>NZ_JAAFGS010000009.1 GCF_011090185.1 Saccharibacillus alkalitolerans | reverse complement strand
GCCGAGCCGAGCCGAGCCGAGCCGAGCCGAGCCGAGCCGAGCCGGAAATGAAAAACAAGTCATTTTCATGTAAATAAATATTTCTTTTCATGATAGAGATCGTCGACAAAGGCGGTCTTTTCTTTATTTTGTACCCTTAAATATTGAGTTTCGCTCCTTTATGAAAGTGCTTTCATCCTCTAGAGTAAAGATAGTTCTTACGGCAAGGAAGAACGGACAGAAGGTCGGCAAGGCGGACACACAGACAGCAATTCAATAGAGGAGGTCTATTTCATGCAAAAAGGCAAGAAAAGATTTTCGCTCGCCCTCTCGATGCTGACGGCAGGCGCGCTGCTTCTCTCCGCGTGCGGCGGGGGAGGGGGCGGCAGTTCCGCGTCGGGCGGAGAAGGCACTCCGGACAAACCGGTGGAGCTGATCTGGTACACGATCGGCACGCCGCAGAAGGACGTCGACAAGGTCATGGCCGAAGTCAGCACATACACGGCCGAGAAGATCGGAGCGACCGTCAAGATGAAAATGATCGACTGGGGCGACTATCAGCAGAAGATGCAGGTGCTGGTCGCTTCGGGCGAGCCGATGGACATTATGTTTACTTCTTCCGGCGGTTTCGACTACGTGCAGAACGCGCGCAAAGGCGCGTTCATGGAACTCGACTCGCTGCTGGACGAATACGGAAAGGGCATCAAGGAGACGGTGAACCCGGCCTTCCTGGAAGGTTCCAAAGTCGACGGCCACAATTACGCGATCCCGGCCAACAAAGAGCTTCCGCAGCAGGAAGTATGGCGCTTCAACAAGACGCTGGTCGACGAATACGGGATCGACATCGCGAAAGCGAACACGCTGGACAGTCTGGAACCGATGCTGAAAACGGCCAAGGAAAAGTCGCCGGACGTGACGCCGTTCGCCATGGATAAAAACTACGTGCCTTACGTGCCGTACGATTACGTGATCCAGAACCTGCCGATGGCGGTCAAGCTAGATACGGCGGACTACAAAATCGTCAACATCCTGGAGACGCCGGAAATGAAAGAAGCGCTGACCACGATGCATAAATACTACCAAGCCGGTTATGTGGCGCCCGAAGCCGCGACGACCGGTTCGACAAGCGACCTGATGACGTCCGGCAAATGGCTGCTCGACCGCGCGCAGACCCAGCCGCTCGCCGACAACGTCTGGTCCGCCAGCTACGGCTACCCGGTCGTCTCGACGCCGGCCAGCGAACCGATCATCACGAACAACTCCGTGCAGGGCTCGATGATGGCGATCTCCGCCAACTCGGAGTACCCGGAAAAAGCAATGGAGTTTCTGAACCTGTTGAACACGGACGTCACGCTGCGCAACATGGTGGACTCCGGCATCGAAGGCACGCACTACAAGAAGACGGCCGACAACCGGATGGAAAACCTGCCGGAGTCGAAAAATTACGATATGCCGTCCTACTCGCTCGGCAACAACATGCTGCTGTACCTGAACCCGAACGACCCGGATAACAAATGGGACGAATTCAAGACGTTCAACGAATCCGGCGTCGATTCCCCGATCCTGAGCTTCAACTTCGACCCGAAAAACGTGTCGAGCGAACTCGCCGCCGTGCAGAACGTAAAGGAGCAGTTCTGGTCTTCCCTGATGACCGGCACGGTCGATCCCGAAGCGTATCTGCCGCAGGCGATCGAGAAGTTCAACCAGGCGGGCCTGGAAAAAGTAATGGCCGAAGCGCAGACTCAGCTGGACGCCTGGAAAGCGGAAAACGGCAAGTAAGATTCAAGCCCGGATAACCGCCGGGAACGGATAAAAAAGAACACGGTCAGGGATCGGGCGGATAAGCAGGATCGCCCGGTCCTTTTTTACCCGACGCGCAGGCCGCATCGCCGCGCGGAAGAAGGAGGATGCATACGCATGGGAAGATTTTTCAAAAACGTCAACCGCAACAAAGCGCTGCTGTTCATGGTGCTGCCGGGAGCGATCTGGTTTTTCTTTTTCTCCTACCTGCCGCTCGCGGGTACGATCGTCGCGTTCAAGGAATACCGGTTCAGCCGCGACGGATTCTGGGCCAGCATATTCCGCAGCGAGTGGGTCGGCTGGGACAACTTCAAATTTCTGTTCAGTACCGACGACGCTTTCACGATCACGCGGAATACGCTGCTCTATAATATCGCGTTCATCGTGCTCGGCCTGGTCTTCTCGGTGCTGCTGGCGATTATTTTGTCCGAGCTGGTCAATCGCAGGCTGTCGAAGATTTATCAAACGGGCATGTTCCTGCCTTACTTCCTGTCCTGGGTCATCGTCGGCTATTTCGTGTTCAGCTTCCTGAGCATGGACCGAGGGCTGGTCAATCAGATTCTGGGCTGGTTCGGCATGGACCCTGTCCAATGGTATTCCGAAGCGAAGTATTGGCCGTATATCCTCATTCTGGTCAATCTGTGGAAGTCGATCGGGTACAGCAGCGTCGTCTACCTCGCCGCCATCCTCGGCATCGATAAGTCGCTGTACGAAGCGGCGATGATCGACGGAGCGAGCAAATGGCAGCAAATCCGCCGCATTACCCTCCCGATGCTGATGCCGATCATGACGATCATGACGCTGCTCGCCGTCGGCAAAATTTTCTATGCGGATTTCGGCCTGTTCTACCAGGTGCCGAGGGATTCCGGAACGCTGTACCAGGTGACCAACGTCATCGACACTTACGTTTATCGCGGACTGATGACGACGGGCGAGATCGGCATGAGCGCCGCCGCGGGGTTGTACCAGTCGGTCGTCGGCTTCGTGCTCGTCATTCTCTCCAACTACGTCGTTCGCCGCATGGATAAGGACAGCGCGCTGTTCTGATCGTTTCTGCCGCTGTGCCGCCGACCCGAAGGGCCGGCCAACAAGAAAGGATGGTGCCGTTATGCAGATGACGCCCAACGCGAAAGTCATTAAACCGAAACCGAGAACGAAAGCGCGCGACTTCCATCGGATCACGCCCGGTTGGAACATCGTGTTCAATCTGATCGCCGGGCTGTTCGCCCTGGCCTGCGTGTTCCCGTTCGTCTTCGTCGTCATTATCTCCCTGACCGACGAGAGCGTGCTGGCAAGGGAAGGCTATCGGCTGATACCGTCGCAGTGGAGCCTCGAGGCTTACCGTTACATTTTCGAGAGCGGCGACACGCTGCTCAGAGCATACGGCGTCACGATCGCCGTTACGCTGATCGGCACGGTCGTCAGTCTGATCATGATCTCGCTGTACGCTTACGCGATCTCCCGCAAAAGCTTCCGCTACCGCCGGTTTTTCTCCGTGTTCGCGATCTTGACGATGCTGTTCAACGGCGGGATGATCCCGACGTACATGATCGTGGCGCAGCTGCTCGGGCTGAAAAACAGCATCTGGGCGCTGATCCTGCCGCTGGCGATGAACGCGTTCTACGTCATGATCCTGCGTACGTTTTACAGCACGAGCGTGCCGGATGCCCTGATCGAATCGGGCAAGATCGACGGCGCGGGCGAGTTCCGCATTTTCGTGAAGATTATCGTGCCGCTGTCGCTGCCGGGGCTGGCGACGATCGGGCTGTTCAGCACTTTGGGCTATTGGAACGACTGGTTCAACGCGCTGCTCTACATCGATAATCCGAATCTGGTACCGCTGCAGTCGATGCTTATGCGGATCGAATCGAGCATGCAGTTTATCCAGCAGAACTCGGCCAACAGCAATATCAGCATGGCCGCGCTTCAATCGCTGCCGCAGGATACGGCGCGCATGGCGATGGTCGTGCTGGCGACGCTGCCGATTATTTTCGCTTATCCGTTCTTCCAGCGCTATTTCGTGCAGGGCTTGACCATCGGCGCGGTGAAGGAATAAGAAGGTGCTCCGAAAAAGCGGAAGTCGCAAAAATCCTTCGAAATTGGCGGAATATTGTATCGACATAGGCGGTAGGCAACAGGCAATATAGAGGCAGAGCGGCGCGCAAGACCAAGAACAGACGGTTAGAGGAACGAACGGATGGACGGAAGCGATCATGAACCCGCAGACCGATTCCGGCGGTTTCCGCCGTGCAAGATCGGCCGGGCAGACACTCGGAGGGAGGAAGAAGCATGACGGAAAAAACGTCCGGAACGGCCGCGGCAGGACCCTGGCTGGACGCGGCGCTGCCTGCGGAGAAGCGGGCGGAGCTGCTGCTTGCGGCGATGACCCCGCGCGAGAAAGTCGGGCAGCTGATCCAGCCGTTCGGTTGGACGACCTATTCGCGCCGCGAAGGAAAAGCGGAATTGACGGAGGACTTCAAGGAACGGGTGAAGATGGGCGACGTCGGTTCGCTGTACGGCACGCTGCGCGCCGACCCGTGGACAGGCGTGACGCTTGCTACGGGACTCTCTCCGGCGGAAGGGGCCGAAGCGGTCAACGACATTCAGCGCTACGCGGTCGAACATTCAAGGCTGGGCATTCCGCTGCTGATCGGCGAAGAGTGCTCGCACGGCCATATGGCGATCGGGGCGACCGTGTTCCCGGTGCCGCTGAACATCGGCAGCGCCTGGAACACGGAGCTGTACCGGGAAATGTGCCGGGCGGTCGCGGCGGAGACGCGGGCGCAGGGCGGAGCGGCGACGTATTCGCCGGTGCTCGACGTCGTGCGCGATCCGCGCTGGGGCCGGACGGAAGAATGCTTCGGCGAAGACCCGTTCCTGGTCGGAGAGATGGCGGCGGCGGCCGTCGAAGGACTGCAGGGAGAGCGCCTGGACGGCGAAGACAGCGTCGCCGCGACGCTGAAGCACTTCGTCGGTTACGGCAGTTCCGAAGGGGGACGCAATGCGGGTCCCGTACATATGGGCTGGCGCGAGCTGCTCGAGATCGACCTGTATCCGTTCGAGCGGGCGGTCAAGGCGGGAGCGGCTTCGATCATGCCGGCCTACAACGAAATCGACGGCGTGCCGTGCACGACCAACAGCCGGCTGATGGACGGCATCCTGCGCGGCGAATGGGGCTTCGACGGCCTCGTCATTACGGACTGCGGCGCCATCGACATGCTGGCGAACGGCCACGATACCGCGGACGGCGGCGAGGACGCGGCGCTGCAGGCTCTCCGGGCGGGCATCGACATGGAAATGTCCGGCGAAATGTTCGGCCGCCATCTGCTGGCGGCGTTCGAATCCGGCGAGCTCGAGCCGGAGGTGCTGGATCGCGCTGCGCTGCGCGTGCTGAAGCTGAAGTTCGCGCTCGGGCTGTTCGAGCGCCCGTACGCCGACGCGGAGAGAGCGGCCGGGATCATCGGCTGCGAGGAGCATGCGCGTCTGGCCCGGCAGCTGGCCGCGGAGAGCGTCGTTCTGCTGAAGAACGACGGAGGCCTGCTGCCGCTGCCGGACAGCGTCGGCAGGGTGGCGGTGATCGGTCCCAACGCGGACCGGGGCTACAACCAGCTCGGCGACTATACGTCGCCGCAGCCGGAAGGTCGCGTATCGACCGTGCTGCGCGGCTTGAGCGAGCGGCTGGGAGAGGAGCGCGTGCTGCATGCGCCGGGCTGCCGCATTCGCGGCGAATCGCGCGAAGGCTTTCCGCGCGCGCTGGAATGCGCGGCGCAGGCCGACGCCGTCGTGCTCGTCATGGGCGGCTCGAGCGCCCGCGACTTCGGCGAAGGCACGATCGACCTGCGGACCGGCGCTTCGCTGGTCACGGGGGAAGCGGTCAGCGACATGGACTGCGGCGAAGGCATCGACCGCATGACGCTGGGTCTGTCGGGCGTGCAGCTCGACCTGATCCGCGAAGTGCACGCGGCCGCCGCGGGCAAGCCGGTGATTGTCGTCTATATCGGCGGACGCCCGGTGGCGGAGCCGTGGGTGGAAGAGCATATGCCGGCGCTGCTGCAGGCCGGATATCCCGGGCAGGAAGGCGGCCGCGCGATCGCGGACATTCTGCTCGGCGACGTCAACCCGTCGGGCCGGCTGACGATCTCGGTGCCGAAGCATGTCGGCCAGCTGCCGGTGCATTATCTCGGCAAGCGTTCGCGCGGCAAACGGTATCTGGAAGACGATTCGAAGCCGAGATATCCGTTCGGCTACGGACTGAGCTATACGCATTTCGACTATTCGGAGCCGGTATTGTCGGAAGGCCGGATTTCGCTCGAGCGCATCGCGGCGGGCGAAACGGTCGCCGTTTCGGTCACGGTCACGAATGCGGGAGACCGGGAAGGCGCGGAAGTCGCGCAGCTGTATGTCTCCGACGTCGTGAGCGCCGTTACGCGGCCGGCGAACGAGCTGAAAGGGTTTCGCAAGATCGTGCTCAAGCCCGGCGAGAGCCGCAAAGTGGAATTCGAAATCGGAGCGGAGCAGCTCCGCTACATCGGTCCGGATTGCGTGCCGGTCGTCGAACCGGGCTTGTTCCGGATCCGGGTCGGCCGGAACGTGAACGATACGCTCGGCGCCGATTTGACGGTCGGACATTAAGCGGGCAGGCCGCCTAACGGACCCATCAGATACAGATACATGAAATACAGGCTCATCCGTTACAGACTCATGAAACACAGTCCAATCGCAGGAGAGGAATGAGTATAGATGCAGCGTTTGACTCGTTTTATCCGGGAGCTGTCCCGGCAGCAGTGGCTGAAACAGGCGGAATGGAAAGACTGGGACATTACCCGCTCGACTTACGGGCTTCCGGGGGAATATACGGACATCGAGCCTTATCCGCAGGGACGCGAATTGAATCCTTTTCCTAGCCGAAACGGAACGACGTATTTCTTCCGGACGAAGCTCGCGCTTCCGGAAGGATGGGACGCGGACGCCGTCGGCCTGATCTTCGACTGCGGCGGCGAAGGGCTGCTGCGGGTGAACGGCGCGTCGTATCAGGGAATCGACGACAATCATACGTACGCGACGCTCGACCTGACGCGTGTCGGCCGGGAGCCGGAGCTCGAGATCGAGATGTTCGATATCATACCGGAACCGTACGATCCGCTGAACGAGCAGGCGACGATCAAGCCGCCGATCACGGCGGTGCGCAGCCTGATCGTGCTGCCGAACGAGCCGGTGCGCAGCCTCATGTATACGGTGACGGTCGTTCGCGATTCGGCCTTTCTGCTGCCGGACGCCGATTTCCGCCGCGTCCGGCTGATCGAAGCGCTGCACGCGGCGATGGACGCTTTTACCGGACTGACGGGCGAAGAAGTGCTTGAAGGGTCGGCGGTGTCCGCGATCGAGAAGCGCTTGAGAACCCGCACGCTCGAGATCGGCGGCAACAATGCCGAAGGGCGGGAAATCATGGTCGGCCAGTCGCATATCGACATCGCCTGGCTGTGGCCGGTGCGCGAGACGGTGCGCAAGACGAGCCGCACGTTCGCCAGCGTCGATACGCTGATGCGCGAATACCCGGGCTATCTGTACACGCAGAGCCAGCCCGTGCTGTTCGAGTTTCTCAAAAACAACGATCCCGAGCTGTACGAACGCGTCAAAGCGCGGATCGAGGAAGGGCGCTGGGAGTTGGTCGGCGGCATGTGGGTCGAACCGGACCTCAACATTCCGAGCGGCGAGTCGCTGATGCGGCAGATGCTGTACGGGCAGCGCTTTTATCGGGAGGAGTTCGGCAAAATTTCGCGGATCGAATGGCTGCCGGACACGTTCGGCTACTGCGCGTCGCTGCCGCAGATTCTGAAGCACGGCGGGGTCGAATATTTCATGACGACCAAGCTGAACTGGAACGATACCAATACGTTCCCTTACGACCTGTTCCACTGGGTGGGCATCGACGGCACGCCGATTCTGTCCTACCTGAACCACGGCGTTAACGAGCATACGCATCCGAAAGACATACACGAGCACTGGCAGTCCTACCGCCAGAAGGACAAGCATCCCGAACAGATGCTGCTCTACGGACACGGCGACGGCGGAGGCGGCGTGACGCGGGAAATGCTGGAGTATATCGACCGCGCCGACCTGATGGTCGGGCAGCCGGGCAGCCGTTACGGCACGGCCGCGGAGTTCTTCGACGGCATCCGGCAGAGCCGTCCGGATCTGCCGACCTGGCGCGGCGATCTGTACCTGGAGCTGCACCGGGGCACGTACACGACGCATGCCTACAACAAGCGGGCCAACCGCAAAGCGGAGATTCTGTATCGCGAAGCGGAGCTGTGGAACGTATTGGCGGCGGGCGCGGACGAGATCGCGTCGGTGCAGGCAAAAGCGGAAACCGACGCCGCGGCAAGAATCGCGGCGGCGGACTTCGCGGGCGGAGAACCGGTTCCCGCCGGCGCTTCGGAAGAGGCGGCAATCCTCGGCTTCGCCGCGGACGGAACGCTGCCGCCTTTGACGAAGCACGAAGGCTGCGGCGAAGCGCTGGAATCGCTGCGCAAAGGCTGGAAGCTGATCCTGCTCAATCAGTTCCACGACATTATTCCGGGCTCGGCCATCACGGAAACGTACCGGACCTCCGGCGCCGAGTACGAGGAAGTGTTCGCGGAAGGCCGCCGGAGTCTGGAGATCGGAACGAGCGCGCTGGCGAACCGGATCGATACGGCAGGCGAAGGGACGCCGTACGTGATCTTCAACAGCCTGGGCTGGAACCGCTTTGCCGTCGTGCGGATCGAAGACGCGGCGGGGCAGGCGGCGTACGACGCGGAAGGCACCCGTCTGGAGGCGGATGACGACGAGGCGAGCGGCGGGCTGTTCGTATACGTGCCGCATATTCCGGCGCTCGGCTATGCGACGATCTGGCTGCGTCCGGCGGGACAAGAGACCGGCGATCCGGCCGAAGCTTCCGCGCCGGCGGAACTTTCCGGAGGAGAGCCGGCGCACGGCCGGAACGCTGCGCCGACGTCCGAATCGGCAGCGGGCGCCGACGTCCCGGACGTCTGGGAAACGCCGTATTACACCGTTCGCTTCAACGGCGACGGCGAGATGGTCTCCCTGTTCGACAAGGAAGCGGAGCGGGAAATCGTCCAGCCGGGTTCCGCGGCGAACGTCTTCCAATTTTTCCATGACCGTCCGACTTCCTGGGATGCCTGGGACGTCGATCCGCGTTTCGAACGGCAGCCGGCAGGGAAAGCGCAGCTGCTGGAGAAAACGGTCGTGTCTTCCGGCGGCGTGCGCGACGTGCTGCGGTTCCGCTGGAAGTTGAACGATTCCGCGATCGAGCAGGATCTCATTTTCTACAAGCATGACCGCCGCATCGACTTCAAAACGCATGTGTCGTGGCATGAAGCGCACAAACTGCTCAAAGTGGCGTTCCCGGTCGACGTGCTGGCGGAAAAGGCGACGTACGAAATTCCGTTCGGCTCGCTGGAGCGCCCGACCCACCGCAACACGAGCTGGGAGCAGGCGCAGTTCGAAGTGTGCGGTCACCGTTTTGCCGACGTGTCCGAGCGCGGTTACGGCGTCAGCCTGCTGAACGACTGCAAATACGGTTACGACATTCAGGGCAGCACCCTTCGCTTGTCGCTGCTGCGAGCGCCGAAATGGCCGGACGCGCAGGCGGACCTGGGCGAACACGATTTTACGTATTCGCTGTATCCGCACGCGGGCAGTTGGGTCCACGCCGATACGGTGCGGGCCGCGGCGGCGCTCAATCAGGAGCTGCCGGTCGTGCGGACGACGGCCCACGCGGGCGACCTGGGAGCCCGCATGTCGCTCATCGCCTTCACGGGCGAGCATGTTATACTGGATACGGTCAAGCCGGCCGAAGACGGAAGCGGCATTATCGTGCGAATGTACGAATCGGCGGGCGGCCGCGAGACGGTAGGATTGAACTGGCGGCACGCGTTCGAACGGGCCGTGCTGTCCGGAGCGCTGGAAGAGGACGGCGAAGAGCTTGAACTGCAAGGAAGCGCCGCCGTGTTCCTGTCGTTCAAGCCTTACGAGATCAAGACGGTCAAGCTGATCCGAAAATAAAGCTGCAGAATTCCCGGTACTGCCGGCGCCTTCCGCACAACCATCCAAACGACGGCTTTCGCTGCCGGGACGGGGTTTGGCGGGGCGCCGGTTTTATTTTCGAACATCATCCCTTACTCCCAATCCGCAAAGGAGCGATTCCGTTTGGAACAATTCAGACTTCCTCAAATTCCGATGCCGAAATTCGAACTTCCGCAGGCGATTCAGGACGTGCTCGCCGAAGCCGATGCCGCGCTGGCCCACCGGCCGAAGCTGTTGAAGCTGTTCAAAAACTGCTTCCCGAACACGCTGGAGACGACGACCAAGCTGATGGACGACGGTACGACCTTCGTGATCACAGGCGACATTCCGGCCAGCTGGCTGCGGGATTCGGTCGAGCAGGTGGCGCATTATATTCCTTTCGCGAAAAAGGATAAGGATCTGCAGCGCATCATCGGAGGCTTGATCAAGCGCCACGTCAAGTACGTCCTGATCGACCCATACGCGAACGCGTTCAACGAGACCGCCAACGACTGGCACTGGAGCAAAAACGACGGCACCGAGATGTCTCCGTGGGTCTGGGAGCGCAAGTTCGAGATCGACTCGCTCTGCTTCGTCGTGCGCCTGGCGTATCTCTATTGGAAGGAAACGGGGCTGACGGACATCTTCGACGGGAATTTCCGCGAAGCGATGGAGGCGATCGTGCGTCTGTTTCGCACCGAGCAGCATCATATGGAGCAGTCTCCGTACCGCTTCACCCGCGACAACGGCATCGAACAGGATACGCTGCAAAACGGAGGACTCGGCATGCCGGTCAACTACACGGGCATGGTCTGGTCGGGCTTCCGCTCCAGCGACGACGCGTGCGATTTCCATTACAATATACCGGGGAACATGTTCGCGGTCGTGGCGCTGCGGCAGATGCAGGAGTTTTTCGAATGGATTTTCCGGGATCAGGATTACGTGCGCGAGCTGAAAAAGCTGGAGCAGGAGATCGACCGCGGCATCCGGCTGTACGGCATTTACCGTCATCCGCGGTTCGGCCCGATCTACGCGTACGAGACGGACGGCTTCGGCAATTACTGTCTGATGGACGACGCCGGCACGCCGGGCCTCATGTCCATTCCGTATCTCGGTTATGCCGGCGCGGACGATCCGGTGTATCGGA
Organism: Saccharibacillus alkalitolerans; assembly: GCF_011090185.1. Classification (GTDB taxonomy): domain Bacteria; phylum Bacillota; class Bacilli; order Paenibacillales; family Paenibacillaceae; genus Saccharibacillus; species Saccharibacillus alkalitolerans. The sequence continues at coordinate 153,135 of NZ_JAAFGS010000009.1, read as the reverse complement.
ATACGAGACGGTTTGCGCTGAGCCGCGAAAATCCTTTCTATTATGAAGGTTCGGCGGCCAAAGGCATCGGCAGCCCGCATACTCCGCCGGATTACATCTGGCATATGGCGCTGTCGATGCAGGGACTGACGGCTTCCTCGAAGGAAGAAAAGTTGGAATTGATTCAAATGCTGGAGAACACGGACGCCGATACCGGGTTCATGCACGAAGGCTTCCACGCGGACGACCCGGCGATCTTCACGCGGACCTGGTTCGCCTGGTCGAACAGCCTGTTCTCCCAGCTTGTGTACAAGTCGATGAAGGAGGGCATTTTGTGAGCGAGACTTATTTGAAAAAAGCGGCGGAGCCGCCGAACAAGCGGCTGATTTTCTTCCGCGATCCGAGCTTTCCGGCTTCCGGCCCGCTGCCGGGACTGAAGGAGCTCGGCGCATACGGCGTCGTGACGAGCGCCGCCGATCTCGGCGACGCCCTGACCGACCGCTGCGGCGACGGGAACGGCGTGCTGATCAATCTGCATGCGCCGTATTTTCCGGAGAGCGCCTGGAGCAGCATTCTGGCGTTTCTGAAAAAAGGCGGCGGACTGCTCAGCGTCGGCGGCGCGCCGTTCAAGCGCCCGGTGCGCCAGGAAAGCGGCCGCTGGCGGATCGGCCCGGAGCAGACGGGCTACCATCAGCAGCTGTTCATCCATGAGACGCTGCCGGTCGAAGCCGGCCGCGCCGTGCGGCTGGAAGCGGCGCCGGAGCTGCCTCTGCTGAGCGGCGACGAAAGATTGTTCGCGCCCGAGACGGGCGCTTCGGCCGGAGCGGGCATCGGCGGCACCTGGAATCTGGTGCCGCATACGACCCGCGACGCCGATCTGCCGGAGCAGATGGGCTCGGCGGGCACGATGAGCACGCGGATCACGCCGCTGCTGCGGGCGTACGACGCCTCGGACCGGCCGATCTCCGCGCCGGCCGTGCTGTGGGAGCAGATGCGCGGCCCGTTCGCCGGCTCGCGCTGGGTGTTCGTGAACCGTCCGCTGACCGCCGGGCTGGCGGAAGGCGAAGGGCTCGAAGCGCTGTCCCGCTGGGCGGCGTTCTGCGGCCGCGAAGCGGCCGAGCTGTCGCTGGCGCCGCACAGCGCCGCGTACGAGCCGGGCGAGCGCGCGCGGCTGACGCTGCGCGCGCAGGCTATCCGGCGCGCGGGCGTGCCGGCCGATCTGCCGGCATTCGCCGGGCAGAGCGACGTCGGCCGGCTGGTCGGCGGCGGCAAAATCGAACGGATCGCGAAGTCCGGGCCCGGACGCGGCGGCGAAGCGGATGGAGCTGCCGCCGAGCGTTCCGCGGAGGGGGCGGTTCCGGCGGAAGGGAACGAAGGCGTGAAAGCGTCGGATTCCGTCGCAGCCGCACCGGGAAGTTGGACGTTCCGTCTGTCCGTCGCCTCGCCGACCGGCGAAGAAGTGTTCGCGCGGACGCTCGCGGTTCCGGTGACTTACGAATGGACCGCGCGGAACATCCCGCTTCCGTTCGACGTCGAACCGGGCCTGTATACCGTGAACTGCGTCGCCGAGTCGCCGGAAGGCGAAGTTCGCGTATTGAAGCAGGGCTTCTGGGGCCGCGACCAAGAGCTGCTGGCTTCGGGGCGGCCGATCTCGGCGGGACGGGATTACTTCCTTCAGGACGGACGCCCGCTGCCGATCGTCGGCATGACCTACATGACGTCCGACGTGGCGCGCAAGTTCTTGTTTCTGCCGAATGCGGCGGTCTGGGACCGCGACATGGCCGCGATGGCGAAGGCCGGCATAAACTGGATCCGTACCGGCATCTGGACGGCGTACCGGAACGTCATGCAGGTGGACGGCCATGCGTCCGAGGAAGTGCTGCGGGCGATCGACGCGTTCCTGCTGACGGCGGCGAAGCACGATCTGCACGTGACGTTCACGTTCTTCTCGTTTACTCCCGAGACGTGGGAAGGCAAAAATCCGTATCTCGACCCGCAGAGCGTGGAGGCGCAGAAGCGGTTTATCCGCTCGATCGTGAGCCGGCACGTTCATTCGACCCATGTCGACTGGGATCTGATCAACGAGCCGTCGATGTTCGATCCGGCGCGGATCTTCTCGGCGGGACCGCGCTCGATGCGCGACGAGTACGAACGGGCCGCCTTCGTCTCCTGGTTGAAAAGGCGCCACGGCTCGATTCAGGAACTGCGCGAGCACTGGAACATGACGCCGGCGGAGCTGCCTTCGTTCGAAGATGCCGCGATTCCGGAAGCGGAAGAGATCAACTTCGACGTGCAGGATATGCACAAGGCCAAAAAAGGCGCCCGCTGGCTCGACTACTGCCTGTTCTCAGTCGAAATGCACAGCGCATGGGCCGCGGAGCTGACGGAGTCGATCAAGCGGCTGGCGCCGGACCATCTCGTGACGGTCGGCCAGGACGAAGGGCTCGGCGCGCAGCGTCCGTCGCCGCTGTTCTACGAGGATGCCGTCGATTACACGACGGTGCATTCGTGGTGGCTGAACGACAGCCTCGTCTGGGACGGCGTATTCACGAAGACGCCGGACAAGCCCAACGTCATTCAAGAGACCGGCATCATGTACGTGGAGACGCCGGACGGACGGGCCAAGCGCAGCGAAGCCGAGCTGAGGAACTTCCTGGAGCGCAAATACGCGTATGCGTTCTCGACGGGCGGAGCGGGCGCGATTCAGTGGATCTGGAATACCAACTTCTATATGGATAACGCCAACGAATCGCATATCGGCGCGCTGCGCGCCGACGGCACGGAGAAGCCGGAAGCGGACGTCTCCTACGATTTCGGCCGCTTTATGGCGAAGATCCGCGATCTGTTCGCCGGTCGCCGGCTGGAAGACGTAGCGGCGGTGTTCCCGTATTCCAACGATTTCTCGAACCGTTCGTTTGCCGTGGAGACGACGAACCGGCTGACCCGGGTGCTGGCTTACGGACTTAAGCTGCCGCTGCGGGCCGTGTCGGAATACCGGCTCGATTCGCTGAAGGAGCATCCGGCGAAGCTGATCCTGCTGCCGAGCCCGCATAACATGGACGAAGACTCGATGAAGAAGCTGCTGCGCATCGCCAAATCGACGCACGCGACGCTGGTCATTACCGGTCCCGCCGGTCTCGACGCTTACTGGCACGAATCCGATCGCGCCGACAAGCTGCTCGGCATCCGCACTCTGCATAACGTGCGCCGCGAAGAGATGCTGGAGCTGGACGGCCGGCGTCTGCCCGTCTCGTTCGGCGGACGCCGCATCGCGGAGACGCTCAAGGAAATTCCGGCCGACGCGGAAGGCCGCGCGGATCGGGTGCTCGACGTGCCGAACGGCAGAGGCCGGCTCATCTGGAGCCCGCTGCCCCTCGAGCTGGGGTCGGGCGACGAACCGATCGCCGAACTGTACCGCTACGCCGCGAAGCAGGCGGGCGTCATCGACGATCTGGAGTGGCTGGCCGGCGGCGAGCTGGCCGGCGTGTACGGCCGCAAGCTGACGTTCGCAAGCGGCAGCCTGTATGTGTTCGTGTCCGAGTATGCCTGGGACGCGGAGATCGAGGTTCGCGACCGGACGACGGGCCGGACGTACGGCTTCGTGCTGGAAAGCGAGCGCTCCGTGCTGTTCGCGGCGGACGGCGAAGGCGCGGTTACGGCCGTGTACCGGCCGGAGGAAGTGGAAATTCGGGTCGGCGGGTAGGCATGTAAGAATGCCGCCTCTCCCTGTTTCCCGCGATCGTTACACGATCGTTAAATGCAGGGGGTTACAGCTCCAAAATGCCGGAAATCCGGCTCTCCAAATGGAGAGCCGGATTTTTGTTATCCTTCTCCTTGACGTACATGCGCATCTTCAAGCATCCTTCCGGTCCCCTTTTCGTCATCCTGCTGCGGAATCTTTCCGAAAAGTTCGAACGGTCGGAGCGCGCGGGTTTGAAGGCGCGTTTCGATAAACGATGGTTTTCGCACAGCTATTTTGCGAATCCGCGGCATTGTGCATGCATAGCGATAAGCACGCTTTCCGCTGCCGGTCGAGTCCGTCCTTTTGCCTGCTTTCTGAGTCACGCGGCGATGTAAGGGTTAAATGGAGAAAGTGCGAAGACGGGCTTTTTGCGAAACTTTTTGACAAAAGGTCTCGTCTATCTTCAACAGGAGGTGCATTCCCATGAAAACTTACAACCGTGCAGCCAGTTTGCTTGGCGTACTGCTGCTGAGCGGTGCTCTGGCAGCCTGCGGCAGCGAATCGGAGCCCGCATCTCAAACCGAACCGGCGGACTCCGCCGCGACTTCGAACGACGCGAAGATCGAAGATCCGGCGACGGCGCCTGCGGACGACGAGGAAGCTGCCGCAGAGGACAAAGAAGCGGCGGCGGACGATAAAGCCGATCCGGACGCAAAGGCGGCCGGGACGGACAAGAAAGACGCGGCGGCCGACAAGGAAGCGGCGGCAGACGAAGCGAAGGGCGGCAAGCCGTCCGGCGAAGCGTCCGGCAGCGGCAGCGCCGCCGATAAGGTCGCAAAGGTCGACGTCTCGAAACAGGGCAAGAAGGGGCAGGGCGCGGATCGCCCGAAAACCGAATCGTTCCAGGTGGCCGGCTCCAAGGAAACCGTGACCGGCAAGCTGCAGGAAGGTTACGGCTACGCGCTGTACGCCATGGACGGGCTGAAGTTCGACGCCGAGCGGAATTTGCTCACGATGACGTCCAACCCGGACTATTACGCGACGATTACGCCGCTCGAAAAGGGCTATACGCTGGCCGGACTGCGCAAGGAAGGCGAAAAGGCATTGAAAGATTACGGAACGGCCAAACCGCTGAAAGAGGCTAATATTCCGGCCGCCCTGTCCAGCTCGAGACTGTTCCTGTCTGCCGAAGGCGATGCCGGCACGGGCCAATTCGCGCTCTGGGAAACGCCGGGCAAAGGCTACAAGCTGGAGATCCATATGCCTTCGGGAGCGGATGCCGAGACGTTTGCCCCGCTTGCGCACGCTTCGCTGTCCACGCTGGCGGATTGAGTCAGACTTAAGCGAACATGCGGCTGGCTGCGAGAAGCGCTTCACGCATGCGAAACAAACAGGCCGAGGCAGAAAAGGCAGCACGTTTCCCCCGAGGCCGAACGACCCGGCCGTATAGCCGGCAGTCCCGATCGCAAACCGTGCCGCAAGGCACGGTTTTTGCCTGCCGCCGGATAGGGTATGATATACTTGCGCGACAGAATTCAGGAAGACATTCAGAAGGAAGCGGAGGCGATACCTGTTGCCGGACCGAAAACTGCTGGAGGAACTGTACCGGATGCGCGATCTGAACGGAAGCGACGACGACCTGGAGAGGTTTAGCGATATTTTGAACGAGCTGTGCGAGAACGCCTCGGCGGACGTAATCACCGATTTGTGCCGCATGCTGGAGGACGACGTCATCGAACCGAGCGCGGCCGGCGACCTGCTCGAGACGATTTTTTACATTGCGGATCGCTGCGGCATCGAAGAAAGCATGCGTTATTTGGCATTGGGCGTACCGGGATTGTTCCCGCACGCGGAAGGCTGGGCCGTTCGGCTTCACCGGATGCTGCTGCACGCGGATCGGCCCGGCGCGCCGTATATCGCGGCTTACAGCCGGGCGCTGCACGCCATTCCGGCCCGAGCCGTACGCCGGGTGGTGAATACGCTGCTCGATATCAAGCGGACGCAGCCGGAATTGTATACCGTCAAGGTGGACCGCTTCATGTTGGCGCTGATGCGCGGCGAAGAGAGCGGAGACGGACTGGCGTTCGCCAGGAATTAATCCCTCGATTCGAACGGCGTTCGAGGGAAGCAGGAGGCAAAGGATGGAGGTGGCGGACGTGACGATGACGCCCGAACAATTTAACGCCGCCTGGAATACGGCCGTGGACGGCCCGCTGCTGCGTTTCGATCCCGAAGCGCTGGCGGCGGTGCCGATCACGGAAGAAGCCAGGCGTTTTTTGTGCGAAGCCGGGCTGCCCGCGGATTCGGCTCCTTATCTGGAATTCCGGTCCGGCGAAGGGCTGCTGTCCGACCTCAAAACGGCTTACGGGATGCCGAAAGAATATTCCGCGTACTGGCTGCTCGGTTCGACGGGCTATGGCGATCCGGTCTGCTTGAAAGCGGGCGGTTCGCAGGTCGTCTGCATCCGGATGGACCGGGGCGGCACCGAATGGTTCATCAATTCGTCCGTGCCGCAGTTCGCGGAATTTTTGCTCGTCTACGCAGGCCTGGTACAGCGGACGATCGCCGAGAACGGCCCCGATGCCTTTCTTGAAAGCGATATCCCGCCGGATGCGCTCAAATGGCTGGTGCGCGAATTCGGACGGATCGACCCGGCGGCGTTCGCACACGGGACGTTTTGGCGGGAAGAGGTGGAGGAGCGGCTGCAGGGGTAACGGGGCGGAAATGACAGACGCTTCGTTCACCGAAGCTCTTTGCCGGAGACAGCCGGCATCTACATATTTGCAACTAAATCCTCGCCCTCCGCGTCTATTGCTTAAACCCGGCCGAACCCGCAAAGAAGCCGGAATCGGCATCGCATAGGAGGGCTTTGACATGAAAAGACCATATAAATCTGCCGGAATCAAATCTCTGCCGCTGGCCGCGGCGCTGCTCGCGTTCGGCACGCTGACCGCGGGCTGCGGAGCGAATTCGGCTACCGCCCCGCAGTCCGCGCCCGAGCGGCAGGAAGCGCCTTCGTCGAAAACGGACGAGAAAGCCGAAGCCGCAGAAACGACGGCAGCCGATATTCTCAAAAAAGAATATTACGTCGGCTCCATGATCAAGCCCGAGCAGGTCGACCTGATGAATGAGCTGTTCCGCGCGCAAAATGCCGGCGACGCCGAAGCCTACGAGGCGCTGCTGACGGCGGACGTTCCCGAAGCGGACCGCGGCATCCCGTTCAAGGTCGAAAAAGCCGATATTTATTCGGTCGACGCGGAATCGGACGAGGGACAGCCGGTCCGGGTGGAAGCATCGGTGCAGGAAGAGAAGCTGGGCGAATATCATCCGCTCATTTATACGCTCGAGCGAGAAGGCGAACAGTGGCGGATCGGCGGCATCGAGCGTTCGCAGGGACCTATGGCGGACGAAACAAAGTTTACGGGCGAACAGGCCGAAATCGTGAAGCTGATCAACGCCAGCACAAGATACCGGAATGAAGGCGATGCGTCCGCTTATCAAAAGCTTTTTGCGCCGAATGCGCAGATGGGCGTACTCGAAGATCATCCGGGCAAGGTTGCGGAAACGCTGATTGCCAATGTCAGAAACCCGAACGAAAGCGATACGGTCATCGTGAACGTGCGGCAGCGTTACGAAGAAGCAAAAAAGGTCACGAACCCCGCCTATGCTCTGCGCAAAGAAGACGGCAGGTGGCTGATTGTCGACATCGATTGAAGCGTGCCTGGTTTTCGTCTTCCTTTGTCCGCGCAGAGCGGACTTTTTTTATTGTGATTCACCGATTTTTCACGCTTTTTGCTGCCGACTGCCGAATTTTGTTGTAGGATAGAGTGTGCGTCCCGCAAACGCGGGCGTGCATTACTGCGCAAAAGAATCGGAGGAACGAGAAGTGGAATCTGCAAACAAGCCGGAAGGCGAACGGCTTCAGAAGAAGCTGCTGCCCCGGCATATCAGCTTTATGGCGATGGGCGGCGTGATCGGAACGGGCATTTTCAAAGGGAGTGCCGAGACGATCGGGCTGGCGGGACCGGGCGTCGTGCTGACGTACCTGTTCGGCGGGCTGCTGCTGCTGGTCGTCATGGGAGCGATCGCGGAACTGGCGAGTGTCTACCCGAACCGCAATATGAAAGATTTTATCCGTCAAGCTTTCGGGCCGCGTCCGGCGTTCGTCGTCGGCTGGCTCTATGCCTTCCTGATGCTGACGGTCTGCGTGATCGAAGTGGTCGCCGCGGGATCGTTCCTGCAGTATTGGATGCCCGGCGTGCCGCTGTGGGTGCTCAGTCTCGCCAGCGCGGTGCTCATTCTCGGCATCAACCGGATGAGCGTCGAAAGTTTCGGCGAAACGGAATTTTGGCTGGCCGGCATCAAGATTGTCATGATCGTCGTGTTCGTCATCCTCGGCGCCGGTCTGCTGTTCGGGCTGATTCCGGGGGCGAGCGGCGAAGCGCCGGGACTTAGCAACTATACGGCGCACGGCGGCTTTTTGCCGAACGGATGGCTGTCGGTCTTCTCCGCGCTGCTCGTCGTCATGTTTTCCTACGGCGGCTCGGAGCTGATCGGCCTGACGCTGACGGAAGCGAAAGACGCCGAGAAAGTGATGCCGCGAGTCGTCAAAAGCTTTATTCTGCGCGTGGTGCTGTTCTATACGCTGCCGATCCTGATCATCTGCGGATTGATTCCGTGGAATCAGCTTGCGGGGCAGGCCAGTCCGTTCGTCCAGGTGCTGGAAGCGACGGGGCTGAGCGGCGCGGCGCATATTATCAACTTCATTCTGGTGACGGCGGTGCTGTCTGCGGCCAACTCCAGCATTTACGGCGCGACGAGAATGCTGCATTCGATGGCGGCGGCCGGCGAAGCGCCGAAAGGTCTGGCCGCGACGACGGAAAAAGGCGTGCCGGTCGGCAGTCTGCGGCTGTGCGCGGCGGTGCTGCTGCTGGGCGCGATCGCGGCTTTCTTCGCGGGCGACCGGCTGTTTTCGTTCCTGCTGGCGGTGCCGGGCTTTGTCGTGCTGATCGTCTGGGGCTCGGTCTGCCTGGCGCAGCTCAAGCTGCGGCCGCAGTATCCGAAAGCTCCGGCATTCCGCATCTGGGGATACCCGTATATCACGTCGTTGACGGCCGTCGTGCTGGCGGTCATCGCGGTGGGCTTCCTGATCGATCCGCAGAACCGCCTCAGCATCGGGGTGTGCGTGGGCGTGCTGATTCTGCTGATCGTCTGGTCGGTCGTGAAATTCAAAAAGTCGGAGGCGTGAGACATGACGCTGCAGATTCTGGACCGTTTCGTATATAACGGGCAGGAAAACTGGGAATTGCTCGGGCTGCAGCCCGCCCCGCTGTTCGCGCCCGAAGGGATCGATCCGACGGAGAAGGCGGCGATGGCCTGCGAGCTGACGCTGCCCAGGGGAGAACGGATCGTTTACGAATTTCTATGAGTCTGCAGGCAAACGGAAAAAGCGGGACGCGAAAAATTCGCGTCCCGCTTTTTTGTTAGAGATACGCTCCGAAAAGCTCTTTCGCCCGATTCCAATCCACGCCGAGACGTCCGCGCCAGCCCGCATAAGGCATCTCCAGATCCGAGCGGCCCTGCGTCGTGTCCAGCTCCATTCCGGCTTCGACTATAGCTTCGTGGTCGATCCATCGATCCGGCTCGATCGGCAGTCCGATATTCGGCAGCACGCCGATTCCGGCCAGTACGCTGAGCAGCGCGCGGCGGGTACCGGCGTTGCCGCGCAGCACTTTCTCCGCGCTGAGTCGTTTCTCCAGCGCGCCGGGTTTCTCGTCGTCCGCCGCCCGGTCGACGGCTTCGAGCAGGCGCCGCAGCGCGACCGCGTCTTCGCTTGTCGGCATGACTTCCGGCAGTTCCAGACGTTCGGTCAGATCGGCGTAGACGCCGATCGGCGAAGCCCAGGCATGGCCGATCCAGAGCGATTCGCGGATCTGGGACAGATTGGAACAATCCGTGAGCAAATGTTCGTAATAGCCGCAGACTCCGCAAGAAACGAGCTTGCGGGCACGGCGGTAAGCATGCGTAGGCAGCCGCCGTATATAACGCAGGCTGATCGGGCCGTTGACGCCGCGCCGGTAGCGGCCGTCGACGGCCGCCACGAATTCGCCGATCAACCGGGCTTCGGACAGCCGCTCGTCGCGCCCCAGCTCGGCGATGGAGTCTATCAGCGCATCATGTTCCAGCAGGACGGGTTCGTTCGCTTTCCAGCCGATTTCGTTCATGAACGCTTTGTCTTCGCCGGAGAGGACGGAGTCGTCGTATAGGCTGACGCCGAGCTGCGGATCGTAGGTCGCGTTATCGTAGAAGTACAGCTTTTTGAACAACGCCATTCTTTTTTTATACAATTTGTCGAGATCGCTCATAAACTCGTCTCCTTTCGGATCGGAAGCGGGATTATCATCGCTTTTCGGTAAAGCGAGGCAGCGAAAGCGGAGCTGCGCATTTGTCGCTGTCGCGGATCAACGAACACTTACGGCAGGCGGCGGTCCTGCGTAATCCGCGACAGCTCCCGGCGCACGAGCTGGTCCGCCTGTCTTGTCGTCTCCGGCAGCCGGTAGCGAGGCGCCAGCTTCAGCACCCAATGGCAGGCCGTGTCCGGCGAAATCAGATGCCCCGGCGAGACGAACACCGGCTTGACCCCCGTCTGCGTGCGCAGAACGTGTCCGACGAGTTCGCCGCCGTCCGCCAGCAGCGGCGAAGCCGAGCCGCGTTCGGCGGCCGGTTCGTCGTATTCGCCGATCAGGCGGGTCTTGCCGCAGCCGATCGACGGAATGCCGAGCAGCAGCCCCAGATGGCTGGCCAGCCCGAACCGCCTCGGATGGGCGATGCCCTGGCCGTCGCAGACGATGAGGTCGGGCGCGGTCTTCAGCCGTCCGAACGCTTCCAGCACCGGCGGCAGTTCCCGGAAAGAAAACAGGCCGGGAACGTAAGGGAAGGACGGCGATCCCCAGGCGGCGGCTGTCTCGACGACGTCGAGCGTATCCGCGTCGAGCACGACGACCGCCGCGACCAGCCGATCGTCGTCTTTGTCGTAGGCGACGTCGATGCCGGCGATGCGGCGGACGTCGAAGGGCTCGGGATCGCGCAGCGAGATTTTGGCTGCCAATTCAAGCTGAAGCGAAACGGCTTCTTGTTCGTTCAAATTCCAAGCGTGTCTGGTGACGATCTGCATGTTATTCCTCCGGTAATATGAGCTGCGGGATGATTTAAATATTAGACATAGATACTTATAAAAACAACTATCGGATGACCGATAATAAGTAAGACAGCAAGTATATTAAAAAGAGACAGAGGGGAAAAGATGAGAAAGAAGGCAGTGGCAGCATTGATATTGTCCGGTTTTCTATGGATGGCCGGATGCAGGGGGGGACAGGAAGCGGAAAAGGAAGTTACCGTGGACGAGTACGGGCTTCCCATCATGATGAGCGCGGCGCTGGAAGGCGACTTGGACGAGGTGATCGACCAAATCGAGCGTCATCCCGAACATATTAATGCGGTGGATGACCGGTCGGACCGAACGGCTTTGATTTTTGCGGTAGCGAGCAATTCCGAAGTTAACCGGCTGGAGAAAGTCGAAGCTTTGTTGAATGCCGGCGCCGACGTGAATTTGGTCGGGCCCAATTCGACTCCCGCTCTCTCGCAAAGCATCCTGGAGGGAGATCAGAAGGTATTCGATTTGCTGATGGCGCATAACCCGGATATCGAGGTACCCGATTGGGACGGTTCGACCCCGCTCATGTACGCGGCGGCTAACGGACATCGGCCGATGATCGATGCCCTTTTGCAGGCGGGAGCGGATCTTAACCGACACGATCGGCACCGTCTCTATCCCGTCGATCATGCGCTGGCGACGGGACTGTCCGACACCGCGGATTACTTGAGAAGCCTGGGCGGCATCAGTTCGTTGGACGATATTCGCACGCCCGAGGAAGCCAATAAGCTGTTGAAAATCGCGGAAGTGGAAGAAACGCAGGATTTCTTCTATTTTCAAGTTTTTTATAACAATCTGTTTGCGGCAGAACTTATGGCAAAAGCCGGTTACAAAATGGATGATCGCATCAGGGAACTGATTCCGGATTTGCAAAACATGAATCGGACCGAGATGCTCGATATTTTGAACAAGATCGACTAGGGCGTGCGAGCCCTAGTCGGGTCCCCGGTTTGACGGCCAATTCAAAACAGACACCGCGCTTGCGCGGTGTCTGTTTGCGTTTTGGGTTAAGCCGCCGCCCGGCCTTTTCCCGTCCGGCTCAAATAAATCATGAGGAACGCGAAAGCCGCCGCGAACGACGCCGTGATGATCCAGATCGGGATGCGCGGGTCGAGCGCGTACGCCCAGCCGCCGACGATGCCGGCAGGCGAGGTGAGCAGCAGGATGACGACGGACAGCATGGAGAACACTTTAGCCCGTTTTTCGTCGTCGATCGCGTTCTGCACGGCCGCTTCGAGATAAGGGGAGCTGATCATGAGTCCGACCGCCGCAAGCACGGTGCTGAGACCGATCCAGGCCAGATTGGACGTCGGCCACAGGACGAGCATCACGTTCGAGAGGACCGACAGGGCGAAGCCCGTCATCATCGAACGGGTCTCGGCTTCGGCGGGAATCTTCGGCATGATGAACCAGAGCGCTAGCAGCATGATGACGGAAGACACGGCCGGCACGAGCGAGATCAGGCCGCTGTCCACATGCAGAAAGTCGGCCAGATACAGCGACAGATACGTCGTTTTAAGCGTCATTTGGAAGTTGAACAGGATGTAGACGACGAAGATCAGCATCAGGCTGCGGCTGGCGAACAGGTCGCGGATCGCGCCGCTGTAGTCGATCAGACTGGCCTTCAGCCCGAGCTCGCGCGTTTCCTTCATTTTTCGGTAGCCCATTTCCGTTTCTTTCGTGGTCACATGGCGCCCGATGAACTGGAACGTCATGAGCACGGAACAGAGCACGTACATGATCCGGGTGCCCTCCACGAGTCCGTAATGCTGAACCAGCAGGCCGCCGAGCGGAGCGAACAGGCCGCCCACGACGCCGATGATCTGCAGCAGCGTGAACACGTAGGTGCGGTCTTTGGGCGGCGTGTCCTCGACGATCAGACAGTAGAAGGCGACGTGGGGCACCCGCTGCAGGCCGTTGATGAAGGTCGCGATGACGAAAAACCAGACGTTCTGCGAAAAAGCGAAGATCAGCATCGCCACGCTCCAGCTGAGCACGTCGAATGTCAGAATGGCGCTTTTGCGGCCCATGCGGTCGGTCAGATAGCCGCTCATGAACGCCGACAGCACCTGCACGAGCAGCCCGAGCGTCGTGATCCAGCCGATATTCGTCTCGGTCACGCCCAGCTCGTACATGTACAGCGTCGCGTAAGTCGCCACCATGCTGTACGGAATCAGGAAAAAGGGCTCGAAAGCCAGACAGCCCCGGCTGTTGCCGCGGAGTCTCGGGAAAAGCGTTCTTGCCATGCGATACTTCCTCCGGTGTCGTAAGGTTGAGAAACTTAAAGCGTTTTCGATTCCGCTAAAATATAGGTTACTACAGATGTAAGGAAAGAAGAAGCGCAAAAGCGGACAAAGCGGAAAAAACTTGAAAGGCGGAAAAGATCATGGCCGAGCGAACAACATATATCGAAGTGGTTCCGTACGATCCTTTATGGAAAAAAGAATTTGCCGTAATCGCCGCGGCCGTAGAGTCATGGATCGGCGACCTGCTGATCGCCGTCGAGCATGTGGGCAGCACGTCCGTCGAAGGGCTGGCGGCCAAGCCGATCATCGATCTCGACGCCGTCATGCGCAGTTCCGATGATCTGCCGGAAATCGTCGAGCGGTTGGGGCGGCAGGGATTCGAGTATCAGGGCAATCTGGGCATCGAAGGCAGGGAGGCGTTCAGGCCGACCCGAGACTTCGGATTCATGAATTATCATTTATATGTATGCCCGCCGGACGGCCGAGGTTATCTGGAGCATATCGCGCTGCGCGATTACCTGCGGACCCATGACGGGGCGCGGGACGAATATGCCCGGCTGAAGCGGGCGCTGGCCGATCGCCATCGGACCGACATCGACGCTTACGTGGAAGGGAAAACGGCATTCGTGCGCGAAATTTTGCGGCGCGCGGGCAGGTAGCGAGCGGGACGACGAACGGAAAAGCGGACGCGGGGAAGCGGCATGAGCATGCCTTCCCGGCGTCCGTTTTTTGTTGCGTTCAGCCGTCCGTTTCCCGCTCTTCCGTCATCGGCTCCACCGCGAACGCGCCGCCGGACGATGTGACCCTGTAAAGCCGGTCGAACCCTTCCGATAAGGAAGGGGGGACGAGCTTTTTCATGACGCTCCCGATCCCGATCTCCCGCACGAACGCTTTGCCTGTCCGCTGCGCGTTGCGCCGGATCGATTCCTCGTAATCCGGTTCGAAGAAAAAGCCGACCACCGTAAAGCGATGGCTTTTCGCCGCTTCGATGTAAGGGAGACGGTCAGCGGGCGCGGGATTCGTATTGTCGACCACGAACGGCTGCTTCGCTTCGAGGAACGCGTTCAGCAGCAGCTTTTCCCGATAGCGCGTCTTCAGCATGTCCATGTTCAGCCGCAGATGGCTATCGATATAACGTTCTTTGTAAAAAGTCGATTTGCCCGAAGCTTGGATGCCTATGAGCACGATGCATTCCACGTTTCACACTTCCTTTTCGCGTTCGCCTTATTCCCGATCGAGGTACACGAAGCGGTTGATATAATCCCGGTCCTGCGAAAAAACGGGCGTGTTCAGATCGACGTCCCATTTGCGGCGCACGGCGGTTCCTTTGAGAACCTCCCGCTTGAGTATGCATGCGCCGCGTTTTTGCCAGGCCGGCAGATTGTTCCAGTTGATGCCTTTCTCCTTGAACAGCTTGTCCTGCAGCGCGCTTCCGTCCAGGCCCTGCAGCTCGCGATGGGGAAAGTGGGCCTGCGACACCATCGAGATGCTGTTCTTCGTCGCGTCCATCTGCCGCCAGAGGAAATAGTTCGTCACCTCGTCCTGCGGCAGCACCCAGGCGCGGGCGTCGAAAGTCGCGAGCGGACGGTCGGGGTACACGGCGCGGATCTCTTCGTTGAACTTGGCGGTCGTCAGCGACGCGGCCACGGACACGATCTTTTGCAGATTGTTTTCGAACCAGGAGGCCGTCGTCAGCTTGTCGTAGTTGGTCAGCAGGATCGAGATTTCGTCGCTCTGATGATACACCAATTTGCAGCCCATGATATTCTGCGCGAGATATTTGCACGTCTCCCAGAAGACGGAGATCAGCGGCTCGTCGAACGGCTTGTCCATCCCCTTGGTAAACGTGTGAAAATGGCAGCCGTCGATGCGGATCACGACGGGCATGCGGCCGGGCAGGTAGTGGCGGAACGCGTTTTCGTAATTTTTCATGCGTCCGCCGAAGTCGTCGATGTGCATGGGATTCAAGCTCCTTTGTCAGTTCTCTGCATCGAGCATCGATTGATAAAAGTTGATTCGCGAATCGTTAAGGGGAAACAGGCCGTCGGCAAGCTCGTATAAGCGCATCGGCCAAAAAAGATCATCGCGCTCCGTCGCGCGAGGATCGCGCCGTCCGAAAAAGAGTTCCAATTCGTTCGCCGACTCTTGGAGACTGCCGCGGAACTTGATTCGCCGCTGCACCTGTTCGAGGAAGGAGTTGTGAAATGCCGCGAAATCGCCAAAGTTTGAATTGCAAAACATCAGCCGGTACAGACCGTCTTCCTGATGAACGTATACGACGGTTTCGTTTTCGGCATCGACTGCGAAATATCCGCCCAGATCATGCCCGAATACGATTAATGTTCGCCCCTCTAAAAGCAAGCGACATGGGGGAGTATCGAATTCGATCGCGAAATTCCGGTAAGGCGTCAACCGCGATCTTGCGCCGAAGAGTTCGAGCAGCGCTTCGGAACGTTCGATTTCTTCGGGATCAAGAAGCGTGAATCGGGACCGGAGTTCCCGAATGACAGGTTCCATGTTTTTTACCTCCGCGTGTAAAAGGTAGGCGCCGGATGCATGCGCTTTTCCTTATTTTAACGGATCGCGGCGCCGCGGCAAAACCGTTCGCAGCGATACAAGCAAAAAGCCGACGGCGCTCCCGAAAATCTTCGGGGCCGTCGGCCAGCGGGAAATGGACCGCGGCGGGATCAATCCTCGCTCAGCAGCTTGTCCGCCGCGATCGCCAGAAACGCTTTGGCGGCGATCAGCAGCGCGCGTTCGTCGATGTCGAAGCGCGGATGATGGTGCGGAAACGCGGTGTCTTCGTGTTTGTTCTGCGAGCCGACGTTGAAAAAATTGCCCGGACGATGCTGGAGATAATAGGCGAAGTCTTCCGCGCCCATCGAAGCGTCGAGTCCGTACAGCGAGTCTTCGCCGAACTCGCGCGCGAAGATATGGCGCACTTCCTCGGCCTGCTGCGGCGGATTGACCAGCGCGGGGTAGCCGTTGACGTAATCCAGCTCGTAGGAGGCATGTTCGGCAAGCGTAATGCCGTGCACCATGTCGCGGATGTCGCGTTCGAGCTGCCTGCGCACTTCGGGATCGAAGCTGCGCACCGTGCCTTCGATCTTCGCTTTGTCGGCGATGACGTTGAACGCGGTGCCTGCGCGGAAGACGCCCACGGTGACGACCGCGGAGTGCAGCGGGTTGATATGGCGGGCGACGATGTGCTGAAGCGCCGTCACGAGCTGGCTGCCCACGACGATCGCGTCCACCGTCTGATGCGGCTTGGCGCCGTGACCGCCTTTGCCCTGGACGACGATGTCGAACGAATCGACGGCCGCCATGGAAGGGCCCGACGGGACGGACAGCTTGCCCAGCGGCATGTAGCTCGCCAGATGCGCGCCGTACACTTCGTCGACGCCTTCGAGCGCGCCGGCTTCGATCATGGCGATGGCGCCGCCCGGCAGCTTCTCTTCGGCATGCTGGAAAATGAAGCGCAGGCTGCCCCGCAGCTCGCCTCGGCTGTCGGCCAGCACTTTGGCGACCCCGAGCAGCGTCGACGTATGGCCGTCGTGGCCGCAGGCGTGCATAACGCCCGGATTTTGCGATTTGTAAGGGACGTCGTTCTCTTCCTCGATCGGCAGCGCGTCGAAGTCGGCGCGAAAAGCGATGCGGGGGCCGGGACGCGAGCCTTGGAGATCCGCCAAAATTCCGTTGCCGCCGACGCCGGTACGCACTTCGTAACCGAAGCCTGTCAGGGTCTCCGCAATAAAGCGTGCGGTATGCGTTTCTTGGAACGACAGCTCCGGGTGGGCGTGCATGCGGCGCCGCCACTGCACGAGCTGTTCGTATTCGTTTTCGAGCCGCCGAGTCCATTGTTCTTTGGTGGATGTCGTCATCGTAAAGATCCTCCCGCGCTGTGTGGAATATAAAACAAAGCAAACCGACCGGATATGCGTTAAAAATTACCACTTTCCTTAAGCTTCGTCAAATAATTGACTTTTTTCGACAAAAAGTATCAAAAAACGATTTTTTCAGCCGATAATAAGCAGGTGTGAAAGGAAGCTCGCTTCAAGAGGGGCGGTACCTTTTTAAATCCAACCGGAAAGCGGGATACGATATGAAAGTTAAAACGAAATTATTCGCCATTATCTTGCTGCTGGTCGCGGTGCTGGCCGGAAGCGGCGCTTTATCTCTCGTTTCGATCGAGCAGGGCATCACGAACAGCGGAGAGCTCGAAAAGAAGCTGGAAACGCAAAAGTTTTTGAAGCAGCTGCAGTATCGGATGACGGGGCTGGCTAACGACGAGCGCGGCTATCTGCTGACCGGCGAGGCGGAGTTCGCCGACGGCATGCAGAAAAAGACGGAAGAAATTCATGCCCTGCTGACGAAAGAAGCGGAGACGCTGACGGGAGCGGATCTCGAATCCCTGCAAAAGATCGAAAGCGAGCTGGAGGAACTGATCGAGCTTAACGCGCAGGTCGTACAGTTGGTCGGACAAGGGCGGATCGAGCAGGCGGAAAGCCTTCATTTCGGCGCCGAGCGCGATCTGCGCAAAGAACAGGTCGATCCGGCCGTAGGCACGTTCGTCGACCGGCTGGATGCCGAAGAGCTCGCCCTTAAAGACAAGAACCGCCATGAAGCGAGCGTCAGTCAAAATATTTTGTTCTACAGCGCGATCGGATCGGCGGCGGTCGGTCTGGCACTGGGCTTCTGGCTGCTGCGCTCCATCATGAATCCGCTGACGCTGCTGAACCGGCAGATGAGCGGAATCGCCGAAGGCGACGCCGATTTGACCCGGACCATCGAACTGCGCCAAAAAGACGAATTCGGCGAGCTGGCGGGCAGTTTCAACCGCTTCGTCGGATCGCTGCGGGACATGATGCAGCGCGTCGGGGACGCTTCCGAACAGCTGGCGGCGGCTTCCGAACAGTTTTCCGCCAGCGCGGAAGAGTCGAAATCCACGTCGCATCAGGTAGCTGCGGCGATGCAGCAGATTGCCGAGCGCTCGGGCGAACAGACCCAGATTACCGGACGCAGCACGGCATCGGCGCGCGATACGCTGGAACGCATTACGGAAATCGCGTCTTCGACCGCCGAAGTGGCTTCCTTCTCGCAGGAAATGAGCCGTCAGGCGGACGAAGGCGAACGAGCCGTCATTCGGATCGCCGATCAAATGACGGAGATCGATGCTTCCGTCGGCGACGCGGACGAACGCATCCGCCAGTTGGCCGTCCACGCGGAACACATCGATTCCATCGCTTCGATGATCGACGAGATTTCGGCGCAGACGCATTTGCTCTCCCTCAACGCTTCTATCGAAGCGGCCCGGGCGGGAGAAGCGGGCCGCGGCTTTGCCGTCGTGGCCGGTGAAGTCAAGAAGCTGGCCGACCAGTCGGCCGGCTCGACCCGGGAGATCCGCGAGCTGATCGTCAGCATTCAGCGGGAGACCCATGGAGCGATGGATATGATGCACGAAGTGAAGCGGAAGGTGCATGAAGGCGCTGACGCCACGCGTCACGGCGCTCGCCAGTTCGGCGGCATTCTGGAATCGATCGAAGAAGTGTCGGGCCGGACAAGCGCGATGGCGGCTTCGACGGAGCGGATTCACGCAGGATTCGCGGAAGTGTCGCAGTCGATGGAGCAGGTCAGCGAAGGCACCCAGGAAATTTCCGGAGGCACGCAGGAAATCGCGGCGGCGACCGAAGAGCAGCTCGCGGCAAGCGAAGAAATGCTGCACGGCGCGTCTTCGCTCAACCGCCTGGCGGACGAGCTGCAGGCGCTGGTATCGCGGTTCAAAGTATAGGGAGCGCGAAGAAAAAAGGACCGCCGTTTCGGCGGTCCTTTTGCTATGGAATTGGACGGACTCCGAAAGGTCCGGCGTCACGCTTCGCGGATCGCGGCGATCGCTTCGGAGATCGCCGCTTTTTCTTTGCGCAGCACGGCGTTCGCGCGCAGCTCTTCCAGCAGGCGGAGCAGCTCGGCGCGCTCCGCTTCGCCGTTCCTGCCGGCAAGCATGGCCGGCAGTTCGCCTTCGGCGAGGCGGCCGATCGCGGAGACGGCCGCCATGCGCTGCGCGTCGGCGCCCCGCAGCCAGCGGATCAGGTCTTCCGCTTCCGGCCGGGAAGCGGCGAGCAGTTCGTCCCAGCCGCCGAACGGGAACGCGACGTGCGGCTCCATCCACGGGATGACGCGCCGGCTGCGGAACGGCGCCAGCGAATGCGTCGGCGGCGAGACGCGCCGACCCTCGGCGGCGGCCCGCGCTTCGATGTCGCGCAGCACGAGCGGCAGCCCTTCCTCTTCCGGCAGGCAGACGGCCGCCAGATCATGCAGCACGCCGGCGTCGAGACCCGGCGGCGGAGAAACGGAAGAATCGGAAGAGTCGTCCCGGCCGTGCCGCTCCCACAGCGAACGCGTCCAGTCGGCCGCTGCCGGGCCCAGGACGTCGCCGATCAGGAGCAGCCGTTCCCTGCGGTTCCAGACCGGCTGTTCTTCTTCGCCGCGCGCCGTCCACTCCCGCAGGATGTCGTCGATCGAATAGCTTTCCAGAAGCAGGGTGCCGATCTCGCGGCGATCGGCACCTTCCGCCCCGATCATTTCGATCAGACGGAGCAGGGTCTTCAGGTCTTTTTTCGCCGTTTCCCAATTCAGCTCCGCGTAGTCCTTCAGCCATGCCTGCCACAGGCGGCCGTTCCGGCCTTCCGGTTCCAATCCGCCTTCTCCGATGAACGGCTCGTACGAATCGCCGTAAGCTCCGATCAGGCCGAGCTGCGTGATCCGGTCGAAAAATTCGGGCAGCGACGGCGCAAGCAGGCGAAACTCGTCCTCTTCGTGCGACCAGGAGACGACGGAGGAAGCGCTCGGCCCCTCCAGATCGAACAGCAGCAGATCGCCGTTGCCCGCCTCATGAAAGGAGAGGTAGCGCCGCTGTTCCCGTTCTTCGCCGTCTTCGTCGAAGAAGACCGGGAATTCCATCTCGGCCAGGTTCCAACCGAGGTCGCCTTCCGAAGCATTGGCGAACGGAGACAGCGTGGCGGACGGGAACTGCCAGTCGAACCGGGCGTGCACCGCACCGTAACGGATCAGAGCCTTCAGATCATCGGGAAGCTGAAGCGCGAGCCGCTGTTCGATTTCTTGTATTTTCGCTTCGGGCTCTTCGATAAATGAACAAATGCTGCCGCCGGCCTCGCCGCTGCGGTCGGTGATGCCGGTTATCCGAGCATTCCATTCTTCCATCCAAGCTTCCAACCTTGCTTTCGTTATGCCGCCCATGCCGTTTCTTCTCCTTTACCGAGTAGACTTTAAATTGAATTGTGGAAAATAAAATTTTAAAACTTTATGCAGGGGTGTTTGAACGCTCGCTAACTTGGATACAATAACTAATAGATAGTAAGAACTAGACCTTAAGACCTTATTGAGTGCTAAACAGCCTGGGTGAAAAGAGGCAGAGCGCGTGTTCGATAATAAACTGGGTCTAAAGTTTCTTTTTACTCCCAATTCTAATAAAGAGGTGCAGAATGATGAAGAACCGTTTGAAAATGTTGACCGGAAGTTTGTTGACTCGGGTGCTGGGGGCTGCCGTACTCGGAATGCTTCTTCCCGTCCTGTTAAATGCCCTGCTGATGAGCAATTTCGTCCAGCAGGCGAACATTTGGCATGCGGGGCCGATGGTGATCTCGCTGTTCGGGTTCGTCGTATCCTTTGTCCTGCTGTTCTTCATTGTAAGAGGCATCGTCCGTCCGATTCAAGCCGCCGTGTCGCAGCTGAACCGGATGGCGGACGGAAACTTTACGACGCGCCTGCCCGAGCAGTATTTGACACGCAGCGACGAAACGGGAACGCTCAGCCGAGCGGTCGACCGGATGCATGATTCGGCTCACGAGCTGCTGGCGGCGGTGTCCAAGGAAGCGGCCGAATTGAAAAACGCGACCGAGATCGCCGAGCAGAAGTTTATTCGAATGGAAGAATCGCTGCGTCAGGTGTCCGCCACGACCGAATTGATGGCGGCCGGCATGCAGCAGACGGCGGCTTCCGCCGAAGAGATCGACGCCTCGACGCAGGAATTCGAACGGGCGGTCGGCTCGATCGCGAAGCGTGCCGAAGAAGGCGCCGAGCAGGCGGGCAAAGTCAGCGGCCGCGCGATGGAAGCGCAGGAAAATCTTTCGCAGTCCGTCGAAGCGACGACCAAAGTCTATAACGAAGTCAAAGCGGAGTTGGACCAAGCGCTCGAGGAGTCGCATTCCGTAAGCATGATCCGGGAGCTGGCCGATTCCATTCTGCAGATCGCGCAGCAGACCAATCTGTTGGCGCTCAACGCTTCGATCGAAGCGGCGAGAGCCGGAGACGCCGGCAGAGGATTCGCCGTGGTCGCCGAAGAAATCCGCAAGCTGGCCGATGCTTCGAAGCAGTCCGTCGAACAGATCCATACCGTGACGGAAAGAGTAGTGGGATCGGTCGATAACCTCCAGACCCATTCGGGCCGTCTGCTGCAGCTGATGACGACGGAAATCGCGGCCGATTACCAGATGATGCAGAGCAACGCCGAAGCCTATTTGCAGGATGCGCTGTACATCGAAAACATGGTTTCCGACTTCAGCGCCACAAGCGAACAGCTCAGCGCTTCGGTGCAGAACCTGTCCAAAGCGATCAGCGAGATCGCCGCGGCCAACGGCGAAGCGGCCGAAGGAACCGAGACGATCTTCGCGCAGGCTTCCGACGTATTGGAGACCTCGGGCGAAGTGGCCGTTCAAGCGCACCGGACGGGCGACAGCTCGCAGCGGTTGGAAGGAATCGCCAGCCGTTTCCGTTTCCTGAACGGCCAAGGCGATGCGGCCGCTGTTCCGTTCGAAGCTCCGGTATCGGCCTCCCCGGCCGTTCAGCCGACCCTCGCGCCGAGCGAAGCCCGGAAAACGCAGGCTTCCCGGATCGCGTAAGCCGGTACGGGTTCGAATAAGCGGAAGATTGGCGGGATTTTCCCGATGCATGAACGGATCGCCTCCGGGTGATCCGTTTTTTTTTGATGCCGAACGATCCTGCGCATACGGACCGGATTTCGACGGCTCCTCGCATAGCTGCTTATACGCAGTTATTTGTCGGGCTTTTGCTCCGCCTATCCGATTGAATTGCAGCTTGCAAGTCCAAAAACCGCAGGAAGAGTGCCTAAATACGAAAAAATTGTTACACTAATACGGATAGGCTGCGGATAAGCGGTTCGTAGGCATGCTGCGATCCCTTTCCGGGAGCCGAGTACAAGAACCGAAAAAGCGAGGGACACCAACCATGATTATCAAACCGAGAACGCGCGGATTTATCTGCACGACCGCCCATCCGGACGGCTGCGCCGCGCAGGTTCAACAGCAGATTGACTACATCGCGGGCAAACCGCGCCTTGAAGGACCGAAAAACGTGCTCGTGATCGGAGCTTCCACCGGCTACGGACTGGCCGCCCGCATCGCGGCCGCTTTCGGCGCCGGAGCGGCGACGGTCGGCGTATACCGTCCAAGCAAGAGCAGCGAGACCCGTACCGCGTCGGCGGGCTGGTACAATTCGGCCGCTTTCGAACAAAAGGCCGCGGCGGCCGGACTGAAATCGTTCAGCGTGACCGGGGACGCTTTCTCGAACGAGACGAAGGCGAAGACGGTCGAAGTCATCAAGGCCGAACTGGGCCGGGTCGACCTGGTCGTCTACAGCGTCGCTTCCGCGCGCCGGACGAATCCGAAAACGGGCGAGACGGTCAACTCCGTGCTCAAGCCGATCGGCGATTCGTACAGCAACAAGACGGTCAATTTCCATACCGGCGAAGTCAGCGAAGTGACCATCGATCCGGCGTCGGAGGAAGAAATCGCCGCGACGGTCGAAGTGATGGGCGGAGAAGACTGGCAGCTGTGGATCGACGCGCTGCGCGAAGGCGGCGTGCTGGCGGACGGCGCGACGACGATCGCTTATTCGTATATCGGCCCGGAGCTGACCCAGCGCATTTACCGGGACGGTTCGATCGGCCGCGCGAAAGATCATCTGGAAGAGACGGCTCACCGCCTCGGCGAGCAGCTGGCAGAAACGGGCGGACGCGCTTTCGTATCGGTCAGCAAAGCGCTGGTCACCCAGTCCAGCTCGGCGATTCCGGTCGTGCCGCTGTACGTCTCGGTGTTGTACAAGATCATGAAGGAAAAAGGGCTGCACGAAGGCTGCATCGAGCAGACGTACCGCCTGTTCGCGGAGCGTCTGTACGGCGGCGGCGAAGTGCCGGTCGACGGGAAAGGACGCATCCGCATCGACGATTGGGAAATGCGCGGCGACGTGCAGGCGGAAGTGGCGGCAATTTGGGAGCGCATTTCGTCGGACAACATCAACGAGCTGAGCGACCTCGCAGGCTACCGCCGGGAATTTTTCCAATTGTTCGGATTCGAGGCGGACAGCGTGGATTACGAGGCGGACACCAGCCCGGTCGTGGAGATGCCGGAAGGCAGCCTGCATACCGTTCAGGAATAATTCGCCTAACGAATTCGTCATAACGGCAGCGGCCCGCCGCTTGGACGTGTCCGTCCGAAAAAAGCGCGTAACGAAACTCCCCTGCGAACCGTTCAAACCTAAAGAAACGGACGAGGGAGAACGGACTTGCGGCAGCTGCCGCATTTGCGAGGAGCGGATCTCGGCGCAGGCCGTGCCCCGGAAATCGGAAAAGGAGGATGCGAAATGCGAATGTTCGACCGTCACTTTACGTCGATTACCTGGGTTCTCATCGCCTTGATGGCGATCAGCTTGTTCTTGTTGGACAATGCGTATACGTCGCCGCTGCTTCTGCTCTATATCGTGCTGCGGGCCGTAAGGCACCGGAAAGAAATCGCGGATGTGCTGCGGCGTTCGACGCTCCGCCAGAAGATGATCGCGCTGGGTTCTTTTGCCGCCGCCGTGGCGGCGGCTTACGTTCTGATCGTGTACGGAGGGCGTTACCTGCAGGAGCTGGGAGCCGGAACGATCGTTTTATACGGCTGGGTCGCTCTCGTGATCTCGGTCGTGTTGATCGGCATGTACGCCGTCATCGCCCGTTCCGGCTTCGGAACGGAGCAGCCGGGCGATTCCGGATCTTGAAGCTTGGTAAAAAGGACAGACCTCTTTTGAGGCCTGTCCTTTTTTGACCGGGCGAAGGAGAAGGGAGATCGGTTCGGCGAATGGAATACGCTTAAGCCGCTCTTTCCGGGTGTAAAGAAAAAGGGAGCGGGATGCAGCCGGGAGAGACGGCCCGATTTCGGATTCCGGGTCCGGCCGATCCGTCGTATTAGGGTGGGCCGTCGTTTCGATCCGGCGTAAGCTGATGGGAAGCCTGACTGCCGCGCACGCAACCAATAAGCGGAGGTGTAAGCGTGAAACCCGAGATTTCCTCGTATCAGGACGACCCGCAGGTGCAGCAGCGCCGCTGGCGGATCTTGATCATTCTCAACTTGTTTACCTTTATGGCCACGCTCGACGGCAGTATCGTCAATGTGGCGCTGCCGTCGATCTCGAACAGCCTCGGATTGGAACTCGGACATGCCCAGTGGATCTCGAGCATCTATCTGATGGCGATCTGTTCGTTCATTCTGCTGTTCGGACGGCTGGGCGATATTTTCGGCAAAATCCGCATTTTCCGGATCGGTACGATCGTGTTCGTCGCCGGCTCGCTGCTGTGCGGACTCAGCGGATCGCTGGCGGCGCTGATCGCGGCGCGCATCGTGCAGGCGATCGGCGCTTCGATGACGATGGCGAACAGCCAGGGCATCGTCACCGACATTTTTCCGAGCAGCGAACGCGGCAAAGCGCTCGGTCTCGTGGGCACGTTCGTCTCGCTCGGCAGCATCGCGGGACCGGGCGTCGGCGGATTGATGGTCAGTTCGCTCGGCTGGGAATCGATTTTTTGGATCAACGTGCCGATCGGCCTCATCGCGATTCTGCTCGGCGCCAAGCTGCTGCCCGGAGATATCCGCACGTCCAAAAAAAGCATCGACGGCGCGGGCAGCCTGCTGTTTGCCGGCTTCATCGTGTCGCTGGTCGCGGCCATTTTGATCGGGCAGGAGATCGGCTACGGCGACTGGCGCATTCTGGCTCTGCTGGTCTTCGCCGCGGCTTCGTTCCTGATCTTCCTGCGCACCGAGTCACGGATCGGCGAGCCTATGCTGGATTTGGGATTGTTCCGCAATCCGCTGTTCTCGCTCAGCATCCTGTGCGGTTTCCTCGTCTTCGTCAGCATGTTCTGCTACAACATCATTGCTCCGTTTTACTTGCAATCCATTCTTGGTCTGTCACCTAGCAATGCCGGTTGGATCATGATGATCTATCCGCTCGTCATGGTCGTGGTCGCGCCGCTCAGCGGCGCCATGTCCGACCGCTTCGGCTCGGAATGGCTGACGTTTATCGGCCTGCTGCTGATGATCGGCGCTCAGGCCGGGCTGGCCGCCCTGCAAGAAGGCAGCGCGCTGTTGACGGTCGGCGGTTGTATCGCGCTGCTCGGCCTGGGCGGCGGCATGTTCCAATCGCCGAACAATTCGCTCGTCATGTCGACCGTGCCGCGTCCTCGTCTCGGCGTGGCCGGCAGCGTCAACTCGCTGATTCGCAACCTCGGCATGGTGACCGGCATCGCCGTCGCCACCACGACGCTGTTCGGCGTCATGAGCGGCGAAGCGGGCTACCGCGTCACCGGCCTGATTCCGGACCGTCCGGACATCTTCCTGTCCGGCATGCACGTCGTCTTCACCGTCGCGGCTTCGGTCTGCGTCGTCGGCGCCCTGCTGACGGGCTGGAGGCTGCTGAACCGCAAACGGGGCGGCCATGACCGTCATGAAGTCGGCGGCTCGAAAGAACACGGGGCAGGGAGTCCAAGCGGAAGCGGGACGGCCCGGGCGGCGAACGGGAAGCCGTGACAGACTGAAAGGAATAACCGCAAAACGCCTTCTCGGCAGCCGGCCGGAAGGGCGTTTTGCGTCGCTGGATATATAGAATCCGGGCAATTCCGCCATTCCTGTTTAACATTTGTTAAACTTCCGTTTAGCCGCTCGTTATTCCGCCGTGCTATCATGCAGATAACGAAGAAACGCGTCGGTCCGCACGGGCCGCAGCGGCAGCCGGACTTGTTCGACGAGCGTCCGGCCGCCTCCGCGTCTTCGATGACGAACCGAAACGGGAGAACGCCCATGACCATTAAAAGAAGACTTTTCATCTCCAACATCCTGATGATCGTCATTCCGATCGTGCTGGCGCTCATGCTGTCCGCGCTCCTCGCGCTGCTGCTGTGGATGCGGTTCGATTTCGAATTCGGCGGCAGCGACGATTATTACGGGGCCAGGGATTCCGTCATGGAAGCGTCCCGCGAACTGCTGACAAATCCCGACGCCGGTGCACGGAACATGGCTTTCATGATCGACCGGGTCGACCGACTGCTGGCGAGCAACGACATGTCGCTGCGCATCTACGAGGCGGACGCGGGAGACGCTTCTTTTTCGGGCAAAGGCAAGGCGGAAGCCGGGCAAATCCTCGGCGCTCCGGGAAGCGGCAGTCGATCGGACGCCGTGCAGGGTTCCGTAAAAGCTTCCGCTTCCGACGCCGACGCTGTTGCCGCTTCGGGAAACGGGCTCGGCAGCGGCACGCTGCGCTATTCGCTGGGCAGCGAGCCGTTCCGCGACGAACGGCTGACGCGGGCGCTCGCCGCGCTGGGAGGAACGGGACTCGTCGGGGAAAACGGCCGGGAGCTGTACGTGTCGGAAACGGCGGCCCGAGAGCGGATGTACCGGATCGAGCTGTACAGCACGCGCGAGACTCCGGAAGTCGAACATCCCCGCGGTCCGGGCAGCGGAGGATGGATTCCGCTCACGATCCTCCTCAGTATGATTGCCGTCGTCTTTTTGACCAGCCGCTTCCTCACGCGCTTCGTGTTCCAAAAAATCCGCCAACCGCTGGAGATTTTGGGAGACGGCGTGACGCAGATCCGGGACGGCAATCTCGATTATCGGATCGACTACAAGCGCAAGGACGAGTTCCGTCCGGTCTGCGAAGCGTTCAACGAGATGGCGGGAAGGCTGAAGGAATCGGTCTGGGCCGTGCAGAAGCAGGAAATGAACCGCAAAGAGCTGCTGGCCGGCATTTCCCACGACCTGCGTTCCCCGCTGACTTCGATCAAGGCGTACGCCGAAGGACTGCTGGACGGAGTCGCGAGCACGCCGGAATCGCAGCGCCGCTACGCGGGCATGATCAAGACGAAGGCGGACGATATCGATCACATGGTGTCGCGGCTGTTCCTTTTTTCGAAAATGGATCTGGGCGACTATCCGAATTATCCCGAAGAACTCGATCTGCGCGAAGAGTTGGACGGCTTTTTCCGTGCGGCGGCCGAGGAGCATGCTCATGAAGGACTGAAGATTGCGCTCGGCGAATCGGAAAAGGGAATGCGGCTGTATGCCGACCCCGTCCAATTCCGGCGCGTGCTGGCCAACATCGTCGAGAACAGCTTGAAATACAAGGAACGGCCGGAAGTGACGATATCGGTCAGCGCGATTCGAAAAGGGGACAAGGCGCTGATCGCGATCGAGGACGACGGACCGGGAGTGACGGACGAGGCGCTGCCGAAACTGTTCGACGTCTTTTACCGCAGCGACGCTTCGCGCAGCAGCCCGAACCGAGGCAGCGGACTGGGATTGGCGATTGCGGATAAGGCGGTGGCATTCATGAACGGGAGAATTTGGGCGGAGCACGGACGCGGCGGCGGACTGCGAATTGCGATCGAGCTGCCGGTAAGGAAAGAAGAAGGGGGAGCGTCGCATGGATAACGGAAAAAAGGTGCTGATCGTCGAGGACGACAGCGCCATTGCGGAGATCGAACGGGATTATCTGGAGATCGACGGCTTTAAGGTGGAGATCGTCGATAACGGACCGGCGGGCATGGAGCGGGGGAGCAGCGGGGAATTTCATTTGATCCTGCTCGACGTGATGCTTCCGGGCGCCGACGGGTTCGCGGTATGCCGCAAGCTGCGCGAAACGGTCGATATCCCGATCCTGATGGTGACGGCGCGGCAGGAAGACATCGACAAAATCCGGGGATTGGGCCTGGGGGCGGACGATTACATCGTGAAGCCCTTTTCGCCCGGGGAGCTGGTGGCGCGCGTAAAAGCGAACATCGCCCAATACGAGCGTCTTCGCAGCCGAAGCGGCGCGCCCGCGGACGGCGGCGAACTGAAGGTCGGCCAGATCGCGATCCGGCCCGGATCGCGGCGCGTGTACGTGCGGGGGGAAGAATTGACGCTCAAAAACAAAGAATACGAGCTGCTGCTGTTCCTTGTCGAGCATGTCGATATGGTGCTGAGCAAAGAAACGCTGTACGAGAAGATTTGGGGCTACGACGCCATCGGCGACAGCGCCACGGTAGCCGTACATATTAACCGGCTGAGGGAGAAGATCGAAGACAATCCCGGCGAGCCGAAAGTGATCCAGACGGTATGGGGAGCGGGATACCGGCTCAAAGCCTGATGAAGACAGCGGAACGCGGCGCCAAATCCGAAGATTCTTGCATGCCCGAAGAGCGGGTGTGCAAGGATCTTTTTTCATGCAAATTCATATAAAGAGCGGCGGTGCGGGAATATTTAAGAACCGTTTAAACTTTGTTTAGAAACGGTGAAAGGGCCGTTTATCTCCTCCCGTTACGATAAGGATGTACAAAAGAGCAGACAGCAAAGGCGCTCGGCGGAAGCATCCAAATCGAAAACGGGGAGAGATGAACATGAAAAAAAGCGTACGCACCAAAACGATCGGGATTATGGCGGCGGGTATGATCGTGACGGCAAGTCTGGGAGCGGCGGCTTACGCGAACGGGAACGCTTACGAGAATTTCCGTTCGGCCGCGCTCAAAACGATGGAGATCGACAACTCGACGCTGACGTCCGAAATCGCGGTTCGGCAGAACGGCGCGGTGACGGCCAGCGGCCGTTTGGAAATTCAATCGGCGGGCGAAGAAATCTACTCGTCGGGACAGCTCGAGATCGGCGGCAAAACGCTGGACGTCGAGCAGGCGACGGAAAACGGGAAAATGATCCTGCGCAAGGGAGACCGTTATTATTCCGTCGACGCGCCGAATGCCGCAGATCGGGAGGACAAAGACTTCGAAGCGTCGCCGAGCGCGCTGCGGTTGGCGGAAGCGGCAAGCGACCTGCTGCTGGGCGATATCAAAAACCGTTTTACGGAAAGCGGAGACACGATCACGCTTAACCTGACGGACGCGCAAATTCCGGAGCTGGCGAATCTGGCGATGAACGCGATGCTGGAAGCGGGCGCAAAACACGGAGAAGACCGCCTGAGCGAAGAAACGCAGTGGCAGGCGGAGTGGGACGGCTTCGATCACGCGGCGCTGTTCCCGATCGCTTCGGACGGCCGCGTAGAGAGCGTCCGCCTGGAAGCTGCCGTAAAGGACGGAGCGATCTCGACGATCAAGACGACGGTCGGCGTATCGGGTCTTGACGAAAAAGGACAGAAGATCGAACTGGAAGCTTCGGTCGACAGCGCCTTCAGCAAGGTCGGCAGCACCGTGCCGCAGGATATCGACGTAACGGGCAAAACGGTCGAGAAGCTCGAGCTTCCGGCCGATGCGGACGGCCGCGGACCTTTCGGTCACGGCCGTACCGAGTAAGGGGGCATAACCATGACCGTCGTTCGCATCGAAAACCTGACGAAGAAATATGCCAATCGGCGCGGCGTCGACCGGCTGTCGTTCGAGGTCGAAGCGGGGCAGGTGCTCGGCCTGCTCGGCCCGAACGGCAGCGGTAAAACGACTGCCATGAAAGCCATGACGGGCCTGCTGAAAGCGGACAGCGGAAGCATCGAGCTGCTCGGAATGGACCCGGCGGAAGAGCTGCCCGCGATTCTGGAGCGCACGGGCTGCATGATCGAGACGCCCGGACTGTATCCGTATTTGACGGCGGAGCAGAATCTCGCGCTGACGGGTCGTTTCTATCGCGGCTTCGATGCGAAGACGGTCGGTCCGCTGCTGGAACGGGTAGGGCTGCTGCCCTACCGCAACGAGAAAGTCCGGCGGTTCTCCGTCGGCATGAAGCAGAGGCTGGCGCTGGCGGCCGCGCTGCTGCCGGAGCCCGAACTGCTCGTGCTCGACGAGCCCACGAACGGGATGGATATCGAAGGAACCGCGATGTTCCGCGAACTGCTGCTGGCGGAGCGGGAACGCGGCTGCGCCGCGGTGCTTTCCAGCCATCTGGCGCATGAGATGGAGCAGCTCTGCACGCATGTCGCCGTGCTGAAGGAAGGCGTGATGGTCGACAGCGCGCCGGTGGCGCAGGTGCTGGAGCGCTGGGGAAGCATTGAACGCTATTACCTGGATGTCACCCATTCGGACGGGAGGGAAATCGTATGAGCACGCTGGAGAAGAGATCGGCGCGGCCGGCAGCTTCGGGAAATGCCGGAACGGAAATCGCGGCGGACGGAGGAACGAACACGGGAGCAGCGGAAACCGCGCATGTCGGGAGAGGCGGCGCTAAGGCGGGGAAGGCCGCGGCCGGGGAAAAAGGCGGCGCCGGGCCGACGTTCGGCGCGATGATCGCCCGTACGACGGAGGTCGAGCTGCGCAAGATTCTCGCGCAGTTCAAGTATCGCGCTCTGCCGGTGCTCATCGCGCTGGTACCGCTGGCCGTCATGCTGCTGAACCGTTCGGGCGGCATTATTCGCCTTTCGGCCGAGAATCTGCCGTATACGCTGCTGTCGCTCGCGGCCTATATTCTGCTTCCGCTGGCCGCCTGCATGCTGGCCGCCGACCTGTTCGCCGGCGAGCGGGAGCGCGGCGAGCTGAAGATCGCGCTCACCCGTCCGGTGAGCCGCCCCGCTCTGGCGATCGGCAGAATCGGCGCGATGCTTCTGTATCAGGCGGGGCTGCTGGCCGCGCTGCTGATCTTGTCGCTGGCCGCCGCGTTTCTATCGGGCGCGGTCTTCGGCGAACTGAACCTGCCGGCCGTGCTCGGCGCTTATGCCGTGACGATGCTTCCGGCGGCGGCGGTCAGCGCCGCGGCGGCCTTCGCCTCGACGCTGGCGCGCAGCGCGACGTCCGGCTTCCTGCTGGGCATCCTGCTGCTGGCCGTGATGGGCGGCGCCGCGCTTGCTTTTCCCGCGGTGTCGCCGGTTATGCTGACGGAGTACGCCACGCTGTACAAGTCGGTGATCGGCTCGGAGATCGCGTTCGGACAGCTGGCGCTGGGCGCCGGCATTCTGCTCGGCAGCTTCAGCGTGCTGACGGCGGCGCAGATTCTGCTGTTCGACGGAAAAGAAATCTGAATGCCGGAACGCGGCGGCAGAAAGACGGATACCGGGACAAAGCCGGCGCCGGACGTCTTCTCCTTATAACGGGGGAAGAACGGGATGAGGGGAAGAAGATGCCGTACGAAGAACGACATCCTGCAAAGAAAGATAGTATGCGAAGAACCAAATCATGCGAAGAACGATAAAAACGTTCCGTCGGCGCTGCCGAACGGAACGTTTTTTTGCGGCTGCCTGCGATCGGAGGGCTCCGCCGGCAGCGTCAATTGAAGTTTCGGATATGCGGCGAGCACAGCGCCGTCAGCAGAATCGCAAGACCGGCGCAGGCGAAGATCGCGATGGACGGAATGCCGCCGATCGTGTCGGCCAGGCGCCCGACGATCAGATAGCCGACGGGCAGCAGGGCGAACGAGCCGAGCATATCGAGGCTCGCGACTCGGCCGAAGCTCTCGGCGGGCACCAGCTCCTGCAGGCTGATCTCCCAGATGATCATGAACATCATCATGCCGAAGCCTTCCAGCACCATGGCCATGACCAGCCCCGGCACCCAGGTCACGATCGACAACAGCAGCAGGGCGACTCCGCTCAGCAGCGCGCCGCCGTAGGCGACGAGCCCGCGGCGCTTCCAGTCGCGCTTCGAGCCGAACAGCACCGCGGCCAGAATGGCGCCCACCGCGGTGCCGGCCATGGCAACGCCGTACACGGACGGGGACAGCCCATGATGGACTTTGAACAGCCACGGCACCAGAATCGCCACGATGCCGGTATAGCAAATATTCAGCAGGGAAAAGGCGACGATCGTGATCCACAGCCACGGAAGCCTGCTCAGCACGCGAACGCCTTCCATGAATTCCGTGCCGAAGCCGGAGAGAACGGAAGACGAATCCGCCGGCTTTCGCCGCGGATCGGATACGGCCCGCGCAAGCTCCGCCGAATCCGAAGGAGGCAGCGCGACCGCGCCGGGCGCAGTCGTCGGACCCGCGGCCGCTTCGGGAGAGCGGGAACTTTCGGCAGCGCCGGAAGCGGAAGGGTCAAGCGTCCGCGCCGAACGTTCCGGCTCGGCGGGCCGCGCCGCGAATCCGCCGCGCCGTCCTTTCTGAGCGGCCAACACCCGTCCCAGCATCATGAAGCAGATCAGCGAGATCAGATAGGTCACGGAGTCGAGCGCGAAGCCCGCGCCCGGCGACGCGGCGCTCACCAGCATGCCGCCCAGCGCGGGTCCGAGCAGGCGGACGCCCTGGATGCTGATCTGGCTGAGCGCGTTGGCGGCGTTGCGGATGTCCGGCGTGAACACCTCGGCGCGCAGCGCGGAATAAGCCGGGTTGAATACGCCTTCCATCAAGCCGTAGAACACCAGGCCGATGTACAGCCGCTCCAGCGTCAGGCTTCCGTTGAAGATCGAGACCGCCGCCAGCAGCATGATGATCAGCCGGGCCGAGTTGCTCAGCATGACGAGCCGCAGCCGATCCGTCTTGTCGACGATCAACCCGGCAAAAGGCAGAGCGAGAATATTCGGCAGCATATAGCAGGTCATGGCCAGGCCGAGCGCCGTCGACGAATCGGTCAGCGAATAGACGACGAGCGGCAGGATCAGCACCGACACGGAACTGCCGAGCATCGCGATCCATTGGCCGAGCCAAAGGTAAGTGAAGGCTTTCGACCGGCGCAGCGGAGAGAGGAACACGGACAGCCGCGATGCGGCGGAAGCTTCGTCCGTGTGCGCCTCTTTCACGGAATCGGACAGCATGCTTATTCTTCCTCCTTTGCGTCGATTCGCCCGATTCGGACGCTGACGCCGTACTCGCGGCCGCCTTCGGTATGCTGCTCCCATTTTTCAAGCAGCGCCTTCAGTTCGTCCGAGAAGCGGACCGCTTCTTCCTCCGACAGATCCAGCCGCGTGGCATGGTATTCGGAAAAAGGGCTGCCGCCCGTCCAGGAGTCGTCGTCCTGTTCCCAATCCGAGCCTTCGGCCGAGCCCGGAAAATGGAACTGCGACGCTGCGGCCGTGTAGTACTTTTCCACGATGCCCGAGACGCTGCGCGTATCCGCCAATTCGAGCAGGCCGCCTTCGTACAGCCGCTGAATATGATAGTGCACGTTGCCGGGCGTCTTGCGCAGCAGGTCGGCGACCTGTTTCGAAGTCATCGGCTGGCGTGCCAGCGCATGCATGATTTTGATCCGCAGCGCGTTCTGCAGCAGCTTGTTCTGCTTCTCGTCGATGACGAGCGAACCGTTCGGCAGCATTTCTTTTTCGGTCATCTTATCCCCTCCGCATCGGACCGTCGGCAAACGATCCGGATTATCGATCATTCTGGAAACAGTTCGATCTGGATACGGATCAATCTGGTTTCCAGATCATGAAGGCAATATAACATAACGGATTCACGGTGTAAACGGAAAAATCGCCGAATTTTTCCCCGCAAAAGTCGGAAAGGGAGCTCTAACGGATCGCAGCGGCGCTTAGAGCAGGAATCGCGGCTTTCGGA
Source organism: Saccharibacillus alkalitolerans (assembly GCF_011090185.1). Taxonomy (GTDB): domain Bacteria; phylum Bacillota; class Bacilli; order Paenibacillales; family Paenibacillaceae; genus Saccharibacillus; species Saccharibacillus alkalitolerans. The sequence goes on along the minus strand of NZ_JAAFGS010000009.1, from coordinate 119,274 downwards.
ATTTTTAACGGATCGAGATGACGCTTAGCCGGTAAAAAGAGCCGTTTTGAGCCGATTTTACAGCTTCTGCTGCGTTTAAGCGTTCGTAGGATCCGTTAAAAATCGGTCGACGCCGCAAAAAGCCCGCTAACGGACATGCGATCCGTTAGCGGGCCGAGACAGGCGAAACCCGGGCAGAGGCGAAGCCGGTACATCGTTTAGCGAGCCGATCCGGCCAGCCGGACCGGCTCTCGCCGTTACGAGAACGTATCCAGCATGTTGGACCGGCTCTCGCTGGCTTACGAGAACGTATCCAGCACGCTGGACCGGCTCTCGTTATTTTACGAGAACGTATCCAGCAAAATCGCCGTCAGCAGGCCCATCGAAGCGATGAAGCCTACGAGGGGACCGCCTTCTTCGAACGCTTCCGGCATCATGGTCGAACACAGCATCGCGATGATGCCGCCGCCCGCAAAGGCGCCGATGGCCGCTTTCATTTCGCCGGACAGCTGTTCGAGGAACAGATAGCCGAGCATGGAAGCCAGCGCCGACACCACCAGTACCGCTCCCCACATGATGAAAATTTTGCCGCGGGAGTAGTTGTTTTTTTGCAGGCCCACGGTGCTCGACAATCCCTCGGGGATATTGCTGACGAAGATCGAGACGACGAGCACGACGCTGACGCCCTTGCCCGCCAGCAGGCTGGCGCCCAGCATGATCGACTCCGGAATCGCGTCCATGACCGTGCCGGCGAAAATGCCGAGTCCGCTCTGATCGGCTCCGCCCGCCGCCTGCGAGCCGGATTGGTCCTTGCCCGAACGTTTGCGGTTCGATCCGCCGCGGCGGGACACGATCACGTCGAACACGGTATATACGAGCGCGCCCGCAGCGAAGCCGATGCCGGTAGCCAGCACCCCGCCGTCCTCCAGCGCGTCGCCCAGCAGTTCGAACGCGGCCGCTCCGATCAGCGTGCCGACCCCGAACGCCATGATCCAGCCGATATAACGTTTTCCGATGCGCAAAAACAAAGCCGCCAGCGCGCCCAGCACGACGGCCGAAGCGGAAATGCCGCCCCACAACAATGCGCTCCACATGCCTATTCCTCCTTCGTCCGATTCAGCCTTCGTCTTACGTACGAACCGACATCACGAAGCGCTTCTGAACGTTCATTAACCCGCTGTTCCGGCAAACGAACCGGTTAAGCCGTCGAAGCGGGGAATGGACGTTCCGGGTGTTTTTGGCAATCCTCGCGACCCGATGATATAATTCTCCGTATAAGGATGCGGAACGCCGATTCGGCGCAAGCAAAGACATTCCATTTTGCGGAGGCGATCAGATGGCAGCACCCCAAACGGTATTGACGACAGGCGCGAACGCGCCGATCGGACAGACGGCGGAGCTTCGCGTGCGGATCGAATGGGACGGCGCGCCGGCCGATCTCGACGTAAGCTGTTTTATGGTCGGAGAGAACGGAAAAGTTCCGTCGGACGATTATTTCATTTTTTATAATCAGGATGCCAGTCCGGGCGGGCAGGTGCGCTACGAGCGAACCGGTCCGAACGGCGTCGCGTTCACGGTCCGGACGAATGAGCTGGACCCGACGCGAACGGCCAAATGCGTGTTTGCGGCAACGCTGGACGGGGCGGGGACTTTTGCCGATGTAAAAGGATGCCGGATCACCGCCGAGACGGGAGCGGGCGAGATCCTGTACGAGATCAAGGAAGCGACGCGGGAGCGCTCGCTGGTCTTCATGGAGCTGTACCGCCACTCGTCGGGGCTGAAGCTCCGGGCGATCGGGCGGGGCTTCAACGGAGGGCTCAAGCCGCTCGCCGAGGCGCACGGCGTCGAAGTCGAAGACGACGATCCGCAGGCCGCGGCACCGTCCGGCGCGCCGCCCGCATCCGTCCCCGCGTCTCCGCCGGCACCTTCCCCGACGCCGCAGCCGGAACCGGGCGTTCCGCTCGGCAAGATCGATCTGCTCAAGCGCAAGGTCGGCATTTCGCTCGAGAAGAAAAACATCGCGCACGAGAAGGCCCGGGTCGCGGTCGTGTTCGACGCATCCGGCTCGATGACCCATCTGTACAAAAAAGGCACCGTGCAGAGCGCGTTCGAGCGAATTCTGGCCGTCTCGGCAAGGATGGACGACGACGGCATCATGGACGTTTGGTTCTTCGCCACCAAGATGATGCGGGCGCCGAGCGTCACGGAACACGGGTACGAGAATTACGTGAAAAATACGTATCCGAAGCCGAGCATGAAAGGCAAGCTGGGCTTCGGAAACAACGAACCCGTAGTCATGGAAGATATCGTGAAGAAGTATACGCGGGAAGATCCCGACGACACGACGCCGACTTACATCATTTTCTTCAGCGACGGCGGCATTTACGAGACGAAAAAGATTTCCAAGCTGCTGATCGAGCATTCGGACAAACCGATTTTCTGGCAGTTCGTCGGATTGGGCAGCGCGAATTACGGGGTGCTGGAACAGCTTGACGATCTCAAAGGACGAACGGTCGACAACGCGGACTTTTTCGCGCTGGACGATCTCGATTCGGTGAGCGACGAAGAGCTGTACGACCGCCTGCTGAACGAATTCCCGGGCTGGCTGAAAGAAGTGCGGGCCCGCGGCATTTTAAAAGGTTGAATGACAAACAGACACTCGAAGCATCTTTACTTTACAGCCAAAAGGAGAACCCAACATGAGTACGCATCCAGAATCTTCTTCCGATCTCTCGATCTCCCCTTCGCTGACGCTGGGCCAATGCCTGAACATGCTGCACAAAGACCTGGTGCTCGTCGACATGGCGCGTCCCGGCAAGCCGACCCATCCGGTCTCGAAGTGGAAAAAGCTGCTGCCGCTGGACGCGCCGGGCTACGAGCTGCGAACGATGAGCTTCAACCACGGCCGCACGCAGAAAAAGTCGATCGTTCAGGTGGACGGACCCGGCGTCTGGCACGAATGGTGAAAGGCTTCGTTTGGTCCGGGCAAAAAGGAGCGCTCGAAAAAAGCCGGGCGGCCGATGCAGAGTGGCGAACGCCGCAAGCGGGTAATAAGTCTTGTAAGACGCTCCATTCCTTTTGATTTCACGAAACGCCATTCCGATAAACGAGGAGGCGATCCACGATGAAGCAGGATATCGGCGAACATCAAGACTTTTATATCGTTCGCGCGTCCGATCCGTCCGGAGCGGAAACGCCGCAGCCGAGCGAGACGCCGGACACTCAGCCAAGCCCCGGTCCGGAAGTCGAACCGAAGGAACCGCCGGGCGTCGATCCCGGACAGGCGCCGGAAGTCACGCCGGGCGAGCCGCCCGGCGTAAGCCCGGGGCAGGAACCGGAAATCGTTCCGGCCGACCCGCCGGGCGTGCAGCCCGGCCAGCCGCCGGAATTCGATCCCGACGACATGCCCGGCGTAAGGCCGAACCGGCCGGAGATCGAGCCGGAGGAGCCGCCCGGCGTGCAGCCGGGTCAGGCACCCGAGATCCGGCCTGTCGATCCCCCGGATATTCAGCCCGTGAACCCGCCCGAGATTCAACCGGTGAATCCTCCGGACGTGCAGCCCGGCCAGCCCCGGGAGTTTTAAACGGAAGAAAGCCTCTCCGCCGCATTCGGCGAAGAGGCTTTTTGCTGCGCAGGCCAAGCGTTTGACGTTAAGAGGACGATTCGCTTTTTACATAAAAGACTTCCCCGTTCTCTACCGAGAGCGCATTGAGCTGTCCTCCGAACACGGCGCCGCCGTCGATCCCGATAATACGGTTCGAGCCGTAATAGAGACCGTCATTGTCGGGGTCGCGGTGCAGAAGGCGCGTGGGGGTGTGGCCGAAAACGACGGTCTTGGCGCCGCCGTAGCCGAGATGGAATTCCTCGCGAATCCAGAGCAGCTCGGACGGGTCCGATTCGGCGGCCGTTTTGCCGGGTTGAATCCCGGCATGAACGAAGACGACGTGTTCCGTCTCGTAATAACGGTCGAGGCCGCGCGCGAAGTCCAGATGCCGCGCCAACGCTTCGGATTTCAGCTCGGGACGCCGGAAAGCTTCGCCGGTCTCGATGCGCAGTTCGCGATCGGCGAAGCCGTAGCTCTCGAGCGTGGCGCAGCCGCCGTTGCGGACGACCCAGCGCTTCCAGTCCTCTTCGCCTCCGTTGACCAGGGCGCGCAGCATCAAGTCTTCGTGATTGCCCATCAGGGCGACCGCGCCGGCCGCGCGAAGTTCCATGACGCGTTCCAGCGTCCGCATGGATTGGGGGCCGCGGTCGATGTAGTCGCCGAGCAGCACGAGCTGATCCGAAGCCGGATCGTATCCGGTTTTGTCCAGCAGCCGTTCGAACAAATCCAGTTCTCCGTGAATGTCGCTGATCGCCAGCGTTCTTTTTTTCATGAGGGAGGCCTCGCTTTCGGGGAAGGTTAGCCCGGAGGGGCGGTTCGGCAATGCGGCGGCATGAACGGAATCGGCGCCGGCACCGTACTCATGCACGCCGCGCCGTTCGTCGTCAGCAGATGGAAACGCAGCCGTTCGGGAGCCTTGCTGCGGAGCAAAGCGCCGAATCCCCCGCCCGGCAGCTCGATATTCTTTTTATTTTAAGCTTGCGGCTTCGGAACGACAAGAACAAAAAAAGCTTGTATATTTAGATTAACTCAAGTAAATTAATGTACAAGAGTTAACCTTTTTTTGCGCTGACGGGAGGATGAAGCATTGACGGAACGGAGTTACCCGCTGAGGGACGTCAAAAAGGCGAGAACGAGAATCCGGCTCTATGAAACGGGATTGTCGATGATGAAGACGCGCAGGTTCGGCGAGATCATGGTGGACGAGATTTGCCGCGAAGCGGAGACGTCGAAAGTTACTTTTTTCAAATGTTTTCCTCAAAAGGAGGCGCTGCTCGTCTATTTTATGCGAGTATGGCTTACGAACCGCATGCTGGAGATCGAGGAGGCGGGCAAGCGGGGCTTCGGAGCGATCCGCCATCTGCTGGACAGCGTGGCGACATGGCACGAAGACGTGCCGGGCGTCATGCCCAGCCTGATCGCTTTTCTCGCGCAGACCGATATGCATCCGTGCATGCCGGAGCTCGGCGAAGCGGAAGTGCATCTGCTGTTTCCCGGGCGGGAAGAAGCCGCGGCGGAGCCGCCCGTTCTGCCCGCGCTGTTTCGCCGCTGCATGCTCGAAGCGCAAAGCGAAGGCACGCTGGCTCCCGGGATCGAAGTGGACGATGCGGTCAAGCTGCTGTGGACGGTTTTTTACGGGGCGTTTCTGACGGCGCGGCTGTACGGGTCATCGGATATTCGGGGATTTTACGAACTGCATCTGGGACGGTTGGAAAAAAGCTGAGGAGGCGATCCGCATGGCAAAAGTGATTCCGGGCCGGCAGACGGCCGAGATCGAAGGTCCGTTCGTCGTGTTCATTATCGGGGTGCGCATCAACAAATGGCTGTCCGTCGGTCAGTGGCTGCCGGTAGTGCAGGCTATGCCGCCGATGCTGAAGGAGCTGTACGCGAACAAGGAGCTCGGTTTTTTGGACGCGGCTTACTTCATGTCGGCCCGGGGGCCGTCGATCGTGCAGTATTGGCGTTCGTACGATCAACTGGAGCGCTATGCCCGGGGCGGCGAGCATCATTTGAAAGCCTGGAAGGATTTCAACCGCAAAGCGAGGACGGGGCAGGCGGTCGGCATTTATCACGAGACTTATCTGATCGAAAACGGGGCGTGCGAATCGATCTACGTGAACATGCCGGCGACCGGCCTGGGCCGCGCCGGTAAGCTGACGCCGGTCGGCGCGGGAAGCGAAACGTCGCGGGAACGCGCCGGCCTGGGAAGACGCGGCGAAGAGGGCGGCAGTCGTTCGACGGAATAAAAGGGGAAGCGGGACCGGAAGTTAGGCGAGAATCCGGACAATCTTAACTTTTTCGCCGTCTTCGTCTCTTAACGAACGCTGATATCGCTATTTACCGATTTACGGTCTCTTTTTTTAGCTAACGAATCCTTATGTCCTTATAAGCCGGGATAAGGCTCGTTAAAGGCCGTTTCGGCTTAAATAGCGTGCCGAAGATTCGTTAGCGTTCGACGAAGCCGCCTGACGAACAAATAGCGTGCCGAAGATTCGTTAGCGTCCGCCGAAGCTGGCGAGCCGATGAAATCGCCGCTCCCGTCGAACCGCGAAGAACGCCTTATCGGCCTCCGGTCGGCGAGGCCGATAAGGCAGGAGCAAAGAACACGCAAACCACAAGCCAAGAAACCCGGCAATCCTTGCGGCAGCCGGGTTTCTCCATACTCTGCAGGAGCGGGCTTTCCGCTCCCTTTTTTTATTTCCCGCCGACTAACGCTTCGCGCACCAGTTCCAGCGATCGCTGCTTGATATGCGGCGCTTCGCTGATGACCCACTGCGGCATCTCGTACACGTGGCCGGCTCGCACCGCCTTCAAGTTTTTCCAAACGGAAGTCCGCTCGATCTGGCTTCGGTTATCTTCCGCGTCTTTATCGCCTTCCGCGTTCGGGGCTCCGATTTCCACGAAAATGTAGTCCGCGTCGTAGTCGGGCAGCACCTCCAGCGAGATCGGCACGACGTCTTCCAGCTGTTCGACGCCCTTGGCCGGAGTCAGGCCGAGATCGCCGTAAAGCACCTCGGACAGCGCCTGCTTCGGTCCGTGGACGCGCACTTCCTTCGGCATGATGCGCAGATACAGGAAAGTCGAGCCTTCGGGAACGGCTTTCGCGATCGCGGCCCTCGCTTCCTCGGCTTTCTTGCCGTACGAGTTCAGCCACTCGTCCGCCTGCTGCCGCCGTCCGAGCATATCGCCGTAAGTTCGGAGCTCTTCTTTCCAATCTTTCGAGGGAGAATCCGCGATAACGGTAGGCGCGATCGCCTGCAGTTGATCATACAGGTCGGCCTGCGCTTTGCGTCCCAGAATCATGTCGGGTTGTGCGTTCAGCACGGCTTCGACGTTGACTTCGTCGCCGAGAGGCTGTACGCCTTCCAGCGCGGAAGCTTCCAGATACGGCGGCATGACGCCTCCCGGATAGGTGGCCGAAGCATACGGCTTGACGCCGAGGGCGAGCAGAAAGTCGGTCAGCCGGTAATCGAGCGAAGCGATACGCCCCGGCTTGGCGGGAATGATGCTTTCCCCTTTGAGATGCGGGACCGTCCGTGTATCGGCGGCTGTCGTACCGGCTGCCGGCGCGCTCGGAGAATCGGCCGCGGAAAAATTTTTCGCGGCCGAAGAACCGTTTCCGGAAGCGGCGCATCCGGCAATCAGCAGGACGCCCGCCAGAAGAAGGGCGCCGGCGGATTTGGAGAGAACGCATAGAGGATTCGGTGGCATACATACAGCTCCTATTCGATAATGATAATCGTTATCATATAAAAAACCCGGACAACCGTCAAATCAGAATCGTTTACGAAGAAAAACCGTTCGCGCTTGAAAAGAACAAAATATATGTATATGCGGATCTATAAATTCATAACGAAGGTTGTAAGGTTTATATTTTTTCATTTTGTTATTGACCCGAGCGAATAAAACTATAGACAACCCGACATTGATTGGTTACCATGAGAAAATCAAATCGCGTTACAGAAATCGAATCGTAGAAAGGTCGGAGGGGTATGAAAGGAATGGACAACAAATCGGTAGGAGCCGGCGACAGACCCGGACAGGGCGGCACGGGCTTTTCCAAAAAAGGCTTCATCCTGGCCGCGATCGGCAGTTCGGTCGGCCTGGGCAACATGTGGAAGTTTCCTTATATTACCGGCGAGAACGGCGGAGCGGCCTTTTTCCTGCTGTTCATTATCTGCCTGGTCGTCGTGGGACTGCCGATTCTGCTGGCGGAGATGACGATCGGGCGCGGCGGGCGCAGCAACGCTTCCGCTTCGCTGTTCAATCTGACGAATAAAAAGCATTGGAAATGGTTCGGCCTGATCTCGATCGTGACCGCTTTCCTTATTATGTCGTACTACGGCGTAGTGGCCGGTTGGACCATGCATTACATGATCCAGTCGTTCTCGGGCGCGCTGTCCGATGTCAACATGGATTATGCCGCAGCGTTCCTGGGCTTCGCGGGCGGGTACATGCCGCTCTTCTGGAGCGCGGTCGTCATGGCCATTACGGGCTTCGTTATCGCAAAAGGCGTATCGAGCGGCATCGAAAAATTCAACAAAATCCTCATTCCGGGCTTTCTGATTCTGCTGCTGATCCTCATGGTCCGCGCGCTGACGCTGCCGGGAGCGATGGAGGGCGCCGAGTTCTTCCTGAAACCGGATTTCTCCAAGCTGAACGAAGAATCCGTGCTGATCGCGCTGGGACACTCGTTCTTCTCGCTGTCGCTCGGCATGGGCTGCATGCTGACGTACGGCTCTTACGTGCAAAAGGACCAGTCGCTCGGCAAAGCGTCGCTGGCGATCGCCGGAGGCGACCTGCTGTACGCGTTCGTCGCCGGTCTCGTCATCTTCCCGACGGTATTCGCTTACGGCATGGAGCCGTCCAGCGGCGTCGGCCTGGCTTTCATCGCCCTGCCGGCCGCGTTCGCGCAGATGCCGCTCGGCTTCCTGTTCGGCGGCTTGTTCTTCCTGCTGCTGGCGATCGCGGCGCTGACCTCGGCCGTCTCTATCCTTGAAGTTCCGGTTGCCTACGCGATGGAACAATGGAAATGGAGCCGGAAAAAGACGGCGATTATCCTCGCTTCCTTCGCGTTCCTGCTCGGCGTACCGTCGGCGCTGTCCGTCGAAGGTACGAGCGGTCCGCTCAGCAATCTGCTCATTTTCGGCAAAACGATCTTCGACCTGTTCGATTTCTCGACGTCGTACATCCTGATGCCGATCGGGGGATTGATCATCACGCTGTTCACGGGCTATGCCTGGAAACGGGCCGGTGAAGAAGCGGGCCTTACCGGCGGCATTTACCGGACGTGGATGTTCCTGCTGCGTTATGTCTGCCCGCTGCTGATCATCCTGATCTTCCTGTACTCGGTAGGCGTTCTGGATTTCGGAACGGATTGATCGACGACAAAGCGAGCGCTCCCTTCGGGGAGCGCTCAGACTGTCGAGAAAGTTACTTCAGCGCGGGAAGCGAGAAGACTCCGAGAGAAATTCGTCAGCGTATGCTTACGAAGTGCCTTTCTTCGAAAGGCTGTAGGTCGCGTGTTGAAATCGAGAAAAAGATTAAATGTTAAGCGGAATTTTCTCGATTTCAAAGGCGAACGCTGTCGCTCCTTCACTGAATTTCTCTCTACGTCTTCTCGCTTCCAGTTACGCTAGATTTTCTCGACACGTTGAGCGCTCCCTTCGGGGAGCGCTTTTTCGTCGTTCCCGCGCGCAAAAGTTAAATTTTTATAAAAAAGGTGCGCTTCCGTATAAAGACCCCCCGAAAAAGCGGTGCTATGCTGAAAGGCGTAAAGAAACGAGACGGCGCCGATAAATTGGAAGCGCTATCTAAAGACAGAATTACGGGAGGGAGCTCGGTGATGAAAAGAATATCGGCGCTTCTGCTCGCGCTGGTGATGACGGCGGTTCTGGCCGGCTGCAATCTGGCGGAGAGCAGTGCGGGAAGCGCGGAGAAGGGTTATATCGGTCTGTCGATGCCGACCAAGTCGTCGGAGCGCTGGGTAGCGGACGGCAGCAACATGCAGCGGCTGTTCGAGGAAAAAGGCTATAAGACCGATCTGCAGTATGCGGAAGACGTGGTGGAGAACCAGATCTCGCAGATCGAGAACATGATTACCAAAGGCGTCGACGTCATCGTCATCGCGGCGGTGGACGGCAACACGCTGACCGACGTGATCGGCAAGGCGCACGATCGGGGCATCCAAGTCATCGCTTACGATCGCCTGATCCGCAATACGCCGCACATCAGCTATTATGCGACGTTCGACAACTTTAAAGTCGGCGTGCTTCAAGCTTCTTATATCGCGGACAAGCTCGGACTCGAAGAAGGCAAGGGACCGTTCAACATCGAGCTGTTCGGCGGCTCGCCTGACGATAACAACGCGTACTTCTTCTACGACGGCGCGATGTCGATTCTTCAGCCTTACATCGACTCGGGCAAGCTGGTCGTGCGCAGCAAACAGACGACGATGGCCCAGATCGCCACGCTGCGCTGGGACGGATCGCTCGCTCAGTCCCGGATGGACAACCTGCTGAGCGCTTATTATTCGGGCGACCATCTGGACGCGGTCCTGTCGCCGTACGACGGCATCAGCATCGGCATCCTGTCTTCGCTCAAAGGCATCGGCTACGGTTCTTCGTCCAAGCCGCTTCCGGTCATTACCGGGCAGGACGCGGAACTTGCTTCGATCAAGTCGATCGTGGCGGACGAACAGACGCAGACGGTATTCAAGGATACCCGCAAGCTGGCGCAGCAGACCGTATCCATGGTCGAGAGCGTGCTGAAAGGCGAAAAAGCGGAAGTCAACGACACGAAATCTTACAATAACGGCGTCATGGTCGTCCCGGCCTACCTGCTCGATCCGGTATCCGTCGACAAGCAGAACGTGCAGGAAGAGATCGTGGACCAGGATTATTACACAAAAGAAGAAATCGGACTGAAATAAGAGGAAACGGAGGAACGCGGCCATGTCGGATTACATTCTGGAAATGCGAGGGATCGTCAAGACGTTCCCCGGCGTGAAAGCGCTGGACGACGTGAACATCCGGGTGCGCAAAGGCGAGATCCACTCGCTCTGCGGCGAGAACGGCGCGGGCAAATCGACGCTGATGAAGGTGCTGAGCGGCGTATATCCGTACGGAAGCTACGACGGCGACATTTTGTTCGAAGGGCAGACGTGCCAGTTCAAGGACATCAAGCAGAGCGAGGAAAAAGGCATCGTCATTATTCACCAGGAGCTTGCGCTGATTCCGTACCTGTCGATCGCGGAAAACATTTTTCTGGGCAACGAACGCTCGAAAAAAGGCGTCATCGACTGGAACGAGACGACCGTGCGCACCGGCGAACTGCTGAAAAAAGTCGGGCTGAGCGAAAATCCGAATACGCTCGTCGGCAACATCGGCGTCGGCAAGCAGCAGCTGGTGGAAATCGCCAAAGCGCTGTCCAAAAAGGTCAAGCTGCTGATTCTCGACGAACCGACGGCGGCGCTGAACGAAGACGACAGCGAAAACCTGCTTCAGCTCATGCTGGAGTTCAAGCGTCAAGGCATGACCTGCATCCTGATCTCCCACAAGCTGAACGAAGTGTCGAAAGTGTCGGATTCGATCACGATTCTGCGCGACGGCCACACGATCGAAACGATGGACATGAAGACGGATCAAGTTACGGAGGACCGGATTATCAGCGGCATGGTCGGCCGGGACATGACGCACCGGTTTCCCGAACGGACGCCGCAGATCGGGGACGTGGCGCTCGAGGTGCGGGACTGGACGGTCTACCACGAGCATCATCCCGACCGTAAGGCGCTGGATAACATCAATCTGACGCTCCGACACGGGGAAATCGTCGGTATCGCGGGACTGATGGGCGCCGGACGGACCGAACTTGCGATGAGCATCTTCGGGAAAGCGTACGGACGGAATATCAGCGGCAGATTGATCAAAGACGGGCAGGAGATCCGGAACGATTCCGTCAACCAGGCGATCGGCAACGGCTTTGCCTACGTAACGGAAGACCGGAAAGAGTACGGGCTGATTCTGATGGACGACATCAAGCGCAATATCTCGCTGACCGGCATCGGCAAGCTGACGAAGCGCGCGGTCGTGAACGAACGCGAAGAAGTTCTGGTAGCCGAAGATATGCGCAAACGGATGAATATCAAGGCGCCGAGCATTTTGCAAAAAACGGGGAATTTGAGCGGCGGCAATCAGCAGAAAGTGGTGCTCGGCAAGTGGATCTTCGCCGGACCGGACATCCTCATTCTGGACGAGCCGACCCGGGGCATCGACGTCGGCGCCAAATACGAAATCTATACGATCATTCATCAGCTTGCCGCGCAGGGCAAGGCGGTGCTCGTCATCTCTTCGGAGCTGCCGGAAGTCATCGGACTGAGCGACCGCATTTACGTCATGAACGCGGGCCGGATTACCGGCGAAGTGGACCGGGCGAACGCGTCGCAGGAGACGCTGATGAAATACATGACCAATACTGGAGGGGTTAAGCGTGGAAGCGATCACCAAACTGTTTAAAAGCAATGTCCGGCAGTACGGCATGATTATCGCCCTGATCGTCATCATGATTCTGTTCACCGTGCTGACGGGCGGCCTGCTCGTCAAGCCGATCAATATCACGAACCTGATTTTGCAAAACAGCTATATTCTCGTACTGGCGATCGGGATGGTACTCGTCATCATTACGGGGCATATCGATTTGTCCGTCGGTTCGGTCGCCGCCTTCGTGGGCGCCATGTCCGCGATCATGATGGTTGACTGGGGACTGCCGGCCTGGGTAGCGGTTATCGCTTCGCTGGTCATCGGCGGACTGATCGGCGCCTGGCAGGGTTTCTGGGTCGCCTACGTCAAGATTCCGGCCTTTATCGTAACGCTGGCGGGGATGCTGCTGTTCCGGGGCCTGACGATGATCGTGCTGGAAGGGCAGTCGATCTCGCCGTTCCCGGGCGGATTCACGAAGATCAGCTCCGGCTTCGTGCCGAATCTGGCCGACACGGCTACCAACCTGGTGGCGATTCTGGCGGGGGTCGCTTTCACCGTGCTCTACATCTGGAGCGAAGTGCGCGGACGCCGCGAACAGCTCAAATATAATTTCGAAGTGTCTTCTTCCGGATTGTTTATCGCCAAGCTCGTCCTGATCTCTCTGGTGCTGAACCTGTTCACCTTTATGCTGGCCAGCTACGCGGGCATTCCTAACATTCTCGTGCTGCTGCTGGTGCTGATTCTCGCTTATTCGTTCATGATGAGCAAGACGGTCATGGGCCGCCACATTTATGCGCTGGGCGGCAACGAGAAGGCGGCGGGGCTGTCCGGCGTCAAAACGAAGAAAGTCACGTTCTGGGTATTCGTCAACATGGGCATGCTCGCGGCGGTCAGCGGCCTGATTTTCGCGGCCCGTCTGAACGCGGCGACGCCGAGAGCGGGCACGAACTTCGAGCTGGACGCGATCGCGGCCTGCTTCATCGGAGGCGCGTCGGCATCGGGCGGTATCGGAACGGTGTTCGGCGCCATCATCGGCGGCCTGGTCATGGGCGTGCTGAACAACGGCATGTCGCTGATCGGCCTGGGCATCGACTGGCAGCAGGGCATCAAAGGCCTGGTTCTGCTGCTCGCGGTGGCATTCGACATTTACAACAAAAACAAGAGAGTCGCCTAAGCGGCTGAACTTCTCTTGCGCGGCATCGGCCGTACCTGCCGGGCGGCTGACGCCGCGGCGCGGGTACGGCTTTGCCGCGTCCGAAGGGAAAGCGCTTTTTTTCACGCCCGCAATTGGATAGAATCAAAAGGGGCGGCCGACGGATCCGAATCCGGCGGCCGGACTTTTCGGCGGCGCAAGCCGCGTACACGAACGAAGGAGGAAGCGTCCCGTGAAAAAAACGGCTCTGCTCTATATGCTGCTGATCGCGGCCTTCCTGGCTTACGCGGCCCGGCACGCGTACGTCAACTCGGCGGGCGAAGGATCGTTCCGCTCGGAAGAACTGAGAGGCGAACTCGGCGAAAATTATGTCATGGTCACTTTTTTATCGGGTATCGAATATTGGAAAAGCTGTCTCAAAGGCTTCGAGGATGCCGCCGAAGCGCTGAACGTTTCGATCGAATACCGGGGCGCCACCCAATACGACGCGCGGGAACAAATTACGGTGCTGGAGCAGATCATCGCCAAAAAGCCGGCCGGCATCGCGATTTCCGCCATCGACCCCAGTTCGCTGACGGGCGTGATCGACAAGGCGGTGGACGCCGGCATCCCTGTCGTCGTGTTCGACTCCGGCGCGCCGGGAAGCAAAGCTTATTCGTTTCTGGGAACGGACAATTATGCGGCGGGCGCCACGGCGGCTGACCAGATGGCGGAACTTCTCGGCGGTCAGGGCAAAGTGGCGGTCATTACGCTGCCTTCCCAACAGAATCACGACGAACGGACGCGGGGATTCCGGGATACGATCGAAAAAAGGCATCCGGACATCAAAGTAGTGGCCGTGGAAGACGATAAAGGCGATGCCATGGCGGCCAAAGAACTGACGAAATCGCTGCTGAAGCGATATCCGGACCTGGCCGGCGTATTCGTGACCGAAGCGGCCGGCGGCAAGGGAGCGGGCGAAGCGGCCAAGGAACTGAAGCGCGAGGAAAAGCTGCGGGTGATCGCGTTCGACACCGACAAGGATACGCTGGACATGATCCGCGAAGGGAGCATCTCGGCCGCGATCGCGCAGGGCACGTGGAATATGGGCTACTGGTCGCTTCAATATTTGTTCCATCTGCATCACGATCTCACGATTCCTTCGCCCGCCGCATCCGGCGACGTGTCGCCGCTGCCGGTCGGAGTCGATACGGGCATATCGGTCGTGACGCCGGAGAACGTGGACGATTATTATGCGAAATGAGCGAAGAGCGCCGGCGGGAACCTCCGCTTGGCAAAAGCTCAAAAAAATCAAAAAACCGAAGCTGTACGATCTGAGACTGCGCTATCAGCTGATGATTCTGTTTCTGCTGATCAGCCTGCTGCCTTCGATCGGACTCGGATATCTGGTGAACTGGACGGTGAGCCGGGTGCTGGAGCGCCAGGCGATCGAACATACGCTGCAGCTGATCGGCAAAGTCAACCAGACGCTGGACAGCGATATGGAAAATTTGCAAAACATGACGTACCTGATCGGCTTCGACGACCGGGTACGCGCGTTTATGTCCGGTACCGAGACGTCGGACGAGGACCTCTACCGGTTGAAGCAGTATCTTCAGCGCTATACGACGCTGTATCCGGAAATCGCGGGATTGCTCGTGGTGGGAGCGGACGGGGACTACGTCAGCAACGAGCTGTACGCGCGCACGCCGGAAAGCCTGACCGGGGAGAACTGGTACAGGAGAGCGGTGGCCGCCGAAGGGCTGTTTACGATTCTGGGCCAGCCTTCGGGCCGCAACTTGACCTCGCACGTCAATTACCGGGACGACGAGGTGGTGACGGTCGTACGGGCGGTCGTCGACCCCGATACCGAGCAGGCGATCGGCGCGGTGCTCATCGACTTGAAGCTGTGGACGATCTCCAAGGCGGCAAGAGACGTCAAGCTGGGGCGGACCGGTTACTTGACGGTAGTGGACCGGGACGGCGGACAAATTTACGCGCCGGACGAACCTTACGTGGGCCGCCTGCCGTCCGAATGGTTCGCGGACGGGCCGAGCGGGGCGGGTACGCGCCGGATCGACGGAAGGGAGCTGCAGCTGATTTACGCGGATTCCTCGTTTACCGGCTGGCGTACGGTGGGCGTGTTTTTGACGCGGGAATCGCTGTTCGAAGTGGGACAGATTCATTTTTACGTGATCTGCTTCCTGTTCCTCGTCTGCATGCTGGGGCTCACCGGTCTGTCGCGCTCCATTTCCGATCCGATCAGCCAGTTGATGGATGCCATGGGGAAGGCGGAGTCGGGGGATCTGTCGGTCCGCTACGGGACGGTTCGCCGCGACGAGATCGGCATGCTCGGACGCAGCTTCAACCATATGCTGGTCGAACTGCGGCGGCTGATCCGGCTGAACGAACGGAAGGAACGGCAGAAGAGGGAAGCGGAACTGAGAAGCCTGCAGGACAACATCAAGCCGCATTTTCTGTATAATACGCTCGATACGATCCACTGGATGGCACGCAAAAAGGGCGCGGACGAAGTCTCGGAAATGGTGGAGTCGCTGTCGAAGCTGTTCCGCATCGGCCTCAGCAAAGGCGGCGACGTCATCCCGCTGGCCGACGAGCTGGAACATATCCGCAGCTACGTGCTGATTCAGCAGACGAGATATAAGGGACGTTTGACCGTGGATATCCAAGCCCCTCCCGAAGCGCGCGAATACTTCGTGCTCAAGCTGCTGCTGCAGCCGCTGGTGGAGAACGCCATCTATCACGGAATCAAAGCGCGCCGCGGTCCGGGAACCATCGGCATTCGGGTTGCCGTCCGAGGCGAAGACCTGCTGCTGGAGGTGACCGACGACGGCGCGGGCATGGAGCCGCAGCGTCTGGAGGAGCTTCGGGAGAAGCTGAGGAATCCGCTGGAAGCGATCGAACGCCAGGCGTCGGAACGGGAAAGAAACGGGCGGAGTTACGGTCTGCTGAACGTGCAGTCCCGATTGAAGCTCGCTTTCGGCGAAGAGTACGGCATTCATGTCGAGAGCGCGGAGGGCGAAGGTACGCGGGCGGCGGTTCGCCATCCGCTGCTGACCGAGCCTCCCGCGTTCCGAACCGAGGAGGAGGAAGAAGCATGAGAGAAGAGCCGTATCGGGTCCTGATCGCGGACGACGAACCGATTATCCGCGAAGGACTGCGGGAAGCGGTGAATTGGGAGGAGCTGGGCATGGAAGTGGCCGGCGAGGCCGAAGACGGGGAGGAGGCGCTGGAGCTTGCGCTGAGCCTGCGGGTCCATCTGGTTCTGGTGGACATGAACATGCCGTTCCTGAACGGCATCTCCGTGATGCGGAAGCTGCGGGAGCGGCTGCCGGACTGCCGGTTCGTCATCATTACCGGACACGACGAGTTCGACTACGCGCGCGAAGGCATTCGGCTCGGCGTCGAAGATTATATTCTCAAGCCGGTCAACCCGGAGCTGCTGCGCGGGGTCGTGCTTCGGGTTAAGGAAAGCCTGGACAGCGAAGCCAAACAGGCCGGGTACCTGAAGCTTGCGTCCGAGCAAATCCGGCGCAATATCCCCCTGCTCAAAGCCCGGTTCGGCCAAGAGTGGGCGGAAGGGCTGCTGAACGGGGAAGAGATCGAAGAAAGGCTGAAATTTCTCGGGCTGCCCGCGGCGAGTCCGGTTCAGCTGTGCGTGATCCGCTGGCCCGAACCGGAAGCCGCTCAGCCGGTCATGCGGGAGAGCGACCGGCAGCTGTATCTGTTCGCGGCGGAAAATATCGTGTCCGAGCTGGCCGGGGAGCGCCGCCATATGCTGATTCGAGACTCAGGCGGCCTTTTGCTGCTGTTTTTGTGGGACGCGGCGGAAGCGGAGATCGCCGCGCATATCGAACGCAGCGTGCGGCGATTCCTCAAGATTACGGTGCAGGCCCATATCGAGTCGGTGACGTCCGGCACGGAATCCCTGCCGAACGTCTATAAGCGCTGCCGGGAAGCCGTCTACAAAGACGCCCAGCTGTCGCCGCTCGTGCGCCGGGCCAGAGAGTACATTCGCGACTATTACGGCGACCCCGATCTGACGCTGGAATCGTTCGCGAGGGACCTGCAGGTTTCGCCCGTTTATTTGAGCCGCGTGCTGAAGAAGGAATTGGGCGATTCCTTCGTGGCGCTCGTGACCCACGCGCGGATTCGCAAGGCGATCGAGCTGCTGAACACGACCGACTTGCCGATTTACGAGATCGCGGAGCAGAGCGGATACGACAGCCAGCACTACTTCAGCACCGCTTTCAAAAAAGTAATGGGCGTGTCGCCGAATCAATACCGGCGCGGCGCCGCTTTTCCCGATCAACCGTCAGGCCGTTGAAGCCCGGCAAAATGACGGCCGATCGACCTCCCTTGCCGACTTCCCGATACTCGCATGGTTGCAAAACGCGCGGAGCGTGTAATAGAACTTAGCGGCCGGGAAACCCGACACGGCCGGTAAGCATCGGAGAAAAGAGGGGAAGACATGGAACAACCGAAAAAATTCAGTCTGCGCTTCGATTGGCCGCACCATTTCGTTGCGCTTCCGCTTGCCTTGATCCTGCTGATCGCTTCGATCGTTAACTTGGTTCATGAACTGCGGCAGGATGCGCGGGCTTTGCCCGCCTGGATCCTGGTCGGCCTTGCGCTGGGCCTGCTGCTGGTCGCGCTTCGCATGCGGGTTTATGCGACCAAGACTCAGGACCGCATCGTGCGGATCGAGGAGAATTTCCGCTATTACCGCTTGACGGGACGCGAGCTGGACCGCCGTCTCAGCGTTGCCCAGATCATTGCGCTGCGCAACGCCGGCGACAAAGAATTTCCGGCACTCTGCGCCCGGGCGGCCGAAGAGAATTGGGATGCCAAGCGAATCCGGTCGTCGATCAAACATTTCCGTCCCGATACGATGCGGATCTGACCCGCCGGTCGGCAGCTCGGGCGCTGCCGACGCGGACAAAGCGGGAGGATCGGGCCATGAAGGCGGAGGGCGCCAAGCCCCGCGGCCAGGAGGCCGAACGACGAACCTCAAGCGCAAGATCGACAGCGCAAAAAAGCACGGTGCCGGCATTTCCGGTCTCCGTGCTTTTTTTTGCGCTGCCAGCGGGCCGGAGCCCGGGAGCGCCGTTCGAATCGCACGACGCCCTGCGCGCTCACGGCGTCCGCCGCTTTCAGGAAGCCGGCGATGTTGGCGCCTGCCGCGGTTACGGGAAGAGCACAGGGAGTTACAGCAGTTCTTTTCGCAGTTCCTCGGGCGACTTCGGCGATAGATGCCCCAGCGGGATATCGAATACCGTGCGGGCGCCGACCTGGCCTTCGGCGGCCAGGCGGAAAGCGGCACGCGCGTAGGCGACCAGCACGCTGGCCGTAAATTCAGGGTTGCTCTCCAGCTCAAGTCCGAATTCGATGCGCTGTTTCGTTCCGCTCCCGGTCACGCCGCTTCGGATCACGAAGCCGCCGTGCGGCATGCCGGAATGCTCGCGCTGCAGTTCTTCCATCGTGATAAAGGTGACGCTCGTATCGTAATCGGCAAAATAATTCGGCATGGAGACGACGGCTTCTCGGATCGCGTTCTCGTCGGCGCCTTCTTCCGCAACGACATAGCAGTCGCGCACATGCTTGTCGCGCGTCTTCAACTCCGGCGTTTCGCCCGAACGGATCGAGTCGATGGCCGCCTGGACCGGAACGGTATACTGAACGCCGGCCCGCACGCCCGGAATGCGGCGAATCGCGTCCGAATGGCCCTGGCTTACGCCTTTTCCCCAGAACGTGTATTCTTTGCCTTCGGGCAGAATCGATTCCGCGAGCAGACGGTTCATGGAAAATAAGCCGGGATCCCAACCGGTCGAGATGACGCTGAGCCGTCCGCCCAGCAGGGCGGCGGTGTTGACCTTATCGTAAAACTCGGGGATCTTGGCATGCGTGTCGAAGCTGTCTACCGTATGGAACAGCGATGCGAGCTGAGGCGTTTGTTCCGGCAGGTCCGTAGCGGACCCTCCGCACAAAATCATGACGTCGATGTCCTCGCGGAAGCGTTCCGCATCCGCCATATGTACGAAACGGACCGATTCTCCCCGCTGCTCGAGCGATTTGGGGTCGCGCCGGCTGAATACCGCCACCAGTTCCATGTCCGGATTTTGCGAGATCGCTTCTCGTACGCCGCGGCCCAGATTGCCGTAACCGACAATGCCGATCCTGATTTTTTGCTGCATGAAAATCCCTCCTTTTGAAAGCGGTTGAATGGAAACGGACGATATCTCTTAAGTATAAGTAAACGTAACATTAGGTGTAAACTGTCAGTCTGCAATTGATCGGAAAACGCCTCTAAAGTCCCAGGAAACCCGTTCCAAGGAAAAGAGAGGAAGGGGTCCTTCGTCAGCGTGCGAACTGCTTCGAAGACGTCGGCTCGGAACTCTGACGGTATGTCTGGCGGTCTTGCCCGGTTTCGCTTAAAATATGGAACAGGAAAAGGAGGGGCAGCCGTGACCGGAAAGATCTTGATTATCGAAGACGAAGACAAAATCGCCCGGCTGTTGGAGCTTGAGCTGGGATATGAAGGTTATCGGACAGGACGGGCCGCTTCGGGCACGGACGGGTTGGATCGATACAGGGAAGGAGGCTGGGACCTGATATTGCTCGACGTGATGCTGCCGGGACTCAGCGGCATCGAGGTGCTGCGCCGGATTCGGGCGGCCGATCCGCTGACGCCCGTCATCTTGCTTACCGCAAAGGATTCGGTCGAAGACAAGGTCTCGGGCCTGGATCTCGGAGCGACCGATTACGTAACCAAGCCGTTTCAAATCGAAGAACTGCTGGCGCGCATCCGCTCGGCGCTGAGAGCGAGAGCGGCGGTCGCGGCGCGGCGCGAAGAGATCGGGGCTCCGCCCGAGGCAATGCTGACGGCGGGCAATTTGCGGTTGAACGAGCAGACGCGGGAAGTATACCGGGGCGAACGCCGGATCGAGCTGACGCCGAGGGAGTTCGACCTGCTCGTATATCTGCTGCGCAATCAGCGCCAGGTGCTGAGCCGGGAGCAGATGATCCGCGAAGTGTGGGGTTACGACTATGCCGGCGATACCAATGTGGTCGACGTCTATATCCGTTACGTGCGCAAAAAAATCGACGAAGCCGGGATGCCCGAACTGATTCATACGGTCCGGGGAGTGGGGTACGTGCTGAAGGAGTCTTCCTGAGATGCGGCTTAAGCACAAAATATATTTGTATTCGTCGGTGCTGTTCGCCGTGCTGCTGGCAGCCGCCTGCATCTCGATCTATTTGCTGTTCGAGAAAATGTCGCTGGAAGCCGAAAGCCGCCGTTTCGAGACGGAAGCGGAACTGACCGCCGAGCGGATCAGCGCGTCCGCGGCGCAGACCGCGCCGGACGATTTGCTCCGCGCCTATGCGCCGGCGGACGGCATGCTGCGTCTCGTCAAGCCCGACGGCAGCAGCCTCGCGCGTCCGGTTACGGCCAGCGAGGATGCCGGGCTGAGCGAACGATTGAGCCGCGAAAAGTACGCTTATACGTCAGCGCATGCGGAAGAGAGACTGGGCAGCGGAGGCGACGGATATATCCGCGTCTCCGTGCCGATCATCTGGCCGGACGGCGAAGTAATCAGCATGCAGATCAGCCGGAGCATCGCCGATCTGGAAAGCCGTCTCAATGTCCTTAAGACGGTACTGGTCATCGTGGCGCTGCTGGCTATGGTTCCGGCCGTGCTCGCCAGCACCGTGCTGGCGAACCGGATCGTGAAGCCGATCGCGGCGCTCACGGGCACTATGGGCGATATCCGGCGCAGCGGCCGTTTTCAGCAGATCGAGACGGGGCAGAAGCCCGGCGACGAGCTGGCGGAAATGGGCCGGACTTTCAACGAGATGATTCTGCTGCTGGAAGCCAACTTTGCCAGGCAGGAGCGCTTCGTGTCGGACGCTTCGCACGAATTGAAGACGCCGCTTACGATTATCGAGAGTTATGCCAGCCTGCTGAAGAGGCGGGGCAAGCAGCGGCCGGAAGTGTTCGACGAAGCGGTCGACGCGATTCTGTCGGAATCGGTACGCATGCGAGAGCTGACGGAGCGGCTGCTTCAGCTTGCGAGAAGTCCGGAAGCGGACAGCCTGGAATTCGGCGATCTCGATCTGGCTCGGTCGGCCGCCGAGTCCGCTCGCGCATTTATCCGGGCTTACGGCAGGGAGATCGAGGTGGATGCGCCGGGCAGCGTTCCCGTCTGGACGGATGCGGCCAAAGTCCGCCAGCTGCTCTTCATTCTGCTGGACAACGCGCGAAAATACAGCGAGGGACGGATTACCGTGTCGGCTTCCGGGGATGGACCCGGCGGAGCGGCTGTCCTTAAGGTGACCGACCGGGGAATCGGCATTCCGGAAAGCGAGCTGCCGAAAGTGTTCGACCGTTTTTATCGGGTCGATTCCTCCCGGGTTCGCAGTCCGGGCGCGGGGGGGGCGGGACTGGGGCTCTCGCTGGCGCGGGATCTGGCGCAGGCGCTGGACATCCGCATCGGTATCGAGAGCGAGGTCGATAAGGGAACGACCGTGACATTGATTTTCCCCCGGGAAGAGCGCGCAAGGGAGAAACCGACGGGGGAACGGCTGTCCCGGAGAGCAGGAGAAGGAGGGGGTCGACATGAAACGTAGGGCGGCATGGCCGGCAGCGGCCTTGTTGATCGCCGCCGCGTCCGCCGGACTGCTTGTCTGGAGCCCGTGGAATGCGGCAGATCCTTCAATGACTCAAGCGGAAGCGGAAAGCAAACTGTTGAAGCTGTACGCGGGCAGCATCGAGTCCGCCCGCCGCGCCGGAGACCTGTACGAAATGCGGCTGCGGACGGAAGCGGGACTGTATGCGGTTCAGCTGTCGGCTGCGGACGGACGCGTCGAATCGATCCGCCGACTGGAGGCGGCGCCGGCCGAGCCGCCGAAAATCGTCAGCCGCGAGACGATCAAGACGCGGCTCGAGGAACAGACCGGGGTTCGCGTGGACAGCCTTGAATTGGAGACCGGCGATGAGGGAACGCGAAGCTTGTACGTGGCGGAATTGAGCAAGGCTTCGGGGGAACGGCGCAGGCTGGAAATCGACGCTTACAGCGGAGAAACGGTGACGGATCGGGCGATCGCGCCGTCCTCGCCGGACGATACCCGTCCGCCTTCCGAAGGAACTGCCGATAGCACGGACAAAGGGAAGGAAGGGAGCCCCGGCCAGTCCGCGGGAGAACCGCGGCCGTCCGTCCCTTCCCGCCTGCTGACCGAGGACCAGGCGAAGGCGGCCGCTGCCGCGGCGTTAGGAGCGGAGATCGGCGCCGTGGAAGACAGCGACGCGGAGCTGAGAAGCCAAGAAGACGGCCAAGCGTATTATTTGGTCGACGTCGAGCTGAAGAACGGCCGCAAAGCGGAAGTGCAGATCAATGCCGTATCCGGCGCCATGCGGACGATCACCTGGGACGAAGAAGACGCTGCCCCGCAGCCGCCGAAAAAAGGAACGAACGGTTCGGACGACCGCAGCGACGACGATGATGACAGCGACGACGATGACGGCAGCGGCGACGAAGACGGCGAAGACGAAAATACGTAAGCCCGCCAAGCGGGCGCCGCGGCTTCGAAGTGGGTCCGCTCCGGGAAGCTGCGTTCCCGAGAGCAGGCTTCTTTTTTTCTCATGGAATTCTAATGGAGCTCTCTTCTGCCTCTCAGACAAGAAGGTTAATCTAAAAATGCGGCAGGGAACGGAGCAAGACCCTGCAATCCACAGACGAGAGAAAACGAGGAGGAAATTCAATATGGTAAAACGCAAAGTGATGATCGGAGCGGTGGCGGCGGCTTTAACGCTCGGAGGAACGGCAGCGCTGGCAAGCGGAGCGGGAACGACTGGCTCTTCCGGCGCATCGTCCTCGCCCGCGGCGGTAAACGCATCGGCGTCCGCGGCTTCGAAAACGATGATTTCGAAAGCCCAGGCCAAGCAGATCGCGCTCAAGGCTCAAAAGGGCAAAGTCGACGATATCGAACTGAAGACAAGAAACGGAAAAGCATATTATGAAGTGGATATCGACCGTCAGTCCGGAGACGTCGACGTTTGGGTAGACGCGTATACCGGCTCGATTCTCAAAGTGGTAAGCGATGACGACTCCGAAGATTCCGACGACCGCGGCAGCGACAAGTCGACTTCCGGAACGGCCTCTTCGAAGGTGAAGGTTACGGCGGCTCAAGCAGGCGCCATCGCGGTCAAACATGTCGGAGGAGGAAAGGTAACCGACAGCGATCTGGATCGGGAAGACGGCCGCTATGTGTACGAGATCGAAATTCGGACCGCGAACGGTGAAGCGGACGTGACAGTGGATGCGAACACCGGCAGGGTGCTGGAAAGTCATGTGGACAATGATAATGACGACGATGACGACGACAATTAAGCGGGAGCGCCGGAGCGTTCCGGCAGCGGAAGATCGGCCTAAAAGCCGGTCTTTTTGTCGTGTTTGCGCCTGCGCTTTATGAGAAGGCTCTCCGCCTAAAGACCCGGAAAGGAATCAAAGCGGCGGAGCAGTCGGTTCCGCAGAACGATTTTTATAAAATCCCAACCATTTCCTGTTATTTTTTCGTTTCAGCGTGGTAGTCTGGTAAAGCTTGCCTAAGCAAGCGAGTAGGATGGATCGGGCCGGAAACCAGCTTCGGCTGCCGCCTGATTGTACATACGGACAACGGACGAAAGAGGGAAAAAAGATGACAATCGGATGGAAATGGACGAAACGCCTGGCGGTTTCGGCTGCGGCGGCCGTGCTGATTACGGCCGGGGCGGCAGCTTCGGCGGCTCCTTCCGCGGAAGCGGCAGCGGCGCAGAAGGCGGATATTTATTATGTATCGAACGGCGATTTGTATCGCGTAAATACGGAAGGCGGAGCTTCCCAGCGTCTGCGCCGGAACTTCGACGGCATCGAACTGAAGCCGGCCGGCGGCTACATGTATTATATGTACGACGAAAATTCGACGACGCTGCTGCGTCTGTCGCTGACCGATTCGGGCGCCAAAGCCGCCGACTTCGGCAAAAGCAAACGCATCGTGCATTTCGATACGGCAGGCGATACGGTCTACGCCATGGACGATTACGGCGTTCTCTACGCCACGCCGGCGGATGCCGCACAGCTGACCGACGGCGTCAAGCTTACCGATATGGCCGATCCGAAATTCCCGGCGTTCAAAATCGTCGGCGACCGCATTTACTTCAATGCTCTGAAGGACGGCCGGACCACCTGGGTCGCTTCCAAAAAAACGGACGGAAGCGGATCGGTGCAGTGGGTTGCCAAGGGGACGCTGGACAATGCTTATTATGCCCATACGGACAGCAGCCGTCTGTATCTGATGGTCAACACGAACCCGAAAGAAACGCGGTATTCCACCGATTGCATGGTGCTCTATTCGCTTCCGAAAAAAGGCGGCGCGGCCAAAGCATTGAACGCCAAGTCGCCGCTTGACGCCAATGCGGTAAATTCGGGAGGCTGGGCCAACGGATACTATGTCTTCAACAAAGGCATTCGCCCCGGCTCCGACGGACGCTCCGACTACTCCACGGGAGTCGGATACGTTATCAGCGGCACGACAGGCAAAACGACCAAGCTGCACGGCACGGGCGTGTACGAAATCGCCAACGTGGGCAGCAGCAGCCTGGCGTTCAACGATGCCAAAGGCAGCGCCTATGTGGCAACGCTGGCGAACGGGAAAGTCACGAAGACGAAAAAGCTGTCCTTGAGCGGCGTCGGCTACGTGCGCAACCTGACGAATCAGGGCGCTGTGCGCTCGACGGTGCTGTTTGCGGGGAGCGGCGCTTACGTGCTCGATCCGGCCAAGCTTACGCTGAAAAAAATGGTCGGCGTCGAATGGGATCTGTGCCAGTACGAAGACGACGTGGCCGGCATCTTCTACGTGAACGCGGCCGACGGCGGACGGTTGTACCGGATGAACGAGACCGGAACGAAGGGCGTCAAGCTGACGGACGAGAAAGTCTCGCGGATCGTGCTGATCGCGAAAAACTAAACAGGGCTCTGCCGGACATCCTTCGGCATGCGGCTTTTATTAGAAAGAGGGGGACCCGAAATTTCGGGTCCCCCTCTTTTTCGTATGCGGCATTCAGCCGTAGGCTGCCTTAAGCCGCCCTTCGCAGCATGACGGGCGGCTTAAGGCAGTTCCTGCCCGGCTGCGCGCCTGCCGCGCGGCCGGGCAGGTCGGCCGCAGGCCGCCGGCAGATCGCCGGCAGGTCGCGGATGACCGGGTCCGACGGGTAAAAACCGCAGGTTTCTCGACCGTCTTCGTCTCCCTCGTTCCCCTCGATACAGAAGACTTCCGTTTTCACGAATAGCTGCGAATAAGCACTTATCTTGCCCGAAAACGCTCCTTTTAAGAAAATAAATGCGGGAGAGCAGCTATTTGTTCGTTAAGCCGCCTTTTTTCGAAGCTTTTATTGAAATAGCTGCTCTTACGCAGTTATTTATAAAAAACGAACGAGCCGCGGGGAAATAACTGCTTATACGCAGCTATTTGTTCGGCACAGGCACGCAGCCCTGTACGGGATCTCCGCCCTCTGGGCGCGGGTGAGCGGTTCGTGATGAACAATCCCTCCTAGGCAAGGCGTTAACGCCCTTCAAACGCGGACCGCGAAACGAATATTGCGACGAATGTAAAAATAAGAGCGTGATTATGTAAAAATAGGGTAAAAAATAGCAGGCATAAGGCCGATAAACCGCATCCGTTTTCAACGGAACAAAGGAGCTGGGAGTATGGGGTATTTCGACATGATCGATCTGCCGCTGGAATTGGAGCATCTTCTCCGGGTTCTGATCGCGGGAATGTGCGGAGCCTTGATCGGATATGAGCGGAAAAGCAGAAGCAAGGAAGCCGGCACGCGGACGCATTTTATCGTGGCGGTAGGCGCGGCGCTGATCATGATCATTTCCAAATACGGATTTATGGACCTGGAAGGCCGCGACGGGGTGCAGATCGATCCCACGAAGGTCGCTTCCGAGATCGTCAGCGGCATCGGATTTCTCGGGGCGGGGATGATCTTCATGCGCAAATACACGGTCAACGGCTTAACGACGGCGGCGGGCATGTGGGCGACGGCCGGCATAGGCATGGCGATGGGGGCTGGGCTCTACATTCTGGGCATTGCCGCAACGTTAATGATCTATTTGACTCAGATCATCATGCACGGCAACTTCAAAGGCCGGCTGGTCGCTTCGACGCATCGATTGGTCGTAACGGTGCGTCAGGAACAGGGGGCGTCCGAACGTTTTAAAAGGCTGCTGGAAGAGCGCGATATGGTCCTCATCAACTTCAAGGCAGCGGGGAAAGAGGAGGAGAAGCGCCAGCTGATGCTGGACATGGTGGTCCGAATGCCCAAGGGGATGACGGCCGAACAGATCATTCCGCTGCTGGAGGAGCATGACGAGATTCTCGGCATCGAAGTGAAATAGGGCGGCGAAGGGCAAAAGGAAAAGGAGCGGGGCATTCAGCCCCGCTCCTTTAACAATTCCTGTCCGAAATTCACGTAATAATCGTTGCCGTTGCGCCGGTCGAGAGCGGCAGCCGTCGCAAACGCTTCTTCCTCCAACCGGGCGCGCAGTTCGTCATGCCGGTCCGCCAGCTCGTAAAAACGGGAGGAAGGCGGCAGATTCAGCACATACGGCTCGCCGATGCGGTCCAGCTTGCGCAGCAGCGCGGCGGCGTTCAGGAAAAACATCATGCGGTTCAGCGGATCTTCGTGCGACTCGAGCTGGGGCAGGTGACGGTCCAGCAGCGGAAGACCGCGCTGCGGATCGACGACCGACAGATAGCCGATGTGCTCGCCGAATTCGTGCGCGAACGTCAGATTGTCGCGAATCAGCTTATAGCTTTTGGGCTGCATTTCCTCGGCTTCTTCCGTGCGTCCCAAACGGTGCAGAGGGAGCAGCAGGAACGGAAGCGTGGAGTGGGGCACGTGCGCGCAGCGCTGACGATCCTGGATAATCGGCGCGGCTTTTTTGACGGCCTGTTCGTCCTGCCTTGTCAGCAGCAAATACTTGACCTGCTCGTCCAGCTCGCAGGCCGAACAGTCGCTCATGCCGTCTTTTTTCAGCTTGCGGAATTCTTTGAGGCATTCGCCGGCCCGTTCCAGCTCTCCCATGTACATCGAGAGGCGGAAACGATAGTACCAATACGTCCGGTCGCTGACCCCGTAAGCCCGGTAACGTCGGCGCAGATCCTCCAGCAGCGAATCGATCTGTTCGGCCGGCACGTCGGGGAAAGACGGCACGTCGTCGATGACCCATTTGTAATTCCAATGCAGCGTGCGGGCGTCGAAAGCTTCGGGGTTTCGGTCGTACTGGCCGAGCTGCCAGGAATAGGCGACGATCGCTTTGAGCGGAAAGCCGCCGAAGCTGCCCGCCTCCACGATCGCCTCGCGCGCTTCGTAACCCGATGCCACGTCGCCCGCCAGATCGGCGATCTCGGCGGCCCGCTCCAGCAGCGCGATTTTCGCCGCGCCGTTGGGCAAGTCGTAAGCTTCGTCCATCAAATCCTCGAATTCCGTTTCAAAATCCTGCATATTCGCTTATTCTCCCTTCTCCGATTCCATGCTCCAGTCGATGAGCGACAGGATGCCCGTATTCAGCAGGGCCAGCTCCTGACGGCTCATCGGATAGTGTCCCATCATCAGCGCGTTGGCGTACAGCATCTCGACCAGCGTGCCCAGTCTGGAAGTCGGCCGGCCCATGAACAGCCGCTGCACGACGGGATTGTTCAGATTCAGATACAAGATCGAATAGCTGCCGGCTCCGCTTTGCATCGAACCGCCCAGACTGCCGAGCACCGAGGCGAACGCCTGCGGGCTTTCTTCGCCCGCGCGCTCGATCGAACGCAGCGTCGCCGCTTCTTCCGGCAGCGTGAACAAGGCCGGCAGCTCTTCCGGCTTGAAGCGCTTGAGCATCACGCGGCAGCGGAAGCGCTGAAGCGCGAGATCCGCGGCGCGCGAAGCTTCAAGCGCAGCGGAGCGTTCCTCCGCGTTCAGATCGGTAAAAGCGAGCGACAAGTCTTCGGGCAGCAGCCGCCGGGTGTCGGCGCCGCGCACGATGCGAGGCAGAGCTTCGAGCAGCTCCGCTTCATAGATATAGCCGCCGTTGACGACGAGCATCGACTGGGCGGAAGCGACATGGCGCAGCTGGCGGTAATGATCGAGAGAGGCCGTATAATACAGCGTGCGCCGTTCGTCCAGCAGCTCGCCCAATGTTTTATTCCCGTAGGTGCTCTCGAACGGAAGCCAGCGGTGGATCAGGCGGTAAAATTCGTCGTCTTCCGCGGCCAGATTTTTCATCGACAGAGCATGCATCTCGATAATCCGCCCCAGGCGTTTCGGGTCCGTCTCGCTCATGGCGATCAGCTCCGAACGGATCGATTCGCCCAGCTCGCAGCGCACCCGCTCGAGCTGTTCGTTTTCGTAAAAGTGCTCGCGCGAGGCTGTCGGCTGCAGCTCGTCGGTCCAGATCAGACATTTGACGAAAAAGGCCCATTCCGGCAAAATGTTGTCCGCCTGCTCGGAAATCAGCATCCGCTTCAAATAGACTTTATGCGAGCGCTTGGCGTTCAAGTTGACGGCATGCGGCAGAATGTAGGCGATCCCGCCGGTGCGTCCCGTCGAAGTCCGCAGCGGAATAAAGTCGCGGAAGCGTTCGCCGAGCATGCTTTCGCCGAAGCGAAGCACTTCGTCCCGGCTGCCGGCAGCCCGTTCGGGACGAACGATCCAGTCCGGCAGCTCGCCGTTGATCCGGCGTTCCCGGCCGCCTTCGGACAGGCGGATCGGATACGGCAGCAGGGCGCCGTAATGCAGCAGATCCAACTCGACCGTATCCGCTTCGAAATAGAAGTCGGTGTCCGGCTTGCAGCGCAAATACACTTTGGTGCCGGGAGAGAGCGCCGCGTCCAGCTTGCGGATGCTGTATGTACCGTCGGGTTTGCCCCGCCATTCGATGGACGGTCCGCCTTTGGCGGATTGGGTCAGCATGACGATCTCGTCGCTCACCATGAAGCAGGAGAGCAGGCCGATGCCGAAGCGCCCGATGAACGACGTCTCGCCGAGCAGTTCCGTTCCGTTCCGCTTGGACGAATGGCCGATCATGGCCAAAAATTCGTGCACGTCTTCCTCGGTCAGGCCGATGCCGTTATCCTGCATCAGCAGCGTCGCTCCGGTTCCGGAACCGGCCAGCTCGACATACACTTCGCCCCGGTGGGAAGGGTCAAGGTCCATGCGGGCGGTAATGGCGTCGGTGGCGTTCTGCAGCAGCTCGCGCAGGAAGACGCGGGGGCTGCTGTACAAATGGTTGGACAAAATATCGATCATGCCGCCCAGGTTAACCTGAAAGCGGTATTCCTGCGAATCGGTCATCAAGGGGAACCTCCTTCGGAAACAGCGCATTTATAGGTGAAGCTCTGTATTCATTTTAGCTCTCTTGGCTGTCTTTTCCAAATCGGCCCTTCGGCTCGCGGCTTTCGGCACGGCAAAAAGGCGTTTCTCCCATCGGTCGATGGGAGAAACGCCCTATGAGCTCGGCAGGCTGCTTTACGGAAGGCAATGCCTGTTTCCGTTTGAAGCTTTCGGTACGTACCCGCTTCAGGAGCTCCGAAAGCCGGATGATGCCGAACCCGCAGTCGATGCCAGGCCGATCTTACTCGGTGACCGTGCCGTAAATCAGCGTCGGCGCTTCCGCGCTGTCGGCGATGGAGATCGCCGCGAGAATCTTCTCGCGCACGTTCGCCACGTCTTCGCTGTTCGCGTGGATCGTCACGAGCGACTCGCCTTCCTGCACGGCGTCGCCGACCTTCTTGTTCAGCATGAGGCCGACCGCCAGGTCGATCTCGGATTCTTTCGTCGCGCGGCCCGCGCCGAGCCACATCGCGGCTACGCCGATCTCGTCGGCAACGATCTGCGACACGACGCCGCTTCTCGGTGCCGGAACTTCGATCTTGTACGGCGCCTGCGGCAGGCGTTCCGGGTGATCGACGACGGAAGCGTCGCCGCCCTGGTTGGCGAGGAAGTCGCGGAACTTGTCCAGCGCTTTGCCGTTCGCGATCACTTCGCGCAGCTTGGCTTCGGCGTCTTCGAGAGAGGACGCTTTGCCTGCCAGGAAGACCATTTGGCTGCCGAGCGCCATGCACAGATCTTCCAGGTCTTTCGGACCCTGGCCTCTAAGCGTGTCGATCGCTTCCTGCACTTCCAGCGCGTTGCCGATCGCGGCGCCGAGCGGCTGGCTCATGTCGGAGATGACGGCCATCGTGCGGCGGCCGACGTTGTTGCCGATGGAGACCATCGCGTGCGCCAGATCTTTGGAGCCTTCCAGCGTCTTCATGAACGCGCCGGCGCCTGTCTTCACGTCGAGCACGATCGCGTCCGCGCCCGCCGCGATTTTTTTGCTCATGATGGAGCTGGCGATCATCGGAATGGAGTCGACGGTCGCCGTCACGTCGCGCAGCGCATAAAGCTTTTTGTCCGCCGGCGTCAGGTTGCCGCTCTGGCCGATAACCGCGATCTTATGTTCGTTGACGAGCTTGACGAACTCTTCGTTCGTGATCTCGACGTGGAAGCCGGCAACGGCTTCCAGCTTATCGACCGTACCGCCGGTATGTCCCAGACCGCGGCCGGACATCTTGGCGACCGGCACGTCCAGCGCCGCGACGAGCGGAGCCAGCACCAGCGTCGTCGTGTCGCCCACGCCGCCCGTGGAGTGCTTGTCGACTTTGACGCCTTCGATTGCCGACAGATCGATCGTATCGCCGGAATTAACCATGGCCATCGTCAGGTCGGCGCGTTCGCGATCGGTCATGTCTTTGAAGAAGACAGCCATTGCGAATGCGCTTACTTGATAGTCCGGGATGTCCCCTTTGGTATAGCCTTCGATGATGAAGTTGATTTCCTCGGTCGTCAATTCCTTGCCGTCGCGTTTCTTTTCGATCAAATCTACCATTCTCATATCTGTGTGCCTCGCTTTCGTAAAATGGTACCGGCCGGTCCCGCGCAGTGCGTGAGCCGGCCGGTGTCTGCGGATGCCGAACGGATGAAGGGAGCCGCAGAAACGGCAGTCCCTTTTCGGATTACAGGGTGATAGCCGTCTCCAGCGCGACTTCCATCATGTCATTGAACGTCGACTGACGCTCGGCCGAAGTCGTTTCTTCGCCGGTGATCAGGTGATCGCTGACGGTCAGGATCGTCAGCGCGTTCACGCCGAACTTGGCCGCGAGCGAATACAGCGCCGTCGTTTCCATTTCGACGCCGAGCACGCCGTGCTGCATGAGCTTGGTCGTGACCGTTTTGTCGTCGCGGTAGAAGATGTCGGAGCTCAGGATGTTGCCGACGTGCACGTTCAGGCCTTTTTCCACGGCACGCTCGTAAGCTTCCTTCAGCAGGCCGAAGCTTGCGATCGGAGCGAAGTCGAAGCCCGGGAACGTGTTGCGGTTCATGCTGGAATCCGTGCAGGCCGCCTGGGCCAGGATGACGTCGCGGACGCGGACGCTCTCCTGCATGCCGCCGCAGGTGCCGACGCGGATCAGGTTTTTGACGCCGTATTCGCTGATCAGCTCGTTGGCGTAGATGGCGAACGAAGGGATGCCCATGCCGGAGCCCTGGACGGAAATGCGTTTGCCTTTGTACGTGCCGGTGAAGCCCAGCATGCCGCGGACCTGATTGTATTGAACGACGTCTTCGAGATACGTGTCGGCGATGAATTTCGCTCTCAGGGGATCGCCCGGGAGCAGGATCGTTTCGGCGATGTCGCCGACTTTGGCTTCGATATGAACACTCATTTTGTAAAACCTCCGTTTTGGGTGTGAGGCGCTCTGGTGCGCGGTGAGACGCTGCGAACGGGGCGGGCCTGCGATCGCCGTTCCATTCCGATTTTTTGATTTAACTTTATAAAAGGTGAAAATCGGAATGAAAATGCGAGCGGGCTTATGCTTCCGAAGTGACTTTCCGTTGGAAAGTCTTTAGCTTCTCCGGCTCCGCCCCGTTCTCCGCTTAGGCGGGCACGAGGCGAAACTGCGGAGAAAACCCGATTCGCGTTCTTTTTTATGGTTAGAAAGAAAATCCGATTCGCTCGACCGGTCTTCATGTTTGACCTTCGCTTCGAACAAGCGGCAAGCTTGCCGTCGTTTCGAGCAGCGGCGCTCAAGCGAATCTCCCGAATCTTACTTCAAATCGCCCAGGAAGCTGGTGCCGTATTCCGGCATCTTCACGCCGAAGTTCTCGGCGACGGTCGCGGCGATGTCGGAGAACGTGCTGCGCAGCGGCAGCTGCTTGCCGCCGTCTTTGAACGCCGGCGAGTAGGCGAGCAGAGGCACGTATTCGCGGGTATGGTCGGTGCCGCGGTACGTCGGATCGTTGCCGTGGTCGGCGGTGATGAGCAGCAGGTCGTCATCGTTCATTTTCGCGAACACTTCCGGCAGGCGGGCGTCGTATTCTTCGAGCGCCTGGCCGTAACCCTGCGGATCGCGGCGGTGTCCGAACAGCGCGTCGAAATCGACGAGGTTCAGGAAGCTGAGGCCGTTGAACGGTTTGTCCAGTTCTTCGACCAGCTTGTCCATGCCGTCCATGTTGGATACGGTGCGCACGGAGCGGGTCACGCCTTCGCCGTCGTAGATGTCGGCAATCTTGCCGAGGGCGATAACGTCGAAGCCGCCGTCCTTCAGCTCGTTCATCGTCGTGCGGCCGAACGGTTTCAGCGCGTAATCATGGCGGTTGGACGTGCGCTTGAACGCGCCGGGTTCGCCGAGGAACGGACGGGCAATGATGCGGCCGAGCATGTACGGGTCTTCCAGCGTGATTTCGCGGCAGAACTCGCAAATCTCGTACAGTTCCTTGAGCGGAACGATCTCCTCGTGCGCGGCGACCTGAAGCACGGAATCGGCCGACGTATACACGATCAGCGCGCCGGTCTTCATATGTTCTTCGCCCAGCTCGTCGAGGATTTCCGTGCCGCTGGCCGGCTTGTTGCCGATCACTTTGCGGCCCGTATGCTCCTCGATGCGCTGAATCAGCTCGTCGGGGAAGCCGTCCGGGAAGACGCGGAACGGCGTGTCGATGTACAGGCCCATGATCTCCCAGTGGCCGGTCATCGTGTCTTTGCCGCGGGAAGCTTCCTGCATTTTGGTGTAGTAGGCGAGAGGCGCGTCGGCTTTCGGAACGCCCTGCACTTCCTCGATATTGGACAGGCCGAGTTTGGCCATGTTCGGCATGTTCAGGCCGCCCATTTCCCGGGCGATGTGGCCGAACGTGTCGACCCCGAAATCGTCGAACTCCGCGGCATCCGGCGCTTCGCCGATGCCGACCGAGTCCATCACGATCAGGTGGATGCGTTTAAATGTGGACATGGTTCATGCTCCTTTCAGAAAATCTTATTCTACACCTTTTTACCCCTTTTTTCACGGTCAAATGAACAATCCGGCGATGATGGCGGACAGCATGCTGACGAGCGTCGCGCCGTACAGCAGTTTGAGGCCGAATCTTGCGACGACGTTGCCCTGCTTCTCGTGCAGACCCTTCACCGCGCCGGCGATGATGCCGATCGAGGAGAAGTTGGCGAACGAGACCAGGAAGACGGATACGATGCCGATCGTACGCTCGGACAGCGTGCCGGCGTTGATCAGTGTCTGCAGATTCAGCATGGCCGTAAATTCGTTGGTCATCAGCTTGGTGGCCATGATGCTGCCCGCCGTTACGGCGTCGTGCCACGGCACCCCCATGACGAACGCGAACGGGGAGAAAACATAGCCCAGCATCTCTTGGAAGCTAATGCCGAAGATCGCGCCGAAAATGCCGTTCAGCATGGCGATCAATGCGACGAAACCGATCAGCATGGCGGCGACGACGATCGCGACCTTGAAGCCGTCCATGATGTATTCGCCGAGCATTTCGAAGAACGACTGTTTTTCTTCCTGCTGCACTTCCAGTATATCTTCTTCCGGCTGCACTTTATAAGGGTTAATGATCGAAGCGATGATAAATCCGCCGAACAAGTTCAGCACAAGCGCCGTTACCACGTAACGAGGCGGGATCAGGCCCATATAGGCGCCGACGATCGACATGGATACGGTGGACATGGCCGAAGCGCAGAGCGTGTACAGACGGTGCTTAGGCAGCAGCCCGATCTGTTTTTTGACGGAAATGAAGACCTCGGACTGGCCGAGAATGGCGGATGCGACCGCATTATACGATTCCAGCTTGCCCATGCCGTTGACCTTGCTCAGCGCAAGACCGATGTAGCGGACGATAAAAGGCAGGACGCGAACGTATTGAAGAATACCGATCAGAGCCGAGATAAATACGATGGGCATCAGTACGTTAAGGAAGAAGATAGAGGCTCTGTTTTCAGCCAATATTCCGCCGAAGACGAAACCGATTCCCTCGTAGGCATATCCGAGCAGCGCCTCGAAGGTATTGGCAAAAGCGCTGATCAACTTGGTACCCAGCACCGTATTCAACAGCAGGAAAGCGAGAATCAGTTGAAGCACGACCATGACGATCAGCGGACGATAACGAATGTTTTTTCTGCCGTTGCTGGCGACGAAAGCGAGACCGAATACAACGACCAGACCGAGCAGCGCGATCAGAATATTCATGTACAAAAATCTCCTAGAAGTTATTTTGAAAAAGCCTGGGAAAACCTGACAAATTGCTGACATGCCATGACAAAGGGGGACGGACAAAAGCGCCTTTCCATCTTTATCAACGATGCCCGAAATTTGAATCATTTTGAAGCGCTTGCATAAATGGCCGGAAACGAAAAAGAAAAAATCGGTGCCGTTTTCGAAAAACCGCGCCGAAAACCGGAAGGGATCGGGACGGCGCGATTTTTATCGAAACGGAAGCCCGTCATCTCGCCTTGTCCATGTCCTTGGCTTGGAAGTAACCCGGAAGCAGCCGGTCCATCGTCCATTCCTCGGTATTGCCGTTTAGGTTCGTCAGATAGATGAGCGTATGCTCGTCGGCGAACTCGGCAATCACCTGACGGCAGGCGCCGCACGGAGACACGGGACCTTCCGTATCGGCGACGACCGCGATCGCTTCGATGCGGCGTATGCCTTCGGAAGCGGCTTTGAAAATGGCGGTGCGTTCCGCGCAGTTGGTCAGGCCGAACGAAGCGTTTTCAATATTGCAGCCGGAATAGATTTTGCCGTCGGCCAGCAGCGCGGCCCCCACTTCGAAGTGCGAATACGGCACGTAAGCGGAAGTGCGGGCTTCGATGGCGGCCTGGATCAGGCTGTCTTTCATAGGGTGGCTCATAGCGGAGTCCTCCTCGGATCAAGATTCGAAATACGGCCGCGGGACCGTCTAATGAACGGCCCGCGGCGTGTCGTGCCGCTTGCGGGGCTGCCCGTCGAACGGGCGGACGATCAGTACGAAGAGTCGGACTTTTCGCCCTGCATGATCTTCACGCCGGAGCTTGCGCCGATGCGCGTTGCGCCGGCTTCGATCATTTTCTCCATGTCTTCGCGGCTGCGGACGCCTCCGGAAGCTTTGACTCCGATGTCCGGTCCGACCGTTTTGCGCATGAGAGCCACATCTTCAACCGTCGCTCCGCCCGTCGAGAAGCCCGTGGACGTTTTGACAAAGTCGGCTCCCGCGCGCACGGACAGCTCGGAAGCGAGCACTTTCTCGTCGTCGGTCAGCAGGCAGGTCTCGATGATCACTTTGACCAGCGCTTTGCCGGCCGCCGCTTCGACCACCGCGCGGATGTCGCGCTCGGCGAGTTCGGCATTGCCGCTTTTCAGCGCGCCGATATTCAGCACCATGTCGATTTCTCCCGCGCCTTTTTCGATGGCATCGCGAGTCTCGAAAGCTTTCGTCTCCGGCGTCGACGCTCCCAGCGGGAAGCCGATGACGGTGCAGACTTTGACTTCGGTGCCGGCCAGGCGTTCCGCGGCGTAGGCTACCCAAGTCGGGTTGACGCAGACCGAAGCGAACGTGTACGTTTTCGCTTCTTCGATCAGCTTGGCGACCTCCGCTTCCGTCGCGTCGGCGCGCAGAAGCGTATGATCGATCATGGATGCAAGATTCATGTGGATCTCTCCTTCGGATTCGATTTATTCCCATCATACCACCTTCGTGAACAAGTGTAAAATGGTTGTTGAAATTTTGTTCAAGGAGGCCGGATTCAGGCGATCTGACGGGTTCCAAACCTGCCGCGCGAGCTGCAAAGCTGCCTGATCAAACGAAAAAAAGCCCGCTTCCGGCAATTCGTCGGTTCTCGACGAAACGCGGAAGCGGGCTTCAGCAGAGCCCGGCCGGGTACGGCCGCTCCGGTCGGCGGACCGGCCGGGTACGAATCTTATTTCTGTTTCTTTCCTGCCGGCGCTTTGACTGCGGTCGGCTTGGTCGTTTTGACTGCCGATCCGGTCTGGCCGCTGGTCGGCAGCGGGGCCGGTACAATCGCGGCCTCGGAGTCCTGCAGCTTTTTCCAGCCGACATAATCGTGAACGGCAAAGCCGGCAAAAGCAGAACTTCCGCCGACGGCCTGCTTGACGAGCGCGAGCTGGCTGTTCAGGTAAGAGGCGCCTTCTTCGTAAAAAGTAACCTGGGGCGTCTCCGTCGACGGGTTCGTTTCCACGGCGATCCGGATCGGTTTACCCAGCTTTTCGCCTTCGGCAAGCTCGTTTTTCGCCACTTCGGCGATCTGCTCGGCGGAATCGCGGTAAGCCATGATCGTGATTCCGTCAAAGCGTCCGATGAGCCAGGAACTTAAAGTGCCCGTTTCGCCGGGCATGACGTGCTCGTCGAACCAGAACGGGATATCCGCTTCGATCGTCAGGCCGAGCGTTCTCGCGCCGGCGATCAGCGAATCGACGTTTTCTTTCCAGGAAGTCAGCAGAGCTTCGCGGGCGCTCGTCCACTCGGGCAGCAGATAAGGCTCGACGTCGACGTGAATGCCGGCAAACTTTTCGTTCGCGGCGGCGCCGGACTGGTAAGCGGACAGCCAGGCGATGAAAGCGTCCGAAGGACTGCGGTCCAGCGCCCAGCGCGGCGCGCCGTCCAGTGCGTAGACTTGAATGCCCTGCGCCGAAGCGCGGCCGATAAACGAAGCGTAATCCGATTTTGCCATATCGCCGTCGATCTGAAGATAAAGCGTCGTGACATGGTTGGAAGCCGCGAAACGCAGCAGATCGTCGGAAGAGGAACGGAGCAGCCAAGGGTTCCATACCCAGGTCGAGACGCCGTCCTGTTCGCGCGCGTGAGCGCCGCTTGTGCCGAACGAGCCTGCGGTCCAAGCCAACAGGAGGAACAAAATAAGACAGCGGGACAGCTTGGAGCGTGTCTTTATCATTTTTTTCTTCACCTTTCGATTCATCCGTAAATCAGGTCCGGAATCGGCGGCCCGGCTGCCTTGGCCGCCCGGAGGTCGGCTGTAGGCCCGCGGCTTTGCGTCCCCGTCTTTCGGCGGGTTTGCCCTGAGCAGGATAGGAAATGGGCATACGGAAGAGTCTTCCGCGCCGGTCATCATGTCTCGCGCGTACGGATTCGATCCGCACAACTCTTATATCGGCAGGCAGGCCGTCATATTCAATCGGCAAGCAAAGCGAGGGCCGTAAATTGGTCCGTTACGAGAATGTTGGCGTATCGTCCGGCGAGCGCGGCGCGGATGGCGCGAATCTTGCGCGGTCCGCCCGCGACGAGAATCGACTTTTCCTTGCGCCGCAGTTCGTGCAGATCTATGCCGACCGTGCGGGCGTTGATTTCTTCGCTGCAAATCTTCCCTTTATCGTCGAAGAAGCGGGAACAAATGTCGGCAGCTCCCGCGGCCTGCAGCATCTGGCGCTGCTGGCCGTCGAAGTAGCCGAGCCGGAACAGAAGAGCGTCGTCTTCCACCGTGCCGACCGTAAACACGGCCACGTTGGCTTGACGCCCCAACTCGATGATGCGCTGAATATGCCGGTCTTCCTCGACCATCCGTTTGAGTTCGACGCTGTCGAAGATGACCGGCAGCGGAAGATAGCGGGCGATCGTGCCGAACGCTTCCGCGAACAAGTTGGCGGTTTCGGCGGCATAGGTCGGCACCTGGGAATGGCTGACGCCGCCTTTGAGCTGAACCACCTCCACGCCACGAACGGGTTTGTGTTTCAGCGACAGCGCCAGAGCATGCATGGTCGTGCCCCAGGTAATGCCGATAAGGTCACCGTCCTGAATGATTTCGTCCAGGTATTCCGCGGCGGCCGCGGCGACCCGGGAGCGAATCTCCCGATATTCGTTTTGAGGCGAGTAGCAGACTCGGGCGGCCTGCAGCCCGAAACGCTTCGTCAATTCCGCTCCCAGCGCGTCCAGATCTTCGAGCGGGTCGGCAATGCTGATGCGGACATAGCCGTGTTCCTTGGCATGTTGAAGCAGGCGAGAGACCGTCGGGCGAGAAACGCCGAGCCGAGCCGCGATGTCCTGTTGACTGTAATCGGACAGATAGTACAGCCGCGCCGCTTCGATGCTGAGCCGCTGTCTGTCCAGGTCGATATTATCCGTCATGATCGTCCCCTTGATTTTTTTAATATCATTATACGTGTCCGGTATCCTCTTTGCACGAAAGAAGGAAAGTCACCCGAAAGTGGGAGGTCAAAAAATGGGTCTTAAGGATTAAATGAGACTATTTTCTTAAAAGTACTTCACTTTTCGCCCGATGTTCCGATATTCTCTAAGTGAGTTTTTTTGGTATCATAGGGAGGAAGAACGAATTTAAAGCATCCTGATCCGCATATCCGAGCCGCTTGGAAAGGAGTCGATTCCTATCGAAGTGCATGCCGTTTTTCTTCATCGGCTTCCTGCCGCTTCCGACTGGAACCGCCTGATTTCCGCTTTTCTTCCCGCGGAACGGGCACGCATCCAGCGCTTGAAACGCGAGGAAGACCGGCTGCTTAAAGCCGCTTCACACATGCTTGTATCGGTGCTGCTCGGCGAGAGGATGGGCATTGGGTACGAAGACCTGCCTTTTCGGCGGGGCGTACGGGGAAAGCCTTATCTTGCCGCGGATGCTTCGCCGTCGTTCGGCATATCCCGCTCGGGACGGCTTGCCGTATGCGCGCTGGCGGATACGGAAGTCGGGATCGACGTGGAGCGCCGCGACTTTCTTGATGCGGATACGGTCCGCGCGCTGCTCGGCCGTTCCGCGGGTGCTTCCGGAGAGCGGCGCGCCGCGCCGGACGAACTGCAATTTTTTTACGAGCGCTGGACGATGTTAGAGAGCTGGCTGAAGGCGGAAGGAACGGGCTTGACCGATGAACGTACGCTCGCTTCGTTCGAGCCGCGGACGGAGGAGGCGGCTTTTCGCGTCGAAGCTTCGGAAGCGGGCGCCGATCCGTGGATGATCGATTCTTACTCCCTCGTCCTGCCCGATTCCGAACGTTACGCGTTGGCTCTTTGCCGCAGGCCGGAGGAGCGGCGTGCCGCAGAAGTCGAGTTTTTGGAAGCAAGC
Organism: Saccharibacillus alkalitolerans; assembly: GCF_011090185.1. GTDB lineage: Bacteria > Bacillota > Bacilli > Paenibacillales > Paenibacillaceae > Saccharibacillus > Saccharibacillus alkalitolerans. The sequence goes on along the minus strand of NZ_JAAFGS010000009.1, from coordinate 79,626 downwards.
GTGCTGGAACGGCGCTTTCGCATGCTGTTATGAAATTTTCACGCGGGCGAGAACCCGAGCCGTTTTTGGCCGCGGATCGCGAGCCGGAATGCTTTTTGCGTATGGCGGCCCTGCAGAGGAACCGATACACGGGAGGAGAAAAACAAAAGCATGAATGCTGAACTGAAACATCATCCGAATACTCAAGCTTATTGGCTGGAGCGGCTGCGCGGCGTGGAAGAAAAAACGGTCCTGAGCGGCGAAACGGTACCCGCGCTGGAGGGGATCGGCAGCATCGAACGCGAATTTCGGGCCGTCGATGCCGGTCTGCTTCGCGCAGGCGCGGCCCATGCGGCCTGGTCGGTTCTGCTGCAGCGTTATTTGCGCACCGAAGAGCTGGCGTTCGCGGCCTGGCTGCCTGGCTCCGGCAGCATGATTCCGCTTCTGTTCAGGGCGGACCGGGAAGAGACGTTCCGCGTTCGCGCCGAAGCGGTGAAGAAAAGCCTGCTCGAAGCGGGCGACCTTGCGCTCGCTCCGGAGGAATTTGCGGCGATGTACGCGTCTTTGCAGGCGGAGCGCCCTTATAACACGGGAATCGGCTTCGATCTTCCGGTAAGCGCGGACGAAGCGTTGGCGAACTCGGGCTGCGATCTGTTTCTTGCATTCTCCGGCACGGACCGGGTTTATGTCCGCGCTGTTTTCCGCAGGGCCGCTTTCGGCGAAAGCTTCGTGAAGGAGGCGCTGGCCAACCTGCAGGGCATCGTCGTCCGCATGTTCGCCGCGCCCGATTCGCGGATCGGGGAGGAAGACATTATCGGGGAGCAGGAGCGCGAAATTTTGCTGAATCTCTGGAATCGGGCGGACGGCAAATTCGACGCGGATCTTCCCGTCCACCGGATGATCAAAGAGACGGCGGCGCGGGTGCCCGAACGCGAAGCGGTCGTGTACGAAGGCGGAACGCTTAGTTATGCGGAGCTGGACGGGCGCTCGGACGTGCTGGCGGCCGAACTGCGCGCGGAAGGATTGGGAAGCGGCCGAATCGCCGGCATCATGGCCCGTCCGTCTGCCGAGATGATTCTGTCCGTGCTGGCGGTGCTGAAGACCGGCGCGGCTTACCTGCCGATCGATCCGGAATATCCGCAGGAGCGCATCCGCTTTATGCTGGAGGACAGCGGGGCCGACCTGCTGCTGCTGACGCCGGGTCTTGCGGCGCCGCTCGGCTATGCGGGCGGAACGCTGCAGGTCGACAACGACCGGAATTGGGAGGCCGAAGCGGAGGAAGGGGAGTTCGGAGCCCCCGAAGATCCGGCCTACGTCATCTATACTTCCGGTTCCACCGGTACGCCGAAAGGAGTCGTGATCGAGCATCGCTCGCTGATCAACTTGGCGCAGTGGCACGTCGATCATTTTCGGGTCACGCCCGAAGACCGGACGGTCAAGTATGCCGGATTCGGATTCGACGCTTCGGTATGGGAGATATTTCCTTATCTGCTGCAGGGCGCGGCTATCCATATGATTCCCGAGGACCTGCGCCTCGACCCGGCAGGCTTGAACCGGCATTTCAACGAAAAAGGCATTACCATCGCGTTTTTGCCGACCCAGTTGTGCGAACAGTTCATGGAATACGAAAACTATTCGCTGCGCGTCCTGCTTACCGGAGGCGACAAGCTGAAGACCTTCCGCGCCCGGCCGTACGAGCTGCATAACTGCTACGGTCCGACGGAAAACACGATCGTGACCAGCTCCCATCTCGTGACCGAAATGGAGGACAACATCCCGATCGGCAAGCCGGTCCGCGGCTCCCAGATCATGATTCTCGATGCCTTCGGCCGTCTGCAGCCGGTCGGGGCGGCCGGCGAATTATGCGTCGCCGGAGTCGGCCTGGCGAGAGGTTACTTGAACCGGCCGGAGCTGACGGCGGAGAAATTCACGGCGCATCCGTACCGCGCAGGCGAGCGGATGTACCGGACGGGCGATCTGGCGCGCTGGAAGCGTGACGGCACGATCGAATTTCTCGGCCGTCTCGACCATCAGGTCAAAGTCCGCGGGTTCCGTATCGAAATCGGCGAAATCGAGCAGCGCATTCTTGAGCGTGACGGCGTGCGCGACTGCATCGTTGCGGCTTTGAAGGACCCGAACGGAGAAGCCTATCTCTGCGCGTACGTCGAATCGGACACGGAACGCAGCCACGCCGAATGGTCGGAAGACCTGAGCCGAACGCTGCCCGATTACATGGTGCCGGCCCACTTTGTCACCTTGGAAAAGCTGCCGGTCAACGCGAACGGCAAGATCGACCGCCGGGCGCTTCCCGAGCCGGCCGCCGGCGGGGGTTCCGATTTCGAAGCGCCGTCGAACGAGGTCGAGCGGCGGCTGCACGCCTTGTGGAGCGGCATTCTCGGACATGACCGGTTCGGCGTGCTCGACCGCTTCTTCGACATCGGCGGGCATTCGCTGCAGGCCGCCGTTCTGCGCGCGCAGATCGACCGCCAGCTCGGCGCCTCGCTGTCGATCCGCGAGCTGTTCGAGTATGCGACCGTTCGGACGCAGGCGGCCGAGATCGCCAAGCGAACCGGCGAACCGGGAACCCGGGCTGCGGAGCAAGCGGCGATTCCGGCTGCGCTGCCTGCCGCTTATTATCCCGCTTATCCGGCACAAAGCCGCTTGTTCCTGATCGAGCAGATGGAGGGGGCGGGCACGGCTTACAACGCGCCGGCGCTGCTGCGCGTCGAGGGAAGACTGGATGCCGATCGGCTGGAGCGATCGCTGAGAGGGCTGATCCGTCGGCACGAGGCGCTGCGCACGTCGTTCGAGCTGCTCGGCGATCGAGTCGTGCAGCGCGTGCATGAAGACGCGGAACTGCGCCTGGCCGTATCGCGCGCGGGCGAGCGGAACATTCGGGCGATGATGGACGCGTTCGTCCGCCCGTTCGATTTGAGCCGCGCGCCGCTGATGCGAGCGGGTCTGGTGTCCTGTTCGGACGACCTGCATTTTGTCATGCTCGATTTCCATCACATCGCGGTCGACGGGGTGTCGATGCACGTCTTCTTCGAGGAATGGTCGCGGCTGTATCGCGGCGAATCGCCGGGAACGGCGCCGCTTCAATTCAAGGACTTCTCCGTCTGGTATGAACGCGAAGCCGCGGCGTCCGTCCGGGCGTCGCGGCTGGCTTACTGGAAAGAGCGTCTCGCCGGCGAACTGCCCATGCTTCAGCTTCCGCTCGACAAACCGAGACCGGAGAAGCAGAGCTTCCGCGGGGACACGCTGCATAAGGAGATCGGAGAGGAGCTGCGGACCGAGCTGAAAAAATTGGCCGACCGCACGGGGACGACGCTGTTCATGGTCATGCTTGCCGCTTACGGCGCGCTGCTGGGCAGGTACGCGGGCCAGGAGGATCTGATCGTCGGCGTTCCGGTCGCCAACCGGAGCCGCGAAGAGCTGCACGGCGTGATCGGGATGTTCGTCAACACGCTTCCTCTGCGGATGTACCCGGACAAGAAAAAAACGTTCGCGGAATATCTGCAGGACGTAAAAAGCGAGCTGCTGGGCGCATTCGACCATCAGGAATACGAACTCGGCGAGCTGGTGAACGAATTGAACGTGCCGCGCAGCGCCGGACGAAGCCCGCTGTTCGACACGATGTTCGTCATGCAGAACACGGGCGCCCTGGCGCCGGAGCTTGACGGCGCCGACGCGGCGGCCGAACGGTACGCGCCGAAGATCGCCAAATACGATCTGATGGCCGACGTGACGGAACACGGGAGCGGCATTCGCCTCGATTTCCAATACTGCACCGATCTGTTCGGGGAGAGCACGATCGGGAAAATGGCGGACCACTACATTCGCCTGCTGCAATCGGCGGCCGAAAACGAACAGGTCGCGCTGCACGAACTGCCGATGCTTGGGCGCACGGAACAGGCGTCGCTGATCTGTGGTCTGAACGATACGGTATCGGATTACGAACGGAGCCTGACGATCCAGGAAGCTTTCGAACGCCGCGTTCTCGAAAGACCGCATCATACGGCCGTCGCCTTCGAAGAGACTTCGCTTACGTACGCGGAATTGAACGAACGGGCCAACCGCCTTGCGCATACCCTTGTGGAAAAAGGGGTGGGCGCCGATAAATTGGTGGGCCTTATGCTCGACCGCTCTCCGGAAATGATTGTCGGCTTGCTGGGCATTTTGAAAGCGGGCGGGGCTTATGTGCCGATCGATCCGGAATATCCGGAAGACCGTATCCTTTATATGCTGGAGAACAGCGGGTCCGACCTGCTGTTGACCCAGCGGCATCTGGCGGGCCGATCGGCATTCGGCGGCTCGGTGCTCTGCCTGGACGAGGCGGACGCCTACTCGCCGCGGACGGAAAATCTTCCGCTCCGCAGTAACGCGAGCGACCTGCTGTACGTTATTTATACATCGGGAACGACGGGGCGCCCCAAGGGAGTCATGATCGAACATCGCAACATGATCAATCTGCTGCATTACGAATATACCCGGACGAATATCGACTACGCGGGGCGGGTGCTGCAGTTCACGACGATCAGCTTCGATGTTTGCTCCCAGGAGATCTGGTCGACGCTGCTGGCCGGCGGCACGCTGTGCATGATTCGCAGCGAGACGCGGCGAGAAGTCGGCCGCCTGCTCGAGCTGATCGAGCGCCGGCAGATCAGCGTGCTGTTTATGCCGGTATCGTTCTTGAAATTCATTTTAAGCGAAAAAGAGTACGAGGAACGCTTTCCGACCTGCATCCGCCATATCGTCACGGCGGGCGAGCAGCTGGTCGTACCCGAGAAATTCCGGGAGCATCTGCGGCGCAACGGCATTTTCCTGCACAATCATTACGGTCCTTCCGAGACGCATGTGGCGACCGCGCATACGATCGATCCGGCGGGATTCATTCCCGAGCTGCCTCCGATCGGCAAACCGATTACCAATACTCGCATATATATTTTGAACGACGCGCTGCAGCTGCAGCCGCAGGGAGCGGCCGGCGAACTGTATATTGCGGGCGATTGCGTGGGACGCGGTTATTACAATCAGCCGGAGCTGACGAACGAGCGTTATTCGGCCGATCCGTTCGAGACGGGCGGCCGCATGTACAAAACGGGCGACCTGGCACGTTGGAACGCGGCCGGAGAGCTGGAGTTTCTCGGACGTCTCGATCATCAGGTCAAAATCCGCGGATTCCGGATCGAATTGGGCGAGATCGAAACGGCGCTGCTGGAGCACGAGTCCGTCAAGGAAACAATCGTTGTCGCAAAGGAAGACGCCTCGGGCGGCAAATACTTGTGCGCCTATACGGCTTCCCCGGTTCCGGCGGCTCGGCAGGAACTGCGCCGGCATCTGGCCGACCGTCTGCCGGATTATATGATTCCGTCGTATTTCGTCCATCTGGACGTCATGCCGCTGACGCCGAACGGCAAGATCGACCGCCGGGCGCTGCCGGAACCGCAGCCGGGCGAAATGGAATCCGGCACGGAATACGCGGCGCCGCAGAGCGAGACGGAATGCCGAATCGCGGAAGTCTGGCGGAATGTGCTCGGGACGGAACGGATCGGCCTGCATGACAATTTCTTCGAACTCGGCGGTCATTCGCTGAAGGCTGCCGTGATGGTGGCGCGTCTGCAGGAGCAGTTCGAGCTCAGCATCAACAACGTGTTCGAACATCAAACGCTGGCGGAGCTGGCAGCCGTCGTCAAGCCGGCTTCGAACCGTATCGCGGAGAAGTTGGCCGAACTGAAGGAAGCCAGCCGCGCTCCGGGCGAAGATACGCTCGGCGGGGAACGCGAAGCGTACCGGCGCCGCGCGGAAGCCGATGCGGCTTCCGTCGAAGTGTCGAAGCTTCGCGACTACCGGGGCGTCCTGCTGACCGGAGCGACCGGCTATGTCGGCATTCATCTGCTGCACGATATGCTCGCCCTTACCGATTGGGAAGTATATGCCGTCGTGCGCGGAGACGACGACGCTCAAGCTTCCCGGCGGATTCGGGCGAAGCTGGACTTCTATTTCGGCGAAGGCGCGCTGAGCGAAGCGGCGGGCCGCCTGCACGTCTTCAGCGGGGACTTGTCCGAAGACAGGCTGGGAATGTCCGACGAAAGCTATCGCAGGCTCGAGCGTGAGATCGACGCAATCGTGCATGCGGCGGCCACCGTCAAGCATTACGGCAGCTATGACGACTTCAAACGCCATAACGTCGAGGCGACGGAGCGGCTGATCGACCTGGCGGAAGCGGGCCAAAGGAAAGATTTTCATCATATTTCGACGCTCGGCGTGGCAACGGGAATCATCCCGCAGCGGACGGAAGCTTTCTTCGGGGAGTACGATCTTGACCTGGGCCAGGAGTACGAAAATTATTACGCGAAGACCAAGTTCGAAGCCGAGAAAAAAGTCGTCGAAGCGAGGGAACGGGGGCTGCGGACAAGCATTTACCGTTTGGGCAACGTCGTGTTCCATTCGGAGACGGGACGTTTTCAAGAAAACATCGGGGAGAATGCGTTTTATACGATGATGCAGTCGTTCGTGCGTCTGGGCATAGTCCCGGAACTTGCGCCGGATACCGACTTCTCGTACGTCGACGGAATCAGCCGGGCCATTCTGCTGCTGATGCGGCCGGAGGGCCTGCAGAACGAAATTTTCCATTTGCTGAATCCGAATCTGGAAAGCATGCATCGCATTTTGACGGAAGAGCGTGTCGGCCGTCCCGTGCAAACGTTGGAGTTTGCAAAATTTGTCGACAAATTGACAGACAGCTTCCTGGCGAACGAATCGCGGGCAGAGGTCGACAAGATTATGCTGCACTACGGTTGGTTGGAAAGCGCACAGATACAAACCCGATTCGAGATCGCGTCCTACCGCACTGCCGCTTACTTGGAGCGGCTTGGATTCGTGTGGAAGGCGATGGACGATACGCTTGTTTCCCGAATGCTGGCGTATGCCGAGCAGCAGAATTTCTTTGATTTACAATCGAATGAAGACGAAGGATTTAAATGAAGATATGCAATTTTTTTCTTGGAATTCGACATTTTTTTTAGTAGACTATATGATGAAGCTGTACATTTGAATCAAGGGGGACTTCACATGTTTAAAATCGAGTATTTGCCGTCCATCAACCGGGTTGTCTGCACGGTAGAGAGCATCACGATGGATGAAGTCGAAGCGTACAACAAAGAGTACAAAGCGGTTCTGACCAAAGTGAAACCGGGATTCACCGGACTGACGGACCTGAGCAAAGGCAAATTGTTCACGCAGGAGGTTGCGGTGGCGCTGGCTCCGCTGGGTGAACTGTCGGTAGAAAAAGGCCTGACCAAATGGGCATATTACACGGGTTCCGCCGTATCGAAAATGCAGATGAAGCGGATGTTCGGCGATATCGTCGTTTCGTTCGAAAAAATCGAAGACGCGGAAGCTTATCTGAACAGCTGATTCGGCTTTGCCAAAACGGCCGTCAAAACCCGATGTTTGGTTGTTTCGGCTTGAAAGCCCGGGTATACCGGGCTTTTTTTGTGATCGTCCTTCAAGGAAATCGGGCAGGGTCCATGCGGTTCCGCGCGAGCGGGCCGACTCTAAACATAATGGGTGGGGGAAAAATGAAAAAGCAGGCCAATAAGCGTTTAATCGCAACCGGCGCGGCGGCCGCCGCTCTGCTGGAAGTCGTTATCGCTTTTCTGTTTATGATGCCGGGACGGGGCTGGGGGAGCTTCGTTCCGGGACTCGTGTTGGCTGCAGTCGCAGGCGCCGGCGCCTTTGCCGCCGGCATGATGCTGCTGGTTCGCGAAGCCGACCGCAGAGCGGCGGAGATCGGGAAGCGGTTTGACGAGGCGGGAGTATCGCCTTCTTCTTCGGCTGCCGTCGGTACGGATTCGGCTTCCGGCGAACCCGGACACGAGTCGCTCAAGGCGATCGAGCGGATGCAAAACTATTTGCTGGATATCGATCGGAGCGTCGAACAGGTGAAATCGAGCGCGGACATGGGCGTAGTCGTATCCGACTTGATCACGGAGTCGGCCCGCAGCGCGGCTCTGCGCTCGGACGAGCAGGCGGAAAAAATGAAAGAAATCGTGCGTACGACCAACGAAATGACCGCAGCCGTTCAGCAGGTGGCGGGAAGCGCGGACGAAGTGGCGAGCGCGACGCTGCAAACTTCGGAGCAGGCATCGTCGGGTTACCGTCAGCTGCTGAGCGCCATGGATCAGGTTCGCAAGACCGACGGTACGATCCAGACGCTGCTTGAGCAGGTTAACCGGCTTGACGAAAAATCGGGAGAGATCGAATACTTCGTCAGCATCATTACGGAGATCGCTTCGCAGACCCACCTGCTTGCTTTGAATGCGGCCATCGAAGCGGCGCGCGCCGGCGAGTCCGGACAAGGCTTCTCCGTCATCGCGTCCGAGGTCCGCAAGCTGGCGGAACAGTCTTCCGAATCCGCCAAGCGGGTCTCGACGATCAACGCCAGCATTCAGCAGGATACCGGCGAAGTGGTGGGGACTTCTACGTTGGTCGCCGAAGACATGAAGCAGGGCATCGGCTCGCTCGAAGAAGTCGGCCGGTCGTTCCAATTCATTCAAGCCGCCGTCGACGAAGTCAACATCCAGATGCAGGACGTATCGGCCGCCGTCGAAGAAATCGCCGCCCATACCGAGCAGGTGGGCGAGACGATCGCCCATGCGGAGGAAATGGTCGAGAATACGTCGACCGAAGTCGCTACGGTCCGCCAGGCGGCGGAAGAACAGCTGGGCAGCATGCAGCAGCTTTCGGAGACCGTTTCGGAACTGTCCGAACTCAGCGGGAGAGTCAAGCTGGCTGTCGAACATTTCCGCGAAATGCAGCCCGCCCGTTAAAAAAACGGCAGGGCAAAACACGCAAAAAAGAGCGCATTTCCGCAGTATGCGGAATGCGCTCTTTTTTGGCGGTACGCATGCGTTTTCTTGAACGAGAACGCTCAGGCGTACCCTGCACCCACTTCATCCCGTACGATTAGGCCCGGTTTCTGCGGCCCAACGAACGCATGATCAGGCTGACAACCGCAACCAGTACGATCGCGCCGATCAAGGCAGGAATAATGTAGAATCCTCCGATTTCAGGACCCATCTCTCCCAGGATTACTCCGCCGAGCCAACCGCCGATGAAGCCGGCGATAATGTTGCCGATGATGCCTCCAGGAATGTCTCTGCCCACAATGAGTCCGGCCAACCAACCGATAACGCCGCCTACAATCAACGACCAGATAATGCCCATTTTGTATCGCCTCCGTTTGTGTTTTTGTTTGCTCAACTACAACTTAACCTAAGAGCAAGCATTTGAATAAGAACTCGAAAATTTAATTTTGAAACAGCTAGAAAGCTTACCTATTTAAAATATTATGGGCCTAAGCGTCTTTTTTATCGTCGATCCGCCGAAAAAAAAGGCGTGATGCGGCGGCTTGCGCAAGCCTGCGGAAGAAAACGGGCAAAAAAAGAGCCGTGCAAAAAGAACCTTCGCGCTGAAGCGCGAAGGTTCTTTTTCGGAATTTACGAACATCGACGTTTTCTAATTCAAGGCGTATTTGACCAGGGAACCCGACTCCGCCGCATAGAGCACGCCGCCGGCATAGGCGAACGCGTAATCGGAACGAAGCGGCAGATTCGACACGGCCTGGATGACGTCCAGCTTGTGAGGATCTAGCACATAGAGCGTATCGGCCATGTCGATCTGGAGCCTGCCGTCGTCGGAGCGCTCCATGACGACGATCTGGCCCGGTTCGTCCTCCAGCGTATGCTCCGCCAATTTGCCGCTGAGATCGAAGGCGGAAAGCCGGCGCTTCGAATAGGTCACATAACCGCTTCCGGTCGAATAGATGACCGAATCGGCCGGGATGACGCGTCCCCAGAGCAGCCGACCCTGCGGCGAAAAAGCGAACAGCTTGTTGACCGTGCCGGCGACCGAACCGCGGAAGATTACCGTATTGTCGTCCTGAACGAGAATGGCCGGACCGCCGCCGTCTCCGAGCAGATTGACGCTGGAAGGGAATTTATACGCATATACGCGCTTAAGTTCCGGCGTATAGACTTCCACGGAAGGACTGGGCGAACGGTCCCATGCGCCGCCGATTTTGACGAGGCGGCTCGTATCGACGACGAGGCGTTGGCCTTCCGCCGTCAGAATGCTGCCCTTCAGCGTTTTGGCTGCGATGACGCGGCCTGCCGAATCGCAGCGAACAGCGGATGTCTTGACGAAGCCGCGTTTGTCGGGTCCCTGCGGCGAAGCGATCAGCAGGCTCTCGTCGCCCAACATGTACACGTCGCTTCCATAGGAAACAGACCGGGTCCAGGTTTCCCTGCCGTTCGGACTCAGCGCATAAATTTTTTGGGTTTTGTCGGAAAAAGTGCCGGTGAAGTAGACGGCGCCGTTTTCCGCATACAGGATCGAGCTTGCGATCGTATACGCTCCGCCCTTTTCGTGGAAAGTGCGGGACCATTTCTGGGCTCCGGTAGAAGCGTCGAATGCGGTTACCGTCTCCAAATGCCAGTCGTAAGGCGTTTTGGACGAAGTTTTTTTGACGCTTTGTACCGTGTGGACATAAATAAGGCTGCGGGATTTGACGTAGCGAATGTCGTGCGCGGAAGCGGACGACGTATCGTAAACGGAAGCGGAAGTCCAGGAAGGCTGGGGAAGAGGATTTCCCGCCGTACTGCCGGCGGCGTCCGCATAACCGGGAGCGCTCAGCAGCACGGCTGCGCTGAGTACGAATGCGCCCCATTTTTCGGGTGATTTCATTGAGAATTTTCCATTCCTTTCTATGAACCTGACGCCCGGTGTAAATCGGCTATGCTGATTATACACTTTGCCTTCAATGTTTACCAGGAGTTTACGTTTAAAGCGGCGTAGGTAGGGAGATCTTCCGTTTTTAATCCTCAGGGCATGGTTTTTTAGGATCTTTGCCGTTCAATAGGCTTGAAACGAACTTGAATCTAGATTTTTTTACAGAAAAAGGGTGATTTTGCTTGCCTAGTCGCCTGGGCTTATAAGCTGCGGCTGTGGTTGCGATTTGCCGTAAAAACGTACACCTTTGTCCCTGAATCCCGCAAAACCGGTTTATTTTTTACCAGTTCGGGTTATATAGTCGTAATGAAGAAGCGAGCGACATACGATAAGCTTTGCCCGTTATTTGCAAGGCATATCCACTCCAACCGGAAAGGGGAACGGACAAGGATGAATATGAGCGTACATAACCTGATGGCTTTCCATTCGAATTACTTCAGACCGCAGCCGGCAGTTTCGCCTCAGAAGAACGCGGGCGGAGAACAGGAAAAGAGTTTCCAAGAGATCCTCAAAGAGAAGATGGCACGGCCGGTAACGAAGTAACGCCATCCGCCGGCTTTGAATACATATTATGTATAATAGAAGCGAACGGATGCGGAACGGGAAGCTCTCGCCGTTCGTCATCCGATCCAAACGGATTTGAAGGGAGCGGAGTGTATGGAATTCGACTATACATCCGTCGTTTTGGCGCTTATCGTCTTTTCGCTGATGCTGATGGTGATTCGGCTGCGGTTCGAGGTCAGGCATCTAAAAGAAGAACTCGACCGGCTTGCGGAGGCTCCCCGTTACTATCGGTCCGCCGCTGCCGGCGGCACCCAGAACGAAGAGCGGCCGCTTCGCCCCTCGGGAGACGGAGACGAACAATTGCGTGCGCTTGTCGCCAAGGGCAGGAAGATCGAGGCGATCAAGGAAGCGCGGCAGCTCTATAATCTGTCGCTGAAGGATGCGAAAGATTACGTCGAATCGCTGTAACGTGTCCGGCATGCCGGACGAATCGAAGAAGCCGCGGCATAGGCCGCGGCTTTTGCTGCTGCGAAGCATGAAGAGATCGTCTCGGCCTCGGGACGGAGACCGAATTCAACCGCGCGATGGAACCGCTCCGCCGAAGCATGGGTTACAATGGACGGGAAGAAGAATAAACGGCTTACGACAAGTCGGGAGGGATATCCATGTTCGATACGACGCGTATTCCGGGTGACGCCTCATCCGGGCCTTACGCGCTGCCGCGCGGCGAAGCCGGATTCGCAGAAGCGGTAAGGCCGCAGGGGACGGAGTTTGCCGACTCGGGCACGAGGGTGCTGAAGGACAAGGTCGTCCGCCTCCAGGCAAGAACGAATCGCTTTTATTTCAAGCTGCGGTTCGGAGGCGAGATTCAATATCGGTGGACCTTTCTGGCGGAATTGGACATTCGACGCGGAGATCGGGTGCTGGAGACGGCGGTCGGAACCGGCGCCAACCTTCCGCTGCTGCCCGCGGGAGCGCACTTATACGGATTGGATCGGTCGGCGCCCATGCTGCGCGAAGCGGCCAGACATTTGAAGGAATGGGGAACGGAGGCGGAATTGATTCTCGGCACGGCGGAACGTCTGCCTTTTCGCGGCGATTCTTTCGACTGCGTCTACCGGATCGGCGGGCTCGGCGATTGCGGCGATCCGGCGCTGGCGCTGAGCGAGATGATCCGGGTGGCGAAAAGCGGCACAAAACTGTTGATCGCGGACGAAGTCGATTCTCTGGCCCGGGGACGCCGCGCCCGGATATCCCTGGCCAAAAAAAGCGATCGGCCGCGGCCCGCCGTGCTTAATCTGCTGCCTGCGGGCATGCTCGACGTGAACTACGAAGAGGTGTGCAAAGGCACGATGTACCGGCTGACGTTTCGCAAGCCTTAGCTCGTCTCGGGAACACCGACGACGCTGCCGGGTTCATACATAAGGAAGCCGGGCAACGATCAAAAGCGCCTTTCGGCGGCAAACGATCCTCTGCGATAAAGGAGCGTTCGTGTCGAAAGGCGCTTTTTGTCGATCCGGCATTCGCGGATGCCCTGCCGGACGAAGGGCGTTAATCTTCTTCCGGTCCCGGAATAGGCGTGGGTCCGCCGCGGCGCGTGCCCGCTTCTTCGCGCAGGTCGGCGCCGCCGGACGGATCGGCGGCCTCTGTGTCGCCCGCCGTCCCGGAACGGGGGCTGCCGGCGGCCTTGATCGCTTCGGCCAGCTCGTCGCGAACGGTGCCGTTCCACAGCGGCACGCCGCTCCGGTAAGCGGCTCTGCCGTTCAAATGACCGGCCAAGGGAGCCGTGATGAAGAAAAAGACGATACCGAGCAAAACGTTCATGCTGGCGGTCTGCATGGCCGAAGCGAAATACAGAAATACGCCGGTCAGCACGCAAAGCACGCCGAGCGTGGAACTTTTCGTGGCGGCATGCGAACGCAGGTAGACGTCGGGCAGACGGATCAGGCCGAAAGCGCTGAATACGCTGAGCAGGGCGCCGGCCAGAATAAGCAGGACGGACAGCCATTCAATCGCGAGCAGGATCGTCTGGGGCATTGAGAACCTTCCCCCTTTCCATGTAACGAGCAAGCGCAACCGTGCCGAGAAAAGCGAGAATGCCGATCAGCAGTACCAATTCGAAGTAAGCGGTAGAACGCATATAGGCGCCCGCCACGGCGACTTCGGCGGCGATGTTGACCCCTATCGTATCGAGCGCCGCGATCCGGTCGGCAAGCGACGGACCTTTAAGGACCCGGTACAGACAGCCGAAGATCGCAAGGGCCAGGAGAATCATCGAAAGGAACAGTAGAGTCTGCATCAGCTTCGCGTCACCTCCATGATCGCGTTTTCGAACGTTTCCCGGATATGGTTTTCCACGCCGTGCGCTTCTTGGATGTCCATCGCATGAATGTAGAGCGTCTTCTCGTCAGGACTGATCTCGAGCAGCAGCGTTCCGGGCGTCAGGTTGACCAGTCCGCACAGAAGAGTAAGTTCCCAGCCCCGCCGAAGTTCGGTTTCGTAGGCGAACACGCCGGGCGTGAACGTCAACTTCGGCTTCGCGATCTGCCCGATCACGGCAAAAGACGCGACGACCAACTCTTTAAGCAGCAGCCCGAGCAGTTTGAGGCAGGCCCAAATTTTTTTCGGATAAAAAGGTTTGGGGAAAAATCGCCGCATCAGCGTCATGAGCAGCAGTCCGATCAGCAGACCGACGAGGAAGCCCGATACCGTCATCTCCCGCATCAGCAGCATCCAGACAAAAGCGATCACCAGGTTGAGCAGCAGTTGAAAGGCCAAAGGCATCTACTCCTTAAGTACGGCTTGGATATAAATCGAAGGTTCGTTCAAAATGTCCGCGGCCCGCTGCATGTAGGGCATAACCGGTTCGGCGAACAGGCCGAGCAGGACGATCAGCAGCATGAGCGGAGCGGAGCTCAGCAGCAGCTTGCGGGGCTGCTTCCAGTGCGCTTCGCGCGGATGGCGGGGTTCGCCCCAGAATCCAAGGATAAAGATCTTGATCAGCGAGTACAGCAGCAGCAGCGACAGAAGCACGCCCGCGGCGGCGATGACGTATCGGCCCTCTTCGAGACTTCCCTGGAGAATCAGCAGCTTGCCCGGGAATCCGCTCAGCGGAGGAACGCCGACGACGGCGAGCGAGGCGGCCAAAAACATCCAGCCCAACAAGGGCGAATGGATCAGCGCGCCGCCCATCCGGTTGATGCGTTCCGTACCCGTTTCCGCGACCAGGATGCCGGCCAGCAGGAACAGCAGCGCTTTGACGATCATATCGTGCACGAGATAGAATACGGCGCCTTTAAGCGCGTCTTCGTTGGACACGGCCAGCGCGAGCGAGATGAACCCGATGCTGGCGATCACATTGTAGCCGAGAATCCGGTTGACGTTCGTCTGCGAGACGGCCCCGAATCCTCCCAGCACGATGGTCGCGATGCCCATAAGTCCGATCAGCGTATGGGTGACGGAAGTTTCATGGTAAAAGACCAGCGTGAACACGCGGATCAAGGCGTACATGCCGACTTTGGTCAGCAGGGCGCCGAACAGGGCGGAAATGGCGGCCGGCGGCGCGCCGTAAGAACCCGGGAGCCAGAAGAACAGGAACAGCCCCGCCTTGACGCTGAATACGACGAGCAGCAGCGCGGCGACGGCCGTAATCGGCCCGCTCTGTCCGCTCTCGGCGATTCGCAGCGACAGATGCGCCAGATTCAGCGTGCCGGTCGCCCCGTACAGATAAGCGACGGAAGCAACGAACAGCGTCGAAGACAGCACGTTGATCAGGATATAATGAAGCGTCTCGCGGAATTGGCGCTTCGTGCCGCCCAGCACGATCAGCGCGTACGAAGACATCAGCATCAATTCGAAACAGACGAAGAGGTTGAACAGGTCTCCGGTCAGGAACGAACCGTTGACCCCGGCCAGCATGAAATGCACCAGCGGGTAAAAGTAATGCTTCTCCCGGTCTTCGTCGATGCCCCGGAACGAATACAGCAGGCAGCAGGCGCTGACGATCGAGGCGGCGAGCACGAGCAGCACGGCGAACATATCGGCAACGAGCACGATTCCGTAAGGCGGCGCCCAACCGCTCATATTCAGCGTCTGGATGCCGCCCGTGCGAACCTGAATCATCAGAAAAACGGCCGCGGCCGCGTTCAGCATGACGCTGATCAGACTGATCCAGCGCTGCAGCCGCAGCCGTTTGTTGAGAAAGATCAGCAGTACCGCCGTAAACAGCGGAATCAGCATCGGAGCGACAACCCAGTTGTTCATCGGCTCTGCCCCCTATGCCGGGAAGATTCGCTGGGCATCCTATCCATGTCCGTCGTGTCGAGCTTCTGGTAAGCCCGGTAAGCCAGCACCAGGAAAAAGGCCGTGATTCCGAAATTAATGACGATCGACGTCAGAATGAGCGCTTGAGGAAGCGGATCGACGAAAGTTTCCTTCCCTCTTCCCAGCAGGGGAGCGGAACCGGTCTTCAGCATGGACATCGCCATCAGAAGAAGGTGCACGGCGTGGGTGAGAATCGAAGTGCCGAGCACGATGCGCAGCACGTCCTGGGTCAATATCAGATAGATCCCGACGGCGAACAGAACGCCGACGATGATCGCGACAACAACTTCCATCAGCGGTCCTCCCCGATTGTCAGCAGGATCGTCATGGTGACGCCCACAACTGCGAGATAAACGCCCAGATCGAAAATCAAGGCGGTGTGCAGCTCGGTCTCTCCGAGCAGCGGAAGTTCAAAGTGGCCGAAAGCATGCTTCAGGAACGGCTTGCCGAAAAAGAGAGCGCCCGCGCCTGTAAGAAGCGCGATCAGCAGCCCGGATGCGGTCACCAGTTTGAAGTCGACCGGAAGCACTTTGCGCACCGTTTCGATATCGTACGCCAGTGCCAGGAGAAGAAGCGCGCCCGCGCTCATCAGACCGGCGATGAAGCCGCCTCCCGGGCTGCCGTGGCCGGTGAAAAACAAATACAGCGCAAAAGCCAATATGATGAAGACGACGACTTTGGACACGTTTTGCAGGAAAATGTCGCTGCCTTTAGGCATCGCGTTCGCCTCCTTTCGCGCGGGAATCCGCCGGTCCTTGGTCTTCTTCCGGTTGTTCCCGCCTATCGGAATGTTCGGCAGGGGAAGAACCGTCCAAGTCCGGCAGCGAGTCGGCTTGATCGTCTCCGGGCAGCCCGGCTCCGGGTTTCGACGCGTCGAGATCTTCCACGGGCCCGTCATAACCGTACTGGGCTTCGCGCAGGACGGAAGCCTCTTTGCGGGCTTCTTCGCCCTCGTGCTCGACATGGCGCGAACCGACGTCCGTCGCTTTGCGGCGCAGCTTGATCATGTTGTAAATGCCGAGCGACGCGACGCCGAGGACCATGATTTCCAGCATCGTATCGAAGCCGCGGAAATCGACGAGAATGACGTTCACGATATTTTTTCCGCCCGCCGATTCGTAGCTTTCGCGAACGTAATAGTCCGATACCGGATCGAACGGATTCGTATCCAGCACGGCCAACGCGATCAACGTCATCAAAGCGCCGACGGCAACCGATACGAGAAAGTTCGGCAGCCGGAAACGGACCGCCCGGCGCTCCGTGCGCAGCTTCGGAAGATGGTAGAAGCAGAGCAGGAAGAGCGTAACCGAGATCGATTCGACGACCATCTGGGTCAGAGCCAAATCCGGTGCGCGCAGAAACACGAACATCAGCGTCATCAAGTAGCCGATCGTACCGGTCAAAATAATGGCGACGGTACGGGATTTGGCGAACGGAACGGCCAGCGCCGCGGCGGCAAGACCCAGCAGGATCATCCATTCGTAAGGCCGAATTACCGCATAAGCGCGCACCTGGAAGGTCACGTCCGTGGAGCGGAACAGAATGAAGCCGAGCACCAGCAGCATGAAGCCGAGAATGTATTTGACGTAGCTGCGGGAAGATCCGTTCATGTACAGCGAAGTGACCCGGACGGTAATTCGTTCGAAAAAGCGCAGGCTGGCATCGTAAAAGCGGTTGATCGACAGTCCGCGCGGCAAAAGATCGTATCCTTTGACCCATCGCCGCGCGGTCAGCGTCAATACGGAGCCGGCCGCGACGATGCCGACCGTCATCCACAGCGCCGGAGTAAAGCCGTGCCACAGCTTAAGTTCCGCCGGCAGCCGTTCGCCGGAAGCGGGAATGATCGGCATCATGGCTTCCGCCGCCGGCCGGATCAGCGAGTAGGCGGCCAAACCGGGAAACAGCCCCAGCGCAAGCGCCAACGCGGACAGCAGAAGGGGCGGGATCGTCATTAGCGGGGGAGCTTCATGGATGTTGCGGCTTCGAAGCTCCTCCTTGAGCGGGCCGAAGAAGGTACGGACTACGAACAGCGCCGAGTAGACGAACGTGAACACGCTCGCGATCCAGGCGATAACCGGGAAGAGCACAGCCCAGGTCTGCAGCCGGAATACGCCGGCATGCATCGTTTCGATCATCGATTCGAGAAACATTTCTTTGCTGATGAATCCGCCGAACGGGGGCAGCCCCGCCATCGACAGCGCGCCGAACAGGGATACGGTAAACGTAAGCGGCATAATTCGCGCGAGTCCGCCCAGCTTGCGGATGTCCCGCGTGCCCGTCTCGTGATCGACGATGCCGGCCGCCATGAACAGCGTTCCTTTGAACGCGGCATGATTCAGCAGATGGAACAGGGCGGCCGTGCCCGCGGCGGCATAGAGCAGCCGTTCTTCGCCGTCGAAAATACCGGCCAGGGACGCGATTCCCAGCAGGCTCATCATGAGTCCCAGCTGGCTGATGGTCGAATAAGCCAGTATGCCTTTGAGATCGGTCTGCTTGACCGCTCCGAGGGATCCGTACAGCAGCGTGACCAATCCGCCCAACGAAACGATCCAGAACCATTCGGGCGCGCCCGCAAACACGGGAGTGAGCCGGGCCACCAGATACAAGCCCGCCTTGACCATGGTCGCGGAATGCAGATAAGCGCTGACCGGCGTCGGCGCTTCCATGGCGTCGGGCAGCCAGATGTGAAACGGATACTGCGCCGACTTGGTGAACGCGCCCAGCAGGATCAAGATCATGGCCGGCAGAAACAGCGGATGCGAAATCAGCGGCGCGCCGGCTTCGAACAGCTCCCGGATCCGGTACGTTCCGCTCATCACATAGAGCAGGATGAACCCGCTAAGCAGCCCGAGTCCCCCGGTCATGGTGATGAGCAGCGATTTGAGCGCGCCGTAGCGGGAACGCTGGTTTCGATGATTGTAGCCGATCAGCAGGAACGAAGCGATGCTGGTCAATTCCCAGAATCCGTACAAGGTCAGCAGATTGTCCGATAGGACGAGTCCGAGCATGGCTCCCATGAAAATAAGCAGCAGCACGTAAAACCGATTCAACGATTCTTCGGACGAGTTCATATAAGCGACGGAATAGAGGGCGACGAGCGCGCCCATTCCCGTGATCAGCAGGGCGAAAAGCAGAGACAGGCCGTCGAGGTACACCGTAAACGAGATGCCGAGGGACGGAATCCAGGCGAACGATTCGATGATCGGGGAACCGGCGCGGATGTCGGCCGAATAGCCGAGCAGCGCCGCGAACAGAACGGCCGACAGAACGGCAGCGAACCAACCTTTGTGCAGCCGGGGAGCCGCTTTCCCGAGCAGCGGAAGCGCGGCGGCGAGTACAAAAGGCGACAGCGTCAAGAGATGGAGTAGGGACAAACGGCTTCTCCTTTCCGCAGAGTAGTTTTCAACCAAGCGTTTTACTTTTTATTATTACCCGACTTTAGGTAAGGCCAAGCTTGCCCATGGTTTTTTTGTGAGAATGCGCGGAACCCGGGAAGAGCCGCTATGATGAAGAGGGCTGGGAGACGTTTCGGGGACGGGGCCGAGGAAAGGAAGGCGGTTTAAATGAAAGAACTTGAAAAGGGCGCAGGGGAGCCGGAGCTGCGATGGACATGGGAGCTTCCTTCCGCGGAAGAGCTGCATGATTTGTATGAAGCGTTGGACTGGAACGATTTTCTGCGGCTCGAACCGGAGAAGCTGCGCCGGGCGATGGAAGGCAGCTGGCGGGTCGTCAGCGTCTATGCGGCCGGGGAGCTGGCGGGAACGGGACGTCTCGTGTCGGACGGCGTCATCAATGCCTATTTGTGCGGCGTTGGCGTCCGGGAGCATTGGAGAAGCCGGGGAATCGGCAGCGAAATCGTGCGCAGGCTGACGAATGAAGCGGCCCGGGCGGGCCTCCATATCCAGTTATTTTGTTCGGAAGAACATCGGACTTATTACGGTGGGTTGGGCTTTGAAGAGTTTGCTTTGGGCATGAAGATGGACGGACGGAAGGCGGCGCCTGCCGGGCGATCTGAACCTGATGGAACTTCAGACGGAAACGCTGTTCGTTCAGGATGAAACCAGCCGTATGGTTGCGATTGATGACCCGGAAGGCGGAAAGGCTCCGTTATAAAAGGCTGCGCGAAAAAAAGGGGACGGGATCGATTATGATCCCGTCCCCTTTTATCCTTTTTACAAGGAAGGCAGCCGATTCGTCCAACGATCCGGAAAAGCCGGAACTCCGACGCCGAAAAGTCCCGTCGATCGTTTTATTTCTCCGGCACGCTTACCTGAGCGGCTCCGTAAGTCTCGAACCAGCCTTTAACCGTATCGAAGTCCTGCGAGAACGATAGGGAGAGCAGCAGCATCAGCCGTGCGTGCGCCGCGTTCAGATTGTCGCCGGCGATGATGTTTTTGCCGCTGGAGTAATTGCTGCCCGAACCGGTTCGGGTCGTCGCGACGAAAATCGTGCCGTGGTCTTCGATGGCCGCTGTCCGCTCCGCGCTCATGGCCCGCGAAATACCGCCGGCCCCGGTTCCCGCCGTTACGATCCCGTCCGCCCCGCCCGCGACGAACGCCGCAATGGCTCCGGCTCCGGCATCCTGATACGAATAAGCGATTTCGACTTTGGCGAGATCTTTTTTGCCGATTTTCGCGAGGTCGAAAGGCGTGGTCCAATTTGCCGCGCTCAACAAGGCGCGCTGCGGAGCGCGGTATACGCGCACGCCCGCTTCGTCGATGTAACCGAGCGCCCCGAGCTCCGGCGTCACGAATGTATCGGTACGGTACGAGTTGGACTTGGTGACTTCGCGCGCGGCATGGAATTCATCGTTCAGCATGAGAACGGTGCCGAAGTATTTCGTTTTGCCGCTTGCCGCCAGCTTGATGGCGTTATAGAGATTGGCCTGCGCATCGCTTCCGATTACGGTCCACGGACGCATCGATCCGGTTACGACAACGGGCTTGGAACTGCGGACGGTCAGATCGAGGAAATACGCGATCTCTTCCATCGTGTCGGTGCCGCTGGTCACGACGACCCCGTCCTGCGTCTTGAGCGCTTCGTCCACGCGGAGAGACAGATCGTACAGATCGGCGATGCTGTAGGCGCTGGAGCCGGAATTGCCGAACTGGTATGTACTGACCTGCGCGATCTTGTCCTTGTCGGGAAGCTCGGCGACCATGTCCGCGATCAGCAGCGTCCCCGCGCGGTAATTGGCAAAGCTGGTCGCGTCGGCGGATTGACCGGCGATCGTGCCCCCGGTGGCGATGACTTCGACTTTCGGCAGGGTGCTTGCGGCTGCCGGAACGGTTCCCGCCGGAGCCGGCGTGCTGGCAACGACCGTTCCTGTGACTTCCGCCGCGGAAACGCCGGGAAGCCGAACGACCGGAGCGGCTGCCGCCGCGGTAAGGCCGAGCGCAAGAACAGTTTTCATTACTTTTTTAGACATCGTGGACATGGAATTCCTCCTCAAGCCGAATGTAAGGGGAAGGAAAGACCGGACATGCAGCTTGCTTCCCGATGTCTATTAATATAGATTGATGTAAACTAAACTAACAAATCCGAATAAAGCTCAATAAAGCGCTATATTCACCTATTATCGACAAATATCGCTTTTAATCGCACTTTTTAAGACAAAAGGAACAAAAGTTCGAGTACGATAAAAAATCCATATTCCAAAACAATATGTCATATAAAATGACATATTGTTCAAAAAAAACAAGATTGAAACCTCAAAGCGTCCCGGAGAGAGAATTCTGAGTCTAATGAATGTTTATAATGAAAAACGAATAATTATTCTCTGGGGGCCGAGGGATTCGAACGGCGACCTAACGAAAGTTCCCAACATTCCACGTCAAAGCTCATGTCGTAGTAAGAGACCGAAGGCAGCTCGGTCAATTTGAATCCCCGCTTGGACAGCAGGCTCTGCAATTTATCCCGGTTCCGCACCGTCCATACGAACAGCCGGTCGCAGCCGGAGCCGACGAAGAACCGGATGGCTTCGTCGAGCAGTTTTCCGCCGATTCCGAGTCCCCGCCGTTTCGGTTCGACCATGAACAATTTGACATGCATGCGGCAGTCGTCGAGCCGTTCCAACACGATCGATCCGGCGCTTTCGCCGTTCATTTCGGCAATCCAGCAGCGCGCCCGAAATTCGCGCTCTTCCGCGGGTTCAAACAGCCCGGCAAGAGTATCGTTCAAAATGTTCCGGAATCCGTCTTGAGGGCCGAAGGTTTGCTCGAACAAGTTCTCGTAAGCTCGGGCCATGCGTTCTCCGTCGGACGGTTCGGCCTCGCGCAAAAAGTATCGGCTGTCCGGCCGGCGGTCGGAACGAGAAGCGTTGATTTCCTCGATCGTGCGAATGGCTTCCATCAGACGGGCCTGGTCCTCGTCGGACAAGACCGCCAAATATTCGGCGATGTCGTCGTCGACTCGGCGGTTAAGCAATTCGGCGATCTTTTCTCCCTGCGGGGTCAGCTTCAGGGCCCGTCTGCGGCCGTCCTTCTCGCTGCGGGGACGTTCGATGACCCCTCCCGATTCCAGGCGGCTCAGCAGCCGGCTGAGGTAACCGGGATCAAGGCCGAGGTGGCGGCTTAGGTGGGTGGCGGTCAGGCAGGGATCCCAAGATATTTCAAGAATGACCCGCGACTCCGTCAACGAGTACGAGCTGTGCAGCAGCCGTTCGCGAAGCACGCCGGCCTGCATGATATCGCTGTGGTTAAAAGCGCGAAGGGTTCTGATTCTTTGTTTCCAGATCAAAGAATCGGGCATCGGTTCACTTCCTTTCCCGGTCTCTGCGAGCCGGTCGTCGGTTGTAGAAATTAAGAGAATGAAGTGGGCTGGCTGCGTCGTGGCGATTCGGATTCCGTCCCGCGATTCTTTTTGATTATACCAAGAAAGAGAGGCCGGCATGAAATTTTCCATGTCGAGGAAATTGTCCCTCTCCGAAAATTTGCGCCCGGGTCGCGATTTTACGGGCAACACTCCGCCCGAAAATTTGCGCCCGGGTCGCGATTTTACGGGCAACACTCCGCCCGAAAAATTGCGACCGCGACACGAAATATGAAACCTTACCGGAATCCGGGAAGAAGGATACAATAAATTTAAGTAATGTAAGCACTTACAATACGGCGGAAGAGGAACTGAAGGGGGCCTGATTATGGAAAGAAAAATAACGGCGGAAGCTTCGGAGCTGCCGTCCGACCGGGACGGCAAAGCCCGGAAATGGTGGAGAAGGCTCCTCCAGCAGCGGCATCTGCAGACGATGGCGCTGCTCGGTATCGCCTGGATGTTCGTCTTCAACTACATTCCGATGTACGGAATCATTATCGCGTTCAAAGAATACAATATCGTCGACAGCATCGCCAATTCGCCGTGGGTAGGGCTGGAACATTTCCGGGCCTTTCTGCAGGACGACGAATTGGGCGACGTGATCCGCAATACGCTCGGCATCAGTCTGATCAAGCTGCTGATCGGGTTCCCGCTGCCGATCGTATTCGCCCTTTTCTTGAACGAGCTGCGCTCGGTGAAATTCAAGAAAACGGTGCAGACCATTTCCTATCTGCCGCACTTTCTGTCGTGGGTCATCCTGGGCGGCATTCTGGCGACCTGGCTGGCGGACGTCGGAATCGTCAACAACATTCTGATGGGACTCGGCCTGATCAGCGAGCCGATCTCCTATCTGGCGGAGCCGAAATATTTCTGGGGCATCGTGATCAGTTCGGACATTTGGAAAGAGCTCGGCTGGTCCGCGATCATTTACCTGGCGGCCATGGCCAGCGTATCGCCGGAACAGTACGAAGCGGCGACGATGGACGGAGCCGGACGGTTTCAAAAAATGTTTTACGTGACGCTGCCGAATATCCGTCCCACGATCGCGATTCTGTTCATTTTGGCGGTCAGCGGCGTACTGAATTCCAATTTCGACCAGATTCTCGTGCTGCGCAACTCGCTGAACGAAAGCGCGAGCAACGTAGTCGACATTTACGTCTATCAGACAGGCATTCAGCAGGGAAGGTTCTCGTATTCGACAGCGGTAGGATTGCTCAAATCCGTTATTGCGCTGATTCTGCTGCTGCTCGCCAACGGCATCACCAAAAAACTGAACAATACGTCGCTTTTCTAAACGGAAGGAAGGAGGAACCTCGGCATGTGGACGTTAAAACGGAAAACGAAAGGCGAAGCGCTGTTCGACTTTTTCAATACGGTCGGCATGGTGCTGATCTGCTTCGCGACGCTTTATCCGATCTGGTACGTGCTCGTCAATTCGTTCAACGACGGGACGGACGCGATGCGCGGAGGCATCTACTGGTGGCCCCGCGCGTTCAGCTTGGACAATTTCGGCGCCGTGTTCCGCAGCGAAGGCATCATGATGGCGATGGGAGTCACGGTCGCCAAAACGCTGATCGGCACGGTCGCCCACGTCTTTTTCACCGCCATGGTCGCTTATGCTTTCTCGCGCAGAGGATTGATCGGAGGCAAACTGTACATTCTGATCGGCACGATCACCCTGTTCTTCGGCGGAGGCTTAATCCCGACCTATCTGCTGATCCGGGACTTGCATCTGCTTGACAATTTCCTGGTCTATATCATCCCGGTGCTGTTCAGCTTTTTCGACCTGATCATCTTCATGACGTTTTTCCGGGACATTCCCGAAGGACTGGAAGAAGCGGCGAGAATCGACGGAGCGAACGACTGGTCCATTTTCCTTAAGATCGTGCTTCCCGTCTCGATGCCGGTGCTCGCCACGATCGCGCTCTTTCACGGCGTGTATCAGTGGAACGATTACTTCACGGGCATGATTTACATCAACAACACCGATCTGCAGCCGATTCAGACCTACCTGTACCGGGTCGTGGCCGAATCGAGCTCCAATCAGATGATGGCGGCCGTTCCCGGAGGCGTCACGCGTTCCGTCACTTCGCAGTCGATCAAGCTGGCGACGATGGTCGTGACGACCGCGCCGATCGTGTTCGTCTATCCGTTCCTGCAAAAATATTTCGTCAAAGGCATGATGATCGGTTCGATCAAAGGCTGAACGCTCCGACCTTCCGGCGCGTCCGGGCAGCGCAGGCTTCACGTTAGGGTTCACATAAAGCAGGGCAATCGGCAAAGGATACATGAACGCTTCATACTCGACACGGAAAAGGGGTAAACACATGAGACAAAAAGGCAAAAAGTTCTCTCTCCTGCTCGCGGCAATGCTGATGATCTTCAGCACGGCCTGCTCCTCGGGCGGACAAAGCAAGGAAGCGGCGGCGGAAAAG
Organism: Saccharibacillus alkalitolerans; assembly: GCF_011090185.1. Classification (GTDB taxonomy): domain Bacteria; phylum Bacillota; class Bacilli; order Paenibacillales; family Paenibacillaceae; genus Saccharibacillus; species Saccharibacillus alkalitolerans. Next base: position 54,781 of record NZ_JAAFGS010000009.1, on the reverse strand, counting down.
GACGAAGCCGCGCAGGCGGCGGTCGACCCGAGCCGGCCGGCCTGGAAAAACGACACTTCGCCGATCACCTTCGACTGGTACATCAACTTCGCCTGGTACACCGGAACGGACTGGGGCAAAGACCTGACCAGCCAATACGTGACCAAAAAGACCGGCGTCAATCTCAACTTCGTCGTGCCGGCCGGCAACGAAGCCGAGAAAATGAATACGATGATCGCGTCCGGCAAGCTTCCCGACTTCGTGACGATCGCCTGGAGCGACGACGCGGTCAAAAAGATGATCGAAGGCAAACTGGTGCTGCCGCTGAACGAATTGGCGGAAAAGTACGATCCGTACTTCGTTTCGAACGTCGCCGATCCGGCCAAGCTGTCGTGGTATACGCAGGAAGACGGCAACGTGTACGGATATCCGAACGCGTCGTCTTCGCCGGCGGATTTCGAAAAATACGGCGAAAACTACGTGTCGAACCAGACGTTCGTCGTGCGCAAAGACATGTACGAAGCGCTCGGCAAGCCGGACATGCGCACGCCGGAAGGTTTCCTGGCCGCGCTGAAAGCGGCGAAAGAGAAATTCCCGCAGGTGGAAGGGCAGCCGTTGATTCCGATCGGCCTGCACGAATTCACGGATAACGGCAACTACTCGCTCGAAAGCTATCTGCAAAATTACCTGGCGATTCCGCAGGAAAAAGACGGCAAGCTGTACGACCGCCAGACCGATCCGGAATACATCAAGTGGCTGAAAACGTTCCGCCAGGCCAATCAGGACGGGCTGCTCGCCAAAGACATCTTTATCGACAAACGGGCGCAGATGGAAGAAAAGATCGCCCAGGGCCGCTACTTCGCCATGATGTATCAGCGCAGCGACTTCAGCAACCCGCAGAACGCGCTGTTCGCCAAAGATCCGAATTCCGTTTATATCGCGGTGGACGGCCCGTCGAACGCCGCAAAGGATCAGCCGACCTTGTCGGGCCCGGTTATCTCCGGCTGGACGCTGACCTTGATCTCGAAAGACGTCAAGGACAAAGCGCGCGCCATCAGCTTCCTGGAATACCTGACGAGCGAGGAAGGCCAGCGCGACTTGTACATGGGCGAAGAAGGCGTCACCTATGACATGAAGGGCGACAAGCCGACCTTCAAACCGGAAGTGCTGGATTTGCTTAACAGCGACCGCGCGGCGTTCGACGCCAAATACGGCGCTTCGCACAAATACTGGATGATGATGGATACCAACGTGACCGACCAGTGGGCGCCGGAGGCGGTCGAGCCGTTCAAGCAAATGGCCGACTGGACGCGCGGCAAGACGGTCAGCGCTTCTCAGTTCGATCAGATCAACCCGACCGGCAACTCCAAGGAAGGCATCGCCAATACGAAGCTCGGCCAGCTGTGGGGCAAGACGCTGCCTAAGCTGCTTCTGGCTTCTTCCGAAGCCGAATTCGATCAGATCTGGAAAGATTACCAGCAGAAACGCCAATCGAGCGGCCTTGCGGAAGTGCAGGCGTACCAGCAGGCCGAATACGAGAAAAATTTGGAAAAGTTGAACGGCTCGAAGTAACGCGAGGACGCGCGAAGGGACGTCATTTTCCCGAACGAAGCGGTCCGAGTCGTTCCGAAAGTCCGGAGCCCCGGAGACGAATGCCGGGGCTTGCGGGCTGTTTTGGGCTTAAAGGGTTGTCATCGTCCCGTCCCGCTTTGTATGATGAGGAGACTTCTTTTTGAAAGCGGATACAAATGGAGGGGCGGAAGTGGGGAGAAGATGGAAAGAGGCGAATGACGCGGCCCGTCGATGGATACAGACCCGCTCGCTGCAAAGCCGGTTGGTGGCGGCTTACGCGCTGCTTATTTTGATTCCGAGCACGCTGCTGTCCGCTTATTTGTACGATGATATCCGGGACAGCTATATCGAAGATACCCGGGTCAAAAGCAATTACTTGCTGCAAAGCGAGAAGCAGGTTATCGCGAATCAGATCGAAACGATGGAACGGGCCGCGCAGCTGCCGCTGTCCGATCAGGACGTGCTGCGCTATTTGACGGAAGAGGGCGACCTGACGACAGCCGAACTGGTCGATTTCAACAATACGGCTTACGCCAACCTGGCGCGAATCCAACTGAACAATCCGGCGCTGCTGCATCTGCGGCTCTATACGGCCAACGAACGCAACTATGAGATTTGGCCGATCATTTTCAGGGAAAGCCGGGTACGGAAGCGGCCCTGGTTCGCGTTGACCAAGGGACTCGGCGAGCGCCAGGCCTGGCATTTTCAGACCGCTCCCGCTCTTCAGGATATCGGGGGCAGCGAAGAAGACCCGCCCAAGCTGTCTCTGCTGCGCGAAATCAACCTGCCGAAAAACGAACATATCGGCGTCGTGCAGGCGGACATGCGGCTCGACCAGTTTTCGCCGCGCACGTTCGGGGAGCTGCAGGAAGACGGTTCGCAGATGATGCTGGTTATTCGGGGGGGAGCCTATACACGGGAAGAAGGAGTGCTGCTGAATCGGGATTCTCCCGCGGTACGGGAAGCCGTATCCCGGCTGGGCGAGATCGGCGATCCCGGCGAAGTGCCGAATATCGCCGACGGCTATTTTCGCTACGAACAGGGAGGCTCGGTCTATCTGATGATGTACACGCCGCTGGAAAGGATGGACGCGTATCTGCTGAACGTCGTTTCGCTGGACAAAGTGCTGAAAGACCTGAGCCGGACGCGCAACATGCTGATTTATGCCAATATCGGCTTCATCCTCGTATTGGCGCTGCTAACCTACGCGATGAATTCTTTTATTCTGAAAAACCTCAAACGGCTGGCGGACGCCATGAAAAAGATCCGGCAGGGCGAGCTGCAGCCTTCTCTGCAAATCAGCGGAGGGGGAGAGATCGGCGACCTGGCGCATCACTTCAACAAGATGACCCAGACCATCAACGAACTGATCGCCGAAGCGGTACGCAAGCAGGCGTTGATGAAAGAAGCGGAGCTGCGCACGCTCTACAATCAGATCGATTCGCATTTTTTGTACAATACGCTGGAAAACATCAAAATGCTGGCCGAAATCGAAGACCAACGGAGAATTTCGGACTCGCTGACGTCGCTCGGCGGCATGATGCGCTATAACTTCAAATGGACCGGCGAATACGTCAAGCTGAAGGACGAGCTGCGCCATATCGAGAACTATATCGAAGTAATGAACATCCGCTTCGACGAACCCATTACGCTGTACTGCGATCTTCCGAAAGCTTTTATGGAGCTGGAAATTTTGAAAATGTCGCTGCAGCCGGTGGTGGAAAATGCGGTCAAGCATGCCTGGCAAAACTTCGGGGAGAACGATCGCCGGGAGTTCCGGATCGAAGTCCGCGAAGCGGAGAAGTCGAAAATTCGGATCGCGATGACGGATAACGGAGCGGGAATGGACGAACGCCGGCTGGCCGAACTGAATGCGGAGATTCGGGAAACCGGAAACGAGGGACCCGGCTCGGCTTATACGGGAGTCAAGCTGGGGGGAATCGGACTGCGCAACGTTCATCAGCGTATCCGGTTGTTTTACGGGGACGAGTACGGTCTGTTCCTGGAAAGCGGGGAAGGCGCGTATACGAGCGTCATATTGACGATTCCCAAAGTGCTGCTTACCGGAGGGGGATGGGAAGAATGAGACAACTGCTGATCGTGGACGACGAAAAAAACATCCGCCAGGGGCTGCAGGTCATGATCGCCCGCGAGTTCGGCGAGGCCTGCAAGATCCGACTGGCCGCCAACGGCCGGGAAGCGTTGGAGCTGCATGAACGGCAGCCTGCGGACGTCATCATTACGGATATCCGGATGCCGGTGATGGACGGCATGGAGCTGCTGGAGCGGCTGCGCGGACAGCGAAGAGCCGCCGAAGGTCCCGTCGTGCTCGTGCTGAGCGGCTACGACGAGTTCGAATATGCCAAGACGGCGATCCGCTTTCAGGTTCGGGATTATCTGCTGAAGCCGATCCGGCGCGAGGATCTGTTCGAGGCGCTGGAGCGCGCTTTGGAAGAGCTTAAGCGCAGAGACAGCGACTCGGAACGGATCGACGCCGTGCAGGATTACAAAGAGAGGCTTCGTCTTGCGCGGCTGGGGCAGCTGCTCGAAGCGGAAGGAGCGGAAGCGGATCGGATTCTCGGAGAATGGTCTTCCGGCGAGTCCGGAGTGTCCCTGCCGTATTCCCTTGCCGTCGTGGCTTACCGCTACGACCATGGAGGAAGCATGAGCCGGGAGGAATTGGCGGCCGTCGTCGAGCGGCTGGGCGGCCCGCCGGATCGAAGCTACGAAGCGGCTTTGTGGGATCGAGAGGGAAAGCTCGTGTTGATCGACCCTGCCGGCGATCGGTTCGCGAATCTGGCGGACCTCGCGGAGAGGCGGGAGCTGGGCGGATTGTTGGTCGGTATCGGCATGCCGGGATACGGACTGGAAGACCTGCCGGAAAGCTACCGCTCCGCCTGCCGGGCGCTTCAATATACCTTTTTGCATCCCGGCATCCATCTCGTGGATGCCCGGGCGATCGAGGGAGGACGGCAGATGTTTCCGCCGCCCGACGAAGAAGTGCGGCTGCTCGGCAATCTGCTCGGCACCGATCGCAAGCGGGAGATGAACGAACTGCTGTACGGCATTTTCCGGATCGACCAATTGGCGAGAATCGACATTTCCTATATCGAGCGGACGGCGCGTCTCGTTAACGAAAAGGTGCTGGACGAAGTGTTTCGGCGCTACGGCGAAGCTTCGGTGGAAGTGCTCAAGCTGTACCGCAAGGTGGGCGACTGGAACCATTTTCGTTATTTTCACGATTATTTCCGCAGTCTGGAGAACCTGCTGTCCAGCCTGAACGATTATATCAAGCAGGTGCGCCTGGCCTACACGGAGAACGAAAATCTGAAAGAAGCGGTGGCGTTTATCGAGACCCATTACGCCCGCCCGCTCAATATGGCGATGGTCAGCAACCATGTTTCGCTCAATTACTCGTATTTCAGCGAAGCGTTCAAAGCTTATACGGGAGAAAGCTTTGTCGTTTATTTGAAAAAGGTGAGGATCGAGCGCGCGAAGGAACTGTTGGCGAAGCACGAGCTCAAGCTGGCGGAAGTCGGCGAAGCGGTAGGCTTCGAAAGCGCAAAGCAGTTCGCCCGGGTATTCAAAGAGCTCGAAGGCATCTCGCCGCACGAGTACCGAAGCAAGATGCACACGCAGGAGTACTGCTGAAGCGTGTCCGGACCGACGAAAAAAAGCCCGCCTCTTTTGAGAGGCGGGCTTTTTTGCGCTCGATCGGTTATACGCTGAACTTGCCGATCACTTCCTGAAGTTCCTGGGCCATCCGGCTGAGCTCCTCGGAGGAGTAGGAGACTTCGGCCATCGACGCGCTCTGCTGCTGCGTGGAAGCGGCGACGCCCTGCGTGCTGCCCGACGCCTGGGCGGCGATGCCGGCCATGCCTTCGACGCCTTCGACCATTTTCGCCGAGCTGACGTTAACCTGCTCCACGATGGCGGCTACGGCCGAGGCTTCGTCGGCGACGCGGCCGATGGACGACAGAATGTCTTCGAAAGCGGCGCCCGTCATCGAAACCATCTGGATGCCTTCCTCCACGACTTCGGTGCCTTCGCGCATCGAGCGTACCGCTCTTTCGGATTCGGTCTGGATCTCGCCGATCAGCGCCGTGATGCTGCCCGCGGCGCCCGCCGACTGCTCCGCCAGCTTGCGCACTTCGTCCGCGACGATCGCGAAGCCGCGTCCGTGCTCGCCTGCGCGCGCCGCTTCGATCGCCGCGTTCAGCGCCAGCAGATTGGTTTGCGAGGCGATTTCCGTAATCAAGCCGACGATGGCGCCGATTTCGCTCGTTTTGCGTCCGAGCGCATTGACGACTTCCGCGGCATCGGTCGTGGAGGCCTGGATCAGCTGCATCTGCCCGACCGTTTTCTGCACGACTTCGTTGCCTTCCTGCGCTTTGCCGTTCGTTGCGCCCGTCAGCTCGGATACGAACTGGATCGAAGCCGCCGCGCCCTCCATGCCGCCGGAAATTTCGCGGACCGATTGGGCGAATTCTTCGGAACTGCGCACCTGGCGCTCGGAACCGTCCGCGATTTCCTGAATGGAAGACGCAATGTGGTCGGAGGTGGAGCGGGTCTGCTCGGCGCTGGCGGACAGCTCTTCGGACGTCGCGGCTACCTGCTCGGCGTGGAAGCCGATTTGTTCGATCAAGCCGCGCAGATTTTGACGCATTTCGTTGACCGAGCTGGCCAGATGTCCCAATTCGTCCCGGGAATCCACCGGCACTTCCTCGCTCAGTTCGCCTCCGGCTATTTTTTGCGTGGCCCGAACGAGCTTCTTCAGCGGATTATTGATGGAACGGACGACCCACCAGGTCAGCAGCATGCCCAGAACGACAGCCGCGACGATGATGATGACGGTGGTTATCAAAATGCCGTGATTCGCCGCCGCGATCTCCGATTTGTTGATGACGCCGACGATTTTCCAGCCGGTCTTTTCGTTGGTCGCATAAACCGCGATTTTGTCTTGGCCGCCGGACGCGAACGAAATTTCTCCCGACGCCTGCCCGTCCAACCGCGAGGCGTAAGATTCCGCGTTTTCCGTTCCGGCCGCGATTTCGGGATGGGTCAGGTAGGCATTCGCCGAATCGAGAATCGTGACATAGCCCTTCTCCCCGACTTTGATCGCGTTGGTCTGCGCCGCCAGATGATCGAGACTGAGAACGACGCTGACTACTCCGGTGCTGTCCTCGCTCGCTTTGGAAGGGACGACGATGACTTTTCCGTCCTGTCCCACGATCGGGCTGTTGACGAGGGCCGTTCCTTTTTGGGAGATGGCGTCTTTATACCATTGGCGTTCGCGCGGATCGAATCCGGCGTCGAACTTCTGCTGCGGCGAATTGAGCAGCTTTCCGTCCGTCGTGGCGAACTGGACATGATCATACTGCGCCTTGACGGCTTTGACCGGATCGAGGATCTGACGCAGCCGCGGACTCGCTTCGCCCTGAACCATGCCGCCTTTCACCGTTTTCGACAAGTAGTCGAGATCGTCGAAGCTGGACTGGATCATATCGGTCAGCTGGCTGTCGACGGACTGGACGCTTTGGCGCGTATTTTTCATGAACTGTTCCGTGATTTCCGTCTTGGATTTCTGATACGAAATCACTCCTAGCGAAATGGTCGGAATCAGCAAAATGATCAAAAAGGCGGCGAAAAGCCGACTGCGGATGCTCGGGTTCCATTTCATTCTCTTGCGTTTGGTTGATTCGGTTTTCATGATGCTCCCCCTCGAATGTAGCATTGAAAGCCGCTTTACGCGTAAGGTAGGCGGCAGGCTTTTCTAATGTCGGTGACCTGTCGGGAATCTGTTAGTTTTGTATTCGCTTTCCATGGAAAATTGGTTCTTACAGCCTGGTTTTTTCGATGATTTTAAAGGTTTTTTTATCTGTTTTGGCAGATGAAAATCATTAAATACCTTTTCGAAACGATTCTAATATCCCTATATCGAATTGACAGCCGAATCCAGTGTGGTATATTGTTCCTTGCTTGCCGGTCTCGATATGCAGGAAAAAAGACCGAAGGGCGGGACGAAAATTTCGTTACGAACACAGATTTGGAGTGGGGAAATGTGAAAGCAGGAAAATCGATGCTGAAAATTTTGGCCGGCGCCGTTGCCGTCCAAATCGGGATATCGTCTTACGGAAGCGCCGCGCTCGCGCAGCCGACTCTCGTATCGCCGAACGGCGTTCGGACGCTGTCGCCGCCGGGGGCGATTCAATCGACCGGAACGTGGAATTTGGGTACGCGCGCGGGAGATTACGTATACGTCGCGGGCATGCGGGGAATCGACCCGGCGACCGACAAGCTGGTGGACGGGGAAGAAGCGCGAATCCGCCAGGCGTTCTTGAACATGCAAACGATCGCGAAATCGGAAGGCGCGAGCCTGCGCGACGCGACGCGTCTCGTCGTGTATACGACGGATATGTACCGCTACCGTCCGATCGTGAACAAAGTGCAGGAAGAGCTCTGGGGAGCCGGACCTTATCCGCCGCGCACGATCATCGAAGTGGACCGCCTGAACCAGGACGATATCGTCGAAGTGGAAGGGACGTTTTACGCGCCTCCGGTTGCCGTCGGCACGGCCGCGGCACCGTCCCCGGAAGCGGAGAACGTATCGCCGAACGGCGTGAAGACGCTGACTCCGGAAGGAGCGATTCGGCCGACGGGAACGTGGAACTTGGCGACCCGGGCGGGAGACCATGTTTACGTGGCGGGCATGCGGGGGATCGACCCGGCGACCGACAAGCTGGTGGACGGGGAAGAAGCTCGAATCCGCCAGGCGTTCTTGAACATGCAAACGATCGCGAAATCGGAAGGCGCGAGCCTGCGCGACGCGACGCGTCTCGTCGTGTATACGACGGACATGTACCGCTACCGTCCGATCGTGAACAAAGTGCAGGAAGAGCTCTGGGGAGCCGGACCTTATCCGCCGCGCACGATCGTCGAAGTGGACCGCTTGAACCAGGACGATATCGTCGAAGTGGAAGGGACGTTTTACGCGCCGGAAGGCGCGGACGGCAAAGCGAAATCGGACTCTGCCGCTAACGTATCGCCGAACGGCGTGAAGACGCTGACTCCGGCGGGAGCGATCCGGCCTACCGGCACATGGAATCTGGCGACTCGGGCGGGAGATTTCATTTACGTGGCGGGCATGCGGGGAATCGACCCGGCGACCGACAAGCTGGTGGACGGGGAAGAAGCGCGAATCCGCCAGGCGTTCTTGAACATGCAAACGATCGCGAAATCGGAAGGCGCGAGCCTGCGCGACGCGACGCGAATCATCGTGTATACGACGGACATGTACCGCTACCGTCCGATCGTGAACAAGGTGCAGGAAGAGCTCTGGGGAGCCGGACCTTATCCGCCGCGCACGATCGTCGAGGTGGACCGCCTGAACCAGGACGATATCGTCGAAGTGGAAGGAACGTTTTACGCGCCGCAAAAAGCTTCCAAGCTTCATTTCCAATCCCGTTGACCGCTTGGCCGAAATTCCGTTTGCTGTCTAAACCGTCTGCCTGATCGGCAGGCGGTTTTTCTATGTCCAGGCTTCGAAAGGGTTCCTCCGAACGGGAGAGATTGAAGCGGCGGACGAAGGGTTAAAAAAGCGGTAGGAGAGACTGGAAAAAGCGCCGGAATAAGGGGAGGACGAACCATGAACACGAGTTTTGGGAAAAAAGCGAAGAAGGCGGCGATGGCGGTGCTGGCCGCGGCACTGATTGCGCCCGCGTCGATTATGCCGCTCGGGGAGAACGCCTCCGCGGCGACGACGTCCGTATACATAAACGGCAGGCTGGCGTCGGGCGACGTGCTGGTCCGGCAAGGAAGGACTTATTTGACGCTTACCGACCTCAAAGGACTCGGCGACTATTCGTTCCGCTACAATAAGACGTGGCGCACGGTGACGATCACCGGCGGAGAAGACGGAGACCGCTACGTGCTGACGCTCGGAAGCCGGGAGGCGCGGCGCAACGGCCAAAGCATCATGTTGGAAGCGGCGCCGCTTTCTTACGAGAACAAGACCATGGTGCCCGTCCGGGCCGCGGCCCAATTGTTCGATGCCGATCTGCAGTGGGATCAAAACGGAGGACGGGTCATGATCACCAAAAAGAGCGGCTCGGGCGATTCGTCGACCGCGCCGTCCTCGCCGTCGCGACCGCCGGTATCGCCTCCCGGACCTTCGGGGCCTTCCGTTCCTAAGCCGCCTACCCCGCCTTCTGTGCGATAATCCGCATAAAAAGACCGCTTCGCTTTGCCGTACGGCAAAGCGAAGCGGTCTTTTGCGCGAAGCGGTCCGGGCGGCGGAAAGACCGGGCGTCCGGAAATCAAAGCGGAACCGAAATGCCGGCCTCGCGAGGTTCCAGCCAGCGCGTTTCCCCGTATCGGAAAAAGCGGGCCGCTTCGGAGCGCAGCCTGCCGGCGCGAATCGCCCGCTCGATCTCTTCGGCGGTATGGAAACCGCGGACCATGCCGTCGTCCGAGACGAGCCATTCGGCGCCGTCCGCGCTCTCGGGCAGTGACGATACGTCCCAGGGGTCGAGGGCGGAAGGCGCATACGGGAACGCGGCGGCCTGTTCCGCCCCTTCGGCATGCAGGGAAGACACGTACGTCAGCAGCGTCCGAAACAAGCGGAAAGCGGCTTCCGCGTTCCAGCCGAAGTAAATGACCGTATCGCCGTAGCCGATCTGGTAACCGACTTTTTCGAGCTTCCGGCGGCCGTCCATTCGCGAATACGGCAGAAAATATTCGGACAATCCGTGCTCGGCGGGGTAGGCGTCGCGAAGATACAGACCGACATCGGTCAAAGCAAGTCCTCGGCGGCCGCGTGCAAACCAGCCGGTATCGTAAAAAGCGAACAGCGTTTCGGACGGAGGAATGCGAAAAAGGTCGCGGCGCGCGTTCGGTTCGCGCTCCCCGGAAGCCAGGCCCCGATCCCGGGGGAACAATCCGCTGCGGCGGCAAAGTTCCCGGATGAAGCGAATGTCCGCCGCGGGAGAGCGCTCTTCCAGAAGGTGCCGCTGCCTTGGGCTGAGCGGTCCTTCCGAAGGGACGGGATTCAAGCCCAACGCTTCTTTGAGGGCGTACAGCGCATCGATCCATTGTTCGCGCTCCGGGCGCAGCCCCGTCACCGAAAGTTCGTGTCCGTGCAGGCACAAAACGTGCGGCTTTTTCCCGATTCGGATAAACGCGTTTCGGCCGAGCAGCTCCCAATCGAAAAACAGCGGAGCGGCGGTCGTTTTCCAGTACATGCCGTTCCGGCAGAAGGCGACGCCTCCGTGCTGTCGTCCCGGTCTCGACGATTCGAAAAAAACAAGCAGTCCGTCGTCCGGGCGGATGCCCAGGCTTCGCCCGATGTAAGCTTTTTTTCGGGGCGAAAGCTTTTCCGCCGGCAGGACGCCGGGCAGGCCCAGGCATACTTCGCGGACGGCCCGTTCGGCGGCGTTCATCGGAGCGCCTCCCTGCGCATCCGCCGCGCTTTCGCGCCGCGCGAAAGCGCGCGCGGAAGCGCAAGCAGCCCGCTGCAGCAGAGGGCCGCCGTCCAAAGAGCGTTCGCGGCCGTCCGGTACAGCAACGGGCCCGCATGCAGCCGGAACGCGCCGTATGCGGAAAGTTTGCGGACCCAATCGTTCACGTCGGCGTTTTCGGGGTGTTCGCTTTGAAGCTTTTTGAAATGCTTCAGCGCCCTGCCGTATTCAAATTCGCCGCAGAGAGCCTGCCCGTACAGCAAGGCAATTTCGAAATCGTCCGTTTCCGCGCGCTTGAAATACCGGTCGTACAGGTGAAGCGGGTATTTTCCCGCTCGCGCATGGAGAAGAATCGCCTTTTTCAGATGTTCCGGCCGGTCGAAAATTTCGGCAGGCCGGCTGGACAGGCAGTCGAACCAGTAAGCGTGCAGCTTCGCGGGCTGATCTTCCCCGATTTCGATCCATCGTTTGACTTCCAGCGCGTTCTCGTCGTAAGGGTCCAGCATCAAGGCCTGCTCGGCATGATCGCGGGCCTTCTTCAGCTCGCCTTCCTTCAGCAAAAAAGCGGCGTAGGAACCGTGGGTATAAGCGAAGCGGGGATCTGCCGCAACGGCCTCGCGATAGTGCTCGTCGGCGGCTTCCGTCTCGAACAGCAGGGCAAGCTGCTCCGCCCGTTTGGTCAGGGATACCACGTTGGCGCCGCCCAGGCGGATAGCCGTCAGCAGTTCCTGCTGCGCCCGTTCCGCCAACGCGAGAAAATCGGGATAGAACTCGATTTTGCGGAAAAGCTGGCGCAGGCGGGGCATGCGAACGAGCTGTTCGTTCAGCAAGTAAGACAGCCGGTAGTGGTACAGCGCGGATTCCGGTTCGATTCGGAGCGCTTGTTCGTAGTGGGCGATCGCGTCGCTCAGCCGTCCGCGGTCTTCGGCCAGGTTGCCGAGGACCTCCGGTCCTTCGGAACGCTCCGGATGCTGCGAGATCAAAGCGCGCACGACTTCGTCGGCCGCGTCCGGACGTCCGCTTCTTCTCAAGCTTTCCGCAAGGACGTATAAGCCGTGAAGGTCGTCAGGCGAAGCTGACAGCAGCTGCCGCGCCTGAACGATTGCGGCTTCGTAGAGGGCATTTTCGAAATGGTCCCACATCATGTTTTCGGTTTCGCTTCGCGCGTCGAATTCCGGCGCCGCATGGAAATTGGGCATAAGGTTCTCCTCTCGGGGATGTCGGCTGCAGAATCAAATCCGTCTTCCGTATTTGGCGAGAAAAGCTTCGACTTCGTTGTAAACGCCCGACTGGTTGGCGTACTTGACGTAATTTTTGACGGTGCGCAGCCATTCCAGCGTCGACGGCCGGGCATCCCGCAGCTCCGCCTCGAAGTCGTCCATCGTAATCGGACGCTCGCGTCCGGTTTCCAGGATGTCCCCGATCGCGCGCTCCGCCGCGCGTTCGCATAAATTTTCGATGTCCGCGCCGGAGAACAGATCCGTCCGGGACGATAAGAGAGCGTAGTCGATCGAATCGACGTAGCGGCCTTCGAGCTTCAAGCGAAACATCTGCTCGCGGGCCTGCTCGTCGGGCGGCGCGACAAAGACCAGGCGATCGAATCGTCCCGGACGCTTGAGCGCGTTGTCGACATCCCACGGCATGTTGGTCGCGCCGAGGATCAGCACCTGATCGGTATTCGTGTCGAGGCCTTCCATTTCGGTCAGGAACGTATCGCTGACGCCGCGCATGCTGGAGGAAGATCGGCTGCGGTTATAGCCCAGCGTATCGACTTCGTCGAAAAACATGATGCTGGGCTTCTGCTGCCGCGCCTTGTCGAACAAATCTTTCAGATTGCGTTCGCTGACGCCGATGTACGGGTCCAAGATGTCGGTAACGCTGACCGGAATGAAGTTTGCGCCGCATTCGCCGGCCGTCGCCCGGGCGATAAACGTCTTGCCGCAGCCCGGAGGGCCGTACAGAAGCACTCCGCCGCCGGATTTTTTGCGGAATTTCGAGAACAGCCCCTGATTCTGGAAGGGACTGATGATTCGGATCCGGATCGTCTTCTTAAGCTCTTCGAGTCCCGCCACGTCTTCGAAGCGGATCACGTTCGCCTGCGGCGAAGCCGCGGCAGGGGTACGGCCGCCGTCGACGACCTGCAGCCCGGCTCGCGCGGCCGAGGAGCGCGAAGACGGGGAGATGACGGATTCTTCGTCCGTGCCTTCGCTCGTCGGATCGTCCGATTCTTCGTCCAATGTAAGTTTCTTGAAGCCGTCTTCCCCGTGGTCGGCATCGTGCTCGCGGATTCGAGGCGTCAGGCCGGGATTCGTCTCTTTCGCGGTTTCTTCGTTTTCCGGCGGCAGCTTCGCCGCGCCGCTCGGCGGCGCCTGACTTGCCTCGGAAGGAAGATCATCCTTAGGGGCGGCCGAACCGCCCTGCAGCGCTCGGCTTGCGCGCGTCAGCGCCTCAAGCAGCGCCATGCGTTCCGATTCGTCGCGGCATACGGCGAGACCTTCTCCGTACGCGCGCAGCGCTTCGGCGTAATGGCCGGCGCGCTCCAATTCCTCGCCCAGCCAATAGCGGGTCTCGGCGTCTTCCGGATGCAGCAGCGCCATTCTCTTTGTCCATTCCAATCGCTTCATTATTAGGGCAATCTCCTTTTCGTCGGCGCGCGGATGTTTCCGCCGCCGTTTCGTACACGATTCCGTCGGCGCGTCGCTCGTCATCGAGCCGAGGGCTGTTCAAATTATAGCAAGCCGGACGGCAGGACGCACAATGGGTCTGCAGTCTGCAAAAGGGAGGGATGGGTCTGCAAAGCGGCCGGAAACGTATGACGGGCGGGCATAAAAGGCGGAGTTAACGGGACGTTCGACGCAGTCATACGGATCGGCGAAGATGCGGGGCGAAGAGAAATTAAAAGGGCGAGAACGAAAAAAAAGCTCTCCCGAAGGGAGAGCTTTGCCTTTTACGTCCCAGGAGGGATTCGAACCCCCGACCGTGCGCTTAGAAGGCGCATGCTCTATCCAACTGAGCTACTGGGACAAAAAGTGAAAACAGAACAGAAATTAATATATCATAAAGAAGAGGTTCTTGCAAGCTTATTGGCAAAAAAAATATCTTTTGCTCCGAGCGGTTCGCTTTTTCGCGCATCCTTACATCTAAATGCAGCGAGTGGGCGGTTTGCTCCGGCTTATGCTATAATTTAGCCTCACGATCATCTTGAGAGCGGAAGCTGGCCTGCGGGAAAGGAGGGTTGACCTATCGACAACATGCGAAAGAAAGGCAAGGCGGACGTCGTGCTGCTGCCCAACACGCTCGATCACTATCAAGAGCGGGTAACCCGGATGCTGGAGACCGAGCGCTACGGAGAAGCCATGGAAACGTTGGAATTTTTGCTGGGCTGCGAAGGACAGGACGAACGCAGACGCCAGGAGTGGAATACGCTGTTGGAGTGGCTGCGAGTCGCTTTTCCGGGCGGTGCCCGGGACGCTTACGGCAACGAGGCGGTGCTGGCGGGCGAAGAACCGGAAGACGAAGCGCAGGCGCTTCGCCGGCGGACGATGGAGAAGCAGCGGGAAGACGCCGGTTACGAACGCGAACTGCTGAGTCGGGCGATCGGAGAGCCGCTGACGGAGCGGGGGCAGATAGCGCTGGAGCAGTTGGCCTACCTGGAAAATCCGGAAACGGACCTTGAGATCATAAGATGGCTGGAATCGGCGGAGCTTCATCCGCTGCTTCAATTCCGCGTGCTGCAGACGCTGCGGCGAAGAGGGGCTTCCGGCACGGTTCGGCTGCCGAGAGGCGGGGCGACGCTGGAATTGGAGATCGAGCGCACTCCGTCGTCGCCGGACGATTTTCCGCCGGCCGCCGCCGACGTGCTGGAAAGGGTGGCCGCGCAGACGGACAACGGCGATCCCTCGACGTTTTATTTTGCGCGCGAGCTGTGGATCCAGTTTCTGATGTCGGCTTACGGAACGTCGGATTACGATTCGCTCGTCCGCGGCGAAGAGAACGAATTGGATGCCTGGGCCGCGGCGCTGCATGCGCATGCGTCCGAGACGCTGGAAGGCGGCGGGCGGGCGGAAGAAATCCGCGAAGCTTACGGCATTACGGGCGAACTGCGCTTCCGCTTCGAGCGGGCGGAACGATCGCTCCGAGCCTTTTCCCGGAGAAGCGGAGGAAGGTAGGCGGACGGGAAACGGTTACTTTTTCAGGCGCGTACCGGCCGACTTGGCGCCCCGTTCCGGTTGACGCTTGAAATCCACGGGGAATTTGGTTATGATGGAATGGTTATTGCGAACGTGAAAGCAGTATGTTAAATTCACTTATCTGATAGCTAATCGTTGGAGGGGAATACTTAATATGAAAGCAAGTTGGGAAAAAACGGAAAAGAACCTTGGCGTTCTTGAAGTCGAAGTTGAAGCGGAACGCGTCGCGTCCGCGCTCGATAAAGCATTCCAAAAAGTCGTAAAGCAGGCCAGCGTTCCGGGCTTCCGCAAAGGCAAAGTGCCGCGGTCGATCTTCGAAGCGCGCTTCGGCGTGGAAAGCCTGTACAACGACGCGATCGACATTCTGCTGCCGGAAGCTTACAGCGAAGCGGTAGAAGAAGCGGGGATCTTCCCGGTCGACCGTCCGGAAATCGACATCGAGCAGTTCGGCAAAGGCCAAGCGCTGAAGTTCAAAGCGAAAGTAACCGTTAAGCCGGAAGTGAAGCTGGGCGAATACAAAGGCGTGGAAGTGCCTGTATCCGAAGTCAGCGTAACGGACGAAGAAATCGCCTCCGAGCTGGAGCGTCTGCAGAGCCGTCACGCCGAGCTGATCGTCGTGGACGAAGAAGCTGCGGCTAACGGCGACGTCGTATCCATCGACTTCGACGGATACGTAGGCGACGAAGCGTTCGAAGGCGGCAAAGCCGAGAACTACTCGCTCGAACTGGGATCGGGTTCGTTCATCCCGGGCTTCGAAGAGCAGGTTGTGGGCATGTCCACGGGCGACTCCAAGGACGTTAACGTAACGTTCCCTGAAGCTTACCATGCTGCCGAACTGGCCGGCAAAGAAGCGGTCTTCAAAGTGAAGCTGCACGAAATCAAACGCAAACAGCTTCCTGAGCTGGACGACGAGTTCGCCAAAGACGTAAGCGAATTCGAGACGCTGGACGAGTACAAGGAAGATCTGAAGAAACAAATCGCGGACCGCAAACAGCGCGAGAGCGACGCGGCGCGCGAAGGCGCGGTTGTCGAAGCGGTATCGGCGAACGCGGAAGTCGAAATTCCGGAAGCTATGGTGGAGAGCGAAGTCGAGAACATGATGCGCGACTTCGACAACCGTCTTCGCCAGCAGGGCATGAACCTGGAAATGTACACGAGCTTCTCCGGCCAAACGGCCGAAGACCTGCGCGGACAGATGAAGTCCGACGCCGAAAAGCGCGTGCGCAACAACCTGGTGCTCGAAGCGATCGCGAAGGAAGAGAGCATCTCCGCTTCCGAAGAGGACGTCGAAAAAGAGCTTCAGTCGATGGCTGACATGTACAAGCGCAGCGTGGATGAGATCCGCAGCATTCTGGGTGCCAACGGTTCGCTGGCAAGCCTGAACGACGAGATCACCCTGCGCAAAACGATCGAGTTCCTGCTTGAAAACAGCAAGGAAGTCGCGGCTTCGGCCGAGTAAGCGGAATAAGTCAATAGCTTGACTTGCATAGGCAAGGCACGTATGATCTTATGCGTGCCTTGTTCTTTTGTTTAGAAACTGTAAAAAGAAGGTTTTTTTATCTCTTTCCGGTTTCAAGGCGATTTCTCGCCTCCGAAAAATGACATCGGCATTTGAAAATGGTAAACTAGAAGCGTAGGATAAAAGCAAGGCCGATTTCGGCCGCTTATCCTCCAGACAATGTCCCTACGAAAGCGAGGTTGATCGCATGAGTTTAGTCCCTACAGTTGTTGAATCGACAAGCCGCGGCGAGCGCTCTTACGACATTTATTCGAGACTGCTCAAGGACCGGATCATTCTGCTTGGCGATGCGATCGACGATCACGTAGCCAACCTGGTTATCGCGCAGCTGCTGTTCCTGGCGGCCGAAGATCCCGAGAAGGATATCTACTTGTACATTAACTCGCCTGGTGGTTCTGTAACTGCGGGCATGGGTATATATGATACAATGCAATACATTAAGCCGGATGTATCCACGATCTGCGTCGGTATGGCGGCAAGCATGGGATCTCTTCTGCTGACGGCCGGAGCGCCGGGCAAGCGCTTCGCGCTTCCGAACAGCGAAGTCATGATTCACCAACCGCTCGGCGGAGTCAGCGGCCAGGCGTCGGATATTTTGATCCATACGGACTGGATCATCAAGACGAAGCAGAAGCTGAATAAGATTTACGTGGATACGACAGGTCAGCCCCTTGAGAAAATCGAGCGGGACACGGACCGCGACTTCTTCATGAGCGCCGAAGAAGCAAAGTCTTACGGACTGATCGATAAGGTTCTCGAGCGACCGATTAATTCTTAAACCTCGAAGGGGTGGTTAGATGTTTAAATTCAATGAAGAAAAAGGTCAGCTGAAGTGCTCCTTCTGCGGCAAAACGCAGGAGCAGGTACGCAAGCTGGTTGCCGGACCCGGCGTATACATCTGTGACGAGTGCATCGAGCTGTGCACGGAGATCGTGGAAGAGGAACTGGGCCACGAAGAAGAAGTGGATTTGAAGGATATTCCGAAGCCTCAGGAAATCCGCGCGATTCTCGACCAGTATGTCATCGGTCAGGATCAGGCGAAAAAGTCGCTGTCCGTTGCGGTGTATAACCACTACAAACGGATCAATGCACAGAGCAAATCGGAAGACGTCGAGCTGCAGAAGAGCAACATTATGCTGATCGGTCCTACCGGTTCGGGTAAAACGCTGCTCGCGCAGACGATGGCCCGCATTCTTAACGTACCGTTCGCGATCGCGGACGCCACTTCCCTGACGGAAGCCGGCTATGTAGGCGAAGACGTCGAAAATATTTTGCTCAAGCTGATTCAAGCAGCCGATTATGATGTGGAAAAAGCCGAACGCGGCATTATCTATATCGACGAAATCGACAAAGTGGCGCGCAAATCGGAGAACCCTTCGATCACGCGCGACGTATCGGGCGAAGGCGTGCAGCAGGCGCTGCTGAAAATCCTCGAAGGCACGGTTGCTTCCGTTCCTCCGCAGGGCGGACGCAAGCACCCGCATCAAGAATTCATTCAGATCGATACGACCAACATCCTGTTCATCTGCGGCGGCGCCTTCGACGGCCTGGAGCAGCTGATCAAACGCCGTATCGGCAAAAAAGTGATCGGCTTCAATGCGGAAGGCGAAGGCCAACGCGAATTGAAAGCCGGCGAGTACCTGATGATGGCTCTGCCGGAAGACCTGCTGAAGTTCGGTCTCATTCCGGAATTCGTAGGCCGTCTGCCGGTCATCTCCACTCTGGCTCCGCTGGACGAAGAGACGCTCGTTCGCATCCTGTCCGAGCCGAAAAACGCCCTGACCAAGCAGTATAAGAAACTGCTCGAGATGGACAACGTCAATCTTGTCTTCGAAGACGAAGCGCTTCGCGCGATCGCCGAAGAAGCGATCAAGCGCAATACCGGCGCCCGCGGTCTGAGAGCGATCATCGAAGGAATGATGCTCGACGTCATGTACGAAGTGCCTTCGCGCGACGACGTGACGGAATGCGTCATCACCGAGAAGGTCGTCAAAGAGAAGGTCGTTCCGGAATTGGAAGCAGGCAAAAACAAAAAACGGGAAGAGAGCGCCTAAGCGCTTCTCTTTCATGAAATAGGTCTCACGCCGAGCCGGTCAACCTACATGGTTTGGCCGGTTTGCTGTGAGTATGGGGAATTCACAGGACTGAAATCCGCACTTCGCGTCCCTGGCGGACGCTATCTTGCTTGTTCCGATTTGGAGGTCGAACGAAATGTATTTAAGACATCAGACACGGCCCGTAAAAGTGGGCAACCTGGTTATTGGCGGCAGCGATGAAGTGATCATTCAAAGCATGTGCACAACCAAGACGGCGGATGTCGAAGCGACGGTAGCCGAGATTCTTCGTCTCGAAGAAGCGGGCTGCCAGGTCGTTCGCGTCACCGTCAACAACGACGAAGCGGCGGATGCGATCAAGGAAATCAAAAAACGCATTCATATTCCTTTGGTTGCCGACATTCATTTCAATTACAAACTGGCGCTGAAGGCGATCGAGAACGGCATCGACAAAGTCCGCATTAATCCGGGCAACATCGGCAAGCGCGAAAAAGTAGAAGCCGTCGTCAAAGCGTGCAAAGAAAAAGGCATTCCGATCCGGATCGGCGTCAATGCCGGCTCGCTGGAGAACCACCTGCTTGAAAAATACGGCTACCCGACGGCCGACGCCATGGTCGAAAGCGCGCTGTTCCATATCGGCATTTTGGAAGAGCTCGATTTTCACGACATCATCGTTTCGCTGAAAGCGTCGGATGTGCCGATGGCGATCGAAGCTTACAGCAAAGCCGCGCAGGTTATTCCTTATCCGCTGCATCTCGGGATCACCGAAGCGGGCACGCTGCATGCCGGCACGATCAAGAGTTCGGCAGGCATCGGAGCGCTGCTGTCGATGGGCATCGGCTCCACCGTGCGCATCTCGCTCAGCGCTGACCCGGTCGAAGAAGTCAAGGTAGCGCGCGAGCTGCTCAAAACGTTCGGTCTGATCACGAACGCGGCGACGCTTGTCTCCTGTCCGACCTGCGGGCGTCTCGATATCGACCTGTTCTCGATCGCGAACGAAGTCGAGGAGTATATCTCCAAGATCAAAGTTCCGATCAAAGTATCGGTGCTGGGATGCGCCGTCAACGGGCCGGGGGAAGCGCGGGAAGCGGATATCGGGATTGCCGGCGCCCGGGGCGAAGGGCTGCTGTTCCGGTACGGAAAGATGATTCGCAAGGTGCCGGAAGCCGACATGGTCGAAGAACTGAAAAAGGAAATCGACGCGATCGTGGTAGCCTACGAGGCGACGGGCAAAATCCCGGGCCGCGAGGAACGCCATCAGCCGAACGCGTCGAAAGTCGAAGCGGAAGCCGCCCAGTAAGGCGCGGCGGAGCGGAAAATACAGGCGGCATGCGGGGAAGCCCGGCAGGCCGCCTTTTTTCGCCGCTGCCCGCTTCCCGTTTTGCGGGGCGCAGCGGCGATATGCTACACTTAACACACGCATAAACGCCGCATGCAGCACATGCGCGATAAGCCTTTTGGGGGTGTGAAAACGATGGGATTGAACAAACAGAAAAACCGCCGTTTTCCGTTGCTGCCTTTGCGGGGACTTCTCGTCTATCCGAGTATGGTGCTTCATCTGGATGTCGGACGGGAACGATCGGTCAAGGCGCTGGAAAAGGCGATGGTCGACGATCATTTGATTCTTCTCTGCTCGCAGTCCGAAGTGAATATCGAGGAACCGACGCAGGATGATATATTCCGAATCGGAACGGTTGCCAAAGTCAGACAAATGCTTAAGCTGCCGAACGGGACGATCCGCGTGTTGGTCGAAGGACTGGAACGGGCCGAAGTATTGGAATATATCGAGGAAACCGGGGATTTTTACGAAGTATACGCCCGCGAACTGCCGGAGCCGGATACGGAAGACCCGGAAGTCGATGCGCTGATGCGCACCGTCCTGACCCAGTTCGAGCATTATATCAATCTGTCCAAAAAGGTAACGCCGGAAACGCTGGCTGCCGTGTCGGATATCGACGAACCCGGACGGCTGGCGGACGTCATCACGAGCCATCTTCCGGTGAAAATCAAGGACAAGCAGGCGATTTTGGAGACTGTGGAACTCCGTTCCCGTCTGGAGAAGCTGCTGGATCTGCTGAACAACGAGCGGGAAGTGCTGGAACTGGAACGGAAAATCGGCCAGCGCGTCAAAAAGCAGATGGAAAAAACGCAGAAGGAGTATTACCTGCGCGAACAAATGAAGGCGATTCAAAAAGAACTCGGCGAGAAAGAAGGCCACGCCGGCGAAGTCGAGGAGCTGCGGGAGCAGCTCGAAAACGGAGAGTTCCCGGAAAAAGTTCACGAGCGGATCAAAAAGGAGATTGACCGGCTGGAGCGGATGCCGACCAGCGCGGCGGAAGGCAGCATCATTCGCGGCTACGTGGACTGGCTGCTGGCGCTGCCTTGGAGCCGGGAGACCGAGGATGTGCTGGATATCGCCCGGGCCGAGAAGGTGCTCGACGAAGACCATTACGGCCTCGAGAAGCCGAAGGAGCGCGTGCTGGAGTACTTGGCGGTGCAGCAGCTCGTCAAAAAACTGAAAGGGCCCATTCTGTGCCTCGTAGGACCTCCCGGCGTCGGCAAAACGTCGTTGGCCCGTTCGATCGCCCGATCGCTGGGCCGCGAATTCGTACGCGTCTCGCTCGGCGGCGTGCGCGACGAAGCGGAAATTCGCGGTCACCGGCGGACTTACGTGGGTGCCATGCCGGGCCGCATTCTGCAGGGGATGCGCACGGCGGGCAGTTCCAATCCGGTATTTCTGCTCGACGAAATCGACAAAATGGCGTCGGATTTCCGCGGGGACCCGTCGGCTGCGCTGCTTGAAGTGCTCGATCCCGAACAAAACAATACGTTCAGCGACCACTTCGTCGAAATTCCTTACGATCTGTCCAAGGTCATGTTCGTGACGACGGCCAATATGCTTCAGGGCATTCCGAGACCGCTGCTCGACCGGATGGAAGTGCTGAACATTCCGGGTTACACGGAACTGGAAAAGCTGGAGATCGCCAAGCGTTATCTGCTGCCGAAGCAGAAGCGCGAGCACGGGCTGAACGAAGATCAGCTGGATCTGCCGGAAGAAGGACTGCTCCAGATCATTCGCGAATACACGCGGGAATCCGGCGTGCGGAATCTGGAACAGCAGGTCGCTTCGATCTGCCGCAAAGCGGCCAAGACCATCGTTTCCGGCAAAAGCGAGCGCATCGAGGTGACGAAAGATTCCTTGAAGGAATATCTCGGCAGCCCGAGATTCCGCTACGGCCTTGCCGAAGCGGAGGATCAGGTGGGAAGCGCGACGGGACTTGCCTGGACGGAAGTGGGAGGCGAGACGCTGACGATCGAAGTCAGCGTGCTGCCGGGCACCGGGAAGCTGACGCTGACCGGCAAGCTGGGCGACGTGATGAAAGAATCCGCTCAAGCGGCGTTCAGCTATACCCGTTCCCGGGCCGAACAGTTGGGGATCGACGGCCAGTTTTACGAGAAAAACGACGTGCATATTCATATTCCGGAAGGGGCCGTGCCGAAAGACGGACCGTCGGCCGGAATCACGCTGGCGACCGCGCTGATCTCGGCGCTTACCGGCCGCGCCGTATCCAAAGACGTGGCGATGACGGGCGAAGTCACGCTGCGCGGACGCGTGCTGCCGATCGGCGGGCTGAAGGAGAAGTCGCTTGCGGCCCATCGTGCGGGGTACAAAAAAGTGCTGCTGCCGGCGGAAAACGAGCGCGACCTGCGGGATATTCCGGACAGCGTGAAGGAAGCGGTGCGATTCGTGCCGGTATCGCATATGGACCAGGTTCTGGAACATGCGCTGGCTGCGGAAGCGGCCGGGCTGCCGGAGATTCACGCGGAGACTCATTAAACCAAGAAGTTACGAGGATAAGCGAAGGCGATCCGCCAACGGATCGTCTTCGCGCGGTCCGAGAGAGGAAATTTCAATCATGAATGTAACAAGTTCCGAATTCAAGATCAGTGCCGTGGGACCGGCGCAGTATCCGCAGGACGGTCTGCCGGAAATCGCGCTGGCGGGTCGCTCCAATGTCGGCAAGTCGTCGCTGATCAATCGCATGCTGCGGCGCAAAAATCTGGCGCGGACCAGTTCCGTTCCGGGCAAAACGCAGCATATGAACTATTATCTGGTCAATCAATCGTTCTTTTTCGTGGACTTTCCGGGCTACGGCTTTGCCAAAGTCTCGAAGCAGCAGCGGGAAGTCTGGGGACAGATGATCGAGCGCTATATGCTGGAGCGGGAGACGCTGAAGCTTGTCCTGATGGTCGTCGATCTGCGCCATCCGCCGAGCAAAGACGATATCATGATGTACGAATGGCTGACCCACTACGATCGTCCGATCTGCGTCGTGACGACCAAAGCCGACAAAGTGCCGAAGACCCGTTGGCCGAAGCACGCCAAGATTATCAAGCAGGATCTGGGCATGCGTCCCGGCGATCCGTTCGTCATGTTCTCTTCGGAAAACGATATGGGCAAAGAGGAACTTTGGACGATCGTCGAAAGCTATCTGGGCGAATTGAAGACGCTGGACGAGCGCGCGGCGGAAGCGGAAACGAACGCCGAAGCCGAGGGTCCGGCCGCGGAAGAAGAAACGGCCGAATAAAGCAGGAATAAGGCGCAACAAGGAATAAAACGCTTTCAAAAACGGTTTCAGCCGCGTGATACGCGCGGATTTGAGCAGTGGACGGCTCCGGCAGCGGAGCCGTCTTTTGGCGTAAAGCGGGTATAATAGGGATAAGCTTACCTATCCTGAGGAATCGAGGAGATCCGCTATGGCGCAGAGATTAGCTACGGAATTCGTCAACGCCCGTTTACTGCTGCCGGAAAGCCAGATGTCGAAATTTATGCAGCATATTCAAGATCCGCGCATCCGTTACCGGGTGCGGGTGCTCGAGAGCGGAAGCCGCGAGATCGTGCTGGAAGACGAAAGCGGAGAAGAAGTGAATCTGCCGTTCGATCGGCGGCGCAACCTGTTCGTGTGCGAGCTTTCTTTTCGTCTTGTCAATCCGCGCCTCACCCATATGATCCGCAGATTGTTCGTCGCGTTCAGAGGGGACGGCATGGTAAGAAGAATATATCCCGGCTTCGTTATGCTCGATTTCTATGCGGAAGGCTCGGTTCGCCGAATCATCGAATTGACGCCCGGAGCCAGCCGGCTGGTGTTCGAACACCGCGATCAGGTACCCGAACTTGAATATCGCTTCGGATCGACCGATATTGAGAGGGAGATCGAAAATATCAGGATGCGGGTCGACCTGCTGCTCGACCGCAGGCATGCGTCTTTGAACCCGGAAGAAATCGAACGCATCGACAAGATGTTACGCAGGGAGTCGAGACGTTTATTTATACTGGAGGCTTGAACAAGTCTTTTAGCTTCGCTAAACATTCATAAACATTTCATTTAATTTGCCGAAATGGCCGAGAACGTTGTGATATACTTTATATAGTTTGTAGGACGTAATTATTCAGCAGCAATCCCAGATCAGGCGGTGAACTTGTTATGCACATCATGGTAGTCGGGTTGAATTACCGGACGGCTCCAGTCGACATCAGAGAACGGTTTGCCATTGCGGAACAGGACCTTCCGGAGGCGCTCTATCGGCTGAAAGAAACGAAAAGCGTTCTCGAAGGCGTAATCGTAGGCACCTGCAACCGGACCGAATTGTACGTCGTGGTGGACCGGCTGCACATGTGCGCTTTTTATATCCGCAATTTCATGGAGCAGTGGTTCGGTATTCCCAAAGCCGATTTTACCCAGCATTTATATATGCACGAAGACGAAGACGCCGTCGAACACTTGATGAAGGTCGTCTGCGGACTGGATTCGATGGTGCTCGGCGAAACTCAAATTCTCGGCCAGGTTAAGCAGGCGTTTCTGACCGCTCAGGCGGAGAAAGCGACCGGGACCTGGTTCAACATGCTTTTCAAGCAGGCGGTAACGCTGGGCAAGCGTGCCCATTCGGAGACTTCGATCGGCGAAAACGCCG
Source organism: Saccharibacillus alkalitolerans (assembly GCF_011090185.1). Taxonomy (GTDB): domain Bacteria; phylum Bacillota; class Bacilli; order Paenibacillales; family Paenibacillaceae; genus Saccharibacillus; species Saccharibacillus alkalitolerans. Next base: position 30,039 of record NZ_JAAFGS010000009.1, on the reverse strand, counting down.
TTTCGGTCAGCTATGCGGCGATCGAACTCGGCAAGCGCATTTTCGGTATGTTTACGGACAAAAAGGTGCTGATTCTCGGCGCCGGCAAAATGAGCGAACTGACGGTCAAGCATCTGTATGCCAGCGGCGCGGCCCAGGTAATCGTGGCCAACCGGACGCTCGAGAAAGCGCGCGAGCTGGCCGGCCGATTCAACGGCGTCTCCTGCACGCTGGAAGAAGGCGTGGCGATGCTCGGCGAAGTCGATATCGTCATCAGCTCTACGGGGTCTTCCGACTATGTGCTGACGCGCGAGCAAGTGAAAAACCTGTCGGCGGCGCGCCGTTCGCGTCCGCTGTTCATGATCGACATCGCCGTGCCGCGCAATATCGATCCGACGGTGGCCGAGCTGCCGGGCATCTTCCTGTACGATATCGACGACCTGGAAGGCATCGTGGAGAGCAATATGGAGCTCCGCCGCGCCGAAGCGGTCAAGATCGAGCGGATGATCGCCCAGGAATCGGACAACTTTTACGGCTGGCTGAAAACGCTGGGCGTGCGTCCGGTCATCCGCGCGCTGCAGGACAAAGCGACCGACATTCACCAAGAAACGCTCGACAGTCTTTTCAACAAGCTGCCGGAGCTGGACGAGCGCCAGCGCAAAGTCATCGGCCGGTTGATGAAAAGCGTCGCCAACCAGATGATGCACGATCCGATCAACCGGGTCAAGGAAATGGCGGCGGAGCGGGACGGCGCGGAAGCCGTCGAAATGTTCACGAAAATTTTCGCGCTCGAGTCCAGGTTGGAAGAAACCGAAGCGGCCGAGTCTCGGGAAGCGGTAAAAACGACTGCGGGCAGTCCGGCTTTCAGTCTGCGTCCGGCAGTCCTTTAGGTGGGTGAACGGCATGCTGCTGCTTGCGAGTTTGATTGAACTGATGATCTACATTTATGCCCTGAGCCTTCTGTTCTATTTCTCCGATTGCGTAAGCCGCAGCGTGAGATCCCGGCGGATCGGCGCAGGGCTTCTTGGCGTCACGGCGCTGCTGCAGTTTTCCGTAATAGCGGTGCGCATCGTGCTGGAAGGCCGGGTGCCGATTTTTTCCGTTTACGATTTTCTGTTTCTGTTCATCTTCGTGCTGACGTCGGCCGGGTTCGGATTGGCGCTGACGCAGAAGGCGGAGTTCGTCGTGCTGCTGCTGGGGATCGTCGGCTTCACAGCCAGCGTGCTGAACGAGTTCTGGTTCCCGGTCGGCCAGCATGCGGAGCATATCGGGTACACGCAGAAGCTGCTGCTGATTCTGCACGTCGTGCTGGCGAACTTGAGCCTTGTGGCGCTTACGATTGCGGCCGTGTTCGGCATTTTGTACTTGTTTCTGTATGCGATGCTTAAGCGGAAAAAGTGGAACGACATGATCCGGCGCCTGCCGAGCCTGGAACAGACGGAGCGTTGGGCGCATGTATCCGTGCTGACGGGTACGCCGCTGCTCATCGTGTCGCTGCTGGTCGCTTTTCTGCTGATCGTGGCGCAGCGTCGCTGGGAAATGCTGCTCGATGTCAAAGGGATTACGACGTTTGCGGCGCTGGCGGTATACGGGTTGTATTTTTTATTGAAGCGGACGAGCAAGTATTCGGGCTTTTCGATTGCCAAATGGACGCTGGCCGGCTATGCGCTCGTAATCATCAACCTGCTGAGCAACGCATTTTCCGAGTATCACAAGTGGAACGGGGGCTGAGCGGGTAATGACAGAGTATATGCCGATCATGCTGGACGTTCGGGACATGCGGGTATTGGTCGTCGGCGGGGGCCGGATCGCGGGCCGCAAGGCGAGACAGCTCGCCGAAGCGGGCGCCGACATTACGCTGATCAGTCCCGAAGCCGAGCCCGAAATACGGGAGCTCGAAGCGGCGGGAACGCTGCGATGGTTAAGGCGGGAAGCGTCCGAAGAAGACGTCGACGGCTACCGCATCGTATACGCGGCCAGCGGAGACGAAACGCTGAACGAGAGGATCGCGGAAGCGGCTCGCCGTCAAGGGGCGCTCGTCAATGCGGCCAGCCGCGCGCAGGCGGGGAATTTTATTCATCCGGCCGTGCTGCGCCGGGGAAGGCTGATCGTGACGGCTTCGACGTCGGGCGCCGGACCGTCCGCCGCATCCGCGCTGATTCGGGAACTCGACGAACGTTTCGGCGACGAATACGAAACGTACGCCGAGTTCCTTTATTTTATGCGCAAAAAAGTCAGGGAGACGGTGATCGAGCCGGAAACCCGGCATCGTTTGATGCGAAAATTGGCGGAAACCGATATACTGGACCAGATTAGACAAGATACATTCGTGCCGTGGAGCGAAACGGAAGCCGCCGCATGGATCGAGAGAGAGCGGGAGGAATAACGGGGATGCGTACAATTGTAGTAGGATCGAGACAGAGCGCGCTGGCTCTGACCCAGACGAATCAGGTCATCGCGGCTTTGGAGAAGCTGGCCGGCGAACTGAGCCTGGACGTTTGTTTCGAAGTGAAGAAAATCGTAACCAAAGGCGATCGGATTCTCGACGTGACGCTGTCGAAAGTCGGCGGCAAAGGATTGTTCGTGAAGGAGATCGAGCAGGCGCTTCTCGAAGGCGAGATCGATATGGCGGTGCACAGCATGAAGGATATGCCGTCGGCTCTGCCGGAAGGCCTGGTCAACGGAGCCGTGCCGCTGCGGCAGGATCCGCGCGACTGCCTGATTTCGCGGGAAGGCGTCGATCTGGACGGCCTGCCGCAGGGAGCGAAGGTCGGCACGAGCAGCCTGCGGCGTTCCAGCCAGCTGCTGGCCTACCGGCCGGACCTTAAAGTGGAATGGATTCGCGGCAATATCGATTCGCGGATACGCAAGCTGGAAACCGAGGGTTTCGACGCGATTCTGCTGGCGGCCGCCGGCTTGAAGCGAATGGGTTGGGAAGACCGGATTACGTCCTATCTTCCGGTCGAAGTATGCCTGCCGGCCGTCGGTCAGGGCGCATTGGGGATCGAATGCCGCGAGAACGACGCCGAGCTGCTTGAACTGTTGGGACGCTACCAGGACGAGGAGACGGCGCTGACCGTGGCGGCGGAACGTTCGCTGCTGGCTTCGCTGAACGGCGGCTGTCAAGTGCCGATCGGAGCTTACGCCGTGCTGGGCGACGATAAGAGAACCGTTCGCCTCACGGGACTTGTCGGGAAGCCGGACGGAAGTCTGCTGCTCAAAGAATCGTCAGCCGGAACCGATCCGGAGGCGCTGGGCCGCGAGGTTGCGCGGCTGCTGGCGGATAAGGGCGCGAACGAGATTCTTGAACAGGCGAGGGGCTGAGCGAATGACGAAAGGGAAAGTATATTTGGTCGGAGCGGGCCCCGGCGACGCGAAGCTGATTACGCTGAAAGGGCTCGAATGCATCAAAAAGGCGGACGTGGTCGTGTACGACCGTCTGGCGAGTCCCCGGCTGCTGCGGCAGATGAAGCCCGGCGCCCGCAAAATCTACGTGGGCAAACGGACGGAACGCCATACGATGAAGCAGGAAGACATCAATAAGCTGTTGGTCGAGCTGGCGCTCGAAGGCCATGTGGTCGTCCGGCTTAAGGGCGGAGATCCGACCGTGTTCGGCCGCGTGGGGGAAGAAGCGGAAGAGCTGCGTCAGCACGGCATCGAATACGAGATCGTTCCGGGCATCACGTCTTCCATCGCCGTTCCGGCTTACGCGGGCATTCCCGTAACGCACCGGAATCTGGCTTCGTCGTTCTCCGTCATTACGGGGCACGAGAACCCGGAAAAGCTCGATAAGATGATCAAATGGGACAAGGTCACGCATGCGACCGGGACCCTCGTTTTCATGATGGGCGTGGCGCAGATCGGGCACATCTCGGCACAGCTGCTGAAGCACGGCCGGCCGGCTTCCACGCCGGTCGCGTTGGTTCGCTGGGGCACCCGCGCCGAGCAGGAAACGCTGATCGGCACGCTGGCGGATATCGCGGACAAGGTGGCGGAGCGCGATTTCAAGCCGCCGGCCGTCATCGTGGTCGGCGACGTCGTCGGTCAGCGCGAACGTCTGCACTGGGCCGAACAGATGCCGCTGTTCGGAAAGCGGATCCTCGTTACGAGATCGCGCAGCCAGGCGAGCGAACTGGTGGACCGGATCGAGGAACTCGGCGGCGAGCCGTACGAGTTCCCGGTGATCGAAACGATCATGCCGGAAAGCGAGGAAAAGTTGGCGGCGATCCGCGAAGCGTTTGCGCGCATCGAAAGCTATGAATGGGTGTTTTTCACCAGCGTCAACGGCGTGGAATATTTTTTCCGGCACCTGGATCATTCGGGAAGGGACGTCCGCTGCCTGCATCGGGCCCGCATTGCGGCCGTCGGTCCGGCTACGATCGAAGCGCTGCGCCAGCGCGGGATCCGCAGCGAAGCGCCGCCGGAGAAGTTCGATGCCGAAGGCATGATCGACGCTTACGGGGAACAGCTGCTGCCGGGGCAGCGCGCGCTGCTGCCCAGAGGCGACCTTGCGCGCAGTTGGCTGCCCGGGACGCTGCGCGAGCGCGGTCTGGAAGTCACGGAGCTCGATACGTACGAGACGGTATTGACCGGCGAAGACGACGAAGAGCTGCTCGATCTGCTGCAGGACGGAAAAGTCCATGCCGTCACCTTCACCAGCTCGTCGACCGTGCGCAACCTGCTCGCGGTGCTGAAAAGAATGAAGGTGGAGAACGCGGCAGAGCTTCTGAACCGTTCGGCGATCGCCTGCATCGGTCCGCAGACGGCGAAGACGGCCGAGGAAGCCGGCTTGAACGTCGGCATACTCGCGGAAGAAGCGACGATCGAAGGCCTGGTGGCCGCGCTTTGCGCATGGAAAGCGGAGACGGACGGCGGAGAAACGGGTATTTAAAAGAAGCGGCGTCTTAAGGTCGCCGATCCGAAGCCGCTCTTTCGAGCAGAAGACGAAGGAGCGGAATACATCAAAAATTCAGCATAATCGATGAAGCGCATGCGGCCGGAACCTCTCGCGAAGAGGGGCCGGCCGGATTTTTGCCGGGACGAACGTTCCGGCCCAATCCCTATTCGAAAAGGAGTCCTGTATCATGGCATTTCCGACCGTTAGACACCGCCGTCTGCGCCGCACCGCGGCGCTGCGCAGCATGGTGCGCGAGACCGCGATCAGCGCGGACGACTTTATCATGCCGATCTTCGTCACTTACGGAGAAGGCGTCAAGACCGAAATCAGCTCGATGCCGGGCGTCTATAACCTCTCGATCGACATGTTGAAAGCCGAAGTGGACGAGATTGCCGGCCTGGGCATCAAAGCGGTTCTTCTGTTCGGCATTCCGGAAACGAAAGACAGCGTAGGCACGGGCGCATACGCATCGGACGGCATCGTTCAGCAGGCGACCCGCAAAATCAAGGAATGGTACCCGGACCTTCTGGTCGTGGCCGATACCTGCCTGTGCGAATTCACCGATCACGGCCACTGCGGCATGGTTCACACGTTCGAACGCGACGGCCACGTGCACGGCGACGTGCTGAACGACGAGTCGTTGGAACTGCTTGTGCGCGCTGCCGTGTCCCAAGCCGAAGCCGGCGCGGACATCATCGCGCCGTCGAACATGATGGACGGTTACGTCCAGGCGATCCGGGAAGGGCTCGACGCCGCCGGCTACGAACAAATTCCGATCATGGCCTATTCGGTCAAGTATGCCTCTGCGTTCTACGGTCCGTTCCGCGAAGCCGCCGATTCGGCGCCGCAGTTCGGCGACCGCAAGACGTATCAGATGGACCCGGCCAACGCGCTGGAAGCGATCCGCGAGGCGGAGAGCGACGTGCTTGAAGGCGCGGACATGCTGATGGTCAAGCCGGCTCTGGCCTATATGGATATTATCCGCACGATCAAAAACGAATTCGATCTGCCGCTCGTGGCCTACAACGTCAGCGGCGAATATTCGATGGTCAAAGCGGCTGCAGGCAACGGCTGGATCAGCGAAAAAGGTATCGTGATGGAGATGCTGACGGGCTTGAAGCGCGCGGGAGCGGACATTATCATCACCTACCATGCCAAAGACGCGGCACGCTGGCTGCGCGAAGAACGGAACTGATTCTGGAAGAGGAACTTTCGAAACAAGCGGAATAAGAGACGCGCGGGCGTAACGAAGAGCCTGCGCGCGGCAGATCCCCGGGGGCACCGAAGAGCCGCCCGGGCCAAGCGGCGGGCAGGCGGAAAGCCTTCCTGGCGGCGTTTCCGGCCGCCCGCCGATAAATCCGAAGGAGTGATCCCATGAGCGAATCCGTATCCAAGCGCGTCGATACCCGTTCGAGCGCCGCTTTCGAAGAAGCGAAACAATATATCCCGGGCGGCGTCAACAGCCCCGTACGGGCATTCAAATCGGTCGGCTTGACGCCGGTCTACATCGAGCGGGGCGAAGGCTGCCGCGTGTACGATATCGACGGCAACGTCTTTATCGACTACGTAGGCTCCTGGGGACCGCTGATCATGGGCCACGCGCATCCGGACGTGGTGCGCGCCCTGCAGGAAACGGCGGCCAAAGGCACAAGTTTCGGCGCGCCGACGCTGCTGGAGACCGAGATGGCGAAGCTCGTCGCCGAGCGGGTGCCGTCGGTGGACATCGTGCGCATGGTCAACTCCGGCACGGAGGCGACCTTGAGCGCGATTCGCCTGGCGCGCGGCGTGACCAAACGCGACAAAATCCTGAAATTCGAAGGCTCGTACCACGGCCACAGCGACAGTCTGCTGATCAAGGCGGGATCGGGCGTGGCGACGCTCGGCCTGCCGGACAGCCCGGGCGTGCCGGAAGCGGTGGCGACGAATACGATTACCGTCCCTTATAACGATCTCGACTCGGTGCGGCTGGCATTCGACAAGTTCGGCGAGCAGATCGCCTGCATCATCGTCGAACCCGTCGCAGGCAATATGGGCGTCGTCCCTCCGCAGCCCGGCTTCCTGGAAGGCCTGCGCGAAGTGACGGAGCGCCACGGCAGCATCCTGATCTTCGACGAAGTCATGACGGGCTTCCGCGTCGGCTTGAACAGCGCGCAGGGACGCTTCGGCGTGACTCCGGATCTCACCTGCTTCGGCAAGGTCATCGGAGGCGGCCTTCCGGTCGGCGCTTACGGGGGCAAACGCGAAATTATGGAGCAGGTCGCGCCGAGCGGCCCGATCTACCAGGCCGGCACGCTGAGCGGCAACCCGCTGGCGATGGCGGCCGGCTATACGACGCTGAAGCTGCTGACGCCGGCCGTGTACGACCGGTTGGAAGAAGCGGGCGCCCGTCTGCAGGCGGGCTTCGAGAAGAATGCCAAGGAAGCCGGCATTCCGGTCACGATCAACCGCGTCGGCTCGATGGTCTGCCCGTTCTTCGCGGAAGGGCCGGTAGTCAATTACGACACGGCCAAGAACAGCGATCTGGACCTGTTCCGCCGCTATTTCGCGGCGATGATCGACCGCGGCGTCAGCGTGGCGCCTTCGCAGTTCGAAGGAATGTTCGTCTCCGGCGTACACAGCGACGAAGATATCGACGCCACGATCGAAGCGCACCGCGGCGCGCTGCTGTCGCTCTGATGGCGCGTTCCTGGACGCGCCGCGGCGAGTGGATCGAGACGGCGCTGCCCGCGGAAGCCGCGGCTGCCGGGCCGGAACTTCTGGCCGCCGCGGCGCTCGGCGTGCCGGACAAGCTCGCCCGCCGGCTGCTGCACGCGGGCGAAGTGCAGGTCCGGGGCGGCCGCGCACGGCTGCGGCTGCGCCCGGACGAAGCCCTCGGCTTCGAGCCCCTCTGGACCGAAGAGGGGCTCGAAGCGCTGTACGAGGACGACTTCTGCTTAGTCGTCCATAAACCCGCCGGGATGCCGGTGCATCCCGACGGCGGCGCGCGGCGCCTGACGCTGGCGAACGCCGTCGCCGCGCACTACCAGATGCACGGCGAAGCCTGCGCCGTGCATCACGTGCACCGGCTGGACGAATACACGTCCGGGCCGGTGCTGTACGCCAAAGGCGAGTTCGCGCGGTCGGCGATGGACGCGCGGATGCGCGAGAAGGCGATCGGCCGCGCGTACGTCGCGGTCGTCCAAGGCAAAGTCCCGCCGTCCCTGCGCGTCGTCGACGCGCCGATCGGACGCGACCGCCATCATAAGAGCCGCCGCCGGGTATCCCCCGGCGGCCAGGAGGCGCTGACCCGAGTCGAACTGCTCGAGACGCTTGCGGGAGACCGGGCCAGCCTGGTCCGGCTGACGCTGGAGACCGGCCGCACGCATCAGATCCGCGTGCATATGGCTCATGCGGGACATCCGCTGATCGGCGACGTCCTGTACGGCGGACCGCCCGACGCCTTGAACCGGCAGGCGCTGCACGGCGAAAGGCTCGAATTCGTGCATCCTTTCAGCGGAGAACGGATCGAAGCCGCCGACCCGCTGCCGGACGATATGCGTTCGCTGCTTAACCGTCTGACATGACATGGCAAGTTCCGCGAAGAATCATTGACGAGCGCGGACGCTCAAGGTATGATAAAGGATATTCACGCAACTTTAAAATCAAAGACGTAGAACGGGAAGAGTAGGCGGCAGCCCCTTCAGAGAGCGGAATCCAGAGGCTGGAAGATTCCGTAGGACATGCGCTGGCCGAAGTCGCCCGGGAGTCGTTTTCCTGAATATCGCCCGGCGTTCGCAATCGGATGGCCGTCGAAGCTAGGGAGGACCGGTTTACGGCCGTTACCCGTACGAGTGCCGCAGCAGGGCTGCCGATTTTTTCGGCGAATGCTGATAAGCGTGCTGATTTTCCTCCGGAAGCGTCCTGATCAGGACACCGAATTTCCTGCGGAAAACGGCTGGCTGCGGAACAAAGGTGGTACCGCGAAAGCAAGTCCTTTCGTCCTTTGCGACGAAGGGCTTTTTTTATTGCCTTTTAACTTGAACACATTAACGGGAGGGCTGTCCGATGTCGGATATTCAAAGCAACGAAAATCAAACCTCTCTGCCGACGACTTACGATCCGAAGTCCGCGGAGCAGAAATGGTACACATACTGGATGGAGAACGGATTCTTCAAAGCCGGCCGCGTGCCGGAAGCGAAGCCGTATACCATCGTCATCCCGCCGCCGAACGTCACGGGCGTGCTGCACATCGGCCACGCGCTGGACTTCACGCTGCAGGATATCCTGATCCGCGCCAAGCGCATGCAGGGCTACGACGCGCTGTGGCTGCCGGGAACGGATCACGCGGGCATCGCCACGCAGGCCAAGGTGGAACAGAAGCTGCGCGAAGAAGGCGTGAGCCGCTATGATCTGGGGCGCGAGAAATTCCTGGAGAAAGCGTGGGAATGGAAACATACTTATGCCGCGAACATTCAGTCGCAGTGGGCGAAAATGGGTCTGTCGCTCGATTATTCGCGCGAACGCTTCACGCTGGACGAAGGGCTGTCGGACGCGGTCAAGGAAGTGTTCGTCAAGCTGTACGAGAAAGACCTGATCTACCGCGGTAAGCGTATCATCAACTGGGACCCGGCCGCCCGCACCGCGCTGTCGGATATCGAAGTCGAATACAAGGAAACGCAGGGTCACCTGTATCACCTGAAATATCCGCTGAAGGACGGAAGCGGCTCCATCACGGTCGCGACGACCCGGCCGGAAACGATGCTGGGCGATACGGCCGTAGCCGTTCACCCGGAAGACGAACGCTACGCGGACATGGTCGGCAAGATGCTCGTACTGCCGATCATCGGCCGCGAGATTCCGGTCATCGCCGACGAATACGTCGAAAAAGACTTCGGCAGCGGCGCGGTCAAGATCACGCCGGCGCACGATCCGAACGACTTCGAAGTAGGCCTTCGCCACGATCTGCCGCAGATCAACGTGATGGACGAAGGCGGCACGATGAACGAGGAAGCGGGCATTTATGCCGGTCTCGACCGCGCGGACTGCCGCAAAAAGATCGTCGCCGATCTGAAGGAACAGGGCGTGTTGGTCGGCATCGAAGATCACGTGCACCAGGTCGGCCACAGCGAGCGGACCGGAGCGGTGGTCGAGCCTTACCTGTCCACGCAATGGTTCGTCAAAATGCAGCCGCTGGCCGAACGGGCCATCAACGCGCAAAATTCGGAAAACGGCGTAAACTTCGTGCCGGAGCGTTTCGAAAAAACGTATCTGCACTGGATCGAAAATATCCGCGACTGGTGTATCTCCCGTCAGCTGTGGTGGGGACACCGTATTCCGGCCTGGCACTGCGACGAGACCGGCGAAGTATTCGTCGCGAAAACGGAAGAAGAAGCGCGCAAGCTTGCCGGCCGCGACGACCTGAGACAGGACGAGGACGTGCTCGATACGTGGTTCAGTTCCGCGCTGTGGCCGTTCTCCACGCTGGGTTGGCCGGAGCGGACGGAAGACCTGAAGCGCTATTACCCGACCGACGTGCTCGTGACGGGCTACGACATTATCTACTTCTGGGTTGCCCGGATGATCTTTACCGCGCTCGAATTTACCGATCAGGTTCCGTTCAAGGACGTGCTGATGCACGGCCTCGTCCGCGACAGCGAAGGACGCAAGATGTCCAAGTCGCTCGGCAACGGCGTCGATCCGCTCGAAGTTATCGACCAATACGGCGCGGATGCCATGCGTTTCATGCTGTCCACGGGCATTACGCCGGGACAGGATCTGCGTTTCCGCTTCGAACGCGTCGAGCAGATCCGCAACTTCGCGAACAAGATTTGGAATGCTTCGCGTTTCGCGCTGATGAATCTGGAAGGATTCAAATACGAACAGATCGACATTACCGGCGAACTGACGACGGCGGACCGCTGGATTCTGCACCGCATGAACGAGACGGCGCGCGACATTACGCGCTTGATGGATTCCTACGAATTCGGGGAAACCGGCCGTCTGCTCTACAACTTCATCTGGGACGATCTGTGCGACTGGTACATCGAGTTCGCCAAGCTGTCGCTGTACGGGGAAGACGCCGCGGCGAAAGCCAAAACGCAGTCCGTTCTCGCTTACGTGCTCGACCGCACGATGCGCATGATTCACCCGTTCATGCCGTTCATTTCCGAGGAGATCTGGCAGCATCTGCCGCACGAAGGCGAGACGATCACGCTGGCCCAGTGGCCGACGTACGACGAATCGCTCGAGAACGCGGCAGCCGCGCGCGAAATGGAACTGCTGATGGAGATTATCCGCTCGGTCCGCAACATCCGCGCCGAAGTGAACGTTCCGATGAGCAAAAAGATCGAATTGAACGTCAAAGCGACGTCGCCGGAAACGCTGGAGATTCTGACGGCGAACGAAGGCTACATCCGCCGCTTCTGCAATACGTCCGAATACGTCAGCGGGCTGGATTTGCAGGCGCCGGACAAAGCGATGACTTCGGTGATCACGGGCGCCGAGCTGTATCTGCCGCTTGCGGGCCTGATCGACATCGCCCAGGAAATCGCCCGTCTCGAAAAAGAAGTGAAGACGCTCAACTCCGAAGTGGAACGCGTCGACAAGAAGCTGTCCAATCCGGGCTTCACGTCGAAAGCGCCTGCGCACGTCATCGAAGAAGAGCGCGCCAAGCAGGCGGATTACTCCGACAAGCGAGACAAAGTATTGGCCCGCATCGCCGAGTTGAAAGGGTAAGGTGGGTCAGCGATGGACAACAACGACCGGGGCGTTTCGGCGCCCCTGACTTCTTATGCGGAAGCGGTGGATTGGATCAACGGACTTCTTCCGTTCGGCATCCGTCCCGGATTGGAACGAATCGAACAGCTGATGGAGAAGTTCGGCCATCCGCACCGCCGCCTCAAATTCGTTCACGTCGCGGGCACGAACGGCAAAGGTTCGACCTGCGCGTTTCTGACCAGCGCGCTTATTCATAACGGTTACGACGTAGGGACGTTCACGTCCCCCTACATCACGAAATTCACGAACCGGTTCCAGTACAACGGACAGGACATTCCGGAAGAGACGCTGCTGGAACTGTCCAATCGGCTGCGTCCCGTCGTGGAGGAAATGGCCGAGACCGAACTCGGCTCTCCGACCATGTTCGAAGTATCGACCGCGCTAGCGATTCTGTACTACGCCGACGTGTGTTTCCCCGACGTCGTCGTGTGGGAAACGGGTCTCGGAGGACGCATGGACGTGACGAACATCGTCAATCCGGTGCTTTCGATCATCACGAACGTAGGCCACGACCATATGGACATTCTCGGGGATACGCTGGAGAAGATCGCGGCCGAGAAAGCGGGCATCATCAAGCCGGGCGTTCCGGTCGTGACCGGCGTAAGCCAACCGGAAGCGCTGCAGGTGATCAAAGAGACGGCTCTGGCGCGCAAAAGCACCTGCTATGCGGCGGGCGAACAGTTTGCTTACGAAAAAACGAGCAGCGGCGAAGACGGTCAAAGCCTGCATTTCAAGGGGCCTTTCCGCGAATTCGACCTGTCTCTTTCGCTTCGCGGCGAATACCAGCTGGAGAACGCGGCGGGCGCTTTCATGGCGCTCGAAGTGCTGCGGCAGTACATGGCATTCCAGCTCGACGACGATAAGACGGCTGCCGGCTTCGGCGAAGCTTTTTGGGCGGGCCGGATGGAGCTTGTTCGCGAACAGCCGCGCATTTTGATGGACGGCGCGCACAACCCGGAAGGCGCTGCGGCGCTGGCGCAGAGCCTGCGTACCGGTTGGAAGTACGGCAGATTGGTGCTTATGATGGGCATGCTGTCCACCAAGAGCCACGAGGATTATTTCAAGTCGATTCTGCCGATAGTGGACGAACTTATCGTGACGGAACCGGACTTTCGCAAAAAAATGGACGCTTCGGCGCTTGCCGACATTGCGGAAGGGCTTCGCGGACAATACGCCAAGCCGGAACTTCGCATCGTCGTGCAGCCCGACTGGAAGACGGCTTTGGCCGCGTTTGAAGCTTCGATCGGGCCGGAGGACCTCGGGGTCGTCTCCGGGACGCTGTATCTGATTTCCGACGTGCGTGCGCAGCTGCTGCACCAGGCCGATTCTGAGAAAGGTTGGTGAAACACATTATGAAAAAGACAGAACACATCCATTTCATCGGCATCGGCGGTTACGGCATGAGCGCGATCGCCCGGGTACTGCTGGAAATGGGACATAAAATTACGGGGTCCGACGTGGCCGAACAGGGATTGACGAAAAAGCTTGCCGCGCAGGGCGCGGAGATTCATTACGGACATAAAGCGGAGTACGTGGAGGGAGCCGACGTCGTCGTGTATTCCACGGCGCTGCCGGAAGATAACGTGGAGAGAGTGGAAGCGCAGCGGCTCGGCATTCCGACGCTGCACCGCTCGCAGATGCTGGCGCGTCTGCTGAACGAGCGCAAAGGGATTGCCGTTGCGGGAGCGCACGGGAAAACGACCACTTCGTCGATGACCGCGCTGGCGATGGAAGAATGCGGCGCCGATCCGACCTACATCATCGGCGGCGAAATCGTCGGTCTCGGCACGAACGCCAAAGCCGGCAAAAGCGAATTCGTCGTGGCGGAAGCCGACGAGAGCGACGGCACGTTCCTGCAATACCATCCGTACATCAGCATCGTGACCAATATCGAAGCGGACCATCTGGAGAATTACGACGGCAGCTTCGAGAAGATCAAGGAAGCGTACGTGCAGTTCCTGAACCAGACGCGCGAAGACGGCTATGCGATCGTCTGCGCCGACGACGAGAACCTGCGCGAGCTGATGCCTCGGCTGACCTGCGGGCTCGTTACATACGGGATGGGGGAAGACGCCGATTACCGGATCTCGGACATCGAGCTGGGCGACCGGCGCGCTTCGTTCACCGTGAGCGCGGAAGGCCGGGAGCTGGGGCGAGTGGAGCTGTTCGTGCCGGGCAAGTACAACGTCTACAATGCGACGGCGGCTCTCATCGCCTGCATGAAGGCCGGCATTCCGTTTGCGGAAGCCGCAGCCGGGCTGTCGAAGTTCCACGGCGCGAAGCGCCGCTTCCAGGTGCTGGCCGACGCAGCCGGCGTGCTGGTGGTGGACGATTACGCGCATCATCCGACGGAGATCGAAGCGACGCTGCGCGCGGCGAAATCGACGGGCAAACGGATTATCGCAGTGTTCCAGCCGCAGCGCTATACGCGGACCTTTTTCCTGATGGATGCGTTCAGCCGGGCGTTCGCCGACGCCGACGAAGCGATCATCGTCGACATCTACTCGCCGGCGGGCGAGCAGCCGATCGAAGGCGTGCATTCGTCGTCGCTGACCGATCTGATCAGACAGAACAGCAGCCCGAACGCGCGCTACCTGGCCACGAAGGAAGAAGTGCTGGCAGATCTGACCGGACGTCTCAAGGACGGCGACCTCGTGATCACGATGGGAGCGGGCGATATCTGGAAAGTGTCGCATGCGCTCGCCGAAGATTGGAAGAGCAGGGCGATATAATCGGCCGCCTGCGGGCCTTTGTTCGACCGATCGGTTTGAAGCCGCTTCGAGACCGCTGCTGCGGCCCGGAGCGGCTTTTTCCGTCTTCGTCCCCAGCCGCCAAGCGATTTAAGTTTGTGTTGCCGCCGATTAGCACGTATAATAATGTTTGTTCAAAATGCCTTTTGGCATACAATAGAGATCCGGAGCTGCGCTTCTGTTTGGCCGAAGGCTTGCCGCAGCTGTTTTCCGGTTGTGGAGCGGACCGAGGATCGGTTCGTCGCGCGGACGTCCAAGCCGTCCCGAAGTACCGGTGGAGCGAGAGGCGAATCCGCGGCATCGATCTTACCGGCAAAAAGGAGCTTTCTCCATTTTGAACCATTCATCGAACGACAGAAAAACACGTCAAATCATACTCGCTTCCTCCTCTCCGAGAAGACGCGAACTGCTGGCCTCGCTCGGAGCGGACTTTACCGTAGAGCCGAGCGGCGCTTCCGAAGAGGTGCCGGGCGATTGGACGCCCGAGCGGATCGTCGAGGATCTTGCGCTCCGCAAAGCCGAGTGGGTGATGGAACGCCGTGCCCGCTCCGAAGGAGTGATCGTCGGCAGCGACACGATCGTCGTGCTGGACGGCGCCGTATTGGGCAAGCCCAAGGACGCGGCCGACGCGGTTCGGATGCTGAGTCTGCTGAGCGGGCGCGAACATCGGGTGTACACCGGTGCCGCCTGCATCGACGCGGCAAGCGGAAGAGCCGAAGTGTCGCACCGGTTTACGAACGTGCGAATGAAAGAATTGAGCGAACGGCGAATTGAGGATTATGTGAAAAGCGGAGAGCCGATGGACAAGGCTGGCGCTTATGCGATACAAGGTCTCGGAGCACTGCTCGTCGAGTCGATCGAAGGCGATTATTTTACGGTGGTGGGTCTGCCTCTGGCTTTGCTGGGCGAAATGCTCGAAGGCTTCGGCGTAAACTTGCTCCCGTCCAACCCCTGAGGTTCCGTATTTCGGCTGCCCTGCGGCAGGATTACATAATTGGAGTCCGCTTGAAACACGCATGAGTACCCGTTTGCGGAGACCCGCGAAATGAGGAGAATCATGGAGTCTCATCTTACCCGTCTGCTGCGCGACCTGCCGAGCGAAGAGCGGCCCAGAGAGCGTATGCTGCAGTACGGCGCCGGCGCGCTGAGCCATTCCGAACTGCTCGCCATTCTTCTTCGGACGGGCGTGCGCGGCGAGTCGGCCGTACAGGTTGCCCAGCGCGTGCTGGGCGAGGCCGGCAGTCTTAAGGGACTGGCCGACCTCAGCGTATCGGAGCTGACCAAGATCAAGGGAGTAGGGCCTGCGAAGGCCGTTCAGTTGAAGGCCGGGATCGAACTCGGGCTTCGTTTGTCGCGCAAAAGCTTCGGAGAAAAAGTGGTCGTCCGCAGCCCGAGGGATGCGTACGAAGCGGTTCGGGAGCAGTTGGATCGTTTGCGCAAGGAACATTTCGTCTGCCTGTTTTTGAACACGAAAAATCATATCATCGGTCAAGAAACGCTTTCGGTCGGAAGCCTCAACGCCTCGATCGTGCATCCCCGCGAGGTATTTCGTGCCGCGATCAAATGGAGCAGCGCTTCGATCGTATGCGCCCATAACCATCCGAGCGGCGATCCGGCTCCGAGCCCGGAAGACATCGCATTGACCAAAAGGCTTGCCGAAGCGGGCCGGATCGTCGGCATCGACGTGCTCGACCATATCGTCGTGGGCGACGATACCTACGTCAGCCTCAAAGAGCAGGGCCTGATGTGAATTTTCCGTCCATATTCGGACGGACTTATTGCGCACGGGCGGCAAACGGTACATTCAACGACAATCAATCGGACGCATAATAGCGAATTCAGAATGAGAAAGGGAGTTAAACGAAAATGATGGGCAATAAGGATCTGGGAATCGACTTGGGAACGGCAAACACGCTGGTATACGTACGAGGCAAAGGAATCGTGGTCAGAGAACCGTCCGTCGTGGCGCTCCGCACCGATACGAAGACCATCGAAGCGGTCGGCGAAGACGCGAAAAAAATGATCGGACGCACGCCGGGCAACATCCGCGCCATCCGTCCGATGAAAGACGGCGTCATCGCCGATTTCGACACGACGGCGACGATGATCAAGTACTTCATCAACCAGGCGCAGAAGAAGCGTTCCATGTTCCAACGTCATCCGAACGTGATGGTCTGCGTGCCGTCCGGCATTACGGCCGTCGAACAGCGCGCGGTGGAAGACGCGACGAAGCAGGCGGGAGCGCGCGAAGCGTATACGATCGAAGAGCCGTTCGCGGCGGCGATCGGCGCGGATCTGCCGGTCTGGGAGCCGACGGGCAGCATGGTCGTCGACATCGGCGGAGGCACGACGGAAGTGGCGGTGATTTCCCTCGGCGGTATCGTAACGGCCCGTTCGGTCCGTGTGGCGGGCGACGAAATGGACGAATCCATCATTCAATACGTGAAACGCCAGTATAACCTCATGATCGGCGAACGTACGGCAGAAATGCTGAAGATGGAGATCGGTTCCGCCATTCAGCTCGAAACGCCGGAAACGATCGAAATCCGCGGCCGCGACCTTGTTACGGGACTGCCGAAGACGATCTCCATCACTTCGCACGAAATTACCGAGGCTCTGGCCGATACGGTAAGCGCCATTGTCGAAGCGGTCAAAGTCACGCTCGAAAAATGCCCGCCTGAACTGGCGGCCGACATCATGGACCGCGGGATCGTCCTGACGGGCGGCGGCGCGCTGCTGCGCAACCTGGACAAGCTGCTCGCCGGCGAGACCGGCATGCCGGTCATCGTGGCCGAAAATCCGCTGGACTGCGTCGCGATCGGCACCGGCCGCGCCCTGGACAATATCCATTTGTTCAAAGCGCGCGGCAACGGTTCGGGCCGTTCGAAGCGCGGCTGATCGGCGGCGGTCATGAATATGAACAATTCAGCAAGGTTAGAGGGTGTTCAAACTGTTTAGAGTGCTCGGGAATCGCAAGCTGTTCATTCTGCTGATCGTCCTCGTGCTGTTTATCGCCCTGATGGGCGTGACGCTCGGCGACCGGGTCGGGTTGACCTGGCCCGAGAAGTTCGTGAAGGATACGGTCGGCTTTACGCAGCGCATCGTCAACAAACCGGCGGCCGCGGTATCGGGATTTTTTGGAGATATTTCGGAGCTTAACGGCGTTTATAAGGAAAACGACAGACTCAGGGTCGAAGTCGCTCAGCTTAAGCGCGACTTAATCAATTACAATCAGCTGAAGGCCGACGTGCAGGGATTGCAGGACGGACTGAACTTCACCAAAAATCAGGTGGATAAAGCATCCAAACATTACCGTTTCGCTCAGGTCATTTCCGTGAACGAGGACGTCAATAACCCGACCGTCAACATCGACGTCGGATCGCGGGACGGAGTGGAAGTCGGCATGGCCGTCACCAGCATCGACGGCATGGTCGGCATTATCAGCACGACGACCGATTATACGTCGACGATTCAACTGATCACGTCTTTGAGCCTGACTTCGCCCGACAGCTACGCCATCTCGGCAACGGCGACGGGAAAACCGGGAACGTTCGGTATCGTGGAAAGTTATGACGTCAAAGAGAAACGTCTTCTCATGACGGGAATCAAGAACGACGATCCGAAAAAAATGATCAAGGTGGGAGACACGATCGTGACTTCCGGCAGCGGCGGGGTATTCCCGGCGGGAATCGTATTGGGCAAAGTCATGGATACCAAACCGAGTGACTTCGGCTTGACCACGACCGCCAAAATCCGTCCGACGGCCAACTTCGTCGAATGGAAGGAACTCTTCGTCGTCATTCCGGGTCAGGATCCGAATGCGGCCGCGGGAGAAGGTACGCCATGACGTGGCGCAAACAGATTCTCGTTCTGCTGCTGTTCGTCCTGTTCCTGTTCCAGGGCAGCGTGCTGCCCTGGTTCCTGCCGAATTCTTGGCTTCCTCATTTGATGCCGAACCTGGTGTTCGTATGCATTCTGTTCGTTGCCGTATACCGTCACCGTTATGCGGCGATGGTTCTCGGCGTCGTATTCGGCATGCTGCACGACGTCGTGTATTACGGCGCGATGCTCGGTCCGTATTCGTTCACGATGGGTTTTACCGCCTATCTGCTGGGCCTCGTGTTCCAACTTCCGAAGGCGCCGCTGCCGGTGCTGCTGACCGTCGTCATGCTCGGCAGCTTCATGCTGGACAGCATGCTGTTCGGCATTTATACGGTATTCAATTTCAACGAGCAAACCTATGATTGGGCGCTCATCCAGTACATCATTCCCGATCTGCTGTTCCGGCTGGTATTTGCCTTGATCGTATACGTGCCGATTCGGCGCCAGTTCGACAAGATGCCGCTGCGCCCGAAAAAAGACAGGAAAGAATAGGCGCACCGGCAACTTTTATGCGATCCGTGCAGGAGAAAGGGCCCTTCGTCTCGAAAAGATTCAGTCGAAGGGGGAGCGGGGGAGATGTCCATCAAGCGCAATCTCATTACAATCAAGGGAATTAAGGACGGCCTCGTGTTCCGGCTTGACGAGCGATGCGATCTCGAGGAACTGCTGGCCGAACTTCGGGACATGCTTGAGAACAGCCATCAGGCGATTCTCAGCGGCCCGCTTGTTTCGATCGACGTACGATTCGGAGAACGCGATCTTTCGGACGAGCAAAAACTGCAAATTTTGGACGTGCTGCGAAGCAAGCGCAATCTGCTGGTTCGATCGATCGAAGGTTCCAAATCGGCCGAACTGCGCGAAAACGCGGTGCTGCGCACGCCGGTTACGACAATGAGCGGCATGGTCCGTTCCGGGCAGGTGCTCAGACACGACGGGAACCTGCTGTTTTTGGGGGACGTCAACCCGGGCGGTTCCATCGTATGCACCGGGGATATCTATATTCTGGGAGCGCTGCGCGGAATGGCTCATGCCGGTTCGGAAGGCAGCGAACACGCGATCGTCGGAGCTTCGTATTTGGCGCCGACGCAGCTGCGGATCGCCGAGGTCATCAGCCGACCGCCCGACAACGATGAGGAGAGCAGCGCTCATCCGCACGAAACGCAGATGGAGTTTGCCTACCTGAAAGACGGGCAGATGCAGATCGACAAAATGGCGAATATCGCCCGGCTGCGCCGGGATCTGAATGTGTTCAAAGGAGTGTAGAGGATGGGAGAGGCTATAGTCGTCACTTCGGGAAAAGGCGGCGTCGGCAAAACGACGACCACGGCCAATATCGGAACGGCGCTGGCGCTGCTCGGCAAAAAGGTCTGCCTGGTCGATACGGATATCGGCCTGCGCAACCTGGATGTCGTCATGGGACTGGAGAACCGTATTATTTACGATATTTGCGATGTGGCCGACGGACGCTGCCGCCTTCACCAGGCGCTGGTCAAAGATAAACGCTTCGAAGAGCTGTACATGCTTCCGGCCGCGCAGACCAAAGACAAAAACGCCGTGTCGCCGGATCAGATCCGCGATATCATTCTCGAATTGAAGAGCGAATTTCAATACGTGCTGATCGACTGCCCTGCGGGAATCGAACAGGGATTCAAAAACGCGATCGCCGGCGCGGATCAAGCGATCGTCGTGACGACGCCGGAAAACGCCGCCGTGCGCGACGCCGATCGGGTCATCGGTTTGTTGGAAGGGTCGCATGTCACTTCGCCCAAGCTGGTCGTAAACCGGATTCGGCCGAACATGGTCAAAGCCGGCGAGATGCTCGACGTGGACGAAGTGCTGCAGGTGCTCAACATCGACCTGCTCGGCATCGTGCCGGACGACGAGATGGTCATCAAGGCCGCCAATACAGGCGAGCCGACCGTCATGAATCCGGATTCCCGGGCGTCGATCGCCTACCGGAACATCGCCCGGCGCATTCAGGGAGATACCGTTCCGCTGATGCAGCTGGACGAAAAGAAAGGCCGCTTCAATTTGTTCAAGAAAATTTTCGGAGTGGGCAGGTAACGCCCGACTTTTACGGAGAAGACCCTTGCCTTGCGGCGGAGGGTCTTCTTTGCGAAGCGGCAGGCAAGCGAAACTTTTGCGCGCCGGACCGCGTCTAGTGAGATAAGAGCGTACCGGCCATGCCGCGGCGTGGCGATGAGCGAAAAAATGCAGGGCAAGAGGTGACGAATGAAACAGCTGGTTGTGCATCACGAATCGGAATGGACCCAGACGGCGCTGCTCGAAAACGGGCGGCTGATCGAATTCGCGGCGGAGCGCGTATGCGAACACGGAACGGCCGGAAGTTTTTACAAAGGCCGGATCGTCAATGTACTGCCGGGGATGCAAGCTGCATTTGTGGATATCGGCTTGAAAAAAAACGCTTTTTTATATATAGACGATATGCTTCCCGCCCATCTGGATAAGCAGCCGAAATCGAAACCTTCGATCGAGCAGCTTGCCCGCAGAGGGCAGCAGCTGCTTGTTCAAGTTACGAAAGAACCGCTCGGCGGGAAAGGAGCCCGGGTCACGACGCATTATTCGCTTCCGGGCCGCTACATCGTTTTCATGCCCGAAGCGGATTACGTCGCGGTATCCAAAAAAGTGGAGCCCGAGACGGAACGCGTAAGACTCAAATCGCTCGGCGAACATCTTCGCCGTTCCGGCGAGGGAATGATTCTGCGCACGGTGGCGGGCGGGCAGGACGACGCAACGCTGGGCGAGGATTTGGCCCGGCTCCGCCGGCAGTGGGAATCGATCCGCGAGTCGGCCGAGAAAGCGGAAGCTCCGCGGGAACTGTATCGAGATCTTGATTTGGCAGAACGGATGGTCCGCGATGTGTTCGATCCCGGAACGGACGAGCTGATTATGGACGACGCCTTGCAGCGGGAGAAAGTGTGCGCGTACTTGGAACGGATGATGCCCGGCGTGCAGCCGCGTGTGTCGATGTATCGCGAAGAGGCGCCTTTGTTCGACGCTTATCCGGTGGAGCATCAGCTGCACCGGGACTTCGGACGTAAAATCTGGCTTCCCGGCGGAGGTTATCTCGTGTGGGATCAGACCGAAGCTCTCACCGTGGTGGATGTCAATACGGGTAAATTCACGGGTACCGGGGACAGCCTCGAGAAGACGGTCACGCAGACGAATCTGGAGGCCGCGGAAGAAATTGCGCGGCTGCTTCGGCTGCGGGACGTCGGCGGCATCGTAATCGTAGACTTTATCGATATGCAGGAAGAAGGCAACCGGACGCGCGTGCTCCAATGTTTGGAGGAAAGGCTGGCCAAGGATCGTACGCAATCGCATATCGTCGGCTGGACGAAGCTTGGACTGCTCGAAATGACGCGTAAAAAGGTGCGCGAGAGCGGAGCGGGACTTTTTCACGAAGTTTGCGGAGCATGCGGGGGAACGGGCCGAATTACGCTCCGATGAACCGTTGACTTTTAGAAAAAGAGATGTTAAGATACATTGGTATGTGTGCCGGTGTACTCACCTTGCACATGCTGCAACCGCACAGGCCGGGTCCAAGTGATTCCTGCCAAGCAGGTGATCCACCCGAACCAGGCGAGTCTGAGACATGAGGAGGTGCAAGAAGATGTACGCAATTATCGAGACAGGCGGTAAGCAGTACAAAGTCCAAGAGGGCGACGTACTGTTCATCGAGAAGCTGAATGCCGGCGACGGCGAAAGCGTGACGTTCGACCGTGTCCTGGCCGTTTCCAAAGAGGACGGACTGGCAATCGGTGCCCCGGTAGTATCCGGCGCAACCGTAACGGCGAAAGTCGAAAAACACGGTAAAGGCCAAAAGGTTGTTGTATACAAATACAAACCGAAAAAGAACTACCACAAGAAACAAGGCCATCGCCAACCGTACACTAAGGTAACGATCGAAAAAATCCAGGCATAATTGAGGGTGATAACTTGGTTATCGTCCAAATCGTAAGATCGCCGGACGGAAAGATCACGGGGTTTAAGGTCCAGGGTCATGCGGGTTACGCCAATCGCGGTGAAGACATCGTCTGTTCCGCCATTTCGGCCATTACGGTCGGAACGGTGAACTCGGTCGAGGTACTTACCGGGACGGTGATGAAGACCCGGATGAAGAACGGTTTTCTAAGCGGAACTCTTCCGCCGATCGAATCGGACGAACTCAAAGCCCAAGCCGAGCTGATTCTCGAGTCGATGGTGGTTATGCTGGGAACAATCGAGACTTCGTACCGTGAATATATTCGGGTTGACCAGGTTACAAAATAAGTAAAGAAGGAGGTAGACCACCATGTTGAAATTGGATCTCCAATTATTCGCTTCCAAAAAAGGTGTAGGTTCGACGAAGAACGGACGTGACAGCCACTCGAAACGTCTTGGCGCCAAGCGTGCCGACGGTCAGGCTGTACGCGGCGGCGGAATCATTTTCCGTCAGCGCGGCACGAAGATTCACCCGGGAACGAACGTAGGTATCGGCAAAGACGACACTTTGTTTGCACTGATCGACGGCGTCGTGAAATTCGAACGTCTGGGTCGTGACCGCAAAAAAGTCAGCGTCTACCCGGTGCAAGTTGCTGACGTAGCAGCTTCCGTAGAGGCCTAAGACCTAACGGGTAATCAAGAAGCCTTCGGTATTCGTACCGAAGGTCTTTTTTTGTTGACGGCGCTTAGGAGAAGGCTGAAAACGATCCGTTCATGACCGACGCGGCTTGGAATTTTGCCGGATTCTGGGTATACTCAAATTTAGCGAATCCATGGCGTATCCCTTGTGCCAGAAGGCTTTTTCGGATGAACAAGCAAATTGGGACATGTTAGGAACGACAAATTCGCCATTTGTTATAAGCTGTGCGAGACGAACTTTGATTATGATCAGAAACGGAGAGAGCCGATGAGAAGGTGGATGGACTTATCTTTAATAATGCCGCTGTCTGCCGCAGTTCCTTTGGTTCTGGCCTGGATTTTTCCGCGAACCCTGACGTTCGTTCTGCTAACGGTTTGGCTTGCCGCCGTATTCCTGTTGCTGTCCGGACGGGAAAGACGGCGGAGGCAGCGGGAACTTCAGCAGTTGAGACAATCGATGCAAAGCTTTTTTCTCGATGTTCTCAGTCACCAACGGCATGATTGGATGAACGATCTCCAGCTGATTTTCGGCTATGCCAAAATGGGAAAGACGGATCGGATCGAAGAGATTGTGGAACGGGTCAGCGGCGATGTGCACAAGGAAAGCCGGATCGCAAAGCTGGGGCTGCCCGAGCTGGTCTTCTACTTGATGACGGCCAAAGCGGAAAGCCGGGAGATCGCCCTGCATGTCAAAGCGGACGAAGAACTGCGGTATGCCGGAAGCCTGACCTCCGATGAGGAAGAAAGTCTGATTCGCGCCGTGCGTGTGGGAATGTCGGCCTATCGCTATTCGGGACTTGCGGGAAAAGCTGCGGAACCGGCGCTGCGAATCGTCTTCGGCGAAGAGGACGGGGAAGCGACTTTGTTCATCGAGCCTGAACATGATCCCGAGGCGGCTCCCGTGCTGCACCGGGCAGTCGAAGAAGCGCTTCAATCTTGTGCGCTGCGGGCGGAAGCCGCGGACGGAGGAACGCTGATCCGCTGGAAGCTTCCCGTTTAAGTGCCTATCCCGAAATAAAGAAACAGAGCGCAAAGTCCCCTTCAACCGGTTTCCTTCGCGACGACGGATTGTTTCGGGAAAGGCGCTAAATTTAGAAGAGGTGAACCCATGTTTGTAGATAAAGCGAAAATTTATGTAAAAGGCGGAGACGGAGGCGATGGCCTCGTTTCGTTCCGACGTGAAAAATATGTGCCGAACGGCGGTCCTGCCGGAGGCGACGGCGGTAAAGGCGGAGACGTGATCTTCCGCGTGGACGAAGGTCTGCGCACGCTGATGGATTTCCGATACCAGCGCCACTTCAAGGCGCAGCGCGGCGAAAAAGGACGCAACAAGAGCCAGCACGGCGCGAATGCCGAGAGCATGGTCGTTCGCATTCCGCCGGGTACGCTGATCATCGACGACGATACGCAAGAAGTATTGGCGGACATGACCCGCAACGGTCAGCAGATCGTGATCGCCCGCGGCGGACGCGGGGGACGGGGCAACATCCGTTTTGCGACGCCGAACAACCCGGCTCCCGAGCTGGCGGAACACGGCGAAGAAGGCCAGGAGCGGTATATCGTGCTCGAGTTGAAAGTTATGGCGGATGTCGGACTGGTCGGTTTCCCGAGCGTCGGCAAGTCGACGCTGCTGTCCGTCGTATCGGGCGCGACGCCGAAGATCGGAGCTTACCATTTCACGACCATTACGCCGAACCTGGGCGTAGTCGGCGTCGGGGAAGGCCGCAGCTTCGTCATGGCCGATCTTCCGGGATTGATCGAAGGCGCGCATGAAGGCGTGGGCCTCGGTCACGAATTCCTGCGCCACGTCGAACGCACGCGGGTCATTATCCACGTCGTGGATATGTCCGGCTCCGAAGGACGGGATCCGTTCGAGGACTGGGTGAAGATCAACGAAGAGATCAAGCTGTACAATGCGGAGCTCGAGAAGCGTCCGCAGATTGTCGCCGCGAATAAAATGGACATGCCGGAATCCGAGGAGAATCTGCGCATCTTCAAAGAAAAGGTGGCCGAAGTCAATCCGGACATCGAGATCATGCCGATCTCCTCTTTGACCCGTCAAGGCGTGCAGGAATTGATGTACCGCGCGGCCGACGTGCTGGATTCCATTCCGGAAGCTCCCGCTATCGCGGAAACGGCCGAACAGACCGAACGCAAAGTGTACCGCGCGGAGCAGGTCGAGGACGAAGGCTTTACGATTCGCCGGGAAAACGAAATGTTTGTCGTCGAAAGCGTCAAGATCGAGCGCATGATGAAGCGGATGCAGCTGAATACGCACGACGCGATTCTGAAGCTGGCCCGCACGCTGCGTCATATGGGCGTCGACGAGGAGCTGCGCAAGCGCGGCGCCAAAGACGGCACGATCGTGCGCATCGCCGATTTCGAATTCGAGTTTGTCGAGGGCAGCAGTTATTATTAAGAGGGGGCGGGCGAGCGGTTTGCGCTTGTCGCTCCGGTTGTTTTCCTCTGCGGACTCCGGTAGAGTCCGGCAGTAGAAGGAAAGCCAAAAGTCGCTCCAATCGCAAACCGCTCGCCGGGGAGGTGTAGGGGAAAGCCCCTCGCCTTCTTCCCGGCTCGGAGATTGGGGCGGCTTCTTTTTTGCAAAAGAAGCGGACGGTACAGGGAAGGATCGCAGGCGCCGGCCTAACGAACGGCTGTGCGATGGAAAAGGATCGCAGGCGCCGGTCTAACGAACCGGCTGTGCGATGAAAAGCGGATGCGTGTTTCTACGAGGTAGAAGCATTCATCCGCTTTTTTTTGTATGGAAGAGGAGCAGGAGTTTCTGCAAATTTACGCGGTGTGTAACTTTTTTGCTGTAAAGGGTTGACGCTGAGTCGGTTTCTTCGATATAATGTCCGCTATATGAAAACAGCAGTCTTTAAGGAGAGGACTTTTATGAAAGAGCGTTATTATTTGGCCCGGGAAGACATTTTGCCCGAGGCAATATTGAAAACTTTGCACGTTAAGGAACTGCTGGCGGGAGGCCAAGCCAAGACGGTCAACGAAGCGGTAGCGATCGCGGGCATCAGCCGAAGCGCTTTTTACAAGTATAAGGACGGCATCCATCAGGTCAATCAGTTGGATCGCGAAAGACTGGTAACGCTGTCGCTGCTGCTGGAACACCGGGCGGGCATTTTGTTCAAAGTGTTGGGGTTGATCGCGGAAAGCGGAGGCAACGTGCTGACCATCAACCAAAGCATCCCGCTGCAGGGGACCGCGAATGTGGTATTATCGGTAGAAACGTCGAGATTGACCGAAGAATTAAGCGGATTGACGGCGTCGCTGGAGTCGGTAGCGGGCGTCAGCAGAGTAGTCGTCATCGGACAGGGTTAGGACGGCAGAGCGAATTGTTGAAATCGGAACGGGCAGCGGATGCGGCAATACGATTGCCATAGCAAGGACTGCACAGGGACGGGGAGGAAATTGCACGTGAGTAACAAGCCGGTAAAAGTAGGACTGCTCGGTCTGGGGACGGTAGGCACGGGCGTCGTACGGATCGTGGACATGCACCAGGAAGACTTGAGCGGACAGGTAGGCTCGCCGATCGTGATCGAAAAAATTTCCGTCAAGGACCGGGAGAAATCGCGAAACATTCCGATTGATCCGTCCAGATTGACCGACGACCCTTGGGAGGTCATTCGCGATCCCGAGATCGACGTCATCGTGGAGGTAATGGGAGGGGTCGAGCAGACCCGGACTTACGTTCTCGAAGCGTTGGCACAGGGCAAGCATATCGTCACGGCGAACAAAGACCTGATGGCGCTGTACGGCACGGAAATTCTGGCAAAAGCGCAGGAAATGAAGTGCGACGTTTTTTACGAAGCGAGCGTAGCCGGCGGCATTCCGATTATTCGCACGCTGATCGAAGGGTTCTCTTCCGATCGGATCACGAAGATTATGGGGATCGTTAACGGGACGACCAACTATATGCTGACCAAAATGAGCAAAGAGGGCGTCACGTACGTGGATGTGTTAAAAGAAGCGCAGCAGCTCGGATATGCCGAGTCGGACCCGACTTCGGACGTTGAGGGACTGGATGCGGCGCGCAAAATGACGATTCTCGGCACGCTCGGCTTCCGCACGAACGTCGAATTGGCCGATGTGCAGGTTAAGGGAATTGCCGGAGTCAGCCAAGCCGACATCGCTTACGCCAAAAATCTCGGTTACGAGATCAAGCTGCTCGGCATCGCCGACCGCGACGAAGACGCGATCTCGATCAGCGTGCAGCCGACAATGGTCAAATCTTCGCATCCGATCGCATCGGTAAACGGCGTATTCAATGCGGTGTATGTCTACGGGGAAGCCGTGGGAGAAACGATGTTCTACGGGGCCGGAGCGGGCGAAATGCCGACGGCGACCTCGGTCGTGGCCGACTTGGTGTCGGTTATCAAAAATTTGCGTCTGGGCGTCAACGGCCTGAAGCAAATCGCCCCGCATAAACCGAAAAAGCTTAAAAGCGACGCGGAGATCCAGTTCAAAAATTTCATTCTGCTGCATGTGGACGATAAAGCCGGCGTTCTGGCGCGGATCACGCAGATTTTCACCGAATACGAAGTCAGCCTTGCTTCCGTCGTCCAGCAGCCGAACGAGCTGAACCCGAATGCGGAGATCGTGATCGTCACGCACAAGGCCAGCAAGGAAAGCATCGACAAAGTATTGAATCGGTTCGAGGAGCTGGAAGTCGTTCGTCGGGTCGTCAGCGTATATCGGGTAGAGGGATAAGCGGGATACGAAGCGGAAGGAGCAGGAACATCATGATAAACGAAAACGCCGGATCGGTGCGCGTCCGCGTGCCGGCGAGTACGGCCAATCTGGGACCGGGATTTGATACGCTCGGCATGTCGCTGTCCCTGTACATCTGGGTCGAGATGCGCCGCGCGGAACGGACAACGGTACATTTTGCGGGAGAAGGTTTCGAAGGCATTCCTGCGGACAAGAGGAACTTGATTTACAAAGTAGCCCAACTCGTTTTCGAAGAGGCGGGCGAAAGCGTGCCGGAGTTGGAGATCGGCATGCGTTCCGATATTCCGCTGACTCGCGGCTTGGGAAGCAGCGCCTCGGCGATTATCGCCGGAATGGCCGCCGCCAACGCGCTGATCGGCTCTCCGTTATCCAAAGAGCGGCTGTTTGATCTGGCGACGGGTCTCGAGCGCCACCCCGACAATGTAGGCGCGTCGTTGTTCGGCGGAATCATTGCGGCTGCCTGGGACGGCGAGCGTGCGGATTACGTTCGGATCGAACCGCCGCAAGCTTTGAAGGTGCTGGTGCTTATTCCTGAATTTGAGTTGGCGACGTCCGAAGCTCGGGCGGTCCTGCCGCAGCAGCTGAGCATACAGGACGCGGTGTATAATATCAGCCGCTCTTCGCTGCTGACGGCGGCGCTCTTCTCGGGTCGGTTGGATCTGCTCGCTTCTGCCATGAGGGACAGGCTGCATCAACCTTATCGTGCAGCGCTTGTACCGGGCATGGAAAAGATTCTTGAACAGGCATCGGATCACGGAGCTCTTGGTGCGGCCCTCAGCGGAGCGGGTCCGACGCTGCTCGCATTCGTCGATCGGAACGGAGGAAGGCACGGAGAACTCGAAACTTTTATGCAAAGCGTCATGCGGGAACACGGAATCGAAGCGCGCGCATTGTGGCTTGAGCCGGATTTGGAAGGCGCCGTTTGCGAGACCGGCAGCCGCTCCGATCTCTTTCCGGAATTGATCAAAGGAGAAATTTCGTCATGAAACGTATTGCACTGCTTCCCGCCGGTTCGGTGTCCCATGAAGCGCTTCTCTATTTGCTGGAAGAAGAGCCGGTCGAGTTGATTCACCATAAGCTGATTTCCGATGTTTTCATGGCTGTCGTCAAAGGAGAAGCCGATTATGCGGTCATTCCGATCGAAAATACGATTGAAGGCTCGGTAAGTCTGCATATGGATTGGCTTGTCAATGAAGTGGACGTTCCCATGCGCGCCGAGTGGGTGTATCCTTCGATTCAGAATTTGGTAGGCCGGCGCGAAGAATTCGAGGGCGAAGACGGAACGATCGACTTTGCGAAAATCGTCAAAGTGCTCTCCCACCCGGTCGCCATTGCGCAGTGCCGAACTTTTATTGCCGAGCATTTGCCTCAAGCGGAGCTGGAAAACGCGGGCAGCACCGCCGAAGGCGCGGCTCAAGCCGCAGCTCACCCGGGGAGCGGGTGGGCTGCGTTTTCGACGCGCTTGGGAGCACGGCGTTACGGGCTGGACATCTTGGCCGAACGCGTAACGGATCATGATAACAATTACACCCGCTTTGTGCTGATCGGACCTGACGAGCTTCGTTTGGACAAGAGCGGCGAACACGATAAGACGAGTATGCAGGTGATTCTCCCTGAAGACTACGCCGGCGCATTGCATCAAGTGCTGTCTGCGTTCGCTTGGAGACGGTTGAACTTGTCGCGTATCGAATCCCGTCCGACGAAGAAAAAGCTGGGCAATTACTATTTTTACATCGATGTCCTCGAACGCGCCGACTCCATTCTTCTGCAGGCGGCGGTAGAAGAGATCGCTGCCCTCGGCTGCCAGGTGCGGATTTTGGGTTCTTACCCTTGCTTCGCTTACGGGCAGGAAAAGCCTGAAGCGCAGTAAGGAAGAAGCCGAGTCGAAATAGCCTTGAATAAAGCGGAATGTTTGAAGAAGGGGGAGCGGCTGGTCGCTTTTCTTTCTTCTTTTTGTTATAGAAACGAAGAAGGGGACGGGAAAGGAACTGGATTGGGCTGGAAAAACACGCGCATATGTGCGAATATGTTGCATTGCATAAAAAAACTTGGCATAGGGGTTGAAATACAGACGAATCCGAGGTATACTAAAAGTCCAGTCGAGCTGCGGCGGAACTGGAAAGTTCGTTATTAGAATGCGGGCAGGAATCGAGATCTACGAAAGCTTCGCAAGAAGCCGAAAAAAGATTTCAAAAAAGGCTTGCAAAACGAAAACGAACATGCTAATATATAAGAGTTGCTGCTGCGGGCGAATGAGCGAGCGGCGGAAACGAAAGATACACGGTTTGCTCCTTGAAAACTGAACAGTAAGTGAGTCAGGAACGAAAACCGCTGACCCCTCCGGGCAAAGCGATTTGAGTTCCCGCGACAAGCGACAAGGTCTTTGAA
>NZ_JAAFGS010000008.1 GCF_011090185.1 Saccharibacillus alkalitolerans | reverse complement strand
TCGAAGCGTCTATTTCGATCTCTTTTGGACCTGCTCACTCACT
Source organism: Saccharibacillus alkalitolerans (assembly GCF_011090185.1). Classification (GTDB taxonomy): domain Bacteria; phylum Bacillota; class Bacilli; order Paenibacillales; family Paenibacillaceae; genus Saccharibacillus; species Saccharibacillus alkalitolerans. The sequence continues at coordinate 224,959 of NZ_JAAFGS010000008.1, read as the reverse complement.
CGAACCGCACCGGCGCTCTCTCAAGGCCGTTCCTAGACTATAGCATGTGATTAAGAGCGGCGCAACCCCTTTATCCAAAAAATTTATATAGTCGATTAACCCGCTTTATCGCTTCCCCCCTTTTCTTCTATATATAAATGCGAAAAACCGGAGTCGTCTGTTCGACGTTCTCCGGTTTTCGCTTATTCCGCACGTTGTCCCTTTTGATTGTTTCTCTCTATTATATCTCTATCTTTTTATACGTAAGCTTCATGCATGTCCGGTCTTGATCTCGTTTCGGCAGAATTACTCGCCGCCCAAGAAAATGTAACGCGCAAGAACCAGAATCGCCAGCACCCACATCAGCCAGTGAATTTTCACTTTACGGCTGGTGAACAAGCTGCTCAGTCCGCCCAATACCACGTAAGACAGAATGCCGATCGAGATGCCGTTGGCGATGCCGTTGGTGAACGGCATGAAGATGATCGTCAGGAATGCCGGAATTGCATGCATCATGTCGTCCCATTCGATGCTGCGAACCTGGGAGATCATCAGAACGCCGACCATGATCAGCGCGGGAGCCGTTGCCGCCGAAGGCACGACCAGAGCCAACGGGGAGATGAACATCGCCAGCAGGAACAGTACGCCCGTCGTTACCGAGGTCAGGCCGGTACGACCGCCTTCCGCGATGCCCGCCGTGCTTTCCACATAAGAAGTGATCGTGCTTGTGCCGAGTACCGCGCCGGTGCTGACACCGACCGCGTCGACCAACATCGCTTTGCCCAGCTTCTTCTCGCCTTCTTCTTTGTTCTTCATGAGGCCTGCGCGTTCCGCCGTACCGACCAGCGTGCCGAACGTATCGAACAGCTCAACGAAGGTGAAGACGAATACGATCTCGAACAGGCCGAGCTGCAGCGCGCCCATGATGTCCAATTGGCCGACAGCCAAATCGTTGAACGAAGGAATCCATCCGCCTCCTGACAGACCGCTCAGATTCGTTACGCCCATCGGGATACCGATCAGCGTGATCAGCACGATGCCGATCAGCAGCGCGCCGCGAACCCGCATAACCATCAGAACGCCGATGATGAAGATCCCGATCAGCGCCAGCAGCGTATCTTTCTGGTGCATGAAATCGCCCAGTGCCAATTGGAAGTTCGAACCGATGACCGTTACCGGAGCCTGCAGCTGCGCCACGTCCGTCACCCCGGTAACCGTCGCCGAGACGGAAACGATGTTGCCGAGCTTCATGCCGATAATGGTCACGAACAGGCCGATACCGACCGTGATCGCCGCTTTGATCGATGAAGGTACGGCCACAATAAGCATTTGGCGCACCTTGGTCACCGTCAAGATGATAAAAATAATGCCGGAGATAAAGACTGCACCGAGCGCCGCCTGCCAGGTGATCATGCCGTTCGATCCGAGCACGACGGTCATGAAGTATGCGTTGAGTCCCATACCCGGTGCCAAGGCGACCGGAATATTGGCGACCAGCCCCATCAGGATGGTCACGATGCCTGCGCCTACCGCCGTCGCGAAGAATACGCCCGAAGCCGGGATGCCTGCTCCGGCCGGCCCCAGGAACGAAATGTTCACGATAAGGATGTAGGCCATCGTGATGAAGGTTGTCAGACCGGCGATGATTTCCGTTCTGACCGTGGTGCCGTGTTCTTTGAGTTTAAAGAACTTTTCCATGATACTGACTTTCCTCCTCGGGAATGTAAAAATGGGGGAACGACAAAAGAGCGCGGGTACGAATGGCTCGCCCCGACGCTCTTTAAAACTGGGAAAAGGCGGCGCCGCGCGCCGGACGATGTAAGGTCCCGGCCTATAGGCCGCCTTCTCCCGTTTCGTAGAGCGATCATTTGAGGTGATCACGTAGAGACTTTCGGGCCGATTCCCGAAATTATACGAATGCGGTTTTTATTGTCGATTACCTTATCCGCCGCCGCCAAATCATTCGTTCCGGCAGGTCGGCTTCACAGGTTACATTCTAGGGCAGCCCTTAAAGCTTGTCAACAGAAAAAACGAATGATAAAGAGAGGGTTTTAATCTAATGTTCGTTAATTATCCGAAATTTCTGAATAAAAAAAACGCTCTGCCCGCGCTTCTACTCACCCGAATGTCAGGCATGCCCGTAAAAAGCGCGGCAGGACGTCTAATATGCTTCTCCTACCTCATTTGAAAACGTTCGCTTTTAAGACTATTCTTCCAAAAGCGCCAGTTCGTCGCGAACTTTTTTCGGCAGCCCGCGGCGCACCAGCTCATACGAATGGCGAATCATTCCGGCGGCGAATTCCTTTTCCAGACCGCCTTTTTCCAACAGGAAGCTGTTCCAATGCGACTTGTTCGAGTAGTAACCGGGCACGATCTGTTCGTAACGTTCGCGGTACTCCTCGGCCAATGCCGGATCGCATTTGAGCGTCAGGATCTCCCGGCCTTCGTTATCGCGCCCCCGCATGCCGAAGTATTTGCCTCCGACCCGATATAGGGTGCTCCCCCACTCTTCTTTGAAAAATTCTTCCGCCCCCGGCAGCGCCAGGCAGGTCTCGCGAATCCATTCGTCCGTCAGCATGTCTGTTCGTTCCCTTCCTCGCGCGCCTATCCGTCTCTGCGGCTCGGCGCGTCATGGTCGCTGTACTGCAGGATTATTCGCCCGAATGCCCGCCTTGTTCGATCTCGAAGCTGCGGAAGACCGTTTCGAATCCGCCTTCCGTGCCGGGACTGGCCGAATACAACCCGACTTTGAGCGCCGCGCCTTCCGGGCAGCGCAGATGCGCGATCCGCAGCTGCTCCCACTCTCCGCCGGCCGGGCTCGCGTGCACGAAGAAGTCGTTTCCTTCGCGCGTGATTTTAAACCGAAGCTTGCCTTCGAACACGCCCGCGTCCGCGTTCCGCGTCGACCAATCGGAATATCCGTCCCGGGTCACGACCGCTCCCAGATGCGAAGGTCCGTCCGGAATGTATTCGACCGACGTTTTCAGCCAGTTATCGCGGTCGACCTCCACGAACAGGCCGGACTGGTCGAACGTGCAGCGCGGGTCCATGCTCAGCTCGGTCACGGCCGTGAAGTCTCCGACGATCTCGTCGTACAGCACATGCCCGTTATAACGCTCGAAGCCGTAATGCGTTTTCAGCCAAAAATCCGTGTCCGGACGGGTATGCAGCTTGAGTCCCTCCTCCGTCGTCTCCAGCTTTTCCGGCTGCGTCATGATTCGAAGCTTATCGATCCCCTGCGGTATGTACTGCATCTTGCCCTCTCCTTTCCAAAAACGGGAATGGTTTGAACGTAACGAACAATCCAAGTATATCCGATTTCCGCTTCGCAAACGACCGAACGGCCCTTCCCTTTCCCGGGAAAGGCCGCTCTCTTAACGCCTGAAACGGCGTTTATTTGAAGTCGGGGTTCGTCAATTTGAGCTTCGCTACCGTACCGCAGTTTGCGCAGAAGGTCAGAAGGACTTCCGAACCTTTCAAGGCCATTTTCCCCTTGCTCGCCTCTTTGACTTTCATATACTGGATCGCTTCATTGAATTCGGTTCCGCTGCATTCTTGGCATTGCATGGATCTCGCTCCTTTATCGGTAAGTTGTAAGTCAGATGCGCTCGCCGCGGTCGGCGATCTTGAACGTCTTCAAAGCGGCGAACCACAGCGCGGCGCACAAGCCGATCAGAATCAACAAGTACTGGTACGTCGGCAGCCAGGTGCCTTCGATCATGTTCAGCTCGAACAGCGCGATATCGTTCATGATCATCATGGGATTCCAGAACAGGAATTTGTAATACATCTGCGGGTTCTGCCCCTGCGTCATGGCGAGCATGGACGGCATCGTGATGCTGAACATCAACAGCAGCGTGATCGGGGTCAGGAACGCGACGACCTTTTTGCTTTTTTTGAAAAACGAAGCCAGGACGTAGCTCGCCGGGTAGAGGCAGAGCAGCGTGACGTTGGCAAACAGCGCGATCGATATCAGAGCCCCCGCGCCGATACCGAGCATCAGCTCGTAGCAGGCCAGGAAAAAGACCAGAAAAAAGTTGAAGATGATGAAAATCCCCGCCGCCGTCCCTATCAGGTAGCTGTTCATCTTCAAATCGGTTCGCTTGAGCAGCAGGAACGTCCCGTCTTCTTTCTTCTCCGACAGCAGCAGGACGTTCAGCGACAGCGCCAGGCTGAAGATCAGAATCAAGAGCGAAAAGGGCAGAAACTGCGACTTGATGATCAGATCGGCCGTCGCTTTGTCTTCGATCGTGCTCCGCAGCACCAGAGCGAACGCCAGGAAGATCATGGGCGCCATGATATTGCCGATGACGGTCCATTTGTTGCGCCACTGCTCCAGCAGATAGAATCTCGCGATATGCATCACCATTCAGCTCACCTCGATGTATTTTCCGGTCAGGCTGTAGAATACGCCTTCCAGGCCGCGGAACGGGGAATTTTTGTATTTCTCCAGCAGGTCCCGCGTTTCGCCGGCTTCGACGACCCGACCTTCGTCCAGCACGACCAGGTCGGTAAACAGTTCCTGATAGCCGGAAATCTCGTGGCTGACGATGATCGCGAGCAGGTTCTGCGACGTGATTTTTTCCTTCAGATGCCTTTCCAGCAAAAACTTCTTCTCGATGTCCAGTTCCGCGAACGGCTCGTCCAGCACTACGACCTTTTTGTTGAGCAGAAAGGTCAGGTAGAGCGAGACCGCTTTGCGTTCCCCGCCCGACAGATTCTCGATCAGTCGGTTCTTGATCCGATCCAGCGAAAGCAGTTCGTACAGCTCGGGATCTTCTTTCGCGCGCGCCGTCGTCATGGCGAAGAAAGACAGCACTTCTTTGACTTTCAAGAAGCGGAAGCTGGCGAAACTTTGATACTGGAAGATCGCGTTCGACTGCAGATCGCGCGTTTCGCCGTTCTCCAACAGTTCGACCGCACCTTCGTCGCTGTTGACGTTGCCCGCCAGAATGTTGATGAACGTGCTTTTGCCGGCGCCGTTCTTGCCCAGAATCAGATACGTCCGGCCGCTTCTGAAGGAAAGGCATACGTCCTGCAGCACCTTCCTGCCGCCGTAACGTTTACTCAGCTTCGTGACGTTCAGTTCCATTTCGCTCGCCTCCTTATTCGTCGTTGAACCTAGTTTAGTTCGGCGGACGAAAACGGAAACGAGTAATTTGTGCAATGTCGAACAGAGATCGCAAAAATATTCAGGTGCGGAAATTCAAACTGACGATTCCCAGCTCGATTCCTTTGACGATCGCCGATACGGTCGAATTCACTTGAAATTTCTCGTTGATCGCCTGAATATGATTGTTGACCGTTCTTCGGCTGATGTTCAACCGATCCGCCACGTCCTGCTGCCTCAAGCCTTCGGCCATCAGCTGCAGCACTTCTTTTTCCCTCGCGGTCAGAGGAAACACCTCGGAATCGGACGCGCTGCGCGGGAAGATCATTCCGCCCCGGTGAACTCTCTCCACCTGATCGATCAGATCATGGATGGAAATGTTTTTGTTGATGAAGCCTTTGGCTCCGATCTGGATCGCGCGATTATGGTATTCGAGCAGATCGTAGCCCGACAGAAACACGATCTTCTGATCGGGATGGTCTTCCAGCAGGCGCTGCGCGACCTCAAGCCCGTTATGCGCGCCCATATGAATGTCGAGCATCAGCACATCGGGGCGTTCCTGCCCGAGCCGCTCCTTCAACCCTTCCGGAGAAGTCAGCACCTCGAAGCGGCCGACGCGGCCTTTGAGCGAAATTTCCAGGCTTTTGGCAAACAGCTTATGATCGTCAACCAGAATAATATGCACGTTCCTCTCCCGTCCTTTCCAGCGGAATTTCGAAATGAAGATGCATGCCAGAGTCCGTCCTCTTCCGCACCGTCAGTTCTCCGCCAAGCGCGTTCATCTCTTGCTTCACGGATAACAGACCGATATGCCGGCCTTCCTCGGGAGCGCGAAGCTGCTTCTCCATGTCGAACCCTCGGCCGTCGTCGATCACGTCGCCCAGCAGCACGCCTTCCGCCGATATGTCCAGCGATACGACGATTTCATTGGCCTCGGCATGTTTGATCGCGTTCTGAAGCAGCTCCTTGACCGTACGGAACACCGTATATTCCAATTCCTCCGGCACTTCCAGCATCGTCTCCGCGTTCAAACGGACTTCAAGGCCCGGCTGCCCGACCGCTTCTTCCCGCAGCTTGCGGCACAAGATTCCCAGGCTCGGATAGAGTCCCAGATCCTGAAGCGTCGTCGGATAGACGTCGAACATCTTGTCGCGAATCGATACGTTCAGCTCATCCAACGTGCCGATGATCAACTCCCGAATCTCCGGGTCGACGCCGCCGCCGGCTTCGCACATATGGCGAACGGCCAGAATGGACTGCAGCACCTCGTCGTGCAGATACAGCGACATTTCCTTACGGATCTTCTCCGCGCCGCGGGCGACATGGACCTGCTTGTAATCTTCATAACGCAGCATGGGAAGATAAGCGTAACGCCGCCGGTTCTCCTGCAAAATTTCGGTCGTCTTGAACAGTTCGCAGACCGTGTCGGCAAGCAGTCCCAACGTCTCGACTTCGCTCCCCGTGAACTTCTCGCCGGCGGACTTATGTCCGACGATCATCCAGCCGTTCAGATTATTTTTGTACAGGAGCGGAAAAACGAGATGCGCTGCTCCGTCGATCTTCACGCTGTCCGTACGCTCGTGCAGCCGCACTTCATCCAGCCGCTTCAGCGAAAAGTCCGCGAACACGCCGCTCTGCTCCAAAATGTAGCGATGTTCTTCCTCTTTCCAGATGATCAACGTGCCGTCCAGCGAGATCGTTCTGTCGATCAGCTGTTTGATCAAGCCGCTCAGCGTGTTCAAATATCGGTCGTAAGTCACTTTTTGCAGGATGTCGAGCCGTTCCTTTTCCAGATTTTCTTTGGCCCGGCTTAATTTTTGCAGCTCCCGCTTCGACAGCGCTTTTTGCGCCGACAGGTACGCGTAGACGGTCAGGCTGGCGATCAGCAGCAGCAGCAGGATGTCCGCCAGCGACAGGCCGAGGCCGTAATAGGCCGCGCTCACGAATACGACCGTCCCTCCCAGAGCAATCGCCGTGAGCTTCAAAATAAAGCCGTAATTGTACCGCGTCTGAAGGCTGCTGCGTTTGATGAGGATATAACCGACGGCAATCGGCAGCGCGATCATCATATAAATGGAGAAGTAGCGAACCTCCGGGGGAAAGACATTTCTGAACGTCAGGTAGCTTAACAAAAACGGTCCGAAAGAGACTCCGACGGCCGCGTTCATCAGCAGGCGTTCCCGATTGAGCGTCTTTCGCTGCCGGGTTCGGTAATGCATCGAGATGCGAATGCATGCGGCGATCCCGAATATGACGTGGAAGAAAAAGACGTACTTGAGCAGCGTCTGAAAAGTCAGCAGGGCGATCATCGTCGCGGCTGCGGCATTAAGCATCCAGAAGTTCCACCGCTCGTACAGCTGCTTGCGGGGAAGTTCTGTGAAATGGACGAAAAACGCGAACAGCATGTTCGGCGCCAGGCTCATAAGCACCATCGCGATTCCGGCATATAGATAGGAAGGCGCGTTGAGCAAAACGATGATCCAAGCGGACTGATACATCAGCAGCAAAAACAACGTGCTGGCCGTCGTCTTGACGGTGCAGAGATAAATAAACGTCCCGAGCAGCGTAAGCATGGCCGCGAAGCCCATATCGGCAAAAAAAATCGGCAGGCTGTTTTTCGTCGGATAGAAATACAACATGAGGACCGACATGAGCAGCAAGTTGATCGGAATGAACCCCGCGCGTTTGCCTGCGATCATGCCGCGCGGAACCGAACCAAATCGGCCTTCTCCTTGTAGGCATTGGCTCTCCGAGCGTGCCTCGTGACTCTGAACGGCCTTTTTCGGAATATATGTACCTCAAGCATGCCGGACATCCCCTCCGTTTCGTTTCTTTTCCATATTTTATTTTACCGAAAACTTCCGAACATACAAACGGATAGGGGAACGAAGCCGGATTCGCGCGAAGATTTCACGAAAAATCGCGCGAGCGCGAGGAGGATGCGACCGATTTCAGAAATGCGCCCAAGCAAAAAAAGGACTCCGACGGCCGCCGAAAACTATTCGGCAGCCGCGAGTCCTTTTCCTTTTTTTCATTCTATTGCCGACATATTGCGGGAATTATTTCATCTGCCGCCAGTGCGTGATCTTCTCTTCCCAGATATAACGGTAGCGTTCCACGATATCGCGCGCCGTTTTCGGCTGCTGTCCGGTCAGGAATTCGATATCGCTTGATTTGATGTCGAACAGCCCTTCCTTGATCGCCGTGTCGTTCGTCACCAGGTCGGCTCCGCAGAACGGTACCGGAGCCTGCGAGAAATCGCCCGTGATCTCGCGCGGGATATGCAGGTTTTCCAGGTAGCGGTAATATTCTTCTTCCTCGACGGGCACGTATTCCAGCGGAAGGCCGGATACTTCCTTGACCAATTCGCACAGTTCGCGTACGGAAATGGCCTGCGAACCCACGATGTTATAAGCCGTGTTGTCCGCGCCGCGGCCCAGCAGCGAGTAAGTGGCGGCAAGCGCGGCATCGTCTTTATGCACGAGCGTCGCTCTGCCTTCGCCCGCCGTGCTCAGCCATTTGTTGTCCGACATCAGCGCGAGCATGACGTACATCGTCAAATAGTTTTCCAGATACAGATTGTTGCGCAGCGCATTGTAGGTCACGCCGAGCGTTTTCAGATAGTTCTCGGTGGCCGTATGGTCCGGCGTCACATAGACTTCGGCGTAAGCCGGATCGGTGGCGCCGACGAAAGAGCTGTACGTAATATGCTGCACGCCCGCTTTGACCGCCGCGTCGATCGCGTTTTTATGCTGCTGCACCCGTTTGCCGACTTCCAGCCCCGAGACGATATAGATCCGGTCTCCGCCGGCGAACGCTTTTTCCATCGAGTCGACGTCGTCGTAATTGGCTTCATGGACGCTCACGCCGGCCGCCCGCCAGCGAGCCAATTTGTCCTGCGGAAGGCGGTCCAACTTGTAGCAGGTAAAGGTCAGGTCTTTGCCGTCGACTTCTTTGAGCATGTTTTCCGCGACCCGCCCGGCCAATTGTCCGTCTGTTCCGCACACGATATAATGCATCATAATCCCTTCTTTCCGGTTAGTACGTTCAATTTATCACAAAGATTTAGGGCCGGGAAATGAAACTATGTTATCGTCGATAACCGAAAGGAATAGGTAAGGACCGTGAACTTCAATCAAATCTCCTGCTTCATTCATCTTGCGGAAACGCTGAACTTTTCGGAGACTGCCAAGAAGATGGACCTGACGCAGCCCGCCGTGACCAAAATCATCAAACAGCTGGAGATCGAGCTCGAAGCCGTCCTTTTCCACCGCAATACCCGAGGAGTAACGCTGACCCGGGCCGGCACGATTTTCTATGACGACATGAAGGACGTATTATTGAAAACGAACCTGACAATCGAACGGACTCGCAAGCAGAATCAGCAGGATCAGCATCTGTTGTCCATCGGTTTTACGGGAACGAAATTCGAAGAGATCTATCTCCCGCGGATCATTCGGAGATTTCACGAGACCGCTCCCCATACCCAGGTCCTCCTGCGCAATTTTGTGTTAAACCAGGAAACCCACGATCTGCTCACGCAAAAGTTCAATCTGGTGCTGACCTCCAACGAAGACATTAGCAGGCAGTCGAACTTCCGGTACGCCAAAATATTGGACGGGAGTTATGTATGCGTAGTGCCCCATGATCATCCGTTCGCGCGAAAAAAGGAAATCGGATCTGCGGATCTCGCCGGACAGACCTTGATTTTGTTCAATAAGTCCCAGTCCCCCCATTCGTTAAAAATGCTGCAGGATCGCTTATTGGAACAGCCCGACATCGCTTCTTTCCTATATGGAGACAGCATCAGCATCATTCATACGATGATCAAATCGGAAATGGGTATCTCGGTGCTGCCCAATTTCGTAACCAGCGACCGGGATGCCGAACTCCGCTTGATTCCTTTTGCGACCGATCTGGAAGTAAACTACGGAATCGGATATCTGGCCGACCAGTCCGCTCCGGACGTTCTGCGCTTTATCCGGGTGTTCCGGCAGGTCGTGGAGGAACTGCAGGAGGAACTCCGATGAAAAAAAGCGTGCTTGTCTTCGAATGTTTGATGTTCGTTCTTGTATTGGTCTCTTTGTTTTTGTCCTTTTCGGACATGCAGGACCTTACGGCGCTGAATTGGGGGATTTGGCTTATCTTTTTCATCGATTACACGGTGAGATTGGTGCGTTCGGAAAACAAATGGACGTATGTAAAAAAGCATCCGCTCGAACTGATCGCGATCATCCCGTTGGATGCCGTTTTCAGAGCCGCGCGCGTCGTGAGATTGCTTCGCATCCTTCGGTTAATCGGCATCGGTTCCCGGTATATGCCGCCCGTCTACAAGCTGCTCAAAACAAACGGCTTGGATAAAGTATTGATCGTGGCTCTCATTCTTCTGTTCATTATTCCTATCCCTATTGTCTTTCTCGAGCCCTCCATTCACAGCTTTACCGATGCTCTGTGGTGGGCCGTCGTGACGACGACAACCGTCGGTTACGGAGATCTGTCTCCCGAGACGCCTGTCGGCCGAATACTGGCTGTCGTGCTGATGATGGTGGGGATCGGAATCATCGGTACGTTAACTTCGGCGATCACCAGCTTTTTCAGCAGAAAAGAAGCGAATACCCACGATAAACAGGTGCTGGAAATCTTGAATACAATCGAGCAAGTAGACAGGTTGACGGAAGATGATGTCGAGCTGATTCAGCTTTATTTGAAAAGGAAAGGAAGCCAATCGAATGGACAGTAAAGCTTGGATAGAAGAATGGTTTAAGAATTGTACGGCATTCGAAGTCAAGCCTTGGGAATGGGATTTCAAACAAAGTTATATCGAAAGTCCGATTCCTAAAGACCGATCCCGCATTGCTCTCTTGTTGGAATATAAAAGCAATCAACTTACGGAAATCGGGATCTCTAACTCTACCGGAAATACTCGTAGTAAAGCGGACTGCGATAAAGAAGCTTATCCTGTTTATCGTTCTCTATGGGGGTTGGATGATTATAAGGTTATTCGCGGAGAAACCATGAATTCTTTTATCACGACGTTTCATCACGGTATTTTCGAATCCAAAAACAAAGATATCGTATACAGAAGTATAGGAATTTCTGAGAAAAAATACTTTACAGATCAATATGACAAACTGATTGCCGACGATAATTTCAAAAAATTCGAAATCATCCAACGGCATATAACCGAGCTCGAAAAATTCGCCGCTTTAACACACTGTATCGGAAATTTCACAATCTTACCTCATTGGATGAATACCGGTCGCTATCTTTTTTCTCAAGATTATTGGGATATTACTTTGCAATCATTTTCCGATTTTCTTCGACCTTTGGAAGCTTGGGAAAAATTCGTGGACTTGTACGACATGCAGCCTTACGTGAACAATGATCAAGAATGGACGGCAGATGAATTTTGGGAAGACCATTTTTCGAACATAGGAGGGCATCATCAAAAAATGAAGCCTCAAACTGCTAAACAATTCGATGAATATCTTAATAAAGTGAATATAAGGATTGAAGAAAGAGGCAGGTGGATGGTCAAAAAAATCTGCGAAAAACTTTCGTTAACTCACTTCGAGTTTTATCAGGAAATCAAAGACATGCAAATCCGATTCTCTAATGAAATTATGGATAAATGATTAATGTCCATCCCTTGAATAAAAAGGCTTGGAACTTACGATCGGACAACGACAAAAAAGAACAGCCGCCTAAGTGCGCAGCTGTCCTTTTTCAGATTCATTTTACGGCAATTCTCTATACCGATTCCGCTTTTCGCACAAGCATGAAGTAAGCGAAAAGCGCGATAAGGCTCGTACCCATCAGGGTAAGGCCGAGCGGAACGGCCGTGTCTTCGCCCGCAACCCCGACTATAGGCGCGACCAGCCCTCCCAGCACGAACGGCACAAGGCCGAGCAGCGCCGCCGCGCTTCCCGCATTTTTGGACTGGCTCTCCATGGCAAGCGGGAAGGCCGCCGTAGAGGTGATGCTGATCGAACAGACGAAGAAAAACAAAGGAATGACCAAAGCAAACAGCGGTCCTTCGACGATCGTAACCCCTACCACGACGATGCTTGACAGCAAAGCCATCCATAAGCCGACGACCATAAGCTTCTGCTCCGGAACCCGATGCGAGATCCGCCCGACGATTTGGGAACCGATCATCAAGCTGATTCCGTTGGATGCAAACAACACGGAGAACATCGTCGGCGAAACGCCGTAAATATTTTGATAAACGAAAGGCGTGGCGGCCACGTACGCGAATACGCCTCCCGTCAGGATGCCCTGCGCCAACATGTAGCCCACGAACTTCCGATCGCGCAGCATCAAGCCGTAGTTGCGAAGCTGGGACTTGAAATTCGGCGATACGCGCCGCTCGGGAGGATGGCTTTCCTTCAAACGAAACTGCGTCATCAGGTACAGGAAAACGCCGAGAATCGACAGGGAAAGAAATACGCCCGGCCATGTCGTGAATTTAAGCACTCCGCTTCCGGCAATCGGAGCGGCCAACGGTCCCAGGTTGCCGACGAGCAGCAGCAGGGAGAAGAATTTGGTCAGTTCATGCCCGCTGTACAGGTCCCGGGCGATCGCTCGGGAAATGACGATTCCCGCCGAAGCCGCAAAGCCTTGAGCGAATCGGAATACGATCAACGTGCCGATATTGGGCGAATACGCGCATGCCAACGAAACGATCACGTAAGCAATGATGCCGATCAGCAGAGGTCTGCGTCTGCCGTAAGCGTCGCTTAAAGGCCCTACGACAAGTTGGCCGATGCCGAGTCCGAGCAGGCAAGCCGTCAAACTGATTTGAACCAATGAGGCGTTCGTTTCGAAGTCTTTTGCGATTTGAGGGAACGCGGGCAGATACATATCGATCGTAAAAGGCCCTAACGTCGAAAACACGCCTAACAATAGAGCGAGACCGATGACGCTCCATCGACTATTTTTGCTTGTATGTTTATCCATAATAATGTAACTCTCCAGCCCCTCTTCATCTGATCTGATTCCAGATTATACAGGACCGCGGTTACTAAATGCACCTTATTTATTTTTGATTTTAAACTTTATTTTGTTCCTGCATAGCTCGATACGTCTCCAGAACAAACTTCGCCAGCTCGCCCAGCAGCGTCGGGAGATCGTCGGCGATCGCTTCCAGCGGGGATTCGTCGTATCCGTCGTGATCGAGTCGATACACGCTGCCGCCCGGCTGCAGCACGAGCAGATCGCCGTCGCCGAAGCTTCCGATCGGCAGCAGCTCCGTATCCCGCTCGATCGCGCCCTGACTGCGGTATTCCGCGATCAGCTTCGTGCCCGCCGGGTACGCCCACTCCTGCTCTTGGAGTCCGTGGATCGTGGGTTCGGCAAAATGCAGCGGACCGAACCGCGCCAGAAGCTCCCGGTATTCGCCGGGCAGGCGGATGCCGCGGCTCTCTTCGAACGCGGCCAGCCGCTCTTCCGATTCCGGTTCGGCCCGCTCATGTTCCCATAATTCATACGCCTCTGTCAGCAAAGATTCGATTTCTTGCATCTTCATGCTTTTCCCTCCTTTCGCACCTGCACCTGCGTTCCCGCAAGCAGGTCGCCCAAATGCCGTTTATCTTTTCTCGCGAATCCCATGATCAACAAAACAAGCGCCAGAATCAAGCTGAAGGCTGTATACATCATAGATATGCCGTCGTAACCGAGGTACACGCCGCGGATCGTGCCGATATGTCCCAACTGCCAAGGCAGGAACTTGATCACGTTACGCAGAAGACTTGCGCCGAAGTTCTTCCGGGTACGGTGCAGTGTCAGTCCCGCTTTGCGTTTGCCGATGCTGCCTCCGTTATGGTCCAGAACCGCAAAGATCAGAACAATCGGAATAACCGAAGTCAGCGATGCGATCCATTGGGACTGGGTTTGGGTAAAGATCGGAATCCCTTGAAAGATCGCATAATAAAGTCCCAGCGCCGCTCCCAGCAGAACAAGCAGATAGATCGAGACGACGAGATAATCGACCAGCAGCTCGCGGACCCGCTTTTTCCAGGAGACCGAATTGTTTTCAAACATGAATCATTCCTCCTTCGCTTTTTTCGATGACCGCGAAATTAAATAAATCCCTGTCAAGCTTAACCTTGACAGGGATTCGGAGCAATGAAGATCGGACTTCCTCGTAACTATTCGATTAATGGACTATTCCCACTCGATCGTTGCCGGCGGTTTCGACGTCACGTCGTACACGACGCGGTTGACGTTATCCACTTCGTTGACGATACGGACCGAGATTTTCTCCAGCACGTCCCACGGGATGCGCGCCCAGTCGGCGGTCATGCCGTCGATCGAAGTGACCGCGCGGATGCCTACCGTGTACGAATACGTGCGCGCGTCGCCCATGACGCCGACGCTCTTCATGTTCGGCAGCGCCGTGAAGTACTGCCAAATCTCGCTCTCGAGACCGGCTTTGGCGATCTCTTCGCGCAGGATCAGGTCGGAGTCGCGGACGATGGTCAGCTTCTCTTCCGTCACTTCGCCGAGAACGCGGATCGCGAGACCCGGACCCGGGAAAGGCTGACGCCATACGATCGCGTGCGGCAGGCCCAGTTCTTCGCCGACTTTGCGGACTTCGTCCTTGAACAGCGTGTTCAGCGGCTCGATCAGCTGGAACTTCATGTCTTCCGGCAGACCGCCCACGTTGTGATGGGATTTGATCGTCTGCGCCGTCGCCGTGCCGCTCTCCACGATGTCCGTGTACAGCGTACCCTGCGCCAGGAAGCCGAAGTCGCCGAGCTTGGCCGATTCTTCGTCGAAGCAGTAGATGAATTCGTTGCCGATGATTTTGCGTTTCTGTTCCGGATCGTCGACGCCCGCGAGCTTGCTCAGGAAGCGTTCCTGCGCGTCGATCTTGATTACGTTGATATCGAACTTGCCGACGAACGTCTCCATGACGCTTTCCGCTTCGCCTTTGCGCAGCAGTCCGTGGTCGATGAACATGCAGGTCAGCTGATCGCCGATCGCTTTGTGGATCAGCATCGCCACGACGGACGAATCGACGCCGCCGCTCAGCGCGCACAGCACCTTTTTGTCGCCGACTTTACCCCGGATATCCTGAATGGCTTCCTCGATAAACGATTCCATCGTCCATTCGCCGCTGCATTTGCAGACTTCGTAGAGGAAGTTCTTGATCATCTCGTTGCCGTATACGGAGTGGCGCACTTCCGGGTGGAACTGCACCGCATGCAGATTGCGTTCCGGATGACTCATGGCCGCGATCGGAGCGGATTCCGTGCCCGCTTCCAGCACGAAACCTTCCGGCAGCGTCACGACGTGGTCGCCGTGGCTCATCCAGACCGTCTGCTTGCTGTCGAGACCTTTCGTCAGGATGCTGTTGTGCAGGAAGTCGACGTCCGCCTTGCCGTATTCGCGCTTGCCGGCGCGCTCGACTTTGCCGCCGAGCTGCTGCGCCATCAGCTGCATGCCGTAGCAGATGCCGAAGATCGGCAGCCCCAGATCGTAAATGGCCGGATCGACGTGCGGGGCTCCTTCTTCGTATACGCTCAGCGGTCCGCCCGAGAAGACGATACCCGCAGGATTCAGTTCGCGAATGCGCTCGACCGGGGTATTGTACGGCATTAGCTCGCTGAATACGCCCAAATCGCGAATTCTTCTGGCAATCAGTTGGTTATACTGTCCCCCAAAGTCGAGTACGACGATGAGTTCGTTCGGTTTATTCATGTCACGCCTCCCTTAATTACTGTCGCTAATTATACCGATGCCCCCCACATACCGCAAGAAAAAAAGGCGATTCCGGCACCTTATTCGGCAAGCCGGCAGAGTCCGCCCCGCGAAGATGGATTTTTCCGTCCCAAATATCGTAAAATCAAGGAAAACGTCCGCCGCATTCATTGTCCAAAGGAGTTCGAAGCGCTATGGAAATATTCAAAATGGTTCAGCAGCTGTTCGAGCAGTACGGATATCTGGTCATGTTTTTGGGCCTGTTCCTGGAGTTCATCGCCCTGCCGTTTCCCGGGGAAACGACGATGGCTTACGCCGGCTATCTGTCCTACAAAGGCTCGCTCCGATTCGATCTGCTGCTGCTCGTCGCCTTTCTCGGCACCACGATCGGCATGAGCATTACGTATTTTATCGGCAAAAAAGCGGGTCTGCCTTTTCTGCGCCGCTTCGGCGGTTGGTTCTTCAAGGAAAGCAAGCTGCTCAAAACGCAGGCTTTTTTCGCGAAGTACGGTCCCGCCTTGATCTTCTTCGGCTACTTTATTCCGGGCGTACGGCACTTTACCGGCTACCTGGCGGGAATCATGAATATCGGGTTCAAAAAATTCGCCGCTTACGCTTTCACGGGCGCGCTGTTCTGGACGCTGCTGTTCCTCGGCATCGGCAAAATATTCGGCCCCCAGTGGTCGGTCGCGTTCCACCTGGCCGAGCGATATGCCGTCTGGATCGTATCCGTGCTTGCCCTGCTGCTGTTCGTTTTCCTCATTTACAAATACCGGGCGTGGACGGCTTCCGTGTTCGCGGCGCTATCCCGGTTATGGAGCGGCCGCGGACGGCGCAGTCCCCTCCCTCGCGCCGAGGGAGAAGCGCGGCGGGATGCCGGACGGCCGCAGCAGGCGCTGGCGCGAAGCCGGTTCCGGAACGCTCCCTCGGCGCACTTCCGCTCAGAGCTCAAGCATGTCCGCATTGTGCGGATCCGCCCGGGACGTTTTCCTTCAAAGATTGTGCTAAAATCCCGCCCGAAGTCTCGATAATGCATAGGGCATAGGGGCCGAAAACGAATCAAACGCACGCAAAAAAACCCGGATCGCAATGATCCGGGTTTTTAAGCAGTCCGGGGCCCCCCTGACCCAAGACCGAATCTGCCGATTCAGACGCCGACTCCGGCCGCTTCGTGCTGACGCTCCGGCTGTTCCGCCAGAATTGCAGCATCCTGCGCAGGAGCTTCGATTCCTCGAATCTCCAAGTCTTCAAGCAAATCCATGTACAGACGTTTTGCCTGTTCGCAAGCCGCCGTAATATCGTTTTCCCGTACATTTTTATAGATTCCCCGAAGTTTCGCGTTGTAAGAATTGTGATCCACTTTCACCCATGCTGGAATGATTTGCATGACAAATTCCCCTCTCCCCAAAAAATCGTTCAAGTTCCGGCCAACGGGCCCCTCGCCAGTTGTCGGACCGCTTGCAGCGCATATTCACTTATGGACGACAGTGATGCGCGGCAATCCCGAATACGGCAGAATCCGCCCATCCTCGGGCTTATGCGAACGGCTCTTCCTTGTTCCTCCCGGAAATCGGAATCCCCGGCCGTTCGGCTTATTCGTATGAATTCCCCCCTATCCAGAATATAATCTTGAAAACCATTGGTATTTTCATTTCCTAACATAAATTTAAACGTTTTTCCGATTTTTCTCAAACGATTTTTCCCATATTTCATTAAAAAATCTGAAAATACGACAAAGATATTTCAAACTTTGGATATAAAAGGGCCAAGCAAATGAATTTGTACGTTCTGTTCGAATAAGTCTTCGTTCTTCTATTTATTACTTTATTACTTGATTTGGATAAAATTAAAATCAGAAAATTGATAACTGGTCGATTTATTTAGAAGCGTCGACTGCTTGGAGCACTTCGTCGACGTGGCCTTCCACTTTGACCTTGCGCCATTCCCGAATCAGGCGCCCTTCTTCGTCCAGCAGGAAGGTCGAGCGCACGATGCCCTCGTATTCTTTGCCGAAATTCTTTTTAAGCTGCCATACGCCGAACAGGTCGCTTACTTGGTGTTCCGTATCCGACAGCAGAGGGAACGGCAGATCGTATTTGGCGCCGAATTTCTCGTGCGATTTGACGTCGTCCGCGCTGATGCCGATCACCGCCGCGTTTTTCGTCGTGAAATAGCTTTCGGAATCGCGGAAATCGCAGGCCTGCTGCGTGCAGCCCGGCGTCATGTCTTTCGGATAAAAGTAGATGACGAGCTTCTTGCCGCGATAATCGCTGAGCTTGATCTCTTCCCCGCCGACGGCCGGCAGGCTGAATTCCGGGACTTGTTGTCCGATTTCTACCATAAAAATGAATCGCTCCTTTTCGGTTTGGAAAATGTGGGGTGCCGCTCCGGAGAAAGGGGCCTTACGATCGCTGTTCCGATTCGATTTCTTCCTTGATTATATTTTATAAGGTGGAAGTCGAATCTCAAAGGCGAGCGCTAGCTTATGCTTCCGATGTGCCTTTCCTCCAGAAAGGCTTTAGCTTCTTCAGGCTCCCTTTCTCCTCCGCTTACTGCGGCGCATAAAAACATTTTACAAAGAAAACTCGCCGAAGGCGAGAGAGGAGCCGGCTTATTTAGCCGGCTCCTCTCGGCGCTGCCTGCGCCTTGGTTATTTAATCTCTTTTTACGCCCTTGTCTTGGTCTCTTCTTTCTCTTAACGTCGGCGGTTCGGCCCCCCGAACCGCCGACGTCCGAGTCAAAGCCAGAGCCTGGCTTTTGCTGCACCCGTTTTGGACCTTCAACAGCGATCGAAAGCGCAGCCTCGAAAAGCGCTTCGCCCTTTTCTCTCCCACCGCCGAGCAGGGCGTGAGCGGAGGGGGAGGGGGAGGCTGGAGAAACGGAGTGTTCGCCTTTGAGGTTTGATTTCACCCCTATAAAAATAAAATCGAAGAAATCAAACCGAAACAGCGATCGTAAGGCCCCCCTTCCCCGGAGCGCCTCCCCGATCGCCTCCCTCATATTACGACCCTGCCCCGCGGTACCTTTTCACGCCCACGTTCCAACTGACCAGCCCGATCGTCAGGAACACCGCGGCCATGACCGGCGTCAACCATGCCATATGCAGCATTTCTTCCCGGCCGAGGAACAGCGACGCGGGATACACGCCGACGAACGCGAAAGGCAGAATCCAGGTCAGCAGGAACTGGATCGCGCGGTTGTAGATCGTGACCGGATACCGTCCGTAGTTTTGGATATTGTACAGCAGCGGGATAATGCCGGTCGGCGAATCCGAGTAGAACGACAGCGACGTCAGCGTAATGTAGATGCCGCTGTAAATCAGCATGGCGCTGATCGAGAACAGCAGCAGCACCGGAATGTGCCACCAGAGCAGCTCGAGTCCCAATTGGCCGCCGCTGATGATCATGATGACAAGGCCGATCAGCGAACCGATCAATCCCGGCGGATCGATGTTTTCCAGGAAAATCTGAAACAGATTGTACGCCGGGCGGGTCAGAATGCGGTCCATCTCGCCTTTGACGATATAGCGGTCGCTGAAATTCCACAGATTGACGAAGCAGCTGAACAGCCCGAACGGCACCATGAAGAATCCGTAAACGAAGACGACTTCCGCCTCGCTCCAGCCGCCGAGCGAATTCGTGTGGCCGAATACGACGAAGATGAAGATCAGGTTGCTCGCCTGCATCAGCAGGTCGGAGATCACTTCGACCCAGAAGTCCGCGCGGTAGGTCAGTCTCGTTTTCATATAGTTTTTGAGATATTCGAATACCAAGCCGATATAGTACATCTTCTCACCCCCCCTGCACGAACAGCCGCTTGCGCGCCGCCCGCCACATGAAGAAGATCGGGATCAGCAGGCCGAAGAACCAGATCAGCTGGATGCCGAAAACTTCGAGAATGCCCGTCCCCTGCGTGCGCCCCGTAAATACGGAACCCGGCAGATAAGTAATCGCCTGAAAAGGCAGCCACTGCATGATCGAGCTCAGCCATCCCGGGAACAGGCTGATCGGAATGACGAGTCCGGAGAACAGATCGACGATAACCCGCTTCATCCGCATCATGCCCTCGTTGTTTTCCACGAAAAACGCCATCAGTCCCGTCAGGATATTGAGCTGCGAGTTGATGAGGAAGCTGAAAAACAGCATGACCAGAAAACCGATCCAGGCGGCCGGGTCGCTCGGCAGGCGGACCGGGAACAGCAGCAGCGCGAGCAGCATGCCGGGAATCATGAACAGAGTGAAGCGGAACAGTCCCTCGCCGAAGCCCTGCATCATTTTGACGAACAAATAGTTGTACGGTCGAATAAACTGAATGGCGATGGAACCGTCGCGGATATCGTTCGCGATCTCGCGGTCCAGATTGTTGAAGTAAAAAGCGCGCGCCATCCACGACACCGCGATATACGTCGTCATCTGGGATGCCGTGAAGCCGCCGATCTCTCCCCTGTCGCCGTAAATGGCCTGCCAGGTAAAGTAGTAGACGCCGATATTCAGCATGTAAATCAAGATGCCCGAGTAGTAATTGACCCGGTACGCGAGCATGGTCAGGAAACGGATGCGGATAAAATCGGTGTAGGCGCTAAGCATGGGAATTCCGCCCGCTTTCCGTCCCAGTGCCGGGATCGGCCGCCGCCGAACCGGTCCGGTAAATTTGGCGCACGATCTCGTCGGTCGTCGTCTCGGTGATTTTGATGTCCGTGATCGGGATATCCGTCTGGCCGACGACCCGCGCCAGCACGTCCGACACGTTCAGCCCGCCCGGCACCAGCGCTTCGGCATGCAGGTCGTTGTCGGCGGTCCAGCTTATGTCCACTCCTTCGGTCAACGCGCGCAGCCGCGCCAGCGGACAAGCCGTGCCGAACTGGAACGTGACGCGAGTCCCCTGGCCCCAGCGGGTCTTGAGCGTATCGAGCCCGCCGTCGTAAATGACGCGCCCTTCGTCGAGCATAATGACCCGCGAACAGAGCGCTTCGATATCCTGCAGGTCGTGCGTGGTCAGCAGAATGGTCGTGCCGTGCTGGCGGTTCATGTCTTTGAGGAACTCCCGGATCTCCGTCTTCACGATGATATCGAGGCCGATGGTCGGCTCGTCCAAAAATACGATCGACGGATTGTGCAGCAGCGCGGCGACCAGCTCGCAGCGCATGCGCTGCCCGAGGCTGAGCTTGCGCACGGGACGGCTGAGCAGCTCGCCCAGATCGAGGCGCTGCACCAGCTCGTCCAGCCGCTTTTTATAATCGTTCTCCGGCACTCCGTACACTTTGCGCAGCAGGCCGAACGATTCGATCACGCCGATGTCCCACCAGAGCTGGCTGCGCTGGCCGAACACGACGCCGATGTTGCGGACGAACTTCTCGCGCTCTTCGTGCGGCACGTAGCCGCCCACGTTCAGCCTTCCGGAAGTCGGAACGAGAATGCCGGTCAGCATCTTGATCGTCGTCGACTTGCCCGCGCCGTTCTCGCCGATATACCCGCAGATTTCGCCCGCGGGGATGGAGAACGAGATGTCGTTGACCGCCGCGACTTCGTTGTACTGCCGGGAGAACAGATCCTGCAGCGCGCCCTTCAGGCCGCCGCGGTTTTTCTGGACTTTGAAAACCTTGCTGAGGTGCTCCACTTCGATGGCGTTCATGTAAGTTCCTTTCTCTGATCCGTTCGCGTCGGATGGCGTTATTTTGCCTGAACGGCGCTCTCGCGCGGTTCATGATGAAAATAAGGGGGTATTCTGCGTGTAAGACGCCGATCCTTGCCCTACCGGCGGTTTCCTTATGCGCGGATGCGATCGGAAACGGCGATTGCCTGCCGCTCCGAAAAAAATTATAATGTAGGGATATCACGAAGGCAATCTGTTTCGCGCGTATTCCCTCCAGAACGAAAGGAAGAAAACGAATGACGAAAAGGCAAAAAAAGACCCTGATTTGGACGATTTGCCTCGTCTTGACGGCGGCGGCCGGTTATGCGGTCTTTTACTTTACAAGCCTCTACAATCAGGTGTCCGGCCTGCAAAAAGTAGGGGAAAGCTCTCCTTTCCGAAATCTCCCCGTGACCGAGACGACCACTGTGCAGGAACCTCCGAAATGGGAGGGCAGCGAGCCGGTCAACATTCTCCTGATGGGCGTGGACGCCCGCGGCGTCAAGGAAGGCGAAATTCCGCGCTCGGACTCCATGATCGTCGCCTCGATCGATCCGACCCGCAAAACGATCAACCTGTTCTCCATCATGCGCGACACCTACACCGATATCCCGGACCATGGCAAACAGCGAATCAACGCCGCCATTACCCACGGACCGAACACCGCCATGCAGACCGTTTCCGATCTGCTCGGCATCCCGATCCAGTATTATGTATATACCGACTTCCAAGGCTTCATCAAACTGGTGGACGCCGTCGGCGGAGTCGATTTTTACGTGGAAAAAGATATGCATTACGTCAGTGCGGCCGATGAGCATCTGTACGACATCGACCTGAAGGAAGGCCGGCAGCATCTGGACGGCACGACCGCGCTTCAATATGTCCGTTTCCGTCACGATCAACTGTCCGACTTCAGCCGTACGGGGCGTCAGCGCGAATTCCTGCAGGCGATCGCGGACAAGCTCAAATCCTCGACGTCGATCATGAACCTGCCGAACATCCTGGAACAAGTCAGCCCGTACATCGATACGAATTTGAGCGTCGGCGACATGTGGAAGCTGGCGACCGTCGCCTACGACAGCAGTATGGGCGGCAGCGAGCAAATCCCGCCGAACGAACTGCTGCGCGAAGAAAATATCGGCGGAGCAGCCGTTCTGACCGTAAGCAGCGAAGAAAAATTGAAAGCCTTTATTCAGGACACCCTGAACGGCTCCGATAACGAGAATGAAAATTCCGACGCCGCCGATTCGTCGAAGGACCTCGAAAAGGCTCCGGTGTCGTCGCTTCCGGTTCCTTCCGCCGTGAAGACCGAAGCGCTCGGAACGGACGCCGAAGGCCGGCAGTAAACCGCGCGCAGCCCCGCTTCCGCGCGCACCGATGCCGTCAGCCGAATCTTAACACAAAATCGTCCCTGTACGCGGGGCAAAAAATTCGTTACGCTTAAAGAGCGCCCTTGACGGGGCGCTCTTTAACGTTGGCCGACCTGCGCGTCGTACACCATATATCGAAAGGATCGTGAATCATGAATCGTCCAAATTCCGAAAGACTATACGCCGAAGCGCTTGAACATATCGTCGGCGGCGTCAACAGCCCGTCCCGCTCGTTCAAGGCGGTGGGCGGCGGCGCCCCCGTTTTCATGCAGAAGGGCCAGGGTTCCCGCTTCTGGGACGTCGACGGCAACGAATATATCGATTACCTGGCCGCTTACGGCCCGATCATTACGGGACATGCGCATCCTCATATCACCGAAGCGATTCTGAGAGCGGCGCAGAACGGCACCCTTTACGGCACGCCGACCGAGCTTGAGATCAAACTCGCCAAGATGCTGAAGGATGCCATTCCGTCGCTGGACAAAGTCCGCTTCGTCAACTCCGGCACCGAGGCCGTCATGTCGACGATCCGCGTCGCACGCGCTTATACCGGCCGGTCGAAGATCATCAAGTTCGCGGGCTGCTACCACGGCCACTCCGACCTTGTGCTCGTGGCCGCCGGCTCGGGCCCTTCCACGCTGGGCACTCCGGACAGCGCCGGCGTGCCGGCCAGCATCGCGCAGGAAGTCATCACGGTACCGTTCAACGACCTCGAAGGGCTGGAACAGGCGCTGAGCCGCTGGGAAGGCCAGATCGCGGCCGTCATGGTCGAGCCGATCGTCGGCAACTTCGGCATGGTCATGCCGGAGAAAGGCTTCCTCGAAGGCCTGTGCAGACTGGCCCACGAGCACGGCGCCCTCGTCATTTACGACGAGGTCATCACCGCGTTCCGCTTCCATTACGGCTCGGCGCAGACTTATGCCGGCCTGGACAACCATGACGCGATTACTCCGGACCTGACGGCGCTGGGCAAGATTCTGGGAGGAGGGCTGCCGATCGGCGCCTACGGCGGCCGCAAGCATATCATGGAGCAGGTCGCTCCGCTCGGCCCAGCAT
Organism: Saccharibacillus alkalitolerans; assembly: GCF_011090185.1. Lineage (GTDB taxonomy): Bacteria > Bacillota > Bacilli > Paenibacillales > Paenibacillaceae > Saccharibacillus > Saccharibacillus alkalitolerans. Next base: position 201,109 of record NZ_JAAFGS010000008.1, on the reverse strand, counting down.
ACCAGGCCGGTACGATGGCGGGGAACCCGGCTTCGATCTCGGCCGGTATCGCCTGCCTGGAAGTGCTGCAGGGCGAAGGCGTGTACGAAGAGATGGAACGCCTGGCGATCCGCCTGACGGACGGCATCGCCGAATCGGCAAAACGTCACGGCGTGCCGATGACGATCAATCGCATCCGCGGCGCGTTCTCGACGCACTTCTGCGATCACCCGGTCACGAACTACGACCAGGCGCAGGACACCGACGGCGAATCGTTCGCCGCTTTCTTCCGCGGCATGCTGAATCGGGGCGTCTGCCTGGCTCCGTCGAAATACGAAGCCTGGTTCCTGACGACCGCGCATACGGACGAAGATATCGACCGCACTTTGGAAGCGGCCGACGCCGCGCTGAAGGAAATGCGCTAGGCGTCCGTTCGGTTATAGCGGGAACGTTCCGCCTGAACAAAAAAATGAAAAGCAGCAGACGAAGAGACCTTTCCCCGCTAGGGAAGGTCTCTTCGTCATATCAGGCTTTTTTTCTGTTAAGAATAAAAGCGGTAATGTATAAAAGCGAGACGGCGCCGAAAACCGAATAAGCCGTCAGCAGCCCGAAGCCCTGCATCAGCACCCCGCCGAGCAGCGGGCCGACCATCATGCCGGCCGAATAGGCTGTATTATAGACGGCGAAGGTCGCGCCGTAAGAAGCGTTCCCGTGGCGCTCGGCCAGCAGCGCCAACCGAGGCAGCGTCGGCGTCAGCACGGTTCCCATGCCTGCGCCAAGCAAAGCCAATGCCGCCGCCTGCTGCCAAACTCCGTCGACAGCCGCATTGAGCGGCAGGGCAAGCGCCGTGACCAGAAGCCCCGCGGCGATGGTTCGGCTGTGTCCCCAGCGGGCGGATAAGGTGCCGATAATCGGCGCGACAAGGCCATAGGCCAACGTCGGTACGGCAAAGAGCAGGCCCACGGTGCCGGGCGAAGCGCCCAAGCTTTCATGGAGATGCAGAGGCAGCGTCGGTTCGAGCACCGTAGGCACCGCCGCGCCGATCGCAATGGCTCCCCCCGTCACCAGAAGAGCGGGGTGGCGCAGCAGCGCCCATACGGAACCTTTTTCTTTTTCAACGAGGCGTCGCTCTTCCGTCCGGCGCAGCAGCACTACGCGCAGAATGCCGTCCAGCAGGGCGAGTCCGGCCGCGCAGAGGAAAGGAAGCGTATAACCGCCCAGCTCATACAGCCAGCCTCCGACGGTCGGCCCAAGCAGAGTACCGGCGGCCTGGCCCGACAAGGCAAGCCCCATCGCCCGGCCTCGCGTTTCCGGCGAATAATGTTCGGCAATCAGCGCCAAGCCCGCCGTCCAGGTTGCCGCCGCGGAAATTCCCTGCAGCACTCTCGCCGCGACGAGCCAGGCGAACGACTCGGCGAAGGCGAACAGAAGCGTGGCGGCAGCGAGTCCCAGCAGCCCCCAGAGCAGAGGCTTTTTGCGGCCGATGCGATCGGACAGCATCCCCCAAAACGGCGTAGCCGCGAACAGGGCGATGGCATAACTGGCGAACAGCGCGCCGATCATCGATTCGGAAGCCCCGAGTTCCTCCGCATAGACCGGCAGAATCGGCACGATAAGTCCGTAAATCAACATATCCACAAAGATTGCGATGCCGACTACCCATAATACGGCGGAAGGATTGCTCCCTTTTCCCGTTTCGCGAAGCGCGGACCCTCCAAGTTTTTCACCCACGGCGATCCCCCTCCGATCCGGCTTCGCCGCCGAGAATGCGCCGAATGCGATCCAGCGTTCTCAGCTGCAGTTCGCATTGTTCGTAAATATGCTCGAAGATCGCTTCGACCTGCCAGGGAAGAGGCGCATCGGGGAAGGCGGCCTTTTTCTGTTCGCTGCCCGACTTCATGTCCGCATACAGACGGCGCACTTCCTGTTCCTGCTCGTCGAGTTTGCCCAAAATTTCGGATTTGCCCAGCTGATTGGCAAAAGTAAGCGCCGTGTAAAATTCGGTCGGAAACGCCAGAGCGGAACGTCCCAACCCCTGCAGAATCAACTCTCTCAACTCCGCTTCGCCGTCGAGCGTAATCTTGAAAATCGTCTTCGTTCGCATGCCGGTCTGTTCGACCGCTTCCAACACGACTTTCCCTTCGCCCTGCAGCTTCTTGAGCGCGTGATAGATCGAAGCGGGATTTACGCTCGCCCATGTCTCCGTTTGCGCCGAATTCATCATCTGCTGAATTTCATAGCCCGACATGGGGCCGAACTGCTGTAGCAAACCCAATACCATCATTCTTGTCACTGCTGCCGCACCGCCTTTAGTAAATATGTAATACTAAACGTTTAGTATGTGCTTATCATACCCCCTCTTTCGCTCGTTGTAAAGAACCGAAAAAAACTTCCGGCGTTCGGGATTATTCCCCGCCGGAAGCTTTATTCAACAAATCCCCTAACTTTACGTCTTTATGCAGACCGTGTTCCCACTCGACCCGCACGATTGCTTCCCCTTCGCCCGACAGCAGCTTCTCATAGCGCTCCCGCTGCAGCGTCAGCACGAAATTGTACCTTCCCTGTTCCGAGCGCGGAATATCGATCCGTACCGCCTCTCCGGCGTAACGGACATCTTCCCCTGAGCCTTCCGGCAAAATACCGGCACGCACATTTCGCATCTGCCGGAGCGGATTGCGATTGCCGATATTCAATTCCAACGGAAGGAAGACATACTCCCCGTTCGCGTCCATCCCTTCCGGCAGCGCAGAAACTTCTCCGCCGTTCGCTTCCGGCTCCGCCGATCGGATCACTTTCATCAAAGCATGATCTTTCGTTTTCAACGGTTCTTCCGCTTTTACCGAAGGCGAAAACAGCGCAAAGGAGCCGAAGCCCAGCACCATTTCTTCCGCAGCAAGCAGGAGCAGCATGACGATGACCAGGGCGGGCAATTTTTTTCTCATATCCGAATTTTCTCCTCACGCGCGCATTTTCCTTTTCTTCCTATGGAATAAACGCTTTGGCCTGCAAAAAAGTTGTGCGAACCCCCGTTTCTGGTGAAAAGCCCCTTCTATCGGTTATGATAAAGAAAAACGGGAGGCGGAAAGGAGCAACCATGGACGACGAAAAAGAGCAGCGGCGCAAAAACCTGAAAGTGATCCAGTTCGACAAAAATGCCGAAGATTTGATCGAAAGCGAAAAGCCGACGGTTACGTTCGCCGATGTCGGCGGGCTCGAAGAGATCAAGAAGAAGATCCGCATGAATTTCATTCTGCCGCTCAAGCAGCCCGAGCTGTTCGCGGCGTACGGGCGACAGGCGGGCGGATCGCTGCTGCTCTACGGACCTCCGGGCTGCGGCAAAACGTTCCTGGCCCGTGCCGTCGCCGGCGAGATCAGCGCAACTTTCCTGCATCTGGAGCTTCAGGCGATCCTTTCGATGTACGTGGGAGGCAGCGAGCATAATCTGCACGACATTTTCGAAAAAGCTCGCGCCGAAGCGCCGTGCGTGCTGTTCATCGACGAACTCGACGCGCTGGGCGGAAGCCGCCAGGGCATGCGTCAGCACCACGACCGTATGCTGGTCAACCAGCTTCTGATCGAACTGGACGGACTGGCGAGCTTCAACGAAAACGTGTTTATCATCGGAGCCACCAATACCCCGTGGTACCTGGACTCCGCCCTGCGCCGTCCGGGACGATTCAACAACCTGCTGTTCGTCCCGCCGCCGGAGGCGGAAGAGCGAAGCACGATCTTAGATTTGAAGCTCGCCGGCAAGCCGGCAGGCGGACTCAACGTGAACAAACTCGCCGAAGGGACGTCCCTGTTTTCCGGCGCCGACCTGGAGCAGCTCGTGCGGGATGCGACGGAACTTGCGCTCGAACGGGCAATGGAAACGGGCGAAATCCAGCCGCTGGCGGATACCGATTTTCGCCGCGTGCTGAAAAGCCGTCAGCCTTCCACGCTCGATTGGTTCGCCACGGCTCGCAATTACGCCACGTTCAGCGACACCAACGGCGAATATGCTCAAGTGCTCGAATATATTAAAAAGCACAAAATCCGTTAAACGAGGAGATAAATCCGGCACGACGATAAACGAGACGTTCCGCCCGCGGCCCCCAACCTGTGACGGCCGGGCGGGAAACGGGAGGTCGAACGATGAGCGAGCAAACGAACGGTTCCGTTCCTCCCGGCCTTCGGGCTGAGCGGTTCGAACGCCTGCTGAACTGGGGCAGGCATAAGGAAGCGCTGACCGAAGCCGGCGAATGGCTGCGCGAAGAGCCGGAGACGCCCGGGCCCTACAATGCGCTGGCGCTGGCCTATATCCATACGCATGAGTACGAACAGGCATTGGCATGCACGGATCAGGCGCTGCGTCTCGATCCCGACGATGAAGACGGCTGGTTTTTGCGCGCGGTCACTTATTATTCGACCGGCAAGTGGGCGCAGATGCAGGAAGCTGCGGACGAAGGGCTGCGCATCAACCCGTACCGCGCGCATCTGCATTATCTGTTGGCGAACATGCACAACAAGCAGGGCAAATTCGACCGGGCGCGCCGAAGCATCGAGCAGGCTTTGAAGATCGAGTCGGATAACGGACTGTACGAGGCGCTCTACAGCTATGTGCTCGCCAACGAGCGGGACTTCGCCGCTTCGCTGGAAGCCGCCGAAGCGGCGCTGCGCAAAGACGTCGAGAACGCCCAGTCGTTTTTGTATCTCGGTTGGGCCGCGGACCGGCGCGGCGACCCGAAGACGGCCAAGACGATGATGGAGCAGGCCATCCGTCTCGATCCGGACGACGAACAGACGCGCAACGAATACATGGAGGCGCTGCAAAAAAATTATTGGTTTTACCGCGTCTTCACGCTGCCCGTCTTTCTCCGCCGATTCAAGCCGTGGCAGCTGCTGCTGATCTGGGTCGCCGCTTCGATCCTATTCAGGCCGCTGATCATTCTGCTCGTCATTTTGTACATCCTGAGCTTTGCGCTCAGCAAGCTGTTCGTGCACGTCCAGGTCTACGGCTGGCGGCGCGCGCCGAAAAGGCGGGAGAAATAATCTCCCGCCTTTTCGGCGTTCAGACGACCTGCCGGCGGCGCAAAAATTCGCGCATTCTTCCGTTCGAGTCGGTCAGCACGCGCCGGATCTCGCTTTCCGAGATCGGCTTCGCGATATAATCCTGCATGCCGCTGGCCAGGCATTCTTCCGCAAAGCCGGGCCGCACGAATGCGGTAACGGCCACAAGGTAAGGAATCGATTCCGGCGGCAGCACTTGACGGATCAGCTTGGCAGCCGTCATGCCGTCCATCTCGGGCATCTGCACATCCATAAAGACCAGGTCATAGGGCTTCTTGGCAACGGCTTCGAAAGCTTCAATCCCGTTTTCGACCATGTCCGCCGTATGTCCGAGCTTCAACAGCAGCTCTTTCAGCAGTCTTCGATTGACCGGATGATCCTCGGCAATCAGAATGCGCAGTTCTTCGAGACGCTCCGGCTCCTCGGCCGCTCCCTTTCCGGCTGCCGGCAGCGCTTCGACAGGCAGCCGTTCGCCGTATCCGTTCGGCAGCAGCCCGGGAGTTTCCGGAATTCGGCCGGGGATCGTAAAGCGAAAGACCGAGCCTTTCCCTTCCCGGCTGTCGGCCCAAATTTCGCCTCCCATCAGTTCGACCAGCCTTCTGCAAATCGACAAGCCCAGTCCCGTACCTCCGTATCTCCGGTTCAGTTCCGAATGAAGCTGGGAAAACGACTGGAACAGCCGATTTCGCTTGTCTTCCGCTATGCCTATGCCGGTGTCCCGGACGCTGAACTCCAGCAGCGCGTCTTCGTCGGTCGATCCCTCGACGGGTTGAACCGACACCGTAATCGATCCCTGTTCGGTAAACTTCACCGCGTTGCCGATCAGATTGGTCAGCACTTGTCTGAGGCGTACGGGATCGGTTACGATTTCTTCCGGCACGCCGGACGCAATCTCCAACTGAAGGGAAATCCCTTTTTCCTCCGCGCGCGGCTCGAACAGCTCCGCCGCCTCCGATACCAGCGGCGCGAGCAGCACTCTCTCCGGCTCCAGCGACAGCCTTCCGGCATCGATCTTGCTGAAATCCAGCACATCGTCCAGAATTCGCATCAGCGAGCGGCCGCTGCCGCTTATAATCTCGGCGTATTCGCGCTGCTCCGGCGTCAATCCGGTATCCAGCAGCAGATCGGTCATGCCCAGCACGCCGTTCATCGGCGTGCGGATTTCGTGGCTCATCATGGCGAGAAAATCGGACTTCGCCGAAGCCGTCCGTTCGGCCAGCTCTTTTTGCCGCATCACTTCCCGCTCGTTCGTCACGTCCCGGAACACGATGACGGTTCCCTGTACCGCGCCTTTGTCGACGATCGGATTGACCGTATACTCGACGAAGCTGCTCGATCCGTCTTTTTTCCAGAGAACGCCTTCCTTGACCGCTCTGAGCATGCCGTCTTGTCCGGTAGTGCAGATCGGGCAATCTTCGACGGCATACGGTACCCCTCCGATTCCGGAATGAACGAGCAAATTGTGGTTGTCCTGCCCGATAAATTCATCCTGCTCGTAACCGAGCAGTTCCAGGGCGGCGGGGTTGGCAAACATGGTTTTCCCGTCCGTGCCGACTCCGAAGATTCCTTCCGACACCGAATTCAGAATCAGCGTGTATTCGTAGCCGAGCTGTTCGATCCGCCGAATATAACGCTTTCTCTCGGTAATATCGCCGGCAATTCCGTACACGCCGACAATTTCCCCTTCCACGAAAATCGGAATGTTCGAAATATTGAGTTCCACCCGTTCGCCGTTCGCCCGGTAAATGACCGCTTCGTAATTTTGCGGAATGCCGCGGCAGGCCGCTTCGAAGTGCCGGTTTGTCCGACTGAGATTTTCGTCTTCGATCGCGGTACGGTACGACTGCCCGATCAAATCTTTCTTTTCGCAGCCGAGAAGCGCCGCCATGCTCTCGTTGCAGGAAGTATAGACGCCCTCCAGGCTCAGCGAGTACACGCCGGAAGGATTGTATTCGAACAGCGATCTGTAGCGTTCCTCGCTCTCTTCGAGTCGGCGCTGAGCCAGCTTGCGCTCGGTGACATCCCGCGAAACGGCGATGATTTCCAGCGGTTCGCCGGTAGACTCGTCGTACGTAAAGCTCGCGGCGCTCTCCAGCCATACATAATCCCCGCTGCGGGTGCGCGCGCGGAACTCGACGGTGTGCGATGTATCTCCTTTGCGTACTTTGTCCAGGTAAGCCGCGACTTTTTCAGCATCTTCGGGATGGAGCACGCTGAAAGAACTCGTGCCGACCAGCTCCTCCGGCTTGTAGCCGAGAATATGCTCGCACGCCGGCGATAAATACAGGAAGAACGAATCCGCGGACTGCCGGGTGAACAAATCCAGCGAATATTCGGAGATGAGTTGGAATTCCAATTCTTTTTTCCGCATCTGCTGTTCCATCGCGGCCTGCTTCGTAATATCTTGAACCGTCCCGACCAGTCGGCCTTTGCTGGCGACCTTACCTTGGGAACGAAGGATTCTCAGTTCTCCGGCATCGGTTCGAAGCGTGTACGTCATGTCGTATTCGCTTCCGACGGCTTTTCGCCTGATCGTTTCCTCCACCCGCTCGCGGTCTTCCGGCACGATCCGCCGGAGCAGATCCTCCCGCCGGAAATCGGAGGTGCGATCTTCGATGCCCAGTATATCGTACAGCACCTCGGAAAATTGAATTTCCCCGCTGTCCAGGTTCAATTCCCAAAATACGATTCTGGCCCTCTCTTCCGCCTGCCTGTGCCTTTCGGACGCGGTCTGCAGACTGCGTTCCATTCCTTTTACCGACGTCATGTCCCGGCAGACCACATAGACGCCGAGCTGCTCGGACTCGTGCTCCAGCGGAACGAAATCCAAATCCAACTGCAGCAGTCCGCCGTTTTTGTGCAGGGCTTCGCATTCCGTATGGACTCGCTGCCCCGCTGCAGCCTGCGCGAACAGCGCGCGCAAATCGCCGAACTCTTCCGAGAGACGCAGACGGCTGTTTGCGGCTCCGGCCGTAAGCTCTTGAGCGGTAAAGCCGGTAATGTGCATGATGGCAGGGTTAAGATCTACAATTTCGCCTTGCATATCCAGCACGATGATTCCGTCCGGATAGTTGAGCAGCAAAGAACGGTACAATCCGTCCGCCGACATGAGCTTTTTAAGTGTTTCTGTCCGATTCTGCTCCAACAATGGATTTCTCCTTACGCTAAAAAATAATGAACGTATGCCGTGTCCTGCCGATCGTTTGCTAGTTATTACCCCGGAAACCGCTTCAAAAAACGAATCTCCCCGCTCGCCGTCCCCCTGCCGCGCGCCGACAAAAAACCGGGATCGGCATGCGCCGTTCCCGGTTTTGTCAGCCTCGGAAGCCGTTGGATCGACCCGACGATCCGGAAGGATCCGCGCTGCCGCCCTCTTACGGATTAACGAATACCGCGCGCAGACGAGGCACGTACTGAACGTCGAAGCCCAGACCGTCGGCCAGTACCGCCAGCGGTACGTAAGTCTTCGACTCTCCGCTTACTTTTTCCGTAAAAGCCGGCGTCTTGATCGCTACGTTCTTCCCGTTGACGACGACCGCCTTCTTCCCGACCGGAATGCTGACGCTGCGGCCTTCGAAATCGATGCTTGCCGTCGATGTTTTGTTGTCCCACTTCAATTTGGCGCCCAGGGCGTCCGTAATGTCGCGCAGCACGACGAAGGTCGTGCTGTTTTTCAAAATCGGTTTGAATTTGGTGTCCAGTTCTTTGCCGGATACGACAACGGCCACGGTCGACGCGGGAACGGCCTTGTTCAGCGTCCGATATTCGTTCCAAATTTTCTTGGAAAACGCTTCGGCGAGCGCTTCGTAGCCATCCTGATTCGGGTGGATATCGTTATAATCGATATAGGTGAGTGCGGATTCTTTGCCTGCGAACAAGGATACCACATGCACCACTTCCACCTTTCCTCCCTCTGCATTCCGCTTGGCCGCAAGGGTATCCAGCGTCTTCGTATACGACAGGGCTGCCTGGTTCAATTGGGGATATAACCCTTCGGATTTCGCTTCCGACACCGGCTGATACTGGTCGGCAATCACGATTCGCGCGTTCGGATTGATGAGCTGCAGGCTATCCACCACTTTATCGACATTGGCAGCGTAGTTCTTCAACAGTTCCTCCACTTTCGGTCCCAGCTGCTCTGCGGTCGGTCTGGGACGAGCCATGAGAAGCGGAAGCAAATCATTGCCCCCGATCGTGATCGTAATGACGTCCGCCTCCGCCACATCGCCGCGGATCTGAGATACCTTCGCCGCGAATCCGGCAGCGTTCGGATCTTGAATCCCCGCCTGGATTGTGGCAGCCGTCGTATTGGTTCCGGACTGAACCGCTTCGACAAAGTGATTCAATCCCGAAGAAGTGAGGCCGGATATTCCGTAATTGTCCACTTCGGCACGTCCGCGGAACTTTGCCTGTTCTTCGAGGCGCGGCACAAAGCCGTAGTATTCATCGGGTTTCCTGTCCGGCTGATAACCGGCCGTCAGCGAGTCTCCGAACGATACGATCTTATAAGCGGACTCCGCCGCGGAAGCGCGGGTGCCGCCGGTCATTCCGAATGCCGGCAGCACCAGCGCGGCGCACATCATTACCGTCGAGATTTTTTTCCATGTCAATTTCATGAATGTCTCCTCCCGGTCCGAGCGGACCATACGAATAGGGCATGTCTCCTGCTTATCCTGCAAACCGTCAGCAGCAAAAACTGCCGCCGTATCCGTCTCATGCTCCGAATACGGCGGCTCGTCTCACACTGCCTGTTCCCTGTTTATTCCTGCCCGCCGTCCGTGTCTTTCGGCTGGCCAGTCTGGGTCTTTTTCAAATATTCGTCGTAGCGTCCGTCGATTTCTTCGGCCATCTGCCGATACAGGCGCGTTTCTTCCACGATCGGATCAAGGGTCGTCTGGATGCGAATCTCGTAGCGGGGCGAAATTTGCTCCCGCTCTTTGCGCTCGCGATCCTCGTCTTTCAGTTCGCCTTCCGTAAGCAGCTCGCTGAGTTCCTCTTCCAATTCTCTTTGTCCGGGGCTGCGGTCTTGTGCATCGCTCATGCTTATTCCTCCTTGGGAATGTTCAAGTATGATGCTTTCGTCCTGAACGCTAAAAACCGGTAGCATCCGCTTCTTTAAGCAGGGTCAGCAGCTCGGCGTGCAGCGCGCCGTTGGTGGCGACGACGTTGCGGACGCCGAGATCGTACGCGCTGCCGAGCGTATCGGTCACCCGGCCGCCGGATTCGGCGACGAGCAGCGCGCCCGCCGCGATATCCCACGCGTTCAGTCCGGCTTCCCAGTATCCGCTCAGCCGACCGGCCGCCACGTGGGCGAGGTGAAGCGCAGCGGAGCCTCCGGCACGAAGGCTGCGCGCACGCGGCGCGACGGCTTCGATTCCCCGGATATTGATCGGCAGCTTAACCACCGGATCCGCCGGGAATCCTACGGCGATCAGCCCTTCGGACAGCCGCTCTTCCCTGGAAACCTCCATGCGTACGCCGTGCACATAAGCGCCTTTGCCTTTTTCCGCCACGAACATTTCGTCGCGCGACGGATCGTAGATGACTCCCAGAATCACTTCGCCGTTATGGGCCAGCGCGATCGATACCGAATAGAACGGGAAGCCGTGAACGAAATTGGTCGTTCCGTCGATAGGATCGATGATCCAGAGGTATTCTTCGTCCTGGGCTTCGGACAAGGCGCGGATCGAAGCTTCTTCGCCCGGCTCCACGCTTTCCTCGCCCAAAATCGCATGGTCCGGGAAATGGGTCAGGATCAGTCGGCGGATCATCTGTTCGGCGCCTTTGTCGATCTCCGTAACCAGATCTTGTCCGGACGTTTTCGTGGAGAGCTGTCCGTAAGAGCCCAGCCTGCTCTTGATCCATTCGCCTGCCTTGGCGGCCGCGTTGATCGCGACCGCCGTATAACTTTTGCCGGTTAAGACATAAGGAACTTTCTCGTTCGATTCCACAGATATACCGCCTTTCTTGGATTGCTCGGGAAGCCGCGGCCGCTCAGGACGCGGTTTGAAATGTCGGGTCAAGAACGCGGGACGAGTTCAGGTTTGCGCAGGGCGCGTAGAAGTCCGCGATCAGCGAGACCTAAGAGCCCGCTGGGCGCGGGAACTGCGAACCGCTTTGCCCGGAGGGGTATGCGGTTCTCGGCGTTGAAGACCCGCTGGGCGCGGGAACTGCGAACCGCTTTGCCCGGAGGGGTATGCGGTTCTCGGCGTTGAAGACCTGCTGGGCGCGTAGAAGTCCGCGATCAGCGAGACCTAAGAGCCCGCTGGGCGCGGGAACTGCGAACCGCTTTGCCCGGAGGGGTATGCGGTTCTCGTTCCTAACCCATTACATGATATCCGCCGTCGACATAGAGGACCTCGCCGGTAATACCGCGGGACAATCCGCTCAACAGAAACATCGCGGTGTCGCCGACTTCGGCCGTTTCGGTCGTGCGGCGGAGAGGGGCTTTCTCCTCCACAATCTTAAGGATGGAGTTGAAATCGCTGATGCCTTTCGCGGCCAAGGTACGGATCGGGCCGGCGGAGATGGCGTTGACCCGAATGCCGGACGGTCCGAGGTCGGCGGCCAGGTAGCGTACGGAAGCCTCGAGAGCGGCCTTCGCCACGCCCATGACGTTGTAATTGCGCATGACGCGCTCGGCGCCCATGTACGTCATGGTCACGATGCCGCCGCCTTCGGTCATCAGCGGATGCAGCTTCTGCGCCACCGCCACCAGCGAATACGAACTGATATCGTGCGCCAGAGCGAAGCCGTCGCGGGACGTGTCGACGAACTGTCCGGACAGATCTTCCGCCTTGGCGAAGGCGATGCAGTGCGCGATGCCGTGCAGCACGCCGAATTCTTCCTTGAGTCTGGAGGCCAGCGTCTCGATCTCGGCGTCATCCGTAACGTTGCACGGAAGTACCAACGAGTTCGGCAGCGTATCCGCCAGTTTGCGCACCCGGCCTTCTACGCGCTCGCTTTCGTAAGTGAAAGCCAGTCTCGCTCCCTGTGCGGACAAACTTTGCGCGATTCCCCAGGCGATGCTGCGATCGTTCGCGACGCCCATCACCAAGATATTTTTACCCGCCAACAGTTCTCCCATAATCCGTTCCTCCCCGATTATCCGTTCATTATTTTCGTTCGCCGAAAAACATTTCGTGCGCCAGCGAAGTCAACATCCTCGATTCCTCGTCCGTCAACTTCCGCACCAGTTCCAGTTCGACCTGGGTGATTTCCTTGTCTTGAAAATTGATCTCCGCAATGGATGCCGTAACCAGCACAATCGCTACCGCGCGGTTGTCCGGCGTATAAGCGATTACTTTTTGCCCCGTAGGAAATATCCGGAAGCCTTCCTTGCGCATCTTGCCGCGGCCGTACTCCAGCAGTTCGTACAGTTCCTGCTCGCTCTTGAATTTGCATACCGAATTGAACTCCGTTTCGAATCCCATCGATCAGAACTCTCCCTTCGAATCGTATCGTCGTTCTTCGGCCGTTGCCGGCGCGGAGCCTGCAGCCAAGTTGTTCTCCTAGCGTCCGTACTGGAGACGGGTCCGGGCTTCATGCCGTTCCACAGCCAGTTCGATCAGACGGTCCAGCAGGGCCGGATAGGACATGCCGGTCTCGCGCCAGAGAAGCGGATACATGCTGAAAGGCGTAAAGCCCGGCATCGTATTCACTTCATTAATAAGGATCTTGTTGTCGGAACGGCGGACGAAGAAATCCGCGCGGCACAGGCCGCTGCCTTCGACCGCTTTGAACGCCCGAATCGCCAGTTCCCGCAGCGAGTCGGCAAGATCCGGATCGACCGGGGCCGGAATCATCATCTCCGATTTGCCGTCGATGTATTTCGCGTTATAGTCGTAGTAATCGCCCGAGGAGACGATCTCTCCCGGGATCGAAGCCTGCGGCTCGTCGTTGCCGAGCACGCCCACTTCCAATTCGCGCCCGTCGATGAACGTCTCGATGAGCACCTTGCGGTCGTAGCGGAGCGCCAATTCCACCGCGTCGATCAGCGCTTCCTGATCGGCGGCCTTGGAGATGCCGACGCTCGAGCCGAGATTGGCCGGCTTGACGAAGCAAGGATATCCGAGCCTGCTCTCCGCTTCCTGCAGCAGCTCGTGCCGGCTTACCCGCCAGTCGCGCTCGCCGAAAGCGATGTACTCGCCCTGCTCGAGGCCGGCGGCCGCGAACAGCTTTTTCATGACGTCCTTGTCCATGCCCGCCGCGGACGAGAGAACGCCCGCGCCTACGTAAGGCAGCCCGGCCATCTCGAACAGCCCTTGAACGGTGCCGTCTTCCCCGAACGTGCCGTGCAGCAGCGGGAACATCACATCGATCCCGCTCTCCCGGCCGCTCAAAGACGCGAACAGCGCGCCGGCCGCCTCGGCCGTGCCGCCCGATGCCGATTCCAGCTTCATTTCTTCCTGCGAATTCATCGGTCCGTCAAGCGCGGAGCCCATTCGCCACTCGCCCTGAAGGGTAATATAAAAAGGAACAATCTCGTATTTCGAGTAATCGAATGCGTTCATTACCGCAAAGCCGGTCTGCAGCGAAATCTCGTGTTCGCCCGATTTGCCGCCGTATACCAGTCCTACGGTCAATTTGTTTGCTGTCATGTCTGAGCCCCCGTCAATTCGTTAAAATCTCTTTCCCCAGTATAGAGGATCGGCGGCCTGCCTGCAAAGAAAACCCGCATACCGCACCGGTTCGAAAATTGGAATCCCGCGGCTTTTTATGGGCAAAAAGGACTTTACGCGCACAATTGTAAACGTTATAATTAAATCAGGAATTTTTGAAATGTAGTTTCATCAAGTGAAACAAAGGCGGATTCTTCCGAATCGGTTCGGCGTTGCTTGATTTCATCTTAGTCACTCTTCCTGCTGTTCGCGCTTTTGCACGGCATAACGTGCGGGCGCCGTTCCACCACATTCCCGAGGAGGTACACCTATGGCTTTATCCGATCAATTCTCCGCCGCGCGCACCCTTGAATCGGGCGGCAAGACTTTCCGTTATTACAGCCTGAAGGCACTCGAAGAACAAGGTCACGGCAGCATCTCCAAGCTTCCGTTCTCCATTCGCGTTCTGCTCGAAGCGGCCGTGCGCCAGTTCGACGGACGCGCGATTACCGAAGAGCATGTCAAGCAGATCGCGCGCTGGAACGAAGAGCGCGACAATAACAAGGAAATCCCGTTCATTCCGGCGCGCATCGTGCTGCAGGACTTCACCGGCGTTCCGGTCGTCGTCGATCTGGCGGCCATGCGCGATACCGTAAAACTCGGCGGCGGCGATCCGAAGCAGATCAACCCGCTCGTGCCGGTCGATCTCGTCATCGACCACTCGGTCATGGTCGACGCTTTCGGCACTTCCGACGCGCTGGACTTCAACATCAATCTCGAATTCGAACGCAACGAAGAACGCTATCGCTTCCTGCGCTGGGCGCAGACGGCATTCGATAACTTCCGCGCCGTTCCGCCGTCCACGGGCATCGTGCACCAGGTCAACCTGGAGTATCTGGCTTCCGTGGCCGCGACGAAGGAAGTGGACGGCGAGACTTACGTCTTCCCGGATTCCCTCGTCGGCACGGATTCCCACACGACGATGATCAACGGTCTGGGCGTCGTGGGCTGGGGCGTCGGCGGCATCGAAGCGGAAGCCGGCATGCTCGGTCAGCCGCTCTACTTTGTTACGCCGGACGTCGTCGGCTTCAAGCTCACGGGAGGCCTGGCCGAAGGCGCAACCGCGACAGACCTGGCTCTCACCGTCACCGAAATGCTGCGCAAAAAAGGCGTAGTCGGCAAATTCGTCGAGTTCTTCGGCCCGGGTCTGAGCAACATCGGTCTGGCGGACCGGGCGACGGTCGCCAATATGGCTCCGGAATACGGCGCAACGATGGGCTTCTTCCCGGTTGACGAAGAAACTCTGACCTACCTGCGCAACACGGGTCGTACGGACGAGCAGATCGAACTGGTTGAGCAGTATTACCGCGCGCAGGGCATGTTCCGCACGGACGATATGGCCGATCCGGAATTCAGCGACGTGATCGAGCTTGATCTGGGCTCCGTCGTACCGAGCCTTGCGGGACCTAAACGTCCGCAGGACCGTATCGAGCTGACCAACATGAAAGAAAACTTCAATGATATCGTCCGCACGCCGATCGACAAAGGCGGCTATGGCCTCAGCGACGAGAAAATCGCCGAGAAGGTTACCGTTAAGCACAAGAACGGCAAAACGAGCGAGATGGGTGCAGGCGCCGTTGCGATCGCAGCAATCACAAGCTGTACCAACACATCCAACCCAAGCGTTATGCTCGGTGCCGGCCTGCTGGCGAAAAAAGCGGTGGAACGCGGACTGACCCGTCCGGAATACGTCAAGACAAGCTTGACTCCGGGCTCCTTGATCGTAACGGATTACCTGTATAAAGCAGGCCTGATGGATCCGCTTGAGAAGCTGGGCTTCTACGTGGCCGGTTACGGCTGCGCGACCTGCATCGGCAACTCCGGTCCGCTGTCGGAAGACGTTGCCCAGGCGATTACCGATAACGATCTGACCGTGGCGGGCGTTCTGTCCGGCAACCGGAACTTCGAAGGCCGTATTCATGCTCAGGTCAAAATGAACTATCTGGCGTCGCCGCCGCTCGTTGTCGCTTACGCGCTGGCCGGCACGGTGAACATCGATATGGCGACGGAACCGCTCGGCTACGACCAACAGGGCGAACCCGTCTTCCTGCGCGATATCTGGCCGACGTCCCAAGAGATCCGCGACGCGGTCGCCATGGCGATCACGCCGGAAATGTTCCGCCTGAAATACGCGAACGTGTTCACCGCCAACGAGCGCTGGAACGCGATCGAAGTGCCGGAAGGCGAGCTGTACGAATGGGATGCGGAATCGACGTACATCCAGAATCCGCCGTTCTTCCGCTACCTGAACGAAGGCCTGAACGATATTTCCGATATCAAGCAGTCGCGCGCTCTGGCGCTGCTGGGCGATTCGGTCACGACCGACCATATCTCGCCTGCGGGCAACATCGCGCCGAAGAGCCCGGCGGGGCTGTATCTGGCCGAGCACGGCGTGGAGCGCAAAGACTTCAACTCCTACGGCTCCCGCCGAGG
Source organism: Saccharibacillus alkalitolerans (assembly GCF_011090185.1). GTDB lineage: Bacteria > Bacillota > Bacilli > Paenibacillales > Paenibacillaceae > Saccharibacillus > Saccharibacillus alkalitolerans. The sequence continues at coordinate 184,988 of NZ_JAAFGS010000008.1, read as the reverse complement.
CAACCATGAGGTCATGATGCGCGGCACGTTCGCCAACATCCGGATCCGCAACATGGTCGCTCCGGGCACCGAAGGCGGCGTGACCAAGTACCTGCCGACCGACGAAGTGATGTCCATCTACGACGCTTCCATGAAGTATCAGGACGAAGGCCAGAACCTGGTCGTCATCGCCGGCAAAGAGTACGGAACGGGCAGCTCTCGCGACTGGGCGGCCAAAGGCACGATGCTGCTCGGCGTCAAAGCCGTTATCGCCGAGAGCTTCGAACGGATCCACCGCAGCAACCTCGTCGGAATGGGCGTTCTTCCGCTCCAGTTCGAGGAAGGCAGCAGCTGGAAGTCCCTCGGCCTCGACGGCCGCGAGACGTTCGACATCCTCGGCCTGAGCAACGACGTGAAGCCGGGCCAGAAGGTGACGGTCGCCGTAACCCGCGAGGACGGCACCCGGTTCGAGTTCAACGCCATCGCGCGTCTGGACAGCATGGTCGACGTCGACTACTACTACAACGGAGGCATTCTGCAGACGGTGCTTCGCCAGATGATGAAAGTCGCAAACGGCGAAAAACCTCTGAAAATGCAGGACTAACCGTCAGCCGAAAAAAGAAAGCCGCTCCATTCGCCCTACGGCGGATGAAGCGGCTTTTTTGTACCCGAAAACGGCACGGCGCGAATCGGCGCATCTTTTGGCTCTTTTCGATGTCGATACGGAACGTCGGACAGGAGACTTTGTCTCTGCCGATCTTTTCGCGTTATAATGGCCCGGAAAGCCCGAGACCCTAGCAAGGAGGAACCAACTTGGAAAGAAACCTGCCGCTTATCATTCGCCCGCTGGGCCCGGAAGAACGACCGCCGCTGGAACTGCTGCTGCTTGCCGATCCGTCGCCTCCCCTCGTCGAAGATTATCTTCGCCGGGGAAGCTGCTTCGTCGCGGAATCGGACGTTCGGATCGTCGGCGTATACGTTTTGCTGCCTACCCGGCCCGATACGGCGGAACTCGTCAACGTCGCGGTCGACGAGACGCTGCACGGGCAGGGAATCGGCAAAAAGCTCGTCGGACACGCCGTGCGCACGGCCCGCGAAGCCCGCTTCCGCACCCTGGAAGTCGGCACGGGCAATTCGGGCATCGGCCAGCTTGCCCTGTATCAGAAATGCGGCTTCCGAATCGTCGGCGTGGACCTCGACTTTTTTATCCGGCATTACGACGAACCGATTTACGAGAACGGCATCCAATGCCGCGATATGATTCGGATGTCGATGGATCTGTAGCGCGCCGGGCCGAACGCTGTTGCGTTTACGGCCGGTGCGCGATTTCTTTTTCCATCACGAAGTCGTCCATGACGAAGCCGCCGCCGATATCGGCGACCTGTTCGCGCACGACGCGGAACCCTTTTTTCTCGTAAACGGCGATGCTCGAAGCGTTGTCGCGGTTGACCGTCAGCCAAATGCGGCTTAAATCGCGCCGCAGGCACAGCTCCTCCAAGAAGGCGTCCGCACGGCTGGCATAGCCTCGTCCGCGGTATTCTTTATGTACGTAAAACTTGCTCAAAAAGAGCCTGCCTTCTTCTTCCTTGACCGCCATGTAGCCGACGGGGACTTCTTCTGCGCGCATCAGATAATATTCGCAGCCTTGCTGCTCGATCTGTTCCGTGATCGCGGGCACGGACTGATATTTATCGACCATGTAGTCGACCTGTTCGCGCGTAATCAAGGACACGTAATATTCCCGCCAGATGTCCGCCGCAAGCTTTGCCACCTCCGCAATTTCCCGTTCCGTACCGACCTGCGAAAACGTCAATTCCATATCGGTTCCCCCGCCTTTTCCGAATAATGAGCTTCATCATGGTATAGGATAGCCGGATCCGTGCGGGAAAGCAAAAACGCGCGGCCGCCGATTCCTCGGCTTCCGCGCGTTTTTGTCATGCCGTTTCCGGCTGCTTACCGGATCATCAAGCCCATCTCCCGCGCTCGCTCCATCAGGAGCGGAGCGTAGCTCTCCAGCTTCTCGACCGGCAGGCGGGCAAGCGGACCGGATACCGACAGCGCCGCGGCCAGATTGCCTTTCAAGTCGAAGATGGGAGCGGCGACCGACGTCGCGCCCTGCTCGCGCTCCTCGACGCTGATCGCGTAGCCGGCGGCGCGAATAGCTCTCAGCTGGTCGCGGAACGCCGTCCGGCCTACCGAATCCGGCCAGATCGGATCGCTCAGAATATACTCCTGCTCGCGCTCGCTCGCGAACGCGACAAGCACCTTGCTCGAAGCGCCGACGTACAGCGGCAGCCGGGCTCCGACGGGAGCGACGCGGCGGATCGCCTGATTGCTCTGCACGGCCTGGATGCGCAGGCGCTCGCGGCCGTCGCGCACGTAAAGGCTTACGGTCTCGGCCAACTCGTCGCGCAGCCGTTCCATCGCGGGCAGCAGGAGCAGCGCCGGATCGTCGGTGTTCGACAAGTGGGCGGACAGCTCCCAGATTTTGATGCCGAGGCGATACTTTTCCGTCGACACGTCGCGGCTTACGAATCCCTTTTCCTCAAGCGTCGTCATCAGCCGGTGCACCGTGCTCTTGTGCAGGCCGACTTCTCCGGCGATTTCCGTCAGGCTCAGGCTGCCGCTCCGGGTAAAACACATCAATATATCGAGCGCACGATCAACGGCCCTTACCTTTAACTTGCCGTCTTCCATACAGGTATACCTTCTCTCCGGATTCCCATCGGGAATTTTGAGTTTCATCGGCTGCCCGGGCGTTTCATAATAAAAGACATGGTTCACCCGGCATCCGTTTCTTTATAATATAGCACATTTTCGTTTCATTGAATGAAACAAAAATATTTTTTATGAAACCGAAGACTGCGTCCGCGCTCTCCTTCTCCCCTCTTCGCAAACTGCGAAAGTCCGCAGCAGGCGGACAAGCAAAAGGGAGTTCAGAGAATGCATCCGCTTTCCGATAAAAGGAGTAGGTTTGACTTCGGTCTCGCCGGAACATACCATAAATACAAAGAACCTTTCATTTTTCAACAATATTCGAGCGGCCGCGCCGGCTGCGGCGGGAAACGCACAGCCGGCCGGCGCGCCAATCCAAATTCCAGACAAGGAGAGACCGCGATGAATCCCGCTTCCGGAACCGTCGCCCCGTCCGAGCGGCAGAACGCTTTGCAGACGGACGACAGCGTCAAGGAAATTTCTCCGGGCCGTCGCCGGTTGCGTAACGTAGCCGTGGCTTTGTTCTTATCGATTCTTTTCTTTTTGATCTTTTGTTTTGTCGCGCTGCACGCCTACATCGCCTGGGTGCTGTCCAATCCTACCGTCGCGCCGCTGTATTCCAATCCCAAGCAGGCGGTCAATATGGATTATAAGGATGTCACCTTCCCCGCAGCCGACGGAAGCCGAATCATGCAGGGCTGGTATATCCCGGCCGACGATGCGGAATCGAAGAAAACGATCGTGCTCAGCCACGGATACGGAGCCAACCGCGAAGAGACCTGGATTCCGATGTACGACATTGCCAATTATGCGCACCGACTGAATTTCAACGTCATCATGTTCGATTACGGCTTCGCTTCGCACGGCAGCAAAGAAGTCGCGACAGGCGGCAAAAAAGAAACGCAGCAGCTTCTCGGAGCCGTCCAGTACGCCAAGCAAAACGGAGCGGAGCAGGTGGTCGTCTGGGGCTTCTCGATGGGCGGCGGTACCGCGCTTCAGTCGGCTCTGATCAGCGACGATATCGATGCGATGATTTTGGACAGCGCCTTCCTGCTGCAGCCGGATACGCTGTACCATAACATTCGGCAGAACATTTCGCTCCCCCGTCATCCGTCGCTCGAGATTTTGCAGATGCTGTTCCCGATCCTGAACGGAACGAGTCTCCATCAGATTCCCTACAGGGAAGTCGAACAGAAAGACTATCCGATTCCGATCTTCTTTATCCACGGCACCGAAGATACGAAGGCGCCGTATCAGATCGCCGAGCAGCTGGCCGCGAACCAGACCAATCCGAATTCGCGTTCCTGGATCGTGCAGAACTCGCATCACGAGCTGATCTTCCGCGAACATCCGCGCGAGTATCTGCGCCGCGTCTCCAACTTCCTCGGCGATATCAGCCTGGCGAAGCAGGAAGAGATCGAAAAGGGCGAAGCGGTAGAGATTCCTTCGCCTTAACCGCCTCGTTCAAGCCGCCTTCGCATTTCGTACGCTTCTCCGGTCCGGAAGAACCTTTCCGAACCGCCGTTCTAACGTCAAAAGCCGTTCCCCGAGCCGCCGATGCGGCTTCGGGGAACGGCTTTTTGATATCGGAAAGCGAAAGTCCGTCGGCTTGCGTCCGCGCTTCTTCTCAGTCCCGGTCGTACCGTTTTCTAAGCTCCGCCGACAGCCGATCCAGCTCGTCCATCGGCAGCTGCGGCGCGCTTGTCAGCACGGAGGCGCCGGCGCGTTCGACCATCCACTCCACGAGCGACGACATGTAAGCTTCGGCCGACGGAACGCCGGCCAGCTCGTCCAGGCTGCCCATCGAGCCTTCCTTCACTTCGGGATACGCTTCGCCCGGCTGCAGCACGCCCGAAGCTTCGTCGTAAAATTCGCGCGCCAGACGCCGGCGTTCTTCCCCGCTGCCGTCCACGATCACGAACGCCGTCAGAATGTAAGCTTTCGTCTGCCTGCGCTGCGCGATGCCGCAGAACTTGCGTCCGTTCACGCTGACGTCGTAATCGCCCGGGCAGAATGCGCCTTCGATCTCGCCGGCTCTGGATTCGCTCGTCCACGGCGAAGCCGCGCCGGCGATCAGCGAGACCATCCGCTCGAAATCGCCGTGCAGCTCCAGCTTCCTGCCGGGATTAGGCAGGATGATCGAGACGTTGACCACGCCTTCGTCGAGCGGCACCGCGGCTCCGCCGGATACCCGCACGGCCACCGAGCAGCCTTCCCGCCTCAGCTTGTCCATCGCCTGCGGCGCTCTCGGCAGGCGTCGGTCTCTCATGCCGATCGTCAAGGCGTACGGATGCCGCCAAATATGCATGATCGGAGGCTCCCCTTCGCCGACCCGGCGGCACATCATTTCTTCCCAGGCCAGCGGAAACATCACGTCTTCCGGCATGCTTTCCAGCGGCGGGGTCCAGATGCGCATGCCCGCCGGCCAAGTTCCGCTCTCCCGTATTTCCGGTGGGTTCCGCTCTTGCGTTCCCGGCACGCCAACGCCTTCCGTTCCGCGTTCCGACCGGCCGATCCCCAACCGATCTCCCGCGCCGTGCCCGACCTCTTTGTATTCCGGCTGTCCGGTGTTCATCCGCGTCCGCTCCCCTTCCCGAATATGAACCTGTTCGAACGTTACCTGTCCCGCATGTTGTCCTTATTATCATGTACCGTAATCGAATACGCTTCAAAACATGAAACGAAAGGACGCGTTCTCCTCGCCTCCCCGTTTCTCCCTGTTCCGGGAAATCCGCAGGCGATTCGATCGCGTCAAGGCGTTCCGTTCTCCCCCGGATCCCGCGTTTTCGCTTCCTTCCGATACTCCTCGCTCAAGATTCCGCCGTACATCAGCGACAGAACCTGCTCCGAAGCGGCGCGAACGTCGGGCATGCCGTTCCAGGTCCCCGGTCGGCTCAAGTAATCTTTGACCGCCATCATGAATACGTACATCACATGAGGCGACACGTCTTTGCGGAGCATGCCGGACTGCTGGCTTTGAAAAATAATCCGCTCTACCTTGCCCGCCATGTTTTTCGTCTCCAACTCCATCAATTCAGCCGCGATGTCCGGGTACCCGTCTAGCAGGTCTCTGACGAAGACGTCGGAGACCGCCGCGTAGGACGCTTCGTGGCGGAGCCGAAGCAGCGCCTCGAAAGGATCGGTTTCCTCGCCCAGCACACGATCGATATCCGCTTCCGCTTTTCGGATCATCCGATCCATGACCTCGCGCAGCAGTCCTTCTTTATTGTTGAAATAATTATACAGCGTCATCTTGGATACCGAGGCCGCCTCGGCGATCCGCTCCATTCCGGTCTCGGCAATGCCGTATTCGAAAAACAGCGCGGAAGCGGCCTCGACGACCCGTTCGCGTTTGCCGCTCAATGTGCCTCTCACGCCTTCCTGTTTATAAATCCTGACGTCCCAACCCCCAGGCGGCGGCAGCCAGGCCGATTCCGTATAATCCAACGGTAATCAATACGCCTGCCGCTGTCAAGGAACCGTGCGCGACGACTTCGTTGGGAGGAAACAGCCGGAACAGACTCAGACTCGCCAGCTTCGCCGCCGTTCCCTGCGCCGTGGAAAGGAGGCCCATGAAGAACATGACCAGCACAATACCGATCCCCGCCGAAGTCGCCGTGCGTTCCGATGTCATCCAGAAGGTCATCAGATAACCGACGCCCAGAAAAGCGAGCGCGACGCAGCAGCCGGCCGCGGCGAGCATTAGGAGCGCCCGCACATCGGACACGCGGCTGAACCATTCCCCGGCGAGCCAGTTGACGAGAAACGTCAGCCCCGCGATTACAGTGACGAGCAGCAGGTGAGCGGCCGCTTTGGAAAAAAAGATTTCCTGCCGGGCGTAGGGAAGCGCGAACAGATACTCCGCCGTTCCTTTATCCCGTTCGCGGGTGATGCAGGTACCGGCCCAGATAGCCGAAAAAGCGCCGATCAGCAGCACGAACAGCGTATGCGGCTGCGCTCCGACCCAACCCTCGTAAGAAGACATCATGACGGGATCGATGCCGAACGACTCCAGAATCGCCGATTTCCCTTCGAGCAGTTCCATCATTCCCGCGTTTCCCATAAACGAATCCGCCATCGCGCCCAGCGCAAACTGATAAGCGAGCAGCACCAGCGTGCCCACCAGAAACGAAACGCGCAGCGACTTTAATTCCATGCCGATCAAATTTCGCTTCATCGCTCTTCCTCCTGTTCGTAATCCCGCATGAAGACATCTTCAAGCGTCGGGCGCTCGACCGTCAGTTCCACAATTTCGCAGCCGCTCAGCTTCCGCAAAACGGGCCCCAGCGGTCCGTCCGCGCTGAAGCGGTGCACGCCGTCCTTCAAGAACGCTCCGTCATCGAACTCCCGCAGCCCGAGCTCCCGCGTCCGGTCTTCTTCGCCGGCAAAGCGCACTTTGAATACGTGGCGCCTCGCGCCCGAGAATCCTTCGACGTTCTCCACCCGCAGCAGGCGGCCGCCGCGGATCATCGCCACGCGGTCGCACAGCCTTTCCACTTCGCTCAATACATGAGTGGAAAAGAAAATGGTCATGCCGTCTTCGCGCTGCCGCTTGAGCATGTCGATCAGCTTGCGCTGGATCAGCGGGTCGAGTCCCGAAGTCGGTTCGTCGAGAATCAGCAGATCGGGCTTGTGCAGCAGACACTGAATCAATCCCAGCTTCTTGCGGTTGCCGAGCGAGTACGACTTGATCTTCTTGTCCAAATCAAGATCCAGCATCCCCGCCTGTTCGCGAAAGTCCGTGCCGTCGAGCTTCAATCCGTAGGCCCGCGCCGTAAACGCCAGGCTTTCCCGGCCGGTCCAGCGTTCGTACAGACGAATTTCCGAAGGCAGATAGCCGATCCGGCGGCGCAGTTCGGGGGAAGGACGGAGAGCCTCCTGACCGAACAGCAGGATCCGGCCCGACGTCGGCTTGGCCAGCTGCATGATCATGCGGATCGTTGTGGACTTTCCCGCTCCGTTCGGTCCAATAAACCCATAAATTTCTCCGGCCCGAACATCGAGATTCAGATCGGATACAGCATGTTTTCCTTTATAATCTTTGCTTAGGGACTCGACTTGAATAATCGCCATCTTAGCACCCCTTTTATACTTTAAATATAACTTAAGTATAAAATAAACGATTTTACGTCTTTTGTTAAGATATTTTTTTACTAAACGATCTTTCCGAATAAAGTCAGAGGTCTACAGGCTGGCCGTCATTGATCCGAAACGCAAAAAAAGACCCGAAAGCGAAGCATGCCGCTTCGCGCCGGGTCTTTCTCGTTACCGCCTTCATCCGCTTATTTTTCCGATACCGTCCGCAAGCTTTTGGCCATGTCGAGCAGCAGCGGCAGAGCTTTGGCTTTATCGAGGTAGGTGAACGAGACGACATAAGTTTCTCCGCCCTGTTCCACCTTGAAAAAGTCCGCAATCCGTCCATCGTTGATCGAGCCTTGGTATTCCTTATAATTCATTAATTCCTCCGTGCGGTCGCGCATCAGCGAAGGATCGATCAGCGAATTCCGGGTGACGGTCATAAAAATCTGCCCGCTTTGAAAGCCCCAGGCCGTGTCGTTCCCCATTTTAAAAGCTTCCGCTCCTTCGGGCAAATACACGCCGATCGGCAGGTCGGGATGACGTTCGAACGTCCCCGGCACCTGAGAGCCTTCCCAGTTCAGCGTCACCTGCTCGCCGGCATCGTAAGCCTTCAGATCGAACAGCTGCTCCGTTCCTTTCAGCGGCTCCGCTTCCTGATTGCCGATCCAGGCCGGCTTGCCGCAGGCCGTCAGCACCACCAACAGCAGCAGCGCAAAACCGATTGCCGTCTTCTTCATGTAATCCGCTCCTCCCCTTGTTCTTCCGTAGGTCCTGACTCGTCTCCCAAGCTGAAAAAAGAACCCGCCGGCCCGCGGCGTGCTTTCAAAAGCGGCGGCTTATCCGGAAAGATAAGGCGTTTTGAAAGCACGGCCTCCGGCCGGACAGGTTCATGCTGCATGTCGTTTCAATTCTTGATGAGCGTCAGGCATTCCGCCCGCTGCGCCGCGTCGTTGCGAAGAACGCCGCGTACGGCAGTCGTGACCGTCTTGCTGCCCGGTTTCTTCACGCCGCGCGCGCACATGCACAGATGCTCGCCTTCCACGACGACCATGACGCCTTTCGGCTGGAGCACTTCCACCAAAATGTCGGCGATCTGCGTCGTGATGCGCTCCTGCACCTGCAGGCGCCGCGTTACCGCTTCGGCCAATCGGGCGAATTTGCTCAGCCCGGCGATGCGGCCGTTCGGAATATAACCGATATGAATCTTGCCGAAGAACGGAGCCATGTGATGTTCGCACTGGCTGTAATACACGATGTCCTTGACGATGACCAATTCTTCGTGATGTTCGTCGAACGTCACGCCCAGCGCTTCCCGGGGGTCGACGTCGTATCCGGCAAAAATTTCTTCGTACATTCGCGTCACGCGTGCCGGAGTATCCAGCAGCCCTTCCCGCTGCGGGTCCTCGCCGATCAGCTCCAGAATCTTGGCGATGTGATGCTCGATCTGCTCGCGGTTGTCGTCAACCTTTTTATTTGTATAATCGTTCAAGCCGGACATGTTCCGTTCCTCCTTACCTGATGCGCGGCCCGGCTCCGCTTTGTACGGACGAAGCCGGATCGGCGCATATGCCGGGCTCCCGCGGGCACCCGGAGGCCGCGCTTATTTTCTCCGCTTGTTGGGAGGAAACGCATTGCCTTTAGGCGCTTTGCCGCCGGGCATTCCGCCGGGCACGCTGCCGCCGTTTTTCTTCATCATCTGCTGCGCCTGCTGCATCTGCTTGCCGTTCAGATTATATCCCATCTGTTTGGCCATTTTTTGCAGCATTTGCGGGTCGTTCTGCATTTTGGTAAGCTGCTGGCGCAGATAATAAACGCCGATAAAGAATCCGCCGACCAAACCGACGATCAATGTCACGATCGGTATCACGTAATTCCACCACATCGCTGCTGTCACCCCACGTTATTTTGCTGTTTATGTGCGCAAAGACGCACGTCTTAAGTGTAGCACGAGGCGGCAATCGCCGCAATTTATAATTGCCGTGCTTTCCGCGTCCGCCCAAGCGTTCCGTCAATCGGGGCGAACGGCATTCCCGCGCGATCGCACGCCTCTTCGCTCGATCTCGAGCAGCTTCTCTTTTACGCCGAGTCCTCCGGCGTAACCTACCATTTTGCCGTCGGCGCCGACGATGCGATGGCAGGGCAGCACGATCGGCAGAGGGTTGCGGTTGTTGGCGCCGCCTACCGCGCGCACCGCCTTGGGACGGCCCACGGCCTCGGCAATCCGTTTGTAGGATGCGGTGCCTCCGTAACCGACATCTTCCAGCGCGCGCCATACTTCGATCTGAAAAGGAGTGCCGCGCAGATCCAGATCCAATTCGAACTTTTCCCTGCGGCCCGTCAAATACTCGAAAATCTGCTTTTTGTACGGCTTGATCGCTTCGGGCCGCCGCACGATCTCCGCCCCGCCGAACCATCGCCGAGCCCAGATCTCCAGCGCGGCGGCGCGGCTCCCGAACGTGCCGAAATCGATTCGGCACAATCCTTTTCCGCTCGCCGTCAGCAGCAGCGGTCCGATCGGCGACTGCATTTCGTCGTATACGAGCGTCCCGGCCGGCGCCTCCGAAACGGCTTCCTGCGGAATTCCTCCGCCCGGAACGTCTCCGGCCGGATCGGCCTCTCCCGCCTGCTCCGCCGGCGTTCCGGCTTCGCATGGCGGACCGTCCGCGCCCGCAGCCGGAGCGGCGCTTCCCGCTCCGAGCCGCGCATCCGGCTCGGCGGCCGCGCCGCGCCGCGAAGGGTCGCCCTTCGCGGGACGCGGCCTGCGGCCTTCGCGCGCTTCGCTCAGCGCGAGAGCGATCCGCTCCAGCACTTCCGCATCCTGCTCCAGCGCCTGAGCGGCAAGCAGGGCTTCTTCGGCGGCGGAACCGCCGATCCGGCCGATGGACCACGCGGCCGTGCCGCGCATGACCGGACGCGGGTCGCTCTGCAGCACCTCGGCGAGCTTGGGCATCGCCGCCTCGTCCTTGAAATTCCCCAGCGCGATGACGGCGTTGCGCTGGATCGGTCCCCGGCCGCGCCACGCCGCCGCCGTATCGCCGAACTGCTCCTTGAACTGCCGATTGCTTAAATCGAGCAGCGGCAGCAGCAGCGGCTTGGCTTTTTCCGGATCCGGCTGAAGCTGCTCGTGATGCGGCCAGTGCTTGCCTTTATTTTTCGGGCAGACGATCTGGCAGGTGTCGCAGCCGTACAAACGGTTGCCGATCTTCATCATGAACTCCTCGCTGAGCAGTCCCTTGGTCTGCGTCAAAAAGGAGACGCAGCGCTGGGCGTTCAGTTCGCCGGGACCGACCAGCGCGCCGGTCGGGCAGGCGTCGATGCAGCGCGTGCAGTCGCCGCAGTCCTCCTGCACTTCTTCGTCCGGAGAGAACGGAATGTTCGTGATCAGCTCGCCGAGATAGATCCACGAGCCGTATTTGGGCGAGATGATCATGCAGTTTTTCCCCTGGAAGCCGATGCCCGCCCGATGCGCCACGGCCCGGTCGGACAGCACGCCGGTATCCACCATGTTGACGACGCTCGCCCACGGCACCCTTTCCTTGATAAAATCAACCAGCCGCTCCATCGCTTCCCGAAGCACGTGATGGTAATCCCGTCCCCATGCCGACCGCGCCATCATGCCCCGGGTTCGGCCCGGCTCCGACTTCGGCGCGTTTTCCAGCTTCGACGGGTAAGCCACCGCGATCGCGATCAGCGACTGCGGATCTTCATGACTGAGCGCCGGATACGTGCGCTTGTCCAGATCCGGCTCCTCGAAGCCCGATTCATATCCTTTCGCGCGGTGCTGTTCAAGCCGTACCCGCAGCGACAAGAACGGATCGGCCGAAGCGAAACCGATGTCGTCGATGCCGAGCGACGGCGCCGCTTCGATAATTTCGCGCTTCAGCGCTTCCCACGAAGCCGTCTTCGCCGTCCCGCTCTCCTGCGTTGTCCGTTCGTTCATGCCGATTCCCCCCCCTTCTTCAAACATTCGTCTATGCCAAAAATGCGGTGCGACCGCATGAATCCGTCATTTGGGCCAACCTCTATTTTACCTCTAACGCGAAGCAAAATCGAGCAGTTTTGCAGGGATTGCGCTCCAAAAAAATAAAAGCACGCCCGCGCTCTCCGACTCCCGCGGCGGCGCTCGGCCGTGCGGAAACCCGATGGAACGGGCATGCTTATTCAAATTCAAGCGGTTCCTTTCCGGGGACCCGCGCGTTTGTCTGTTCTTCGGCCCGTCGCGCTATCCGAAGCTCCCCGCTCCCGGATATGCCGTGCGTGCTGCGCCGTTTAGTGCACCGCCAGGATGCTCAGTTTCTGGACAGCGTTCAGGATGCGGTTGGCGCCGTATCCCATCGCTTCGTACAGCGGGAACGCGGGCGAGTTGTGCTCGTCTCCCGATACGAAAATGTGGCTGACTTTGCGCTGCTGGAAGCGGCTTTCGAGCTTGGCGACCATCGCTTTGCCGATTCCCTGCCGGCGGTAATCCGGATGAACGGCGATGCGGTAGTAACAACCCATGTCCCGCTCGATCGTGCCGATCAGCACGCCGACGAGCTCGTCCCCGTCTTCAGCGACCAGGATCAGTTCCGAATCCCAGGACAGCTGCCGGGAAAAAGGCCCAATCGTCTTTTCATAACATTCTTCGGATAAAGCGATCTGCAAAAGTTCCGTGATGCGGCTAGAATCACTCAACTGAAAAGAACGAACGTTCATGCTTGAATCCCCTTCTTCTTTGGAAATGGCAGCAGTTGCCGAAAAGTCGCGCGTAAACGCCACAGCACAAAAACGGCTTCCGGCTATCGCTGCCGTCCGTTTCGCCATGAAAATTTCTCTTCGCAGCTTTTCGCAAACGCTTACTTGAATCAGGTTTTTACAGAAAGAAAGACGCGGGTTTACAAAAAAGGCAGAAAAAATGCGTGGTTTCCAGCGGGTTTACCTTTCTCACACGATTATTAAACCACATGTAACACGAAAAAACATTACTTTTCTTTTGAAAGCGCTACAATTCGAGCTTTTTCGGCAGATTTTTAGGGATAATCCGCCTTCGCCCGTCCACTCTGCCGCTCCATCATAAACGAACATCGTTTTACATCGTTATGACCTTTTTAACACTTCTTCCGTTTTCATTTCATGCAGAATTTTTATTTATGTCAGCTGCTCGCCTGTCCCGTTCCGAAGCGCGGTCGGGCCGTTTCCGCCTGATTTTGGTATGCTCGCGTTTCGTGAAAAAGGCTTGAAACCTCGTGTTTTCGCACCCGATTTATGATTTTCTTCATTGACCTAAAAAGTCACGGAGAAAAAATGATCTATTGATTTAAAGAAAGTGTTCCTGTTTAATAAAGAGGTAAAGACGTTCCTATGTACTTCGCATGTAAGCTTCATCATTTTCCGCAGGCAACGTCAAATCCAACTTAAGCAGGAGGTAATCTTATCATGGCATTTGAACTGCCGGCACTGCCGTATTCGAACGACGCGCTTGAGCCGCATATCGACGCTCAGACGATGGAAATCCACCACGATCGCCATCACAACACATACGTGACCAACCTCAACAACGCCCTGGAGAGCGCTCCCGAGCTGCAAAGCAAGAGCCTCGAAGAGCTGATCGCCAACCTGGACAGCGTACCGGAAAGCATCCGTACGGCCGTTCGCAACAACGGCGGCGGACACCACAACCACAGCCTGTTCTGGACCGTTATCGGACCGAACGGCGGCGGCAACCCTTCGGGCGCCCTGGCAGAAGCGATCGACAGCGAACTGGGCGGATTCGATAAATTCAAAGAAGACTTCGCCAAAGCGGCTACGACTCGTTTCGGCAGCGGCTGGGCTTGGCTCGTTGTCGGCAAAGACGGCAAACTGGCCGTAACGAGCACGCCGAACCAGGACAGCCCGATCATGGAAGGCCAAACGCCGATCCTCGGTCTGGATGTATGGGAGCACGCTTACTACCTGAAATTCCAGAACAAACGTCCGGATTACATCTCGACTTTCTGGAACGTCGTAAACTGGGACGAAGTGTCCAAACGTTACGAAGCCGCGAAATAAAAAGTTTCCGGTACTGCGGCCGGGCCTCAGCGGCCGAACCGCACCAAAAACGCCGATCCTCCGGGATCGGCGTTTTTTTGTTTTTGCGATTGTCGGAATCGCCGCGCGGAGCCGCCTTCCGATATCGAACGACGCGACATCGGCAATCCTTATTCCTGTTCGCCTTCTCCCGAAAAATACTTGTTCAATATATTCAGGAACAGATTCGGAAAAGCGATCGCCGACATGTCTTCGCGGGAGATCCAGCGCCATTCTTCGTCGGCCCCGTCGTTCGCGATGCCTTCCGCGCCGTCAAGTTCCGCCGCTTCCGGCACGGCCGCCTCGTACGGCACGCCGCTTTCGGCGGCCAGCTGCGCCAGCGCTTCCGGCTCCTCCCTGGCGATCAAGACCCGCATCGTCCAGTGAATATGGCTGAACGTATGCTCCGCCGTCATGTACGGAGACATCGGCGACCAGGACAATCCGCGATCCTCGAGCAGTTCCCCGAGCTGAGCCGCGTCGAGTCCCAGATCTTCGCCGCCGGCCGCGACGTGCGGAAGTTCCCACATGCCGGCCAACAAGCCGGTATTCGGCCGCCGGCGGACCAGCACCCGGCCCGCGCGCTCGCCGGAACCTTCCAGCAGCACGGCCAGCCTCTGCTCGGGTCTCGGCTTCTTCGCCTTCGTTTTGACCGGAAGATCGCGTTCCCGGCCTTCGATCCGGCCGCGGCAGTGCTCCATGACCGGGCAGATCAGGCAGTGCGGGGATTTCGGCGTGCAGATCAGCGCCCCCAGCTCCATCAGCGCCTGGTTGAAGTCCGACGCCCGGCCTTCCGGAATCAGCTCCGGAATCATCTTCTCCATCATGATTCTCGTCTTCGGCTTGGCGATGTCGTCTTCGATCAGGAAGTAGCGCGACAATACGCGCAGGACATTGCCGTCGACCGCCGGTTCGGGGCGATTGAACGCGATGCTCAAAATCGCGCCGGCCGTATACGGACCGACTCCCTTAAGCGCGAAAACATGCTCGCGTTCCGACGGCATCTGTCCTCCGTGCAGCTCGACGATCTGCTGCGCGGCCGCCTGCAGATTGCGAGCCCGCGAATAGTAACCGAGTCCTTCCCACATCTTGACCACGTCTTCCTGCGGGGCTTCCGCCAGATCCCGGATCGTGGGGAAGCGCTCGATAAACCGGTTGAAATACGGGATGACCGTATCGACCCGCGTCTGCTGCAGCATGATTTCCGATACCCAGATGAAGTAGGGATCGCGATGCCTCCGCCACGGCAGATCGCGCTTGCTGCGGTCATACCAAATCAGCAGTTCCCGGCTGAAATACGTTTTGCTGTCTTCCGCTTCCACGGCGGCCATCTTCTCCTGCACCCGGCGTTCTTCGGCATACCGTCCGCGGTCGATTTTTCCTTCGTTTTTGTGATCTTCGGCAGTCATGATGTCGTCCTTTCCACTACGGCGAAGGCCGAAGCCATTCCCGGCTGATGCGTAATGCTCAAATGTATGACGTAACCGTTCCCTCCCGGCAGGGCCAGCCTGTTCCAGGCTCCTTCCGACAGTTGGACGCAGGGCTTGCCCAGCGCATCCGGAACGATCTCGATATCCTCGAATCCGACAGTTTGCCCGATTCCCGTTCCCAGAGCTTTGACGATCGCTTCCTTCGCGGCAAAGCGCCCCGCTGCGAATTCCGGCAGCTTCGGACCGCGCGCGCGCGCGATTCCGAGCTCGGCAGGCGTGAGAATCCGCTGCAAAAACCGCTGCCCCAGCCTTCCTTCCAGCAGCCGGGCGATCCGGCCGATCTCCAACAGATCGTGGCCGATTCCGTAGATCATCTCGGCATTCCTCCACTTTACCCAGGCATAATCGGACAGCCGATCGCGCACGCGCCGTTTCGTTCGGCTCGTACGATCGGCAGTCCGTCCGATCGGGAGAAACAAGCTCTCCCTCAGCTTCGCCCTATATTGTAGCAGGAGAAGCAGGCGAACTCCAGTTCCGGGCCTTTATTCGCGTAAAACCTGCGGGCTGCGGGAGAAAGGACCAAAATAAATGCATAGGAGCAGCTATTTTCGAAAAAAAGCCACGTTTTTGCGAAATAGCTGCGTACAAGCACTTAAATTATCATTTTGATGTCTGTTTTTACGTTTCCGCAAAAAATAGCTGCTCTGCTGCACTTATTTTTCGATTCGGCCGCGATTTAAGCCAAATAGCTGCCTGAGCGCAGTTATTTCTAAAAATCCGGGCAGGCATGCGAACACTGCGGGCTGCGGACTGCGCGAAGGAGTCTTCGGACCTCGCATCTTCCTTTGATATCCGCCTCTTATCTCGTCTCCGCCGGCGGATCGGCCGATGCTGGACAAGCGGCCGACCGAAACCCTGCCGACTTTTCCGCAGAAAAAAGGCCTGCCGTAAGCAGGCCTTTCAGAACTCGTGTTCCGACCGCATTCCGTCCGCCCGGCAGGCGCGACGCGCCGAAGAAGCTCGGGCGTCGATCAGATGCCCGGGATCGGATCGCGCTTATGCGCCGTTTTCTTGTAATAGTTCTCCAACAGCGACTGAATTTCCGGCTTGATTTCCTTGCCCTCCAGGTAATCGCTGTTCTCGTCGTACGTGATGCCCAGTTCGTTCTCGTCGGTCTGACCGACCCAGAGACCGGCTGTCGGCGCTTTGGTCACGATCTCGGCCGGCACGCCCAGCGCGCTCGCCACCTGGCGGACTTGACGCTTGTTCAGCGTGGACAGAGGCGTGACGTCGACCGCGCCGTCGCCCCACTTCGTGTAGAAGCCGGTGATCGCTTCCGACGCATGGTCCGTGCCGACGACGATCAAGTTCATCTCGAACGACAGCGCGTACTGCACGACCATCCGGGTTCTGGCTTTGATATTGCCTTTGCCCTTATCCGTCATCTTGCGCGGATTGCTCGCGTCAAGATTTTCGAATCCTTTTTCGACGGTGGAAGCGATGTGCTCGACCGCGTCCTGAATGTTCGTCTCGACCGTATGCGTCAGGTTGAACGCTTTGGCGGTCGCGTAGCTGTGCTCGATGTCGGACTGTTCGCCGTAAGGCTGGAACACGCCGAGCGTGATGTATTCCTTCCCGGTCTCCTGCGTCAGCTCGTCCGTCGCGCGCTTGCACAGGCCGGTCGCCACCGCGCTGTCCACGCCGCCGCTGATCGCGATCAGCAGGCCGTTCGTGCCCGAGTTGACTACGTACTGTTTCAGGAAGTCGACCCGTTTGCGGATCTCGGCTTCCGGATCGATTGTGGGCTGAACGCCCAGTTCGGCAATAATCTGCTGCTGCAAACTCATCGTACATTCTCTCCTTTGAATATCCGGAATCTGTCTCTCCCGGACAAAATGGATGACGCCTCTCCCTTCAATTATACCCTTTAGAGGCTGACATCGAACTTACGCGGCGCATTTTTCGACTCCGTGCCGCGCATCGCCGGTCCGCGGATGCCTCTTCGCGACAAAAAACGCCCCGGCGGGACGCGTACGTCTGCCGGGGCGCTGCCTGTCAATGCTGCCGGAAATCCGGATCAGCCGCAGTATTCGTCGAACACCCGGGTCAGCTCGTCGGCAATCTCGCCGGCGGAGCGGTCTTCAATCCCGTGACGCTCGATAAAGTGAACGAGTTCTCCGTCTTTGAACAGCGCGATCGAAGGCGAAGAAGGCGGGTAAGGCGCGAAATATTCGCGTGCCTGCGCCGTCGCTTCCTTATCCTGTCCGGCGAATACCGTAAACAGGTTGTTCGGCTTTTTCTCGTGCTGCAGCGCCTGAGCGACGCCGGGACGGCATTGTCCGGCGGCGCAGCCGCATACCGAGTTAATGACGACAAGCGTCGTTCCCGAAGCGTTCGGAAGATTCTCTTCCACTTCCTCCGGCGTACGAAGTTCGCGGATGCCGAGCGATGTCAGCTCGTCCCGCATCGGTTGGATCATGTCACGCATGTATTGGTCGAAAGACATTGCCATGTCGATTCACTCCTTCGAAACGTTGATGTGCTTTCATTATACCGTGCCTCCTAACGAAAGGAAAGCCGTTTCCCGGCAAAGACGAACCGGGGCCTTCAGCCCCGGCTGCCGTCCCGCCCTTCCGAGGCCTTTCCCGACTTGACGAAGTCGACCCGCACTTCCGTGCCTTCCCCCACCGCGGAGTCGATCGTCAGCGTGCCCCCGTGGCGTTCGGCGATTCCGATGCACAAGGCCAGCCCCAATCCGGTTCCCGTTTTTTTCGTCGTAAAAAAAGGCTGCTTGATCCGTTCCAGCGTCTCTTCCGAAATGCCCGGACCGTTGTCCCGCACCCGAAGCCGAACGCCGTCTTCCGATTCCTCGACGGCGATGACCAGCTCCCCTTTGTCTCCCATCGCTTCGAGCGCGTTGCGGGCCAAATTCAGAACGAGCTGCTTGATCTCGCCGGGATGCATCGGCATCGCCTCCCCTTCCTCGCCGCCTTCGAGCCGAATCGTCTGGCCGCGCAGATTCGCATCCGCCTGCAGCAGCGGCCACAGCTCCTCGACGACCGAGCGCAGCGTTCGCCGTTCGTTCATTTCCCGCTTCGCGCGCGCCAACGAGAGAAAGTCGTCGATAATGCCTCCGGCGCGGTCCAGTTCCTCGAGAACGATTTTGTAATAATGCGCGTACTCCGCGGGCGTCTTGCGCTGGAGAATCTGCAGATAGCCGCGGACGACGGCCATCGGGTTGCGGACCTCGTGCGTGACTCCCGCCGCCATCTGCCCGATCAGGCGCAGCCGGTTCATGTCTTCCAGCTCAAGCCGCATCCGCTCGATTTCCGTAACGTCGTAGAGGCTGCATACCGCTCCGACCACCTCGCCCGCTTCGGTGTGCGCCGGCGAGAAATAAGCATGGAATTTGCGGCCGCCGAATCCGAAGGCCCGTTCGATCGCCCGATCTTCGCGGATCGTCTGCTCCAGCGCCTGCAGGAACAGCGGGTCGGCCTCCATGCCGATGGATTGAATCAGCTCGGAAAAACTCAGTCCGACAACGGCCTCCCGGGTCATGGACGGCATTCGGTTGCTGAGCGCGCTGAACGCTCGGTCATTCACTCCGGTGATTCGTCCCGAGCGGTCCAGCGTGAGCGCGAAGCCGGGCAGCGTTCGCATAAGGGCCTGCAGCTTCGTCTCTTCCTGAATCATCTTCTCCCGCATCGCGCCGGCCTGCTCGCTCAACAAATATCGATGCTGCACGTCCCGCCGGGAGTTCAGCAGCAGGACTCCCGCGGCGGCGGCGGCCAGCAGCTCGGCCGCCAGGCCCGGAAGCGCGGAAGCGGCGCCCGTTCCTTCTGCCGCGGCCCTCCCGATACGAAAGGCCGCGTGCGGAAAGTAGGCGGCCAGCAGCCATGCGGCCAACAGGAAGCGCCTCCGTACGTTTCGCATGCTCAGAAGCCGCGAACGCGACAGAGCGAGCGCAAGCAGGATAAGTCCCTCGAGCCCGATAAGTAGCAGCTCCCCCGGATTCGAAAACAGGTACCCCATCAAGACATATAACGCGACCAGCGGCAGTCCGCCTTTCGCCGCGCCGTACAAAATCCCCATTCCGGTCGGCAGCAGGGCCAAGCGGCCGTCGATCCGCAGGCTGCCCGCATCGAGTATCCAGCAGAGCAGAAGGGACACCGAACTGGCGTACGCAAAGGCGACGGCGACGGAATCCCAGCCGTGCCGGGGAAGCGGCTCTGACGCGCGCTTACGCAAAAACATCTCCAAAGAAGGCATCAGGAGGACGGGAAGCGAGGCTAACAAAAACTGGATGATGAACACGTTGAACAACTCCACCTGATCTTACCTCCTTTAAAAGGATGCGATGCGCCGACTTCTTGGCAGCCGAAAGGCCCGCAACTTTTCCATATTCAAGAAAATCCATTCCTATCGATTAAAGCATACCTTTTCTCCCGATACAAATTACCCAGAAACGCGCTGGAGTTTAAGGCAACGCCGCTCCTTTGCGCGCTGCCGTTTTATGCTATGATGGAAGAAATCGATCAACTGGAAAAGGAAGATGCATCTTGGATTATGACGTAATCGTCGTGGGCGGCGGTTCGGCCGGGCTGATGGCCGCCGTGGCGGCCGGCGAACGGGGCGCGCGCGTTCTGCTGCTCGACAAGGGAGACAAGCTCGGGCGCAAGCTGGGCATTTCGGGCGGAGGACGCTGCAACGTCACGAACAACAAGGAGTTCGACGAGCTCATCAAATGGATTCCCGGCAACGGCCGGTTTTTGTACAGCGCGCTGTCGCAGTTCGGCAGCCGCGAAATCATCGCTTTTTTCGAAGGGCTGGGCATCCCGCTGAAGGAGGAGGACAACGGGCGCATGTTCCCGGTCAGCGACAAAGCCAAAACGGTCGTGGACGCGCTGATCGGACGGGTCCGCTCGCTCGGCGTCGAAGTGCGGATCAACACGCCGGTCGAGCGTCTATTATATGAAGGCGGGCAGGCGGCGGGCGTAAGATTGAAGGACGGAAAACAAATTTCCGCTCCGTGCGTCGTCGCGGCGGTCGGCGGCAAGTCCGTTCCGAAAACCGGCTCGACCGGCGACGGCTATCCGTGGGCGATCGAAGCGGGACACACGATCACGAAGCTGTTTCCGACCGAAGTGCCGCTGACGTCGGGAGCCGCCTTCATCCAGAGCAAAGAGCTGCAGGGGCTGTCGCTGCGCGACATCGAGCTGACCGTTTGGAACGCCAAAGGGAAAAAGCTCGTCACCCATGTCGGAGACATGCTGTTCACGCACTTCGGCCTTTCCGGCCCGGCGGCTCTCCGATGCAGCCAGTACGTCGTCAAGGAGCTGGACAAGCAGGCCGGCGGAACGGTTCGGGTCACGGTCGACCTGATGCCGGACCGCAGCGCCGACGACGTATACCGCGAGACGCTGAACCTGACGGCGGCCGAGCCGAAAAAAGCGATCAAGAACGTGCTGAAAACGGCCGTGCCGGAAAAGTTGATTCCGCTGCTGCTCGTGCGCGCGGAACTCGACGAGATGCTGACGCACGACAATATCCCGAAAGCCAAATGGACCGAACTTTCGAAGCTGATCAAAGCTTTCCCGATTCCCGTGAACGGCACGCTGTCGATCGAAGACGCCTTCGTGACGGGCGGCGGCGTCCACCTGAAGGAAGTCGACCCCCATTCGCTGGAATCGAAGTTCACGGAAGGTCTGTACTTCTGCGGCGAGCTGCTGGATATCCACGGCTATACCGGAGGTTACAACATTACCGCGGCGTTCTCGACCGGCCATGCGGCGGGCACGAGCGCGGCGGAACGGGCGCTGGCGCTGCGGGGATAGAAGCGCGGTTCCGAAAAAACGCCCGAAAAACATCGAAGCCGGACCTCGTCATCGCGACGCGGTCCGGCTTTTTTGGTTTTCGGTCGGTTACTCCTTCTTCTGCCAAAACAAGGCCAGCATGTAAGCCAGCAGCACGCCCGCGGCCGCCCCCGGCAGGCCGAAAGCGAACGCTCCCCACCAGGCGCCGAGAACTTTGACGCCGAGACAGGCCGTCAGCGCGAACGCGAGCGGCAGCATCTGGATGCCGACCGTCGGCGCGCAGGCGGAGTCCGCCAGCGCCCGGTCCATCGAAGCGACCGGCGGGAAGGCATGATCGGCGAAGCGCAGCCAGAGCCCGCGCAGCCACATGGAGAACAGGAGCAGGATCAGCGGCACGAGGATCCAGCCGACCCAGGCCGGACCGGCGGCGGTGCTCGCCAGGCCGAGGACCGCGATGGGCAGGTACATCGACGCGTAGCCGCTATCCCGCAGCGCGCTCTTGAGCGCGGCGTCGGCGATCTGTCGCGTCCGCCAGCTGCCGACGAAGCTCGGCAGCAGCGGACCCGACCGGCGCAGCAGGCGCGACGACCGCTTCGGCGGACGGGGCTTGTCCACCGCGCGCGACAGCAGCAGCGCCGCGAAGCGCATTCGCGCCGCCAGGTCGGCGGCGGCGCTCTCCTCGAAATGATGCGACAGCGCGGCGCGCCTCCGCATCATAACGGCTGCCGCCGCGCCGAGTCCCGCGGCGGCGGCCAGGCTCGCGGCCGTCCCGGAAGCGGCCGCCCAGAGAAAGAGCGCCGAAGCCGCGAGCAGCCCCGCGGAGGCGGCATTGCCTTTCAGGCGTTTCCGCCGGAATACGCCCATAAAATGCGCCAGCATTCCCGCCGCGGCATGCAGCGCCCACGCCGCCGCATACAACGCGGCGACGGCGGTCCACGGGAGCCCGTACAGCTCCCGGAGGAAAGGCAGCAGCAGGGCGAAGACCAGCGCGGCTTTGATGCCCTGGAACGCCGCGAACAGCGTAAGTCCGCGGGCCGTCACGCCGCGCAGCCAGCCGGGACGCTGCCGCAGGAACACGGCGTCGGCCGGCTCCAGCATCAGGATCGGCCGGGAAGCCAGCGCCGTCAGCAGCGGAACGATCAGCAGCGCGATCGGCGGAATGCCCTGCATGACCGGCGGAATCTCCCCGTGCCAGAAGCCGTAATAATAGCGGCCGCCGAGCAGCCCGAACGGAATGACGATGTACAGCGCCACGACCCAATCGACGACCAGGCGCAAGTTTTTGATTTCCCAGTCCAAGTGGTCCCGCAGCCGGCGGCGGAACAGCGCACCCGGACGGCCCAATCCCGCGAAGGCGGATACGGCGGCGCGGCTCATACGGTCAGCGCCTCAAAACAGTCGAACAGATCGCCTTCCGCCAGTCCGCTCGTTTTCCGGATCTGCGCCATGTCGCCCTGCGCCGCCGTTTCCCCGTTCGAGAGCAGCACGAAATAATCGCAAATTTTTTCTGCCGTATCCAGGACGTGGGTGCACATCAACACGCCCGCTCCGCGCTTCCGCTCCTCTTCCAGCAGCCGCAGAAAATCCCGGGTCGCCCGCGGATCGAGACCGATGAACGGCTCGTCGACGATGTAGACGTCCGGCTTCAGCAGGAAGCCGAGCATCAGCATCATTTTCTGCTTCATCCCCTTCGACATGCCGCCGGGCAGCTTGTCGCGGGCGTCGGTCATCCGGAACCGCTCCAACAGTTCTTCCGCGCTCCGCTCGAACGCCTTTTCCTCCATTCCGTAGGCCGCGCCCGCCAACGACAGATGCTCCCACAGCGTCAGCGTGTCGTAGTAGAGCGGCTGTTCCGGCACATAAGCGTATGTTCCCGAACCGCCCATCGCGATTTCGCCCTTCACATGGGGGATCAGCTTGAGGATCGCCTTGATCGTCGTGCTTTTTCCCGCTCCGTTGGGCCCGATAAGCCCGACCAATTCCCCGCTGCGCACGCCGAATTCGATCTGCCGGACCCGGGCGTCCCCCGGCGAATAGCCGGCCTCCTCGATTCGGATATCCAGCACCCTGTCTTCCTGCAGGATCGGTTCCTGCTCTTCCGTTCCCATCGGCCGTCCCTCTCTTTCTGTTTACCAAAAGCACTGCTCCCTGCTTGCGGTCCTTGTAGCGCAGCAAACAAGTTTTTCTTCGCCATAATACGACTTTTTCGCACTTTGGTTGCTTTTTTCGCCAAATATCTCCTGTGTGCGCCGTCACTTCAAATTTGAAGTTTCGGTGAAAACGCAAAATTTTAATAGTTCAAATGAAAAACTGTGACAAATGACATGTTCCGAACCGATAACGCTGCACTAAGATAAATATATTCCATCTACCAAAATTTGAAAGGGCGGAGGCGCAATGATTCATTCCCAGGCACGCGATACCGAACTGGCGCTGCATCTGTACCGGGTGTTCGCCAAGTCGTTCAAGAGCGTCAGCGAACATGCCGTCAGCGGCAGCAAGATCCAAGGATTCAACCCGACGGCGTTCGCCGTTCTTGAAGTGCTGTATTTCAAAGGCCAACAGCCGATCCAGCAGATCGGAGCCAAGCTCCTGCTGCAGAGCGGCAACGTTACTTACGTCATCGACAAACTGGAGCGTCACGGCATGCTGGTCCGCCATCCCTGCCCGACCGATCGCCGCGTCATCTATGCCGAACTGACCGACAAAGGCAGAGCCCTGATGGACGAAGCTTATCCGAATTATGCCGACCGTCTCACCAACGCGCTGAGCGGCCTCGAAGAGGAAGAAAAGCTGCAGTTGATCTCGCTGCTCAAGAAAATGGGCATGGAAGCGGAAAGATTGTCTCCGTCGGCACGAAAATAACGGCTTCGTTCCGAAAATAACGGCGTCGCGGCTTCGTCCCGGCGGCGGTCTTTTTACGAAATCCGTGCCGCCTTATTAAGTGAAAATTTTCTCAATGTTGTAAAAGCCTCTTCGATTATACTCCGGTCCAGCACGGGCAGCCGGATACTTGAGTCACACAAAAAGACGATTTCCCGCTTCGTTTCGAGGCGCGGGAAATCGTCTTTTTGGCAAGCGGAGCCGGAATGCCGTTCAGCGCCGGGACGGGACGCCGCATAAGGACTTCGCCGTCCCTTCTACCGGGGCGTCCAAGCCTCGGGCGCGCGGCTCGGCCGTGACGGCCCGATCAGACGGCGTCCGGATCCGTCTCCCCCCGCTCCCCTTCCGGCGCGGGCGGCTGCTTGCTCAGCGGCAGTACCGCCAGCAGGCCGAGCACCGTTAAGATCAGCATGACGACGAACAGCGTATGCAGGCCGCCTTCCAGTACGCCCGAGAGGCTGCCGAGCTTATCCGGAGACATCGCCGCCCGTTCATGTTCCGACAGCAGCGCGTTGATGTCGGCTTCGCTGACGCCCGTCGATCCCGAAGTCCCGCCCCCCGACAGCAGGGAAGCGTTCAGCAGCGTCCCGAAAAAAGCGACTCCGAGCGTCTGGCCGAGCGTTCGCAGGAACGTATTCAGCGCCGTCGAGGCCCCCCGCAGCGAATAGCCGACCGAGGACTGCGCCACGATCGTGAACACGGTGAGCGACATGCCGAAGCCTACGCCGAGCACCAGCATCAGCAGCGGCAGCAGATAACCCGGCGAATCGCTGCCGAGCAGCGCGACGCCGGCGCTGCCCGCGACGAGCGCCGCCAATCCGATCACGGCCGCGCCGCGCGCTCCGCTCTTGGCGATCATCCGCCCGCCGATAAACGAACCGGCGATCCAGCTGAACGACATCGGTGCCAGCAGCAGCCCCGACAGCACCGCGCTGCCCTGCTGCACGCCCTGCACCCAGAGTGGGATGTAGGTCGTCAAGCCGATGAGCAGCGTGCTGACGAAGATCGCCGCAAGGCTCGAGAACGTAATATCCCGGATGCGAAACAGCTTCAGCGGAACCATCGGTTCCGCCGCACGGCTCTCGATCCATACGAAGAGCACCAGCATGATCGCCGAACCGGCCAGCAGACCGACGATCAGCGGAGATCCCCACGACGCGTTTTCTCCGCCGGAAGTCAATCCGAGCAGCAGCGCCGTCATGCCGATCGTAAAGGTAGCCGCTCCGGCCCAGTCGATCTGCGCCTTTTTACGCGTCCGCTCCTCTTTCAGAAACAGCGCGATAAACAGCACGGCCAGCAGGCCGAACGGCACGTTGATGCCGAAAATCCAGCGCCAGGAAAACGCATCGACGAGGTATCCGCCCAGCAGCGGACCGACGAGCGACGCGATGCCCCACACCGAGCTGATCATGCCCTGGACCTTGCCGCGTTCCTCCATTTTGTACAGGTCGCCCACGATCGTGTAGGTGACCGGAATGACGGCTCCCGCCCCGATTCCCTGCAGGGCGCGGAACGCGATCAGCTGCTCCATGCCTCCCGCGAAGCCGCACAGGGCGGACCCCGCGATAAACAGCAGGCATCCGGTCAGGAAAACGGGCTTGCGCCCGAACAAGTCGCTCAGTTTGCCGAAGATCGGCGTCGTGACGGCCATCGTCAGCAGGTAGGCCGCGAAGACCCAACTCATGAGCGAAGCCGCCTCGAATTCGCCCACGATCGACGGCGTCGCCGGACTGATGACCGTTCCTTCCACCGCCGCCAGAAACGTGGACAGCATCAAGCCGGCCAGCACATATTTCCGTTTGTCTTGCGATTGTTCCACTTTCGTCAAATCCTTCCGTCGGATCAGGCGCTCCGGCGCCCCGTCCAAAATTGCCGCTCCGATCTCGGCGGCACTTTTTCCATCTTACCACGTCAAGCCGGCGAACGAACCGAATTCCGAATCGATCGGCATGCAAATCCAACCAAGCCATAATAAAAACCCCCGTCTCTGCCTCCGAAGAGGCGCATCGAGGGTTTAACATTCGCCGAGTCGTTTTCGAATCGTTTCTATCATCGTCGGCGCAAAAGGGATCATGATGCCTTCGTCCGCTTAGACTCTGGCGGCCTTGGCGGTGCGGCTCTCGGTCAGCACTTCCGAGCACATGCTTCCGAGCGAACCGCGAATTTTGCGCAGCTCGTCGATTCCCGCCCCCGTCAGCGTGTACTCCTCGCCGTGGGCGGTAAGCAGATTTTCGGCAGCCAGGTTTTCCAGCTCCTGTTTCACTTCCCGATCCGCGACCCGGTAACCGGCACGCTCCAGTTTGGGCAGCGCTTCGCGGATCGAAATGTCCTGCTCCTCCGCGTAATGCAGCAGGTGAATCCGTATGAATAAATTCTGCGTTGCGGCCTGCATATCGCCTCTCCTCCATTCTGTGAACGGCTGTCGCATTCCCGTAGGTCGAATCGTGGCTCCATTCGGCAAAATACGCAGCGTTTGAGTTATCCACTACTTACCCGCCCTTTTCACACCGGAAACATTCGGTTTCCCAAGCTTCGCGCATTGACATTTCGGCGGGAACAGGCCTTAATTAAGAATGTCGGGGTGCCGATTTTGCGGCACGGCCGGCTCAATCGACATTTTTCGAAACCGCACGCGAATAGGAGGCTCACGCCCATGTTTGAAACGAAAAGCTACGCCGGCTCGCGCGAAGAAAATTACGCGACCGCGCTGTCCCAATTGAAAGCCCTGATCGACGGCGAACCCGACCGGATCGCCAACCTCGCCAACGCTTCGGCGCTGCTGGCGCAGTGCCTGCCCGATACCAACTGGTCCGGCTTCTACCTGTACGACGGGAAAGAACTGGTGCTCGGTCCGTTCCAGGGACTGCCCGCCTGCATCCGTATCCCGCTGGGCAAAGGCGTATGCGGCACGGCCGCGCAAACGCGCGAGACGCAGCTCGTCGAAGACGTGCACGCGTTCCCCGGCCATATCGCCTGCGACTCCGCCACCAACAGCGAGATCGTCGTGCCGCTGGTCAAAGGCGGCGAGCTGATCGGCGTGCTGGACATCGACAGTCCGGAACACGCCCGCTTCGACGAGACCGACCGCGAATTCCTCGAAAAATTCGCCGAGATTCTCGTCGCTCAACTGTAATACCAAGACGGTTACCCGCAATGCGCTTCCGTCTTCCGGACGGCCCGAATGGCGTTCGAACAAAAAAGCACCCGCAGCCGCCATTCGGCGGCGCGGGTGCTTTTTCTGTTTTACATCCGAACTCCGTTCTCCATGCCTTCCTGCCGATCCGCTTCCGACAGCCCTCCAAGGCGGCGCTGCCTCCGATGACGCCAGTATTCGAACGCTCCGATCGTCAGCGCCAGCCAGGCGGCGCTCGCCACGTATCCACCGATCACGTCGCTCGGGTAATGAACGCCGAGATAAATCCGGCTGATGCCGATCGACAGCGTCAGCAGAACGCAAAGCGCCAGCGCCGCAATCCGCAGGGGCAGCGGCTTGATCAGACGCCAGAGGATATAGGACAGAATACCGTACAGCGCGAAGGCCCCCATCGAGTGTCCGCTCGGGAAGCTGAACGAGTATTCTTCCGCCAGCCGATTGATATCCGGACGGTCTCGCCGAAATATATTTTTGAGCAGAATATTGAGCAGCGCGCTTCCTCCCGTCGCGCACAGCAGCAGCAGGGGTTCCCAGCGCAGCTTCGGCACGAGCAGCAGAAGCAGCAGCAGAATCGCTTCGATCGCGATCACGATTTTCGTCGAGCCGATCCAGGACAGCGTTTCGGCCGTTTTCGTCCATCCCGGCGATTCCTGTCCTTGAATCCGTCCGATCCATTTATGGTCGAAATCGACGACGGCCTGGTAGCCGGAACCGACCAGCATCGCGATCACTACAAAGGCGACAGCCAGTATGCCGAATCCCGCAAAATGCAGGGCGGTTCGCTTTCTCGAGACTTTGTTTTCCGATTGTGACATTTCTTTTCCTCCGAGTTCATCATGAAGTCATGCGCCGCGTTGAAAACGCAAGTTTTTATCATACCACCGGAACCGCTTTACATTCAATTTACGTTATTCGCGATCTGCGTAAACACTTTTAACAAATAAAAAAGCCCTTTGCCGAAGCAAAAGGCTTTAGCGGACATAAGGAGGCGGCAGCCGTTTCAAAAGCAGCCCCCTCGAATCCGTCCGCCGTCAGAAGCTTTCGACGATGAGGAAGACGTTCAGCGCGATAACCAGCGCCGCGATCGCCCAGCCCAGCACCTTCGTGACCGGATGGTTCACAAGGCCTCCCATCAGCTTGCGGTCCCCGGTGAAGACCATCAGCGGCACCAGCGCAAATGCGATGCCGAACGACAGAATCACTTGGCTGACGACAAGCGCGCGGGTCGCGTCGATTCCCGAGACGATAAGCGCAAGAGGGGGCACCATCGTGATGGCCCGGCGCAGATACAGGTTGATCCGCTTGTTGATGAATCCCTGCATGACCACATCGCCGGACATCGTGCCGACCGACGAGCTCGACAGGCCGGCGATCAGCAGGCCGAGCCCGAAGGAGATCGCCGTGGCCGGACCGGCCAATTCGCGGAAATGGATGAACGCTTGATCCAGCTCTTCGACCAGCAGGCCGTTTTTGAAAAACAGCGCCGCCGCGATAATCAGCATGGCCATATTGACCGCGCCGGCCACGATCATCGCGAAGACGATGTCGAAGAATTCAAGCCGGAAAATTTTCTTCTTCTCCGCTTCGTTGCGTCCGACGATCCGATTCTGCGTCAGCGAGGAATGCAGGTAAATGGCGTGCGGCATGACCGTCGCGCCCAGAATGCCCGCGGCCAGCATCACGCTCTGCGTGCCCGCGAAGTTCGGCGTGAAGATGCCCGCCGTCACGGCGCCCATATCCGGCTTCGCCATGAACACTTGAAACGCGAAGGCCAGCACGACGGCGACGACCATGCCCGCGATGCCGGTCTCCAGCGTGCGGAAGCCGCGGCGCTGAAGCTCAAGAATCGCGAACGACGCGACGGCCGTAATCAGCGCGGCCGGCAGCATCGGAATGCCGAAGATCAGATACAGCCCCAATGCCGCCCCGATAAATTCGGCCAGGTCGGTCGCGATGATGACCAGCTCGCTCTGAATCCACAGGAAGATCGAGACGCCTTTGGGGAAGCGGTCGCGCGCGACTTCCGGCAGATTGCGGCCCGTCGCGATGCCC
The DNA here is from genome assembly GCF_011090185.1 of Saccharibacillus alkalitolerans. Taxonomy (GTDB): domain Bacteria; phylum Bacillota; class Bacilli; order Paenibacillales; family Paenibacillaceae; genus Saccharibacillus; species Saccharibacillus alkalitolerans. Next base: position 155,838 of record NZ_JAAFGS010000008.1, on the reverse strand, counting down.
AGCTTCGCCGACAGCGACTGGATCAACACGGCCATCAGGTTCGAAGCGAAAATGACCCACAGCAGCATATAGCCGTACTGCGATCCCGCCGTAATGTTCGTGGCGAAGTTGCCGGGGTCGATGTAAGCGACGGCGGCGATAAAGGCCGGCCCCAGAAACGGCAGCAGCCGTCTAAAGCCTTTCGTTTCTCCGTTCAACACGGCCTCGGCAGCCAGCTCCGTTTTGTTTCTTGCCCGTGCCTGGCCGCTTACGAGTTCATTCGGCGCCTTTTCTCTCTGCCGCGCCGCTTTTCGTTCAAGTTCTCTCTCCATGATTCGTTCACCTCTCCGTCTCCTGCTCTATGTGCACTTTCCTTCAGCTACATTTGTTCTCCTTGCACATGAATGTTTCCCTAGTGCAACTTTTGAACTGATTATAATCCTTTTCTTTTTATATGTAAACACTTCAATAGATAAATTTACACGAAAAAAAATTTCTTTTTTCACGTTATTTCATTCGCTTTCTTCCCTGCTTCTTCTCCCGAGCGATAAAAAAAACGGCGAAGCTATTCGTTCAGCTTCGCCGTTTCGGCCGCGATTCTGGACACTTGCGCGTCAAGGCTTCCGTCGAACGGAAATCTTCCCCGGTGCGCGCGTTCCTGAAGATCCCGCAGCGACCGCTGCGCGTACCGGACCAGTTCGTCGGGATAACCGAGCCGCCGGCGGTTGTCCTCGAACTCGTCCTCGTCGACTACCCGCCAGCCCAGTTCCTCGTTCCAGAGCAGGTCCAGATCGAGATCGACGAACGAGACATCATTCCCTTTCCTTACGCACGGCTGCGCGATATTGCAGTAGATCGAGATCACTCCGCCTTCCGCGATATCGAAGCTTACCGTATACCCTTCGTTCAGCGCGTAGACTTCAAGCGAGGCGTGCGGAACGGTAAAGGTTTGCCCTTTCGTATGATGCTTCAATCGGCGCCCGGCTTTGCCTTCGGCAATCAGGCAGCCTTCGCGCTCCTCGAGCAGCTTCATTTCCCAGTCGTAATGGGGGGGTATGTCCGTATTTCAGCGCATGCAGCTTCAACTCCATCGGCTTCTCCTTTCCGTTTCCCGGATTCTGTCGCGCGACGTCCGGATGCCGCTCCCATTATACCTTCCCGGAAGCATTTCCGCAGGCGGCAATTTACAGGGCGGCGGCCGGCTCTTATAATGCATGTATCCGATCCTTCAAATTCAAACCAAAATCCGGCACGAGAGGAATCCTGAGACATGCAATGGCATTTGAAATCGTTTCGACAATTGACCGGAGACGAAGTGTACCGCATTTTGCGCGAACGGGTAAACGTCTTCGTCTTGGAGCAAAACTGCCTCTACCCCGAAGTCGACGGCAAAGATCCGCTGAGCCATCATTTATACGCGGAGGAAGACGGACAGATCGCGGCCTACTGTCGCCTGCTCCCTCCCGGCGTCTCCTACGACCAGTCTTCCATCGGACGCGTTCTGGTCAACTCCGAATTCCGCGGGCAGGGCTTGGCGCAGGAACTGATGAACCGCGCGATCGCCTTCCTCGGCGAACAGTGGAGCGAGGCGGACGTCAAGATTCAGGCGCAGCATTATTTGGAAAAATTCTACGGTTCCTTCGGCTTCCGCTCCGTTTCCGACGTGTATTTGGAAGACGATATTCCGCATGTGGACATGGTGCTGAGCCGGAGCGAAAAACTTTCCTGAACCGTGCCCGCATGCCGCACCCGTTTCCTTTTCGAGCTCTTTATCGGCTGCCCGGAACTTTTCCGGGCTTTTCCCCGTGCGCGCTTTTTCTGCACCGAGCGGCCCGCTCCTTTCTCCTAAAAAAACAAGCGGCCTCTTTAAGAGGCGGCTTGTTCACAGTCGAATCAAAATCATATACAGCACAGTCCCCGCCGCGATTGACAGAAACATGTTTTTCTTCCACAGATGCAGCCAAACTACCGCCGCCACCGCCACAAGTTCGGGAAGCCCGCGGCTGCCGGCCAGCACGTTCACGTCTTTGAGGCTGTACACGACCAGCAGACCGATCGCGGCGGCGGGCAGCACCCGGCCGAGATACTTGACGTATTCCGGCGTCGGCCGGCCCGGCGGGAAGATCAGGAACGGAAGGAAGCGCGTCGCCATCGTGCCGAGCACGACGACCGCGATCATGATGATCTGCTGGCTTACCGTCATCGTCATGCCCGCTCCCCTCCTTCTCCCGCAGCCGCCGTTTTGCGTTCCATGCCTTTGCGCGTCAGCGTCAGCACGGCCAAAATGGCGATCATCGCCGGAACGATGAACTTATCCGCGCCGAAGACGATCAGACTGAGAACCGAAATGCCGATGCCCAGCAGCGCGCTGTCATGCACCTTCTGCTTCATCCACTGCTCCATGAAAATCACGACGAACAGCGCGGTCATCACGAATTCCAGTCCTTTCAGATCGAACGCGACAAACGACCCCAGCAGCCCGCCGATCGTCGCTCCCGCCACCCAGTACGCATGATTGAGCAGCGTGACGAAAAACATGTACCATCCCCGGTCGATGCCTTCGGGAATCTTGGCGGCATAGTTGATCGAGAACGATTCGTCGCACATCCCGAAGATCAGATACGGCTTTTTCCAGCCCGTGCCCTTATACTTTTCCAGCATGGATAAACCGTAAAACAAATGCCGCGCGTTCACCATCAGCGTCAGCAGCAGCGCGCCCAGCGGATTGAACGCGCCGAGCAGCAGACCCACCGCCACGAACTCCATCGAACCGGCAAAAATCAGCAGGCTCATCAGAAACGTCCAACCGGCGCCGAAGCCCGAGACGTTCATGAAGACGCCGTAGGCGATGCCCAAAAACATAAATCCGGCCAAGATCGGCACGGTGACGGGAAAAGCCGACCGGAAAGCCGCTCCCGCTCCTGTAGCTGCATGATCGTTCATCTCGCCTTTTTCTCTCCTCGCATCCAAACTCGTTTCGTTCATTCTAGACTCGTAAATCCATACAATCAACGATATAATTGTATGGATTACAATTTAACGAGGTGCGATATGCCGATCAATTCTTTTGTCGATTACCCCATGTCCTGGCGTCCCGAACGCCGCGAACTGGAACGTCCCGTGTATCTTTCGCTGGCGCGGATGCTGGAACGGGACATCACGGAAGGCTTCCTGCCGCCGGGTACGAAGCTTCCGCCGCAGCGCGAGCTCGCCGACTTTCTCGATATTAATTTCACGACCGTAACCCGGGCGTACAAGACCTGCGAGCTGAAGGGGCTGCTGCACGCCGTGACCGGAAGCGGCACGTTCGTCTCCACCAACGCCGTGCGCTCCGTCACGATCTCCAGGGACCGGGTGCCCGTCGAATGCATCGATTTCGGTCTCGTCGCCTCGTTCGAGCAGAGCAACTTCATGGTGACGGAAGCGGTTCGAAAGGTCTCCGCGCGCGCCGGGCTGGAGCAGTTTCTGAATTACGACAATCCGGACGGCATTCCCCATCAAAAAGAAGCCGCGCTCCGCTGGATGCGTCCCCTCGGCATTACGGCGAATGCCGACCAAGTGGCGATCGTATCCGGCGCGCAGAACGCGCTGACCGTGACGCTGCTCGCCCTGTTCGAGCCCGGCAGCCGGATCGCGGTGGACGAACACACCTATTCCAACTTTATCGAACTCGCGAAATCGCTGCGCATCAAGCTGATCCCGGTTCCCGGCGACCGGTCGGGCATGCTGCCGGAAGAGCTTGAGGCCTGCTGCCGTTCCACCGACGTCCAGGGCATCTTCCTGATGCCGTCATGCTGCAATCCGACCGCCATTTTCATGCCGAACGAACGCAGGCGGGAGCTTGCCTCGGTGATCGCCAGGCATGACCTGATCGTGATCGAGGACGATATTCACGCCGCCCTGCTGCAGGGAACGACGGCCGAAGACGGCCTTCCCGTCCGCGAAATGCTGCCCGAGCGGACCGTCTATATTTGCAGCACCACCAAGTCCATCTGCTCCGGCATCCGCCTCGCCTACATCGTGTTCGACGACACGATGCGGGAACGCATGCTGCGATCGATCTATCACGTCAACGTCAAGACTTCGTCGCTGGACGCCGAAATCGTCAGCGAGCTGATCGTCTCGGGCAGGGCCGACGACATCGTGGCATACAAAAAATCGCTGGCAAAGTCCGCCAACGATTTGTTTGCCGAATATTTTCCGCAGCCGGACGATCCGGGCCATCCGCTCAGCTTCTTCCGCTGGCTGCGCCTGCCGAAACCCGTGCACGCTTCCCGCTTCGAGAGCGACCTGCTCGCCAGAGGCGTGAGGGTGTTCCATTCGGACCGCTTCCTGGTCGGAACGGGAAGCCGGGAGCAGCATTTGCGCGTCGCGCTTTCTTCGACGGGCTCGCTGGACGAGCTGAGACGGGGACTCGAGATTTTGCGGAGCAGTCTGTAGCGGACGCAGACCGAATGCGCAGAATGAGCTGCGTCTAACCCTGCTCAATCCCTCTGCTGCTCCTGCGCCTCCTCGATTATCGATCCTTTCGGGTATTTGCCGTTCTGCAGCTGCCTCAGCGTATAGCCGAAGTCCATCTGAAGATGCGGGTAATCGCGGAAGTTGCTCCAGTCCCCGCCCCACTCGAAGCCGAACGCCTTGGCCAGGTCGACGACTTCCATCCAATCGGAACGTCCGCTGCCGTTGCCGTCCCTTTCCATGTCCCAGACTATTTTTCCCGCTTCGTCCCGCAGCGCGAAGTCCACCGCCAATCCGTAATTGTGGTACGACTGCCCTCCGCGCGCGTTGGTGACGATATTCCCCGGGTCTTCCCGGCCCTGCCGATACAGCCGATCCTGCTCTTCGGCGCTGCGGAACCCGGACGTGATCACGACCTCGATTCCTTTATCCGCTGCCTGCCGGATCAAGGTATCCGCCTTCGCCCGGACCTCCGGATGGAGTCCGACAAGGCGAGCATCCTCCCGGGTCTCGTCCGGCACGAATCCGAAGAAAGCCAGCGCCTTCCAGGCGGCCAGCAGCAGAAGCAGAAAAATCGCGAGCGGCAGCCAGACGCGTCTTTTTTTCCGTTTCTTGCGTTTACCCGAACGCGGCGGAGCAGGCCGCCCGGCGGGCCGGGAAGCGGAGTAAGGCTTTTTCGCAGCATGCATGATAGAATCTCCTTCGAAAAATTTCGTTATAAACGAGAAAGCCGCGCTTTTCGCGTCCTCCCCCGTACGCATAAAAACGCCTTCCGAAAATCGGCGCAGAAGCGGACGATCATGCGGAAGGCGTGTCGCAGGTTCAAGCTTGCCGCGCTTGCCTGCCGTTTTATTTGCGTGTCACGGTGTATCCTTTGTCCTTAAGCAGCTTGAGGATGCCTTCGTTCCCCGGATAATGCGCGGCGCCGACGACGATAAAGTACTCTTCCGCTTTGCCGCTCTTCAGATAGCCGTCGATTTTGTCGGCCATCCCGACGTTGCGATCGGTCAGCAGCGCTTTGTAATATTCGGGATCTTCGGCAAGGCTGTTCGTCATTTCAAGCAGCGCTTTCTCGTCTCCGCTTTTCCACATGTCCGCCATCTCGTCGGTGCTGTCCGCAATCGTGTCGAAGTTGTCGATCGCCGCCTTCAGATTGCGCTCCTGCAGCCCGTCGGACAGCCCGTTGAACATGCCGAGCTGGGATTCGTAAGACTCCAACTCCAGGACCGGAACTTTGCGCTTAAGCGCCTCCTGGATGAAGTACAAGTCGATCCCCGCGCTCGCGTCGTACCCGGCGCCGCTGGACTGAAGGCTGCTGATCGTCGTCTCGACGACCCATGGCTTGAACTTGTCGAAAGCGTTCGGCTGCAGTCCGTTTTTTTTGAGCAGCGCTCCAAGCTGTTTGTACGTATCGGCGGAAATATGGTCCTTCAGCGTCGTGCCGTCCTGATAGGTCCCCATCGAAAGAATCATCTGCTGCTGCTTTTCGTCCGCCGCCTTGCTGACGTCGATCTCGACGCCCAGATAATCGGCTTCGGCGAAGGCTTCCTCGAACTCTTTGCGCAGCGGATAGAAGCTGTCGTCCGCGATGTGCATCGAACCGACCAGATAGACCGTAGTCGGTCCGTTTTTCACTTCCCACAGGAAGCCGCGAGCCGCTTCTCCCGTCGCTTCGGAGACCAGAAGCACCGTGTTCGTCTTGCGGTCCCAGCGGACTTCGTAGCCGGACACTTCGGCCAAAGCCCGCACCGGGATGAACGATACGCCTCCGATCAGCTCGGCTTCGGTATCGAGCGTCACCGTTTTGCCGTCCACGATCACGCGGACCGTTCCGTTGTGGATGTCTTTCATTTTCGTGCCCAATGCGTCGAGAGTCAGTCTGACCGGAACGTAAGTCACGCCTTTTCGCACGATCGCTTCGCCGAACGCGTATTCGATCGCCTGTCCGTTCACTTTGACGGTTGTCTGCGCATACCCGGCGGGAGGACCGGCGGCGAACGCCGGAACGGACGAAGCCAGCAGACCCGCGGATACGCTAAGGGACAGCAGCATGTTTTTCCATGGTTTTTTCATCAAATGGTGTTCTCCTTAGGCTGAAATTTGACCTTCGATCTGTATTACCCTCATTCGCTCGCCAACGAGCATTATTCCTATATAACGCAAGGCGGATAACTTTCGTTTCGCCGGATTTCACGAACTTCCGAGGCGAAGACCGTTTGACGCGTTGCCGGGCGCCGGACGGCGTTCCTTAGTGAATGTCTTTCTTTTTGAAATTGCCGCCTCTGACTTCCGCCACGTCGTAGACGACCACGAAAGCCTGGGGATCGATCTCGTGAATGATTTCTTTGATCTTGCTCTCTTCCATCCGGTTGATGACGCAGGTGATTTCCTTGAACTGCTCGTTGCTGTAGCCGCCGTAGGCATCCGCATAGGTGGCCCCTCGGCCGAGACGGTCGCGGATCGTTTCGACCATCGTCTCGGGCCGGTTGGTGATGATCTTGAACGTCTTGGAGCCGCTCAGGCCCTCTTCGACGATATGAATGACCTTCGAAGCGATGAAGTAAGCGAGCGCGGACAAGATGGCGCCCTGCAGGCCGAATACGAACGATACCACGATGAACACGAACGTGTTCAGGAACAGGATCAGGTCGCTCGTGCCGAACGGCAGCTTGCGCGACAGCAGCACCGCCAGCATATCGATTCCGTCCAGCGCCCCGCCGTTGCGCAGCGCGATCCCCATGCCCAGGCCGATGATAATGCCGCCGACTACGGTGACGAGCAGCGTGTCGCCTTCGATGATCGCGGGAATATGATGCATCAGGGTCGTGCCGATTGCCAGAGAGGCGATGCCCAGCATCGAATACAGGGCGAAACTTTTGCCGATCTGCTTGTACCCGAGCCATACGAACGGAACGTTGATGATCGCGATCAGCAGGCCCAGCGGCATGCCGAAGAGCTGCGACCCCACGATGCTGAGACCCGTCACCCCTCCGTCGGAGACCCGGTTGGGAATCAATACGGCTTCGAGGCCGTAAGCGGCGATCGCCGCGCCGATCACGATCAGCAGTACCCTGGAGACGATTTTTGCCAGCTGGTTCGCCTTATTCGGTTTGCCCGGCTTTGCGGTTGACGCTTTAACTTGCTGCATTGCATTTCCCCCTTCTTAACGCGCGTCCTCCCGTTTGCCGAGAAGCTGACGAGCGATACGTTCACGCGCCGCGGATCAAAGCCCTAACTTCTATTTTACCGAAACGCGCGCAATTTTAGCAAATGAAACGGCATCTGCGGGAGGGCGCGGATTTTTACGCAAAAAAAGGCCGTCCTTCATCGCCGAAGCGCCGAAAGGACGGCCTGCCGCATATGAAAATGCCGCATATCGATCACGATTCAAGTTTTAGCAGCTCCGCTCCATGACTACGTAATCTTTGCCGCCCTTGTTGAACACGACATCCGTCTTCGACAAGCCGAACTTCTCGTAGAACGACACCTTGTTCACTCTGGCGTTGCAGTAGATCTGCTTGACGCCGCGGCGCTTCGCTTCTTTGAGCACATGGGTCAGCAGCCTGCTGCCGTAGCCGCAGTTCTGCCGCTCGGTCAGCGTCGCGAACTTGCGGAACTGCGCTTCTTTTCCCTGGACGAACAGCGATACCCCGGATACCAGCTCTCCGCCGTCGAACAGCCCGTAATGCAGCCCTTCGTCGTCGTCGGGCAGCTTGATGTAATCGAATTCTTCTGTCGGCCGCATGACCTGATGCCGCAGCTGCCATGCTTGTTCCTTGGTAATTAACTTAACTTCCACACCTAATCGTAACCTCTCATTCTGCGTTATACGTTTTGTTGAATGAACCGGAATCCGTCGGTCTCTTACCCTTACGGGCGAGAAGCACTCCGGTTTCACACTCGATTGTACCACTTTTGGAAGCGGGATGAGAGGGGCGCGCTTCAATACGTTCGGAAAAGATGAAAAGTTCAGCTTGCGGATCCTCGGCTGCTTGATGACGAAGTAATCGTCTGCCGCCTCGCCGCCAAAGTTCAACCCTAATTCATGGCAGCCGATCTTTTTATCCTCATACCGAATCGGCGTATACACTCGCACATGATTGTAACTCAAGTCGGGGGAATTCATGTAGGTAATCCGAATAGACTCGACTTGGACCTCGATAAGGAAAAAGGTTCCGTCAGTAAGCCAGCCCTACCCGGGCGCCGATATAACGGCGATCCCCGATCTGCCCGTACGCGAACTCCGCCGTGTCCGGGACCGAAATCTCCGTACCGCCTTCCGGCAAATAATCGCGCTCCGAGCGGAAGCGGCCCAAGCGTTCGCCGTCCGGCAGGTACGTCGGGCAGACGATCGTCCAGTCCAGATCGGAAGCTTTCAGCAGCTCGTACACGCGGCGGTGCTCTTCGGCGGCGCGGGTCGATCGGCGTTTGGATTCGCCGGATTGATAGCGCAGCAGCTCCGGTTCGGTACGGCTTTGCAGGATTCCGGCCGTGCCGATCGTCACGATGCGCCGGATGCCGGCTTCGCGCATGACGTTGATGATGATCGGCATGCTGTCGCTGAGCGTCGTGGTTCCGTCGGTGTTGAGCGCGCTGAACACGACGTCTGCCCCTTCCGCCGCGCGTCCGACGTCCGATTCGTCGCAGGCGTCGCCTTGAAGGATATTCAGACGGTCATGGGATTGAATCTTCCCCGCTTCGCGCACCAGCGCCGTCACTTCATGTCCGTCGTTCAGGGCTAGGCTCGTGATGACGCTGCCGACTCGCCCGGTTGCGCCCAAGATTAAGATCCGCATACTTCACCTCCATAGTTCTCGCAATTGTTTGTCGTCGTCCTATCCTGCCAGGGCTTCGTCCCCTCCGCATAACGCGCGGCGGCGGCAAACAGCCGAAAGGGACAAAGCCGTTTCCTGCCGGCCTTGCCCCTTTTCCTATCGGCTTCGTTACCGGATTTTAAATCTTGTAAGCCTTCATCGCTTTGCGCAGTTCTTTCATTGAAGGGCGCTTGCCGTACATCAGCACCCCTGTGCGGTAGATCTTCGCCGACAGCCAGCCGAAGAAGAAGATCGACGCCAGCAGCAGCGCAAGCGATACCGCGATTTCCCAGAAGGCGATCTCGCCCAGGCCGATCCGCGCGATCATGGTCGTCGGCGACGTGAACGGCACGAACGACGAAATTTTCATCAGCAGCGAATCGGTATTGTTCAGGCTGAAGATCCCGATATAGAACGCGGCCAGCGACAGCATGGTCAGCGGCGTGACCGCCTGGCCGAGATCCTCGGTCCGGCTGACGATCGACCCGACGGCCGCGTACAGCAGAGCGTACAGGAAGTAGCCGAGGACGTAGAAGACCAGTCCGTAAGCCAGGACATCGAACGGCATCTGCGAGAAGTCGAGATCGAAGCCGGCCAGCACCTCGCGGTTGTACGGCAGCATCAGGTTGATCGCGATCGTGAGACCGAACACGCCGATCTGCAGCAGTCCGACCAGGAATACCCCGATGACTTTTCCGAACATCTGGGTCAGCGGCGATACGCTCGTGATCAGAATTTCCATGACGCGCGAACTCTTCTCCGAAGTGACTTCCGACGCGATCATGTTGCCCGTCAGCATCGCCGAGAAGAAGAACAGCGTCATCAGGACGTAGACGGTGATGAAGTTCATCGGATTGAACTTATCGCCTTCCGGTCCGTCCGCGTTCTGCTCGCCGGTTCCCGCCAACTGATCGTAGCTGACCGTGCTCAGCTGAACCGGCGTCGTCAACTGCCGAATCTGCTCGTCGCTTAGCGCGCCTTCCGTGATGAATCGGGTCTTGGCGCTTTCCAGTGCCGGCTGCAGCACCGCCTGCACGTCGGCCGGCACGGAGCCGTTTTCGGAGACGTACTCGACCGCCGGGAACGCTGCGCCTTCGCTCGGCGCGATCGTCAGGTATCCTTTAAGATCCTGATCTTTCGCCTGCTTGTTCAGCGCGGCGGCATCCCCGCCTTCCAGGTCCGCGAACTGAATTTCGTTGCCCGGCAGCGCCGAGACGTAATCTTCGATCTGCTGCGCGATCTCCGTCTGGCCGTTCGCCGCGATTCCGATCCGGTTGTCTCCGCCTTCGTCATCGCCCACGAACATCTGAATGATAAACGGCAGATGAATCCCGATCGTGATCAGCAGGGCCAACAGCAGCGTCGTAATGACGAACGATTTGGTACGAACTTTGTTTTTGAACGTGAAGCCGATTACCGTTCCCAGTCTATTCATGGCGTTCACCCACCGATCGAATAAAGATTTGGTTCAGCGTCGGTTCTTTCACTTCGAAATGCCGCACTTCGCTCTGCCGCATCGCTTCCGTCAGCACCGGCACGGCGGCCGCTTCGTCGGAAATGCGGATCAGATAGCTCTCCGGGTCGCCCTCCACGCCGGTTACGCCGGGAATGTTCTCCAAGCCGGCCACGGCCCCCGAGGTCTTGAGCAAAATTTGCTCGCGGGGGAACCCCTTTTTGATCTCTCGGATATCGCCCTGCAGCACCGTTTTCGATCGGTCGAGAATGGTCAGGTTCCGGCACAGCTCCTCGACATGCTCCATGCGGTGCGTCGAGAACAGGATGCTGGCGCCCTGATCGCGCAGTTCCTTGACCGCCAGCTTCAGCAGCTCCACGTTGACGGGATCGAGACCGCTGAACGCTTCGTCGAGGATCAGGATCTGCGGACGGTGCACGACGGCGGCGATGAAGCCCATCTTCTGCTGATTGCCCTTGGACAGCTCTTCGATCCGCTTGTCGTAATACTCTTCGGCGTCGAACTTCTTCATCCAGTACTTCAGATTCTGTTCGGCGTCCGTCCCGCTCATGCCGCGCAGCTTCGCCAAATAGACGATTTGCTCGCTGACTTTGACTTTGGGGTACAACCCCCGCTCCTCCGGCAAATAACCGACGAGACGCTGTACCTCGCTTCCGTACGGACGGCCGCCGTACGTGATCGTTCCTTCGTCGGGATAGATCAAGCCCAGCACCATGCGCATCGTCGTCGTCTTGCCGGCCCCGTTCGCTCCCAGCAGTCCGTAGATCTCGCCTTCCTGCACGCCGAACGAAATCCGGTCTACCGCCGTTTTTTCGCCGTAACGCTTGAGCACGTCACGCAGAATCAGCCTTTCGGTCATCTTCATCATTCCTTTCCGTTATGTTTATGTAGACGCGCCGGCTTTTAGACCGGGGAGAGACCGCCGTTCATCCAATGCTCCATGACTTCGTCCAGTTCCAGCGCCCTTACCCGGATGGGCTTGACTCCGACCTCGTCCAGCAGCGCCGCCGTTCCCGCATAATCCAGCGTCACGAAGCGCACCATGCCTTCCGACTCAATCGACGATTCGACGATGCCCGGCAGTTCCTCCAACAGCTCGTCGTCGCGGGAAATCCAAATCTCCCGGCCGCGTTCAAGCAGCGCATCCTTCTCCAGCATGCCGAGCGATTTCCCTTTGTCTACCAGAACCAAATAGTCGGCCATCCGGCGAACTTCCTCCACGATATGCGTCGACATCAGCACCGTGGCGCCGTCTTCGTCCACGCAGCGGCGGATCTCGTCCATCATCGTTTTCCAGGCGAAAGGATCCAGGCCCGAAGACGGCTCGTCGAGCAGCAGCAGCTTCGGTCTTGTCGCCAGCGCCGCCGCGATTTCGAATTTTCGCCGCTGCCCTTTGGAGAGCTTGTTCAGCTTTTTCCCTCCCGGCACGTCGAATCGGCGCAGCAGCTCCTCGTAACGCTGCCAATCCCAGCGGGGATACCAGGACGCGCGAAAGTCGGCCGCGTCGTCCATCTTGATTCCGTTCTCCTCCGCCGCAAAATTCTCGGGCACGTAAGCGATCTCGGCTCTCACGTCCGCCGGCAGTCCTCCCGGATAAGGTCTGCCGAACCAAATGACTTCGCCTTCGTCGGGACGCACCAGCTGAACGGCCAGCTTCATCAGCGTCGACTTGCCGGAGCCGTTGCGCCCGATCAGCGCCGTAATATAATGCTCGTACAATTTCAGATCGAGGGGACCCAGTACCATGCGATCCCGCTTCTTGACGACGTTCCGCCATTCCAGCACCGCGTTATCCATCGTTCCACACTCCTCTTCCGCTCTCTGCCGTTCGGCAGGCATGGAATCGGAAGTCCGCCCCGGCCCCGGTTCGCTCCGGGAGCGGCTCCCGTCTATTTACGATTCTCTTCTCTCAACGTTTCATCCAATAACGAGCGAAGCTCGTCCCCCGTATATCCGACCGATCTCGCCGTATCGATCAGTTCGCGTACCGCGTCCTGCACGATCTGCTTTTTGTACGCTTCGCGGTCGTCCGTATCGACCTTGGTGACGAACGTCCCCGTACCCTGCCTCGTACGCAGCAGACCTTCGTTCTCCAGGTCCTGGTAGACGCGGCGGATCGTGATCACGCTGCATTTCAGATCGGCCGCGAACTCGCGGATGGACGGCAGCAGCGTCCCTTCCGCGACCTGTCCGGTCACGATAAGCGAGCGCAGCTGTGTCTCGATCTGATGATATAAAGGCTCGGCGCTGCTTTCGTTGATTTGAACGGGAATCCGCATTTTCTCACTCCTCTCCCGCCTGTCCGCTCATGCCAGGTCCCTCAGCGGCAGCCTGCGCACGATGAAGCGGTACGACACGTACGCCGACACCGCGCCCAAAGCAAGCATGATCCACATCGCCGGCGATGCGCCCCCTAATCTTGCGCTGATCTCGATGCTCGATTGCACGACGGATACTCCTGACAAATGCAGGCTCAGTATCGCCAGTTCCAATACGAGCATCAGGACGAGACTGTACCAGAAGTAACCTTTGCCCCGAAGCAAAAACTCCATCATGATGTAAAAACAGTTCAGCGTCACGCCGAAAGCCGTCCAAGTCAGCGCGAAAGCGGCATACTCGCCGAGAGTCATCTGTTCGCGTATCCCGCTGCTCACCGCATACATCAGCCCGAACAGCAGGACTCCGTTGCACAAGGTCGCCATCAGCAGCTGCATGTATCTCGCGACTACAAGAACTTCGGTCGCTATCGGCAGCGTGCGGTAATGGGCGAGCATATGCGTATACGAATCTTCCGTGATGTACTTGGTAATCCGTCTGGAAAAATAAAAGCCGACCATCGACGCGATAATCCAGAAGATCAAATCCACGAGAAGCAGCATCCTTTTGTCTTCCGCGATCTCTCCCAACGTTATCCCGCCGAAAAAGCCCATATACAAAATGAAAACCAAAGACCCCGACAGGTAATACCGATCGATCTTCAATTCCCGGCCGACGATCAGCCAGGCTTGACGCCAGGTTCCGCCCACATTGTCCCTCCGTTCTTCTTAAAAAGAGCCGTTCGCGGCCTTCGGACCGTTCCTGTGCTCATGTATATATCAACAAGCACAATTTAACCGAATTTATTCTTCCCGTCAAGCGAATCCGCCTGTAGCGCCATTTTTTGCAGCCAAAAAAACCGTCCTTTCGGCAAATTAGCCGCAAAGGACGGTCGAGTTGTCTCGCATAAGCGCTGCCTTTCACTTCAATCCGGTTGCCGGAACCTGTGCTTGCCGGCAAAGGCATCTTCACGTTAAATCCGTTCGCGGCCGCGGCCGCCCGCTTCAGGAAACGGACGAGTTCAGCTTGCCGAGCTCGTTCTCAACCACCAGCGTCAATTCTTCCTCGTAGCCGCCCATAATGTGATACTTCCGAACGTATTCTTTCACAAACTTTTTCGGATCACTCGGACGGAAAATACGAGTCATTTCCCGCAGACTTTCCTTGACTTCGTTATGACCTTTGGTCGCCATCATAATTCCCTCCCGGAACGTATTCGTTATCGAGAATGTCAAAAAAATCTGCTGCCGACAGACGCCCCTAGAGGTTATCGCACTGCCCGCCGCGCTCCGTTGCCTTGTAAATCGGCAGTTCCGTGCGCCGCCGTGAAGCCAAACATCCACCTGATTTCTTACATACCCGACGAAATGCTTACTGAATCACTTCCGGTTTGCCCTTTCTTCTCTCTCTTTGGCCGGATGCGACTCTCCTCCAAACGAAAAACGAAGATCTTTACACAGATTTAAGAAGATGCTTACTTACGAGTATAACATTTTTCGACGAAATTGGATATGAAGCGAGGGCCCTGAAGCAAAAACCCCGATTGCGGTTATAACTTCTTAATCGAGCTTTTTATCGAACCCTATTCATTAGACGCGCGCCGTTCGGCAAAGTTGCTGGAGCGCTTTCCGGGAATATCGCCGATAATCGGATAAGCCGCGGGCCGCAAACACGCTTAAGGAGGACTGCCGACATGATGCCCCATCCCGCGCCGTTGATCGTTTCGTCGGGTTCTTTCTCCGCCCCCCTGCCTTCCTGCTCGCCGGAAGAACAGCAGACCGACGGCTTCCCGCTGCTGCAGGCCGACCGCGCCGCCGAACGCAACTTCCCCAAGCTGCGCAGCTTCCTGCTGATGCGCGGCGGAAAGCTCGTCTTCGAACGTTATTACGGCGGCGCGACGGCGGAAACGCTGCACGACCTGCGCTCCGCAACCAAAAGCTTCACCGCGGCGCTCGTAGGCATTGCCCACGAGCGCCGGGGAGAGCCGGATCTGGACGGCTCCGTGTTCGGACATCTGGAGCGCGTCTGGCCGAAGGACGCCCATCCGCTGGCCGAAGAGATTACGCTGCGCCAGCTGCTGACCATGACGTCCGGATGCTACTGGAAGACCGGACGCAGCCTCGGCGAAGCGCTGCTGCGCCCGTTCCACCGCAGCCGCAGTTGGATCTCGTTCGCGCTGCGCCTGCCCGTGATGCCGGAACAGCGCGGCGTCTTCACCTACCGCAGCACCGATTCGCATCTGCTGTCGGCGATTCTGACGGAATGGACCGGCGAAGACGCGTTCACTTTCGCACGGCGCGAGCTGTTCGAACCGCTCGGCATCCGCAGCGCGGCCTGGTCGCCGGTGCGCGAAGGAGTCAGCGCCGGGCATATCGGCTTGGCCCTGACCGCGCGCGACCTCGCGCGCTTCGGGCTGTGCTGTCTCGGCGGCGGCCTGTACGAAGAGCGCCGCGTGCTGCCCGCGGAATGGACAAAGCAGATGCTGACGCCTCAGACCGAAGGCTACGAAGGCTTCGGCGACTACGGGTTCCAGTGGTGGGCCGGCGAGCTGGACGGCGTGCCTTACGCCTGCGCGCACGGCCACGGCGGGCAGCAGATCTATGTCCTGCCGACGCTGGACGCGGTCGCCGTCTTCACGTCGGACAGCCGCGTGAGCCGCTACAAAAATCCGCGCCAGCTGATGCGGAAGTTCGTGCTGCCCGCGCTCGGCGCCGCAAAAAGCTGAGCCGGAGATCCGGCTTTTCCCGGCTGCGGCTTATGCCCTCGTCCGCGCTTTGCCTTCGTCTCCCTGCCAAGTTAGGCGGGTCCGGTCCGAATCGGAACCGATTCGGCTCGCTCCCCGCGCCGAAACTTGATATGATAGATTTTATCTCGTCATCACGCATAACTCAGGGAGGAACCCATGCAACCGCAGGAACCGAACGTCCTAATCCTGTACGCCAGCTACGGCGACGGGCATTACCAGGCGACCAAAGCGCTCGAAAAAAGTTTGAACGAACGAGGTATTCACAAGGTCAAACTGCTCGATCTGATGGCCGAAGCGCATCCCAAACTCAACGATCTTACCCGATTCGTATACATGCAGAGCTACCGCACCATCCCCGGACTGTACGGCCTGGTGTACAACATGACGAAAGACATGAAAGCGGATAAACCGTTCGCCCATATTCTGCATGCTTTCGGCACGCGCCGGCTGGAAGACTATCTGAAGACCGAGCGGCCCGGCGTGGTCATTCACACGTTTCCGCAGATGGTCATGCCGAAACTGCGCCGCAAAATCGGCCTGGATATCCCGATCGTCAACGTCGTGACCGACTTCGATCTGCACGGAAGATGGCTGCATCCGGACGTCGACCGTTTCTACGTCGCCACGCCGGACATGCGCAGCCAGGCAGCCGGATCCGGCATCGATCCGAACCGGATCGCCGTCAGCGGCATTCCGATCAAGGCCGGCTTCGGTTTACCGGAAGAAAAGTCCGAGGAAGCAGCCGGCGAAGCCGGTTTCCCGGCTGGAACGGACTTCCCGGCCCGTCCCGCCGGGGAAGGTTCCCCGGCGGGCAGCCTCCCCGAATTCGCCGCCGCCCGCGCGCTGCGCGGGGTCGAGCCGCCCGTGCCGGGCGTCCGGCTCGACCCTGCGCGCAAGACCGTGCTGCTCATGGCCGGCGCCTACGGCGTCATGCTCGGCCTGCGGCGGGTCTGCGACCTGCTGCTTGCGCAGGACGATATTCAGGTCGTCGTCGTCTGCGGCCGCAACGAAGAAATGCGCGCGGGACTCGCGCAGCAGTACGCGGACAGCGGGCGCATTCACGTGCTCGGCTTCACCGACCGCGTCGCCTCGCTCATGCGCATGAGCGACTGTATCGTGACCAAGCCGGGCGGCATCACCCTGGCCGAGTCTCTCGCCTGCCGGCTCCCGATCTTCCTGTTCCGCCCCGTGCCCGGCCAGGAACGCAATAACGCCGTCTATCTGGAGGAAAAAGGCGCCGCGTTCGTTTCCCGCAGCGCCGACGAGCTTGCCGGACAGATCGCCGGTCTGCTGAGCGATCCCGCCAAGCTGCGCGAAGCCCGCGAACGCGCCGGCGGATTGGGCCGACCGAACGCGTCGGACGAGATCGCCGACGATCTGATCGCGCGGTATCTGTCCGCCCGTTCCGCCGATATTTCCGGCTGATCCGTCATTCGTTTTTTCTTCCCCTTCTCTCTTCACGAAAAAAGAGCCTATCCCTTTTTCGGGAAGGCTCTTTTTTTCGCTCAACTCAGCTTATACACCCTAGCCTCATAAGGCCGCAGCGTCAGGCTGTACAGTTCTTCGTCTTCCAGCGGCTCGTAGTTGGCGATCAGCAGCTCTTCCTTCATGCCCTGCAGATCTTCCGGCCACTCGAACGTCGGGGTGCCGCTGAAGAAGTTCAAGATGACCAGCAGCTTCTCGTTTTCCCATGTGCGCACGTAGGCGTAAATCTCTTCGTGCAGCGGCAGCAGCAGCTTGTAATCGCCGTAGACGATGACTTCGTGCTTTTTGCGCAGCTCGATCAGCTTGCGGTAATGGTGGAACACGGAATCCGGGTCTTTGCGCGCCGCTTCGACATTGATCTTGGTGTAGTTCGGATTGACCCCCATCCACGGCTCGCCGTCCGTAAAGCCCGCATGCTCGTCGTAATTCCACTGCATCGGCGTACGGGCGTTGTCGCGGCTTTTTTTCCAGATGCGCTCCATGATCTCCTTCTCGTCCATGCCCTTCTGCTTGCACTGCTTATAATAGTTCAGCGTCTCGACGTCGCGGTACTGGTCGATGGACTCGAAATGCACGTTGGTCATGCCGATCTCCTCGCCCTGATAAATATAAGGCGTGCCTTGGAGCGTATGCAGGAACGTGCCGAGCATTTTGGCCGAGCGCACGCGGTAATCCTGGTCGTTGCCGAATCTGGATACCTGACGGGGCTGGTCGTGGTTGCTCATATAGTTGGCGTTCCAACCTTTTTTGTGCAGGACGGTCTGCCAGCGGCTCATGATCTTCTTCAGGTCGATCAGCGTCCACGGCTTGATGTCCCACTTGCCCGTGCCGCCGGACTTCGCGTCCAGGAACATGTGCTCGAACTGGAAGATCATGTCCAGCTCGTTGCGCCCTTCCCCGACGTAATCCAGCGCCTGCTCCGGCCCGAGACCGGACACTTCGCCCACGTTCATGATGTCGTAGAAATCCAGCACGTCCTCGTTCAGCGTCCGCAGGAAGTAATGGACCTTGTCCAGGTTGGAGAAAAAGTGGTACGCCTGCACGACCGGAAGGTTCTGCGGGTTGTCGGCATCAGGCAGCCCTTCCGCTTTGACGATGTGGGAGATGGCGTCGAAACGGAAGCCGTCCACGCCTTTTTCCAGCCACCATTTCACCATATCGTGCAGCTCGCGGACCACCTCCGGATTTTCCCAGTTGAGATCCGGCTGCTCTTTCGCGTAAAGGTGCATGTAGTATTCCTGCGTCCGTTCGTCGAATTCCCAGACCGAGCCGCTGAAATACGATTCCCAGTTGTTCGGGTAGCCGCCGTTTTCTTTCGGTTCGCGCCAGATGTAATAATCCCGCTTCGGATTGTCCTTCGACGCCGAAGCTTCGATGAACCATTCGTGCTCGTGCGAGCTGTGATTGAGCACCAGGTCCATGATGATGCGGATATTGCGGGCGTGCGCTTTCTGAAGCAGCTCGTCGAAATCTTCCATCGTGCCGTACTTGGGATCGATGCCGTAATAGTCGCTGATATCGTAACCGTTATCATAGTCCGGCGACGTATAGATCGGGCAGATCCAGACGGCGTCCACGCCGAGCTCCTGCAAATAGTCGAGCTTTTCGATGATGCCGCGCAGATCGCCTTTTCCGTCGCCCGTCGTATCTTTGAAGCTGATCGGATAGATCTGATATATGACGCTTTCTTTCCACCATTTCTTATTCATTATTCCGTCACCCCGGAGCGAGTAGTAGTTGTGTCCGTGCCTGTCGTGTTTCTTCTCTATCCTTATTGTAACCATCTTGGAGAGGCATCTTTCAAAAATTCAGGAAGTGCCTTCGGAATCGGAGGAAACGCAGCGGCTCACGAGGCCCGATCCTCCGGCTTGCGGACATTTTTCGTCGCGAGGAAGCGGCTCTATTACTGCGATTGGATGAATACGGCAGGTCGTATGCGCCGGGCAGGCAAAAAAAAGACCGGCTCGGCCGCGTCGGCGCGGGAGCCGGTCCTGCTTGTCGGGAGTCGGGGCGGCGGAGCCGGCGCGCAGGGCCGTTCGGCTCCGCGGCCTTTTGTTACACCGCGCTGCCGACGCCGTTCTTCGAACCTGCCGGCGCGGAGGATTCCCGCGCCGAAGATTCGTCCGCGCCGCCGAACACGTCGTCGTCTTCGGTCACTTTAAGATGCGCGTTTTTCTCGCTCAGCCCGTTGAACAGCAGATTCATGAGGATCGCAGTGAAGCTGCCGGCGATGATGCCGTTGTCCGCCAGGATGCGAATCTGCTCGGGCAGGCCGGCGAACAAGCCCGGCACGGAAGAGACGCCGAGACCCATGCCGACGGAGCAGGCGATGATGAACAGGTTCTCGTGGCGGGACAGGTCGACCTGGTCGCCCAGCACGCGCACGCCCGACGAGAGCACGAGACCGAACAGCGCGACCATCGCGCCGCCGAGCACGGACGGCGGGATCAGCTGCGCGGTCGCGGCGATTTTCGGCACGAAACCGACCAGCACGAGCAGGATGCCCGCCACGGCGACGACGTCGCGCGTCTTCACGCGGCTCATCTGCACGAGACCGACGTTCTGAGAGTACGTCGTGTACGGGAACGAATTGAAGATGCCGCCGAGCATGATCGCCAGACCTTCCGCGCGGTAGCCGCGCGCCAGCTCCTTCGAGCCGATGTCGCGGCCGACGATTCGGCCCAGCACCATGAACACGCCCGTCGATTCCACGACGCTGACGATCGCGACGAGGATCATGGTCAGAATGGCGCTGATGTTAAACGTCGGAGCCGCGAAATGGAACGGCGTAATCGCATGGAACCAGCTGGCGTCGGTTACCGGCGAGAAATCGACTTTGCCCATCAAAGCCGCTGCGGCCGTGCCGACGACAAGCCCGATCAGGATCGAAACGGAACGGATGAATCCGGTCGAAATGCGGTTCAGCAGCACGATGAAGATCAGCACGCCGAAGCCGAGCGCGATATTGGGCAGACTGCCGAAGTCTTCGGCTCCGTTACCGCCGCCCAGATTGGTCATGGCCGTCGGAATAAGCGTAAGGCCGATAATGGTCACGACGGAACCCGTCACGATCGGCGGGAACAAGCGGATCAGCTGGCCGAACAGGCCGGAGAAGAGGAAGATGAACAGGCCCGAAGCGATAATCGCCCCGTAAATCGCGGAGATGCCCATGCCCGGCGCGTTGCCGATCATGATCATCGGAGACACGGCCTGGAACGCGCAGCCGAGCACGACCGGCAGCTTGATGCCGAACAGACGGTTGCCCCAGACCTGCATCAGCGTCGCGACGCCGCAGGCGAGCAGGTCGATCGCGATCAAGTAGGTCAGCTGCTCCGGCGTCATGCCGATGGCGTTGCCGACGATCATCGGCACGACGATCGCTCCGGCATACATCGCCAGCACATGCTGGATGCCGAGCGAGAAAGTTTTCGCCGGATGGCGGTGTTTTTGGAAAATGCGGTCCGAACTCATAAAGCTGGATTCCCCCTATACATAGTCGAAGTGGATGATTCGTCAGGATGCGCGCCGGAGTGCCGGATACGCCGCCGCTTCCGGCCGACGGCCGACGCCCTGTCCGGAGCGCTCCCGCTTCCGGACGGTTTAGTGCACGGCTTCCGCCGCGAAGGATACTTTGCCTCCTTCGAGCGAAGAGACGCGGACCAGCGATTCCACGCGGTAACCCGCTTCTTGGATACGCTGCGCGCCGCTCTGGAACGACTTTTCGATCACGATGCCGATGCCCGCGACTTTCGCTCCGGCTTGTTCGACGATTCTTGCCAGACCCAGCGCCGCTTCGCCGTGGGCGAGGAAATCGTCGATGATCAGCACGTTGTCTTCGGGAAACAGAAATTTCTTAGAGACGGTCACGTCGTTTTCTTGCCGCTTCGTAAACGAGTAGACCTTCTCCACATAGATATCTTCCCGCAGCGTCAGCGATTTCTGCTTGCGCGCGAAAATCATCGGCACTTCCAGTTCAAGCGCGGCCATGATCGCCGGCGCGATGCCGGACGACTCGATCGTCAGCACCTTCGTGATGCCTTCGCCCGCGAACAGACGCGCGAATTCCTTCCCGACTTCCTTCATCAGCACAGGATCCATCTGGTGATTCAGAAACGAGTCCACTTTCAATACCTGGTCGCTCAACACGATCCCTTCGCTCAACACTTTGTCCTGCAGTAGTTTCAAAGCAAGTTCCCCCCGGATGTTTAAGTTAGGGCGCTGCAGCCCGTAAACGTTCAACGAAAAATGCAAAAAGCCCGCCTCTCTTCCGTCTCGGAAGAAAAGCGGACTATGGAATGCACGGCTGCGGCTTCTTCGGTAGGCCCGGGCCCAAGCGCCGGCACGCGGCGGACCTTCTTCGCGCGAAGAAGGTCCGGCCGCATCCGAGCACGGTCGGAGCTGCGCTTCGGCCGGAGGATCGGCGTCCGCGCGCAGGCAGTGAAGCCTTCGCGCGGACGCGCCGCCGGATTCGCAGCGAACGGACCGTTTGTCCGAAGAACGCCGGGAAACCGGGACCACGCAGGCCCCGGGCAGCCGTTTTCCGTAGTCCGATCGTTCCGGCGACCGGGTAGAGACATGCGGGCCTATTCCCGCACCTATACGAAAAACAGAATAATGGTTGAAGTATACTCCGAATCGCAAAAAATGAAAAGTGAAAATTACATGAAAGGTTAGTTTTCAAACGAAAATTTTCGTGTACAATGAAAACTGATCCGTCTATCATTCAAGGAGGGAAATCATGGGAGTCGTCAAAGAATTTAAGGAATTCGCAATGCGCGGCAACGTGATCGATCTCGCGGTCGGCGTCATCATCGGAGCCGCGTTCGGAAAAATCGTCACTTCGCTCGTCAACGATATCATCATGCCGCCGGTCGGCAAGCTTCTCGGCGGGGTCGATTTTGCCAATCTGTTCATCAACTTGGACCGCGACGCGACGCTGTCCGACGGTTCGCCGATCCGCACGCTGGCTCAGGCCCAAGAAGCCGGCGCAACCGTGATCGCGTACGGACAGTTCATCAATAACATTCTCGATTTTCTCATCGTGGCTTTCTGCATTTTCGTCCTCGTCAAAGGCATCAATATGCTGAAGCGCCAGGAACACGAGAAACCGCAGCCGGAAAAAACGACCCGCGAATGCCCGTACTGCCTCAGCGAAGTGTCGGCCAAGGCCAGCCGCTGCCCGCACTGCACGTCGGAGCTCGAACCGGCAAAACAAGGCGCGTAATCGTACCGGTTCCGTTCGGTTCGCTCAAAAAAACGGCTCCCGCCCCCCGTTTCCGTGCGGGGCTCCGAGAGCCGTTTTGTCCTGCCTGCATAATCAAAGGAAAACGCCGAGCCGAGCTTATCCGGAACACGGCGGCGACCGGCGAATCCGATGCTTTCCGATTTCCGGCTTGCCTCAAATGGGACGGTTGTAATTCGGGAGCAGATTCGCGACGATCGAATTCAGGTCGTGGTCTTCCATACCTTTTTCTTCTCCCGTATCGAGTTCGCGAATCCGGATCCATTCGTAAGGAGCCGACGGATGAACCGGCTTGAACAACAGCTGTTCCGCGTCGTCGAGGCGCACCTCGTAGCCCATGCGGGCGAACATTTTGACGAATTTTTCCTCGCCCGGACGCTCGTCCTCGCCCAACAAGATCAAGCCTCTCAGCTGTTTCGGCTCTTCTTCCTGCATAACCTCAAAGTGTACGATGCATTCCATGATCCTTCACCCTTTCTGAAAGCTTGCCCAATAACTTTGATATTTTTTTCACACCCTTAACTTCACCTACGTAACAGCGTGCAAAACGTTGCAAATAAATGCAAATCAGCGTCAAAACGCCGAACCCCTGCCCGGCGGGCAGAGGTTCGGCAGCCGTATGACAAGCATAACTTCCCTGGCGCGCCCCGATTTTCCCGAGGCTCGAAGGACATTCGTTCAGATTTGCTCCGAAGCGCAGTGCGGGCACCATTTGGAGCCCTTCGGCAGTCCGCTTCCGCAGACCTGGCAGCGCACCACCTCGCCGACCGGACGGCGCACGATGAGCTCCTCTTCGTCGGTCCCTTCCGTACCGCGGTTCCATGAAGCGATCAAGCGGTCCAGTTCGTCTTGACGTTCCTTTT
Organism: Saccharibacillus alkalitolerans; assembly: GCF_011090185.1. Taxonomy (GTDB): domain Bacteria; phylum Bacillota; class Bacilli; order Paenibacillales; family Paenibacillaceae; genus Saccharibacillus; species Saccharibacillus alkalitolerans. The sequence goes on along the minus strand of NZ_JAAFGS010000008.1, from coordinate 132,461 downwards.
CGCGCTCGATTCGTTCCCGCTGCCGGCGCTCATGTTCCGGATCGCGAATCGGCTCCGCTTCTTCTTCCGCATAGGCATCCGGCCCGTCCGCGGGCGCTCCCCGTTCTCCGGCTTCGCGCTCTTCCTTCATCTTGCGGCGTTCGCGCTCCCGGATCTCGCGCAGTTCGCGGCGCTGGCGTTCTTCGCGCTGCTCGGGAGTCTCCTCTCCCGAGCGGAAGGCCGCTTCGTAGGATGGCACGTACTCGGCGACGCCTTGGTCCGATTCTTCCCGCTCGTCGGCCTGTTCTTTTTCCAAACGCCCCAGTTCGAACCGCTTCGTCTCGAACTGCTCGTCTTCTTCGGACGGCTGCTCCCGAAGACGCGACGTTTCGAAACGCTCTTCGTTCGGGAGACGCTCGCCTGTCTCGGACGGTTCCGCTTCGTTTTGAAGCCCGCTCCGCCGTTCCCGATCGTCGCGGCGTTCTTCTGTGCGAAGCTCCTCTTCGTAACGCTCGTCTTCATACGGCCCGTCTTCGTCAGGCCCGAAACCGGGAACCCCGAGCAGATCGTGCACCGCCTCCGATTCGACTTCCGATTTCCGCTCCGTTTCCTTGCGGAGCTCCACCTTGCCCGAAGAAGGCGCCGGCGCTCCCTCCGCCGTTTCCGGCGTCAACTGCCGTCCGCAGTGCGGACAGACTGCGGCATCCGCATCGAGACGCGCCCCGCATACGCACAGCTTCTCGCCGCGCAGCTCCGCGATCTTGGCCCGAAGCTCCGCGATCTCCTCGGTCAGCAGGTCGCAGGCGGTACACAATTCCATGATTTCTTCTTCGGCCGGCCCCGTGTTACGGCTGCTGTAATTTTCGTAAAACACCTGTCCCATGCGCAGAAAATGCACTTCGATTTCGCGCTGAATATCCGAAATGTGGCTGTTCAGCCGTCCGATTTCGACCGCGCTCTGGGCACGTTCGGAAGCTTTCCCCGCGCCGTCTTTGATCCGCTGCAAAAAATTCAAGTCCCTCTCCTCCTCTGTTCCGACCGGCGCGGCTTTCCGCGGCCGGAAAAGCCGATGCCGCACGCGCATCCCCATATTTTACACGATTTGCGGCTGGCGGTGAAAATACCTCGCGCATCTCCGCCCGATGCTTGCCTGCGGGCCGGATTCGCTCCCCCGCTCTTCCGGTTACAAGATAAGGCGGGGGTAGGCGCATGCCCGCAATCGACAATCGGGTTCCCTATGCTTGTCAGTTTACAATAGATGCGCCGATCCCACAATCCAAGCCCTTTCAGGAGTAGATCATTTTGAACAAGACCCGAGAATTTTTGGAAACGCCAACAAGCCTGCCGGAAGAAGCCGAGCGCGCCGCCCTGGAAAGGGCGATTCGCGCACCGCACGGAACGCGGCTTTTCCCGCGCGGCAGGTGGGTCCACACTCCCGCTATGCACCGCCAAGCGCTTCGGCAGCTCCGCGGCGAAATCGAGCGCATACGCAGGGAATGGAAAAGCGACGAGGGCTTCAGCCCGATCGAACATATTAAAACGCGTATCAAGGAGCCGGCCAGCATTCTGGACAAATTGTCGCGGCTGGGTCTGGAACCTTCCGTGGAACATGTAACCGAACGCATCCACGACATCGCGGGCATGCGAATCGTATTCGCCTTCGTGACCGACATTTACCTGCTGCTCGACCGGATCGACCGCCATCCGGATCTTCGGATTCTCTGGATCAAGGACTACATCATGAATCCCAAGTCCAACGGCTACCGCAGTCTGCATATGCTGCTGTCCGTCCCCGTCGAGTTCGAGGGCCGGACCTGCCGGGTACGGATCGAGGTGCAGATGCGCACGCTGGCGATGGATTTCTGGGCCAGTCTGGAACATATTTTACTGTACAAATATGATCGGAGGGTACCGGATTATCTGGAACGCGAACTCTCCTCCGCAGCCGGCGCCGCAGGCGAATTGGATCACAAGATGCTGGCGCTGCGCAGCGAGGTCCTGTCTCTGGGCGAAGAGGAAGAGCGGTCGCGCAGAAGCGGGCAGTCCTTTATGCCGGGCCGGGGAGACGCGGGAAAACATCGGGCTCAAACTTTACACGGGCCTGAAAAGTCGTCCGCGCCGCCCCACAAACGTGCCGCTTCGGATAAACCGCCTTTCGCCGGGCCTTACTGCGTGCGAAGCGAGGCCGAACGAAGAAACGGCCGGGCTTTATTCGATTCGAACTCGGAAAAACGCACGTTCCGGCTTTGAACCGGCGGACGGCCTCAGGTCGTCCTTTTTTGTTCCGTACAAAACAAAGACGCCCTTTACGATTGTAAAGGGCGTCTTTTCCCCGTCCCGAAAATTCGGGGTTCGTTCGATCTCAGGCCGGTAAAGACGGCTTTTACTGTCCGCCCGCCAGGCTGCTCTCTTCCAGATACTCTTCGAGCGACAGTCCGCTGGCGTGTACCGCTTCGGCCAGTTCCTTCCCGACGTAGCGAATATGCCACGGTTCATAAGAGTAGCCGGTTTGCTCTTCCTTGCCTTTGAGGTAGTGCACGATGAATCCGTACTCCTGCCCGCGGTCGGCCAGCCAGCGGCCTTCCTCGGTATCGCCGAAAGACTGCTCCAGCGCGTTGCCAACGCTCGGCGAGGATACGTCCATGGCAAGCCCCGTCTGGTGCTCGCTCGTGCCGGGCGCCGCGCTGACTTTGGCCGTCTCCTCTTCTCCGCGCGTGGAGACATTGTAGTCGTAAATGTCTTTCTGGCGCGCATAGGAGCGATAACCCGACACGGCGTACAGCTCGATTCCGTCCTTCTTCGCTCCCGCGAACAGCTGCTCCAGCGCTCCGGCGGCTTCTTTGCGCATGCGGCTCTTCTCCTGGTTCTCCGGGTCGCCGAAGGAGAATGGCACGTTCGGCACGACCAGATCGGACGGCTCGTAGCCGTCCGGCAAGTGACGATTCTTATTCACCACGACATGAATCGATGTCGGATTGGTCACCACGTTCCTGCCGTCCTTCTGTTCGACCGTGGACTGAAGCGAATCTCCCGCAAACGGACTTTGCGATTTCCCCGCTCCGTCTTCGGTTCCCCCCTTGACCGACTGCTGCGCCTCGCGATCCGGTTCGTTTTTGGCTCCCGCGGCGCTGCAGGCGCTTAACAGCCCCGCCGCCAGCGCCGTACCGAGCACGATCGTTCCCCATCTCGATGCGGTATATATGTTCACGCAGATTCCTCCCTGCTGTCCTGCTCTGCTCCGCTCCGCTTGCGCTGCTGATCTCGTCTTTTTCGCGTTCTGTCCAATTTTCTCACAAGCTTCCGCCCATCCGGACGCGCATCGCACGCCGAAGTTCCGACAGCGCCGCTTCCGCAGGGGCGGAGTCCGGCAGCAGCGAAAGATCGCCGGGACCCGGCAGGGCGGCTTCCGCAGCCGCCGGCTCATCCGGCAGGCGTCCGTGCTCGTGCAGCACGCCTTTCTCGGCCGCCGAAGCGATCCACTCGGCGATCTCCCGGCCGCCGCCTTCCGCGGCGGCGCGCGGCGCCGATTTCGGCGCCGCTTCATCCGGAGCGGCGGCCCAGCCGTCGCTCCACGCGGCCAGCGCCGCGCCGGCCAGCTCGCCGGGATCGATGCCGGCGAGCGTAAGTCCGAACGCCGGATGCGTTCGGACGGCTTCGGCCGCCGCCGCGAGGGCGGCCGGCACTTCCGGACCGCCGCCCGCCTGCGCGGCGGTCATTTCCCAGGCGGCTTCGCCGCCGTCGAACGTCAGCTGCGTTCGCGCGGACGGAATCTCGGCTCCGTCCGCCCGAGCGGCCGTTCCGCCGCCTTCGCCGGACCCCGATGCCGTGCCGCTGCCGGCCTCGGTCCGGCGGTCTTCCGCATCGGCCTCTCCGCCGCCTTCGACGGCGCGCCGCGCCGGCCGGCTCCGTCCCGGCTTCTCGTCGCCTCCCGGCCGTATCGTCAGTTCGCCGGCTTCGCCGAGCAGGCGATACAGCCCGAGCGCCGAATGCTCCGCCAAGCGCTGCCAATCCGCCCTCTGCTTCGCCGAAGCCGGGGCAATCGGAATTTCGACCCGGCGGGAAGCCGAACCTTCCCGCCGTTCTTCTTCGACAACGGCGATCAACAGGCCCGGCTTCGCTTCCAATTGTACTACGTGCAGGTTGCTCATCTCCATCCCCCTTTTCGCCGGGCGCAAAGCGGGCTTGCCGCCCTTATCGCCCCGCCGGACGCCCTTCCGGCGTTTACTCGATCCGTTCTCCCTGCAGGGACACGAGCGTCCGCAGTTCCTCGTTGGACATTTCCGTCAGCCAGCGTTCCCCGGTTCCGGTGACCCGCTCCGCCAACGTTCTTTTGTTCTCGATCATCTCGTCGATTCGTTCTTCCAGCGTCCCCTGGCAGATCAGCTTATGCACCTGCACGCCGCGCCGCTGACCGATCCGGAACACGCGATCCGTCGCCTGATTCTCGACGGCCGGGTTCCACCAGCGGTCGAAATGCACGACGTGGTTGGCGCGGGTCAAGTTGAGGCCGAGGCCCCCCGCCTTCAGCGACAGAATAAACGCGCTCGCGCCTTCGCCCTCCTGGAACGTCCGGATCATGGAATCGCGATCTTCCTTTTTGACCGCTCCGTGCAAAAACATCGGTTCTTCGCCGTAGCGCCGGCCCAGTTCTTCCGCAAGCAGCTTGCCCATGCGGACATACTGGGTGAAGATCAGCACCGACTCGCCGTTGTCCCGAATCCGGTCAAGCAGCTCGATCAGCTGCATCAGCTTGCCCGACTTTTCGGCTTTGAATCCTCCCGTATGGTCGCGCACGAGCGCGGGATGGTCGCAGATCTGCTTAAGGCGCGTAAGCGCCGACAGCACGATGCCCTGACGGACCGTCCGGCTGGACGCTTCCCGGCTCTCGACTTTTTGCATCAACTCCCCGACGACGGATTGGTACATCCCCGCCTGTTCGATCGTCAATTCGCAGTACGACTTCAACTCGATCTTCTCCGGCAGGTCTTTGCGGATATCGGGATCGCTTTTCAAGCGGCGCAGCATGAACGGAGCGACCATCGTGCGCAGCTTGTCGCTTTCCTCCGGCACCTGCGGCGCGTTGGCGCCGAAGCGGCGGCGGAACGAGGCCGCCGAGCCCAGATAGCCTGGATTCATGAACTGGAAGATCGACCACAGCTCGGCCAGCCGGTTCTCGACCGGCGTCCCGGTTACGGCAATGCGGTGCGGCGAGTTCAGCTTCATGACGTTCTGCGCCTGCTTCGTGCCGTAATTTTTGATCGACTGGGCTTCGTCCAGCACAACCGATGTCCAGACGATCCCGCGGAATTCTTCGACGTCCCGGCCGATCAGCGGATACGTCGTCAAAATGATGTCGTGTTCCCGGGCGCAGCGTTCGAACGCCTCGCCGCGCAGCCGCTGCGTGCCGTGATGCACGTGCAGCGTAAAGTCCGGGGCGAAACGTTGAATCTCCCGCTGCCAGTTGCCGAGAAGCGACGTCGGGCAGACGATCAGCTTCGGGCCCGGCATCGGATGGTCGAGCAGGCAGGCGATGACCTGCACCGTCTTGCCCAGGCCCATATCGTCGGCCAGACAGGCTCCGAAGCCCATCTCGCGCATCGACGACAGCCAGCGGTAGCCGCGTTCTTGATACGGGCGCAGCGTGCCGTTCAGCGCGGCCGGCACCTGCCGCTCCGCGGAAGCCCGGCCGCCGCCGCGCAGCAGATCGTACAGCAGCCCGTAAGTCTCGATTCCCGAGACGCCGACGCCGTTCCAGACGGAGTCGTCCTCGGCGGCCGAGAGCTTCAGCAGCTCGCCGAACGTCATCTCGTGCACGGTCTGCTTCTTGAGCAGCCGCAGCACCTGGCGGACCTCCTTCACGTCGACTTCGATCCATTCGCCGTTCAAGAAGACGAGCGGAACGCCGTCTTCCGCGATTCGGCGCAGTTCGTCAAGACCGATCGACGTCTCTCCGATCGTCGCCTCCAGATCGAATTCCACCAGCTGCTTGATGCCCAGCGCCGCTTCGCCTTCCCCGCTCCGTCCCGGTTCGAGCCGCGCTTTGAGCTTCACGCCGGCGGGACGCCGCCCTCTCTTGGTGAAGCGCGACGGCATCTCGATCCGCACGCCGTCCGCGCGCAGCGCGGGCACGCCGGCAATCAGGAAATCGAACATGTCCTCCGCGCCGAGCCAGGCTTCTTCCGGATGCGGACGGCTCAGCGCCTCTTCCAACTGCGGCACCTGCCGAGCGGCCTGCCCCAGCAGCGTCAGAAGCTGGCGTTTGGGTTCCGCGTAGCGTCTGCCGCGCAGCACCAGTTCGTCTTCGGTCAGGCGCCAGATATCCGAAGCCGGCAGCGAAGCCCCGGCTTCCAGTTCGTCCTCGGCGCGGAACGCCAACCGCCAGCGGTCGGCCTCCGGGCTGTCCGGATCGGAAATCTTCGGCTCGAGCCGAAGACCCAGCCTCAGCCGGGCGCTTCCCGCTTCTTCCTCGCCGGCGCTCTCCGGCACGGAACCGCCCAGTTCGGCGATCTGCCGTTCCAGCTCTTCGATATCGTCCGAAGCGCCCTGAACCTTCGTTTCGCGCTGCGGATCGAGCAGGCTGTTCCACCACAGCGCCGACAGCGGCGAGTATCCGCGCCGGTACGGAAGCTTCATCTGCTGCAGGCGGCTGCGCATGCCGCCCAGCATAAGGCGCATCTGTCCGTCGATCAGCGCCGACAGAAACGAATGCAGGACCAGCTCGCGCGCTCTTCCGAGCGGCGGCGATTCCTCCTCCGTGCCTGCCGCTCCGGGCGCCGTCAGCCCGATCGGCGGCATCGCCGCGGCCAGCGCGGCGAAGCGCTCCCGGTCTTCCGGCCGCTCCAGCAGCGGCTTCCACGTTCCCGTAAAGCTAAGTTCCGATGCCCTGCGCGCACTGACTCGCGCCGGCGGATCGGCCGCCGGCACGAAGCAGCCGTCCGCCAGCAGGTCGCGCGCGAATTTCACCGCCGCGCTCCAATAGCGCATTTCCGCCCCGGGCGCGAAGCCCTGCGCGGTAAATTTCTGCTCGTCGAAGTCCGACAGCAGCGCAAAGGCCGACGCGGCCGGCAGAGCCAGCCCTTCGAGCGTCCGCCCGCCGAATCCGCGGGTGCGGCCGCGGCGCGAGGACGCGCCCGGCCAGCGCAGTTCCGCAAGGCGCAGCGCGGCCTGTCTAAGCGGCTTCTCGCCGCCGATATCCAGTTTTCTCACCTGCCGGGTCCAGGCGTCCACCTTCGGCTCCGACGTTTCGCCGGAGAAGCAGAAGAAGACGTCTCCCAGCCATATTCCATAAAGCGGTTGATTCATGTTTGTCCCCCGTCTTGTCCGCTTTTTTCGTGTTCTGTCCTACCTGAGCCAAAATTGCCCTTCTCCCCATTCTAAACGATATCCGGCATTTTTTCGACTGATTCCGCAATGTCCGTGCAGGCCGCTTCGCGCTTTCGCCCCGGAAAGGCTTGACCGCTCCCTGCCGCCTGCTTCACGATGAAGACGAACGGCGGCAAAAATCCGGCCGACGCCGCCCGGGCCTCCCTTCGATCCTTTCCCTAAAAAACCTTGCACAAGCTGTACGACCTTCGCAAGGCATTCGGGCAGGGGACGCTCTAGACTGAAGGGGAAAGGACGGGTTTACGGGGAAGCGCCCGCGCCGGGCCGACAAGAGGAGGGACAGGTTGCGTTGGAATGGATGGATCGCATGAATGCGGCGCTCGATTATATCGAGGAGCGCCTGACGGAGGAAATTTCGTATGCGGAAGCGGCAAGAGCGGCCTGCTGCCCCGCTCAGCATTTCCAGCGCATGTTCGCGTTCGTCACGGATATCCCGCTCGCGGAATATATTCGCCGAAGAAGGCTGACGCTGGCCGCGTTCGAGCTGCAAAACACGCCGATCAAAGTGGTGGACGTCGCGCTCAAGTACGGCTACGAATCGCCCGAAGCTTTTGCCAGAGCGTTTCAGCAGCTGCACGGCGTGACGCCGACAGCGGCACGCGGCACCGGCTCGCCGCTTAAAGCCTACCCCCGGCTTACCTTTCAATTCACGTTAAAAGGAGCTGCGGAAATGAATTATCGGTTGGAACGGGCGGAAGCGTTTCGCATTGCGGGAGAAGTGCTCGCCGTAAACACGGAGCGGGCGTTCGAGGAAGTACCGGTACGCTGGGCCAAGGCGGCGGAAGAAGGGCTCTTCGGGAAACTGTGGGAGATTCGCCGGGAAGATGCTCCGCTGCGCGGCATCCTGGGCGTGCTGGCGGCCGGGGAATGGGGGCGGTCCGAAACGTTCGATTATTATTTCGCGATCGCCTCGGACGCTCCGCTGCCCGGCGGCATGGCGGAACTGCGCCTCCCTGCGGCGCTTTGGGCCGTCTTCGACGTGCCCGGCGTGCCGGAAGGCTTCCGGGAAACCTGGAAAAGAATGTACGCCGAGTGGCTCCCTTCTTCGCCGTACGAGCTGGCGGACCTGCCGGCAGTGGAATGCTATCTTCCTCCCGAAGAGAACCGCAACGAGCTGTGGATTCCCGTCGAACCAAAACCGCGAAAAAGCTGAGCGATTCCGCTCGGCTTTTTCTCCGTTCCGTCGTATTTCCGTCGCATTTCCGGCGCGTCCTCGAAGCGCTCCGCGGCGCGCGCAAATCCCGAAATTCCGGCGCGCCGGAAAGCTTGTCCGGGGCGTTCCTCTCCTTTCCGGCCTCGCGGCCGACGCCGCGATTACGGTATAATGGCTTTGATTGCCTGATTTTACTCTAATCGCGCGCAAGGAGGTCCTTCTTATGACCGAAAACAATTCCCGTTCTTTCGAATTCGAGGAAGAACCGCTCCCACACGAAGCGATCGGCAGCCGCGAGCTGCTGAGCAGCGCCGTACAGGCGTACAAAGTCTCGTTCGAGTCGCTGGAACGGCTCACCGGCATCGGCCGGAACGATCTCGAAGCGTACTCGAGCGGCGACAGCGACCTGGATCATTTGGACGCCGCGCAGCGCTCCGCCGCGTTCGACCTGATCGCCTTCCTCGGCCTCGGCATCAATACGCCGCAGATCCCGCCGGAAGAAAGGCTTCGCGCCGTCATGCAAGGGTTGTCGGAAAGCTTCGGCCTGACTCCCGAAGTTTTTGCGCTGCAAAGCGGCGTCGAGCCTTCGGACGCCGAACGCTTCCTCGCCGGACGTAAAGTCGCCGCCGAGAAACGGTTCAAGCTGGCCGTCGGCGTACTGTTCCTGTACTTCCTGATTTATCGCAGGGCGGACATGTAAAAGCCCGACGCATCCCGCGTCGGGCTTCCTTGTCGGCGCCTGGATTTCCGTTCCGGAATCCGCCCGTTTCAGACGGCCGCTGCCCGATTCTCCACCAGCTTGACGAGCCAGTCGTCGAACGCCGTGAATCCGTCCGCTTCGATCCCCTGCTTCGGCGGAGCCGCCGAACGAAACACGCCGTATCGCTCGTCCCGCTCGCTCCCCGGCCTGAAGCCGCCGAAACATCCGAACTTCGGCATCGATACGGCGAGGAGCAGCTTCGGATAAAGGCCGTCGCCCCGGCTTCCCAGCGCTTTTTCGGAAAAATCCGCGATTTCGTCCGGTCCGATAATCTCGATCCCCGCGCCCAGCGGCTCCGCAAACAATTCGACCGCGCCTACTCCGATCAGGAAGCGCTTGTATTCGGCCGGAAGTTCCAAGCCCGAGCTTTGCTCGAACGCTTCCAATTCTTTGCCCGTAAACGTTCTGCGCCGGGCAAACCGGTAAGGCTGGCCGTTCTCCAGTTCGATGAAACTGCCCTGGCTCGCCCGGATCCAGGCATTGATCTGATCGTACGCTTCGATGATTCTCCACATGTCCTTCTTCAACTCCCGCTTCGCGTTGTCGCTTCTCCTGTACGGCAGGCGGCCCCGCCGTCCATTTTCGCCCGCTTTTGTATGTAAGGTATTGCCGGACGTGCGCTTTCCTTTTCATTCTAAGCCTGCAAGCCTCCAAATTCCAACTTTTCGCCCGAAACAAAAAGCCGGCGGCGGTTTCGAGGACCGCTGCCGGCTTTTTCGGCTTTATTCCGCCTTCCGCGCCTTTTTTACCCTTTCAGCTTGAACGACGCTCCCTGGCTCGCGTCTTCCACTTGAAGGATCAGGCCGCCGGTCTGCTCGTCGACGTACCAGCCTTGCCGGCCCTTCTCGGCTTCGCCGCGTTCCAACTTGTTCAGGCCTTCGATTTCCGACGGCGCGAACGCCGTGCAGACGAGCGCGAACCGGAGCAGATTGCGGTTGGCCGTGTAGCCGTGGCGCTCGTAGCGATAGCTCAGTTCCAACTCCCCTTCGCCGCCGCGAAGCTCGAACCGGATCAGGGACGATACGCCGCTGACGTAGTCGAAGCTGGCCCCGTCGTCTTCGTACAGGCTGTACTCGGCTTTGAATCCCGGTTCCGCTTTGGCCCCGTAGACCCGCAGCGTCAGCGTCTCGTCCGTCCGGTCGTCCGCGTACTGTTTCGACTCGCCTTCCGCGATCACGGCCCCCGCCCGGATGTACAGCGGCATGACGCTGAGCGGCGCATGGGCGAGAATGTGGCGGCCTCCCTCCAGCGTCTCACCGGTCCAGTAATCGATCCACTGTCCTTCCGGCAGGTAGACGGCCCGGTGTTCCGTGGCCGGCCGGTAGATCGGCGCCGCCATCACGTCGCTGCCGACGAGGAACTGATCGCACAGATTGGTCACGTTCGGATCGTTCTGGTACTCGAGCAGCAGCGGACGCATCGGCGGAAGCCCCGTCTCGGCCGCTTCGTGGAACAAATTGTACAGATGCGGCATCCAGCGATAGCGCAGGCCGATGTACTCGCGGAGGATGCCTTCGATCTCCGGACCGAACGACCACGGCTCCTGCCGCAGCGTGCCGATCGACGAGTGGTTGCGGCAGTAAGGGAACAGCACGCCCATCTGCGTCCAGCGCACGAGCAGTTCCGCCGACGTATGGTGCGCGAATCCGCCGATATCCGGTCCCGCAAAAGACAACCCGGACAGGCCCATATTGAGCACCATCGGCATGGCGAGCGCCATATGCTCCCAGAAGCTGCGGTTGTCACCGGTCCATACCGCCGCGTAGCGCTGGATGCCGGAGTAGCCGGCACGCGTCAGGACGAAAGGCCGCTCGTTGTCCATATTCCGCTTGAGGCCTTCGTACGTCGCCTTGGACATAAGCATCCCGTACAGATTGTGCAGCTCTTCGTGCGTTTTGGGGCTGCCGTTGTTGCCGTGCATGACGTCGAGGTCCATCGTTTTGGAGCTGTTGAACACGGCCGGCTCGTTCATGTCGTTCCAGATGCCCGGAATGCCGAGATCCGTATAATATTTGTGCAGGTCGCCCCACCACTGCGCCGCCGTATCGTCCGTAAAGTCCGGAAAAGCGCTCGTTCCCGGCCATACGTCGCCGAAGAAAATGTCCCCTTCGAGTTTGCGGCTGAAATAGCCTTTCTCGACGCCTTCGCGATAAACGGCGTATTTCGGGTCTTTTTTGACGCCGGGATCGACGATCGGCACGATACGGATGCCCATCTCCCGCAGCTCCGCCATCATGCCTTCGGGATCGGGGAACCGCACAGGATCGAACGTAAACACCCGGTACTCGTCCATGTAATGGATATCGAGGTAGATGACGTCGCACGGAATCTGTTTTTCCCGGAACGTGCGCGCCAGATGCAGCACTTCGTTCTGGTTCATGTAGCTGTAGCGAGACTGGTGATAGCCGAGCGCCCATTTCGGAGGCAGCGCGATGCGGCCGGTCAGGCCGGTGTAACCGCGGACGACGTCTTTCAACGAAGGGCCGTATACGAAATAGATATCGTAGTCGCCCGTCGAACAGCCGATCGAATACGAGATGCCGTGCGAACGCATATCGAAGTCGGTACGTCCCGGGTTGTCCAGGAAAATGCCGTAGGAACATTTGCCGTGCATGTGCACGAGCAGCGGAATGGATTCGTACAGCGCTTCGATCTCCGGCATGTGCGGCGCGTAGACGTCCGTGTTCCACATCGTGTAGCGCTCGCCCTTTTTGTCGAGGAAGCTGGCCTTCTCCCCCAGACCGTAAAAATGGGAGTCTCCCGGCATGTCGTATACCGATTGGATGGCGCCTCTCGGGTTCCAGCTGACCGTATTCTGGCGGGCGATCAAGCGTTCTTCCCGATCGAACACGGATACCGCCGAAGACTGCTTCTCGATCTCCAGCACGAGACTGCCTCCCGTCAGCTTCCAGGCCGTCTCCGTTTCCTCCACCTCCGCCTGGAGCGGTTCGCTTTCCCTCGGCAGTACGGCGACCGTCGTGGACAGATCCGGTTCTTTGCCCATGAACAGCTTCATGCGGAACAGATTGTCGTCCAGAAAAACGAAGGCCAGCGACGCCCGCTCCCCCCTGCATACATATACGCCGTTCATATGCTCCAGCGTCAGCGCTCTTCCGAGCGTACCCCACGCCTCCTGCACGATCATCGGCCCTACCCGGTCCGGGTGTATCGCTTCACTCGTATCCATATCTGCGTCAGCTCCTTTTAAAGCCTGCCTTCGGCCGCTTGTCGCGAACCGAGGCGGCGTGATGTCGGTTTCGGCTCCGAGGTGAATTTGCGTATGATCACATATTTCACCGTTATCGTGCCGTCTGAACGAATCCTTCGGACCCTTTTCGCATTAAATCTGGGCAAACGTTTGCACAAAAGGGCGCAGCATTGCTTTTCCTGCCGGATTCGCGGAAGGCTTGAGGATGAAACCGCTCTCTTCTTTTCCGATTATGCCATCTTTGCTTCCTCGCCGCAATCAAAAAATTCAACGACCGGGTACGCGAACGCGCAAATGGGGTATAACATGGTTGTAGCCCGAAATGACTTGCCGGTCATTTCGGTACCGACGGATGCTTTTCATTCTGAAAGGAGCTGTTCCCTTTGTTCTCGTCTTCGAAAAATCCGTACAAATGGTTGAACGCCGTTCTTCTTGCGGCCGTGATCGCCGTCAATGCGATGGCCACCCTGCTGCCGCTCGCCGGCCGGGATACCGGCGAAATCTCGGACATGTACAAAAACCTGCTGACGCCGGCCGGCTTCGCGTTCTCGATCTGGTCGGTCATCTACGTCCTGCTGATCGGATTCGTCGTTTACGGCTTTGTCGCCGAACGCAAAGACCGGGCTTCCGCCGCGGCGCCCGGACCTTGGTTTGCCGTCAGCTGCGTGCTCAACATGGCTTGGCTGTTCTGCTGGCATTATCTGCTGATCGAGCTGTCGGTCGTCGTCATGCTGCTGCTGCTCGTTTCTCTGATCATGATTTACGTACGCACCCGGCTGGACCGGGAGCGGCTCGAAGTGCTGGACATTCTTTTCGTAAAGGTCCCGTTCAGCCTGTATCTGGGTTGGATCAGCGTCGCCACTATCGTCAATATCTCCGCTCTGGTCACCAAGCACGGCTTCGGGGATGTCGGCCTCGGCGATACGGGATGGGCTATCGTCATGCTGATCGCAGCCTTGCTGCTGGCCCTCGTGATCGGATTCCGCTACCGCGACGGCGTTTATCCGCTGGTCTTCGCTTGGGCGCTGTATGCCATCTCGGTGGAACAAGCGGATACGGTTCAGGCCGTGCACACGACCGCGCTGGCGACGTCGATCGCCGCGGCCGCGTTTGCGTTGTGGATGTTTGTGCGGTCTATCATGGATCGCGACTGAGGAGGCGCGGGGAGCGCGGGGAGCGCGGGGAGGCGCGGACCCTCGCCTCGGGGAGCGCGCGCGTTCGGGGGAGCGTCTGGGCGGGGGGCTCGCGTGAGGGGCAAACGTTCGGGCTCACCCGCCGTTGAAACCGGGAAATTTCGATCGGAGTACAGGCCAAGGTGAATTTCCCGGTTTCAAATGCGGCCGCTCCGCTGTTCGCCTCGAACGTTTGCCCCTTGCGGAGTCACTCCGCAAGGACGCCGCTTCCCTTCGGGGCGCGGCTTTCACAGGAGAGGGACCGTGCCTGACGGCGGTCCCTCTCCATGTGCGTTTAAGGCGGGGAGGGCTGCCGGAAAGCCTCCGTCTCCCGGCATGGGAGAGCGCCGCGGGCGGGACTTCGGCGGCCTGCGCACGCCTGGTCCCGCGGGAGAACGCCGTGGGCGAGACTTCGGCGGCCTGCGCACGCCTGGTCCCGCGGGAGAACGCCGCGGGCGGGACTTCGGCGGCCTGCGCACGCCTGGTCTCGCGGGAGAGCGCCGCGGGCGGGACTTCGGCGGCCTGCGCACGCCTGGTCCCGCGGGAGAACGCCGCGGGCGGGACTTCGGCGGCCTGCGCACGCCTGGTCCCACGGGAGAACGCCGCGGGCGGGACTTCGGCGGCCTGCGCACGCCTGGTCCCGCGAGAGAGCGCCGTGGGCGAGACTTCGGCGGCCTGCGCACGCCTGGTCCCGCGAGAGAGCGCCGCGGGCGGGACTTCGGCGGCCTGCGCACGCCTGGTCCCGCGGGAGAGCGCGAAAAAGCCGACTGCACGGGCAGTCGGCTTAAGCGATCGGGTCGGAATATCGTTCCCGGTCAGTCGACCAGAGCGATTACTTCGACTTCGACCAGGGCGTCCTTCGGCAGACGAGCCACTTCGACCGTGCTGCGGGCCGGATAAGGCTCGTTGAAGAATGTGCCGTACACGGCATTGGCTGCGGCGAAATCGTTCATGTCCTTGAGGAACATGGTCGCTTTGACGACGCGGTCGAGGCTGCTGCCCGCGGCTTCGAGAACGGCGCGCACGTTTTCGAGAGACTGCTTGGCCTGCGCTTCGACGCCGGACGGGAATTCGCCCGTCGCCGGATCCAGTCCGAGCTGTCCGGAAGCGAAGACAAAGCCTCCTGCCGCGACTGCCTGCGAGTAAGGACCGATCGCGCTAGGCGCTTGGTCGGTGACGATCGGCTTTTTGGTGTTCGACATGATATCCCATCCTTTTCGGCTTGTATTGGGCGCTTATCGGGAATAAACGCTTGATCCGCCGTGCTGCGGCCTGTTTCCGGCAGCGCGGCGGTTTCTGCTTTTCGCATATAGAGACAGTTTAAGCGGTGGAAAAGCTTCTAGCAAGCCGTCCATGACGGACGGACGAGACCGAATCCGGCCGGATGTCGGGATTTACGGCCGCCGGGTCAAGCCCTGGCTTCTTTTCGCCGGATCAAGCGGCGCAGCGGAGAAGCTTCCTTGCGCTCTCCGACAAGCACCCGGCGTCCGACCGTGACGGAGAACACGAGCAGCAGCGCGCCGACCGTCATCTGTACGCCGTAAGCCTGAATCCAGTGCGGACCTCCTTCGACCCAGTCGTACACCCGCCCGCCGATCAGCGGACCGAAGAAGGACATCAGGCCCGTCGAGGCGGAATACACGGCGGTAAACATCGGACGCTCCCGCTTCGGCGTGTCGCCGATAATGAAGTTGAACGACAGCTGGTTGAAGCCTCCGATTCCCGCGCCGAGCAGCATATGGGCGAGCACCAATGCCGCAACGACCGGCAGAAACGCCTGCAGTCCCCAGGACAGGCAGGAGACGGCGACGATCGGCAGCGTCCAGTACAGCAGCTGCTTGCTGCTGTAGCGGGCGTTCAGATTCCCCCAGACGTAAAAGCTCGCCATCATGCTCAGCGTCTGCACGACCGTCATCGTCGACACCGTTTTATAGCTGAGGCCCAGGATGTCGAGCATGACGTACGAGAATAGCGGCACGACGATCGTCTGCAGCAGCAGAAAGAACGACAAAAAAGCCGTTGCCCGGATAAAAGAAGCGTCATGCAGAGGCTTGCGCAGCATCGGAAAAAACTTGGTTTCCGCCGAGCGCTCGAACGGCACGTCCGGGAATTTGAGCAGAACCAGGATATTGATCAGAATGCATGTCCAGACGACGATATACAGGATCAAAAATCCCGGCCCGCCCGGATTGGCGTCCAAAATGATTCCGCCGACGAACAGCGTCAGGCTGCCGACCGCATTGACGATCATGTTGCGCATGCCGAAATAACGGCCTCTGACCGCCGGCGGCACCAGGTCGCTCACGATCGACGTCCAGAGTACGGTTACGACGGCGTTCGCCAAAAAAGCGGCCACGTACAAAACGACAAAAGCGGTGACCCAGTGCGACGGATCGAACAAAAACGGAACGAGACCGGTCGCGCCCCAGATCAGCCGCTGAACGATGCCGAAGGTGACGAATATTCGTTTTCTTTTTTCAAGGCGCTGAATCAGAAAAGCCACGGCAACCTGGGCGATATTGACGAAAGTCGTGATCGCCAACACGAAGCCGACCTGGGAGGCGCTGGCACCCAGATAGAGCAAAAATCCGGTCAAGAACGGCCCTGCCAGCAGAGTCTGGAACACGATCGCCGGGATTCCCTCCGCCGTGGCGATCCGCAGCTGTCTTCGCTGCACGGAGAACTTTCGCTTGGGTCTGTTTTTGACGACTACGGGTGCTTTGATAAGGGACACCTCCTTGAAAACTTCCAGAAAGTTTTATCCCTTTTCACTTACCCAGGACGCTTCCGCCCGAAAAGCGAGCGTGCCGGCTTCAAGAAAGAGGAAGGAAGAGCGAGAACGTGCTGCCTTTTCCTTCCGTGCTCTCCATCCGGATGAATCCGCCGAGCAGCCGGGACAGATCGCGGCTGATCGACAATCCCAGCCCCGTTCCCCCGTATTTTTTGCTGATGGTGCTGTCCGCCTGCTGGAATGCTTCAAAGATCGTAAAATGCTTGTCGGCCGCTATGCCGATGCCCGTGTCCCGGACGGCGAAGACGATCCATTCCCCTTTGAGCTGCGGTTCTTCGGCTTTGTAGACATGAAGCTCGACTTTGCCCGTTTCCGTAAACTTGAAAGCGTTCGCAAGCAGGTTTCGTAAAATTTGCTGCAGCCTCTGCGGATCGGAATGGATCGTGTCGGGCAGGCCTTCCTCCATACGGATGTCGAACGCCAGGCGTTTGCGCTCGGCGGTCAGCTCGAAGTAAGGACCGACCCAGCCGGCCACTTCGACCAGACTGATATCTTCGTTGACGATCTCCAGCTTGCCCGCCTCCACCTTGGACAGATCGAGGATGTCGTTGATAATCTTGAGCAGGTCTTCCCCGGAATGGAAAATCAATTGCCCGTAGCGCGCCATTTCCTCGCTGGGCGTGTCTTCCGCCGACTCGGAAATAAACTGCGCGAGGTTGATGATGCTGTTGAGCGGCGTCCGCAGTTCATGCGACATGTTCGCCAGAAATTCCGACTTGTACTGCGAGGCGAGCAGCAGCTGCTTCGCCCGGTCCTCCAGCACGATCTTGTTCTTGCCGAGTTCCTCCGTCTGCTGGTGCAGCAGCCGATTCGCCTCTTTCAACGCGATCGCTCGCTGCTGATCCTTCTGGAAATCCCGCAGGATGAAAGCGAAGAGTCCGCACAGCAGAATGCTGGTCGGCAGCGCGTAAGGCACGATGTGCGTCAAATAATAACCGTCCGGCATTACGCCGAAAATCATGATATTGATGCAGTTCAGCAGGTTCATCAGCACGATGACCAATGCCGCCCGTTTCGCGAATGTCCAGTCCACGCGGCGCAGCCACACATTCAGCAGCGCGCCGGCGGCTCCCAAAATGGACAAGTTGATAAATCCCGCCACCGCCGCCTCGCTCCACCCGAAAGCGAAGCGGGTCAGCCCGATGCCCACCCCTACCACGAGCACGACCGGCGGACGGCTGTATACGAAGATCGCGATCAGCAGCGGAACAAGACGCATGTCGAAAATCACGTCCTCCGTCAGCCTGAATCCGAACATCATGGCAGTCCAGCCGCCGGCAATCAGCAGCAGAACGGAGCATATGTATTTTATGATCCCCGAGGTTCGATAGATCGCGTACTTATAAATCAAGTTGGCGATATAAGCGCAGGTAACCAGGACCGCCATATTTTGCACAAACATTTTGGAAAATTCCATCTCTTCGCCTCTGCTTCCTGGATCTTCCGTTCCGGCTGTTGTCGGCCCCATCATACCATGAAGATTCAGTTCCGGGATATATGCTTCCGATTCGAACGTATGATCTTTTATTCTTATATACAATACATTTTTTGTCAAGGACAGAAGCGGTGGCCGCATGCTCCGTTTCCGACCGGCCGTCAATTTGTTATGATGAAATCATCTTGAATTTTAGGAGGTTTACGCCGATGAAAATGCGCGCAGCCGCCGTGCAGTATCGCCTGCATACCATTTCCACGTTCGACGAATTCGCCGCACAGGCCGAACATTATGTAAAAACGGCTCAGGAGTTCGAAACCGAGTTCCTGCTGTTCCCCGAATTTTTCACGACCCAACTGCTGTCCATTCCGGACGAGCACGGCAGCGCGCAGGGGATCGAGAATCTCCCTGATTATACGCAGCCTTATCTGGATTTGTTTCGGAAGCTCTCCTCCGAGTCGAAGATGCACATCATTGCGGGCACCCATGTCGTACGGCGCGAGGGCAAGCTGTACAACACCGCCCACCTGTTTTATCCGGACGGCAGAATCGAGACGCAGGAAAAAATCCACATCACCCCGACCGAAGTGCACGAATGGAACATGGCTCAGGGAGACGCGCTGTCCGTATTCGAGACGGAAAAAGGCACCGTTGCGCTCCTGACCTGCTACGACATCGAGTTTCCGGAAATCGTTCGCATGGCCCGGGCCAAAGGAGCCGACGTCATCTTCTGCCCTTCGTGTACCGACGACCGGCACGGCTTTCACCGGGTCCGCTACTGCTGCCATGCGCGCGCGATCGAGAACCAAATTTATATCGTCACCACCGGCACCGTAGGTTCGCTGCCGACGGTCGATTTCATGCGCGGCAACTTCGGTCAGGCTGCGGTCATCTCTCCGAACGACGTGCCTTTCCCTCCGCGCGGCATCGTGGCCGAAGGAGAGATCAACGACGACATGATTATCGTTGCGGACCTCGATCTTGCGCTGTTGGATAAAGTTCGGGAAAAAGGCTCCGTCACTACCTGGAGAGACCGGCGCACGGACCTTTACACGGATTGGTCCTGAGGCCGTACCTATGAACCGCGAATATCTGTACGAAAAAAGCTGCTACGTTTTCCGCGACGGACAGCCGGAGCGGCTGACCATCCGCAGCTATACGGAAACCGACGTCGAAGCGCTGATCGAAATTCAGCGGGAATGCTTCCCGCCTCCGTATCCGCCCGAACTTTGGTGGAACCGCGAGCAGCTGCTCCGGCATACGGAACTTTTTCCCGAAGGGGCGCTGTGCGCCGAAGTGAACGGCCGGCTTGTCGGTTCGCTGACCACCCTGATCACGGCATTCGACCCGCAGCACCCTCGGCACAGCTGGGCGGAAATGACGGATAACGGATATATCGGCACGCACAACCCGGACGGTGATACCTTGTATGTGGTCGACATCAGCGTCTCTCCGTCCGCCCGCGGTCTGGGTCTGGGCAAGCAGCTGCTCCAATCGGCTTATGAGCTGGTCGTGGCGCTGGGCCTCAAGCGGCTGCTCGGAGGCGGTCGAATGCCCGGCTACGGAGCCGTCAGGCACGAAGTGACGCCCGAACGCTACGCGGACGATGTCCTGCAGGGGCGGCGGCGCGATCCGGTGATCGGTTTTCTGCTGCGCTGCGGCCGCACTCCGCTGGCTGTCGTGCCCGATTATTTGGAGGACGAGGAATCCGCCAACCATGCCCTGCTGATGGAGTGGCGCAACCCGCTGCTCTTTCTGCAGCGGCGTTAACGCGCTTGTCCCCATTTGGACTGGCGCGCAAGAAGTTGTCGTTCAATTTCGAATTATGGGAGGAAAACAATATGGAATACATCCGAGTTAACGACATTGCCGATCCGCTGTTTGCGGGACTGCATCGATTGATGAGCGAAATTTTCCCGCCCGAGGAAGTGCTCGCGTTCGATCTGTGGAAAGAACCCCTGCTGGACCCCGGCATCCGCGTTTTCGTCGCCGTCCATGAGGGAGAAGTCGTCGGCGCCACCGAATATCGGTATTACGCAGGCGACGACATCGCCATGACCGATTTCACGATCATCGGCCGTCCCGGCCTCGGAATCGGACCGTTCCTGGCTTCCCGCCGCGAAGCGAACCTGAAGCGGCTGGCCGCTGAGGCGGGCGGAACGCTGAAAGGCATGTTCGCCGAAATTTACGATCCTTACCGCTCGCAGGATCACGAATTCGGCGGCGTGAAACCGATGGATCCGTTCGTCCGGCGCGAGGTGCTCGCCCATCTCGGCTACCGCCGGCTTGATTTCGATTACGTACACCCTTCCTGGCAGGGCGACGGCGAAGCCGTAGGCGGGCTGGACCTGTGCTTCCTTCCTTACGAAGAAGCCTCTTCGCTGCCGGGACCGTTCGTCGCCAAGTTTTTGCGGACCTATTACAGCGTATTGGAGCCGAAGCCGGCCCAATGGCTCGATATGGTCGAGACGCTCGAACGCCAAGAGAGCGTTAAGCTTCTGCCTTTATAAACGCCGGAACCGGCCTAAACGTTTGCATTAGAAAAAAGAGTGCTAACCGCGCCTTCAGGCGCGGTTGGCACTCTTTTCTTCTTCATATTCGAGCGGACGGGAAAACGCATGCCGTGTCCATTTCGACAGCACCACGGGATCGGGAGAAGTCCCGGCTTCGGCTTCTTCCTTCCGACCCGGCAAAAACTCCGTTTCTTCCGGGGCCAACTTGTAATAACGCAGATCGTAGGAACTTACGAGACCTCCCTGAACGGTAAGGACCTTGTTGCCGCGCTGCTCGATGATCTTGCCGGATACGATCCGAGATTCGGCCATGCTGCGTCCCCTCTCTTCCGCTTCATACTGGAACCTGCAGAACAAAGCTGCGTCTTCTCCGTCTTTCTCCGTTCCGGCAGCCGCTTAGCGGTCGTTGCCGGTGGTCAATGCCGAAGCCCAGGACTTGTACTCCAACTCGGCCGATTCGGCGTCATGACCGTATCTTTCCCGAACTTTTTCGATCAGCTTGTCCTTGTCTCCGTTTATATAGTCCAGATCTTCTTCCGTCAGCTTGCTCCACTGCTTCTTCGCCTCGTGCTGCGTCTGATTCCATCTGCCCTTGATTACTTTGGTTTCGATCGGATTCGTCATGTGGTCAGCTCCTTATCTGGATGGAAATCCGTTTACTTGAATTTACCCCTGCCCCAAACCGGTGAATCCGTTCTCAAGACGCTTGCTTAAAACGGAGCGAGATCGAAAAAAAACGAAATTTGATACTTTTTAAAGGAAATGAGACATTTGGCACACACTTTGTGATTGTTCTCACATGAATACTTCAAATTGTATGTTATTCTTTTAACGAAAACGGTAACGGACCGAGATCGAACCTGCGTATCGCCCTTCCGGGCGGCTGTCTAGACTGAACAATCCCGATCCGACGTCATCGTTTTCGGCTAATCGTCGAACTTGAGGACGGTTTAATCAGACATAACGGAGGGGTTAAGATGGGTAAAAAGAACTGGTCCGTATTGATGTGCAGCATCCTGTTGATGGGAACGCTCGCGGCGTGCGGAAGCAAAAACGAAACGGCCGAACCTGCCGCGCAGCCCGCGGCGCAGACCGAAACGACGAAGGAAACGGCAAGCGAGCCGGCGGCTTCCGAGAGCGCTTCTTCCATTCAAGACGGCATGTACTTCGCCCAAGGAGAAATGGACGCGAAATCCGGTTGGCAGCCTTACGTGATTCTTAAAGCCGAAGGCGGAAAAATCACGGATGCCACTTGGAGCGCGTCCAGCGTCAATGCCGGTCCCGACAAAAAAACGTATTCCGAAGAAGGCAAATACGGCATGAAAGCCGGCGGCGCTTCCTCCGAATGGCACGAGCAGGCCGAAAAAGTCGAGCAGTACCTGATCGACAACCAGGACCCGGCGAAGATCACGACCGATGCCGAGGGACACACCGACGTCGTATCCGGCGTGTCGGTTCACGTGAATGATTTCACGACTCTTGCCCAAGAAGCGCTGGCAGCCGGACCTGTTGAAGCCGGCCCTTACAAAGACGGCGGTTATCACGCGGAAGCCGCGGACTTCGATGCCGAAAGCGGCTGGAAAGAAACGGTTGACGTTACGGTCGCGGCCGGCAAGATCGTGGCCGTTAACTTCAGCGGCGTAAACGCGGCCGGCGAAGACAAAAAGACCAATTCCAAAGAAGGCAAATACGGCATGAAAGAAAAAGGCGGAGCTCAGGCCGAATGGCACGAAGAAGCCGCAAAAGCCGAACAATACTTGATCGAAAAACAAGATCCGGCGGCCGTCGAGACGAAGGAAGACGGAACGACCGACGCGATCAGCGGCGTAACCATTCACGTCGGCTCTTACCTGAAGCTGGCCGAGCAGGCTCTGGCGAACGCGAAATAAGCTCTTTTTTCCGACTCCCGCAGCTTAAACAAGAAAGCCTGATTCATTCTCAATTCTGAAACAACGGACAGCCCTTCGCCCGACTGAAACGGTTCGACAGCAGGCGGGCGGGACAAGTCCTTCCACGGAAAGGTTGGTTTCCCTGATGAAAAAGATAGTCGTTCTGGGCGGCGGTTACGGCGGCGTTCTGACTGCAAAACGATTGGCCAAAAATTTCAAAAAAAACAACGACGTACAGATTCAACTGATCGACCGTAATCCTTACCATACGCTGCTGACCGAGCTTCATGAAGTCGCGGCGAACCGGACTCCGGAAGATGCGGTCAAGATCGATCTGAAGAAGATTTTCGCCGGCCTCAAGGTCGACGTTGTGCTCGACGAGATCGAAAACATCGACTTCGACGCGCGCTCCCTGCAGGGCAAGCAGGCCGCCTACGCCTATGACTATCTGGTCATCGGAACGGGCTCCAAACCGACTTTCTTCGGCATTCCCGGCGCCGAGGAAAACAGCTACACGCTCTGGTCTTACGACGATGCGGTCAAGCTCAAAGACCGTTTCCGGCAGATGTTCACCGAAGCGGCCAAGGAACCCGATCCGCAAATCCGCCGCGAGAAGTTGTCGTTCGTCGTGGTCGGCGCGGGCTTCACGGGCGTCGAACTGATCGGCGAAATGGCGGAGTACCGCAGCGAACTGTGCCGCGAGTTCTATATCGATCCGTCCGAAGTACGCATGATCGTCGCCGATATGGCGCCGAAAATCCTGCCCCTGCTTCCCGATAAGCTGATCGCCAAGTCGGAACGCTACCTGAAAAAGCTGGATATCGAGATCATTACCGGCAAACAAATTACCGGCGTATCCGAAACGGGCGTCGATCTCAGCGGACAGAAACTGACGGCACGCACCGTGATCTGGACGGCGGGCGTCGAAGGCGCGGAAATCATCGACAAGCTCGACGTGCAGCAAAAAGGCCGGAAGCGGATCGAAACCAACGCTCACCTGCAAAGCCTTGATCACGAAAACGTGTATGTCGTCGGCGATAACATCTTCTTTATTCCGGAAGGCGAAGAACGTCCGGTGCCGCAGATGGTCGAAAATGCCGAACACGCCGCTCCGCTGATCGCTCACAATATTACCGCCGATATCAAGGGCGGAACGAAAAAATCGTACAAACCGGCTTTCCACGGCATGATGGTCTCGATCGGCAGCCGCTACGGCGTCGCCAACGTCGGCCTGCCGGGCAAGTTCTTCTCGCTCACCGGATTCTTCGCGATGTTCGCCAAGCACGCGATCAACGTGCTTTACCTGTTCACGGTGCTGGGCTTCAACAAAGTCTGGACCTACCTGATGCACGAGATTTTCCACGCGCACGACCGCCGCACGTTCCTGGGCGGACACTTCTCGAAGCGGTCGCCGAACTTCTGGCTCGTTCCGCTGCGCGTGTTCGTCGGCTGGATGTGGCTGCACGAAGGCTGGGACAAGCTGCAAAAAGTCATCGATGATCCGAACCATATCTTCCTGATCCCGCCGGATCCGAACGCCGATGTCGTAAGCGCAGCTTCCGAAGCGGTCGGCAACGTCTCTCAAGCGGTCGACGCGCAGGCAGCCGCTTCCGCGGTCGAAAACGCGGGGCAGGCCGTACAGGCGATTCCGGTTCCGGGCTTCATCTCGGACATGGTCAGCTCCATGATGGACCTGATGTTCTACACCGGCGACGGCGGCTATACTTGGCTTGCTACCGCTTTCCAGATCGGCATGGTCGCCGCCGAAATCATCTTCGGCTTGATGCTGATCGCCGGGCTCTTCTCCGCCATCGCCGCGATCGCGACGATCGGCATGGGCCTCATGATCTGGTCTTCCGGCATGGCGCCGACCGACATGTGGTGGTACTGGTTCTCCGCCTTCGCCCTTATCGGCGGATCGGGCAGCGTCTTCGGTCTCGACTATTACGTTCTGCCTTGGCTCAAGAAACACTGGAAAAAAACCTGGTTTGCCAAACGCTGGTATCTTTATACGGACTGACGACCGAATTTGCGTTACGGGCGGGGTCATGTGCAGCTTACGACGCACATGACCCCGCTTTTTTCAACCCGGCAGACGCTGCGTCAGCCGCAAATTCCACGCCGTAAACTTTGCATATTCAACGAATTTGTCTCATAATGTGGGGGAATCCGAGTGAACACGGTATACACGCCGATTCGGTATTTTGTTAGTCCGTCAAGGGGTGCCTTAATGAACGACATCATGATCCGGGAAGCGCTGGATCGCCTGCAGGGCGAGATCGATCCGATCACGCGCATCCGCCTTCATCCGGAGAAGGCGGTGCTGTTCGAAGCGCTGGCCGTCTTTGAACGCTGCGGCGTGGAAAAGCCGAGGCTGCCGGGACTGCTGGCCGTGTATGCGCTGCTGGCCGAAGCGCTGGCCCGCCATTCTCAACCGCTGGAGTTGGACGATCCGGAGCTGACCCGCCGCATTTTGGACGGCGATTATTTGTACAGCCTGTACATCCGATACGCTCTGAAATGCATGGAAGAACCGCTGCTGCGCGAACTGTCGCCATTCGTCAAAAAAATCCAGATTGCCCGGGCACTCGGTCAAAACGGAGAACCTTCTCTCCTTTCCGCCTTCGAGCAGGTGCTGCTGAGACAGAAGGAGGCGCGATAGCCGTGGGACTTCATAAGAAACTTCGCGTCGACCTGCGCCGAATCAACCGGGAGATGAAACGAATCGTCAAGTACGACAACGACGTTCCGCCGAACTCCGAGCTGGAGCGCGCGCTGCTGCAGACCATCGACGCCGGCGGCAAGCGTCTCCGGCCGATGCTCGTTACGGTCGGCAGCCGCTTCGGCGATCGGCCGGACGAACACCGGATCGTGCAGCTTGCCGCGGCAGCCGAGTTCATTCATACCGCCTCGCTGATCCATGACGACCTGATCGACCGTTCTCCGCTTCGCCGGGGGGAACCGTCGCTGCATACGCTGATCGGGCCGGCCAAAGCCGTCTATGTGGGCAATTACATGTCGGCCCGCGTCGTCGAACTGCTGTCGGGCGCGGAACCGCAGCCGGGCAGCGGCCGACAGAGCTTTACCGCCGTCGCGACGGCGGAATTGTGCCTGGGCGAATATGAACAGCTGGAGCACGCTTACGATTATGAACTGAGCCTGGACGATTATCTGCTCAAGTCCCGGCATAAAACGGCCCATCTGATGGCCGTCTCGCTTGAATTCGGCGCCCGAGCCGCGGGAGCGCCGGAGCCGCTCTCCCGCCGGCTGTACGCTTTCGGCGAGCATCTGGGCCTATCGTTTCAGATTCGGGACGACCTGCTCGATTTCACGGCTTCGGACGAGCAGCTCGGCAAGCCGGCCGGCAGCGACCTGCTGGGCGGCCAGGTGACGCTGCCCGTGCTGTACGCGTTGGAAGATCCGGCGCTGGCCGCGGAGATCCGCCGCGTCGGACCGAATACGAAGCCGGAAGACATCCGGCCTCTGCTGGACAAGATTCGCGCAAGCGGCGCCCTTAAGCGCGCCGAAGCTTTCTGCGAGTCGGAGCTGGAACGCGCGCGGGAGATTGCCCGTTCGCTCCGCGATTATGCGGCGCATGAAGATCTGCTGACGCTGACCGATTATTTCGGAGAGCGGAAGTTCTGATCGGGGCAGATATGCAAAGGGGAGTCCCCGGGCCGGAAGGTGTTTCCGCGGCCCGGGGACTCCCCTTTTCCCATGCGGCCGGACTTTATCGGGAAACGCGGCTCAGATCGTTCGATAGACGAAAATGAAGTTTCGATCCCCGAAGCCGGCGGGAGGCGGACGTCAACGATTCGATTCGCGTGTTTTCGCTTCTGCAGGAAAAGGAAATCGGAGATCCGCGTCGAATATTGCTACTCACCAACCAAGCATACTTCAAAGGAGATACTCGTCCATGTCCCTGACAACCGAAGAAAGACTGCTGCAGATGCGGCAGGAAGAAGAAGAACTGCGTTTTCGCACCTTTGACGCCGAGACCGCGCTGCAGCTCGGCCTGACGCTGATCGACGAAGCGCGCCGAACCGGCAAAAGGGTCACGGTCGACATTACCCGCAAAGGACATCGCCTGTTCCTTCACGCGATGGAAGGCACGTTCCCCGAAAACGAAGATTGGATTCGCCGCAAAAACAATACCGTCGCACGTTTTGCGAAAAGTTCCTGGCACACCGCTCTTCAGCTTGGAAGCGAAAACAAAACGCTGGCGAACGATTACGGACTGAGCGATGACGAATTCGTCCTGGCCGGCGGCGCTTTCCCGCTGATGGTTGCCGGGGAAGGCATGATCGGCACGATTACCGTATCGGGGCTGCCCGATCAGGAAGACCACGATCTCGTTACGGCCGGAATCCGGCGTTTCTTGAACGAAGCGCAGGCTTAAGAAACGGTTTGCCGTTATAGCTTCGGACGCCTGGCAAATGCCGGCGTCTTTTTTGTTTCCCCGTACGCCTCAAGGAGCATAACGAAAATTTCCCGCACTACATCCGCGCTTCAGGCCTTTCCTTTTTCCTCTTCTTAAAGGTCAGGTATCCGACTAAAAAAATAGCAAGCGGCACGGCGACGATGCATAAAACGCCCCACCTATACGATTCCGCCGAGCCTTCAAGCAGCCGAAAACGCAGGGAGTCGCTTTGCGCATATCGGGCAAGCAGTCCCGAAACGATAAGGGTGACGGGGTAGGCAAGCTCATTTCGGACATTTTCCCGACCGTATCCGCTCTCCCTTCACTTTATTTGGATCATTCTTCCAAATAAAAAATCCGTACCCACAGGTACGGATTTTTCACAAGAAATAATCCAACATCGTAAACAGCAGAATCAGCATGCTGACCACTTGATTAAGATTGTACGAAGCGATCTTCATCAGGCGGCGGTTATGCGGCTTCACGATGCCGTGTTCCAGCATGAGCAGGAAAGCGGCCAGCACGATTCCGATCAGATAAACGGCACCCAGTCCGCGGAACACGAACAGGAACAGCAGCAGACCGACCATGACGGCGTGCAGGAAACGCGAAATGTACAGGGCCGGCTTAAGTCCGAACGCGCTCGGAATGGAATACAATCCCTGCTTGCGGTCGAAGTCGATGTCCTGGGTTCCGTACAAAATATCGAAGCCGCCGATCCACAGCATGACGACCGTGCCCAGCACGAACGGCGTGAACGCGAACGATCCCGTCACGGCGAACCAGGCACCGATCGGCGCCGAGGCGATGGTAAAGCCCAAATACAGATGGCTGAGCCAAGTAAAGCGTTTGGTATACGAATAGGACGAGATCAGGAAAATCGCGACCGGCGACAGCGCCAGGCACAGCATGTTCAGCATGCCGGCGGCCGCGATGAAAATCGCGTAATTCGCAATCACGAATATCCACACTTCGCGGATGCCGAGCAGCCGCTGCGGCAGATGCCGATGCGCGGTGCGCGGATTGGCCGCGTCGAACTCGCGGTCGGCCAGACGGTTAAACGCGTTCGCTCCGTTGCGGGCGGCGACGAGCGCGATCAGCGACCAGAATACAATTCGCCCAGGCGGAATCCCTCCGGCTGCCCACACGATCGAAATAACAGCGAACGGGAGCGAAAACAGCGTGTGCGAGAACATGACCAGCGCACCGAAATCCCGCGTCTTGCCCCATACGACGCGAATGGCGGCGCTCATTCCGGGCGGCCTCCGTTCGCGGCTTCTTGCGAAAGGAACGGCTCTTTTCCGGCAGGCCCGCTTCCTCCGGCCGAAACGTCATCGGCCGGCGTCGGCGTCTTCGCCCCTTCGGCCGCTTCTTCTTCCTTAAGCCGCTCCTGCTCGATGCCGCCGAGCACCGCGTCGAGCGCTTCAAGCATCGCTTCGATGTCTCCCGGTTCGATCACGATCGGCGGCTGGAACGCCAGCACGTTGCGGGAGACGCCGTTTTTGCCGATCAGGAAGCCTCGGTCCTTCATTTCTTCCAGCACCCGGTCGGTTACGGCCGCGCCGCGCGCCGGATCGCCCGCATACAGCTCGGCGCCGAGCATCAGGCCGAGGCCGCGCACTTCGGACAAGAGATGCGGATAGTACGCGCGCATCCGTTCCAATCCGCGCTTGAGCGCCGTTCCGAGGCGTTCCGCCCGTTCGGGCAGCCGCTCGGCTTCGATGTAATCGAGCACGGCCAGCGCCGTCGCGGCCGAGACCGGATTGCCGCCGAACGTCGAAGCGGACGGCACGTTCAGCGAAGCCGCGACTTCTTCGGTCGCCGCGAAAGCGCCGATCGGAATGCCGCCGCCGAGCGCTTTGGCCATCGTCACGATGTCGGGCTGCACGCCGAGCTGCCGCGAAGCGAGCAGCTGTCCCGTCCGTCCGAACCCGGTCTGGATCTCGTCGGCGATCAGCAGCACCCCGTATCGCTCCAGCAGCGTCTTGGCCCGGGCCAGATAACCGTCCGGCATGACGATCATCCCTCCGTTGCCCTGAATCGGCTCGACGATCATCGCCGCGATATTGTCGCCGGCTTCGTTCAGCACGTCTTCCAGCGCACTGAGCGAGCGTTCGGCCGCTTCCTGCGGATCGAGGCCGAATTCGTACGGCCGGGGGATGAAGTAGACGTGGTCGTCCGGGAAAGGGTCGGTCCGCCACATGCTCAGCCCCGTTACGCTTGTCGTCAGCGATGTACGGCCGTGCAGCGATTCGGTCAGGGAAATGAATCCTCTGCGCTTCGTGTGCCGGCGAGCCAGCACCAGCGCGCCTTCGTTCGCTTCCGAGCCGCTGTTGCAGAAAAACACGCGCGGATACGCCGGCAGAAGCTTTGCCAGACGCTCGGCCAGCAGCGCCGAAGGCTCCGTCAGGTAGATCGTCGTCGTATGCTGGAGCCTGCGCGCCTGCCGGACCGTCGCCTCCGCGATGGCCGGATTGCAGTGGCCGGTCGCCACCACGGATACGCCGGCGAAGAAATCGGTATAGACTCTGCCTTCGCCGTCCGTCACGTGCTGCATGGAGCCGGACACCAATACGGGCGGATTGCGGTAAAAATGCTGGGTGCACGGGAAGAAATGCGCTTTGCGCAGCGCAACGACTTCTTCCGGCGTCATCGAAGCCGCATCGCCCGCGACGCCGCGTTCCTCCCCGTTTTTTTTCGCCTCTTCCGCCGTGTTCGCTGCGCCTGTCACGTTTGTTCCCGTCTTTGTTTCGATATTCGTTTCCATGTTCGTTTCGGTGTTCATTCCGCTCACCCTTTCATGTCTTGAAGCACCGGCTCGCGTTCGGCCGCCGAACGTTTCTCCGAAGCTTCTTCCGCCGAAGGAGCCGCATCGAGCGTCGTCGGCAGGTTCGCCGGCGTGCTGCGGTCCGCCCGGCGGAAAGCCAACGCGCCGAGCGTAAAGCCGGCGAACGCCGGCTCAAGCTCCGCCGCCAGTTCGCCCGCGCGTTCCGGCGCGCCCAGCGCCGTCCGGTATACCGACAATAGTTCCGTCAAGCGCTCGGGCGAATAAGTCGAACCTTCGATGCGGAAATGCGAAATCCCCGCCGCCGCCAGTTCGCCGATCACCGGCAGCATGCAGATCTCTTTCGCCGTCGTCAGATGGCATCGGCCGTGCACGTCTTTATAGACCGGGCTTTCGCCCTTGTCCGTCACGAGCACGAGAACGTCGTCGCGCACGTAGCGGTTGCTTTCTTCCGCGATGGGCTCGTAGACTTCCGTGTTTTCGTACAGGTCGTGTTCCATGTACATGACGACCGGCGTGCCGTGGACCGTCAGCTCCAGCTCGCCCTTCGTCCGGCTCAGCAGCGCGGCCAGATCCGGCAGATTCGCTTCGATCGAAGCGGTCAGACGTTCCACGCCGAGCTCCCGGTACATGCTCTCCGCCATGTGGTTATACAGATTCAGCGACAGGTCGCCGATCATCGGCAGGCCGAACTTCTTGAAGCGGCGCACCGCGCCGATATTCGTGACCAGCAGCGCGTCGAGTCCCGGCACGCCGCCCGACAGCAGTGCATCGTACTGTTCGAAATGAATTTCGTTCATCATGCGCGGCGTCGCCAATACGACACGGGTGTCCCCTTTTAGCGGCGCCAGCTCCGCGATTTCTTTGCGTCCGAACGGCCGGTCCGGCAGCAGCACGTCGCCCGACAGGAACAGTTCGTCGACGCCGGCTTCCAGCGCAGCCTTCGCCTGAGCCATGTTGTTGACCCGTACCGTCAGCTTCGGCGCGGTTTTGGCATCCGTTTTCGTGCCCGCGGCCGCTTTTTCCGCCGCCGTATCCCTCAGCCATTCGCGCACCGCGCCGACGGCCGTCTCGTTCGTTTCGCGTTCCGCCGTGGGCGTGCTGAAAACTTTGCCCGTACTGTAAAACTTGCCCGTGCCTTCATAACGCTGATTGATGTTCGACAATCCCGGCTTGCCGAAAGCGTAAGCGGTGGAGAAGTCCCGTTTGCGATTTTTGTGCAGCTCGGCGCTGTCTACGCCGCGATCGAAGCCGACCGGATCGTCGAGATAGCGGTCGATCGCCTCGCCGTAGCTGTTGACCAGCGCCGACATAAACGCTTTGTCCCGCATCCGCCCTTCGATCTTGAACGAAGTGACGCGGGCGTCGATCAATTCCGGCAGATACTCGTACATGTTCATGTCTTTGGCGGCAAGCGGATAAGGGGTGCTGAACACGTAGCCGTCCTTTTTCATCCGGTAGTCCCAGCGGCACGGCTTGAGACATTTGCCCCGGTTGCTGCTCATGCCGAACAGATGCGAGCTGATGTAACAGTTGGCTCCGTGCACCGTGCACATGTCGCCGTGGACGAAATATTCGATCTCGATCCCCGTCTGCTCCTGAATGATCCGTGCCGTTTGCAGGTCCATTTCCCGCGACGTCACGACCCGCGTCACGCCGTATTCCTGCAGCGCCCGGACCATCTCGGCGTTATGTACGTTCAGCATAACGGAGGCGTGGACCGGCAGCGACAGCCCCTGCTCCCGCAGCAGCGACGGAACGGCCAAATCCTGCGCGATGATCGCGTCGACGCCCGCCCGGTCCAGAAAAGACAGATATTCGCCGGCTTCCGAGACATCCGTCTCGCTCAGCATGTTGTTGACCGTGACGTACGCCTTTTTGCCGAGCCCGTGCGCGACGTTCACCGCTTCGACGATCTCCTCCCGGCTGAAATTGTAGCCTTTGCGCATCATGCGCATATTGAGTCCCGGACCCCCGAAATAGACCGCGTCGCAGTTCGCCCGGATCACCGTATCGAAAATGTCGAACGTGCCCGCAGGCGCCAGCAGCTCGACTTCTCTTCCTTGAAAATAACGTGCCATGCTTATTTCCCCCCTTTGCTGTCGTGAAGCATCCTTGCCGCCATATCTTGAACTTTCCCGTTTTGTGCCGCTTCCTCCGAAATCCATGCCGCGCGAAGTCTCGAAACCGACCCCCGCGTCAAAGCTGTGCCTACGAGACCAAACGCATGATCAAGGCTCCGGCCGGCAGCAGGGCGAACAGCAGCGTGAACCACGTGTCCGCCGCGCGCCAGGCCAGCTGCCGGTATGCCGTGCGCGGAGCGCCGATCCGGTAGCCTCGGGCTTCGAGCGACGTCGTCAGCTCCTCCGCCCGCCGGAAAGCGCCGACCGTGACGGGCACGAGCAGGGACAGCAGGAGCCGGGCCTTGTCTTTTGCGTTCATTTCTTCGTAGTCCGCTCCCCGGGCAGCCTGGGCTTTGAGAATCGTCTGCGCCTCCTCCAGCAGAGCCGGAATGAAGCGCAGCGCCAGCCGCATCATCAGCGAAAAACGCTCCGCCCCCGTTCCCCCGCGGGAGATCGGCTTGAGCATGCCCTCGATGCCGCGGCTGAGCATGGAAGGCGTCGTCGTAAAGGTCAGCAGAGCCGTAAAGACGATCAGCAGCGCCATCCGGCTCACCGCCAGCAGCGCGGCGGACAAGCCCGCCGACGTCAGCGTGACCGGCCCCGCCGTCCACGTCCAGAGCGCCGTTGCCGCCGTCGATGCCTCGGCAGACCCGGCCCCGGGCCCGGCAAACAGCTGAAACAGAAAAACGAACAGCATCAGCCAGCGCAGCGGCCGCATCGTGCGCAGATACGTTTTCGGCGGGATTTTCGTCGCCGCCAGCACGGCCGCGGCCAGCAGGGCCAGTACCGCCAGCTGCGCCCATCCGTCGGACAGGATCAGTGCGGCGGTAAACAGCAGCATCGCCGTGATTTTCGCCCGCGGGTCCAATCCGTGCACTTTCGAGCCCGTCGGGATCATGCGTCCGATGATCAGCTTGTCGCGCATACGTTTATCCCCCGTTCGCCGATTGTCTCCGCCTCCGCCCGGCGGACGCTTTCCGCGCGAGGCAGGCTTTCCGCCTTATCGCTCGGAGCAGGCGGGCGGCCGCTGCCGGCTTCCCCGAGGAGGTGCGTCGGCCCGCTGCCCGCTCCTCCGAACGGCTTGCGGACGTTCCCGCTCCGTGCCGAGATTTCGGCCCCCCGCACCGCTTCCGCGATGCGCAGCGCCATATCGTCGGCCGTGCGAGGCAGCGGCAGCGCCGCAAGCTGCGGCAGCCGGGCCGTCCATTCCGCCCAGCAGCGCAGCTGCTCGGGCACGGCCACGCCCCAGCCGGCCAGTTCGTCCGCACGGTCGGCCAGTTCGTCGGCGTCGCCCCGGAACACGGCGCGACCTTCGTGCATGACGATCCATTCGTCCGCCGCTTCGAGCAGCTCCTCGATCCGGTGCGTCACCATCAGAATCGTGCGGCCTTCTTCC
Source organism: Saccharibacillus alkalitolerans (assembly GCF_011090185.1). Lineage (GTDB taxonomy): Bacteria > Bacillota > Bacilli > Paenibacillales > Paenibacillaceae > Saccharibacillus > Saccharibacillus alkalitolerans. Next base: position 99,454 of record NZ_JAAFGS010000008.1, on the reverse strand, counting down.
CGGCACAGCCTCGCCAGCAGGGCGATCAATTCCCGCCGCGCGGCCGAATCCAACGTGGCCGTCGGCTCGTCGAGCATCATAATCTCGGGACCCGCAGCCAGCACCGAAGCGATCGCGACCCTGCGCATCTGTCCTCCGCTCAGCGTCAGCGGATGGCGCAGCAGCAGCTCTTCGCCCAATCCCATCGACGCCAGCGCTTCCGCGGCTCGGCGCTGCGCTTCTTCTTTCGGCAGGCCGAAGTTCAGCGGGCCGAACATCAAATCCTTTTCCACCGTATCTTCGAACAGATGCTGCTCGGGAAACTGGAAGCTAAGCCCGATCCGGCGGCGCAAAGCGTTCAGCTTCGGCTTTTTCATGCCCGGCAGCAGCGTGTGATCCAGCACCCGGACGGAGCCGCCCGTCGGCAGCAGCAGCCCGTTCAGCAGCTGCAGCAGCGTCGACTTGCCCGAGCCGGTGCCTCCGGCGATGCCGACGAGCGTCCCCCTGCGCACCCGCATATTGACGCCGTGCAGCGCCGCCGACGCGAACGGGCCGCCGGCTTGGTACGTGTAATCGGCATCGGTCAGCTCGATTACGATCTCGCGTTCGGCCGCCGAGTCCGTCTGTCCGGGCGCCTCGAACGTGCCCCTTCCGGCCGAAGCTTCCGCCTGCTCCGATCCGCTTCGGTCCCGGTCTTCTATTCCCCTGTCTCCCGAGCTTTCGAACTGCCGTTTATGTCTGCCGATGCCGAACACGACCGTATCCCCCTTCGCCTGCCTGTTTCGCTCCCGTTTCCGCCGCGCCGCCGTCCGACGCCGCCGCCCCCAAAGCCGACAGCCGACGTTCCAGCCTCAGCCCGAACGGAAGCTCGATGCCGCAGTCCCCCAGCAGCTCCTCGTCCGCAAAAAAAGCGTCGGGCGTCCGGTCGGCGCGGACGAACCCGCCCTTCAGCGCCCAAATCCGGTCCGCCGCCAGCATCTCGGCCGCGTCGTGCGTGACCGAAAAAACGGTGTAGCTCCCCTGCCGCTTCATGTCCCGCATGACTTCCAGCAGCTCGCGGCGGGACCGCTCGTCCTGCATGGAAGTCGCTTCGTCGAATACGACGATCTCCGGCTCCATGGCGAGGCAGGCCGCGACCGCGCAGCGCTGCTTCTGTCCGCCCGACAGTTCCCCCGGATGCCTGCCGAGCAGCGCTTCAATCTTCAGCCTATGCGCATACCGTTCGATTCGGCGTTCCATTTCCGCGAGATCCAGGCACAGTCCTTCCAGACCGAAAGCGATATCCTCTTCCACCGTCTCCCCGATAAACTGGTTGTCCGGATTTTGGAAGACCATTCCGATTCTCGCCCGCATAAGCGGCGCATTGCGTTCGGTCAGCTCCTCCCCGAATACGGACACCGTTCCCGACCGAGGACGCAGCAGCGCGTTCAGCAGGCGGACGAGCGTCGACTTGCCGCAGCCGCTTTCCCCCACGACGGCGATCCACTCGCCTTTTTCGGCGCGCAGGCTGATATCCCGCAGCACCGGCTCCCCTTTTTCATACTCGAATTCGACGTTTTGAAGCTCGGCCGCGGCCGCGTTTTTCCGTTCCATATCTTTCCCCCCTCTTCGCCGCGGCCCGTTCCGCCACTCTTTTTTGCCTGATGACGCGCAGCCCCCGTTTAATCTTCCGGAACGAACGCCGCGAACATTTTCATATGGCCCAGCGCATTCGTCAGATAGCGGACCGCGATGCCGACCACGATTCCCGTCGCGACGCCCGCGATCATCAGCACCGGCAGATAGTAGAAAATGTTGAGCGAGTCGATCACGATCGCCGCCGCGCCGAGCTGACCGATATTGTGCGCGATCCCCCCGGCGACGCTGATCCCGATCAGGCTGAGACGCTTGCGGCTGATCTTCATCAATCCGTACATGACGGCAAAACTGAGCAGGGCCCCGAACAAGCTGAACAGCAGCATCGAAAAGGTCCCCAGGATCATTGCGGTCAGAAGCGTCTTGAGCACGACCAGCATCAGCGTATCCTTGCCGTTCAGGAAGTAAAGACACGTCAGGATCATGATGTTCGCCAAGCCCAGCTTCGCTCCCGGCACCATGAACGTCCCGAGCGGGATGAGCGATTCGACGATGCCCAGCACGACGGCGGCGGCCGAGAAGATCGCCAGGATCACCGTTTTTTTCAACAGCAAAGATTCTTCAGCCAACGACGTCATCGACTTCCAGCTCCTCTCCGGAATCCACTCCGATAAAGACCGACACGCGGTGCGGCAGACACACGATCTGCTGTCCCGGCCGCGTGACGAACCCGAAGCCGAGACACAATTTGTCGGGACAGTCCGCATCGATCATCTGCACGCCGCCGTCGTGGATTTTGATCTGATTGAACCCCTTGTCCGTGTTGATCGTAACCAACTGCTCTTCCTCGGTCAGCGGCAGCGTCTTGTAGGGCTTGCCGTCGACTTCGATATGCACGACGCGATTTTGGATGTGATTTTTTTCACTTTCATCTCCATTCAAATACCTCGGAACGATAAAAGCGAGCGCCGCGATCAATACGATTCCGATCAGAATCAAGTCGCCCCTTTTCATCATCTTGCCTTTCATTGCATGGCCCCTCACCCGTACTTTGCACCAAATTTCACATATGTTTTCAAGAAAAAGCTCCTCGCTGCAAAATACTCATTTTTTTGAATACCTAAATCTTAGATGCCTCCATTATACGCCCGCCTCCCCTTTTCGACAATGCTTCTCGCAGGCGCAGACGAAACGTTTTCGGTTCATTTCACAAATTGCTCAACATTCTATAAAAATTTAGATAAAAATGAAGACGATACAGCCGCAGCGAACGTTATAGAGGGATCGGATGAAGAAGGGCGCCGAATGCGGAGCGCGCGGCGGGCCCGCTTCCCTCTTCGGCAGGCCGGGACTGCGCGGACGGATCCTTTGCGGCCGGGAGCGGCGGAATCTGTTAAAATGGAAAAATAATGCGCGAGACCGGACTGCGGGCATCGACGTACAGCCGCAGAGGGCAGTAAGGCAGTTGACCGGCGGCCGCGCAGACAGTCCGGAATAGAACAGGAGGAACGAAGATGAAGCTCAGCGGGAAATCCCGGTTTTTGCGCGCCGCGCTGGCGTCGGCGGCTTTGCTCGCCGTGCTGGGCGCCTGCTCGGGAGAAAGCGCAAAAACGGCGAACGGCGGCGGAACAGGCGCCGAGACTCCCCGTCCGATCGAGTCGGACGGCTCGGGGACAGCGGAGACGACACGGCCGGACGGCGGAACGGCGACCGAGCAGCCGCGGGAAGACGGCGGCCGGACGGCGCCTGCGGAGGCGGAGAGCGGCGGCGCGGCGCGGGCCGAGCAGCGACGGCCCGATGGCGGCACGCCTCCGGCGGAGGCGGAAAGCGGCGGCGCGGCGCGGACCGAGCAGCGACGGCCCGATGGCGGCACGCCTCCGGCGGAGGCGGAGAGCGGCGGCGCGGCGCGGGCCGAGCAGCGCCGGCCGGATGACGGCACGCCTTCGGCGGAGCCGGAGAGCGGCGGCGCGGCGCGGGCCGAGCAGCGACGGCCCGATGGCGGCACGCCTCCGGCGGAGGCGGAGAGCGGCGGCGCGGCGCGGGCCGAGGAGCGACGGCCGGATGGCGGCACGCCTCCGGTGGAGGCGGAGAGCGGCGGCGCGGCGCGGGCCGAGGAACGCAGCCGGCCGCAGGAGAGCAAGCGGCCGCAGAGCGGCGAGCAGGCGCAAGAGCAGGCGCCTCAGGACGCGCCGAGCGGCGCCGCGAAGGAGCGGCAGCGTCCCGAAGGCGAGGGCGGCGGGCAGACCAAGAAGGATGCGGGCTCGCTCTCCGAACAAAGTCGGACGAATAAAGGTAACCCGGCCAAGGATCGCAGCACGGCGGACGAGCGGCAGCGCCCGACGGCCCCGCCGAAATGGACGGGACCGAACGGCACGGCCGAGATGTCTCGCTCCGGCTCCTCCTTTCCGGGCAGCGGACAGTATTTGATCCACACCCATATCCGCCCGGGCTTATACCGCTCGGTCGGCACGATCGAATACTGGGAACGCGATTCGGGATTGTCCGGCACGGCGAAGGATCGGATCGCCGGCGGCAGCCCGAAAGGTCCGGCCGTCGTCGAGATCAAGTCGACGGACGCCGGCTTCGTCTCGAAAGGTTCGGGCTGCTGGCAGGCCGTAAGCGCCGGGAAATCCGTCTCGCCGAAAACGAAATTCGGCGCCGGTACTTATATCGTCGGCGTCGATATCGCTCCGGGGCGCTACCGCTCGTCGGGCGGCGCGGATTTCTGGGCCGCGCTGTCCGGCTTCGGCGGCGAACACTCCGACATCCTGCGCAGCGCTTCGCCGGGAGGCTCCTCTCCGGTGACGGTCGACATTAAAGCGACGGACAAAGGATTCACCTCGACCGGAGCGCTGTGGACGAAGATTAATTGAACAGACCATCGGTCGAAGAAGCCGCCGCTCGAAGAAACCGCAGCGGCAGCCGAAACCTTCTTCAGAGCCTTTCTTCAACATCTTTGTTCAGAATCTTTCTTCAATTCGAAAACCGCAATTCGAAAACCGCTTTTTAAACACTCCTTTTTGAAATAAGTGCACATGAGCAGCTATTTGGCTCCTATGTAAGCCGAACGAAGAAATAGATGCAAATAAGCAGCTATTTCGCGGAAAAAGAGGAAAAATCGCCTCTTTTCCGAGATTTAACTGCTCTTACGCACTTATTTTGTTCAAGTCGGCCTATAAAGGGAAAATAAGTGCTCTCCTGCAACTATTTTCTCCTGCCACCGGGAGGCGGGAGAACAATCCCGCTTTCTGCCCAAACGAGCCCGCCGTTTATTTTCTCCGCTGCTTTTGCAGGCGGTTCAGAGCTTCCGTTTACGCAAACTCCAAAAAGAGCCGAAAAGTCCGCTGGGACTTTCCGGCTCTTTAAGCATCATAAGGCGCGCCGCTTACTTAGCCGCGCGGCGCGAAGCTCATCGCCGCTTCAAGACTCGGCTTCCTCCGCTGCGGAAGCCAAGTCTTCTTCGGACGATTCGCCGCTGCCGCCTCGGGCCAGCTCCGCGTACCCGCACAGGCGGAAAAAGGCTCCCGCCAGCTCTTCCGCGGCGGTCTCCCCTTCGGCTCCGCTGCCCGCCGAAAGCCGGCTGCGCTCCCCCGCTTTCGCAAGGCGGCGCAGCAGTTCCTCCAGCAGCCCCATGCCGAGCCGCTGCGCTTCGTCCGCCAGACGTTCCAGCCGCTTCGCGTCGTCCGACGCGAACTGCGCGGCTCCCCGCAGCAGAAGCTCTTCCGTCCAATCGTCCACCCGCTCGAGCAGGCGGTTCATCTCGTTCATATTTCTCCTCCGTTTCGGGACGGCCGACTTCTCCCTCGCGTATCCCCGCGCGCCTCTCCCGCCTACAAATCCAGCTTCAGATTGATCTGTCCATCTCCCTGCAAAAAGCTGATCGGATGAACCGCGTCCTCCTCGATCGAGGCGAATACGTAAAATTCTCCCGCGTCCGGCAGGCCGCGCCCCGACTCAAGGCGATTGATCGCCGTTTTCCAATCGGCATGGTACGGCAAGGTCAGCTCCAGCCGATCTCCCGCCGCGCCCGCGATCGTCAGCTTCAGCGCCTGGGCGGCGCGGTCGTAGGCGCAGCCTTCGACCGCGGAAGCTTTCAACAGCTTCAAGCTGCGCGCGGGCGCTCCGAACAGGCTGTCCCGCCCGCGCTCCTGCGCGAGTTCCGCGAAGCCGCCCGCGGCCAGGCTGCCGAAGTCGAATGCTTCGACCGGCGGCCGCTCGGGCAGCGCCAAAACGGGCGAGCCGCCGGAGGACAGCCGTCCGTCCGCGCTGACCTTGACCGAACGGAAAGAGAGCATCGAAGCGCTCGCCGCCTTGAGCGTCAGCTCCGGCTTCCACGGCGAACGTTCGCGGTAATGCCGGGAGAAAGAGAACTCCGCTCCTTCATAATAAGCGGGACGGGCCTGCGTGTAGGTATAGACGCCGTCGTCCTCCGCGCAGTAGAAATAATACGTGATCCCCCGATACCCGGATCTCGTCTCCCACGGCTCCGCGCCGAGAGCGTACAGATCGAGCCTCGGCACCGTGTAATACCGGCTGCGGAAACGCCCGGCCAGCTGTGCCCGGCGCGCAGGCCCGATGTCCCGCTCCAGCGCTTCGAGCATCAGCGCCACGCGGGTCAGGCGGCTCAGCAGCGCTCGGCCCGAGAAGCGAATATGCCGCGCGAAGAACAGCTCCAGCTCGCCGTGAATGCCTCTCGCTTCGCGTTCCAGATTCGGCAGGCCGCCGCTGCGCGCGGCGATCGCCAGCAGCTCGAAGCGAGCCGCGAAGCTGTGAGGCAGCCGGGCCAATCCGCTGCCCAGCAGCGCCCGCACGCTCTCGCGGAACTCGCGGAGCAGCTCCGGCGGCGGCGCCACCGGAGACAGCTGCCCGGCCAGCGCGTCTTCGTCGCGAAGCCCTCGGCTCGCCCGGTAGCGCAGCAGCGCCTCGAGCTTGTACATCTCGCCGTCGGCGCCCGGTACCGCGCAGAGCGCGCGGGACACGTCCCCCGCGTCCGTGAAAGCCACTTCCACGCCGGATCGGTTCATCCGCACGACCAGCAGCGAGCCTTCGTCGACGTTCAGCTCTTCGCGGTAGCGCAGGCGAAACGCCGCCTCTTCGACCCTGGAAGCGTTAAAAGGAGCGATCAGCTCGCTGATCTCCCGTTCCAGCAGCCACCCGAAATCCGGCTTCGGCAGCTCGTCCGCCGGTTCCGCAGCCGAGCCGGCGGACAGTTCGCCGTCCGCTTGGACCGTCTCGGCCGAAGCCTCGCTCGCATCCGCAGCCGCGCCGCGGACCGCGTCTTTTCCCTGCCCCGAATCTTCGGCAGCAGCGCCGGCTTCCTCCGTGCCGGCCGCGGACTTTTCGCTCTCCTTTTTCGCTCCGCTTACGCTTCCCGAACCATCCGGCTCCGGAAGCGCAGCGTTACCGGCTTCCTCCGCGCCGGCCCCGGGCTTTTCGCTCTCCTTTTTCGCTCCGCTTACGCTTCCCGAACCATCCGGCTCCGGAAGCGCCGAATTCGCGGCCGCCTCGCCGCCGGCCGCCGCCGCTCCCCCTTGACGGCGCGCGTAATACAGAATCCCGATCAGCACGTGCTTGCAAATTTTGTCCGACGGACAGCTGCAATCGAAACGCTCGATCGAATCGGTCAAGACGCAGACGGTGCCGTCGTCCAGCGTGCACGTCACCTCGTCCGTTCCGAAGGCATACTCCGCGGTCGTTCCTTTTTCCATATCTTTGAGCGCCCGATTGTACAGCCCTTTATTCGCGTAACGGATCAGATAATCTTCCGTGCACAGCGCCGTCAATCGGCGGAACCGCCGTTCCATCGAATCGCCCATTTCCGTTCGCCTCCGTTTCCCGGCACGTCTGCGCCCCCGATGTTCAACAAACCGAAGTAACGCCGATCCGGCCCCGGTCCCGACAGGACCGTCCGCGATGTTTCGCTAAGCGTCTTCTTCATCGTTCAGATACTCGTCCAGATACTGCCGCACCGCCGCTTCGTCGCTCAATTCGACGCTGACGCCCCAGGCCAGATCGGCCAGCATGAGCGGAGCGATTCCGGCCAGCGTTCGCAGCAGCTTTAAACTCAGGTCGTACCGCTCGCGATTTCCGATATTCAGCAGCATCCAGGCTTTGCGCAACGTTCCGTCCTCATGCTCGCACAGAAGTACGGTCTCTTCGTCGGGCCCGAACGCCTTGATGCCGGGACATTCCGCCTCATAAGTGGAACCGTAGCCTGTTGTCACCTTGTCGTACGGACGCGCGAACGAAGATACCGCCCGTTCGACGTTCGCCAGCGGAATACCGAGCCCGGCCAGTTCTTTCGGATCGCTTTCCCGCACGTAAAGGTCCGTATAGCCTCCTTCCGTCCGATGCTGTTCCGCGAAAGCTTGAATCCGCTCCATTTCCGCTTCGACGTTTCCCCGGCGCTTCGCGGGCATCAGCTCCAGCATGGCGTAATCGTCTTCGTGAAAGAAAAGACTGCGAATGCCGCCGCCTGCGGGCGCCGCCGAACGCGGCCGGACTTCCGGCGGATCGCTGCGTTCCATTCAGTTCTCTCCTCCGCTCGCCCGCAAAATGTCGTATACCGTCTCGCTGAACACCCGGTCCGGCACGTTTTTCAGCGGATGTCCGGTCATGACCGTATAGTAGTAACCGTCGCCTTTGTTGCCGAAAAACTCGAGTTCTTCCAGCGTGACGTCTTCCATTCCTTCATAGTAAGCGATGCTTGCCCCGCTGAACGTCAGACGGGCGATCAATTCGCCGTACTCCTTGAACAGCTCGTTGTAGAAGCCGCCGTCCTGCGCCCGGCCTTTGACCCAGCCGTATTTCTCCAGCGCTTTCGGGAAAGCGGTCGGCGAATATTCGCCCTGCGGCAGGCGGCTGTAAGTCCGGCGCTCCAGTTCGTCTTCCTCCGGCGCGTACACCGGACGGTTCAACTGCACGAACGGCTGGAGAATTTCGTAGTCTTCCAGCTGCGTTTTCCAGGCTTCCAGCGTGTCCGTGTCCAGTTCGAGCGGATGGACCAGGCCGATGACGGCGTCTTCCGCCAGTTCGTATTCGTCCTCATCCACCGTGTTGAACGTGCCGTCTTCCATATAGCGGAACGTCGTTTCGACCGCCGTGTCCTCGCCGCTTCCCCCATAGACGCCCCAGATCAGGCCCACCGCGAACCGCCGCATGATGACGTTGCCGACAAACAGCTCCCGCCATTCCCCGGCCCGCCACAGCCGCCGTTTGGACAGCGATTCCTCCAGCCGCTGCGCCTGGATGCCGACCATCGTTTTCAGATCCTTTTTGAGCTGGGTGAAACGGGCTTTGGACTTCGCGGCAAGTTCCGCATCGTCCTTCTGTCCCGGCGCCGGAAGGCTCTTGACCGGCTTGCCGGTCTCGTCGTTCACGGCGGACAGCTGCAGATCGGCGTTAACCTTGACCGTGAACGAGCGTTCCCCGTAGCCGAGAACCAGTTCGCCGTTCGCGTCGAAGCCGAGCTGCGTAATCAGCCGGTCCGCCAGCTGTTCCTTGGTCAGGCCCAAATTGTCCGCCGCCAGTTGGAGCGCTTCTTCCGCCGCTCCCTTGACCTGGCGGTTCTTGATCGTGCGGCCCAGCCGGTCGATCGTCATCAGCGCGGCGGTATCGTTGGTGTAGGCCAGCGCCCGCACCGCTTCCGCCGCGATGGCGCCCCGGCTGTTCTCCGTCCAGTCTTTGATCTGGCCGCCGAGCAGGTCGATCATGCTTCGGCCGCCAAAGCGCGCCGCCAGCGGCAGCACCCATTTCTCCTTGGCCGGCGCCCCGTCTTCGATCCACAGCCGCAGCACTTCCGTCGCGAACGCCGTCAGCGAATCCGCATCGGCGTATTCCGCCACCTCGTCCAGGCGCGGGCTCGGTTCGGAAACGAAGTCGACGGACTCCGTCAGCACATACGTCTTGATCGCCTCGTCCAGCTTATGGCCGTCTTTGGCGCGCAGTTCAGGCAGCCCGTCCAGCGGCATCCCCTTCAAACGGGCCGCCTTTTTGGCGTCGGCATGGGCGGCCAGCGCGGCGTGCGCGTATTCCGCCGGCTTGCCCAGCGTATCCAGCAGCGCCTGCAGGCGGGCTTTGAGCGCGGCCGACTTTTCTTTTGCAAGCAGATTCCGGTACGCGTCCCCTTCTCCTTCGATCCCTCTCAGCAGGTCGATGACGATCTCGCGGACGCCGGCCTTTTTCTCCTCCAAATAGAGCTTCACGTACAGGTCTTTGTCGGGACGCCGCAGCAGCTGGCCGCGCGCGATTTCGCGAATGCGCTTGGACGAATCGCCCAGGCCCATCCGCAGCGCCCGGATCAACAGCGCCTCGTCCGCCCCGCCGGCCGATTCGCCGCCGCCCGGCAGCGCCTCCTCCAGAATCGTCTGCCGGACTTCCGCCTGCACGTCGTTATAATAATCGAGGCATTTTCCCAAACGATGGCGGATGATGCTCCGCAGCTCATCTTCCGGAACGCGCGCATAAGAGTAGTATTCGTTCGCTCCGTTCAGCAGCAGCAGTTGAAGCAGCAGCTTTTCGCTGTCGACGCCCGGGTCTTTTTCCGCCAGCTCCAGCAGTCTCTCTCCGCTGAATACCGGCGAACGGTACAGATAAGACAGGAATCCCGCCGTGCCGATCTCCGGATGAGCGGCGATCTTGACGAACCGGGCGTACGTTTCGGAGTCTTCCGGCAGCAGCGTCACGGCGATGAGCAGGTTGCGGCGCCGGCTATCGTTGCCGTGCGCGTTGTCCCAATCATGCGAAGGCTTATGTTCGAGGTAAGTTTCGAGCGGCAGTTCGCCCTGCAAATATTTCGCCAGGCTTTTTCCGAGAATGCTGCCGTAAATTTTGTCCGACAGCGCCTCCAGCACCAAGCGCTCGATGCCGCCTTCGCTCTCCGGCGTCATGCCCGCGTCCTCCATGACCCGGTAGACGTACGCTTTGAGCAGCGGGCGGCGCAGGATGGCGAACAGCCGCTTCGTGCGTTCGGGATCTTTCGACAGTTCGCTTTTCATCATCGTCCACGCCGGCATGTAGCCGTCGATCTCGTCCGCCAGCGTCTGGATCAGCGCGAACGGCTCGTCGAGCGGCACGATGCCTTCGAGCAGCAGATCGGGGTCTTTGCCCGTATTCTCCAGCAGCAGCAGCTGGTCGCGCGTTTCCAGCGGCAGGATTTCGTGCGCGACTCTTACGCCTTCGAGCACCGCCCGCGTCAGTTCCGACGACGATTCCAGCAGTCCTTCCTTGCCTCCTTCGAGCAGCAGCACATAGTAAAACGCACTGCGCAGCGTCGTCATCAGCTCGTTCTGCTTCTCCCGCTTGAGCGGCTCTTTGCGGTCGAGCGCCGAGTCCGGGAACAGGCGCTCGCGCACGGCTTGGCGGCGGGCCTTGAGATACGCTTCGTCCAGATCGAGCCGCGACGCCGTGTCCTTGAGCGGAAGTTCCCGGATCGCCAGCGGTTCGAATTCGCGCAGCAGTTCCGCCCGCAGCGGCTCCGCGTCTTCGTTCAGCAGCTCCTGCAGCAGCTTCGGCAGCTGTTCTTTCATCTCGTTCATGAACTCCGGATCGATCTGCCCGTACAGCTTCAATGCCAGCAGCGTATCCGCGCTCGTCTCCTGCGGAAGCACGTATTTGCCGACTCCCCGGCTCATGTTGATGTGCATGCGGAACATCTTGCGGACGTTCTCGCCGCCCGCGTACCGGTGCACGCTGCGCAGCCGCTCGAGCGTCTTCGCTTTCCGCTCTTCCATATCGCGTACCTGGCGGCCGCCGAGCACGAAGCCGCTCAGCAGCTCCCCCGTGGCCATCCGCAGCAGTTCCCGTTCCTGATACGACAGCATGCCTTTGCCTTTGGTCCACAACAGAAGCGAGAATGCCCGGTAAAATTCGTCCCCGTCCGCCTTATCCGCCAGCTTGCCCAGCGCGTCGAGCGTCCGATGCAAAAAGACGTTGGAGCCCGCCAAGACGTCGGGACGCTCTTCGGTCGCCCCCGTCACATAGTCGATCACGGCGTCTTTGCGGCTCACGGCCAGCGAATAGTCGTCCGAGAACGACTTTGCGAATTTTTCGACCAACGGGTCGATCGTTTGATTTTGCAGTGCCATATGTATGCCTCCTCGATAGGATTCGATTTAATTGATGACCCGGCCGATCCACTCCGCCAGGGCGTTCGGCGTGATCGCCGCCACTTCCGCCCCCATGTCCGCGAGCGTTCTCGCCGCGCGCTCGTCGTAGGAACCGTGTCCTTCGAAGTCGAGCGCGGTCAGCACCAGCATGCGCGAGCCTCCGTCCAGAATGTCTTTGGCGGCCCGGTACATGTGCTGCGGCGCGAAGCCTTCTTCCAGATCGCTGACCAGGATGAAGAGCGTGCGTCCGGGGTTCTCGATCAGCGTCTCGCCGTAGCGCAGCGCCTTGGCGATATGCGTGCTTCCGCCGAGCTGCACGCTCATCAGCACGTCCACGGGATCTTCCAGCCGCCCGCTCAGGTCTACCACTTCCGTGTCGAACACGAACAGGCTCGTTTTGAGCGCGTTCAGCCGGTAAAAAATGCTGGCCATGACCGAGCTGTAAATGACGGAATCCAGCATGCTGCCGCTTTCGTCCACCGCGATGATCACATGCCATTTGTTGTAAGGCTGTACCCGTCCGTCGAAATACAGCCGGTCCACCACGAAGCGGCGTCTGTCGCGGTCGTAATTTTTGAGATTGCGGGAAATCGTCTTCTTCATATTGAGATTGCGCAGCGAGCGGGTTCGCCCGGCGACGTAGCGGCTCCGCTTGCCCGCGATGTTCTCGCGCGCTTCGGACTCCAGCCTGCGCCGCAGGTCTTCGACGACCTGCCGCACGATCTCTTTGGCGCTGGCCACGACCTCGCCCTTCATCCGGCCTTTGAACTGCATGATATTCTTGAGCAGGTTCATGTTCGGCTCCAGCGATTCCAGCACCGCCTTGTCGGTCAGCAGCTCGTTCAGGCCGTATCGGTCCAGCGCCTGCTTCTCCAGGATCTCCACCGTCTCCCTGGGAAAAAGCTTGCGGACTTTGCCCAGCCAACCGGGCACGGTCAGGCTGGAACCGCCTCGGCCGCCTTTCCGGCCGCGATAGCCCTGCTCCTCGCCGTATTCCCGGTCGTACAAATAGCCGAGCAGCTCGTCCAGCTCGCGGTAAGCGAAGTCCTGCGGCGAGTAGCCGCCCGTCTCGGCAAGCGGCTCGTCGGCGGAAGAGCCCAGCAGCAGCCGCCAGCGGTTCAGCGCTTCGCCGCTCATTCCTCTTTTGTGTTCGTTTCCGGTTCCAGTTTCCATAAGGCAAACTCCTCTCGAATCGCCCGGTCCAGCTTCAGCGCCGATAGCCGCGCCGCCTCGTCCGCCGCCGGCCGCTCCAGCCGGGAAGGCGGAATGCCGTGCAGCCCGGCCACCTTGGCCGCGATCCGCGACGTCTCGGGCGGCGTGAAGAACGTGAAGGCAAGCCGCAGCTCCGGCAGCAGCCGCAGGAAATCTTCGTGCGGCAGCCGTTCCAGCAGCCCGCTCAGGTCGGCCAGCAGGATGTCGTCCTGCATGAGCGCGTCGCGCGCCAGCGCGAACACGCCCTGCAAATAATCGGCGCTTTTCAGCACCTGATCCGGCGTTCCCAGCATATAGGCGCGGGCCCGCCGGGAAATGTCGTCCGGCGCCGTCTGACCCAGCCGGACGAGAATCGCCGCCGCCGCGCCTTCAAGCCTCGGGGCCAGGTCGCGCACGGCCAGCAGCTCGCCCAGCCGATCGCGGAAGTTCTCGTCCGCGGCGGCTCCTCCGTGGCCGGCCCGGCCTCCGCCAGCCGCCGTACTACCGCGAACGTCCGTACCGCCGAGATCCGCCGCACCGCCGAGATCCGCCGCACTATCCAAATCGTCCGCGCCGCCGGATCTCCCGGCGGCGTGCATATGCAGCAGCTTCAGCCCTTCGACGGCCTGCGGCTGCTCGTCCGGCTTCAGTCCGTTCAGACCCGGCAGACGCAGGACCGCCGCCGCGTAAGCCTCCTCCGCAAGCCGGCGCAGGCGCCGTTCGTCGGATACGCCGAGCAGCCGGCGATGGGAACGAATCCGGTCCAGCTGCTCCAGCGTGCCGCACAGCGACAGGAAGCTTCCGTCCCGGCGCAGCGCCGATTCCAGCCGATCGAACAGCCGGCCGGCCAGGCTTTCCAGCCCCATAACGAGCGCGCGCAGCAGCCAGAGCGCGGTTTCGCCGCTGTGATGCTCGGGCACGCGGTTCAGTTCTTCGGCGATTTTGGCTTCGGCCGCCTGGGCGACCGTTCCTCCGTAGATCGAGTTCTCGATCAGGCGAGCTTCCGTCCGCGACGAATACGAATACGTCCACGTCTCCCGGACGAGGTTCATGTCCCGCCGCGCGACCCAATCGGGCCCCGCTTCCTTGTTCGCGAACTCCGTCCCGAGAAACTCCGCGCAGTGCAGCAGGCGGCTGGCTTCGCGGTGCGCCGGCTTGGCGTACGGCTCAAGCGCCTTCCTGTGCCTTCCCGTCGACTTCAGATTCAGGCGGCAGGCGGCCGCCCGCGCCTTGAAGTCTTCGACGATCGGAACCGCAAACTCGTTCGGCGCCACTTCGCCGATCCGGTCGCCGGTCATCAGCTCCAGCAGCTTCCCGAGCGGCCGGTCCGCGGCGATCGTGCGCTCGCCCTTGACGAAAGACGACGTCACGGCATCCGTCAGTTCGTAGGCGCCCGGCTGACTCTTGCTTCGCAGCGCCGCCAGTCCCTGCATCAGGCCGTACGCCTCGATCCCGTCCGCGGTGGATACGCCTTCGGCTTCGCGGCGCAGCTCCCTGCCCAGCCGCGCCAGCAGTTCCAGTCCGGCCCGGTCGTAAGGCTTCGTCTCGCCGGACTTCAGCAGCTGCCAGATCCGGTCGTAGTATCCGACATGCGGCATGCCGCTGGCGTAGCCGTTCAGGCGGTCCGCCTCCTCGAAGGTATACACCATCGGATAGATCGGCTTAAGAAGCGGCTCCCCGCTTCCTCCGCCATAGCGGGTCGGCCGCCCGTCCGGCGGCGCGTCCGCAGCCTCTTCGCGAAGACCCGTCCCCGGGCGGCTCCCCGGATCGTTCGCTTCCGCCTTCGCGGCGGAAGCGGCGGAATCCGCGCCGATCGCCGCGGCAAAGCCGCCGTCCCTTTCCCCGCCGTCCTTCTCGCCGGCCACCAGACCGTAGGTGTGGAACCCTCCGGTCACGACCAGCACCCGGCCGAAGCTCTCCCGCGCCTCCGCGATAAGCTCCCGCATCCGCGCTTCGCGGGCCAGGTCGCCTTCGAGCCTCAGTCTCTCCGGCGGGTACGCCATTCGCGACAGCGTGCAGTACGCGAATACGCCCCGCGCGAATTCGCGCGTATCGCGGCTCAGTCCGCCGATCTCGAACGCCCGCTCCCACAGCTCGTCGAAGCTGCGGGAACGGCTCGAACGGCACAGCCGCCCGATAAAGGCCGAGCCCGCCAGCAGCGCCTCGTCCTGGGCGGACGCTTTGCCGCCCTCCTCGGCGGCTTCCGGCCTGCCGCGGTAATCCAGGTCGATAAAGCGCGCGGGAATTCCCCGCGCCGCCGCTTCCCGGATCGCCGCGTACTCCGGCGAATAATCCAGCAGCGGGAAATAGCAGGCGCCCCGGCCGTGCTCGTCCTCGTAGCCGTAATACAGGCTTACCGGCGCCTTCGTTGCCGGATCGGCCAGCACCGGAACGAGCGGATTGCCGCTCTCCGGCCCTTCGATCAGCACGATGTCCGGGTTGTATGCCGCGAATGTCCGCAGCAGATGATGAGAGCATGCCGGGCTGTGATGCCGGATCGGAAAATGCACGACCGGCCCGTTCAAATCGAACACTTTCGCCGCGAACAGTCCGTCGATCTCCTGCATTTCGGCTTCCGTTCCGGGAGGCAGGCCGAGTTCTTCGTCCTCCGGGGATCGACGGGGCGCATCCGCCGTTCCTTCGGCAGCGACGAATTCGGCCGATCCTTCCCCGGCCGCGCCATGAATGCCGGCTTCGCCCGCTTCTCCGCGCGCCGCCGAGCAAAACGGCAGTCCGAACGCGGACGCCTTCAGCCGATCCATTTTTTCTCCTTATAGTAGGCGTCCCACAGCGGCTCCGTGCGGGCCCGTTCCTTGACCACTTTCGAAAAATACGCCTGAAGCGCGCCCAGATCCTTCGCGTTTTCCTTCGCGACCGTGCCGAGCATGTTCTGCACCAGGCGCTCCAGCGACAGTCCGCCTTCTTCGTAATAATAGGAAGTCATCGCGCTCTGCACGTACACGGAGACGGCTTCGGCCGTGCTCATGACCGCCTGCGGCACTTCGATCTTATAGCCTTCGCGTGTACGGCCCGTGCGCAGTTCGATAAAGGTCGTCGCCAGCAGCTCCACCACGTCGGGGTCCACCGAGGCGTCGATGCCTCCGTGGCTCAGCAGGTTCGAAGCCTGCGACTCGATGATTTTCGCTTCCATTTTCACGTTTTCGATCGGCCGGATGGTCTCGAAGTTGAACCGCCGTTTAAGCGCGCTGCTCATCTCGTTGACGCCTTTGTCCCGGATGTTCGCGGTGCCGATCACGTTGAAGCCCGGCTTGGCGAACAGCACGCCGTCGCCCAGCTCGGGAATGTTCATGACCTTGTCGCTCATGATGCTGATCAAGCTGTCCTGCGCTTCCGACGGGCAGCGGGTAATCTCCTCGAACCGGGTGAGGATGCCCTTTTTCATCCCCTGGTAGAGCGGGGACGGCACCAGCGCTTCCTCGGACGGTCCTTTATCGAGCAGCATCGCGTAATTCCAGGAGTACTTGATCGTATCTTCGGTCGTGCCCGCGGTTCCCTGGATCGTATTGGTGCTCGTCCCCGAAATCGCGGCGGCCAGCAGCTCGCTCAGCATCGTCTTGGCCGTGCCGGGTTCCCCGACGAGCATCAGCCCCCGGTTGCCGGCCAGCGTTACCACCGCCCGTTCGATCAGGACGTCGTTCCCGTAAAATTTGCGCGTGATGGGTATGTATTCACCGTCCAGCTCGGCCGGCTTCTCCCGCCCGATCAGAAAGTCCCGGACGGCGGCGGGCGACAGCTTCCAGTTCGGCGGGCGCTTGCCCCGGTCTTCCGCGCGCAGCGCCGTAAGTTCGCGCTCGTGCAGCACTTCCGCCGGCGGCTTGATCATGTCGATGCTCATAACGTTCCTCCTCGGATAAACAGATCATACGTTCTCGTTTTCGATACAAGTATTTTATCATACTCGGCGGCAGGATCGCGAGCAGAGGCCCGGAAATAGGCGTATGCTCCCGCTTCCCTGCAAAGGCTCGGGATGCTCCGCCCTTTTCGAAATCCTTTTTCAGGGACCAAAGTCGCTTTCTTCCGGGATATCATTCTTTTTTCGCCGAAAACGAACTTTCTCCTTCCTTCGCGCGTATATGAAGCAAGGAGGGAAACTCGAATTCCCGCTTTCCGTCCTTCCATTTTATTCATTACAAGGAGGCAATCGTATGGCAGCGTTCATCTGGATTCTGATTATCGCGTTCGTGGCGTTCTCCCTGATCAACCCGAAAAGCGGCAGATCCCGGTCGCATTCGCGCGGAGGCGATTACTCGAACTCCGGCAGCGGATTTTTCTTCTTCGGCGGATCGGACAACCATTCGCATTCCCACTCGCATAACGACTGCGGGCACTCTTCGTCTTATGACGGCGGAAGCTGCGATTCCGGCGGCGGAGACGGCGGAGGGGGCGGGGGCGAATGACTTCGGAAAGTTTCGAGCCAACAAAAAGAACGCGTTAATCCCGGCAGCCGAGGGAAACGCGTTCTTTTTGTGTATGCAGGTTCAAGACCGAAGCCGTACGGCCGGCGCGCCGGTCAAATCAGACCACGACGCGGTTGCGGCCGCCTTCCTTCGCTCGGTACAGGGCCCGGTCGGCCAGCTCGAACAGATCGTCGACGCGCGCGGCCTGCAGCGGGCAGATCGACGCGCCGATCGACAGGGTAACGGGAATGCGAAGCGAGTTTTCGTGGGCAGCCACCGCCAAGCGCAGAGATTCGGCCATCTCGTACGTCTCCGGCAGGCTGCGGCCCGGCAAAACGACGATAAACTCCTCTCCCCCGTAACGTCCGCACACATCGCTGCCGTCAATCGTCTCCTCCAGTTTGCGGGCGACCGATCGAAGCACTTCGTCGCCGGCCGCATGCCCGTAGCGGTCGTTGACCGACTTGAAGCGGTCGATATCGATCAGCAGCAGCGAAAACGGCTGATTGTCGCCTGCCAGCTTCTCCAACGTCTCGTCCAGCGACCGGCGATTCGGCAGGCCGGTCAGCGAATCTTTGAGCGCAAAATCGTTCAAGTCGCGATTCTGCCGCTTCATCTCCCGCACCGTTCGCATGACGGCCCGGTTCAGCAGGTCGGCCTCGCGATTCCAATGCCGCTTGATGCAAGGCATGACTTCGTCCTGGGGACGATCCGCCGCATGCGCGACAAAATCGGCCAACGACACAAACGGAGCCGCCAGCCGCCTGGCCAGGAAGAGCGCGAGGGCGGACAGCGCCAGAAACGGTCCCAGTACGACCATCAGCGTTCCCCGCATCTGTTCCATCTGCTGCGCGTCTATCAGATCCGTCGGCGTCTGGGCTACAATCCCCCAGCGCGTCGTCGGTATAGCTGTATAACCGACCAGGAACATTCTGCCTTCCGAATTGACCAGCTTCCCCTGCCCGCTGTTCCCGAGTGCCAATTGAGCGACCGCCGGATTGGCGCTCACATTCTCTCCGATTCGTTTCGGATTCGGATGGTAGATGAGCCGGCCGGCCGCGTCGACGATATACGTATACGATCCGGTCTCGTCGACCGACTGCCCGCCGAAAAGCTCGCCCAGCACATCCGGCGCATGCAGATGCAGCGCGCCTCCGACGATTCCCAGATACACGCCTTCCTCGGTATAGACCGGCTCGCTGATCAGCATGACCATTTCTCCGTATGCATCCTTGTAAGGTTGGGACTGGAACGACCTGTTGGCTTTTACGGCTTCGCTCAGCGCTGCCTCGTCGACACGCTCCGGTTTGCCTTGATTGCCTTTTTCGTTTTCGTAAAAAGCCGATATACTGCCGTCCGCACCCGCCACGAACACGAAAGAAAAATAACCTCCGCTGTCATAGAGGAGCTTGAGCTCATGTTTCGCTTCCGCGGACGCACGCAGCGTCGCCAGTTCGGTAAATTCGTCCGCGAAAGCCGTCAAGCTTTTGCCGATCGAGAAGAACAGCATATTCATCGCATGGCCCACCCGCTCCGATTCGCGAACGTTGGCATCCAGCGTGCGCGTCTCCAGCAGCTTTTGTTCCGAACGGTAAGAAGCGAACAGCGTAAGAACCAGCGTCATCAAAAAAGTCAAAGCCACGAGACCCGAAAACAGCGCGCGCAGGCTGACCTTGCCTTTTGCGCGCCGCGAAGTCTCGTCGAGCCCTGTTTTTCGGTCCTCCGATGCCTTTCCCACTGTTCTCATCACCTTTTCGACCGATTATTTGATCCTTCTGCCGCCGTTTTGCTTTCTTTCTATATATTACGGCACAATTTGTCGAATTTTTAGGATTTTGGTCCTCTTTTGCTTAATCGCTTGATTTTGGTTCGAAATACCGGGTTTTTCCGAAAAAGAACGGCACAGCAAAAAGCGCGAGCCCCGGTTTCCCGAAACTCGCGCTTTCCTGTCTGCCTTGGATGCTGATGAAGGGAATTGAACCCCCGACCTACGCATTACGAGTGCGTTGCTCTACCCCTGAGCTACATCAGCGTATCTTGCTGTCTTAACAGCAACGAAATCTATTATACACCTTTCTCAGGGATGCGCAAGCCTCTTCTCAAAAAATCCCGAAATTTCGGGTTCCGCGGCTTTTTTCATGTCTCCGCGTCATTCGGTCCCGCCGTGTTCGGCCAGCTTTGCATGCACCGAGGCCAGCTTCTGCACGGACGAGCCTGCCTTGTCGCGGCGGTCGTCGATCTTGATCGACGTCGATACCCGCTGCGCCCCGGACTCGAACGTATGCTCATGCAGCGCCTTCACCGCCTCCAGAATCCGATCCAGCGGTCCTTCGATAATCGTGCTCATCGAGGTCAATTCGTATTCGACGCCTTCGAGCGTCTCCAGCTTCCGCTGCATTTCCGCCACATAACCGCTCAAGCTTGTCGTGCCCGTTCCGATCGGGATGATCGTCACTTCCGCAATCGCCATCTTGTTTTCCTCCTTTGTCACGGATTCGACGCGGTGTCAACTCCGTTTTTGCGTCTTTTCATTGTACTCTTCTTTCGCCGGAAAATCGAATTTGTCCACGGATCGCGCCGCTGCGGGCCTCCCGCGAAAAGGACGTTTTCAACCTTGACGAATTCGGTAAAATTTCGCCCCCTCTTTGTGTCCATTATGTGGCAACTCCTCTCTCTTCGCTTCACAGACACCATATCTAGGTGTAAATTAAGTAGCCGAAGGCCAAATATGGTGTTCGGAAGCGAAAACGACCGAAACCGCGCCCCTGCTTCATTCGGGCTGCGGCTTACATAATACTCCCTATCGAAAGGACGGAATCCACAATGAGCATGACCCTTCCACTCTCCGTTAACCGCAAAGAGGACGACGCGCTCGAGGAAATCACCCGGCTCGGACGCGACATCGCCGACAGCCTCGACACCGAGACGCTGCGCGAGAACGCCAACCTGAACGGGGACAGCTTTTCCGGCAAAATGAGCAAATTCGGCAGCGAGTACGCCAAATGGTACGCGCGCCGCCACGTGCTGCCGAAGGAAGTGGAAGCGGCCATCCGGGGCAACACCGTCTATGTGCATGACCTCGACCATTACGCGGTGGGCACGACCAACTGCATTTTCATCCCGTTCGACAAGCTGCTCGCCGAAGGCTTCAGCACGGGCAACGGCGATCTGCGCACGCCGCGGACGATCATGACGGCGATGGCGCTGGTCGCGATCATCTTCCAGTGCCAGCAGAACGCGCAGTACGGCGGCGTATCGGCCAACAAAATCGACTACGACTTGGCGCCTTACGTCGGCCGTTCGTTCCTGAAGCATTTCCGCAAAGGACTGGCTTATTTCGAGGCTTTCGCCGAAGACGGCGGCTCTCTCTCTTCGGATTTCTCTAATGAAGGGAAGAATGCCGCTCCTTCCGACGACGAGATCTATATGGACAATACGGAGCTGCGCGACCGTTATCCGCACGCTTACCGCTACGCCTGCCAGGAGACGCGCCAGGAGACGTTCCAGGCGGCGGAAAGCCTCATCCATAACCTCAATACGATGTCGAGCCGCGGCGGCGGGCAGATTCCGTTCACGAGCATCAACTACGGCACCTGCACGTCCAGCGAAGGCCGTCTGGTCATGGAAAGCCTGATGGACGCCACGATGCGCGGACTGGGACAAGGACAGACGCCGATCTTCCCGATCCAGATTTTCAAATGCAAAAAAGGCGTCAACCAGAACATCGGCGATCCCAATTACGATCTGTTCCTGAAAGCGGTCGAATGCTCGACCAAGCGGCTGTATCCGAACTTTGCCAATCTGGACGCGCCGATCAATCAGGAACATTACGTGCCGGGCGACCCGGATACGGAATTCGCCACGATGGGCTGCCGCACCCGCGTTATCGCCGACCGTTTCGGCCGCAATCATCTGTCGGGCAAAGGCAATCTGTCGTTCAACACCATCAATCTGGTCAAGCTGGGTCTGGAAAACGGCATCGCGCTCGGCGAGCGCAAATGGGCGGACGAGGAAGGCTTTTACGCAATGCTGGACGAGGCGCTCGATACGGCGATGGTCGGTCTGCTGCACCGCTACCGCATCCAGGCCAAGCAGCCGGCAAAAGCGTCCGACTTTATGATGCGCGAAGGCGTCTGGGAAGGCGGCGAGCAGCTGGGACCGGACGACAAAGTCGAAGACCTGCTGAAGCACGGCAGCCTGTCGATCGGCTTCATCGGCATCGCCGAGTCGATGAAAGCCATGTACGGCAAGCATCACGCCGAAGACGAAGACGTCTACGCCAAAGCGCTCGCGGTCGTCCGTCATATGCGCGCTTACTGCGACGTCATGAGCGAGAAGCACGACTTGAACATCACGCTGTTTGCCACGCCGGCCGAAGGGCTGTCGGGCAAGTTCACGAAGAACGACGCCCGCGAATACGGCTCGGTGCCGGGCGTGACGGACCGCGAGTATTATACGAATTCGTTCCATGTTCCGGTCTATTATCAGACGACGGCCGCGCGCAAAATTTCGCTGGAAGCGCCGTTCCACGAGCTGTGCAACGCCGGAGCCATCTCGTACATCGAGCTGGACGGCAACGTGCGCAGCAATCCGGAAGCGTTCCGCAAGATCGTCGCTTACGCGCTGGAGCAGAACGTCAGCTACTTCAGCATCAACCATCCGATCGACCGCTGCACGTCGTGCGGACACGAAGGCATCATCGGGGAATCGTGCCCGTCCTGCGGGAAAAAGGAAACCGAAGTCCGCATCTCCCGCCTGCGCCGGGTCACCGGCTACCTGACGGGCGACTATCAGACGCGCTTCAACGGGGCGAAGCAGGCCGAAGTCCGAGACCGCGTCAAACATGCCGGTTCCGCGGCGCAGCCTCGATAAACGCCGAACTTCAGGGAGGCATAACGTTATGAACATCTGCGGGTATTACCCCGAATCGATCAACGAAGGGGAAGGCCTTCGCGCTTCCGTGTTCATCAGCGGCTGCAGACATTACTGCAAAGGCTGCTTCAGCGCCCGGACTTGGAATTTCGACTACGGCGAGCCGTTCGACGAGACGCGTCAGCGGCAGATCGTCCGCGAGATGGCGGACAATCCGCTGCTCGACGGCTTGACGCTGGCGGGAGGCGATCCGTTCTTCTCCGCGGCCGAAGCGGCCGCTTTCGTCGACCTGGCGAGAGAAAGCATCCCGGACCTCAACGTCTGGATGTACACGGGCTACACGTTCGAACAGCTTGCGCAGCGGCCCGGTTCCGACGAATACGAACTGCTTCGGCGCGGGCAGGTGCTGGTCGACGGGCGCTTCGTGCAGGAGCTGCGCGACGTGTCGCTGCTGTACCGGGGCAGCTCCAATCAGCGGCTGATCGACGTTCCCCAAAGCTTGGAGCGCGGCGAAGCCGTCTTATGGGAGAGAAGGAATCCATTTCCGTCTTTTCTTGTTGACAAGCGACCGTTTTATCCATTAAGATGAACTTAAATTTATGGAAGACCCCAATTTCATACTTAATCTTTCCTTAACCGGGTAAGAGGGAGTAGCTTTTACAGCAAAGTCGTCAATACGGGATCGCATCCCCGGCTTTGTTGGCAACCATCGTTGTTAGCGAGACTTTTACCGCTTTAGGTTACGTTTATTCTTTTTTGGATAACCGTACCCTTTGGCGGTAAAAGTCTCTTTTGTTTTATTGGGGTCTTTTCATGGATAAAGAATAGGGAAGACATTCATCCCTTACCAAAAGGAGAGAAGCTCATGGATTTGTCATTGGCGCTGGAATACGGATGGGTACTGCTCGTACTCATCGCGCTGGAGGGCCTGCTCGCCGCGGATAACGCGCTCGTACTGGCCATTATGGTTAAGCCCCTGCCGGAAGAACAGCGCAAGAAAGCCCTGTTCTACGGTCTCGTGGGAGCATTCGTGCTCCGGTTCGGTTCCCTGTTCATCATCTCGTTCCTCGTCGACGTATGGTGGATTCAGGCCATCGGGGCGGCGTACCTGCTGTTCATCTCGCTTAATCATATCATCAAGGCTATACGCCATAAGCAGTCGGAAACGGACGAAGCGGAAGAGTCCGCGGAAGGCAAAGGCGTGGGCAAGAAAAAAGTCAGCTTCTGGGGCGTCGTGTTCAAAGTCGAACTGGCCGACCTCGCGTTCGCGGTGGACTCCATTCTGGCGGCCGTGGCGCTCGCCGTGGCTCTCCCTCCGACCAACTGGGGCACCATCGGCGGCCTGGATACGGGACAGTTTGCGGTTATCTTCGCGGGCGGCTTCATCGGCCTCGTGATCATGCGTTTCGCGGCCAACCTGTTCGTCGGCCTGCTGCACTCCCGTCCGGGTCTGGAAACGGCCGCATTCGTCATCGTGGGCTGGGTCGGCGTCAAGCTGGGCATGCACACGCTGGGCCACGAAGCGATCGGCGTCGTGCCGCACGACTTTGTCGAAGGTACGATCTGGAAATCGACTTTCTACATCGTTCTCGTCGCCATCGCGCTGATCGGCTGGTTCACTTCCAAGAAAGTCGAGCCGAAAACGCACGAAGATCCGATTCGCGAAGTCGAGGAACAGGCGAAAAAACTGCCGAAACTCGACAAGTAAACGTTCTGACCGCTCGCACTTCCCAGTACCGGAAGGTCCTCTCTAGGACCCTCCGGTACTTTTTTGCGTCCGTGAAAATAGGCGCGTATCGGAAGAAGTTCCTATTAATCTTTTACGAGTAGATTTTGCGAAATCTTTTTAAAAAAGCTATAAACTTTCGTTTTCCTTCACCGATAAATAATTCAATGAAACAAAACACCAACAAAAATCGACAAAGTCATTCATTAACCGACAAAAAACAACTAACCAAGAGAGAGGTGCAGCAGTCATGATCACGCTGAATACACAAGGAATCATGGAAGTTCTCCACAAACAAATCACGAAGTTTTTCGAAGCGGAGCCTGTTCTGCTCGAACTGACCCAAGACGTCCCGAATGCCGACAACACGGAAGCCGGACAGACGCTGCACTTCTCCAACTCGCACTACTGGGTCAAAGTCATGGACTGCTCTTTCGAGAGCTACGTCAGACCGGTTATCCTCTGCGAAGTGATCTACTTCCTGAAAAAAGAATACATGGACGCCGAAGTCGAAGTAAACGTCGACATCGATCTTTCCAAGGCTCCTGAAGAGCGCATTACGATCTCCGCAAACGTCAGCTTCAACGACCAGGTCGAACTGGAGCGTCACGAGCTCAACAACCTGATCGATCTCGCGCTGCAGCTCAAGGACAAAGAATGGTTCGAAGAACTGACCAGCCGCTACAACGGAATCACCGCCTAATGACAGGCTTCATTCCGGATCGCGCCGGAATATAGATCGAAACGCAAGCAAGCTAATCAGCATTCGACAAAATCGGACATCCCTTCCCGCCAACTTCAGTCCGTCCGATTCCCAAACGATTTGCCGCCTTTTCCCCTACCGGGTGTTCCGCGGCTTCCCGACCGGTATCTATCATCCAGACTTCGCTTCCGCTGCCGGGACCCGCTTCATCATATCTTTTTCTCCTTCCCTTCCGGCGTATCTCCAACTCCATAAGCAGCAGGATACGCCTTAGGCTCCGGATTCCCCCGAATCCGGGCCTCTTTTTTTGCGTAAGCCGAAAAGTCCGAAGCTTTCCTCCCTCTCTCCCGCCGGTTGACGCCTGACGATCCCCGAGCTATACTGGGAATCACAATTTTAGATTTCACCGTGCCGATGAAGAGCATCCAACTCCGAGGCGTTTTCGTCAAGGGCCCGCCTCACATTCGCCAATTGCGGCAGGCCGCCTAAGTCAACCGGGATTCGCCCGTTACCGCGATACTCCAGAGCGGATCGTTCCCTGCGAACGGTCAAGTTGGGTGGCACCGCGAGCGTAGATCACACGCCCCTCGTCCCAAACGAGAGGGCGTTTTTGCGTTTTTTTATCTTCACCCCATCCAAAGGAGCGTGCGAAAACATGATGAACATTCGGAATATCCGGGAACGGGCGGCGGAATTTCAGGCGGCGGCGGACGGCAAAGGCATCGCGGTCTCGATCGCGGAACTGCTGGAGACGGACGATCGCAGACGGGAATTGGCGGGACGGGCGGAGACGCTGCGCGCCCGGCGCAACCGCCGCAGCGAAGAGATCGGGGCAATGATCGCAGACGGGCGGCGGGACGAAGCGCGGCGGGAGAAGGAAAGCATGCGTGCGGATAAGGAGGCGCTGGCGGCGGCCGAAGCCGAGTTGGATACGGTTCTGCAGCGCTATCGGCATCTGATGGATCGCGTGCCGAATCTTGTGTCGCCGGACACGCCGGCGGGCCGTTCGGATGCGGATAACGTCGTCGTAAGCGTAACCGGGCAGCCGCCCCGGTTCGAGTTTGAGCCGCGGGATCATGTCGAATTGGGGCAGATTCATGAATTATTCGACACGGAGCGCGGTGTCAAGGTAGCCGGCGCCCGCAGCTATTTTCTGAAAGGCGACGGCTTGAAGCTGCAGCGCGCCGTGCAGCAATTGGCGCTCGATCTGCTGGAAGAGCGCGGGTTCACCGGCATGGACGTTCCGCTGATGGTTCGGACCCGGGCCATGCGCGACACCGGCTTTTTCCCGACCGGTCGGGATCAGGCTTACCGGATCGAAGGCGAGGACGCCTGGTTGGTCGGAACGTCGGAAGTCCCCTTGATTGCGTATTTCGCGGACGAAATCCTCGACGTGACGGAGCCGATCCGCGCCGCCGGCGTCTCGACCTGCTTCCGCAGCGAAGTCGGTTCGGCGGGGCGCGACGTGCGCGGGCTGTACCGGGTACACCAGTTCGCCAAGGTCGAACAGGTCGTGATCTGCCGGGGCGAAACCGAACAATCCGAGCGGCTGCTGCAGGAGATCACGCGCAACGCCGAAGATCTGCTGGATCTGCTGGAACTCCCGTACCGCAAAGTCGCCGTCTGCATCGGGGACATGTCGCAAAAAAATTACAAGCAGTACGATATCGAAACGTGGATGCCGAGCCGGAACGCTTACGGCGAGACGCATTCGGCGTCGAACGTCGGCGATTTCCAGGCCCGCCGTGCCGGTCTTCGGTATCGCGGAGAGGACGGCAGGCTGCATTATTGCCATACGCTGAACAATACCGCGGCCGCCGTCCCGCGTCTGCTGATTCCGCTGCTGGAAAATCATCAGCTCGAAGACGGTTCGATCTATCTGCCCCAAGCGCTGCGTCCTTATATGGGAGGCCGCGAACGCCTGGCCGCTCCCGCTGCCGAAGCGGCAACGATCCGGAACGACGCATAACGAAAGCGGGCGACCGCAGTCCGCTTTATTTCAAAATACCGCCGTCCCTTTTTTTCGGGATCGACGGTATTTTTTTATGCTTGGCAGCCTGGAATACGGACTTAAAAATATATTTTTTTTACATTTATGAGAATCCGATATCAAAAAATGATGTTCGGGTGACGAAAAAACATATAGACACCGGAACAAGAGTCGAAGCCGTTAAGGCTTAAAAAATAAAATGGAGTGATGACAGGATGCGGTGGTTCAGAAATCGAAAAATTTTAACGAAGCTTATGATGGTGGTCATGGCAATGACCCTGCTGACCGCGGGCGTCGGTCTCTACGGTCTTACCAACATCAACATGATGCGAGACAATCTCAATAGGCTTTACAGCGAAAACATGATCCCGATCCGAAATCTGGCGGCTACCGAAAGCACGCTGCTGAAGCTGCGTATCACCTCGCGCGATATCGCGATCGCCACGACTCAAGCTCAAAAGCAGGAAATCGCGGAAACGATTAATCCGCTCGTAGACAAAGTAAACGCAAGCATGGATACTTATCGGGCGACCAACCTGTCGGAACAGGAAACGCCTCTGCTGGCCGAATTCGATAACTATTGGGCCGAATACCAGAAGCTCTACGCAAACGCTATAGAGCTGGCCGAAACGTCGAGCGACGCGGCTTTCCAAAAATACGTAACCGACGAAGTGGGACCGGTCAGCACCGAAATGTACGAAACCATCGAAGAACTCGGCGCTCTCAACGAAAAGTTGGCTTCCGAGGCCGATGCGGCTTCCAAAGCCGATGTAGCCCGGGCTTCGCTGTGGACGATGATCGTCATCGCCGCTTCGCTCGCTTTCGGTCTCCTGCTCGTCGCCCTCGTAACCGCCATGATCAGCAGTCCGGTCAAACGGATCAACAACATTCTGAAAGAGATCGCCGACGGCGACCTGCGCAAGAAATCGGACTACGAGTCCAAAGACGAAGTCGGCGAACTGTCGCTGTCCGTCAACAAAATGGTCGACAAGCTGTCCGTTCTGATCGGCGGCATCCAGGATTCGGCACAGAACGTGGCGGCTTCCTCGGAGCAAATCTCCGCCAGCACCCAACAGATCGCGGGCGGAACGTCCGTTCAACTGCAATCGGCGCGTTCCATCAACGAACTGTTCAAAGACATGGCCGTGGCGATCGAAGACGTGGCGAAGGGCGCGGAAGACGCCGCCGAACTGTCGAACGCGACCGTGGAAATGGCGCATGCCGGCGGGGAAACGATTCAGCTTGCCCTGCAGAGCATGGAAGACGTGACTTTCCAGGTCGGCAAGCTCGAAGAGCATTCCACAAAAATCGGGGATATCATCGGCGTCATCGACGACATCTCCGCGCAAACCAATCTGCTTGCCTTGAACGCGGCGATCGAAGCGGCACGGGCCGGCGAGTCGGGACTCGGCTTCGCCGTGGTCGCGGACGAAGTGCGCAAGCTGGCCGAGCGCAGCGGCGCGGCCACCAAAGAAATTACATCCATCATTCGATCCATGCAGTCCAACATCGAGAAGAGCGTTTCTGCGGTCAATACGAATCTGCAGCATGCCGGCGAGTCCGGACGCGCTTTCAACGAAATCGTCGACCGCGTCGGCAGCACGTCGCTCAAGGTGAACGGGATCGCCGCGGCCAGCGAAGAACAGGCCGCCCAGACGGCGGAAGTCATGCAGACGCTCAGCGGCATCACGGTAGCCAGCGAAGAGTCGGCAGCCGCCAGCGAACAGACCGCGTCTTCTTCGCAGGCACTGGCTCAACTTGCGGACCAGCTGCATCTGTCGGTGTCGACTTTCCGGGTATAAGACAAGCTTTATTGAAAATACGAAGGACCGCAGCCGTGTGGATATCGAATATCCCGACGGCTGCGGTCCTTTATTTTTGCTCTCTGTCCGCCATCTAAAAAGCGGCTCGGAAGCTGCCGATATAATACCGGGTCGATGATACCGAAAGAGAGAAAGAGGGACGAACGAATATGACATCCATGAAAATGAAAATGATCCTTCCGCTTGTGATCGTAATGGCGCTTGTTTCGTCGGCCATTGCGGGAGTTGCCTACAAACTGACCGAAGACAGCCTTCTCCGCAAGGAGAACACGACGCTGATCACGGCCAAAATCGGATTGGAAAACGCGCTTATTGCGCAAAAAACCGCAGAAGACGTCATGGAACAGGAAATGATCGGACAATCCGTTTTGCTTTCTTACCTCTATGACCGGGGCAGTCTGGATTACGCGACAGTGAAAGCTCTCGTCCAAAAAGCCGGGATCGACGAAGTGTGGATTTCCGACGAACAGGGCAAGCTTGCCTTGACCAACTTCGGCGAAAAGGTCGATTTCGACTTCGGAGCCGATCCCAAAGCGCAGGCTTACGAATTCATGAAGCTGATCACCGGCGGCGAAACGTCCGTATCGCAGCCGGCCCAGAACCGGACCGTCGACGGCAAGCTGTATAAATTTGTCGGGGTATCCGGCTGGTCCTCCCCCCGCATTATCCAAGTCGGCAGAGACGGGGCCAAGCTGACCGAATTGGAGCAAAAGATCGGAGCCCGCACCGTCTTGACCGATCTTAAAGAACAGCTCGGCGATGACGTCAAGTTCGCAGGAGTGCTGGACGCTTCCGGACAATTGACCTTTTCTACGGAGGCCGAAGGCTTTAAACCGGACGCTTCGTTTTCGGCTCTGATGCAGTCCGGCCTGAAAAACGGAAAACCGGTGCTGGATTCGTTCGACGGACAAAAAGCCGCTTACCATTTCGCGACGCTTTCCAATGGAGAAACGCTCGTTCTGATTCTGTCCGACGAGGTGCTGGACACGATTCTGCATATTACGATCCTGACCGCCGCGCTCGGCCTTGCAGTCGCGGCAGGCCTCCTGTTCGTCGTAATCGGACGGCAGGTCAAGCGGATCGGCGCGCTCCGGCGGGCCATGACGGAAATCGGGGAAGGCGAAGGCGATCTGACGCAGCGGCTGACGATCGGTTCGAAAGACGAAATCGGGCATCTGGGCGAAGCCGCCAACCTGTTCATCGCCAAGATTCAGTCCATCGTGTCGGAAGTGAAAGAATCTGCCCTGCTCGGCACTTCCGGCGCCCGGGAAATCAACGATATGACCGGCCGGACGAGAAAAATCGCGGCGGACATCAACGGATCGATTCAGGAAATCGCCTCCTCCGCTTCCAAGCAGGCCGAATACGTCGAACAGGGCATGCGCGAAATTCAGAGCTTGGCCGAGGGCATCTCGGTCGGCCGTTCCCAAGCCGAAGGCTTGAACGGACAAAGCTTGCTGGCCATCAAGCAAGAGGAAAAGGGCGATCTGCTCATGAACGATTTGCTTGATGGCATACGCACGAACGAAGCCGCCTCCCGCTCCGTAGAAGAGAAACTCGGGACGCTGATGCGGGATATCGAAGCGATCCATGTGATGGCCGAAGATATTCACCGCATTTCCAGACAGACCAACCTGCTCTCCCTGAATGCCGGAATCGAAGCGGCGCGCGCCGGCGAACACGGACGCGGCTTCTCCGTCGTGGCGAGCGAGATCAATAAGCTGTCCGAAGAGGTCGGAGTCTCCGTGAACCGGATCCAGAACCTTGTAACCAATGTAATCGAGTCCGGCGAGCAAACCGTGGGAGCGATTCAGACCGCCAACCGACAAACCCGCGCTCAAGAAGAAAAAGTCCGGGACGTGTCGGAAATTTTCGCGGAGATGCGCGCCTCCCTGCAGCAGATGAGCGGAACGACGCGCGATCTCGCGGCCGAGATGACCGGTCTCAATCAAGGCAAGGAACAAATGTTGGAATTCGTTCAAATGGTATCCGCACATGCCGAACAGACCGCGGCGAGTACCGAAGAAATTCTGGCGGCCATCGAGTCGCAGACCTCCGGCTTCGAAAACGTAGACGACCGTTCTGCCGCTCTTCGCTCCACGATGGAAAAGCTGGAAGAAGCCGTTAACCGATTCAAAGTATAAAAAAGCAAAGGTCGGTTTCGGCCGAGCAGAAAAAGCCCTCCAAAACGGGAAATCCGTTTTCCGAGGGCTTTTCTGCATGGCGGAAAAAACCGTCCGATCGAAAGTCCTGCGCCCGAACGCTTACAGCGCTTCGATCACGTCGCTGGCCAGCAGCGAAGCCGGATGCTCGCGCAGTTCGGCGGCGCGTTCTCCGGCGCGTCCGTGCAGGTAGACGCCGAACGCGGCGGCCTGCAGCGGCGACAACCCTTGGGCGAGCAGCCCGGAGACGACGCCGGTCAGCACGTCGCCCGTTCCTCCGGTCGACATGCCGGGGTGGCCCGTCGTATTGACGAAAAGCGCTCCTTCCGGCGAAGCGACGACGGTGCGGGCGCCTTTCAGCACGAGGGTCACGCCGTGTTCCGCGGCGTAAGCTTTTGCGGCTCCCAGGCGATCCTTCTGCAGCTCCGCGGTCGGCACGCCCAGCAGGCGGCCCATCTCGCCGGGATGCGGCGTCAGCACGACGTTCTCGCGGCGGCCCCAATCTTTCAGGGATTCGCCGGCATCGGCCAAAATATTCAATCCGTCCGCATCGATCACGAGCGGCACGTCCGAACCGGTCCACAGCTCCTTCAGCCATTCCGTGTCGTCTTCGAAGCGGCCGAGCCCCGGCCCGACCGCCAACACGTCCATTTTTTCCGCAAGCTTCAGAATCGTCTCGGCGGAATCTCGGTTCCAGCCGTCTCCTTGGGCCCCCTCGGCGACCATCAGCTCCGGCACGTGGCCGACGATATCCGGCAGCAGCGCCGACGGCAGCGCCCAGGTGACCAGTCCGCTGCCGATGCGCAGCGCGGCACGCGAAGCCATGAAGCCCGCTCCGCTCATCAGACGGCTGCCGCCCACGACCAGCACATGGCCGTAAGTACCTTTGTGGCTGTCTTCCGCCCGCTTCCGCGAGGTGTCGATTTCCAGCGTTTCGCGCAGCGAATGTTCCGTAATCAAATGCGCGTTCGGCCCCTCGTCGATACGCGAAGCGGCCAGACGCGGAATGCCGACGGCACGCACGCGGACTTCGCCGGCGGCTTTCGCCCCCGGATATTGGACCAGCCCCGCCTTGAGAAAGGCGATGCACACCGTGCGCTCCGCCCGGATGCAGGCTTGCGCCGTCTGTCCCGTATCGGCGTTCAGGCCGCTGGGAATGTCGGCGGCCACGATCGGCAGGCCGCTGCCGTTGGCCGCCCGGATCAATCCGCCGTAAGGCTCGCGCGGTTCTCCGCTCGCGCCGACGCCCAACAAGGCATCGACGAGGCCCGTGTACGGCCCGAAATCCGCATCCGAAGGAAGGCCCGGCGTCTCCAGCACGGGAATGCCCGAACGCCGGGCCGCCGCGAACTGCACCGACGCTTCCTTCGAAAAAGAATCCGGGCTTTCGGCGCACAGAATGGAGACCTTTATGCCGGCGTCCTGCAGATAACGCGCCGCCGCCAACCCGTCGCCTCCGTTATTGCCTTTTCCCGCGAGAATGAGCCAGTGCTCCCGCTCCGCTCCGTCAAACGGAGCGATCAGCTTATCTTCCAGCACGGGACTATCCGACGTTACGCCGCGTTTGGGCGAACCGTCGGGACGCGTTCCGGCTCCCGCCGCGCCTCCGGCCGAATGCAGCCGGCCCCGGCAAAAATCCAGCACTTCTTCGGCGACCGCCCGTCCGGCGGATTCCATCAGCGCCGAGGCGGGAATGCCCAGTTCGTCGATCGTGCAGCGGTCGATTCTTCTCATCTGCTCTGAAGTAACGATTAACATGGTCTGCTTCGTCTCCTTCCCTCTCGAAGATCCGGCGCGCCTTTTGCTCCTGCAGGCCGAATCAATACGCGACCGTGAAGCGCGAACGGATAAAGTTCGGGTCGTCCAGTTCGTCGATGACGGCGGCGGCAAAATCTTCGACGCTGATGCGGCTGTGTCCTTCTTCGTCGGTAACCATCAGCACGGTGCCGATACGGAAATTGCCCGTGCGCCGTCCCGGTTCGATCCAGGCGGCCGGGCTGGCATACGTCCATTCCAGGTCGCTCGCCGCAAAAATTTCGTAAGCGTCCGCATGCGCCTGCGCCAGCGGCCGAAGTTCCGCCGGATAATCCGGCGTATCCATCAGACGGACGCCCGGCTCCGCCAGCAGCGTGCCGGAGCCGCCGGCGACGATCAGGCGTTCAACGCCCGCCGTCCGGGCTCCTTCCACGATCATGCGCGCCGCTTCCGGCAGCAGCGGGCCTTCGCCGGGCTCCGAACCGAACGCGCTCAAGATCGCTTCGCAGCCCGCGGCCGCTTCTGCGATCGCGCCGGGCGCCAGAAGATCGCCCTCCCGCACATGCAGCGCAGCCCGCTCTTCGCCCAGCAGCGAAGCGTCGCGCAGCAGCGCCGTCACTTCGCACTTCCGATCCAGCGCTTCCTTAACGATGCGGCGTCCGATCGCGCCCTCCGCTCCAAGTACCAATATTTTCATCAATGGTTGTTCCGTCCTTTCGTTCGGCCGTCTGGACGGCCGGATATTTGCCGATTCGGCTTCTTTACTCCTATACCCGTTTCCGGGGAAGACGGCTCTCGCCGGGGCGGATAACCTTTCGTCCCTCCCGGTTCCCTGCGGCTTTCCTCTCCGGCGCGGCATTGCTCCCTGCCGGAAGGACCGGATTCCGTCTTCCCCCGCGCCCCGAATTGTACGCGCCCCCGCCCCGTTTGTCCATGAGCGCCCATCGGGCGCGCCGCGGCGGGCCTTCGAATCCTTCCGGATTTCAAAGATACCGACAATTCGCGGCGGTTAGCGTGCCGGAACGCTTGAAGAGGCCGCATGCTTGTGTAATAGTGGGTAGGGAAGGTTATGCGAGAGGAAGGCGAATCGGAATGGAAACCTATGTCTGGCTGGCAACGGCCGCATTTGCGATATGGATTTACGAACAAGCGCGCCGGGCGTTGAGCCGGCGCGCGGCCAACCGGGAACGGCGCCTGCGGGCGGCGCTGGAAGCGATCGGCTCCGCGGCCGCGCTGCTGGACGAAGCGGTCGCAGGCCCCGGCAGGATGCCGTCTCCCGCTCTGGAAAGCCGGATGCGCGAGCGGCTGCTGCTCTGCCAGGGCATGCAGGGCTTCGCGTCGGAACTGGACGGGCAGCTTGCGCTGTATTTGCATGAAGGCGGTTCCGAACGCCTTCCGCTGCTGCACGAAGCGCTGCACCGCGAGCTGGAGCGGACCCGCCACGAACTGGGCATACTGCTCGAGCGAGAAGAGCGTCCCTCCTGGGGCGGCGGCTTTTTGCGCCTGCTGACGCCGGCGCTCGTGCCTGCGCTGCTGGCGGCGGCGGGCGCCGCCGGCTGGCAGTTCGCCCGGGAGCCCGAGCTGGGCGGCTCCATGTGGCTCCCGCTCTGCCGCCTGCTGTCGTGGCTGCTGGCGGCGCTGCTCGCCGCCCGGCTGCTCGAGCCGGGCTACCGGGCCGAACGGCCCGTGCTGCGGCGCATCGTGCCGCTGCTCGCGGCGGCTCCGGCGCTGTTGAATGCGCCGCTGGGCGCGGAAGCGGCGCCGTGGCTGCTCGCCGCGCAGCTCGTGCTCGCGGCGGTCGGCTTCGCCGCGCTGCGGCCCGCCGCCGCCAAGCGGCGGGAGCGCCCTTACGCCGGGCTCACGCCGCAGCTGCGCCCGGCATCGGCGCAGCCGCCGCATTCCCCGGAACGCGGCCCGGGGGAATACGGGGCTTCCGCGGTTCCCGGGCCTCGGAGCGGGAAGGCTGAAGCTTCCGCTTCCCGGTCCGCCGAACCGAATGCGGCGCTGTCTTCCCGCTGAGCGGGCATTCGGTCCGCGCCGAGCGGCAAGACGCCGCTGCCGAAAAGCGGCTTTACGCACGGCTATTCCTTCATTGCGCAAAAAAGCCGCGAAGTCTTGCTTCGCGGCTTTTTACTGTTCGTACCTTTCCCGGTGCTCGTTCATCATGCGCTTATAGTCCTCGTCCGTTTTCGCCTTTTCCCAGGCCCGCTTGAAAATGCCGGCCGATTCGGCTTTCTGCGGGTCTCCTTTTCGGATCGACAGCGTGCCGTTTTCCGCGTATTTTCGCCCGCCTTTATAATTCGTATACCGCCGGGCCCTGGTGTAACCCATCTGCAAAAACTTCCGGGCCATATCCATGCCGACGAAATCGTCCGCTTCCTTATAGGCCAAAAACAGGGCATAGATCTTGTCCGACGATTCGCGCGCGATCTCCGGCGTCTTGAAGCGCCAGTGCGGCAAAATCTCGCCCTTGTAAGGCTGAACGAGCAGTACGCCCTGTTCGCCGCGGCCGATCCGATACAGCTCGGGATGCTTCCGCAGATCCAGATTCTCGTAATCGAGATCGTAGTCGAATGCTTTCACTCCGCTCCCTCCTTCATGCGCCCGTCTCCGCGCTTCTTCGGAACGGGACTCCTCCGCTCTTCTATTCCGTCAGCGGGCAGACGCATACGGGACGGTTCAGCTCCAGCGCGAATCCCGTCGGCGTCAGCCGGCCGTCTTCGGGGTTAACCGAGAAAGAAACAATGCTGCCGCTCTCCTGGTTGGCCGCCAGCAAAAAGCCTTCCGTCATCGCGAAATGACGGGGGACCCGTCCTTCCGACGGCACCCGCTCGACGAAGGTCAGCCGTCCGTCTTCCGGATCGACGGCGAACTGCGCGATGCTGTCGTCGCCGCGGTTCGATACGTAAACGTAGCGCCCGCACGGCGATACCGCGGCATGCGCCGCCGTATTGGCCGGATCGGCGGCCCGGTCTTCCGGCAGAAGCTCCGCGCGCTGAATCGGCGTCAACCGGCCGATCTGCGCTTCGTAATGAAAGGCCGTTACCGTGTTGTCCAATTCGCCCGACACGTAAGCCCAGCGGCCTCCCGGGTGAAAAACGAGCGTTCTCGGGCCCGTTCCCGGCGGCAGCACGGTATCGTCCTGCCTGAACAGCAGCTCGTCTTCGCGCGTATATTTGGCGATGCGATCCGTCCCGAGATCGGGCGCAAACAGAAACACGCCGTCCGGCGAAGGAACGAACGAATGCGGATGCGGTCCTTCCTGGCGCTGCGGATTCGGTCCCGATCCGGTATGCCGAACGCGGCTCTCCAACCGAAGCACGCCCCGGTCCCGAATCGAGAATGCCGTGACGCAGCCCCCGTAATTGGCAGCCAGCAGCGTGTTGCCGTCGGGCGTCGTTTCGACGAAGCATGGCGAGGATCCTTCCGAAGACTTTCGGTCGTGCAGATGCAGCTCTTTGGCCTCGGGGTCGATCGTGTACGCGAAAATTTCGCCGTCCTCTTTTTCGCTCGCCGCATACAGCGTTCCCCGCCCCGCCTGCGTTTTGAGGTAGGACGGATTTTCGATCCCGCTTAATCCGGAAACGAGTCGCATTTCGCCGTTTTCCGCATTCAAGACGCAGTGAAACAAGCTGTCCTCCGTTTCCGAAGCATAGGTTCCCACGTAAAAGTGCACTGTCCGTTCTGCTGCCGTCATGTGTATATTCTCCTTTATCGAATCCCGTTTCCGATGCGGAACAGGTTTAAAGTCGTTTCGTATGCTTCATTATTAAAGAGGATGACGCCTCGATGAAACCGTATTGTCGAAATTTGCCCGGATTCGACAGCCGAATTGCACGAGATCCGGCGCAGGCCGTGCTTTTGTACGCTCCGCATTATATACTGATAGGAAGACGATCACCTATCGGATATTTTGAAAATCACTGCCATTTGGAGGAAGCCATGGAACTGGACATCACCGAACAATCGCTGCCCGTCTACGAGGCGCTTGCCAGCAAAGTCCGCCTTAATCTGCTCTCGCTGCTTGCCGAGCGGCCGATGAACGTGCGCGAGCTGGCCGAAGCTTCGGGACTCAGCAGCGCCATTATGACCATGCACGTGCGCAAACTCGAGACGGCCGGACTGATTCGTACGGAGCGGATGGCCGGCCGGGGCGGGGCGCGCAAAGTCTGCTCGCTGGCCGAAGACCGAATCGAGATCATCCTGCCCAAAGCCGGCAGCGATCGCCGCTCCGTGCATCCGGTCAACGTCCCGATCGGCCATTTTACCGACTGGGAAGTGCATCCGACCTGCGGACTCGCCACGACGGAGAAAATGATCGGCCAGTTCGACGACCCTCGATTTTTTCTGTCGCCGGAACGGGTGAACGCTTCCATTCTCTGGTTCGGGCAGGGCTTCGTCGAATATCGCGCCCCGAACTTTCTGCTGTCCAGCCAGACGCCGGAAGAGCTGGAGATTTCGATGGAAATCTCGTCCGAAGCGCCCGGCATCGACGAGAACTGGCCGTCCGACATTACGTTCTACGTGAACGGCGTCGAGCTCGGCACCTGGACGAGTCCGGGCGACTACGGCGAGCGGCGAGGCAATCTGACGCCGGCCTGGTGGCCGAACGACATCAATCAATACGGACTGCTGAAAAGGCTGAAGATTAATCGGAGCGGTACCTTTATGGACGGCACGCCGCTCTCTTCCGTTACGCTGGACCAAATTTCTCCGTCGAGCAAGGAGTGGAAATTCCGGATCGGCGTGCGCAGCGAAGCGCAGCATGTCGGCGGCGTTACGCTGTTCGGCAGCGGCTTCGGCAATTACAACCAGGACATCCTGTTCCGGCTGTATTACCGCGACGCGCTCAAGCCGGAACCGCAGGGCTGAATCGGAAGCGGACCCCAAACGCGGAACAACGGAACGAAAGCCGGAGCCGGAAACGGGTTCCGGAAAAGCGCGGCACCGCAAAGGCGGTCCGCGCTTTTCCCGTTACCGCGCCAACCAAAAAGAACCCTCGGCGTCAATCTTCGTACGCCGCGAGTTCTTCCTGCAGTCCGCCGAGTTCGTTGCGCGCCTGTTCCAGTTCGGCCCGCAGTTCCTTCAAACGCTCTTCAGGTCCGCTTTGCGAAGCTTCGATCTCGTCCGCCAGCCGCCGCGTCCGGTCGCTCAGCTCGCCGATCCGGTATTCCAGGTGCGCGATATTCGAAGAAGCCCCGGCCTGCGAGCTGCCGCGCTGCGAATAAGTCATGCCCGTCCCTCCCCGTTTCGATTTTTTTCCAATATAGACAAACGCGGCCCGAAACGCAAGCGGGCACAGGCGAAAAAGCCGTTTTCCTTGACGGAAAACGGCTTTTCGATACCGACGCGCGGCCTCATTTGATTTTCAGTTCCGCGGCTTCGAGAATCGGGTTCCAATAACTCCGGATGCGGAATTCGGCCGGCTGTGCCACTTCGCCCGCGCCGAGTCCGACCGTAAGCGATTCCGTCATCTTGCCGTCCCGGTTCTCCCGTTCTCCGAGAGGATCGGACAGCTTGTGCTCGATGCCTTTCGCGTCGGTAAACGTTTCTTCCAGCATGAACGCATCCGCATGGACCTGATTATACTCGTTGTACTCGCCCACCGTGCGCTCCAGCGTGATCTCCTTTTCGTCCGGGTCGACGGACACCGTCAGGCCTTCGCCCCCTTCGACGATCTTCCCGGTTTCCGTATCGAGCACAAGCCGGGTCTGTTCAGGGTCCGCGGCGGAGATTCCCGCTACCGAAAAGTCGATGGAAGACGGGCTTTCCAGGTCGGCCGCTTCGAAGTTCAGCGTGTCTTTGCCGTAGGTTCCGCCGATAAAACGGGGATTGGCGACAGTTGTTCCGTCCGCGTCCGTCAGCTTCAGCTTCGGATCGATCAGGCTGAACAACCGCTTGTCGTTCGCTTCGTTTTCCGCGTAGTCCAGATAAATGCCGAGCGGGGTAATTTCCACGCTTTTCACTTCGATCTTCTGCCCCGATACTTCAAGCTCCCGATTGACTTCCACCGTCTCGATTTCGTCCTTCAGCGCTTCCGTATGCGCCTTGAAAGGAACGTCGATCGTCACTTCTTGGCCGGCCGGCCGGCCGAAGTCTCCCGGAGTGATTCCGGCACGGAAAATCGCGTCTTCCGGATATTCGTCTTCCGGCGACAGTTCGATCTCCGCGATATAGGTCGCGGTGCTGCCGGGAATCAGCTCGCCTTCCGTCCCCATGCGGCTTTTCCACTGGCTGTGGACGCCCTCGCCGAAATCGACTTCCGTGCGGCTGACCCGGGCAATCTGATCCGTATCGTTTTTCACGGAGAGCGCGACGAACATCTTCCGGTCATCCATCGCCTCGCCCCGAAGAGTCAGCGTATATCCGTCTTTGGAGACCGTCCGATCGATCGAAGACATGTGTCCGCGTTCGATGATCCGGGACACGTTCGCGTCCATGCCGACCCCCCGATAGTCTTTCGGGTTTTCTTTTTGCGCGTCCGCCTCCTGCCCGCCGTTCGGCACTCCGGCCGTTACCCGGGGCTGTCCCGGTTCGTCGCCGGTAGCGCCCGATCCCGGCATCAGCGACGAGGACAGCGCGATCATCGCCGCGGCCGCGGCCGTTACCGCCCCGGTCCCGTAGACCGCGCGGCGGCGTGCCGCACGTTTTTTGCCTTGACCGATCCCCCGCCGCGTCGCCTCGTTCAATTCCATGCTCCCGACCTTTTCCGAATCGCGCGCCGCCCGTTCGGCGTCTCGCCGCAGCTTCTCTTCTTCATGGTTGGTCATCCGTGTTCCCTCCCGTTTTTCGCTTTATAATAACGTTCTCAGCTGCTTCAGCCCTTCGCGCAGCCACGTCTTGATCGTTCCTTCCGGCTTTCCCAGCACCTTCGCGATCTCCGCCGACGTCATGCCGTGATAATATTTGAGCATGACCGCATGGCGGTACTTGGGCTTCATTCGTCCGAACGCCCTTTCCAGGTCGATCCGTTCGTTGCTCCGCATCTCCTCCGCGTGTCTCTCTTCGATCTCCGCGGTCGGAAATGCCCTCTTTCTTCGCCTTAGCTCGTCCATGCAGCAGTTGATGACGATCCGGACGAGCCAGCTCGAGAACATGTCCGGGTTGTTCAGCTTTTTCCGCTTGATCCACGCCCGGCAGGACGCTTCCTGCACCGCTTCCAGCGCGTCCGCTTCGCGGCGCAGATAACTGAACGCGATCACGTACAATTTCCGCTGCTGCTCCGAAATCCGTTTGAAAAAAAGCTCTTCCTCCGCGTTCGCGGAACGTTCCATTTCCGTGTGCCGTTCCGCTTTCTCCACCGCCTTCTCCATATTCATTCCCCTCCTGTCCGGGCCGCTGCAGCAGCCCCTGCCGACGGAACCGGATGCGCCGCCGAAGCCTATGCCGCCGCATGGCTCCGCGCCGCCTCCGATATCAGCCTTTTGCAAAATCTGATGCCTGTAAGACGCGCCGCCCGTTCAAAACGATTGATTTATTTTAACAAAAGCCGGAAAAACAGGCATTAAAAAAGACCGTCTTCCCGGGAAGACGGTCCGATCGCGGTCTTTTGACGCCGAACGCTTATTTCAAATCCAGATTTTGCGCGTCCGGGATCAGGTTCGGATACATATAGATGTCGAATGTCAGCGGCTGCGGATAGCTGCCTTTTTTGAAATACACGGTCACGATGCCTTCCTCGCTGTCGCCGTAGGAATAGGAGTAGCCGAAACCGGAACCGTCCGGCGCTTCGACCGTTTTATGCTTCTTGCCTGACGCGTCCGTGAACTCCGTTCCCAGCACGAGCTGCGAAGCCAGATCCTGCGGATCCTCGTAAAGGGCAGGGTCCACTTTGTACGTAAACGTGGCTTTGGATACGTCCTTCGAAGCATCTTCCACTTTCACTTTCAGGTCAGGAATCGCGGGAGCGTCGACGGTGCCTTTTTTCGTATCCAGCTTCGCCTTCAGTTGGTCCTTGTCCAGAGCTTCGATCCCGTCCGCATGGAAGACGACGCTGTCGGGCTCGGTCAGCAGCGCTTCGTTCGGGAATTCGAAAATGTAATCGGAACCGTCGTTGTACGACACGCCCAGCTGCGGCCGCGCCGTCTGTTCGACGCCGTCTTTGCCCAGTGTCAGCTTCACGCCGTACAGGCGGAAAATTTCTTTGCTGTTCGACTTGTCCGCGGTAAGGGTCACGTAAGTGCGAAGCGGCGTGCTGTAAGCTTCCGTCACGTTCAGCTTCTGTCCGTCCAAAGTGATCGTCTGCCCGGTCTTCAGGCTGCTTTCGTGCTGTCCGAACTTCGTCGGGTCGGTCTGCACGTCGAGCTTGAGCGTCGTCAGCAGCTTGCTGGTCGGATCGTAGCCCGGATTCGGCGTGCGGCTGTATACCGGCGCGGTCACGCTGAACGTGCCCAGCGTGCCGTCCGACTCCGCCAGGCGGAACGAGGCGTAACCGTACACTTTGCCGCCGATGACGGTCGAGTTCGAGAGGCCTTGGGACTTAACCAGTTCCCGGCCGCCTTCTTTGAGCGAAATACGGCTGAGCGCCGCTTTGTCCGCGTTGTCCCCGCTCAGCTCGTACAGCAGCGTCAGGCTGCGGCTGTCCCGAATCGCGCCTTTGACATTCAGCGTGTAGCCGGACCCGCTGACGGAATCGTTCAACGCTTCCACGCTGCCCTTGTCCAGCGCGGCCGTCAGCACCGCATCGTCTTGACCGATCGCTTTGCGGAAATTCTCGAACGCTCCCGTATCTTTCGCGACCGGCGCTTTTTCGGACGCCGAGACGGCAGGAACCGATTGTGCCGAAGCCGCGAAAGCCCCCGGAGCCGCGAACAGCATACTCGAAGCCAAAACTGCCGCCGTGCCTGCGCCTGCGAACCTTTTTGCGGTTTGAAGTCTTTTTCTCATTTCCATCCTCCTCTGGATAATAAAAGAATTCAATCACTATGTTGACGGAGCGCAAGCCCAAACGGATTCGGCAAAAGTCATTTTTTATTTTTTTCTTGCGAAACCCTCGCCGCCGATCATTTCAGCTTCAGTTCGCGGTGTTCGAGAATTTCCTTCGGGTACACCAAAATCTTGAACGTAAGCGGCTGCGCATAATCCTTATCTTCCATAACGTAGGATGCGAATGTCGATTTGCTGCCCGGCTGCACTTCGCTGACGACCATGCCGTTCTCCCCGACGAAAGACGACAGCGGATATTCCTTGCCGTCCGCATCGGCGAAGGTCGTGTCCAGATACATCAGAGACGGCGGATCCTCGCCGAAGAAGCGTTCCGAATCGATCGGATAATTCAATTGAAGCACTTCGGTTCCTTCCGCTCCGGGATTGACGTCCACCGACGTTCCCGGGTCCGGCGCCTGCAGCACCTTTTTCTTCTCGGTGTCGACGACCAGTTTTTGCTCTTCCCGGCTCAGCGCTTCGATCCCTTCCACGCTGAACGTGACGGAGTCGGGATCTTTCGGCAGCGGCACCCGATTAAACGTAAATTCGAAGCGCGTCGAACCGTCTTCCTCCGTCAGGACGACCCCGACGCCGGGCCCTCCTTTCGATACCGTCGCCTTCCCGTCCTTCGTCACCGTCAGCTTCGCTCCGACCAAGCGGGAGATGTTCTTGTCATTGGCCGCGTCGGAGACGAGAACCAAGTAACCGCGCTGCGGCGTGATGAGCGCCTCCTGGACGCGCAGCAGCTGCCCGTCGACCGTCATCGTCTGCCCGGCGGCCAGTTCCTGCTCAAGCGAGCCGACTGCGCCTCCGTTCGCGGCCGGCTTGAGCGCGACATCCGCCGTCAGCACGGCCAGCTTCTCGCTGTCCTTGTCGTAACCGGGATTGGCCGTCCGGCTGTAGATCGGCGCTTCGAGCTTGAACGCCTTAAGCTCCTCTCCTTCCGCTCCGTTCAACGCGAACGTTGCGTATCCGTACAAACGACCGTCCACATAAAAGTCCCGGCGCTCTTCCTGCTTCCCGAGCTCCCGTCCCGATGCGTCCGTCAGCCGTCCCAGACTGACGGCGGTCGAACGCACCCCTTCTCCGCCGATCGCGTACAGCAGCGTAAGTTTTCGGCTGTCGCGCACCGTACCGAACAGCTCCAGCGTGTATCCGTCTCCTTCGGCCGTCACGTCCAGCGGCTGCACTTCCCCTTTGTCCAGCGCGGCTTTGAGAACCGGATCGGCCGACGCGCTGGCCCGGAATTGTTCGTACTCGCCCCAACTTCCGCCCTCATCCGCCGTCTGTTCGGGTGCGGGCGCCTGAACGACAGCCGCTCGGTTCCACAGTTCCGGCCCGTCGGCAGCCAAAAACAGGCCTGCGGCCAATGCCGCGCCCGCAGCCCCGGCTCCAACGTAACGATAGGTCCGTCTTCGGCTCTGAGCTCCGCCCCTTTTTACGCCGCTGCGGATGGCGCGCATCAGCTTTTCATCGTTGATGCCGGCCGTCTCCCTTGCTTCCCTCTCCGCTTCCTGCCGGAACAACTGCTCTTCGCGTTTGCTTTCCATGCCTTTTCCTCCTTTTCGCCTCGCTCCCGCCGTTAGAGCAGTTCCCGCATTTGCTTAAGCGCCTTATGCAGCCAGGTTTTGACCGTGCCTTCGGGCTTGTTCAAGACGCGGGCGACCTCAGTGAGCGTCATGTCGTGATAGTATTTCAAGATGATGACGTGCCGGTATTTGGGCTGCATCTGCGCCAGCGCCCGGTCCAGGTCGATCCGATGCGAGCTGATCATCTCCGCGGTGCGGTCCTCGCCCGCACGTTCCGACGGCGAAACCCGTTTGCGCCTTCTCAATTCGTCCATGCAGCAGTTGATCAGGATTCGGATCATCCACGGCAGAAAGGCCGCGCCGTCCTTCAGCGACCGGCGCTTGACCCAGGCTTTGCAGGACGCTTCCTGCAGCACTTCGAGCGCGTCCGCTTCGTTGTGCAGATAACTGAAGGCGATGCCGTACAGCTTCCGCCGATGCTCCGCGATTTTGCCGATAAACTTTTCTTCGTTTTCTTCCGCTGCGCGCGCGCTGCCTTGCTTCACTTCCAGCGGTGTATCCACCTGCAGGCCCCCTCTGCTTCAATCACGCGTGTTTCTTTTCTAATCGATTATGTATAGTAGACGGCGCGGAGACGGCGAACGGTTTTCGGATTCGGCAAAAAAGACAAGAAAAACCGGACGACAGCGTCGTCCGGTCCGGCACTTGCGTCTTTTGCCCTTATTTCAGCGTAATCTCCTGCTCGTCTTTCGTCCAGCCCGGCGCGCCGGCGACTTTGAAGGTCAGCGGCTGCGGATAATCGAGCTTTTCCAGATAGACGTAGGCGGAGGCGGTTCCGTCGGCATTGCTCATGCCTCCGCCGAACGATCCGTTCGCATCTTCCCGCAGCTTGTGCGTCTTCCCGTCTCCGTCCGTGAAAGTCAGGTCAAGCAGCAGGGAACGGTTCTCGGCCCAATCTTTGGACGAGATCGGGTAGGTCACCGTCAGTTGGGACAGGTCGGTCGACGCCGCTGCCGTCAAGCTTGCCGCGTAATCTTCTCCGGGCGCCCGCAGCACTTCGGACTTTTCCGTGTCCACGACGAAGACGCTGCCTGCTTCCGGAGCCTTCGCGATGCCTTCCGCGCGGAACGCGATCGAATCGGGACGTCCGGTTCCCGAGGTATTGGCATACACCAGCCGGTAGTTGATTTTTTCCGCGCGGTCCGGATAAGGCCACATTGATTCGCGCGCCAGCGTCTTTCTCTTACCGTCGTGCGTCACGACCAGACGCGGGTTGACCAAGCTGAAGAAGGTCTGCTCCGTTTCTTGGCTCACGGACAAGTAGATCCGCAGCGGCGTGACCAGCATGCGCTCGATTTCGACGGACTGGCCGCCTACCTTAAGCGTTTTGGGCTGCTCGAACACGGTATATTGTTCTTCATCCGCGTTCGAGGCGACAGTCAGCGGAACGTCGAACGTCTGCAGACGATTGCCGTCTGCGCCGACGCGTCCCGACACGGCGTAGGCTTTCAACGCAAACTGCTCCGAACCGCCGAATTCCGGGCGCAGCGGCATCGTGATCACGCCGTATTGAGCCCGTTCGAACACGTCGAACTGTTCGTTCGGAGGCGCGCCGTCTTCTTCCCAGGTCGCCGTTTTCCCGGTCGAAGCATCCACCAGCTTAGGCCGGTTCAGCGACAGTCGGTCCCCGCCGGGGCCTTTCAGCGTATAAAACAGCGTCACGCTGCGGCTGTCGCGTACCGTGCCCCGAATGTTCAGCGCAAAGCCGTCCCGCTCGGAGACGATATCCGTCGGCGTCGCCGCGCCGCGCTTCAGCGCGCTGGCGATCGTCGAATCATTGCGCATGACCAGCGGGTAAAAAGGCTCCAAAGACGGTTCCACCTTCTGCGGATCCGCCGCTTGGGACGAAGACGGTTCCGAAGGCGCCGTCCCTTCTCCCGCGAAGCCGCCGTATCCGATCAGCAGCGCTCCCGCCGCCAGCGCCGCCGCTCCCGCTCCTCCGTAGACGAAGCCCGCCCTCCGGCGCGTCCCGCCGTTCGCCCT
This sequence comes from Saccharibacillus alkalitolerans, assembly GCF_011090185.1. GTDB lineage: Bacteria > Bacillota > Bacilli > Paenibacillales > Paenibacillaceae > Saccharibacillus > Saccharibacillus alkalitolerans. Next base: position 54,657 of record NZ_JAAFGS010000008.1, on the reverse strand, counting down.
CTCCATGCCTCTGCGAATGGCGGCGCTTCGCTGCGCGGCCGAAGGCATATGCCGCTCCCGGCGATCCTCCTCCGCGGCTTCCGCCAGCATCCGTTCTTCCGTACGGTATTTTTCCATGTTCGCTTTCCTCCCCGCTTCTTAGCGTTCCTGCTCAAGCCGGCTGCGCATCTGCTTCAAAGCCCGGTACAGCCTCGTCTTGACGGTGCTTTCCGGCTTGTTCAAAATTCGGGCGATTTCGCCCAGCGTCATGTCGTGATAAAACCTTAACGTCAGCACGTGGCGGTATTTCTCGGGCATATTCGCCATCGCCCGTTCCAGGTCGATCCGGCTGGAACTTCGCATCTCGGCCGCGCCACGTTCCTCGCCGACGCGTTCGACCGGCACCACCCTTTTACGCCGGCGCAGCTCGTCCATGCAGCAGTTGATCAAGATGCGGATCAGCCACGAATCGAACAGCGCTTCGTCTTTCAGCGACTTTTTTTTCGACCAGGCGCGGAACGAGGCTTCCTGCAGCATCTCCAGCGCATCCGCGTCGCTGCGCAGATAGCTGTAAGCGATGCTGTACAGCCTGCCGCTCTGCCTGTCGATCCGTTCGAAAAAGCGTTCTTCCTCATTTTCGATAGCCCGCTCTCCCGTTTGTTCCAATCTCAGCGTCTCGGCCACCCTCTCTCCCCCTCTTGTGAAACTGCACCGCTATGACGGCCGGGACTCCGCGAAAAGTTTCAACCTGCCCAAAAATAAAAAAACCGCGCGGTTCTCCCTTAAGGATACGCCGCGCGGCGAAATTTGCGATACTTATTCGGTTGTCTTACCGAGCATGGAAGTCCGTCAGCCTCTCAGTTCCCGCTTCGGAAATTCGCTCATCCACTCCCGCAGCAGCGCCGGATTCAGCTCCGCCGGCGACGAGACGTGATGATCGGCGTCCGGCAGCGTCTCTTCCGTGCCGATGCCGACGGCCTGCATGCCCGCGCGGTGAATGGCCACGACGCCCGCTTCGGCGTCTTCGATCCCGATGCAGCGCAGCGGATGTACGCCCAGGCCTTCGGCTGCGTTCAGGAAAATTTCCGCGTCCGGCTTCTGCAGCGCGACGGCGCCCGCATCGGCCACGAAATCGAACAGGTCGGTCACGCCGAGACGGTCGAGCACGGTCGCCGCATTGCGGCTGGCGGAAGCCAGAGCGATCCGGATACCGTCGCGGCGCAGCGCCTTCAGCAGCTTGCGCACGCCCGGCAGCAGCGCTTCCGGCGTCAGCGTGAGCAGCAGCTCCCTGTACCGCTCGTTTTTGCGGTCGGCGAGCCTCTGCATATCTTCCAGCGAAAATTTCCGGTCTCCGTTTTGCAGAATCAGCTTCAGCGAAGCCATCCGGTCCACGCCTTTCAGCTTCTCGTTGTATTCGCGGTCGAAGGGGATGCCCAGCTCGTCGGCAAGTTCTTTCCAGGCCTGGTAATGCAGCTCGGCCGTGTCGGTAATGACCCCGTCCAGGTCGAACAGCACGCCGCCCAGAACGCGGTTCGGCAGCGTCAATTCTTCCTCGAGTTCCGTGACGACGCCGAAGTGCTCGATCTTCACCGGATCGCCTTCGAGGATGCGATACGTCGTCGAATCCTGCACGATGCTCACATGCAGCCGGCGTCCCTGCCATTTCAAGGAAAAGGCGCATCGTTCCCACTGGCCGGGCAGTACCGGGCGGAAGCTGAGCCTGTCCGGGTCCTGCTTCATCCCGGCGAAGCCGTGGACGATCGCCAGACGGCTGCCGGCCATCGCGGCGGCGTGAATGCCGTCCTTGACGTTGCCGTGGGTGTCGTCGAGATCCAGGCGGGACGTTTCCATGAAAAATTCGTAAGCCTGATCCATATAGCCCAGCTCCGACGCGACCATCGAGTGCACGCAGGCCGACAGCGACGAGTCGTGCGTGGTCAATCCTTCATAATAGAGATAGCCGCGCGCCTTTTCCGCCCGGGTGAAGCGGTCCGGCTGCACGTGGAAAGCCAGTACGAGATCCGCCTGCTTCAACACCTGGTGACGGTAAATATCCATCGGGTGATAATGCAGCAGCAGCGGATACTTCTCCTTCGGCGTATTGGCGAAGTCCCACGGCGCTTTGTGCAGGAACGAATCGTCCTGGCCGATCATCCCGTGTTCGCGGTAAATAAACATCTCCTCCGCCATCTTGCGCCAGGAGCCGATCTCCGCGTCCGTCACGCTCATCCGGTCGCACAGCTCTTCGCAGCGGCCTTCGTGCAGATGCTTCATCTCCTCCAGCAGTTGAACGGTATATTCGAATTGATCCTGCACCATCACGTTCGTGTAGGCGTTATTGTTTACGAGCGCCGTGTACTCGTCCGGCCCCGTTACGCCGTTGATGCAGAATCCCCGGCCCGGAATGAAACTTCCGTAGGCGGCGAAGAAGCGGCTGGTCTCGATCAGAATCTCCAACCCGTCGCCGTATTTGTAATCGGGATCGTCGACGGCCTCGTTGTACAGCTTGATGGCATGCGCGATATCCGCGTTGATATGAATCTGGGCGGTGCCCGCCGGGAAATAAGCCGACGTCTCTTCGCCGCTGATCGTCCGCCACGGGAACAGCGCGCCTTTGAAATTCAGCTCTTCGGCGTGCTTGCGCGCTTCCGGCAAAATGTAATGCCGGTAATCCAGCAGCTTGCGCGCGATTTCCGGCTCGGTATACAGGAAGAACGGAAAGACGTACATCTCGGTATCCCAGAAGTAGTGGCCTTCGTATCCTTCGCCGGTCAGTCCTTTCGCGCCCATATTGGTCCGCCCGTCGCGGCCCACGGACTGGAAGACGTGATAAGCGCTGAACCGCAGGCCCTGCTGCAGCGCTTCGTCGCCTTCGACCACGATGTCGGCGGACATCCAGAATTCGTCGAGGATGCCTTCCTGGATGGCCGCGTAGCTGTCGTATCCCCGCTCCATCGCTTCGTCCAGTTGGCGGATGCCGTCTTTCCACAGATCGCCGGTGTTCGCTCCTTCCGAAGCATGGTAGACAATGTATTTTTCCAAGACGAATTCGTCGCCCGGCTGCGCGGATACCGTAAAACGCTTCTCCACTTTCCCGCTCGAAGCTTCCGTCGTCAGCTCGTATTCGCCGCCCGTCAGCTTGTGTTCGGCCGCGCAGGCCACGTGGAAGCCGGTCACCCGGGTACGCTGCATAATGCCGGCGTACGTTCCGTTTTCGCGCATCTCGAGCGTCATCAGGACAGGTCCCGAGAACGAAGAACCCGAACGCGGATCGCCCGAAGACGACTGATTGACGACATTGCCGTCGATTTCCGATTCGAAGCGGATTTTCCCTTCGAAATTGATCGGCTTGACCGTGCAGCGCAGCAGCAGCAGATGAGGGTCGTCGAGCGAGGCCATGCGTTCGAACGTAATCTCGACTTCGCGGCCTTCGAGCGAGCGCCACTGAATGGTGCGGGTCACGCAGCCTTTGCGCATGTCGAGCTGGCGCCAGTAGCCGAACAGCGTGCCCTGGAACATGTGCACCGGCTCGTCTTCCAGCCAGATCCGGATGATCTGGGCGTCGGCGACGTTCAGCATCGTTTCGCGGTCGGGCGCCGAACCGAAAGTCTCCTCGCCGTATACGATCGGAGCCGACTCGTAAAATCCGTTGATATACGTACCGCGCAGCGAAGTGCCCAGCGGACCGTAATAGCCTTCCTCGAAATTGCCGCGCATGCCCAAATATCCGTTGGCCACGGCAAAGATCGTCTCGTCGCGCAGATTTTGTTCGGTATCCAGCGTATGCTCGGTTACCGTCCAAGGCTCGTACGCGTAAATCGGTCCCCCGGATGAATGCTTCATATCATTTCCTCCCATTCCCATCGTTTCTCTGTCGCACAGACTCCCCCCTTATTACCCAACCGGCTTCGGGTAAGTAACTTTGTCCGCGCAAAAGGGCCGAATAAATTGCCGGGCATCGTCCAGGCCCGGTTTTTCTGTCCGATCGCCCTTCGAAAATCCCATAAAAAGAGAGCCTCCGCCGAGGCGAAGACTCCAAGTCAGGGTTGTATTGAAAGGGCTTACATCTGCATTATAAAGGCCCTTTGCCTTTTTGTGAATCCCTAATCTGCCAAAATGGGGAAGAAGTTTTTCGGATTCGCCGGCAGGCGAATCCGAAAAGCTTCGAATTTGCGCCGAATTCCCGTTTTTGCCTTCTTTATGTCGTCTTTTCGCGTCCAAAGACGCGTTCTTCCCTCATTCCGAATGACCCGGCTCGACCGATACGTTCACGGAGGACGCTTCTTCCAGAACCTTTTGCATCATCGGCACATAGACGTCCCAGTAAAAAGCTTCTTCGCTGCCGGGCGTATCGAACGTGAACCAGCTCTTGAACGTCGGCCAGCCCGCGTAGCGCCGCCAAAACGGGTATTCGTCGTGGTCGGCATAGTCGCCGGCGAAGTAATAGCTCACCTGCCCCGCGGCGGGAGACGCCGTCGCTCCGAAAGGAATCGCGCCGTCGAATCCTCCCGCCGGGGTTTCCCGCCGAATCACGGCGGGGAAATTTTCGCGGATCCCTCGTTCGGCCAGCAGCGCGCGGCCGTTATCGGTCAGCTGCAAATTGTATTCCGCGAGAACTTCGCTGCCCGCGGCCGCCGTCACTATGTCGAACCAGTAATTGTAGCGGTCGTTCGGGTTCATGCCGAAGCGCTCCTTCCCGGCGGAAGTGAACGAGATCCGGGCCCCGCCGCTCGTCTCTTCGCCTTCACGGAGCACGAACAGGTCCCCGTCGTTCTGCACGAACAAAAATCCCGCGCCCGTATAGGCCCAGTCGCTGCCGGTAATCTCCCGGTAACGGCCCGGTACCCAGGACGGAATCTCGACGCCTTCGGACAAGTCCCGGAAATAACGCGCGGTCCAGCCGGTCCAATTCATGCCGAACAGGGCGCTTGCCCTTTCCCTGACCGCGCCGGTCGTAGGCGTCGCGACGGAATTGAACTCGGCGACCAGCATCGTTCCCCGCGCGGAAGCCGACTCCATGGCATTAACGTCGGCGATCTTCATGCCGCCCTCCTGCCGCTGCGGCGCCTTCCCGCCGGCATTGACCGGTACGCCGGCTTCCGCGTCCCCGCTCTCGAGCGCCTCCGCTTCGGCAAGGCCGTACGTATCGGCCGCGTAGATCAGCTGTACGTCTTCCGGCATATCGGCCAGCGTCCGTTCCCCTTGCCGCACGCCGTTTTCGCCGGGGAAATTGCCGTAATAATCGCGATCGTACAAGTACTTGCCGCCGCCCGGCATCCGGTATTTCTGCTGGTTCAAGATCCAGAACAATCCTTTGTGCTCCCGGTAGCTGTCGTCGACCACCGTCTTGTCCAATACGGCAACCGAGAGGCTTTTCGCCGGGCGGGCCTCCCAAACGATCCAGGGCAGCAGCAGAAGCAGCATCAGTGCGGCGAGTCCGACCCAAAAGCGGGGAAAAGGCTTCTTATTTTTCAACTGCGGCTCACTCCTTTTTCTCCGGCGGAACCGGATTCGCTGCCGGATTCGTGCCCGGAATCGCGTTCGGTTTCTTGTTGGCGCCCAGCACGTTGACCCGCGTCATTTCGCCCCAGCCGTGCTTTTTGCCCCGGATCGCCTGGAACAGCCCCTGGGTCCGCCACCAGGTCATGACCGGACGGTACCAAAACGACTCGGAGAGCGCATAGAAGAACAGCCGGAACGTATCCGAAATCCGATTGTAATTGTGGAATCTCCATTCCTCGAACAGCACGCTCATCGTCGACATCAGCGAACCGAACAGCAGCATGACGAGCGCCAGCAGCAGCGAAATTTCGATGTTGATCCGCCCCAGGAAGAAACCGAATACGACGGTGAAATAGCCCAGAAGCTCGACAAGGGGGCCCAGAAGCTCGATGAACAGAAAGAACGGCATCGACAGCATCCCTACCCGCCCGTACTTGGGATTGAGAATCATCTTTTTGTGCGAGTTGAGGCTTTCGTACAGTCCCCGGTGCCATCTTGTCCGCTGCCGCTTCAAAATGGTAAAGCTTTCCGGGGCTTCCGTCCAGCAGACCGGCTCGGGCACGTACACGATGCGCGCTTTGCTTTTTTTCCGGCGAATCAATTCGTGCAGGCGAACGGTCAGTTCCATGTCTTCCCCGATCGTGCCGGTCTCGTAGCCGCCGACTTCGACGACCCAGCTTTTTTTGAACACGCCGAACGCGCCCGAGACGAGCAGGAGCATGTTATAGCGGCTGAGACCGATTCTTCCCATCAGGAAAGCTCGCAGATATTCCACGACCTGCATGACGACAAGCGGCTTATTCGACAGCCGGACGCTCTCGCTGCTTAGATAACCGCTGTCGACCGTACTGCCGTTCGCGATGCCGACGCTGCCGCCGGTTGCCACGATTTCTTCGCCCGGACGGGCATCCATGATCGGCTTGACCACCTTGATGAACGCGTCCGTGTCGAGCACGGTATCTCCGTCGAGAGAGACGAAGTAAGGATAACGGCATACGTTGATCCCGACGTTCAGCGCATCGGCCTTGCCGCCGTTTTCCTTGTCGACCAGCACCAGATTGGGATGCCGGAGCGAACGGTATACGGCGCGCAGCGGCTTCGTTTCCTTTTTCAAGCCCGAAAACGGCACCCGCCCCTTCACTTCCGTCATATCGAACTCTTCGAGCATCATCTGTACGGTCTTGTCCTTCGAGCCGTCGTTGACGACCACGATTTCGAACTGCTTGTAATTGATGCTCAGCAGGGAGCGCACGCTGCCGACGATGTTGACTTCTTCGTTGTAGGCCGGCACGATAATGCTCAGCGGCGGGACGAGTTCCGTCTCCAGCACGGTGCTGTATTGAATTTCGCTCAAGTCCCGGTCGCGCCACAAGCTGAACGCGGCCGCGGCGGTCAAAAACAAATAAACGGCGGCCGACATCGCCACATAGATGATGATCAGAATGCCGATTATCCGGTGCGCTTCCATAAAGACGTCAACCCACGTTCCGCTCATAAGCCCTCCTTTCCAGCGTCTCCACGGCCATATCCCGGGCAAAGCGGTCCGGGTGCTCCTCCGCGATCTTCCCGATCCGCTCGAGCCCGTTCCGGTATTGCGACAGCGAAGAAGCGGCCTCGCGGCGTACCTCGTAAGACGGGTCCGCCATCATGCGTTCCAAATACGGCACGAAGCGCTCTTCGCGAATGGCGCCGGCCAAACGGGCGTGCATCAGCCGTTCGGGCCACAGGACCGCTTCTCCCTCGGCCATGCGGGCTTCGAGATTATCCGCGGCTTCCGGAGTCATATAACCGAAGTTGGCCAGCGCTTTCAGTGCCCGGATGCGCGTCTCCCTGTCTTCCGAACGCATGGAACGTTCAAGCAGTTCCAGCACTTCGGTCGTACGCGCATTGCCCAGTCTCAGCGTATCCAGCAGGCAGCGCCGAATCCGAAGCGGAAGTTCGTCAAAGCCGCGAATCAGCCGATCCAGCAGCTCGCCGCGCAGCGGACGCAGAACCTGCATCAGCTGCAGTTCCGAAAAACGTTCCGCCGCGACGTCCAAGTAATCGAGCGCTTCCTCGGCCTGAAGGGAAGCCAGCGTGCGAACCAGCAAAAATCGCTCGTCGTCATGCTTGGGCCGCATGTCCAGCCGTTCGATCCGGTCGAGAACGGCTTTTTTCAGACGGCCCATCTTGAACCTTTCGATATGCAGCAGGACGTTCATTCGGTCGCTCCAACGTCTTCTTCCCAGCAGGTACTCGTACTCCTCGCCGAAATGCTGCGCCGCGAAATCATAGATTCGCTCCCGTTCGGTCTGCGAAGCGCTGACCGCCAATCGGCTCAACAGCGCTTCTTCCAGCGCTTCGCGCCGCAGCCCTTCCCCGGAAGCGGACAGCCGGCGGGATCTTTCCCCGCTGCCGAGATACTCGGCGAGCGGAGAATCCGGCGCGGCAAATCTGTCGACCGCTTCCGCCACCTGCTGCCGGTAGCGGGTCCTTCTGATCTTGCGCTCGACCAGATAAAACAGGGTGAGTCCGATCAGCGCGATCAGCAGGGCGACGGCCATCCAGAGCATGCGCAGGATGCTGGCGTCGCTCATAATCCGGTCCCCACCTTTCCGAGCAGGCGGCGGATACGCGCTTCAAGCTCGACCATGCTGAAAGGCTTGGTCATGTAATCGTCCGTTCCCGCCCGGATCGCTTCCGCGATGCCCCGTTCGTCGCCGACGCCGGTCAGCATCAGCACGGTATAGACCGGGTCGTATCCGCCGCCGCGCAGCCGACTCAGCACTTCCATTCCGTTCATCCTCGGCATCATCCGATCAAGAATGAGCAGATAGCGGGACCCGCCGACGTGCCACGGGTCGCTCAGAAATTCTTCGCCGTCGGCGAAACCGCGAATTTCCAGCTCGTATTCTTCTTCGAGGCTTTGAAGCTGCCGCTCCAAAATGGTACGGATCAGCGAATCGTCGTCGATGATGGCAAGCCGGAGCTGCCGGGAGAGCGAACCGGCCGAATCCGATTCCGAGTCTTCCGCCTCCGCGCGGGGCGCCGCGTCGAGCGCGCGCACCGCTCCGGCCAGCGCCTGCTGGCGGGACATTCCCGCGCCGACCTCGGCGATCCCGTAAACGGCGCTCACTTCGTCGGCCCCGAGCAGCTCGGGCAAATTCTCTTTCAGCAACACGTCCTGCAAAAAAGCGGCGCTCTGCGCTTCGCTCAAGCCGGGCTGGAGCAGGAAAAAGCGACTGGCCCGATCCCGCGCCCAGACGTCATGCGGACGCAGGCGCCGCCGAACGGCATCCGAGAAGGCCCGAAGCAGCCGATCGCCTTCGCGGTAGCCCGTCCGTTCGTTAAGGCGGCGCAGCCCTTCCAACTGCACGGCCGTAACGGCAAGCCGCTCCTGCGGATCTTCGAGCAGACCGATCTGACGCGTCAGCTCCCGCTCCAGGAACGGCATGCCGTAAGCGCCGGTCGTCTGATCGAGCAGCAGTTGACCGGTCAGGCGCCGGCGCCGGCGAATCAGACGCCGGATCCGAACGACAAACTCCTCGAGATTCAGCGGCTTGGTCAGGAAGTCGTCGGCCCCGTCTTCGTAAGCTCGAATCCGGGTCGCGTCGTCGGTCTTCGCCGTCATCAGCACGACCGGAATCATGTAACGGTCGCACAGTTCCCGCAGCCGCTCCATCAGGTCGAAACCGCTCTGCTCCGGCATCAGCACGTTAAGCACGGCGCAATCCGGCCGCATCTCGTAAAACCATTCCACGGCCTTATCGAAACGGGGCGTCGCGAACACCGTGAACCCCCGGGCTTCCAATTCGTCCTTCAGCAGCGTCAGCAGTCCCAGATCGTCGTCGAGCAGCAGGACCGTGCCTTCGGCCGCCTCCGCTTCGGACGCGCCGCCTTCGAGCTCCCGCAGCCGGCGCTCTTCGCTTTCTTCCCGCTCCCGCGCGGTCGTGCCCTCCGACGCGGTTCCCGCTTCGACGGCTCCTCCGCCCCGCTTCGTCACCGCGTCCCGCAGGCTTCGCGGCGCAGCCGATTCGGGGACTGAGCCGGCGGCATCCGCGCCTTTGCCGTCAGGTTCCGCGGAAGTCTCGCCTCCGCCGGACTCTTGAAGCAGCCGCCGGAGTTCCGCCAGCCGATGGTTCAATTCTTCGCCCGCGAAAATACGGTCGCCTTCCTCCTGAAATTCTTCGAGCAGGCGAAGGGCCGCTTCGTACCACTCCTGCAGCCCGATGGTGCCGGAGGTGCCTTTGATCGAATGCAGCATCCGGTACACGGTGCGTTCGTCCGTCCGGGCGCCGGGTTCCAGCATCCGGCCCAAATTTTCAGCCGCCTGGTTGGTAAACAGCTTTTGATACTTGTTCATACAGGACCTCCTTCATCTTCGGGCCCGATTTCCGCGATCGCGAATTCCGAGTTCGCTTCGACCTGACGGATATCCAAACCGTGCGTTTCGAGCGAAGCCCGGGCCAGGGAGCCGTCCGGCACCGCAAGAGCCAGCGCCGTTCGGGCAGGCGGACGCTCGATCAGGCGCCGTCCGAGCTCGAGCAGCTCTTTGACGGTGAACGGCTTGCGCAAATACTTCTCCTGTTCGGCTTCCGCGTATCCCGCGGGCGGATCGAGCGCCGAGGAGATGACGATCGGCAGGCGGCTCCGTTCGCCTTCTTCGGTCAATTTCCGGATAAAGTCCCATCCGCTCAACTCCCCGGCCAGGGACAGATCCACGACGCAGAGCACCGGGGGCTTATCCGCCGGAGCCCGGCTCAGCGCGAGAAGCGCCGCTTCCGCTTCCGGGAACAGCGCCGTCCGGAGGCCGTCTTCGCGGAACGCTTCGGTGATCAGGCGGCCCAGGCTGGCGTCGTCCTCCAGCACCAGCACGGCTTCGTCGACGGCCGGAAGATCCAGAGCGGGCAGGGCGAAACGGAAGGTGCTGCCTTCCCCGAGAACGGAATCGAACGAAATTTCGCCGCCCAGATCCTCGATCATTTCTTTCACGATCGCCAGGCCCAAGCCCGTCCCGCCGATCTGGCGGCGATCCGAGTTGTCCACCCGGTAAAACTTGCCGAACATTTTCGGCTTCGCGTCCTCGGGAATGCCGAGCCCGTAATCCCGGACCTCCACGACCCAGCGCCCGTCTTCCGGACGCAGGACGCAGTCGACGACGTCTTTGCCGGGCGAGTACTTCACCGCGTTGCTCAGCAGATTATGCAGCACCTGCTTCAGCCGGTCGCCGTCGCTGCGCACCGCGCAGACGCCTTCCGGCAGGGTCAGGCGCACGGCGTGCCCCGCACGCCCGTCCCATTGGGCGGCTACGTCCTCCGTCAGCGGCTTCAAATCGAGCGGAAGCATCCGATAACTCTGCTTCCCCGCTTCGATCCGCTGCAGATCGAGAAAGTCTCCGATCAGGCCGGACAGCCGGGTCGCTTCCCCGTGAATGGTACTGATATATTTTTGCGCCTTCTCGGGCTTCACGCTGCGGTTCAGCATAATTTCCGAAAAACCGAGAATGCTGGCCAGCGGCGTCCGCAGTTCGTGCGAAACGACGCTGACGAATTCGTCCCGCAGCCGGTTCGTCTCCTCTTCTTTCGTGCGATCGCGGAAAACGAACAACTTGACGCTGCCCCACACGACGTCTTCGATCCGCTGCACATACACTTCGAAATACCGGGCCGGGCGGCCCGGAGGCTCGAAAGCGTATCGGGCGCGCAAATCCCCCGCTTCCGCGTTCAGGGCGTCGCGAAGGCGTTCTCCCGCATCGTCCGGCAGGCCGAGCGTCCCGCGCAGTTCCTCCATCATCCCGATAAAGTTCGTTCCCGGACGCAGGGCCGGATCGAGCAGTTCGGCCGTGATTCGGTTGCACAGCAGAATCTCGCCGTCCGGCGAGCAGACGACCAGCGCCTCGTGAATGGAGTCGATAACCTTCTGCGTGGCGTCGCGCTGATTGCGCAGATTCTGTTTCTCCTGCTCCAGCTCGCGGCTCTTCTGCTCCAATTCCCTGCGCTGACGCTGACGTTCCGCCTGCGTCAATTGCGCAAACAGAGCGCCGATAAACTGCCGGACCATCCCCTCGGCCAGTTCCTCCTCGCCTTCCGCCGCGGAAAGGCCGCCGTACGTCGTCAGCATCAGGAAGCCCGCCGGGCGTTCTTCCCCGTCTCCGTCGTATACCGGATAATACGTATCGACGGCCGTTTCGTAAGCGCCGTGGGCGCCGGCTTCGGCGCCCGACACCGGACGCCGGCGCGTGACGGAGCGATTGATCCGGATCGCCTGCAGCGCCGGACCCGACGGTTCGCCGCCGAAGGACGCGGCCGAAGACGCCGGATAGCCGCTGCTGTACAGCATGTCATAGCGTTCTTCGCCGAAGCGTGCGCGGAAAGCCGCAGCGGCGCTTTCCTCGGCGCCGCTCTCCCGCAGATCGTCCGCGCTCCATCCCGTCGTCGGCGTTTGCGTCAGCCGGTCGCTCCGCATAACCAGCATCGCCGCGTCGCATCCCGTCACGACGATCAGCTGTTCGATCGCCTGATGCAAAAAGTCGTTCAATTCCGTCGAGCCGACCAGCGAACGCTGGTAAGCATTGATCGCTTCCAGCTGAGCTTCCCGGCGCGTCAGCCGGCCCAGCGCCCCTTCAAGCTGGCTTCTCTGCTGGAGAATCTGCTCGTTCTGCGCTTCCAGCTCGTCATTTTGCGCTTCCAGCTCTTCCCGCTGCTCCTCCATCTGGAGCAAATTGTTCTCCAATTCGAGCTGACGATTTCGGATGCCGTCGGCCATACGGCCGATTCCTCCCAAAAGACGGCCGATTTCGTCGCCGCGGGACGATCCGTCGAGCGTGACGATCTCTCCGCGCTCGATGCCCGCCACCGCCTGCTCGGCCTGCATCACCGGTTGGATGAAGGCCTTTCTCAAGTAGCGAATCAGCAAAAGCGCCGCAGCCAGTGCCGCGGCCAGTATGAGCGCCGGCACAATCAGGACGATCCGCGCCAACTCGCGGCTGCGCTCGCTCTGTTCCACGATCCGGCTGCGCTGCATGTCGACGAGCGCCGCGAACTCCGTCTCCATTTGGCCGACGAGCGCACTGCCCTTGGAGCGCGCCAATTCGTTCACGGCCGGATCGTTACCGGCCGCGATCAATTCCAACGCGCGGGTGGAATACGTGTTGAAATTCCCGTTAAGCTCCGTCAAGCCGTCGACGGCGGAAGCGCTGCCCGACTCTTCGTCGTAAGCCCCCCTCAGGTTCGCGAACAGCCGGTCGTAATCCTCATGCGCCGCAACCGTCCGCTCCCGCAAATCCTCCCGGCCGTAAGCGGCGTAGCCTCTCAAATAGGAGACCGATTCCTGAAAGCTTCGCTCCGTATCCTGCAGCAGATTCAACCGGGCAATGGCGTCGTCCATTTCGTTTGAAACGTCCGCATACTGCCTGTGCAGGGCGAATTCGGCCGCGGCAAGCAGCACGCCGAGTACCAGAAAAAGCGCCATCGTGCCGTAAGCGATTCGGCGCGGCAGGCTTCCCGAAGCCGCCCTTTTCATGGCTGCCCGCCTGCGGCCAGCCTGCGTACGGACTCCGCAAGCTCTACCGGACTGAACGGCTTGGAGATGAACATCGACACGCCGGCCTGCATGGCGCGCTGACGATCTTTTTCCTCCGCCTTGGCCGTCAGCAAAATGACGGGCTTTTGCGAGTTCGCTCCCGCTTCGGCGCGCAGCCACTCGCAGACTTCGATCCCCGTGGCCTCCGGCATCATATAGTCGAGGATGATCAGGTCGTATTCGTTATAACGCAGGTTATCCATCGCCAGCTTCCCGTCTTCGGCTTCGTCGATGTCGAACCCTTCCTCTTCAAGCGTTTCCGAAATCAAAAAACGCAGCACCATTTCGTCTTCCGCAATCAATATTTTCCCGCTGCTCATTGGAGTCCCCCGTTCGGCCTCGGCCTCCCGAAAAGGAAGCCTTGGGTATTTGCTGTCTCTCCTATAACTTTACCCTAAAATTGCGTCTCCGCGTTGGCGGCGGTAAAAACCTCCTTATCGGTATGATATAATGGGACTGCGTCTTTTCGGGCGCGCGTTTCGATTCCATCAAGAGAAGAGGCCTATAAATGATAGATTGGATCAACTCCATCTTCGATAAGTTTTTCTCGCTGAATCCGATCCTGCTCAGCGTGCTGTTTACCCTGTTCTTCGCGGGCATGGCGTTTATGGCGCTGTTCATGCGGATGAAGGCCAGCAAGCGTCCGCTCTCGGTCAAAAAAATTATGATGCCTCCGATCGGCATGGCTACCGGTTTCTTCATGTTCGTCATTCGCGATATCCAGATCCCTTGGATGGGCGCGCTGGCGGCGTTTCTCGTCGGCTGGTTCCTGTTCGCGTATCCGCTTATTCTGGGCACCAAATTCGAGCAAATCGGCAGCGATCTGTTCGTGAAGCGTTCCAAGGCGTTCCTGATCATTCTCGTCGTGCTGATCGTAATTCGCCTGGCGCTGCACGGCTACGTCGAGCGGTTCGTGACCCTGCCGCAGACCGGAGGCGTGTTCTTCATCCTCGCGTTCGGCATGATCCTGCACTGGCGCCTGAATATGCTGCTGCGCTTCAAGCGCATGACGGGCGGTTCCGAGGGCGGAACGTCGGCGGGAGCGGCGAAAGCCTGAGGGCCCGCAGGAGCGGCCTCAGCCGGGCGAACGGCGGTGACGCGGAGGAGCCCGAGGGGACCGCGAAAGCCGAAGGGCCTGCTGGGACGGCTTCAGCCCGGGCGAGCGACGGTGACGCGGAGGAGCCCGAGGGGACCGCGAAAGCCGAAGGGCCTGCTGGGGCGGCTTCAGCCCGGGCGAACGGCAGTGACGCGGAGGGGCCCGCGAAGCCGTTAAGACACGGGGCAGGGCGTAAGCGTCGCGGCGGCGAAGCGGGACGGAAGAGCAGCGAAAAGTCGCACCCGGAGCGGATCCGGGCACGAACGGCCCCCGGCTATCGCCGACATTCGTTTTCGAACTTCCGCGAACCGCCCGCCGTCCGAAATAGAGGCTTTTCCGAAATAGCTGCGCTAGAGCACTTATTTCGCTCCAAAATGGCTTTTCCTTAAAAATAACTGCTGGAGAGCAGTTATTTTTCTATTTCGCGCTGTTTTTTTGTCCTTTTTCGTAAAATAGCTGCTCTGGCGCAGTTATTTTGCAAAAAGAGGCGCTTATCTTGCAAATAACTGCTTATATGCAGTTATTTTTCGAGCCATGCCATTTGGATGAGGCGCGGGTCGATCTCCCTTTGCTCCTCAACCCCCTCGAATCTCCCAGGTTTCCGCGCTTATTCAGGTCTGCTCGTTTCCCAGGGTTTCCAGGCTTCTCCGGGCCCGCTCGTTTCCTCAGGTTTCCACGCTTCCCCAGGTCTGCGCGTCTCTCCGGTCTCCCGAATCGCCGTCCCCTCCCACTTCGGGCACAACTTTCTCCCGCAGGCGATGTATTCATAAGCAGAAGCAGACGGGCGTTCCGAACGGCAAGCACACTCGGGCACGCTTAAGGAGGAAAAACATGCAGACTTTGTCTCAGACCGAAAAACAGCTGGGCCTTTTACGCGAAATCGGCGATTTGTTCGACGAGATCGGCGAACCGTTCTGGCTGAGGGGAGGCTGGGCGATCGACTTTCGGGTCGGCCGCGTTTTGCGCGAACACGACGATCTCGATCTGGTCGCCATGCTGAGTGCCGAGCGGCCGATCGCCGGCAGGCTGGAAGCCGCCGGTTTCGAGAGCATTGTCATAAACGACAAACAAATCGATTACCGGAAAAACGGCGTCGACGTGCAAATCCTGTATTTGACGCACGCCGAAGACGGTTCCCTCGTTCCCGACGGCATCCCCGAGTGGATCTGGATGCCGGACTGTCTCGATCCGCGGGTTCGCCGTTTGAACGGAACCTCCGCCCGCTCGCTCACCCCGCGGCAGCTGCTGGCCGAAAAGCTCGATTACGAACGCATCGGCCGCCCGAAAAGGGAAAAAGACGCCGCGAGCAAAGAACTGCTGCGGCGGCTGATCGACGAAGAACGGTAGCGGGATTCGCCGATGCGCAAAAAAGGGCGCCTCCTTCGGGAGGCGCCCTTTTTCTGTCCGCTGCCGGGTCGGACCCGGCAGCGTTCCCTTATCGCTTCAGACTTCTGCCGTTCGTCGCGATCACTTCTTTGTACCAACCGAACGATTTCTTTTTGTAACGTTCCAGCGTGCCGCTGCCGTCGTCGTGACGGTCGACGTAGATGAAGCCGTAACGCTTCTTCAGCTGCGCCGTCGACGCGCTGACCAGGTCGATGCAGCCCCAAGTCGTGTAGCCCATCACTTCGACGCCGTCTTCGATCGCTTCGCCGACCTGCACGAGGTGATCGTTCAGGTAGTTGATGCGGTAATCGTCTTCGACCGTCTTTTCTCCCTTGTCGTTCGTGATCAGCTCGTCGACCGCGCCCAGTCCGTTTTCCACGATGAACAGAGGCTTCTGATATCTGTCCCAGAAAGAGTTCAGCACGTAGCGCAGCCCTTTCGGATCGATCTGCCAGCCCCACTCGCTCGCCTGAAGATGAGGGTTCGGCACGCCGCCGAGCAGGTTGCCTTCGCCTTTGAGCTTTTTCTCCGGGTCGGCCGTCTCGCAGATGCTCATGTAATAGCTGAACGAGATAAAGTCGACCGTATGCTTCAGCGCTTCCTCGTCGCCTTCCTCGAATTTGATCTCGATGCCGTTTTCCCGCAGGTAGCGCTTCATGTAGCCCGGGTATTGACCGCGCACGTGGATGTCGGCAAAGGCCATATTTTTGTGATCGGATTCCATCGCTTGGATCACGTCGTCCGGGTTCGGCGTCAGCGGATAGATCGGCATGCTGAGAACCATGCAGCCGATTTGGAAGTCCGGATTGATCTCGTGGCCGGCTTTGACCGTTTTGGCGCTCGCGACCAGTTCGTGGTGGATCGCCTGGTACAGGTCTTGGTTGCTCAGCTGCTTCTTCGGCGTCGAGATGCCTCCGCTCATGAACGGCGCTTCGAGGATCGAGTTGATCTCGTTGAACGTCAGCCAGTACTTGACTTTGTCCTTGTAGCGTTTGAACACGGTCGTCGCATAGTGCACGTAGAAGTCGACCAGCTTGCGGTTGACCCAGCCGTCGTATTCGCGGGACAGGTGCAGCGGCGTCTCGTAGTGGGAAATGGTGACGAGCGGCTCGATGCCGTATTTGCGGCATTCGTCGAACAGGTCGTCGTAGAACCGCAGGCCCGCTTCGTTCGGCTCGGTCTCGTCGCCTTTCGGGAAAATGCGGGACCAGGCGATCGACGTGCGGAATACTTTGAAGCCCATTTCGGCGAACAGCTTCACGTCTTCCTTGTAGCGGTTGTAGAAGTCGATGCCGATCAGCTTCATATTGTCTTCCGTCGGCGCTTCCGTGATCAGCGGGTCGCCCCCATGACCGGCGAATCCGCCTTTCGGGGTTACGTCTTGGATGGACCAGCCTTTGCCGTCCGTCTCGTATGCGCCTTCAAGCTGGTTCGCCGCTACCGCGCCGCCCCACAAAAAGTTTTCCGGGAACTGCGTGCTCATCTACAATCACTCCTATATGTTAGAATGGAAAGGAAGTTCTTGCGTTCAGCATAAATCGTGAAACGCGTTCCACGTCAACCCCAAGGAGCCGACTTTATGCCCAATCTTGAAGAAATCGCGAAACTTTCGGGCTTTTCCAAGGCGACGGTCTCGCGCGTGCTCAACAAATCCCGCCATGTCAGCCCGGAGACGAGAGAGAAAATTTTGCGGGTCATCCGAGAAATGGACTACGTGCCGAACCGCAATGCCGTCTCCCTGTCGAAAGGCCGGACCATGCAGATCGGCATGATCACGGCCGGCATCACGGAAGTGATCCTGCCCTTTATGACCAGCTTCGTCGAAGCCGCGGCCGAACACGGCTTCCAGACGATCATCTATACGTCGGACTCGGACCGGCAGAGAGAACTGCAGGCATTCGAGGATCTGAAGCAAAAAAGGGTCGACGGCCTGCTGATCATTACCTGCGTCAACGATCTGTCCGTCGTCAGCTCGTACGGCAAGTACGGACCGATCGTGTCGTGGCAGCGGATGGATCGCCCGGACATTCCGTCCGTGGCGATGGACCAGTACGACGGATACAAACTTGCCGTCGAGCATCTGCTGTCGCTCGGCGTGACGAAGATCGCCAATGCGTTCGGCCGTCCGAGCAGCCTGAATACGCAGCGGCGGATTCAGGCATACGAGGACCTGATGGAGGAGCGCGGCCTGGAAATCCGCCGCGATTGGTATTTCAAGTCCGTCTATCATCTGGAAGACGGGCAGGCGGTCGTGCGCCGGCTGCTCGGCGCGCCCGAGGAGAATTCCGGGGCTTCGCGCCCCCGGCGCGAAGCTGCCGCGGGCGAACCGGGGCTGCTGGAGGCGGCCGGGCGGGCGGACGGCGAAGAAGCGAGAGAAGGCGGCGCACGATCCGCGGACGAGCGGGCATTCAGGCCGCGTCTGGACCGGGCGGCCTCTCCGCCTTCGGCGGAGCGCGCCCGCGTCAGCGCAGCCTCCGGCGGCGGCCCCGGCGATGCAGCCTACGGCGGCGGAGACTCGGCCCGGCTCCGTGAGGCGGCGGCCGACGCCGGCGATAGGCGAAGCGAATTCTCCGAACCGCCCCAGGCCATCGTATGCGCCAACGACTACGTCGCGGCGGGCGTGCTCAGCGAAGCCCGGCGGCTCCGCTGGAGCGTGCCCGAACGGCTGCGCATCGTCAGTTTCGACAATATGCAGATCGCCGGCACGCTGGGTCTGACCAGCGTGCAGAATCCGATCCGCGATCAAGCTTACAACGCTTTCGCGCTGCTCTCGCCGAGACTGCTCGGCCGGCAGATTCCGCTGAAGCCGCTGGCGTTCGGTCTGAACGTTCGCGAGACGACCTGATCCTCCCGAATATAAGCAACGTCACAGAAAGGAGCTTATCCGTCCATGCCCCGTAAGACCCGGAGCTCCGCTCCTTTATGGAAATTGATTTCCGCCGTGCTGCTGATGCTGGCCATCGCGGGCGGCGGCATGCTGCTGCTCAGAGAGCAGGACGATTCCCCGCGGCAGACCGCCGCTCAGACTCCCGCTCGCGATGCCGCCGGACCGACAGGCGGCACTGAAGAAAGCGGCGCTCAGGCAGATCCCTCCGCCGGCTCCGAAGCTGCCGGACTCATCGCCGAACTCGTCTCCTTGGCGAGAGAAGGCCGCATCCCGGACGCGAATTTCGTCGTCGGCAAAACCAGCTCGGAAGAAGTGGAAGCCGCCTGGCAGGCGCCGGAACGGATTTCGCAGAGCGGACAGGCGGTCTACGCCGATTATCCCGATCGCTTCGCGACCGTCGGCTACCGGGACGGCATCGTGACCGACCTTCGTTCGGACGATGCGGGCCTCCGCGGGATTCGCTATCTCGACATCCTGTCCGAGCTCGGACAAGCCGACAGCGTCAAAATGTACAAGGACGAAAAAGTCGATCAGATAATTCTCGGATACGGCCTGCCAGGCGGTTATACGCTTCGCTGGGTGCTGCCCAAGCCATGGAGCGCCGAAGCCTCCCAGGCGGACGGCTCGGGCGGCGAAGACGCCGAAAATCCCGCGCTCGATCATATTTCGCTGATCGGACCGGCACGGGCCGGGAATGACGGAGCGAAAAAGGCCGCGGCGGACGAAAAGGCCGCAGCACCGGCGGAACTGCCGGCGGCGGCCGTGCCGGACGGCGCCGCTCCTTCCCCCGAAGAAGCGGCGGACTCTCCGCTTGCCGATATGACGCTGGACGAAAAAATCGGCCAGATGATCGTCGCGGGCGTCGAAGGCCGGTCGCTGCGCCAAACGGATAAGGCTCTTATTCGGGAACGCCGTATAGGCGGCGTGATCTTCTATGCGGACAACATAGAGTCCGCGCCGCAGACCAAGGCGTTTGCGGAAAGCATCCAGGCCGCCAACCCGAACGACAAGCTCCCCCTTTTCGTCAGCGTCGATCAGGAAGGCGGCCGCGTCGCCAGGTTGAAGGGCGTCGACAAGGTACCGACGGCCGCGGCGATCGGCAGACAGGGCGATGCCGCTTATGCGCGCTCCGTCGGAGAACTGCTGGGCGAGCAGCTTCTGTCCCAGGGGTTCAACTTGGACTACGCGCCGGTTCTCGACGTCAACAGCAACCCGGACAACCCTGTGATCGGCGACCGGTCCTTCGGCGCAAGCGCAGCGCTCGTATCCAAACTGGGCATTCCGGTCATGCAGGGGCTCGAATCCAAAAAGGTCATTCCGGTCGTCAAACACTTCCCCGGGCACGGCGACACCTCCGTCGACTCGCATGTCTCGCTTCCCGTCGTGAACAAGAGCACGGCCCAGTTGGACAAACTGGAGCTGGTTCCGTTCAAAAAAGCGATCGCCGAAGGCGCCGATGTCGTCATGATCGCCCATATTCTGCTCCCCAAGCTGGACAAGCAGTATCCTTCGTCCATGTCGAAAGCCGTCATCACCGACCTGCTGCGCGAGAAGCTCGGCTTCGAAGGCGTCGTGATGACCGACGATATGACGATGGGGGCCATCGCGGAAAATTACGGTCTGGGCGAGGCTGCCGTGCAGTCGGTGCTGGCCGGCAGCGATATCATTCTCGTCGCGCACGAAGCGGAAAACGCGGTCCAAGCCATCGACGCGATCAAGAAGGCCGTACGTTCCGGCAAAATTTCCGAAGAGCGAATCGACGAGAGCGTCGCCAGAATCATCGAATTGAAGCAGAAGTATCTGCAGTGACGTCAAATCCGGATTCCGTTCGGCGGCCTGCTCGTTCCCCGAATGCACCGGCCCAGAACGAAGGTCGGGAAGCGGAAATCCATGCAAAAAAACCGGCGTTCCGTAACGGAACGCCGGTTTGCCAGGCACGTTATGGCCCGGGAATTTCTCCCGGGCTTTTCTTCGCGTTCATTCGTTCCGCCAGGTTTCGGCATGCGGGAAGTCCGCGGCGGCTTTTTCGTCCCGTCGCCGCCCGGACGCCGCCTTCGGCCTTTTTCGACGGCAAACTCTTTTTTAGACTTTCACCAACTGCTTGCCCAGGTTTTCTCCGGTAAACAGTCCGAAAAAGGCTTCCGGCGCATTATCGAATCCTTCGATGATGTTCTCCCGGTATTTGAGCTTGCCTTCCCGCATCCAGCCGGCCATCTCGGGGATTGCTTCGCCGAAGCGCTGCTGATACTGCCCGACCAGGAAGCCTTTGACGAGCGCCGTCCGGGTCAGCAGAAGCGGAAGGAAACGCGGTCCCGGCTCGGGATCGCTCACGTTGTACTGCGAAATCTGCCCGCACAGCGGAATCCGCGCATTGCTGTTCAGCAGCAGGAACACGGCATCGCTCACTTCGCCGCCCACATTGTCGAAATACACGTCCACGCCGTCCGGGCATGCCCGTTCCAGCGCCTCGCCCAGCGATTCCGTCTTGTAGTTGACGACCGCGTCGAAGCCCAGTTCTTCGGACAAATAGCGGTTTTTCTCTTCCGAACCGGAAATGCCGACAACCCGTGCGCCTTTGATCTTCGCGATCTGACCGACGATCATGCCGACCGCCCCGCCCGCGCCGGAGACGACCACCGTCTCACCCTCTTTCGGCTGACCGATATCCAGCAGACCGAAATAAGCGGTCAGTCCGGGCATCCCCAGCGCGCCGATCGAAGACTGAACAGGCGCCAGGTCGGGATCGACCGGAACGACGTGATCGCCGTTCACGGCCGCATGCGTCTGCCAGCCCCATCCGCCCTGTACGATATCGCCTTCTTTGTGGGAAGCATGCCGGCTCTCGATCACGCGTCCGACCGCTCCGCCTCCGAACGTGCCGCCGATTTCATAAGGTTTGGCATAAGACTTGGTGTCGTTCATCCGGCCTCTCATATAAGGATCGACCGACAAGTACAGCGTCTCGACCGTAATCTCGCCGTCTTTCGGCGCTTCCAGCTCTTCCGTCTTCAATTCGAAATTCTCCCTTGTCGGCATACCGTCGGGACGGCTTGCCAGCACAAAGCGCTTTTTCTCGGACACGATTTGCTCACCTCCGTTTGTATTGGCCTTCCCCGCTTTTTCCGATTTTCCGAAAAGGCAAGCGGCAGCAAGGCAACATTAGGTATATACCCTTTTGCGCCCCAGGCCGTCCCTTTCGTCTCTTCATCCCCGTTCCCGTCTCCTTTTCTTCCATTTGTGTTCTTTTTATTCGCTTTTCCGTCAAACATGTCATGTATCGTAACATATTCATGCATTTTGTGGCTGACAACCGACTTTTTATCCGTTAAAATGAAAAAGACGAGCCGTTTTGGAATTTTTCATGTAAAGAAGTAAACAAGAAAACCTTTCACTTATAAATTTTCGATACAAATCATTAATAACTAGGGAGTGACAACATGGGCAGAAAAAATCGCAAAGTTGCCATTATCGGATCGGGTCTAGTGGGCTCAAGCTGCGCTTACGCCATGATCAACCAGTCGATCTGCGACGAAATCGTCCTGATCAGCCGCAACCATGAACATGCGCTCGCGCAGGCGCTCGACCTGTCCCACTGCGCGGACTTCACTTCGACGCGCACCCGCGTGCGCGCGGGCGGCTATGCCGACTGCGGCGACGCGGACATCGTGGTGCTGACGGCCGGCGCCAACGTCAAAGCGGGACAGAAGCGCATGGACATTGTCGCCGAAGCCGCTTCGATCACCCGCGAAATCGTGACTGCGGTCATGAGCAGCGGCTTCGACGGCATCTTCGTCGCGGCCGCCAACCCGGTCGATATCGTCACCCAGATCACGGCCCAGGTATCGGGACTGCCGCGCCATCGGGTGATCGGGACCGGCACGTCGATCGATTCGGCGCGCCTTAAGACGCTACTGGCCGACGTGTTCCAAGTGGACCCTCGCAGCGTGCACGGCTACGCCATGGGCGAGCACGGCGAATCGCAGTTCGTCGCCTGGTCGCATGTTACGATCGGCGGCAAGCCGATTCTGCACATCGTCGAAGAGCACAAGCTGCGCTTCCCCGATCTCGATCTGAACGACATCGCGCGCAAGACCAAAGACGCCGGTTGGGAAATCTTCACCCGCAAAGGCTCGACCCAGTTCGGCATCGGCAGCGCCATCGCGTATATCACCCGCTCCATCCTGAACGACGACCACCGCATCATCGCGGTATCGGCGATCCTGGACGGCGAATACGGCCAGAAGGACGTCTGCGTCGGCGTACCCGCGATCATCGGCGACGGCGGCATCGAAGAGTTGATCGAATTCAATCTCAGTGACGAGGAAAAAATTCTCTTTGAACGTTCCTGCGAGATCATCCGAGCGGGAATGGAGAGCCTGGCGCAGCCTTCTTGAGTGCTGACGCTAAAAAAACGGTCCGGAGCACAGCTCCGGACCGTTTTTTGTCATGGATATTTTAACTTTCCGCCTTAAATTGCAGGGCATTTCCCGCCGTCAGCGGTGCCCGGATCTTCCTCGGCGAACGAACAACCCGAAAATGCCGAACATCAGCGCCAACGACACGACCAGGGATACGCAAAATACGGAAAAGGCTTTTCCGTGCGATCCTTGGGCCGCTTCGTAGAACTCGACTCCGGTGTCGAGCATGGCCTGCTCGGAACCGTTTTTCGCTTCGTATCCCGCGGCCTCTTCCCGGTGCAGCATCGTCAGCGAAGCTTCCGGGCTGCCGATAAACGATGTTTGCGCCGCCGAAGCGGCAGCGTTTGCTTCCGGAACGGCCGCCTCGGCGCCAACCGGATGAGCCCATGCCGCCAGCGAAATCGCGGCGGCCATGCAGGCGGCCGGGATGAACTTTCTTTTGCCCATCATGAAATTGTACCTCCTTCCGCAGCGGGGCGCCGGCCGTCTCGCCGGGCCCTCTCGCGCTTCGAAAATTCGCCTTTTCTCCTATAAACGTCATAAACGGACGATTCGTGAACACTCGGCGGCACTTTTCTCGAATTTTTCTTTTGTCTTTTTCAGCGGTGCGGGTTTATACGGGTTTCCGGCCGAAATACGCCAGCCCCGCCGCCGCAAACACCGCGAAACTTCCTCCGACCGTTATCATCAAGTTCAGCAGCGGCAGCGTAAACCCGCCGAAGTCGTATTCCCCGCCCGCCTGCATCATCACCAGCATCGGCTGCACCCAAGGATAATACGGAGCAAAGTCCGCAGAGTTTGCAACCAAAATATTCGGCACGGTGAAAATCATGTTCAGCACGAGCGGAGCGGCGAAGCTGCTCCACATCGCGGACACGAACAGCTGCAATGCGGCCAGCGGCAGGCAGGCTGCGAAGCCGCCCAGCATTCTGACGGCGAACAGGTTCCACGGTACCTGGGAGAGGTCGAAGCCTTTGAGCAGGCCGACGCCCAGCACCGCGGCAAAAAACAGCAGCTGGCTCAGCGCCAGCGCGCCGGTTACGACCAGCAGCTTCGACAGATACAGCGCACTACGCGAAACGGGGAGGGACATCATCTGCTTCCAGCCGCCTCCCGCATGTTCGTAGCGGCAGACGAATGCCGAGAAAATGCCCGCCATCATCGGAAGGAAAAACATGGCGTGCAGCAGCGTCATCACAAGCAGAAGCCCGAACCATGCCCCTTCTCCGTTATCGACGGTCGACAGCAGCCCGACCCCTGCGCACAATACGGGATCGATAATCGTCAGCAGCATAATCTGGGAGCGTCCGAGCTTGATTCGTTCGCTCCGCAGCGCCGCGATCCATGTCGTCATTCAAGCCACGTCCTTTCTCGAAAAATGCGCCGAACCGAGCAAATACAGGACGGCGAACAGCCCGACGCCCAACCCCATGAAGGTCAGCGCTCTCTGGCCGCTTACGACCAGCGCCGGCCAGGCCAGCGGGACGACTTCCGGCATGGAAGCGCCGAAGACGGACATCAGCGATGCCGCGATGCCGAGCGAGATCGGAATCGCTTGGTTGCGGAACGTCAGCGTCAGCCACAGCGTGAAGCCCAGCATCGGCAGCGACGCGAGCATCGGATACACCCCGAACGTCAGCAGGTCGGCGTAAGGAATCGGCCCGGAGAAATTCAGCGCCAACCCGACGGCCGCCGTCGAAACGCTCAGCAGCGCGCAGGCGGCCAGCAGTTGGATCAGGCAGCAGAGGAATTTGGAGGCGAATACCTGGGAGCGGCGGACCGGCAGCGCCAGCATCTGTTTCCAGGAATTCTGCTTGTTCTCGATATTCGCGATCATGGCCATCAGCAGCGTCATCGCGAGATAGACCGCGATCGGCACGAACATCGCCGTCTCGTTCAGCAGCCCGGACCACGGATCGGCCGCATAGCGGCCTCGCACCAAGTAGTCGTAACGAAGCCCGAAGTTGAGCGCCTGCATGGCCGCCAATCCGACGGGACCGATCAGCACGACCCACCAGATGCCGGTGCGGCGCATTTTGAGCAGATCGGTGCTCAGCAGTTTGCCGATCATTGCGCCGCCTCCCTCCGCAGTCCGGCCGCTCGGGGCGCGCCGGAAGCGATCGTGTCGTCGGCGCTTGCGGCGTCCGAAGAACCACCGCCCGTCATCGTCAGGAACAGGTCTTCCAGCGACTTGCGGCGCTCCTCGACCCGGTAAATGCTGTGGCGCGCGTCGACCAGCGCCGTCACCAGCCGGGCGATCTGATCGTTGTCGATGCCTTTGAATACCAGCTTGCCCTGATCCAGACGCGGGAAGCAGCCCAGTTCGCGCGCCGTAATCATCGCCGTTTCCGCGTCGGACAGGGCGATATGAATCTCGCTGCCCGCTTTGCGCTGCAGATTCGGGATCGTGTCCTGGAAGATCATCCGGCCCTGATTGACGATGCCCACGCTGCTCGCCATCTGTTCCACTTCGCTCAGCAGGTGGCTGGAGACGAGCACCGTGATGCCCTGCTCCTGCGGCATTCTTTTGATCAGTTCGCGAATCTCGAGGATACCCGAAGGGTCCAGCCCGTTCGTCGGTTCGTCCAGAATCAGCAGCTCCGGGCTGCCCAGCAGCGCCGACGCGATGCCGAGCCGCTGCTTCATGCCGAGCGAATAGCCTTTGACGTGGCGCTTGGCGTCCTTGGTCAGGCCGACCGTGTGCAGCACCTCGTCGATCCGGCTCTTCGGCACGTTCAGGATGCGGCGGCTCGTTTCCAGATTCTCGATCGCGTTCAGGTGCCCGTAATACGACGGATATTCGACCAGCGAGCCGACGCGGCGCAGAATCCGGAGCCGGTCCTTTCTCAGATCCTGCCCGAAGATCTGCACGACGCCGCTGTCCGGCTTGATCAGGCCGAGCAGCATGCGGATCGTCGTCGTTTTGCCCGCGCCGTTCGGCCCCAGGAAGCCGTAAATTTCGCCTCGCGGAATCGCCAGATTGAGCGCGTCCACCGCGCGGGTGCCCCGGTACTTTTTCGTCAAGTTGCGGGTCTCGATCATCATTTCGGTCATGTCCCTCACCTCTCGTTTTCTTATCGTTGTTTCTTATGATAAGGAGGCAAGGTTAAACGGAGGGCGACCTCAAGTTTAAATTTGGTTTAAAAAAAGCTATCCCCTTAAAAAGAAGGATAGCTTTTCGACAAAAAACATTGGCTCGAGATGAATGTCGCCGAGCTGCGTACAAAGCCTAATAGGATTGGGCTTTTTTGTTGATAAAATCGATGGCGTTTTTCCGGTTGTTCAGCACGAACTTATATTCCTGACCGGATTTAAGACGCAGAAGCATTCCGTTCGGAATAATCTTCCACGTTTTCCGTTCCTGCGCGTATTCGATTTCGTCCATCCCGATACTCAGCTCTTTTTTTTGGATATTGAGACTGTGCGGTTTAAAAAAACATGGGTGTCCGTGACCGCCAGATATCCGCCTACCCCTTCCAAGCCTCGGAATAGATTCGCGGGAACTTGCATGTCGTGATACGGGTTCATCGTTACCTCTCCTTCGCGATCAATGATAGGGTCGGTTTCTATTTCCCTTTATACGATAAAATCGTTAAAGTGTTTCAAAGCGTCTTTTTCGAACCTTTACGGCCGATGTCGCGCAATCTTATCTCGACGATCCGATCAAAGTCCGATATCCCGCGATTTTGCGTTCCAGCATCTCGTCCGCGGCGGTGAGCGTCTCAAGCTGGGCCCGGATCGATCGTTTGTGCTCGGCCAGCAGCTTCACCCGGGCTTCCGCGGTATGCTCGCCTTCCCGTACCAGCGAAGCGTACTTCTGAATAGCCGCGATCGGCATCTGCGTTTCTTTGAGCTTGATGACGAACTTCAGCCAGCTGATATGCGATTCGTCGTATCTTCGGTCTCCGCCCGCATCCCGCAGCGGCAAGACGATCCTTTCCTTTTCGTAGTACCGCAAAGTATGGGCACTGATTCCGAGCACTTCCGCCGTTTCGCCGATTGTAAGCATGTTCGACTCCTTCTTCTTTTTCCGACTTGACTTAGAGTAAACTCTAATCAATATAATCGACTTAAGGACCGATCGCAATGTCTCAATCGATCGGGCAAGGGAGGAATCATGATGAACTATACCGTCATTACCGGAGCAAGCTCGGGGATCGGCTACGAAGCGGCTCTTGCTTTTGCGTCTAGAGGAAAAAACTTGATCCTGGCGGCGCGGCGTACCGAAGAATTGGAACGTTTGAAGGCGAACATCGCGGAGATCGACGGCAGCCTGGACGTTGTCGTCCGCACGGTCGATTTGTCCGCCGCCGAACGCGTCTACGGGTTCTACGACAGCCTGCGGGATTATTCGATCGAAACCTTGATCAATAACGCGGGCTTCGGCAACTACGATCCCGTCGGGGAGCAGCATCTGCCGAAGATCGAGCAGATGCTGCATCTCAACATCGAAGCGCTGACGATTCTCTCTTCCCTCTACGTTCGCGATTATGCCGACAAGGAAGGCACGCAGCTCATCAACATCTCGTCGCGCGGAGGCTATTCGATCGTGGCGGAGGCGGTGACCTACTGCGCGACCAAGTTCTACGTGAGCGCCTTTACCGAAGGACTCGCCCAGGAACTCCGAAGCAAAAATCTGCCGATGCGTGCCAAAGTGCTTGCGCCGGCCGCGACGGAAACCGAGTTCGCCAAACGCGCTTTGGATGTGGAACGCTTCGAATACGGGACCTCCGTTCGCAAGTTCCACACCGCGGAGCAAATGGCGGGCTTCCTGCTGGAGCTGTTCGACAGCGACAAGACGGTCGGCATCGTGGAAGGAGCGACGTACGAATTCAAGCTGCAGGACCCGATCTTCCCTTATATCGACCGGACGAGAAACTAGCGCCGCATGCGGAACGCGCGAAACCAGCGCGCCTCGACCCGATACAGGCGAACGACGGCGCAGCGAGATTCGCGCAGCCGATACGGCAAAAGAAGCCCGCGATGCCGATACGACATTGCGGGCTTCTTTCGGTTTTGCGCGGTTCGTTGAATGCCGAGCTTTTCTCGAGATGTCTGGCCGTTTCCGGTCCGCCCGGAATTTTAAGCTTGGATTTCGCGTTCGAAATACAGCTCCATGAACGTCGCCGTTCCGTATCCCACAGACGGCGGAGCGAACAGCTGGACCAGTCGCCAGCCTTCGCGGGCATGGGCATGAATGATCGCGTGATGATCTTCTTTCGGTTTGCCTTTCAAAGCTCCCATTTCGATCCGGACAATATCGTATTCGTACATCAGTAATCGCTCCTTTTGTTATGAATAATAGTGAAAGAATGATAATGAAAAGATAAGTTGCTGCCAGAACCACGAAAGATACGGATCTCGGATTTGATTTGGATTTGATTCAGATTCAGCTTTGCGCTTGGATTAGACTGTCGGCAGGCCCGCACGCCGCAGACGGCGCTCCTCATATTCGTAAAAGGCGCCAAACGATGCAATATCGCTTTGCATCGAACGAACCGATGCCATGTACTCGTCGACTGCGGGCCCAGTTCCTTCTATATAAGCTTTTGCCTTAAGCAGCAGCGGCGAGAGCTTGTTCTCCCGGCCGCCGATCTGTTCATACAGTGTTACAGCTTTATCCCGCTCGCCCGCTTCGCACAGCCGGACAATTTCTTCACCCAAAATCATCATCGTGACATCGCGGCGCATTTTATTCATTTTGATCTTCGAACCCTCCGCTTGAGACCAGTTCGTCTCTGCCTCACGGGTCAGTTGGCTTATCGCCGCCTGATCGATCTCCATCAGCTTCGCGTCGTACAGCAGATATAAATCGTACAAGTTTCGTCCCTTGGGGGAAAGCGGAGAGTCCGCTATTTTCTGCAGGTAGTGCATGCTGTCTTTTTCCAGAACGTCCCTTTTCTCCGCATCCATCCGCTTATCCTGAACGAGGAGCGTCCAACCCGTCATCAGTGCAAAATTCCGACGGCCGAGCATAACTGCGCTTACGCCGTCGCTGAACAGTGTAGCAAGTCCGATTGCGATAGAGAACACCCCGTATCCGCCGGGCAGACTCCATAAGGAAGGTGCCAAACTCAGAGCAATCATCCCAGTTACCAGACTGAAAGCAGGTCCTCCCACATAGACGATCTGCTGTCGACGAATCGCTCTGTCAAATGAAGCTTTGTCTCTATAAGCTCCGATCTCATTCTGCATGGCACCGAAGAAATGTTTATTTCTGAAAGTAAAACGCAGCCGGCGTTCCGGGAACAAGAGGATAAAAGGTCCCCAATACAGGCGAGTAATCCGGTTTCCGACCAACAAGGCAGACAGGATATGACCAAATTCATGCACCAGAATCGTGAACATAGCCAAAGCAGCCAGCACGATCACCAAAGCGGTTGTCGGCCAAAACCCAGCGAACCGAGAGGCTCCCGCTCCGATTTCTTCGAACAGCGGCGATCCGCCCATCTCCAGCAAATTCTTGAGCGCGAGAAAGCCGAACCAGCCGGCTAACGCACCGATCAAGGGTGGCGCAAGCTTTTTGAATAGGCCCATTGTTATCCCTCCCTAGCAGATATCAGGCCGCGTCGCTTGGTTTACCTGTTTTGTCGGCTTGTACAGAAGACACAGCCTGCGGACGAACCGGTTTGTTGGACACGCCCAGCATCTTCAGCATCGTGCCGATCGACGGCTTCTGTCCGTACAGCAGCACGCCGCCGCGGTAAATCTTGGCCGACAGCAGTCCGACAAGCAGCGTCGAGACGGCGAGAATCAGGATTGGCAGCAGGATCTCCATCAGTGCCGGCTCGCCTGCACCGACCCGGACCAGCAGCACCATCGGTGTCAGTAAAGGAATGTATGAGGAGGCGACGGCCAGCGTTCCATTCGGATCTTTAAGTGCAATCAGAGCGAGAAAGAATCCTACCATAAACACCATCGAAATAGGCAGAATCGCTTGGTTTACCTCTTCACTGCGGCTGACGATCGAACCGGCTGCGGCAAACAGGGTCGCATAGAAGAAGTAACCGAGGATGAACATTGCAGCGGCTACAGCCAACGTCTGCACACCGAGAATCGACAAGTCAACAGAGAGTCCGCCCAGCGATAGACTTTCTCCGGCGCCGCTAAATGTCATGAGCAGAACGCCTGAGCCGACAATGATCGCAAACTGCAGAATACCCGCCAGACCTACGCCCACGACTTTGCCTGCCAGCAGCTGAACCGGGCTGACTTTGGTAATCAGAATTTCCTGAATACGCGATCCTTTCTCCTCAGCAACCGAAGTCGCCACATTGCCGGCAAAGAAATAGATCATGAAGAACATCAGCGTCAACAGCGTATAAATCGGCAGATAAGTTTCAGCAAACGATTTGGCTCCGGCATTTAACTCATTGAGTTCCAAGCTCGGCTGTATAGTCAGCGACGCAGCCTGTTCATTCGTCAAACCCAGCGACTCTACACGATCGTTCAGGTTCAGACGCTCCACGTAAGCCGACAGATTCGGAGCAAAGCTCACATCATCTTTCCGGTTCACCGAGAGTGCGATCTGCGGAGCTGCAGCAGCGTCGGCACTGCGCTCAATCACGACAATCGCCGCCAGGTCTTCGCTTTGCAGCAGCTGCTGCTCCGCCGCCAATTCGCTCTCCGGTACCATTTTCCATTCATAGATCGGCGAGACGGTCGAAGTCAATTCGCTTGCTTCAATCGGCAGCGGCGATTTGTTGACGACCGCGACCGTGCCTTCCGTCAGTGCCTGTCCGCCGAAGAATCTCGGGATCAATATGATCGCCGCAATTGCTGCCACTATTAAAAGCGTCATCCATGTAAACGACTTGGAGCGAACGCGCCCTTTAAACGAGTGTCCGAATACGATTCCGAATGTTTTCATACCGCTTCTCCCACCTTTTCAATAAAGATTTCATGCAGCGACGGTTCTCTAAGTTCGAACTTGAGCATCGGCACGCCGGCTTGACCGAGATCCCGCATCAGTTCGTGCGCCTGCGACTCGCCTTGTACCTTGATCGTCCATTCCTGCGCATCGCGGCGAATATCCGATAATCCTTTCCGTTCCAGGAACGGAGCCAGATCCGCTTCGCTTCGCAGGATCAGATTATTGCGTCCGTACGCGCTCTTGATATCAGACAGCTTGCCGTTAAGCTGCATCCGGCCTTTTTTCATAATGCAGATGTTCTCGCAGAACTGTTCGACCTGCATCATCTGGTGGCTGCAGAAGACGACCGCTTTGCCGACTGCAATCTGCTCTTTGACGACCGAAGCCAGCATGTCCGCATTGACGGGATCAAGTCCGCTGAACGGTTCGTCCAGGATAACCAGTTCCGGATTATGAATCAGAGCCGAGATGATCTGCACCTTCTGCTGATTGCCTTTCGACAGCTGTTCGAGCCGCTTGTTTTCGTGTTCGCCGATGCCGAGACGTTCAAGCCATGTCTTGAGCGCTTTCTGCGCTTCGCCGCGTTTCATGCCTTCCAGGCGGGCCAGGTAGACGAGCTGTTCGCTCACCGTCTCCTTCGGATACAAACCTCGTTCTTCCGGCAGATAGCCGACGCTCGGCCGGTTCGCGAGGAACGGCCTGCCGTTCCACAGCACGTCGCCCCGGTCGTATTCCAGCAGTCCCAGCACCGAGCGGATCGTCGTCGTTTTGCCCGCGCCGTTGCCTCCCAGCAGTCCGAACGCTTCGCCCGCTTTGACCTCCAGCGTGATGTCGTCCACGACGTATTTGCCTCCGTATTGTTTGCCGAGACGGTTGATCGAAAGTGTCATGCCGTTCGCTCCCTTCGTTTGCTTTTTATAGGTGCACTTCGGTGTGTATGTACAGTGATTAGTGTGTATGTCTATATGCACACTATATTACAGGCAGGAGATTTTTGTCAAACGTTTTTGAAAAAAAGAGTAGCCGAAGTTCTGAACAAATGACTTTGAAATCAGCGAAACCCGCACGGCTGCGCGGTTCGTCGAAGAGAAGCCGAACTGAAAATCGGAAGGAGAGCGGGAAAGAAACGAGGATGGAAGGTGTGTATATCGAGGCACGGTGTGTATATAGAGACTATGTATGGATAAGGTGGGTGTGCATAGGCCGAGGCGGCGTGCTCGGAGCCGCATCGACATCGTTAAAAAGACGGAAGTTCGCCTCGCCGGGCCGAGAAAACGACAAAAAGGGCGAGTCCCCATGACTCGCCCTTATCGCGCACGATCTACGGCCCCCGGCTCCCCATAAGCCCTCAGCCTCAGCTTCATTCCGGCAGCCGCTCGGGCGCAGGCGAAGGCCTGATCGTCACGAGCGTTCCGCCGTCTCCGCTCTCGATCGTCCAGCTCATTCCCATTTCGCGGATCATCAGATCCACGATCGACAGGCCGATCCCCGCTCCGAGCGCCGGATTGAAAGGCTTCCGCCGTTCCTCCGAACCGTCGGTCGCTGTGTCCGCCGCCTGTACCGCTTCGGCGATCCGGGCCGATCCTCCTGCAGCATCAGCGGCCGGCGCTGCCGCCGTCCGTTTGATCCCCGGTCCTTTATCCCGAATTTGCAGCGTCCGCAGCCCGCCCTCTTCCTCGGGCCCGAGCGAAAGACCGATATACCGTCCCTCTTTTGCATGACGTACCGCGTTCTGGAACAGATTGTCCAAGATGCGGACGAACCATTCCCGGTCGACTCGCCAGACGAGCGCCTCTTCCGGCAGGTCGGCATCGACCTCCATGCCTTCCTTCTCGAACACCGGATACCACTGCGCCGCCGCCGTGCGCACGAGGCGGAGCACGTCCGTCTCTTCCAGCCGCATCGGATAGCGACCGGCTGCGATCAGCGTATACGAGAGCAGATTGTCGATCAATCCGCCGAGGTCGTCCAGCTTGCGCGCCATCAGGTTCAGCGACTCGCGTCCGCGCTCGCCGAGCGGTTCGCTCTCCAACGAATAGGCATGGCTGCGGATAACCGTCAGAGGCGTCCGCAGGTCATGCGACAAATTGGCGATCAGCTTCTTGCGCAGCTCTTCCTCCTCCCTCTCCCGGTCGCGTCCTTCCCGCAGCTTGCGCACCATTGCGTTGAACGTCTGCTCCAGGTCGGCGATTTCGTCCTGCCGCCTGCCGGGTCCCACCGGCAGCGGAATGCCCGCTTCGTCGTAAGCGGTCATCGCTTCCTGCAGGCGGACGAGCCGTTTGCGGATACGGTAGAAGAACGCCCACGACATGAAGGCGAACAGCAAAAACAGCAGCACGAACAGCGATACGGCGACGATCTGCGGCAGCCTGGCGTTCTGGTTCGGTACCGACGAGACGGTCAGCGTCCGGGGCACTTCCGCCACGATAAATCCCTGCCGGGTGTCCCGCATCCCGTCCTCTCCTTCTCCGACGAAGGCGACGACGGCGAAATTCGGCGCGTTGTACGCCGCGGCCCGCTTCATATATTCCGCCGTCCGGCCCGGCGTCCAGGTATCCGGCATGTCTGTCCGCCGAGGCGCTTCGAACAGCGTTCGTCCCTTCGCGTCGACGGCCGCGACGGAAACGAGCGGGTTGCTTTCCCGGAACGATTCCACCGCCCGAACGATCTCCTCCGCGGACGCGCCGTCCAGCGACGCCGCCAAATCATGCCAATCTTGTTCCAGGTCCGCAGCCGACACGAAGGAGACGGAATCGATATCGGCCTTCTCCGGCTGCCAGACCAGATAGATGTAGCCCAGATACAAAAACATGACTACGATCAGGATGAGGGGAAGCAGAAAAATGGCGAATCCCACCAGCATCAGATAACGGGCCATCAGCGTATGCCGAAACTTGGCCGCCGTCCCCGCCTTTTTGCCGTTCTTCCTCATCCCCGCGCCCGATAGCCGATGCCGCGGATCGTCTCCACGATCTCCGGGCTTCCGGGATCGCGCTCGATCTTCTCGCGAAGATAGCGGATGTGCACCATCAGCGTCTTGTCGCCGTCTATGTAAGGCTCGCCCCATACCGCTTCGTAGATCTGCTCTTTCGTCAAGATCTGGCCCAGATGGCGCAAAAAGTACATGAAGATATGAAACTGCTTGCCCGTCAGCGCGATTTCCTCGCCGCTGTCCGCGTCCACGACCCGATTCTCGCGTTCGTACACGAGCAGATGCCCGATTCGGCGGGCTTCCGGTTCGGCCGGCGCGCTGCGCCGCAGCATCACTTCGATACGAGCGGCCAATTCGTCGGGGTGGAACGGCTTGGTCAGGTAATCGTCGGCAAAACGCAGCGCTTCGAGCTTGTCGTCGATCGCCGTGCGCGCCGAGAGCATCATGACCGGCAGATCGGGATGATCGCGCTTCAGCCGCTGGCCGACCGTGAAGCCGTCGAGCCCCGGAAGCATGATGTCCAGCACGGCGGCGTCGCATGTCTCGGCCGCCTCCGACGCTCCGTCCCCGCTTTCCAGCCAGATTACGCCGTAGCCCCGCTCCTCCAGATTCCGAACGACCCACTCGCCGATCTGCCGCTCGTCTTCGATATACAGCACCGTTTTTTTCGTCACTTGTCGAATCCTCCCACTTCGGGCAGCCCCGCAATCCGGTCTCCGCCGAACCGGCGCCCGTCCTGCATTCATGATATCAGCATTTGCGCTTTCCGGCACATGCTCCCTCCTTTTCCGATTCCATTTTTCCTTAAAAAGTCCCGTTTCTTCCCTCCCGGCGCAAGGGTAATAAGAGTTACAAATTCCGCACACTACCTATTCGGTCGTATCCTCTTTTTCTCACCGTTACGTCCATTGACCATAGCAAGCCCAAGACAGCAAGTTCAAACCATCACCGAGGAGGGAACCCGTTATGATGCCTGTCGAACTGACGTGGATGCTGGGCGCGGCCGTGTTGGCCTGCGCGCTGACCGCGGTTCTTGTGATCCGTTCGAGAAGAAACCGCCGGGCGGCGAGCAACATCGTCGACCTGACCGCCGCCCGCCGCCGCAAACTCAAGCTGCAGGAAGCTGCGGGAAGTACCGCCGGCCCGGAGACGCTCAAGTTCAAACGCAAAGCCGCGTCGCCCGCAGGAGCGGAAATCCGCAGGTTCGTGCCCAAGGCCGGCGAAGGCCTGCTGCAGTCCTGCTCCCACTGCCGCAAAAAAAGCGATTCGGTCGGCTTCTTCGCCGACGAATACGGCAATCTGGTCGGAATCTGCAAGGAATGCCGCAAGTCGGCCAAAAACCGCGATCTGATGCCGCTGTAGCGAACCGGCAAACGCGCATGCATCCAAGCATTCCACGTGGAACTTTTTTGAAGACGATTTGACGGCCCGCCTCCCCTGCACCTTCGGGGAAGCGGGCTTTTGCCGTTTCGGCGGGCATTTTCGCGTCTCCTTCGGGCATGGATATTTCGATTTTCCCGCTCTGTTTCCCGCTTGCCTTTTGATGGTAATATCATCTTGTCGGTTCACCGGCAAAACGTTTGCACTATTCAACATTCCAATACTCAAGGGGGATTTCATTCGATGATGCTTGAAGCGATTGAACACCGGCCGAAGCTGAACTGGGCTTACACGGCGGACAAAGAGACCGTCCATCTGCGCATCCGCACCAAGAAAAACGACGTGGAACGCGTATTCGTGATCGGCGGCGACAAATACGCCTGGGACCGGACCAAAGAAGAAACGGCGATGCGCATTTTCGCATCCGACGCTTTGTTCGACTACTGGGAGTGCGAAGTCAAACCGCCTTACCGCCGCCTGAAGTACGGCTTCCGGCTGGAAAGCGGCAGCGAGAAAGTCTGGATGAACGAGGACGGCTTCCACCATACGGAACGCGAAACGTTCGACGACTTTTACGAAATCGCCTACATTAACCGGGAAGATATCCTGCAGACGCCGGACTGGGCGAAGAATGCCGTCTTTTATCAGATTTTCCCGGAACGCTTCGCAAACGGCGACAAATCCCGCGATCCCGAAAACGTGCAGCCTTGGGGCGGCAAGCCGGAAACGGACAGCTTCTTCGGCGGAGACCTGGAAGGCGTGCGGCAGCATCTCGACTACATCGCCGACCTCGGCGTCAACGCGATCTACTTCACCCCGATGTTCAAAGCGCCGAGCAACCATAAATACGATACGGAAGACTACATGCAGCTCGATCCGCACTTCGGCGATATCGAGACGCTGAAGAAGCTGATCGCGGAATGCCACGGGCGCGGCATCCGCGTCCTGCTGGACGCCGTATTCAACCATTCCGGCAAAACGTTCAAACCGTTCGTCGACGTGAAGGAAAAAGGCGAAAAATCGCAGTATAAGGATTGGTTCCACGTTCGCGAATTCCCGATCGACGTCAAAGACGGCATCCCGACGTACGAAACGTTCAGCTTCGAGCCGAATATGCCGAAGTTCAACACCGGCCATCCGGAAGTCAAAAAATACCTGCTCGAAGCGGCACGCTATTGGATCGGCGAGATCGGCTTCGACGGCTGGCGGCTGGACGTGGCGGACGAGGTGGATCACCGCTTCTGGCGCGAATTCCGCACGGTCGTCAAGGAAGCGAATCCGGAAGCGTACATCCTGGGCGAGCTGTGGCACGAAGCGACGCCGTGGCTGCAGGGCGACCAGTTCGATTCCGCGATGAACTATCCGTTCACGTACGCGGCGCTGGACTTTTTCGCCAAAAACAAGACGGACGCGCAGAAATTCTCGCACTCGATCGCCGCGCAGCTGGCCCGCTACCCGCTGCCGGTCATGCAGGCCGCGTTCAACCTGCTGGACAGCCACGATACGCCGCGCGCGCTCACGATCGCCGAAGGCGACAAGAACAAGCTGAAGCTCGCCGCGGCGTTCCAGCTGACGTATCCCGGCACGCCGTGCGTTTACTACGGCGACGAGATCGGCATCGACGGAGGCCCGGACCCGGACTGCCGCAAATGCATGGAATGGGACGAAGAGAAGCAGGACCGCGATCTGCATGCCTTTTATAAAAAGATGATCGCCCTGCGCCTGGAGCACAGCGCGCTGCGCACGGGAAGCTTCGACTTCCTGCACGCCGAAGAAGGCGGCAGCGTCGTCGTTTACCGGCGCCAGGACGAAGACGGGACGTTCATCGTCGCCCTGAACGCTTCGGACGAGGCGCAGAGCGCGGGCGTCGAAGCGGGCGAACGCGCGGCGTGGAGCGTGCTGTACGCGGGCGGCGCGGAAGCGGAAGCTTCCGAAGAAGGCAGCCTGAGCGCGGACGGCGGCAAGCTGACGATCGAACTGCCGGCGTACGGATATACCGTGCTGCGCGCTGAGTAACGAATCTCCGCAGAAGCGGGCTATCATACGAAAAAGGACGGGGAGCCGCAAGGCTTCCCGTCCTTTTTAAGTCGCGTCATCCTGTTCCGCCCACGATCCGTTCGCTCCGGTGCCGGGCCTGAGAACGCGCTTTACGGCGTCCGCCTTGTCCGGCTCCAAGCCCAAGCGCGTTCACTTCGTCTCGAACAGTTGGAACCGCCGGTCCTCCTCCATCTGTTCCAGCAGCGGAGGCGCGCCGGTCACGTCCAGAATGACCTTATCCCAGAACTTCTGCGCCGGGAAGTTGTTCGCCAGCTGATGCAGGCCCCAGCGCCCTTTTTTCGTGCCGAATACAAGCCTCGCCGCACGCTGTCCCACGCCGGATCGGCGGTATTTGCGCATGACGAAAAACTGCGACAGATAGGCCGCTTCGTTTTCCCAAAATTCGTGCACCATCGCGAACCCGGCAATTTGTCCGTCCGCCATAATCAGGTACGCGCAGTTCCCGCCCCACTTTTGCCAATACAATTCGAACTCCGGAAAATACGGATACGTTCCGTCGGAACGCACGTCCATTCCCGTAAATTCGCTGAAGTCGTACAAATAAAGCTGCCACAGCCGCTCGAACAGCTGCCTGTCGGCGCTTCTCGCCTTCCTGATGTCCACGCTGCCGATGTTCATTGCAAGTCTCCTAATCGATATATATGGTGTATCCTCTAATCTACCAAACGCTCCCGCAAAAATCCATCGAAGGCGAAAGCGGTCTCCGCCTCGAGACGGTTGCCCGGGCGGCCCCGGCGGACTATGATAGGAAAAACAACGAAGACTGGGGCCTGCGCCCATTTCCTCCAAGGAGTGAAGAATCCATGATCCAGAGCGGCGAACAAGATCCCTCGATCCGCCTGATTGAAGAGACCCTGCTGCCGGAAGTGCGGCTGGAAAGCGTCGATCCGTTCAACCCGATCGTCGTGCATCATACACCCGCGGGCTGGAAGCTGCTCGGCACGGGCAATTACGCCTCGGTGTTCGAGCACCCTTCGCTGCCCGGCAAAGTCGTCAAAGTCTACGCCCCGGGGCGCCCCGGTTGGCAGGAAGAATGCGACGTGTACGAAAAGCTCGGGACCCATCCCGCCTATTCGACGCTCCACGCGGCGGGCGTGCTGGACGACCGCTATTATCTCGTGCTGAAGAAGCTCGAGGGGAAGACCTTCTATAACTGCCTGCGCGACGGCACCTACATTCCGGAAAAGGCGGTGCGCGACGTCGACAAAGCGCTCGACTACGCACGCTCGCGGGGCCTTAACCCCAAAGACGTGCACGGCAAAAACGTGATGCTCAAAGACGGCCGCGGCCTGGTCGTGGACATCTCCGATTTTCTGCAGGCCGGACCGTGCGTGATGTGGAAAGATCTTCGAAAAGCTTACTTCAAGCTTTATAAACCTTTGATGCCCAAGCGTCCCTTCCCGATGCCCGACTGGACAATGGACAGCATCCGCTACCTATACCGCCGCCTGCGCAAAAAAGCCCGGCTCGACGGGCGCCATCCGCAGGGCAGGCGGTTCAAAGCGAAGCCCGGGAAGCCGGGCTGACGCAGGGCGCGGAGCGGAATTATCGGACAGCAAAAAGCCGGCTCGACAGCGAGCCGGCTTTCACTTTTATTACAACACTTTCTCCAGGAAGCTGATCGTCCGCTCATGCTGCGGATTGCCGAACACTTCTTCCGGCGTGCCTTCTTCCACGATGTAGCCGCCGTCCATGAAGATGACGCGGTGGCCGACTTCGCGGGCGAAGCCCATTTCGTGCGTGACGATGACCATCGTCATGCCTTCGCGTGCCAAGTCCTGCATGACGCCGAGCACTTCGCCGACCATCTCCGGATCGAGCGCCGAGGTCGGTTCGTCGAACAGCATAACGTCCGGGTTCATCGCCAGCGCGCGGGCGATCGCCACGCGCTGCTTCTGACCGCCGGAGAGCGACGCGGGGTACGCGTTCGCTTTGTCGGCCAGGCCGACGCGTTCCAGCAGGCTCAATGCCTGTTTGCGAGCTTCTTCTTTGGTCTGCTTTTTCAATTCGGTAGGAGCGAACATAATATTTTGCAGCACGCTCATATGCGGAAAGAGATTGAAATGCTGGAATACCATGCCGATATTCTCACGAATTTTATTGATATCGGAGTTCTTGTCGCTCAGATCGTAATCGTCCACGATCACTCGGCCTCCGTTAATTTCCTCCAGCAGATTCAGACAGCGCAGGAACGTGCTTTTGCCGGAGCCGGACGGGCCGATTACGCAGACCACTTCGCCTTCTCGGACTTCCATGTCGATGCCTTTAAGCACTTCGTTGCTGCCGAAGCTTTTCTTAAGGCCGGTAACTTTGATCTTATCCACGGCTTACTCTCCTTTCCAGACGATCGGCAATCTTCGTGAGGATGGTAATGACGATCAGGTACATGATGGCGAGCGTCAGATATACGGTGAACGTATCGTATGTCCGCGCGATGACTAGCTTGCCGGATTGCGTGAGTTCGACCAGACCGATAACGGACATGATCGATGTATCCTTCAGCGTGATGACCATCTGGTTGATGAACGAAGGCACCATGACCTTGATCGCCTGCGGGAGGATGATTTTGCGCATCGCGGTGCGATAAGGAACGCCCAGGGAACGCGCCGCCTCCATCTGCCCTTTGTCGATCGACTGGATGCCGCCCCGGATGATCTCCGTTACGTAAGCGCCCGCGTTGAGCGACAGCGCGATGATCGCGGCGGCCCATACTTCCATCGTGAATCCGAATGCCTGCGGAATCGCAAAATAGACGAAGAAAGCCAGGATTAGCAGCGGAATGCCGCGGAACAGATCGACGAACACCGTACCGA
Source organism: Saccharibacillus alkalitolerans (assembly GCF_011090185.1). Lineage (GTDB taxonomy): Bacteria > Bacillota > Bacilli > Paenibacillales > Paenibacillaceae > Saccharibacillus > Saccharibacillus alkalitolerans. Next base: position 14,773 of record NZ_JAAFGS010000008.1, on the reverse strand, counting down.
CGCCGCGCAGGAACTTATTGTGGCTGACCTTCATGGAACCGAAGATCAAACCCAGAATAAATGCGAAGAACAGCGAGATGATCGTGTAGTAGAGCGTATAGCCCATACCTTTGAGAAAGGCCGGCATGGAAGTCCAGACCAGATCCAGCGGGCTCATCTTCGGAGTCGTGCCCGCGCCGATTTCGCCTCCCTCGGCTGCATCGCCTTCGCCCAGATAATTTGCGACGATCTTGTCATACTCGCCGCTGCTCTTGAGGTTCGCCAAGCCTTCGTTGAACATCTGCAGCAGTTCCTGGTTTTGGCCTTTGTTGACCGCGAAACCGTAAGAACCGCCTTTTTCCTTGTCCGTCACGATCTTCAGCCCGTTGCCCTGCTGGATACCGTAAGCGAGTACCGGATAATCCTCGAAGCAGGCGACCGAACCGCCGGCTTTGACTTCGTCGACCATCTGACTCGAGTCGTCGAAGGTGGCAAGCGTGAATCCGTATTGGTCCTTAATCGATTCGGCGAACGTCGCGCCTTCGGTTCCGACCTTGACCGCCACGCGCTTGCCGCGCAGGTCTTCATAACTCTTGATCGTATCGTTGTTCGCCGCCACGCCCATGATCGGGCCGGCTTCGAAATACGGATCCGAAAAGTCGAACGTCTGCTTGCGCTCGTCCGTGATGCTCATCCCGGCGATAACGCCGTCCACGTTGCCCGACTGCAGCGCCTGCACCGCCGCGTTGAAGCCGAGCGATTGAATCTTGACCTTGAACCCTTGATCCTCGGCGATCGCTTGGATCAGATCGATGTCGATCCCGACAAAGTCGCCGTTAACATCCTGAAACTCGAACGGAGCGAACGTGGTGTCGGTTCCGATCGTGTACGTCTTTTTTGCCTCTGCGGCATTCGCCGATGGCACCAAACTTCCCACAAAAGAGAAGAAGAAAATCAATAAAGCCAATAACCCCGTAACCTTTTTCTGTATGCGCATAATTTCCTCCAGTCGCTTTGCGCGGCTTTTGAATTTTCTCTTCATTTTACATGACCTGTGAGCTATTGACTACGCTTATTCATTAAAATTTTTGATTAACCGCATAAAAACCATTTATGAAGATAGGATGCCGTACAATGTTACACGTTATGTAAGTTGGATAGTAAGCGGCAGAATTAGGCGGATATTCATGAACGTTTAGGATCGAAAGATTGAAAGCTCGTTTGAGCTCCGCCTTTTCCTCCGGCACTCCTGCCTTTAATACGCATCCCGACGGATTTCGAAAGGCTGCACGTTCGGTCTTCGAAAATGATAGATTTCGATTGGGTTATTTTTCATCTGATGGAAAACGAAGCGGCCGAGAGCGAAAAAGCTCCCAACATTTCATTTTAAATTTTGTATAATTTAATAGCTAAAAATTTTGTTCGCCCGAAAGATTGAAAATCCGATACCTTGTTACTATAATATACCTATGTGTTTTTGATAAACGTTCACCACCCACTTTGAGGAGGAACTTTCCATATGACTAACGCCAAATTCGCCAAGCTGTTCGATCAGGTTGAACTGCACGACGGAATCAAACTGCAAAACCGCATCGTGCTCGCGCCGATGACGCATTCTTCGTCCAACCCCGACCTGAGCGTATCCGACGCCGAGCTGAGCTACTACGAGCGCCGCACGGGCAAGCTGGGTCTCGCGATCACCGCGGTTGCCCATGTCATGCCGGGCGGCATCGGATTCCAGAACCAATTCGCCGCTTTCGGCGAAGAGAACCTGCCGGGCTTGACCAAGCTGGCCGCTTCCCTGAAAAAAGGCGGAGCCAAAGCCGTGCTGCAGATTTTCCACGCCGGCATTCAGGGACCGCGCAATCTCGTGCCGAACGGCGACGTCGTCGGACCGAGCGAGATCGAGCTGAAGGGCGGCTCGAAGTCCCGCGAGCTGACGAATGAAGAGATCGAATCGATCGTGTCGGACTTCGGCCGCGCGACTTCCCTTGCGATCCGCGCCGGATTCGACGGCGTGGAAATCCACGGCGCCAACGGCTACCTGATCCAGCAGTTCTTCTCCGGCTGGTCCAACCGCCGCGAAGACAAGTGGGGCGGCAGCGTCGAGAAACGCCTGACGTTCCCGCTGGCCGTCGTCGACGAAGTGCAGCGCGTCGCTGCCGAACAAGCCAAAACTCCGTTCATCGTGGGCTACCGCTTCTCGCCGGAAGAACCGGAGGAAGAAGGCCTGACGATGGACCACACGTTCGCGCTGCTGAAGGCGCTCGCCGCCAAGAACCTCAGCTATCTGCACGTCTCGCTGATGGAATACAATTCCAAACCGCGCCGCGGCGGCGACCTGAATCGTACCCGCCTGGAGCAGATCGTCGAAGTTTCCGGCAGCGTGCCGGTAATCGGCGTCGGTTCCGTTCACACGCCGGAGCAGGCCGTCGAAGCGATCGAGCTCGGCGCGGCCATGGTTGCCCTGGGCCGCGAATTGATCGTCGAGCCGGACTGGGTCGAAAAAGTCGAAGCCGGCCAAGAAGCCGACATCGCTCGCACGATCAGCAAAGACGACCAAGAGCGCCTCGTCATTCCGGCTCCGCTGTGGGGCATGATCCTCGGCGTTCCGGGCTGGTTCCCGGTCGTTGAAGCGGAAACGGCCGAGTAAGACGGAGCGTATCCGGCCGTGAGCGACTCGATAATAGCAGCGCAAAAAGAACCTCGTATCCGCCCGAACGGCGGGTGCGCGGTTCTTTCTTTGCGTTTGCGGGAGGCCGGCCGTTTCGGTGCGTGAACAGAGAGGCAGGCGCAGCGGCGGGATCGGAAGCGCGAACACGCCCCGAAGCAGCAGCCGGCGGACCTTGAGCCGGAGCCTCCCATTCACCGTCCTGTCAACCTCGGCTCGGCTCGGCTCGGCTCGGCTCGGCTCGGCTCGGCTCGGCTAACGGATTCTATGTCCCTTAGACCGGCAAATCAAGTCCTTCCGCGAGTTTAACGGATCGTATATCCGTTAGCCGCTCGCCGAGCTCCTTTCTTCGCCAAAAATCAGCTGATTTTCGCGCTAAGCGTCGCCTGGTTCCGTTAGAATTTCAAATCAGTCGAAAATGCCTGCTAAGCGTCATCTCGTTCCGTTAGAATTCCGCTCATTTCGTCGTTCTATTCATTATTCGTTCTATTACTTTTTTGCCCGTGATACTCCGGCTGCTCGCAGCCGTCGGCGATGCGCCTGATTTTGCGATTCCCTATCCAATCCCGGAAATTTATTCTGGAATTTTTGCGTGGTATCCTCCCTTTTTCTCATTGATTTCCTTCACGGAATCCCCTAACGTTATCTTTATCGGGAACTATGCCTCCCGAAGCCGGCAGAACGCCGTTTCGCTTGGCGCATTCCGGGGAAAGGACGGCCCTCTTTGAACATTTTATTCGATAACGGCTCGCAGGACGATCAGCTGTTCAGCATAAGCCCCCGCCAGCGTCGTATCGCCCTCGCTCTTTCGCTGGCGCTGATCCTGTTTACGCTTGGCGTCGTTTTTTACGCGCATTTGTATTTGCCCGAATACGCCGCCTTTTTCCCCGCTCTCGGCGGATGGGGAATTCTGGGCGATTTCCTTACGGCTTTTATTTTGTTCAATCAATTCCGTGCTTCGCGTATCAGACCTCTGCTGGTTTTAGGCTGTACATATTTGTTTACGGGATTGATCAGCCTGTTTTATCTTCTGACTTTGACGGGCTTGCTGCCGGAATCCGGACCGTTTGCTCCGTCTCCGCAGACGTCCATCTGGTTCTGGTGTTTTTGGCATCTCGCGTTTCCCTGCGGCATTCTGATCTTCTCCTGGTCGCTTCGCCACCGGACCGGCCCCGTTTCCCTCGAGCGGCTGCGGATCGACCTGACTGCCGGCACCTTGATCGTACTGCTCGGCGCGGCGGGAGTGTTCCTCATCGGAACGCTTGCCGAGCCGCTGCTGCCTCCCTTGATCGAAAACGGCGATTATCGGAAGCTTATCACCTCGGGAATCGGCCCTTTGATCTGGATTTTGAACGCCGCCGCTTTTCTCTCCGTCCTGCTTCCTTATAAAAAACGCGGCGCCGGCGTGCTACAGATTTGGATTATCGTGGCGATGCTCGCCTTCATTCTCGGACTGACGCTCAGCCTGACGGCCGGGCAGCGGTATACGCTCGGCTGGTACGGCTCCCGAGTGGATTCCTTGATCGCATCGGTCGTCGTGCTGCTGGCGCTGATTACGGAGGTTAATAAATTGTTCGTTCGTCTGACGCGCCAGCACGAGGAGCTCGAAGAGTCGAAGCAGGCGCTGGAAGAAGCCAATAAGCGGCTTCAACAGCTGTCGTCGGCGGACAGCCTGACCCGGATCGCCAACCGACGTAAGTTCGACGAAGTCCTGAAGCAGGAACTTGAGGCGCCTCAGCGGGAAAACGACTATTTGTCTCTGCTGATGGTGGACATCGATTATTTCAAGGCTTACAACGATCATTACGGCCATCTGGGCGGAGACATGGTGCTGCGCAGCGTCGCGTCCAAGCTCGAATCGGAGGCGCTGGCCCATTTCGGCTTTACGGCCCGCTACGGCGGCGAGGAATTTGCCGTCATCCTGCCCGGCCACAGCATGCGGGAGGCCGAGCAGATCGCGGAACTTCTGCTCGAGAGCGTCCGTTCGCTGGCGATTCCCCATCATTACTCGGACGTCTCGGATCAGATCACGATCAGCGTAGGCGGCTTCACCATGAAGCCCGGCGATCACTTCGGCGCGAACGAACTGATCGGCAAAGCCGATGCGGCGCTGTACCAGGCCAAGGCCGAAGGACGGGCGCGTTACGTCTTTGCCGGATCGGAGCGTCCCCGAAGCTTGAGCGGCCGTTCCTAAAGCGAAGCCGAGCATCAAACAAAGAGCAGCTCCTGCTGCCGCTTCCCGGAAGGGACGGTGCGGGGGCTGCTCTTTTGGTCGTTCGGCGGACGGCCCGTCTCGATTTCTAACGTCCCAGCACGGCGCTGGCATAAGGCGGAAGCGTCAGCAGGCCGCTCCCCGCGTCCAGATTCGTCTCCGGAACGGTCGATCGCAGAACGCGTCCGAATTCAGCTTCGCCGGACGCGGATTCCGCATTCTTCTCCGGCGCTTCGACGGAAGCCTCTCCGATTTTCAGTTCCAGCGGTTCCCCGGACAGATTGTGCAGAACCAACACCCTCTCTCCTTGCACCGCGCGAATCCAGCCGGCCGCGCGGTCGTCGCCGGGATCGTACGCTTCCAGGCCGCCGCGCCGCAGCGCGGGAATCTCGCTTCGCCAGCGGATCAGCGTCCGATAGCGCGACAGCAGCGAATCCGGCTTGGCCGTCTGCGCGGCGACGTTCGCCGCGTGTTCCGATCCTCCCTCATCCGCCGCGGATGCGCCGCCCGCCGCGTTCGCGATCAGCGGCTCCCAGGTCGTCTGACCCCGGTCGCGACCGGGCTCCGCCCACAGCATCGGCTCGCGTATCCGCTCGTCGGGTTTGGCGCCGAGCATGCCGATCTCTTCGCCGTAATAAATGAAGGGATTGCCCGGCAGCGTCAGCAGCATGGCGGCGGCCGTCTTCATATGATTGCCGTCTCCGCCCAGCTGCGTCATCACCCGATCCTGATCGTGGTTCGTCAGGAAGCCGGCGTCGACGAACTGTCCGCCGGACGCTTCCCCGAACAGCTTGTAATAGTCCGGCAGACGGCTGAACGCGCTGCCCGCGCGTTCGCTTTTGGCCGCGCTTAACACCCCTTCGGCCAGGCCGAAGTTGAAGCCGGAATCGAAAGCCTTGTCCAGATAAGGCGCGACCGCCGCCGGGGAATTCTCCCAGATCTCGCCGACCAGGTAGACGTCCGGATTCGATTCTTCCATGGCGGCGCGGAACTGCTGCCACCACTTGACGTTCTTCTTCGTCGTCTCCGGACCGCGGTCTTCCGTCGTATCTTCATAGATATGCTTGGCGGCATCCAGGCGGAAGCCGTCGAGGCCCAGGTCGAGCCAGTGCCGGCCGATGCGGATCATCTCTTCGCGGACGGCCGGATTGTCGAAATTCAGATCGGGCATGCCGTCCCAGAACGTGCCCATATAATGGCTTCCGTTCATCTCGTGCCACGGACTGCCGCTGCCCGCTGCGCTCTGGCCGACAGGCCGACGGCCTTCGTCCTCCGCCCAGACATACCAGTCCCGATGCTCCGCTTCCTTGCCGGAAGCCGAATCCCGGAACCAGGGATGCCCGCTGCCGGTATGATTGACGACCAGGTCCATGATGACCTTGATCCCGCGCTTATGCGCTTCGTCCAGCAGCTTTTGCAGATCGGCTTCCGTTCCGTAGTCGGGATTGACCCGATCGTAATCGGTCACGTCGTAGCCGTGGTAGCTCGGCGATTCCAGAATCGGCATCAGCCAGATGCCTTCGACGCCCAGATCGTCCGTCGTCGCCGGATCGCCGTCGTTGAGGTAATCCAGCTTCTCCGTCAACCCGTTCAGGTCGCCGATTCCGTCGCCGTCCGAGTCGTAGAACGAACGGACGAACACTTCGTAATACACCGCCCCAGGCTGCTCGTCGGGCTTCGCCGAGACCGGCTGCGCGGCGGCCGCTTCGCCGCCTTCCGCGTTCCCCGCCCGGGCATCGGCATCGTCCTCCCGGCCGGACGCGCCTCCCGCATCCGCCGGGGACGCCGCGCTGCCGCCTTTCGCGCTGTCGGCCGTCCCGCCCTCTATATCGGACGCCGCGCCCGAGCAGCCCGCGACCAGCGCCGCCAGCATCAGAGCGGCCGCGGCCGCGGGAAAGCGCCGAACGCTCCGCCGAACGTTCCGCTCAACGTTCTCCGCCACTCTCCCGTCTTTTCTTTTCCCCCTATCGAACCGCTTCATCCCTTCGTCGCTCCCGCCGTCAATCCTTGAACGAGGAAACGCTGCAGGAACATGTACAGAATCGTGATCGGAATCGCCACCAGCACGGAGCCGGCCGCGAACAGGGTGAACTCGGTACTCGAATACGTGTTGACCATCTCGTACAAGCCGACGGCCAGCGTCCAGTTCTCGCGCGAACGCAGGATCAGTCGGGCGAAGATGAAGTCTACCCAGGCGCCGGTAAACGTCGTCAGGCCGATGTACGTGATGATCGGACGCGACAGCGGCAGGATGATGGCGGTGAAAATTTTCCAGTGTCCCGCCCCGTCGAGCAGCGCCGATTCTTCCAGCGCTCTCGGAATGGTGTCGAAGAAGCCTTTGGCCACGAACATGCCCAGCGCCGCTCCCGCCGTATACACGAGCACGAGCGCCCACGGCGAATCGAGCAGGTTGAGCTGGAGCAGCATCAGGTAGATGGCGATCATGCTCATGAAGCCCGGGAACATGCCCAGAATCAGCACGGTCGTCATCGCGGTCTGCCGGCCTTTGAAGCGAAAACGCGACATGGCGTACGCCGTCAGCACCTGAATGATTGTGCCCAGCACCATGCTGGTGACGGCGATCTTCAGCGTGTTCCAGTACCAGCGCAGATAAGGCAGGTCTTTGTCGGAATGTCCGCTGAACAGGTCTTTATAATGCTGGAACGTCAATTGTCTCGGAATAAACGTTTCGCTGTACAGCGAGTCGCCGGCCTTGAACGAGGACATGACGATCCAGATCGCCGGGTACACGGAAGCGACGGCGATCAAAGCGAGCAGAATGTAGCTGAACGTGAGTTTGACTTTGCGTTTGCTCTTCATTGAATCATATCCTCCTCTTTGAACGACCGGCTTCTGCGGTAGTTATAGATCGAGAACGAGGCGATAATGATGAAAATGATAATGCCGACCGCGGACGCGAAGTTGTAGCGCTGGTTGTCCAACGTCAGCTTGTACAGCCACGTGACGAGCAGATCGGTGCTGCCCGCGAAAGAATACTCCCCGTTGGCCGGCTGTCCGCCCGTCAGCAGGTAGATGACGTTGAAGTTGTTGATGTTGCCCGCGAACTGCATGATCAGCACCGGCGTCGTCTGGAACAGCACGAACGGCAGCGTGATCGCCCGGAACTTGCGGAACGACGATGCGCCGTCGATATCGGCCGCTTCGTACAGATCGCGCGGGATCGAAGTCAGCACGCCGAGCACGAGGATCATCGAGACCGGAATCCCGATCCACATATTGACCATGAGCACGGTGACTTTGGCCCAGAACGGATCGTTCAGCCACGGCAGACCGCCCAGCCCCATCCAGCGCAAATACTGGTTGATCGGACCGAACTGGTCGTTCAGCAGGTTCTTCATGACGAGCAGCGAGATAAACTGCGGAATGGCGTAAGGAATGATGAAGACGGTGCGCCAGAACGCTTTGAAGCGGATGCCGTGCTGCTCGATCAGCAGCGCGACGAAGATGCCGCCGAAGTAAGTCGTCACCGTCGCCAGAATCGCCCAGATGACCGTCCAGGTCAGCACGCCGAAGAACGTCCGGCTCCAGGCTTTGAGCGTCAGCAGGTTGGTGAACGTGTCGAAGCCGACCCAATCCACCAGGTTTTTCGGCGGGATGTGATCGGGCGCCGCGTAGTTCGTGAAGGCGATCAGAATCATGAACAAAATCGGCAGTACCGTGAAAAAGAGCACCCCGACCGTCGGCAGCGACAGCAGCACGTACGGAAATCCTTTATCCGAAGCGTAGCGCAGCGTCTCCCGGAAATTCGGCGCCTCGCGCCCTTCCTCGCGCAGACGGCCCACCGTATACGCGTCGCGCACGTTCAGCACGTAAAATACGAGGAACAGCGCCAGGAACAGAAAGGCTACCAGGCCGTAAATCATCATAAAAATCGAGTGGTCGCCCGGTACGTTCTGATACAGCCGTCCGACCTTTTCCATCCGCGTCGGCGTGTCGCCGAGCGTAATCAATCCCATCAGGTTCCGTATCAGCGTCGTGGCGATGAAATAGACGCCGAGCGCCTCCGCCAGCAGGAACAGCGCCGCCTTGACGTACTGCCGGTTATAGAGCTGGCCGAGTCCCATGCAGAGCACCGACAGCCATGCCGCCGTCTTGGCCCTGCCGGAAGACCCGTGCAGCGCCGCCGTTTTTGCCTTTCCCATCCGTGTCCCTTCCTTTCCCTGCCCAAAATCCGGCAGACCACCGGCAGCCGCGGAAAGCGGCCGCGCGGTGGTCTTCGGATCTGCCGGCAGTTTGCGTCAAACGTTTATTGTCCCGTCGTGATGTTGCTCTTCATCTGGCTGACCATGTTGTCCATCGCGGCTTTCGGATCTTTGCCGTCGTTCCAGATCGTGGAAATCGCCGCTTCCATCGGAGACCAATACTGCGCGATCGCCGGAATGGAAGGCATCGGCACGGATTTCTCGAACTGCTGCAGGAACACCGTCGCAATCGGATCGTTTTTCACCGCGTCGGATTCGGCAGCCGATTTATTGGACGGCAGCGAGCCCGTCATTTCGAAGTTTTTCTGCTGGCTTTCTGCCGACGACGCGAAGTGCGCCCACAGCTTGGCCGCGTTCGGGTACTTCGTATAAGCGCTGACGTAGTACGATTTCACGCCGGAGAACGGCGTCATGTCTTTACCGTTCGGCAGCTTCGGATACAGCGCGACGCCGAGGTTAGGCGTCGATTCCTTCAGCGAAGCCACGTCCCACGGTCCGCTGATGTTCATCGCCAGCTTCTTGTCGCCGAACAGGGACTTCTTGATATCCCCGTTGATGTCCGATGTCTTGAGCGGCAGAATATCGTGCAGGCTCTGAATGAACTTCGCCGCTTCGATGCCCTGTTCGTTGTTCAGGCCGATGTCGGTCGGGTCGGTGCCGTCCTGTCCGAAAATGTACGAACCGTATCCGCCGAAGAACGGGAAAGCATAGTAACCGTTGGCCACTTCCCACATGATGGCGTATTTGTTCGCGGCCGCGTCGTTAAACGTGTCCGCGAATTTTCTTACGCCGTCCCAGTCGGCCGGAACTTCAGGCAGCAGGTCTTTATTATAGAAAACGGCGGTCGTTTCGACCGATTTCGGATACCCGTACAGAATGCCGTCGTAAGTCAGCGCGTTCACGGCCAGTTCGCTGTTGTCCGCGCGCGTTTCTTCCTCGAACCAATCGTTCGGCATCAGGATGCCGGCCGAAGCGCCTTGACCCACCTGGTCATGAAGTCCGGTAAAGACGTCGGCGCCCACGCCCGCGGGGCCGTCGGTTACCATTTGGCTCATCGTCTTGTCGGCGCCCAATTCGCTGAATTCGATCTTGACGCCGTATTCTTTTTCGAAAGCGGCCGCTTGTTCTTCGATGAATGCTTTCTGGTCTCCGCTGTCCCAGACTTTCAGGACCGCGCCTTCTTCCGGCACAAGCTCTTCATCCTCTGCCGGCTGCGCCGCCGGATCGGCCGCCGTACCCGTATCCGTGGAAGCCGTACCTTTGTCCGTCGAAGCTCCGTTGGTGCTCGAGCCGCCTCCTCCTCCGCATGCCGTGACCATCAGCGCCATAATCAACGCCACAATCAAAATCCCCCATTTTCTCGTACCCCGCATCTTTGCTGCCACCTTTCCGTTTTGTTTCGGCACCGAAGCGCCAAGCCTGCCGACCCGAGCGGAACGAAGAACGTCCTTGCGATTGCGCAAACGTTTGTTCAAAAGAGCGCGATTCTTCCTGCGATTTTAGCTATGTATATCGAACCGCGTGCAAATCCCATTCGTTTATGTTCTTCTTTCCGCTCGCCGCACCTCTAAAAATTGAAGTAAGCGCTTTATCCCTCCCACATCATAGCCGAAACTTCCCGTTTGTTAAAACGTTTGCACAAACCGTATTCTTTCGCTTTGGTCGCTTTCTTCTGCGTAATCTCGATTAACCTCCTTTTTTCTTCCGTTTGCTAACTTTCTCATATCCCCCTTTGGAAAAAACTTCAATTGCGTGAAAACAAGGATTCCCGCTTCCAATTCTATTTCTCTCCTTCTCCGCCCGGCTGTGATTTCGAAACTGCGCATTTACAAAGGCCTGCCGTTTGAATTAACATGAAGGCGAACCGAAACGCCTTATGCCCCGGAAAATGCGGCAAGGGTCACGAAGAGGAGGCCGTTTATGTCCGTTACCATCAAGGACGTCGCCAAAAAAGCCGGCGTTTCGCCGTCCACCGTGTCCCGGGTGCTCTCCAATCATCCGCGCATCAGCGCCGCCACGTCGCGCAAGGTGCGGGAGATCATGGAGGAACTGGGCTACCATCCGAACATGATGGCGAAAAGTCTCGTTTCCAAAACGACAAAGAGTATTTGCGTGATTCTGCCCAAACCGGCGGAAGAACTGTTTTTGAACTTGTTTTTTATGGAATTGATCCGGGGCATCGTAGCCCAGGCTGCCCGCTCGGGCTACGATGTGCTGATCAGCTCCGGCGCGAGCGAAGCCGAAGAAGTCGAAGCGGTCGCCCGCCTCGTCAACGGACGCCGCGTCGACGGCGCGGTTCTGCTCTATTCCCGCAAAGACGACCCGGTCGTCGAATTTCTCAAAGAGCGGAACTTCCCCTTCGTGCTGGTAGGCCGCAGCGAACGTCATCCCGACATTCTGTCCGTCGATACGGATAACGTTCAAGCCGCTTACGACGCGGCGCGCCATCTGATTTCGCTCGGCCACGAGCGGATCGGCTTCGTCGGCGGACCGCCGAACATGGTCGTCTCCATCGACCGGATGCACGGCTACCGGAAAGCGCTCGAAGAAGCGGGACTTCCGCTGCGCAGCGACTGGATCGTCGAAGGCGAGTTTCTTCAGGACAGCGGCTACCGGGCCATGTCCCTGCTGATGAACCTGCCGGAACGTCCGAGCGGCATGCTCGTCGTGGACGACTTCGTCACTTTCGGCGTGATCCGCGGGCTGAACGAGCTGGGCTACCGCATTCCGCAGGACCTGAGCATCGTCAGCTTCAACAATCTGGCGCTGGCCGAACTGTCCAGCCCTCCGATCAGCAGCGTCGATATCGGCAGTTATCATCTCGGCTACACGGCGTCGCAGACGTTGATTCGCGCGGTCGAGACGGCTCCGGAAGAGCGGATGCCGGTCCGGCATATCATTCCCCATCGGCTGATCGTGCGCGAATCGTCGCTGTACGCTCCGCTCAACAAAGCATGAACCGGCTGTCCGCCAGACCGGGAAACGTCGACTGCTCGCTTGGCAGCCGCGTTTTCCGGTCAGGCTTTATTTTATAATTCAAACGTTTGCACAAAAGGACGGAAATCAGCTTTCTCAGCGGCGCCCCCGCTTCCGTCCCCGGGCAGACCAATACCCGACGAGGAGAGATCCAGCGATGAAACCGTACTTAAAAGTCAACGAATGGCGCATTATCGAAGAAGGCTTCGATCCCGAACGCAACGAAGTCTCCGAAAGCGTGTTCAGCATCGGCAACGGCTACATGGGGCAGCGGGCGAATTTCGAGGAGCAATACGGCGGCCCTTCGCTGCAGGGCAGCTACATGGCGGGCGTGTATTACCCCGACAAAACGCGGGTCGGCTGGTGGAAAAACGGCTATCCCGAATATTTTGCCAAGGTGCTGAACTCCGTCAATTGGATCGGCATCGACGTCGAGATCGACGGCGAAACGCTTGACCTTGCCCGGTGCAAAACGGAAGATTTCGTTCGCACGCTGGACATGCGGGAAGGCACGCTGAGCCGTTCGTTCACGGCGGTGCTCCCGGATGGCAAACGCGTGCGCGTCGAGTCGCTGCGCTTCGTCAGCGTCCCGTATAAGGAAGTCGGCGCGATCCGCTATTCCGTGACTCCGCTGGACGAACCGGCCGAGCTCAAGCTGACCCCTTATCTGGATGCGGACGTCGTGAACAAGGACTCCAATTACGAAGAGAAATTCTGGGACGCGATCGCGCAGAACGCGGGGCTGGATTACGCCAGCGTCGAAGTGCGCACGAAAAAGCTCGATTTCCGCGTCGCCTCGCATATGGTCTACGAGTTGGCCGCGACCGGCGACGAGGATCAAGAGTTCCACGTGGAAGCGGACACGCACAAGCGCGAAAAGTTCGCGGGCGTAACGCTGTCCCTGCGGGCCGAAGCCGGACAGAGCATTACGCTGTACAAATATGCCGCCAACGTCACTTCCCGCGACCATCTTCCGGAAGCGCTCGCCGATACGGCGCGGGATCTGGCGGAAGACGCGCGCGAACGGGGCTTCGACGCCCTGCTGGAAGCGCAGCGCGAAGCATGGGCGGAAAAATGGCGCGACGGGGACATCGCCATCGAAGGCGACGACAAGGCGCAGCAGGCGATCCGCTTCAACATTTTCCAACTGCACCAGACGTACACGGGCGAAGACGACCGGCTTAACATCGGACCCAAAGGCTTTACGGGCGAAAAATACGGCGGCAGCACGTACTGGGATACCGAAGCTTACTGCCTGCCCTTCTATCTCAGCACCGCCGATCAGCATGTCGCGCGCAACCTGCTGATCTACCGCTACAAGCATCTGGAAAAAGCGAAAGAGAACGCCGCCAAGCTGGGCTTCTCCAAAGGCGCGCTGTACCCGATGGTGACGATGAACGGCGAGGAATGCCACAACGAATGGGAGATCACGTTCGAGGAGATCCACCGCAACGGCGCGATCGCTTATGCCATTTACAACTATGTGGAATATACCGGCGACACCGCTTATCTCGGCGAATACGGCTTCGAGGTGCTGGCGGAGCTTTCCCGGTTCTGGGAGGAGCGCGTGACCTACTCGGAGCGCCGCGGCGCTTATCTGATTCTGGGTGTCACCGGCCCGAACGAATACGAGAACAACGTCAACAACAACTGGTACACCAACCGCATGGCCGCCTGGACGCTGGAGTATACGCTGGAAGCCGCGAACATTCTGAAAGCCGAAAATCCGGAGGCGCTGGAAGCCGTCGCCGAACGGATCGGATTGACAAAGGCGGAAACGGACAAATGGGCCGACATCTCGGCGCGCATGCTGTTGGCGGAAGATCCGGAGACCGGATTGTTCCTGCAGCAGGACGGCTTCCTGGACAAGGAGATTCTGCCGGTGGCGCAGCTGGATCGCTCGAATCTGCCGCTGAATCAAAAGTGGTCGTGGGACCGCATTCTGCGTTCCTGCTATATCAAGCAGGCCGACGTGCTGCAGGGACTGTTCTTCCTCGGCGACCGCTACGATCTGGAGACGAAGCGCCGCAATTTCGACTTCTACGAGCCGATCACGGTGCACGAATCGTCGCTGTCGCCGTGCGTCCACTCCATCCTCGCGGGCGAGCTCGGCTACACCGACAAAGCGTACGAGATGTACCTGCGCACTTCGCGCCTCGATCTGGACAACTACAACAACGATACGGAAGACGGCTGCCACACGACGAGCATGGCCGGCACCTGGATGTCCGTCGTCCACGGCTTCGGCGGTCTGCGCGTCCGCGGCGGAAGACTCGTGCTGAATCCGTTCAGCCCGGACAGCTGGACGTCGCTGTCGTTCAAGGTCGGCTTCCGCGGCGCGCGCCTCAAAGTCACGGTCTCGGGAGGGCATACGACGGTCGAGAACGAAGGCCCGGAAGCGGCTTCGCTGACGCTGTACGGCCGCGAAATCGATCTTCCGGCGGGCGAAAGCGTCTCCGGCGAGCGGAATCCGCAGGCCGGCGCGCCGGACGAAGCGGTGGAAGCTTAAGTGTAGGGCCGCCTACCAGGCATCACGCAAAACATCCAAAACCCTCGTATTCGCCGATCGGCGAGTACGAGGGTTTTTCATTTCGAAAACAAACAAATCCGGCCTCCGCCGGGCAGCGGCTCGGCTCGGCTCGGCTCGGCTCGGCTCGGCTCGGCTCGGCTCGGCTCGGCTCGGCTCGGCTCGGCTCGGCTCGGCTCGGCTCG
>NZ_JAAFGS010000007.1 GCF_011090185.1 Saccharibacillus alkalitolerans | reverse complement strand
GTAATTCGGATTGGTTTTTTGATTGTGCGCCGCATCGTCAGAGGCGCTGGAGTAGTTCACGACCGGGGTGTGCACCGTTACCGGGTTGATGTTCGGAATCGGATACGTATCGCCGTCAGGCGCCTCATAGTTGGCATCCAGACCGTTGTACGAGACCGTCCCCATACTCGGTGCGGCGTACCGGTTGGTCTTGGTTTTAGGGATCATGTTGTTCGGGCTGTAGAGGACGTTTCGACCAATTTGTGTGCCGTTCGGTACAGGTCTTGGTTCCGGTGTCTGCACTTCGACTTCCCGGTCGTCCATTAAGGTTTGTCCTTTGAACACGACCTTATCATTTCGCCCTTTGATCTTGCCGATTTTGGCTTCGACCAAGCCCTGCGCGATATCCGCATCGAACGTTGGTTGGGGTTTTGTTTGCCCACCGGGAACCGTAATGGTATTCGGCGCGGTAAACGGATTGGGCACCGGCGGTGCAGTGTATCCGCCGTTTTTTTCGACGGTCAATTCAGGAGGGACATACCCTTCGGGATAGATCGTGATGCTTTCGCCTTGAAACGCGTAGTTTTTCAGCTCCGCGCTGTCGATCGCATACACGCCCAATTTTTCAACCGTCCAATACGTAAAGTAACGCTCGGTATGAATGTTGTAGACAACCGAGGTTTCTTCACTTTGCGGATCGGGTTCCTCGTGCGTACCGGGCGGGGGATTGTTCGGCACCGTTTTGCCGGGGTCCCATTTTAAGAGATAGGGCTGGGTGACCGGGACTTCGTAAATACAAGTGACCTTTTGTTCTTGGAACTTGAATTGATGCAGATAATCTTTGGCGAGTACGTTTCCGTACAGGCTTTCCGATGTCGGAATGCCTTGCAGCACATCGAAGATTTCGCGGTCGCGCTGATCAGCTTTGATTACCGCGCTGACGGCCGGCTGCATGTCTTCTCCTTCGATGGTGCGGCCGGGTTGAACGGCGCAGAAGCCTTGCGAGGGTGGGCCGTCTTCGCTATCTTCGGTATAAACCCAGTATTTATCGGGATACTTGTACGTAAAAGATTTAACATTGAATGTATATGCCGCATAGTAAAAAGCCATGGCTTGGGCTTTGGGGTTTGAGTCCTCATACAGCCTCATCGCTTCATCGCCTTGACGCAGGTAATATTTGGCTGTATTCAAGTCATGTTTTTGCGTAAATTGAATCGTTGCATAATCCAGACTTCGCGTAGGAGCGTTGACGTCCCCGTTGGGTTCCACACCGACCAGAATACTTTCGATATGCGTCGAATAGTGATTTTTCCCTTCGATGTTCAGATTTCCTGTGGGTACAGAAGCTCTGTTGTCGACACTTACGGTTTCCGGTCCAGGTGTGCTTGGATTTTGAAGCCGCAGGGTGTTGGCTCGATCATCAATAAATTCAGTCGGGATAACCAGATCGGTCGTTCCGATTTTGGTTGTAAAACCTTTTGTTCGTGAGTATTTGACTTTGAGCCGGACTTCTTTGTACGGGGCTTTTTTGTAATTTTTGTTGTAGGTGACGCCGCTATCGATTGTGGTGATGTTTTCCGTTGCATTACTTGCCGGCGTGATATCCGACACTTCCCTCCATGTGGAGAATTCGTTGCCGGCGGTCCATTCGGTAGACAGAATCCCACGGGACCACGCCATCCACGACCCAGCCGAATCGTTATCTTTGGATATAACGGGAAGAGCTTCTCCCGTGAAAGTTTCCGTGCCGGTGTACGTTTGAGCATCGACGTTGATGGTTTTGACGGCTTCGGTTCCTTTGTAGAACACAATTTTTTGAATTCTTTTACCTGCACCGGCGTCTTCACTGATGGTGGCTGTCGTTGTTGTTGGAACTTTACCTAATGTGAGAGACGTCCGTGATGGCAAAGGCTTAATGCCGGACTCGGCGGTGTACGGAATGCTTTTTTTGATCGGCGCCGCATCGATCTGACCTTGGAGTGGAAAAAAACACCCAGCACGCTGCCCGTAAGGAGCAGGGTGCTGAGTCCGACAAGCGCGAATCTGTTTTTTCGTTGTCGGCGTTTTTCCATTATTAGATGCCTCGCAGTCTGAGCAGGTCTTGCGTCATGTACAGCGAACCTCCGGCCGGCGTTTGCAGCATGATGCTGAGGTCATGACCCATTTGCACCGTTCCCGATTTCGGGATGATGACAGCAGGGGTATCGAACCATTTCTTTTGATAAATATCGGCGGTGCTATTCAGTTTTCCGGCATAGAAGGCATCCAGATTATTGGTGTCGAATCCATACACTCGGAACGAAACTTGATCCTTGTCCGTGTATTTATTCGTGTCTTTGTTAAACACCTGTTTGCCTTTGAAATACAGCACGTACGTGTTCAGGTTGTCTTTAACCATCAACTTGTCCATCGTCTGTTTATTGTTCGACCACCGCAGCGTGTTGATGTTGCCCAGTAGACCCCGGTTCGGATCGTTTTTGTCGGCCATGTCGATCGCGATCAGCGCGTCAAGCTTCGCTTGATACAGCCCGTCTTTCGACGTGATCGTCATGTTTTTCTCGTTCCACATTTCTTCGATGGATTTCTTGCCTTTGTTTTTCCAATCCGATTCCGGCGTCACGAACATTTCCGGCATCACCGTGAAGATGTTCGTGCCGTGCCAGAGGATTTCGGCTTCGGCCGTGGCGTACCGGTCGGTGTCGAGATCGCCGCCGGCTTTCGCCGTCAGGATGCGCTCAATGATCACGACGGATTGCGCGCGCGTCGTCAGCCCTTCGGGTGCGACTTTGCCTTTGCCGACGCCTTGGATCAGTCCGCTCTTTGTGGCGAGGTACATCCATTTGTCGTTTTCCGACGTCTTTTCGCCGATCGCGCGGGCCGCTACGCGGGCCATCTCGTCGCGCGTCATGACTTTTGTCCATGCCGCTTCGCTGTTGGAGAAATCGCCGCCGTCGTACAGGCCGGCTTTGCTTGCGGCTTCGACGTAAGGCACGTACCATTTGCCGCTTGCCGGCGCCGTGTCGAGCTTCATGGCCACGACGACCATTTTCACGAACTCGGCGCGGGTGACGCTGTTGTCCGGTTTGAACGTGCCGCCCACATAACCGTCGACATAGCCGTTGGCGACTCCCTTTTGCACGGCGCCGTACGCCCAGTGCGTCGACTTCATGTCCGAGAACGCCGCGTTCGCCGCGTGGGCATCCGGCGCATACCCGCTCCCCCAGACGGCTCCCGCCAGGATCGCGGCCGCCGTCATCGTTCCTGCCCACTTTTTCCAACCTCTCTTCACTTCTGCTTCCTCCTTCATT
Organism: Saccharibacillus alkalitolerans; assembly: GCF_011090185.1. Lineage (GTDB taxonomy): Bacteria > Bacillota > Bacilli > Paenibacillales > Paenibacillaceae > Saccharibacillus > Saccharibacillus alkalitolerans. The sequence continues at coordinate 247,403 of NZ_JAAFGS010000007.1, read as the reverse complement.
TGATTCGTTCGTTTTATCTTGTCTGTTCCCGCCTCCCTCCGCATCCGGCTTCCCTTTTATTGTCGCTTGGTTGCATCGGTTGGGAAAGTCCCATTTTTTTGTTTTCAAAGAACGTTCTTACTTTCGCTCCCGCAGCACGCAAAAAAGCGGACGCCTCTTCCCTATGGAAAGAGTGCGTCCGCGTGCTTCGCGAGCGTTGCAAGTATTCAAATACCCTTACTGTCAAAATAATGGATTTTCGGCCGGAGAGCAAGCTTTTTTTATCCGTACCTTTCTCGCGAAGCGAATCTTCGCCCTAGGCGCTGCAGCTTATTATTGCTTGCCCGGATGAGGATCGAATTTGTACGTCCAGAATTTCTCGCTCGCGAAGCGCTCGCGCAGAACCGGATCGTGCACGGAACGGCCTTCGAACACGGGATCCGTATGGAACTGCGATTTATGCGCCTTGATCGAGCCGACCTTCTGTTCGAGGAATAGTCGGATATCCACGTGGACATCCGCGGGACCGAGCGCGCGCTCATGGCCCTTCGCGAAGGCGACCACATGCAGCTTCGGCCGGTCCTTCGGCTTCATCGCCTCCAGGACGCGTACCACCGCGGCGCCGCAGGCGTCGTGGTCGGGATGCACGCTGTACAGCGGATGGAAAGTCAGGATCAACGATGGGTTCAGCTCTTCGATCAGCTCGCGGATCTTGCCGTCCAGCAGCTCGCGGTCCTCGAATTCGATCATTTTATCGTGAAAACCGAGCGTGCGCAGATCGGTGATGCCGATCGCCGCGCAGGACGCTTCGAGTTCGGCGCGGCGGATGGTCGGCAGCGTCACGCGGTTCGCGAACGGCGGATTGCCCAGATTGCGGCCCAGCTGTCCCATGGTCAGGCACGCATAGGTTACCGGCGTTCCGTTGTGCAGGTGATACGCGGCAGTGCCGGACACGGTAAAAGACTCGTCGTCGGGATGGGGGAATATGATTAAAACATGGCGTTCCACGGGCATACCTGCTCCTTTCCGGATGCGGCGAAGCCGCTTTGGTAAAATATATTCGTATATTCAAGCGAATCGCGAAATAAGCGGCGGCGTTCTAGAACGGCTCGGGGCTCAGCATCAGACTGACGACCAGCTTACCGTCGCGGTCGTTGCCCGCCAGGATGGCTCTCTCCGTCTCGCTTTCTTCGTAATGCGTCAGTCCTTCGGCGTAAATCCAGCCCTCCGGCATTTTCAGTCCGACGCGGTAGGGACCGCTCCCGGAGATCGACCCGTGCGAGTAGCTGACTTTGACGTTGCGGATCAGGTTCGAAGCGACGAGCTTCGAACGGTCGCGGTCGAACGTATAGGCGCCGTTGGTCAGCTCGAGATGCAGATACAGCTCCTGGTTTCTCAGCTTGTCCAGCAGCTCTTGGACGGTTTGCGGTTGAATCGGCAGCATCGGAGTCTTCCCTTCGGTTTAAGTAGTGGTGAAAATGAAATGAGATGAAAAATCAAAAACAACTTTCATTATAATACAGCCTCTTCGACGTGACAAACGACAAACACCGGATAGCCCCCACCATCGAGGTTATCCGGTGTTCGTTTTAAAACGATTCCCTGCTGCCGCGAGTTGCCCTTACTGCTTTGCCGGAGCTCCGGCAGGAGCCGCAGGCGACGTCTGAGGCTCTCCGATCACGATCCCCAGTCCGTTGGTACCCACGTAGACACGCCCGTAAACGCGCGCATCGCCGGTAATGGCGGAATTGGCCGAGCCGAATTGGTGATCGTCGTCGTTGAGGCGAGTCCAGCTCGCTCCTTCATCGTCGGACCGGTATACGCCGTAAGGGGCGCCCGGCACTCTCGCGTAACTGTAGAGCGCCATATTTTCTCGGCCCGGCGCCGCTTTGCCGAATCCGATCGTTGCGGCTTCGGCTACGCTTTGCAGCTTCTCGAATGTGCGTCCACCGTCAACGGAACGGAACAGTCCGTAAGCGTTGCTCTCGCTGCTGTTATCCCGCGCCGCGCCCAGCCAGATCTCTCCTTCTTTGCCCGGCATCGCTTTGAACTTGCTGCTCAGGCGCAGCGGAAGTCCGGTCGCTCCCGAGTCGGCAAACGTCGCCCCTCCGTCGCGGCTCACATAGAATTTGCCGTTCGAGAACGCGTAGAACATCGAAGCATTGACGCGATCCGACGATACCATGGCTCCGTTCGGAACTCCTTTGGAAGCCGTCCAGGTCCGTCCGGAATCGCGCGAGTAACTCACCGGACGCGCTTCTTCCGCATTTGCGGGAGACGGGGCCCAGAGAATCGTCGAGCCGTCGGCCGCCACGGCGACCGAGCCTCCGCCCGTGGAATCGTCTTCTTTTTGGACTTTCCAGGAATTAGCCGCCGGCGTCCAAGTTCGGCCGTTGTCCTTCGAGACGCCTAATCTCGGCTTTTCTCCCGAGCTGTTGCCGACGCGCACGACGATATTCGGATCGGATTCGGCATAATCGATATCGGTGCTGGTATCCAGAGTCGGTGCGGTCATCATCGGCTGCGCGTGATCGAGGCTTTCGTGCCGGAACCCGCCGATATCCCCCATCGCGCTGAGCAGCGGAGCACCGGAAGGAGGACTGATCAGACCCAGAATCGCCGTTTCCTCGATTCCGTCGGCTTTGACTTCGATATTAACCTTGCTTCCTTTGTCCAAATTCGTGATATTGTCCGAACCGTACAAGGTTGCGCCCGTACCGTACAGAATTTTGTCGGAATCGAACGGGTCGATCTCCAGATCGCCGATCATCCAGCCGAGCTTGGGCGCCGTTTCGGGGAGCTCTTTTTTCTCGCCCCAATCGAGCCAAGGGGATAAGGAATAATCGATCTCGTAGCGGTTGACCCGCGCTCCTTTATCGTCGAACGACCATAACGATCTCCAGGTCTTTCCTCCGTCCGTGCTGCGGTAAATGAATTCGTCCGGCCACCATTTATTCATGGTCGCGACCATGAGCGTATTCGGATTGCGGGCGTCTACCGCGAGACCGCCGTACGGGTTCTCCGTGTTTCCGGTCGGGCTGATATCGGTCCATTTGCCGGTCTTCGTGTTCAGCTTCCAGACGGCTCCCTTTCCTCCGTCGTAAGGGCCGATATTCTCGTTATACGTAATATACAGCATACCGTCGGAAGACATCGTGCCGTGGTGAGGCAGGAACCCCTGCTTCGGTTGGCCGGCGACCGGGCTCCAGGTTACGCCTCCGTCGGTGCTGCGGTAAATGCTTTGTTCTTTGTCGGCTACGCCGACATAAATAGTCTGCGTGGTTTGTCCGCGGCGGGCCGACGAAGCGTCGTAGGCGATCCAGACCGCGCCTACCGTGTCTCCGTAGTAATCCTTCACGCCCTGCTTGGCGTTAAATCCTTTGACCTTCGCCCAGGTTGCGCCATAGTCGTTGCTCCGCCACAGGCCGTTGCCGCTTCGGGCTCCGAGCAGCAGGACTTTGTTATTATTGGGATCGACGGCCAGTCGTTCGCCCATAGAACGGCCGGGCATATTGCCTCCCAATTTAAAAGGCAGGTTGGTACGCGCCCAAGTCTCTCCGCGGTCTTCGCTGCGCAGAATGACACCGTTCATATCCGTCCAATCGTTAGTGTACGTGCCGGAAGCGACGTATACCCGGTTCGGATCGACAGGATCGGTAGCCAGACTTTCCACGCCCAGCATATTCCATTCGTCAAAACCGACGAAATTCATCAGCTGCTTCCAGGACTGGGTCTGCGGGACCCAGCGGTACGCGCCGCCCATATCCGTCCGGGCATACACGAGGTCTTTCTCGGATTGGTTGTATATAATGCCCGGAATAAATCCTCCTCCGACTATTTTGGCGCGTCCCCATTGGTACATTTCGCCTTTTTCGGCGGTCTTGTCCGTCGCATTGTTCGATACGTCCGCCGCATGCGCAGGCACGGCGACCGTGCTCAGAACCGGCGCGCTCAAGACCGCGGCCAGCGTCAAACTTATGGCTTTTTTCCACATTCGCAAACCCTCCGTACTTCGTATAAGTATGTATAGACAAGCAGAAAACGTTTTCTTTTTATAGACAAGAAAGCGCTTTCCTTTATGTTATTCTATTCGATTCTCGCAAAACTTTTCAACTCTTTTTTCGAATCCGTCAGAAATTGTCCGGCCGATTTCATGAATAGATAAAAAAAGAAGCTTCCGGATTCGCTCCGGAAGCTTCTTTCGAGCGGCTGCTCCGAGAGGAGCAGACCCGCCTTTTCGTTCATGCCTTGCCGCTTTTAGTTGGTGAGAGAGAAGTCGTTGGCGGTGTTCTCGGACAGAGCGTTGCCTGTCGCCTGGCTGCCGTTGGCTACCGAGAGAACGAACGCGCGATACTGCACGCCCGCCTGCAGCACGTTGCCGAAGGCGTCGCGGTCGCTGTTCACCGTAAAGGACACGTTGCCGCCGGTCGAATATTTAGCGTTCGAACCCGTAACCGCGCTCGCCTGGCCGACCGTGAAGTTCGCGGCCGCGTTCGACGGTACGAGCATAACATTGTAGTAAGCCGTGCCCGCGGCGTTTGCCGGAGGCGCAAAGCTTACCGTCACGCTCTGGCCGCTGGCCGACGTTCTGACGTTGGTCGCCGCAGGCACGCCCGCTTCGCTGAGCGAAATCTCGTTCGAGCGATCCGACAGCACGTTGGCGCCGTTCTTCGAGACGGTCAGGACGTAGAAGCGGTATGCGCCGTTGTTGGAGATCAGGCTGCCGTTCACGTCGCGGCTGTTGGCGTTAAGCGCTTGGCGAACCTGTCCGCTGCCCGATGCCGACACCGTCGTGTAGTAAGGCGCCGCATTGGCGTTGGCCAGACTGTACGATCCCGACTGGTTCGAAGGGACGGCCAGAATGCGGTATTCGCTCACATCCGCTTCTTCCGAAGAACGCGTGAACGTCACTTCCACGTCGCTGGCGTTGCCTGTCAGGTTGTTCGCCGTTGCGGCAACGTTCGTCGCGCCGGCGACAGCCGATCCGTTCGACAGCGTTACGGCGTTGGATACTCCCGACAGGGCGAAGTTCGCGTTGTTATTCGAGTTCCCCGTTCCGACCGAGAGAACGAATACCCGGTAAGCGACGCCGTTGCGGATCGGCTCGCCGTTCACATCGCGGGTCGAAGCGTTCAGGAACGTGCTTTGGTTCGCGCCCGTTCTCGGCAGTACCGTATAGTTGGCCGCAGGTACGGACACGGCGGATGCCAGGTTAAAGTTCGACGCGCTGGCCGATTTCACGACCAGAACTCGGTATTCCGATACGCTGCTCTCGTCGGACGCCCGTCCGAACGTCACGAGCAGGTCGCGTCCGTCGCCGTAGTTGCCGCCGTCGCTGAGCACCGGAGTCAGCGCCGTTCCTACGTTGTTGCCGCCCAGGGTGATCGGCTGCGACACGTTCGACAGCACGTTGGTGCTGGTCGACGTACCGGCTCCTACCGTCAGGACGTAAACGCGGTAAGCGATGCCGTTGCGGATCGGATCCCCGTCCGTATCGCGCGCGGAAGAGCTCAGCGTCTGCGAGATGTTGCCGCCCGTTTTATTGATGGCCGTATAATTGGCGCTCGTTACGGCGTTGGCCGAGTTGATGTTGAAGTTGGAAGCTTTCGAATCCTTGACGACCATGACGCGGTACTGGTTCACGTTCGCTTCATTGTCGGCCCGATTGAACGTTACGCGCAGGTCGCGTCCGTCGCCGTAGTCGCTGACGTCGCTCGCCGCCACGTTCGACGCGGATACGTCCGAACCGGAGGTCGCCAACGTCACGGAAGCCGAAGCGGCCGAAAGCGTGTTGTTTGCCGCCGTGTTCGACGAGCTCACTCCCATGACGAAGACCGTGTAAGGCACGCCGTTCTGGATCGGGTTGCCGGCCGTGTCGCGGCTTTGCGAAGTCAGCGTCACGCTCGGCGCAGCCGAACCTTTAGGGACCGTCGTATAATTTTGCGCCGGTACGGCATTGGCTGCCGACAGATTGAAGGAACCCGCATTCGCCGTTCTGACCACGAAGACGCGGTAGCCCGAGATGTCCGACTCGTTCTGAGCTTTCGCGAAGCTGACCGTCAGATCGCGTCCGTCCCGGTAATCGCCCGTATCGGTCGCTTTTACCGCGGTAGGAATAGCACCCTGCGTGCCTGCGCTCAGCGTTACGGCCGAAGACGCGGAAGACACTTCGACCCCGCCGCCGGCATAGTTATTGCCGATCGCGGCTACGTAGACTTGGTAGGCTTGACCCGGCTTGAGCGAATCTCCGCTGCTGTCTTTGATGTTCGTGTTCAGCGTCACGTTCTGATTGGATCCGTTCGGCAGAACCGTCGTATAGTTGAGCGACGTTTTCGCCGTCTGCGCGGTAAGCGGCGTACCCGACTTCACGACGAACAGACGGTAATGATCGACGTACGACTCATCGGCGGATTTCGTGAACGATACCTGCAGGTCGCGTCCGTCGCCGTACTGGCCGAGGCTGCGCACCGACACGGACGTCGGAGCCGCAAGTTCCGGAGTGGTCGTGATGATGACGCTTTGCGATGCCGCGTTCCAGCGGACATCCTGTCCGAGCGATTCGCTGATGAAACGCAGCGGAACGACCGTATTGCCGCGGATCGCTTTGGCCGGCACATCAAGGGTTACCTTCTGGCCGTTGACCGTAGCGACCTTGGAGCCGATCTTAAGCACGATCGTATTGCTGCCTTTGTAGGCCGTAATCGTCTGCGTCTTCTGGTTCCACTGCACTTTGGCGTTGAGGCCCTGGAAAATGCTGCGCAGAGGCGCCAGCGTTCGGCTGCCTTGGGCGATCGGCGGCTGCGTCGATTTCAGCTCGACCCCGTCGATGAAGATTTTGATATTCGGCGCCGCGTTGGCGGACTGCGCGGCTCCCGCGGACATCAAAAGCGCTCCCGCGAGTACGGCTGCACTGATTTTTTTGTTCATTTTTTTGATCTCCCTTCGTTTTCGGCTGATTGGGGTTGAAGATGCGTCATACCCCAGCTTGCACGGTCTCTGTATCATTCCCCTGAATGTTTGACGTTTAAACAGCGGAGAAGGTTGCCTTTCCGTTTGCTTTTTTTTGAAAAAGAGGCTGCCGGCTGCCTTCTCCCGCCCTCTCCGCTCGTCCGCTTCGAACCGGCGTTTTCCGCAAAAAAAGCCCGGCTGGCGCGACTTTCGCACGCTTGCCGGGCTTTGGACGCAGCACGGAAAACATTCCGCGAAGCATATCCGTCCTTTTTTCAATAAATGTTCCAAAAAAGTTTTATATCAACTGAATAATCGATAAAATAATACCTACGACAAAGCCGCATACCGCACCGTTCACGCGAATCCACTGCAGGTCTTTCCCGATTTTTTCTTCCAGCATCTCGACCAGCTGCTTGTCGTCCATCCGCTCCACGTTGTCCCGCACCAGTTGGCCGATCCGGTAGTGATTCTCTTCGGCGATCCGCGTGATCGCGCCCCGCGTCTTTTCTTCCCACATTTCGATCCGCTCCGGCTCCGACGCCATGCTTCGCACGGCCGACGCATAAAGACGGAATACGATTCGTCCGCCTTTGGCGCGTTCTTCCGCCGTCTTGGCCAGAGCGAACTCGCGCAGCTTCTCCAGATTTTCCCGGATAAACGCCGCCGTGCTCGCTTCCTGCAGCACTTCCAGCACCTGCCCGCGCACATACTCCAGCTTCTCTTCGTCGCCGGCCGCTTCGAACAGCTTCACGCGGACTTCGCGCAAAATCGCCAACCGCTGCTCGCCGTAGGGATCGAGCAGGGAGTCGATGCCCGCGTTCAGCATGGACTGGATCATGGAGCCCAGTTTATCTTCGTTCACCATGCCCGCAAAAGCCTGGAAAGCGAATCCCGTGAAGCCGCCGACTTTCGCGTTCGAGAGCTGCTCGAGCGCCAGCGCGCCCATCGTATCCTTCGTTTCCGGCCGCAGCACCCACTTTTTCGCTTCGCCCAGCGCATAATCGAACAGCCGAATCTCGTAGCCGTCGTTCAGCACCTTGGTGAGCGCGCGGTCGGCCAGGCCCGCCGCGTCGACGCCGCGAATATAATTCGCCGCCGCCTCGCGTACCGGCTCCACCGCCTTTTCGAGCGGCAGCTTCGCGATGGCTTCCGCCGCATAATCGAGCACCTGCTGCCGCGTACGCTTGCGCGCCATCATGCGGGTCAGCATTTTTCCGGCCCCGTGAATCAGATTAAGCTTGCTCAGCTGCCGGGTAATGCTCTCTTTGTTCAGCAGCTCGGTCTCCATTGCGGACACCAGCGAGTCCACGATCCGCCCTTTGTTCTTCAGCAGCAGCGAAGTATGCGGGATCGGGATGCCCATCGGGTGCCGGAACAGCGCCGTGACGGCGAACCAGTCCGCCAGACCGCCGACAAGGCCCGCTTCGAACCCGCCGATCAGCAGAAACGTCCAGGTATTCTCCGGCAGAAACAAACAGGCCACAAAGCCCGCGGCCATTACGAGCAGCGAGATTCCCGCCAAATTTTTCGACCCCATCGCCATCCCCCTTATTTCAATACGAATCGGATATCATTGTCCGGATTGCGTCCGCTTCGACGAAACGATGCGGATTCTCATTCATTTTAGTACAGCCGCTGATTGAAACGCAAAAAACGACTTTAAAACAATAGTAGAAAAGTCCGAAGATTCGGATCGGCCGAACGCGGCGAAAGGATGGAGGCTCTAATGGACAATATCGTATTCATGACCTTCAAGCAGGAACATCTGCTGAGCACGGCGCTGGACCGTTTGAAAGACCGCCCGGTTACGGAAGAATATGCGGTGCTTCAGGCCGCAGCGCTGCGCAAAGCTTCCGGCAGAATCGCAGCCGAACGCGATTACCGTTTTTCCGGGGACGAAGAAGACGCCCGGCATTTGACGAACGATCTGATCGACTCGCTCGTCTCCGTCTTGTCCGGACCGATCGGCAGCCTGATCGGCGGTTACACCGGTCCGCTGCTCGACGCCGGGCTTAACGCCAAGCAGATCGTCGAGGAATCCGGGATGATCGAAGCGATTGCCGCCAAGCTGAACGAAGACGAATGGGCGCTGCTGGCTCTGGCGCGCGAGCATAACGAGATCAGTCTCAGCAGTCGGCTCAACGCGCTCGGCGCGAGCGCGGTCGTGCGCAAAGACGCCGCTCTCGTCGCCTACGAGATCATGAACGCCCGCGAAGTTCAAGAGGAATGGGAAGAACGGTACGGGACACTCGACATCGCTTCGGCAGACGATGCCTTGAAGGAAAGCATCCGCGGCGAGCTGCGCGAGCGCGCCAACCGGAACTCGTTCGAGCAGGAACAAGCGGTCCGCGACAGCCTCCAAGGAGACTTCGAGTATTTGCGGAACAAGGTCCCGCGGCATGGATAATCGTCGGGTCCGGCCCGGGCGCTTTCCTGGAGCCGTATCGGGCCGCGCCGATGCCTCCGCTTTCGAAGCTGCTCTTCGGTACTCGGGCCTCCCATACAGACTTTAGGCCCATTCCGTGCCTTAAGTTTCAAATCATGGCTGTTTTTATGGATTTCTCTTGGTTTGGCTTATACTGAAGAGAAGCAAGGAAGAAGCTTTAAGAGCTTCGCCTGTCCCTTGCAGATCCCCATACATATAAGAGGAGGTTGTTCAAGAAATGAAGAAATGGTGGTCTCTGTCGCTTTCCCTCGCGCTGCTCGGTTCGGCCGTGGTTCCGGCTTCCGTCTTCGCGGCGGAAACCGTTCCTTCCCAGACGCAGCAAGCCGAGGACGAAGCGGAACTCAGTCCGGCAATGCTGGCCGCCCTCGAGTATACGGACCGAATCGACGCGATTGTCAAGTATGAAGACAAAGCGGCCGACACGTTCAACTCCGTAGGTTATGTATCGGCGGCGAACCGCAAAGAAGTATACAAGAAGCTGAACGGCATCGTCGTGCCCAACTACAGCAAATTTTACTACGAGTTGAAGCAGATCAAGCCGACGGATCCGAAACTGTCCAAGCTCCATTCCTACTACTTGCAGGGAGCCTCGCTTCAGCTTCAGGGCATGGAATTGATCAAGAAGTCGCTTTACGGCGCCAATATCAATTGGACGACCTATAAGCAGGGTCAGGCCAAGCTCAAATCCGGAAAAGCCAAACTCGATCTGTTTATCAGCAGCTTCGACAAATACATGGACAGCCTGGAATAGACCGCTTGCGGCAGCAAGCTCCGGTTTTTCCGAACGGACCGCTTCCGAGCGGTCCGTTTTTGCGTGTCTCCGTTTTCCCCTGGGCCCGCCACATTTCCGCTCCCCCTTCATTTATTGTCGAACTTTGCCGAAGATAGCAATATACTGTTTTATTCGGATTTCAGCGTATAATTTATTGCAATTATGTTGCTTGAAATATAAAATCGAAAAAGATAGCCTTATTTTATGATGAAAGGATTCGTTAATGCGATGGATCAAGAACGACTCACGCTCGATTCCCACCTCTGTTTTTCTTTATATGCCTGTTCGCGGGCTATTTTCAGAATGTATCGTCCGCTGCTTGACGAGCTGAATTTGACCTACCCGCAATATCTGGTTCTGCTCGTCCTCTGGGATCGCCAAGAGAGCAGCATCAAGGAGCTCAGCCACCTGCTCACCCTCGATTCCGGCACGCTTACTCCGATGCTGAAGCGCATGGAATCTTCGGGTCTGCTCGTTCGCAGCCGTTCCGTCGACGATGAACGAATCGTCACCGTGCAAATCACCGACAAAGGACGCGAACTGCAGTCGCGCGCCGAATGCATTCCCGCTTCGCTGATCGAATCCAGCGGCCTCGAACTGCAGCAGCTCGGCGCTTTGAACGAAACGATCCGGACTTTGATGGACAGCGTCGAAAATCATCGCTAACCCGCGGTAGGCATGACGCCGGCCTCCGTGGACCGGGGACGGCGTTCTCCTACCGAATCCGCCAAGCCGGCCGTTCAAGGCGAACGACCGGCTTTTTTCTTTCCTTTGCGTACCGGTGATCGGCTTCCTGTAACGGCTTCCTCCTTCCCCGCCGATAACAAGAACAAACGACGCTTTCCAGTTTCCGTTTCAAGAAAAGAGGAATTTCAATGATCGAATACCGGCGCTTCCTACGTCGGCTCGTACGCAATTACATCATCGGATCTGTACTTGCCGTTCTCTGTCTCGGAGGGGCCGTCATCACTTCGGCGCTCAGGCTGCCGATCGGCGGATTCGATGCGCTCTTCGTCGTGCTGTTCTCCTCCTTCGTCATCATGGTCTCGTTGGAACTCTTGGCGTTCTCGAGACAGGTCAAGCCGATCCGCAGCCTTTTCTTGACAGAGAAGCCCGCGTTGGAAGACATCCGAAACGCTTACATGCGGATTCACAGGCTGCCGTCCCTATCGGTGCTCCGCATCCTGGGCCCCCATCTGTTCGGACTGTCGATTCCCGCCGTTTCGCTGACCCTGCTGTTTATGCGTCTCGGCTGGGTCGATCTGCCCGTCTATTATATCGGGATCGCCGCTTCGGGCGCCGTGCTGGTGGCGGGCATGCATGCGCTGATCGAATACTTTCTGACCGACCAGGCGATCCGTCCCCTGCTGAAACACGTCAACGAAACGAGCGAACGCGAATACGGCGTCAGCATGTCGCTGGACGGCCGCGTCATCGTCTCGACGCAGCGCAAGTTCCAGCTCAGCGCTTTTTCGATCGGCATGTTTCCCCTGTTCTTTTTCGTGCTGGCGACCCAAATCCGCTTGAGCGTGACCGGTTCTCCGCTGATCGAAGACTACTGGCAGTGGGCGTCGATCATTCTGCTGTTCGGACTGCTGTTCTCGTCGCTCGGGGCCTGGCTGCTCAGTCGAAGCGTCAGGCAGCCGATCGGCCAGTTGGAGAAGGCGCTGCGGGCCGTTCAGACCGGAGACCTGGACGTACGCGCTTCCGACCTGTACTCCGACGAATTTTCGCGCCTCGTTTCCGGCTTCAATCACATGGTAAAAGGATTGTCGCAGCGGCAGCGGATCAACGAACAGCTGCTGCAGAGCTACTTCTCGACGCTTGCCGCGGCGCTCGACGCCCGGGATCCCTACACGGCCGGACATTCGCAGCGCGTCGCCGAATACTCGCTGCTTATCGGACGAAGCGCCGGTCTCGGAGCGGAACAATTGGACCTGCTGAACAAGACGGCTCTGCTGCACGACATCGGCAAGATCGGGGTACGCGACAGCGTTCTGCTGAAAGACGGCCGTCTCACCGACGAAGAGTTCGAGCAGATCAAGAAACATCCGGCGCTCGGCGAAGAGATCCTGAAGCAGGTCGAGCCTGCCGAGACGATGGCTCCTCTGCTGCCCGGCGTGCGCTCGCACCACGAACGCTACGACGGCCGCGGCTATCCCGACGGGCTGGCGGGCGCGAACATTCCCGAATTCGGACGCATTATCGCCGTGGCCGACGCTTTCGACGCGATGACGTCCGACCGCCCTTACCGCAGCGGGATGCCGATCGAAAAAGCGATCGCGATTCTGTCCGAAGGCAAAGGCACGCAGTGGGATCCCCGTTACGCCCAAATTTTCATCGACGCTTTTTATCAGGAAAAGGAAATTTCGGAACCTCGGCGGCACCTTGCGGACGCCTGAGCCCCTTTCCCTCACTTCCGCAAAAAAAACCGCGCCGTACGCCGCCCTTACAGGGCGAAAGCGTTCAGCGCGGTTTTGATTTGTTCGGGCGGCAGCGGCTCGTACAGGTCTTCCCAATCGTGAATCAGCTGCAAATAGGAGCGATAGACGAGAAACGCGATAACCTTCGGCTCTAGGCGAAACGTCTCGCCGGAAGCCTCATGCCGCCGCACCAGCTCTTCGATATAGCGCACGATTCCTTCCTCGAGCGCCTTTCGCATCTCCAGCACGCTGTGCGCCCCGGACTGCCGGGCTTCCCGGTAAATGCCGACCAGCAGCCGATGGCGTCCGCTCAGCGCGATGACGGCATCGAACGTCTTGTCGATATCTTCCCGCAGCGGCTGTCCCGGCAGGCAGACCCGATCCGATTCCGCCAGCAGCTCGTCCAGCACGTCTTCGACGATCGCCATCAGCAGCGCTTCTTTGTTTTCGAAACAATCGTAAATCGAGCTCTTGCTGACGCGAGCCGCTTTCGCCACGCTCTCGATCGTGGTCCCCCGAAAGCCGAAACGTTCGAAGCAGAGCATGGCTCCTTCCAAAATCCGCCGTCTTTTAACCTCCATTTCTTCTTCCCCTCCGTCTCTGTTTTCTCTTCTATTATCCCGCAAAAAAAGCTTCCCGCGAAGCCGATTTCTCGTTCGCGGGAAGCTTGCTGCCCGAACCGGGCGCGATCGGCTTTATACCGTGGCCGGTTCGATATCTTGTTCTTCTTCGATGCCCGTCTTGATCATCTTGCTGCTGAACAGGAACACCAGCAGCGCCAGCAGGATGAAGACGACCCCGAAGATTCCCACATGGGCCAGCTGCCCCCAGAAATAACCCCAGTCGTTGCCGAGCGAGACCGCTTCGCGCAGAGCGCGAATGCCGTAAGTCGCCGGCAGGTAAGGATTGATCGCCTGGAAGAAGTCCGGCGTCAGCACTTTCGGGAACGTGCCCGCGCTGCCGCCGATTTGCGCCAGCAGGATCAGGAAAGCAATGAACTGGCCGACCTTGCCCAGCGCCGCGAACAGGAAGAACAGCAGCGACAGGAAGGTCAGGCTGATCGTCAAGGTAATCGCGTAGAAGTGCCACAGGCTCTGTACCTGAAGCCCTACGATGCCGATCAGCACCGCGTCCAGGATGGCCGATTGAAGCACGGCCATGAACAGAATCACGCTGAATTTGCTCAGGAACCAGGCCAAGCCGGAACGCGGCCGGATCTGAGGCGTCTTCAGCGGGTAGACCGAGGAGAACATGAGCGCGCCCGCGAACAGGGCGATCGACATCATGTAAGGCGCCAGGCCTTCTCCGTATTCCGTCACGTCATGGACGTCGTCATGCGTCAGTTCCGTCGGCTGCGCGAACATGTCGTACGTCTTGTCGTCCGAGCTGACGTCGCCGGCTTCTTGGACGCCGTCGTTAAGCGACGTGTAGAGCTCGTTGGTGCCTTCTTTCAGGTCGCCCACGCCGTCGTTCAGCGTAACCGAACCGTCCGCCAATTTGTCGGCGCCGTCTCTCAACTCGCCGGTCGCGCTGCCGAGCTTGCCCAGGCCGCCGACGAGCTGACTGCCGCCGTCTTTCAGTTGGCCCAGGCCGCTGACCAGGCTCTGCGAACCGTCCTGCAGCCGGGCGGTACCGCTCACCAGGCTCTGCGAGCCGTCCTTCAGCTGGCCGGCTCCGCTGACCAGGCTCTGCGAACCGTCCTGCAGCTGACCGACGCCGCTCACCAGGCTCTGCGATCCGTCTTTCAGCTGACCCGCTCCGCTGACCAGGCCGGCAGCTCCGTCGGCCAGCTGCTTCGAACCGGCTTCCGCTTCGCCGATCTTGGCCGACAGCGTGCCGAGACCGTCCGTCAGCTGCTTCTGACCGTCAAGCAGATCCGAAGACCCTTGGACAAGCTGGCTTTGTCCGGCCGCCAATTGGCCGACCGCCGTTTGAATCCGCTTCGCGCCGTCGTTCAGCTGAGCGACGCTCGAACTCAGCTGATCCAGTTGGCCGAGCGACTGCTGCAGCTGCGAAGCCGAAGCGCCGTCGCCGGACGAAGTTCCGTCGGTTCCCGCGGCCCCTGCCGCCATCATCGACAGCAGCTTCTGCTTGTCGGCATCCGGAATCGTCGAGCTGCCCTGGATGTAGGCCGCCATCGCTTCCTGCTGCTGCTTGATCGCGGCCGCTTTCTGCTGAAGCTGCTGCTGGGCCGCGCTCATTTGATCGACCGCCGAGGAAGCTTGTCCGCCGAGACCCTGAACCGCTTGGTTCAGCTGGTCCATTCCCGCCGTAAACGGCGTCAGCTGCTCCTGCAGCTGCTGCAGGCCGTCATTCGATTGACCCAGCCCCTGATTCAGCTGCTCCGCGCCCGCTTCCAGCTTTTGCGAGCCTCCGGCCAGCGTATCCGCGCCGTCTTTGAGCTGCGTCAGGCCGCTATCGAGCTGCTGCGCCCCGCTCTGCAGGCTGCCCGCTCCGGTCGACAGCGCGCCGAGGCCGTCGTCAAGCTTCTTCGCGCCGCCCGACAGCGCGCCCAGACCGTCGTCCAGTTTCTTCGCGCCGCCCGACAGCGTACCGAGACCGTCATCCAGCTGTTTTGCCCCCCCGGACAGCGTCCCGAGACCGTCGTTCAACTGCGCCGCCCCCGAGGCGGCGCTGACGATGCCTGTGCTGAGCGTGCCGGCGCCGTTCTTCAGATCGCCGACGCCCTGCTGGAAGGTGACGCTGTTCTCGGCCAGCTTCTTCAAGTTGTCCGTCAGCTTCTGCGAACCTTCCGCCAGATCGGCGGCGCCGTCATTGAGCTTTTTCGCCCCGTCGTCGGCATCCTTGAGTCCGTTCACCAGATCGGTCAAGCTGCCGAACACCGTCGAAGCGTATTCTTTCGTTACCTGCTCGGCAATCTCGTCGTTGACTTCCTTGATCGCCGATTTGGCGATCTGCGCCGACGAATAACCCATGCCCGCATTGGTATAGTATTTGAGATTCATCTTCTTCGGGTCTTTGTTCAGCAGGGTCGAAGCGTTCTCCGAAAAATTGTTCGGCAGCTCGATCACCATAATGTACTTTTCGCGGTTCAGCCCTTCGAGAGCCTCCTGCTTATCCGTGACGACCCACTTGAAAGAATCGTTGTCCTTAAGTCCGTCGACGAAATCCTTGCCTACCTCAAGGCGCTTGCCTTCGTATTCGGTCCCCGTATCGCCGTTCACCACCGCTACGGACAACCGATCCGTATGGCCGTAAGGATTCCAGTAAGCCGACAGAAAGAACAGGCCGTACAATCCCGGAACCAACAGCATCGCAATCACGGTCAACATCGTCATCCGATGCTTCAAAATATTTTTCCACTCCGATTTGAACATCTCCGGGTTCAAGCTCCTTTCCTTATCCTTTTCGTGCCGTTCGTATCGACCTTTTCGCTCCAAACTGACCAAAAAAACATTTCGGTCATTCGGTACTGTGAGAAGTATATCACATCTGTGACAGAATACAACCTGATTTTCATCTTTTTTCAGAATCTCTTTCATTTCTTCTCCTGCTCTTATATCGAAATTTGAACGGGAAGCGTCCAGATCTTTTTTTACATTAACAAGCCTTTTTCTCATTTTTTGAACGCTTCTTACGAACCCTGCTTATTCCGATCTACATTTCCTTCTGCACGGGTGCTATAATTGCCCTATGTGTGAAGTCTATAAATGAGGTGAGCTGCGTTGAATCCGGAAACCGATCTGGGAATCAAATACAAAGTACTGAACGAGCTGCTGCCCGGAATGCTCTCCAGCAGGACACCGTCGCAGCTGCTGACGCATGTCTTCGACTGCGTCAGCAGGTACTTTAACCTGGATCTCTTGTTGAATTATTGGGTGGAAGAACGATTTCCTTACCGGCTTCAGCTGATTCATCATAGAGGCGTGACCTCCGCCGAAGCCGAAGCGCTCCTGTCGCTCGATCAGGGGCAGACGATCTGCGGCGCGGTAGTCAAGTCGAAACAGCCGTATGTCTGCGAGCGCCTGCAGGAGACGACGGATTTTCAAGGACGCATCCTGCGGCAGATGGGCCTGCGGCGTTATGCCTGTTTCCCGCTCGTTCTCCCGAGCGAAGATCGTCCGTTCGCGCTCGGCTTCGGCTCGCACGGTTCCGATGTCTTCGAGCCGGCAGAGCTGGAAATACTGCATCTGATCGCCTCGCAGCTGGTACATGCTTTCGACCGGATCGGCAGGCTCGAAGAGCTGGAGCGTCAAAACTCGGCGCTTTTCGAGACGAACCGTTTCCTTTCCTCCTCGGAAAACCGGTTTGCCGCCATTTTCGCGGCCAGTCCGCACCCCATGCTCATCACCACGCTGGAAAATCACGAGGTCATCGAAGCGAACGACGCGTTCCTGCTCCTGCTCGGCATCACCCGGCGCGATATGGACCTGCGTTACGGCGAGCTGATTCGGGGCAATGAACTGATGCTGCAAATTCCGGAACCGGATGAAACGTCTACCGTTCCGGAAGGCATCAGCCGCGAGGTCACGTTCACGAACCATGCCGGGGAGGAAAAAGTCTGCATTCTCCGCACCGTGCGGCTGGACTTTAACGGCGAACTGCTGCTGCTCACGATGATCAGCGACCTGACCGAGCATAAGCAGTACGAACACGAACTGCAGCGCCTGTCCCAGCTTCATCTGGTCGGCGAAGTGGCGGCCGGGATCGGGCATGAAGTCCGCAATCCGATGACGACCGTGCGCGGCTTCCTGCAGTTGATGCTGATGCAGGGCAAGAACACGCTCGAGCCCGCTTATCTGCAGGTCATGATCGAGGAGCTGGACCGCGCCAACCAGATCATCACGGAGTTTCTCTCGCTCGCCAAAGACCATATGGTGCAGCTCAAGCGGGAAAATCTGAACGACCTGATCCGCAAAATCATGCCGCTGATCGAAGCCGACGCTTCCGTGACGGGCAAGATGATCACCACCCATCTGACCCCGATCGAACCGATCGAAATGGACAGCAAGCAGATCACGCAGCTGATCCTGAACTTCGTCCGCAACGCTCTGGAGGCGACCGGCGAAAGCGGCTGGATCCAGTTGAAAACGTATATGCAGGACGATCGGGCCGTGCTGGTGATCGAAGACAACGGCCCGGGCATCGCGACGGACGTCGTCGAGCAGATCTGGAAGCCGTTCTACACCACCAAGGAAAACGGCTCCGGCCTCGGCCTCGCCATCTGCTTCAGCATCGCCAACAAACACGGCGCCTCCATCGACCTGTCGACCGGCAAGGAAGGCACCGCGTTTTATGTCCGCTTCCGGACGAATTGATTCGATTCCCGCCCGTTCACAGCTTCCGGCCGACGCAAAAAAGCGCTCGGACGGAAGCTTTTTCCGTTCGAACGCTTGCATGCAAAAGAAAGGCCTTACCGCAGCGCTTGTTCGAATTTCCCGAACCAGCCGCTCCATCCGTATCTCGCTCCCTCGAGCCCGTGCACATTCGTGAAGCCCGTCTGATCGAGATGCAGGTTTACCGTCCCGTCGCCTTGATCCTCCAAGGTCCACGTCACCGTATGCCTCTCGTCTCCCGCCGCCCAGGAATAAGACACGCGATTCGGCAGAGTTTTGATTTCCAAATAGGAGGGTACTTATGGTATCATCAGTAGCGAAACGTTTCGAATCCATTTTGGAAGGAGAAAAGCCATGAAAAAAAGTTCGATGTTCAGCTTTGTTCTCGCTTTTTGCCTGCTCGCCCATTTGGCGCTGCCGCCTGCCGCTTCCGCACAGTCTTCGAACAAACCCGCCGGATTCAGCTCTGAATTGAAAGCGCTCTCCAAAAAGACTTATAAGTACTTCAAAGACTTCACCGATGCCGAAACGGGCTTGACGTCCGACGAGGTCAGAATGACCGATAAGGGTGCGGAGGAAGCCAAACGCACCTCGCCTACCAACATTGCCATGTATATGATGAGTACCGTTTCCGCCGAGCAGATGCGCCTTATTCCGAAAAAAGAGGCCGTCTCGCGCTTGAAAACGACGTTGAATTCGCTGGAGAAGATGGATAAATGGAACGGCCTGTTCTACAACTGGTACAACACGGAAGACGCTTCCGTCAAAAAAGATTGGGGGCAGTTCATCTCCCAGGTCGACAACGGTTGGTTGTCCGCCGGTCTGATCGTGGTCGGCCAAGCGTATCCGGAACTGAACGGGCAGACGGGCAAGCTTGTCGAAGAGATGGATTACGCGAAGCTGTACGATTCCGAAGTCGGCCAATTCCGCGGCGGTTACGACGTCGCCAAAGGCGCGCTGACGGATCATCATTACGGGACGTTCTATACCGAACCCCGAGTCGCCAGCTACATTGCCATCGGCAAAGGCGACGTTCCCCGGGAACACTGGTGGAAAATGTATCGCACGATGCCCCGGGAATGGGATTGGCAGTCGCAAATTCCCGAGGGCCAAACCGTCAATTACGACGGCGTGGACGTCTTCGAAGGAAGCTACGCCTATAAAGGCCGAAAATTCGTCCCGAGCTGGGGCGGCAGCATGCTCGAAGCCCTGATGCCGGGTATGGTGATCAAAGAAAAAGATTTGGGCACCCGGGCTCTGGGATTGAACAACCAGCGTCATGCCGAGCTGCAGATCGCTTACGCCAAAGAAAAAGGCTACCCGGCCTGGGGATTCTCGCCTTCCGCCACGCCGACCGGATACAGCGAGTTCGCCGCGACGCCGCTCGGCATCTCGGGTTATAAAGACAGCTCGACGGTGACGGCGCATGCCACTTTCCTGGCCTTGGATTATGTGCCGAAAGAGGCCCGCGAGAACATCAAAGCGTTAAAAAAATTAAAGATGATGGGCAAATACGGCTTATACGATTCCGTCAACCTGGAGACGAAAGAAGTCGCCAAAGCTTACCTGGCCCTGGATCAAGGCATGATCATGGTCTCCGTCGCCAATTATGTGAAAGACGGCGTGATCCGGGATTATTTCCACAACGACCCCATCGGCCAGAAGCCCGAAGAGTTATTGAAAAAAGAAGTGTTCTCGATTCAATGATCCAGCGGCTCGTCTACTCTTGTCCTTCCCTCTTCAAAAAGCAACAGAAAGCCGCCGGGGATCCCGGCGGCTTTTTTGTTGAAGGGACCTATACTTTAGGGCATGAGGCAGAGGAATGATTTTAGTGCAGGAGCGATAGCGTTCGCCTTTGCAATGGGAAAGCCTCTTCTTGAGTCTAATCAAGCTTCCCCATTGCAACACGCGACCGAAACAAAATCATTCCGAGCCCCCTGCCCTTCTTCACGTATAGGACTTTGCAGCAAAAAAGCCGCCGGAAACCCCGGCGGCCTTCTTTTACCCGATCCATCCCCACATAAATCCGTCCCGATCCCAGGCGATCCGCCCTTTGTTGAGCTTGCGGAACTCCTTCTTCACTTCCTTTTCGAGCGACGCGTTGCCGTTCTCGTTGACGAAAATGAACGCCTCGCCGAAATGCTCGCGAACGTGGGCGATCGCTTCTTCCTGCCTCAGAATGCCGCGGAACCGAATCTCCTCGACCATCCATTCCGCGACCTGCTTGGCGGTCTTCCCCGCCGATTGTTCTTCGCTCATGTGAATCCTCCCGCTTCCGTCCGACATCCCGTCATGCCGCGGAACGCGGACGGCCTTTTCCCCTACTATACCCGATCTCCGCGATTATTTCAGGATTTCGATGGCCGGCATGAACGGCAGAGGCTGCATTTTGCCGTTGACCGCGTTCATGATGCCGATGACCAGGTACACCAGGCCCGCCACGTAAAACAGCGGGAACAGCATCCAGCCGATGAAAGGAATGAAGCCTAACACAAGATTGCCGGCGATCAGCACGAGCAGCAGAAGCAGTCCCTGATTGGCGTGGTACATCGCGAAACGCGAGCTGCGCGCAGCCAGCAGCGGCAGGAAGAACAGAATGTAGGCCAGCGCGGCGATGGTCTTGTTGTCTTCCACGTCCCTCGATTCGCGGCTCGGGTCGTACGGGTTTTGATTTTGCATGGTTTGAACTCCTCTCTTTTTTTGAAATACTCGGATCTGCGGAAGGCCCGGACGCATTTTTCAATCGTCGCCTGTTGTCTAAGCGGATATACGCCGGGAAAAAGGCGCGGTTTCATTTTCTTTTCATAAATTTTTTATTAGGTACTTGCTTTTTCTCAGCGTTCGTTTTATATTATTTGATGTGTCAATCATTGAGGGATCAAACATAAAGGAAAGGGGCGGCTGCATATGTGCCCGGTCACGCCAGAATCGTGCATTCTCGAAAAGCTTCAACTGCTTAACAACCGTGTAGGGACCGCGTTTTCCGGCTGTGTCGGTACCAGCGCTTCCCGCTTCCGGCTCCTTCAGGAGCTGTTCGCCGCCGAAGAAATCGGCCAGACCGCGCTGCAGAAGTCGCTGGGGATCGACGGCGCCGCCGTTACCCGCCACTTGAAGCAGCTCGAGACGCAGGGCCTCGTCAGCAGACGCAGCTGTCCGAACGACAACCGGATTACGCTCGTCCGTCTCACCGATCTCGGCCGAAGCCATATCGAAGGTTTCGTGCAGGAGAAGGCGCGCCTGATCGCAGGCCTGCTGGACGGATTCGACGCGGAAGAACGCCGGACGCTGGCGAGCATGCTCGACCGGATGCACCGAAACGCCGATTCCCTTTAAAAATAACTATCCAAAGGAGCTGTCCCTATGAGCAGTGTACAAAAAGTTCAAGATTTCATGGAAGTCATCAAAAGCCGCCGGTCCGTGCGTTATTACGACCCGTCCGTCAAGATCAGCCGCGAGGAAATGACGCAAATGCTCGAAGAGTCCGTGCTGGCACCTTCGTCGGTCAATATGCAGCCTTGGCGTTTTGTCGTGATCGAAAGCGAAGAAGCCAAAGCGAAACTGCTGCCGCTGGCGAAATTCAACGGACACCAAGTCGAAACTTCTTCGGCCGTCGTAGCCGTGTTCGGCGATCTGAAGTTCACGGACTTCGCCGAAGAAATTTTCGGCAAAGCCGTCGAATTGGGCTACATGCCGCAGGACGTCAAAGAGCAGCAGCTTGCCGCCTACCTGCCGCTGTTCGACGCGATGCCGGTCGAAATGAAGCGGGATTCCGTTCTGATCGACGCCGGTCTCGTCTCGATGCAGTTTATGCTGGTGGCTCGCGCTCACGGATACGACACGAACCCGATCGGCGGTTACGAAAAAGACAAAGTCGCCGAAGCGTTCGGCATCGACCCGGAACGTCACGTGCCGGTTATGCTGATCTCGATCGGCAAAGCCGCGAAGCCGGGCCATTCTTCCGCTCGTCTCGACATCGCCCGCACGACGGAATGGCGTTAAGCCGTATCCGCATTCGACCCATTACGAGGAGGCATTCAAAATGATTATCATTCATGCGACTTTCCAAGTTAACCCGGCCAAGGAAGAGACTTTCCTGAACGCGATGAAACCGCTCGTCGAGGCTTCGCAGGCCGAAGAAGGCAACATCGCGTACGATCTGCACAAAGCCGTAGGACGCGACAACGTGTATACGATGGTCGAAGTATGGCGCGATCAGGAAGCGACCGCGATCCATAACAAGAGCGAACACTTCACGAAGTTCGCCGCTTCTGCATCCGAATACCTGACGGCTCCGCTGGAGATCAAAGCGTTCGCCGGCGAAGAACTGCCGCTGTCTTAAGAAGGCCAGGGGGCGCGTGTTTGCAAAGCCCCTTTCGTCCTTAGCTCTAAACTTATGAAAAAAGCCCCGCTGCCGGATCTTCCGGAGCGGGGCTTTTTTCATTCGGTTGCGTGACGACGTTCTGTCCGCGCTTACCCGGCGCTTAATAGTAGCGGCGCTGCTCGTCCGCGCGGCGCGCCGCCGCGCTCGGTCCGTGCAAAGCGTTGACCGCCAGAGCGATGCCGCTCACCATGTGAAGCGCCCAGCCGAGGAACGGAATCCAAGCCAGCGCCGACGTGATCAAGCCGAGGACCGGGCCGTAGAACGGAACGCGGTCGCGTGCCGCGAATACCAGCGTGACCAAATGCAGAAGGAACATGAATCCGAGCGCCGTATATCCCGTGCCCAGCACGAACCATCCTCCCAAAATCGGGATCGCGAGCAGCAGCTCGCACGCGGCGGCCACCAGCAGCAAAACTCTCGATGTTCTCATTTTATTCTCTCCTATTCGATATGGAATGAACGAAATTATCCGTCGTTGTCATGCTTTCCATTACGGGAGGACGAGAGGAAAGTTTCTTTTTTCGCCAATATTTTAAAGAGACGGCGTTCTCGGCCGTATCGCTGCCGCCGCGCTTAATCGTTCAAGTAACGTCTCGCGCCGGCAAACTCGTTGGCGTAGCCGGGCGTGGAAATCGGAAGGATCTCCACCGTCTTGCCCGCTTTCGGCGAATGCATCATCTTCCCGTCCCCGATATACATCGCAACGTGGTGAACGCTGCCCCTGCCGTTATTGTGGGCGAAAAACATAAGGTCTCCCGGCTTCAGGTTCGCCTTTGCTACGGCTTTACCCGCTCGCGCCTGTTCCGACGCGTCGCGCGGCAGCAAAATGCCGGAATAGCGGTAGATCGCCCCCGTGAAGCCGGAGCAGTCGAAGCCGTACGCGGACGTGCCCGCCCACAGATAAGGAAGCCCGAGGAAAGCTTTGCCGGTCTCGACCAGCTGC
Source organism: Saccharibacillus alkalitolerans (assembly GCF_011090185.1). Taxonomy (GTDB): domain Bacteria; phylum Bacillota; class Bacilli; order Paenibacillales; family Paenibacillaceae; genus Saccharibacillus; species Saccharibacillus alkalitolerans. Next base: position 224,211 of record NZ_JAAFGS010000007.1, on the reverse strand, counting down.
GCGCCGCTCGGCTGCCGCTCCGGGCTGCCGGCTTCGACGATCTTGACGTCCTCGGCCCGCAGCAGCGAATTCCCGTATTGAGCCGTCCGCACTTCCACCCATTTGCCCTTCTCGGCCACCACCGGCAGCCGGGTGCCGAAGCTCAGCTCCAGCCGCTTCGTCCTGCCGTCCGTTTTATACAGGTTCGCGGTCTTCGCGCTGACGACCGCCGCGGAACCCGACTGCGCCGTCCAATCTTCGGCGGGTACCGTTCTCAGCTGCACCGTAGGCAGCCAGCCGGGATACCCTTGAACGTTCTTCGCCGTCGCCTGGTCCGTCACGGCGACCCGCGACCAATTCCCTTTGGTCTGCAGAACTTTCACTTCCTGGCCGTACAGCGCCTGCGTCTCGGTTCTGCCGGTCAGCCATCTGCGCTTTTCCGTCGTATTCATCGCTTTCGTCCAGGAAGCCATATCGACCGGCGAAGTCAGCGACGGAGCGTCGATGGCGCGGGTCTGCCCGGGCAGCTTCCAGAGCGTGGCGACGGATACCCCGATCACCGTTTTGGCGTTGTCGCCGTTTCCGGCGGACGAAGCGGCTTCCGCGCCGCGGAAGCCGGAGAAAGAAAGCATCGGCAGCAGCAGAAGCAGCGCGAGCAGAGACAGCGATAACTTTTTACCGACATTCATGAATGCAAAACCCTCGTTTCTGCGATGATTTGGACACTGACCGTCTAGTTTTCCACCAGTTTACCAGAAGAACGGCTCGAAATCAGCGAAAACGGCAAATAAGCCCGCAGAGAAATTCCGCGAGCTTACCGGCATGCCCCTGGTTACCGAAAGGCCCTTCGTTACGACACCGGCTGTCCCGCCCTGCGCCGGCCGCCAAACTGCGGCAGCCAGTCCCCGTGCGCTTCGATCAGGTCGTCGCACAGCGATACGATATCGTCGATCGACAGTTCGGCCGCCGTATGCGGATCGAGCATCGCCGCATGGTAGACATGCTCCCTTTTTCCCGTCAAGGCCGCTTCGATCGTCAGCCGCTGCGTATTGATATTGGTCTGATTGAGCGCCGCGAGCTGCGGAGGCAGATCGCCGACGTGCGTCGGACTGACGCCCGAAGCGTCGACCAGGCACGGCACCTCGACGCACGCATCCTGCGGCAGATTCGTAATCAGGCCCGTGTTCATCACGTTGCCCGCGATCTTGAACGGTACGTCCGTCTCCATGGCCTCGAGAATGCGCGACGCGTATTCCAAGCTGCGCGTATGCTCCAGCGCCTCGCCGGTCATCAGGCCGTCGCGCATCTCTTCCCATTCCCGGATCTGGTTCACGCAGCGCCGCGGATACTCGTCGAGCGGAATATTGAAGCGTTCGATCAGCTCCGGGTAGCTCTTTTTGATAAAGTAAGGATGGTACTCCGCGTTGTGCTCCGACGACTCCGTCACGTAATAGCCGAACCGGTGCATCAGTTCGAAGCGCACCATGTCGTGATGCTTCTCCTTCTGCTTCTCGGCCGCGCGGCGCTTGATCTCCGGATAAAGATCTTCCCCGTCCCGCGTCACTTCGAGCAGCCAGGCCATATGGTTGATGCCCGCGATGTTCGCCCGCACGCCCGCGGTATCCATGCCCAGATTGGCGAACAGGTCCGGAATGCAGTGCTGCACGCTGTGGCACAGGCCGACCGTCTTGATGCCGCCCGCCGTGTTCATCACATTCGTCAGCACCGCCATCGGATTCGTATAGTTCAGGAACCAGGCGTCCGGGCAAAGCTCCCCCATATCGGCGGCGATGTCCAGCATGACCGGAACGGTGCGCAGGTTGCGGAAAATGCCTCCGATCCCCAGCGTGTCCGCGATCGTCTGGCGCAGTCCGTATTTCTTCGGCACTTCGAAGTCCGTGATCGTGCACGGATCGTAGCCACCGACCTGGATCGCGTTGATGACGTACTTCGCTCCCCGAAGCGCTTCCTTTCGATCCGTGTAGGACTTGATCCGGCAGCGGCTGCCCACCGTCTTTTTCATGGCATGAAGCAAGGTCTCCGATTCGTTCAATCGCTTCGGGTCGATGTCGAACAGCGCCAGCTCGAAGTCCTGCAGCGCCGGCGTCAGCATAATGTCTCCCAAAACGTTGCGTACAAAAACGGTGCTTCCTGCGCCGATAAACGTGATTTTGTGCATGCCTGTCAGCCTCCCTGTTTGTTATTCGTCTCTGGTTACACTATAGCGAGAACGCTTACAGGAAGACATGGAGTAATGGCAGATGTTTTTGTTATAATGTATGAATTAGGATCGAGAGGAGAACGACGTTTTGCCAGACGAATACTTCACTCATGCCCGCGATGACTCCCGCATGCCGGACGACGTCTCGCTGCTCTTTTACGGCCGCGAGGAATGCTCGCCGGACCATTTTTGGGGGCCCGGGCTGCGGGACGCCTTCATCCTGCATTATATCCGCGGCGGCCGGGGCACCTTCCGTTCGGAAGGCCGGGAATACCGGCTCGAAGCCGGGCAAGGCTTTCTGATCATGCCCGATACGCTCGTGCATTACGAAGCCGACCCCGGCGACCCGTGGGACTATGCCTGGATCGGACTGCGCGGTCTCCGTGTCCGCGCGCTGCTGGAGCGGGCCGGACTGTCGGCCGGCTCGCCCGTCTACACGGCGGCGGACCGGCCGCCGTTCGAGCGCTTCTACGCCGGGCTGCTCGAGGCGCGCGAGCGGCCCGGCGGCGACCTGCTGGCGCAGGCGGAAGTGTACCGCCTGCTGGCCGCGCTGGTCGCGGGCGCGCCGCAGCCTTCGGCGCGCGCGAATACGCCTCCCCGCGCAAGGGAGGCGCATCTGTCCAGGGCTGCGGCCGTCATCGAGAACGGCTACAGCCGCAAGCTGGGCGCGGAAGATATCGCCCGCGCCGTGGGGCTCGACCGGACGTATCTGTCGAGCCTGTTCAAAGACGCCTACGGCGTCCCGCTGCAGACGTTCCTGCTGCAGTACCGCATGCGGCGCGCGCGGGATCTGCTGCGCAATCCGTCGCTCTCGGTCAGCGACGTGGCCCGGTCGGTCGGCTACCCGGACCCGTTCCTGTTCTCCAAAATGTTCAAGCGCGTCTGCGGCGTCTCGCCGAGCGCCTACCGCGAGCAGCCGGAGCCTTGACCCGCCCGGGAGCTTCGGCTGCAGGAAGGCCGCGGGCTTCCGCCTCCGGGGAACGCGGCAGGCGCGAGGAACCGGTTCGTGCCGGCTCTTCCCGTCAGCTGCGCTGCACGCCTTTTCTCTGAGCGCTCCGCCGTTTGCGGGGTCAGCCTTCCGTCCGCCGCCCCTTCAGCAGCTCCGAAGGCGAGCCGCCGGTAATCTTTTTGAATATCCGGTAGAAATACGACACATCTTTGTATCCGAGAAACTCCGCGATTTCCGCCGCATTCAATCGCGACTCGTTCAGCATGTACACGGCCCGCTTCATCCGCTGCCGGTGCACGCATTCGCTGATCGTCCTTCCGCTCACTTCCTTGAACAGCGAAGCGGCGTAGTTCGGGGTACGGCCGATTACCTCGCCCAACACTTCCTTGGTAATCTTCTCCCGGTAATTGCGCTCGATGTACCGCTTCATATGTTCCACGTGCCGCTGCTTCTCGCTCTGGATCATTCCCCGGTCGAATTCCCGGCTGATGTCGATCAGCAGCTCCGTCAGAATGGACTGCGCCATCAGCTCGTAATACGAGGGACGCTCCGTCCACTGCTCGCGCAGCACGCGGATACGGTCGTGAATCGACTCGTACCGGCCCAGGCGCCGCTTGTACGGACGTCCGTGCCGAAGCAGCGGCAGGGCGCTCGCATCCTCGGAAGACACCGTAAATCCGACGACCGTTTTCGTATGGGTCAAAGTCGGCACGCTTTTTCCGTAATAAGGCGTATGGGCCGGGATCAGCAGCACGTCGCCGCGCTCCATAATATTCCGCTGCCCGTCCACCCAATAGATGCATTTCCCGTAAGTTTCCAGCGCCAGCACGTAACAATCCCGCCCCGCTTCGGCTTGTTCGTACCATTCCGCTCCGTTATCCTGATGCACGTCTTCCACCTTCGGCATAAGCGCTTCCTTTCTTTCGTTTCTTTTAGCGTACTATATTTCCTACATTGTACTATATGTCATTTCATCCTGCTTGCCGCAGCGTTACAATAAATGCGAAAGGTTGTTGAAAGCGCCAATCAATTTGCCCGCAGCGGGTATAAGATAAAGAATGGACCGTAATCTTCCCGACGCCGAACCGGTGACTATTCCACGCTTCGGGAGGAACAACAACCCCCAAGCTGAAGAAAACGAGGAGGCTTTTACCGAACATGAAAACCAAGATTGTATGTACGATGGGACCTGCCTGCGACTCCGTTGAAATGCTGAAAGAAATGATCCAATCCGGCATGACCGTGGCCCGCCTGAACATGGCGCACGGCGAACCGGCCGACCACAGCGAGCGCATCCGCAAAGTTCGCCAGGCGGCGTCCGAATTGAATACGTTCGTGCCGATCATGATGGACATCAAGGGACCGGAAGTGCGCATCGGCAAGCTGCAGGAAGAATACGTTCAGCTCGAAGCCGGCAGCGAACTGATCCTGACGACCGAGCCGGAAGTGCTGGGCACGGCGGAGCGTATCGGCGTCAACTATCCGGGCCTGAACCAGGACGTCAAGGCGGGCGACCGCATCCTGATCGACGACGGCCTGATCGCCCTCGACGTATTGAGCGTGGAAGGCACGGAAATCTACTGCAAAATTCTGAACGGCGGCCGCCTCAAACCCCGCAAGGGCGTCAACCTGCCGGGCGTCAAGACGAGCCTGCCGGGCGTAACCGAGCGCGACGTCATGCATATCAACTACGGACTTAGCGAAAATGTCGAGATCATCGCCGCTTCCTTCGTGCGCAAAGGCGAAGACATTCAAGAAATCCGCCGCATCCTGAACGAAAAAGGCGCGGAACACGTGCAGATTATCTCCAAGATCGAAAACCAGGAAGGCATGGACAATCTCGACGCCATCATCGAAGCTTCCGACGGCATCATGGTCGCCCGCGGCGACCTGGGCGTCGAAGTGCCGGTGCAGGACGTTCCGGCCGCGCAGAAGCTCATGATCGACAAGTGCAACCTGGCCGGCAAGCCGGTCATCGTGGCGACGCACATGCTGGAGTCGATGCAGGTCAACCCGCGTCCGACCCGTTCCGAAGTCAGCGACGTGGCCAATGCCGTCCTGCAGGGCGCGGACTGCGTCATGCTGTCCGGCGAATCCGCGGCGGGCAAATACCCGCTGGAGTCCGTCCGTACGATGGCGGCCGTAGCGGCCAAAGCCGAAACGATGATCGATTACGACGCGCAGTTCAACAACAAACGCGCGCTGCACCTGAACGATATCACCGAAGTCGTCAGCCAGAGCTCGGTTAACGCATCGCTGGTGCTCGACGCTGCCGCGCTGATCATTTCGACGGAATCCGGCTTCACGGCCCGGATGATTTCCAAATACCGTCCGAAAGCTCCGATCATCGCCGTATCGCAGCACGAGACGACGCTGCCGAAGATGAGCCTGCTGTACGGCGTCGTGCCGGTCAAAGGCGAATCGGTCAGCAGCACGGACGCCATGTTCGAAGACGCGACGAAAAACGCGCTCGAAGCCGGCTACATCAAATCCGGCGACACGGTCGTACTCTGCGCGGGCATCCCGATCGGTCAAACCGGCAATACGAACGTGATGAAAGTTCAACAGGTCTAATCCCGCATACCCTTCCTCACTTTCATAAGTGAGCACACAAAATACCCCGCTATCCGTGAACACGGATAGCGGGGTATTTTTCGGCGCCGGGAGAAGGGTTCGGCCGACCGGACAGCGGCGGCGCCGAAGTTCCGGTCAAGCGCTTCGTTTAAGGCTGAGGCCGAAGCCGACTCCCGTCGTTATCGAAAATCGGTCAGGCTTTCTTGGCGGCCTTTTTCCGGGCAGGCTTTTTGGCAGCGGCTTTCTCTTCGGCCAGCCGCACTTCCTCGTCCACGCGCTTTTGCTCTTCCACGCGCTTCTCCTCGGCCACGGTAATTTTTTTCTGCCGAACTTCTTCGCCGATGTTCTGCTGCTTCTTCGGGTCCTGCAGCTTTAAATGCTGATCGAACGCTTCGGGATATAAGAAAGCTTTCTCGCCGACTCCGTCGGCAAAACGCACGCTGATTCTTCCTTCGCCGGCACCAATCACTTTACCCGCCCCAAAGCTGGCGTGCTCTACCTGTTCATCGATCAAGTTCATCGGATTCCATCTCCTTTTGGCTTGCCCTTTTCGCAAAACGTCTCGGCCTCGTCACGCTCTTCTTTTACAAAAACAAGCTCTCTCGCTTGTCATGTGCCGTTTATCGGGGGTTCTGCCAAATGGCTACAAGAAGTCTCTTAACCTTAACCCATTGCAAGGGGATTTGAAACAGCAGAACAGCCGAAATCAAAAATATGACCCTCTATTAAAGTGAAGATTTTTCAATTAGAATGAAGTCAAGACGCTTAAGATTTAATTTTCAAGAAATTTTGCAAACTTGTTTTTGAGCATAAAGAACCTTTTTTCGCTGTAACCGCATCTTTCCGCATAGAAACGGGTACTATGAAATGAAATTGCGGGCATTTTCAATACTCTTATTCGCATATTTTTGTTTTTGAAATCAAAGACCTCTTGCGAATGACAACTTGCTGCCTTACGTCGGCACAAAGAAAAAGAACAAAGTGGAGGTACATATATGAACCAATTGAAGCGATCGGCGGACGAACAAAAAGGAAGCCGCGCAGCCGGCGAACCGATTCGGGCTTTTCGCCGCCAAGGACTCGCTTCGCTGACGCTGGCTGCCGGGATCGGCGCGGCCGTCCTGGCTGCGGCACCCGGCGAAGCGCACGCGGACAATTCTTATACAGCCAAAGTCTATACCGATTCGCTTAAAGTGCGGAGCCAAGCGGGCCCCGACACGCCGGTCGTCGGATCGCTCCGAAGCGGAGACGTCGTGACGGTTACGGACGAACTGCTCGGCTGGCTGAAAGTCGAGAACGCGTCGGCTTCCGGTTGGGTAGCGGGCTACTACTTGAAACGCCAGGACGGAAGCGCCGCTTCGGCGGTCGTGACGACTTCTTCAAGCGCGCCGGGACGTTCTTCCAAAACGGCGTCCTCCGCGCCTTCCGGCGGAGGCGCGGTCTCGACCGGCGGCAACGCGCTGGTAACGGCCAACTCCGTCATCATTCGCGGCGGCCCCGGCAGAAACCACGAGCTGCTCGGCTCGGCCAACCGCAACGATGCCGTCACCGTGCTGGATAAGCAGGACGGCTGGGCCCGGATTCAGACTTCGTACGGGGCTTACGGCTGGATCTCGACGAAATATTTGCAGGGCGGCGGACAAGCGACGGTCAAAGCCGCCGTTCAACAGCAAAAGGCGGTCCACGTCAGCACGGCGGCGGCCCAAAGTCCGAAGGCCAGCACGAGCAGCATCCAATCGGGCAGCCTGCAGGGCAAGCTGATCGTGCTCGATCCGGGTCACGGCGGCAACGATCCCGGAACGATCGGCACGACTTACGGGCTGGTCGAGCAGGAGCTGAATTTGAAGACGGCGCTCTATGTCCGGGACTACCTCGTCTCTCGCGGCGCCCGGGTCGAGATGACCCGCACCGACAACGGGCAGCGCCCTTCCCTGGCTGCGCGCGCGCAGCTGGCTCCTTCGCTGGGGGCCGACGCCTTCGTCAGCATCCATTACAATTCGGCGCTGAACGGCTCCGCCAACGGAACGCTCGTCTGCTTCTATTCCGAATCGAAGGATTTGGGGCTGGCGCGCGCTATCGAGGCGCCTTTGAAAGGCGGCACCGGTATCCGCAACAACGGATTGGCGTTCGGCAATTTCAAGGTCATCCGCGAAAACAGCGTTCCGGCCGTCCTGTTGGAAATGGGCTTCCTGTCCAATGCCGCGGACGAGGCGACGATCTCGAGCAGCGATTATCAGCGCAGCGCAGCCAAAGCGATCGCCGACGGCCTTCAGCTGTATTTCTCGAACTGACCCGAATTTCGGCAAAAAGCCCGGCTCCGAGAGGAGCCGGGCTTTTACTTGATTCCCGTGACCGCCGAAAGCGCGCTGTACAGCTGAAGCTTTCTGAGCGGCTTGAACACGGTAAAGCGTATGCCGTCCAGGCCGGGAAGATCCGGCACGGTGCCGAGAGGCGCGAGCAGGACCACCGGCGGCGCTTCCGGCAGAGCCGCGATCCGGCCGGCCAAGTCCAGAAAGTGCATATCGAGCAGAACGAGATCGAAGACGTCGGCATCCAGCAGCTCCAGCGCTTTCTCCGCCGTCGGAACGCTCGACGGACGGGCTTCCCATTCGGACAGCAGGCGGGCGAGCACTTCAAGCGCCGAGACGTTGTCGTCCACGATCAGCACGCGCATGCCGTCCAGCCGCAGCGGCGCTGCCGTCCCCCCATCGAACTCCGCATAAGGGACAAAGGGCAGTTCGACGACGAACTCCGTTCCGGCGCCCCGCTCGCTGTCCACTCCGATGTTTCCTCCCATCAACTCGATCAAGTTCCGGGTAATGGCGAGTCCGAGTCCAGTTCCGCCGTAATGCACTTTGCCGTCCGAACCGTGAACCTGATGATACGTCTGGAACAAACCGTCCAGCTTTTCGGCCGCGATTCCGATCCCGGTGTCGCGCACCTTGATTTCCAACCGGACCTGATTCTCCTCCTGCGGCGGAACCTGGCGAACCGTCACCAAAATCTGGCCCTTATGCGTGAATTTCACCGCATTGCTGAGCAAATTCAGCAGGATCTGCCGCAGCTTGACCGCGTCGCCCTGCACGAACATCGGCAGGCCGTCCTCGATGTCGAGGATCAGCTCCACCCTTTTTTCAATCGCTCTCGGCGCCATCAGCGAAGCGACATCCTCGATCGTCGAAGCGGGGTCGAACAGCGAGATGTCGATCCCCTGCTTGCCGGCCTCCAGCTTACTGAAATCCAAAATATTGTTCGCCAGCGTAAGCAGAAAGCCGTTGCTCGAACAGATCATGTCCAGATAACGCTGCTGTTCCTCCGTAAGCTCGGTCAGCGCGAGCAGTTCGGACATCGCGATGCTGCCGTTGAGCGAATTGCGAATCTCATGAGTCATAAAAGCCAGGAAGTCGGCCTTCTGCTGCGTGGACTGCCGGGCCGCCTGCGCTTCTCCGCGGTACGCTTCCGCCAGCGCTTCGACGCTCTGCTTGTCTTCGTCCAGTCGGCGCAGACGCTCGCGGTCTTCCTCGAGACGCCGTTCCAGCTCGACGATATAAGACAGAAACAGCGCCATCGAGGTGACAAGTTCCAGGTCTTCCGGCGAAAAGCGTTCCTTGGAGCCGAGCGCCGCCAGACCGCCGAACTTGCGCCCGTCGGGATACGAAATCGGGAAGCCGATCAGCGAATATTCTCCTCCGAGGCCCGCAGCCGCGCGCGCGCGATAAGCGTCGCGGGTCAGCGGATGCTGCGAAGTTCGGGAGATGACCAGCGGGAGATCCCAGTGCGAACTGCTCCAACCCGCGAAATATTCCGGATCGAACCGAATTTCCTGTCCTTCGCGAACCAGTTCCCTGCCGCGATTGAACACTTTGACAACCGTACTTACCGCTCCCTCGCTGGATACGACCATAATGGATTCGGCCGCAATCCGCCTGCTGAGCACATCCACGACATGTTCGGCCGCCTGGGCGAAGTTCTCAAAAAATATGCGCTTATCGCGAGTCAACGCCACACCTCCCAAGGACCAATATAGGACAAGCTCATTCATTCGCCCGTATCGCTTGCAGTCAATCGAAAATTCGGCGGAAAACCTGTCTGAGTCTGTTGAAACGGAGGCTTCTGCTGCGGAGCGGGGCGGCACGCCTTCTGTCCGCGTGCCAGAAATCGCTATTTTCCTTCACTATAACTGAAAAAAGCGGCAAAAAAAACGCCCCGGGACGTCTTCACGAAATTATTTCGGGCTCCTGCGCCGGCTTCGGCGAAGCCGCTCGGCGGGTTCCGCCCGAATCAAAGCCTCTAACGATAAAACGCTCCCACATATCGGTTAACGCATTGATCCGGTAAAGCGATCGAACCCGGGCGTCCCGTGCGCATCCGACAGCGTTCCGTGAGGCGGCGCCTGTCGAAAAGATTTGTTACAACCCCGCGATTCGACTAAACTTATAGAAGAAAAAAACTCTCAACCGGCGAAAAGGACATCGGCGGAACGCGGCATACCGCCTGTCCCATCCCGGCTGTCCGTTAAACTGATGCGCCTTTTCCTCAATTTGACGGAAACGACTCTGTTTAAATCCGCGGTTCTATGTTAGACTTATACGTTGCATCATCTGCAATTCAATCGCAAATCTTACCGGCAATCCCGACTGCAACCGGCGGGCAGCCGAAATCCATAGATTTTTTTCATATACAAAGGAGCCATCATGACATTTAACGATTTGAACCTGATCCCTTCGATTCTCAAAGCGCTGCAAAAAGAAAACTACACGTCTCCGACTCCGATTCAGCAGCAGGCCATTCCCGTCGCCCTGGAAGGACGGGACGTGCTGGGCTGCGCCCAGACCGGCACCGGCAAAACGGCCGCCTTCTCGCTGCCGATCATCCAGCGCCTGTCCGCCGCGCCGGCTGCGGGCGGCAAGCGTCCGATCCGCTCGCTCATTCTGACGCCGACTCGCGAGCTCGCCATCCAGATTTACGATAACATTCGCGCGTACAGCCGCTATACCGAACTGCGCAGCGTCGTGATTGTCGGCGGCGTGTCGCAAACGCCTCAAGAGCGCGAACTTCAGCGGGGCACCGATATTCTGATCGCCACGCCGGGCCGTCTGCTCGACCTGATCAACCAGAAGCACGTCAGCTTGGACGTGGTCGAAGTTCTCGTTCTGGACGAAGCCGACCGCATGCTGGACATGGGCTTCATTCGCGACGTGCAGAAGATCATCGCCAGAACGCCGGCCAAAAAGCAGACGCTGTTCTTCTCGGCCACCATGCCGCCGGAAATCGCGGATCTTGTCGATTCGCTGCTCGTCGATCCCGCCAAAGTGGAAATCACGCCGGTCTCGTCGACGGTCGATCGAATCGTCCAATCGGTGTATCTCGTCGATAAACCGAACAAGCAGAAGCTGCTGAACGATATTCTTCAGGATGCCTCGATCGAGTCCGCGCTCGTATTCACGCGCACGAAGCACGGCGCGAACCGCGTCGCGCGCCTGCTCGACCGCGCCGGCATTTCGGCGCAGGCGATTCACGGCGACAAGTCGCAGAACGCCCGCCAGGCGGCGCTGAACAACTTCAAGAGCGGCACGACTCGCGTACTGGTCGCGACCGACATCGCCGCGCGCGGCATCGATATCGACGAACTGTCCCATGTCATTAACTTCAACCTGCCGAACATTCCGGAAACGTATGTGCACCGCATCGGCCGCACCGGCCGAGCCGGACGGGACGGCATCTCCATTTCGTTCTGCGAAACCGAAGAGCTGCCTTATCTGAAAGATATTCAGAAGCTGATCGGCAAGACGATCCCGGAAGTCAAAGACCATGCTTATCCGATGACAGGCGCCGTACCGGCCGTCTTGGAATCCGCACAGCAGGGCGGCCAGGGCAAATCGGGACGCGGGCGCAAAAACGGAGCGAAGAGCGAAGCCGGAACTCCTCAAGGCGGCTCTCAGGCTCAAGGCAAAGGCGGCGCGCCGAAAAACAAAGCGCAAGCCCAAGCCAAAGGCGGCTCGCAGCAAAGCGCCGCTAAGAGCGAAGCCAAAGGCGGCTCGCAGCAAAACGGCCGCGCGCGTAAGCCTGCCGCGGACGCAGCCGCGGCGCAGAGCGCCCAGCCGGCCGCAGGCGCAGGCTCGGCCAAAGGCCGCCCGGCCGGCCAACAGAGCCGGCCGAACGGCAAAGCCGCCGGCGCTCAGGCCGGCGGCGAAGCGGGCAAAGGCCGTGCCGTGCAGAAGCCGCACGGCGGCGCCCGCCCGGGCGCGGACGGCAAGCGCGTCCGCGGCGGCCGGCCGCAGGCAGGCACGGCAGCGTCCGCCCGCGCCAATGCGAACCGTCAATGGAAAGACGGTCAATGGGCTGCCGACACGCTGTACCGGGCCAGCCACGGTCTGTCCGGCGACAAAGCTTAAAACAGGCGGATCGCCCGCCGAGCCTTTCGGCAAAAGCTTGCACGGACAGCGCGCGTTATCGGCTCTGTAGGCGTTAGCGCCGCCGGCTTTCCGTGATCACATAAGCATCCAAAAAAGCGCGGCATCCTGCCGCGCTTTTCGGTATGCCCGAATATCGGAGTCCGCCGCTTTCGCCGACTGATCAGCCGCGCGATACCTTCTCCGCCGTTCGCTTTTTCATCGCCAGAATCGTATCCCGCACTCCCGTCTCGTAAGGCGTCGCCGGGATCGGACCGATCAGCGCCTCGTATTTCGCGCCGCTGAGCAGCAGCGGTTCTTGCGTCAGATACAGCATCTCCACGATCTCTTTCATGACCGGAGCGAACCGTCCCAGCATCGTCAGAGGCAGCCGGCCGAGCGGAAGCACCGGTTTGCTGCCGCCTGCCGCTTCCCGGGCAAGCTCCACCAGGCGTCTTCCCGCAACGGGACCGGCGGAAGGAATATGCCAACTTCCCCCGTAAGCTTCTTCCCGCAGCGCCAGCTCCACGATCATGACCGCAGCATCGGGCAGGTATACGAACTCCCGCGGAATCCGCATGCTGCCGATAAAGACCGTCGGCCGGCCGGCCGCGATGTCTTCGAAGGTCTGTCCCAGGTAAGAAGCTCGGTTCATCGACGGACCGTAATAGTCGGGCAGTCTCACGATCAGCTTCGGCGTTCCGTCGTACCGGGAATCGAACAGCAGCCGCTCGAACGCCAATTTGGTGCGTCCCTTCCGCGTATGCGGATTTTTCGGGAAATCTTCGCCGATCGGCTCGGCCGACGTTCTTTTTCCGTAAGGATAAATGCCGTCGACCGCGACCACCTTGGCTCCGGCGAGGGCCGCTCCTTCCATGACGGAACGTCCCATGGGCAGCAGCTTGTCCTCCATTTCGTGATACGGAATCGAAGCCGCATGGAAAACGACGTCGGTTCCTTCCGCCGCGGCCGCCACGTCTTCGGACTTGAACACGTCGCCGGTGCGCAGCTCCAGCCGTTCCGAACCGCCCAGTTCGCGCTTCAAGCGATCCAACTTCTCCGCCGATCGCCCGAACAGCACGGCCGGAATCTCCCGCTTCACCAGTTCCTGCGCGATCGCCATGCCCGTTCCGCCCGTTGCTCCGAGTACCAATGCTTTTTTCATGTTTTTCATCTCCCTTTAATTAATTAGTGATTGATCAATTACAAGTCAAGAAAAAAAGAGTCCGCCCTTCAGACGTTCTCTTCTTCCATCAATTCCGGCAGGTCGAGCGACATGGAGATATTGCAGAGCATCCCGCGCGCCAAAAACAGCAGCGTTCTCCGCTTCGGGTCCGCGATTCCCGCGCGCCCGAAAGCTTCTTCAACCATCGTCCTTACCTCGCGGAAGCCGCTTCGCATCGTTTCGACGATTCTCGGTTCCCCGATCGTCTGGGCCTGCATCTGCAGCAGTATTTCGCTTCTATGCTTCTCCATGATGCCGACGTAAGCTTCGACCAACTCTTCTTCCAGCGTATCCGCCCCCGCCCGATCGATCACCGCGCGAAAGGCTTCCGTCATGCGCTGCCAGGATACGCTCAGCGCTTCCGTCAGCAGATCCTCCTTCGTCGCAAAAAAGCGGAATACGTAAGGCTGCGAAATGCCCGCCCTCTCGGCTACCTTCGCCGTCGTGGCCCGGTAATATCCGATTTCCGCGAAAACGTCTACCGCCGCGGACACGAGTTCTTCCTTTCGATTGACCGAAGCCGCTTTTCTGGCCATATCCCTGCTCCTCTCTATTTTTATTGATTGATCAATTACAAATCATTATATCCGCTTTTCCTCAGAACGCAACCCCTTTTAACGAAAAAACTCCGCTTCGTCATCAGAGCCGCATCGCCGGGAAAGTCCCGTTCTCCGGCACAGCTCGGAAGCGGACAAGACACGCCAAACCAATCCGGCGCTCCGCTGTGGAACGCCGGGTCTTCGGCAATCCGGGCCGCATTCGCGAAACGGAGCTTTCGATGCTTCCGTCGGTCGTCCGGGCATCGGCTTCGCGGCCGCTTGCCCTTACATGTACAGCATCGAAAAGTGAAGCTCGTGCCCCAGCTGCTTCAAATAGTTGTACAGCTGCGAGCGATGATGGAACAGATGCGTCAGCGTCTCGATCTGCCACTGGATCTGCGTATGTTCCTGTCCCGGCTCCGCGTAGAAAGCTTTGGTGGCGCGGTTCATCAGATCGTCCGGGTCGAGCGAAAGGATGTAAGCTTTATACCGATCGAAGCTCTCGCGCAGAGCGGCGGCCAGGCGCTCGGGGTCCGACTCTTCGTTCAGGCTTCCTTCGATCCCGCCTACTTCTTCGGCTCCCGCTTCCTGCATAATCGCCAGGTCGCTTCGAGGCACGAGCGCGAAATGACGCACCAGTTCCGGCAGCGAACGCATATTGCCTTGAGGCCGGTAATCCCAGTCTTCGGGCCGGATGCGGCGGATCAGCGCTTCCCCGGTGCGGACTCCCGTTTCCAATTCGTGCAGCAGATGATCGCGGATTCGCAGAACTTCGTTCATTTTTCCATCTCCTCCTTAAGGCGTTCCAGCATGGTGATGCGGCTGTAAGACTGCGTTCCGGTGAACGTGCCGTCGGCCAGCGGCTTTTCGAAGCCGTAGAGGCGCCCTTCCCGAACGGCCGACATCTCTTTCCAACCGGGCTCGTTCTTCAGCTTCTCCAGCTCCTCCCGCATATCCACCGCGTACTCCGTCCAGTAGCCGTCCATGAAAATATAATCCGGATCGAGCTCGGACAGCGCGGCTTCATCGAGCATGATTACCTGGCCCATGGCCTCCTCTTCGACCGGAAAGCGAAAGCCGAGATCTTCGTAAAGAACGGGGAGCGCGGAAGGAATCAGCGTAAGGTCATCGCGATCTTTTGCGAGATACACGTAAAGCGCCGTTTTCCCGCCGTCCGGATTCCATTTTTTCTTGAACGCCTTAATGTCCTTTTCGTACTGCCCGATCAACTTTTCTCCGTTGGCTTTCTGTCCGCTTAAGTTCGCCAACATGCGCAAGTTTTCCTTCCAGTCGGCATCGGCTTCCGACAAAATGACCGGCGCGACGGCCGACAGCTCGGCGATATGCTCGGCCTCGGAGCCTCCCGCAGCGATAATGGCATCCGGCGCGAATGCCTGAAGCGCTTCGGGACTGCCGGTGTCGACTTTTTCCAGGTTGGCGATGTACGAGTTAAGGCCGCCGAACAAGGAGAACTTAATCCCCTCGGATATGCCGGCCAGCTTCAAGTCCAGAGCCATGGCGTCTTCGATCGGATACTCCGTCCCGTCGAGCAGAATCTTCTCCGCCTTCTTCGGCACTTCGACCGCTTTTCCGCCGTAAGTCAATTCATGCGTACCGCTTAAGTCTTCGCCGCCGCAGCCGGACGCCAGCAGCCCCAGTCCCAGAACGAGCGGCAGCGCCGCGCGAGCAGCAAACCCTTTTCTCAAGCTTATGCACCCTTTCCCCGTTTGCCGGAGTCGTCACTTCCAAGATAGCCGCAGGACCGAACCGACGGCAAGACTCGGAACGAATATCCCGGCGATAACGGCAAAAAAGCGACTTTTGAAAGGGGGAGTCTTCAAAACCCCGCAGCGAATAAGGGGCCAAAGTTCCGCCCCTTTTGTCCCATCCCGTCTTCCGCGGCAGGCAGGCATGCCGGCCGCGCCTTCCATCGTAAACCCGGGCTTAAACGGCGCCGTACCGTTCCGAAACAACCGGCT
Source organism: Saccharibacillus alkalitolerans (assembly GCF_011090185.1). Classification (GTDB taxonomy): domain Bacteria; phylum Bacillota; class Bacilli; order Paenibacillales; family Paenibacillaceae; genus Saccharibacillus; species Saccharibacillus alkalitolerans. The sequence continues at coordinate 208,353 of NZ_JAAFGS010000007.1, read as the reverse complement.
GCAGCTTCTCCCTGATCCCGACCGTATCGCCGACCAGCAGCATCGCCGGGCTGCCGACCTTCATCGCGGCGGCCAGCCGGGCGATATTCCCGAGCGTGCCCGTCACGACCCGTTCCGCTTCGGTCGTCGCGTTCTCGACCAGCGCGGCCGGAGTATCGGCGCCGCGCCCGTAGCGGATCAATTCCCCGCAGATCTCCTCCAAGCGGGCCACGCCCATATAGACCGCCAGCGTGTCGGCCCCCTGCGCAAGCAAATCCCAACGCACCGGCGCGCCGTCGTCTCCGCAGCGGCTGCCGGTCACGACGGCGAACGATGCGGCCGTGCCCCGATGAGTCAGCGGGATGCCGGCCGAAGCGGATGCGCCCGCAGCCGAGGTCACCCCCGGCACCACTTCGAACGGGATGCCCGCTTTGGACGCGGCCAGCGCCTCTTCGCCTCCCCGGCCGAATACGAACGGATCGCCGCCCTTCAGCCGCACCACATGATGGCCGACCCTGGCGTAATCGACGATCAGCCGGTCGATCTCCTCCTGCGTCAGGGCGTGGCGGCCGGGCGCTTTTCCGCAGTAAATCTTGAGCGTGCCCGGCGGGCAGTGCTCCAACAGCTCGTCGCTGACGAGGCGGTCGTACAGCACCACGTCCGCTTGCTCCAGCCGTCTCAACGCCTTGACGGTAATCAGCTCCGGGTCGCCGGGTCCCGCGCCGACAATCGAAATGCGCCCCCGGCTCATACGCCGTTCTCCCGCCCGGACGGACGGCGTTCTCCGGTAGCCGCGGACGGCAGAGCGGCCCGAACCTCGCGAACGCGAATTCGGACAGCGCGGCCGGAAGCGGCATTCGCCGGCCTTACGCGGACCGACAGCCGCGCCCTCGGCTGTCCCGTCCTTCCGCCGTCTCCATCGATCATTGCCTGCGCGATTTTGCCGCATCTGACGTCAACCATGAAATCCCCTCGCTTTCGAATATGAACGCCGACCCGGCGCGCGCCCGGCGCATGGTCGCGCCTTAGGCGCTATGGCTGTCCGGCCCGGCGGCCGAACTTTGAGCGCTTCCGTCCAGCGTCAAGAAAATCGTGCCGTCCGCGGCAACTTCCGTCTCGAACGTCTCGATGCAGCCTTTGTCCGGGGCAAGCGCCTCTCCGCTGCGAAGATCGATCCGCCAATCGTGCAGCGGGCAGTGGACCACCGGTCCGCATACCATCCCTTCGGACAGAACGCCGCCTTTGTGCGGGCAGCGGTTCTCCACGGCCAGAATCTCGTCGTCCGACAAACGGAACAGCGCGATCTCCAGCCCGTTCACATTCAAGCGCCGGGATCCCTGCGGATCGATATCGTTCAAGCTTCCTACGCGCACTTTGCCCGTCAACGGTCTCATGCCGATTCCTCCTCTGTCCGCTCGCCGGATTCTTTTGCCGCCGGGACGGCCTGAGCCGCCGGCAGCTTTTCGAAATTTTTGCGCAGCTCCGGCTCGTTCACGATCTGCTTCCACGGATCGACCGTCCGGTCCAGCGTATCGCGCAGTCTGGCGTGCAGCGCTTTGCGCTCTTCCTCGTCGTCCAGCACCGATTTGATATGCGTCAGGCCGACCCGCTCCACCCATGGCGCGGTACGCTCGTTCCAGGTCGCGTTTTCCCGGTAATACTGCAGGAACGCGCTTGCCCACTCTTCCACTTCGTCGTCCGTCTTGACGACGCCCAGCAGCTCGGTCGCCCGGACGTGAACGCCGGCATTGCCGCCGACATGCAGCTCCCAGCCGCCGTCGATCGCCACGACGCCGAAGTCTTTGACCGTGGCTTCGGCGCAGTTGCGCGGGCAGCCGGAGACGGCGAGCTTGACCTTCGCCGGCGCGTTCATCCGCTCGAACGCCTTTTCCAGTCTGACCCCCATGCCCATCGCGTCCTGGGTGCCGAAGCGGCAGAAGGTGGAGCCGACGCACGTCTTGACCGTGCGGAGCGCTTTGCCGTAACCGTGCCCCGAAGGCATGTCCAGCGCCTCCCAGACGCCGGGCAGATCTTCCTTCTTCACGCCGAGCAGATCGAGCCGCTGCCCGCCGGTAAACTTGACCAGAGGCACGGCGAACTTCTCCGCGACCTCGGCGATCCGCTTCAGCTCGGTCGGCGAAGTGACGCCTCCGTAGATGCGCGGGATGACCGAATACGTGCCGTCCTTCTGAATATTCGCGTGATAGCGTTCGTTCGTGAAGCGGGATTCTTTCTCGTCCTTGTACTCCGCCGGGAACAGCATGCCCAGATAGTAGTTGAGCGACGGGCGGCATTTGGAGCAGCCTTCCTCGTTGTTCCAATCCAGCACGTTCATGACTTCTTTGACCGTCTTGAGGCCCATGCGCTTGATCTCGGCGACGATCTCGTCGCGGCTGAGGCTCGTGCATCCGCAGATGCCTTCCTTGACCGTCACGACGTCGTCTCCGGCATAGATCTGCAGCAGTCCTTCCACCAGCGGTTTGCAGCCGCCGCAGGAAGCGGAAGCCTTCGTGCAGCCTTTGACCTGTCCGAGGCTGGTGCAGCCGCCTTCGATGGCCGATACGATATCGCCTTTGGATACTCCGTTGCAGCCGCAGACGATCTCGTCTGCCGGCATGGCCTCGAGCCGCGCCGACGCGCCGCCTCCTCCGCCGCCTGACGACAAGGCATCCGCGGGCAGGCCGAGCAGCAGTTCTTTTTCCCGTCCCGCGATGCTCTCCCCGCTCTTGATCAGCGAGAACAGCGAAGCGCCTTCGCCCGTCTCCCCGAACAGCACGGCGCCGATCAGACGATCGTCCAGCACGACCAGCTTCTTGTATACGCCTTCGATCTCGTCCTGATAGCGGAGCGACCTCGCGCCTTCCGGTTCGACGAATATACCTCCGGAGAACACGTCGACGCCGGAGACTTTGAGCTTGGTCGAGGTGACGGAACCCTCGTAACCGCCGGTCTCGATGCCCGCCAGACGTTTCGCCAGCACCGCTCCTTGTTCGTACAGCGGAGCGACCAGCCCGTACGCGATGCCGCGGTGCTGCGCGCATTCGCCGACCGCGTGAATGCCGGGCAGGTTCGTCCGCATATAATCGTCGACGACGATCCCTCGTTCGACCGTAATGCCGCTGCGCTGCGCGAGAGCGGTATTCGGACGAATGCCTACCGCCATGACGACCAGGTCAGCTTCGAGCATGCTGCCGTCCTTGAACAGCAGTCCTTTGGCCCGCTGCTTGCCGAGCACGGATTCCGTTTGTTTTTTGAGCAGGAATTTCATGCCCTGAGCTTCCAGCTCCTTCTGCAGCATAATGGAGGCGGGGCGATCCAGCTGGCGTTCCATCAAATATTCGTTGATATGAATGACGGTGACGTCCATGCCCAAATTCAGCAGGCCGCGGGCCGCTTCCAACCCGAGCAGGCCGCCGCCGATAACCGCCGCTTTCTTGTGTTGGCGGGAAGCTTCCTGCATCGCCTGACAGTCTTTGATATCGCGGAAGCCGATCACGCCTTCCTTTTCCGCGCCTGGAATCGGCAGAATAAAGGCATTGGAGCCGGTAGCCATGATCAGCTCGTCATACGCCGCTTCGATCCCGCCCTCGGCATAAACTTTGCGGTTCCCGGGATCGATCTCCGTGACCGTCCGACCCAAATGCAGCGTGATGCCGTTGTCCCTGTACCAGCCCAGATCGTTGATCACGATCTCTTCCATGCTCGCGCCGCCGGCCAGCACCGACGACAGCATGATCCGATTGTAATTCGGATGCGGCTCCGCCCCGAATACGGTAATCTCGTACAGGTCCGGCGCCAGCTTGAGCAGATGTTCGATCGTGCGGACGCCGGCCATGCCGTTGCCGACCAGCACCAGTTTTTTGCGCTTGGTTGTCATATGAAGTCGCTCCTTCCAGAGGGAGAATCGGAATTTGGACAGACGGAGAAAACGCAAACAGCCCGCTTCACCCGCCGCGGAAAACGCAATCGTTTCCCGTTGCCGTATCAGGTGAAAGCAGGCGCCATTGCCGCTTCAGTCGGACACATCTTTGTATCCGCATCAATTCTTGAAACCGACTATACCGGATTTCGATTATCGCGTCAACAATTTTGACATTTAATTTTTGTGATTTTAAAATAATCGACAAATTAACGATTTTCGTGTTATATAAATTAACACATTATAAAGACGAGAAAGGATTCTGAATACAAGGAGCGTCGTTCATGCACAGTGTATTGATCGTGCACCACTCTTCCGATCCGCCGTATGATCCCGATTCGGACAATAGAGGACCGACCCGATTGCTCGGCGGCTGCGGCTATATTGCCCGGTCGGCTAGAAGCCGGGATGAAGCGTTCGACCTTGTCGGCGAGACCGACGCCGCCGTGCTCGCCCTGCCGATTACCGAAATGAACGGTTGGGCCGACCTGCTGCTGTCCCGAAAGACCGTCCCCGTCCTCTGGTGGTGTACGTCGGAGACGGCTACGCTGTCCGTATCGGCCTGCGAAGACGACGTAAGGATCGACGGCGTGCTGTCTCCGTTCATGCAGCCGGCCGAGATCCATTGGATTTTGCACTTCAGCGCCAGACGATGCTACGAACGCGCGCAGTGGGCCAAGGAACGGGAGAAACTGCTAGCCCGGCTCGAAGAACGCAAGTGGATCGACATGGCGAAAGGCATCTTGTCGAAGACGAAAAACATTTCCGAATCCGAAGCCTATGACCTGCTGCGCAAACAGGCGATGAACGAGCGAAAACGAATGGTCGACGTCGCCACCTCCATCGTCAAAGTCTATCAGCTGCTGCATGAACAATCCTGAGGAGGCCGCCCATATGATCGATTTGTTAAAAGAAGTCGCCCGCGGCAAACGCGGAGCGCGCGACTTGGATTACGGGGAATCGCTGGAAGCCGCGGAAAGCATTCTCGGCGGCCGCTCCACCCCCGCGCAGACCGGCGCGTTCCTGATCGCCCAGCGGCTGAAGCTGGAAAGCGTGGAAGAACTGGAAGCGTTCGTGTCCGTCTGTCGAAGACACGCTTACCGGGAATGCCGGAAGCCCGGCATCGACTTCGCCGGTCCCTACGACGGCCGGCAGAAGACATTTTGGGCGTCGCTGCCGACCGCATTCGTCGTCGCGGCTGCAGGCGTGCCGGTCACGCTGCACGGCTCGGCGCCTCTGCCGCCGAAATACGGCGTGGTCCTGCACGACATGCTCCGGGCGTCCGGCATCGACCCGTCGCGCCTCGGCCGCGCGGACGCGATCGCGGCGGCGGACGCAAGCGCGGCGGCGAACCCTGCGGCGGACGGGCGCGACGCGGCGGGCGGAGGCGTGCTGTTCGCCGACTCCGCCAAATGGTGTCCTCCGCTCGAGCGGCTGCACGGCATCCGCGAGGAACTCGGCATGCGCACGCTGCTGAACACGGCGGAGAAGCTCGTCGATTACGCCTGCTCGCCGTATCTCGTACTGAGCGTGTTCCACAATACGGTCATCGACCGGCTGGCCCGGCTCGTAAACCGGCTCGGCTACCGCAAAACGCTGATCGTCCAGGGCGTCGAAGGCTCGGAAGACGTGTTCATCCACCGGCCGACCCGGATTCACACGGCGGAAGACGGCCGCTGCGAGTTGGACCTGCTCGATCCGGAAATGTACGGGTTGGACACGGAGATGCCGGAGGAAGGACACTGGACCGCCCGCCGCCAGCTCGATACGCTCGAAGCCGTGCTTCAGGGCGGCGGGCATATGGCGTACTACAATCAGACGCTGCTGAACGCGGCGGTAAGGCTGCATCTGACCGGAGCCGTCGGCTCGGTCGAAGAAGGGATCTACACCGCCAAGCCGCTGCTGGACGACGGCTCGGCGTGGAAAATCTACGAAGCGTGGAGCGGCGCGCTGCGGGACGCCGCTCCCGCAGGCGGCGCTTCCGCCCCGGTCGGAGCCGAGGCGCGCCAAGGCTGACGGCGGCGGACGGAGGCCCGGGTTACTGCGGTGAGGCCGGCGGTTGGCGCAGCGGCGGCAGACAGCTAAGGGCAACGAGGGTTCCGCCGCCCCGGCTGGCCGCGAGGCGGCGATTAGCGGAGCACGGCAGACGGCGAAGAACGCTGCGGATTCCGCTGTCCCGACTGGCCGCGAGGCTGCGATTAGCGAGGCTGCGACGGCGAAAAAAAGCCGCAGCCTCGCCTTTGTCCTGCCTTTCCCCGCTAACGGAACGGGATGACTCTTAAAGCGGCTTTTTCGCTTTTTGAACATTCTAACGGAACCGAGTGACGCTTAGATCGCGAAAAATCCGATTTCAACAAGCATCGAAGCTGATTTTGAGCGCTAACGGATATACGATCCGTTAACGTTCAAAAAACGCGCCAAAAAGACGGCTAACGGACATACGATCCGTTAGCCGTCTTTTTGGCGTCGGGCAGCGCCGATTCTCACGTCAAGCAGCGCCGGATATGCGCCGAGCCGAGCCGCGCTTAAAACGGTGCTCGCGCCGCTCTCGGCATTCCCGTGCAGTCCCGCTCAGCATAAGCAAATATTCGCATATTCGCCTACTTGCGTACTCGCGCACCCCCGCACTCGCCTATTCGCCGCGTCATTCCTGTTCTTTTTCCCCGCCGAACAGCACCGCCTTCATCTCGCCGAACGAATCGGCCAGCTGCCGCATATGCGGCTCCACGTTCGCTCGGACGCCCGCGCCCTCGGGACCCAGATCGACCAGGTAATCGTGCAGCATCCAGACGACGGGGCAGTCGCCGTCTTCGCGCCGCCGCTCCAGATCGAAGCAGATCGGGCCCTGGCCGTCTTCGCCGATCGCGAACGGCAGATAGCCCGCGGCGATCAAATGTCCCCAGTCTTCCGCGGCATTCCGCTCCAGTTCGGACAGCCGCAGCTCCGTCGTCAGCGCCGGAAGCGTAAACGACATGCAGCCGCCCACGTAGCCGCCGCGTCCGTCTTCCACCCCCGCCGACGTCCAGCTCACCAAGTGATAAGCCTGAAGCGCTGCCCGGAAAGACGGCGGAAATTCCGCGCCCAGCCTCGACTCCGATTCCCCGATTTCCCGGTCCGTAATCGTCGAGGGGACGGGCTTCCAGAACTTCCACTCGCCGTCGTCCTCGTCCGCCAGCTCTTCCGGCACTTCGCGTTCCCCGTCCAGCATGTCGGCCGGAATGTTGCCCGCCACATCGTAAAACAGCATGCGAAAACGTTCGTTTCCGCAGCGTTCGTCGATTCTCCGGCGAATGTCTTCGATCTCCGCGTCCAGCCTTGCCGATTCGCGCCCCGCCGTCCCTTCGGTTCCGCCTGCGTTTTCCGCTTCACGCTCGTTCATCCCTCTTTATCCCCTTTCCTGTCCAGGCGCCCGTTCGGAGAGCTCCGCAATCCGTTCGCCTTCCGTCTTCTTTTCCAACTTTATCAGACGGGCCGCCTCAGGAAAAGGCGAACTGCAGCCTCCTTTCTCGGTCCGCGAAGAATGCGATTTTCCGCCGGCGAAGCGAGATCCCGATTTTTCGAAAAAAAATCTTATGCCACCTTATATCCGGTACGACCATCTAAATAGGCGCTTCAATTCCCCCGTACTTTCAAATTTCGCAAGGTCGAAATTCCGAAAACGCGCGATAAATTTCGACGATGCTGCGTCTTTCGTGTACTGCTGCGCAGGAATCGACCCATAAAAAAGGAGCTGAATGCCCATGATCGTTTATGTTCTGTACGGAGGCCAATCGCCGGAACACGAAGTGTCGCTGAAAACGGCGGCCACGGTGCTGAAGGCGCTGGACACGCGAAAACACGAGGTATATCCCATTTATATTTCCCGCGACGGGCGGTGGACCGGGCTTGGCCGGATGCCCGAAGAAGGTCTGACCGCGGATAAGCTGACGCCGGCTTCCCGCCATGCCGACGCGGCGTCTTCGCTCGGCGAAGTCTTGAAAAACGAATTCTCCCGTCCCGGCGAAAAAGTCGCGCTGCCGCTGCTGCACGGCGCGAACGGCGAAGACGGCACGGTGCAGGGACTGCTGGAGCTGCTCGACATCCCGTATGTCGGCAACGGCGTCCTCTCCGCGGCCATGACGCTGGACAAAGACGTGACCCACCGGCTCGCCGGTCTCGCCGGCATCCGCCAAACGGCGTACGAAGTCGTCACGCGGCGCCAATGGAACGAAGACCGTCCGGGCGTGCTGCGCCGCCTGGAGGAGCGCGACCTGCTGCCGGGCTACGTCAAGCCGGCGACGCTCGGCTCCTCGATCGGCATCAGCCGCTGCGAAGATCGCGCCGCGCTGGAAGCCGGCATCGAAGAAGCGCTGCGGTACGACGTCAAGCTCGTCGTCGAGCGCGAGGTTCCCGGCCGCGAGATCCAGGTCGCGGTCATGGGCAACGACCGCCCGCAAGCTTCGCTGCCGGGCGAATTCCTGCACGGCGTGAAGTTCTTCGACTTCCGCGCCAAATACGCCGACCCGACGCTCCGCATGTCGATTCCGGCGGAGATCCCGCCCGCGGCCGCCGAGGAGATCCGCGAATCGGCGATCCGCGCCTATGAAGCGCTCTGCTGCTCCGGGCTGGCGCGGGTCGACTTCTTCCTCGGCGAAGACGGCCTGATCTACCTGAACGAGATCAACGCGCTGCCCGGCTTCACCGGCACCAGCATGTACCCCGTCATGTGGGAGCGGACGGACGGCACGAGCTACGCGTCCCTGATCGAAAAGCTGATGGACTACGCGCTGGAGCGCAGCCGCGCTCAAGCGTCCGTCGGCGGCGTCCGATGAGCGGCGCCGTGTACCGGGACACCCGGGCGGACGTCGACACGGCGGCGATTCGGCGCAATCTGTCGAAGATCCGCCGCCGTTTCCCGGCTTCGGTCCGGCTGATGGCGGTCGTCAAAGCGGACGGCTACGGGCACGGCGCGATCGAGAGCGCCGAAGCGGCCCTGGAAGCCGGCGCCGACATGCTCGGCGTCGCGCTGCTCGAAGAAGCCGTCGAGCTGCGCGAGCACGGTATCCGGCTGCCGATTCTCGTGCTGGCGCCGGTCCCGCCGCAGTACGCGGAGCTCGCGGCCGCGCTGGATATCCGGCTGACCGTCACGGAAGCCGATTGGTTCAGGCAGCGCGAAGAGCTGCGGCGGCCGAGAGACGGAAGCGGCGAAAGGGAGGCCTCGAACCGAAGGGACGGCTGCGTCGGCACGATCGGGACGGCGGGCGGCGGGAATGCCGCAGGCGGCGCCCTTCCGCTTCGCGTGCACGTCAAGTTCGATACCGGTCTCGGCCGGATCGGGCTGCGAAGCCGGGAAGAATGGGACCGGCTCGTGCCCTGGCTCAAACGGGACGATATCGTCGCGGAAGGGCTGTTCACGCACTTCGCCACGGCGGGCTGGGCGGACACTTCGTTCGTGCGGCTGCAGTACGAGCGCTTCCTGTCCATGACGGAATGGGCGAGTGCGTCGGGGATTCGCTCGCCCCTTTTACACTGCTGCGGGAGCGCGTCGGCGCTGCGATTTCCGGAAATGACACTCGATATGATCCGGATCGGCGCGGCCGCTTACGGCTTCTATCCTTCGGCGCTGGCTCCCCAATGGGAGCTGGAGCCGGCGCTGACGCTGCGCAGCGCGCTGATCCAGGCCAAGCGGGTATCCGCCGGCGACACGATCGGCTATGACCGCGCCTATACGGCCCGGGGCGAGGAATGGATCGGCACCGTGCCGATCGGCTACGCCGACGGCTGGTCGCAGATCATGCAGGGCGGCGAAGTGCTGGTCGGCGGCAGACGCGCCAAGGTCGTCGGCCGGATCGGCATGGACCAGCTGACGGTCCGGCTGCCCGGCCCCTGCCGGGCGGGCGATGCGGTAGTTCTGATCGGCAGTCAGGACGGCGAAAGCATCTCCTGCGCGGAAGCCGCTTCGCGCGCGGGCATCGTCCCGCAGGAGATCACCGCTTCGCTGACGCGGCGGGTCCCGAGAAACTACGAAAAAGAACGGCCGGCGAACGAAGATTCGACGAAGGAGGGATACGCATGGAGACCCGTACACCATACGTTTCGAGGATAAACGGAGATCGTAAAAACACAGCCGATCAGGCAAATCCGCTTGATCGAGCGGATCAAGCAGATCAAACGAATCAAGCGGATCAAGCAATCGGGGCGGATCGGACGGATCATACGGACGGGGCAGCCCGAACGCATCTGCCGCACCCGCCGCATTCGTCTCGTTCGGGGAACGCGCCGCTCGGCCCGGACGCCGAACATGTACCGGTCCTGGTCAACCGCGACCACCCCGCGGCCGAAAGTCCAGCGGATACGGAACAGCGGCTCGCCCCGGTCGGCTCCCGTCCGGGCATCCGGGCGCTGGACGACGGCATCCGGCTCGATCGAACCTGCCTGAACCGGCTGGACGCGCTGCTGGATGCCGTGAGCGGCAAAGACGGCATCGTCGTCGTCAGCGGCTACCGCGATCTGGCCGAGCAGACGGAGATCTACTCTTCTTCGCTGCGGGAAAACGGTCCGGCCTACACGGCCAAATTCGTCGCTCTGCCCGGCTGCAGCGAACACCATACGGGGCTTGCCGTCGACGTCGGCTCGGCCGCCGGCGGACTGGACTTTATCGCGCCGGAATTCCCGGACGACGGCGTCTGCGGAGCATTCAAAGCGAGAGCCGCCGAATTCGGCTTCGTCCAGCGCTACAAAGCGCACAAAGAGCACCTGACCGGCATCTCCTGCGAACCGTGGCATTTCCGCTATGTCGGCGCGGCCCATGCCGCGATCATGGAAGAGCGCGATCTGTGCCTCGAAGAGTACGTCGAATGGCTGCGGCGGCAGGCGGACGGGAAGCACGGAAACGGAGAAGATCCTCATGGGCACTAAAACGGCATCGAGCCTCGGCGGCGGACAGGAACGCCCGCCCGGTGCCGACAGCGCCTACAGCGCCGGCGGCGACCGTATCGGCAGCACGGGCGGCGGCGGAAGCACCGTCAGTTCTGGCAGCGGCGGCGGTGCCGGCGGTACCGCAATCGGCCCGTCCCGGAACATCGGCGGCACGGACTGGCTCAAGTTCATCGCCGCGCTGCTCGTCATCGCCAACCACACGTCTCCGCTGGCCAGCGTCAGCCCGCAGGCCGACTTTTGGATTGCCGGGCTGATCTCTAGGGTCGCCGTGCCGATCTTCTTTATCGGAGCGGGATTTTTCCTCTTCCGCAAATTTTCGGACGACGTCTCCGCTGGCCGGTCCGCCGTCGTCCGCTATACGAACAAGATCGCGCTGCTGTACGGCTTGTCGATCCTGATCTATCTGCCGCTCAACGTTTACAAAGGCGATTTCAAGGGAGGCTTCGATCTTTTTGCCGTACTGCGCGATATCGTGCTGGACGGCACCTTTTATCACCTCTGGTTTTTCCCGGCGCTCTGGATCGGCATCTGGCTGATTTATGCCCTGAGCCGCCTGCCTTCGCTGTTTTGGAGCTGGGCGGCCGCCGCTATTCTGTACGCGATCGGACTGCTGGGCGACAGCTACTACGGTTTCGCCGCGGGCTCGCTGCATCTGAAACCGGCGTACGACGCGCTGTATCAATGGATGGATTACACGCGCAACGGCCTGTTCTTCGCGCCGCTGCCTATTCTGGCAGGCGCGGCGCTGGCCCGCCGGACAGGCGGAGTCGGACGCGCAGCGTTCAAGGCAGGCGGAGCGGCGGACCGGGAGCCGGCAGTCTCCGCTCCTGTCCGAGCCTCTTCCACGCCGCCTGAGCCACGCCGGAAGCGGACGCCGTCCGGGTCCGCCCGCTCCGCGAATGCCCGGATCGGCGCCGCGGCGCTTCTCGCCCTCGCGCTGCTGGTCGCCGAAGGCGAATGGGTCCGCGGCCTGGACCTGCCCCGGCACGACAGCATGTATCTGTTCTCGCTTCCGGCCGCGTTCCTGCTGTTCCTGTGGTCGACGACCTGGAACGTGCCCGGTTCCAAGCGGCTGCGCGCGTGGAGAACGTGGGTCTATATTTTGCACCCCCTGGCGATCGTCCTCGTGCGCGGCGCCGCCAAAGCCGTAAACGGCGAGCGGCTGCTGATCGAGAGCAGCCCGGTGCATTACGCCGCCGTCTGCCTGCTCTCGGTCGTCCTCGCCGCGTTCGCGGCCGCCGCCATGAACCGGTTCGGCACATGGCGCCGAGGCGCGCGCACCAAAAAGCGCGGGGAAAATTCTTCTTCCTCCGCGCCTTTGCGCCGCTTTTTCTAGGGCATGTCTTCAAATTCGCCCATGCTTCACGCCCGGCAAGAAATGCGTCTCCGGTTTTTGGTCGCATATCGAATTTGTTCTAATAACGCCGCCCTGTGCCTTCATCGACTTCGCGAACCGGGGCCTCCGTCCCTTCCGCTTCGGGAAAGACTTTCGCCGTATTCCCGGCTCTCCGGTCCGTATACCGAAACAGCAGCCGCAGCAGCGGCGGAATCGCGAAGAAGATGAAGAACGTGCGGAACAGCTGATACCCCGACACGATCGACAGATCGGCGCCGATCGAGTGGGCGATGATTCCCATCTGGTCCATGCCGCCCGGCGCCAGGCTGAGCAGCGAGGTCGCGGACGATACGGGCTCCAGACGGGTCAGCAGCGCGCTCAAGCCGATCGAACCGGCCAGCAGCAGCACGCCGCTGAGCAGCGCCAGCGAGAACGTGCGGATTTTATGTTCGATCTGCGCCGGCTTCAGCAGCATGCCGACGTACGTCCCGATCGCCAGCTGCGCGGCGTCGGTCAACCCGAGCGGCAGCGACGGCGCGTGAAAGCCGGTCGCCTGCAGCAGCGCCGTGCCGAACGCCGGACCGAGTAGGAAGGCGGTCGGAAACCGAATCTTTTTCCCCAGCACGGCCAGCCCCACGCACAGCGGCGCATACACCAGAATATTCGGAAACAGCCCGCGCCACGGCACTTTCGCCGAGACCGCGGTCTGCGCCGCCTCGCTCGCATGCTGCCCGAACAGCGGACTGTAGATCAGAAGCGGGATGCAGACGATGATCAGCAGCAGCCGCAGCACCTGGTTAACCGTCACCAGCGTCAGATCGGCACCCTTGGTCTCTTCCGCCAGAATCAGCACCTGCGACAGTCCTCCCGGCACGCTGCCGAGCAGCGACGTCTTGAAGTCGGCGCCGGACAAACGGCCGATCACGTACGCGATGCCGGCGCACAGCAGCAGAAGCAGGAACGTCATCAAGATCATATACGGCACTTGAGAACCCATGCGCCGCAGCGCTTCTCCCGTCATGGCGAGCCCGATCGTATAACCGACGACGATCATCCCTCCGTTGCGGATCTGCGAAGGCCAGGCATAGCGCCCTTTCAGCAGATTGGACCTGATCAGCGCCGCCGTCATGGGACCGAGCAGCCACGGAACGGGCAGACCCAGCAGCTTGAACAGGCCTGCGCCCGCAAGGGAGATCAGCAGGGCCAGTCCGGTTCGCGCCCATAGGTTTCCTTTTGCGGCTTGTCGATCGCTCATTGCGCATTCCTTCTTTCCGTAAAACCTGGATATTCGCCGAAAAAGCTTATCTTTTCATTATACCCCTTCCTTTCCCGCGGAGCGAAAACGCCAAAAAGCGGCAGCGCCGAGTTACCGGTCCTGCCGCTTTTTCGTTTATTCTTTTCGATGTCCGCATACGCTGTCCGTCTCTGCCGCTTACTCGTAACTCGACAGGTCGCATCCCCTATCGTCCACCGAAGGATTCAACCTCAATTCGTCGTAATGGCTCATTTTGTAGTCCAGCACTTTCCGCACGCTCCGCAGCCGTTCGATCTCTTCGTCGACTCTCCGGCGGCAGGATTCCAGAATGCTTTTCCGAATCTCGATCGTCCCGTCTCCTTGATCGACCAGCATGCGAAACTGCTTCATTTCCTCCAACGTCATCCCGATCGATTTGAGCTTCATCAGAAAAATGATGCTCTGCACCTGATTCGACGTGTAGAAACGATGCCCGTTCGGCTTGCGCTCGGCGGGCGGCAGCAGGTCGATGCGCTCGTAATACCTCAGCGTATCCTCGGTCAGGCCCGTAAGCTCCGACGTTTCGCGGATCGTCATCGGTTTGTCGGGAATCTCGATCATGGCATTCACGCTCCTTCCTGCATGCGCGCCCTTCGGCGAATCATGCGAATGTCAGCCGTATCTTACCAGGGAATCTCGCCGTTTTCGTCGAAGAATCGTCCCGACGGACCGTCCTCGCCGATCAAGGCAAGCTTCGCTACGGTGCCGGCGGAATGCGAGACGGTGCGCGTCCCGCTGTGCCCGTTCAGGTCGGTCGCGGTATAACCGGGGTCGACGGCGTTGATCTTGAGCGGGGTTCCGGCGAATTCTTTGGCGAACAGGACGGTCACGGCGTTCAGCGCCGTCTTGGAACTGTTGTAATCCAGCGGATTGGCTCCGTAATGCTCGTGGTTCGGATCGCTGTTGAACGTCAGGGAACCCAGCCCGCTGGACACGTTCACGATGCGGCCGAGCGGCGCTTTTTTCAATAAAGGCAGCAGCGCTTGAATGATCTGGATGGGACCGAACACGTTGACTTCGTATACGCGGCGGACGTCCTCGATGTTCTGCTCGCTCGGAACGTTGCCTCCCGCGCCTATTCCGGCATTGTTGATCAGCACGTCCAGCGAAGGCGTAAGGGACGCGATCTGTTCGGCCGCAGCCGCGATAGCGGACGGACTCGCGACATCGATCCGGATATGCTCGGCTTCGACGCCTTCTTCGCGCAGCCGTTCAACCGCTTCCCGGCCGCTGTCTTCGCCGCGCGCTCCCAACAAGACGAAGTAACCCTGTTTGCCGAGCTGCCTTGCCGTTTCGTAACCGATCCCTTTATTGGCACCCGTAATGAAAACCGTCTGCTTCTGCATCGTTGCTCATCTCCTCGGAATCGTATTCAGCGGCCGCTTGAGCCCAGACTACTACCTGGAGCATACTCCAAGTCAAGCGAATTCCCGAAAATAAGCAAAAAGATTTTGGAGAGAGCCGCGCCGTTTCGCTTCCTACCAGCCGAAATCCAGCGTTTTGCCCGTTTCGCACCACGTCTTGATCGAGCTGATCACCATCGGCCAGGCGCCGCTCGCATTGCCGAAGCCCGGGTGGTTCTCGGTCCATTCGTCGTTGATCAGCGTCAATTTGGTACAGCTCCCCGACGGTTCCAATTCGAAAGTCACCCGCGTGCGCAGCTCGGCGTGATTGTCGTAATACGACGGCCCCGGATGTTCGGAATAGCTGAGCCGGCGGCCCGGTTCGAACGCCAGGACGCCCCCGTAGACATGTACCGTTTCCCCGCCGTCGCTGCCGGGGCCCACATACTCGAACGGCGCGCCCACCTCGAACGAAGACTTCAGCCGCGATCCGAAAAAGACGGCTCTCGTCCCTTCCGGCGACACCAGCGCTTCCCATACTTTTTCCGGCGATGCGTCGACATAAATCACGTATTCCAGCTTCATTGCATATTCCTCCCGTTGGATCGATTCGGAAAACGTCCGCGCCGCTTTTGCGTCTCGCGCGGCCGCGCCTTCCGTGTTACAATCAGCTTAACTTGAAGAACGTACATTCGCATAGTAAAAACGCGACAGACCGGGCGGCGGGAATCCGACGCGTTACCCGGAAGCGCGCCGCAGGAGGACAATGACGATGCAAAGCCGATTATCGGTTCCGAACCGTCTGCCGCCGGGCGGCCCGGCCGCTCCGAGAACTCCCTTTTTCGACTCGTCCGAGCCGGGGCTCGGCGTGCTTCGCCCCCGCGAAGGCCGCGAGAAATTTCGGCTGCTCCGCTATGACCCGTCTCCCAAGTTGGCCGGATTCGTCCGCCATTATTGGACGGTCGAATGGGATTTGACCGACGCCGAACCATACCGCCAGGATGTCGTGCCCAATCCGTGCGTGAATCTGGTCATCGAGCCGGGCCGGACATTCGGCTTCCCGCCTTCGCCGTCGAGATTTTCGAAGCCCCTTTCCGGCCAAGGCCGCGTGTTCGGCGTCAAGTTCCGGCCCGGCGGCTTCTATCCTTTTTACCGCGAATCGCTGGCCGAACTGGACGGGCGGCCGATTCCCGTCGACCGGATCATCGCCGCTTCCGGCGCGGAACTGGAGCGGGCGCTGGCCGAGTCGGACGATTCCGGCATGGTCGCCCTGCTCGATCGGCTGCTGCTGGACGCATCGCCGGTTATGGACGCGGAAACGGCTCTGCTGCACGACATGACCCGCCGAATCGCGGAAGACCGCGAATTGACGAAGGTGGACGGACTGTGCGCCGCTTTCGACATCGAAAAAAGGACGCTGCAGCGCCTGTTCAGCCGCCGGATCGGACTCGCTCCCAAATGGGTCATCCGGCTGCACCGGCTCCAGGAAGCGGCCGACGCGCTGGAACGCGGCGGTCCGAACGGTTCGCGGCCGATTCTGCTCGACCTGTCGCACGAGCTCGGCTATCACGATCAAGCGCATTTTATCAAAGATTTCAAAGCGGTCGTCGGCGTGACGCCGGAGGCTTACGCGCAGAGAGCGAGGCTCGGAGCCGAACGATAGGAACCGAGCGTTCGGGCGCAGAAGCGGAAACGACGAAAAACCCGACCGGGTCTGCAAGCAGACCGGACCGGGCTTTCGGCATATCTGGTTATCGGGCGACCAGCTTGAGTTCGCCGTCTCTGGCATACACGTAAAATCCCTGCGAGCCGCCGGATGTCAAACGGAATAGAATCAGATAGGCTTTGAGATGCCGCGAATCGACGGCTTGGTCCGCCTTCAATTCCGCTTCGGCCTCTTCGAGCAGCGAAGCCGCCGGCCGAACGCCGAGCACCCGGCGATCCTTCCAATCGAAGATCGCATAGGTGTCGCCGTTGATCAAATAGACGACCTGCGCCTTGGTACGATCGCCGTCGACCTGCTCCGGTCCGCTGCCTTCGCCGATTCCCCCCTCAATGGTGTTCGCGCGGACGCCGGCGTCTTCGAGCGCACGAATAACCGTGACGTAATTATGTTCCGCACGCATGTAGGCGGGAAACCGCAGCAGCGTGTCGGCCTGAAACCTTTCGTAATAATGGCCCAGCACGTCCCGATACAGCGGATTGGCGGCGACCGGCCTGCTGATCGCGATGAAAAGCACCAAGGCCAGCCCGATCGACGCCAGCGTGAACGGAAGAGAGGCCTTCATCCCCCACCGATTCAATACAAACAGCACGGCTGCGATCAGCAGCACTCCTCCGGCATAATACAGAGGAACGATCTGCCGCGCGTACAGATCCCGAGAACCCAGGACGAACCAGATCGCCGTAACGATCAGCAGTGCCGCAGCGTTGATCGCGATCCTCCCTGTCATCTCGCCGCTCATTCGCCCCATCCCTTTCGCCGCATTTTGACTTCCCGCCGATCGAAGTAAAGTTGAAGATGAGGCGATTCATATTCATCCCCCCTCTTTTCAAACCTTTTGAACCATAAATTAGGCATCATCCTTTAAATAGTATCATTGCTTGATAAATAAGTAATAAGCCTTCCGTCCTTATTGCGAAAAATTATAATTTCACTTTGAAAATTGAAAACGCGTGCACAGCAGATTAACAAAAAACGAAACGCTGGCTGTCCCCGTTCTCCGCGACGGCGCACTCCTTCTTTCCGGCTTAGCATAAAACGGTACCTCTCGCGTTAAAGTTCGGAAGCATGCGCTTCAGTCATTCGGGCAGCATCCAAACCAGTGATGAAGATGGGGACGAACAGCCGTAAAAGACAGAACAAAAAAAGCTCAATTGGATCTGGTCCCAGATCCGGTTGAGCTTTTTGCGCAGACGCCTATGATTCGCTTTTAATTCATGTACTTCTCCAACACGCTTTTCCGCAGCGCCAGATACTGTTCGTCGCCGTCTCCGGCTTGTCCGGACGCCGCGCGGATTTCGCTGCTGTCGAGCGGATGCTCTCCCTGCTCCAGCGCGTTGACCCAGTACGCCTGATGCGTCTCGTCCCACACCAGGAATAAGATGTATTCTTTTCCTTCGCGCATCGGCACATACTCTTCATAATAGTACTGTACCGGATCGTTGTTGTCGTCTTTCGCTGCGTAATAAGGCTCCATAACGGCAATTTCACCGCCGATCGCCTGCTTGTCCGAGTCTTTGTAGATTTTCGACACTTTCGCTCGGGTGATGGTGCTCCCGATCGTTTCCCCCGCGTCTTCTTCCACGACCGTTTCCCGGTCTGCGGTGGCCGTGACGCGCACTACCGCATCGGACTGCTCTTCGGCGTCGTCCGCGGTCAGGAACACGGCGTGGCCTACTTCGATTTTTTCTTCGCGCAGGCTCTCCGTCTTCCCGGCAGCCCCTTCGGTCGGCTCCGCCGATTCGGCCGGCTGCGCAGGCGCGGCCGGTTTATTCGCTTCTTCCTTCGCCTGACCGCCAGAAGCGGCGGGCGTTTCCGAAGCGGCTTCCGGTGCGCCGCCGCTGTCGGGATTCGCGCAGCCGCCGAGTCCCAAACTCAGTGTCAGTACGCCGGATAAAGCCAAAATCATCGATTTTTTTTGCATGTTCGATACCTCCGTTTTGTTCGCGGACCTTCTCCGATCGGTGCGAACGGAACCCGATAATTCCGGTCCTCGCCCCGGATCGGCCGTACCGCCTGGTGCATAGACGAGGTATCTCTCCGAAAAGTATGCTTTTTAGCACATAGGAAAGCGCTATTCTAACTGCGCTTATTTTCCTTTTTTAAAAAAATTCAAAAAAAGAAACTTTCTCAAAAAATATAGGCCTATGTTGGTAAGAACTATTTTAGAAGGTCCATATGAAGAAAATTATCAAAAAAGCTTTAGTTACTATCGCCGCCGCTACGCTACTCTTCTCTGCTTCCTCTAGTACTTATGCTTACACACTGTTCGGTGGACGTTGGGTCACTAGCCTCTCCGGAAGTACAGCACCAGATCTCCACGTCTATCTTGATCCTACGGTGTCATCTTACGGGTATAGTGGTGTTTCGAAGACCGGCTACTTATCATGGAATGGAATTTCCAGCCATATGAAAACAGCCGGAACTACTACTGCTAGTGCTGCAGATGTCAAAGTATATGCTGGCGATTTGCACACTACAGACTGGGCAGATACTTATAACTACACTCACATCTCCGGAAAAAACCAGAGCTGGACAGGAGTATACGCTTACTCAAGAGTAAGAATTAACAACCCGGAACTGAAAACAGAAAACCCTGTGCTTAGAGAAAAAGTCATGATTCACGAGTTCGGTCATGTAATGGGACTTGCCCGTGTCACTGATGAATCAACAAAGGCAATAATGAGACAGGGCGATAACAAATACTATACGCTCCAAACAGACGATAAGAATGGATTAAAAGCTTATACGGAAATTAAAGGAGTGTTGTCAATATGAATAGAAAAGCGCTAAAAACAATTCTTATTCCTTCAGGCGCCTTAATTTTATCTGCTTCTCTTTTTTTCGCATTAAGTAATGAAAAAATCCCACAAAGCACGAGTCCTTCAAACCCTGCACAAGCGGGATCGGCTACTGCTGATAGCCAGAAGAAAAATGACATGAAAATCATTAAAACAAGCAGCGAAACCCAAATCTATGAAGCATCAAGCGAACTTGAAGCAGAGGCAGACCTCGTTGTTCTGGCAACAGCTTCCCCTGAAATAAAATATGTTAATGAAGAACCTGATGAGAACGGAGTGCCATTATGGTATTGGGCAGAAACCAAAGTAGAGATTAAAAATCTTCAAAAATCAAAAGAAGATTTGGGTATCGGCGAAGATATTATGATCTACGAGCCTTATACTATCTTTACAGATAGTTTAGGCCAGCAGGTTAAGATCATTAACGAGAACTATAATGAAATCAAGCCAAATGAAGAATATCTTTTATTCTTAAAAAAACATCCTGATGGTGGCTATATGCCGTTAGGTACTTATCAAGGGAAAGTCAATATTTCCGATCCCGTTGACGAATCAAACAAAGAACTCAGCAATGAAGCCAAAGCGGAACTCCAAAGCTTTATCGAAGAGACCCCAGTTGAATAATTCAACTGAAATAACTCTAGTATTAACCGCAGCAATCGTAAAAAGATGCGCCCCTTCAGGGGACGCATCTTTTTACTAGAAAACGTAAGATATATTTCCGCTTGAGAAACCGAGTTGACCAGAGAGCAGATTGTCGTATGCTCCAGCTTCCAGCTGCGCCGTGATCGGCCGTTGGGCAGCGCAGCCGACTTCCTGTAGCCGCCGCCGTGATCAAACATAATCTGCCTTTGGATTACCGGCGTTTTGCCAAGCGCTAAAGATTACCTTTCCCGCTTTAGACACCGGAACCGGCTCCGCTGTAAGAGCGATCCTCGTGTTATAAAAGAGTGCGCGACCTTTTAATTTCTTGGCCATCTCCAACTGCTCGCCCGCAAAATATTCGACAGCTTTCTTCGATGTTCGGCAGCCTGTTTCTGCTTTTCTTCGAAATCCGCTTCCGATCGCACCGGAATGCCGCGCTCCCGGAGGGCGGACAAACTCGGCGGCTCGGGCATTTCAGCCTTTTCATGCAAGCGGCGGACGTGAAGCGTACTGACGTAACTGTCGATACTGGAGCGCATTTCTTTCAAGACCAGCGTATTGACGAGATCGGCAGGCCGCATGCCGAACTGCAGCAGCGAAAGCGCGTCTTCAAGCACGGCGACGGCAGCGACCGCAGACTGCTCCGTTTTTTTGCTGCGGTAGTAATAGAGAATCGGATAGGCGTGATGCTGGGCCGTAAGCATGCTTAATTGGGAAGCGCAATCGTGCAGCAGAAGATCAATCTGATGAAAATCCTTTCCGTTCCAAGCGGACAGCACGATTTCTTCCCCGCTGCGGCCCATGCCGAATACGTTTTGGGCAAAAGCTCGCTTCTGGGCAGTCGCGCTCAGCACCGAGATCAGGTAAGTAGCCGCCAGAGTGATGGACAGCATTCCGGTTCCGGTCGCGGCCACGGTCGCCATCTCCCAGCGTGTACCGTTCGGAACAAGGCTGCCGTTACCCAATGTAAAGAGCACATAGCCGGAAAAGTAAAGCCGCTCCGCCCATGAAGCTTCCGTATTCGTTTGCGGATTGAACAGCGCGGACGGGTCCGAAGCGAAAACGAGCGTCCAACCCACCCAAAGCATGACGACCCAGGTCAATACCGTAAGCGATAGAATGACCGGTCCCGCTAAACTCAAGGCCTGAGGCCGCCTGCCGAACAACTTGTGAAAGACCTTCCATAAGCCGGTCGACAGACGCCGGGTCACCGGCCCCGCGCCGCCTTCCACCCACAGCGTGCTCCAAACGAAATCAATCAATGCGATCCCGATCAAAATCAATCCTGCCGCCCCATACCATTCGTTCATGCTAGTCCTCCGTTCGCAAATCGGGCAGATTCGAATGCCCGCTTTTCTTCGGCTTTTTACCCTTCGCGCAAAACAAAGACGCAGCTTGCGCGGTGCGCATCCGCGAAAATGCACATGCTCTCGATCCGGCACTCGCGCTCGGCAAACGGCTTATGCTCGACTCCTTTCGGCACGACGAACAGACCTCCTTGAGCAAGCTTGACTCGGACGTCGCGGAAGTCGATGAACATCTCGCTTTGCATTTCATTCTTGTGACTTTTAAAAAAATCTTTTTTTGTTTATACGGGTTTAAATGCATTTATTAAAGAATTAGATCTGCGCCACAAATCTTTCCAACATAAAGTTGTAAAATCATTCATTACGTTTAATTTCAGCAAAGGAGGAAGAAGCCGATTTGAACATAAAAAGTCTTTTCGTTATCTTGATTTTTCTGCTGGCAGGATGCTCCCGCGCGGGCGGAGAGTATGCAAACGAGTTCAAGCTGGGTAACATGTCCACCTCGACGTTTGAAAACGATAAGAACTATTTCATCGTAACGACATTTGAATGGATGGGGAAAAATCCGGCAACGATCGAATCCATGGAGTTGGTCAAAAAAGACGGGACCCCGATTACCGTAGAAAGCGATCGAATCCGTTATGCTTTTCACGGGGCCGACCCGAAAAAAGCGGTAGGCGTCTATCAACGGGAAAATCTGGGCAATCTCGAAGAGATCCAAGGCTTCGAAGTCGAAGGCGAAAGCCGGTTGGTGTTGGAAGTTTCGCTGAATCACGTGCAGCCCGCCTCTGACCGCCGAATCAAAATCACGTACACAAGCGGCGGGAAAAAGCGCGAGCAGCTGCTTGAATCGACTACGATCGAGCAATTAACAACGGAAGAATAACGGGAAGTGAATCTTTTTTCTATCAAAAAAGGACCCGGCTGTAGGCCGGGTCCTCAACTCTCTTAACGCCCTCTCGCACCCTCCGCCGCTTCCTGCGCCTTCAGTTCTTCCAGCAGCTTGTCGCCTTCCACGTCCAGGTTCGGCAGAATGCGGTCGAGCCATTTCGGCAGCGCCCAGGCTTTGTCGCCGAACAGCGACATGACGGCCGGAACGAGCGTCATGCGGATGACGAACGCGTCGATCAGGATGCCGATCGCCAGCGCGAAGCCGATCTGCTTGATCATGATGTCGTGCGTGAAGATGAAGCCCGCGAATACGGCGACCATGATGACCGCCGCCGCCACGACGACGCGGCTCGCTTGGCCGTAGCCGTGGATGACGCTCTCCGTCCCGCGATGCCCGTGCACGTAGGATTCGCGCATGGACGAGACGAGGAACACCTGATAGTCCATCGCCAGACCGTACAGGATGCCCGTGACCATGATCGGCATAAAGCTCAGGATCGGACCCGCCGTATCGAACGCGAACAGGTCATGCGCCCAGCCCCATTGGAACACGGCGGTCGTGATGCCGAACGTGGCCAGGATGCTGAGCAGGAACCCGACGGTCGCCTTGATCGGCACGACGATCGAGCGGAAGACGAGCAGCAGGATAATAAGCGACAGGACGACGATGATGCCCACATAGATCGGGAACACTTCCGCGAGCTTCGCCGACATGTCGATGTTGACCGCCGTCACGCCCGTCACGCCAAGCGTGACGCCGGTGGCGGTGGCGATTGCCAAATTTTCGTCGCGCAGCGTCGTGACCAACTTCGACGTTGCTTCGTCGTTCGGTCCGGTCTTCGGAATGACGCTGAACATCGCCAGCTTGCCGTTCTCGCTGATGCCGAGCGGCGAGACGACGGAGACATTATCGAGCAGCTGCATTCCCTGCGTCAGCGCGCCGAGCGTCTGCGGCGTGATATTTTCGCCGTTGGCGGATTCCGCGACGATCAGCAGCGTGCCGTTGAAGCCTTCGCCGAAGCTTTCCGAGATCGCGTCGTAGCTCTGGCGTTTGGCCGTATCCAGATCGGCCGAAGCCGCAGACGGAATCGCCAGGTTCATCTGCGCGGCCGGAACCGCGGCGATGCCGAGAATGACCACGATCAGCAGAATAACCGGCCAGCGGAATTTGATCACGCCGTGAATCCAGCGGGCCTTCGCCTGCTTCTGCGCGCGGGAAGCCTGCACGGCGGCGTTTTTCTCGCGCGCTTTGCGGGAGCAGATGCGCTCGCCGATCAGGCCGAGCAGCGCCGGCAGCAGCGTGAGCGCGATCAGTACATTGAGCAGCACCGTCGCCGAAGCGACCAGCGCCATCGTGCTCAGGAAGCCGATGCCGATGACCAGCAGGCCGCACAAGGCGATGATGACCGTCAGGCCCGCGAAAAAGACGGCGCTGCCCGCGGTGCCGATCGAGCGGCTGGCCGCTTCTTTCGCGCCGAGTCCCTGGTCGAAAATGAGGCGGCGCTGACGGTTGATAATGAACAGCGCGTAGTCGATACCGACCGCAAGGCCCACCATCAGGGCCAGTACCGGCGTGATGGAACTCATGTTCAGATACGTCGAGAAGGCGTACGCGCCGCCGACCCCGATACCGACGCCGAACAGCGCGACGACCAACGGCAGTCCGGCCGCGATGACGGAGCCGAGCGTCATGATCAGCACGATCGCCGCCACGACGAGGCCGTATACCTCGTTGCTTCCGATCGGAATGTCCAGCGGCAGCAGCGATTCGCTCGGCAGCGCCTCGAGACCTGTCTCGCTGGCCGCGGATTCGACCGTGTCCACGACCGAGGCTTTGATCTCGTCGGACACGGCCGACTGCTGGACCGTGAATTGGAACTGGAACAGCGCCGCGCGGCCGTCGTTTGCGATCGTCACGCCGATTACCGGCGCGCCGTCCACGATCAGCTGCGTATACGGCGGCTGATCGGCCGAGCCGGCTGCGCCCTGCCGAGCCGCGGCATCCGCGCCCGCGTCTGCTCCCTGCTGCGCGGCGCCCGCACCTTCCTGCTGCGCCATGCCCGCGCCCTGCTGGGCGTCGGCTTCTCCGCTCTGCCCCGCTCCGGCGCCCTGGCCGGCCGCGCCCGCGGCGGCATCGCCGGCTCCGGCTTCGCCGCCTGCCGCACCTTGTGCGGCCTGCGCTTGGGCCTGAGCCTGCGCCATGGCCTGCGCGGCCAGTTCCGGCGCGTTCAGCACCTGGTCGAGTCCGTACACTTCGTCGACCGCTTCCTTGATCGCCGCCAGCCTCTCCGGCGTATTCAGGCTTTCGCCTTCGGGCGCGACGAATACGACGCTGCCCTGTCCGCCGGATGCTTCCGGCTGGACTTCCGCCAGCTGATCGAGCACTTTTTGCGACTCCGTGCCTTCAAGCTTCATCTCCGAGCTGACGCTCACGCCGTTCACGCTCAGCATCGCGATCACGATCGCCAGCACGACGACCCAGCCCCCGATGAACAGCCAAGGCCTGCTGTATGCCGACTTGCCTAATTTGTATAGAAATTTGGACACCCTTTTTCGCTCCTTTTAAGTCGGCCCGTCTTAAGCGGACCTCAAAATCCTTTTTTTAAATACCCGAACGTCATTTCCAAAAAATCGTCAAACGCCATCGTACCCGCGCCTTCTCTCGGAGCTTCCCCCGGAATCTGCACGTCGATGTCCCCGTCCAGGATCGACATGACGGCTCCGAACACCGCGCCCGCCAAAATATGCGTATACCCCTGCGGACAGCGGCCGCCGCAGAGCCGGTCCAATTCGGTCTGGGCCGCGGCCTGAAGCCGGTGCAGCACGTTCAGGACGTACGGCTCCAGCGTCGGATACGCTTTGGAGAGGACGACCAATTCCCTCAGCTCCCGCAGCAGATTGGCCGTGAATTTCATTTTCATCCATTGACGGAGCGCTTCGACCGGAGACTCGTGCGGCGCGGATTCGACTTCCCGCAGGATATCTTCCCGGTGCAAATCCCCGCTTGCTCCGCTCAAAGACAAGATCCCCATCGACACCGCTTCTTCCTTGCAGGAAAAATGGTTGGCGAACGTCCGCCGCGAATAACGCGCGCGCTGCACCACGTCTTCGATCGTGAAGCCGTCCAAGCCTTTTTCCAGCGCCAGTTCGAACGAGGTTCGGGCCAGCACATGCCAGGTTTCTTCTTTTTTCATGTCGCGCAGGCTTTGTTTGACCATGTTCCTTCTCCTCTCCACCCTGCTTCCTTTTCAAGCCTGTATCCAAACACCCGAAACCGACTATATCATTTCGTTGCACAATGTGCAACTTTGCTCAACGGGAATGAATTCGACCGTACCGAAATAAGCGCACAACAAAAAACCGGGCATGCGGCGAAGGCCGATCCCGGTTTGGGCGCGATGCGGTTTTGCTTTTTTCGCGAGCGGTTGATCTCGGTCGATCACCTTCGGCCGATCTTCCTCAGTCGCCCGCCGACGTGCCTTGATCCGCTTTGGAAGAAGCTTGGGCGGAGCGCCCGGTCAGCGTTTCTCCCGCAGCCGAATTCCCTTTTCCGCCGGTAAGCGCCGCGACGATCAAGCCGCCGAGACCTCCGACGACCGCCGGCAGCAGCCAGCCCAAGCCCACGCCGTATAGCGGCAAAATCTGGGCGAACAGATTGTCTATCGACGCGATTTTGATGCCTGCCGCCTTGAATCCGTCGAACAGGCTCACGAGGAAGGTCAGCAGCATCGTGCCCTGGTAGACCGAAGCTCTGCCTTTGAACAGCGGATGCAGGAACGTCAGGATGACCAGCGCGATCACCATCGGATACAGGACCATCAGGACCGGAACCGAAACTTTGATGAGACCGCTCAGTCCGATGTTCGCGACGAGCGCGCTGAATACGGACAGCGCCACGGTGATCGTTTTATACGACATTTTCGGAAAAAGTCCGTGGAAGAACGAAGCGCAGGACGTAATCAGGCCGACGCTCGTCGTGATGCAGGCCATCGTGACGATCAGCGCCAGCAGCACGGAGCCGTAAGCGCCGAAGTAATGGGACGAGACGGCGGCGAGCACGGCGGCACCGTTGTCCTTGAGGCCCAGCCCGCCGACGCTCGAAGCGCCGATATAGGCCAGCGCCGTGTAGATGATCGCCAGCAGAACCGCCGCGATCACGGCCGCTTTGATGCAGGCCGAGACCAACTCGCCGCGCTTCTTCACGCCGCTGTCCTTCAGGGCGTTCACGACGATGATGCCGAAAATGACCGCGGCCAGCGCGTCCAGCGTCAGATAGCCTTCCTGGAAGCCTTTGAAGACGGCGTGCGCCGCATAGCTCTCGTCGGGCGCCGCGAAGTCGGCGATCGGATAGAAAGCCGCCGCCGCGATCAGCACGGCGATGAAGATAAGCATGAGCGGCGTCAGCACTTTACCGACGATATCGATGATCTTCGAAGGATTCAGCGACAGCAGGCAGGACGCCGCGAAGAATACGACGGTGAAGACGGCCAGGCCGACCGTATGCGATCCTTCCGGCAGCAGAGGCTTGACCCCGATCTCGAACGATACCGTACCCGTACGGGGCATGGCGAAGAACGGCCCGATCGCCAGGTACAGCGCCGCGGCAAAAACGAGACCGAACAGCGGATGCACGCGGCTCGACAGAGAGCGCAGATCGCGTTCGCCCGAGAAGACGAAAGCGGCGACGGCCAGCAGCGGCAGCCCTACTCCCGTCATCAGGAAGCCCGCGTTGGCGGACCAAACATGCTCTCCGGCCATCTGGCCGAGCATCGGCGGAAAGATCAGGTTGCCCGCTCCGAAGAACAGGGCGAAGAGCATGGAGCCGAGCACGATGATAAAGGATACATTGACTTTTTTCTGCATAATGATACTCCCCCAAGCAGCGAAACCTTTAAAGGTAAGGCGTTTGTATTTGATGTCTACGGATAATGAATGTCAAAGCTGACGATTCTCCCGCTTGGCCTGGTAGGCGTCGATCGCCCGAAGCCAATTGCGGCGGACCAAGCGGTTCAACTCTTCCCGGTTCCCCTGCTCGAAAGCCTGGACGATAAGCTCATGCTCCTCGACCGAACCCTCGTCCAGAATAATCGAATTGTGGAAAAACAGCCTTCGGACATGCGCCTGAAACGTGGAGATCGTATTCGCGATATACGGATTCTCCGTCAGTTCGACGACGATGCCGTGAAACTCTTCGTCAAGCTTCAGCGCGTAATGGTAATCGTCTTTGGCCAGCGCCTCGCCGAATTCGGCGTTGACGTGCCGGAGCGACTCGATCGTCCGAGCGGTCATGAGCGGCAGCGCGGTCTCGGCGGCCAGCGACTGCAGCGCGGCCAGCGGCGGCAGAATCTTGGCGATGTCTTCGCCGTTCAGCTGCGTCACCTGCGTGGACACGCCCGGATTCATCTCGACCAGCCCTTCGACGCTCAGCAGCTGCAGCGCTTCGCGTACCGGCGTCCGGCTTACGCCGAGCGCGTTGGCGAGTTCGCCGTCGTTCAGCTTCTCCCCCGGTTGAAGCGTACCGTCGATAATCCACTCCTGAAGCTGCTGGAAGGCGCGCTGCTTGGCCGACAGTCGGTTCGGCGTGGTAAAACCTGTTGGAATCGGCATAACGCCCTCCTTATATAACTGACATGGCCTTGATAGGATTGGTTCATTATATCCGTTCAATTTCCGTCATGCAATATATTGCATACGTTTTCGGAAAATTTTTTTTAATTCTTGAACGCGCTGAAGCATTTAACGGAAAAGGCCGAAGCCTCGAAGGCCGCTCTTTCCCTTATCGGAATCGGCCTCGCGGGGTACAGACGTTCGCCACTCCGTGTTATAATAGGCGGACGAAACGAACCTTACGGGATGGAGACGATAAACAGCATGAATGCGAACACGGCGTTCACCGACGAACAATGGAATACGCTCGTGCAGGGCGTGGCGGAAGCTTATGACGACCTGACGCTGAAAAGAGGCTTTCAATACGAGCGGATGGGAAGCGTGCAGCAGCTCTCGCTGTCGGAAGATCGGCGGCTGGAAGCCGAAGTCAAGGAAGGCGATACGCTGTGCCGGGTCGAGCTGGCGCTCGATCTGCCGGCCGGAGGCAGCTGCGGCTGCAAAGATCGCAAGCCGTGCCGACATCAGGCGGCGGCGCTGATGAAGCTGGCCCGGCTGCGCGGACGGCCGGTATCGGCCCTAGCGAATGCCAGCGCTTCGGGTCCGGCCGCGCGAACTTCGCGCGCGGGCGGACCCGATGCCGAGAAAGGCCCGGCCCGTGACGCCTCGCTTGAAGGCGGAAGCGCCGCGGCTCAAGGCGGGCATGCCGAAAGCGGCAGTCCGCAGGCCGCCCGAATGTCGGCGCGGACCGGAGCGGACGGAGCCGGGCATGCCGAAGGCAGCCGGCCGGACTTTCTCGCCGCCGAAGAGGCGGACGGGGACGGTACGCGCAAAGCGCCCGGCGTCGAGCAGGCCGCCCTGCTTGCCGCGTCCGGCATCTCGGCCTGGCATCGGCGCTTCGAGGAAGCCGCCGCTTCGCTGACGGGACGGACCCGCAATCCGAAGTTCGCCGAGCTGACGCTGAGCCGCATTTTCGAAGACCTGCCTCCTTTCGGGGCGGGCATCGAAGCGCTGTACCGGCTGAACGCGCATCTCTTCGTGCTGAAGACGATGATCTCGTCTTCGACCGGCTACTATGCGCATCTTGCCGTGTCCGATACGGCGGCGGGCATGGAAGCCTGCCTCGCCGCTCCCCTTCCGGAGCCCGGCGATCCGCTCGTCCGGGAACGGCTGGACGAAACGCTCGGATTCCTGCGCAGGCTGATGCTGACCGAAGACCGCGAGCAGGATGCTTTTTCCCGCGGCTATTACCGGCTGCTGACCGAATGGGCCGCTCCGGAAAGCGGCATGCCGGCCGGCGAACATTCCGACCGTTACGAATCCGAACTCCAGTATTTGATGGACGGAGAACGCGAGCTGGGACGGTCTTTGAACCGGCAGGCCTGGCTGGGCGCGAATGCCTGGAGCCGATTCTGCCTGGGACAGGACGACAGAGCGAAAGCTCTGCTGGCCGAAGCCGCGGACAAACCTTATTTTTCGCCGAAAAAACTGCCGGACTTCCTCTCCCCCGCCGCCCGAAGCGGTCAGTGGGAGCGGCTGGCCGGATGGCTCGAAACGTTCGGTCCGCTGCTGGAGCGGGCGCGGGCGAATCTGGACGATTACGGGCGGATGTGGGACGAGACGCTGGAGCATCTGCCGGACGCCGAGCCGAGAATGTGGGCGGCGCTGAGCGGGATGCTGCCGTACGCGTCGACTTTTTACGAGACCAAGCTGCTGGAGCGCGAACGCTGGGACGAGTGGATGGATTATCAGCTGTCGACGGGAGCCGAGCCTTCCCGCTTCAAAGTGACGGAACTTGCGCCGATCGAAAAAAACGCGCCGGAGCAGCTGCTCCCCTTCTATCACCAGGCGGTCGAACGGATGGTCGAGCAGCGCAGCCGCGACGGATACAAGGCCGCGGTGAAGCTGCTCAAGCGTTTGGAGAAGCTGTACAGGAAAATGAAGCGCGAGGAGCGCTGGGACTTCTTCATGGAGTCGTTCAACGCCCGGTACGGGCGGCTGCGCGCGCTGCAGGAAGAATTGAAGAAAGGAAAGCTGATGCTATGAACGCAGTGATGGAAACCGTTACGGTGCACGCCGTGCTGAGCGAATTCGGCGACGTGCTGCTCTATGGAACAAAGCCGACGTACGGCGCGGTTCCGGGTCTGTATTTCAAGCAGCTGCTGTTCGCGCGGCACGAGGAATCGTTCTACGGAACCGCTCTGGAAATGCAGAGCACGGGCGAAATGGAGCTGGTGCTGCTGCCGGCGGAGATGGTGCTGGACTTCTTCGCGGAACGGCCGCTGCTTCGGCATATCGACTGGAACTTCGAGGGAGACGCCGAACTGCTGACGCGCAGCGCGCCGGCGCTGGCGGCGAGCATCGACAAGCGGGCTTACAAGCCCGACTTCGGCGCCTACCGCTCCGGCAAGCTGCAGTGGAAATGGGACCGGCATGCGCTCAAGGAGCGTCAGCACGCTTCGGTGCTGGCCGCGCTGGACCGGGGCAGGCTTCGGGGCGCGAACGCGGCGGCCGCCGAAACGCGCGGCAGCTCGGCAAAACTCAGCGACGAGGAAGCTTACGAAGAAGCGATGTTCGGCGGCCGCAGCGAGGAAGACGACCTCGAAGAGACATTCGCGGCCGGACTGAGGGCCGCTTACTCGGCGGCCGTCTTCCAACGGCGCTACGGCACGGAGCAGGCCGCGCTGGATCTCCGACGCGAGCATCCGCTTCTGTTCGATCGCGGGGCGTCGGCGGCGGGGCTCGACGAGGATGCCTGGCTCGTCGCGGTCGGCTGGCGCGAAGACGCCGCGCCGTTCCGTCCCGTCGTCCGGTTCCTGGAGCCGGACGAGGACAGCGCGGACTGGAGGCTGCAGCTGGCCCTCCAGGACAAGAAGGACGAAGCGACGCTCGTCCCGATTACGCTGTCGGACGTCGGCATCGCGGCCGGAGACTGGCCTTCGGCCTGGGAGAAGCCTGTGCGCGAGCGGAGCGCCGAATGGCTCAAGAGCCTGCGGACCGGCCTGCCGACGCCCCGCGTGGCGCCGGGACACGACATTTTGGCCCGCGGCATGGGCGGGCCGGACGCCTGGCAGTTCCTGACGAAGGACAGCCCTCGGCTGCTGAACGCCGGATGGCGGGTGCTGCTGCCGGCCTGGTGGCAGGCGGCGAGCAAGAAGAAGCCGAAGCTGAAGGCGCGGGTCAAGGAAGAAGAAGGCGAAGGCAAGAAAGGCGGCCGTTCCGTGTTCGGCCTCGATTCCGTGCTGAACTTCGACTGGAGGATCGCCATCGGCGACGCCGAGTTCAGCGAAGAGGAATATCTCGAGCTGGCCGCGCGCAACGAGCGGCTCGTGCAGTTCCGCGGCGAGTGGGTCGCGCTCGATCCCGCCCTGCTGACGCAGATCAGCCGGGCGATGAACGGGCTCGACAAGCGAAGCGGCCTGTCGTTCCAGGATATCCTTCAGCTTCAGCTGCTGAAGAAAGAAGAAGAAAACAGCGAGGCGGAAGAACGGTCCCGGGCCGAAGAGGACGCCCGGCTGGAGATCGAAGTCCAGCTGAGCGGCCATCTGGCGGCGCTGATCGACCAGCTCGGCCAGAAGGAAGCCTGGCCGGAAATCGGGATCCCGAAGGGACTGCGCGCCGAGCTGCGCAATTACCAGCGCGAAGGCTTCGGCTGGCTCGCCTTCCTGCGCCGCCTGGGCCTCGGCGCCTGCCTGGCCGACGACATGGGCCTCGGCAAGACCGTGCAGCTGATCTCGTATCTGCTGCACGTCAAGGAGAGCCGCGCCGAAGCGGAAGCCGGCCGGGCGCCGGGCGGCGGGTACGACGCGGGCGGATCGGAAGCGTACGCCGACGCGCGCCCGCAGGCGGGCCGGCGCGCCCGTCCGGCTCGCGGCGGGGATTCGGCTTCCGCGAACGCGGAAGCTTCCGCGGCGGTACAGGCGCGCGCCGACGCGAGCGGCAGCGGCGGACCTCCCGCCTGGCTGCCGCCGGACGACGGCATCATCCGGCCGGGTTCCTATCCGCTGGAAGCTTCGCTGATCATCTGCCCGACGTCCCTGCTGGGCAACTGGCAGAAGGAGATCGCCCGCTTCGCGCCGGATTTGCGCGTCATGCTGCATTACGGTCCGAACCGGCGAACCGGCGAAGCGTTCGCCGCGGCCGCGTCGGACGCCGACGTCGTGCTGACGTCGTACGCGACCTCCGCGCTCGATCAGGAGCTGCTGCGCGGCTTCGACTGGCTGACGATCTGCCTGGACGAAGCGCAGACGATCAAGAACGCGCAGACCAAGCAGTCCACCGCGATCCGCAGCTTCAAAGCGCTGCATAAGATCGCGCTGACCGGCACGCCGATCGAGAACCGGCTGGCCGAGCTGTGGTCGATCTACGACTTCATGGTGCCCGGCTATCTCGGCGGGCCGAAGTCGTTCCAGGAGCGCTTCGCCAATCCGATCGAGAAGGAACAGGACGAAGACAAGATCGCCGAGCTGCAGAAGCTGGTCAAGCCGTTCATGCTCCGCCGCAAGAAGAAGGACCCGAACATCCAGCTCGATCTGCCGGAGAAGAACGAGATGAAGACGTACATCCATCTCACGCCGGAGCAGAGCGTGCTGTACGAGCAGGTCGTCAAGCAGCTGCTCAAGGAGATGCCGCAGCTGGAAGGCATGAAGCGCAAAGGCGCCATTCTGTCCGCGCTGACGCAGCTCAAGCGGCTGTGCGACCATCCGGCGCTGACGGCGGGCGATTCGGCGGGCACGGACCCCGAAGAAGCGCCGGATCTCGATACGCTGATCGAGCAGTCCGCCAAGCTCTCGCGCCTCGTGGCCATGGTCAAGGAGCTGCGGGCCGAAGGCGAGCGCTGCCTGATCTTTACCCAATACATCGGCATGGGCGAGATGATGCAGCGGGTGCTGAGCGAAGAGCTCGGCGAGAACGTGCTCTATCTGAACGGCAGCACGCCGAGAACGGCGCGCGAGCGCATGATCGAGAAGTTTCAGGCCAAGGAGCAGCCTCCGGGCGAGACGACGGCCGTGTTCATCCTGTCGCTCAAAGCGGGCGGCGTCGGCCTCAACCTGACGGCGGCCAACCATGTCTTCCACGTGGACCGCTGGTGGAATCCGGCCGTCGAGAACCAGGCGACCGACCGGGCGTACCGGATGGGCCAGACCAAGGATGTCCAGGTGCACAAGTTCATCTCGATCGGCACGCTGGAAGAGCGGATCGACGACATGCTGGAGAGCAAGCAGCAGCTCAGCGACAGCGTCATCGCCGGCTCGGAAGGCTGGATCACCGAATTGTCCGACAGCGCGCTGCGGGATCTGTTCACGCTGCGGAAAGGCTGAGGTCCTTCTCTCCTCCCCTTGCCGAGACGGATCGCATTTTCGTCATAAAAACGTTCATCATCGTTCGTACCGGGAAGAAAAAACCAGCTTTTTGGGGCGAAAAAGCTTTTGAAAAGCTTTTTCCCGGGAGTAAACGTTCATTTATCGGGAACAAACATTCACCGTGCAGGAGAGAACGTTCATCGCTTCCCGACGCTTCTATTTTATGGGACCAAATTCGCGAACAAGGAGATACCCGCATGGAAAACCAGGACATTCAGGTCCTTTACGAACCGCCGGGCCCGGAAGAATATATCGAACTGCGGATTGCCGCCGGCATGAGCGCCCGGACGCCCGCAGCGGCGCGCGCCGGACTGCCGAACTCGCTGTTCGTCGTGACGCTGCGCGAGCACGGAAAGCTCGTCGGCATGGGCCGCGTGATCGGCGACGGAGGCTGCGCCTACATCGTCTCCGACATCGTCGTGCATCCGTCCGTACAGCGGCGCGGACTCGGCCGCCTCATCATGGCGGACATCGAACGCTATCTCGATGCCCACGTAGAGCCCGGCTCGTTCGTCAGCCTGATCGCCGATACGCCGGCGGACGCGCTGTACCGGCATTTCGGCTTTATCGAGACGGCTCCCGCTTCGATCGGGATGTACCGGCCGAGCCGGCCGAAGAACTGATTCCGCCGACGCTCCTTCGGCCCTGTCGAACGACCGCGCTCCACGACCGAAAAGACCTCTGCAAAGCGGAAACTTCTCCGCCGCGGAGGTCTTTTTTTATGCGAAAGAGGATGAGCCTCTTCCTCTTCGTTCACCTATTCGGAGCAAACGGTCGGCTTATATTTCCGCCGCCACGCCGAAATGATCCGACACGACCGGGCCGTTGTTCCCGTCCAGCACCACTTCCGACTTCTTCGCTTCGACCGGGAGGCCGGAAAGAATATAGTCGATGCGCAGCGGGCTTTCGTTGTCCGACCAGCCGGCAATCGCCTTGAGCACCGTCGAGCCTTCGTCTTTTTCGGCAGCCGCCGTGTACAGGTCGCACCAGCCATGATCCATGACATAGTCGTAGCCTTCGCCGCGGATCTGCGCCACGTTGTTCAGATCGCCGAGCAGGAAGATCCGCTCTCCGGCATCCCGCAGCGGCTTCATCAGCGCCTCCGCCCGATCCCACTGCCCTCGGAACGGTTCCGCTTCGTCGTTCCACCAGCCGCAGTGCGCGCTGAACAGCCACAGCGGCTCCGCTTCCGAACTTCCCTCCGCGCGGCTCGACGTTTTAACCCCCAGCAGGCGGCGGGTCTTGGGATTCATATAATCCCGGATGCCCGATATGTAGTCGTATACGGCGTCTTCGATCGGCTCCCGCGTCAGCACGGCCACCCCTTCGTCGTACCGTCCCTGATAAGCGCTGTGCGTCGGCAGCCACGACCAGTAATACGGCGCGTCCAGCTGCTCCAGCAGCACCAGCGCATAATTGTCGATCCGGATCTTCACGCCCGGCTCCGCTTCGAAGTAACGCGACAAGCGGTCGGCTCCGGCCTCTTCCGCCTTCGGCGACTGATTGATCTCCTGCAGCGCGATCAGGTCAAAGCCCCGCTCGTTGATAAAATCGGCCAGCCGCGAAATTTTCTGTTCCTGTTCCTCTTCATGCCATGCGTGCGCGTTCAGCGTCAGCAGTTTCATGTCATCACCCGCATTCTTGAATTTTCGGCGTCCGTTCCCCCTCGGGCATCCGCCTCGGCCTTCCCAGTGTAACACACCCGGCAGGGCGGCGCGGACAGCGGGAGAGCAGCGCAAAAAGAACGGTCCGAGCCGCGCCGGAAGGCGCAGAACTCCAACCGCTCTCCTCGTTTAAGCCGATCCCGCGCCGCAGGCAAGACGGCAAGCATGAACAGCGCTCGAAACGCTAACCGGAGCATCTCTCCCGCGCCGAGCGAAACCGGCGGCGCCTTCCTCAGTCCGCCGGAGCGTCCGGCGGCAGAATCGAGCGGTTCGATACCGGCGAAGCCAGCACGACCGAGGTCTGCACGCTGCCGAAGTCCATCAGCCGATCGACCAGCTCGCGCAGTCCCGGCGTGCCGGCGACGGCCGCCTGAATAAAGTAACTCGCCTGGCCGGTGACCCGGTGGCATTCAATGATGTCCGTCTCGCCCTGCGCCCACTGCTCGAAATGCTGCGGCGAGACCCGAAGATCCGCGATCTGAATCACGAGCCGCGTATCCCTTCCGACCGCCTGCGGGGAGACCCGCGCGGTATACCCTTCGATCACGCCGCGCTCCTCGAGCCGGTGCAGCCGTTCGGCCACGCTCGGCCGGCTCAGCGACAGTTCGTTCGACAAACTGGTCACGTTCATGCGTCCGTTTTGCTGCAGCAACTTGAGAATCTTGATATCCAAAACGTCCAAGCCCTATCACCCTATTCCGCATTGCATTTTTAACCATCGAAACGATTGTCTTCAGTATATCATTCCTGGGTCAGGAAGCGGTATCCGACTCCCGGTTCGGTTACGATCAATCGGGGCTGCGAAGGGTCCTCCTCCAGCTTCTTGCGCAGATGCCCGATATAGATTCGCAGATAATGACTGTCTCCCTCGTCGTGCTGGCTGCCCCATACCCGCTGCAGCAGCTGGCGCTGGGTCACGACTTTGCCCGCGTTCGAGGCGAGCGCCTTCAGCAGATCGTATTCGGTGGGCGTCAGCTTCACCCGTTCTCCGCCCGATTCGACGATCCGCTGCGCCAGGTCGATCGTCAGCGCGCCGCTGCGGATCACCGGTTCTTCCACGGACTTTGCCGTATGGCGAAGCGCGACCCGGATGCGCGCGACCAGTTCGCCCATGCCGAAAGGCTTGGTCACATAGTCGTCCGCCCCGGCGTCCAGCGCGGCGATCTTGTCTTCTTCCCGGTCTTTTGCCGTTAACACGATCACGGGGACGCCCGACCATTCGCGAATGCGTTCCAACACTTCCATGCCCGTCAGATCCGGCAGTCCCAGATCCAGCACGATCAGATCGGGATGACACAGCGGAGCCTGCAGCACGCCTTCTTCGCCGGTAGCCGCCTCGTGCACGGCGTAACCGTGCGCGGCGAGCGTCACCTTGAGCAGCTTGCGGATCTGCGGCTCGTCGTCCACGATCAGGATACGCGCGCCGGCAGCCGTTTCATTCGCCATCGTTCATTCCCCTTTCTTCGTTCACCCGCTTCTCCGGCGGTTCGGGCGCGTCCGGCAGCGGCAGTCCGATCTTCACGAGCGTGCCGGTTCGCCCGTCCGTCCTCGATTCCGCCGATATGACGCCCCCGTGCAGATCGACGATCCCTTTGCAGATCGCCAGCCCCAGGCCCGTACCCGATACGTGACGGGTCGCGCCCGAACGGTAAAACTTTTCGAAAATATGCCGCTCTTCGCCTGCCGCGATACCCGGTCCTTCGTCCGAAATATGCAGCATCAGCATTCCGTTCCGCGCCTTCGCCGAAATGCCGATCTCGCTGCCGTCGGGGCTGTATTTGATCGCGTTGCCGAGCACGTTGCCGAGCACCTGCTCCAGCAGCACCTCGTCTCCCCGGATGATCGGCAGGTCGCCCGGGATGTCGACGTTCAGCCTGCGGCTGCCGCGAATGTCCCGGATCTGCGCCAACGACACGCCGACCAGATCCTGAACGTCGCACCATTCGCGGCGCAATCTCAGCATGCCGCTCTCCAGTCGAACCATGCCGAGCAGATTCTGCACCAGCCGGTTCATCCTCATCGCGCCGCTGCGAATCGTCTCCAACAGCTCCATCCGGTCTTGAGGAGAAAACAGATCGTCGTTCTCGATCAATCCCGTCGCCGAACCGACGATGGTCGCCAGCGGCGTCCGCAGTTCATGCGAGACCGAATCCAGAATCGCGGTCCGCAGGCGTTCCGATTCCGCCGTCAAATGCGCCAGTTTGGCCTCTTCGGCCAGCTTGAAGCGGGCGATCGCGGCAGCGGCCAGCCCGCACAGCGCTTCCAGCAGCCGCTGCTGTTCGGCGCTCAGCGGCGCATCGCGGCCGTCCGGGCCCAGACGCGGACGAACGGCCAGAACGCCGTAAGTCCGCTCTTCCGTGCGAAGCGGCAGATAACGCCCGGGCAGCTCCCGCAGCGTTTTCGACCCGTGACCGGCCTCTTCTCCTTCATCATATACCATCCGCACGACCACTTCCTCTTCGCGCGCGCGTTCTCCGCCCTCCCTGGCTTCCGCCGACGAGGCATGCACAAGGCGAAGCACGCCGGACTCGTCCGGCAGGTAGACCGCCGTCTCGGTTCCGATCGTCCGCGCCAGCTGGTGCGTGACCCCGTCCAGCAGCGAAGATACGTCCGAGACCGCCCCGATCTGCCGGCTGAACGCGTACAGCGAAGCGGTGTGCGCCTCGCGCTGCCTCGCCTGCCGCACCTGCTGCTTGAGCCGTTCGGCAAGGCTGGCCGTCAAGGCGGCGACCGATACGTATACGCCAAACGAGATCAGATAGCGAAGATCGGCGACCGTAAAGCTCAGCTGAGGTTCGATAAAGAAAAAGTCGAACGCCAGCATGCTTGCCCCCGCGGAAAACAGCGCCGGGCCCAGCCCTCCGTACACCGCGCTCAGCAGAACGGGAAACAGATAGATCAGCGCGATATTCACGGTCTGCAGCATTTCCGTGTATTCCCGCAGCACAACGGTCATGATCGTCGTAATCAAGGCAATCAGCGCGTATTCCGCCCAGCGCGGTATGGGTCCTTCCCGCGCCCGCGCCGCGCCGGCTCGTCTTCGGCTGAAGCTTTCCGGCGGCGGTCCCGCCGGCCCCGTATCGCCGGGTACGACCCGAATATGGATGCCCCGGCTGCCGCGAACCAACTTTTCCGCCAGCGTGCCGCGCATTCGTATGCCGAAGCGCGAACGCAGCGTCTCGCCGACGACGATCTGCCGAATATTATGCTGCTCCGCAAAATGAAGCAGTTCCCACGCGACATGCCCGCCGTCCACCACAAACACTTCCGCGCCCAGCTCTTCCGCCAGCCGCAGATTCGGTTCCGGATCGCCCTGCCGCTTCACGCCCGTAAAGGGCGCTCCTTCCGGCGTTCGGACATAGACGGCGACCCAACCCGTCTTCAGCGCCGCGGCCGTGCGGCGGCCGATGCGCAGCAGCTCGGCGGTCGAAGGTCCCGGTCCGATCGCGACCATGACCTTCTCCGCGACAGGCCAGGGTCCGCGCCTTCCGGCCGCTTCCCCGCCCTGCAGATAGTCGTCGAGCCGGCTGTCCATCCGCTCGGCCGCAAAGCGAAACAGCATTTCGCGCAGCGCGGACAGTTCCTCTTCTCCGGCGGACGAGGTCCCGCTGCGCCGCATAATCTCTTCGGGCGGCGCGTCCGCGATCCGCAGCGTGTCCGCCTGCTCGACGAACGCGTCGGGCACCGTTTCCGGCAGCGGAACGCCGAGAATGCGGCCGGCCAGCGCGTTCAGACTCTCCACATGGCCGATATTAAGCGCCGCATATACGTCGATCCCGTTCAGCAGCAGCGACTCGACGTCCATATACCGCTTGCTCCGCACGGCCCTCGGCGAATTTCGCGCTTCCAGCCGATCGACCACGACCAGTTTCGGTTTCGTTTCCAGCAGGCGCTCCACGTCCAGTTCCCCGCCCTGCTCCGGCGCGGCCGGCAGCGCCGCATCCCGCAGCAGCGCCAGCGTATCGGGATAGCGGGCTTCCGCCCCGGATACCGCGCAGCGGACGGACATGCCCGCCGCCGCTTCCCTTACGGCCGCCCGAAGCATGGCCTGCGTCTTGCCCGAACCGGGCGCCGCGCCCATGAATAAAGTCAGTTTTCCCCTGCGCAGTCCATTTTTGTCCAAGTCGCTCACTTCCGCTCTCCTGTCGGCCGAAGGCCCGCATTTCTTTCTCCTTCCAGTATAAGACACCCGATGAAACAATGGCGAAAACGGATGAAAAAAACGCATAAAAAAGGCATAAAGATCTTGCTTAAAGCCGTAAAAAAAGCGTAAAAATAAGCGAAAAAGCGAGAAAACGGGCGAAAATAGAAGTAGAAACGACCAACGTTCCTTTTTAACCGCAAGAAAGAAACCAGGCGTCATCCCAAGCCGTTTTATCGCCCATGAAGAGTTTTACAGTTCGGGCGATCGGGACTAAGATACGTGACATGAATCGCGAGTTCAACACAAGGAACGGGCGGCCTCCGGCGTGAGAGCGGAAGCCGCAAATCCTTTGTCCGCCGCGCGCAGCTCTCACCGCGCGGACACGGCAAGCCGGGAAGCCGCACGATCTCCGGCACGCCGATTCAGACCGTTTTGCACGCAGCAGAGTCAACGCCTTGCCGAAGAGCAAGAGTCGGGCCGCGCCGTACGTGAGCGGTTCCGGCCGAGAGGGCCGGGCCGCGACAGCCGTACGGGCCGCCTTTAATCCGATCGGGAGCCCGAGATGAACGCCGACAGAAACGAATCGCTTGACGACTATGCCCTGCTTACGGTGCCGGATGCCGCGGCCGAACGTTTCCGACTGGCGCTTGAGCGCAGAGGAATCCACGCCGCGGTGCTGACCGACGATCCGGCCGAACGGGAAAAATGGGAAGCGCGGGGCGTTCGCGCGATGTTCTGCCCGGCAGCGGGAGACGCCGGCTCCGCGCTGCCGGAATTTCCGGTGTGCGCCGTGTATCTGTTCGAGGATACGCTGCGCCATACCTGCGGGTATCTGCAGTATGCCGCCGACCATACCTGCGCGCCGGTCTACGTGATTACCCACAGCGCCGCTTCTTCCCGGCTTTACAGAAAACTCGGCGCTTCGTATGTCGTCTGCACGCATGCGAGCGACGTAAGCTTTCTCCTCCCGTCCGCAGACGGACTGCGCGCGCACCATCCATTCGAACCGAAAGAAGGTTGACCCTTATGACCGACATTTTGATGACCGCTATGCTCGCACTCATGACGCTGCTGATGCTGGGCCTCTCCCTATGGTCCGACAGATCCGTCCGGGAAGGACGTGACGATCGATGATTTGGCTGCTCGCGGGCGTCGTCGCCCTTCTTTTTCTCTATCTGTGCTACGCCTTGATCAATCCGGAAAAATTTTAGTTTTATGGAGGGAATCTCGTGACCACAATCGACATCCTTGCAATCGTCGTAACGCTGCTGATCGTCGTCCTGCTGGCCAAGCCGGTCGGCCTGTATCTGGCGGCGGCGTTCGATTACGGCCCGAATCGGCTGAACCGGATCTACGGGCCGTTCGAACGGCTTATTTATAAAATCGGCGGCATCCGCGAAGAGAACCAGAGCTGGAAAGCTTATGCCGCTTCCCTGGTCGTCAGCAACGCCGTCATGATCTTCGTCGTGTATCTGGTGTTCCGCTTCCAGGGCATGCTGCCGCTGAATCCGTCGGGCATCGCCGGCATGGAGCCTTCGCTGGCGTTCAACACCGCGATCAGCTTCATGACCAACACCAACCTGCAGCACTACAGCGGCGAAAGCGGCTTGTCCTACTTCTCGCAGGCCACGGGAATCCTGTTCATGATGTTCGTGTCGCCGGCAACCGGCATTGCGCTGGTCATGGCTTTTATCCGCGGACTTACGGGCAGAGCCCCTGGCAGCTTTTTCGCCGATCTGATCCGCGCCGTCACGCGGGTGCTGCTGCCCGTCGCCTTCGTCTCCGCCCTGCTGTTCGTCTTCATGGGCGTTCCGCAGACGTTCGAACCGGCCGCGACCGCGACCACGCTCGAAGGCGCCCAGCAGACGATCGCCCGGGGTCCGGTCGCTTCGTTCCTGGCCATCAAAGAACTCGGCAACAACGGAGGCGGCTTCTTCGGCGTCAACTCGGCGCATCCGTTCGAAAACCCGAACGGACTCAGCAATCTGCTCCAGCTTCTCCTGATGCTGCTGGTCACGACGTCGCTTCCGTACGCTTACGGCAAAATGGCGGGACGCATCAAACAGGGACGCATCCTTTTCGTCTCCATGCTCGTGATGTTCATCGTGATGACGGGCATCTCGCTGTCGGTCGAACAAGCCGGCAATCCGGCCTTGAACGCGCTGGGCGTCGAGCACGGCCAAGGTTCGATGGAAGGCAAGGAAGATCGCTTCGGAACGGCTCAGTCCGCTTTCTATTCCGTCGTGACGACCGCTTCCGAAACGGGCGCCGTCAATACGATGCACGATACATTGACTCCGCTCGGCGGCCTTATCCCGCTGGCCAATATGATGCTGAATACCGTGTTCGGAGGAGCGGGCGTCGGATTCCTTAATGTACTGATGTACGCGATCATTGCCGTCTTCCTGTCCGGGCTGATGGTCGGACGCACGCCGGAGTTCCTCGGACGCAAGATCGAAGGCAAAGAAATGAAACTCATCGCCGTGACGCTGCTGGTGCAGCCGTTCCTGATTCTGGTGCCGACGGCGATCGCCCTGGCGACGAATCCCGAGACGATCTCCAACCCCGGCTTTCACGGACTGACCCAGGCGCTGTACGAATTCACTTCGTCGGCGGCCAACAACGGCTCGGGCTTCGAAGGCCTCGGCGATGCCACGACGTTCTGGAACGTCTCGACCGGCATCGTCATGTTCCTCGGCCGCTACATCTCGATGGTGACGCTGCTCGCGGTGGCGGGTTCGCTGGCCGCCAAAAAGACGGTACCGGAATCGTCCGGCACGTTCCGTACCGATACGGCCATGTTCGGCGCTGTATTCGTCGGCGTCGTGCTGATCGTCGGCGCGCTGACGTTCTTCCCGGCCGTCGTGCTGGGTCCGGTCGCCGAATATTTGACGCTGTAGACCTTATATACGAATGGAGACGCTGATTTATGGATAAGAAAAAGACCATGCTGAGCGGCGAGATCGTGA
This sequence comes from Saccharibacillus alkalitolerans, assembly GCF_011090185.1. Lineage (GTDB taxonomy): Bacteria > Bacillota > Bacilli > Paenibacillales > Paenibacillaceae > Saccharibacillus > Saccharibacillus alkalitolerans. Next base: position 166,453 of record NZ_JAAFGS010000007.1, on the reverse strand, counting down.
GCGGCGCCCTGAAAGAATCGTTCGTCAAGCTCGATCCGCGCATCATGCTGCGCAACCCGGTCATGTTCGTCGTCGAGATCGGCTTTCTCGTCACGCTGCTGCTCTGCTTCGCGCCGAACGCGTTCGGCGGCACGGTGCCCCGCTGGTTCAATGTCGTGACCGCGCTGATCCTGCTGCTGACGCTGCTGTTCGCCAATTTCGCCGAAGCGCTGGCCGAAGGCCGCGGCAAGGCGCAGGCCGATTCGCTCAAAAAGACCAAACAGGACATTACCGCGAATAAAATATCCGGCAGCGGCGCAGTCAAAAGCGTGCCCGCTTCCGATCTGCGCAAAGGCGATTTCGTCGTCATCGCGGCCGGGGAATTGATCCCGGGCGACGGCGAAGTCGTCGAAGGACTCGCTTCCGTCGACGAGTCGGCAATCACCGGCGAATCCGCTCCGGTCATCAAGGAAGCCGGCGGCGATTTCAGTTCCGTCACCGGCGGCACCAAAGTAGTCAGCGACCGGATCAAAGTACGGATCACCGCCGATCCCGGCGAATCGTTCCTCGACCGGATGATCTCGCTCGTCGAGGGCGCCAAGCGCCAGAAGACGCCGAACGAAATCGCGCTCAACACCGTATTGGTCAGCCTGACGCTGATCTTCCTGATCGTCGTCGTCACGCTGCCGTTCCTGTCCGACTTCCTGGGCATTCAAATGGAAATTCCGATTCTGATCGCCCTGCTCGTCTGCCTGATCCCGACCACGATCGGCGGCCTGCTGTCCGCGATCGGCATCGCGGGGATGGACCGGGTCACGCAGTTCAACGTGCTGGCCATGTCCGGCAAAGCGGTCGAAGCGTCGGGCGACATCAATACGATCATTCTCGACAAGACCGGCACCATCACCTTCGGCAACCGGATGGCAAGCCAATTCGTGCCCGTTCAAGGCAGCCGGGAAGACGAGGCCGCCTACTGGGCTTCGGTCAGCTCGCTGCAGGATGAGACGCCGGAAGGCCGATCGGTGCTGGAGCTCATGAAGAAAAACGGACATACGTACGATCAGGAACTCGCCCAGGGCGGCGAATTCATCGAGTTCAAAGCCGAAACGCGCATGAGCGGCGTGGATCTGAAAGACGGCCGCAAAGTGCGCAAAGGCGCCGTCGACGCCGTCAAGCAGTGGGTGCTTTCGCAGGGCGGTTCCGTCCCTTCCGACCTCGACTCGAACAGCGCCGCGATCGCGACTGCGGGCGGAACGCCTCTGGCCGTCGCCGTCGACAGCCGGATCTACGGCTTGATCTATCTGAAAGACACCGTCAAGCCCGGCATGCGCGAGCGGTTCGAACAGATGCGCCGCATGGGCATCAAGACGATCATGTGTACCGGCGACAATCCGCTGACCGCGGCCACCATCGCACGGGAAGCGGGCGTGGACGACTTTATCGCCGAGAGCAAACCGGAAGACAAGATCGCCGTCATCCGCCGCGAACAGGCCGAAGGCAAGCTCGTCGCCATGACCGGCGACGGAACGAACGACGCGCCCGCTTTGGCTCAGGCCGACGTCGGCATCGCCATGAACAGTGGCACGGTCGCGGCGAAGGAAGCGGCCAACATGGTCGACCTCGATTCCGATCCGTCGAAGATCATCGAAGTGGTCGCGATCGGCAAGCAGCTGCTCATGACCCGCGGCGCGCTGACCACGTTCAGCATCGCCAACGACGTCGCCAAATATTTCGCCATCATTCCGGCGATGTTCATGATCGCGATTCCGCAGATGCAGACGCTGAACGTCATGCGGCTCGATTCGCCGCTGTCGGCCATCCTGTCCGCGCTGATCTTCAACGCGGTCATTATCCCGCTGCTGATTCCGCTCGCCATGAAAGGCGTCGCCTACAAGCCGATGAGTTCCGGACGGCTGCTCGGCAAAAACCTGCTGATCTACGGCTTCGGCGGCGTAATCGTGCCGTTCATCGGCATCAAGCTGATCGACATGGTCGTGCAGCTGTTCGTCTGATCCCCCAGCATACGCACCGGAAGGAATCCCTGGCGAACGGCAGTCTTCAAACCAAAATCGGCGGTCCCCGGGCTTCGGGTCTCCACTCGGAATCCGGCGGACCGCTCCTATTAAACGGAGGATAATCTTATGCGAATCATATGGGTGTCGCTGCGCACCATCTTTGCCGTGGCGATCGTCTGCTGCGTTGTCTACAATGTTGCCGTCTGGGCCGTGGCTCAAGCCGCCGCGCCGGACAAAGCAAACGGCAGCCTGATCGAAAATGCCGAAGGACAAGTCGTCGGCTCCCGCCTGATCGGTCAGGAATTTACCGAACCCGGCTACTTCCGCGGCCGCGTGTCCAGCATCGGATACGACGCCAACGGTTCCGGCTCGCCGAACTATGCGCCTTCCAATCCCGACCTGCTGTCGCGCGCCGAAGAATCGGTCGCGGCCTGGCAGGCCGAAAATCCCGACGTTCCGGTGTCCGAACTGCCGATCGACCTGATCACCAACTCCGGCTCGGGCCTCGATCCGCATATCAGCCCGGCGGCGGCCGAAGCCCAGATTCCCCGCGTGAGCGCGGCGACCGGCATCGCGGCTGACAAACTGCAAAAAATGATCGAAGCGAATACGCAGGGACGCTCCCTCGGACTGTTCGGCGCGCCGGTCGTCAACGTGCTGGAACTGAATCTGGAGGTGCAGGCGGCTCGGTAACGCTTGGACGGCCGGCTTTCATTTGCCGCACGGCAGGTCGCCCTCGGCCGCTTCATAACCGCTTCGTATCGGAAGGAAGAATCCTTATGCCGGACTTCAAACGAAAATCGCCGGAGGAAATATTGGAGTCGATCAACGCGCTCTATACCGGCCGGCTGAAGATCATCATCGGGGCCATCTCCGGCTCCGGCAAGACTTATCATATGCTGCGGGACGGCCAGACGCTGAAAAATCAAGGCGTCGACGTCGTCCTCTGCGCGGTCTCGACCATGCGCCGTCCCGAAACGATCGAGCAGCTTCAAGGGCTGGAACGCATCCCGAGCATCCATTGGAGGCACGCGGACGGCGGCGAGCGCAAAGACCTGGATCTCGACGCGATTCTGGCGCGCAATCCCGAGGTACTGCTGACCGACGGACTCGCCCATCGCAACCGTCCCGGCGCGCCGAACGCGACAAGGTTGGACGATATCCGCTTTTTGCTGGAAAAGGGCATCAGCGTCATCGCCACCGTCAACGTGTACGAGCTTCAAGGCGTAACGGAGATGGCGCGCAAGCTGATCGGCATCGAAGTCCGAGAGACGGTACCGGCCGATACCCTCGAACTCGCGGATGAAGTCCGGCTGATCGACGTCACGCCGGAGGCGCTGCTGGCGCGGATCGAAGACGGCCTGCTCAAAAACATGCCGGACAAAAACCTGTTCAGCCGCGGCAATATCGGCGTGCTGAGAGAGCTTACGCTGCGGCTGGTCGCCGAAGGCGTCAACGGAACGCTGCTCAAATACCGCGACGAACAGGGCTACGTGGGCGCTTCCGGCACCGCCGAGCATATTCTCGTGTCCGCGCAGTACCATTGGAACGGCTCGATCCATATCCGCCGCGGCCAGCAGATCGCGCAGCGGCTCGGCGGCGAGCTGTCGGTGGTCACGTTCGTCAATCCGGGCGAAAAGCTCGGACCGGAACGCGAAGAATTCCGGCGCTCGATCCGCAAGCTGTGCGAAAAAATCGGCGCGGTGCTGCACGAGATCACGATCCGTTCAAGGCGCGATATTCCGCCTACCCTGGTCCGCCTGGCGCTGGAGCAGAACGTGTCGCGCATCGTGATCGGGCATTCGAACCAGACCCGGTCGCAGGAGTTTTTCAAAGGCTCGATCGTCGCGGAAATGGTCAAATGCATGCGCAACGTGGATATGTTCGTCGTCGCGGACCGAACGTCGGGCGGCGGCGAGCGCATCCTGCCGACCAAACGCAAAGAATCGCTGCAAGATCCGGCAGGCCCGTATCGGCGGCTAAGCGAGGAGCAGGCAGGCCGCCGGATCGAGGAGATCAAACGCGGGCGTTTCAAAGTGTACATCGGAGCCGCTCCCGGCGTCGGCAAAACGTACACGATGCTGCGGGAAGGCAATATTTTGCGCAAAAAGAAGATCGACGTCGTCATCGGGCTGCTGGAAACGCACGGCCGCCAAGAAACGCAGGGGCAGGTCGGCGAGCTGGAGCTGGTGCCGCGCGCGGTGATTCCCTACAAAGGCGCGCAGCTCGAAGAAATGGATACCGACGCCATTATCGCCCGCGATCCCGAAGTGGTGCTGGTCGACGAGCTGGCACATACGAACGTGCCCGGAAGCCTGAACAAAAAGCGGTACAAGGACGTGATCCGCCTGCTAAACGCCGGCATTTCCGTAATCTCGACGCTCAACGTGCAGCATTTGGAAAGCCTGAACGACAACGTCGAGCAGCTGACCGGCGTGCGGGTGCGGGAAACGGTGCCGGATTCGCTGCTGAGCCTCGCCGACGAGGTGGAGTTGATCGACGTCACGCCCAAAGCTTTGCAGGAGCGGATGCGCGAAGGACGGATCTATGCGCGGGAAAAAGTGGATCAGGCACTCGGCAATTTTTTCAAAACGGGCAATCTGATCGCGCTCCGCGAGCTGGCGCTGCGCGAAATCGCGGACGACGTGGACGAACGGCTGGAATCGTGGGAGCGCAAAAGCTCTCTTCGGGGTCCGTGGCGGCGCGAGGAAGTCATCTTCGTCGCCATTACGCTGAGCGATAACGCGGAGCGGCTCATCCGGCGCGGCTTCCGCATCGCCTACCGGCTCAAGGCCGCCTGGTATGTCTGCTATATTCCGGACAACAGCTGCCCGGAAGCCGAAGCGCGGGAGCGGATCGAGCAGCTTCGGCGGCTGACGCGAAGACTCGGCGGCAGCTTCGATCTCGGCGAACGCGTCCCCGCACGGCGGCTGCACGAAGAGCTGCTGACGCGCGCCGACGCAAGGCGCTGCACGCAGCTGATCCTCGGCCAGACGCGGCGCTCGAAGCTGTACCGGCTGCTGTTCGGATCGCTGACCCGGCGGCTGCTGCGGACGGCTCGGCATATGGATCTGCTGGTCGTGGCGAGATTCGACCATGCGGCGCAGGTGAAGCGGGACGATTAAGCCGGCGGCAGATACCGACACGACAGGCAAAGGGAAAAGCCGAATCAAGGAGGAGAACAAGCAGGATGAGCGAAGGAAGGTTATCCGGGATTGAACTGTTTGCGTTTGACGCCGTGACCGAAGCGCGGGAACATGAACCGCGCCGCGCCGTTCGCCGATACGGCCTGCTGAAGCTGTCGTGCGGGACCGCCGCCGGATTCGGCGTCTGCCTGATCTCCGAAGGCTTCGCCCCGGTCGATCCGGTACGCTGGAGCGTCTGCTTCGGCCGGCTGCGCGGCCTGACGCCGGAAGAAGCGTCGGCCGCCGTCTCGGCCGACCGCTGGGGCGCGCGCGAGCGGCACCCGGCGCAGTACGCGCTGCTTCGCGGCGCGCTGGCCGACCTGCTGGCCGCGCTGGAAGCGCGCCGGGCCGGCGCGCGGCTGCTGCTCGGCCTCGGCGCGGCCGGCCTGCTGGGCGGCATCGTCGCCCGGGCGTCGGGGCGCCGCCCGGCTGCCCGCTCCGGCCCGGCATCCGCGGGCCGGGACGCTTCCGGCGGCTGTGCGCCGCACCGGCCGGTCCGCTGCGCGCCGGAGGCGGTGCTGCGCGCGGCGCGCGGCGCGGCGGCGATGGTCGCCGAACGCAAAAAAGCGCCGGCCTCGTCCGTCGGCGCGGGCAGCGGGTCCGGCGGCTCGTCGCGGCCGGACGACATGCTGCGGCAGCTCGGCATCGCCGCCGCGATCGAATGCCCTTCGTCGGACGCGCTCATGGACCTGGCGGATTCGTACTACGCTATTTTTTAATCGTTCACAAGCTCCGAGTAAATGCCCGCTCGTGTTCGCCGCCGGCCTGCTTCTACGGAAAAAACGCTTCGGCTTAAGCCGAAGCGTTTTTTTGGCAGCCATCCGTTTTGCATTCCGGTAATGTTTAACCTTGCGAAGCGGTATCGCAAGAACGATTCCGCGGCATGAATCCGACGCCTTCCCTATCCGATCCGTTATTTCAGCGTATACGCGGACACGCTGCTGCCGTCGGCTTCCGCATCGTGGATGTACAGCTTTCCTTCTCCCGCGTACAGGAATCCGTATTTCTTTTTCCCGTCGGCCGAAGGTTCCAGCGAGATATGATGGTTTACGCTCAGGTCTTTGGCGTTCAGCGCGTAAAAGTCGCCGCCTGCCTCGGCGGACATCACGATTTCCCCGTTCGGAGCTTTGTTCAGGAGGAAGTCTTTGGCTTCGAACGTTTTGCTCTTTTTGAGCTTATTGTCCGGGCCGTAAAGTTCCAGCTTCAGGCCGTTTTTGACCAACAGGTTTTCGCCTGCCGGAATCGCCACGGCGCCTTTCGGAAGCTTGCGTTCCCACCCTTTTTTGCCTTTACTGTCGAAAAAGACGAACGTGGTCGATCTCTTGACGTCGGCCGGGTCGAGCTCCTTGGCGCCGGGGCCTTGCTCTTTGACTTGCTCGTTCCACTCCAACCCGACGAGTTTGCCTCCGTTGAACGAATAAATGGCAGGTCTCGAAGCTTTGTCCCAAGATCTGAACTCGGTCGCCACGGTCGTTTGCTTCGGCAGCGAATACGAGAAAGCCGGCTTGCTCAGGTCGTTGATGCTCGGATACAGTTCCAACTTTTGGCCTATCGTATTCGCGACTTGACCGTTCGGCAGAACCGCCAGGTTTTTGCTTCCGCTCACCGTGCTTTTTTTCTTCAACTTGCCGTCTTTGGAGAAGTTGTATACGGTCGTCGTTTTGTAATCCAGCGACCCTGTGGTCAGCATGATATCTTCGTTAGGCTGGATTTGCAGCGCGCCGATGAATTCGACGTCGACCGGTTTGCTCCATTTCAGTTTGCCCTGCGCGCTTACCGCATACAGCTTATACGATTTTTCGTTGTCTTTTTTGGCTGCGTAATACACGTCTCCGCTGACGGGAGAAATCATCGGCTGCCCGAACATGCTGATGCTTTGCGCTTCGCCTTTGATGTTGTGGATCCAATTCTTGCTGCCGTCTTTGCGGTCGAACGATTGAACCTGCGTGCTGCCGCCTTCCGGCGTAAACAGCGTGAAGTACAAGCAGTCTTTGGTCGCATTGCCGGAGTCGAAGACCCATCCCAGGTCGTTGCCGGCCGGAACGTCGTACGTCCAGTCGGCGGTCGGCAGCTTATCCGCCTGTACCGAAGCCGCGACCGCGCTGCCCCCGTTCAAGCTTGCGCCTACGCCTACCGCCATCGCCATACCGAGCATCAAAGGTTTGAATCGAAATTTCATTTGTCACTCCTCCCGAAAGTGTAGGTTATACGCGGTTCGGAAGCGGCGCCGCACGCCGCGTTCCTTCCGCGCATTCTGTAAAAGGGACGATCAAGCTTCGAAAGGAGTTCGCAAAAAAGGGAATTAATCTCAAAATTTTATTTCAGCGTGTATTTCGACACCGTTTTTTCCCCGGCCTCCAGCGTGTAGAGTTCGCCTTTTCCGGCATAATAGAAGGAATAGCCTTTGTCGCGTTCCGCGCCGGCGTTCATGTCGACTTCGTAGTTCGCTTTAAGCGTTTTGGCGTCGAGCGCGTAGAATTTACCGTCTTTTTTGCTGCTTACGGTGACTTCTCCGCTCGGCGCGGCCATCACCCGCAGATTTTCTCCCTCGAGCGTCGCCGCTCCCGTACGTTTGTTGTTGAGATCGTACGCTTCCAACGTTTGGCCTTTTTGCAGGACGAATCCGCTGCCTACCGCCAAAGCCTTTTCGTCTTTCGCCAGGGAGCGCTCGAACGTTTGTTTACCTTTTGCGTCGAACCCGACCAGGGTACGTTTCATGTCGAGGGTAGACGGATCGTTTTCGACCACGCCGCCGCCTTTCACTTCCTCGATTTTTTGTTCATAAAATTCCAGCAGCGTTCCTCCGCCGCTCAGCGGGTATACGGCGTAAGCCGAATTCATGGTGCTAAAGTCGATGGAAAGGAAACCGTATTCGGGTAATTTGTAGGTCAGGATCGGCTTCGACAACGCATTGACGCCCGAGTACACCTGTACCTTATCTCCGCCGTTTCTCAGCACTTTGCCGTTGTCCAGCATTTTGAAAATTCCGGAATTCGTTGTTTTTTTCTCGCTTTTCAGCTTGCCGTCGTTACTGAATGTCTGGAAAGTCGTATAGCCTTTGGCTTTCTTCGTCGCCTCTACGGAGTTGGTCAGCACGATATCGCCGTTCGGCAGCACGCTCAAATCTCCGCCTACGTCAACTTTGACCGGGACGGTCCATTTCAACTTGCCCTGCGCGTTCACGGCACGGATCGTATAGCTTTTGTCTTCCGCTTTTTTGCTCAGGAAGTAGACGTCGCCGTTCGGCGCATACACCAAAGAACCGCTGATGAAGTTCTGCACATTGCCTCTGAGATCGTACGTCCAATTCTTTCGGTCTCCGTTTTTCCGATCGAAGGCTTGTACCACGAACGAACTTGCGCCCTTTTCCGTCCGGAAGTAGACATTGCTCCCGCTCGGCGTCGCCCGGTTGAACAGGCTTTCGATATCCTGTCCGGCCGGCACCTCGTAGGTCCAATCCGGATCGGCCAACGCGTTCGTCGGAGCCGCGGCTGCCGCGACTCCCGCGCTTGCCGTGCTTGCTCCGGTAATTCCCAGCGCGATCGCCATGCCGAGCATTGCGGGTTTAATAGACTTTTTCATGCTGTATTCCTCCCTGAGTTTAGGATTCCTTTTGTCCGCGGCCGTTTTTTGCGGCACGGATCAAGGGTTCTTAGATAAAGACGATTTTCGTCGCACAACTGTTCTAAAAAAATGAATATTTCTTTAAATTTTTTATGAACGCCAAAAAGAACGCCTCTTCCCGGCGGAAGCGGCGTTCTTTTGCCGAAGCTTATCCCTCTCTCTACCGCAGCTCCGACGGCGTGCATCCCCGCAGCTGACGGAATACCCGGTTGAATGTGCGCACGTTGCCGAAACCGCAGTCCAGCGCGATGTCCAGCAGCCTGTTATCCGTGCCGACGATCAGCTCTTCCGCGCGCCGTACCCGCAGTTCGTTGAGGTAGGTATTGTAGTTCATGCCCGTGACGTTTTTGAAAAATCGCGAAAAATGAAATACGCTCATACGTGCCCGATTCGCCCCGTCCTGCAGCGTCAGCGGCAGCGCGCAGTGCTGTTCGAGATACTCCAGCAGTTCCTGCATCGTTTTCAAATGGGACACGGAACGCATGCTGCGCCTCGGCTCCGCTTCTGCCGGAGAGGCGCAGCGAAGCGCCAATCCGCACAGCATGTGCAGCAGCCCGATCATGACGGTCTCCGACTGCTCCCTGCGCCCTTCCCCCTCTTTCTCGATCCGTTCAAAGACTTCCGCAAGTTCGCCCAGCGTCTCTCTCTCCAGCGAAGAAGGCGTGCCCGAACCGCGGTAAGGAATAAACGGCGACCGCGTTCCCCGCTCTTCCGGCCAGCCTGCCGGACTTCCGATCAGCCGCGGATTGAACACGACCAGCAGAATCTCCGACTCGGTCTTCCCGCTATCGTAATAATGAATGTCTCCGCTGCCGCAAAAAGCGAATTCCCCCGCCTTCAGCGTCCGCGTTTCCGAGTTGATTCCGACCTGCAAGGAGCCTTCGGTCACGTACACAAACTCCAGATCATGATGCCAATGCGCCAGGAAATTCATGCTGCGGACTTTCGATATCTGTACCGGCAGGCCGCTGTTATAGATGCGTTTTTCGTGAAAAGCTCTCATTCCGATCCCTCCGTTCTTGTGCCGCGACAGCTGTAGATTAGCAAAAATTGTCCATATTCACAACCAAAATGGCGCGCTTTATGAAAGGGCTTCCTTTACAATGTGGCTGTAACGGCGCAGAACGCCGAACAATCGACCTAACAGAATGGGAGAGAAATCGAATGAGCAAACAAGCCCTGATCGTCAGCGGAGGATGGGACGGCCATCAGCCGAAAGAAGTCGCCGACCTTTTTGCGGAGGTGCTCCGCGAGGAAGGATTCGAAGCGGAAATATCCTATACGTTGGACGCTTTTCTGGACGAAGAACGCCTGCTGAAGCTCGATCTGATCGTGCCCGTCTGGACGATGGGCGAGATCGCTGACGAACAGCTGCAGCCGGTGCTGAAGGCCGTGGAGTCCGGCGTCGGCATGGCGGGCTGCCACGGCGGGATGTGCGATTCGTTCCGCAGCAGCGTCGAATGGCAATTTTTGACCGGTTCGCAGTGGGTGGCCCACCCATTCAATGACGGCGTGGAGTATGACGTGCGTATGGTGCGCCCTTCTTCCAGTCCGCTCGTCGAAGGCATTCCGGATTTCACGGTCAAGTCGGAGCAGTATTACCTGCATGTCGACCCCGCGGTGGACGTGCTCGCCACGACGACGTTCCGCATCAGCGAAGGCCCGCATTCCGCCAACGGCGAAATCGTCATGCCTGTCGTGTATACCAAGCGCTGGGGCGCGGGCAAAGTGTTCTACAACTCTCTCGGCCACCAGGCGAATATCTTCGACATTCCGGAAGCGAAAGAACTGATGCGCCGCGGCATGCTGTGGGCGGCACGCTGATGACTTGCAGACGAAAGGCGGAATCCTTATGCGAAAAGTAAAGATCGGCATCATCGGCTGCGGCAATATCAGCGGCATTTATTTGGAGAATCTGACCCGGACTTTCGCCGATACCGAAGTGTTCGCGGTGTCCGATATCAGCGAAGAGCGGATGCAGGCCGCCGCGGAGCAGTACGGCGTGCCGAACTGTTGGACGGCCGAAGAAATTCTGGAAAGTCCCGATATCGAGCTGGTGCTCAATCTCACCACGCCGGGCGATCATTTCCGGATCTGCCGGCTGGCGCTGGAACACGGCAAGCATGTCTACGTGGAGAAGCCTCTGTCCCTGTCGCCGGAACAGGGCGGCGAACTGGCGGAGCTGGCCCGCGCAAAAGGACTGCTGCTCGGCGGCGCGCCGGATACGTTCCTCGGCGCGGGTCTGCAAACATGCCGCAAACTGATCGACGACGGCTATATCGGCCAGCCGGTCGCGGCGACCTCGTTCATGCTGGGCCACGGCCATGAGAATTGGCACCCCAACCCGGCGTTCTATTACCAGGCCGGCGGCGGTCCTATGTTCGATATGGGCCCGTATTACCTGACCGCACTCGTCTCGCTGCTCGGCCCGGCGCAGACGGTGGCCGGCATGACGTCCAAATCGTTCGAACAGCGCACGATCACGAGTCAGCCTCTGTTCGGCGAGAAAATCGACGTCGAAGTGCCAACCCATATCGCGGGTACGCTGCGTTTCCAAAGCGGTGCCGTCGCCACGATGATCACCAGCTTCGACGTCTGGAGCAGCAATCTTCCCTACATTGAAATCTACGGCACGCTGGGTACGCTGCTCGTGCCCGATCCCAACAACTTTGGCGGTCCGATCCTGCTGCGTCCCGCGGGAGCGGCCGAGTTCAAAGAGATTCCGACCGTGCACCAGTACGCCGAGAACAGCCGGGGTCTCGGCGTTGCCGATATGGCGCACTGTATCGTAAACGGCGGAACGCCGCGCGCAAACGGCGAACTGGCGAATCACGTGCTGGAAATCATGCACGCGTTCCATACCAGCTCCGACAGCGGCGTTTATGCCGAACTGAAAACGACCTGCGAACAGCCGCAGCCGCTTGCCACCGGCTTGGTAAAAGGATACGTCGAGTAGCCTCAAGCGGTATGCAGCAAAAAACCTGAACAGCCGGCGCTTTCTCCTGCCGGTCGTTCAGGTTCTTTTGTTTTGTTTTGATTCCTATTCCGCGTTCAGTCCAGCTTTTTGCGCATGACGTAATGCGGAATGCCGATCTCTTCGAAGCGTTCGCCTTCGCGGATGTAATCCAGCTTGTCGTAAAAAGGCACGGCCACCTCGCGGGCATTCAGCACGATCTCTCCGTATCCTTTTGCCGCGGCCAGCGCTTCGGCGAACTTCACCATCTCCTGCCCGACCCCTATGCCGCGCAGCGATTCGTCCACCGCTACCTGCTTCATCTGCAGCGTCCGTTCATCCTTGATTCGCAGCAGCACTGTACCGACCAGCCGCTCTCCGGCTCCAAATTCGATAAAGGCTCCGATATGCAGGGCGGAGGCGTCGCCCGACAAGTCATCGTCCGCGATATTTAGTCCGAGCGGACGCCGCAGCACCTCGTCTCGAAGCTTCAACGCCGACTTGTATTCGGCTTCGCCAAATGCGATTTGGCGTACTTTGATGTGGTCCGCGCCCTGCTCCTGCTGCTCCCTGTCCATTCCTTTTGCCTGTTCCCTCATCAAATGCACCTCCTATGGAAACAGGGACGAACTGTCCGTCGTCCCGCTTTGTTTTTATGCCGCCGGAATTTACCGGTCGGTCTTCCCACGATCCGGAGATCTTGAGCCCACGCGTCCGTCGTACGATTTGCGATCGCTCGCCCGGGCAAGGCACTGCTGCGCTTTCTCGTATTGACGATCCCTTTTGTACAGTTCCGAAAGTTCCAGGTTAGCTTCTCGATCTTCCGGATCAATCGCGAGCAGCTTTTCGAACGCGGCCTTGCTCGCGCCGTAACGGCGCAAATCTTTATAGATCAGTCCTTTGTTGAACAAAGCGTCTTTGGAATGCGGATTGATGTCCAGCGCACGATCAAGCCGCTCCAGACATTTCGAATAAGGTTCCCACAGCTGGTAGTAGACGACGGCCAGATGAACATGCGCCTCTTCAAGCAGCGGATCCAGTTCAAGCGCACGCAAATAACAGGACTTGGCTTCCTTAAGACGCATCGTCCGTTCGCATACGTAAGCCAGCGCCGACCAGCCGTCTGCGGACTCCGGGTTCAGCATAAGCGCTCGCCGCGCCATCGCTTCGGCTTCCTCGTTTTTGCCGCGGTTCGCATAGATTCTCGCTTTGCCCGCATACGGCTTTTCCCAGATCGGCCGCATTTTCATCGTTTGATCGAAAAGCTCCAGCGCGCCGCGCGAGTCGCCCAGCATCAGCCGGCAGCGTCCGAGGTAATCGAGAGTCTCGGCATCCATCCCTTTTTCCACCAGCGCTTTTTTGAAGTAAAAATCGGCATTCCGAAAATCTTTCCGGTTGTAGCACTCGATGCCTTTGTCGAAATGGTTCATGCGGATCCCCTCCCCTATGCCACGATTGTACCTGAAATCAGAAAGCAGCGGGACGTTTACGAGTGAATTTCGGTCGTACCGTTTCGTTTTCGCTTTTTCTCCTCGTACCGTTGATGCTTTTCTTCCGCCGGATAAAAAGAGCCGAGAGGACGCAGCGCGGTCGCTTCGCTGTGTCGGCCTTGATCGGCGAGCTCGTCCTGCACCCGCTCCATCGTCTCCCGCTGCAGCTCGTCCCGATAGAACAGCAGCGAGCGGTAGCGCGAATCGTCCGGCTTATAGCCTTCGATCGCCGCCGGATTATGCATGCTCCAGAACTTTTCGAGCAGCTTCTCCAGCGAAACGACTTGGGGATCGAACTCCACTTCGACCGTTTCGGAATGGCCTTCAAGGCGGCGATGAGTAGGAGCAGGCGCTTCGCCGCCCGAATAGCCGACTCTGGTCGCGGTAACGCCGGGCAGCTTGGCAAACCGGTCTTCCGGTCCCCAGAAGCAGCCCATGGCAAAGGTGAGCTTCTCTCGGATCTGACGGTCTTGGTGCATGGCGGAACACTCCTTTCGGTATATATTCTGAAAAGAACCGGTCCCTGCAGCGTGCTTTTTTCTATTATAGCCAACTCTCGCCTCGACTGCCCGCCCCCTGGAAGGCGAAGGCGTTTTTATGCGGAGGCTTTTTTTGCTACACTGTAAGCAGTTAACGCTCCATAATCCATTCACCCGGAGGGACCAACCATGAACGCAATCCTAAGCAGCGAAACCGCAACTGTCGAGATCAAGCCGCTCGGCGCGGAAATGATCAGCTTCAAACGCAAAGACACCGGAATCGAATACGTCTGGAGCGGCGACGCAGCGTTCTGGACAGGGCGTTCGCCGGTGCTGTTCCCGATCGTGGGATCGGTGTACGACGGCAAAGTGCGCGCGGAAGGAGGCACGTACGAGCTCAAAAACCACGGCTTCGCGCGCAACCGCGAGTTCCGGCTCGTCGATTCCGAAAGCCATCGCGCCGTGTTCCATCTGTCGTACGATGAAGAAACGCTGGCCATGTATCCGTACAAATTCGCGCTTACGCTCACCTACACGCTGGAAGGCTCGAGCCTGCGCATCCAGTACCGGGTAGACAACGACGACGACAAAGCGATCTACTTCCAACTTGGCACGCATCCCGCGTTCAACTGCCCAATCGGCGGCGAAGGCGACTTCGAGGATTACCGGCTGGAGTTCGAGCAGGAAGAAACGCTGGAGCGCTTCTATGTAACGGGCGGCAATATCCAAATCCCGAACAAATCGGAGATCGTGTTGGAAAAAGGATCCGTGCTGCCGCTGAAGCGGGAGCAGTTCGAAGAAGGCGCCATGATTTTCCGCGACGTGAACTCGGACAGCGTTACGCTGCGAAGCGACAGCAGCTCGCGCAGCGTGAAGGTCTCGTATGAAAACTTCCCCTACATGGGCGTCTGGCAGCCGAAAAACGCGCCGTTCGTCTGCATCGAGCCGTGGCACGGACTGGCGGACGCGGACAAATTCGACGGCGAGCTGAAAGATAAAGAGCTGGCGGTAGAACTTGAGCCGGGCGAGTATTTCGAGGCGGCGCTGGTGATTGAAGTAAAGTAAAAACAGACGTGGTCATCAAGAAATCAATGACTACCGAAAAAACGCCGTTCCGCTCCAAAGCGTATCCGGCGTTTTTTCGGTATTTTTTCGAGAAGCTTACCTTTCCATGCCGACCATCCCGCCCATAACCATCCAAAAGTTAAGCACAAAATGAAAAATAATGACTGGCATCAATCCTTTTGAACGCAGAGTCAATCCAGCCATGAAAATACTTCCGACAGCAAACCCCAAACAGGTCAGAAGTGAAATGCCCAGTCCGTAATGATAAAAGCCGAACGCAAGACTTGTAACAATTAGAGCATGAACCTGCCCCATCCCTTGAACGAAGCGGCTCAAAATAAGTCCTCTCCACATGATCTCTTCCAACACGGAATTCACCAAAGCGAAGCCGACAGCCAACCCGAGCAGCTTCCAGTCGAACGGAATTTCAATGACAAATATCCGAATGCAGACGAAGATCAAGCTTGTGACTATCGAGAAGATGGAAATAAAAAACCAGATCGGCGGATGATCGAACCCTCTCCAAATCCACGGAAATGCGATTCTTTCTCTAAAATCACCAATTCTCCAATATAAGATAGGCTTCTTTTCACCGGAAAGTGCTGCTGCCAAAAACAAGAAGGCCAGATAAAAAACCAATAATCCCCTACTTCCGATCAAAACAAATTCACGAGAAAATCCCAATAAGGTTAACCAGACAGTCAACGGCTCCACAGTAGAAAAGTATACCAAAAACCCCAAAACGAAAGCTGCTGCCGTCCAGGCTATCGATCGAAATTCAGAACTTCTCCATCCGAGCAGTATCCAAAACAAAGTGCAGCATGCCAAAAAAATTGAAGAAGGAAAAAGATTGATCAAGATAACCGTGCCTACGAATGCAAAACTGACTCCGTATTTGGCCAACGCGGCACGCGGAAATACTTTTAGTTTTTTCAAAAACGAATGTTGCACGCTGTACCTCCAATCTCTGTCTCTACTTTCTATCTTCACCTGCCGTACCCGAATCCCCTCGTTTGCCTTAAAGGGTCATCATTTTGGCGTCTTCTTCACACCCTGTCGGTCTTCAATTCATCGCTTCGTCAAATTACGCAAGCGCCAACCGTTCTCCGAGCAGACTGATCGCTTCACGCAGTTTATCCTTCGGCACGGTTTTGTAAAGATCGCCGATACTGATTTCTGTCGAACAGGACGATTCACCCGTTTTCTTCAAATAAGCGACCAGACCGATGCCTGTCTCGGTTTGAACGCCGGCAATAATCGCTTCGGCCTCCTGCTTCGATACGTCAAAGTGCAGATGGAACATGTTCGACACCGGCACTTCCGGCCGCGTGCGGATACCGGCGCAGCCGTTATACAGAGCCGCCAGCTCCCGCGCTTCCTCGTAATACCCGGCCATCTGCGGCAGGCGAAGATCAAGATAATAGTCGGAGCTGAGGATGTACGGGTACAGGCTGATCAGATCGCCTCCGTGGCGTCTTTTCCAGATTTTCGCCTGCTCCGCCAGATCGGAATCGCCTGCCAGCATCGCGCCGGCGATTCCGCCTATGCCTTTATAGAACGAGACGTAGACGCTGTCGAACAGCGCACACACCTCTTCCGCCGTTTTCCCGTAATACGGCAGGATCTCGAACAGCCTTGCGCCGTCCAGATGCAGGGCTATTTCTTTTTCCCGGCAATAAGCCGAGATAGCTTCCAGTTCCGCATAATCCGGCAGTTGGCCGCCGATCTCGCGCTGGGGCAGCTCAAGCAGCAGGCAGGCGACATTTTCCGGCATTCCCTGCACGTCTTCCAAAGTAATCAGCCGATCCTCATCCGCCAGCAGAACAGGCTCCAGACAATGCAGCTCGCGCAGTCCGTCCTGTTCGTGAATCTCCAGATGGCAGAGCGGGTGATACGCGACGACCCTGCTGCTTTTGCGGTCGCTCCAGATCCGCAGCGCGATCTGCTGGGCCATCGTGCCGCTGGGGAAAAAGACGCCGGATTCCTTGCCCAGCATCTCTGCCAGTTTTCGCTCGAATTTCTCGATCGTTTCGCCTTTGCCGTACATGTCGCTGAGAGTGTCGCCGCCTACATTCTGCAGCGCCTCCAGCAGCACCCTCACGTTTCGGGGGCCGTTGCCCGTCGTGCGATAGCGGGCCGTGCCGAACGTCTCGGCCAGAGATAACGGTTGATTCACGGTGAATGCAGCCTCCTTTTCGTACGGACAACAGGGATGGGTCCTTTTTGCCCGCTCTTATACGGCTATTGTACTCTTTCCGCAAGAAGTTTCATAATAAGGAAAGAGCCGCCCGGACGGCGCCATGCCGAAGCCGGGCCCTAATCCAATCCGAAAGGTTCTGTTCCCATGCCTCAATCGAGACCGAGCATCTACGACCGCTATATCCCCGCCTTGAGCGCCGAACCTTCGGACCTGCCCGCTTACCGGTTCGTTTTCCTTGCCGGAACCGCCAATCTGCTGCTGAACGAAGGCTCCGGGCTCGAAGCGATTCCTTCGGCGGCCGACGCGGCGGAGCTGGGCTTCGAACCTTCCCGCTCGCTGTACCTCGGCACGCTGGGCGGCGCTCCTTGCTACGCCGCGGAAGCGCCCGAAGGCGCGGTTCCGCCGGACGGCACGGCCTTTCTGCCGCTGCGTTCGCTGTACGAAGTCCTCGACGAAGACTTGTTCCATCTGGCCGGGCGCGCGCTGCAGATGTTGAACTGGGATGCGACGCACCGCTTCTGCGGACGCTGCGGCACGACGCTGACGCTGGCCGACCGCGACCGCGCGAAGGTCTGCCCGAACTGCGGGCTGAGCCAATATCCGCGCCTGTCGCCGGCCGTCATTACCGCGATTCTCAAAGACGGCAAAATTTTGCTGGCGCACGCGGCCCATTTTCAAAACGATATGTACGGGCTGATCGCCGGCTTCGCCGAACCGGGCGAGACGCTGGAAGACTGCGTGCGGCGCGAGACGATGGAGGAAGTGGGCATCGAACTGGGCGAGATCCGCTACTTCGGCAGCCAGCAGTGGCCTTTCCCCAACTCCTTGATGATCGGCTTCGTCGCGGAGTACGCGGGCGGCGAGATTGCGGTGGACGGCGAAGAGATCGCGCACGCCGCCTGGTTCGGACCGGACGAGCTGCCGAATATCCCGCCGAAAGTCAGCATCGCGCGCAAGATCATCGACTGGTACGCGGAAGAGTACGGCAGCCCGACGGACACGCCCAAGACCGTCGACCCCGATACTTTCATCTGAAGGAAGAAGAACGAATAAAAATAACCGAAAAAGGCAGCCTGCTTGTTGCGGACCGCCTTTTTCGGGTACATATAGACGAGAAAGCTTCCCCAACCCCATCACCCCTAATTCAAAGGAGGAGTCGTTCGTGGCCCAAGCACATTCGCCCGAGGTTCAGCAGAAAGAATCACTGGGCTCGTTAATCAAAAAAGGGAATACGTCTTCCGCCGTCGCCATGGCCGGCAACGCGGTGCTCGCCGCCGCCAAAGGCGCGGCCGCCTTCTTCACCGGCAGCGGCGCCATGTTCGCTTCCGCCATGCACTCGCTCGCCGACGCCGTCAACCAGGGCTTCGTCTTCGCCGGCAGCGTGCTGTCCGAACGGCGACCAAGCCGGCGCTTCCCGACCGGCTTCGGACGGGTCATCAACATCTTCTGCATGATCGCGGTCATCGTCGTGACGATCATGGCGTACGAAACGATCCACGAGGGCATTCATCTGCTGCAGCATCCGGCGGAAGCTTCGAGCGGACTGTGGATCAACGTCGGCGTCCTGCTGCTGAATATATTGATCGACGGCGCGATCTTGATCAAGGCGATGAAGGAGATTTTGAAGGAAGCCCGGGCGCCTAAGGCTTCGGGCTTCGCCCTGCTGCCGGCCGCGTTCAAAAACGTGGGACGCGCAGCGCCTCCGACCCGCCTCGTGTTCTACGAAGACATTGTTGCCGTGCTCGGCGCATTTTTCGCCCTGGTGGCCGTCGTGGTCATCGCGCTGACAAACTTCGCGCTGATAGACGGACTCGTGACGACGCTGATCGGCTTCCTAATGATCGCCGTCGCGTTCCGGGTCGGCTACGACAACATGATCGGCCTGATCGGCGTATCCGCGCCGCAGGACGTCGAGGATAAAGTCTCTTCGGCCGTGCTGAACGACGCCGACGTCGTGGACATCCGGGAAATGCGCATCATCCAGGAAGGCCGCTACTACCACGTCGATACGGTCGTGGAGCTGCGCAAAGGCTTGTCGCTCGGCGAAGCCGACGATATCATGGAACGGATCGAGCGTCACCTTGTGACCGTGCCCGATATTGCGGACGCCGCCGTCGCTATCGTGGAGGACGACGGGAAGGTCAGCTGGCACCGGAGGGAAGCGGAGATCGATCGGGGATAACGACAGTACAGAATACAGCAGGTGAGGTCCGACAAAAAGCTTCCGTAGGCCGGAATTGCGACAGGTTCGCAGTCCGGCGGCGGAAGCTTTTTTGTCGTACTCCCCCTCCCCATCTTCGAAAAATAAAATTTGCTCATCTTAATTTTACTGAAAAATGGTCGATATATCGTTTGGTAGCTGTATTTCTATCGATTGGCCGTCTCATACTTAACGCAGAGGGGATCTCACATTCATGAAAAAAAGTATTTTGGCTTCCATTCTTACGCTTCCGCTTCTGGCCGGCTTTGCGGCTCCTTCCCAGGCTGCCGTCGAATTCCGCGACATTCAGAATTCATATGCCAAAGATGCCATTAATCAGCTTGTGGAAGCAGGAATCCTGAACGGCGTCGGCAGCGGACAGTTCAATCCCACCGGAAAAATCACCCGTCAGGACTTCGCGATTATTTTGGCCAAAGCGCTTAACCTTGATACGAATTCAGCTCCGCTCACCCCGACGTTCTCGGATGTGCCGGCTTCCCATTATTCGTACAAGTTCGTGGAAGCGGCTGTGGCGGCGGAGCTTATCAAAGGGACGGGCGGAGGCGAATTCGGATTCGGCCAAGGTCTGTCGCGACAGGACATGGCTGTACTCTTTACCCGTGCACTCGGTGTAGATCCCGCAGGAAAAGGCGAGAACCTGAAGTTTGCGGACGCGGATGCCATCTCGAAGTATGCCAGAGACGCCGTCGGTTACGCGGTAGAAGCACAGCTCATGAGCAGTATGCCGGGAAACCAATTCGCTCCGACCGGACTCGCCGAGCGCCAGCAGGTAGCCCTCGTTACGCAGCGCTTCCTCAAAACCGCCGAACTCGGCAAGACGGCAGGGGAACAGCAAAAACCGGAAGTCCCTGCACCGCAGCCGCCTAAACCGGAAGCTCCCGCGACTCAGCAGCCGGCACCCGTACTGCCTGCGCCTTCGGCACCCGTGACGCAGCAGCCAGTACCCGTATCCCCTGCTCCTGCGCCTTCGGCACCCGTGACCATTCCCGATGCGCCTGTCGTCATCATACCGGTCACGCCGATTGCCGACACCGAGGCCCCTACCCTGACCTTAATTTCGCCGGGACCTTTTACCGTCGGAAATTCCGTGGTCGTACGCAGCAGCGAAACGGGAACGGTGTACCTGGTCCCTTCCGCTTCCGAAATTCCTGATCGTTCCGCGCTCGACACGCTGGTTCTCGAAGGGGTCGCAGCCAAAGCTCCCGTCGTGTCGGCGAACGAGGACAGCGAACTGTCCACGGCGAACTTGGCTCCGGGAGCCTATAAGGCTTATGCCGTCGATAACAGCGGCAATGTCTCGGCGGCGGTAACAGGAATCGAACTGCGGCAGGCGGTCACGGGGCCGTCCTTCTCGTTCTTTACACCGGGAATGCTGGGGGCTTTCTTCCCGGAAGAATTGGACCCGGAATCCGTTCCGTCCAGTGCAGATTTCAAATTTACCCGGGTTGACGAAGGATCCGGATCCTCTCTATCCATCCACCATATGGCCGTTCACGGTACAAGCATAAGCTTTTGGATGATGGGGTCTCCGGTTATGGGCGGCACTTACGAAGTCGTCTATGCTCCGAAGGAAGGCAGCGCGCCGATCAAGACGTTATCGGGCAAAACTTACGACTCGTTCACCGTACAATTCAAATACGACAATCATATCCCGACCGTATACGAGGTTCCGCAGGAACAAATTCTCGAGCTGGGCAAAGGCGCGACTTCTCTGAGTTTATCCTCCGCATTCATGGATTGGGATGAAGAACAGCTGACTTATACCGTTCTTTCGGACGCGCCCGGCGTTGTCGAAGCCTATATCGACGACCAACTTTATCTGAATCCCGCAGCCGTCGGAGCAGCCAACATTACGGTGAAAGCGAAAGACGGGCACGGCGGGGAAGCAAGTTTTACCTTTAAGGTCACGGTCGTTCAGCCTGATACCGATCTTATTATTCCTTAAGCGAAAAGCCTTTTTCCCGAGAGGCATATCCCTCGATAACACTTAAGAGCTTTAACAAAATTCATCAAAAAAGACCTCAGTCTCTTTTAACCGACGATTGAGGTCTTTTTAATTAACTGAATTTTAGGTTGTTTTTGTTCTTCAGCCCTTCGGAAAATAAGCCTCGAACTTCAAATCCGGCCCCAACGGCTCCGCACGCAGACCTGTAAGCCCGATCGCGTCGTTCATGTCGGCAATGCCCAGCCCTTCGAGGAACGTCGGGGCATCCTTGCCGCCGACCAGCTTCGGCGCCATATACAGCACCAGCTTGTCCGCAAGCCCCTGCTCCACGAACGAAGCGATGACCTGGCCGCCGCCCTCGACGAGCAGCGACGAGATCTCGCTCGATCCGAGCATATCCAGCACCTGTTCCAGATTCACGCGTTCGCTTCCGGTCGTCTCGAACACTCTCACGCCGGCCTCTTCCAGCCGCTGCCGCTTGGCCGGGTCGGCGTGGGAGCCGGTGAAGATCCAGGTCGGCGCTTCGCCGTCCGTAATGACCCGTGCGTCTTCCGGAATGCGCAGCTTGCTGTCCAGCACGACGCGAAGCGGATTGCGGCCGTCCGGCAGCCGGGTGTTCAGCTGCGAATCGTCATGCAGAATCGTCTGCACGCCGACCAGGATCGCGCCGCTCTCGTGGCGCAGCCGATGTACGTCTTCGCGCGCTTCGGCCGACGTGATCCAGCGGCTGCTGGACGTGCGCGTGGCGATCTTGCCGTCGAGCGTCGTCGCGGATTTGACCGTGACAAACGGGCGTTTGCTGACGATGTAGCGGTTGAACACCTCGTTCATCCGCTCGGACTCCTCGCGCAGCACGCCCTCGATGACTTCGATGCCGGCGTCGCGCAGGATCTTGATCCCCCGTCCCGCTACCAGCGGGTTCGGGTCCGGAGCGGCTACGACGACGCGGGCCAGACCGGCCCGCGCGACCGCCTCGGCACATGGACCGGTACGACCATGATGCGAGCAAGGCTCGAGCGTCACATAGATCGTGCCGCCTCGGGCATGCTCGCCCGCCATGCGCAGCGCATGGATCTCCGCGTGCGGCTCGCCCGGCTTCAGATGCGCGCCGATGCCGACGATCCGCCCTTCGTTCACGATGACCGAGCCGACCAGCGGGTTGGGCGCGGTCTGGCCTTTCGCGGCACGGGCGTTCTCCAGCGCGAGCCGCATATATTTTTCATGGATGGACAGATCGCTCATGCGTACTCAGTCTCCCCCTTCGACGGCCGGCAGCACGCTCAAGCCTTCGAGCGGATTTTGCGCGGCGAAGTGGCCGGACCGGTTGACCTTGGTTCGCAGATACTTCTCGTTGAATTCCGATACGTCGCCCCACAGCGGGGTACGGCCCGATACGTTCATGCCGGAAGCTTTCAGCGCTTCGAGCTTGCGCGGGTTGTTCGTGATCAGCGTGACCGGCAGCTGGCGCAAAAATTTCAGCACGCCGATCGCGCCGTCGTAGTTGCGGGTATCGTCTTCGAATCCGAGCGCCAGGTTCGCTTCGACGGTGTCCATGCCCTGCTCCTGCAGGATATAGGCCATCGCTTTGCTGAACAAGCCGATGCCGCGTCCTTCGTGGTTCGCCAGGTAAAAGAGCGCGCCGGAGCCGTGCTCCACGATCATCTTCATCGACTGGTGCAGCTGATAGCCGCAGTCGCATCTTTTGCTGCCGAAAATGTCGCCCGTGTGGCAGATGCTGTGCATGCGGATCAGAGCGTCGTGCGAGTGTTCGAAGTCGCCGTACACAAGCACGCTCGACTGCTGGCCTTCGGCCAGATTCATCGTCGGCAGGCTGCGAATCAGCGCTTCGGCGGACATCTCGCGCCCGCCTTCCGGTTCCTTGATCCAGCTGTACCAGCGGAACGTGATCGTCTCCCCGTCCAGATTGACCGGAAGCGTGATCGGGCCGACCAGGACGTAGCCTTCCTGAGGGTTCAGCACGGAAGGGACGTTGTGAATGCGATCTTTCAATATAAAAGCTGCGCTGTTGTTCAACATGATGGCACATCCTTTTTTTCGTATTGGTTAAGTCGGGTAAGCCGCCAAGCGAGCTCTTGAGCCGCGGCGGACCGTCTGCCGTTCTTCGATGTATGCCGATTCGGGGAAAAGGGCTTCACCTTCCGATCCGGAAGGTGATTCGCAGCCCGGGCGGATTTGGATCATATTTGCCTGAATTTTTTTGTACTGCCGGGCCGGTCGGCCGATTTCCTTCATTCTATCATCCGTCTGTATATTATCGTCGCTCGGATTGTTAAATGTTAAAATTTTGAGCGTACGTCGATTCCATGTTCAGCTGTTCCCGCTGCCGGCGTTCCACATCTTCGCGCCGGCGCTGTTCGAGCCGTTCCAGCGGAGGCAGGCTGTCGTCCGCGCTTCTCTCCAGGCACGTCAACAGCTCTTCGTACAGCACGTCCGCGTCGCAAAGCGCTTCGTTCAGGCCGAAAGCGCCTGTGGGCGTCATCGTGTGGGCCGCGTCGCCGATCAGCACAAGGCCCGGCTGCGCCCACCGTTCCGAACGGCTGCTGAAAATGTCGAGCAGTACGAAGTCCTGCCACGACTTGATATGCTTCCGTACGCTGGATTCCAGCTTGGGAAAGGCGGCGATCAGCGTGTCCGTCAGTTCTTCGAAAGGCCGCTTGCGCAGCTCCTTGTACGAATCTTCCTCGATGTTCCAGCCGACCTGCACGTAGCCGCGGGCCTGCGTGAACAAGTGAAGCTGCTGTCCGTCCTGGATCGTGGAGCACATCACCGGCTCCCAATCTGCCGGCGCCGGAATTCTCGCCCACAGCAGATCGTAGCCGTGTCCTTTCGTGCTCGAGGAGATTCCGGCGTATTTGCGCACCGCCGAATATCGGCCGTCCGCGCCGACGACGACGCGGCTGCGGATTTCTTCGTCGATGCCGTCCGCGCCTCGGACTTTAACGCCGGCACAGCGCCCGTTTTCGTCATGCAGCAGTCCGCGCACCGCCGTACCGGGCTTATAAGTAAAGTTCGGGTATTCCGAAGCTTCGCCGAGCAGGGCGAGCAGCAGATCGGCCTGCGGAATATGAATGCCGACGTTGCCGCCCTCCGCTTCCGGCAGGATCGTCTTCACGACGCGCCTGTTCTCCCAATATTCAATCCGGATCAGCGGAAGCACCGCTTCCGGATCGACCCGCTCCAGCAGCCCGTGCTTCTTCAGCACATACTCCCCGTCGCCGTTAAGAATTTCTCCGCGGAACGACGGTCCGGGTACCGGCTGTTTCTCGATCAGTACGACGTCCGCGCCGCGGCGGGCCAACAGGCACGCCAGCAGAGTGCCGGCCGGCCCGCCGCCCGCGATACAAATGTCCGTATGTCGTTCCATGTTTTTTCCTCCGATATTGACGGTTGAATGAGCGAGTAGTTAAACCATGACGGTTTAAACGCGCGCTTCGCTTGCGTAGTTAAACCGTCTAACTCACAACATTACTTTATGTAACCGAGTATATTTAATTGCTGTTACTTAGTCAAGCTTTAATTATTACGAATAGTAAGCTTGTTTATTTAAGTATATCGGGGTATAATAACGAGGAAAGCTTTTCCAACCTTGTTACCTTTCCTTAAGCCCGAAGATCGGGTTCATTGTATAGAAGTCCGACGGAAATTTCCGAGAAATCTTTTTACTAAATACGACAACGGAGAGTGATCCCATTGGCCGCAGAGCTGACCGAACTGTGCCCCCGATTCGAAAAAGCGATCGAGCTGCTGAGCAAGCGCTGGACGACCCTCATCATTTATCGGCTGCTGGACGGGCCGCGACGCTTCGTGGATATCGAAAGCTCGCTGTCCAATCTGAGCGGCAAGGTGCTGTCGGAGCGTCTGAAAGAACTCGAAGAGGCGGGGATCGTCCTGCGCACCGTGTACCCGGAAAAGCCCGTACGGATCGAATACTCGCTGACGGACATGGGCCGCGATCTCGCGCCTCTCATGGACGACATTCAGGGCTGGGCGACGCGTTGGATCAAGGTTGAGCAGGAGCAGACCGACTGACTTGCACGCTCCCCGAGCGAAAAGCCGCCGATCGTATGATCGGCGGCTTTTTGTCGAGTATGGCATTCGGCTCTTTTCGGCAGATTTGTGTTCCATCCGGAAGCGGCGTCATTCCGCCGCTTCCGGATGGAATCCTCGCTTATCCGCATAGCCGTCGATGCTCCACACCCCGAGCTTTTTCCGCTTGGCTTCGGCCTCGACACTCCGGAATTCGTCCGCGTATTTGTCGTTGGGCTTGTATACGACCACGCGTGCCAGTCCTTGCTCCAGCAGCTTCTCGTTGAACCTCTCGCCGTCCAAATAAACGTAAGCCAGCATCCGGTCGTACTGATCCCGCTGTTCCTCGTCGAACTCCAGCTCGACCGCCTTGCCGGTCAACCGCTTTTTCGCGTAATCGCTTGCTTCCGGGCCGAACGGCTGCACCGGCGTGCCTTCCTTCTTCGTCTCCGGCGTATCGATCAGCAGCATGCGCACCCGTTCGCGGCTTCCGTCGTCCAAAGTCGCGATAAACGTATCCCCGTCGACGGTACGCTCTACTCTTGCGGCTACTCTGCCCTCGGCGGCCGGCTCGTCGTTCGATGCCGGCGCGTCTTCCGATCCGGCTCGGCCGGAAGTCCGGTCGCTCTGCGTCTGCGCCGCTTCATCCCCGTTCAGCAAATTGCCCAACAGGCTGCGGCCCGCATCGGTAAACAGCAGCAGTCCCAGCACGATAACGGTCGCCGCGATCGACAGCAGGCTGCGCTTCGGACGGCCGCTTCCGTTTCCTCCGTCGCGATCGCCTGGCGTTTTCATAGACATTCCCCCGGTTCATGATGTTCTGTTCCTGTTGCCCGCGGCGCTGCGCCGCTCCATTGTTCTTACCCTTTTTCCGTCGAAAAAGCAACCTGCGGAGCTTGGCGCTTCCTGCCGTCTCCCCCTGCCGCCTCCTCCAAAATCCGGCAATTCTTTGCCATCGCGCATGAAGTTCGCTACAATGCAGATATCCGCGTTTTCAAGAAAGACCGCAATACTTTTTCAGACTGGAGAGGACTGTCATGAGCAAAAAAATCGTAGCCATCGACATGGACGACACGATCTGTCATCTGGTGCCGAAGGCCATTCATTACCATAACGCCGCTTATCCCGACCTCCCGCTTACGATCGATCAGGTGGTCAGCTTCGACCTCAGCGGCATCTGGCACCCGGAATGCAACGAGGAGATTTTTTTCGGGCGGCCGAAGCTCTACGAAGAACTGGAAATCTTCGACGAGCACACGATCGAGGAAGTCCGCCGGATCAGCGAGGAGCACGACGTGATTATCGTGACGGCGGCACGCCCTTCGGCGGTTCCCGAGAAATGGAACTGGCTGCAGCGGCATATGCCGTTCATTCCGTTCGAGAACTTTTTCGTCGCCAAGCGCAAATACCTGCTGGAGTTCGATCTGCTGATCGACGACGGCCCGCATAACCTGCTCGCCGCGCGAGAAGCGGGCAAACGCACGATCGGCATTCCGCGTCCGTGGAACCGCACCCTGCAGGACGATTTTCTAATGAAGGATTCGTGGGAAGGCATGGGCGACCTCGTGAACAGCGTGCTGTCGGGTCCGGGCTTCCCGGCAAAGGGATAACGAAAACGCGCAGTACGCGACGCCGAAAAAACGAACTCCCGGAAGCGGAAGCACGAAGGTGCTTTCGCTTCCGGGAGTTTTCGCATGGAAAATGCGGCTCCGACGCGAACGGGACCGCTTGCCCGCTTCGGCCCGCTCGCTGCGCGAATAAGGCCCCTGAACGCTTAGCGCCGGCAGTCCCGAACGAGTTCGCTTACAGCTGCTTCGCGAATTCGTTCAACTTGGCCGACATCTCGCGAATTTCCCGGATCATGGCCGACAGTTCTTCGGTCGACGCCGCCTGACTCTGACCGGTTTCCGCGATCCGCTCGATCGAACCGCTCATCTGCGCCGTCAGCTTTTTGAACGCGTCCAGCGTGCCGCGGATGCTGTTCGTCGAGCTGACGGTCTGGCCGGACAGCTTGCGGATCTCGGATGCCACGATGCCGAAGCCCGCGCCCGCTTCGCCGGCATGAGCCGCCTCGATCGCCGCGTTGATGCCCAGCAGATGCGTCTGGTCGGCTACTTCCTTAATCATCCGGACGACGCCGTCCGCGCCGTAAGCATTTTCTTCCGCCTGCCGGGACAAGCCCAGCAGGTCGTTCGAAGCGTCCGACAGACCGCCCGATCCTGCGGCGATGCTCGCGACCTGCTCGCCCGCCTGCGTCAGCGACTCGGCGATTCGGTCGGCAATCTCGATCAGCTCGCTGTGCCGCCGCACCTGCACGGCGATCCCGCCGATGATCCGTCCGTTCCCGTCCTTGACCGGAGTGGCCGTACCCGTGAAGGCGAATCCGTAATATTCCGCGGGTACCTCGGCACGCAGCGCCCTGCCGCTGCGCAGCGCAAGCAGCAGAGGCTCTCCTTCCTGCAGAAGCTGGCCCGGCTTGATGTTCAGATTGATTCGCTCGCCCGGCCAATAGGCCGTGAACTGCCGCATGTCGCACAAAGCGATCGAGGCTTCGACAGGTAACGCCGCCTTAAGCAGGGGAATCGCAGCCGCCAACGAATCCAGGGAATCGATGTCTTTTGTCACCGCTCCTCGCTCCTTTCTCGAATTGGATATTTATTCCTTCAAGGTATATCACCCTCATCCCCGTTTCGCTCAAGCAGTCCGGCGCCGTCAAAACGCGAAAACGGCAAAAAAGCAGCGGACAAGACCCATTTTCCGGCGCAGCTGCTCGGCATCCCAGGTTCTGCATTCCGCATGATGCCGGCAAATCTCCTTCCGTCTTCGCGCGAAAACCGGATGTAAGCGGGTTCGATAAGCACTCAGTCCGCACTCTTTTAAAAATAGCTGCGTAAGAGCACTTATTTTCTCCTTTTTCTCCTGAAATTTCGAAATAGATGCATGGAAGCAGCTATTTCATGAAAAAGGAAGGGTTTCGGCGGCGATCAAGCGAAATAACTGCTCCTGCGCATCTATTCGGTAAAAAGGCGTTCTTGCGCGACAAATAGCTGCTCTTACGCATCTACTTGTGCTCTTCATCCCAAGGAGCCATTGAACCGCGGAACTGCCGGCCGCTCATCTCCCTGCCCCGGCATGCCGAGCCCGAGCCGAACGGCAAAAAGCCGGCCTCCCGGATTTTAAGATCCGTAGGCCGGCAGCCGGCTTGGTGTCGGCACCTTGGCCGCTTGCGCTCTACCGTCTTGGCGCTTGTTGTCTCGACGTCTTGGCACCTTTGCGTCCTGGCATCTTTGCGTCTTGGCACCTTGGCGCGTCGGCGCCGACTTGCGAGCGCAAAAGGCCGAGCTTCGAAGCGGCTTCGCTTCCTGCCCGGCCTGTGTTCCGATTTCTTCGCGCGGCTCGAACCCTTCGGAATCTTTCCGCACCCCGTCTCGCTCTTTGCCGACGCGTTCAGCTCTTGGCCCCTGCCAGTTCTCCGTCCCGCTCCTCCCGGTATACCGGCATCGGCACGGTGAAGGAGAACACCGATCCGGCGCCTTCGACCGACTCCACTCCGATCCGGCCCCCCATCAGTTCGACGAGGTTTTTGCAGATCGCAAGCCCGAGGCCCGTGCCGTTCTGCATCCGATTCGCGGCCGAAGAGGTCTGGTAAAACGGTTGGAACAGCTTGTCCCGTTCCTCGGGCCGAATGCCGATCCCGCTGTCCCGCACGGAAAAGCGCATCAGAACGACGCTTCCGGGTCTCGGAAATTTCCGCCCTTCCGGCGTTCCGCTCCGCAGTTCTTCCACGTCGGCGCGTAACTCGATCCCGCCTTCGGACGTGAACTTGAGCGCGTTGCTCAGCAAATTCATCAGCACTTGGCGAATCCGGTGTTCGTCGCCGAGCAGAATTTCCGGGATTCCCGGCCCGATCGCGCTGGCGAACGACACCCCTTTCTGTTCCGCCTGCACGGCATAGAGCCCGGCCACGTCGCCCAACAGCGTCTTCAGCGCCAGAGGCTCGCTGACCGTCTTCAACTTGCCCGCCTCGAGCTTCGAGAAGTCGAGCACGTCGTTGATCACGTACAGCAGCGCCGAGCCGCTCCGATGAATCAGCCTTACGTATTCCTTCTGCTCGTCGCTCAGCGGCGTATCCAGCAGAATGTCGCTGATGCCCAGCACTCCGTTCAGCGGGGTTCGCAGTTCATGACTCATGACGGCAAGAAAATCTCCTTTGATCCGCAGCGCTTCCTCGGCTTCCGCTTTCGCCGCGCGCAGTTCCCGTTCCGCCCGCTTTCGGTCCGTAATGTCCCGGGAAATCGTGTAGACGTCACGGATGCCGGCTTCGTTTTCAAGCGGAACCATCGTCAAGCTGAGCCAGATCTCGACGCGGTGCTTGCCGCGGATGCGCAGCTCGGTCGTATCGGATTCGCCCGACAGAGCCGCGTCGTAACAGGCTTTGAGCCGTTCGCGATCTTCTTCGAACAGCAGCTCGTCGAACGTGGTGCCGCGAAGCTCCTCGAAGGCATATCCCGTAATCCGCTCCAGCGCCGGATTGGCTCTCGCCAGCCTTCCGTTTTCGTACAGGCAGACGGCGTCCGGATTATGCTCGAAGATGGAATCGTAACGACGGCGGTTCGAATCCGCCAAGCGCAGCGCGACTTTCCGGTCGATCGCCTGGCTGATCAGCACGACCACCAGGATCAGCAGCGTCGCGGCGCCGATCAAGATCGCCAGCATCGACTCGTCGGCATAACTCGCGCCCGTCGGCCGGATATGGTGAGACATCTCGCTCTCCATGCCGTGAAAACGAACCGCCGCCATCGCCGTATAGTGCATCCCCGCCACCGCTCCCCCGAGCAGCAGCGCGACGGCCAGCCGGAACGGCAGCCTGAGCCGGGCGCAGCGATGCTTCCGGTGCACGGCCGACAGCTTAAGCGCGGCGAACGAAGCGCCGAACGCGATCAGCACGGACAGCGTCACATAACGCCAGTCATGCTGCATCCGGAGCGGCATGCTCATCGCGGCCATTCCGCTGTAATGCATGGCCAGTATGGCTCCGCCCATAAACGCCGACCCGGCCAGCAGGCTGCCCGTGCGGGTTACGTCGCTGGCGATCATACGAAAGGCTCCCCATACCGCAAGCACGGGAAGCACAATGGAAAGCAGCAGCCAGCCTGGCGTGTAATCGACCTGCACCGGCAGTCGGTAGGCCAGCATGCCGATAAAATGCATGGACCAGATGCCGAGCCCCATCGTGACCGAGCCGAGCAGCATCCATAAGCGCCGCGTCGGTCCGCTCAGCACCAGCACGCGCTCGTAGACGTACAGCGCGCTGCAGGAGGCGAAGAACGAAATGAAAAGCGAAAAAAGAACGAAATGAAGCTCGTACGTTCCGTGAAATTCAGTCATGTCATCCGTTCCTTTCTCCCCTATCTATAAAAAAACGTCGAACGACGATTCTATTCGGGCGACAACCGCTGCGGCGGCCGATTTGGCCGCCTCGCATCCGGCCTTCTTATTTTATCATGTGACAATTTTGTGAAAATAGCCGTTTCCTCCTCTTTTGCGCCAGCGCGCGTCAGATTTTTTATATCCTGCTCCTATTGCGGCGCGCAGCGGCAAAAAAAAGCGTTCCGTCTCCCGGAACGCCTGCATGATTCGGTTCTTATATCGGCTGCAGCTCTATAAACCGCCGCATAAGCCGGATCTTCTCTTCCCTGTCTCGATACAATTTCTCGGCTTCTTCCGCCGTAATTTCGTAAAAAGAGATCCGCTGCCCGGGCCGCAGCTGCGCCGCGACGGGCAGGTCGACCGCCGCGATCTGAGCGATGCGCGGATAGCCTCCGGCCGTCTGCCGATCCGCCAGCAGCAGAATCGGGTTGCCGTCGGGCGGCACCTGCACCGTTCCCGGCGCCACCGCTTCGGACAGCATCTCGAGCGGCCGCTCCGGAGCGAGCGGCGGTCCGGTCAGGCGGCAGCCCATCCGGTCGCACTGCGGCGTCGCTTCGAATGCCCTCGAGAACCAGGCCTGCCGGCTTCCGGCCGAGAACGCGTCGAATTCCGGGCCGCGCACCGCCCTTACGGCAAGTGCTGTGCGGCCTGGCGGAATGTACCGGTTGTCCGCGTACCAAGACGTCGCCGCGAACGTCTCCCCTTCGGCACCCGAGAGCCGCCGGGCCAGCCTCAGCGACGCCTCGCCGGGTTCTCCCGGCGCCAGAACGTCGCCCGCGCGCAGCTCGCGGCCTTCGAAACCGCCGATCCCGGCCCGCAGGTACGTGCCGCGGCTGCCCATGACCGGCGGCACGTCGAAGCCGCCGGCGATCGCGAGATAAGCGCGGCAGCCGCTCTTTGCCGCGCCGAAGCGGAGTTCGGCGCCTGCCGGCAGCAGCGCCGGCCGCCACATCGGCAGCGGCGCGCCGTTCACGCTCGGCGACAGATCGCCGCCGGTTACGGCGACCAGCGTGTCGCGGCCGAAGCGAAGCGTCGGCCCGCTTAACGTGATTTCGAGTCCGGCGGCTCCCTCGTCGCTGCCGACGAGCAGGTTCGCGACCCGCAGCGCGTACGGGTCCGCGGCTCCTCCGGCCACGACGCCGTATTTCTGGTATCCGGCTCGGCCCAGATCCTGCACGGTCGTCTGCATGCCCGGCATCAGCACGGTGATGGTCATGGCCGCCCCTCCCCGTGCGCGGCTTCCAGCCGCAGAAATTCTTCCGGCCCGATCGGCCGGAAACGAACCCGGTCGCCGGCGCGCAGCAGGCTCGGCGGATCTTCCGCCGGACGGAACAGCGCCAGCGGCGTCCGGCCGATCAACTGCCAGCCGCCGGGCGTCGACAGCGGATAGACGCCGGTCTGCTTCCCGGCGATGCCGACCGCTCCCGCCGGGATAGCGGATCGCGGCGTCTGCCGCCGCGGCGCCGCGATCGATTCGGGCATACCGCCGAGGTACGGGAAGCCCGGCGCAAAGCCGATCATATACACCAGATAGTCGCCTCCGGCATGAATCTCCACGACCTTCTCCGGCGTCAAACCCGCATGGCCCGCCACTTCTTCCAGGTCGGGACCGTGCTCGCCGCCGTAGCAGACGGGAATGTCGACGACTCTCGGCTCCGCTTCGGCCGACAGGTTCAAGCTGCCCGCCATCCGTCCGAGCAGGTCGCACACGGTCCGATAGACCGGTTCTTCCCCGTTTCGCCGTTCGTCTCCGAATTCTCCTCGCCTGCGGGCGTTTCCCGTCTCGAACGGATCGTAGAACACGGTAACGGCCGCATACGAAGGCACGCATTCGACCATGCCCGGAAAAGGACGACCCTCCAGCGCTTCGCTCAGCGCCTTGACCCGGCGGTGGATGTCCGGCCGGATCTCGGCTTCCCAGGCGACGCGCACGGCGCATTCGCCGTACGGAGAAATTTTCGGTTCGGGCGAAGCTGCAGTGCGGTTCATGACCCGATTCCTCCCTTCGTTTCGATAAGTGACTCGCCTTTATTTATTGGAACAGCTTCGGAATTTCGTTGATCAGCGTATACCCGCTCATATAGGCCATGACCAGCACGATCAGGCCGCCGAAGACGGTCAGCCAGAGCGGATGCCGGTAATCGCCGACGATGTTTCGCCGGTAAGCCGCGATCAGCAGCACGCACAGGCCGATCGGCAGAATCATGCCGTTCAGCGCGCCGGCCAGCACCAGCATACCCACCGGTCTGCCGACGAGGACGAAGATCAGCGTCGAAACGGCGATGAATCCGATGATATAAAACTTGTAATTCCGGTCGATTTTCGGGCTGAAGCTGCGGACGAACGACACGGACGTGTAAGCCGAGCCGATCACCGACGTGATCGCCGCTCCCCACATCACGATCCCGAACAGCTTATATCCGACATTGCCCGCCGCAAGCCGGAATACCGAAGCCGGCGGATTTCCCGGATCGACGGCCAGTCCCTGGGCGACGACCCCAGCGCGGCCAGGAAGAGCAGCACCCGCATGACCGAAGTGACCAGAATGCCGTAGACCGACGTTTTCGTAACCTGCGGCAGCACCGCCCGTCCTTTGATGCCGGCATCGAGCAGACGGTGTCCGCCCGCAAACGTAATATACCCGCCGACCGTGCCGCCGACCAGCGTGACGATGGCCAGCATGTCGATCCGGTCGGGCGCGAACGTCTTCACGACCGCTTCGCCGACCGGCGGAGCCGACGTGATCACGACGTACAGCGTCAGCAGGATCATCGCGGCGCCCGCGATCTGGGTGAAGCGGTCCATGGCCTTGCCCGCGTCGCGAATCAGGAAAACGGCGATCGCGATCACCGCGCTGCAGATCGCGCCGACTTCCGCGGACGTGCCGAACAGCACGTTCAGGCCGAGGCCCGCTCCCGCGATATTGCCGATGTTAAAGGCGATGCCTCCGAACACGATCAGAAAAGCGAGTCCGTAGCTGAGGCCGGGCAGCACCATATTGGCGATGTCCTGCCCCCTTTTCCCGGACACGGCGATGATCCGCCAAATATTCATCTGCGCGCCGATGTCCAAAATGATGGAGATCAGAATAACGAAGCCGAAGCTCGCGGCGAGCTGTTGGGTGAACACGGTCGTCTGGGTGAGAAAGCCCGGACCGATCGCCGACGTCGCCATCAGGAAAACGGCGCCGAGCATGACGCTCCAATTCGATTTCGGCGGTTCGGCTAGCGAAGTGCCTTGTTTGTTTTTGCCGGGTTGCATAGGTAGCCTCCTTGTTCTGCGGCGCTTCGCCGTTTGATGATTCTAATCCGCCTGCTGCTGCCGGGCGTTCATGGCCGCGACCCGAATGCCGGCCTCTTCGCAGGCCTGACGGATCCGGCGGGCAAAATCCGCCGCGTGCGGTCCGTCGCCGTGAATGCAGACGGTATCCGCGGCGATCTCCACGTCCGCGCCGTCCGCGCTTCGCACCCTGCCTTCGGCAATCATGCGAAGCACTTGGGCGATCGCCTCGTCGTCGCTCCCGATCAGCGCGCCGGGACGGCTTCTCGGCGTCAGCGAGCCGTCCGGTAAATACGTCCGGTCCGCGAATACTTCGCTGGCCGTCCTCAAGCCGGCCTCCCGCCCCGCCCGGATCAGTTCGCTGCCCGACAATCCGAACAGGATCAGCCCGGCATCGACCCGGGCTGCCGCGCGGGCGATCGCATCCGCCAGCGCGGCGTCGCGGGCGGCCATGTTGTACAGCGCGCCGTGGGGCTTCACATGGCGCAGCACGCCGCCTTCGGCGCGCGCGATCGCCTCCAGCGCGCCGATCTGGTACAGCGTCATGGCGTAGACTTCGTCCGCCGAGACGTCCATGTTCCGCCGGCCGAAGCCGACCAGGTCCGGCAGCCCCGGATGGGCGCCGATCGATACGCCCGCTTCCAGCGCCAGCCGAACCGTCCGCCGCATCACGGACGGATCGCCCGCATGGAAGCCGCAGGCGATGTTCGCCGACGTTACGTGCGGGAGAATCTCGGCGTCCCGCCCCAGCGTATAAGCGCCGAAGCTTTCGCCGAGATCGCAGTTCAGGTCAATACGCGCGTTCCTCTTCCGCGCAGTGTCCTTGCCGTTTTCCCCTACAGGTTCTTCATATTCTTTTTCTCCTTCGCCCATCCTCGCACTTCCTTTCTTCGATCGCCTCGCGGCCGCTGAATCGCCGCCGCAGCGGATCCATACGCAGGTAAATACCGTTATTATACAGGCTCGCCCGGCGGGGAGCCGCATTTTCAATATATAAACAGCCGAAAGTCGAGCATAAACTCGAATTTCCGGCTGCGTGCATGTTCCGGGCACCTGCTTGCCGCGCCTCGGCAGCCCCCGCTATCCGCCTCTTTTTTGCGTTTCTCCGGACGGCAAAAAGGGAGGAGCGCGACATTCCGCGCTTCCTCCCGGCTTTCTTTTCCGTTCTTTTGTTCTTGAGTCCGAACTTACTTATATTTCCCTTCGTCGATCGCTTCCTGCTTCTCGTCCAGAATTTCTTGATAGCCCGCGTCGAGATACTGCTGCTTGGCTTCTTCGTAAAGCTTGTCGAACTGGTCTTCCGGAGCGAGCGCGACTTTGAGATACAGCTCCTGGAACAGCACGTTCAGGTCGGCTTTGTAATCGTTCACGCTGTCGAGCACGACGGTGTACAGAGCGTCCGGCGTCCGGAATTCCGACGTTTCGTTATAATATTTGACCAGGTCGTCGACCAGGTATTCGTGGCCCGGAGGCGCCCAGTTGCGTTTGTTGGCTTCCAGCGTTTTTTCGGCATCCGGGTACTGCGCCGTTTCCGTTACGAGCGCCCAGTAGTCTTTGTTGTTGTTCTGCGCCAGGACGGATTCGCCTTTGTAGTCCACGTTGCGGACCGCGATGCCTTGATCGTCGAGCTTGTAGTTCTCGCCTTCCACCCCGTTTTGCAGGAAGAACAGATTCTCCGGCTGGCTCATCCATTCGAGGTACATCCACACGGCGGCGCGTTCCATGTCGGTCGATTCGTAGTTGATGCCCATGATGAATCCGAACGGCCAGTATGCCCGTCCCTGCGGCTTGCGGCCTTCCGGCACGCCGGCGTACGGAGGCAGAATGGCGAATTCGGCATCCGGGTTGTTTTTCAGCGCTGCCGCGAACACGTCCGTGTTGTTCGTCAGGTACGTACCGTACGTGCCCGTTTTGCCCGCCACGAATTCCGCTTTGATCTTGGAGTCGTCGTCGCGCAGGTAGAATTCCTTATCGATCAGACCGTTGTTGTACTGGTAGTTCAGGTTGCGCAGGTACCGCTCCGTATCCGCCGTCGTGAAATCGGCTACGGACAGGTCGGAGTAAAGCGCGCGGTATTTCGGGTCGAACGGCCAATCGCGGAAAGCATAGTTGTAGTTGAAAGAGTTCTGGATCAGGCTGCCGCCCGTCACGCCCAGTCCGGCTTCCTTCCATTTTTGCAGCATTTCGTTGTATTTCTCGAGCGACGTCAGGTCTTCGACCTTCATGCCGACCTTCTCGACCCAGTCTTTGCGGATGATCGTCGTGAAGTTGTCGGCGTTCGGACGGGAAGCGAAAACGAAAGTCGGCTTATCGTCGATCACGCCGTACTGCTCGACGATCTCGCCCGTGTTCTTCCAGTAGGTCGGCGCATAATGCTTGACTTCGTCGTAATTCAGCTCCTGCAGCACGTCTTCGCCGTAATAAGCCAGCGCCTGCGGCATATCGTAGTGGAAAATGATATCCGGCGCTTTGTGCGAAGCCAGCAGCTGCTCGAAGTCGGTCACTTCGCTGCTGCGGGTGATCGGCACGAAGTTAACGCTTACATTATACTTGTCGCCGAATTCCTTCTGAATCCACCGGGTATAGTAATTGTCGGTAACGTTCCAGCCTTCGAAAGCGCGTTCATATACGGGAATGTCGAGATTGACCTTCTCCGGGAATCCGGCCGAGTAATCCGGGAACCCTTCGGCCGAAGCCGCCGGCGTACCGCCGGAATCGGAACTTTTCGACCCGCCCGCCTCGTTGCCCGATCCGCCGCCGCTGCAGCCCGCGAGCATGGCGACTACCGCCAGACCGGTCAGACATTTGAATCCCCATCTTTTCTTCTTGATCATATGAATCCCCCTCCGTTTTTTCGTAGCGAAGCGAAGAAAATAACGTACATCCAGTAACTCTTTTTACGTTTTTTCGTAGCGAAGCGAAGAAAATAACGTTCATCCAGTAACTCTTTTCTTAACGTTTTTTTCATGTACCCCGACCGTTATTCCTTCACCGCGCCCAGCATCGTGCCTTGAACGAAATACTTTTGCACGAACGGGTAAATGCAGATGATCGGAATGGTCGCGAAGACGACGACGGATGCTTTCAACACTTCGGGATTGCTCAGCGTGACTTCGGTCGCTTCAAGCTGGAAGCTTTCGCTTGCCTGCACGACCAGATAATACAGTTTGAGCTGAAGCGGACGCAGATCGACGTTATGTTTGATGTAGAATAAGGCGTCCTGGTAAGCGTTCCAGCGGCCGACCGCGTAGAACAGCGACAGTGTAGCGATAATCGGCTTGGACAGCGGCAGAACGATGCTGGTCAGGATCCGGAAATGCCCGGCTCCGTCGATGCGCGCCGATTCTTCCAGGCTGACGGGGACGCTGTGCGTGAACGTCGTCTTGAGAATCAGCAGATTGTAGGCGCTGAACGCGAGCGGAAGAATAAGCGCCCAGAGCGTATCCAGCATGCCCAGACTGTTGATCAGCATGTATTCCGGAATGATCCCGCCGCTGAAGTACATCGTGAACAGGAAGATGAACGTCAGCGTCGAGCGGCCCTTCAATTGCCTTCTGGACAGCGGGTACGCGGCGCAGATCGTCACGACCATGCCCAGGACGGTGAACAGCACCGTCACGATGACCGATACGTACAGCGATTTCAGAATGCTGGCGTCGGCAAAAATCTTGGCGTAAGCTTCGAGGCTGAAGCCTCTCGGCCAAAGAAAGACTTTATTCGCGATGACATAGGCGTCTTCGCTGAACGACTTGGCCACCACGTGAAGATAAGGCAGAAAACAGATCAGCGAA
This sequence comes from Saccharibacillus alkalitolerans, assembly GCF_011090185.1. Lineage (GTDB taxonomy): Bacteria > Bacillota > Bacilli > Paenibacillales > Paenibacillaceae > Saccharibacillus > Saccharibacillus alkalitolerans. The sequence continues at coordinate 128,750 of NZ_JAAFGS010000007.1, read as the reverse complement.
ATGATGACCAAGGCGACATGAATCAGGAATCCCCAGATATCGAAGCGCCGACGGCTTCCGACCGGAGCTTTGTGCACGGCTTTCATGGCCGTCCTCCTCTCTTATAACAATCCGTCTTCGCCCAACTTCTTGGCGACCCGGTCGGTCGTCAAGACAAGAATCAGTCCGATCAGCGCCTGGAACAATCCGAGCGCGGTCGCCCGGCTGATGTCCCCGCCTTCGATCCCCCAGCGGTATACGAGTACCGGAATGGTCGTCGTGTACTCCGTGGTGGCGCGGTTCAGCAGCGCGTAGATCCGTTCGAACGAACCGCCCATCACGCCGCCCAGGCTCATGATCAGCAGGGTCACGATCGTCGGACGGATGGAAGGCAGCGTGACATTCCACATCTTGCGCCAGCGTCCCGCGCCGTCCACGGTCGCCGCTTCGTACAGATCCGGGTTGATGCTGCTCATCGAAGCCAGATAAATGATCGTACCCCAACCCATGCTGGCCCAAATCCCGATCAGCAGATAGCTGATAAGCCAGTTCATGTCTTCCTGGAGGAACGGTATTCGCGTTCCGCCCAGCTGCGCGATCAGGTTGTTGATCATCCCGCTGCCTTCGCCGAGCAGCTGATAGGCGATTGCCCCGATGATGACCCAGGACAGGAAGTGCGGCAGATACAGCAGCGTTTGATTGATGCGTTTGAACAGCACGTTTTTGACCTCATGCAGCAGCAGCGCCAGGAAGATCGGCACCGTGAAGCTGAGCAGCAGGTCCATCACGTTAAGAAGAAGCGTGTTGCGGACGGCTCTGGAAAAGTCTTTTTTGGCGAACAGTTCCTGAAAGACCTCCATGCCGACCCATTCGCTGCCCCAGAACCCTCTCGCGATCTTATAGTCCTTGAACGCGAGCACCAGGCCCGCCAGCGGCGAATATTTGAAGACCAGCACGAGAGCCAGCGGAAGGAGCAGAAGAGTGTACAGCTGCCAATCGCGGCGCAAGTAATAGAGAACTCCGTAGCTGCGTCCCGATCGTAATGAAGCGGTTTCATTTTTTCTTTTAGCGACGCTTGCTCCCTTCACGTTTTCACCTCCCCTTTCGTTTTTTCCATCCGTCGCCGGAAGTTGTGCCCATCATAGCCCGTGCTTCGGCAGGAGGTAAACGACGAGTGTTGATGCCGGCATCCATTTTTGATTCAACCCGCGCCGCTGCGCGTTTTTCCAGCATCAGGAAGATCATTTTCGACCGTCCGAATCAGAAATGGCGCTTCCTTCCGGAGGGAATCGGACAATAGAAAAAAGGATCGAAAACCCGCTTAAGAGGTACGCTGTTTGGTCTTGTAAGCGCTCGGAGCCATGCCTTCGTATTTGTGGAAAAAGCGATTGAAGCTGCGCGCGTTCTCGTAGCCGACTTCGGCCGCGATCTCCGTGATCGTCCGTCCCCCCGCCAGCAGCAGCCGCTTCGCTTCTTCGACCCGCAGCTTGTTCAAGTAGTCGATCAGGCTGCATCCGAGCGTCTCGTACGCGATCTTGCGCATATAGGAATAGCTGATGCCGAGCTCGCTCGCCATGTCTTCGAATACGACTTCCTCGCGGTAATGCTCGCGCAGATAGGCCGCGATGCGTTCGCCGTGCGAAGCCGCTTCGCTTGAGGCCGGTTTGGCCGACGCCGACACCACTTCCGCGTAAAATTCGTGCAGATAGGCCTGAAGGTCGTTCAGCGTGTCGAGGGAAGAGATCACCGAGTAGACGCTGCCGCGTCCGGCGACGATCCGCGCGGCATGATTGTCGTTTTCTCGCAGATGCTTGATCGTCACGCCCACCAACTGATTGTAGATAAACAGAATGTTGTCGTACGAGACCGAGTCGGCGGACCGGATGTCGCAGACGATCTTGTCCAGCTCCCGATCGATGCCGGCCAGATCCCCGGCGTCGAGAAAGTTCAGAATGCGCCGTTCGCTGTGCGCCGGATAAATGTATTTGCCGCTGCCGTCGTCTTCGCGGGGCCCGCAGTGGATGCCGCCGCTGCCGGCGATCATGCGGCGCTTGACGGCTTCCGACGCTTCCGCGGCCAGATCGCGGATGTACTGGGCGTCGTCTTTTTCCCCGCTCAGCCCGATCGTCACCGTATGGCCGAGCACTTCCTCCGCGCGGGACGCAAGCTGCTGCATCAGACCGCGTATGCCGCCGCGCTCGCCTTCTTCCCGTCCGTCGTTGATCACCAGCGTGAAATAACCGTCGCCGCGGTAAAGGAAGTGGCTGGTTATTCCTTCTTCGAACAAGCTGTCGCAGTAGCCGCTCAGCAGATAGCGGTGATAGCTGCGCGTCTCGGAATTATGCTTGCTGACGTACTGCCGGTAGCCGTCGATCGAGATCGCGGCCACCCGAAAATGCTCGTACGGGAAAATCTCTTCCACCGGACGGGTCACTTCGCCGCGCAGCAGATGCTGGACGGCCAGGCTTCGCGCATCCCGTTCCCTTTGCTGAAGCAGCGTATGCAGCCTGGATTCCTCGTCTCTCATGCTCAGGAAAGCGTCCTCGAGAAAAGCGAACTCGTTGCGGCGGGGAAGCTTGGCGCCGGATTCTTCGTTCAAGCGGCGAACCAGCTGGCGGGCGGGGCGGGACAGCCAGGTCGCCAGCAGCAGCGTGACGAACGCGCCGACGAAGATGATGATCGCCGTCATCAGCACGAGTCCGCTCTGCCGGGCGTGCGTCTGCGTGAGCAGCTCCTGCACGGAAAAGACGCCGACATGGGTCCATCCGAGCAGCTGCGAATCCGACCAGGCGTACAGCAGCCGGTCGCCGTTCACTTCCCGGAACGCATAGCCTTCGCTCGGAGAGTTCTTCAGCAGCTCGCCGTATACCGGCAGATCGGCGATATTCTTGAGCAGCAGGCTCTTATCCGGCGAGGATACCATCGTTCCGTCCCCGTCGATCAGGGCGTAGCCCGCGCTCGCTTCGTTCGCGGAATACATGTATTGGCCGAGCTGGCTTTCGCGCACGTTGATCACGATCGTGCCTTTGGTCGTCGTGGACAGCCGGTTCAGCGGCAGCACGTACGACACGACCTTCACGCCGGAATCCAGCTTACGCGGCACCCAAATTCCCGCGATGCCTCCGGAACGTCGCTCCAACGCCTCGTCGATCCACCCGAGATCTTCGTACCGTTCCAGCCTCGTGATGCTGCGGTCGGTGGAGACGACGTAATCGGAATCCTGCATATAAAAAAACGAAGAATATATGCCGTCCGCCCGGTGGTTGAGGTTGGTCAACTCGCGCATCACGGTCATCGCCCTGCTGATCCGTCCGTAATCCGCGCTGATCTCGTCGTACGTCGGAAAAGGGCGAAGCCGATCGAACGTGCCGATCGCGGACAGCCTGACCACGTCCTGAGCCAGATTGTTCAGCGCGTTCTCGTTCAGCCTGCGGCCGGCGACCAGCTCGGCAAGCGAAGATTCGGCGATCTGCCGCTCCGAGTCGCGAAAGCTCTGTTCGCCGCTGTACCAGGTCAGGATGCTCGCCGGGATGACCATGACGATAAACAGGATGAGCGCCAGCTGCAGCGTCATCGGGAAACGTTTCATACGGGATTCCTCCGATCGGATGGATTTCGTGGCCGAAAAACGCGTTCTCGCAGTCCGCTAATCCCTGCCGAAAAACCGAATGGTAAAGCAAAAAAGCACAAAACGATCATTTATACGATTTAATAAATCAAAATGTTAACGCTTACAAAAAAATCTTCCGTCAATAACTCTCTCTTATATTAAGGATTTCCAGTTGGTCTGTCCACGAATAATTCTTTTATGTTGTACGGTTTTCATGTTTTTGTTTGCTTTTCGCGAATTTTCGCTCAAAAAAGGGACCTGCCGAAGCAGGCCCCTTTTTAAGTATCCGTTATTTGTTCGGCGCCCGCTTTTTCGGTTCCGGAGGAGCCGGAGGTTCGGGCGTTTCTTCCGGCTTGTCGAACATCGCCTGCACCTGCTTGCGCATCGACTTGGGCAGCAGGACGTACAGAATGTCGCCGGCCTTGATCCGTGTCGCGCCCTTGGGCGTAATGATCTTCTCGTCGCGCACGATCGCCGTGACGAGCGCTTCTACGGGAAGCTTGGCGTGCTGGATCTGTTTGCCTTCCACGACCGAATTTTCTTCCACGTCGATCTCGATGATTTCCGAGTTCGTTTTGCCGATCGACACCAGCTCCAGACTGTGGGGGGCCGTCGCCTTTTTTCCGCCCAGCAGTCCCAGTTTATCCGCCAGGAACGAAATGGTAGAGCCCTGGATCAGAGCCGAGGTCAAGACGACGAAAAAGACGACGTTGAAAATCAGCTGACTATGCTCGATGCCCGCGATCATGGGGTATGTGGCCAGCACGATCGGAACCGCCCCGCGCAGCCCCGCCCATGAGATGAACGTGATTTCTTTGAGATCGAATTTCATGAAGATCATGCTTACGAAAACGCCCAGCGGCCTTGCCACGAACATAAGCAGGATCGACAATCCGAGTCCCTGCCAGGTGACGGAAGGCAGCTGATGCGGGAAGACCAGCAGACCCAGCAGGATAAACATCAGAATTTGCATCATCCACGCGAAGCCTTCGTTGAAGCGGAAGATGGAATGACGATAGGTCAGGTCCGAGTTGCCGACCAGCACCGCCATGACGTATACGGCCAGCAATCCGCTTCCATGGAGCATCGCCGTGCCGCTGTACGTCAGTACGGCAAGCGCCATGGACAGAACCGGGTACAGCCCGGAAGAATCGAGGTTGATCTTGTTGATGATCGCCACCGAGACTTTCCCGAGCAGCAGCCCCATCACCAGGCCCAGTCCCATCTGCCATACGAAGCCGAGGATCAGCGTCAGAAAGCTCGATTCCGGATTTTGGATAAGCTGAATCAACGATACGGTCAAAAAGATCGCCATCGGATCGTTCGTGCCCGACTCGGCTTCGAGCGTCGCCGTCAGCTTCGGCCGGATGTTTTTGCTGCCCAGCACCGCGAATATGGCCGCCGCGTCGGTCGAACCGACGATCGCGCCGAACAGCATGCCTTCGAGCCAGGTCAGGCCCAAAATGTATTTGGCCAGCGCGCCGATCGTAACCGTCGTGATCAGCACGCCGACGGTCGCCAGGGTGGCGGAAGGCACGATCACCTTTTTCATGCTGGTCCATTTCGTCTGAAGCCCGCCTTCGAACAAAATGACGATAAGCGCCACGATGCCGAACAGCTGCGTCAAATACGCATTGTCGAAATAAATGAATCGGCTCAATACCATTCCGACTACGATAAAGAACACGAGCGAGGGTACGCCCAGACGAGAAGAAAACTTCGTGGTCAATACGCCGACGATCAATAAAGCGGAAAAAAGCAGGATCGAGTTATCTACCGTGAACTGCAACCATTCCCCTCCTTTATCTGGTTAAGGCGTGTACACAAACCGCAAACGGTCTGATCAAGCCCGGGGCGTTTCGCTCCGCGGGCCGATTCGCGTTTCGTGTACGCGTCATAAACGATATACTTTCATTATAAGGCATAAATGAAGAAGAACGTAATCCGGCACCGAATGCTCGGCCGGTACGCATTGCGTCATATATTCAGAAAAAGGATGATGTCGATATGATCGCGGAACATGATTTCGATCCGGAACGGGCACAGGATACGTCCGATCCTTCCGGTTGGCCGGATGCGTTGATTCCCTTCGTGTTGTCTCCGGTACAGGCCGAAGAACATTTCCTGCTGTGGAGAAGAAAGCGGCGCTTCGTATCCCGTTTCTTCAGGCACGGCGCGCTGCCCGTTTCGATCGAACCGCTCTACCTGCCTTTCTGGTCGTTCGGCGCGGATACGAACTCCTTCTACACGGCGAGAAGAGGCCTTGACAGAAGGTTCGAGAATACTTACACCCGAACGGATTCCAACGGCAACAGCGAAACTTATACGGAGACTTCGACAACGACCGACTATACGCCGGTAAGCGGCGAGCACGGACAGACTTTCGAACATCTGAATGTCTCCGCCTCCGACGTTTACGATACCCGCCTGCTCGAAAAAATCAGCGACTTCGATCATGCGGCGCTCGAACCTTGGCTGCCGGAGCGTACTCGCGGTTACAGGCTGACCGGTTCCGCGCTTTCTTTCCCCCAAGGATGGGCAATCGGCCGGAAAAAGATCGATCAAGCGCTCGCAAAAAAGGTGACGCGCAGAATCGGCGGAGATTCGGTAGCCGACCTGAAGCTGACGATCGAATTTCGCCGTCTCCGTTTCCGGCGCGTGCTGCTGCCTTTTTACCGCATCGATTATGAATACCGCGGCCGCAGAATGTTCAGTTTGTTGAACGGACAGACCGGCACGGCCGCCGGCGACGTTCCGCGCAGCAGCATGAAGATCGTCTTGACGATCGTCGCGATTCTGGCTGTCGTCGCGTCGGTCGTATACGGACTATCGCGCTGAAGATTCGCCGTGTCCGCATACGACGAAAAAAACCGCCAACCGCCCTTGCCCGAGCGATTGACGGTCTTTTTTATCCCCGCAGGTCCGCAACCCGCAAATTCCGCGTAAATACGGCTCCGTCGCTGGACAGCGTGAACGACGGGTAATTCCGGTCCGCTTCCAGCTTCATCACCGGATCGAACTGCTGCTCCTGCTGGCGGTCGGTCCAGACCTCGAAGACGTCCGATTCCACCGGCACGTCCGTCTCCCACGGCTTGTCCGCGATCTGAAGCGTGACGACGCCGTTGCAGCCGCAGTTGATCGTATCGTAGACCAGCCGCAGGCTGCCCGGACGATCGCCGATCTGCTCCTTGATCTTGCTCTCCGTATATTCGTCCATCTGAATGCGCATGATTGATCCCTCCTGTTTTTATTTTACCCGTTTTGCGGCGCTCCGCCGGGTGTCGGCGCTCACTTCTTCACGGACTTGACTCTCTTTCCGGTAAAAAAGCGGCGCATGTCCCGTCACTTCCCGGAAAACGCGTCCGAAGTGCGTCACGCTGCCGAAGCCGACTTTGCGCGCGATGACGTTCACTTTTAAAGTCGTGCCCAGCAGCAGCGTGATCGCTTCCTTGACCCGCACGCTGTTCACGTATTCCACGAACGTGAAGCCCGTCGCTTCCTTAAAAGAACGGCTGATCGAATAAGGGCTGACGTACAGCTTCCCTCCCAATTTTTGCAGCGTCAGCTCTTCCGCGTAATGCCCGTTGATGTAGCGCACCACCTCGAAGATCCGTTCGTGCATGGGATTGTGGGCCGGCGGCTGCTCCTCTTCTTCGGGCAGCAGGCGGCAGCAGGCGATCAGGAGTTGGGTCGTCAGCGCCTGCGCGTAGGCCTCGAAGCCCGGCTTCCCGCTCCTCACCTCGCGAATCATCTCGCCGGCCAGCGCGTCGACGCCCGACGACTCGTAGGCGCCGCGGCGCAGCAGCACATAATCCCGCTCGTACAGCGGACGCAGCACTTCCGACCGCGAACCCCCGCCTTCGGGCAGGTAGCTCTCGTGCACATTGACGACGAGGCGTTCGTATTCCGGCGTCTCGGCGCTGGTCGTCCGGTGCAGCACGTTCGGCGCCACCACGACGATGTCGCCTCCTTCGATGATCAGCGTCCTGTCCTTGATGAAAAATTTGCGCTGCCCGTCCATCATATAGAAAAATTCGTACGTCGTATGAAAATGACTGGTCGTCATCTGATAGCTCGGCCCTTTGCGGTAGTGCACCAGAAATGTCTCTTTGCCGTTGTCGTGATACAGCTCGTCCATGCGCTCAGCCTTCCTTTCGCCCGCAAGCTGCCCCCATTATAACCCATATCGGCAAGAGCGCAAGATCCGAGAAGAACCGGTCAAAAAACGCAAAATATGTACAAGTTGTTGTGCTACCATAAAACCGAATAAGAACGCTTACAAGCAGAAAACCGGCGGTACAAAATTCGAGAAAACGGAGCGAAAATCCATGAAACTGCATACGGAAAAGCTTGATCTGAAGTCTCTCATCGACCGGGTCGCCGACTACACCCTCGATATGGATCTGACCTGGGATTGGCCGTGCGGCGTCGCTTATTACGGCGTGAGCCGCGCTTACGAAGCGACGGGAAACCGTAAATATCTGGATCGCATGATCGCCTGGGTCGACGAATACGTCGAAGCCGGCCTGCCGCCGGTGTGGACGGTCAACGCCTGCGCGATGGGCCATATGCTGCTGACGCTGTACGCCGAAACGAAAGAGCAGAAGTATCTGGACCTTATCTTGAGCAAGATCGATTATTTGGAAAAAAACGCGCTGCGCTTCGGGGACCGCGTGCTCCAGCATACGGTGTCGGCCAACAACGATTTCCCCGAGCAGGCCTGGGCGGACACGCTGTTCATGGCGGCATATTTCCTGCTGCGAGCGGGCGTCATGCTGGACCGCAAAGAACTGATCCACGACGCGCTGCATCAGTATTTCTGGCATATCAATTACCTGCAGGACGAGGATAACGGGCTGTGGTACCACGGCTACAACAACATCAAGCGGGATCATATGTCCGGTATTCACTGGGCGCGCGCCAACGCCTGGGGCGCCTACACGATGGCCCGCGCGGCGCGCGGCCTGCCGGAAGCCTATCTCTATCCGCCGATGATGCATATCTGGAGCTCGCTGCGCGACCAACTGGCCGCGATCAAGAAGCTGCAGCAAGGCGACGGTCTCTGGGGCACGGTGCTCGACTATCCGGAAGCGTACGGCGAAGTCTCGGCCACGGCCGGCATTGCCGCCGCGATGATCATCCAGGGCAACCCGCTGCACGGCAAATACGTGCGCAAAGCGCTGGAAGGCGTGATTGCCAACATCACAGGCAGCGGCCGCGTGCTGAACGTCTCCGGGGGCACCGCCGTCATGAACGATATCGACGGCTACTTGGGCATCGACCGCAAATGGGCGCAGGGATGGGGCCAAGGTCTCGCGCTGGCGCTGCTGACGGCGGCGCTGGAAGATCAGGAGCAGGAGAAGCGGATCGCCGAGAGCCGGCAGGCCGCCGGCGGTCCGGCGGACGGCGAAGCCGGCGGGACCTCGGGAGCCGACGCGAAGAAGCCGGGGCCGGACGGAGGCCCGAACGCCGAAAGCGGAAGCGGCTCCGCTGCCTCGAAAGGACGCAAAAACGCCCGCGCCGCGTCGAAGAACGCTGCCGAGAGCGTGCCGGGTATCGATTAAATGGTTCCGGTCTCCTTCGGGAGATCCGCTTCAACCTACGCTTTGCCGCGCGCGCGGGATGCGCCGCCGGAACAGAGAAAGGCTGCCGATCAGAATCGGCAGCCTTTTCTTTTGCGGTTTAAGCACTCTTCATATCGATACCGGCCTCGCATTGTCCTCGCGGCCGCTCCTCAGCTTGCTTTGGCTTGTTTTTCTTCCACGACTTTCATGACTTCCTCGCCTTCCACATCCAGGTTCGGCAGCAGGCGGTCGAGCCATTTCGGCAGATACCAGGCGGATTTGCCGAGCAGCGACATTACGCCGGGAACGATGAACAACCGGACGACGAAGGCGTCGAAGAAGATGCCGAACGTAAGAGCGAAGCCCATTACCTTAATCATCGGATCTTCGGCCAGCATGAAGCCGGTGAAGACCGATACCATGATCAGCCCGGCAGCCGTGACGACTCCTCCGCTGTCCCGCATGCCGATCCGCACGGATTTCTTGGCGTCTCCGGTCTGTTTGAACGCTTCCCGCATGCGGCTGACCAAGAATACTTCATAGTCCATGGCCAGTCCGAACAGGATCCCGACCAGGATGATCGGCAGGAAGTTCAGAATCGGCGACTGGGCATGGAATCCGAACAGGTTCTGGAAATGCCCCTGCTGAATAACGAAGGTGGCGAAGCCCAGCGTCGCGCCGAGCGACAAGATGAACCCGAGTACCGCTTTGATCGGCACAAGCAGGGAACGGAACACAACCATCAGTAGAACGAAAGCCAGGCCGACGATGATAAGGCAGAACTGCGGCAGCGCTTTGTTCAGCTTCTGCGTGATGTCGATGTTGACGGCCGTACTGCCGGTCACCGAGAAGCTCACATGGTCCTGCTGCTCGATGGCGGAAGCCTGGTCTCGGATATAGTTGACCAGATCGATCGTCGCCGGATCGTTCGGACCGGTACCCGGCGTGACGGTGAACAGATACGCTTTACCGGACGCGCCCGGCATCGGCGGCGAAACGCTGACGACGTTCGGATAACTTTCCAGATCTTTCGCGGCTTTGGCCAGGTCCGCCTTTCCCTGCTCGCCTCCTCGCGTATCCGCCAGAATGACCAGCGGACCGTGGGAACCGGCCCCGTACCCTTCCGTCATCAGGTCGTACGCCCGCCGTTCGGTCTTCTCCGTCGACTGCTGGCTGTCGTCCGGAAGCCCGGTCTGCATATCGGCGAAAGGAAGCGCGATCGCGCCCAGCAGCACGACGCCGGCCAGTACGGTCAGCCAAGGACGTCCGGTAACCAGCTTGCCCCACAGATTCCCGCTTTCTTCTCCCCGCGCCGATCGTCTGCGGCTGATTTTTTTCGGCTTGATCGTGCCGCCCATGACTTGAAGCAGGGCCGGTACGACGATGACGGCCGTCAGAATGGCGAGCAGGACACATACGGCACCCGCGATGCCCATCATAGCGAGGAACGGCACGCCGACCGCCGACAATCCGAGCAGAGCGATGATGACCGTCACGCCGGCGAATACGACCGAACTGCCCGCCGTGCCGTTGGCGATGGCGATCGCTTCTTTTCGCTCGAACCCTTTGCCGAGCTCCTGCCGATATCTCGAAATGATCAGCAGCGCGTAGTCGATGCCGACCGCCAGACCGACCATCGAAGACTGGCTGATCGCGAACGTCGGGACGTCCAGGTAATTCGAACCGTACATGATGAGCATGACGCCGACTCCAAGACCTGCCGCGGCCGTCACGATCGGCAGCATGCCGGTCAGGAAGGAGCCGAACGCGAACGTCAGGATAACCAGAGCGATGATGACGCCGACGCCCTCCGTGGCTCCGCCGATCTCCATGGCCGGCTTATAGCCGCTTCCTGTCAGCTCGGCTTGAATGCCTTCGCTTCGCAGCGCCTCCGCCGCCTGATCGGCCAAATCTTTCGACGACTGCGGCACATCAGCGCCGGCTGCTTTGTAAGCGATGGTCGCGTAGCCGATGCTGCCGTTTTCGGTCAGCGAGTGATTGTCGTACGGGCTCGCTACCGACTCGACCAGCGGATCTTTGCTCAAGCTCTGCAGCTGGCTTTCGATCTGCTTTTTCACCGCCTCGTCGTTCAAGCCTTTGGCGCCGTTCGCTTTAAGAACGATCTGGGTCTTCCCGCCGCCTTCCTGCATTCCCGGGAATTCCTCGTTCATTCGTTCCAGCGTCTTTTGCGATTGCAGCCCGGGGATCGTGGTCTCCTGGTTAAAGTTCGCACCCGCGGAAATCGCCAGACCGGATACGGCCAGCAGAAGGATCAGCGAGCCGAGCAGCACCTTGATCCGGTTCTTCGCCGACCAGTATCCGATCCGGTATAATAGTTTGGCCATTTTGTTTCTCTCCTCTTTGTTTGGTTTGTTGGATTTGTTTCTATCTTAGAGTTTTCTCCGCATTCCCGAACCGTCCTAACGGGCGCGGTCGCGCTGCCCCTTCGGGAAGCCCGGCGCTTCCCGATCAGAACAAGCAGATGACGGAAGCGGCAAAAAGGCATGCGGAATATTCTCCGCATGCCTTTCGGTTCGTGTTCGATCCTTTTCTGTCGGTTCGGCCCGCTAAATTTGAATCAGTCCCCGCTCCAACGCGACGGCTACCGCCTGGGATCGGGAATCGACGCCCAGCTTATTGTAAACGTTCGTCAGATGGGATTTGATCGTCCGCTCGGATACCGCCATGTCCAGCGCGATCCTTTTGCTCGTATATCCCTGCGCCACGCTTTCCAGAATGAACGCTTCTTTGTCGGTCAGCATAATCTTCGACTCTTGAGGAGGAGGATCGCTCGGCTTGGATTGAAGGGCAATCATGCGTTCCATGACGGAGCCGGACAGCAGCATCTCGCCCCGCGCCGCGGATTCGATGCTGCGGAACAGGTTTTCGCTGTTGGTATCCTTCAGCAGATAGCCTTTGGCCCCGAGAGCGAGTCCTTGCATCATCAGCTCGTCCTCGTTGTACGTGGTCAGAATGATGACGGGAATTCGGCACTCCCGCTCCTTAAGCCGCTTCATCGCTTCGAGCCCGCTCATTACCGGCATATTGAGGTCCATCAAGATCACGTCGGGAGCCGTTTCTTCGATCAAGCGCAGCGCTTCTTCCCCGTTCGACGCTTCTCCGGCCACCTCGAACCGTTCTCCCGTTTCCAACACCAGCTTCAGCCCTTCGCGCACCACGAAGTGATCGTCGACGATCAGCACTTTATACATGGATTCCAGATCCTCCTTTTTCGAGCGGCACGTCCAATTTGAGCACGGTACCTTCGCCGCCGCTGAACACCTTCAATTCCCCGCCGATCAATCTTGCCCGTTCCTGCAGCCCGATCAGCCCGTAATGCCCCGTCATTTTGCCGATTGTTCCGCTGTTGAATCCGACCCCGTTGTCCCTGATCTCGATCGTCATGTACTCCGACTCTTTATCGACGTTCAGCCAGACCTTGTCCGCTTTCGCGTGGCGAGCGACATTGGTCAGCGCTTCCTTGACGATATGCAGCGTATGCTCCATCACCCATCTGGGCAAAAAAGGAACCGGATTCACATCCGTAAATGCCGCGATCCCGGTCGCTTCCTTGAAATGCCGCACCTCGTCTTCGATCGCTTCCTTAAAATCGATCTCGGACGAAGCTTTGGCTCGGAGGTCGTCGATCGCCCTTCGCGCCTCGGCCAGCGTGTTTCGCGCCTGCTGCATCGACTGCCGGGTGATCTCCTGCGCACGTTCCGTGTTTCCTTTGGCCAGATGGGTATTCGTCGCTTCGAGGCGCATAATCAAGCCGGCCAGCCCCTGCGCCAGAGTATCGTGCAGGTCGCGGGCCATGCGCTGCCTTTCGTTTTGCAGCGTCAGCTCCTCTACCTTCTTATGGGCTTCCGTCAATTCGCGCAAAAAGCGCTGCAGGCGAACCCTTTCTTCCACCTGACGGTTGAGCAGGACGCCGTAAGCGAATACGATGACCATCATCAGCAGCAGGAAAGGGAGATAGTCCCACACTTCGTTCAATCTGCCGATCGTCAGCGCCACGTCGAAGTAGATGAACATGCTGATCAAGGTGACCCACACGGCTCTTTTGATCGGAGAAGCCAGCGTCACGCACTGCGTCACCAGCACGGGCAGCAGTCCGATCAGCACGCCCTGATGCCCGCCCGGAAGCAGGATGGCGCACAAGTAAATGAGGCAGCCCTGCAGCAGGAAGTAGAGCCAGAACTGCCGGGTCGTCACCTGGTAAGGCGCCCAATAAAGGAGGACGTGAACGGTGAATAATGCGGTGAATACAAGGCTTTGAAGCAGCAGCGGCTCGCTTATCAGTTGGAGCACCATAGAGCCGATATACACCAAGGTAACCCAGATCAGCACCGGCAGCCTGGCTACCGACAGCTGATTAACGACTCCCTGCCGGCGCTGCCGCCTCTCGCCCGCCTCTTGGTGCACCGCATCAATATCCATTCCGATCACGCCCCTCAATCTTTTCTGCTTCCAGCATAGGACAAACGAAGGCGCCGGGCAACGTACATAGAGGCACCTTGAACTTCCCTTTTGGGCAAAAAGCCCGCAGCGAAATGCGGGCTTCAACGTGTCGAAAAAGTCTAACGCAGCTAGAAGCGAGACGGCGGAGAGAGAAATTCAGTGAAGTACAGGCTTTCGTAGAAAGCCGCTTCGGAAGCATACGCTGATAGTGTTCGCCTTTGAAATCGGAAAAATTCCGCTAAAATTCGATCTCTTTTCCCGATTTCAACACGCGACCTACAGCCTTTCGAAGAAAGGCACTTCGTAAGCATACACTAACGAATTTCTCTCGGAGCCGGCTTGCTTCTCTCTACTACGTGACTTTTTTGACAGCCTGAAGCCCGCAGCGAACTGCGGGCTTCTTGCCTTTTCTCCGTTAATGCTCGTCTTTTGCCTCCTGCAGAAAAGGCGTGTACATCATCAGCGCGCGGTTGCGCGTGATCTCGCAGTCGTCCACAAGCTCTCCTCCGGGCGCGAAGGTGCGGCGGCGGATCGTATTTTCCCGCACGCAGCCGCCCCAGTATTCCTGCGTCATCCGATGATCTTCTTCGTAGATCTCGTATGTATAAATCGGCGGCGATTCGCAAAGCCATTCCCCGATCAGATTCTCTTCCCCGACGGTCACGCGCAGCTGGTACTCGTGCGGCGTCGGATTATGAATCTGCAGATCGAGATAGTTGTACGAACAAGTCGCCCCGCTGCCGAACGGCTGGGTGCGGTTGGAATCGGGAAACACGTCGTAGCTGTGGCGATGGCGCTCCGTCACTTCGAGCGGCGTATGCAGCGTCATCCAGTAGATCAGGTTGGACATCTGGCACAGCCCGCCTCCGGTGCCGGACTTGAATCCGCCGTAGTGCAGCACCATGCCGTCCAGATACCCTTTCCTTTTCGTGGGTCGGCCGATCAGCTTCCAATACGAAAACGTCTCGCCCGGCCGGATAACGATGCCGTCGAGACGACGCGCCGCGATGCGCAGGTTGGCGACTTTGTTGACCTGAAGCTGCATGTCCACGTCCCGCAGGCGGCGCAGCAGGATCGTTTGATGGCCGAACACGCGGTGAGGCAGCGAAGCTTCCCGGCGCTGCGAAGCGTACTTTTTTCCGCCGAACAGCCAGTCCGCCCGGCGGCGGCCGGTATAGTAGGCGCGGCCGGCGGCCAGGCGAAGAGCGGAACGGGGAATCGGTTTGAGCGAAGCCGGAATCGGACTTTGCGAAGTCGGCATGAGATAAGCCCCTTTCTATTGAACATTGCCTCATTATATTAAACGCAATAAGCGGCGTTTCGTTATGTAGGCCACGCCGAGTTTTTCCCGCATCGCCGACCGATTCTTTCCGATTGTCTTGTGAATCCTGATTTTGGTTGATAATATAAACTTGACACAAGCCAGTCAGCATATGCATATTTCCATGATCAAAAAAACGCGGTTTCGACTGCGAACAAGAGAGGATTTTTCATCATGAAGTGGCGAAACTGCCCTCAATGCGGAGGCAGACGGGTAGCGTTCCGGTACAAATACGCAAGGAAGCCCGGATACGGCCGCTTAAGCGTCATACTCATCGCGATTCTGTTTTTGTCCTTATCCCAATTTTCGAAACTCCCTATCCCTTTCTCTTCGTCGCTTCCGACCATGCTGTTTATCCCGCTCAGCATTTTTATCGTCATTTACTTGAAAAGCAGGGCCGACCGCAAAAAGAAAGCCGTTCAAGAAGCCAACACATACTTATACTGCAAAGATTGCGAATGCGTATTTCGTCCGGGGAAATAAGCGAAGCGGGGCAAGCCTTTTCGAGCGCTCTTAATTCATGTAAGGCTCGATCAGGTAACAGATTCGGTCTCCATTTCGCAGATTCCCCGAATCGCCGCCGCGACCGAATCCTTTCCGCGAAGCGTGATGTCCGGCTGCATGCCGCCTTCCGGAACCCGCGTGCCGCGGCGGTCGATCCAGATCGCTTTCCAGCCCGCGCCTTTCGCGCCGACGATATCGTTCGCGTAAGAGTCGCCGATATAGTACGTGTTCTCCGGCTTGATGCCGAGCAGCCGCTCGACGTGACGGAAGATCCTCACGTCCGGCTTCATGAACTCCAATTCGCCGGATACGACGACGTTCTCGCGTTTGATCCAGTCGTAGATGCCGAGCTGCTTCACTTTTTTGCGCTGATGCTCCGCCGGTCCGTTCGTAATCACGCCGCACTTCAGTCCGCGATCCCGGCAGTAGTCCAGCGCTTCCCGCATATCCGGCGTCGGTTCAAGTTCTCCCTGCGCAGCGGCGTAATCCCGCTGGAATCGCAGCGCTTCTTCTCTCGAAATCTCGATGCCCATCACCCGAAAAGCTTCCGTGATCCGGTAAGCGTGCATATCCTCCAGCGTCATCTCCCCGCGCACGGTCTGCTCGAACACTTCGTCGCTGAAATGACGGTTATGCCGGTACAGATCGTCCAGCGACAATGCGGCATACTGCGCGAAGTTTCGGTCGAACGCCTTTTTAAACGGAATGATCTGGTCATAGACCGTATCGTCGATATCGAAAATGAAATTGTACACGAAAATCTCTCCCTCCAGCCAAGCCGCATCCCTCGCAAGACCATACAGCAAGCTTTTCTCTTTCTACATTCTACTATAAAAAGGGAGGGGACCGGGCGATGTTCAATTCTTGCGGCATTCGACCGAACCAAGACGTAATCCAGATGAAGACGGGGAAACGATTAAGGATCGGCCTGGCCATTTTCGCTTTTTCATGCATGCTGCACAATCCGGCAAACGCCGGACCCGTCGTCGATTACGTCAGCCCCGTGATGACAGAGGAGATTCAAGCATTGTTCGACGAACATTTCGCCGAATACTTGAACAGCATGAAAAAGCGTTACGATACGGACGGCGATTTTCGGCAGGCCCGATTGGGAAACGGGATCATGGTGCAGCAAATCTCCCTGGAAGGGCATGACTTTTTCGGGATGGGCTACGAATTTCCTTTGCGCCTGGCAGGAAAAACGGTCGGAACCGTGGAGGTTGAGCAGGGTATGAACGAATGGGAAATTGTCGATGTCACTCCGATTGCCGATCTGGATCGAGAGCTGAATGACATCACCAAACACATCCCTTCCGCTCAGCGCGCAACCTATATCCACGATCCCAATTTCCGAATCCGGGGATTTTATGTGGAGACGGACGAAGCTCCTCAATTTTTCGATATCCTCACCCATACCGCGCATCCGATCCGGGAGCTCTATGAGCGAATTGACGCAAGGAGACTCGAGCCCGGATTCTCCCCCTCCGAAAAAGCTCGAATTCCGCTCATTCAGGCAGGCTTTGACGCCGAAGCCGATCCTTCTCCCGCCCGCTCGACTCTTCCGATCGTGCCGATCATAGCGGCTATCGGGTTCGTGACAGTCGGAGGAGCGCTCCTGCTGAAAATGAAGAAATCGCGCAGAACGCGACGCCGCTGAATCCGCCCAAACAAAAACCATGCCGAAAGATCGCCGCGATCTCTCCGCATGGTTTTTTCGTTACGATATAACGCGTTTTCAAATCAGCTTATGCCGATACCATTTCCGCCCCATGAACCGCCAGATGAAGATGCCGCCCCGGATCGCCCATTCGCAGTCCATCGCCAGCCAGACGCCGAGGATGCCGAGTTCGAACACGACGCCGAGAATATAGCCCAGCACGACGCGGAACAGCCACATCGACAGCATGGACACGACCGAGGTGAATTTGGCGTCGCCCGCCGCGCGCAGCGCGGACGGAATCATGAAGCTGATCGACCAGAGCGGAATCTGCGCGACCGTATTGATCAGCACGATCAGGAAGATGTCGTCCACGATGTCCGCCGGCGGATTGAACATGCCGATCAGCGGGTGGAACAGCGGCAGGATGATGAGGCCCATCAGCAGATAGAAAAACGAGCCCAGCACGACGAAAGACTTGGTCAGCTTCTTGGCGTCCTTCACGTCGCGGCGCCCCATGCACTGACCGACGACCGTGATCAGCGTCAGCGACAGCGCGTTGGCGGGAATCTGCATCACGCCGGCCAGCGCGCCGCTGATCGCGTTGGTCGCGATCGCGTGCGTGCCCATGCTGACGATGAATACCTGGGTCAGAATCTTGCCGCCGTTGAAAAACATCTGCTCCGCCGCGAACGGCATGCCGATTTTGAATACCCTTTTCAGCATATCGAGGCCGACTTCGAAAAAGTCCCGAATCCGCAGCCGCAGCTCGGCATCGATCTTGATCAGATAGTATACCGCGCAGGCCGCCGCCAGATAACGCGAGATGTTGACCGACAGCGTCATGCCCAGCACGCCCAGGTCGAGCCCGTTGATGAACAGCAGATTCAAGCCGACGTAGCTCAGGTTCATCACGAGCGACAGCGCGAGCGACGCCCTGGTCCGGCCGATGCCGCGCAGCGCGCCGCATACCGCCTCGACGAACGCAATGCCCAAGTACGAGATGCCGCTGCCGATCGTGTACGTGCGGGCCAGCTCCATGACGGCCGGCTCCGCCGAGCCGAACAGCAGGTTCAGCAGCGGATTATGGAACACGATCATGACGAGGCCGATCACCAGCGCCAGCAGCGAGACGGCCGATGCAGCGCCCGCCGTCGACCGGGAGACCATGTTGGCGTTGCCGCTGCCTTTATACTGCGCCACCACCACCGTACCGCCCGTCGCCACCGCGACGAAGATGCTGAGCAGGAAGACGTTCAGCGAGTCGACCATATTGACCGCGCTGACCGCGTCCACCCCCGCCGAACTGATCATCGCCGTGTTGACGAGGTTGAGCCCGACGATGAAGATCTGGTCGACGAGCAGCGGGATAAACAAAGAAATGATCTGTTTGTAATCGATCGAGCGTCCGGAGAGATATCTGTCCAACAGCGCGCTCCGGCGCCCCATGCGTATGTCCGTTTCTGCCATGTCTTACCCTTCTTTATCCGTAAATTTTGAATGTCTTGATCCAAAAACAAAAACGCTCTTCCAGCGCCGCAAGGGCTGAAGAGCGTGGCTGACTATCGTTGAGTTAGGCGTTCGTTGGGAAGCTGCGGGCTTCTTGAGACCCGGCTGCCGGACTCAGTCGAGATACCGTCAGTTCCGCCACGCTTGCCAATATAACACTGTTCTCCGGGCAGGACAAGGCCGCTGGCGGCATTTTTCCGATTTGTTCGGCGGGAAAACGCTGCCATCGATTACTTCATTCCCGAACCTTGATCGTTACCGATAAACAGACGAAAAAAGACCCGAACCTCTGATCGATATCAGAAATCCGGGCCTTGGTTTAAAAAGTAAGATGCGGTCGAGAGGACTCGAACCTCCACGGGGGTTAGCCCACACGGACCTGAACCGTGCGCGTCTGCCAATTCCGCCACGACCGCATATCTTGATGACCGCGATTACCTCGCGAGCACAAGAAATAATATATCATGCTTCCGGCGAGATGGCAAGCTTTCTTTTAAAGTTTTTTCAAAATTTCGTCCATCTCTTTTTGCAGCACCAGATAACGATGAGTGCTTCGCATGATCGGCACCTTGGTCAGCTTGTTTTTGTCCACGTATACCTTCATCTGATCCTTGGTCAAGCCGAGCAGACTCCCCGCTTCCGTCACGGTCAATACCTGTTCGTTGCTCGTTGCGTTGAACGTCTTTTTGACTTTTAGATTCCAATCCTGGAACGTGCTCATGGATCGACCTCCTCTTTTTAAAAGATGCGAACGTGCTGCTGCGAATCTTTCCATTATATCACACTTTAACGTCTTAAAGAGCCGAATCCCCATAAAATATGCGGACCGAGAACGTTCCGGACGCGAAAAAGCGCCGTTCGCACGAAACGGCGCTTTCTCTTTTTTCGTTTTGCCCGATCAGCGGCCGTCCTTACTTCGCCAGCTCCGCCGCCTGTACCGACGTCAGCGCGCCTTCGTACACGCGCAGCTCGTCGATCTGTCCTTTGAACGCCGCGTCCCACCAGTTGGCGCCGAGCGTAAACGTGCCTTTCGCGCCTTCCGAGAACAGGTTCGGGAAGCCGGTTCCGGTAAATTTCCGCTCGCCGTTCACATAGACGGACAGCGTGCCTTCATCTACGGAGAAGGCCAGATGGCTCCACTTGTTCGCGGGAATCTTCACTCCGGTCGCGCCGTCGTACCAGCTTGCGCTTCCGCCCCAGACCATCGTCTGGTCGCCTACTCCGCCTTTCGGCAGCAGACTCAGCCAGTGCGTATCGTCTTTCGCCGCGAAGAACGCCGGCGTATAGGTCGTCAGCTGCTCCGGCTTTACCCAGAGCGAGACGGAATACGACGAACTCTGAATCAGGTCGCCCGGCAGGCTGATGCCGGTGCTGCCGTCGAACGACGCCGCCTGCCCCTGCACGCCGGCCGAATAGCTCAGCTTGCCGCCTTCCTTGCCGATCCGGTCGCCGATGACGCTGCCGTCCGCAAACTTGCCTTCGCTGTCCGACAAATTGTTTTCGAACGCGTAATGCGCGGTCAGGTCCGCATTTTCGTAAGGCAGCACCGTCACTTCGAACGTCATCGTCTTCTTCGCGCTTCCTTTGACGATCGCGGCGGTCAGCGTCGCTTGGCCTGCCGGCTGTCCTTCCTCGGGACGGGTGATTTTACCCGACGAAGACACGACTCCCTCGTCGGAGCTGCTCCATGCAATCGACGTTCCGCGGCTGCCGATCGTCGGCAGCTTCAGATCCGCCGTCACGCGGCTCGTGTCGCCGAGGTTCAAGCCGGCCGCCACGTTCGCCACGACCTGCTCGTCGCTCAGATCCGCCAGACGCGTACCCCAGGCCGACTCGCCCTTTTCCGATACCGCCGTGAACGTCATGACGTTCGACTGCGACACCGGATCCCACTGACGCAGGAACACGCCGTCAAACTCTTGGCCGCCCAGCGTCAGCTTGGCTTTGTTGTCGGCGTTTTTGCGCCATTTGCCTTCCAGCGCTCCCGTGACCGTGCCGTTTGCATTCAATTTGATCGGCTGCGGCTCCAAAATATCGCCGGAGTAGGCTTTGCCGTGATTCACGAAAGCGTAATCGCCCGCGATATCGTCTTTTTTCACCTTGGCCAGCTTCTCGCCGCCGTAGCGGTAAGGCGCCACGACCGGCCAGCCGTCCTTGTTCATGAACATTTGGTGGATGCGCAGCTCGTGCGCCTCGCCCTGCTGCGGGAATCTCGTATGGAAGACGAGGAACATCTGCCCGCTCTTTTCGTCCGTATACACGGAATTGTGTCCGGCCGACACGTAACCGTAGCCGATGCCCGTGCCCGGGTCGCCCGCTTCGCGTTCGAACAGGAAGTTGCCGATCAGCTTGTTGCCGATCTCCGTATTTTCCGTTCCCGCCGGCAGCACCGCGCTCTGACCGAGCGAATCGGTGTAAGGGCCGTCGATGTTTTTCGAACGGAATACGCGCATATTGTAGCCGCCGTCCGCGCCGAGCCAGCCGTAGGTCACGTACAGATAGTAATACTTCGTGCTCTTATTGTATTCGATGTACGGGCCTTCGCCGGATTTGCCGTAGCCGCCCGCGATTTTCGTGCCGAAATAGCGGTCGACCATGCGTCCGTCTTTCGTCGAGCTGTCCTTGCCCGGGAAGATCGGCTGGCCGGTCTTCTTGTCGATCTCCAGCAGGAAAATGCCGCCGGACCAGGAGCCGTACGTCATCCACAGCCGGCCCTTCGTATCGTAGGACAGCGCCGCGTCGATCGCGTTCGGATACTGCTGGTTGTTATACGAGCCGTCGGCGTTGAACCATTTTTCGTTCTCGCCGTTCAGCTTGCCTTCGCCGATCAGCTCGTCGATGTGCGTGTTCGTCCACTTCTTGTTGACCTTGCTGTCCTTGTCGTACGCTTCGTTCTCCGTGAATCCGGAGTACATGACCGTACCGCCGTACTCGTAAGGCCCCTCGATGTTTTTCGACACCGCAAAACCGATCGCCGAGCGGATGTACGTGGAAGACGCGCTGTAGTAAGTCATATATGCGCCTTTGGAACCGTCCTTATTGACGTAATCTTTGTTCCAGAATACGTCCGGCGCCCAAACGGCGAATCCGCCCTTGCTGTCGGAGTCGTTCTCGCCCGCCCAGGCGAACGAACCGGCGAGGTTTTTCGACAGATCGCCGTAGATCGTATTGCCGGGCGTCTTGTAACCGTTTGCAAAAGAGCTCCAGTTCATCAGGTCCGTCGATTTCGCGGCCGCGATATGCGAACCGAAGACGTAATACGTGCTGCCGTCCTTGACGATCGAAGGGTCATGCACGGACACTTCCGAGAACGTCGGAGGGGTGTTCGGAACGCCCGCCTCGGCGGCGCGCGCTTCGTTCTGGCATCCGGCTGACATCGGGGTCAGCAGGACCAGCGACAAAAGAAGAGCGGAATTGCGAATAAGCTTACTGCGGTTCATGTGGGTGTATGCCTCCTCTGGAATGGGATCTCTCTGAAACTCGCCTTGCTCTTATTTCTTTTTCGCCGCCGCTTTTCGATCCCCTTCATGTTTCCTAAAATAAATAACAAAAAAGTTAACTAAATAAGCCCAAAAGTTCAGCAATGAGAGCGTTTTCTTCATATAACTTGCTTGTAGTTAACTTTTATATTATCGAAAACGTATTTGTAACGACCATATTTTACCTTTTTACTTATCTCATTTGATATGAATCATTTTCTAAAAAAGGGGTAATTAATCTGCATCGCCTGTATGAATCAAAAGTCCCCCAATTTGTCGACAAAGGAGCTTCCTCATGCAAAGAACCGTTATTCCTCTCCCCGACTCCGGGCCTTCTGCCCTAACGTCATCCCCGAAGGAAAGGGCGCCCGCCCGAGCGTTCGAATCTCTCGCCGCTTTGTGGTGCCTGATCGTGTCCGCCGTCCTGCTGCTGCTCTGCACCAAATCTTCGCCGCTGTATCCGCTGAACGACTGGGTCGACGCCAATTCTTTTTTCACGATGGGAAAAGGCATGATGCAGGGTCTGGTTCCCTACCGCGACCTATTCGAACAAAAAGGTCCCCTGCTGTATTTCATTCACGGCCTCGCCTACCTCATTTCGAATCGGACGTTCCTGGGCGTATACTTATTCGAAACGGTCTCGTTTGCGCTATTCCTCTACGGCATACATAAAATCATGACGCTTTTTGTCGGCTCCCGCTACTCGCTGATCGCACTGCCGCTGTTTGCCGCCGTGCTGCTCAATCTGCCCAGCTTCTCGCACGGAGACAGCGCCGAAGAATTCACGCTGCCGCTGCTGGCGTTCAGCCTGTATTCGCTTCTGCGCTATTTTAAGCAGCACTACCCGGGTCCCGTCCCTTATTCCATGCTGCTGACCAACGGTATCATGGCGGGCCTTGCGCTGTGGATCAAATATTCGATGCTCGGCTTCTGGTTCGGCTGGATGGCGGCTTTGTTCTTCTGCATGCTGCTGAATCGGCAGGTCGTCCGCTCGCTGATAAGCTGCCTCGTGTTCCTCGCCGGCATGGCGCTGTCCGCCCTTCCGTGGATCGTTTATTTCGGCGTTAACCAAGCGATTCCGCAGTGGATCGACACGTACATTCTCTCGAACTTCCGTTTTTACGGAGAAGACGCGACGCTCACGGATAAATTGATGCTCGTCGCTTACCGTTTCCGGGACAATCTCTTCGACAGCCCCGCGTTTGCCCTGATCTGTCTGGCGGCCGTCTTTTTCCCGCTGTCGAAAAGATGGCTGCCTCCGCTTGCCGGCCGGATTTCGCTGATCGCCGCGCTCGCCTTTCTCGTGCTGGGCGTATACGGAGGCGGCAAAGGCTACGTGTACTACTTCTTGATCATTGCGCCGTTCATGGTGTTCGGTTGGATCGTGCTGCTCGATCTGCTGCGCCGCCGCTCCAAGGACCGGCTGACGCCGCGCCTGGCCGTAGGTCTGTCCGCGCTCGCCCTTCTGTTCACGCTGCCGCTCACGTATCTGTTCAACCACAACGTGCCGATGACGGGCGTGGCGCGGGCAGATCTGATGCAGTACCGCTTCGCGGAAATCGTCGAACGGGACGAGGACGCGACGCTGCTCAACTACGGCAGCCTGGACCGGGGATTGTTCACGACGACGGGCATCGTGCCGGAGCAGCGCTTTTTCCAGAAGCAGAACTTCAAATACGCCAACTTCCCGGAAAACATGGACGAACAGCGGCGCTACATACGCGAAAAACAGACCGACTACGTGCTCGTAACCGTCGATGAACACGATGTCGATCCCGACGCGGACCCTCCGCAGGAATTGTACGATTATTACGAACCCGTCGCGCAGCAAAGACAAACGTTCGAAGGCAGCCCTTATTTCTACACGCTTTATCGCTTGAAAAATTGATCGGTCCGGGAGGGAAAAAGCATGGATAAGCTGTATTTGGTCATCCCCTGCTACAACGAAGAAGAAGTGATCGGCGAGACGGCCGCGCGCCTGCGGAGCAAAATGAACGCCCTGATCGCCCGCCGCCTGATCGCGGAAGACAGCCGGGTCGTATTCGTCAACGACGGCTCGCGCGACCGCACCTGGACGCTGATCGAGGAACTGCATCGCGCCGATCCGCTGTTTGCCGGCATTAATCTGGCCCGCAACCGCGGGCATCAGAACGCGCTGCTGGCCGGCCTGCTGACGGTCAAAGAGCATGCCGACGTCGTCATCTCGCTCGACGCCGATCTTCAGGACGACATCGGGGCGATCGACGAATTCGTGGACAAATACCGTCAGGGCTTCGACATCGTATACGGCGTGCGGAAGGCCCGGGAAAAAGATACCTTCTTCAAGCGCGCCACCGCCCAAGGCTTCTACCGGCTGATGAGCATGATGGGCGCGGAACTGGTCTACAACCATGCGGATTACCGGCTGATGAGCCGCCGCGCGCTGGACGGACTGGCCGAATTCGGGGAAGCGAACCTGTTCCTGCGGGGCATCGTGCCGCTCATCGGCTATCCGTCGGCGATCGTCGAATACGAACGCAGCGAGCGGTTCGCGGGCGAATCCAAATATCCGCTCAAAAAGATGCTCGCCTTCGCCCTGCAGGGCATCACGTCGTTCAGCATCAAGCCGATCCGCATGATCTCGGCGCTCGGCTTCTTCATCTTCGCCGTCAGCCTGATCATGCTGGGCTACTTCCTGTCCGTGCACTTCACGGGACATACCGTTCCGGGCTGGACGACGATCGCCATCTCCGTCTGGGCGATCGGCGGGCTGCAGCTGCTGGGGATCGGCGTAATCGGCGAGTACATCGGCAAGACGTATCTGGAAACGAAAAGACGGCCGAAATTCATCGTGGAGCGGACGCTCGGAGTCGCGGACGGCGGGCTCGTAAGCGTCGGCGCCTCCGGGCGGGCTCCCGGCTCTCTCGAGGTCGCCGGAGCCGCCGGCGGAGCGGCGCGGAAAGCTTGACCGGCGGCGGGCAGGGCACCGGAGCATAATCGGCTTCGGAAACCAAAAAATGCTGCGGAATTTCATCGTTTTTCCTTGATGAATATTCGCAGCATTTTTTTGGTTTTTCGGTCAAATCCGCTTCCGATCGGACAATGCGCTCCCGTCCGGCAAATCAGCTTGCGTCAGCTTTGACCGGACTCTTTTTTCACCGGCCGCAGCACCGCGTACCCGTATCCTTCCGGGAAGTGCCGCTGGTAATTCTGCAGGCCGGCTTCGTCGTTCCAGGAGTATCCGAGCGGCGCCGGATCGCAGTTCCACGCCGCCTCCTCCACCGTCCGCTGCACTTCGCCGTTTTCCTTCAAGTAGTCGTACGGCGGATGGAAAAAGACCAGATACTCCGAAGCCGGCACATCGCGCAGCTCCATCCCTTCCGGCACCGCTCCTTCGTAATCGGCGGGAACCGGAATGCCGTACAGATAGCCTCTCGGCCCGTCCGGACGATCCGGTCCGCCCGCCTGCGTCCAGCCCGCCGTGTGCCCGATCTGCCCTTCCAGCGTCTCGTTCGACAGACTTTCGATCGTGCCGCTTACCTCGTCGCAGTCGTGTCCCCTCTGCCAGAAGTCGCCGTAGTTTCGCGCCTCTTCGTCCCAGATCCCGATAAATCGGTGCGCCGGGATGAATTCCGTTCGGATCTCCGCCTGCCTCGAACCTTTTTCGCCCATTTCGTTTCGCTCCTTCAGCCCGTAGTGATAAGGGGAAAACACCTCCGCGCGAACCGTCAGCGGGATAGGACGCGGCTCCCGGCGGTATTCCTGCGGCGTGACGCCGAACGTCCGCCGGAACGCCCGCGTCATGGCTTCATGCGAAGAAAAGCCGTATTCGACCGCGATGTCGAGCACCCGTTTCTCCGTGTCGCGCAGTTCGAGCGCCGCCAGGCTGATCCGCCGCAGCCGCACGTAATCCCGCAGCGTCATGCCCGTCAGCCGGTGAAAATGCCGCGTGCAGTAAAACGGCGAATAGCCGAGCTGCTCGGACATGCTGCTCAGGGAGGAAGGCTCCCCGATATGGCGCTCCACCCAGCCGATCATCTCCTGCACCCTCTCGTTCCATTCGTATTCGCGCATCATGCTCTCCCCTTTCTTCTTCAGGTTACATCAGGCGCCGAACGCGCGTTTGACCCCGGTTGCACAGTTTCTTCCTATTCACCCTCCTCCCGAACGGGTACTGACATCTTATGTGCGCTTGTCCAAGCATCTTTTTCGGGAAAGGGGAAGCTTCATGTTCCAATTGTCCGATTTCGTCTCGCTGCTCATCTCGGCGTTCATCATTTTGCCGGTCGTCGTTTTTTTGCGGGAATCGGGGTACCTGCTCGGCAGTCTTCTCTTCGGCGTGCGCAATCCGAGGATCACGCTCGGTTCCGGGCCGCGTCTGTTCAAGCTGGGCATCGTCGACGTGCGCCGCTACTATCATCTGTACAGCTGGTTTTCCTACGACGAGATCAAGCGCGAGAACCGCGCCGCCTACGTCTGTCTGTACGCGGGCCCGATTCTCGTCAATCTGGCGCTCGCCTTCATCGTGAACGCCCTGCTGGCGAACGGCGTACTCACATGGCAGCCCACGTTTTGGGACCGGCTCGTTTTCTATGCGTTTTATTACGCGCTGTTCGATATCGTACCCATGCGGACGACAAACGGCAAGCCCAACAACGGCATGATCATTTACGAGATGCTGCGCTACGGCCGGCGGACCGGCTACAACCACGAACCGTTTCTTCCCTCCACGAGCGAGAGCGAGGAACATTACCTTCAGGAGATGGAAGCTTACCGGGAGAACGAGGAGAAAGACCCCGTGCTGAAACGAAAAAAAGAGCGAAGCGAGCGGCTCCTGCGGTCGGTTCGTCTGGGATCGAGAAGGCCGCGCTCCCGCGATTCCGGACAGTCGGAGCGGAGCGGGCGGACCAAGCGCGGCCCCGGCCGGCAAGGCCCGCCGGATCGAAATTCCGAGCGGTAAGTCCGCATCGAACCGACACGCCGAGCGGCGGACCTGCCTTACGAAGCCCCAGGCGAGGAGACGTTTTGCCCGGGCGCAGACGCGCAGCGCGAGTGCAGCCGCTCGAAACGGCCGCGGCCCGCGACATCCTTATACTGCCGGCAGGCGCGCGAAAAAAAGGACGGAAAGCGGCATCGAGGCCGCGTTTCCGTCCTTTTTCGCTATTGTTTCTTTTCGCGGGGCCGCGCTGCGCGGCGAAGCGAAATCGCCGGGCCGCGGCATTCCGGGGAGGCAAGCGGCTAGCCGATCCGATCCAGCACGACCACGCTTACCGAGTTCGCCGGCAGCTTCAGCACCGCGGTGCGGCCCGTTTCCCCGTCTTCCAGCGTAAATCCGCCTTCGACCGGAACGACCTGCTCCGCGTTTTTCTTGTTCACGTTCGGCACGTGCAGCAGCGAAGATTCGCCCGTCAGCGTGACCAACTTGGCGTCGGCCGAGACGTTCAGCCCGTCCAGGTTCAGACGCGTATTTTTCTCCACGCCGTCGGCGTTGACCAGCTTGACGTAGACGCGCTTGCCGTCCGCCGTCACGGAGTGGAATACGTCGCGGTTATAAGCTTCCAGCTTGTAATCCAGCACTTTGCTGCTCCAACCGCCGGAAGCGTACGAGCAGATCAGATTCTTCCCGCTCTCGCCGCCGAAATCGACCGTAATGACGTATTCGCGGCCGTCTTCGAGCGGCTCGTGGCTGGCCGCGCGCAGGTTGCCGGCCGCCGTGCTGGACGAGTAATCGCCGAGCGTGTAGCCTTCCACGCCGCGCTTGAAGACTTTGACGCCCGTAGCGGAACCGCCGTACCCGATCGCGTATTCCAGCACGTCCTTTTTGTCCGGCGAGATATCGGTCAGACCGACGCCGACATAGAACCCGTCTTCGCCGGACGTCTTGGACGCGGCGACTTCGACTTTATAATCGCTCCATTCGTCGTTCAAGAGATACAGCCCGTTCAGGCCGGCGCTCTGCGGCGCCAGCACAAGGCCGCGGCCCGCTTCCAGCGTATGCCCCGCCGAGCCCGGAATGACCTGCCAGATCGGATCAAGCTCCGAAGCCGAAGCGAAATCGCAGTCCAGCAGCACGCTTCCGTCCTTGTTGGACGTGACTTTGACGCTCTTCACGGTCACTTCCGCGTTTCCTGCCGCGATCTCGATGCCTCCGCGCGGAATCAGGTCCACCGGCTTGCCGCCGCGGTACGTGGAGAACGAGGTCGGCAGCACTTTGTCGCCCAGGTATTTCGCGTACATCTGCTGCACGTAATAGTTCGGCGTGAACCAGACCGTCTCGTCGTCGAACCAGATGCAGTCCGGGGTCCAGCGGTAAGTCCCGTCGGTCAGCACTTTGTTGAACAGCGGCGCGTAGGCGGCCAGGCGCACGACATCGGCATTTTTCTCGAAACCGGTCATTACCGCCGCTTCGGCCACCGCGCCCGCCAGCGTGTTTTTGTCCGTGGACGCGTATTCGCCGACGAACACCTTCGACGTCTCGCGCCAGTTCATGCTGCCGTCCGCGTTATACGCCCGGTAATAATAGTTGTAGCGGTCGGCGTTGTTCAGCAGATAATCGTTCGACCGGTAGTAGTGTTCGTCCGCGATCGTGTCCATATAGTTCGGCTGCTTGGCGTACCAGGTCACATGTTCTTCGATGACTTTGTCGCGGTCCGCGAACGCCACGTCCGCCGATCCTTCCATGCCGCCGCTCAGGAACTTCCAACCCTGCTGGTACGCGTCGTCGTCCGCCTGCGCGCCCACGGTGGAGATGATGTGCAGCTCGTGCTCCGGATAATGCTTCTCCATATACTCGTCGATCCGCGCCTTGAACACTTCGAAGTTGGCGAAAAATTCCGTGCCCCAGTTCTCGTTGCCCACGCCCAGATAGCGGAGGTCGAACGGCGCTTCGCGGCCCATTTTCCGGCGCATGGCGGCCCATTCGCTGCCCTCGAAATCGGTGCTGATCGCGAAGTCGATCAGATCCGTGAAGTTCTTGATATAGTAGTCGCGCAGCTCGCCGCCGGCCGGGTGGGCGTAGTCGGAACGGGCTTGGCACAGCACGCCGCACGCCATGACCGGCAGCGGAGTCGCGTTCAGGTCTTCGGCCAGCTGGAAGTATTCCATGTAGCCGAGGCCCATCGTCATCATATAGCCCCAGACGTTGAAGTTCTCTTTGCGCAGCTCGATAGCGTCGACGGAATCTTTCCAGTCATAGACGTTGTCCCAAATGAACGAGCCTTCCGAGATGCAGCCGCCCGGGAAACGCAGGAACTTCGGATGCAGTCCGGCCAGCGCTTCGACCAGATCGCGGCGCAGCCGGTAATTCGGATTGCCGAGATAGTTGGCGCGCGCCGAAGGCGAGCCTGCCTCTTCGCCCGCGCCCCAGACGTCCTGCGGCGTAAGCGACACCAATTCGATGGAGATCTCGCCTTCGAACGTCAGCGCAAGCTGGCCGAGCACGTCCTTCGAGCCGGCGAGCACGAGCGTCGACGATACGCTGCCGTCCGCCGGATACGGAACGCCGTACTTTTTCCACGTGCCGCCGCCTTCGACCTTGAACGTCACGACGTCGCTCGCCGCTTCGCCGTCCGGATCCTGCAGCTGCAGCGTGATACGGCCGTCGCGCTCCGCTTTGGCCCAGACGGTGAAGTCGTATTTCGCGCCCTTACGGATATTCATCGCGTATCCGCCGTTCGTATCGTTGAAGCCGCGGTTATAGATCGTCGCGCCGTCCGCCACCGTGACGTAATAGCCGTTCACGTCCGGATCGTTCGATCCGAGGAACTGGCCCAGCGTATCCGTATGCTGCGGCGTCATCTTGTCGATGTCGCCGTACCACCACAGCAGCGGCTGACGGTTGCGCCCCGTCGAGCATCCGCATTCGCCGGAAGCGTGGGAATACGTATCGAATTCGAACGCTTCGAACGAACGGTTCTGCACCATTTCCGCGTAGATGCCGCCGTCCGCCGCGTTGTTGATGTCTTCGTAAAAGAGTCCGTACATCACTTCGCTGACGTCGATCACGCCTTCGAGTCCTTCGCCGCCGTGAATCGTCAGCGTGTAAGGAGGGAGCTCCGGCGGCAGGACGGACACGTCGAAGCTGCGCTGCGCCGTGCTTGTTCCGACCTTCAGCGTGGCGGTCAGCGTCGCGGCCAGAGGCCGCTGCTTGGAAGAATCGCCGTTCGGCCATACGCGGCCTTCGGGCGTGACGGCTTCCGGACGGTTCGACGACCATTCCACCGCCACTTTGCCGCCCATCAGCGACTGCGGCAGGGTGATATCGCTCGTCAAGATATCCGTCGGGAACGACAGATATTTATCCGCCGCCAGGCGCACGACTTCTTCTTCCGTCAGCGACTCGCACATCACTTCGATTACTTCGTCGGCCGACAAGCCCGCCGCATAGACGCGGAAGTCGGAGATCGAACCGGCGAAGTCGTCGTCCGCCGCGTACTGCGAACGGCCGATATAGTTGCGGGTATAGCTGCTCTCGTCCGCGAACGTCTCGAACCAGCGGCGCAGCTGCGCATAGTTGCCGCTCGACGTCTGGCTGATCGAGCCGTCGGCGGCCGCTTCGCCGTTGACGTACACGATCGGGCCCGCGCTGCTCAGCGTCCCGCCTTCGGTTCCGATGACGCTCATGGCGACATGCATCCATTCGCCGCGCACGAATCCGCGTCCCGGATCGGCGACCAGATCGCCGCCCGCCGACAAAGTGCCGCGCATCGCGCGGGTCAGGAAGAGGGAAGGCCCGCCTTCGCTGCTGCCGAAGTCGCAGATACGCTCCCAGTTGCTCGTTCCGGCGTCAAAGCGCACCCAGGCCGCCACGGTCACGCCGCTGTTATCGCTTACATTTTGCAGCAGATCCGAAGGCAGTTCCAGATACGACGTGCCGTTGCGTCCGCCGCCGAACGTCACGGCAGGTCTGCCGTCGATCTCCGATACGGCCGGGAGCGCGCTGCCCGCCGCCGAAGCGTCGCGTCCGTGTCCCGAACTGTCGCGTCCGACCGCTTCCGCTTCGTCGAACTTATACTGTACGATTAACCGATCCTGAAATGAAGTCATATTCATGCTCCTGTTCTTAATAAATTTCTTAATTAAATTAATATAAATGTTAATCAATAATGTAATTAGATGCGTTTGCTTAATCGTAACGTATTGTACGTACAAGTTCAAGCGTCTGAGCAAAAATTGACGCCAAAATTGAACGCGGCAGTCTGATCGCGGGGCGGCAAGAGCGCATCGATTTGGGGAAGGGCGTAGCGGAGCAATTGGGGAAGCCGGATGGGGCGCAGGTTTAGGAGAGCCGGCAGGGGCCGCAGAGCCGTAGACTCGACGCTGCTTTAAGGCGCTTGAAAACCGACGGCAGGGCTGGGGGCCGTAAGGAAGCCGAAGAGCCAGGTGTCGCTGGGGCCGCCGCAGGGCTGCAGAGCCCCAAGGAAGCCGCAGAGCCGCAAGGGCTTTGCGGTAAGGCCGACAGCCAGCAGCATGCGGCGGCGGCGGGAGGGACACCCAGTCCTAACGAACCCTCATCACGCTAAGAGGATGAATCGAAGCATTTTCATATTCTAAAGAATCCAGATCACGCTAATCGCTCCGTATTTACTATTCAGAGCCGGTTTTCCAAGAAATAGCGTTACCAGAGTTCGTTATTTTTTTCCAACAGCCGATTAACGGCGTTTAACATCATAAGGGTTCGTTAGCCTGTCCCCCGACTCCTCGACTTCTCGACTCCTCGCTCTCCCCATCCTCCATCTCTCGCCCCCGCGACTCTCCGACTCCCCACCTCCTGTCGCTCGCTACCCTTTTTTCTTTTTTAATCGGGCAGCTTATAAGTACGGTAACGCAATCTGCCGCTCGCGATCGCCAGGCTGCCTCTTTCTACCAACGTATGCAGGACCCGCCGCGCGTGCTGGGGACTGACCCGAAGATGATCCGCCAGCTGTCCCGCGGCAAAAGGAATAAGCGAGCGCCGCGCGAAACGCAGCGTTTCCGCTTCGATCCAGGACAACCGTTCCGACGGGTCCGGAGCAAGCACGGTGCACTTACCGGCGAAGGCCAACACCAGCTGGCGGCAGCGTTCCGTCTCTTCATGAATCGACGGGTAAGCGATATGCAGCAGCGTCCATTCCTCCAGAGCGAGCAAACTGTGCCGCCAACATAGATCTTTAAAGCGCCGAACGTCAAGATCCCTTGCATGCGGCCCGTAACCTTGAATTTCGATCGCTCCTTTGGCGAAGCCCGAACCGGAACCCGGCCGATAAGCCAAATCAATGTAGCGGTATTTCCCGTTCAGGTCGCGTACTTCCCACTCCGCATACAAATGATCCAAATTACCGAAAGCCGGCAGCCAAACGCGTTT
The DNA here is from genome assembly GCF_011090185.1 of Saccharibacillus alkalitolerans. GTDB lineage: Bacteria > Bacillota > Bacilli > Paenibacillales > Paenibacillaceae > Saccharibacillus > Saccharibacillus alkalitolerans. The sequence goes on along the minus strand of NZ_JAAFGS010000007.1, from coordinate 96,345 downwards.
TAAAAATTCGATGCTTCCGTGCCCCAGCCCCGCTTCCAGCTTTTCCTTTCGCCGCGAACCTTTCTCCGTCTCCAGCTGTACGCGCATCCATCTCTCGTACTCCGTGTCGAATCTCGTCATTCTTTCCGCCTCCTCCATTTTTGCCGACACGCAAAAAAGCCGCTCCGACCCTGGTGAGGTCAAAGCGGCGCGTGCTTCGCATCCGTATGAAAAAAGTTTAGATTAAAACTTCGTTCCAGGCAAGTGCGAATGCTCAGAAGGTGGCTCCCTAGCAAAAAGTATCCGAACCGGTCGGTTCTTTACCGGGATTTATCGGGGTCATCGCCTTTTTTGATCGCGTTTGCTTCTCGTAACGTGACTTACTTCATGACGCGATGCCGCCGCAGCTGATAGGCTTGAGACATTTCATCCGCAGCTGAATCGCAAGCAGCGCACCGTCCTACCCCATTCGCCGTCTTACCGGGCACCGTCCGGGCAGAACGAACCCCGGTACGCCGGACGCTGGATCGTTTCGCAGCGGCCGCGCTTCTCGTTCGATTCACTCTTTTCTGCTTTACCGCAAAGATGAATCATCGACTCGGCGCCGAACGCATTCACCTTACGAAACCGGAGGTTGGCAGATATGGGAAAAGCGACGGGATTCATGGAATACGGGCGCGTGACGCCGAGCGAATGCGGCGCGCTGGAACGGATCGGGCATTGGAACGAATTTGCGGTAAAAATGGACGAAGAAAGCTTGCGCGAGCAGGCGGCGCGCTGCATGGACTGCGGCACGCCCTACTGCCACGCGGGACGAATGCTGTCGGGCATGGCGGCGGGCTGCCCGCTGAACAACCTGATCCCCGAGTGGAACGACCTGGTCTTCCGGGGCGATTGGCGGAGCGCGCTGGACCGACTGCACAAGCGCAACAATTTCCCCGAGTTCACCGGCCGCGTCTGTCCCGCTCCGTGCGAAGGCTCCTGCACCGGCGGCCTGATCGGCAGCCCCGTGACGATCAAGTCGCTGGAAAAAGCGATCGTCGACCGGGGCTTCGAAGAAGGCTGGATCGTGCCGGAGCCGCCGCTCGTCCGCACGGGCAAAAAAGTCGCCGTCATCGGCTCCGGTCCCGCCGGTCTCGCCTGCGCCGCCCAGCTCAACAAAGCCGGCCACAGCGTGACAGTCTACGAACGCGCGGACCGGATCGGCGGGCTGCTGACCTACGGCATCCCGAACATGAAGCTGGACAAAAGCACGGTCCAGCGCCGGGTCGACCTGCTCGCGGCCGAAGGCGTGACGTTCGTGACGAATACGGAGATCGGCCGGGACCTTCCCGTCTGGCAGGTGCGCGCGCATCACGACGCGATGGTGCTGTGCGGCGGAGCGACCGCCGCAAGAGAGCTGAACATCGAAGGGCGCGAACTGGGCGGCATCCGCCAGGCGATGGACTTTCTGACGGCGAGCGCGAAGCGGCTGCTCGCGGGCGGAGCCGACTTTGTGGCGGCGGGTAGAGCCGGCCAAGCGGCGGCTGAAGCAACGGACGGATTCGCCGTGGGATCGGCGCGGGGAGCGGGCGGTGCCGCACTCGAGGCGGCGGAAGGGACGGACGGATTCGCCGGGAGCTCGGCGCGAGGAGCGGGCGGTGCCGCACTCGAGGCGGCGGAAGGGACGGACGGATTCGCCGGGAGCTCGGCGCGGGAAACGGGCGGTGCCGCACTCGAGGCGGCGGAAGGGCCGAGCTCAGCCGAACTGGCGGCGCGGGGAGCGGGCAGCGCCGCCGCGGGGCAGGCGGCAGATGCAGGCGACCCGGCAGCTTCGACTGCGGATCGCCTGGCGTCGGCAGCGGAACGGGCAAGCCTGGCGGCGGAGCGCGAGCTCTCCGCCGCGGGCCGCGACGTCGTCGTGATCGGCGGCGGGGACACCGGCACGGACTGCGTGGCGACGGCGCTCCGTCAGGGCTGCCGCAGCGTAGTGCAGCTTGAGATCATGCCGGAGCCGCCTTCCGAGCGGCCGGCGAACAACCCGTGGCCGGAGTATCCCCGGGTGAAGAAGATCGATTACGGCCAGCGCGAAGCGGAAGCCGTGCAGGGCCGCGATCCGCGCCGCTACGTCACATCCGCCAAGCGCTTCCTGAGCGAGACGGGACAGACCGTCTGCGGCGTACAGACGGTCCGGGTCGACTGGCGCCCGGACGCCGACGGCAGGCTCGTGCCGTATGAAATTCCCGGCAGCGAGGAAACGTTCCCGGCGCAGCTGGTTCTGCTGGCGCTCGGCTTTGCCGGGCCGGAGCCGCAGCTGCTCCGGCAGCTTGAGCTGGAGAGCGACGAGCGCTCCAACGTCCGGACCGGCGGGCACGGCCGGGACTGGGCGAGCCGCGGCGAAGCGGCGGCCCGCGAGGCGGCGCGCCGGGGCGAAGGCCTTGCGCAGCCGGCCTTCGCGGGGTTTGGCGCAGTCGCGGAACGCTGCGCCGAAGCGGGGCCGCAGGCCCGGCTCCGGACGGCAGCCGCGTCCGCCGCGGACCGGACGGCCCGGGCGTCCGGTCCTTCGGCCGGCGCAGCGGCCGTGAAGGCGCGCCCTTCGTTCGGCGCGCCTTCCAGCCCGGCCGGCCTGAGCGGGCCGGGCAAGGGCGACCCGGCGGCGTTCGCGTACGCCGCCAGCGCCGAAGGCGTGTTCGCGGCGGGCGACATGCGCCGCGGGCAGAGCCTGGTGGCCTGGGCGATCCGCGAGGGCCGCGAGGCCGCCCGGGAAGTGGACCGCTACCTGACGGGCGGTACGGGGCTGAACTAAACGGCGGCGATCTTTTCCGCCGTCCCGGCCGCTTTCTCTCCCTCCTCACAGCCGAACACGTCAAAAAACGCCAACCGCAATCCGGTTGGCGTTTTGCTTTTTCCGTCGGCAGATCCATTTCTTGCGATTGTTCCGCCGTGCAGGTCGACTTCGCACAATCAATTCTTGCAATCCGCTGCGCAGGCCGCTTCTTGCGGTCGGTCCGCCGCGCAATCCGGCATACAAACGGTACGCCCCCGCAAGGGAACGAAGGCCAGGCCGTCGTTTCGGGGGTCCGGGCTGCCTGTCCGAGATCTAAAGGATCGCATGTCCGTTAGAGCATGTTTTTTCGCCGGGTTCGAATTGTAACGGATCCTGGAGACGCTTAGCCGTCGCAATCGGTCCGAATGACCGGAATTCTCCTGCTTTTTTGCGTCTAAGCGTCCTCTCGATCCGTTAAAAACTGCAGCAGCTCGATTAGGGTCTCTAAGCGTCGTATCGATCCGTTAGCGGTTAGCCATTAACCGTTAACCGTTAGCCGTTAACCGCAGCGTCCAATCAAATTCGCGCGTGAACCGCGCGGGCAAAACGGAATCCTCCGCTTCGACGGAAGGAGGGTTCGCTCGCCGGCTCGCCGCTTTCGTCGGCATGTTCCGTTCGCTCCCGCGATCGCTTCGACCGGACCCGATCGCCCCGAGCCCTTTACACCCGCTTGAATTCCACCGTACCCAGCTGCAGGCCCGGTTTCGTAAATTCGACTTCGAGCTTGTACGTGCCCAGTTCCAGCTCGATCGTGGCGAGACGCTGCTTCAGCCAGCGGCCTTGGGTGCCGTTCATCTGCACGGTCGTCATGATTTTTCCGTTCAGCAGCAGGTTGCAGGCGCTCTGCGAAAGTTCCGGCTCCGGCGACATGACGTTGACCGCCACCCGGTAGATGCCCGGCTGTTCGATCTTGACGTATACCGGCGAATCGGCGGAAGGCTGCACTTCGCCCTGCTCCGTCAGCGCCTGGGCGCTGTCCAGCTGAGTGACGCCCTGCGCTTCGAATTTCTCGATCTTCTCCGGCGTCCGTTCTCTGGAGAAGACCGGCGCGTTCATGATGAACGAGCAGATATTTTTGGCGCTGCGCTGCAGTTCGCCGCGCGTCAGCGTGCCGTTCGCCAGCGACTCCATCGTGTTATCGCCCCAAATGTTGGTTTCGGCGCCGTAGTTCATCACGACCATGTACAGATCGTTTTGCGCGCGGACCATGAAGTTGGTGTTTTTGCGATCCGCTTCGCCGCCGCTTGCGGAATCGTTCATGACCGCCCACCAGTCCGTCATGACGATACCGTCGAAGCCCCATTCGCCGCGCAGGATCGTCGTGTTCAGATCGTAATTCGACGCCGCCCAGTGGCCGTTGATCGGATTGTACGAAGTCATGATCGAGTTCGCTCCGCCTTCGCGCACCGCGATCTCGAAGCCTTTCAGGTAGATCTCGCGCAGCGCGCGTTCGGACACGACCGCGTTGACTTTGCTGCGGTACTGCTCCTGGTTGTTGCAGGCAAAGTGCTTGAGCGTGCCGTTCGATCCGCCCTTCATGATGCCGCGCACGCAGGCCGCCGCGAACTCGCCCGAGACGATCGGATCTTCCGAGAAGTACTCGAAGTTCCGGCCGTTCAGCGGACTGCGGCGGATGTTGAGGCCCGGTCCGAGCAGCGCGTCCACGTTGTTCAGCAGCAGCTCCTGACCTTCCAGCACGTACAGCTCTTCCACGAGCGCCGTGTCCCACGTCGCCGCAAGCAGCGTGCCGATCGACACCTGGGTCGCCTGGCCGCCGCTGTCCATCCGGATGCCGGAAGGACCGTCCGCCGTGCAGGCGACCGGAATGCCGTAGTTCAGCAGCGCATCGCTGACTCCGCCGAAAGCGGAAGCCGTACCCGGCGTCACGAGCGGGCTGCTCATGCCTTCGCCGCGTACCAGCGTCGCCAGTTCTTCGTCGCTCAGCTGCGCCACGAATTCGTCCATGGAAGCTCTGCCTTCCTTGACGTCGTGCAGCCGGATACCCCGGTCGCCCGTATGCGCCAGCGATTTCGGCAGGCGATCCTGGATGCGCTGCGCCATGTTCACCTTGCGGGTCGGAACGTTTTCGCTGAGCAGCTCGTACGAACCGTCGGCTTTGCGCGATCCCGGCTTGATGCGGGAGAACTCTTCGACCGGCGCCATCGCTTCCTCGAATTGCTGGACGACGCGCAGTTCGTTCACGATATAGCCGTCCGCTCCGTCCACCTGGACGGCGGTCGTGCGCTTCACGCTCGATCCGACGTGGAAAAGGTAAGTCCCTTCTTCCAGCACGTAAGCGTAAGGATGTCCGGTCGCGCCCGCGTCGTCGTACGAAGCCAGTTTATCGACCGGGAACGCGATCGTGACGCGCTCCGATTCGCCCGGCTGCAGCGATTTCGTTTTGGCGAAACCGACCAGCTTTTTGACCGGTTGGCCGAGTTTGCCCTGCGGCGCTTCGACGTAGGCCTGCACGACTTCTTTGCCTTCGAAGACGCTGCCGGTATTCGTTACGGTTACGCCGATCTCGATCCATTCCGCGCCGTCTTTTTGAATCGTTTTGGCTTCTTCGGAAACTTGAGCGAATGTCGTGTAAGACAGGCCGAATCCGAATTCGTACTGCACTTTTTCTGGACGAAACGTTTCGAAATACCGATATCCGACATAGACGTCTTCTTCGTACACGCTTTTGATCTCGCTGCCGTAGTTGCTTGTCGACGGATAATCGGCGATCGAGTAGGCGATGGTGTCGGTCAGCTTGCCGCTCGGCGTAACGATGCCGGACAGCACGTCCGCGATCGCGTTGCCGCCTTCCATGCCTCCGTGCCAAGCGTAAATTACCGCCGCGACCTTGTGCTTGTGCGAAGCTTCGTTCACCCAGCTCATGTCCACGATGTTCGAGACGTTCAAGACGACGATCGTCTTCTCGAAATGGTTCGTGACCTGCGTCAGCATATCCAGCTCTTCCGGCGTCAGGCGGTAGCTGCCCGGCGCGTCGGCGTTGTCCTGGTCTTCGCCGGCCGTGCGGCCGATGACCACGATCGCTTTATCCGACTTGGCGCGCGCGCCCGATACCAGCTCGTCCGTCAAAGGCATTTCTTTCTGGTGCCACGGTTCCGCCGCCCAGCCGCCTCCGCCGTTGTCGAACGGGTTCTCTTCGATCCATTTTTCGTACACGGCCGCCAGTTCTTCGTTCACTTGAACCGACGGTTTATTCCGCAGTCCGTCCAGCAGATTGGTCGTGTGCGAAACGTGCACGCTCCCGCCCGATCCCGTACCGCTGCGGTAATAGTTAAGCTGCACGCGCCCGAAGATCGCGACGTTCTCGTCCTTCCGGATCGGCAGCGCCTCTTGTTCGTTCTGAAGCAGCACGGCGCCCTGCGCGGCTACCTTTCTGCTGAATTCCGCAAAGCCTTTCAGAGGTCCTCCGACATGTGTTTGGCTCAAAATATTCCCTCCCGAATTCTGTGTGGGGTGTTCCTTATGTACGCGCGTTTCCCGCCGCTTCCGAAGTAGTGATCAGCCAATTGGTGACGCTTACCGAAAACCATTTCGTAAAATTCGAAAAAACGCTGCGCATCTGTCTCCACTATAATGAATTCCGGGAAAAGAAGCAAAGCTTTATATAGGAAAACAGCAGAAAGAAGAGAAAAACCGGCAGCCCTGCGGCTGCCGATTTGGAATAGACGGAGCGGCCTGGATTCACCGTAAAGGAAACGGATCGCCCACTGCGTGAGGGCCTCCGTCGAAATAGCGAAACGGCGTCAATGTGTACCGATGCTTGACCGGGTCGATCGCGGGATAACGCGCATAATGCCAACCTTTTCCCGAATAAGCTTCGCCTTCGCAGCTGCCGCCTTCGATAAAGGGAATGGCGTTTCCGTTCTCGTTCGTCATTCGGAGAGCATCCATCTGCGGCTTTTCATGTTCGGCATATTCGTCTTCGTTCAAGACGCGATAATAGACCAGCGTCGATACGGGGCTTAAGATCGCTTTTTCCACCCGGATCTCTTCGCCCGTCCGCAATGTCATCTCCCGGCCGATCCCGATTGTCTTCGTGTCCGCGATCAACTCGCGGGCGGAAGCTTCGATTTCGAATGTCCAAGGCCGGGCAACAGCTTTCCGCTCGCCGTTCCAAACGCCGCTTTTATCGATCGTGTCGTACAGGATCTTGATCCGAAGCGGGTCCCTCTTCGGGACTTCGCTCAGATTCACTTCTCCATACACCGTATAGCGGCCGTCTTCCTCCCGCAGCGATTGTCCTCCGCTCGTCAGCTGCAGGTCTTCCCGGCCGTCGATCGTTACCTTGGCAAGCAGAAACGTGCGGTAATCGAAAGCGAAACCTTCGACCGGCTTGAACGTCGAGCTGATCAGCAGCCTGTCGGCATCGAGGATCACTTCGTTCAAAGTCAGCTGGCCGTACTCGTTCTCCGCCGTCTCGCCGACCATGGTCTTGTAAGCGGAATAATCGGCTTGGGCTCCGCCGCCGGCGCTTCCGAAGTTTTCAAGCAGCCCCGAGACCCACGTCAGCTTGGCCAGCGCAGCAGGGCTGTAGGCCAGCGCGGCGACCGCGATCAGCAGGGCCGCCGCCGCGGCTCCCCACCCGCTTTCGCGCTTTTTCTTTCCCGCGCCCCTCAGCTTCCCTTTTACGCGCCGCTCCCATTTCTTTCTCTCGGCCGCCGTCAAAGGCTCTTCCCCGTATTCCGTCGGATCGAGTTTCATTCCGTTCAATTCGTCGTAAATGCTCATTTCTCGCGCACCCCGTTTCGCGTCATCCCTATTTTTTTCAGCTTTCGGCGCCCCCGCGACAGCTTGTTATGAATCCAGGACTCCTTCACGTTCCGTTCCGCCGCGATCTCCTTCGCCGGGACGCCTTCCAGATAATAGCGCTCGAACAGCTTCCGCTCGTCTTCCGGCAGCTGCTCCAGCATATCCGCCGCATTCGATCTCGCCGCCGAATCCGCGCCGTCCGTGCTTCGCAGCCGCTCCGTGTCCAATTCTTCGCCCGAGTGCCGCTCCTTCTCGCGCAGCCATCTGCGCTGATAGTCGATCGCTTTATATTTCGCGACGGCCGCCGCCCACTGCTTGAACGAATTCCGCTCGCCGTCGAACGATTCGATATGGTTCCAGATCGCCAGCAGCACGTCGTCGAGGCATTCCTCGCGATCCTGCGGGCTGCCGGACAAATGGCGATACACGATCGCTTTCAGCAGTCCGCCGTATTCGTCGATCAGATCGCGCAGCGCCCGCTCGTCTTTTTCCCGGATTCGCCTGACGAGGTCTTCTTCCCGTTCCTTCTTCTGTTCCACCGGACGCCTCCTTCCTTATGCCGATGCCGGTACCGACATTGTATAGTACGAAGCCGAGGCGAAGATTCTATCGTTCGAATCCCGAAAATCAAAAGAAAACAAAATTCCCTAAAACTAAAATCTATTGCAAACGCTTGTTTGATGGAAGAACCAAAAAATCTATAAAAAGGAAGTTCTTCTATGACTATTCTGAAAAAAGCAGCAATAGGTTCGATTTTATTGACGCTTGCCGTATCATCGAACGTCACTGCTTCCCATGCTCAATCTCTTGATCTCAAGACCATACAAGCAGAAGTTGAGAGCGTTACCGATGTCCCGAATCCGGTTTTGACTTCGGAAGAAATTCTGCGAATTGCCGATATGCATATCAACGGTTATCTCAAAGACGATTGGCAGACAAAAGGCTTGAATCTTAAACCTTCTCCCAATCAAATTCCGTTATACGATTTAGAAAGCAACGTGATCGCATACATGATTCCTTTGCTTTCAGGCGATCAAGAAATCGGCTATATCTCGATCGGCGCATTGCGCGATAGCTATGATGCGTACGATATTTTTATCGACGACCAAGTCGTACAATCGATTCGCGACCGGTTATCGCCGCTTTCTATCGCTTCTTTGGATGATCCCTCTTCCTCCAAGCTTGTTTTCGTTCCTCCGATGACTTATATGATCCAGACGAACCAAGGACAGGAAGAACAATATCTTCAGTTGGAAGACGATTTTGAATCAGTCGAAGACGTAACCCAAGCGGTCACCGAACAAAAAGATCAACTGCAACAACAGTATCGAGAATTGAAGACTCCGAAAAACGAACAGCGGATGCAGCGGGTTCTGGAGGAAGGATCGAATGCAAATTCTTTTATGGCAGCGGCAGCTGTGACCAAAGAAGATTATGCGCTTACGGTCGAAGCCAGTCAGCAGAGGTTCGTTCCGGTGAATGTCGGCTCGGGTACTTACAGCTATGGGGGAGATCAAGGATGGTGGGGCGATATAGCGCCTAAAAGTCCGACTAAAGAGACTCGAGGATGCGCTCCTGTAGCAGCGGCCAACCTCACCACGTATTTGGCCAAAATAACGAATCCTTCGGTATACCGGAACTTATATAGCGGCGTTGCCACTTCGCAAAACGATTTTCTTGCTCATATGAATGTAATGTACAATTATATCAATCCGGGCCTATTAGGCGAAACTTCGGTATATCATTTTATCGACTCTGTGGAAAAATATGCGAAAGACAAAAACGTAAATCTCAAAGCTGTATACGACAGCACTCCTTTCACACTGGACAATACGGCTAACTACGCCAAAGCAGGCTTACGAATCAACTCGCCTGTCGCTACATTGAATTTGTCTAAATTTACGGATTATGAATATGAATGGCATTGGATGACCATTACCAAATATTATCGGGATGTAAACGATAACCGTTGGATCGCGGTTTCTACGTGGGGGAAAAGACGCAGCATCAATTATCGGACGCATTTCGAAGCGATGACAAGATTTAAATCCTTGGGCGGCGGGCTTGTATATTTTAAATGAAATTGTTGAAAATTCAGATGCGTTGAAACCGGGAGGTACGAACCCGATGAAAAAGATGCGATTCGAGCAAAAATCTCTGCTGTTTATGGCTTTTTTTACGCTGGCTCTGCTGTTCGGCGGATGCACGATGCCTAACCGAATTTCTTCGGATCAGATCGAGGCCTTCGACAAACAAATTCAAAAAGACCACCCTGCTGTCGAAAATGTGGAGTTTGAGTTCGTGCCTACACGAATCCGGATGTCCTACGTACTCGAAGAACGTCTTGGCGAGGAAGAAAAAAAAGAGATATTCGAACAAAGCCGGGATCTTCTGATGAGCGATACCTTTTTTGAAGAGATCGTTCACGATCGATTCATGAAAACTTATCCCGATAGCGGATATCCGGCTTTTATCATTCTTTTGCAAGAAAAAGATTCTGATTCTTTGAGTCGATTCGAGATTCGAGCGGAAGATTCCGAAGATGCCGGTTCGATGTATCAGCAGTGGTATTATTCCGAAGACGGCTCTACGGACAGCGAACCTTTTATGGAAGAAAGCAGCAAGTAAGCAGATTCGAACACCTTTTTGCAAACGGTGCAAAACAAGCGATTGTTCGATGCAAAAAGCCGATCGGTCCGCAGACCGATCGGCTTTTTGACTTTTTCGTTATCAAACTTTTACCCGCCGCCCTTATCTCTCTCTTTGCACGAGTACATCCAGCAAATGCTTCAGAAACCGCAAGCTTTCCGGCAGTTCGCGCACGGCGTCCGACGCCTCGCAGTAATGATCCCACATCGCCGTCTTCGCGCCGCGAATTCCCAGCACGCTGACGAACGTCGAGCTGCCGTTGGCTTCGTCCTGTCCCGAAGGCTTGCCGAGATTCAGCGCCTCGCCTTCGGCGTCGAGCAGGTCGTCGCGGATCTGGAACGCGATGCCGGCGTGGTAGGCGAACTTTTCGAGCAGCTTGAGTTCCCGCTCCGGCGCGCCCGCCAGCATGGCCGGCATAATGAGGCATGCTTCGAACGCGACGCCCGTTTTGTAGAAGCAGATTTCGTTCAGCCGCTCCAGATCCAGATCCAAGCCGCGCGATTTGAGATCCAGCGCCTGCCCCATGCACAGCTCTTCCGCTTTGCGCGCGGAGTAGCGCATCAATTCCAGCACCGTTTCCGCTTTGAAGCCCTGCAGCGTCGACTGTTCGCGCACGCCCTGCTGGATCAGCAGCAGCCCGGACAGCTCGGCGGTCGCGCCGTCGTAGCGGGCGTGCAGCGTCTGCCGTCCGCGCCGGATGCCCGCGTTGTCCTGCGAAGGCAGATCGTCGAAGATCAGGGAGGCGGTGTGCAGATATTCCAGCGATTTGAGCAGCGGACGCACGCTTTCGCGGCTCAGGCCGTATCCTTCCGTCGCGGTCAGCCGCGCCAGAATCGGACGCAGCCTTTTGCCGGAGCCGGCCAGGCTGTAATTCGCCGCGTCGATCAGCGAATGGCCGACGAACGGTACCGGCGAATCGGAAGCGATCGGCAGCGCTTCGTCGATCTCCGCGCGGATCTCGTCCAGCAGGCCGCGGAACCGCTCGCGCTCCTCGCGGTCCCGCTTCATCTCCGTCAGCATCCGGTCCCGCAGCAGCTTGTCGAAAAACTCCACGTCCTCCGCTTTTTTCACCATTTTCTGAATGACTTTGTTCAGTTCCGGCATGCCGGGAGCCAGCAGCTCCATCAGCTCCTCGTAGCGGGGGATGCCGAGGCGCCGACGCGCCCGCTTCAAGCCGTTGATCGCCCGGTCCAGCAGCACTTCACGCGTATTGGGGTCGCAGCCGTACACGTCGCGGATCAGATAGGCGATCACGGCCCAATACATTTCGAACGGATTCGGGAGGTCGGGCCGCTCGGCGCGATACTTCCAATAATACGTGTACGGCGTCACCGCCCCCGCTTCCAGATCGTCAAACAGATCCGCGAAGTCGTCCGCCAGCTGATTGTAGATGCCGTAGAAAAAAGTCCGCCGCTCGAAGCCCCCGTCCTCGTCCGCCTGCCCTACCGACCGGGCGACCAGACGGGAGCCGGACGATTTCAGGATCACCGGAACGTACAGCTGATCGGCCGTGTATCCGCCGTCCTCCAGACTTTTGGTCCGATCGACGTCCTGCGCTTCGAAGAAGACGTAAGCCTGCTCGAAAAAGGCGCTGTCCATCCCTTCGGCCTGCCGGCTCTTGATGTACTCGAACGCCTCTCCCAGTTCGCCGTGAATATAGCGGATCAGCTCGAGATTGCGGCCGCCGCTCTCGAACGCATGATTCCACTCGTCCCATTTGGGCACCCTGCCGCTCAGCAGCGCGCCGCGGATCAACTCGGAATACCGCGCCTTCTCCGCATCCGTCAGCAGGTCGGAATCGAGCAGATCGTCGACGAACGGATACGTCAGCCCGTACGAATAGCCTAGCCGCACCGCTTCGTCCAATCTGCGCGAGCGCTCCGCCTTCGGCGTGTGCTCGTCCATCTCTTCCCGCGCATGCAGCACGACGCCCGCGATGATCTTCAGCAGCTTGCGCTGGGCATGCTCCGCGCTCATCCCTTCCGGAATGTTCTCCGATACCCGCTTCATCTTGGCGATCATCCAGATGACCGCCTCCTGTATGCCTTCCTGCTGACCCCAGCGGTACAGCGCCGCCATATCGAAGCCGTCCGTCGGCATGTCCTCCTGCGGCCCTCCGGCATTCAGCAGGGAGCGCTTGAGTCCCGCCGCGGTATGGCGTACCCTTTTCTGCGTGTCGGGGTCGTTCAGCGCCCGGCCGAGGTCGCGCATATACAGGTAGGACACGCTGCGTTCCAGGTAATCGTCCAGCTTGCCGGCGGATTCCATCCAGCGGATATAAAGGTCGTAGTCTTGAGGCTGCGGGCCGACGCGGCTTTTGAAAAAGCGCGCCGGCCACGGGCGGACGTGACTCTTTTTCCAAACGTCGAAGTCTTCGGTCAGCTCGTCCGCGTATTTGCCGCTTCGTACAAGCACCGTCAGTTCCTCCAAATATTCCGCCGCCTGACGCTCCGACCTTCGGTACGCTTCGCGCGCCCGATCTTCCAGCGCCCTAAGCTTATGCTCGGATTCGGGCTCTTCGATAGATGATGTCAAACTCATAGTCATTCCCCTTAGGTTTTAGTCGTGGTGTGGATCGTTAACGGGTTATACGAAGGGGAATGGGGATGGGTTACGAATTGTTAAGCATAAAAAGAACACATTATTAAGAATAATGCTTTTACAGAAAGATGCCTTCATTAGAGCGTGTACGCAAACTTCGAAGGAAGCAGAATTAGACGAATTTCAGTTCTTAACAGGGAAGGGTTCCGAAGCCGTGCCGGGCCACGTCAAGGAACACGGACGCCGCGCTGCCGATTCGGTTACGTTTCGGAAGCAAATCGGGAGAAGGCAAAAAGGCGGCTAAAGATGCACGTCGTTAAGTTTGCGTACACGCCCTAGCAAATGCTTACTCCATTACAACACTGCACTGTATAAGTGAAAAAAATCACTTATTAACCCTTACTCTTTTCTTTGATATTCATACGGACTGTTTATATTCCAACCGCTTATTTTTTATGTATAAAATGCTATCGCAGATTTCATCCAACGATTCATCATGCATGATGCAAACCATTGTTTTTTTGTGTTTCAATTCTTTGAAGTATTCAACAAGCTTAGACTGCGTATTTCTATCCAAATTGCTAAAAGGTTCATCCAAAAACAAAATAGGTTTATCCATCGAAAGAACTCGCAATAAAGCTATTTTTTGTTGTTGACCAAAGCTTAAATTAACAGGATTTGCAGTAATGATTTTTTCTTCGAAATCAATATTAAGAATTTCTAGCAATGCAGGATCATAGTTTCGATTAAATAAGTTTTCTTCAAAAGTGCCGTTCAAAAAGAATAACGGATATGTTAGGTAAGCTGTGTCTTCAATATGCTTAGCAAGAGTAAAAGTACCCTGAGAATGAGCAAGCGATATATTGCCTAACATAAGATTTAAAAACATGCTTTTTCCAGATCCGTTATCACCTTTTATGACATAAAATTTTCCTAACTCTAGAGATAGAGAATCCAAATCGTACAATAAATCGGTATCTTTTTCTCCTTTTTGATAGGTAAACTTCGACGTTTCAAACAACATGGTTTCACTCTTATTCAGAGAGCTTGTTTCTTTTGGAACGATACTTAATTCGTCTAAATGATCTACCCTATGTATATGTTCTTTTCCTGCTAAATAGCGAATTAAAATATTGGTAGATTCAGATACGGGTGCCACCAGGTAACTTAAATATTGATAACCTATAATGAGCATTCCGGCCGATAAATTCCCTTGCTGCACCATTCTAGCGCCGATGACCAAAAACAAAATGCTATATATATTATTCAAAAAAGTCGGGATGTACTCTACGATGTTTTGAAAAAACCGATATTTGAGGATATAATTTAACCAATTTTCTCCTTTCCGGATGAATAGATTCAAGAAAAAACCTTCTGCATGAAGAGCGTTAATTTCTTTTTTACTTTCAATTATGCTTTTAGAACTGCTGAGCCAACCATCTTGCAGCTCCATCGCATCTTTTTGCATTTTAAATAGAGATTTGCTTTGAGAAATAGAAAGTAAAATGATTAAAGGAATATAGATTAAAAACAAAATCCCAAAAATCATACTCGTATAAAAAATGAACCCCAATATAGCTGCAATACAAAATAAGTTGCCGATAAATTTTAAAAAGAGCTCCTCATGCAGATCTCCGTAACTAGCCGTGCTGTTCATAATAACGTTATAATAGTAACCTTTATCTTTTTTCTCAAAAGAAGGAACTGTCATCTTCAATACACTTTTCAAAGAGTTTGCTTGAAGATTTATTGTATTTTCTATTCCTTTTTTCACGGGGATGTATTTGACGAAATAAAAAGTAGATAAGCTCGATATTAGCGCAATGGTGATCGCTAAAATAAACCAAGCATTTAATTGGGAATATTGTTTGCCAATGATGATCGTGTCAATTAAATAGCCGAACAGGATAGGGACAATTAAAGAAATTAATGAAGCCAAGCTGTAAGTTAGAATAGAACCCGGATATTTTTTTAAAATTTTCGTTTTCATATTATCCCTCCCAAGATCCATAATAAAATAACTTTGGAGGATAATATACTTTGATTATTTCCGGTTTTCATTTAAATACGGTTAAGCTTTCTATCCAAACAAAAACGGAAAATCCAAGCATTATGTGTTTACTTTTTCTATGTAAGTTTTAAGTGGCTGGTAAGAATGAGTGACATGGCTAAGTTCAATCATTTCGTATAAAAATACTTGATATAATATCTCTGATCCTTCCATATTTAAGGGGAGAATATATTCCAATATAAATTTTTGGAGTTTTTTTGCGGAAAAATTTTGATTATATTTATAATAAAAATAATTATATTCTTGTTTAAATGCATGTTCCGGTTGATAAAAAGTAAAATAATCGAGCTTGCTTTCTTTTCTTTTATCAAGTCTTTTTCTCGCATAATTCAATAAAATCTGGTCGATTAGTATGAAGTCTTTTATTTCTTGAGATAAAGTGCAGGACATTTCCAAATAAAAAATCGCTTTGTCGTATTTCTTTGCATAAGTATAGGAAAGACCTATATTATAGTAATAATCGCGCTCCTTACAACTATCGATATGTACAGCTTTATGTTTAATTTCAAAAAAACTTTCTTGCAGCTTCTTAATATGGTCCTCTAATTGATCGGGCTCAGAAAATGCGATAGGAATCAGTAAAATCTCCTGAGCCATAAGCAGGAAAATCAGTTCCCCCTTTTCGACCCATTTCTTCTCTTGCTTTTTATAATCCTCCAATACCGTTTGATACCGTCTTTTACTGGCGTCTCTTGCTAAGCAGCATAACAGATGTGGTGGAAAGTGATCATGATTTATTCTCATTTTATCAACCACTTTATCTAATTCCTCTTCTTTATGGATGCTTTCATAATAGTGGAAGAGGTAATTCAAAATTAAATCTTGCATAAATGTTGAGAAAATAGCATACCCGCTCGTTAGAAATTCAATTAACTTATGCTGATCTTCTAACGACAATGACTTTTTTTGCAGACTGCACAAAAACAAGCTCAACATTGCCTCGTAAAGATTTTTTGAGATTGATCCTTGATTCTCTTGTTCTAAAGGATCTTTATATGTACCGTTTCTTTGATGATCGTGAATCGTTTGAAATTCATGACGAAAAACAGATAATGTTTTTTGCGAAGTTTGGAAGGTATATCCTAAGCGACCCAGCAAATCTTCGTAAGTCTTATCCTTTACGGTAGTGCTTCCCTTTTCTATATTTCGTAATGTTCGCGTCGAACATATTTTATTGCTTAACTGTTCTTGAGACAGCTTTTTCTGTTTACGTTCGATTCCGATTAAAATTCCGGTAAGAATTAAATATTGATTACTGCAGCAAGAAAACACCTGCTTATCCCTCCTTGACTATTGGAATATATTTAAACTATACCTTTTTTATACATTAAAACCTATGATGAAAGTACTTTTCCAACAAGAAACACCGTCTAAGGCCTAAAACAAGCTCGGCTTTAAACGGTGTTTTTCAAATCAATTGTTCAAAATTCCTCGTACTCCGCCGGGTCCTGATCCCATAATCTCTTATTGTCTTTGCTGAACGCCGAGATCGCTTTCATCTGCGCCTCATTCAGCTCGAAATCGAAGATGTTCAAATTCTCCTCCTGGTGCTCCCGCGAGCCCGCTTTCGGGATCGGTATCGCGCCCAGTTGGGTATGCCAGCGCAGGATGACTTGGGTCGGCGTTTTGCCGTAATCCGCCGCGATGGCCTTAACGCCTTCGTCTTCCAGCACGCCGTCGCCTTTGCCGCGGCCGAGCGGGCTCCACGATTCGGTGACCGTGCCGTGCTTGGCGTTCGCCTCGCGCTGAACCGCCTGCTCGAAGTACGGGTGCAGCTCCACCTGGTTGAGGCTCGGCGCGACGCCCGTTTCGGCGACGATGCGGTCGAGGTGCTCCGGCAGGAAGTTGCTGACGCCGATCGAGCGGACGTAGCCGCGCTTTTTCGCTTCGATCATGGCCTGCCACGCTTCGACGTACTTGCCCTGTTTGGGGTTCGGCCAATGGATGATGTACAAATCGAAATAGTCGAGTCCTGTCCGCAGCAGCGATTCTTCGATCGTGACCAGCGCTTTGTCGTAAGCATGATGGCGCCCCGGCAGCTTCGAGCAAATTCGCAGCTGCTCGCGGGGAACGGAAGCCTCGCGAATCGCCCTGCCGACCGCACCTTCGTTTTCGTAGTTAAAAGCGGAATCGATCAGCCGATAGCCTGCCTCGATGCCGCTTTTGATCGACTCCGCGCCCGCAAATCCGTTCAGGGAATACGTACCGAGACCGATCGCCGGGATCTCGAGCCCGTCATTCAGTTTGATGTTCGGAATATTCGTTGTCATGGAAAAAAGCCCTCCTCTCGTATGACTCTACGATAGCACTTTCGATTAGCCGGAGCAAAATACGGAGTTGACTTGGCGGGAAAATGGATTTACTATTGGTTCAACGAACGTTTAGTGAAAAGAGGAAACACTTATGGAATCGAAACAAACCGGCAAACGCATGACCAGCAGAGACCTTCAAGCCGCTCAGCGCAAACAGCAGATCCTTCAGGCGGCCAAACAGCTTTTTGCGGAAAAAGGGTATCATGCCGTATCCATGCGCGAGCTGAACAAAGCGATCGGCATGGCGGAAGCGCTGACGTATCACTATTTTCCTGGCGGAAAATTCGAAATTTTAACTACCGTGCTGCAAACGGCGCAGGAAGAACGGATCGGCGGCATCGTGCTTTTCTTCCAAGAAATTTTCGCGAAAAACGATCTTCCTTTACCCCATGCGCTCACTCAACTGATGATCGGACTGGCAGAGAAATTGACGGAAGACCAGGCTTATTTTCAAATTCTGATCCGCGAGCGCCCGCTTTTGAACGACGAACAGACAGAAGCGCTCGACAGCCTGACCACCCTTCCGTTCGAAGCGATGTCGGAGTATCTATCGCGGCGCGCGGAGCAAGGCGAGATTCGGAACATGGATTTCTCGATGGCTTCCTCGCAGTTTTTGGCGCATATCGTGTTCACGATCATTCAGCAGCTGCTTAGAGGAACCCGGATAGAGCAGGCCGAGGCGGTCAAGCTGTCGGAGTTCTACGCGGAACTATGGGCCAAATAAGCAGAGTCAGCCAAAAGATAACGCAAGCGAAAAGATAATGAGCACTTCGGTGCTTCTTTTTTCAACCATTTGACTCAACGAACGTTCGGTAAACAAAATAACGATCAAGGAGAAATGAAGATGCAGGAGATCATTCGCACGGAATCTTTGACCAAGCGATACGGCACTCATTCGGTTCTGCAGAACGTATCGCTGACTGTGCATCGCGGAGAAATTTACGGCTTTCTGGGTCTGAACGGAGCCGGAAAAACGACGACGATCCGGATGCTGCTGGGCATGATTCGGCCGACTTCCGGAACAGCGTATATCAACGGCCGAAGCGTAATCGAAGCCAAGCCCGATCTGTGGCAGCAGGTCGGCTATATGGTAGAGACGCCTTATGCTTACCCGAATTTCACGGTACGCGACAATCTTCGGCTGATCGCCAAACTGCGCGGCCTGCCGGAAAACAGCGCGACCGAATCCGTCATGGAAAAATTGCGGCTGACGCCTTACGCCGATACCAAAGCCAAAAACTTGTCTCTCGGCAATGCGCAGAAACTCGGTCTAGCCAAAGCGATGATTCATAACCCCTCCGTTCTGATCCTGGACGAACCGACCAATGCATTGGACCCGGCAGGCATCGTTCATGTTCGCGAGCTTCTGCGCCGACTGGCCAAGGAGGAAGGCATGACCGTATTTATTTCGAGCCACATTTTGGAGGAGATGTCCAAGCTGGCGTCGCGGATCGGCATCATTCACGGCGGCGCGCTGCTTGAAGAGATCAGCTCGCGGGAATTCGAACAGCTCCGGCGCAAGCGTCTGACGGTCAAAGTTCAGGATCGCCGGGAAACCGCGAGTCGATTGCTGCTGCAAGCCGGTTACAATGCGCGAATCGCGGACGAAGGCAATATCGAGATCGCGGACGACGAGGCGATTCGCCAGCCTGAGCGTGTAGCCAAGCTGCTTGTGGATGCCGACCTTTCACTGGCCGGGCTGACGGTGGAAGAAGAAGGCCTCGAGTCGTACTTTTTACAGCGAGTAAGCGAATAAACGGTCCAAGGAGGATATTCGACATGAAATTATTATGGAATGCCGTTTATACGGAGAATCGAAAATTAAGTCGTTCGCCGGTGCTGTGGGGGATGTTGGTCTTCCTGTTGTTTGTCACCGGCATTCGCTCCGGCGGAGCCGACTGGAATGAGCATTTGGGAAACATGTCGTTTTTGTTTGCTTCCGTATTCGGTCTGATGGGGTTCGGCACCATCACCGCTTGGGTATTCGGGCGGGAATACGCGGATCGGACCGTGAAAGATCTGCTGGCGCTGCCGGTCTCCCGTACCGCAATCGTGATCGCCAAAGGACTCGTGATCGCAGGCTGGTGCTTGGCATCGACGCTGATGATTTTCGGCTTCTCACTGCTGCTCGGTCTGCTGATCGGCGTACCCGGCTTTTCCTGGAGCATGATCATGAAACAATTCGGCGAGCTGCTGCTGATTGCCGTTTTCCATCTGCTGCTCTGTTCGCCGATCGCGCTGCTGGCCAGCATCTCGCGCGGTTATCTGGTTCCGATCGCTTATGCGTTCACCACGCTTATGATTGCCCTGACCGCCGGACCTACCGCGCTCGGCGCCTACCTGCCCTGGTCGATTCCGGCGCTGCATCTGTCGATGAGCGGCTTGACGACGTTCCCGCTTGGCAAAGCCAGTTACGTTATTCTCGTCTTGGTGTTTGCAGTCGGTGCGCTGGGGACGATGTCTTGGTGGAAACGGGCGGACCATCGGTAATTCGCCTATAGGGCAGCAAAAAACGAGCCTCAGAATCTCTTCTGCGGCTCGTTTGCTTGGAAATTCGGCTCTTTTCGATACTTTTCGGCGTCTAGGCCTGTTCTTTTAACTTGTTGTTCAGTTCGTCCGCCCGCTTCCTGCTGTCCATCTTCGCATAAATGTAAAACCCCAGCGTATGCAGCACCAGCGACAGCGCGATCATGCCCGGCAGCCAGGGAAGCAGCAGCTCGTACATGTCCCGCGAGAACAGCAGCACCGCCAGCATGGCTCCTCCGAGCGACAGCGCCGACGAGATGAGAATGTTCCAGGCCGGCTTCAGCGTAAAATGATTCCACAGCGCGTTGTACATGACCCCGAACAGGGCGGCGCAGATCGCGGCGATTCCGGCGACGTTCCACAGGTAGCCGATCCCGACCGTTTCCCCGCCGTAGAAAAAGGTCAGCAGCAGCACCACCCACAGCAGCGACAACGTAAACACCTGGAAAAACGAATTGCGAAGCTGGATCATCATCATAAATCCCTCCTGAATTGTCGGATGTAATACCGGCTGACCACATGCTGCGAGCCGTCGTTCAGCGTAACTTCGATACGGGCGTGGGCGGCGGACGAAAATTCACGGATATGCGCGGCGCCGATGATCGTGCCGTTGTTGATCCGGATAAAACGGGGCGCGGCGAACGTGTCCCCGGCGGCCTTCAGACGTTGGTTCCATAAGTACTTTTCGCCGGTGATCAGGGTTACCCCGCACATCCGGTCTTCCGATTGAATCGCGGCGATCTGTCCGAGCGGCACCTGGACGACCCGGTCGTTGGCGGCGTTGATCAGCCCGATCTTCTCCTCCGCCTGCTCGATCGCCTCCCGGATCGGCGTCCATCTCTCCCGGTCGTCGGGATGCGTCAGCACTTTCGCCGTCCGGCGGTCCAGCGCGGCGTCGGTTTCGAATACGATTTTCATGCCGGCCTCCTTTCTCTTCTTCACGCGTTTATCGTACCTTGAGCGGGGCGGAATCGGCTACCGTTTTGCGTTTTGTTGCAGCGATTCGGAAGTTTGTTGCAGGACATGGGAAAAAGGCGCTCCGAAGAGCGCCTTCAGGCTGCCTTGAAAAGTCCTTCTTACGCCCGCCTCCAGACCATCACGATTTCGCGCTCGCCCGTCGCTTCGTCGATCTGCTCATGCTGGGGCTCGAAGTTCTGCTTGCGGTAAAAAGCGGCCGCCCGTTCGTTGCGGGCGAATACATGCAGCGTAACGGTGTTCCGGTCACTTTTGACGCGGTCCAGCAGCATTGCGCCGTATCCGTGTCCCTGACGGGAAGGATCGACGAACAGCGCGGCCAGGTAATCGCCCGCCATCGCGACGAAGCCGGCGGCTTCGCCGTCCGCCATGCAGACATGGACTTCCGACGCAGGCAGATACTGCTCTTCCATCGCCCGCTTGTTCGCCGTCCAGTACGCCGCATCCACGAAAGCATGCGCCGCCAGCGACGCCTCGAGCCAGAGCCGCGCCAGCTGCGGGAATTGGTCGGAAGACGCTTTTTCGATAAAAGGGCCCCGGTTCGGCGAGGAACGATCATCCACCGGAATCCGCCTCCTTTTTCGGATATTGAATAAAGAAAAGGCCGGCTTCGCCGCCCTGCAGCTTTTTGATGCGGTAATCCAGATAGAGGTAGCCGATTCCCCCGTTGAAGATGCCCCGGTAAGCGGGATCGAACGCCGCAAGGTCCGCTTCGTTCAGCTGCGCGATCAGATGATAACGCGGGCTGATCCGCAGCGGATCGTTCAGCCAATGCTCCCGGCCAAACTGCTTGGAGATTTCGATTCCGTTCACCTCGTCCGCAATTTCGCGGTCAAGCTCTTCGTCGGTCATCGGCGAAAGGCCTATCTCTCCCGGCGGCAGATACAGCGACGAGGGATGCCGGAGTTCCGACGCGCTTTTTTCGTGCAGCAGAACTTTGGCGGACAGGTTCTCCGGTTCGAGATACGCTCCCTGCTCGGCAGCGCCGCAGCGAATGCGATCCGCGTAAGTCGGGGAAAACCCCTCCGCTCCGGGCTGCGGCAGAAACACCGTGAGCATGAAGTCTTCGGAAATCGTCGGTATGGCGAAAAATTCGCTTCCCAAGCGGACCAGCGGGAGCATGGGCAGTCCGTCCTCCCCGCCGATCGGCCAAGCAGGCAAAGCGTTCAATCGCGCACCGCCGCCGATGCGGCCGACCGATCCGGTGCCGCAGTATACCGAGCCGAACAAAATTTTGGAATAGCTCATAAGGACGCTTCCCCTTCCCGTATTCGCGAGATATCGTGACCCGTCGGATTCTGGAAAACGCGCAGGCCGAACATCGGAGCCACCGCGAAAATATGGTCGAAAATATCCGCCTGCACGGTCTCGTAGACCGCCCAGGCCGTGTCGCTGCTGAACGCGTAGATTTCCAGCGGCAGCCCGGTTTCTTCCGGCGCCAGCTGTCTGACCATCAGCGTCATGCCCTGGTGAATGCCCGGATGATGGCGCAGGTACTGGCGGATATACTCCCGGAACACGCCGACGTTCGTCAGCTGTCTTCCGTTGACTTTGCTCTCCCGGTTGACGTTGTGTTCCGCGTTGTACGCTTCGATCTCCTGCAAGCGGGACTCGAGGTAATCGGACAAGTAATGAATCTTCTTGAACTCTCCGATCATCTCCTCCGTACAGAAGCCGATGCTGCTCGTATCGATCCGGATGCTCCGCTTGATGCGTCTTCCGCCGGACGTCTGCATGCTTCTCCAGTTGCGGAACGAATCCGAAATCAGCGCATAGCTCGGAATCATCGTGATCGTTTTATCGAAATTCATGACTTTGACCGTGTTCAGCGTAATGTCGATGACGTCGCCGTCCGCATTGTAATTCGGCATTTCGATCCAGTCGCCCACGCGCACCATGTCGTTGGACGACAGCTGGATGCCCGCGACCAAGCCCAAAATGGAGTCTTTGAACACCAGCATCAGCACCGCCGACAGGGCGCCGAGACCGCTGAGAATGATCAGAGGATTTTGCCCGATCAGTCCCGCCACGCTCAAAATGCCGCCGATAATGAACAGCACGATCTTCATGACTTGAATGTAACCTTTGATCGGGCGGATCTTGGACACTTCGAACGAGCGGTAAATTTCGTCGAAAGCGTTCAGCAGCGCGTTCAGCACGGTGATCGCCACGACGATCATGTAGACCGCGGCCAATCGCTCGATCAGGATCTGATAAGCCGGAAAAGACCAGGCAGAGAAATAGATGATGACCGCCGGTACCAGATGCGACAGCTTGTGCAGCACGTTTTTCTCCAGCACGATCGCGCCCCACTTCAGCCTGTTTCTGCTGACGATACGGGATATGGCGTTCAGCACGATTTTTTTGGCGATCAGATTGGCGATGATAGAGACCGCGGCGATGAACAGTACCATGATGATATTGGAAAGGTACACGATCATCAGGTCGCTCATCCCGTAGCCTTTCAGTTGTTCTCGGATAAAGTCCATGATGTCCTCCCAGCATGATTCGCATTAGCCTACTATTATACGGAATAGCCGGCAGAGAGGCAAAATCGGAAGCCTTCTCCCAGAGAAAAGGCAATTCACGAAGGCAAATCCTGCTCCGGGCGGCAGACGGTCGGCTGACAGGAGCGGGCAGAATCGCCGTGCAGAGTCACGTAGGACACTGCGCCATGCAGTCCTGCTTCGTCCGATGGTGCGGCGTGCAGAAGCTCTAACGAACTCTCGTCACGCTATTCGTTCTCCAGGCGGCTTTTGCAAATTCTAACGAATCACAGTCACGCTATTTCAGTAAAATCCGCCTCAAACAGACCTTGCAGCAGCAAATAAGAATATGAAAATTCGTTAGATTGCTAAGCGGACCGAAAATCAGCAAATAGCGAAATCAGGGTTCGTTAAAGTGTCCGGTACAACGCGGCAAACACGGATAGATCCGAGTGGTGCGAACGGGAACAAATTTTGCTTTCTCGACAAAAAAAACACCCCCGAAGGGGTGCTCGTTTAGCGGGAAATCGGGTCGAACGGCTCTGCAGCCGAACCTTACTTACTCCAATACCGCTGCGCGATCTTTTTGCCCTGTTCGATCTTCGCCCACTGCTCCGCCTGCGTCAGCTCGTTGCCGCCGTCGCAGGATGCGAAGCCGCACTGGTGGGACAGCAGCAGACGGTCCTTCTCGATAATGCTTGACGCTTCGTCCAGCAGGCGCAGCACGCGCTCTTCGTCGTCCAGCGTGTTGGTCTTCGACGACAGCAGACCCAGCACGATCTCCGTGTCCGGCTTGTCTTTGAACACTTCCAGCGCCTCCAGCGAACCCGCGCGCTCGTCGTCCCACTCCAGGAAGAAGCGGTCGTATTTGAGCTGCTTCAGGAACAGGTTCGCGATCTTCGCGTACGAGCCGCCGCCCATGTTGCGGGAATCGTAGTTGCCGCGGCAGTTGTGCGTCCACATTTTCAGACCCAGTCCGTGACCGAAGTCGATGATCGTGTTGTTGATGTCGATAAACTCCGCCGCCAGCGCCTGCACCTGCTCCTGGTCGATGTGCTCGCCGGTATACGGGGAATTCGGGTTGTCGTCCGCGAACAGCTCCCACAGGCAGTCGTCGAATTGAAGGATTTTGCCGCCGGCGTCCGCGAATTCCTGCACGAATTCTTTGTACGCCTTCGTGAGGCCGGCTTTGAGCGCCTTGGCGTCCTGGTAAACGGAATCCGTGCCGCCGATGTTGTCCGACCACGACAGCTCGCCGAAGATATGGGACGGAGACGGCACGCACAGCTTCGTTTCGCGGTCGCCGGCGCTGTTTTTCAGCTGCTTGAACGATTCGAGGAAATGATGGTTTTTGCCGCCCAGCTCGCCCGTGATCCGCAGCCCGATGTCTTTGCGCGTCTCGTACTTGGAGGTGCCGTCGACGTCGCGGAAAAAGTAGCCGTGATCCGCGATATAGCGCTCGATCCCCTGGAAGCCCCAGACAAAGTCCAGATGCCACATCGACTTGGAATACTCGCCGTCGGTGATGATCGACAGATCATGTTGGATTTGGTCTTGGACGACCGATTCGATCGCTTTCGCTTCGCACTGCTGATAGCCGTCGAATTCCTGGTAGAACGGATATTGAATGTCGTCGCGGTGCTCGATCTGCGTCTTATATTTCAGCAGCTCTTCGGGACGAAGCAGGCTGCCTACGAGTTGGAATTTATCGGTCATGGTAAAAGCCCCCTTGAGTGTAGTTCGTGCACGTTTCGCGTTCGCTTGGAATGATTCGATTGTAGCACGGCCGGGGCGCTTCTTATGTAAACGTAAAAGGCATGGCTGGTTATAGGGAACGGGTATAAGGAACGCCGCGCAGGGAAGACTCGGAATTCAAAAAAAGAAAGCTTCCATTTAGGAGATAGATTCCATAGGGACGAAGACCTTTCTTTCCCTGCCCAACTTTCATTACTTTAATTCGAAAATGCTTATTTACCCCAATTATTAATATGTAAAAAACTATACTTTTAGGTAAGCCTTAAAAAAATTCTTCCGTTCTTTTTCTTTCGAAAAGCCCATATTTGGAATCAGAAAGTACACTGAAACCAACACAGCAAGCAAATATAATAGCATTTAGGAAATAGATAATAAGCTCTAAATCAAAAGAATCACTTATAAGAACGGAGAAAACGAATGCAAAATGAATCCCCGGCCGTTGACAAATCACCCCCTCCCGCAAGATCCAAGCTTTACCTCCCCTTGAAAGGCAAATTCTACTTGAGTCACGGATTAGCGACAACCTGGATGCTGTTTTCCATCGTTTTATCGGTAGCTTGGGTAAATGATCTCGGTTCGATCATCACGCTCCCTGCAGCTATCCTTATTATCATCGGTTTGTCCTACATTCCGGGTTATACGAACGCCTTTATGGTGTCGAGTCTTTTGCTGGACCGGCAGCCGCCACTGAAAGAGTCCTATCCGTATGATCCGGTCACGATTTTAGTTGCCTGCTACAACGAAGAAGCGGGAATCGCGGATACGCTCCGCTATATATCGACGCAGGATTATACCGGAGAAGTTAACGTCATTGTGATCGACAACAACTCCACCGACCGGACGGCTGCCGTAGCCGAGAATGTCGCGGAGGAATTAGGCATGCGCCTGAAAGTCATTTTCGAAGCTTCGCCAGGCAAAAACCATGCGCTGAATTCGGCTCTGGCTTATGTCGAGACCGAGCTCATGCTTACTTTGGACGCCGACACGCTGCTCCATAAAAAAGCGCTCCGACACATAGTTGCGCGATTCAAGTCGTCGCCTAGCGACGTGTGCGCCGTTGCGGGCGCTGTACTGGTGCGCAACAGCCGCGGAAACTTTTTGGCAAAAATCCAAGAATGGGATTACTTCCTCGGTATCGCCAGCATCAAGCGTCTGCAGGGCTTGTTCCAGGGCACACTGGTCGCCCAGGGCGCCTTCTCCCTCTACAAAACGGATCGCGTGAGAGAAGTCGAAGGCTGGCCCGATGCGATCGGCGAAGATATCGTATTAACCTGGCGCTTTCTGGGCAAAGGGTGGAAAGTATATTTCGAGCCTCTTGCCGTCGCTTTTACGGAGGTACCCGAAAGTTTGTACCATTTCTTCAGACAAAGAAGCCGCTGGGCAAGAGGTATGATCGAAGCTCTCAAAGTCGTCAAACCTTGGCAACAGCCTTCTCCTTACACGAAATATTTAACGTTTTGCAATCTGGTCATGCCTTATCTGGACTTCATCTATACCTTCGTATGGCTTCCGGGCCTGATCATGGCGTTCTTCGGCCACTATTGGGTAGTGGGCCTCACCACCCTGCTGGTTCTGCCTTTGACTTTCGCAGCCAATTTCATTTTGTACACGTATCAGAAAAGGGTCTTTAAGACGCTAAACCTGAGAGTACGCAAAAACGCACTCGGCTTTGTCGCTTATATCCTGCTTTATCAAATCATCATGAGCCCGGTTTCGGTGTGGGGATATATTCAGGAAGCGCTCAAATTAAATCGTGTGTGGAAATAAAAGATCATGCACCAAAAAAATATGTTCCCCTAACGGCAGCGAGGCGGATCCGCGGAGCCCTCTGCCGTTAGGGGAACTTTTTTTGTATGGCAGCCTGCAGAAGGATTTCGACTCTTCCGATAAAAAAAGACGATGCTGTTTGGGCAAAAGGCAGGATCGCGAAGAAGGAACAGAGATTAGGCACGTTACACACTTACACCGGCGGGGGCGAATATGAGGCGGAAAATCATCGGCTTTTTAGTTATACTGCTTATTATGGGAAACTATTCTTTTTATAATCGAACAGCGGAAGCGGACAATAATAAGAACCTGTTGGAAAACGGAGATTTTGAAAAAGGAACGGCGTGGGAAGATTGGGGCGGCTTCTCCTACATCGCCGAGGGTAAGCATGTCTACCAAGGCAAAAGGGCCGCCAAGCTCACCAAAAGCGAAGGAGGAGCCGGCAACCTCGTTTCGATCACCGTCAAAGAAGGGCAGCAGTTCGTCTTATCGGGTTACGGAAAAACGATCGGCCAAAGCCAGACCAGCATTCTCGGCGTAGAATGTATCGATAAAGACGGCAAAAAAATTCCCGGAGGCAGGGCGGTCATCAATTTCTCCAAAAAAGAGTATCAAAAAAAGGAAATCAGCTTCGCGGCCGTTCCGGACACGGAAAAGCTGCTGGTATACATTTACGTCATTCAAGCCGTGCCGAACGGTGCCGCTTACTTCGACAATATCGTGCTGCAAAGCGTGCAATGCGCCTCCGACTGCCATATCAACAACGCGACCTTCCTTTCCCAGGATTGGTTTAACACCAAGCAGACGCCTTCAGATATCGCGAAGTACGTCGAGGAACTGGCGCAGTATCGCATCAAGTACCAGTTTGCCGACATCGGCATGCTGGACGACAAAGGGAACTTGGATGCCAAAAATTACGCCGGGTTGGCCAACTGGATCAAGTATTCGAAAATCAATGCCCCGGATCAACGGGTCATCATCATCTTGAATTATAATAAAAGGGTCGTGACCGACCCGAAAGGCGAGCAAATCCCGAATACCCGGTTCGGAACCGCTGAATTCAACGCCAATATCAACACCTTGGCCGATCAGCTTGTGAACAAAGGCGTATCCGCGAACGGGGCTTTGTACAAAGCCGACGGGGTGCATATCGATTTTGAATCCTTTGTCACCGACGATCCGGCTCTGCTGCAAACGCTAAAGTTTTTAAGATCGAATGCTTTGAAAACCAATAAGTATTTCTCCATCTCTTCGCCGGTCAATTATGCGACGACCAAGACTTGGAACAGCGCTTATATCGAAAAAGTCGCCCGGATCGTCAACCAAATCAATCCGATGCTGTACGATCAGATGGGCTGGGGATCCCCGATCGACGATCCGTCTTCCTATCAGCAGTTCTGGAAAAGCGAAGTGCTGCGCTACAGCAAAGCGATCGGCAGCGTCGGCCCGTTATCCGAACCGAGCCAACTGGTTCCGATCTTGCCCGCCTACGAAAGACGTCTGATTAAGGACCATTTGGTCGTCTATCATGATCCGTATGTCGAAAACGTGGGCTCCGCCCTTGCGGGCTTAAAGTCGGCGATCGCCGACGGCGCTAACGTATACGGAGCCGCGATTTTCTGGTGGCCGACCTTCGCCGGTCATTATCCGTATCTGTATCCGGAGAGTTACTACCTGGTGGATCAGAACAATTGGAAAGAGGTGTGGGTGGATTCGCAGTAGAAGAGGCTGCGTATAGAGCGAACTTTCACGGAAACCGCGGAAGCAGCAGAAATAAAAAGGAGCGATCTTCCGGCGGGTCAACCGCTCGGACGATTGCTCTTTTTCGGAGTTTCGGCTTTGCTCTCCATTCGCGATTCGAATTCCCGTTCGGGCTTAAAGCGTCGACTGCGACTTATTGATATTGAAGCATGCGGCAAAGAACCACCATCCGAGTAACCGGATGATGGCTCTTACGTGTGCTGCATATGGAGGCGAGGGGAGTCGAACCCCTGTCCGAAGATAAATGACATAGCCAAGCTTCGCTGGGTGTAGTCACAGTTTTGATGTCACCCTAGAGACTCCCCGTAACCGGATTCCCTTCGGGTCAGCCTGATTGTCTTCTTCCGTCTACCCCCAGGCGGAGACTAGCCGGCGTATCCCACTATAGGTTGGGCCCTCATCCCGGCACATGGGCGATGCTGAGCGAGAGCACGCATCACAGTTTCTTAGGCTTTATCAGAATTTTTAGAAATTTGATATGTCAGTTCAACTGTGTAAGTGGTCACTTTATCACTAACCTTTATATTTCCTTTTTCACGAGCTTCAAAAAGAGCAAGATTAGTGTACTTTAGATCTGAATGAACTCCCTCATATTTTACACCAGCATAACCAATTGAACTACAGCATGCGCCGATGTAATTTGGTAATAAATATGCTTGTTTTAAAAGGTCTGTACCTTCATTTTTTTCATTAAAGAAACCTTGGAAATCAGGATCAAAGTTTCCTATGTCAAAAACTTTTAAATCCTGTGTTACTTTAAACTCAGCAATATCAATTACATCTTCATGAGATGGGTTGATCTCGTAGGGTACCGCTTGAGAATCATTGGTCACATACAATACAGATACGCCTATGGCGTTGAACCTTCCATGTTGAGGCTTTCCGACCGGAGGAGACCACATACCATCTTTACTATATGCCTCTTTCAAATCTTTTTTACGGGTTCTTCCACGATAAAGAGATGAACCATCTGCACGAACTATGAAGTATTCAGCCTTTTCAAAATGAAGTTTTAAAGCTTCGTAAATTGCACGTCCTGTCTCATTGCGATACGCCAGCATCGGGTTTTTTAGGAGAGCACCTCTAAAGTCACTCAGATCATCTATTGAGAAGAACACATCGTATTGCTTAGCAAATTCACAAAATTTCGAGTCGTCAAACCCCCAAAATTCAGCAATTTCTGCTCTAGTATAAATGTCGTCATCAAGTTCAAAATATCCGCCGTCAGGGTTATCATTTGGATCAGCCCCATCTCCATAACCACAGGGACATTTCATGAATTGTATGAACAATTCGTGGAATTCTTCTGGAACTCTTTGGTCATATAAGTATTCTGACACAGATATGCCTCTTACATCATCAAAATCGATTCTTGATTCTTGATCAAAAGGGTCGTTATTGAAGCTATGAACCATGTGTGCTCTCTCATTACCTTCACAATTTTCACATCCACCAATCTCTTCAGAAAGTGCCTCTGTAGCCGTTTCCAATAAATCATTTTCTATATTAACAAAATAATAAACATCATATTTGACAATACTTCTCGAACAATTTTCACATCTTAAATCTTCTGACTCTTGATGGGTCAGTTCTTCAGAATCAATTTGCTCTTTATTGACATTATGCGACTTTAAATAATCTAAAATCGCTTCCCCGCAAGAGCTACAAAGCGTCTTATCTAGCAAATCAAGAGCTTGGGGCATCGATTTATATCTCCTTCGACAGTATATCTTTGTATCTCACTTTAAATCTTAAAATGATTTTCCACAACACTTTTTAAACTTTTTGCCGCTATTACAAGGACACGGTTCATTTCTACCAATTTTCTTCTTTTTGGGCATGCTAGCTTGTAAAGGATAACTATAAGGAATTCCTTTACTCTCAAAATAAATCTTATCAATTAAACTAGGTCCAGTTGGCCAAAATAGTAAATCGTGTCCCTCTACATTTTCAATTTCTGGACTAAGATAAAACTGTTCTACTATGTCCAATTCGTCTGAAGAGTTTATTACTTCATGTTTCTGAATTCGCCAAGTTATATAGCTAATAAAATCGTTTATATTCTTATTTAAATATTTATGAATTCGAACAATGTTTTCTAAATCATGCAAATTACACACCCAAGGAAATGGTTCATTGATTTCTTTATCAAGTAATAATGAAGTATTGATAGCTAAACTCCCAAATTGATTTAGAGTCAAAACAATAGGTATGATGATTTTCTTAGATGTGTCATTGATTGTAAAAGGTATGAACTTTTCATTGTAAAGAGTAACAGTATCCTCTGCTTCAATGATATTCTTCAAATTGATCGCTTGCGCATATGCGCCACCAATTCCTGAAGCTGACTTAAAATGATCTTTTATTCTTCTAAAAGATCTTTCGGCGTCAAAGAAAGGTTCTCTCACTTTTGAAGCTTTGACTTCAGCAACTAGAATGTAATTTTCATACTCAATCAGAATATCATGTTCTTTAGTGCCTCTTTCTTCGCATACACTTGTGTAGTAAGTAGCTTTTTCACCAAATATGTCTTTGAGTTTTCCTAAAAACAAACGCTCTACTGTTTCACCTTTGATTCTCTTATATTTCTCAGCAAATGCATTGCTTGGTTTTTCAAGAGTTTCAGTTATAAAATCAAATATAGCTGTCAAGATAAACTGAGGATGCACTACAAATAACGATTGTTGTTCTTCAATCCAGCATAGGGGTCTCTCTGCAAAAGGGTTGGGAGAATTATAATAAAGAAAACCTCTATCTTCTCTTCTTAATGAAAAATATTCAAGTAGTTTATCTGCTTTTTGTTCTCCAAAGGTTTGTACTACCTTTTCATATTTCAAAATATTAATTCCTTCTAATGCATTGACTAGATTTTTACTCAACGGTCCATTACCTACTGAGAGTAGACGTTGAAACCGATCTTCCACACTTTCACTAGAGGAGCTTAGATCATCTAAAAATGAAGTAATGTCGTTCCATGCTTTATCAGTTTGTTCAAAATCACTTTTCACCGTATCTTCTACTAATTGGAAAAAACTCATATAATCATCTATTGTAAGACCCGTTAATTCTTCTAATTCTTTGTTGAAAGGCCGATAAAGTTGTTGTATAAGATCTTCTGTCTGTTCTGCATATCTCAGAATTCCGGTATCGAAATATGAAGTAAATGCTTCTAACGCTACTTTACTTCTATTTATCTCTTCCATTTCCCGATCTTGAAATGGAATGTGAGGTTTTATGAAATTATTTACATATTCTAATGTTATTTCTTGAACATTCTCTTCGATTTCTGCATATGTATTCTCATCGTCTAACCGTTCTATACCTGTATAATTAGTACTCATTAATAAACCAGCAAGGTATACATACTGTTTTTGAGGAGACATTAAATTAGTTTTGTTGAAGATATCAGCACTTTCTGAAATACTACCAGAATCATCTCCAAAAGTAGCAAATTTCACGCTAATCATTCCAAGTAATGATCTAGTATCTATGAGTTGAAGTTTATCCTTTAAAGCTTCAATTTTTTCATTCATTTTTATTTCTCCTTTTATACTAAGTTATAGTAAATAGTATATTGAAATTTTAAAATCAATTATGACTGCTTACGTTTTTTGAATTCTTCAAACTTATCTGTCAGCACATAAATGTAGTCACAAATAGCAATCGAAAAATCCAACAAGTCCCTAGCATCTTCTTTTGTTATTTGTACATCTGTAGCATGAGCGCCTATGTTTCGATGTATACGCAAAGCATCTCCCCACTCGTGAATTCTGTTGTCTATAATTTGAGAATCTAGTAACGCTTTAAGTCCTCCAGCTAAATTTCTGCTATTAGGTAACTTATCTTTGCATATCGCTTCAACCACTCTACCGCACATTACTGCACACGCTAAATAGGCTTTCCCAGTAAAACACCTTTCAGCCTCATCAAGTGAACTAGCAACTACAGGCGGTAAGCTTTCTGTTAGAATTCTTTGAGGAGTAGGCCAAACCCTGATTGCTCTCCCCCAATCCAATGTATCATTGAAATAGATCATTCTTTGTTGTGCGCCTATTGCTTCCCCACATTTGGGACATTCCAATAAAGTAGTTTTTTGATCCGGAATCTCGTCAAGATAAACAGTTACAACGCCTTTTTCCATAGCTTCGACTGTAATATCGCAAAATGGACAATCTATAACCACCTGTACACCTCGCTTCCTTAACATAAAAAGCATATTTTCAAACTTATTCCACATTAATCGTGTTATTCCCTCTATTGATTACAAACTATATAGAAGCCAAGCTACATTTAACTTGGCTTCTATATAATCTTGAAGTGATTTATTTAAAACTCACTAACTAAATTCTTTCTAAACAATATTTTTGTTTTCATCACTAGCTCAATATCTATGAAAAATCTTTTCGTTTCCCTCTGTACCTTCACCTCTGACACAAACTTCCCCACCCACTGATTCAACATTTGCGGATTCGGTACTTCTGCATCGAGCAAGCCAATCAACGTCTGCATATCGTACTTCACCGACGTAATGTATTCTTCCGGAATCACAACGTCGCCGATCGTCTCTTTCACAGCCTCATACTCCGTTGTTTTTTTCCGACAACTCCGCCTGCATCTCATCCAACATTTCCTGATGATAAGGCTTTGCTTTTCCGCTTCTCATATCTTCTTCGATGGTCTGTATCCGCTTCTGCAAAAATCCAATCTCCGCTTCCAAACTTGTGGCCTGCTGAATCGAATGACGATGCTGATCGGCATGATACAATCGAATTTCTTCCTCCAACTGATTATCCATCAATAGCCGCATCAAAGTCGTACGCAGTTTGTTGGTCACGATCTCTTCAACGCGCTCGTTGCGCCACCCGACATACGGGCAGAACTCTTTCCCTTTACGCAAATAGCCTCCGCAGACGTAGTATTTCTGGCCGCCGCTTTTTGTACGTGATGATGTTGAATTGCCAACCATGCGCGTGCCGCATTTATCGCATACCATCATTCCACGAAGCCAGAAAGGGGAGGACGGCTTGCCGGATGCCCGATGCGTTTCGCCGCCACCGTTGTGTCGTTGTTTCGCCACTGTCTGGCATTGGTCAAACAGTTCCTTGGTGATGATTGCAGGATGTGCATTTTCGGTGATGATCCACTCGGCACGATCCCGCCACTTCTTCCCTTTTGTCTGATAATCCTGCTTGTTCCATACTTTGCGGCCGATGTACGTTTCATTGAAGATGATTGCGCGGATCGTAATGGCCGACCAAGTTCCTCCTTTTTGCGTCGGCACTTTGCGCTCGTTCAATTCTGAAGCAATACGGTGATACTCTTTGCCTTCAAACGCATACTGATTGAAGATCCATCGCACGGTGTCGATTTCTTCGCGCGCTCCCGGCACCCAGACGGCTTTCGTTTTCTGATGACCCAGTGCAATATGCTCTGTACGATATCCATAAGGCGGCGTGCCCCCGTTGTTGTAGCCCTGCTTCGCATTCTGCGTCATTCCTTTGCGAACTTCGGTTGCGAAGTTGGCATTGAAAAATTCTGAGATGACTTCCAACATACCCTCTAAAAGCATATCTTGTGGCGTCGCCGCTTCCGTCTGTTCGGTGATCGAGATGACTTTGACTCCGTGTTGCGCGAGGAGCGCTTTGTATAGAACGCGATCGTCGCGCTTACGAGAAAACCGATCGAACTTATGCACGACTACAGCTTCAAGCGGACAGTTCGAACGTTTTGCCATCGCAATCATCTTCTGGAACTCGGGACGATCATCGGTCTTCGCGCTTTTCCCTTTTTCAATGAATTTGCTAACGACAATCCAACCTTTATCCTGACAATATTGATGGATCGCTTTTTGTTGCGCCGGAATGGACAGTTCTTTCTCTGCTTGACGATCTGACGAGACTCTAGCATAAATGGCTACTTTCATTGAATATCTCTCCCTACGCTTAAATTTGGGCATAAAAAAAGCAGGTATACCGGATGACCGATATAACTGCTTGGAAAACGACTTCTATTCAGTTGGATTTGTGTTTGCGAGAATCGAGCGAAGCTTGCGCCGCATCCCATATTGATTGATTAACACTAGCGGGTGTGTATTTTGTAACAATTTATCTTACTTCTAAACCTTTGTTTCCTTAGTAAACAACACTCAAACAATTTAAGTTTACAGGATTGGATAAACATGATATTATGTTTGCAAAGGAGGCGATTTCTTGTTTCAAAAACCAATAACTCTTGCTGAGGTACTAAGGAATATTAGGCAAGAGCGCAATTTAACTCTTCGTGATGTTTCGGCACGTGTAAAACTTTCCCATACTTTTATAGGGAAAATCGAAAAAGGAAATGGTACTGCAAATCCAACCGTGTCTAGCATTGGTCAAATAGCCCAAGGTCTCAACCTACCATTTTATCAATTATTAATTTCTGCAAAACAACCTAGGAGTATTAAAAATTTATATACTGAAGATCTTCATTGGGATTTTGAGAAATTGCAAGGAGCTTTTCAAAGCAACTATAAAATCGAAGCAATTTACACTTTTGAAAAAATATATATGTTTAAAAAGAGAATAATACAAGAAAATCCAGAAGGAACAGACTTTTTAAGCGCTCTTGAAGTCCCTGAAGATAGAATGATAGAGATTTCTTTAATGCATACTGATGTCACACTTGAGGAAGCAATTAATATCACAAAAGTATTTCGTACTCCTTTTGATCAGTTATTCCGAGTAAAAAAACCAACTTATGATTTTTCTAAATCTAATGATGACGATGCTAATGTAGCTTATCAAGTACATAAGCATATTGAAGAAAACAAATTTAGAGATGATGATGATCCAAACTCTACGTTTCAGATTTCTCTTAGTAAACTCATTACCAACATCACAACCGTAGAAGAAATTAATTTTCTTAATGATTCACTTAACCTGTACAAAAAATACAAGTAAAACAAGAAACGACCACCAATCGGTGGCCGTTTCTGATTGTACATATGGAGGCGAGGGGAGTCGAACCCCTGTCCGAAGATAACGCAACATAGGCTTCTACGGGTGTAGTCACAGTTTTGATGTCACCCTAGAGACTCCCCGTAACCGGATTCCCTTCGGGTCAGCCTGATTGTCTTCTTCCGTCTACCCCCAGGCGGAGACTAGCCGGCGTATCCCACTATAGGTTGGGCCCTCATCCCGGCACATGGGCGATGCTGAGCGAGAGCACGCATCACAGTTTCTTAGGCTGCGAAAGCGTAGTTGTTTTGTTGTTTGCCATTTAATAGGCTTTAGCGTTGATAAAGCGGCCGCGTCCCCACTACCCGCTACCCATGCCCGAACTACCCCCGTCGAATCCATAAACGCCCCCTGATGGGAGAAATGCCGCCCTCCGACCCATAAGCCGGCGCGCATTTTCCGTAAAAGGGAACTTCCGGATTAAAGGGACGTCGCTTGAGGAACCGCAAGGTTCCGGCACGAGCCGCATTGTCCAAAGTTCGCGCAGCCTTTCCCTCCATAAAAGAAAGAACTGCCGGTGAAAAACGCAAGGTTTCCCACAGACTTAGATTATACCATAATCCGCGTCGTAAGGGTAGATTACCCGGGCTTTTCCGGCATAAAACCTAGAAAAAATTTCCTGGTCGCCTGCCGGGTTAAGCCGTGCGGGTCTCCCTCCGGCCATCCGCGGGCGAAGCGCGTTCCCCGGACCCGCGTTCCGCTTACCGCTGCCGCGCCTTCAGCGCTCGCTGGATATCCCGCTGAGCGTCCCGCTTGGCGGCCGTATCGCGCTTGTCGTACTGCTTCTTGCCTCGGCCGAGGCCGATCAGCAGCTTGGCGTAACCGTTGCGGACGTAGACTTTGAGCGGCACGATCGTATAGCCTTCCTGCTTGGCCTGACCGATCAGCTTGCGGATCTGCTGTTTGTGCAGCAGCAGCTTGCGCGTGCGCGTCGGGTCGTCCGGATTGTTCCGGTTGCCCTGCTCGAACGGACTGATATGCATGTTGTGCACGAAAGCTTCGCCGTTCCGGATCGTCGCGAACGCGTCGCCGATATTCGCTTTGGCTTTGCGCAGCGATTTGATCTCCGTCCCGGTCAGCACGAGCCCCGCTTCATACGTGTCTTCGATGAAATAATCGTGGGACGCCTTTTTATTCTGAGCCAGCACTTTGCCCTGCTCCGTATTTTTAGGCATGTCTTGCACCCCCTTGATCTCGTTCTCGAGTGTCTATGTTGATTGTAGCAAGCGTCTTTCGGAAAAGGCAACCGAACGCCTCTTTCGCAAACGGCATTTCGAAGCCCTTCGCTCCGCTTTTAACGGATCGAGACG
This sequence comes from Saccharibacillus alkalitolerans, assembly GCF_011090185.1. Lineage (GTDB taxonomy): Bacteria > Bacillota > Bacilli > Paenibacillales > Paenibacillaceae > Saccharibacillus > Saccharibacillus alkalitolerans. The sequence goes on along the minus strand of NZ_JAAFGS010000007.1, from coordinate 59,642 downwards.
ACGCTTAGAACACTTTTTCGGCGCTTGAAAAAAGGTAACGGATCGAGCGGACCCTTAGCGGTCCGCTCAAGCCGAATGCCCTGCCGTTCCGCCGCTCTTCCGCGCGCTAAGGGATATGCGATCCGTTAGCGCGGCGCAGAGGCCGAAAAACAGCTTCTAACGGACATGGAATCCGTTAGAAGCTGACGCCGGCCGCTCGCCGCGATCGGATCGATCGTCCTTCCGGAGATGCGGGCGAGGCGGTTTTACTTTTTCTTCTTCCCTTCGGACGAAGAAGACGCGCCTTTCGCTCCGCCTTTCTTCGCCCGGCCGCCGCCCGGCGCATCCGAGCCGGAGCCCGAGCGGCCTCCGCCGCCGGAACGTCCGCCCCGCGAGCCTTTCGGCCGGTCGTTGCCGTTGCGCGAGAACGTCGCCGTCTCGCCGCCGTAGCCGCCCGTGCCGGAGCCGAAGGCAAATTTGCCTTTGCCCGGCTCGCTGCCGCCGCCCGCGCCGCCGTTCACGCCGCCTCCGCGGCTCGAACGGCCTTTGCGTCCGCCTTCGCCCGGCGGACGGTTGGACCACTCGCCGCCTGCGTCCGGCGAGCCGTTGAAAGCATCTCCGCCGCCCTGGCCGGCTTCGATATGAATGCCGCCGCGCTTCCCGGAGCGCTTGCGGCCGCTATCGCCGGCTGCGCCGGAATCCGGCGCTCCGCCGGCTTCGCTGCCGCTCCGGCTGCCGCCTTCGGTCGGCACGCCGCCGAACGCCCAGCCGCCGTCCGCGCCGGCGCTGTCGCCGCCTTTGCGTCTGCGAGGCGCGCTCTGGCTGCCCGGCGCCGTACCGGCCGCTTCGCCCTGCGCGGAGCCGCCTTTGCCTTTCCCTTTGCCTTTGCCTTTGCGGCGCGAGCGCCCGCCCGCGCTTCCGGCTTCCGCAGGGGCTGCGCCGCCTGCCGGTGCCGTGCCCGCGCTTTCCGTCGGACGGAACACTTCCGGCTTTTTCTTTTTGTCCTTTTTCTTGCCCTTGCCTTTGCCTTTGTCTTTGCCGAACTTCTCTTTGCCGGTCTTGTCGCCGCGTCCCGCCTGGCCGCGCTTGAACGAATCGCCGGCCGCGCCTTCGCCTCGGCGTCCGCCGCCCCGGCCGCCGCGGAAGCTGCTCTTCTTCATGTCGACCAATTCGAAGTCGATCGTATGCTCTTCCATGCTGACCTTCGCCACGCGGATCTCCACGATGTCGCCGATGCGGAAGATGCGCGACGTGCGCTCGCCGACCAGCGTCATGCGGGCTTCGTCGAAATGATAGTAGTCGTCGGTCAGGTTGCTGATGTGGATCAGGCCTTCGACCGTATTTTCCAGTTCGACGAACAAGCCGAAGCTGGTTACGCTGCCGATGACGCCTTCGAACGTCTCGCCGACCTTATCCATCATATACTCGGCTTTTTTCAGCTGATCCGTGTCGCGTTCTGCATCGACCGCGACGCGTTCGCGGATCGACGACTGCTGCGCGTAGTCCGGCATGCGCGCCGACAGATGCTCTTCGCGCTGCGCTGTCAGCTTGCCTCCGTTATCCAGCACTTCGCCGATGACCCGGTGGATGACCAAGTCGGGATACCGGCGGATCGGCGACGTGAAGTGCGTGTAGAACTCGGCCGCCAGGCCGAAGTGGCCCAGATTGGCGGAATCGTACTTCGCCTGCTTCATCGAACGCAGCAGCAGCGTGCTGATCGCTTTCTGCTCCGGCGTATCCTGCACTTCTTCCAGCAGCGACTGCAGCTCGCTCGGCTGGATGGTGCCGCCGCGCGTGCCTTTGACCTGATAGCCCAGATTCGCCGCGAATGCCGCGAACGCTTCCAGCTTCTCCTGCGCCGGATCTTCGTGGATCCGGTACAGGAACGGCACTTTGGCTTTGCTGAAATGCTCCGCCACCGTCTCGTTCGCCGCCAGCATGAACTCCTCGATAATGCGCTCGGCGATCGTGCGCTCGCGCTTGACGATATCGATCGCTTTGCCCTGGTCGTCGAGCAGCACTTTCGCTTCCTCGAAGTCGAAGTCCACCGCGCCGCGCTTCATCCGGCGTCCGTTCAGCTTGAGCGCCAGCTCGCGCATCAGATTGAAGGTATCCACCAGATAGCCATAGCGCTCCAGCAGTTCCGGATCTTCTTCTTCCAAAATGCGGCGCACGTTTTTGTACGTCATCCGCTCGACCGTTTTGATCACGCTGCGGAAAATGTCGTAGCGGACCACCTTCATCGACGCGTCGAATTCCATCTCGCACGACAGCGTCAGACGGTCCACGCGCGGATTCAAGCTGCAGATTCCGTTGGACAGGCGCGGCGGCAGCATCGGAATAACCCGGTCCACCAAATACACGCTGCTGCCCCGGTTATACGCCTCTTGATCGAGCGCGGAGTTTTCTTTGACATAGTAACCGACGTCCGCGATATGCACGCCCAGCACGTAGTTGCCGTTTTCCAGCCGCTCCACGTTGACCGCGTCGTCGAGGTCCTTGGCGTCTTCGCCGTCGATCGTCACGATCTGCTTGCCCCGCAGGTCGCGGCGTCCCGGGCTGTGGATCTCTTCTTCCGTAATCGTCTCCGGCGCCGCTTCCGCTTCCGCGAGCACTTCTTCGGGGAACGATTCCGGCAGTTGGTGCTTGCGGATGATCGACAGAATATCGACGCCCGGATCGCTGTTATAGCCCAGCACTTCGATGACTTCGCCCTGGGCGGCCGCCCGGCCTTCCGGATACGAAATGATGCTTACGACGACTTTCTGCCCGTTCAAAGCGCCGCCGGCCCGTCCGGCCGGAATGAAGATGTCGCGCGTGATGCGGCGGTCGTCCGGAAGCACGAAGCCGAACGATTCCTCGTCCTGGTAGGTGCCGACGATCTGCGTAATGGCGCGTTTGACGATCCGTACGACTTCGCCTTCCATGCGTCCGTTCGAAGAACGGCGCGACGCGATGCGGATCAGCACCGTGTCCCCGTTCATCGCGCTCAGCATGTCGTTCGCGTTGATGTACACGTCCGGATGCTCGCGGTCTTCGGGAATGAAAAATCCGAAGCCCTTGGCATGCGTCTGCAGCCGTCCGCGCAGCAGGTCCATCCGTTCCGGCACGCCGTAGCGCTGAGTGCGCGTCAAGACGATCTGCCCCGCTTCTTCGAGCGCGTTCAGCATTTTCATAAACTCCCGGAACTCCTCCGCGCCTTCGATGCCGAAGTGCTGTTCCAGCTCCTGGTAGGTCATCGGCTTGTACGCGCTCTCGCGCATGAAGCCCAGCAGCATATCTTCCGTTATCATCATAATCACCTCTAAATAGCTCCGGCTGCCCGCAGACCGCCCGGCCGGCTGCAGATCGCGTGTGCTCGATTTTTTGCTTCTTCTTAAATTCATTATACGTTAAAAGTACCCGTGACGGGACATGCTTAATCCGCAGCCTGCTCGGTGCATCTCCTTAAGCCGATACGCAAAAAAGCCTCCGTGTTCCTTGAATCCAAGGATCAACGAAGGCTTCCCCGGGCGGAAGGGTCCGCCCCGATCGTCGTTTAGTTGGTCAGAGCCGTAGTCAGGAGCGCGAGGATTACGAATCCCGCACCCAGTACGACGGTAATGCGCTCAAGAACCAGATCCAAACCGCGAGCTTTGGTTTTGCCGAACAGATGCTCCGCACCGCCGGAGATGGCGCCGGCGAGACCTGCGCTTTTTCCTTTTTGCAGCAGCACGACCGTGATCACGCCGACGGCAAAAATCACCAGCAGAATTTTCAGAAAGATTTCCATTGTAGTTCCACCTCCTAAGCGTAAGCAGCGTATCCTGTATATGAGTAGATTATTCCGGTTGCTTCATCGTCAATGTTGCTTAAACAAAACAGTACTTTTATTCTACCATAGCTCCAGATATTTGACAATCAAACAAAATGGCGCTTTCATCGGAACAACGTTAAAAAGCCGCGCCTCGGCTGAATGCTCCGCGGCACGGCTCGGTTCGATTGACGGTGTTGGGAACGTACCCGGGAGCGGCCCGCGCTTAGTTGCGCTGCTGCTTGCCTTGAACGGTACGGTCGGTCCACAGAATGTATCCGGCGGATACGGCCGTAAGGACCAGAATGGCCATGATGATCATGGCATCCGACATGCTCTCTTCCTCCTCTGCGATCTGGGTCTGGATGATTGGGTAAAAGGTCGCCTCTTCTGTGTCTGCTTGCTCCGAATCCCATCATCCTTTCCGAAATGTGGGCGGCATGCCGGAACCTTCGATTTCCGTCCGGAAATCCGGTGCCGTGACGCGGATGTCGGGATGACCGAAATCCGAAGAATACGCCGGCGCAATTCGTTTCGATTCCCCGAATCGCGAGGCTTTCATGAACCGTATCTTAACCCCTGCTGACACCCCGTGTAAAGGTTGAATCCTGCCTGTTTTGAAGGCTTTGAAGCCAATACCTGACACCAGAAAAACCCAGCGGGATAAAGCTTTCATTATCGCGAAAAATCTCCCGTTTGCTTCATTTTCCCCGGAAAAGGCGGCCGAAAAACGACGGATTTCCGATTTTTCGTTTTCTCGCGGTTCAACGTGCTCCGTTCGGCCGCTTTTCGTCGTTCAAAATCGCCCAGGCGCGCTCCAATTTTCGGTTGTACGCCGGGTCGTCCGCCGAGTTCATGAACCGCACCCGGCCGCTTCCGCCGCCCTCGATGCCGCGTTCGCCGAGGATGGCGGACACTCTTCGCACCGTCCCCGCGCTCCCGTCGATTACCCGGATGTGAGGAGGCAGAATATCTTCCAACATCCGCGTGTAATACGGATAATGCGTGCATCCCAGCACGATCGTTCCGTATTCGTTCAGATCGAACGGTTCGAACTTGCGCCGGAAATAGCCTCCGACCTCTTCGGGATCGAAGTTCAATCCTTCGCAGTAGTCCACCAGCTCCGGCATCGGCAGCGAATCGACGATGCCGTGGTCGTCCACCCGCGATACCAGCTGCATATATTTGGTCTGGCTGAGCGTAAGCTGCGTCGCCAGCACCAGCACGCGGCGGCCGCTGGCCCCGTTCATCTCGACGGCCGGCTTGACCGCCGGTTCCATCCCGATCACGGGCACCCGGTAGGCATGGCGCAGATCGGATACCGCCACGCTGGTTGCCGTATTGCAGGCGATAACCAGCGCTTTGACGTTTTCCCCGAAAATGCGCTCCGCCGCCTCGCAGACGTATTCCGTCACCTGTTCCTTCGTTTTGGGACCGTAAGGGACATGCAGCGTATCCGCGAAAAATAGGAAATCTTCATCCGGAAGCCGACGCGCCGCTTCGCGCAGAACGGTCAACCCTCCGATTCCCGAGTCGAAAAAAGCGATGCTCATGCTGCTTCCCCTGCCGTTTCGTTATTTTGGTCTCGTTTATCCTTTACGATTATAGACCCCCGGCAGCGAAAACGCCAAAAATTCCGCCCGCTCGGCCGAAAAACCGCCCGCCGCTCCCTATTCGGCCGATTTTCGCACCGTAAAGCGCAGCATCGGGCCGTCCCATTCCCGCTCGCGAGTCTCGAGCAGCTTCTCCGCCGCCTCGCAGGAGGCGATCGCCTCGCGCCAGAACGAAAGCGCCGGCGCATTCTCTTCCATCACGCCCAGCTTCCAGCGGCCGGGAAAGCGGCGGAACAATTCATCGGCCGCCCGGCGGCCGATGCCCTGCTTCCGATACTTTTTCATGACGAAAAATTCGACCATTTCGTATATGCCCAAGCCGTCCGCCTTCTCCGAGGACCCTTCGTCCGACGGGCCGATCAAGCGGATCAGCGCGAACCCCGCCAGCTTCCCGTCCGCGCGCAGCAGAAACGGATAGCGGCCGGGTTCGTTCCAGTAAGCGTCGAAATCGCGAAATTCGTACATCCCCGATTCGTCGACATCTTCGGGATCGAACTCGGTGAAATCGTATTTGTACAGCTGCAGCAGCTGCCGAAAGGCCGTTTTGTCCTCGTATCCGGCCGGTTGGCAGACCTCCGGAAGTTTTGCGTTCGTGTTCAATGTTCGACTCTCCTTTATCGTGGCTTCGGCCGCCGCCCGAACCGGCGGGCCGCAGGCGTCCTGCGCAAATATCCGTGAGCAGACTCGCTGCCAACCTTCTACGGATCGGTCCGGCAGGTCACCCGTGCGGTCACTCGAAATGACCTTTACGACTGCCTGCGCCGGTGCCTGTCAAATTGTTGCCTGGCCAATTAAACGATCGATTAGACGGCTGATTCTTCCGCCTCTCGAATCCGTTCCTTCATTTCCCGCGCGAACGCCGTTAACCGGTCTTCGGATATACTCGCCCTGTCGTCCGGCGTCCCCGTATATACGCCAAGATAAACGTCAAGCAGCGGGCGAATCACGTCCTGCCACTGCGGCAGCGACGCCAACCCCCACTCCCCGCCTTCTTTTTTCGACGCGATCCGGCTCTCTTTCAAGAACATCAGCACACGGCACAGATTGAGCGCCGTATAGACCGGGCTGCCCGAGATCTCCGCTTCCGCATTCGATACGTCGTGCAGAATGGAGCTCAGATAGTGCCGCGCGGGGATAGGAGGGTACAGCTCGCGCAGCGGCAGGCCGTGCAGCGCCATCCCTCGCTCGTAAGCCGCCGCGGCTTGGGCCGCCAGATCGGCGTCCTTATAGTCTCCGCAGACGTAATCGGGGTCGGACTCGTATCGGCTTCGATGTGCGGCCGAGTAATGGTAGAGGCAGGGGGCCGGATGTTCGAAATGCCGCATCGCCGACTCTTCGACCACGGTAAACTCGATATGCCGTCCTTCGGGCAGGCGGCCGTGCAGATCGAGCGCTTCCTGGGTCAGCCGCCGCAGCGCTTCCCGTTCGGGACGCCCCTTCAGCACGATCAGCAGGTCGATATCGCTTGCGGACGGGTTGAACCCGCCCATCGCCAGCGAACCGTGCAGATAAACGCCGCCGACTTGATCGCCCAGCGTCTGCAGGCATCGCTTCGTCATATCTTGGGCTTCGGCCAACGCCTCCCGGATGCTCCGGGCAGCTTCGGACAGGCGCGGGTCTCCAGGCTTTTTTTCTTTATCCACTCTGTGTCCTCCTGTCTCTGGCGGCGCGAAAAAGAAACCGGCCGTCGCCCCGCCGTGACCGCGAACTCCTTCGGCCGGCGTCATAATCTTATTGTAAAGGCTCACGGATGACGCGAATAGGCCGCGGACGGATTGAACGGTTCTCGGCGCATAGTCGATCCGACGATACGCGGTCACAGAAGAAAGCCGCCGCGGCAGAGCGACCGGTAAGACAACTTTAAGGAACCCTGATCACGCTATTCGCTCTTCGGGCGGCTTTTACGGATTGTAACGAACCGGGATAGCGTTATTTAGACCATATCGGCCTTAAACGGACCTTATCATAGCCAATAAGGATATGAGGGTTCGTTAGATTTAAAAAAAGGGCTGAAACGCGCGAATAGCGATAGGAGGGTTCGTTAGGGTGCCCAAAAGCACGCAGTGGCCGGAATTTTGCAGGCCGTGAGCCTTCTGCACCAATCGAATCGTGCGCGGAACTCAAAAAAGTCCCGTCTCCGGTAGACGGGACTTGCAAATAGACGAAACTTGCAAGCAGCCGGGGCGCTTAACGGCTTTTTCGGCGTTCGGCAGCGACAGCGACAGCGTTTAAACCAAACTTACAGAATAACGGATTGCGGATGCTGCCGTTGGCGCCGCTGTCGGTGCCTGCGCCTGCGTTTGATGCCGCGTGCCGTCTTGTCGTGGCGCATTTGTTCGCGTCAATCCTGGTCGGTCCGCGTCGGTCCACTTCGGTCCGCGTCAGCGCTCGTTAAGCGGCGCCGTGCCGTTCTTTTTCGCCCTGCGTCCGTAGCAGATTCGGCGCACCCGTTCCACGGACAGCGCATATCGGTCCGCCAGCTCCTCGATTCGCTCGCCTTTGAGGTAGAGGCGGACCATCTCGGCGTTGCGCGCTTCAAGCTCGGAGCGGCGGCCTGAGCATTCGCCCCATTTCTTTTTCGCGCTTCCGGGCGCGGGAACGTACAGCATTTCTCCGCCGGCGTAGCGCTGAAGCTCGCGCAGCAGTTCCGGCGGCAGGCATGCCGCCGCGTTGCGGTACAAGCTCCGTGATCCGGCTGCGCCGGGCGGTTCATTTCGATAATCGGACATGCGGCTCTCTCCTTCCCTATAGAACGGTCGGGTAGAAACAAAGCCTGTCCGGGTGATGCCGCCGTCGATCAGGCTCCATGCAGAGAGCGGCTCACGCCTTTACAGGCTTTGCATGGAGCGGCAGGGACGCGTGTCCCGTACGGTTTTGAAGCGATATGGGCAAAAAAACATGCACGAACCCTCCTTATAAATGTTAATCTGCGGCCGCCGCTTCAGCGCCCTGCGCTCAAAGCCTGATGCAGCGCGCCCACGGCTCCGCTGTAGGCGCCGTACTTCGGAATCTCCGCTTCGCAGCCGAGCATTTCGGTAAAACGCGCGGTCAGACCGCGCAGCAGTTCGTTGTCCTCGTACGAGGAGCCTACGTACACGACCCGGTTCGTGCCGTGCAGCCGCGCGGCCTGGACGCCGACCGTCACGACGATCTCCGCGACCATCCCGATCACGGCCGCCGCGTAATCCTGCGGCCGGACGCCGGCCGCGGGCGGATCGGGCCGCGCAAAATTCGCGGCGGTCAGGTCGCCGGCAATCGGCGGCGGCGCCGGGGCATAGATCTGCCCCACCGTCAGGTCCACCGCCTCCCGGTCGCCCAGCGGCGCCATCCGCGCGATTTCCGCGTAATCGCGCACCCCGCACAGCATGCCGGTCAGACCGACGATCGTGCCTCCGCCCAGACCGATCCCGCCGAGCCTCGGCCGCTCGGCCCCGTCGATCAGATGCAGCGACGTCCCGGTTCCGACGTTCACGAGCAGGAAAGGCCGCTCGGCCGGGTTCTCTTCGCCGCTCTCGTAGGCCAGAATGCGGACCGCCCCTTCGGTCGTCGCTTCGAATTCCGGTACGTCTACCGCGTTCAAGGCGTCCGGCAGCAGGCTTCTCAGCTTCGCAGCCTGCCCGCCCGCCAAGCCGATCGCCGTACCGGGAGGCAGATGATTTTCGATCCAGGCCGCCGCTCCCCCGATGTCGGAAGTCGGAAACTTGAACAGCCGGGGAACGCGGGAAGCGCGCTTCGCCTCTCTCCTGCCCGGCGCCGCGCCCTCCGTTTCCGCATCGTCCAAATAAGCGATCTTGATCAGCGTGCCTCCCGCGTCGATACCCGCGTATCTTGCCATATCCATCGTCCTCCCGCCCCGCGCCGTCGTCTCCCTGCGCTTTTGCCCGGTCCTTGCGCCGTCGATCGCGGCAGACGCAAGGCCGAACTTCCTCTTCTATCTTAAACGCCATTTCGCCGGCCGCCAAATTTTTTCGAATCTGCCCGTTTCCCCTCTTGATCTTTCGCCGCCGATCCTTTAAAGTAATACGAGTTGACATTGTATACCTCAATATAACGGTTTGAGGGTATCTACCGGGGACCATACCTCCCGACTACAAGTCGCGCCGAAGGCGCCTTTGCAGTCGGGAGTTTTTGCGTCCAATGCAGACTTCCGACCGCGATCGCGCGCACTAAGGCTTGTCTCAAACAAACGGAAGTTTTCCGCTCGCCTGAAACTCACTTGAATCGTGTGCGTTTCAGTCAACCGGGAAACTGATATCAAAGCGAGACAAGCCAATACTTCCGTGAAAAAGGAGCCCTGTCGCATCATGAACATCAAAGTCCTCGTTCTGACGATCGCCGCCTTCACCGTCGGCCTCGTCGAACTTATCATCGGCGGCGTACTACCGCAGATCGCCGGAGACCTGGGCGTCTCCGTCAGCACCGCCGGCCAGCTTATCACGGCCTACGCGCTGGTCTATGCCGTATCCGGCCCGACGCTGCTTGCACTGACGGCCAAAATCGAGCGCCGCAAACTGTACCTCTTGTCGCTGGTCGTCTTTATCCTGGGCAGCCTGCTCGCCTTCTGGAGCCCGAATTTCGGCGTCCTGCTGGCCTCCCGCTTCGTAACCGCGGCCAGCGGCTCGCTGATCACCACGCTGTCGCTGACTATTGCGGTCAAGGTCGTACCGGAAAACTTCCGCGCCCGCGTCATCGGCATCGTCTCCATGGGCATCAGCTCGGCCATCGTGCTCGGCGTGCCGCTGGGCGTGCTGGCCGCCGACAAGCTCGGCTGGCGCATTTTGTTCCTGTTCATCGCCGTTTTCGCCCTGCTGACCATGTTTGTCGTCTATAAGCTGATGGCTCCGATCGAGCCGCAGCAGGTCATGCCGCTTCGGCAGCAGTTGGCTTCCCTGAAGAACACCCGCGTCGCCGGCGCGCACTTGGTCACGCTGCTTATGCTTGCGGGACACTATACGCTGTACGCCTACTTCACGCCTTTCCTGGAAAACATCATGCATCTGAGCGCTTCCTGGATCAGCATCGTGTACTTCTTCTTCGGCCTCTCGGCCGTGGCGGGCGGCATGATCGGCGGCGTACTGTCGGACAGCCTCGGCGCCAAAAAGAGCATCCTGCTCGTCGTCGGCATCTTCGCCCTGTCGCTGTTCATTCTGCCGTTCACGGCTTCCCTGATCCCGCTGTTCGCGGTGCTCGTCTTCATCTGGGGGGCGCTCAGCTGGGCGCTGTCCCCGGCGCAGCAGAGCTATCTGATCGAAGCCGCGCCGGAAACGTCGGAGATTCAGCAGAGCTTCAACTTCTCCGCCCTGCAGGTCGGCATCGCGGCCGGCTCCGCGATCGGCGGCGTGGTGATCGACCGCGCATCGACCGTATCGGTCAACGCCTGGGTCGGCGGCGGCATCGTCGTGCTGGCCTTCGGCGTGGCGCTGTACACGCTGCTTCACAAGTCTTCGCCGCGCAGTACGGATGAGCGAGGCCGCAAGAGCGGTTCGAAGCTGGAACCGAACTTCGGCGGGGATTGAGACGGCAAGCCTCCGAAACGCAATGCAAAAGCCCCGCCGGCAGCGAGACTGTCGGCGGGGCTTTTCGATTCGCGATGCGGTTTTAAGAAACCAACTCTTCGCTTATTCAGAACGTTCATAAAGAACGCATATCTAATAAGGAGGTGCCTTTTTATGCTTTGGAGAACGCTCCTTTCCCTGATGCTGCTGACGTCCGCGATCGCTTTGACGGGCTGCGGAGACAAGAGCGGCCGGGAATTGATGATCGGCACTCGCGAAAGCAAAGACACCGTAAGTTTTGCCGAGCACCAAGCCGTCAAAGATCCGGAGTCCATCGAGGAATTCGTCTCTTTTGTCGAGAACGCTCCCCCTGCCGAAGCCGCAGCTGACGAAAAGAAAACCGATCCCGACTATATCGTCACGGTCAACGATTGGGACGATTCCGTCATGGAAACGTGGGTAAACTTATGGCTTCGCCCGGACGGCACGATCCTTTTCAATAAAGGAACAGGCAGCGGCGGCGCCGAATATTATGCGTTTGATCGAGAATCCAGCGACAAAATCAAAGAACGGCTCGGTCTTAAATAGGCCTTGCGGCAGGTTTGGAGGTTTTCAAGTGAATCAACAATTCGAATCGACGCTGGTCAGGCTGGCGCAGGGCGAACTGTCGCCGGAAGAATGGCGGGAATGGTGGGACCGTCATCGGGATTGGCTGGAAGGGCACTTATCCCGCGGCGTTTTTCTCAAACTCAAGCCGATTCGGCATGATTTCCGCTGGGCGCCTCTGCTGGCCAGCCAGCGGGGGGCCGCCGAATATTTGACCGCCCGGGGCGTCCCGTTTACGGAGTCGGACGAGTACCGACAGCAGCATGAACGGGAGTTCGCCGCTTTTCGTCTGGCCCAGCAAGAACGCAACAAAGCCCTTTTGGAGCAGCTGCGCGGCAAAGTGCCGGAATTGTTCCGCGTCTATCCGAAATTTGCCGCTTCGCTGCGGCATGTGTACACGGAATCCGACGTGCTGGATGCCGGCGCGCCGCTGCCTGAAATCGAGCGTATGGAAGAACTGCTCGATATGCGCCTGCCCGGCGACGTGAGGGAGCATTTTGCGGTCGCCGAAAACATTTCGATCGAAGGGATCCGCTTGGAGCTCGGCATGCTGCGCGATCTGGACATTAACGGCAAGCGCTATCTTTGTCTGGGCGAGTTCTGGAAAGAAGCCGACGGAGATCTGCTGCTGCTCAAGCCGGAAGCCGCGGACATATGCGCGGTTTATTATTACGCGCACGAACGAAACAAAGTATCCAAGCTCTGCAGCGGCATGAAGGCGTTGATGGAAAACAAATTCGCTTACTACAACCGCCGGTAAGCTCCTTTACCGGATCGGAATCGTTCGCCCGAGGTCCGCTCGCCGCAGCGGAAAACGCAAAAAAAGAGACGCCGCGTCCGGCGTCTCTTTTTTGTGCTGCGCGCTCCGTCCGGGCGTCCCCGGAAGAAAGCGTTCAGCGATCGGTCCGCCTTACGGCGGACCGTTTTTATTCAAGCTTCGCAAAGGTACGCGAAAGCTCTGATCGAAAATCCTGCTGCTCTAAAATCTTACTGGAATTTTTTCTGATCCAGGTTGTAGAACGATTTCAGGCCGTTGTATTGAGCCAGTTCGCCCAGTTGGTCTTCGATGCGGAGCAGTTGGTTGTACTTCGCAACGCGGTCCGTACGGGAAGGAGCACCCGTTTTGATCTGACCGGCGTTCGTCGCCACCGCGATGTCGGCGATCGTGCTGTCTTCGGATTCGCCCGAACGGTGCGATACGACAGCCGTGTAACCTGCGCGTTTTGCCATTTCGATCGCGTCGAAAGTCTCGGTCAGCGTACCGATTTGGTTAACTTTGATCAGGATCGAGTTACCGATGCCTTCTTCGATACCGCGGCTCAGACGCTCGGTGTTCGTTACGAACAGGTCGTCGCCGACCAGTTGGACTTTGTCGCCCAGTTTTTCGGTGAGCAGTTTCCAACCTTCCCAGTCGTCTTCGGCGCAAGCATCTTCGATCGTGATGATCGGGTACTTATCTACCCAAGCAGCCATGAGGTCGACGAACTCTGCGGAAGTGTAGGATTTGCCTTCGCCCGCGAGCACGTATTTGCCGTCTTTGTAGAACTCGGTGGAAGCGACGTCCATACCCAGGAAGATATCTTTGCCTGGCGTGTAGCCGGCTTTTTCGATCGCTTCGATGATTGTCGACAGAGCTTCTTCGTTGGAACCGAAGTTCGGAGCGAAGCCGCCTTCGTCGCCTACTGCCGTAGCCAGACCTTTGCTGCTCAGTACGGCTTTGAGGTTGTGGAAGATTTCCGCACCCATGCGCAGAGCTTCTTTGAAAGTAGGCGCGCCTACCGGCAGAACCATGAACTCTTGTACGTCAACGTTGTTGTCGGCATGCTCGCCGCCGTTGACGATGTTCATCATCGGTACAGGCAGCTGCTTCGCGTTGAATCCGCCCAGGTATACGTACAGCGGCAGGTCCAGAGCGTCTGCTGCAGCGCGGGCTACTGCCATCGAAACGGCCAGGATCGCGTTGGCGCCCAGTTTGCCTTTGTTCGGCGTTCCGTCCAGAGCGATCATCGCTTTGTCGATGCCCAGTTGGTCGAGAGCGTCCATGCCGATGACTTCCGGAGCGATCGTTTCGTTTACGTTTTTAACGGCGTTTTCCACGCCTTTGCCCATGTAACGGCCTTTGTCGCCGTCGCGAAGCTCAACCGCTTCGTGAACACCCGTGGAAGCGCCCGAAGGTACGATCGCGCGGCCGATTGCGCCGGATTCCAGGTACACTTCAACTTCTACTGTAGGGTTACCGCGGGAGTCGAGGACTTCGCGTGCGTAAACGTCAGAAATAATCGTCATTTTAAGTATCTCCTTTGAGTTCGTTTTATTGAAGGAGCCGAGTCCGTTCGCGGAACGGACGGACGCCGTTGCTCCATGTTGCCCTTTAAAAATTCGCTCTACCGTTAACTATGCCACATTCGGGCTTTAGTTGGAAGTTTTGCGAGCGGAAATGACCGACTTGCCCGTCATTTCGGCCGGCTGCGGAACCTGCATCAGATCGAGGATCGTCGGCGCGATATCGGCCAGGATGCCGCCTTCGCGCAGCGTGACATCTTCGCTCGTGACGATGAACGGAACCGGGTTCGTCGTGTGCGCCGTCTGCGGGCGCCCGAACTCGTCGATTTCCGTTTCCGCGTTGCCGTGGTCCGCCGTGATGATCGCCACGCCGCCTTTGGCGAGAACCGCGTCTACGACGCGTCCCACGCACTCGTCGGTCGTCTCGACGGCTTTGATCGTCGGCTCCATCATGCCGGAGTGTCCGACCATGTCCGGATTGGCGAAGTTCAGGATAATGCAGTCCTGTCTCTCCGCTTCGATCTCGGCCACGCAGGCGTCGGCCACTTCGCGCGCGCTCATCTCCGGCTGCAGGTCGTAAGTCGCGACCTTCGGCGAGTTGATCAGGATGCGCGTTTCGCCTTCCAGCTCCACGTCGCGTCCGCCGCTGAAGAAGAACGTCACGTGCGGGTATTTTTCCGTTTCGGCGATGCGAAGCTGCGTTTTGTTGTTGCTCACGAGCACTTCGCCCAGCGTGTTGGTCAGGTTTTTCGGCGAGTACGCCACGCTGCCCTGCACGTTGACGCTGTACGTCGTGAACGATACGAAGCTCAGCGTTTCCGGCTGACCTTCTCCGCGCTCGAAGCCGGCGAATCCCGGGCTTGTCAGCGCTTCGGAGATCTGAATCGCGCGGTCTGGACGGAAGTTGATGAAGATGATGGAGTCTCCCGTCTGAATCTTCGCGGTCGGTTGTCCGTCTTTCGTAATGACCGTCGGCAGCACGAATTCGTCCATGACTTCCTTCGCGTACGATGCTTCTACCGCTTCGAGCGGGCTCGAGGCGAATTCGCCTTCGCCGTAAACCATCGCGCGGTAAGCTTTCTCGACGCGTTCCCAGCGCTTGTCGCGGTCCATCGCGTAGTAGCGGCCCTGCACGGTCGCGATTTGGCCTACGCCGATCTCGGCGATCTTGTCGACCAGCTGCTGCATGTATTTCTTGCCGCTGTCCGGAGCGACGTCGCGTCCGTCCATGAAGGCATGGATGTAGACGTTATGGAAATCCATTTTCTTCGCCAGCTCGAGCGTCGCGAAGAGATGGTCGATATGGCTGTGCACGCCGCCGTCGGACAGCAGTCCGAGCACGTGGAGCGCTTTGCCGTTATCTTTGGCCGATTGAACGGCGCCGACCAAAGTCGGGTTCTCGAAGAACTCGCCGTCGCGGATCGACTTGGTGATGCGGGTCAGGTCCTGATACACGATGCGTCCCGCGCCGATGTTCAGGTGGCCGACTTCGGAGTTGCCCATCTGACCTTCCGGCAGGCCTACGGCTTCGCCGCATGCCGTCAGCGTCGTGTGCGGATACTTGCTCATGAAACGATCGTAGTTCGGCTTCTTCGCTTGGGCAACGGCGTTGCCTTCGGCGCCTTCGCGCAGACCGAAACCGTCCATGATGATCAATGCTACCGGTTTTGGAGCCGTCATTACTTCGCCCCCTCAACCAGGGCCACGAAGGAGTCAGGCTGCAGGCTTGCGCCGCCGACGAGTGCTCCGTCGATATCGCTTTGGCCTAAGTATTCCGTTACGTTCTCCGGCTTCACGCTGCCGCCGTACTGAATGCGGATGACGTCCGCCGTCGCTTGGTCGTACAGGCCGGCCAGAACGGTGCGGATATAAGCCGTCACTTCGTTCGCGTCCGCGGAAGTCGAAGATTTGCCCGTGCCGATCGCCCAGATCGGTTCGTAAGCGACGACAACCTGTGCCGCCTCTTCTTTGGACAGACCTTTGAACGCGCCTTCCGTCTGCACTTTGCAGACTTCTTTCGTTTGGTCGGCTTCGCGCTCTTCGAGCTTTTCGCCTACGCATACGATCGGAGTCAGGCCGTTGCGGAATGCCGCCACGACTTTTTTGTTGACGATCTCGTCGGTTTCGCCGAAGTACTGACGGCGTTCCGAGTGACCGATGATGACGTAGTCCACGCCGAGCTCTTTCAGCATGACGCCGCTGATTTCGCCCGTGAATGCGCCGTTGTCTTCGAAGTGAAGATTTTGTGCGCCTACTTTGATGCCCGTGCCTCTAACCGCTTCGGTCAAGGCAGGCAGGTTGGTGAACGGTGCGCAGATGACGGTTTCCACACCTTCCACGGCGGCTTTGCCTTTTACCGCTTCGGCGAAAGCCAGCGTCTCGGATACGGTTTTGAACATTTTCCAGTTGCCGGCGATGATTGGCGTTCTCACGAAATAATCCACTCCTTTTGGTGACTTCTCCGTTTGCGGGGAAAAGGGACGTTAGTGCACACTGAGGCGCTACAAGTTGTAAGGGCCTACGATCGCGTGTTGAAATTTGATTTCTCTTATTGAAGCATAACAGAGGTGGAAATCAAATTTCAAAGGCGACCACTTCGTTTCTCCGGCTCCTTGCAACTCTCCGCTAGGTCAGCGGTTGCGCGAACGTAACCCTTTAAGCCCTTCAACAGTTCGTTACGAAAACTCGTTCACGGGGAAGGCAGGATCGGTTAACGCGATCCTGCGTCTCTCCGGGGGCGAGCTTTTAAAAATTTCCAAGCTATCGTGCTATGCGACGATTCCGGCGGGATTCTCGGCCGCCGGAGCGGCCCGGGAATCGGATCTTACTTGTCGTTCAGAGCCACGACGCCCGGGAGGGCTTTGCCTTCCATGAACTCCAGGGAAGCGCCGCCGCCCGTGGAGATGTGGTCCATCTTATCGGCCAGGCCGAACTTCTCGGTCGCCGCAGCGGAGTCGCCGCCGCCGATTACCGTGTAGCCCGCCGTGTTGGCGCAAGCTTCGCCTACGGCGCGCGTGCCGTGGGAGAAAGGCTCGATTTCGAATACGCCCATCGGTCCGTTCCATACGACCAGTTTGGACTTCGAGATGACGTCGGCGTACAGTTCGCGCGTCTTAGGACCGATGTCGATGCCTTCCCAATCGGACGGGATGCCGTCTTCGACGTTGATGATCTTCGTGTTGGCCGAAGCGCTGAAGTCGTCGGAGATGACGATATCGACCGGCAGCATGAAGTTCTTGCCGAGCTTTTTCGCTTTCTCGATGAAGCCCAGCGCGACGTCGAACTTGCTTTCGTCCAGCAGGGATTGACCGATTTCATAGCCTTGGGCTTTGAAGAAGGTGTAAGCCAGGCCGCCGCCGATCAGCACGTTGTCGGCGATGTTCAGCAGGTTGTCGATCACGTCGATCTTGTCTTTGACTTTCGATCCGCCGACGATCGCCGTGAACGGGCGCTCCGGGTTCGACAGCGCTTTGCCGAGAACGTCGAGTTCTTTTTCCATCAGCAGACCGGATACGGCCGGCAGGTGGTGGGCAATGCCTTCGGTGGAAGCATGGGCACGGTGAGCGGCGCCGAATGCGTCGTTTACGAACAGATCGGCGAGCGAAGCGAACTCTTTCGCGAGTTCCGGATCGTTCTTCTCTTCGCCTTTGTGGAAACGCACGTTTTCAAGTACCAGCACGTCTCCGTCTTTGAGCTCGGCGATTTTAGCCTTGACCGCGTCTCCGATCGATTCGTCCGCTTTGGCAACCGGCTTGCCCAGCAGTTCGGACAGACGTTCGGCGGCAGGCGTCAGACGCATCGAATCGACAACTTCGCCTTTCGGACGTCCCAGGTGGCTCGCCAGCAGCACTTTCGCGCCTCTTTCGGTCAGGTATTCGATCGTCGGAATCGTTGCACGGATACGGGTATCGTCCGTGATCTTTCCGTCTTCGAGCGGAACGTTAAAATCGACGCGCACAAACACGACTTTGCCGCTTACTTCTACGTCACGTACACTTTTCTTATTCATAAATTTAATCCCCCATGCCCTCAAATTTGAAATCCAGGAATCCAAGGAATACGACTCGCAGGCCGGCGGCAACTTAGAAAAAGCGGAAACAAAAGTGCCCTGTTTCCGCTTTATGTGCATGTCGTACGTCGGCCGAGCCCTTGCGGACCAAGCCAACGTACCGACAAATGCTATTTACTTGCCGCTCTTCGCGCGAAAATGCCCGGAATTAATGAGCTTTTTTCGCGAAGAATTCAAGCGTACGAACGAGCTGTGCCGTGTAGGACATTTCGTTGTCGTACCAAGCTACCGTTTTAACGAGCTGCTTGTCGCCAACTGTCATTACGCGAGTTTGCGTAGCGTCGAACAGGGAACCGAAAGTCATGCCCTTGATGTCGGACGATACGATCTCGTCTTCCGTGTAGCCGTAAGTTTCCGGATCGGAAGCTTCTTTCATGGCAGCGTTGACTTCGTCAACCGTTACTTTTTTGTCCAGAACCGTTACCAGCTCCGTCAGGGAACCAGTGGCAACCGGTACGCGCTGAGCGCCGCCGTCGAGTTTGCCTTGCAGTTCCGGAATAACCAGGCCGATTGCTTTCGCAGCGCCGGTCGAGTTCGGGATGATGTTTTCTGCTGCTGCGCGAGCGCGGCGGAAGTCGCCTTTCGCGTGCGGAGCGTCCAGCGTGTTTTGGTCGCCTGTGTAAGCGTGGATCGTCGTCATGAGGCCTTGAACGACGCCGAATTTGTCCTGCAGCGTTTTAGCCATAGGAGCCAGGCAGTTCGTTGTGCAAGATGCGCCGGAGATAACCGTTTCCGTACCGTCGAGGATCTCGTGGTTAACGTTGTAAACGATCGTCTTCATGTCGCCAGTAGCCGGTGCGGAGATCACAACTTTTTTCGCGCCCGCTTTGATGTGCTTTTCAGCGCCTTCTTTTGTCGTGAAGAAGCCTGTGCACTCCAGAACGATGTCAACGCCGAGCTCTCCCCAAGGGAGTTCTTCAGGGTTGCGGTTCGCGATGACTTTGACTTCTTTGCCGTTCACTTTGAAGAAGCCGTCGTGTACTTCAACGTCTCCGTTGAATTTGCCTTGCGTTGTATCATATTTCAGCAGGTGCGCGAGCATTTTAGCGTCGGTCAAGTCGTTGATTGCTACGACCTCGATGCCTTCCACGTCTTGAATACGGCGGAAAGCCAGACGTCCGATACGACCAAATCCGTTAATTCCCACTTTTACAGTCATTGAACAGTTCCTCCTAAGTAGATGGTTTTTGAAGAAATGTTTTGATTAAGTGTTCATCGCGAAATCCCTCGAAAGAGCGTATTTCGGAACGAACATTTATTCAAGGCGGACCTTTTCATGCGTGATGAAAAAGAACTCGCCATGAGTAACGATGTATGTTCAGGCTTTCTCCAGCTCCCGGACGATTTCGAGCGCGGCCGCTTCGTCGATGACCAGAACGTCTTCCTGGCCGAAGCGCAGCACCGCATGAATCGCCTTCGCTTTCGATTTGCCTCCCGCGATGCCAAGCACGACGTCGGCCGCCTTGATATCGTCGAGTCTGAGTCCGAGCGTCAGCATGTTGTGCACGACGCTGCCGCTTTCGTCGAAGTAGTATCCGAACGACTCGGCTACCGCTCCTTTTTGTCCAAGCTCATGGGTCGTGTCGTTGTCCAGCTTGCGGCGTCTCGCCATATCCACCGCGTTACCGATCCCGTGCACGATAATGCGCGCGGTACGGATCTCGCGAACGATCTCCTGGATGTTGGGATCGTGGACAAGCGATTCATACGCGTCGCGGCTGAGCAGATCCGGCACGTGCAGCAGCCGGTAATCGGCGCCTACCCGCTTGGCCATATTGGAAGCGATGGTGTTGGCCTGGATCTCCAGGCTCTCGCCCAGACCGCCCCGGGCCGGCACAAACCAGCTTCCCTTGAGCGGCGCGTTGACCGGATGGGTCAACTGTTCGGCCATCTCGGCCAGCGTCGTTCCGCCGGTAACGGCCACGACGTCTCCACCGCGCATGACGCTGAGCAGCGCCTTCGCGCCGGCTTTGCCGAGTTCGCGTTTGGACAGCGGCGACTCTTCGCAGTTCCCCGGGACCACCACGACTTTGCGCAGTCCGTAGAAATGACGAATTCTCTCTTCCAAATTGGACAATCCCACTAATTCCTTCAATACCGGTTCCAGACGCTCAAGAAGGATTTGTCCGGCATCGCTGATTCGCATGCCCGCCGTGTCCGTCTCAATCAAGCCTTGAGCTTTCAACAGATCGGTCTCGGCCCTCAGCACGCGTTCGGTCATCTGCAGGGAGTTCGCCAGCGTTCGGCGTCCCGTCGTGCCCGTCAGCATAATCTGATGAAGGATGGTATACCTTTTCTTGAGAGTTTCCATGAGATCGGGAAGCAGCTGCTGCTGGATTTCAAGAATGTTCTGCATGCTATCCACCTCTGCAAACTTCGTCTGCCCGTATAATTTAAATTAATGGACATTTATTGTCCCGGGAACACTTTTTATGTCCCACAGCTATTCTAACCAATTTGACGCCCCGATGCAAGCTTTGCGGAACGGTTATTTTGCCTTCTCGCCCCGCCGGCTTATCCCTACTATATATAGAGAAAATCCGCTTGACGGCCCCACGATCTAGCAGAAGCTCAAGACCGTTTTTTACAGCATCAAGAGGGCTTGCAATTTCTCTTGCAGCCTTGTATAATAATGATTGCTGCTGTTTATGAATGTGCGCCCGTGGTCCAATGGATATGACGTAGGCCTCCGAAGCCTGAGATCCAAGTTCGATTCTTGGCGGGCGCGCCATTTTTGAATTCCAATTGCTTGCCAGAACAGGCAGCTCGTTCATTATTTAACTGTATTTGCTTGTCCTGACGCCGATAACGGCTATTTTTTTTGCAGAAAGTTTGACTTTCTTTGACTTTATGTTTGGAATTGTTTATCATATGGGTAATACCGGCTAGACGTTTATCGGACCTGATTGGACAAAGAGGGTTCGGCAGGCTGCCCAGCAGGACATCCATTCCAATTCTAATGACGGATATGATCCGTTCACAAGGAGGTTTTTCACTTGGGTTACATTCCTATGGTCGTTGAACAAAGCAACCGCGGCGAAAGAGCGTACGACATTTACTCCCGGCTGCTGAAAGACCGCATCATTTTCCTCGGCACCGAAGTCAACGACGTCGTGGCCAACGCGATTATCGCACAGATGCTGTTCCTCGAAGCGGAAGATCCGGAGAAGGACATCTACCTCTACATTAACAGCCCGGGCGGCTCCATCACGGCCGGCATGGCGATTTTCGATACGATGCAGTTCATCAAGGCCGACGTCTCGACGATCTGCGTCGGCATGGCCGCGTCGATGGGCGCGTTCCTGCTGAACGCCGGCGCCAAGGGCAAGCGTTTCGCCCTGCCGAACAGCGAGATCATGATTCACCAGCCGCTCGGCGGCGCTCAGGGCCAGGCTTCGGACATCGAAATCCGGGCACGCCGCATCCTCGCGCTGCGCGACAAGCTGAACCGCATCCTGTCCGAGCGCACCGGCCAGCCGCTGGAGCGCATCGAGAAGGATACGGACCGCGACTACTTCATGGACGCGGCGACCGCCGCGGAATACGGCATCATCGACAAAGTGATCGAGAAGCCGGTAGCCGAAGTCGGCGTGAAGTAAACGGAACTTTCGGGAAGCGCGAGCGGACCCGGGAGAACCAAGGAACGAAAAAAAGCCGTCCGGCATTCGCCGAAGGGCTTTTTTTTCTTTTTGCAACCTGGCCGGACCGCGCGCGTATATGCCGTCAAGGTCAAGACATCACTCTACACACATCCGGGGAGGAAAACGTCCATGCAGTTTCGCCACAACGATTTCCGCGTATTCAGTTCAGTGAAAAGAGACAATCTGATCATCGAGATTATGCAGGCGGGCGGCCTGCCGGAGAACTATAACGCCGAACTCGCCAAATCGGTCAATCATCACGATCAAGATCGTTTCAACTGGCAGCAGGTCCGGATTCTGATCGAAGATTCGTCGGTCATTCTCGAAGCGGGCGCGCTCCAGTATATGTTCGGCAGCATCGAGATCGAAAACCGCGCGGGCGGCGTGGGAGGCTTCGCCAAAAAATTCGTCGGAAGCGCCGTGACCGGCGAAACGGCGAGCAAACCGGTATACCGCGGTTCGGGCGAGATCTACCTGGAGCCGAAGCGCAAGGAGTTCACCTTTATCGAGCTGGCGGCGGGCGAAGAAATCATCGTCGATGACGGCCTGTTCTACTGCGCGGAAAATACGGTCAAAGTCGGCGTCGCCAAACAGGGCAACGTTTCGTCCGCCGTCTTCGGCGGCGAAGGGTTGTTCCAGACGAAAATCACGGCGTCGGCCAACAGCTACGTGGTCTTGGAACTGCCCGTGCCGGAATACGAACTGGTGCGTTACGAACTGAAAGGCGAAACGCTTAAAGTTGACGGCACTTTCGCGGTGCTGCGCAGCAGCACGATCGAGTTTTCGGTCGAAAAATCGACCAAGTCGCTCATGGGCTCCGCTTCTTCCGGCGAAGGCATGCTGCAGACGTTTCGCGGACACGGCGAAGTGTGGCTGGCGCCGACGCTTCCGATCCGTACCCGCTCGTTCTGAACGCGAACGGGGCCGGCAGGCAGGCATTTCGCAAGGCATACGCATGACGCAAAAAAAGCCCTTCTCTCCGTACTGTCGGAAGAAGGGCTTTCTTTTATGCTGTCCGGGCTTACCGGATTGACGACGAGTCTTCGGCAGCGCAAGCGGCGGGACGGTCAACGGCCCGCCGGACTGAAGAAATCCGGAAGCGCGATGCCTTCCAGCTGCGAAATATCGCCGGCTACGTCGGCGACGGTCGTTCCCTCCAGCACCTGCTCCATGGCGCGCTGGGCCGAAATGAAGATCGGGTTCATCGCGGCCTGGATGTTGCGGCCCACTTCGCAGTTCGGATTCGGGCTGTCGTGCACGGCAAACAACCCGCCTTCGCCGACGGCGTTCACCGCCTTGTACACGTCCAGCAGCGTAATCTCGGCCAGCGGCTTCTTGAGCCGCGCGCCGGCTACTCCGGCTCTCGCTTCGACAAGTCCGGCCCGCCCGAGCATGCCCGTAATCCGCCGGATCACGACCGGGTTCGTATTCACGCTGGACGCGATCATCTCCGAGGTAGCCGTTCCGGGCTGCGAAGCGCTAAGCAGAATCAGGGTGTGCACCGCGACCGGAAATCTTGTGCTGATATTCACTTCGCATTCCTCCCTTCCGGCGCGTACGCTTGGAAATTGAACGATTGCCGGGCCGCGAACCCGGCTTCCGAACGGCCGCTCCTTAAACATAAGCCGTCCGGTCCGTTGTTTTGTGCAATCATTGTAGTGACATTAACCGTTAAAGTCAACCCTGGGTCGTCTCGGCGCTGCAGACCGTCTGCGTCCAGCCGAAGCGGTCTTCCGTGTCTCCGCGCTGCAGCGAAGTCAATTCCTCGTACAAGCGGCTCGTCCATTCGCCGGTCTCTCCGCCGCCGATCTTGACCGTTTTGCCGTTCCAGCCGATTTCGCCGATCGGGGAGACGACGGCTGCCGTTCCCGTGCCGAACGCCTCGAGCAGCGTGCCGTCTTCGGCGCAGGCATACAGTTCGTCGATCGTAATCGGACGCTCTTCCACTTCGATGCCGAAGTCGCGCAGCATGTGAATCGACGAATCCCGCGTAATGCCGTTCAAAATGCTGCCGCTGAGCGAAGGCGTCACGATCCGGTTCCCGATGCGGAAGAACACGTTCATGCTGCCCACTTCTTCGACATACCTGCGATGCACGCCGTCCAGCCAGAGCACCTGCGAGTAGCCGGCTCCGTAGGCGTTTTCCTGCGCCTGCATGCTTGCCGCATAGTTGCCGGCCGTCTTCGCTTCGCCGACGCCGCCCGCGACCGCGCGCACGTCGCGCGTTTCCACATGAATCCGTACCGGATTCAGCCCTTCCGCGTAATAAGCTCCCACCGGAGACAAAATGATCATCATCTTGTAGCGGATCGAAGGATTCGCGCCCAGATGATTCTCCGTCGCGATGACGAAAGGACGGATATACAGCGACGTATTGGGAGCCGACGGCACCCAGCCGCGGTCCAGCTTGATCAGCTCTTTGAGCGCGTTCAGAACGAACGCTTCGTCGATCTCCGGAATGCTCATCCGGCGGCAGGAACGGTTGAACCGCTCGAAGTTCTTCTCCGGACGGAACAGGCGGATAGAACCGTCGGGTCCCGTATAAGCCTTCATGCCTTCGAAGATCGTCTGCCCGTAATGGAACACTTTCGCGGCAGGATCCATCGGAATCGGTCCGTAAGGCACGATCTTGGCATCATGCCAACCCTGTCCCTTGTCGTAGTCCATCGTAAACATATGGTCCGTCATATAAACGCCAAAAGACAGATTGGCGGTATCCGGTTTCGGTTTGCGCTGCGTCGTTTCTTCAATCTTCAGTTCACCCTGCATGATGCACGCTCCTCTTTTTATATTGAATCATATCAGTCTCTTACCTATATTAATAATATCCTTTTCGTCGGTTCTGCATACCCCAAAAGTATGAAAGGAGCAGAAAAAAGATGGATTTGCGCCAGCTTCGCTACTTCGCCGCCGTCGTTCGGGAGGGTCAAATCACCTCCGCCGCCAAAACGTTGAACATGGAACAGCCTCCGCTGAGCCGGCAGATGAAGCTGCTGGAAGAGGAACTCGGCACGCCTCTGTTCGATCGGAGCGGCCGCAGGCTTATTCCGACGGAAGCGGGCCGACGGCTCTACGAGCGCTCCGAAGAACTTCTCGTACGCCTCGAGGAGACGCTGCTCGAAATCCGGGAGCTGGGCGCCGGAATCGGCGGAACGCTGTCGATCGGGGCCGTCGTCTCCTGCGTCTCCCTGCTGCCCGGCGCGATCGAGCGCTTCGGCCGGGAACATCCCGCCGTCACCTTCAAGATTCAGGAAGGCGACCACTTCCAGCTCGCCGAGCTGCTGCGCAAACGTCAGATCGAGCTGATCGTCGCCCGCCTTCCGTTCGAAGCCCCGCCGGATGCCGGCGATTATGAGGTCGCTCCGCTCCCGCCCGATCCGCTGGCGGCGGCGGTGCCGGCCGGCTGGCCGGAATATGCCGATCGCGATTCCTTCTGCCTGAGCGAACTGGCCGACCGTCCTTTTCTGACGCTGAAGACCGACCGGACGACAGGGATGCACGAGCGCATCATGCAGGAGTTCGCGGCGAGGGGCGCCGTCCCCCGCGTGTTCTGCGAGTGCTCCAGCGTGGCGGTTATTCTGGCCCTCGTCGCCCAGGGACTCGGCGCTTCGCTGCTGCCCCGCTCGGTGCTCTCGTCGTTCCGCTCGGACGATTTCCGCATGCTTGAACCGGAAGACGCCGTTCTTCAGGCGGAAGTAGGTCTGGTATGGCTCCGGGACCGTTACTTATCCAGAAGCGCCGAGCGCTTTATCCGCGAACTCGTCGAAGGGAAGCCGCCGAGAACGTAAACCGGGCAAACCGTAAAAGCAGCAAGCTCCTTTGCCGGACGTGCGGCGCGTCCAACGAAGCGGCGGCCTTTCGAAAAAAAGCCCGGACCGTACCGCGCGGAAAAGATCCGCGCCGGTTCGGTTCCGGGCTTTTTGTTTTCGTGCAAGCGAGCCTAAGCGTCGAACAAACTCCGAGGCCGGCAGGCTTCCGCTCGGACGGCGCTTCCGCACCGTTCGGTTACAGTCCCGCGAACGGATTCGTTCCTTTCGGAAGCAGGGAAGCGAACGTGAAGTCGAAGGACGGAATACCCGCCGCATAAGGGGTGTATTCGTACTGCTGGAAGAAGATCGTGAATCCGCCGTTTTTCACGTAGAAATTCGGATCACTGCCGATCGTTTTGAATCCGTCGGTCTCGAGCAGGGAACCCTGCTTTTTGAATTCCGCGGCGATCTTCTTGTCGATGGCGCCGCGGTAATTCGGGTTCGCCTTCAGAAGCTGGCTCAGCGTTACTTCTTTGCCGGTCTTCAGGTCGAAATTGTAACCGGTCTGGAGCGTGCCGCCGTGAGCGCCTCCGTAGAACGCGTAATCCTGCGTCACGACGCTGAACAATCCGTCCCTATTATAGGAAATCATGAAGTTGGCGTCCGCTTCGTAATGCATATCCCGGCCTTCGTTCCATTCTTCGTATTTTTTGATGTCTTTCCCGAAACCGTTCAGGAACGATTGCGCGTGCTTTTTCAGCGTCGCATTGATCTTGTCGATGCCTTTGGCGCTGCCGGACAGCACCGGATAACGAATATCGACGACAGCGTTTTTCAAGTTGCTTTTAAGCGTCTTTTCGGTCACTTTGATGCCGGCGGCGGCCGCAGGCTTGAGCGTCACCGTTCCGGAAGCCGCATTCAAACTTCCGTCGATTCCCGCAAAATCGCTCAGCACGGACAGCGGCACATACATGGTTCCCGCCTTGGCTCGGCCTTCCGTTTGGAGTCCGACGCCGTTCGCGCTGATCCATACCTGATTTTGATAAGCGGACAGCGTCAGCGTGTTCGGCGAGGTGCCGAGCGTGTATTGACCGCTCGTTTTATCGTAAGTCAGCGACAGGCCGGCGGCTTTCGCCAACGCCTTCACCGGTACGTAAGTATCGCCGGCGGCTTGGAACGCGTTCGCGCCGAGCGCTTTCCCGTTCCAGGTCGCTTTGACGGTCTTTGTCGCCTGAGCGCTCGACGCTGCGGCTGCGACTTGAACGCCGGTCGTTCCGAGCATTGCGGTCGCGGGCAGCAGCAGACCGGCTGTAAGCACGGCCGCTGTCATCATTTTCGTCATTTTAGGCAAGGTCAGTGTTGCTCGTTTCATGTCGATTCAGCTCCTTCGCATCTTGCGGTGTCTGGTATCTCTATCCCTTTGTGAGTATACCGGAGCGGGAGCGCAAAAGTGTGACAGCGGGCATTACAGTATTGCAACTCCCGCACGGGCTTTTTTACAAAATTGTCAAAACTGCCGGGTAGACCGCCGACTCCCGGGTCAGGCGTCCGCGTTCCATTTCGGCGCGCCCATGATGCTGGACAGCCTGCCGCCTGGCGGCGCGGGACGCACTGGGAAATCGAGCTCCAAAATAATCATCGGCAGTTTGTTATTGTCCAGGTTCCGATCCGCAAAGTAGCCGTAGAACGAATACAGGTAACCGCACGGATAATTGTCCGCGTCCGATTCTCCGTAAGTCCGAAAAGCCGCATCGCCTTCCAGATCGTAAAAGTCCGGCTGGAGCCTTAGTTCGCGCGCATAGTCGGTTCCTGTCTCGAATCGATGTCCGAATTCCACCCGTTCGGCAAACCACTCGATCATCTGCGCAAGCTGACGGGCCGGGCGGCTGGGCGAAGCGATCAGAATCTCGGGATGTCCGAAGCTGTATTCCAATCCGATCGTGAAGGCATAGTTCATCCCTTCGTCCGACAGAACGATCGGCACCCATCCTCGCTGCATCAGTTCCGGAATGTAGGAAAGCCTTCTACGGGCAAAATCGGTATACTCCTGACAAAATAACGAGTAACGTTCGATCAGGTTACGGCCGGGATTTTCGTGCAGAAGTGTTCGGTAATATTGTTTTCGGCTTTCGGGAATGTTCAATGTTTCGATCAATGGAATCACCTCGCTTTTCGGTTCCGAAGAATTTGTAACCGCGTTCGTTTCTTACTCCTTTTATAAACCTCACGGTCGAATCCAAACAGTTTCGAATGCTTTTTTCGGAAAATATTCATGCTCTGCATAACGCAAAAAACCCCTGTGCGGCGCGAAATTAAGCAAGAAAGCCGCCATATCGCGAAGCGATGGCGGCTTTCTGTCGTTCCCTGTTTGTTCCCCTGGCGGAAAACGGAGAATTTTCGCTTATTTCATTTCGTACTGCACGGTCAAACGGGTCGTGATAGTGATTTCGCCCGGTTCGATCGCCGTCGAAGCGTTCATGTCGGCAGTCTCCATTTTAGCCATTGGATACTCGGCGTACACGATCGGAGCCTGCGCGTCGTCCTGACTGATTGTCAGCGCCGCGCCGAGCGTGCGGCCCGCGGCTTTGGCGATTGCGGCAGCTTTGACGTTCGCGCTGGTCATTGCTTTCGTGATGGCCTGCTCTTCGTATTGCTCGGGATTTTCGGACGCGAAGCTGATGTTCTGAATGCGGTTGGCTCCCGTTTCGGAAGCGGCATCGAGCAGCTGGCCGATCTTGTCCAGGTCGCGGTAGGTTACTTTCAATACGTGAACCGCGCTGTAATCCTTAATGGATTGACCGTCTTTTTCGCTGTACGTATAATTCGGCGACACATGGAACTGATCCGTTTCGATATCTTTGGCGGCAATCTTCCAATCCGTCTTGAGCAGCGCATTCAGTTTGTTCACCGAGGCCGCCGTTTTCTTCTGCGCCGCCGAAGCCGTGCTCGCGTTCGATTCGACTCCGATATAGAGGTAAGCGACGTCCGGCGTTACTTTCACTTCGCCTTTTCCGACTACATTAATGACGTTCATTGCAGTCACCTCCGCGGCATGCGCTTGACCGATCCCGACCGAAGCCGGAAGCGCCGCTCCTCCCACGAGCAAAGACCCGGCAATCAATACGCTGCCCAGCGGTTTCATCCACATTTTCATGAGCTTCTCCTCCTATTGTCGTTGATTACCCTCTAAACGTGGGCCGGCAAGAAAAGGTTGCAGCCGGGCAAACATAAAAAAGCCTTCCCGCGTCTATTCTCTGAATAGGCGGCGGGAAGGGCTGCGATCAAGCGGTCAAACCTAGTTTTACTATACACAGAGAGGCTGTCCGACCGTATCCGAATGTCAGGCGGCCGGTCCCTGCGTATCGGCCGGCGCGTCGTCCAAGTGCGAAGCGCCCGTTACGGTGCTGGTCAGCAGCAGATCGTTGATCGCCGCGTTCTCGGCGCGAGTCAGCACTTTTTTCGATTGGAAATCGGCGGCGCCGGCTTTGTCGACTTTCACTTCCGGGCCGTGATAGCCGAGCGCGACCAGCAGTTTTACCGCGGACTGTGCCCATTTGTCGGTCTTGCCCGACAGCTTGACCGGTGCGAGCAGCTCTTCGGGATATAAGCCGCCGAGCGAGTTGTAGATGATCACGGCCGCTTCCTGGCGGGTAATCGGGCGATCCGGCTCGAACATTCCCTTTGCATTGCCGGACACCAAGCCGTATTCATACGCCGTCTGGATCGCGGCCGCGTACGGATGCCCCTGAATGTCGGCGAACTCCGGCTTTTTCTCGGACAGCGGAATCGCGGAAGTCCGCATCAGCATGTCGATGTACTCGGCGCGGGTTACCGCCTGCTCCGGCCCGAAAGCTTGATTGGGATCATTCGGGTAGTAGCCGAGCGACTGCAGGTTCAAAATGTACTGCGCATAAGGATGCGTCGACGGAATATCGTTGAAGCCGGCAGGCTTCAGCCCTTTTTGTTCGTATCCCATCGGATTCAGATAAGGTTCTTTCAGATAGGAAACGCTGCCGTCCGCTTCGGTCTTGAAGGCCACCAACAGCTTGTTCGCGTCCATGAACAGCCCCGGCGCGACCTGCTGCAGCGCGCGCTCTCCGGTCAGCGGGTCGGAAATGACCATGCGTCCGCGCGATCCCGGCCCCACTTTGGAGACGACGCTTTCGACGCGCAGATCCTTGTACAGGCCCGAATAGCGGACGAGCTGCTCCGGCGATTCCGCGGTAAACGCGGGGAAAGACGCCGGCATCGCATACTGCGGGAAGAAACGGGCGATAAACGCGGCATACAGCTGCTCGCGCAGCCCGCCGTTTTGGTTGTAGACGACGAAGACGCCGGTATCCTGCTCAGGAATCAGGAACATCAGCGAGCTGGCGCCCGGAATGTCGCCTGCCTTGGTGATGACTTTGCTGCTGCTTCCGGCGCCCGGGAGCTGCGAAGGGGCTTCGAAGCCGTAAGTGGCGTCCGGCAGCAGCGGATGGATGGCCGAGCGGTACTCCGTCATCGAAGCGACCGTATCGGCTTTCAGCAGCTGCGCGCCGGAAGCCGTCTTTCCTTCGTTCAGGAAGGCGATCATGAATTTGGAAATGTCGTCCGCGGTGGACAGCATGCCGCCCTGAGGCATGACGGTCGGACGCACCGTATACGGCTCGACCGGCTCGCCGGCCGCATAACCGCTCGCCGCGCGCTTTTTCAGGTCGTCGGTCAAGAGGAAGCCGCTGCTTTTCATGCCGAGCGGAGCGAATACGTTCTTTTCCATGTACGTTTCGTAAGGCGTGCCGCTGGCCTGTTGGACGATGTAGCCGAGCAGCAGGAAAGCGAAATTGTCGTACATGTAAGCGGTACCCGGTTCGCGCACGACGTCGGGCATGTACTTGGCGATATAGTCTTTCATGCTGACGTATTCCTTCAGGTTCGGATTCAGGTCTTCCGGACGCGGGTCCTGAATTCGGAAGCCGCTGCGGTGCGTCAAGAGATCCGCGACCGTCACGGGTTCGGCGAACGGATTGTCGAAGGTTATGCCGCCGAGATATGTACGAATGTCGTCGTCCAGGCCGATCTTGCCCTGTTCCGCGAGCTGCATGATCGCCGCGGCCGTGAACGTTTTGGATACGGAAGCCATACGGAACACGTCGTTCTTCGGATCGACTTTACGCTTGCTGTCCACGTCGGCGTAACCGTAACCTTTTTCCGCGAGCACTTCGCCGTTTTTGACGACGACGACCGCGGCGCCCGGCGCCAATTCCTGGATCGCTTCCTGCGCGAAAAATCGGTCCAAAAACGACGTAACCGAAGAAGCCGTCAGCGCGGTGTCCCGGTCAGCGGCGGCTGCCGAAGCCGCAGGCTTCTCCGCGGCGGATACGAGCGCGGGCGGAAGCAGAGTCAGCGCAAGCGCCGCCGCCATGGCGGCTTTGGTCCATTTGACCGACGCCGCTTTCCAAACGTTATGTTTTTTCAAATCTTTCTTGCTCCCTTCGCTCTGTCAAATGGAGTTGCTCCGATGTTCTTGGAGGAAAAGCCCGCGTACGTCGGGATAGGGACGCGCGGGCTTACATAGCAGGCGTATCGGTACTACCTTTTACCCTCGGTCTCCCGCTCTCTAAACAGTTGTCCGCCAAATGAACCGCCGGCATCCGAACCGCCCCTACGATACGTAAAAACCCCCTGAAATTCAGGGGGCTTTGCGTGAGACGGACACAGGCAGGATAGCCGAATCCGCGATTATTGATTCTCCAGTTCTTCCTTGCTCACGAGGCTGATTAAAGCGTTTACAGCCTGCTCGGCGTCCGCGCCTTCCGCACTGATGTGAATTTCGGTACCGGAACTGATAGCCAGGCTCATGATCCCCATGATGCTTTTGGCGTTTACTTTTTTGTCTTCCTTTTCTACGAAGATCTCGGAAGAATATTTATTGGCTTCCTGAACGAACAAAGCCGCAGGTCTGGCGTGCAGCCCCGTCTTCAGTCGAACGACTACCGGGTGCTTGGTCATGAGCAATCTTACCCCCTATGCGAAATGAAGTTCCTGTCGAAACGCATTATTATATTCAGTATAACATAACTTCGGTTGCTCACACTAGTCTAAAAGCCTTCGCCGGGTTTTTAAGCGGGAAAAGGGACGGCCTCAGCCGCCCCGGATCTTCTCCGCCATGATATCGAGCTTGCGCAGCCGATGGTTGACACCGGATTTGCTGACCGTTCCCTTGAGCATCTCGCCCACTTCCTTCAGGTTGATCTCGGGATGGGCCAACCGCACTTCCGCCACTTCGCGCAGCTTTTCCGGCAGGTTTTCCAGCCCGACCTCCTTCTGCAGGAAGCGGATGTTGTCGATCTGACGCACGGCGGCGCCGATCGTCTTGTTAAGATTGGCCGTCTCGCAGTTCACGATCCGATTGACCGAGTTGCGCATGTCGCGCATGATGCGGACGTCCTCAAATTTGAACAGAGCCTGATGGGCTCCGATAATATTCAGCAGTTCGATGATCTTCTCGCCCTCTTTGAGATAGAAGATGAAGCCTTTCTTCCGTTCGATGCAGCGGGCGTTCAGGTTGAATTCGTTCGCCAGGTCGACGAGCGCCTGACAGTGTTCTTCATACATGGAGGCAATCTCCAAATGGTACGAAGAACCTTCCGGATTGTTGACCGAGCCTCCGGCCATGAAAGCCCCGCGCAGATAAGCCCGCTTGCAGCAGCTTTTCCCGACAATATCGGGACTGATGCCCGGCAGGAATTGAAATCCTTCCGACGTAATCTTCAGCGATCCGAGCAGTTCCTCGACGCCGGCCGGAATCCGCACGATATACACGTTGTTTTTTTTCAGGCGCATTTTCTTCCGCACCAGCAGTTCCGTATGCACGCTGAAATGTTTTTTGATCAACGAATAAATGCGGCGGGCAATCGCCGCGTTTTCGGTGGAAATGTCGAGATTTACTTTTCTGTTGGAGAGCTGGACCGAGCCGTTCATCCGGATCAGCGCGGACAGTTCCGCTTTTTCGCAGCAGGCGTCCGCCTCCACCATCGTCAGTTCCTTCTTGGTTTGAGCCGCGAACGACATGGACTGTTCACCCCTTTCGCATCATCCAGTCTTCCACAAGCCGGTTAATGTGTTCGCTCAATTTTTCCGCGTCGTGGCGCAGATACGTACCGTATTTGACGAAAGTATCGGCAATGACGGTACAGTTCGTGCAGGCCATCTCTTCCAGGTCCAAACGGACGGGAGTCGCCCCTTCCTCCGCGTAGCGCTTCTGTACGTCTTCGGGTATATGCCCGCTGTTGACCAGCACGTAGTCGAACAGATGGCTGCCGACATGGTCGTACACCGCCTGCAAATGGTCGCCCACGCTGAATCCGTCGGTCTCGCCCGGCTGGGTCATGACGTTGCAGATGTACATCTTGACCGCGCTCGAAGCAACGACCGCTTCGGACAGCTGCGGCACCAGGAGATTCGGCAGCAGGCTCGTATAGAGACTGCCCGGCCCCAGCAGGATCGCGTCGGCGCGCTGGATCGCCAGCACCGCTTCGGGCAGCGCCTCGACCTCCGCCGGCTCCAGGAAAATGCGCTTGATCTTCCCGCCGTATTCCGGAATGCTCGATTCGCCCGTGACGATCGTGCCGTCTTCCATCTCGGCGTGCAGGATAACGCCCTCCTTGGCGGCGGGATAGACCCGTCCGCGAACGGCGAAGACCCGCCCGAGCTCGCGCACGGCGGTTACGAAATCGCCCGAGATGTCGGTCATGGCCGCCAGGATCAGATTGCCCAGGCTGTGCCCCGCCAAGCCGTTGCCGTTCTTGAAGCGGTAGCTGAGCATCTCCGACAGCAGCGGTTCCACGTCGGCCAGCGCCGTGAGCACGTTGCGGATATCGCCCGGAGGCGGCATCTGCAGCTCGCTGCGCAGAATTCCGGAGCTTCCGCCGTCGTCGGCCACCGTCACGATGGCCGTAATGTCGAGCGGCTGCTCCTTAAGTCCCCGCAGCATCACGGACAGACCCGTGCCGCCGCCCATCACCACGATGCGCGGACGTCTTACGGGCCGCTGCGCCTGTTGCTTAGTATTCATGTATGTTCACTCCTCAGTGGCGGTCCCGATCGGCGTCCCGGTGATTGACGCGTACTCTTTCCGTTTCGCTTGCTCCCAGCATACGGCCTAAATATTCGGAAATGGCGACCGAACGATGCTTGCCGCCGGTACAGCCGATGCCGATAATCACCTGGCTTTTGCCCTCTTTCCGGTACTGCGGAATGAGAAAATGCAGCATATCGAGCAGCTTGGTCAAAAATGTCTGGGTCTCCGGCCATTTCATCACGTAATCGTAAACGTCGCTGTTCTGTCCCGTCAGAGGACGCAGATTGTCGACGTAATGCGGATTCGGCAGGAAACGGACGTCGAAGATCAGATCGGCGTCGATCGGCACGCCGTATTTGAAACCGAACGACGTCACGTTGACCGACAGCTGATTGCTCTCCATGTGGGCGAAGCGGGAAATAATCTTTTCCTTCAGCACGGCCGGCTTCATGTTGGTCGTATCGATGATCTGCGTTGCCGAATTTTTCAGCTCTTCCAGCATTTTCCGTTCCAGACGAATGCCGTCGAGCGGCATGCCGTCCGGCGCGAGCGGATGACGCCGGCGCGTCTCCTTGTAACGCTGCACCAGAACGGCGTCGCTGGCGTCGAAGAACAGAATCTCGCTGTGAATCGTAAAATGGTCCTTGATATAAGCGAGCGACTCGGACAGTGCGGCAAAAAACTCGCGGCCGCGCAGGTCGATGACCAGCGCAACCTTGGCGATTTTGCCGTTGGACTGTTCGATCAGCTCCGCGAATTTCGGGATCAGAACCGGCGGCAGATTGTCCACGCAGAAGAAGCCCAGGTCTTCCAGGCTCTGCACGGCGATGGTCTTGCCGGCTCCGGACATTCCCGTAATGATCATTAACGTGGCGGTCGAAGCGGTCGACGCCGGCGTATTTTCGCTTGGAATCTCGGCCATGCGGGTTCCCTCCCTGAATTGCGGTGATTGCGTGCGGGTTCTAGCGGATCAGCAGACCGGCCGCGCCGATCATGCCCGCGTCGTTGCCGAGCATCGCCGGCACGATCTGCACGCCGCGCTGCAGCGGCTCCGGCGTCAGCTGCGCGAACGTCTCGCGGATCGGGTTGAACAAGATATCGCCGGCTTTCGAGACGCCGCCGCCGATAATAAAGCTCTGCGGATTCAATACGGCCGCTACGGCAGCCATCGACTTGCCGAGATAGAACGCGGCCCGCTTGACGATGCGCAGCGCCACTTCGTCGCCGGCTTTGGCCGCGTCGAAGACGGTCTTCGCCGTAATCTGGCTGGCATCGGCAATGAAGGTGCGTTCGCCGCGCTCCACCGCTTCCTTCGCCATGCGGATGATGCCGGTCGCCGAAGACACGGTCTCCAGACAGCCGACCCGGCCGCAGCCGCACTGGATCGCTTCCAGGTCCGGCACGACGTCGATATGTCCGATCTCGCCGGCCATGCCGGAAAATCCTTGATAAATGCGTCCGTTGATGATGATGCCTCCGCCGACGCCGGTTCCCAGCGTATAGCAGACGCAGTTCTCGATGCCCGCCCCGGCACCGCTCCAGGCTTCGCCGAGGGCCGCGACGTTGGCATCGTTATCGATTCGTACGGGCTTGCCCAGCCGCTCCTCGAGGATGGCGCGGATTGGAACGTCCTTGAAGCCTATGTTCGGAGCCATGACGATGATTCCGTCACGGACGTTCGTGAATCCGGCGACGCCGGCACCGACCCCGGCCAGCTGCTCCCAGGAATAAGGCGAATCTTCGACGACCCGGCGCACGTAATCCGCCATGTTGGAGATTACCGTTTCCGTGCCCTCCGCCACTCCCGTTGGCCCTTCGTAAGTATGCAGCAGGACGCCGCTCTCGCTGCACAGACCGACTTTGATCGTGGTGCCGCCCAGATCTATCCCGACGTAGACATTTTCAGACATGATACAAGCCACCTTTTTTCTTCTAATATAGAAAATGATGAAGCCGTTTGCGTGAGTCCAGAAATCGTTTCCTTCGTATCCCACTATAAGCGAACGCCCGATTGCGGTCAAGCTGGCCCGGCATCGCGAAAAGCCTTGTCCCGCAAGGATCGAAAGCCTTTTCTCCGCTTCGTGCGGCGGCCGCCTGCCTGTTCGCCGCGTCCGCGTCCGGCGAGCGGCACGCCCGGGGGCGTTGAAACCGCTGCGCGGTGCGAGTTTTCGCCCTTCTCCGCTCTTCCGGCATGAGAAAACCCCTTCCCCGCGAAAAGCGGAAAAGGGGCGAATATTTGAACATTCGAATACAGGAGCCCAAATTTTCTTTCCGGGCGGATACCGAGACCCGACCCGGCACCTCTCCGTCCGGACGCCGACTGACGCGGGCAGCGGTCACGCTTCCGACAGGATGCGTTTTTGGCCTTCCAGTTCGCGGATCGGCGCCGCGTTCTGGGTGAATTCCAGCGTCCCCCGATAGGTTCCCCGCTCGTCCCGGATCGCGAAATAACGGATATATACGAATTTGTCTCGGAACGGGATCCAGAAATCCTCGTGATCCTTGCGTCCCGACTTGAAGTCGCGAAGCAGCTCTTCGACCACATGCACGCTCTGCGGCGGATGGCAGTTCTGCACCGAGCGGCCGATCACCGCTTTGGTGCGGGCGAAGATCCGTTCTTTCCCGTGGGAGAAATAGCGCACGATATCGTTCTCGTCGATAAACGTCAGGTCGACCGGCAGATGGTTCATGATAAGCTCCAGCTGCTGCACCGAGAGGATGCCGGTATCGAACCGGACGTAGCCTTCCGAGATCGGCGCGGAAGCGGAAGCCGCAGGCGAATCGGCTGCGGTTTCGTCCGGGCCGCCCGGACCCGGCGAAGGCTGCGGCGGCTGCAGAGGTCTGCCGCTTACGGAAGCGGCCAGCTCCGCCGCTTGTCTGGCCATTTCCGCGGCTTGGGCCGCCATCTTCGCCGCCTGTTGGGCGATGCCTGCCGATTGATCCGGCGCCGATGTCGCTTCGGCCGCCTCCGATTTTCGTTCTGCGGCGAGCATGTCCGCGACCCACTGCGGCATGGCCGCTCCGGAAGCGGCGCCCGCGGTTCCGCTTCCCTGTGCGAACGCCGGCATGGCCGCGGCCGCGGCTTTCTCCGCTCCCGCTTCGCCGGCTTGAAGGCCGGATTCCGCCGCTCCGGTCTGCGGTCCGATATGGGCCGCGGCCGCGGAACTTGCCGTCCCCGGCTCCGGCGCGCGAACCGGAACCCAGCGGGCCGTACCCGGAATCAGGCAGAAGCCGATTTCCTCGGTCTCCTCCGCGATTTTCAGCCATTCGTCTTCGGTCAGCTTTTTCAGCGCCATCGGCAGCAGGATGTTTTCTTCCTTGAAGATCATTTCCTCCACTTCGCGAACCGCGTTTTCGATCGCCGCCCGTACCGCCTCGCGATCTCCCGCGTATTCGGCCAGCAGCCGCTTCGCTTCCTTGATCCCGGCCCGGATGGCATCGTCGACGCCCCACATGACTTGAGTCGGACCGTAGATGCCGTAGCGCTCCAAGTAAGGGAACAGCAGATTTTCTTTGCGCGAATAATGTTTATCGACGTCCAGCAGCAGGTTGAGATCTTCCAGCAGCTTGAACCGGTTGGCGTCGGAATCGTCCTTCATGAATTTGTCCAGATGCAGCGAGATCGAAAATCCCGTCAGACGCTCCAGCTCCCGGTTTTCCAGCTTGAACGTGTGCACCGGATGACCCGGCTGCTCTTCCGGCGCCGCAGGCGCGGAGCCGTGGATGTCCGAGATCGAACCTTCGAAAATGGACGCGTGGACGGAGCACAGCCGCTGCACTTCCGACACCGGAATGCCTTCCTCGCGCATCAGCGACTCCTCGAGCAGAGAGATTTCCTCCACTTCGACGCTGCCGACCGCTTCGCGGAAACGCTCCTTCACCAGTGCCGGATCGGCTCCTTCGTGCAGCTCCTTGATGATCGCTTTCAGTTCTTCTCTTCGGTGCAGCCTGTCTTCGTCCATCGTTCCGGCCGCATGCTCGCGATTATTGATCAGTTCGCTCATGATTTTCTCCTCCTTATTTCCCTGCTCGATCTCTCTCCGGTTCGTCTGCCGCCCGAGCCGATCTATGATTCTTCCACCTCGTAACCGTGCGCTTCAAAAGCCTGCCGCACCGCCGCCGGGTCGATTCGTTTCATCTTTGCGCCCTTCAGGGGCGTCATGAACTTGCCCATCGTCTCCAGCATCCCCGGTTCCGCGATCCGCCGAAATCCCAGTCCCATCATGATCGTCGACACTGCCGGATCCTCGGTCACCAGCTCGTAGACGCTCCGATTCAAATCGATTTTTTTGCCCATGGTCCGCCCCTTTCCGCCGCTTTCGCGCAGCCTGCCGCTTGGCCGATATCGCTTTAAATTTGCATGAAAACTATTCTCAATCAAAATGTAGCACGCCCTCCGTCGACGACTTGTGATTTCACGCACAATCTTTTTCGGCAATAAAAAAAGAGCCGCTGCAAGATGCCCCGGCTGCTCTCGAAAGTTACGTAAATGCGGGAAGCGAACAGACTCCGAGAAAAACCCGTCAGCGCAGGCTTCCGAAGCGGGTTTTTTACGAAAGTCTGTACTTCACCGAATTTCTCCTTCCGCGTCCTCTCTGTCAGTGAAGGGAGTTTCGTTTTCACGAATAGCTGCGGAGAAGCACTTATTTGGCTCAAAAAGACTCGTTTCAATAAAATAGCTGCAGGAGGGCAGTTATTTCTTTTTTAAGCCTCTGTTTTTCAAGCTTTTTCGCGAAATAGCTGCTCTGGTGCAGTTATTTATAAAAATCGGCCGGGCAAAGAGGAAATAACTGCCGATGCGCACTTATTTCCACAGCGTATGCGAACCGGCCTGCCATTCTCGCAGCAGACGGAAGCACGAAAAAACCCGGCACTTCGTTTGAAGAGCCGGATTTCCGCTTCCTGCTTCCCTTATTCTTCTTCCTCGCGCAGCAGCTGCTCCAGCATCGATTCCCGGTTGTTGAGGAATTCCCGCGTTATGATATAATGCTCCGTTTCCTCCAGCTTGCACTCCCGCACTCCCCCGGCCGTCAAGTTGTACAGCCGGGAATCCGGGTACGCCATCAGCAGCGGGGAATGCGTGGAGACGATAAACTGTCCGCCGCTGCGGGCCAGCTCGTGAATCCGCGTCAGCATCGCCAGCTGCCTTACCGGCGACAGCGCCGCTTCCGGCTCGTCGAGAATATACAGGCCGTTCGGCCCGAACCGATGCATGAACGTCGCGAAAAAAGCTTCCCCGTGCGACTGTTCGTGCAGCGAACGGCCGCCGTAACTGTCGATGATTTTGCCCTTGGCCTCCGGATCTCGGTCCAGCTCGTCGATCGTCGTCGCTACATTGTAATAGCTCTCCGCCCGGAAAAAGAATCCGTCCCGAGGACGCGCCGTTCCCCGAATCAGCCGGAGATAGCGATGCAGGGGAGAATGCGTCTCCGCCGTCGCGAAGTTGAAGTTGAGCGTGCCGCCTTCCGGGTTGAACCCCCAGGCGGCCGCGATCGCTTCGAGCAGCGTCGACTTGCCGATTCCGTTCTCGCCCACGAGGTAAGTGACCCGTTCGTGGAATTCGATACGCTCCAGCTCCCGCACCGCCGGCAGGTTAAACGGATACTTCTCCGGCGTTTCGACCTTCTCCCGCAGCAGCTCCGCCTTCCGCAGATAACGGCGGTCCGGTCCGCCTCCCGTTCTATCGTTCATCGCCTCGCTCCTCTCGCTTCATGCTTTTTCTCCACACCAAAAGAACGCACCGACAAAAGATTCCGTTAGCGGATTCTCGTCGGTGCGTTCCGTATGGGCGTCGCCCGGTACATAGGAGGAGCGAGGTGCGGCAGGAACCGGCCTCGCCTCCCGAGATTCCGGTCTTAGCGGTCGAGCGACTCGCTCCAGTCGTGCACGACGCTGCCTTCGAGATATTTCTCGCAGTCCATCGCCGCCATGCAGCCGCTGCCCGCAGCCGTGATCGCCTGGCGGTATTTCGTGTCCTGCACGTCGCCGCAGGCAAAGACGCCCGGAATGTTGGTTTCGGTCGTGCCCGGTTTAACCACGACGTAACCGTGTCCGTCCAGTTCGACGTGTCCCTGCAGGAACGTCGTATTCGGCGTATGGCCGATCGCCACGAATACGCCGTCCGCCTCGATCAGTTCTTCCTGGCCGGTCTCGTTGTTGAGCACTTTCAGCCCTTTCAGGCCGGTCTCGCCCGCCACCACTTCAAGCGGTTTGCGGTTGAGCGCCCAGGATACCTTCTCGTTTTCGCGCGCGCGGTCCTGCATGATCTTCGAGGCGCGCAGCTCTTCGCGGCGGTTGACGACCGTCACTTCGGTCGCGAAGCGCGTCAGGAAGCTGGCTTCTTCCATCGCGGAATCGCCACCGCCGATGACGATCAGCTTTTTGCCGCGGAAAAAGAAACCGTCGCACGTCGCGCAGGTGCTGACCCCGCGTCCGATGTTGTCCTGCTCGCCCGGAATGCCGAGGTAGCGGGCCGAAGCGCCGGTCGAGATAATGACCGAATCCGCTTCGATCGTGCCGGAACCTTCGACGGTGATCTTGAACGGACGCTGCGAAAAATCGACCGCGTCGACCCAGCCGTTCATGAATTCGGCGCCGAAGCGTTCCGCCTGCTTGCGCATATTATCCATCAATTCCGGTCCCATAATGCCGTCGGGGAAGCCCGGGAAGTTCTCAATGTCGGTGGTCGTCGTAAGCTGACCGCCCGGTTGAAGTCCCTCGATCACGAGCGGGTTCAGATTGGCGCGGGCCAGGTAAATGGCCGAAGTCAGGCCGGACGGCCCCGTTCCGATTACGACTGTCTTGTATTTCTGCATACAGGCATCCTCCTCAGGTTTCGTAAAAAATGATAGGCGGGGCTTTACAGCCCCTTCCGATGGTCTCTTCCCGGCATCGTCATGCGCTCCTTGATGCCGCAGACCTGGTCGATTCGCTTGGCGTAACGTCCGACGGTCGATGCGGATACGCCGTGCCGGCGCCCGATCTCCTCGTAAGTCGCTTCTCCGCGATGCAGCTTGTCGGCCAGGTAATCCAGCGCGGCCGCCCAACCCTCGACGTACGAGAGTACCGGCACGTCGGGATACAGCCGACGCAAAAAATCGGTCCAAAGCGCTTCGAGGTCGCGGCGCAGGCCGAAGTCGCCCGGCGCGCACGAAGCGCGGATCGCCGCGTCCAGCACGTCCTGCCAGCGCTTCTCCCATACCGGCAGCTCGGCCGGTTCCCGGGAGAACTTCGGCGCCGGCAGTTCGTCTTCTTCGGCGGAATCGGCCTGCTCCGGGTCGCTCTCGCCGAGTGCGGCCCGCGCCAGGTCGCGCAGTTCCGCCGTTTCGGTGTCGTCGCCGGCCAGTTCGCGCAGCGCTTCGTTCATTTCCTCGTCGGCGAGCGGACGGCAGGCTTGAAGCGCCCTGCGCTTGTCTTCTTCGCTGCCCGAACGCAGCGTGCGAATCAAGGCGGCGCGAATCGCCGGCGAGTCTTCCGGCAGCCGCTCTTCCCAGCGCCGCCATAGTTCCGAACGGCGCACGGCCTCGAGCCGGTAATGGTAATTGACCGGCTCCGTGATTCCGCAGACGCGCCATTCCGGCAGCCGCTTCAAATAATAAGCGGCCGCTTCCGCTTCCGGATCGAGCTTCAGCGTCTGGTTCCACATCTTCTCCGCTTCGTCCGGTCTCCCGCTGAGCAGGGCGGCTACGGCGCAGTAATGGTGAATCGAAGCGTCTCCGGACGCGTCCTCGCCCGCCAACAGGCGGCGAAAGTGTCTGTAGGCCGCCTCATGCTCGCCCAGAATGCCGAGCGTGGTCGCAAGCTTGAACGCATGCTCGCGATGGAACGGCACGATTGCCGCCAGGCGGCCGGCCAGCCGAGAAGCTTCTTCGGCCCCGAGCGGGCCGGAATGCCGGCGGAAAATCGCCAGATTGCACAGGCCGTGCAGGTTCCCCGGCTCGCGCAGCAGCACGTCTTCCACCTTTTCCAGCGCCCGGTCCGTCATGCCCATATAATAATAGGCCAGCGCCAGATTATTGGCCGCGGCGGCAAACTCCGGATATTCTTCCAGCAGTTCTTCGAGCAGCCCGGCCGCTTCGGCAAACATGCCTTCCTCCAGCATCGTGCGGGCGCGTTCGTGCCGGTCCGAACCCCGGCGCGCCAGTACGCTGTGATCGCGGATTTTGCGCTTGAGCTCGATCTGCAGCAGTTCGATCATCTCTTCCGCTTCGTGCAGAAATTGTCCCGCGGCATCTTCTCCGAGATAAGCCAGCAGCGCTTCTTCCGCCTCTTCGAACCGTTCCATGTTGGCAAAGTTGTTCGCCATGTAAAAACGGCATTCCGTCATGGCGGGATCGACCTGCTCCAGCACATGCAGCAGCACCGCGTTCGAGGCCTCGTAATCGCCCATCTCTGATAATATACCCGCCATGTTGCAGTGATTCACCGGATTGTCCGGCTTTAACTCCACAGCTTTGCGAAAATATTTCAACGCCTTGTCATATTGGTAGCGATCCAGCGCACGGACGGCTCTTTCGAAGAAAAAGCTTTCGTCCATCGTCAAAGAAACCACGTTGGTCCGCGGATTCTCTTCACGCCGATAGTTCCCGTTCACCTGAGCAAGGCCCCCTTTGTTAACTGCTTAAAGTCGAAAATTTCTGTATGGACCGGATCAAGCGATGCTTAGTCCCCGGTCAAGGTATAAGTATAACACAATTTTTTTTCGCATACTTCCCGTCCGGCCATTCTTAAATGCCCGAATCGCTGAACAGCGTCGCGAGGGAGCCGCCCTCCAGAATGATATGGATGGCGCGAGCGAGCATAGGCGCTACGGGCAGTACCGTAAAGCGGGCCGAATGGTCTTCCGGCAGCGCGATCGAATCCGTAATGACGACTTCCGAGATGCCCGGATGATCGAGCCGCTGGAGCGCTCCGTCCGAGAAGACGGCGTGCGTGGCGCATACGATCGGATCCTTCGCGTTGCGCTCCTTCAATCCTTCGACGACTTTGAGAATCGTCGAGCCAGTGTCGATCAGATCTTCCATGATGATCGGCGTGCGGCCTTCCACCTCGCCGATCACATGGGTGATCATCGCCTGATTGTGGGACGGACGCTTTTTGAGCATGATGGCTACCGGCGAGTCGAGCCGGTTCGCCAGTTTCTCGGCCAGCTTCGCGCGACCCGCGTCCGGCGAAACGACGACCGGATCTTTGATATTTTTGCTGCGCAGATAATCGGCGATCAGATCGAGCGTCGTCAAGTGATCGACCGGGATATTGAAAAATCCTTGAATCGCGGCCGCGTGCAGTTCGATCGTGACGACCCGGCTCGCTCCCGCCGTCGTCAGCACGTCCGCGACCATTTTGGCCGAGATCGGCTCGCGCGGCGCCGCTTTGCGCTCCTGCCGGGCATAGCCGTAATAAGGAATGACCACGTTCACCGTGCGCGCCGAAGCCCGCTTGGCCGCGTCGATCATGACGAGCAGCTCGACGAAGTGCTCGTTGATCGGATGGGACAGCGACTGGACGATAAAGACGTCCAGATTGCGAATGCTCTCCTCGTAATGGACGTAGCTCTCGCCGCTCTTGAATTTGGTCAGCTTGACCCGGCCTGGCGTGACCCCCAGACTGTCGCAGATCCGGTCCACCAGTCCCGGATTGGACGACCCCGAAAATATACGCATCCTGTGCTGCATGGCACCCTCCCGCATGTTCTTGTTTAAAAATCTCGCCGCGGTCCGCGGCGCAAATGGACTCTGATTCTTTTTCGGCTTCTTTTCCCATAACCTTCATTAAACTTCATTGACCTGCCTTGATTATACCCCAATCCCCGGTAGCGTAAAAGCAAAGAGACGCCGATCAAGGCGTCCCGTTCAAACTCTATTCCGCCAGCGGCGCCATGACGCGCCTCCGGCGGTCGAACGTCGCGACTTCCCGCACGCCGAGCGACAGCAGCTGCGCCCGGGCCCGATCCAGATTCTCCGACAGCTTGGCGGGATCGTGGGCGTCGGAACCCAGCGTCAGCGGGATACCTAGCGCAAGCGCCCGGCGCAGCAGTCCTTCCGACGGGAACATTTCCGCGCACGGCTTGGTCAGGCCCGACGCGTTCAGTTCCATGGCGATTCCGCTGCCTGCGATGCGGCGCAGCGCGGCTTCCTCCAGCGCTTCCTTCTCTGCCGCCTGCTCCGGCGCAGGGGCGAAGCCGAAGCGCTTGATGACGTCAAAATGGCCTACGATATCGTAAAATCCGGTATCTGCCGCGCGGCCGACCGCTTCGTAATACGTCCGGTACACGTCCAGCGGGTCGCGTCCTTCCCACTGCGCCGTCTGGCGAAAATCCGTGACGTCCCACTCGCCGAGAAAGTGCACCGAGCCGATCACGTAATCCCACGGATACGCGCTCACCATCTCTTCGATCTTTTCCTCATGGCCTTCGATATAGTCGCCTTCGAGACCGAGCTTGATGTCGATCCGGTCCCGGTACTTCTCCTTGAGCGCCAACACTTCCTCCACGTATCTCGGCAGCTCATCCATCGGCATCGCCATCTCCGGATAATAATTCGCCGGATCGACGTGGATCAGCGGCATGTGGTCGGACAGCCCCAGCTGGTCCAGGCCGAGTTCGATACCTCGGGCAACGTACTGCTCGAGCTTTCCGACCGCGTGGCCGCAGCGCTCGTGGTGCGTATGATAATCGATCAGCATACGGATTCTCCTCCTTGTCCGAAAAAAGCGGCAGAACCCCGGGATCTACCCGGGCATCCGCCGCAGTTTCGCTTCTTAATACTGATCCCGGCGCGGGCGTTCGTGCCGGCCGGCAAGCTCTCTCATGATGTCGTCGAGCGGCAGCTTGCGCTCTTCCAACAGCACGAGCAGGTGATAGATCAGGTCGCTCACTTCGAGACGCAGTTCGTCATTGTCGCCGTTTTTGGCCGCGATGATCGACTCGGCCGCTTCCTCGCCGACCTTTTTCAAAATCTTGTCGATGCCTTTGGCGAACAG
Organism: Saccharibacillus alkalitolerans; assembly: GCF_011090185.1. Lineage (GTDB taxonomy): Bacteria > Bacillota > Bacilli > Paenibacillales > Paenibacillaceae > Saccharibacillus > Saccharibacillus alkalitolerans. The sequence goes on along the minus strand of NZ_JAAFGS010000007.1, from coordinate 15,372 downwards.
ATACGTCGTATACGCGCCTTCCGGCCGCTCGATATACCGCTCCGCAATGACGCGTTCCAGCTCGCCCAACACGTCGAACCGTCCGTTCGCCCCTGCCGCGGAAGATGCCGCAGGCGTCCGCGCCGACTCCGGCTCGACGCCCAGCACGCGCTCGCTTTCCGCTCCCGCGTCTGCCGGGCTGCCCTCGACGGATGCCGCAGCGTCCCCAAGCGCCGCTTTGTTGAAGAAGCAGCTTACCCGTCCCGTATGGCAGGCCGGCCCCGCCGGCGCCACGCCGACCAGCAGCGCGTCTCCGTCGCAGTCGTAGCTCAGCGTTACGATTCGCTGCACATTGCCCGAAGTCGCGCCTTTGTGCCAGAATTCCTGCCGGGAGCGGCTCCAAAACCAGGTTTCGCCCGACTCGATCGAACGCCGCAGCGACTCTTCGTTCATGTAGGCGAGCGTCAGCACTTCCTTGCTCTGCGCATCCTGCACGATCGCCGGAGCCAGTCCCTGCGCATCCCATTTTACGTTCGCCGCGAACTCCTCCGGCGAAACGGTCACATCGCTGTCTCGGTTCATCTGATTTCGACTCCTTTTTGCTTCAATTGATTCTTCAGGTCCGGAATCGCGATCTCTTTGTAGTGGAAGATGGTCGCCGCCAGTCCCGCGTCCGCCGTGCCTTCCGTAAACACATCGTAGAAGTGCTCCGGTTTGCCCGCTCCGCCCGAAGCGATGACCGGCACCGACACCTCGCGGCACACCGCCCGGGTCAGATCCAGGTCGAAACCGTCCTTCGTGCCGTCCGCGTCCATGCTCGTCAGCAGAATCTCGCCCGCTCCGAGCGACTCTGCGCGGCGTACCCACTCCAGCGCCTTGATGCCGGTCGGCTTGCGTCCTCCGTGGGTGTAGACTTCCCATTCCTGCCAGTCGGGGTTATACTTGGCGTCCACCGCCAGCACGATGCATTGGGAACCGAAGCGGCGCGCGCCCTCGGCGATCAGCTCCGGCCGCAGCACCGCCGCCGTGTTGACCGCCGTCTTGTCGGCGCCCGCGCGCAGAATGCGCTTCATGTCGTCCACCTGCGAGATGCCCCCGCCGACCGTGAACGGGATCGTGATTTCGCCCGCCGTCTGGCGCACCACTTCGGCCATCGTCGCCCGGCCTTCCACCGAAGCGGAAATGTCGAGGAACACCAGCTCGTCCGCGCCTTCCCGGTCGTAGACCGAAGCCAGCTCCACCGGATCGCCGGCATCGCGCAGATTGACGAAATTGACCCCTTTGACCACGCGTCCGTCCTTGACGTCCAGACACGGAATAATTCGTTTCGCGAGCATGCGGCTCCTCCTTCCGATTCTTATTTCGGCAAAAAAACGTGCGTGCGATCCGCGAATGTTGTCCGTCCGCGCGCCTCCGCTTCCCGCCTTTTTTCTCCTGCCGTTCTACCGGCCGACCGCGGCCAGCGCCGATGCCAGATCGATGCTGCCCGTGTACAGCGCCTTGCCGACGATCGCGCCTCCGATGCCGTCGCCCGCATGCGCCGCCAGACGCTCCAGGTCGCCCTGCACGGTGACGCCGCCCGAAGCGATGACCGTTTTGCCGGACGCTTTGGCCAGACTCAGGATCGCTTCCACATTGGGTCCCTGCATCATCCCGTCGCGCGAAATATCGGTGAAAATGAACGTTTCCGCTCCCTTGGCCGCCAGCTCCTTCGCCAGGTCTTCCGCGCGCACTTCCGACGTTTCCAGCCAGCCTCTCGTCGCCACGAATCCGTTTCTCGCGTCGATTCCGATCGCCGCGCGGTCGCCGTACTCCGCCAATACTTTTTCCGTGAACGCCTTGTCCTCGATCGCCGCCGTGCCCAAAATGACCCGGCTGACGCCGAGCGAGAGCAGCAGCTTCACGTCTTCGAACGTACGCAGACCGCCGCCGACCTGCACCGGCACGTTCAATGCCGAGGCGATGCCGCCGATCAGCTCGTGGTTGACCGGCCGGCCTTCCTTCGCTCCGTCGAGATCGACCAGATGGACATATCGGCCGCCCAGCGCTTCCCACTGCTTCGCCGCGTCCAGCGGGCTTTCGTTGAACACCGTCTCCTGCGCGTAATCGCCCTGCAGCAGCCGCACGCACTTGCCGCCCCGAATGTCGATCGCCGGATAAATCGTGAATGCCGTCATATACCGCTCTCCTTTTCGCCTGTGCTTTCTGTCAAAAAAACCGCCGCCGCTGCCTTGTTTCCGCGGTCGTTACGCTCCTGCAGAGCCTTCGGACAGTTTCAAAAAATTGCGCAGCAGATTCATGCCCAGCTCCCCGCTTTTCTCCGGGTGGAACTGCATGCCGTACACGTTGTCCCGCCCGACGATCGCCGTGACCGGCAGTCCGTAGTCCGCCGACGCGATCAGATCGCCGGGCTTGTCCAGTTCCACGTGATAAGAATGGACGAAGTAGACGTGTCCCTGCTCGAGCCCGTCCAGCAGCGGCTCGTTTGCCCGTGCGAAGTTCAGCCGGTTCCATCCCATATGCGGCACTTTCAGCTCGCCCGCTTCGAAGCGCACGGCCCGGCCGGGCAGCAGTCCCAGTCCTTCGTGCTCGCCGTGTTCCGCGCTTCCGTCGAACAGCAGCTGCATGCCGAGGCAGATGCCGAGCAGCGGCATGCCTTCGCCCGCGGCGCGGCGCACCGTCAAGTCCAATCCGGTATCCCGCAGATGGCTCATCGCGTCGCCGAACGCGCCCACGCCGGGCAGCAGCACGCCGGACGAGCGCATGATTTCCGCCTCGTCGCCGGTGACGAGGTAGTCGTAACCGAGCCGCTCCACCGCCTTGCTGACGCTGTGCAGGTTGCCCATTCCGTAGTCGACGATGGCGATCGTCATGTTACAGCACTCCCTTCGTGGACGGTATGCCGCTCACGCGCGGATCGATCGAAGTCGCTTCGTCGAGCGCGCGTCCGAGCGCTTTGAATACCGCTTCGATCATGTGGTGCGTATTTCGGCCGTAGTGCACGATGACGTGCAGCGTGATGCGCGACTCCAGCGCGAATTTCCACAAGAACTCGTGCACCATCTCCGTGGAAAACGTGCCGACCAGATTCGACGGATATTCCGCCCGGTACTCGAAGTGCGGACGCCCGCTTACGTCGATAATGACCTGGGCGAGGGCCTCGTCCATCGGAATAAACACGTTGGCGTAACGCTTGATGCCGCGTTTGTCGCCGAGCGACTGCAGCAGCGCGCTGCCCAGACAGATGCCGATATCTTCGACCGTATGGTGATCGTCGATATCGATGTCGCCGTCCGCGTCCACTTTCAAGTCGAACTGCCCGTGCTTGGTGAACAGGTCCAGCATATGATTGAGAAAAGGAACTCCCGTCGAAATCTCCGACGTGCCGGTGCCGTCGATCCCGAACGACAGCTTGATATCCGTTTCGTTCGTCTTGCGCGCGATGCTCGCGCTGCGCGATTTTTCGTTTTCCTGATTGGCTTCCGTCATGGATGCGCCCCCGTTCTCTTCGTCGTTTTTCGCTTCCTGCCGATACTTCGCCGTACCGCCCGCTCCTTGAATTTATTGTCCGTTCAAGTTTCCCGAGCCTTCTTTTTTGACCCGGACTTCGATCGCGCGCGCGTGACCTTCCAGTCCCTCGCGCCGCGCCAGCTCCATGATCGTCGCCGCATTTTGCAGCAGCGCCTGCTTGCTGTATTGGATGAGGCTTGATTTTTTGATGAAATCGTCCACGTCGACCGGAGAGGCGAACCGCGCCGTTCCGTTGGTCGGAATGATATGGTTAGGTCCGGCAAAGTAATCGCCCACCGGTTCCGAGCTGTACGGTCCCAGGAAAATGGCGCCGGCGTTCTCGATCAGGCCCAGATAATCCGCCGGATTCTGTACCATCACTTCCAGATGCTCCGGTGCCAGCCGGTTGACGACTTTAATGCCTTCTTCGACGCTGCCCGTCACGATGATCGCGCCGTACTTCTCGATCGAGGCCCGCGCGATGGTCTCGCGCGGCAGCAGCGACAGCTGACGTTCCACTTCGGCGGAGACGTACTCCGCCAGCCGCTGCGACGTCGTAACCAGAATCGCCGAAGCCAGCTCGTCGTGCTCCGCCTGCGACAGCAGATCGGCCGCCGCATATTCCGGATCGGCCGTCTCGTCCGCAAGAACGACGATTTCGCTCGGTCCGGCCAGACTGTCGATATCGACCAGCCCATATACTTCGCGTTTGGCCAGCGCGACGTAGATGTTGCCCGGGCCGCAGATCTTGTCGACCCGTTCGATGCTCTCCGTACCGTAAGCCAGCGCCGCCACCGCCTGCGCGCCGCCGACCCGGTAAATCTCGGTCACGCCGGCTTCCGCGGCGGCGACCAGAATATACGGGTCGATGCCTTCCCGTCCGCCCGTCGCCGGCGGCGTCACCATCACGATCTCCGGCACGCCGGCCACCTGGGCCGGAATAACGTTCATCAGCACCGAGGACGGATAAGCGGCCTTGCCGCCCGGCACGTATACGCCGACCCGGCGCAGCGGCCGGATAATCTGTCCGAGCATGCCGCCGTCCGGCTGCAGCTCCATCCAGGAATTGCGCTTCTGACGTTCATGGAAGGCGCGAATATTCGCGGCGGCGGCCCGAATCGCCTCTACAAACGATTCTTCGACATGCCCGTATGCCGCCTGCAGCTCTGCATCGGTCACGCGAAGCTGCGAAGCGTCGAGCTTCGTCCGGTCGAAGCTTTCCGTATAGCGCAGCAGGGCCGCGTCGCCTTCCGCTTTGATATCGCCGACGATGGCCTTGACCGCCGCGATTTGTTCCTCCGATCCGTATTCCGCGTCCCGCCGCAGATCGAATTCCGCTGCCGGTACAATCCTCATGGTTCTTCCTCCCGCTTTTAAGACTTCACCGCTCCCGGCATCACTTTCTCCAGCCGGTCGCACAATTCCTGGATTTCGTTGTTTTTCATCCGGTAGCTGACCCGGTTCGCGATCAGGCGGCTCGTAATGCCGAAGATGCTTTCCCGTTCGACCAAGCCGTTATCCTTCAGCGTCTGTCCCGTTTCCACCATGTCGACGATGCGGTCGGCGAGACCGATCAGCGGCGCCAGCTCGATCGAGCCGTTCAGCTTGATGACTTCGACCTGCTCGCCCTGTTCGCGGAAATAACGCGTCGCCACATTCGGATACTTGGTCGCCACCCGCAGGTGGATGCCCGGTTTCCAATCGGGCAGCGCGATCACCGACATCCGGCATCTGGCGATACCCAGATCCAGCAGCTCGTAGACGTCGCGATTTTCTTCGAGCAGCACGTCCTTGCCCACGATCCCGATATCGGCGACGCCGTATTCCACGTAAGTCGGCACGTCGACCGGCTTGGCCATAATGAATTCCATATTCGCTTCCGGAATCGGAATGACCAGCCGGCGAGAGTCGTCGACATCGTCCGGAATGAAGATGCCGGCCTCGCGAAACAGCTGCGACGCCTTCTTATAGATGCGGCCTTTCGGCATCGCCACCTTCAGCACCTCTCCCATGTCTCTCTCCTCCTCTTTTTAAAAATCGTCCAGCCTATGCTTTCGCGATTGCTTGTTTGTCCCAAAAGTCTTCTTCCGTGCCGAAGGAGCTCATCCCCTGCTCGCCGGCGCATTCTCTCCGGTAAAAAGCAGCACCCGGGCGTAACGTCCGCCGTCGCCGGCTTCCGCGGATTCTCCCGTTTCGTTCGCAAGCCGCGTCACCGCCGCCTGTCCTTCCGTTCTCAGCCTTCCGGCCTCCGCCAGCGCTTCCGCCCGGCGCGCCGCGTCGTAGACGATCAGAACCGGAAGCTCTTCTTCCGGCGAAGGATCTTCGACGCCGTCGAGGATCCGGTTCGTCTTCAGCGCGAAGCCGGTCGCCGGCACGTCGCGGCCGAACTGCCGCAGCAGATTGTCGTAGCGGCCGCCGCTGCAGACCGGGAAACCGAGTTCGGCGGCGTAGCCTTCGAACACCATGCCCGTATAATACGAAAAATCCCCGATCATCGTCAGATCGATCAGCACATGCTCCGACACGCCGTAGTCGTCCAGCGCTTCCCACACGCTGCACAGATGCCGCAGCGACTCCAGAGCGAGCGGGTGCCGGCTCAGCCCGGCCGCCTGGTCGCATACTTCGCGGCCGCCTCGCAGCCGCAAAATGCCTTCGAGCTCCTCCTGCTGCTCGCGGTTCAAACCGAGCGATTCCGCGGCTTCGCGGAAGCCGACGTAGTCGCGATGCAGAAGACGCTCCTTCAGCGCCTTCTGATCTTCCGAGCGGCCGGGCAGCGCTTCGTCGAACAGCCCGTTCAGGAAGCCTACATGCCCGAGCGCGAATTTGAACGTCTTCACGCCGGCCGCCTGCAGCGAAGCGATGGCCAGCGCCACCACTTCCGCATCCGCCTCCGGCGAGCGGTCGCCGATCAGCTCGACCCCCGTCTGGAAAAATTCCGCTTCGCGTCCCGCTTCTTCCTCGATGGCGCGGAACACGTTCGCGTGGTACGACAGCCGAAGCGGCAGCGGTTCTTCCCGCAGCAGCGAAGAAGCGACGCGCGCGATCGGCGCCGTCAGGTCCGATCGCAGCACCAGCGTCTGCCCGCGGTTGTTCAGCAGCTTGAACAGCTTGCGGTCTGACGTCGAGCTCGCGATCCCTACCGTGTCGTAGTATTCGATCGTCGGCGTCTTGATCGTCTCGTAGCCCCAGCGCGCCATGCAGTCGAGCACGCCGCGTTCGATGCGGCGCAGACGCTTGGTCGCGCGCGGCAGATAATCTCGGACGCCGACCGGCTTTTCAAATCCTTTCGGTTTGGACATTTGATTCACCCCTGTGTGTTCGTCTTCGGATCGCTCTCCGACTTCATCTATTTATACCCGGTTCCGGGATCGAATCTTCTCTTCACCCTATCGGAAATCCGGCTTATCGGCAGCCGGATCGCTCGTAACGTTAGCGTCGATCCTTTTAATTGCTTTATTATGGTACAGTGATAACATGGTAGTAAAATAAAGCGTACGACTATATTATCACTTTGTCCGTATCGGAGTCAACGAGGAGCGTCTTTTGTCGAATGAACCGTCCGACGGCGACGACAAAAACCCTTTTCCGTCAAGAAGCGGAAAAGGGTTTTCGGTTTTGCGTTTTCGATCAAACGTTGCGATTGGTCGCCGATGCCGGCGCCGCCGGACCCGTTTTCTTTTTGCGCAGGGAAGCCGGCACGCTGCCCAGCAGCACCCAAGCCCCCGGAATCCAACGCAGAATCGTCTGCGTGACGATCCAGGAGACGAGCAGCGCGCAGATCAGGCCGCCGTAGATCCAGGCAAAATACGTCACCGACCCCATATGCACATGGCTGAAGAACCAGTCTTCCGTATCCCGGTAGTAACCCAGCACGAGCGGATGCACCAGATACACGGCAAAGGACAGTTCCCCCAGACGCGTCAGCAGCTTGATCAGCCATTTCGGCCCTTTACGGAACAGGACGAACGATGCGCGCATCAGCACCATCGCCGTCAGCAGGGTGTGAAGATTCCACAGCAGCTCGTACCAGAGCGAGTTCGCGACCAGTTCGCCCTGCCGGATTTCTTGATAGAACCAGACATGCGCCGCAACGACGGCCGCCCAGGAAATCCACAGCGCCGCATTCCAGAACTTGGCTTTCGCGGACAAGTCTTTGGCGTCGCTCATCAGCCAACCGCGTATTTTATCGAAGTAAATCGCCAGAAACGCGCCGATCATATAGTAGGACAAGTATGTAATCGCAAGACTTCCTTTGGTCGGATAATGCAGCTCGTATTTATTCCAGAACACGAAAGCCCACTGCAGAATGAGTCCGATCGGAATCGCCCAGCGCGTAAACCATTTGGACGATTTGAACAAGAAGAGCATCACCGGGAACAAAATGTAGAATTGTACGCTGATATACACGAAGTACAAATGCGTATACGCCGTGCCTTCCCGCAGGTTTTTCCAATAGCGGGCCAGCATGTCGCCGTACGTCTCCGTGCCTGCTCCGAGCGTACCCGCCACATGCATTTTATAAATAAAATATATGGCCGAGATCAGCACGTAAGGCAGCAAAATATACAGCATTCTTTTTTTGTAGAATCCTCCGACCAGCTTGCCGTTCAGCGGACGGTTGTAGTAGTTGTAGAACAGCACGAAGCTGCTCAGCATGATGAACGAAGGCGTGCCGTATCGAAAGAACACGTTAATGAAGTTAATCAGATAAAAAGCTTTCAAATGGACCGACTCGATCGTTGCAAAGGAAGTGGAATGGACATGCAGTACACCCAGGATAGCCAACGCGCGGAACGTGTCCAGCTGCGGCAGCCTTTCTTTTTTGATTGAAACAGAACTCAACTTGATTGCTCCTTTCCCGACCGTCCGCTTCAAGCTCGCTTCAAGCGATCCGGTTCGCCTGCAGGTCTTCTCGTCCTGCAAATCTATGCTGTTCGAAGCGAAAAGCGGGACGGCTCGGCCGCCTCCCGCTCACGCTCCTTCTGCATTATACCCGACGCGGATCTTCTGTACGCCGCTTTGGCGGCAACTTTCGGAAAATGTTAAACAACGGGCAAGGACATACCGTCAAAATTCAAGGATTTTTCCGTTCGATGATCCGCAGCGGATTGCCGCCCACGAACGTTCCGGCTTCCACGTCGCGGTGAACGACCGAACCGGCCGCGACGACCGCGCCGTCGCCGATCGTTACGCCCGGAAGAATGGTCGAGTTGGCCCCGATCATCACTTCGTCGCCGATGATAACTTCGCCCAGCCGATATTCGCGAATCAGATACTCATGCGCCAGAATGGTCGTATTGTACCCGATGACGGTATTGCGGCCGATCGTAATCTTTTCCGGGAAAAAGACGTCCACCATAACCATAAGCCCGAAAGCCGTATCCCGGCCCACTTTCATGTGGAGGATACGGCGGTAGATCCAGTTTTTCAACTCCAGGATCGGGCAATAACGGGCGATTTGGATAAAAACAAAGTTTTTGATGCCTTTCCAAGGGCTGACCGTTTTGTAGATCTGGCGCAGAGAGTTCGGACCGTCTTCAACGAAGTACCGCTCCGTTTTTCTCATGCTTCCCTGCGCTCCGTTCCGGTCAGTCTGTATAGATCCCGCATATCGTGCAAGATATGGTCCGGGCCGTAACCCGACAGAATCTTCTCGCCCTTGAGCGACCAGGCGACCGCTGCGGCGCGCACCCCTGCGTTCTGAGCCGACTGAATGTCCGCCGGGCTGTCCCCGACCATCAGCGCCGTTTCGCGGTCTGCTCCCATAAGCTCCAAGGCTTTCAGGACCGGCTCGGCATGGGGTTTCGGATGGGTCACGTCAGTCACGGTTACGACCGCGTCCATATAGCGGTACAGGTCGAACATTTCCAGCACCTTCATAGTGGTCGGCCGAATCTTGGTCGTGACGACGCCGAGCCGGATGCCGGCCGCATGAAGATCGCGTACCACCTCCTGCACGTACGGAAACGGCTTAACCATCGCGTCGTGATGGGCCAGATTATAGGTGCGATACGCTTTTTCCAATTCTCGCACATCCTCCAGGCCGGAGAATACGCGGAGCTGATTCTCCAGCGTCGTGCCCATGTGGGGAATAATCGTTTCCCGCGTCAGCGGAATATCGCTCATCGCATTCATGAAAGAATCGATGATCAGCTCGTTCGTATCGATAATCGTGCCGTCCAGATCGAACAATACCGTCTTGATTGCAGAATTCATGATGTCACTCCTTGCGGGTAGAATCTTCGCCCGGAGGCGGGGTGTCGGGCCGCCCGGAAGACGCGGCGGGGTCCGTTTCGCCCGAACGGGCCTGCGATCCGCGGGTCGGTGCGGAAGGGGCTTCCACACGGTGCTTCTCATCCACCGCTGCCGGAGCCGTCTCCAGTTTCGACGACACGATCGGATCGGAATACCGGATATTGGCCTGCCCGTTTTGACGGCGAATGATGATCAGCGCAATGGCTACCACGAAGAAGACGATGGCCAGAAGCTGCGAAATTCGGACGTTGCCGTAAGCCGGATCGAGGTACCCTTCTTCGAACCCGAACCAGGTCATCGGCGTCCACATGCCGTGGATCAGCGAAGCCAGCCAATTCGGACCCTGGAAAGCCAAGCTGTCGGTCCGCAGCGCTTCGATAAAGAAGCGGCCGATCGCGTACCAGATGAAATATCCGATAAAAATTTCGCCCGCGCGCACGAATTTCCGGCGGCGAATGATAAAAATCAGAATGATGCCGAGAATATTCCAGCATGATTCGTACAGGAACGTCGGATGACGATAGACGCCTTCGATGTTCATCTGATTCACGATGAAGTTGGGCAGATGCAGCGTGCCGCGCAGGAAGCTCTCGGTCGTTTCTCCGCCGTACGCCTCTTGGTTGACGAAGTTGCCCCATCGTCCGATCAGCTGTCCCGCCAGCAGGCCCGGCGCGCAGATATCGGCGATGCGCCAGAAGCTGTATCCTTTGATTCGGGTGTAGATGACGGCACACACCACGGCGCCGATCAGCGCTCCGTAGATGGCGATCCCGCCTTCCCAAATCGCGAATACTTTGAGCGGATTGTCCTTGTACTGGTCCCATTGGAACGCGACGTAGTAGATCCGCGCGCAGATAATGGCGGAAGGCACGCCGAACAGCAGAATGTCCATGAACAATTCCTGCGGCAGCCCAAACCGTTTTCCTTCGCGCATGGCCAGCAGCAGGCCGACTACGGCTCCCAGGCCGAGAATCAGCCCGTACCAGTGCACGGCCAGCGGCCCGATTTTAAAAGCGATCGGATTGATCGCCAATAATGCACTCATTCTTGTTCCCCCTAATACGTTGTCTGCGCAAAACTCGATTTAAATCGCTGTCCGATATTGAAGCTGCCCGGACGACAACGTCTTAATCCAGATCGTCCATGTCGTCGGCGATCGTTGCGGTCAGCTTATGGGTAAACTGCTGCGCCGCGTTGTATCCCATCCGTTTCAGACGGAAGTTCATTGCCGCGACCTCGATGATGACCGCCAGATTTCGGCCCGGGCGGACCGGCACGGTCACGAGCGGCACATCGGTATCGATGATGCGAGTCGTTTCCTCATCGAGGCCGAGGCGATCGTACTGCTTGTCGGGCTGCCAGTTCTCCAAGCGAACGACCAGCGTGATCCGTTTGTGGTTGCGGATCGCGCCCGCTCCGAACAGCGTCATGACGTTGATGATCCCCACGCCGCGAATTTCCAGCAGGTGACGGATCAGCTCCGGCGCCGTACCGTCGAGTTGATTGTCGGCGCTTTGCCGAATTTCGACCGCGTCGTCCGCGATCAACCGGTGGCCGCGCTTGACCAGTTCCAACGCCGTTTCGCTTTTGCCGATGCCGCTGCTGCCGGTAATGATGATGCCTACGCCGTATACATCCACCAATACGCCGTGGATCGTCGTCGTCGGAGCCAGCTTGCGTTCCAAAAAGTCGGTAACGCGGCTGGACAGGCTGGTCGTCGACATTCCGCTGCGCAGAACGGGAATGTCCCGTTCCGAACTGATCTGCACCAGCTCTTCGGGCACGTCGAAAGACCGGGTCACGATAATGCACGGCGTCTCTTCGCTGCAGAGCCGGCTCATCCGGTCCATCTTGTCTTCTTTCGAGAGCATATGATAAAAAGTCAGCTCGGTCTTACCCAGCAGCTGAATCCGCTCCGGTGAATGATACTCAAAGTATCCGGCCATTTCGAGCCCCGGCCGGTTCAGATCGTCGACGGCGATCGGACGGCGCAGCCCACTCTCGCCCGATACGACTTCAAATTGGAACTGTTGGACAAGCTCGGCTACTTTTACCTTTTTAGCCATTCCGTAATCTTCCCTTCTGATGGTCGTTCTGATATGGAATCGTCGTACCGCTTTTTGCACACTATCCTATTCATCGTAAAGGAAATGTTCGTTGAAAGCAATGCTCCTTCGCCTGCCCCAAATGCGAAAAAGCCGCCCGGAAGGGCGGCCCTTTATACTCGCTCGGACAGCAAACGGAATTATTTCGCGTCGTAGAAGACGTTGACTTCCGACTCTCTGTCGAAGATATGCACTTTGTTCATGTCGATAGCCAGTCTGACCTGCGAACCTTCGCGTACGCTGGAACGTCCGTCTACACGGGCAATCGTCGTGTCGCCGCCCAGGCCGCTCAGATAAAGCAGCATTTCGTGACCGAGGTTCTCGGTAACGTCGACGTTGGCCGCGAAGATCGTGTTCGGCGAAGCTTCCAGGAATACAGGCTCTTCGTGAATATCTTCCGGACGCAGACCCATGATAACTTCTTTGCCCACCATCGACTTGTCGCGCAGGATTTGCGCTTTGCCGCGCGGAACTTCAACATCAAGGCCTTGAGCCTGGAAGTGCAGCGCGCCGCCTTGATCGACCAGCTTGCCGTTAATGAAGTTCATTGTCGGGGAACCGATAAATCCGGCAACGAAAATGTTCGTCGGATTGTTGTACAGTTCTTCCGGCGGAGCTGCCTGCTGAATGATGCCATCTTTCATAACGACGATGCGATCGCCCATGGTCATGGCTTCGATCTGGTCGTGCGTTACGTAGATGCAGGTCGTTTCAAGGCGTTTTACGAGCTTCGTGATTTCGGCACGCATCTGACCGCGCAGCTTGGCGTCCAAGTTGGAGAGAGGTTCGTCCATCAGGAACACTTGCGGATCGCGGACGATCGCGCGTCCCAGGGCAACCCGCTGACGCTGACCGCCGGAGAGAGCTTTCGGTTTGCGTTCGAGCAGGTGCTCAATATCGAGAATTTTAGCCGCTTCGCGTACGCGCTTCTCGATTTCGTCTTTTTTCACTTTGCGGAGTTTCAGACCGAAAGCCATGTTCGAGTATACGTCCATGTGCGGGTACAGGGCGTAGGATTGGAATACCATCGCGATATCGCGGTCTTTCGGAGCGACGTCGTTCACGACGCGGTCGCCGATATACAATTTGCCTTCGGAAATTTCTTCGAGACCCGCGATCATGCGGAGCGTCGTCGATTTTCCGCAGCCGGAAGGACCGACCAGGACGAGGAATTCTTTGTCTTTGATATCAAGGTTAACGTCGACTACCGTTGCTTTGTCGGAACCTGCATACTTCTTATAGATATGTTCTAAGCGTACACCAGCCATTGAATGTTGCCTCCCTGTATTGAGGATATGTGTATGGAGCTGAGCTGCTTTCTGTTTACCTGTTCCCATAGTACCCTGAATACGCTTTCTTGGCTATTCGCAAACTGCACAAAAATCGTCTCAGTCTTTTGTCACTTTATCCAATAGCACCGCCAGCCTCATTAATACGGCATCTCCGAAGTTGCGAACGTCGAGCCCGGTTTCCTGCTTGACCTTGTCCAGCCGGTAAATGAGCGTATTGCGATGGATATACAGCCTCTTCGCGGTTTCGCTTACATTGCAGTTCATCCGAAAAAACGTCTCGAGAGTCGTCAAGGTTTCGCTGTCTTCGAGCACGACCGCGCGCCCTTCGATCTCCTCCATGAATCGCTCCCGCTGCTTGGCCGGAACGCTGTAAACGAGACGTTCCAACCCCAGTTCCCACGGCAGATGCACATTCCGCGTCACATGGAACGTTTTGCCGAGAAAGACGCTCTCTTTCAGCAGACGCAGCGCGGGCACAAGGCCGTACGCAGGCTGCAGAGGCTCGGATACGGACAGATTGAAAATCCCCGCCCATTCGCTTGCAATCAGCTCGTACAGCCCCAACCCGAAAGCCTCCAGCAGTTCGCGGTCGGATTCTTCCTCTTCGTCCCGTTCTTCCGAAATCTGCATCACATCGAGCCGGTCGACAAGCAGAAGCCATTCCCGGTCATGCAGCGGAATTACGAGCACTTCCCTTTCCAGAAAGGTCGACAGCAGCTGGTGGAGCTCCTCATAGCCGCCGAGCGAATTCTGAGCCCCCTCGCAGATCAGCAAGAACGGAATCATTTCCGCAAAGAGCCGGTTTTTCAACAGCAGCGTATCCGGCAGCTCCTGCGGAGACTCGCCGCGCTCCATCCTCTCCGCAAGCCAGCGGCCCAGCTGCTGAACCTCGGTCTCCCTCTCGGGAAGAGGCTCGCCGGCATCCAAAGACGCGGATTGAACAAGAAGAGAAATCAATTCGCGAACGGACGGTTCCAGTCGGTCGTCCGCAATCCGAACCGCCAATCGCTCTTCGGTTGCTTCCCGAGTGTCCGCCGCAAAAAACCAAGTCGATCCGGCTTCTACCGTACCCTGCTCGGGCAGGCCGTCTGTCGAGAAGCGATCGCCGGCTCTCTCGGCATGCAGGGAGGCGACGGCTTTAAGCCTATCCTGCCAGGGAGAATTCTCTATCTTAATCAGTTCAACCGGCCTGCCGACGATCGATTCCAGCCGGCTCCGAATTTCCTGCACATTCATGACAAGCCCTCCAACACCCGTTTTCTTCTCATCTTAACATAATGCCGAATACGCAAAAAAGCCGCATCCCGTAAAGATACGGAACGCGGCTTTTTGATGAGCCATGAAGGACTCGAACCTTCGACACCCTGATTAAAAGTCAGGTGCTCTACCAACTGAGCTAATGGCTCTCAAAAACTGGTGGAGGCTGATGGATTCGAACCACCGAACTCGGAGAGAACAGATTTACAGTCTGCTGCGTTTGGCCACTTCGCTAAGCCTCCACAAAATATAAAGATGGCTCGGGACGGAATCGAACCGCCGACACAAGGATTTTCAGTCCTTTGCTCTACCAACTGAGCTACCGAGCCATACTCAATGAAGCTGATATTCAATTAAATTAAATGGCGGAACTGACGGGATTCGAACCCGCGGTCTCCTGCGTGACAGGCAGGCATGTTAGGCCTCTACACCACAGTTCCAGGCCAATTAAATGGTGCCGGCGAGAGGACTTGAACCCCCAACCTACTGATTACAAGTCAGTTGCTCTACCAATTGAGCTACACCGGCATATATATGGTGGAGGCTGAGGGGATCGAACCCCCGACCCTCTGCTTGTAAGGCAGATGCTCTCCCAGCTGAGCTAAGCCTCCATGGGAATAAAGATAAAATAGCGGCGGAGGGGATCGAACCCCCGACCTCACGGGTATGAACCGTACGCTCTAGCCAGCTGAGCTACACCGCCATATTACATTGCCATTTCTCTTCTATTATAGAAGGGAATGGCGGAGAGAGAGGGATTCGAACCCTCGCACCGCTAACGCAGTCTAACCCCTTAGCAGAGGGTCCCCTTATAGCCACTTGGGTATCTCTCCAAACCGGTTTTTTCCGTGCGATTATTCTTCATCGAATACAATCCAGGAAAATAACCTCACTAGAAAAGACATGCATGTTGCAGTTTCACTCAAGGTTTGCACCTTGAAAACTGGATCCGAAACGATCGCTTCGCGTCACCG
>NZ_JAAFGS010000006.1 GCF_011090185.1 Saccharibacillus alkalitolerans | reverse complement strand
TTATACCCTTTTTTCTCCCAAAAACAAGCTGATCTCCTCTCTAAGCGCCGCCTGGTTCCGTTAGATTTTCCGGGTTCCCGCAAACGGCTTCTAAGCGTCGTGTGAATCCGTTAAAATTCTGCTCGTTCGCCAAAACCCCGCTGAGCGCGCCAAAAGTCGGCTCCCCTTCCGCAAAGACCGAGCGTGCCGAATTCACGTTCCGGCACGGCGCACGGCAGAAATCGTTTTTTTTCGGACCGGGCAGTTCCGCGACATTTGCTGCGGCTCGCCGAAGTTCATTGAAGCGCCTTGTACTCCGTCGGCGAAATGCCCACGTACTTTTTGAACTGCTTGTAGAAATAGCCCGTCTCCCAGTAACCGACGCTGCGCGAAATGTCCTGCACTTTCTGGGTGGTCGTGCGCAGCTTCTCTTTTGCCCGTTCGATTCGGTATTTGTTCAAATAGTCGGTAAACGTCTCGCCCATTTCTTTATGGAACAGCTGTCCCAGGTACACGGGATGGATGTGATACTGCGAACCGAGCATTTTGAGCGACAGTTCTTCGCCGTAATGAGCGGCTATGTAACCGAGCACCTGCTGCACGACAGGGCTGCGGGTATCCCGGTTGAGCAGCCCTACCGTCTCTTCGGCCGCCCTCCGCACCGCTTCGATCAGTTCTTCCATATGCGAGGCCGTCCTTACGCGCTCCAGCACCTGCAGCAGCGGTTCGCCGTCGTCCTCGCGCTTGACCTCGCGCAGCACGGCCCGGAAGTCGGCGCAGACCCCGAGCGCGATATTTTGCAGTTCCTCCGGCGCCATGCCTTCCGTCCTGCTGAGCGCCGCGAAATCTTCGCCGATCCGCCGGGTCAGTTCCTCGCCGTCTCGGGCCAGGACCAACCGGGCATATTCGCGTCCCAGGGTCGCGCGCGCCTGTCCGGCCGCTTCCGGAGCGGAGGAAGTCCCCGCGGACGGCACATATTCGAATATCCGGCGCTCCGGATCGACGAGAGCGTACTCCAGCGCTTTCTCGGCTTCCGTTCTGCTGCACGGACCGTGCTGCGGCAGAGGTCCCGCACTTCCGATGCCGATGCGCAGCGCTTCTCCGCCGATTCGCCGCTCCAGCTTGGCGGCGACATCCAGCATCCGTTCGCGGCCTTCCCCTTCCGCGAGCGGAACGATGACCGCCGCATCCCCGTCCATCTCGCGGAAGACGACGCAGTCCGGCTCGCCTTGCAGCGCTTCCTCCGCGCGCAGGGCAAGCGTCTCGTCGCCGTCCGCCCGCAGAATCAGCACCGCCAGCTTCGGGCAGCGGAAGGAGATTCCCATCAGGCTGAGCCGCTCGTCAAACTCAGCCTGCGAGATCCGTCCCGTCAGCCAGCGGTGCAGCACGTTGTCCCGGATGATTCTTGCGCCGAAAGCCCCGAAGCGCTCTTCGCGCTCCGCGCGCCGCAGCTTTTCCGTCACGTTCGCCAGCGTTGCCTCCAACTCTTCGACATTGATCGGCTTAAGCAGGTAATTTTCGATGCCGAGCTTCATGCCTTCCTTGAGATAGTCGAATTCGTTGAATCCGCTCAAAACGATGACTTTCAGCTCCGGCCTCAGTTCCCGGACGCGGCGAATCAGCTCCAATCCCGTCATCTCCGGCATGGAGATGTCCGTAATGAGCAGATCCGCGGCCGTTTCGCGCAGCGCGTCGAACGCTTCCCGGCCGTCGAGCGCGCTGCCCGCCACCTCGAGCCCGAGCGAAGCCCAGTCGATAATGTCGTACAGCCCTTCGATAATGAACGGTTCGTCATCCACCAGAAACACTTTGTACATGCCGCTCCCCCTCTTCCGAGTTCCGATAACGTATTTCCACCAGCGTTCCCTGTCCGGCCCCTCCGCTGTGCACCTCGATTCCGTAGTCCGCTCCGTACAGCAGCCGAAGACGCTCGTGCACGCTGCGCAGGCCGAAGCCTCCTTCGGCTTCCCCGTTTTCGTCCGTGCGGTGAAGAGCGCATCTTACCTCGCGCAGCTTGTCGGCCGCGATCCCCCGGCCGTTATCCCTTACGCGGACCGCGATATCGCCCTGCTCTCCGTCCGCGAAAATCACGATCCGGTTGTTGTCGTCGCGGCTGCGGATGCCGTGCACGATATAGTTTTCCACGATCGGCTGCACGGAAAGCCTCGGCACCTCCGCCTTGAGCAGTTCCGGGTCGGCCTGGATATCGTAAGCCAGCCGATCCTTGTAGCGGATGCGGAACAGCTCCAGGTACAGCCGGCACGCCTCCAGCTCGTCCCCCAGCGTGTGCCGCTCTTTTTGCTGCACGAAGCTCTTGAACAGCATGGACAAACTGTAGATCATCTCCCCTACGTCGCGCGCGCCCTGCGACACGGCGCGCATCCGGATGACTTCGAGCGTATTGTACAGAAAATGCGGATTGATCCTCGCCTGAAGCGCGGCAAGCTCCGTATGCTTCTGCTTGATATCCGCTTTATACACCCGGTCGATGTACTGATTGAGTTCGTCGAGCATGTCGTCGAAGCTGCTGGCGATCTGTCCGAGTTCGTCTTCTTTCGGGTCGCCGATCCGGGTTGCGAGGTCGCCCCGTTTGACCCGCTGGGTCAGACGGATAATGCGGTTGGTGCGCTTCACGAACCTGAAAATGAACAGCGAAGGCACTAAAATCGCGAACACGATGCACACGGATCCGATCGTCCAAATCGTGTTCTGCAGGCCGCGGTAAGACTCCGCGGCTTCCGCTTGAGTCAGAATGCCCGCGACGGAATAGCCGCCGGAAGTCGAAGCGAGCTTGTTGAAGTACAATCCGCCCTCCGGAGACGGTCCGGAAGAATTGACGTCGTAGACCGACTCCAGACGCTCCGCATACGGAAATTTTCCTCCGTAGTAACGGCCCGACGTATCGAACAGCACCCGCCCGCCCGAAGACAGGACGAAGATGCCTCCGTTGAATTCTTGTTCGTAAGCGGTCAGCGCATTCCATAATCGGCTCGAATCGAACCAGACGGTCAGCTGCCCGAGATTTTTAAGGCTCTGCTTGTCGTTGACCGGCACCGTGACCGAGTACATCGCTTCTCCGGTACTGCCAAGCGCCCGGCTCACCCAGGCGTTGGGAACCGAGACGCTGGCGTTTTCGAGCGCCATCGCGTCGGGCACGTAGGACTGCGAGGCATTGACCGGCACCGTGCGAAACTCTCCGTCACGGCCGAAAGCGTACAGCATCTGCTGCTCGCTGCTGTACAGGACGAGCTTCCGGATATCCGGCCGAGTCTCGAGCACGTTTTCCATATGGGTCCTGGCATTGGCCGAATCGATCCCCGTCTGCGCGTAGCGGTCCAGCCGGTAGCGAACATAGTCCGGATAAGGATTCATCAGGAAATAGGACAGATCGAGCGAAAGGGCATCGTCCCGGTAAATGTCAGGCATGATCGAATCCGCTTCTCCGACTCGCAGTCCGATATAACGGTCGATGGCCGACATTGCGGCTTTTTGGTTATCCAGTTCCCGGCGCACCGCCGATTGGGACATGGATACGAACATGAAATAAGAGAAAGCGATGACCGTCACGATCGTAATGAAAGAGAAAAGGAGAATGGTTTTGGCAAACAGATTGTTTTTGACGCTTTTTCGATAGATGCCCCGAATGTCCATGTTCCGAATCTCCTCCCTCGCTGTCTGTTTTCGATATTTTCGCACTCCCTTTGCCACCTGTCCATCCGCGCCGAACATGATTTTCACCCGAACGTTCGGCTTGATCTTTTTAACCTTACCGAATGAAAACCCTTTCAATAAGAGGCGAAATTAAAGATGCCCCGTTCAAACTAAAGAAAACGGCGGCTCCGCCCGAAACCGGGCGGTCCGCCGCCGCTGCCTTTTACGCCCATTCCACCGCGGTCAGCAGACGGTTCGCCATCAGCGTCAGGATGAATTCGTCGTAGTGATCCTGCCTTACGATCACCCGATAGGTCCGGTCCGGATACGTATAAAAAATGACGTCCGTATAATCACGGTCATTCTCGAAATGGCGTCTTACGTTTTTTGCGTTTTGCGCGTAAGGATGCTGTTCCGACAAATGAATCTTGAACTCGATATCCTCTTCGTTGCGCGTCTCTTCGATCGTGATCAGCCGTTCGTCGTACCGGTATTTCAACATGTCCTTTGCCGCCTCTCCTCTATTTTCGCGTTCTTTCGGCGAATCGGTTACATCAAATAACGCAGGTACACGTACACGCTCGAAATGGCAATCGTCAAAAACATGATCGGAAAACCGTATTTCAGAAATTTGACGAAAGAGATCGGAGCCCCTTCCTTGCCGGCCAGCCCGGCCACGATCAGATTGGCGCTCGCCCCGATCAGCGTGCCGTTGCCGCCCAGGCAGGCGCCCAGCGCCAGGCTCCACCACAGCGGTTCCAAATTCGCGATCCCCATGTCGCCCATGTCCCGAATCAGCGGAATCATCGTGGCGACGAACGGAATATTATCGAGAAAAGCGGAAGCCAGCGCGCTCAGCCACAGAATGAGCATGGAAGCCGCCGTCAGATTGCCGCCCGTCAGATCGACCGCGCGTTCCGCCAGCCGGGAGATCGTTCCCGTCTCTACGAGGCCCGCCACGAGCACGAACAATCCCGCAAAGAAAAAGATGGTCGGCCATTCGACGCGCGTCAGCGCTTTTTCCATCGTGCGCTCGCCCGTCAGCAGCAGAAGCAGGAACGCTCCCGTCAACGCTACCGACGCCGATTCCCAGCCGAGCCCTTGATGCAGGAAGAAGCCCAGCACGGTCAGTCCGAGCACCGCGAGACACTTTTTCAGCATCCTCCGATCTTCCAGCAGCTCCTTCTCGTCCAGCTCCATGATGCCCTGCTTCAGCTCCGGCGTCGTCCGCAGCTGCTTGCGGAACAGCAGGACGAAGATCGGAATCAGCGCCGCGAGAATGATGACGATAACCGGCGCGAGGTTCGCGATAAACGACATAAACGTCAGCTCCGGCACGGCGCTGCCGATCATGATGTTCGGCGGGTCGCCGATCAGCGTCGCCGTACCTCCGATATTCGAACCGATCACCTGCGTCAGCAGATACGGAAATACGGGAACCCGCAGCTGCCGCGTAATGCTGAACGTGACCGGCACGATCAGCAGCACCGTCGTGACGTTATCGAGAAACGCCGAGCATACGGCCGTGATCAGGAAGAGCGCGATCAGGATGGCGACCGGGCTGCCTTTCGCTTTTTTCGCCGCCCAGATCGCCATATAGTTGAACAACCCCGTCTCCGCCGTAACGCCGACCACGATCATCATGCCGATCAATAGCCCCAGCGTGTTGAAGTCGATATGGTGCAGCGCCGTCTCCTGATCCACGATCCCCAGCAGAATCAGCAGCAGTCCTCCCGTCATCGCGATAATGGTCCGGTGAATCTTTTCGGTGATGATCAGGGCGTACACCACAAGGAAAATCACAATTGCCCAAATTGCCTGCTGTTCCATGCCACTCCTTCTTTCTCTGTACTTCCGGCCTCTCCCCGCCTGTCCGGAGCAAAGCGTTCGGACGAAAAAAAGACCTGTCTTCCGACAGGTCTTCGGGTGATGCGCCTTTGGAATCTTTATCCGAATTATAGGCCTGCATTCCCCGGATGTAAAGAGCTCGGCAGGTCTATCGGCTGCAGTATCGGTTAGAGCTCTTCCGTCTCCAGCACGACCGGGCAGTGATCGCTCCCCATAATCAGGCAGTCGATCCGGGCATCCCTCAGCTTCGGCGCCAAACGTTCGGAAGCCAGGAAGTAGTCGATGCGCCAGCCGATGTTGCGGGCTCTGACGTTCGCCATGTAGGACCACCAGCTGTAGACGTCCGTCTTGTCCGGATGGAAGTAACGGAACGTATCGACGAAACCGGCGTTCAGCAGCTCCGTCATCTTGCCCCGTTCCTCATCGGTAAAGCCGGAATTCCCCATGTTCGAGCGAGCGTTTTTGAGATCGATTTCTTGATGCGCCACGTTGAGATCGCCGCAGACGATCACCGGCTTTTCGGCGTCCAGCTTCTTCAGGTACTCGCGGAAGCGGTCTTCCCATTCCAGGCGGTACGGCAGCCGGGCAAGGTCGCGTTTGGCATTCGGCGTATAGACGTTGACCAGGTAAAAACTTTCGAATTCGAGCGTCAAAATCCGGCCTTCGTCCTCGCTGTCGGTTTCCATGCCGTAGCGGACGGACTCCGGACGGATCTTCGTGAACACGGCCGTGCCGGAGTAGCCTTTTTTCAGCGCGTAATTCCAGTACTGATAATATTCTCGGGTCGGTTCGATCGTGATCTGGCCTTCCTGCAGCTTCGTCTCCTGCACGCAGAAGACGTCCGCGTCCTGCTCTTCGAAATACTCGTTGAATCCTTTTTTGACCGCGGCCCGCAGGCCGTTGACGTTCCATGAGATCAATTTCATTGCGGGGCTTTCCTTTCTTTGCGCCGTTCCCGGCTTCGTCTGCTCAAATAACCGGCGGTTCGCATCACGATGAAGACCGGATACAAACCGATCGCCAGCAGGACCGCACTATAAAATAAAATATGTCGTATTTCATCCGCTTCGGCATAGTCCGGCATGCCCAACAGCGTTCCGACGAACTGAACGCCGAAAAGAAAGACGGCTCCGTTCAGCGGGGCCCAGAGCTTCGTGCTTTTCCGCCAATACGCGCCGGTAACCGGAAGCAGCAGGAACGCCGCCAGCAGGAAAGGCGTCGTGATGTCGTAGACGCCGTTCTCGGAATCGAGGGCCGCATTCGGCAGCAGCAGCCAACCCATCAAGAAATTCGCGGCCAGCAGAAGCAGGAACACGATCGAAGATAAGGTGTCGAAACGCCCCGATCCCGGCTGCTCCTCCTTTTCAGACGTACGTACTTCCAGGCCGTTCGCATCGACGGAATCCGGCGAAACGAAGCGCCGCTCCTGCGCGGTGGACAATCTCTCGAACGCAAAAACGCCGATCAAAAAGACGCCCAACGTCAAATCCAGCAGAAGCATATTCATATAGTAATCTCCCTCTACGCTCCGATAAAGTCCGGCACCGGCCAATCCGATCATGTGTACCGCAATAAGCTTCAGTACGTCGAGCGGGACTTTAAGGCCGGCCCTTCCGAGCGATCCGCGCCAATAGCGGCCGGCGACGGCGAACCAGGTCAGGTTGAACAGGGCCAATGCGCCGCTGGCCGAATCGAAATCGTCCGCCCAAAGAAATCCGTTCGTTCCGGGAATCGGCTCCCACAGCGGAATCCACAGCAGGGCGATGAGGAAGTTGACCAAGAAGCCGCCGATGCGAACGGGACGGTAAAAGCGCTTGTCGTTTCGCCGCTCCGCGGCCCGCTCGCGGGCTTCCGCCGAAAGCGACTTCCAGGGCAGAGGGAATTCCTCCCGCCGCACCTTGCGGTGACGCTCGATCGGAATGCCCGGGTCGTAAAGCGACTTGGGCAGCGACGCGTATTCTTCCCGAAAATCTTCCGCTTTCATGCGAATCAGGTTGAGTTCGGTCCGATACAGAGGGATTCCTTCCCTTCGAAGTTGGAACAGAACGTCTTCGAAACCTTCGCGATCCGTCCGAAACGGCAAACTTTTCAAGTACCGGTCCGTTCCTTCCTCGTCTTCGTACTGCAGGATCAGAACCGTATCGGTCCAGTAGATGTAACCGATCCGTTTATGTCTCGACTGCGTCCATGCTTCTCCCGCGATCAGCGCTTCCTTCGCCCTGCCGCCGGGAATCGGGATTTCCGATAGCTGCCGCGCCGCAACGCCGTTCAAATCTTTGGCGGGCCGCCAATCGGGACGCTGCATATCGCGGTAAGCCCGAACGAACAAAAACGCCCATTTATACATCATCCTGGCCAAAGCGGCAAAAGCGATGCCCAGCGCCAGAGTCAAATAAGCCGCGACCCAGACGCCGCGGAATCCGAAATATACGGAAAATCCGAATCCGGCCGCCGAAGCCGCCGCCAGAATAAGCATAAAGATGAAAGAGCCGACTTGGACGGAAGGTTTTTCACCGGGCGTATTCGATTCGGTAAGTTGAGCAGATCGGTTTTCCCCCGTATGCTGTTCGATAAAAATCTCCTCCTTGCTTGCCGTAAATGCCGTGTATCATTGTAACCTTTTCCGCCATGCGAGGAAACCCCGCAGCACGTTTTCTGCGAACAGATGTTTCTTTTATCGTTGACGAACGTTTTTCCCGCATGCTATAGTAGAGCCAATCGCAAACGAACGGCGCAGGGAAGCACCCTGCGGATCGGGCTTAACCGCCTTTTCCGCAGGGTGCTTTTTGTCGTTTTGTTTCTCTGCGTCCATTCAGCCAAATCGACAAAGGAGTTGAACGCATGTCCGCAAGTTCCAAAGTTCCCGCCGAATCCCGCCGTCCCGTCCGTTTTTTCGCCCTGCTGCTGAGTCTGATTCTCGCCGTTTCGCTCGCTCTGCCCCAGGGAAGCACGCATGCCGCCGGCGACGCCTGGGCTTCGGCGCTTTCCGGCATCGAAAGCCTGTATGACGGCTACACCGCGCTGGAAACGGCGAACAAGATCGAAAAGCTGGACATTCAATCGCTGCGCAAAGACAGCGCGGAGCGGCTCAAGGCCGTGAACGCCGCGGTCAAGGGCATCGACAAGAGCAAAATCGACCGGCTCGCCGCCGAAGCGGCAGCGCTGAAGACCAAACACGCCGCCCTGATCGCGCAGTACGGCGACCTCGGCAGGCAGGCCGCCGAAGCCCGCAAACGCAAGGACAAAAAAAACGCCGACCTGCTCGATTTGAAGCGCAACAAGCTCAAGCCGTCCGTCGACGCGGCCAAGCTGGAGATCAAAAGCGCCAAAGAAGCATTGGACGGAGCCAAGAAGCAGGCTGCCGCCAAAGCGAAGACCGTCAAGGACGCGCTCGCGCCCGTCGCGGCGCTCAAAAAGCAGGTGACGGCCGAGAACAAGACGATCGCCGCCTTCAACAAGACGCGCGCCGCTTCCTATAAGCGCTATCGCGCTTCCGTCAAGGCGGGCAACGCCATTACGGCCGCCGCCGAAATTACGCTGATGTACGCGCAGCTCGGCAAAATCCATGCTTCACAACAGAAGATTTACGGCTGGGAAAAACAGATTTCGGCGGCGATCAAGTCGGCGGCGGCCAAACTGCCGGCCTGAACGGGCGACAAGCACGCCGCCCGCACTCGCTTTGCGCCGGGCGCCTTAATCCGGTAATCCCAAGCTTTATCCTCGGTCCCCTCTTTTTCGAATTCCCGTCCGCCTGCGCGAGACTGCCCGCAAAAATTCGCCGTTCATGTTTCACCGTTCTTTCCTTCGGCTATTAATAGGGGGTATGTCGCCTGCTGCCGGAATTCTTTTCCGGGAATAAATTCGATGTTGAGGTGGTCCGTTTGGAAGTATCGAATATCTGGTTCACTTTGCTCTCCTGCTTATTTTTCATGGGACTCGTCGCTTATGTCTCTTACCGCATGACGAAGGGCGAAGTCAACAGCAGCGAGGGATATTTCCTGGCGGGAAAAGGCTTGAGCGGAACGTTTATCGCAGGTTCCCTCCTGCTGACCAACCTGTCCGCGGAGCAGCTGATCGGCCTGAACGGCCAGGGCTATAGGGCCAATCTGTCGAATATGGCCTGGGAAGTCACCGCCGGCATAGCGGTCATCGTGCTCGCCTTGTATCTGCTGCCCAAGTATCTCGGCGCGGGCATCTCCACGATTCCCGAATTCCTCAGCAAGCGGTACGACGAAGGCGTCCGCAGGCTGACGGTGCTGTTGTTCATGTTCGGCTATATTCTCGTGACGATCCCGTCCACGCTGTATTCGGGCGCGCTCGCGGTTATGCAGCTGTTCGACATTCCTTCGCTGTTCGGCATTACATACGGGCAATCGCTCTGGCTGATCGTCTGGGTCATCGGCATTATCGGCGCGATTTACGCGATCTTCGGCGGTCTGCGCGCCGTCGCCGTTTCCGATACGCTCAACGGAATCGGTCTGCTGATCATCGGCATTCTCGTCCCCGTCCTCGGCTTTATCGCTCTGGGCAACGGCAGCATGCTGCAGGGAATGAAAACGATTGCGACGCAGGCGCCCGAGAAGCTTAACGCGATCGGCTCCAGCACCGATTCCGTTCCGTTCGCCGCCATCTTTACGGGCATTCTGTTCGCGAACCTATTCTACTGGTCCTCGAACCAGTACGTCATTCAGCGGACGCTCGGCGCCAAAAATTTGGCGGAAGGACAAAAGGGAGCGCTGCTGTCCGGTTATTTCAAGCTGCTGATTCCTTTTTTCATGATGATTCCCGGCATTATCGCTTTTCATCTATACGGCGGAAATCTGGCGAGCGTCGACCTGGCTTATCCGACGCTGGTCGCCAACGAACTGCCCGTTTATTTAAGCGGGTTTTTCCTGGCCGTCCTGCTTGGAGCCGTATTCAGCTCGTTCAACTCCCTGCTGAACAGCGCCGCGACCATGTTTACGCTGGACATTTACAAGCCGCTGTTCGCGCCGGGCGCGGACGACCGGAAGCTGATTCGGATCAGCAAGGTGTTCGGCACGATCGTGGCGGTCATATCCATGGCGATCTCTCCGCTGCTCGTCAACGCGCCGGATGGATTATGGGACCTGATCCGCAAATTTACGGGTTTCTTCAATATTCCGATCATCGTGATTCTGCTGATGGGTATTTGGACGAAGAAAATACCGGCTCTGGCGGCCAAGGTCGTCATCGTCTTCCATGTCATCGCCTACTATATGCTCGTTTGGGGAACGGATCAGCTGCTGGGTATCGATCTCGGCCTGAATTTCGTCTACGTGTACGGAATCATGTTCTTCGTCGAAGCGGGCATCATGCTGCTGATCGGACGCATGAGCAAATCCGGACAGCTTTATCGCATCCCTTATCGTCCGGGCGGCGATATGACTCCATGGAAATACGCCGTCACGTCTTCCATCCTGCTGGTCTCGGCGATCGTCTGGGTTTACGTTTTATTTTCGCCGATCGGCCTGGCTTACGCGGACGGCATCGTCTCGCCGTGGTTCCTTCCGGCAACGGTCGTCTTGATCGTTCTGGCCGCGCTCATCTCGCTTCAGTCGATTCGCCGATGGAACGGACGCTATGCCGATTATCTGAAGCGGCTGCCGGATGACGCGAAGACCGAAGCTTTGTAGCGGAAGTCGAAACCTTTTAATGGAAAAACGTTCTCCGATCCGGCATACGGATCTTTCCGCAAAAGATACAAAAAGACGGGCTTTCGTCGTTCGCGGCGGAAGCCCGTTTCGGCGCGCGCCAGCTTACAATTTGTTTTTCCTTCTATTTATTTGAAACTTACTATTTAAAATTCGTCATTTTTCGACGATAATAAAATGTCAAATAACATCCGGGAGGAAAACAGCATTGAAAACGCACATACGCAGCTTTTTCGGATTAAGAACAAAACTTTATCTAATCATCCTGGTACCGCTCTTGGTTATCGGGATACTTGTCATGTTAACGATCCGCTCCGCTATTCAGCAGACCGCGCTTAACACGATGCAAAAAGACACGCAGCGGCTGGCCGAGAATACCGCCGCCGTTCTCGGCGAACAATCGGAGGCGATCGAGAACGTTTATAGCGGCGGAGAAAGCACCGAAGCTTATCGCTCGCTCCGCAGCCAGTTGAACAACCTGCGCCTGCAGTCGGGCGTACTCTACGTGTACATGCTCAACAAGACGGATTCCGGCTGGATTTATACGGTGGACGGCGCTCCCTGGGACGATGAAGAATACAGCCAGTTGGGGACGGAAGCCGAATTCGACGCCGATGCCGAAAGCGAGCTGCTGCGGGGCGAGACCGTGAATACGCCTGTGGCTTACAGCGAGGAATGGGGCTCTCTGTTCTCTTCTTTCACCCCGATTCGCGACGCCGAAGGCGCAGCGATCGGCTATTTGGGAATCGACGTCTCCGCCGCGACGCTCGAGCAGGTTACGTCCGCGACCCTTTCCGATACCTATCGGATCGTCATTCCGTTTTTTGCCGCCGTTCTGCTTCTTTCCATGCTTGTTATGCTGCTGGTCATCAACCGGCTGCTGAAACAGGTCGCCGGGATCAAGGCGGGCTTGGAGCAGGCTGCCGAGGGAAATCTGGACGTCTCCGTCCGGCGGATCACCGGAGATCAGCTCGGCGATATCGCCAAACTGACGGAGCACATGACCGCGCGAATGGCCGGCATGATCGAAGAAATCAAGGTTGGAGCGGAAACGCTCGTTCGTTCGTCCGGACGCGTCGAAGAAACGGCGAACACCAATCGCCAGCAGGCCGAAGAAATGGCGCGGGCAATCCATGAGATTGCGGCAGGTTCGATGCAGCAGGCCGAGCAAACGGAACAAGCTTCCCGACTGACGGACGAACTCGGCGGCATGATGGACGAAGTCGGGTCCTATGTGCGGCAGTTCGCCGGCATGTCGGAGCAGCTCGGAACGCTGCAGGCCCAAGTCAGCCGCGAACACGGGACGCTGCTCGAGAAAAGCCGCGGCAACGCGCACCGGGTCGACGATCTGACCTCCATGTCACGCGAACTTAACGAAAAAACGAAGCTGGCCGCCTCGATCAGCGGGCGCCTGAACGCGATCGTCAAGCAGACGCAGATTCTGTCCCTGAACGCCGCTATCGAAGCTTCGCGGGCCGGAGAAGCGGGCAAAGGATTTGCGGTCGTCGCAGGAGAGATGGGCGGACTCGCCCAGCAGTCCAAAGATTCCATTCAGGAAATCGAAAGCATCCTTACCTCCTTCGTCGTGCAGGTCGATCGCATGAACGAACATTTCGAAGCCAATCGGACGGACGTACGCCAACAGGAGCTTCAGATCTCCGAATGTCTCGAAGCCTTCGAAGCGGTTCGCGGCATCTCGATGCAGATCGAAGAACTGGCCGGCCGCCTCGACCGCCGCACCGCCGACATGCAGGACGCTCGCCGGGAGGTGGAGCAGCACATGAACGATATCGCCTCGGCTACCGAGCAGACGTCGGCCATGACCGAGGAAGTATCGGCGAGCGCCGAAGAGCAGCAGCGCTCCGCCGGCGAACTGAGCGGAATTTCCGGCCGCCTCTCGGAACTGGCCGACCGTATGCAGTCCGCGGTCGGACAATTCCGCACGAAGTCTTCCGACGGAAATCGGGCAAGAAAAGACGAAATCGCCGCCGAATAATCGGCAATCGCCAAAAAGCGTCAGGAAGGGCATAAGCCCTCCTGACGCTTTTTCATGCTTTTTGATTGAATGCCGACAAGCACCGTAAAACTATTGCCCATCCTTCTCCGGCACCGAAAGCGCATGATGCGGCAGCTCGAACGACCAGCCGAGATCACCGTAAAGCTTCGGCACCATCGTGCGGCGCAGCGTTAGCTGTTCCGGCAGTTTCTTCATATCCAAAATTTCGAAGCGGGTCTCGCTGTCAGCGGCCGGCTCGGGATAATAAATTTGGCCGTTTTCGTCGACCGCTTCCCATATTCCTTCGCGGGCATTGACGTATTCGGAACGATAATCCAAATACACGGCGTTCATTCCGTCCCGCTCTCCGACTTCCGCTCCCGTCAGCTCGAAGCGGTCGCCCTCGTCCTCCATCACGGCGGGGTTTTCCGCAAGATCGGACGGAGCGAACGTGATTTCTCCCCGGCCTTCCATTTCGGCGCGGTAGCCCTCCAAAATGAACCGGTAGGGTTCCCGTCCATCCTCGGACATTCCTTTCCCTTCAATCAGCGGATAGACGATCTCCCACTCTCCTTCTCCGGAAGACTCGTCATAACGGTTCGAGATTATATCCGGTTTGGAATATCCGCCGGCGCTGCCGAATCGGCCGACGGCGCTGCCTTCTTGATCTTCGATCCGGAATTGAAATTCCATCTGGCCGCCCAGCGCTCCCGGAGTTCGCTCCCTGA
This sequence comes from Saccharibacillus alkalitolerans, assembly GCF_011090185.1. Taxonomy (GTDB): domain Bacteria; phylum Bacillota; class Bacilli; order Paenibacillales; family Paenibacillaceae; genus Saccharibacillus; species Saccharibacillus alkalitolerans. The sequence goes on along the minus strand of NZ_JAAFGS010000006.1, from coordinate 244,119 downwards.
CTTCGCCGGAAGAGGACGTATGCAGATCGATCCGGATCGCCTCCGGCGTCCGAATCAAACGCCGCACTTCGATACTCAATCCGTCCGGCGACTTGTAGGTCTCGCCGATGTCCGAAGATACGGCATATTTCTTGGCTTTACTTAGATCCAGCGCATAATCGAACGTAAGCGGATCGGTCTGGACGGCCTCTTCCCGTTCCTGCTCCGGATCGATCCGAAAAATCTCCTTGATTTCCCCCCGCAGATTGATCCGGTCGGGAGCCGGCTGATTCAACAGATATACATAAGCTTCCATTCCGTTGACCGGAGACTGATCCGTGAGGGCGTGGACCGCAGCCTCTTTGCCTTCGGAGTCGGTAAGCGCGAACGGAATTTCATACGGGAACGCTCGGCTGACGGGCTGTCCGTCGGCATCGGTCGTGCGGGTCAATATCACGATTCGCGAAGCGTCCGTAAGCACCGCCTTGACTTCAAAGCTGTAGCCGCTCTTCTTGTCGTTCAGCGAAATATCCGGATAGGCGACCAGACCGAACGCATCCAGCAGCGCCGCCTTGTGCGTCCAGCTCCATTCGTAGTCAGGATCGTTCAGCAGTTTCCCGATCCGTTCCCGGTCCGCGTCGTCGGCCTCGGCCTTCGGTCCCGCCGTCACGGAAGTCGGATTGTCCGTCTCTCCCGGCAGTCCGACGTTTCCCTGCAGCAGCGCGTATCCGCCCCCGCCTGCCAGCAGCAGAAGCGCGGATGCGGCGGCAAGCCGCGTTTTTTTCCATTGACCGGCCCTTCTCCCCTGCCGCGCCCCGGGTGCGGCTTTCGAACCGGAACGCTCGATCTCCACACTCTCCAGCGCCTTCATTACCCCGGCCGTAAAGTTGTCGTCCGGACTTTCCGCATAGAACGCGTTCTCCAGCATCCGCTGCTCGGCTCGAATCCGTTCCAGTTCCTTTTTGCAGACGGAGCATTCTTTCAGGTGCGCTTCCATGCCGGCTTTGGACGAACCTGCCGACGGAGCATTCTCTGTCATGGCATAGCGCTCAAGCTCGCTTCGGCTAAAGCATCTCATAACGCACGCCCCCTTCCGCCTGCACTTTTTTGTAAAGACTTTTTTTGGCCCGGTAAATGCGATTTTTGACCTGGTTTTCGCTCAGGCCCGTAATGTCGGCAATCTCGTCGTAGCTAAGTTCGTTCGTATATCGAAGCAGCAGCACGATCCTGTACTTCTCGGGCAGCCGTTCGAGCAGCCGATGCACTTCCCTGCGCATCTCGAGGTTCAGAACCTGTTTCTCGGGCGTATCGTCGCTTCGCGGCTCCGGCACCTGTTCGTCTTCTATGTAGAGCGGCCTTCGCCTTCGGGTAAAATCGCGCATGGCGTTTACCGCGATGCTGTAGATCCAGGCGGAAAATCGCTCGCCTTCGCGTAAACTTTCCAGCTTGCGGTACGCCCGGATAAACGTCTCCTGCGCCAGATCCTGGGCATCCTGATGATTGGCGCCCATCCCTCTGAGCAGCCCGTATACCTTTCCTTTATAACGATCCACAATTTCCGCATATCGCTGTTTGTCGCCTGCGGCGATTCGCCTCAGCAGTTCAGCTTCCGTCAGCAGTTCGCTCATCGGGCTTCCCCCTCTATATATGTATCGCTGTATGTTCGGATGCTCAGGCGGGCCTCCATTCTGCGGGTTTCGCCCGCTCCGCCTTAACTCGTATTGTCCCGCCCCGAAACAATATGTAGATAGACGAGACCCCGCGGAAAAGGTCTCGCTCTCCGCCGAATAAATTTTAACATCCGAAAAACTTTCTATCCGAACAAAAAAAGAGCGCTCTCGCGGAGCGTTCCCGATAAGCGGTTTATCTGTCGCGGCTCTTTCTCTGCCAGCGGCGTATCGTCATCAAGCCCGAGACTTTGCCGTGCCTGATATCACCTTGTGCACATGAAGCATTAAATCGAGGAGTTCGTCCTCGGGCAGCGTCGTCCCGCAGCGGCGCTCCAAATCGCTTCGGATTTCGTCGGCGCACTTGTAGCACTCCGGCATGTGCGTCCGGATCAATTCCCCCAGCGTACCGTCCGTCGCGGTCTCTCTTTCCTCCGCCTTGGCGGCCCGCCGCACCGAAGTGCGCAGGTGTTCCGCGAATCTTCGATAGGTCAGTTCCGACACGTCGCCGCTCTTGATCCCGAATCGGCGCTCGATGGCTCCGAAGGCGTTTTCGAGCACGCCGAACAGCAGCTCCCCTTCTTTGCTTTGTGCCGTCCTGCTTCGGTAACCGGCTTCTCCTGCCTGTTCTTCCTCCGCGACCACCATATGATCGTTAATGATTTGCGTGATTCTCATCGCTGTCGCCTCCATTAATCGGCCTTCCCGTCTTCCGGTGGTTTCAGCATAATTTATGACATCGATTGCAGGTCAACCGCTTTTTTAGCATTCGGTCCAATGTATCGTTTTTTGTTATACTTTGGGCAGAGGAGGCGGCCAATTGACGAACATCAAAGAAATAGCCAGACGCGCCGGCGTGTCGCCGTCTACGGCTTCGCGAGCCTTAAGCGGAAAAGGATACGTCAGCGAGGAAAAAAAACGGAAAGTGCTCGCCGCGGCCGAAGAGTTCGACTATGCTCCCAATCTGAACGCGCTCTCGCTGAAAACGGGCACGACGCGCCGGCTCGGGCTGGTCGCTCCCGAATTTGCGGAATCCGTCAGCTTGTTTACGGGAGGGTTCGTCCGAGCGGCGGAGGAAGCGGGTTATACGGTCACGCTGTTCATAACCGGCTACGACAAGTCGAAAGAGCTGGAAGCGCTCGAGGCGCTGCGCCGCAAGCAGGTCGACGCGCTTGTGTTCGTGCTGTTTCAGAGCGAACTGCCGCTGATCGCCCCGTACGTGAAATACGGCCCTATCGTATCCTGGCAGCGGCTCGTGCACGAGCGGATCCCGTCCGTTTTCATGGATCAGTACGACGGCTATATGCTCGCTCTCGAGCACCTGTATGCTAAAGGTTACCGAAGGATCTGCAATGTCTACGGCGCCTCGACGAGACTGAACACGCAGAGCCGGATCGAAGCCTTCGCCGACTTTTGCCGCAAATACGGCCTCGATCCCGGCGTCTGCCCCTCTTTTCAAAACATGGGCGACACGGAGGACGGAGAACGATTGGTGCATTGGTGGCTGGAAAACGGGCGGATTCCCGATGCGTTCGCCACGACCAACGACCGGGTCGCCGCGGGGATGGTATCCGAAGCGCGGAGACTCGGTTTGCGGATTCCGGAAGACTTCGCCGTCTGCGGCTTCGATAACCTCGATTTTGCCCATATGCTCGACTTGACGACCATTCATTATCCGGTGGACGAGCAGGCGGGCAATGCGTTCGCGATAATCCGCAGCCAGATCGAAGAAACGGACCTGCCGCTCAAGCCCTTAAAATTTCATCTGGTGGAACGTGCGACGACGTGAACCGGGACTGCTGCGTGCCCGCCATCACCACTACCATGACGACATCCGCAATCTGGACGAAGCGTGGTTCCGCGAACGTTTCGCCAAATGCATAATCGAATAGCGGGCTTTCGCCCGCTATTCGTCATTTCCAGAAAAGGCCCTGCGGATCAAGCTCGAATTGTTCGAGCTGATCCTCGAAGTCGGGGCGCGGTTCGATCGCTTCGGCTATCGTCCACTGCCCGTCTTCCTTTTTCGCGTAGAGGCTCCAAGCCCCCTGCTCCAGCCTGAACTGCGCCAGATCGATCCCCGTCCAACCGGATCGGGGCGGCTCGGGTCTTTCCTCGGTCAGCGTGATCCGGTCTTCTTCCATCCGATAGACGAGCCGAACCGCCGTGCGCATGCTCGGCGGAATTTTCTCCTCGATATATCCCCTCAGCAGGGCTTCCAGTCTTTTCGACGTCAGGGCATCCATGTGTCCGATTCCGCCTTTCTTCTATAGTAAAGAGTAAAGGAAAATATCAGCTTAAAGAAAACAGCAGCGCGAGCACAGCGGTTGTCACGATCGAAGTCGCCACCTGCTTGCCCGCGAGAGAACTTGCGAATTTCCAGCCCAGCTCCCGCCGCACGGTCCACAGCGTAACCAGACAGGCGGTCAGCGTAGAAGCCAGATAGACGAGCATGAAGATTTGCCCCGTGCTCATCGTCCGCAGCAGACTGCCTTCTCCCTGATTCGGCATAAGCAGTCCGTCTTTGCGCAGAATCGAAAAGAGCACGCCGCCTGCCGCTTCCGCCGGCAGGTTCAGCAGTTCGAGCAGCGGAGCCGCTGCGCCGGACAGCAGATTCATCAGACCGCTCCACTGCAGCAGGGCCGCCGCCGCGCAAATTCCGAGAAAGATCGGCATGGCCTGGAACAGGAACTGCTTGACGACTCCGCGAATCCGCCAATTCACGGCGCGCAGACCCGGCATCTGCAAAAAAGTTTTCGGCGAATATCCCGCCTGCGGAAGGTATGCCGCCCCCCGGTTCCATAATCGAGTATGCACGGCGCCGACGATAGCCAGCAGCGCGATGTACGGAATGAACAGCCAAGGGTGCCCCGCGGAACCGAAGATCGACAGCGAAGCGCCGATCTGATAGCTGCAGGCGGAGCCGAACGCAATCAGCGATACGCACGATTTGCGCGAGCAAGCGCCGCAGGCTCGGCTCTGAAATACGGCCACCACGTTGCAGCCGAAGCCCGACAGAACGGGAAGCAGGTCCCTTCCGTTCAACCCGATTCGGCGCATCCAGGGATCGAGCGCATCGGTAATCCGGTCCTTGAGCCCGCTCTCTTCCGTCAGCGCGAGACTGATTCCGAGCAGCAGCACGACGGGGAACGCCCACAGGAAAGAGTATAAACCGAGCGTCAGCACGCCGTAGTCCCCTGCAAAGATCGCTTCCGGCAGCGGAGGAAGCCCGGCGAACCACGACTTGACCGGGTCGATCGCGTACCGGTCGGCAAGCGGCTGAAGTCCGTTCGACAGCAGATAAGCCAGCAGCACGGGTACCGCAAACAGCAGAATGGATGCCGCAAGCGCAAGCGGCCTCCCGCCGAAACGATGCTCGAACCACGTTCGAGAAGGCTCGGCGAGACGGTTCGCGACGATCGGCGGCGCGAGCTGTCCCTGAGTCCGACGCAGCGGCCGGGCTTCGCCGAGAGAACGAAGCAGTCTTTTCCGCCGGGCCGGCTCGATGCCGCGCGCATCGACAGAATGCACCGGAATCCCGAGCGAGCGGCCATAATGGCGTTCCAGTTCGGACAGCCCCTCCGGCGCTTTGTCGGCAAAGGTAAGAATCAGCATCGCACGCCGCCCTTCGAGCGGCACCGCCTCGAGCAGCAGCGGCAGTTCAAGCGCCGAATGCGAACCGCGTACGACAAGCACGACCGTGTCGGCCGAGCCCAGCTCGGACAAAGCGTCCCGCGTCGTCCTGCTGTCGTCCCCGCCCTTGATTCCCGGAAGATCTACCAGCTCGCGCTCTTCTTCGAGGAAAGCCCTGCGGGCCGTAACGGTCGATCCGCGGAAGTTCGCTTCTTCTCCGGTATCCCGGCCGGTAAGCCCGCGAAAAAGCGCCGACTTGCCCGACGATTCGAATCCGATCAGTACGACGGAACGCCGACTCTCTTCTTCGATCCGCATCCGGTTCAGCACGTGCAGTCCTCCCCGCAGCAGGACAGATCGGTCAGCAGCATGCCTGCGCGGCGGTATTCATCCAGAGGAGAGGTATCGAGTCCGAGGCGCTTGGCGATCTCTCCGGCAACGACGCCGAAGCGCTGCCGGAATTTATAAATAAAGCAGAAGATCAGATTGCCGTGAACGACGCCGGGTCCGGCCAGAAACAAACCGGGAAAGGCGGTCGACTCGTCATATTCGTTCAAGAGCACCCCTCCGTCCGCTTTGTATCCGAACAAATCTCTGATCATCCGCAGGCTGCCGGAGAAACCGGATGCCAGAATCGGCGGCTGCTTCGTATGTACGAAAGCTTCCTCGCCGTTTGCGTTTTCGGCGTAGATCAAATATCCGCCGCCGTCTTTCGGTTCGATCCAATGGACTTCGTATCCGGCGAGCAGCTTGATTTTGCCGTCTTCGATCTCTCTCAACCGGTCTTTGGTAAACGGTGAGAGCGTCAAGCTCGGGTCGCTGCTTCCTTTCTCCGTCCAGCGCCCGCCGCGGTCGATGATCGTTACTTTCCTGCCCTGCCGAGCCAGATGGATCGCCGCGTCCGCCCCGCTTTCGTATCCTCCCACCACGACGAATTCCTCGCCCGGCAGCTCTTTCCATTCCCGGACCAGACCGCTGTGCACCGCATATTCGGCGCCCGGAAATCCGTCTGTTCTCGGATACTGAAACTCGCCCGCCGCCCAGATCACATGACGGCTGCGCAGCGTCCCTTTGTCCGTCGCAAGCTCGAAACCTCCCTCCTCCAGCGGGCGAACGTCCCTGACGTCGGTCCCGGTACGTACCGGAAGCTTCCGATACGCGGCCAAAGCTTCCAGGTAATCCGCGTATTCCGAACCGGAAGGATGTTCCGTACCGAGCGTAAAAGCAGGAGAAGTCCGCAGCGATACCGAATTTAGATCCAACAAGCCGTAAGCATTCCCGGTAAACGACGGGGTGATCATGCGCGTCTCGCCGGGCCAGAGGCGAAAAGAAGCACCTATCTCATGCCGCTCCAGTATGCAAAAACGGCCGACATTCAAATCCTGCAGCACACATGCTATTCCGATGCCCGCGGCGCCTGCGCCGACGACCAGGCAACCATATTCTTCCGTATCCTTCATTTTAATTCCCCTTAATAGTAATTATTACGATTTAATCAGAGCATACGGCGTTATAGGGATTCTGTCAAATGGACGCCACTTGAATTTTTCGGCGCAATGTTCTATTTTTGTGTAAGGTAATGATTTTTGCGCCAACGAAACTTTTGTCCCATTCGATGCGTCCAATTGTTCAGAGAGCCTAATCGTACCATCATGCATAAAAAGGAGAAGTGAGAATGAATTTCAAGAAAAACGCCTGGAAAAAGACGGCCGTCGCGCTTGCCGCCGTCATGCTGCTGGCCCTTCTCGTCCTCCCGAACGGCGTCCGTCAAGCTTCCGCGGCCCCGGCCGCAGAAGCCAGCATCATGCTGGACGGCCGGGCGATCGACGGAGCCGAGCCGCTTGTCCTCAAAGGGACCACGATGGTGCCGATCCGCGTCGTATCGGAGCAGCTCGGCTACTCGGTCGATTGGAATCAGTCCGCCGGACGCATTACGATCGGCGGCGACCCCGTCCCTCTCGTTCTGACCATCGGCAGTCAAACGGCGGACGCGTTTTCCGGCGCCGTCAAAATGGAGCAGGCGCCGTTCGTCCGTTCGAACACTACATACGTGCCGCTCCGTTTCGTCGGTTCCCAGATGGGGCTCGGCGTCAAATGGGAGCAGTCTTCCCGGACCGTCTATCTCCAGTCGCCGGCCGCAGAGCCTCCGGCTCCGGCGGCCCCTGCCATTCCTGCGGCTCCTGCCGTTCCGTCCGTTCCTTCGACGTCCGGCGGCACGCCCGCGCCGTCCGCGAACAACGTGTCGATCGACGGCATCAGCTTCAGCGACAATCGGCTGACGATCTCCGCGGGCGGCGCCGTCACGCCAAGCAGCTCGGTATTGACCGCTCCCGACCGGATCGTCGTCGACCTGCCGAACACGGCGTTCGGGCCGGCTCTTCAGGCCGGCGGCAATTTGAAACTCGGCCAGGTCGCCAAGCTGCCCGTCGAGACTTCTTCCGCCGTCAAGCAGGTCCGCTATTCGCTCTTCAGCGAAAGCCCGTCGACCGTGCGCGTCGTGATCGACCTCAACCGCAGCGTCGGCTACAATTTGTATACGGAAGGCAATCTGGTCCTCGTCGATCTGAACGATGACGGAGCCGCTCCTCCGATCGGAACGAACGGCAAAAAGATCGTCGTAATCGACCCGGGGCACGGCGATCACGATCCGGGCGGCGTCGGCAACGGCGTGCAGGAAAAAGACGTCGTACTGAACGTCGGGCTGAAAGTGGCCGCCCTGCTCAAGCAGGAGCCGGGCATCGACTTGATCATGACCCGAAGCGACGATACGTTCGTTACGCTGGACGGACGCGCGAAGATCGCGAATGATGCCAATGCCGATGTTTATCTGTCTATCCACTCCAATATCGCGTCTTCGAACAGCGCTTCCGGAACCGAAACGTTTTATGCCGACGCCGCTCGCAGCAAGTCGCTGTCGGATACGATTCAGAAGCATGTGCAGGCCGCGACCGGTTTCAAAGACCGGGGCTCCAAGCAGGCCAATTATCTGGTCATCCGCAAGACGACCATGCCGGCCGCCCTGGTCGAGCTCGGCTTCCTCAGCAACAAGCAGGAAGCCGCGGTGATGGTGCAGGACGATTTCCAGCAGAAGGTCGCGGAAGCGATCGTGGCGGGAATCAAAGAATATTTGGGACTGAACTGACCTTTGCGGCAAATCGGAACGGACGCCCCCCGGCGTCCGTCAGGTCGCCTAGAAAGCCCTATTCGCTGTAGAAGCTCAAGGACTGCGGGAGAAATTCATTCCGGTCGCGTGTTGAAATCGGGAAAAAGAATCGAATTCCAGTGGAATTTTCCCGATTTCAAAGGCGAACGCTGGCGCTCCTTCATTGAATTTCTCCCTCCGCCTTCTCTCTTCACTCGGAATTAGACTTTCAAGGCACGTTAACGGACGCCCCCCGGCGTCCGTTTTTTTTATGCTTCTTGTTCGTTTCAGGGCGCGCCGGGAACCTTTTGCGGGTTCCGGGCATCCTCCTTATAAGCACGCCGAACGCCGAAGCCGTTCGGAAAGCAAAGGAGAAGCGAAATGAAACTCACTCAACAAGTATGGAAAAAAGCGGCTGCGGCTTTCGCCGCGGCCGCGCTGCTGCTCGCTCCGGTACTTCCCGGGCCGGCCGCGCATGCCGCGGGTCCGGAAGCGGGGACCCGCATCGTACTGGACGACCGAACGCTCGAAGGCGCCGAACCGGTCGTCGTCGCGGGAACGACGATGGTGCCCATTCGGGTCGTGTCCGAGCAGCTGGGCTACGCGGTCAATTGGAACAAGTCGGCGGAAAAAGTCACGATCGGCAGCTCGCCTTCCCCGCTCGTGCTGACGCTCGGAAGCGTCAGCGCCGATTCCGGCAGCGGGCCTGTCGCCCTGCAGCAGGCTCCGTTCGTTCGCGCGAACACGACATACGTGCCGCTTCGGTTCGTCGGTTCGCAGATGGGGCTCGGCGTCAAATGGCAGCAGGCGACCGGAACCGTTTATCTTCAAACGCCGGCCGAGAATCCCCGGGACTCCGCCGAACCGGCGATGCCGTCCAATCCGGCTCCTGCGCCGGCTGCGCCTTCGGTTCCCGCTCCGGCTCCGGCGTCGAACGCTGCCGAGACATCGGCCTCGATCGACGCCATCAGTTTCAGCGACAGCCGGCTGACAATCGCAGCCGATTCGCCCGTCGTTCCGCAGGGCACGCTGCTGCGAAATCCCGACCGGATCGTCGTCGACCTGCCCGGCAGCGCGTTCGGACCTGCGCTGCTCCGGAACGGGAATCTGAACCTCGGCCAGATCGCCGCGCTGCCGGTCGAAGGTTCTTCGCTGGTCAAGCAGGTCCGCTATTCTCTGTTCAGCCAGAGCCCTTCCACGGTGCGGGTCGTGCTCGACCTGAATCGAAGCGCGGGCTACAACCTGTACACCCAGGGCAATCTGGTCATCGTCGATCTGAACGACGGCGGAACCGCTCCCCCGGCGGGCGCGAACGGCAAAAAGATCGTCGTGATCGATCCCGGCCACGGCGACCAGGACCCCGGCGGAATCGGCATTACCGGCGTCAAAGAAAAGAACATGGTGCTCCCGCTGAGCCTGAAAGTCGCCGCCCTGCTCAAGCAGGAGCCGGACATCGACCTGATCATGACCCGCAGCGACGATACGTTCGTTACCCGCTCGGGACGGGCCAAAATGGCCAATGACGCCGGAGCCGACCTGTTTCTGTCCATTCACGGCAACAAAGCTTCGTCGAGCAGCGCCGTCGGAACCGAGACCTATTATGCCGACGCCGCCCGCAGCAAATCGCTGGCGGACGTCATTCAAAAACACGTGCAGGCGGCTACGGGCTTTCGGGACCGCGGTTCCAAGCAGGCCAACTTTATCGTGATCCGCCAGACGACCATGCCTGCCGCCCTCGTGGAAATCGGCTTTTTGAGCAACAAGGAAGAAGAAACGCTCATGATGCGCGAAGACTTTCAACAGAAGGTCGCGGAAGCGATCGTAGCGGGAATCAAGGAGTATCTGAAGCTGGATTGACGACGAAAAAGGACCCCCTATGCAGGGAGTCCTTTTTGGTTCGTTTTGCGTCCGTAAGCACCCAGAATCGCGGAGCCCGCCAGGACGGCGCAGGCGGCATACATTCCGGAATACGAAAACAGGTCGGCCAGCGGTCCCATCAACACGCCGCCGAGCGACGTGCCGAGATCCGCCGACGCGATAAACAATCCGATGAGGACGTTGCGGTTCGCCTTGGGCAGCACGGACGACAGGTACGCCATAAGCGTCGGATACAGCAGCGCCTGCGACGTGCCGATCAGAACCGCTCCGGCGTACAAAAACCAAACCCCTCCCGCAAGCGCGGCGCTGACGCCGGCGGCCCCGAAGGTCAGCAGCAGCAGCGTAACGACCATAAACCGCGTATGCCACCGGCCGTCCGACGGCATTCTTTTTCTCCACGCAAAACGCATCCCGACCAACGCCGCCGCCTGAAGCATCAAGTAGATACCGGCATGGCCGCTGCGAACTTCACGCGCGTACAAGGGCATGAACGTCGTGACGGCCCCGAAGACGACCGAAGCCGTCAGCATGAGAAGGCTGCATTTGAGCAGGTGCGGATTGCGGAGCAGCTGTCCGAACGAACGGATTCCGCCCGCTTCCGCCGGCATCTTCTCTTCGCCCTGCCGCTTCGAAGCCGGCTGTTCGACTTCGCTTCCGCGAACGGTGTATCCGAAAACGGCAGTCAACACCGCGATGCCCGTCATCGTCAGCGCAAAACCGCTCGCACCGCCGTTTTGCCAGATGCCGAGCGCAAGAAGGGGACCCGCGATCCCGGGGATGTACGAAAACAGCGAATACATCGAAATGCCCTGCGACCGGTCTTCTTCCGGCAGCGCGTCGAGGATTCCGATCTGCAGCGCCATGGAGAAAAAGGCCGTGCAAATCCCCTGCATGATCCGCGCGACGACGAATACTTCCAGGCCGACCATGGCATAAAGGACCAGCGATATTCCGTTCACGAGCAGAATTGACCTTAGGATCCGAATCGAACCGTATTTTGGGATGAAATGTCCGGCCCACGGGCGGAAAAACATCGTCGTGAACATGTAAGCGCCCATGATGAGTCCGATCGCCGTACTGCTGGCCCCTTCTTCCGCTCCCTTGAGAGGAATGATGACGTTCAAGATGGAGTTTCCGCTGAAATACAGCAGAGCCAGCAGGTACAGGCGCAAAAAAGGCCAGGACATAGCTCCTTTCACAATAGACTTCCTCCTGTTTCAAAAAGTGATCAGCGCGTCCAGAAGCTTACGGGCGTATGCCGATTGGACGTCTTTCAGATGTTCGACGGCCATCGTCTCCTCGATGCGGCCTTCCCTGAAAATAATGATCCGATCGCATAAGTAGGCGGCGGCCTGAATATCGTGCGTAATAAAAATATAACTCATATTCAGGCTGCTTTTAAGCTCTTTCAACAAACGAAGCACTTGAATCTGCACCGATACGTCGAGCGAGCTAACCGCTTCGTCGAGCAGAATGCAGCGGGGACGAGTAGAGACGGCCCTAGCGATGCAGACCCGCTGGGCTTCGCCGCCTGACAGCTCGTGCGGATATTTGCTTCGGTACGAAGCATTCAGTCCGACTTGAAGCAGCAGGCGGTCGATGTCTTCCCTCCGCTTCTTTCCGCCACCGAATCCGCCCCCGGCCATCGGCTCCGCGATCGCTTCTTCCACCGTGAAAAAAGGATTGATGGACGACCCGTAATCCTGAAACACGGCGCTGAGGCTGCCCGCAGTCCGCTTCGGACTTCCGACCGGCTCGCCGCCGAACAGAACCTCGCCGCCATCCGGCTTTTCGAGGCCGAGGATCAGGCGGCCGAGCGTCGACTTTCCGCTGCCGCTCTCCCCGATGATTCCCAGGCATTCTCCCGAAGCGCATTCGAACGAAACGCCTTTGAGAACGGACTGCTTGCGCTCGGAAAACAAACCGCCCCTGCCGTAAGACTTCTCGACGTTTCTAACGCTGAGCATCCGAAACGCCTCCTTTCATAAGCGTCTTGAAGCCGGCGCCGAGTTCCGAACGCGTCGAGATCAAATACTGCGTATACGGATGCCGCGCCTGTTCGAATACGGACGAGACGCCGCCCCGCTCCACGATCTCCCCGTTTTTCATGACGAGCACGTCGTCGGCGATCCGGCGTACGACGCCGAGATCGTGGGACACAAAAATCATGGATCCTCCGAGCCGCTCGCGCAGCCCGATCAGCTGCTCGACGACTTCGAACTGGGACAGCGTATCCAGCGCGGTGGTCGGCTCGTCGGCAATGACAAGATCCGGTTCCAGCGCAAGCGCGAGCGCGATCATGACCCGCTGCAGCATGCCGCCCGACAGCTGATAAGGATAGCTGTTCATGACGTCTAACGGATTTTTGAGCCTTACGCTCTCCATCGCGCTGATCATCCGAGCCTCGATCTCGCCGCGACCCCAGCCGTAATGCCGCTTCAGCGTTTCGCGCAAATGCACGCCGACCGCGCAGGAAGGATCGAAAGCGCTCATGCCGTTTTGCAGGATCATGCAAATCTGCCGGCCTCTTTTGTTCCGCAGAGCTTTGAACGGCAGAGCATTCAGATCTTCGCCTTTGAAACGGATCGCGCCGGATTGGCGAAGAGAAGATTTGTTCAGCCGAACGATCGAACGGCAGGTGACGGACTTGCCGCTGCCGCTCTCCCCTACGATTGCCAGACACCTGCCCGCCCGCACATCGAAGGAACTTTCGTGGACAATGGACTTTCCGCTGCCGGCTTCCCACACCTTCAAATGTTCAACTTCCAATATATTCATAACGAGCCTGTTTCCCCTCCTTATTCCGGCGGCTTTCGGCGGACGCGCCGAGTTTGGGATCGAGAGCGACCTGCAGCGCGTCCGACAAGAAGTTGAACGCCGATACGACTGCCACGATCGCGATTCCCGGCGCCAGCATCAACTGAGGTTTCGAGAACATGACTTCCCGCGCTTCGTTCAGCATCATGCCCCATTCCGGGTTCGGAGCTTGAATGCCCAGCCCGAGAAAAGACAGGCCGGAAATTTGCAGAATCATCGAACAAACAGAACTGCTTGACACGACGGCGATATCGGCAAAAGCCGCCGGCACGATATGCGTGCGAATAATCCGGACGTGGCCGATTCCCGACGCGCGCGCGAATTTGATATAGTCTTTTTCCGCATACTGCATAACGGAAGTCCGAATGACCCGGGCAAACCAGGCCCATTTGGTAGCGATGAAGGCGATCAGAATATTTTCCAGTCCCGGGCCCAAAATCCCAACCACCGCAAGCGTCATCACATAACCGGGAAAAGACAGGAAGACATCGCAGATCCGCATAATGACCGCATCGATTTTTTCCCTGAAATATCCGGCTGCCAATCCCAACAGCGCCCCGACCCCGACCGAAGCCAGCAAAGCGACCAGCACCCACAGCACGCTGGGACGAATGCCGTAGATCAATCGGGACAGGATACAGCGGCCCAGATGATCGTTGCCGAGCCAATAGGCCGAGGACATGCCGGCGTAGCGCAGCCCCATGTTCACCTGCTGCGGATCGTGCGGCGCGACGAACGGCGCGAAAATTCCCGCCGTCAACACTGAGCCGATTACGATCAGCGACAGGACGGCCAGCTTGTCCCTTCCCAGATTAAGCAGTCTTTTCATGACATTCCCTTTCTCAGCCGGGGATTCATGGCCGCGTTGACGATGTCCGACAGCGTATTGAAAACGACAAAAGCTGAAGCCAGCAGCAGCACGTAAGCTTGAATGACCCGGAAATCCCGACCCAGAATCGAACGCACGCTCAGACGGCCCAGTCCTGGCCAGGCAAACACGTTTTCGATTACGACCGTGCTCCCCAGAACGATCGGAATCGCCATTCCGAAGATCGATACGGCCACCTGCAGCGAGTTGCGCAAAATATGCAGCGTAACTCGCTTTTCGCTCAATCCCGAAGCTCTGGCATACAGCACGTAATCTTCGTTCAACTGGCTGAGCATCGAGGTCCGGACGCTGCGGAAATACAGTCCCGCGTAGCTGACCGCAATGACCGACGCCGGCAAAATGTAATGCTTATAGGTGCCCATTCCGCTGGTCGGCAGCAGATTCAACCGAACGGAAAACATCCAGATCATCACGGAAGCCAGCAAATAGGAAGGAATCGCGGTCATCAGAAAAGCAGTTCCCCTGATCGACTTGTCGGGGGCTCTGCCTTCCGTTACCGCGCAGATCACGCCCAGCAGCACCGAGAAAAAAATAATCGCTGCCGAAGCGACAAGCGTCAGTTTCAGCGTATTCAAAAAAGCCGGCCCGAGCAGCGACCAGACCGGCTCTCCCGTAACGTAAGACTTTCCGAAATCCAGCCGCAGGCAGTCCAGCAGCCAATCCGCGTAACGGGTCAGAAAAGGTCGGTTCATCCCCAGCTCTTCCTTCGTCTGCGCAATCAGCGCATCCGTAATCTGCGGCACTTCCTGAGCCTGCAGCACGACCACGGCCGGGTCCATCGGAGACAAATTGATCAGCACGAAAGTCAAAAAGGAAATGGCCAGCAGCAAAGGCAGCGCCAGCAGGAGCCGCCTTGCCGTATAAAGCTTCATTCGGTTTCCTCCTCCCCCGGCGGCCGGCTTATTCGAAGCTCATCCGCTCGAACGGAAGTTCGAACTGGGTTTGTTTGAACGCCACGCCTTGAAGCCCCCGCGGAGCGATGACCGTAACCGAACCGTTCGTCAGCGGAATGAATACCGCTTCGTCATGAACGGTGCGCATAATGTCGGCATACAGCGATTTGCGCCGAGCTTCGTCCATCGACACCATGACTTCGTCGATCATGTCGTACAGTTTGTCCGCGTCCGCGATGCCGCTTGTCGTATGCTTGTATGCGGAATCGGAAGTAAACGCGGCGATGGTGCTCTGCGGATCGTATGCGAGTCCCCACGTCTGATTGAACAGGAGATCGTATTCGCCCGTCGCTCTCCGGTTGGCGATCGACGACGAATCTTCGCCGACCAGTTCCAGCTCGGCCCCGATTTCTTTCAACGAATGCTGAATGAACTCCGCCTGCGTTTTCTGCGAAGAAGAGCTGCTGTCGTAATACAGCTGCATCTTCAGCGGGCGCCCTTCCTTCATGCGGATCTGTCCGCCGCCGTCCGCTTTCCATCCCGCTTCTTCAAGCAGCCGCTTCGACTGCCCGGGATCGTAAGCCATCGGCGTCAGATCGGAAGCCGCGTAATTGACGTTGGCCGAAAACAGCGTCTCCGCCGGCGTCTCCGTTCCGCCCATGATATCGCGCGCGATCGTTTGTCGGTCGATCGCATGCCAGACTGCCCGGCGGACCGCCGTTTCTGCGGCCGGGCTGCCCGATTTGCCGCTGTTCGCCACGATCATCTTCGTATTCATCGGATCGCTGCGAACCAGCTGATATTTGCCGGAATCGACCAGTCCGTTCATCGCTTCGACATCCAGACTGTCCGCGCCTCGGTCGTCGGTAAAGATAAAGTCGACTTCGCCTTTTTGCAGCGCAAGCAGCGTCGTTTCTCCGGCAGGGAGCACGCGTGCCGTAATTTTCTTGATCGCCGGAGCTCCGTTCCAGTACTTTTCGTTCGCCGTGAACGTCGCCGATTCTTCGACTTTGTGTTCCGCCAATACATAAGGCCCCGTTCCGTGATAACCGTTTACGCCGTTCTTGGTCTCTCCGTCCACGAAATCTTTCGGCGAAAGAAACACATAAGGCCGGGTCATCGTCAGCTCCAGCAGCGCCGGATAATAAGGTTCGGACAGCACCAGCCGAAACGTGGAATCGTCGATCACCTTCGTTTCCTTGATTTTGGTGGACAGCTTGATCCACGCGTGCTTCTCCGCGTTGCTCTGCACGGCGTCGATATTCTTCTTGACCGCTTCCGCGTTGAACGGCTCGCCGTCATGAAACGTCACGCCTTTTCTCAAATGAAACGTATATACTTTCCCGTCTTCAGAGACATCCCAGGATTCCGCGAGCAGCGGTTTGATTCCTTCTTCCGTATTTTCCACCAACGATTCGTAGACAATGCCCTGCGCCGGCATGGAGCCGGTGTACAAATGTGGATTCATATCGTTGATATCTTTGGCCGAAGCGTAAACGAGTTCTGTCTTATTTGCGCGTGCCGCAGGCTCGGCGGATTTCGCGGACGGTTCGGAAGAAGTCCCGCATCCGCTGAGCAGGCCGACCGTAATCATTGCGCCGAACATTCCTTTTAAAAGATTCATGTTGAATTGACCTCCGTTTCGTACATTCACTTATTTGTGCAAGATTTTTCGCCGTAAGCTTTTTATGTAAGTTTTCCGGTAGCCCGGGATGCCGAACCGCCTGCCCCGCTCGGCGGAATCTTTTGTCCCTCCTTTTCAAGCTGAGGTAAATTTGTTCTTCGATTTTAATTAATAGTAATGATTACTATTATCAGCTATTGACGATAGCATGCCGTCCGCCTGACGTCAAGAAATTTAGAGCGATCGCATTCGCTCCAAGACCCTAAGCGCAATAATGAGGAGGCCCGGCCTGCGCCATACCTGTTACAATGAGAGCAGAATCGCCGAACCAAAATCCGAAAATGTTACAGGAGGGACATGGAATGAGCAGGAAGATCCAGCTTTCTTTTGAGGAAATGTGGGCACGGATCATGGCCTGCGACGCCCGATACGACGGATTGTTCTTCACGGCGGTGAAGACGACGCGCATTTATTGCCGGCCGTCCTGCCGTTCGCGCAAGCCGAAAAAGGTTAATGTCGAATTTTATGCGCTGCGGTCCGAAGCCGTAAAAGCCGGCTATCGGCCCTGCAAGAGATGCCAGCCGCAGGTCGAGCATTCGCCGTGGAACGAATTCGTTCTTCGGGCGCGGGAATTCATCGTCGCCAATCATCGAAAAAACCTGCTGCTGAAACATATCGCAGATCACGTGCAGCTCAGCGCCTATTATCTTGAACGTCTGTTCAAGCAGGAAACGGGCGAAACCCCTCGGCTGTATCTGGAAAAGGTGCGGGTGGACCGTGCCGCGTACCTGCTCCGGTGCAGCGAACGGGCGAACTTGGACATTTGTTACGAAGCCGGCTTTCATACCCCGTCCAATTTCTACAAAGCGTTCCGCCGCCATCACGGCTGCTCGCCCGGCGAGTACCGCAGTCAAGGCGCTCCGATCGTACGCGAAGCGCTTCGGCGGAGTCCCCCGTCCCGGAGCGTGCAGCCCGAAAGCGAGAAAGGCCGATGAAGCCGTTTCGTCAAC
This sequence comes from Saccharibacillus alkalitolerans, assembly GCF_011090185.1. Classification (GTDB taxonomy): domain Bacteria; phylum Bacillota; class Bacilli; order Paenibacillales; family Paenibacillaceae; genus Saccharibacillus; species Saccharibacillus alkalitolerans. The sequence continues at coordinate 226,590 of NZ_JAAFGS010000006.1, read as the reverse complement.
ACGCCGAACGACCTCTCCGTTCCGGTCCGCTTGAGCTGCTGCCCTTCGGCCCGTTCAGTTGGCCGGAATGCCTGGTTTATCTGGGACGTTCCGAGCTCGAGATCATGCACCGGGTCGAAGACGGACGCGTCTGCAAAGCGGCCGAGCTGAGCGGCATTCCCGTCCTGCTGGAACTGGACGGTTCTTCCCGGCCGGACAAGGGGAAGGCGGCCGGGCCGATCCGCATGCCGGACGCCGATGACGGCAATGCGGCGACCGCCCGCTCCTTCGCCGCGCTGCGCGTCTCCTTTCCTCGCGGCGGCGACACGCCGGAGCTGCGAGCGGCCGCCGCGGACTACGTTCGCGAATGGTTCGGTCTGGACGAAGACTTGGAGCCGTTCTATGCCATGGCCATGCGCGATCCGCTGCTCGGTCCTGTCGTTTCCGAACATGCCGGGCTGCGTCTGATCGGGATTCCCGATCTGTTCGAGTCGCTGGTCTGGGCGGTGATCGGACAGCAGATCAGCCTTCCGTTCGCTTATACGATGAAAAATCGGCTGGTCGAAACGTACGGACAGCGGCTCGACGAACAGGAAGTTTCGGACGCGGAAACGGCTCCTTTTTACCTGTTCCCCCGTCCCGCACGGATTGCGGCGCTGACGCCGGACGACCTGCGCCCCATGCAGTTCTCCGGCCGCAAAGCGGAATATATCATCGGCATCGCGCGGATGATGGAGGAAGGCCGTCTGTCCAAAGCCGCTCTGCTTCGCATGGACGAAATCGAAGCGCGAGAGGCGCTGCTCCGCATCCGCGGCGTCGGCGCCTGGACGGCGGATTACGTCGGCATGAAATGCCTGCGCCGCCCGTCGGCCTTCCCTTCGGCCGACGCCGGACTGCACCAGGCGCTCAAAATCGGCCTGGGTCTGAACCGCAAGCCGCTGCCGGACGAAATCGCCCGGGCGGCCGCAGACTGGAAAAGCTTCGAAGCGTATGCCGTCTTCTACTTATGGCAGTCGCTGCTGCCGGGCGTCCCGGGAGACGGCGGCGCATGATCGGAGGTTTTTTTCCGCCTCGGACGTTTGGCCCGTTCCTTTAAACTCATATACAGGAGGGTTTTCCATGACTATCGAATCCGCAGTTCTTCCTCCGGCTCCGCCGGCCGTTTCCGAACCGGCAGCCGGCCTGCATCGCCTGCTTTACTTCTCGCCGCTGGGCGAGCTGATCATCGAAGGTACGGACGAAGCCGTCCATTCGATCCTGTTCGCCGATACGGCGATGCCGGACGGCTGGCCGGAAGTCAATCCGTTCCCCGATGCGGCCGCGCCCGAAGCCCATGAGAGCGATCCTCCGGCAGACCGTATGCCGAAAGCGCTCGGGCTGTGCCGCCGGCAGCTCGCGGAATATTTCCGCGGACAGCGGCGGACGTTCGACTTCCCGTACGCTTTCGTCGGCACTCCGTTCCAGCGTTCCGTCTGGACGGAGCTGGCCGCCGTCCCGTATGCGGCGTCCCGCTCCTACAAAGATCTCGCCGCCGCGATCGGCAGCGAACGCGCCGTCCGCGCCGTAGGATCGGCCAACGGGCGCAACAAACTCAGCATTGTGCTGCCCTGCCACCGGATTATCGGCAGCGGCGGCAAGCTGACCGGCTACGCCGGCGGCCTCTGGCGCAAAGAATGGCTGCTGCGGCACGAAGCGCGCTTCGGCCTTTGAGTTTTCGATCCGCCGAATAAATGAAAGCCGCTCCCCGGAATTTCCCGAGGAACGGCTTTTTTTGATTCTCAGCTTCATTTTGCAGCTTCATTCGATTCGCCTCTGGGCAAATCACTCCGCTTTTTTCCCGATTCCGGCAGCAGCCTCTCCTCGATCCCGGACGCGATCGGCCAGGCCGCACCGTCGATGTTCGCCAGAACGTGCAGCCGCAGCCCGGATTCCGCATAGACCCGGGACACCATCGATACGCCGGGATCGAAGCCCATGATATGCCGGCAGTCGACTTTTCCCCCGTTCAGCCTGATCCATACTCCGTATCCGTACGCCGATTCTTCGTCTTCGAAGATCTGCGGCGTCAGCAGCTTTTCCGTCATCTCCGAAGACAACAGCCGGTATCCCAGCAGCGCGTTCCAGAACTTGTCCAGGTCCTCCGCCGTCGTAAACGCTCCTCCGTCGGGACCGCCGACGACGGGCAGCGAAAAGATATTCGTTCGCCAGCCGTCTTCTCCGTCGATGTAACCGAGCGCCGTGCGCTCCGGCAGCCGGTCCGTGCGGAAATAGCCGGAGTCCTGCATGTTCGCCGGAGCGAACACATGCTGCTCGACGTATTCGCGAAATTTCATGCCCGAGACTTTTTCAGCGATCAGACCCAGCAGGATGTAACCCGAATTGTTGTAGGAGAAGCGCTCCCCCGGCTTGAACTTCATCGGCTGACCGGCAAACAGCGGCAGAAAATGCTCCGCCTCCGTCATGCCGTACACCGGACGCTCCCGCCACAGCTCTTCGAAGTCGTCCATGACCTCTTCGTCGAAATAATCCGGCACGCCGGAACTGTGGGTGAGCAGATGATGCACCGTGATATTCGGATCGAAATGCGGAAATTCCGCGATCGAGCAGTCCGACAGCTTCGTCCCGAAGCTCAGCTTGCCCTGCTCGATCAGTTGGCAGATCGCCACCGCGGTGAAAATCTTGCAGCCCGAGGCGATACCGAAGCGGGTGTCCGCCGTATTGTCCAGACGCTCGCTGCGATTGGCGAAACCGAACGCGGCTTCGCTCGCTTGATCGCCGCCCGCAGTGACGCGAACAACGCCGGAAAACGGAACTCTTCCCTCTTTGCCGTCGTAGGCCGCAGCGGCCTGCGCGATGGCTTCCACTGCCGTCTCGACCCCCGCCGTCGGCGCAGCCGCAGCCTTCAATCCGTATATAGTGTTTGTTTCATTGCCCGAATTCATATCGTTCATTCCCTCTCTTTCCTCGAAGCGCATTCCGTCCTGTCCGTCCGCCCAACCTATAAAGTCCATTTTACCGAAAACCGGGCCAGGAAAATGAACCGTTCTTGCGGCTCTCGACGTCTCCGCGCAAAAGTTTCCCGGCGGTTGATTTATGCCCGCAAAGTATCGCGACAATCCATTGAGCCGGCACCGGGCGGCAGAGATAATAGACTCAGGAGGCGGTTATGATGAATACATTGAATTTTTCCACCAACGTGATCAGACTCAGACATCAGAAAAAAATTACCCAGGAGCAGTTGGCCGAATTTATCGGCGTGACGAAAGCGTCCGTATCCAAATGGGAAAACAAGCAGAGCATGCCCGATATTTTGATCCTTCCGGTGCTGGCGGCCTTTTTCGACGTGACGATCGACGAACTGCTGGGCTATGAGCCGCAGCTCAGCCGGGAACAGATCCAGAAAATTTACCGCGACCTGGCGGCCGACTTCGCGGAGCGTCCGTTCGAAGACGTCATGACGCATACGCAGGAACTGATCAAAAAATATTATTCCTGCTACCCGTTCCTGTTCCAGATGTGCGTGTTACGGCTCAACCATTTCATGCTGGCCGAAGACCAGGACCGCCAAGCGGAAATCCTGGCTTCGGTGTCCGATCTCTGCGGCCGCATCATCGCGGACTGCCGCGATATCGGCCTGAGCAACGATGCCGTCATCCTGAAAGCTTCCGCCGATATGCAGCTCGGCAAAACGCGGGAAGTCATCGAGACGCTGGAAGAAATGCTGAGTCCGCTGCGTCTGTCCAATCAAAGCGATTCGCTTCTGATTCAAGCCTACCGGATCGCCGGACAAACGGAAAAAGCGGACAGCTTCACGCAGATCGGCATGTTCACGAATCTGCTGTCGCTGATCGGAGGAGCGACCCAGCATCTCGCGATCCACGGCGGCGATCTGGCCGTGTGCGAAGAAACGATGAGCCGCGCGGACCAGGTGCTTGAAGCGTACCGGCTGGAAAGCCTGCATCCGAACGCGGCGGCGCTGCTTCATTTGCAGGGCGCGATCGCTTATGCCATGCATGGCAAAAAGAAAGAGGCGGTCGGCCGTTTAACCCGGTATGCGTCGTGCGCCGCCAGATTGTCGGACCGGGAACCGAAGCTGACGGGCGACCGTTATTTCAACGCCGTCGAGCCATGGTTCGATCAGCTTGATCTGGGCAGCAGCGCGCCGCGGGACAAGAAAGTCATTCTGGAAAGCGCCCTGCAGGCACTGTCCCATCCGGCTTTCGCCGTGCTGCAGGATGACGCGGGCTATCTCGGAATTCGCGCCTCTTTGGCGGAAAGGAGCCGGACATGAACCTGAATCCGCTCGATTTGAACGAAATCCTGCCTTTTCTGATCCCGCTGATTGCGGCGCAGCTGGTCCTGCTTGCGGTCACGCTCCGGCACATCCTGACGCGCAGCACGTATAAGCGAGGCAGCCGCGCTCTCTGGCTGGTCGTCGCGATCGTCGGGATGAACTTTATCGGCCCGATTCTGTATTTTCTGCTGGGAAGGGAGGACGCTTGATGAACATGCTGACCTTGTCCCATGTCTGCAAATCGTTCGGCGGACGGCCGGTCGTGGACGATCTCAGCTTCTCCGTGAAGCCGCACACGATCTTCGGATTTATCGGACAGAACGGGGCAGGCAAAACGACGACGATGAAGATGATTCTGGGGCTGCTGGCCGCGGATCGGGGAAACATCGAGGTGAACGGCGAACAGGTCGCTTTCGGACGGACTCGCACGAATCGGCATATCGGTTATTTATCCGACGTGCCGGAGTTTTACGGATTCATGACGCCTGGGGAATATCTTGAATTATGCGGGAAAATCGCGCGCATGGCGCCGTCGCAGGCTCGCAGCAAGTCGGCCGAGCTGCTGAAGCTTGTCGGCCTTGACGGAGCGGACACGCGCATTCAGGGGTTTTCGCGCGGAATGAAGCAGCGGCTCGGCATGGCGCAGGCGCTGCTGAACGATCCTCCGCTGCTGATTTGCGACGAACCGACTTCCTCTCTCGATCCTTTGGGACGAAAAGAAATTCTGGAATTGATGCTGCTCGCGAAAAACCGGACGACCGTCGTTTTTTCCACGCATATTTTGTCCGACGTGGAACGAATTTGCGACGAAGCGGCTTTCCTGCATCAAGGGCGGATCATCCGCGGCGGCACGCTCGAAGAAATCAGAGCCGCGCGCCGCGAAGACGGTCCGGAGCTGGAAGTCGAATTTTATTCGGCGGCGGACGCGGAACGCTTCAAAGCCCGATTCTCCGCAGCCCGCATGTTCTCTCTGTCCGGCGTCAGGCTTGAAGCGCAGGACGAAGAAGCCGTGCCGGGCATTCTGGAAATGCTGGCGCGGGAACGTTTGCCGGTCCGTCGGTTCGAAAGGCTTGAGCCGACTCTGGAAGACCTGTTTGCGGAGATGGTGCGAGGATGAGACAGCTGACGGCGTTTATGCGCAAAGAATGGCTGGAATCGGTCCGCACGGGCAAAGTCACGATCCTTCTTCTGCTGTTTATCGGGTTCGGAATTCTGAATCCTGCCATCGCCAAGTTAACGCCCCGACTGCTGACGCTGATGTCGGAGAGCTTGTCGGAAACCGGCTTGTCCGTTTCGGCGGTTAAGGTCGACGCGTTGACTTCCTGGGCGCAATTTTACAAAAACGCTCCGCTGGGACTGATCGTTTTCCTTCTGGTCTTCAGCGGAACCTTGACGAACGAATACCTCAAAGGAACGCTGATCAACCTGGTCACGAAAGGTCTGCGCAGATGGAAAATCATCGCTTCGAAAGGGATTGTGCTTGCGGCGTTCTGGACGGCCGGATATTGGCTCTGCTACGTCGTTACCTACGGGTACAACGCGTATTTTTGGGATAACGGCGCGGCGGCTCATCTTTTTTTCTCCGCGTTTTGCTTTTATGCGCTCGGAATCTGGCTGATCTCGTTGATCCTGGCGATGTCGGCGTTCTTCGGCTCCGGTTCGGGGGTCATGCTCGGCGTCGGCGGAAGCTTCCTGATCGTCTACCTGCTGGGCCTGCTGCCCCGAATCGCCGAATACCTGCCCGCCTATCTGCTGAATGCTTCGAATTTGACGACGGGAAACGGACAGCCCGCGGATTATGCGGCGGCGATCGCGGTCACGTCGGTCTGGATCGTTTTGAACGTTGTATTGGCCGTGCTGCGTTTTAACCGTAAACTTCTATGAAAAAGATAGACCGCGGCATCGACTCTGCCGCGGTCTTGTGCATGCCCGGAAAACGTTCAACCGCGTTTGGTCAGCAGCGGCTGCGTCGTTCCTGCCAAGCCGGTCAGCGACAGCACTGTCAGCAGAATCTTCTGCACGCCCAGATGGGCGCCGGTCGGATCGTAATATTCGTTCAGCGTATGCGCGCCTCCGAAATCCCCGCCTCCGCCCAGCGTCACGGCCGGAATTCCGAGGTGGATCGGAATATTGGAATCGGTGCTGCTCGCCCCTTCCAGAATCGGACGGAAGCCCATGGCGAGTCCCGCTCCGGCCGCCGCCTGAACGATCATGCTGCTGGCCTCCTGCGAGCCGGCCGGTCGATCGCCGACCCGTTCCATATGCACCTTGATCGCTCCGGCGCGGCGCCAGCGGTCGTTTTCTTCCTCGGCCGCCTGCCGGAACAGAGTCAGCGCTTCGGTCTCCAGCTTCTCAAGCTCCGCCTGCGAGATGGAGCGCATGTCGATCACCGCTTCCGCCGTCTCGGCGATCGTGTTCACCGACGTTCCGCCGCCGATCATCCCGACGTTGAACGTCGTTTTCGGATCGTGGGGCACCTGAAGATCCGCGAACTTGGCGACGGCGCGGCCCAGCGCGTGAATGGGACTCGGCGTGCCGAAGCTGCCGAAGCTGTGCCCGCCCGGTCCTTCGAACGTAATCTTGTAGCGCTTGCTGCCCGCGGCCAGATAGGTGATCCGGTCGGGCGTGCCCGGCTCGATGGAGATGAAGCCGTCGATATCGCTCCGTCCGGCGAACAGCGCTTTGACCCCGCGCAGATCGCCGAGACCTTCTTCGCCGACGGTCGCGCCGACGATCAGATCTCCTTCGGTCCATAGGTCCGCTTCGTTCAGCGCGCGCAGAATCGTCAGCACCGAAGCCAGGCCCCGGCCGTCGTCGGAAATGCCCGGCGCGTAGACCCGGCTGCCTTCGCGGCGGGCTTTGACGTTCGTGCCGCGCGGGAAAACGGTATCCAAATGCGCGCAAACGACAAGTTTCGGTCCTCCGCCCCGGCCCGGGCGTACGCCGAAAACGTTGCCGACTTCGTCGACGGAGATGTCTTCGACGCCCAGCTCGGCCAGCTTGCGTGCGAACGCCCGGCCTTTCTCTTCTTCCTCGAATGTCGGCGCTTCGATCTCCGTCAATTCGATTTGTTCCTCGGTCGTACGGTCGTTGTCGGCCTCGAGGAAATCGAATGCCCGGCGAACCGCGGCGTTCTCCGTCAATTTATCGAATACGCCTGCCACGGGTTCGGATACGATTACTTTATGTGCTCCGGCTGTTTCGGTCATGTTCAATTTCCTCCTCGGGGTAAGTTGGGACCGCTCGGGCAGAATCGGAGACTCGCCTTAACGCGTTAACGAACGGCTATCTTTCCTCCATCATATCAAGCGAGGGCGCGAAAAGGCAAAACGGCGGCCAAGAACGAATGAAGACAAGCTTAAGAAAAAGACGGCCGGGATTTTGTTCCCGCCGTCTTTGGTCTAACCGCGAAACTGCGCGCGCAGCCGCTCGAACCTGCGATTCTTTTCCTGGAAGTTGCCGAAGCCCAGCACGACGGCGAACGCGATCAGCAGCGCGGCCATGCCGGCGCGCATGCCGGGCGACAGCTCGCTCAGCGTCTGCTCGGGCGAACCGCCCAGCAGCATCAGAGCAAGCGCGACGATCACGGCCAGCAGGATCAGCGATTTGATCGCCTCGGCCAGCACGATGCCCCATTTCCCCGACTGCTTTTTCTTCTCCCATCTGCGGTAGAAACGCTCGTCGCTCCTCCCCTTTTCGGTCAGTTTGAAGCCGGCCGCGATCGCGACCAGAGCCACCGCGGCGTAATAGAAACCGGCGTTTCCGACCGCGATCTTGAGCGGCAGCACCAGCAGAATCGCCACCAGGCCAACGGCCGTGACGATCCGCGTCATTTTGTTGGATTCCATCATTCCTTCTTCCTTCCTCCGGAAAGTATTAATTTCCATATTAGCACACGAAAAGGAAAGGCGGAACCTGGATGCGGACACCGGATTTTCGGGCATTCGCTTGCTTCCCCGAAACGTTTGCCTTTATAATCGACAATCAAAAAGGAAAAAGAGGTGGGGACTCATGACCAACGAACTGCTGAACGCCCTCAAGCTGCTGAAACAAAAGCAATGGATCGACCTGACGCACACGTTCGGACCGGATTCTCCGCATTTCGCCGCATTCGCGCCCGCCGAATTCGAGACGCTGTTCACGCACGACGACGGATTTTTCGCTCAGCGCTTCAGCTTCCCCGGCCAATACGGCACGCACCTGGACGCTCCGATCCACTTCGTGCGCGATGCCCGCTATCTGGAGGAGTTGGAACTGAAAGAACTGGTCCTTCCTCTCGTCGTGATCGACAAGTCGAAGGAAGCGGCAGCCGATGCCGATTATTCGCTGTCCGCCGCCGAGATCGAAGCGTTCGAAGCGGAGCACGGCGAGATCGAAGCGGGCAGCTTCGTCGCGCTGCGCACCGATTGGAGCAAACGCTGGCCGAGTCAGGAACAGTTCGAAAACAAAGACGCGGACGGCCGCAACCATGCGCCGGGTTGGTCGATGGAAGCGCTGGAGCTGCTGTTCCGGAAGCGCCGGATCGCGGCCGTCGGCCACGAGACGTTCGACACCGACTCCGCCGCGGATTATACGAAAAACGGCGCGCTGCTCGGCGAATATTACGTGCTTGAACAGAACGCCTACCAGGTCGAGCTGCTGAAAAACCTCGATCTCCTGCCTCCGAAAGGCGCCGTCATTTTCAACATCGTGCCGAAAGCGGAAAAAGCGTCGGGGTTCCCGGTACGGTCGTTCGCGATTCTGCCTTGAACGGGCTTCAGCGGCCTCCACGAAGCGATCCGGGCTGTCGTCGCCGGTTACGGCGCCAACTTCGTCTCTTCGCTCGTCGTTCGGGAATACGTCGAGCGCGGAGCGCTGTGCCGCGTCCGCGTCGAAGACGCGAAGCTGCAGAACGTCGTCGCGGTGTGCACCCGGCGCGGCGAGCCTCCGTCCCCGGCGGCCGCGCGTTTTCTTGCTCTCATTCGCGAAGCGGGCGGCCGGGGAACGGCCTGAACCGTCCTTCGAACCCGGCCGAAATTCCGCTCCCTGTGCCGGCCGGACGGACTCCCTGGACGTCCGACGCGAAAATCTTCCCGAAACGGCGCGAAGGAAAGGGGGCCTGCCGCCCCCTTTCCTCCGCTTTTTCATTGCCCTTTGATCAGCGTATGATCATTCTCCGTGCCCGCTTCGAGAGCGGACAGGTCCACCCTTTCCCCTTTCAAGTATTTGCCGAAGAACGCCTCCGTATAGGTGCGGATCACGGCATGCGCGCCCCGCGGGTCCAGCCCGGATGCCGCCGACAGCAGCGGCGAATACAGCGGCGCGTCGGAGAAGCTCGTATGGTCCGTATGCGCGAGCGTCAACACGTAATTGCCTCCGTCGGCCGCATGGGCCTGACGCTCCAGCAGTTCGCCGACCGTCTCGTCGTATTCGGACCGGGAAGCGCCGATTTGCGCCAACGCTTCGTCGCTCATCGAATCCGGCCTGAACGTGCTGTCCGCGCTGATCAGCATGAACGGACGGCCGATGCCGTTCGGCGCGCGCAGCGAACCGTAAAACCCTCCGTCCATGTCGATCCCCGCCTTGAGCCGATCGTCGCTCAGCAGCGTCTGCACCGCGGCCGCGCCGCCCATCGAATAGCCGACGATGCCCATCCGCTCCGTATCGATCCGTCCCGCGAATCGCTCGGCCGCCTCGGAAATGCCCGAGCCCGCTTCCGCGCTTCCCGGACTGCCGCTCTGCGCGTCCGATCCGCCGGATTCCGGCCCGCCTCTCCCGCCGCCTCGGTCTGCGATCTCCTCCAGCCGATCCAGCACGAACTTCACATCAGGCACCCAGACGTCGTCGGCCAACCGGTCGAACGCGCCGTTGTCCAGCTCCTGGCCCGCGTCCGCGTAGAACGGCATCACCTCGCCGTCCGGGAAGACGGTCGTATTCGTGCCGCCGGCATGCTCGATACCGACCACGATATAGCCCTCCGAAGCGAGCTGCTCCGTCAGGAATGTGCTCTGCCCGCTCCATCCCCGATTGCCGTGCGAGTAGATCACGACCGGATATTCGCGCTTCGCCGCGGACAACGGCGCCGCCGCCCGCGAATGCGTGCGTACGAGCCGCATGCTGTCGAACAGCAGCGGAGGCACGCCTTCATTGCCCGCGAACGCCTCCGCGAAGACGCGCGGATCGCTCAGATAAGGCGCCGCCGCGCCCGCAGCGTCTTCGTCCGTCGGATACCAGAACTGCACGAGCAGCTCCCTGCGCTTCGCCGGGTTCTGCGCATGCACCTGCGGCCGCGTTTGATCCGTCCAGGCATACGTGACGGTGCCGACCCGGTAAGGGCCTTTCAGCGGTTCGAAAGCGAATACCGGCAGAACGACAGGCAGCAGAATCGCGGCGGTTCCGTAGAGCAGCGCGGCTGTCCCGGCGAGCAGCCGCCGGGACAAGCGCGGCTTTTTCACCTCCCGTTCCTCTCGCGCAAAAATTCTTCGCAGCATCACCGCAGCCGGCAGCAGCAGAATCGCATACAGCGGAATCAATTCCCACCTCGCGCCCTCCAGCCAGACCTGCGTCAGCAGAGCGGCGGCCGATCCGGCCAATCCGGCGGCCGCCCATCCCTTCGTCCGGGTCTTTCTCCGCAGCATAAGCACCAGCACCGCGAGATTCAAGGCCGCCAGCACAATCTCCATACTCCTCAATTCCGTTCCTCTTCTCCGTTTCTTTTTATAACACACGTGTATTATAAACATGAACTTTTAATTAATACAAGTGTATTTTAAAAAGCGACGAAGGTCCCTGCTTCCCTGTTCCCTGACGCTCGGACGGTAAATCGGGTATACTGTTTACGGGTCCCTCCCCCGGAAGGAGGTGAAATCCCTTATGAAACCCGTTCGAACCAACACTATCCATATGCTGATCGGTATCCCCGGCAGCGGCAAAAGCGTCTATGCGCAGAAGCTGGAACAAGAGACCCGCGGCGTTATCGTCTCTACCGACGCCATCCGGTTGAAGCTGTTCGGCGGCGAATCCCGGCAAAAAAACACCTACGTCATTTTCGACGAGGCGTTCAGGGAGATCGGCGCCGCGCTGGAAGCGGGCCGCGACGTGATCTTCGACGCGACCAACGTCGATCGCGACCGACGCGGCAAGTTCGTGAAGCGCTTTGCCGACTGCCGGATCGAAGCGCACGTCTTCGACACGCTGTACGAAACGGCGGTTCGGCGGATCTCTTCGCGCAAGCGCAAGCTGGACGGCAAAATCATGGCCAAATACGCGAAAAATTTGCAATTTCCGCTGCCCGGCGAAGGCTTCGAGGCCGTGCATCCCGTCCACATGCCCGACGAATCCGTGCTCTGCGGCCTCGCAGAACCGCCGCGCGCCGACGAGCTTCGTTCGGAGATCGAGCGGCTGCTTCGTCAGGAAGCCGGACACGACGAGCTGTTCGCCGTTCTGTCGGCCTTCCCCCTTTTCGCGCAGATGCTAGGCTACGATCAGGGCAATCCGTTCCACACCCGCACGCTGTCGCAGCATACGTACGCGGTGCTGGAATATGTGAACGCCTTTTACGAAGAAGACGACCGGCTGGCCATGCAGTGGACGGCGCTGCTGCACGACATCGGCAAGCCGTTCTGCAAAACGTGGAAAGAAGCGCGGGGCTACTATTCGTACTTCGGACACGAACACGTCTCCGCCTCGATCGGCTGCCATCTGCTGAAGGCGCTCGGCTACAGCGACGACTTCGCGCTGGACGTGGCGGGCCGGATCGAATGCCACATGGAGATTCTGCACGGCGGCGACGCGGGCGCGTCTAACATTTATCATCTGCTCGGCGGCGAGAAGCTGGCCAAGATGTACTTTTTCGCGGAAGCCGACACGTATGGAAAGTAGAAAAAAACGAACCGTTCATCGAGGAATTCACGCGGCAAGATTCATAGAAAGAACAAGCGAGGCGAACCCATGAAAATCAAATATCCGAAAACGATGCACCTGCCCTGGTCCAGAAGCTATACGGACGACGACAAGATTTTGCGGGACACGGCGCATTTTGTCGGCAAAGAAGTGGTCGTAACGGAGAAAATGGACGGGGAAAACACGACGATGTACCCGGAGTCCATCCATGCGCGGTCGCTCGACAGCAAAGACCATGTCTCCCGTCACTACGTCAAGACGCTGCATGGCGGCATCCGCTATCTTATTCCGGAAGGCTGGCGGCTGTGCGGGGAAAATCTGTATGCGAAGCATTCGATCAAATACGAGCAGCTTCCCGATTATTTTATGCTGTTCTCGGTCTGGGACGATCATAACGTCTGCCTGTCGTGGGACGACACGGAGCGTCTGGCACGCGAACTTCATATCCCGACCGTTCCGGTGCTGTATCGGGGCGTATGGGACGAAAAAACGATCAAAGCCTGCTACACCCGCATTTCGAACTGCGGCGGGGAACAGGAAGGCTATGTCGTCCGGCTGGCGGACTCTTTCGCCTACGACGACTTCAAGCGCAGCCTGGCCAAATTCGTGCGCAAAAACCATGTCCAGACGGACGAGCACTGGCTCAGCAAACCGGTCGAACCGAACGGATTGAAGCGCTGACGCAGGCGCGGATTCGCTGAATGCCGAATGATTCAAAAAAACGCGAATGACGAGTAAAGGAGGGTTTCCCATGTAATCCGCAGAGCAGTTCGCGGCAGACGGCCGCCATACGTACAGGTGTCTTAATGTTTGGTTTCGTTCGATTGTTTCCCGTCTTCATCCTCGCCATACCAAAAAAGCCGAAATCGCGAAGACCCGGCTTACATAACCCTTATCCGGTCGGCACCGGCCAATTCTCTCATTTCTCTCGACAGCACTTCCTTGTACTCCGGCGCGATATGAAGCTGCACGCCGTAATCGTAGCCGTCTTCCTCCCGACGGTTCCAGCGGAGCGTACCTTCCAGCCGAAGCATGTCCACGTTCAGTACGATGTTCAGTCCGATACGAATTTCGTTCTTGTCCACCGGTATGCCGAGCGGCATCGAAATCCGGCATCCCGAGCGGCTGACATCCCGAAGTTCCGCCCTGATCGGCTTCTCCGGAGCGGCTGCGCCGTTCAAACTGATAATCCACATTTCAAACGCGATCGGTTCCTTCAGCACGTAACGGAACGGATCTTTTCTGCGGTTCTGCATAGTCTTCCCCTTTCCCCTTGATCCAAGCCCAATCGGTTTCTTCATTTCTATCATCGACAAAATCGGGCGGAAACTTTACATTTCGCGAAGGAGAACGAAAACGCGGCCATGTTCTCCTCTCGGCTTCCGCTTTTGGCGCTTGCAGCTGCCCACTTGCGTTTCCGTGCCCGCGCGCGCAAAAAAGCCGCGGCCGATCATCCGCCGGCCGCGGCTTGCTGCTTTACGAATCGTTACAGCTGTTTTTCGTTCTTAATCGATCAGCGCTCCGTGCTGCAGCAGGCGCTGCGCGACAGCTGCCGACTCGGCGCGGGACAGCGTCGCTTCCGGATGCAGCCATCCGCCGCTGCCCTGTACCAGTCCGAGCGAAAGCACGCTCTCCGCGGAGTCTTTCGCCCAACCGGCTACATCTCCGCGGTCGCGGTATCCGCTCAGTTCGCTGCTTCCGTCCACGATCCGGATCGGCACGATCTGCGTGGCGCGGTTCAGAATCGCGAACGCTTCCTGACGGGTAATCGTGGCGTTCGGACGGAACGTGCCGTCCGGATAGCCCGTGATCAGGCCGTAACCGTTGGCTGTGGCCGCGGCTTCCGCGTACCACTCGCCGGACGCCACGTCGCTGAATCCGCCCGCTTGTCCGCTGCTCGGCAGCCCCAGCGCGCGTACCAAGATGGCGGCGAATTCGGCGCGCGTCACTGCGCCTTCCGGATTGAAGCGGTTCTCTCCCACTCCGTTTACGACCAGTCTGGACGCCATGTCGTTAACCGGCGCCTGCGACCATTTGCCCGCCACGTCCGGGAACTCCTTCGGATTCCAGATCAGCGCATAGCTGCTGTTCGTCAAGCTGTTGACCTGCGCATAGTCATTGCTTTGCACCTGCGTCACGGCTGTCGGCACATGGCGCACCGTGCCGTTCGGCTCGATCACGACGGCTGTCGTGACTCGGTTCGGGTCGATTCCGTTCGGAATCGGAAGCTCGCGCTCCACGTATTCCGTAAAGTCGTTGACTTCGGCCGTACGGCCGCCCGCCGAAGCGGTAATCGTGAAGTCGACCGGAGTCGATACGCCCGTGAAGCCTTGAGCCGCGGCGGCTTGCGTCAAGCGGTTCTGCACGTCGCTTCCGCTTTCTTCGATTACGATGTTGACGCTAAGATCGGCGGAACCCGCCTGAACGCCGAGCGTGCTCGCGGCCGTTCCCAGACGCAGCTGCGACGACGGAAGGGTGTAGTTGCCGAGCGTCGTCTCCACGCGAAGCGTGGCATTGTTCGAAGTCAGCAGGGCGGCCGCTTCGCCGGTCATCGTGGCGATGACGCGGTCTGCTTCCGTTCTGACCGGAATGACGACGCTCTGATTGCTGCCGCCCGTAAGCAGCGTCGCCAGACGCGCCGTGTCGATCGTCGCCGTGAACACCGTTTGTCCGCCGACCTGCGACGTTCCCCCGGTCGCGACGATCGTCGTCGGCTGACCGTTCACGATGACTTCCAGACCGTCAGCCGGCGTGGTTGGCGTTGTCGGTGTAGTCGGCGTTGGTGTGGTCGGCGCCGGCGTGCTTGGGACCGGCGTGGTTGGCGCCGGTGCCGGATTTACAGGACCCGGATTCGGATTTGGATTCGGATTTACCGGAGGATCCAGGCGGGTGACGGTGATCTTATAAGACTTTACGGCTTCTTCGCCGGCCGAGACCTGAATGTTGATTTCGTTAGGACCCACATTCAAAGGCACGGTTCGAGAATATTGTTCATCGGCACGCTGTCCTCCGATGGTAACAACCGCATTCGTGTCTACCGGAACCGCCGTAACATCAAGATTGTACACGGCATTCGATACGGTAGCCGTATATTCCTCTTGAGCAGGATCGAAAGGCTCATTCAACGCCCCAGGGTTAATCGTCAAGCTTTGGAGGAACGGATTCGGTTCTTCGCCTGCACGATAGACCGAAATTCTATACTCTTGACGATTGATTTCTGGGGAAACTTGGCTTCCAACGTTGTTGATCAATAACGGAGGCTGGCTTTCGTTTGTAACCACGATATTGATCTCGTTCATTCCTTCTTCAAGCTGGGCCGTGTACACGCTTCCGCTGACCGTTTCTTTGCCGTTCACGGTAATGGTTGCGTTTTCGCTCACCGCGGTCGGCACGACTTCGATTTCGCTTACTTCATTGTCCAGATAAACATTGTATTCTTTTTCAAGCGGATCGAAAGGCGGTTTCAATTCGCCCGGGTCAATTGTCAAACTTTTCAAATAAGCGCTGGATTCTCTAATTACCGAAATTTGGTATATAACCGATTTAGAGTTATAGCTGGATGGCGAAGTAACCCGAATATCGATCAAGTTATATCCTTCGCGAAGCGGAACCGATGCCGCGGATCCCGAAGTGGCAGGTAGCCATGCCGCATCGTTAACGCTAATCTCGATAGTAGATTGACTGTTAACAGCAGTAGCCGTGACATTCAAATTTTCGACGTCTGCTCCTACTTCTTCGGTCCAGTAGTAACGGTTCTCTCTGCTGAACGGTTGGCTAAGTCCGCCCGGACTGACAGCCAAGTTGCTCAGTTCGGCATCGTTTTCCCGTTCGATTATCAAATTGTACAATCGTGGAGAAGCATTTGTGTCTTGAGGCGTAACTTCAATATTTATTTGGGTATTCAAGCTGTTGTTTGACAGCGGAACCGTAAGCGAATCTCCTCTAGACACGATTTGATTATTGACTCTGACAGTCGCATATACGCTCTCCGTTACAGGAGTGACGTCGATTTGAGTCGTATCGGAAGATGCCGTCGCTATAACTTGGGGATTCGTCGGGTCAAATTCACCCTTTAATTGAGCACCTGTAAGAGTAAGGGAAGAAAGCTTGTTTTCGGTGGAAAGCGTTACTCCTCTTGCGAAAAGGGCACCCTCGTTACCGACCGCTACGGCATTCGCTCCGTTAGCGGCAACTCCGTTCAAGGAGTAGAAAGCAGGAGCGATAGTTTCTTCAGTCCAGAAGCCGTTTACAGTTCCGAAATGAGCAGCGATGGAATCAGTATTATTCACTCCTACTAACATAAGATTGTTGTACTGCTTGTTGTAGGCAATGTCGTTCCAGCCTCCAATCGAACTCGTACCTGCCGATTGGGGAGTCCAACTCGTTCCGTTCGAGGAATAATAAATTTCGTTGCTATAGGCGTTAGATACCACAAATTGATTATCAGCAAAGACAATGCCGGAAGATGCGCCGGGCATGCTGCCAAGAGAAGTCCAGTTCGTCCCGTATACCGATTCCGATACGGAAGTCGAAGAACCGGGACCTATTGTTTTTGTAGTAGCAAGAAAGTGCCCATTTCCATAAGCCACATCTAACAACCAATTGGAATTTATATCCACTTCATTGGATGACCAATTTACACCGTCGTTTGATACATAGGAAAGATAGGGTCGACCTACTGCTACATAAGTCGGTTGGTTTTGGGCGTTCAAGCCAACATTAATAGAGGAAAGGTCGGCATTTATATCCGGATTATTCACTATACTCCAATTCACACCGTTATCCGAAGAAGTGTAGATCATGCTGTTTTGTCCGACAGCATACCAATTATTATTCAAGTAGCTAACTCCGTAGAAGTTTCTTGTTTCTGTTACATTCGGACCTTGACTGACTATAATTTTCGTCCAGTTCGCCGTATCGGTCGATCTAAGTATTGTTCCGCCCTGTCCGACTGCGATCCATGCACCGTTTCCGTAAGCTACATCTTGAAGATTTCCGTACGTTTGCGAAGACAAGTTGGTCCATTGTGCCGTAGGTATATCCGCCGATGCCCGCTGCGCTCCCGGCCACACCGCCACCGGCAATAACAGCACCAACCCCAACAAAACCATAGACATACGACGAAGCAGCGAAGTCTGAACTCTCTTTTCCACTCGTTCACTTCCCCTTCCGGTCATAAGGTATTTGTCACCCATTACTTAACTTATCCATTTACGCATCTTTTATAACATAAATATCCAAAATAAATAAAAAAAGAGAAAGCTTGTTAGCTTCCCCTTTGCGCTTATCGTGCTTCTTATTCCGTTCGTTCGATTATCCGCACTGTCAAGGCGGGCAGACCCGGCGGCCCCACCCGTGCCGTGCCGCCCGCCTTTTTTCAGCACCGGGCCTTGAACTGTTCCCGGTACTCCGACGGCGTGCAGCCGATCTTTTTACGGAACACCTGAGAAAAATGCCGCACATCCGGGTAACCGACCCGCTCGGCGATGTCGCCGACTTTCAGTTCCGATTCGCCCAGCATTTCCATCGCGCGGTCCAGCCGGATCTGGGTGACGTAGTCTTTGAATCCCTGGCCCGTCTTCTGCTTGAACAGCTGGCTGAAGTAAGCCGGGTTCAGATAGACGACGGACGCCACCTTTTCCAGCGACAGTTCCGCGCCGTACCGGGCCCTTATGTACTGCAGCGCGACTTCGACCGCCTGTTCGCCGCCGCTGGCGTAATGATCGTACACCTGGTATTCCGACGATTCGCGCATGCGGCGCACTTCATCGGGCACCTGCGACGGGTCTTCGATCCTGCCCGAAACAAGCAGCTGGAACGGCTTTTTCAGGTAGCGCTTGAGACAGCTTCGCAGTTCTTCGTTCAGCGCCGCCGGGCTTCCTCCGCGTTCGATCTTGACCAGTCCCAGCAGGCTTTTGGCGTCGATGCTCGCCACGAAGCCCCGGCCGAAGGAGGCGATCAGCTCGTTCATGACGTTTTCCACGATAAAATGTTCCAGTTTGGTGTCCGTGTCGCTCTCGACATGCACCATCAGCAGGTGGAAGTCGGGGTACGACTCCGTAAACGAAGCCAGATCGATGCCGCCCAGATCGAGGCCGGACGCCCATCTCGCAAACACCGCCTCCCGCAGGAAACGCAGATTCTGCTTCAGCAGCAGGCTCTCTTTGGCCCGTATGTTGCGCTCGGCGATTTCCTCGCCCATCTTTTTAATGAGTTCGACCAGAATGTCCTTGCCGATCGGCTTGAGCAGGTAATCCCGCGCGCCGAGACGCACGGCTTTCTTCGCATACTCGAATTCCGAATAAGCGGAGATGACGACCCACTTGGTATCGGGATGCAGCGTACGGGAGACTTCCATCAGCTCGAGTCCGTTCATGCCCGGCATCAGCACGTCCGTCAGCACCAGATCGATCAGCTCGTTCTTAAGCCGCTGGACCGCATCGGTCGGCCCTTCGGCGAGTATCACTTTGTGCTGGGGGAAAGAGCGCTGAATCGTGCGCTGAATCCCGCTGCGAATAATCGGTTCGTCGTCCACGACAAGTATGTTCACGCCAAGTCCTCCTCGCCCGGAATCGGGAAGGTGACGCGCACCTTCGTCCCGCTCCCCGGTATGCTGTGAATCGTAAGTCCGTAGGCTTCCCCGTACATGAGGCGCAGCCTGCGCTGCACGTTGAGCAGGCCGATTCCGATGCGGCCGCCCTCGATATGACGTTCGGCCGCCGGCGGATAGTCCAGCAGAATCTCCAGCCGTCTGAGCGTCGCCGCATCCATTCCCGCCCCGTTATCTTCCACGATAATGTGCAGCCGGTCCTCTTCCGCTTCGGAGTAGATGCGCAGCGTTCCGCCTTCCCGAAGCGGTTCGAGTCCGTATTTGACGGCGTTCTCGACGATCGGCTGCAGAATCATTTTCGGCACCGGAGCATCCAACCAGCGTTCTTCGACGTCGATCTGCGTCAGCACCCGGCGTCCGAGCCGGGTCTCGATAATGGTCAGGTAGGATTTGAGCTGCTCCAGCTCCAGCCGCAGCCTGACGCGGGCGCCCTCTTCCCAGTCGCTGCTGTAGCGGAACATTTTGGACAGCGCCAGAATGACGCCTTCCAACCGATCGTCCTCGCGCTCGTCGAGCATCCAATAAATCATATCCAGCGTGTTGAACAGGAAATGCGGATTGACCTGCGACTGCAGCGCCTGCAGCTGGGCATTTTTCTCGCTGATCGACGCCTGCCTGATCCCCTCGATCAATCCGTCCATTTCGCGCACCATGCGGTTGAACGAGCCGACCAGCACATTGATCTCTTCATAAGATTGAATGTGCACCTGGCCTTTGAAATTGCCGCTTTCGACCTGCTTCATCTGCTGGACAAGGCGCTTGAACGGCAGCGAAAACGAACGGGAAACGACGGTGGACAGCAGGGTTGCCGCGAAAATGAGCGCGATAATGACCGTCATCAGAAACTGCTGCGTCTCGCGCAGTTCCAGCTTGAGGTCGCTCTGCGGCGCGGCGCGCAGTATAGTCCAGCCGGTCTTCTCCACCTGCGCCGCCGTGAGCAGCCAGTCCCCGCCCTCGTAAGCTCGAATTTCTCCCGCCTTCAGCAGTCCGGGCCAATCTTCCGGAACGGATTGCCAGGCTTCCGCTTCGGAACCGGTGCGTATAATATCGTGCTCGCTGCCGTCCCGGATAGCAACCTGGGTATTCTGTCCGAGGCTGGCGTTCGAGACGGCCGAGGTAATCGCGTCGGCTTCGACCTCGATCAGCACATAGCCGACCGATTTCAACCCTTCAAGCTCGAATACCTGGCGTCCGAACGCAAAAACGGGCCGGTCCGTCCAGCCGCTCATCAGCGATTTCGGATAGACGCCGAGCCAGCGGATGTCGCCTTCGGAACGCTTCAGTTCCGCGAACCACGGCTTGTCCGGGTACGACTGGACCGCCGCGCCCATCGAGCGGGCGAAGCTGTATACCTTGCCTTCGTCGGTCAGCATGTGGATGCCGACGATGTCGCTGCGCGAATAAAAAATCGCGCCCAGGATATCGGTGATCCGCCGCTCGGACTGAATCCGGGCGCTCGAGACGTCAGACGGATACGATCGGCTCAACAGCCGCATCAATTCGCCGTTGCTGCCCAGCGTCTTGGTGACGCTGTCGTATCCGTCCAGCAGCTGCTCGAACAGCGCGACGGTCTGGGACATATTTTTTTCCGCCAGGGCTCCCACTTGTTCCCGAACCTGATCGGTCGCCCGCTGATAATAGACAAGGCTTACGATCAGCAGAAGACCGAGCAGACTGAACAGGAATATCGGGAACAGCCGGCCGTAAATCGTATTTATTTTTTGGGTCAAAGGTTTCGTTAAGCGTCTCATAGCCTCATCTTAACCCTTAACCGCGCCCGCCACCATGCCTTTGGTAATTTTTTCTGCCAGCAGGAAATAGACGACGATGACCGGCAGGGCAGCAAGTACGAGGAAAGCCCCGATTGCTCCGTAATTGACCGAATACTGGCTGACGAAGCTGTATACGCCGAACGGCAGCGTCTTCAGCCGTTCCGACGAAATGAACGTCGCGGCCAGGATATATTCGTTCCAGACATTGATGAAAGTCAGGATGCAGACGGTCATCATCGGCGGGATCGAGACCGGCAGAATGACGCTGCGGAAGATGCGGAACGGGCCTGCTCCGTCCATGATGGCGGACTCTTCGATCTCGTGCGGAATGGTTCGCAGGAATCCGCTGAGGATGAAGACGGCGATCGGCATCTGGAACGCCATGTACGGCAGGATCAGCGCCAAGTGGGTGTTCAGAATGTGAATGTTTTTGAAGATGATCATCAGCGGAAGCAGCGTGCCCTGCATCGGAATCATCATGCCGAGCAGGAACAGAAGCATCACGAGCTGGCCGTACTTCCAGCGGAATCGGGCAATGGCGAACGCCGCCAGCGACGATAACAGAATGACCCCCGCCATCGTCGTGACGGTCACGAACAAGCTGTTGCCGAGATAGCGGAAATAGCTGCCGCCCTCGACGGCTCCCTCGTAGTTGTTCCACTGCCATTGGGCCGGCAGGGCGAAGAAGCTGCCCGAGAGGATCTCCTCGTTCGTTTTGAGCGAATAGATCAGCAGCCACAGCAGCGGATACAGCTGCGTGACGAGGAGGAGTCCGAAGAAGAGATAAGCGATCAAGGCTTTCGGTGAAATGCGCCGGCTGCGGACTTTGAGCGCGGGCTTCGAACCCGCGGAACTGGCGAATTGACTCATGGGCGGAGCCCCCTTTCCTGGATTAATGGGAGAATCGAAAGCAGGCGGATGCGAATCGTCTCCGGCGCACGACGCTCGGCAGACGGCGCGAATCCGTTCAGTTGTACCGCTTTTCCAACCGGGTAAACAGCAGATTGATCAGAACGGTCGCGATCAGGCACATCGTGATCAGCACGTTCGCGATCGCGCTGCCGTATCCGTATTTCATCGTGATGAACGACATATTGTACATATGGCTCGCCAGCACTTCGGTCGCGTGCGCCGGCCCTCCGCCCGTCATAACCATGATCAGATCGAATGACTGGAGCGAGCCGATAAACGACAGGACGATCGAAATCTTGAGAATCGGCAGAACCATCGGCAGCGTAATGTAACGATCCGCCTTGAAGCCGTCGGCTCCGTCGATCTTGGCGGCCTCGTAGATTTCGCTCGGAATGTTCTGAATGCCCGTAAACTGAATCAGGATATGATAGCCGAGATACTGCCACAGCGAGACGAGAATAATCGCGTAGATCGCGATCTTCGGCTCGGTCAGCCAGGAGTGGGTCCACGATTCCAGCCCGAGGCTTGTCAGGATCCCGTTGATCATGCCGCCCATCGAAGCGGGATTGTAGATCGTTTTCCACAGCTGTCCGATGATGGCGACGGACAGGATGACCGGCAGGAAGTAGCTGGACACCAGGAAGTTCGGCCGCCGCACGAATCGGGTGATCAGAATGGCGACCAGCAGCGCGACCGGCACCTGCACCAGCATCGAGAATCCGGCCAGCGTAAACGTCCGGCGCACGGAAGGCCAGAATACCGAATCGTTCGTAAACATTTTGACGTAGTTATCGAGCCCGATAAAAGTCGATTTGCCGATGCCGTTCCAATCCAGCAGGCCGCTGTACAGCGAGACGAGGATCGGGACGAAGACGAGACCGACATACACGATCAGACACGGCAGAATGAATGCCGCGATCGTCCAGCGGGATACTTTTAACACATTCACGCGAAAGCCGCCTCCTTAAGCGGGGCCGACGAAGAGAAGGGGACCGCCGGTCCCCTTCTGTGTCCGTCAGGCTTGCCGTTTTACTTGTTGTCTTCGTAAGCGGCCTGCAGTTCTTTGGCTACCGCCGCCGCGTCTTTCTTCTCTACGAACAGGCTCTGCGTACCCGACAGGTGAGCCTGCGTCGTGCCCGGGTTCATCGTGTTGTCGAACGCCAGGTCGCCGCCTTTGACTTTTTTGAACAGGTCCAGCACGTTCATGGCCATGTCGGAATAACCGGCGGCTTTGAAGTCGCCTTCCACGTTCTGGGCGATGCCGACCGCGCCTTTGACTTCGAACGCTTCTTTAGGGAAGTTCAGCATGAAGTAATTGAGGAAGTCTTTCGTTTCTTCCAGGTGCTTGCTGTTTTTCGAGATCGCGAACGCGCTGCCCGGAGCCAGCATGAACTCGTCCGGATTGCCTTTGCCGCCTACGGTAGGGAACTGGAAGACGCCGACGTTGCCGTCTTTGCTCACTTCGGCCGTCTCGATGCCGCCCGTTGCCCAGCTGCCCATGTAGTACATGGCCGCCGTGCCCGTCTTGAACAGGTTCTCGCCGGAGTTATAGTCGAACGAAGTCGCGCCGTCCTGGAAAGCGCCCGCGTCGACCAGCTGCTGGAACGCCTCGATCGCTTCGACGTAAGCCGGATCTTCGAACGTCTTTTTGCCGTCCAGCACGTCCTGCAGGAAGCCCGGGCCGCCGTTCGTTCTGAGCAGAATGTTCATGAACAGGAACGAGCCCGTCCAGCTGTCCTTTTCGCCGATGACCATCGGTTGGATGCCTTTGGATTTCAGCGTCTTGACGGCTTCGATCATTTCCTCGAACGTCTTCGGCACTTCCACCCCGCCCTGCTCCATCAGCTTCTTGTTGTAGTACACGACGCCGATGTTGTTGCCGTCCGGCAGCGCGTACAGATTGCCGTCGAACGTATAGTAATCGAGGATGCCCGATTGGAACGTGTCTTTCAGTCCGTTTTCTTCCACCATGTCGTTAAGCGGCGCGAAGAGGTCGGCGTCGACGAACGGCTGCATTTGGGCGGCCGGGTTGACGACCGTGATGTCCGGCACTTCTTTCGAAGCGGCCTGCGTTTTCAGCTTAAGCTTCTGCTGGTCGGTATTCAGCGAATCCAGCTCGATCGTGACGTTCGGATGTTCGCTTTCGTACTGCTCGACGATCTTCTTCAGCATTTGATTCTTCGGGTCGCTGGCGTCCGGATAAATGTTTTGGAACGTGATCGTGACGTTTTCCGCCGAAGCGCCGTCTCCGCCGCCGGCCGCCGGTTCGGAAGCTCCTCCTCCGCTGGCGTTAGTCGAATTCGATCCTCCGCCTCCGCAGGCGCTAAGGCTGATCGCCAGCACCCCGGTCATTGCCATGCCGAACCATTTCATTTTTCTCTTTGTCACGGTATTTCCTCCCCTTGGTTCATGGTTTGAATAACCTTGCCTCGTTATTATGGCTTTTTGTGTAAACGCATACAATGGAAATTATTCAGGGGTGATGTTTGTTTTTTC
Source organism: Saccharibacillus alkalitolerans (assembly GCF_011090185.1). GTDB lineage: Bacteria > Bacillota > Bacilli > Paenibacillales > Paenibacillaceae > Saccharibacillus > Saccharibacillus alkalitolerans. The sequence goes on along the minus strand of NZ_JAAFGS010000006.1, from coordinate 202,646 downwards.
GAGATCGCCCTTTCGAATCGTTTCGTCCAAAACTTACAAAACAAGTCATATTCATGCCCGGAGAAAAATGATAAAATAACCCGGTTGGCCTGCTGCCGGTTTTCGAACCGCCGCATGCCGCTCCCGGATGTTCGCTTCTTCGGCCGGAAAGGCCCGCTCCGAAAGCGGCCCCCGACTCCGCTGGGCGGCGAAGCCGTATCCGTTTATTCGCAATCGAAAGGAAACGTGAATCCCTTGTCCAACCGTCAAACTCCCTCTTCTTCCGAATTAAAAAAGTCGATAACGTTCCTTGAAGCGATGGCGATCGTCGTCGGCATGATTATCGGTTCGGGTATTTTCTTGAAGCCGGGCATCGTGCTGGCCAACGCGGGCTCTCCCTGGCTGAGCATTCTGGCCTGGGTGGCCGGCGGCATCATTACGCTCGCTTCCGCCCTCTCCGTCGCGGAGATCGCCGCGGCCATTCCGAGAGCCGGCGGCCTGTATGCCTATCTCGAAGAACTGTACGGCGAGACCGTCGGTTTTCTGCTCGGCTGGGTGCAGGCGGTCATTTCATATCCCGCTTCCGTCGCGGCGCTGGCTATCGCGTTCGCTTCGTATTCGGGGTATTTTCTGCCGATGAACGGCATGCAGCAGAAGATGCTCGCCGTCGGCATTCTGCTCTTCATCCTGCTCATGAACGTGATTTCGACCAAATACGGCGGCTTTATCCAACTGCTGGCAACGGCGGGCAAGCTGGTTCCGGTCGTAGGCATTGTGGCGTTCGGGCTGCTGGCCGGCAGCCAGCCGGGCTTTGCCGGCGTGACCGGCCTGTCGGCCGGCGCGGCAGGCTTCGGCGCGGCTATCCTCGGTACGCTGTGGGCTTACGACGGCTGGATCGGCGTGACCAATATGGCCGGCGAAATGAAAAATCCGGCCAAGACGCTGCCCAAAGTCATTCTGATCGGCGTATCGTTCGTCATCGTCGTATACGTCCTGTTCAACCTCGCGATTTTCCGGGCGCTGCCGTTCGAGCAGATCGTCTCGTCGCCGACTCCCGGCGCCGATGCGGCCGAAGCGCTGCTCGGCGGCGGAGGCGGCGCGTTTATCACCGCGGGCATCATCGTCTCCGTATTGGGCGCGCTGAACGGCTATCTGATGACCGCAGCGCGCGTGCCTCAAGCCATGGGCGAACGCGGCATCGCGCCGTTCTCGGGCTTCCTGCGGCAGATTCATCCCCGGTTCGGCACCCCCGCGAACGCCCTCATTTTCCAAACGGCTCTGGCGGCGGTGTACATCTTCTCGGGCACGTTCAACACGCTGACCGACCTGCTCGTGTTCGTGCTCTGGATTTTCTTCACGGCGGGCGTGTTCGGCGTCTTCATCCTGCGCCGCAAAGTCGCTTCGGCGGCGGGCCGGTACCGGGTCCCCCTCTATCCGATCACGCCGATTGTCGGCATCGCGGGCGGGCTTTATATTTTGGTCAGCACGCTGCTGGACAGCCCCGTCCGCTCGCTGATCGGCATCGGCATTACGCTGGCGGGACTGCCGGTATTTTATTTGATGAAGAAACGCAGCGGCCGTGCCTCATGAGTTTGTCCCTGACGAAGCCGCGGTAAAAAGATTCGGCGAGTCCTGGAATACCCCTTAACGTTCCCTGAAGGCTGTTCGGCTTTCGGAGAGCGTAAGGGGTTCTTTTTTCAAAAAAGACCGCATTCGCGTCATCTTTGACCGCCGCTTGACCGTCCGTTGACTTTCCCCGAACATGACATGCCTATACTGAAGGTGCCCTACTCTAACTATTCAAATCAAGACATTCGCGAAAGAAGGAAAAGACATGGGAATTCACCGCTATTTCCGCTCGCTCGACGGGCTGGAACGCATCATCCGCTGTCCGGGCAAATTCAAGTTCGAAGAACACAGCGTGGCCGCGCACTCCTGGAAAGTGGTCCAGTACGCCAAGACGCTCGCCGATATCGAAGAAAAACACGGCGCCGTAATCGACTGGAAAAAGCTTTACGAAATTACGAGCAGCCATGATTACGGAGAAATTTTTATCGGGGATATCAAGACGCCGGTCAAGCATTCGTCGCCGGAGCTGCGCCAGCTGATCCAGCAGGTCGAAGAAGGCATGATCGCGCATTTTATTGAAGAAAATATTCCGGAAGAGTTCAAGCCGACTTTCCGCAGACAGCTGCGCGAGGGCAAGGACGAATCGCTCGAAGGGCTTATTCTCGAAGTCGCGGACAAGATGGATCAGGTCTACGAAGCGTTCGCCGAACTGCAAAAAGGCAATACGGAAAAGGAATTCGTGGCGATGTACCGCAATGCGCTCGTCAAGATCAAGCGAATCAAGCTGAACTGCGTCGATTACTTCCTGGAACATATTCTGCCGGAAATGATCAATGAAGAAACGCTGTCGCCGGTCGATCTCAAACTCATTACGAAGGAAGCGCTGGCCCAATAAGGCGCCTGGCGCGGTACCCGGCTTTGGCCGGGGGCCCAACGCGAATATACGGCAGCAAGAAGCATTCCCGGACATGGTCCAGGAATTTTTTTGTTTTTAAGGACTTTTTCGAGCTGTCCGCGCACGGCAAAAAGCCGTTCTTCGCGCGCAAGCGTCGAAAAACGGCTTCAAACGGAGACCCTTCCGGGCATCGCATCCTTCGTTCACTTCAAAGTCAGACGCTCGGACAGTGCCCTGAACCGCCATAGAATAGGCGTAACTTCGTCCGTGACGCCCCGCAAATATTTCAGCGAAGCGAGACGGGCCTTCTCCTCGGCGTCCGTGCTGCCCTGAAACAGCGAATAGCTCCTGCTGATCGAGCCTTTTCGGTACCGGACGTCGAACAGCGTGCCTGTCTTCCAATCCGAAACCAGACTGACGTTGCTGCCCAAAATATCGAGCCGGTAATTTTTCGCGCGGTAAGAGAAGCTGTAATCCGGGTCCGCCATCGCATGAACGACCTTGTAGCCCCGATTCAGTTCATTCGCTCGGAACACGCCGACTTCGATGCCGTCCGAGAACGGACTGCCGTCCGCTTCCTTCACCTGTTCGGTTCGGGTGCCGCTGCCGTTCATGGCGTCTCCGCTCCATGACCCTTGATAGACGACCCGGTGCTGACGCTGCGTGCCGCCGTCGACGTACGCGTTGACGTATTTGCCTCTGCCGCTGCGCTTTCCGTAGGCGAAGCTTCCGGAATAATACTTGTCGTCTCCCCATCTGATCGTGCCCTGCCCGTTCGGCTGCCCGTTCGCCACTTCGCCGTAATACGTCGCGCGGGACGAGAGCTGCAGCCACTGCTTGGCCGAAGCGGCTTCCGCCGAAGGCGATCCTTCTCCCGCCGGAACGGCCGCGCCGAGAGGCAGCGCCAACGCCAAGAGCAGCGCGAGTTTCTTTTTCATGTGCGGAACATTCCTTTCTTCAAGCAGGCCGGCGTTTCTTGACAAAACGAGCCGCCCGCCGAGGCTTTTCGCTTGACTCTTCCCCTTATATCGGCTGCGCGACGCTTAAAATTCACGACGTCGCACACATTCGTTCCTCCGGCTCCCTCAACGCCTTGCAGCCGAAGATTTCAGCGCGCTTATGGCAATCGCCGAAAATTCGAGCGGCTGTTCCAAATGCGGATAATGACCGCAGCCTTCCATCCGGATCAGCGAGGAATGCATGATTTGATTGTGCAAATAGCGGCCCGCCTTCCGGTTGAACGCCGCATCCCACTCGCCCTCCACGATCAGCACGGGACACTCGATCTCCCGCAGCCGTTTGCGCGCAAGCGGAAGCAGCGGGCGCTGCATGCTCAGGCGCGAGCGGTAGTGCACGCCGTTCGCGAGATACATCTCCTTCAGCCGCGCGCGGGCTCTCCGGTCGCGGGGAACGGCATATCTCCAATAACGGCTTCGCACGAACGCTGCCGCTCCGCGCTCGATTCCTTCCCTCCTGACCCGCCAGACGTCGCGAACCCTTTCCGTCATGAGGCGAAGCGGAGGAAGCATGCCGTTCAGGGAAGGCGCGATCAGGATAAGCTGCTCGACATATTCGGGGTAAGCGAGCGCGAAATCAAGCGCGACGGCCCCGCCGCTGCAGGAGCCGATGATCGAAGCGCGGCGCAGGCCGAAGTAATCGAGGATCGCTTTCAAGTCCAGATAGTGGGAAAACGCATGTTTGACCGCGTCGCTTCTGCCGTATCCCCGCTGATCGTAGCGGATCACCGTAAAGCTGCGGGACAGCAGCTCGACGTGTTCGTCCCATACGCCGAGATTGCAGTATGCGCCGTGCAGAAGAATAAGCGGGCTGCCCTGTCCCTGCACCGATACGTTAAAATTTGTGCTGCCGATCGTGTGGATGGCCGTTCGCTTCATGAAATGATCTGCCCCTTCCTCCGCCTGTTCATTGTCTTTCTACCCGTTACCCGTCCCTGCTTACCTGCGAATCGAATCTCCCTCTTCCATTCTTCCGCAATTATGCTAAACTTGCACTTGTACGCTTTGACGGAAAAGGAGTTTAAAGCTCTGCGCGACAGTCGATTTTTTTCGGAAACGGGTTGAAACGCGGCGCCTCTTCGTTCGTAATACAAAGGTGCAAGTGTAATTACCAACATATAACCAGGAAAGGGTTGTAAAAGAATGGAAATGGGCTACAGCCATCTGTTCGAAATGAGCACCTTCCTCGAAGCGTTCGCGACGCCTGCGGGATGGGGATTCATCTTGTCGCTGATCGTAATCGAAGGTTTGTTGTCGGCGGATAACGCGCTCGTTCTTGCCGCGATCGTCAACAAGCTGCCGGAGAAACAGAGAAGAAAAGCGCTGCTTTACGGGTTGTGGGGAGCCTATATTTTCCGGATTATCGCGATCGGGGTCGGCATTTACCTCGTTCAGATCGCCTGGGTCAAATATATCGGCGCCGCCTACCTGCTCTGGATCGCCATCAAGCATTTCTGGGATAAGGCAAGGAGCGGAGGAGACGACGACGAAGAAGGCGAAGAAGAGTCTTCGCTGCAGAAACTGCTGGCCAAGACCGGACTGAGCCTGTTCGTCCGTACGATCATCACGGTCGAACTGATGGACATCGCGTTCTCCATCGACTCGATTCTCGCCGCGTTCGCCATCTCGCCGAACCCGTGGATCTTGATCGCCGGCGGCCTCCTGGGCATCCTGATGATGCGTCTGGTCGCGACGGTCATCCTTAAGCTCATGGAGAAGATTCCGGAGCTCGAAAATGCGGCTTTTGTTCTGATCTTTATCATCGGCGTCAAAATGATTCTCAGTACGGCCGAAGTTTATGAGATGAGCCATGGCATGTTCTTCGTTATTTTGGTCGCCGTTTTTGCGATTACTTTCCTGATCAACCGGATCCGCGTGCGCAAAAACGCCGCACAGTAAGAAACGGCTTATAAGGCAAATACGCAGCATCGTTAAAAAGGTCCGCTTTCCCCTTAGGGAAGCGGACCTTTTTTCGTATGGCGGAAACGGTCGAACAAAAGCCCGATCCGCTGACGGACCGGGCTTTTGCTAACAGAGGGGAAAACCGGGTCATGCTTGCATAGGAACCTTACAGCACCGTCTTACAATACCTCCGCCGGAACGCGCAGCGTCTTAAGCGCTCCGCTCCAGGCCAGCACTTGATCGAGCATGCCGTTCAAGTTGATCAGGTGCAGATCGGCCGGTTTGAACGTCGCGCCGTTCTCGAAGTCGGTGAACAGCGACAGCGCCGGATGAACGCGGACGTCGGCGACGGACAGCTCGCCCAGAATGCCGCGCAGGTGCTCGGCCGCGCGGGCTCCGCCCACCGAACCGTAGCTGACGATGCCGGCCGCCTTGTTGTTCCAGGCTTCGCGGGCGTAATCCAGCGCGTTTTTGAGCGAGGCCGAGATGCTGTGGTTGTATTCCTGCACGATGAAGACGAATCCGTCGAGCTCCGCCAGCTTCGCGTTCCAGGCGGTCGCCTGCTCCGTCGCGTCGGCTTCGCCGAGCAGCGGCAGCTTATAGTCCGCGATATCGACGATCTGATAGTTCGCGTCTCCGCGCTCGTCGGCGATGCGCTTGACCCATTCGCCCACCTGCGGGCTCAGGCGGCCTTCGCGCGTGCTTCCCAGAATGATACCGATGTTCAACTTTTCCATGATTGATTCCTCCAATAGTTTTCGATTTGGGCAGATCGGAAAACGAGTCGGCGGATTTGATTCGCATATCGCATTCCTTTTCTCTTTAAGTTTATTTTTTAAGTTAACTAACTTTTTGTTATGAATAAATCATAGCACAGCTTTTTACGGGGCGCAACAGCTTTTACTTACTTTTTTATAGAAAATGTTTTTACACATAAAAGCCCGATCCCTTCTCCGTGAGAGAGGGACCGGGCTTTCTGGATTGATGAGCGGGTATCGAATACGAACCGGCCGAACGTTACGCGTCGAGACGGAAGCGCGACAGTTCCCGCTGCATTTCCTCGCGGACCTGCAGCAGTTCCTTGACCTTGCCTCCGATTTCTTCGAACGCGCGCTTCTGCTCGTCCGTCGAAGCCGTAATCTCTTCGCTGCCCGCCGCGGACTGCTCGGTCACGGCGCTGATGCTCTCGATCGCCTGCTGAACCTGCACGCTCAAGCGGCGCGATTCTTCCATGTCCTGCGACAGTTTGCCTACGCTGCCCGCGATCTGGCGAACCTGCGCGCTGATCGCGGCGAACGATTCTTCCGTGACCGCCGAAGCTTCTTCCTGCTTGCGGAACAAATCGAGGCTTTGTTCGACCGAGCCTTTGACGCGGATCATCGCCTGGGAGATTTCCTCGACCGTCGCAAAAATTTCTCGCGCGGCGGAATCCGACTGATCCGCGAGCTTGTTCACTTCGCCCGCGACGACGGCAAAGCCTTTGCCCGCTTCTCCCGCACGCGCCGCTTCGATCGAAGCGTTAAGCGAGAGCAGCGTCGTCTGCTTGGCGATCTGCGCGACCTGCTGCGTCATCGTGGCGATCCGGCTCGCGCTGGATTCCAGTTCGCCGACCGTCTGCTCCACTTCCGACATCGCGGAGCGGTTGACGCTCGTGATGCGCAGCTGCTCGCGCATGACGGATTCGCCGTGCTCGACGAAACGAAGCGCTTCTTCCGTAGCCGAAGAAGACTCGGTCGTTTCGGCCAGGTTTACTTCGAAGTTGCGCTGCATGCCGTCGACTGTCTCGACCGTGTCGCCGAGATCTTCCGCGATGCGCTGGCTGCCGATCGCCAGTTCTTCGGTCGAAGTCGCGACCTGGGAGACGATTTCCTGCATTTTGTCGTTCTGGCCGTCCAGCTCGCCGGCGACGCGGTCCAGCACAAGGCCGCTCTCCTCGATCGAACGCACGATGCCCCGAAGGTTATCGACCATGACTCCGAAAGCGTTGTTCAGCTCGTCCAGCTCGTCGCGTCCCTTGGACTTTTCGAGTTGGAGACTGAGGTCGCCGTCCGCAATGCGCACGGCCGCATCCTTCATGGTGCGGGCACGACGGGCAAGCCTGCGCGCGAAGTTTGCGTTGAACCATCCCAGCGCGAGCAGCAGAAGAAGCGCTCCCGCCAAAGCGATCTGCCAGGTCAGAGTGATGCCGGCCGTCAAGTCGGCCGTGTACTGGTCATAGCGTTCTTTGGTCAGGATATCGAGGCGGTAGGCGTCGTTCTGAATGCCCTGAATACGCGCCGCCTGGCGCTTCGCTTCCGGGCTGTCCTGCTTTTCGAGCGCTTGCAGCGATCCTTCGGACAGTTCGGTGAACTTGGTCTGGATAGAAGACAGCCATCCGCGCTGTTCTTCCGAATCCAGACTCGTGTTTTCGTTGTTCGTCAGCAGGGCCAGCGTCGCCTTGACGGTCTCGATTTGTCCCGTCACGTCCGCTTTGTTGCTTTCGGTCATCGAGAACGAATAACCGTCCAGCGATTGGCTCAGTCCGCCCAGATCGGCGTTCAACTGCTGTACGTTCAGCATGTCCGGAACCAGCGTCTGGTTCTGCGAATTGATATGAAGCAGTTGGAAAATGATATAGCCGACCAGCGCCAGCGAAGCCGCCAGCGAGATCATGGCGTTAAGGAGCAGTTTGCCCTGTAGTTTCATAACCTTTTACCTCCGTCCGGTTTTAGGGAAGCTGAATGGTAATCTTGCCCGAGATCAGGTCCTGGGTCAGCTCGTCGATCCGCTTCTGCTGCTCCGGCGTCAAATTCACGACACGGATCGGAGCGAGCCCCACGCCTTCTTCCTTCAACCCGAACACCATATCTTTCTGAGGAAACTTGCCGCCGTTCTCGTTGAACGTTTTGACTGCGCTGTAAATGGCATTGTCCACGTTTTTGACCATGGAGGTAACGACTGCCTTTTCGGCGATAAAGAATTGATCCGTATCGACGCCGATTGCGTACTTGCCCTCTTTTTCCGCTTCCTGCAGCGCCCCTACGCCGGTAAGCCCGGCAGCCGCGTAGACGACGTCGATGTCGTCATTTTGCATCATCGAACCTGCAATCGAAGCGCCCAGATCCGCTTTGCCGAAATCGCCGGCATAAGTCGTTTTGACGTCAGCTTGAGGATTGGCCGCCTTCACGCCCTGCTCGTAGCCGGCCTCGAACTTTTTCAGCAGATCCGATTCGACGCCGCCGAGGAAGCCGACGTGATTGCTTTTCGTCGTCAGGCCTGCTACGGCTCCCGCCAGATAGCTTCCTTCTTCTTCTTTGAAGGTGATGGAAGCGACGTTCGGCAGCTCCGACGTGTCGTCGACGATCAGAAACTGTTTGTCGGGGTATTCTTTGGCGATCTTCTCCAGACTTTCTTTGACCATGTATCCGAGGCCGATGACCAGATCGTTGTCCCCGTCGACCAGCTGTTTGAACGCTTCGTCGTAAGTGCCGGCCTGCTTCATTTCCCGATAATCGAACAATACGCCGTCCGTATCGCGAGCCTTGGCCAGTCCGCGGAATGCCGCGTCGCTGTAAGACTGGTCTCCAAGACCTACATCGGACAGCACGACTCCGACTTCCGGACGCTCTTCGGCACCCGCCGTCGGCGACTGCTGCGAACCGCATGCCGCCAGAAGCAGCAGCGAAGACAATGCGGGAATCCAAATCAGCCGTTTCGTCTTTTTGCCTTTTTGCATGTTTTACCCCCTACTTTTATCTAAACATCCTTTATCTTTATCGCCGGATTTACGTCCGGTTGTTAGAGCAAAAGTACGATTTTGTTCGATGTGTCTGCGTTACGGCGGCCAATCGGGACCGAAAACGTTTAATGTCGCTTTTTTGAAGCAAAAACGGAATTCTTTTCCACTCGGTAGACCCTACGACAATTCGACATTTTTCATTTTGAGCACGAGCCCGATTTCGCGGACGCCAAAAAGCCGCCCGTCTTCGCGCAACGCGAAGTTCGGGCGGCTTTTGCCATGTTTTCTTTGTCGATTGTACTCTGCGCAGCGCCATCTGGCGATCCTAGACGTTTCCGACCGCGGTCCGACGTTCGGATGCTTCCGCCGTCTCGGCGGATTCGGGCTCTTCCTGACGCTTGATGACTTCTTCGTTCTTGACGCCGTTCAATTCTTGTTCGTTCTGATGAAGCTCCTTGAGCATGTTCCGGTAAATATGGGCTTCCTGACGGTTCAGTCCGTCGCGATTCTCTTTCAAAATCCAGTGCTCGACCGTTTTCTTCAGAATTTCGCTTTTACGTTCCAATACTTCCGTATAACTCAATTGTCTTCATCCTTTCTCGCTGCTTGGTTTCCGACGCCGGGAGCGTTCACGGTACGCCTTCATGGTTCAAAGCCGCGTTTGATGTGACACCCGACGTAACGTTTACCATTATACGGGAAAGAATCTTTTCGCCCAACGAGGGTCAGGCAGGCTCAGACTGGCTGGGCTTCTCTGTGCAGGGTACACGAGAACTCACCCGACCGGTTCGCAAAAGTCCGGCCGGATGCTCGATTTTGCTGGTCTATGCTAGACTTCACTCTGTGCTTCCTGCTCCTCGATCACCTGTTCGATGCCGAGCAGAATCAGTTTCACCCCGAAATCGAACGCTTTGTCGGTCCCCATCAGCTCGAACAGACCGTTTTTGAACAATTTCCGGAACAGCCCCGCGTCTTCCTCGCTCATGCCGTCCAGCAGTTCGCTCATTTCCCCGTAAGGCACCGTTTCCTTTTCCTGTACCAGAGCGGATACCGCACGCTGATGCTGCTCGTTGTCCAATACGAAATGGAACACGTAATTGGTCAGCGTCAGAATCGCTTGAAACCGCTGTTCCGGCGCAAGCGGCGTCGGCTCCAAGCAGAGCAGCATCCGGTTCGTAAGCCGAATGTTGTCGGGCTCATGCGGCAGCGTCATCATCATGAGCTGCGTCGCGCAGGGATAACGTTCCAGCACGTTTCTCATCGCCGCCGCAAGCTCCGCAAGCTGCTGCCGCCAGTCCCCTTCGGCACGAAATTCTTCCGTAATCTTTTTCGCGATACGCCCGGCCAGACGCTGATAGAGGTCCTGCTTGCTCTTGAAATGCCAGTACAGGGACGGAGCCTGAATGCCCAGGCGATCCGCCAGCTTTCTCATGCTGAACTTCTCGATCTCTCCTTCTTTTAAAAGTTCCCAGGACGCTTCCACAATTCGATCTTCGGAAATTTGCGGCTGCTGCTTTTTCATCGGTATCCTTCCTTTTCGCGCGCTTTTATCGCATTTTCATCTAACGGTGTAAGTTTGTGCTTTACAGACCTTTCCTACCATGATATCATCTAACACTGTAAGGCACAAACTAACACTGTTAGTCTAAAGTCGGAAAGCCGATTCCTCCAAACCAAACGAGAAAGCTGGGATATCCATGGACGCCGAAAACCTCCACTATTTCGAAAAAGCGCCAATCTCCAAAGCCGTCGCTCATTTTGCCGTACCCATGATGCTGGGCATGGCGATGAGCGTCATCTACTCCATTTTGAACGCCTATTTCCTCGGCACGCTGCATAACACGCCGATGCTGACCGCGCTTGCGCTGACCCTGCCGCTGTATGCGATCATTATGGCGCTGGGCAGCCTGATGGGCATGGGCAGCGGCACCTTTATCTCGCGTCTGCTCGGGGAGAAGAAGTACGACGACGTCAAGCACGTGTCCGCTTTCGCCTTTTACGGCAGCCTGCTGCTCGGCCTGATCGTTATGGCGGTCGGTCTTCCGCTGATCGATCCGATCGTGCGCGCCCTGGGGGCGACGTCCGACTCGTTCGGCTTCACGAAAGATTATGTGCTCGTCATGCTGATCGGCTCGCCCTTTGTCGTCTTGTTTTTCACGCTGGAAAACCTCGTACGCTCGGAAGGGGCGGCCATGACTTCGATGATCGGCATGATTCTCAGCGTAACCGTCAACATCGCGCTCGACGCGCTGGTCATCTTCGTTTTCCATTGGAGCGTCATCGGAGTCGCGTCCGCCACGGTCGTCTCCAACCTGGTCGCGAGCCTCTTCTATGCGTTCCATATCGGGGCCAAAAGCCGATTTTTGACCGTCTCCGTCAAGTGGTTCAAGGCGACAAAAGAGATTTTGAGCAACGTGTTCAAGATCGGCGTCCCCGTATTCGTGATGAGCGTTTTTTTGGGAGCCATGTCGCTGATCCTGAACCATTTTCTGATCGAGTACGGGGACCGGGCCGCGGCGGCTTACGGCCTTTCTTCCCGCCTGCTGCAGTTTCCCGAGTTTATTCTGATGGGGCTCTCCGAAGGGGTCGTCCCGCTGATCGCCTTCTCCTTCACCGCGAATCGGCTGCGCATGAAACGCACGATCGGATTTACCGTTAAAACGATCGCGGTGCTGGCCGCGGCCTTCGGGGTAATCGTGTACCTGACCTCGGATAACCTGATCGGCCTGTTCACGAACGACCCGCGGCTGATCGAAATGGGCAGCTATATCCTGAACGTCACGTTCTTGTCCCTGTTCATCTCCGGAGCGACCGCCTTATTCACGGGAATCTTCCAGGCTACCGGGCAGGGCACCGCCGCATTCGTCATGTCCGTCATTCAGGGCGTTACGCTGATTCCGGTGCTGTATATCGCCAACCATCTGCACGGGTTCCACGGGGTGGTCTGGTCGCTCGTTATCGCGGACGCCGTCGCCTTTGCCGTGGGCGGGATCATGCTTATCGCCCTCAGAGGCAAGCTGCAGCCGGACCTGGAAAATCTCGTGCACTGAACGAAGCTCGGCCCGGCACGCCAAAAAGCAGGATCGGAAAATTCCGATCCTGCTTTTTTTAAAAGGTCGACGTCGGAATGCCTGCGTTCGGCTGCGGGCGTCCGTTACCCTTTTACTTCAGCGGCACCTGCTTCGACAGCTTCTCGAACTGCTGCAGATGCGGCGCGACCTGTCCCGCGATCCCGCGCAGATATTTAAGCGATGCCTGGCGCTGCTTCTCCGCGCTCGCCGAATCTTCCGGGAAAATGGAGTAATTGCGGGAAACGGAGCCTTTTTGATACGTCACGTTGAACAGGCCTCCGCTTTTCCAGAGCGAAACGAGATTCTCGTTGTACCCAAGCACGTTCAGGAGCAGCCCCTGTCCCCGGTAAGTAAAGCTGTACTCCGGATCGGCTTCGGCGTGCACGACTTCGTAACCTGAAGCAAGCACGTTATTTTTAAACGTCCCCGCCTGGATTTCGTTCGACACGACTCGTCCGCCCGCTTCCGAGCGTTTGTCCGTCAAAGTGCCTTTGCCGTTCATCCGATCTCCGCTCCAGGCGCCGTTATATACGGTTTTGTGCCGGTAGCCCGAGCTTGCGTCCGTATATTCGTTTATATATTTGCCGGTTCCAGAGCGCTTCCCGTCCGCGAATGTGCCCGAATAACTCTTGCCGCCGGGCCACTTGATCGTGCCGCGTCCGTCCGGCAGGCCGTTCTCGACCTGTCCGTAGTACGTCGCTCCGCCGGCCAGCTTCAGCGCCTGCTTGGCGTCCGCCGCTTGAGCCGTAGGACTCCCCCAGGCCGCCGCACCGCTTAAAGTGAGCGCAATCGTTAGAATAGCGGGAAAAACAGAACGTTTTTTCATGAGTAAAATCTCCTTTGTCCATTCGTATTTTCGCTGTATGCCAGCGGTCGTATTCACATAGACGAGGCCCCGCATCGTTTTCACTCACTTTTTCAAAATTTTCTTTTTCCATATGAAGCAAACAAAAGTTTATTCGCCGTTTAGTTTTGTGTGATCGGTCACGGCTATTATGGTCCTTGAACGGATAAGATGAATTCTGCTACCCCATTTCCATCACACAGAGAAAGAAGGAGAAACCATGACACGCAAAATTCCAGGATTGACCGCGGCTCTTGCCGTCATGTTCGCTTTGACGGCATGCGGGCAAAATACCGCATCCACCCCCGATTCCAACGCTTCGGCTCCGGCCGAAACGGCCGCTCCCGCGCCGGCTGCCGCGGAGACCTCCCACTCCGACGCTCCCCACTGGTCGTATGAAGGCGAGGCCGGACCTGAACATTGGGGAGAACTGGAAAGCGAGTTCGCCACCTGCGAGACCGGCAAATCCCAATCGCCTATCAACATCGACCATACCAAAATCGTGCGCTCGGGCGAGATCAAGCCGATCGAACCGCATTACGGCAAGCTGACTGACGCGACCGTCATCAACAACGGCCATACGATCCAGGTCAACGTGACCGGCGAAGATAACTATGTCATGCTGGACGGCCAGAAATACACCCTGCTGCAGTTCCACTTCCATCACCCGAGCGAACACCAGATCGACGGCAAAAACGCGGAAATGGAACTCCATTTTGTCCACCAGAACGACAAAGGCGAAAAAGCCGTCGTCGGCGTACTGATCAATCCGGGCAAAGCCAATGCCGTATTCGCCGATCTCTGGAAACATCTGCCCGAAAAAGCGAGCGAAGAAGCGGTGCCGCTGGCTTCGCCGATCGACCTGTCCGTTCTGCTGCCTCAGGATCTGCATTCCGTGCATTACGACGGCTCGCTCACGACGCCTCCCTGCACCGAGCATGTGAATTGGAACGTGCTCGAACAGCCGATCGAACTGTCCCAGGAACAAATCGACCTTTTCGCCAAACTGTTCCCGGATAACCATCGGCCGGTGCAGGAATTGGGAGACCGGACGCTCAGCGAAGGCGAATAACCGGACGGCGCTTAAGCGGCGCGTCAGGTTCCTTTTAAGTACGGGAAAGCCGAGTCGGACAGTCTGAAATCAAAGTTATGGCTTGAAAAAGCCCGCGCCGAAGCGCGGGCTTTTCGAGTTTCGCTGCAGTTCCGCCGGGTTTAACCCGGGCACGGATATGCCGGATCGCGGCGCGTTCGACTTACAGCCGCACGATCCGCCGCGCATGCAGCAGGTCAAGCCATTCGCCCCACTCCTGTTCGTCCTCGTACGGATCGCGGTAAAACGCGGACAAGGACAGCCTCGGCCAGACGTCGTCGGACTGCTCCAGCCATTCCCGGTTGCCGTGTCCGCCTTTGCCCGTCCACTCTTCCCCGCCTTTGCCGTCCCATTCTTCGTCCGTGCGGACCAATTCCTTATCCACGCAGTCCGCGCGGAAGTGAAGGCCGAACCCGTTGGTCCAACCGGAATGATGCGAGGCCGGAGCCTCTTCGCCGGCGCTCAGGCTGTTTCCCCACGGAAAGAGCGTCCGGCGGCCGCCTCCGTACATATATTCCCATTCGTCTTCGGTCGGCAGATCGAAGCCTTCCTGCAGCGCCGACCCCGCCCATTCTTCGAAATCGTCGGTTTCATTCGACAGGCAAACTTCAATTCCCTCGTTTTTTCGCTCGAAGCGATAGGAACGTTCGTAGTATCGGGGCTGCCCTTCTTCGGCGCGAAACGCTTCGAGCTGCTCCAGCAGTTCGGCATAGCGGCCGCGATCAAGCTGTCCGGGCTCGACGACATCCCAGCCCGCATATCGGGCACGGCGTTCGACCAGCATCGGTCCGATGTCCGCGGTGCGCTCCGGCGACAGAATGTGTCGCAGCCGCTCTTCTTCGCCCCGAAAATCGGCCTCGATCGGCGAAGAACCCGACGAACCTCCCTCGCCTTCGGCCGCCGCGTCCGTCCAATCCGCCCAGCCGAGAACCGCCCGGTCGCCCGGCACGAATACAAACTCGCAGCCTTCATATTCGAACAGGCCCGTTTCCGTTTGCCGCCCCGCGGCTTCGAACGTCTCGATTCCTTTGAAAACAAAGCCTTTCGGAAGACTGCCGGACAGTCCCTGAAGCTTTTCCTGCTTGCGAGCCCGGTTCAGCCGGCTCCATTCGTCTCGATTCCATGCTTTCATTTTTATGTACCTCCAAGATCGCCCGCTTTTCCGAGCTGTTTGCCAACCTTTTTAATTTTACCGAGAGATTTTTTTGAATTCAAATTTTTGTATAATAAGAGAATATGGAAAAGCAAGGAACTCCTCCTGCTTTTCCAAGCCTAATTTATAACGAAAAGAGGGATCTGATGTTGAAAGCCGGAAAACGAATAGCAGGATGCGTTCTTGCGCTTGCCCTGCTGGGCCCGCTCGTTTCTATCCAAAATGCGGAAGCGGCAGCGGACAACCGTCAGCCGATCTACAAAGCTCAGGCCGACTTCCTCAAGACCAACAAAATGAAAAAAGAACATATCGGCCAGTCCTACCGCTATGACATCAACAACGACGGCACGAACGAAATCATCATAACGGGTTGGAACCGGGAAATGATCGAATCCGTTTCCGCCATCGGGGTGTATTCCGCTCAAGGTAAACCGATGTTCAACCGGCGCCTGAGCGACGGCATGGGCGGGGACTATTGGCTGGTGCAGACGCGGCGCATACATAACCCTACCTACAAGAACGTATTGGCGGCCGAGTATGTCGGGGGGGCGGTCGGCGGTTCGCGGGCTCAAGTATTCGTTTGGAAAAACGATAAACTCGTTCCGGTGCTGACGACGGAAAGATCGGAGACCGCTCTCGTTTTCAAAGACTTAAACGGCGATAAGAGCGAAGAAATCATCGGAAAAACGCCTTTCGGCGGCAAGCCCTATGAGGGGAGCTACCACCACGCGCCGATGCATAAATTCATTTATAAGTGGAACAAATCCGCGAAAGCGTACGATTATCGCTTATATTTGAACGAAAAGCGCTAGGAAGCCCCGTATACGTTTCCTTCGCGTTTTCTACCTTCAGTGCAGCAGAATTGTCGTTCGACTCAGTTCACCAACTCTTACCCATATTGTCACTAAATCGTACGGTTCGAAACGATTCAATTCTGTCACTATTGGTTGTCTTGACAACGTCTTGAGTAAGGTTCACGATAATAAAGGTAGATTCATTATTTTTGGGGAGGTAATATCATGTCGAAAGTAGCAGTCGTAACGGGTTCGGCGGGCGGTCTGGGCAAAGGAATCGCGCAGCGTCTGGCGAAAGACGGATTCAAGGTCGTGCTCCACGATATCAATGAAGACCTGCTGCAGTCCGCGTTGAAAGAGTTCGAAGCAGACGGTTATGACGTTTTGGCCGTGGCCGGAGACGTGTCCAAGCGCGAAGATCAGTTCAATCTGGTCGCCAAAACGGTGGAAAAGTTCGGGCGCCTGGACGTATTCGTGAACAACGCGGGCATCGACGCGGTATCGCCGTTTATGGAAATCGACGAACGTCAGCTGAACAAACTGTTCTCCATCAACGTCAACGGTCTGGTGTTCGGAACCCAGGCGGCAGCGGAACAATTCATCAAGCAGGGCTCCAAAGGCAAGGTTATCAACGCCTGCAGTATCGCCGGACACGAAGCCTACGAAATGTTAAGCACCTACTCGGCGACCAAACACGCGGTCAAAGCGTTTACTCATGCCGCAGCCAAAGAGCTCGCGAAGCATCAAATCACGGTGAACGCTTACTGCCCGGGCGTCGCCAAAACCCAAATGTGGGACCGGATCGACGAAGAGATGGTCAAGTACGACGACAACCTGCAGCCGGGCGAAGCTTTCGAAAAATTCTCCAGCGCCATCGCCCTCGGCCGCTATCAAACGCCGGAAGACGTCGCCAATCTGGTGTCCTTCCTGGCCTCGGACGATGCGGATTACATTACCGGCCAGGCGATCCTGACGGACGGCGGACTGGTCTATCGCTAAGCGCTGGAACCCGCTCAGGCAGCGGTTCCGCCGAATCGGCTGCGAAGCAAAAGCCCGCGATGCTCGTCGCGGGCTTTTGTCGTCCGTAAAGTCCGGCATTCCGCAGCCTTCAAGCCTCGCCGCTCCTGCCGGCCGCCAGCTCCTTCATCATATGCAGAATCTTCCGGGTCGTATTGACGTTGCGGACGGTCATCTGCGCGTACAGCTTCGACCCGACCAGCTTGTTCATGCCGCTGCGCCCCGCGTCCGCCCGGCTCACCGCATAGAGCACCGCGCGCGGCGCCGTCAGCAGAGTGCCGATGCCCGGCGTCAGCGGAAGCAGGCCCGGAACGGACGTTTCGTCCACTTCGTCCCACAAAAAGAACACGTCGCTCTTCATCTCTTCTCCGTTGCTCCAATGATCCGGCAGCACGGCGGCGATGGCCTCCATCTCCTCTAAGCCCCGAACCAGCACCCGAATGCGCAGCCCGAACTCCGTCTCGATCGCTTCTTCCAGAATCGCGGGCAGTTCCGACCGTGTCCGTTCCTCGTTTACGAATACGATATTGCCTGAGTTGATGTACGTTTTGACGCTCTTCATCCCGGACGACTCGAAAGCCGTCTTGAGCGTCTTCATGTCGATTTTGTTGCTGCCTCCCACGTTGACTCCCCGCAGCAGTGCGACATAGATCATGGCATTCTCTCCTTTAACGTTCGATCGATTCTGTCCCTTTTTAAATTCGGCGGCTGCTCCGCGAATCTCCGACTGTCCGATTTCTCTTCTCCACTTTACCAACTTTTTATGGTCCCGATTTGTTTTTCCTGGTCCCTTTTTTTGCTTTATAGTTCTCATTATATTTTTGTTATTATTTTGTTATTTCATTTATGGATAAAACAAAGGGAATATTCACTGACTTAATAAGATAATTAGCTAGGATATAAAAGTAATCATAAAAATGTTATTGTTTTATACAAAATTAAATGCTAATATTTTCGAGAAATATTATTTGAAAACCCTTACAAATAGGAGGATGACATTTGAACGTTTTCAAAAGATCGTTTGTACTGGCACTGGCGGCGGTCACTCTGCTTGTTACGGCGATGCCGGCTTTCGCGGCGCCGCGGACTCCGGACGTCGGGAAATCGCATTGGGCCGGCGAAAGCATCGACAGGTGGAAAGAGAGCGGAATCGTTCAAGGATACGGAAACGGAAATTTCGGTCCGGACCGACAGATTACGCGCGCCGAAATGGCGAGTATGATTAACCGATTGTTCGGGTTCGCGGAATCTTCGCCCAACCCGTTCTCCGACGTGCCGGAAGGAGCCTGGTACGCCCGGGATTTATCCGCGGCCAGACAGGCCGGGTATTATCAAGGTTTTCCGGGCAACAAAGCGAAAGCGGATACATCCATGAACCGGCAGGATGCCGCCGTTCTGCTCGCTTCCGTCTTTTCGTTGAGTCCGGCCGAAAACGGTACGGTCTCCTTCGCCGACGAGAGCGAGATTTCCGCTTATGCGTCTCGATCGGTGCAGGCCATGAACGGCCTGCTGAACGGTTATCCCGACGGTTCTTTCCGGCCTAAAGCCCCGATCACCCGAGCCGAGACCGTGACCCTTTTCGATCGGCTGGTCAGCCGCTATTACGCGGAAGCCGGCACCGTGACCGGCGGCGCGATCGCGGGGAACGCGCTGGTCAACCGCAGCGGCGTCGTTCTCAAAGATGCGCGGATCGCGGGCAATCTCTACTTGACGCCGGGAATCGGAAACGGCGACGCCGAACTGGACAACGTCATCGTCGACGGAACGGTGTACGTGGCGGGCGGCGGCGAGCAATCGATTCATTTTAAAAATTCCAAGCTGCGCCATGTCATCGTCAATCGCCCCGGCGGGTCCGTTCGGGTCTCGGCGGAAGGCTCCTCCACGATCGAACGGCTATCCGTCGAAACGCCTTCGCAGATCGAAGTGCAGTCCGGCGCGGCCGTCGGTACGGCCGTCATCGGCGGCGGGGCCGTCGGAACGGCGATCACGCTTAAAGGAACGATAGACCGGCTGGAAGTCCGGGCCGCGTCGGTTACCCGAAACGGACAGCCGGTGCCGGAAGGCGTCTTCCAGACAGGAAACGAAACTCCGGCTCCGTCCGTCGTCCCCCCTGTCGTTCCTCCCGTTACCCCTGTTCCTTCCGCGCCAGCAAACGGAGGAAATCCAAATGCGGGCGGCGGCGATACAGGCGGGGGCGCAGGGGGCGGCGGTACGGGAGGAGGCGGTACGGATAACGTCCCGGTCGTACAGCTCGCCGATCCCGAAGCTACGCCGGCCACCCGTTCCTTATTCGCTTATCTGAGCGAAAAAAGCGGAAAACAGATTATGTTCGGCCATCAGCACGATACGACGGTCTCCATTGCCGGCAAAGACGCGTCCGGCAATGTCGTTTCGGACGTGTACCGTTCGACCGGCGACTACCCGGCCGTATTCGGCTGGGACACGCTGTCTCTGGACGGGTACGAAGCGCCTCCCGGCGTGAGCGGCGATTACGAAGCAAGTCGCCTGGGATTGAGCGCGGCGATGAAGCAGGCTCACGAACTGGGCGGAATCGTCACGCTGAGTACCCACCCGTACAATTTCGCCACCGGAGGAAGCTTCAACGATACCGGCAATACCAAAGGCGCGACTTCTTCCGTCGCCGTCCGCATTCTGCCCGGC
Source organism: Saccharibacillus alkalitolerans (assembly GCF_011090185.1). GTDB lineage: Bacteria > Bacillota > Bacilli > Paenibacillales > Paenibacillaceae > Saccharibacillus > Saccharibacillus alkalitolerans. The sequence continues at coordinate 182,937 of NZ_JAAFGS010000006.1, read as the reverse complement.
GGAGACAAGAACGGCGAATTTAACGCCTATCTCGATCGCATCGCGAATTTCGCCAACCATCTTAAGGACGATGCCGGCACACCGATTCCGGTGCTGTTCCGTCCGTTCCACGAGCAGAACGGCGGCTGGTTCTGGTGGGGAGCGGCCACGACGACCCGAAGCGAATACGTCGAGCTGTACCGGTACACGGTCGAATACTTGAGAGACGTTAAAGGCGTGCATAACTTCCTGTACGTATTTTCGCCGAACGGCGCTTTCAACGGAAACGAAAGCGAATATTTGAGAACCTATCCGGGCGATCCGTATGTCGACATTCTCGGCATGGACCAATACGACAACAAGGATAACGCCGGCTCCGAAGCGTTCCTGAAAGGCCTGGTCGCCGATCTGAACATGATTTCGAAATTGGCTCAGGCCAAAGGAAAAATCGTGACCCTTTCCGAATACGGATACAGCGCCGCGGGCATGAAAACGACCGGCAACAACGAGAAGCAGTGGTTCACCAAAGTGCTGAACGCGATCAAAGCCGATCCGGACGCTTCCAAGATCTCGTATATGCTGACCTGGGCGAACTTCGGCGAAGGCAATAACCTGTACGTGCCTTACAAGAACGTTCCGGGCAAAGGCGACCACGAGCTGCTGAACGACTTCATCGATTTTTATCGCGACCCGTATACGGCGTTTGCCGGCGAGATCCAGACGGACAACAAATACGGACAGCAGGTCCGCACCGCTCCTCAAGCGCCGCTGCTGCATATCGTGACTCCGAACGACGTGGGAACCGTAAGCGAAGCGGCGCCGGTTATCCGCGCGAAAGCCGCAAACTTCGCGCCGAGCCGGGTCGTCTATATCGCGGGCGATTCGGACGCGGAAGTTCCGATGACGCTGAGCCCGGACGGTTACTATTCCGCCACCTGGATTCCGGAAGCGGCCTTGAACGGAACCTCGGTTCCGATCACCGTCAAAGCTTACGGAGCCGGTAACGAACCGCTTACGCAAAGTCTTTCGGTCTTCGTAAAAATCGGAGAACTGCCGCTGAAAAAGATTTCGTTCGACGCGGAAACGGACTTGAATTCGATCCGAAACAGCGGAACATGGTCGGGCGCGGCCGGCGACGGCAGTACGATCCGCACCGAGTTGGGCTATGCCGCACCCGGCGGAGACGGAAAACTGGCGATTCGCGTCCTTGAAGGCCTGACGGCGGCAGACACCTGGCAGGAATTGAAGCTTAAGCTGACGCCGGAAGCATTGGCCGGCATCGACCTGTCCCAAGTCGGCCGGGTCAAATTCAGCGCCTGGATTCCCGAAACGGCGCAGAACGAGAACGGAAATGCCGCCGTGCGGGGCATCGTGCAGCTTCCCGAAGATTGGGACACCAAATACGGCATGGATTCCAGCTACCGGGCCTTGTCCGACCTGCCGATCGTCACATTGGACGGCATCCGGTATTATCGATTCGACGCTTCCATCGAACTGAACGATGCCGAAAAATCGGCGGCCGCTTCCGGATTGGCCTTCTCCCTCGTAGGCAGCGGTCTTGCTCAATCGGGTGAACTGCCGATCTATGTGGACGATATCGGTCTATACGGCACGTATGCCGAACCGACGGCGGACGCGGCGCGGGTCGACGACTTCGAATCCTACGGTTCCAGCGACGAAGCGCTCGCCGCCAAATATCCGAAAGCGGGCGGCGACGATATCCGCGTCTCATTGAGCGCGGATCGCAAAGCTTCAGGAAACTACGGCATGAAACTGGACTACTCGTTGAACAGCGCGGGCTATGCCGGCGTAGGCAAAAGCCTCGGCACTCTCGACTGGTCCGAGTACAATGCCGTCAGCATGTGGATCGCATCAGACGGTGAAGAAGCTTACGCCGAAACGGGGCAGCCGCTGAAGCTGGTGGTTCAGCTGATTATCGACGGCGGCTACTTCGAAGCCTATCCGACGATCGTTCCCGGACAGAACGGACAAGTCGTCATCGGTTTGAAAGATCTGACCGAAATGAGCTGGGGCAAAGCAGGTGCATTGACCCCGGAACGACTGCAGCAGGTTCAGAGCTTTAACCTTTATGTGAATGGCATGGACGGCGCTTCACATACCGGAACGCTTTACTTCGACGATATTCGGGCCGTTTACGACCCTTCGCTGCCGGATATGTCAAATGAAACCGGCGGGCCGCCGGAACCCCATGCTCCAGGCGTTCTGCATGCGTTCGCTTCGACTGAAGACATCTCCGGCTGGATGACGGCAAACGGAGATAGCGCCCAGGCTCAAGCCCCGACTTTCGACGAAGCGGAACAAGCGCTGAGCGCGGCTTTCAGCCTGGCCAACACCGGTCAAAATGCGGACGGCAGCTTCAAAGAATCGTTCGAATTGGCCGTGAATCCCGAACGGATGAACGTCAAAGGCTCGGACACGCTGACCGCCGACGTTAAATTGTCCGACGGCAGCGCCAAAGCCAGACTGTTCATCAAGACCGGCGACAGCTGGGCCTGGTCCGACAGCGGCACCCCGGAAGTCGTCGATTCGGAAGGCTATACCCGGCTCATGCTTCATCTGCCGACTGCCGCAGCTTCGGCGGGCGTCGACCTTGCGAACGTCAAGACGATCGGAATCAAAATCGAAGACATGAACGGCACGGGCACCTCCCGGCTGCTGCTCCGAACGATCGAACTGCACGCGGCCGAACCTTCCGCCTGAAGCTTATCGACGGCTTGTGTACGATTCGGCTCCGAAACGGATCCGTTCGGCTGCCGAAGCCGCCAAAAAGCCTGCACTTCGTGCAGGCTTTTTGCTGCGGTTATTTTTACATGCCTAATCGGCTTCCGCCAGCTCGATCTCTTCCCCGCGCCGCTGCCGCATGCGGATATTGTCGGTGCCCCACTGACACATCACTTCGACGATTCGGTTGGCGGTCACGCCGTATTCCGTCAGGCGGTATTCGACCCGGGGCGGCATCTGCTCGTATACTTTGCGCTCGACCAGACCGTCGCGTTTCAATTCGCGCAGCTGCTGGATCAATACCTTTTCCGAGATCCCCGAAATGCCGCGCCGCAGTTCGCCCGTCCGCTTCACGCCGGTCATCAGCAGGCAGATAATCAGCGCCTTCCATTTGCCTCCGATGATTTCGAGCGTGGCTTCGATGCCCATGTTATACTGCTTCATCGTCGTTCTCATCTCCGTTTGTTTTCGCTGAACGTTCCTTAAAAGTCCATTATCCCACCGTTTATGGCCGGGGTCCAGTACGCACTTCAAGGTAAGCTCCTTACTTCATTGTATGTATTTTCTTGCGACCGAATCGGGTGCATAATAAGCCGCATAGCGATCGACAAACAGGCTTTCCGTCCCGACGCGAAGCCCGAAAAAGGAGAAATCGACATGAACCGTACTCTCGTTATTTTGGCCCACCCCAATCTGGAAACTTCCCGCGTCAACCGGCGCTGGCGGGAAGAGCTTCTGCGGCATCCCGAACAAATCGAACTGCACGACTTATATGCCCGGTACCCTGACGGACGGATCGACGTGCGGCGGGAACAGGAGCAGCTGGAGCGTTACGACCGCGTGATTTTGCAGTTCCCCCTGTACTGGTACAGCTACCCGCCTCTTTTGAAAAAGTGGTTCGACGACGTATTCGCCTACGGCTGGGCTTACGGCTCGACCGGCGGCAAACTCAAAGGCAAAGTGCTGGGCACCGCGATTTCGATCGGGGACAAGCGGCTGAATTATTTGCCCGAGGGCGGCGTTGCGTATACCGTCGACGAAATTCTGGCCCCGTTCAAAGCCAGCCTCCGCCACGTCGGCGCGATCGAGCTGCCTTATTTCGCGCTGTTCGGCGCTTCGTTCCAGGCGAGCGACGAAGAAGTGGAACAAAGCGCGAAAGCTTATGTCCGGCATGTGCTCGGCGAAGCCTTGTAATCCGGTTACCGCGGCATCAGAACAAATCGATCTGCTCCACCGTCACCGGATTCAATTCTTCGGCGCGTACGCCGTATTCCGCGAAAAATTCGCCGACCAGTCTGCGGTGGCAGTAGCGATGATCTTTGCAGAAGCAGATCAGCACGACGTCCCGCCCCCGCAGCAGCCTTTTATACACGTCCCGCAAAGCGGTCAGCTTCTCTTCGCTCTCCAAATCCCTCCGGAACCTGCGCTCGTACTCGGGCCACCAGCTTTTGTCCGGCCGATCTTTCCATTCGTCCAAATACATATGGAACAGCTCGGGCGAAGGAGACAGCGCGCGCACGGGTTCGACGTTCGAAATCTCTGCCCCCGCCCGCGTAACGAGCAGCCGGTCGGCCTGCGTTTTCAACCTTTTCAGTCCCGGCAGATTGGACGTATACAGCCTGCCGGACGGTTCGCGCGAAGCGTTCAATGTCCTTCCTCCTTTCTTCTTATCGAACAAGCGCTAACGCCCAAAGCGGCCATGACGCCTTTATTTTCTTACCCGGAAACTTTTTCTTCGCTAACCCGCTCGCTTCGGCGCAAACTCCCCACTCTTCCTGTCCGATCGATCCATTTTCTTTTTAACGGCTCCTCTTCCCGCGATGCATTGACAAAAACTTCAACCTCATGCATAATCACTTATTGATAACGATTATCATTATCTTTTTTTACATTACATATTATAGGGGAGAATACCATTGATTAAAAAAGGTTGGAAACACATGCTGCTCTTGTCCGCTTTCACGATGACGCTCGCGGGGTGCGGTTCGTCCGCAGGTTCGTCTTCCTCTGCCACCGCGCCTTCGACTCAACCCAAAGCGGAAGCGGAAACCCAAGCGGCAGGCCCGGTTACGGTCAATCACGACGGCGAAGACGTGACGCTCGACAAGCCGGCCGAACGCGTCGTGTCGCTCGAATGGACGTATACGGAAGATCTGGTCGCGCTCGGCGTGCAGCCGGTCGGCAACGCCGACAATGTGCAGTACAAGCAGTACATCACTTCCGAAGCGGCGCTGGATGACGGCGTAACCGATGTAGGCACGCGCGGCGAGCCGAACCTGGAAACGATCGCTTCTTTGAAGCCCGATCTGATCATCGCCAACGCGACCGAAGACGGCAAACTCTACAAGCAGCTGCAAAATATCGCGCCGACGATCCAATTCGACCTTTATAACGGCGACGGCTATACTTACGAACGCATGGAAGAAACGTTCAATCGGATCGCGGGCGCCGTAGGCAAAGAAGACGAAGCGAAGAAAGTGCTGTCCGATCTGGACCAGCATTACGCCGACGCCAAAAAGAAGCTGGAAGACGCGGGCAAAGCCGATTTCCATTACGCGCTGACCCAAGCCTTCACTTCGCAAAACGCGGCGACGCTGCGGATGTTCTCGGACAATTCCGTGGTCGCCGGCACGCTCGCCAAAGTCGGCATGATCAACGACTGGCAGCCGGAGAAAATAGAGTCTTACGGGTTCTCGACGGTAGGCATCGAAGCGCTGCAAGAGGTGCAGGACACCAACTTCCTCTACATCACGCAGCCGGACGACGATATTTTCGGAACGGCCATGGCGGACAACAAAGTATGGAACGGTCTGAATTTTGTTAAAGAAAAACGCGTCTTCCCGCTCGACAGCACGCTCTGGACATTCGGCGGTCCGGTATCTTCGAAAGTTCTGGTTGACGGCGTTGTCGGGGCTATCATTCAATGAATACGGCACGGCTCCGGCTTGCCCGTTCGGTTTATAATTGGCGTACATTAAGCATTTATGGGGGCGGCCTGGCCGCTCTCATCGTGCTTTTTTTTGTAAGTTTGTGCTACGGTGAAGCCGACATTCCGCTGCACACGGTGATCGAAGCCCTCAAGTCCAGGCAGGATACGCTGGAACACAATATGATCTGGGATCTGCGCATGCCGCGCACCATGATCGGCCTGTTCGCGGGAGGCGCGCTGGCCGTCGCCGGCGCGCTGCTGCAAACGATTACCCGCAACCCGCTGGCCGCCTCCGATACGCTCGGCATCAATGCCGGTGCTTATTTTGTCGTCGTGCTGGGTTCGGTGCTGTTTCCTGGCATTCTCGCCAAGTCTCCGTTCCTGTTCGCGGCGATCGGCGGCCTGTTCGCGGCAGCGGCCGCTTATTTCATGGGCGGCGGACGCCGTTCCAACCCGGTTCGCCTCGCGCTGTCCGGCCTGATTATCTCGATGGTGCTCGGTTCGTTTACGAGTGCTCTGCATATCTTTTTCTCCATGAAGACCCAGACGCTGTTTCTATGGGGCGCCGGCTCGCTGGTGCAGAACGACTGGAGCGGCGTACAGTACGCCTGGCCCTGGGTCGCGGGCTTGATGCTGGGCGCGCTGCTGCTGTCCCGGCAGTGGGATATGCTGGAACTTGACGAGTCCACCGCGTCTTCGCTCGGTCAGCGCGTAGGCGGCGCCCGGGCCGCCGGTCTGCTGATCTCGGTGCTGCTGGCGGCGATTATCGTCAGCGTGGTCGGTCCGATCGGCTTCGTCGGTCTGGTCGCTCCCCATCTCGTTCGGCTCAGCGGCCTGCGCAAGAACGGCTGGCTGCTTCCGGCCGCCTTTATCTGGGGCGCCGCGCTGCTGATCGGCGCGGACGTGCTGGCCAAGATGGTCCATAATTCCAGCATGCAGCTGCCGACCGGTGCCGTCATGGCGATCATCGGCGCTCCGTGGCTGATCTGGCTCGTGCTTACCCGAATGAAAATGAGCGGCGCGGGCGCCTCTTCCTCCATGAGCACGGGCGCGCGGACACAGCGCTGGCCTTACCGCCGTCTGGCGGTTCTGTTCAGCGTGCTGACCGTCCTGCTTCTGCTGCTGAGCACGATGTTCGGCGGCCTGCGCATTCCGCTGCCGGACCTGCTGCCCAGCTTGTTTACGCCGGACGGCGCCTACTCGGCGATGATCGAACTGCGCATTCCTCGCACGCTTGTCGCGGCCGGCGCCGGCATGGCGATGGCGATCAGCGGAGTGCTGATCCAGATGGCGGTACGCAATCCGCTGGCCGACGCGTCGATCGTCGGCGTGTCTTCGGGCGCGGGATTCGGCGCCATGCTGGTGCTGATCGCCTGGCCGGGGCAGCCGGTCTATATGCTGCCGCTTGCCGCGATCGTAGGCGCCGGGCTGGCCGCCGTGATCGTCTTCTCCCTGGCCTGGCGCAAAGGACTGAATCCGTCCGTCGTGATCCTGCTCGGCATCGCCGTATCCGCAGCGGCAGGCGCGGGCATTCAGGTCCTGATCGTTCGCGGCGCGATCTACGGCAGCAGCGGTTATATCTGGCTGACGGGCAGCACTTACGCCCGCAGCTGGGACGATGTGAAGATCATCGCCGTGTTCCTGCTCCTGCTGCTGCCGCTGGCCTGGCGGCTGGCCCGGCGTTTCGAACTGCTCGTGTTCGACGACCAGAGCGCGTCGGGGCTCGGCCTGTCGGTACGCCGTACCCGGCTGCTGGCGATGACGGCCGGCGTCCTGCTGGCAGCCGGAGCGGTCGCCTGCGTCGGCACGGTCGGCTTCATCGGCTTGATCGCGCCGCATATGGTCCGCATTCTGACCGGTCCGCATCTGCGCCGCTCGATGTTCCTGTCGGGGCTGGCCGGCGCCGTCATGCTCGTTCTGGCCGATACGATCGGCCGAACGGTCATGGCCCCGACCGAGATTCCGTCGGGCCTGCTGATCGCGCTGATCGGCACGCCGTATTTCCTGTATCTCATGTACCGATCCAACTGGCGGGGGCCGGCGAAGTAGAGCTCAGCCGATGAATAACAGGAAAAAGCCTGCGAAAACCGCAGGCTTTTTCCTGTTTGCTAACTCCGCATCGGACAGTGCTCTTAGGCGATTAGGCCGTCTTAAGCGATTTTTCCGTATCCTCATTGTCGGAATCGCCCACAAGCTCGCTCAATCCGACGATCAGACTTTCGAGTTCGCGGAAGCTTGCCACCATCTGTTCGGTCAAATTGCGCTGCTCTTCCATCGCCATTTTGCATGCTTATATTTAGGATTTATGACTGTTCAAAAAGATATAACGCGGGCCGCTTTCTCCTAAATGACACCGAATTTTTCCAAAATCTTGAGCCTTGGGCCTTGCTTCCTCAGTTCTATTGCTCTCGCTTATTCCTCCTTCTATAATAAAAGGAATTATATTGAATAGACATTTGTTATATTAATCAATCTTAATTTTAAAAGGAGATGAAAAATATTCCTATTGTCGACTTTTTTCTTCGAGCTGGAATTTGTGGAACTTTAATTTTCAGTTTATTGACTTTCACTCAATTTTTAGGCAGAAATGCTTTTGCGGCCAAAATCAATTTTAAATATGCCCTTATATCAATTATCTTAACCTTTTCCTCAGGAATGATTATCATGTTTTCTTCAGCATTCTCTTGGTCATTCGATGTTGATTCTTTCTTATTGAGTTTATTCCTTCCTGTTTTACTCGCTATCGTAATTAATAGCAAGCGAGGCGCCGCGGACCCGTTGAATCCAAAAGTTCTGAAACCCATATTCGCCGAATGGAAAAAGCCCGACCCAACAAAACATCCTTGTGAACTCCGAAGAGATCGGACAGAGTCTTTTATCAACGCCGGCATTTATGTATTGATTCTGTTTTTCCTAAGCAGAACGGACTTTGTCGGTCATGACGCGTTAATGTGGGGTCTTGCCATGATCGGCATTGTTCATCTTTTATTTTACGGAAAATATGGTGCGGATTGCCCTTACTGTGACTATTCTTTGCAAAATGTACCTATTCATATCTCGGCTTTCAATTGCCCGGTATGCCGTCAGCGTATTATTCAAAACGGAAATAGACTCGATAGGCCAAGAGGCAGACGAGCAGGCTAACGAATAGCTTGGAGTAATCGTGGCTTTCATGGATGTGAACCTTTTAGAGTATGGATAAGCTTTTAACCCCTTTGCTCCAGGAAATACTCCGTTTCGCGGCTGACTTCCTCTTCAAGCCATCCGCGGAATTCGGGGCTCCGTCAATTTGAAAAAAAGGCAGGCGAACGGCATGAAGCGCGTGATGAAACTGCGTGATGCCGCATCGGCGCACGGCATAGGCTTCGAGTTCTATCCGGCGCGCGGCGGCGATCCTGTACCCGGGTTCCAGTCTGTTTTCCTGTATGAGACCGACGCCGAATTCGTGATCTCCCGTATCCGGAGCCGTTATCCGCTCGTCGATCCCGAAAACGGCGAATCGGTCGAAGCGTTCGATCCCTGCTGGGACAACCCTGTTCCGGCAAAAATCTGGGAGGAGATCGTCCGCGAACTGGAGGCGCTGCGGCCGGTCGATCCGGCCGAGGCGGCTTTCGTACGCGAGTTCGCGCGTTGGGCGCGCGAAGCGCTGGAAGCGGGAGAATACGTGACGATAGTCGGCAACTTATAACGTTCGCTCCCTGCGAAAAAGCGCCGGCTTAGACTTTTCCATTCTGAAAAAACTTGTTTACAGCTTGGATACAATTCGGCTCTAAAATCGATACATTCCTTGGTTAAGATAAGACCGTAGAAGAAAACCAGACACGAAGGAGATGGATGAATCATGCGTTACCCGCAATGGATCGCGGCTTCTCTCGCCGCAGGCGTACTTTTGACAGGAACAGGATTGGGATCGGCACAAGCGGCTCCGGCGGCAGGCGGCGCCGTCAGCTCCGCAGCGGCTCCCGCTGCCGCCAAAGCTTCCCAAAAAGCGAACTTCACGGTAAGCGACGTTCCGTATACAGCCGCTCAGTATAAACAAATCGTAAAAGCTTTCGCCGCGTTCGACGATTTCGAAACGCCTTACGTACCGAGCCGCATGATCACGGGCGACGCCTTTAAAAAGGTGGCCGCCGGCAGCGACAGCGTGACCTTTTCTTTCAAATACATGAAAGTTTCCGTGTCTCCGCGCGACGATTCCTACAGCTACAAAGGTACGATCGTCACCCTGCCCAACTCGAACAACGTCAAAGGAAAATGGTACAAAGTCGGCAAAACCGACATGCTGACGTTCCCGCTGGAAGACCGGTTCGTTACGATTTACGCGCCTTACCATTCGCTCAGCAAAACGAAGCTGGAGCATGTGGCGGTGGACGTGACGCGGTATCAGCCTTAACGTCTAACCGCATCGCGAAACGGAATCGGGTGATCGCAGCGCCGGGTTGCCGCCCATGCCCGCCGCAAAATAAAAATGCCGTCAGCGTTATTGAACGCCGACGCATTTTTTATTAAGCAGGCTCCTCAGACGGACTTTTCCGGTTTCTGCACTTCTACCCCGTTAAGGATCAAACGCAGGTTAATATCCGCTTTGAGCGAGTCGGAGACCGCGCAGTATTTCTCTTCGGCCATCAGCAGCGCTTTCCAGATCCGGTAGTCGGGAACAGTTCCGTCGATATGGAAAAAGAGATCGATCGACGTAAAGCCCGACGGATTGGTTTCTTTCCGCGTTCCGTCCGCTTCGATCTCGATGCGCGTAATGTCGGACAAAAACCGATCCAAAATCATGGTGATATCGATCCCCATGCAGCCCCCGAGTCCGGCCAGCAGCAGTTCCATCGGAGTCATGCCTTCGCCGCTGCCGCCGTATTTCGGCGTGGCGTCCATGCCTACGGAATAACCGGACGGCCCGGTCGAATCGAACTTGCGGTTGCCTCTCCAGATTGTCGATACTTTCATGATTTAACCTTCTTCCTTAATCTTAAATTTCATTGATCTGCCGCAAAAACTTCCGTGTCCGTTCCTGCTGCGGATCTTCGAAAAAGCGCTGCGGAGCCGCTTCCTCGACGATGTTCCCTTCCGCCATCAGCACGACTTTGGTGGCCACTTCGCGGGCGAACTTCATTTCGTGCGACACGACCAGCATCGTCATGCCTTCTTGAGCCAGCTCCCGCATGACGCTCAGCACTTCGCCGACCAGCTCGGGATCCAAAGCGGAAGTCGGTTCGTCGAACAGCATGACGGCCGGTTCCATCGCCAGCGAACGGGCGATCGCGACCCGCTGCTGCTGTCCGCCCGAAAGGCGGGACGGATAGTAGTCTTCCCGGTCCGCAAGCCCGACGCGGCCCAGAAGCTTGCGGCCGATCGCTACGGCCTGCTCTTTGGGCAGCTTTTTCACCGTAATCAAACCTTCGGTCACGTTGCCGAGCGCGGTCATGTGCGGATACAGATTGAACTGCTGAAACACCATGCCGCTCTGTCTCCGAATCTCCCGCGTGGCCAGCTGACGCGCACGCTTGGAAGCCGCCGCGTCCACCCGAATGCCGTTGACTTCGAAGCTGCCGCCCGAGATGTCTTCCAGGCCGTTCAGACAGCGCAGAAGCGTGCTTTTGCCCGAACCGCTCGGCCCCAGCACGACCACGATATCCTGCGCGGCGACCTGAAGATTGATATTTTTCAGCACCTCAAGATCCTGAAAATGTTTGGATAAACCTGTCGTCGTGATCATCGCGTCATCTCCATGTTCAGTAAGCTTTGGCCAACCTGCGTTCGAAGCGTTCCAAGATGAAAGACAGCCCGGTGCTCATGACCCAATACATCACGCCGATCGCCAGATAAAAAGGCATATATTGATAATATTGAGCAATCAGCAGCTGCGCTTGACGAAGCAGTTCGCTGACCGTAATGACCGAAACGAGCGACGTTTCTTTGAGCATGCCGATAAAGGTATTGCCCATAGGCGGTATCGCGATGCGCATCGCTTGAGGCAGCACGACCCGGCGCATCGCCTGCCAGGGCGTCATGCCGGTCGAGTAAGCGGCTTCCAGCTGCCCTTTGGGAACCGAGAGAATCGCTCCGCGAAACGTCTCGGACAAATACGCGCCGGCATTTACGCTGAGCGCGATATAGGCCGCGGTCAGAGAACCCAGCGTAATCCCGTAATCCACGACCCCGTAATAAATAATGACGATCTGTACCAGAAGCGGCGTACCCCGGATGATGGAGACATAGGCGCGGGCCAACCACCGAATCGGCCGATTCCCTTTGAGGCGGGCGATCGCCACGACCAATCCGATCATCAGACCGAAGAACATGGACACGACCGTCAGCAATAACGTAAACCCTGCGCCCTTCAGCAAGAAGGGCAGATTGTCGAACACGAGCTGCATGGATTCTACCGCCTTTCTGCCGGAGGGCGAATGTTCCGGTTTTTAGTTGGCCGGCGCTTCGCCGAACCATTTTTCGAAAATCGTATCGTAGGTGCCGTCCGCCTTCATATCCGCCAAAGCTTTGTTCATGGCCTCCTGCAGCTGCGCATTGTCTTTGCGAAGAGCGATGCCGGCTTCGTCCGATTTGATCGGCTCGCCTACGGCTTTGATCTTGAACCCGTTCTCGTCCACGATCGGCTTCAGGGCATACAGATTGTTGATCGTGGCGTCGATGCGGCCCGCGTCCAGGTCTTTCAGCGACGTAATGACGTCATCGTACGTTTTGATGTCGAAATCGCCGACTTTCGGCAGAGCTTCGGTGCGCAGATACGTTTCGTCGTTGGTGCCGAGTCCGACTCCGACTTTTTTTCCTTTGAAATCTTCCAGCTTGGTGATATCGCTGTTGCTCTCGTTCACGATGATTTTGACCTGGTTCTTGATGTAAGGATCGGTAAAATCGATCTGCTTTTTGCGTTCGTCCGTGATCGTCACCTGACTGACCACGACATCGAACTTTTTGGCCTGCAGGCTCGGGATCAGTCCGGAAAATTCCTGGGTCGTGAATTCCGCCTTGACTCCGATTCGCTTGGCGATTTCTTTGGCGATGTCCGGATCGAAACCGTCGACTTCTTTTTGCTCGTTCAAAAAGGTGTACGGCGGATAAGTCCCCATCGTGCCGACCTTGATCACGCCGGCTTTTTTGATCTGCTCCAATTCGTTCCCGGATGCCGCTCCCGAGTTCGAGCTGCCTCCGCACGCGCTCAGAACCAGGCTGAACGTTGTCAATGCCGCGAGAGTCATTCCTGCCATTTTACGTTTAATCATCTTTTTCTCCCCTTATCCGCTTATCTAGGCTTTCCCATTAATCCGTAAAACTCGAAATTCGCCAACTCGCTCGCCAACTGCCCGGCAGTAGACTCCGCGATCTTGGCATACATGTCGTCCGAGCCGAACAGCCAGCGCGAGAGCAGGCCTTCGCACATGCTCATCAGCAGAGCGGCGCGAAGCTCGACGTCGATGCCTTCCGGCAGCATATGCAGCTCTTTCGCCCTTTGAATATTGCGCCTGAAGCCCTGCTCCATCGCGTTTCGGGCGGCGGAAATGCTCTGCCTGATCGTCTGATCGGCTCCATTGCCCATCAGCAGAATTTCCATCAGATGACGATTATCCGCAGCGAAAGCGAACAATCGGAGAAACAAAGCTTCCGAAGCCCGCACCATATCCTCGATCTCTCCGGGATCTTGGCGATAACCCTGGTCGATCACCTGCAGCAGCCGCTCCTTGCCCTGCTCGATAATCTCCAGCCCGATCGCTTCCTTGCTTTTGAAATGCCAATAGAATGTGCCTTGAGCGACGCCCGCTTCGGATACGATGTCAGATATTTTCGTTTGATGATAGCCGAGCTTGGCAAACTTCTCCAAAGCAATCTCCGTCAATTGAGCTTTTCGATCGATCAGTTCTTTGCGCGATTCTTCCTTGGATTCATCGTTAGGCAATCTGCATCCCCTCCCCGATTGACGAGTCAGTCAGTTTATTTTTAAATCCTATTGGATAACTCAGGTATTGTCAAGCGGATTTCTGAGCGCGTTCTAAACTCCCCTATTTTATCTGCTGCTCCTATTCAAAGTAAGGCCTTGTGTGAAATATTTCAGCTGTCGATATCGGTCGAAGGCAATGAGAAAGTATGGGATCTCGGGTACCGGGAAATGCAGTACTTTTGGGAGTGAGACTTGCGCGTTTATGATAAGGCAGACAAGCAGCAAGCCCGATTCCTTATATAGGAACGGGCTTGGGCTTAAGATCCTTTAATCGTTAATTCATCACATAATATGCGCTGGCTACATTATTATTGCTGCTTTCAACTACGAATATTTTTCCTTCTATTTCGTACCAGCGGACCATTTTCCCTCCGGTTTGGGTTGCCTTGGGCGTTCCGTAAACCGTAATCACCTGCGTAAATTTATCGATATCGAAAATGATGTTGCGCAAGGTCCGCCCGCCTGCAGTGTGGATAGCCGCCAGATTTACAAGCGCTCCGTCTTTAAAAATCAGTTTTGTCGAATTCCGGAACTGATAGGTGCTGGCTTCGGACAAAGACTTTGCTGCCGGCTTCCCGTTTTGCATCACATAGTAATTGTTATCCACTCTTAGCGGGGAGTTTTCAATGGCTTCGTACAGATCGGGCCGCGCCATGACATCCGCTTCCTTCAGGTCTTTCGAGAAAACACTCAGACTTTGAGACTCATATCCTTTCCCCAAGATCGGATGTACAAAGCCCCCGGCCATACCCAGCTTGGCGTTCAGCGTTTCCAGCGGAACGAAAGTTTGTCCAGCCCAACGCAGTGCCGTTTTGTCGGTCTTGGAGACGGTCATAGTGTAGGCGCCCCGGGTAATCGTCAATCCGCTTGCATTACGGGTTACTGTGGCATCCGCCGCTTTTGCAAAATCGTTCACCTCTACATACCAGCGGTTATCCATCGTCAGAAAAGGGCCCTGGCCTGCAAACTTCACCGGGTTACCGTTTACGTACATCTGCGGCGGAACCTGCATGGAGATCAGCTTTGACTGGTCACCGATATATTTGCCCGTCCCTTTTTGGATCAGTTGGGAATTTTCCATGTTACGAGTTATGATTCCGGTTGGCAGATGAATGTAATAATCCTTTTTTTCGAACCGGAACAAAGCGATCGCATCGCCGACTTCTTCAAAAAAACCGCCTCCGATATCCGGAAACTCCGATACGACTTTCGCCGTCGCGGTATCTATGATACGGATCGTTTTTTCTTTGGCGGTTTGCTGATGAATAAGCATGAAGCGTTTGCCCTTGGTAAAACGCATCGTACTGGAAGCTTCCGCTCGCGATAAGGGTTTGACTGCCGCATTTGCAGAAGTTCGATAACCGACCATGCGGTTTTCGTTCTTCGGATTTTTATACAAGATATAGGTGATGGCATCTATTTTTTCTTGAGCCAAAATGTTTTTCGGCAGCTCTTTGTAACTCTCTTGTTTCGTTCGGGTTCCATCAGCGTGTAACACCATCGTTTCCGTGAGGAAATATTCACCTTTGTAACCGTTATAATTCTCAATTTGAGCAAGAACTTTCGGGTCACTGGATATTTTTTTGTAATCGGTATAAATCAACGTTTTGCCATCATCGCTTTCTCTCGGATAATTGGTTGTTCGCGCCAGCAGTTTGTTGCTGATCAACGAGTACACCCGAACCTGACGCTTATTATAATCCGTTTCTGCGCTGCCGTCTTGAATGGCGTATCCTCCGAAATCAAAATACAAATCCAGCTGAGCTGGGTCGCCCCAATGTTTTTGTGCATGATGTATCACGCTAAGACGATTCTTTTCGATATCGTATCCATATAAGACGTAATTGTTTATTGCTTCTTTATCGATTTTCGGATTCACTTTTTTGTCCACCGTTGAATCGCAATAAACCGTAAACGCTCTCGGGCCTGTCTCCGTCTCCAGCACATGCGTACCGACGCCCCATCCGCAGCGAGGGAAAAACCGCTTTTTCAGCGACGGGTCATCTTTTATATTTTCGCTATCCGAAGATTGAGCTTCTTTCGATACAGGCCAAGCCTGCTCCGGGAATTCATGCTGCTTCGTCTCCACACGACCGTCATCAAAATAAATCTTGGTTACGTGAACTTGGGGAATCACTCTGGCCGCCTTTTCCTCATACTTGAACTCAAATTTCACGTCCGACTGATAACGCTCCTGCGCTGCCTCTGCCTGTTCCCCCAAATTTGGCAGCATACAACCCAACAAAATGATAATAGCCGTTAAGATAAACTTGGCTGCAAAACGTATTCTCATTTCCCCCACTCCCTTTTTCCTTTTAAATGATTTATTGGTTGCTTGCTTTATTATTATAAAAAATTACCTCTTTAGAGTAAAGCTCCAACAGATATCGCCGCCAAGGTGAACTCGATCCTGGTGCTGTACCGAAGCGAACGATTTTTGTGAATCCGGATACCATTTTGCTGCCTTGCTGTACATAAAATATTGGATACGTATCTTGAGCCTTTCTTTCTCAGTTCTATCGCCCTTGTTAATCCCTCATCTCTTGTTATTCATTCGGTTTATAACGTCATCGCGTTAATAGGGTATATCAGAAGTAGCTTTTAAAAAGAAGAAGATCCTAGAAAACCGGCTGAGCCGCTCCGGCAAACAGCTAACCCCAAACAAAAAGAAACCCTGCCTTCCGTTTTGGAAGACTGGGCTTCTCGACAATCTTGGCCTGCATCAACCGCAGGCTGGTTTTTCTATTACAATCCATCTTACACGTCTAACCCTCTTCCCTGCCGAAGCCTGCCGCTCATTTTCAGAGACGCTTTCACCGCATCTTCCCCTGTGTTCGCTTTCTATAGTCTTCCGCGCCGCCTGTTCCCCGCTCAAAGTATCTCAGCCCGATCAGCAGCATCTCGCAGATCATTTTCCACAAAATCACGATCAGAGCGGCCCCACCCATGATAGCTCCAAAATTCAGCCGGGTCTTTCATTTACCGCATAAAAATTGTCTGGTTGAAGAGACATAACTCGAACCGGGTACATGAAAGCAAATATCTCCCCAAATTGATAAGAGACGTATAGAATCGGCAGCATGCCTGCGTTGAACAAGATACGAATCAGCTCCAAAGGCGACTTGTGTCCAAATTTAAAAACTTGTTATCCATTTTTCACGTTCCTTTCCAGCGATTTTTGACGTATGACGCCGCCGTAGCAGCTTCTCTTCATGTTGAACGCATACAACCGACTCCATGTCTTTTGGAACACAAAAAATTGTTCCAAAAGTCGGACAAGGAACCGCCGCATTGGTCATGGCTGTTATTCAGGGCATCACGCTGATTCCGGTACTTTTTATCGCGAATTCCATGTACGGCTTCCACGGTGTGGTCTGGTCGCTTGTAGTCGCGGACGCTGTCGCTTTTGTTTTAGGCGGGATCATGCTGTGGGCGCTGCGCAGCAAGCTGCAGCCGGATCTGGAGAGTCTGGTACATTGACAACAGCAGGGCGTAGAACGTAGCTCTTTGTAACGCAAAAAAGCAGCCCTGTAGATTACGGAGGCTGCTTCAGTCTGTCGATCTAGTAGGCGCAGCTCGACGTTTCTAACGAACCCTGGTAACGCTATTTACCTTCCGCCTCGCTTTTTTCTATCCTAACGAATCGTCATCACGCTATTTGATCCAAATTGACCTTAAATCAACCCGATCACGCCTAATAAGGATATGACGATTCGTTAAATTGTTAAAGAGGCCGAATATCAGCAAATAGTGATATGAGGATTCGTTACAGTTAAATAGGGTGCGGAACTCACGGAGAAGCTCGGGGAATACATTGGATAACGACTTCAGCCTTTCGGGCCGCCAGCCAAAATCCGAATAACCAAAAGAAACCAGCCCTCTATATGGAGAGCCGGATTTCTCGGCACACTGACAGCCCACATTCACCGTGGGCTGTTTCCTTTTTAATCTGCAAATATCGGTACACTCGTTTCTTAATCGTCAAATCTCTTCCCCCGTCCCGATCGGATTATCCTCATACGAGATCCAATCGCTCCAGCTCCCGGCATACAGCCGTACGCTTGTGAACCCGGCCTGTTCCAGCGCCAGCACGTTCGGGCAGGCGCTTACGCCGGAGCCGCAGGGACAGGCAGAGACCCATCTTGAGGCCTATCAATAGGCCGAACTTGTGGTTCAAGAAGCATACCGCGACGTCTTCACCGGCTTAGGGGAAGGCGGAATCGTAGCGCTGACAGCGCGCTATACCATCGTGAACAATGCTCTACTCCTTTGGATCTGACAAGCATGAGCGCCAAAATCCAGGTCCCCGATGGGGAGTTAACGAGACGCCGGATCTATCTCCGGTCGCTGCTGCAACTCTGAAGCCACGAAGCGCCGAGGAACGGCTCACCGTATTCCTCTTTCTCCAATAGCTGGTCCAGGGCGAAGAGAACTCCAAGCTTGTCTTTGAAGGGCTGGAGACCGAAGGCGGTACGAATACCATTGACAGCGGCACGCCAACCTTTGAATTGGAAGCCCCTTACTGATCTTATCTCTCGTTTATCGTCGGCTTCAAATGATGTCCCGCCTGATCGGCAGGCGTTCTTTCAGGCGGGACTCGCTTCTTTTTCTCCTGTCGACGACATTACAGTCCCTAAGGTTAAAGCGTCAGCCGCAATGATCTGGATGCAGTCATCGAGAACGCCATGCTTGCCGTCGCGGCCAATCCATAATGATCTCGTCACCACCCAAAGAAAAGCTCGCGAAATTGCGGGTTTTTTTGTTGCAGGATCGGTTGTTCAACTTCTGTTTATAACGCATTTTTACATAACTAACACATAAAAAATCAAACTTTTTTTATATTTGTATCGTTAATTATTATATACCTATATTTTCTAATGAGGAAATTGAATGAAGCATTCAAAATTCAAATTAATGTTAAGGCGGGGAATTATTTCAGCAATGATCGTTTCAGCGATACTTACAGGAGCATCCAATAGTTTTGCTTACAAGTATTACTACTCTGGAAATACCGCTTTGAAAATGATCAATGGAATTCTGCTACTAAAGCAAACTTCGGTACTTCTAACCCTGGATTAAGGTCTGAAATCATTGCTTACGGAAGCAACTATGGCAACAATCAGCTAAATGGCTGGGCAACCATGTATAAATCTTCAACTGACACATCTCCAATGAACCCTGAACGTCAAGCGCCTACTACACAGTGAGCTTATGCAAAAGTATACGGAAATGCTTATCATTTTTATGATAAAGATCCAATGTCCTATGAAGAACGTCGAAGAGTTTATGTACACGAAATCGGTCATGCTCTGGGGTTAGACCATCCAGGCGCTTCGACTGTCTCAGTAATGAGAGAAGAAGTTCAGGTTAGAGGAGGAAATTGGAATATGCCTCAGCAAGGCGACATCAATGGTGTGAATAATCTTTATACCTATTAAGAGGGGTGAAAACGATGAAAAAAATATTAGCATTAGCCAGCATTACGCTGTTAACCTTTTCGGTATTGGGATGTTCTAAGCAGAGTCCATCAACCCGCGATTCTGCAAATGAAACGGTTAATGGATCGCCCATGGACTACGCTGCACAAGCAGCGCCTAATTATGCAACGATGGACTTGGCCGAACACTTTTCCACTCTAGATGCGTTAACGCATGACTCCCAACTCATCGCAGAGGTCGAACTGGACGGACAAACGGAGAAGATCGCTTATGAGGGAGCTGATTTTCTGCTATCTTCCGCACTCGTTACAGAAGTCATTAGCGGAGACGCCGCTTACCTCGATCAAAACATCAAAATCCTGGACGTTGAATCTTATAACATTCAATTGACCAAAGAGAGCAACCGCTTTATTTTATTTATGGATAAATATGAAGGGCCGGTCGCTTCCGAAGAAGCATTTGTCACAAAAGGCGTGTATCAGGGCAGATATAACATCAACGCAAATAACCAAGTCGATTACAACGCTGGCGAATACCAGGGGATCACGACATTCCAAGATGACATACAGAAGATGAATGTGAATAGTTTTAAAGAACTGATTAAATCTTCGCTCAAGAGCAGCTAAGAGTTCATTGTTTCCACAGCAAAAAGCCCGCAAAAAATGCGGGCCTTTTCCTTTTCCATGCTATGTTGTCGAAACACGGCAAATCAAAAATCAAGACTCTTTGTGTATCGACCACATCAGCATGGCCAGCGTAGATCGCTTATAGACCGGTCCGGGATTTTAGGCAAAATAAGAATAAAGAAGAGGTTCCAGGCCGCCTTCTTGTTCACGAACCAACTGTCCGAATCACGGTTCGTTCTGCGAGACGACTCCCAATTGCTCGGACAAAAAAGCGGCGAGCGAATCTGTCGTCGAGATAAATTGATTGATCACGCAGTAATGTTTCGAAGCGGCACTCATATTGAGCAGGCCATCTTTCGAGGGGACAGTCGGGCACATCGAAGCAAAAGTCAAATCGAAACGGGACTGCCATCCCGCTTCGGCATTTTGACGAGCCAGTTCCAGCATGTTGGCGGAAATGTCTGTCAGTGTTTTTGATATGTTTCATAATCAACTTTCCTTCATAATAGTCGAGTTGTTATCGATTCCGGTTTGATCCTTTATACAAACCCATCTGGTTCAAGCGCAAAAAGCCCACGCAGCACGCGGGCTTTCCTACTCTAACCAACCTTAAACCTCTTCCCCCGTCGCCACCGGATTATCCTCGTACGAGATCCAATCGCTCCAGCTCCCGGCATACAGCCGCACGCTTGTGAACCCGGCCTGTTCCAGCGCCAGCACGTTCGGGCAGGCGCTTACGCCGGAGCCGCAGTAGACGACGATTTCCGCTTCCTTATCGATGCCTTCGAAGTGCTTCTCCAGCTCCTCGGTGGTCTTGTACGAGCCGTCTTCGCGCAGCAGGTCTTTCCAGAAGAAGTTGACCGCTCCCGGAATATGCCCGCCGACCGGGTCCATCGTCTCGTTCTCGCCCAGGTAACGGTCGTGCGAACGCGAATCGATCAGCACCGGGGTGAAAAAGACTTTCGGGTTCACGGCCGGCGGCACTTCGATGTCCTGGATCGGCTTGTCGACTTCCAGCTCGCCGCGCTCCGCGGCCATTTCTTCCTCGACGCCGACGACGATCTGTTCCGCCTTGATCGTTCCGACGATCCGCTGCACTTCGTTCACGTCCGTCAGCAGATGATGCTGGACGTTCGGCACAAAAGTCGAAGGCACGCGTACCGCCTGCTTATCGTCGACCGGGAATCCCGCTTCTTTCCAGGCCGTGAATCCTTTGTCCAGCACCGTCACGTTCTCATGGCCGAGCCAGCGCAGCAGCCACCACAGCCGGGCCGCGTTCATGCCGCCCTCGTCGTCATAGGCCACGACACGGGTATCGCCGCCGATGCCCAGCTTCGCCAGTCGCCCGGCCAGCTCTTCCGGCTCCGGCAGAGGATGACGTCCCCCGTGGTCAGAAGCCGGCGCGGACAAATCTTTCTCCAGGTCCAGATAGACGGCCCCCGGGATATGTTCCTTGGTATAGGCTTCGCGCCCCGCTTCCGGCTGCCCCAGCGTGAACCGGCAGTCCACGATCGTCTGCTCCGGCTCGTATAGGCGGGCCAGCAGCCATTTTTGCGATACGATATTTTGCATGGTCGTCTCTCCTCTCGGCGTTCGTCCTGCACGATATACACCCGAATCCGCACGGACGAAACTTTTTAACAGAATATCACCTTCCTCCCGCGAAAGCCAACGGAGCCCCTTTTCGAACCTGCTGCTGGAATTTTGTCGTTTTATTGAACCGTAACGCGATGCTGCACGGTTACGAAAGGTTATGGTATAGTAAGAAGTAATACATTGAGGAGGGAGGCAGCAGACTTGGGAAGGCGCTTAACCATACGTTTTATCGTAAACCGTCGTTGATCACCGTTTCTTTGACCTGTCTCTTTCACACGAAATATGCAACCGAGAGGCGAAATTTTGCGTAAACGCTAAAACATCACTGGAGGTGAATCCCTCGTACGAGGGAACTTATTGGACCTAATGACAATCGTCAATTTATTGATTTTGGCCGTGCTGCTCGCGCTCACCGCATTCTTCGTCGCATCGGAGTTCGCGGTCGTTAAGGTACGCGCGTCCCGTCTCGACCAGCTGATCACGGAAGGCAACAAGAAGGCGGTCGTGGCGAAAAAAGTCGCGGGCGACCTGGACTACTATCTGTCCGCCTGCCAGCTCGGCATCACCGTGACGGCGCTCGGTCTGGGCGCGATCGGCAAGCCGGCCGTCGAACTGCTGCTGTACCCGGTGTTCGATTGGCTCAACGTCTCGGATGCGGCCTCTTCCGTCGCTTCGTACGCCATCGCCTTCTTCCTGGTGACGTTCCTGCACGTGGTCGTCGGCGAGATGGCTCCGAAAACGCTGGCGATCCAGTTCGCGGAAAAACTGACGCTGCTGCTGGCTTCTCCGCTGTACTGGTTCGGTCGCATCATGTACCCGTTCATCTGGGCGCTCAACGGCGCCGCGCGCGTCCTGCTTCGGGCGTTCGGGGTGAAGCCCGCCGGTCACGAGGAGGTCTACTCCGAGGACGAGCTGAAGATCATCATGACGCAGAGCTACGAGGGCGGCGAAATCAATGAAACGAAGCTGTCTTATATGGAAAACGTCTTCTCCTTCGACGAGCGCGTGGCGCGCGACATCATGGTGCCGCGCACGCAGCTGGTCACGCTCGACAAGGATATGGATTACGCGGAATTGATTGCCGTACTCGACGAGAACAATTACACCCGCTATCCGGTTACGGAAGAAAACAACAAAGACCGCATCATCGGGGTCGTCAACGCCAAAAAAATGCTTCCGCATGTCATCGCCGGACGAGCGCGCAGGCTGGAGGAATTCATCCGCCGCATTCCGATCGTTTCGGAAGCGACGCCGATCCAGGAAGCGATGCTCAAAATGCAGCAGGAGCGGATGCATATCGCCCTCGTCGTCGACGAATACGGCGGGACCGCCGGAATCGTGACGATGGAAGACGTGATGGAAGAACTGGTCGGCGAGATTCGCGACGAATTCGACGCGGACGAGATCGCCGAGATCCGCCAGACGGGCGAGCGCGAATACGTCATCAGCGGGCGGGTGCTGCTCGACGAGCTGGAGAAGCGCTTCGGCGTCAAGTTCGACGAGCGCAGCGACACCGACACGATCGGAGGATGGCTCCAGCACCGTCAGGGCACCGCGGTCGGCGAGGGAGCGAAGCTGGTCGAGAACGGACACGTCTGGACGATCACGGAAAAAGACGATCTGCAGATCAAGCGCGTGCGGCTGAATTACACCGAACAGTAAAGCCGGTTCGGTTCCGCGCTCCGCGGTTTTCGTAAGGGAACGTTGAACAGCAATCAAACCAAATATCTGAATATCCTGGAGGTGAATCCCTCTCGCGAGGGAATTTATTGGACGGAACAATTGCGTTAAACCTGTTTCTGGTCGCCGTGTTTATCGGTCTTACGGCCTTTTTCGTCGGCGCGGAATTCGCAATATTGAAAGTGCGCATGTCGAGGCTCGACCAGCTGATCGCCGACGGCAACAAGAAAGCGGTCATGGCGAAAAAAGTCGCCCAGGACCTGGACTATTATCTGTCCGCCTGTCAGTTGGGCATCACGATTACCGCGCTCGTGCTCGGCGCGCTCGGCGAACCGACGGTCGAGAAAATGCTCCATCCGGTCTTCGAACGTTTCGACGTGCCGGACACGATCGCGACCGTGCTGTCGTACGGCATCGCGCTGGCTCTCGTGACTTTCCTGCACGTCGTCATCGGCGAACTGGCTCCCAAGACGCTGGCGATCCAGTTCGCGGAAAAAATGACGCTGCTGCTCGCTCCGTCGCTGTATCGTTTCGGCCGCATGACGGCTCCTTTCATCCGCCTGCTCAACGGTTCCGCTTCCGCCCTGCTTCGCCTGTTCGGCGTCAAGCCGGCCGGACACGAATCGGTGCACTCGGAAGAAGAGCTCAAATGGTTGGTCGAGCAGAGCTACGAGAGCGGAGAGATCAACAAGACCGAGCAGGCCTACCTGCAAAACATTTTCGCTTTCGACAACCGTCAGCTCCGCGAGATCATGATCCCGGCGGACAAGATCGTCAAGATCGCGAAAGAAGTGCCGCAGGACGAACTGGTCGCAAAACTGAGCGAGCATGAGTACACCCGCTATCCGGTCACGAACGGAGACCCGGATTCGTTCATCGGCTTCGTGCACAGCAAAGAGGTGCTGACCGCCATCGCGGCGGGACGGGACGGCCGCATCGAAGGCTTCATCCACAAGCTTCCTCGCTTTACGGAGACCGCCACGCTGCGCGAAGTCATGCTCGCCATGCAGCAAAGACGCGTGCATATGGCTTCCGTCTCGGACGCGTCCGGACGAACTATCGGACTGGTCACGATGGAAGACATTCTCGAAGAGATCGTCGGCGACATTCGCGACGAGGCGGACGGCGTGAGGCTGCCGCTGGCTCCGCTGTAAAAAACGAACGGACAACCGCATGCCGGCTTATCCGTTTCCCCAAGCAATCCCCGGTCCGCCGTCATTCGGCGGGCCGGGGATTTTTGCCGCGCGGCTTCCGCGCGCGAACGCCGTTTGTTTTGCCGATTCGGACGTTTTCCCGCAATTCCTGTTCCCGCCCGCCGTTAATGTGGGTAATAGAGTTATTGAGGTTCATTATAGGCCGCAAAGGAGCGGAAATTATGAAAATCACCGAACCGCCCTGGCATCTGACCGGAACGGCGCTGGTCGTCGGTTTTCCGGCTCGCCCGAACCGCAAGCAGCGGGACGTCTCCGCTTCCGCTTCCGGTTCGACTCAATCGCCTGGCAGGGCGATCGGCGGGGCGGGCGCGGTCGTGCTGGCCGATTACCGGACGTCTGACGTCGGTCCTTACCGGGAACTGCTGATAGCGCCCGGACGCTTTCGTTCGGGGACCGACACGGGGCATACGATCACCCGCATCTTCGTCGACTCGGAAGCGAGCGCCGTATCCGGACGCGCCAACTGGGGCATTCCGAAAGAAACGGCGCTGCTGTCGGCGGGTTTCGCCGCGGACGGAAGCTGGCGATTCTCCGCGGCTTCGGCGGACGGGAACGAGGGCGGCAGCGGCGATGCGTTCTTTTCGCTGACCGCCCGGCCTTTCGGGCCCTCTTTCCCGGTTCCGTTCGGCCGCCTTCCGTTCCGTCTGCTGCAGGAAGAGGGCGGGCTTCGCTTCCTGACCCGGCTCGGCGGCAGCGCCAGAGGGCGATTTGCCAGGATCGAACGGGTATGGTCGGACCCTTCGGTCTTCCCTTTTCCCGATCGCAAGCCGCGAATCGTCTTGCTGCTGGAGACGTTCGCGCTCGTCTTCCCGCCGGCCGAGCTGCTCGATCCCTGAACGAAGTTTGCGCGTTCGGACCGTTCCCTTTTCGGCGAGTTTGACATTGCTCCCGCCGAAGCCCTATATTTTTTAGAGAATGTTTATTGGTGATTTCTGGTTTTCGCATTCCATTCCCCAAGGAGGTCAACACGTATGATCGCAAAGGACATGATTGCAAAAGAATGGAGTTCCGAGGAAGTCGCGGCAATGCTCGAGGAGCATCGCGCCTTCTACGATACCGACCGTACCCGCGGTTATAAATTCCGCATGCGCCGTCTGGAGAAATTGAAAGCGGCCATTCAGCGCTACGAACCGGCTCTGATCGAAGCGCTGCAGGCGGATCTCGGCAAGCCCGCTTTCGAATCTTATTCGACGGAGATCGGCTTCGTGCTGAACACCATCACCGAAATTTCCAAGGAACTGTACCGCTGGTCCAAGCCGCAGCGCGTCGCCACGCCGATGTCGCTCGCGGGCGGAAGCAGCTTCGTGATCAACGAACCTTACGGCACCGTCCTGATCATCGGGCCGTTCAACTATCCGTTCCAGCTCGTGATGGAACCGTTGGTCGGCGCGATCGCGGCCGGCAACTGCGCCGTCATCAAGATGTCCGACAGCACGCCGAACGTCTCCGCCGTCGTGAAGCAGCTGCTCGGCGACGTCTTCGAAGACCATTACGTCCGCGTGCTGGACGGCGGCAAAGACACGGTCAACGCGCTGATCAACTCGCCGTTCGACTACATCTTCTTCACCGGCAGCACCGAAGTGGGCCGCATCGTCGCTGAAGCGGCGGCCAAGCAGCTGATTCCGGTAACGCTCGAGCTCGGCGGCAAAAGCCCGGCGATCGTCGACAAACAGGCCGATATCCGCATGGCGGCCAAACGCATTATCTGGGGCAAGCTGGTCAACGCCGGTCAGACCTGCATCGCGCCGGACTACGTGCTGGTGCACGAAAGCAAGAAAGTGCAGCTGCTGATCGCCATGAAGAACGCGATTCGCGAATTCCTCGGCGAAGACATGTGGAGCAGCCCGGACTTCGGCCGGATCGTCAACGAACGGCATTTCGACCGGCTGACCGCGATTCTGGAAAAAGACAAGGACCGTATCGCTTTCGGCGGAAACGGCGACCGCGAGACGAAGTTTATCGAGCCTACGCTGCTGGATATCGACTCTTGGGACGCGGCCAGCATGCAGGAAGAGATCTTCGGACCGATCCTGCCGGTGCTGACGTACGAAGACATCAACGACGCCATCCGCCAGGTCAACAGCCATCCGCGTCCGCTGTCGCTCTATCTGTTCACGACCGACGAGGCCGTGCAGGAACGCGTGCTGGACAAAGTGCCGTTCGGCGGCGGTTGCATCAACGATACGCTGCTGCATATCTCGAACCCGAACCTGCCGTTCGGCGGCACCGGAGCTTCGGGCATGGGCGCTTATCACGGCGTATACAGCTTGACTACGTTCTCCCACCAAAAGAGCATTTTCAAACGCCCGTCCGCGGAGAGCGGCACGACGTTTCTCTTCCCGCCTTACGGCGAGGAGCAGATGGCGCTGATGAAAAAAACGATGAAATAAGGCGAAGCAGGCCGAAACCCTATAAGAGCTTCACAGAAAAAAGCCGTTTCCTCCGGATTCCCCGGCGGAAGCGGCTTTTTCTCGCGCGGGTTCCGAGCGGAAGTTTCGCGAGGCCGGCCGGAAGACAGCCGGCTTTCCGTACTCCCCTTTCCCTGCAACCTTTTCGCCGGCGCGCCCGTCTGGAAGGATAACACACCCAATCGAAGGAGGAGATCGAAATGAACAAAAAAGGTCTGACTTCCGCATTGGCCGTATCGGTATTATCCCTCTCGCTCGGAGGCCGGCTGTTCGCGGCCGGCGCGGACTTCGGCGATTTGAGCGGCGTCGCCGGCCGCGAAAAAATCGAATCCCTCAAAAGCGAAGGTCTCGTCAAGGGAGTGAGCGATACGTCTTTCAACCCGAAGGCCGCTCTGACGAACGCGCAGGGCATTCAGTTTATCGCCGGCGGCCTGCGGCTCAGCCTGGCGGCCGTTACGTTCGAAGCCGGCAAAGTACCGACGGCAAGCGATCTGTTCCCCGCCGCGAGCGACGATGCCTGGTACGCCGAAGCTTTCGTCAACGCGCACTTTAACGGCGTAGAGATTCCCGAATCCGTCGATCCTTCGGCTCGGATGACGAAGGAAACGTATACGCATTACCTGATGCAGGGGCTCGAAAAAGCCGGCAACCTCCCGCTGATCAACATCAAACCTCAGCCGATTGCCGACGAAGGCGAATTGACCGCGGAATATCAAGGTTCCATCCAGCGCGCTCTCTTCCGCGGCATCGTCCAACTCGACGCCGACGGCGAGTTCCGCCCCAAAGCCTCGATCACCCGCGCCGAAGCGGCCGTCATGCTGTACGACGCGCTCGAGTTCCTGAAGCGCCAGCCGGATGCGCCCGCTCCGCTGCCGGAAAATCCGGGAGGCCCGGAACGGCCGGCCGAATAAGTCCGGCTGCCCGGAGTTTCGGCGGAGCGCGCAAGTAAAGGCCGACCGCTCCCGCTTCCTTTTCGCGCAAAGAGGCTCCCTCTCGGGAGCCTCTTTCCTTTATAGTTCGCCCACTTCGGCCATCGCTTCGCGCAGCTGTTCGTCCAGCCGTCCCCGGAAGCTGCTCCAACTGCTCTCGTCCGCGCCGAGCGCTTCGGGACCGTAATCGTCCGCGATGACGATCCGCACATGCCGGTCGTTGACTTCGCCGAGCTGCTTCTGGATCAGCTTGAACTGTTCCGCTTCCTCGGCCTGCTTGTCGTCGATCGCGAATTCCGCCGCCTCCGCCGTATATCTGCAGCGCTTTGCCGCGATTCGCACCTGATGCAGCGCATCGAGCGCTTCGTTGCTGTACCGGCCTTCGCGGTCGGCGGTCACCTGATAGAAATGGCGACGCTTGCGGTAATCGTCTTTCAGATCGCGCAGGCTGCCGCGAACGTCCGCGCTGCCGGCGAACTCGGGCAGGTCCTTTTCGAGAAAAGCTTTCCACCGGCGGTCAAGCTTGCCGTTCACGATCTTCGGCAGCTTGCGGCTCAGCTTTTTGCGCTGGTCTTTCCGTTCCTCTTTCTCCAGCTTTGCCATCCGTTTGAACAGCGAAGCTTCCTCGTCCCGCCCTTCCTGCTTGGCCTCTTTCCGCAAAGTCTTGAACTCGCCGATCAGCACGTCCGCGTCCCGCACGCGTCCGAAGCGTTTTTGCGCCTGCTTGATCGGCCGGTACAATCCCGTTTCGCCGTCGGGCTCGAGTACCGTCAGCAGGGTCAGCAGCTTGCGCGCGCTTACCCGGGCCTGGTGCACGTCTTCCTCGTCGTAGTCTTTCAGCGCGGCCCGGCTCCGCTTTCGAAATTCCGCATACAATCCTTCCAGCGCTTCGCGCCATTGTTCGACCAGATCCGGCGCGGCGACCGCTCCGGCTTGTTCGCGTTCATTTCCCATGACATTCGACTCCTTCGCTAGAGATTCCCTCTGTGTTCTGTGCGCGCTGTCTATCTGTATCATTACCCGAAAAAGGCAGCGCCGCGATGACATTTTGCAACAAACTCCGTCGGGAATGATCCGTATCCGGAATCGTTTGCCCGCGAAAAAAAGCACGGCCGCCCTCACCGCGTACAGCGGCAGGAAACCGTGCTTTTTTCGCAAATCGGCTGTTCCGTTCTTTTTTCCCGTCTTATTTCTCGCGAATGACGATCTTGCCGACGGCGTGATGACTCTCGCTCTTCTCATGCGCGTCGCGCACGCCCTGCTCGTTCAGCCAGTAGGTCGAATCGATGATCGGCTTCAGCTTGCCCTGATCGGCGAGTTCCGCCAACTTCTCGAGCTGATCGCCTTTCGGTTCCATCATGAAGTGTGTCGCTTTAACGCCGAGGTCTTTGGCCAGATGTTCGTCGGGCTTTTCCAACAGCGAGACGAGGCATCCGCCCGGCTTCAGCACTTTGAAGCTTTTGTGCTGAATGTCGCCGCCCATCGTGTCCAGCACCATATCGTAATCCGAGAGCACCTCGGAGAAGTCTTCTTTTTCATAGTCGATAAAACGGTCCACGCCGAGCGTATTCAGCAGTTCCGCATTTTTGCCGCTCGCCGTCGAAGCCACTTCCGCGCCCAGGTATTTGGCGATCTGGATCGCCAGCGAACCGACGCCGCCGGAGCCCGCGTGAATCAGCACTTTGTCGCCCGCTTTGACTTTGCCGTGGTCCACCAGCGCCTGCCACGCCGTAAGACCGGCCAGGGGAACCGCCGCCGCTTCCTCATAGCTCAAGTTCTCGGGCTTTTTCGCTACTACGTCGGCATCTACCGCCACATACTGCGCATACGTGCCAAACGTTCTCGGACGCGCAAATACCGGATCGCGGGGCTTGAAACGGCTGACGTTGTCGCCCACTTCCTTGACGATGCCCGCGACGTCGCCGCCCAGAATCAGCGGAAACTCGCCGGCCGCCTCTCCCATCGCGCCTTCGCGAACTTTGGTGTCCACCGGATTCACCGATGTGGCATACAGCTTGATCAGGACTTGGTTCGCATCGATCTTCGGTTCGGGTACGCTCTGCTCATGCAGCTTGTCCGGTCCGCCAAACTCTTCAATCACGATTGCTTTCAAATTATCCTCACCTTTCTGTAGCAGGTTGGTCTTGCTTCCAATGCTATTACCCTGTCGGATTGTTAAGACCCTGTAAAATCGAAAAAACCCTTCTTCCGGAACGGAAAAAGGGTTCGAACGGGCTTGTTTCATCGATGTCAAGCCGCAAACGGCGTTCGCGGGAACCGGGTCTCAAGCCGAGTCGCCGGGTAAAACCCGTAAAGACGCTACTTCCGGCGGCGTTCCAGCACGCGGAT
The DNA here is from genome assembly GCF_011090185.1 of Saccharibacillus alkalitolerans. Lineage (GTDB taxonomy): Bacteria > Bacillota > Bacilli > Paenibacillales > Paenibacillaceae > Saccharibacillus > Saccharibacillus alkalitolerans. The sequence goes on along the minus strand of NZ_JAAFGS010000006.1, from coordinate 153,087 downwards.
CTCGTAAGGCGTCAGTTCCAGCTCCGTTCCGGCAGGTTCCCCGTTCTCCAGGTCGGAGTATTCGCGGCCGTCCAGCGGGAACGTCACGGCTTCCGGCGTATAATTTTGCACGAAGACGAAGTCGCTCTCGCCGTCCGTGCGCAGATGCGCCGACGTGCCGGCCGGCAGCCGGACGTCCAGCGTCCGGACGATGCCGGTCTGCCGGACCAGCGCCGCGTAAAAATCGTCGTTGAACGTACCGCCGATACGCGCCGCCACGTAATACGCGCGGCCGTCGCCGAAAGCGTTCACCGTCAGAGCCGGACGTCCGGCGTAGAAATCGGAGGCGTATTCGCCGAGGCTCTGCGCGCCCTCCAGGTGAATCAAGTCGCACAGTTCAGAAATTTCGTATTCGCCGGCCAGGCCGAGATCTCCGCCGCCGTTCGGACGCAGCGCGTTCCGGTCCCGGTCGTGCAGCCCTTCCAGCTCCTCCGACCAGATGCCGAGCACTTGACGGAGAGGCCCCGGGAATCCGCCCAGGAAGCACAGATCGGTCTCGTTCACGATGCCCGACCAGTACGTGACGACGAGCGTGCCGCCTTGCCGGACGAACTTTTCCATCCGCTCGCCCACGCCTTCCCGCACCATGTACAGCATAGGAGCAATCAGCAGCTTGTACTTGGAAAAGTCGGCGTCCATGTTGATCACGTCCGTCGGCACGCCCAGCTTCCACAGCGCTTCGTGGTGCTTCCGCACCGTCTCTTCGTACTTCACGCCGATGTTGCGCGGGCCCTGCGAGTCCTTGACCGCCCAACGGTTCTCCCAATCGAAAATGATCGCGGCTTCCGCCGGCACCGACGTGCCGACGATCCGGTCCATGCTTTCGAGCGCCCTGCCTACGTCCGTCACGTCCTTGAACACGCGCGTATGCTCGTGGCCGACATGGTCGACGACCGCTCCGTGCAGCTTCTCGCTGGAACCTCGGCTTTTGCGCCACTGGAAGTACTGCACGCTGTCCGAGCCGTGCGCGACCGCCTGCAGCGACGACAGCAGATGCATGCCCGGCCGCTTCAGCTTGCTCACGTCCTGCCAGTTGGTCAGGCTCGGCGTGCTCTCCATCAAAAGGAAAGGCTGCCCGCCCTTGATCGAGCGCACGATATCGTGCATCATGGCGATTTTGGCTGCCTGATCGGAGTCTTCGTCCGCGTCGTGCCACGTCGGATAGCTGTCCCATGACAGAAAATCGAGAACGTCCGCGAACTTCCAATAGTCCAGCCCTTCGTAGAACTCCATGAAATTGGTCGTGACCGGCAGATCCGGGTTGATCGCTTTGAGCGGCGCCGTCTCGTGCTTGATGAAGTCGACCGTGCGCTGCGTGACAAAACGGCGCCAGTCGAGGTTCATCGCGTGCACCTGCTTTTCCCCGTGCGGCGCGGGCGATTCCACCTGCGACCAGTCCGTCACCGTATGGCTCCAGAACGTCGTCCACCAGGCGTGGTTCAGCTCGTCCAGCGTGCCGTACTTCTCCTGCACGAACTTGCGGAACTCCGCCTGGCACAGTTCGCAGTGGCAGTCGCCGCCGAACTCGTTGGAGATATGCCAGCCGATGACCGCCGGATGGTCGGAGTAGCGTTCGGCCAGCTTGCCGTTGATGATCCGCGTCTTCTCGCGGTACACCGGCGAAGTCGGGCAGTGGTTGTGCCGGAAGCCGAACAGGTTGCGGACGCGGTTCTCTTCGGTTCTCAGCACTTCCGGGTATTTCTGCGCCATCCAAGCCGGACGCGCCGCGCTCGGCGTCGCCAGCAGCGCATAAATGCCGTTCGCCGCGAAGCGGTCCAGCACTCCGTCCAGCCAGTCGAACGCGAAGACGCCTTCTTCCGGTTCGAGCATCGCCCACGAGAAAATGCCGACGGACATGACGTTGCATTTCGCCAGCTTCATCAGGCGGATGTCTTCTTCGAGCACTTCCGGGTAGCGGAGCCACTGCTCGGGATTATAGTCGGCTCCGTGCAGCATGTGAGGGACTTTGCCGCTCACGGGCGGATAAACGTAGGTCACTTGTTTCACTCTCCTTTTTTTATGGGAAGCTTGTTGAGGCGGGAGAGAAGGACGGCGGCTCGGAGGGCGCTGCGGACAAAGGAGGCTTCGATCGCTGTCGAAAGTCGCTTCCCTCTGATTGGATGAAACAAGCCGGATGCACGCCGCCGTCCTTCTCTCTTAAAATCGGGAAACCTTACCGCGCTTCGCTCCCGCTGCCGGCGGGGGAAGTTTCCTCCTTTTTCGCCGTTCGCGAAAAAGGAGGAAGAGATAGAAGGCCTGGGGAACACGGGAGGTTCCGGGTAGGCGGCGCCGAGTTATCCTTTAAATCATTCGCCTTTGATTTCCATTCTCCTGGCGCTCCTTTCCGTCAGAAACGAGCCGCGATCATCCGATCCCGTCTGCCGCGGGCGGACAAACGCCGTTCATCCCTCAAAAAAGGGAGAACACCGACGCCGGGGCGACCGGATTACGCTTTCGCGAAAGAAGCGGACACCCGCGTACCCAGCGGAGGGGCGAAGGAGTCGAAGGTCGCCTTTGGACCCTGATTGTCACCGCCGAGTCTTTTATTCCAATCGAAAAATCAGGGGGAGACAGCGACCGCAGACCCTTCGCCCCGCAGCGCCTTCGTACGCGCGATCTCCGCTTCATTCGAAGCAGCAGCGGATTCCCGGAATGACAGCCGGCTCAGCCTTTCACCGAGCCGACCGTCATTCCTTTCACGAAGTACTTTTGCAGGAACGGATACACGATCAGGATCGGCGCGCTGCCGATAAAGATCTGCGCGGCTTTGACCGTCGTCTGCGAAATCAATTCCATTTCTTTCGGATTCACGCTCATGGAGCTCATATCCTGCTGGATAATGACCGTCTGCAGGAACGTCGCCAGCGGGAAATCCTTGGCGTTATTCAAGTAGAGCAGACCGTCGAACCAGGAGTTCCAGTGGAACACCATGCTGAACAGCGCGACGGTCGCGATGGAAGGCATGGAGATCGGCAGGAAAATGCTGAACAGCGTCCGGAAATGGCCCGCTCCGTCGATCAGCGCCGCTTCCTCCAGCTCTTTCGGAATCCCGCGGAAGAAATTCAGCATCAGGATGACGAGGAACGTGTTGACCGCACCCGGCAGGACAAGCACCCAGAACGTGTTGATCAGGCCGAGCTTTTGGATCACGATGTAAAAAGGAACCAGGCCGCCGTTGAAGATCATGCTGAACACGAAAATCCACGAGTACACGTTGCGGCCTTTGAAGACGCTGTTTTCCTTCGACAGCGCGTAAGCGGCCAGAAAGGTGATCAGCAGCGTGATTGCCGTGCCGACGACCGTCCGCAGCACGGATACCCAGAGCGAGTGCAGGAACAGCGGATTCGCGGCGGTCTTTTTGTACGCTTCGAACGAAAATCCGACCGGCCACAAACCGACCAGGTTGGCGTCCGCGGCCGATTTCGCGCTGAGCGACACGGCCAGCACATGGATCAGCGGGATGATGCACAGCACCGCGAGCAGAATCAGGAAGCAGGTATTGAATACGTTGAATATCCGGTAGCCTGTCGTTTTATGATACATGCGAACCCCTCTTTCAAACCGCGCCGGGGCGCGGAGGTTGAATTAGAAAATGCGATAGCCGGCCCATTTGTAAGCGAGGCGGTACGAGATCAGGATCAAGACCATGCTGATGACCGACTTGAACAAGCCGATGGCGGTACCGAAGCCCATTTCGCCGTTCAAGATGGCCGTGCGGTACACGAACGTATCGATGATGTCGCCTTTTTCGTACACAAGCGGGTTGTACAGATTGAAAATTTGATCGAAGCCGGCGTTCAGCACGTTGCCGAGCGCGAGCGTGCCGACGACCATCAGAATCGGGATCAGCGACGGCACGGTGATGTGCAGCGTCTGCTTGAGTCGGGTCGCGCCGTCGATCTCGGCCGCCTCGTACTGCGACGGGTCGATGCCGGCGAGCGCGGCCAGGAAGATGATCGTGCTGTAGCCGAATTCTTTCCAAATGTCCGACAGGATGACCGTGAAGCGGAACCAGTCGTTATCCCCGAGGAAGAAATAAGGACCCAGTCCGAAAAATCCGAGGAAGCGGTTCACCAGCCCTCCGGTAGCGAGCAGGTCGATCAGGATGCCCCCCAGGATGACCCAGGACAGGAAGTGCGGCAGATACACGAGCGTCTGGATGCCGCGCTGGAGCGCCGTTTTGCGTATTTCGTTCAGCAGAATCGCGAATACGAACGGGACGATCAGGTTGAACACCAGTTTCAATACGGCGATAAACAGCGTATTCCAGATGACCTGCACGCTGTCTTCGCGCTCGAACAGGTAGCGGAAATTATCGAGCCCGATCCATTCGGAACCGCCGATGCCGAGCCACGGTTTGTAATCCTGAAACGCCATGACGATGCCGCCCATCGGGATATAGCTGAACAGAATCAGGAAGATCATCGCCGGCAGCAGCATAAGGTGGAACGGCCAGGTTTTTCTTAATGTTCTCAAACGAAACTCCTCCTTCGACTAAAAAAGGGCATGGGAAAGCAGAGGCCGCAGGGTAACTCCCCTGCCGCCTCCGGTTTCCGCGCTTGCCGCAAAGCGCTTTGATTGTTGCCCTCCCCCGGCACCCGCCGCCTTCGCGGCGGGCCGGATCGGAACCTGCGAATCGCGGCTTACTTTTTGACCTGATCGTACCAGTCGTTGACCTCCTGCGTAATCTGGTCTCCGCCGCCCGCTTTCCAGGTGCTGACGAACTCGTCGAACGCGTCCGCCGTTTTTTTGCCGTAAATGATCTCGTTGAACATCTGGTTCTCCATTTTGTTCAGGTAATCAAGCTTCGTCTTCATCGTATCCGTCGTAGGACCCGTAAACATATTTTTGAACGAGATGTCATCCTGCGCCAGCAGCACCTCGGCCGCTGCCGGCGTCTCCGGTCCGTAGTTCACGGCCACGTCTTTTTCCAGCTTGGTCTTCGGTTCGCTGCCTTCGGCCAAGCTCTTCAGCGCCTTCATCTGGGCATCCGGAATCCGGGCGCCGTCGCGAACGAGCAGATAGCGCACGCTGTTAACGTATCCGCCGTCGATGTTGTCGATCGGCACCTGTTTGCCGCTTGCGTCCAGTTGATAATCGTAACCCTCGAACAATCCGTTATCGTACGGGCTGCCCGGCTCCGGATTCGCGTAGTTGTCGAACAGATAGTTCTGGTAAGTGAAGAACGCTTCCGGGTGTTCCATGCCTTTTTTGATCAGCGTCACGCCGTTGGTGAACTGCGTGCCGTGTCTCATCGCTGTGCCGTCCGGACCCGTCGGAATTTCGATCGGCTTCCATACCGCGTTCGGCGCGTTTTTGACCGTGTCTTTCAGCGGCCAGCCGCTCATCCAGTAAGGCCCCGGAATGATGCCCGCCGTGCCGGCGAAAGCCGGTTCCGCCGTTTTGTTCTCGTCCCACAGCGCCGCTTCCTGCGGAATGTAGCCTTTTTGCAGCCATTCGCTCAGCTTCTGCAGGCCTTCCTTCATGCCCGGTTGGATCGAGCCGTAAGCCAGTTTGCCGTCTTCGCCGACGTTCCACTGCTGCGGCAGCGTGCCGTAAGCGCCGAAGATCCAGGACGGATCGCCCATCCACGTATTCATCGACGTTTTGAAGCCGATGCTGAGCGGAACGACTTTGTCCGGGGACAGGCCGTCCGGGTTCTGGTTCTTGAACGCCTCCATGACTTTCTCGAGCTCGTCGATCGTCTTCGGCGCTTTCAAGCCCAGCTTGTCCAACCAGTCCTGGCGGATCCACAGGATGTAGTCGTGGTTATACGCGTAATCGAGCACAGGAATGCCCATCCGCTTGCCGTCTCTCATATAAGCGTTCCAGACGTTCGGGTCCTGGTTCATCGCTTCTTTCCACGTCTCGGACGCGTATTTGTCGAACAGCGGCCCCACTTCTTCGTACATGCCCGAGTCGATCAGGTCCTGCGCGATCTGGTTGTCGCCCGTGCCGATCGTCAGAACGTCCGGCATATCCTGTCCCGAAGACATCGCGAGACGAAGCTTGGTGCCGAAAGCCCCGTTCGTATCGGTCACCGACCACAGCGACTTGATGTCGATGCCGAACTGCTCTTTGGCCCATTTAGTCGCGACGCTGTTTTCGATCGTTTCGCCGTTTTTGAATTTCAGCTCGGGATCGATGCCCCAGGCCGTCGAGATCGTAACCGGCGGATCGTATTTTTCTTTGTATACGTTTTCAACGCTTGGCGAAGCGCTGGTCGAACTCTCTTCCGTCTTGCCTCCTCCGGAGCAGCCTGCGAGCGTGCTCGCCAGCATAACGCCGGCGGCGACCAGCGGCAGCCATCTTTTGCCGGATTTTGCCTTCATTTGATTTCCCCCTCGTTTGTTCTTTCCTGCTTCTTTATTATAAAATCGGGGGGCCCGGGCTTCCTATGTCGCTTTTGCAACATTCCTGCACCTTTTGCAACCTGTTCGTTTCAGCTTTACTCCCTGAATTCATTGGGCGTCATGCCGTATTGTTTTTTGAACATTTTGCTGAAGTACTGCGGATTCTGATAACCCAGCTCGCTCGTGATTTCATAGATCTTTTTGGAAGAGTGCTTCAACAAATGGGCGGCGCGTTCCATTCTCATGCGAATGATGTAATCGCCCAGCGCTTCGCCGGTTTCGGCTTTATAAATTTTCGACAAATAGACGGGGTGCAGATAGACCTGATCGGCCAGCGTTTTCACGGACAGATCGCCGGACAGGCCCGCTCCGACCAGTTGGCGGATCCGGCTGACCACTTTGCTCCGCCCTTCGCCGACGCCCTGCGACGTCTGTTCGGCATAACCGTCCAGCAGCCCGAGCGCCCAACCGCGCAGCCGCCCCGGATGTTGAACGATTCCTCGGGCCAATACGGGATCGAAGCCTTCTTCGCCGCCGATCTCTCCGATCGGCTGTCCTTCGCGATGCGACAAGAACATGAAAGCGTTCGTTGTCCATAAATAGATCTCGTACATCGGCGGGCCGGCCAGCCCGCTTTTCTCCGCGGCACCGAACACGCCCTCCATTTTCGCCTTCGCTTCCTCCCACTGATGCGACTCCAGCAGGTGCAGCAGCGTGGGCGGCGCATACATCAACTCGGCCACGCAGCCCCGCCCTTCCTCTGCGGAAGAAGCGGTTCCCGCTCCCGCGCGTTCGGAGGCCGAAGCGAAGACGGTCCGCCCTTCCCCTACGGCTGCATACAGCGAACCCAGCGTCTTGCGATAGGCCGCTCCCGGGCCCGCCCCGCCCAATTCGAACACGCCGGAGACGGCAATGGACAGTTCCCCTTTCAAATAAAGGCGAATATGTTCGCGCAGCGTATCCAGACGCCGATCTTTCCCCCGTGCCGTCTCCTCCAGGCTTCCCGCTTCGCCGTCCGTTCCCGCCTGCAGCAGCAGCACAAGACAGCCGTGCGGTCCGCTCCCGTGCCAAAGCGGCTGGCCGCGCAGCACTTCTCCCGCGATATTGCCCGCCGCAAAGTCCATCAGCTCGAGCGACTGCGCATCCATCGACGCCAGGCGTCCTTCCAACCGCGCCAGCAGCAGCAGCGTCGGTTCGCCCGCCCGCAGCGGCAGTTCGTACGCGCGCAGCTGCTCGTCCAGCGCCGGCCCGCCGAATTCCCGCCCGAGCATCAGCTCGTGCAGCAGGTTTTCTCGCAGCACCTTGTAATCCGATTTCCGGCTGTACAGCAGCCGGTGAACTTTGTCGAACTCGTCCCATTCTTCCCGCAGCGACCCGATCGCCTCCGATACGGCGGCAATGAATTCGTCGTCGTCCACCGGCTTGAGCACATAATCGCTGGCCCGCAGCTGCAGCGCTTTTTTCGCGTAGGCGAAGTCGCTGTGACCGGTCAGCAGGATGCATCGCACGCCCGGCCAGCGCCGACCGATTTCCTCGACCAGCTGAAGTCCGTCCATGCCGGGCATCCGGATATCGGTCACGACAAGATCGACGGCTTCCTCTTCCATGATGCCCAGCGCCTCCGCGCCGGAGGCGGCGCGGCGTACGGCGCTTACCCCTATTTCTTCCCAAGGAATCGTAAGTTCCAGGCTTTCCGTGACATATGTCTCGTCGTCGACGAGCAGCACTTCGATCATTCGGCTCTCTCCTTTTTCGCGTCGATCCTATACGAGCCGCTTCCGCGCGGCCGTCTCTCCGTCTTCCGGCGCTTCCGATTCTTCGCTCCAATCCAGGGTCACCGCAAGCCCGCCCAGCGTCGATTCCGCGGTATGGACGCCGGCTCCCCGTCCGCAGCGCAAATGCAGCCGCTGATTCACGTTCCATAGACCGCATCCGGTCTCTTCGCTCATCGGTTCCGCCAGCCGGCGTTCCAGCCTTTCCCTCCCCGCGGCATCCAGTCCCAGGCCGTTGTCCTCCACCTTCAGCACCGCCCGTCCGTTCTCGTACGAACCGGAGATGCGAATCATTCCCGCTTCGGCTTGGGGTTCGATGCCGTGAATGACCGCGTTTTCGACCAGCGGCTGCAAAATAAGCGGCGGCACGTATAAATCGAGCATTTCTTCGGGCAGTTCGACGACATAGTCCAGCCGGCTCATGCGCATTTTCTGAATTTCCAGATAATGCTGCACGAATTCCGTTTCTTCCCGCAGCGGCACCAGCTCCCTTTCCTGCCGGGTCGTATAGCGGTAATAACGCGACAGGCTGTGCGACATCGCCACGACGGCGTCCATCCGCCCGAGCTTGGCCATGCTGGTGACGAACGACAGACAATTGTAGAAGAAATGCGGATTGATCTGCGACTGCAGCTGCTTGAGCCGCGCTTCCTTGACATGCAGCTGCTCCAAATAGACGTGTTCGAACAAGTTCTGAATCTGTCCGACCATTTGATTGAAGCGTTCGGACAGGAAGCTGAACTCGTTGCGTCCCCTCGGCTTAATCCGCACCGCGTAATCTTCCCGCTCCAGCCGCTGGAACCCCCGAATCAACTGGCGAATCGGAATCTGCACCTGAACATAGAGCAGATAGGCCGCCACCGAGCCCATCACCAGCAGAGTCAGAATCGACGAGTAAAAAAGCAGATTCGACTTGCGGATCGGCGCCAGCATATCGGCCATCGGCATGTAATCGATCAGATACCAGTCCGTCTCTTTGGAGAGCGCGATACTCACCATGTACGGTTCCCCGTCCAGATGAACCGTCAGGTTATCGCTGTCCGGCAGAGGCGAAGCTTTCAACTTTTCCAACAGCCGTCCGGTCAGAACGCGATCCGACGTCCGATTATGGATCACGCCGGTATCCGGCTTATAGTAGAAAGGATCATGCCTCCCGTCCGTCTTGAACTTGTCCAGCATATTTTGGATATTGCGGCTGTCGAACTCCAGTTCGACGATCGTTTCCGCATTTTGCGCCGGATCGGAAATGCCGTAAGGCGCGACCGTAAACCACGAGAACCGGAAAATTTCTTCCTCCCCGTCCCTGTCCCTGCGTACCTGCCAGCCCGGCTTGATCTCCTGCTGCAGGGCGTCGGGATCGTAGGAACGCGCATCGTTTTCGGTAATGACCCGTCCGAGCGACGGCGAATACAGCGACAGGCGGCTTTTCCAGTTCGACGAGCTCTCCTGGATGCTCAGTTTGTTCTGGATTCGCTTGACCAGATTAATTTCGTCGAGATTGAAGTAACCGCCGTTTACGTACATTTTTCGAAAGCTTTCGATGTCGGGGTCGTGAATCAGCAGATTGGGCCACGAAGCAAGCAGTTCGATATCGGTATTGACCTGATTTTGAAAAAAGCCCAGCTGATTGCGATTCGACTCGCCGAGCTCCTGCTTCAGTACATCCGTCGTCGTTTTGTTGGAGTAACCGTACAGCAAAGCGACGGGAATCCACATCAGGGTCAAAATCAAGATCGTCTTGGTAAAAAGGTTGGTGCGGGGCATCGGAGTTTCCTCCCTCTCGGATGAATGCCGTCAGGCTGCGCCTGAGCGAGCTCTGCAAGCTTACTAATTGTAAGCGTTAACAAGGAAGGTGGCAATAGCACATTCGCAACATTTCGGCTGTTTTAATAACGAAAAAAGGCTCCCGAAAGGGAGCCCACGCTTTCCGAACCGATAAGGTCGTCCGCCTGCATGCGGCAGGACCGGAAGTCTTCGATCAAATTTTGAATTTCGCGATCAGTTCGCTGAGTTCCACGGCCATCGCGTTCAGGTCTTCCGAAGAGGAAGATACGCTGTCCAGCGACTCCCGCTGAATCTGGGACGCCTGCGTCACTTCGATCGCGCTGCCCGCGGAGTCTTTCGCGATGCCGGCCAGTTCCGATACCGAAGCGGACACTTCTTCGGAACTTGCGGACATCTGCTCCGTGACGGCGGACATGTCTTCGGTCTGCGTCGACACGCTGTCGATGGCCGTCTCGATGCGGCGGAACGCTTCGCCCGTCTGTTCCGACAGTTCCAGGCCCGTCTGCACTTCCTGGATGCCTTCTTCCATCAGCACGACGGCTTCGTCGGTCTCCCGGATCATCAATCCGAGGATGCCCGAGATTTGGCCGGCGGACTGCGCCGACTGGTCGGCGAGTTTGCGCACTTCCTCGGCGACGACGGCGAATCCTTTTCCGTGATCGCCGGCTCTGGCGGCTTCGATAGCGGCATTCAATGCCAGCAGATTCGTCTGGGACGCGATGCCGGAGATCAGCTCCGCGATGCCTTCGACTTCGCGGGAACGTTCCTGCAGCTGGCGAATCCGCGAAGCGGAACGTCCCACGGATTCGCTGATCGCCGACATCTGCCGAGCGACTCGAGCGATCGATGCGCCGCCCGATCCCGCTTCCGTTTTCATGTCGGAAGCCGCTTCGGATACGCCGTAAGCCGTCTGCGCGATTTCTTGAATCGCCCGGGACATCTCTTCCATGACTCTGGCCGTCTCTTCCGCCGCCGTTTCCTGGGTACGGGCGCCGCGGCTGACCCGCTCGGCCGTCTCCACGACTCCATCCTGAATGCGTACGTTCTGTTCCACGCCGCTCTTCAGAGCCGCGGACGATTCGGCCGCCAGCTGAGCCCGGCTCTGCACGCCGGAAATAATGCTTTTCATCTCATCGGCCATTGCGGCAAACTGACGGTTCAGATCGCCGAAGTCGTCGCGGCGTTCCGTATGAAGCTCAACGTTCAGATCGCCGTCGCTCATCTGTCCGATCGCTTTGAACAAGTCGCGAACCGGCTTCATCATCCGGCGCATCAGCACGAATTGGATCGCCAGCACGAAAACCGCGCAGAGCGCCAGCACGAGCAGGGAAGTCGACAAAAGCTGCTTTGTGTTCGCGGCGATATCGGCTGCGCTGATGTCGATCCCGAGGACGGCAATGACTTCTCCCGAATCGTCAGTGACCGGCTGGAGCACGCTCACCCAACTGCCGTAAATATCGGTATACACATTCGTGCCGCTCGGAGCCTTTTGTTCGATGACCTTCTGTATGACCTTCTGCATCTCCGCCGGGTTTTCGTACAGGGTTCCCGGCACCATGCCGTCTTCAATCAGGTGGCTCGGCGTACCGACTACCTGCTGGGCGCCGTTTTCCACTTCGGCACTGAATACATAGGCCTGCGCCACGTTCGGATTCGTCTTCGACACGTCGTCGAGCAGCGCGGTCAGCTGCTTGCCGACCTCGTTATCCGGTTTTGGGTCCTGCGCTGCCTCGGCAATCAGTCCCGCTCCGATCTGCTCGCGGACATAATTCGATACCCCTGCATATTGAGTACGCAGGTTGTCCAGGGCCATTTTCTGCTGCATCTTGACATTAATGCCGGTGAGCAGACCGCCGACGAGAAAAATTCCGATCGTGATCATCAGCATGTTTTTCGCGAAAAAGGTGAGCCTGAGCTTTCGTTTCATTTCTTTTGCCCCTTTTATTCGTGGTTTCTTATAGTCTTGGATATTTTCGACATAAATAGCCATTTTCTAAAGAGCAGATCCAAATTAAAACAAAAAAGCCGCCCGAAAGGGCGGCTTGCCTGGCCTAGAAATATTTCAAAGTTCTTTTTCCGTCAGCAGGTTCAGGAACTGCGCGGCGCGCTCGCTGGAAGGATGCTTCAGCACCTGCTCCGGCGGTCCTTGTTCAAGGATCACGCCGTCGTCCATAAGAACGACGGTATCCGCGGCTTCGGCGGCGAACTTCATCTCGTGCGTGACGACGACCATCGTCATGCCTTCGGCCGCCAGCTGCTTCATGACTTTCAGCACTTCGCCGACCAGCTCGGGATCGAGCGCGGAGGTCGGCTCGTCGAACAGCATGACGTCGGGGTCCGTCGCCAGCGCCCGGGCGATGCCCACGCGCTGCTGCTGACCGCCGGAGAGCTGATGCGGGTAGACGTCTTCCTTGCCGGACAGGCCGACCTTGGCGAGCAGCGCCGCGGAACGCTTGCGCGCTTCTTCCTTGCCCTTTTTCTGCACGACGATCTGGGCTTCCATCACGTTCTCGATCGCGGTCTTGTGCGGGAAGAGATTATACGATTGGAATACCATGCCGGTGCTCTGGCGCAGCTTCAAAGTCTGCTGCTTGCCCGGCTTGCGGCCGCCGTCGAAGCCGATTTCCGTGCTTCCCAGCTTCAGCGAACCGGCGTCCGGCGTCTCCAGCAGGTTCAGGCAGCGCAGCAGCGTCGTTTTGCCCGAGCCGGAAGGCCCGATAATGACGAGCACCTTGCCTTTTTCCAGCGACAAATCGATGCCCTTGAGCACCTGCAGCGACCCGAACGATTTATGCAAATTGCGAATTTCGATCATGGGACTTCTCTCCTTTCCGGCCGGTTAACGGGTTGAAAAGCGGGCCAAGCGCTTCTCCATGACATTTTGAGCCACGGTAAGCACGCTGCATAGAACGAGGTACAGCACGGCGACTTCGCAGTACAGCAGCAGCGGCTCGTACGTGGTTGACGCGATCTGCTTGGAGACCTGAAACATCTCGATCACCGTAATCGTATACGCGAGCGACGTATCTTTGACCAAACTGATAAACGAGTTGGACAGCGGCGGCACGGATACGCGGGCAGCCTGCGGCAGAATGATTCGGAGCAGCGTCTGGCCGCGCGTCATGCCGAGCGAGTATCCGGCTTCCCACTGCCCGTTCGAGATTGATTGAATCGCGGCGCGCACGATTTCGGAATTGTAAGCGCCCATATTCAGCGTAAAACCGATAATGGCGGCCGGGAACGGATCGAACTTGATCCCGATCGTAGGCAGTCCGTAGAAGATGATGAACAGCTGCACGAGCAGCGGCGTGCACCGGATAATCCAGACGTAAATGCCCGCGATTTGGCTCAGCACCGGAATCTTCCACAGCCGAACGAGCGCGACGACGATCGCCAATGCCAGCCCTAGCACGAACGAAATCAGCGTCAGCGTAATCGTATACTGCAGACCGGCCTTGATCATCGGCCACAGCGAATCGATCAAAATTTGAATTTTACGGTCGTCCATATTTCTTGTCACTCCTCTCCAGATCCGGGCGAAGCTTCAGACAAACGAAGCGGGGCTTTCCCTGGACCCGCGGCGCGAATCCGGGATAGCCCCGTGCGGTCAAAGCCTGCACAGGCTTCTTCCGTATCGTCGGTCCGGCTTGAAGCCGGCCCTCGATGTCGATTATTTCGAAACGTCTTCGCCGAAGTATTTCTCGGAGATTTTCGCGTAAGTGCCGTCGCTGTGCATGTCGGCCAGCGCCTTGTTCGCGGCTTCGACGAGTTCCGGACTGTTTTTCGCGAATACGGCGCCGCTCTGCGATGCGTCGTCGGCTTCGGCAACCACTTTCAGCGCGATGTCCGGCTTTTGTTTTTTCAGATCCAGGTACGACAGGTTATCGTTGATCGTCGCGTCGACGCGGCTGGAGTTGAGCAGGTCGATCGCCTGGTTGAAGCCTTCGATCGGCACGATTTCCGCGCCGTGGGACTTCGCGATATCGGCCAGGTTGCTGGTCAGCGACTGCGCGGACTTTTTGCCTTTCAGGTCGTCCAGCGACTTGATGTCCGTGTTGTCTTCGCGCACGATCAGGACGGCGCCCGAAGAGATGTACGGATCCGAGAAGTCGTATTTTTCTTTGCGGTCGTCTCGGATGGATACTTCGTTGAACACCGCGTCGAAGCGCTTGGCGTCGATGCCCGCCAGCAGGCTGTCCCACGGCGCTTCCACGAATTCGGCTTCCACGCCGAGACGCTTGGCGATTTCGCGGGCGATATCCACGTCGAAGCCCGTCAGTTCGCCTGCGGCGTCGTGGAAAGTGAACGGCGCGTAAGTACCTTCCGTTCCGATAATCATTTTGCCTTCGGACTTGATTTTTTCCAGAGAGTTCGATGCGGCGGCTGTCGTTTCTTCCGACGAACCCGCGTTATTCGTAGCGGCCGTGCTGCCGTTTCCGTTATTGCTGCCGCAGGCGGCGAGCATCAGGATCGTCAGGATCGCGGCAAGGCCGAGCAGAGTCGCTTTTTTCATAAGTAAATTCCTCCAAATGGATGATAATGACCGGGCGAGCGTCCTAGGTTCCAAGACCGTTGGCACGCGTTTAGGTCGTGCAAGATTGAATTTTAAACTCTTACGTTATGAAAGTCAATGGTTTTTCGTACAATTCCAATTAAATTCATCGGTTTTAAAAAACGGCCGAAAACCGCCTTTTTCCGCGATTTGCGCTATCTTCGACCGGTACGGCGTAAATCTCCCGTTTTTCGTTTAAATATAAATAGATTCGCTTGCTTGAGCCATACATAGTTAAGAATTCCGGTCTTTTCCTGTGTCCGGACGGGCGGCTTTCGACGATATAACCGGCGCAAGACGCGCCATAGGAGGACGTTCATGTTCAAAAATCGCTTTTTCGTTGTCGGTGCGGGCGTTGCCCTAGTGCTGCTCATCATCCTTCTGGGAACGATGGTCAAATTTATTTTCACGCCGGTCGTTTCGCTGGTCAGCTCGCTGGTGGTGCCGCTGTTGATCGCCGCTTTCTTCTATTATCCGCTGCGTCCGCTGGTTCGTTTTCTCGAACGAAAGAAATGGAAGCGATCCTGGTCGGTCATGCTGATCTTCGTCGCTTTCATTCTGCTGATCGTCGGCGCTTCCCTTTGGGTATGGCCGACACTTCGCGACCAGATCGAAAGCTTCGTCACCAATGCGCCTCAGATCGCGCAGGATGCGGTGTACCAGGTGCAGCAGCTGCAAAATAACCCGACGATCAGCCGTTTTGTCCCGAACGACGCGACCCAGAATCAGGAGCTGCTCGACCGGCTGTCCGGCGTGCTGGACGCTTCGCTGACCTGGCTGTCGGACAACCTGACCAATATGTTCTCGTTCGTTTCGAGCTTCGTGCTGGTCATCGCGACGTTCCCGATTCTGCTCTACTTCCTGCTGCGGGACGACAATAAATTGTCGCCTCAGTTGATGAAAGTGTTCCCGGAAAAAAACAAAGAGGACGGCAAAGCGATGCTGGGCGAAATGGACGACGCGCTCAGCGGCTTTATCGCCGGTCGGGTCATCGTCAACTTGATGCTGTGCGTGCTGCTGTATATCGGTTTCCTGATTATCGGCCTGCCTTATTCGCTTCTGCTCGTCATTATCTCTTTCTTCCTGAACTTCATTCCGTTCATCGGAGCATTTCTCGCGGGCGTGCCGGTCGGCATCGTCGGCTTGATCGAATCGCCGAGCATGGCTATCTGGTCGATCGTGATCGTCATCGTCGCCCAGCTGATCCAGAACAATCTGTTGGAACCGCTCGTGTTCGGCAAGCAGCTCGATATGCACCCGCTGACCGTCATCGTCCTGCTGCTCGTCGGCGGAGACGTCATGGGCATTCTGGGCATGCTGATCTGCATCCCGATTTATATGGTCGTCAAGATCGCGATCCGCCACGGCTATCAGATGTACGTCAAGAGCAAAATTAAGCAAACGCTGAGCTGAGCAAAGCCGCCTCCCTTCTGTGGGGGCGGCTTTTTTTAGTTTGAATCATTTTTCAAAAAAATATTGACTTTTAAATTAATTCGTGTCTAACCCGTTTATATTTTTCCGAGACGTTTAATTATGAAGCGTGGAAGGAAACATCGAAGCCCTTTGAAGAAGCATCGATTCATCGAAAAGAACGAGGACGAAATTTGAACTCAAAAATGATTACCAACAACGAGGAGGCATCATGGACATGAGTAAAAAAATCGTAGGTGTGTTCAATTCGGAAAGAGACGCTTCCAGCGCAATTCAAGCTTTGAAAAGAACAGGTTACAACACGGACGACATCTCGGTCGTAACCCGAGACAAGAAAGACATGCGCAAGCTTGAAGACGAGACCGGCACTATGGCGCCGGAAGGCGCGGCTGGCGGCGCGGCTACGGGCGGCGTGCTCGGCGGCATCGGCGGACTGCTGGCGGGACTCGGAGCGCTGGCCATTCCGGGAATCGGGCCGATTCTGGCAGCCGGACCTCTGGCGGCCACTCTGGCAGGCGCGGCGGTCGGCGCGGCCGGCGGCGGACTGGTCGGCGGATTGATCGGTCTCGGAATTCCCGAGAACGAAGCCAAGGAATACGACGAAGCGGTCGACAACGGCAACATTCTCGTTATCGTGGATACGGAAGAAGCGAATCGCAGCGAAATCTCTCGCATTTTCCGCGACAACAATTCCACTAACAGACGTTATGACGACGAATATGCGTCGGATCGTACCGATGCGGCCATGAATTCGACGATGAACGATACGACGGCTCAAGACCCGATGTATCGCGATACTCCGGCCATGGGCGCGAGCAACCTCGACGCCAACCGCATGGATACCGCGCCGATGGGCGAGCGCGGAATGGGAATGAAAGACGAATCCCTTCTCGACGACGAAGCGCGGCGCATGCAGCTGAGAGAAGAACAGCTTGATATCAACAAAAATACGGTGCGCAGCGGCGAAGTCGAAGTACACAAAGACGTGATCGAAGAGCAGGCATCCGTGGACGTACCGGTGAATCACGAAGAAGTCGTGATCGAACGCCGTTCCGTAGGCGATATGCCGACCGACCAACCTGTCGGAATGGACGAAACGATCCGCGTTCCCGTAAGCGAAGAACAAGTCGAAGTCAATAAGCGCAACGTCGTAACCGGCGAAGTCGAAGTGCATAAACGCAACGTGCAGGAAACGGAGCAGGTACGCGATACGCTGCACCGCGAAGAAGCACGAATCGATAAAGACGGAAATCCGCAAGTTCTGGAAGGCAGCGAAACGCTGAGAGAAGGAGCGCCTTCGAGAAGACGCTAACATCCAAGGCGGCGGCGCGAGACCGCTTCGCGCCGGTTCCCCCTTCCAATCTGAACAAGCCCGGCAGCGCGCCCGGGCTTGTTCGCGTATCGCCGTAAAATCGTACGTACGTTTCAACCGCGGCGATGCGGCTTGAATCCATGTTCGCACAAAGAGGAGGACGACTGCATGACGGATAAAGTGGTAGGCGTATTTCTGACGGAACGGGAGGCTTCCGAAGCCGTCGAAGACCTGAAACGGTACGGCTATTCGGGAGACGATATCTCGATCATCGCAAAAAACCGCAAAGATACCGAAGCGCTTAACGAACAGACCGGGACCAAGGCGCCCGAAGGCGCGGCCGGCGGCGCTGCGGCCGGCGGCATTCTCGGCGGCGTAGGCGGTCTGCTCGCCGGCCTCGGCGCGCTCGCGATTCCCGGAATCGGGCCGCTGCTCGCGGCCGGACCGATCGCGACCACGCTGGCGGGCATTGCCGTAGGCGCCACCGGCGGCGGCTTGGTCGGCGGTCTTATCGGGCTCGGCATTCCCGAAGACGAAGCCAGAAGTTACGACGAACATGTAGGCGGCGGCCGCCTGCTGGTCATCGTGGAGGCGGGCGAAGGACATCGGACAGAAGTCGAGAACATCTTCCGCAATCATTACGCCTTGAATCATACCCAATTCGGCGCCGAAGAGAACGGATCCAATCTCACCGCCGAATCGCCGCGCCCTATGCCGAGCGCCGTCGATTCCGCCGCGCCGGTCAGAGAAGACGCGGGCTTCGACCGCAGAGAACGCTTCGACGATGCGGCCGGTGCGGACCGCGCCCCGGCGGCGTCCCCTTCTTCCGGCGAAGAAACGATGCAGCTTCGCGCCGAACAGCTCGAGATCGACAAGCATCGGGTGCGCACGGGCGAAGTCGACGTTCGCAAAGAAATCGTCCGGGAAGAAAAAACGATTACCGTGCCCGTTACGCACGAGGAAGTGGTCATTGAACGCCGCGCCGTCAACGACATGCAATCCGACGAATCTGCCGGCCGGGACGAAACGATCCGGATTCCGGTCAGCGAAGAACGGATCGAAGTAAACAAGCATAACGTCGTGACCGAAGAAGTCGAAGTCGGCAAACGCAGCGTCGAAGGCACCCGGCATATCGAGGATACGGTAAAACGCGAGGAAGCCCGCGTGGAGCGGACGGGCCGGGCCCCGCTCGAAGAATCGGCACCCCGTCCTGCCGACGTATCGGGCAATCCCGCCTATCGCGGCGACAATACGGTCGATGCCGGAGGAACGTCCGGGCTGCCTCCGCGCAGCGAACGGCCTCGCCGTTAAACGAACAGGTAGATCGAGGATGTCCGATTGCCGATTAACGAAGAAAGGCTGGAATGACGCATGAACGAACCGAACAGCATGCCGAAATGGGCCATATTCGGTCCCGGACAGATTGCGGACGACTTCGCTTCGGCGATCCGCTCCGTGTGCGGAAGCATCGAAGCGGTCGGAGCCCGAAATCCTGACAAAGCCGAAGCGTTCGCCCGCAAGCACGATATTTCCAAATCGTACGGAAGCCTGGACGAACTGCTGGACGACGAACAAGTCGATGCGGTCTATATCGCCACTCCGCACAATACGCATCATGAATTCGTTATGCGGTGCCTCGAAAAAGGCAAGCACGTTCTCTGCGAGAAGGCGATCACCGTCAACGGAACGCAGCTCGGGCAGGCCGCCCAAGCGGCGAGCGAGCGCGGGCTGCTGTTGGCCGAAGCGATGACCGTTTACCATATGCCGCTGTACCGGGAACTGCTTGACCGCATTGCCGAAGGCGAGCTCGGCGCGATCAAAAGCATTCACGTCGCGTTCGGCGACGTAAAGGAATACGAGGCGCAGAACCGCTTTTTCAATCCCGACTTGGCCGGCGGCGTCCTGCTTGACATGGGCACTTACGCGCTTTCGCTGGTCAAAATGTTCATGCCCGGCGGACCGGATCGCCTGCTCACCGACGTCCGCAAAGCCGACACCGGCGTGGACGAGGAAGCGGTCATCATGCTGCACGGCGGTCTCGGCGAAACGGCTTCCGTCTCGCTCAGCTTCCTCGCCGATACGGGCCATCTGGCTACGATCGTCTGTGAAAAAGGAACTATTCTGCTCAAGGACTTTACCCGCGCTACCCGGGCCTTCGTCTCGTACGCCGACGGAACTTCGGAGACGATCGAATCCGGAAAACGCGGCGAAGCGCTCAACTACGAAGTAGCCGATTTCAGCGAATGGGTGCGTCTGGGCAAGACGCCGCCCACGCTCGGCTGGTCGACCGGCGTAATGGCCATGATGGACGAGGCGCGCCGCCATTGGGGGCTTCGTTACCCGTTTGAGTGACAACCTTCGAAATGGACATAAAAATTTCAAATCGATATTGTTTTCGATCAGCTTTCCGAAAAAGTGCATGCTTTTTTGCTTTAAGCCCCTACACGGTTAGGGTCTTTTTGCCGATAATGGAAATAGGTCTTGCGCACCGTGCAACTGAATATATAGATGGGGGAAGTGAGCTCTTGAGCAATCTTGACCGAATCATGTATCAACGAAACAAACTCGTGATGTGGATCCTGTGGGCCGTATTTCTGCTGTTGGGAGCGGCAAGCTTGAATCTCTCGCTGCCGTCGCAGATCGCCGCGGGGGCGACGGGCGTATTCGCGGCCGTCTTCACCTGGCTCACGTTTCGCAAAAAAGCGCTGCACATTTTGCCTTATGCGGCGGCATTGTTTTTCTTTGCCGCTTATGCCGCCGTCCTTACGGACACCATAAACGTACTCGCGGCGCTTGTACCGGCGGTCCTGCTTCTGCTCTATCCGCGCTACCGCTACGTGCTGCTGTATTCGGTTCTGACGGCCGCCGCGCTGCTGATCTCCTGGCTGCGCGGTGCCGAAGTCTTCGTGCCGGAAGGACGCGTCGTCACGCTGATCTTCACGGTAGTCCTGTTCGCCGTCGTCGCCGGCATCGCCGTGGCGGTCGGCATCCTGAACGAGAAGCTGTTCTCCGACTTCGCGAAGCAGCGCGAGAGGAGCCGGGCCGACGCCGAACAGCTTGACCTTGTCTTTTCGCAGATCAAAGCTTCGGTTGACGAGCTGAGCAAATTCGCCCGCAAGTCGAAAGAAAACGTCACGTTGAACGAACTGATTACCGGCGAAATCACAAACGCTTTCACTCAGGTGGCGCAGGGTGCGGAAAGTCAGGCCGACAGCGTATCCGACATTTCGGATAAAATGTCTGCCACCGACGAGGAGATCGAAGGCGTCGTGCAAAATTCTTCGATCATGCGCGATCTGTCCGAACATACGGCCAACGTGACCCAGGAAGGCGCCGGACGCATGGCCGAACTGCGCAGGCATATCGATCAGGTGTATTCGGTCATGAACGACACCGCGCACGACATGGAGATGTTCCGCGAGCAGAATCGCCAGATCGCCCAGATCCTTTCCACGATTTCCGAGATCGCCAGCCAGACCAACCTGCTGGCCCTGAATGCCGCGATCGAAGCCGCGCGCGCCGGGGAAGCCGGACGCGGATTTGCCGTCGTCTCCGACGAAGTCCGCAAGCTTGCCGAACATTCCCGCGAATCGGCCGAACAGATCGGTGGCATTCTCGGCGAACTGCAGACCGGTACCGAACGGCTCATGAGCCAGGTGCTTCGCGGGCGCGAAGCCGCGGAGAACAGCCTGGGCGCCGCGCAGCGGTCCGAAGAAGCGCTGACCGAAATCAACGACAATACGCATAAGCTGCTCGATCAGGCCGGCGAAGTGGAAAGCCGCTCCGAGAAAATGAAAGTGTCATCGTCGGAAGTCTCCGGCCGGGCAGCCGTCATCTCGGCCGTTACGCAGGAAACGAATGCCGCCATGGAAGAAATTCTGGCCGGCATGGGCGAACAGAAGTATATCACCGGCCAGATGTCCGGCAGCTTCGCCCAACTGGAGAAGTTGATCGGCAGCCTGCAGGAACTGACCGCCGCGAGAACCGAGGAAGAGCAGGCCGAGGCGCTCCCGGAAACCCAGAAACGCAAGAAGAAGCGCCGCGCTTCGAACGAAGAGACGCCGACGCAAAGCGAGGAACCGATCGCCGGCTGAACGCTGAGCGAATCATGCGGAGCCGGACGGACCGGCGACGGCGTCAGCGCGCCGCGTCCCTGCCGTTTCGATCCTTCCCGCAAAAGTTCTTCCAACGCCAAAAAGCCTTTCCGCCCGCGTTTTCTCGGGAGCGGAAAGGCTTTTTTTCGATTATCGAATCGTGAAGACCCGCGAAGCCGCGTCCGCCTTCGCCGAAGACGATGCGTACAGCACCCGGTCCGGCTGCTTGTAGAACTGCGGCCACAAGCCGTGACGGTAGGAGGCCGAATTCGGGAACGTCGGATCGACCGCTCGGATGGCGGCGGCATACGCATACACTTTTTGCCCTTTTCGGGCGCCGGTCGCTTTCTGCAGATCGATCCGGTAGCGCAGCGTGTTCGCATCGTACAGACTGAAGCGCACGGGGGACATCTTCCATTGCCCGCTCGAGCCGATCTTGTAATGAAGCTGAATTTCCGCCGGACGATTCCGGTCGTACCGGTTGGTCCGCGGATTGTCGGTTCCCGCATAAGCCGTCAAGTACAGCATATTGCCGTCCTGCCAGTCGGCGGAGACGTAATCAAGGTCCGAGCCCGCGTTCCACGTCTCCAGGGAAGCGTGACGGTAGAACAAATACATCGGCATCGTTTGCGCGTCCTTGGCGCCGCTCCGGCCGCGGCTGACTTGCTGGATATGCAGATGCGGATTGTAGCGCTTCGCCCGGTCGACCGTGCCGATGACCGTCGTCTCCGTCACGTAATCGCCTACGCGAATGCCGAAGCCGCCGGAGCCGGCCGGATCGATATGCACGTACTGCACGTAGACGCCGTTCGGCGCACCGTCCCCGTCGGTATCGTGGTCGACGATGACGCTGCCGAGTTGGGAAGACGTATCGGACTTGACTTCCGTAACTTTGCCCGGCAAAATGGCGTATACTCGCTCCCCGGAAGCCATCGCCAGATCCGCTCCGTTGTGCGGGTTGGTGCCGCTGACCACATTGCGCGGCTGGTTCGTTTTGCTTTCGACCGGCGAATACCGCTCGAACAAGCCTTCGGCGTCGCTGCGCGCCGGAGTCATGGCCGGAGCGATCGAAGCTTTGACGCCGTACTGCTGAAGAAATCTTGCCCCGTAATCGGCCGAGGATGCCGTAGACCCCGCTCCGAGCGCCAACAGCACGCACGCGGTCGTCCCGATCTTCCGCAGAATCCCGCCGGCGAAGCGCCGTCTTTTTTCGCAATAGGCTTCGTCCCTGCGCGCTCGGTTCATTCGCCCATCTCCTCCTTCATATCGACGGCATACGTCGATTCGGCCGCCGTCGTCCGATTCCGCGACTGAACGAGGAGCGTCTCGCCGTCCTGCCAAGCCGCCCCGATAATCGAACTGCCGGCCGGCTCTTTGATCGTTCGGCTCTTCAGCGTCTTCGCGTGGATCAGCATCAGCGTCGAGACCCCGCTCGAACGATCGGGGGCGTTGACGACGGCGAACCATTCGCCCGCGCGGGAAGCCGACGCGGAGCGAAGAATGTTCAACCCGCCGCCCCGAAACGTTCTGCTCTTCCCTGTCGACAGGTCGCGCACGTTCAACGAGCCGGCCGACGTCTGGTACAGCAGATGGCTTTCGGATACCGCCGCGACGGAGTATCCCGAGACCAGCTTGGCCGACGCGCCGCTTCCGCTGTCGACCTGAACGATTCCTCCGTCGCCGAGATCGAGGTAAAAGCGGTTTTTCGCGTCCCAGCCCAGCACCGTGTAACCGGCCCCGTACACTTTTTTCTCCGTGCCGGTACGCAGGTCTTTGACCCAGTTCTCCCCGTCCTCGCTGCCTGATGCCGTCATGCCGCGAGTCGTCCAATAGAGCAGCTTCGCGCCGTCCGGGCTGAGCGAAGCGCGCTGCCCCCAGACGATCATTTTCGGCGATCCGCCGGATACCGGTCCCCGATCCGTTTTTCGATAGTTCCCCGTTTGCGCTTTCAAAAAGACGGACAGCGCGCGCTTTTCCGGGTCGAGCCTGTAAATGGACGCCGCATATTCCACCAGCGCGTCTCCGTCCGGAAGAGGATGCAGTTCATAGCCGAGATCCGGCGAAGGCAAGACGACCGTTCGGCCTCCCGACCGCGCGTAACGGAACGTCAGCGTATCGTTCAGTCCGTCCGCGGTCAGTCTCGCCGTAAACGTGCCCGTCGTTCCTTCCGCCGCCGCCGTGCCTGCCCGCTTCGAAGCTCTGCCCGTTGCCGGATCGACGGAGGCCGCCGCAAGCCGCTTCTCCTCCCTGCCCGGCAGATCGACCGCGATCCCCTGCTGCGCGCCCCGCCGTCCCGTCTCCTTGTCCGCGCGCGTCCATACTCCCGCATCCGCCAGCGCGGCTCCCGAGGCGAGCGCCAGCATCAGCGTGCCGGCCGCGGCAATTTTGAACGTTTTTCGCATATTCCCTTTATCCTCCCGTTCCCCTGCGGAATCTCTTGATGCGCCCTAATGTACCCGAAAAATCCTCCGGATGCAATAAAGCGGACTTTTTGGAAAAAGTTATTGAAAAATAGGTCTAAAGGTATTATTCTATTCTTTAACAAAGACCTTTCGCCCTCTTTACATAGTCCTGTCCTGCACGTTCCATAATCGAATCCATGCTACAGACCCAGACTCTTCCCGGCAACTCTGCCCCGTCGTCACGCTGCCAGACCGCCATCATCCCAGAGGAGGCTTATTCGCATGCCGGAATTTTGTTTTGCGCCGGAAAAAGCAAGAAATGCCGAAACTTCGGGCCTTCCCGCATCCGGCGGCGGCTTCGGAACTTTCGATGCCGATGCCCGTTCGGCCGACGGAAGCATCGCGATCAAAAACGGACGCCTGCATGTGGCCGACCCGCTCGGAGACGGCGCATGCGCCGTTCTGATCCCGCTTCCGCCGCTCCGTTTTTGGCTTAACGGGAGCGAGATGCTGTCCGCTTCCCCGGTCCGTTCAACGGATCGGGTCGAATGGGAACAAGCCGCCGAACCCTTGTACGAAATCGAAGTTTCGCCGGACCGGATGCAGGCCGCCGTACGCATTTTCGGCGAGGTGCAGTACGCCTGGAAGCTCGAAGACTGCCCCGCTTCCGCGTTTCTCTCGCCGAAGGCGGTACCCGACCGCGAACGCCCCCCGCTCCGCCGGCTCGAAATTGCCGAACTGATGGCCGAGATCGGCTCGCTGGGCATCCGCAAAAATCTCGATGTGCCCGGTATCGTGCAAGCGCTTCAAGAAGCGGACGGCCGCCCGTACCGCTTTGCTTTCGGACTCGAGCCGCATCCCGGCACGGACGCCCGGGTCGAACTTCTTTTCGGCGAAAAAATCGAAAACGCGTTCGAAGAAGTCGGCGGCGCGCTCGATTACCGGAACCATCTGCGCATCCCTTCCGTGCAGCCGGGAGACCTGCTGGCCCGCCTCTTCCCTTCGCAGCCGGGAACGCCGGGATACGACGTATACGGAGAGCCTATTCTTCCTCCGCCCGTGCGCGAAATCGATCTGCGTGCGCGTCAGCATGTCGAAGCCCGCGAAGACGGTACGTTTATCGCCCTTAAATCGGGACGTCCGTGCATTACGGACGGAGCCGTCCGCTATCTCGACGTCTCCGACGCCTATGTCGTGGCGGGCAACGTCGACTTGAAGACCGGGCACATCGTCTTCTCGGGCGACGTCACGATCCACGGCAGCGTCACCGACAACATGATCGTCGAGTCGCTGGGCAACGTCTACGTCTCGGGCGGCGTCTACCATTCGACGATCACGGCCGCGGGCAGCATTATCGTGCAGGGGAGCACGATCGGCAGCCGCCTGTATTCGGGAAGTTTCGGCCTTTCTTTCAATCGGCTGTATCACCTGTCCAAGCAGCTGACAGGCGACATCGCCATGCTGCTTCAAGCTTCCCGGATGCTGTTTCTCGAAGTGGGCCGGCGCGGACAATCCGCCCGTTTCGGCCAGGTCGTGCTGCTGCTGCTCAAGAGCAAGTTCAAGGACATCCAGCCGAAAATTCGCGAGCTGCTTCAGGTGCTGATTACCGTGCAGCGCAGCACCGGATCTTGTTCGAATGCTTTTGCCGATGCGCTGAACTTGATGCTTTCGCCGGCGCAGATGATCGAATCGCTCGACGAAGAGCTGCTGCTGTCCCTGCAGGCCAACCTGGAGCGCGAGCATTCGTTCGTGACCGATATGCAGCAGGGCGATTCGCGGATCGAATTGTCCCGCTGCCAGACCAGCACGCTCAAGTCGAACGGAGACATTTTGATTCATCGCGAAGGAGTCATGCAGAGCGATCTCTACTCCACCGGTTCGATCGTGTTCAGCCATCCTTCTTCGGTCTGCCGCGGCTCCAGTCTCGAAGCCGAGGATCGGATCGAGGCCCGTACGGTCGGCAGTTCCGGAGGCGCTCCGTGCCTTCTCCGAGCCCGAAGAAGCGTATACGTCGGGCATATGTTCGAAGGGAGGGTTTCCGTAGGCAGTCTGCACCGCGAGATTCTGTCTCCGATCCGGGATTATAAGTTCGACTGCTTCGAAAACGGTCCGTCGGTCGTTACGGCCGAACCTCGGTAAGCGCTTGCCGGACTTGCCGTTCTCTTCTTCATCCAAAAACAGGCCGGCGAAGGGAAGCCTTCGCCGGCCTGCTTTTTCAACTCAATTTCTCCATCAAACGCCGCAGCGCCGCTCCGCGGTGGCTGATCCGCTGCTTCTCTTCGATGTTCAGCTCCGCCATCGTGCGCTCGTACTGCGGCACGAAGAAGAGCGGATCGTAGCCGAAACCGCCCGCGCCGGCCGTCTCCGAAGTAATCCAACCTTCGACCTGCCCTTCCGCCTCGACGCTGCGGCCCGTCGCCGGGTCGTACAGCACCAGCGCGCAGACAAAGCGCGCGGGGCTGAGCAGCGGCTGTTCCGTGTCGTCGCCCTGACGGCGGCGCATCAGCTCGTCCAGCAGCTTCGCGTTATTTGCCGCGTCGTTTCCGTGTTCGCCGGCGTAGCGCGCCGAGTAGATCCCCGGCGCATCGTCCAGCAGTTCGACGCACAGACCGGAATCGTCGGCCAATACCGGAAGGTTCAGGAAATCTCCGATTTCCTTGGCCTTTTTGAACGCATTTTCCGCAAAGGTGGCTCCGTCCTCCACGACTTCCGGCGCATCCGGATAGTCGTGCAGGCTGCGCACTTCCCTGTCCAGCGCGGCAAACGCATGCTGAAATTCCCGCACTTTCCCCATGTTCCGGGTAGCCACGACGACGATTTCTTTGCCTGCTCCGCCCGCCCGTTCGCTCATGCCAGCCCTCCGATCCCATGATTGCCGATCTTCAGCGCGTTTGCGCCGAGCGCTTCCTTCTGAACGAAAATCATCTGACGCACGCCGGTCTCTCCCAGTTCCAGCATTCGGTTAAGCTCCTCGCGGCTGAAGGGACGCTCTTCCCCCGTGCCCTGCAGCTCGACGAATTCCCCGGAGCCGGTCATCACCACGTTCATGTCCACCTTCGCGGCGCTGTCCTCTTCGTAACGCAGATCGAGCAGGGCTTCGCCGTCCACGATGCCTACGCTGACCGAAGCCAGGAAGTCCGTGATCGGATAGCGTTTCAGCTTGCCCTGCTCCTCCAGCTTGTTCACGGCAAGACACATCGCCACGAACGCGCCGGTAATCGAAGTGGTGCGCGTACCGCCGTCCGCTTGAATCACGTCGCAGTCGACGATGATCGACCGCTCGCCGAGCGCCTGCAGATCGACGACCGAACGCAGCGCGCGGGCGATCAGACGCTGAATTTCCATCGTCCGTCCGCCCAGCTTGCCCTTCGCCGCCTCGCGCACGTTGCGCGTATGCGTCGCGCGCGGCAGCATCGAATACTCCGCCGTTACCCAGCCCCGTCCCTGTCCTTTCATGAACGGCGGCACCTTTTCCTCGATCGTCGCGTTGCAGATGACTTTCGTGTCGCCCACCTCGATACAGACCGAGCCTTCCGCGTATTTGTTCGTATGAATCTCTAATTTGACCGGACGAATCTCGTCCGGCTTTCTGTCGTTTCGGCTCACTTCGTTGTCCTCCCGTATCCGTCCTTCGACGCTTCGTTCCCCCATTTTAACAAAATCATTCGCCGGACGCACATCTCTTCCGCATTTCGGCGGAATTTTGATTCAGGCATGCCGAATATGTACAGATGTTAGGTATGGAACGATCCGTGCACAGACGCGGTTTCGTCCGAAAGCGACTCATTACTGCGAATCCGAGGTGAATACGATGGAAACTCCAGACAAACCGACTCCGCAAGAAGAACAAATGGGTATTCCGGAACGCCAGGCTTATTCGCTCAACAGCCGAAAAGTAGCGGAAGCGACAAGAAGCTGGCTGCAAAAACGCGGCGTCAAAATCGAAGAAATCGCCGAACTGGTCCTCTTTTTGCAAAAAAAGTATTATCCCAACCTGACCATGGAAGAGTGCATCCACAACGTGGAGAAGGTGCTCGAAAAGCGAGAAGTGCAAAACGCCGTCCTGACCGGCATCCAGCTCGACGTGCTCGCGGAAGAAGGCAAGCTGCTGTCGCCGCTGCAGGAAATGATCAAAAACGACGAAGGGCTTTACGGCGTGGACGAGATTCTCGCTTTGTCGATCGTCAACGTTTACGGCAGCATCGGCTTGACCAACTTCGGCTATATCGACAAGCTGAAGCCGGGCGTTCTCGAACGGCTGAACGACAAAAATCTCGGCCCGGTCCATACGTATCTCGATGACATCGTCGGAGCGATCGCTTCCGCGGCCAGCAGCCGAATCGCGCACAACAAGCAGAGCGAACGCGAAGTCGAGATCGAAATGCCGAAAGAGCCGGGCGACGATTGACGGCCTTCCCGTCAGCGGGCGGACAAGCCCCGACGTTTGCGCTTGCGGTAAAAAGGCTCGCAGTCCGATTCGAAGTAGGTCTCGAGCCCGCTCGTCCCGTCCAGCCGGAGAAAATCGACCGGCGGGTCGGGCACGGGAGCCGAGGACGCCCGCCGTCCGGCTTCGCGGATAATTTCGTTCCAATCTCCGTCGGCTTCCACCGCGATCAGCGTATGCGGAGGATCGCCGGTCGCCGGATTGTAATAATGCGCGTTGTACGCCAATTTCACCCCCGGCATCGCCTGAAAGACTTCCGTCAACCCGCTGAGCAGTTCATCGGGTTCTTTGGCCGGCCTGCCGAGCATCACCTGCGTATCCCGATCGACCGTGTAGCTCTGCGGCGCGTCGAACATGCTGCCGTCCAGAATCGATTCGATCTCGGAAGCGGGAAACTCCTTCCCGAATTCTCCCCCCGGATTCAACCACACGTCCGAACCGCGTACCAGCCCGAACAGATCCATCGCGTTCAGCGACAAGTAACGCATTTCCCGATCGATAAAGCGCTGCAGCATCTGCAGCGAACTGAAGACGGGCAGGTAAGCTTTGCCGCCGATATCCACGCTGGGCAGCCGCACGGTCGTTTTTTCCTGCAAAACTCCGTTCGCCTCCGGCACATCCCCGCCCATATGCAGGGTATACAGCTCCGAGCGCTGAAGCTCTTCGTAAAATTCCATTCTTCGCGACGGATCTTCCACGGCGATAGACAGAATTCGCTCCAGTTCGTTTTGAGGCTCGAAACTCATAATCTTCCTCCTTTTTGTCGCCCGATTGGTTTGCCCTGTACAGGACAGACGTCTCTTCGTTCACAATTTCGCCAAAAAAAGGCTAAGAAACGTTTCATTGGATATTTTATACCCGTTTGCTGACGGAATCAAAAAAAGAGGATTCCCGCCTTCGGGAAATCCTCCTCCATTGGTGCAAAATGCGGTTCCGACGCCAAGCGCCGCTTCGCGGGATCACATCGATTTACGCTCCGCTTCTTCGTCCTCGCGATTGCTGACTTCTTCGAAGCCGTCGTCTCTCGGACCGACATATCCGCGCAGCACGTCGTCATAATAATCGTCATAGTCGTACCAGTCTTCATAAAGGCGGGATTTTTTCTCGAGCATCGAAATCTCCTCCTTGTCCTGATGCCGGGAATCGGACGCAGAGTCCGTCCCGATCAAAAGTTTCGGGAATCCGCGAAAGATCCGTACGCCGGACATCCGCTTCATCTCCGTATGAAGTCTTTCTACCGTTAGACTACCAACGGCTGCCGGGATCGTCAAAAAAGGAAAACGGCGCAGAGCGGGCCGGAAAC
The DNA here is from genome assembly GCF_011090185.1 of Saccharibacillus alkalitolerans. Lineage (GTDB taxonomy): Bacteria > Bacillota > Bacilli > Paenibacillales > Paenibacillaceae > Saccharibacillus > Saccharibacillus alkalitolerans. The sequence goes on along the minus strand of NZ_JAAFGS010000006.1, from coordinate 123,600 downwards.
GCAATAAAACCGCGATGCCCGCAAAAGAAGCGGGCACCGCGGCGAATTGTTGCGATTTGCGAGCGTATGCTCGCTCGGGCTCCTGTCCGGAGCTTACATCGATTTGGTCAGCGTAATCATCCAGTTGCTGCTGTTGACTTGGAAATCCCAGCCCAGCAGACCGGTGATGAAGCGCAGAGGCACGACGGTTCTGCCGTTCTCGTCCGCGAACACTTTGGCGCCGACCGCTTGTCTCTTGCCGTTGACTTCCATGAAGTCTTTGCCCAGCCAGAATTTCAGCGTGTCGTTTCCGGCCATGACCGTGACTTGGTTCGCTTTCTTGTTCCATTTCACTTGGGCGCCGATGCCTTCGCTCAGGAAGCGCAGCGGCACGTAAGTCGTGTTGTTCCAAACGCGAGGCATCGTATCCATCTTGGTCGTTTTGCCGTTCAGCGTCAGGTTCGGGCTGCCGATCTGCATCTTGACGGTCGTCATGCTCGGGTTAGCCGGCATGGACGGCTGGGAAGGCTGCGGAGCCGGCATAGCCGAAGGAGTCTGGAACTTCGAGTTGAACTGGTCGACGATCGCGCCGCTCAGCAGCTTGCCGACGTCGAACATCAGGGCGTAGCCTTCGCGTTCCGTTTTGTACGAACCCGTATAGTTTTTGGCCGCGTATTGATCCAGAACCTGCTGAACCTGATTTTCGTGCGCAGTCAGACCTTCCAGCGCGCCGGCTTCCGGGATGCGTCCTTCCGTCGCCGCGCTCAGGAACGCCGCCATTTCTTTCGTGAATTTCGTGATTTGAGCTTTAGCCGCCGCGATCGCCGCCTGATCGCCGCTCTTCACCGCCGCCACGTACTGCGCCTGCACGTTAATGTGGTCGGTCGTCCAGAGCTTTTCGAACTGATCCGCGCCCGCACTGCCGTATACCGAAGCGATCGCCGCTTTGAAGTCTTTGGTGTTGCCGGCTTCTGCGGTTACGAGGGCACTGCTGCTTGCGCTCATGCCGTCATACTGCTCCTGCATCTGCAGCGCAGCCAGCGCGAAGTGCTCGGCGAACAGACGGTTCAGCGCCGATCTCAGATCGCCTGCCGGCGTATCGGCTTTCGTGTTCTGGAATTTCTCCGGCATCTGCGTCACGATAGCCGTCGACAGCGCTTTGCTGATCGTGAACATTTCGTTCAGGCCTTCGCGGTAAGCCGTGTACGCTCCCGTATAGTCGCCGGCCACGTATTTGTCGAACGCTTCCTGAACCTGGTCTTCATGCAGACGCAGCACCTTCTCTGCCGTCGCCTGCGGCAGTTTGCCGCCCGTTGCCGTGCCCAGGAACGCGGAGAATTCTTTGACGAATTTCTCGATATTGGCTTCTGCCGCTTTCGCCGCTGCCGTATCGCCGGATTTCGTCGCTTTCACCAGATCGTCCGTGTATTTGTTATGGGCGCGGAAGATGCGGCCGAACTCGTCCGCTCCCGCCTTGCCGTACAGCGATTCGATGGCCGGCAGCATGTCGAGCGCGTTCTGGTCGAGCGCTTGATAAGCCGCCGCCGCGTCCGGTGTTCCTTCGTACGCCTTAATCATCGCGTCGACTGCCAGTTGGTAGTGCTCGGAGAGCAGGTTGTCCAGCGCGGCTCTCAGTTCGACCGCCGGCGTATCGACCGTCGCTTTCATCATGGTCGGTTGAGCGGCTGTCGCCGCAATGTTCGTCGCTGCTCCCGCGGCCTGTACCGGAGCGGCCCCCGCCACTGTCGGAACGACCAGAGCCAGGCCGAGTACCGGCACAGCCAATTTCTTCACATTGAACTTCTTGGAATCGAGATTCTTCGTATTGAACATTTTAAACATCTTAATCCCTCCATTTGTGTGTGTATCTGTTGGATGCGGTTGAGTGTTCTTCTGTGTTCCTGTTTGTTCTTGCGTCTCTCGCTTACATCCGATGAAACGCAGACTTCGAAAGTTTGGATCACCGAATTTTGAATTTTTTTAAATATGTTTTTGAATAAACTAGGTTTTCCGTAATCAGGTTGCGGGAAATCTAGTTGTCGACCCTCTTTATTTAAACGCGGTTCTTAGGAACTAACCAAGCGGGGACGGATATTTTAAATTTTATTTTCAGGAGCGATTTTCGGTTGTGCGGCGTGGCTTGGGTCATAGAAAAAAAGCCTCCCCCGCGCCGGGAGAGGCTTTAAGTTCTATTTCTTGCGGGACCGTAAGCAGAAGCGGACCCTATGCGCAGACCGCCAAAAACGCTTATGCAAGCCCCGGCGCGTCGGCGTTCAATCCGGCGTGGCGATCCGGAACGCGATCCGTTCGTTCGTTTCCTCGCCGCGCACCCTTCCGCGGTCTTCCAATTCGACCAAATGCGCGATCGTTTCCGACAGGGCGAAGCGCAGCTGATGGATGCCGAGCGAGTCGCCGAACAGCGAAACGCAGACTTCGTAAGCGCTGCGCGGCTCGCCCCGCAGCAGTTCTTCCATTCGGTCCAGCCGCTGTTCATGATGCTCCAGCAGCTGCCGGGTCCGGCCTTCGAAATTCTCGAACGGATCGCGGTGGCCGGGGAACGCTTTTTGCGCATTCAGCGCTCCGAGCTTGCGAAGGCCGTCGAGATAGGAGCGGAGCGGATGCGCGTCGCCTCCCGGTCCGTACGAGATATTCGGGGAAATGCGCGGCAGCACCGCGTCCCCGCACAGGATCAATCCCGTCTCCTCTTCGTAAAAGGACAGATGGCCCTCCGCATGTCCGCCCGTCTCGACAGGCTGCCACAGCCGGCCGCCGAAGCGGATCGGCAGACCGGCCTCGATCACGGACACTTCAGGCTGCGGCTCGACCTGCTCCAGGAAACCCGACAAATGCTCCGGCAGCTGCCCCAACCGTTCGGGCGCCATGCCGTGACGGCGGTACAGCGCGATCGAAGCTTTGGTAAACCCTTTGCCGGCGTCCGCTCCTTCGAAGCCCGGTCCGCCGCCCCAATTGCGCCATGCCGCTTCGCTGGCCGCCTTCGACATCCAGACTTGAGCCCCGCTGCGCTGCTGCAGCCAGCCGGCCAATCCGTAATGGTCCGGATGGTGATGCGTCAGCACGATCGACGCAATCTCCCGCGGACGGATGCCCAGTTCGTCCAGCGCTTCGTTCCAGGCCGCCTCGTTTGCCGCCGAACGCGGACCGGGATCGACGATCGTCCAGCCTTCTTCTCCCCGCAGCGCATAGCTGTTGACCCAGCGCAGAGGAAATGCCATGGCCATCTTCACCCGCGTCAATTCTTCGTAACGGGTCACTTGCGATTTGCTCATCGTATATACTCGCGTCCTTCCCTTGCCTGTTTTCCGCCCGGAAAACGTCACGAAGCTCCGATTAATCGCGGCTGTTTTTGTCCATGGCCAAAACGGCGTTGAGCAGATGCAGCTTGCGAATCGGCTTGGTCACGACCGAACGGAAGTGGATTCTTTCTTCATCCTCCACTTTTTCGCCGAGCTTCGCAAGCAAAAAGAGGTGAAGTCCCGGCGTTTCCCGCAGCGATTGGAACACTTCGTCTTCGCTCACGGTCCCCCGATCGGCAAGCACCACATCGAATTCGCCCTTTTCCGCACGACCTGCCAGCTCGGGAGTGAGCCGCTCCGCCTGTTCGACGACGGCGCCCCAGCTTTGCAGCATGTCGACAATTACCTTGCTGCCGGTAGACGGACGGTCAAGCAGCAGCAGACGCAGCGCGTCGAGCACGTCGTCTTCGAACGGAATCGAAGGAATATCCGTATACCGTTCGAACGACAGGATCACCTCGATTTCCGTGCCTTCGCCCGTTCGGCTCGATACTTCGATTCTGCCTCCCAGCAGCTCGATCAAATTTTTCGTGATGGTCAGCCCCAGGCCGGCTCCCCCGTAATGATGGTTGGACGAATCGTGCACCTGCGCGTAGACGTCGAACATCCGGGCGAGCTGCTCTTCCGACATGCCGATCCCGGTATCCCGCACGGAAAATCCGACCACGACTTTATCGTCGCTGAGCGACGGAAGCCGCTTCAGACCGAAGACGATCTCGCCTTCATGCGTGAATTTGATCGCGTTTTGCAGCAGATTGAGGAAAATTTGCCGTACTTTGAAAACGTCGCCGACCACGAACAGCGGAATTTCCGCTTCGATATCCATGACGACGTCCACGTTTTTCCCGAACGCCTGGGGCGCGAGCATGTACACCAGATCTTCGATCGTGTTGATCAGATCGAACGGGTTGTTCGCGACCGTCATCTTCCCCGCTTCCAGACGGCTCATGTCGAGAATGCCGTTGACCAGTTCCATCAGCGAATCGCTGCTGCTCCGGACGATGTCCAGATAGCTGCGCTGCTCCTCGTCCAGCTCGGTATCCGTCAGCAGATCGCTCATCGCGACGATTCCGTTGACCGGATTGCGGATCTCGTGACTGAGAACCGCGACGAAGCTCGCTTTGTTTTTCGATTCCTGCCGGGCCGCCTCGCGGGCCGCCCGTTCTTCGCCGAGCCGAAGCTTCAGCTCTTCCAACTCCGCCCGGCAGTCGTTTCTTTCCTTTTTCAATTCTTCTATTTGTTGAATACAGTTTTCGCTATTTCCCATGGGTATGCACCTCTTAAGCAAGCATAATAGTGCTATATACCCAACGCCTGCCTGCTCAGAACCTTTTTCCGACAAAAATCATTCGCGGCGAGTCCGATTCATAGCGTTTTTCGTCGTAACTGCCGCGGACTTCGTCCAATTCAAGCCCCGCTTCGGCCAGCATGTCCGTAAACCGTTCCAGCGTATACAATTTGACCCGTTCATCGTACTCCCGCCGTTCCCCGCCGTCTTCGTTTTCCGGAATGATCGTGATATGTTTTTTGACGAATCCTTCCTCGATGCTGCGGCGTTCCTCGATCTTCAAGCCTTCTTCCTCGCGTTCCGTGTACGGCTTCAGATGACGCTTGACGTGCGGCGGATTCATGAAGTCGATGATGAAGCGTCCGCCCGGACGAAGCACGCGGCGGATTTCGTTGAGCACCCGGACATGCTCGGCGTCTTCCTCGAAGTAGCCGAACGACGTGAACAGATTGACGACCGCGTCGAATTCCCCGTCCGCAAAAGGCAGCTCCCGCATATCGCCCTGCACCCAGCGGACCCGCTCCGCGCCTTCCTCTTTTTTCGCTTCGTCCAGCAGCACGTCCGACAGGTCCATGCCCGTCACTTCATAGCCTTTTTCCGCGAGCGACAGCGAATGCCGTCCCATGCCGCAGCAAAGGTCCAGCACTTTTGCGCCGCCCTCCAGCTTCAGCCAGGAGATCATCTCGTGCACCTCGTGCGCAGCGCCCTGCTCGTCCCTGTAGTTGTAGACTCGCAGATAATCTTCGCCGAAGCTTTTTTCGTACCATTCGCTCATCGCCTTGTCCTCCTTTTTCTCGATCGCTGCGGCGCGGCTCTCCGATGCTTGCGATCCGCGCCCCCAGTGGTATATTTACACGAAAAAAGAGGCGGTGACGTCCGTATGCCGGAAGTCCGCCTCTCGGGACCGCTTTTCTTCAGCCGTCCGTCCTTTTCTTCGTCAAACGTATACGATGTTCATTTCCAGTCGGCCGCCGTAATCGTACTGCCGCCGCTCGCCTTCGGTCACGTACCGGGCGGGCGACTGTCCGGAAGAGATGCGGTACGCGGTCAGCGCCAGCGCCGCCGCGTCGAGCAGATCGTCCCGCGCCGCCTGCTTTCTCGGAAAAAGATCGAGCAGGCGCTCCAGTTGTTCTCGCGGAATTCCGGCCTCGGCCAAAATGCCCAGCCGTTCGCTCAGCCCTTCCGCTTCCTTTTTGCCGTGCGGCGGCGCTTCTCCGCCGTTCAGCCGCAGAAAGCAAAGCTCCGGGTGACACTCCGCCAATACGGCAGGCACAGGCAGACCGCTCTCCAACGCTTCGGCGACAAACTCGTCCAACTCGCGGATCTTCGGCAGGATATTGAGGCTCTGGCGGCTCAGCTTCCGGCCGATCGCGGCCAGATTGGCCGCCGAGGGACCGTCCGCATACAGCGCTTGACGGGCGGGAACGGGGAACACGCTCGATTTGCGCCGCGGCGGAAGCAGCTTGCGGCAGTCGCGGTCGCAGTGCCGGTCCGCCGCCCGGTTGCGAACGCCGTCCGCTCCTTCCGCCAGGCCGATCGGCATGTCGATCAGCATGCGATCGAGCGCAGGATTCGGTTCGAGCGCCGCCCACAGCGACGAAATGTCCGGGTGTACGGCCGTATTCAGCGTCAGAACCTCCGTATCGCCGCCCGCGCTCTCGACGCTGACAACCGCCCAGCCGCCCGGGCAGCCGTCGATTCCGATGCCTCTGGGCTCCCCGCGCGCGTTCGTTCTTCCCACGGCCTAATGCCGCTCCAGAAAAGCGCGCAGGATCGCCAGATCGCGGCAGCGGATAAAATGTCCCGAGTAACTCGCCGGCCGGTCGTTTTGCATCAGCTCCAGCGCGTCTTCCGGTTTCACCCATTTCGCCGCGAATCCGCCTTCCCGTTCTTCGTCGGTGAAGTTCGATTCGCCCGGGGAACCGACCACGCGAGCCGAATAGGCGTAAGAAAATTGAATCAGCCGGTAATCGGCGACGTATTCGGCCGTCATGCCGATCTCGCCCGTCACTTCGATCGACGCGCCGGCTTCTTCCTTCATCTCGCGCCGCAGCGCCGCGAAGACGTCTTCGCCTCCCTCGATCCCGCCTCCCGGCAGCTTATGGTAGCCGTCCTTCGCGACATGCATGAGCGCCATGCGGCCGGCATCGTCCAGCAGCACCGCGCGGGCGGCCTGACGCAGCGCGTACGCCGATTCGTCCGCGGCCGGCGGCGAACTTCCCTGTCCGAACAGATCGGCATCGCGAATTTCCCGCAGCAGCGGCAGCTTCGCGTAATCGAACAGGCAGAAATCGGACGCCGGATCGGGCCGGCTTTCTCCGACTTTTACGTAACCCGCTCTCGCGTAAAAGCGCTGATTGCGTACGCTGCCCGCCGGCGTATCCAGCGACCAGCCAACGGCCCGCGGATACCGCTGCTCGACGTTTTGCAGCGCGGCTTTGCCGATTCCGCGTCCGTGAAGTTCGGGATCGACGAACAGCGAACCGAGCCGGAACCGGCCTTCGCCCAGATCGAACACCCGGGCGCCGCCCGCAAGCCGTCCACCGGCCGTAACGGCGAGATAACTTCCGTCGTCGCGGCCTTCCTCATGCCAGGCGAGCGTCCCGATCCCGTCCGGCATGGCGCCGTAACGGCGAGCGTCTTCGGCAAAAGCTTCGACGGCGATCGTTCGCAGCGTCTCCAAATCGGCGGTTCGGACGGGCAGCAGTTCAACGGTCCACTCTTTTTCTTTTAACTTGGGCACGGCATTTCCTCCTTGGCTGTCTCGCGTATCGGAATAGGGCTTGGGCAGCGGGCCTGCCGCCACTTTTTCAGTATAACAAGGCGCCTCTGCCAAAACAGCCCAAAAAAGCACGCTCCCGATTCCCCGGGCGCATGCCTTTTTCTTCCTTGCTCGCAAGTTCGCTTAAACGGGAAGCCCGTCATGAATAACGCGGAGCCGCCGACTGCATGGAACGGCTGACGGGATAGCTCACCGCATACTCCGCTCCCTCGATCCAGCCCCGGTTGACGAAATCCCGTCCGCGCACGACGACCCGGTCCTCATGGATCTCGACCTGAAGCCCTTCGCTGCCTTCCAGATGCTCGTCCCGATCCGTCCAAAGATAGCCGACCGACGAAGCGTTGAACATCGTCGGCAGAGCGCCCCGCCCGTCGAACATCGTCCGCTTCGCTTGGATCTGCCAATGCGTGTGCCCGGTGAACAGGATCGCCTGCGGACAACCGGCCAAAATCTCTTTAAGCGCCGCATCTTGATTGACGCCGTGCCAGCCCTGCTCTTCCGTCGAACCCGCCACTGTGTTCTGCAGCGGCTGATGCAGGAACAGAAAGACCGGTCGGTCCGGCGAAGACTCTTCGGCCAACCGCTCCTTCAGCCAGGCCAATTGGGCCGGCGAAAGATCGCAGTCTTTCGGATGCGGACTCTCGCTGCCGAGAAAAACGAAATGATAGCCGCCGAGCCAGTGATCGTGGTACGGCGCGGCTTCCCCCGTCCCTTCGGCGAAGCGGCGCATCCGGCGCTCCCACAGCTCGCGGGCGCGGCGGTCCGCCTCCTCGGAACCGGACAACCGCGCGGCCATTCCCGCCAAGTCCAGTCCGATCGCCTCGGCGGCGGCCGCCAGAGACTCAGCCGCGTTCGGCGGCCGCTCTTCGTCGTCCGCGCTTCCCGCTTTTTCCGCTGCCGTCACGGGTGCGGCGGAAGCGGCGTCCGCGACGCTCTTTTTCTCTTCCTCTTCGCGGCTCTCGCCGCCGTCTCCGCCGGAAAAACGTCCGTCCAGCGCGTCTTCGATCTCGTATCCGGGCAGGGCGCTCAGATCGAGCGGCGTTCCGCCTTCTTCCCACAGCACCGCGCCGATATCGTGATTGCCGAGCGTGACGTACAGATCCGGCAGTCCCGCAGGACGTTCCCGCCAGATGCGGCGGAATTCGGCGTACTCCGCCGCCAGCCCGCGATCCGTCACGTCGCCGACGTGCATGAGGCCCAGGCTTCCTTCGCCGAAGGACGCAAGGTCTTCGAGCGCCGCTTCGAAGTGGCGGTTATGAACGTGATTCGCGTCGTCGCGGATATGGGTGTCCGTTACGACCTGGAAGGTCGCAAGCGGCCTGGTTTCGCCTTCGCCGGCTCGGCCGTTCCTATCCGCCGGCCGTCCCGCCTCCGTGCCGGACTGTTCTTCGTATCGTTCCATTCGTCATTCCTCCGTTGTCGGCTCGGGCCCGCAAGACGGACGCCCGCCGGTCTTATTTTTCAGGATCCACGTTTCCGTGCTCACGATTCGCTCCATTTCAATCCGACGATGCCGATCAGGATGAATCCCATCCAGACCAGGGAAGCCATCTTCAACCGTTCGCCGAAAAAGTAATGGCCGACCACGCCGATCATCGTAATGCCGACGCCCGACCAGATCGCGTAAGCGACGCCGAGCGGAATGTGCTTGACCGAGAAATTGAGCAGCGTAAAGCTGGCGCCGTAACAGGCGAACATAAATACCGAGGGCCACAGCCGGGCGAATCCGCCCGACACCTTCATCAGAATCGTTCCGCTCAGCTCCAGCGCGATCGCCAGCGCCAGCAGTCCCCAGCCGAGAGAAGCGTTCCCGCTCATCGTTTCACCGCGCTTTCGAGCAGCGATTCGAACGACGGCACCGTCAGATCGGCCAATTTCAGAGCACCCGGTTCGCCGATGCCGATCTTGAAGCCTGCCCCGGCCGCGCGCGCCATTTCCATGTCGCCGTCGGTGTCCCCGATCACGACCGTGCGCCTCGGACGCACGCCGAGCCGTTCGCAGGCCAGCAGGCACAGATCGGGAAACGGCTTGCCCCGCTCCGCCAGATCCGTGCCGATCACGGCGCCGAAATAGCCTTCGATGCCCAGCCAGCGAAGATGGCGCAGCGCGCTGTCCGTCTCGTCGGCCGTCACGACGGCCGTCGGGATGCCCAGATCGCGGCAGCGCTCCAAAAATTCCCGGACGCCCGGCAGCAGGCGCGCGGGGCGGACAAGCTCCATCTCTTCGTCCGCCCGTTCCAGACAATCGCGTACCGCGATTTTGGCTTCCGCCCAGGAAAGCCCGGCCCGATAGCCGTGCCAGATCAGAATCGCGCGGACTTCGTCCATCGTGCCCATCGCCAGCGGTCCCCGCTTGTCGTAACCGATCGTTCTGCCGGACGTCTCGTGCTCCGTCCCCCAGATCTGCGGCACTTTTTCCGGCGCGATGCCGAGCCTCCGTTCCGCCAGCAGCGTCCGGAAGCGGCTCAGCACCCGGTCCGACCAAAATCCCCACATTGCCGTAAAATCGAGCAGCGTTCCGTCCTTATCGAACAAAATCGCGTCCGCCCCGAATACGTCGAAATCCCTTTCCGATTTTCGATCCCCCGCTTCCGGCTTCCGATCTTCCATATCCGTATCCCCTCCCCGCTCCTTGATCCGCTCAAAAAGAAAACCGCAGGGCGGCGCGGCATGCGCGCTCCCTGCGGCCGGCAGGCTCTTCGGCGGCCAATGCGCGATTCCCCGCGCCGTCTCGCCTGCCCGCGCCTCTGCCCGCCGACCGGCCCGTATGCGCCGGCACGGCGGAGAACCGCTTATTTCGCGACGCGATCGAGCTCGCTCTGCGCCTTCGCCTGCGCTTCCTTCAGCGCCTTCTCGGCCGGCACGTTGTTGATCTGTACCTGGTCGGCGGCCACTTTCAGCGCGTCGGTAATTTTGCCGCCCGTCGGGTCCTGGAACGGAGCCGAGGCGTGCGAAGCCTGCTTCAGCGGAACGCCGATCTGCGGGTTCTTTTCGCTGAACGCTTTGAACGCCGGATCTTCGAGCGCCGATTGGCGCACGGCGATGTAACCGGTATTCATCGACCAGTCGGCCGTATTTTCCGGCTGCATGAAATACTTGAACCATTTGAACGCCGCCTGCTGCTGTTCCGGCGTCGCTTTTGCCGGGATGCCCGCCTGGATGGCGCTCGCGACCGGCTTGCCTTCGCCTACGCCTTCCCAGCCCGGCTGCTCCATCGCGGCCACGATGCCGAAGTCCAGATCGCCCTGGTCGCCGCTGGAACCGGTATAGCCGGCCGCTTGGCCTTTCATCACGTCGTCGATCGTTTTGTACCAATATTCCCAGCCTTGTCCGCCGGAATGGATTCGCATGATTTTGTCTTCATGAATCCATTTGCGGAACTGCTCCCACGTCTCGATCCATTCCGGGGAATCGATCGTGACCGTTTTGCCGTCTTCGCTCAGAACGCTGCCGCCGCGGCTGTATACGGCATCGGCCATGTTTTCGTAGCCCCACATCGGCTCCCAGCCGTAGAAGCTCGTCTTGCCGCCTTCCTGCTTCGCCATCTTCGCCGCGGCTTCGCCGAGCGCTTCCCACGTCGTCAGGCTCGCCGGATCGATGCCGTTTTCCTTCAGCGCGTCCTGTCTGTAGTACATGACCTGCGTCGTACCGTACATCGGCAGGAAAACCTGCTTGCCGTCCACCTTGCCCTGGTCGAGGAACGTCTGCACGAAGTCTTCGCTCTTGAATTCCGGATCGGCCGCGATCAGCTCGTCGAGCGAAGCGTAGTAGCCTTTGCGCGCCCAGTCGACGTTCGAGCTGAGCACGGCGGCCGGCACGCTGTTCGACGCGATCGCCGCCTGCAATTTTTGCTCCGTTTCCGTATAGTCCGCCTGGGCGATGCCTTTGACGACGACTTCGTCCTGGGAAGCGTTGAACGCGTCGATCTTCTTCTTCATGTTCTCGCCCAGGCTGCCGCCGAGTCCGTACCAGAATTCGATCTCGACCGGCTTGGCCGATTCCGCCGCCGCCGGCGTTCCGCTTGCGGCAGCGCTCGGCGTCTCGCCGGACTGGGAACCGCAGGCGGCCAGCAGGGTAAAGCTTGCGGCGAGCAGCACCGACATGCCGCCCTTCCAGCTCGGCTTTTTGCCCTCGGGCTTTTTCATGGCGAAACGTACTGCGTTCAGACCTTGTTTCATTCGTTTTTCTCCTCCAATGGGTGTGGGATATCCCTCTTTTTTATGAATGAATGGGTTGAATCCGTAAGGTGGACGATCAGCTCTTATTGACGCCGGCCGACATGTTGACGCTCTGCATGATCGTTTTCTGCGCGAAGGCGAACAGGATTAGCAGCGGCGCGATGGTGAAAGCGCTGGCGGCCATGATCTGCGGCCAGGCCAGCCCGTAGGCGCCGCCTTCGACGAAGAAGCTGCGCAGGCCCGCGGACACGAGCCGCAGATCCGGATCTTTCGTAATCAGCATCGGCCAGAAATAGTTGTTGTACTGGTCGATGAACGTGATCAGGATCATGACCGCGAACGACGAACGGATCAACGGCGCCATGATGGTCCACAGAATGCGGAAATGCGACGCGCCGTCCAGCTGTCCGGCTTCGACCAGCTCGTGGGACACCTGCAGGAACGCCTGCCTCAGCAGGAAGATCGAAAATACGCTGACGCAGTTGGACAGGATCAGTCCCGCATATGTATCCAGCAGATGCAGCTCGTTCAGGATCATATAGCTCGGCAGGTACACGGCCGTGCTCGGGATCATGTAGCCGATCAGAATGATCGCGGTAAACGCGCCTTTGAGCCGGAACTTCATATGGGTCAGCGCGTAAGCCATCATGCTGGCGTTGATCACCTGAAGCGCGCAGATCGAGACCGCCACGAAAATGCTGTTGAACATGTAGCGGGCGAACGGCGCGGAATTCCAGGCGTCCGCATAGTTGCTCCAGTTGACCGACTCCGGCCAGAACGTCGGCGGGAAGCGCCAAATTTCGTCGTTCGTTTTGAGACCGCTCGTGACCATCCAGTAGAACGGAAAAGCCATCGCCAGACTGATCAGCGCCAGCAGCGCATACCGTACGATCCGTCCGATTTGTTCTCCCGCGGGAACGGATTTCCGGCTGCGTTCGCGGCTGCCTTTTCGCTGAAGTTCCCGTTCCCGCTCCATTTTTCTCGCTTCGGTTATGTTCATGAGTAATGTACCAGGCGCCGGCTGAGCAGGAACGACAATCCCGACAGCAGAACGCAGATCAGAATGATGATGACGGCAATCGCGGAAGCTTCGCCGACGTTGAACGTTTCGAAAGCCGATTGATAATACATGTACAGCAGCGTGCGCGTGGAGCCGGCCGGGCCGCCCTGCGTCATGACGTTGATCTGGTCGTACGCCTGCAGCGACTGGATCGTCAGAATGATCGACAGGAACAAAGTGGTCGGCGAGATCAGCGGCAGCGTGATGCCCCGGAATTTGTCCCAGCCGCCCGCTCCGTCGATCGAAGCGGCTTCCAGCAGGTCGGCCGGCAGATTGCGCAGCGCGACGAGGTAGAACACCATCGACCAGCCGATCGACTTCCAGATCGTCACGATCATGACCGCCGCGAGCGCCCAGTTCGGGTCCTGCAGCCACCCGACCGGCGAGAGCCCCAGCCAGCCCAGCGCCAGATTCGCCAGGCCGACGTCGGGCTCGAAGATCCACGACCAGGCGATCGACACCGCGACCGTCGGCGTGACCCACGGCGAGAACATCATGGCCCGGAACAGCCCGGTCGAACGCAGCTTGCTGTTCATCAGCAGCGCCAGCGCGAGTCCGCCGACGATGATCGGAACGACCGTGCCCAGGCCGAACGTCAGCGTAACCTTGAGCGCTTGGTAGAAGTCGGCGTGCGTCAGCAGATAAGTGTAGTTGTCCAGGCCGACGAACAGCTTCTCCGGACTCATAAAGTCCCACTCGGTAAAACTCAGATAGACGATGTAGCCGAGCGGTCCGAGCCAGAAGATCAGCAGCGGGACCAGGGCCGGCAGCGTGAACAGAACCGCCTCCCCTTCCCGGAGTGTTTTCAGACGCAAAACCCCAACTCCCTTATGTTCAATTTTTTTTGATAAAAAGGTGAAAGACCAGGCATTATCGGGTTATTCGCTCTTATGTACAAAAATAATTGTACACTCGATTTGAAAAATGGGGATTATCGGTATGTTAAATTCTCGGACGGTCATGTAAAATATGAGGAAAGAAGACGAAACGGCGAGCGTAGAGGCACGGACGATAAAACGTCCTTTCCCGCTCGCCGAAACCTGTATGCGCATGCCCGATTTCAAAATTCGATTCAGGGGTGACATTGTGGACAAGGAATCCGCCGGCGCGGCCGGCTCTTCCGTACTGCCGGAGCGGCGGGAACTGCGGGAGAAAGTGATCGAAGCCATCGCGACGACGATGGATCTGTACGGGGTCAACCATTCGTTCGGCCAGCTCTACGGCATCATGTATTTCGAGGACCGGCCGATGACGCTGGAAGAAATGAAGGATTATATGAACATGAGCAAGAGCAACATGAGCTACGCGGTACGTTCGCTGACGGAATCGCAGATGATCTACAAACTCGACGAAAAAAAGGACCGCAGGGACCAGTACGTCGCCGAGACGGACTTTTTCCGCACGTTCCGCAACTTCTTCGGCGCCAAGCTGCAGCGGGAAGTCGACGTCATGCTGGCAAGCATCCGCGAGGTGACGCCCGACCTGTCGGCGATCGTGCTGGCGCGGCAGACGACGCCGGAAGAACGCGAGCAGGCGCTGCGCGACCTGCACAAGCTTCAGCATGCGGAGCAGTATTATAGGTGGCTGCAGGATTTTGTGGATCGGCTGCAGGGCGGGGAGATTTTCGGGACGGAGACGGGCGCCGAGGATAACTCCGAGGCGCCCGGCGGAAGGAAGCCGGAAACGGAGTAGCCGGCAGGAAGTGCGGCGGGCGAGGCGGGAGCGGCGAGGCGGAAGCGGCGAGGCGGGAGCGGCGAGGACGGAGCGGCGGCTGGAGCGTTTAGCGAAACGCTGGCGACGGAGGACTCTGCCCAGTCGACAGACAGACCAACCGACCGACAGCACCCATAACAAAGGCCCGTCCTCAGGGACGGACCTTTAACATGTCAAGATTCTCGGACTCGGCAGGGGAAGCAAAAATAAGTGCAGGAGAGCACTTATTTATGTCCAAAACCTATTTTTTAATCAAATAAGTGCGTATGAGCACTTATTTGGTGACTTTAGCCGTCTTTCGCTCCCATTTACGCAAAATAGCTGCTCTCCTGCATCTATTTTGATTTTTACCGATGATTTGCGCCAAATAACTGCTCTACTGCACTTATTTATGCCCTATTTAGCGCCGAGGCGTGCCGCGCAGCTGTTCCTATGCAGCTGTTCCGATTCGGCTGTGCTGCGGCGCATCAGACAATGCGACATCCGCATCGCCATCGGCCTCAGAAGAGCGGCTCGATTTCCAGCGCCGTCTCACTGACCTCGCCGTCAAGCGCTTCGACTCGGTACGCCCCGGCCCGCGGTCTCGAAGTCGCGACCCGGTACAGCTTCCCGTCCCGGTAATGCAGCGCGGCGCCGTCGTCGGCGGCGATTCCCGCGCCCACTTCTCCGGAGCGAAGCAGCGCATGATAAGCGGGGCGGCGTTCTTCCTCGCCGTCGTAGTGCGGGCAGTGGCTGCCGGACAGAATCCCGAGTCCCCGTATGCCGCCCAGTCGGCCCGTGACCGAATCGGTCACGCCTTCTTCGAACCAGCAGATCGATCCGGCGCTGAGTCCCGCCAGTACGATGCCTCGCTCGTACGCTTCGCGCAGGATGTCATTCAATCCCCATTCCCGCCAGAGCGCGAGCATGCTGCGGGTATTGCCGCCTCCGACGTAGATCACGTCCTGATCCAGCACCTCTTTTTCCAAGCCGCTTTCCGGCAGCTTGAACAGGGACAAATGCGACGGCTCGCAGGGAAGCGTGCGAAAAGCGGTATAGAATCGCTCGATATAACCCGGCGAGTCGCCGCTTGCCGTTCCTAAGAAACAGACTTTGGGCCGTTCGGCCGCGGACTGCTCCAATATGTACCGATCCAGCAGAAGATTCTCCGGCTCCATCGAGAAGCCTCCGCCGCCCATCGCGATAATCTGTTTCATCGTCATCGCCCCTCCCCTTCAAGTTCGCGTTCGCCGATCGCGCAGATCGGCCGACGAACGGCGCGAACGGGCAGCCGCCAGCCGCCCCGTTTAAACCGCCGCCCGGCCGTTCTGCCCGACACGCGGCTCCACTGCCCGACATGCGGCTTTACTGCCCGATACGCGGCTTTACTGCCCGACACGCGGCCCTACTGTCCGACACGCGGCTTTACTGCCCGATACACAGCTTTACTGCCCGACACGCGGCTCCACTGCCCGACACGCGGCCCTACTGCCCGACACGCGGCTTTTTCCCGGCCGCAGCCCCCGCGCTCGCAACGGAGAGCCTAAAAAATCCCCAGCTCGTTCCGCGTCACGCGGCCGAGCTGCAGCTCGAAATCTTCGCTCGCCGGAATCTCCGGCACGAGATGCCAGCGTCCGCCGCTGTCCAGCCCGTACACGCGCCAGCCTCCGGCGTCGAGCCGGAACTGCGCGACGGGAAGCTCGATCCAGCGCGTGCCGTCTTTCGACGGACGCTGCTCGACCAGCGTCACTTCGTCGCCTTCGAGCGCGTAACCGATGCTCCGCCGATTGCGCAGCTGCTCTTCGGCGGTGCTTTCCATATAATGCCGCATCACTTTCTCGATGCGCTTCTTCGTGAAATCATCCATCTTCGATCGGCCTCTCTTCTCTCTTCTCTCTCTCTTTTTCCTTCGGCGGCTCTTCACTCGCCCGCTTCGTTCTCAAGCGCCGGCGCAGGCTCTCCGCCGGCCGCTTCCAGCCGCGCCGCCAGCTCGCGCGCCAGCGCCGAAGCCGCGTCCTGCCGCCGGTAAGAACGCGGCGGCGTGTACCCGAACCGCTCCCGCAGCTCCGCGAGCGGCAGCGGTTCGATCTCCCGCACGGCCGATACCGGCAGCGCGAAGCCGCGCTCCAGGCCGTCGAAGTACCGGAACGTCTCTTCGAACGTTCCGGGCTCGTCCGCCTCGGCCAAGGCGGCCAGTTCCTCCGGCGTGCCGGCCAGCGGCCGGCCGAATGCCGCGTACGCGGCGATCGCCGAGACCGGCGCCGCCAGGTACAGAAAAGCGCCCGGCATTTCGCCGGACAGGCGACGGCGGAATTCGTGGCGCTTCGCGCCTTCCAGCAGCCGGGCATAAGGCCCGGGCCGAAGGCTCATCACGATCGGCCCGCCGCTCACCGCAGCCCTCCGCCGCGCAGCCCTTCTCGGCACCGCCCGGCACGCGCGCTTTTGAAGCTGCATGCAGGACGCTCGAGACGTCCCGGCTTCTCCTTGTCAATCCCGCTTCGTCGTGTCGTCATCCCCTGCCTCCTTAGTCCGCCTTCTCGGCTTCGCCTTCATGCTTCAGGATACCACTTCGTCCCCGGCTCGTTTCCTTCGTTCACCAATTTGTGACATTGAATCGACCGCGTGCCGAATAAGGCTGTCCTATTCCTCTCGTCCGTTCCTTCGCGGATTTCCCAGTGCGGCGGCCATCGTGATCGACGTGCCTTCCCGGCCGACTTCCTCGAAGCCGAACCGCCGGTACAGCTTCATCGCCGGACCGTTGCGCGGGTCGACGCTCAGCGATACCCGGCGCGCGCCCGTCTCGCGCAGCCCCGTCAGCAGTGCCCGCAGCAGCGCCGTTCCGATCCCTTGTCCCCGGCTGTCCGGCATCAGCGCCATGCCCAGTTCCGGCACGTCCGGCGCCACGCAGCCGTAGCCCGGATCGTCCGCCGCGAAATATCTCGCCGTCGCCGATCCGAGCGGCGTGCCGTCCGATCGTTCGGCGATTACGCCGAAATCTCCTTCCCGTCCCCAACCTTCCGCATACTTGCGCATGAAAGGCTCGTTCAGAACGGATCGATCGAACGGCGGCTCCCCTTCCGGCACGTACAGCGACCGGAACAGCATTTCCCGCAAGAAAGGAAGATCCCGCTCTTCGACAAGGCGAATCCGATAGTCGTTTTCGCCGCCCTCTCCTTTATCCGTTTCCTTCGCGTTCCCGCTCATCTTCGCTCTCCTTTCCTTTTCGTCCGCCATACAATGAAGCACACTCCCAACAGCACGACCGCTCCCCCAGCCCACAGCAGCGCGTTTCGTTCGCCCGTGTCCGAAGCTCCGCCGTCTCCCTGGAGCGCCGCCGCCCCGTACCTTGTTCCCGTTCCCAATTCTTTTAAGTCCGCGGCCGCCATCTCGTTATCCGGCATCAGTTTTCCCGAACGCCCGCAGTTGATCACGTCAAGGCGTTCCTGATTATCGTAAGCATAGATCAGATAGCGTTTGCCGGTCTCGAACCCGAACGAACAGCTGCCGAAATCGGAGTAGACCGTAACGTTCGCTTCGTCCACGCCCTTCCAGCTCTCGTCCGCTTTCATTTCCGCTTTGTAGTAAGCCTCGCTGCCTTTCCGCACGGTTTTGACGCTTTCGACCGTTCCCGCAAATACCGCCGCGGACTTCTCCATCGCCGCCCGCGCATTATCGGGTATGATGCAGCTGCACGCCGCCGCACGCCCCGGCGAAAATGCTGCAGCCCCTGATAGAACCAACAGGACAAAAACAAGCGCGACCCTTCCGATGTTCCGCATATCCGGCCTCCTTTTCGCTGACTTTTTTCATCTTCGGTTATCGGACGCCTCCCGCTTCTCAAACGTTACGAAAAGCCTGCAGATGCGCTTTGCCGCGTTCCGCCGCCGGGAATCTGAGTCTGAGCGCGCGGTTTCGGGTAATGAGTGAGGAATTTGTTTACCTTTATCATCCATTATTATTCAAGAAGGAGAGCTGGTCCAATCTATGAGTAAAACGATTTTTGTATCTAACCGTCTGCCCGTTACCGTAAGCAAAAGCGAATCCGGCCTGGACTATAAGGAAAGCATAGGCGGTCTGGCTACCGGACTTAAAAATTATCATGAACAGGGCGACACGATTTGGGCCGGCTGGCCGGGCGTGGCGAAGGACGAGCTGAGCGAAGAAGAAGTGTCCTCCGTCGCCTCCACCCTCAAAAATGATTATAAATGTCTCGCCGTTCCGCTGACATCGGAAGATATCGAAATGTATTACCACGGCTTCTGCAACGAAACGATCTGGCCGCTGTTCCACTACTTCACGAGCGCGGTCGAATACCGTTCGAAGACGTGGGAAGCTTACAAGCGCGTCAACCGTACCTTCTTCGAAGCCGTCGATCCGCTGATCGAAGAAGGCGACACGATTTGGATTCACGATTACCAGTTGATGCTGCTGCCGCAGATGATTCGGGAAAAGCATCCCGACGTCAAAATCGGCTTCTTCCTGCATATTCCGTTCCCTTCGTTCGAAATCTACCGTCTTCTGATCTGGCGCAACGAGCTGTTGGAAGGCCTGCTCGGCGCCAACCTGATCGGCTTCCACACGTACGACTATGTTCGCCACTTCCTCAGCACGGTGCGCCGCCTGCTCGGATACGAACATAATCTGTACAAAATTCAGTTCGAAACGCATCTCGCCCAAGTGGATGCTTTCCCGATGGGCATCGATTACGATTACTTCTCCAAGTCGCCGACCGAAGAGAACGTCTCGCAGGAATCGCTGGACTTCATCGAAAGCACCAAAGACCTGCGCAACATCATTTCCGTCGACCGGCTCGATTATACGAAAGGCATTCCCGACCGGATCAAGGCGTTCAAGCACTTCCTGGCCAAATATCCGGAGTATCACGAAAAAGTGCGTCTGAACTTGATCATCGCGCCTTCCCGCGTAGGCATCGAGAAATACGATAACCTCAAGCGCGAGATCGAAGAGCTGGTCAGCGAAGTGAACGGGGAATACGGAACGTTCAGCTGGATGCCGGTCTGGTTCTTCTTCCGTACCGTGTCCCAGGACGAATTGATCGCCTTCTACCGCAACAGCGACGTGCTGCTCGTGACGCCGCTGCGCGACGGCATGAATCTGGTCGCCAAAGAGTATGTCGCGTCGCGTACCGACAACAAAGGCATGCTCGTCATGAGCGAAACGGCCGGCGCGGCGAGCGAGCTCGGCGAAGCCGTCATCGTCAATCCGAACGACCACGAAGCGATCGCGAACGGGATCAAAATGGCGCTCGAGATGCCGGAAGACGACAAAATGGACCGCAACATAAATATGCACCGCCGCCTGTCCCGCTACAACGTGAAGTTCTGGGCGGAAGAATTCCTGAATACGCTCTGGAGCGCGCCGGAAGACCGCATTCCTACGGAACCGCTGGACAGACTGACTTCCGGTTCTTCGGACCTCGAAATCGCCTACCGGACGGCAAACAATCGAGTTCTGTTCCTCGACTACGACGGCACGCTCGTCGGCTTCAAGCCGACGCCGGATCAGGCCCGCCCGGACAAGGAACTTAAGCAGCTGCTGACCAAGCTGGCGGAAGATCCGAAGAACACGGTCGTCATCATCACCGGCCGCGACCGCTTCACGGCGGAGAAATGGCTGGGCGACCTTAACCTGACCATCGTCGCCGCGCACGGCCTCTGGCTGAGAGTGCCGGGTCAGGATTGGGTCATGACGCTCAACATGGACAACGAATGGAAAGAAACCATTCGCCCGATCATGGAAACGTACACCGACCGGACGCCGGGCTCCCTCATCGAAGAAAAAGATTATTCGATCGCTTGGCATTACCGTCAATCCGAACCGGAAATCGCCGGCATGAAGCGCAACGAACTGAAGGAAGCGCTCATGTCCGTTACCCAGTCGATGACGGTCGGCGTGCTGGACGGCAATAAAGTCATCGAGGTCAAAGACACCCGCGTCAACAAAGGCCACGGCGCGCATCTGGTGCTGAACCAGGGCGAGTACGACTTCGTATTCGGCGCCGGCGACGACCGGACGGACGAGGATATGTTCGCGGCGCTGCCGGAAGGCTCTTATTCCGTCAAGATCGGCAAGGAAGTGACGGCGGCCAAGTACCGGCTGAAGTCTTCCCGCGACATTCGCGGACTGCTGGGACGCTTCACGGAAGTGTCCGGCGAAGCGGCGGCGGAAAAAGCGACCGAAAGCAAGTAAGCGACAGAACGGGCAGAATTCGATACGAAAAACGAGCGTTCGGCCGAACGCTCGCCTACAAAAGAAGCCGCGCGGCTGCGCGGCTTCTTTTTATTGGGCTTCCGGATTTCCCGGTTACCCGATCATTCCACTTCGAATATCGAATCGACGATGATGGGCAGATTGTCCCGCACCGAGACGGCGCCGAACACGGATCGGGCATGCGCGCCGCGCTCGCCGAAGACGTCGGCCATCAGCTTCGAGCAGCCGTCCAGCACTTTGTGATGCTCTTCGAACTCCGCCGTCGCGTTGACGAATCCCTGCAGTTTGACCACGCGCTTGATTCGGTCGAGCGAACCGAGTTCGTCTCGCAGGACGGCCAGAATTTCGATCCCCGCCTGCCGGGCGAATTCGAATCCCTGTTCCGTCGAATACTCCCGGCCCAGCTTGCCCTTCGGCGCGCCGGACGGACCTTTGCCTGCGACGAACATCAGGCCGTTCACGCTGACCGCGTTGGCGTATGCCGCAGCCGGCGCGCTTCCTGCCGGCAGCGTAATGCCCAGACTTTCCAACCGTTTTTCAATCGTCTCCGTCATGCTTCATTCGTCTCCTTCGTCTCTCAAATATGCAAAGCATACATGTCGGCAAACTTCCATTATCGCGTCTCCTCCTCTGCTTCGCGCTCCCTTGCCGAAGATACGCCGGCGTCCTATAATGAACATACTGATTCCGTGCACAGCGGCAAAGGAGTAAGGTAATCATGACCAAGAGCATCCAAGTTCCTCTTAACCAGAAAAACATCATTTTGATCGGCTTCATGGGTGCGGGCAAAACGACGATCGGCCAACTGCTGGCCGAGAAGCTCGGCCGGGAGTTCCTCGACGCCGACCAGGAGATCGAACGCAGACACGGCATGCCGGTGACGGAGATCTTCAAATCGATGGGCGAACCCGTTTTTCGGCAGATGGAAAAAGAGTACCTCGTCGAGCTGTGCCGCACGTCGCGGGAAAAAGTCGTATCGCTCGGCGGCGGCTCGTTTATGCAGGATGAGATCCGGAACGCCTGTCTGGACAGCGGTATCGTCTATCATCTCGATTTGGACTGGGAATCGTGGCTGAAGCGGTTCGAAGCGCTGATCGACACCCGCCCGATTTTGCAGAGCAAGTCGCTCGAAGAAGTGCGGGCCTTGTTCGACAGCCGTAAGCTGATCTACGCCGATAACCATTACACGGTGGCGGTCGACCAGCTGAGCCCCGAAGAGATTGCCGAAAACATGGCGCGCCAGATCCGGGAAGGGCGGGAACGAGAGTAAACGTTACGCAAAAGGCGAGACTGCGCGGATTCCGCGCGGTGCTCGCCTTTTTCCCGTTCGGTCGCCGCCTTCATTCCTTATTAACGTTCGATCGCGATATGCAGCACGGCGCGACCGGCAGCGTCCATGTAGACATGAGCGCCGCCGATGTCGTCCGGAGTAACCTCCATCCAATTGTCGTCTTCCAGCTCGGCCGCATAGAAACGCACGACGATGCAGCCTCTCCCCTCGTATTCGTCTTCCCGCATCGAGATATGTACCTTGTTCACATCATAGCGATCCGCCCAGGACGTCCGCCGCACCGCCTCGATCGCCTTGAGCAGGAACGGAGTATACTTCTTGTCGATCTTCAGAAACGCTCTGTTTTCCGCGTCGTCCGGGTTCGCGCGCATCATGGCTTCTCCTCTCTTTCCGGTAAAAAGGGGTTGCTTCGCGTTAAATCAGCTTCACCGCGAACGCGATAAAGTAGGCGGCCGGCAGCAGCAGCGCTTGAGCCAGCAGCGTGCCCGCCAATCGGGAGCCCATCAGCAGGACGTAAACTTTGCCCAGCCGGTCGCGGTACGTCTCGTCGTTCATCGCTTTGTCCGTAATGAGGCCGACCTGCGGATCGATGAATACCGTAAGCAAAATGGTCGCGATCCCGTTGATGAGCCCGGACGACTGCGAAGCGGTCGTGCCCAGCTCGGGAACGAGGTAGGCCGCGTACAGCGACGCCAGCACGCCGACCGTGTAGATCGCGGTCACGAATACGTTGATCACGATAAAACGCTTGGAAATGCCCAGCAGGCGAAACGTGTTCCGGTTCAGCGACGGTCTGCGCAGGTAGTGACGCGTATTGCGCAGCTGGCCGATCGTGACGCTCGTCATCAGCTTCGGCAGCGAGCCGGCGACCTCCAGTTTGACGATCACCCTGCCCCACAGCAGCACGAACGTCGGAAACAGCAGGATCGCGATCGCCGTACCGAGCGAAGCCGCCAGCAGGATCATCTGCATATGGCCCAGCAGGCCGAACGTCGGATCGAGCTTGGCGGCGTCGACGAACTTGGCCGTCAGCGGCGCCTGGATCAAGTTAGCCGTCCGCGATACCAGCACCACAATGCCGGTCAGCGACAGCGCGACCGCCAGCTTGCCGATTTTCACGCCCGCGTAACGCAGCGAATACGACAGCGTTTCGGCGGCGTGAATGACGGTGGTCAGGATAAAAATCGTGATCAAATGGTTCAGCATATTCTTCTTCGCTCTCCCGTTACGGCGGCTTTCTTCGTTTTGCGTCAGTCGTCGTTATTTCTGCTCGGCTTCGCGGGCGGCCAGCCAATCTTTGCCGGTCTCCCAGCTTTGCTCTGCCCCTGCCGAAGCTTCTTCCCCGCCCAGCATATCCGCGCAGGCGCGGGCGAGAATCCATTCCTCCAGCCCGTCCTCCCGGCTGCGCGCGATTCGCTCGGTCATGTACACCAAGCCTTCTTCTCCGCTGCCGGCGATCCGGTCATACGCTTCCCGCTCCGCTTCGATATAAGTTCCGGGATTGCTCGACGCCATCGCGTCCGGATTGGTCACGATGACATGCAGATCGGACTCGATCTGCCGCGCCGCTCCCGAATCTCCGGCATTTTCGCCGCCGGGCAGGCAGCCGGCCAGAGAGAAGACCGCCGCTGCCGCGGCAATCGCCGCCATCCATTTCCGCATGCCGTTGATTTTCATCCTGCAGCCTCCTTTTGAATGCCCCGCTCCGCGGCACGCGCATCGAACTCGCCTTTACCTTTACTTCGGATTTACCGGGAATTGGCCTTCAACAGCTGCACCAGTTCGACCATGGATTTCTCGACGGCTTCCAGCTCCTCGTACAGCAGCGAGAACTTCTGCGTCGACTCGTCGAATTTCGCATCATCGTTTGTGTCCATCGCGTCCACATACAGCGCCGTCGCTTCGGCGCCGCTGCCCGCAATAGTCAGCATATCGCCCTGGAATCGATCGACTTTCTCCTGAAGTTCCGAAGACTCCAGCCGGGGCACGTCCGCCTGCTCCATCGTTTTCTTCATTTCCTCGAATCCGCTGTTCGCTTCTGCGAAACGGGCCCGAAGTTCAGCGTAGTCGACTTCGCCTTCGCCCGCTTCCAGTGCCTCTTCGATCGCCTGCGACCACTTCTGCATCAACGGATCGAGCGCCGTGATTCCGGGTTCGACCGCCGACATATACCGATCCATCAGCGCAAGGTCCGCCTGAGAGACAAAGCCCGGGGCGTTCGCTTTTTCGGCCGAATCGGACGTCCGCTGCGCTTCGTTTTGCGCCGCCTCGCCCTCGCCCGCTGCGGCCGTCTGCGTTGCTGCCTGCTTCGCGGGCGTTTCCGCCGACTCCTCTCCGCTTCCGCATGCCGCCAGAAGCAGCAGCGAAGCCGCGGCAGCGCTCATCCATAATTGCTTTTTCATTTCGTTTCCTCCGCTTTTCTAATTTCCGAGGTTCGCAAAATCTTTCGACGATTTTGTGACCTGCTCGCTTTCTTCGGACATCCGGTCAAAAAGGTCAACCGCTTGGTCCAGCTTGGATTGATCCCCGGTCTCGAGCGCTTCGACGATCAGCGCGGAGCCCTGTTCGCCGTACGAAAAAGCCGACTGCGTATGGCTGTGCATGTCGGAGAACTTTTCGTTCAGCATAGCCGAGCCGACCTGCGGAACCGAAAGTTTTCCGAATTCGCCGCTGAGTTTTTCGAAAGAAGCATGGATCGCGGTCCATTCTTCGTACATTTGGTTTACGTCGCCTTCGCCGCCCTGAAGGACCGTAAAAGCCTCTCTCAAGCGGATGCCCAGAGGCATAAGCTGCTCCATCAGCGCTCCGTATCGGGCCATGTAATCGTCCAATTTCCGCATATCGGCCTTGGACGTTTTGTTCAACTCCGCCTGAAGACTGCCCGACTCCTGTCCCTTAGGGCGATCTTCTTGATACGCTTCCCGGCTCCGCTCCTTCAACTGACCGAGCAGCACGCGCGAACGTTCCAACGCCTCTTCGATGCGTCCGTTCACTTCGGCCAGCCAGGCGACCGTGTCGGGATCGTCCGACTTCTCCGCCTCGGCCGCGGCTTCCGTGAGCTGCTGGCCCAATACGGCGGCCGAACGGATCTTTTCGTGCAGCTCGGTCAAGTCCTCATAGTCCGCGAACGAATTCAGCCTCGGAACCGGATTGGCGTCGAAGACAGTCTGGACGTTCAGGAAATCGGCTTTGATCCGGTCGAAATCGAACTGCTCCGCGGCTTGCGAAGGGGAGTGAATTTCCGTCAGCGTCGCGTCGAGCAGCTTGACCGCTTCCCGCGTTTTCATGAAATAAGCCGGAAACTGCTCGCGGTCTTCGTCGGTCAGAGACAGCTGCATCAGCGCGTCGAAATCGTCCAGCAGCGGAGCATGCTCTCCGTTCGATTTCCGGGCCGCCCCTTCCTTTTCTTGGGAAGACGTCTGCTTCACGGCGGCTCCCGTCTGGGGCTCTCCTGCCGTCGGCGACGCCTGCCGTTCTCCGCCGGCGCAGGCCGGCAGCAGCAGCAGCCCGCCCACGATCATACTTTTCACCCATACCGAATGCTTGTTCAAAACCTGACAACCCCTTTTTTTATGTATGCGTTCCGGCCCTATCTATGTAAGCCGGACGTTTCTTGATTGCTGCGGCATTCGCGGCGGCCGTTCCGTCGGCACCGTTCCGCCTGTTTGCCGTATTTACCACCCGCGTTCTTCCGCGAGCCAGCTCTCCACGCGCCGATGCCGTCCCAATCCGACCGTGTCGAATTCGTCGACCTCTCCTTCCGCGGCGGCGACGCCCAGCCGCTTCAGCGCATGGTTGATCGCTTTGGCGGTCCGGACTTCGCGCAGCAGCTCGCTTCCCGACTCCCACACGATGCAGGACTGGTCGCCCCAGCCTCCGAAGTAATCCGCCTCCACATAAGCGATACGGCCCTTCTGCGAAAGCTCGATGCCCAGCGCTTCGATCCGGTCCGTCAAAATATCCCAGAGTTCGATCAAGCCGCCTTCGCCCGCATTGATCTCGTCCTCCAGCTTCTCGCCCAGCGGAACGGTGAACCATCCGCCGGTCAGCTCCAGCACCCTGGCGTGGCGCAGCCGTTCGGCCGCGGCGTTCAGCACGTCCGCCGAGCCGATAAACCCTTGATACGTATAGCCCATCGCGCACTCTCCCCGCCTTCGATTGCTTTCCGCGCCGCGAGACCCTCTATGCGCGCCGGCGCTCTTTGCGGGTCAACCAGTTTCGCACCGGCACCAGAATCAGCGGCGGAAGCAGAATGAACAGCCCGTAAAACACATAAGCGAACGGCAGCCAATCCCGCGTTTCTTGGACGCTGCCCATCCGCATGTAGTCGACCTCCGTCGTCCAGAGCAGAACGGAAGCGACAAGAAGCAGCAGATTGGACAGCAGGACGTAGCCGATATTTTTCCACAGCACGCAGTAGACCAGCATGGCGAATACCGCCTCGATCCAGAACGCTTCCGGCGTCCAGACGAAGAGGCTGCCGACCATTACCGCATACAGCACCGCAAGTCCGACCTGCAGCCGAGCGTTTTCGTGAATTTTCATGTTCGAGGCTCCTTCGGTCCGTGTGTTTGTCCGGCAGACTTCGTTTTCAGATAAGCGGCCAGCACCGGGCGATCCGCCGGGTTGACGTCTTCGGGCAGTTCGTCCGGGCGGAAAACCCGCAGCTCCGAACTTTCTTCCCCGTCGGCGGCCGCTTCCCCGCGCGGATCGGCGCAGCGGTACGCCGCAATGACGTTGTAGACCTCGTCCCAGTGCGGATAGCGATAGTACAGCTCCTCGCCCGAGAACACGCCGAGCAGCTCCAGTTCTCCGGCTTCCAGCCCCGTCTCCTCCATCAGCTCGCGCCGCGCCACCTGTTCCATCGACTCTCCCGGTTCAAGCGAGCCGCCGGGCAGACCCCAGCAGCCGTTGTCGGTCCTTTTTTGCAGCAGGATGCCGCCGTCCTTCTCCGCGATGACGCAGGCCCCCGCCATGATCAGCGGACGGCTGCCGACAAGCTTGCGCAGCTCCATGATGTAGCCCATTCTTTCACCTGCTTCTTTTTCGTTCTCGTTCGCTTCGCAAACCGGCGTTCAAGTCCGCTTCGTCGCTTCCTCGAGCATGATCTCCGTGTCTTCGTCATAGATTTTATGCACTTCGAAAGTCCCTTCCTCGAAAAAGAGCGGAAAGCGCCGCGCGAACCAGTCCTGCATCGGATAATTCGCCGCTTCCGCGATCGGAATCCATCTCAGTTCCCCTTCCGGGGGATTCGCGAGCAGCTCTCCCTCGAACGAAGACGTCACATAGTTAAAGACCATGTAGCGGAAATTCCGTTTGGGATCGACGTATTCGTCCAGCCCTTTATAGACAAGATCCGTGACGTTCAGACCCGTTTCCTCTCTCACTTCGCGCGCCGCGCCTTCGGTCGGACGCTCCGGAAATTCCAGTTTCCCGCCAGGCGCGATCCAACCCGGAAACCCTTTGGCGGACGGGCGGTTCAGCAGCAGCACCTTGTCTCCGTCGCGGACGAGGCACATCGTGTAGAGCGCGATTTGCGGTTCCTGCACGGTATCGGACTTATCGGACATGATGAATATCCTTCTTTCTGTTCAAAATCGAAACGCAGTAGGGCGGGTGAAACATTCTCGCCGGCAGCGCTTATTTCGCCTCGGATACGCCGCCGTTCTTCTTACTGCCCTCCAAACGGCCATTCCCCTTCCGTCCATTCGGTCGGCGCTTCGCCGACCGGGAAAAACTTCGTCCAATACTGCGCCGTCTGCCGATCGAAAATGACGGCGCTGCTCTCGTTGACGCTCACGAACTCGTACCGGTTCATTTCCGCTCCGCTCCCGGAAGAGACGGAGGGCGGGAAAGAAGTGCCCAAATTGCGCAGCGCCTCGTTACGTTCGCTCTCGAAATAGCCTTGAATCAGGCCGAACAGGGCGAAGCCGACCACGATCGACCCGCCTATGATCCAACTTGACTTCGTATTTTTGTTATCCATGCTGTCTCCTCTCGCTGCTCATTGATTCGTCTCGGCGCATTCGGCGCCGGATTCCGCTTCTTTCGGCGCTTCCGGTTCTAGGACCGGCCGCCGTTCTCCCGCTTCTCCAGCTCCGCTTCCGTCTGCCGGTCGATCTGCTCGCGCTCTTCGTCACCGAGCGTATCGGCGCGCCGGACTTCGCGGTCAAGATCGTAGCGCTTCTCTTCTTCCTGCTCCATCAATCCCAGGTGCCGCCGAATTTCTTCCATGCCGGCATGCAGCTCCTGCGTGCGGCGATAATTCGCGACGCCTACGGCAAACACGATCCCGATCACGACCACGATTCCCAGACCTCCCGGCGTATACAAGGCGACCACCGCTCCCGCCAGCGCCAGGCCGACCATATAAAAGAATGACATCGTCTGCGGCTCCTCTCTGATTAAGGTTGGAGTCAAAAGTTTCCTTAACGTGATAAACGTCTTCCGGACCGCGGCCGTTACGGAACCGAGAAAAATTCTCCGCCTGCCGGAAGCGATCGGATTCGGCGCCGCGTTCGCTCAGCCGCCGGTCCTTTTTCGCGCCATGAATCTGTCCGCGTCCCGCTCGAACCCGTACGCTTCGTACAGGCCGTGCGCGTCCGCCGTGCGGAGATAGCCGGACAGATTGCGCAGCTCCTCGTGTCCGACGATCGCTTCGACCAGCCGTTTGCCGAGTCCTTCCCCGCGAAAACGTTCGTCGATCAGAAGATCGCACAAATAGTACATCGTCGCTCCGTCCGTCACCGCGCGCGCGAAGCCGATCTGCTCCCCGTTCCGGTACAGGCCGAAACACATGGAGTTGGCGATAGAGACGCGAATAATCTCCTCGTCTCTCCCGGCGGCCCAGTAGCTGACGTCCAGCATTCGCTTGATCGCGCCGAGCTGAAGCAGACCCTTATCCGTGCTGATGACGATGTCCGGCATCCTTTATCCCTCCCCATCGAAATACGCGCCGTACCGCTCCAGCAGGCCGGCGGCGGTCACTTCGTCTTCTTCCGCAAACGAAATTTCTTCCCGGTCGATCTGGTACAGCTTCGCGCCGAATTCCTCTTCCGTCAGCCTGCGCAGCAGATTCATCAATTCCTCGTCGAAGTCGAATTCCGCGATCAGGCGGTTCGTTTCTTTTTCGAAACGCCAATTACCGGGGAGCGCCTTCCCGATCGCGCATGCTTCCGCCGGCAGCACGGCCGCGACGCGGGTCAGTTCCATATCGTCCATATCCGCCAGTTCACGCCCGATTCGGGCATTCCGCCGCCGCAGATTACGCCAGTGTTCCAGCGTCAATTCTTCGCCCTCTTCGTCGTCCAGCAGCCGTACTTCGCCGCCCAGCGCACGAATCTTCCGGATAATCCCGTCAATCTCTCCGCTGCGTTCTTCGTCGAACGAATCGAAGGCGAGCAGCGGTTCCCCGGTTTCCAGACGGCGTTTCAGCTCGGCCATCCCCAGCCCGGTCGCTCTTCGCAGCGGCGGGATGAAGGGAACGAACGAGCCTGCGGGAGCGACTTGCAGCAGCAGTCTCGTCATCCTGCTCCTCCTATGTCAGAAGCCTCCCGCCGCAGTGCGGCATACAGCTTCCTTTTCAGCTCGGCCAGTTCGGCTTCGTCGGGTCTGACCTCGTCGGCGTACATCTCCTCGCGCTTCGTCCACCAGACGGGATGGCGCGGACTCGGCTCCGTCAGCCTGCGGGGAAAAAGATGCCAGTGCAGATGCGCGTCGCCGTTGCCGAGCAGCTCGTAGTTCATCTTGTCCGCGCCGAACGCGCGATGCGCCGCTTCGGCGACCTGACTCATTTCGATCAAATATCGCTCCTTGAACGACGGCTCCAAATGATGCAGCTCGCTCTTATGCTCTTTGCACAGAAACAGCGTATATCCTTTGAAATATTGATGGTCCCCGATGACGACATACCCCGTCTCGAGTTCCGCCACGAAGTAAGGGTTGTTTCCCTTCTTGATCGCTTCGATCCGGCCGCAAATCAGGCAATCGTCCATGCTCGCGATCTCCTTCCCGCTATAAGACTGAACTTCCACATTTTCCGTCCTACCATTATTGCACAAAAAAAAGACAGCCCCGAACAAGCGGGAGCCGTCTTGCGAATCCTTCGTTTACGTATCGATCTTCCGCAAAGGCGAGATTTGATTGCCGTGCTCGTCGAAATTGCGGTCCGACAGCCAATTTTCGAATCGGTTCTTCAAGTCTGGCCATTCCTTGTCGATGATCGAGAACCAGGACGTGTCCCGGTTTCTTTTTTTGTATACGAGCGCCTGCCTGAAAGTCCCCTCGTATCGGAATCCTAACCTTAAAGCCGCCTTTTTGGACGAAGCGTTCAAGCTGTCGCACTTCCATTCGTAACGCCGATACCGCAGTTCTTCGAACACGTAACGCGCCAGCAGAAATTGAGCCTCGGTAGCCGTTCGGGTTCTTTTCAACCGTTCCGAATACACGACATGTCCGACTTCGATCGAACTGTGTTCCGTATTGATCCGCATTAACGCAAAACAGCCGACGGCTTCGCCGCTTTCGTTGTCGACGATTGCGAAGGAATACGGGTCTTCGGCATTGATGAGTTTGGCCAAATGTCCCGCAAAATCCGGTTCGGAAGCAAACTTTTCGATCGGCAGATAGGTCCACTGCTTGTCGTCGCTGCCGGGCCCGTAAACGTTCCGGTACAGATCGTCAAAATGTTTCTCGGATACTTTTTCCAATGTGCAAAACCTGCCTCTTATTACGTGCGACGTCGGGAAGAGAGCAGCTTGATAGTCTTCCGCCGCTTCGCCGATTTCCTGCCCGAGTGAGTTCGTTCGCATCTCGTTTCCCCGCCTTCCTGTCGGATAAGCGCGATTTTCGCGGATAGCTTCAAAACGTCGTCGCTTTTCCGCACGCTTCTGATAAAATGACTTTAAAGAATTTCTGTGCATCGAAAAAGTGCCAGAATCGAAAAAATCAATAGGGACAGGTGGAGAATGCGCCATGGAAATCACGCCGTTTTTACAACGAGAATCGCCCGAACCGCTGTACGGCCAACTCTGCGATTGGATCAGGAAAGAGATCGAAGAAGGCAGGCTGCTGCCGGGCATGAAAATGCCGTCGATCCGTCATCTGATGACGCACTTGAAGGTCAGCCGAAACACGATCGAAACGGCTTATCAGCAGCTTCAGTCGGAAGGATACCTCGAAAGCATTCCCAAACGCGGGATATGGGTCGCCGAAATAGAGAAGCCTTTACTGCCTATGAGCGCGGCGGAGCGGGAGGAATACGTTCGTCCGGAAAACGGGAACGCAGGCGAAAGGATCGTCGATTTCAAATACGGCACCGTCGATCCGCACAAGTTTCCTTTGAAGCATTGGAAAAAAGCTTTGGCGGACGCGGCCGATCAAATGCTTCAGTACGGCGATAACCAGGGCGAACCCGAGCTGAGGAGAGAGATCTCCAACTATCTGCTCCAGTCCAGAGGCGTGCGCTGCACGCCGGAACAGATCGTCGTAACGTCCGGGACGCAGGCCTCCGTGACGTTGATCTGCCGGCTGTTGGAGCTTCGGGGGAAAACCGCCGCCATGGAGGAACCCGGTTATTACCGAACCCGTTCGGTGCTAAAAGACCAGGGATGCCGCATAGCGCCCGTGCCTCTCGAAAAAGACGGATTATCCGTGCAAGCTGTCGAAAGAAGCGGCGCAGATGCCGTCTACGTCACCCCTTCCCACCAATTCCCGTTCGGCATGATTATGTCCGTTTCCAAAAGGATGCGTCTGCTCAAATGGGCTTACCGAACGGGCGGATATATTATCGAGGACGATTACGACAGCGAGTTCAGGTACCAGGGACAGCCGATTCCTTCGCTCAAATCTTTGGACGAACAGGAAAGGGTGATTTACCTCGGCACGTTTTCCAAGTCGTTCCTGCCTTCCGCCCGGCTAAGTTATCTTGTCCTGCCGCCTTCTCTTACGGTTCGATATTCGCGGAAGTTTGCCCATTACCACCAATCCGCTTCTCCCGTTATTCAAAAAGCGATCGCCGGGTTTATGCAGAGCGGCGAATTCGAAAAACATATCCGAAGAATGCGCAAAGCGTACCACCGAAAACATCAGGCTTTGCTGAAAAGCATCAAGCAGTACATGGGATCTCAAGCGGACATCGTCGGAGAAAAATCCGGTCTGCATATTTTGCTGAAATTGAACAACGCATCCGCTTTCGAGACTGCCGAAAAAGCGCTGCAAAAAGGCGTCAAGGTCCATTCCCTGTCCGACTATTGGTCGGAGCCGAACGCCGAAGCCGATGGTTACCTCATGCTCGGATTCGGCGGCCTGTCCGCCGAAGACATCGAAACCGGAATCCGATCGCTCGCCGCATGTCTGCCGCACACCGCGCGATAGAGCCTAACGCCGGCCATTTTGACTTCTCTTTTTAACAAAAAAGAGACCTTTAAGGTCTCTTCAGGCTGTCGAAAAAGTCACGTAGTAGAGAGAAGCAAGCCGGCTCCGAGAGAAATTCGTTCCGGTCGCGTGTTGAAATCGGGAAAAGAGATCGAATTTTAGCGGAATTTTCCCGATTTCAAAGGCGAACACTATCGTTCCTTCACTGAATTTCTCTCTCCGCCGTCTCGCTTCTAGCTACGTTAGATTTTCTCGACACGTTGAAGAGACCTTTAAGGTCTCTTCTCCCCTACCTTCACCGTATAACGCCCCGAGCCCAGCTCGAACGTCACGCTTCCGTCCTCTTCCCGCGTCGGCGGCGCCGCCAGCACCTCGGCCGGATCGCGCTCGTCGATCCGCATCTTTTTGTTCGCCGCGTCCGGCAGGCGCACCCGGGCCGTCGTGTTCGGCGGAAGCTCGAATTCGTACGTCACCGCGCCGTCTGCCGTCTTGCTCCATCCGCTGACCGTTTTTCCGTATACCGAATCGTACTGCGCGCGCGCATGGGTCAGGCCGGAGTCCGGCTTGGGCCGCAGCACGATCCTTTTGCAGCCCGGCTCGTTCTCGTCCGTATCCAGGCCCGCCAGGGCCCGGTACAGCCAGTCGCCGACCGCGCCGTAGGCATAATGGTTGTACGAGTTCATGTCGTCGCTCCAGAACGAGCCGTCCGGCTTGATGCCGTCCCAGTGTTCCCAGATCGTCGTCGCCCCCTGCTTGACCGAATACAGCCACGACGGGTACTCCTCCTGCAGGACGAGCTGCACCGCGACGTCGTGATGGCCGTTTTCCGACAGCACGTGGCACAGATACGGCGTACCCACGAAACCGGTCGTCAGATGCATGCCTTCCGCGCGAACGTACTCGGCCAGCGTGTCGGCCAGCCTCTTTCTCGTCTCGCCTTCGGCCAGTCCGAACATCAGCGCCAGCACGTGCGAAGTCTGCGTATGGCCCGCGAGCCGGCCGCTCGGGGTGATAAACTCGTCGGCAAAAGCCCGAACGATGCGTCCGTGCAGTTCTTCGTACTTGGCGGCGTCCTCCTCCCTGCCGAGAACGGCGGCCGTCTTGGCGACCAACGACGTCGAATAGGCGAAAAAGGCGGTGCAGATCAGGTCCCGCGGCGTCGCGCCGACGTAGCTGTTTTCCTTGGCGTCCAGTCCCAGCCAGTCGCCGAAGTGAAAGCCCGTGTTCCAGAGAAGTTCGCTGTCTCCCTGCGAGCGGATATATTCCACCCAGCCCGTCATGCTGCCGTACTGCTCTTCCAGGATGCGTTTGTCGCCGTAGCACTGATAGATCGTCCACGGACAGATGACCGCCGCGTCGCCCCAGGCCGCCGAGGAATGCGAGCCTTCGTCCAGAATGTCCGGCACGACGAACGGAACGCCGCCGCTCGGCAGCTGCTCGGCCGCCAGGTCTTTCAACCATTTGGCGAAAAAGGGCGCGACGCCGTAGTTGAACGCCGCCGTGCGGATAAACACCTGCGCATCGCCCGTCCAGCCCAGCCGCTCGTCGCGCTGCGGGCAGTCCGTCGGGATGTCGAGGAAGTTCCCCCGCTGACCCCAGACGATGTTGCGCTGAAGCCGATTGATTCGCGGGTCGGAACATTCGAAGAAGCCCGTCGGCCGCATATCCGTATGGATGACTTCCCCGGCGAAATCATCCGGATCGATAGGCTCGGGAAAACCGGTCAGCCGGACGTACCGGAAGCCCTGGAACGTGAAGGAGGGCCGGTACGTCTCCGCTCCGCCGCCCCGGCAGAGATACGTCACTTCCTGACGGGCGGTACGCAGATTGCCGGCGTAGAAGTTCCCTTCCCGGTCCAGCACCTCCGCGTGATGCAGCGTCAGCTTCGTACCCGCGGGCATGTTCACGGTAAAGACCATGCGGCCGACCATATTCTGCCCCAAGTCCAGTACCGTTTCCCCGGCCGGCGTGGAGATGACGGACACCGGCCGAATCGTTTCCGTGACTTTGACTCGCTCGCTCTGCTCGCCGATCAGCGTGTCCATGGACCGGTCCAGCGTCTCCGCGGGATGCCAGCCGGAATCGTCGAAGCCGCGTTCGCTCCAGCCCGGCAGCTCGAACGAGGCGTCGTACGTCTCGCCCTCGTAAATGCCCGACATGCGAATCGGTCCGTTCGCGGTCGCGCGCCACGACTCGTCCGTCGCGACGATTCCCTCCGTCCCGTCGTCGTACCGGATATGCAGCTGAAGCAGCAGGCCGCGACGGTCGCCGTAAATGGCGCTGCGGCCTTCCCAGCCCAGCCGGCCTTTGTACCAGCCGTCCGCCAGCGCCGCGCCGAGGACATGACGATCTTCGCCGGCGCCGGCCAGCCGATCCGTCACGTCGTAAGCCTGGACCTGGAGCCGGTGATCATAGCTCGTCCAGCCCGGCGTGAACAGGCTGTCGCCGACGCGCCGACCGTCCAGCTCCAGTTCGTACAGGCCGAGCGCGGTCGCCAGCAGCGTCGCGCGGCGCACCTTTTTGCCGTCCGTTTCGAATTCGCGGCGCAGATAAAAAGCTTCTTTCGCCGCGGGATCGACTTTGTCCGCCGCCGGCGTGATCCATCGCGCCCGCCATTCGGCGGCATTCAGCAGTCCCGTTTCCCAGTAAGCGCTGTCGCTCCACGGCGACTCTTCGCCCTGATCGTCCCAGACGCGGACCCGGTAGACATAGCGGGTAACGGACTTCAACTCCTCTCCCGCGTATTCGACGTGGGCGCTCTCGTCCGATTCCAGCCGGCCGCTGTCCCAGACCAAATTTTCTTCGGCAAAAGTCTCGTCTTCGGCCGCCACCTGAATCCGGTAAGCCGTTTGCAGCGCGTTTCTGCGGTCCGTCAGCAGCTTCCAACCCAAACGCGGACGCGAAACGGTCAGTCCCATCGGGTTCTTCAAATATTCGCAGCGCAGTTCCGTCACCATCATTGCACGCATAAGCCAGATTCCTCCCGGTCGGTCGTTATAGTGGATGCTTGTTCTTCTCCTCCTCATTGTAGGAAACTTCTCCTTAGGAATAAGGGGGCGATTCGGACAACTTTATAGGCCGATCTGGACAATCCGGATAAAAAGGGTTAGGGTCGGATTAGCGAACCTTAAGGAGGAAACGGCATGAGGCGAAGCGTGGAGCGGCTGTTGGGAACGTATTTTTTCGAAAGCGGACTGCCCGTGTACGTGAACCGGGCGAGGGAGACGTTCGAGATGCTGGAGCACACGCACGATTTCATCGAGCTGACTTACGTCAGCGAAGGTTCCGGCGTGCATTATATCGGGGAAGAGAATCTGCGCGTTTCGCGGGGAGACGTTTTTTTCATTCCGGTCGGCGTGCCTCACGTATTTCGTCCGGCCGCTCCCGGGCGGGGACGCGAGCTGATCGTGTACAACTGCATTTTTCCGGCCGGTTATCTGCAGGAGCTGGAAACAAAGTTCCCCGAGGCCGCCGCGCTGCTGGCCGCTTTTCGCGAGCCGGACCGTCCCTGGTGCCGCCTGCGCGACCCCGGCGAATTCCGCGGCTGGTTCAAGGAGCTGTACCTCGAATACGCCGCGCGCCGGCCGGGCCGCGAAGCGATGCTGGCGGCGCTGATCGTCCGCATGCTGATCGCGCTGCATCGGCAGCTCCCGTCCGAGGCAGCACCCCCGCAGGAGAAAACGCCGCGCGGAGCGGGGCCCTCTATCGACGATGCGGTGCGCCGGATCGAGGAGGGTTACGCGGAAGCTCCGACGCTGAAAGAGCTGGCGCTTCAAGCCGGACTCGGAGAGCGCCAGTTCAGCCGGCTGTTCGCCAGGCGGACCGGCATGAACTTTTCGGCCTTCCTGCAGAACACGCGCATCGAGGCCGCCTGCGAGCTGCTGACCGCCTCGAACCTCGGCATCCCCCAGATCGCGGCGGCCGTCGGCTACGGCGACCTGAAGTTTTTCCATCGGCTGTTCAAACGCAAGACCGGCATAACGCCGCTGGCCTACCGAAGAAAGGCAGGCCAGCGGCAGATTCCGGACGGTGAGCGCTAGGCGTTCGCCAGCCACTCCGCGGCCGGATACGAGATCAGATTGCGGTCCCGGTAAGCGGCGGCGACCGCGTCGTCGTGCCGGCTGAGGATGCCGTTCTGCAGCAGAACGGGACCGAAGCCGCGTTCGATCGCCCCGTTGTACGTAAACTGCACGCAGTGCTCGGCAGCGAAACCGGCCAAAATCAGCCGCTCGATCTCCTGCCCTTTCAGCACGTCTTCCAGCTCCGTTTTCCAGAAAGCGTTCGAATATTCCTTTGTCACGAACAGGTCGGAAGCGTCCGTCGCAACCTCCCCGATCGTCCGGTAATGCTCACGCGTCTCTTCCGTCATGCCTTCGATGTCCTGAATATGAATGACCGGATGTCCCGCTTCGCGCATGACGCGGGACACGTAATTGATGTATTCGCAGACGCCGTCGATTTTGGGCTGCGGTACGCCTCCCAGATGAACGGTCTGCATGTCGATGATCAGAAACGCGATTTTCACGGGTCGAATCCCCCTCGTTTGAATGGTCGGCGCGCGCGGGCGCGACTACGACTTCCATTATGCGGGAAAACGACGCGAAAAAGCGAACCGTTTTGGCTTTATAGGCCTTTTTCCAACTGAATGCGCACGGTGTGAGTAGACAGCTGCTTGGTCGTGACGACCGTCTTCCGGTTTTCTTTTTCGAAAAAGTAGCCCGAACCGTCCTGCTCCCTAAACGTCCAGCCGCGTTCCTGCATAAGACGCTGCATCTGCCCGAACGCCTCGTCGTCTTTGGCCAGATACCGGTCGAACCGGCTGTCCCCGTCCAGCTCGACCAGCTTCTCTCCGGCAGCGTTCAATTTGGCCATGGCGATCGTCGTTTCCGTCCCGTATCTCGCGACCGGCACCGCCGCGCCCGCGCACAGGACCAATGCGGCGCAGGCACAGACGATCGCGACCCGTTTTTTCTTGTTCATCTTCGATTCCTCCTTCGATTCGTATCTAGTTTCAAGCTCCGCCGTTTCGTTCGGGCAGATTCCGAAGCCAAGCGGCATCTGTCGGTCGCCCGCCCCTCGTCTCCTGCCTTCCGGCTCTGCCTACAGAGTGTCGGGACACCTGAAGATAGAGCGGCAGCCCTTCCTCGAACCGATGCTCCCAATCGACTTCGAACCCCAAATACTCCACGTAAAAATCTTTCGCTTGACGCTCGTCGAATATCCGCAAAACCGGAATCAATCCCGTGATCTCCACCTTATCGCCTCTTTCTAGTGATCTGCCGGTATCAATCGCCCGCTCAGCCAGAATGTCCCGCTCAAGATCCCGCCTTCCCGAATTTCGCGCTCCCCGACCAGCCGCTCGTCCGCCACCACGTCGATATCGCCGCCCAGCGTGCGCACCAGCGCCCAGTGAAAGCGAAGGCCCGTCAGCTCGTTTTTCATCCAGCCGGCGCGCAGCACGCGGCCGCCGAAGGCCGCCGTCGAGATCGGCTGTCCGCCGTGCTCGGTGAGTCCGTTCGAGACGAACGATTCCGGCGGAGCAATCGGCTCTCCCGGCGACTGTCCCAACCGAAACAGATTGTATTCCGCCTCGCTCCCGAACACGTTCAGCTCGTGCGCGAACGCCGCCAGCTGCACATGCTGCAGAATCGGCTGCGTCAGCGGCCCGTAACGGTCCCGGTCCGGCAGGTCGAACACGAACGAATACAATCCTTCGCCCGGTCTTCCGGGTCCGGCCCAGGCGTAAAACGTCCCGTCCAGCTCGTTCGCCTCTTCGCGCTGCACCTCGCCTTCGATTCCGATCTCCATCAAGCCCGCTCCCGTAAAATGCGGCTGCATGCCGATCGCCACCTGCTCGCGGTTGAGCTGCAGCCACAGTTCCGCGCCGCCTCCGGCTTCAAGGCGGACATAGATGCCTTTTTCCGTCTCGAACGGGGTGCCGTTTTTATAGGCGTAATCCGCCAGGTCCAGCAGTTCCTCTTCTTCCTGCAGGTGAAAGCCGAGCGTCGTCATATGATTGATCATTCTTGTTCCTCCCGGGCCGTATTGAAGTCATGCCGCTCGACTTCGCGATTGCCTTCCATTTGATCTCTCCTTTTAAGCCTTTACGGGCGGGAGAATTCAAGGTTCCTCTTTTTCCGCTCTCCATCCCGTCCGCTGGCTCCATTTGCTTGCTTCCCGCATGATGCGCCAGATGATCGGGTCTTTGCCGTCGACGTACGAATGCCGCTCGTGCGGCTGCGAATACCGGGCCGCCAGCGCGCGTTTTTCCTCTGCGTACAGTTTTCTGAATGCCTCGTGCCCGCGAAGAAAGTCGCGGAACAGCAGCGGGAACTGCTCCGACCAACTGCCGGCCTCGCGCACATGGATATGCGTTCGCTTCGCGCCTTCCCGTTCGCGGAAATAGCGCTTGGTCAGGTCGGGATTATCCGCGCGATGCACGTATCCGGCCGCTTCGATGCCCGCACGGTACGTCATCGGCTCAAGGGCGCGCACGGAAATTTGGATGTCGATCACCGGCTTGGCGTCGAGCCCCGGCACGGCCGTGGAGCCGATATGGTCGATACGCAGCGCTTCGCCGCCCAGCTCTTCCTTCAGCCGCCGGGCGATTTCGCGAAACTCTTCGCGCCAGGCTTCGTCGTAGGGCACGACGGTTACCGCTTCTTTCACGGCTCATCCTCCTCTTCAACCTGTCGGCGTATCACATCCATCCCGTTCTCCAACGCATGCTCGGCCACTCGGGTCAAATCTTCGAACCGTTCAATCAGATCTTCCTTGCGATAAAAAAGTTTTTCGTACGTTCCGTTTTGCGGATCGGCTGTCCAGCCGTAATTGCCCGTCAGCGTCATCCGTTCGGGTCCGACGCCGAAAAGGTTCTTCCACGCCTGCGCCATGCCGCGCAGCTTCCGGATTTCGTCGCGGCCCCGGATCACCGAATAAGCACCGCTGCCGAGCCCGTTCCCTTCGCTCCCGTCCGGATACTGCGCCCGGATCCATCGGAACGTATCGTACAGATAATCCAGAAGCTCGTCGTCGAACACGGCCTGGGGCACGATCTCCGTGCCGCCCTGCCGAATACGTCCGTCCTCCCATTCGAAAGATTCGTCTTCCGCGTCCCAGCCGGCGATGAATTGATGATACCGCATCTTTTGGTTTCTCCTTGTCGAATCGATATCGTTTTGGTCAAATGCCGAAGTGAATCACGTAAACGCCGTCTTTCAGCGCTTTTTCGGTTACCTTGACCAAATTGTCCAGCTGAAGGACGATTTCCCGCTGTTCGAACCAGAGCTCTTCGTAGCGGCCGTTTTGCAAATCCGCGCCGTCCCAGCCGTAATTTCCGGTGAGTTTGACGGAAGGGGGAGCCAGTTCGAGCAGCCTTTTCCAAGCTTTCGCGATTTCGCCCAGCCGGCGGATGTCCCCCCGATCTTTAATGAGCGAGTATCCGTAGGAATCGAGTCCGTTCCACCATTGCCCGTTCGGAAACTGCGCCCGTACCCATCTGAACGTATCGTACATGTAACTGAAAAGATCGTCGTCGATTACCGCCTGCGGAACGACCTTCGAACCGTCGGTCCATACGCAACCTTTCTCCCAACTGAAGGACTCCGCGTCAGGATTTAACCCCGCGATGAATTGATGCTCGGGCATTCCATCTCTCCTTTTCGATAACTCTATGATCCCTCGTAACTTTCGTCCTTCCGGACCGAATCTTCACGCGCCGCGCGCATTCTTTTTTTCCTCCCGCAAAGACCGGAACACCGCCGTCAATCCGAGCTGCGGCATCATGAACAAGAACGCGTATCCGATATACAGGACGATCATCCAGGCTCTCAGGTTCATCGCCGATACCGGATTGGAAAAAGAG
Source organism: Saccharibacillus alkalitolerans (assembly GCF_011090185.1). Classification (GTDB taxonomy): domain Bacteria; phylum Bacillota; class Bacilli; order Paenibacillales; family Paenibacillaceae; genus Saccharibacillus; species Saccharibacillus alkalitolerans. Next base: position 83,548 of record NZ_JAAFGS010000006.1, on the reverse strand, counting down.
ACGAACCAGAGCGCGAGCGGAAATACGGCGGCCATCAGCAAAGCGGTGGAGATCAGCACGTCCTTGACCTTTCTCCACAGCAGGCAGAACGCGATCGAGACCCCGATGATCAGAGGCCAGGATGCGATCGGCGTCACGAACATCGAGCAGCAGAACAAGATCGGATGCAGCCCGACAATGATCCATCTGGCGATTTCGCATTCCTCCTTTATACGAAAGACTCGTTTTTTCGGCTTTGCGCCTTATGTTCAGATCGAAGAACTGTCGATGCCCCAGCACTCGAACTCCGCGTCCGCATCGCGCGCGAACCAGGACACTTCCAGTCCCAAATAATCCTGCTCGCCGTCCCCGGCGCCTTCCGTAAGCCGTGCCTCGATCGCGATCCCGAAGCCGACGGGACCCGCGTTTCGGCTGTAGGACACGGCTCCGACGTAAGCCCGGCCGGACAATCGCGCGCGAACGGGGAACATCCCTTCTTCGCCGAAACAAAGCTCGTCGTCGTTGACGTAGCCCTCAAGCTGTCGCAGCGTCAGTTCCAGAAGCTCCTCCCACCGCTGCGACAGCAGCCGGTATTCGCCCAGCGAAATGCCGTCGTAGAACCGGGGATCGGGCGCCGCTTCTTCTTTCCACCGAATATTCATGCCTCGCCTCCCTGCTTCGTTATCCGTGCGGCAGCGCGTTTTCCGAGATCATCTTCCAACCTTCGTCCGTTTTCGCTACGGTATGCATGCCGGTCTGGGCGATGGGGTAAAAAGCGGCCCGGTTCGTCCATTCCCGCCCGTTCAAATGATAATACAACACATTGATGACGCCGCCGTGCGTGACGAGCAGCACGTTCGCTTCCGTCCCGCCGCTCTCGATTCCCGCGCACAGCTTCCCGAAAGCCCGGCAGATTCTGGCTTGAAAATGCGCGGGCGACTCCCCTCCCGGATAAGGAGTATCCATCCCGAGCGTATTGAAATAAAGACCCGGGTATTTGTTTTCCGCTTCGGGATTCGGCATGCCGGCCAGCTCGCCGTTGTTCATCTCCCGCCACTCTTCCGAATAAACGCAGCCCAGCCCGGTTTTTTGTCCGATTTCCCGCGCCGTTTCCGCCGCTCTCGGAAGGTCGCTTGCCAGCAGCGTGCGAATGCCGTACGTTTCCGAATGATCGCGCAAATGATCTCCCAATCTCCTCGACTGGGCGACGCCTTCCTCCGCGAGTCCCCGCCGGCTCCAGCCTCCGCGGTAACCTTCTTCGTCCATCCCGTGCCTCACCAGATAAATGTTCATTTTCCCTCCCGCTCCTTACTGCTCGTAAATCCGCACGCGCCGCTCATACACCCGATCGCCGTACCGGATTTCCTGCGAAAAGTCCTTTTTCCCGATTTCCTGCCGCGGCCCGCCGCCTTCGCTTTCCCGAATCTCTCCGACCGGCTCGGCCTGACTGCGCAGCGCCGCCAGCAGTTCGACGATCGGCTGTCTCAGCTCCCGTCCGCACCGAATGCCCAGTTCGACCATCCCGTGCTGATCCGTGAAGTCCCGGAACAGGTCGATCAGCACGAAACAATCGGGATCGCCCGTTCGCCGGAACAGCAGCAGATCGCCGCATCCCGCCTGTTCGGGCCCGCTGCCGCAGGAGCCGTACTCGTCTTCCAGCATACTCAGGTCGATCCGAAGACGAAGCCGTTCCGCCAACTGCTCCAAATACGCGGGCGCATTCTCTGCTTCGGGCTCGGCGATCAAGTCGTAAAAGGGAAGACGGAGCTTAAACTCGACTATGCCGTTCATCGCAGCTCCCTCCCCCTTATGTCTCGGTTTCAATCCGGCTCGTATTTGTCGTACTTTATCCGCCGCAGCGTCGTATCGAACGGTTCGGGCCTTTTTCCGAACACCTCTTCTTCCAGCAGTTGAAACGCTATCGATTCTCCCCACTCGTCCCACGGTTCGACGCCCCGGCTTCGCAAATAGCGGCGGCCCTCTTCGATATCGGCGATCTGCCGCTCCGCGCCGCCTTTTCGGATTATTCCGTACCGGTAGTCCCGATAGATAAACGCTTCGGCGATCCAAAACGTTTTGATTTTGCGCCGTTTGGACAAATCGGACAGGAACGGCATGTCCCCGTGCGTCCATCGCCCTTGCGTATCGATCACGATCGTCCATTCGCCGAAGCTGCCCACGGCGAGCGCCGATTCCATCATGACGGAACTCGCTTCCTCGAAATGCAGCTCTTTTTCGGTCCTGCGGAAAACGTCCGGCAGCAACGACGCGGCGTCCCCTTGATCCCGAATGCACAAGATGTCGATATTCCATGCCATAATCATTCACGCTCCTTACTGTTTCCGTTTAATCGCCGACTTACCCGTTGTTTTCACTATAGCATTTATTCAAAAATAAGGATGATCGCGTTAAAAAGAGAGTCCGAGTTTGTTTGCGGAAAATAAGTGCGGGAGAGCAGCTATTCGGCATAATTATCCGATTAAACGAGAAATAAATGCAGAAAAGCAGCTATTTCGCGATAAAGGGCTGAAATATAAGCAGAAATAAGAAATTAGCTGTTTTATGCACTTATTTTCTCGAAAACGACTGTAAAAGCCGAAATAAGTGTTCTCTTGCATCTATTTTGCGCTGCTTCGCGGAAGTCGGCCGGAACTGAGCCGATCGGGCCCGCCCGCTCTCGTCAAAACGCGGAAAACCCGACGCTCCCCACGGAGGCCGGGCTTTCCTTTTTCCTTTTCCTTTTCCGGTCTTCTTAAGTGTACAAGCTTAGCGCTTTCACCTGCCGCGCTTACGCTTCCTTGATCACGTACAGCACGCTCTGGAAGTCCCCGTTCAGCATAGGCAGCGACAATCCCATATACATCAGCTCGTCGCCTCCGTAGACCGCGCCGCTCTCGCCCGTGCCCAGGCGGCCTTCGACGGTGTAGCGTTTGCGCGGATCGAGGCCTTTCAGCTTCAGGCGGCGCAGCGGCGCGTAAGGCTCGCCGAGCACGCGGAAGTAGGCGGCGAACGCTTCGGAACGGTCTGCGGACACGTAAGTCCAGGCCGTATCGTTGCCTTCGAACGGACTCTTGATCCGGTAGAAGTCGCCGAACTGGATCAGGTCGCGCAGGTCTTTGTACTGCCGCACCTGCGCTTTCACTTCCGTTTTCTCCTCTTCCGTGAACTTGGTCAGATCGAGTTCGTAGCCGAAGTTGCCGCTCATCGCGACATGTCCGCGCATTTCGAGCGGCGTCACGCGGCCGACCTGGTGGTTCGGCACGGCCGATACGTGCGCGCCCATGCTGCTCGCCGGGTAGACGATGCTGGTGCCGTACTGGATCTTGAGCCGCTCCACCGCGTCGCTGTCGTCGCTCGTCCACGTCTGCGGCATATAATGCAGCATGCCGGGATCGAAGCGTCCGCCGCCGCCCGAGCAGCTCTCGAACAGAATATGCGGAAAGCGCGATACGATGCGTTCCAGCACGCCGTACAGGCCGAGCATGTAGCGGTGGGCCGTCTCGCGCTGACGCTCCGGCGCCAGCAGTTCCGACCCGATCTCCGTCATATTGCGGTTCATGTCCCATTTGACGTACGTGATCGGCGCGGACTCCAGCACGTTCGAGACGGAGTCGACGATGTAATCGCACACGTCCGGACGCGACAGATCGAGGATCAGCTGCTGACGGGCCTGCGTGCGGCTGCGGTTCGGCACGTGCAGGCACCAATCCGGATGCTCGCGGTACAGGTCGCTGTCCGGCGATACCATTTCCGGCTCGAACCAGAGGCCGAACTGCATGCCCGTTTCGGTGATTTCGCGGACCAGCTTCGCCAGCCCTTCCGGCAGCTTGCGTTTGTCCTCGACCCAGTCGCCGAGAGAAGACTTGTCGTCGTCGCGTTTGCCGAACCAGCCGTCGTCGAGCACGAACAGTTCGATGCCGAGTTCCTGGCCGGCCGCGGCGATCTCCTTGATCTTGGCCGCGTTGAAGTCGAAGTACGTCGCTTCCCAGTTATTGACGAGCACCGGCCGGGCCTTGTCGCGGAACTGTCCGCGGATCAGGCGGGTGCGGTACAGCTTGTGGTACGTGCGCGACATGCCGCCGAGCCCTTCCGACGAGCGGACCATGACCGCTTCCGGCGTCTGGAACGTCTCGCCCGCTTCCAGCTTCCATTCGAAGTCGAACGGCTGCAGGCCGAGCTGCACGCGCGTGGTTCCGAACGGCTCCACTTCCGCCTGTCCGAGGAAGCTGCCGCTGTATACCAGACTGAAACCGTACACTTCGCCGTGGTCTTCGCCCGCGTTTTTCTCCAGCAGGGCGATAAACGGATTCTGGCTGTGGCTGCTCGCGCCGCGCTTGCTGTCGATCCGGTGAATGCCCGGCACCAGCTCGCGTTTGTGAATATGCCGTTCGCGAATCCACGATCCCGACAGTTGGAGCAGTTCGAATTCGCTGTGGTTGAAGTCGACGCTCACGCTGAGCGCGCGTCCCAGCGCGATCGAATCCTGCCCCTCGTTGGCGAAACGCACGGAGCGGGCGATGGCGTCCAGTTCATGGAACACGGTATAGCTCAGCACGGCGCGCAGTCCGGTCAGCTCGTCGCGCAGATACAGTTGCAGCGTGTCCGCTTCGGCGTCGTGCTCGACGTAAGTGGCCGGCAGTCCTTCCAGCTTCGGCTTGCCGGGCACGATTTCATGGCGTTCGTACGCCAGGCGGCTGACCGTCGAACCGTCCTTGTACCGGGCTTCGAACGCGGGCTCGCGGAAGTCGCCGCTGCCGTACGCCGGATATTCCTGCGGCAGCGTGTCGAGCGACACGTGCATCGCTTCCGGGCTCAGGTTGGGGCTGAACGACGCGCGCTCGATCGAGTGCAGATGCTTGTCGAACGATTCCTGCGCCAGCTTCGGTCCCCAATACACATGCGCGGGATGGGCGGACTGCACGAGCTGGATGATGTAGCTGGACGAGGCCGACTGCAGGTGGAACGTTCGGGCTGCGGAATCATAAAAAATAGGCAAAAGAAATCCTCCGTTTCGGGCTGGTTTCGGACTGGTTCCGAGCGGCTTGCGGGCCGGCGGCGGATACCGACCCCATCTTCCTGTCACTATGCAAGTCCCTTTCCCGGAACCCCATATCCCCATTATAGGAAAAGAACGGGCCGAGCCCATATGTCAGGATGCGTGATTCGCATGTCATAAAGCCAGATGATTTTTTTGGAAAAGGTTCTCTCAATCCTGGCGTCGCACGGTCGGCTCTTGATCGGTTTCGCGTTCCGGACGCGCCGCTTCCCGTCCCGCAGGCTTAAGGGCCCGGTTCAGACCGACGCCCAGCAGAATTCCCCCGATCGCCGTGTACACCAGAACATGCCCCGCCTCGTAAACGGCCATATCGACCTGCGACAAGATGTCTCCTTTTTCCCATCTTACGGTCATTTTCTTGACCGCCTGTTCCAGCCCCATCTCTACGCTGTTCAGCAGCAGAACGAGTCCGATCCCGGCTGCGACCGCTGCGGCGATTCGCCAAATCCACCATTTCTGATTGTTTGTCACAAGCTCCTCTTCTCCCCGCGCGGCTGTCGCCCGGCTCAATCGTTCAAGCGATAGCCCGCCGTATCTTTTTCTTTATTATTAAATTCTAGCTGACGATCCGCTCCAGATTCTGAAGAGTCGAAGCCAGCGCCTGTTCATGCTCCCTTTTTCCGATGCCTCCCGGCACATGTTCGCAGACGACCGTGACCTTGGTTCCTTCCCCGTCGGCCTCCAGCTTCCAGGTCATCAGCATCTCTCCAGCAAAGGCAGGGTCGGGCGAATCGAACGCGACCGCCTGCACGATCTTCTCGCCGGGCACCAGTTCCACGAAACGGCCTTCGACGATGTCGGTATCCGGCGACGATTTCCCTTCGAACGAGTCCGAGGCTCCCGTATAGGTCAGCACCATCCGGTAAGCGCCGCCCGCCTGAGGCTCGAACCGTTCGAGCCGGCCGCGCATCCCTTCCGGCGGAAGCCAGCGCACCAGCAGATCGGGATCGACGAACGCCCAGTACAGCTTCTGCGGCCGGACCTTGATCAGCCGCGAAGCGGAATCGGTTCGCGAACCGTGCGACGCCTGACCTGCGCCGTGCGCGAATTCGCTCGCCGCCCGGGAAGAACGGAGCGCGAAATCGCCTCCTTCCTGTTCCGAAGCCATGCTGATTTTCTGCATTTCCAGCCGGCTGAGCGGACGCAGCGCATGAAACAGTCCGACTCCCGCCAATATGGCGCCGAGCGTGCGATAAGCGGCGATGCCGCTCTGCTGAATCAGCCAGAACCGCGTGCCGGAACCGTATTCGTCCTGCCCTTCGGTGATCGAATCCGCCTGCGACAGCCCCAGTTCGGTACTTCGGATAATGATCAGAATGCCGACGATGCCCAGCAGCAGCGAAATGATTCTGAGCGCAAACGACAACGAAGATTTTTTCATCATACCCTCCCTTTCGGAAAAAGCGCTCCGGGAACTCCGACGTTTCCCGAAACGCTTCGCTTTAATTGCTGGCTATGATCAAAATTACGCTTAAATGCCGCTTACCGAATCACTTGATGCGAAATCGTTTTTCGCAATCCCGGCGCAAACCCGAAAAAAAACCGTGCCGGCGAGCTTTCCTTCAATCGACGTCCGCGGCCGACCCGGAACTTCCGAAGATCCCGTCGATCCGCGCCCGGTCGTAGTCCAGAATCCATTCGTATAGGTAAAAAAGAGGCGGACGCAGCGTCAACCCGGGAAAATGTTCGTGCAGATAACGCTCCAACGTCATTCCGTCTCCTCCTTTTTGAGCGAAAACAGCCGAGTCCCGCGCCGCTAAGGTTCGATCACGATATACGACCGCTTGTAAAAAAAGTTGGTCCGCCAGATCGAGTCCAATTCGGCGACCGGAAGCTTGCGGTTATAACCGGATCCGTCGCAGTTCGATTTGTGCTTCAGCGACTCGGCCAGATAGATATGTTCGCGATCATAGCCGACTGCCGGAACGAAATGCAGATGACGCTTATCCGAAGAGACCTTGAGGAACAAAATGACCGGCGTCCCCCGGCTGATCTGCTTTTTGAGCGTGTCGACATCTCCCTGGCAGAAGCGGGCGTTGTAGCCGGATTGGCGAAAAAGGACGAGGATTCCTTTGGGATCGACCGTGCCGTCCAGCAGTTTGCGGGGGAATTTCCGGTAGAGCGAATCCCCGTCCGCTTCCACGCCCAAATGCCGCAGCACGTAAGCACTGGAGAACGCGGCGCACGCCTTGCCGTTTTGAAAATCGATCCGATTCCGCCGCGAAATCACGTACGCGTCCGGAACGTCCACGCCGCCCGCTCCGTCCTGCTTCGGCCAAGCCCGATAGCGGACAGCCGCGGCGGCGAGCGCCGCTCCGGTCGCCCAGAGCAAAAGATTTTTCATGCCCGTCCCTCCTTTTCGTTCGAATTTGACCCGTAGGCCGCGCACGGTCGGCGGCTCTGCGGCTTTAAGCCAGCGTTTCCCATAAAAAGACATAGTCCCGCTCTTCGTTCCGGCCGAAGATTTGCAGCAAGTTCCAATCATCGTAGATCGCCAGCACCCGCTCGCCTTCCCCGATCTCCCGCGTCAGTTCGAGCTCGTCCAGCTTAAGCCCCGCGATCCGCTCTTCGATATCGGTCCGGCCGTACGGCGCGAAGTCTCCGTTTTCCGTGACGTAATAGAGCAGCCGGGGCAGCACGGCCGATCTCGCTTCCCGGGCTTTCTCCTCGCTCCATTCCCATTCCCGCTCCGCGTACTCCAGCCTTTCCAGCAGGAGCAGCAGCGCATCTTGTTCCGACAATCCTCTTCTGTTCAACCCGACGAAATACGCCGAAGCTTCCCACCGGGGATGATGCAGCTCCCGGATTTCGAAGTCGGCGATAAAAGGCAGCGGATATCCGCCGCGGCCGATCTTTTCGCGGACGGCGGACAACGACGTCTTATCGATCATGGCTCCTCCTCAAAATCCGATCCGCTCCAGCATCGGTTCTCCCGCCAAGAACGGAAGGCAGTATTCCCTGCACAGCATGGGCATCCGCTCCCGCATCCAGTCGTGCATCTTCGCGTTGCCGAACTGGAATACGTAATAGCCGATGATCGCCACCAGCATGAATCCGTCAATTTTGCGCAGATCGGCTTCCGTCCAGCTTTTTCCTCCCGAATAGACTTCGAGGAACCGCCTCCGCCAATCCGCCGGCAGCATCATGACGCCCATCGCCGTATCGGTCAGCGCATACCCCCGGCCGTAGAAGCCGAAATCGATAAAACGGACCTCTCCGCTCTCCGTCAGGATCGTATTGGCCAGACCGATGTCGCCGTGAATCAGGCCGGGGCCTTCGCTGCCTGTGCCCGTCAGCCTGTCGTTGACCAGGCGCAGCGTCTCTTCTATCGTATCCGCGTCTCCCGCCGCAAACAAACCTTTTTCCGCGCCCGAACGGATGACGCCGGCCATCTTGTCGTTATACGCCCTGCCCTGATGCGGACGGGCTTCGAGACCGACAGGTTCGTACCGGCCGAAAAAAGCGTGCAGATTCGCAAGCTGCTCGCCAAGCTTACGGATCGTGTCCTCGTACGGCAGGTCGTTTTTGACCAGGTCGCGGCCCTCAAGCCAGGTGAGCAGCGAAGCGTGAATCTTCCGTCCGTTCTCTTCGAATGTCGTGACCAGCCCGCCTTCCCGGTTCCGCACCGGGACCTGGACCTCCCGTTCGTTCCAGCGCCCCCAGTGCTCGAGCATGTCCAATTCCGCGACGATGCCGTCGAAACGATGCTGCAGTCCCGCCATTCCCGGCACGAAAGGATCGTGGACGCGCAGCAGATACTTGTTTCCCGATCGGTCCTGCACGCGGTAAGTCCGGTTCTCGTTATGCCTTAAAAAGGTCGGTACGGGCCGATCGAGATCGTACCGCCTCAATATGTTTTCTAGCATTTCGTTCGTCATATGCGTCCTCCAGGCGATTCTTTATTTTCGGACGTGTCTGCGCCGTATCTTCTTCTGCATTCGCGGCTCCCGCTCTTTCCCGCCGCGCGTTCCCCGCTCGAAGTATCGCAGCGCGATCAGCAGCATTTCGCAGATCGCTTTCCATAAGATCGCCATCACGATCAGAGCGGCAGCGCCCATGATAAAGCCTAGTATCCAGCCGGGCCGCTCCACTCCGGTATAGAAATTGTCCGACTGACGGACCATGCTTTGGATCGGGTGCTTCAGAGCGAAACCTTTGCCGAATTGATAAGCGAAATACAAAATCGGCAGCGTGCCTGCATAAAACAAAGTGCGGACGATCTCCAACGCCGACCTGCGTCCGAATTCGAAATAGTTGTCGTTCATTCGTCACGTTCCTTCCGGATCATTTCCGCCATAAAAAGCTCCGGCCAGCTGTTCGTCGAAAAAGCGGCGCAGATCGTCTTGTTCGATCGCCGTGCGGTCGACTCTTCCCCAGGCATTGGTCCGGGTGAGGTACACTTGATCTCCGTTGTATTGAATGCGCAGCTCCCGATTGAAGGGCAGTTCGAACATTACGGCGGCCCTTACGGAACCCGGTATGTTTTCCATATGCGATCGGACGGAAAACTTCTGCTTGCCGATCCGGCTTAACAGCTCGTCGCTCTGTTCTTTCGTCAAGTCGACATCGACGAATTCGATGCGAACGGCGTCCGATCCTCCCAGCGATTCCTTATGATACACGGCTTTGGACATTTTCGAAGCCGCGACATCGTCGGCCGACAGCGCATGGAAGTCGCCGGGCTGATGCAGCCAGCTGAACAGTCCGGCCAGCAGAATGAGCCCTCCTGCGATGACGGCTCCCGCAGTCATGCGCTTGGATCCTTTTTTCATGAAATCCGTCCTTTCTTTCCGATATTTTCGGCGTGCAGCGTTTCCCTTTCTTATCACATACCCGCAAAAAGGCGGCCGACGCCGAAGCTTCTCTTATGATGAACGCGCCGAGCCGGCCCGATGTCGCCTTTAAACGCAAAAAAAAGACCGCTTCGAAGAGCGGTCAAATTGTCGTGAAAGTCACGTAGACGCGGGAAGCGAGCCGCCTCCGAGAAAAATTCGTTTCAGTCGCGTGTTGAAATTGAGAAGTGGATTGAATTTTAGCGGAATTTTCTCAATTTCAAAGGCGAACGCTATCGCTCTTCCACTGAATGTTTCTCTCCGACGTCTCGCTTCTAGCTACGTTAGGCTTTCAAAACATGTTGACCGCCAAGAATAACGGTCTTTTTCTAAAAGATTAACGTTTACTTTCCGATCGGAAGACGCTGTCTTATTTCTTGCGCTTGTTTTCCTTGTACAGGAAGTTGACGGTACGTTTGACGGCCGTATCGAGAGGTTCGCCGCTGTATACGTGCTCGCCGCCTTTGATCCGCACGAGCTTGGCGCCTTTGCCGTATACTTCTTTGTATTTCTCCGAATAGCTCATCGGAACGACGACGTCTTTGGTGCCGTGGACGATCAGCACGTCGCCTTCGTAAGCTTTGGAAATGCCGTAAATATCGAGACCGATGGCGTCTTCGAACCACTTCTTGCCGAAGGTGTACGCGCCGCCGAAGATCGGAATCTCGTTAGGAATATTGTTGACGTCGACCTGCGCGCCGAGCAGGCTGCCGCGTTCCGCATCGTCGACCAGAATCGCCGCTGCCGACCAGAGGGCCACGCTGCGGATCTCGCCCGCGCGTTCGCCGGCCGCCAGGCTTGTCGCCGCTCCGCCCATGCTGTAACCGACCAGGTTAATGCGGCTTTGGTCGACGTAGTTCAGCGTTTTGACATAATTGATGATCGCGTCCAGATCTTCTTTTTCCGACTTGATCGAGTTGTTCAGCAGCGTCCCGCCGCTCTCGCCGTAGCCGTTGAAGTCGAAGCGCACGGTCACGAAGCCTTTTTTCTGCAGGGCATCGGTCAGCTGAGTGAACATTCCCTGCTGATTGCGGTCGCCCAGAACGCCGTGCGACAAAATCGCGACCGGATAGGTTTGTCCCGCTTTGTAAGCATCCGGCAGGCGGACGGATCCGCGCAGCGTTACTCCGGCCGAACCCGGGTACTCGAACGGAATGTCTCCCGCCACCACCAGAGAGCTGCCCGCTTTTTCGTTAATGGCATCGTAAGCGGAACCTCCGCTTTGAACGGATGCCGCAGAAGCGGTCTGCACGCCTTCATTCGAACCGGTCACGGCTCCTGCCGCGGTAAAAGCGAGAACGGCACACAAAGAAACCAGCATTTTTTTGTACAAGGTTCTTCCCTCCTAGGAATATGTATCTAACTCGGCCTTCTCTCAGCGGAATCTTTCCGTCTTTTTGAGGAGGCCCCTTGTTATTGTAACAATTCCCTTAGGCCGGAAAAGGGCATGTTTTTAACCTAAACCGAGGCGATTTTTGGCCAATTCGGCATTTCCGCTGACCAGGGCTTGCGAACCGGGACGTTTGGTCTTACGATACTGATCTGGCGGCAGCGCATAGACTTCTTTGAATACACGGTTGAACGATTTCACGTTGGGGAATCCGTTCTCGCACGCGATCCGCACGATCGGACGGTCGGTATCGATCAGGTCGCGATACGCTTTTTCCAGCCGTACCGTGTTGATGTACTGCATGATCGTCATGCCGATATGCTTGCGGAAAAACCGGCACAAATAAGCGGAAGTGAATCCGAACTGCCGCGACAGCCCGTCGACGGACAGCGCCTCGCCGTAGTTGCTCTCGATGAATTTTGTGATGTCGGTCAGCGTGCCCAGATGTTTCTGCGACTGCAGGCCTCCGCTGTGCCGCTTCGGAACCGCAAAGTCTTTGAGCAGCAGATAGACCAGTTCGTAAGACAGGGCATGAATGCGGAGCGGGACATAAGGGTCTTCTTCGGATTCCCGGCACACAGCGACAAAGGCATCCAGCTTTTCACGCAGCCGGGCGTACTTCTCCAGCGTTTCGGGTCCGTCTTCGCCGCCCGAAACGCACCGGAAAGAGATCCCTTCGATCTCGGGACAGTGTTCCTTCAGAAAAGCGTAATCGACGATAACGGTAAGCGCCTCGTTCTCTTCGCTGTCGTTTGCCAAGAACGAATGCACTTCGTTGGGATTGATAAGCACAATATCTCCCGGTCCGGTCTTATAGATCGAACCGTCCACGTAAATCTCCTCGATCGAGCCCGACAGGGTGTAGGAGATTTCCACGCTTTCGTGCCAGTGTCTCGGAATGAAACGATGTCCCTCTACCGGATGCATGATCAACTTAACCGGCAGGTCTCGGTCAAAGGCGATAAGTTCATACTTCATTTCTCCACACTCTTTCTGCTTATTTCTTATGTAAAAATATTAGGTTTTTCTCTCTTTACTCATTATCGGACAAGACTTTAAAGCTTTTAATCCCTTCTCCGGAAGCCCTTATCCATACCTGCTCAGAAAATTAAACCTAAAAATATTCGTTCCTATATCCGAAGAAATATTTATATATATAAGAATTATTATCTTTTGGAGGAGATTAATGTGATAAAGAAAAAGAAGACATACCCCCTTCGGGAAAAGAACCCGTTGACGTTCAAAGAACGGCTGCGGCACTTGCGGACAGCAAGCCTGCGATCTCTCACTCAAATCCGGACCCTGCTGATCGCCTCGTTTCTGATCGTTCTGCTTGTCCCGAGCGTCATGATCGGCTTTTTCTCTTACGAGAGCGCCAAGACCGAGGTCGACCACAAAATTACCAACGGCATTTTGTCCAACGTCGCGCTGGTGCGCAGCGTCATCTCGCTTCAGACAAGCAGCTCGATCAGCAACCTGAACGTGCTGGCGGCCGATCTGGGTTCGGCCGGAATGAACGATGCGGACATTCAGCGCAAGCTGGATGCCTATACGGCCGCCCACCCGGAACTGCGCGAGGTGGTGCTGGCCGACGAGAACGGAGGCTACATCGTTTCTCCCAACGCGGAGGCGCCCGATTTTAAACCTTTGGAAGCAAGCTGGTACATAAAAGCAAAAGCGGCTCCCGGACAGCCGGCAATCGCGGAAACGAGCGAGCCGTCCTTGGCCGGTCCTCTGGTCTTCAACATTTCCCGCACGCTGGACGGCGGGCGCGGCGTGCTGAACTTCAGCCTGAATATCGACAAGCTGACGGAGTCGGTCCGCGCGGCCAAAGTCGGCGATACAGGCGCCCTGTTCGTAACGGATGCCCAGCAAAAAGTCGTGACCGGTTCGGGCGCCCTGTTCGAACAAGGCATCCTGCCGACCGGTGCCCCATATGCGGCGACCGGCAAACCGATCGACTCGTTCGTTCCCCAGGACGAAAAATATAACGACATTACCAAATTTGCCATGAGCGCGATCGGCCTCACGATGGACGGTTACAGCGTTCAGGACCCGGCCACGGGTTGGACCATTACGGCAACGCTGTCCGTCTCCGACTATTCCGCCGCCGTCAAGCCGATCCTGAACACGATGCTGTGGGTTATCGGGATTGCCGTCTTGCTGCTGGGCATTCTTATCTTCTTCGTCGTCCTTGCCTTCTCGCGGCCGATGAAAAAGCTGCAGCAGGGAATGGAGGATATCCGAAACGGCGACCTGTCCAAGACGCTCGAATTGAAAGGCAAAAACGAATTCGCCGTGCTGGCGGGCGGCTTCAACGATATGACGGCCGCGCTGCGCTCCATGGTTACGGAGCTGAACGACGCTTCCTCCACGCTGAACTTCTCGTCGAACACGATCAAGGAAAGCACGGAGCAGATGGCCCAGTCTCTGGAGCATGTCTCGGAGATCGTGAATGAAACGGCGGAGACCGCCCATGTAGGCGCCGAAGCTTCCCAGCAGGCGGCAAGCGCGGTCGAGGAAATGGCCAAGGGCGTCCTGTCCATTGCCGAGTCGGCCAGTACCATCGTCGGTTCCGCCGAGCTGACAGCGAAGCATGTCGAGCAGGGCAGCGAGAGCATCGGCAGCGTCAGCGGCCAGATGAACCGTATCCTGGAAGCCGTAGCCGAATCGACGGAGATCGTCGACAGCCTCGCCCTGCTGTCCGGCGAAGCCAAGACCATGAACGAAGCGATTGCCGAAATCGCCAGCCAGACCAATCTGCTGTCGCTGAACGCTTCCATCGAAGCTTCGCGCGCCGGCGAACACGGACGGGGCTTCGCCGTCGTCGCGGGCGAAGTCGGCAAGCTGGCTGAACAATCCAAACGCACGGCGGACGGCATCCGGGAAACGATCGAGAAAATGAACGACCTGATTCTGCGTTCCAACGAGACGATGAACGGCAACGTCCGCAGCCAGGTCACCGAAGGACTCCGTCTGAGCGGCGAAGCGGCATCGGTCTTCGTGGACATTCAGAAGTCCGCGGGCATCATCAGCGAGCAGATCCAGGACATTTCCGCGGTCGCCGAACAGATTACGGCCGGAACCGAAGAAGCTTCGGCTTCCGTTCAGGATATGTCCCGCCTCTCCGACCAGTCCGCCGGAGGCGCGCAGACGACTTCCGCCGCCGTCGAACAGCAGTTGGCGTCGATTCAGGAGATCTCGCGCTCCTCGCACGAGCTGTCGGACATGGCCGGCAAGCTGCAGCAGATCGTTCAGCGCTTCAAGGTAGACGCTTAAGAAACAACCGAATCCACACCGGACGATTTGTCCATGCGAAGACCCCGCTTACATCCGTAAGCGGGGTCTTCGTCGTCGATCGGGCCAAGCTTGCCCTTTCAATTTTTACACACAAAAAGACCGCTCCGAAGAGCGGCCTTCCCATCTTGATCGTCCGATTCACTTCCCCGTCGACAGCAGGAACTTCTCCAGCGCGGCCGGGTCGGTAATGCTATGATTGCAAGCTTCGTCATCCATGCATACGTACTGTCCCAAAGAGGCCATATTGTCCGGCGTGCTGCCTTTGAGCTTCACGTTGAAAAATCCCAGCTCCTGGTGCCGGTTGCAGAACATGCAGAATCCCTTCTTGTTGGTCGGCGTGATTCGGCCTTCGACGCCAAGAAACTCCCCGTCGCGGCGATAGACGATATACAGACGGTTCGTGGCGTTGTCCACCCATCTCAAATACGTCATATGCGCGTAATCCAAACGTTCGAGATCCGGGAGTTTAAGCTTTTTCGTTTTGGGAAACAGCTTCTGGGCCTGCTTCGCCGTCACTTCCGGGAACGGTAAGAGATACGGTTCGAGCGAGTCCAGATATTCCTGCAGCTCATGCGCCGCTTCCTGCTTCGCCATCTGCTCCAGCAGCGCTTTTTGCTCCGCGGTCAGTTCGTCGAAGACGTCCATCGCATTGGCGACGGCCGTATCGCGCACCGTGTCCAGCACTTTGCGGTCGGCGACGCTGCGCAGCGTTTTCAGAAGGAAATTAGCCTGTTTTTTGATGACGTTCAGTTGATGGTTATGAATAAACGGTGTTTGATTTTGCATAGCTTTCAGCCCCTTATTTTTGATGGTCAAACGATAAGGTGCAAAGCCTGCGGAGTGAAACGTTCAGGTGATACGCGGGGACGATCCAAACTTCCGCTCGCCTCGCCCTACACAAAGTCCGCCCCTGTTCAGGCTTCGCGTAAGGCCTTTGTGATAAACGAGCAATCCGGTGCGATCCACATTGCCACGGTATAACCCCCAGTGCGAATAAGATAGGTCAAGTATAGCAGGGGATCGGCGGATGAAGCAATCGGAGGACCTGTCGGGTCCCGCCGGACAGAATCCGTTAACTCCCGTTGAATCGGGCCATCATATACGTATTATGGAATTTGCCGTCCGACAGTACCCGGTCCTTCTTCATCAAGCCTTCGATCTCGAAGCCGAGCTTCTTGTACAGTTCGATCCCTCTTGCGTTGGTTTCGAGCACGCCGTACAGCACGATTTTGCGGATTCCGTTCGCGTCGGCCCAGTCGATGCTCTCGGTCATCAGATGCCGGCCCACCGCGAACCCCCAATAGTCTTTCCGTACGCCCAGGCCGAGTTCCGCTTTATGTACGAAACGCTTGAGGTCGCTGCCCGCGCATCTCGAATATCCGATAAGGCCCTCTTCGCTCTCGGCCACGAGAAACAGACTGCGGGGATGATTCGTGTCGGCTTCGATCACCGCTGCGAACCCGGCCGCATCGAGGAAATCCTCGCCCGGCTCCCGGTCCATGTTTTCCGATTCCCCGTCGATCCGCAGCCTCAGCGCGGACAAGCTCCCCGCATCGCCGGCTGCGGCGGAACGAACGGTATAACGCAGTCCTTTGACCTCGAACGGTTTGGCTTCGATTCTCATGTCTTCACTCCGTTTTCCGTTTTACGAATGCTTTCTATCGAACAAATAAAATATAATCCACGCCTACCGGCTCAAGTCCGCTTTCCCGAAGGCAGCTGTTGATTTGTCCCCGATGATACTGTCCGTGAAGCACTATGTGCGTCAGGATATCCCCTGCCGACGTCTCGAACGGATTGCCTTTGCTGTCGGAATAGGCGACGACGCGCTGCGGGTCGGCGGCGATGTCGTCGGCCAAAAAAGCTTCGAATTCTTCCGCGTTCCGTTCCATAAGTTCCGCGCAGAACGCAAGGTCCCGGTCCGACCAGATCGGCAGCCCCGAGCTGTCTTGTCCCCGAAGACGGGTCAGCCAGACCCGTTCGGCATGAAGCGTATGGGCAAACAGGCGCAGCGCCCTGCCGTCCGCCTCCCCGCTTTGCAAAGCGCCCAGAATCGCCCGGTTCGCCCAATCGAGATGGTTGAACATTTTTCGGATCGTGTCCATCGTGCATGCCTCCTTTTTATGCTCATTCTTTCGCTTCGAGCCGGGCAAAATCCTTTTTCGAACGCCCCACGACGTCTCCGCCGAACCGGGGCTTGACTTCAACCCCGGTTCAAGTTCTATGATGATCATGTCGACAGAACACGTTCATATTCGGTGGCTTCACCAAGATCAAGATCGGCGGCTGCGAAGAACGCTTGCGAAATTCCACTCCAAGAAAAGAGGTCCAATCATGAAAATGACGGGAAACACGATATTGATCACGGGCGGAGGCTCGGGGATCGGACTGGCTTTCGCGGAACGATTCCTAAAGTCGGGCAATACGGTCATCGTCTGCGGCCGGAGGGAAGACGTGCTGCGAGGCGCGCAGGAACGTCTGCCCGGACTGGTGACGCGAGTCTGCGACGTCGGTGACGAACGGGAGCGGGTCGCGCTGTTCGAATGGGTAACGGCGAATCACCCGGACGTGAACGTGCTGGTGAACAACGCGGGCATCCAGCAGCGGTTCAATCTGTTGAAGACGGACGCGCGAACCGATTGGCGAGAGTACGGACGCGAGATCACGATCAATGTAGACGCGCCGATCCACCTCTCGATGCTGTTCGCTTCTTATTTTGCGGAAAAAGACTATGCGGCGATCCTGAACGTCACGTCGGGCCTGGCCTTCACCCCGTTCGCGATCGCCCCGATCTACTCCGCGACGAAAGCGGCTCTGCACTCTTTCACGATGAGCCTGCGGCTGCAGCTGTCCGGGACGCCGGTCGAGATCATCGAGATCGCGCCTCCGGCCGTGAACACGGATCTGGGCGGCGCGGGCCTGCATACGCAGGGAGAGCCGCTGGACGCTTTCGCGGACAGCATCTTCAAAGGGCTTGAAGAAGGACGCGCGGAAATCGGGTACGGCACTTCGGAAGCCCGTCTGCGGATGTCGCGAGACGACGTGGACAAGTACGCGGAGCAGATGTACCAGGCGACGAAAGGGCTGATCGAGTAACGTTTCCCCTGCTGCTCCGCTCCCTTCGAAGCCAAAAAAACCGCCGAAGACCGGCGGTGAATGCTGGATGCCCTATATGCCTTCACTGCCGGCTTTCGCGCATTGCCCCCAGAACCAGGCGATATCCGTCCGGGTCTTGAATAATAGCGTTCTTGAATTCCCACTTCCCATGCGAATCGGTATACGGTTCGACCGCGATTATCCCGCCTCTTCCCCGCACTTCCTCCACGAACATGTCCAAGTCGTCCCAGCTCACATGGGTAAAAGAGTCCCAGCCGTGAGGTGGTCCTTCCCACTCGGTCGGATAATCCGTACGCTTCCGGGCAGCCGCGTTGGGAACGGCGTCCGTGCCGTTAACGGCCTGCTGCAAAATAAAAACCATATCGTCCCGTTCCGCGTGTCCCCAGCCGTCCACTTTGTAGCCCAATATATCCCGGTAATACGCCTGAGACTTTGCCAGGTCCGATACCAGTCTCACCTGAAAGGTACGACCCAATTTGATTTCGGGCATTCCCGATCTCTCCCTTATGCTGTGCCGAGCCTTTTAACTGAAGCAGGTACAGATCGCGATGACATTTCCGTCCGGGTCCCGGAACGAGAACTCCGACAAATCTGGAAAATGCCGAATTGCGCTTGCGATCTCCGCGCCGATCGACATGACATGCCCGTAGGCCGCCTCGATATCCGAAGTGCTCAAGTTAAAAATCGGATGATTCGTCGGCTTGAGTTCGTATATGTCGTCGAAGCGATGATCATCCAGGGTCAGACCCGGCCGCCCCGCCCCCATGTCAAACGTGTAAATGGGACTCTGCACTTCTCCCTTCACTTCTGCGCCAAGAAGCCTGCCGTACCACTCGACGGCCCGTTTCAAATCTGTGACATGCACAAAAATCGTGTCTACTCTGTTTGCAATCGGACTTTTCACCGATGATCAGCCCCCTGGTTATCGCTTTTGCAGCATTACTTACTCTTCAGCAGGTCTTCGATCAAAATGCCGTCAATCTTTAACCCGGCGATATTGCAGTTCCGGATTTCCATATGACGAAGATCGCAGCCGTCGAATACGATGGGCGGATATTGGCCGTTCGGCTCGTAATTCCCGTCGCCCTCCTGCGGGAGCACAATGCCGCTGAATTCGGTTCCGAACAGGTGAACATGGTCGATCTTCATTCCGCTCATATTCGCATGCCGAATTGAAGCGTTCGACAAATTCGCATTGCTGAGCTTTAACCCGCCGGCATTGATGTCATTGAAGGTTCCCTCGCTCAGGTTCGCGTTGTCGATCTTCGTCTTCGACAGATTGACGTTCGCGAAGCTCAACCCCTCCGCATTGACTTCCGTAAAAGTAGAGCCCGAAATGTCCTTCCGTTCCAGTTCCAACTTTTCGAATTCCAATCCCATGTCCATGCCCCTTCCCTCTTCCGTTTTATTATGCAGCGCTGCCGAGCGGTCCGGCCTTTCCAGTATAGCAGCGGTCGAATAAATTGGAAATATGTAAGGAATTACCGTGTATATAAGAACACATGTTCCGAAAATTTGATTATCGTTTCGTCCATCTAGGTTACAGCTCGCATTCCATCGTCTTCATAGCGGCGGCAAGTCCGTTTTTTTCATAGAAGGCGATTCCCCGGACATTCTCTTCGAATACCGACAACCGCAGAAAATCCAGTCCCCGCTGCCTTCCCCATTGTTTCGAAGCTTCCAGAAGCAGAGCTCCGATCCCTTCGCTTCTATGCTTCTCCGAAACAATCAGTTCGAGGACATAGACATACCTTTTCTCGAGCAGGCAGCTGATCGGAGGCGTCGCTTTTTCCTGCAAAAGCGAAAAACCGACAACTCCCTCTTCTCCCTCCGCCGCGAGAATGCCGGAATCGCTGCCTTCGATGATCGACAGCAAAAATTCGTCCGGCCGCTCGGCCAGCACAAACCGCTTCGGCTGATAAAATACCGCATCCGTATCCAGTTCCCAACACAGCTTTTTCAGATCGGGCAGATCTTCCGCCCTCGCTTCCCTGATCGACCATTCCATACGTTCACTCTCGCTTTCTTTTTCACTTACCTTCTTGATCCGAATGTTTCTTTCCGCTGCGTTCAGCCGCCGAACACCTTTAACTGCTGCTCGTAGCGGTAAGGGTCCATCCGAATGTCCAGCGGATAATTGGCGGGATTGATCATGTTATGCAAAATGCCCTGTCCTTCCTCGTAGCGGATCTGCACTTCGCACCCGTCGTGCAGTTCCCGGAACAGCCGGCGTACGCTCGGCAGACGTTCGTCCGTGCCCGCAATCTGCGCGCCGAACCGCACCACATTAAGCTGATCGTAAGGCTCCCGGTACGTGTCGATCACGATCAAATTTTTTCCGCTTCCCGCCCGAAACAGCAGGACGTCCCCCGTGTTTACCCGCATCTTCAAATATCGATCGTAAATTTCCGTCATCGGAAAATCGATCCCCAGTTCTTCGGCCAATTGACGGACCGCCGCCTGCGCTTCGTGGTATTCTTCGAATTCATCCGGGTAGAAGATAAGTTCGCTGATCGACAGCGTAATTAAAAACTGATAGTTCATCGTTCGCCGTCCTTCCTTTTGTCCGAGGGCATTTTCGATCCCCTCAATCGTTCCGGATCGCTCCCCGCCGCTCCAGGATCTGCCGAGCTTCTTCCTTTACATAGGGATTAGGGTGACTCAGCGCCGTTTCGCGCAGCAGCGGCAGGGCTTCGTCTCCGAATTCCTGCAGCCGTCCCATCACGTTGCCGACGATATGATCGCTGCGCTCCGCATGTTCCTGCAGCAGCTTTCCGTACAGCGGCAGCAGTTCGGGGTCCGCTACGTCTCTAAGCGCCTGCACGGCATACAATCTCACCTTAGTGTCCGGGTCGAGCAGCCCTTCCCGCAAAACGTCCACATGCCGCGCCTTATCCGGAAGTTTCCCCGCAGCATAGAATACCTTGCTCCGAATCCCGGCTTCCGGGTGGGCAAACAGCGGCCGAAGCACGTCGAAATCCAGCGCCTCCGCCTCTTCCAACAGCATCAGCAAGGAAAAAAAGGCGTCGCTATCGTTTTCTCCGTGCAGCAGCCGAATCAAGCTCGGCAGCCATTTTCGCAGCCTCTCGGCCGGCATGTAGGTCGAAATCAGCCGCGCGGCCGCCTGGCGGTCCGCCGACTCGGGGCCGCGGCGAATATAATACAGCGTGTCCGCTTCCACGTAAGGAAAATCGACACTCGCCAAATGTCTCATCGTCATA
Source organism: Saccharibacillus alkalitolerans (assembly GCF_011090185.1). Classification (GTDB taxonomy): domain Bacteria; phylum Bacillota; class Bacilli; order Paenibacillales; family Paenibacillaceae; genus Saccharibacillus; species Saccharibacillus alkalitolerans. The sequence goes on along the minus strand of NZ_JAAFGS010000006.1, from coordinate 62,653 downwards.
TGGGCAAGAGGAGAAAAAGGCTCCGCTTCCCGAAAAATGATCCGAAGCCGCGCTATCGTATCCGGCTGCAGCGAGGGCAGTTTGAACAGCCCCCGGATCGCTTCGAACCGCGTATCTTCGTCGTCCGTTTCGTCGAACAGAGCGAACAGCTCTTCTTCGCCGCCGTGACGCAGCTTGCCGAAACTGTCGACGTTATAGCCCGCGAGCAGCTCGTCGAGCCAGCGTTCGTACCAATTCAGGAAGTTCTCTTCGTACGTGAAAAAAGGCTGCTGATAATCTCGGTCGATATACGCGATTCTGCCGCGGTACGGTCCGTTCAGCACCAGCACCGTATCGTACGTGCAGCCCTGCGTCCCGATGCACAGCGTCCCTTGAAACATCCGTTCTCCGGCCGCAGCGTAAGCCTGATCGTCTTCTTCCTCCGCCTGTTCTTCGCACCGGGCGTCCAACTGCCGCCATTCGTCCAAAGTGAAATCCGGCCGCAGCAGGCACGGCTCCGCCAGCCGGGCCGATTCTTCCTCCATCTCCTCGAGCGGGTAAATGCCGTAATGAGGTCCCGCGCCCCCATTGCCGACCAAGGTCAAGAAATCCGTCAATTCCTGCGGCAGCGAGATGCCGTGCTTGCGTTCGAACGCTTCGACCGTCTCGGGAGAAAGCGGTTCTTTCAGCGCGTACTTATGGCTGCTTGCGCCGAACACTTTGCGCAGATTGTCTTTGCGGGAGGCGAGCGGCACTTTTGCGATAATCCGCTCCGTCTGGGTAGGAACGGCCGGCGGCGGCGCTTGTTCCCGCATTTGCTCCGGTTCTTCGGAACCGGCGGCTTTTTTTCTTTTCCAAAATTCCACCGAATTCACCTCCTATCCGAACGGCTCCCGGCTGCACCGTCACACTTCGCGCGTATCTTCCGGCGTATACAGAATTCTTCGGTAATCTTCGTCCCTCGTATCCATGTCGCCCAGGTACAGGCGCTGATGCTCGGGAACGTCCTCGTACCGCTCTTTCAAAAAAGCTCTGCGCCGCTCGGACGGCTCTTCGAGGTAGCGGTGATAGGCGTCCCGGCACAGCTCCAGCGTCGTTTTTCCGCCTTGCAGTTTGCCGAGCAGGTCGGCCGCTTCTTTCCGTTTTTCCCCGACCGGAGCCGCGTTCAGAACCGCGGACAGCCGCAGTTCGCCGAGTCCCGCGATCGTGACGTCGACGGGCCGGTCGAACTCGGTAAACAGCGTCCCGTCCGCGAACAGCGCTTCGACCTCCGCCATCGACGAATACGCTTGTTCGCGGTCGGCGTCGCAGATCTCCGCCGTGCCGTCCTCGTAGACCGTCAGACGGATCAGATCGCTGCGCCCTTCCCGCCGCATGAACAGGAAAATGCTTCGGCCTTCGGCCGTCTCGTAAAACGTTTCGCTCCGCACGTAAAAAGGAACGGCTTCTTCGATAAATTGAACGCGTCTGGATTCGGCCAGCTTTTTCTGCGTTTCGGTGACGGTATACAGATTGCTCATTTCCGGATTCAGCCGCTTGAGCCGATCGAGAACCGCTTCGTAATACGTGCCGGTATCGTGCAGCCAGCGGGCCGATTCCACGACATAACTGCCCAGGCCGTGAATCGACAGCGGTCTGCCCGCGGGAATCGTCGGCGTTAACCAGCCCGACTCCAGCTTGCCCCTCAGACCGTCCAGGTCGACCAGCTCCCAGCAGTCGGCCATGCCGTCTTCGTAAATATTCAAATCGATCATAAAATACTGTCCGCCGTTATGGATGATTCCCGGCATCGTTGTGCCTTCGATCGTCCGCTTTCTGCGAATTTTTTGCATCGTCATCATCCTTCGTCAGCCGCCGAAATTTCCCGTTCCATCTTCACCTGGATTTTGGGTTGTCCTTCGATCGTCTCGGGATAAATGCCCCGGTACGCGGATGTCCAGGCGTCGCGGGCGACCGCCTGAATCCGCGGAATGTCGCCCTGCTCGGCGAATCGGATCGTAATCATGCGGCGTCCCCCCTTTTACGGATGTATTTTCATAGCATTCGGCAGCCGAATCCCGGATTCGTTCTTCCGGCGGCCTCTATAGTCCGAAGCGCTCCCGGATCAGGTCCGCGACCTGCTCCGGCTCCATATTTTCGTTGTTGATGCGTATGTAATTGGGCTTCTGAATCTCGCCGGGGCGGGAATTCAAACGGTGCTTCTCGTAGGTCGCGACCAGTTCGCCTTCCGACCATTTCACGTCCCGCTTGCTCGGTTTGTGCAGCAGCCGGTTTTCCGTGACGTTGCGCTTCTTCCGCTCTTCGATGTCCGCTTCCAACTCGACCAGACAGACCGTGCCTCCCCTGGACTCGAACAGCTTCGACACGGCTTCGATATAATCCCAATCGCTCTGCAGGTCGAAGCCCCAGACGAACGTGAAGATCAGGCCTTTCAAGTCGCTGCGCGACACTTCCTCGAAGATCTCCTGCCGGATCAGGCTCACCAGCCGCTTGCCGGAAGGCGTGCCGTAATCGAAAAATTGGGAGACGAAATCGATCGACATATGATTGTGGAACAGTTTCAATCCGGTCTGCTCCGCCAGATGCTGGCCGACCGTCATTTTGCCTACGGCCTGAGGACCGAAGACGATGACAAGTTTCATAACCGTTCCCCCTTATGTGTTAAGCTGGTTCCCGTGAAAAACGCGCAAAATAAAGTCCCGATCCGGAACCTGCAGCCGTTCGAACGATTCCAGAAAGTCCCGGTTGTCGTAAGCGACGCCGAGCAGATGCACGCGGATCGTTCCGTTTTGCAGCTCTGCTATCGCATACCGGGCAGCGGCCCGGTCGCCGCAGCCCAGAGCGCCGGGATTTACGTAAGTGCGACGCTCCGTTTGAAAATGGTGAATCGGGTGATGATGGCCGAAGCAGACCAGATCGTAAGGCGAATTCGCATAGGTACGATCCAGCTTGGTTCCCGAAGGCGCCTCGTCGATGGGGTCGAGTTCTCCGCCGCTCCTATGATAATGCGTCATAAGCAGACGGAGCCCTTCCGCTTCGATCTCCAGCGTCTGCGGAAGGCTCCGAATAAACTCGACGCTGCGCGGCGTCAGACGGCTGCCGATCCATGCGTGATGCTCCGCGACCGCCTCGTGTCCCGGCAGCGCTCCTTGTCCGTCCAGCAGATGCAGTACCGCCTCTTCGTGATTGCCGGAAATCGCCGACGCGTCTCCCCGGTTCATGATCGCTTCGAGCACTTCGTCGGAATCGGGACCGATGCCGATCATGTCGCCCAGGCAGCAGATCCGGTCGGTACCGCCGCGCCGGTCGATATCCGAGAGCACGGCACGCAGCGCGGGAGCGTTGCCGTGAATGTCGGTCAATATGGCCAGTTTCATTCTGTGCGCCTCCTTTACGTCCGTTCGTCCAGCTTCCGGACCGCCGCGTTCAAGGCTTCGATTCTTCGGCGAAGCAGCGTCTTCTGCGGACTGCCCGCTTTCGCTTTTTCGAAGCTCTCTTGTACGGACGGGATCAAGCCGGATAAAGTTTGCCGGGCGTCCGCCAGCTCTTCCCGTCCGTAAGCATACGGGGTCCCCTGCCAGTCTTCTTCCAGCGCGGCCAGTCCGATCCGCAGCGCGCGCAGCCTTTTATCGACCAGGGTCAAGCCGGCGCCTTTGCGGGACATCGCCGCGAGCGCCGTTTCCGATTTGCGCACGGCAGACCTCAGAGCTTCCAACGATTCGGTCTGCGAGGCGTTCGGGATTCGTTCCATAGGGGGTCATCCTCCGCTTTTTTCCATTCATTATAGCATTCCGAACAGAACAGGCCGAAACGCAAAAAAGCCCCGTTCAAGGCTTTCTGCCGTTCGGCAGCCGAATCCCGCTCCAGCCGCCGACTTCGCACTGCCCGTACTCGTTCCGGCCTACCGCGACCAGCGTGCCGTCCGACTTCAGGCCGATCGTGTGCGCGCAGCCCGCAGCGACCGCGACAAGATCCCTCCAGCCGCTCACGGCGCACTGACCGTGGGCGTCGGAGCCCGCGGCAGCCGCCGTCCCGTCCGATTTCAAGCCCACCGTATGGTAACTGCCCGCCGAGACGGCGATCATCTCCTCCCAGCCGCCGACTTCGCATTGGCCGTGCTTGTTCGATCCGGCCGCCGAGACGCCGCCTTCCGCTCTCAGCCCGACCGTATGCAAATAACCGGCCGAGACGCCTACGATGCCGCGCCAGCCGCCGACGTTTCCTTGTCCCATACGGCTGCTGCCCGCCGCCAGGAGCGTCCCGTCCGCCCGGAGGCCGACCGTATGCCAATCTCCCGCCGCGACCGCGACGATCTCCCTCCAGCCGCCGACTTCGCCTTGGCCTTCGCCGTTCCTTCCGGTCGCGACCGCCGTCCCGTCCTCCCGCACTCCGACGGTAAAGCGCCAGCCCGCGGCGACGGCCGTCAAGTTCCGCCAATCGCCGACTTCGCACTGTCCGTGCGCGTTCCAGCCTGCCGCGACGGCGGTTCCGTCCGCCCGCAGCCCCACCGTATGCGAACTCCCGGTGTTGGACGCCAAGTGGACGCTGCCGGCGGCCACGGCGACCAGGCTGCGCCAATCCCCGACGTCGCACTGCCCGTACCGATTATCCCCCGCCGCGACGGCGGTGCCCTCTTCCAGAAGCGCCACCGTGTGGCGGCGGGCGGCGGCTATGGACGGGCGGGCGCACGGTTTTCCGCCGAATCCGGCGCCCCTCACAGCGTCACCACCGTAACGGATTCGCCGTGGCAGACTTCGCCGTTCTCCCGGAATCCGAAGCGTTCGTACAGCTTTTTGGCCGCCGTACTCAGCCTCAGTAGACAGTACCCGTCTTCCGCGACTTCCGGGTTAAAATGGCCGCGCCGGTTCTCCAGCGTGATTTTGCGAAGTGTGATCATCGAGTTTGTTCTCCTTGGTTTTTTAAGGTTCGGTTCATCTCCGGTCCATCCCTCAGCTTTTTCAAAATAAGGCGACCACGAGACGGAAGACCAGCATCAGGACGGATACCGCCGCCTGCGCCAAACGACCACGAGACGGCAAGTCCCCGATCGAATCCGTATCGGCGCGCCGGATGACTTTGAAAGACTTTCCGCGCATGGACAGCCTCCTCTTGAAATGAACATATAGGCCGAGCCTTGTTTGCTACACGCCGAACTGCCGCAAATGATGATCCAGATGTTTATATACACCTTTCCCCCATTCCTCGGCAGACAGCTTTCCGAAAAAAGGATGAGGACGCTGGGTACAGGCTTCCGGGCCGCTTTGCTGAAATGTTTTGATTTTGTCGATCAGCCGTTCCTTTTCGTTATCGAAATCTTTCTCTCCCGTGATCCGGATCTCCGGAATCGTCGACATGTTATGCGGCAGCGGCTTATCGTTGTAGAACACCGGCTTGGCGAACCTTCCGACGAAGATCCCCAGCAGACTTCGTGAAGCCGCCCCCCTGCCCATCGCCAAATCTTGAAATCCGGAACAGTGAGCCAGCATCTGCGCGGCGTTCATTTCACCCCATTTACGCTGCGAATCGGGACGCAAATTGTCGATCCGGGATACTATTTCTTTGGCGTACCGTTCTTCGAACAGGTTATTCATGAAAAAGCCACCTCCGCAAGAATGGATGAGTATCGAAAACGATGAACGAAAAACAGCGAGCCTCATGATGAAACCCACGGTCTGGATACTCCGGCCTGCTAACACCGATCCGGCGCTAAAGCTTACCCGGCATCATTATCCGTTCAGCATGATTGCGCTGCGTAATCCGATCCTCACTCCTCTATGCTCAAAACGATCTTCCCGATATTCCGGTTCGCTTCCATATGCCGCTGGGCTTCCATCGCTTCCGCCAGCGGAAAGACCGTATCGACGATGGGCTTGATCTCGCCCGCTTCCATATGCGGCATGACATCCCGGATAAAGTCGGCCGTAAGCCGCGCTTTATACTCGTCGCTGCGCGGCGTAAGCAGCGTGCCGGTCAGCTGGACGCATTTGGACATCAGCGCGAACAGATTCACCCGTTCCACCTGCGCGCCGCCCAGAATACCGATCAGCACCCAGCGCCCTTCCTTTTTGATGCTGGCCAGGTTCTTGTCCCAGTAATCCGCTCCGACGAAATCCAGAATCAGATCGACGCCCTGTCCGTCCGTGGCGCGGAGCACCTCTTCTTCGAAAGACTGCTCCTTGTAGTTGATCAGCACGTCCGCGCCCAAGCTCCCGCAAAAATCGAGCTTTTTCCCGGAGCCGGCCGTCACGATTACTTTCGCCCCGCTGAGCGTCTTGGCCAGCTGGATCGCCGCCGTACCTACGCCGCTGGCGCCGGCATGGATCAGCACGGATTCGCTCGGCCGCAGCCGACCGATCTCGTAGAGCGTCTGGTAAGCCGTCAAGAACACTTCCGGTACGGCCGCCGCCTGTTCAAACGAGTACCCGGACGGAATCCGCATCGCGCGGTCTGCCGGCATTACCGCGTATTCCGCATAGCCGCCGCCGTTTACGAGGCCCATGACGCGGTCGCCCGGCGCAAAGCCCGTTCCCGCTTCCGCTCGCTCGACCACGCCCGCGATCTCCACGCCGAGGATCGGATTGACCGCGTAGCCGGATTGACCTTCGCGGGTCACGATATCCGTCCGATTGACCGCCGCGGTATGGACTTTGACCAGCAGCTCGCCCGCAGCGGGTTCAGGAGCGGGAAGATCCGTCAGCCGGAGTCCGTTAACGCTGCCCTGCCGTTCGACAATGATCGCTTTCATATCGCACTCTCCTTTTCTTTTCGCCATTCGTCCGCGTCTTCAAGGTCCAGCAGCGCCAGAGTGACAGACTCGTCGATTTCGTATTCGTGCATATTAAGCCCCTCCTTCATTATTGTTCTTACCCCATTTATCGATCGTCTTGCGAATCGCGTCTCCCAGGCGAACCGTAGGCAGAAGCATGGTCAACGCTGCTGTTCCGCATTTTCGCGCCCGGACATTACAGCCTTGTAAGGAAGGTGTAAGGCAAATCGATGGCGGAGACCGGTCTGACCGAATAAGCTCTAAGCAAGCGCAAACCGCATCTTTTTGAAAAGGAGAATTCGGATGAGACCGTTTGAACTGCTGCTTTGTGTATCGACCGTCCTGCTGCTGGCCTCGATCGTCCCGGCCCGAAAAGGACGCCGCTTCATCCCCCCGTCCGCCGCAGGCGCAGCCGCCGGACTTTTCCTGGTGCTGCATGGGACGCTGGAAGGCTTCCGGGTGCAGCTGCTGTTCCCCTACTGCGTCACGATTCTTTTCGGAGCCGTATCGGGCTATCGGTTGTTCAAGAAAACGGAAGCCAAAAAAATGCCGCGCTTCCTGACGGGTTCGGCTTATGCCGCCGCGGCCGTCCTGATGACCGCCACGGCGGGTCTTCTGTACGCGTTTCCCGTCTTCAAGCTGCCCGAGCCGACAGGCGGATTCCGGGTCGGAACGCAGACCTTTCACCTCGCGGATCAAGCTCGGGAAGAGACGTTCGACCGGACCGCAGGCAGCCCGAGAGAACTGATGGTTCAGGTCTGGTACCCGGCCGAAGGCGAATCGGGCAGGCCGTTGCGCTTTATTCCCGACACCCGGATTTTGCCCGATATGGCTGCGGATTACGGCCTTCCCGGATTTACTTTTCAGCATCTGAAGTACATATCCGGTCATGCCCATTCGGGAGCGATCGTCTCTTCGGCGCAGGACGCCTATCCGCTGATCCTGGCGAATCCCGGATTCGGCTCCTCCAGATTTATGCATACGTCGCAGGCCGAAGATCTCGCGAGCCACGGCTATATCGTCGCTGTGATCGACCATACGTACAATACGTTCGCCACGGAGTTCCCGGACGGACGAATCACGCGCAACGCCAGCAGCGGCTTGTTTTCGCCCGAGCACGATTACCGCACGGAACGCGAGAACCGCGATAAGCTGGGCGGCATATTGACCGACGATGTAACGTTTGTGTTGGACCAGTTCGAACGCATTCAATCGGGGCGGATTCCGAGTTCGTTAAAAGGAAAAATCGATCTCGGTCATGTCGGCACGTTCGGTCATTCCATCGGCGGAGCGACGGCGTACGACGCGGCTTACGATCCGCGAATCGCGGCCGGCATCGATCTGGACGGCGGACTGTATCGGCTGCGCGACCGCGAGCGCCTGCGCAAGCCTTTTTTGTTCATCCACTCGGAAAGCGAATTCCAGCGGCTGCAGCGGGTGGCGGATAACCGGGTCTACACGGACGACGAGCTGAAGCGCATGGGTTCGACCCGAGAATGGGAAGATCAGGTGGCGGAAGACAAAAAGCTGGAACTGAAACGCATGCGCGAAGCGGTCGAGGAAGGCGGACAGGTGCTCCATATCGAAGATACGGAACACCTGAACTTTACCGACGTCCAGTTTATCTCGCCGGTCTTCCGCATGCTGGGCGTGACGGGGAAGATCGCGCCTCGCAGAGCGAATGCCGTCATTAACGGCTGCATGCTCGACTTTTTCGATAAGCATCTGAAAAAGCAGACCGAACATTCGTCGGCGAGGCCGGAAGGCCTCTTCCTCCCGCGTTCAGCAGCCGCCGGTCTCTCGGCGAATCTGCTCTTTTAACGCTTTTCCGTTTATGTCTTTTTGCGCGTAATGATGGATCATGCGATGCTTGGAAATGATCTTGAATTCGTTCGATGACTCCATGTCGTTACCCCTTTTTCGCGTCTACGATTAACGATACGAATCCCAAATGCCCGTTCCGGTTCCGGTGGTCAAACCTTTCGGACCTATAGATGAACCCCTTCTCTGGATCCCAGTCTTTAAAATGAAACTTCCCTGCCTCGTCGCAGTACTCCAACAACTCCGCTTCGAAGCCGGCTTCCTCGAACATCTTCGTTAGGGTTCGGTAATTATGTACGATCTGATGGCCTGCCGCAGGATGATCCGGCGAACCTGGCCCGCCGACTTTCACGAGGTTCTGATATTCTTCATTCGGAAAATAACCGTCGGGAACCGCGCAGCGAACATATCCTCCCGTATTCAAATGAGCGAAGCAATTTCGAGCGGCCTGCACGCCCTCTTCATAAGTCAAATGCTCCCAAACATGCTCGGAAAGTATAGCGTCGATTTTTCGATCTTTGAAGCTTTGTTCCCAATCTTTCGCTTCGAGTAAGTTTAATTGTTCCTGCTGCGTTTGTATCCATCCTGTATAGCGCTGCGATGAAGCCCCTATAATAATCTTAATCGGTTCTTGCGGTGCCAAGCGGGAAATATCGATCATCGGCTCGCCCTCTTTCTTCAGCTTGGGTTCAGTGCCGTCAACGCCTCTGCATCTCACACCTTCCAGGTAATCCGCTTATACTTCATGTTCTCCGGCGAGCCAAACTGTTCCACAATAACGGCTTTCATATCGATCCCCTTCTTATGTCGTCATGTATATCGGACTTAATCGCATTCAAAATCTTCTCGGCGCATTCTGCGGGATTCAACTGCTCCGTATTCACTTCAAGGTCATATTCGTTAAACCGATAGACGTTGTCGAACTGAGAAGTCGCCAGTCCGATATGCCGGTCTCCCCTTGCTTGTTCCCTTCTTACGAGTTCTTCTCTGGAGCATAGGACGCCTACATACAGCAGGGGCTGACCGGAACATGCATCCATGAACTCGCTAAACCGCTTGTCATTATCGATAACGGTATCCACAATCACATTCAAACCCATTTCCGAAAACAATTTAACGGTCGAGTAGTACACGGAGACGATGGAGTCATCCACGATTTGCGAGACAGCTTGATGATCGATTTCCCTCGGGAGTTCATCGGGAAGCTTCCGGTTAATGAAATCATTATAGTTATTAAAAAAGTCATCAACCGATAAATGGTGAAAAAGAATTTCCTTCTGACGGATCAGTTCGCTGGAAATGCTGGTCTTTCCCGAACTTGAAGTTCCGTTCAGCAGCACAATGAGCCCTTGCTTCAACTGGACCACCCTCGCCGATTGGATTTATGTTTTTTAATAATAAGCTCATATATACTCTCTATAAAGTGAGGCGGCAGAAATGAAGTTAAAGTTATGGTTAGGCTGTGCTTTTTTTGTTTTTTTATTTGGCTGCGGCTCTTCTAAACCGGAAATTCTGGATATTGATGCGGCAGAAGTTCAGGCGATTCAAGTAGGTCTGGGAATGAATACGGGGTGGGAAAAAGATATCGGACAATCGCCCCCGACTCAATAGCAGCGGAATAACAAAATAAGCGGGTCGAATTCCCTTAAGGCTCAAAGCCCTTTTCCTCTCTTCGTCAATGTCACTTAAACGCGAAGAAGAGCCGCGCAACCGCGCGGCTCTTCGACATGCCTATGTTCTCAAAACGATCTTCCCGATGTTCCGGTTCGCTTCCATATGCCGCTGGGCTTCCAGCGCCTGTTCCAGAGGGAAGACGGTATCGATGATCGGCTTGATCTCGCCTTGCTCGATATGCGGGAAGACGTCTTTGACAAAGTCGGCCGTTAAACGCGCCTTGTACTCATCGCTTCTCGGCGTGAGCAGCGTCCCGGTGAGCTGTACGCATTTGGACATGAGCGCAAACAGATTCACCTGCTCGACCTGGATACCGCCCAGTATGCCGATCAGCACCCAGCGGCCTTCCTTTTTGATACTCGCCAGGTTCTTGTCCCAATAATCCGCGCCGACGAAATCCAGAATCAGATCGACGCCCTGACCGTCTGTCGCTTTCAGCACTTCCTGCTCAAAAGACTGTTCTTTATAATTGATTAGCACATCCGCTCCCAGTTCGCCGCAGAAATCGAGTTTCTCCTGCGATCCGGCGGTGACGATAACTTTCGCTCCGCTGAGCTTTTTGGCCAATTGGATCGCCGCCGTTCCCACACCGCTCGCCCCGGCATGGATCAGGACCGACTCGTTACGCTGCAGACGCCCGATCCAATACAGCGTCTGATACGCCGTCAGGAACACCTCGGGTACGGCCGCTGCTTGTTCGAAGGAATACGCATCCGGAATCCGCATCGCACGCTCCGCCGGCATCACCGCATATTCCGCATAGCCTCCGCCGTTCACCAGGCCCATCACACGGTCTCCGGGCGCAAATTCCGATCGGCCGTTCGCCTGCTCAACCACGCCTGATATCTCTACGCCCAGAATCGGATTCGAAGCATAGCCGGATTTTCCTTCGCGGGTCACGATATCGGTCCGATTGACCGCTGCGGCATGGACTTTGATCAACAGTTCGCCTTCTGCCGGTACGGGAGTCGGAAGTTCAGTCAGGATCAGACCGTTGGTCGTTTCTTGTCGTTCGACAGTGATGGCTTTCATCGATGTACACTCCTTTTGGATAGGCTGTAGGGAGAATCGCTTGGCGGCGCTAGCGCTCGATCGGCCTGTACGCCTCCCAATCATACATACCCAAAAGCGCTTCATGACGTATAAACCGATTATCTGCCGTTCTCGGCATCAAACCGCCGACGAACGATCCGAACCGAGACAGCAAATCCGATAAAAAGGAGTGCTGAAACAGCCGTCATGATTTTCAATACGTTCCCTACCGGGGAGTTAAACCACTGAGTCACTAAGATCATTAAAAGGGCACCGGTTAAACCCATTCCCAAAATCAATATCGCTAAAATCTTGTCCATCCGATCACCTCGCAGATTATTGAAATAAGCCTTCAAACTGTCGGCGGATGTCTTTTCTTATCTCCTTCGGTCTTGAGCCTTCCGCACCCTTGAGATTACAATTTCTTACGAGCGCTTCTTCCGGTAATCTTGATCGCCGCAAAAAGGGCAATGCCCACCGATAACAAAAGGGTGATCAGACTTTTCAAGTAGTCATCCGAAATCGCCGAGGTAATGACTACTTTGACAATAACCTGAGCAACAATAAATACAACAAGAAATACGGCTATAAAATAAAAAACTTTTTTGACTGTTCCCATGATCCTTCTGTCTCCTCTTATCTTTTTCTACTGCTCCCATTCATCGATCATGCCGCGGATTGCGTCTCCGGCTTCCAGCATAAAAGTCTCGACGACTTCCGGCGTGATGTATCGCGGTCCGATCTCCGGCTTGTTCGTCGGCTGTTCAAACCAACGAATCGTACGCAGACGCCAATCGTTCACTTCCTGCGCATTCAGCAGAGGACTCACCTCATAAGCGGGAGCGCGCAGAAGGCCCTGCCAGAGCCGCTCCCTCCACTCCGCCGTCTCATACAGCAGAAAATCGATCCTGTCCGTGTCGAGATAATACTGCGGTTTGATCCGTTCAGGCGCTGCAAACTCCTCTTCCATCCGTTTCTTGAACTCCGCATAGACGCTTCGTCCCCACAAATAATCGGTCAGCACATGGGCAAAATACCCTTTGATATACCATTTCCGATCGAGATCGGCGCTTCGGCTGATGAATTCCGCATAATGCCGCTTCAGAATTTCCGGGCTCGTCTCTTTGCCGCCGAAATGCGTGCGAGCTTTATCTTCCCGACCGGCGTCTTTTCTCATATGTATGGAGTCGGGCGCGATGCTTCCCAGCACAAAAGCATCCGGAACGCGGCTTCCCTCGAAATAACGGGCCGCGACTCCCAGATGAACCATAGGTAAAGGCATGTTCCCCGCTCCTTTCCGTATCGTGATCTTCCTTGATCCGTTCGATTGCGATCCCTTAAATTAGTACACATTACCCGGCTTAAAGCCGATGCTTTTCTTGGACGGCCTGAACAAAACGGTCCCTGATCCGCCGGATATTCTCCTCGGCTTCCGACGGGGACAATTCGTATACCCGCTTGTCTCCGAAACGGACGTTGGGATTATCCCGGTTCATCAGCATCGTGTATTCCCAGGACTCTTCCTCGCTCAGGTAATCCCGCAATTGGGCGGAGTTGAACCGGAAGTTCGATCCCTCGACTCGGATAAGGCCTTTGTACAGATCCAGCACCGCGGTCAGCGGAGTTCCCGTCGCCGCGAACAGGCGGATCAATTCTTCGATCGGCATCCTGCAGACCTTCGAGACGTCGAGCGGGCCTTCGTACACATCCGACGGACGGGGCTTTCTGACATGCGGAATGCTCTGTTCTTCGCAGGCGCCGAACTTCGCGAAATTTTCCTGCGCTTCCCGCAGAGACACCTTGTTGGCTCCGCCCGGGTTATCCGGATCGTAAAACTGACCGGCGTCGTCTTCCCAAAAACAAATGCCGCAAATATCGTACGAACCCGGCGGTTCTTCGGTTAATGTACGATACCCGCAGCAGGGGCATGCAAATTTCATTGCGTTCTCCTTGTCTTCGTAAGTATTAGAGGCAAAATCAAATTTTATCATTTTCGTCGTTCCTAATAAACCGGGCTTGTTCGCTTGTCGGGCGTAAGGATACGGACACGCGCTTTAAAGCCGTTCTTCCATGACTTTCAATAGACTCTCTTTTGTTTCGCTCAGCCTTATTCGCGCATCGTGCGGCTTCATCGGCTCGCCCCAAGGAAAATGATCGCCTTCGTATCTGGGAATGAGATGCATATGGTAATGCGTCAGGTCGTTGAATAGGCCTCCGTCTTGGCAAATCCTTATCCCGTCCGGCTGATATACTTCCTTCAGCGCTTTTGCGATGATCTTCGCGGCATCCATAATCGCGTGCGAAGTCTCCTGCTCGATCTCATCCACGTCCACGAAATGCTTCTTCGGAAGGATCAACGTATGTCCTTCGTTAAACGGATCGATGTCCAGCACGCAGGTGACGTACTCGTTTTCGTAAAAAATATTCAAACCGGGCTCGATCCGGTTGGCTATGCGGCATCCTAAACAGTCCATATCAAAGTCTCTCCCGTTGCCGTATTTTCGAAAAACAGGCCAATCTCTGCTCCGTGTCCTCTCCGCCGATCGAATCCCATACCCTATGAACGCCGCTTCCGCCCGTTAGCTCACTGACTTTTTGCGAAAGATGAACGCCAAACAACCACCTGCCGAATGTATTCGAAAGGCGGTTGTTTGGATAAAGCGTTATTTCTTCGTCATTTCCGGGCTGGGCGAATATACGTATCCAAAAATTCATTGCTGAATTTTCCGTCAGGGTCGTACTTATCGATCAGCTTCCGAAACTCCGGCAGCTTGTCGAATTGTCCCCGCAGAGCGTCGGCCGGTACCGTAAACAGCTTGCCCCAATGCGGGCGTGCGTTAAACGGCGCCAACGCTTCTTCCAGCAGCGGAAGCACGCGCTCGACCGCCTGCCAGTCGTCCCGCCATGTGAAGTGGAACGCCACCGAAGGCTGATCGCGAAAAGGACTCAACCATAAATCGTCCGCATCGATCGTCCGCACTTCGCCGACGAACAAGATCGGTGCAAGATGCTCCCGCAGCCGATGAACGGCAAGCGCCGCTTGGTACACGTGTTCCCGCGACATCAAGTATTCGCTCTGCAGCTCCTTGCCGGCGCTCGGCGTAAACTCCATGCGGAAATGCGCGAGCCGCTCATGCCACATACCGGGCCTGCCGAGCTGCTCCGTGCAGTTTTCCGCCTGCATGTTCGGCAGCGGATGCAAGGGAGCCGCCGCGGGCCGCGCCCCGTAATAATCCGCATGTCCGGCATAGCTTGCGCCGTCTTCTTCCCGGCATTTCGTCCATACCTGATGAAATCTCGGCTGCTGCCAATCCGTGAACAAGCTTACGCTGTAAGCACCCGCGAAGATGCCGGCCGCGTTGGCTTCAAGCTGCGACAGAGGCAGATTCTCATAGACGAACTGTCTGACGGAATAAGCCGGCACGACTTTCAGCGTCAGCTTCGTCACGATGCCAAGCGCGCCGAGGTTCACGACGACGCCGGCAAACTCCGCGTCGCCGCGGCTGAACGTATGCAGCTCTCCGTTCGCGTCGACGAGTTCAACGGCTTCCACCGCTGCCGCCAAGCTTCCGTTTCGGCTGCCCGAGCCATGCGTCGCCGTGGCTGCGGCGCCGGCAACCGTGATATGGGGCAGCGATGCCAAGTTATGAAGAGCATAATCGGTCCGGCTGAGCTCCACGCACAGTTCCCCGTACGTGATCCCTCCTTCGACCGTTACCGTGCCGCGTTCTTCGTTTAATTCCAACATCCGGTTCCAATGCCGCAGCGAAACGAATATTCCGTCCGTATCCGTGATCGAATTAAAAGTATGGCCGCTGCCCGAAACTTTTATTTTCCGATGCTCTTTGACCAACCGCTGCAGATGCTCCACGCTTTCCGGATTAATCATTTCGGTCGCGCCGTACGTAAAGTTACCGGCCCAATTTTGGTAACGCATGATAGGTCCTCCCAAGTTCCGATTAATGAAGCGCTTCCTTATTTTCGCATACGGCAGTCCGTTTGCTCGAGTACTGCTCCCCGCGTTCGCTTCTTGATCTGCATATACCAACGTTATATTCTGTCTGTCGCTAAATCAAGTCACATAGCGAGGATCCTTTTCTCCGATTATCAAACGTCCCCGTCGATCGAACTCTTGATCTGCGCAACCTGGGCTTCTTTTCCCGTCAACGCCGCGAATTCTCCAAGCACGACCGCATCATCATCATCGTCCTCGATACATTCGGCGTCAAAGCTCCAGACATTCCGGGACAACCTTACGGCTTCGCTTTGCTTGTGAAGCAGTTCGGCTCCGATCACTGAAGTCAAACCAGAAAATGTCCGGCTTCCTTCCCTATTCGATTACCTGCCGCAGCTCGATCCGACCTTCCTCGTGCCCGTGTGGGTCCGGCATTTTCATCGCCCACCGAATCGCTTCTTCCTTCGACTTTATCTGAGTTATGTATGGTTTTTGCTTTTTATTGCAAGTCTGTTCTGATAACGTTCCTGTATTCACGACCTAGCGTATGCTGGGTGTCTGGCGAACGCCGGGCCAAGGACGAATGTCCGCAGCGTGAATATTATGTTGGTATTCTCAGTTCATCCCCGACTCGTTCGAGGATGAATTTTTTCTTTATACTGGAGAAAACACTGGGCAGAATAACACATATTTTGTTGGGACACCGATCCCGTCTTGTAAAGTGTTATCGGCCCTCGCCTTTTGTTCATACCCCGATTCAGCTGGTTGGGCCCAGAGCCCGCATCACCGTGCCAACCTGTGGAGAACGAAAGTGCTGGCCCCAGTGAACATGAAGGAGGTCCTCATGAATCAACCTGTTCTCAGCATTGACGTCGCCAAAGGTAAAAGCGTGGCGGCTGCTTTTCTTTCCTACCACAATTGTCTGTATAAACCGTTTACATTTCATCATTCCCAAGAAGATCTTCAAAGGGTTCTAGCTGTTCTAGAGGAGCTGAAATCTGTTTCCGGTCAAGAGCCTAAAGTCGTTCTTAAAGCCACGGGGAACTATTCGAAACCTCTGGCTTCCTTCTTTGCTGCTCACGGATATTCGGTCGTGCTTCTCAATCCGTTATTAACCCACCAACTGAAGCAAAAGGCAGTACGCAAGGTGAAAACCGATCCTATCGATGCGATGCGGATTGCCCACGTTTTTTACTTGCAAGATCCTCAGCCTCACGTACCGTTGGACGAGACCGTCCAGCAGCTCCGTGTGATCTGCCGGCAATATCAGCATTGGACAGCCTTATACGGCCAAACGCAGCTTCATTTTCGCGCCGTTTTGGATCTCCTTTTTCCGGGTTACGATCAAGCTTTTCAAAAGGTCTGCAACCGAACTTCTTTGGAATTATGATCTCGGTTTTCGACTCCTGTCGAGCTTCTCGCTGCAGATCCAGAAGAGGTGTTGAACCTCCTGTTGAGCAATCGTCGAGGTCGAGCTTGGAACGAAACCAAGCGGAAGCAGCTGCTTGAAATAGCCAGACACAGCCTGCCAGATCTTCATGGCATCGAGGCTCAAAAGGCAGTTCTCAGGTCATATATCCACCTTCTTCAAACGTATCAGGATTGCATGGATGACCTTTTACGATCGATGCAATCCCTCGCGGAATCGATTGAAACTTACGCGCTGCTTCGTACCATTCCAGGGGTAGGACCCTTGACAGCAGCCATGCTCGTTGCTGAAATTGGAGACATAAAAAGGTTCCCTTCCGTGAAGCAGCTAACAGCTTTTGCAGGGCTAGACTCAGCTGTTCACGAATCGGGAACCTTCAAATCCAAGAAGAATCGAATATCGAAACGGGGCTCTTCGTACCTGCGAACAGCGCTTTATCAAGCGACCGTAGCCGGCATTTCCAAGCAGATCCACGGTCCGAGAAATTCGACTCTTTTTCAATTTTATCAGCAAAAACGCAGCGAAGGCAAACCAGCAAAAGTCGCGATTGTAGCCACTTCGCATAAGCTTTTACGCATTATTTTCGGCATGTGGAACTCCGGATCGGCCTTTCAAGCTAATTAAACGATGAAATTGGATATAGAATCCATTTTTTATCTACCCTCTAAGGTAGGTTTATTTCAGTCTGTTTCATTTGGAAGACTCAACGATTGTCTTATGAAAGACTTGACTTTGATTAGCTGGTTTAGATGATGTTTGTATTACTTTGCTGAGTATTCATCGGCATTCCATAAATAAAAAAATATATAAAAAGAGATAAAATTCACATTCTTTTTTTTTACCCAATCTACAATAAATTCAAAGGAGGTGTATTAAAATGGTAAAATACAAAAAACCAACAGTTAAGCCTATTATTCTTTGGGGGAAAAATCATGCTGGTGGATCTAACCCTCTGCCTAAAACTGCTTGACAATCCAGTCTTTCCAAAAGAGCCAATGCATAAAAAACATTGGCTTTCCCTATTTTATAACAAAGGAGAAATTCATAATGGTTTTGAAATACAGCCGGAGACCTTACTATGCGGACTTTTCTGTAACTTCGCGATGTAATCTGAAATGTGATTTTTGTTCAGCTTCTGCACCAGAATACCACTCACATGTTAAATACTTGAATTTGAAAGAAATTGATCGTATACTTAGTCAACTAGACGAGCTGGGTGTACTTAGAGTGAGCTTAGAAGGAGGAGAACCTTTTTTACGTTCAGATTTTATTGACATAATGAAGTTAGCAGATAAATACGATTTTGAATACTATGTGAATACTAATGCCACATTAATCACTTCGAAAATTGCTAAAGAAATAGCTAAAACTAATGTTAGTAAAGTTTGCATAAGCATTGATGGACCCAACGAAAAAATACATGATCTTTGTAGAGGACAGAATGGTGCCTTTCAGAAAACATTAAGTGGAGTAAGAATGCTTCATGAAGCGAATGTAAGTGTCGATGGCATTATAACTTTATCCAAATTAAATGCAGATCATTTAATCGAAACAATTGAATTTATTGGAAAATTAGGAATAAATAATGTGGCAATCATGCTTTTAGCTTCTGTAGGCGGAGCTTCGGAAAGTATGAACGATGTGTATTTACCATTTGAAGATTGGACAAATATTTTGTTGAAAATCACTGACATGAAAAAGAACAACAATTTCACTCCTAGCGTTAACATAGTTTCAACGGGAGAAAGTAACTGTCCGTGGGAACTATATGCTCCTCTTCTTCTGAACCAACGAGAAGAAGATATAAATGTTTGGATTCGTTCCGATGCTTCAACTAATTTTGGAGAAGACGAGTACTTTTGCACGGCAGGAAAAGATAGTATTGCTATTGATGGTTTTGGAAATGTTTATGGATGTAGCTTAATGATTTCTGAAACAGAACTAAGTGCAGGGAATTTATTGGAACAAGAATTAGAAGAAATATGGAATGGATCCAAAACTTTCAATGCATTTCGAAAAAACCGTCTCTCCGATATAAAGGGACCTTGTGCTTCATGTAGCATTTTACATAAATGTGGAGGTGGATGTAGAGCTTGTGCCTTTGCATTAAATAAAGACATCGAATTCTCTGATACTAGATGTCCTATGGGGGTGAAGTCATGAAAAGAAAAATAACTTCTTTAGGTACTCATTTTATTTTAAGAATGGAGGAGAACGGAGAAGGAACCATTGCAGTAAATGGTAGTATATTTAGTGCTGATCATATAGCAGTGAAAGTTATAACCGACTTGGAAAAGGGTTTAAGTTTTTTTTCCATTGTAGAAGAAATATCTAATCTTTATAAAGTGGATAAAAATACCATTGATCAAGATATAAAAGATTTTTTAATTGATTTACACAAATATATTACTATAACAAACAAAGAAATTCGGGATATTATAAATGTTTAGAAAGATCTCTATCAAAAATAAAAATAATTTAAACTTAATCACTAGTATGGCGCTTCCGCTCATGGCAACCCAATTTTTTCAAATCATTTTCCAAATTACTGATCAAGCTATTGTAGGTCGCTTAAAAGTTGAAGATTTTGCAGCAGTTGGTGTAGCTTCCTCTTTTATCTTTTTAATCACCGGTACTATAGGAATGTTATGTAGTGCTTTTAATATTATTGGAGGTCAGTATTTTGGGAAAAATAACATTGAAAAATTTGGAGAATCATTTAATGTCACAATAAGTATTTCTGTAATAATAGGAATTCTATGTGAAATTTTTATTTTAAGCTATGGAAAAAATATAATGCAAATTATCTATGGATTGAACCCTGAGACATTAACTGTCGTTAAAGAGTATCTAAATATAGCAGGCTTAACAATTGGTATAAATTTAATTTTATTCAGTTTTTCTGCTTATTTTAAAAATATCAAAAAATCTCATATCTTAGTTTATAGTTTGACTGCTGCTAGCATAGTTAATGTGTGTGTAGATTACATACTCGTTTATGGGGAGTTTGGCTTCCCCAAATTAGGAGCAAAAGGAGCTGCTATTGGTTCTGTCGTCGGTTACACAGTCAGTTTAGTTTTAAGTATGTTTTTCTTCAATAAATACAAAATATTCAATTATTCTTTTATTCTAAAAAAAGAGGTTTTGTATCGTTTGTTTCGATTGTACATACCTCTTGCACTTCAAGATTTAATTGAATACACATTTTTCGCTATCGCTATAATGGCTTTCATAACAAGACTGGATGTTCATTCCTTAGCTGGATATACAGTCATTTCAACCTTAACAGAACTTTTTATGATTCCTATGTATGCTCTTTCAGGTGTGTGTATGACACTTTCTGCTCAATCATATGGCAAGGACAAAAAAGGGACCGATTATACCCGTTTATCTTGTACTTTTCTTTTAGGGCTATTAGCTCCTCTTGCTCTAGTAATGATTGTGTTCTCGTTACCGATTGCTAGAATGATTACTGATAAAGAAAGCATTATACTTATTGTACATCAAATGTTACCTGTGGCGCTTTTATCAAGTACAATTAACGGCGTACAAATGATTTTAAGATCTACTTTACAAGCAATAGACTTAGAGAAATGGGTATTGGTTTATTCTACGTTTATTTGTAGCGTATCACTTGTTATTATTTATCTGATGATTGAATATTTCAAACTTCCTGGTTTGTATAGCGGGTTAGGTATTTGTTACTTAGTTCTTTCCTTAGGATATATTCTAAAGATAAAAAATAAATCTCGTAAACCCATACCTATCCAAACAAATTAACCGATAATCTAAAGCTATAAATAATAAAACTAAAATTTAAAAGCTAATAAAAGACATTATAATTTTGTTATAGTGTCTTTTATTTTTATATATGTCCAAAAGTATAGAACAAATCGTGATTTTGAATTGCAAGAAATTTCATCTAACGTTCCTGTATTCACGACCCGACGTATGTCGGGTGTCCGGCGAATGCCGGACCAAGGACGTATGTCCGCAGCATGAATATGATGTTAAGTGAAGTTTCATTTCTTTTTAAGCTAAAATCTTCAATAAACTATTTGCTACACTGTAATTCAAATCATAAAATGGCCGCTATTTATTGTATAAAGGCGGCCATTTTATTTCATATAATTTTTGTTGTATAGCATAATGGTTTTACAGGTGAAATATAGCATAACTCTTCAAATGTCTTTTTCTTCATTAATAACTGACTACCAATTAAATAAGGTAAACAGTCGCTATCATCTATATAACAATTTTCCCACCTAGAGTATCTAATTACCTCTTCGCCTTCCTTTGTGCAACCAATAATACCACGCCCACTATCTATCATTCGAACACTTAAATATTGAAGAATTTCAGGTATCACACCCAACAATTGTTTTGTGTCGTAATTAAGGTACGGGTCATCAACTAAAGAAAAATTGGTTGTGAGGAACGTTTTAAAATCATGATACTGTAATAGATTGATATTATTGTACTCAGTCTCTTCAAAATATTCGTATTCGTCGAGCTTCATGAACGGAACTATATAAGTTTCTCCATCAAAACCGACACCTGATACAATCGTGATAGTATCAATATTGCTTACAGGATCACTTTTGAATTTATTCATTTTATTATACCATTTCTCAATATATCCAACTCTTACCCAATCATTCATTTCGACTTCTTCATATCCTTCCTCTACAAACTGAGGAAGCAGTAAATCATCAGGTCTTGGACCAAGCGAAGTATGCTGTGAAATCAACATTGGAATATTGTCTAATATAGCGCTATACAGGCTAATCTCATAAGGCTCATAGAAAGGTGTTCCAGCCAATGCTCTTAAATATTTCTCTACCTCAATCCCTAAGTATTTAGTTAATACATCATAAAAATAGACGTTTGGTATAAGAACATTATAAACGCGATTATATAAGATCTCTCTCTTTTCATCTACGAATTTCTCATCTTGTATTTCATTAACGTATGCTTCGATCACCTTACCAACATTTATTCCACATTCGCCAAAAAAAGAAATTCTCTTATCATTTTTTTCAACTAAGTCAAGAAAGTAAGACGTTCTCTCATCAATAATTAGTGTATCGATTTCATATTCACAATATGTCTCTTGGTGTTTCATTTGAATGATAGAACGAATCAAGAAATTTATAGTTGGATTTTGAGTTGGATAAATCTCTTCAAAAATACTCTCTAGCTTAAATTCAACAATCTCCTTAAATTCATAGCGTTTTTGTACAACTACCAACAATAAGCATAGTGCGTAATCAGTGTATTTATCTTTTTCAAATACGAATTGAGTAAATGGTTTTACAAATTTAAATCTTAACATTTTATCCTTAAGTAAATCATCAAGTTCACTTGTTATTGACTTAAATCTATTAGCTTCACCGTACTTTAATCTTGAAAGCAGAAGCAAAAACATTTTTTCGTGTACATCGAACTCTTCTTTTTCTCGCTTCACTTCTTTCCAATCGTATTCCAGTTGACCTGATAATCTAAAGTTAATAATCTCATAGAGATTATTCCAATGCTTAAAAACTAAATTAGAATCATAATTGATCGTACTCAAACCATTTATGATCTCTCCTCCAACAGCCAAAGAATAGTCGACTTCAAAAAAATTATGATAAATAAATTCAAAGAACGTTTTTTCAGCTTCATTTGAATCATATTTATGAGCTTTATTGAAAAACTTTGTTTGTGTAAACCTTCTGTACCAACCATCATTATGACGCAAGAACATTAGCATATAAAGTAGAGCCATTTTTTCATAATCTAAACTTAAATTATCCACAATTTCAATCAATTGATTACAAGTAGAGTCTGTAGACGTCCTGTTAAAACAAATATAGACCAAGCCACTAAGGAATGCTCTTTTTTCGTCATCAAGTTCTCCATCTAACTTTTGGGACAAGTAATAATAGACGCTAAGAGAGTCTTCTCTGCTGATTCCGTATTCTTTGATATATTCAATTAATTCCGCAAATGAAAACTCAGTAAAGCTTCGTCTGACAATTTCTTTTCTTAAGGTGTCCACAGAAGGATAAAATGTTTTTTGTTTTTTTACACTGATTTTTTTATTCCAATGAACTTCAAATCGCTTGCAGAAGCTATTTAATCGGTTAACTAAACCTTCACTTACATACTCTGTTTGATCATATGAATCAAATCGACTCATTAGTTCTTTGAAAGATCTTTCAGCTATACTTTCTGAATTCTCCTCTAACAAACACTCAATATTTGTTAAATATGCAGAAATAAAATTTTCTGTAATAACCTTTGGAAAAGTTTTGAAAAGAACATTCTCAATTCTAGGAGATAAAGTACTATTGCTCGAAATCAATAAATACTCCATACAATCCTCTAATATCCAATAATTAAAATTCTGTGTAAGTTCTTTTCTAAGAAAAGTAAGAGCTAGTTCAATATCAGAATCAACTAATAGCTTAAACCACTCTAATTGATAAGTTTTAGTACTTTTCCCATCAGTATGACGTACTACAGCATCAGCTAAAGGTTTAAGTTTTAATATGTTATTGAGACCTAACTCTTTATCAAGACTATATGTCGATGAAACACTGTCAAGAAGATGACTGAGGGTACGATCTTTTCGAAAAGAATACGATAGCATATATACAATGCCTTTTTTAAATGCTTCTTTTGATGAGCCTAGATGTCCTGCCTTAGCTAGTATTGCTGCATTTTTAAAACTATAATCTGCCAGATAAGAATAAAATCTATACTTATCTTCTTCATTAATTATTTCATTTATCATTGTTGTAATTATTTCAAAATTATCTTGATTAGCAATACTAGTTACTATGTTTAATAATTTATATGTTGGTAGTGGACCACCAGCTGAACCCTGTAAAAAAGTAGTTGTTTCTGCAGACATTATTTTCAAAATATTTAAAACTTCATTCCAAGTTTTTTCTGTCTTAATAAAAATAATAGGTTCTTTAATTGACTTATAAATAATTTCTTCGTATTTATATAAATCACAAGTTCTTGGCGTTCCTTTAAAAGGCTCAGTATCATAGGTCAACCATTTGAATGCATTTATAATATTTTTTTCAAATTCAACATTTTCAAGTTCGTTAAGAGCCCTATCCATTTCAGCTATATATATAAACCAATTGAAAAACCAGTTTCTATTTTTTATTTCTTCTAAAAATAAGCTTAATTCTTTAGCATGTAATTGATTTATTCTTTTTATGTGTTTCACATAAAAAGATACCGCCGAAATACTCTCTTCAGAATACGAGTCAACGTTCCTTAATGTATCGAAGATTTGAGTAATATTACTTAAATCAACTTCATAATCTTCATGAAAAAAAAACGCAAGACTTTTATTCCAATTCTCATTTTTAGACATTGACTTAATAATATCAATCAGTTTATCGATTTCGTTTCGTCTATTGTATTCCTCAATAACTATGTGGCGTTGTTCTTCTAAAGAGGATTTTCTTATCTTTGACAATCTTTCTTCCATGTCCCAGCCCAAATCTAAGCAAGCACAAATAAAGTATCTATATAATTCTTTTTCATTTAAATCACTATCGTATCCTCTATCTTTTTGATTTCTCAATTCCTTAATATAGGGTTCCCAATCTGGAATATTATTATTTTTCGAACATAAGTAACAGACTTTTAATCCTTGACTTAAATTAAGTGCCATTTGGTCTTCGTATAGCAATATATTTTTTAATCTAGGAAAACCATTTACTAACCCTAATACTTCGTAGTATAATTCTGAGTTTTCATCAAATGAATACTCTAAACTATAAATCATATTGCTTAATTCAGTGCATTTTATCAATTCTTCATAGTCATGTTTACTGCAAGCAGCTTTAATCAATATTTCAAAATTCTTTTTTATAGATTCAATATTATTTCCATAAAACAAACTGTCTACTACAAATTCCTTATTGCAATATTTGAGAATTTCATCGTATCTCATAGATTCAAAAAGAAGTGTAAACAGATATAGGTATGATTTTCTAACATTATAAAAGCCGTTACGTATTAACCATTCTATTAATTCGTCATAGATAAGTCGTTGAACATTGACGTTTTTCTTTTCAAGCGTCTCAATAATATATCTTCGAAAACTTTCGTGATAAATTGTATAACCGCTATTACACTTGTTTTGTTTAAGTATACTTTGAATTAGATCAATACTTTCCTCAACATAATCACCTAAATGAGTAATCTCAACCAGTTCTTTTTTAGTCAGGTGAAAAGGGGCACCTGCTAATACTTGAGGAACTTTCTGAGAATTAGGTACTAAAGACAATAAATATTCATAATAACTCGTTAAATTGTTGTCATATTGAGGGAATTTTTGGAGAAATTCTAGGGATATATAAGACAATTTTTTCCGTTCGAGTTCTTGCATTAGATACTTCAGATATAATGGGTTACCTTTACTCTTGTCCAACAGTATTTGGGATAAGGTTATCTCTTTATTTAAAGAGCTATCAGTCATATTATTCTTTATCAAAAATTTTTGAACGTCATGTATATTCCAAGGAACAATATTATAAGTCTCATATCCTTGCTTAGTGAGTTCAATGACATCTGTTGCAGGTTGGGAAGCTAAAACTACATGCAACTTTTCTGTAAAAACAAAATTAGATAAAACTTGTATTATTTCTGTTTCAATTTTTTTCATAATTGCTTTATGAAAGTTATATATTCTTCCTATGTGATCAAGACCATCAATAATCAACACTGTATCTTCTGATATGCTATCAAATAAGTTTTGTAGCTCCTCCACATCAACACCATATTTTGTTTTCTTTAGTTCAATTAATTCAGGGAATGATATTAGAATATCATTCACTAAATTCGCTAAAAAAATATCAATTGTAATTCTTTCTTTTTCAAATACGTCATCCATTCCAGTATAACAATAGTGTTGAATTACTTTTATCTTCTTACTATTCAAATACTTAATGTAATTTTGAATGAACCATGATTTACCAGACCCAGGCTCTCCTAAAATTATAGTTTTCTTATTTGAATATATAATATTATTAAAGTTTTCAAATTTATATTCATCAACTACATTCAATTCTTCATCAATATAAAATTTTTGATTTATGTTTCCATAATTATTTTTC
This sequence comes from Saccharibacillus alkalitolerans, assembly GCF_011090185.1. Taxonomy (GTDB): domain Bacteria; phylum Bacillota; class Bacilli; order Paenibacillales; family Paenibacillaceae; genus Saccharibacillus; species Saccharibacillus alkalitolerans. The sequence goes on along the minus strand of NZ_JAAFGS010000006.1, from coordinate 36,866 downwards.
AAGCCTAACTTATAAACTATATTGTTAAGCCTTATTTCCTCTCCGGTCGATCTTGCATTCTTAACAATGTGCGTGAGATTAAGCAAAACGTCTTCAATTTTTTTGTGATGATTAGGATACTTGCCAACTCCAAATTGTCTTAACTTTGAAAATACTATTTTCTCCAAAGCATCCGGATTTGCAATATCATTACTTGCCTTTGGTAAGTTCACCTCTACTATTACATCCTCTAAAAATAAGACAAACTCATCCCTATTTATATTTTCGCTCTTACTTCTTAATCTTCTCCATGTTGATTTAGGTTGCTGATCTCGTTCCCAAATCAGATCAACATTAAATTTTAAAAACTTCACCTTTTCATCTTTATAAAAATTATCACATTCTACTTCATATAAAAAATCAAGCTCTTCGTCGCTCTCTATATATTCCCAGGCTAAACAGATTCTAAATTCCGTTTTACCTAAACGATTAGATTCTTGCCAAGATTTAAATAAAGTATCTAAAGCCAGATCGTAATTTGCAGTAGAGAAATCCGCTTTACCAATTATCTTGTCATCACTGTACTTTATTTGCTTTTTTGAAATATTATTTAAAGATACTAATGTAAAATCGTCAAATTTATCATTTTCACTTTCCTTCTTATCAATTTTTACAACTGCATCAACATCGTTCAATACATTTTCAATAATAAATAATCCAGATAACAAGTCTTGATATTCATACCCTTTATGAGCTAATCCCAGACTCATTTTTTTCACCTCTAATTTTTTAAACTTAGCTTTTGTGATTCACAAGTTTAGCTTGTATATTTTCTGTAAATCTTCTAGTTACAAAAAACCTCTTATGCATTTTAAATTTTTAGTAACGAAATTATGATATTTTTAAATGATTAGCTCCAGCTACACTCTGCAAACTTTTTTCTAATTTCAAGTAAATTATTAATGCTGACTATTTAAAACTTGTTAAAGCTCTTGCCATTCAGTGATTATTCTTACTTATGTTTTGATGATGACATTTTACCATTTTACAAGCATGAAGCTTTAGTGGAATTTCACTTAACGTTGTTGTGTTCCCGACGCCTCACCGACTTAAGCCCCGACAGGGGCGGCTGCGACGCGGTTAGTCGGTGCAGGTGTGTCTGCTGAATCCGCTTCTTCGAAATCCCTCTTGCAGACCAAGGCTCCGTAGGAGCCGCAGTGGGAACACGGTGTTAGATGATGCCGACTCTTCCCTGAACCCACCCTCAAAGTCTTTCTCTTGTTAGTTCTTTAGTAAAGTATAAGTTCAAATCATCATCTACACATACCATAGATCCTGGTACTACAAATTGATTGTTATAAATAATCCCATTCCCATCTGGAATATATCCCCTGCGACAATAAATTCTTTGTGCAGCACCATAATCTTTATACATTCCAACACCAATTCCTATGTACTTATATGTCTTAGAAACCATGTCTTCAAATTCATCCATCAATTTATTAGCTATTCCTTGTCTTCGATATTCTGGGAATACATTAAGATCATTGATTTCTGGTATTCCATTCTCATTAAAATAAGGATAATCCGAGTTATACTTTAAATGGGCGCATCCTGCTAATTTCCCAGCCACTATTACCAATAATGTTACCCGTTCGCTGTTCATATTCTCTTGCAAGCAATTATCGTAATAATCATCCGATCTATTCATATTATGCTTTATAAAAGCTTCCCTCCAAATAGCTATTTGTTCTGAAGTATTTAGATGTTCTATATTAACTTCCATGATATTGCCTCCATAAATTGTATTAGTCGGTTTCATCTAACGTTCCTGTATTTACGACCCGACGCATGTCGGGTGTTCGGCGAATGCCGAACCAAGGGCGTATGCCCGCAGCGTGAATATTATGTTAGGCGAAGTTACTTTCTTTCATACTTTAATTCTTTAATTTGATATTCCAGATCACATAAAATCATTATTGTTTTCATAGTAGGTTCATAAATTTTAAATTCACAGATAAGCTCATTCTCGTTCTGATAAAAATCAGTCAGTACTAATTCTCTATAATCTTCTCTTGTTCTTTCAGCTACCTCTCTTCTAAGTTTTTTGAATTTTTCATTATTTATAGGAGTACTTTTAATGTTTGTACGTTCATCTTCAAATTTACTAGCCAAGATCCCTTTCAAAACATCCCAAGTAACTCCTGATAAAACTGAGCTGCCTATGAAAAACAAAAAGTCTTCCGCTCCTCCAGATAATCCTCCATCAAATCTCGACTGATAATGCTGTATAACCTTAAAGTCTTGATTTTGAGTAGCCAATAACTGCTTTATTTCTTCCGCTACTCCCCATTCTTCAATTTGATGCGCTTTAAACACAAACCCATTTTCATTCATTATTTCATTCAATAAATCAAAATTATTTGAGGTTGTTTTCAAACCTAATTCTTGTAAATTCTTAAAATATGACTCGCATGCTTCTTTTACTCTATTAAGAGTTCTATCTATCTTGTTTGTTGGATCATTATCATCAAAAATTAGAGTAATATAGATGTAGTAATTTTCTCCTACTATACTGACTTTTAAAGTCATTAAATCTTCTTTAATTTGAAGAATTAGTGTATGTAAGTCATCAATGATACTTTCAGTTAATCGAATATTTTCAAACTTATATTTTTGAGAAAGTGTAATTTCTCGTTTTGAATAATTGGAACTCCAATTCATTTTCTCTATACGCAATTCCAAATTAAGGTTTGACATAATAAACCTCCTAATCTTACAGGTAATTTCGCCTAACGTTCCTGTATTCATGACCCGACGTATGTCGGGTGTCCGGCGAATGCCAGACCAAGGACGGATGTCCGCAGCATGAATATTATGTTATGAGATGTCATTGGCTTCTTCGAGTTCACTTCAAATATTCCTTCAAAGTCTTTATTCATGACTTTAAATCAGGTTTCAATATCTTCGTTTGTCTCTTTCTTCTTCCTAACCCATTCGTTCTTTCTAAGATCTCTCCTAGATTTTCTAATGTTTGATCATTCTATTCAGATTCGAAGATCGGATGCTGTATTCACGGGTCGCTTTCCTTATCCTCTTCGATTCAACCCCAAAACACTCCATTCTCGTCTTGATCAACGATCTTTAATTGGGTTTCAAAATCTTCGTTCGGTTCATAATCATCTATAAAATGCCATTTTTCTTTACTATCTCTCCAATAGATTTTCCACTGCTTTTCGTCCAAACGAAATTGAGCGATTGGGCGTTGTACCCACTTCTCACTTTTGAAAGCTTTTCTTTCTTCAATCAAGGTCACGTGGTTCCCTCTGATCTTATAGCTGCATCCTATTTGATCTTTCACATGTTCGGGTACAGCTTGTTGAACATATTCATCCATCAATTTTATAATTCGCTTCTTCGTAAAATCATCCATGGTTTAGGTTCCTCTCGCTCTACTCTCGGTTTTGATTTTTTTGCTTTGGTTTATATTCTTTGTCCCACAATGATTTCTCATAACGTTCCTGTATTCACGACCCAACGCATGTTGGGTGTCTGGCGAATGCCAGACCAAGGACGAATGTCCGCAGCGTGAATATTATGTTATCTGTTGGATTTACACCACTTCTTCGAATCGAGACAGGACGTCGGCCCACTTTAATCATTAGCCTTGTCCATCTTTATCGCTTTATCCCTGTTTATAATTCTGTACGTCTTTATAGTTCTATCCGTTTTTATAGCCCTGTCCGCCTTTATAGCTTTGTCCGTCTTTATAGCCTCGATAGTCTTGGCAGCCTTTATAACCCTTCATCGCCTACTTCAAGCAACAGGACGTTGCGAATGAGACACTTACAAGTTCTTGGGGGAAATCTTACAGATAACGTCTTATTCCCGAACTTCGCCAATCTCTCTTCCCTGCCGTATTCCCGAACTTCTTACAACCTGCCTACTCCGTGGTATTCTCGAACTTCGTCAATTCCACCGTCCACCGGTATTCCCGTACTTCCTCCGCTCTACTCATCCAGCCCGCCCAGCCGATCCAAAGGGCTCTGGATCTTCCCGATATCCCGTCTGCTCACATGCGTATAGCGTTCTGTCGTTCGTACGCTTTGGTGACCGAGCAGCTCCTGGATGTAGCGAAGGTCTATTCCGTTTTCCAGCAGGTGAGTCGCAAAAGAATGCCGCAGCGAATGGATGCTCACTTCTTTGCGAATTCCCGCCTGGAGCAGCGCTTTTTCGAACACTTTCTGCGCCGAGCGTTCCGTCAGATGCCTTCCTTCCCGCTGTCCGGGAAACAACCAGCCTTCCGGCTGTTCCTGCTCGATGTAGCGCTCCAATACTCCGGCTGCCGCCTCGGAGAGCAGGGTCTGCCGGTCTTTCCTGCCTTTTCCTTGGCGTACCTTCACGATATGCCGCTCCCGGTCGCAGTCCGTCGGACGAAGACGAACGACTTCGCTAACGCGCAGGCCCGAAGTATAGGTCAGGTACAGAATCGTCTTGTGCTTGAGATTCGGCACGCTTTTGAGCAGCCGCACCACCTCGCCAAGCGAGAGCACGTCCGGCAGTTTGCTTTCTTTTTTGGGTCGGACGTAGCCATTCGACTTAGGGCGATTCAGTACATAACGAAAATGGAACTTAAGCGCGCTGATCGCCTGGTTCACGTAAGCATGCGAGAGGCCTTTTTCGAGCAGCGCCAGCGCATATTTTTGTACCGCTGTCTCGCCAATGTCCGTATCCGCTCCGTCCGTTTCCGCAAAAAAGCGCCGGACCTGCGACGTATACGCTTTGATCGTCCTGCTGCTGTATCCTCTGGCTTTCAGGGCGTCGCGCAGTTCCCGCTCGCGTTCCGCATTCCACGGCCCGCTCTCAACGCGGCTCTCGGCTGTCTCCGGAATGATCCGCTCCTGCCGAGGATGTTGAAGCCGTTCCTTAATAGACAGAAGTTCGCGGATCAGCCGTTCGTCGCCCACGAATTCATCCATAGGATAAGCTTTGAGCAGAACCTCCAATGCCGGCAGGCTGTATGGAATGGTCCACACTTTCTCATCCTGCAGCCATGCACGGCCCGGCACGGAACGTATCCCTCTCAATTCTTCCGGCCCGTAACGCTCCAGCTTCACTCCTACCGTCCCATCGCCTTGGTACCTCAAACCTATTTTCATCCTGCTTGCCTCCTCAGTTTATCATCGTTTGGAATAATTGGAAATCTAGTTTTACATAGAAAAAGGGCCTTAAGATGGAGTTTCATCTCAAGGCCCGATGCTTTCGGCGCTGCTTGCTTATGTGGTTGTATCCGGTCTACGTTCCGCCTATACCGCCCGTCTCCCCCGATCCGCTTCCTCCGGCGTCGCGTAAGCGCGGCCCGCCGCAATCTCTTTGTTCAAATACGACTCGAACACGAACGTGCCTGCTGGCAGCACGGCCGCGGCCAGCGCCCACAGCAGCTTTTTCATGCCCCATTTCAGTTCCATGAACGCATGCAGCACCGCCAGGATATACAGCACGAACAGCACGCCATGCGCCATTCCGACGATCGAGACGGCCTGGTCGACGCCGGCGGCGTACTTCAGCGGCATCGCGACCAGGAGCAGCAGCAGAAACGAGATCCCTTCCAGCACTCCGATCACTTTGAATCTTCCCAACACGGTCCTCAGCATCGTTACCTCCCAAGAATTGAAGGCGTTTGCGTAAACGGCGGTAGCTCTCACCGATACGCTTGCGCAAACGTCCTGAATGTACGAATCTTCCTCATTTTAACGGATATTCCGCACACTTCTCAACTTTAACGCAGCGCATATGTATGGTTAGATATAAGAGTATGATCGACGCGCGGACCCGGCTTTCGAGTCGGTCCGAATTCTGCTCAGAATCGGAGTGAACGCCATGAAGATGATCCCTCCCCAGCCTTTTACTTATTCGTCCGGCAAACGCGCCGTTCTGCTGCTGCACGGATTTACGGGCAGCCCGGCGGACGTGCGCAAATTGGGACGTTATCTGCATGAAAAAGGCTATACGTGCCACGCCCCGCTTTACACCGGACACGGAGACGCGGCCGAGGAGCTGCTGGACCTCTCCCCGGAAAACTGGCGGCGGGACGCCGAGGAAGGCTACCGCCGGCTGGTCGCGGAAGGGTATACCGAGATCGCGGCGGTCGGGGTGTCGTTGGGGGCCGTGTTTGCGCTGCGGCTCGGCACCGAATATCCCGTCGCCGGCGTCGTATCCATGTGCGCGCCGATCCGAGGCAAGAGCGCCGACGACCTGTTCCGGCGCGTCCTGAGCTATGCCCGGTCGTACAAGACGTTCGAAGGCAAAAGCCCGGACGTCGTGCAGGAGGAGATCGAAGCGCTGCAGGCGCGGCCTCGCGACCGGTTGACCGAGCTGCAGGATTTGATCTCCGATACCGGCGAACGGCTGCGGGAGATCGACGCTCCCGTCGCCGTCATGCAGGGCGGGCTGGACAATCCGCTGTACCTGGACAGCGCGGAAGTCATTTACGGCAAAGTGAGACATCCGCGCAAAACGTACACCCTCTATCCGCAGTCCGGGCATATTCTGACGCTGGGACCGGAGCAGGCGGAGGTGTTCGCGGACGTGCACCGTTTTTTGGAAGGGCTGAACTGGCGGAAGGCTTAGACGGAACCGGGGTTATTCCGATCCGATTCCGGATTCGACCGCGGCATGCCGCTTTGCAGCACGGCGATCACTTTCTCGGAGCGATAAGCTTCGGCGATGTCCAGCGCGTGTTGGCCGTCCGTATCCCGAAGTTCCGGGTCCGCGCCGTGCTCCAGCAGATACCGGATGATCGCTACGGGTTCGTCGCCCGGCTGCCCGCCGGTCTGAATCGTGCCGTCGATCGCGATATCCACCGCCTGATGAAGCGCCGTCCAGCCTCCGTCAGGCTGAAGATTGACGTCCGCGCCGCCCTCCACGAGCAGCTTGACGATCTCCGGCTGTTCGTGCTCGGCGGCCGCTTTCAGCAGGGTCCAGCCGTTTTCGTATATGCGATTGGGATCGGCGCCGCCCGTCAGATATCGTTCCACGGCTTCCGTCTGTCCGTCCTGGATTGCTTTGAAAATGTCCATTCGCTCTTCTCCTTCCCCCATTCAAATGTCGGCAGCTTCCCGCGTCTCACCCAATACCGCCGGCAGCTGGCTCCAATCGTCGATGACCCGATCCGCCTGCGCCATTTCGTCGGCCTGCGCGAAATCGAAACGGCACCCGATCGCCAGCAGTCCGTTGTCTTTGGCCGCCCGGATATCCGACAGACGGTCGCCCGCGACCGCTCCGTCCGTGATGCCGTATTTGTCGACGATCGTTCGGACCAGGTCCGATTTGTTCAACGATTCGATCTGCTGAATGCTGAACACTTCCGTCACCCAGCGGTCCAGACCGTAATAGCGGACAATGGCGTCCAGGTAAGCGATCAGGCCGTTGCTTGCGATGTAGATCGGGCGGCCGCTGTCCTGCAAATAACCGAAGACTTCCTCCACACCGGGATACAGGGCGCCTTTGCCGAGGTTAATGTTGTCGATCAGCCTGTCCAGAAAATAAGCGTCGACCTCCTCCCGGAGTGCGAGCGAATGCCGCGGCAGCAGCGTCTCCCAGACTTTCGGCAGCGGCACGCCCATGATCTCGCGGTAGGCGTCGATCGGCGTCTCCCGCTCCCATTCCCCCCGCGACCTGAGATGATCGAACGCTTCTTCCAGCGAAATCTCCAGAATTTTGTCCGTCTGAAAAAGCGTTCCGTCCATATCGAAAATAAGCGACTGCGTCATGTTCGGTTCTCTCCTGTTCGATTCTTTTTGGGATGCCGCGGGATCAGGCTAGCGGTCGTTCAGTCCTTTGCCTTCCATAATGCGCGGCGCGTGCTTCTCGATTCTCGATACCCGGGTCTTGGACTGCTTGGGCTCGGTAAAATGCAGCAGATACGCTCTTTGCCGGCCGGGGGTCAATCCTTCGAACGCTTCCTGCAGCGCGGCGTCTCTGTCGAACCTCTCCCGAAGTTCTTCCGGCACGGCGAATTCCTCGCTCGTTTTCAATTCGACCCGCAGGCCCGCTTTTTCGATCTCGATCGCTTCGCGGATATAGGCCCGGATCTCCTCTTCCCGCTCCTCGATCTCGGATACGCTGTCGAACCGCAGCTGGCGTCCCGCCTGCACTTTTTGCGTCTGCCGGATCAGCATGCGTTCATTGTCCTGCAGCAGCGAGCCTTTGATAAACAGCAGCGCGCAGTAGTCTTTGAATCCGTGGATGAGCACGACGTTGCCGCCTTGAACCGTGTAGCAGGGCTGGCCCCACTTCAGTTCTTCCGTCATTTCGCTGTCCAGCGCCAGGCTTCTGAGCTTCGCGAATTCTTCCCGCCACTGCTCCGCGCGTTCCAGGAAAGCGTCGACTTTGGGATTCGTTTGCGGTGCGGTCATAACTTTTCCCTCCATTCGGCCGTTAAGATGATACTGGCTTCATTATAACGGATGCAGCCGCACAACAAGGAGGACTCCCATTGAAAAAAATTCCGTGTCTGCTGCTCGGGCTGCTGTCCCTGCTCGCCCTCGCCGGCTGTACCGATACGCGCCCGTCAAGCGTCTATCTTCTTCCGGAAGGCTACGAGGGATGGGTGCTGATCGATTTTGCCCAGGAAGGCGCGCCCGAGATTCCGGTCGAAGACGGCAAGCAGGTATTTCGAATCGGCAGCGACGGCAAGCTGGATACGTCCACGCCCGAGCCTTCCTACGGAACCGCCGAAGACGAATATTATTTTGTCGACGAGGAAGGGAATCGACGCCGGATCGAAAACATGCTGGACGTCATCCAAGATCCGTCGATCGGCACCCGGCCCAACGGACGCGACGAGAACGGCAATCCGCTGCCGGGCAAAAAGACCGTCGAACAGTTCTTTGTCGGCCCGCTGGAGAAGATGGACGACTATCCCAATCCTGCGCTTGCGCCGTCCTGACCTGAATGCCAATGCCGCTTTCGCCTGTCGGAAGCGGTTTTTGTTCGGCGTTTTTCGCTTTTCGGCCGGGCGGATGAAGGGTCTTCTTGTATCCTTTTATCCCTTCGTTTATGATGAAGATAAGAAAACATTTTTCTGTTTATATGCTTTATTTTTAAAAATATTTTTCAAAAGGCAACCTTCCCGTTTCTACCGATCGCTGCCCGCAAAGGAGTCCTGTCATGTCCACCCTGCTGTCGCTGTTAAAAGAAAGTCTGGAACGCTTCTCCCCGCAGGAGAAACGGCTCGCCGAGTACATTTTGGAAAATCCCGAGCAGGTTCAGCGCCTGGGCATCACGGAACTGGCGTCCGAATGCGGAACCAGCCCGGCCACGGTCACGAGATTTTGCAAGTCGCTGCGCTTCAAGGGATTTCCCGATTTTAAAATGCGCCTGATCGGCGAGCTGTCGCGCCCGTCGGATGCCGGCACGTATCAGGACATCGTCGCCGGGCGGCCGCTGAAGGAGATCGCGCGCGCGATCGAAGCGAATCATCTCTCCTCGATCACCGACACGACCCGGCTGCTCGATCCCGAAGCGCTGGAACGCGCCGTCGCCGCGCTGAGCGGAGCGAAACGCATCGATCTGTACGGGATGGGCACGTCGTCGATCGTCGCGCAGGATCTGTACCAGAAGCTGATCCGCATCGGCAAAAGCTGCACGGCGTTCGCGGACTCGCATATGCAGATCACGTCGGCTTCCACGCTGAACGAAGGCGACGTGGCGCTGGCGATCTCGTACTCGGGGGAAACGCCGGAGACGATCGCCGCGCTGCAATGCGCCAAAGACGCCGGAGCGCTGACGCTGTCGCTCACCCGCTACGGCGCCAGCCCGCTGCCGGACGTCGCGGACATTCCCCTGTACACCTCGTCGCTGGAAGAAGGCGTGCGGCGCGGCCCTATGGCGTCCCGAATCGCGCAGCTTCACGTGATCGACATTTTGTTTACAGGGATGGTGAGCGAAGGCTTCGAAGAATACGTCCCTATGCTGGAACAGTCTTATCACAACGTTCGCCAATATTTGAAACCATCCGGAGGTGCACATCGATGAACCTGTTGACGTTTCGAACCGAAGAAGACCTGAACCGCGCCGGCGCCGGCCTGATCGCCAGCCTGCTGCGGATCAATCCGCGGGCCGTGCTCGGCCTCGCGACCGGAAGCACGCCGATCGGCATTTACGCCGAGCTGGTCAAGCTGTACGAGAGCGGCAGCCTGAGCTTCGCCAAAGCCCGTTCTTATAATCTCGACGAGTACGTCGGCCTGTCGGGCAGCCATCCGGCGAGCTATCGCTGCTTCATGAATACGCATCTGTTCAACCGGGTGGACATCGATCCGGCGAACACCCACGTTCCGAACGGACTGGCCGTCGATCTGGAGCAGGAATGCGCCTACTACGACGCCATGATCGAAGACGACCGAATCGATCTGCAGCTGCTGGGGCTCGGCCATAACGGGCATATCGGCTTCAACGAACCGGACGACGAACTGATTCCCGGCACGCATGCGGCGACGCTGCAGCAGCGGACGATCGAGGCGAACGCGCGCTTTTTCGAATCCGAGGACGACGTGCCGAAGCAGGCGATCACGATGGGCGTGGCGGGCATCATGAAGGCGCGGCAGATTATGCTCGTCGTGCGCGGCGAGTCCAAAGCGCGGATCGCCGAGCAGGCGCTGACCGGCCCGATCACGACGCAGTGCCCGGCTTCCCTGCTGCAGCTGCATCCGAATCTGGTCGTGCTGATGGACGAGGCGGCGGGAGCGTGGGCGAAATGAGCGGCGAAGCGGAAAACGGACGGCGGGACGAAGCCCGAGACCTGTCGAACGGCGGTATGGAGAGGGATTCGGATAGAGGGTCGGACAGACCATTGGACAAAATGTCGGATAGAAAATCGGATATAACGTCGGATCGCGATTCGAATAAAGATTCCGGCGGGAGCTTGAATGGAAGTTCGGATGAAGGTTCGGATAGAGGTGTTAATGAAAGTCTGAGCGAAGACTGGAAAGACAAAGATGCGCTCGGCGGAACAGACGCGGAGCCGGACGGCGGCGAGCACGTCCGGCAGTTGGAGCTGAATATCGACGTGCCGGAAGCGGATTCGGAAGATCCCGCTGCGGCAGCCGCGCCGGGCGGAGTCCTCCGCTTCGTCAACGCGAAGATCGTGACGCCCGGCGGCGTGATCGCCGGCGGCACATGTATCGTGGCGAACGGACGGATCGTGTCCGTGGAAGATGCCGAAGGCCGGGCGGTTGCGGCAGGCGGCGGGGATAGCGCGGCGGTGCGCGGCGGCATGGCGGCCGGAGCGGAAGACCGTGGCGGCGGTGCGCTGGAGCGCGCGGAAGGGCGTGACGGCACCGCTTCGGCCGGCGCGGAAGGCGGCGGGCGCGCTGCGGCGGTGGGCGCGGAAGGGCGTGGCAGCGGCTCGGCCGCGGGCGGCGAAGACGAGCAGGTCGTCGACGCGGCCGGCGGCTGGCTGCTGCCGGGCTTCGTGGACATTCACGTCCACGGAGGCATGGGCGAAGACTTCATGGACGCCGCGAAGCCGGGCGTGCTGGAGACCATCGCCCGGTTCCACGGCTCGCACGGTTCGACGTCGATGCTGGCGACGACCATGACGGCGACGCGCGACATGATCGACGGCGTGCTGGAAGCCGTCTGGGCTTACCGGCAGCACCAGCGGAGCGGAATGCCGGGCACGGGCATCGGCGGAAGCGGGACGGACGGCGCGGCGAACAGCGGCGCGGCGCCCGGCGGTAGCAGCGGCGCTCGCGCCGGGACATCCGGCACGGCGGCGCCCGGCGCGAGCATCGAGGGCGTGCATTTGGAAGGGCCGTTTATCAGCCCGCAGTGGCCGGGGGCGCAGAACCCGGAGCACATCTCCGAGCCGCGAACGGATTGGCTGGAGGACTGGGAAGCCCGCTTCCCGGGCCTGATTCGCCAGCTGACGCTGGCGCCGGAGCGCGAAGGCGCGCTGGAGACGATCGCGTGGCTGCGCGCGAATGGCATTACGGCGGCGCTGGGGCACACCGACGCGGGTTACGAGGAAGTGCTGGCGGCCGTCGGCGCCGGGTTGAACCATGCCGTGCATACGTTCAACGCGATGACGCCGCTGCATCATCGGAAGCCCGGCGCGGCCGGAGCCGTGCTCGGCACCGACTCGATCACGGCCGAGATTATCGCGGACGGGATTCACGTCCATCCCGGCGCGGTGCAGCTGCTGGCGAAGGTGAAGAATGACGGCAATCTCGTCCTCGTCACCGACGCCATGTCCGCCGCGGGACTCGGCGACGGGGATTATTTCCTCGGCGACCTGCCGGTCAAGGTCGAAGGCGGCGTCGCCTTGACGCAGGGCGGCGCGCTCGCCGGCAGCCGCCTGACGATGGACGAGGGCTTCCGCTTCCTCGTCCGTCAGGCGCAGCTCAGCGTGGAACGCGCTTCGCACGCGGCCAGCGCCGCGCCGGCCCGGCAGGCCGGCATCTACGACAAGACCGGCTCCATCGAGCCGGGCAAACGCGCCGATCTCGTCCTGATGGACGAGGAGCTGGAACTGCGCGGCGTGTGGGCCGCCGGGCGGAAGATCGGGTAGTTCCGGCGGCCGGACGGGTTTCCCGCCTCTTTTCATGGGAAGTCTGAGGCCTGCCCTTGGCCGTGTTTTTAAATGTATGATGCCTGCAGCATACGACCAAAAACCGGAGAACGCAGCGGCCAACCTTTGTTCGGCGTAAAAATGCTGCGGATATCCATCATTTTTACAACCACAGGGAAGTAAGGGACGCAAATATTGCAGGAATCCATCATTTTTGGCTAAATCATCCTTAAATCATCCGAAATTCGCAAAAATAATGGATTTTCGCAGCATTTTGCCGCTCCGCTCCGGATGATAGCAGGAAATGATGGATTTTTGCCACATTTTATCGGGTGCGAAGCGCGGCCGAATTCCCGGCGCTGCGTCACTTTTCCTTGACGCGCCCCGGTAGGTCTTCACCATCTTCTCCCGTCCAAATTCAAAGGCCTGTCCTAAGCGGACAGGCCTTTTTGTCGTTTTCATTTGCCGTTTCTGTATAGTTGTTTCTTTTTCCGATCCCTTTTATCCGTTCTTATTCCCCGCTTCTCGGCTTCGCCCTGCTCGACTTCCCCTATTCGACTCTCCCTGCGCTCGCTTCGCCGGATCAGAAAGCATGCCGAGTCACCGTGAACTGGAACACCACGCCGAACGGATCGCGTACGGCGCCGTAGCCGCTGCTGAACGAATTGGCCGCCAGCGGCGCAATGACGGTCGTCCGTTCATCGGCGGTCAGCCGCTCGTAAATCCGCACGATCGTCTCGTGGTCGCGCGACTGGATGCAGAGCGAAAAGTCGTTGCCCGCACTCCACGGCCGAGTATTGTCCATTTCCTCTTCCGCGATCATCAATTTATTGGCTCCGATTTGCAGTACGGAATGCGTGATGTAAGATTCCTGTCCGGTTTGGAAACGGAACGTCTCATCCATTTTCGCCATATCGGCGTAGCTGACCTTCAGCAGCACTTCGGCATCCAGCATTTTCTCGTAAAATTCGATCGCTTCCGCTCCGCGGCCGTTAAGCGAGAGAAACGGAACGGCTTCGAGCAGGATCATCCGGTGATCGGTTGTCATGGTTTGGTCCTCCTTGGAATGTGGGTTACACTGACAGCATAGGCGCTAAAGGTGTCAAAAAAAGAAACCTTTAACCGATCAGTTTTCGAAAACAAAGCATGACGCTTCTATATCCGAACGAACGGAGGGATCATCCATGAACAAATCGGAACGGCTCAACCGGATGCAGCGCTACGTCTACCGCAAACGCGTCTTCACGCTGCGCCAGCTGATGGACGAATTCGGCATCTCCCGCAGCACGGCGCTGCGCGATGTCGAATCGCTGGAGGCGATTGGGCTGCCGCTGTACGCCGACCGGGGACGCGGCGGCGGCTATCGGGTGCTGGAGACGGCTTCGCTGCCGCCCGTCTCGTTCACCACCGGCGAGGTGCTGGCGCTGTATTTCGCCATGCAGAATCTGCGCGGGATGTCCGGCGATCCTTTTCGAGTATCGTTCGATTCCATTCGCGCCAAGTTTCTCGACGTGGTGTCGGAACCGCAGCGCGAGCAAATTCAGCGTTTTGAGCACCGGATCGCTTTTGAGCAGGGCGAACCGGCAAATGCGGGAGCTCATCTGGAGACGCTGCTGCAGGCGGCGGTGCGCGGGGAAGTGCTGACGATCGCCTACGCGGGGCGGACCGGCGAAGGAAAGCAGGAAACGGCGGCAGGCGGCCGCACCCGCCGTATCCAGCCTTTCGCCGTCTACGCCTCGGACGGCTTCTGGTACTGCCGCGCTTACGATCTGGACAAGCGGGCATACCGGGTGTTCCGCTGCGACCGGATCGTGTCGGCCGAACCCGGCGGCGGCGAACCGATCGCGGAGCTGCAGGCGCTCGATCTGCGCGACGCGCAGAGCCTGCGCCGGCCTTCGGCGGAAGCGGTCTCCTTCCGCTGCTCCGTCGCGCCCGAAGCCGCCGACCGGCTGCGGCGCAGGCTGTATCCGTCGATGACGCTGACGGACTCGCCCGAAGCAAACGGCCTCCTGCTGCTCTCCGGCAGCTACGAGCCGCGGGAGACGGACTTTATCGTCTCTTATCTCGCCGGCTTCGGTCCTTCGCTCAAGATTCTGGAACCCGAGAGCCTGCGCGATCGGCTGCGGGCGTATTACCTGCGGCGGATCGAAGAGCTGTAGACACCCCTGCCGCGTCCTGCGCGAAACGGCATTCGCGGGATCCGCGCAGGACGCGGCATTTTCGCAATCCGCGCAGAACGCGCAAGATGCGAAGACGCGGAGTCGATCCTTTTGCGGCGCCGAACTCTAGCGAACCGGGATATCGCTATTTCGCGATTTTAGAGCTTTTGGAAAAGCTAACGAATCCTTATATCGCTAAGCAGCGGTAAAAAGCCCATTTAGGCCGAATAAGGCTCGAATAGCGTGAGGAGGATTCGTTAAAACATTCAAAGAGCGCTCGGAGAACCAATAGCGTGCTTAAGGTTCGTTAGAATTCCGAGTCGCTCTCGTGATGTTCGGAAGGCAGGCTCGAAGCGGCCGAGAATCGCTCAAAAGCCTGCTCGCTTCTTTGGCTTTCGACTCCTTTGTCTCTCCGCACCTCCTCGCCTTTCTCGCCTTTCTCGCCTTTCTCTCCTTTCTCGTTTTTCTCGTTTTTCTCGGCTCTCTGCCCTCTGCCCTCTGCTCCCTTGACTTCTTTGGCTCTTGCCTCCCTCGATCCACGCAAAAAAACCGGCGCTCCGCACCGGAGCACCGGTTTTTCCGACTTTTCCGCGCCTCGTTTCACATCTTCCCTTTCTCTTCCTCCGCCATCGAGCGGATGTAGAACGCTCCGAGCACCGAGCACAGCAGGAACGAGAAGAACGCGATCGCGGCGGCCTGTTCTCTTTCCTGGAACACGCTGAATACCTGCTGCATGGAGACGCCCAGCATCTGCGGGGAGTTGGCTCCGATCAGGAACGGCGCGGTGAACGAGCCGATGACGCCCATGAACACGAAGGTCAGCGCGACGAGGAACGTCTTGTACGACAGCGGGAAAATGAAGCGGGTGAACAGGCGCAGCCTGCCGACGCCGACGTCTTTCGCGCTCTCGATCACCGAAGACGGGATGCCGGCCAGCGCGGAGCTGAGCAGCATCGTCGTGAACGGAATGTTGAACCAGAGGTTCGCGATGATGATGCCTTTTTCGTCGAAAATGATCCGGGGCAGCGTGACGCCGACCGTCTCCAGGATGCGCGACAGCCAGCCGTGGTTGCCGAGCAGGTTGATCAGGCCGTAGGTGGCGATGACGCCCGGGATGAACAGCGGGATCATGTACGTCCGGCGGATGAGGTCGACGATCGGCCCCTGGTTGAAGCGCATGTAGATCGCCAGGCTGTAGCTGACCAGCAGCACCGCCGCGCAGGTGATGGCCGTGATCCGCAGGGTGAACACGATATTGCCGCGCATGCCTTTATCGGTGAACAGATACGCGTAGCGGCTCAGGTCGTATCCGCCCGCGTCGTTGCTCAGGCTCAGGATGAACGACTGGACGATCGGGATAATGACGACGATCAGGAGAATGGCGAAGGAGGGGAGGACCATCGCCAGCCCCAGGATGGACTGCTTCGTCTCCGGGCTGATCGTCTTTTTCGCCGTCGCTCGGCCTGCCTGGATTACGCTTTTGGAACTCATTGCGCGGCGACGTCGCTCTGCCAGCGTTTATTGATTTCCGTGCCCAGGTCCCCGATATTGAACGTGCGGAAGCCTTCGGATACGCCGGCGAACTTGTCCTGCATTTCCTGCGACATGTTGGACAGCTCGATGCCCGGGAAGCCGTTCATTTTGTCGACGACGACCGCCTGCGCTTCCGGCGACAGCACGTAGTCGATGAACGTGTTGATCGCTTCTTTTTTATCCGATTCCGCGTTGACCATCAGGTAAGTCGGACCGCCGTTGAAGCCCGGGGTAATCTGCTGCATTTTGATCGTGTCCGGGAGCAGGCCTTCGTTCAGCTGCTGGAGCACCATGTCGGACCAGGCCGGGATGATCGACACTTCGCCGTTCATCAGCAGATCGAGCGTGCCCTGGTTTTTCTTCGGATAGATGCCTTCGCCGTACACGGACGGACCGATTTCTTTCAGCGTGTCGAAGCCGGCTGCCCACTTCTCCATGATCGCCGGGTCGGAATTGTGGATGTCTTCTTCCGGCAGGTCTTTGTACACGATCGTCTGCACGAACGAGCTGCCCGAACCGCCCGTCGAAGGGTCGTTATAAGCGAACTGTCCCGGATTGGCTTTGATCCAGTCGATCAGTTCGTCCAGCGTGGTCGGCGGACTCGTGACTTTGCTGCTGTCGTAAGCGAGCACGACGGCGGAAGAACGGTACGGCACCGCGTAATTGTCCACGTCTTTCATGGTATCGGAATTGACCTTGCTCAGATTCGGGATATCGTCTCCGCTGAGCTGCTCCCAGGTGCCTTCCTTCGCGCCCTGCGAGACGTAGGCGATGCTGTCCTCGTACAGATCGATGTCGCCCGAGCCCTTGCCCGCTTTTTTGGCCGCGACGATCCGGTCGTAGGTCGGCTCCGCTCCCGTGCCGGACGGAATGTACACCAGCTTCACGTCGATCTCGGGATGCTCTTTTTCGAACATCGGCTCCAGCGTGTCCCACAGATCCTTCACGTTCTGCGAACCGGTAAAGTAGAAGTTGAAGGAAGTCGGTTCGCCGGACGCGGCGGCGCTTCCTTCGGCGGACGCGCTTTTGCTTTCATTCCCGTTTCCGCACCCGGCCAGCAGCGACGCGGACAATCCCGCTACGGACAACAACGTTAACCAAGACTTTTTCATGCGCATTTATTTTTCCTCCTCAGTTCGCTTTCGCTTCTTCGACCGGGAATCCGGTCAGTTTCGAGATCGAGACGCCGACTTCCTGCCCTGCCTGCAGCCGCTGCATCGCTTCTTTGCTCTGGAACGCGCGAATGATGCCGTATCCCGCCAACTCGACGGTGACTTCGGCGTAATGCCCCAGTACCATGATCTGCTTGACTCTGCCTTTCAACACGCCTTCCGTTCCGTGGTTCGCGCTCAACTGCACGTCTTCCGGTCGGATCGCCGCCGTGACTCTGCCGCGCAGCTCTTTGCCGTTCGGCAGGACCAGGCTTCCGATCCGGATGCCTCCCTCTTCCGCCACCCCCTCCAGGAAATTCATCTTGCCGATAAAGCCGGCGACATATAAGGAAGCGGGCTCATCGTAAATCTGATGCGGCTGAGCAATCTGCTCGATGCGCCCGTGATTCATGACGATAATGCGGTCGGACAGCGACAGCGCTTCTTCCTGGTCGTGCGTGACGAATACCATCGTGAGCCCCGTCTTCGTCTGGATCTCCCGCAGCTCTTCGCGCATTTCGTGCCGCAGCTTGGCGTCGAGCGCCGAGAACGGCTCGTCCAGCAGCAGCACCGCCGGATTGAGCAGCAGCGACCGCGCCAGCGCGACCCGCTGCTGCTGGCCGCCGGACAGCTCCGCCGGGTATTTCTTCTCGAAGCCCGACAGACGGACCAGCTTCAGCGCATCCGCCACCGCGCCGCGGATTTCCGCTTTCGGCATCTTGCGGATCTTCAGGCCGAACGCCAGATTGTCGTAGACCGACATATGCGACCACAGGTTATAGCTCTGGAACACCATCGAGGTCGGCCGCTTTTCCGGCGGAAGGCCGATGACGCTTTTGCCTTCGATCAGAATATCGCCGGAGTCGGGTTCGAGAAATCCGCCGATGCTGCGCAGCACGGTCGTTTTCCCGCAGCCCGACGGGCCGAGAAGCGTGACCAGCTCGCCTTTTTCGATCTCGATATTGATTCCGCCGACTCCGTCGCCCGTCTTGTAGCGCTTCGCCAATTCTCGTACAGACAGCTGCATGTTTCTCCTCCTATTCGCTCGGAAGCTTGATTCGGGAGCTTGATTGCGCCTTTTCGCCCGATCTTTATTTCATCTGAAAACCGCTGGCCAGCACGTCCGCGCTCACCAGACGCTGCGCCGCCACGAGCAGGATGATCGTCGGCAGCGTCAGGATGATCGAGAAGACGGCGCCGGCGCTGCTCGGAAAGTCGGAAATGATCGAGTACATGACGATCGGCATCGTTTTGAAATCGGGAATGCCGACCAGGAACGTCCCCTGCGCCTCGTCGAGCGAGTTCAGGAAGGTGAAGATCGAAGCGACCACGATGCCCGGCATGGCCATCGGCAGCGTGATGCTGCGGAACACTTTGAACGGACTCGCCCCGACGTCGCGCGCCGATTCCTCCTGGGCCCGGTGCACGTTGCGGAAAGCGGCGGTCGGAATCCAGGTCATGAACATCAGCACGTTGATCATGTGGATCAGCACGACGCCGAGCAGCGTATTCATCAGTCCGATCTGGTAAAACAGCACCGCGATCGAGACGTACAGCCCCATTTTCGGAAAAGCGTGCGTCAGCAGGAACGAGAACAGGAACATCCGCTTGAGCGGGAACTGCAGTCTCGCGAACGCGTACGCCGCCGGAATGCAGACGACGATCGACAGCAGCGTCACGAGCGTCGCGATGAGGAACGACAGCGAGATCGACGAGACGATATCGTCTTTCGCCAGCACGAACTCCCACCATTTGAATCCCCAGATCTGCGGCAGCACGTTCGGGTAATTCCACTTCTCGCTGAAAGCCAGCACGAGCAGGTTGACGAGCGGTCCCGCGAAAAAGATCGCGAAGATCGTCAGCAGAATAAATTCGACAATTCTTCTCGGTCCTACATGTTTCCAGTACCAGAGCATATTGCGTTCTCCTCTCCTGTCGTCGATTGACGGACGATCACTTCGCTTTCGTATTCGATCAGCCTCGGCACGTCCGCTTCGCCCCCGATCATCCGGTCCAAAATCGCGACCGCGTCCCGGCCGATGCCGGCCGCGTCCACGCTGACCGTCGTGAGAGACGGATGGTACATGCCGCTGAGGTCCGTGTTGTCGTAGCCCATGACGGCGACTTCTTCCGGCACGCGGACGCCGCGTTCCAGCAGCACTTTCATGGCGCCCAGCGCCAGCATGTCGTTGGTGCCGAACAGCGCGGTACAGCCGCCGGCCCGGAAAGCTTCATAGTGCCGCTCCATCAGTCGGACGCCGAAATCGAAGCTGGACTCCGGCGACTCGGCGACGGTCACGGCGGCGTCGGCGGGCCCTGCGGCGAGCCGCTCTGCATCCGCCGATTCTGCAGCGATCCCTTCCGCATCCGCAAACTCTGCAGCGACCGGGTCCGCATCGATAGGCTCCGCATCGAAGCGCTCGGTCTCCAGGCCGGGCAGCATCTTCCCTCGGTCCGCGCTTTCTGTATCGGGGCTCGCGGCGCCGCGTTCGGCGCGGTTCTGCCTGCTTCCGGCCGGAACCGGAACGCCCAAATCTTCCAACTTGCGCAGAAAGCCCGTCAGCCGCAGCGAATGGCTGCGATGCTCGCCGGGACCGGCGGCGATGAAAAATTTGCGATGCCCGCACCCATGCAGATGCTCGGCCGCCCGCTCTCCGCCGGCTTCGTCGTTGCTGACCAGATGGACCACGTCGGGATCTTCCGCCGAACCGTTGACCATCAGGTACGGAATGTTGAAGTTTTTGACGTAGTCGATGACGTTCTTGCGCAGGCGGCTGATCAGGATCAAGCCGTCCACCCGCTGCTCCAGCATATAATCCATGGAACGCAGCGACATTTCCCGGTCGGTCTTCAGGAAGATCGAGTAGCCGAGCTCTTCCGCGGCCATCAGGATCTCGTCGACGATCTTCCCGTACAGCGTATGCGAGACGATCGGGAGCTTGTCGCGGAATACGATCACTCCGATATTGTGCGTTCGCTTGGCGACCATCGCCCGGGCGACGGCGCTCGGCTTGTAGCGCAGCTCTTCCGCCGCCCTGAGCACGCGTTCTTTCACCTCGGGGCTCGCGTAGCCGTTGCCGGAAATGACCCGCGAGGCGGTCGATTTCGATACGCCGGCCAACTGCGCCAGCTCCCGCAGACTGTAATTCAGCTTCGTGTTCAATCCATGCTCTCCTCCGCCTTCGTCATCTCTTCCCGAACCGACAGCAGCAGCGCCGGATCGCGCGTCGTGATCGAATCGACGCCCCATTCCGCCATGCGCCGCATGTCGCCGGCTTCCGCGACCGTCCAGACGTAGACGGCCAGTCCGTTCCGCCGCGCGGCGTCCAGCAGCTCGGGCCGTACCGCCTGATACGGAACGTTCAGCCCGAAGCATCCCGCCGAGCGGCCTTCTTCGCAGGCCTGCCGGACCGCTTCGCCGTAGCTTGAATGCAGGAAGCTGTCGATGTCCACGTTCAGCAGTTTGCGCAGCGAGATCCCGGAGCGCTCCGCCAGCAGCGCCCGCCCGTATCCGCATCCGCTGAGGAAGACGCGCTCGGTCATCTCCAGCCTTTTGACCAGGGAAAAAGCCGGCTCGAGCGCCTCGTCGCTCTTGATATCGAGGTTCATCACCCGGCCCGCCGTGCGAATCCAGCCCAGCATGTCCGCAAGCTCCAGCACGGGAGCGGTCGACGCGTCGTTCAGTTCCTCCAGCGTCATCTCAGCCAGGCTGCCGCGGCGTCCGCCGGCCAGCGGCATCTCGTCGTCGTGGGCCAGCACCGGAACGCCGTCCCGGGTGACCCGGATGTCGTCTTCGTACACGTCGCAGCCGAGCTTCAAAGCCGCGCACAGCGATTCGAGCGAATGCGCGGGATGCCCCATGCAGCCGGTATGGGCCGTAATCAAAGGGAACTCTCTCATAGGCGATTCTTCCCTTCCTCATGCTCGAAATAAACGGCGTTGGTAAAAGCGATCCGGGTGTAGGCGCCCCGGGCCGTTCCCCATAATTCGGCGCGAAGCCATGAACGGGGCGAGTCCGCGGCAGGCGTCGGAAGCTCCGCTTCCAGATCGAGCCGCAGCGGCTCTTCGGCGGTGCCGACCCCGGGTGCAGCCGGCAGCGCTCCGCGTTCGAGCAGAGCCTTTCGGCTCTCCGCCGCGCCGACGCCGACTTCCTCCGGCCGGGCGGCCTTGAACGGCGCGTCCAGGCTCAGCTCCTCGCCCAGATTGGAGTGCAGCTTCAGCTTGAAGACCTGATCGTCCAGCGTCCATAATCCGCGGCGGACCGAGAAGTCCAGCGACAGCTTGACGCGGATCGCGGCCGCCTCTACCGAATCGGCGGCTTCTTCGCCTTGGCTCCCGACAGAAGCCGGGACGTCCGAGGTCGGGGCGGCCGAAGCCGCTCGGGCCGAGACGCGCGCCGGCACCGACGAACCGACGGACCAAAGCTCGCCGCCGGATTCCAGCGCCATCGTCAGCAGCGGCCCGATCGTGACGGAAACGCGTCCCTGCCGCAGCGCCTCGATCAGCCGGGTTTCGGCGAGCGCCGCCGCGGAGGATGCGCCGCGTCCGACTTCCTCCGGCTGCGTCTCCGCACCGAACCGGCTCGGCTCGGCCGCTCCGGAATCCGGGCTTGCCGCGGAAGCCGCCCCGCTCTCGCCGCCTTCGTCTTCGATTTCCAGATACGTGACCGACACCGGCTCGTCCGTCTCTTCCTGCGCGTGCCAATCCCGGCCGGAGGTCGCCGCGATGCGGTAACCCTCGTTCAGCTTGTCCGTCCACAGCCCGAACGCGCGCCGGTTGTCCGTCTTGATGGACGGAAACGTGCCGGACCAGACTTCGACGTAATCGACGGCGTTCCAATCGCCGACTTCGTATTCCCAGAAGCAGCCGGTGCAGGCCGGACTGCCGATCCGGAACGGATGGGCCAAGCCCGCGATGCCGCCGAGCCGGTGCACTTCCGCGATTCCCCGGTCGATATCGCTTCGTCCCGCCTGCCGCCAATCGGCAAACTCGCTCAGCCCGATAGTGACCATATGACCGTAAAAGGTCGTCCATTCCATGCCGGGGATGATCGTCAGCCCGAATTCCCGCTCGATGTCCGCTTTGCCCGCCAGGCCGGACATCGTATTGTGATCGGTCAGCGCGATCGCGCCGAAGCCGAGTTTGGCCGCTCCTTCCGCCAATTCCCGCAGCGTCTGCCTTCCGTCGCTGTGCAGCGTGTGCGTATGCAGTTCGCAGGCGATCCAGGTCATGCCGACTCCTCCCTTTCCGATGTCCAGGCCCGCAGCCGATACTCGCAGGTCGCCGTCACGATGCAGTGCAGGCTGAGCGTCACGTTCCACTCTCCCGCTTCGAGCCTGCCGGGCATGAGACCCGGCGAAGCTTCGCCCGAAGCCAGAAACAGCTCCTGGACTTCGTCGTGGCGGTGGCACGCTCCCCGATACCCGTCGGGGCCGTCGAAGGACAGCGTGATCAGATTCTTCAAAGGCAGATGCCGGTCGGCGCGGGCGACGGCCTGCTCCCGCTGCTCCGGCAGTATGTATAAATCGTAGCTTTCCTTCAGCAGTTCCAGCGCCCGCTCGCGATCTTCGAGATTTTTCGGCGCGTACTCGAAACGGACGTTCAAGCGGCCGCAGCCTTCGTGCAGTTCGAGAGGGACGCGAATATGGGTCCGGGACTCTTCCGGCGTGACGCTTCCTTGAATGTCGAGCAGTTCCATAACGCCTTACCGCCTTCCGTATTTCGGAATTTTCTGCTTTCCGTCTTGCCTATCGCCTCTTGTGGGACCGTTCCCACATCACCTCCTCATGTTAAAAGGAAACAATCAGACCGGTATCAGCCTCGTGTTAATCTTCTGTAAATCGAAAAAAGACCGGTCTTCTATTAAAAGAAGGCCGGCCTTTCGCGTTCAATTGTCAAACCAAAACACAATTCGGACCTCGTCGTCGCTCGCGATCCGTCGTTCTTTTTTCAGCCTTTCCATCTTCTCGATCATGGAAGTCAGGTTGAGATTGAGGTAACCGTTCCACTCGCGCAGCACGCAGCCGCGGCTTTCGAAGTTCCCGGCTTTGACGTCCCAAAAGCCCAGTTGGTACTTCCGCCCCGCGGCCGTCCTTCGGATCATCTCTTCGTATTCCGCTTCGTCCACCCAGCCGCGAAGCGGCATCGGTTCGCCGTATCCGCTCTCCTTCAACTCCCGCAGCGTCAGGTGGGAGACGTGATGGACATTGACGTTGTCGGGCATGTCCCGGAAGTCGTACTCCTCCGCCAGCAGGGCGTCCCATTCGTCGGGCAGTCCCCGGGGCGGCGCGATCGGCGGATAACTGCTCGTTTCATCGCTCCCCCGCACGCCGGCCAACAAATAAAAAAGTCCGTAATCCCGCGCCCCGTCGATCAGGTCGACGAGACTGAAGCCTTCCCCTTTCATGACCTTGATCTCCGGCCAACCGCTCCGTCTGTACCAGCGGTCGATATTGATCCATTTTCCGTCCAGGCGTCCTTCGCAGTAAAGCGCAATATCGCAGCCCATTATTTCCCTCCGCTCCTTACAGTGTTTCTCTTTTATTGTACCGACCTTCCTTTCCGACCTCTACCCGAAAAAACAAAAAAAGACCCGTATCTCCTGACGGAGAACGGATCTTTCGTCGCTTGCTGAAGCCGCCTCTTACTTCGTCTCGACCAGCTTCGTCGCGATTTCGGACTTTTTCATATCGTGTTCGACCTGCTCGTCGATATCATACGGATGATACATTTCGTTCTCGATCATGTAATCGGCGATTTTCTGGTGCGTTTTGATCGCCGTATCCAGCTGGGCTTTGAGCACTTTGCGTACTTTCGGCGAAGCCGCTTCCGTCAGCGCGACCGCGTATGTGCGCACCGCCGTCTTGGCGGACAGGAGCATATCGGTGGCAATCGCCAGATCGTCCATCGGCGTTACCGCTTTGACCAGCGTTTCTTTCGTCATCGATTTCGGGGTAGCCATGCGTAATCCCTCCTCAGCTGATTAAAAGTGCTTTCAGTTCGTCGATCGCCTGCGCGGAATTTTCGATGTCTTCTTCGATCAGCGCTTTGAGCTTGTCGTCTTGAACCAGTCCCGACATCGCTACGGCTTTGGTGACACAGGATGTTTTCAGGATTACGAGTTCGTGGATTTCGAGTTTCTCGTGCAGAGCCAGTTCCTTCGTCGCCATCTTGAAGCACCTCCAAATTGAATGACTTGCCTCGCAATTCTTGTTCTCTGATTTTGTACCCGCCTGATTGCAAAATAAACAAAAATGCAATTAAACTTTTCCAGTTCTGGTTTTCGGTTTGAAAGTCTCCGTTTGCGGCTAAATATAACGTTTGCGCCATTATGGAAACACTCCGTTTGCTGCATGGCTGCTCGTGTTAGTGATTAACTTCAACTTGGAAATCATCTTTGTAGGACTTGTCCGCGTTGAAGAAAACGATATCCCCGTCTTGCAGAGTGAACGTATTTTTCCACGAATCCTGCACGCTGCGTTTGAAGCCCTCAAGCGCCCACTGGTTCATCAGGGGGGCATTGATGTACTGCAAATGCGGTGCGGCCAAGTTACCGTTGCGAATGCTTTCGATGTTGAAGTTCAAAATAATATAGCCGTCACGCAGGAATATGGGATCTCGCTTGGTCAGCCCTCTGTGCGTGCGTCCGTATTCGGCCAGATTCGTCCCTTGAGCCACGACATACGGATCGCCGGGCAGACTGTAATGGCCGTACCACTTCTGCACAGCCGCGTTGGCGCGCGCCAAATCGACCGAACCCGGCAGGTTGGCCTTCGGTCCGATCAGCGTGCGGATTTGCTCCGGCAGCAGCAGGAGATCAAAACCGCCGATCGGCGTTTTTGCTTTGGTGAAGCGGCGGATGTAGTCGCTGATGAACATATCGCGGCTGACGCTGTTCATCTCCGCAAAGGTGTAGTAATTGTCGTATTTATACCTTGCGGTATCGGTCAATTCCTCCTCGGGTACGTTGCGCAGGCGATCGTTCAAGATCACGTAGCGTTCTTCCGTGTCTTCCAGCGATCCGACTTTGATGAAGGTTCGGTGATCGTCGTTGTAATACAGATCGACAGGCGTTTGCGTCTTGCCGTCTTTGCTTACAAAGGTGAAGCTTGGCGTGATGCGGATGCCGTCGGTTTTACCGAACATATTGCCTTTGGTCTTCAGGTCGAACTTGATATGGTAGCCGGTCTTGACTGCGATGTTTTTCATGCCTTCGAGCGGGTTGCTGCCGGGAAGAATCGGCAGGGTGAACGGCGAGGTGTTGCCGCGAGCCGCTCCATCGATTCCGTGAAGTCCGGTCCAGTAGGTGTTCCCTGTATGGACGGCACTGCCTTTTTGAGTACGGAAGACCATTTCCCAGTTGTAATCGGCGATGTCGGTGATATGGAAATCATACAGGCGACCGATCACGTCTACATCCACCGTATCGCTGGCTACGTGGTTAGCGAGATCGAAGTTTGCATCCTGCTGCGTAGGGGAGACGCCGGGGGCGTTCTCGGCGATGTTTCGGTAATAGACGGTGTAGTGCCCCTCATCGACCCAAACGGGCAGGAAGAACGTCGTGGTGATCTGAGACACCGGAATATTGATCCAGGTGTTCTTCGGATAGAACTGCGATTTATCGCCGGAATACACGTCGAAGGGGAAGTAGACTTCTTTGCTTCTAAAGTATTTGGCGTAATCGCGGTTGCCGTAGCCCGGATAGTTCTGATGCTGTCCGCTGGTCGGCATGGTAATCGTGAACGGTCGATCCAAGATAAAGGCCATGCGGCCGTAACTCGGATTGGTCTTTTGGTTATGCGCCGCATCGTCAGAGGCGCTGGAGTAGTTCACGACCGGGGTATGCACCGTTACCGGGTTGATGTTCGGAATCGGGTACGTATCGCCGTCTGGGGCTTCGTAGTTGGCATCCAGACCGATATACGAGATCGTTCCCATACTTGCGGCGGCCATGCGATTGGTCTTGGTCATCGGAATCATATGGTTCGGACTGTACAAGACGTCGCGATTGATGATTTGCGGTTCGGGTAAGCGCTGCGGGTCTTGCGTTTTTCGCACGGCGACCGCATCGCTCATGATGGTTTGACCGTTGAATGTCAATTTATCGTTGTTGACATTCACCTGACGAATTTGCGCTTCGGCAAAGGCCTGCATGGCCCCTTGATTGTCAGGCAGTGGGGGACGGCTGGTATAGCTTGGTCCACCGACCGGCTTGCTGCCGGCATCGAGATTGAACGGTCCTTTGAACTCATCGTATTTTGCTTTTCGATCCAAAACGACATTTGGCGGCGTATAGCCGGCCGGATGGATCGTGATGCTTTCGCCTTGGAAGGCGTAGTTTTTCAGCTCCGCGCTGTCGATTTGGTAGACGCCGAGTTTGTCTACCACCCAATACGAAAAGTTTCGCACGACCGAGACATCATACGTTTTGTAATCCGTGTCGGTTTTGGGATTGTCGATTGTGGCAGGCGGTGCATTTGGATTTGGTGTTTTCTCGACCCATGATAAATCATAGGTTTCCCGAATCGTTAAGTTATACGTGCAGGTTCCGACTTTTTCTTGGAACTTGTATTGGTGCAGATAACTGTTGGCCAATACGTTGCCGTATAAACTTTCGGACGTTGGAATCCCTTGCAGTACATCGAAGATTTCACGGTCCCGCTGATCGGCTTTGATCACGGCGCTTGCCTGCGGGTTCATATTTTCGCCTTCGATTACGCGCCCATCGGTAATGGAACATTCGTAATCGCCGCCCGTTGGCGGCGGCTCTGTAGGTTCACCGGGTTCGGTGTAGACCCAATAATGGTCGGGATATTGGTACGTAACCGATGTTGCAACAAATTGATACGCTGCATAGTAAAATGCTGTAATTTGTGCGTTTTCAGGGTTTTTGTTATAGGGTCGCATAGAACCGTCAGAGTTTTTTTCGACATAATAGCGCTGCGTGTTATCATCATGCTCTTGTGTGAATGTGATAGTCGCAAATGTCAGATCGCGAGTAGCGCCGGGTGTTTCTCTAGGGTTCAGTCCTACAAGTATAGATTCGATATTGGTTGTTGGGTGTCCTAGACCTGAAATACCTAGACTTCGGTTGGATACTTCTTTGTCGTACAACGGTTCGACTTTAGCTCCGTTTGAAGGGAGTTGAGGGTTATTTGTTTGTACGATGTTTGTGCGATTGTCAATTTGAGCGATGGGCACTCGTACATCGACCCCGTTTATCTTAGCTTTGAACGGGTTACTAATCGGGTATTGAATTATCATTTTGATTTTTCTACCCGGTGCCGATTTGTACGTACGATTGTATGTTTCACCGCTATTTTGAGTTGTGATTTGTTCAGAACCAACAGGGACGTCGCCTTGGCCAGTCCAGGTTTCACCTTCACCTCCGGCTGTCCATCCGCTCAAAATAGTTCGAGTCCACGCGAACCAAGACCCGGCCGATCCGTTTTCTATTGAGTTGACTTCAAGTGCTTCGCCCACAAATGTTTCGGAACCTCGATATGTCTGAGCGTTAACGTCAATCGTTTTAACAGCTTCGGTTCCTTTATAAAACACAATTTTTTGAATTTTCTTCCCACTACCAGCGTCTTCGCTGATCGTTTCGGTTGTAGCTTGAGGTGTTTTGCCTGTCCAAACTGCGCCTCGATCGGGTAGAGGTTTGGGTTTATCATTCCCGGCGTATACAATTTCTTTTTTGATTGGAGCTGCTTCAACTTGTCCTTGGAGTGGAAAAAAAACACTCAGTACGCTGCTGGTAAGAAGCAGCGTACTGAGTCCGACAAACGTCATTTTTTTTCTTCGTTGTCGGGTTGATGTCATTAGTTGAGTCCCCGCATTCTGAGCAAATCGACTTCTTTATACAGATTTTTTGCGTCAGTCGGCGTTTGAAGCATGATGAGTATATCGCTGAGACCTTGAACCGTGCCGCGTTTTGGGAGAATTGTAGCGGGTACATCACCAACTTCATTTCGATAAACCCGAGCTGTTTTGTTTAACGTTCCAGCAAAAAATTCTTTAATATCGGGGCTATTAAAACCTCGAACTTCGAATTGAGCGAAAGGTTTGTTCAGATATTTAGTTTTATCTTTGTTGAATACCTGAGTGCTTTTAAAATACAGCACATACGTATCTTTCTGATTTTTAACCATCAGATTTTTTACGTTGTAATTGTTATTGAACCATTTCAATGTGTTAATGTCACCCAGTAGTGCGCGGTTTGGATCGTTCGGATCGGCCATGTCGATAGCGACCAAAGCGTCCAACTTAGATTGATACAAACCATCATTTGATGTCAGTGTCATGGCCTTCTCGTTCCACATTTCTTCGACCGACGATTTGCCTTTATTTTTCCAATCCGACTCCGGCGTCGCGAACTTTTCCGGCATGACGGTGAAGATGTTGGTGCCGTGCCACAGGATTTCGGCGGCTCCAACGGCGTAGCGATCGACGTTGAGGTCTTGTCCGGCGCTCTTCGACAGAATGCGTTCGATGATCACGACGGCTTGGGCGCGCGTGGTCAGACCTTCCGGTGCGATTTGGCCTTTTCCAACGCCTTGGATCAGACCGGTTTTGGACGCGAGATACATCCATTTGTCGTCTTCTTTCGATGTTTCGCCGATTGCGCGGGCGGCGACGCGGGCCATTTCGTCGCGTGTCATGACTTTGTTCCAGGCCGCTTCGGCGTTGGCGAAGTCGTTTGCCTCGTACAGCCCTTTGTTCGTCGCGGCATCGACATACGGGATGTACCATTTTCCCGACGTCTCTTTGACGTCGAGTTTCATCGCGGCAACCACCATTTTGACGAATTCGGCGCGGGTGACCGAAGCGTCCGGTTTGAACGTGCCGTTGGTGTAGCCATCGACGTAGCCTTTGGCGACGCCTTGCTGCACGGCGCTGTAGGCCCAGTGAGTGGATTTCACGTCGGTAAACTGCGAGGCTTGCGATGTAGCGGCTTTTGCGGAAGGGGCGGCGCTGCTTCCCCAAACAGCGCCTGCCACGAATACAGCCCCCAACAAACTAACTCCCCATTTTTTCCAATTCTTATTCATTTCCTTGTCCCCCTTCTTTGATCTGCATCCAATAACTCCGACAGGCACTTCTTCTATTGTCGCTTGGTTGTACGAATTGGGAAAGTCCCATTTTTTGTTGTCAAAGAACATTTCTATCATTTAACTTATCCAAAGCACGCAAAAAAGCGGACGCATTTCTCCCCTAATAAGGAAAGAAGACGTCCGCATGCTTTGCGAATACTCAACCTATACTCATTCAAAATAATCCATTTCAACAAAGAAAGCAAGCTTTCGCCTTTGAAAATGGGAAACCTCCTTGTTGGATTCTAATCGAAGTTTCCCATTTTCAACACGCGATCCGAACGACATTATCCCGTAAGCCCGTTCATGTTTTCCCAAAACGAAATCGGTTATTTCACCGACCCCACCATTCCCGCAACGAAATGCTTCTGCATAAGGAAGAACACCAGCGCCGTCGGAACTGTCGAGATGACAATCGCCATCATGATCAGGCCGTAGTCCGGCGAGTAGCCCGAACCGAGGTTCGAGATCAGCAGCGGAATCGTCTGATTCTCCGGCGTCTGCAGGATAACGAGCGGCCACATGTAGTTGTTCCAGCTCGACATGAACGTGATGATCGCCGCTGCGGCGTAAGTCGTTTTCATCGTCGGCAGGTAGATCCGGAAAAACAGTCCCAGTTCGGACAACCCGTCCATCCGGCCGGCTTCCAGCAGTTCGCGCGGAAACATCTTCGTGCTCTGGCGGAAAAAGAAGATCAGGAACGCCGTCGTGAACGTCGGAATCACGACCGCCGCCGGCGTATCGATGCCGAACGTCGGGAAAAAATTCGTGATCTTTCCGAACATGCGGTACAGCGGAACCATCAGCGCGGCGAACGGAATCATCATCGACAGCAGCAGGATCGAGAAGACGACGTCTTTCGCTTTGCTGCGATAGATCTCGAAGCCGTAGCCCGCGAGCGACGCGATCAGCATCGCCAGAAGCGTCGTCGTGATCGAGATTTTGGCCGAGTTGCCCATCGCGTTCCAGATATCGACGCTCGATGTCAGATTGCGGAGGTTATCGAGCAGATGCGAACCCGGCAGCAGACGGCCCTGCGTCACGTCGACCGACCGGTTCGTCGCGCTGACGATCATCCAGAAGAACGGGAAGATCGAGACGAAAGCCGCGAGACTGAGGAACAGATACATGGACGCTCTTTTCGCTTTAAGCATTTCGATCACCTGCCACTTTGAATTGGATGAACGACAGAATAATAATCATGATCACGATGGAGTACGACACGGTCGCCGCATAGCCGAAGTCGGCCGAATACTTGAACGACAAGTTGTAAATATACTGCGAGATGGTGGTCGTCGCGCTGCCCGGACCGCCTTTCGTGATATTCATGACTTCGTCGAACAGCTGCAGCGTGCCGATCGTCGACGTGATCGACGTGAACAGGATGATCGGCTTCAGCAGCGGAATCGTGATGCTGAAAAACTGGCGGATGGCCGAAGCGCCGTCGATGCGGGCCGCTTCGTAGATCGACTGGTCGATGTTTTGCAGACCCGACAGATAGAAGATCATGTTGTAACCCGTCCAACGCCAGGTGATGGCGATGATGATCGTGACTTTCGCCCAGAACGGATCGGAAATCCATTGGATCGGCGCGCTGATGATATGAATGTTCATCAGCATCGCGTTCACCAGGCCGTCCGGCGCGAACAGATACTTGAACACGATCGAATACGCGACCAGCGACGTGATCGCCGGCAGGAAGATCGCGGTACGGAAAAATCCTTTGAATTTCAAGTTGCGGTCATTCAGCAGCACGGAGAAGAACATCGCCAGAATGATCATGATCGGAACTTGGAACAGCAAATAAATAAACGTATTGCCGACTGCGGTCAAAAAGATTTTATCCGTGAACAGCCTTTCGTAATTGCCCAGACCGTTGAATTTCATATTGATGCCCGTGCCCGTCTGGAACGACAGGATCAGCGCCTGGATCATCGGATAGAAGTAGAACGCGGCGATCAAAATAACGGCTGCGGCGACGAAGAGCCAGCCGACCAGACCCGATCGGAAGCGGCGGCTGCGGCTCGAACGGAACGTCCGGCTATCGGCGCTGCCCGGACCGGCTGCGGAATCTGCGGTTTTCATCCGGCATTCCTCCTTGGATTGACGTAGGGTGACGCGATAGATCGGCGAAAAGTGCATAACAAGATATGGCGGAAGAAGCCCCGCGCCCACGGTGTACATTCAAGCCCTTTTCGCAAAAGGCTTGAAGGCACAACGCACGACGGGAGTTCGCCGCTTGCCTGACAGGTTTACCGCTGAAGAAAAGCCGGCGGAGTCCGCATTCGCATAAAGGTGGGACGAAATGCCGAAAGTCCGCCGAATCTTCGAACGACAGGAAGCGTCTGCCTGCGGGAAAGTGGATGCGGCGCCGTAGGGCGCCGCGCTCTCGTTTTCCTGCGGCCGCGCGTTCCTTATTTCAACTGCGCTTCGGCCTGAGCCTGCGTATCGTTCATGACCGCGTCGACGTCTTTGCTGCCGTTCAGGTAGTTCTGAACTTCCGCGGAGAGGATATCTTCGATCGCGTAAGTGTGCAGGCCGTAGTTGACGTTCGGCACTTCGGTCGTCCATTTCGCGAAGTCCGCGTAGACTTTCTCCCCGCCGAAGAACTCGTCCGCCTTATCGTACGCTTCGCCTTCGGAAGCCGATTTCAGCGTGCCGATGATGCCGATCTTGTCCAGCATTTCCTGGTACAGATCTTTGTCCGAACCGAACGTCGCAGCCATGAAGTCGGCCGCCGCGTCTTTGCCGTCCACGTTCATGACGTACCACGAGCTGCCGCCGGAGTTGGAAGCGTTGACCGAACCCGCCGTGTCTTTCAGGCGAGGAATCGGCACGACGGCCCATTTGCCGGATTGCGAAGCTTCGGCCTTGACCGAAGGCGTGATCCAGTTGCCGGTCGGCACGGAAGCGACGTCCCCGCTGTTGAAGGCGGCCACGAATTGGCTCCAGTCGGAGTTCAGCTTGACGATGTCCGCGTCGAACATCGCTTTGTACAGTTCGAGCGCTTCTTTGAAAGCGGCGTTGCCGGCGATATTAGGCGTTACGCCGTCTTCCTTCAGATACCACGAGCCTGCCGACTGCAGCATCACGCGAAGCGTGCCGAGGTCGTTCGGATCTTGGGTCAGCATGTCTTTGCCGGTTGCTTCTTTGACCTTTTTGCCGATCTCGATGTATTGGTCCCAATCGATGTTCGTCAGATCGTCGACCGTGTAGCCGGCCTGCTCCAGATAATCGGTGCGGACGTACAGGCCGGTTACGCCGGAGTCGAACGGAATGCCGTACTGTTTGCCGTCGAAGCTCGTCGGGCCCGCTTTGTAGTCCGCGAAGTCGGCGCCTTTGATCTTGTCCGACATGTCGCGGAACGCGTCCGGGTAAGCCTGCAGGAAGTTCTGCGCGCGATAGTCTTCGATCAGGACGACGTTCGGCAGTCCCTTCGTCGTGCCCGAGTTCAGGCCGGTGTTCAGCTTCTGCACGATGTCCGCCTGCGCGTTCTCGACGATATTGATCGTCACGTCCGGATGATCCTTGGCGTATTTTTCTTTGGCCAGGTTCAGTGCCGCGATGTTGAAGTTCGGGTCCCAGGCCCAGATCGTGATTTCTTTTTTGTCCGATCCGCCCGATCCGCTATCTCCGCCGGCCGCGGTGCTTGCGCCCCCGCCTCCGCCGGAGCACGCCGACAGCATCAGTGCGGATGCCGCCAAAGGCAGCAAAAGCTTTTTCCATTTTTTCATCTTGCATTCATCTCCCGTCCGTAATATAGGTCTGACTCCCTGTTAATCCGTAATAATTAGATATGAAAGCGGTTGCTTTACGAGAATTATCTTAGCATTCCTATTTCGGCGGAGGTTAGGAATATCTTTGTGCGGAATGGGGAAATCATTGCATGTCGCGAAAATGGTAGCGTTATCATTGGGAATAAATTTGGATAAGGGTAAAATTTTAAGTTTTGCTTGCTCGGTGCGACCGCTTGGCGGGCGAACGGGCGGGATGGACGGTCGGCGAGCGATTGATCGGTTAACGGGCAGCTGCCGGCCGGGCGAAAAGACTGCGTTAAAAAAGGCCGAGTCCGAAGACACGGCCGCCGGACCTTTCGGCGCGCGCTTTGCTGCTCCGCCGGCGCGGATCGGCGGCTGCGGGAGAGCGGGGAAAGACGCGCCTCATAGAGACAGCGGGAAAATAGATGCGGAAGAGCAGCTATTTTCGCCATTTGAAGACCTTTCGAGAAAATAGATGCGGAGGAGCAGCTATTTCCGCCATTCGAAGGCTTTTCGAGAAAATAGATGCGGGAGAGCAGCTATTTCGCTTTTTCAGCGCGTTTGGAGGCCCTTTTGACGAAAATAACTGCTCTATCGCATCTATTTCCGCCATATCCGCTTTTTCCGGCCGAATAGCTGCTCTATTGCAGTTATTTATCTTTCGTCAGAGGGTCGGGCGAGCCGCGAGACAAAGACAGAGACGTAGACGGATACGGATACGGAAATAGAGACGGTTCGCCCCGCCCTATTCCGTCCTCGTTCCCGTTCTCGCTCCCGCCTGGCCTGCTCCGTCCTTTTCACACTCCGTTTTACGCCTCCTCCACTCCGTCTTACGTCTCCTACGTCTCCTCCGTAATGAGCGGCAGCGCGATGCGCACCTTCGTGCCTTCCCCTCTGCGGCTGTCGATCGTGATGCCGTATTCCTCGCCGTACAGCAGCGTGATCCGGTTATGCACGTTGCGGACGCCGATGCCGGTGAACAGCTGACGTTTGCTTTTTGAATTCGGGAGCGCGGCGCCGTTGTCGCTGCCCGTCCATTCCTGCGCCCCGTCCATGCCGTCGCCGTTGTCGCTGACTTCGCAGATCAGCTTGCCGTCGGACTGCGAGACGAGCACGTAGATCATGCCGCTCGGCTTTTCGTTGAATGCGTGGAAAAAGGCGTTTTCGATGAAAGGCTGAATGATGAGCTTGGGCACCCGGTAATGCATGCAGTCCGGCGACGCGAACACGTTCACCCGGATGCGGTCGCCGTAGCGGGCATGGTTGATGAACACGTAATTGCGCATGTTCTCCAGCTCCTGCTCGATCGTGACCGTCTCGCTGACGTTGCTGATCGTGTTCTGCAGCAGGGAAATGAGCGCGTTGATCGTCTCCGCCGCCGCGTCCTTGTCGCCTTTTTGCACCAGAATCTTGATCGACGCGAGCGTATTGTACAGGAAATGCGGATTGATCTGCCGCTGCAGCGCCGCAAGTTCCGCGTTGCGCCGTTCTTTCTGCGTCTCCAGCAGCCGGGCGATATAGTCGTTCAGTTCGTCCAGCATGTAGTTGTACGCCCGGCTCAGCTCCTGCACCTCGTAGCCGGACGATTCCGTCACGCGGACGTAATTGTCGAAGTTTTTCTCCGTGACCGTGGACATCTGCCGGACCAGCACGGTCAGCGAGCGGGTCTGCCGGCGCGTGATCAGGAAGACGAGCAGCAGCGCCGCGCCGACGATCAGGCCGCCGACCAGCACCAGATCGCGCAGATTGACGACTTTGCCTGCGGCGTAATCGCGGTCGATCAGATTCACGAGATAAAAGTCGTATTCGGGGATATAGCTGGACAGCAAAATGGAGCTTCGGCCGAAGACGTCGGTATTGCGGCGGATGACTTCCTCGTTTTCCGCCGAAGGCGCCGCGTAGTCCAGCAGCTGTTTCGACACGGTGCCGATCAGCTCCGTGCGGTTGCTCGAGACGATGCGACCGGAATCGTCGAGGATCAGCACGTCGTTCCCCGCGCTCGTAAAGTTGCCGTAGAAGCGGCGGAATTCGTCTTCGCGGATCGAGATGTACAGGTCGCCGTAAATAAAGCCGGTCGTGCGCTCCATCAGCGCCTTCGAGGCGACGACATAAGGAACGCTCCGTCCGGTCTCGTCGCGCTCTTCGTCGTACTGGTAGAGCAGCCGTTTGGGCTCCGCTTCGGTACGCTGAGACAGCGGATGCCCCACCAGCCGGTCTTCGGGCACCGGCCAATAATTGCGGTCCGTCGAATAATTCCGTCCGTTGACGCCGACCGCCGTCAAGCCGACGCTGTAGGCGTCGACGTTCGATTTGACCCTTTTCATCTGCTGGTTCATGCCGTAATAAGTCGAAGCCATGCGGACCGAATCGCCTTCGCCTCCGCTGAGATAGGTCTTGATCGTTCCGTTCAGCGCGGCGTAGGAAGCGGCGTTGACGACGGAATCGTTGAACGATTCCATGCCGGTCCGGATCTGGTTCAGCACTTTGGAATTGGTAATGCCGAACGTCTCCGTGAACAGCCGTTCCGACATGCGGATGGTGACGAGCGACGTGACGATACAGACGGTCACCGTGCTGACGACCATGACCAGGAACAGCTTGACGAACAGCCGCTGCGCATGGAACCGGCGCCAGTATGCTTTCATGATTGAGCCTCCTTGCCCGCGCTTTCTCAACGTTCCGCCGGATGCTGCCTGCGGTACTGGCTCGGCGAGAAGCCGGTATGCTTTTTGAACACTTTGGTAAAATAGCCGGGGTCCGAGTAGCCGACGCGGCCGCTGATCTCGGAAATGCTCAGCTCGCCCTCGCGCAGCAGTTCTTCGGCCTTCGTTACCCGAATCCGGTTCAGATATTCGCTGAAGCCTTCCTTGTTGTGCGACGCGAAATAGCTGGACAGATACGACGGATTAAAGTGGAAATGTCTCCCCAGTCCCGTCAGGCTCAGCGCTTCGGCGTAATGCTCGTCGATATAAGCCAGCAGCTTCTTCATGCTCGCGCCTCCCGGCTGTTCGGCCTGCTCGGCGACCTTTTCCTCGGCCCGGCGAAGAAACCGCTCCAGCAGCAGCACGGCCGACGGGGCATCCCGCGCTTCCTCGATCTCGCGGAAAAAGCCGTACTTCGCCTCGTCCAGGTCGGCCGCGTCGTAATCCATATTGCCGAGCAGCGTGATCAGGTTGAATACGATATTGCCGAAAAAAGACTTCAATCCGACCGGCGTCGAGCGGTAATCGCCCACCATCCGCGCCGCGTATTCGCGCAGATCGCGAAACGCTTCCCCGAAATGCTCGCGTTTGATCTCCTCCGTGAACCGCCGCAAATCGAACGCCGGCAGCGGTTCGCCGGGTTCCGGCAGTTCCTCCGGCAGCATCAGGCTGCGGTCCGGAAAGTAAAAGCGGGTCTCCAGCAGCTCCCGGAGCTGCCGGTAAGCCGCGCCGAAACGGCTCAGCGAGTCGAACGCTTCGCCGACGGCCCAGAAGGCCGAGGGCGAAGCGAAGCCCCGCGCCGCGGAGCCCTGCGCTCCGTCGGCCGGCTCGTTCGCGGGCGACGGCCCGTCCGCGGCCGTGGCTGAGGCGGCCGCGGCGGAAGCGGCCGCGCGCTCGCGCAGCGCGGCCAACAGAGCCGCG
>NZ_JAAFGS010000005.1 GCF_011090185.1 Saccharibacillus alkalitolerans | reverse complement strand
AGGAACCAAGCGGAGCGAGAAGGCAAACATAGAGCGAAAATGTTCCCTGATAGCTCAGTTGGTAGAGCACTCGACTGTTAATCGAGTTGTCACAGGTTCGAGTCCTGTTCGGGGAGCCATATGGAGAGGTGTCCGAGTGGCCGAAGGAGCACGATTGGAAATCGTGTAGGCGTCTAAAGCGTCTCGAGGGTTCGAATCCCTCTCTCTCCGCCATAATAGTTTCGATGTACGGCCCGTTGGTCAAGGGGTTAAGACACCTCCCTTTCACGGAGGTAACAGGGGTTCGAATCCCCTACGGGTCATTCTTCTCTTAAGTGATTAAGAAGAAGCATGAAAAAACATTTGACATAAGGCTGCTAACATGGTAAGATAGTAAGCGTATGTGAAATGGAGGCTTAGCTCAGCTGGGAGAGCATCTGCCTTACAAGCAGAGGGTCGGGGGTTCGATCCCCTCAGCCTCCACCATATTGATTTACACTCTGACGCGGGGTGGAGCAGCTCGGTAGCTCGTCGGGCTCATAACCCGAAGGTCGCAGGTTCAAATCCTGCCCCCGCAATTGATTCACCTTTTGGCCTGGAACCGTGGTGTAGGGGTTAACATGCCTGCCTGTCACGCAGGAGATCGCGGGTTCAAATCCCGTCGGTTCCGCCATTTTTTCTTCCTTCTGCTTCTGCTCGAGATCGAGCTCGCAGGAAATACTGCTTGGCTCGGTAGCTCAGTTGGTAGAGCAAAGGACTGAAAATCCTTGTGTCGGCGGTTCGATTCCGTCCCGAGCCACCATGATAACTTCATATTTTCACAATCAATGAATAGGCCGGTGTAGCTCAATTGGTAGAGCAACTGACTTGTAATCAGTAGGTTGGGGGTTCAAGTCCTCTCGCCGGCACCATTTTTTGAATGTGGAGGCTTAGCGAAGTGGCCAAACGCAGCAGACTGTAAATCTGTTCTCTCTGAGTTCGGTGGTTCGAATCCATCAGCCTCCACCAGTTATAGGGGCATAGTTTAAAGGTAGAACAGCGGTCTCCAAAACCGTTAGTGTGGGTTCAATTCCTGCTGCCCCTGCCATAGCAATTTCATATTTAACCCAAAGATTTACTTAGCAATTTGGCGGTCGTGGCGAAGGGGTTAACGCATCGGACTGTGACTCCGACATGCGCGGGTTCAAATCCCGTCGATCGCCCTTT
Source organism: Saccharibacillus alkalitolerans (assembly GCF_011090185.1). Classification (GTDB taxonomy): domain Bacteria; phylum Bacillota; class Bacilli; order Paenibacillales; family Paenibacillaceae; genus Saccharibacillus; species Saccharibacillus alkalitolerans. Next base: position 292,838 of record NZ_JAAFGS010000005.1, on the reverse strand, counting down.
ATTTTGGGGGTTAGCCAAGCGGTAAGGCAACGGACTTTGACTCCGTCATGCATAGGTTCAAATCCTATACCCCCAGCCATTTTAATTCAAAAGTTTTAAGCGGACGTGGCTCAGCGGTAGAGCATCGCCTTGCCAAGGCGAGGGTCGCGGGTTCGATTCCCGTCGTCCGCTCCATTTTTTTATTTCGGCGCCATAGCCAAGTGGTAAGGCACAGCTCTGCAAAAGCTCTACCCCCAGTTCGAATCTGGGTGGCGCCTCCAGTTATTTTTTGAAAACTTCAACACAGCGTGCGCCCTTAGCTCAGCTGGATAGAGCGTTTGACTACGAATCAAAAGGTCAGGAGTTCGAATCTCTTAGGGCGCGCCATTTTTATTTGTGCCGGTGTGGCGGAATGGCAGACGCGCTCGACTCAAAATCGAGTGGGGAGACCCGTGAAGGTTCGAGTCCTTTCACCGGTATACAAGTAAAAAAAGAACCTGCAGTTTGCAGGTTCTTTTTTTTGTTATAATAAGCACAATGTGAACGAGGAAGGGAAGGAAATGCGATGCTGAGCGGAACAAGCAGGCTGCCGGGCGAGAACGGAAAAGACTATGCTTACCGGGTAATTCGGGAGAATATCATGAATTTGAATTTGAAACCCGGGCAAGCGATCAGCGAAGTCGATCTGGCTGCCGCTCTTCAGCTGTCCCGTACGCCGGTGAGGGAAGTCATGTCCCGGCTTAAGGAGGAATACCTGGTCGACGTGATTCCCCAGGTCGGCACCTATATTTCGAAGATCGATGCCCAATTGATCGAAGAAGCCGCTTTTATGCGTTTTACGTTAGAAAAAGAAGTGCTGCCGCTTGCCTGCAAGGAGGTATCGCCGGAAAGTTTAACGGAGATTCGCCAAAACGTGGAGAGGCAGGAGAGCCTGAGGACGCGGAGAGGAGAAGCTGCCGCTTTTCATGCGTTGGACAATGAGTTCCATCGGCTGATTTTTCGCAGCTGCGGTAAAGAGCATGTTTGGGATTCGATTACTCGGCTCAGCACGCATTACAACCGAATGAGGCTGCTTTTCGAAATGGAGCACCATTTTGGGGAAGCTGTTGAACAGCATAAAGAGATTACCGAGATGATTGCCACCGGGCGAACGATGCAGACGGAGGAACAGGCGTACCGGCACATTCTCGCTCCCATTCTTCATTGGAAAGAAAGCTTGGGCCACACTGAGCGTTATGCGGCTTATTTTAAATCGCAGGAAGTGTTCGATATAGCGCCTTCCGGCTCGTCTATCGTTTAGAGATTGAGCCTGAACAGGCGGAATGGATTCTGACTCAGGCTTGCGCCTGCCACACTGGCATGCTAGTATCCCAGTATAACCAATTCGCAATCCAAGGAGTGAGGCCGAATGGAAATGACGTTTCGCTGGTACGGGGAGGACGATCCGGTCAAGCTGGAATACATTGCTCAAATTCCGGGGATGAAAGGAATCGTAAGCGCCATTTACGATGTTCCGGTCGGGGAAGTCTGGCCGCTTGAAAAGGTGTCGGCATTGAAGGAGAGGGTGGAGAGCGTCGGCTTGAAACTTTCCGTTATTGAAAGCGTTCCCGTGCACGAAGATATCAAGCTGGGGCTGCCGACGCGCGATCGGTATATCGAAAATTACGCGCAAACGCTTCGTCATCTGGGACTGGCCGGGATTCCGGTCGTCTGCTATAACTTCATGCCGGTGTTCGACTGGACCCGTTCCGATCTGGAGTTCGAACTGCCCGACGGCTCGACTACGCTGATTTATGAGGAAGAAACGATCCGCCGTATGGACCCGAAGCTCGGCGAACTGGCGCTGCCCGGCTGGGATACCTCTTACGGAGAAGGCGGCCTGGGCCGTATTTTGGAGCAGTACGAGGGCGTAGGCGAGGAACAGCTGTGGGAGCATCTGGCTTACTTTATCGAGCGGGTTATCCCGGCTGCGGAAGAGAGCGGCGTCAAAATGGCCATTCATCCGGACGATCCGCCCTGGCCGATCTTCGGATTGCCCCGTATTATCACGAATCATAAAAATCTGGAACGTTTCCTGAGTCTTCACGATTCTCCTTATCATGGACTGACGCTGTGTTCGGGTTCGCTCGGCTGCGATCCCAATAACGATTTCACCGAGATGGTCCGTTATTTCGGCGGGATAAGGAACCGAGTTCATTTCGCGCATCTGCGCAACGTGAAGATCACCGGCGAAAAATCGTTCCATGAATCCGGACATCTGTCCGAATGGGGCTCGCTCGACTTCTACGAAATCGTCAAAGCGTATACCGATTACGGCTTTGACGGCCCGTTCCGCTCCGATCACGGACGCATGATCTGGGGAGAGACCGGACGGGCGGGCTACGGGCTGTACGACCGGGCACTCGGAGCGGTGTACATCAACGGTCTCGCCGAGGCGGCGGCAAAGGCGAAAGCGGCCGAGCGCCGGCATTAAGGAATCCGATGAGTCGCCCAGCAGGAGGATAAAAGGAGTGAAAAGGCATGGATAAACTTCCCTTTAACATCGATCTGAAAGGCAAAGTGGCGGTCGTCACCGGCGGGACGGGCGTATTATGCTCGGGATTCGTGGATGCGCTGGCGGAATGCGGAGCCGCGGTTGCGGTGCTGAGCCGCAATCTGGCGGAGGCGGAGGCGAAAGCGGCCGAAGTCGAAGCCCGGGGAGGCCGGGCGATCGGCGTGGCGGCCGACGTATTGGACAAGGCGGCGCTGAAAGCGGCGCATGAAAAAATCCGAAGCGAGCTCGGTCCGTGCGACATCTTAATTAACGGAGCCGGCGGCAATCACCCCAGCGCCACGACGACGGAAGAGTACTGGACGCCGGAACACTCGCAGGAACAAAAAGACTCGGCAAGAAGCTTTTTCGATCTGGAAGAAGAAGGATTGAAGTTTGTGCTCGACGTAAACTTTCTCGGGACGCTGCTGCCCTGCCAGGAGTTCGCGGCCGATATGGCCGGACGGCCCGGCGCCGCGATCGTGAACGTCTCTTCGATGAACGCCTACACGCCGCTGACGAAGATTCCGGCCTACAGCGGAGCCAAAGCGGCGGTCAGCAATTTTACTCAGTGGCTGGCCGTGCATTTCTCCAGGGCGGGCATTCGGGTCAACGCGATCGCGCCCGGCTTTTTTCTGACGGCTCAGAATGAAAAGCTGCTCAAAAACGAGGACGGTACGCTCACGGAACGATCGGCCAAAATCTTGAACAGCACGCCCATGGGACGCTTCGGCGAAGCGAAAGAGCTGGTCGGCACGCTGCTGTATCTGGTGAGCGAAGAAGCGTCCGGTTTCGTGAACGGCGTCATTATTCCGGTGGACGGAGCGTTTTCCGCTTACTCGGGGGTCTAGACGATCTATGGGCACTCCCGCTCCGGGATCAAGCTTGAACAGCAGCTTTTACGCAAAAAAGAACCTGCGGACGAAGTCGGTCCGGCGGGTTCTTCGGCGTGCGCAGCTGCCCGAATGCGAGGCAGCCGCCGGCGTCCGTGTGCATTCCACCGTCAAACAGCAGCCGGCTTATCTCGTGCTGTGGCGGTACGCGCTGGGGGAGACGCCGGTCGCTTTTTTGAACGTACGGGAAAAGTGCGCAGGCTCCATGCCTACCCGGTCGGCGATCGCCGCGATTCCGGTATCGGTCGAAGTGAGGAGACGCCGAGCCAGTTCGATCCGCTTGCGCTGCACATAGTTCATCGGCGTCGTGCCCATCTGCTTTTTGAAGTAGGGGATAAAGTAATTGGGATGCAAATGGACCAGCTCGGCCAGCGTCTCGACCTCCAGCGGTTCCTGCAGCCGTCCGTCGATATGCTCGAGCACCCGCGCCAGCTTGCCCCGCTCGTTTTCCTGCATGAAGCGTTCCATGAACCCCGCCTGGTTTCCCCGTTCCAGACAGTAGGACAGCAGCTGCAGCAGGCAGGCTTTGACGCGAAGCACGGCAAAAGGGCCGGTATGTTCGGACTGGGCGATCATTTCCTCAAACAAGCCTTCGATAAGCGCGGGTTCCGTCACGTCGGCGATTTGGAACGCGGAACCCGCCTGGAACAGCGGCCAATCGCCGATCCAGGCGTCGAAATGGCAGAAGTAGCGCGAATAGGGATTGCCCCTCGGCGTATAACGGGCCTGCCTGGTGCCTGCCGGAATAATGAACAGCTGGCCGGCGCGCGGTTCATGGCGAATGCCGTCCAGCGTAACCGCTCCTTCTCCCTCGGTCACGTAATACAGACGGTTGAACGAAGGCTTTTCCTCGGGCGCGTTCCAGCCGAAGTAGCCTGCCCGGTAAAAGGCGTGAGAGACGTGGACGGTCAAATTTTCCAGCATGCGGTCCGCGGTGTCGGTACGAAAAAAGCGGGCCGGATCGCGTCCGACGGCCCCGGAACGATCGGCTGCGTCTAAATCCTTTTCAGGGAAAGAAGATTCGGGCATAGGACACCTCGCTTGAATAAGAATCGCTTTATCCGCAGTATACACCAATTTGGCGAAAACGCCTTAGTTTTAGACAAAAAGTTCTTAATCGTATTCATGTTCTTTGCCGCGCGGCTGGGGTATTCTCTACGTGTATGGAGCTCGGGAATCAACCCGTTAAGGGATGGAGGGATGACATGGAGAGCAGCATGGGGAAAAAGTTGAGATTCGGCATCATCGGCATCGGCAACATGGGCAGCGCTCACGCCAAAAGTTTGACCGGCCGGATCGAAGGCGCGGTGCTGGCGGCGGTGTCCGATCTGCGGCAGGAACGGCTGGATTGGGCGGCGAAGGCGCTGCCGGACAGCGTCAAACGGTACAGCGATCCGAAAGAACTGATGCGATCGGGAGAAGTCGACGCCGTACTGATCGCGACGCCGCATTACGACCATCCGACGCTTGCTATGGAAGCGTTTCAATACGGACTGCACGTGCTGATCGAAAAGCCGGCAGGCGTGTACACGAAAGCGGTAAGGCAGATGAACGAAGCCGCGGCGAAAGCGGCGGAGTCCGGTCTCGTCTTCGGCATCATGTATAATCAGCGCACCAATCCGCTTTACCGCAAGCTGCGAGATCTGATCCAATCCGGCGAGCTCGGGGAGATCCGGCGGACGAATTGGATCATCACGAATTGGTACCGCTCGCAGAGCTACTATGATTCCGGCGGCTGGCGGGCGACCTGGAAAGGCGAAGGCGGCGGCGTGCTGCTGAACCAGGACCCGCATCAGCTCGACTTGTGGCAGTGGACGACGGGGATGATGCCGAAGCGGGTGCGCGCTTTTTGCAGCTTCGGAAAAACGCGGAACATCGAAGTGGAGGACGACGTCACCGCTTATGTCGAGTACGAGAACGGGGCGACCGGGCTGTTCGTGACGACGGTCGGCGAAGCGCCGGGCACCAACCGGTTCGAGATTTCGGGCGACAAAGGCAAAATCGTGATCGAGGACGACAAGCTGACGTTCTGGAGACTGCGTACGCCGGAGCCGGAGTTTAACGCGACGTACAAGGGCGGATTCGGGCAGCCGGAATGCTGGAAATGCGAGGTGCCGGTCGAAGAGGGAAACGGAGCCCAGCACGAAGGCATCCTGCAGAACTTTGCCGATGCCGTGCTGAGACGGGAGCCGCTGATCGCGCCGGGCGAAGAAGGCATCCACGGTCTGACGCTGTCGAACGCCATGCATTTATCCAGCTGGACGGACAATTGGGTGGACCTGCCGATCGACGAAGACGCTTATTTGGAACAGCTGAACAAACGGATCGAAGAGTCCACTTTTGTCAAAAATACGGGAGACGAAGCGACGCTGAACGTATCCGGCACGCATTAAGAACAAGCCGGAGCGGCGGCCTAAACGGAAAGGCGGAGAAACGATGAAAAAATCGACGATCGCGGCGCAGATGTACACGTTTCGCGAGCAGGCGCAGACGGAAGAGGGCTTGGCGGATACGTTCAGACGGCTGAAGCAAATGGGCTACGACGCGGTGCAGGTGTCGGGAATCGGACCGATCGAACCGCGAAAAGTGAAAGAATTGGCTCTCCAAAACGATCTGACGATCTGCGCCACGCATATCCCGTTCGATCGGCTGACCGGCGAGCTGGAAGCGGTGGCGGAGCAGCATAAGCTGTGGGACTGCAAGTATGTCGGGCTCGGCATCGCGCCGGACCGGTATCGGTCGAGCGCGGAAGGCTATCGCACGTTCGCGAAGGAAGCTTCGGACATCGGACGGCGGCTGAAGAAGGAGTACGACCTGCAGTTCGTGTATCATAATCATCAATTCGAGTTCGAGAAATATGACGGCAGGACGGCGATGGACATCCTGCTGGAGGAGAGCGATCCCGAAGCGTTCGGCTTCGAGCTGGACATGTACTGGGTACAGGCGGGAGGCGGAGATCCGGCGGAATGGGCGCATAAAGTCAAAGGCCGGATGCAGGTCGTTCATTTGAAAGACATGGAAATCGTCGACGGCCAAGCCGTTTTCGCGGAAGTGGGGCACGGCAATATGAACTATCCGGCGATCATCGAGGCCTGCCGGGCGACCGGCGTGGAATGGTATGTGGTCGAGCAGGATGTCTGCCGCCGGGATCCGTTCGAGAGCGTGAACATGAGCCTGGGTTATCTGCACGGCCTGCTTCAGCGGGAAAAAACGATGTAAAAAAAGCCGAAGCAGGCGGAAGACGGGAGGATGAGGAAGGCGATGGGACAAAAAGACGGCATGAATTACGCGCCGAAACACGAAGCCAAGCCGGTGGTCGGACCGGGCGAGTTCGTATTCGCGGCGGCGGCGCTGGATCACGGGCATATTTACGGGATGTGCAACGGTCTGGTCGAAGCGGGCGGAACGCTCAAATGGGTATACGATCCCGACGAGGCAAAAGTTGAAGCGTTTACCGCGAAGTTTCCGGACGTGCGCGCGGCGGGATCGCTGGAAGAGATTCTAAGCGATCCGGAAGTGATTCTGGTCGCTTCCGCGGCGATTCCGGCTAAGCGGGGCCCGCTCGGCGTCAAAGTCATGGAAAGCGGCAAAGACTATTTCACGGACAAGGCCCCGTTTACGACGCTGGCGCAGCTGGAGAGCGCTGCAGCCTGCGCGGAACGGACCGGCCGGAAATATATGGTGTACTACAGCGAACGGCTGCATGTCGAGAGCGCGGTCTATGCGGATCGGCTTATTCGGCAGGGCGCGATCGGGAAAGTCGTGCAGGTGATGGGCACGGGACCGCATCGGCTGAATGCGGCGTCGCGGCCGGACTGGTTTTTCCGGCGCGAGGACTACGGCGGCATCCTGTGCGATATCGGGAGCCATCAGATCGAGCAGTTTCTGCATTACGCGGGCTGCAAAAGCGCCAAAGTGCTGCACAGCAAGGTTGCCAATTACAACAGCACCGAGTATCCCGAACTGGAAGACTTCGGCGATGCGACGCTCGTCGGCGACAACGGGGCGACGCAGTATTTCCGCGTCGACTGGCTGACGCCCGACGGCCTCGGCGTATGGGGCGACGGCCGGACCGTGATTCTGGGGACGGAAGGATATATCGAGCTGCGCAAGTATACGGACGTCGCCCGTTCGGACTCCGGCGATCACGTCTATTGGGTCGACCGGGAGGGCGAGCATTACGAGCAGGTATCCGGCAAAGTCGGCTGTCCGTTTTTCGGGGAGCTGATTCTCGACTGCCTGAACCGCACGGAAAACGCGATGACGCAGGCGCATGCCTTCATGGCGGCGAGACTCTGCCTGCAGGCCCAGGAAGCGGCGGTCAATTTGACGCCGGATACGCTGCAAAAGCCGTCGCGGCCGGAGACGGAAGGTGCCCGGCATGGATAAAACGGGTGCGGCCGTCATCGGCTGCGGCACGATCTTCGACCAGCATGCGCGCGTGCTGCACGATATGGAAGAAGCGGAGCTTCTTCTCGTCGTGGACAGCGAGGTGACCAAGGCGCGGCGGGAAGCCGAGCGTTACGGCTGCGAAGCCGGCTCGGACTACCGGGCGATTCTGGAACGGCCGGACATCGAAGTCGTGCATCTGTGCACGCCGCATCATCTGCACGCGCCGATGGCGGAAGAGCTGCTGGCGGCGGGCAAACACGTGCTGACCGAGAAGCCGATCGCGCATACGCCCAAAGCGGCGGAATCGGTACGCGCGGCGGCTGCGCGCAGTTCGGCGCAGCTCGGCGTCGTTTTTCAGAATCGCTACAACGAGAGCTCGCGGCGGATTCGCGAGGTGATCGAGTCCGGCCATCTCGGCCGCCTGCTGTGTCTCAAAGGCGCGGTGACCTGGTCGAGGCCTCCGGAATATTATACGGAAAACGATTGGCGCGGCCGCTGGGCGACGGAAGGCGGAGGGCTGCTCATCAATCAAACGATCCATACGCTCGATCTGCTGCAGTGGTTCGCGGGCGGCGAAATCGAACGGATCGCGGGCAGCGTGACGACGGATACGCTGGGCGATTACATCGAAGTCGAAGACACCGCGCATGCCTGCATCGACTTTTCGAACGGCGTGCGGGCTTTGTTTTACGGAACGAATGCCTATCTGACGAACAGTCCCGTCGAGCTGGAGCTGATCTTCGAACAGGGAGCGCTGCTGCAGCGAAGAGACATCGTGTACCTGCTGCAGGACGGCGAGGAGACGGAGCTGTGCCGTCCTTCCCAGACGGCGACAGGCGCGAAATCGTATTGGGGAGTCAGCCATGGACTGCTGATCCGCGATTTCTACCGGCATGTGCGCGAAGGGCGGCATTTCTGGCTGGACGCGGAGGAAGGCGGCCGGGCGCTCGATCTCGTGCACGGCATTTACTCGGCGTCGAGAATCGCGACTTCGATCATGCCGGGCGGCCGCGGATACTCTTCCTGAGCAGGGCAAAAAGCAAAGGCCTTCGCGGCAGGCGTCCGCGGCAGGCGCTTTGCTTTTTTTGTTGGCCGTTTAAACGGAGGAGGAATCTCCCCGGCGGTCAGGCTGCCCTGCCGGCTTCGCCTGTCTCAGCAGCTCGGCCGCCTCGTCGGCCCATTCCGTATAGGCCCGGTACATTTTTTCTCCGAACAAAACCGTCAGGTAAAAGTGCATATGGTCGCGGTCGCTTTCCAGTACTTGTTCCAAATTGCCTTTGAACGCCTGCATCATCCGCAGCTGCTCCTGCTGACGCTCCCGAAATTTTTCGATCCGCGCGATATGTTCCGATATAAGCCGAACGTTTTGCGGCATAAAAAAACTCCGATGCGGACCCGGAAGGGGCCGTATCGGAGTCGGATCGTGCGGAAAAAGAATCAATCGGTACCGCCGCGTTCCTGGGGAATGCTGGAGCCGCTCTCCGGCATTCTTCCGCCCGAAGGCAGCGACTCGCCGATCTCCACGGTGCCGATGTTGCGATCGCGGCTTCTCGGACGGCGCGAAACCAGAACGACAAGGTCGATCAGCAGAACCGGCAGCGATACGGATGCGGGGTAAGCCAGATAACGGGGCTGCCATTCCGGGAAAAACTTTTCCTTGTACCGCCGAAGCCCTTCAAAGCCGTAAAAGTGTCCGCCGTAGCGGAACACGAGATTGGCCAGCTTCTCCTCGCGGAGCGAGCTGCGGCTTTTGCCTACGCTGGACAGGGGAGCCATGCCGAGATTGAACGTCTTGTACCCCTGTTCTTTGGACCATTCGATAAGCCGGGCAAACAGCAGATCCATCGTGCCGTTTGGCGTATCGGACAAGTGGCGCATCAGGTCGACGGATATCGTCCGCCCTCCGTCGTATGCCGGCGCCAACGTCGCGAACGCGACGGTCCGTCCTTCGGGGCTTCGCAGCAGGGCGATCGGCGAACGCTGCAGATAGGCCTCGTCGAACCAGCCGAGCGAGAAGCCTTTTTCTTTGCGGTCCCCGATCCAGGCGTCGGAAATGCGCCGCAGTTCCGCGATCAGAGACGAATCGTAAGGCGGCGACTCGACGGAGAACGTATAGCCGTCGCGTTCGAAGCGGTTTTTCGCCGTACGGAACGCCGTCATTTTTTTGCCCGAAAACGTGAACGTCTCCAGGTTGATCAAGGCTTCCTCGCCGAGTTTGAAGAAGCGGTAGCCTTTTTCATGGTAGATCGACAAGTAATCCGGCGACGCCTGATAGAAGACGACCGACAGGGCGTAACGGTCCGCAAACGCCTGGAACTCCTCGATCGCTTCGCCGATGAGCTTTTTGGGCCCCAGCGGGTCGCCCAGCACCACCAATTTGTCGCGGGAGCGGGCGTACGGAATCAGAACCTTGCTTTCCTGCGCCCAGTAAAACTGCTTGTCTCCCAAGTACAGCATATGTGACAGCAAGTTGCCTTCTTCCTTTTGCAAAAAGTCGTCCAAACGCTTCAATTCGTCGCCGCAGGGGAGCGAGGAATCCTGCTTTTTTGGCCGAAGCAGCAGGAGAAGCGAAAATAGAATCCAAGCGCCGACGATACCGTTCAGCGCCATCGCTATATATTCGTTCGGCTGAAGAATCCATTCCGGGCGGAAGCCCGGGGGAAGATGATGCAGAAACTTCGGACGGGACGAAGTGCCGATGAGCACGTAAAGGCCGGCGAGCAGCAGCGTAAACACGAACCAGAGTCCGACTCGTTTGCCGGACAGCGTCGCGCCGGAACGGTAAAAACGAGCGCGCGAAATCCAAAGCAGCAGCGCGACGATAAGCAGCAAGATCGCTTCCTCGTAGTCGAACGCTTTAATGAAAGTAAACACCGCGCCGGCGACCAAGAGCAGCGACGTCAACCGGTGCGCTCGGCGCAGACGGAGCGAAATGCCGCCCGACAAGATGATCAGCATGAAGCCGATGATAACGGAAATTTGCTGAGACAGCTTCATCAGTGGGGTGGATAGGAAACGTCCCATAAACGTTACCCGTTCCAACAAACCCGGCGTCGCGGCGGAAAGCAGCAGGATCAGGCCGCAGGCGAGCACCAGCTTGCCGAGCGCCCAGATGCCCATGTCGCTCAGGAAGCCGAGCTGGCCCGGCCAGTTCCAGAAGCGCTGCCAGTAAGCGGCAAGCCCTTCGCCTAGCCGCCGTTCCTCTTCGTCATCCGGCTTATCCGGGGCGCCCGGCGGGACAGGAGAAGCCTGCTCGCCGGCCGCCGTCTCCTGGCGGATCGCTTTGCGGCGTCCGGGCAGAAGCTCGAACGCCGTCAGCACGAGCGCGATCAGCCACGGGATAATGAAGTAAAAGACGCGGAACAGCACGATCGTCGCCAGCGCCGTTTCCGGCCGGACGCCGGCCAGCTGCAGCCCGAGCAGCGCGGTAATATCGAAAGCGCCGATGCCGCCCGGGGCGAAGCTGACGATGCCGGCGATCGCCGCCACGCTGTAAATCGCCATGGCTTGGCTCAGCGGCACCTCATGCAGAAAGTTCGAGCAGATGAGCCAGAAGGTCAGGCCCGCGAAGAACCATTCCAGTACGGAGGCCATAACCGAGCTGACGATGATGCTCCACGGAAGCCGGCTGCCCTGGCCTTCCTTATGAAACCATTTGGCGAACAGCTTGGAGCGCTGCATCAGCAGGAAGATCGGCAGGTACAGCGCCATTCCCCAGACTGCGTAAACCAGCCAACGGTGTTCGGTCAGCATGCGGCCGATCGGAAGCAGGCCGGCGATTCCCGCCCAGGCCAGCACCGACAGCCCCGTGACCATCGTCGGCGACAGGAACACGATCGCCGGCGTGATCTGTCCCAGCGTGATGCCGCTGTTGCGATACAGAAGCGCCCGGACGCCCGCTCCGGTAAAACCGGCAAATCCGAGGAAATTGTTGAACGTGTTGGAAATCCAGCCGTAGCGGAAAGCCGCCCACTTGGTCACGTTCAGGCGGAAATGACGGCAGATCAGAAAATCGTAAGCGCTCATCACCGACACCGCAACCAGCGAAAGCGCCGAAATCTGAACGATGCCTTCGGTCGGCATGGTCCGGATATCGAACAAGATGCGGGAGAAGTTCAGTTTGCGCAGTTCGCCTTCGCTTTGAAAGTAGACGAACGCGATCACGGCGACCGGGATCAGCAGCCTGACGATCTTCATTCGATAGAGGAAGGCGAATAACCGTAAAATCTGCAGCCGTTCCAACATAGCTTTAGTACGTTTCATGAAGTCACCCACAATTTCGGTAAGAATTAAATCCATACAGTTATTTCCATCGGCATACGTTCAATAAATCTTAACATAAAAAGCCCTTTTTCCGAACCAAACATCTTTGTAACCTTTTTGGACGCGAAGCGTTCGTCGTGCGATCGCGTTCCGAGCCGGGGCCGCCGCCGGACGCCGGATCGGATGCTTCTCAATCTTATCGACGCGTTAAAGGAAGCTTTCCACTGCCATTACCCGATTCGTCTTTTATATACGCTTCCCGGTCCAGTTGGTTCCCCGCCTCAGGTCCAGGTTCAAAAACCGCCCCCGGCCCGTGTTGCGAAAAGGCGCGAAGGTCTAGAATAAAGCCATAAGGAAATTGATTCACGAAAGGCGGTGAAAAGTTAATGAGAATCATGAAACTTAATGTCCCGGCTATCGTACTTGTGGTACTGGGAGCACTGATCCTGTTCGGAAAGTTCGGGAGCGTCGTCGGATTCCTGTTCGCGGCCGCGATCTTCGCGCTCGGGTACTACGGAGTCAAAACCGGCAAAACGTTCCTGGGCTGGCTGCTGATGATCGTCGGCGGATGCATGCTGATGGCGAAGCTGTCCTGGCTGATCGGGCCGCTGCTCGGCATCGTGCTGATCGCGGCGGGCGTCATCTGGATCTCCGGCAAAAAAAGTTCGAGCAGCCGGAGCGGATTCGGAGGCTGACGCCTGCGGCCGCCCGAAAGCTCCCGCAAAAACGTCGCAATGCCCGAAATCATGCAGGGGAGGGAGAAACGCCGAATGAGCATGTTTAAACGAATGAGAGACATTACGCTGGCTACCCTTAACGATAAGCTGGAAGAAAGCCAGGACCCGGTACGGATCATCGATCAGTTTCTGGTCGAGACCCGGCAGGAGATCGGCGAGGTGCAGCGCCTGCACGATCAATGCGCGCACCACAGCAAGCAGCTCCGCCAGCAGGTCGACCATGCCGCCTCGATGCGCGAGAAACGCGAAGAACAGGCGATGCTGGCGCTCAAAGCGGAAGAGGAATCGATCGCGAAGCTGGCTCTGCAGGAGAAGATGCTGTACGAGGAAAAAGAGCGCCAATACCTGGAACTGTGGGAGCAGAGTCAGGATACGCTTAGAGAGCTGGGCGAGCAGCTGAACGTACTTAGAAACGAATATCAGACCGTATATAACAAACGCCAATATTACTACGCCCGGATGGAGACGCTTCGTCTGCAGCAGCGCCTCAACAGCCGCAGCGGCGGCTACGGTTCGGACGTGCCGAAAATGTTCGATCGGCTGGACGATCAGATGTCCTCGATCGAATACGAAACGTACAGCCTGCGCGATATCCGCAAGCTGGGACAGGAAGCTTCTCGCCAGATCGGCGAAGTCGGCAGCCTGCTCGAACAAGAGATGGCCCGTTTGAAAGACAAATTGAAACGCAACGAAGGAAAGGAGTAGGCGAGGATGCAAAGACTGTACCGCTCGACCCAGGACCGAATGCTAACCGGACTCTGCGGCGGACTTGCGCGCGAATTCGGCGTCAATCCTACGCTGCTCCGCATTCTGTTCCTTGTCGCCATCCCGCTGACCAGCGGAGCGATGCTGCCGATTTACTTTATCGCTTCGCTGGTAATTCCGAAGGAACCGGGGCCGCCGTATTATCCTTACGGACCCGACGCGTACGGCCGCGATCCTTATGCCCGCGATCCGTATCGTCCGGATAACGCCTACGACCGCGAACCGTACGATTCCCGTTTTCGGGGGCCGCACGATCCGCGTTCGCCGAGACCGCTCGGTCCGGAACGCGAGTTCGAGCGTCCGTTTCCTCCCCGTCGGCCCGAGCCGGCACGGGCGGAGCTGAAAAAACGCGACGTTCCGGATTCCGGACTCGACGCCATGATGGAAGACGTCGAGAAGAAGGCGCTTAAGAAGGAACTCGAAGAACTCAAACAAAAGCTTGCCAAATACGAAAACGTGAACGAGAAAGGGGATTTATAAAATGGGAGTATTCAAAAGACTGCGCGACATGACGAAGGCATCGGTAAACGAACTGCTGGACAAGGTGGAAGATCCGATCGTGATGCTGAACCAATACCTGCGCGACATGGAAGAGGAAATCCACCAGGCCGAAGTGACGGTCGCGAAGCAGATGGCGAACGAGCGCCGCATGAAGCAGCGCCTCGAAGAAGCTTACCGGATGTCCGGACAGCGCGAATCGCAGGCGACGGCCGCGCTGACGAACGGACAGGAAGAAGCGGCTCGCAAGCTGCTGGAAGAAAAGATTTATTTCGATCAAAGAATTACCGAGTACCAGGATCTGCATGACCAGGCCGAAGTGCAGGTGTCCGATCTGATGCGCCAGCTGCATGAAATGAAAGACGAGTTCTACCAAATGCGCAACAAGCGCAACGAGCTGGTAGCCCGCGCTCAAATGGCGAAAGCCAAAAAGCAGATGGCCCAGGTCAACCCGGTCTACGCGATCGACAAAGGCAGCTCTTCGTCGGGCTTCCGCCGGATGGAAGAGAAGATCATGCAGATGGAAGCGGAAGCCGACGTCATGCGCGTATCGCCTTACGGCGGATCGAGCCGCCCGTCCGCGTATATCAGCCCGGTCGACGCCCAGAAGCAGCTTCAAGTCGACGAGCAGCTGAACGCGCTGAAGAACAAGCTGAACGGCGGACAAAGTTCGCCTTCGCTCACCAAAGGCGACGAGCAGTAAGAGCAACACAGCCGGCTCGAGATGTGGTAGAATCGGGTTGGGATCAAATAACGTGAAATTCATTTCCTGATTCGCTGTCCGGCGCGGTCCCGCATGAACCAGAGTGCGGCTTCCGCTCCGGGCGCGAATTCGGGCACAGGCGAAGCCATGCGGTATACGTATACCGTTATGGCTTTTGCTACGCTTGGGAACCGATATCCACGACATCCAGAACACCCAACACGGCAGGAGGAGGAGCGGCATGAAAACTAAAAAACGCGCTTGGGCAATCGTGCTGATCGGCGCGGGAATGCTGATGCTGCTGGGCAGGTGGATCAGTCCGCTTTCGCTGGTCGCTCTCCTCGTGCTGTGTTACGGCATCTATACCATGCGGGCGGACCGGACCTCCTTCGGCTATAAGTGTCTAGCCGTCGGAGCCGGACTGCTGCTGCTCGATCATATCGTGATCATGGTCGGCGGCATCCTTCTCTCGGTCGGCGTGTTCTATGCGCGGGCGCGCGAGCTGCATGCCGGAAGAACCTATATGCGGCGCCAGGAGTTCGTCTCGCAGCTTAACCGCGAACGCGAGCCGTGGGTGCCGGAAAACGTCAGCCTATGGCATTTGTTCGGCGACGTCAACTGCGATTTCTCGCTGGCGCTGCCTTCGGAGCCGGATACGGTCATTCACCTGCAGGGACTGATCGGCGACGCCGACCTGACTTTTCCCGAAGAATACGGAATCGAGTTCGATGTGTTTATCGGTTACGGAAAAGTCAGCTTCGAAGGGGAAGCCCGGACGGGAATGTTAAACAAATTCGTGTGGCGTTCGCCGGGTTACGAGCGGAGCGAGCAAAAAGTTCGGGTCGCGATGGCGTATGCGGCCGGCGACGTGAATATCCGGATCAACTAAAGGGGCAAAAATCGAGGGACGGTGAAAAGGCACGGTGAACGGAGCGGGAAAGACTAAAAAATCCCATACGATTGTCCGCGGGATCGGTTCGGGTCTGCTGCTTGCGCTTATCGTGCTGCTGGCGGCGATATACGTCCTGTATTCATACGGCCTGCTGGACGTGCCGGATACGTGGCCGCTTAGGATTCGCGCGGGCTTGACCGTGCTGGCGGTGTGTCTTTCCGTAGGCGCGCTGTACGGGCTGTACCGGGCGATGCAGACCAAAATTCAGTTCGACCGTCTGCAGGACACGCTGCTGCTGTGGGAGAAGGGCAATCCGACCCGGCCGGTCTGGCCGATCGGCGGCGAGATGGAAGGCTTGGCGGAACAGCTGGAGAGGGTAGGGAAAAAGTGGGAGGAGCAGGTGAACTCCCTGCAGCGCCTCTCGACGCATAACGCCCAACTGGCCGAACAGGCGCGCGTATCGGCCATCGTCGAAGAGCGGCAGCGCCTGGCCCGCGAACTTCATGACGCCGTGTCGCAGCAGCTGTTCGCGATCTCGATGACGGCGACCGCCGTGGGACGGACGTTCGAAAAGGATCTGGCCCGGGCCAGACGCCAGGTGGAGCTGATCGAAGAGATGGCGTCGGTGGCCCAGTCGGAGATGAGGGCGCTGCTGCTGCATCTCCGGCCGGTCTACCTGGAAGGCAAGCCGCTGTATCAGGGACTGAGCGAATTGGTGCGGGAAATCCAGGCCAAAGCGCAGTTGGAGATTACGCTCGACATGGATGCCGGGCTCGAGCTCGTGAAAGGCATCGAGAATCACCTGTTCCGCATCGTGCAGGAGGCGCTGTCGAACACGCTTCGCCATGCGAAGGCCGACAAGATGGAGATCATGATCGTCCGCCGCAGCGATGCGCTGCGCATGTCGCTGAAAGATAACGGAATCGGCTTCGAACTGGACGAGAAGAAGCAGTCTTCCTACGGCTTGTCGCTGATGCAAGAGCGGGTCAGCGAGATCGGCGGATCGATCCGCTACATCACCGCGCCGGGCAAAGGAACCCGGATCGAGTTAACCGTGCCGCTGGTGAGCGGGGAACAGAGAGGGAGCGAAGAATAGCGATGGAGACGGAAGAACTCATTACCGTGCTGCTCGTCGACGACCATGAGATGGTCCGGATCGGATTGGCCGCGGTGCTCGATACGGAGGAAGGCATCGAGGTCGTCGGAGAGGCGAGCGGCGGCGAAGAGGGCGTGCGTCTGGCGCAGCAGTACAAGCCCGACGTCGTCCTGATGGATCTGGTCATGGACGGCATGGACGGCATCGAAGCGACCCGGGAGGTGCTGAAGAGCTGCCCCGACTGCAAGGTCATCGTGCTGACGAGCTACCTGGACGACGAGAAAATGTATCCCGTGATCGAAGCCGGAGCGTTCAGCTATTTGCTCAAGACTTCGAGAGCGAACGAAGTGGCGGACGCAATACGGGCTGCGGTGCGCGGCCAATCGGTGCTCGAATCGCAGGTTGCGGCCAAGATGATGGACCGCTTCCGGGCTCCCGCGCCCGTCCGGGCACCGCACGAAGATCTTACCGACCGCGAGATGGAAGTGCTGCGGCTGTTGGCGCAGGGCAAGTCGAACCAGGAGATCGCGGACGAGCTCATTATCGGGATCAAAACGGTGAAGTTCCATGTGACCAATCTGCTGTCCAAGCTGGGTGTGGAGGACCGGACGCAGGCAGCCATTTACGCTTATAAAAACGGGTTGGCCGAATAAGGGGCCGACCCGTTTTCGCGTTTAACTGCGGCAAAACGTCAGCAGGAAGGCAGCAAAACGGCGCGGCAGAGGGGATACCGGAACCTTTCAAATTTTTACGGTTAACATATTATGTCATTTCCCGGAGTAAAGGAGCATCGTGGATTATAATTTGAAAGCGCTTTAAAAAAAGAATGGCGAAGGGGAGATGACATACAGGCGGACGGCCTGAAGCTTATGCGGATTTGCCGACAGATTCGATTATTCGAAAGGGGAGATTGCGTCATGTCCATCAAGAGAAAGATTGCCTATCTGTTGACCGCTTCCATTGCTGCCCTGCCCGCCGCATTATGCGGCCCGTTTCCTGCCGCGGAGTCGGCGAGCGCTTCGGCACGTTCCGTCTCGATTGCCGATTACGGGGCCGTGCCGGACGACGATAAGGATGATCTGGATGCGATCCGTCAGGCCGTCGCGGCGGCGAAGGCTGCGGGGAAGAGCGTCTACGTACCTTCCGGAACCTTTTTATACAGCGACGTCATCGTATTGAACGGAGTCGACTTGATCGGCGAAGGAGAGTCCTCGGTACTGCGCAGCACCAATCCCCAGAAACAGGCGGTTCAGCTGGCCGGCAGCGGAAGCGATATCCGGAAGGTGAAACTGACGACCGTTCCGGTGAGCACGCGTCTCTCCAGTTCCGTCTCCGCCCGGGTACACGTCACGCCGGAAGCATCGAACTTTTCCGTGACCGATACGGTCATCGAAGGCGGTTCTTCGGCGGGGATCATCGTATACGGCGTGAACGGAACGATCAAAGGCAACGCGGTTCGCGATACGCTCGCCGACGGCATTCATATTACGGGGGGCTCCGCAAACATTAAAGTCGAAAACAATGTGGGCAGGGACACCGGGGACGATATGATCGCCGTCGTGTCGTACGAAAAGAACGGAACCTGGGTGAAAAACGTCAAAATCGCAAATAACGACGTTGCCGGCGGGCATGCGCGGGGCATCACCGTCTCGGGCGGCACGAACGTCGAGATCGAACGCAATCGGATCGCCGATACCGGCGGCGCGGGAATCTTCATCGCGTCGGAGGGCAGTTATCAGACGTACGAGGTGCGCAACCTCAAAGTCAGCCGCAACGAAATCGTCCGGGACAGCCGGAATGCGGCCATTCCCGAAAAAGGCGGTATCCGCCTGCAGGCGACCTACAAGGAACCGAGCATCGTAAACGCGATTTTCGAACGGAATACGATTACGGATTCGGCGGACAGCGCCGTCCTGATTCTGGGCTCCGCCAGCATCCAGGCATCGTTCAGCCGGAACGAAATCGTCAACCCGGCCAATCACGGCATCCACATCCTGAAGACGGTGACGGGCACGCTCTCCTTCCTGCGCAATACGGTGGACGGCGCCGGAGGTTCGGCGATGTACAATCAATCGCAGGCGCAGGTCACCAGCGACCTGCCGAATTCCGCGCCTCCGGGCGGCGGCGAGGAAGACGGCTACATCGCGGCTCGCGGCACGCCGCATATCGACGGCGCGGTCGACGACGTTTGGAGCAACGCTACCCCGCTGCGGCTGAACACGGATCCCAACGGCACGACGGGCACCGTCCGGATTGCCTGGGATAACGTGGCGCTGTATTATCTGTTCGAAATGACCGATGCCACGCCGAACGCGATGGGCGCGGAAGAGCATAGCGACTCCGTCGAAGTGTGGGTCGACGAGCTGAACGCGAAAAACGGAACCCGCACCGTCGGCGACTATCAGCTGCGCGTCGGTTACGACAATACGCTGTCATCCGCTATAAGAGGCTTCAACCTGTCGAACGTAAGAAGCGCGGTCGTGCAGCGCGAGGGAGGCTATACGGCGGAGTTTGCCGTTCCGTATACGGCTTTGACGCCGCAGGCGGGAGACGTTATCGGCTTCAACGCCAGCGCCAACGACGATTCCGACGGCGACGGCCGGCGCGACACGTATCTGAGCTGGATCGACAAAAATCTGCCGTACTGGGCGGATACCCGCGTATACGGCGAAGTGACGCTCGGAAATTGAAAGCGTTATCCTTGAGATTTACATGGACCGGCGTGTTTCTGCCGGTCTTTTTGGTGGTTGTAAATATTAATGAAACCTTCATGTTGTATCAGCATAAATGATATCAATGCGATAGCATCAATTTGAGAGATATGTTAGAATGACATCACATCTTTTTATCTTCGCGCACTAAGCGAGCGGATCAAAAGTCAGGCACATTCATTACACTATACTAACTACAGGAAGAATGGGGAGCTATGGCGGACAATCAAAATCTTGAAGCATTGAAAGCACCGGGCGCGGTCTTTTTCATCTTCGGGGCTACCGGAGACCTGGCCCGTCGCAAGTTGTTCCCGGCCATTTTCAGCTTGTACCGGGAAGGGAAGCTGGCGGAGGACTTTGCCGTAGTCGGAGTGGCTCGGCGCCCTCGTACGAACGAAGAGTTTCGTGACGACGTATTCCGCTCGATCCAGGAATTCGGACGGTACAAATCTTCCGACCAGGAGAAGTGGAACAAGTTTGCGGAACACTTCGAATATAAATCCCTCGATATCAACAATGTCGCGGGGTTCCAGGAACTTAAGACACAAACGGAAGCGATCGAAGATAAATTTTCGATTCCGGGCAACCGACTCTTCTATCTGGCGCTGGCGCCTGAGCTGTTCGGCAGCGTATCGCTGAACCTGCGCGAAGGCGGCATGCTGGACAGCGAAGGCTGGCATCGCCTCGTCATCGAGAAGCCGTTCGGCTACGATCTCAAGTCGGCCGAGAAGCTGAACGAAGAACTCGGACATGTGTTCAAGGAAGACGAGATCTACCGGATCGACCACTATCTCGGCAAAGAGATGGTGCAGAATATCGAGACCATCCGGTTCTCGAACATGTTCTTCGAGTCGCTCTGGAACAACAAGTATATCGCCAACGTGCAGATCACGCTGGGCGAGACGGTCGGCGTCGAAGAGCGCGGCGGTTATTACGATAACGCGGGCGCGCTGCGCGATATGGGCCAGAACCATATCCTCCAGCTGCTCACGATGATCGCGATGGAGCCGCCGAGCCGACTGCTGGCCGAAGACATCCGCGACGAGAAGGTCAAAGTGCTGCGCTCGCTGCATCACTTCGGCAGCTCCGAAGAAGTCAAAGCCAACGTCGTGCGCGGTCAATACACCGCCGGGCAGAGCAACGGCAAAGACCTCCCGGGCTACCGCGAGGAAGACAAGGTCGATCCGAATTCGAACACCGAGACGTTCTTCGCGGCTCGCGTATTCGTCGACAACTTCCGCTGGGCCGGCGTGCCGTTCTATATCCGGACGGGCAAGCGTCTGCCGGTGAAGACGACGGAAGTCGTCATCGAATTCAAGAAGATGCCGGGCAACATCTATCTGGGCCAGAAGCATGACCTGCAGCCGAATCTGTTGGTTATCCGCGTCAACCCGATGGAGGGCATCTATTTCAAGATCAACGCCAAGAAGCCGGGTTCGGAATCGGAAATCGCCCAAGTGGCGATGGAGTTCTGCCAAAGCTGCCTGGTGGGCATCAACTCGCCGGAAGCTTACGAACGCTTGATTCACGATGCGGCCAAAGGCGATTCGACGTACTTCACCCGTTGGGACGAAGTGGCTTCGGCCTGGGCGTTCATCGACAAGATCGACGCGGCATGGAAAGAGAATCCGGCCGACGTCAGCTCGTATCCGGCGGGAAGCTGGGGACCGGACGAAGCGCACGAACTGCTGGCGCGCGACGGATTCCACTGGTGGCCGGTCAACGGTCAGGAAGAAGACAACGTGATCTGGGTCGCCGCTTCGAGCAGCTGATCCGGCGTTGAAGCAGTAACCGATACAAGCCGCCGAGCGGCCGGGATTTCCGGCTGTCGGCGGCTTTTTTGCATGTTTTCGCGCACATTCTCCCCTTGCCTGCGCGCTAATTATGGTACAATACAGGGATGAATACGCACGATACAGAAGGGAACGTGAACATGAACCAAGCCAGTGAGAAAGTTTTGCGCGAAGAAGTCGAGAAACGCAGAACTTTTGCCATTATATCTCACCCGGATGCCGGGAAAACGACGCTGACGGAGAAGCTGCTGCTCTTCGGCGGCGCCATTCGTCTGGCCGGAACGGTCAAAGCACGCAAAGCCAGCAAGCACGCGACGAGCGACTGGATGGAGATCGAGAAGCAGCGGGGGATTTCCGTTACGTCTTCGGTCATGCAGTTCGATTATAACGGTCACCGCATCAATATTTTGGATACGCCGGGTCACCAGGATTTCAGCGAAGACACGTACCGGACGCTGACGGCGGCCGACAGCGCGGTCATGCTGATCGACGTTGCCAAGGGCGTCGAAGCGCAGACGATCAAGCTGTTCCAGGTCTGCGCGAAGCGCGGAATTCCGATCTTTACCTTTATCAACAAGCTCGACCGCGAAGGCCGCAGCCCGTTCGACCTGATGGAAGAGCTGGAGCAGGTGCTCGGTATCCGCTCGGTTCCGATGAACTGGCCGATCGGTATGGGACGCGAACTGAGCGGCGTGTACGACCGGATGAAAAATCAGGTCGAGCTGTTCCAGGGAGACGACCATTCGCAGATCAAGGTTCAGAAGGTCGAAGATTATCATGACCCTATCATCGCGGAGATGGCGGGCGAGTACCACGCGAACCAGTTGGCCGAAGAACTTGAGCTGCTTGACGTGGCGGGCGATCCGTTCGACTACGAAAAAGTAAAACGCGGCGAGCTGACACCGGTCTTCTTCGGCAGCGCGATCAACAACTTCGGCCTGCAGACGTTCCTGGAGAACTTCCTGGAGCTTGCGCCGAAGCCGGCGCCGCGCAAAAGCACGGAAGGCGAGATCGAGCCGGTGCGCGAGAAGTTCAGCGGCTACGTGTTCAAGATTCAGGCGAATATGAACCCGGCCCACCGTGACCGGATCGCGTTCCTGCGGATCGTGTCCGGCAAATTCGAGCGCGGCATGAGCGTCAAGCACGTGCGCGTCGGTAAGGATATCAAGCTGTCGCAGCCGCAGCAGTTCCTCGCCCAGGATCGCGATATCGTCGAGACGGCCTACGCCGGCGACATTATCGGCCTGTTCGACCCGGGCATTTTCCGGATCGGCGACTCGCTGGTGGAAGGACAGACTTTCGAGTTCGACGAGCTGCCGACGTTCTCGCCGGAACTTTTCTCGAAAGTCACCGTAAAGAATGCGCTCAAGCATAAGCAGTATCAAAAAGGGATCGATCAGCTGACGGAAGAAGGCACCATTCAAGTCTTCCGGACGGTGAGCTTCGACGATACGATTCTCGGAGTCGTCGGTCAGCTGCAGTTCGAAGTGTTCGAATACCGGATGAAGAACGAGTACGGCGTCGACGTGCAGCTGCAGCGCCAGCCGTTCCAGTTTGCGCGCTGGATCGTGGCGAAAGAGATCGATCCGTCCAAATTCCGCATCAACTCGACGCTGGTCAAAGACAAAAAGGGCAATTACGTTGCGCTGTTCGAGAACGAATACGCGATGCGCACCGCCATCGACAAAAACCCGGACGCCCAGTTCCTGGAGATGGCGCCCTGATTTCTAAGGAGGCCTGACAGAGGATGGGCAAAGGGAAGAAGCAGTACGCGGTTATCGGAATGGGACGTTTCGGATCGAGCGTCGCCAGAACGCTGAGCCAAATGGGATTCGACGTGCTCGCGATCGACGCCAGCGAAAACCGGACCCAGGAAATTTCGAATCTGGTCACGCATGCCGTATCGGCCGATTCGACGGATGAAGAGGCGCTGAAAGCGCTAGGCATCGGCAATTTCGACGTGGTCGTGGTGGCCATCGGCCAAAATATCCAGGCAAGCATCCTGACCACGCTGATCTTGAAAGAAATGAACGTTCCGGCGATTATCGCCAAGGCGCAGAACGAGCTGCACGGCAAAGTGCTGAGCAAAATCGGCGCCGACAAAGTCATTTTCCCCGAGCGGGACATGGGTACGCGGGTCGCGCACAATCTGACATCGCCGAATATTCTCGATTATATCGAGCTGTCGGGCGACTACAGCATCTTCGAGATGCTGGTGCCGGCGCGGATGGTCGGACGCAACCTGATCGAACTGAATCTGCGGCAAAAGTACGGGTGCAACGTAATCGCGGTGCGGCGAGGCAGCAAGATGAACATTTCGCCGGACCCGCACGGCCGTCTCTGGGAAGGCGACGTGCTGGTGGTCGTCGGCGAGCGGGACGATCTGGTCCGGCTGGAGATGGCGTTCGATAAGCACGGATGAGGAAATCCCGTTCGGGGGAGAAGCTGAGAGGCGCTCCGGGAGAAATTCGTTTCGGTCGCGTGTTGAACTTGGACAGCTTGATTGAAATTCAATAAGGAGGCTGTCCAAGTTCAAAGGCGAACGCTGGCGCTCCTGCACTGAATTTCTCCCTCCGCTGACAGCTTCTCGAAAAAGGCTTTCCGCATCGTGCTGGGGATAAATAAAAGATAAAACAAAAGATAAAACAAAAGCATAAAGCAGATAAGGTATCGCTTAGGCGATACCTTTATCTTTGAGGATCCATTCATTCTTGAAAAAGCGGAGGGCGGAAAAATGGCGCATACGCAGATCGGATCGACGGCGAACGGACGGGTCAAGGAATGGGCGAGTCTGCTGGAAAAAAAGCATCGCGACCGTCAAGGCAAATTTATCGTGGAAGGCGTGCATCTGGTGCAGGAGGCGCTGCGCTCGGATGCGGACGTGGAATGCGTCGCCTATGACGCGGAGCTCGGCGTGCCGGGGGAATTGACGGAAGAGGCGCGCTCCGGGCAGAGCGAATGGATCGCCGTGTCGGCGGCGATCGTGGCGAAGTGCACGGAAGCGAGAACGCCGCAACCGGTGTTCGCGGTCGTGCGCAAATCGTCGGCGAAGCTGACGGACATTCTGCGGGTCCGGGACTCGCTCGTCGCGGTGCTCGACGGGGTGCAGGACCCAGGGAACGTGGGGACGATCATCCGGGCGGCGGACGCCGCGGGAGCCGCGGGCGTATTGATCGGGCGCGGGTGTGCGGACATTTATAATCCGAAAACGGTGCGCTCGACGATGGGCTCGCTGTTCCATCTGCCGATCGTCGAAGGCGAGCTGACGGAGCTGCTGCCGCAAGCGCGCGAAGCGTCGGCGAAGATCGTCAGCACGAGCCTTCAGGCGAAGCAAAACTGCTATGAGGCGGATTACCGGGGCGCGACCTGGTTCGTGTTCGGCAGCGAAGGCGGCGGCGTCTCGCCGGAGGTCGAAGCCTTCGTGGACGAGTCGATCATCATTCCGATGCCCGGGCAGGCGGAATCGCTCAACGTGGCGATGGCGGCTTCGGTGCTGCTGTTCGAAGCGGTACGGCAGCGGTTGGGCTAGAAGACATCGTCTGATCTCCTGCAAAACTTGAAGATCGGGGAAACGCGGCGGATCGAACGCGCGTTTCCCCGGTCTTTTTACATTGTTCTTGCAATTTGGCGGTAGATTAACAAGATCCGCCAACTGGGTTAATCCCCCTGTAACCGCCTGCCGGTAAGCTGGTAGTCATACATAAAGCTTTTCGGTTCGACGCGAAGCGATCATGGCGAGGGGGAAGAAGAAAGTGAGACGGAAATGGTGGGGCATCAAAATTTTGTTGGCGGCTGTGCTGCTGGTATCGATCGTACAGCCGGGGCTGACGGCCGGTGCGGCCTTGGCCGAACTGCCGGCGGTGCAGTACGGCCGGGCTGTCGATATCCGGCAGACCGAACTTGCGCCGGGCGCGACGTATACGCGGATGGACTTGGAGGACGCCAGAGGTCCGCAGAAAGTTCATTCGGTAGAATTCAATCCGGCCGCGGCAGGGTTGGAACTGAAGGCCGGAACGAAGGACGGAAAGGTATACGGCATG
Organism: Saccharibacillus alkalitolerans; assembly: GCF_011090185.1. Lineage (GTDB taxonomy): Bacteria > Bacillota > Bacilli > Paenibacillales > Paenibacillaceae > Saccharibacillus > Saccharibacillus alkalitolerans. The sequence goes on along the minus strand of NZ_JAAFGS010000005.1, from coordinate 267,546 downwards.
AAAGGCGTCACGGAGATGGCCGCTTACGCGGATGCGCCGGGCAGCCGCGTCATTGCCGGAATCAACGGAGACTTTTACGACATTTCGGGCTCGGGAACCGGGGTTCCGAACGGGCTGTTCATGAACGAGGGGCGGATTCTGAACAGCGGTTCGGGCTATGCTTTCGGTCTGACGCGGGACGGGCGCTCGCTGTACGGGACGCCGCAGCTCACCAAAAAGCTGACGATCGGAGGAACGAGCGTCGATCTGCATGCGGTGAACCGCTATCGGGGCGAAAACCAGCTGGTTCTCTATACGCCGGATTATTACGCGTCGACCAAGTCCGGCAGCGGCGGGGACGAGTTCGTGCTGACCGTATCGGAAGGCGAAGTGCGCAGCGGAAGCGTCATGAAGCTTAAAGTCGCCGAAGTGCGCGCCGGGATGGGCGACAGCCCCCTCGCAGAAGGCACTGTCGTGCTGTCGGCTTCGGGTACGGCGAAGGAGCGGACCCAGGGATTGAAGGTCGGCGACGAGCTGACGGCGGAATTTTCCCTGGCGGGAGAATGGAGCGAGGCCGTATTGGCGATCGGCGGACAGGGTCCGCTGATCAAAGACGGCGTCGTTCAGAGCGGAGTGAGGCCGGAAGGCGTCCATCCGCGAACGGCCGTCGGCACGAAGGCCGACGGCAGCCTGATCCTGCTCGAAGTCGACGGACGCGCGCCCGGTTTCAGCGAAGGGGTGGAGACGCAGGAACTGGGACAGATTTTGAAAGATAGAGGCGCGGTCGACGCGATCAATCTCGACGGAGGCGGTTCGTCCACCTTCGCCGCCCGGATGCCGGGAACTTCTTCGGTCAAAATGCTGAATCGGGGTTCCGACGGATACGAGCGGAAAACGGGCAACGGGCTGCTGCTCGTCAATACCGCGCCCGAGCTGTCTTCGGCTTCCTCGCTGGTCGTGCAGCCGGACGGCGAGCGCATCTTGCAGGGATCGACGTATCCGTTCAAGGCGGCCGCGATCGATGCCAACGGCCATCCGGCCGTCATGGAAGGTACGCCGGTCTGGCAGGTGCCCGAGACGCTCGGGACGATCGACGCAAGCGGCGTGTTCAAGGCGGCCGCCGATGCGAACGGAACCGGCTCCGTACAGGTCGAAGCCGGCGGCGTCAAGGGAGCGGCCGGCATCGAAGTGGTCGGGGATCTGACGGAATTGGTCTTCCCGGACAGCGCCCGGACTTATGCCGCCGGAGAAACGGCCCGGCTCTCCGTGACGGCGCTGCGCGGCAAGCAGACGGTGCAGGCGGACAACGCCAGCTTCCGCTGGCGAACCGAAGGCGACATCGGAACCGTCGACGCGAACGGGGTCTTCACGGCAGGCGAACGCAGCGACGCCAAGGGCCGGATCTTCGCCGGCTATGGAAACGTCGAAACGTCTTTCGAAGTCAGCGTCGGCATCCCTCCGGTCATGCTGGAAGATTTCGAGTCGGGTCTCGGCAAATACCGAGCGGCGAGCGTCTTGGCGAATTCGGTCGCCATCACGGAAGAAACGAATCCCGATTATGTGCGCGGAGGAAGCCGTGCGCTGAAGCTGGAATACGACTTTACGGGGAAAACGGGAACTTCCGGCGCTTACCTTCAGGCGACGTCGGCCGAGAACCGGATTCAAATTCCGGGCTATCCGGCCAAGATCGGAATGTGGGTCTACGGCGACGGTCAAAAGCATTGGCTGCGCGGCCAGCTGAAAGACGGCAACGACGCGGCGGTTCCGATCAATTTCACGGAACAGACGACGGGAGTCGACTGGACGGGATGGAAATACGTCGAAAGCGACGTGCCGCAGGGCAAAGTCCTGCCTTTGACCATGGACATGCCGGTTCGGTATATGGAAACGAATAATGCGAAAAAGACGGCCGGCGCCCTGTATATCGACAACATCCGCGCCGTTTACGGGCCGCTCGAGGAGGACCGTACTCCGCCGGTCATCAAGGAGCTGATTCCTTCTTCCGGCCAGATTGTCGAGACGGCGACGCCGGAGCTGTCCGTCATTGCCGAAGACGACGGCTACGATCCGGCGGCGAATCCGGGAACGACGCTGATCGATCCGGACAGCATCCGCATGTACGTGGACGGCCAGCCGGTCGAGCACAGTTTGTACCCGCCGAAAGGCCGGATCGCCTATAAGCCGGCCAGCCCGCTTACGGAAGGCCGGCATACGGCGAAGATCGCGGTGCGCGATCTCGCGGGCAACCAGACGATTCGGGAATGGTCGTTTTCCGTCAATCTCGGTTCGCCGTATTACGTCTACGATACGCCCGAGCGGTTGGAAACGGGAGGTTCCTACACGCTCGATATCCGCGCGGCCAAAGCTTCGATTCTGCGATCGGGCGAGCTGGCTTTCCGTTTCGATCCCGCCGCGGCGAGCGGACTTGAAGTGATTGCGGGCGGGAAGATCGGCGGCGCTTCGCAGGTTCGTTCGCAGATCGACGAAGCGGCAGGCATCGTCAGCCTGCAGTTCGAGAACATCGACCAAGCGAGCTTGTCGGACGACGATCTGCTGGCGCAGATCCGGTATAAGGTGCGCAGCGATCTGATCGGTCCGCTTACGACGGAAGAAGCCGCGGACGGCGGGACGAAGCCATTTGGGATCGCGTACCGCTCGGGGTCCGTGACCTCGGCGGAAGGCGACGGCCGGAAAGTCGAGTTCGCCGGACCGGATCTGGAATCGGCCGCGCGCAGCGGATTGAAACTGCTCTGGGATCCGTACGCCGTCGGGATGGGCTTCGAATCTTCGTTCACGATCGTGCATGCCGCGGACGGCACGCCGGCTGCCGAAGCCGGACTGCTGCTGAACGGAATGCGGGTCGCGGAAGGACAAAGCGACGCCTCCGGGCTGCTTAGAACGGCGGAAGTCACGAAAACGGCGGGAACGTTCACGCTGCAGGCGGTGCAGGGAGAGCGGTACAGCCCCGTGATGAAGTTCACGGTCGCGCCTCATGCCGGCGGCCCGCAGCCGTCCAACGTCAACGTGACGATGGGCGAAGATGCGTATTCGTCCAGGCAGTTCAACTGGCAGACATCGCCGGCGGTGTCGGATACGGTGGTGGAACTCGTTAAACGGTCGGAATTTGCCGGTTTCGATCAGGCGAACGTGGTCCGGATCACCGGCGGAAGCAGCCTGTACACGACGAACAACGACGGATCGCTGAATGTGCATAAAGCGCGGGCCGCGGGGCTTGAACCGGATACCGAATACATGTACCGGGTCGGAGACGGCGCGGATCATATGAGCGCTCCGGCGGCATTCCGTACTTCTCCGCCTGCCGGCGGACGGAACGTGAAATTCCTGTTCATCGGCGATTCGCAGGCGGAAACGCGGTCAGGTTTTGCGCTGTGGGGCGAAACGCTGGCCGCGGGATTGGAATATATGCCGGATGCGGACATGATCGTGCATGCCGGAGACATGGTCGACAAAGGGTTCGAGCAGGAGCAGTGGAATTGGTGGTTCGAAGCCGCGGGAGCCGCCCTGGCGAACCGGACGCTGGTTCCGATTATCGGCAATCACGAAGTAATGGGCAGCAACGGCGCCGGCGATTATTTGGCTCAGTTCAACAATCCGCCGAACGGCGCTTCCGGCGCGCTCGGGACCAGCTACAGTTTTGATGCCGGGGACGCGCATTTCGCGGTGTTCGACACGGAGCAGGGAGAACAGGGTTACGCCGCTCAGGCCGAATGGCTGGAACAGGATTTGGCGAAGAGCGGCAAGAAGTGGAAGATCGTCTTTTTCCATCAAGGTCCTTACGGCAGCATTTATTCCAACGAACGGGTGCAGGCGAAGTGGGTGCCGATTTTGGATAGATACGGCGTCGATCTGGTCATGAACGGACACGACCACATTTATATGCGCAGCTTCCCGATGAAAAACGGAGAAATCGCGCCTGAGGGAGAAGGCACCCGTTATCTGATCGGGGGATCGTCGGGACCGAAGTTTTACGCGCTGACGAAGCGTTTCTGGCAGGAAAAAATCGACGACTCCGACGCTCAAATTTATACCGGCGTGGAAGTGTCGGAAAAAGCGATCGAGATCAGCGTGCGCAAACTGGACGGAACGGAGATCGATCGTTTGACGATCGGGGAAACCTCCGCCGAAGACGCGCTGAAAGGAATCGAATTCGGCGGAAAAACGATGCTGAAACCGGGCGATACGGACCGCACGGTAACCGAAGCGGTCTATGCGTCGGGACGCAGCGTGCCGCTCGCCGAAGGGGTGACGTACCGGAGTTCCGATACGGCCGTCGCCGAGATCGGCAGCGACGGCGAAGTGCGGGCCCTGGGCGAAGGAGAAACGGTTCTGTCGGCCGCATATGCGGGCTTCACCGATTCGTATACCCTCAAGGTGACGAACGAAGAGCCGCAGATGGTCGGCATTCGGCTGGAAGGTCCCGTCCGGCTGGAAGCGGGATCCGAAGGCGTTACCGTGGTGAGCGCCGTCTACGGCGACGGAACGCGGATTCCGATCCCGGCGGATGTTCGCTTCGCTTCTTCCGATCCGAATGTGGCGGCGATCGACGAATCGGGACGGATTCGCGCTCTGCAGCCGGGCGAGACGGAAATCGGGGCTTCTTACGGTCCTTATTCGGACACTTATACGCTCGGCGTGTATGCCGCGCCGTCGCAGCCTGGGCCTGGACCGCTGCCTGAACCGCAGCCGGAGCCTATTCCGCAGCCGTCTCCGAACCCTGCGCCGATCCCGGCCCCGGGTTCGGCGCAGCCGCCGGCCTCAAGCCCGGCTGAAGGCGCCGGAGCGTCCGTCCCGGATCTTCCGGCCGGTACGGGCGGTCCCGGCGATCGGGTCGTGAGCGCGGCCGAACTGGCTCCGCCTGCGGGAGGAAGACCGGTTACCGTCGCGATCGCGGGCTCTACGGAGCGGATCGTGCTGCCGGCCAATGCCGGCGAGCTGCTCGGAACATCGGCGCTGCGTCTGGAATCGGCGGCTTTCCGCGCCGAGCTGCCGGCGGCCCTGCTGAATCAGGCCGCGGAGCGGCTGCCGGGCACCGATTCGGAAGCCGCGGCTCTCGTGCTGAAAGTGACGGAAGCGGACGGGGAGACGCTTCTGGCCTCCGCGCGGTCAACGACGGGCGCGAACATCCGCCTCGCGGGCAGGGCGTTCGACTGGACGCTGGCCGCTCTCGATGCGAGCGGAAAGGAATACGAGGTGGAAGGAGCCTTTGCCGAACCGCTGAATACGGCCATGACGGCGGAACAGGAGACGGAACGGCAGCTGACGGGCCTGTACAGAATCGCTTCGGACGGATCGCTTGAATATGTAGGCGGTCTGTGGAACGGCCGGGAGCTGAACGCCGCGCTGACTTCGAACGGCACGTACGCGATTCTGGCGTACGATAAGACGTTCGGCGACCTGGCCGAAGGACACTGGGCCGAAACGGCCGTCAAGATTTTGTCGGCCCGCCAGCTGATCACGGGAACGTCGGCGGATACGTTCGAACCGAGCCGCGAGATTACGCGGGCCGAATTCGCGGCGATGCTGACGCGGGCGCTTAAACTGGAAGCATCGGCCGCTTCGGGCTTCGGCGACGTGCCGGCCGGCAGCTGGTATGCCGAGGCCGCTGCGGCGGCGCGGCAGGCGGGAATCGTTCAAGGCGGCCGAGACGGCCGGTTCGAACCGAACCGCGCCGTGTCCCGCGCCGAAATGGCCGCCATGCTCATGCGCGCCTACGCGTATGCAGGCGGCAAAATGCCGGATGCGTCCGGGGCTTCGGCATCGGCCGACCGGTTTGCCGACCTGGCGGGCGCGCCGGGCTGGCAGCGGGAAGCGGCCCTCGGAGCGGCGGAGCTCGGACTCATGCGGGGACAGGGAGCGAAGCGCTTCGTGCCGGAATCCCCGGGAACCCGGGCGGAAAGCGCGCAGATGATTCTTAATCTGCTGCGCAGTCCCGCGGAATCTTTTGCCCGAAACGGACTTTAACGATCGAAAAAGGACTTGAGCCAAGCGCTCAAGTCCTTTTTGCGCGTTCTGCCGACGTTCCGATATTCGGGCAGGGACGTTTTTATTCGGTTAGCCGTTTACGCTTGAGCGCATGCCCGTTCTCGCGATTCGTCCCAAATGCGGCGTACGTTGTCGAACGCGATCCGCGTACCTTCCAGACAATCTTCCATCCCTTCGTATTCGATGGACAGGAAGCCGTCGTAGCCGGAATCTTTGACCAGGGCGATGATTCCGACCAGGTCCAAGTCGCCCTGACCGGCTATGGCGCCGCGCAGCCAGCTGCCGCCCGCGCTGCGGAACCAGCCTTCGCCGGGATTAAGGCGTGCCGGACGGATATAGAAATCCTTGATATGCACCATCGACGCGATCGGCAGATTGTTCCGCACGGCGCTCAGCGGATCTTCGTCGACGCAGACGAAATTGCCGACGTCCAGCGTCGTCCGGAAATTCGGCCGTCCGACCGCGTGCACAAGCGCTTGGATCCGGTCGCTCGCCTGCACGTAGTAGCCGTGATTCTCCACGCTGGTCACGATGCCGTACTGCGACGCGTGATCGGCGATGCGCCGGCAGGCCGATGCCAGCATATCCAGATCCTCGTTGAAGCGAAGGATGGAAGTATCTTCGCGAAAAGCGACGTCATGGCGCATCAACCCGGCGCCCAGACGGTTCGCGCGGTCGACTTCCGACATGACCCGGCGGATTTCCGCTTCGTATTCTTCTTCGCCGCCCGCGGTAAAGTCCGCGCGAATGGCGTAATTGGAAATCTCCAGAGAAAGCTCCCGCGCCCTGCGGACCAGACGCTCTTCGAGACCCGGGTCATCCCCGAAGCCGAATCCCAGGTCCGGCACGATCTCGACGTGAGAGGCGCCGATTCCGGCGGCCCAATCGAGCACTTCTTCGATCTTCATGCGTTCCTGCTGCATCGCTTGGTACAGACTGTATGAGCTGATGCCGAGCTTCATCGTGCAATCACTCCCCGAATGATGGAATATGCCGCGAATACACCGCGAACGGATGGCGCCGCTTCTTCGGCGGCGCATAATTTCGAATCAGGGTCCGCGTCCCGGCGATCCCGCGGACGACGGCCCCGGGACATGTTAATCCCGGACGCGATACTTTTCGATAAACCGTACCGCTCCCGCGATATCCGCGGCCGGATTGTCGCCGACTTCGCGTTCGATGGTCAGATAACCCGTATAACCGATCTCCTGCAGCGCCCGAAAATAAGCGTCGAAATCCACATCGCCTTCGCCCGGAGGAAGCTCGATGAAGTCCGCTTCCGCGCCGCCCGAAGCCATATCGGCAATCGCGGAATGATCCATTTTTTCATAGCCTAGATAACCGTAGACCTGCTTCGGATCGACCTCGCGCAGTCTGCGTCCGTCTTTGACATGCGTATGCACGATATAATCTTTCAGCAGATGCACGCCGCGCACCGGATCGTCGCCCGTGACCATGACCATGTTGGCGGGATCGAAGTTGACCGAGACTCCTTTGGTGCCGAGCGTGTCGAGGAAACTTTTCAGATGGGCGGCCGGCTCGGGACCCGTTTCGATCGCGAAATAGGCGTTCATATCGTTCGCATAACGGCTGAGCTCTTCGCAGGCCCGGTGCATCGCTTCGTAAACGGGGCCGCCGCGATCTTCCGGCACGATGCCGATATGCGTCGTAACCACGTTCGTGCCGAGTTCCAGCGCCAGATCGAGAATCCGCTTGGATTTCTCGATCTTCTCCGGATTGACCGAGGCGTCCTGAAAGCCGTGTCCCGCCAGATCGCCGCACAGCGCCGACACCTCTAGGCCGAGCCCGTCGATGAGGCTGCGCAGCTCGCGCCGCTTGGAGCCGGTCAATGCGGCCGGGTCCATCTCGCCGGACACCGCGTAAATCTGCACGCCGTGCGCGCCGACTTCTTTCGCTTTTTTCAGGCCTTCCGTCACGCCGATGCCGAAGCTGTCGACGATCACGCCGATTTTGTTCGTGAGTTTGAGATTCGTCATTATGCCTCTTCCTCCCCGTCCAAGCGAATTTCCCGACCTTCTTCGGCCGAGCGGTAAATCGCGTTCAGCAGCCGGATCATCTCCACGCCGTCTTCGACGGGACACAAATTGTCGCCTTCTCCGAGGCAGAGCCGAACGAAATGGTCGATTTCCCGCTTGAAGCTGTCGACGAAATCGAAGCCCGGCGCCGTCAGCTGCGGATCGATGTTAATGATGGTGTTGTGCCGCTCGGTCGCGATCGCCAGCGCCGGTTCGATCTCGGCTCCGCCGCGTTCGCCGAAAACGGAAATCTGGGCGGAATCTTTGCGCGCATGCAGCGAGAAGCTGACGTCCACCATAAGGGAAGCGCCGTTTTCGAATCGGATCAGCGCGTTCGCCATATCCTCGACCGTATTGACGGAAGGATCGAAATCCGCGGCCTGATAATAGGCATAATTCTCGACGTTCGAGCGGTTGCCGAGCTTCCGGTACGCGCTGCCGCTGACCGAGACCGCTTTGGGTTTGCCCATCAGATACCAGCACAGATCGATCACGTGGACGCCGATGTCGATCAGCGGGCCGCCGCCGGAGCGTTCCGCGTCCGCGAACCAGCCGCCCGGATTGCCCAGCCGCCGGATCAGACTGGCTCTGGCGTAATAAATGCCGCCGAGGTCGCCCGCGTCGATGAAACGCTTCAGCACTTCGATGTTGGCGGCGTGGCGGCGGACGTAGCCGACCTGCAGCACGCGTCCGCTCTCCTTCACGGCCTGCTGAATCGCCAGCGCTTCGTCGACCGTTTTGCACAGCGGCTTTTCGCAGAGGACATGTTTGCCGGCGCGAAGCGCCTCGATGCTGATCTCGGCATGCGAATTGTTCCAGGTACAGATGCTGACCGCCTGGATCGCCGGGTCGGCCAGCAGTTCCCGATAGTCGCCGTAGACGCCGGGAATGCCGTACTTTTCCGCCGTTTGACGCGCGCGTTCCGAATTCAGGTCGCAGACGGCGGCGAGCTTAACTTGCGGGTTGGAGGCGTAAGCCTGCAGATGAGCGTCGGAGATGGAACCGCAGCCGATCAGTCCGATGTGTACGTTTTCCATGCTTGGATTCATCCTTTCCAAAACGGTATGGTATATTTGTTCGTAAAAGGGATGTGCGATACGCCTAATTTAGCACAGCGCCAAAAAGGAGAGAATGTGCGGTATGCCAAAATACATGGACTATACGATCAGCCGAAGCCCCATCCGCGTCCTGACCCCGTCCGTCGAACCCGCCCGGCTGCGCATCCGTTCGGTCGCGATCGTGAACGCCGGCCATCTTCCGGGACGGACGATGCGGCGGGAAGGGGCGTCTTTTCAATATTGGGCGTTGGTGCTGATTACCGGGGGGAAAGGGTTCTACCGGGTGGACGGAGGAGAAATCCAGCAGGTGAGCGCCGGCTCCTGGTTCTGTCTCTATCCCGGCGCCGAGTTCCATTACGGACCCCATCCGGGCGAGTATTGGGACGAGTATTATTTTACGGCGGAAGGAAGCCGAATCGAGGAATGGCGCCGAGACTGGCTGTCCGCGGAGCCGAAGGTGCGCAAATTCCGGATGAACGAACTGCTGCTGCAGCGGATGGAGAACATGCTGAGGCTGATCGAGGGAGGCACGCCGGACAATCTGGACCGGACGGCGCTGCAGCTGGAGAGCTTTCTGTACGAACTGATCTCCGAGGAAGACGGACGGGATGCGGGAGGACGCGAACGATTCGCGCAGGAGGTGATCGAGGATATTCAGGCGATGCTGCACGTTCCGCCGACGGTGTCGGACATCGCTGCCCGTCATCACGTTTCGGTCTCGACGCTGCGCCGGATCGTGCACGATTACACGGGGTATCCGTTCAACGAGTTCGTGCACCGGCTGCGCACCGCGGAAGCGCGCAACGTGCTGCTGAATACCGATATGAGCGTCAAGGAAATCGGCGAGCGGCTCGGATACAAGGATATGTTTTATTTTTCGCGCGTATTCAAGCGCATTACGGGAGTCTCTCCAAGGGAATACCGCAGCCGGGTCGGGCCGTAAACGCCGCCGTCCGCTTCGGTTGTCCGCAAGTCGTTATTGGTTTTTTGCACAGGCGCCGTTATAATGAATTTAGCTTTAAAATTTTTTTGATATCCGCTTTATTTGAATTTTTATTGCATACGGCCAGGAATATATAGAGGCTTTTGACAGCTAGCGTTTCGGCAGGGGAGGGGAATTTGTTGTTTCAAATCGGCGGTAAAGTCTACGAAGTAATGATCAACCACAAAAACGGCTGGAATGCGGAAGCGTTCCGAGGCCGTTACAGCGAGATTCTGGAGCGTTACGATTACATCGTCGGAGACTGGGGCTATAATCAGCTGCGGCTCAAAGGGATGTACAAGGACGGTCAGCCCAAGGTGGCGAAAGAATCCCAATTTTCTTTTACGACCGACTATATCACGGAACACTGCAATTTCGGCTGCGCCTACTTCGTGCTTCGCAAGGTCAAAGACATGCGGGACGTCAAGGACGAAGCGGAAGCCGCCCAGTATCCGGATCTCGGCGAGATCAAGGAACCGGTGAGGGAATACCGCGAATCGTCGAAAACGCAGGAAGCGGCGAAGGAAAATCGCGAGCATCCGCCGGGCAGGGAACGGAAGGAGCAGCGCGGCGGACGAAGCGATCGCGACTCCAAAAGCCCGCGCGGCGAACGCGCCCAGGAAGCGGGCGATCCGAAGGAAAAAACGCAGGGCCACTCGGGCAAAAAGCAGCATCACCGCGAACGGCCGAACCGGGAGAATCAGAACCGCGATCGGGAGAAGGACAAGCCTTCCAAAGGTTCCGGAAACGAGCAGCAGCATCGAAACCGCAAGCGCGAAGACCGGGGCGGGGACAGCCGGTCCGGGCAGCGCCGCGAAGGCGGCGAACGGCCGAACCGCGAACAGGCGGCGCCGGCAAGATCGAACGCCAATCCGAATCCGAATTCCAATTCGGGCAGCCGCCCGGATCAGGAGACGGCCAAGTAGCGGATGCGCCGCATGCAGGCGGCGATATTCGCGGCCCAATAAAAACGAACACGGAAAAAGCGGCTCAAGCGAGCCGCTTTTTTGGCGTTTATGGACGAAATGGAGCATTCGATCGACACGGGAACTACCCGAGGAAAGCTTCGCGCACCCGGTTCCAGAACGGGAACGGACGGTAGCGGGCAAAGCTGATCTTCTGGCTCGACACGCGGCAGCGGACCGAGACAAGATCGTCGATCGCCAGGTAACGGTGGTCCATCGTCAGCAGCAGCCGCTGCTCCTTGCGCGAATAAATGTCGCAGTGGTGATGCTTCGGCAGCACGAGAGGCGAGCCCAATGTCCGGAATACCCGGTTATTGATGGAGGCGATCTCCGCGATCTGCAGCGCTTCCAGCGTCGGATGCATGATCGCGCCGCCGAGTCCTCGGTTGTAAGCCGTGCTGCCCGACGGCGTGGAGACGCAGATGCCGTCGCCGCGGAACATTTCGAACACTTCGTCGTTGATGTCGATCTGCACGACCATGGTCGCCTCGGCGCCTTTGATGGCGAATTCGTTGAGCACGGTATGAACGGAAGTTCCCGATTGGCGTTCGATCTCGAGTTCCAGCAGCGGATATTTGACGATTTTCGGACCGAGTCCGCCTTCGCCGGCACCCGACATGAATTCGATCAGCTCGGGCAGGTCCTCCGCTTTCCAATCGGCGTAAAATCCGAGGTGTCCCGTATGGACGCCGACGAACGCGATTTCCGGAATTCGGTCGATAAACGAATGGAACGCATGCAGCATCGTGCCGTCGCCGCCGATCGAAACGACGATCTCCGGCGACTCCGAATCCATTTCGAAGCCTTTCGCCGCGGCGAGTCTATGAAATTGTTGACTGAGGTCGATCGACAGCTGGTCGCCGCGATCCAGTACATAATATTTCAACGGTTTAACGCTCCTTTTCTCGGAGTTTTGCCCTATGTTCGGCGGGGGAAGCCGGCGGTTATACCCGTACATTTTAACATGCCGCGGAAGCGAGAGCGCATAAAACTTTTTTTGTAAAATTTATCCTTATGCTTGAAGAAAGCGATTGCAAAATGGCTTTATTTTTTGATGATCTGTGATAGAATAAAAAAACCAAACTCTTTTTCCGGCCTTTTGGCGGATTACATTTACCGGATGTCGGCAAGTTGTCCTTAAATTTGAGACGGACGGAGTGGTCTAATGAGCATTTTAACGGGTATTATGGTCTGCGCTTTCGTATACGTCATCCGCGTTTCTCTCGATCAGCCGGGAGAAGAGGAATGGAGCGGATATTAGAAACGCAGCTTGATGGGGCGGCGCGGGTTCCGGGGGACGGACGCGCGCATTTTTCTTCGGCGCAGGGGGAACCCGGCGCTTTTTTTTGTTTTTTCCGTCAAACTGTGTATAAAGGCGGGTCTGAAACAACCGCAATTTTGCTATAATACAAATGAAAGAAAAAGCATGCGGAAAGCGGGTAATGGACATGGATTCCGGACAGACGATCTACCAGCAGCTCGGCGAATCGGCCGGCCTGCTCAGCATCATTGAAACCTTTTACGGCAAAGTCGTGCAGGAACCTCTGCTCGCGCCTTTGTTTCCCGAGGATATCAGCCCCGTGATCGAACGTCAACATCAGTTCCTGACCCAGTTCTTCGGAGGGCCTCCGCTCTATTCCGAGCGGCACGGACATCCGATGATGAGAGCTCGCCATATGCGTTTTCCGGTAACGAACGAGCGTGCCGACGCCTGGCTGGCGTGCATGAATGCGGCGCTCCGGGAAAACGATGTGGAAGACGAGCTGCGCGAATTCGTGATTGCCAGGTTAAAAGGTCCGGCCTATCACTTCGTCAATACTCCGTAACAGGGATGCCTGAACCGGGACGGACGTTTCGTCTGCCCTGCGTGAACGCGGCATGCTGCGCAGGCCGGTGCTGTCTCTCCGTCTCTTAAGCATAAGAAATCAGAAAGAAGGGCTTGCCATTATGGAGATCGATCCGCTGTTTCAAATTACGACCGCCTGCGTATGCTGCGAAAAGACGTTTCAGACGAGCCGCGTGCGGCCGAGTTTCAAGCAGACGATCAAGCGCGATACGGACTTTTGCGCGCATTATAAAAACGAAAACCCCGACTTTTACGTCGTTCGGGTCTGCCCGCACTGCGGTTTTGCCTTCACGGAGAACTCGGCGGCCAAGCTGAGCGAAGCGCAGCGTCAAAGCTTCAAGGAGAAAGTCGGCGCGCCGGCGAAAAAGAAAGATTACAGCGGCGCGCGCACGCTCGAAGCGGCAATGGAAACTTACAAGCTTGCGCTGATCTGCGCCCAGGTCATCGGGGACAAGGAGCGGATTATCGCCAGCCTGCTGCATCATATTGCTTGGCTGTACCGCTATGCGGACAATCCGGAGCAGGAGATCCGCTTTATCGGCTACGCTCGGGATTCTTACGTCCGCGTCTACGAGACCGAAACAGCCGGGCCGAGCGACGCCCGGCTGATGTACCTGATCGGCGAGCTCTGCCGCAGACTGGGCGAGTTCAATGAAGCGGTACGCTGGTTCTCGCGGGTCATCAACGACCAGCGGATCATGGATGCCGCCATGATTCGCGCGTCGCGCGAGCAGTGGGCGGCGCTGCGCGAAGAGATGTTGGCGCAGAAGATGGAGCTGCCGTCGGAGATGCAGCAGTCTTAGGAAGAGGGGAAAAGGCCGGCCGCCGCGGGTCTCGGCGGACATCGTCAAGCCTCGCTCGAGGAAAGTTCAACACTTTCCTTGAGCCGAGGCTTTTTATGTTGAAAAAACGCAGGCGAGCAGGTGTCCCTTGGCGGACGCTTGCTCGCCTATGCCTTCATTCCGTTTCGCGGGCTCAAAGCGGCGAAACGCCTCCCCGCCCGGCGCAGCGGGAAAAGGCCGAAGGCGGAGGGGGAGTTCGCGGAAAAGCGTCAGCGTTCGCCTTTGAAATCGGGAAGCTCCCTCTTAATCTCATCCAAGCTTCCCGATTGAAACAGCGATTGAAGCGAACTACCCCGAAGCCTACCAGCCTTTTCCCCGCGAGTCCTTCTCGATGTAATCTATATTGACGCCGTACTGGCACGAAACTAAGATAGGGATACCTTACCGAGGAAAAGGGCTTTTTCAGAGAAAATCAGTAAGATACAGTAACTTTCGGCGAAATACAGCAACTACCAGCAACTTCATGGAACGGAGGAGTCAAATGGCCGTTATCCGCAGCGAAGATAAAACGAAAGAAAAAGTCGTGTTTTCCAGGGAGTATCCGATCCACCTCTCGGACACGATCGGAGTGACGCCGCAGTATCAGAGGCTGCACACGCACGACGCGCTGGAGATCAACATGATCAAGGCCGGCACCGGGCATTATTTGATCGACGGGGTCCGCTACGATTTCCGGGCGGGAGACATCGTGCTGATCGGCTCGGGCGCCCTCCACTGCGCTTACGAGCACGAAGGGCTGGTCATGCAGGTCATGACGTTCGACGCCGCCTGGTTCATGGGCAGCCAGCGATCCGATCCCGACATTTTAAGTCCGTTCAAAGAAATCGGCGTGTACTTTACCCATCTGCTCGACCGCGATCATCCCCGTCTGCCCGCGCTGCGCGATCTGCTTCTGGCGATTCAGGAAGAACACGAAACGCGAAGCGCCTCGTACACCTCCGTCGTCTATGCTTATATGCTGCAATTTTTCGCGCAGGTCAATCGCCATTTCCGCCAGGAGAACGTCCAGCAAGGGAAACGAGCGGTCTCCGCCGCCCAATTGGAGAAAGTGCGTCTCGTAATCCGCGCGATGGAAGAGGACTGCGCATACCCGTGGACGCTGGAAGAATTGGCGGCGCTTGCTTACCTGAGCCCGTCGCGGTTCAGCGATATATTCCGCCGGGCGGTCGGCGTGTCTCCGCTCACTTATCTGATTCAGGTCCGGCTGGAAAATGCGTATCATCTGCTGGAAACGTCAGACCTGAAAATTCTCGATATCGCCATGGAATGCGGTTTCCGTACATTGTCCAACTTCAATCGGCTGTTCAAACGGCATATCGGCACGGAGCCTCGCCATGTTCGCAGCCGAGGAGTCTGCTCGTGCAGTAAGATAGTACCGGTTTTTGATCGTTTTAGCGGAGAGAGCGGACGGAATCAGGAATAAGATGGAGTCAGGAAAGATCACTTCATAGGTAACTCGCATTTACACAATGTTCGGGAAGGAGGGCAATATGCAGAATACGACGCGGTTGTCCGTTGAAAAGGCAAAAGCCAAGCCGTCGCGGCTGCGGCGATTCGGCAAACAGTGGGACCTGCAATTGATGGTTCTGCCGCCGCTGCTGTTCATCTTCGTATTCAGCTACATTCCGATGTACGGGGTGCTGATGGCTTTTCAAGATTACAGCTTGTTCGAAGGTTTCTCGGGCAGTCCGTGGGTAGGCTTCAAGCACTTCGAAATGTTTTTTGCCGCACCGGAGTTCTGGACCGTCATCCGCAACACGGTGATCATCAGTCTGCTGAAGCTCTTGATCGGGTTCCCCGCTCCGATCATTCTGGCGCTCATGCTTAACGAGGTGAAAAGCCGGGTGTTCAAACGGACGGTGCAGACGATCAGCTACCTGCCGCACTTTCTGTCCTGGGTCATCGTTTCGGGCTTCGTCATGTCGCTGCTGTCGACGGAGAACGGCAGCGTCAACATACTGCTGCAGAGCCTGAATCTGATCAAAGAACCGATCAACTTCCTGTCCCTCCCGGAATACTTCTGGACGATTCTCGTGACGACCGGAGTCTGGAAAGAAATCGGCTTCGCCTCCATCGTGTACCTCGCGGCCATCGCGGGCGTCGATCCGCATCTGCACGAAGCGGCGGCGATGGACGGAGCGGGAAAGCTGCGCCAGATCTTTTCCGTGACGCTGCCGACCATCATGCCCGTCGTGATCGTGTTCCTGATTCTGGCGATCGGCAATCTGCTCAGCGCCGGCTTCGAGGACATCCTGCTGCTCGGTTCCAATCCCGTATTAAGAGACGTGGGCGACGTACTGGATACATACGTGTACCGCACCGGCATCCAAAACAACCGGTATTCGTACGCGACGGCGGCGGGATTGTTCAAGTCGCTGCTCGGCGTGCTGCTGCTGGTCGGAGCGAATTACGCGGCCCGCAAATCGGGCAACAGCTTATGGTAAGCCGTCCGCAAGGTAAAGTTCATGCGAAAACGGAAGGAGGTGCGGGCCCGTGAAAGACTCGGCCGGCGACCGTACATTGTCGATCGTCATTTACGCGCTGCTCGCTTTTATGGCGTTCGTTTCGTTTTATCCGTTCTGGAACGCCGCGGTGATCTCGTTCAACAACGGAACGGATACGCTGCGCGGCGGCATTACATTCTGGCCCCGGGCGTTCACGCTCGAGAATTACCGGGTCGTGTTCGAAGACAGCCGCCTGATCAACGGATTTCTGATCTCGGTGCTGCGCACGCTCGTCGGCACGCTGCTGTCGATCGGGGCGACCGCCATTTTCGCTTACGGCATGAGCAAATCCGAGCTGATGGGCCGCCAGACTTACATGGTTCTGTGCATCATCACGATGTACTTCAGCGGAGGGCTCATTCCGACCTTCCTGCTGATCCGCTCGCTCGACCTGTTCAACACGTTTTGGGTCATGGTCATTCCCGGCCTGATCAGCGTATGGAACATGATCATTTTCCGCACTTTTTTCAAAGGCATACCGGCGGGGCTGGAAGAATCGGCCCGGATCGACGGCTGCTCCAATTGGGGCGTCCTTTTCCGGATCGTGCTCCCGCTGTCGGGTCCCGTCATCGCCACGCTGTCGCTGTTCACGGCCGTCTATCATTGGAACGACTGGTTTACCCCGAGCATTTACATCAGCAACGCCGATCTGCTTCCGATTCAGACGAAGCTGCAGCAGATTCTGAATTCGAACATTATGAGCGAGCAGATGGCCCAGCTGGATT
Source organism: Saccharibacillus alkalitolerans (assembly GCF_011090185.1). Classification (GTDB taxonomy): domain Bacteria; phylum Bacillota; class Bacilli; order Paenibacillales; family Paenibacillaceae; genus Saccharibacillus; species Saccharibacillus alkalitolerans. Next base: position 250,606 of record NZ_JAAFGS010000005.1, on the reverse strand, counting down.
CCGCGGCGCAGGGGCGCATGAGCCAGATGAAGACCGTGACGACGAAATCGCTGTCCATGGCGACGATGATGGTGGCGACGATTCCCATTTTGTGCGTATATCCTTTTCTGCAAAAGTATTTCGTCAAGGGCGTGCTGGTCGGTTCGCTGAAGGAATAGAAAAGACGAGACCGAGAAGGGGGCAAAGCGATGAAAATCGGCAAAAAGACACTGGGGTTCGGATCGGCGCTGCTGGCGCTGTCGTTGACGCTGACGGGCTGTACGGGAGGCGGAGGTTCGGCGGTTTCCAAAGAAGCCGAGGGAGGAACGGGCACTGCCGAAGCGGCGGGCGGCGCTTACGCGCTGGGCGAGCAGCCGTTGGAGTTTTCCTTCTACGGGCACTACGATTGGTACACGATGCCGAATTGGGGCGAAGATCAGGCATCCGCATGGATCAAGGAAAACAAGAAGGTCAACGTCGTGCCGGTCAGCTCGGGAGGCAACGCCAAGCAGAAGCTGAACACGATGATCGTCTCGGGCGAGCTGCCCGACGTCATCTGGACCGAGCGCGGAGCCGACGTGGAATCGCTGCGCAAAGCCGGAGTGCTCGTGCCGTTCGACGACTATCTGGACAAGTACCCCAACCTGAAAAAGTGGGCGGGCGAAGAGACGCTCGACATGCTGCGCTCGGAGGACGGCAAGCTGTACCAGTTCCCGAACTGGTACACGACGCAGCCGAACGGCAACGCGGGGTATCTCGTCAACAAAAAGATCTATAACGAACTCGGCGCGCCGCCGCTTGAGACGACCGACGACCTGTACGATTATTTGAAGCAGGTTAAGGCGAAGTACCCGGATGTGGTGCCGCTCGAGGTGGGACAGACCGCTTCGGGCATCGACATTATAAGCTCGGCTTTTGCGGAAAATCGGCCCTATATGTACAGTTCGCGCAGCATGATGGCCGTTCCGTCGGGCGATGCCATGGCTTCCGTGTTCACCGACGACGTGTTCCGCGAGACGCTGGTGTACGCCAATCGGCTGTACCGCGAGAAGCTGATGAGCCAGGAAGCGTTCACGCAGCCGCTGGAGCAGGTGGAGCAGAAGATCATTACCGGCAAAGCGGCCGTCTACGTCGCATCCAGCCCGACCGAATTCGGAGCGATCGGCAACTCGATCCTGAGCGCGGAAGACCCGGAAGCCGGCTATATCATGGTTTGGCCGGTGCATAAGGAAGGACTGGACAAAAACAAAATTTTCCCGGGCACTTACAACCAGCTCGGTTGGAACGTCAGCGTGATCACGAAGTCGGCGAAGGACCCGGAAGCGATCTTCGCTTTCCTGGACTGGCTCACCGGTCCGGAAGGCCAGCGGATCAGCATGTGGGGACCGGAAGGCATGTATTGGAAAGGCGTGGACGAAGACGATGCGCCGATCTTCACGGATGCGTTCACGACGGACACGAAGGGGCGCGACGAGCTGATGAACTCCACGGTCAATCTGCAGTGGGTCGGCAACACGGTCTACGTGGACAACTCCAAAATGAAATTCGAATCGACGCTGCCGGAAGAGAAGAAGAGCTGGGAAACCAAATGGCAGTCCGAGATTACGTGGAAAACGCAGTACGACACGACGGAATTCGTCAATCTGAACCCGGCCGGCGATTCGAGCGAAGGCATCATCGAACAGAGCGTCGGGGAGATCTACGAAAAAGCGAGAGCGCAGGCCATTATGAACGCGGGCAGCGAAGAAGAAGTGCTGGCCATTCTGGATAAGGCGGAGAAGGACGCGCAGCAGGTCGGTTATGCGCAGCTGCTCGAGTACAAGACGAAGAAGTGGAAAGAAAACCTCGAGAAACTGGGCCGATAAACAATCGCGGAATAAGCCGCTTCAAGCCGTGTACCCGCTCGGAGCGGCGCATGAAAATCGGCATACAAACGGCGCGCGGAATGCGGGATACAAACGCGACACCGGGAATACGCGCAGGGTCCGGCGGGGGAAGCCGGCCTCTGCGGGCCCTGTCCGGTGCCGATGCTTTTTCGCTTCACCGCTGCGTGATGGAGGGGGACTCGATTTGAATTATTATTTGGGCGTTGACGGCGGAGGCAGCAAGACGCTGGCCGTGATCTGCGATGAGACGGGGCGCATCGCGGGCAGGGGAATAAGCGGCTGCGGCAATCATCAGCTGGGCGCCGACGCCGCGGAGCGCAATATCCGTCTGGCCGTGGACGAAGCGCTGCGGCAGGCGGGCGTGGGCGGGGAACAGGTCGTCCGTTCCGTATTCGGACTGGCGGGTGCCGACCGTGAAGCCGATTTTCGGATTTTGCGGCCGATGATCGGCAGGATGGAGCCGGGCGATCACGATATCGTCTGCGATACCGTGATCGGCCTGCGCGCCGGAACGAGACAGGCGCACGGGGTGGTCGTCATCTGCGGCACGGGGACGAACTGCTACGGCATTAACCGGCAGGGCGAAGAGCTCCAAGTCGGCGGATTCGGATACGCCTTCGGCGATTTCGGCGGAGGAGCGGATCTGGCGGTCGAAGTCTTCCGCTCGGTGATTCGCGCCTGGGAAGGCCGGGAAAGACCGACCCTGCTTGCGGAAGCGGCGCTGCGGACGCTGGCTATAGGTTCCGAAGAAGAAATGTTTCATCATTACCTGGACACGGGCCGAAGAATTCCGAGCGATCTGGCCAAGCTGCTGTTCGAGGTGGCGGAGTGCGACGAGACGGCCAGGTCCATTCTGGAGCGTCAGGGCCGGGAGCTCGGCAAAGCGGCCGGGGCGGTCGTCCGCAGGCTGAACATGGAAGACGAACGCTTCGACCTCGTCATGGCGGGAAGCGTCTTGACCCGGGGAGACAGCCGCTATATTTTGCCTTACCTGGACGCGGAAATCCGGACGTCCGCGCCGGAATGCCGGCTGACCGTCCTGACGCTGGAGCCGGCGGCGGGTGCGCTGTTTATGGCCATGAACCGCGAAGCGGGTGTAAGCGAAGACGTATACGAGCGGATTCACCAACAATTAAGCGTAAAGGCGGCGAGCGTGTAATGCGGCAGAAGCTGAAAGTAGCGGTGATCGGAGGCGGTTCTTCGTACACCCCCGAGCTGATCGAAGGATTTATTTTGAATTACGGAACTTTTCCGGTAACGGAAATCGTACTGGTCGATATCGAGCCGGGGCTGCGCAAGCTGTCGATCGTCGGCAGGCTCGCTCAGCGCATGATCGCCAAATCCGGGCTGCCGATCGAGATCCGGCTGACGCTGGACCGGCGCTCGGCGCTGGAAGGAGCGGACTTCGTATCGACGCAGATGCGGGTCGGCCGTCTCGAGGCCCGCGGCTGGGACGAAACGATTCCGCTGAAATACGGCATGATCGGACAGGAGACGACCGGCCCGGGAGGCATGATGAAGGCGCTGCGGACCATTCCCGTCCTGCTCGGCGTGGCCCGGGATATGGAAGAGCTGTGTCCCGACGCCTGGCTGCTCAACTTCACCAATCCGGCCGGGATGGTCACGGAAGCGGTCACCAAGCATTCGCGCATTCGGACGATCGGTCTGTGCAATTCGCCGATCGCGGCTTACAAATGGCTGTCAAAGCTGTACGACGTGCCGGCCGAGCGGATTTACTGCGAATTCGCGGGCCTGAACCATCTGCATTACGTCAGCCGGATCGAAATCGACGGCGAGTCCAAAATGGAAGAGCTGCTGGCCGACCGCGACGGCTATTCCGCCCGCAACGTGCCGCAGTACGAATGGAACGGCGCGCTGCTGCGCACGCTGCAATCCATTCCGTCCTATTACTTGAAATACTTTTATCTGCACCGGGAACTGTTGGCCGAGCAGCAGGAAGCGGCCGCCAAAGGCGAAACGCGGGCGGAGACGGTGCAGCGGCTGGAAGACGAATTGTTCGAGCTGTACGAGGACGTCAACCTGGCCGAAAAGCCGAAGCAGCTCGAACAGCGCGGCGGCGCGTATTATTCGGAAGCGGCCGTGAAACTGATGAATTCGCTCTACAACGACAAGGGCGATATTCAGACGCTGAACGTGGCGAATAACGGGATTCTCGGTTTCCTGCCGGACAACGCCTGCATCGAGGTCAACTGCAAGGTGCTGAAGACCGGTCCCGTACCGATTCCGGTGCAGACCGTTCCCGAAGCGGCCAAGGGCCTGATTCATGCGGTCAAAACGTACGAGCGGTTGGCGATCGAAGCCGCCGTCACCGGCAGCCGCGAGCTGGCGCTCGCCGCTCTCGCCCATCATCCGCTGGTGCCTTCGGTGAACGACGCCGAACAAATGCTGGACGAGATGCTGGAGCGGAACAGAGCTTACTTGGGGAACTTTTTCCCGAACGAGGCGGCGGTGCGTTGAAGCGGGCGCCGAATCCGACCGCAGCAAATTCGCACAACCAAAAAACCCTTCGAAGATCGATTCTTCGAAGGGCTTTCTTTTGTTGTTTCCTAATTCCGAAAACACGGACATGCAGTTCCGCGTCCGCTTCGCTTTTTCCCGCGGACCGGCCGGAGCCGTCAAGCGGCGAAAGCGCACGCGGTCTTACTTCACGACCGTGTCCGTCATCAAATAATCGTCGTCGCAGTCCAGTACCGTCAGTCTTCCGTGGCAGCAGGGGAAGACCGTCAGCCGTTTGCGGCCGGTATGGATGTCTTCCAGCTCGGACGGTTTGATCGGCAGCAGGACGTTCTCCGCGCCGCAGAACGGGCAATTCGGCACGGTGAGATCGCCCATGACCTTATCGTAAGGCAGCGCTTTGTCGAAAGGAATCATCGGATTACTTGTCCCCTTCGGCGCCGTCTTCCGGCTTCGGTTTCTCGGCGGAAGCGGCTTCCTGCTGGGCCAGTTGGGCCAGCTTTTGCATCAGGATATGCTGCGGCATATGCATCAAATGTTCGATGGGAACATTCAGTTCTTTGGATAACTTGATCGCCGTGTCCGGCGAAATTTGCAGAGGTCTCATTATGTCTTCCCTCCCCTGTCAGATTTGGCTTCATGAGACGTTTTCGCTATAGTTATACTGTACCATGAGCCTCCGGCAAACGCCATACGGAGGCCCGCGAGCGGAACCTGTCGGAACGACGGATCTTACATATTTTCAAAGCGAAAGGTGAGAGAAGCAATGAGCAGCCGTTTGAGACAGACATGGGATTTGGAAACGATTTTTCCGGGCGGATCGTCCTCGGGAGAGTTCGATGCCTTTTTGAACAAATTGTCGGCCGACGTGGCGTCGCTGGGAACGACGATCGACGGGATGCAGCCGCCGAAGAGCGCCGAAGAAACGGCGTCGTTCGATCCGGTCTTCGAGCAGGTGCAGGACATATCGGCCCGATTCCGTCAGGCGGGGGCGTTCGTCTCCTGTCTGAGCGCGCAGGATCAGAACGATCAGAAGGCCGGTCAGCTGTCGGCGCGCGTCGGCTCGATCCGCGCCCGCTGGCATAGCATCGTCGCGACGTTCGACAACCTGCTGAAAAACACGGAAGACGCCGTCTGGGAAGCATGGATGAGCCGCGAGACGATCGCGCCGGTGTCTTTTAACCTTAGCGAAGGCCGCTCCCAGGCCCGCGACAAGATGTCTCCGGAGCTGGAGAGCCTCGCGCTGTCGCTGTCGGTCGACGGCTATCAGGGCTGGAGCAGTTTTTATAACACGATCGTTCGCCATGTGCGCGTTCGCTGCGAAGAAAACGGCAAGACGGAGCTGCTGTCCGCGGCTCAGGCCGCGAACAAGCTGGGCTCCGCCGATCCGAAGCAGCGCGAGGAGATGGGCCGTAATTGGGAACAAGCCTGGACCGATGTGGAAGATTACTGCGCGGACACGCTGAACCATCTGGCCGGCTTCCGCCTGGCGCTGTACGAGAAGCGCGGCTGGGAGAACGTGCTGCGCGAACCGCTGGAGAACAACCGGATGTCCGACAAGACGCTGGAGACGATGTGGCAGGTCATCACGGACAACAAGCCGGTATTCGTCGAATACCTGAACCGCAAGGCGGCACTGTTGAACGCGGACAAGCTGGGGTGGCATGACGTGGACGCGCCGATCGGCGAATCCGAATCGAAAATCGGTTACGACGACGCGGCGGCTCTGATCGTGGAGCAGTTCCGCAGCTTCAGCCCGCGCATGGCGGACTTTGCGCAGCGCGCATTCGATAACCACTGGATCGAGGCGGAAGATCGGGCCGGCAAGCGTCCGGGCGGCTTCTGCACGGCGCTGCCGCTGACCAAGGAGACGCGCATCTTCATGACGTACAGCGGAACGGCGTCCAACGTGTCGACGCTGGCGCACGAGCTCGGACACGGCTACCATCAGCACGTCATGGACGAACTTCCGACGTTCAGCCAGCGCTACGCGATGAACGTGGCGGAAACGGCGTCGACGTTCGCGGAGATGATCGTGGCCGATTCCCTGGTCAAAAAGGCGGCGACGGAAGACGAACGGCTCGTGCTGCTCGAGGACAAAATTCAGCGCAGCGTCGCGTTCTTCATGAACATCCATGCCCGCTTCCTATTCGAAACCCGTTTTTACGAAAAACGCCGTTCCGGCCTTCTGACTCCCGCGGATCTCAGCGACTTGATGGTGGAGGCGCAGAAGGAAGCATACTGCGGCGCGCTCGGCGATTATCACCCGCACTTCTGGGCATCGAAGCTGCACTTCTACAACACGGGCGTGCCGTTCTACAACTTCCCGTATACGTTCGGCTATTTGTTCAGCACGGGCATCTACGCGCAGGCGCAGAAGGAAGGGGCGGACTTCGCGGACAAATACGACGCGCTGCTGCTCGACACCGGCCGGATGACCGTCGAACAATTGGCGTCGAAGCATCTGGGCGTCGACCTGACGCAGCCGGACTTCTGGCAGGCGGCAGTCGATGTAAGTGTGGCCGATGTCCGAACTTTCCTTGACATGACTGCATCCAAAGTCGGGTGAACGAACGAAAATCGCGGGGACCGGCGTCGGCTGGAAGATTTGAGTATCCCGCATTCCAAGTCTGATACCAAAGATCAAAACTCGAAAAAAGGCGATCGGAAGTCGAATCCGATCGCCTTTTGTATGTTTATGGCTGAAAACTGGAGGTTATTTGCAGTTGAATAGTTATATTTGACCAATTCTTGCTGGCTGTATTGAAGCTGGCAATTCATCCCTTTATAATGAGACTTAAGCGCTACATACCGGTATAAAGCTGTGAACAGGAACGCATTTGTGGAACACATTTAATGAGGGGGACTAGCATGTTTGTCGTTAACGAATACTCGCTTCCCAGACAGCTCGACATCGTATTCAAGGAATTGAGCGAAGAGCTGGCGGGGCTGGAGGCGGGAACGGTCTTCGTTCAGATCCGCAACAACGTCATTGGCAAATTCGGCATCCGTCACACTCCGCTTGCGGGGCGCGACGGCCGTGTCGAAGGACCCGGCAGCGGATTGAACGAGCAGCAGATTCGCGCTTTTCGCAACATGGCCATCGAATCGCTCAATTACAAGAAGAGTTGGACGCATGGCGAGATCAGTTACGAATTCGCGATCCGCAAAGCGGCCGTCGTCGTGGACGCCCAGTTCGAGTCGAACTACAACATGGCCAGCAGCATGATCCGCTACCCGAAGAACGCGCATAAGGAAGTTTGTTCCGAACTTTCTTAAGCCCGCGTTCCAGGGCCGAGCGCGGGGCCCGGAAAGGGAGCCGGGGCCCGCGTCAGCGGCAGAAGAGATTAACGAAGACCGCCCGATTTTCGCTTCGTGCAGGAGCAGCCGTTAGCGATGAAGCTTCGGCAGACAGGCGCAGGCCGCCGCTGCGAAATTTGATGGCATCCTGGTACGGAAAAGAGCAGCCCTTTCTTCTGGAGAAGGGGCTGCTCTTTTTTTGCCGCAGCGACGGACGGATCAAGCTAACGCTTTCATTTCGAAAGAAAAAAGCGCGATTCAAGGCAGTCTCCGCGAATAGCCGCGATTCGGGCACGGACGCGAAAAAAACCTCAGGCTCCTGTCGTTTTCCGGCGAATGCGCGCTTTGGTGACGAAACCCCAACCGATGTTGAGCACCGCGACCAGCCCTACGCCGAGTGCCAGCCAGGCGCTTTCGTTAATCAAAATGGCGCAGAGCGTGACCAGAGCCATCGAAGATACGGCGAACCACAGGGCAAGACCTTTATTCATCGGATAACCTCCGTTTTTTTGAGTGTTGTTTTTAAGTATACCTTATTTGGAAGGGAGAAGGCCAAATTTCTGCCGGAAAAAATGTACCCACTCTCGCGGAAATTTCCACATCTTTTTTTGCGTTTGTCATGAAAACCTCATGAAATTGTCAAATTATCGAACTTGTTTCGGGAATCGTTGGCAATCCGAAGGGGCTTTGATATGATAAATTTCATAGCGATACCTTTTCTCGACTCAAAATTAGGCAGTCGATTCTAGTTATTATCGGTTGAGCCGCATTTTGTCCAAGGAATGGAAAAATGCGGATCGGAACGCAAAAGGAGGAAATGAGCGCGTGAGTAAATCATTGAATTACGCAGCCGCGGAAGCCGCTCCCGTATCGGAAGCCGAGACGCGTGCGACCTGGAGAGACTTTGTGACGCTGGCCAAGCCCGGCATTCTCCGTTCGAATCTCTTTGTCACGCTGGCCGGGTTTTGGCTGGCTTCGCAGTGGAATATCGACTGGGCGAATCTGATCGCCACGCTGGCGGGCACGATGCTGATCGTCGGCGCATCCGGCGTATTTAACAACTACCTTGACCGCGAGATGGACACCAAGATGGAACGTACGAAAAACCGGGCGCTGCCGACCGGCAAAATCGCGCCCGGCGTCGTGCTGACTTACGGGATCGTGCTTGGCGTGCTGGGGCTTGCTATCCTGTTCACATTCTGCGGGGTGCTGACCGGCGTCTGCGGCGTGATCGGCATGTTCGCCTATGTGGTGCTGTACACGATGTGGCTGAAACGCACGTCGACCTGGAGCACGTCGCTCGGCGGGATTTCCGGCGCCATGCCTCCGGTCATCGGCTACGTGGCCGTGACGAATACGATCGACATGGGCGCGATTCTGCTGTTCCTGTGGATGTTCCTGTGGCAGCCGCCTCACTTCTGGGCGCTGGGCATTCGCCGCGTCGAGGAATACCGCGCGGCGGGCTTCCCGATTCTGCCGGTCGTGAAAGGCATCCGCCGCACCCAGTGGCAGATGCTGCCTTATATCGTTCTGCTGCTCCCGGTGCCGATTCTGATGTACGCGTACGGCTACGTAGGTCTGATCTTCACGATCGCTTCGGCAGCGATCACCGTGCTGTGGCTGTACTTTGCGATCAAGGGGCTGGCGAAAGGCCAGGACCCGGACGCTTGGGGCAAAAAGGTCTTCATGTATTCCATCTACTATATGATGGTGACCTTCCTGCTGATGATTATCGATACCGTGCATTAAGTTCTTGGGCCCAAAAGAGCCGTCTTCGCTCCCGACAGGGAAGCGCAAGACGGCTCTTTTCATGGACGCGGAACCGCTTAAGGACGCTTTGGGCGTCCCTCGTAAGCGCTTCGGCGCCGCTCGTTCTCCGCTTCCGGCGGAAGCATGCCTTCCGGATAGCGGATCAATTCTTCCAGTCCGGCTTTCTCGAGCTGCTGCACGGCATACTCGTCCGGCGTGCCTTCCACGCCCGCATAACCTCGGCGCGTATACAAATGATCCGCGTCGGGAAACAGATCGGACAGCAGCGCCCGGATTTTTCTCCCCGACGAGTCGTTGTCCAAAAACAGATAAACTTCGTCGTCGCGCGCTTCGAGATAGAGCGATTCCAGCTTCGCCGCGTTCGGCGTTCCGAACGTGCACAAAATTCGGACATCGTCGTCCAGCAGGCGGCGCAGCTTGCTGCGGTCGTTCTTGCCTTCTACGATAATGGTAATGGGCATATGAGGTTCGCCTCCTGCTGCGTAGAGCGGGGATTTTCATTAAGTGTACCGAGACTGGAGAAAGATTGCAAAAGAGGAAGACTTCATTCTCCGAAAGCTGACAGCGGGCCTTTTTTTCCTGTATAATTGAAAAGTGCGCAAACCGCCGATACGAGGGGGGCGGGGAAGCGCCGAAACAGAGAGAAACGGGGGCATGGCCTGATGAATACGGAAGTATGGATCGAATTCGCCAGGCAGAACTGGCTGATTCTTCTGATTGCGCTGGTAGCGGTGCTGCTGGTCATAAACGTGCTTAAAACGATGATCAAATGGGCGATCGCGATCATTATCGTCGTTGCGCTGATTGTCTACAGCGGCGTATCGCTCGATCAAATTCAAAATACGGTAACGGGCGTCAAGAACGAAGCGGTGGCAAAGCTTCAGGACGAAGCGATGAAAATGCTCAAAAGCGAAGCTTCGGAGGCGAGATTCAACAAAGCGGACGACGGTTCCTTTACCGTCGAGACGCCGAGCCTCCAGCTGAAAGGAAAGCCGAACGCGCAGACCGTCGAAGTGACGTACCGCGGCGTGTCGCTCGGCGAATGGGAGCGCGGCGATCGGGTGAACGCCCTGATTCGCGCGGCGCAAAGCCGGCGGTGACCGCGCGGCGCAGGGGCGGCTTCCGCCTTGCGCGTCGACTATAGGGAGGTGGGAAAATTGCCGAGCACGGATGCGATCACCGTTCTGCTGCTGGGCGTGCTGATTCTTTCGGCGATTCGGGGAGCTTTTCTCGGGACGAGAAGGACGGCGGCGGGGCTCGGTACGATGTTCGGCCGTCTGCTGCTGCGGGTGCTGAGCATTTTGGCCGCGCTGCTGTTGGCCGGATGGGTTTCGCCTTATGTCCGCGATTGGGCCGACCGCGCGGTACTGAGTATGCCGACCGGCGAACTGCCGCAGTGGCGAACCGCAGGCTATGCCGTGCTGGGATTCGTTTCCGATTTTTCGCTGCTGCGAATTGGGCTCCTGTTTCTGCTGATCTATCCGATTTGTCTGGCGATCCTGGCGCTGCTGGGCAGATGGCGATCTTCCGCGGACGGACAACCGATGAAAAAGAAAGGGAAGCGCCGCAAAGGCAGCGCGTTTCTCGATCGGATCGGCGGAGCGGGGCTCGGGCTGGCGGCCGGAGCTTGGCGGGGCCTGCTGCTGCTGGCGCTGATTTTCGTTATCGCGTCGATCTGGCCGGACAGCCCGCTTACCCGCCATGCCGAAAAATCTCCGGTTTACCGTTATACGGCGCAGAATGTGTTCGAACCTGCGGCCGGAGAGTTGCTGAACAAGAAGCTTCCCGTATTGACCGCCTCGGCCGCGGCCGAGTGGGACGGCATTCTGCGGCAGAAGTACGACGTGATCGATCGGAACATTCCGGCCGATATCGGACAAGCTGCCGCCAAGATTGCGGGAACAGGCGGCGAGATCGATCGGGCGAAAGAGCTGTACGGCTGGGTCGGAACGAGGATTCAATACGACTACGACAAAGTCAGCGATTACGAAAATAAAGGCATCTGGCACGAACAGACGCCGCGCGATACTTACGATACGCGCCGCGGCGTCTGCATCGACTACGCCCGGCTGTACGCCTTGATGGCCCGCTCCGTCGGACTCCAGGTCCGCGTCGTGACGGGACTGGGCGCGGACGGCCGCGGAGGTTACGGTCCGCATGCCTGGAACGAAGTGTATATTCCGGCGGAAGAACGCTGGATCGAGCTGGATCCGACCTGGGCAGCCGGGGGAGATTGGTTCGACCGCAAAGATTTTGCCGATACCCATATCAAGCAAAATGTGTTGTAAAGTGACTACCGCCCTGCGGCCAAGGAACATCAAGAGGAGGCGCCCATGAAAGTGCAGGATAAAGACCGGGAAAACGAGATGCGCCGTCAGCGAGGCTTCGGACTCCGGCTCAATTTGTTTTTTTTCAGCGTATTCGTGATTTTCTCCGTTATTATCGTTCGGACGGCCATGCTTCAATTCGTCGAAGGTCCCGAGCTGAAGCAGGAAGCGGTCAGCCGGGTTACCCGGGATATTCCGATGCAGCCGGTGCGGGGGACGATCTACTCGGCGGATAAGGTGCCGATCGCCTATTCCGTGCCGACGCAGACGCTGTACGCGACGCCGCTGAAAAACTACTCGAACGACGAAGCGGGGGTCAAGAACCGGCCGGAATTAAAGAAGGCCGTCAACGAACTGCTGGCCAAGTTCAAAGAATTGAACCCTTCCGGCGAGCAGCCGACGCTGGAGGAGATGCTGGGCAAGGATCGGCTCGATCTGGAGAACATCAAGCATTACGGCTATATGCCGCGCAAGATCAAAAGCGATCTGAACGAAGCCGAAATCGCCTACTTCAAGGAACACAAGAACGAATTCTCGGGAATCATGACGCTGGAAATCGTCGAAGAGACGAAACGGCAGTACGATCCCGATTCGGTAGCCGTGCAGACGGTCGGTTACCTGTCCAAATTCAAGTCGGTGCGGGAAAACAAAAACTTCGAGTTCTATCAGAACATTTATAAAAGCCAGAAGACCAACCCCAATCCGGCTCTCCAATACCTGGAAGACGAGATCGTCGGTTATTACGGGCTCGAGCAGGAATACCAAAAAGCGCTTCGAGGCGAGAACGGATACAAACGCATCGAAGTGACGCCCCAAAGCATGGCGAAGGAAGGCGGCACGGAAGAGATCGTGGCGCCGAAGAAGGGGAACGACATTTGGATGAGCATCGATAAATACGTGCAGACGGAGACGGAAAAGGCGATCTCCAGCCAAATCCAGACTCTTCGCGCGACTCATCCTTACGTATCGACGGGCTTCGCCGTGGCCATGGAGGTGGATACGGGCAATGTGGTGGCCATGGCCAGCATGCCCGACTTCGATGCGAACTATTACAACACGGGCAGCATTTCCGCGGAGCATTATAACGAGATCGAGAATCTGTACGTGAACGGCACGATCCGCGCCAAGGCGCCGGACGATCAGCGCAACAAAGCGGAATCCGTCGTCTATATGGGATCGACGATCAAGCCGCTGTCGGTCTTGATCGGCTTAAAAGAAGGATTGTTCGGCCCTTCAACCTATTATTTCGACAAAGGGATTACGTATCTCAACGAGTCCGACAAAAAAGGGATCAAAAATGCCGGCGGTCACTTTTTGGGTAACATCAATCCAAGAACGGCCATCGAGAAATCATCCAATACCTTTATGATCGAAAAGGTGGGGAAACTGCTTTTGAGCAAATACGGTTCGGGCGTGATCGACGCTTGGGACCAACATATGAAAGAATTCGGACTCGGCGTACCTACCAAGGTAGACCTGCCCGGCGAACAGTCGGGCACCATGGATTACACGAACGACAAAGAAAGTCTGCTTACGCGTATGGCTTACGCTTCGTTCGGACAGCAAGGCAAATATACGACGATGCAGCTGGCCCAGTACACGACCATGCTGGCAAACCGCGGGGAGCGTCTCCAACCGCATATCGTCAAAAAGATTACCGATTCCAACGGAACGGTCGTATGGAAGGCGCCGCGTACAGTGCTGAATAAGGCCGAATATCCGGACGAATATTGGGACCTGATTCAAAAGGGCATGAATACGCAGTTGGAAGGTTCGTTTGACGGCTTCCCTTACGACTACGCGCGGAAAACGGGTACGTCCACCCAACACATCCGCGGCACCGATATCGATAACGGCGTATTCGTCGCTTTCGCTCCGCGCGAGAACCCGAAACTCGCCGTCGCGGTAGTCGTGCCGGAAGGCGGATTCGGTTCGCAGAGCGCGGCTCCGATCGCGCGCAAGATTTTCGACGCTTACGACTACCAGTACGGATTGGACGGCGTGCCGAAAAAATCGCTGCCGCAGACCAATCCCGACGGCACCCCGATCGAGGGAGCCGAAGCGGCGGCCGACGGACAATAATCCGTAACTTTCGCGGCGGTGCCGGCGTTCAATCGTTGACGCCCGATATCGCACTGAATCGCTGCAGCAAAATTCGCTGCTTATCCGATCAAATTCGGTACCGGCGGAAAAGGCGCTCTGTCGCAGGAGCGCCTTTTTCCGTCGAAGAAGGAGGATGAAATGAAAATTTGGACAAGGGAAGAACAGGACGATCACCGCACCCGCAAAAACTTCAGTATTCGGATGAGCCTGTTCTTTTTCACGGTGTTTGTCATTTTTGCCGTTATCATCGTACGTACGGCCTCTCTGCAGTTCGTGGAAGCGCCGAAGCTTCAGCAAGAGGCTAAAGAACGCGCGACGCAGGACATTCCGATGAAGCCGGTGCGCGGAACGATTTTCTCGGCGGACGGAGCGAGGCTGGCGTACTCGGAACCTACGCAGTCGCTGTACATTACGTTCGAGCAGGACTTCAGCCAGGGCAAAGGCTTGGAGAGCCGGCCGAAGCTCGACGCGGCGCTTAAGGAAATCCTCGAGGTGTTCGAGCAGAAAGGCAAGCCGAACGTGCCGAATCCGGTGATGGCGGACTGGATCGGAAAGAAGCAGCTTGACGTCGAGAACAAGATGAATTACGGCTATGCCCAGCGTCTGGCCAAGACGGACTTGAGCGATGACGAGATTGCTTATTTCAAAGAGAACAAATACAAGTACAAAGGACTTCTGACTTTCGAGGTGGCCGAGGAAACGACCCGGCGCTACGATTCCGATACGGTCGCGGTCCAAACGATCGGTTACGTCAAACGATTCGGCTCGGTGCTGGATATCGATTATTACAAAACCATTTCTAAAACCCTGAAGCAACAAACCGACCAGGGGCTTCAATATACCAAAGACGAAGCGGTCGGTTATTTCGGCCTCGAGCAGCAGTATCAGGAAGAACTGCGAGGCAAAAACGGATACCGCAAGATCGGCGTCAACATGCAGAATACGGCCGAAGGAGTCGAAGAGGTAGTGGCTCCGGTAAAGGGTTATAACATTTGGAGCACCATCAACAAGAACATTCAGCTCAAAACGGAAGAAGCCATGAGAAACCAGCTTCGAAAGCTGCCTAAAGCGATCTCGGCTTCGGCTGTCGCGATGGAGGTCGATACCGGAAAAGTGGTGACGATGGCGAATCTGCCCGACTTCGATCCCAACGTCTACCGGACGGGCTCGATCAGCGACGCCGATTATCATGCCAGCGAATATGCTTATTTGAACGGCGCGATCCGCTCCAAGCCGACGAACGACACGGGGAAAAAAGCGGAATCCGTCGTCTACCTCGGCTCGACGATCAAACCGCTCAGCGTGCTGATCGGCCTGGAAGAAGGATTGATTACGCCGAATACGTATTATAATGACACCGGCGTCGCGGAATACGGCAAAGGCGACGACAAGATCCGCAACGCGGGAAGTCATGCTTACGGCGGAATGGGACCGAGCCGCGCCATCCAGAAATCTTCCAATACGTTCATGGTCAAAATGATCGGCGAACGCTTTTTCCTGCGCGACGGGGCCAATTCCCTGAACATTTGGGATAAGCACATGAAAGAATTCGGCCTCGGCGTCAAGACGGGCGTCGACCTGCCGGACGAGTGGGCCGGCAAAGCCGATTACTTGACCGAGACGGAAGGCAGCGGCAGTCCGCTGTCCCGCATGGTATTTGCGTCTTTCGGTCAAAAAGGCAGATACACGACGATGCAGCTGGCCCAGTACACGACGATGCTCGCCAACCGGGGCAAACGTATGGAGCCGCATTTGGTCAGCAAAATTACCGATTCCGAAGGCAATCTCGTGAAGCCGATCAAGCCGCGGGTGCTGGACGAAGTATCGTTCCCCGATCCGTATTGGGACATTGTCCAAAACGGCATGCGGACCGAAGTCGACCAGTCGTTCGGCGATTTCGGTTACGACTTTGCCCGTAAAACGGGTACGTCTACGCAGGGGACGAAGCCTAATCTGTTCGACAACGGCGTCTTCATCGCCTACGCCCCGCGCGAGAATCCGAAGCTGGCCGTCGCCGTCATGGTGCCGGAAGGCGGCTTCGGCTCCGAGAGCGCAGCGCCGATCGCGCGCGCGATCTTCGACGCTTACGACGAAGAATACGGACTCGACGGGGTGCCGAAGAAGTCGCTGGAGAAAGCGGAAGAAGGCGCAGAGGGAGAGGCGGTTCAAGCCGGCGAGTAAAAAATATTTGTATGGTGCGGCTTGTTAGCCATCATCAAACCCTAAGAAGACGGTTTCGAAGTTTAAACGAACTTGGAACCGTCTTTTGCCAATCTTGAATATAAAACCAAACGGAATAGACGGATCCAAGTCGATTAGGATGATGGAGCCTATGTAATCGAATTTGAAAGGACGGCTAATCGTGGAAATCAAGTTCGAATTTGTCCCGGATGATCTGTTTCAAGTTCAGAAAGATTTTGTTCCCCGTTCCGTCGAGCATAAAAAAATAAAATGGACGATTTACTCGCTTATCAGCCTGATCTTACTTATGCTTGTTGTACGAAGCGGCTTCGATCTTTCGGTGTCGGTTATTTTCTTGGGTTGGTTGATTGGCTTTCCTCTTATTTACAACCCGCTCGCTCTATGGTCCATAAAACGGCATATACAAAAACATATCGACCCAAAGCTGCCGGGATTGACTACTCTTAGTGTCAACGACGAGGGGATAGAGCGACGAACGCCGTTATACAGAGTGTTTTTTGATTGGAGCCAATTTATCTCAGGCCGAGAGATTGAAGCGTATTATCTTCTGTATGTTTCCGACAAAGAAGCTTTCATAATTCCCAAAAGAGGAATTAAAGATAAAGTCGAGATGCAGCGGCTGAACGACTATTTCGATCGTCATTTGAATTTCGAGTGGGCCCGCCAACCTTTTTAAGATCGATCAGATGAGCGGAGTACCGGAACTTTCAACCAGCGAAAAAGACGCATCCTTGAACATAAGGATGCGTCTTTTCGCTGTTCTCTTCGTTTTGGCCGACTACGGCAACTCCCTTTGATCCGGAAGAAAAACTGCTCGCCCCCGTTCAGTCGGCTGAAGAAGAATATTTTGAGGGAGCCGATGTTCTGCATTTGCTTGGTCGTTTCGAACACGTTAATAAAAGCTACGCTCAAATCATCAAGCTGCTCGGCGAAGGCGTAGGCCATGAAGAGATTGCCCGCTTTTGGGGAGAGAAGGAGTATAATCCTCGTGTCCGGAAGCTGGTGCAGCGTGCCAGAAAGTCTTTTCAAGCTTTTTATGGCGAGACTGAAATCGAGGTTCTAAAGAAGAAGTTGCGTTAAAACCTAATATGCTTTAAAATTTGCCCCAAGGAAACATTATTAGTAGTGGGAAATAATTAGTCACCGACAAAACAATTTAGCGTATGGAAAAGTGTATGGAGGAAAAGCGGAGACAGTCGAGGAGGAGGAAAAGATGGAAGCGCGAAAAACGAAAATCGGCGCTTGGACCGCCCTGCTGCCGCTGCTGCTTCTCGCGGCGGTGCTGGCGGGCTGTTCGGGCAGCGGAAGCGCGCAGGGAGTCAGCGAGGACGGGAAGCTGCTCGTCACGGCGACGACCGGCATGATCGCCGACGCCGCGAAAGAAATCGGCGGCGAACACGTGGAAGTCACGACGCTGATGGGGCCGGGCGTGGACCCGCATTTGTTCAAAGCTTCGCAGGGAGATATTCGCAAGCTGGACCGCGCGGCGGTCATCTTTTACGGCGGGCTGCATCTGGAAGGCAATATGGAGCGGGTGCTCGAGAAGATAGCGGCGCAGAAAACGGTCGTTGCGGTCACGGACGGCATGCCGAGAGAGCGGCTGATCGCCGGCGCGGAGGAGAGCGAGGAGTTCGATCCGCATGTCTGGTTCGACGTCGACTTGTGGAAAAGCGCGGCCGAGACGGTAACGGATACGCTGATCCAAAAAGATCCGTCCAACGCCGAGGCGTATCGGGAGCAGGGAGAACGGTATTTGAACGAACTCGGGCAATTGGACGCTTACGTCCGGGAAAGGATGCTGGAGATTCCCGAAAAAGGACGGGTACTGGTGACCGCCCACGACGCTTTCGGCTACTTCGGCCGGGCTTACGGCGTCGAAGTGGTCGGCCTGCAGGGCATCAGCACGGCGGCCGAATTCGGCGCGCGGGACGTCAGCGCGCTGCGCGACTATCTCGTGGAACGGAACATCAAGGCGGTCTTCGTCGAATCGAGTCTGCCGGCCCGCTCGATGGAAGCGATCGTTGCCGGCGCGGCGCGGCAGGGACATGAAGTCAAGATCGGCGGAGAGCTGTTCTCCGACGCCATGGGCGAGCCGGGAACGCCGGAAGGCACTTATATCGGCATGATCCGCCATAACGCCGACACGATCGCGGAAGCGCTGAAATAAACGGGGAAAAAAGGCGGCCGCTATCGGCCCGTCCATACAACACGAACAGGAGGAAAAGCGCATGAACAAACAATCGGAGCAGCATCCATCCGCCGCGCCGCTGAAGGTATCCGGCATTACGGTGGCTTACCAGAAAAAGGCCGTGGTCGAAAATGTCAGCTTTACGCTGCCGGAGGGCAGGCTGGTGGCGCTGATCGGTCCCAACGGAGCCGGCAAATCGACGCTGCTCAAAGCGACGCTGGGGCTGGTGCCGTCGATCGCGGGCGAGGTGTCCATCTACGGGGATACGTACAAAAAGATGCGCAGCCGCGTCGGCTACGTGCCGCAGCGCGAGTCGGTCGATTGGGATTTTCCGACGGACGCGCTGGACGTGGTCATGATGGGCCGGTACGGCCATCTGGGCTGGATCAAGCGTCCCGGACGCAGGGAAAAGGAACTGGCGATGAGCACGCTGGAGAAGGTCGGCATGGCCGACTTCGCGCAGCGGCAGATCAGCCAGCTGTCCGGCGGCCAGCAGCAGCGGGTCTTCCTGGCCCGCGCGCTGGTACAGGAAGCGGATCTGTACTTTATGGACGAACCGTTCGCCGGCGTGGACGCCGCGACGGAGAAAGCGATTATCGCGCTGCTGGGCGAGCTGAAGGCGGCGGGCAAAACGGTGCTGGTCGTGCACCATGACCTGTCCACCGTCGAGGAATACTTCGATCATGTGCTGCTGCTGAACAAAAAGCTGATCGCGGCGGGTCCGACAGAAACGACGTTTACGCCGGAACTGCTGCACGAAACGTACGGCGGCAAACTGGCAATCGTCAGTTCGAACGGCCGGGAAGCGCTGGTGGGCGAATGAAAACGCAAAACGCACGGCATATACGGAACGGAAAAGAACGGACAAGGAGGAGAGGGAGATGCTTGACTGGCTGATATCGCTTTGGAGCGATCCTAACACGCGCTGGATTCTGCTGGGCTGCACCCTGCTCGGGCTGGGCAGCGGGGTCATCGGCAGCTTTACGTTTCTCCGCCGGGAAAGCCTGCTCGGCGATACGCTGGCGCACGCGGCGCTGCCCGGCGTCTGCATCGCCTTCATGCTCGGCGAAGTGAAGTCGGTCTCGCTGTTCTTGATCGGCGCGCTGCTGGCGGGCATCGCCGCCGTGCTGTGCGTCAGCGCGATCTCGCGCTGGACCCGGATCAAGCCCGACGCCGCCATGGGCATCGTATTGACCTTCTTCTTCGGTATAGGCACCGTCATGCTGACGCATATCCAGCACAGCGGAAGCGGAAGCCAGAGCGGCCTGGACAAGTATCTGTTCGGCCAGGCCGCCGCGATGGTGACGGGCGACGTGTATACGCTGATGGGCGTATCCGTACTGCTGATTCTGGCGGCGATGCTGCTGTTCAAGGAGTTCAAGCTGATCAGCTTCGATCCGGGCTTCGCCCGCGGCATCGGTCTGCCGGTCGGTCTGCTGGAGCATACGATGCTGATTCTCACGACGGTGGCGGTCGCGGCCGGCATTCAGGCGGTCGGCGTCGTGCTCGTCGCCGCGCTGCTCATTACGCCGGCGGCCGCGGCGAGATACTGGACGGACCGGCTTCCGGCCATGCTGGCGTTCGCCGGACTGTTTGGCGCGATCAGCGGCGCTTCCGGAGCCGCGATCAGCACGCTGGGCGAAGGCATTCCGACCGGTCCCGTGACCGTGCTGGCGGCGACGCTGCTGTTCGCGGTCTCGCTGCTGTTCGCGCCAGGCCGCGGCTTGGCCGCGAAAGCGCTGCGGCATCGCGCCCTTAAGGCGGACTATGCCCGCACGGCCAATACGGGCGCGCTCGAAGCCGCCGAAGGAGGGAGCCGCAAATGATGGACTTCTGGATCATCTTGACCGCCGTGCTGGTCGCGAGCGCCTGCTCGATTCTCGGCTGCTTCCTGATTCTGCGCCGCATGGCTCTCGTAGGCGACGCGATCAGCCATGCCGTGCTGCCGGGCATCGCGATCGCTTTCCTCATGAGCGGAACGCGCGATTCGATGTGGATGCTGCTCGGCGCGACCGCGTTCGGCCTGCTGACGGTGTTTCTGATTCAAACCCTTCAGACATCGGGCCTGCAGTCGGACGCGTCGATCGGCATCGTGTTCACCGCCCTGTTCGCGGTCGGCGTGCTGCTGATCAGTCTGAACGCCCAGCATATCGACCTTGATTTGGACTGCGTGCTGTTCGGCGAGATCGCTTACGTGCCCTGGGATACCTGGACGCTCGGAGGAGCCGATATGGGGCCGAGGGCCGTCTGGATGCTGGGCATTACGTTGACGGTCATTCTGCTGCTTATGGGTCTGTTTTATAAGCAGTTCAAGATCTGCGCGTTCGATCCGGCGATGGCGGCGGCCTGCGGCATTCCGGTGCTGCTGTTCCACTATCTGCTGATGGGCATGGTCTCGATGACGGCGGTATCGTCCTTCGAGAGCGTCGGCGCGATTCTGGTCGTCGGCATGCTGATCATTCCGGCCGCGACGGCTTATCTGCTGACGAACCGTCTCGGCGTCATGATCGGCTTGAGCGTGGCGGCGGGCATCGTATCGGCGATCTCCGGCTATCTGATCTCGTATCTGCTGGACGCGTCGATCGCGGGCTGCATCGTATCGGTCGCCGGCATCCTGTTTATCCTGGCGCTGCTTCTGTCGCCTTCGCACGGCCTGATCGCCAAATTCGCCCGCAGACGCGAGGCGCAGGCCGCGTAAGCTTGGCCGTTCGCGCTCTGCGCCGCCGCCAATCCGCTTTCTTCGAACGTTCGGAAAAGGAGAGGCGACGGCGGTTCAAGCGTCTTTTTCCGGCGGGAAAAAGACGCTTTTTCTTTCGGAAAGGCGTTCGCGGCCTGAGTCCGGGCGGCCGGACACCGGCGCTCGAACGCCGCTTCCGAAGTGGATTTTTACCGAAAAATCATGGTACTCTAGTAGCGAGAATCGCCGGAGAGCCGGCGGACAGAAGAGAGGATGAGGCGCATGGCGCTGAAGATCGGAATCGTGGGGACGGGATGGTTCGCGGGCAAGCATGCGGATATTCTCGCGGCCGCGGAAGACGTGGAGATCGTCGGAATCGTCGGCAGCAGCAAAAAGAAAGGGGACGTGTTCGGCATTCGTTACGGCGACGCGCCCGGTTATGAAAGCGTAACCGATATGGCGGACGATCAGGAACTCGACGCCGTGTACATCTGCGTTCCGCCGATGGCGCACGGGGAGATCGAACGCGAACTGATCGAGCGGGGGATTCCTTTCCTGGTCGAGAAGCCGCTCGGAACGGATGCGGAAGTGCCGCAGGACATCCTCGGTTTCATGCGGCTGAAAGCGCCCGAACTGATCACGTCCGTCGGCTATCATTTCCGCTATCAGGACAATGCGGAACGGCTGCGCGAAGCGCTGCATCCCGGACGGATCGGGATGGCGACCGGCATGTGGATGGGCGATATGCCGCAGGCCGAGTGGTGGCGCCGGCAGGAGAAATCCGGCGGCCAATTCATCGAGCAGACGACGCATATCGTGGATATGCTCCGTTATCTCGCGGGCGAGGTGGAAGAGGTCAGCGCGACGTACGCCAGCCGTTTTCCGGAAGAAGAGTGGGAGCGGACGAACGTGCACGACATCGGAACGGTGACGCTGAAGATGAAGTCGGGCGCCGTGGCGAGCATCTCGAACACCTGCGTGCTGCCTCCGGGCGTCGGCAAGATCGGATTGTCGTTCTACGCGCGCGAAGGACTTTGGGAATGGACGCCGGGGCATCTGAAGGAAACGCGCCTCCATGCGGAAAACGTCTATGCGGAAGAATCCGATCCTTACGTGCGGCAGACCGAAGCGTTTCTGCATGCGCTGCGCACTTTCGACCGTTCGCGCATCCTGTCGGACTACGCGGACGCCTGCAAGACGCAGGAAGTGACGTTCGCGGCGCTGCAGTCGGCGCTGTCCGGACGCCGAATCAAGCTGTAGAGGATCGCGGCGCTCCCCGCGGAGGTTCGCGGCCTGCCGGAGCGCTCTTCGGCGGCAAGACGGATCGAGCCTTCTCCCGGCCTGCCGGAGCGAGGGCTTTTTTTGCTGTCCGCCCTCGCTTGGAGCGCGCGCTCGGAAACGAAGGCGCAAAGCGGCCGGAAACGCGCGCGGATTCCTTGCGCGGCCGCGTTGGAGAGCACGGGGGAATGTGATAGAATGGCGAGAGTGAACACGTTTCGAAAGGGGTAAATACA
Organism: Saccharibacillus alkalitolerans; assembly: GCF_011090185.1. Classification (GTDB taxonomy): domain Bacteria; phylum Bacillota; class Bacilli; order Paenibacillales; family Paenibacillaceae; genus Saccharibacillus; species Saccharibacillus alkalitolerans. The sequence continues at coordinate 228,185 of NZ_JAAFGS010000005.1, read as the reverse complement.
TGACGCGTTACGATTACAAGCTGCTCGCGCTCGACATGGACGGGACGCTGCTGAACGACGACCACGAGGTATCGGAGGAGACGGCCAAGTGGATTCGCCGGGCCGTCAAGGAAGGCTTTCACGTCTGCCTGTCGACCGGACGCGCCGCGATGCACGCGCTGCCGTATGCCGTGGAACTGGGGCTCGAGACGCCGATGGTGACGGTCAACGGAAGCGAAGTATGGAAAGCGCCGCACCAGCTGCATTACCGCGCTTTGATGGATGTGGAAGCGATCCGGAACATGCATGCGCTGGCGGAAGAATACGGGGTCTGGTTCTGGGCTTATACGACGGAACGCCTGTACAACCGGGATCATTGGCCCGAGACTTTGGACGATAAGGAATGGCTCAAGTTCGGATACAATACGCCGGACCGCGACGTGCTGCACGACATTCTGATGCGCCTGCAGGATATGGGAGGCCTTCAGATCACCAATTCGTCGATGGAAAATCTGGAGATCAATCCGGAAGGCATTTCCAAAGCGAGCGGGATCGCGCAGGTGTGCGAGCTGCTCGGCATCCGGATGGAGCAGGTCATCGCGGTCGGCGACAGCTTGAACGACATCGCCGCCATTCAGGCCGTGGGTCTCGGAGTCGCGATGGGCAATGCGCAGGAAGCCGTCAAGGAAGCCGCGGATCTGGTCGTGGCGAGCAACAACGAGGACGGCATCGTGCAGATTATCCGCGAGTACATGCTGGACGGTCTCGAGTTCGAAGAGAGCGAAGCGGAGAAATCGGCGCCGAAAGCGTCTATGTCGGCCAGACGGCCGGAAGACGACCCGTCGGCGTAAAACGTCCGTCACTAAAAGGAAAGCATAGGAGGACCTGACATGGTAGCATTGGATATACTGGGTTGGGTGCTTGTCGTCGCGCTCTTCGTCGTCGGCATGGCCGGTCTGATCTTCCCGATCCTGCCGGGCGCGATCGCTATTTATTTCGCGTTTTTCGTGTACGGCTGGTTTTTCTCGTTCGGCGAACTGACGGTCTGGTTCTGGATTATCCAAACGGTGATCTTCGTCGCGCTGATCGTGGCCGATTACGTGGTGAGCGCATGGGGAACCAAGAAATTCGGCGGATCGAAACTGTCGATTCAGCTCAGTACCGTCGGCTTGATTCTCGGCCCGTTCGTCATCCCGGCGTTCGGCCTCATTCTCGGTCCGTTCATCGGCGCGGTGATCGGGGAATTGATTCACGGCTCGGACTTCAAGCAGGCGCTGAAAGCGGGCTGGGGCGCGCTGGTCGGTCTGCTCAGCAGTACGCTCGTCAAGGGCATTCTGCAGGTTATCATGATTATCGTCTTCATCATCTGGATCGTATAGGAAAGCCGATAGCGGCTTTTTACGGGGGAAAGAAGGGAACAGGTTTTGTCCAAGAAAGAATCGTTTGTCAGAGGCACGCTCATTCTGGCGGCGGCCGCGCTCGTCGCCCGCGTCCTCGGCCTTGTGCAGCGCGTTCCGCTGGAGCATATGCTCGGATCGGTCGGCAACGCGTCGTTCACGGTCGCCAATAACGTCTATCTCATGCTGCTGACCGTGGCGACGGCGGGCATTCCGAGCACGCTGAGCAAAATGATCTCCGAACGTTACGCGCTCAACCGTCCGGAAGAAGCGGGCCGCATCTATTACGCGGCGCTGCTGTTCTCGGGCATGATGGGCGTCGTGATTACGGTGCTGCTGTACGTCTTTGCGCCCTGGTACGCGGCGCTCAGCGAGACGCCGGAATCCGTTCCGGCGATCCGCGCGCTTGCGCCGGCGCTGATCCTGTTCCCGACCATCGCCATGATGCGGGGCTACTTCCAGGGCCGCAACATGATGGCGGTCGGCGGCGTGTCGCAGATCATCGAGCAGGTTGCCCGCGTATTCACGGCGATTCTGCTCGCCTACATTCTGCTGCAGCTCGGCAAGCCGGGCGAAACCATCGCGGCCGGCGCTTCGTTCGGCGGCGTGCTGGGAAGCCTCGGGGCCTTCGCGATTATGCTGATGGCTTCGCTCAAGCTGGCGAAGAACGACCGCAAGAAGGGCTTGACGCTGATTAACCGGCACGATCAGACGATTCCGCTCGGACGCATCTACGGCGATATTTTCAAGCTGTCGATCCCGATCGTGCTGACGTCGCTGGCCGTCCCGGCGATCAACTTCATCGACGCTTCGATCGTGAAGCCGCTGCTGATCGGACAGATCGGCAACGACATGGCGACGGCGCAGCTCGGGATTCTCGGCAGCCGGGCGCAGAGCGTGGCCGGCATTCCGCCGATTCTCGCCATCGCGCTCAGCACGTCGCTGATTCCGATTATCGCGGCGGCTTTTGCCCGTAACGACGAGAAGCATCTTCAGCAGCAGGTAACGCTGGCGATGCGGGTCGCGGTGCTGACCGGCATGCCGATGGTCATCGCGCTCGGCTGCGCGGCTTACTCCGTCAACGGCCTGCTGTTCAGTACGCTGGACGGAGCGGGCATCATCGCCGTGCTGACGCTGGGCACCATTTTCCAGATTACGATGATGACCAGCAACTCGATGCTGCTCGGCATCGGACTGGCGCGCCGTTCGATGGTGCACGTCATGATCGGCCTCGCCATCAAGCTGCTGGGCAGCTTGATTCTGGCGCCGCTGCTCGGCGATTACGGCATTTACGGCATCGTCGGCATGACGGGCGTCTGCTTCCTCGTCATCACGGTGCTGAACATGCGCACGCTGCGCGGGATCGTTACGTTCTCGGTCCTGGGCAAGCGTTGGCCGGCGTTCGTCGTGACCTGCCTGGTCATCGCCGCGGCGAGCTTCGGGCTGAGCGAACTGGGCAGCTGGATGACCGCGTTCATGCATCCGCGCGTGGCGTTCTTCCTCGCCTGCTGCGCCGTCGGGGTCATCGTGCCGTCGATTTATCTGGTGCTCCTGGTCATTCTTAGAGTGATCCGCCGGGACGAACTGGGTTCGTATCCGCGTCCCCTGCAGCGGGTGCTGCGTCCGCTGATGCGGCTGCAGCGCGGATGATTGCGGCTTGGAACCGAAACGCTTAGGATAAGAATAATGCCATTGTCATCCGACAACATCAAAAACAAAAGGAGAGAACCGATATGGAACAAATTCGCACAAAAGCCGATTTCGATCGTACGATTGCAGGCTCGGGACTGACGGTAGCCGTATTCCGCGCCGATTGGTGCGGCGACTGCCACTTTATCGACCCGTTCATGCCTGAAGTCGAGGAGCAGCGCAAGGACCAGCTGAAGCTGATCCAGCTCGACGTGGAAGAAGTCGAGGAAGTCAGCCGCGAGCTGAACATTCTCGGCATTCCGAGCTTCGTCGCGTTTTCGAACGGCAAGGAACTCGTCCGCTTCGTGAACAAAGCGCGCAAGACGCGCGCGGAAATCGAGAACTTCCTTGACCGCGCTGCCGAAGTGCACGGCCAACTGGCCGGACGGCAGTGATTCGACGAGAGCCCGCTCCGGCTGTTTGCCGGGGCGGGCTTTTTTCATGCAAAAGTGCTTGAAAGGCCGAATCAGTGACGAAAATCATATAAAGGGGATGAAACGACGGGCAAATAAGTCCTCGATTTGAACATTTTTTGTCACAAACACAATTCTTAACCCCGACGCATTTCCGGTATAATGAAAACAAAAGGCATTTCGGAAACCGGCGCGGAAGCGTCGGGAAGAATGCCGTCCACTACTATTCGAATCGGCGGTGAGACTTTTGCAATATAAAGTGTTGAAATGGCTGAGTTACGCCTCGTGCGTCATCATGCTGCTCGTCTCGTTCAACGGCGTCGTCGTGACGAGAACGGGGTCGGGTCTTGAATGCGGGCGCGAGTTCCCGCTCTGCCACGGCAAGTTCGTTCCGGGCACGACGATCGGCTCGTTGATCGAGTATACGCACCGTTTGACGGCGGGCATCGCGGGGCTGCTGGCGCTCGTTACGCTGATCGCCTTCCTGCTCTGGGCGCGCAAACGCCGGGACTTTCAGATTTACGCGGGGGTCATGTTCCTGTTCGTCGTCGTTCAGGCGATCATGGGCGCGCTGGCCGTCGTCTTCTCCCAGTCGGCTCCGATCATGGCGCTGCACTTCGGATTCGCGCTGATCGCGTTCGCCAGCGCGCTCGTGCTTGCGTTGTCCGTCCGCAGAGCCGGCAATCTGGAAGCCCGGCAGGAACCTCCGGCCGAACACCGGATGAGCAAACGAGCGCGCAACCTGACGGTTTTCTCGGCGGTCTTTACCTATGCGGTCGTCTATACGGGCGCATTGGTGAGTCATACCGAGCTGGCGAAATTCGCCGTTGTCCTGCACATCGCTTCGGCGATGCTGCTCGTGCTCGTGCTGCTGCTCGGACATATGGCGATTCGCGATTACGGACAGATCTCCGATATCCGCAAGCTCGGAATCATCGTCGTGGCCTTGATTATCGCGCTGCCGCTCAGCGGCGTGCTTAACCTTGTCGTACTCGGCAGCGAGTATTACATGTTTGCTCCTATGCTGCACACGCTGATCACGGACTTCCTGTTCGCGTTCCTGTGCTTCATGAGCATCCGCGCCTGGGAGCTGAGCCGCATTCCGGCCGGCGAGAAGTCATCCGTAGGGCTGAAGAAGGCGGTACGGGCTTAAGCGCGAACAGAAAACTTGTTGCGGAGAGAGTCCCGAAAGGGACTCTTTTTTTTATTTTCGAACGGGACGGCGGGGGAAAAGGTTCAAAGTGTCCTTCTCCCATAGGCAGATGTCCGGAAACGACGTTTTTGCCCGGCACCGCCTTTTAATTGTTCAAGCATGAAAAATTAAAAGGCGCATGTCTTGTCCAGGAATTCGGGGAGGATCATGCGGCGGGAAGCGTTGGTCGATTCGTTTCGAAAAAAAGCTTATGAAAATTTTCATTAGGCATCTTTACAAACGATGTTAAACTGAATATACTGAGTTAAGGATTTAGCCGGAGCGTCCACGCACGGCGGAACCCGGAATCACCCAATTATATAACCTTGATTTTTTCTTATCGAGAGAGGCGGAGGGACAGGCCCGATGAAGCCCGGCAACCGATCCTGCATGCGAATGTCCGAAGAGACAGACGCGCAGGGTGTCATGGTGCTAATTCCTACAGAACCGAGAATGGGTTCTGGTAGATGAGAAGGTGACTCTACGCATACGATGCGAGCCCTTTTTGTCTACCAAAAAGGGCTCTTTGATTTATCAAGAAGCAATCTGCCGGGGAGAGAAGCCGGAAATTCCGTCTTCATCTAAACGGAAGCTTTAAAGCGTCAGCGCGGAGCATGAAGTAGGTGCGCAATGAGCAAAGCAGCGGCGCCAGCCGAGTAGGAGGAACACACCGAGTGATCACCATCAAAAATCTGGTTAAGACTTATACGACAGGGTCCAAGACCACAACCGCGCTTAACGGAATCAATCTTGAGATCGGAGAGGGAGAAATTTTCGGCATCATCGGTCATTCCGGAGCCGGCAAAAGTACCCTGATCCGATGCATCAATATGCTGGAACGGCCGACGAGCGGCTCCGTCTGGATCGGAGACACCGATATGGCCCGGCTCGGCAAAAGCCAGCTGCAGCGGCAGCGCCGCCGCATCGGGATGATTTTCCAGCATTTCAATCTGCTGTCGTCGGCGACCGTGTACGACAACATCGCTTTCCCGCTTCGGCTGGAGCGGGCGTCCCGAGCGGAAATCGACCGTAAGGTCAAAGCGATGCTCGAGCTGGTCGGCTTGACCGAACATGCGAGAAAATATCCGGCCCAGCTGTCCGGCGGACAGAAGCAGAGAGTCGGCATCGCCCGGGCGCTGGCTACCGATCCGCGCGTGCTGCTGTGCGACGAAGCGACATCGGCGCTCGACCCGCAGACGACGGATTCGATCCTTCGGCTGCTGCTCGACATCAACCGCAAGCTGGGGCTGACCATCGTGCTCATCACGCACGAGATGCACGTCATTCAAAGCATTTGCGACAAGGTCGCGGTCATTCACGGCGGCATCATCGCGGAACAAGGACCGGTGATCGACGTCTTCCTGAAACCGCGCGAAGCGATCACGCGAGACTTTATCAACCGCGAATCGGATAGCGGAGAAGTGCTGAACGAAGCGATTCATGCGCCGCATCCGGAATCGTCGCGCACGGTCAAAATTACTTTTATCGGCGATTTGACGTATCAGTCGATCATGTCGCAGACGGTCAAGGAGACGGGCGTGGACTTCGCGATTCTGCAGGGCACGATTTCCCGCATCAAGGATACGCCGTACGGACAGCTGGTCGTCCGGTTCGAAGGCCGAGCGGAATCGATCGAACGCACCTTGAAGCGGCTTGCCGAACAGAGGCTTGAAGTGGAGGAACTGCAATGAACTACGATCTTGATTTCTCGCAAGTCAACTGGGAAGAATTCGGAAAGGCAACCGTCGAGACGCTTCAAATGCTGGCCTACTCCAGTCTTTTTACCTTAATCCTCGGTCTTCCGATTGGAATTATTCTGTTTCTCTGGGCCCGGTCTTCGTCGACCGTGCTGCGAACGCTCTACAGCATCCTGTCGGTCGTCGTTAACATCCTGCGCTCCGTGCCGTTCATCATCCTGATCATCGCGCTTATTCCGGTCACGAAGGAAATCGTCAACACGTCGATCGGCGTGCGCGGCATGATTCCGCCGCTTGTCATCGGGGCCGCGCCGTTCTTCGCCAGACTGGTCGAGACGTCGCTGCGCGAGGTCGATCGCGGAGTGATCGAAGCGGCGCAGGCGATGGGCGCGTCCACTTGGCAGATCGTGTACAAAGTCATTCTGCGCGAGTCGCTGCCGGGCCTGATCGCAGGCTTCACCGTCACCGTGATCGCCCTGATCTCGTACACCGCGATGTCGGGGCTGGTCGGCGGAGGCGGCTTGGGCTTCCTGGCCGTCAACTACGGCTACTACCGCTACGAAACGGCCGTCATGCTCGTGTCCATTGTGATTATCGTGCTGATGGTGCAGCTCATTCAGATGGTCGGCGATCGTCTGGTCGTTCATTTTACCCGGAAATAAAACATACAACATTCATTCGACAAAAGGGGAGAAACACAATGAAAAAATGGATTCTCGCAGTACTCACGCTTTCGCTCGTCGCGCTGCTGGCGGCATGCGGCAATAACAACGGCGGAACGAACGCTTCGACGGACAATGCCGCTTCCGGCGATGCCGATAAACCCGCCGAGACGGCTACGCTGAAAGTCGGCGCTTCGCCGGTTCCTCACGCGGAAATTCTGGAGCACATCAAGCCGGAATTGGCCAAAGAAGGCGTAAACCTCGAGATCGTCCAGTTCGCGGATTATATCCTGCCGAACACGCAGTTGGCCGAAAAATCGCTGGACGCGAACTTCTTCCAAACGCAGTCTTATCTGGACGTTCAGAACGAGAAAAACGGCACGGATCTGGTCAGCGTAGCTTCGGTTCATATCGAACCGTTCGCGGGTTACTCGAAAAAGATCAAGTCGATCGACGAGCTGGCCGACGGCGCGACCGTAGCGATCCCGAACGACCCGACGAATACGGCGCGCGCTCTGCTGCTGCTGCAAAAACAAGGTCTCGTTAAGCTTAAAGAAGGCGCGGATATCACGTCGACCGAGCAGGACATCACGGAAAATTCGAAAAACTTGAAATTCCTCCCGATGGAAGCCGCAGCGATCCCTCGTCAGCTGGACGAAGTCGATCTGGCCATGATCAACGCCAACTATGCGCTGGAAGCCGACCTGTCGCCGGGCGAAGACGCCCTGTTCAAAGAAGACAGCGACGTGCCTTACGCCAACCTGCTGGTTACCCGTCAGGACAACAAAGATTCCGACGCGGTCAAGAAGCTGATTGCCGCGCTGAATTCCGCCGATACGAAAAAGTTCATCGAAGAACAGTACAAAGGCGAGATCATCCCGGCGTTCTAAGATTTTTGTAAACCGCGCGAGATCGAATAACGAAAGCCGTGTATCCCGAATGCGGGATGCACGGCTTTTTCTGTCGGGCAGGCTTGGTGCAAGGCAGCATACATGATCTCAACGTTTCACGTCGTTTTCCGGCGGCGATAGACGGATCGGCGGAATGCCCGGGCGTCTTCTCAGGTCTTTGGGCTTCAATCCGTTCTTCTTGGCGGCACCGTGCCAGAAAAGTCGGGTGGAAGACAGCTGCCAGAGGAACCGCGGAAATTTGGGCTGCGTGAAAAAAGGTTCCGCATGCTCGCCGCTTCGAATCGAGTGAACCAGATGTTCCAGAGCAAAGCCCAGATTTTTTAGCGGTCCGGATCCTACCGGAACATTCCCGAGAGAACTGAACATTTCGCCGGCACCGTGTCCGAAAGCGGTACCGAAATGAAAACCGCAGCGTTCGCACCAGTTTTCGACGATATTCACCGCAAGCTTGCACTGATCTCCTTCGAAAAACCCGTTGTTGACCATGGCATACACGCGTATCGTTCGCTGACTTTCGTCGACCGGACGACGCTGTTCCATTTCCGTCATCATCCGCAGCAAATGAGAAGGTACGGCATCGAAATAGAGAGGGAAAGAAAGAACGAGGATGTCCGTGCGGTAAAGTTCGTCGTAATCTTCTTCTTTTAAAGCTTTCGGTCCGACGCGGTATGTCGAAATCTCGGCCTCCCGCGGAAGCAGAGGACGAAGCTTGTCCAGCAGGAAACCGGAATTAGTCGCGCCGCCTTTAGGGCTGCCGTTAATCATCGCGATCTTCAAGCCAAGGCCTCCTTCAGCTGCCGAACGTTATCGTAAAAGGAAACTTCGAAGCGCTCGGCACCGAGGTTCAGCGCATTGGCCCGCACGAGCGACCGCGCCGTTCCGCATTCTTTTTCCGTCATGTTCTCCCCGTAAAAGCAAGCCGTCAATCGGATCGCCTGCTCGTATCGAGGTTGATGATGCGTTTGTCCTTCCAGCGTCCGGAAATAAGGCAGTACGTAAGAAAGGGTTCGGTTCATCACATTGCACACAAAGGGACTGTACCCGCCATAGGTGCAGCGGCTGATCAGGATCATCTCGTCGCAAACCGCAAGACGCGCTCCTAAATGGCGGTATTCGTCTTTCAGGACGCAAGTTCCCGGAGTACGTGTCCAACAGCCAAAGCATCCCGTACAGTGACGAATGACGGCGTCTTCGCTTCCGATCACGTCCTGCCCTGCCCCGAATTCCCGCAGCCAGGAGATCTCCCCGGCTTCTTCCAAATCATGTACGATCATTTTCATGCATATCGCCTCCGGAATGAAGAATGGTTTGCCAGACTTCCTGCCAATCGCCCGAGTAACGGATCCCGCTGCTGGTCAGCAAAGAAGCGACGCCGTGCACCAGCGACCAGAAGGCGAGCAGCATTTTGCCGTCTGTTTCTTCCGGCAGCCCCTGGCTTCTGAATAAGCGAATCCCCGTTTCACGGAAAACGGCAAAGGGGGGATAAGGCGGGGCGCCGTCGATTTCGCCGTCTACCTGAATCGTAATGCCCGATTGAAAGAACAGAAACGGAAAATAAGCCGGATGCTGCTGGAAAAAAGCAATGTAGGCGGTACCCAGGCGATTCATCGCTTCCTGCGGAGCGTAATCGCCTTCGACGGAGCGGCGCAAGGACTCCGTGAATTGTGACGTAACGTGATCGGCCATGGCGGAAAGCAGCTCCTGCACATCCTTGAAATGACTGTAGGGCGCAGCGTGGCTGACTCCGCAGCGTGCCGCAACTTTGCGCAGCGAAAATCCGCCGACCCCGTCCTCATTGATCAACTCGATTCCGTTCTCGATGAGGGTATTGCGCAAATCGCCGTGATGGTAAGCTGTTTCTTTCAAAAGGAACCTCCTTCATGCAATCTTGACACTATAAAGATATGACTAGAACTTTACGGTGTCAAGATTTAAATGCAGAAAGGTAGAGAATCGACATATAAAAGTCCGATCGAGCACGGCAGCCGGGTTCTGAAAATGCAAAAAAGACGCCCGCCGCAGCGAACGCCTTTCGCGAAATCCGATCTTAGAACACTTGGATAACTTCGTTGACGCCTTCGACTTCTTCGAACAGCGCGCGTTCGATGCCGGCTTTCAGCGTGATCGTGGAGCTCGGGCAGCTGCCGCAAGCGCCGACCAGCTTCAGCTTCACGATGCCGTCTTCGACGTCGACCAGTTCAACGTCTCCGCCGTCGCGCTGCAGGAAAGGACGCAGTTTGTCCAGAACGTCGGATACCTCATCGTACATGTCGAGTTGTGTATTTTCACTCATTATAGTCAGCTCCTCTCAAATGTTTGAAGCGTACAGTCGGAACGGCTTAACCACTTCGGAGAATTCGATTGCAAATTTCGTGAAAAATCACTACGCGTTTTGCAAAAGTCTCTCTTGTATTATAATATAGATGGACCGAAATTTAAAGAAGCATTCCATGTTTGCCGCCATGCGGCTGAGAATAAATAAGAATAGGTGAGAAAATCATGATCAGACCGATAATCGAGTTCTGCGCGAGCAACATGCACCACGGCACCCATGACCTGTTCGACAATCTGGAAGCGAATCCGGAATACGACGTGATCGAATACGGCTGCCTGGGCAACTGCGGCCAATGCGACTTCGGCCCGTACGCGATGGTTAACGGCGAAGTCGTGGAAGCCGATACGCCGGAAGCGTTGGAGAAAGCGATCGACTCGAAGATGAACGAAGAAGATCCGTGGGCGTCGCTGGATTTGGATTGAAATCAAAAAAGCGGCCCGACGGCTGCAACTTCATCATGGACCTGCAAGCTTTATCGGCGAAAGTTTTCGTTCCGATAAAGCTTTTTTATTTGGGTTTAGCGCGTATGAATAAAAAAACGAACGGAAAAGAGCAAAACCGCCAATACATAGAGAAAGAGAGAAAGGAGAGATCGAATGGAGCGAAAAGAAGAGCAGCAGGATTTGATCGAGCGCGCCCTTGCCGGCAGTTCTGCCGCTTACGCCGAATTATACAACCAAACGGCGGGAGAGCTTTACAAAATCATTCGTCTGCTGGTCGGAAATGCCGAAGACGCCCAAGACGTGATGCAGGAAACCTACTTGCAGGTCCATCGGAATTTGCGTCAATTCGATCGAAGTCGCGCTTTTCGGCCGTGGCTTACGGGAATTGCGCTGCGCCAAGTCAAAGCGTGCCGAAGAAAAAGCTGGATGCAGGTACGCAAAATAGGGCGGGCAGCGCAATACGGACGGGAAACGCAAGAAGCGGATTTCTCCGGTCAGTCGGCGGAACGGCTTGATCGCGGGGAGTGGATCGAACGGATCGGGCGGCTTCCTTACAAACTTCGTCAGATTGTCGTATTGAGGTATCTGAACGACTACGCGCAGGAAGAGATCGCGGAGATGCTGGGCATTCCGACGGGGACGGTCAAATCGCGTATTCATGCCGCGCTCGGACGTTTGCGCAAAAGCGAGCCTATGCGGCTTCAGCAGTCCAAATCGGAACCTGCGGAAGAACGCAGCCTGAAAACGGGAGGATGATATTCATGAGTTTGGAACAAGAAATTCGGTCCGCCTTGCAAAAGAAGACCCGCGACTGGAAAGTCCCCGAAGAGGTTCTGCGTAAAGTGTCGGCGCAAATCGAAGATAACGAAACGACGGGCGGATCGGCATACGCGGACCGCCATCGGCCGAAGGTTCGCAAACGGATACTGGTGGCGGTGTTTTCCGCGGTACTGATTCTGCCGACGGGAGCCTATGCCGGGTATCATTACTTGGCCGATGCCATTTACGGTTCCAAAGGAAACTTCGGGGGAGATCTAAACGCCTACGAGCAGTTGGAAGCCAAACTGCAGACGGTGAAGTCGCAAATGTCGGATTCGGACTACGAACAATTGACGATACTGATTCGGGAAGCGGCGAGTTTATTCAGCCAACATGCAGGAGAAGACGGACGATTGAAAGAAAGCGAAATGAGCGTCGAAGAACTAGAGCGAATGAAGACATTGGAGCGGGAAATCAACGAAAAAACCGCAGGTTTGAGTACAGTTGCAGCGGATAGCTCCGAGGTCGATGAAAACTTTAACGTGGAGAACTTCTGGGCGGAAGTGCTCGCGAAAGCGGAACGGGAACTCGATTCGACGGACTATGCGGAATTCCGAACGTTGGCCGAAGAAGCGAAGAATCCCGAAAAAGTATGGGATGAAACCCTGGTAGAGCGACTCAATTCGTTTCTCGTGCCACTGGGTTATAAGATAGGGCAAAGCAAGTGAACGGAAAAATAAAATTGATCCTCATGTTGGCGCTTACAAAAATATGCGCTACAATGGCACCAATCCAATAAAACCGTTAGGCATGTGACTGGTAAAGCAGGCAGGACCTAAAATGACGAATCTCGCGATTTGTCGTTTTAGGTCCTTTTTTGTTTGAAAAATCGCTGAAACCTTTCATAAAGCCTAAAAAAGGAGCATAGATATGGACTACAAACGCACCGCTTCCGAAGTCCTCAAAAACGTCGGCGGCAAAGAAAACGTCGCGCATTTCGAACACTGTTCGACCCGCCTTCGCTTCTCTCTCAAAGACGATAACAAAGCGGACGTGCCGAAGCTGGAAAGCATCGACGGCGTCATGGCGGTCAAGATGGGCAGCCAGTGTCAAGTCGTCATAGGAAACGATGTCATCGAAGTCTACGACGAAGTCGTCAATCTGCTGGGCCCTCGCTTCGCCGGCGACGAGGACGAGACGCAGCAGGCGAATAAGCCGACCTAAAAGAAAAAATGGGGCGCCGTCTTCCTCGACTTCCTGACAGGGGTGTTCGGTCCGCTGATCCCGGCGATCGCCGGCGGCGGCGTACTGAAATCGATCCTGCTGCTGCTCAGCGTGATGGGCTGGATGGATTCCGACGGACAGACCTACAAAATCTTGTTCCAGGTCGGGGATGCGCCGCTGTATTTCCTGCCGCTGCTGGTCGCGATCACGACGGCCAACAAGCTTAAGGTCAATACGCTCGTCGCGCTGTCGGCGGTCGGCGCGCTGCTGCTGCCGAACATGAGCGCCATGCTGACGGAAGGCGCGGAATTGTTCGGGTTCACCGTTCGCAGCATCGCTTATCCGTATCAGGTGTTCCCGGCGATTCTGACCGTCCTGCTTTACGCGCAGGTCGAGAAGCTGTTCACGCGGATCTCGCCGAAAATCATCCGGGTCTTCTTCGTGCCGATGATGTCGCTGTTGATCACCGTCCCGATCGCGCTGCTGCTGCTCGGACCGCTGGGTTACACGCTGGGCGAAGGATTCACGAAAATCATTTTGGCCGTGTTCGATACGGTAGGTTGGGTCGCCGTCGCGCTGCTCGCCGCCGTGCTTCCGTTCCTCGTCTCGGTCGGCATGCACAAAGCGCTGCTGCCTTACGCGATCAACGCGCTGAGCGTAGGCGGCCGGGAACTGCTGTATATGCCGGCTTCGCTGGCGCATAACATCGCGGAAAGCGGAGCCTGCTTCGCCGTCGCGATCCGCACGAAAGACAGACGGCTGCGGGCGACTTCCATCTCCGCCGGCATCTCCGCCCTGTTCGGCATTACCGAACCCGCTCTCTACGGCGTCACGCTTCAGCATAAAAAAGTGCTCTGGAGCGTCATGGCCGGCTCCTTGGTCGGCGGCGCGTTCGTCGGCATCGTAGGCCTGCAGGCGTTCGTCGCGGTCGGACCGGGCCTTGCAAGCTTGTCCATGTTCATCTCGGAAGAGCTGCCGCGCAATATCTGGAACGCCGTCATCGGCCTCCTGATCGCGTTCGCCGTATCGTTCGCCGTCGCTCTGCTGCTGTTCAAGGATCAGGCGGCCAAAGCCGCAGATAAAGCGACCGCCGAAGGCGAAGCCGCGCCGGTTCGCGCGGAACGCGAACAGCACAAGCTGGCCGGTACGCTCCAAGCTTCCGAAACGTTCAAAAGCCCGGCGATCGGCGAGCAAATTCCGCTATCGGAAGTCAACGACGAAGTCTTTTCCACTAAAGCGATGGGCGAAGGCATCGCGATCGTTCCTTCGGTCGGCGAACTGTATGCCCCGGTGGACGGCCGGATCGAGATGGTATTCGGCAAAAAGCACGCGATCGCGATGAGCACGGCGGGCGGCGCGGAACTGCTGTTCCACGTCGGCATCGATACCGTAAGGCTCAAAGGCAAACATTTCGATCCGCAGGTACAGGCCGGCGACACGGTCAAAGCGGGCGATCTGCTGATGAAATTCGACCCTGAACAAATCGCGGCGGAAGGTTACGATCCGGTCGTGCTGACGATCGTGACGAGCAAAGACAAATACGCGGTCGACGTGGCAAACTTGAAAAAAGTCGGCCGTCAGGATACGCTGATGACCGTGACCGCGCTGACCAACTAACTTTATTTCGGGAGGAACACATAAAATGAGCATGCACAAAGGATTTCCGGAGAACTTCATGTGGGGCGGCGCCATCGCCGCCAATCAGGTCGAAGGCGCGTGGAACGTGGACGGCAAAGGACCGTCGGTCGCCGACGTCGCCAGCTACAAACCGCATTTGAGCGTAGAGGATTACGCGGGGCATGTAGGCATTTCCACCAAAATGATCGAGGAAGCGATGGCCGACCTCAGCGACAAAGATTATCCAAAGCGCCGCGGCATCGACTTTTACCATCGCTATAAGGAAGACCTGGCGCTGTTCGCCGAGATGGGCTTCAAAACGCTGCGAGTGTCGATCGCGTGGAGCCGCATTTTCCCGACCGGAGAAGAAGAGACGCCGAACGAAAAAGGGCTGCGGTTTTACGAGAATCTGTTTACCGAAATGCGGCGCCTGAACATCGAACCGATCGTCACGCTGTCGCACTATGAAATGCCGCTCGCGCTGAGCGTCAAATACAACGGCTGGTACGAACGCAAAGTGGTCGATAATTTCGTGAAATTCAGCCGGGTCTGCTTCGACCGCTACAAGAACCTCGTCAAATATTGGCTGACGTTCAACGAAGTCGACAGCATCAACCGCCACCCGTTCACGACGGCCGGCATCATCCCCGACCGCTGCCCGGAAGGACAGGAAGACCAGGTCGTGTATCAGGCGCTGCACCATCAGCTCGTCGCTTCGGCGATGGTGACGAAAGATTGCCACGAGATCATCCCGGGCAGCCAGATGGGGTGCATGCTGACCAAGCTGACCACGTATCCGAACACCTGCAATCCGGCGGACGTGGAGATCACGCTGCAGCGCAACCTGAACAACTACTTCTACTCCGACGTGCAGGTGTTCGGCGAATATCCGGTTCTGACCCTGCGCATGTTGGAGAAAAAAGGCGTGCAGATCCATATGGAACCGGGCGATCTCGAGACGCTCAAAGCGCATACGGTCGACTTCGTGTCGTTCAGCTATTACATGTCCCTTACCGAATCGGCGGAAGCCGGCAAGGAACGCACGGCGGGCAATACGATCATGGGCGTCAAAAACCCGTATCTGCCGTCGACGGATTGGGGCTGGCAGATCGATCCGATCGGTCTCAAAATCTCGCTGATCGAGCTGTACGACCGCTATCGCAAGCCGCTCATTATCGTGGAAAACGGCATGGGCGCGGTGGACCGGGTGGAGAGCGACGGCTCCATTCACGACGATTACCGCATCAAGTATTTCCGGGACCACTTCATCCAGATGAAAGAAGCGGTGGAAGCCGGCGTCGACCTGTTCGGCTACACGAGCTGGGCGCCGATCGACCTGATCAGCGCGTCCACCTCTCAAATGTCCAAACGGTACGGCTTCATCTATGTCGATCAGGACGATCTGGGTAACGGCACGCTCGAACGCAGCCGCAAAGATTCGTTCTACTGGTACAAAAAAGTCATCGAGACAAACGGGGAAGATCTGGAATAGAGCGGGGCAGGGCCCATCTTTCCGACAGGAAGGTGATTCGCGTGATCAAGATCAAAAAAGTACTGAATTCCAGCGTGGTGTTGGTCGAGGACAAACAGCATAAGGAATACATCGTATTCGGCAAAGGCATCGGCTACGGGCAAAAAACGGGCAGCTTGATCGACGAAAATCAGGTCGACCAGACGTTCGTGCCGGTCGACGACGTGAAGGTCAAGGAGTATCTCGGCATGCTGGACGCGATCGCGCCCGTGTATGTCGAACTTACCCGAGAAATCATGGCTTATGCCGAAAGCAAACTTCAGACGAAGCTCAATCCCGGTACTTATTTCATGCTGATGGACCATATGAGCTTTGCCGTGGAACGATTCAAAAAAGACATCAACATCACGAACAAGGTCTTCTGGGAGATCAAAAACTTCTATCCGGAAGAATTCGAGATCGGATCGTTCGCGCTGCGCCTCATGAACGAACGGCTGGAGATCGAGCTGCCGAAGGAAGAAGCGGCGAATATCGCCTTCCACCTGATCAATGCCCAGGGCGGCAAATCCGAATCGAAAGACGGCATGAAGTACGCCAAGCTGATCGGCAGCATCGTCAATCTGGTGCGGTACTCGCTGCATATCGACCTGGACACGGACAACATCCATTACACGCGTTTTATTACGCACGTGAAATTCTTCGTGGAGCGGTTCTACGCGGACCGGATGCTGACGGCCAAAGACGACCTGCTGTTCGAGCAGATCGCGACGCTGTATCCGCAGGCGATGGACGGGGCGTTCAAGATTAAGGACTACGTGAAGCAGGTGCACAGAAAAAAGGTCACGAACGACGAGCTGACTTATTTGGCGGTGCATATTCATCGGTTAATGTCTTATAACGAGCTTGAATAGCTCGGTCGAGCGGAAACCCTGTTCGTTGACTGGCGGGGGGCCGGCTCCGGGAAAAGTTCGTTTCGGTCGCTGTTTCAATCGGGAAGCTTTATTAGATTTTAAGGGGGCTTCCCGATTTCAAAGGCGAACGCTATCGCTCCTTCACTGAACTTTTCCCTCCGCCGGCTGCGCCTATCCAGGAACATGACTTTCCGCTGCGCGGTATTCGCACTCCTCTTTTTGGGGAGTGTTTTTCTTTGCCTTTCTACAAAGTGAAAGGCTTGTTATCTTAGAAACAAAAAAGAAGCCGAACTTGGTTAGAGTTCGGCTTCTTGGAGCGGTGAATTCATTCGATGTTTGAAGAGGATGCCTTGGCGCAGAAGTACTTGAATGTAGAAACGAAGTGTTCGCCTTTGTCTTCGGGAAATCCCAGTATAAAATCCAATCTAATTTCCCGAAGGCAAGAAGCGATCGGAATCAAGTACTCCGGAGCCTTCGCCTCCTCCCGAACTTCGAATAAATCGGATTTTACCGGCGGGGAGAAGCCGGCCCCTTCTAACCCAAGTTATGCTTCGACATCCACAGGACGCCGCTCTTCAGCAAACGAGGGACGCGGCCGGTAATCGACGTGTCTCCGATCACGTTCAGGCCGAAGCCGGCTTTTTGGCCGAGAGAGCCGAGCATTCCTTTGAGCTTGATCGGCTTAAGCCTCGGTTTTTCGTTTTTCCAGAACGCCAGCAGCACGTGAGCGATCTGCTCGCCCTGCGCTTCCGCGGCCTGGGCGCTCGGAGCGAACTGCAGGCTGGCGCAGTCGCCGCAGACGAAGATTTCCGGGTGCTCCGGAATCTGCGAATATTCGTTGACGACGACGCGTCCCGAACGGTCTTTGGTCACGTTCAAATTCTGCACGACTTCCACCGGCTGAATGCCCGCGGTCCAGACGACGGCATCCGTATGCATGAGCTCGTCGCCGTTGTACAGGGCGCCTTCTTCGACGCGGCTGATGGATACTTTATGACAGACTTCGACGTCGTGCTTTTTGAACCACTCCTGCACGTAGCGCGAGATTCGCGGCTGGTACGAGGACAGCAGGCGCTCGCCGCGGTCCAGCAGCGTGATCTGCAGATCGTGCCGGCTCTCGCGCAGCTCCGCCGCCAGTTCGATTCCGCTCAAGCCGCCGCCGACGATATGCACGCGCGACGAAGGTTTCATGCTGCTGAGCTTGTCGTTTGTGCGGCGGGAGGCATGCAGCGACTGAATGCTGTACGTGAATTCTTCCGCTCCCGGCACGCCGTGATAGTTGTCGGTGCAGCCGAGCGCGATCACGAGCTGGTCGTACGGCACCGGCTCGTCGTTTTGCAGCAGCACTTTTTTGCCTTCGATATCGATCTGCTCCACCGTGCCGAAGTGCTTGACCATCCGCGGATGATCGGGAAAAGCGATGCGCAGCTTATGATCCGATACCGTTCCGGCCGCGAGCGCGTAATATTCCGTTTTGAGGCCCATGAAAGGAAGCCGGTCGATCAGCGTGACGTTGACGTCGGAAGGAAGATGGTCGAGAAGTTCGTCCAAAATGGTCAGGCCGCCGTAGCCCCCGCCGAGAATAACGAGATTTTTCATTTGCAGGTCTCCTTGTGAGTGGAATGATGGAGCGGCCGGAGCACGGCTGCGCGATTACTCGTAGACTTCGATCTCGTTGTAGAACGTGTCGCGTTCCACCGGAATGCGGCCTGCTCCCTTGATCAGCCAGATCAGTTCTTTGCGCGTCAATCCTTCCGGAGTGACGGCGCCCGCCGCGTGGCTGATTCGTTCTTTTACGATCGTGCCGTGCGCGTCGGAAGCCCCGAACGTCAGAGCCATCTGCGTCAGCTGCGTGCCGATATTGATGAAGTACGCCTTGATGTGATCGATGTTGTCGAGCATCAGGCGGCTGATCGCGATCGTCTTCAGATCTTCGAAAGCCGAGTTGCGGCGCATGATGCTGGCGTTGCGGCTCTTCGGCTGCATGGACAGCGGGATGAACACCATGAATCCGTTCGTTTCGTCCTGCAGTTCGCGGATTTGAACCATATGATTGATGCGGTCCTCATGGCTTTCGATCGAACCGTACAGCATCGTCGTGTGCGTGCGCATGCCGAGTTTGTGGGCGGTACGGTGAACTTCCAGGTAGCGGTCCACGTTGGCTTTGTTGACGCGCATTTTTTTGCGGTATTCGTCGGACAGAATTTCCGCGCCGCCGCCGGTCAGCGTCTTAAGGCCCGCGCCCTGAAGGGCTTTAAGCACTTCTTCGATCGACAGACCGCTGATGCGCGTGAAGAAGTCGATTTCCGCGGCCGTGTACGCTTTGATCGTCACGTCGGGGAAATGTTCGTTCAGCGCGGCCAACGAATCGACATAGTACTGGAACGGCACATGGTTGTTGTGGCCGCCGACGATATGGAACTCGCGCACGTCCGGCGTGATGTTCTGCTCGACGTAGCGGACCATTTCTTCGCCGCTCAGCGTGTAGGAACCTTCTTCGCCCTGGTCTTTGCGGAAGTTGCAGAACGCGCAGTGCGCTTCGCAGACGTTGGTGAAGTAAAGGCTCATATTTTCGATAAAGTACACTTTGTTGCCGTTCTTGCGCAGATTGGCTTCATTGGCCAGCTGGCCGATCGTCAAAATATCTTCGCTCTGATATAAATAAACGCCGTCTTCGAAGCTCAAACGCTGCCCGTTGTGGACCTTTTCTGCGATTTCCGCCATACGCTTGTCCGTTGCCGGATTGATGATTGTAGACATTTAGTGAGAACCTCCTCGTAGATCCCGAGGCGGCGCGAAGCGCACCGGAACGGGCGGGCCCGGGTCGGACCGGAAAAGTGGACAACCGACAAAAACAAAGCCGCTTTATGCGGCAGCTATCTTGCTGAAACGGTCAAGCCGTTTCTGAAAATGTGAAAAAAGTTACATCGAGAGGCCGGAGTTATTCTTGCCTGCTCTTTTTGTCGAAATTCCGAAAATTTAAAACGTTATTCCTTCCCCATTATAAACCTACTCGGGAAACGGGGCAATACGGTGATATTATGTAAATATATCCATAATAGTTGTAAAGGGAAAAGGAAGAAGAAGCCGCGACAGCCGGCCGAAATGCTTGAGTCGCCGGGCTCGGAGGCGTATAATGCAGAAGAGAAAGCGTAAAGGAGGAAAAACCATGATCGAGATCACGGAAGCGGCAGCTTCGCGCATCAAGGAGATGCTGGAGCAGCAGGAGACGCCGGGCATGTTTCTTCGTTTGGGCGTAGCCAGCGGCGGATGCAGCGGTTTTTCGTACGCAATGGGCTTTGATAATGAGGAGTCCGACGTGGACGACGTATATATGGATATACAGGGTTTGAAGGTAGTCGTGTCCAAGGACGATCTGAAATATCTGAACGGCCTGCAGGTGGACTTCGAAGAATCCGGCATGAGCGGAGGCTTCACGATCTTCAACCCGAACGCGGTGGCGACATGCGGCTGCGGGTCTTCGTTCCGTACGCGGGAAGAAGACGAAGCGCTGGCACAGCCCTGCGACTGATTCGGCTTTTCGATTTTTTGCAAGCAGCGCGAAGCTTTCGGCTTGGATGCCATTTCCGGGCTGAAAGCTTTTTTTATAGAACAATTTTTGCAAAAGACGCAAAGATTGTGAATTCGGGCGCAATCCCGATCGACTTTATGATTCAAGGAGGAATATGGCATGAAGTCCGTTACGGTAGAAAGCATTGTCAAAGCGTTCAAGCTGGAGGTGCTGGCGGGAGGCGACCGGTTGGACCGGGAAATCACCCGTTCCAAAGCTCACCGTCCGGGACTCGAGTTCGTCGGCTATTTCGATTACTTTCCGATGAATCGGGTACAGGTGCTGGGGCGCAAGGAAATTACATACCTCCTTCAGCAGACCGTCGAACAGCGCAGGCTGCATATCGGCAACATCGTCAAATACCATCCGCCGTGCTTTGTCGTGACGACCGGCCTGCAGGAAATTCCTTTTCTCGAAATGTACTGCGACCAGGAAGGCATTCCGCTGCTGCGGACGCCGGACAAAACGACCGAGTTTATCGCCAAGCTGGACGGTTACTTGCTGAAGGCGCTGGCGCCGGAAATGTCGATCCACGGCGTCTGCGTCAACGTGTCCGGCATCGGCGTGCTGCTTCGCGGCCGCTCCGGGATCGGCAAGAGCGAGACGGCGCACACGCTGATCGGACGCGGGCATCGCTTCGTGGCGGACGACGTCGTCGTGCTGAAAAAGCTGGGCCCGTCCACGCTGCTGGGTACGCATAATACGATTACACGCGAATTTTTGGCGCTGCGCAGCATCGGGCTGATCAACGTCGTCCGCCAGTACGGGCGCACGGCGTTCCAGGACGAGACGCGGATCGTTCTCGATATCGAGCTGACGCCGTGGGAAGACAAAGCGCTGAACAACGACCTCGAAGTCGCGGAACAGTTCACGGAATACCTCGGCGTCAAAATCCCGCATATCGAGCTTCAGCTGCAGCCGGGCCGCGACACGTCGGGACTGATCGAGGCGGCGGCGAACAACTGGTACTTGAAGCAGCTCGGGTACAGCGCGGCGGAAGAGTTCATGGGACGGTTGGAGGACGAAGTTCAGTAAAGCGAGGCGGGACGAAGCGGGAAATGCCGCCTGAAGGGCTCGCCGATTCCGCCCGGTCACTCGTGCTCGTTTTCCTCCTCTGATCGGAATGAGAGATGGCGGAAGGGGAGGAAAGCCGAAAGTCGTTCCCATGCAGAACCGGCTCGCTTAGAGGCGGCATTCAAGAAATTCGTCTCTTTTTAAGGAATAAGAGAGAAGAGACAGAGGATTTAAGGTAGGCAGAGGAGCTTTTTCGCACAGCGGAGAGGCTCTTTTTTGATGGCCGAAAAAGGCTTAGTTTTGAAGGAACCGGTTATATGGATAACAAGAGAAAAAGATGAAATAGGAGGGGTGCGGCTATGTTAACGCTTACGCTGATCTTGAAACTGATATCCGGGCTGCTGGCCCTGATTATTACGGTAAGGATGCTCGGCAAAAAGACGCTGTCCCAGGCGACTTCGTTCGATCTGGTATATCTGCTTGTGCTGGGCGGCATACTGGCTCAGTCGATTTACGACACCCGGGTGAACGTGCTTCATCTGCTTCTGGCGATTGCCGTCTGGGGGCTGATGGTTTATTTGATCGAAATAGCGGTCCGCAGGAAGGAACGCGCGCGTGCGCTGGTCAAAGGAAGTCCGGCCATGCTCTTTATGGACGGCGAAATGCAGGTACAAAGCTTTATCGACACGAACATGGAAGTGGAGCAGTTCCGCTCCCTGCTGAGGCAGAAAGGCATCTTCTGTCTGGAAAACGTGGATCAAGCGATTCTGGAGACGAGCGGAGGCCTCAGCGTGATCACCAAAGGCGAACCGGTTCAAACGCTTTCTTACTTGCTGGTGAATACCGGCGAATACGTGAACATGGATATGGGGAAAAATCAGGACCGGGAACGGACCCGCCGAATTTTACGGGAGGCCGGGTACGATGATGTACGGGATATTTTTTGCGCGCTGTGGTCCGAAGAATACGGGCTGTACCTCGTCCCTTATCCGGAGAAAAGAAAATAAAAAAACCTCCGGCTGTTCAAGCCGGAGGCGGCATGCGGGGAACCCGGCAAATAACGGCAGCAGAGCAGCTGGTTGAAGGCCTCAGCCCAGCAAGGTCCGGTCGTCGGCCATCTTTTTGCCGCTGATGCGTTCGAATTCGCTCATCAGGCGCTCGACGGTCAAATTCCGCTTATCGGCTTCGTCGATATCGAGAATAATGCGGCCTTTGTCCATCATGACCAGGCGGTTGCCGAGGCGGATCGCCTGCTCCATGTTATGGGTAACCATCAGCGTGGTCAGGTTCATGTCGCGAACGATCTCCTCGGTCAGCGACGTGACGAGTTCGGCGCGGGAAGGGTCGAGAGCGGCGGTATGTTCGTCGAGCAGCAGAATCTGCGGGCGGGTAAACGTCGCCATCAGCAGGCTCAGCGCCTGGCGTTCGCCGCCGGACAGCAGGCCGACTTTGGCGTTCAGCCGATTCTCGAGACCGATGCCCAGGCGGCTCAGCTCGGTCTGGAAGATCTTGCGCCGAGCGCCGGTGACGCCGAAGGAGAAACCGCGCCGACTGCCGCGCAGATAGGCCATCGCGAGATTCTCCTCGATGGTCATCCGCGGAGCGGTGCCGGCCATCGGGTCTTGAAACACGCGGCCGATCCAGCGGCTGCGGCGGTGTTCCGGCAGCGCCGTCACGGAGCGGCCGCCGATGACGATCTCCCCGGTGTCGGGCTTCATGACGCCGGAGATCATGTTCATCAGCGTGGATTTGCCGGCGCCGTTGCTGCCGATGACCGTGACGAAATCGCCCGGTTTCAGCTGCAGCTCGATGCCGATCAAAGCGACCTTCTCGTCGATCGTGCCGGAATTGAACAATTTGGATACGCCGGAAACGTGCAGCATCAGCGGTCACCTCCCGCGGCTTCCAGCGACTTCAGCAGCTCGGCCGAGCGTTTCTTGGCCGCTCCCCGCTGCTTGAGGGCGCTGCGCACGGTCGGGAAGACGAGCGCGATAATGACGATGATTGCCGTAATCAGCTTCAGATCGGACGTCTCGAAGCCTTTGATTTGCAGCGCCAGCGAGATGACGATGCGGTAGACGACGGAGCCGAGCACGACGGCGAGCGTCGCGCGGAAGACCGTTTTGGCGCCGAACAGCGCTTCGCCGATAATGACGGAGGCCAGTCCGATCACGATCATGCCGATCCCCGAAGTGGCGTCCGCAAAAGAAGACTGCTGCGCGATCAACGCGCCGGACAGCGCCACGAGACCGTTCGACAAGCTGATGCCCAGAATCGTCGTATTGTCCGTATTGACGCCGAAGCTGCGGATCATGCGCTTGTTGTCGCCGGTCGCGCGCAGCGACAGGCCGAGATCCGTTTTCAGGAAGGCGTCGAGCGCGAACTTGAAGATCAGCACGATCGCGATCATGAACGGAATCGGAGGGAACGCGCCGAGCACCGTGTCTTCGCCCATGATCGAAACGTTCGGCATGCCGAGGATGCGCAGATTGATCGAATAGAGGGCGATCATCATCAGGATGCCGGACAGCAGTCCGTTGATTTTGCCCTTCGTATGCAGCAGTCCCGTGCAGGCGCCCGCCGCCATGCCGGCCAAAATAGCCGTCAGCGTCGAGAGCCACGGCGAGACGCCGTGCGAAATCATGACCGCGGCGGTAGCCGCTCCGGTAGTGAAGCTGCCGTCGACCGTCAAATCGGGAAAGTCCAGGATGCGGAACGTAATGTAGACGCCGAGCGCCATCAGGGCATACAGCAGCCCCAGATAAACGGCGCCCGGCAGCGAGCCGACGAAATTTTCGAACATGAATGACGCCTCCTGTATAAAAGAAGATGGATTGCGGTACGAGACGAACCCGGCCGGGCGAAAGGGGAAACGGGATGAAGCAGCCGCTCATCCCGTCCCGATTCGACCGCAGGTTCGACCGTCGGCCGCACCTTACTGAATGATGTTGTTTTCCTGATCCTGGACTTTGCCCTTCATGCCGTCGGTCACTTCGATGCCTTGAGCCTCCGCGGCTTTGAGGTTAAGGATCAGATCGAGCTTCTCCTGCATGGCGACCGGGAGGTCGGCCGGCTTTTTGCCGTTTTTCAAAATGTCGGCAGCCATCTCGCCCACCTGGTAGCCGTGGTCGTAGTATTTGAAGCCGACGGTCGCGAAGGCGCCTTTTTCCACCGTATCGCGGTCGCTGGAGAAAAACGGCAGCTTGTTGTCGTTCGCGATCTTAATGATCGTGTCGACGGCGCTGACGACGGTATTGTCGAGCGTGATGTACAGCGCATCGACCTGGCCGGCGAGCGACTGGGCCCCCTGCTGGACTTCGGACGTGTTGGTGACGGCCGCTTTGACGAGCTTGATGCCGTGCGCGGCCAGCTCCTGCTCCGCACGGTCCGCCATGACGACGGCGTTCGGCTCGCCTTCGTTGAGAACGAGGCCGACCGTCTTGACGTCCGGCAGCTCTTCGGCGATAAAATCGGCAAGCTGCTTGATCGCTTCGGGATTCGTATCGGAAGCGCCCGTTACGTTGCCGCCGGGTTGTTCCATGCTGGATACGATTTTGGCGCTGACGGGATCGGTTACGGCCGCAAACAGAACCGGCGTCTCCTTGACCTGCGAAACGACGGCCTGGGCCGAAGGAGTGGCGATCGCGAGAACGAGATCGTTGTTCGCCCCGGCCAGTTTTTGCGCGATCGACAGATTGTTCGTCGAATCGCCCTGGGCGTTGTTGTAATCAAGCGTCAAATTTTCGCCTTCGACGATTCCGGCATCTTTGAGCGCCGCGACGAAGCCTTCGCGGGTCGCGTCGAGCGAAGGATGTTCCACGATTTGCGAGACGGCGATTTTGTACGTTTTGGTTTCGGCGCTGCCGGCGGTATCGCCTTCTTTGGGGCCGGAGGCCGAATCGGTTTGGCCGCAGCCGGCCAAGGCCGCGAGCGACAAGGTCAGAACGAGCGGAAGCCATTTCTTTTTCAACATAAATCGTGAACCCCTCTCCGTAACTCGTTGTGTAGTGATAGCGCATATCCGGCTGCCGATAGGCGGTGCCGGCGTCGCTTCTGGACAAAACGCCGCGTCGTATTTTATCGAAAGACCGCGAAACCGCATTGTTGCTTTCGTGCGTAAAAGCGAAAAAGCATGCGGGTACGACAAAACGGCCGGCGAATGTTTTCTCCTATATTACGTTGAGCGTTTGCCGCCAGTCAATCGCAAATCGGATCTTTTCCAAATAAAAAACGGCTCGTCGCCCGAAATCGATGAAGATTTCGAGCAACGAGCCGTTTCCCGGCAACGCCGGTCAAGGATGACGGTAGCCGCCGGACATCCCGGCGCCGTAACGGTCGACCATGCTGACCAGCAGCAGAACCGCCGCCACCCAATGACCGAACATGCCTATAACCGGGACGGACACGAGCAGGCAGGTGACGAGCCCTGCCAGCGATCCGTAAAACGACTGCCGGTGCTGCAGCGACAGCAGAAGCGTGACGGCGTGCAGAGCGAACATGACCGCGGAAATCCCCCAGCCGCTGCCCATGACGACCATGCCGCCCAGCAGCGGGAGGCCGAGGATCAACTCGAACAAACCGCTGACTCCTTTGAATGTGCGTGCGAGCACCATATGATACTCCCCCATATTCCTTATGTGTTTAAAAGAAATGACAGGGTATAATACCCAATTTTCAGGCTGTTGAAACGGAAATCCCCGGTTTTTTGCAAAATCATTGGGTAATCCAGAACGTAAAGTTCGTCCAGGTGATATCGTAAATCTGCCACTCTACAAGCGCGATGATCGCGAGATGCACCGGATAGAAGGAACGCCACAGCCAGCGAGGCAGGCGAACTTCGGTTTTGGCCGTCGGCGCGGACGCCTGAATGCCGGCAATGAACAGCGTCGTGACAATGCTGTAGAACTGAGTGATGCCGGAGAACGCGACCGCCCAGACAACGTTAAGCGCCAGATGACCGCCGACCATCGCCCATACGTTCGGCATGTAGCGGTAAATCAGCACCAGCAGCACCCCGTAAGTCGCATAATCGAAATCCAGTTCCTTCATCGGCCAGTAAGTGAGCGCAAGCAGCAGAAAGCCTACGGCCCATTGAAGGACGGTTTTTCCTTGGAAGCGGTCGATCGCCATCACGATCAGCAGCGCCACGAGCAGGGTGCCGATGACGTTGACGCCCGCGGTTATAAACGCAAGCATGAACGGAAGCTGAGACAGCAGCGCCAGAACGAACAACCTGGACGCGTAGCGCGGCTTGCTGCGCGTGCGCTTATAGCCGGCCACCAGCAGATAGCAGTAAAGCGGGAACGCGACGCGTCCGACGATGCGCATCCAATAGTGTTCGGGGAAAAAGACTGCGCCCAAATGGTCGATCAGCATTGTGATCATGGCAATCAGCTGCATGCGGACGCTTTCCTCCTTTGCCCTTTACAAAATTTACAGAAATTTGTCCTGCACGCTCCACCAGGTCAGCGTCAGGCAGACGATCAGAAAGACGGCGAAAGCGATAACGGGTCCGAAGCGTTTCTCTTTCCAGAACTTGACGCCCAGCATAACCATAAAGACGGCGATCATCAACAGAATGAGGACTTCGACGATCGAGATGACCCAATATAAATTGCTCGCGAATTTGTCCACGGCGGTTCCTCCTTATAAAGAATGGAAGCGGATTGCAATCCGCAAAGATGCGTTGAAGAAAGGAGATTTGTCACGTTTCGCTTCCATCATACCACGCCGGACGCATTCGGGGCAGAAGCAAGCGTTGTGTATAAAGTTATCCCCAAATCCACAGCGGGAAATCAAGCTTCTGCATGCTTTGTACCCACATTATACACAAGTTGCGCACAGAAAACGGGGGATAATCCGCCGAATGTGGGCAAATAAAAAGCCCGTCATGCCGGGCGCCGCGGCGCTGGAGAGCATAACGGGCAAAAATATGTCGATTTTGTGGATAATTACCGGCGATCAGCGTTTCATGTTGCTGCTGTGTCCCGGCGACAGCTTGGCTTCCGGGTCGAAGTACACTTTCGCGTTGTTGACGGCCGTCGGCGCTTCGCCGAATCCAACCGCGATCAGCTTCAGTTTGCCCGGGTAGGTCGTAACGTCGCCTGCCGCGAAAATGCCCGGAATGCTCGTTTCCATGCGCGTGTCGACCACGATGGAGTTGTTCTGAATCTCGATGCCCCATTCGGAGATCGGGCCGAGCGAGGAGACGAATCCGAAATTGACGATGACGTCGTCCACTTCGATTTCCTGCGTTTCGCCGCTCTTCACATTCGTGAGCACGACGCGTTCGATGCGCTCTTCGCCGACGAGTTCCGTGATTTCCGTCGGCGTCACGACATTGACCTTGGACGCCATCAGGTTCTCGACGCTGTGCTCGTGAGCGCGGAACTTGTCGCGGCGGTGGATCAGCGTGACTTCCTCCGCGATCGGTTCCAGCATAAGCGCCCAGTCGACCGCGGAATCCCCGCCGCCGCTCAGCAGCACTTTGCGGCCCGCAAATTTGCTGAGGTCGCTGACGAAGTAGTGCAGATTGACGCCTTCGAAGCGTTCCGCGCCTTCGAGCGTCAGGCGGCGGGGTTCGAACGCGCCCACGCCGGCCGTAATGATGACGGACTTGGCATAGTGCACGCCTTTGTCGGTAGTAACCTTAAAGCGCCGTTCTTCTTCTTTCTCGACGGCGACCACCTTTTCTTCAAGGCAGATTTCCTGCTCGAAATGATTCATCTGCTCGACAAGCTGGTTAACCAATTCCTGTGCGGTCACTTTCGGGAAACCGGCTACGTCGTAAATGTATTTCTCGGGATAAAGCGCCGCCAGCTGCCCGCCGAGCTGAGGCATGCTTTCGATCAGCTTCACGGACGCCTGACGCATTCCCCCGTAAAAAGCGGCGAACAGACCGGCCGGACCCGCGCCGATAATCAAAATATCGACGATGGGGTCGCCGTTATGAATCTCTGTCACTGGATAAGCACCTCCGAAGGTATGGAATCTATGGATTTATCGAAATGAACGATTTTTCGCAATCCCATACATTATAAACTCGTTTTTTACCGGATTGCAAAGCGAATTCCCGGCTTTTTTCGCTGTTTGGGATTTGCGGACTCCCCCTTCGACAGGCTGCGCCGCGTCCTTGCTCGTGTCTTGCTTTCGAAGGCCCGTCCGGTCTCGCTCTGTGACAACTTTGAATATTTTTTGTCCGTTGTGCGGCGAATTTTCAAATTTTCTTTTGAAATATCGAAATGAAAAGCGTACAATGTATGTGATAAAAGTCGCAGTCAAGATGCGGACGGGATAAATGACTGACGGGGAGAGGTTTCTCCATTTTTGTGTAAGTTTTCACATGAGGCTCCAACCCGCCAAGGGTTATCCCAATAAATGACTATGAACCGAAAAGGGGTAAGGAAAACAATGAACAGCATTCCCAAAATCGTAATTCTGGGTGCCGGATACGGCGGTATCCTCACGGCTCAGAACCTGCAGAAGAAGCTCAAAAACAACGAAGCCGATGTTACACTGGTTAACCGTCACGACTATCACTACTTCACGACGGAACTGCACATGCCGGCAGCCGGCACGCAGCCGGACGAAAAAACGTACGAAAAAATCTCGAACCTGATCGACGAGTTCAAAATCGATCTGGTAAAATCGAATGTTACGGCCATTAAGCCGGACGAGCGTCAAGTGGTGCTGGAAGACGGCACGCTGTCGTACGACTACCTCGTCATCGCGCTGGGCGGCGATCCGGAAACGTTCGGGATCCCGGGCATGAAAGAGCACGCATTCTCGATCCGCAGCATTAACTCCGTGCGCGCGATCCGCGAGCACATCGAAACCCAGTTCAAGGAATTCAAAAAAGACGGCGACGAAACCCGCCTGAACTTCGTGGTCGGCGGCGCCGGCTTCACGGGCATCGAATTCGTCGGCGAAATGGCGAACCGCCTGCCGGAACTGGCCAAGCAGTACGGCGTGGATCCTTCGAAGATCGGCCTGTACAACGTCGAAGCCGCTCCTTCCGCGCTGCCGGGCTTCGATCCGGAACTGGTCACTTACGCGATGGATACCCTGACCAAAAAAGGCGTAACGTTCCGCATCGGCGTACCGGTCAAAGCCTGCGACGAAAACGGCGTAACGATCGGCGAAGGCGAACGCATCGAAGCGAAGACGGTCGTATGGACCGGCGGTATCCGCGGCAACCACCTGATCGAAGACGCGGGATTCGAAGCGATGCGCGGACGCGTAAAAGTCGACGAGTACCTGAAAGCTCCGGGTCACGACAACGTGTTTATTATCGGCGACGGCTCGCTCATGATCGGACCTGAAGGCCGTCCTTACCCGCCGACCGCTCAGATCGCCATGCAGCAGGGCGAACGCGTCGCAAAGAACCTGATCGCGACGATCCGCAATCAACAGCCGGAGAAATTCGTGTTCAGCAACAAGGGTACCGTCGCTTCCCTGGGCAAAGGCGAAGCCGTTGCCGTCGTAGCCGGCAAAAAAATCAAAGGCTGGCCTGCGGCTCAGCTGAAAAAAGTAGTCGACGCCCGCTACCTGTTCATCATCGGCGGCATGGGCCTCGTCCTGAAAAAAGGCCGCTTCCTGTAAGCCGAATCTTTAAAAGCGGCGATTGCACCGGTTCGCCGGAGCCGCCGCCGCTTTACCTGTCAAAGCCGTCTTCGCGCCGTCCATACGGTCCGCGAAGGCGGTTTTTTTGCTTTTTCTCGGGAAGTTGGACAAATCTTGAAAACTGCAGGTTATGCTGGATGCAGGAAGGAGGGGGCGCGATGAACTACAAGCTGTTGATCGCCGACGACGAACCGGATCTTTCGCAAATGCGGCTACGATGTGCTGCTGGCTTCCGGAGGCGAAGAAGCGATCCGTCTTGCCGCGCGGCAGCCCGATCTGATTCTGCTCGACATCGGGATGCCGGGAATGGACGGACTCGAAGTCTGCCGCAGCCTGCGCGGCGCCGTGGCCTGCCCGATCTTGTTTCTGACGGCCCGGGTCGAAGAAGCCGATAAGGTAGGCGGCTTCGCGGCGGGCGGCGACGATTATATCGTCAAGCCGTTCGGCATGGCCGAGCTGGCGGCGCGAGTCGGTGCGCATCTGCGCAGGGAAGAACGCCAGACGGGGCGGTCCGAAGTAAAGTTCGCCGGCGGGCTGGTTATCAACTATTCGGCGGCGGAAGTGGCTCACCGCGGGAAAGGAGTGCCGCTGACCCGCCAAGAGTATCGGATCGCGGAGCTGCTGTCTTTGCATGCAGGCCGCGTGTTCGACAAGGAAGAAATTTATGAACGGATCTGGGGGCAAGACGGCGAAGGCAGCAGCGCTGTCGTGGCGGAGCATATTCGCAAGTTGAGAGGCAAATTAACCGACGCCGGAGCCGAGTCTCCGATCGATACAGTATGGGGGTTAGGGTATAAATGGAAATCCTGAACTTGAATGCGCAAGAGGGACAGGGTAAAAAGTCCGGCATCCGTCTCCGTTCGGTACTGACCGATTTTTTGCTGCTGACGCTCGTTTTGGCGTCCCTGGTCGTTCTGTTGTCGCAGATCACAACGCGCGAGGCGGCGAGCCGTTACGGGATTTTGAAAGCTTCTTATTGGGATAGGCTCCCCTATACCTGGCAAGTTGTATCTGATCATGGAAACGTAAAAGAGGTCGGTCCCGGCGAATGGAGCAGTTCCAGAATTCGCGTGTACGAAGACGGAAGCACGGAACCGCGGCTCGCCGATTTTACGTTGGCGCATAAGTTAAAAGGCGGTTTTTATCTATTTGTTCAATACACGGCTCCGTATGCCTACGCGATTGTCCTGCTTGGCGGCGGTTTATTTCTGTTCTACTTCCGCCGCGTCCGACAGCCGCTGCGAACGATGGTCGAGGCGGCCGATCGGGTAGCATCCGGCGATCTCGACTTCCGCGTCGGCGTCCGCGGGCGCGACGAATTCGGGCGGATCGGCGAAGCGTTCGAGAAGATGCGCGGCGGGCTTGAACGCGGCAGCCGGGAGATGTGGCGGGTCGCCGAGGAGCGCAAACGTCTGAATGCCGCCTTTTCGCACGATTTGCGCACTCCTTTGGCCGTGCTGAAAGGCCGGATCGATCTGCTGGCCGATTTCTATCCTTCGGGTCAAATGGACCGCGAGGAGACCCTGTCCGCGATCTCGTCCCTGCGCCGCAACGCCGAGCGGCTGGAACGCTACGTGTCTTCCATGAGCTCCCTTCAGAAGCTCGAAGACCTGGAAGCCGTTCCTGGCGCGGTCGAACTGACGGAGCTGGCCGACGATCTGCGCGAGACCGCCGACACGCTGCGCGGCTCGCGAACGTTGGATTTCGGTCCTGTTCTGCCGGCGGTTCTGTCTCTGGACGCGGGCCTCGTCGCCCAGGTTTTCGAGAATTTAATCGCAAACGCGCAGCGTTTTGCCGCCGAAGCCGTCACGGTCCGTTTCGATCAGACCGAAGATTCGCTGCGGATCTCCGTTGTCGACGATGGCCCCGGCTTTTCGCCCGAAGCCCTGCGCCGCGCTTGCGAACCGTATTATCGCGGCGGCGATACCCCTGCCGACTCGCATTTCGGTCTCGGTCTCTATATCTGCCGCCTGCTGTGCGAGAAACACGGCGGAAGCCTGACCCTAGCCAACGCTCCGTCCGGCGGAGCTCAAGTTACCGCCGAATTTCGCAGCGTTTGACGATCAAAATATGAATTCCTTTTTATGTGATTAAATCAAAAATAAAGAAATCAATATTGACGCGTATGATACAATAGAAATTAATTTATCATTTATAATTTTTTGAAGAACATCGTAAATTAATTCGGGCACTTTACAGCTCAAAATCGATCCTATAACCTGAACCCAGCTCCTATCCCGGAGTTGGGTTTTTTGATGTTATGCCGTCATGACTCAATGTTTTGCACATAACTTGAAGAGAAGAGGAATACTTATGAGCTTGTTGAAAAAAATGAAATACGGGGTAACCGGTTTTACGCTCGGCGCCGTTTTTTTCGGAGGAATTGCTTTCGGGGCAACGAGCAAGATCGAAGTCAGCTTGGACCCGGTCAAATTTATCGTCAACAATGTGGACAAAACGCCGGCCGGCGGAAAATTCAACAATAACGGGACAAGCGTTCCGGCTTCGCTGTCTTATAACGGGACGGTTTACGTACCGCTGAAGATGGTCGGCGGCATGGTCGACAAAAAAGTCGGATGGGACGCCAAAAGCAAGTCGGTGCTGATCGGAAATTCGGCCGCGGAACGGGTATACTTGACCGACCTGGCGCCTTCCAAAACAGATCATATGAGCACGAACGACGGGATTACGATCGGGGGACAAGAGTATAAGAAAGCGCTGAGCACGGGCAGCGGCTCGCAGAGCTATAAGCTGAAAGGCGAATACAAAACGCTTACCTTCGGTTTCGGAGCCTCGGATAGGGCCAGCTCGGGGATGTCTTACGAAATATCCGTTTACGGAGACGGTCAAAAACTCTGGAGCGGCCTCGCGGCGGCCGGCGTTCCTTTGAGCGACGCTTCCGTTTCGGTTGGGGGCGTATCGGAATTGGAAGTGAAGATCAACGGGAACATTTTCTATTCGGCGGGCGTAGTCGATCCGGTTCTGTCGCGTTAGCGGAAATATATGAAGGAATGGAGAGAAACGAAGGTGGCCTTGAACAAATGGACGGCAGCATGGATCGCGCTTATTTTTATGCTGCCTCTGACAGCCTGCGGTTCCGCGGACAGCAAGGGGGCGGAAAGCCGGATCATCGGCAGTTGGAAAATTTTTATCGGAGACGAGCCGCACGCCTACCTGGAGATCGGCCCGGAAAGATTGATCAGCACGGTAGGATCGGACGATCCGATAACGGCCGAGTACACGTTCACGGAAACCGAAGGCGGACATATCATTCTGGAAGTGTTCAATCCGGAAACCCGGAAGAACGAGCTGTTTTTCGAAGGTTACTTCGAGGATAAAAATACGATAGATGTTGTGAATACGCCAAGCGGGCCGGTCGAGGACAGCAGGCTGATCAGAGTCGACGTATCGGCGGATAAGCAAAAAGAGCTGGAAGACAAGTCGGCGATAGTGGAACAGCCAGCAAAGGACGAAACTCAAGATGAAGCTCAAGTAGAAGCGAAGTCCGAACAAGCGGAACCGAAGGACGCCGAAGGAACCGGGCTTAAAAGCCGATACGCTTCGAAAGCCGACCGATTGGATCAGACGATCACGGAAGAAGCCAAAAGATTGTTCGCGCATGACACCCAGCCCGGGTTTTACGGCGGATATTACGAGGATTGGGACAACCTTTTGCAAGAAATCTGGAACGAATTAAAGGCGACGATGCCGAGCGTGGAGTTCGAAAAATTAAAAGCGGAGCAAATCGAGTGGATCAAGCGGAAAGAAAAGCATTTTAATGAATTCGACGATACCGTCGCTTCCGAGAGAGCAGCGGGGATGGATGACTTAGCAGCCGAAACGAAAGACAGAGTCTATGATTTGATCGAACATTACATGGAATGAACCTCTCTTTCGCCCCTCTCCCGCCTGGCGGGGGGCCTTGCACGACGAAAAGCGCTTTGAACGACCGACTCCGGCCGTCCAAAGCGCTTGATTTTATTTCTTCGCCGAAAGTTAGAGCTTCAGCATCTCCTGGGCTTTCTCCCAATCGAGCAAATTCCCCACATAAAACGCGCCGAATTCCCCGTAACGCGCGCTCACTTCGTCGAAACGCATCTCGTAGATCAGCTTCTTGAACTGCAGCGCGTCGTCCGAGAACAGCGTCACGCCCCATTCCCAATCGTCGAAACCGACGGAACCGGTAATGATCTGCTTCACCTTGCCCGCGTAGCTGCGTCCGATCAGGCCGTGGCTGCGCATCATCGTTTTGCGGTCGTCCATGGACAGCATGTACCAGTTGTCGTTCAGGTCGCGCTTTTTGTTCATCGGATAGAAGCAGATATGCGCCGATTTCGGCAGTTCCGGCTTCAAACGGGCCACGACCTGCGGATTCTGCATCGGGTCTTCGCCTTCTTTGCCCAGATAATTGCTCAGTTCCACGACGCTGACGTACGAGTATTCCTTTTTCGTGAATTTGGCGAAGTCGGTCTTGTTGAACGCCGTTTCCAGCCGGTTCAGGTCGTCCAGCGTTTCGCGCAGGTACATGAACACGAAATCCGCTTTTTGGCCGACGATCGAGTAGACCGCCGTGCTGCCGAGTCCGTCCTGTGCCGTCGTGCCGAATTCCTGCATGAATTCTTCGAGGTCTTCCATCGCGCCCGCCCGTTCTTCGTGGTCGGCGGCTTTCCACAGCGTCCAGTCGATCGAGCGGAAGTCGTGCAGACAATACCAGCCCTCAAGCGTCAGTGTAGCTTCGTTCATGAATCGATCACTCCCAAATCAGATTGTATGGTGGAGATTTTCACAAGGCGCGTCGTAAAAATCGGTCCTTTCATTCAAGCGGCGGCAGACGTCGCAAGAGCGCTGCCGAAAACTTCTTTTCTCATTGTAGCGCAACGGCGAAGGGAAGAGCAATTCGTTCCACAAAAAGATCCCATGAAGATTCGAACCCGCGTTCGCAAAAAGATAAGCATTCCGCAGTCAGGACGCCTGCGGAAGCGGGGCCGGTTCGTATACCCGGAATTTTGCTCCCTTTCCGCCCTTTCCTGCCGGGGGAATTGTGGTAAAATGGAGAAGCTCCAACGAACCTGTCCGCAGCAAAGGGCGCGTTCCGCGGAGCAAGTCTATTTCTACAGGCAATTTGCAAGGACAAGAGGGGGACATCCGCCGATGCGCATGAAGAGTCTGCTGCACTACACGGAACATCACCGTTATTATACGTATCGCGATTTCAGCCTGAGCAGTCTGGACGAGCGCATGCTGACGATGGTCTATCAGCCGATGGTCGGCACGTCCGCCGTCGCCCTGTACCGTCTGCTGGCCCAGCATCTGCCGGCCGAGCAGACGGGGTATTCCAGACCCGAACAGCAGCGGAGCCTGTTTTTGACATTAGGTATCGAACCGAACGATCGGGGACGCACGCTGATGATCGAGAACGCTTCGAAATTGGAGGCGGTCGGTCTGCTGCAGACCCACCGGCTCTACCTGCCGGAGCAGGACAATTATATGTACGAATACGAGCTGCAGCAGCCGCTGCCTCCGTCCGAATTTTTCGCGACCCAGCACCTGACGCTGCTGCTGCGCGATCGGATCGGGAAGTTCGCCGTACTCGCGCTGCAGGAACGTTTTTGGCAGGGAGAGCCGGAAGAGCTGGGGGAGCTCGGCCGGGCCGCCAAAGAAAACATTTCGCAGCCTTTTTACGAGATCTTCGAATTGAACACGCACGTGATCGATTACGAACTGGAACAGGCGCTGTCCGAAGCTTCGCCGGCGCGCCGCCAGAGCAAAAACATGCCGGCCGAGGAGCCTCTGTTCGATTATTCCGACGTGATCCTGCATTTCCCGCGGGGAGCGCGCAACCGTCCGTTCGTGGAAAGGCTGCGGCATAACCGCGAGCAGATGGGCATGATCAATCACGTGGCTCGCAAATTCGACCTGAACATCGAAGACGTGGTGCGTCTGCTGGACGAAGAAGGCATTTTCAGCAGCGACGGGGAGCTTCTGCTGGACAATCTGCAGAACCGCGCCAACCTGACCTTCCGTCAGACCGCCAAACGGACCGAGGAGCGCCAGCTGCGCGCCGCCCGCGCCGTTCGTCCCGAACCGGAGCAGCCGGAAGCTTCCGAGATGCCGGTCGAACACGCCGTGGAGATGGAATATTACCTCGAGGTTCCGTCCCAGTTCCAGTCGAAGTGCGACATCCATCAATACAATATGCTGCTGCGCAACGAACCTTATACCGGACTGCTGCGCAATTTCTTCCCCGGAACCGTACCCGGTCCTTGGCTGGATATGTTCAGCAAGATCGATCTCAGCTACAAGCTTCCGGGCGAAGTGATCAACGTGCTGATCCATTACCTCGTTACCCTGCTGGGTCGCGACGGCGAACAGCGCATCAGCCGCAACTTCGTCGATTCGATCGCCTCGAACATGCTGCTGCGGCAGATCGATACGTACGAAAAAGCCGTCCGCTATATCCGCGACCAGGATAACCCGAAGCGCAAAGCCGCCGCCCCGAGCGGAAGCCGCGCCCGCCCGCAGGGCAAAGCCGCACGCGGCAAACCGGAGCTGCCGATCGTGCAGAATACGCCGGTCCAGACCGCCGTCAGCGACGCGGAATTCGCCGAATACGTCCGGCTTGCCGAAGAGATGAAGGCGAGCAAGAACAAACCGCAGTCTTAATCTTTTTGCTCGAGCCCGATCCCGCGAGAACAGCCGATACTCGATCGGCGCTTTCGAGCCCCCGGTTTTTGCCCCTGCTCTCGCGGAACACGCGGCAAGCAGTCGAACTTACAAGCCGGCCGGATTGGCTGGCCAACCCCAGCGGAGTGATATCGGGGAGAGCGACTTTTGGATTTCCCCTTACCCGAGAACCTTCGGTTCGAAGGAGGAAACCAAGCCGGAGCGATCCCCGATATCACGGAGCACAAAGTCGGAGCGATCCCCGATATCACGGAGCACAAAGCTGGAGCGATCCCCGATATCACGGAGCGCCCAGAAAGGAGGAACCCCCATGCCAATGGATTCGATCGGCGACGTGCTGAAGCAGTTCGGAGGTTCGCGCATCAGGCAGCAGACCGAAGAATTGAAAGCCAAGATTTTGAACGAGCCCGACGTGCGCCAGCTGCGTCTTCGTTATCCCGAGCTGACGGAGCAGGAGCTGACCCGCAACCTCAGCCGCCTGTACGAATACGTGAAGGAAAAGCAGCACTGCGCCAACTGTCCGGGATTGGAGAACTGCCCGAACGATTTTCAGGGCCATTACACCAAGCTCAGCGTCGACGACGTGAACGGACAGCTGCGCATCCGGGATTATAAGACCCGCTGCAATCTGCAGCTTGCCCACGAGCGCGACCAGCTGATCAGCAGCCGCATCCGAAGCTTTTACGTGGACGAACGCGCGCTGAAGGAAGGCTACGACGAAGTGGAGATCATGACCAAGGACCCCGCGCGCTCGCCGGCCGTCGGCCGCGTGTTCCGCTACATCAACGAGACGAAGACCGTCGGCCTGCCGAAAAAAGGACTGTACCTGGAAGGGCCTTTCGGCACCGGCAAGACGTTCTTGATGTGCTATCTGCTGCACGAACTGGCGAAGGAAGGTTATTCGGGCGCCATCGTGTACATGCCCGACTTCGTGGAAGACGTCAAATCGATGATTCAGGACGGAGAAAAGCTGCGCGATACGATCGAGCTGATGAAAGAGACCGACCTGCTGATCTTTGACGATATCGGAGCGGAAAATATGGGCCCGTGGGTACGCGACCATGTGCTCGGTTCGATTCTGAATTATCGCATGAACCGCAAGCCGACCTTCTACACGTCCAACTACTCGCTGTCCGATCTGGAGAAGCATCTCAGCTTCACGAACAAGGACGGCGAAGAAGCGTACAAAGGGCAGCGGCTGATGAACCGGATCTCGCCGTTCGTGGAAACGATCCGCGTCCTCGGGGAAAACAAGCGCGGTTGATTGCTCTTTCCGAGCGTCGAAACCCGTGTTCTTCATCTAATTTTCACTTACTAAAAAATAGTTGTTTATAAAAACATACAATTTATTGTTTCGGTAAGCGCAGTTTCGTGTTATAATTGACATGTAGATAAACGCAAGTTATCTTTAGAGATGCGTTTTAAGATAAATTTTGAAGCATAATTTAAGGAGGAATTTTCCGTGGCTATTGTAAATGTATCCGACCAAAATTTCGGAACGGAAGTGGAATCGGGAGAAGGCACCGTGCTGGTCGATTTTTGGGCCCCTTGGTGCGGACCTTGTAAAATGCTGGCTCCGATTCTCGACGAGCTGGACGGCGAAGTGGGCGACAGCGTGAAGATCGCCAAAGTCAACGTCGACGAAAACCCGGAAACGGCTTCCCGTTTCGGCGTAATGAGCATCCCGACGATGATCTTCTTCAAGGACGGACAACCGGTCGACAAGCTGATCGGCGTCAATTCCAAAGAAGCGCTGAAAGGCGTACTGGCTAAACACCAATAATCTTCGCACCGATTCGCCCTACGCGGGCGGTACGGATCGACCCCCGGCAGCCGCCGGGGGTTTTTGCGTCTTCGAATAGCGGACATTCCGGCACAGGGAAGAAGGCGGGCGAGCGGACGTTCGCGTTTTGATGTACGGCGCTTCTTTTTAACGTATAATAAAAGAGGGTAATTCATCCAGAGGAACTTATTGCAGCGAATGCGAACAGGGAGGTCGAACGGAGATTGGATACGCACCTCGAAACCATTCAGGAGCAGGAAAAAGCGATGGCGCATATTCGGGACAAGCTGGCGCTTCTGCCCGAGCTTCCTGGCTGCTACCTGATGAAAAATAGAGAAGGCACGATCATTTACGTCGGGAAAGCCAAAGTATTAAAAAACCGCGTGCGCTCGTATTTTACGGGCAGTCATGAAGGGAAGACCCAACGTTTGGTCGCGGACATCCGCGATTTCGAATATATCGTTACGTCGAGCAACATGGAAGCGCTGATTTTGGAGTGCAATCTGATCAAGCTGCACCAGCCGCGCTATAACGTGCTGCTCAAGGACGACAAGACGTTTCCGTATATCAAGATTACGAACGAGCGGCATCCGAAGCTGGAAGTGACGCGGCGCGTGCTGAAAGACAAGGCGCGCTATTTCGGCCCGTATCCGAACGCGTATGCCGCCCAGCAGACCAAGAAGCTGCTCGACCGGATGTATCCGCTGCGCAAATGCGGCGTCATGCCGAAGGAAGTCTGCCTGTACTACCATATGGGTCAGTGCCTGGCGCCGTGCGTCAAGGACATCGAAAAAGAGCAGTACGACGGTATCCGGGACGAAATCGCGCGCTTCCTGGGCGGCAGCCATGAGGAAATCAAAAAAGAGCTGCGCCGCAAAATGGAGGAAGCCGCCGAAGACCTGTACTTCGAGCGGGCCAAGGAACTGCGCGACCAGATCGCCAATATCGAAGCGGTCATGGAGAAGCAGAAGATCAATGCCACGGACAAAAAGGACCGGGACGTGTTCGGCTATTCCGTCGACAAAGGCTGGATGTGCGTGCAGATTCTCTATATCCGCCAGGGCAAGATGATCGAGCGGCACGCGTCGAGCTTCCCGTTCTACGGCGAAGCGTATGCCGATTTCCTGTCTTACGTGACGCAGTATTACAGCGACAATCCCGCGCTGCCGCAGGAAATCCTGCTGCCGGCGGGCGAGGAAGGCGGCGAGGCCGCCGCCGCGGGAGAAGCGCGCGCGTCCGCGGGAGCCTCGCGCGCGGACATCATGGCGGCGAACGACGCCGCCGACGCGGACAGCGACGACGGCGACGAGGATTCGCACGGCGAAGCCGAGGAAGCCGCGGAGGCGGGATTGGCCGCGGGAACCGGCGGCGAAGCGCCGGGGACCGATGCCGCGGACGAAGCGCTGCCGCTGGTGGCGGAAGAGCAGGCGGGCTATGAAGCGCAGCCGGAAGACGCGCGAAGAGCGTCGGGGCTGGGCAATCTTAACGGCGCTGCGGCGCTGCAGCAGTGGCTGAACGTCAAGGCGCTCGTGCCGAAACGCGGCTCCAAGCGGAAGATGGTCGAGATGGCGTGCGAGAACGCGCGCGTCTCGCTCGAGGAGAAGTTCCGCCTGATCGAGCGGAACGAGGAACGGACGAGCGGGGCCGCCGACCGGCTCGGCGACGCGCTCGGCCTGGACGGGCTGCATCGCGTCGAAGCGTTCGACAACTCCAACATTCAGGGGGCGAACCCCGTGTCGGCGATGGTCGTGTTCCTCGACGGCAAGCCGGCGAAGCAGGAATACCGCAAATACAAAGTCCGCTCCGTGAAGGGGGCGGACGATTACGCGACGATGCGCGAAGTGATCCGCCGCCGCTACGAACGCGTGCTGAAGGAAAATCTGCCCCTGCCGGATCTGGTGCTCGTCGACGGCGGCAAAGGGCAGATTTCCGTCGCGATCGACGTGCTGGAGAACGAACTGGGCCTGACCGTTCCGGTCGCGGGCCTGGTCAAGGACGCCAAGCACCGGACGGCGCAGCTCATGAGCGGCGATCCGCCGGCCGTGGTGCCGCTGGCGCGCGACAGCGAAGAATTTTATTTGCTGCAGCGCATTCAAGACGAAGTGCACCGCTTTGCGATCTCGTTCCACCGCGAGCAGCGGGCCAAGTCGATGGTCACTTCGAGACTCGACTCGATTCCCGGCGTCGGGGAGAAGCGCCGCCAGACGCTGCTGAAGCATTTCGGCTCTCTCAAAAAAATCCGGGAGGCGTCGGTCGAGGACTTCCGTCCGCTGTCGATCGGCGATAAGCTGGCCCGGCAGATTTTGGAGGCGCTAAAAGATGAAGCATAAGCCTGTTTTCGGAGCGTGCGGTCGTCTTCAATTGTCGGTTTTCTTTACTTTTTCGATTTCCCTCGATATAATGGACACTAATTGTACACGATTCAACCGGAGGAGCCTGCCAACAGCGGGCTCTTTCTGTGCTTTTTTAAGGTTTTTTATTTACAAAAAATAATTTTTATGCAGAGGAGAGGTTGGGAATTGGACATGGAT
Organism: Saccharibacillus alkalitolerans; assembly: GCF_011090185.1. Classification (GTDB taxonomy): domain Bacteria; phylum Bacillota; class Bacilli; order Paenibacillales; family Paenibacillaceae; genus Saccharibacillus; species Saccharibacillus alkalitolerans. Next base: position 187,280 of record NZ_JAAFGS010000005.1, on the reverse strand, counting down.
AGGCATAAGGAAAGTATACTGGTCTGCGTGCATTACGGTCCCCACGGTCAGAGATTGATCCAGCGCGGAAGCCAGCTGGCGAAGCTGATCGGCGCGCCGCTGCGGGTGCTGACGGTCGCGCCGGCGAGACGGGAAGAGTACAACCTGGAGAAAGAGCGTTACGTCGCGGGTTGGCGGAAGCAGACGGAAGAAGCGGGAGGCGAGTTCCTGGTGCGAAAATGCAGCGGCAACAAGGCGGCCGACGTGATCGCGGAAACGGCCAGGGAGTTTGACGTTACTCAGATCGTGATCGGGCGGGCCAGCCAGTCTTTCTGGCACGAGATCACGCACGGCGATTTCGTGGATGACCTGCTCAATCGGATCGGGGCGATCGACCTGCATATCGTGGCGGTGCAGCGTTATCCCGAAATGCTCGAGGAGACGCACGAAAAAGGCTTTACCGCTCTGCTCGTTCCCCGGGGAGGCCGTTACGTGCTGGCTTCGCAGAAGGAGCACGACGGCGGTCGAAGCGGCGGGAAACCGGCGATCGAAGGCATCTTTTTCAGAGAGCTCGACACGGATTTCGACAGCGGACTGTTCAAGGTCGTCAAAGACGGACAGGCCGAATATTTAAAAATCGTTCAAGGGGAATGGGTCAAGAAATGACGACTTCCCGTTCGGAAAGGAGGGACGCTAACTCGTGCTGCACATTGTAATTTTGATTCCGTTTTTATGGGCCGCGCTGGTTCCGCTGATGCGCGTACTGCCGCGCATTCATCCCGGTTGGGCGGCACTGCCCGTGCCGGCCGCGCTGTTCGCCTACCTGATCAGCCGGCTTCCGCAGATCGGCACGGGAGAGGCGCAGGCCGTTACCGTGCCGTGGATGCCGGGGCTGGGCATCGACCTGTCGCTGGTACTCGACGGCTGGAGCCTGCTGTTCGCCCTGCTGATTACGGGTATCGGTACGCTGGTCGTCTGGTATTCGATGTTTTACATGGGGAAAAATTCGGATTCGATCCGCAATTTCTACGTGTATCTGCTGCTGTTCATGGGCGCCATGCTGGGCGTTGTCCTGTCGGACAACCTGATGGTGCTTTACGCGTTCTGGGAATTGACCAGCGTCGCTTCGTTCCTGTTGATCGCTTTCTGGTACCGCCGCGAGCGTTCCCGTTACGGCGCGCTGAAGTCCATGCTGATCACCGTATTCGGCGGGCTGGCGATGTTCGCCGGATTCAACCTGCTGTACGCGATGACCGGCACATACAGCATTCGGGAAATCGCGGCGCAGGCTGCCGGATTGACCGATCAGCCGCTGTTCCTGCCGGCCATGATTCTCGTTCTGCTGGGCGCCTTCACCAAATCGGCCCAGTTCCCGTTCCATATCTGGCTGCCGGATGCCATGGAAGCACCGACGCCGGTCAGCGCTTATCTGCATTCGGCGACGATGGTGAAAGCCGGGCTGTATTTGGTCGCCCGGATGAGCCCGATATTCGCCGGCGGTGCCGAATGGTTCTGGATCGTGTCGCTGACCGGTCTGATCACGCTGCTGTACGGATCGTACAAGGCGATCCGCCAGACCGATCTCAAGGCGCTGCTGGCCTACTCCACGATCAGTCAGCTGGGTCTTATCATGAGTCTGCTCGGCGTCGGCTCGGCGGTGTCCTTCTTCACGGAGCCCGAGCAGATCGCGCTGTTCGGCCTGGCGACGAGCGCGGCCGTGTTCCATTTGATCAACCATGCGGTATTCAAAGGCTCGCTGTTCATGGTGGTCGGCATCGTGGACCACGAAACCGGCACCCGTGACCTGCGCAGGCTCGGCGGGTTGATGCGCCTGATGCCGGTCACCTTCGTCATTGCGCTTATCGGCGCGTTTTCCATGGCCGGCATGCCGCCGTTCAGCGGATTTTTGAGCAAGGAAATGTTTTTCACCGCCATGGTGAACATTCGCGATTTCGACGTGATAAGCGCGGACTCCTGGCTGCTTGTTCTTCCCGTGATCGCCTGGGTCGCCAGCGTCTTCACCTTCGTGTACAGCATGATCCTGGTGTTCAAGACGTTCGGCGGCAAAATCAAGAGCGGTCAGCTGGACAAGCCGCCTCACGAAGCTTCCGCCGGCCTGCTGGCCGCCCCGGTGCTGCTCGTCTCGCTGGCGCTCGTCTTCGCGCTGATTCCGAACGGATTGGCGCATGCGCTGATCGATCCGGCGGTCGCGGCCATTCACGGAGAGGGCGTGGACGCCGAAACGGTGCATGTATCGATCCACTTCTGGCACGGCTGGACGCCGGAATTGTTCATGACGCTGGGCGTCGTGCTGCTCGGCGTGCTGCTCTACCGGACCTACACCCGTTTCCGCCTGCTCGATCGCGAGTGGAGCGGGCGGGATACGCTGAACCGTCTGTATAACGGCGCTCTGTCGCTGCTCGAAAACGGCGGCCGCCGGGCGACCGATCTTTACATGACCGGCTCCGTCCGCCGCTACCTGATCTATATTTTGCTGTTCTTGGTCGCGGCGCTCGGGGGCACGCTGATCTTCTCGCCGGGCGTCAAGCTCGGCATGGACGACTACGCGCCGATCACTTTCTACGAAGTCGCGCTGGTCGCCGTGATGCTGGCCGCGGCCGCGGCCGTCCCGTTCGCTCGTTCGCGGGTCAACGCGATTCTGTTTACCGGAGCGGCGGGCTATATGGTGACGGCCTTGTTCCTGATCTTCCGCGCGCCGGATCTCGCATTGACGCAGATGATCGTGGAGACGGTCTCCGTCATCTTGTTCCTGCTCTGCTTCAAGTTCCTGCCGAAGCTGAAGCGGGAGAAGGAGAAGCCGGCGTTCAAATGGACGAACCTGATCGTCGCCGCCGGCGTCGGCGTCACGGTGACGCTGGTCGCGCTGGCGGCGATGGGCAGCAGCCCGTTCGAGCCGATCTCGGCGTACTTCCTGAACGAGAGCTATGAACAGGCGGGCGGCAAAAACGTCGTCAACGTCATTCTCGTCGACTTCCGGGGCTTCGATACGCTGTTCGAAATCATGGTGCTCGGCGTCGCTTCGCTGGGCATTTACGGGCTGGTCAAGCTGGGCGTCAAGACGACTCCGGCCAACAAAAAAGGAAGCGAGTCTTCCTCGCTTCGCCAGGGCTTCCCGCTCGTTTCCAACGACGTCATTCTGCGCACGATGTCCCGGGTCATCGTGTTGATCATCATCTCGTTCTCGCTCTATCTGTTCTTCGCCGGGCACAATAATCCCGGCGGCGGATTCATTGCGGCGCTCATGACCGCATCCGCGCTGATTCTGCTCGCGGTCTCTTACGGGATGGATACGATCCGCCGCGTCATTCGGGTCAACTATCGTCTGCTGACGGCGGTCGGCCTCGCGATCGCCATCCTGACGGCTGCCGGTTCGTTCGTGTTCGGCGCGCCGTTCCTCAGCCAGACGTTCGACCACTTCCATCTGCCGATTCTCGGCGACACGGAGCTGGCGACCGCCGTCCTGTTCGACCTGGGCGTGTATCTCGCCGTCGTGGGCGTCGTGATGAACATTATATTTACGATAAAGGGGGAAGACTGACATGGAATGGATTATGGCGATAGCCGTCGGCGTACTGTTTATGATCGGCGTCTATCTGATTTTGTCCAAAAGTCTGCTGCGGGTCATTCTCGGCACTTCCCTGCTGACGCACGGCGTCCATCTGCTGCTGCTGACCATGGCCGGTCTCAAACGCGGAGCGGCCCCGGTGCTCGGCGGCGGCAGCGAATCGTATGCCGATCCCCTGCCGCAGGCGCTGATCCTGACTTCCATCGTGATCAGCTTCGGCATTACCGCGCTGTACTTCGTACTGGCTTACCGCGCGTATCAGACGCGCGGAACCGATGAAATCGACGGCAGCGATACCGACGGCAAGGAGGCGGGATCTTGAACAATCTGCTTGTGCTGCCCGTCCTTCTGCCGATGGCCATTGCCGTGTTTCTGATGTTTTTCCGCAAAAATATCAGGCTTCAGCGGGTGCTCGGCGTCATCGGCGGCATCGCCAATGTCGTAATCGCCGGCGTCATCGTGCATCGCGTCCGCACGGGCGGCATTCAGACGCTGGAGCTCGGCGGCTGGGCGCCTCCCTACGGCATCGTGTTCGTGGCCGACATGTTCGCGGCGCTGCTCGTGCTGGCCGCTTCGGTCACCGGGCTGGCGGTGCTGATCTACTCCTTCGCCAGCATCGGCAGGGAGCGGGAAGAACATTATTACTACACGTCCTTTCATTTTCTGCTCGTCGGCGTCTACGGTTCGTTCCTGACGGGCGACATTTTCAACCTGTTCGTCTTCTTCGAAGTGATGCTGATCTCGTCGTACGCCCTGATTACTTTGGGCGGATCGAAGAAGCAGATGCGCGAAGCGCCCAAATATTTGCTGGTCAACATTTTGTCGTCCACGCTGTTTGTCGCGGCCGTCGCCTATCTGTATGCCGCCGTCGGCACGCTCAATATGGCGCATCTGTCGCAGCGGATCGCCGAAGCGGGACAGGGCGGGGTGCTGAACGTGATCGCCGTGCTGTTCCTGATCGTATTTTCGCTCAAAGCGGGGCTGTTCCTCTTCTTCTGGCTGCCGAGCGCTTACGGCGCGCCTCCGTTCGCGGTGCGGGCGCTGTTCGGGGGCCTGCTCACGAAGGTGGGGCTGTATGCCATCGTGCGCACCTTTACGCTGATCTTCCCGAACGATCCTTCGTTCACCCATGCCTGGATTGCCGGAATGGCCGCGGCCACGATGATTCTGGGCGGCATCGGCGCGGCGGCTTACCGCGACATTCCGCGCATTCTGAATTACAACGTTCTGATCGGCGTCGGCTTCGTGGCGTTCGGCCTGGCGACCGGAACGCGCGACGGGATGGACGGGGTCGTATTCTATATGCTGCACGATATTCTGTCCAAGGGCTTGATGTTCGTGCTCGGAGGCATGCTGATCGCGGCGGCCGGCAGCGACAAGCTCGATCGGATGGGCGGCCTGATTCGCAGCCGTCCGGGACTCGGCTGGATGTTCTTCATTCTCGCTTTGGCTTTGACCGGCATTCCGCCGCTGAGCGGATTCGCGGGCAAAGTGCTGATCGTTCGCGGAGGACTGGAGGACGGCATGGTCACGCTGTCGCTGGTGGCGCTCGCCTCCAGTCTGCTGACCCTGTATTCGCTGATCAAAATTTTCCGCGAAGCGTTCTGGGGCACCGAGCCGGAGCCCGAGGCGGCGGCGGAAATGCTGGCGTCCGGAGAATCGGATGACCGGCAGCCGCCCCGCGCCGAATCCGGGCGCGGCAAGCAAACGACTCTGGCCAGCGCGTCCGCCGTTCTTCTGCTGCTGTTCGTAATCGGCATCGGACTCGCGGCAAACGGCGTGCACGGCTTCGCCGCGCAGGCCGGCGCGACGCTGGACAATCCCGGCCTCTATATCGAAGCCGTATTGAAGGAGTAGATGCACATGCCTTTTCAAATTTTGCTGAACCTGATGATCGCGTTCCTGTGGATGATGCTGAACGGGAACTGGACGGTTTCCGGCTTCATCGTGGGCTATGTGCTGGGCATCGCGGTCCTGTATGTCGTGCGCAAGTTCCGGCCGGAACCGTTCTACCTGGCAAGGGTATGGGCGGTGCTGAAGCTTGCGGGTCTGCTGATTCGCGAACTGCTGATCTCCAGCTTCGAGGTCATCGGTCACATCCTGCGGCCTAAGCTCAAGATGCGTCCCGGCATTTTCGAATACCGCACGCAGCTGTCTTCGGACTGGGAAGTGACGATTTTGTCCTGCATGATCTGCCTGACGCCCGGCACCCTGACGCTCGAAGTATCCGATGACAATCAAACTTTGTATATTCATGCGCTCGATATCTCCAATGTCGAAGAGATGTCCGGCAAGATCCGCAGCACGTTCGAAAAAGCGATTATGGAGGTGACCCGTTCATGACAACCGTCTTTTTGAGCGTCACGCTCGTGATTCTCGCCGTTGCGGTAATCGGCTGCGCTTATCGGCTGATCGCCGGCCCCAGCCGGTCGGACCGCATCGCGGCGCTCGACACGATCGGCATCAACCTGCTGGCCATGATCGCGGTGTTCTGCATGCTGCTGGATACGCAGGCTTTAATGGAAATCATTCTGGTGATCGGCATTCTGACGTTCATCGGCACGACGGTGCTGGCGCGTTATATCGAGAGAGGGAGCGTGATCGAAGATGGCGACGATCGTTGAGTGGATCGCAATCGTTCTGGCGCTCGCCGGCGCCGTGTTTTGCGCGATCAGCGCCGTCGGTTTGATCCGGCTGCCCGACGTTTATCTGCGTTCGCATGCGGCGACGAAAAGCGCCGCGCTCGGCGTGCTGTTCGTCCTGCTGGGCGCGTTCCTCTTTTTCTGGGCGGTCGACGGCGAAATTAACGCCAAGCTGCTGCTGGCCATCGTATTCGTCTTTCTGACTTCTCCGGTAGCCGGGCACCTGAACGGCCGGGCGGCATACCGTTCGGGGGTCAAGCTCTGGAAGGGAAGCGTGCGCGACGATTTCAAGGAAGTGCTGGAAAGAGGCGGAAAGTCGGGGCCCGATACGGTACAAGAGCCCGAGCCTCCCAAGCGTCCGTAACGCGCAGACGGTACGGCACAGGCCGAGCTTCGCGCAGCGTCGTGCGTTTCGGCGCCGGGCCAACTCCTGTCCCTCTCGGAACGTTCAACAATCGGGAGGGGATAGACTCAATGGACAGGGACACGGAAAAAAGGAAAGATGCCCATTATGCGCCGCTGCTGCTCGTTTCTTTGTTTGTCAGCATTTCGGTCAGTTGGATCGCTCTGCTGCTGGCTTTCGCGGGCGGAATTGAGGCCGAGGCGGGAGAAGAGACTTTCGGAAACGGAGTCGGCGCTTTTGCGGCGCTGCTGCTGCTCGGTGCTGCCGCCGTGCCCCTGCATGCTGCACTCCATGCCCTGCTGCTGCCGTTCGTCGTTTCGAGACGATACCGGCTCCCTTTCGTAAAGGAGCTGACGACGCAGCGGAAAGGCTATACGGCGGCTTGCGCGGCGGCCGGACTTCTGACCGCCGCAGCGGTCTGCCTGGTCGCGGGCGACAAGCTGGGCCTGAACTTTCCGCAGCTGCCTTTTCTCGGCGCGAACATCATGGCGTACGCCTTCTGGCTTATGCTGGCGGGCGCGCGGGTTCCGCGGCTTGACGAAGAGGAACGAAAAAAAGGATGAAGCCCGCAAAGCGGCTTCATCCTTTTTTCATGCCTTTTAAAATAGAACTCCGGCGGAATCCCGCTTTCGCCGGGATTCCGCGCTTATACGGAATCCGGACGTCCGTCCTTGCCGAGCGACCAGCCCGGCGTACGGCGGGAAGGTTCGCCGGGTTCCCGCAGAGGTTCCCGGGGAGCGCTCGTGCCGCTCTCCGGATGAGGTTCGTCCCGCAAAGGATCTTCGTCCCGAATTTCTTCCCGGCGCGGTTCTTGTCCGCCGCCCGGCGACCCGCCTGCCGCGGGACGCGGCTTGTCCTTGCAGTAAATCAAGTAGATCGCGTAGGCCACGATGGCCGGAAGTACGATGGAGACGATCCCGACGATCACGTAATTCAGCGTGCCCATGAAGATCAGGCTGAGTCCCATCAGAATGCTGTCGAACACCACATGCGCGAACATGGCCGTGATATAGCCGTAGCGCAGGAAGATGAAGCTGAACAGCAGACCCAGGAACAGCAGCTCGATCGGACGCGTGATGACCGGATAGATCGGATAAAGCGTATGGCCGAACGCCCAGATCAAGGAAGTGATGATGCTGGCCAGCACGGTGCTGCGCACGATCTTTTTGACCATCGGAATGCCGAACAGCCGGTAGATCGCCTCTTCCGAAATGCCCGCCATCCAGGCCAGAATCGGGAACAGCCAAGGATACATCATATTATAAGTGGACTGGGAATCGTCGGTCGTCGAGAAGACGCCGAGCGAACGCTCCAGTACGAAGAAAATGACGGCCTGTACGGCGAGCAGGATCAGCGCCCACAGATAGCCGGTCTTGGCCGCTTCCCAGACATGACGCCCGTAAGCGGGTTCTCCCCGTCTCGCCCACATATTGCGTCCCTGGCTGCGCCACAGCGCATCGCCTGCGACGAACGAGAAGTACAGCGACGCCGCCATAAAGAGCCCGATTACGGCCTGGAGTATCAGCGTGACGAAGAAGATCACGTCGGAATAGCTGTTTCCTTCGAAATAAGGCCGGGCGTTCCAAACGGAAAACACGGAGACGACGTAGTAGAACAGCGACAGGAAAATGCCGCGCAGGAACGAGGTGTACTTTTTCAGCAGGAACGCATACACGATCGCCAGCACGCCGAGCACGAATGTCAGCAGCATATAGCCGCCGTAGGTCATGACTCCCGCCCACATCGACTGCCGTTCGATGTATTCGGTATAGGACGAAGGGACGCTGAAGCTTGCGCGGATCGAAGCGACCCGATCTTCCTCGAACGTCACGTTGACGCCGAGCTCGCTCTCGCCGATTCGGGCGGAGGGCGAGGTGTAACGAAGCCCGTCTTCGGTGTCCGAAGATACCGGCGTCAGTTCATCGGGATTCAAGCCGAGCTCGCTCATCAGCGGGCGGGCGATGGCTTCCTTATCTTCGGGAAGCAGGGACTGGTCTTCAAGCGAAATCGGGAAAGCTTCTCCGTCCGTCAGCTGCGAGGCATACGTGCCGAGCAGGTCGCTGAAGGCGACGACCCGGCCGGTTTGCGCGCCGACGTCGATCTGCAGCACCCGTTCGCTGCCGTCGGCCGTATAATGATAGACGACGCGGAACATCTCGTAAGGGAACCGTTCGAGATAGGTTTTGTCGTATTCGCTTACCTTTCCTGCCCGGGACAAATAACCGTACAGGTTGGAATCGCTGCGATAGCTGACGGAAGCTTCTCCCAGCGGCTCGGAAATGCCGAGTTTGTCGGCCGCGAACGAAGACGCGCTCGCTTCGGCCCGGCTTTCGCTAATGAGGGAATGCGATTGTTGTTCGGTCATTTCGCTCTGGAACAGGGTCGTGAAGTTGAACAGCACGTAGATGATCAACCCGATCGCCGCCGCCAGACCGAGTTTTTTGTAATTGACGTGCAGAATGCGCTGCTGCGGGTCTGTCATGATTTGCCTCCTTGCCGGATTTCGTATCCGCATCGAACGGATACCTCTCTCTAAAATACCATATTCCGCAAGACGGATACTACAAAACGGCGTTTATCCGCATTCCGTCGGACAAGTCGATATTGTAGTTCGCGCGCGAGTGCGGATATAATAGAACGACTGCTTTCGTTTTCGGCCAGTTAAGAAGGAGGACGCAATAAACATGGCGATCGTTGTCCCCAAACTCAAATTTTCTCCCCCGCAAATTTTGGCGATCGGCTATGCGACGCTGATTCTGCTGGGCACAGTGCTGCTGATGCTGCCCGTCGCCAACACGACCGGCCGGGCGCTGCCGCTGATCGATGCCTTTTTTACCGCCACGTCGGCCGTTTGCGTAACCGGCCTGGTCGTGGTGGACACGGGAACGTTTTTTAACGGTTTCGGGCAGTCGGTCATTATGGTGCTTATTCAGATCGGCGGTCTGGGCTTCATGACGATGGCGACGCTGCTGGCTCTGGTCTTTCAGCGGAGAATTTCGCTGCGGGAACGCCTGCTGCTGCAGGAGGCGATGAACCAGGGGTCGGTGGAAGGCATTGTCCGGCTGATTCGGCGCGTCCTCTACTACTCGATCGTGATCGAAAGCGTCGGAGCGCTGGTGTTCACGGTGCGATTGGCTTTCGATATGCCCGTCGGACAGGCTTTCTATTACGGCGTTTTTCATTCCATTTCCTTTTTTAATAATGCGGGCTTCGACCTGTTCGGCCATTTCAGCAGCTTGACGGCTTATACGGCCGATCCCGTTATGAATTTGGCCGCCGTCCTGCTGATCGTGCTGGGCGGTCTGGGCTTCGTCGTACTGTCCGATCTGGCCGACCTGCCGCGCAAAAAAAAGCTGTCGCTGCATTCCAAGCTGGTGCTCTCCACGACCGGCGTGCTGATTGCGTTCGGCTTCGTCGTCATTCTGCTGTTCGAGTGGAGCAACCCGGGCACCCTGGGCCGTTTCGGCCTGGGCGGAAAGTTCTGGGGGGCGCTGCTGCAGTCCGTGACGCCGCGCACGGCGGGCATCAACTCGGTCGATCTGACTTCCCTGCATCAAGCGACGCAGTTCCTGCTGCTCATTCTGATGTTCATCGGCGCTTCGCCGGGCTCCACGGCGGGCGGCGTGAAGACCACCACGTTCGCGGTCATGATCGGCGCCATGCTGGCCATGATGCGAGGGCGCGAAGACGTCGTCTTTTTCCGCCACCGTCTGGGACGCGATCGGATTCTTAAGGCGCTGACCATCATTTTGCTGGCGCTGGCGCTCATTATCACGGTGGCGATGGTCCTGTCGGTCACGGAAGATCACGACTTCATGCTGATCTTGTTCGAGACGATGTCGGCGTTCGGAACGGTCGGTCTGTCGCTCGGACTGACGACGGATTTGTCCACGTTCGGCAAAATCCTGATCGCGCTGACCATGTTCTCGGGCAGAGTGGGGCTGCTGACGCTCGTCTATGCATTGAAACCGAAGAAAGACCCGGAAAAGTATCGGTATCCGGAAGGCAAGATCATTATTGGTTAAGGCGGTGCATCTACATTGAGCATGCAACAATTTGTGGTGATCGGCATGGGACGCTTCGGCATGAGTCTCGGCACGGAACTGATCGACCTGGGATATGAAGTAATGGGCATCGACCGGAGCGAGGAGGTTGTCGAAGAGGTCGGCGACCGCTTCACGTACGCGGTGGTCGCCGACGCTACGGACGAAGAAATGCTGCGTTCGCTCGGCATCCGCAACTTCGACTGCGGCATCGTGGCGATCGGGGAAAATATGCAGACCAGCATTCTGGCGGCGATTTTGCTCAAGGAACTGGGCGTGAAAAAGGTAGTCGCCAAAGCGATTACGGTGCTGCACGGCCGGGCGCTGGAAAAAATCGGCGTCGACCAGGTCATTTTCCCGGAACGGGAAATGGGCATTCGCGTGGCGCATCAGCTTGTGACTCCGAACCTGCTCGATTATATCAAGCTGTCGGACGACTACTCGATCGTCGAAATGCGCGTGCCGACCTGCCTGAACGAGCGGACGATCTCGGATCTTAATTCGCGCGCGCGCTTCGGCTGCACGATCGTGGCTCTGCGCACCGAAGCGGGCGTAACCATCGCTCCGACGGCCTTGGATCAGATGAGCGAGGGAGATATTATGGTTATCGCCGGTCCGAACGATCGGATCGAGCAGTTCGAACGCGAAGTGGTCAACCCCGAGGAAGATTGAAGGCCGAAGCCGAGCCGGCGGGCGAGAAAAAAAGCGGAAGGAGACGGGAGAAAATCCCGCGGCCTTCCGCTTCTTTTTTCGGTATGCGAATGAGAACGCTTCCTTGCCGATGCCCGCCGCAAAATCGTCCGGAACCGCGCCGCGGCTGGATTCAAAGCGGGCAAGCATGTTTAATGGGTTGTTGAAGTGTTAACCTTTATCTACGCTTACATATACTATGCAGGAATTTTTTGTTTTCAAAAAGACGCCATATTGGTTCCATTCTCGGAATTTTTGGAGTAACATAAAAGAGAAGCCGTTTTGTTCACAATATTGTAAAGGGGTAACTCCCTCGGTTCTCCGTTCTTTTGTTCGGGAGGGCCGACAGATCGGCGAATTCCCTCGAGGAATTTATGAAAACGTTCTAAAAAGGGCATTTTGCGGCGTGGAGGAGTCTTTTCCGAAGGGCGGCGGAATGTCGAATCATGAAAGGGGACGGTTCGGCAGATGAAAGGTTACTACGCCAGAAAGGTGCACTCGTTACTGGGGCTTGTTCCGCTCAGCTTATTCCTGATCGAACACGCGATTACCAACTATGCGGCGTTCGACGGAGGGCAGGCGGGCTTTCAGAAAGCAGTGCGCTCACTCAACGATCTACCACTCGTTTTTTTCCTTGAACTGTTCTTTATCTGGCTTCCGCTGCTCTTTCACGGCGTATACGGTCTTTACATCGCTTATCAGGCGCAGCCGAACATCGGGCACTTCAACACCGAACGCAACTGGCGTTATGTGCTGCAGCGGGTGAGCGGCGTAGTGGCGTTCGTCTTCATCGTCTGGCACGTCTATTCCACTCGCTTCCAGATCTCGCTCGGCAACGTCACGCACGACGAGCTCGGCGGCTGGATGCACGACATGGTCACGCAGCCCGGCTATTTCGTTTTCTTCCTGGTCGGCGTGATCGCGACCACGTTCCACTTCGCCAACGGCGTGTGGGCGTTCCTGGTCAGCTGGGGCATTACGGTCGGCCCTCGCGCGCAGCGCATTTCTTCTTATATCTGCATGGGTCTGTTCGTGGCGGTTACGGCCCTGTTCATGCTGTCGTTGTTCGCTTTCCGCGGTGAGGAATTCGCGAACACGGCAAGCGTAGTTACCACATTGAAAACACTGATCGGTTAAGGGGGACTTAAGCAGACATGGCAAAATCCGGACTCATTATCGTCGGCGGCGGGCTTGCGGGTCTGATGGCAACCGTAAAAGCAGCCGAAGCCGGCGTTCCCGTACAGTTGTTCTCCCTGGTTCCCGTCAAGCGCTCCCACTCCGTATGCGCCCAGGGCGGCATCAACGGAGCGGTCAATACGAAGGGCGAAGGCGACTCGCCTTGGATTCACTTTGACGATACCGTATACGGCGGGGACTTCCTCGCCAATCAGCCTCCGGTCAAGGCGATGTGCGAAGCCGCACCCGGCATCATCCACTTGATGGACCGGATGGGCGTCATGTTCAACCGCACGCCGGAAGGCCTGCTCGACTTCCGCCGCTTCGGCGGAACGAAATTCCACCGTACGGCGTTTGCCGGCGCGACGACGGGGCAGCAGCTGCTGTACGCGCTCGACGAGCAGGTACGCCGCTACGAGGCCGCGGGTCTCGTGACGAAGTACGAGAACTGGGAGTTCCTCGGCGCGGTGCTCGACGACGAAGGCGTATGCCGCGGCGTCACTTCGCAAAACCTGCGCACGATGGAAGTTCAGACTTTCCCCTCGGATGCCGTTATTTTGGCTACGGGCGGACCCGGCATCATCTTCGGCAAGACGACCAACTCGGTCATCAACACCGGCACGGCGGTCAGCGCCGTGTATCAGCAGGGCGTTAACTACGCGAACGGAGAATTTATCCAGATTCACCCGACGGCCATTCCGGGCGACGACAAGCTGCGCCTGATGTCCGAATCGGCGCGCGGCGAAGGCGGCCGGATCTGGACGTACAAAGACGGCAAGCCTTGGTATTTCCTCGAAGAGAAATATCCGTCGTACGGCAACCTGGTACCGCGCGATATCGCGACGCGGGAAATCTTCAACGTCTGCGTGGACCAGAAGCTCGGCATCAACGGCGAGAACATGGTTTATCTGGACCTGTCGCACAAGGACCCGAAAGAACTCGACGTCAAGCTCGGCGGCATTATCGAGATCTACGAAAAATTCATGGGCGACGACCCGCGCAAGATCCCGATGAAAATCTTCCCGGCCGTTCACTATTCCATGGGCGGCATGTGGGTCGACTATAACCAGATGACGAATATTCCCGGGCTGTTCGGCGCCGGCGAATGCGAATATCAATATCACGGCGCGAACCGCCTCGGCGCGAACTCGCTCGTGTCCGCGATCTACGGCGGCATGATGGCCGGCCCGAAAGCGGTCGAGTACATCAAGGGACTCAAAAAGTCCGCGGCCGACCTGTCCAGCACGCTGTTCGACAACGATCGTGCCAAACACGAGGCGAAGTACAAAGAACTGCTGAACATGGATGCGGGATCGGAAAATTCCTATGTCCTGCACCGCGAGCTGGGCGAGTGGATGACCGACAATATGACGGTCGTACGCTACAATGACAAGCTGGAACAGACGATAAACAAGATTAAGGAGCTCAAACAGCGCTACCGTAACATCAACATGATGGATACGGCGCAGTGGAACAACTCCAGCGTCGCGTTCACCCGCCAGCTGTGGAATATGCTGGAATTGGCCGAAGCGATGACCAAAGGCGCGCTGCTTCGCAACGAAAGCCGCGGCGCCCACTACAAGCCGGACTTCCCGACGCGTAACGACGAAGAGTTCCTGAAGACGACGAAGGCGGCCTGGACGCCGGACGGCCCGAGCATTTCCTACGAGGAAGTCGACGTGTCCCTGATCCCTCCTCGCGTCCGCGATTACTCGAAAGATTAATCGCGTTTCGCAGAAACGTGCGGCCGGACAAGCTTTGCAAAAGCTCGTAGGTATCGCGTTTCGCAGAAACGTGCGGCCGGACAAGCTTTGCAAAAGCTTGTAGGTATCGCGTTTCGCGTCACCCGCAAGATTGCCTGATTCAAGCGACCGCACCCGCGCGAAGGGTGCGGGACGCTTTTTCGACCGATAAAAAGCTTGCGCGTGAAAATCCGTTTTGAATGAGAAGAGAAAGAGGAATAGGGATTTCATGGAGGGGACCTGGCGTTCGCCTTTGAAACCGGGAAATCGCATTTCATTCGATCGTAATTTCCTGGTTTCAACAAGCGACCGTAATGAAAAACCCTTTTCCTCGACTTTTTCTCTTTTTCAACGCATAGCATTTTAACGCTCAAGCCGTCGTCCAAAAACATGAATGGGGGAGAAAAGACCATGGCGGAAACGACAACCGTGCCACAAACAACTCAGACAGCAGCCAGAAGAGTCAAATTTGTTATCACCCGTCAGGACAACATGGAAAGCAAGCCCTACATCGAAGAATTCGACCTCCCTTACCGTCCGGGCATGAACGTAATCAGCGCCTTGATGGAGATTCAGCGCAATCCGGTCAACGCCGAAGGCGGCACGACCGCGCCGGTCTGCTGGGAGTCGAACTGTCTGGAAGAAGTGTGCGGCGCCTGTTCGATGGTGATCAACGGCAAGCCGCGCCAGGCCTGCTCCGCGCTCGTCGACCAGCTGGAACAGCCGATTCGCGTCGCTCCGATGTCGACGTTCCCGGTCGTGCGCGACCTGGTGATCGACCGCAGCCGGATGTTTAACGCGCTCAAAAAAGTCAAAGCGTGGATTCCGATCGACGGCACCTACGATCTCGGTCCGGGGCCGCGGATGCCGGAGAAAAAGCGCCAGTGGGCGTACGAACTGTCCAAGTGCATGACGTGCGGCGTCTGCCTGGAGGCCTGCCCGAACGTCAACGACAAGACCGACTTCATCGGTCCTGCCGCGCTGTCCCAGGTTCGTCTGTTCAATGCGCATCCGACGGGCGAAATGAACGCCGACGACCGTCTCGATACGCTGATGGAAGGCACGGACGGCATCGAAGGCTGCGGCAACTCGCAGAACTGCGTGCGCGCCTGCCCGAAAGGCATCCCGCTGACGACGTCCATCGCCGAGCTGAACAAGCAGACGACAAAACGCATGTTCAAACGCTGGTTCGCCCAGTAAACGCGTACGGTAGACGGTCGGCGGTAACTTTGCCGGAATAACAAATCCGAGGCGCCCGCTGCCGGGCTCCTCGGATTTTTGCGTTCGGACGGAGCCCTGCGGAGAAGGCCGCATAGATCTGTTTCGTGATACACTGGGGAGACGGAGACGGCCGAAACCCAATTGAAGGAGACTGAACAAGGCATGAAGGCAATGATTACGGAAAGACCCTATACAAGGACGTCGATCGCGAAGGAGGCGGCGGAGCTTGGCGTAGAGTCCGGCTCGGTGCTGCTCGTCCATTCGTCGCTTAAAGCGATCGGCGGTTGGATCGCGGGCGGAGCGGAGGCGGTCATACTAGGATTGGAAGACGCCCTGGGCGAAGCCGGAACGCTGGTCATGCCGACCCAATCGTCCGATCTGACCGATCCGGCGATCTGGATGAATCCGCCTCTGGACCCCCGCTGGTGGGATCTGGTGCGGGCGGAGATGCCGCTCTACGATCCCGATCTGACCGCGACCCGCTCCATGGGAGCGGTACCGGAGGCGTTCCGCAAGCAGCGGGGCACGCTGCGCAGCGCCCACCCGCATCTCTCCTTTGCGGCGAGGGGGCCGCAGGCGGAAGCGATCGTAGGCGGTCATTCCCTTGATTACGGGCTCGGCGAAGCGTCGCCGCTTGCTCGCCTGTACGAGCGGGATGCCTGGGTGCTGATGCTGGGCACGGGCCATTATACGAATACGTCGTTTCATCTGGGCGAATATCGGGCGAGTTACCGGGGCAAAAAAGAGCTGCGGCCGAAGGCTAAGGTGATGGGCGCGAACGGACCGGAATGGGTGTCGTTTTGCGATATCAACTTCGATTCGGAAGACTTTGAACGGATGGGAGCCGACTTCGAGTCGGAACAGCCGTCCGCCGTCCGGCGAGGACGGATCGGACGCGCGGAATGCCGTCTGATTCGCCAGCGCGCGCTGGTGGATTACGCGGTGCGCTGGCTGGAACTGTACCGCTGACGAACAATGAGGGGAGTACGAAAAGATGGCGGATAAAGAGAGAATTGCGGGCAGTCTGCCGGACTGGCTGCCGATCGTGACCGAACGGCTGGAACTGCGTATTCTGACCAACGAAGATATCCGGAATTGGAGCCGAAGCGCTTCCGATCAGGAAGTGAACCGCTACCTGGCTTCGGCGGGACGCACGTTCGGCGTGGGTAACCCGGATCGGGTCTATCGGCAGATCGAGGAAGCCTATCGCAGCCTGAGCGCGCTGCATCTGGGCGTCTTCCTGCACGGCGGAGACGAAATTATCGGGCTGTGCTCCTTCCAGCGCTGGGATGCCCGGGGAGGAAAGGCAGAGCTCGGATTCGCGCTGTCCCATGAATATTGGGGGCAGGGATACGCCACGGAAGCGGCGGCCGCGCTTGCGGAGTTCGGCTTCGAGCATCTGGAGCTCGAACGGATTCAGGCGCGCTGCTTCGTGAAGAACGGCGCTTCGCTGCGCGTGCTGGCGAAGATCGGCATGGAGCGCCAGCATCGCCCGGAATTCGGATTCGGCGTCAAGCGCCGCGACGATGAGCTGGGGGTTGTCGTTTTTACGCTGACGCCCGAAAAACTGAAAGAAATCCGCGCATAAAAAGAAGTCTCAAACAGCGGAAAACGAAGATTTGCCAGAAAAATGGTTTTGTTACACAATTGAAATATAAGCGACACGGGATTCTAACATGGGTGGGGTATAAATAAGACATGACCCCCTTTTGAAATAGAAGTGATTGGACCCGGACTTCCGTCCGGGTCATTTTTTTGCTTTCGGCGCTGTTCGCGACAGAAAACGAAGAGCGAAAAGGCCGCCTCTTCACGCTAAAGTGAAGAGGCGGCCTTTTATCGTTCGGAGTATCGAGGAAAGCAGCCGTTAGTGCAGGCTTACAGCGCTACCGATACCGGTTTGCGCTCTTTGACGTATACCCATTCCTTGAAGCCGATCTCGCGCAGCTTGTCGGCTACCGCTTCGAAGTCTTCGCCGACCCGGGAAGGCTTGTGGGCGTCGGAGCCGAACGAAATGGAGACGCCGTAATGCAGCGCCCGCTCCAGAATCGCGTCCGACGGATACCAGCCGCCGCAGGTTTTGGTTCCCCCGGACGTGTTGACCTCGATGGCTAGCCCCAGCTCCCCGATCGTCTTCAGCGCCGATTCGACGGCTTCGTCCGCCGGGATGGCGCTGAAGTCGGGGAAATATCCCTTCATGGCGTCGATATGCCCGAGAATCTGGAACATGCCGCTTCGCGCGGACGCTTCGATCAGACGGTAATATTCCTTTTTGGCTTCGATCATGATCTCGGGCGTCAATCCCTCCCAGCGGCTGCGGTCGAAGATGCTTTTGCCGCTGCTGATATGTACAGAGCCGATGACGTAATCGAACGGATAACGCTCGATCGCTTCGCGATAGACGCGTTCGTGGTCGATGAAGTAATCGGATTCGATACCGAGCAGCACGTCGATCCGGCCTTCGTATTCCTTTTTCAGCCGGAGCACTTCCTCGACGTAAGCGCCGAGTTCTAGCCTCGACATGGTAATGGCCGGGGAGGGATGGTCCAGCGGACTGAACAGATGCGGCATATGGTCGGAAATTCCGATGACGGACAGCCCTTCGCGAATTCCGGCTTCGATGTAATCGCGAATATCGCCGTCCGCATGTCCGCAGCGATAGTGATGAGTATGCAGGTCGAACTTCATGGACGCGGTCTCCTTTTCTTACGTTAGAATAATGCTGCCTGGGCAGCTCGCAGCGTCTGTCCAGTCCGAACGTTATTCGGAACCGATAAACTGCGTCTCGGGCATGCCTTTGAGGTCGGCCAGAAATTGGCGCATCGCCGAATTGATATACTTGCCCGAACGGTAGATAACGCCGACCGGATGACTGGCTTCGAATTCGGTCATCGGCAGCATGATCAGGGAGCCTTGGCGCACTTCCCTGGAAATCGACAGCTTCGAGATGACCGCGGCGCCGAGATTCAGCTCCACCATCCGTTTGACTTCCTCGCTGCTGGACAATTCCATGGCGACGCGCGGCACAATGCCGTGTTCCTTGAACACCTGCTCGACGAAGCGCCGTCCGACCGTGTCCGGGGACAGCATGATCATCGGCACTTCTTTGAGATCTTCCAGCGAGATTTGTTTCTTGCGGGCGAGTTCGTTCTGCGGGGAAACGACCAATTCGAACGTATCGTAATAGAGCACGGACGTTTCCAGATCCGGATTGCGCTCGATCAGATAGCCGATGCCGATATCCACCGATCCGTTTTCGACCAGGCTGTAAATTTGCGAAGACGGCATCGATTGAATGCTCGTCTGAATAAGCGGAAACTGGTCTTGAAAATAAGACAGAACGCGCGGCAGGATCTGAATGGCGATCGAGGTAGTCGTCCCCAGCATGATGTGTCCTTGCGGCGTTTCTTCGAGATCGGTAATCTTCTGCTTCAATTCTTCGACGACGGCGAGAATGCGCTCGGCATGCTCGAGAAACACCAGCCCCCGGTCGGTCAGCGTAACCGGTTGGCTGCGGTCGACCAGGACGGCTTTGAATTCGTCTTCGAGACTTTTGATCTGCGCGGAAACGGCGGGCTGTGTAAGATTGAGCAGTTCCCCGGCTTTGCGGAAGCTCATCGTCTTCGAGATGGTGACGAGCGTCTCCAACTGACTCATATTCATGAAACTTCTCCTCCCACCGCGTACTTTATTCCTTAAATTATAGGGGAAGAATAAAAGCAAAAGCAATGAAGAAGGTAAACAAAAGGAAAGAAAACCCCGACTCGGGTCGAATGGTCCATAAACGGCGGGATCCGGACATTTCGATAAGCCGGCAGCAAGGTCAAGCGTCTCCGAAACAATAAATAACCAAAAAGCCCCTGTAAAAAGTCGCGAATTTTCCGAATTTAGGTCTTTGGCTGTAAAAAAAAAGCCTCTTGTTGGCGATAAAAGAAGAAGGCGAATTTTTACAGAATTCGATGCTCGCTGGCCGGAACGCCCCGCGCGTTCCGCGCGCGAGCTTTTTATGCGCCCGACTGACGTCGAATAAGGTCGGATTAAGGCGGCGCAGGGGCTATTCGAGTGGAGATAATCTTTTAAAAGAGATGTTTTATTTTTCTTTCTCACGTATAATTGGGTTAACAAGAAATAGGACTTAAGGTTAATGAGTTGGAAGTCCTTAATACCCGTTACACGTGATTCCAAAAACCTAAGTAGCAGGGGGCGAGTTTGTATTATGAAAGCGGAGGTAATCAACCCGTTTTTGGAATCGGCTAAGCTGGTACTTCATCAGCTCATCCAGATTTCTCCTTCGACGGGGACTCTTGCCGTTAAAAGCGTCAAGCCGATCGATGATCACATCTGGATTCAAATCGGAATGACGGGACAACTGAGCGGCAATATCATTTTCGGTCTGCACGAGCAAGTCGCCATGCGGATCGTATCGGCCATGATGGGCGGATTCACCATTACGGAGTTGGACGAGATGGGCCGAAGCGCCATTTCCGAACTGGGCAACATGATCAGCGGCAATGCCGGGATCCTGCTGTCGAACCAAGGCGTCGTCGTCGACATTACGCCTCCGAGCGTCCTGCACGGAGAGGCGTTTGCGGGAAGCATGCCGGAGAAGGCGCTGACGATTCCGCTGCTGATGGACGGGATCGGCGAGCTGGATATTCAAGTGCTGATTTCGTAAAATAAAAGGCGAACCCACTGCATGGACCTTTCCGGCGGCAGACCCGGTCCGGTCCATGCGCGACAACGGAACGACGAAGGAGCCTTCGCCTTTATGCTAACCAACAAAATCGTGTGGATTACAGGCGCTTCGAGCGGAATCGGAGCGCTTGCCGCGTCTTTGGCCTCGGAAAGCGGCGCGATTCCGATACTGTCCGCCCGCTCGGAAGAAAAGCTTCGCCAAGCCGCGAAAGCCGTGCCCGGGAAGCACGGCATTCGGACTCTCGACGTCGGCAGCGACGAATCGGTGCAGGCCGCCGCGCGCGGGATTATCGAAGAATACGGCCGAATCGATATCCTGGTCAACAATGCGGGGTATGGGCTGTTCGAAACGGCGGAGGAGATGGATCTGGCCGATTACGAAGGCATCATGAACGTGAATTATTTCGGCCCCGTCCGCTGCACGAAAGCGGTGCTGCCGCATATGCGGCAGGCCGGCGGCGGGCAGATTCTGACCGTCGCTTCGATGGCCGGCAAGTTCGCCACCGCCAAGTCGGCCGGTTACGCGGCTTCCAAGCACGCGGTGCTCGGCTTCATGAACTCGCTGCGTCAGGAACTTCGGGGCAGCGGGATTGCCGTCTCGACGGTAAATCCCGGGCCGATCGACACGCCGTTTTTCGAGACGGCCGACCCGGACGGCAGCTACGTCAAAAGCGTCGGCCGCTTCATCCTTCCGCCGGAGAAGGTGGCGCGCGAAATGGTGAAGATGATGCGTACGCGCAGAGACGAGATCGACCTGCCGCGTTACTTCGGTTTGGCGGTCCGGTTATACGGGCTGATGCCGCGCACGGCGGACAAGCTGGCGGGACGTTTCCTGAATTTGAAATAAGAAGTCCGGCGTCAAGCCCCGCGAAATTCTTCTCCCGATAGGGGAAAAGGGTTTTCGCGGGGCTTTTTTTGCGTTACATTGTAGAAAAGACGTCCGGAACCCAATAACGCCAGCGCATGCTTCGATAAGGAAGGATGCGCCGAAACGAAGGAGGAACGGAGATGAAATGGGTAGCTTCGCAGCCGTATTATCAAGTGCAGCGGGAAGTCAGGGAAGGACAGCAGCGCCGCAGCGTATCCGATCGGCAGATCGACTTGTATCACGACCGGGTCACGACGCACAGCCGGGAGTTTCCGCTCGGACATGTGTTCGACATGTCTTATCGGCGGATGAGCGGGGAGATCGGGATGCTGTACCTGCATACGAATCTCGGGGTGTTTTCTTATACGGTCAATACCGATCCGAGACCCTTTATCGATCGATTCAAAGCGATGCCCGCCAACGGAAGCCAACGATAGCGCATAAGGACAGTCGATAAACGAAAAGCCTGTTCCGAACCTCAGCGGTTCGGAACAGGCTTTTTTGATGGCGAAAGGAAATCAAAAGCAAATTCAAAATCTAACGTTGACGTTAACGTTAATATGTTGTAATATTCATATGTAAATGTTGAAATATTACGAAAACGAGCGAAGCTTTTCGGAAAAAGGGAAGGGGGAGAAGCATGAGCGGTTATAAAATCGACGATGTCGCCCGCGAGACGGGGTTAACGAAGCGGGCGATCCGTTATTACGAAGAGATCGGCTTGATTCCTCCGCCCGAGCGAAGCGGCGGGGGAACCCGGCAGTATACGCGCGCGCATATCGAGCAGCTGCAACGGGTGATCTCCGCGCGGGACGTACTCGGTTTTTCGCTGCAGGAAATCCAGGAATACATGGCTTACGCCCAGGAGCTTACGGGACACCGGGAACTGTATCCGCAGCTTCGGGAACCGGAGCGGCAGCTGGAGAAGCTGCGCGAAATGGACGGAACGCTGGACGCGCAGCTGCGGAAGCTGGACGAGAAGGCAAGCAAGATTTTGGCGATGAAAGAAGAACTGGAACGATTTCGCAAGCGGGTAACGGCCGGAATCGCCAGACTGGAAGCGGAAGATCGACAATCCGAATACGACAACATGGAGGGAACGGAAAATGAAAAGTGAAGTACCGATAAGCGCCAATCAGCTGCCTCCCGAGGGTAAAACCGTGAAGGAAGGCGGTTTTTTATCGCAGCCGAAGGCGGTCTGGGCCGTCATGTTCGCCTGCATCATTTCGTTTATGGGCATCGGGCTGGTCGATCCGATTCTGCCGGCGATCGCCAAGCAGCTGGAAGCGACGCCGAGCCAGGTCTCGCTGCTGTTTACCAGCTATAACTTCGTGACGGGCGTCGCGATGCTGATCACGGGCTTCGTCTCCAGCCGGATCGGCGTGAAAAAGACGCTGCTCAGCGGCATTCTGCTGACCGTCGTCTTCGCGGCGCTGGCCGGTTCGTCGGATACGATCGGCGGAATCGTCGGTTTCCGCGGCGGCTGGGGACTCGGCAACGCGCTGTTTATCGCGACGGCGCTGTCGGCGATCGTCGGCCTGTCCACATCCGGCACGGCCAAAGCGATCATTTTGTACGAAGCGGCGCTGGGCCTCGGCATCGCGGTCGGACCGCTGCTCGGCGGCGAACTCGGTTCGATCTCCTGGAGAGGACCGTTCTTCGGCGTCAGCGTGCTGATGGCGCTGGCTTTCGTAGCTGTCACCGTGCTGCTGCCGAAGATTCCGAAACCGAAAACGACGAGCAAGCTGTCCGATCCGTTCAAGGCGCTGGCGTATCCGTCGCTGATGACGCTGGGCATCGTGGCCTTTTTGTACAACTTCGGTTTCTTCACCCTGATGGCGTATTCGCCTTACGTGATGGAGCTTGACGAGCACGGACTCGGCTACGTCTTCTTCGGCTGGGGCCTGCTGCTGGCGATCACGTCGGTATTCGTCGCGCCTCGCATCCAAAGCCGGTTCGGCACGGTGCGTTCGATGGCCGTCATGCTGACGCTGTTCGCGATCGACCTGCTCGCGATGGCGGTCGGCACCGTTATGGGCAGCCCGACGACCGTCATCGTCTGCGTGATCGTGGCCGGCGCGTTCCTCGGCATCAACAACACGCTGATCACGACGGCGGTCATGGAATCGGCTCCGGTCGAACGGTCCACCGCGTCGGCGGCTTACAGCTTCGTGCGCTTTATGGGCGGCGCGGTATCGCCGTTCCTGGCCGGTAAGCTGGCCGAATGGTTCAGCGCGGAAATGCCGTTCTACTTCGGCGCGCTTATGGTCGTGATCGGCGTGGCCGCCCTGCTGCTGCGCCGCCGCCATCTGTCGCATATCGACGAAGCGATCAGTCATTAATCGAACAGGAAAGGAAGCGGAAAAGATGAGACATATCGTGGTAGCGGTAGACGGCTCGTCCGGCGCGGCGAAAGCGCTGGAGGAGGCGATCAAGCTGGGAACGTCCATGGCGGAACGCCCGAAAATCACGGCGCTGCATGTCGATCCCGCGATCGCGATGAACGAACCGGCGATCGGGTTCGATCCGGAAGCGCGAATCGAGGCGGAAGGGCTGGCTCTGCTGGCTCCGATCGAATCGGCGCTGGCATCTTCGGGCCTGCCGCACGAGACGGCCGTTCGCAAAGGCGATCCGGCCCGCGAGATCTGCGCGTTTGCGGAGCATGAAGCCTGCGATCTGATCGTGGTGGGCACTCGCGGACAAAGCCTGGCCGCCGAGCTGCTGCTCGGCAGCGTCAGCCATAAAGTGATTCAGCACGCGCCTTGTCCGGTGATGACGGTTCGCTGACGGGGCGCCGGCGAAGCCTCGGAAACCGGAGCTTCGCCGAACCGTTCAAGCAGGCGGCCGACCGTTGAAGCGTTTTTTCGTCCTTCGGGGCGAAAGAACGCTTTTTTTCGTTTGCTCCGCTTTGCGATTTGCATTTGGGATTTGCTCCGATTCCCCCTATAATAGGAGGAAGGACACGACAGAATGCAAAGGTGGAACAACGAAATGACAAAAGAAATCGAACAATTTGCGCAGCTCGGCATCGGCGAAGCGCTGACGGCCGCGCTGCTTGAATACGGGATCGGCAAGCCGAGTCCCATTCAGGCGGAAGCGATTCCGTACATCCTCGAAGGCCGCGACGTGCTGGCCCAGTCCCAGACCGGCACGGGCAAGACGCTCGCTTACCTGCTGCCGCTGCTGCAGCGGATCGATCCCGACAAGAAAGAAAGCCAGGTGCTCGTTATCGCTCCGACTCAAGAGCTGGCGATGCAGATCGTGCGCGAAGGGGAAAAATACGGCGGACCGCTGGGCATCGGCACGATCGGTCTGATCGGCGGCGCTTCGGCGGCGCGTCAGGTCGAGAAGCTGCGCCAGCGTCCGCATCTGGTCGTCGGCACGCCGGGACGGCTGCGCGAACTGCTGTCGACGCGCAAGCTGAAGCTGCACGAAGTGCGCAGCATCGTGCTCGACGAAGCCGACCAGATCTTCCAGATGGGCGGAGCGGACGACGTGCGCTCCCTGCTGAAGGGCGCGCTGCGCGATCGGCAGTTGATCTTCCTGTCGGCGACGCTGGGGACCGACGTGCGCGCGCTGGCCGAGCGCGAGATGCGCGATCCCGCGGACGTAGGCATCGAACCGGAGCAAAAACTGGCGAAGTCGACGCAGCATCTGTACTTTGTGTGCCAGGAACGCGACCGCATCGATACGCTGCGCCGCGTCGTGCGGCATTACAATCCGCAGCGGGCGATCGTCTTCGTCAATCAGGCCGACACGATCGCCGAAGTGGAATCGAAGCTGAACCATCTGGGCCTCGAAGCGCGTACCCTGTACGGGGATGCGGACAAAGTGACCCGCGCCACGGTGCTGTCGCAGTTCCGGTCCGGCAAGTTCCGTCTGCTGGTCGCGACCGACGTGGCCGCGCGCGGACTCGATATTCCGGGACTCGAGCTGGTCGTGCATCTCGATCCGGCGGCGGATTCGGAGCATTACGTCCACCGAGCCGGCCGGACGGGCCGGATGGGCCGCAAAGGTCTGTCGGTCTCGATCGTGACCGACCGCCAGGCGTTCATCATGCGCAAATTCTCGCGCGAATTGGACACAGCTATCGAAGAGCGCGCCCTGTACGAGGGCGCGGTGCTGGCGCCGGCGGAGGCCGAGGAGCGCCGGGCGGGCGCGGTTCGCCGCACGCCGAAAGGGCCGGCGAAAAAAGAAGCCGGCAGAGGCCCGGCCGGGCCGGGCCGCGGCGTGTCGCCGGGAAGTTCCGGCGCTTCGCCGGCCGGAACTTCCTCGGGGGCGGATGCCGCCGGCGGCGAACGCGGCGGCTCGGGCAGAGGCAGCGAAGCGGCGGAGCGCGGGGGCGCCGGCCGACCGAATCCGGCGAAATCGGCCGGACGCGGTCCGAAGGGCAAAAAGCAGCCCAATAAGGACAAGGGCGCGCCGAAGTGGCTGAAGGAGAAGCGGTCTACGCAGGACCCTTCGTAAGTTCGGATATTTTCCGGACGGGCGGCGGTGCTGGAAGCGGCGCGGCCGGGAAAGGGAGAAGCCTGCTCTTCCCCCTTTCGGGCCGGGCGCCGGGTTTCGGCG
Organism: Saccharibacillus alkalitolerans; assembly: GCF_011090185.1. Lineage (GTDB taxonomy): Bacteria > Bacillota > Bacilli > Paenibacillales > Paenibacillaceae > Saccharibacillus > Saccharibacillus alkalitolerans. The sequence goes on along the minus strand of NZ_JAAFGS010000005.1, from coordinate 161,669 downwards.
GCGGTCCGCGCATCAGACATAGAAGAGGTGAAGGATAATGAGTGAACAGGCCGTATTGAAAGTCGGCGCGCTGACCGGCGGTTACAGCGTCAACAAGCCGGTGCTGCACGGCGTCGATTTCGAGGTCGGACCGGGCGAGATGGTAGGACTGATCGGTCTCAACGGAGCCGGCAAGAGCACGACCATGAAACATATCCTCGGGCTGATGTCGCCCAAGGAAGGGGAAGTCCGCATCGGCGGTTCGCTGCTGAAAGACGATCCCGACCGTTACCGTTCTTCGCTCGCGTTCGTGCCGGAAGCTCCGGTGCTGTACGAGGAGCTGACGGTGCGCGAACATATGGAGTTTACGGCCAGAGCCTACGGCGTCGATCATGCGGTGTTCGAGGAACGCGCGGAGCGTCTGCTGAAGCTTTTTTACATGAAAGACAAGGAGAACAGCCTTTCGTCGCATCTGTCGAAAGGGATGAAACAGAAAGTCATGATCATGTGCGCTTTCATCGCGCGGCCGCCGCTGTATGTCATCGACGAGCCGTTCCTCGGCCTCGATCCGCTGGGCATCCGCGATCTGCTGGATTACATGGTCGAGGTGAACCGGGAAGGCGCTTCGATCCTGCTCAGCTCGCACATTTTGTCGACGATCGAGAATTACTGCAGCCGCTTCGTCATCCTGCATAAAGGCCGCATCATCGTGCAGGGGACGCTGGAAGACATCCGCAGCGCATCGAACATGCCGGGCGAGTCGCTCGAGAACATTTTCGACCGATTGGTCCGGGCGGAAGGCGCCGGAGGCATCCGATGAGCGGGCGCGATTCAGGCAGCGGCGGCGAAGATCGCCGTCCGTCGGCAGGCGGCCCGGCCGAAGGGCGTCGCTCTCCGGCCAGCCGAGGCGGAACGGCCGGGGAGACGCATTCCCGGGCTGAAGACGCCCGGACGGAGAACGGCGGCATCAAGGCGCCGACCGGCGCCAGATTCGCCGCCGAGCAGCGTCCTCCGGCCGTCAGCGGCCTGCCCTGGGCGCCGGGCACGATCGCGCCCATGACCGCCGAAGGTATGGCGGCGCTGCGCGGCAAACGCCGCTCGGTGTTTCTCGGCCGGATTCTGCCGTACACGCCGTATATTATTCAGAGCGGCCTTGCGGTGTGCACGCTCCTGCTGCTGATTCTGTTCTCGGCATGGTATACGTCCCTTCTGCAAAATATGCGGGAAGGCCTGCCGATTCGCTGGATTCTGCCGGCGCTGCTGTTCCCGCTGGCGGCATGGAGCAGCTTCCGGACGTATCTGCGGCCCGCCGATACCGTCTTCCTGCTGCCGCTCGAGACGAAGATGAAAGCTTATTTCGCGCCGGCCTGGCGCGCCGGAGTCGTCGGCAAGCTGCTCGTAACCTGGCTGGTGCTGCTGGTCGCCTGGCCGGTCTATATCCGGGTGCAGCCGGGCGATCACGCGAATCTGTGGTTGAGCCTGGCGCTGCTGCTCGGTCTTAAGCTGCTGTTCGCTTACGGAGCCTGGCAGGAACACCGCATGGTGTCGTCCCGGCAGGCGGATCTTTTCGCCCTGCTGCGCTGGTTGCTGGCGGCTGCCGCGGTGCTGGCCTGGTTCTGGCTGACGCTGCTGCCGGCCGCCTCGGCCATCGCGGCGGGGGCCGCGCTGTACGCGCTGGCGCTGCGGTTCCCGGCCAAACATCGTGTGCCGTGGGAGCGCCTGATCGCGGTCGAACGGGCGCAGGCCGGCCGCGCGATGCGCATGTTGGCCTGGTTCGTGGACGTGCCGACGGAAGACCCTCGCGTCCACCGCCGGAGCTTCTTGTCCGGCGCCGGAAAGTCCGTGCCGTGGAAGCGGGAAGAAGCGTACCGCTTCCTGCTGACGAAGTCTTTTGTCCGGGGCGACCTGCTCGGCATGGCCGCGCGGCTGTCGGTCGTGGGCTTCGTCCTGCTGCTGCTCGCCCGCGTCTCCTGGCTGGGCGGTGCGCTGCTGCTGCTGTTCATCTTCTTGATCGGCGTACAGCTGAACGGCCTGCGGCGCATCCATGCCGATTCCCTATGGCTCTCGCTGTATCCGATCCCGGAAGATTCCCGCCGCCGCGCGGGACTGCATCTGATGATCCGCGTGCTGCTGATCGCCGCGGTCTTCATGTGGCTGCCGTTCCTGCTGACGCTGCCGTCCGATCCGATGCTGGCGATCGGCGTTCTGGCTGCGGCTCTCGTGCTGGCCTGGCTGATGCGGAGTTCGGCCGAGCGCAAATGGCGCAAGCTGGAGGACGAGGACGACTGAGCGGATATTCGTAACATGGATTCGGTTCATAATTTCACGAAAAAGAGCAGCCTTGTGTTCTCTATGTCCAGGAGAGAGGGATCCAATGAACAAAGCGAAGAAGGTTATGTTGTTACCCCTGGTTTTGTTCGGGTTATTCGCTTTATTGTCCGCTTGCGGCAGTTCCCGCAGCCCGTCCGAATCTTCGTCGGCTTTATCCGCGATTCCTTTGGACGAAGTGAACGCGGTGACTGAGAAGAAGGCGCTGGATTGGAATACTTTCAAAAATTATAAGCATAGGGATATCGGTTCGGGCGTGTATTTGCGGGAGTACGAGGTCGAAGGCGGCCGGAAGCTGCAGATCGGCGGAGCGGACTTGAAAGCAGCCCCCACGCAGATGCGTTTGCTCGACTCCGAGGGCGGCAGTACGGATCTGCTGAAATGAGTTTGGGCAAAAACGAAAAAAGACAAACCTGCTTTTGCCGCGGCAGGTTTGTCTTTTTTTATTCTTCGAATTTTCGGGATTAGGTTAAGCGTTCGCTTCTTGAAGTTCCTTCGCGCCCTTATACACCAGGTCGAACAGATCTTCCAGGTTCTCTTCGGCGATGCACGAGAACGCGATGCGCAGGTCGGTCTCGCCGAGAGCGATGGTGCCGACGCCGTATTCGTGCAGCAGGCGCTGGCGCAGCGCTTCGGCCTGGATGCCCGGGTTCAGCTTCAGGCACATGAAGTAGCCGGAGTTGAACGGGTAATACGTCCAGACGCCTTCGTATTTGCCGCTGTCGAGCAGCGCTTTGACCTTGTTGGCGCGGCCTTTCATGATCAGGAACTTCTCCTGCTTCTGGGCTTCGAATTCCGGCGCTTTCAGCGCTTCCAGCACGAACGTCTGCGACGGATGCGGACCGCTGGAGATGGTGGCGCGGATGATGCCCATCGTTTTCTGTTCCAGGCCGGACAGCACGTCCGCGTTATCGGAAGCGAACGTGATGAAGCCGACGCGGAAGCCCCAGACGAATTCTTCTTTCGTGGCGCCGTCGATTTTGACCGGCAGAATTCGCGGATGCAGGCCGGCCAGCTTGCCGAACAGCGATTCGTGCAGCGAATCTTCGAAGAAGAGGCCGAAGTAGGCGTCGTCGGTCACGACCACGAGATCGATGCCCGCTTCCGCGGCTTCCAGCAGCGCTTCGACGATCTGATCGCCTTCGGCCACGCTCGGCGTGTAGCCGGTCGGGTTGTTCGGGAAATTCAGCGGAACGATCGCTTTGCCCGCTTCCTTCTGCTCCAGCAGCGCTTTGCGGAACGCTCCGGCGTTGAATTTCATGTCCTCGGTGAACAGTTCGTAGTTGACGATCTTGGCGCCGCGGCGGATGCCGAAGGTCAGCTCGTAGTTCTCCCAGTTCTTGTCCGGATAGACGACCGCGTCGCCCGCGTCCGCGAACAGGTCGGCCACGATGCTGAGCCCGTGCGTCAGCGCGTTGGTGGCGATCGGGTTGCCGAACGCTTTGCCTTCGAGCGAAGGGTTCTCGCGGATCATCTTCTCGCGCCAGGCGGCGCGCAGTTCCGGTTTGCCCGCTGGGGGCGCGTAGCCGTACAGATCTTTCGGGCTGTAGGCCGACAGTTTATCCTGGATCACGTTCAGGTGCATCGGTCCGCCGTTCTCGGTGGCGATGCCGATCGTGGCATTATATTTCTTGGCATGCGCCGTCGCTTCGGCCGATTGGCTCAGGATGCCTTCTTTCGGAAAATAAATTTCCCGTCCGAGTCCCGACAGCATGTCGTGGACATGCGCGTTTCCCGTTTTGATCTTCTCGTTCCATTGTTCAGCCATTGGGTTCATTGCGCGTCTTCATCCTTCCAAACTGAATTGCGTCAATTATAGCATCCTCCCATGGCGGCGTCACGGAAAAAGCCTGTTTTTTTGAGCTTTTTCCGCCTTGGCGCGCCAGGTTCCCGGCGGCGCGGGAATGGAATGTCTTCTCTGCGCGTACGGGTCGTATTCCGAATGATTCTTACGCCATGTTAACTTTTCGTGCGGAAAGCGGATTGCCAGGGTGCGAAGACTCAGGCCTGCGGCCGGACGGTTCCGAACAGGCGGATCTGCCGCGTCCGTCGTCCCTCGCCCGCGGACGACGATTCAACGGGATCGCGCGGCGTGTACATTTACCTGTACAATAAGATTTGAAGTTCGAGTCTTATCGTCGAGTGCCGTCTTATTCGTTCGGACCACATAGAGGAGGAATGTTCATGGGCATGATCGGCTACCTGAAACGCATCCCCGAACCAAGGCTGTCGTCGCTGATTCACGGGGGCGAAGATCTTTACGCTTATATCCACGGAGAAGAAGGCGGGGAACTCGATCTCGACAAAGCCTGGCAGGGCCTGCATTATCTGCTGTGCGGCGACGCTTTCAGCGGGGAAGGTCCGCTGTTCGACGCCCTGATGGGCGGCAAGCCGCTGAACGAAGACGAAACGGAAGAGATCATCGTGCGCTATCTGACTCCGGACGAGGTTCGGAATGTGGCGGCGGCGCTCGAGAGCGTCGGACGGACGGAGCTGGCCCGGGGGTTCGAGCCGGACGACATGAACGAGGCCAACGTCTATCCGGCCCAGGACTGGAACGACGAAGGCGAGCTGGATTACCTGCTGGGCTATTACGAGCCGATGCGCGACCATTACCGGGCCGCCGCGGCGGCAGGAGAGGGCATGCTGCTGTACGTGGCTTGATCGGTTCGAGCGGGGAAAGCGGAACGGGAGAAACGCAAGCAGGGGGAATGAACATGTTCGACAGAGACGAAAAATACGATCTTTACGCGTCGCGGCTGAACGGCGCGCTGCTGGGGCTGACCGCGGCGGACGCGCTGGGCGTGCCGGTGGAATTCCGGCCGCGTGCGTATCTGGACGCCCATCCGGTGACGGATATGTTCGGCTACGGCACGTACAACCAGCCGCCGGGCACCTGGTCGGACGACAGCACGATGACGTGGTGCACGGCGGAAAGCCTGGCGCTGCAGGGCGAATGCGACACGGAAGACATGGCCGGACGCTTCGTGCAGTGGCTGACGAAAGGCTATATGACGCCGTACGGGGAACTGTTCGACATCGGCAATGCGACGCGGGAGGCGCTGGAACGCTACCGGACGGAGGCCGTCTGGGCGAGATTCGCGGGGCTGACGCACGAGCGCTCCAACGGCAACGGTTCGCTGATGCGCATTCTGCCGATGGCTTTTTACGTCAAAGGGATGGAAGCCGGAGAGCGCGACCGTCTGGTGGCGGAGGTGTCGTCGATTACGCACCGGCATCCGCGTTCGATTCTGGCCTGCCGGATTTATACGGAAATCGCGCTCGGCCTGCTGGACGGGCAGTCGGCAGAAGAGGCGTACCGATCCGCGATCGCCGCGATCGGCGAACGGCATGCGGAGCATGAGGAGCTGGCGGCATTCGAACGGGTGCTGGGAGGAAGGATGGCCGAGCTGCCAAGGGACGAAATCCGTTCGAGCGGCTATGTCGTCGATACGCTGGAAGCGGCACTGTGGTGCCTGCTAACGACAGGGAGCTACCGCGAAGCGGCGCTGACAGCGGTCAATCTGGGCGAGGATACCGATACGACCGCGGCGGTCGCCGGAGGCTTGGCCGGCATCCTGTACGGCGAAGCCGGCATTCCGGCGGAGTGGCTGTCGCAGCTGGCGAAGCTTGATGAGCTGCGGGAGCTGAGCTTGGGTTTCGGAGCGATGCTGGCGAAGCGGGGCAAGTCCGCAAAACGCCAATCGTAAGCGCCGGGAAGCCCGAACGGAAAAAAGACCTTCCGCCGGAAAAACGGCGGAAGGTCTGCTGTCGGAAACGAGGAACAACCGGAAGGCTTACGCCGTCCGGTTGTTTGTCATGCTCAGACGGCCGCTTGTTCGATCTGCCGAAGCAGCAGCTGCAGCGGGTCGCCGCCGTCCGCGCCGCTCATCCGGGCGGCGTACAGCTCGCGTCCGTCATGCAGCGCGTTCAGCTTCGACAGGAAGTCGGCGTCGTTCCAGCCGTCTTCGTCGATCGTCTCGGCGTAGCCGGCGCGGGCGAAGGAATCCGCGTTCAGAATCTGGTCGCCCCGGCTCTGCTTGCGGCCGAGCGGGCACAGCAGCATCGGCTTGCGCAGGGCCAGGTATTCGAAGATGGCGTTCGAACCGGCGCGGCTGAAGACCGCATCGGCGGCGGCCAGCACGTCGGCCATCTCTTCGTTGACGTATTCGAACTGGCGATAGCCGGGACGGCCTTCCAGCGCGGGATCGATGCCGTTTTTGCCGCACAGATGCACGACGTCGAAGGTCTCCGATACTCCGTCCAGATTGCGGCGCAGGTTGGCGTTGAGCGCCCGGGAGCCGAGGCTGCCGCCGGCGGCCAGCAGGACGGGCTTGGCGCCGCCGAAGCCGAGAAAGGCCAGGCCGCGCGAAGCGTCGCCGCTCTTCAGCTCGGGCCGGACGACGGAGCCGATCTGTACGGCTTTTCCGGCTTTGAGCGAGGCGGCCGTCTCGGGAAAAGTCGTGCAGATCGCCGACGCGAACGGAAGAGCCAGCTTGTTGGCGAGACCCGGCGAATAGTCCGACTCGTGAATCAGCGAAGGCACGCGGTTCATCCAGGCGCCCAGCACGACCGGCACCGATACGAAGCCGCCTTTGGAGAAGACGACGGACGGCTTCAGACGGCGGATGAGACGGCGGGATTGGCCCACGCCCTTCAGGATGCGGATCGGATCGGTAAAGTTTTGCAGCGAGAAGTACCGGCGCAGCTTGCCGGTGGCGATCGCATGGTACGAGACGCCCGGCAGTCCGGATACGAGCTCTTTTTCGATTCCTTTTTCCGAACCGATATAATCGATCGCCCAGCCCTGATCCCGGAGCACGGGAATGAGGGCCAGATTGACCGAGACGTGCCCGGCCGATCCGCCCCCGGTGAGGACGATGCGTTTGGAGGTATGTAAATTCGAGCGGGAAGTCATGATTGAAAGTCTCCTTTGTTCGTGCGATTCCGCGGCGCGGCAGGGTTCTTTGCGGCGCGCAGTTTCCATTGTACGTCCCGCCGAGGCAAAAACCAAGCGGCCGACCCCCGTGAAGGGCAGACCGCTCGGTTTTGCAATCTTTAGGGCTCGGTCGTAAGCGCCGACGGCGCAGCGGGTCTCTCTTCGCCGTGCCTGCGTTCCCGATCCGGAAAATTACTTCAAGATCAACAGCCGGTCGTCGTCCGGACCCGGCTTTCCGCCCGACGTATTGTTGGTCAGGACGTAAATTCGGCCGTTATGCACGGCCACGTCGCGGATGCGTCCTTCGCCGGTCAGTACGTCGGTCATCGTTTTGGCGATAGGATCGAATTCCTTCAGGCTCTGTCCGGCCAGCGTCGCCACGAGAATCTTGTCATCCGGAGTCGCCGCGATGCCCGAAGGCGCAATCGCCTGTTCTCCGTTGACGTAGTACGGAGGGGTAAGTCCCGGAGCCGTCTCGTTTCCGATCACGAGCGGCCAGCCGTAGTTGGCGCCGGGCTTGATGACGTTGATCTCGTCGCGCCCCGTCGCGTCGATGCCGCCGCCCGGGATCGGCGCTCCGCTCGGGCCGTGGTCGGACGCGTAGAGCGTGCCGCTCGACGTCCAGGCCAATCCCTGCGAGTTGCGCAGTCCGTAAGCGTAGACGTACGAATTTTTGAACGGATTGTCTTTCGGGATTTTGCCGCTTGTGGTCATGCGCAGCACTTTGCCGCCCAGGCTGGACAGATCCTGCGACAGCTCGCGCCGATCGGTCTCGCCGGCAGTGCTGTACAGCATGCCGTCGGGACCGATGGCGAGCCGTCCGCCTTCGTGAATGCGTCCGCCCGGAATGCCGTCGACCAGTTCTTTTTGCTCGCGCCAGACGCCGTTGACGAGCTTGACTTTAACGATCCGGTTCAGCCCTTCGCCTTTCTCTTCATAGGCATGGTAGATGTAAGCGTACTTGTTTTTGGCGAAATTCGGATCGAGCACGAAGCCGGTCAGGCCCGCTTCGCCGACAACCCGGAGCGCCTTCTTCGTGCGGACTTCCTGCACGGTCTGTTTGCCGTTTTTCACCTCGACGATGCCGCCTCCGCGCTGGGTGATGTAGACCGTGTCGCCGGCGAACTGCATCGACCAAGGGACTTTCAGCTTCGTCGCCGCCACGTCGAATCCGCCCTGCAGCGAATCGGTCAGCGAGGCGCCCGCCGCCTTCACGCCTGTCGCGCCCGCGGCCGCCGAAGAGATGCCGGAAGCGCCTGCCGTTATCAGCCGCGCTTCTCCCGACGCCGACTGCGCATAACGTTCTGCCGCTTGCTCTGTCTCCCCCTGGTCCGCCGCGTAGGCGGAAATGGGCACAGCAAGCAGCAGAGAGGCCGTCAGCATTTTTGCTTTCGAGTTCAGTATGGTCATTTTAAATTCCCTCCTTCTTTTCCATTTTTACCCGGACGATCCGTGGTTAATCGGTTTCGGAAGAAATGGAGTTTTTTTATATGCTATCGAAGAATAAGCAGTTTATCGTCGTCCGCCGAAGGCGAGCCGCGGCCGTCCGTATTGCTCGTGATGACGTAAATTCGTCCTTCCCGCACGGCTACGTCACGGATGCGGCCGACGCCGCTCAGAACCTCGGTCATTTCGTTCGTCGCCGGGTCGAATTCCATCAGGCTTTCGCCGACCAGGTTCGCTACCAGCACCTTGCCGTCCGGCGTCGCGGCGATGCCCGAAGGCGCGATCGCTTCCTCGCCGGTATGAAACAGCGGAGGCGTCAGCCCCTCGCCCGTCTCGTCGCCCATGACGTCCGGCCAGCCGTAGTCGGCTCCGGGCTCGATCCGGTTCATTTCGTCATGCCCGCCGGGGCTGCCGCTCGGCCCGTGCTCGGATGCGTACAGGGTGCCGTCCTCCGTCCAGTCGATGCCCTGCGAATTGCGGTGGCCGTACGAATAAACGAGCGAGCCTTCGATCGGGTTGTCGTCCGGCACTTCGCCTTCCGGCGTCATGCGCAGGATTTTGCCCGCGAGGCTGCCGGTATCCCGCGCCAGGCTGTCTTCTTGGGCGTCGCCGGTCGTCACGTAGAGCATGCCGTCGGGGCCAAACGCGATCCGTCCGCCGTCGTGCACGCGCGCGCCGGGAATGTCGTCCAGCAGCACCGAGGTTTCGCTCCACCCCGAGCCCGAAGCGTCTTCCTTGATCCGGATGACGCGGTTGCGCATGCCGTCGCCCTGTCCGTACGTGTGATACGCGTACGCTTCGCGCGAATCTTCGAAATCCGGCGCCAGAGCGAGTCCGAGCAGACCGGCTTCGCCTTCTTCGAGCACGGCGGGGTCGAGTTCGATCGATTGTTCGGTTTGTTGGCCGTTCTCGAGCTTGACGATCGAGCCTCCGCGCAGCGTCATATAGATCGCGCTGCCGCCGAACTGGATCTCCCAGGGCGTATCGAGGCCGGCTGCCGCCGTTTCCGTTTCGCCGGTCAGGCCCGCGGTAACGCTTGCGCCGCCGGTCTCCCCGGCATTCTTATCGGTGTCCGGGTTTTCGCTGCTCGTACCGCCGTCTGCCGGATCCGCCGTTCCGTTATCCGTCGATCCGCCGTTTTGCATGCCTTCGCCCGGTTCTTCGTCCGTGCCCGGCGTCTGTACGGGCAGCTGGTTGTCCGGCACCGAGCCGGCAGGAGCCCCGGTCTGGCCGGTACAGGCCGCAAGCGGCAGTGCCAGGAAGAGAATGGCGAGTTTTTTTCGATTTTTATGCAAATGCGTTCCTCCTTTTACGGATCAGCCGACGATTCCGATTTTTTTTAAAGCGAAGGAAAGTCTAGGCTCGGCTGATATGCGCGGTATAGGCTTTTTTTTACCCGGCAGCGTGTGCGCCAATCGGATTCGGAGCAAAACGCCGCCTGGCCCATCGCTTTTTCCGTTCTTTACATTTGGTGGAAGCGCGGCAGGATGGTAAAATAGGAGGCGGCATTCAAGCCGAATAAGGGATGCTGTGTCTTGAATTTGTATGCTGGAGGGTAAAGCCATGTCCGAATTTGAACGCATCAGTGAACATATTTACGTCATGCACGCCGAGCACGGGACCGACCGTCCGCTGCTGGCGGCAGTGGCGGGAAGCAGCCGCACGCTGCTGATCGACGGAGGCAATTCGTCCGCGCATGCGGCCGCTTTCCGCGAATATCTGGAACGGGAAGGCGTCCGCGCGCCCGACATGATGGTGCTGACGCATCATCACTGGGACCATTCCTTCGGGCTGGCCGAGTGGAGCCTGCCGGCGATCGCGCAGCGGCGGACGGCCGATATTCTGCGCGGCTTCGCCGGGCTGGAATGGAACGAGGGGACGCTGGAGCGGCTGATCGCCGAAGGCGTCGTCAGCGAGCGCACGCGCGCCGACATGCTGGCCGAGTACGAAGGCGACCTGAGCCGAATTCGGGTCGAAGAACCGAATATCGTGTTCGAACGCTTCATCGACGTGGATCTGGGAGGGCTGACCTGCGAGATCCGCTACGTGGGCGGCGACCATTCGGAAGACTCGTGCATCGTGTACGTGAAGGAGGAGGGAACGCTGTTCCTCGGCGACGCGCTTGCTCCTTCCGTCTACGGGGGGCCGATGAAATACACGACCGGCAAATTCCTGGCGCTGCTCGACACCGTCTTCGCCTACGGAGCGGACGTGCTGGTGGAGTCGCACGGCCGTCCGGCGTCGCGCGAAGCGTTCTACGACGACGTGCGCCGCTACGAACTGCTGGCCCGTCAGGTACTGCGCCACGGCAGCGACAAGGAAGCGGTGCTGCGCGATCTGCGCGCGGAACTGGAGCTGGGAGAGGACGCCGGGCTGCCGGAAGAACTGGAGGAAGCGGCCGGTTATTTCATGAACGGGTTGGAGAAGTAAAAGGAACGGAAAGATCGGGTATAGGAAAAAGGCCGTACCGGGCCGCGAGACTGCGGCGGCCGGTACGGCCTTTTCGGCGCGGGGAGGCGAACGCGGGAACGCGGCGCTCGGCGGGGCGCCGCATTCCGCGGGAGCGAGCCGGTATTCCGGCCGCAAAACCGCGCGCCGTGCCGGCGGTCGATCAATACGGCTGCGCCGGATACCAGGCGGCTTCCGCCGCTTCGCGGCTTGCAGGCGTGACGGCTTCGGCGCCCCGTCCGGCAGCGGCCGCATCGTCCAGCAGCCCGATCAGCTTCGCTTCGTCGAGCACGGCGAACGAACGCGAGGCGGAGCCGACGTACAGCTTGCCGTCCTGCCGGTTCAGCAGCGAACGGCGGACATAGCGGTCGTGCAGCTCCGGATAGCCGAAGCGGAAGCCGTCGATCCGGCCGAGCAGCGTACCGCTTGTCCGTTCGAACGCGAGCAGGTCGCTGTCGTAAGGCAGCAGCAGATAATTCCCGACCTGCGAGAACGGTCCGACGCCGTACGTAAAGTTCAGGTTGGGATGCAGGCCGTTCGTTCGCGTTTCCCAAACCGTATGTCCCGACTTCAAGTCCAAAGCCGACGGAATCCGGTCGACGACCGCGTACAGCCGGTCGCCGTCGACCAGCCCGCTTTGGATCAGGCCGGGCCGCGTCCACAGCTTCCGGCCGGACGAAGCCTCGACCAGCGACGTTGGGAAATCCGAAGCTTGGGAACGGTAAAAACCTTCGTCGCCCGAGACGCTCTGCATAAGCAGATAGCCGCCGCCGATGTCTTCGATCCGGCCGTTTTCGCTCTCGCCGCAGCGTGCCAGCGTGCGGCCGTCCTTCAAATCGATCTTGCGCCAGCCTTCGCCGTCGAATTTGATCCAGCGCGTTCCGTCCGTTCGGGCCAGCACGGGAGGAGCCGAAGGATCGAGGGCCAGCGACTCGCCCGTATCGATGCTGCCGGCGTCGGAAGAGACGGTCCAGACCGCGCGACCGTCGGCGGGATTCAGCGCCCGAAGCGTGTGTCCCTGGGCCAGCAGCACGTAAGGTTCGCCGGAATCCCGGTTCGCGAGGCCGAACGGCTCGCGTACGCGCTGCTTCCATTTCACGTCGCCCGTTTGTTCGTCCAGCGCGACGATCGTGCCCTCGCCGCCGTGTTCCGCGGCTTCGCGCTGAAGCAGAACGACGCCTTTCGCCGCGTAAACCCGGGCGCCCAGACTTTCTTTCGGCGTGAGGCTCCACAGCATTTTTTTGTCGCGCAGGCGAATATGGGCCACTACGGAATCGTTCGGCGGCGAACCTTCCGGCACGTAGCGGTCGATCGTCAGGCCTTTTCCCGTCGAATCCGGCAGCGGCACGGCGCCCGACCAACCGACGTCGAGCTTCCAGAGCGTCCGGCCGCTTATCCGGTCCAACGCGTAAAAGATCGAGCTGTAATGAAATCCGCTGAATCCGCCGTCGTCGCCGTTCACGAGCAGCACGTCGTCGCTGCCGGAATCCAGGTAAGCGTAGTCGACGCCGATCTTCGCGCGCCAGTCGATTTCCGGCTTCAGGGAAGGCAGCAGCGGAAGCGGGCGGTACAGCGAAGCGAAATCGGGTTCCTGGAGCCAGGAAGAGTAGGCCTGCTGGGCATAGTCCGTCAGCGGCAGAATCCAGTTCAGTCCGCTCAGCCGTCCCGAGTCCGACATCCGGACAAGCAGATGGGCGTCCTGCCTTTCGTAGCGCCATTCCCTGCCGCCTTCCCGCCAATGATGCAGGCCGTCCCGGCCGGGGTCGCTCTCCGCCGGAGGCAGCATTCGCGCGTCCGTGACGGAAAAAGGTTCGCCGAGCAGGCCGCGCACCGTCTTCTCGTCCGTTCCCGTGCGCAGCAGGCCGTCCAGCGCCGCGCGGATCGAGCCGAGCGAAGCGTCCGAAGCGGGGGCCAGCAGTCCTTTTTCGAGCGGCTCGACCCTCTCGGCATCATCCGCTCTCAGCCACAGCAGCATGGCATGCGAACCGTCTCCGCCCGTCGTCCGGCCGGAATCCGGCGAGACGCCGTACCAATCGCCGAAGCGCAGCACGGAGATCAGTTCGCCGCCGTCGTAGGCCCAGGACGTTTTGCTGCCCGGCGCCAGATGCAGGCGGGCTCCCCGTTCGGGAGTCAGCCTTACCGCCCGGGGCGTATATTGAATGCCGGCCGCTTCGTCGCCGGCGTACCAAGCCGGAATCCAGCCGCTCTGCCCGTCCTGCTTGGCGTGCAGCCAGTCGCCTTCGCGGGCGAATAATTTCAGGCCGCCGCCTTCCGGCCGGTAATCGTAGGCGGCAAGGCTCCGCCAATCGGCGTCGTCCGCCGGCCTGCCGCGCAAAAGGGGCGCGGCCGCCCGCAGTTCGGACGTGCCGATGACGGCCGGATATTTGCCGGCATTTTCGGCCGCGCCGCCCGCGCCGGCGTTCGCGGCGCTAGGGCGAACGGGAGCCGCCGAGCCGGCCTGCGCGGAGGCTGATCCGGCCGCGGCCGCCGAGAGCTGCGGGTAGGCGATCAGTCCCGCAGCCATAAGGGTTATGGCGAATCGGCGGATTTTTCCGCCGGGGTTCGTAGGGTTCATGCGGATACCTCCATAGGGATCGGAATGCTTAATAGACTCCGGGGAGGGAAGAAGAGTTGCATTTATTCCCGCCGCTTCGGCGGGAGCGGGTTCTGCCGTGACGCAGGGAGCGCGCCCGGGCAGGTGTAGGTCTGTTACAGGCGCGCATGCGGGCTGCTTTCGAGCGCGTCGGCCATGCTCTCGCCGAAGGACAGTCCGAGCGACTCGTAGGCGATCAGCACCGCGCCGGCGGCCGGCGTCAGGCGAGGCTCCGTCCAGTCGAAGCGCCGGCCCGGCTGCGCGCAGACCAGCTCGCGCAGCCCGCTCAGGAAATAGGGGCTGCCCGCGACGCTTCCGGTCTGCGAGATCGGAATATCCGGCCCGTCGAAAAAGGCCGCGAGCATGTCCGCTCCGACGCCGATCTGCCTCAGCGCCTCGTCGCAGACGCGCACCGCGATCGGGCTGCCCGCTTCCGCTTCGCGGGTCACGACGGGCGCGAACAGACCGAACAGCCGGTCGCGCCGGGCCGGATCGAGCCCGAAGCTTCGGCTGGCGGATTCGGCCAGCTCGCGCAGATTCGGCGTGCGGAAGAAGCGGAGCATATCGCGCACAAGGACGCCGTCGCCCGGCGACTCGCGGCCGGCCAGCACGTCGTAGACCGCCTGGTAGCCGAGAAAGCGCGCACCGCTGGCCGCGTAGTGGCCGAAGTCGTAATTGCGCAGCCATTGGCCGCGTTCCGTATGGGCGAGCAGGATCGAACCCGTACCCGAGGCGATCAGGATTCCGGGCGCTCCGGCGAGCGCGCCGCGATGCGCGATCAGCGCGTCGTTGACGACGCGGCAGGGACAAGGCAGCCCGAAGCCCGCGGCCAGGCGATCGGCCCAGGAGCGGTCCGATTCGTCGTCGAGCCCGGCGATGCCGGCGGCGAGAAAGGCGACATCGTCCGCGTGCCGGCCCGCCCGCTCCAACGCTTCGCTTATCAGGGCGAGCAGGGGGGCGTTGTCCGTTCTCTGCTTGGGAAGCAGGTCGCTCTCGGCTTTGACATAAGACTGGACGTTCCCGGCCAGATCGGCGAGCATGATCCGGATATTCGTGCCGCCCATATCGACGCCCGCGACGACGGAGTCGGCATTGATTTTTGCCAGCATGTAGAGCCTCCTCAGTAATCGTATGTACGTACCCGGGCGATCCGCGGCGCGAGAAGCGAATGCATGCGCCCGTAAACCGCGCCCGAATCGGCTAATCGAATTTTAACCGCTTCGAAGCTTTTCATCAAACCTTCATCGAACGCCGGAGCGCTCCGCGATGACGACGAAGCGTTTTTACCCTAAAATGAAAGAAAGAGACGCAGCGATCGCCCGGCCTTCCGCATTGCGTGAAATGCCCCGATATCTGATATAATGGGAATGAATGTTTGGCTTAGCGTTTATCGAAAAGGAGGTCTGCGCCGTGAAGGAAGTGCTTCGCGAGATCGAGGCGATCGCCCGCTGTTCCGAAGCGATCAGCAGCATCGAGTTCAAGCATCTGAAGCTGTCGCGAGGGCTGCATCTGTATTTGACGTTCGTATGCGAGAACCCGGGCGAACCCGCCGGCAGCGTGCCGGATCGCCTCAAGGTCAAGCGAGCCGCCGCGTCGCGGGCGCTGCAGAAGCTGGAAGACGACGGGCTGATCTTCCTGCGCGAAGCTCCGAACCTGCGCAAGGACAAGCGGGTCTATCCGACCGAGCAGGGCAAGTCGGCGTATCTGTTTATTCAGGACGAAGGCCGACATACCGACGAATCGTCGCTGCGCGGCCTGTCCCCGGAAGAAACGCGGCAGCTGCTGGACATGCTGTACCGGGTCAGGCTCAACGTGGAGAAAGATTGGCGCTTCGTGCAAAAAGGCGGCCGCCGCCCTTACATCCACGATTATTACGATCGGCTGATCGCCGCCGAAGCGGCGGATCCCGGAGCTTCGGACGCCTCGGAAACGAGCGGAAGCGGCGAAGCGGATACCGCCGACGCAAGCCGAAGCGCGGGCGTCGGAGCGCCCTCTCTTCTTGGCGAAGCCGACTCGGGAGAGGGCGGCGCTCCGGGACGCCGGGTCTCGCTGTGGACGTACGAGGAGACGGCCGAACAGGACGCCCGCCGCTCGCGCGGAGCCGACCGAGAAGACGGAGCGGACGAGCCCGATTGACGTAACGCCGGGACGGGGAAGCCTTTTTTCTACCGCTTTCGGCATATCCCATATTCGATCCTCAGAAAGGAGCGGGTTGCCCATGCTGAACGTACCGTCATCCTCTTTTATCCTGACGCCCTATGTCGCGAAGATCGCTTGCGAGCCGGGCTGGAAATGGCAAAAACGCGAGCAGCCGCTCCAGAATTACGATCTGTTTTACGTTTGGAGCGGAGAAGGTTCCCTGATGCTGAACGACGAACCGCACGAGATCGGCAAAGGAAGCTGTTTTCTGTTCCGGCCGGGCGACCATACGAGCGCCACGCACAATCCGCAGAAGCCGCTTGTGCTGACTTATATTCATTTCAATGTCGAGGCCGCCGCCTACGAGATTCCGGACGCCTACCGCGTGCTGAACGAGACGGTCGACTTCGAGTATCTGCTGTCCCGTTACGTTCGCGTATTTTTAAGCGATGCCTACGCCGCCGAAGAGGAGGCGAAACTGCTGCTTAAGCAGATGATGATTCACCTGCTGCGCGGCGACCGCGAAGAGCCTTCGGAACGCCGGGGAAGCAATCATCTGTACGAGGTGGTGCACGAAGCGGCCAACTACGTCCGCCAGCATCCGAGCCTTGCCCACCGGGTAGAAGACCTCGCGGCGCGCGCCGGACTGTCTCCCCGTTATTTTTCCGCCAAATTCAAGGAGCTGATCGGAGCGTCGGTTCAGTCTTACATCATCCGGATGCGGATCGAGCGCGCCCAGCATCTGCTGGGGCATGCGGGCATGAACGTAACGGAAGTGGCGGAGGCGCTCGGCTACCGCGATATCTTTTTCTTCAGCCGGCAGTTCAAGCAGTATACCGGTAAGAGTCCTTCGGAAATCCGTTGAACCCGGAAGCCTCCGGTTAAATTAAATTTTACATTTTCGCCTGCCCGCCTGTTTAAAAGCTGACGTCCGGGGGTAATCACTCGTTAGTTTTCATCCTTCGAGACGCGATAGCGCCGGGATGAGGAAGGAGGAGTGACCATGCTGACCAGACGTCGGATTCGCTGCGGAGCGGGGCGCACCGGGGGCAGTGCCATTTTCCGCAACCGTTTGCGCCGATTCAAAGCCGCCGAGCAGAGCGAGCTTTGGTTCTAAGAATCAAAACGGATGCCAATAATGAATCGACCATATATGCGTAACCGTATGCGCAGCGCGTCTTCTTCTTCGGACAGAGGACGTGCCGGGAGCGTACATAAGTGTGAGCGTCAAACGGCCTTTCGGCGGAGAATTCATTCTCCCGAGAGGCCGTTTTCGCGTTTGCGGGCGGCGCCCGAAGCCTCGTCAATCGGCTGCCCGCCTGCTACAATGAAGCGAAAGGCACGAAAATTCGGAGCGGCGGAAAGCGGGAGGAACAAGGATGTCGGCGGAAGCGAACGAAAAAGAAGGAAGCGGGCGAACGGAAACGCGCAAAGTCGCGATCGTGACGGGAACGTCGAGCGGATTCGGGCTGCATATTTGCATCGAATTGGCGAAGGCGGGCGCCGTCGTGGCGGCCGGGATGCGAAAGCCGGAAGCGGCGGAGCGGCTGGCCGAAGCGGCGGCGCAGGCGGACCGGGAAGCGGGAATGTCCGGCGATTCGGGCATATCCCTGTCGGGGCGCGGGTTGGAGCCGCTCGGCGGGGGGCCGGTATCGGGGCTGATCCGGCCGTTTGCGCTCGACGTATGCGACGACGCGCGCGTGACGGAAGCGGTTCGAAGCGTGGCGGAGACGCTCGGGCGGATCGATATTCTCGTCAACAACGCGGGCATGGCGATGGGCGGATTTATCGGCGACGTTCCGATGGACGGCTGGCGGGAGCAGTTTGCGGTCAACGTGTTCGGCCTGATCGCGATGACCGGGGCGGTTCTTCCGTATATGCGGGAAGCCGGAAGCGGCTGCATCCTGCAGATGAGCAGCGTCAGCGGAGCGATCGGACTGCCCGGCTACGGGCCGTACGTCTCTTCGAAATTCGCGATCGAAGGATTCAGCGAGTCGCTGGCGCTGGAGACGGCTCCGTACGGGATCCGGACGTACGTGATCGAGCCGGCTTCGTACAAAACGGAGATCTGGGAAAAAGGATTCTCGGGCATTCACCGCTCGTCCGGCTCGCCGAACGGTCCCGCGCTGGAGCGAATGCTGGAGATGTCCCGCGCCAGCGCGGCGGGCGGCGGAGACCCGCGCGACGTCGCGAGACTCGCGGTCGGCCTGGCGCTCGGGCGCAGGGGACGCGGACGCTTCCGCTACGTGGTTCCGCGCGGAGCCGCGCTGCTGGTGGCTCTGAAAAAGCGGCTGCCGTTCCGGCTGATCCAGGGAATTATGCTGCGAATTTTGCGGCGGGGGATGAAGTAGGCGGAAGCCGTTCGGACGAAAGCGGGGAAGAGCGGAAATGGGGAGTGTTCGCCGCGGGCGTTCGAGGAGATGAACCTTTTTCGAAAAATTCGTGGTTGCGTCCGCGCAAAAAACGTTGTAGGGTAAAAAGCAACTGCATAACGATACGGGGGTCCGGGCGAGCCGGGCTGAGACTGAAGCCGAGGAATCCGCTTCTGACCGTTAATCTGATCTGGGTCATGCCAGCGTAGAGAATTCGTATCCGTCCGTGAAATCAGCGGCTTTCTGCGCATTTTTTATGCCAGAAAGCCGTTTTTTTGTGTTCATGCGGCGCGAACCGCACCGGCCGAACCATCGTCGTTAGCGCAGAATCGAAAAAAGCGGGGAGAATGGGAAAGATGAGTACACAAGTTTCGGGAGCGGCTTCGCGCCGCAGAGGATTGACGCTGACGGACGTGCTGGTCACGGTGGTCGTATCGCTGGTACTGGGCGTCGTCTATCACTTATGGGCGTCGGTATCGAGCGTGGCGGGACTGCTGTTCGTTCAGTCGGACGAGCTAGTCTACGGCATGTGGTTCGCCGCATCGACGCTGGCGTTTCTGCTGATTCGCAAACCGGGCGTGGCGCTGGTCGCGGAGATCGCGGCGGCGCATCTGGAGATCGCGTTCGGCAGCGCCTACGGCATTCAGCTGCTGCTGTACAGCGTCGTGCAGGGGCTTGCCGCGGAGCTGGTGTTCGCGGCGTTCCGCTACCGCAAAGCGAATGCTTTCGTCGCCGGCCTGGCCGGTATCGCCGCGGCGGCGGCATCGCTGCTGGCGGACATTTATTACGGTTATGTCACGGAGTATGCGACCTGGCTGCTCGTGTACAAGTACTCGCTGCGGGCGATCGGATCGTTCGTCATCGCGGGCTATCTGATGTACGGTCTGGCGAAGCTGCTGGAGAAGGCGGGCGTAACCCAGTCGCTGCGGCCGGTAGACCGGAAAGAATACGATGCGCTGGACGGCTGAGGCCCGCGCCTTCCCGATCCGGGCAAGCCGTCCGGACGGAGAGATGTGAGCGCGAAAGGAGAGGATCGACATGGAAAACAGAAAAGTTGAGCCGCTCCGGGAGCGCCGCGCCGAAGCGCGGCCGCATAAGCCCGACGGGGAATCGGCGGAGCGGGAGAACGTTCAGCTGCAGCTTGGGCCGCTGGAGGAACGAGTGTCTATGCCCGGAGCCGCGGAGCCGGACGGCGCCGGGCGGCCCACGCGGGAAGAGAGCGAAGAGCCGGCGGCCGAAGCCGCCGGTCTGCGCCTGAAATTTCCGGGCGCGCCGGATTTGCTCTTCCGCGATCTGTCGCTGAAGATCCGGCGCGGAGAAAAGGTGCTGCTGCTCGGTCCGAGCGGCTGCGGCAAATCGACGCTGCTGCAGGTGCTCGGCGGGATTATTCCGCGCGTAACGGAAGTGCCGCTTAAAGCGGAGCGGTTGAAGGTGCCGGAATCGGCGGGGATCGTCTTCCAGGACCCCGATACCCAATTCTGCATGCCTTACGTGGACGAGGAACTGGCCTTCGTGCTGGAAAACCTGGCCGTCCCGAGAGAAGAGATGATGCCTCGCATCGAGGCCGCGCTGCTGCAGGTAGGGCTGAATCTGCCCGACCCGCACGTGCCGATCGGATCGCTGTCGCAGGGGATGAAGCAGCGGCTGGCGCTGGCGTCCGCCCTGCTGCTGGAGCCGGATACGCTGCTGCTCGACGAACCGTCCGCGCTGCTCGATCCCGAGGGGCGGCGCACGATCTGGGAAGCGGTGCGCCGCGTCTGCGAGCGGCGTACCGTCATTATCGTCGAGCACCGGATCGAGGAAGTGCTCGATTGGGTGGACCGGGTCGTCCTGTTCCGGGACGACGGCAGCATCATGGCCGACGGAAGCGCGGCCGCGATCTTCGGCCGCTACCGCGCGGAACTCCGGCAGTACGGCATCTGGTATCCGGAGGCGTGGGACGACGCGTACGGCCGGGGAATTAGCGGGAAGGGACTTGACGGGGCGGCGCCGGAGCAGCGGATAACGGCCCGCGCCGTTCTTCCGGCGCAAGAAAGCGGCGAGGTTTCCGAGCCGCTGCTGCGCCTCGAAAAC
Organism: Saccharibacillus alkalitolerans; assembly: GCF_011090185.1. Taxonomy (GTDB): domain Bacteria; phylum Bacillota; class Bacilli; order Paenibacillales; family Paenibacillaceae; genus Saccharibacillus; species Saccharibacillus alkalitolerans. Next base: position 141,352 of record NZ_JAAFGS010000005.1, on the reverse strand, counting down.
TTCCGCGTGCTGCGCGGCGGGAAGGTCGTCTGCGCGGTGGAATCCGCCGCCGTCATGCCCGGCGACTTGATCGCGCTGACCGGGCCCAACGGCGCCGGCAAGAGCTCGCTGCTGCTCGGCCTGATGGGGCTGCTGCCCCGGGAGGGCGAATGCCGGTACGGCGCGGATGCGCCCGTCGGCCGCAGGGAAGTGCGCGAGACGGCGGCGAAGCGCGCCGCTTTCGTCTTCCAAAATCCCGAGTTCCAGTTCGTGACGAACCGGGTGCTGGACGAGGTGGCCTTCACGCTTCGCGGCGAAGCCGAAGCGGCGCGGAATGCCGGCCGCCGAAGCGTGCTCGCCCGTCTGGGCCTGCCGAGGCGCCGAACGAAACCCGGCTCCGGGGCCGAAGCCGGAATCGCCCTTCGGGCGGACGAATGCTTGAATCGGTTCGGTCTCGGCGACTACGCCGACCGTCATCCGTATCTGCTCTCGCTCGGCCAGAAACGCCGGCTGAGCGTCGCTTCGGCGGTCGTGTCGGACAAGCCGCTGCTGCTGCTCGACGAGCCGACGTTCGGGCAGGACGCCCGAAACGCTTTCGCGATGCTCGATCTGTGCGAAGAGCTTCGCGCTTCGGGACATGCGGTTCTGATGATTACGCACGAAAACGAGATCGCCGAGCGTCTGGCGACGCAGGTATGGCGGGTCGAAGGCGGCAGACTGGTCTCCGCGGAATCGACGGGGCGTCCGCGTGCTTCCCGCGTCCGACTGGCAGAGGGGGGCGAAGCATGAAACGGTTTTTCGAACCTTCCAGAAGGACCTGGCTGCACCGGGCGAATCCGGCGGTCAAGCTGGCGCTGTTCGTGCTCCTGTTCGTCGTGACGATGCTGACGCACCGGATCGACGCTTCGTTTTATCTGGCGTGCGTGTTTCTGCTGCTGCTGTTTGCCGCTTCGGGTTATCCGATCTGGAAAACGGCGCTGCTGGCCTCCGGCTTCGCGCTGGCGTTCGCTTCCGCGTCGCTGACGATGATCCTGTTCGGCAAAGGCAGCGAGATCTGGTGGTCTTTCGGACCCGTCGCGATCTCGAAGGAAAGCTTCTACCGCGGCCTGCATCTGGGCTTCCGCTCCATCGCTTTCGGCTGCCAGGGGCTGCTGTTCGTGCTGACAACCTCGTCGACCGGATTGTTCTACGCGCTTATGCAGCGGCTGAAGCTGAGTCCGAAATACGCCTACAGCTTTATGGCATCGCTCCGGCTGATGCCGATGGCGCTGGAGGAACTGCGCATCCGGCGCGACGCGCTGGCCGTGCGCGGTTCCGGCAGCGGCTCCCGCGCCGGCGCCCTGCTGCGCCTGCCGGAGCGATATGCGCTGCCTCTGCTGGCGCAGAGCATCCGGCGCGCCCAGCGAACGGCCGCCGCGATGGAGGTCAAACGCTTCGACGCCGGCAGCCGGCGTACTTACTATTATTCGTCGCCGGTCACGCGAAGCGACGCGGCCGCTTTGCTGCTGCTGGCGGGAGCGACGGCGGCGGCTCTGCTGCTGGCGCAGGCGCTGCCCGTATTCAACCTCGGCGATATGCGGATGGTTCCTTGACGCGTCAGCGCCTGCCCGTTCCTTGAATCGGCCGCCGCCCGCTCAAAAGGCTTCTCGCATGTGCCGATTCGTCATGAAGTCCGGTTTTCGCTATTCGAACAGCGAAACGCCGGGCTCTTTTTTTGGAACGCGAACGATCGGCGCTTGCAGCCCGGCAGGAAAACGACCTTTCATAACGCTTACATAAATATTTTATTTTTTACAGCATATGGTACGATGGAGGAAGAGTTTGCCGAATTTTTTTATCCTGTCCCAGTTCAATCGTTTGCACCGTCCAACACCTTTCATTATCGCTTTTTTCTTCCGAAAATCCCGGTTTTCGACGATTCCAAACCTGCTGCCGGGGTTAAAGATGTTTATGTGGTTTTATCCTGTCTGTCTTGTTTAACCATCGGAAGAATCTTGGCAAGTCGTATTTTTCGTTTTCCCGTTTGGAGCGTCAAGACATCTGCGGAGACCGCTCCGCCCTGCTTACAACCGTATATACTGCCGAGGAGGTTCGTCTGAATGAAGAAAAAAGAAATGATTGCCATGCTGCTGGCCGGCGGACAGGGAAAGAGACTGAAAGGATTGACCAAATCTTTGGCCAAGCCTGCCGTTTATTTCGGCGGAACGTATCGCATTATCGACTTCCCGCTTAGCAACTGCACCAATTCCGGCATCGACACCGTAGGGGTGCTGACCCAGTACGAGCCGCTCGTGCTGCATTCTTACATAGGCGTCGGAAGCGATTGGGACATGGACCGCAAAAACGGCGGCGTATTTGTTTTGCCTCCGCACGAGCGGGAAAACGGAAGCAGTTGGTACCGGGGGACGGCCGACGCCATCTCGCGGAATCTCAAATTTATCGACCAATACGATCCCGAGCATCTGCTGGTGCTGTCGGGCGATCACGTTTATAAAATGGATTACAACAAACTGCTCGATTATCACAAGGAAAAAGGGGCGGACTGCACCATTTCCGTCATCAACGTCACGCTGGAAGAAGCGCCGAGCTTCGGCATGATCAACACGCACGACGATCTGCGCATCTACGAATTCGACGAAAAGCCGAAGCAGCCGAAAAGCACGCTGGCGTCGATGGGCGTCTATATCTTCAAATGGGACGTGCTGCGCAAGTATCTGGTGGAAGACATCGACAAGCCGGACAGCGAATCTTCGCACGATTTCGGCAAGGACGTCGTACCGAAGATGCTGGAAGACGGCCTGTCGCTGTACGCGTATCCGTTCGAAGGTTACTGGCGCGACGTGGGCACGATTCCGAGCCTGTGGGAAGCCAATATGGACCTGCTGAACGACGAACCGGAACTTAACCTGAACGATCCGGAATGGCGCATTTACACGCGGAACCCGAACGAGCCCGCCCAGTACATCGCGCCGGAAGCCAAGCTGAAGAACTGCATGGTCAACGAAGGCTGCACCGTCTGCGGCGAAGTCGAGCGCTCCGTGCTGTTCTACGGCGTCGAAGTCGGCGAAGGCAGCGTGATCACGGAATCGGTCATCATGCCGGAAGTGAAGATCGGGCGCAACGTGCGCATCCACCGCGCGATCGTCGACCAGGGCAAAGTGATTCCGGACGGTACCGTCATCGGCGAAGGCCGCGAAGACGACAGCGAAATTTTATTGATAAACGGCGATACGCCTTATTGATCACCAAGTGATCAAAGGCGACGAAAATTCGCCGTCCAAACGGCGATACGCCTTACTGACCAAACCAAAAAAAGGTTTTAAAAATTTCCGATTCTCTTGCGAGGTCGTAAGCGAAGGGGGAAATTCAGTGCAAGACGCCTTTGAACCCGGAAAGATTCCTTTTTTAAATTCGATTCCGCTTTTCGGGCGAGACAGCGGCTTGAACGAACTTCTCCCGCAGCTTTCAAGCCTCTCCAACGAATAGGATTTTAAAAACCAATTAAAGACAGCAGAAAAGGGACGGTGAAACCATGAAACTCATGGGTGTAATCAATTTGGATCACGAGCTGGACCAATTAAACGAACTGACGTATTTTCGTGCGGGCGCAGCCGTTCCCTTCGCGGGACGTTACCGGCTGATCGACTTCGCGCTGTCCAATATGATGAGCGCCGGCGTACAGGACATCGCGCTGTTCGTCCGCCGCAAATACCGCTCGCTGCTCGACCATCTGGGCGAAGGACGCCCTTGGGATCTTGACCGCAAGCGGGGCGGATTGTTCGTTCTGCCGCCGGATTGGAACGACCCGACCGATATCTCGGCGGGCGATCTGCAGCATATGCACAACAACCGCGACTTCTTCGACCGCAGCACCGGCGAATACGTGGTGCACTCGGGCAGCCAGCATCTGTCCAAAGTCGACTTCTGCGATCTCGCGACCTATCATAAAAAATCGGGCGCGGACGTGACGGTCGTGTACAAGCACATCGATCTGCCCGAAGCGGAACACGATCCGTGCTTCCGGGTCGAGGTCGGCGAAGACGGCTTCGTGACCGGCATCCATAACGAGAAGGGCCATCACAACGTCTACATCGACTTGTTCATCATGGAAAAGAGCCTGTTCATGCAGCAGATGGAATACTGCATCGCGCACGGGGACAGCTACTTCTTCCGCGACGCCATCCTTAAAAATCCGAACGGATTGAAGATCGCCGCTTACGAGTACAAAGGCTATCATGCGGTCATCAACTCGGTCGAAAGCTACTATAAGAACAGTCTCGAGCTGCTCGATCAGGAAAAATACAATCAGCTGTTCTCGAAAGATATGCCGGTGCACACGAAGATCAAATACGAAGCGCCGACCAAGTACCTCGAGGGCGCGGACGTTCGCAACTCTCTCGTGGCCAACGGCTGCCGGATCGCGGGCGAAGTCGAAGGCAGCATCCTGTTCCGCGGCGTGAAGGTGGAGAAAGGCGCCAAGGTCATCAACTCGATCATCATGCAGAAATGCGTGATCGAAGCGGGAGCGATCGTGGAGAACGTCATTCTCGACAAAGACGTGCAGCTGACGGAGAATCGGACGCTGGTCGGCGATTCCCGAAGACCGTTCGTGATCGCCAAGCGCAGCACGATCTGATCCGGTATTACCAAGCTTGCTAACTGTAAAATTCGACATGCTTCGGCAGAAAAAGGGTTTAAAAAGTCCGCTTGCTGACCGATATATAATCGAAACCACAAGCCTTCTGTTCCGGTTCCCTCAAGGGGGACCCGGGTGTGGAAGGCTTTTTTATATCTTGCTATACTCTTAACGATACCCTGACGGCTGAGTCGTTGTAGAGAAAACCATACTTTATTCGTCCGCCGCCGAACCCGGTTCGGCGAAATGGGAAAGGGGCTCAACCATGTTTACCAATAAAGAAAGTTTTAAACAGGAGTTCAAACAAAGGCTTGTCGGCAAGACCGGACGCCAAATGAACGAAGTGACGGAGGACGACGTATACGCCGCGCTCGGCAGCATGATCCGCGAGCGGATCGGCCAGGACTGGGCGGCGACCAACCGCGCGTACACCGAGCAGGGCGAACGCCAGGTTTACTACTTCTCCATGGAATTCTTGATAGGCCGCCTGCTCGGCAACAACCTGCTGAACCTGGGCGTGCTGGAAATGGTGCGCGAAGGACTCGGCGAACTGGGCTGGGACCTGGAAGATATCGAAGAATACGAAGCGGATGCGGGCCTCGGCAACGGCGGTCTCGGCCGTCTGGCGGCTTGTTTCCTCGATTCGCTCGCCTCGCTCGGCTACGCCGGGCACGGCAACGGCATCCGCTACAAATACGGCCTGTTCGAGCAGAAGATCATCGACGGCCACCAAGTCGAACTGCCGGACTACTGGCTGCAAAAAGGCAACGTCTGGGAAGTCCGCCGCGACGACAAAAGATTGAACGTTCGCTTCTGGGGCAACGTCGAAGTCGTGGAAAAAGAAGACGGAAACTACACGTACGAAACGAAAAACGGCGAAGACGTCTGGGCCGTGCCTTACGACGTTCCGGTCGTGGGTTACGAGAATGCGGCCGTTAACACGCTGCGTCTGTGGAGCGCGGAATCGGCGGCCGATCCGACCAAAGGCTTCGGCGGTCCGGGCGGCAGTTACTACAATTTCCTCGATTATAAACGCTCGGTCGAAACGGTATCCGAATTCCTGTATCCGGACGATTCCCAATACGAAGGCAAGCTGCTGCGCCTGAAGCAGGAGTACTTCCTGTGTTCGGCCGGCGTGCAGAGCGTGCTCCGCACCTTCGACAAACTCGGCCTGCCGTACGACCGTCTGCCGGAGAAAGTCGCGATTCATATCAACGACACGCATCCGACGCTGGTCATTCCGGAACTGATGCGCATTCTGCTGGACGAAAAAAGCTTCGGATGGCAGGAAGCCTGGGACATCGTTTCCCGCGTCGTATCGTACACCAATCACACGATTCTGAGCGAAGCGCTCGAAACGTGGCCGGAGCAGATGGTCCGCGAGCTGCTGCCGCGTCTTTATATGATCATCGAAGAGGTGAACAGACGCTTCTGCGCTTCGCTGCTCGAAGAGTATCCGGGAGATCAGGATCGCGTTTCCCGCATGGCGATCATCGCGAACGGACAGATCAAGATGGCGCATCTGGCAATCCACGGCAGCCACAGCGTCAACGGGGTAGCCGCGCTGCATACGGACATCCTGAAAAAGCGCGAGATGAAGGACTTTTACGAACTCTATCCGGAGCGCTTCAACAACAAAACGAACGGCATCACGCACCGCCGCTGGCTGATGCATGCCAATCCGGACCTGGCCGGCGTGATCGAAGGGGTCATCGGAACGGGTTGGAAGACCCGGCCGGACGAACTGACGCAGCTGCTGAAGCATGCCGGCGATTCCGTGTTCCAAGATAAGATCCGCACGGTCAAGCATAAAAACAAGGAGCGTCTCGCTTCCTACATTTACAAAAAGCACGGCATGGCGGTCGACACGAACTCGATCTTCGACGTTCAGGTCAAACGTCTGCACGCGTATAAGCGCCAGCTGTTGAGCGCGCTGCACATCATGGACATGTACAACCGCATCAAGGAAAATCCGTCGCTCGAATTCACGCCGCGCACGTTCATCTTCGGCGCGAAGGCGGCTCCGGGCTATTATATGGCGAAGCAGATCATCAAGCTGATCAACAATATCGCCGATACGGTCAATAACGATCCGCAGACCAAAGACCTGCTGAAGGTGTTCTTCCTGGAAAACTACTCGGTATCGTTGGCGGAAAAAATCATTCCGGCGGCCGACGTCAGCGAGCAAATTTCGACGGCGGGTAAAGAAGCGTCGGGGACGGGCAACATGAAGCTGATGATGAACGGCGCTCTGACGATCGGTACGCTTGACGGAGCGAACGTCGAAATGTACGAATCGCTCGGCGACGAAGGGATGTACCTGTTCGGACTGCGCGTGGAAGAAGTCGAGAAATACTACCGCGAAGGCGGTTATTCCGCCGGGGCGATCTACAACAGCGACGAGCGCGTGAAAAAAGTGCTGGATCAGCTCGTTCATCCGGGTCCGTTCTGCCATAACGGCCAAACGTTCGATCCGATCTACCATTCGCTGCTGAGCCACAACGACGAATACTTCGTTCTGCGCGACTTTGCCAGCTATGCGCAGACTCAGGAGCAGATCGGCCTGGATTATCTCAACACGAAAAGCTGGACGAAAAAGGCCATTTTGAACATCGCGAAATCCGGCCGTTTTGCCGGCGACCGCACGATCAATGAATACGCGACGGAGATCTGGGGCATCAAGCCTTTGAGCAGCCGTTCCGGCATCCCAAATATCCGTTAATCCTACTCGCTTAAAATCCGCTTCCTCCCACGGAAGCGGATCAGAGTGTAGAGAAAGTCACGTAGGAGGAAGAAGCGAGCCGACTCCGAGAGAAATTCGTTCCGGTCGCGTGTTGAAATCGAGAAAAGGGATCAAATGTTAGCGGGATTTTCTCGATTTCAAAGGCGAACACTATCGTTCCTTCACTGAATTTCTCTCTCCGTCGTCTCGCTTCTAGCTACGTTAGATTTTCTCGACACGTTGATCCGCTTCCTCTCACGGAAGCGGATTTTTTTGCGTGGAAAGGGACTTGTGTGCTCTTCGCACAACATTGGGAATAACTTGCTTTCCTCGGCAGGAATTTGCAAGAACGCGCCGAATCTTATATCCTTAACTATCTTTAGGTTCATCGTTTCGAATTTTTCGTCCGAACCGTTCAATGACGACATGTATCATCCCGGCCGACGAGACGCGGTGCGGGCGTGTCCCCGTTGGCTGAACTTTTTACAGAGGAGCGACCCTGATGAAGATAAGATTAGCCAGACCCGAAGATGCCGCAGGCATTGCGCAGGTTCATGTCGACAGTTGGAAAACGACGTACAAAGGGGTCATTTCGGACGATTACTTGGATCAGCTGTCCGTGGAGGAACGCTGGAACCGTTGGGAGAAGCGTTTGACCGATCCGGAACCCGGGGAAGGCGTGATGGTTGCCGAGAACGAACGGGGACAAATTTGCGGATTTCTCGATTACGGTATCGACCGCGAGACGGGCCGGATCGGCGAAGCGGAGCTGTACGCCGTCTACTTGCTGCAGAGCGAACAGCGCAAGGGCATCGGCCGCAGAATGATGCGCCAAATGGTGGAGCGGCTGCGGGAGAGCGGGTACCTTTCGTTGATGGTATGGGTGCTGGAGCAGAACCCGGCCGTTCATTTTTACCGGAAACTCGGAGGCGAAGAACTCGACCGCAAACAGATTCGGATCGGGGAAGAAACCTTTACGGAAATCGCATTGCATTGGCGCGACATCGCCCGGCTGACGATCTGAAGGGAAGAGTGAGCAACCGCCATGAGTTTTCATTTGGATCCGCAAACCGTCTATATTTTTCTGATTTGCGGACATGTGCTTACCATCGTGCTGCTGAGCGCCTATCGTCTCAGCGAGAACCGGGACGCTTCGATCTCTCTCTTTTTTACCGCCAAGCTGATCCAGGCGGGCGCTTGGACGTTTATGCTGCTGAAGGCAAGCCTCGGCGAGCTGGCCGTAATCTCGCTTTCGAATACGCTGCTCTTCCTCAGCACGGCTTTCGAGGCGGGGGCGCTGCTGCGGCTGCAGGGGGCGCTTACGCCTCGCGCCCGAAGACTCGGCCTTCTTCTGGTGTCGACGGCCATTTTGTCCTTTAACGGCATTGTTTTTTTTCGCAATGAAGAAATGCTTCGCATTGCCCTGGCTTCCGTATTTTCAGGTTTGTTGGTCGCGCCGCCGGCCCTCCTCCTGCTGACGCAGCGGAAAGCGACGGCGCTGCGCAGGCTGATGGGCGTCCTGTATACGTTTGTCGCCGCCTGTCTGTTCGTGCGCGCTTCGGCGGCTTGGTTCGCGCAAAACGGCGCGGAAAGCGTCTTGGCGGCGAACGTCAGTCAAAGCTTGTTTACGATCTCGGCCTACATGACGATGATGCTGGGCAACACGGGCTTCGTGCTGCTGGCCAAACAGAAATCGGACGAAGAGCTGCAGCGTTTGGCGAGTCTGGACGACCTGACGCAAATCTGGAACCGACGGACCTTTTTGAACAAGTCCCAGATCGTGTTGGAACGATATGCCAAGCGCCGCCGCCCGGTTTCTTTTTTGCTGTTCGATATCGACGGCTTCAAAGGAATCAACGATACATACGGGCACGATATCGGCGACCGGGTTCTGAGAGAAATGAGCGAAGTGGTGGCGCGCCAGCTGGGGCCGGAAGATCTGTTCGGGCGCTACGGCGGAGACGAATTCGCGATTCTGCTGCCCGGCGCCACGAAAGCGGAATCGACTCTGTTGGCGGAGCGCATGCGTACCGCGGTGGAAGGTTCTTATACGCTCAGCATCGGCGCGCTGACTTTCGTCCCCGAACATCGTTCCGATCTGGACCGGATTTACAAATGCTGCGACCTTGCCCTATATGAAGCCAAAAAGGGCGGGCGAAATCGAATGGAACGCGCCGAGGCCCATTTCGAAACTCCGGCGGCTTCCGAAAGCATGCTCGAACAGGTCCGGGTCTGAGCGGATAATGCCATACAAAAAAGGAACTTTGACAGCTTGAAATATAATTTTCAGGAAATTTCGTAAAAGGGGGCTGATTTTTCAACTTCGCCGTGCTAAGATACGTTTGTTTTCCAAACGAACGATCGAAGGAGGGTGAAGAGATGCAAGTCAAAAACGGTACCGCTCCGACCCGGCTGCCGCTGGAGAAAGAGTTCAACTTGTTCCGTTTGACCTGGCCGATTTTCCTCGAAGTTTTTCTGTTTATGCTGATGGGGATCGTCGATACGCTCGTCCTGAGCGCCGTATCGGACGATGCCGTGGCTGCCGTAGGGGCGGCCAACCAGGTGATCTCGATCGCCATCCTGATTCTCGAAGTCGTCGGTAACGGTGCCGCTATCGTTATCGCCCAATATATCGGAGCCCGGAATCACTACGAAGCCGCCCGGATCTCGGGACTGTCCATTACGCTTAATCTGATGCTCGGCGTGCTGATGAGCGGAATCTTCCTGATTTTCGGCCAGCACCTGATGACGATGCTGAATCTGCACGGAGACATCCTCGTGTACGCGAATTCCTATCTGGCCATCGTCGGCGGCGCGATTTTCCTGCAGGCGCTGATCAACATGCTGTCCGCCACGATTCGAACTTACGGACAGACGAAGGCCACGATGTTCGTCGCTCTGGGCATGAACGCTTTGAACCTGGCCGGCAACTACCTGCTCGTGTTCGGCCATCTGGGCTTCCCGCAGCTCGGCGTGCAGGGCTCGGCTCTTGCCACGGTCATCAGCCGCGCGGTCGCGGTCTTCTTCCTGGTGTGGATGCTGTACCAGGTCATGGAAGTCCGCATTCAGTTCAAGTTCTACCTGAATTTGTCGCGGGAGTATATCATGAAGATTCTCAAGATCGGCATTCCGTCCGCGCTTGAGCAGATTACGTACCAGTCGTGCCAGATGATCTTCTTTTTCTATGCCACGTTCCTCGGCGCTCAGGCGCTTGCGGCACGGCAGTATGCGACGAATATCTCGATGTTCATTTATTTGTTCGCCGTCGCGGTCGCGATCGGAACCGGCATCATCGTCGGCCGCCTGGTCGGCGCCAACCGCAAGGAAGACGCCTATCATCAGGTATGGAGCAGCGTCAAGCGCGCGATCGTCATTACGGTGGTCGTCGACCTCGTCGTCATTCTGCTGCGCCATCCGCTGGTCGGCATCTTCACGGAAGACGCGGACGTTATCCGGATGGCGACGCAGGTGCTCGTCCTCAGCATCGTGCTGGAGACGGCCCGTACGTTCAACATGATCGTGATCGGTTCGCTGCGCGCCGCCGGCGACGCCAAGTTCCCGGTCTACGTCGGCCTCGTCTCGATGGTCGGCATCAGCCTGCCGCTCGGCTACGTGCTGGTGTTCCAGTTCAACATGGGCCTGCCGGGCATCTGGCTGGCGATCGCCGCCGACGAATGGATTCGCGTCGCCATCATGTACATGCGCTGGAAGAGCCGGGTATGGAAAAAACACTCGCTCGTGCAGCACGACGAACCGGAGCAGGGCGAGAACCTCGTACCGCCGGCCGCTCCTTCGGTATAAACACAAGAACGCGGCTGCAAAGACGCCGGTTCCGCGTCCCCTTGCCGGCCGTTATATGAGCCCTTTTCGCAAACGGCGGTTTCCGCTATCCGATCCAAGCCCGCTTTCCGCGCCGGAATCTCCGGCAGGGAAGCGGGCTTTTCGCTTTGCTCGTCATAGCGGACGCGGACTGGCTTTTCCGTCCGAAACTCCGCCTGCTTCTGAGATGCCTTCGCGCGTCCGTTCGTCCGGCACTTCTCCTTGCGGGTACGCATAAAAAGGGAACTGCCGTACCGTAGACGAAAACGGGAGCACCGCCCGGAGCGCGGAACGCATGAAGCGTCACGAGCAGCACGTAACGCGTAACGGATCGCATATCCGTTAGAGCCTCCTTTATGATCGCGTTTCCGTTTTAACGGATCTCATAACCGTTAACTCCCCAAAAGGGTCTTCAACCGCCGTTTATTCCCCTTTTTTCTCGTTTAAGCGTCGCCTGGTTCCTTTAAAAATTCAAACTGCCTTGAATCCTGCTCTAAGCGTCTCATTGTTCCGTTAGTCTTTCGATGCAGCCTTCCCTCTCCTTCGCATCGCCTTCATCGTCCCGCCCCGGCGGGACCCCTACGAATTGGTTGTCCCCGTCCCCGCCCTCGGCGGGACCCGCGCACTGGATTGCCCTCGTCCCCGCCTTCGGCGGGACCCCCATGAACAGGGTGTCCCCGTCCTCGCCCTCGGCGGGACCCGTGCACTGGATTGCCCTTGTCCTCGCCCTCGGCGGGACCCGTGCACTGGATCGCCCTTGTCCCCGCCTTCGGCGGGACCCCCATGAACAGGGTGTCCCCGTCCCCGCCCTCGGCGGGACCGGCGCACTGGATTGCCCTTGTCCCCGCCTTCGGCGGGACCCGTGCACTGGATCGCCCTTGTCCCCGCCTTCGGCGGGACCCCCATGAACAGGGTGTCCCCGTCCCCGCCCTCGGCGGGACCCGCGCACTGGATTGCCCTCGTCCTCGCCTTCGGCGGGACCCCCATGAACAGGGTGTCCCCGTCCTCGCCCTCGGCGGGACCCGTGCACTGGATTGCCCTTGTCCCCGCCCTCGGCGGGACCCGCGCACTGGATTGCCCTCGTCCCCGCCTTCGGCGGGACCCCCACGAACTTGGGTATCCCTGTCCTCGCCTTCGGCGGGACCCGCCCCTGCGTATTGGACTTTTCTCCTCGCCTCCGGCGGGAGCGGCTGTGTGCCGAGTGGAGCGGGCGGAATCGGAGTGAAGAAGCGGAGCGTTCGCCTTTGTTTTCGGATTCCCACCCTGAAAGTCTGCCAATGGAAGGAATCCGAAAACAACAAGCGATCGTAACCCGATTCCGCCCACGGAGCGCCCCCCACACAGCCCCCTCTTCCACGCAAAATTTTAACCTTTTTGTGACCAAGATCACTTTTTTTCGCATTTTGCCCCCGTTTTTGTGATAAACCTCACTAAATCGCTGTGAGATTTCTGACAAACTAATTGCAGATTTCGTTCACGCACGTGAGCAGCATCATCCTACATAGCAGAAGAGAGGAAGGGATCACATGGATGTGGTCGAACTAGCGCGGCTTCAGTACGCGCTGACGACGATTTACCACTTCTTTTTCGTCCCGGTGTCGATCGGCCTGGTGCTGTTCGTCGCCCTGATGGAAACGATGTACGTGGTCAAGAAAGACGAAAAGTACAAAAAGATGGCGAAGTTCTGGGGCAAGCTGTTCCTGATCAACTTCGCGGTCGGCGTCGTGACGGGGATTCTGCAGGAATTCCAGTTCGGCATGAACTGGTCGGATTACTCGCGCTTCGTCGGCGACGTGTTCGGCGCGCCGTTGGCGATCGAAGCGCTGTTCGCCTTTTTCCTGGAGTCGACGTTTATCGGGCTGTGGATTTTCGGCTGGGACCGCCTGTCCAAAAAGCTGCACCTGGCCTGCATCTGGCTGGTCGTAGTGGGCACGACGCTGTCGGCGTTCTGGATTTTGACGGCCAACTCGTTCATGCAGGAGCCGGTCGGCTTCAGCGTACAGAACGGGCGGGCGGAGATGAACGACTTCTTCGCGCTGATCTCGAATCCGCAGCTGATGTCCGAGTTCCCGCATACCGTGTTCGGCGCTTATCTGACGGGGGCATTCCTCGTGGCCGGCATCTGCGCGGTCAAAATGCTGGGCAAAAAGGACGTGCATCTGTTCAAAGTTTCGTTTAACATCGCGATCGTGATCGGTCTGATCTCCTCGCTCGGCGTGGCGTTCAGCGGACACTCCCAGGCGAAACACCTCGTGCAGAGCCAGCCGATGAAGATGGCCGCGGCCGAAGGCATCTGGGAAACGACGCCGGAAAAAGCGCCGTGGGCGATCATTTCCGGCATCGACACGAACGGTCAGAGCAATTCGTTCGAGATCAACATGCCGATTCCGGGCCTGCTGAGCTACCTGTCCTACGGCCAGTTTACCGGCTCCGTGACGGGCATGAAGGAACTGCAGGCGCAGTACGAGCAGCAGTACGGCGAAGGGGACTACATTCCTCCGGTCAAAACGACGTTCTGGAGCTTCCGCATCATGGTGGCGAGCGGCGGGCTGCTGATCCTGCTTTCGCTGTACGGCACGTACCTGGCGCTGCGCCGAAAAGTGGAGCAGGCGCCGAAATGGTACTGGCATGCGATGAAATGGGCGATCGCGCTGCCGTTCATCGCCAATACGTCCGGTTGGATCATGACCGAAGTGGGCCGACAGCCGTGGACCGTGTTCGGGCTGATGACGACCGCGGACAGCGTGTCGCCGAACGTCTCGGCCGGTTCGGTGCTGTTCTCGATCATTACGTTCACGGCCGTGTATACGCTGCTCGGCGGCGTGATGGCGTATCTGTTCGTCAAAGAAATCAAGCATGGACCGGGCGGAGAACAGGAAGGGCTCGAGCAGCCGCACGATCCGTTCGAGAAGGAGGTTGCTCATGTCTCTTAGTGAACTGTGGTTTATCTTGGTCGCGGTACTGTTCATCGGTTTCTTTTTCCTGGAAGGGTTCGACTTCGGCGTCGGCATGGCGACCCGTCTGCTGGCGAAAAACGACAGCGAAAAACGCATGCTGATCAACTCGATCGGCCCGTTCTGGGACGGCAACGAAGTCTGGCTGCTGACGGCCGGAGGCGCGATGTTCGCGGCATTTCCGAACTGGTACGCGACGCTGTTCAGCGGCTTCTACATCCCGCTCGTCGTGCTGCTGCTCGCGCTGATCGCGCGCGGCGTGGCTTTTGAATTCCGTGGCAAAGTCGGCAGCGACGGCTGGCGCAAAGCCTGGGACATCTCGATTTTCCTCGGCAGCTTCCTGCCGCCTTTCCTGCTGGGCGTCGTGTTCGCGACGCTGATGAAAGGCATGCCGATCGACGCCGATATGCAGATGCACGCCGGATTTTTCGACGTCGTCAACGTGTATTCCGTCGTGGCGGGCCTTACGGTCGTCTGCCTGTGCGTCGTGCACGGCCTGATGTTCGCGGCTCTGCGCACCGAAGGTTCGCTGCGGCTGCGGGCGCGCGAGATGGCACGCAAATGGCTGATTCCGCTGGCCGCTCTGCTGGTCATTCTGGCTGGTCTCACATTCGTGTCCACCGACGCTTTCCAGAGTAGAGGCGTGATTCTGGCGATCATGGCCGTTGTCGGCGCCGCAGCCTTCGTGCTGGCGGGCTACTTCATGAAGCGTGGCCGCGAAGGTTGGGCGTTCGGCATGACCGGTTCGGTGATCGTGCTGGCGGTCGCCGCGGTATTCGTCGCTTTGTTCCCGCGGGTTATGGTCAGCTCGCTCGGATCGGCGTTCGACCTGACGGTCTATAACTCGGCCTCGGGCAATTATTCGCTGAAAGTGATGACGATCGTGTCGCTGGCGCTGCTGCCGTTCGTTCTGGCGTACCAAATCTGGAGTTATTTCGTCTTCCATAAGCGCATCCACGAGAAGACCCACCTGGAGTACTGATATGGGACGGGGCCTCGGAAAGCTGAAAGGCATCAAGCCCGTCATGGCGGTACTGGCGCTGTGTGCCATGGTGCAGAGCGCGGCCGTGATCCTGCAGGCGGTGTGGCTGGCTCAGGCGATCTCCGGATTGTTCGCGGGCGACAGCCTTTCCGAGCAGGCGGGCCGCCTGACCGGCTTTCTGGCGGCCCTGCTTCTGCGTCAAGGCATGACGTTCGTTCAATCGAAAGTGTCTTACCGGTTCGCGGAAAAAACGGGCGAAGAACTGCGTCGGCAAATGATGGACAAGCTGTTCGAATTGGGACCGCGCGCCGCCGGAAAGCTCGGCACGGGCAATCTGGTCACGCTGGTGAGGGAAGGCGTCGGCAAATACCGCACGTTTCTCGAATTGTTTCTGCCGCGGCTGATGACCAATGTGTTCACGCCGCTGTTTATCGGTCTTTACGTGCTCCGACTGGACTGGATTTCGGCGCTGCTGCTCGGCTTCGTTTTCCCGATCCTGATCGCGTTCATGATTTTGCTGGGCATGGCCGCGCAGAAGCAGATGGATAAGCAGTGGGCGACTTACCGCGTGCTGTCCAACCACTTCGTCGATTCGCTGCGCGGCCTGGAGACGCTGAAGTTCCTCGGCCGCAGCCGAGCTCACGCGGAGTCGATCGAACGCACGAGCGAGCGGTACCGCAAGGCGACGATCCGCAGCATGCGGGTGGCGTTTTTGTCTTCGTTCGCGCTCGATTTCTTTACGATGCTGTCGGTCGCCTGCGTGGCGGTCAGCCTGGGGCTGCGGCTCGTGAACGGAACATTCATGCTCGAAGGCGCGCTGACCATTTTGATTCTGGCGCCGGAATTTTTCGTGCCGATCCGTTCGCTCGGCGCGGACTATCACGCGACGATGGACGGGAAGGAAGCGGGCGAACAGATCCAAGCCATCATCGATGCGCCGTCTCCTTTTAACGAATCGGATCAACAGGGGAATGAGCGGGAAAGCTCGATCGGGCAAGAATACGGAGAGCGACTTGCCGGAGTCGAAGCATCTTCCGTTTTCCCTGCCTTGCGCTTGCGCGGAGTCACCGTGCGGCACGACGAAGACGCGCCAGCGTCGCTGCAGGACGTAAATCTTGAACTGACGGGACCGCGCAAAATCGGCGTCGTCGGACTGAGCGGCGCGGGCAAATCGACGCTGATCGACGTGCTCGGCGGATTTCTTCCTCCGGGCGCGGGAAGCGCGTGCTGGACGGACGGCGGCGAAGAACGGCCTCTGACCGGGCGCGCCTGGAAGGAACAGATGACTTACATCCCTCAGCAGCCGTATCTGTTCAGCGGCACGCTGGCGGAAAATATCGCTTTTTACCGCCCGGACGCCAGCCCCGCCGAAGTTCGGCGGGCCGCGGAAGATGCCGGCTTGGCAGGCGTGCTGAACAAGCTGCCGCTCGGGCTGGACGAGCCGGTCGGCGCGGGAGGGCGGCCGCTCAGCGGCGGCCAGGAGCAGCGGGCGGCCTTGGCGCGCGCGCTGCTGGGCGGTCGGCGGATCATGCTGCTGGACGAGCCGACGGCGCATCTGGACATCGAAACGGAATACGAGCTGAAAGCGACGATGCTCAAGCTGTTCGAGAACCGGCTCGTGATTCTGGCGACGCATCGGCTGCATTGGATGGCCGACATGGATCATATTATCGTAATGGACGGCGGGCGCGCTGTAGAAGAGGGCACGCATGAAGAGCTGCTTGCCCGCGGCGGCGCATATGCCGCGATGCTGGCCGCGGAGTGGGAGGGAACGGCATGAACGGAGGACACCGCGCCAAGCGCGCGAGCGAACTGAAAAGCATGTCCGGCGGGGAAGGAGCCGTACGGCTGCCCGGAGGTTTGGCCGTGCCGGGACGCCGGGCGGCAGAAGCGGAGATCGACAAGCCTGCCGGCAATCGTAGCCAAGCGGCCGGCGATCCCGGGTCTTCCGCGCCGCAGGGCTGGATCGCGCCTTATCTGCGGGCCAACGCGCTTCGATTCGCGCTGATCGTCGCGCTCGGCGCGCTGACGGTATTGGCGGCCGGCATGCTGACTTTTACCTCCGGCTACCTGATTTCCAAGTCGGCACTGCGTCCGGAAAACATTCTCATGGTTTATGTGCCGATCGTCGGCGTGCGCACGTTCGGCATCGCCCGCTCGGTGCTGCGCTACGTCGAGCGGCTGAGCGCGCATGACGCGGTGCTGCGGGTGCTCTCGAAAATGCGGGTGCGCCTGTACGGACGTCTGGAGCCTCAGGCGCTGCATATGCGTTCGCGCTACCGTACGGGCGACCTGCTCGGGCTGATGTCCGACGATGTGGAGAAGCTGCAGGACGTCTACGTGCGCAGCATCTTTCCGGGCGTGACGGCGCTGCTGACGTATGCGGTCGTCGTGCTGGCGCTCGGTTGGTTGGACTGGAGCTTCGCGCTGCTGATGGCGCTCTATCTGCTGCTTCTGGTCGCCGTTCTGCCGTTCGTGTCGCTTCGCGTCACACGCCGCAACCAGATCGGACTGAAGCGGGCGCAGTCTGCGCTTTATGGCCGTCTGACCGATGCCGTGCTGGGGCTCGGCGACTGGACGATCAGCGGCCGAGGCGCGGAATTCGCCCGCAGCTACGAAAACGGCGAGCGGGAAGCCTCTCTCTACGAGCGCCGTATGAGCGCCTGGACGAGACGCCGCGCACTGCTGACTCAGATGCTGATCGGCCTGCTGGTGCTCTTGGCCGCCGTCTGGGCGGCCGGCCAACTGGAAGGCCGCAGCATGCCGGCGACGCTGCTGGCCGCGTTCGTGCTGGTCGTGATCCCGCTGTCGGACGCGTTTACGCCGATGGCCGACGCGGCGAACCGGATTCCGTCTTACCGGGAATCGCTGCAGCGCTTGAGCGTGCTGGACCGCGAAGCGGACGCCGGGATTGTTCCGGCTTGTGCGATTGCGCCGGAAGAGGCTGCCGGTATCCGGCAGAACGCCCATATCCGTATCCGCGGCGCGGGCTTTCGTTACGGCGGCGGCGAGGAGTGGGCGGTGTCCGACCTCGATCTCGACATTCCGCAGGGCAAGCGGATTGCCGTCATCGGACGCAGCGGTTCGGGCAAGTCGACGCTGCTCAAGCTGATTCAGGGCGCTTATCCCGTACAGCGCGGCGAATTGACGTTTAACGGAATAAGCGCGAGCCTGCTGGCGGAGGAGATGCCGAATGTTTTGTCGGTGCTCAATCAGAGCCCGTACTTGTTCGATACGACCGTCATGAACAATATCCGGCTCGGACGCGAAGACGCTTCGGATGAGGATGTGCGCGAAGCCGCCCGGCGCGCCAAGCTCGGCGAACTGATCGAATCGCTGCCGAAAGGCTATGCGACGCCGATGCACGAGGCCGGAGCGCGCTTCTCGGGAGGCGAACGCCAGCGGACGGCCTTGGCCCGTGTACTGCTTCAAAATACGCCGGTGCTGCTGCTGGACGAACCGACGGTCGGTCTCGATCCGCGCACCGAAGCGGCGCTGCTGCATACGCTGCTCGCCGAGACGGAGGGGAAAACGCTGATCTGGGCGACCCACCATCTGGTGGCGGCCGAGCGGATGGACGAAATTATTTTTATGGAAGAAGGACGTATCGTACTCCGAGGCACGCATGCCGAGCTGATGGCTTCGTCGGTACGCTATCGCAGCTTGTATAGGTTGGACCGCCCGTGGGAGACCGAGGCGGATCCGGGACCGGTCGAAAAAAGCGCGCAGCGCTGATTCGCCGGCTGCTTCCCGTCGCGTTTCGCAAAACGTTCGAATGAACGGCCGAATTTTCGGCCTTTCGTGCGAACGCTGCGGGACGCGATTTTTTGCGTGCGGATCGAGAGCCGACGCGTGGAAGCGGCGGCAAATCCCCGGCAGACGAAAAGAAATAGTTCCCGGGCGGAGGAGCGCCTCCGATTCGGGTATATAGATGAAGTATATCCGCAACTACATAGCGGCCGCGCTCCCGCGAAAGGGAAAGCGTTTGCGACAGCGCGGCCGCGTCAATTCGTCGAAGGGGGAACGCGAGATGAAGGTATGGGCTGTATGCGGAGATCGCTGGCATCCGGCGGAGGTCGTCCGGCATGGGTTGGACAAGCTGGCCGGCGGCGAATTCGAATTTACGGTGACGGACCGGGCGGAGGACTTTGACGCCGCCCGCTTGGAAGAGTATCCGGTCGTGCTGGTCGCGCGCGCGAACAGCCAGTCGGAAGAGGAAAAACGGTTCTGGATGAACGAAAAAGTGCAGAATGCGTTCGAGCGTTATGTGGAGCGCGGAGGTTCGCTGCTCGCCGTGCATGCCGGAACGGCCGGTTATGAAGAAAGCGACCTATTCCGGCGCTTGGCCGGCGGAGCTTTCGTCCATCATCCCGAAGCGTGCGAAGTGACCGTTCATCCGGAAAAACAGCATCCGATCGCGGCGGGCGTCGAGGCGTTCTCGGTGCACGACGAGCACTATTTTATGGAATGGGACGATCCGGTGGCGGATCTGATTATGACTACCGTATCCGAGCACGGCGCGCAGCCCGGAGGGTGGACGCGTTCGTACGGCCGCGGCCGCGTCTGCGTGCTGACGCCGGGACACGAGCCGGAAGTCTGGCTGCATCCGATGTATCAGAAGCTGCTGCGCAGCGCGCTGCATTGGTGCGCGAGACAGGACTCCGCGGGACGGGACGTGTGAGCGGAGCAGAAAGTTAAGCGGCACGGCAGCTTTCCGTCCGAATTCGCCGGAGCCGTCACGGTGCATCGCCGGGCGATCAGGCACAGGGTTAGAGACAAGATCGAGACAAGCGAAGGAGGAGCATACCGTGGACAGAACAGCCTGGATTTTGAATTTGCGCGAACCGTTCGGAGCGGCACTGGGACGCGAGCTGACAGCCCGCGGCTGGAAGGTCGTCGGCGGAGATCCCGGGGAAGAGCGGGAAATCTTATCCGTGCCCGGACAGCGCAAGATAGGCGAAGAGGGAGAGATTCCCGCAGCCGGCCGGCCGAACGCCGAGGGGATCGAAGAACCGGGCGGAAGCAGCGGCTGGACGCACGGAACCCATATCGGGGAGAATCCCGAGATCCCTACGGGGACGGGGACGTCGGGATTGAACGACTTTGAAGGCTCGGTCGCTTTCGGACCCGAAAGCAACGGGCGTCACGGCGGATACGAACAGGAAGAGCGGGAGGGAACGGATACGCAGGTAAAGTCGGCACAATCGAATGCGGCTGCCGCCTCTTCTTCCGCTGGCGCTTTCTCCGACGCCGACAGCGCCGCTTCGCTGCCGGAACACGGCCGGATGCATGTCGTTCCGCTGGATTTGGATCAGCCCGGGGAAGCCTGGGAGGAAGCGGCACGGCTGACGGCCGGACTTGCGGACCGGATCGATCTCCTGGTATTGAACGCGGGCGAGATCGTTCCTGAGCGGGACGGGGAAGCAGGCGCGGATTCCGTTAAGGAGGAGGCGATCCAAGCGGCCGATATCGGGGCGGATTTCCCTGCGGAAGGCACGACGGAAGAACGTCTGCGGGATTACGAAGCTTATGCGCTGACGCCGCTGCGGGCCGTGGAGCATCTGCTTCCGCTGATGGACGCGGAAGGCGGGCTGAAGCGCATTTGCTTCGTGTCGTCGCACGAAGGCAGCATCTCGGCGGGACATGCGGACGTCCCGATCGGACGCGCGATGGCGCGTACGGCGCTGCATATGCAGGCCAAGCTGCTGTTCAACGACCTCGGCCGGGAAGGCTATACGTTCCGGCTGTACGATCCCGGCCTGTCGCCGCTCCGCGGGGCGATGCCGGGCGGCCTGCCGGGAGCGGCCGACAGCAGCGGGAGCAAAGGCGACCGGCCCGCCGCTGCGGCCGAGCCGATGATGTCGCTGCCGGCCATGGTCGGGGAATCCGCACGCTTCGCCGCCGGATTTTTCACCAATCCGCATGCCGACGAAGAGCGTCTCGTATTGACCGGCAGCCGCGGCGAAGAATGGCCATTTTGAAAGGAGGAGAGGCGATATGAACAAGCATAACGCCGTCGTGACCGGCGCCGACCGGGGACTCGGTCTCGCGCTGGCGGAAGGGCTTCTGGCGCGCGGTTGGCGGGTCTTCGCCGGCAGCTACCTGCCGGACTGGCCGCAGCTTCGCGAGCTGGAACAACGTTACCCGGGCACGCTGATTATCCTGCCGCTGGACGTCTCTTCCGATTCTTCCGTGCTGGCCGCCGCGGCCGCCGTCGAGGAGCGCACGCGCAGCATCGATCTGCTGATCAACAATGCGGGCGTCATCACGGACAAGAACGAAGACTCGATTCGGGTTCCGCAGGATTACGACGAAATGATCCGGCTGTACCAGGTCAATTCGCTCGGTCCCGTGCGGACGAGCGAAGCTTTTCACCCGCTGCTGGAGCGCGGCGAATTGAAGCGGATCTGCTTCGTTTCTTCGGAAGCCGGCAGCATCGGCAAAGCGGAACGAACCGCCTGGTTCGCCTACTGCATGTCCAAAGCGGCGCTCAACCGCGGCGTCCGCACGCTGTTCGACCGGCTGCGGCCGGACGGCTATACGTTCCGGCTGTATCATCCCGGCTGGATGCGAACCTACATGTCCGGCGAGAAAAATAACGAAGCCGAGCTGGAGCCGTCCGAATCGGCGGCGCCCGCTCTGGAGTATTTCCTCGGCAGCACGCTGCCGTGGGACGACAAGCCCCACTCCGTCGACGAAGACCGGCCGGTGATGCGCGACTGGCAGGGCCGGGAATGGCCCTGGTAGCGAAGGCGGTCTCGCCTTGCTCCATCGTCCATACGGCGGAGAAACAGGCGGGGCAGACGGATTGCCCGCACAAAAAAACGGCCCTGTTTCCCTCGATAAGAGGGAACAGGGCCGTTTGCTGTTTGTTTCGAGAAATTTGGAAGCGTCTCGGTTCGGATTACCAGATGCTGACCCGATCCTCCGGCGCGACGTACATGGCATCCTTGTCGGTTACGCCGAATGCTTCGTAGAACTGCGGGAAGTTGCCGATGGTGCGGTTGACGCGGACTTTATTCGCCGAGTGCGTATCGATGGTAGACATGTAAGCCGCCGCTTCGCGGCTCATCGTAGTGCGCCAGATGGTGGCGTAGCCTTCGAAATAGGCTTTGTAGTCCGGGTTCTGCATCTGGGACAAGACCTGCAGCGAGGCGGCCATGCCGCCGAGATCGGCCACATTTTCGCTGACGGTCAGGGCGCCGTTGTTGGTCACGCCGGGGATGATTTCCACGCCGTCGTAATATTGAATCACGCGCTGCAGCTTCTCCTGGAACCGCGCATAGTCTTCCTTGGTCCACCAATCGACCGCGTTGCCGTTCTCGTCGTAGGAAGCGCCCAGATTATCGAAGGCGTGGCTGATCTCGTGCGCGATCACCATGCCGATCGCGCCCATGTTCGTTTCCGGCTTGGCTTTGATGTCATAGAACGGAGCCTGCAGAATGCCCGCCGGGAACACGATCTCGTTGTTCAGCGGGTTATAGAAGGCATTGACGGTATACACGCTTACCGCCCAGGCGTCTTTATCGGCCGGTTTGCCCAGGGACGCGATCATCTCCTGCTTGGCGGCTTTGCTGATGGCGACGAAGTTGTCGAACAGCGACCCGCCGTTTTTGACCGAAACGATCGAGACGTTTTTCAGGCTGTCGTTCCACTCGTCCGGATAACCGACTTTGATCTTCATCGTCTCGAGTTTTTTGACGGCTTTGGCTTTGGTGGTTTCGGACATCCAGTCGAGGTTCTGAATCCGCTGCTTGTAGACGCCGATGAACTCTCCGACCATTTTTTCCACGTCCTGCTTCGCCTGCGGACTGAAATAGCGCTCCGCGAACGTTTGGCCCAAATAGTCGCTCATAACGCTTTGGGTCAACGCGACCGCTTTCTGCTGCCGGGTCTTCTGGCCTTCGACGCCGTACATTTTCGCCTGGAAGTCTTCCGACAGCTTCTCGAAGTCTTCGGACAGCACGCTGCCCGTGCCGCTCAGCAGCATCGCTTTGGCGTAAGCCTTAAGCGCATCCAGATTTTTGTCCGTCAGCAGCTCGGCCGACTGTTTCGTCAATCCCGGGTCCATGACGATGATCTTGTCGGCCGAGTCCAATCCCAGTTCTTTCAGGATTTTGCCCGTGTCGATACCCGGGAAGAGCGCTTCGAACTGCTTTTTCGTATGCGGATTGTAGTACTTGCTTACATCGTTCTTATCCTGGGGATCCATCGAGGCCGAAGCAAGCTGCTTTTCGAAAGCGAAGACCGATTGGGCTTGAGTCTGCGCGGTTTTCTCGTCGCTGCCGCCCAGTCGGAACAGACCGGTCAAATAGCCGACGTAAAGCTCCTGCACCGCGGCATTGTCCGACGTATAGCTGTTTTTGTCCAGCGTGGTCGCGAGCGCTCCGAAGTACAGCGCGTTTTTGCTGCTGTCTTTGGCATCGCTCATGACGCCGAACGTCAGCAGCGAACCTGTCGCCAGATCGTGCTCGATCTTCATCGTCGCGTCGAGCAGCTGCTGCACGCTGGCCGCCTGGTCGATCGATTTCAAATAACCCGCGATCGGCTGAATGCCCTGTTTGTTGCGGTGTTCGATGTCGAGCGCGTTTCCGTAGAAGTCCGCGATTTTTTGCTCGACGGAGCCCGGCGTCTGCGGCTTGGCGGCGATCTGTCCGATCATGTCGCTGATGCGCGCGTCGTTCTCCGCCGTCATTTCGTTAAACACGCCGTTGCTCAATTCGCCCGCGCCGATCGTGGACGCGTTCAGCCATTTTTTATTTATGTATTCATAGTAATCGTCGCGCGGGTTGCTGCCTTCGAGAGCCATTGCGCGGTGGGTGAACGTCTCGAGCTGTTCCCGCGTGACGGGATCGGAAGAGCCGAGCTCGCCTTCTGCCGTGCCGTTCACGATGCCCGCTTTGGCCAGTCTGGACAATTCGCTCTGGGCCCACGTCGGAACGTCCTTGAAGGAAGCCGGAGTACCGATCTGGCGCAGATCGTTGCCGACGGGCGTCGGGAGGTTCGGGAACGCGCGGCCGAGCATGACCAGCGCTTCGATGCGGGACACGGGGCGGCTCTCGGCGGTGTTGCCTTTGGCATCGCCTTTGAGAATGTCGGATTTGCCGACGTTCGGCGCGTAATCGTCCGTAATGCTCAGCAGATAGTCGACGACCTGCGCCCGGGTAAGCGTAGGCTCCTGTGCCTGCGCGAATGCCGAAGCGGGCAGAGCGGACAGCAGCAGGGATGAAGCGAGAAGCAGCGATGCGGTTTTTTTCACAAAAAATCCTCCTCATAAAATTCGCAAATAGACCCGGCGCGCTTTACGCGCTCGTACGGAGGCGTGCGGCGGATCGAAAGGGAAGAGCAAGGGGACCGCGTTCATGCACGTTCATACGCAGCGGCCGGGTCGCTTGCTTTCCTGCCAAGTATACGGGAAAACAAACCATAAGTTTCGACCTTGGCAAGCAATTGCGGGAAAAAGCGAAAAAAGAAGGCATGCTCATATGACGAGCGCCTTCTTTTCGGGAGTGTGCGTTTGTCTTATGCTGCCCGAGACGTTATTCCCACGACGAGATCGTCGTCAGTGTGCCGTCGATCGAATAAGGACCGAAGTTCGCCGGGAGAATGAAGTGATCGCCTTTTTTGAGCGCGTACTCGCCATTGCCGCCTTTCAGCGAACCTTCTCCGTCCAGGATGCTGACGATCGTGTAGCGATCGCGCGTACCGAATTCGGCACGGCCGTCGACTTCCCATTTCTGCACGGTGAAGAAGCCGTTCGCAACGAATTTGGTGATCGTGACGCCTTCGAAGCGGTCCGTCTCGTACGCGCCGCCTTTGTAGAACTGCGGGATGGTAGTCACTTCGATCGCTTTTTCCAGATGCAGCTCCCGGCCCCGGCCGTTGGCGTCCTTACGATCATAGTCGTACACGCGGTAAGTCGTGTCCGAACTCTGCTGCGTTTCCAGCACGACGATGCCTTTGCCCAGCGCATGGATCGTTCCGCTCGGCACGTAGAAAAAGTCGCCCGGCTTGACCTCGATCTTCGTCAGCAGTTCGTCCCACTGACCGGCTTCGATCATCGAGCGCAGCTCTTCGCGCGACTGCGCGTTGTGGCCGTAGATAATGGAAGCTCCCGGCTCGGCGTCGACGATGTACCAGCATTCCGTTTTGCCCAGTTCGCCGTTCTCGAATTCTCGCGCGTACGCGTCGTCCGGGTGGACCTGCACCGACAGATCGTCGGAAGCGTCGAGGATTTTGGTCAGCAGAGGGAACACGTCGGAATCGGATTCGCCGAACAGCTCGGGACGGTCGTTCCACAGATCGCCCAGCTTGGTGCCCGCGTACGGGCCGTTATGTACGATGCTTTGTCCGTTCTTATGTCCCGACACGGCCCAGCATTCGCCGGTCTTGTCGTTGGGAATGTCGTAGCCGAACAGGGTGTTCAGCTTGGTGCCGCCCCAGATGCGTTTCTGGAAAACGGGGGTGAGAAAAATCGGTTCGTTCATGGTTTCTCGCGCTCCTTCGTTGGTCTGATAGGTTTCCGCTGAGTTATTACCCGGCGGGAGGGCGTTTAGACGCCTCCGACGGCCCGCCGCTCAGGCTGCCGCGTTTCGTGAGCGTTCAGTAAGCTTGATGCACGAGCGAAGCCGCTCCGATCAGTCCGGCGTTCTGACTCAAAGCGGCCGGTACGATAGCCGTTCGGCGGCCCGCCGGGCTCAGCGCGTGCTCCGATACGTAAGAACGGATCGCCTCGAACAGCGGATCGCCGATCTGCGACACCCCGCCGCCGATGACGAGCATTTCCGGATCGAGCGTGTTGATGAGCGATACGCAGCCCATGCCGAGGCGCCGATACGTGACGTCGATAAGAGTCTTCATCCGCGCGTCGCCGCCTGCCGCGAGATCGAACGCCTCCTTGGTGCCGACCGACCGGCCGAGCAGCTCCGACGCCTGGCGCGCGATGGCCGTGCCCGACGCGATCTGCTCCCAGTACCCTTCGGTGCCGGCGGCGCCCGGCTCGACCATGATGAAGCCGACGTCGCCCGCGTTGCCGGATGCCCCCGTGATCAGCCGTCCGTGCATGTAAATGCCGGCGCCTATTCCGGTGCTTACCGTGATGAACACGAAGCTGTCGGCCTCCTGCGCCGCGCCGAGCCATTTCTCCGCCAGCGCCGCCGCCGTCGCGTCGTTCTGAAAATGCACCGGCCACGCGCCGAAGTGCTTGCGAAGCTCCTCGACTACGCCGAAGCCGTGCCAGGACGGCAGATTCGGCGGGCTGTCCAGCCGGCCGTTTCTGGCATCGAGCGGTCCCGGCGCGCCGACGCCGATGCCTTTGACGTCCGCCGGAGAGACGTTCTGCCGATCCAGCAGTCCGTTTACCGCCGCCGCCGTTTCCGCAATGAGTTCCGCGGGCGTCTTGGCCGGATCCGTCTTAAGCGACTGCTGCGCCAGCACGTTCCCCTGTTCGTCCACCAGGCCCACGGCAATCTTGGTGCCTCCGATATCGATTCCGATCGCGATCATCTTAATGCCTCCCGATTGTGAATTGACTTGACAAAACTTGACGAAAATTAAATATGTAAAGTAACATGAGCTCAGCATAGCATATTTCAGGATGGAGGAACAGCGCCGCCGGACGGATGTCGGAATTCGTCCAAACGGCGCCGGCCTTATCGGACGGAGGCGAATCCATGGCAAGACCGAAAAAAGTATCCATGCAGAATATCGCGGACCGGCTGGGACTGTCCAAAAACGCGGTATCGCTGGCTTTGTCGGGGAAAAAAGGCGTGAGCGAAGAGGTTCGGCAGACCGTGCTGAAAACGGCGAAAGAGCTGGATTACCGGCTTTCGGGTTCGGGCCTCGCGGGGGAAGAGAAGGGAAACGCGCGGAACGTGCTGGTGCTGGTGCCCGAGCGGATCGTCAGCTACGCGGACAATGAACATTTTCGCTTTTTTCACGACATGCTGTGGATTCTGGAAGAGAGTATACGCGCGCGGGGCTGCAACGCGGTGATCGCCCGGATCGACGGAGAAATGGAGCGCGATCGGGTTCTGCCGGGCTTATTCGAAGACGTGGAGCATGCGGGCGTCATTCTGTTCGGCATCGCGGCGAAGCCGTATGCGCAAATGGTCTGGGAGACGGGCGCGCCGCTTGTCCTGTTGGACTCTTATTACCGCGACCTGCCGAGCGCGGCCGCCGTATCGGCCAATACGGAAGGCGCGGAATCGGCCGTGCGCTGGCTGATCGAACGCGGACACCGCGAGATCGGCTTTATCGGACCGGCCAACCTGACGACGAGCCACGAGGAGCGCTGGTTCGGCTACTGGCGGGCGATGCGGGAAGCGGGGCTGCCGATCCGCGAGGCTCATACGCTGCTGGAAGCCGACGATTTCGACGAAGCGAAAAACGAACGGGAGATCGGCGAATTTCTGGAGCGGATCGTCGCGGCGAAAGCGGGGAGTCCGAATGTCGGACAGAGTGCGGAAGACGCGCTGCCTACCGCTTTTTTCTGCGGCAACGACCGGATCGCGCTGCTGTTGATTCGCCGCCTGCGGGCGATCGGCGTATCGGTGCCGCAGCGGGTGGAAGTTGCCGGTTTCGACGGATTGGAACAGGCTTTGAAGCCGGATTCGGGATTATCGGTCACGGTAAAAGCGGATAAGCGCCGGATGTGCGAAGCGGCCGTAGAGCTGCTGCTGGGCGGGTACGGAGGCAGACGGGAGGCGGTAAGATGGGCGGCGGAAGGTATCTTAGTAAACATGTAAATTCTTTTATTGAAATGCTCGCTTTCTTAGAATAATATTTACCTAGTAAGTAGTTAGATTTACAAATTTATAAATTAAAGAAAGTATGGTGAGCAAATGATCGGCTTTAATACGGTGTTGCCTTTAAGTAACACAGTTAGTGAAGAACAGTTTCTAGAATTGTGTAGAACTTGGCAAAAGAATAGTCCTCATACTAGCTTAATAATCAAGGACGAGACTCTTACTGATGGATTTAAATATCAAAGTGATTCTGAATCATTAGAATTTGTTAATGTCGAGGGGAAAAATGGAACACATTGTGGGGTACGTCATATAAAAAAGGACGAAGATAGTGAGTGGCGTACTGATGTAATCGGTTATAAAACAGAGAGTAATTTCAAGGTCGCGGTTGTAACTTCTAGAGCCACATTTAACGTAGCAAATTATACAAGGCTTCCTTTAAAACCTTTTATTGTGTCTTTATTGCTTGAAAATTTAGAACTTGAAGAAGATGATGGAATTAAAATAGAAAAAAAGTTTAAAGAAATAACTTCAGATAATCTTGAATATATCTCTTGTCTTTTGAATGGGGAACAATCAAATTCATTTCCAGTTGTTTATCTCAGCAAAAATAAATCAGGTGAATTTTTAGTTGATCCAAACAAGTTAGCTTTAAAATTATCCGGTTTAGCTCACGTTTTTGTAGAGACCGAGGAATCAATTACTTTTATGTTACAAAAAAATACAGATGGAAAAGTTGCTTATAACGGGCAAATAGGAATTTATTGGCCTGGAGGGGACAGAAATTACTATTATAGGATTGATGCAACAGATCATGTGAATAATATACTTAATTTTGTGAAAAAAATATTAAATACTCGTAAGACACCAAATGAGTACAGATGGTCTTTTGTTCAAAATTTAAAATACCAAAAGACTATAGAAGGTTTTAAAACTGGAGAAGAAGAAAATAAAGATATGTTAGCTTATGCTTTAGAAGAAAACGAAAAGCTTAAAGAACAGTTAGATAACATGGAGTTGGAAAACCTTTATTTAAATCATATGAATGAAGTTTTAAACTCCAATGCTTTTAACGGTCAAACACCTCTGATTTTCAAGGGAACAGAGTACGAGTTATTTCTGAATGAGCAAAGTGAGCTAGTACTTAGTTTAGTTGAAGAAAAAATGAATCAAGATAGTTGTTCGATTCGGGTGAAAAATATTTTGAATTCAATTTTAAAAGCTAATAAAAATGATAATAATAAACAAAGATTTTTAGATAATATGAAAAGAATACTTGTTTCACAAGATGGTATTACTTCTCGTAGTAAACGTGAACTAGCGACAATGGGTTTTGAGCTAATAGATTACACGAAAACTCATCATAAAATCAAAATCAAAGGCGACAATCGCTATTCTCACTCGATCGCTAAGTCACCTAGTGATGCGCGCACCCCAGAAAATAATTTCCGTGATTTTAAAATAGGTTTTTTGTAATAGTTATTTGATTAAGCGGATTTTCCTTAAATGTATCAGAACTGCAACTAAATCCGCTCTCGGAAGGTTTATATATAAGGGTAGGGTGTTTTTAAACGCATCTTATAACCGTATCCTAGAGGAGGACTTTCCAATGAAAAAAATCCTGATCGCATCGCTGCTGGGCACCGCCGTACTGGGCGCAGGCGCCGCGCAGGCCGCGCCTGCCCCGACGGCAGCTCCAGCCTCCGCGTCCGCTCCCGCGACGACGACATCTTCCGAGCCTGCCGCCAAAATTTACGGCAACGACGGACTGGTGAAGCCTAGCGCATATCCGTTCTTCATCAAGAGCACGCTGTACGCGACGTCCGACGTCATCAAGCAGCTGGGGATCGAAGGTCTCAACATCTCCTGGGACGCCAAAACGAAAACTTATACGTATACGCGCGGCGATCATACAGTGAAGATCATGGCCGACAGCAATGTTGCCTGGGTAGACGGCAAAGAAGTGAAGCTGCAGGGCTCGGCAACGTTCAAGCGCGGCGTGCTTCGGGTGCCGGTCGGCATCATCGTCAGAGGCGTAGGCGAGTCGATCAAGTGGGACAAAGCGACCGAAACGCTGTGGGTCGGCGATTCGATCAAGTAAAGCGGCCCGGCGCGGCGTCCGGCCGCCCGAGCGCGGTCGGGCTTCGCGCGAGCGGGCCCGCCGACATTCAAAAAAGACCGTTTCCGCATCCTGCCTTACCGGCAGGACGGAACGGTCTTTTTCGGTTTGTCCGGCCGAGGCGGGAGGAAGGGCCGGAGCTGGAGCGGAGGGTCGGGTGCGCTGGCGGCGAGCGGCAGGGCGCCGGCTGTAGGCATAAGCAGCGCGGAACGCGAACGAAGCGAAAATAAGTGCATAAGAGCAGCTATTTTGCAGAAGTTGACGCGATTTTGCTGAATAGATGCATAGAAGCAGCTATTTTCGGAAAAAGAGGAATCGTCAGGCCGGATTTGAGGAAATAACTGCTTTTTCGCAGCTATTTCAGCGTTCAACGACGAAAAAGGCCAAATAGCTGCTTTTAAGCATTTATTTTTGAACTCGCCGTTTGAAATGCGTGCCCAAGCCGAACACAAGCCCGGATACCGTGAATTGGACGAGGTAGGCTCTGCCCAATTCGGAAGAGAAGAACCGGCCGTCGATCGGTCCTTCCCAGATGACGAACGAAGCCCACGCGGGAAGAACGCCGATAACGGCGCAGGCGAAAGCAATCGACGCGATCCGCGCGGCAAGGCGCGGAATCCGGAGGCAGGCGGCCCAGACGCCGTTATACAGCGGCAGAGCCATCAGGCCGAACGGCATCAGCCCGCCGATCCAAGCGAAAGCGGATTCTTCCGGCGGAAGGCCGGCGAACGACAGCCGAAAGACGGCCGCGCCGCACAGGTAAGAAACGGCCGCCAGCAGTATTCTTTTGAGGGCGGTTCGATCGGAGTCGGCGATTTGGTTTTGGCGAAGGGCCTTTGCTTCTGTGTCCGGCTTTATGAGGATTCGCTCCTTTCGGCTTTTGAGGGGCGCTCAGACGCCTTAGAAAAATAGACGCGCTCGGGCAGGAAAAGCTCCCGGATCGCGGCACAAAAAAAGCCCCCGATTTTCTTCCCGGCCTCGGCGGAAAGAAAATCGGGGGCTTGATCGTGCGCAAGTCCGGCGCCGGCGTCCGCCTCGGCCAGGGCTTTGACCGTTCCGGTCGGCAGGCTGGGCCGTTCGGTGCCGGGAATTTCGACGAACTCGGACGGCGAATGCCGACCGGAACGCGGCGGATCCTGTTCAGGCTCCGATTTCCGCTTTTTCGAGCGGCGGATTCGCCGGAAGAGACGGCTTCGGTGTCCGATTTTTGCCCGCGAGAGCAAGGAGCATCAGCAGCAGCTTCAGTCCGCCGGTCGCAAGCAGCAGCCAAGGCAGCGCGATCAGTCCCCAGCCGATTCCCGGAGCCCAGGTTACGACGACCTCCCAAGGGGCAAGCCCCGAGACGAAATGCAGGATCAGCAGCGGAAACGCGACGTTGCAGGCCAGCAGCAGCACGAGGTTCAGCACGAATTTCCATGCCGCGGGCCGGAACGCTTTTTTCCAGCGGAACAGGCTGCGCACCGACCAGAGAAACAGCAGCACGATGGCAAGCACGATGCCGTCCGCGATCATATACAGCTTGGCGAAGTCCGGCAGGCTGTTCAGCGAAGGCGTGCGCCCGTTAACGATGTCGTCGAGCCCCGGCAGGATGCCGGCGTAGCTGACGATCAGCGGATCGGACGAGTTGGCGAGAATAAACAGGCCGTACCCGTCATGGATGCGCATTTCCGAGTAAGTGTTTTCCGTCGTGCCGTTATGCCAGATGTAGGAGCCGCTGTTCACCCAACCCATGCCGTAAAAGGACCCGTCCCGCATATCCGCGGCCGGTTCGTGCATGCGCTTGAATCCTTCCGGGGACAGCAGGCGGCCGCCGCCGGAAGAGCTTGCGGGGGAATCGCCTTCCATCTGCATGATCAAATATTTCGACATGTCCTCCGCGGTGGAAACGAGATAACCGGAAGGCACCGTGCCGGAATGTTCCATCAGGCGGGTGGGTACGGTCAGGCCGAACAGCAGCTGATGGCCGGAAGGAGGCCGCCGGTCGGAACGTTCGGCGAGAGCGGCGGCCGCCCGTTCGGGAGAGGCGAAGCTTTCGTTCATGCCGAGCGGCCGCAGGATTTTCTCTTCGACATAATCGCCGTAAGATTCGCCCGATACGCGTTCGACGATCGCGCCGAGAATATTGTAATTCAGATTGGAATATTCGTAGACGGCTCCGGCGGCATGCTTTTGCGAGACGCTCTGCAGGCTGCGGATATGTCCCGAGAGCGTACCGTCTCCTTTGGCCAGAAAGGCGATGCCGTCATAGGTCGACAGGCCGCTTGTCTGATGCAGCAGGTCGGCTGCGGTAATGCGGGCGGAAGCGTCGGCATCGGCCAAACGGAAGTCGGGCAAATAATCGGTGACCGGCGCGTCCGGATCGATTTTTCCCGCTTCGACAAGCTGCATGACGGCCAGCGCCGTGAACGACTTGGTCGTCGAGCCGATCGCCAGCGGCGTCTGCGGCGTCATCGGTCCGGCGCCCGGGCCGGCAGTGCCGTAGCCCTGCATATAGGCGATCTCGCCTTCATGAACGATGCCGACGGCCAGGCCGGGAACATGCAGCCGCTTCATGGCGGCTTCCGCATAGGCGTCGACCTGCTCGGGCGTCCAGGCGGCGATAACCGACGAAGTCGAAGGCGAAGCAGGGACTGCGCTCGCCGGGCTTGATCCGTTTAACGCTCCGGGCGCGGCTCCGGCATAGGCGGCCGGAACGGCGACGGCCGAGACCAGAAGCAGGCCGGCCAACGATCTTTTTATTCTGTTGGAGATATTCATGATTCAACTTCCTTCCGTTTCGGCGTTCTCTTCTTGCTCTGTTCTCATTCTATCGGATCGTCAACGCGACCAAATCGGCCGACGGCACGAACTTGCGCTCGGTCCCCGGACGCCGAAAAACCTGGACTTAAGGAGAGGTTCCAAAAACGGCGCGCGGCCCGAACACTGTTCAAAATGAAAACTTATTTCGGTCCGCAAGCGTTTAATATAAGGAAAGCGGCTCCGCTTGTCGGATATTCGATTCGGAGCCGATCACTCAGTTAAGGAGGCGT
This sequence comes from Saccharibacillus alkalitolerans, assembly GCF_011090185.1. Taxonomy (GTDB): domain Bacteria; phylum Bacillota; class Bacilli; order Paenibacillales; family Paenibacillaceae; genus Saccharibacillus; species Saccharibacillus alkalitolerans. The sequence goes on along the minus strand of NZ_JAAFGS010000005.1, from coordinate 108,366 downwards.
GCGGAAATGAATGTTGAAGTTCAAGCTCTGGGATTCTTCGGTCTGCTGATCACGGTCGTGCTGCTCGCGATCCTGCTGTTTGTCGTATATTGGATCATTCGGCTCGCCATTAACCATTCCGATGCCAAGGAAGAAGTTTACGCGCTGCGCCAAGACCTGAACGAGTTGGAGCGCCGGCAGGCCGAACGCTTCGAACGGCAGGAGGCTCTACAGCAGGAACAGAACGCGCTGCTGCGCGAGCAGAACGAACGGTTGGGGAACATAAAAGGAGCGGATTAAGCATGGGCGAACTTATGCGGTCGCTGGACTTTTTGCAAATCGAGGACGTTCCGTGGAGCCGTCTCACGACCGCTTACGGCCGGGCGACGGAAATGCCGGAATTGATTCGGCGGCGCCGCTTCCGCGAGATCGCCAACTTGATCGAGCATCAGGGCACGCTCTGGCAGGCGACGCCGTGGACGCTGCTGTTTTTGCTGCGGGAATCGGCGGGGCGGCGTCCGGAAGAGCTGCCGGAGGAGGAACGCCGGCTGTATGCCGCGGTATGGGAAGCCGTTCTGCTCATGGATCAGAGCGGCGAACCGCTGCCGGATTATCCCTCCGATCCGATGACGCTGCTTAGCGAAGAAGAGCTTCTGTGGCCGGAAGACGACGATGAAGAAGCGGACGAGGAACGGTGGATGGAGGAAGAGCCGCCCGGTTACGATCCGTCCAGCTTTGCCGCTTATTTCGCGTACAGCCGCCGGCTTCTGACGGAAGCTTTTCCGGATGCGCCGTTTACCCGGACCGAAAGGGAACAAGAGTCCTGAAAATCGAAAGAGCCTTATTGAATACGGAGGATCCGACAAGTAAACGGGAGGAGGAACGGCATGGACGAATGGTTTTGGAGCATTCTGCTGAGTTTGCTCGTACTGGCGGCTGGATGCGGAATCGTTTACGCGATCGTGGCATCCGTTGTCGAAAGCCGGATCGAGCGTCTTATCCGTCCGCAGATCGATCATCTGGACCGTAAGCAGAACGACCGGTTTCAGGTGCTGGACCGTCAGCTGCAGGAGCTGAACGGCCTGCTGCGCAAACAGGAAGCCGATCTTAAGCGGCTGAAGGATTCCGTGGACGAGGAGCACAGGCGTGCGGAGCTGCCTGTCGAGGAAGAAGAAAAGTGAGTCGGTCGGCGCCTCTGCAAAAGCCGATCCGTCCGATCTGATAATTCGGCGGCCGTTCCGGGTACATAGAAGGTAAACGGATGGCAGGCAGCCGTCCGAATCCGGAATTTCGAGGAGGATGGGCTCATGTTTCTGCTGATCGGAGTCTTTTTGCTGCTCTGTCCGCTCGTCATTGCCCGCCCCGACCGGCTTGTTCACCCGCTGCGCGATCCGGCGGGCGAGGACGCGGCCGAACCGGTAAGGTTTCAGTCGGAGGCTTTTCGGGCGCTGGGCTTTCTGCTGCTGTTCGTTTCGCTGTCGCTGGGCGTCATGATGATGCTGAGCGGCGGATGATTCCATAAAAATCGGCTGCCGGTTCGCGGTTTGAAGGCGGCCGCTTCAAAAAGGCTTTTCCGGACGGAAAAGCCTTTTTGGGGCGGCCGCGGTGAGCACGAAGTCAATATTTGAAAATCGAAGATGTTTGCGTCACACTGTAAAGAAGAAACGCGGAAGAACCAAACCGTGCGCGGTCCCGGAAGGATCAGGAATAGGTACGGCAGCCGCCGTACCGGTCGGAGACGGCGCAACAGTCGAGGAGGATATGCGATGAACGGACAATGGACCATCGATTCGATGCCCGACATGACGGGCAAGCGGGTTATCATTACGGGCGGCAGCGGCGGGCTCGGGCTGGAGACGGCTTACGGATTCGCGCAAAAAGGCGCCAAAGTGATCATGGCCGTGCGCAACATGGAAAAAGGCTATCAGGCGGCCGAAGGGCTGATGAAAAAGTTCCCGCAGGCAAGCGTGGAGGTCATGCGGATGGATCTGGCCGACCTGTCCAGCATCGAGGCGTTCGCCGCCGGCGTGATCGGCAAGTATAACGAACTGCATGTGCTGGTCAACAACGCGGGGGTCATGATTCCGCCTTACCGGAAAACGAAGGACGGCTTCGAGCTGCAGTTCGGCAGCAATCATCTGGGCCATTTCGCGCTGACGGGGCGGCTGCTGCCGCTGCTGCTGAAAACGCCGGGCTCGCGGATCGTGACGCTGAGCAGCATCGCCGCGAAGAGCGGCTACATTTACTTCAATAATCTGGACGGCCGGATCGGCTACAGCGCGCTGAAGTTCTACGGGCAGAGCAAGCTCGCCAACCTGCTGTTCGCGCGGGAACTGCAAAAGCGCCTGACCGTCGCGGGAGCGGACACGATAAGCGTCGCCTGCCATCCCGGCGTCTCCAACACCAACTTGATCTCCCGCGGCTCGGGCAAGCAGGCCGGCAAAGCGGTAGCTCTGCTGTGGGGTCTTATGAGCCAATCTGCGGCGATGGGCGCGCTGCCGACGCTGTACGCGGCGGCGGAGCCGGGGCTTCAAGGCGGCGAATACATCGGCCCGACGGGCAAGGGCGGCCGCAAAGGCTATCCGGGCTTCGACCTCTCTGCCGAGCATAAGATGAACGAAGAGACGATGGCGAAGCTGTGGCGCGTATCCGAAGAGCTGACGGGCGTGAACTACGACTTCAGCGCCGCCAGCGAAGCGGCGGAGAGAAAAGGCATCCTGTACGGAGTGAAGCTGTGAGACGGCAGATCATCGGGATGGGCGGCGGAGGCTTCTCGATGGAGCCGGACAATCCGGTCATGGACCGGTATATTCTGGAGCAGTCGGGCCGCCCCCGGCCCAAAGTCTGCTTTCTCGCCGGCGCGAGCGGAGACGACGAAGGCTATATTCGCGGCTTTCTGGACGCGTTCGGCCGCTTGGACTGCAGGCCTTCGTGCCTGAGACTCGCGAGCCTGCCCGCCGAAGGAGCGGAAGCTTTCCTGCTGTCGCAGGACGTCATCTACGTCGGCGGGGGAGACACGCATCGGCTGATGCGCGGTTGGCGGGAAGCCGGGATCGACGGCATTTTGCGTCGGGCCTGGGAGGCGGGCATCGTGCTGGCCGGCTTAAGCGCGGGCTCGATCTGCTGGTTCGAGGAAGGCATAACGGACCTTGAAGAAGGCGTATTCGACCGGGTCGAGGGACTCGGATTGATTCCCGGCAGCCACTGCCCTCATTACAACGGCTGCGGCTGGCAGGAGGGATACCGGCGCATGATCGCGTCCGGCGGATTGGGCGCGGGACTCGCGCTGACCGACGGAGCGGCGGCGCATTACGCGGCAGAAGACGGCTCCGAAGAACCGGTCGCGCTGCTGCGGATCGTCGGTTCGCGGCCGGAAGCCCGGGCGTATCGGCTGGGCGGCGAAGGCGACGAGCACGAACTTCCGGTCGAGCTGCTGCGCTAACGGGGCGGCAGGCGCGAATCCGTTCCTTTTGAGCGGCTTTTCTTCCTTAAAGAGGAGGAAAGCCGCTTTTTTGCATGCCCGTTGATCTTTTTCACATTCCCCGCCCGGATGCTGTGTTACGTTAGAAAGCGGTGATTTTCAGAAAAAGCAAAGAAGGTTTGCACAATGATCAAGGGTTGGGGAAGACTCGAAGGGTACGGGAAAGGGGACTTGAAGCGGGATCTGATCGCCGGCTGTATCGTCGGGATCATCGCGATTCCGCTGGGGATGGCGTTCGCGATCGCGTCGGGGGTCAAGCCGGAGACGGGGATCTACACGACGATCGTGGCCGGGATTCTGATCTCGCTGCTGGGCGGGTCGAAATTCCAGATCGGGGGACCGACCGGCGCATTCATTCCGATTCTGCTCGCGATCGTGCTTCAATACGGGTATGACAAGCTGCTGGTCGCCGGATTTCTGGCGGGAATTTTTCTTGTTTTGATGGGCGCGCTGAAGCTTGGCGCGCTGATCAAATTCATTCCGAAGCCGGTTACGGTCGGGTTCACGGCGGGGATCGCGGTCACGATCTTCGCCGGACAAATCGGGAGCTTTCTCGGACTATCCGGCTTGAAAAGGCATGAGAGCTTTCTGCTCAACATGAAGGAGCTGGCCGTCCACATCGGTACGCTGAATCCGTACGCGGTCGCCGTGGCGGGCATCTGCCTGGCTTCGCTGCTGCTGGTGCCGCGCGTACTGCCGAAGATTCCGCCGTCCCTGGTCGGCCTGCTGCTGTCGACGCTGGCCGCCGTATCGTTCTTCGACGGCGAAGTGGCCACGATCGGATCGGCTTACGGCAGCATTCCGGCGTCGCTGCCTTCGTTCCGGCTGCCGGATTTGTCTTGGGACAACATCGTCCTGATGACTCGCCCGGCGCTGATCATCGCGCTGCTCGGCGGCATCGAATCGCTGCTGTCCGCCGTCGTGGCCGACGGAATGAGCGGTTCGCGGCACAACAGCAACCGCGAATTGATCGGGCAGGGCATCGCCAATATGGCCGCGCCGCTGTTCGGCGGCATTCCGGCAACCGGCGCGATCGCCCGTACCGCGACCAATATCAAGAACGGAGCGGTTTCGCCGCTGTCCGGAATCGTGCACGGCCTCGCCGTTCTGCTGATTCTGGTGCTGCTCGCGCCTTACGCTTCGGCGATCCCGCTCGCGGCGATGGCCCCGATCCTCATGCTCGTAGCCTGGAACATGAGCGAACGCCGGGCATTCGCCAAGCTGCTCAAGCTGCGCGGTTCCGACTCGCTCGTTCTTGTCGTCACGTTCGTCCTGACCGTGTTCACGACGCTGACGACCGCCGTCGAAGCGGGACTCGCGCTGGCCGTGCTGCTGTTCGTCAAGCGCATGGCCGGCGAGCAGCGGCTCGACAAGGTGCTGCCCGACCGGGAAAGCCGCCGCGGCAAGGTGGCGGCCGATGTCGTCGCGGCGGACCGGGATTGTCCGCAGCTCGGCATCTTCAGCGTGCGCGGCGCGCTGTTCTTCGGCGCCCGCAATCCGTTCGAGACGCCGGATTTTCTGGCGGCGCACGATCTCTCGGGCGCGCTGCTGCTGCGCATGGGCGGCGTGCCGCTGATCGACGCTTCCGGCGAGGCGACGCTGCAGGGACTGCTGAAGCGGGTTCGCGCTTCGGGCGGCACGCTGCTGCTGTCCGGCCTGCAGCCCCAGCCGCGGCGGATGCTGGAGAAGACGGGCTTTCTCGCCGAATTGGGCGAGGAACGCTGCTTCGCCCGTACCGGCGCAGCGATCGACGCGGCGCTGGCGGAGCATATCGAAGCGCCGGCATGCGCCGGCTGCCGAATGGGAGCTTTCCGCGAGTGCGAGGGGTTGTGCCGGGCGGCGGAAGCCGGGAACGCTTCCTAGCGTGCGGATACACCGAAGAGGGACAAAGAGCCCGTGCTTCGATCCTTTTGCGCGCCAAGCCTGTCTTGTGTACACTAAAAGTGACGTAGGACAGGCTTTTTTTTACATATCGGGGACCAGCGGGTTCCCTCGAACGGAGGAAGAACATTTTGACGAACGAAACGAACGAAAATAATGTGCTGCACGGCCGTTTTTTCGATCCGGCAAAGTTTTGGAACGAAAACGAAGATTACTTTACGAGCCCGGGCGAAGCGACCGACGAACGGATCGCGGAAGTGGAGGCGCTGCTCGGCTATAAGCTTCCCGCCGATTATATCGCGCTGCTGCGTCTCCGCAACGGCGGGACTCCGGTTAATACGCGTTTTCCGATGGACGTTGCGACGGCATGGTCGGAGAACCATATCGCGATCGACGGCATCTGCGGCGTCGGGGGGACCTGGGGGCTGGATTCCGAAGACTTCGGCAGCCGCTTCATGATCGAGGAGTGGGGATACCCCGACATCGGCGTCGTGTTCGGGGAATGTCCTTCGGGAGGCCACGATGCGATCATGCTGGATTACCGGGAATGCGGGCCGCAGGGAGAACCGAAAGTGATCCATGTCGAGGTAGAGACGGAAGAAGAGCCGTGGATCACGCCGGTGGCGGACAGCTTCGGCGAATTCGTTCGCGGGCTGGTGCACGAGAGCGTCTACGACACGTCCGCGGAAGACAAGATCTCCGACCTCAAAATGGCGCGGAGCGCGCCTTTGACGCCGCTGCTGCGCAGACTGTGCGACGAGGCCGGAGCGGTGCTGCCGGGGGCCGAAGGAATCGTGCGGAAGCTGTCCGAGACGATCGTCGAAGAGAAAGGATATTTCGCCCTGCACGCCGACCCGCTGTCGTACCTGATGTACGATCTGCAGTTTCTGCTCTACGTCAACGCGGAAGGTCCGTCGGATCGAACGGCTTATCTGGCCGCGTACGAGGGGATTATGACCTTCGGGCCGGACGGAACGCTGAATATCGGCGGTTACGCGCCGGGGTTCGTCTCCGCCTGGCTCGACGCGCGGATTCGCGAAGAAGCGATCGTCGAAGCCGGGGGCAAGCTTTCTTGCTCGGAAGAGCATAAACGCAAAATAGCCGAGGAAGCGGGCGCTTATCGTTCTTAAGCCGGACTTCCGAAGCGGCTTTCTGCGAAAGCCCGTACTTCGCTGAATTTCTCTCGGAGCCTTCTCGATTCTCCCGCCTATGTGACTTTCTCGACAGCCTGAGCCTCTTTCCTTCGGGAAAGAGGCTTTTTTTCGTACGCCGCCCGTTATTTTTCGAAGAGATTCGGTTTTATTTATAGCTGCTTACGATTTTTTGGGTAATAGATCGTACGCAACCGTTTCGGCGGACAGGAAGTTGGAGGCGAAGCGGTTTTTTTATAAGGAGGCATAATATGTCCAAACAATTAGACGCGGTTTCCGCTCCCAAACAGCTCCAGTCCAATATGCATTGGAGAGAAAATATCGTGTACGAAATTTATGTGCGCAGCTTTAACGACAGCAACGGCGACGGCGTCGGCGATCTGCGCGGCATTATCGAAAAGCTCGATTATATCCAAGACCTGGGCGTGACGGCGGTGTGGCTGTCTCCCATTTTCGCTTCGCCGAACCGGGATTACGGCTACGACGTCAGCGATTATAAAGGGATCGATCCCGAATACGGAAGCATGGACGATTTCGACGAGCTGCTGGAAGCGCTGCATGAACGGGGCGTCCGGCTGGTCATGGAGATCGTGCCGAACCATACGTCGAGCGACCATCCGTGGTTCCGCGAGGCGCTGAAAGGCAAGGACAACCCGTACCGCGATTACTATATCTGGAGACCCGCGGGGGAAGACGGAGGCCCGCCGAACAATTGGACCTCTTTCCTCGGCGATTCCTCCTGGAAGTATCACGAAGAGACGGGCGAATACTATTTGCATACTTATGCCTGGCATCAACCGGATCTCAACTGGGAAAATCCGAAAGTTCGGCAGGAGATCATCGACGCGATGGACTTCTGGCTGCAAAAAGGCGTGGACGGCTTCCGGATCGACACGGCGAACGTATTGTCCAAAGACATGAGTTTCCCCGATACCGACGAGACGGAACGCATTCAGGGCAGCGGCGAGAAGTATTACAAGAACGGCCCGCATATTCACGAATACCTGCGCGAAATGCGCGAGAAAGTCTTTTCCCGCTATCCGATCTTTACGATGGGCGAGTCGTCCCAGGTCGAGACCGAAGACGTGGAGGACTATACCCTGCCCGAGCGCGGAGAGCTGGACCTGATCCTGATGATCGAAGCGTCCAAGATCTGCGACGAACCGGACGACATGTGGAAATCGGACCCGTGGGAGCTGAGCCATCTGAAGGCGATCATGCGCAAATGGCTGAAGGATCTGCATCCCGACGCCTGGATCGGCATGTACCTCAGCAACCACGACCACGTGCGGATGGTGTCTTATCTGGGCGACGACCTGGAGCACCGGGAAGAGTCGGCGAAGATGCTGGCCGTGTTCCTGATGACGCTGCGCGGCACGCCGAACCTGCTGCAGGGCGAAGAATTGGGCATGACGAACGCGCACTTTTTTAACAGCATCGACGACATCAAGGAGCAGCAGGCGCTGGCCTATTACAAGCTGATGGTCGAAAAGCGTGGCGAAGATCCGGAGACGATTCTGCGCCGCGTGCTGCAAAAAAACCGGGATCACAGCCGCACGCCGATGCAGTGGAACGCCGATCCGGGCGCCGGATTCACGACGGGAACGCCGTGGCAGCGAATCAATCCGAACAAAGACGAGATCAACGCGCGCCAGCAGGAGGACGACCCGAATTCGGTGCTGAATCTGTACCGCGAGATCATCCGGCTGCGCCGCGACCATCCCTCGCTGTCGCTGGGCACGTACGAGCCGGTATTGGAAGAGCACAAGCATATTTACGCCTACCTGCGCGAGGGGGAAGGCGAACGCTGGCTGATCGTGCTGAACTTCTCCAAAACGCCGACCGAAGTTCTGCTGCCGGATGATCTGCGCGGCGAATTGGCTCGCGCGGAGTGCGCCGTCTGTTCGGACGGCGAGCGGGCGGAAGCCCTGGAGCGCGGCATGACGGAGCTCGATCCGTATGCGTATTTCGTATTCCGCCTGGCCTGATTCCGCCGGATCGAAGTTTCGGCGCCATTCGGGCAGTTTGAACGCTTTTCGCCCCGCGGCGGAAAGCGTTTTTTGCATTTTCCCGCGTACCCGCTATACTAACGGAAAAGAGCGTTAAAGCCCCACCCATCCCAGCGAACGAGGTGAAAAGATGGACACGCAAATTCATGCAAGCGGAACGGTACCGGGAATGAGGAGATACTTGAAAACGGAAGAAGGCGGCTGGCGGCCGGATGCTTCTTCCTCGCTGCTCGTCGCGCTGCGGGAGCCCGACGAAGCGGACGGAGCTTCGCGGCTGCTCGATACGCTGGAAGCGGCGGGAACCGTTCAGGAGGCGTTTGCGGAACGGGGCGCGTTCGCAGCTCCCGCACGGCTCGGCGTAGCCCGCGAAGCGGCGGCCGGCGATCTGCTGATCGAATTGGGAAGCGTGCCGAACATGAGCCATCCCGAAGCGTACCGGATCGAAGTCGGCGATTATGTTCGTCTGATCGCGGCGGACGCCCGGGCGGCGCTGCACGGACTGCGGACGATCCTGCAGCTGCTGTCTTCGGGCGGGGGAGAGCTCGCGCACGGCGTGATCGAAGACGAACCGGTGGTCGGCGAGCGCGCCCTGCACCTCGATATCGGCCGCAAGTTTTATCCGCAGGAATGGATTTTGGCGCGGATTCGGGAGATGTCGGAATTGAAGCTGAACACGCTGCAGCTGCACTTTTCCGAGAACGAAGGCTTTACTTTCGAGAGCGAGCGGCATCCCGGCGTCATGTCGGAACAATATCTGACGAAAGCCCAAATCCGGGAAATTATCGAAGAAGCGCGGCGGCACCGGATTACGCTGATTCCTTCGCTCGATTCGCCGGGGCATCTGGGCTGGGCGCTGCGCGGCCGGCCGGACTGGCTGCTGCGCGGCGCGAACGGAGAGCCGGCCGCGGGCGCGCTGGACATCACGAATCCGGAAGCCGTCGCGTTCGTGCTGGACCTGATCGACGAGTATGCGGAGCTGTTCGAGGGCAGCCCGTATTTCCATATCGGCGGCGACGAATTTATCGACTTCGGACAGTTCGCCGCTTACCCCCAGCTCGGCGCGTACGCGCGCGAAACGCTCGGTATCGAGGGAGGAACGGAAGTCGACGCTTACGTCGCTTACTTGAACGCGGTGGCGGAAGCGCTGGAAGGCCGAGGATTTACGGTGCGGGCATGGAACGACGGGCTGTACCGCGAAGGGCCGGAGCAGAAAGTCGAACTCAAGACGTCCGTGCAGATCGCCTACTGGACCAAATGGGACCGGAAGATGGCGCCGGCGCAAACTTTTCTGGACAAAGGGCATAAGCTGATCAATTTCAACGACGCTTACTTCTACTATGTGCTGGGCGAACATGCGGGCTACAAATATCCGACCGGCGAAAAAATTCACGACGACTGGCATCCCGGGCTGCTGCCGCGAATCTCCGAAGAAGAACCGCAGGAATGGCAGGTGCCGTATCCGGAAGAGCTGCTCGGCTGCTCGTTTTCCGTCTGGTGCGACAAGCCGCAGGCGCAGAATGTCGAAGAAGTGGCGGCCGGCTTGAAAGGACCGCTGCGCGCGATGGCGGAAAAAGCCTGGACGGGAGAGCGCAGATATGCGGATTACGCGGCGTTCGTTCAGGCATGCGAAGCGGCCGGCTTGAAAGGCTGAAGCAGAAGCGGAAGCGGGACTGCGGCTGCGGCGGACATCGGGACAAGAACGGCGAATATTCCGGAGAAGGAACGGATTTGCCGTTCTTCTGCATGGGTTCCGGCGCTTTCCGGCGTCTATTGCCGGAGAGGCGCGGGAATTCCCGCGAAATAACGGACAGACAGGAAAGGAAGCCGGATATGTATACCATTTTGATCGTGGAAGACGATCCCAAGATCGCGGAGCTGCTCCGCGGCGACATCGAAAAATACGGCTACGAAGCCCGAGTCGTGCAGGACTTCGACCGGATTGCGGAACAGTTCCGGGAATCGGGCGCGCACCTTGTGCTGCTCGACGTCAATCTGCCCAAGTACGACGGATTCTACTGGTGCCGCCAAATTCGGGCGGAATCCGTCTGCCCGATTCTGTTCATCTCGGCCCGCGACGGGCAGATGGACCAGGTTCGGGCGCTGGAGAGCGGCGCGGACGACTATATCACGAAACCGTTCCATTACGAGATCGTGCTGGCCAAGATCCGCAGCCATTTGCGCCGCGCTTACGGGGAATACGCGGCCGGACCCGACGAGAAGAAAGTCGAAGCCGGCGGCTTGACGCTGTATCCGGAACGCTTCCTGCTGTCCTGCGGAGAACGTTCCGCCGAGCTCAGCCGCAAAGAATCGCTGCTGATCGAAGCGCTGATGCTGCGGGAAGGCCGGGTCGTCAGCCGGGACCGCCTGTTAGGATTGATGTGGGAAGATCATCATTTTATCGACGACAACACGCTGAACGTCTATATTACGCGGATGCGCAAGAAGCTGAAGGAGCTCGGCGCGGAAGCCGGCATCGAAGTCGTGCGCGGAGCCGGTTATCTGCTCAGCCTGCCTGAAGGGGACGAAGAAGCGGGCGGCGCGGGCGGAGTTCCGCAGAGAAGCTTGAACGACAGAACGGCGGGAGGCCGTCCGTGAAGCTGTTCTGGCGGGATCAGCTGCCGCTGATCCTGTTCTTCTTCCTGCAGGCGCTGCTCATTCCGCTGCTGTATTGGCTCAGCGGCGAAGCGCGTCCTCCTTCCGTCGTGCTGTACGGCATGCTGCTGAGCGCGGCCGTGCTGGCCGGCTATCTGGCGTACCGGTACGTGTCTTTGCGGCGGATGTACCGGCGTTTGGAACATCCGTCCGTGCCGCGCAGCGAACGGTTGGAGGCGCTGGGCGACGCCCCGCTCGCCGAAGCGGTCTCGGGGCTTATCCGCCTGTACGATCGCGAATACGAGGAAGAGCTTGCGGTGCACCGCAGCGCGATGGATCGCCACATCACGTTCATCGGGCGTTGGGTACATCAGATGAAGACTCCGCTGTCCGTTCTGCAGCTGTCCGCGCGCGACATCGAAGACGAGGACTTGGCGGACAGCATCGCCGAAGAGCTGGACCGGCTTCGGCAGGGATTGGAGATGGTCATCTATACGTCGAGATTGGAGCGGTTCGAACAGGATTTCTCCGTCGAACGCCTGCCGCTGGCGCTGCCGGTACGCGAAGCGCTGGCGGAACAGCGCCGGCTGTTCATCAAGCGGCGGATCTCGCCGGTGATCGAAATCGCCGAGGACGCGGAAGTCTATACGGATGCCAAATGGTTGCGGTTCATTCTGGGACAGATTCTGACCAATGCCGTGCATTATACGGAAGGGCCGGGGAAGCGGGTGTTCATCCGCGCTTACCGTCGGGGTCCTTATTGGGCGCTCGATATTCGCGACGAAGGCATCGGTATCGCCCGGGAAGACAGGAATCGGGTGTTCAATCCGTATTTTACGGGACAGCGGGGCAGACAGTATAAGGAGTCGACCGGCATGGGGCTCTATCTGGTAAGCGAGATCTGCCGGCACCTCGATCATGACGTCGAGCTGGAATCCGAGCCCGGAGTCGGCACGACGATCCGTCTCGTATTCCGGGAAGTCCCCCGGAATGCCGGGACCGAACACAATCTTAATTCAAATGTAAGGCGGCGTTAAGGAGAATCCATAGCCGCCTTTTTGCGTTTGTCTTAGACTGGAAAACGAAGAGGGAGAGGAGAGAACACAATGAACATTTTGGAAGCCCGCAACCTGAACAAAGTCTATCCGGGGAAAGTGTCCACCCAGGCGCTGACCGATATTCATTTAACGATCGCGCAGGGGGAATTCGTCGGCATCATGGGCCCGTCCGGGAGCGGGAAAACGACGCTGCTCAACATGGTGTCCACAATCGATACGCCAAGCTCGGGTACGGTGAAAATCGGCGGACAGGACCCGTATACGATGAGCAAAAACGACCTGGCCAAGTTCCGACGCCGGGAGCTGGGGTTCGTGTTTCAAGACTTTAACCTGCTGGACACGCTGACGGTGGCGGAAAATATCGTGCTGCCGCTGACGCTGGACGGCGTAAAGCTGAAAGAAATGGACGAGAGGCTGCACCGCATCGCGGACCGTCTCGGCATTACGCAAATTCTGAAAAGCCGGACGTACGAAATTTCGGGCGGCCAGCGGCAGCGGACGGCGATCGCCCGCGCGGTCATTACGAATCCGTCGATCCTGCTCGCGGACGAACCGACCGGCGCGCTGGATTCCAACTCGTCGCGGATCGTCATGGAATCGCTGGAAAGTCTGAACGAGTACGAGCGAACGACGATCATGCTGGTCACGCACGATCCGCAGGCGGCCAGCTACTGTCACCGCATCGTGTTTATCAAGGATGGCAAACTGGCCGCCGAGATCCATCGCGGGGAGAGCCGGCAGGCCTTTTTCCAAAAGATCATCGATACCTTATCTTTCTGGGGAGGGAACGCGCATGAACTTTCCTCGATTCGCGTATAACAACGTCAAACGCAACGCGCGGGCCTATTTCGCCTACTTTCTGAGCAGCGCGTTCATGGTCATGATCTTTTTCTCGTTCGCGGTATTCATCTATCATCCCCGGATTGTCGAGTCGGATATGCACAAGATGACCAAGACGGGCATGGCCGCGGCGGAATACGTCATCTTCGCGTTCGCGTTTTTCTTCGTGCTGTACTCGATCAGCGTCTTTCTCAAATCGAGGAACAAGGAATTCGGCCTTCTGCTGATGCTGGGCGCCAAGCCTGCGCATCTTAACCGGTTGGTTTTCCTGGAAAACCTGTTGATCGGAACGGCCGCTATCGTAAGCGGAATAGCATCGGGAATGCTGCTGTCCAAGCTGTTCCTGATGCTGGCTTCGCGCATTACGGAAACGCCCGAGCTGCCGTTCTACTGGCCGCTGCGGGCGATGCTGCTGACGGCTGCGGCGTTTGCGCTGCTGTTCGTTGTCATCTCCGCGATGACGCTGCTGTTCGTCCGCAAGCGCAACGTGCTGGAACTGCTGCAGGGCAGCGCCAGGCCGAAGACGGAACCGAAGGCTTCGATCTGGCTCGTCCTGCTCGGCATCGCCCTGCTGACGATAGGCTTTATGTCGCTGCGTTTCGCGGCATTGAGCGCCCCCATGCTGTTTCTAGCGGCAGGCACAGGCATCGCGGGCACGTACTTTTTCTACTCGCAGCTGTCCGTCCTGTTCATGCGGCTGCTGAAGCGTAATCGTTCGTTCGTCTGGAAAAAGACCAATCTGCTTTGGATTTCCGAGATGGCGTACAAGATCAAAGACAACGCCCGAGTGCTGTTCCTGATCACGGTCGTGACTTCGGTGGCCTCGATGAGCGCCGGGTTCGTGCTGTCGATCGACCGGGAGACGAAGTCGCTGTATACCGACGATCCTTACGCCCTTTCGCTGATGTCGGGCAGCGACGAAGAACTGGCGCAGGATCGGGTCAAAGTCGACGCGGTGCTGGAACGGGAAGGCATCGATTATCAAGCCAGCGAGATCAGAACCGCGTTCGTCGAAATCGGCGGAGAGCAAGCCGGCGCCCGTACGTACCTTATTCCGGCTTCCGATTACGAAGGCGTCGCGAAGACCTGGAAAACGCCGGCGTTTGCGCCGGGCACGCAGCCGGAAGCGCTGCTGCTGCATTCCGACAATAGAGGGCAGGCGCCGCTTCTGAATGCCGGAGAAAAGCTGAACGTAGGCGCGGACAGCCCTCCCTTGACCGTACGCGAAGTCGCGGGCAGCGGCACTTTCGACGCCATGAGCTTCGGAACGGTCTTCATCGTGCCGGATGCCGTTTATCAGGACGCCGTCGATCATATGACCCAAGACAGCGGATTCCGGGAATCGATCGCGTATTACACCGTTCCCGCCTGGGGCGACGCGGCACCCAGATACGACAGCGAGGAAGCGCGGGTCGGAGCGGAACTTGAAAAGCTCAGCCCGAGAACGCAGGGAAAGTCGGAGCTTGCCGGACATTTGAACGTGCGCTCCGGAACCTACCTGGTTTATAGGCAGTTTATGTCCACGCTCAGCTTTATCGGGGTCTTCGTAGGTTTGATGTTCTCCCTCTCGTCGGCCAGTTTCCTGTATTTCAAACTGCATGCCGAACTGTCGAGGGATGCGCAGATGTACCGATCGCTCTCGAAAACGGGGTTGAGCGTAGGAGAAATGAAGAAATCCGCCACGCTTCAGATCGCGCTGCTGTTCTTCATTCCGATCGCGGTGTCCGCGATCCAGACTTTCGTCGTGCTGGAACCGATTCTCGCCGTGATGAAAATTCGAGACATTACCGTGCCCGTCCTGATGACTACGGCGGCGTTCCTGATCGCGCAGCTCTGCTACTTCTTCCTTGTGCGCGGACGGTATATCAACCGCTTGAAGAGAGTCATGGTCTGACCGGCCGAAGATCGAAGCGAATGTACGGAATTTTGCCTATTCGGGCGCGCGGGTTCATCCGCGCGCCCGAATTTTTGAGCCACAAAGCCGCGGCAGCGGAAACTTCGAAGGAGGAACGATACATGAACGACAGAACGGGCAAACGGCGCAGGGTGCCGGCGAAATCGATAGCCGCGGCGGCGCTCGGAGCGGCGCTGCTGCTGTCCGCGATGCCCGCGGGGCTGGCGCAAACGGCCGCGCAATCAGATGGGGCGTCGAAGCAGGAAGCGAAGCCCGCGGACGAACAGCGGAACTGGATGGCGCGGCATACGCATGAACTGAGCTTGCCGGCTGCGGACACCTTCGACGATTTGGAATTTTTGCGGCCTCTTCTTGCGGACAAAAAAGTAGTCGGGCTGGGCGAGAATTTCCATCAAGTCGCGGAATATTCGCAAATCAAAATCCGAATGATCAAATATTTGCACGAACAACTCGGCTACGACGTGATCGCGTTCGAGTCCGGCATGATGGAAGGAGCCGTAGTCGACGCCATGCAGGGTGGTCTCGCGGCGGAGGAGTCCATGCGGGTCTCGATGCTGCCGGTCTGGCAGTCGAAAGAAACGCTGGAGCTGTTCGAGTATGCGCGGGAACAGGCGAAAACGGACCATCCGCTGATCCTGGCCGGCTACGATATCCAGTTTACCCATTACTATTCCACGCTGTTCATCGCGCAGCTGCTCGAAACGGCCGATGCCGGGGCGGCGAAGCGGTTCTCGCAGGCCGACGAAAAAATGATCGACGAACTGTACCGGGCAGCCGGCGACCGGATCGAGGAGCTGGGCCGGCCCGAGCGCGCCTCCGCCATCGCCGCGGTCGAGCGGAAATACGCGCCGGAATACCGCCGGGCTTCCCGGCTGCTGCGGCAGAACGAGAAAAAGATCCGGAAGAAGCTCGGCGACCGGCAGGAAGTTTACGATATCGCGATCCGATGCCTGCAGAACCGGATCGATTCCATACATATGCTGCGGCTGGGCACGACGGACATGTACGAATACTGGGACCGGCTGATGGCGGAAAATGTGGACTGGCTGCGGACCCGGATCTATCCCGGCAAAAAAATGATCCTGTGGGCGCACAACGACCATCTGGTCAAAAACGGCTCGGGAATGTCGGTACTCGAGGGCGGAAAATGGGTGCGCGGATTCAAAGACCTGGGCGAGCGGCTGTACGAGAAGCTGGGAGACGACCTGTATATCGTCGATCTCTATGCCAATCGAGGAACCGCGTCCGAATTGGTGACGGACAAGCCGTTCGCGTTCGGCCCGATGCCGGCAAACAGCCTCGAACATCGGCTTGCGAGCGGCGGATACGCGCAGTCTTTCCTCGATCTGAGCCGGCTCGAAAGCCCGGAGCCGGGCAGCGCCTGGATGTGGGACCCGATATATGCGGGCGAAGACGGAATGACCCGTTCGAAGATCGAACCGTCGAATATGCGGCTCAGGCCCAAAGAGCAGTACGACGGCCTGATTTTTATCGACCGGGTCTCGCCTCCCACGAGGTTGAAGCCGTAACTTTCGGCGAATTCGCGCCGGCTTTATGCTTTCTTTAGAATCTTCTCCTAAGCTTGATACCGGAACGGGAATTTCAAGACGACGGAGGAATGCAGGATGAAGAACGGAACGGGAAGCGAACAAAAGCGGAAAGGGAATAAGCGGGCGAACCGAGCAAACGGAAGGCCGAAAAGCGCAGGCTTCGCTCGCCGCGCAGCCTGGCCGCTCGCCGCCGCGCTGCTGCTCGCCGCCGTCCCGCAGGCTTACGCGGCACCGGCGGAGGCGAACGGGATCGACGCGGCCGCGGCGGCGAACGCGCTGAAGCAGGCGGACGGCACGCAGAAGAGCCGGGCCGAGGCTGAGCTTCGGCAGGCGGAATGGCTGCGGGACCATTCGCATCCGCTGGAATCGGACGGGAAGACGAAGACGCCCTCACGGGGCGAATTCGAGTCCCTGAAGCCGATCCTCGGCGACAAGCACGCGGTCGCGCTGGGCGAAAATTTCCACCAGATCGGCGATTACAGCCGGATCAAGGTCGAGCTGATCAAATATTTGCACGAGGAGCTGGGTTACGACGTCATCGCGTTCGAGAGCGGGATGGGCGAAGCGGCGGCGGCCTGGACGTTCCGGGACGGGCTCGATGCTAAGCAGATGATGCAGGGATCGATTTTTCCGATCTGGCATTCGGAAGAGACGCTGGAGTTGTTCGATTATATCCGCGAACAGGCGAAAACGGATCATCCGCTGATTCTGGCCGGCTACGACATGCAGTTCTCGTCGATATATTCGTCCCAACTGACGGCTCAGCTGCTGAAAGCGGCCGATCCGAAAGCGGCCGAATCGTTCGTGCAGAACGATCTGCAGGCGATGACCGACCTGTACGCGGCCGCGGGCGACGGCGAAAGCGCTCCGGACGCCAAGACGAAGGCCGCGCTGGCGGCCGTCGAGAACAAGTACGCTCCGCAGTACAACAAAGCCGCGGCGCTGCTGAAGCGTCACGAAGCCGCCGTCCGGGCGTCCGTGCCGGGACAGCCGGAGCTGTACGACATCGCGCTGCGGACGCTGAGCGACCGGATCGCTTTCATGCGCATGATGCGGATGGACGTAAAAGAAAGCTACGAGTACCGCGATCGGCTGATGGCCGAAAACGCGCAGTGGCTGATGGACGAAGCCTACCCGGGCAAGAAGACCATTCTCTGGGCGCATAACGATCATCTGGCCAAAAAAGGCTCGGCCATGTCGCTGCTGGAAGGCGGCGAATGGATATCGGGATTCAAAGGCATGGGCGAGCGGCTGCACGAAAAATTGGGCGACAGCCTGTATGTGATCGGCTTTTACGCGAACCGGGGGACGGGACTTTCGATCGGCACGGACAAGCCGTTCGAATTCGGACCGATGCCTCCTGGCAGCCTGGAGCATCTGCTGAGCATGAGCGGGTACGGCCGCTTCTTCCTCGATCTGAACGCGCCGAGACCGGAATCGCCGTTGGCGGCCTGGGTCGACGAGCCGGTGTACGCGGGCGAAGACGGCATGACGTCGGCCAGAATTTGGCCGATGAACATGCGCTTCGTGCCGCGCGAGCAGTACGACGGCCTGATCTTCGCCGACGCCGTCGCTCCGCCGATTCGTCTCGGCAAATAGGCGGGCCGGCGGGAAACGGCAGGATAATTCGCGCGTTGCCATACTTCGGCCCTGTTTTCCTTCCGTTTGCGGGTACACAATAGAGAGAGCTTATGCGCGAACGGAGGAACGGAAATGAACAAGAAGCGGACCTTTCAAAAAGAAGGAAACGGTTCGGCCGCTCGCCGGATCGAACTTGTCCCCGCAGCGGACCTGGCGGCGTTTATGCGGGGATGGCAGACGGTGTCGGCCGCTTTCGGTTACGACGGACGGGTTTATATCCTGCTGGTCGACGCCGAGCCGGAGCGCGAGCAGGGCATGTTCGTGCGGACAGAGCTGGAACGGCGGCCGATTTATAAAGCGTTGATCGTCGACCTGCCGGATGACGATGCGAAATCGCAGGCCGGCAGGGAGTCCGAAGCGGCCGACGTCGAAGAAATCATGATCGAAGGCGAGTCGTTCAATTATCACTTTCTGCAGCCGCTCGGCGGCGAGCTGCTGCTGGTCGGCGCGCGCAGCCGTTATGCCGCGCGCGACCGGTACGATCTGAATGCCGCCGTGTTCGACAGAGAAGGCCGGGCGAAACGGCGTTTCGTCATCGGCGACGGCATCGGGCACGTGCAGACGACGGCGGGCGGCTTGATCTGGACCGGCTTTTTCGACGAAGGGGTATTCGGCAATTACGGTTGGAAACGTCCCATCGGCGAAAGCGGGCTGATTGCCTGGGACGGGAACGGGATTTGCGTGTTTACCAACAGCGAAGCGGATATCGCCGACTGTTACGCGCTCAACGCCGTCTCGGACGAAGAAGTCTGGTTCTACTACTACACGGACTTTAAGCTGTGCCGGCTCGCCGGCCCGGCCGACCGCCCCGAAGTTTCGTTTTTCGATCCCGGAGTGGCCGGCTCGTCGCTCCTCGCGACGGACGGCGAACTCTTTCTGCTGGACGGCGGATACGGCGAGCACGAATCGTATAAGCTGCTGCGGCGAAGCGGCGGAGGCGGGCTTGAGCCGGAATATGATCTTATGTTCGCGGATCAAGCCGGCCTTCCTCTGCCGCCGGGGCTGCGCGATGCTCGCGGAGACAAGCTGCTGATGCTGAACGGAACGGAACTGTACCTGTTTTCTCTGAAGAAGATCGAACGGTAAAAAAAGCGGAAAACCCGCGCGGTTATAACGTTTTCGAACGGATGCAAAAAAAGTCAATACCCGGAAATTCGCGAAACTCGGTGCGGATTTCCGGGCTTTTTTCGTATTGAAACCATAATCGGCACCCTATGTTTCGCCTTCTGTCCCACGCCCGCCCCTTTCCGCAAAAAGCGTCGATTGCCGGAAATTCCCATTATCCGTATGCTGTCCTTAACCGCTCGCAGGGCGGAAAACCAGACGACGGAGGTGGGGGAAGTATGGCATCCCGAAGCGGAACGGCCCGCGGAAGCACACTTGAAACCGCATACAAAAAGAATCCGGCCGCGCAGCGCAGACGCAGCGTGTGGAACGGAATCAAGCGGGACCGCTATTTGTATCTGTTGGCGCTGCCGGGCATCGTCTTTTTCCTATTGTTCAAGTACGTGCCGATGTGGGGCATCCTGATCTCGTTCCAAAATTATTCGCCCTATCAGGGGATGTGGGCCAGTCAGTGGGTGGGCTTGGAGCATTACATACGATTCTTTTCGAACCCCGACTTCCTGATCCTGTTCCGCAACACGATGGCGATCAATATGCTGTCGCTGATTTTCTTTTTCCCGCTGCCCATTCTGCTCTCGGTCATGATGAACGAGCTGCGCGGCACCAAGTTCAAGAAGACCATCCAATCGATCGTCTATCTGCCTCACTTCCTGTCATGGGTCATCATCGTCGGCATCACGTTCCTGCTGCTGTCGACGGGCGAAGGGATCATTAACCAACTGCTGGCAGCCGCCGGGTTGAACAAGATCGACTTTCTGACCAATCCGAATTATTTCTGGGGACTTCTGACCGTGCAGTCGATCTGGAAAGACGCCGGCTGGGGCACGGTGCTGTTCCTCGCCGCGATGGCGAGCATCGATCCGCAGCTGAACGAAGCGGCGAAGATCGACGGGGCCGGGCGCTTCCGCCAGATCTGGCATATCACGCTCCCGGGCATTCGCTCGGTCGTCATTATTCTGCTCATCCTGCGCATCGGGCATATTATGGACGTCGGCTTCGAGCAGGTATTCCTGATGATGAACGGCGCCGTGTCCGAAGTGGCCGACGTGTTCGATACGTACGTCTACCGTCTAGGCATCAAGCAGGGGCAGCTCAGTTTCAGTACGGCGGTCGGGGTATTCAAATCCGTCGTAGGCCTGATCCTCGTGATCGGAGCCAACAAACTGGCGAAAAAATTCGGCGAAGACGGCGTATACTGATCGCGTGCCGGGCTTGAAGCGAGAGGAGGAGAAAAAGAATGATCGAACATAAAGGGGATCGCGCGTTCAATGTGGTCAATATCCTGCTGTTGACCGTGATCGGATTGGTAACGCTGTTCCCCATGTATTACGTGTTGGTCGTATCGTTTACCGAACCGTCCGAATTCATCCGCAACAAAGCGACTCTGTTTCCGCAAAAATGGAGCTTCGATTCGTACAAATATTTGCTGTCGACGGACGCGTTTATCCGGGCGATCGGCAACAGCGCGTTTCTCGCAACGGTCGGAACGGCGCTCAGTTTGCTGGTCACGTCCTGCCTGTCTTATGCGCTGTCGCGCAGACGTCTTCAGGGAAGACGCTTGATTCTGCTGCTGATTCTGCTGACGACGCTGTTCAATCCGGGCATTATCCCGCCGTACCTGCTGATTCGCGATCTGCATCTGATCAACAGCGTCTGGTCGCTGATTCTGCCGGCGCTGACGAGCGGATGGTACGTGCTGCTGATGAAAGGATTTTTCGACAGCATTCCGCCGAGCCTGGAGGAAGCGGCGCGGATTGACGGCTGCAACGATATCGGCGTCTGGTGGCGTATCATTCTGCCGCTGTCGCTGCCTTCGCTCGCGGCGTTCGGACTGTTCTACGCGGTGGCGTACTGGAATACGTTTTTCACGGCGCTGCTGTATATCAACGATTTTAACAAACAGCCGCTTCAGGTTCTGCTGCAAAACATGCTGATCGACTCGTCCACGGCATCGGGAGGAACAGCCGCCGCCGAAATGACCGCCGAGCAGCAGATTCCTTCGGAAACGCTCAAAATGGCGGCGGTCGTGATCGCGACGGCGCCGATCCTGATGATTTATCCGTTTTTGCAGAAGCACTTCGCCAAAGGCGCCATGGTCGGTTCGGTGAAAGAATGACCTGTTTTCGGATCGTCAATCATTCGTAAAAGGGGAGATCGAAGCATGAAAAGAAGAAGAACGGGGTTAAAAACGGTACTGGCCGCTGTCGCGGCATTGTCGCTGCTGACGACGGCATGCGGAGGCGGCAACTCCGCGTCGGGCGTGCCGGACGACGGAGGACCGATGCCGGTCAGCATCATGTCGATGTATTTCACGCCCGAGCCGCCGGGAGCGGATAACGTGGTCGTGCAGGAAATCGAGAAGCGTACGAACACCGATTTGAATATTACCTGGGTATCGCCCAACAGTTACGGGGACAAGGTGAACGTTACATTGGCTTCCGGCGACATTCCCGATCTGATGCTGGTGAACGATCCGTTCTCGGCCCAAGTTCGCACCATGGTGCAGCAGGGCGCATTCTGGGATCTGACGCCGTACCTCGACGACTACCCGAATCTGAAGAAATTCCCGGAAGAATCCTGGATCAATACCAAGCAGGCCGACGGCAAAAATTACGGCATTCCGCGGGTGCGTCCGGTCGAAGGCGGGCCGTTCCTGTTCCTGCGCAAAGACTGGCTGGACAATCTGAAACTTGAAGTGCCTAAAACGACGGATGAGCTGTACGAAGTGTTTCGCGCGTTTACCAAAGACGATCCGGACGGCAACGGGCAGGACGATACGATCGGCTTCACCGGTCTGGTCAATCAGGACAACATGGGCGGATACGGCGCGATCGTGAGCGCGTTTACCCAGACTACGGGCGACTGGAAAGAAGTGGACGGCAAACTGGTCAACGTCAACCTGCTGCCTGAAATGCGCGAAGCTCTGGAATGGATCAACAAAGCTTATACCGAAGGACTGATCTCGGAAGACCTGGCCGTTCTCAAAGAAAGCCAGACCAAAGACCAATTGAACGCGGGCCGCGCCGGCGCTGCCGTCAACACGGTCGAAGCGGCGTGGGAGCCGACGGAAGCGCAGCTTAAAACGAATCCGGACGCGGACTTCCTGCCGCTCGTATCGCTGAACGGCTGGAATAACAGAGACGGCGGATTCTTCGGGATGTTCGTGATTCCGAAAACCGTCTCCGAAGAAAAAATGAAAAAACTGCTCGAACTGATGGATTACGGCGCTTCCGAAGAAGGCGGAACGCTCGCGAGCTACGGACTGGAAGGCGTGCATTATACGGAAGAGAACGGAATCAAAATGGCGACCGAAAAAGCGAAAACCGATATCGTCGCTTCGCAGGCGCTTGGCCAGATCTTTATGTCGTACGACAAGTATATGCGGGCTTATCGCAGCGGCATGCCGAACGAAATTTTCGAACGCAACAAAAAAATCATCGACGAACGTGCCGAATCCAGCGTGCCGGACAAAGCGATCGGCTTGTATTCGGAAACCGGGGTATCGGCCGGACCCGAGTTGTCTAAAGATATCCAGGACATCAAAACCAAGATCATTCTCGGCAAGCAGCCGCTATCCGCATGGGACGCTTATGTCGAGAAATTGAAAGCCAATCCGGATCTGCAAAAAATCACGGAGGAATTGAACGAAGCGTATAAGCAGCGTCAATCCGCGTCGTAAAACGAAGATTGTCCATCGGCGGATGGGCAGGCGCTGCCGAAATCGAAAATGAATCCTAATGTCCGCATCGCTTCCGGGACGGCTGAGTGCCGCTCCGGAAGCGATTGCGGTTTGTGAAGGATTGCCCTTAAAATGGTAGACGACAACCGACAAGAGCCGGTACACCGGAAAAGGGGAGAAAACGATGGCAAGCATCCGGGGTTGGGCAAAAAAATTACCGGGCGGTCGAAGCCGGGAAAGACGAGGACGGTTTTACCGCTACAGCCTTATTCTGGCGCTCTGCATGGCGAGCATCCCGACGGCGGTTATCGCGCTTTCGTCTTATGCGCTCGGAACGGCGCATATCGAACGCGAGGTGATGAACAGCCATCGCACGCTGGTCGAACGATCGGCGGCCCGTCTGGACGATTTGTTTACTCAGTTGGAGCTGTCGATCAGCCAGTGGTCGTTGGATCCTAGACTCGGCGCGGATTTGAAAAGGGCCAACCTGACCCTGGAGTACAACCGAACGAACGAGCTGTACAGCTTTCTCGGCCTTATGAAGGCCACGTATCCCCGTTTGGAAGACGCGCGTTTGCTGCTGAATCGCAGTGAACCGCTGCTGGTGTCGGAATCGGGCGGCGTAAGGAAGATTCCGTTCGGAGAAGATAGTAAGCGGTTTCAGGGTTTGATCGAAGACAAACGCGATGTGTATTGGGTGGAAGGCTTCCACTGGAACGCGTCTGATGCCGGATCGCTTGTGCTGGTGCGCAAACTTCCGGGCTACGGGCCGCCTTACGGCGCGCTGCTGCTCAGCCTGAACCGCACCAAATTGGAGGAATTCGTGCGGGAGGCGTCGTTCGAAGAAAAAGGAGCTTCTTATCTGTATGCCGAAAACGGACAGTCGATGATTCGCGTGTCGGAAGGGATGCCGGAGAATCAATTGTTCGAACAGACGCTGCGTCAGCAGTTGGCCGATCGCATCGATGAGAAGGCGGGCGAAAGCGATTCTTATCTGTTCAAATGGCAGGGGAAAACTTACGCCGCTTCGTACAGTACGTTGGAACGTGCGGGAACGGTCTGGACATACGCCACAGTCTCTCCGTTGGAAGCCTTGACCCGTCCGGTTGTGCTGTTATCGCGTTCTCTGCTCGGCGTCAGCTTGTTCGGCATGGCCCTTGCGCTGATCTTGGCCTGGTTTACTTCGCGAAGGCTGCATCGGCCGATTCGTCAATTAGCCGAGGCGTTGGGCAGAGGGAGCGATTTCCGTCAATCCCGCAGAGACGGAAGCGGACGAACGGACGAAGAGGAGCCTGGAAGCGGACCGGGGTGGATCGGACCGGCCGACGAATCGGCTTACGACGAGCTGCGTTACATCGAAAGCAGTTGGAAAGGGTTGGCCGATGCCAAACGGGAAGCGGAACGGAGATTGGAGCAGACGTATCCCGAGCTGCGGACGGGATTTCTGCTGCAGTTAATGCAGGGACATTACCGTTCGCTCGGCGAAAGCGAGCTGCTGTCGAGATTGGAACGGTTCGGCTGGCGGATCGAACAAGGCGAGCGGCTGGCGATAGGCCTGCTGCGCGTCGGCGTGCTGTCGCCGCCGGAATCGCAGTTCCGCGAAGAAGACGAGCTGCTTATGACGTTCGCCGCCGCGAATGTAGCGCGCGAATTCATCGACGAGCGCAGCAAGCGGGCGGAGATCGTCAACTTCCACGACGGCAGCATAGCCGTGCTCGTTCCGATCGGGAATCAAGCGTCGATCAAAGAAACGGCGGTCAAAATGGCCGAAACGGTTCGAACCGTCCTGCGGCTGCGAACGATCATGTGTACCGGTGAGACCGACAGCATTTTGAACGTATCGGAGCTGCTGCAGTCGCTGCGAAGCGCGCTGCGCGGCGTACCCGCAGCGGAATCGTGCCGCGTGCTGCATGTTGACGAACTGCTGCCCGGTTCGGGCCGAGGCACGACTTATCCGTTCGATTTGGAGAAGGAGCTGCTGCAGGAAGTTCGGCTGGGCCGAATCGGCGAAGCCGGCCGACTGATCGACGAGTTCGTCATTCGCTTGGCGGAGCGCGCGTCTTCCGAGTCCGAGCTGCATGAAGGATCGCTGCAGCTGCTCGGCAGCCTGCTGCACGTCATGCTGGAAAACGGGGCTCGGCCAGAAGGGGCCGGATTGTACGGTCGACTGCTCGAGCTGCGCAGGCCGGAAGCGGTGGGAGAGTTTCTGCGCTCGCGGGTGTTGGAACCGTACGGACGGGAGCTCGAAGAACGCCAAGGCGTGGAAACCCATCGTCTGGCGGAACGGGTTCGCGAGGAATTGGAACGCGACTACAACGCGGACTTTTCGCTCGAACGCTGCGCGGAGCGCTTCGGCGTCAGCCCTTATGCGCTCAGCCGGTCGTTCAAGCAGGCCTATGGACAGACGTTCGTCGATTACGTCATGAATCTCCGTCTGGAACGGGCGCGGGAGCTGCTGCGCACGACCGACCTTAAAGTGAACGAGATTGCGGAAGCGGTCGGTTATCAGCCGTCGTATTTTATTCGGTTGTTCCGCAAACAGGAAGGAATGACGCCCGGACAATATCGGGCGGAGAAAAGCGGCTGATCGGCGCCGAGTGCTCCAAGCGTTCGTCCCGAAGTTGCCTTTTAAACCCGGGGGAAATTCGAAGAAAGCCGCTTCCGTCGTCGGAAATTCCGATATCGGAAGCGGCTTTTTTAAATTCAAACTATTCCCGCGCCCGTCGTGTTAACATTTAAAGGAGAACGATACGGAAGAGACTGCGGATCATTCCGCGCATCCGGGGGTACAGAGTTATCAAAGGCCGATTCGTTACGCAGGGAGTCGGCCCGACGAGATCTGGAATCGAAATTCCATGAAAGGGATGAGGCGAATGGCCAAACCGAAAAAATCGCAGCAGCCCGGCCTGCTGCCCTATGGAGATGGGGACGCAAAGAAAAAGCCTGATCCCAGAGGGATTCCGGTAGAAAACGAAGTCATCGAGACCCGGTCCGGTTCCGAAGAGCCGAGCGGTCTGGATATCGCCGCCATTCTGGAGGCGGCCAGCGGCTGGACGGCATCGCCGCCGGGGGCGTCGCTGCCGAAGCCCAAGCCTTCGGAGTTCAAGTTGAAGCTGCCGCTGCAGCACGGTCAGGGCGAGGGGGTTCCTGCCGCTTCGAAAAATGCGGATCGGGACAAGCTCAGCTCCAATACCGCGCACGACCGCGAAGAGATCACCGACGCGGACTTGATCGAGCTGACGATCGAACGCTTCAAGGACAAGCTGCAGAGCGGGAACTGGACATGTCTGCAGCTGACGGAAGCCTACATCGAGCGGATCAAGCGGCTCGACGGGAAGCTGAACGCGGTGCTGGAGATCAATCCGGACGCCGCCGCGCTGGCGAAGCAGCTCGACGACAACTTCGACGAGCTCGGTTCGCTGCCGCTGTACGGCGTGCCGATTCTGCTCAAGGACAATATCGATACGGCCGACCGAATGACCACGTCCGCCGGCTCCTGGGCGCTCAAGGATCGGCGGGCGAAGCGCGACGCCTTCGCGGCGGCCAAGCTGCGCGAGGCGGGCGCCATTCTGCTCGGCAAGGTCAACATGACGGAATGGGCGAATTACATGTCGGACCCTATGCCGTCCGGCTACAGCTCGCGCGGCGGGCAGACGAACAATCCGTACGGCGATTATCCCGTCGGCGGTTCCAGTACCGGCAGCGCGGCCGCCGTCTCGGCCAACTTTGCCCTGGGAGCGATCGGCTCGGAGACGTCGGGCTCCATCGTCAGTCCGGCGGCCGCGCATTCCGTCGTCGGCATCAAGCCGACGGTCGGGCTGATCAGCCGCAGCGGCGTCATTCCGCTGTCGCTGACGCAGGATACGCTCGGTCCGATCGCGCGCACGGTGCTCGACGCCGCCCTGATCCTGGAGGCGATGGCTTTCGGCGACGAAGCGGACGCCTGCACGCTGCTTCCGCAGCGTCCGGTCTCGTTCCTGCCGGGACGTTTCGACCTGCCGGGCCGGCTGAAAGTCGGCGTGGTGCAGGCGTTCGAGGACGGGCTCGACGAGGAGACGTCGGCCGTATTCGAAGAAGCGCTTCGCGGACTGGAAGCGGCGGGCATCGAAGTGAAACGGGGGCTCGACCTGCCGTCTTACGCGGACGAATGGGACGGCACCGTGCTGCGGAGGGAGTTCAAAACGGCGATCGACGACTTTTTCGCCGCTCAGCCGGAAGGCGAGGGGCCGGCGAATCTGGCGGAACTGATCGATTTTAACGACAAGCACGCCGAGCGCTGCCTGCGCTACGGACAGAATCTGCTGGAGGAATCGGAAGCCGACGGGGGAAGCCTGGAAGACGATAAATATCGCTCGAGCAAGGAGCGGGGAGTGCGGCGCGCCGGCGAAGAAGGGATCGACGAAGCGCTCGGGAAGCACGGCGTGCAGGCGCTCGTCTTCACGGATTACGAAGGCTCGGATCTGGCGGCGCGCGCGGGCTATCCGCTGGTATCCGTACCCGCCGGCTATACGGAATCCGGCCGCCCGGTCGGTCTGCTGCTGT
The DNA here is from genome assembly GCF_011090185.1 of Saccharibacillus alkalitolerans. GTDB lineage: Bacteria > Bacillota > Bacilli > Paenibacillales > Paenibacillaceae > Saccharibacillus > Saccharibacillus alkalitolerans. The sequence goes on along the minus strand of NZ_JAAFGS010000005.1, from coordinate 80,923 downwards.
CCGGCACCGCAATGGCGGATCCGCTGCTGATCGAGATCGCTTATCGCTTCGAAAGGGCGACAAAGCGGCGGCGGACGCCGAAAGCGCCGGAATAACGGAGCCGGCACGATTGGAAGCGCAAGGAAATGTGCGGCTGCCAGGTCGGCTTCCGGGCAGGAAATCCGGCTCCGCGCGGCGAAGCTTACTTGCGGGAAGAGGATGCCGGAAAGGACGCGCAGCGTCCGGGAATTGGAGAATCCGTCAAGGAGCGGGACCGCTTTTTCACAGGGGAGGGAAAGGGAGATGGAGATAGAGAAAGAAAACGCCGGGCACGAAATGCAGCCGGAGACGCTGATTCGCACGCCGCGTATGCGGATTCGCAGGTTTGCGGAGAGCGAATGGATTCGCCTGATGGCTTACCTGCAGGACGACGGCATCGCGGACGGGTTTCCGGAAGGGGCTTACACGGAACGAAGACTGCGGGACATGACCGCGGACCCGTATCTGTATGCGCTGGTTTCGGACGAAGACGACGAAATCATCGGGCACGCGTCCTGCCGTCCCGGCGCCCAGCCGATGACCGGGACGATCGGGTTGGGAGTCCGTTCCGATTACCGCAGGCACGGTTATGCGGGAGAAGCGGCCCGGGCGCTGCTGCGGCACTCGTTCGGGGAAATGGGCCTGCACCGGATCACCGCGGCCTGCCCGCCGGAAAATCTGGCTCTGCGCGCGCTGCTGGAGAAGCTGGGCATGCGCATGGAAGCCTTTTTCCGGCAGAGCCTGCCGACGCTGGACGGCGAATGGAAAGACGAATGCGTGTATGCGATGCTTCGGGACGAGTGGAAAGTGCTCGAAAGTCTGACGGAGCTGCATGAGGCGGAAGGGGCCGCGCTCTTCGCCGCCGGGGCGGCGGACTTGGAAGAATCCGTCCCTTCGGCAGGCGAAGCAGACCTTCGCGAGGAAGCGTATGCCGCCGGGGCAGGGGACGAATACGCCGCGCAGGCGGAAGCAACCGGCGCGACGACGCCCGAGTCGGAGGCGCTCACGGAAGCGGCCGAACTCGATACGGAACTTGCGGGAAGCGCCGCTCTTGCCGTGGAGCCGGGGCCGGAAAGCTTCGGAGACGTGTACGAAGCCGCCGAGGACCCCAACGTGCCGCAGGTGACCCTGCCGATCGGCGAAGCGGGAGGTCCGGTTCCGTTTGCTCCGATTCTGCCGCCGCCCGCCGAAACCGCGCCGATCGCGGCGGAACCGGCGCAGGTGGCCGGCACCGTGATCGGCGTGCAGCGTGCCGGCGAGCCCGATCCGCTCGGCGGCCTGATCGAGCAGCGGATCGACGGCGTGCCGTTCCTCCTGCGCCGTCCGCACGACTTCAATTGGCTGGCGCCGTTCGGCACGGTGTTCCGCGTCTGGGATCGGCAGGATTCCGGCAACCTGGCCTTCGGGCTGGAAATCGAAGGTCAGAAAGTATGGATCAAGTATGCCGGCGCGGCGACCGCCGAGTACGCCGGCCATCCGGCGGATGCGGTTCGGTCTCTTCGGGAAGCGGCGGCCGCTTACGAGGCGCTGAAGCACCCGTCGCTTGTGCGGATGCTGGATCATTTCGAGACGCCGGACGGCTACGCCATCCTGTTCGAATGGGCGGAAGGAGAGCTGCTGCGCCCCGGTTCCGATCCGGATGCCGGCGGAACCGGCGGCCATACGGATACGGCGATCTCCCGTTTCCGCAGACTGCCGCTCGAAGAGAGAATCGAGGCAGTCGAATCCGTTATCGAGTTTCACGCGTATGCCGAAGCTCTCGGTTATGTGGCAATCGACTTTTACGACGGCAGCCTGATTTACGATTTCGGGAACGGACGGATCACGATCTGCGATATCGACCTGTACCGACCGACCCCGTACGTGAACGAGCGAGGTCGGATGTGGGGCTCGTCCCGCTTTATGTCGCCGGAAGAATATCAGCTGGGCGCGGCCCTCGATTCGCGAACGAACGTATACGCCATGGGCGCGGCGGCCTTCTGCCTGCTCGGCGGCGACGCCGACCGTTCGCGCGAGGCGTGGGAAGCCGGAGACTCGCTGTACGAAGCGGCCGCCCGGGCCGTCTCGCCCGATCGGGAAGCGCGCTGGGAATCGGTCGGCGACTTGTTGGAAGCGTGGAGGGCCGCCCGATAGAAACTTTCGAAAAAGCTTTCGCAAAGGCTTCCGGCGGCAGCGCCGCGGACGCTTTATCGATTGTTTTCCGGCGTTCCGACACGAAAAAGATCCGGCTCTGCCTGTGCGGCGCAGCCGGATCTTTTTGAACCGCTTACCGGAAAGGTCACCGGCGCGGATCTGCGTTTCCGCTCGGCGGAACGCTTCCGTCGTCAATGTTCGGCCGTTCGGCCGGCACGATGGGCCAGATGAGCGCCCATCTCGTCGGCGACTTGTCCCAGCGTCGTCGACCGCAGATGCTCGTCCATTTTGCGTTCGGACTCGCGCATGACCGCTTCGACCAGGCAGCCCGGTCCGTTGGATTCGCAGCCTTTGAACAGCGGGGTGCTGCCTTCGATCGCCTGGATAATGTCCAGAAACGAGATCTCGTACTTGTCGCGCCGAAGGCAGTAGCCGCCCTGCGCGCCCGAGTAGGAATCGACCAGACCGGCTTTGGCCAGCTTGGTCAGGATTTTGGACAAATAAGTGGGAGACACGCGCTGCCCAGCCGCGAGTTCCTGTACGCCGACTTTGACTCCGGGAGTACGCACGGCCAGATCGAGCATCGTGTGCAGCGCGTAGTTCGTGCCTTTGGAATAATTCATCGCTAACCATCCTTATGTGAAATGATCGCCGGGCAGCCGCCCGTGCCGTTTGTGGATTCCTTTCATTGTCGCAAGCCTTGAAGGCGGCGTCAATGTCCGGGGCTCTTCGGGTCTGGGAAAAACGGATCCGGCACAAAAATTTTGCTTTTATTTTGTTGACACAACGGGCCGGAACTGGTGAATTAAAAGGAAGAACGAAATGATGAGCTTCGACAGCGTGCCGTTCATGCCGTGTACGACCGAAAAAGCGGTTCAGTCAAGAAGCGGACCGCCTGCAGCACATTTGCCTGTCGGCAGCACCCGATCATTTCGCGCCGGTCTACCGTTTACCGAACGGCGGACGATGCGGGAACGGGAGAAACCGACTTGAAGAGATCCCGATGGCCGAAGGAGGAAATCATGAACATCCGCTATCTGCACACCCTGGACTCCCTTACCGAAGACCGCCTCGCCGGCGGTTTTTTCGAAGATTGGCCGAATCCGCCGAGTCCTTCGAGTTTTCTGCGTCTCCTTAAGGGTTCCTCTTATGTCGTGTTGGCCGAAAATGCGGATACCGGGCAGATCGTCGGCTTCGTCAATGCGCTGTCCGACGGCGTGCTGAGCGCTTATATTCCTCTGCTGGAGGTAATTCCCGAGTACCGCGGGCACGGGATCGGGCAGGAATTGGTCCGTCTCATATTGGAGAAGCTGGACGGCCACTATATGGTCGATCTGCTGTGCGACGCGGAACTCGAAAGCTTCTACGCCAAGCTGAACCTGAGACCGGCGGGCGGTATGATGTTAAGGAATTACAAGAATCAGTCGGGTATGCCGTGATCGCCGAATCGGCACGGTTAGACGCGAGAAAGGCTCTTCCTCATAGGGAAGAGCCTTTTTGCCGGGGCGGCCGCTTCGTCCGCCGTTACTCGTGCACGTACCGTCCGCCGCGTCCCGCGCCGAGACCGGTGATCAGATATACGGCGACGATGCCGAACATGACGTAATAAGGCGTTTCCCAGCCTCCGGTAGCGTCGTGCAGCGCGCCGTAAAGCAGCGGGCCGCAGCCGGCGAGCAGGTAGCCGACAGATTGGGCCATGCCGGAGATGTCTGCCGCTTCGGAAGCATTCTTCGTGCGCAGCGAGAAGAACATCATGATGAGACTGAACGAGAATCCGCCCGACAGGCTGAAAAATACGATCGCCAGCACGATGATCGGCAGAGAGCCGTTTGCGTACAGAAAGCCCAAAATGCCGATGACGTAGCTGACCGTGGTCATCAGGATCAGCGAGCGCTGGTCTTTCATCTTCGCCGCGATGATCGGAGCGACGAAGTTGATCGGAATCATGAGCATCTGGAACAGCGACAGCATGTAACCGGCGACGACCGGGTCGAGATGCTGCGCCTGCATCATGTTCGGCAGCCAGGCGACCATGATGTAGTAAATCGACGACTGCATGCCCATATTGACGGTAATCATCCAGGCGAGCGGCGAACGCCAAATGCTGCGCTTCGGCACGTCCGGCGCGCTCGCGTTGGCGGCGCGGGTGTTGCGGCGCAGCTGCGGCAGCCAGACGATCAGGCCGATCGCGGACAGAACGGTCCAGATCAGCAGCGCGCCGCGCCAGCCCATGCCGGTATTGGAGATCGGCACGCTGACGGCGGCCGCCGCCGAGGCGAAGATGCCCATCATGATCGAATACAAACCGGTCATGACGCCGACCTTCTGCGGGAACTCCCGTTTGATGATGCTCGGCAGCAGCACGTTGAACACGGCGACCGCCAGGCCGATCAGAAAGGTCCCGGCCATCAGCGGCGCGATGCCGCCGAACGGGCGGAACAGGCTGCCGATCACGATCAGGATCAGCGAGACGAAGATGAGGCGCTCGGCGCCGTAGCGGCGCGCCCACTTCGCGACGAACGGCGACAGCAGGGCGAAAGCCAGCAGCGGCAGCGTCGTCAGAAAGCCGGCCGTCGTATTCGACAGCGACAGCGCGCCTCGAATGGTGTCGATAATCGGGCTTAGCGAAGTAATATGGGTGCGCAGATTGGCCGCGACCAGCAGGATGCCGGCGAGCAGCAGGTAATAGACGCCGTTCGAGGCGTCTTCCGTGCGCGGAAGTTCGGTTCTTTTCATGATGAACATGCTCCGTTCCCGCCGTCCGTTCGAACGGCGTCGAATAAATTTGTGACAGGCCGCGCGGTCCGATTGCCTCGTGGCCGGCCCGCTTCATAGCTGGGGAGGCCGAACCTACGCATCCGACAGCTGGCCGTCCGGCCGCTCATGCGGCGCCTTGAAGTGGGCGATGTAATCGTCGACCGAACGGACGGCGCGCTCCGCGTCGCGATCCCGGATAGCGGCGATCAGCGCCGGATGCCCGATCTCGTAGCGGCTGCCGGGGATGCTGCGGTTGACGAGAATCGAAATTTGCAGCTTTTCGAACAGACTTTCATACAGGTCCGTCAGCAGGCGGTTGCGGGCAGCGGCGACGACGGTGCGGTGCAGGTTCCAGTCGGCGTCCTTGAACGCTTCATGATCTTCGCTTCCGCTCATCGCCTGCCGGCATGCCGCCGCATACTGCTCCATCCGCTCCAGATCGTCGTCCGTGCGCCGCTCGCAGGCGAGCGAAGCCGCTTCGCGATCCAGCGCGTGCTGAACTTCCAACGCTTCCAGAACGGAAGAACGACTGATTCTTCTATGCAGGATCGCGCTCAACTCGCTGCTCGCCGTCACGAACGTGCCGTCGCCTTGGCGCGTCTCGAGCAGGCCGACCTGAACGAGCCCGCGAATCGCTTCGCGAAGCGTGTTCCGGCTGACGCCGAGCTTCTCCATCAGATCGGCTTCGCGCGGAATCCGGCTCCCGACTTCCCATTCTCCGCGGGTAATCAGCGATTCGAGCTGGGCATAGACCCGTCCGGACAGCGTTTGTTTCTCCAATTTCTCGAACATGGCCCCTCCGTTTAAAGGTAGGATGATTGGTTGTTTCGCTCGAATCAGTATAAGAGGTTTGCGTGAAGTTGTAAAGCGGGCGCGCAAAGGTGGCGAATACGCCGTACGGGAATGCGGCGGCGCGCATCCGAACATGCGAACAGCCCTTTCCGCGTGGGAAAGGGCTGTTTAATGACGGCTGCGGCATTTTATCGACGCCGCAAGGAAGGAGCTTTTCGGCTCATTTAATCGTAAGGAGACGGGCACCCGGCGAGAAGCGGCCGATTTTTCCGCTGACGTCGTCGAACGCGCTGAATTTGAGCAGGCTCAGCTGCTGTTCGGGCAGCGTCACGGCTCGGTATCCTTCGTCGGGCAGAACCACGATCGCGGATTCCGTCAGTCTCAGATTCCCCAAAAAGTAATTGCCGCCGTAATCGAGATTTTTGCGGCTGTCGTTCAAGGGGAAATCCGCCGCTTTCGCTTCGTCTGCGGATGCGGCGAACAGCAGCCCTTCCGCGTTCGCCGGACGGATCGGAAGTTCGTTCAGCGCTTCGCGCTTGCTCGGATTTTTGGGGTTTTTGCGCAGCATCAAACGGTGTCCGGTCAGAGCGCGGGCGGTCGTTTCGCCGACGATCAGCGTTTTGTCGTCCCACTTGACCGGATAATTGATGCGCCGATCTTCCTTGGCTTTCGCTTGCTTGACTTGGGCTTCGATCTCTTCTCCGCTGCCGGTCAGCATGATCGCATTGGCCCGCTGATTGATTACCGGAACGACCACGAAAAAATAAGCGGCCGGTATGACGACGAGTGCGAAAAAGCCGGATAAAACAGCGATTGTCATTTTTTTCATCAAAATCTCTCCTCTGTAAGGGCGTGCATCGCCTTTGGATAGGTTTATTGTACGAGGAGAGGGAGCCCGGCTCTATCGATCTATCTTAATAGAATCTTACATTCTCGTTAAGAGTAAGGTATAATCAAAAGCCTTGACGCAAACGACGGATGTTCGGTAAAGTTCGCAGGTCTTGGGGCCGGGAGGGAAAAAGCGATGGAGCAACAGAAGAACCAGTCCATTTTCGCGGCCTGGATCAGCCTGATCAGCAACGTGCTGCTCACGATTCTCAAAATCGCGGTCGGACTGCTGTTCAACAGCCCGGTTCTGATCGCCGACGGCGTGCATAACGCGGGCGACGTGATCGCTTCGGCGGCGGCGCTCGGCTCGATGCGCATTTCGAGCCGTCCGCCGGACGAAGACCATCCGTACGGACACGGAAAAGCGGAAGTGATCGGCGCGAGCGTCGTAGCGACCATCCTGCTGCTGGCGGCCTTTTACGTCGGCTACCATTCTGTCGTCGCCTTGTTCGAGCCGATTCCGGAAGCGCACGTGATCGCCCTGATCGCCGCCGTCGTCTCGCTGATCTGGAAGCTGGTGCTTTATATATATACGATCGGCATCGGGCGCCGCGTGAACAGCAAGGGACTGATCGCGACGGCGCAGGATCATCTGGCGGACGTGTACGCGTCGGGCGCGGCGGTGCTCGGCATCGGACTGGGGCTGCTGGGACAGTTGATCGACATGCCCGCGCTCGCTTACGCCGATCCGGTCGCGGGAATCATCGTAGCCGTGCTGGTGCTCAAGCTGGCGGCCGATATGGCCCGCGAATCGATCGATATCCTGATGGAAAAAGCGATCGGCAGCGAACAACTGGCCCAGCTTGAACGCATCGTGCGGAGCGTCGAAGAGGTCAAGCGGATCGACCGGATTCGCGCCCGGGAACACGGACAGTATATCATCATCGACCTTCGGGTCGGCGTCGACGCGCAGATGACCATTCAGCAGGGGCACGACGTTATCCGCAAGATCAAAAAGGCGATTCTGTCCGCCCATCCGAACGTAAGCGAGGTTATGATTCATTTGAATCCTTGGTATCCCGGCGCTCCGGCGGCGGGCAGAACCGAGACGCCCGTCAGCATCGGCGGTTCCGGCGGAACGGATCTGCCGGATTAGACGGAAAGCGAGGGCAAGCAGGCTGCACGGAAGACGGTCTGCGCTGATCGAACGAAAGATCGAATCGAATAAAAAGCCGTCAAAAAGCTGTACGATCTGCCGCATACGCGGCGTCGTACAGCTTTTTGATTTGGCGCAGAGCCGGGGCTAAGGAGAGGGAGTGCGGCATGGCGTCGGCAAAAATCGCGCTCAGCGCCTGCCCGGCCCGTCTCTCCTGGAAGACTGTTGGGCGTCTGGCGTGCCTTCGGAGGCAAAGGAAGCGGCATGAGCGGCTGCGGAGGCAGGTTGAACAAGAGCCGCCTTCGCGCTGTCCGGCCGCCTTCCGGACAGCGCGACGCCGATGACGCCCGCCAAAATGGCGGCCGCGCCCAGCAAAGCGGCGGAAGGGACCCGTTCGCCGAGCAGCAGCGCTCCGGCACCCAGCGCGACGACGGCGGAGAGGCTGCCGAAGATGCTGACGCGGGAAGCTTCAAGGCGCGACAGCGCGTAATTCGATAGATACGAGGTGACCAGCGACGACAGCACGCCGAGGTAGAGCATGGCGAGCAGGAAGGACGGAGAGGCCAGCGGACCTAGCAGCCGCGGCAGCGTGCCGTCCGCCGTATGGCGGGTGACCGAGGTCAGGCCGAAGCCGACGAAGCCGATCAGGTTCATATAGTAGGTCAGTTCTTTCGGGCTGTATGTGCCGCTGAGCTTGCGCGCGAGCACATTGTAGCCGGCCTGCGAAAAAGCGGAGCACAGAACCAGCATAATGCCGATCAGGCTGGCGGAGAAGACGGCGCCTTCGCGGCCCGCGAACAGGCAGGCGACGCCGACGACCGACAGCAGCGTGAACGCTTTTTGCGCCCGGCCGGTTCGTTCGCCGATCAGCAGCATCGCCAGAATGAGCGTGAACACCGGCACCGCCCCCTGGATCATTCCGGCCTCCGCCGAAGAAGCATGCACCAGGCCGAACGTCTGGAAACCGAAAAAAGCGATCGGATACAAAAGAGCGACCGGAAGCATCTTGAACGCGCCGGCCCGGACGTTTCGCAGTCCCTGCCGGCCCGGGAACGCGAACAGGGAAGCGGCCGCGAAAGCGAACAGGAAGCGGTAAGCCAAAATATCGAGCGGGTCGGCGGTTTGCAGGGCAACTTTGACGAACAAGAAAGAAAAGCCGATAATGAGCGCGGTAGATAGGGCGGCCGCGTAGGCGCGGCTTGTCGAGCGGTTGGACATAAGCGTTCAGCCTCCGTAATTTGCGATTGAGCGATGCGGCCGCATCTGTATTTTTATTCTAAAGAGGCCTGGAGCATGCTACAATCTACATAATGACAATCTGTACCGGTACAGAAGGGAGGAGGCGTGCGAGTGTACAAATACATGGAGCTGCTGAACGAATTGGAAAGCATGATTGGCGGATCGTTGAAGGAAGGCGACAAGATGCCCTCGATCCGGGTCCTGTCCGACCGCTACTCCTGCAGCAAAAGTACCGTAATCCGCGCCCTGTCCGAGCTGGAACGGACGCATCTGATCTATGCTTCGGCGAAGAGCGGTTACTATGTGCTCGGCGGTACGGAGCGGCGGGAGACGCGGGGCGAAACGATCGATTTTGTCCGCTCCGCCCCGGACCCCGGCATTTTTCCGTACCTCGATTTTCAGCATTGTCTGAACAAAGCGATCGACACGTACCGGAACGACCTGTTCATATACGGAACGCCGCAGGGGCTGCCTTCGCTGATTCGGGAAATGCAGCGGCATTTGACGGACTATCAGGTATTCGCGGAGCCCGACCGGATTTTTATCACCTCGGGCGTACAGCAGGCGCTGACGCTGCTCGCCGGCATGCCGTTTCCGGACGGGAAGCGGACGGTTCTTCTCGAACAGCCCGGTTATCCGCTGTGCGCGGCGTACCTGGAGGAACACCGCATTCCGGCGATCGGCATTCGGCGCGACGCGGACGGCGTCGATCTGGACGAGCTGGAAACGTTGTTCCGAGGCGGCGGCATCAAATTTTTCTATACGATTCCGCGCTTCCATAATCCGCTGGGCGCTTCCTATTCTCGCCGGCACAAAGAAGCGATCGCCGAGCTGGCCGCCCGTTACGGGGTCTATGTGGTCGAAGACGACTATATGTCCGATCTCGAACGCGATGCCAAGTCCGATCCCATCTATGCGTACGACCGCGCGGACCGGACCGTTTACCTGAAAAGCTATTCGAAAATCGTGTTCCCCGGACTTCGCGTCGCCGCCGCCGTTCTGCCCCTCGAACTGACCGAATCGTTCCGGCGCCATAAGCAGCTGCTGGACATCGACAGCTCGATGCTGTCGCAGGCCGCGCTGGAACTGTATTTGAAAAGCGGCATGTTCGACCGGCACCGCGAGAAAATCCGCCGCTGTTACGGCCGGCGCTCGGAGCTGCTGAGCGAAGCGATCCGGGAGGCGCTGCACGCGTATCCCGGAGCTTTTGCGGGACCGCCGCCCGCCGAAGGCGGCATTCATACCCATCTGCTTCCTGCGGCTCCGGCCGCGCTCTCCTCGGCGATCGACCGGCTGCGCCGGCGGGGCATCGTCGCGGAGAGCGCCAACAGTCATTACTTGAGGGGCTTCCGTACCGAAGCCATGCTGAAGCTGAACGTCTCCGGCGTGCGCGAAGACGACATTCCCGTCGGCGTCTCGGCGGTTGCCGAGGAGCTGGCGCAGGCTGTCCGCCGGACGCGGCCGCCCAGCCGAATTTAACCGAAAGGAGCGAACACCGTATGGAGCTGTTCATCAGTATTCTGGTCATGCTCGCGATCATCGGGATCTCGAACGTGGTCAACCGCTTTCTGCCCTTTATCCCTGTTCCGCTCGTTCAGATCGGGCTCGGCGTCGCGGCGGAGCTGCTTCCTCCGCATATTCATGTGCCGCTGGAGCCGGAATTGTTCCTCGTCCTGTTCATCGCTCCGCTGCTGTTCAACGACGGGCGGATGACGCCCCGCAACGAACTGTGGAATCTGAGGGCGCCGATTCTGCTGCTGGCGCTGGGACTCGTCTTCGTGACGGTCGTTATCTTCGGCTATTTGATCCACTGGGTCATTCCGTCGATTCCGCTAGCCGCCGCTTTCGCGCTGGCCGCGATTCTGTCGCCGACCGACGCCGTCGCGGTCGGCTCGCTGGCCGGGCGGATCAAGCTGCCGAAAGACATCATGCGCCTGCTGGAAGGCGAGGCGCTGGTGAACGACGCTTCGGGCCTCGTCGCGTTCAAGTTTGCCGTCGCGGCTGCCGTCACCGGCACGTTCTCGATTTACCAGGCTTCGCTCAGCTTCCTGCTGATCGCGATCGGCGGTCTGCTGATCGGCGCCGTGCTGGCGTTCGTCATTATCCGGATTCGGGTCTTCCTGCGCCGCTTCGGGATGGAGGACGAGACGCTGCACGTACTGATCCAGCTGGTCACGCCGTTCGTGCTGTATCTGGTCGCCGAGCACCTGGGACTGTCCGGCATCCTGGCCGCCGTATCGGGGGGCGTCGTGCACGCGATCGAACGCGACCGCGCCGAATCGACCCGCGTCAAGCTGCAGGTCGTTTCCAGCAGTACATGGTCGGTGTTCCTGTACGTGCTGAACGGCCTCGTCTTCGTGCTGCTCGGCCTGCAGCTGCCGGAAGTATTGGGCACGATCTTCGAAGATCCGAAGGTCAGCAGCCTCGGAGCGCTGTGGCATGTCGCCTGGATTTCGGTGGGACTGATCGTGCTGCGTTTTGTTTGGATTTATGCCTATTGGCTGTTTACGAACCGCCGCAGCGGAACCGGACGGAGCGGCATGGCGCTGTTCAAAGCGGCGGCACAGACCGCGCTGTCGGGCGTTCGGGGCGCCGTCACGCTGGCCGGCGCTTTCTCGATTCCGCTGATGCTGTCGGGAGGCACGCCGTTCCCCGAACGGAACCTGATCCTTTTCCTGGCGGCGGGAGTCATCTTGTTTACGCTGCTGGCGGGCAGCATTCTGCTGCCGCTTCTCTCGGGCAGGGAGCAGGCGGAAGCGGGGCAGCAAACCGAACAGCCGCTTAAACGCCGCATTTTGAGCGCGATCGCCCAGCGACTGGGGCAGGAAGACCTGGACGAAGGCCGATCCGTCGCGGCGTCGGAGATTCAAGACTTCACGAAATATTTGCAGCGGATGGAGGAAGCGACCCAGTCCTACGCGGCCGATCCGGAAGCGCCTCGCCGCGAAGCCGATCTGATGTACGCCGGCATCCGCGCCCAGCGCCGCGAACTGAGCCGGATGGTGCAGGACGGCGAGCTCGGCCAGGAGGAAGCGACTTCGATCTTCGAGCATCTGACGCGGATCGAAGAGAGCATTCCGGGCCGCTTGGAAGCCCGCGTGGCCGCTCCCGCCGCCGACATCGGCCGCTTCGCCGCCGCGCTGTTCGCCCGCGGCCGCCGCGGCGGCATGGCGGATAAACAGGCGTTCTGCTCGATGCAGACCGCCAAGACCCGCATGGCGCAGGCAGCGATCGAGGCGATCGAGAAGCGGACGACCGACGAGAACCGCATCGAAGCCCAGCGGTTGATCGACGGCTACAACCGGCTGATCGGCCGTCTGGCCCAGGTCAATTTCGGCCTGCTGGGCGAAGAGACCGAAGAAGAACGGGTAGAGCGGGAGCACCGCATGCAGGAGCGCCTCGCCGCCATTCAGGAGCAGCGCGACCACGTGCAGCGTTTGTTCGAAAAAGGCGAGATCTCGCGCGAACTGGCCGGCCGCCTGAGGCAGTTTATCCGGTACCTGGAGACGGACGTGCCGGAGGAGGAGAATTTCGGGCATTGATTCCGCAAGGAAACGCCAAAAAATGCGCATCGCAAAAACCCCGAACCTGCAGCTTGGCAGGTTCGGGGTTTTTCTTGAAGAAACCCGAAGACTTGGTGATGAGCCGCGATCATTAGCGTTCATTGTCAGCGCTGTCGGATGGTCAGGATATTTGTTCGAGCGACAGTATTCGAAAGGTCTAAATGCTGCATAAATGCTGCAGAAATCCATCATTTTCGGAGACAGAACACACATCGGAGAAAAATGTTGCCGGTATCCATCATTTTTGTGCGAAAACCTCTTATAAGCTGCGAAAAGATCGAAAATGATGGACACTTGCAACATTTCGCTCAAAAAAGCTCCTCGCCGCACGAAAATGATGGATATTTGCAGCATTTGCGGCCGCGTTTTATTCCGGACTGCCTTTCTTATCAAGCTGTGTGCGAAAAGGCCTGCCGAATCGGCAGGCCTTCAATCTTCGGTAACGGATTTGTTCGCGATCGCAAGCTTACAAATACTCGTCCATCCAACCCGCGATATGCGACAGCCGCGCCACACGAAGCGACGGATGGCCGCCGCGCGACAGATCATGGCTGGCGCCCGGGAAGCGGACCAGCCGCGTTTTGCGGCCGAGGCGCTTGAGGGCGGTGAACAGCTGCTCGGCCTGTTCGATCGGACAGCGCAGGTCCTGCTCCCCGTGCAGGATAAGCAGCGGCGTGCGCACCTGCTGCACGTAGGCGATCGGCGAATGTTTCCACAGCAGCTCGGTGTCCTGCCAGGCGTCGCCGCCGATCTGGTCTTCCGTGAAGAAGAAGCCGATGTCGCTGACGCCGTAGAACGAGATCCAGTTCGAGATCGAGCGCTGCGTCACCGCCGCTTTGAAGCGGTCGGTATGGCCGACGATCCAATTCGTCATGAAGCCGCCGTAGCTGCCGCCCGTCACGCCGAGGCGGCTTTCGTCGATAAAGTCGTAATGCGCCAGCGCGTAGTCCACCGTCTCCATCAGGTCGCGATAATCCCCGCCGCCGTAATCGCCCCGGCAGGCGTTGACGAATTCCTGGCCGTAGCCGTGTCCGCCGCGCGGATTGGAGAAGATCACCGCATAACCTTTGGACGCCAGCAGTTGGAACTCGTGCATGAACGTATGCCCGTACATCATGTGCGGGCCGCCGTGGATTTCGAGAATCGTCGGCACTTTGCCCGCCGAACCGCCGCCGTCCGCGTCTTCCGAATCGAAGCCGACCGGCTTCATGATCCAACCGTGCACCTTCCAGCCGTCCTTCGTGTCGACCCAAAAAGCTTCCGGCGCACTCAATTCATGCTCGCCGAGCCAGGAGCCGTTGGCATCGGTCAGGCGCGTTTCTTCCTTCGTGCCCGGCAGGAAGCGGTACAAATCGCCGGGATTCAGCGCATCCGAGATTGCGACAATGAAGCCGCCGTCGTGATCCGGCGTCAGCTGATACACGTCGCGGTCGCCGTCCATGAGCACTTCGTGCCCGGATCCGTCCGCCGCAAAACGGGCCAGTCCGGCGCTGCCGCGGCTCGTGAACAGCGCGTACACCGAGCTGCCGTCTTCGGAGAACAGCGGGTCCGGCGAACCGAGTCCCGATCGCATGTCGCCCACGACGTAATTGCCGACCAGCAGGTCGCGATCGCCTACCAAGCAGAGCGCTTCGCCGCCTTCGGCCGGAATCAGATAGAGACGGCTCAGCGTCGCGTTGCGGTAAGACTGATCGCTCGCGAAGAACGCGATTTTCGAGCCGTCCGGCGACCAGGCCATCTGGCCGATGCCCCAATCGGAGCCCGTCAATTTGCGGAGATTGCCGCCGTCCGCGTCCGCGACGTACAGGTCGCTTACAAGCAGGAAATCCGGATCGTTCTCTTCGCCTTCTTCCGGAATATAGGCGCTGAAAGCAAACCGCGAACCGTCCGGCGACCAGGCGAAGCTTCCCGCGTCGTAGCCGCCCGACGTCACGGCCTGCGCCTCGCCGGTCGAAGCGTCGACGACGAACAGATGGTTCCGCTTGCCGTTCCACAAGCCGCCGCCGTCGCTTTTGTAGCGGATGCGGTCGATGACCGTTTCTCTAAGCTCTTTCTCCTTGCCGTCCCCGCTTTGTTGTTCTCCCGCGGCTTCTTCGCCTGCCGCATCGACTTCCGAAGAGACGAGCAGCTGCAGCCCGTCCGGCGACCATTTGAACGATCCCGCGCCGTTCGGCAGGTCGGTCAGCACGCGGGCTTCGCCGCCGTTCGCGGGAATCAGCCAGATCTGCCGCTTGTCGTCCCGCTTGCGGATGAAGGCAAGCTTGCCGCCGTCCGGCGACCAGGAAGGGGAGGAATCCTGCTCTCCCGAAGTAAACGCAAAGTCGCTTTCGCCGTTCGCGTCCATGACGCGAATTTTGGTGAGATAGCCGTCCCGGTTTTCGTTGACGGTCCGTTCCGTGTAGACGATGCGTCCGTCCGCTTTCGATACGTCGGGCGCGCCCACCCAGACGAAGCGGTACAAATCTTCCGCGGTCAATCCGCGCTTTTCGCTCATTGCTTACGCCTCCTATGTATATGCTGCAGTTACGCTAACTTTCATGATACGGGATGTGGGAAAAATCGGCAAACCGGACATGACGCGGAAGAAACGGCGAAAAAACGGGATCGGTTCGGCCTGCAGGCAAAATAAAAGCTGTCGGTTTTTGCCGAAAGCAAGCATTATGCGACCTGCGATTCATTGGCGATTGGGTAAAAATACCGTAGAATTTATTTTAATAAGCGATTGAAGACACTGAAAGCTGTATTTCGAGGAACTCGGCCGCACAGGCTGTTTTGCCGGAAAAAGAAAGGTGAATCAATGCGGAATGAAGGCGACGGAAGAAATTTTGCGGGTGTGGCGGCGGTTTGACGATTTTCCGATGGAGACCCTGACCAAAGCCTGGCTGCACGCGAACGGCGAAAAGTTCGGCCCGAGAAGCGTGGAGCGGATGCGCGAAGACCGGGGGAAATACGGCACGTCCGGCAATTGTTTCGACCTGGCGCTGTGGCTGCTCGACGAGCTGCGAAACGAAGGCATAGCCTGCTATCCGGTCGGCGAGCATCTGGGAACCGACGACGCGCATGCGGCGGTCATCGCGCTCGGGCACGAAGGGGAGCGGTATTTGTGCGACCTGGGCGACCAATGGATTCAGCCCGTGCTGGTGGAACCGGATCGAGAGGGTTATACCGAGGCGCCGCTGTCCGGCTTTTTCCCGGGCGCCCGCATCGCGGTGTCTTCCGACGGTCAAGCGGCGAACATTCGCTATATGCGCCCCGGAGGCAAGGAGAGCCGAGCCTCGTTCGACCTCGAGCCGACGAGCGAAGCGGAGTTCAAGGAGGCCGCGGCTTATTCGCAGGGCCTGCTGTCGCGGCCGCTGGTGGAGAAGCGGATTCGGCTGTGCACCGGTACCGACGGACGGACGGTCCACTGGGAATACGAGAACGGACAAGCGCGGGTCAGCAGCGATCGAGGATTGTTCCGCGAGAGCGAGCCGAACGGCGAAGAGACATGGGCAGGACGCATATCGAGGCGGTCGGGCATCGACGAGAGCGTCGTGCGGATCGCGCTGGATGTGTATGCGGAGGAAGGAATGGCGTGAGGCAGGGAAGCCATCGGTTCGGCGGAAAAAAAGAAGGACGGGACGCGGCGCAAAGCCGCGTTACCGTCCTTTTTTCGCTGCTCCGAGCCGTTCGAACAGAAACGGTTTTTCTTCCAGGTAAGCCCGGATATAAGCCAGGGCGTAGGGCTGTTCGCTCCGCAGATTCGCCGTTTCGTTCGGATCGGAAGAATGATGGGCATAATTTTCGATCATGATCGCGATCATATCGAAGCCGCATCGCCCGAAGTCGATCGGAAACGGATCGTAGCCTCGGAAAACGAAATTTCCCGTATGCAGATCGCCGTGGATCAGGCCGTGGTTTTCTTCGCCGGGCAAAGTCGTTTTTTTCTCTAAGGCTCATGTCGAACGTTCCTTGCTGATCCCTTTAAAGGGGAGTGCGGTTTCAGCGGCCGCACCATATGAATGTCCAGCGGTTCCAGCGCGAACAGCTCGGGGTCCGGCCGGTCCGTATTGACGCTGCCGAAGCTGCGGTAGAAGCCTACGGCCGAACTCGTTTCGGTCGACGAGATGTAGAGCGCCGCCGCGCCTCGCGCGGCCGCTTCTTCGCTCAGGACGCCCATCAGCCGCGAACCGATGCCGATTCTGCGGTAAGGGCGGCTCACGTACATCAGATCGACCTGCAGCGTGTCGGCTCTCGGCCCGATCCAGCGATGCCCGAGCACGCCGAAGCCGGCCAGCCGTTCGCCGTCGTAAGCGCCGAACGCGGCGCCGCCGGCTTCAAGTTCGCGCCGGAAGCGGCTCTGAAGCTCGGCCAGCTGCTCTTCGTTCCAGGACGGGCATTCGTGCCCGGTTGCCGTCCAGACTTCGCGGCCGTTCTCGATGCGGCAGATCGATTCGATCTGTTCGGAGCGGTCGATCTGCGCAAGAGCGGCCGCATCTTCGGGAGCCAGCTCCCGGATTTCAATAGGGGGACTTTGCGTCTGCGGATTTTGCATGGTCATCCTCCTCTTGTCGTCGGCACAATGCCGTCCAATAGCTCCAGGCCTCAAGATAACCGGGCAGATCGTGCGGGTGATGCTTGACGCTGAGCCCGGTTCGGCAGTACAGCTGAATCAGCGTTTCTTCGATCAGCCTCGGGCGTCGGATTTGGACGTGTTCGAGATCGTCGAGCGCGGCGAGCAGCGTCTCGATGTTCAGGTCGTCCGGAGACGAGCAGAACGCGTACAGAAAATCGTACAGGATAGGCCCCGCCATGGGCGACGGGTCGATGACGCCGATCAGCGCCGAATCGCGGTAAACGAAATTATGAACGCCCGTGTCGCCGTGCAGCCCATATTTCGCCCCCTGTTCCGCTTCGGAATCGAACAATTTATCGGCCGTTTGTTTGACGTATCGGTAATCGTCTTCCGTCAGCACGTTTCCAAGATTGATCCGGGCTTCTTCGATGCCGATCTCGTTGAACTCGCGCCAGCTTGCCCTCGGGTATTCCGTTCGGCCCCAATAATCGGCGTCTTCGCAGGGCTCGTACCGGTTGAGCAGTCCGACGGTCAGCGCCTTCATCCAATCTTTTTTGGCCCCGCGGTTGAAATGGGTCGTGCCTTCCATGAACGCGTACGCAAAGTAAGAGTCGTCTTCCGCCGTCAGCAGCACTTGTGGAAGCAGCGGGGAACTTGCGTAGGCTTCGAGCAGCCGCCGGACGGGACGAACGGAATCGGGATGATCGAACTTTAAAACATAGGCGTTTTCCTGCCGGGATTCCAGCTTCAGCACAAGCCCCGCGGTCGTGCCGGATAATTTCTCGATACGTACGATTTCTTCGCGAACGCCGTGCCGTCGGAACAGGTCGTTCACGTTATGCAGGGTAGGTTCGAACATCGCGGGTCAAACTCCTTCTCGCTGTTTTTCATATGCAAAACGAATAACGAATTCTTCGAATAGCTTCAGCGGCTTCAGCGTGTCCTCGTACCAGCGCGCATTCATAATGCCAAGAGGTTGGAACAGATGAAGGTTGGCAAAATCGACGGCTTTCATGCCGGTCGCTTTCTGAAGGATCGCCGTCAATACTTGCGAACAGCCGGAATTGTAATTCATTTTTTCGCCCGGGTCATGCCTAAGCTCTCTATCGAACACGAATTTCACGATGTTCGGACTGAACACCATCGGAGCGAAAAAGTTCCACTCGCCGAATTCCGGCCAGTCGAATCCCGCCGACATGGTCAGCAGATCTTCGATCGTGATGTCCCGCTTGCGGGGGGCGTCGAGGCTGCCGATCAGGATCGACAAAATGCTTTTTGTGCACGAGTTGATTTTTTGCGGACCGCGTTCGATTTTTCGGTTCTTGTAATATTCGAACACCAGACGGTCGTCTTTCATGACGAGACAGCTTTTGATCTTGACCTTTTTGACCGCTCGTTCGAATTCGTCCCGGACTTCGGCGTTCCCTTACCTGCTTATAATTTTTATCGCTGTGAATAAGCATATGCCGCGATCATCTCGCCCCAGGGCGCGACGCCTTCTTCGGCAAAGCCGACTTTCGCATACAACTTGCGGGCCGCCTCGTTGGCGGGATGATAGCCGAGACGTACAAGCTCGCTCCGATCCGGTCGTTCCCCGATCTCTTCGATAACGCGAAGAACCGCTTGGAATCCGGCTCCGGCCTGCTGATAACGGGCATCAATCATCAGCCGGTGAATCCAGTACATGCCATGATCGTCAGGGTCCGGTCCGAACAGCGTATAGCCGATCATCGTATCTCCCCGGTAGATCGCCAGACTCGAAAAGCCCGGCAGAAACTGCGCTTCGGCGATCGAGTGGACGTTGGGCGCGATAAGATGCCGCTGCTTAGGCTTGACGCTCAGCGCCGCGCATTCTTCCCAGTTTTCCCGGGTGAGCGGGCGAAGAGTAATCGATGGTTGGAT
Source organism: Saccharibacillus alkalitolerans (assembly GCF_011090185.1). GTDB lineage: Bacteria > Bacillota > Bacilli > Paenibacillales > Paenibacillaceae > Saccharibacillus > Saccharibacillus alkalitolerans. The sequence goes on along the minus strand of NZ_JAAFGS010000005.1, from coordinate 61,980 downwards.
AAGTTGGATAAAGTTCACCTCATTATTAGAGTTCGTACCAAAAAACGCGGTAATCGAAATCCGGCGACAGCCCGGTATTTTCCGCGATGCGGATCGATCCGGCGTTCTCCGGCGTGCAGTCCCAGTAAGGACGCAGTCCGCGCCGGATGCATTCCTGCACGTAATGTCGGGCGACCGCGGTTCCGCATCCGCTGTTGCGGTACTCTTCCGCGGTCTCGATATCCACAGCATGCGTGCTGCCGTGCACGAAGGCGGAAAAGCACAGACTGACGATCCGCCCGTCCTGCTCCGCCAAACAGCCGAAGCCATGCTCCGCAAAAGCGTCGAACGAATCCCAGCATGCCAAGATTTTTTGTTTCAAAAAAGAAAAATCGGCAAACTCCCGGGACTTCAGCAGAGCCAGGTCCATGCTGCGGATTGCGGTCCGGGGCGGCAGTGTCCGAACTTCGGATGCTTGCGCGGGAACCGGGGTGTGATCCGGCTTCAAAGCAAACACATGCTGCCGATCGACCTGCACACGGCGGACGGGAAAAAGGGAGGACAGAACTTGATCCGAAACGGCGGAGTCGACTCCGATCTCTACAGTGCCGAGCCGCTGCCCGGCGAGCCGGGGTTCGATATGCGCGCGCATGCAGGCGTCCAAGCCTGCCGACAAAGACGCGCTGCGCGGATCGCCGATCAGCTGAAATCCCTGCAGACCCTGCATCCAGACGAGAGCGGCGGTCGGCGATTCCGGATGATCCGCATAAACGGCGCCGGGATTCGTTCCGCAGGCGACAGCGCGGGCTTCGATATTTCGGCAGGATTCCAGCAGCAGGAACACTTTATGAAAATGCTGCCGATCCAATTCGGTAATCATAAGGCATCTCCTTCAAAAGAAAGTTTGGCGGCGACCCGGTCATTCGGCCGATCTCCGATAAGCCGTCAGCAGATCGTCGACCGGAATGCCGTCGATCGTCATGCCGGCGTACCTGCAGTCCGCAAGGCGTACGTTCGAGAGATCGCAGTTCCGGATCGACGTCCCCGTCAGCGAGACGTGCAGAATCTCCGAACCGTCCATCGAGGAGTCTCCGATCCGCGAGCCGCGGAGATTGGCGTTGGCGAGCCGCAGCTCCCTAAGATTGCAGTTGTTGAAAGAAGCCTGCGCCATATTCAGATGGGAGTAAGCCGAACGCGACAGATCGCCGCCCATGAAGTCGGCCTCGCTCAGATCGCAGTGCCGGAAATCGGCGCGGGCGAACGAGCGGTTTTCGAAGCGCGGAGCCGGAGGGAAACAAGCTTCGTCCGCGGACGCGGACGTGCCTGTTTCGTCTGTTCTGACGATGTGGGCATCGTCGCGGGCCGCCGAGTCATGTTCCCCATCCGGTGCATCGGCGGTTTCGTTGGCGTCTGTCCCGTGCGGCGAAAAAGATGGCCCGGCTGCCCGGTTAGCTCCGGATACGCCGATCTTTTTGACGTAATACGCGTATTCCTCGTCTTCGCCGGTATGCACATAGCCGTTTTTTTCGTAAAAATGCAGGTTGCGCGGGCTGCGGACGATCGTGTCGAGCGACCACTCCGTAACGGAAGCATGCTTGCGTTCGATCAGGTCCAGCACCCGCGAACCGATGCCGGCATTCTGCGCGAAAGGCGAGAGGTACAGCCGGTCGATCCGTCCGTGTTCGCGTCCCGTCGTCGAGACGAGCACGACGCCGACAAGCCGGTCTCCGAGCATGATTTTATCGTACAGTCCATCCCGCATCTGATAGATCTGCATGGACAGCGAATCGAATCCGGGAATATAAGGGCGCTCGCCGCCTTCGTACCATCTGCGCGTTTCGTCCGCTTCGATCTCGATCATCAGCGCGCGCAGATCTTCCGCGTCGCCTGCGGCCGCCGTTTGCAGGCAGAGCTCCTTCCCGAGGGAGAGCTGCGCGGATTTGCTTTCGTTTGCGATTTTCGCAGGGGTACTTTCGTCCGGCATCCGTTTGCGATCATGGGTTCCGTCCGTTGGACGTTCCAGCGCGTAATGCAGAAAAAGGCCGTCTTCCAGCATAAGTTCGCCGAGACGTTCGAACCCGCACTTTTGCAGCACGCGGTTCGAAGCGACGTTATTCGGGCGGGCAAGACCGTTGATCAGGCGAAGGTCCGTATGCGCGAACAGCCAATCGGCAAGCAGCGTGACGGCCTGCGTCATATATCCTCGGCCGCGGCAGGCGGCGGACAGGCCGTAGACGATCTCGCGGTTAGGCCGGGGAAGCTCGTCCTTGATGCCGGTGCAGCACCAGCCGACGAAACGTCCGCTCGAACGTTCGATCACCGCGAGCCGCAGCATCCGGTCTTCGACTTGAGCGCCCCGCGCCGCCGCCTCAAGGAATTCGCGACTGCCGGGAATCTCGTAGTCGCGCAGCCATACTCTCCGCGTCTCCTTGTCGACATGCCAGTCGGGCAGAAATTCGCGGATATGCGGCTCGGCAGTCACGGCGCAGAAATCGTTCAGATCTTCCGGCACGAATTCGCGCAGCAGGATGTCCCGGCTTTCCAGCGTAAACGGCGCGGATTCGCCGGGAATCGAGCCGTAAATCGAAGAGTTGTTCATCTTAAAGTCCTTTCGCGCGGGCTGGAGTCAACACTACAATTCCGCACCGTAACGATGTTCTTCGGTCACGACCTCGAAGCCGGCGGCGCGATAGACCTTCAAAGCGTCTTCGTTGCGGACTTCGACGTCGAGTTCCGCGTCGGCGCAGCCCAGATTCCGGATCTCGTGCAGCGCCCGGTTCAGCAGAGCCGAAGCCAGGCCGCGTCTGCGATGAACCGCGCGGGTCAGCACTTCTTCGATCTCGCCCGTCTCGCCGTCGGAGACCCAATACATCAGGCTTGCCGCCGGGCTGCCGTCCCCGTCACAGATCTGAAGCATCCGCCAAGCGGGACGCGATACGATCTCGGCCAGACGCTCCGCGCCGATCGGCGTTACCGGCCAGATCTCCATATCGAGCGCCAAATATTCGTCTGCCTGTTCGCTGTTCAAGGCGTCGAATTCTCGCCAGGTGTAGCCTTGGGGAAGGGGGAAAGCGTCTGCTTTTGAAGAACCGTTTGCTTCGGCTGGTTCGGCGGCGTTCGGCGAGCGTCTGTCCGCGAATTCATGGCACATCCGATACTGCCGCTTCAGCGGCGAGAACTCGGGACGCGCGGCGAAGTAGTCGGTATTGGCCGCTTCTTCGACGTAATTGCCGAAACAGAGCAGCGTGCCGTGCGTATCCGGCAGATTATTTCGGATTTCCAGCGCGCGAGCTTTCAGCGTCTCGTACATCGCGTTCATCAGCTCGGCATCGTTTTCGCGTTCGGGCAGCGTTTTCAAATTGAAGAAAATGCGGTGCTTATTCGACGCATCAGCGGCGGCCGGCATGATGCTGAACACGTCGACTTGGCCTTTGGCGATCATCTTGTCGCCTTCGAACGCGCAGTAGACGTTCGGCCAATTCTCCGGCTCGCCGACCCACCAGAAGGTGACGCGCCGTCCTTCGGCCGTTTGATTGTAAAAGGCACCGAGTGCCGGGAAGTCGCTTTCGCGGAAATGTCGGATCGAATAAGCGGCAGTCGCAGGTTGCATGGAAATCAAGTCCTCCTTAGGAACATCGGAATTCGCAGAATGGGATTGCATGGAAATGGAATCCTCCTTTCCGGCGGGCAGCCCGCCTGCTTCCAGTATGCCCCCGATCGGCGCGGAGAAATGAACCGTTCTTGCGGAGATGGATAGAAACAGATGGGCTGAAATAGAGGGGAGCGGATGGAGAGGAAAGGATAGCAGCCCGGCCGTCGTTCAGCGTACGGGCGGAATCGGCGAAAAAGAAGACCGTCAAATCCGTAGGCTTGGAGATTCGACGGGGGAACCGGGAAGAAGGAGGAAGAAGCGAAGACGCGCTTATGGCCCGCACCGCCGCCGAGATCGAGGCGCGGTTCGGCGCGCCGCTGCCGATCGGCTAACGGATCGTATGTCCGTTAAAGAGACGAATATGACGGGTTTTGGATACTAACGGATCGTATGTCCGTTAGAAGCTTGATATTTGCTGTTTTCCGCTTCAAAACGCTCGATTTCGGCTCTAAGCGTCGCTTGGTTCCGTTAGAAATTTCAACTGCCGCAAAACGTCCGCTAAGCGTCATCTCGATCCGTTAGCGGATGGATGTCGATCGCTTCCTTTTCATTTTACGGCGCGAAGCGATGCGCGATATCCCCTCCTCTTTGCGCCGACGCCGTTTTTCTTTTTTTCGGTTCGTTCTGTCGTACGCCGTGTCTGTTCGCCTCTTCCGCTCAAGCGGTTCGGCCAAACGCCGACTTTGACGCCGAAGCTGACGCTTCCGGCTTTTTTTGTTAGGATAAGAGAAAAGTTCGGACACGGGAAAGGACCGCAGGGAAGCCGGGCGGGGGAACAAGGATGAACGAAAAAGCGCAGCGCATTCATACGGAATCAAGCGAAAATACGAGCAAAGAAACGAACAAGGAACCGGACAGGCGGCGGGGAGCGGATTTTTCCGGGGAACACGGGGCGATCGAAACGATCGAGCGGGTGCTTCAAGAGGTGGAACGGCGGATCACGGAGAAAATCGTGCTCGATGAATTGGCGGAGCATGTGCATCTGTCGAAGTTCCATCTGCATCGCCTGATTCGGGCCGCGACGGGACTGCCGCTCATGGAGTACATCCGTGCCCGCAGGCTGTCGGCCAGCGCTAGGGATCTGCTGGGCGCGGGAAGCGGAGGCACGGTGCTGGATGTCGCGCTGGCTTACGGCTTCGACCACGAGCAGTCTTACATCCGCTCGTTCAAGCGGCAGTTCGGCGTGACGCCGGCGCAGTTCCGCCGGGGCCGCCGGGAGATCATGCTGGTGGAGCGTTACGACACGTCGGCGCTCAAGGAGATTCGGCGCGGCGTCGTGTTCGAGCCGACGTTCGTCATGAAGCCGCAAAGTTTGTACGCCGGACGGAAGGCGACGATCGACGTCGCGGACAATTTGCAAAACTTTACGGCGAATCTGCACGGAGCTTCTTTTTTCTACGAGGAGTATCCGAACATTCCGAACAAGCTGAACCCCGGCGTGTACATCGGGCTGACGCTCTATACGCCGGAACATCTGCCGCACGCGACGGATTACTTGACTTCGGCCGAGGTCTCGTCGTTGGACGGGCTGGAAGGCGAGTGGGATACGGCCGTCATTCCGGGCTGCAAATACGCGGTGTTCAAATACATCGGGAATTTCCATGCGGAAAATCTGAATATCCACGACCTGAACGAGATCTGGAATTACATGGACGAATGGTTGGCGCGGTCGCCTTACGTGCAGTCTCATCCGCACCATTTCGAATACATCGACATCGCGAGCACGCGGGACGATTACTGCGAAGCGGATCTGTATCTGCCGATTCGGGAAGCTTGAGCCGCCGAGGGAACCGGAATTTTTCTCATCGATTTCTAATGCGGATTTGTGAAACCATAACGTGCCGGTCGGGGTATGTAACGCATAACCAGGCGCATGATGCCGATCGTCCGCGAAAGATGCGGCGGATCGGCTCGCGCTGCGAGGAGAGTGCATCGATGAAAAGAAAATTCGTATTGGCCTTGGTTTTGTTCGCCGCCGCGCTGACAGGATGTTCGGCGGTGGAGGAAGTGAACCGCTCGGTGAGCTATACCGGCGACGCGGTCGATTATATCAACGACGCTTCGCAGTGGGCGCAGGATCTGCCGCAGATGGCGCAGAACGCGGCGAACGATCCGCAGGCGCAGGAGCAGTTGGAGCAGGAGCTGGATCGGGTGCAGCAGCGCGCATCCGAATTCGCCCAGACGGACGTCCCGGAATTCGCGCAGGGCATCCATCAGCAGCTGACCGGTTACAACGAGACGCTGAACACGCAGATCGACGGGATTCAGCAGCGCATCGAAGCCGGAGAGTTCACGCCGGATCTGCTGCAGGATTCGCAGGTCATGCAGACGATTCAGAATATCCGAGGACTGTTGGATCAGGTGCAGCAGTTGGGGCAATAGAGGGGAGCGGAAGAAAACCTTACATCCCTCTTGCCGATGTCAGCCCTTGATCCTTATAATGAGCAGAAAAAAGAAAGGGCGATCGCGCATGAAGGTCATTCTGCTCAAACATTTCGATTTCGACGATCCGGCCGTGTTTACGGGCTGGGCGGAGGAGGAAGGCCATCGCCTGAATATCCTGAATCCGACGAGAGAGGCTCTGGACGATTCGCTGCTGGACGGTACCGATCTGCTGATCGTCGGCGGCTCTCCGGCCGGCGTCTATCAGGAGGACGAACACCCGTGGCTCGTTCCGGAAAAAGCTTTCGTCCGCGCCGCCGTAGACCGCGGCATCAAGGTCTTCGGCATCTGCTTCGGCGCGCAAATGCTGGCGGAGCTGCTGGGCGGCCGCGCGTATGCCCATTCGCTCAAAGAGATCGGCTGGCACGAGATCCGCCGCAGCGAAGCCTTCCATCCGGCGCTGGTCGGTCTGCCGGACGCGTTCCGCTCGCTTCAATGGCACGGCGATACGTTCGATCTGCCGCCGGGCGCGGTGCGCCTCGCGAGTTCGGAGCACTGCGCCAACCAGGCGTACGCCTGGGGCGATAATGTGCTGGCGGTTCAGTTCCATCTGGAAACGTCGCAGTCCTGCATGCGCACGATGCTGGACGTCTGGGAGCATGATTTGCGCCGGGACCACGTCACGGTTCAAAGCGCGGAAGCTATCCTGTCGGAACAGGAGCGCATCGCGGAATCCTTTGCTTTGCTGCGCGGAATCCTGAGCAATTTCGCGGCGTCCGGCATGCCCGCCGGCCCGCTTGAGAAAATATAAAATTTCTTGCTGTATTTTCTTGAAAAACCTCTGTACCGCGCAGCAATTTTCGGTATAATCTTTCATAGAGAAGCGGTCGATCCGGAGATCCCGAATCGGCCGCTTTTGCCGTTCGTTCGGAGGCGGTCTGTACCGATCGAACAGGCGCTTTGTCGAGCTTTACAGAAACCGTTTTCGGCACAGGCGGCGTGTTAGGCGAGACGTCCTGTTCCCGCGGTTCTTTCGATAGAAGTCAGAAGTCGCAAGAAAAGCTGCAAGAAGCAAGCATCCGAAGGAGGACTGAACGAAGTTTGAAAAAGTTGGTCTGGATGGGGAGCTTGTTTTATCTCCTCATGGGTTTCATTAAGGTTACCGTCGCTTCGATCATCACCGTGCTGCTTCCGCTGTACGAACGGGTCTACACCGATGCGGGCGCGCTGATCTTCATCGAGTTCGGCGCTTCGATCTTCGGCATGCTGATCCAGCCGTGGCTGGCGAATCGCATGTCCAAAAAGGCGATGCTGCATATCGGCGCCTGGGGCGTCGCCGCTTCGTATCTGCTGATCGCGTTTCTGCCGCCGTGGTCGCTGCTGCTGGCCGGATTCGCGCTGGCGGGCTTCCTGGGCGGGATTATCGAATCGGTCATCGCGGCCGTCATTCTGGAAGGGCTGCAGTCCAACGCCGCGATCGCGATGAGTCGGCTCGAAGTCGCTTTCGGCGTCGGCTCGCTGGTGCTTCCGCTGGCGATCGGGGTGCTGATCGCGGGCGGACACTGGAGCTACGCGCTCTTCGGCATCGCGGCCTACTGCGTATTCCTGTCGCTGTTCGTCCGCTTTGCGCGCTTCGGCGACGCGGAGCCGCTGTTCCGGCCGGCGCACAAAGCCAAGGCGGAGGTGCCGAACGCCGTTCCGGCGGGAGCCGCTTCGTCCGGCCCGGTCGGCGCGGTCGTGGCCGCCGCGGCGACGAATCACCCTTCCGCCCGCAAAAAGCGCATCTTGAGCGCTCCGGGCGCGCTGATGCTCCCGGCCTTCGTCCTGCTGTTCTTCTTCTACGGCGCGACGGATATCGGGCTGGTCAATTACTTGCCTTCGCTGATGCTGGAAACGGGCATGGCCGACGCGGCCGCCGCGCCGATCAGCGTCACCGTGTTCTGGGCCGCCATGATCGCGGGGCGGATGTTCGCCGGCTACGAGGCCGAGAAGCTCGGCTACCGCAAGTATCTGTTTATCCACTGGGGCGGCATGATCGCGCTGCTGTCGCTGTTCGCGATCAACCGCAACGCGGTTGTCGGCTATGCGCTGATCGTGCTGCTCGGATTGACGCTGTCCGGCCTGTACGTCGTCACGCTCGTCTACGCCAAGACGCTGATGCCGCGCAACATCGCGCGCAACACCAGCATCCTGATGGCGGGCTGCGCCGTCGGCGGCGGATTGTTCTCCGTTACCGCCGGCCGCATGCTCGACACGCTGCCGCCGTCTTACGTGCAGTGGATGATGGCGGGCATCGCGCTGCTGAGCCTGCTGACGTACGTCGTTTACGCTAAGGAGCGTCAGGCGAAGCCGGCCGCGGAACTTTCGCGAGCGCAGGCTTAGAGCCGCTGCGCGCTTCCTGACCGGCGGAGAGGTTGCCTGCTCCGACACATCTGCTCAAGCCGCTCTCCCTTTCCGGGCAGGGCGGCTTTTTTCCTATGCGGACTCCCTTTACAATGAAGACAGAGAATCGCACCCGAAAGGAGAACCCCAGCGAATGGACTATTACTTTCTCGAATCCCAATACCCCCGCAGCGGATTTATCGGCGGAGAAACGATTTTCGCACCCGAACTGAACACGAATTATTCGGCTATCGACGATCCGCTGCCGGAAGGAACGACGGCGGAGGTCGTGCTGCTGTCGTCGGTACGCAGCCTCAAAGCCGATTATTTCGAGACGACGACGGGGACGAAGATCATATCGGACGGCTTCAAAACGCTGCTGGAACAGCGGCGAACGGGGGTGCAGTTTATTCCTGCCGCCGTACGCTGCCACGACGGACGTCCGGCCGCAAAGACCTATTGGGTCGCGCATCGGCCGGACCGGCTGGACGTCTTCGATTACGAACGGTCGGAATACGGGCGCAAAGCGGTCATCGCCGCATCCGTGCATGAACCGCCGCGCAAGATCGTGAAGGTCGTGTCCCGGATCTGCCTGCGCGAAGAGGAGATCGGCGGACGCGAATTTTTCCTGCCGGCTTACGTGAATCTGTGGAAACCGATCATATCGGCGGATTTTTACGAAGCCTGCCGCAAGCATAAGCTGAATCTGCATGTCACGGCGGTCGGACAGATAAACGTCTAAAATTCAAAATAATTCGCTCTCCCCATATCCGCTTTCGCCGCTCTCCGTTAAAATAGGGAGATGATTCAAAGCCAAACGGACGTGTTAAGCATACATCAATTGCATCTGCGGAACTTTTTCCCGGTCCGTACCTAACAAATTCTAGGCGATAGCGGAGGTCGACATGGAAACGGAAGCACTCAAAAACGTAGAGCTATTAGCGCTCAAAAAGCACAAGATTTACAAGCAAAGCGTCATCCGCTACATCCTGCGCTCGGTTCTGGCGAGCATGTTCATCGGCTTCGGCGTCATCGTGGCGTTCCGCGCCGGCAGTTTTTTCTACCTCGAACAGTCCCCGCTCACGTACCCGATGGCGGCGCTGACGTTCGGCGCGGCGATCATCCTGATCTCGTACGGCGGCGGCGACCTGTTTACCGGCAACACCTTCTACTACACGTATGCCGCGCTGCGCAAAAAGCTGCGCTGGGCGGAAGTGGTCAAGCTGTGGATCATGAGCTACGCCGGCAACTTGATCGGAGCCGCTTTTTTCGCGGGCTTCATCTTCCTGACGGGGTTGTTCGCTTCGCCGGATATCAACGGGTTCCTGCTCAACGTCGTGCAGCACAAGATGGAAGCGCCGACCAGCCAGCTGTTTTTCCGCGCGATTTTGTGTAACTGGCTCGTCTGCATGGCCTTCTTCGTGCCGATGTTCATGAAGGAGAACGGCGCGAAGATGTTCGCGATGATGCTGTTCGTGTTCTGCTTCTTCATCTCGGGATACGAGCACAGCATCGCCAACATGTGTACGTTCGCGATCGCGCTCGTCGTCGATCACCCGGCGGAGATTTCCATGGCGGGCGTCGTGCATAACTTGGTCCCGGTCACGATGGGCAACCTCGTCGGCGGCGTCGGGCTGATGGGCTTCATGTATTACGTGGTCAACAAGCCGTTCCTGGATCAGGAAGACCTGGAGAACCATTGATCGGCGGTAAAAGATGACACTTGCAGAATGCGCAAAAAGAAGGGAGAACCGATACGATCGGTTCTCCCTTCTTTTCGTTTGCGTTCGTTCGAGGAATCGGGCGGGCTTATTTCAAGCTTCCGCTGCCTTTTTCCGTCAGGTTTTTGAGGAATTGAAGCGCTTCGGCCCGGGTGAGCGTGCGGTTTCCGTTAAACGAAGCGATCGTTTTTTGCGTTTTGCTGGTGCCGCTGGCGATGCCGGAAGAAAGCAGGTAGCGGATCGCGGCGTTTCCGGTGTAATTCTTGCCGTCGGCGGATGCGATCAGCTCGGCTACCTGAAGGCGGGTCAGCATCTGGGTGCGTGCCGATTTCGACGCGCTGCCTTGCACCGGAAGACCCAACTGCTTGGCGCGGGCATAGTACGTATTCGACCACGTACCCGAAGTCGAGTTCTTCACTCCCGGCTCGAAGGTGCGGATCAGCATGGCCAGGAATTCGGCTTCCGATACCTTGGCATTCGGCTTGAACTGTCCGTCGGCATAGCCTTTGGCCAGGCCGCGTTCGAACGCCCATGCGACCGTTTCGCGTCCCCAGAACTTGGCCGGGACGTCGGCGAACGGAAGCTTGACCGGTGCTGCGGCCGTCGGCGACTGAGCCGGAGCGGACGGAACCGGAGTCGGAGCCGACGGCGTTGTCGCTGCCGGAGCCGGCTTAGAAGCAGCCGGAGCCGGCGTCGTGACGGCAGGCTTGGACGGAGCAGGAGCTGCCGGAGCCGCAGGCGCCGGCGCGGCTCCGCCGCCACCGCCGCCGCCACCGCCGCCGCCGGAAGGAATCTGCGCGCTGCCGCCGGAAGGCGCAGGCGTTGCTACGACCGGCATCTGAACGGCCGGAGGAGCCGCCGGAGCCGAAGGAGCCGGCGCGAAGGACACAGGCGCGGACGTATCCGGCGCCGGCGTCTGGGAAGCTCCGTTTTCGGCAGGCGCCGCTTGAACGGCCTGCGTTCTGCCGGAGACTTTAACGCCCTGCGATTCGTTGCCGGACGTATCTACCGTCGTCAGACGGAATTCGTACGCCGTATCCGGCGTCAGGCCTGCTGCCGTGTAGACGCTGTCCGTCACGGTCGTAGGCTGCGCGGAAGAGTCTTGATAGACGCGGACTTCTTTGAAGTCGATGTCCGCCGGGAACGTCCAGCCCAGTGTCAGGCTGTCCGTCGAAGCGGCCGTGACGGCGGCGCCGCCGACTTCCGCCGGAGCGGCCGTGTCGTTTTGCGTTTTGAATGTCACGAATCCGTTCCCGTACAGATTGTCGCGGCCCGGCGTACCGAGATCGACCGCATAGCTGTCCAGCAGCCCGCGCAGCACGGAAGCGGAAGCGCGAGGGTTTTTCTCTTTGAGCAAGGCCAATTGGCCCGCCACGTGCGGAGCGGCCTGGGAAGTGCCGTCGCCTGTAGCGTATTTTTCTCCAGGATAAGTGGACGTGATGGCTACGCCCGGCGCGGAAAAGTCGACTCTCGGGCCGGCGGAAGAGAAGCTCGCGTGCTGCAGGTTCTGATCGACCGCGGCTACCGAGATCACGCTGTCGTACTTGGCCGGGTAGTTGACGGTATCCTGGTTGATGTTCTCGGGCTTTCCGCTGTTGCCCGCGGCGGCAACGACGACAATGCCCTGCTGGGCAGCTTTATCGACCATATCGTGCAGGGATTGCGCGTCTTCGGCGCTGCCGAGCGACATATTGATAATGTCCATTTTATTCTGGATCGCCCAGTCGAGCCCTTCCAGAACGTCCTTCAAATCGCCTTGGCCGTTGGCTCCCAGAGCCTTGACGGCGTAGAGGGAGACTCCGGGCGCGACGCCGGCGACGGCGCCTTTTCCGCTGTCGGCGGCGATAATGCCCGCGACATGCGTGCCGTGGCCGTTATCGTCGGCGAAGTTCGGGAAATTCGTTCCTTCGCCGACGGTAGATACGCCGCCTGCGATCTTCAGTTCGCTGTGAGGCGAGATGCCGGAGTCGATCACGGCGACTTTGACGCCTGCTCCGGTGAAGCCCTTCTGCCACATCGTATTCGGTGCGACCTCAATGAAGTTCCATTTCGACTTCTCGGTCGCGTTCGCCGGAGGGGTGGAACTGAAGCCTTCAAGTTCCGAATCGGCGATCTGGAACGAAATGTTGCGTTCTATATAAGCAATGTCCGGATTCCGGACAAGATCCTGCAGATCTGCGGGACTTACGGTAGCCGACACGGCCGGCAGCGTCTCGAATTCGTGCTGGACCTCGGTGCTTTGTTCGAGCGCCGCTTCCTTGCCGTCTTCGTTTTTATAGACGATCACGACATCCTGGTCGGTGCCTTCGATCGCGGAAGCCGCGGTAGCGGCCGGCAAGCCCGATTGGGCGAGCAGAGGCAGGACGAGCAGGGAAGACAGGGCGACGGACAGATGCTTTTTATTCATGGTGTATTCTCTCCTCCTCGTATATTCGACAAACGGGGTCAAATGAATCCATAAGCCTGGGACATGTACATATATCGGCCGCGAAAGGCGCGGAATTTAGCGTCTGCCATAAGATTGTGCAAAATTTTTTGTTTTTAAAGGAAGAAAGAGCGCTTACCCTTGCCGTCTTTCGATGCCGATTTTTTGGTCGAATGTTATCAAAAGTTCACCAATAATGGATTCATTAATGAACAATATGAATGTTATTCTTTTTGTTTGTTTCAAAATATCGAAATTTTTTTAGAAAAAAGTTGACTGTAAGCGCTTTTAGACTTACTATATAATCACATAATGATCAAAAGTTAATCAATACATCATCGAAAAGGGAAAGCGGCTTTTAAATTACTGCAAAGGGGAACGGTCATGAGAGGACAAGACATCGCCTGGGGCATTGCGCCGATCGGTTGGCGCAACGACGACATACCGGAGATCGGCGCGGGCAATACGCTGCAGCACCTGCTCAGCGATATCGTCGTAGCGGGATTCGAAGGGACCGAGGTCGGCGGATTTTTTCCGGAGGCCCATCTTCTAAACAAAGAGCTGCAGCTGCGCAATCTTCGGATTGCCGGTCAGTGGTTCAGCAGTTTCATTATTCGCGACGGCCTGGATCGGGTTATCGGCCAATTCCGGACGCAGTGCCGCTATCTGCAGGAGGTAAAAGCGGACGTGATCGTCGTCTCCGAACAGACGGGCAGCGTTCAAGGATTGGACCGCAGCGTCTTCGCCGAAAAGCCGGAATTCGACGATGCGGAGTGGAAGACGCTGTGCGAAGGACTGAACGAGCTCGGCGGCATTGCCGGGGAGTACGGACTTCGTCTCGTGTATCACCATCATATGGGCACGGGCGTCCAGACGGCGGAAGAGATCGATCGTCTGATGGAAGGCACCGATCCGGCACGTGTTCAGCTGCTGTACGATACGGGACATATTTTCGTGTCGGACGGAGACTGCATGACGATTCTGCGCAAGCATATCGGACGCATCGGGCATGTTCATTTCAAGGACGCCCGCTTGAATGTGCTGGACGACTGCAGACGGAACGGCAGGTCCTTTATGCAGTCGTTCTTGAGCGGAATGTTCACCGTGCCGGGCGACGGCTGTATCGACTTCAAGGAAGTCTTCGATTTCCTGATCGCCGAAGGTTATAAGGGGTGGATCGTCGTCGAGGCCGAACAGGACCCCGATGTGGCGCATCCGCTGGAATACGCTTTGATGGCAAGACGCTACATTAATGAAAGGCTGCTGGCGCAGACTCCAATTCAGACCTGAAAGCGAGGCGATCGACATGCAAAACGGCACGGCTCAAAAGTCTTTCCTGACCAAAGTCATTCTGATCTCCACCCTCGGCGGATTGCTGTTCGGTTACGACACCGGCGTCATTAACGGCGCGCTGCCTTATATGTCCGATCCGAGCCAGTTGAACCTCACCGCGCTGGGGCAAGGCATGGTGTCCAGTTCGCTGCTCTTCGGCGCCGCGCTCGGTGCGGTATTCGGCGGACGCCTGTCCGACCGCAACGGAAGACGCAAAAATATCATGTGGCTGTCGGTGCTGTTCTTCTTCGCCACGCTGGGCTGTACGCTGGCGCCGAATATGGAAGTCATGATTCTCGCCCGCTTCCTGCTCGGCCTTGCCGTCGGCGGCGCTTCCGTAACCGTACCGTCCTATCTGGCCGAAGTGTCGCCCGCAAGCCAGCGCGGCGGCATCGTCACCCGCAACGAGCTGATGATCGTCAGCGGGCAGTTGGCCGCTTTCGTCATCAACGCCATTCTCGGTTCGTTCATGGGCGATCACCCGCACGTGTGGCGTTACATGCTCGTCATTGCCGCGCTTCCGGCCATCTTCCTGTTTATCGGCATGTTCCGGGTTCCGGAAAGCCCGCGCTGGCTCGTATCGAAACACCGCACGAACGACGCGCTGGGCGTGCTGCGCAAAATGCGCAGCGAGGGCGAAGCTCAGGAAGAACTGATGCAGATCGAGACGACCGTGCACCAGGAACGCGGACTTCAAAAAGCGAGCTTCAAGGATTTCGGCACGCCGTGGGTTCGCCGGATCATGCTGATCGGCATCGGGATCGCGATCGTGCAGCAGATCACCGGCGTCAATTCGATCATGTATTACGGTACGGAAATTTTGAAAGATGCCGGCTTCGCCACCCAGGCGGCTCTGATCGGCAACATTGCAAACGGTGTCATTTCGGTGCTTGCGACATTCGTCGGCATCTGGCTGCTCGGCCGCGTCGGACGCCGTCCGATGCTGATCACCGGGCTGATCGGCACGACATGCGCGCTGCTGCTGATCGGCGTCATGTCGTCCGTGCTCGAAGGCTCGGCAGCGCTGCCGTACGTCGTGCTGTCGCTGACGGTCACGTTCCTCGCTTTCCAGCAGGGCGCCATCTCGCCGGTAACCTGGCTGATGCTGTCCGAGATTTTCCCGCTTCGGCTGCGCGGGATCGGGATGGGGACGACGGTCTTCTTCCTCTGGATGGTCAACTTCGCGGTCGGCCTGCTGTTCCCGGTGCTGCTCGCCGGAATGGGCCTGTCGGCGACGTTCTACATTTTTGCGGCGCTCGGTCTCGGGGCGATCACGTTCGTCAAGATGTGCCTGCCGGAAACGAAAGATTTGACGCTGGAACAAGTCGAAGAGAATTTCCGCAACCACGGCAAAGCCGTCCCGGAAAGACCGGCCGCGGATCAGAGCTATACCGCCAAGGCCGCTCCGGTCTCCGACAGCACGTTGAAATAAGAAAGCACGCTGAAATAAGAAAGCACGCTCGAATCACGAAGCCCGCTTGAACGAAACTCATACCAATTCGGGGAGGAACATCCATATGACATTGAATATCGGAGTAATCGGCACGGGAGCTATCGGACGGGAGCATATCCGGCGCATTGCGCGCAATCTGTCGGGCGGAAAGATCACGGCGGTCACGGACGTGAATCAGGAGGCCGCGAAGGCGGTCGTGGAAAACTTCGGGCTGGACGCTCAAGTCTATCCGGACGACAAAACGCTGCTGGCGCAGGGCGGCGTCGACGCCGTGCTGGTCACGAGCTGGGGACCCGCGCACGAGCAGAGCGTGCTGGCCGCGATCGAAGCGGGGAAGTACGTCTTTTGCGAAAAACCGCTGGCGACCACGGCCGAAGGCTGCCGCCGGATCGTCGACGCGGAGATCAAGCACGGCAAACGCCTCGTGCAGGTCGGCTTCATGCGGCGCTACGACAGCGGATACGTTCAGCTTAAGCGGGCGATCGACGAACGTTTTATCGGCGAGCCGCTTATGATCCGCTGCGCGCACCGCAATCCGGAAGTGGGCGAAGGGTACACGACGGACATGGCGATCACGGACACGCTGATCCACGAAATCGACGTGCTGCACTGGCTGGTGAACGACGATTACAAATCGGTGCAGGTGGCTTTCCCGAAAAAGTCGCGTCACGCGTCGGGTCATCTGGGCGATCCGCAGGTGGTGACGCTGGAGACGCACGGCGGCATCCTGATCACGGCCGAGATCTTCGTCAACTGCCGTTACGGCTACGACATCCAGTGCGAAGTCATCGGAGAAGAAGGCATCGTCAAGCTTCCGGAGCCGGCCAGCATCTCCTTCCGTAAAGACGCGACGCAGGGGACGAGCGTGCTCATGGACTGGAAAGACCGCTTCATCGACGCTTATGACCGCGAAATTCAGGACTTTATCGACGCGGTGAGCGGCGGAGGCGAACCTCAGGGACCGACCGCTTGGGACGGCTATATCGCGGCGGTAACGGCGGACGCCTGCGTCAAAGCGCAGCAGAGCGGCGCGCGCGAAGAGATCGAACTGGGCGAGAAGCCGGCGCTGTACGAAGGACGCGCATTGAGCCAGGCGTAAGCCCGGCCTTTGGGCAAGGGTATCGATACAGGACATGGGAGAAAATCCACTATTAGCGAAAAGGCGGGAATACTCATGAGATTGTGTTTTAACCAAGCGACGACCTTGAACAACTCCAACCTGGTCAAAGATCTGGAGATTTGCGAAAAACACGGCTACGACTATATCGAGATCCGTACGATGGACAAGCTGCCGGAATATCTGGAAAGCCATTCGCTCGACGACCTGGCGGCCTACTTCGAATCGCATCATATCAAGCCGCTGGCCTTCAACGCGCTGGTGTTCTTCAACAACCGCAGCGGCGAAGACCATGACAAGATCATCGCGGAGTTCAAACAGATGATGGAATGGGGATCCCGGCTCGGCGTCCGCTACGTCGTCGCCGTGCCGCTCGTGACCGAAGAGAAAATCGCACGCTCGGAGATCCGTTCCAGCAGCGTCAGCGTGCTTCGCGAACTGTCGGATATCGCGAAGCCTTACGGCATCGGCATCGCCGTCGAATTCGTCGGCCATCCGCAGTGCACGATCAACACATTCGGCGAAGCTTACGAGGTCGTCGAAGAAGTCGGCCGCGACAATGTCGGCCTGGTGCTGGACTGCTTCCACTTTCATGCGATGGGCTCCAAGCGCGAAGACCTGGAGCGCGCCGACGCCTCCAAGATCTTCATTCTGCATATCGACGATACGGAAGATTTCCAGATCGGCCTGCTGACGGACGAGGACCGCGTATGGCCGGGGCAGGGGGCGATCGATCTCGATTACCTGCTGTCCACGCTGCGCGCCAAGGGCTACGACGACGCCGTGTCCGTCGAACTGTTCCGTCCGGAATATTACGAACTGGAAGCCGAAGAAACGATCCGCACGGCGAAAGAGACGACGCTCGAAGTCGTATCCCGCCATTATCCGGTCCAGGCGCTGGCCTGATCCCGTTCCGCCCGTAATTCTCCGCCGGGCTGCCCGCCGTGCAGCCCGGACTCGACTCTGCGCTCCGCCGGAGCGGCTTAAGCCCGTTAACGGGCTCTTTTTGCGCACTGCCCGTTTTTAACGGAACCGGGCGCCCCTTAAACGCTCGCATACGGTGTAAAGGAGCGCAAAACTCCTTTTTCCCCAGCCTAAGCGTCGGCTCGTTCCGTTAAAAACACGGAACCGCCTGATTGCACCTCTAAGCGCCTGCTCGTTCCGTTAGAGGAAGCAAGGCATCACTCCCGCCTTGATCCTTGCCTTTGCCCCTCCCGGCGTCGCCCTCGGCGCGCCCCCGCCTTGGCCCTCGCCTTTGTTGCCCCTCCCGGCGTCGCCTTCGGCGCGCCATCCCCTTGCCGCTACGCCGGTGCGGCCTCGCCTTACAGCTACAGCCGCAAAAAAGAGGGCCCGTTTGCCGAGTAAGCAAACGGGCCCTCTTTTCACTCTTCCCCCCAAAGGCTCGGGGGGAGAGTGGAGGGGGAGACCGTGAAGGAGTGATAACGTTCGCCTTTGCAATCGGGAAGCTTCCGTCTTAACCTCATCCAGGCTTCCCGATTGCAACACGCGACCGTAACGGACTCCCCCGGAACTCTCCCCCACAGCCTTCCCCCTCACAGCCTTCCCCCCTACAATAGACCCTCCACAAACTGAGCCTTCCCCATCCCGAAGCTCCAATCCGCTTCGCCGTTCTCGGCGATCGATACGATCAGGTCGGTCGGGGCGATCCCGCAGTCGCGCCGCAAGTACTCGGCCAGCAGCGCATACAAGCGCTGCTTCTGCTCCGTCGTGCGCGTCTTGCTGACGACGCTGATGACCACGATGTCGCGGGTGCGGGGATAGCCCAACCCGGTGTCCTCGATGACCAATTCATGGGCGGGATGCTGATGCACGATCTGATAGCGGTCGGAAGCCGGGACGCCCAGCGCCTCGACCATCGCTTCGTGGGCGGAATCCAGCAGCTTTTTCAAATCCTCGGGGCTTCGACCTTCCTGAACGTCAAAACGCAATAACGGCATACAATTTCCTCCTTCATGGTTGTGGGGTAGAGGCGAAGCGGCGAACGCTCAAGCATGCCGCAGCGAAATGCCGTTCGAGCGGCACGCTTCCAGATATTCCTGCGGCAGCTCGCGGGAAGTGACGAGCACGTCCAAATCCGAGAAAGAAGCGTAGGTAAGCAGCGTCGAACGGCCGAATTTGCTGGTATCCGCCAGCAGAACCAGCCGCTCCGCCCGTCCGGCGATCGACTTTTTGATCTCGTATTCCAGCAGGTCGGAGTTGGTGAGACCGTGCACGAGACTGACGCCGGTCGCGGACATGAACGCTTTGTTGACGTTGTACTTTTCCAGCGTCCGCACGTCGTCGACTCCGACGAACGAGCGGGTCTTGCGTTTGTACGTGCTGCCGAGCACGAGCAGATTGACGTTCGGCATTCCGGCAGCCCCGTTGATGACGTCGAGGCTGTTGGTAAGGATGGTCAGGTGTTTGTCGGGGTCGAGATAATCGATCATGTTGCAGGTCGTCGTTCCCGAGTCGATGAAGATCAGATCGTTCTCCTCGACGTACCCGGCGGCGATCCGCCCGATTTCGGCTTTTTCGTTTTGATGCTTGACGTTTCGGTTTTCGAAAGGAACCAATTCCGCGGCCGACACGACGCCTCCGTACACTTTTTCGATCGAGCCTTTCCGTAAAATCTGGTTGATATCGCGGCGGATCGTATTTTTGGAGACGTCGAATGCCGAGCACAGTTCGTCCAGCGTGACATTTTTCCGGCTATGGATGTATTCTTCGATATCCTGGAGTCGTCTGGCTTTCATAGGCATTCTCCTGTTGGTTTGATACGCAGAATTATAAATGATATCCAAAAGTTAATCAATAGTTAATTAAATATGACCAATAAACGCTTAAAACAAAAGATCGTCAAAGCGTAATTTTCAAGATGTTAACGGATACATTTTTAATGAGAAGTTTTATAGAGAGAATAGTTTGACAAGGTTGTGATAAAATCCATGTGTATTAATTCAATGTTTTTCATGGTTTTTCAGACGAAATGATTATTTTTAATGCGTATTTAGACTTGACGGGCATGTTTGGTTTGGATATGATAAAAACATAACCAAGATATGATCAAACGTGACAGCGGTTTTGGTGAGCGGCCTGCAGCCAGGAGCGACTGCGAGAGGAGAACGAATATGTCCACAATGGCGACCACAAGAAAGCTGAAGAACTATATCGGCGGCAAATGGGTAGAGAGCAAGACGACTCAATATGAAGACGTTTACAATCCGGCGACGAAGGAACTGATCTGCCAGGTGCCGATTTCGACCCGCGAAGATGTAGAATACGCGGCGAAGGTCGCGCAGGAGGCGTTCGACAAGTGGAAAAAGGTAGCCGTTCCCCGGCGCGCCCGCATCCTGTTCAACTACCAGCAGCTGCTGACCAAGCATAAGGACGAGTTGGCCCGCCTGATTACGATCGAGAACGGCAAGAGCCTCGGCGAGGCATCCGGCGAAGTGCAGCGCGGCATCGAGAACGTCGAGTTCGCGGCCGGGACGCCTTCCCTCATGATGGGCGATTCGCTCGCTTCCATCGCGACGGACGTCGAAGCGGCGAATTACCGCTATCCGATCGGCGTGGTGGGCGGCATCGCACCGTTCAACTTCCCGATGATGGTGCCGTGCTGGATGTTCCCGATGGCCATTTCCCTCGGCAATTCGTTCATCCTGAAGCCGTCGGAACGCACGCCGCTGCTGATGGAGAAACTGGCGGAGCTGTTCACCGAAGCCGGCCTGCCGGACGGCGTGTTCAATATCGTGTACGGCGCGCATGACGTCGTGAACGGCATTCTGGAGCACCCGGAGATCAAAGCGATCTCGTTCGTCGGCTCCAAGCCGGTCGGCGAATACGTCTACAAGAAGGGCAGCGAGCACCTGAAGAGAGTGCAGGCGCTGACCGGAGCGAAAAACCATACGATCGTGCTGAACGACGCCAACCTCGAAGACACGGTCACGAACGTCGTTTCGGCGGCTTTCGGTTCGGCCGGGGAACGCTGCATGGCGTGCGCGGTCGTGACGGTCGAAGAAGGCATCGCGGACGAGTTCATCGCCCGGCTTAAGGAGAAGACGCTCGGCGTGAAGATGGGCAACGGTCTGGACGACGGCGTGTTCCTCGGCCCGGTTATCCGCGAAGAGAACAAGCAGCGCACCCTTTCCTACATCGAAAAAGGCATCGAAGAAGGCGCGACGCTGCTCACCGACGGCCGCGAACGGATGGAAGGCGACGGCTACTTCATCGGACCGACGATCTTCGAAGGCGTGACGCCGGACATGACGATCTGGAAAGACGAGATTTTCGCGCCGGTACTGTCCGTCATCCGCGTCAAAAACCTGAAAGAAGCCGTCGAGATCGCCAACAAATCAGAATTCGCCAACGGCGCCTGCCTGTTCAGCGGCAATGCGCATGCGATCCGTTACTTCCGCGAGAACATCGACGCCGGCATGCTGGGCATCAATCTGGGCGTTCCCGCTCCGATGGCGTTCTTCCCGTTCTCGGGCTGGAAGTCTTCCTTCTACGGCACGCTGCACGCGAACGGCAAAGACAGCGTCGACTTCTATACCCGCAAAAAAGTCGTGACGGCGCGTTATACGGAACCTAAATTCGACTGAGAAGCCGCATCCGGGAGGCAGCATTTCTGCTCGCCCGCAGGAGATGCAGGTTAAAGGGAGGAATAGACTTGGCAAGCCATCTGCAGCGCAAACCGCTGAACGAACGGCGGGGAGAGGTCCGCATCGTGCAGGAAGTGCTGAAGCGCGATTCGCGGCTCAAGTACGTGGAATTCCGGCTGATCGAGCTGGAGCCGGGAGCGGCATACGAAGAAACGCTGGAAGGCGACGAGTGCTGCATCGTGGCGCTGACCGGCCGGATTACCGTCGCCGAAGGCGAGCATGTTTTCGAAAATATCGGCACCCGGGAGAGCGTGTTCGAACGCAAACCGACGGACAGCGTCTTCGTGTCCGGCGGCAAATCGATCGCCGTCACGGGCGTGACGAAAGCGCGGGCGGCGCTCTGCTACTCGCCGTCGCTCGAGCCGCTGCCGACCAAGCTGATTCGGGCGGACGAAGTCGGAACCGAGCAGCGCGGCAAATACCAGAACCGGCGGACCGTGCACAACATTCTGCCGGATTCGGACCCGACGGCCAGCAGCCTGCTCGTCGTGGAAGTGTATACGGAAGGCGGCAACTTTTCGAGCTATCCGCCGCATAAGCACGACCGGGACAATCTGCCGCAAGAGTCGTTTCTGGAAGAAACGTATTACCACGAGATCGATCCCGGCCAAGGTTTCCTGTTCCAGCGCGTGTACACGGACGACCGCAGTCTGGACGAGACGATGGCCGTCGAACACGGCGACGTCGTGATCGTGCCGGCCGGCTATCATCCGGTAGGCGTGCCCGACGGCTATACGTCCTATTATTTGAACGTGATGGCCGGACCGAAGCGGATCTGGAAGTTCCATAACGATCCGGACCACGAATGGATTCTGAATCGTCCTTAACGACATGGAAGCGCGGAAATCGCGCAAGCAGCGTACATCTAACGTCAAAGCCAAAGGGGCCGTGAAAACATGAGCAGTGCAGCAAGCAGCGAAAAATTCGACCTGATCGCGATCGGGCGGGCCTGCATCGATCTGAACGCGACGGAATACAACCGGCCGATGGAGGAGACGATGACGTTTACCAAATACGTCGGCGGCTCCCCGGCGAACATCGCCATCGGCTCCGCCAAGCTGGGGCTGAAAGCGGGCTTCATCGGCAAGCTCGCGGACGACCAGCACGGCCGTTTTATCCGGAGCTATATGGAGAAGGCCGGCATCGACGTATCGGGCATGGTCGTCGATACGGAAGGACATAAGACTGGACTTGCGTTTACCGAGATCAAAAGCCCGGAAGAATGCAGCATCCTGATGTACCGGGACGACGTGGCGGACCTGTACCTGAGAGCGGACGAGGTGCGGGAAGATTACATCAAGCGGGCCGGCATGCTGATCGTGTCCGGTACGGCGCTGGCGAAGAGTCCTTCGCGCGAAGCGGTACTCAAAGCGGTCCGGCTGGCGAAAAAGAACGGCGTCAAAGTCGTGTTCGAGCTCGACTATCGTCCGTATACGTGGAAGTCGGCGGAAGAAACGTCGGTCTACTACTCGCTCGTGGCGGAACAGTCGGACATCGTGATCGGCACCCGCGACGAATACGACATGATGGAAAACGGGGAAGGCGGCTCCAACGAGCAAACGACGGCTTATCTGTTCGCGCACGCGGCGCAGACCGTCGTCATCAAGCACGGCGTGGAAGGTTCTTACGCCTACACGCGGGAAGGCGGGACGTTCCGCGCGCACGCCTACAAGACGAACGTGCTCAAAACGTTCGGCGCCGGCGATTCGTACGCTTCGGCATTCCTGTACGCGCTCGTGACCGGCAAAGACCTGGAAACGGCGCTCAAATACGGCAGCGCTTCGGCTTCGATCGTCGTCAGCCGGCACAGCTCCTCGGACGCCATGCCGGGCGTCGACGAGATCGAGGCGCTGATCGCCGGGCAGCCTCTGCTGCATTCCTGAGGCGTCGGCACACACTCTCAATCAAAGGTGGATTAGCATATGGGCGAGACAATCCGTTTGACGACAGCGCAGGCGCTGGTCAAATTCCTGAACCAGCAGTACATTTCGGTGGACGGCGTAGAGACGCCGTTCGTCGAAGGCGTCTTCACCGTGTTCGGCCACGGCAACGTGCTCGGCATCGGCCAGGCGCTCGAGCAGGACCCCGGCCGTCTGAAAGTGTTCCAGGGCAAAAACGAGCAGGGCATGGCGCATGCCGCCATCGCCTATTCCAAGGAGAAGCTGCGCCGCAGCATCTACGCCGTGACCGCGTCTTCGGGTCCCGGCTCGGCCAACCTCGTGACGGCGGCGGCGACGGCGCTGGCCAACAATCTGCCGGTGCTTCTGCTGCCGGCCGACACGTTCGCGACGCGCCAGCCCGATCCCGTGCTTCAGCAGTTCGAACAGGAATACAGCTTCGCGGTCACGACCAACGACGCGCTGAAGCCGGTCTCCCGCTATTGGGACCGCATCACCCGCCCCGAGCAGCTGATGAGCAGCCTGCTGCGAGCGTTCGAAGTGCTGACCGATCCGGCCCGCAGCGGCCCGGCGACGATCTGCATCTGCCAGGATACCGAAGGCGAAGCCTTCGATTACGACGCCGGATTTTTCCGTAAGCGCGTACATTACATGGACCGGCTGCAGCCGAGCGAGCGCGAACTGGATGCCGCCGAGGAACTGATCCGGGCAAGCCGAAAGCCGCTGCTGCTCGTAGGCGGCGGCGCCAAATATTCCGACGCCCGGGAAGAGCTGATCGCGTTCTCGGAAGCGTGCGGCATTCCGCTCGTGGAGACGCATGCCGGCAAATCGACGGTCGAGTACACGTTCGCCAACCATTTGGGCGGCACGGGCATTCTCGGCACGTCGGCCGCCAACGCGGCGGCGCGCGAAGCCGACTTGATTATCGGAATCGGCACCCGCTATACGGACTTCACGACATCGTCGAAGACCGCGTTCGACTTCGACCGGACCCGCTTCCTGAACATCAACGTCAGCCGGATGCAGACGTACAAGCTGGAAGGGCTTCCGGTCGTGGCCGACGCGAAGCTGGCGATATCCGCGCTGCATGAGCGGCTGTCCGGCTACAAGGCGGAATTCGGCTCGCGCATCGCCGAACTGAAGTCCGAATGGGACGCCGAACGCGCCCGTCTGGGCGGCGTGACGTTCAAGCGCTCCGGCTTCGAGCCGGAGATCAAGGAGCAGTTCTCCCAGGAGATTCTCAACGAATACGCCGACGCGCTCGGCACGGAATTCGCGCAGACCGCCGCCCTGATCGCGGTCAACGAAGCGGTCGACAAAGACGCGGTCGTCGTCTCCTCGGCGGGTTCGCTTCCCGGCGATCTGCAGCGGCTGTGGAATGCCGAAGCGCCGAATACGTACCATCTGGAATACGGATATTCCTGCATGGGCTACGAGATTTCGGGCGCCCTGGGCATCCGGCTCGCGAAGCCGGAGCAAGAAGTGTACAGCATCGTCGGCGACGGCAGTTTCCTGATGCTGCATTCCGAGCTGATCACCGCTATTCAGACCGGCAATAAGATCAACGTCATGCTGTTCGACAACTCCGGCTTCGGCTGCATCAACAACCTGCAGATGGAGAACGGCAGCGGCAGCTTCCACTGCGAATTCCGCGATTACCAGGGCAAGGTCATGAACATCGACTACGCCAAAGTCGCCGAAGGCTACGGCGCCAAAGTCTACCGCGCCAACACCGCCGAAGAAGTGAAAGCCGCCGTCGAGGACGCCAAAAAGCAGACCGTCTCGACGCTGATCGAGATGAAGGTGCTGCCGAAGACCATGTCCGACGGCTACGACGGCTGGTGGAACGTCGGCGTCGCCGAAGTGTCCGATAGCGAGAGCGTCCGGCAGGCCTATGCCCGC
The DNA here is from genome assembly GCF_011090185.1 of Saccharibacillus alkalitolerans. Taxonomy (GTDB): domain Bacteria; phylum Bacillota; class Bacilli; order Paenibacillales; family Paenibacillaceae; genus Saccharibacillus; species Saccharibacillus alkalitolerans. The sequence goes on along the minus strand of NZ_JAAFGS010000005.1, from coordinate 37,073 downwards.
CGCGCGAAGAAGCTGGAATCGGCGAAGAAATACTGATCGCCCCTTAATCCCTTAACCCCCAGCACGAGTACAAATACAACGAGTACAAAGCGGCTTGGCGAAGCGGAGGGCTCTCCCGGCAGTCTCTCCGCCCAAGAAGCCGAATAGGAGGAAAACCATGAAACTCGCCTACGACCCGTCGCATCTGCGCCATTCGCATTCTTTGGAAGAAATGATTTTCAAAGTGGCCGATCTCGGCTACAAATACATCGAACTGTCGCCGCGGGAAGATTTCTGCTGGTTCTACGAATATCCGAAAGTCGACAAACATAAGATCAAGCAGGTCAAAAAATGGATGAGCGAAGCCGGCCTCGAGTTCTCCTCGCTGCTGCCGCTCTATCACTGGGCCGGACCCGACGAAGACCGCCGCCAGGCCGCCGTCCGCAACTGGAAGCGCGCGATCGAGATCGCCGTCGAGCTGGACGTCGACCTGATGAACAGCGAATTCAGCGGGTCCAAGTACGAGCCGCTGATTTGCGAGGAGAAGTTCGTCAAGTCGATGGACGAGCTGATCCCCGTATTCGAACGCGAAGGCATCCGGCTGAACCTGCAGGCGCATCCGTACGATTTTATCGAGACGAACACCGGCGCCATCAACATGATCCGGGCGCTGGACCGCGATTGGATCAAGCTGGTCTACTCCGTGGCCCATACGTTCTTCTACGACGACGGGGTGGGCGATATCGCCAAGATGCTGGACGAAGCCGGCGACCTGCTCGATCACGTTCTTTTTGCCGATACGTTCAACCACAAAGCCGCCTACGGACTGCGCTACATCGTGAATCCGCCGGACGCGCAGGTGACGGTGCACCAGCATCTGAACATCGGCGAGGGAGACGTGGACTTCGATACGCTGTTCCGCAAGCTGCGCGAAATGAAATTCGACGGCATCGCGACCAACGCGGTATTCGCTTACGGGGACAAGGTGGATTGGTCCAACGAGATCACGCTGAGAAAAATGAAGGAAGGTCTCGGGCTGGCGTAAAACAGACCGGCCTGACGAGCGGAGGTGGAAGGCATGACCCTGGTATCCATGAAAGAGATGCTGGAGCGGGCGAAAAAGCAGCGGTACGCCGTCGGCCAGTTTAACGTGAACGGCCTGTCCTGGGTGCACGCGATTTTGGACGGGGCGCAGGAGGAAGACGCTCCGGTCATCGTGGCGGCGTCGGACCGGCTGATCGATTTCCTCGGCGGGTATCGCCTCGTCGCGAACATGGTGCGGACGCTGGCCGAAGAAAAAGGCATTACCGTTCCGGTGGCGCTGCATCTGGACCACGGCAAAAGCGTGGAGAGCTGCTTCCGGGCGATCGACGCCGGCTTTACGTCCGTCATGTACGACGGTTCGCACGACCCCATCGAACTCAACGTCCGCGATACGAGAAAGGTCGTCGAATATGCCGGGGCGCACGGCGTCTCGGTCGAAGCGGAGGTCGGCACCGTCGGCGGCATGGAAGACGGCTTGATCGGCGGCATCTCCTATGCGGATCTCGGCGAGTGCGTCCGTATCGTCCGGGATACCGGAATCGACGCGTTGGCCGCGGCGCTCGGTTCCGTGCACGGGAAGTACGTCGGCGAGCCCAAGCTCGGCTTTGCGGAGATGGAAGCCGTCTCCAAAGCCGTCGGCGTGCCGCTGGTGCTGCACGGAGCGTCGGGCATTCCGACGCATCAGCTGCACCGGGCGATTCAGCTGGGACATGCGAAGGTCAACATCAATACGGAATGCGTGACCGTCTGGTCCGAGCAGCTGCGACGCACGCTGGACGAGGACCGGGAGACGACCGAGCCGCGGAAAATTCTGACGCCGGCCCGGGACGCGATCCGGCACGCGGTGCGCGAGAAGATCCGCGAGTTCGGCTCGAGCGGCCGCGCGGGCGCGGCGGGAAATCCGGAGAGAATGCCGGCAGGCGAGCGCGAAGATGCCGGCGTGCAGCCGCTGGCGTAAGTCGGAGCGAACGCGGCAGGCGGTCGCCGGCAGCTTACGCGGAGAACGGTCGGGGAACGGCCGGGGAACGGAAAGCGATCGCGCAAAGCCGGACACGCAAAACGAGACGAGCAGAAAAAAACGAAAACCCGCTGCGCGCCGGGAGCGATCCTGCGCATGCGGGTCTTTTTGCGGTTTGAGGCAGAAGCGGGGATGAAGCCGCGGCTTATTTTATCGGATCGCCGGGAGAATCCGCGCTTAAGGGGTGACGATCCGGATGTCGTTTTCCCGGGCATACTGCGTGTACGTATCGTTCGGCACGCTGTTGGTCACGAGAACGTCGATGTCGCTCAGCGAGCAGTACGTCGTCAGCGCGTACTTGTCGAATTTGCTGTCATCGATCATCAGGAACACGTTGAGGCTTTTTTGCACGACCGTGCTTTTGAGATCCGTCTCGAGCGGCGAGGAGTTGGTCACGCCGTTGGTCAGCGAGATGCCGGTCGAAGCGACGAACGCTTTGTTGATATTGTATTTTTTCAGCAGCTCGATACTTTGGAAGCCGACGAACGAATCCGTTTTGCGCTCGAACATGCCGCCCGTCGAGAAGATGGTCAGTCCCGGATACGGTTTGGCCTGATGAATAAAGTCGAAATTGTTGGTGACGACGGTGAGCTGTTTTTGGCTGATGTAGGGCAGAATTTCGAGCGTCGTCGTGCCGGAATCGATGAAGATGACGTCTCCGTCTTCCACGAACTGCGCCGCCAGGCGGCCGATCTCCTGCTTTTTGGTCAAGTTGCGGTCTTTGCGTTCGTCGAACACGACCAGCGTGGAATGATTGACCGAGACGCCTCCGTACACTTTGCGCAGAACGCCGGAGTCGACCAGGTCTTTCACGTCGCGGCGAATGGTGTTCATCGAGACGCCGAAATGCTCGACCAATTCCTCCAGCGAGACGGATTCGTGTTCGAAAACGTATTCCTTGATTTGGTTGATGCGCTGCGATTTGATCATTTATGCGTCTCCTAAGAAGGAATTTTGTGAGATGTTGATAAAGTTCGTCTGTCCCTATTCTATACGCAAAATCCGAAAACCAAAAGACAAAGAAGAGGAATTTGTTCGCGAAGAAGCAAAAAAGCGAAAAAAAGAAGGTGGAAGTTTAGAGAAGTGTTGAGCAACTGTGCGTAAATCCGGTGAAGGAATGAAGCGGGATTTTGGAAGTTTGGTGGAAAGCAGACGAAAAAGACGCCGGTTTTGCCCGGCGCCAGGTTGTCGAGAAAGTCACATAGGCGGGGGAATCGAGAAGGCTCCGAGAGAAATTCGTTCCGGTCGCGTGTTGAAATCGGGAAAAGGATTAGATTTTAGTGGAATTTTCCCGATTTCAAAGGCGAACGCTGGCGCTCCTGCACTGAATTTCTCCCTCCGCCTTCTCGATTCTAGCTGCGTTAGACTTTCTCGACATGTTGACGCCGGTTTTGCCCGGCGCCTTCTTTTTCTGCGATAATGGGGGAAAGCGAATAACAGGGACTGCGCGCACCGGCTCGTTTACGGCGCCGAGCGATTCTTTGATCAGCGTTTTTCGTATCGGTAGCACTCTTCATAATCGTTTTTCATCAACAAACTTTTGCAGGCCAGGCCGTTTTCGTCATAAATTTCTTTTCTCACTTTCAATACCGCGCTGCGATCGGAATCGGGGTATTCGTCCGCGTTCGTCACGGAAAGGGTTTCTTCGTCGATCCAGTTCAGGGAAAATTGTTGCTTGGCATCTGCGTAATAAATCGTTCTGGTCGCGTTCTCGGCATGGTCGGTGACTTCGATCCATACGTTTACGCCGCCGGCAGCGCCGCCGTAAGGTTCATAATAAGCATTGGCCGTATACTGTCCTGCCGGCGACGAAGTCGCGGGACCTTCCTGCTTATGGCTTCGATCGATGGCGTCAAAAGAGAAAAAATACTGAAGGTACACGAAGATACCCGAAAAAACGATAAGGCCGGTCAAAGCCGATACCAGGGTTTTTCGCGGAAACCGTGTACGTTTGAAAAAATAAATAACCAATCTGACGACAAAAACAAAAAAGACGATCGCCGTGAACAGCAGGACGAAAAAACCGAGGATACGGAACAAGGGGTGCATCGTTCACCCTCCTTTCGTTATAGTAACGGTGCATCGAGCGTTATAGTTTTCGGATGACGGTAAATAAGAGCCGCTCGAACTTATCATTCGTTGGAAAGGGAGTCTGCATGAACATCTATAACAACCCGTCTGGGGACGCGTATTACCGCCTGATCGATTACGCGATGGAGCGCTGCGAGACGTTTTCGCTGACGGACGCCCGCGTGCCGGAAGGAGAGGAATTCGATATTCCGCCTTACTTTCCGCTGCGGATCGTCGAAGAACTGAAGCCTTACCTGGTGCGGGAAAAGTGGGCGGAGAGCGGGATCGGAACGGGGCAGCGTTTTTATCCGTACGATTCGCCCGTCTATGTCTGGAAATGCTGCCCGGAAGCCGCAATGATCGTGAAAGCGCACACGGATAATCTGCAGGGTTGGGGCGGGGAAGGGATGCCCGAAGACCTCTGCTTCCAGAACGCCGACGGCAAAAATTGGCTCTGGACGGTCACGCACGAAGGCATCCGGGAACTGAACGCCGCGGCGGAGGAAGCCGAAACGTTGAAGGATGAGCTGCGCGGCGTCATGCTGGTCGACCCCAAGTCGCCGCCGACGCCGAAGGAATTGGTCGAGCTGGCCGAATATCACGGTTCGGATCGTCTGAATCTGTGGGGCGCCGGTACGGCGGAAGTGCTGCCCCGCCTGTGCGAGCTGCCCGAACTGCGCATCGTCGAGCTGTTCGACGCCCATATTGCAGCGCTTCCGGACAGCTTGTTCGATCTTCCGCTGTTGGAGGAGCTCACCGTTTATACGGGCAATCTGCACGGCATTCCGGCGGCGGTCGGGCGAGCCAAGAATCTGAAGAGGCTGAATATCACCAACGGAAGCCATCCCGAGCCGCACACGGAACCCGGGTGGAAGGCGCCGGCCAAAGAGGAACTGAAGCTGACGAAGCTTCCGCCGGAGATCGGACAGCTTGCGGATCTGCGAGTGCTCGACGTCACTTACAGCGGCTTGACGGAGCTGCCGGACGAGCTGGCGAATTTGAAGAAGCTTGAATATCTGGTGCTGGTCAATCACCGGATCGAGGGAAGGCCCGCCGTACTGAAAAAGCTTCGGCATGCGCGGAACATTTCGTTTCGGCGGGACGGATTTTTTTAGGCGGCAGGGATTCAAGAGGCGGGATACGAAAAGGACGATATACGGAAAACAGGAGGGTTCGGAATGGATTTTTCGCTCGGCGGGCTGCTGCGAGGTCAATACATAAGATCGAGGGAAGAAATGATCGAAGAATACGGCGGGTTCCGTTACATCGGCTGGTCGCAGGAGACGGGCACGGTGCGGACCGACGATCCGGAAGCGCTGGGAGCGGCGGTCGCGCCGATCGGTCCGCGGCAGTTGGAAGAGAAATTGATGGAAGAGTCGCTCGTGTACCTGCGTCATTTCGAAGCGTCGGGCTTTAACCGGGAGGTGTATGCTTTCGGCTATCATGTCGACGGCGGCAGCGAACGGATCGACCCCGTTCTGAACATCGAAGAACGATCGGACGAGGAGGAACGCAATCCGGAAGCTTCGAAAGAAGAAAAGCTGCTCTCGCCGCGTTGGTACGGCAGCAACGTCTTCGGCGTCTATCCGGCGCGCTTCGGCGAAGAGCTTCATGATCTGTTCGAAGCCCGTTTGCTGCTGAAAGGGGCGAGTCACGCGCGTTACGACGAAATGTACGGCGGTTACGGCTGCGCGCGGCCTTATTTGTTCGACGTGCGAATCTTCGACGATCTGCTGCGTCCGCTCGCTTTCCGGGTGCTGGAACGGCTGCGGTCGGAGGGAGGCTTGGATGCGCTGCGCCGAACGGACGATTTCATGCTGTACTTCTTCGACCATGACGAAAATCCGGAGCATTTGGAGACGATGATGCGGGAGCTGAACGGAGACGCGAAGTTCGAGCGGATTTTGGCGGATTCGAACTGATCGGCGCGGCTTGACGCGCGGGTGCGCGTCCTTCGGCAGGAAAGCAGGCGGAATTCATGAAAAGGCGGAGCATGCAGCATGGAAAAAAGAGAAGGATTGGAACGGAATCAGATTTCCGTCTATGCGGCGGCGCTGGTCATCGGCGCGGGAGCGGGCCTGATCAGCGAGCCGCTCGGCCGAAGCCTGGAGCCGCTGATTTCGCCGCTGCTGGCGGTACTGCTGTTCGGAATGTTCACGATGATTCCTTTTTTGCGGCTGCGCGAGGCGCTGGCGGATCTGAAATTTGTCGCCGCTTTGCTGATTGCGAATTTTGCGGTCGTGCCGCTGATCGTTTGGGGGCTGCTGTCGTTATTCCCGCAGCCGGAAGCGGTGACGATCGGCGTCTGCCTCGTGCTGCTGACGCCGTGCATCGATTACGTCATTGTATTCACCGCGCTCGGCAGAGGCGACGAAAAAGCGATGACGGCGGCGACTCCGGTGCTGTTCGTGCTGCAGATGGCGCTGCTTCCGCTGTATTTGCGGCTGTTCGCGGGACCGGAAGCCGCCGGCTTGGTTCAAGCGGGCCCGTTCGCGGAAGCCTTTTTGACGCTGATTCTGCTGCCTTTGGCCGCTGCCTTAATGACGCAGCTGTGGGCAGCGCGGAGCGGCGGGGCAGGGCGGACGGCGGAGGCGGCAGCGGCTGCGGTGCGCAGGAAATATGAGGCCCTGCAGGAAGCGGGCGGAGACGAGGCGGGCTCGTACGCGCCGGAGAAGGCGGGCGGCGCGGCGGATCGCGCGGAGGCGGAAGGCGCCGGCAGCGCGGAAGCCGGCGGAGGAAGGGCAGTCGTCGGGAGCGGCGCGGCGGATCGCGCGGAAAGAATGGGCGCGGCAGCTGCCGGCGCGCCCCCAATCGGGACGCGCGTGCTGGACGCCGCGGCCTGGATTCCCGTGCCGTTCATGGCGCTGGTGTTGATCGCCTTCGCGGCGTCGCAGGTCGGCCGGATCGCGGCCGACCCCGGCCCGGTGCTGCGCGTACTCCCGGTGTACGCGCTGTTCCTGCTGATCATGCCGCCTCTGGCGCGGCTGATCGGCCGGCTGCTGCGGCTGGAAGCCGGCAGCGGCCGCGCGCTGATCTTCAGCGCGTTCACGCGGAACTCGCTCGTCGTGCTGCCGCTGGCGCTCGCGCTGCCGGGCGAAGCGGCGAATGCCGCCGCGGCGGTCATCGTCGCCCAGACGATGACCGAACTGATCGGCGAGCTGGTCTATGTCCGGGCGGTGCCGGGACTGATCTGGCGGGACGGGAAGAAGCCGGCGCGAAAAGCGGCCGGATGAGCCCGGCTTGTGCGGGCTGAAGCGAAGCCGGGCGCAGGGCGGCGATGGCTAAGGTATCGGCGAGCAGGGCAGCCTGCCGGCGGAACTGTCGCGGGCCGAGCCGCAGAAGGGAGATCCGTCCCGTGCTGAACTGCCGCGAGCCGAGCTGCCGAGGGCGGGACTTCCGGAGGCGGCTCGGCCGATATTCCGGCAGCAAGAGGCCGCGCCCTGCAGCGGCGCTAGCGGACGGTCCTGTCCGGGCGGCTCTCCGATTCTGACGGATCTCAGAAGCGCTTAGCGCGATTTTTGCGTTCCGTTTTGATTTTAACGGAACGAGGCGGCGCTTAGAATGCCGAAACGGCGGTAAAGACGCCTTTTCGAGGATTAAAAACGCCGCTAACGGACATGCGATCCGTTAGCCTGTCGAAACCCGGCAAACTTGGCCTGTAACGGATATGCGATCCGTTAGAAATCAAACGAGAACGGAACGATGCGAAAGGGAGGGAGCGCAGCATGATTTTGCGGAAAGAACTGCGGCCGCGGCCGGTATCGGCGGCGGAGCTGCGGAAGATCGAGGGGGAAATCGAGGACATCGAAAGATTGTCGGAGCGCGGAGCGGAGGAAGCGGCTTCGGCCGCGATCGCGCGCTTTAACGCCGCGTACGGACGGAGCTTCGAGCCGGAATTTTTCCGGGATTATGCGGGTTCGATGCCGCGTACGGAATTCGCGCTGCAGGCGTCGCAGCCCGATCCGCGCCGGGTGCCGGACATCACCCGGGAGGAGCTGATCGAGATCGTGCGGCGGATCATTGAGCCCGATCGGGCGGAGCATCCGAAAGGCCGGGAATCCGGCAGCTTCGGGTGTCAACCGTCCGAAATGGATCGGCCGGACGTATTCGAACCGCTTCCGGCTTCCGGCGGAACCGGTATCCCGGAAGGCGGGCGAATCGCCGCGCTGCAAGCTTTTTACGTGGAGCTGTTGGAGGCCAATGTCGCGATGCCGGGCGTGTCGGACTTGATCTTCTGGGACGAGCTGGAGCCCGAAGAGGTCGTCGATCGGGCACTGGCGTATACGCCGATCGTACTCCCGCCCGGCTGAAGCGGGAAGCGCGCCATGAGCCGCAGCGCCTGCTTTCCGCGTCGGCACGCCCCGCGCTGCAGCGCCGCGCCTTCCGCATCGGCGTGCCTTAGGCCGCCGCGCCTGCCCTCCGCCCCGGCACGCCTCGCGTCGTCACGCCTTAGGGCCGCGCCTGCCCTCCGCTGCGGCACGCCCCGCGCCGCCGCGCCGGGCTCTCCTCGCCGGCGCGCTTCACTCGCTCGCATCCGCCCCGTGCCCGTAACGCTTCAGATCGATTCGGCCGCCCAGGCCGAATTCGACGCCCTCGGCTTCCAGCCGCGCCTGCTGCTCGCCGCCGCCGCCGTTTTCGTCCAGCGCGATCTCGCCGCGGATATTGACCACCCGGTGCCAGGGAAGCCCGTATTTGCGGCTGAGGGAATGGAGAATGCGCGCGACCTGACGCGCGCCGCGGGGGCTTCCGGACGCCGCGGCCACCTGGCCGTAGCTCATGACCCGCCCGGGGGGAATGGATCGGATCGTCTTGACGACGGCCCGGGTAAAAGGCGCCAGGTCCGCCAGCTCGTCTTCGGGGGATATTTCGCGGGTTTCCCCGCCGTTTGCGGAGCCGTCCGCTTTCGCATCGTCCGTGGCCGCTTCGGCCGCCGCCAGATCCTTCAGAAGCTCCGCGTCGAATTCGGCGCGGAGCCGTTCTTTATCGTTCATGCTCGCCGTTCCTTTCTTTCGCAAAATTCCGTTGTTCAAGCCTTCGGGATCCGCGCGTTCACCTGCTGCTCGATCCGCTCGTAGCTGATGTCCCAGTGCGAGGCGTGCCAGAGCACTTCTCCGTCCCGCACGAGCAGCACCTGCGGCGATTCGTGCTTGATGCCGAGCTTCGCTTCGATGGCGTTCGATACGGGGCGCGACTCGATGACTTTGACGAGAACGCAGTTCAGAGGCCGTTTCGGTTTGCGGGTATACACGTTGAATTCCTTGAAAGCCGCGCCGCTGATCGGGCAGGCGGTGCTGTGCTTGAGCAGCAGCAGGGCGCGTTCCCCGGATTGTTCCAGCAGGGCTTCCCATTGTTCGGTCGAATCGATCTCCTGGTAGTTCGGTTTCATAAGGTCTGGCTCCTCCCGGATATATCTTGCGTTTCTCGAGCCGGTCCGGCGTGCGCGCATGCCGTCCGAAACTCCCGAGCTGCCTCCATTATACCGTTTTGGCGGACGATTCACGAACGGAGAGGAGGCTCCGAACGCCGGGTATCGGCCGCGGGGCGGGATAGAATTTCGAACATCCGCGTACGACGGCTTCTAGGCGGCTTCCGGCATGGTATGATAACGGAAGAGAACGAACCAGCTCCGCGAACCGGATCAGCCGGGCGAGCGGACGATCATCATGTAATCCCGGGAGGACATTCATCATGCGCAACAAAAACCGGACTCGCATCCTGGCGGCCGCCGCCGCTGCAGGACTGCTGCTCAGCGCCGTGCCGGCGTACGCTTTTTCGGACATCACCGATTCGAAGCAGGCCGCCATCGTGCAGTCGCTGCAGGATAAAGGACTGATTCAGGGCGTCAGCGCGAGCAAATTCGCTCCCAACGCCAAGCTGACGAACGCGCAGGCCGTGCAGCTGATCGTGGATGCGATCGGACTCGAGACGGCCAAAAAGAAAACCGACGCTCCGCCCTGGTTCCTCTCGGTGCCGCAGGATGCCTGGTACGCGGGCGCGCTCAAGACCGCGCTGGAGCGCGGCGTCGTGATCGACGGCACCTGGGACGCGAACGGGGTTCCGACACGCCAGCAGTTCGCCAAGCTGCTGTATCTCGGCCTGCTGCAAAAGGGCAATTACGCCAACGTCAGCAAATACACGTCGATCGCCGACGCCAAGCAGATCGCTGCGAAAAACCGCGTGGCGGTCGAATACTTGCTCATGACGAAAGTCGCCGCGCTGGACAGCAAAAAAAATTTCCGCCCGACCGCCGCGATCACCCGGATGGAAGCGGCGGAAATGATCTATCACGCCGAACGGATGGTCAACAAAAGCTACGCTTCTTCGGACAAAGCGACGGTGACGTACAAAGTCGAGAACGTCGATCCGAATTTCAACAAAGTCACGCTCACCCGCGGCAATCTGCCGGGCGCCGGGCACGGGCTGAAGATCCGCCGGATCGAATTCGTGTCCGACACGGAAGCGGTCATCACGTATGTGCCGACTTCTCCGCCTTCCGGCGGGTCCGGCACGACCTACCCGGCCAGCGCGGTCGCCTACGTGCCGGTCGTGTACGATATCACCGTCAAAGCGGAATAGGAGGGGTTGCAGTGCGCATTTATTCGTTCGGACGGGAAAGCGGACGCGCCGTCGAAGCTTTCGGCAGCCACGGGCTTACGGTTGCGGGGATTCTGGGCGGCTCGGGCGAGACGCATATGGTCTGCATGCATATCGAAGCCGGCGGAGAAGTGGGACGCCACGAAGCGGTCAGCGAGCAGCTTTTTCTCGTCGTTCAGGGAGAAGGCTGGGTCAGCGGGCAGGACGGGGCGAAGACGCCGATCGGACCCGGGCAGGCGGCTTATTGGGAAAAAGGCGAGCATCACGCTTCCGGCAGTGCGGGAGGAATGACGGCCGTGGTCGTGGAAGGCGAAGGGTTCGAACTGCGGCTGAAAGAGATTGCGCGTTAAAGGACAGAGGAAGGGAGAGGCAAACATGCTTTCCGAAAAGGTAGAAGCCTACTGCCGCGAACGCGGCTGGTGGCACGACGACGTGCCGGAAGAATACGACCGGGCGCTGGCCGAGCTGGGCATCGACCCGGCGTCGGCGTTCGGCCGGTTTCACCGGCACGTGGAGGATGCTCCGACGTTTCCGAGCCGAAACCGGGAAATTTACCAGATCGGCTGGTTCGCGCTGAACACGAATTACGCATTGTCCGTCCGCAGCGCGCACGAAGCGCTCGGCCTGCCGGAGGCGTATATTCCGCTGGATGCCTTCGAGGGAGAGGGAGGGTATTTCTATAACCGGGAGACCGGCGAAGTCGCCGACGTGTCGCTCGGCGAACCGCTTCGCCGGCTGCTGGCCGGAATCGACTCCCCCCGTTGGACCGACTTCAACGCTTTTCTGGAATGGTTTTTCAAGCTGGACGGCAGCCTTGAAAATGAAAGAAAATAATGCCGCATGACAAACGAGAGCCCGAGAAACTTCGTTTCTTAGGGCTCTTTTTGCGCGAAGAATGCCGTAAGAACGGTGTTTGTAAGGAGAAAGTTAAAATTGAAAATAAATCTTGACCCTTGTCTCTCTTTTCATATATAATCCGAGAGCAGAGTTTAAAACGTTTGTTTTAAACGTTAGTTTAAGCGGCTCCGGGAAACGGAAGCGGCAAAAGGAGAGACAACGAATGGGCCAAGCGTTCAAAGCATTTTTCAAGCTGCCGACAACCAAGGTAGGGATTATAACCGCCGTGCTGTTCCAGCTGATTTTTACCGTCGTTTGGATGACGGGATACCAGGGCATTAACGATCGGATCGACCGATTGAACGTCGCGATCGTCAATGAAGATCCGACGATGGGCGATACGATCGTCAGCAATCTGCAGGGCAATCTGCCCGTGGGCGTGAAGACGGGCATGAGCCTGGCCGAAGCGCAGGACATGCTGCAGGACCGCGGCGTGCAGATGATCGTCCGGATTCCGGCGGACTTCGCCTCCAAGGCGCAGTCGCAGGAAGCGGCGTCGATCGACTATTTCATCAACGAATCGAACCCGGTGACGATCAAGAACATGATGGCTTCCATGGCCGACCGCATCACGGCAAGCGTGAACAAGCAGGCGATCGCGGGCGGGCTGACGGGCCTCTTGAGGACGCAGGCCAAGCTGCCGGAAGCGGCGGCGCAGGGCGCGGCGGGCGTCATGTCCGAACGCGTCGTCTCGAACGTCGAGTCGGTCAATGCGGTGCAGGGCATGAACAACCAGATGGTGCCGATGATGATGGTGCTGGCTTCGTACGTCGGCGCGATGATTATGGGACAGAACTTCGAAGTGTCGTCGAAAGCGCTCGGCGCCCGCTTCGGCCGCTGGCAGCGCATGGCGGTGCGTCTGATCGTGACGGCCGCTTCGTCGGTCGTGGTGTCGCTTGTCGGCACGTCGCTCGTGGCGGCCTTCGGCGGACAGATGGAGCACGGCTTCCTCGCCCTCTGGGGATTCCAGGCGCTGTTCCTGCTGACGTTCATGTTCGTGGCGCAGATGTTCCTGTTCCTGTTCGGCATGGCGGGCATGCTGTTCAACATTCTGGTGCTGTCCGTGCAGCTCGTGTCGTCCGGCGCAATGATGCCGCGCGAACTGCTGCCCGATTTCTATCAGGCGATCGGCAGCATTTTCCCGGCCACTTACGCGGTGGAAGGGCTGATGAACACGCTGTTCGGCGGAACGGGCATCGCCGGAGACGTGACGGCGCTGGTGATGATCCTCGCCGTGGCGCTGGCCTTGATCGTCTTCTCGACATCGCTGCGCCGGGACAAAGCTCCGGTCCCTCCGATTGTGGCGGCCGCGGAAGCATAATGGTATGATAAACGCATAAGCGTACGGAACGAAAAAGACGGAGAACATGGGGCCGCCGCGGAAGCGGCGGTCTTTTTCGTGGAAGAGCAGCCGGTTCGGCGAATCGTTCGCATGCCGTGACGCAAACGATTTCAGGCGGGAGAGGAAGCAGCTATGGGCAGGGAAGAAGAACATGTGAAAATAAGAATCCTGAAAGCCGCAAAGAAGCTGACGGCGGAGAAAGGATTCGAAGCGACGACGGTACGCGAGATCTGCGCGGAAGCGGAAGCGAACCTGTCGCTGGTATCCTATTATTACGGCGGCAAGGAGCATGTATTCGAAGCGGTGCTCGACGCCTTTATCCCGATCTACGAAGCAAGCGCGATTCTGGCTCAGCGAAAGCTCGGTCCGGTGGAAGGCCTATGCACGTTGGTTCGGGAAATCGTGCTGTTCCGCAGTTCCGATCCGGAGATCGCCCGGATCATCCATCAGGAGATTACCCGGGAAACGCCGCGGACGCCGCTGGTGCAGAAGCGTATCGCGCGGGGCTGGAAGCTGCTGCGAGGGTATTTGGACGAAGGCGCACGGCAGGGGTTGTTTCAGTTCCGCTCGCTCGATATGACGATGGTACAGGTCATGGGCAGCATTCTGTTCGGGGATAACCGCAGCGGAATCGTAACGGCGATGGAAGAACCTTTTCCGGATGCGGATACGCAGGTCATGGACGTCCTCACGTATATTCTGCGCGGAGTCGGCTATTCCGGCGAGGCGGCGTTCGCGGGAGAACCGATCATTCCGACGCTGATTGCCGGCTGCGATGGAGGGCAAATCGATAGGGAAGAATCCGTAAACGGCACCGGTAATCCCGAGTCGCCCAAACCGGAATAATCGGACGGCTGCCGACGTATAACGAACACGATCCGGGCATTCGGACACAGGGCGGGAATGCCCGGCCCGATCGAAGGAAGGAGTGGGCGCAAGCTCATGCAAAATTTGGGGGAATGGAACGAACGGCTGCCGGGAGGCGCGCCGATCTGGATCGCGGCCGGCGCGATCCTGCTGCTGATCCTTCTCGTGCTGCGGCTGAACGCGCTGCGCCGACGCCGGATTCGCCGTCAGCTCGACCCGCGCCGCATCACGATGAAGGAGATCGACGGCATGCTGGACGGCTCGGATTTCGAGCGGTATTTGCACCGGCTGTTTGCGGAGCTCGGTTACGAGGGCGTCTTCAAGACGAACGCGAGCGGGGATTTCGGCGCGGATCTGATCTTCGACGATCGCTACGGCGTCCGAACGGTGCTTCAGGCCAAGCGCTACGCGGCGAGCAATCCCGTCGGGCTGTCCGCCGTACAGGAAGTGTACGGCTCCAAGCGGGTGTACGGAGCGCAGCGCGCGGTCGTGCTGACATCGGGAAGGTATACCGGCGCCTGCCGCAAGCTTGCCGCTTATAACGAAGTCGTGCTGCTGGATCGGGAAGATCTGGAAGCGATCATCGCCGCTTTTAAAAGCAAACGACCGGAAGAGGCGATGGAGCTGATCGAGCGGGAGCCGGAAGAAGCGCCGCGAGAACTGGAACCGCGGTCGTGATTCGGCAGGACGGCCGAAGGAAAAGAGAAGATCGGCGTTACGGCAAAACAAAAGACGAAGCTGCGTATACCTTGGGCTTCGTCTTTTTTTGCTGCCGTTTTGACCGCGTCCTTTTCGTTCACAATTCAGACACATTTTTTTAAGCCTCGATTAAAGTTCGTTTAAGCCTTCTTTATATTTCCCGTCCTATAGTTAAAAAAGTTTGGATGCCTGCTTGCGGGCGTCGGGAAAGCTACATAGGTACGGGAAAGGATGAAGCGAAGTGCTCGAAGTGAAACAGGTGAGCAAAAGGTACGACGGCGGCCGCGGCGTGCACGGGATCGACTTTTCGATGCAGCGCGGCGAGATCGTCGGATTTCTCGGGCCGAACGGCGCGGGCAAAACGACGACGATGCGCATGATCACCGGTTATTTGTACCCGACGGAAGGCATGATCACGGTGGACGGCCTGTCCGTGCACGAAGAAGCGAGGAAAGCGAGGTCGCGCATCGGGTATCTTCCGGAGACGCCGCCGCTCTATCCGGATCTGACGGTGGAGTCTTATTTGAAATTCGTCGCGAAGCTGCGCGGCGTGCCGGCGCGGGAGCAGAAGATGCGAACGGCGGAAATGGTCTCGCGGCTCGGATTGACGGGACGGGAGAAACAGTCGGTTCGGCATCTGTCCAAAGGCTACAAGCAGCGGCTCGGTTTGGCGCAGGCCATTATTCATAAGCCCGATCTTCTGGTGCTCGACGAACCGACCTCCGGTCTCGATCCGAGCCAGATTATCGAAATCCGCGGCCTGATCCGCGAGCTGGGCGAAAATCATACGGTGCTGCTCAGCACGCATATCCTCCAGGAGGTCGGAGCGCTGTGCGATCGCGTATTGATCATCAACCGCGGAGAGCTGGTCATGGACGGAGCGCCGGACGAGATCGGAGCGCGGATGGAGAACCGCTTCGCGGTATCGCTCGAAGTGCGGGGCGAACGGGAGCGCGTGGAATCGGCCCTGGGAGAATGGGCGGAAGCGAAAGGCATCAGCGCCGAAATTCGGGAAGGGACGAAGCCGCAGGTTGCGGACGAATCGGCGGCGAAGTCGGCGGAGAATTTGCGGGATTCGGGCCAAGCCGCCGTTCTTCCGGACGCTTTGCGGGAAACATCGGCCGAAGCGGCCGCCGAAGATACGGACGGCGCTTCGCCCGCGCGGCGCGCCGCTTCCCCCGAGGCTTCGGCGCATGCTCACGAAAGCGTTCGCGCCCTGCTGACCGCTCCCGGCCAGGAAGATTTCCGGATCGAACTGTTCCGCTTCCTGGCCGCGGCCGATCTGCCGATCCTGGAGCTGCACAAGGAAAATCTGACGCTGGAAGACGTATTCCTCAAGCTGACGGAAGACGGCGGCGCTTCCGCCGAAGAAGCGCGCAGCGTCCGCAAGCCATCCGCTTCCTCCCGCGAGAGAGCCGAAGAGGAGGATGCCGGATCGCCGATTTCCGAACCGTCTGTCTCCGAACCGGCCGACCCGGCGCAAAAATCTCCGACCGGAGGCGAGCGACCATGAACCGAATTTTGGCGATTAGCGGCAAAGAGCTGCGGCTGTACTTTTTGACGCCGACTTCGTACTTTGCCTTCGCGATCTATATTTTGATGTCGAGCTTTATGTTCTACGTCGACTTCGTGACCTATCAGCCGAGCATCATCGATTACCGGCTGATCCTGAGCGATATGCTGTTCATGCTGCTGATTGTCGTTCCGATCCTGACCATGCGGCTGATTTCCGAAGAATTTCGCCAGGGCACGGACGAACTGCTGCTCACTTCCCCGGCCAGCGTGACGGAGGTCGTATTGGGCAAGTATTTGGCTTCGCTCGGCGTGCTGCTGATGCTGCTGGTCTGCAACCTCGTCTATCCGGCGATCATGTCGCTGTTCGGGAACCTGAACATGCTGACGCTCTGGCTGTCGCTGCTCGGCGTCTTCTTGATGGGCGCTTCGATGATGGCGATCGGGCTGTTCGCGTCGGCGCTTTCCCAGCATCAGATGGTGTCCGCGGTGGCGGGTTTCGTGCTGCTGCTTCTGTTCTGGCTGGCCGGCTCGATGACGTCGCAAAACGAGACGCTGTCCGCCTGGATTCAGCCTTTCTCGCTGCCCGACCGGATTTCGAACCTGACCAAAGGGGTCATTAACGGTCCGGACGTAATCTTTTACGTATCGCTGGCGGTGCTGTTCGTCGTGCTCAGCATCCAGGTGATCGAACGGAAACGGTGGAGGTAGAGCGATGAACAAACAACCCAAAGCGAGCAACCCGAATTCACGTCGTATTTTGCATCATGCGAATACGCTCGTCGTCGCGATCGCATCGATCGGCATTTTCGTGCTGTTAACCCTTTTTCTGAACAAAGCGTCCGAATTCCAGCTCGACCTGACGGCCAACAAGCAGTATACGCTGTCGGATCAGACGAACACGGTGCTCGGCAGGCTGCCGGACACGGTCAAATTGGAAGTCTTTACGCATAAGGACGGCGACGGGGAGCTGGTGACCCGCGAAGTGACGGATCTTGTCCAAGAATATGCGAAAAAAAGCAGTAAGCTCGACGTGCACACGTACAGCCTTGTGCAGCAGCCGGAGCTGGCGCGCCAATATAATCTGTCGTCGAGCTCGGTCGTGCTGACGTACGGCAAAAAGTCGCAGACGATTACGTTCCGCGAAATGTTCGGCTCCGGCGACAGCAGCTCGTATACGTTTCTGGGCGAATCGAAGCTGACGAGCGCGCTGAATTCGCTGATTTCGACCGAACAGCGCAAAGCTTATCTGTTGGCCGGTCACGGCGAGTTCGATCTGACGCGGCTTACCCAGCTGACGGCCGGCCTCAAAGCCGATAACACCGAAGTATCGGAGCTGCAGCTGTATCAAGCGGGCAAGATTCCGGATGACGCCGACCTGCTGATGATCGTCGCGCCGGAGAACGATCTGAGCGACAAGGAATTGAAGCTGATCGAGACGTATCTGGACGGCAAAGGCAAGCTGTTCCTGTCGCTCGGCTTCAACCCCGACATGAAGGCGGCATGGAAAAACATCGACGCGCTGATGAAAAAGTACGGCGTGACCGACGAACATGCCGTCGCGGTCGATCGAACGAACACGCAGCTGTACGATCCGCTGACCGTCGTGCCGAGCTATGAATCGCACAAGATCACGGAGAAGCTGCGCGACGGAAAAGTTTATCCGATGACTTATCTGTCCGTGGCGCTGAATGCGGCCGCCGAAGCGCCGAAAGGGCTGACCGTGTCGCCGCTGCTTAGCACGTCCGCGGAAAGCTACGGAGAAACGGACTTGGCCGGGCTGCTGCAGTCCAAAAGCGAATATGACAAAGGCACCGACCTGAGCGGACCGCTCTACCTCGGCTACGCGGTTGACGATGCGGACGGCAATCCGAAAGCGGTGCTGCTCGGCACCTCTTATTTCCTGACCGACGACCAGATCGCCGAGCAGGGCAACAAAGACTTTGCGCTGAACAGCATCAATTACTTGAGCGGCAACCAGAGCGATCTGACGATCCGGGCGCGCGAGCAGCAGCAGTACGAGACGGCTTATCTGACCGCTCCGCAGGCCCGCTATATTCTGATCGGCACGATGATCGTCTTCCCGCTGGCCTTTGTTCTGATCGGGCTGCTGTTCTGGTGGAGACGGAGACGCGTATGAGAAAATATATACCTACTCTTCTGCTTGTGCTGGTGTTCGTCGGCGGCCTCGGCTATGCCTATTCGCAGAACTTCTTCCGGGAGGAAGAAGAGCCTGCGGCCGCCAAGCTGACGGAACTCGATACCTCGAAGATCGCCGGCATCCGCATCGCGAACGGCGACCTCGCTTTTCAGTTGGTTAAGGGAAAGGACGGCTGGGCTTTTACCGAGCCGGACAAATATCCGGTTAATCCGTACGCCGTCGACTCCTGGCTCGAGACGCTGGCCGGCGCCGAACGGGGCGGCGTAGTCGAAGAAGCTCCGGAAGACGTAAGCGGCTACGGCCTCGACATCGCGAAAAAGGGCATCACGCTGACCGACTCGGACGGCAAAGTCGTCACGATCGCGATCGGCGGCACGCTGCCGACCGGCAGCACGAATTATGCGCGGATGGACGGAGGAGCCGTTTTCGGGATTGACTCGAATACCGTTTCGTCGCTGCTGCCGAGCATTACGACGCTAGTCGATACGTCGCCGTTCTCCTGGGACGACGCCGATCTGAAAGAGCTGGCGTACAAGCGCGGCTCGGCCGGCTGGACGCTGAAGAACTCCTCGTCCGACGCCGCTTCGCCGGTCTGGACGCTGGACGGCAAAGCGATCGAAGGCAAGGACGCGACGACCGTATCCGGCTCGCTGAAATACATTTCGAGCGACCGGCTGCCGGTACGGGCTTCGACGCTGGCTTCGGCGAAAGAAGACTTTACGCTTAAGCTCGTCACGGTCAAGGACGGCAAAGAAACGTCGCAGACGTACACGGGCAAAAAAGACCCCGACGTCGACACGCTCGTCTGGGTCATCGCGGAAGGCGGCGATTGGGCGTACGCGGTGAAACCGGACGACCTGAAAGCGGCCGAGAAGCCGCAGATTTCGTCGAATGACGAATCGAACGCGGACGGCGGTACGAAGGCCGAAAGCGGCAAGGGCGCCGCGGCGGATTCGAAAACGGCCCCGGACGCCGCGGCGAACGGGGAAGGCGCCGCCGACGAAAGCGGAGCGGCCGGCGAGTAAGGCGGGCAGACGCGAGTGCGGCGCGGTTGTGCAGCGGCGCAGCTGACGCAAGCGGAGCAGTCGGCGAGTAAGGCGGGGAAGACGCGGAGGCGGCGGAGCCGTGCAGCCGTCGAAAGCCGAACGGCCGTCGAATGAGGCAGTGAGACGCAGGTGCCGCAAGCGGAGCGCCCGGCGAGTAAGGCGGAGATGCGAGTGCGGCGCGGTTGTGCAGCGGCGCAGCTGACGCAAGCGGAGCGGTCGGCGAGTAAGGCGTGGAAGACGCGGATGCGGCGGAGCCGTGCAGCCGCCGGCCGACCGCGGAATTCTAGGCGTCGCTCCGCTCGACCCGCCTTCGAATCTCGGAGTTTCGCTTCGCCTCTTCACACGGATTAAAGCCGGATTTTCTCGGCATGCTGACGGATCGCCTCTGGCGGTCCGTCTTTTTGCGCCGACTGCTTTTTTTTGCGCGCCGGCTGAACGACCCGCTTACCGACTCGCTTACCGACTCAAACGCTAATTCGCTCACCGACCCGCTTATCGACTCGATCGCTAATTCGCTCACTAGTTTTCTCGCTAACCCCCTCGTCAAGCCGTATTCGCTCCCGACGGGTTAACATGGACTTCTATTTTCCCTCGTTCCATAAATAGCTGCGTATCAGCACTTATTTTGCTCCAAAACGCTTGTTCTCAACAAATAACTGCAGGAGAGCAGCTAATTGTTTATCTTGCCTCCTTTTTGCGCTCTTTTTTGTGAAATAGCTGCTCTGGCGCAGTTATTTTTAAAAAACGAACGCTTTCTGGGGAAATAACTGCTTATACGCAGCTATTTATCAGGCCGTGTCTTCAAGTTTATGCTGCCCGCAGCATACGACTAAAAACCGGCGAACACAGCGACCAACCTTGGTTCACTGTAAAAATGCTGTCTATATCCATCATTTTTGCGGACAGACAGAAGTAAGGGACGCAAATATTGCAGGAATCCATCATTTTCGAATAAACCACCCTTAAATCATATGAAATCCGCGAAAATAATGGATTTCCGCAACATTTTGCTGATCCAATGCAGATACCGGCAGAAAATGATGGATTTTTGCCACATTTCTTATTGGGCTTGAAGCGTGGCCGAATCCTCGACGCTGCGCCGTTTTTTTTGACGTGCCCCAGCACGCCTTCAAAACGCTCTTTCTCGGGAACAAAAATAGAACTTCATCTGTTCCCGTCCGAATTTGAAGACACCCCTAGTTCGAACCTGCAAATCGGGCCCGCGAACGCGTCGGCCGACCTGCCGGGCAAGCGAAAGAAACCCGACTCTCCGTTTGGAGAGTCGGGTATTAGACGGACGGACGCGAGCGTTTCTGGACTTTTTCCGCCAGGAACGCTTTTCCGCCCACGTCCGTTTCTTTACTCACGTCCGCTTGCGTCCGACCAGCTTGCTTCTAAGCCGATCCGATCAAGCTTCGTTCTCGGCCGGGCGCTTTCCTTTGGGTTTGCGGGGCGCCACGCCGAGCTTCAGGATCAGCTTCTCGATCGACAGGCCCTGGAACAGCAGCGAGAACAGCACGACCCCGAACGCCAGCGCCAGAATGTCTTCGCGTCCTTCGAATTCGATCGGCAGGCTGAGCGCCAGCGCGATCGACAGGCTGCCTTTGAGGCCGCCCCAGTTGAGGATATGCTTGAACTTGCTTTCGAAGCCTTTGACCGGCGCGAGGCTGAGGTAGACGGCCCCGGAACGGGCGATCAGCACGATCAGGATCGCGAGCAGCATGAACGGCCAGCGTCCGCTGAGGTCGATATTGCGGATCTCCAGCCCGATCATCAGGAAGATGAGCGAGTTGGCGATCAGCGCGATCGTGTCCCAGAACGTGTCGATATTCGTGTGGGTCGTCTCCGACATGCCGACGCGGCGGCCGTAGCTGCCGAAGACGAGTCCGCCGACGACAACCGCGATTACGCCCGACACCTGCAGATGCTCCGCGATGAAGTAGCAGCCGAAGAACAGAACCGCCGACAGCGCCGTCTCGAACGGATAATTATCGTAGTACACGATGATCCGGGAGAAAATATAGCCCAGAATCAGACCTACGATCGTGCCGCCGACCGCGAACTGCAGGAACAGCAGCAGGCCGCTGCCGACTCCGGCCCAGCCCATTTCCAAATAGGACAGCAGATAGATCGACGAGATCTGGAACAGGACGACGGCGATGCCGTCGTTCAGCAGCGATTCGCCTTCGATGACGGTCGTCAGCTTTTTCGGTACGCCGAGCGACTTGAAGATCGAGATGACGCTGATCGGGTCGGTCGCGCTCATCAGCGCGGCGAACGTGCAGGCGACGACCAGCGGAAGTCCCAGCAGGTAGTATGAGCCCAGCGCGATCAGCACGAACGACAGCAGCGTGCCGCCGAACGCGAGCGCGACGACCGGCTTCGACTGCTCGCGCAGATGCGAGAACGGCAGCTTAAGCGTCGCGTCGCCGAGCAGGATCGGCAGGAACAGCGAAATGACGATCGCCTGGAAAACGTTGCTCTGCGTGATGTACGTCTCCGCCTGCTCCAGCACGGGAATGTTAATCATGCCCAGCAGCAGTCCGACCAGTACGAGCGCGATCGAATAGGGCCGGTTCAGCTTCTGGGCAATCCCGATGACGGCCAGCGCGATGGCGAGCAGGATCAGGATCTGGATAAAGATTTCGTTGAAATGATGAACCATGTCAGGCCTCCTGTGCAAATGGGGAATATCGAACCATTACCCATTAAGCCTAATATGCTTGTCCGGTTCCTTTCAAGTATTTGCGCCGTTTTTATTCGCGGAGCGGCTCAGGCAAGCGATAAAATCAGGCGGTCTGCCGCTTGTACACCCGCATGGCCAGCCAATAAGCGACGACGAGAATACCCAGGCACCAGGCCAACGCGGTCCAGATTTCCGTGCCGGCGGGCTGGCCCGCCAAGAGGGCGCGGATCGTCTCGACGATGGACGTGACCGGCTGGTTTTCGGCAAAAGCCCGTACCGGCCCCGGCATGGAGGCGGTCGGAACGAACGCCGAGCTGATAAACGGAAGGAAAATGATCGGGTAGGAAAAAGCGGCCGCTCCGTCGATCGAATTCGCCGAAAGGCCCGCGATGACGGCGATCCAGGTCAGCGAGAGCGTGAAGAGGGCGAGAATGCCGACGACCGCAAGCCAGGCAAGAAGGCCGGCCGGCGAACGGAAACCGATCAGCAGCGCCGCAAGCAGAATGACGATCAGAGAGATGGCGTTCGAGACGAGCGAGGTCAGCACATGTCCCCACAGCAGGGAAGACGGGGCGATCGGCATCGAGCGGAACCGCTCGAACAGTCCGCCCTGCTTGTCCGCGAACAGGCGCGCCGCCGTATAGGACATTCCCGTGCCGATCGCGATCAGCAGAATGCCGGGCAGCAGGTAATTGACGTAGTTGTCCGTCCCCGTCCGGATCGCGCCGCCGAATACGTAAACGAACAGCAGCATGAACGCGATCGGCATGATCGTCACGGTAATGATGGTGTCGAGACTGCGGAAAATATGCCGCATAGAGCGGCCCAGCATCGTAGAGACGTCGAAAAAAGGGCGGTTCTTCGCGTTTTCCGGTTGAATATTCATGTTAACGCTCCTCCTTTTGGGCGATCACGGACAAGAAAATGTCTTCGAGCGTCGGCTGCTTCTCGATATATTCGACTTTGGCCGGCGGGAACAGGCTTTTGAGCTGCGTCAGCGTGCCGTCCGCGATGATCCGACCCTGATGCAAAATGGCGATCCGGTCGGCCAGCTGTTCGGCTTCCTCCAGATACTGCGTGGTCAGAAATACGGTCGTTCCGCTCTCCGCCAACTGCTTGACGAGCTTCCAGACTTCGAGGCGGGCCTCGGGATCGAGCCCGGTCGTCGGCTCGTCGAGGAACACGATCGCCGGGCTGCCCGTCAGGCTCATGGCGATGTCCAGTCTGCGCCGCATGCCGCCCGAATAGGTCGATACCCGCCGGCCGCCGGCTTCCGTCAATCCGAAAGCGTTCAGCAGATCGTCCGCGATCGCCCGCGGATTGTCCAGATGGCGAAGCTTCGCGATCAGAATCAGATTTTCGCGTCCGGTCAGCACTTCGTCCACGGCGGCGAACTGCCCCGTCAGACTGATCGAACGCCGCACGCCGTCCGGCTGCAGCGCCGCGTCGAATCCGTTGACGAAGGCGCTCCCGCCGTCCGGCTTGAGCAGCGTGGCCAAAATTTTGACGATCGTCGTCTTGCCCGCGCCGTTTGCGCCGAGCAGGGCGAACACCGTTCCTTTTTCCACTTCGAAGTCGACTTCCTGCAGGACGGGCACGTTCCGGTAAGACTTACGCAGCCCTTTGACCGTGATGGCCGTTTCGTTTTTCGGCATGGCTCGTTCCTCCTCTTAAGGGGTGAATAACGCGATTTGACTCATATCCGCTTTGCCGTTTTTCAAAAAAGAATAGGTGAGACGGTCCGCTTTGCAGTCGATAAAACGGATTTTTTTGAGGCTTTTGTTTTTGAAAAAAGTTTCGGTGAACGTCGCGTTCTGAAACACGACATCCTTAAAGGAGCAGTTCTCGAACGAACAGCCGCCGAACGCGCCTTCCAGCACGAGCCCGGTCAGTTGGGAGCGGCTGAAACGGGTGCGGTCCCATACGACTCCGCCCAGCGCGCAGTTTTGCAGTTGGCTCGATTCGATCGTCGCATCCGTGAAGTCCGCGCCGGAGAAGTCGCAGTCTTTGACGTGGCTTCCCGTGATGCTCGCCTCCCGCAGGGAGCTGCGCAGGAACAGATCTCCCGCGAGGTGCGAATTGCGGATCCGGCTGCCGCCGAGATCGGCGTCCGTGAAGTCGCACCGCTCCGCGTGATTGCTGTCCAGCAGAAGGCCCGACAGTTGGGACCCGACGAACAGGCAGTCCCGGATAAAGGAAGCGCCGAATTTGTCGTGCAGATCTTTCAGTCCGGAGAAGTCCGCGCCGACCCAACTGCCTTCCGACATATTCCAGCCCGGCTTCTTCCGGGCCGAGTCGGGGCGGATCATGTCCGGGGACGGGACGAGCGGCGGATCGGCATGCGGGACGGCCGGGGCCGTCAGCGGGCCTGAGGCCTGGGCCGCGGGTGCGGAAGCCGGCGGGAAGTCTTCCGAAAAATAATTCAGATCGACGTTCAGCGTCTTTGCGAGCCGGTTCAGCGTCAGGATGTCCGGCATCGATTCGCCGCGCTCCCATTTTCCGACCGCCTGCGGACTGAGGGACAGCTTCTGCGCGAGCAGGGCTTGTGACAAGTTTTTGGCTTTGCGGGCTTCCGCGATTTTGGTTCCGATCTCGATCGGCGTTAACATGTGGATCCCTTCTTTCGGTTTCGTTCGTATGGATTTGTCGACGCCATTAGCTTAACCGGACCCGACGGGAGATGGAAGAAAAAGGGCGCTACCGTCGGTTGTTTTTCCGCTACTTTTGGTTGTGCGAGTGGGGAAAAGGCCGTAAACGAACAAAAAAGAAGCCCGGCGCGTTCCCGGAAGGGAAAGGCGGGGCTTCTTCGGAAGGTCGGGAATCAATACACCGTCGGCACCATGCCGCCGTCCATCCGGATCGGCGATCCGCGGAAAGCCTGCGCGTGCGGACTGCAGACGAAAGCGGCGAGCCTGCCGATCTCGGCGGGACGGATAAAGCGGCGAAGCTCGGAGCCGGGCAGCGCGTTCTCCATAAAGTTCCGCTCCTTCGCGGAAAAGTCGAGTTCCGCGCGGGTATCCGATCCTTCGACGATCCGCTGCACGTTTTCCGACAGCGTCGGGCCGGGAAGCACGGCATTGACCGTCGCTTCCGTTCCCGCCGTCAGCTTCGACAGGCTGCGTGAGAGAGACAGCAGCGCCGACTTTGCCGCCGCGTAATGCGGCATCTGTCCCGACGGCATGAGGGCTTCCTCGCTGGCAATAAAAAGAATGCGTCCGCCGCTTCGCAGAATGCCCGGCAGATAAAAACGGCACAGCGCATTGGCGGCGAACACGTTCGTGCGGAAATAATGTTCCCAGACGTCGTCCCGGCATCCTCGTAAGCCATAATTTCGTAGATGCCCATATTGTTGATCAGCAGATCGACGGCGGGCACCTGTTCAAACAGCGCTTCGCGCTGCTTCGGATCGGTCAGATCGGCCGCGGCGGCGCCGGGGGAAGTCGACGGAAAAGCTTCGCGAATTTCTTCCGCGGTCTTTGCGGTCTCGCCGGCGTCCCGCCCGTTGACGATGACGTCGACCCCTTCGCGGGCCAGTTCCCGGGCGATCGCTTTGCCGATCCCCCGGGTCGAGCCGGTAATCAGAGCGGTCTTGCCGGTTAAATTCAGTTCCATCCTTAAACAGCCTCCCGGTATCGATAATCGGCGGCGCGGGTTCAACCCTGCCGCCCGGCCCGCCAATTGGCGGGCGTGTCGCCTTCCCATGAACGGAAAGCGCGGTAAAACGAAGTCTCGTCTTCATAGCCGACCAGAAAAGCGATATCCCGAATATCGAGCGCCGGATCGGCAAGATATTCCAGCGCCTGTTCGCGTCTGGCCTCGTTCAGAAGTTGATTGAAGCCGGTCGATTCCGCCGACAGGCGGCGCTGAAGCGTCCGCTCGCTCATTCCCAGTTCCCGGGCCGCATGGCGCATATCCGGTCTGCCGGCGGTAAAGGAGCGCTTGATGATCCACTTGGTCTTGTCGGCCGTCGACGAGGGAGCGGATATCGGCGCTTCGTTCAGCGAGCGGTCCAGGACGGGCGTAAGCAGGGCCAAAAGTTCCTCATTGTAGGAAACGAACGGAAGATCGAGATGTTCGCGCCGCAGCGTAAGACGATCGGACGAAGCTCCTCCTTGGACGGCGCAGCCGAAATACCGCTCCAGAACGGCTCGGTCCCCGGGCTTCAGGACGAATTCGACGAGCTGAGCCGTTATGTCCTTTCCGGTCCCGCGACGTCCGAGTTCCAACAGGAAGGCGAGCGTCGTGCCGGTCAGCACAGGCGGTCCTGCCTCTTCGGGAGCGGCCCAATTCAGTTCGATCGTGCAGAAAGCCCCTTTTTCTTCGATTGCGAGAAGCTCAGGCGGACACATTCGTTTATAGCGGGCCATTCGCTGCAGCGCATCCCGATAATCGCGGGCATGGTAAGCCGCCAGCGCCATGGGAGGATATTGAGCCGTATCGAAGGCGCCGACCATGCGGACGACGGCTTCGGCAGCATCGCCGGTCAGCTCGGCATAAGTTCGCCAGATCGCGAAATACTGCCCGAGCGGAAGAGCGGAATCCGCGATCGCGGTCAAGGGCAGTCCTGCCGCGCGCGTAAGGTCGGACGGCCGAATGCCGGTTTTTTGCAGTCCCGTCCAGAAGCCGGGAGGCATTTTGATTCGATCGGATCCAGAGGAAGGCATGGTCGGTCTCCTTTTCGTCGGAATGGGTGACCTGTTTATCGTACATGCCCGGAGCCCGTTTGTAACTGGCACCGCGCGACAATCGATTGGCGAATGACGCCGAATCGCCAAGCCTCCTCCTTGGTCGCGGCCGAAGGAATAGGCTATGATGGAAACAGGAAAAGGGGTGGAGCGCATGAACGAATTCGCTTTGCTGGCGGCCGGCATGGCCATCATTCTGGCCGCGAGCTTTGTCCAAAGTCTCACCAGCTTCGGCTTCGCGCTGATCGCGCTGCCGCTGCTCAGCCTGTTCCTGCCGCTGCACCAGGCGGTCCCGGTCATCGTGATCTTCAGCCTGTTCGTCTGCTTGGGCGTGGCGATTTCGAACCGCCGCGATATCCGTCTCCGGCAGATCTGGCTGCTGATTCTGGCGGGCGTGATCGCGGCCCCTTTCGGAACGTATCTGCTGCTTGTCGTGCGGGGAGAAGTGTTGAAAGCCGCTACGGGCGTATTGATCACGCTGTTCGCCGCCCTGATGCTGCTCGGCCGGACGTTTCCGATTCGCAGCGAGCGGACCGCTTTCGTCACGGCCGGGCTGCTCAGCGGACTGCTGAACGGCAGCATCTCGGTCAGCGGCCCGCCGCTGGCCCTCATCTTGTCCAATCAAGGGATGAGCAAGCAGGCGGTTCGCGCGAATCTGGCATTGAACGGCGTCATCCTCAATACGGTCAGCGTGATTTCTTTCGCGGCGGCCGGGCTGCTGAACAGGGAAACGGGCGGATTTCTGGGTTGGACGTTCCCGGCGATGCTGCTCGGCGCCTGGCTGGGGGTCAAAGCGGTGAACCGCTTCGACGAACGCCTGTTCAAGGGCGTCTCGCTCTGGCTGATTCTCGTCTCCGGCATTTGGACCGCGCTGAGCGGATTCGGCCGGGTATAAAGGAGGGAAACCCGTGACGCAGATCACGAAGCGCGCGCTGGCCGCGTCGCTCAAAAAGCTGCTGTCGCAGAAAACGCTCGACAAGATCACCGTGATCGATATTGCCGAGGACTGCGAAGTGAACCGGCAGACTTTTTATTATCATTTCAAAGACATTTACGACCTGATCGACTGGATCTACACGCACGAGGCGGCCAAAGCGCTCGACGGCAAAAAGACGTACGAAACGTGGCAGCAGGGCTTTTTACATATTTTCGAATACGTGCTGGATAACCGCAGCTTCGTGGTGAACACCTACCATTCCGTCAACCGCGAGCATTTGGAACGCTATTTGCACGAGGAAGCGTACCGGCTGCTGATGGGCGTGATCGAGGAAAAAGCGGGAGACCTGAGCGTGCGCGAAGACGACAAAGACTTTATCGCCCACTTTTACAAATTCGCGTTCGTCGGCCTCGTGCTCGATTGGATCAAAGGCGGCATGCGGGAAGACCCGCAGGCAATCGTGAACCGGCTCAGCGTGCTGATTCAGGGCGATTTTGCGGGAGCTTTGGAACGTTTCCATGCAGACGTGCACGGAAGCCGGAAAATCTAGACAATTCCCGCCTTCTGTCCAAATTTTCGGCACGCCGCCGGGATTGTCTATGTCGCCTTTTTATAAAAAATCCTATGCTGGGAGCAGATCCTGAAGGTCATCAATCGAACTTATGGAGGGAATGCTCATGTATTACAGCAGCGGGAACTACGAAGCGTTCGCAAGACCGATGAAACCGGAAGGCGTGGACGGCAAGTCGGCGTATCTCGTCGGGGCGGGGCTGGCGTCGCTGGCGGCGGCGTGCTTCCTGATCCGCGACGGACAGATGAAAGGCTCGCGAATTCACATTCTCGAGGAACTGGATATCGCGGGCGGGGCGCTCGACGGCGGGGAAGAAGAACATAAAGGCTTCGTGATCCGCGGCGGCCGCGAGATGGAAGACCATTTCGAATGTCTGTGGGACCTGTTCCATTCCATCCCGTCGCTCGAGGCGGAAGGCGCGTCGGTGTTGGACGAATTTTACTGGCTGAACAAAAAAGACCCCAACTACTCGCTGATGCGGGCCACGATGAACCGAGGCGAAGACGCGCATACGGACGGCAAATTCACGCTCAGCGAAAAAGCGTCGATGGAGATCGTCAAGCTGTTCCTGACCCGGGACGAAGATCTGTACGATCTGAAGATCACGGACGTGTTCACGGAAGACTTTTTCGCGTCGAACTTCTGGCTGTATTGGCGGACCATGTTCGCGTTCGAAGATTGGCACAGCGCGCTCGAAATGAAGCTGTACATCCAGCGGTTCATTCACCATATCGGCGGGCTGCCGGACTTCTCCGCGCTCAAATTCACCAAGTACAATCAGTTCGAGTCGCTCGTGCAGCCGATGCTGAAGTATCTCGAAGCGCACGGCGTCGATTTTCAGTACAAGACTCAAGTGACGAACGTGGTGTTCGAGCACCATGGCACGCGCAAAATAGCGGCAAAAATACAGTGTCTGCGGGCCGGGCAGCCGGAGAGTATCGATCTGACGGAAGACGACCTCGTATTCGTGACGAACGGCAGCTGCACGGAAAATTCGTCGCTCGGCGATCATCATCACGCGCCGGTGCTGAATACGCAGCCCGGCGGAGGCGGATGCTGGGAACTGTGGCGCAATATCGCCGCGCAGGACGAATCGTTCGGCCGTCCGGACAAATTCTGCATGAACATCGAAGCAAGCAAATGGGAATCGGCGACGATCACGACGCTGGACGACCGGATTCCGCCTTACATCGAGAAGATCTGCAAACGCGATCCGTTCAGCGGCAAGGTGGTCACCGGCGGCATCGTCAGCGTCAAAGATTCGAGCTGGATGCTGAGCTGGACGCTCAACCGCCAGCCGCATTTCAAGAAGCAGCCCAAAGACCAGCTCGTCGTCTGGTTCTATGCGCTGTTCACCGACGTGCCGGGCGATTATATCAAAAAGCCGATGCAGGACTGCACCGGCGAAGAAATCACGGCGGAATGGCTGTACCATATGGGCGTGCCGGAAGCCGATATCCCGGAAATGGCCGCCCGTTCCGCCAACTGCATTCCGTGCATGATGCCGTATATCACCGCTTTCTTTATGCCGCGCACGGCGGGCGACCGGCCGAAAGTGGTACCGGACGGCTGCGTGAACTTCGCCTTCATCGGGCAGTTCGCCGACACGGAACGCGACACCGTATTCACGACCGAATATTCGGTGCGCACCGCGATGGAATCCGTCTACACGCTGCTGAACGTGGACCGGGGCGTACCGGAAGTGTTCGCGTCCGAGTTCGATATCCGCGTGCTGCTGGACTCGACCTCCAAGATGATGGACGGCAAAAAGCTGACCGATCTGAAGCAGCCGGTGCTGCTGAAGCTGCTGGAGCAGGGCGCGCTGAAAAAAGCGTCGGGCACGGTGATCGGCGACCTGCTGAAGAAGTACGGAATCGTGTGAGCAAAGAGGCGGCTCGGCGGATGACCGGGCGCTCGGCAGGGAAATGAACGAAAGGCACGGCCGAATGGAGAAGAAGCGCCGGAAGGCGTTTTTTCGAAAAATTCGGCCGTGCTTTTTTTGCGTCCAACTTTTTCGGGTTTCCTGACGTTTACTATTGAAGAAACGTAAGGAAAACTTGAGGGAGGAAAACGCGTGCAGCTTAAACCGAAACGGCCGTTAAAAATGGGGTCGATCATCATCAGCATGCTGATCACGTTCAGTGCCGTCCTTGTTTTTTTTCAGATCATGGAAGACAGAGACTCGCAAATCACGGTCGATCAGCAGACGAACCAACTGTTGGCCATCCTGGAAAACGCAGGATCCCAGCTGTACGACACGGCGCGGATCGTCGAAAGCGGTGCGGGATTGGCCGACAGCATTTACGCAGTAGACAATGTCCGGACACGCTTAAACGAAGCCCAGGGCATGCTGTGGACGCTGGCTCCGAAGCACGACTTACACTCTTTGTTGGCGACGGCGATCGACTTCGATTATTATCTGCACAACGAGCTGACTTCCAAGTGGCGGAAAAATCCGGACTTGCTGGAAGGCGAGGCGCGGGAGCGTGCGGTCGCCGACATGGATGCGCTCCACGCCGATCTGGACGAGCTGCTGCGGCAGGCCAAGCCGGATAACCGGAAGCGCTTCGACATGAAGACGCTGGGATCGAATTGGGAAGAAACGCTGAAGCGGCGGGTGCAGGAACATCCCGGTCCCCGTGCCCATCGCTATTTGAATGAACGGTACGAACAGTAAAAGGCTTATCACGGCGCAACCAGCGAGAGGCGCGCAGCTATGAACAGAAACGAACGAAAATGGTTATGGGGCTACTTCACGCCCAGCCGCATCCGGTAGCTCAGCAGCACCTCCAGCTCGCGGCCGGCAAAAAAGGCTTCGACGCGCCGTGCGAAATCTCCGGCCGCGGCCTTCACGTCTTCGGCGCCGCGCTTGATCGCGCTCTGCATCCCGCCCTGGCTGAGCGCGAGATTCGCGTAGCGCTCCGCATCGCAGATTTCCCGGTTATGGAATACGACTTCGCGAGCGTAGCGGAACAGGCCGGATTCCCGGATCTGCCGCAGATGTTCTTCTTTCGGCCACTTGTGCGCCCGTTCTTCTTCCGGAGTCAGTTCCGCCGAGCGGAGGTCGGCCAGGTCGGATAACGCTCCGTACGCCGCCTCGACATCCGCGTTCAGCACCGGCGGCCAGTCGCAGTCGTAAGCGGCAAATACGCCGCCCGGCCGCAGCACGCGGGCGAATTCGGCCAGCGACGGCTGGGGGTTCATCCAGTGAAACGACTGCGAGCAGGTAATGAGATCCGCCCAGCCGTCTTCGAGATCGAGCGAGTCGGAATAGCCTTCTCGGAATTCCAGCTTCTCGGGATTTCCCGCCGCTTCCCGCTTCGCTTCGGCGATTCTCCGCATGTCGGAACTCGGTTCGATGCCGACGATCCGTTCGGCGCGGTCCAGCCACAGAAAAGTGGACAGTCCCGTGCCGCAGCCGACGTCGGCCACGCGCCGCGGCGTTCCTTCCAGATACGCGTCCAAAATGCGAACGACTTCTTCGGGCGCGGCCGGACGGCTGCGATCATATCGTTCACTGAATCCGGTGAAGCGCTCGACGTTGTTTTTACGGATATGCTCCAGCATGTTTGTTTCACTCCTTGGGTGTTCGTGTTGATTTAATTATTGCATAATGCTGCGCGGAGAGGAGAATTTATGCTCATTATCATTCTGCTCGTCGTCATGGCGCTGTTCGTCTGCGG
This sequence comes from Saccharibacillus alkalitolerans, assembly GCF_011090185.1. GTDB lineage: Bacteria > Bacillota > Bacilli > Paenibacillales > Paenibacillaceae > Saccharibacillus > Saccharibacillus alkalitolerans. The sequence continues at coordinate 5,282 of NZ_JAAFGS010000005.1, read as the reverse complement.
CGTCGTGGCCGCGGCGCTCGGCAGCCGGATGAAGCATCCGGCTGCCCTGGTCGCCAACCTGCTGTTGATCGGGGCGATCTTCTGGCTGGGCAACGCTTCTGCCGCCCCGCCCGGCGCGCATTCGGGCAACGGCAATCCGACGCTGATCCTGGCTGTGCCGCTGAGCGTGCTGGGAATCGTGCTGATCGGCCAGATTTACGCCTGGGGACGTCCGCGCCGTTTCCGAAGAACCGCTCTGACCTCGCTGCTGCTCGGCCTGTTCGCGCATCAAGCGGCGGGCTTCGAACTGCAGCGTATCCGCTATCGCGGGCTGTTTCAGCGGACTGTCGAAGCGGCTTCGGCGGACGGGATGCGGGATGCCCGGAGTTTTGCGGAATCGGTCATGTCGGGACCGGGCACCCCGCATATGAACGGTCACTTCTTGCATCTGAATACGTATCTGATGTTCGTCGGCTGGGCGGCGATCGCGGCCGTTATTCTGCTGCTCGTCTTTCCGGCTTCGGCCGGCGCGGCGCAGCGAGAGGAGAACTAGCATTGAAGTGTTTTCGGAGGATGAAGGTATTCGGTCTGCCGCTGACGGTCGCGAAGTTCAATCGGGAATTCGGAAAGAAAGCGGAGCCGGACGGGGAAGCCGCGGTACGCGGGGATAACGGGATGAAGGAGCGGATATGATGCCTGAGGAGATCTTTTATCGGCGGCTGCATCTCTTCGGCGCGTCGGGCTCCGGCGCGACGACGCTGGGCCGCGCGCTGGGCAAGAGTCTGCCGCATGTCGTTCTGGACGGCGACGACTATTTCTGGAGCCGCAAATTCGACGAAGCCCGTCCGCCGGTGGAGCGGGCGCGCCTGCTCGCGGAAGACATGCGGCGGCACGAGCGCTGGATGCTGACCGGCGCCGTCTGCGGCTGGGGAGACGGCTTTAAGCCGGACTTCGATTTTGTCGTTTTCCTGCATGTGCCTCCCGAAGAGAGATTGGCTCGCCTGCGGGCGCGCGAGCTGCGGCGGTACGGCGAAGAAGCGCTGCCGGGAGGCCGGCTGCACGCGCAGTCGCAGGCTTTTCTGGAATGGGCGGCGCTGTACGATCATGCGGGCGAGGACGTGCGCAGTCTGCAGCAGCACGAGCGCTGGATGGCGGATCTGGACTGCCCCGTTCTGCGGATCGAGGGCACCGGCAGTACGGAAGAGCGGGTAGAACGGGTACTCGAAGCGCTGCGGGAACGGCGGTAGCAAACGGAGGGCGGCAAAGTGGAAGAAGAGGAAATTTTGCTGGAACGGTACGGTCTTGAACCGGCGGAAAAAGATCGGGAAGAGATCGGGGAGCGGCTGCGGCGGGAGATCGGCGATGCGAACCGGAAAGACAATGAAGCGATGAAACTGCTCTGCGTGCTGCTGTACAGCTTCGGGCGGCCGGAAGACGCGCTGACGATCTGGGCGGCCAAAAGTTCCGGCTTCGACGCCGGGATCGCCGTCGAATCGGAACTGCTGATCGGGGCGGGGCTGGACGACACGATGCTGTATCTGCTGGAGGGCGAAGATCTGACGGAAGGCGCGCCGGCCGCCGCGCTGCTTCGGCATTTGGAAGGGCTGCAGGAAGCGCTGCTGACGCCCCGGGGAGAGCTGCTTGCTTTTTACCGGAACTATTACGGAACAGATTCGTAAAAGAAGCGGTGTGCGAAGGAACAGGAAACGAATGAAAAAGCAGCGCAAGGAGGCACGAACCATGTGGACGCCGTATGAAGCGCGCCGGGGTCATCCGCACGATTTCCGCGTCCGCTACCGGTTCTATACCGAAGAGGAAGGCGGACGCCGAAGTCTGCCTTATCAGGGCTACCGGTCGGATTTCGCTTATGACGGCGACGATATTTCGCAGACCGGCATTTACGCCATTCATCCGGAGTTCGAGGACGCGGACGGCGAAGTATGGAGAGACGACGAAGGACCCGTATCGCGGGAAGGGACAGCCCGGATGTGGATTTTGTTCCCGGCCATGCGGCGCGAAGTACATGCTAAGCGAATCGCGGTCGGCATCAAAGGCTTTTTTATGGAAGGGTCGAGAAGGGTCGGAGAGATGGAAGCGATCGAGATATGCGGGCTGGCGGAAAACGCGGAAACGCTGGCCGATTAAGAAGAAAGAAGGCGGAACCGCAAATGGGCGAGACGAACAAAACGGACGAACATTATGCTTGGAACAGCCGGATCGAATACTTGAAAGCATCGCGGGGATCGATCTGGAACGACGATTATCTGGAGTTTCTGGTGCAGCGGGTATGGAAAATCGACAGGCCGGCGCGCATCGTCGATTTCGGCTGCGGACTCGGCTTCATGGGCGCGCTGCTGCTGTCGGCCCTGCCCGCGGGAAGCAGCTATACCGGCATCGACAAAGGCGGGATTCCATCATGAGCAGGTCGGATCAGCGCTATTGGAACGCCGCTTACTCGGACCCTTCGTTCTCCGCGGATCACGACGGCTGGTTGGAACGTTATCTGCCTCTGCTGCATCCGTCGAAGGGGACCGTCGTCGATCTGGGCTGCGGGCTGGGACATAACGCCAGGGCGCTGGCCGCAAAAGGATTCGACGTGCTGGCGTGCGACCTGTCGGAAAAAGCGCTGGCGCGGCTTCGCCGGGAAGAGCCGGGGATCGGCACGCTGCGGCTGGACATGGCGGAAGGACTGCCTTTCGCGGACGGAAGCCTGCAGGCGGTCGTGGCCGATCTCAGCCTGCATTATTTCCCGGGAAACGTCACGCGCCGGATCGTCGGCGATATTCGCCGCGCTCTGGCGCCGGACGGTCTGCTGCTGTGCCGGTTGAACGCGATCTCGGAGATGGACGGCGGGCGCGACCGCGCCGTTTCGGACGATCCGTACCTTTTTGCGAGCGAGGGGATTTTGCGGCGCTTTTTCGACGAAGGAGAGATCGCGAAGTTTTTCCCCGACGCGGATTGGGAGACGCTGGAACGCCGGGAGTACGAATCGGGCCGATACGGGAAGACGAAGACATTATGGGAGACGGGTTTGAGAAAGATTTCGCGGGAAAAAGGAGAGAGGCATGAAAACGGATAGGGATGCGCAACCGGAAACGGGCAGGAAAAAAGGCGGCGGTTGGGCGATGTTCGGGGTGGTGATGGCCGGGCTGCTGGCGGTCAGCCTAGGCTTCAATTTCAGTTTGTTTACGAAAGAAAGGGAAGGCGTCTTCGACAATAATCAAGTGCTCGGACAAGCCATGACCTTGATCCAAAGCGCGGATTCGCAGCTGAACGACGCTATTCGCAAAATCGAGGGAGGCGCGGACGCTTCGCAGAGTTTGTACGCGGTCGGCGAAGTTCGCGTCCGTTTATCGCAGGCGTCGGGGCTGATGCTGAGCCTGCGCGAAGATATCTCCCGACAGGCGGACAAGCTCACCGCCGCGGACATGATGCCCGCGACGCTTCGGGCGTTCGATGCTTATCTGGGCAACGAGCTCGCGGGCAGCTGGCAGGAAGGCGACGCCGCGCTGGACGCTTCGCGCGAAGAGACGCTGAAGGAGCTGCGCGCCATGAAGCTTGATCTGGCGCAGCTGGCGGGGTTGTCGCAGGATCATAATCGGCAGCCGTACCGTCTGGACGAGTTCTTGGGACGATGGGAAAGCGTCATGCGGCAGCGGGTTCAGGAAGATCCGGATACGGAACTGCACCGCGGGATAGGCTTTTTATACGGAATGTAGGAGCAGGGTCGAAGGAACGGGTAAAAAATACGGCAAGGCACGACGGAAACTCCTTATCATAAAAAACAACCGGAAGGGAAGAAAAACATGGACGATCGATCGGCATACGCTTACGACATGGACAGGCAGGCTTACGGCCGGGTACCGGGATACTGGGATTTTCTGAAATATCACCTGCTGCTGTTCGCGCTGCCTTCCGTCATTGCCTATCTGCTGCTGCATGGACAATTCGTTTATTTGGTAACGCTTATGGTTTACGGCTTTCAGTCGATGGCCGGAGGAGCGGGCGAGATTACGCCGGGAGAATGGGGCGCGGCGCTGGCGGGGTCGTTCCAGCTGATCGCGTACGGGGCGATCGCGGGCATCGGCATTCGGGTGCTGTCCGCGGGGCTCTTTTTCCTGCCGACGCTGGCTCGCAGCGGCAGGCTGAATCTGGGAACGGTCTTGAAAACGGGCCTGCGCTACTTCTTCCCGACGCTGTTCGTCATGATTCTGATCAGCCTCATTCTCGGCTTTGCCAGCACCTTCCTTTCCTTCATTCCGCTGATTAATTTTGTGGCGGGCTTTGTCGTTCTGTATGCGCAGGCGCTGGTCAGCATTTACTACGATTACTGGTTTTCGTACAACGAAGCGGCGGGACGCCCGGTGTACAGCAATCCGTCCGATCGGTGGAAGGCGCTGTACGGCAGCGGCAGCGGTACGTTCTGGCTGTACGCGCTGCTTCTGTCGCTGTCTTACATCGTGCTGGCTTCCACCTTCGTCAAGCCTTATATCCAGATGAAAATCACGCAGCGTATGGGGATGGCGAAGAGCCCGGACGGCTGGTAAAAGGACGTACGCGATTTGCGCAAGCGAGCCGTGATCCATCGTGACACGCAGGCCGCCTGGCGGGGAGTCCTTCCCCCGAGGCGGCTTGTTTGGTTTATCTGGAGATTAATCGAAAAGGTATGATACGATGTTGTAAACGTTACCAGGCAGACAAAAGGGGGTTCATGAATGGAACAAGCATGCAGAATTCTGATCGTGGACGATGAAGTGCTGGTCAGACAGGGGATCAAGCATTATTTGGACTGGGAAAAATACGGCTTTCGGATCGTGGGGGAAGCTTCGAACGGCAGGGAAGGACTGGAAGCGATCGAGCGGCTGCGGCCCCATATCGTGCTGACCGATATCGTCATGCCGATCATGGAAGGGGAAGAGTTCACCCGTTTGATCAAAAAGAATCATCCCGAGATCGAAGTGATCGTGCTCAGCAGCTACGGCGAATTCGACTACGTCCGCTCGACGTTCCAAAACGGCGTCGCCGACTATATCCTGAAGCCGAAGCTCGAGACGCAGGAACTGCTGCGCGTCCTGCAGAACACCGCCAAGCGGATTCCGGGCATCCGCTACACGGGAGAAGGCGTCGGCGCGGGCCCCGACGCCGAAGCCGTGCTGGAAAAGCTGGCGTCCGGCTACGACGCCGGCGAAGCCGCTCCGCCCGCCCTGCTGGCGGAGCTGTTCCCGCACGACGAGTTCGTGCTGGTCGGCCGGCTGAATCCGGCCGGCCCGACGGCCGCCGGCGGCTCGCAGCGCGCCGGCGAA
>NZ_JAAFGS010000004.1 GCF_011090185.1 Saccharibacillus alkalitolerans | reverse complement strand
GCGAAGCGTCTATTTCGATCTCTTTTGGACCTGCTCACTCACTCGAACCGCACCGGCGCTCTCTCAAGGCCGTTCCTATAATATATCATGTAGGAACCAAAAGATCAAGCACTTTTTACGGAAGATGGGTCAAACATTAATTTCAGCCTATCCCTCTTCCTTTCTGCTTCCTTCGTCCTTTGTTTTTCCTATATAAAGAAGAGAAGATCCCGGAGAATCCGGAATCTTCCCGTTAACAGCTGATTGGACCTGGCCGCTCCTTATTAAAGCACTTCCATGATGAACAGCTTGCGTTCCTGAATCAAGTTAATGATCTCCCCGTTGATGGAGACGATCGGGCGCGTCGGCTGATGAACATCCGCATAGACGATTTCTCCCATCTTGCGGTTGTTCAGTTTAACCCGCGTGCCGAGTGACAGCTGCGTCGTATGCTTGATCAATGTACGCACGATAGCCGGGTCGAGCTTTCCGAATGAATCCTGTTCCAGCTGTTCAAGTACCAGGTAAGGCGATGTTGCGCCGCGATAGCGGCGATTCAGCGTCATCGCATGGAAAATGTCCGCTACAGCCACGATTTTCGAATAAACGTGCAGCTTCTCTCCCGTTAGGCCGAAAGGATAACCGCTGCCGTCGATTCGCTCATGGTGCTGCAGAGCGGCAAGCAGGACGCCTTCCTGCAGAGCGGTCGCGTTTTTCAGAATCTGGTAACCGTAAGTGGTATGATTGTTCATTTCCATTTTTTCTTCAGGCCCCAGGTTCTCCGGCTTATGCAGAATCGTCGGCGAAATTTTAACTTTACCGATATCGTGCAGCAGTCCGGCCAATGCGACTTGAATCCAGTTTTTTTGCGGAATTTCCAACCAGCGTGCCAGCATGTACGAAGTCAGGGCGCTGAGGACGGCGTGGTGATACATATAGTCGTGCTTATCCGGCATATTGGGCGTGAAGCCCAGAATGCGATATCCCTGAATGTGTTCGATCAGCTTTTCCAACTGCGCCCGCCATTGGAAGATCGGGATCTCCATTGCCAGAACGGAAGGAAAACCGCTTTTAATCAACGCAACCATCCGATCATACTCTTCGGTAAAGCCGCGTTCTCTCTGATTTAAGACCGGGCGGCCCGAAGAGGCCGTTTGGACTTGACCCTCTTGTTCGGAAGCCGTATTGTCTTTTCCTTCCGCCTCGCCCTGGAGCTCTACCGAATCGATCATAAAAGCCTGTAAAATCTCCAGATCCCGCGGAAGCAGCGCTCTGCCTTTTTGAAAGAGCAGATTCCCTCTATCCGTATACACATTGGCTGCAAGCTTTTTGCCTGCTTCAAGCTCATTTACGGGTACATTAACCATGGCATCCACCTCCTCTGTTGCAGTCGGTCGAGTTGTTCGAATCGGACATTCTTTCCGGATACGGGTCCTGCCGCGCAGCGCGGTATCGGGCATGGTTTCCGCTGAAGATCCGTTTAATCGTTTCGCGTACCGCTTGCTTATCATTTCGATTATATGCCGTGATACCAAGTGCAACAATACCAAAAATATCCCACATCGGTCTGTTTCGCATTCTTTTATTGAAAAAGGGTTTTTTTACACAAAAAAGGGAAGTCCCATTGGACCTCCCTTTCTCTACAGCCGTGTAAGGCATCTGCTTCTTATTCGGTCGATTCCGGATCGGTATCCAGCATCTCCAGCATCGCTTTTGCCTCGACGTCGGCCACGACCGTGCCCGCATTCTCTTCGGACAGCTCGCCTTCGGCCAATTCGTCTTCGTCGATTTCTTCGCTCTTATCGATTCGGCAGACTGTGGCAACCGATTCTTCTTCGCGGATATTGATCAATTTCACGCCCTGCGCATAGCGGCCCATCGAAGAGATACCGTCCATGCTTGTCCGGATCAGCGTACCGCTCGTCGTGATGATCATCAAGTCTTCTTCCGCTTTAACGACCTTCAAGCTGGCGACAGGTCCGTTTTTCTCCGTGACGTTAATCGTCTTGATCCCTTTACCGCCGCGGGTTTGAATCCGGTACTCGTCGATCGGGGTGCGCTTGCCGTAACCTTTGCTCGTGACGATCAGCACTTCGCGGTCCGGCTTGACAACGTCCATGCCGATAACGGTATCCTCGCCTTCGAGCGAGATGCCTTTGACCCCGGTAGCGCCGCGGCCCATCGAGCGAACGTTGCCTTCTTTGAAGCGGATCGAGAGACCCGAAGCCGTACCCATGATGATCTCCTGCTCGCCGTCGGTCAGCTTGGCGCCGATCAACGCGTCGTCTTCGCGCAGCGTGATGGCGATCAATCCGCCCTTGCGGATATTGCCGTAATCGGTCAGCGGCGTCTTCTTCACAATGCCCCGGCAGGTTGCGAAGAACAGGAAGCGGTCTTCCTTGAACTCCTGCACCGGAATAACGGCATTGATCGATTCGCCCTGCTCGATCTGAATCAGGTTGATAACCGGTGTTCCCCGTGCCGTGCGGCTGAGTTCCGGAATCTCGTAAGCTTTGATCCGGTATACCTTGCCGCGGTCCGTGAAGAACAGCAGATGGTTATGGGAATTGGTCGCAAACAAATGCTCGACGAAGTCTTCGTCTTTCGTTCCCATGCCCATGACTCCGCGTCCGCCGCGCTTTTGGCTGCGGTAGGTGGACGCCGGAAGGCGCTTGATATAGCCCGTATGCGAAATGGTGATGACCACTTCTTCCTGAGGGATCAGGTCTTCGTCCAGGATGCTGTCCTCGCCGATCGTGATTTCGGTACGCCGCTTATCCGCAAAACGTTCCTTGATCTCGTTCAGCTCGTCGCTGATAATCTGCACCAGCAGATTCTCGTCCGCCAGAATCGCCCGGAATTCGCTGATGCGCTCCAGCAGCTCGTTGTACTCGCCTTCGATCTTCTCGCGTTCCAGTCCGGTCAGGCGCTGCAGACGCATATCGAGAATGGCCTGAGTCTGTTCCTGACTGAGCGAGTAGCGCTCGGTCAGCTGCGCGCGTGCGGCATCGGCCGTCTGGGAACCGCGGATAATCGCGATGACTTCGTCCAGATGGTCGAGCGCAATGCGCAGACCTTCGAGAATATGGGCGCGCGCTTCGGCCTTTTTGAGGTCGAATTCGGTCCGCCGGCGTACGACCACTTTCTGGTGCTCCAGGTAGTGATACAGCACATCGCGAAGGTTCAGGATTTTAGGCTCGTTATTGACGATGGCCAGCATGTTGACGCCGAACGTCGACTGCATGGCGGTATGACGGTACAGGTTGTTCAGCACGACGCTCGGGTTCACGTCGCGGCGCAGTTCCACTACGATCCGCATCCCGTTGCGGTCGGATTCGTCGCGCAGATCGGTAATACCGTCGATCCGCTTTTCGCGAACCAGTTCGGCGATTTTCTCGACGAGGCGCGCTTTGTTGACCTGGTAAGGAATTTCCGTCACGACAATGCGCGCTTTGTTGCCGTTCTCTTCGATCTCCGCTTTCGCCCGCATCGTAACCGAGCCTCGGCCCGTCTGATACGCCTGACGGATACCGGAACGTCCGAGAATGTACCCGGCCGTCGGGAAGTCCGGACCTTGAATATATTCCATGAGATCCAGCGACGTCAGATCCGGATTCTGGATCAGCGCCTGAACGCCGTCGATGACTTCGCCCAGGTTATGCGGCGGAATATTGGTGGCCATGCCGACCGCGATACCCGATACGCCGTTGACCAGAAGGTTGGGATAACGCGCCGGCAGAACGACCGGCTCGTGCTCCTCGCCGTCGTAGTTCGGCTGGAAATCGATCGTTTCTTTGTTGATGTCGCGCAGCATTTCCATCGCGATCTTCGAAAGACGCGCTTCCGTGTAACGCATGGCCGCGGCGCCGTCCCCGTCGACGGAACCGAAGTTCCCGTGTCCGTTCACGAGCATATAGCGCATCGAGAAGTCCTGCGCCATCCGGACCATCGTTTCGTATACGGCGGAGTCGCCGTGCGGGTGGTACTTGCCGATAACTTCGCCGACGATTCTCGCCGACTTTTTGAACGGCTTGTCCGGCGACATGCCGAGTTCGGACATCGCATAGAGAACCCGTCTGTGGACCGGCTTCAATCCGTCTCTAACGTCAGGCAGCGCGCGGCTGACGATGATGCTCATTGCATAATCCATAAAGGACTCGCGCATTTCAGTGCCGATATCCCGATCTATGACCTGCGATCTTTGTTCTTCCGCCATGACTGCCTCCTTCTATTTGGATACATCTTCCGCCCCTTCGTCCCGTAAAAGGCCCGGAGGTCGAACATGCACCGTTGGTGCCTGCATAATCACATTGGTTGCTGCTTTTTTATTTGAAAATGAAGCTTGAAATTCGCCTTGCAAACGCTCGGAATATGCGGCTTCCACATCCTTATTATTATACCATTAATCCGTCCGGATGTCCGTATTTTATGCCGGAAAAGCAAGGATAAAAAGGCGTTTTCTCGGCGTTTTTATGCATTTTGCGTATCAAAAAAGGAGAGGCGCCTTCTGCGGGCCCCTCTCCTTCGTCCCTCCCCGAACGAGGGAAAAAACCGTCGTTAAATATCCAAGTTTTTGACGTAGCGCGCGTGTTCCTGGATGAAGTCGCGCCGCGGCTCGACATTGTCGCCCATCAGCGTATCGAAAAGCGTATCGGCCAGCATCGCGTCGTTGATCGAAACCTGCATCATCGTCCGGCTTTCCGGATCCATCGTCGTTTCCCACAGCTGGGTGGCGTTCATTTCTCCCAGACCTTTGTAGCGCTGCACGTTGACTTTGGCCCCTTCGCCGAAACCTGCGATGATCTCGTCCCGCTCGTCTTCGCTGTTGGCATAAACGACCGTCTTGTTGCGCTCGATCTTGAACAGAGGCGGCTGCGCGATGTAGACGTAGCCCGCTTCGATGATCTGGCGCATATACCGGTAAAAGAACGTCAGCAGCAGGGTACGGATGTGCGCGCCGTCGACGTCCGCATCGGTCATGATGACGACTTTGTGATAACGGGCTTTCGAGATATCGAAGTCTTCGCCGATGCCCGTACCGATCGCCGTAATGATCGCGCGGATTTCCAGGTTCGACAGAATGCGGTCGAGTCTCGCTTTCTCGACGTTCAGTATCTTGCCTCGAATCGGCAGGATCGCCTGGAAGTGCCGGTCGCGGCCCTGCTTCGCGGAACCGCCGGCGGAGTCGCCTTCGACGATGTACATTTCGCTGATCGACGCGTCTTTCGACGAGCAGTCGGCCAGTTTGCCCGGCAGGGCGCTGACTTCCAGCACGCCTTTGCGCCGCGTCAGCTCGCGCGCTTTGCGGGCCGCTTCGCGCGCTCTCGACGCTTGAAGCGCCTTATCCAGGATGCGGCGAGCCGCAGCCGGATTTTCGTTCAGGAAGTCCGTCAGCTTTTCGGAGAAGAGCGACTCCACGATGCCCCGTACTTCGCTGTTGCCCAGCTTCGTCTTGGTCTGCCCTTCGAACTGCGGTTCGGGAATCTTGACGGAAATGATCGCCGTCAACCCTTCGCGCACGTCGTCGCCGGTCAAGTTGCCGCTCGCGTCCTTGACAACGCCGGCTCTGCGCGCGTAATCGTTGATGATCCGCGTGAGGGCGCTCTTGAAGCCGGATTCGTGCGTACCGCCTTCATGCGTGTGGATATTGTTCGCGAACGAATAAATGTTCTCGGTGTAGCTGTCGTTATATTGAATCGCGATCTCGACCGCGATCATGTCGCGCGAACCTTCGACATAGATCGGCTGCTCTTGAATCACGGCTTTGTTCTGGTTCAGGAATTCGACGTATTCGCTGATCCCGCCTTCGTAGTGGAACGAAGCGTTCTCGCCCGTCCGTTCGTCAAGCAGGGAAATCATGATCCCTTTGTTCAGGAACGCCAGCTCGCGAATCCGGCTCAGCAGCGTCGTGTAGTTATACACGGTCGTTTCGGTAAAGATCTGCGGGTCCGGCTGGAACGTGGTCGTCGTGCCGGTATCTTCCTCGTCGGTCTCCCCGATGACGCGCAGGTCGTACTGAGGCGCGCCGTAGCGGTATTCTTGTTCGTAGATTTTGCCGTCCCGTCTGACCTTGACGACGACTTTCTCCGACAGGGCGTTCACGACGGAGACGCCGACGCCGTGCAGACCGCCCGAGACTTTGTACCCGCCGCCGCCGAATTTGCCGCCGGCGTGCAGGACGGTCATGACGACTTCGAGCGCCGGACGCTTCAGCTTCGGATGCTCGCCGACCGGAATGCCCCGGCCGTTATCGATGACGGTCACGCTGTTGTTTTCGTGCACGATTACTTGAATATGGTCACAGTAGCCGGCGAGCGCTTCGTCGATGCTGTTGTCCACGACTTCCCACACGAGATGGTGAAGGCCTCTTTCGCTCGTCGAACCGATATACATCCCCGGCCGCTTGCGTACCGCTTCAAGCCCTTCGAGGACCTGTATCTGACTGGCATCATACGATTGTTGATCCATTGACATGCTTCGTTCACCCACTCCTGTAGTTTGTGAAATTGCGAGAATAGAATACGAAACGCCCGATCCCGGAGCCGATCCGAAGGGCAGCGGCGGGAAGGGCGGCGTATTAGGAACAAAAGGAAATTCCGATCGAGTTCCGTACTTCGGACGCCGTTACATACCTGCGCCGAACGTTCCGGAACGTTTTTTCAGCGTGGCGGACGAAATCGGCGAGTAGTAAACGACCGATTTGGTCACGACGATGGATTTGGCTTCCTCCTCGCCGATCGTCTCCACTTTTTTGTTTTCTTTGGCGGAATTGACGAACTGCTTGGAAATGCGCGAAGACTTCTCGATGGAAACGTCGAATATGGCGATCAGTTCCGAAGAACGGATAATTTTTTCGCCGCCGAGATGGATATACATAAGAACCCGCAACCTCCTTGGGGAATGCTTCTGTTTACGCCTGGCGAGTCGGACCCGCCGTTCGGCCCGGCGATCCCTTTGTCGGAATAAAAGCGAAGAGGGGAATCCACCAACTTCTTTGCGCGGTCGGCGTCTTACGAATCGATATGTCCTTCGCTGACCTGGTAAATATGCGCACCCTGCAGCTTCTCCGCGTGAATCGTCTCGATTCCCGTCGCGGTAATGAATGTCTGCACCCGGCTTTGGAAAGTCTCGATCAGCTGCGTCTGCCGATACGGATCGAGCTCGGACAATACGTCGTCAAGCAGAAGAATCGGATACTCGCCGATCTCTTCGTGGATAAGTTCGATCTCCGCCAACTTCAGCGAGAGCGCGGTCGTCCGCTGCTGGCCTTGAGAGCCGAAATTGTGCACTTCTTTTTCGTTGATGAAAAAGCTGAGGTCGTCCCGATGGGGACCGGCAAGGGTCGTTCCCCGACGGATTTCCTGTTCGCGCACTTGTGATAATTTTATCATAAATTGTTCCAATAAAACAGCTTCATCTTCCTCCTCGGCTTCGCCGAACGAAGGGACATAGCGCAGAACGAGCTGTTCCTTGCCGCCGGTTATCCCCTTGTGGATATCCTGCGCCCAGATTTGCAGCTTGCGGATAAACCGCTTGCGTCGGCGCACGATGTTGGCTCCGTGCTCGGCAAGCTGCTCGTTCCAGATTTCCATCATGACGGGATCCGGCGTTTTGCCGTACGACTGCTTGAGCATATTGTTGCGCTGCACGAGCACTTTCTGATACTGCTGCAGATGGAACAAGTAGCTCGGCTGCACCTGCCCGATCTCCATGTCGAGGAACCGGCGGCGAATGCCCGGCGTTCCTTTGACGATCTCCAGATCTTCCGGAGCGAACATGACGGCGTTCAGCGTGCCGATAAAGTCGCTCAGCTTGCGCTGCTCGAGCCCGTTGATTTTCGCTTTTTTCCCTTTCGGCGACAGCGACAGCTCCAGATGGACGTTGCCGTACTTTTTTTCCACATGGCAGCTCGCGTACGCAGAGTCTTCGCCGAAAGCGATCAGCTCGCGATCTTTCGCGGTGCGGTGAGATTTGGTCAATGCCAGCACGAACAGCGATTCGACCAGATTGGTCTTTCCCTGGGCGTTGCGGCCGATCATCAGGTTCACGCTTCCGAAGTTTTCCAGTTTCAGTTCGTCGTAGTTGCGGTAATTTTTCAGTGCGATGTCTCTAACTTGCACGTGATCTCCATGCCTCCTGTGCGCCCGCCGCAAAATGAAGACGAGGCCGCATTTGCACTACGCAAAGCCGCCCCGTCTGTGTGGATAACCCGTCTTTTGCGGATTCTGTACGCTGCTTGTAATAAACGCCGCGGCGGACGAAAGGGCCGTTAGTCTTCCCGGACCACCTTGAAGGTGCCTTCGCCGTCCACCTCGACCGTGTCTCCGGGATACAGCTTGCGTCCCCGGCGTTCTTCGCTCTCTCCGTTGACCCGAACCAGGCCTTCGGCGATCAGCATTTTGGCGCTGCCTCCCGTGGAAATGCAGTTGGCCAGCTTCAAAAACGTGTCCAGCTTGATATATTCCGTGCGGATGGATACTTCATTCATCATTTTGCCTTCCTTTCATGCTGGTGTCAAAAAGAAAAGGCGCGGGCGGCTCCGGAAAAGTTTCGTTACGATCGCTGTTTCGACCGGGAAGAAGGATTAGATTTGGATTGGAATCTTCCCGGGCTCAAAGGCGATACCCAGCATATGCTTCCGAAGTGCATTTCTTCGAAATGCTTTAGCTTCTTCACCGAAACTCTCCCTACGCCTTCGGCCTTTTCTTTAGAACTGGGTTTCTATGCTTTTTAAAGATTTAGTTCGTGGTCCGGTAAGGCAGGATGATATACAAGCTGTTGCTGTCGTCGGTCGGTTCGATAATGATCGGGCTCATCACGCCGGTAAAGCGGATCGTCAGCTGCTCGCTTTCGATGACCTTGAGCACGTCGAGCATGTATTTCGAGTTGAACGACAAGCGCAGCTGCTCGCCTTCGAATTCGGAAAGTTCGATTTCTTCTTTGACGCGTCCGAGTTCCGTCGAGCTGGACGAAATCTCGATGCCGCCTTCTTCGAGCGTCTGCATGCGGACGATGTTCGTTTTTTCTTCGCGGGACAGCAGGTAAGCGCGGTCGATCGACTCGCTGAGTTTCTTGGTGTCGAGCAGCAGGCGCGTTTTGTGGCTCGACGGGATGATTTTGGACGTATCCGGGTAGAGGCCGTCCAGAATGCGCGAGTAGAACAGGATGCGATCGACTTTGAACAGCACCTGATTGTCGGCGACGACGATATCCACAAGGGTGTTTTGGTCGGGAATGATTTTGCTCAGCTCGTTCAGCGTCTTGCCGGAAATGACCACGTTGTTGAATTCGACGTCTTCCGCTCCCTCTAGGCGAACCGTGCGCGTCGCCAGGCGGTGACGGTCGGTCGCCACGAATTTGAGCTGCCCTTCCTTGAGGCTCCACATTACGCCGGTCAGAATCGGAGTCGTCTCCTGCGTCGAAATGGAGAAGCCGGTCTGGCGGATCATATGGCGCAGCAGATCGCCGGGTACGGACAGTACGCGGTTTTCTTCAATGTTCGGCAGAACCGGGAATTCTTCCGGATCCAGACCGACCAGTTGAATATCCGTCGCTCCCGCACGGATAAACGTCTGGAACCCGCTGCCCACTTCCATCTCGATCTCCGAGGTCGGCAGCTTTTTGATAATTTCCACGAAAAACTTGGCCGGGAGCACCACGCTGCCGACCTTCTCCACGGTAACCACCGTTTTATTGCCTTCTTCAGCAGGAATAAAGGATTGAATCGAAATGTCGGTATCGCTGGCCGTCAGAGTGACGCCGTGATAAGCAACATCGAATTTTATGCCCCCGAGAATCGGAATTGTCGTGCGGCTGGAAATGGCTTTGGATACATGTTGGATAGCGTCGTTCAAGTGGGATTTGGAAATGCTGATCTTCATCTCGTCACTCCTGTATAGATAATATATTCTTTAAGATCTTTATAGTAAAAGTAGTAGGGGCCCTGAATATGTGGATAACCTTAAGAAAAGGGCGAAAAACATAATAAACGAAGCCTATCCACATGTGTATAAGGTGTGCATAGGCTTTTCGTTTATTCAGGAAGGATTTTTGATTTTTTCCGTGAGATTGTGGACAACTTTGGACAGCTCCTGATCGACCTTGAGCGAGTGGGAGATTTTTTCGTGGGCGTGAATGACCGTCGTATGGTCGCGCCCGCCGAATGCTTCGCCGATCTTGGGCAGCGAGTAATCCGTCAGCTCGCGGGACAAGTACATGGCCACCTGACGCGGAAAAGCGATAGCTTTGGTCCGTTTCCTCGCTTTAAAATCTTCCATTTTCAAATTGTAGTACTCGCCGACCCGCTGCTGGATGTCCTGGATCGTAATGATCCGAGGCCGGCTGGACGGGATGATGTCTTTCAGCGCTTCTGCCGCGAGATGCGCCGTAACGTCCTGATTCGTCAGCGACGAGTAGGCCACGACGCGGATCAGCGCGCCTTCGAGCTCCCGGATGTTCGTGTCGATCTGATTCGCGATGTACATCATCGCTTCGTTCGGCACGTCCAGGTTTTCCGCTTTGGCCTTTTTCCGCAGAATCGCGATCCGGGTCTCCAGATCCGGCGGCTGGATGTCCGTGATCAGGCCCCATTCGAATCTCGAACGCAGCCGTTCTTCCAGCGTCGGAATTTCTTTAGGCGGACGGTCGCTGGAGATGATGATCTGCTTGCTCTCCTCGTGCAGCGCATTGAACGTATGGAAGAATTCCTCCTGCGTCGACTCCTTGCCCGCGATGAATTGAATGTCGTCGATCAGCAGGATGTCGATGTTCCGATACTTGTTCCGGAAGCTTTCGCCGCGGTTGTCGCGGATGGAGTTGATGAATTCGTTCGTAAACTTCTCCGAAGAGATGTAAACGACGCGGCTGCTGGGATTATGCTGCAAAATGTAGTGGCCGATCGCATGCATCAGGTGTGTTTTTCCGAGTCCTACGCCTCCGTACAGGAACAGCGGATTGTAAGCTTTTGCCGGCGCCTCGGCGACGGCAAGCGATGCCGCATGGGCAAAACGGTTGCCCGAGCCGATGACGAACGTGTCGAATGTATATTTCGGATTCAACATATTGGCATTCGCTTCGACATTGACAGACACCGGCGCTGGCACCGGTGCCGATGGTTTTTGCTGAAGATCTTCTTCGCGTCCGGGTTCCTCGATTACGAATTTGACCGTTACGCTGCGCCCGAGCACGTCAAATGCCACCTGAGCCACGAGTTTGGTATACCGGCTCTCCAGCCATTCCACGGCGAAGGTCGTCGGCGCCGATACGGTCAGCGCACCCTGGGTGAGCTGGATCGCCTGCGTAGCCTTGAACCAGGTGTCGAAGCTGGGTTTGCTCAGCTTTGTTTGAATAATAGATAAAATTTGCTGCCACAATTGAGCGGTATGGCTGTCCACAAACTGTCACTCCTTTGAAATCATACGATGTGGCTTAAGCCGGAGCATCCGCCAAGAGTTTTCGGAATTGCGGCGCACGAACAGACACCTTGAATGTCCCGGTCTTCGGCAGGCCTGCGAAGCAGCGGCCAATGCGGAAAGTCGGACATTCATCTGCCGCTCGATCCGAGCGGCTAAAAGGAGTACGGCGTTGCGCCAGGAATAGAAAAGGCGAGAGGAGGTTATCCCCACTATCAATAATTATGGGAACAAAAAAAGAAGGATAAATTGAACTTGTTCACAACGTTATCCACAGCCTGTTGATAATATGGAGGCTAAAACCGAATATTCACACCGAAAAGTAATCTAATCATAGCAAAAGAAACCGGTCATTTCAACGGTTGCCGTTATTTTATCCACAAATCCAAGACCTTGTGCATAATACATATCCACACCACTAGATATTGTTCATAACGTGTTTAAAATCGAACTGTGAATAAACGGCTGACCAAGAAATATGCACAGGCCAAAAGGCAATACGGTGGAAAAACGCGATTACGCAAAAACGTCGTTTTTTACGGGAAGCCCCAAGCGGCGCGGATCCGGGTGCTGTGGATAACCGAGAAATGGGAAGCGGCCGGAATTTCGCGCGAACGAGAAAAATCGCGTCATCCGTCGAGGCGGAAAGAAAGGAAAGGAGGCCGAGACGAAAAAAAGGGAAGAAGCCGAGCGGGCAAAAAAGGAATGAACAAGGGCGAAGGGGAAGAGGCGGATCCGAAGGTGGATAAGGGAAGCCGGGGAAAAGGGAGGGGGAAACGACAGGAAAGCGAACGCGCCGCCAGCTAAGAGGTTTTCCAGCAGGAGAGAGGGCTGTTCCTCAGGACAAGTTCTCCGGCGGCGGATTCGCCTTTCCTTATATACAAGCATTCGCGGACTGCATTTGACGCAAAAAAAGAGGGAGAGAACCCAATAAGTTTGCTTGACTTTGCTGGAAACGCGTGATTAAATGATATAAGGCATGTTCTGCGAAGAAGAAGAACGAATGTGTGTAATTATTATATTGGTTTAGCGATTTTGCAAAACCTGTACTACCTGTTAAAGGAGGTGCTATTGTCATGGGTCCTACTTTCAAACCAAACACCAGAAAGCGCAAAAAGGTGCATGGATTCCGTAAAAGAATGAGCACGAAAAACGGCCGCAAGGTGCTGGCTGCTCGTCGTCTCAAAGGCAGAAAAGTGCTGAGCGCTTAAGTTCAAGCACATGAGCGAAGACCACCTGGGGGTGGTCTTTTTTTCTTAAATGAAGGGGACGCGAGAAAAGGTGCAGAAAAAGCTACGATTACGGAACCGTGCCGAATTTACCCGCGTATACCGTCACGGCAAGTCTTTCGCGAACCGGCAGTTGGTCCTTTACTGGTTCCATAAACGGGACGTCGAGCGGTTTCGCATGGGCGTATCGGTCAGCAAAAAAGTGGGCAACGCCGTCGTCCGCAACCGAATGCGTCGTCTGATGAAAGAAATCGTCCGGCATCACGCCGACGAAATCGTCGACCATGTCGATCTCGTATTTATCGTCCGCAAGGGCGCGCTCGACCTGGAGTACAAGGAGCTGGAGAAGAGCGTGCTGCACGTGCTTCGCAAATCCTCGCTGCTCAAGCGCAAGGGACGCTGACGTCCGGCCTGGCAGGATACGCAGGTGAAGCGCTTTTTTGCGTTTCAAATGGCGTGGCAATTATGGTATGATTTTCACAACTGCCAACGGTTCGACCTACGGGAGTGCAGGAACATGAAGGTCAAGAGAGGGGTTATCAAGTGTCTCAATTGTTCAAACGCAGAGGCAAGTGGCTGTTCGTTATCGCCGCGGTCCTGCTGATTGCCGTCCTTGCGGGCTGTACGCCGACCAATACGGCGCTGCACACGACGGAAGATTTGAAAAACAGCGGAAGCTTCTGGCGCAGCAACGTGGTGTACTGGTTCTCGCTCGCGCTCGATACGTTCGCCAAATGGTTCGGAGGCGAATACGGCTTCGCGGTCCTTCTGCTCGTGCTGATCGTTCGTACGCTGATCCTGCCGCTGACCATCAAGTCGGTGAAGAGTTCCAAAGCGATGCAGGCGATCCAGCCGGAAATGCAGAAGCTGAGAGAGCAGTACAAGGACGATCCGCAGCGCATGCAGCAGGAGCAGATGCGTCTGTTCCAGGAAAACAAAGTCAATCCGGCAGCAGGCTGTCTGCCTCTTATCGTTCAGATGCCGATTTTCATCGCGCTTTATAACGCTATCATCTATAACAGCGAACTGGCGCAGCATTCCTTCCTGTGGATGCAGCTCGGGAAGCCGGACATTCCGCTTACGCTGTTCGCGGCGGCGACCACGTTCCTGCAGACCTGGTTGATGATGCGCCAGAACCCGGCGCAGCAGCAGGGCCCGATGCAGTTCATGCTGTTCGTGTATCCGATCCTGATCTTCTTCATGGGTTATCAGTTCCCATCCGCCCTCCCGCTGTACTGGGCAATGAGTAACGTCTACACGATCGTGCAGAACTTCTTCCTGTACCGCAACAATGACACGAAAGCCGCGGCTGCGGTTATCGCCCAGCAGGGCGGAACGAAGCCGGCAGGCAAAAACGGCACTTCCGGCGGCGGCGTAAGCCTGGCGAAGGGCGCAGGCCCGGTCGCGAGCCGCAAAAAGAAAAAGAAAAAGCGTTGATGTTGAAATAAAGATCCAAGGGATAGCTGAATAACGAGCATGTGCAAAAGACGAAGCGTGAACACAAGGGGGCGCGGATCCGATGACGAGCAAAGTGACGGCTGTGGGAAAGACGGTGGACGAAGCGATAGCGCAGGGACTGGCGCAGCTTGGCGTGACCAGGGACCGTGTCGAGGTCAATGTGCTGGAGCATCCTTCGAAAGGGTTTCTCGGCCTGTTCGGCAGCCGGAAAGCCAAAGTCGAACTCACGCTGATCCGATCGAGCCGGATCCCGGACGCGCCTGTCCCGCCTTCCGCCGAAAGTGAAGAAGCGGGAGTACCGATAGCGGTTCCCTCGGAGGCCGAGTTCGAAGACCAGCCGCCGAGGAGAGAACGTCCGAACCCGGCGGCGCCTGCTCCGTCCGCTCCGAAATCTGCGGGCGGGGAGAACGCGCCTCGCCGAGAACGGCCCAACCCGGCCGCTCCCGCTCCGATGGAAGCGGAGCCTTCGGAGACGGCGGAAGTTTCGCCTGAATCTTCCGGTATCCGTCCGGACGAACGCTATCGCGAAGCGGCGGACTTTATCCGCGACGTTGCCGCAGCGATGGGGCTCGAAGTCGAGGTCGATATTCGCAAAAACCGCGACGGCGGGCTGCTCGACATTTCCGGGCCCGAGCTCGGCATGCTGATCGGCCGCCGGGGTCAGACGCTCGACGCGCTGCAGCTGCTCGCCGGCGTCGTCGCCAACCGGGATTCGGACAAATTCGTTCGCCTGACGCTGGATGCGGAGAACTTCCGCCGGCGCCGCGCGAAGACGCTGGAAGAATTGGCCGACAGGCTGGCCGAGCGCGTCGTCCGTACGCGCAAGGAAGTCGTGCTGGAGCCCATGCCTCCGCAGGAGCGGAAAGTCATTCATGCCCGGCTTCAGAATCATCCCAAAGTCGAGACGGGCAGCCGGGGCGAAGAGCCCAACCGGCGCGTCGTCATCACGCTCAAATAAGCCGAAAGCTTTCGGCAGGCGAGCGCCCTCTTTGCCCATGCGGCGAAGGGGGCCTCTGCCGTTTGCGGAGCCGGCAGAACATCGAATTCGAAGGAAACGGGCACCGGTCGGGCTGAAGCCCCCGGTGCTGCCGTTTCTTCTTGTATATAGGAACGCAAATCCGCGCTCCGAGGAAAGCGAGGAAGAACTTCATGATTAGCGATACGATTGCGGCCATTTCCACGGCCGTGGGCGAAGGCGGTATTGCCGTTATTCGCGTCAGCGGCCCCGAAGCCGTCACCGAAGTAAGCCGGTTGTTCCGCAGCGGGACTCCGCTGACCGAAGCGGCGACCCATACGGTGCATTACGGATTCATTGTCGATCCCGATACAGCGGAAAAGCTTGAAGAGGTGTTGGTAACCTTGATGCGCGCGCCGAAGTCGTTTACGACGGAAGACGTCGTGGAAATCAGCGCCCACGGCGGCGTCGTATCGGTGCGGCGCATCATGGAGCTGCTGCTGAAGCAGCGCATTCGTCTGGCCGAGCCGGGCGAGTTCACGAAACGCGCCTTCCTGAACGGCCGGATCGATCTGTCTCAGGCGGAAGGAGTCATCGACTTGATCCGTTCCAAGTCGGACAAAGCGTTCTCCGTCGCGTTCAAACAGGTCGAAGGCGACCTGTCCAAGCGCATCGGGCAGCTGCGGCAGACGCTGATCGAGACGCTGGCGCATATCGAGGTCAATATCGACTACCCCGAGCATGACGTGGAATCGCTGACTTCGCTGTTCATTCAGGAAAAATGCGGCGCCGTGCTCGAGGAAGTCGAGCGTCTGCTGAAGACGTCGAACCAGGGCAAAATCCTGCGCGAAGGCATCACCACGGCGATCGTCGGCCGTCCGAACGTGGGCAAGTCGTCGCTGCTCAATGCTTTGTCCGGCCAGAACCGGGCAATCGTCACCGATATTCCGGGCACGACCCGCGACGTGATCGAAGAATTCATTACGATCAACAATATTCCGCTGAAGCTGCTCGATACCGCAGGTATCCGCGAGACGCTCGACGTGGTCGAAAAGATCGGAGTCGAGCGTTCCCGCACCGCGCTGAACGAAGCGGACCTGATTCTGCTCGTATTGAACGGCGGCGAAGAACTGAACGAAGAAGAACTGCAGCTGATGGAGCAGATCCGCGGTAGACAATCGATCGTCATTATGAATAAAATGGACCTGCCGCAAAAAATCGAGTCGGAAAAAGTGCGGCAGTTCTACAAAGAAGAGCTGATCGTGCCGATGACCGTTAAAGAGGGCGAAGGCGTCGACCGGCTCGAAGCGGCGATCTCGTCGCTGTTCTTCGAAGGCAAGCTCGAAAGCGCCGACTTGACCTACGTGTCGAACGTGCGCCACATCGCGCTGCTGCATCAGACGAAGCGCTCGCTGAACGACGCGATCGAAGCCGCGCAGATGATGGTGCCGATCGACATGATCCAGATCGACGTAAGACTGGCGTGGGAGCAGCTCGGCGAGATCGTCGGCGATACCGCCCAGGACTCGCTGATCGACCAGATCTTCTCGCAGTTTTGCCTCGGCAAATAAACCGGCGCAGAGTCCCGGCTCCTGCCGGCAGCGAAATGTTTGGCGGAATGAAAAGCGAATCGAGCATTTTCAGCTTCATATTCGCCCTATATAGATGAAGGGATTTTTTCGAATCCCGATATTTACGTCGTTAAGCTGCGTTCCCCGTGAAACGCGGCATCCTTTTTCTTTTACACACCAAGCGAAGCAAATGAGCGAAGGGGCAAAAGGATTCCGGAAAAGCGAAGCGTTCGCGCCTGTCTTCGGAATGCTTCCTTACAAGAGTCCAATCCGGCATTCCAAAGGCAGAAAGCGATTGAAGGAACCTTTTGCGCCCGGAGCCTCTTATGCGAGCCACCCCAAGGAGGGAAACCACATGACATATACAGGCGGAGAATTCGACGTTATCGTCGTCGGCGCCGGACATGCCGGCGTCGAATCGGCGCTCGCCGCGGCCCGTATGGGCTGCAAGACGCTGATGGTGACGATCAACCTCGACATGGTCGCGTTCATGCCGTGCAACCCGTCGATCGGCGGACCGGCAAAAGGTCACGTCGTGCGCGAAATCGATGCGCTCGGCGGCGAAATGGGACGCAACATCGATAAGACGTTTATCCAGATGCGCATGCTGAACACCGGTAAAGGACCGGCCGTCCATGCGCTGCGCGCGCAGGCGGACAAGTTCTCCTATCAGCATACGATGAAGGAAACGATGGAGAAAGAACCGAATCTGACCATGCGTCAGGGCATGGTGGAAGAGCTGATCGTCGAAGACGGCAAGTGCGTCGGCGTCGTCACCAAAACGGGAACGCGCTATATGGCCAAGTCGGTCGTGCTGACGACCGGAACCTACCTGCGCGGCAAGATCATCATGGGCGAACTGATGTACGAAAGCGGTCCGAACAACCAGCAGCCGTCCGTTCGTTTGTCCGAACATCTGCGCGAGCTGGGCTTTAACCTTGTTCGTTTCAAGACAGGTACGCCGCCGCGGGTGCATAAGGATACGATCGATTTTTCCAAAACCGAAATTCAGCCCGGCGACGACAAGCCGAAGTTTTTCTCCTATGAAACGAAAGGTTCGACCAACGAACAGCTGCCGTGCTGGCTGACGTATACGTCGCCGGAAACGCATCAGATTATCAACGACAACCTGCACCGCGCGCCGATGTTCTCCGGTCTGATCGAAGGAACCGGCCCGCGCTACTGTCCGTCCATCGAGGACAAGGTTGTGCGCTTCAGCGACAAATCGAAGCATCAGATTTTCCTCGAGCCTGAAGGCAAAAATACGTCCGAATATTACGTGCAGGGTCTGTCGACCAGCCTGCCGGAAGACGTGCAGCTGCGCATGCTGCGCACGATCGCGGGCATGGAAAAAGTCGAAATCATGCGCAACGGCTACGCGATCGAATACGACGCGATGGTGCCGACGCAGCTGTGGCCGACGCTGGAGACGAAAAACCTGCCGGGGCTGTTCACCGCCGGACAGATCAACGGAACGTCGGGCTACGAAGAAGCCGCGGGTCAAGGCATTATGGCCGGCATCAACGCCGCGCGCAAAGCGCAGGGCAAGGAAGGCGTCGTACTGGACCGTTCGCAGGGCTATATCGGCGTGCTGATCGACGACCTTGTCACCAAGGGCACCAACGAGCCTTACCGGCTGCTGACTTCCCGCGCCGAATACCGGCTGCTGCTCCGTCACGATAACGCGGATCTGCGTCTGACGCCGATCGGTCACGAAATCGGGCTGATCTCCGAAGAGCGCTACGCGGCATTCCTCGACAAGAAAGCCAAAGTCGAGGCGGAAATCGAGCGCCTGCGCAAAGCCAAGGTGCACCCGGACCAGGTGAATCCGATGCTGGAGCGCGTCGAGTCGGCGACCATTAACAACGGATCGGACCTGCTTACCGTGCTGCGCCGTCCCGAAGTCACGTACGCCGACATCGAAGATATCATTCCGACGGATATCGAGTTGGACGAAGAAATGAAGGAACAAGTCGAGATCCAGGTGAAATATGCCGGGTACATCGAGAAGCAGCTGGCGCACGTGGAAAGGCTGAAGAAAATGGAACAAAAGAAGCTTCCGGAAGATCTGGCGTACGACGAAGTGCGCGGTCTGGCGATGGAAGCGAAGCAGAAGCTCGCCTCCATTCGGCCGCTGTCGATCGGACAAGCTTCGCGTATTTCCGGCGTAACGCCCGCCGATATTTCGATTCTGCTCGTTTACCTGGAACAGGTTAACCGGGTAGCGGCGGCACGGGGGTAAGCATGGACGATATCCAACGGCGTTTCACGGACCGGCTGAAGAAGCACGGCATCGAATTGGACGGGCGCCAGCTCGAACAGTTCGAGACCTACTACAAGCTGCTGGTCGAATGGAACGAGAAGATGAACCTGACCGGCATTACCGAGCGGGAGCAGGTGTACGAAAAGCACTTTTACGATTCGCTGACGCTGGCCTTTTACGTGGATATGAAAAAGGTGGGCAATCTCGCGGACATCGGATCGGGCGCCGGTTTTCCCGGGGTGCCGCTGAAGATCGCTTTCCCGCATCTTCGGCTGTGCATCATCGATTCGCTGAACAAGCGGATTAATTTCCTTAAAGCCGTGGCCGAAGGTTTGGGGCTCGAAGGCGCCGAGTTCCTGCATGGCCGCGCCGAAGAATGGGGACACAAGCGCGGATATCGCGATTCGTTCGACCTGGTGACGGCGCGTGCCGTGGCGCGTCTCGCCGTGCTGAACGAATTCTGCCTGCCTTTCGTCAAGCCGGAAGGCGTCTTCGCGGCCATGAAGGGGACGGATCCTGCCGAGGAGATCGCGGAATCCCAGAAGAGTCTGCGCGAACTGCGCGGCGAGATTGTCGGAGTCGAGGCGTTCCGGCTGCCGTTCGACGACTCCGACCGTCATGTTGTTCGTGTCGCCAAGACGGCCATCACGCCGTACAAGTATCCGCGCAATCCCGGACTACCTCTGAAAAAGCCGCTGATTTAATCTTTCTGTTTCACGTGGAACAGGGGGGAGCGCACCGATACCGGACGAAAAAAGCGCCGCCCAAGGGCGGCGCTTTTTTGCTGCTCTGGATAAGGGAGTGAAGGCCGGGGAGCCGATTTCAGGATAGGATTCGCGGGGGAAAAGTGATAAACTGAAATTGTCTGCCCGCAGACTTTTTTTGGGTTTACGGGCACGGACGAATGAGCTTACACGAAAACAGAGACACGCTGCATAGGGCTGCAAGAACAGGCTTGGCAGGCGATGGTCGCAGGCAAAAAAGAACAGACGCCGAAAACGCGGGGGGAATGCAGCGGCGGCGGGAGTTTGCCGAGTCGGCACGCCGGGCAAAGCCGGGAGTTGAAATTTCTCGAGAAGGACGGCGCTGCCTTGCCTCCTTCCCGGAATAGGTGGTCATGTTCGGAATGAAAGAGCAATTTTCGAAATTATTCGGGCTGACGGAACGCTCGACCGGCGACGAAGTCAAACAGATTCCGGTCGACGAAGTGGTCGGCAGCCCCTATCAGCCGAGAACGATCTTCGATGAAGAAAAAATCGAGGAATTGTGCCAGACGATCCGGACGCACGGCGTCATTCAGCCGATCGTGGTCCGCGTGCGCGGCGGAAAGTACGAGATCATCGCCGGCGAGCGCCGTTGGCGCGCCGTACGCAAACTGGGCATGACAGCGGTGCCTGCCATCGTGCGCGAGTTTAACGATTCTCAGGCGGCTTCGATCGCCCTGATCGAAAATCTGCAGCGCGAAGGGCTGACGGCGATCGAAGAGGCGGCGGCTTACGCAAAACTGCTTGAGCTGCATCAGCTGACCCAGGAAAGCCTGGCTCAGCGGCTTGGCAAAAGCCAGTCGACAATCGCCAACAAACTGCGCCTGCTTCAGCTTCCCGAGGAAGTGAAGCGGGGGCTGATGGAGCGGAAGATCACCGAACGCCATGCAAGGGCACTGCTCTCGCTGAACGGCGAAGAACTTCAACTTAAGGTGATGAAAGAGATCATCGACAAAGAGCTGAACGTGAAGCAGACGGAAGCGAGAGTCGCCTTTTACAAGGAAGCGGTGCAGGTGAAAAAGTCGAAGCGCGTTTCGTACACGAAAGACGTCCGGCTGGCATTGAACACGATCCGTCACTCCATCGATATGGTGTCGGGATCGGGAATGGATATCCAAACGACGGAAGCCGACCAGGGGGATCACTACGAAATCGTGATTCGGATTCCAAAGAAGTCCTGACAGGCCCAACCTATGCCAACCGAGGTGAATCCGATTGTCCAAAATCATTGCAATCGCCAACCAGAAAGGCGGCGTCGGAAAGACGACGACATCCGTTAACCTGAGCGCCGGTCTGGCCAAGCTCGGCAAGCGCGTACTGCTGATCGACATCGATCCGCAGGGCAACACGACGAGCGGCGTCGGCATCAATAAAGCCGATGTGGAGCACTGCATTTACGACATTCTCATTAATGAAGTCCACCCGAAGGAAGCGATCGTGCCGACGCATATCGAAGGACTGGACGTTATCCCCGCCACCATTCAATTGGCCGGAGCGGAGATCGAGCTGGTGCCGGTCGTTTCCCGGGAACTTCGGCTTAAGAAAAATATTCACCTGGTCAAGAAAGACTACGATTATATCCTCATCGATTGCCCGCCTTCCCTGGGCATTCTGACCATCAACTCGCTGACGGCCGCCGACTCGGTGATTATCCCGATTCAGTGCGAATATTACGCGCTGGAAGGGCTGAGCCAACTTCTTAATACGGTACGCCTTGTTCAAAAGCACTTGAATACGGAGCTCCAGATCGAAGGCGTTCTGCTAACGATGTTGGACGCGCGGACGAATCTCGGTATTCAAGTGATCGAAGAAGTGAAGAAGTACTTTCAGGATAAAGTGTACGGCACCATTATTCCGCGAAACGTGCGTTTAAGCGAAGCGCCTTCGCACGGCCAGACGATTATGACGTACGATCCCCGATCCAAGGGAGCGGAAGTTTATATGGAGCTGGCAAAGGAAGTGATCATCGATGAATAAAAAAATGGGCAAGGGGCTCGGCAAAGGGTTGGATGCGCTCATTCCTTCTCTGTCGGTAGGAGAAAACGACAAGGTGGTCGAGATTCCGCTCAATCAGCTTCGTGCCAATCCGTATCAGCCCCGGCACTCATTTGACGAAGATGGATTGCGGGAGCTGGCGGATTCGATTCGCCAACACGGCGTCATTCAGCCGATCATCGTTCGAAGCGTACTGAAAGGCTACGAAATTATTGCCGGCGAGCGACGGAGCCGTGCTTCGGCTCTCGCCGGCAAGACGGAAATACCGGCCGTCATCCGCGAATTTACCGATCAGCAGGTAATGGAAATCGCTTTGATCGAAAATGTGCAGCGGGAAAATCTTAACGCGATGGAGATCGCGGTCGCCTATCAATCGTTGATGGACGAGTTCAAAATGACTCAGGAAGAGCTGTCCCTCAAAGTCGGAAAATCGCGCTCCCATATCGCCAACTTTTTGCGCTTGCTGACGCTGCCCGAAGAGGTGAAAGATCATGTTTCACGTGGAACGCTATCGATGGGTCATGCCAAGGCGATCGTGGGTCTGAAGAATCCCGAGCTGCAGCTGGAGCTGGCGGAGAAGGCGATCCGCGAAGCATGGAGCGTTCGGGAACTCGAGGAAGCCGTCCAGCAGGCGGGAACCAAGGGACGGAATAAAGCCAAGCCTAAAGCCGGAAAACGCGACCCTTACATCGAACACGTGGAAGAGTCGCTGCGCGAGCACTTCAAAACGACGGTCAAGATCAAGCCGGGCAGCAAAGAAAAGGGAAAAATCGAATTGAATTATTACAATCAACAAGATTTGCAGCGGCTGCTCGATTTGCTGCAATAAGCTTGTCTTTCAGGCATTTGCAGAGCTCTTGCGAAAGTTTTCCCTCATTATAATGGTATTCCGAATCCGTGTCCGAAGGACAGAAGGGAGGGGCGGATATGAACCGACCGGATGACAAAGCGGTGATCTATCTGGATCACGCGGCGACTTCCTGGCCGAAGCCGGAAGCGGTATTGGAAGCGATGACTCGTTCCATGCAGGAAGAAGCCGCCAATCCCGGCCGAGGCGCTCATCGCATGGCTGTATCGGCGGGTCGGGTGCTGATGCGTACGCGCATGTCGCTCGGTCGTTTGTTCGGCGTGTCCAATCCGAACGACATCGCTTTTATGCCCAATACGACCGCGGCTCTCAATCAGGCGATCAAGGGACTGCTGCTGCCCGGCGACCACGTCGTCGCGACCATGATCGAACACAATTCGGTGCGTCGGCCGCTTGAGTATATGCGGCGCCGGCACGGCGTACAGGTCGATTATGTACAAGCGGACGAATCGGGGACGATCGATACGGCCGAACTGTCATCGCTGTGCAGGGCGAATACCCGGCTGATCGTTTGCAACCACAGTTCGAATCTGCTGGGCAGCATTCTTCCTGTGGCGGACATCGCCCAGATCGCGCGCAGCCATGGAGCCTATCTGCTGGTCGATGCCGCGCAGAGCGCGGGCACGATGGAAATCGACGTCGAACGTCTCGGCATCGACCTGCTGGCTTTTCCGGGACACAAGGGACTTCTCGGTCCGCAGGGCACGGGCGGATTGTATATTCGGCCGGCGATCGATTTGACGCCGCTGATGCACGGCGGAACAGGCAGCCAGTCCGAAGAAGCCGAACAGCCTTCCGTGCGTCCCGACCGATACGAAGCCGGCACTCCGAATACGGTCGGCATTGCCGGGCTTGGTGCCGGCGTACGGCATGTGCTGGAAGAAGGAGCCGCCGTTATCGGACGCAGAGAATGGGAGCTGACGCAGCTGCTCATGGAACAGCTGTCCTCGGTGGACGGACTCAACCTGCTCGGCCCGAAGTTGGGGGAACCTCGAACAGGGATCGTTTCGTTCACGCTGGACGGCATGGATGCGGCCGAGATCGCTTTTCGTTTGGATCGCCATTACGGAATCGCCGTGCGAGCCGGTTATCACTGCACGCCGCTTGCGCATCGTACGGCCGGCACGACGGCCGGCGGAGCCGTCCGGAGCAGCGTCGGTTACGATACGACAAGGGCGGAGACGGAAGCTTTGACGGAAGCGATGCGGGAAATCGCGCGCTCCGTGTAGCGGGGAGGCAAACCGGGTAAATATCGGAGATGCACCCGCCAATCGGATACACATACAGCTTGGGCGTTCAGGATGTGTCTTCAAAGCCTAGGGCTTACGGAGTACGGAAGCCTTTTCCGGGGGAATGTGCCGTTCCAGCAGGCCCCGGAGGTCGGAAGATACGGCCTGCGCCGCAGATCCGCAACAGAAGGGAAAGAGTCGAAGCATGGCAGAATTGAATGAATTGATTTCCGAACAGTTATTTGCGGTTGTCGCCGTTTTGGCGGTGTTGGTGTTCCTCCTTCTCATTATCGTTTTGACGCAGTCCGTGAAGCTGGGCCGTCTGCGCAAACGATATGAACGCATGATGGCGGGTGCGGGAGTCGAAGACCTGGAATCGCTGCTGCTGAACCTGAAGATGCAGACCGATTCCGTGGAAGACGAGCAGGAGAAGCAGCGGCGTACCATGATGATGATCGAGCAGCGCCAGCGAATGGCCAAATCGAAACTCGGGATCAAGCGCTATAATGCATTTTCCGATCAGGGGAGCGATTTGAGTTTTTCGCTGGCGCTGCTCGACGACATGGATAACGGAATCGTGATGAGCGGCCTGCATAACCGGGACAGCTCTTACGTCTACGCGAAGCCGGTAGAGCAGGGCGATTCGAAGTACGCGCTGTCGCCGGAGGAGAAAGAAGCGATCGAGCAGGCACGCCGGGAGGGCCGGGGATGAACGAACTGGTCATGGCGTTCGACTCGTCCCAGCAGGCTCTCCGGACGGAAATGCTGCTCGAAGACGCCGCGGTCGAATTCGAACTGGTTCCTACGCCTGCGGAAATCACGGCCGGCTGCGCGCTCTGCGTCGCTTTCGGCGAAGATTCGCTTGAGCGGGTTATGACGATCGTCGGCGAGGAAAGCATCGAGATCCGGGGCGTCTTCCGGAAAAACGGATCGGCTTACGATCAAACGGTTTGAACCGACTCGAAACGAATTTCCCGCGCCCGGCCCTAGTGAGCTTCCGTCAGGAAAGCCGACCCGGGCGCGGCGCAGGAGAGGAGAGCTGGGATGGTTTACGGAATTTTGAATGAAAAGACGGGAGAGCCCGGCGAGACAGCCAAAGAAACCGTATCTTTTCTTGCGGGCATCTGGAACAAGTTGACGGATGCCGCGACATGGATCGCGCTGGCCGATACGGCGCTGCGCATCGCGTTGATCATCGTATTGGCGCAGATCGCCATCCGGATCGTCTACAAGATTATCGATCGGGCGCTGCTGCGTCAGACCAAAGAAAGCGGCGAGAATAAGTTCCGCGTCAAGCCGAGACGGTTCGTCACGGTCGGCCGGCTGCTGAAAAACATGGTAAGCATCGTGCTGAACTTCGTGATGCTGCTGCTGATCATTTCGGAGCTCGGCTACAATCTCGCTCCGCTGATCGCCAGCGCCGGAGTCGTCGGGCTCGCGATCGGCTTCGGGGCTCAAAGTTTGGTTAAAGACGTCATTACGGGCTTTTTCATCGTGTTCGAAGATCAGTTCGCCGTAGGCGACGTCGTGCAGATCGCCACCTATAAAGGGACGGTCGAAGTCATCGGACTGCGTACCACCCGACTGCGCAACTGGAACGGAGAAGTCTATGCGATTCCGAACGGCACGATCACCAACGTGACCAACTTCTCCCTGGCGGACGCCAAAGCCGTCATCGACATTCCGATGGCTGCGGCCCGGCCGCTCGACGAAGCGATGCACCTGATCGGCGGCGCGCTGGTAAAAGTTCGCGACAACAGCGAAAAAGTGCTCACCGTTCCGGAAATTCTGGGCGTACAGGCCATCACGACCGGCGAATATACGCTGCGTATCGCGGTCAGCTGTTCGCCGAATGCGCAGGCGGAAGTCGAGAGCCTCATCCGGGGCGAGATCAAACGCGCGCTGGAGCGGGACGATGCCTTGAAGCAGGCGCTGGCCGAAGAAGCGGAACGAAAAGCGCAGGCGAAAGAAGAAGCAAACTCGCGCGAATCCGAGCAGTCTGCGGAGCCGAAGTCGGAAGGAAAGCCCGAGGGGCCGGGCAAGCCGGAATCCGAGAAGACCGATGCGGAGAAGACGCCGAATACGGAGGACAAGCCGCATTCGGCGCAGTGAGGAAAAAGGGGTGGTCCGTTTGGAACGAAAAGTATTCGGTCTGGGGGACATTGTCCAGATGAAAAAACCGCATCCGTGCGGCAGCAACGAGATGGAGGTCATTCGCATGGGTATGGATATCCGGATCAAATGCGTCGGATGCCAGCACAGCGTTTTGATCCCAAGAGCGAAGTTCGAAAAGAATATGAAAAAAGTGCTGAAGTCCGCGGCAGCGGAACAACAGCAGGATTAAACGCAGCTGAGGTTTGTCCGGAAAGCTTGTGCCGCCGCAGAGCGGCCGTTTTCCGGCGGCCCCAGCCGCTTTTTGCCTCGATAAATATTTTTGCGAATTTCCAATAAAGCGCTTGATATTTTCTTGAGCCTGCTATATAATAAATCTTGTTGTGAAACTTGTTTGTGGAGAGGTACCCAAGAGGCCCAAGGGGGCTGACTCGAAATCAGTTAGGCGTGTCAAAGCGTGCGTGGGTTCGAATCCCACCCTCTCCGCCATATTGTTACTCAGACAAACGACCGAGGGTCGTTTTTTTGTTTTGTACGGCTGGAAAAAATTATTGATGCCGAGAGCAAAGTCTGATATAATAATACGGTCCGGGCTTATAGCCCGTTCCTTGCTCCTATCTTGAGTAGGGGCCTTAGTCCAAAAGGAGGTGAAACATATGCGCAACTATGAAGTGATGTACATCATTCGTCCAGACGTTGAACAAGAAGCGGTAGACGCTGCTATCAATAGATTCTCGGGCATCATCACTGACGGTAACGGCGAAATTACCAAGCACGATGCAATGGGTAAACGCCGCCTCGCGTATGAGATCAAGAAATTCCGTGACGGATTCTACGTTCTGACTAACTTCACAGCTGAACCGGCTGTCGTTACAGAACTCGAGCGCGTCATGAAAATTTCCGATGATGTCATCCGCTACCTGATTACCGCAGTACCAACGAAGTAATCGTCGAACTTATCGGCAAAGGAGGGGATCGAGATGTTGAACCGAGTCATTCTGATCGGCCGGCTGACACGTGACCCTGAGCTGCGGTATACGCCTGCGGGCGTGGCCGTAACCCAGTTTACGATTGCAGTCGACCGTCCGTTTACGAGCCAGGGTGGGGAACGCGAAGCGGACTTCATTCCGGTAGTTACCTGGCGCCAGCTGGCGGAGACCTGCGCGAACTACTTGCGTAAGGGACGCTTGACGGCGGTGGAAGGCCGTATTCAAGTACGGAACTACGACAATAACGAAGGCAAGCGTGTATACGTGACCGAAGTTATTGCCGATAACGTCCGTTTCCTGGAATCGCCGAACCGCGATGGCGGCGGCGGATCGGGCCGCGACGAGTCGTCTTCTTACGGAGGCGGCAATAACGGCGGAGGCAACAGCGGCGGCGGAAATCGTCCCGAACCATCTTATGGTGGCGGTGGCGGCGGAAATCGCGGCGGTGGCCAATCTCCTCGCGGAGGCGGCAGCAATAATCAGGATCCTTTTTCCGATGACGGAAGACCGATCGATATTTCGGATGACGACCTGCCATTCTAATTATAGAAAGGAATGAATCGAATGAGCTTTAGACAACGTGATGCCGGAGACGGCGAAAGACGTCCGAGCGGCGGCCGTCGTGGTCGCAACAAGCGTCGTAAAGTGTGCTATTTCACGGTAAATAAAATCACTTTCATCGACTATAAAGATACGGACCTGCTCCGTAAATTTATCAGCGAGCGCGGTAAAATCCTGCCTCGTCGCGTAACGGGCACAAGCGCGAAGTACCAGCGCATGCTGACCGTTGCCATCAAACGTTCGCGTCAGGTAGCCCTGCTGCCTTACACAACGGAATAAGAGAACGAACCCAGAGACGATCGGCTGCTGCCGGTCGTCTTTTTTGCGTTTCCGGAAAAATCGGATAAAGCGATAAAAAAAAGCTGTACAAATATGAAAACGTTCTTATAATATAAGGAAAATAAAAAGCCTCCAAGGTAACAAAAAAGACTCTTCTTCCGCAGCGAATATGCTAGAATGAAAAAACTCCCTATTTTACGCCTAACTTCCTCCCTTTAATCTCTCTTAATCCGGCGCGTCTATTTGTCATGTATCCTCACACGGCGGACACTGCCTTTACGCGACTTTTACAAAATAGTTTTATTAAGGTTGATATTTCTGTTTTTTTATACATAAAAGAGATATAAAATACACGTTTTTGAGCGAAACGAATCATGAAAAGGTGTTTTTTCTCAAAAAAAGGTATTGACGTGAATATAATTTACACGTATTATTGACATTAAATTTACCGCTGGTTCATTAAGCCGACGCGCTAAAGTAAGCAGCAGTGCGGCATCGAATCGACCAAAGGTTAAATGTAAAGGTCCGCAGATGCTTTATGCATTTATGCTTTTCAAAAAGAGAGAGAAGCATTTGCAGTCCTCTTGTCGGCCGCCGTCAGAGTTTGTTTAAAATAATCAGAACGCTTTTTCATTTCCGATTATTTTTATAGCTTTTTAGCTCAATAACTTGATTAGGGGGATCTACATGAAAAAGAGATTGTCTTTAATGCTCGTGACGCTGATGGCATTCGGTTCAATTCTGGCCGCTTGCGGTGGTGGCGAAGAAGCCGCTCCTGCCGATAACGGTACAGACAGCGCAGTAACGACTCCTGCTGAATCCGGCGAGGACGCCGCAGGCGAAACTCCTGCCGAAGGAGCCGATTCGGAAAGCGCGATCGGGCTGACGGAAGCGACGGATATGACCATGAACCCTCCAGGCGCGGTAAATCGCACCGATTCGATGATCATCGGTACGGTAGCTCCTCAAGGCGTGTTCAACCCGCTGTTCCACCAAACGGCATACGATTTCGCGATCGACGACAACCTCTTTTCTTCGCTGATCAAAGTTAAGGCCGACGGCACGTACGAAAACGACATGGCCGACAAGATCGACATTTCCGACGATAACAAAACGTATACGTTCCATATCCGCGACGACGCGAAATTCAGCGACGGTACGCCGGTTACGGCCAACGATTACCTGTTCACCATGAAACTGTACATGGACGCAAGCTACGACGGCCAGTCCGATCCGCTGAGCTGGAACGTCGTGGGCGCTAACGAATACAACAAAGGCACGGCTAAAGATATTTCCGGCATTAAAGTCGTCGACGACAAAACGGTCGAAATCACAGTGAGCGATTACGACGCGATGACGCAGGTCAACCTGGGCGCCGTCGCTCCGCTGCCGGAAGCTTATTACGGCAAAGGCTACAAGCAGGGCGACCTGACAAGCGTCAAGCAGCTGAACGCGAAGCCGGTAGGCTCGGGTCCTTACAAGCTGAAAAGCTACTCGGCCGGCCAAGAAGTCGACCTGGTCGCCAACGAACACTACTACGGCGGAGTGGCCAAAATCCCGAACGTGATTTTCAAAGTTACGACAGACACAACCAACATGGCAATGCTGCAGTCCGGCGAAACGGACCTCGACAACGTTACCGTTAACGAAGATAACGTGGAAGAGCTGAAAAGCATGGGCTTCCTGGACGTAAACGTTCTGAAAAACAACGGTTACGGTTACGTGGCGATGAACAACAAAAATCCTCTGTTCAGCGACGTAAAAGTTCGTCAGGCGCTCACTTACGGCCTGAACCGCGCCGAAGTGGTCGAAGCGGCTTACGGTCCTTACGCCGAAGTCATCAATATTCCGCAGTCCGACGTATCGTGGGCTTACACGGCCGACAAGATCAATACTTACGACTACAATCCGGATGAAGCGAAGAAGCTGCTGGACGAAGCCGGCTGGACAGTAGGCTCCGACGGCATCCGCGAAAAAGACGGCAAGAAGTTCGAAATCAACTTCTCGGCTACGGCCGACAACCCGGTCGTCGACGCGCTGATCCCGATCATGACGGAAAACTATCAGGAATTGGGCATCAAGCTCGTGACCGAAACGCTCGACTTCAACGCGATCATGGAGAAAAAGGACAGAGGCGATTATGACATGTTCTTCGCCGCATGGGGCCTGACTCCGGATCCGGACACGACCGTCTACATCACGGACGGCGCTCAGAACAACTCCGGCTACTCGAACCCTAAAGTGGACGAGCTGTACGCGAAAGGCAAGAAAGAGCTGGATCTGGACAAGCGTAAAGAAATTTACGCCGAAGCTTACCAACAAATCAACGCCGACGCTCCTGAAATCCTGATGTACCAAAGAACGAACATGCTGGCGATCAACGGCAGACTCGACGGCTGGGATATTTCGCCTTACAAGGAATACCAGCACAGCTTGAGCCAAGTGCAAGCCGCTCAATAATCGCCGCATCGAATAAGAATTGGTCATCCGATATGCTCAGCTCGAGAGAGCTGGGCATATCGATTTATATCCAGGAGGAGACGTGTAAATGAGTCAGTATATCATCCGGCGGCTGCTGCAGATGATCCCGACTTTGATCGGCATTTCGATCATCGTTTTTGCCATTTCTCAGATGGTTCCGGGAGACTACATCACCGCATCGCAGAATCCGAACATGACTGCCGAGAGAGCGGACCAGCTGCGGGCCATCTATGGGCTCGACAAACCTCCCGTTCAGCAGTACTTCATTTGGGTGAAAAATATGTTGACCGGCAACCTGGGCGATTCGTTCCAACATAAAATGCCGGTTACCGAAGTTATCAATACTTACGTATGGAACTCCTTTATCATCGCATTCGTCACCATGATTTTGAGCTGGACGATCGCCGCGTTCGTGGGCGTTTTTTCCGCACAGTTTCAATATTCCTTTTTCGATAAAGTCGTGACTCTGCTCGTCTTCCTGCTGATGTCGCTGCCTTCGTTCTTTATCGGGCTGCTCGCCATCAAATATATTGCCCTCGATTTGAAATTGTTTCCGACCGGCGGGATGACCACGGCCGGATTAAACGCCGGCGGCTTCGCTTATATCAAAGACGTCGTCGAGCATATGTTCCTTCCGGTAGTCGTCATGACTACATTGACCGTCGGCGGCCTTACCCGTTACTTCCGGACCGGCATGCTGGAGGTAATCCGGCAGGATTATATCCGCACCGCCCGAGCCAAGGGCCTTCAGGAGCGTACGGTCATTTTCAAGCATGCTTTCCGCAATGCGCTGCTTCCGGCTATCACGCTGCTCGGTTTCGAGCTGCCGGGCTTGTTCGGCGGCGCGATGATTCTCGAACGCGTCTTCGCTTGGCCGGGTATCGGTCAAATCTATCTGGCTTCGATCAACATGCGGGATTATCCGCTGATGCTCGGATTTACGATGTTCCTGGCGGTACTGACGCTTCTCGGGAACCTGATTTCCGATATCCTGTACGGGGTTGCAGACCCGAGAATTCGTCTTAAGTAGGAGGAGATTGAGAGTGGATCAGCCGGTAAACCGAACCGAGCAGCTGCAGGAGCAGCTGAAAATTGTTAAAGCCGAATCTCCGTGGAAGATCGCGATTCGACGTTTCGCCCGCAATCGACTGGCCGTCATCGGTCTGGTCATTCTGGTTATCATGTCCTTGATCTGTGTGTTCGGGCCTCTTTTTTCGCCTTACACGATTAACGAAACGGATGTCTCCAATAAGAACCAGGCACCGAATGCCGATTACTGGCTCGGAACCGATAAGCTCGGCCGCGATATTTTGCTGCGCGTTATGCTTGCCGGCCGCATCTCGCTGACGGTAGGACTTGTGGCGACGGCCATCTCGGTTGCCATCGGGGCTACGCTGGGTGCCGTGGCCGGATTTTACCGGAAATACGCGGATACGATCATCATGCGGATTGCCGATATCTTCCTGGCGCTGCCTACCCTGCCGATCCTGATCACGCTGGGCGCCATCCTGTCCGACTTGAAAGTCGAGCCGGGTAAACGCATTTATTTCCTCATGCTGATTATCGGCCTCCTCGGATGGGTGTCGCTGGCGCGTCTCGTGCGAAGCCAGATTCTGACGCTGCGCGAACAGGAATTCATGCAGGCGACCGAAGCGCTCGGCCTGCGCGATAACCGTAAGATTTTCCGTCATCTGATGCCGAATACCATCCCGATCATTATCGTTTCCGCGACGCTTGGCGTAGCCGGAGCGATCATTACGGAATCGACACTGAGCTTCCTGGGTCTGGGCGTCGTACCCCCGACTCCGTCGTGGGGCAACATGATCACGGCCGCAAACAATCTGATCGATTTCCGCAAGCGGCCTTGGCTCTGGATTCCGCCGGGCCTGTGCATCCTGATTACCGTAACGGCGATCAACCTGATCGGCGACGGTCTGCGCGACGCGCTCGATCCGAAAATGAAGAACAGATAAGTCGGTATAAGGCCCTAAATCATGAAGAAGTAGGAGAGACGAAATGGCAAAAGAATTGGTCGAATTCCGAAACCTCGAGACCCACTTTAAAACGTCTGCCGGTACGGTCAAGGCGGTTAACGACGTCAGCTTTTCCATTCGTGAAGGCGAAACGCTGTGCGTGGTCGGCGAGTCCGGCTGCGGGAAGAGCGTAACGGCGATGTCGCTGATGCAGCTGATCGAATCTCCTCCGGGCAAGATCGTCGGCGGCGAGATCATATTTGAAGGCAAAGATCTGTTGAAGCTGAACAAAAAGGAAATGAGCCGACTGCGCGGCAACGAGATCGCGATGATCTTTCAGGAGCCGATGTCTTCCCTGAACCCGGTATTCACGATCGGCAAGCAAATTACCGAGCCGCTGCTGTATCATCTGGGCATGAGCCAGAAAGAGGCAAAAGCGCGTGCGATCGAACTTATTACCCTGGTCGGCATTCCGCGTCCGGAGAAAATTTTCGATTCCTATCCGCACGAGCTGAGCGGAGGCATGCGCCAGCGGATCATGATCGCCATCGCGCTGAGCTGCAATCCGAAGCTGCTGATCGCCGACGAACCGACGACGGCGCTCGACGTGACAATCCAGGCTCAAATTCTCGACCTGATGCGCGATATCAAGAGCAAAATGAATACCGCCATCATGATGATTACCCACGACCTCGGGGTCGTGGCGGAAATGGCCGACTTCGTCGTCGTCATGTATGCCGGCAAAGTGATCGAAGAAGCGCCGGTGCTGGAACTGTTCCGCAATCCCCAGCATCCTTACACGCAGGGCCTGCTGAAGGCAAAACCGGTTATCAATCAGCGTCAGGAGCGGCTGTACTCCATTCCCGGCCAGGTTCCGAATCCGGTCGATCTGGGAGACAACTGCCATTTCCACGATCGCTGCGAGTTCTGCATGGAAATCTGCAAAGCCAAGACGCCGCCTCTGCGCACGCATGCGGACGGACATAAGACGGCCTGCTGGCTGTACGAAGAGGAGGGGCAAGCGCAATGAGCGAATCGGTAGTCCAACTGGACAAACAACAAAACGGCGCAGGCGGAGAGCCCCTCATCCAAGTCGATAATCTGAAAAAGTACTTCCCGATCACCGGCGGGGTATTCCAGCGCAAAGTCGGCGACGTCAAAGCGGTGGACGGCGTTTCGTTTACCATCAATAAAGGCGAGTCGTTCGGACTGGTCGGCGAATCGGGCTGCGGCAAAAGCACGATCGGGCGAACGTTGCTGCGGTTGAACGACAAGACCGAAGGGACCGTTACGTTCGAAGGCCAAGACCTTCACGAGCTGTCCAAAAGCGAACTGCGCAAGATGCGCACCAAGATGCAAATCGTGTTCCAGGACCCGTTCAGCTCGCTGAACCCGCGCATCAAGGTCGGTGAAGCGATCGGCGAGGCGCTGGTCGATCACGGCCTCGTCAGCCGCAAGGACGTGAAGCAGCGCGTGATCGAAACGATGAAGATTTGCGGATTGGCCGAGTATCATTACGATCGCTTCCCGCACGAATTTTCCGGGGGACAGCGTCAGCGGATCGGGATCGCCCGCGCGCTGATCATGAACCCGGAATTCATCGTGGCCGACGAGCCGGTATCGGCGCTCGACGTCTCGATCCAGGCGCAGATTATCAACCTGATGAGCGATCTGCAGCGGGAGAAGCAGCTCACGTACCTGTTTATCTCCCACGATCTCAGCGTTGTCGAGCATTTGTGCAACCGGGTAGGCGTCATGTATCTCGGTACGATGATGGAAATGGCACCGACGGAAGAGCTGTTCAGCAATCCGCTGCACCCTTATACGAAAGCGCTGATGTCCGCGATTCCGGTGCCGGATCCGACGCTGAAGCGCGAGCGGATCGTGCTGCAGGGCGACATTCCGAGCCCGGCGAACCCGCCGTCCGGCTGCAAGTTCCATACCCGCTGTCCGATGGCGTCCGACATTTGCAAGCAGCAGGTGCCCGAGTACCGCAACATGGGCAACGATCACTTCGTGGCGTGCCACTTCGCTTAAGACGTTTCGGATGCAAGAATCGCTTTTTTCTTCGGCCAGGTTTCGAACGCATCGTTCGAAGCCCGGCTTTTTTTCTTTTTTCCTTAAAAAAATGATTTTTTTTCGCTTTTTGCAGACCAAATCCCTTTTTCGCACGTCTATAAGAGTACAAAAGGGGGGCGGATCGAATCATGAACGGGAGCATATGGAAAAAAGGAATATTGATTCTGCTGGCGGTGCTGCTGCTGTTGATTCCCCAGCAGCTGCTGGCCGGGCGACCGAAAGTCGAAGCGGCCGCGGCCGTTCTGATCGATGCGCAAACGGGCGAGATTTTATGGCAGGCGGAAGGGGATCGGGTACTTCCCGCTTCCGGCATGACTCAGCTGATGACGGAATGGCTGGTACTCGATGCGATACGCGGCGGCCGGGTAGACTGGGAAGATTCGATCCGGATCGGCAGCGGGAAGAGCGGCGTGATCCAGGCCTCGCAGCCGAGCCCGGGACGGGGCGGCGACAGCATGCCGCTGCGGGCCGAAGATCGGATTCCGCTTAACGAGCTGTTTATGGGCATGACCGTCTCTTCCTCGGGCGAAGCGGAGAAGGCGCTCGCTTATTACGCGGGAGGTTCCGAAGCTTCTTTTGCCTGGATGATGAACGAGAGGGCGCGACGGATCGGACTCTCCGCTTCCACTTCGTTCAAGCCTGCCGTACCGCAGGATGAAGCCGGCGTCTCGGAAGAGAGCGGCGCAAGCCGGATAACCGCAAGGGATACCGCAATGCTGTGCCGGGCGCTGATCAAGGCGCATCCGGAGATTTTGCGGATGTCGTCGGTCACGCAGACGGAGATCAGCTCGCGAGGCCTTTATCTGACGAACAGCAACGCGATGCTGCCGGAGTTTGCCGGTCCTTACGCTTACCGGGGAATGGACGGCTTGAAAGCTTACGGATCGGAGAAAGACGGGTATTCGCTGGCAGGCACGGCGCAGCGCGACGGCCAGCGTTTGATTGTCGTTATTATGGGCGCCGAGAGCCGGGACAAAAGTTTCCAGGCGGCGGGACGCCTGCTCGACTACGGCTACGCGCGCTCCGGCTCTTTCGCCGAGAAGGCCACTTCCTGGCTGAAGCTGGTCTAAGCGCATCGGTACATAGGGCTTTTATCGAGCCAAATAGGCACACTTATGTCAGCGGTCGATTCTTCGGCCGCTGATTTTTACTTTCCGCACCCCGTTTACGTTATAATAGAAAAAGCGGGCCGGCCATCCTTGCCGCCGCCGAGTTCACCAACAGAGAAGGAGAAATCCGTTATGAATATTGCTTTTTTCCTGCTGCCCAAGCATGAAGTCGCCTTTGTTACGCTGGACGCCACGCTCCGTCAGGTGATCGAACGCATGGAACATCATCGTTACACCGCTATTCCGATCATCGATAAGGAAGGCCAATATGCAGGCACCGTCACCGAAGGCGACATCCTCTGGCATATGAAGAATTCGGAAGGCCGGATCACTTTTGAGAACGCTTCACGGTTTACGCTCAAAGAAGTCCCGCTGCGCATGAACAACAGGCCGGTATCGATCGAATCGGATATGGCGGACCTGATCAACTTATCGAAAACGCAGAACTTCGTTCCGGTCGTCGACGACCGAGGCCGATTTATCGGCATTGTGCGCCGCAGCCAAATTATCGAATACTGCGCGGGCTTCGTCACCCGGCAAAACGGAACGGCAAGCAATACGTGACGCCCGTCGCTCGGTATCGGCGCTCGTTCCGAATATGCTATAATGAATCTTAAACTTTCGTATTCGCACAAGAGGTGAATCTACTTGAAATTGCGTTTGTCTTCAGCGATGTGGGCGTTCCTTTATCTGCTGGTCCTGCTTTCGCTGCTAACGCCGCTGTCCGCGATCACGCTGCTGGTGATGATCGTTCCGGTAGCCGTGCTTTACGCCTCTTTGCGCGTAAACGTTTTTTGGCTGCATGTTCTGCCCGTATTGGCGATTCTTGCCGTCATATCCGGAACGCTTGCGCCGTACACGCTTATTCTGGCAGCCTATTTCCTGGTGCCGGGTATCGTGATGGGGCATCTGTACAAGAAACGCGCCCCCGCGCTGCAGACGATTATGTACGGAACGGGAACGCTTCTCGGCATGCTTCTGGTGCTGCTTGCGGGAGCGAGATTGCTTCTGGACTTCAATCTGTCCAATTACGTGAGCGATTTCGTTCACGATACGTTCGATCCGCTTTTGGCGGTGGCGGAAATGAATCCGATGTTGAGCCAGCAGTGGAGTCCGGATTTTATTTTTTCCCTGGCCAATCAGACCGTAATGATGATTCCGCTGGGTATGACGGTGGGGTCGTTCGTGCTGGCGGTCGTCACTCATTCCATTGTGCGTCCGACGCTGACCTCTATGGGGGTTGCGGCGCCGAAGCTTCGTCCCGCCCATGAATGGAAGCTTCCCCGCGCGCTGATCTTCTATTATTTCGTCGTGCTGATCATCGATATGGTCACCTTCAATCAGGGGGACGGTTTCTGGAAGGCGGCGGCGGTCAATCTGCTTCCGCTGCTGCAGTACTGTTTTATCGTGCAGGCGATCGGCTTCTGGTTTTTCATCGGACACGTCAAAAAATGGCATCGGGCGATTTGCATTTTGATGGCGATCGTCACGGTCGTCTTCCCGCCGATGCGGATCATCGGCATCATCGACCTGGCTTTCCCGCTGCGCGAGTTCATTACGAGACCTAGACGATAGGGTGAGGAAACCATGCCAAATTTTTTGTTGAAACGCTGGTACGGTTACCGGACCATTTGGGCGTTTCTGCTGCTGCTTGCGCTCACGGCGTTCGTTACGGCGTATAACTGGCCGATCGGCCTGATCTCGCTGTGTCTGGTCTTCATCGTCATATTCCTCATGCTGCGGGCGGAGATCCGGTTCAGGCGCGACCTTGCCGAGTATACGTCCACGCTTTCCTACCGGGTGGGCGGCATCGAGGGCGAGATTACGGGCCGGCTGCCGTTCGGCCTCCTGCTCTACGATGCCGAACGCACCGTGGAGTGGCATAATCGGCAGGTGGGGCAGCTGCTTGGAATCGACACCGCCGTCGGCATGCCGCTTTCCGAACTGCTGCCGGGACTGCCTCCGCTGACCCGGGACAAGAAGGACGGATCGAAGGAACCGCTGAGCACGGTCCGGGCGGAAATCGAAGTCGGCGCGGAGA
Organism: Saccharibacillus alkalitolerans; assembly: GCF_011090185.1. Lineage (GTDB taxonomy): Bacteria > Bacillota > Bacilli > Paenibacillales > Paenibacillaceae > Saccharibacillus > Saccharibacillus alkalitolerans. The sequence goes on along the minus strand of NZ_JAAFGS010000004.1, from coordinate 668,261 downwards.
CCTACGACGTTCATATTTATCCCGAGGAGCGGCTGATCTATATCCAAAAGATGACCGAGATGGCCGAACTGCGGGAAAGGTACGAAAAGGAAAGCCTGGCGCTGGGCATCGTCTTGTTCGACAACCTGGACGAAGCGTTTCAGGGGATGGACGACCAGCAGCGAGCGCTGACGATTGCCCGCGCGACCAGCCTTATCAACGGCTGGGCGAGGCAGTACGAAGTTTACCTGCGGCGTCTGTCCAGCGAGCGGTACATGATGCTGCTTAATCAAGCGTCGCTGGAAAAGCTCGAGAACAGCCGCTTCGTCATTCTTGACGAAGTCAGGGAAGCGACGAGCGACCTGAAAGTGCCGATGACGCTGAGCATCGGTCTGGCCAGCGGCAGCGAGAAGATCAGCGAACTGGGCGCGCTGGCGCAGTCGAGTCTTGATATGGCGCTGGGCCGCGGCGGCGATCAGGCTGCCGTCAAGGTAGGGCAGCGGCTGTCGTTTTACGGCGGACGTTCCAATGCCGTCGAGAAGCGAACCCGCGTCCGGGCCCGCGTCATCGCGCATGCGCTCCGGGACCTGATGAAGCGCAGCGATAGGGTGCTGATTATGGGACACCAAAATCCCGATATGGACGTCATCGGAGCGGCGGTCGGCATGCTCAAGGCCGCGGACCGGCTCGAAGTCGAAGCCCACATCGTGCTGAACGGCGATAATCCGTCCATCGCGAAGATGATGGAACGCATTCGTGCCGATGTAAGCCTGGCGGACTGCTTCATGACGTCGGAAGAAGCACTGTCGCTCATGACCGAGCGTACGCTGCTCATCGTGGTCGATACGCATAAGCATTCGCTGACGATCGAGCCGAAGCTCGTGCAGCGGGCGAAGCAGGTCGTCGTGATCGACCATCATCGCCGCAGCGAAGAGTTTATCAACGATGCGGTAATCGTCTATCTCGAACCTTACGCTTCGTCCACGAGCGAATTGGTGACGGAACTGCTGCAGTATATTCACGACAACATGACGCTCACGCCGCTCGAGGCGACGGCGCTGCTCGCGGGGATTACGGTGGATACGAAGCATTTTTCGCTGCATACCGGTTCGCGCACGTTCGAGGCGGCGGGATTCCTTCGCCGCAGCGGCGCGGACACGATTCTCGTTCAGCGTATGCTGAAAGAGGATTTGGGAGAGTACATCTCGAAAGCGGAAATTATCAAGAATGCCCGCGTCGTGATGGGCGGGGTGGCGATCGCCGTAGGCGAAGAAGGCCGCCAGTTTCCGCAGCTGCTGATCGCGCAGGCCGCCGATACGCTGCTCAACATGACGGACGTGAACGCGTCGTTCGTCATCGGCAGCCGTCCCGACGGACTGACCGCCATCAGCGCCCGCTCGTTCGGCAAGATCAACGTCCAGGTCGTGATGGAACGGCTGGGCGGCGGCGGGCATTTAACCAATGCGGCGGTGCAGCTCGACATTTCTCCGCAGGAAGCGGAACGGAAGCTGCTCGCCGTGCTTGAAGATATCGAAAAGGAAGAGGGGCTATTCGAATGAAAGTTATTTTTCTGAAAGACGTTAAAGGACAGGGCAAAAAGGGAGACATCAAGGAAGTATCGGAAGGTTACGCGCAGAACTTCCTGTTCAAAAACGGCGTGGCGAAACCGGCTACGCAGGGCAACGTGAAGACGCTGGAGAACCAGCATGCCGCGGAAGAAAAACGCAAAGAAGACGAGAAGCAGGAAGCGGTCGAACTGGGCAAAAAGCTGGAAGAAGTGACGGTGCAGATCAAAGCCAAATCCGGCGAAGGCGGCCGTCTGTTCGGCGCCATCACGAGCAAGCAGATCGCCGAAGCGCTGGCCAAGCAGGGCTACAAGATCGACAAGCGCAAGATCGAGCTGGAAGAGCCGATCCGTACGCTGGGCGTTACCCAGGTGCCGGTCAAGCTGCATAAGGACGTCAAGTCGACGCTCAAGGTTCAGGTAACGGAGGAATAAGATGAGCGAGGATCTCTTTTTCGACCGGATTCCGCCGCAAAATCTGGAAGCGGAGCAGGCCGTGCTGGGCGCGGTACTGCTTCAGGCCGAGGCACTCATTACAGTCATGGAAAAAATTACGGCCGACGATTTCTACGACAAGTCGCACCAGATGATATTCGAGGCCATGGTCCAACTCGGGGAAGAGAGTCAGCCGATCGATCTCGTGACGCTGACCTCGCTGCTCAAAGATAAAGGTCAGCTGGAAGATATCGGCGGGGTCAGCTATCTGGCCAAACTGGCGCATGCCGTCCCGACGGCCGCCAACGTCGAGTATTACGCGCAGATGATCGAGGAAAAAGCGATGCTGCGCCGGCTGATCCGCACGGCGACGCAGATCGTGAGCGAAGGCTACACCGGCGGCGAAGACGTCGGACTGATGCTGAGCGATGCGGAGCGGAAAATCCTCGAGATTTCCAACCGCCGTTCCAGCGGCGGCTTTATCGCGATCCGCGACGTGCTGATGGAAGTGTTCGATCGGGTCGAAATGCTGCATCAGAATGCGGGCGGCGGCGGAACGACGGGGATTCCGTCCGGCTTCGTCGATCTCGACGGCATGACGGCCGGATTCCAGCGGAACGACTTGATCATTCTGGCGGCCCGTCCTTCCGTAGGCAAAACCGCGTTCGCGCTGAACGTCGCGCAGAACGTCTCGGTTCGCGCGGGCGAGACCGTGGCCATTTTCAGTCTCGAAATGTCGGCGGCGCAGCTCGTTCAGCGGATGATCTGCGCCGAAGCCAACCTGGACGCCAGCGTCATGCGGACGGGAGAATTCAAGAACGACGAAGATTGGACCAAGCTGACGATGGGCATCGCCTCGCTGTCCGAAGCCGAAATCTACATCGACGACACGCCGGGCATTACGGTGGCGGACATTCGTTCCAAATGCCGGCGGCTGAAGAAGGAAAAAGGCCTCGGCATGATCGTCATCGACTATTTGCAGCTGATTCAAGGCCGCGGCAAAGCGGGCGAGAACCGGCAGCAGGAAGTCTCCGAAATTTCGCGTACGCTGAAGCAAATCGCGCGGGAACTGGAAGTGCCGGTTATCGCGCTGTCCCAGCTCAGCCGGGGCGTCGAGCAGCGTCAGGACAAGCGTCCGATGATGTCCGACCTTCGGGAATCGGGTTCGATCGAGCAGGATGCCGACATCGTGGCCTTCTTGTATCGCGACGATTACTACAACGCGGATACGGAAAAGAAAAACATCATCGAGATCATCATCGCCAAGCAGCGTAACGGTCCGGTGGGAACCGTGGAGCTGGTGTTCTTGAAGAACTTCAATAAGTTCGTCAATTACGAACGGGCTCATGACTCGTTTGCGGGGTAGCGGAGGAGAGAGGCCGCCGGGGAGATCCGGCGGCCTCCAGGCAGGGAAATAAAAAGGCGCCGGACATCGACATGTCCGGCGCCTTTTTTGACTTTTTAAGAAAAAGGCTTAAAGCCTGATGGGCTTTCTACATGCTCTTAACGCTGAGCAGGAAGACGTTGGTGTCCGGCATTGTCTTTCCGGCCCGGAATGCCGCTCTGCAGCAGCCACACATGGAAGAAGAATTCGAAGATGCCGACGACCAGGGCGATCACGAACATTTCGAAAAACGAAAGGTTCCAGCCCAGCATCGAGGAAGCGCCCCACAGCACCAGATACGTAAGAGCGGCATCGCCGATCGTGGCGGCGGTATTGCCGGCTGCGGGCAGGATCAGCATATCGCCCAGTACATAAGCGATCGCGCCGAGGATAACGGTAACGATCAGAGCGCTTACGAAATCCGCTTCTCCGAACCACATGGTCAATCCGATAACGACGACTGCGTTGGCCAGCATTTTGACTGCGAGTTTAGCCATTCTTTTCACCCCTTAAAAGTATTGTCGTGATGATGGTTATGGGAAGGCATGATGCCCCTAATTTAAACTCGCTTTCATCGACTCAAACCCTTTTCATGGAAATAAAATGTAAATAAAGTTGCTTTTAAGGTAAGAAAATGAAAAGAGAAAATCGGAACCGGGACAGTCCGCCGCTCTGCAGATCGCCGAAGAAGGCGCCAAGCCCCTTACCTTCCTTTTTCCCGAACATTTAATTCACATCAATCATTATTCGTTCGTTATTTATTTGACTTTGAAAAATGAGGCTGGTACACTATGAGTGCTGCGTTAAAGCAGCATAAGGAGCGCTTTTCGGCCGCCAGGGACTGTCCGGCAGACTCTCGGCATCCGGCAAAAGCCGTCTCCGCTCGTCCGTTAGCACGCTTCTCAGCTGGCCTTTCCATTGACGAAATTCCTGCCGGGATAGAGGACGGACGACCAATACAAAGGTGCAAAGGCACCCACGGAGGAATGTACAATGTCAACGGTAGTCGTAGTGGGAACGCAGTGGGGAGACGAAGGCAAAGGCAAGATTACGGACTATTTGGCGGAAGGCGCCGACGTCGTCGCTCGCTATCAGGGCGGCAACAACGCGGGCCATACCATTTTGATCGAGGAAAAAAAGTATAAATTGACGATGATTCCTTCGGGCATTTTCTATCAGGACAAAGCCTGCGTCATCGGCAACGGGATGGTCATCAACCCGAAAGCGCTGATCGAGGAAATCAACTACATTCACGATAACGGATTCACCACGAAAAACCTGTCCATCAGCGACCGGGCGCATATCATCATGCCTTACCACATGGTGTTGGACGCGCTGGAAGAAGAACGCAAAGGACCGAACAAGATCGGCACGACGGGCAAAGGGATCGGTCCGTGCTACATGGACAAAGCGGCCCGCATCGGCATCCGCATGGCGGACCTGATGGACGCCGAAGAGTTCGAACTGAAGCTGCGCCATCTGGTCAAAGAGAAAAATCATATGATCGAGCAGGTATACGGCGGCACTCCGGTCGACGCGGAAGAAATTCTGAAAAATTATCTGGAATATGCCGAAGCGCTTCGTCCTTACGTTTGCGACACGTCGGTCGTGCTCAACGAATACATCGATGAAGATAAAAAAGTGCTGTTCGAAGGGGCGCAGGGCGTCATGCTGGACATCGACCAGGGCACGTACCCGTTCGTCACTTCGTCCAACCCGTCCGCGGGCGGCGTCTGCATCGGATCGGGCGTCGGCCCGGCGCGCATCAACCAGGTCATCGGCGTCGCCAAGGCTTACACGACGCGCGTCGGCGACGGACCGTTCCCGACCGAACTGCATGACGAGATCGGCGACACGATCCGCGAAACGGGCCACGAATACGGCACCGTGACGGGCCGTCCGCGCCGCGTCGGCTGGTTCGATACGGTCGTCGTGCGCCACGCGAGACGCGTCAGCGGCATCACGGGATTGTCACTGAACTCGCTGGACGTGCTGACGGGCCTCGAGACGGTTAAGATCTGCACCGGTTACAAATTGAACGGCGAGATCATTACCCACTACCCGGCAAGCTTGAAAATGCTGGCGCAGTGCGAAGCGGTCTACGAGGAAATGCCGGGCTGGAGCGAAGACATCACCGGCGCCAAGACGCTGGACGATCTCCCGGAAACGACACGCAATTACGTGAACCGCGTCAGCGAACTGACCGGCATTCCGATCGCCATCTTCTCCGTCGGCCGCAACCGCGAGCAGACGAATCCGGTTCTGCCGATCTACGTCTAAGCCCAAGCAGGCTTGACCGCGGTCGCCGACCGTTCGGAAAAAGTTAGCGACACACACCCAAACCCGCGCCCGGCGCGGGTTTTTTGCCGTTTTGCAAAGTTGAATTGTTCGCTTGGGCTGTGGTAAAGTAAACAAAGGTTTTGAAAAGGTTAAAATTTTGACACTATTTCGTCTGCCAGGCAAAGGAGAAGATCATGGAAAGTTTGGACAACAAGGGCCAGGGCGAAGCTGCCGTTTCCGAGCAGTCGGAAATGCAGCAGGGAAGCAGGATCGTTTTGGCGGGAGGAAGACCGAAGAAGATTCGCCGCTGGGCAGCGGGGATCGTGGGCGGCGTCGTGATCGCGGGCGGGCTGACCTTCGGCGGATTCAAATACGTAGAAGAGCATACTTATCCTTACTATACGGTCTACTCCGGCGACACCGTTATCGGCACGATCGCCGACAAGAAGCAGCTCGACGAGCTGATCGCGAAGAAGAAGCGGGAGTTCGCGAAAAAGTATCCCGGCGCGGACATGAAGCTGTATACGGCGAACATCCGCGCGGAAGAAGCCGAAGGCTATAAAGCCGTCCCGGATACCGAGGCGACGCTGAGCAAGCTGGACGGAAGCATCAAGGCTTATGCTACCGGCGTTGAACTGGTCGTGGGCGGCAAAGTCGTCGGTATCGTCAAGGACGAAGCCACCGCCAAGAAGCTGGTGCGCAAAGCCGAGAAGTCCTATATCCAAAAAGGGACGCAGACCGCGGGCCGGGCGACGAAGAAGCTGGCGTCGACGGGCAGCGCCGCTTCGAAAGACGGTTCGACCGCGAAGCTGGACTCCATCAAGATCAACGAAAAGATCGCCTACAACGAGACCAAGACGTCGCCGACGCGAATTCTGACCGAGGAGGAAGCGTACAAGCTGCTGACGGTCGGGGAAGAAGATCCGGTTACCTACACCGTCGCCGAAGGCGATACGGTGAGCTCCATCGCGGCCAAATTCGGCATCACGCAGGACGAATTGTACGCGAACAACACGGACATCGAAGAATTCACGCTGCAGATCGGTCAGGTGCTGCGCATCACGCTGCCGGATCCGGCCATGACGGTCACCACGGTCGAGTCGGTCTCCGAGCTCATTCCGACCGCGCCGGAGATGGTCATCCGCCGCAATCCCGACCTTGCCGCGGGCAAGCGGATCGTCGCTTCGCCGGGCAAGAGCGGATCGAAGCGGGTCGACTACCGCCTGACGAAGGAAAACGGCGAGATCGTGCGCGAGGAATGGATCGGCCAGGAAGTGGTTCGCCGTTCCGCTCCGATCATTATCGTCAAAGGAACGAAAGTGATCGTGGAAGAGAAGCCGGTTGCCGAGGAAAAGGTTGAAGCGGATCCGGCGCAGAAGGGCGAGGAACGGTCCTCCGGCAGTTCGTCCGAATCCGAATCCCAATCCTCCGAATCGTCTTCATCGCCGAGCAAATCCGGCGACGATAATCAGGAAGAAGTCACTTCGAGCGGCAGCGGCTTCAGCTGGCCGGTCAGCGGCGCTTCGATCTCCAGCACGTTCGGCACCCGCTGGGGCAAGCTGCATGCCGGCGTCGACTTGACGGGACCGTCCACCATTATGGCCTCCGCGCCGGGAACGGTAACCTACGCCGGTCAAATGAACGGCTACGGCAACATCGTCATCATCAGCCACGGCGACGGGTTCGAGACGCGCTACGGCCATTTGAGCAGTATCGGCGTCAGCGTCGGCCAGTCCGTATCCCGCGGCCAGTCGATCGGCGTCATGGGCAATACCGGACATTCCACCGGCACGCATCTGCACTTCGAGATCCGTCAGGGAGGAACGCCTCAAAATCCGCTGTCCTACCTGCCTTAACAGGCATGAAGCGGTCGAAAACGAAAGGCTGCAGCCAAACCGGCAGCCGAAGCAGGAGCTATCCTTTTTTTTAAAGCGCCGCCGGCATCTTCCGGCGGCGCTTTTTCCCGTCGCCTATGATAAAATAAGGGGGATATCCCCCGGCGCGATCTAAAGAAACTCGGGGAGTCGAAGCAGGGGGGCTGAAAGGAATGCAGGGCAAAATCCTGGTTGTGGACGACGAACAGCCGATTGCGGATATATTGAAGTTCAATCTTGAAAAAGAAGGCTACGAAGTCACCTGCGCGTTCGACGGCATTCAAGCGGTGGAACTCGCGCTGAGCGAGCCGCCGGACCTGATTCTGCTCGATTTGATGCTGCCGGGCAAGGACGGGATGGACGTCTGCCGCGAAGTCCGGGCCAAGCTGGCGGTGCCGATCATCATGCTGACCGCCAAAGACGGCGAGATCGACAAAGTGCTGGGCCTGGAGCTCGGCGCGGACGACTACGTGACGAAGCCGTTCAGCACGCGCGAGCTGCTGGCCCGGGTCAAGGCTCAGATGCGGAGGCATCAGCCGGGCGCGGCGCTGCATCTCGGAAGCGGCGCGCAGGAGCAGCGGCGGCAGGGATTGACGGTGGAAGCTCTCTTTATCGATACGGATATGTACACGGTGTACAAAAACGGGGAGCCGCTCGACCTGACGCACCGCGAATACGAACTCGTTTACTATATGGCGAAAAACGCCGGCAAAGTCATGACCCGCGAACATCTGCTGCAGGCGGTATGGGGCTTCGAATATTTCGGCGACGTGCGGACGGTCGACGTGACCGTTCGGCGACTGCGCGAAAAAATCGAGGACGACCCGAGCAAGCCGGAATACATTCTGACCCGGCGCGGACTGGGCTACATGATGCGATCGAACAAGCCGGGAGGATTTTAGAGGATGCTGCGCAAAGCGCCGTTTTTCCGTTCGGTGCAGGCCAAGCTGATCATCGTCTACATGCTGCTGATCCTGATCGCCATGCAGCTGATCGGCGTCTACTTCGTGAGCGCGATGAAGACGTCGCTGACGAACAACTTTACGAACGATCTGAAGGAACAGGCCGAACTGCTGTCCGTGCTGGCGGGTCAGAACTGGAGCGGCAGCGGGGAAGCGGCGGAAGACAAGACGGCGAGCCTGCGCACGCTGGTCGACAACTTCTCCAGCATGAGCAGCGGCGAGATCCAGGTGCTCGACGTCAGCGGCCGGGTGCTGATCACCTCGCTGTCGTCGCATGCGGACCTCGTCAACAGCAAGAACACGCAGACGGTCGTCAGCCGCGCGCTTCAGGGCATCGACGATAACGAGGAATACATCGTCGACGAAGACAATCTGCGCAAAAAGGTCGTCGCCAAGCCGGTATTCAGCGGGGGCAAGATCGTCGGCGCGATCTATATCGTCGCTTCGATGCAGAGCCTGTACGACACAATGCAGCGCATCAACAGCATTTTCATCTCCGGCGTGCTGATCGCGCTCGGCCTGACGGCCGTGCTCGGCGTCATTCTGGCGCATACGGTCACGCAGCCGATCAAGGAGATGACCAAGCGGGCGACGGCGGTCGCGGAAGGACGTTTCCACGTGCGGATGCCGGTATTCGGCGACGACGAGATCGGCCAGCTCGGCGAGGCGTTCAACCATATGACGAGCCGGCTGCAGGGCGTGCTGTCTCTGAACGAAGAGGAGAAGGAGAAGCTGTCCTCCATCCTGACCAACATGAGCGACGGCGTGATCGCCGCCGACGAATCCGGTTCGGTCATTCTGGTCAACCGGGTCGCGAGCGCCATGCTCGGCATGCGGGAAGCGGAGATCATCGGCCGCAGCATCTCGAAGCTGCTGGACCTGCCGGAAGAAGACGAGGAGCTGAACGCGGCCGGACTGCGCAGCATCATTCTGGGCGGCAGCGGAGGGACGCCGGATTCGCCCGGCGGACCGGGCGGGCTGGGAGACCTGACGATCAAGGCGACGCTCAGCCCTATCCACCGCCGCGAAGGCGGGACGGAGGTCGGCGTCAGCGGCACCATCGCCGTGCTGCAGGACATTACCGAGCAGGAGCGGCTCGATACGCTGCGGCGCGAATTCGTGGCCAACGTCTCGCACGAGCTGCGCACGCCGCTCACGACGATCAAGAGCTACACCGAGGCGCTGGAGGACGGAGCGCTCGACGACCGCGCAGTGGCCGGCCGCTTCGTCGGCGTCATTCAGAACGAGACGGAACGGATGATCCGGCTCGTGACGGACCTGCTGCAGCTGTCGCGAATGGATTCCAAGGAAACGGCGGTACGCCGCAAAAAGACCGATCTGTTCGAGATGATCGAGGAGGTCGCCGAACGTTTCACTTTCCCGCTGCGGGATAAGGGAATCGGAATTTCGCTCAAGGCGCTGCCCAGCCTGGGGGCGGTCGACGTCGACCGCGACCAGATCGACCAAGTGCTGGACAATGTCGTATCCAACGCGATGAAGTACACGGCCGAAGGAGGCTTGGTAACGCTGGATGCCCGCCGTCTCGAGGACGGTAAGCGTTACGCGATCATCGTGTCCGATACCGGCATCGGTATTCCGAAGGAAGAACTGGGCCGAATCTTCGAGCGCTTCTACCGGGTCGACAAAGCGCGTTCGCGCGGCATGGGCGGCACCGGGCTCGGATTGGCCATCGCGCGCGAGATCGTGGAAGCGCACGGAGGCGAGATTGCCATCGAGTCGGAGTACGGGCAGGGAACGCGCGTGACGTTCACGCTTCCCGCCTATGCGGAAGGGGGCGGCGGCAAGTGAAAGAGCGATTCAAAACGGTGCTGCTCACGCTGCTTGTCGCCGCCAGCCTCGCGCAGAGCTATCTGCTGATCTATCGGCTGCCCGGTACGGGTTCGACGGCGGTGTCGTCGGCCGGTTATGTACGGACCGACGAGATGGGCGAGCAGCACAGCGTGGAAGACACGCTGTATCCCGATCGGATGATCATTCATATGGGCGAGGACCGGCATACGATTTTTTATCCGGACTCCGCTTTTTACAAGCTGATTTACGCGCGCGTTCAGGCGCGCGATTTCGCGGCCTTCCAGGTGCAGCCGGTATCCGGCGAGGACTGGGGGAAGATCGCGGCCGAAAATCCGGGCATCGAGCTCTCGTTCGGAACCGGCCTGCCGGTGCCGCTGCTGCAGAAAAAGATGCGGCTGTCGGCCGACGCGGCGTTCGAGACGGCGGATATCGACCGCATCTGGATTTATACCGGAAGCGGCGAAGAGAAGCCGCGCGCGTTCTTCTTCAGCTCGAACGGGAAGGACGTGTACGAAGCCAAGCAGCTGGACCTGACCGTGCAGGATGTCCTGCAGCATGTGGCGTTCGGGGAAGATTGGACGCCTTATACGCCGCTGAAAAAGCATACGCTGTACGTGCCGTCCAAGCCGATCGTGCTGGCGGAGGCGGTGCTGGAGACGGATGCTTTCACCAGCGACCAGATGCAGCGCAATCTGTTTGCCGATCCGGCCGTGACGCGCAATATTCACGAGCAGGACGGATCGGAGATCTATACCGACAGCAAGCGCAGCCTCCAGATCGAGGACGACGGACGCTGGATGACGTATACCGATCCGGCGGCCGTGCCGGCCGTTCGGGCGGATGCCACGGAGAGCGTGCTATCGGCGGTCGATTTCGTCAACCAGCACGGAGGCTGGAACGGCACCTACCGTGCCGAACTGCCGATCCGCGAGAAGAAATCGAATGCCGATTCGGACATCGGCGTTCGCTTTCAGCAGTATTACGGTTCCCTGCCGATTCTGGGCAGCGGCACCGTCCGCTACGGTTACATGAGTCTCATTCTTCAGCAGGGAACGGTCTCGTTCTACGAACGCTCGCTGCTGGAGACGCCGGAAGCGGCGCAGCCGGGGCCGCAGTATACGCTGTCCGGCGGCCAGGATCTGATCGACCGGATAACGAAAGTCGAAGAAGTGCACGGCCTGAAGGTAACGAATCTGTACCCGGCCTACACGCCGCGCATGAACGGCACTACGCTGCGGCTCGTGCCCGGCTGGGTGGCGGTGCTGTCGGACGATTCGGCCGTGACATTCAATTGACGGACCGCCGGGAAGCGGCGGCAGGGCGAAAGGAGGGGACGAAGCTTGGATTGGGGAAGAGCCAAAAACGTCTTGATCTATGCGTTTTTGCTGCTGAATCTCGTGCTGGGTTACCAGCTCTGGAACGATGTGCGCGAGCAGCAGGGCGCAAGCCTCGGCTTCGACTCGCTGAGCGAAAGCACGCAGCGCGCGATGGAAGAGAAGAACATCCAGGTGCTGACCTCCGTGCCCGCCGATACGCCGAGCCTGCCGAAAATTTCGTACCGGTATACGCATAAGACTCCGGACGGTCCCGTCCGGCTTGCCGCTCCGGCCGACAGCAAGCTGATCTTCGCTCCCGGCGATCTCGCGGCGGCGCTGCGGTCCGAAATTCCGGACATCGGGGATTACAGTTACGACGCGTTCGCCGCGGGAGGCAGCGGAGACGGATCGTTCACGCTGCACCCGCTGTTCGAAGATCAATGGCCGCTGTTTAACGCGAGCCTGGAACTTTTTTATACCGACCAAAAGATCACCGCCTATCTCGGAGCTCCCGTGGAAATTCAAGAAGCGGGAGCGGCGACGGAGGTGCTGCCGGCGCAGAAGGCGCTCGGCACGCTGGTCGAGAATTACCTGCCCGAAGGGGCGGTCGTCAAGGAAATCGTGCTCGGCTTCTACGGCCAGACATTCGATTCCGAGACGCAGGTGGCGGCGCCGGTCTGGCGCTTCACCGTCGAGAACGGCGATTCGTCCTCGTACAGCGTCTACTACGTGCAGGGCGCAAGCGGCGACGTTATCAGTCCCTGAAGCAGCAGGAGAGAAGGAGAACACAAATGGGTATGGGAATGCGTTTTACCGTATTGTCGAGCGGATCGACGGGCAATGCCACGGTCATCGAACTGGGCGGCACGTCGCTGCTGGTCGATGCGGGCCTGAGCGCAAAAAGACTGGAGGAGCTGTTTCGCGAGCGCGACGTGTCGCCGGAGCATCTCAGCGGCATCCTGATCACGCACGAGCACTCGGATCATATCAAGGGACTCGGCGCGATCGCGCGCAAATACAATCTTCCCGTGTACGCCAACGCGAGCACGTGGGAAGCGATGGAGAAGCATGTCGGGAAGATCGAGCCCGAGCAGCGCAAAATCATGGAAACGGGCGCCGCGATGGACTTCGGTTCGCTGCGGGCCGTCTCGTTCGGCATCTCGCACGATGCGGCGGAACCGGTCGGCTATACGTTCGACGACGGCATGCATAAGCTTAGTCTGGCGACGGACCTCGGATACATGAGCGATAAGGTCAAGGAATCGATCTACGATTCGGACGTGCTGGTGCTTGAATCGAATCACGACATCGAGATGCTGCGCATGGGCCGCTATCCGTGGAACATCAAGCGCCGTATTCTGAGCGACATCGGTCACCTGTCCAACAACGCGGCGGGAGAAGCGCTCAGCGAGCTGCTCAACGGCCGCTTGAAACGCACGTATCTGGCCCACCTCAGCCGCGACCACAACATGATGGACATCGCCAAGATGACGGTCAGATGCTCGATGGAAGACTGCGGCGTGTTTTTTAAGGACAGCGAGTTCCAGCTGCGCGATACGCACTGGAACATGCCGACTCCTTGGGACGAAGTGGGGAGCAAGACCGGGGAATGAAGGCGGAATGCCGGCCAGGTCCGGCTCTGCCCCGCAGGCGGGGCCGTTCCGAACGGACGGCGTCGGCGGCCGGGCAATCGGTTTAATGAATAGAGGATAACTAGGGCAAAAAGAAAGCGTCCGAAGCCGCCGCTCGGGACGGTCGGCATCGAAGCCGATCCCGCAGCGAGCGGATGCACGGATAGAAGGATGGGTGCATATGGGGCTGTTTGATGACGAATACTACGGCGGAAGCGGACGCCGGCGCGGGTTCAGCGAGACAAGTCCTCGCCGCGGAAGAAGACGCGGCGCTTACGGCGGCTACGAACGCCGCTCGGGCGGCGCCTGGACCGCCGCGGTCAGCGCGGTGCTCGCTTCGCTGTTGACCGTGCTGCTGCTGGTCGGCCTGTTCACGGCCGTGGTGCTGCCGCGGCTGAACGCTGCCGCGCTCGGTTCGGCTTCCGCTTCGGGCGATCCGTACGACCGGATCGTGCAGGCCGCGGCCGCCGTGCGGCCCTCGGTCGTCAGCATCGTCAACCACCGGACGGCGGGCGACACTTCGCTGGAGAACGCGGCGCTCGGTTCGGGCGTCGTCTTCGAGAAGCAGGGCGGCAAAGCTTATGTCATCACGAATCAGCATGTGATCGCCGGGGCGGGGCAGCTGGAGGCGGTGCTGACCGACGGCACCCGCCTGAAAGCGAAGCTGCTCGGTTCCGATATCATCACCGACGTAGCGGTGCTGGAGATCGACGGCGGCAAAGTCAAAGCCGTCGCGCAGATCGGCGATTCCGACCGCCTGGACCTCGGCGAGACGGTCATCGCGCTCGGCAATCCGCTCGGGCTCGGCGATACGCTGACTTCGGGCATTGTCAGCTACCCCCAGAGAGTGATGCCCGTCTCGCTGAACGAAGACGGCGTCTATGACTGGGAACAGCAGGTGATTCAGACCGACGCGGCCATCAACGAAGGCAACAGCGGCGGCGCACTGGTCGATCTCGACGGCCGCCTGATCGGCATCAACACGATGAAGATCGCCAGCGCGGGGGTCGAAGGAATCGGCTTCGCCATTCCGATCAACCAGGTCATGGCGACGGCCGACGAACTGCTGAAGAGCGGCAAGATCAGCCGGCCGTACCTAGGCGTCTACTCGCTCGATCTGAACAATCCGTACGCGCCTATGGCCGAAGATCAGGTCGACGAGCTGAAGCTTCCGAGCAGCATCGAGAAAGGCGTCGTCGTGCTGGAATCGCTCGGCCCCGCCAAAGATGCCGGCATCCGATTGAACGACGTCATCGTCGGTTTCGACAACCAGTCGATCGACTCTACCCTGATGCTGCGCAAATATCTGTATCAGCGCAAGCACATCGGCGACAAGATGAAGATCAGCTACTATCGCGAAGGCAAAAAGAACACGGTCACCGTCACGCTGGGGGAGCGGCCCGAGGCGGGGAATCAATAAAACTAACATTCGGGAGTGTCATTCATGTACTGTGTATGCAAACAACATATCGAGACCGCGCTTGAACAATTTTTGGACGAATACGAAGACGCGCCGGACCTGGTGAACCTGAAGGAGACCGAGTTCTCCGATTGGGACCCGCCGGTCAAGTGCGCGCACTGCGAAGAACCGGCGGAAGTGCTGGTCGTCTAGCGCAGCCCGCGCCGGAGAACGATTATACGCGACCGGCCGAAGGGCCGCCCGCCTGATCCCGCGCAGCGGGACTTGCGGACGGTCTCTTTGGTCGGCGACGAAAGGGAGCTTTTAAACCGATGGACTTCCTTTTTATTAACGTGTTCAGCTACGGATTGACCGCTTTGGTTCTGTTTGCTTTTATGATCAGCTACCTGCGCGACAAGCGCCGGATCCGCGTCGGCATGCTGCTGACGCTCGGTCTGCTGATGCTCGCCTTCTCGCTCATGATCAGCGTGATTCGGGCTGCCGACGAGATCGACACGGTGCGCTATGCGACCGTGTTCGGAGCGCTGATCTTTATCGTGCTGGTGCCGCTGCTCGTTATCGGTACCGGCGCGGGGCTGATCTACAACGCGCGCATTTTATGGAGGAAAGAAGGCTTTAAACCGAAAAACCTGCTGACGCTGGGACTCGGCTTATTGATCTTCCTTTACCTGGGCCTGCTGATTCTGGCGCCTTTTTGGACCGGTCACGAAGAGTTGGCGCTGCCCGTAGTCTTGATCGCGACGATCACCGCGTATCTGGGATTCGTATTCCTCTGCTACCTCGTGTCGTGCATCCTGTACAATCTGGTGCGTCCGAAGCCGCCGCGGGATTACATCGTCGTGCTCGGCGCCGGACTGAAGGGAGACAAAGTCACGCCGCTGCTCGCCGGGCGGCTGAAGCGCGCCATCGCCTTTTACCGGAAGCAGGAAGCGATGCCGTACGTGCCTCCGAAATTCGTCGTCTCCGGCGGCAAAGGTTCCGACGAGATGATCTCCGAAGCCGCCGCCATGCGCAATTATTTGCTGGAGCAGGGGATTCCGGACGAATGGATCATCCTGGAAGACCGTTCGGTGAATACGCTGCAGAACATGGCTTTTTCCAAAAAGATCATGGACGAGGAAAGCGGCGAAGGACGGTACACCTGCGTATTCGCGACCAACAACTTCCATCTGTTCCGAGCCGGCGTGTATGCGCGCAAAGCGGGGCTTAAAGCGGACGGCATCGGGTCGAAGACCGCTTTTTACTATCTGCCGAACGCGTTTATCCGCGAATATATCGCCATTTTGTCCATGTACCGTAAATGGCATATCGCGGTGATCGGGCTGATCGTGCTGATGTTCGCCCTGATTGCGCTGGCGCTCTGGTGGGTAAATCGCTCGGTCGGCGTCTAAAACGCGAAATATTCGATTGTTGGGCGGAAAAGGAGTACACTTAAAAGGAAGAAACTCGAGTGGGGTGAGCAAAAGCATGGCAGACGAAGAAGTAGTATTGACGCAGGAAGGGTTCGACAAGCTCCAGGCGGAGCTCGACGACCTCAAATACGTGAAGCGCAAAGAGCTGGCCGCGCGCATCAAGCTGGCGATCAGCTACGGCGACCTGAAGGAGAACAGCGAGTACCATTCGGCCAAGGACGAGCAGGCGTTTATGGAGACCCGCATTCTGCAGCTTGAGAAAATGCTGACCAAAGCGCGCATCGTGGATGCGAGACATATGGATTCCAATACGGTGCACGTCGGCTCGACGGTCGTCCTGAACGACGTCGAATTCGGCGAGCAGCTGGAGTACCAGATGGTCGGCCCGGCCGAAGCGGACGTGGCGAACAACAAGATCTCCTACGAGAGCCCGCTCGGCAAAGCGCTGATGGGCAAAGCGGTCGGCGACAAGATCAGCGTGGAAGCGCCGATGGGCACGATCGCGTACGAGCTGTTGGAGATCAAGGGACTGTAAAGCAGATCCGAGAGAAAAACGAAAAAGACGGCGCTTCTGCCTTTGCGGGCGAAGGAGCCGTCTTTTTGCATGACGTTCGGAAACGGTTGGAGCGCAATTATTTCACCTGCAGAATCTCTTCCGTCGTGCGGATCCGTCCGATTCTCGGGAAAATGAAATCGCGCACGTGTTCGTGCTCGGCCAGGGTAAATCCGGTCATGGCGTCGATCGCGAAAATGATCCGGTAGCCGTGATGAAAAGCTTCCCTGGCCGTCGTGTCGACGCCGATGCCCGAAGCGATGCCGCAGAGGACGATCGTATCGAGCCCGCGGCGGCGCAGCTGCAGATCGAGATCCGTCCCGTGAAAAGCGCCCCACTGCTTTTTGACGACGACGTGATCGCTCTCGGCCCGGCCGAGTCCGGGAAGGAAATCGTCCCAGCCTTCTTCCAGGTTCATGGGCGGAGGCGAGGCGTCGAGCCGGGGCTTGGGAATGTCCCGAAAATCCCGGCTGGATACATGCACAAGAGCGACAAAAGCGCCTTTTTCGCGGAAGCGTTCGGCCAGCTCGGCGGCACGCGCGACGACCGTCTCGGAAGAATAAGGGGCATACTCTACGCCTTTCGTCCAACCCTGCAGATCGATAACGACCAGGGCGGTCTTGTTCCATTCGAGCAGCGGTTCCTGTTCCTGAGTAGAGGAAGGGGCGGCGCTTTGCGTGTTCGTTTTCATTCGTGTTCCTCCTCGTAATCCGGGTATAATGATGACGATATCAGTATAGAACCGGAAAAGCGGGGCAGCGAGGGAGGAAGTTAACCTAGGAGCGGCACTCCCGGGATATTCGGATCGAGGAGGGTTGAAGAGATGCGGGAAGAATCGAAAAAAACCAAACCGCTGGCGGAATTCCTTCGCACCCGGCGGGCCCGTCTGACTCCGGAGCAGGTCGGTCTGCCCGTCGGCGGAAGACGAAGAACCCAGGGGCTGCGCAGGGAAGAAGTCGCCGTGCTCGCGGGAATCAGCGTGGACTGGTACACCTGGCTGGAGCAGGGAAGGGATATTCAAGTCTCCGCCCAGGTGCTGGACAGCTTGTCGCGCACGCTGAGGCTGGACCCGCAGGAGCGCCGGCATTTGTTTCTGCTGGCCGCGGGACATCCGCCGGCGGAGCGGCACGAGCCCCAGCTTGAAGTCAGCCCGCTTCTGCAGATGTTTTTGGACAGGCAGGGGGACAGCCCCGCATTCGCGGTGAACGCGCGCTGGGACATCGTCGGCTGGAACCGCGCGGCCGCTCTGGTGTTCGGCGATTACGAAGCGATGTCGGCCAGGGAAAGAAACACGATCTGGCGCTTGTTCACGACCGAATACGCGCGTCGGCTGCTCGGCGAGCAGTGGGAGCAAAACGCGCGGCATCGTCTGGCCCAGTTTCGCGCCAATTACGCGCACGCGGCGGGAGATCCGTGGTGGGAAGAGATGATCGCAGATTTGCAGGCATGCAGCGGAGAGTTTCGGGAATGGTGGCCTCTGCATCAGGTGCTGCATGCGCCGGAGGGAGAAAAGCGCCTGATGCATCCGACGGCGGGCATCCTGCGCTTCGGCCATTTGTCGCTTCAAGCGATCGACTCCGCCGATCTTCAAGTAACCGTCAATCTTCCGCTGGACGCGGAGACGCGGGAGAGAATGAAGAGGCTGCTGGAGACGGGCGGATAATTGACGGGAAGTTAAGCGGAAACGAAAAAGACGGCGCTGCCGCCCTGAGGGGGGAGCGGCCGTCTTTTTTGGCGCGGAAACAAAAATTAGGTTGGGAGGAAACAAGCGCAGCATTTTGCGTTATCGCTGTACGCCCCACATGCGCCGGGCGTTTTCGTCGAAGCAGGCGGTAACCTCCGGGTAATCCGAAACAAGGTCGATCCCCTGCTGCCGCAGCCTTTTCTGAAGAAAGATCGTATCGGCGAACAGACTGCTGACGATCTTCGTGCGCAGCGCCGGTGCAGGCTCGAAATGGGCGATCAGCCGGAAGATTTCGTCGAAATCGACATGCAGCACGCAGCAGATATAATCGTCCAGCAGCATGCCGGCGATATAATCGTGGTAGGAAGACCGGGCGGGGGCCGCGCCGTCGTTCGCGATAGAGGAGGTCTCTTTTACCATATCGTCTGTCGAAGGGGAAGTCTCAAACAGCCTGCCCATGACCTCGAATACGGCGCTTCGGCCCCGGGTATACTCGGACAGCAGCCCGCCGGGCGAATGGATCAGCGAGATCGCCGCGTCCAGCTCCGGATGTCCGGGAAGCGTCGGCAGCATAGGCATATCCGTCTCCGTCGACGGACGTCCTTCGAGGGCATCCAGCAGCAGAAGCGTCAAGTTCCCGCAGGCGCGGATCTCCTCCGGTCCCAGCGTCAGCCGTTCTTCGAACGCTTCATGACGCTCGGCATAATAATCGTGGTAAGCCCGGAAGTAGTCCCGTACAGAGACGCCGGATTCCGTATGGATCAGTTCGGCCTGCCCGGAAGCGGAGGCGCCGCGGAACGAGAAAGCTTCCAACGTATCGCCGTTCACCGGATGGGCGTACAGATAGAACCAGAACAAGAAGTCCCGCAGGGAGTCTTTTCGCTCGGCATTCTCCGGAGAGAGAGCGGACAAACGGGCCAACCGGAAAAAAGCGTACTGCTTCATCCGCTCGTTCATGGCGTGATAAGGCGAGAGCGGCGGAAGAGACAGCGTCGCGTTCAGCGTGTACAGCAGAAAGTTCAGCACCTGCTCGTCGTAGACGCCGAGCTGCGGGAACGTGCGGTGCAGAATAGGCCGACGATCTCCGGGATCCCCGTAGCGCGGATCGGGCGGCCACAGCTCGGTCATCCAGTTGGCGAAAAAATCGCCGTCGCCGCCGACGGGAAACAGCTCGATGCTGCCGTCGTCGCAGCTCGCGTATTCGAAGGCGCCCATATCGCGGTGCGGCAGGCCGAGATCGAATTTGAAGTTAAGCCGTTCGGCATAGAGATGCTGTAGGTTCATGATATCGCTCCGTTTCTCGGGAAATAGAGTGAACATTCTATCTCTTTCAGTATAAAACGGAAGCTGGCGAAACGGCCGCCTTTTTTTGCCGCATCGGAGATTCGGGGCAGACGATATCGTATAATGGAGGCACCACACCACGAACGGAAACCGGGAGGATTTATGTTTATTCAAATTATCGGAGTCGGCAAGTTGAAAGAGAAATATCTGGTGCAGGGCATCGCGGAGTACAGCAAGCGGCTGACGCCGTACGTGAAACTGCAGATCGTGGAAGTGCCGGACGAGAAAGCGCCGGATACGCTCAGCGACGCGGAAGTGAAGATCGTGAAGGACAAGGAAGGGGAGCGGATTCTGAGCCATATCAAGCCGGACGCCCACGTCATCGCGTTGACGCTGGACGGGAAGATGTGGAGTTCCGAAGATTTGGCCTCGGAGCTGGATCGGTTGGCGACATACGGAAGCAGCCATGTGGTGTTTGTGATCGGCGGGAGCCATGGAATTGGGGATGAAGTGCTGAAGCGGGCGCAGCAGAAGCTGTGCTTCGGGCGGATGACGCTGCCGCATCAGTTGATGAGGCTGGTGTTGGTGGAGCAGGTGTATCGGGCGGTGAAGATTAATCGGGGGGAACCTTACCACAAATGACACAAATTTTTTGACGAAGAAAAGAAATTGAAGTTTATACCAGCATTTTAAAAGACTATGCAGATCGGGAAAATTCCCTTCTTGTGCGAACCGACGCGAAGAATATCGGAAGTTCTATCACAACTTGCCGGATCGGCACCTTGAACGACAGGGTTCGTACTCTCGCAAGGTCTTCAGAATCCTACAGGTATTATAATCACAGAAGTACGACCTCTTTAATAGACATACGCGTATAGCACTGCTATAATAGACGTATGAACACATACGATAAAATATTGGCAGCTGCTCTTAAGGTACTCGAAGAGGAGGGCGGAGCCCAATTTTCGACGCGAGCCGTAACTTCGATCGCGCAGGTTACGGCTCCTACCCTCTACCATCATTTCGGTAATGCCGATGGACTCCTGAGTGCAGCTATAGTGGAAGCGTTCAAGCAGTTATTTGAAAGCAAGGTTGCCGCTGTGGAGTCCACCATTCCCGAAATAGCTCTTCGTCAAGGATGGGATGACTATGTTCGCTTCGCGGCAGCCCGTCCTCGGATTTATGCGGCGATGATGGGGCGGTTGCTCGAGGGTGCCCATATCGAGGCAGCAGACCAGTCGCACCAAGCATTGGTGAAAAATATTCAGAGAGCCGCCGACGAAGGCAAACTGGCTGTGTCCGCCGAGGCTGCAGCAGATCTGGTCTGGGCTTCCGCCAATACGGCCTCTTGGCTGTATGTGACAGCCCAGATTCGTAAGTCTCCTCCACCCCAACCCGACGTCGTTGATCTCATTCGGGAGAGCGTCATGCAGATCATTTTGATCCCGAGGACGGACGCCGATTCGGAATGAGCGATTCGGGTGACAGAGCCTGGAGACTCCAGGCAAATATTCAATTTAGAAGACGCATAAAAAAAGATCGCCTATCCAACCTGGACTCCAGGAGGATGGCGATCTTTTTTTATGTTTGGAGGATGTGAGCATTAGTTTTCTTGTGTTTGTGTTGGGTGACAGATGAAAGGCACGCCAAGTGCATCGCGCAGCACCCGTCAAAGCCATGTTCGGACCGCAGGACACTTCGAAAAAAATATAGCACTGCTATAGACAGCTCTATATAGCGGTGCTATAATGGCCCTATAACAGTGCTATACAGGGATCCATATCTTATCAAACTTAGGAGGTTTACTATGTCATTCCAAACTCAAGAAATGGTCGTCGTAACAGGTACGTCCAGCGGCATCGGCAGGGCTACCGCGGAGCAGCTCGCCGCTGACGGATTTCACGTTTTGGCAGGGGTTCGCCGTCAGGAAGACGCCGACAAAATCAAAAGCAACAATATCGAGCCGGTGATCGTCGATGTTACCGATGTCGAGACACTGAAGGCGCTGGCAGAACGGGTAGTGAAGGATCCGCTTGGTCGCCCCTTGCGGGCAGTGGTCAACAATGCCGGAATCGCCGTTAATGCACCTCTCGAGATGGTTCCGCTTGATGAGTTACGCCGTCAGATCGAAGTCAGCGTGATCGGACAGGTTGCGGTTATTCAGGCGCTTACTCCGGCATTGCTGAGCAGCGGCGGACGCGTAGTCAATGTGGGCTCGCTTGGCGGAAAGGTCTCCATGCCCGGTTTCGGAATCTATTCGGCAGCAAAGTTTGCCATGGAAGCAATCAATGACAGTCTTCGGAGGGAGATGGCCTCGTTCGGGCTTAAAGTCATCATGATCACTCCGGGTGGCGTCAGCACGGGACTGTCGGAGCAAGGGATTACGACGGCGGAGCGGCTATCCAAGTTGATGACGCCGGATCAGCACAGACGTCATGACCGTCTCTTTGATGCCGTGAAGGCTCAGGCAGAATCATGGGCCACGGACGGTATCCGCCCTGAAAAAGTGGCAGCAGTTATTTCACGCGCAATCCATGAAAGCAAGCCGCGCACCCGCTATACGGCAGGCCGCGATTCGGCACTGCTGACCCGACTGGTCCGTATTCTCCCGGACAAACTCCTCGATCGGATGCTCCGCAGTCAGATGAAGCTGCAGTAGGAGAATGCATCATGTCACAACAACAGGTTGAACATGCCATTATTGTAGGTGGATCTTTGGGTGGTCTAATGATGGGGCTTGCGTTATCCCGTTCTGGTTATGCAGTGACCATTCTTGAACGTGCAGATTCATCATTAAGAAACGGTGCTTTTATTCGCTTACACACGAAGCCCTATCGTAACAGTGAAATTGAACGAGAACTAAGGCACTTGGCATCCAATGGCAACAACCATGTTGAAGCCTGGTCAGCCATTCAACAACGTCTGCGCAACGCGGTCGCTAAAGAACCCGGCATTACCCTTCAGCACCATACACGAATTGTTAGCGTTGGGCAAAATGAATCGTCCGCTTGGGCTACCAGTGAAGAGGAGCAGACGTTTAAAGGAGACTTCTTGATTGGCGCAGATGGATATCGCAGTATTGTCCGCCGTTATTTAAGCCCTGACAAACCATTTGCAGATTATGCTGGCTATCTGGCTTGGGTAGGGAAAGTGGACGAAAATTTGCTGCCAAAGAAAGACTGGAAAAAACGGCAGCTTTCGAGCGCTTATTTCAGCGATAGTGCCGCCGGTAAATTGACAACTGCGGTGATGCCAGGGAAAGAGGGGGGAACCCATCCCGGCCAGCGATGGATAGGTTTTTGCTGGTTTGATCATTCGCATAATCCGCTGCTGTCTGAATTAGGCGTGTTAAAGGACGGGATTATCCAGCATTCCTTATACGGCGAAGCTGTTCCGGATTCGCTGCTGAAAGAACTATCACAAACCAGCCAAGCTAACTGGAGCAAAGAAGAGGATGTCGTTTTGCAAATCGCGATTAAGGATCGCAGTTTAATCGGGGCTCCTGTTAATGAATACCTCCCTAATGTATTGTCAAAAGGAAGAATAGCCATGATCGGCGACGCAGCCCATACCATGTCGCCGATGACGGGCGCAGGCTTTAATGACTCGCTTGACGATACGGTTGCCATTATGGATGCCATTAAAAAGCATCCGAATTCGATAATAAATGCTTTGAGTGAATACCAAACACGCCGTTTAGATATAGTTCGTCAAGATGTTCTTGCCGGCCAAGGCTTTAATCGTACTTTTGGACGCTCATTACAGCTTTGAACTAAGGTATTAGGAGGAATTAGAATGAACGACACAAAGAACCGTTACGTTACTGTACTCTGGGAGGCGAGAGCCAAAGCAGGGAAAGAAGCCGAGATGAAGGCATTCATGACTGCTGCTGTCACTCCGTCGCGCAACGACCCGGGCAACATTGACTACGAGGCCCACGAGGTAGAAGGCCAGCCCGGTACATTCATCATCTATGAGCGCTGGGAAAACCGGGATGCTCTCGATCGGCACCTGAACGCCCCGCGGATGCAGGAACTGGTGCCTCAGCTCTTAGAACTGATGGAGGGATCTATCGAGGAAGGGATTCGACTCTTGCAGCCGTTCCGCCCGGCGCAGTAAAATGCAGCACCGAGCGGAACTCATTAAGTTCTGTCCGTAAAGCGTGAGAGATATTTTCGTGAGCGCTTAAAGACTTTGGCGGAGGAGGCAAAACGTTGGCAACGATCGAGGATTTTGCAGCACTAGATATTCGTGTCGGAACGATTAAGGAGGCGGAGTTTTTTGAAGAAGCAAAGGTCCCTGCGATAAAGCTTAAGATTGATTTTGGACCGGAGATCGGGATGAAATCTTCAAGTGCACAAATAACTAAGCGTTATAAGATTGAGGAAATTGTAGGGAAGCAAATTATAGGAATCGTCAATTTTCCTCCTCGGCGCATTGCGGGATTCAAATCGGAGGTATTAGTTTTGGGAGGTGTCCCGGAAAAAGGAGATGTTATTCTATTAAAGCCGGATGCTGAAATGCCTAATGGTACTGCTATTTCGTAAAAAGGATCTACGGCGATGCTTTTTTAAGTCTCCAGTAATAACTGGAGACTTATTGGTATGTACGATGTAAAACTTCCCACTCTAACCTTCTGTCTAAACAAAGTTTCTGACACATTGTTAACCTATGTTGACAGACAGCAATCCCCGATTCGTTGTCCGAAACACTCGCCGATCTACCAAATAGGCAGAGAGCCGAGGGAAGGATAAAAGCTGTCAAAATTAACGAACTTGAGTTTGAAAGATGCCTCAACAATAAGCTTGTCTTTTGGTAGTCGTACTGCCATTCCACGCAGACAATTTAAATGATAAAGAGCAAAGTTAAGGCCTAGGAAGATTTCGCCCTATTTATGATACGGGTGGACCGTATCATAAATAGGGCGAATTCACGTCTGATATTACCCACGTGCCCCCTTAATAAGCCGCTGCAAGGCTCTACCGTTCAAATCTTCAATCTCTTCTCCCAAAACTCCAGATACTTTTGGAAAGAAGTATCAACTTACCGCCATACATCGGAACATTCGTTTCTGCTTTACCTACTAACGTATGGAAGCAAGTTGAGCCGCATATGGCGAATATGTTGTCGAAAAAGAGGAGGGACTTCGCGGTTGGTGCGAAGTCCCTCCTCTTTTTCACTCACCCCACCTGCGCTGCCGCGCTGACTTCCACCCACTGCTCCGGAAACGCCAGATGCGTCACGCCGATCATGCTGCCCGTCGGCCGATGCTGGAGCAGCTGTGCGATCTGGGAGCGGAGAACCGTTAGCGCCGAGACGAATTACGGCTGCTTCCGCGCAGCGCCGATCAGCATCGGAATGGCAATCACAAGTCCCAGAATCACCGTGACGATGGAGCCTTCCAAGCCGAAATCTCCGCCGGTGAGCCAAGTCGAGCCGTTTGCCGTTACGGTGAACAATCCCGCCGCAGGCAGTCCGGACACAGGGATGCCGAGCGCGCCTTCGAGCGCGTTCCAAGCAAAGTGCAGCCCCATGGCGAACCATAAATTGCGCCGCCACAAGAACGCGGCTCCGAGCAGAACCCCCGCTTCGAGGGTAATGGCGAGCGCGCTCCACAGCGTTGCTCCCGGATTGGCAAGATGGAAAGCCCCGAAGGTAAGCGAGGTGATCGCGAGCGCTATCCAGCTGCCCGTTAATTTCTGTATGGCTTGAAGCATCAATCCGCGAAATACCAGTTCCTCGAAGATAGCTGCGCCCAACGCGGCTTCGATTGCCGTCATAACAATAGAACCCGGATCTGCGACCGCCGCCCATTGAAAAGAGTAGCCGCCGAGCATGACGATCATAAGCGTGGACACCGCGATAAAAATCGCCCCCGTGAGGATGCCCCCCAAAGCTTCCTTCCATGCGCGCTTGCCGGATAGCTCCGGAGTGGGCCGCAGAGCCAAGTGCTTCATAATCAGCTTATACACCAGGATGGCTGCTGCGCTCAACAGAAGGGTTAAGGCGAGAGAAGCGGCGCCATCCACCTGCTCGGTCAGCATAAGGAGCAGCCCCTGTACAGCAATAATGGCGACCGCACCCAACAGCATCCAGGTGATCGGAAAGCGAATCAGCTTATTTATGCGGTTGGCGCTTGTTTTCTTCATGTCTGTTCTCAGCTCCTATAACGTTTGATGGTTATAAGTTTAGGCTGAAAAAGTCATATCGGCACAGTGCGCTTTGGTCATGATCCGGTTACTTCTGATTCAATATGCCTGAATCTCGGGCGATGCGGGTGGCTTCTCGCCTTCCCTTGACTTGAAGCTTCGAATAGATCGTGGAGATGTAATTCTTAACGGTCCCTTCACTGAGAAAAAGCGCCTCGGCAATGTCTTGATTGCGCAGGCCGGAAGCCAGCTTATGCAGCACTTCAAGTTCGCGGGCGCTGAGCCCGTATTCATTGTTTTTTACGGCCGATGCGGAGTTCGTGTTCAGGCTTTTAATCATTTTGCCCGCCATCTCCTGCGTGATTAACGTGCCTCCCGTATGAACGACGCGTATGCCCGCAGCCAGATCTTTGGGATGAATGGCTTTGAGCAGATAACCTTCCGCGCCATGACCCAACGCCGCAAGCACATATTCCACTTCCTTATACGAAGTCAGCATAATGATCTTGATGTCGGGGAATCGCTTCTTGATCAGGGCCGTTGCGGCTACGCCGTCCATGACGGGCATGTTGATATCCATCAGCACGATGTCGGGCCGAAATTGCTCGCAGCCTTGAATGGCCTCTTCCCCGTTTTTGGCCAATGCGGCGATTTCGATATCTTCCTCCATGGACAGCACGATATGTAAGCTTTCCAAAATCAATTCCTGGTCGTCGGCAATCAGTACCTTAATGTTCGACATGCGGGAGCACTCCCTTCAGCGGTATTTCGCATCTAACTTCGGTCATCGCCTCGGCTTCTTCCTTGGCATTCACGGACAAGCTGCCTCCCAATCGCTCAATGCGATGCTTCATCGTGGTTAGGCCAAAGCCGTAATCCGTGTTTTTGATCGGTATGCCGTTATTTCGGACTGCCAACTGCAGTAGGCTCGCGGCAAAGTCCAACTCCAAAGACAAATGGGAAGCTTTTCCGTGTTTGAGCGCATTCGTGAAGGCTTCCTGAATAACGCGGAGGACCGTCTGCCGTACTTCAAAAGGCAGCCTGGGCTCTGTCCCCATCAGCTTGACTACGAGTACGGTTCCCGTGTGCTCTTGGAAACGGGAAACAAGGTTCTCTACCTGCTCGGTAAGGCTCTCTCCTTCTTCCTCCGCCATTTCGTGCACAATGTTTCGCATATCGTCCAAATTTTGCTCGGCAAGCAACCTTAAGCGGATCAATCGGTCTTTGACCTCCTCGGGCTTCCGATCCAGTAGAGCAATCGAAGCGTCCAAGCTCATAATAAGGGAGATAAAGGAGTGCCCTAACGTGTCATGAAGCTCTTTCGACATGCGAGTGCGCTCTTCCTGAAGCGTAAGGGTCTCGACTTCCGCAGAATAGAGGGTGAGCAGCTTATTTTGCCGTTCCACTTCCAGCGCCAGTTTGTTCTTCTCTTCATAAGCCCTGGCTACGGAGCTCGCCCATATGCCGATGAAGCAGAACAATAAATTGTCTGCTGCGAAGCTGAATGCGTGCTCCCAAGGCAAATGCAAATAAGTCTGCGACAAAAAAGGAATGAAAGCCACCACGGGAATCACCCAGATCGTCTTCTTCGTCATTAAGTATCCCATGATCAGGCTGAGCAGCAAGTAGTCCGCCCTTGAAGTCAGATCCGGATGGATATCGGAATTCACATAGTAAGAACCGCCCAGCAGCAGCTCCGTAATGCAGAACCAAGTCTTGTTATTTCGAATCCCAGGAAACCAGAACAGCATAGGGACGACGAGCGCCAGCATCAGCCAAACCATATTCGCTACCGTCAGGATCGAAAATTCGCTTACTTGCAGCAGCCGATACCCCAGCAAAATATAGTGATAGGAACGAAGAGCAAATAGACCCCATTCCATAAAAGACGATATTTTCTTCATAGTATCCATTATAACGAAAAAATAGGGGGGGGGTCGGCACTTTTGTCGTTCCTGCCGCCAAATGAAGGGTTGACCTTGGACTTTACTCCAATGTTATGCTCTCGGTAGAAAGGAGGCCGTCATGAAAATCAAAGATTTTGCAAGCAAATACCAAATTCAGCCGGACACCGTTCGTTATTACGAGAAAGTGAGCTTATTGAATCCCGTTAGACAAGAAAACAATTATCGGGACTTTGACGAAGACTGTGAAAAGCAAATCCAACTGATCATCGTATTGAAACAGTTGGGTTTTACGATCAAGGAGATTCAGCAGTTGCTCATCCTGCGAGAAGACCCGGCTCTATCAGCGGAATGCAAGGATAAGACCGTATCGTTATTGGATCGGAAAATAATGAATCTTGAGGAAAGAATCCGGTTTTACCAACAGGCGCTGAAGGTCGTGCAGGCCATTAAAGAGCTTGCGAGTGAAGTGAAGTATTCGGAGAACATAGAGGACATAGAAAGGCTAGTACTTAGTTTATTTCAAGAAGATTTAGGAGGAGCGAAATGACGAATAAACAGATCGTTCACGTTGAATATGCGCTTGCTTTTGTCCTTTCTTTTTTTGTTTACATTCAGCTGCAATTTCCCGTATGGTTGTTCTTTGTTCTGTTGTTTGTCCCCGATCTTACCATGCTCGGGTATGCGGTAAATAAGAAAATCGGCGCGATCGTGTATAACTTGGGACACACTTTTATTTTCCCTCTGCTTGCCGCGTGCGCTTACTTATTCTTTGCAAGCGATTATCTGCTGTTGGGATCGATCATCTGGATCGCTCACATCTGTATGGATCGAGCGATCGGCGCAGGGTTGAAATATCCGGATTCTTCATTTAGGCATACCCATCTGCAAAGGCTGACTTAATAAGTTGGGCAGGAGTTCCTTGGATCTGTCTTCCCGTCTATTCGCGCTTCTATCATCTGGAAAGTACTTCTTCGGAATATCGGACGTTGCGGGGGCAGACGCCGAGCGGATATCTTCGCAAAATAAGGCCTGCTCTACGCATTGAACCCCGTTATAGATAGGGTTAATCTGGGGAACGGCAGGCCTCACCCCATTCACCCATACTTCCCCATCATCTTACCTAAAAACCTCCGAAAACCTTCAATGTAGCTGCTGGGCTCTACAATTTCTAAATTCGTCCCGAAACTCGCCAAAAATTGAAATCCCGCGCTGTTTTGAGGGACATGAAGGGTAGCCAATAAATACTCGGAATTATAGTTTTCGATGCTCTTCCGCCCGTACCTTTCAATAAACTGATCTTTCACGCTGGGGGAGATCAAGGCTTTGACTTCAACGAGTTCCGCTCGGTAATCGGACTCCCGCTCTTGCTCCAAGAAATCTTCTCTCGGGCTAAACGTCTGATCGGTCATCGCAAGATCATCCATCCGAAATAGTTTAAACGTCCGATATCCCCTACGCTCCAAGCAGAATCCTTTCAGATACCAACTCGTTTCGCTGAAATGAAGCCGATAAGGCTCGACCGTTCTTTTCGTGGCCGTGTCGTTTTTATCGATATAATCGAAGGTCACCAATCGGCTTTTCCCTATGGCTTGTTGGCAGGTTCTCAGCGTTTGGCGAATCTCGGATCGACCTTTCCAATCATAAAAAGACAGATGAATCGAAGCTTTGGGAGCCGACGGGCTCACCATGGCTTCGATTTTTTTGATCGTCACTTCGACTTCTTCGCTAACCAGAATTTGTTCCAAACCGCTGAGCGCCGTCAAGGTATTCTCCAAGTCGGCGCTGCTCAGCAGACGTTTATCCACTTTGTATTCATCCATGATGCCGTAGCCGCCGTTAACTCCGATGACCGAATAGATCGGAATGTTCGATACGCTCAGCGTTTCCATATCGCGCAGAATCGTTCTTTTGGACACGTTGAACAACTGGGCGAATTCGGTGGTCGAGACGATGTCTTTTTTCAGCAGAATCATAATGATCGAGATTAATCGTTCAACTTTGTCCATGGGTTCGCCTCTTTTTCTGAAGAGTATAAAACGATGACATATAGTCGTCACCGTTCGCCAATTATACTACAACCATAACAAAAAGGAGGCTGCATCTTATGTCGGCTATCGCGTATTTGAACTTTGACGGAAACGCAGAACAAGCGATTGAGTTTTATTCGGAGGCTTTCCACGCAACCGAGGTGAAACAGGTAAGATTCGGGGATATCCCGCAGGATCCGAATTACCCGATGCCCGAAAACGAGTTGAAGATGATCATGGAGTCTTCGATCGAGTTCGCGGGCGGGAAGATCATGATGTCCGACATTTTGCCTTCGATGAAAGCCGTAACGGGCGAAGTGATTAAAGGGAACAACATTCTGATCAGCCTCGTGATGGACGATAAGTCGAAACTGGAGCAATATTTCAAAAGTTTGTCCGTCGGCGGTCATGTCACCATGCCGTTATCCGCTTATCCGTGGTCTTCGTGCTTCGGAACGCTGATCGATCAGTTCGGCGTGAATTGGAAATTCAACAGCGACGCGGATCAGTTTCTGGACAACGTCATCTCGAACCGATCGTAAGTAATTCCGAAAAATGGTCTTCTCGCCGAAGGCCATTTTTTTATATGCCAAAGGAGGCACAAGTGATGAAAAACAGCTATTCTTCGCTTATCTTTTTTATGGCTTTAGGGATATTCGGCATCATCACGACGGAAATGGGCATGATCGGCGTTCTTCCCCAAATCGCTGAAAAGTTTCACGTCACTCCCGCGCAGGCCGGCTATCTGGTGAGCGCGTTTGCTTTGATCGTCGCCGTGTCAGGCCCGTTCCTTACGCTGCTCGCTTCCGGCATGAATCGCAAAACGATCCTGCTTGCCTCGATCCTGATGTTTGCACTGTCGAATATCGTGTACGCGTATACGTCGAGCTTCGAAGTGATGGTGGCTTTTCGGATTATTCCGGCGTTTTTTCATCCGATCTTTTTTTCGATTGCGCTTGCGACCGCAGCCAGTCTGGTGTCTCCCGAAAAGATCGGCAGAGCGATCACTCAGGTGATGGCCGGAGTCACCGTGGGATTTGCTTTCGGCGTTCCGATCACGTCTTTTCTCTCCGCGAACCTTTCGCTGGAAGCGGCGTTCCTGTTCGGAGCTGTCGTGAGCCTCATTGCTTTTGTAGGGATACTGGTCCTGTTTCCTTCAATGCCTGTTAAAGAAAGGATATCTTTCGGCAGGCAGCTCGGCGTATTGCGCAGCCCTCAATTGTGGCTGACGATCTTGATCGTGGTCTTGATTTTTACGGCGATGAGTTCGGTTTATAGTTACTTTGCCGAGTATCTGGGAGAAGTCACGCATATGGACGGCACTTGGATCAGCCTGATGTTAATGATCTTCGGGATCACGATGATCGCGGGGAACTTCTTGTTCGGTTTTTGGCTGAACAAAAGCAGGACCCGAACGGTGATCCTGTTTCCTCTCGCGTATGCGGTCACTTATTTATTCGTTTATTACGGGGGTTCTTATTTTTGGCCGATGGCGGTCATCGTATTCGTGTGGGGCGCTGTGCATGCCGGAGGACTGATTATAAGCCAATCCTTGTTGATGAATGATGCGAACGAAGCTCCGGAATTCGGCAATAGTTTATTCGTTTCTTTTTCCAATATCGGCATTACGGCAGGAACAGGGATCGGAGGCTGGTTTATTTCTCGATTAGGTGTGCAGCAGCTGGTGTGGAGCGGTGTCCTGTTTTGCGCGCTGGCGTTCCTGCTGATCCTGATTAAACTATTCGTTTTTAAATCGAATGTTGCAAATGCGAAATGAATATCCCGGCTATCGCCCACCCCTATGACTAGACATGCTTTTTTCGTATGACCGGACTCCTCCTCCCCCATGCTATACTCATAGGAACCAAAAGGCAGAAGGAGCAAGCGATATGATCCCATTCCGACACGACCATGTAGGCAGTTTTTTACGTCCGGCGAACTTAACGCAGGCGCGCGAACAATATAAATCGGGCAGCATCACGCATGAACAATTAAGAGCGGTGGAAGATCAAGAAATTATCCGCATCATCGAAAAACAAAAGGAAAACGGCGTGCTCGCGGTGACGGACGGCGAGCTGCGCAGAAGCTGGTGGCATTTCGATTTCTTGGGCGGTCTGGACGGCGTGGAGCTGTACGAGCAGATCGACGGGCCGCAGTTCCACAATATGCAGACGCGCAAAGGCGGCATTCGCGTGGTCGGCAAAGTCGATTTCTCGAATCATCCTTTCTTAGAAGACTTCAAGTTCGTGCAGCAGCATGCAGGCGAGACGATAGCGAAACAGACCGTTCCGAGTCCGAACATGCTGCTGTATCGCTTGGAGAACGGCGCCAACGTTTATACGGACCGTGAGGCGTTCCTGCAGGACACGATCGCGGCGTATCAGAAAGCGATTCAAGCTTTCTATGATGCGGGATGCCGATACCTGCAGCTGGACGACACCGCTTGGGCGGACCTCTTCTCGGAAGCGGGCCACGACAAGCTGCGCGCCAAAGGCCTGGAACCGGCGGAAGAGTTAAAAACGATGCAGCGCATGATCAACGAATCGTTGGCGAACAAACCGGCCGACCTCGTGGTCACGATGCATATCTGCCGCGGCAACTATAAATCGAACTATTTCTCGACCGGCGGCTATGATTATGCTTCGGAAGTGATCTTCGGCGGCCTGGACGTGGACGGATTGTTCCTGGAGTTCGACGATGAGCGTTCGGGCAGTTTCGAGTCGTTAAAGCACGTCAACCGCAAAGACCTGAAAATTGTGCTCGGTCTGCTCACATCCAAGACCGGCGAGTTGGAAGATAAAGAACAAATCAAAGCCCGAATCGCGGAGGCGGCGACCTATGTTCCTCTGGAGCAGCTGTGCCTCAGCCCGCAGTGCGGATTCTCGTCCACGGAAGAAGGCAATATTTTGACGGAAGACGAGCAGTGGCGCAAGCTGCGTTACGTGAAGGAAATCGCGGACGAAGTGTGGGCGTAATCCATCTAAATCACGAAGGGGATATGAAGATGACCATTCAAGCCGGCCAAGAAGCCGTTATTGTTGAAGCGTTGATTAACGGACAGAACACGAAGTCCCTTTCCCAGTCAGCCAAAGAGAATCCGGCCAATCCGAGCGAAATCGTGGGCTACTTCCCGGTCACGACGAAGGAACAAGCGGTCGAAGCGATCGAAGCGGCGGCGGAAGCTTTTAAAACGTGGAAAAAAACCGATATCGCGGAACGCGTGACCAGAATGCGCAAAGCGATCGAGAAGATCCGTGCGGCCGAAAGCGAGATCGTGAATCTGCTGTCCCGAGAGCACGGCAAGCCGCTGTATGACGCGCACGGCGAGATTTACGTATCGTTGATGTGGATGGAGTTCGCCTGCAATGAAGCGGCAGCGGCTCTCCAAGCCGAAGTTCAGGAGCACGATCACGGGAAAACGATTCTGTCTTACGATCCGATCGGCGTGGTCGCGGCGATTAGCCCGTGGAACTATCCGATTGCGCTGTCGACGATCAAGATCGCTCCGGCTCTGCTGGCGGGCAACGCGATCGTGCTGAAGCCGAGTCCGTACGCGCCGCTTGCGGCAGCGAAGGTGGCGGAGATTATCGCGAGCGAGTTCCCGGCCGGCGTGATCAACGTGGTGCATGGCGGGGCGGATGTGGGTGTTGAACTGACGACGAATCCCCGCGTCACGAAGATCGCTTTTACCGGCGGAACCGAAACGGCCAAGCATATTATCAAAGCGGCTTCGGACACGATCAAAGATATGACGCTGGAGCTTGGCGGCAACGACGCGGCGATCTTCTTGGAAAGCTTCGACGTGAACGACGAGCGCGCGATGCGCCGGATCGTCGTGTCCAACTTCTTGACGACCGGTCAGATCTGCATGATCGCCAAGCGCGTGTACGTCCACCGTTCGATCTATGATCAATTCGTGGAAAAATATATCGAGGCGGCCAATCGTTGGATTCGGATCGGCGATCCGTTCAATCCCGAGACGACGGTAGGCCCGGTCAACAACGTGAAGCAGAAAGAGTACGTGACCGGTCTGGTCGAAGACGCGAAGCAGCGCGGCGCTAAAGTCATTCCGCTCGGAAGAATTCTGGATCAGCAGCAGTTCGACCAAGGCTATTACCTCCAGCCTACGCTAGTTCTGGGCTGCGACGAGCATGATCGGATCGTCGTGGAAGAACAGTTCGGCCCTACGGTTCCGATTCTGCCTTTCGACGATGTAGAGCAGGCGATCGAGCTTCATAACGAAAGCATCTACGGATTGACGAGTTCGGTGTGGGGAGCGGAAGACGAGGCGATTGCCGTGGCGCGTCAGCTTGAAGCCGGAACGACCATGATCAATACCGCTGCCGTGCAGGGGCTGGACGTTCGTTTCCCGTTCGGCGGCTTCAAGCAGTCCGGAATCGGCCGCGAATACGGCACCGAAGGCATCCGCACGTATACCGAGCAGCATGTAATCAATATTCCGAAGATGCTTGATCTTCCTTATATCCCGGAATAAACGGCAGAGAAGCTGTGCGGGAATCCTGCTGTTGACGGTGGGGATGGATGCTAAATAAACGCCCTGTTTACCGATTCCCGAGAATCGGTAGACCGGGCGTTTTTGGTGATAAATCGGTCAAGAAAGCTCAGGCTGCTCGAACAAAAATGGCGTGCCCTTCAAATAGGCCTTTAATATCGCCTGCGCGAAAGGCTGATCTTCAATCAACATTTCCGTATCCGCGCCGCTCTCCGCATAGAAGCTGTACGATTCGATGATCGCGATGATCAGAAAGCTCTCGATTTTCGAAAAAGCGTCGTCTTCCAACTGCCTAACCTTGTTATAGCCTTCGATGAAAAAAGTTCTTTGCGGCGGCTGCAGCCCCATAATCGCCTGAGCGATGTCGTAAAGATGATAGCCGAACCCGCATCTGCCGAAATCGATCGGATAAGGTTCGTTCTGCTGAAAAACGATATTGCCGATATGCAGGTCCGCATGGATGATCCCGTAGTTCTGTTTATCGATGCTGAACGTTTCGATATGTGCGATCGCTTTGGCGAAGGCCGAGACATATAACTCGAAATCTCGATCCGAAATGAAGGACCGGCGATGCGCCCGCAGATGCTCCCAGTCCCGCTGAAAGCTCGGGATGCCCCAAGTAGGGCGGGAAAAGCCGGCAGACGGACTAAAGTCCAGACTGGCCTCGTGAATGTTAGCCATCATCGCGCCCATTTTCCGGAGAGACTCTTCGGTATGTTCCCCTCTTCCTAAAAAATCGCCTTCCGTCCATTTGAGCAAAGTCGCGTAAAAATGCTGCTTGCCGTTCGATGCCGCATCCGTAATGAATACGCCTGTTCGGTTCGCAGCAGGTTCGGACAAGGCGACGTTTTTGCTTTTCAGTGCCGACAACTATTCCAATTCCGAGAGGGTAGATTCGCGCGGCTTGTTCCCCGAGTGAATGCGCAGCAGAAATTTATCGCCCTCGTCGCATTCGATGCGAAAAGTGCCGTGTTCGGATAATTGAATAAAGTGAATAGAATGCCAGTCGACTTCGTATTCAGCTAACGCGCCGAGTGCCGCCTGCTTCAATTCCTTCAGCGTTTGACGCCGATTGTCCTCTGTATCGATTCGAAATCCGTTGTCCATCATAACTCCTTTGCCGGCTTGTTTCTCCGATACGGCGTCATTCCAACTCTAAAGCGGATTCGCCGCTGATGATCGTACCGTTATTTTTGCCTTCGCAAATCTCTTTCATCGAGCCCGGTTGATCGAAATTGAATACATGCATAGGCAGATTGTAGTCCCTTGCCAAGATAAAAGCGGATTGGTCCATGACCTTCAAGTCGCGCTGCAAAACGTCGTTGTAATGGAGAGAGCGAAATTTCCTTGCTTCTTTATCGAATTTAGGATCTGCGTTAAAAACGCCGTCCACGCCTTGTTTTGCGACCAATAAAGCGTCACAGTTCACCTCGATGGCTCTTTGTACGGAAGGGTAGTCTGTCGTAACGTAAGGTTGACCGTTCCCGCCTGCAAAAATGACGATATACCCTTTCTCCAGATGGTGGATGGCTCTTAGACGTATGTAGGGTTCCGCAACCGAAGTCGTAGGTATGGCCGTCATGACCCGTACTTCCTTTTGGGTCTTGGCTTTAAGAACTCCGCGGAGCATAAGACTATTGATTACGGTGGCAAGCGTCCCGATATTATCCGCTTCTGCTCTTTCGATCCCCCAACTTTCCGCCATATTCCCTCTGAAAATGTTGCCTCCGCCTATGACCAACGACACCTCGACGCCCGAGTTTACGATCGAACTAATCTCATGCGCAATATGCTCCAATCTTTCGGGTTCGAAACCGAATTCAGAGCTTCCGGCCACGGCTCCGCCGCTTAACTTAACGAGCACCCTTTTGTACCTCAACAAGGATTACACCTCCATAAAATAAAAACACTAAAGCATAAAATGCTTTAGTGTCCGAATAGAGTGGAAATATGAAATAATGTCAGTCGACCGAATGTACACCTGCCGCTTCCGACTCATATCTCCACTCCTCTCTATTTTTTCCATCGAGTTATTCTACATGACGCGTAGGTAAATTGCAATTCCTGCAGCTTACATCGCTTATCCGTAAATTGCAGAGAGGATGATCGTTTATGAATTTCGCGTCTGTACGTATCATCACGGACGATGTGGATCGTCTGGTCGAGTTTTACGAAAAGGTCACGGGAATCGCGGCGGAGCGGCCCGCGCCCGTATTTGCCGAGATCGTCCTGCCTTCGGGCACGCTGGCGATCGGCCATTCCCAGACCGCGCAGCTGTTCGGAGCCGATTCCGTAGTCGCAGCCTCCAATCGCACGGTGATCATTGAGCTTCGCGTAGAGAATATCGAAGCGGAATACGCGCGTCTGAAGCCGTGGGTCGATCAATGGGTGCAGGAACCGACCACGATGCCGTGGGGGAATCGTTCCATGCTGTTCCGCGATCCGGACGGCAATCTGGTGAATCTGTTCGAGCCTGCGAGCGAAGCCGCGATCGAACGGTTCGGAGACCGGTAGACGGATCATCGACCACCGATTTCTAACGGAACGAGGTGACGCTTAGCGGGCATTTGTGGCGGTTTTAGAATCCTAACGGAACGAGGTGACGCTTAGAA
Source organism: Saccharibacillus alkalitolerans (assembly GCF_011090185.1). Lineage (GTDB taxonomy): Bacteria > Bacillota > Bacilli > Paenibacillales > Paenibacillaceae > Saccharibacillus > Saccharibacillus alkalitolerans. Next base: position 631,463 of record NZ_JAAFGS010000004.1, on the reverse strand, counting down.
TAAAAACAGGCGTTTTTTTTGACCGAAAAAGAAGCGAATCGGACGGCTAAGGAATCTACGTTCCGTTAGAATTTCGAAAAGGGTGATTTTTCGCATCTAAGGAATCTACGATCCGTTAGCGAAACTCCTCTTCTTCGTAAGCTTCCTCGAACGCAGTTCTTTCGAAATCAGCTTGCTGCCTCGGCTGCCTTGCTTCTAGCTGCGTTGGGATTTCCCCACAAATGAAAGGGCACCCTACCGGGTGTCCTTCGATTTTGCGCTTCATGCGCCACGACCCAACCTCAAATCTCAAACTCCGCCGTACCTTTTTCGTTCAACTCGAACGGCCCCGCCGTCACTTTTCCGTCCGCTCTACGGTTCCCGAAAAAGTCGGTGTCGAGCCGATAAGGCGCGCTGTCCGGCTCCTCGTAATGCATATCCGCGTGATACGTCTTGCCCAGCCGATCCGTGGTCACCGTCATCGTCGAGGCTTCCCGAAGCCGTTCTGGCTCTTCGATCCGAACGCGCACTTTACCCCGCAAAGGATCGACCTCGAACGCGATTCCCTGCTGCGCGTAGACCTTCGCTTCGGATTCGTGCCGGCTCGGCACCGCATGGCGAAGAAACACGTTTCCGCCCATCGCGACCGGGAGAACGGCATTGCCGATAAAGAAGTCTTTCGCGGCATCGCCAAGCTCCGCAAGTTCCTCCTGGGTATATTCCCACCATCTCTTGTCTTTGAAATTCGGGTGTTTGTCGTAGCCGCCCAGTCCGACAGGATGCAGATAGCACACGGAATCGTCCGGCACGCCGTCCATGACCGTTTTTCCGTCCTTGTCCGCTTCATCCCTTGGTTTAAGCGGAAGATGCTCGAAGAAAGTAATCGGCACAGGTTCCTGCCGCTCGTCGTTGTCGCCGAGAAAAATATTGTTGTAGTATCGGTCGTCGCCGCCCGTAATATTGGAGTATCCGGCCATCGCCGTCTCGTGAGGGAAATGGTAAGGCGTGGTCCGTGTAATCTCGGAACGCACGACGAATCGGCCCGCGAACAAGTTATGAGCAAACGCGCCGCCCTGCGCCATATTCCGGAAATTCATCGGAGAAAGGAACAGGTTGTGATCTACCAGATACGGCCCGTGGCACACTTCGACGAACAGGTCTTCGGACAGATTGTCGAAAAAGACATTGCGGTCGATCCGCGTCCCCTGCGCCTGCCAGTCGAGCCACAGCCCGCGGTAGCAGCTGTAGATCACGTTTTCGCTAATTTGCGTATCCAGCGCCGCATGCAGCTTGATGCCCGCGACTTCGGCGCCGTGTCTAAGCCTTTTGTGGTGGATATTGTAGATTCGGTTCCGCTCGATACGGCTGAAGGCTCCGCCCATATGACCGACAATGCCGGCCTGCTCGCAGTCATGGATCACGTTGCCTCGCACGAGATGACCGCCGATCCGATTCTGATGCCAACCACGGCGCAGCGCCCGTAAAATGACTTCCTGCTCGCGCTGCGTGCCGCCTTTGCTGCGCTTCTCTTCAGGACTGCCGTGACCGGTACCGATTTCGGTTCCGAGACTGATGCCTACGGATTTGGACTCGCAGATGATGTTGTTTTCGATAATCCAGCCTTTGCTCCAGTGCGGTCCGATCAGGCCTTCCTGAAAATCCGTCGGCGGTGCCCACTGCGGAGAAGCTTGACGAAGCGTGAATCCGCTTACGGTTATGTAGTTCAGTCCCGGTTTCTCGGGCCAGAAGCAGTAGGGCCGCACATTGATCTCTACGTTTTCTTGACGAGGGTCTTTGCCGCCGAAATTGGCCCGGATCTTCGTCGTCGCAGACCCGACTTCGGCATGCCATTTTAACAAGGAATCTTCGGGATATTGGGCTTCGGGCCAAACCTCAGGCTTGTGAACGTTTTCAATATTGTCGACTTCATATAAAGATTTGCCGTCCAAATACACATCGCCGAGATGAACCGTGAGCGGGCCGTCGAACAACCAATCTCCGCTCAGCTCCGTTTCATAAGGATTACGCACCGAGAACATAGAATTGGGCACTTCCGTGCTCCAAACCTGATTGCCTTCCGACTGCCAGTCGGTAATCCGTTCGGCTCCCGTAATCACGACTTCGCCGTCTCCAGCGGAGCGATACACGATGCGATGTTCCGCTGTTCCTCCGTTAGCCGGGTTCACCCATTCCCTGTAGACTCCGGCATGCACGATCACCGTATCGCCGGCCACGGCCTGAGCGGCAGCGCGCGAGAGGGTACGAAGCGGCTGATCCGCCGTTCCGTTGTTTCGATCGTTTCCCTGCGTAGATACATGATATTCCATAATCTCACCCCGTCCGAATTTTCAATGGCCTGCCGTCTCTACGTCCAACCGTTTTTCACCCAAGATTTTTTCCGCAAAATGCACATTGAAGAAATGAATGATCGGCCCCAGCCCGAACATGGACACCAGCGTCCCCAGCCCGATAATGCCTCCGAACAGGAAGCAGATCAGCGCGCAGAGAGCGTCCGTGAACATACGATGCCAGAAATAGCTGACCCGCGGGAAGCGGTCCCTCATGATCAGCGACAGGCAGTCATAAGGCGCAATGCCGACGTTGGAAGTCTGATACAGGGATACCCCGAAGCTGCAGATTACGACGCCGATCGCCACCGTGATTACGCGCTGCCACAGCAGCTGCGGCTCGCCCGGCATGTCGATCCAGATGTTATAGAAAAACGTAACGATATAACCGAGAAATACAGCGTTTACAACGGTGCCGATTCCAATAAACCGGCGTCCCGCAATAAGCTGGATCACGAACAAGGACAGGTTCAGCAGGATCAGAAACCGGGCATACGCGATCCCGCTCGTATCCGCCAGTGCCATCACCATGCCGCTGAAAGGATCGTTCCCCAAGCCGGATAATTTGAAAATGCTAATGCCCATGCCCAAAAAGATATTGCCGACCAGCATGATGATCAATCGTCTCGGATCTGTTAACGTACCAAGGAATCCCTTCATATCAACCGTCCTATAGTCAGATTATCATTTTTTCCGGCGCAAACGACGACGTCATTATAGCATAGTTTTCGCAGCCGGGCTGTGCCGCCTTTTTTCCTCATAAATCAATTGTACTCGTTCATAAACAGTGTTACTCTGAGGAACGATAAGCTCAATATTCACGTCCCGCCCTACATCCAACAATCCTCACCATTTCAGCTACCAAGAAAGGTAACACCATGATAAAAGTAAACAACTTATCCTTCTCCTTCCCGCAAAAAGAACTCTATACCGACGTCTCGTTCACGCTCGAAGAAGGGCAGCACTGCGCGTTCATCGGAACGAGCGGCAGCGGGAAAAGCACCCTGATCGAGATCCTGATGGATCCGGAAAAGCATTTGTTCGAGGGCAAGCTCGAGATCGACCCGGACTGCCGGATCGGCTATGTCAGCCAGTTCTCGCAGGTGGACCCTGCGGCGGAAATGACCGTGTTCGAATATATCGGCGAAGAATTTATCAAGATCCAAGACGAGCTGACCTCTATTTATGCCGAGATGGCCACGACGTCGGATATGGATGCGCTGATGGAAAAGCTTCAGTCCACGATGGATGCTTTCGAGGCGATGGATGGAGACAATTTCGAAAATACGATCAACAAGCAGCTGAATCTGGCGGATCTCGCGAAGCTCAAAGATCTGAACGTGTCCTCCTTAAGCGGCGGGGAGTTCAAGCTTATTCAAGTGATGAAGGAAATGCTCGTCCGTCCGGATCTGCTGATCATGGACGAACCGGATGTCTTCTTGGACTTCGAGAACCTGAACGCGCTCAAAAAGCTGATCAATGCCCACAAAGGCATGCTGCTGGTCGTCACGCATAACCGCTATCTGCTGAATCACTGCTTCAACAAGATCATCCACCTTGAAGACAAAGAGATCCAGGAATTCGACGGACGGTATATCGACTACAACTTCTCGCTGCTGCAGACCAAGGTCGAGCTGCAGGAGATCGCGGTCGCCGAAGCCGACGAGATCCAGCGTTACGACCAGCTTATCGATAATCTTCGGGAGATCGCGACAAACGTGGATAACCCGTCCCGCGGCCGCGCGCTCAAAGCCCGGGTCAAGTTCCAGGAAAGACTCGAAGCGCGCCGCATCAAAGCGCCTTTCGTCGCGATCAAACAGCCGCATATCCGGTTCGGTCTCGATCCGCAGGCGGAAGCAGGCGTCCGCGTTACCGTGCAGGACTACAGAGCCGGCTTCGGCGAGCTGCTGCTGGAGAACGTGAACTTCGAGATCGGCTCAAACGATAAAGTCGCGATCATCGGACCGAACGGCACGGGCAAAACGACGCTGCTCAGAGACATTTTCCGCGGCGAGCATCCTTCGATCCGCATCCATGAAGGCACGAAAATCGCGTATCTGTCCCAGCTTCAAGGCGAGACGCTGAAAGATTCGAACACCATTCTGCACGAGTTTATCGACGCGGGGTTCGAGACGTACGACGAAATCCGGGCTTATCTGGCGAACTACGGATTCGAAGGCGAGATTCTGGAGCAAAAAATCGAATCGCTGTCCGGCGGCGAGAAAAACATGCTGCAGTTGGCCAAAGTCGCGGCGGCAGAGGCCAATCTGCTGCTGCTCGACGAACCGACCAGCCATCTGGACCTCTATTCGCAGGTCGCGCTGGAGCAGGCCCTGATCGATTACAAAGGCGCGATCCTGATGGTCTCCCACGATTTCTATTCCGTCGTGAACGGCATGGATTACGTGCTGATCATCGACAACAAGACGATCCGCAAGATGAGCATGCGCAAGTTCAGACAGATGATCTATAACAATCATTTCAATAAGGATTATCTGGAGAATGAACAGCAGAAAAAGTCGCTTGAAATGCAAATCGAATTGGCTTTGAAAGCGGCGGATTTCGAAAGTGCAAAAGGATTGGTCGAGGAATTGGAACAGCTGATTAAGCTGCTGTAGAGGACAGACCTTTAACCGGAATTCGCGATTAGAAGGTTCCGCTGAACCCTATAATATCCTCCCTTAAAAGCCCCGAGCGGATAGCTCGGGGCTAAACGTGTCGAGAAATTCTGATTCCGAGTCAAGCGAGGAGGCGGAGGGAGAAGTTCAGTGAAGGAACGATAGTGATCGCCTTTGAAATCGAGAAAATTCCACTGAAATTTTGATCCTTTTTCTCGATTTCAACACGCGACCGGAACGAATTTCTCCCGCAGTCGACGAGCTTCTACAACGAATAGGACTTTCAAGGCAGCCTGAGCCCCGAGCGGATAGCTCGGGGCTTTTAAAGCTTCTAACAATCTTAATCTGCGCTCCTCCGTCGCTATCCCTACAAACCAGGCAATTCCAAAGGCTCGCTCTGACCGTTAGGCTTCAGCCTGTAATTTCTTTTCACGGGCATTTCGAAGCCCCAGTTCCCGGTAATCGTGCTTTCCTTGCCCAGTTCGTCGACCAGGAGCAGACTCTTTATGTTGACCTTCAGCGTGAATTTTTCCGGAGGCGGAGTTCCGCCGAACGAGTAAATGATCACGCCGTTTTTGTACAGTTTTTGGCCGGAATCCACCGCAATGATGCCGGGAACTTCCCGGATGGTGGAGTCGTCCAATTGGACGACCGGCGTGATCGACTTTTTCGCCGGATTCTGGTCCGCGATCAGAGGAGGATCGTATTTCATGGAATACCGGATTATGATCTGCTTTTCGTTGAACGAGTATCCGTGAACGAAGATGGTGAATTCTTTATCCGATTTGCCGGTAAGCAGCTTGATCGGTGAGGCGGCGGAAGCGGAGGCAGGCGCCGTCCCGCCCGATTCCGGAGAGACGGAATTCGGCTTCGCCATGAGATCGGACGTAAATACATTCTCGACGCTGACCAGGACGATCGCGCCGACAAGCAGGACGATCATCGGGATCGCGGCCAATCCGGAGCGGAAGAAGCGCGGCCGCCAGGGAGGCCTTTTTCGTTTCGCGGCAGGATCCGGTTCCGCTGTCGGAGCCGACTCGGGAAACGGTTCCGGCATTCGCTCCGCCGTCCGTTCCGCTGCCCGTTCGTTGTCGGGAAGGGCGGAACGACTCTCTGCCGCCGCGGTCTCCTGCGCCTGCTTCAGGCCGGAGAACGGCAGCTTGGTTTCGAACCAGGTCGCCTTTTGGCTGCTGTGCGCCGTAATGCATCCTCCGTGCACTTCGATAATGCTCTTGGTAATGGCCAGTCCGAGTCCCGTTCCTCCGGACTGCTTCGATCTGGAGCGGTCTCCCCGGTAAAAGCGGTCGAAAATAAAAGGCAGATCCCCTTCGGGAATAGGCTCGCCGTAATTTCGGATCCGCACGACCAGCATCTCTTCGTCCCGCCCGATCTCGATATCGATGAATTCGCTGCTCTTCCCGTGCCGGATGGCATTGGCAATGATATTTTCGTAAGCCCGTACCAGCAGCCCGCCGTCCGCCCGGATCTTGAAGTCCTCTTCCGGCAGGTGCAGCCTGATTTCCATGCCCGCCTTCTCGGTGATCGGCACGAATTCCTCGGCCAGCTGACCGAGTAACCCGGCGACATCGAGCTCGCTCAGCTCCAGGGGCAGGCCGTTGTTGATGCGCGTATATTCGAACAGCTCATCGATCAGCCGCCGAAGCGCGAGCGATTTCTCGTACGCGATATTAATGTAGTAGCGCATTTCCACCTCGTCCTGATACCGGTCTTTCTCGATCACTTCGAGAAAGCCGAGAATCGAGGTCAGCGGAGTGCGCAGATCGTGCGATACGCCGGTGATCAGATCGTTTTTGGTCTTTTCCGCGTTGCGCTCTTCGGCGATCGAACGCTTCAACTGTTCGCTCATCCGGTTGATGCTGCGCGCGACTTCGCCCAATTTAGGATTCGGGATCTCCCGGATGCGATGCTCGAACTGCCCGCCTGCGATCTCTTCGAGGCCGCGCGTCATCTCCGCCAGATCATGATCCCATTCGCTGCTCAGCCGGTTCATACGTTCCGCGATCAGACTTAATTCGTCTTTGCCTTTGACGGTTACGGCATGCCCGAAGCGTCCTGCCGCTATTTCCTGGAGTCCGACGTTAAGGCTGCGCAGATCCCGAACCAGACGGATGCTGGCCAGGAAGAACATGATAGGAAAGAGCAGGATGCCGGCGATGATCATCACGCGGAGGGAGCCGGCGTTCTCGATGATCCAGTTGATCGGGACGGCGGCGTATTTGGTCTTCTGCAGCGCGCCCGCCATGAAATATCCGAAAAAAATAGCTGCGCCCGTCAAAGCCAGGCTGGCAACCATGATCAGCATCAATCTCCAACGGATCGTATACAGCCATTGCGTTCGGATATTACTCCCCCCTCGGTTTCGGATCGTTTTCGATTTTGTAGCCGATCCCCCATACAGTCTTGATGATCTGCGGTTCGCGCGGATTGCGTTCGATCTTCTCCCGCAGCTTCCGGATATGCACCATGACGCTGTTTTTCGACTGCATGAAAGGCTCGTTCCAGACTTCTTCGTAGATGCGGTCCATGCTCAGCACCATTCCCCGGTTGACGGCCAGCATCTGCAGAAGGGCGAACTCCCGGGGAGCCAGCTTGACTTCCTCCCGATCGACGGTCACCGTATGGGACGCGATATTAATCGTCACGTTCTCGATATGTATTTCGTTTGCGCCGGCCGGAGGGGTGTTGAACTGGTTCACTCTCCGCAGCTGCGACTTGATCCGCGCGATCAGCTCGAGCGGGTTGAACGGCTTGGTCAGATAATCGTCGGCTCCGATGCTGAGACCCGATATTTTATCGATGTCCTGGCTTTTGGCCGAGAGCATGATGATCGGAATGGAATTCGTCTCCCGTATTTTCATACAGGCCTGCAAACCGTCCATTTCGGGCATCATCCAATCGAGAACGATCAGATCGACCGGATGGTTCCGCAGAATCTCCAGCGCTTCCAGTCCGTTCAAAGCCTTCAGCAGCTTGAAGCCTTCGTTATTGAAGTAAATGCTCATCAATTGGGTAATCTCCGCTTCGTCGTCCACCATCAAAATCGTGCTTTCCGCCATAGATCCTCCCCGGCTTTCTCTATCTCTTTGAATTCAAGAACAGCATGATCATTATAAGCGATATTTCGGGTGCAAGGGATAAAGTTCGAAGGATTTAAGGGAATGATAAGAAGTTCGGCAGACGGATGATAAGTTCTCTTTTCTATACTGGGTTCGTAAGCATGACAAACAATAAATGAGCGGAGGGTTTATGTTGAAGCGTAACTTGTTGAAGAAAGCCGTTATAAGCAGTTTGGGTTTGAGTTTGATGTTGGTCTCGTCGGGTTTTGGCGGGAGTCCGAAAGTTTTTGCAAGCTCAGACGGCGGGTCGGATACGAAACAAACGTTAAAAGTGGTATTCGAGAATAAAGAGGCGTTCCAAAAACAGTACGGGGATTTCTTCAGCAAGAAGTATCCCGATACGGAATTCGAAGTGATCGCTCCCGGCTACGGCGCGCCGAATTACGACAAGCTGATCGCGAAGCATTCGCCGGACTTGATCATGCTGGACCCGTACAATTACCAACAGATGGCCAAGGCGGATAAACTGACGGATTTGGAACCGCTCATGGAGCGCGACAACTACGACACGTCCAAGCTGTATCCGGGCCTGACCGACGAGTTGAAAAAACAGGGCGGCGGCAAGCTGTACGGATTAAGCAAAAGCGTGCAGGCGAACGCCGTGCTCTACAACGCGGATCTGTTCAAAAAGTATAAGGTCGAGCTGCCGAAGGACGGCATGACCTGGGAAGAAATTCTGAAGCTTGCCCGTAAGTTCCCGACTTCCGGAGATAAGGATTCGCGGATTTGGGGATTGAGCTCCTTCGGCTCCAGCAACCTGGCGATGCAAATTGCCCGCACGGAAGGGTTGGCGCCTATCGATCCGGCGACCTTGAAAGTAACCGCGAATACGCCGGAGTGGAAAAAAGCTTATAATATTTCGATCGAGGCGACAAAGGCGGGAGTGCTTGACGAAGGGATCAGCCTGTCCGCCAAAAGCTACCTGCAGAGCAACCCGTTCGTGATGGGCCGTTCCGCGATGGTGATCTCTTCGGTCACCCAGCTGAAAAACCTGCAGGCCGCCAAAAGCGGCGTGAAAAATTATAAGCCGTTTACGCTCGGCATCGCCGCCGGTCCCGCGGATTCCGGGGATCGCAAGTCCACGGGCGACTTCTATACGGGCGACATCTTCGCCATTCCGGCAAAAGCGTCGAATGTCGACGGAGCGTGGCAGTTCATCGAGTACTTCACGGGAGACGAATACGCCAAACAATATTACGGCACCAAGAGCTCCAACAACATTGCGCTTCTGTCCCGCATGGTCGACGAGTACGCGGGTTACAAAGTGAATGCTTTTTATAAGCTGAAGCCGAACCTGGATCAGCATCTCCAAGCGCAGGCCCTCAGCATCAGATCGGCCAATCTGGAATGGAAGTTTTGGACGGTCCTTCAGAAAGAACTGATGCTTGCGGTAAACAAGAAAAAGACGGCGGATCAAGCCGCCGCAGCCATTCAGACCCAAACGCAGGCGGCTGCCGATAAGGTGGCGAAAGCCTCGAAAAACTAACCAACCGGTTCGAAAAGGAGGAGTCAAGCAGCTGTCAAACGGATAAAGCGGGATAGAAGACACCCAAAAGAGAGCCTGCCCTTTTATAAAGGACAGGCTCTCTTTTTTGAATGCGCGCGCGAGATTCAAAAAAGTTAAAGCTCTCGGCCGTCATAATGCGGCTGCTCCAGATCTTCGAGCAGCGAGAGCTGCGCGGGCTGCCAACCGGCAAGCTCGCGGGCGGCCGCGCTCGATCTCGGAATATCGAGCGCGGCCAGCGTGCCGAGGAAGCCGAAATGCGTATCGGCTTCTTCCCGCGGGATACCGACGACAGGGACATTCAAGCGCCTGCCGATCGCGCTCGCGATGTCCCGAAAAGGCACGCCTTCGTCATGGGCGCCTTCCAGTCTGGAGCCGGCCGGCGCTTTTTCCAGCGCCAGGCGATACAGCGCGGCGGCATCCAGGCGATGCACCGCCGGCCAGCGGTTGCCGCCGTCTTCCACGTAAGCGGAAAAGCCTTTGGTTCTGGCGATCTCGATCAGCATCGGGATAAAGCCCGTGTCGCCTTCGCCGTGTACCGAAGGACATAGTTCGACGATGACGGCCCGGACGCCGCCTTCGGCCAGCGAGCGCATCACGTTCTCCGCATCCGTTCCGCCGGCATGCGTCGTCATGACGAAGGGCTTGCCGGAGCCTTCCAAGGCGGCTCCCATAGCAGACACGGCTTCGAGATCGGCAGCGAGCGCACCGGAAAAGTCGGAGAAATCGTGATGAAACGCCAAATGCAGCACGCCGTCCGAAGCCTCCGCTCCGCGGCGGAGACTGTCCGGGTCATGAAGGTCACCGCGATGCGCTTCCGCGCCCGCCGCTTGAAGCCGGGCCGCGCTTTGATCGGAACGGGCCAATCCCAAGACTTGATGCCCGGCATCAAGAAGTTCGCGGACGACCGAAGAACCGATATATCCCGAAGCTCCCGTTACGAATACGCGCATGATGAATTCCTCCTTGCTTCGTTTGACGATATTTCGTTTGAAGATATACCGTCCCGCTTCACCAGGCAACCGGCCCGTCTTCGTCGGAGAACGTTCCGGTCGGACCGTCCGCGCCGAGCATGGCCAACCTTACCGCTTCGCGCGCGCCCTGCTCGACGCTGCGCGTACCGGCAAAATTGTTCAGCGCCGTCGAAGTGAAGCCCGGACACGCCGCATTTACCTTGATCGGAGTCGATTCCAAAGCCGCCGCAAAAGCGAAGGTTACCGCATGAACGGCCGACTTCGACGCCGAATAAGCGCCGTACATCGCCCGATGCGGGTTGCCCGGCTCGGAGTTCCAACTGAGCGAACCGCCGGTACTGCCCAGGTTGACGATGCGGGCGGCCGGCGCTTCGCGCAGAAGCGGCAGCATGGCCTGGGTGACAGCGATGACGCCGAACACGTTGGTTTCGTAAACGGCGCGAATCTCTTCCATCGGAGCTGCCGTCAACAAGCCGCTTGCCGCGCCGTCGCTCGGAAACGCATTGTCCGATTTTCCCGCATGCGAAATCCCCGCGTTATTTACGAGAACGTCAAGCCGTCCGAATTCGCGTCGAATACGCTCGGACGCGGCGGCAATCGAATCCGAATCGGTGACGTCGAGCTGAACGGCATAAGCGTTCTCGCCGATGCTGTCGGCGGCTGTCTGACCTTTTTCCAAGCTGCGCGATCCGATAAGTACCGTAAATCCATGCCCCGCCAGATCTTTTGCGATTTGCGCCCCGATTCCTTTGTTGGCTCCGGTGACCAGCGCTACAGGTGAGTTCGACATCATCGTAATCTCCTTCTCGGTATCGGCGATACCTTCTGTCTATTTCCCGTTCGATATGGGATAATGACAGTAAATCATACAATTTCGAAACTGTAAAGTTCCGAAACTATAAATTCTCGTATTGAATATGCGAAAAGGAGCGAACACGATGAGCGAAATGTCGCGGAACGAACCGGGCGGCGGGCGAGAATCCGGGGATGCCGAAGAGAAAAAGCCGCAAAAGGTAGGCCGAAAAAGAGATCATACGCGGGACGAAAAAATATTGGAGGCGACGATCGACATTCTGGCCGAATCGGGCTTCGACGGAATGACGATGGATAGGGTCGCGGCCCGGGCCCAAGCCGGCAAAGCCACCATGTACCGCCGCTGGTCCTCCAAAGCGGAGCTCGTACGGGACGCGCTGGCCTGGATGAACCGAAGCCATCTCGATCTCGACAATCTGCCCGATTCCGGGAATCTGCGCGAAGACCTGCTGCTGCTGATAAGGCCGCAGTCGATGGCGGAAGAAGAACGGAAATTCCGCGTTCTGGCGGGCCTGGGTTCCTTTTTGCAGCATCCGGAATTCAGCGAGACCGGCACGGCCGGAATTTTCGATTCCTGGGCGGAAGCGAACCTGCAGCTCATGAAGCGAGCCGCTGCCCGCGGCGAGATTTCCGAGTATGCGAATCTGGAGCTGGCCTGCCGGGTCATCACTTCGTCGTCCGCTTTTCGCGGACTTATCGAGCGCAAGCCGTTCGAAAAAGCTTTTTACGCGGATCTGCTCGACGGGCTGGTGCTGCCGGCGCTTACGATCAGGCGAGAGCCGCGGTCAAGCACGCGGTAAACGTACTGGGCGAAACGCTGCACGGATAATGGAAAAAAGGGACTCGATTCGGAGTTTTCAAAAGCGGCGCAGCAAAGGCGCGCCGTTTCTCCGACTTCAAGTCCCGTTTTCGTTACCCGATATGCGCGACCGCTCTCGCTTCCACCCACTGCTCCGGGAACGCCAGATACGTCACGCCGATCAGGCTCCCCGCCGGCCGGTGCTGCCCGATATACTCTTTGAACAGCTCGATCGCGATCTCCCCGTGCTCCTGCGCGTTCGTCAGATACAGTTCCACGTAAGCCAGATTTTCCTTCGTCGCGCCGAATTCCTTTAACACTTTGTCCAGATTCTCCAGCGTCTGCGCCATTTGCGCCCGGATATCGCCGGCCCCGACGAACTCGCCTTCCGCATTGTGAGCGAACTGACCGGAAATATGGATCGTGTTGCCTACCCGGTACCCCTGCGAGATGCCGTGATCCCAGAGATCATGGTTGTATGTTTGAATGGTTGTCATCTTGTTAGCCCCTTTACTTGAAAGTAAGGCTAGTATAAACTGGGCGAAAATAAAGGGATAGTACGCACAAATAAGAGGGGTACTATCCGAAAGGATAGCGTGAACATGGGCATTTCGGACTTGAAAGGCAAAGAGACGGTGATCGGGGACACGTCGTTCGGTTATACGCTGTCGGTCATCGGGGGGAAATGGAAGATGGCGATCCTGTATCTGCTGGCCGCCCGGCAGCCGGTTCGCTTCAACGAGATGCAGCGCCAACTGGGGCCGGTCACCTATAAGGTTCTCAGCGCGCAGCTCAAGGAACTGGAAGCGGACGGGCTGGTCAAGCGCGTCGAGTATCCGCAGATCCCGCCCAAAGTGGAATATTCGCTGACGCCGAAAGGACAGACGCTGCTGCCGGTGTTGGAGCAGTTGTGCGAATGGGGAGCGAAGAATCGGTGACGCTTGGGCTTGCTTAGCCGCAGCGAGAGCTTTTCTTTTTTCGCCGATGCAGGGATCTTGCCGGATATCTTGAATTTTAACTAAGCAAGCCATTAACGGACGGCAGGACAGGCAGCAGGGGGATTCCGGAAAAGAATCCGAAGTTCCGATGCTCGGAACCATCATAAGGGGGCTTATATGCGCGTTATTCAAAAAGTCGGCACGGTTCTGTCGGTCGGATGCGTCTTGATCGGATTGGCGGATTCGGCAGCGTTAAATAAAGTCTATGCGGCGCCTCCGACGGCGACGTTGGTCGTCTCGAACAAAGCGCTGAAGATCGGAGATACGTCCACGCTTACGATTACGTTCTCGGAAGCGGTCTCGGGATTTTCGGTCGCGGATCTGACTTCCACGAACGTCTTGATCGGCGAGCCGTCTTCTACAGACGGAGGAACAACGTGGACGGCGGCGCTGACTCCGTACTCGGACGTGGAAGCCTCGGCTCAAACCGTGACGCTAGACAATACGGGCGTAATGAATTCGGCAAACGAGTCAAATACGGGAAAGACCGTGTCCGATGTTTTTGCGATCGATACGCTTAGGCCGACGTTAGCCAGCAGTATCGCGATCTCCGATACGGCGCTGAAGGCCGGCGATTCCGCTACCGTCACGTTCGTCTTCAAGGAAGCCGTAACCGGCTTTACGGAAGCTGATCTGACGGTTCCGAACGGCACGGTCGGCGGTCTGAGTTCCAGCGACGGGGGAATCACCTGGACGGCGACGCTGACGCCGAAAGCGAACGTCGCGAGCAAGTCCAATACCGTCGTGCTCGAAAATGCCGCCATCATCGACCTTGCGGGGAATCACGGAACGGGAACGACGAGTTCCGATAATTACGAAGTCCAAACCGTCGTTCCGACGGCCGCAGTCACTGTCGCGGATTCGACTTTGACGGCAGGCAAGACGTCTTCGGTGAAGATCGTCTTCACGGAAGCAGTGACTGGATTGGCGATCGACGACTTTACCGTGGATAACGGTACGTTAAGCGGTTTGGCTTCGTCTGACGGCGGAATCACCTGGACGGCGGTTTTAACGCCTGCATCCGATACGGATGCGGAAATCAATCGTCTTTCGCTTCGCAACGAAGGCTTCGTCAGCGCGGCAGGCAATGCCGGCGCCGGGACTACTGTGTCGAATGCTTACGCCGTAAAGACCGTGACGCCGAGCGGCGGCGAACCTTCTCCGCCGCCCGTTTCTTACGCGTCTCCGATATCTGTTCCGGTCGATCAGGTTCCGGGCAATGCTCTGATCGTCTCGAACGACGGCACGCTCACGCTTCCGGCAGGACGCGCGGGAACCGTCAATCTGGGAGACGCGATCCGGGTCGAAGTCCCGGCTGGCGCTGCGGCGAAGGAGCTGAAGCTGAGCATCAATCGGGTGACGGATACGCGGAATCTGCTGAATAACGGCGAGATACTGGCAAGCCCGGTGTTCGAACTGTTCAAAAGTTTACCGGAAAATCTCGATAAACCGGTCAAACTGTCGTTGTCCTTCGATCCGGCTGCGGTAACCGGCGATCGAAAAGCCGCCGTGTTCTTTTACGACGAGACGCGAAAAGCATGGACGGAAATCAAAGGCGGAACTCTGCAAGGAAACCGGATGACGGTAGACGTCGATCGTTTCGCGAAATACGCGGTGCTTGCGGCAGAGACGCCGAAGACGGCCCTGCCGGGCGGCGGAAAGCCGCAGGATATCGCGCTTCGCGATATTTCGGGCCACTGGTCGGAAGCGGCGGTGAAGCAGGCGATCGGCGAAGGCTTCGTCTCCGGTTATCCGGACGGCACGTTCCGCCCCGATGCGATCGTGACGCGCGCCGAATACGCGTTGGTGCTCATGAATGTGTTGAACGGTCACGCGTCCGGCGCGGCTGTAAGCTTCACGGACGCTTCGGAGATCGGCGCCTGGGCGCAAACCGCCGTGTCGCAGGCTGTTCAGCTCGGCATCTTGACCGGCTACGCCGACGGTTCTGTCCGCCCGAACGCTGGCATCACCCGCGCGGAGATGGCCGTCATGGCCGCTCGCGCACTGAAGCTGTCCGCCGGAAGCGGCGCAAGAACTTCGTTCTCGGACGATAGTTCGATCCCTGTCTGGGCCAAAGACGCTGCCGAAGTGCTAAAAAAGGCGGGAGTGATTCAGGGTACAGGCGCGAATACGTTTAAAGCGGCCGCCGAGACCACGCGCGCCGAAGCCGTGACGCTGCTCATGAACCTGCGGAAGCAGCAGGAATAGAAAAAATCGAACCTCCGTCGTTTTCGTATTTGGCGTCGAAATCGAAAAAAGACCGCCTTCGTATAACGAGGCGGTCTTTTCGTACGGCCGGAATCAGTCTTTCGCAGATCCGTATTTCATCTCATAGATACTCTCAAGCACGCGAATCACGACCTCTTGATCCTGCGCGTCTTCCGGATGGAGGTAACTCTCCACCAGCTTGTACCCGAAGATCAGCAGAATCATCTCGTAGACCTTTTCTTTTTCCAGGCGAAGGTCTCCGGCATGTTCCGCAAAACCTCTGACATAAGCAGGAATGCATCGATGATAATAGTCCAACATATAGTCAGGATGGGTCTCGTCCGCGATCAGGCTGGCGAGATCCTCGCCGGGATAGCCCCATCCGGCCGTATCCCAGTCGAGCAGCTTGAGCGTTCCGTCCGCATGAATCAGATTGGTCGACCAGAAATCCCGGTGGCAAAGAACCAGCGGCAGACTCCGGATTCGGGCGAAAATTTTCTCGGATTGTTCGTCGATCGCAATCAGCATATCGCTGAGGTGCCGCGGAAGCCGGCATTCGGCTGATCGGATATAGTCATGCACGAACGGCCAGGAGCGATAATGCCAATAATTTTTGTGCATGAAATCTGCCGTGCCGAGGTTGGCCAGGCCGCGCAGAACGGCCGGCTGCTCCGCATACAGTTTGCCCTGGTAACGTCCCCATTCCAGCGCCGCCTGTTCATACATCTCGAGAGTAGGACGCGGCCCGGAAGTGCCTTCGATATATTCCAGCCACAGCTCGAATTGGTTCGCTTCGGCGTTCATCTTCGCATGATAGCAGGTCGGCCAGCGCAGGCCCGTCAGGAAGGTCTGCTCCAGGTCGGAAGCATAGAGATCATATTCGCGCCGCCATGAATCCGGATCGCCGTAGCGTTCCCATTTCTTCTGGACTTTGCGTACGATGCGGTACGGCAGTCGGCGTCGATCTGCGGTCTGCGCCATGCCGTTCAGCAGATACACGCCGGCTACCGTTCCGCCTTGAAGGGCGGTAACCTGATAGTCTGCGGCGATTACCGGAGTTTGAAGCAGCTGACTCAGAGCCGAGTTCAGCGTTTCGGGATTCATGTTCATTTTTTGCCTCCGTTCTTCTTCTCGTGCTTGCTGCGGACAATCGCCGTCTTGTGCCGGGCGATCTTGTCGACCAGATAACTCGTTCTGTTCTGCACATACCGGCTCTCCTGCCGCATCAGCGCATTCAGCAGGGAAGACTTGCCGACGCCCGACATGCCGAGCAAGACGGCCGCAAGTCCCGGAGCCAGATAGCGTTCGAGTTCGCTCAAGCCCAGTCCCGAATGGCTGGAGACCGCATGGACCGGGACGCCGGGGATGCTTTCGGCGACTTCCGCCAGCGGACGCTCGCGATCCGGGGCAAGATCCGCTTTGGTCAGCAGGGTAACAGGCTGCCCGCCGCTCTGCTTGGCCTGCGTCACGTAGCGCAGAATGCGGTCGACGCTGAAATCCCGATTCAGCGAAGACAGGACGAATACCGTGTCGAAATTGGTGGCGACCACTTGCGACGGGTTAGTGAAGAAGTTGGCCGATGCCGAAAAAGTCGACTGGCTTCACCCCGACGATCTGGCTCCGTGGGTGCATGCCGAGAACGTGGCCGAGATGTGCATGCTGGCCGCGGCTCATCCGGCAGCAGTCGGACAGGCGTACAACGCTGTCGACGGCAATTATCCGGAAAGTCAATTCGGCCTGCGCATTCTTCGGCCTGCGCATTCTTCGGGCGCTGAATAAGCAGCCGATCATTCCCGGCGGCGATCCCATCTTGACCGCTTACAGCCACAACAAGATTGTCGAAGAATTGGACTGCCGTCCGATGCGCACGTTCGAAGAAACGATTGTTTTGTTCGAAGAACAAGCGCGCCTGCGGGCATCCAAACCATCGTCGAAGGTCTGAGTTCATATGAGACAGGTACGCCGAAAAGCTGCGCCCATCCGGGGTCGCAGCTTTTCGATATTCTCAACCCTATGCAGCCGCGCATCAGATCTGCGCCAGACCGCCGTCCACGAACAATTCGCTGCCGTTCACGTAGCTGCTGTCTTCCGAAGCGAGGAACAGCACCGCTTCGGCGATCTCCGTCGTCTGACCCAGACGGCTCAGCGGCACGGTCGTCTTCGCCGATTCCAGAACCTCGTCCAGCGCTTCGCCGAACAGCTCGTCGTAAGCCGGCGTATAGACCGTGCCGGGACTGACGACGTTGATGCGGATGCCGGTCCCTTTGAGATCCACGATCCAGTTCCGCGCCATCTGGCGAACCGCCGCTTTGCTCGCTCCGTACACGCTGAAAGCCGGATCGCCCATCGCTCCTGCCGTCGAGCCGGTCAAGACGATCGTTCCCGTCATGTCCGGGAACAGCGGCAGCGCTTTTTGAACGGTAAACAGCGTGCCTTTGACGTTGACGTCAAACGTCTTCCGGTACTGCTCTTCCGTAATCTGACCCAGAGGAAGCAGGCTGCCGAGTCCGGCATTCGCGAACAAGACGTCCAGATGTCCTTTTTCCCGTTTTACCGTGTCGAACAATCTATCCAGATCTTCCAAGTTGGATACGTCGCCTTGAACGCCGGTCACCCGTTCGCCGATGAGCTGAACGGCTTTGTCCAGCTCGCTTTGTCTGCGTCCGGTAATGAAGACGTGAGCGCTTTCCGACACGAAGCGCTGCGCCGTCGTCAGTCCGATTCCGCTGGTGCCTCCGGTGACCACGACTACTTTTCCTTCGAATTTTCCCATATCGATAAGCCTCCCGCGAAATGAATAGGTGAATGTTTCTTTCGATATTCATCATAATTCCGGGCGAGCCGTTCGACCGTAATGTGGATTACGGAACGCGAAGCGGAATCGGAAGGCCGTCGGTCGGGACAATCAAGGAAGTTCTTTTTTCATTTTGGACAGATCGATCGTGATCGTTTTGCGTCCGGTGCTCAGAATGCCTTCGTTGGACAGTTCTTTCAGCGCGAGCGATACCGCTTCTCTTGTGGCTCCGACGATATCGGCCAACTCCTGATGGGTGAGAGGGATGGTGATTTCTTGATCCGCGTGCGCGTCCGAGGCGAATTTGCCGATCAATCGGTTCAGGAAGTACAGCACTTTGCCGCGCAGATCGCCGAACACCAGATGTTCCACCCACTCGCCTTGAACGCGCAGGTTTCTGCTGATTTCCGACAGGAAAACCAACGACAGCTCGGGATACTTGCGCAAAAAAGGTTCGAACCGGCCCGCCGGGATAAACGCGATCGTCGAATCTTCCATCGCCTCCGCGTAGCTTCCGACCTCGCCAAGAGCGAATGTGTCGACCTCGCCGAACACGCTGCCTTCGTTCTGAATGCAGACCGTATGCTGTTTGCCGTCCGCATTGATTTTGTAGAAGCGAAGCCTGCCGGCAAACAGAAGGAACAAACCTTTTCTTTCGTCGTCGGGCGTTTGAAAAATCGAGTTTTTCGAAACCTGATACGTATGGGCACGGGTAACCGATTGTTGGATGTCGTCGAGGGCTTCCGCAGGCAGCGATTCGAACAGTTTGATTTTCGGCAAAAACGCGGCGATCGTTTCCGAGCTTTCTGGATATGCCATAGATTCCTCCTTATACATGTTCGCGATTGTTTTCCTTATCCCCGAATACCAAGCAGGCAGCATTCCGCAAACAAAAAGACGTGACGGGCGCAGTCATTCATAATGGCCGCGCCCGTCACGTCTTATTTATCCTCCGGCATGCTGCCGAAGGTGGCGCCCAAATCTAACGGGCTTCCTTCGTCTGCAAGGCGAGACGCTCCAGTCGCTCGATCGAACCGTCATCGGAATCGGGCGTATAGACATGCAAAAATTGTCCGCTTCCATCCTGAACCGGCATTACAAGGTTCGATAGATTCAGCAGGCCCGCTTCCGGGTGTGCGAGAGTCTGCGGATGCCTGCTCGCGCAGCGGACTTCGTAATCCTCCCACATCGCTGCAAACTCGGGACTCTTTTCCGTCATCTCCGCAATAAATTCCGCATACCAGGGATCTTCGAGATGCTGGCTGTACATCACCCGAAAATGGCCGAGCAGAGCCGCCGTCAGCGTCTGCCAATCGACAAACATCGCTCGGTAATCAGGCAGAATAAATAGACGCCAGATGATGTTGCGCTCGCGGCTGTCCATTGTCCCAAACGGCCCGAATACGGCGAAAGCCAAGCTGTTCCATGCCAGCACATTCATTCGGGAATCGGAAATGTAAGCGGGACATAGCGGCATCTGATTCAGCAGGAAGCCCAACGAAGAAGAGACCTCCGGCACATTGTTTTCGGGGATCAGCGCCAGTCGGCGCGGGTCGGCAAGAACGCGTAGGTGATGACGTTCCTCCCGGTTCAAACGAAAGACGCGAGCCAGGCTGTCCAGCACTTGATCGGAAACGTTGATATCCTTCCCCTGCTCAAGAGAGGTATACCAGGGCAGCGAGATTCCCGCGAGCGCCGCGACTTCTTCGCGCCTCAGTCCTTTTGTTCTCCGTTTCGTGAAGTCGTTGGGTGGAAGTCCTGCTTCTTCCGGCGAGAGGCGAAGGCGCCGGGTACGAAGAAAGCGCCCAAGTTCTTGACGATGCGTATGGTCGCTCATAGCCGAACGCTCCTTTCAAGCTGATACTCTCAGTATCAGGATCACGAATGATAGAATCACAGATTACGATAGCCGCCATACCTATACAACTGCCGTTCTTCTTGAATGATTCCAATCGGGTTAGGATAAATTCATCACTTATTCCGCTTCATTTTAACACATTCGCAAATCCGAAAGGATAGAAGGAGAATACCATGAGTAATATTCTGATCATTAACGGCCACCAGTTTTACCCTTATTCGCAAGGAAGATTGAACAAGACGCTCGTTGACGAAACGGTTTCGATTCTGTCGGAACAGCATAACGTCAAAACAACAACGGTTCAGGAGGGCTATGACATCAAAGAAGAGCAGGAGAAAATCAAATGGGCGGATACGATCATTTTTCAGACGCCGATTTACTGGTTCTCGCTGCCTACGCTGTTCAAACAATATTTTGACGAAGTGTACGAATACGGCGTGATTTTTGCAGGAGCCGAACGGTATGGACAAGGCGGCTTGTTGACAGGCAAAACGTATATGCTGTCCACCACTTGGAACGCCCCGGAAAGCGAATACGGAACTCCCGACGGCTTTTTCAAAGGATTGGATCTGGAAGGGACGCTGGAACATATCCATGCGACTCAGCGTTTCGTCGGCATGGAGGCGCTGGAAAGCTTCAGTATTCACGACGTTATCGCCAATCCGCAGGTTGAGACGTATCTCGTCAAGCTGCGCGAACATTTGAATAAAGTTTTTGAGCTGAAACTTGCGGTTTAAGAGAGCCGCTTATCTGCGAAGCTACTGATATTCATATCAAAAAGCAGTCCTTCGACGACGAAGAGACTGCTTTTCGATATTTGAGCTGCCTGTTGAATCCTTGTTACTCCACCTCGATCACTTTCACCGTTTCGCCTTCCACCAGCACCGGCTGATAATACGTTTTGTCCGGCAGATCCTTCTTCCCCTGAAGCCGCTTGATCACCCAGTCCGCCGCGTCGCGGCCCATCTGTTCCTGCGGATGCGTGAGCGTGGTGAGCTGAATATTGGCGTTCTTCGCGATATACGAGTTATCTTGGCAGACGATCGACAGGTCGTCCGGAATCGCGATCCCGAGCTTGCGGCATACGTTGACCACTTCCAGCCCGACTTCGTCGTTGTAGCAGACGATCGCCGTCAGTTCGTCGCGGTTTTCTTGGAGATACTCTTCCAGATTGGCGGATAGGTCCGGCTTGCTGTCCGTATCGAACGACAGGACATGCTCGTGCTGGAACCGCAGCTTGTCTTCGCCGAGCGCTTTGATGAATCCTTTCATGCGGAATTTGCCCTGCAGGTCGTCCATTTTGGCTATGATCCCGATCTGGGTATGGCCTTTGCCGATCAGCTCGCGGGTGGCGAGGTAGCTCGACTGCACGTCGTCCAGACAGAAGAACGGGACTTCCAATTCCTCGTAGTAAGCGTTGATCATCGTAAAAGGCACGTCCTGCTCTTTGAACGACAGGTAATACGCGATATTCGGATTATAGACGTTGCTGCGGGTCGGCTCCACGATCAGGCCGTCCACGCCGTAGGAGAGCATCATCTCCAGCGCTTTGCGTTCCTGCGCGATGTCGTTGTTGGTGCTGGCGAGCAGCAGCGAATAGCTGTCTTCGTTGAGCCGGCCTTCGATCCCCCGGATGATGGAAGGGAAAATATAGTCCGAGATGTACGTGGTAATGACTCCGATCGTCTTGTTGCCGGACTTGGAACCGGACTTCGAGCGATACTGGCTGCTGACATACGTGCCGGAACCGCGTTCGCTCCGCAGAAAGCCTTCGTTCGACAGTTCCAGCAGCGCTTTGCGGACCGTCTGCCGACTGACGTCGTAGCTCTCCTGCAGGGAGAGTTCCGACGGGATTTTCTCGCCGGGTTTGTAGGTTCCCGAGAGAATATGGCTTCTTATATCTTCAATGATGATCTGATATTTGGGCTTCATGGATTTCACTTCTTTCCTCGTTGCTGGAGAAAGTTGTACGTACACATCTTAGCATGGAACAGCAGGAAAGCAAACGGAATCGACCCTTAGTACCATAATGACAGTATAACTAAGTTGTATCGTTGACAAATGTACGTACAAAAAATATACTGAAGCTGTGAGTTATTGAAACCGCATTCTTTCGGGCCGAATCTCCGGGTTGCCCTCGTCAATCGACCGATGGGATCGGAAGCCGTTCGTATAGCAAGTACGCAGGAGCAGGAAGGGGATAGATAGGATCATGAGCCATGAAGATTTGAAAGCAATCCTTACCGAGGGGAAAACGGCGCTCGGCATCGAATTCGGTTCGACCCGCATCAAGGCGGTACTGATCGACCGGAGTTTCGAAACGATCGCTTCGGGCAGCTACGAGTGGGAGAATCAGCTGAAGGACGGTTATTGGACGTACGATCGGGAGGAGATCATCAACGGCCTTCGGACGGCTTACCGCGAAATGAAGCAGGAGGTCCGGCAGAAATACGGAGTAACGCTTCAGACGGTAGGTTCGATCGGATTCTCGGCCATGATGCACGGCTATATGGCGTTCGACGGGCAGGGGGAGCTGCTGGTGCCGTTCCGCACCTGGCGCAACGCGACGACCGGCCAAGCGGCGCGCGAACTGACGGAGCTGTTCCAATTCAACATTCCGGAACGCTGGAGCATTGCCCATCTGTACCAGGCGATCCTGAACGAGGAAGAGCATGTGCCGAGCATCGATTACGTCACGACGCTGGCCGGCTACATCCACTGGCTGCTGACCGGCGAGAAAGTCATCGGCATCGGCGACGCTTCCGGCGTTTTCCCGATCGAGGAATCGACGCATGACTATCATTCCGCGATGATGGGGCAGTTCGACGAATTGATCGCGGCGAAAGGCTATCCGTGGAAGCTCGAACAAGTCCTTCCGAAAGTGCTGCTCTCCGGCGAACAGGCCGGCACGCTCACCGCGGAAGGCGCGAAGCTGCTCGACCCGGACGGCGACCTGAGTTCCGGCATCCCGCTCTGCCCGCCGGAAGGCGACGCCGGCACCGGCATGGTGGCGACGAACAGCGTCAAGAAGCGCACCGGCAACGTCTCCGTCGGCACGTCCGTGTTCGCGATGATCGTGCTGGAGCACGAGCTGTCCAAGCTGTACCCGGAGATCGACATGGTCACGACGCCGGACGGCAGCCCGGTCGGCATGGTGCACGCCAACAACTGCTCCAGCGACCTCAATGCCTGGATGGGGCTGTTCCGCGAATTCGCGCAGGCGATGGGTTACGAAGCCGATTCCGGCAGGCTGTTCGGCGTGCTGTTGAACAAGTCGCTCGAAGCCGATCCGGACGGCGGCGGGCTGCTCAGCTACGGCTACCTCTCGGGCGAGAACATTACGGGGCTCGAGCACGGCCGTCCGCTGTTCGTCCGCTCGCCGGAAAGCCGCTTCAATCTGGCCAACTTCATGCGCACGCATCTGTTCACCGCGTTCGGCGCGCTCAAGCTGGGCATGGACATTTTGACGGAAAACGAGAAAGTCGGCATCGACAGCATCCTCGGCCACGGCGGATTGTTCAAGACTCCGCTCGTCGGGCAAAAGGCTCTGGCCGCCGCGCTGAACGTCCCGATCTCGGTCATGTCCACGGCCGGCGAAGGCGGAGCGTGGGGCATGGCGCTGCTCGCTTCGTACATGACGGGCAAAGAACAGGGAGAGAGCCTGGCGGACTTCCTGGAGCATAAAGTGTTCAAAGACGTCCAGGCGGAGCAGTTGGCCCCGGACGAGAAAGACGTCGAAGGGTTCCGGACGTTCATGCAGCGCTACGAGGCGGGACTTGCGATCGAGCAGGCGGCCGTCGACCATCTGAATTAAGACAAGGAGTGACTCCCATTGTTAGAACAGCTGAAACAAGAAGTCTATGAAGCGAATCTCGAACTGCCGAAGCACGGCCTGGTGAAGTTCACCTGGGGCAACGCCAGCGCCGTCGATCGGGAAAGCGGCCTGTTCGTCATCAAGCCGAGCGGCGTCAGCTACGAAACGATGAAGCCGAGCGACATGGTTGTCGTGGACTTCGACGGCAACGTGGTCGAAGGCGACATGAGACCTTCCTCCGATACCCCGACTCACGCGGTGCTGTACAAGCATTATCCGCAGATCGGCGGCATCGTGCATACGCACTCCACTTGGGCGACCATCTGGGCGCAGGCGGGACTGGACGTGCCGGTTATGGGAACGACGCATGCGGACACGTTCTACGGAGCCGTTCCGTGCGCGAGATTTTTGAATCAGGAAGAAATCGACCGCGGATACGAAGCGGAGACGGGCCGCGTCATCATCGAGACGTTCGAGAAGCTCGGCGTGGACATCATGGCGATTCCGGCGGTGCTGCTGCAGGGCCATGCGCCGTTCACCTGGGGCAAAGACGTGAAATCGGCGGTCGTGAACAGCGTCGTGCTGGAAGAAGTGTGCAAGATGAACTTGTACGCGCGTCAGCTGAACCATTTTGCCAAGGAACTGCCGCAGGGCATTCTGGACAAGCACTATCTGCGCAAGCACGGCAAAGACGCCTACTACGGCCAGAAATAATCAAAAGCCTTACCTAATAATTTATAACGAAAAGAAAAGAGGATGATCTCCATGACAGCAGATAAACAGTTTTGGTTCGTGGTCGGTTCGCAGCATTTGTACGGAGAAGAAGCGCTGGGCGAAGTAAAAGCCCACGCGCAGCAGATGACGGACGCCCTGAACAACAGCGGCGTGCTTCCTTATCCGCTCGTGCTGCAGGATCTGGCCGTGACCGCGGACAAGATCACAAGCATCATGAAAGAAGCGAACTACCGCGACGAAGTAGCGGGCATCATCACCTGGATGCACACGTTCTCGCCGGCGAAAATGTGGATCCGCGGCACGAAGCTGCTGCAAAAGCCGCTGCTGCACCTGGCGACCCAGTACAACGAAAGCATCCCGTGGGCGACGATCGACATGGACTTCATGAACCTGAACCAGGCCGCCCACGGCGACCGCGAATACGGCTTCATCAACGCCCGTCTGAACAAACAGAACAAGGTCGTTGTCGGCTACTGGGAGCGCCCTGAAGTACAGCGTCAGATCGCGGACTGGATGGACGTAGCCGTCGCTTATAACGAAAGCTTCAACATCCGCGTTGCCCGCTTCGGCGACAACATGCGCAACGTCGGCGTAACGGAAGGCGACAAGGTCGAAGCGCAAATCCAATTCGGCTGGACGGTGGACTACTACGGCATCGGCGATCTCGTGGAATACGTGAATGCCGTAACGGATAAGGAAATTGACGAGCTGATGGCCGAATACGCCAACCTCTACGAATTCGATTACGGCACGAACAGCAAAGAAGCTTGGGAAGCGAGCGTTCGCGTTCAAGCGGGTTACGAAATCGCGCTCAAGCGTTTCCTGGACGACAAAGGCTACAACGCCTTCACGTCGAACTTCGAAGATCTGCACGGCATGAAGCAGCTTCCGGGTCTCGCCGTTCAGCGTCTGATGGCGCAGGGCTACGGCTTTGCCGGCGAAGGCGACTGGAAGACGGCGGCGCTCGATCGCCTCATGAAGGTGATGAGCCACAACCAGAACACGGGCTTCATGGAAGATTACACGTATGAGATGGCAGCGGGCCAAGAAGCGATTCTGCAGTCCCACATGCTCGAAGTCGATCCTTCCCTGGCCGGCAGCAAGCCGAAAGTCGTCGTATCCCCGCTGGGAATCGGCGGCAAAGAAGATCCGGCCCGTCTCGTATTCGACGGCAAAGCCGGCGACGGCGTCGTCGTGTCCATGATGGACCACGGCACGCATTACAAGCTGCTGATCAACGAAGTGACGGCGTTCGAACCGACGGAGCCGGCTCCGAACCTTCCGGTGGCCCGCGTGCTGTGGACCGTGAAGCCGAACTTCCAGGACGGCGTCAAAGCCTGGATCGAAAACGGCGGCGGCCACCATACCGTCGTATCCTTGAACCTGACAACGGATCAGATCGTGACTTACGCAAAGCTGGTGAATTTGGAGTACGTGGTCATCAAGTAAAGGACGCGCGGCAAACAAGCCGGTTAAAAAGAACCGCTTCTTCGATGAATGGACAATTCATTTATCGAGAGCGGTTTTTTTGCGTTTTCGGTTAAAAGCGCCTCTCCGTGCAAGCCTTCGCTCCGTTCCCGAACGCGATTCTGCCGCTGCGATAATAGATCCATAAAGCGAAGCTTCAGATCATAAAGGCATCATCCTGCCGACCGACGGTCTTTCAGGAAAGTCAGTCATCAAGAAAAAGGGAGCCTACACATGAAGAAAAAGCGTTAAGCCTTTTATTGTGCTTCAGCATGATATTCCCTATCTTTTCCGTCATGGGTCTACCCGCCGCGTCCGCAGCCGGTTCGCTGGAAGGAAACGGACCGGAGTGGAAAGCGGTGTATCCCGCCAACAACCAGAACGACTATCTTCAGGATCAGCAGACCGGCAGCGGTTCGGTATCGCAGGATATCGTAGGCGACGCGAACTATCCGTCGACGTACATGCATTTCACGAACGAGGATTTGTCCATCCGCATGCGCGTCAGCAATGCGAACGGCAACGGCGCCTACGAGTTCAAAAACTTCGCGTTCGTCGGGGTCGACGCCGATTCGAACGGCAGCGTGGATTTCTTCCTCGGCGCTTACAATCCGACGGGAAACAACGGGCGTCTCGGCATCTACGGCTCCAATCCGGCTTACGCGAATACGGGTCCCAGCACGACCGGGATTTCGGGCAAGCCTCTGCTGGCGTTCAAACCCGTAAAAAACGTTAACTACTCGATCATCCCTACGGGAGACGGCAGCCGTTTTAACGGAGACGAAGATTATTTCGTTTCTTTCAAGTTCGCGGTAGCCGACATTGCCAAAGCTCTC
Organism: Saccharibacillus alkalitolerans; assembly: GCF_011090185.1. Classification (GTDB taxonomy): domain Bacteria; phylum Bacillota; class Bacilli; order Paenibacillales; family Paenibacillaceae; genus Saccharibacillus; species Saccharibacillus alkalitolerans. The sequence goes on along the minus strand of NZ_JAAFGS010000004.1, from coordinate 604,581 downwards.
TCGGGAACGGGCATCAACTTCACTTCCTCCACGCCGTTCCGGTTTATGACAGGCACGGCGGCGCAGGATAACGCGTTCAACCAGGACCTCAACGGCATGGACAGATCCGGCTGGTCTTCGCAAAAAACGTGGAACGCGCTCGGCGTATTCTCGAACGTGACTTCCGCGAACGGCAGCACCCTTTATACCGTGAACTTCGACAGCAACACCGGAGATACGGAAGCATCGCCGGCTTTCAAAACGGTTGCGGCCGGAGGGAACACGCTGGGGGCGCTGCCTGCGACGCTGCCGACCAAACGCGGCATGTACTTCCAGGGTTGGAACACGAAGGCCGACGGGACGGGAACTTCGGTTACCGCCGGCACTCCGGTCGATGCCAATATGACCGCGTATGCGACCTGGAGCAGCAAAGAATCTTTCACGGTCACTTTCAATCCGAACGGCGGAACTTTCGGCACTTCTTCCGCGGCGGTGACGATACCGACCAAAGACGGGGTGGTCGGCGATGCCATGCCGCCTGTTCCGACGCAAGCCGGTTCGTATTTCGTGGGTTGGAGTTCCGCGCAGAGCGGTACCGGAACCTGGTTCAATGCGTCTACGGCCGTATCGCAAAATACGACGGTCTATGCGCGCTGGTCGAACAACGGAAACAAAGCCGCCAAGTTTTACAACAATTTCACGGCTGAAGGCGGAGCTCTGATCACGACGATTTATTCCAACGGAAACAGCAATAACTTCAACGGCGTCATGCCGACGATTACTCGGCCCGGCTATACGCTCAGCGGTTGGTATCTGAGCACCGCGCCGGGCACGGTGCTGCCTCCCGAATCCGCTATTACGCAGGAAGGCAGCTACTACGCCAAGTGGGCGGCGGCGACCTATACGGTGAGCTTCGTCGCCAATGCGGGAAGCGACCCGGTCACCGGCATGCCGGCCTTCAAATCGATTACGGACGGACGATTCGGAGAGATGCCTTCTTCCGAACCCACGCGGGAGGGATACCAGTTTATCGAATGGAACCGTCAAGCCGACGGATTGGGCGAAGCAATCTATCCGACAAGCGCGATTACGGCAAATACAAACGTATACGCGATTTGGAAAGCTGCCCAAACCGTGGTTTTCGACCCCAACGGAGGCGACGGCGGAACGCAGTCCATCAAAGCTTTGAGCGGAAGGCTGTATGTTCTGCCTCAGCCGCCTTCGCGCGAAGGGTATACGTTCTCGGGCTGGGGGACTTCTGCCGGGGCACAGACGGCGGTCGACCTTAAGGACGTCAGCGGCTATTCGACCCTTTACGCCGTCTGGAGCCCCGTATATACGGCGACTTTCGACGCGAACGGCGGCCAATTGAAAGGCGGAGCCGTTTCGACCGATATTTTGACCGCGTACGGCAGCGTGCTTTATTTGCCGGACGACCCTGCCCGTACCGATTACGTATTCGGCGGTTGGAACACGAAGGCGGACGGCAGCGGGACCGCGTTCAAGCTGGATACGGAAGTCACGCAGCAGCCTACCCGCGTCTACGCGAAATGGACGCCGACAGCTTCGGCGAAGTTCACGGTGAAATTCGAAACGGACGGCGGCAGCGCGGTTACGGATTTGGAGACGAACTCGATCGAAACGCCGCCGACTTCTTCCAAGCCGGGATATGCGCTGGAAGGCTGGTATAAGAGTCCCGAGCGGAATTCGGCAGACAAAGTGAGCTTCCCTTATGCCGTGACTTCGAACCAAACGTTGTACGCGAAGTGGACCGCATTGAATTTCGACGTCACGTTCGACGCGAACGAAGGCGAGTACGCGGACGGCGTGACGCAGGTTCCGGTTAACGAAACGTACGATCAGCTTTACGTTCTGCCTAACCAGATTCCGGTCCGCAGCGGTTACACATTTGCGTCTTGGAATACGCAGCCCGACGGAACCGGAGTTGGCGTAACAGACAAAACAACAGTGGTCGTATCCGTCACGCATTCCGTCTACGCCATGTGGACGGAACTCGGAAAAGTCACGATCAATTATGCTTCGAACAACACTAATTACGGCACCGTCAGCCGCTCCTTCGAGTCGCTGAATCCGATCTCGGATAACGCGGCGGGCGCGACGGCGATCGCGAATCCCGGCTATCGTTTCGTGGAATGGCAAAATGCCGGCGGAACTCCGGTAAGCACCGCCGAGACGCTGGTGCCGGAGAAAACGCCAAACGGCTACGCAGCGGAGAATTATACCGCCGTGTTCGAGGAAGTGGAAAATGTCAAAACCAGCTTGGTCACGTTGGACGACAACGGAGGACAGGGAGGAAGCGGCAGCGTAACGGCGACTTACGATAAAGCGATGCCTGCCGCCGCGGCGCCGACTCGGGCAGGTTATCAGTTCCGGGGCTACTACGACCAGAAAACTGGCGGCATTCCGTATTACAGTGCCGACATGAGCAGCGCGCGCAGCTGGGACAAGAACGAAGCTTCTGCCGTCCTTTATGCCCGTTGGTCTTCGGAGCGCGCCGTTACGGGTACCGTAATCGACGACGGCGAGCCTGCCAAAGCCGTACAGGCCGCGAAGATCCAAATCGTCCGAGGCAACGAGAAGTACGGAGAGGAGACGCTGACCGGTCCCGACGGCAAATTCACGATTTACAACATCCCTGCGGGGACATATAACCTGATCATGACGATCGGAGACAAGACGGAAATTATCGCGATCCGGGTCAGCGCGAACGAACCGGTGACCGAACTCGGCAAAATCATCTTCCCGTTGGGCAACGCAAGCAGCCTGCTGAAACTGAAGACGCCGGAGACGCCGCCTGTGGTCATCAACAATCTGCATCCCGAAGCCGAACAATATTTGATCGATGAAAACAATCAAGGATTTGTCAAAGTCGAAATGTCCGTTGCCAAAGTCGACGAAAGCACGAAAGATGCCGACGTCGAACGAGGCGTCGGGAAGATCAAAGCTCAGGCGCAAGAAAAAAGCGCGTATATCGGTCTCTATCTGGACATTACGCTGGATAAGTACAAACGCGCGACCGAGCAGGAAGATTGGGGCGCTTCCCAAGGCAAGCTGAAAGAAACGAAAGGCTTGATCGAAATCGTGGTTCCGATTCCTGCCGATCTGCAGGGGAAAACGAGCAGTTTGTACCGCGTCTATCGCGATCACGGAAACGAACCGACGCATACGATTCAAGAGACGAAGAACGAACATGGAGAATATCTCAAGGTGGACCCCGAAGAACAGACGATCACGCTGTACGTCAAAAAGTTCTCGGTATACGCTTTGGCTTACCTGACTCCCGCAGCTTATTCCGTCGAGCATTACGTCATGAACGAAGGCGGAAGCTACCCGTCTTCGCCGACCAAGACAAGCACGGCTTCCGGCTTGGCGGACAGCGTGCTGACCGTTTCCGACCTGCAGGACAGCGCGCTGCTGGACAGCGGCGTCACGTACGGATACGGCGCGGTTGACGGGGCGACAACAACGACGGCCGCTGTCAAAGGCGACGGCAAGCTCGTAATCAAGCTGTACTACGCACGTCAGGGTAAGGCTCCGGCGAGCATTGCGCCTGTCAGTCAAGCTCCCGCTGCCGCGGCGCCAACCTACTACGACGTGACCTTCGACGGAGCGGGCGGAACGCCGGCCTCCGTCACGCAAGCGGCGGCTGCCGGGTCCCTGGTGTCCAAGCCCGCCGATCCGAAGCGCGAAGGCTATCGCTTTGCCGGTTGGCATAGAGCGGACGGCAGAGAGTGGAACTTCAATAAAGACCGCGTCTATTCCGCCGTTACGCTGAGCGCCAAGTGGATCGCGGAAGCCGCGGCTCCGGAACCTCCGGCTCTGGATAAAGCGAATCATTTCGCTTATATGCAGGGGTATCCGGATCGGACCTTCGCTCCCGACCGCAACATGACGAGAGCCGAAGTCATCGTGATGTTCTCGCGGCTCCTGCTGGAAAAGATGAATGTGGAGCAGGCTTATCCGTCCGCGTTCCGGGACGTCGCGGCCGACAGATGGTATGCGAATGCCGTCGGTTATATGGAACAATACGGCATCGTGACGGGTTATACGGACGGAACCTTTAAACCGGATGCTCCCGTAACGCGCGCGGAATTCGCGGCGATCGCTTCCCGCTTCGACAAACTGGCCGCAGGAGGATCCGTGACGTTCACGGACGTGCCGAGCTCCTACTGGGCCGGCGACGCGATCGCTTCCGGCGCGGCAAAAGGATGGATCAAAGGGTATACGGACGGTACGTTCAGACCCGATAATCTCATCCTTCGCTCCGAAGTGGTGACCCTGGTCAACCGGATGCTGGAGCGCTCCGCGGACAGAAGCTATATCGACCGGGGAAACCTGGACGAGCGGCATGGAATGAAAAATGGATTTTCATTATTTCTCAAGATTCTCAAAGAGTAAAAAAGGCTGCCTAGCAGCCTTTTTTTTGGGTTAAAATGCTATTTGAATATAAGTATCTGCCCGAGAGGTTCTACTAGGACGATATTCAACGGAAGAAAGCATAATGCCATATAATGAATATTGTGCAGCATGAACATAAGATGGAAATGCATGTTGTTTAAATCGAATTCGTAAAATTGAAAGGAGGGTTCTTGTATAGGGTAGGTTGAATGGAGGAAGCGTGATAAGGAGAATGTCTTAACCAGAGGATATCTTTTAACAATAATAGGGGAAATTTATTTTATGGGGGAAAGTTATGAGTCCTTTTTGGTCTTGGTGCTTTGCAGTGCTTTCAGTTGTTGGAGTGGGTCTAACCATATATTACGGAATTAAATCTACAAAACTAGAGAAAAAAAGAGTTAGGCTTGATTGGGCTGAAGTACAAGCTTGCACGACTGATTTACATCGTCAATTAAAAAAGACGTTTGATCCGGAGCTGATTTTAGCAACTGACTTACGAGGAGCAACCATAAGTAATCTTATACTACAAAATTTTGATTATCCGGTTCCGACTTTTACAGGAATGACCTTTTTGAAAGATCAGCAAAAAAGCGATATCGAATTGAAGGGCTACTTTCAAATACCCACACATAAATGGGATGTTTTTCTTCCGGAAAATCTATTTCAATTTACGAGTAAAAGATTGCTTATTGTGGACGATTTCGCAATGTCGGGTGATTATCTCAAAAAACTAAAAGAGGTTCTTATTGAAAAAGGCTTTAATAAAGAAGACATAAAAACCTTATGTATCGCCACAACCAAAGTGGCAATAAAAAGTCAAAAAGCACCTGATTATTATTGGCTTGAAAGCGACGATGATGACTTTTACTTTCCATGGGGAAAAGCAAAGTAATTAAGTGAATGAAAGAACTAAATGCTTTTTTATTAGCATAGTTACCATTCAAAAGGTGAACAGGAAGGAGCATGCCTCATGAACCTAATGTTAAACTGGATCACCCTTCGTATTCGCGACCTCGAAGCTTCGCTGGCATTCTACCACGGAATCCTCGGCCTCCCGATCGAGCGCCGATTCGAGAGCCGGGGCAAACGAATCGCCATGCTGGGCCCGGCAAACCAGCCGAAGATCGAACTGATCGAAGGGAGCGAAATTACGGTGCGGCCGAACAACGGCATCTCCGTCGGCTTCGAAGTGGAATCTCTGGAGAGGGCGATGGAGGAGCTGCAAAGCAAAGGCATCCCCGTCGCGAGAGGTCCGATCGAGCCCAATCCCCATCTGCGCTTTTTCTACATTCTCGACCCCGACGGGTTCGAAGTGCAGCTGGCGCAGCACCGCTGATCACTTTCTGCAAGGCGTCTGCCGATAATAAACGTATGTGTCTATTTTCGAATATACATACGACAATTATCCGATAGAAAGAAGGGAAACGCTTGAAGAAACTCGTCCTGTCTCTGCTGGCCGGCCTCCTGATCCTGCCCGCTTTGTCGGCACCAGCGATCCATGCTTCCGAAAGCTCGTCACCTAGAACGCGAACGACCACGGAATTCAGGTACAAATCGGCGGATCAACAGATCGAGGTCCGAACGGTAGAAGTCAGTATGGACAGCGGCATGAAGCAGACGAATACCTATAAGATCGCGAACACCCCGACTCTGGTGAACAGCGGCAAGGGGAACATCGAATTCAGCGGAAACGCGCAGACGGCCGATACTCCTTCGGGACTCAAGGCATATACCGCCGTTCGGCAGTATAACTCTTCCGGGAAAATGCTCTACAGCATATTGGAGTTCGATTATCGTACGCAGTCCGTCAAGAAAATCGGCGAGCACTCGGACACCGGTTACGGTTCCGTCAAAATCTATGCCAAGCAGGGCATCTATTCGTTCCGGGAAAATATCTATACGGGGCAGGGGATTTTTTACTCGTTGGCAAGCGGCAGAAAAATCCACTCGGCAGGTTACCTCATCAAGCCCGAGAATATAACGAGCACCCGTTATACCGTGTCTCCTCAGCCTGCGGAAAAGGATTACCTGATTTACTGCTCCGATCAAAAACAGACGGCCTGCAGCCTGGTCCGTTACGGAGAAGAAAAGGGAAGCCAGGTGAAGGTCAGTCGGAGCGTGAAGGCGGAAGATCCGGTCTATCGAGAAACCCGCACCCTTGACCTGGACGACGCGAAGATTCAAGTGCAGGGAGCCTTTTCCAAAGAAGGACAGGCGCCTTGGCAGATTACCGCTTTCCGGGGCGGTAAGAAGACGAATCTGTTCCAGGGAAAAGCGATATCCGTATCCACGCATATTTCGCCGAATCGCAAATATCTGGTGCTGGGGGTTGCGACCGGCAAACAAAAACAAATGAATTTGTCTTATCAAATCTTCGATATGAAAACGCTGAAACTCGTGCAGACGTACATTCCGAAGTATAAAACGGGACCTGAACATTTCAGATGGATATCCGACGATTTGTTTATTCTGGATTATTTCTTTTCGGCTCCGGACGCTTATCCGCTGGAATTTTATTATATCCCGGACGATTTGAAGCTGCCTATCAAGTACAGACCTTATACGGACTGGTTGGACAGCGGCGCTTGGGATAACTTTTCGTACGAAAACTTCATTTATCCGGTTCATCCGGCAGGGATCTTCTCGAAAAAAGCAGCGGTGGGCTACTCGGGACAGCCTGCTTTTTATTCGGATCTGACCTATTACGTGCCTTTGAAAGAACTTGCAGATACCTTCGGCATCTCTTACGAATTCGAAGGAAATACGCTTCGCCTGCGAAGAAATGAAAAGCAGGCATCGCTTTCTCTGACAGGCGACAAGGTACTCCGAGTTCAGGACGGATGGTTCGTAGCGTTGGGCGAATGGAACCGTGCACTGGGAGTGAAGCCTGCCTACACGCAGAATACGACCTATAACAGCGAGATTCGCGTCATCGACGAACCTTAAACCTGCGAGGCCGGCCGTGCGTTCCGATTAAAGACCGGGAGTTGAAGTTCCCGGTCTTTTTGTGTTCCGCGAGAAGCGGCGGGTTATATTTTATAGAAGAAGAGATCCGACGCGATGCCATTACACTCGAACGGAGGCCGCCTATCCCGTGCATGCTTTTTCCGAATTTCAAGCCTGGCAAAACGACGGCTCCGACATCCTGCTTCCTCTCCCTGCCGAGTTCAGCTTCGAGCAAAATTACGACCATCTCGCCACCGCGACCGACGAATCCCTGTACACGCTGCGGGAAGGAAAAATCTATAAAGCGATCGCCGTCGGCCTACGAGATACCGTCGTCGAGGTTGCTCCGCACGGCAATACGCATCTGCGGATTTCGTTTATCGAAGAACCGGACGCCGACTGCCCCGAGCTGCGGGCCGGCGTCGCGCGATACGTCCATGACTGGTTCGATCTCGGCACCGACCTGGCTCCTTTTTACGAAATGGCGCGGCGCGATCCGCTGCTGAAAGGAGCGGTCGAGTCTTTTTACGGGCTGCGCAATATGGGCATTCCCGATCTGTACGAAGCGATCTGCTGGGGCATACTCGGTCAGCAGATCAATCTGGCTTTTGCTTATACGTTGAAAAAGCGGTTCGTCGAGGCCTACGGCCGATCCGTCGAGCGAGGAGGGGAACGATACTGGCTGTTCCCGGCCGCCGAGACCATCGCCGCGCTGACGCCCGAAGAATTATTCGCCGCCGGCATGACCACCGTCAAAAAGTGCGAATACCTCGTCGATACCGCCCGGCTGGTCGTCAACGGCGGCTTGACCCGGGAAGCGCTGCTGGAGACGGGCGATGTGAGGCGGGCCGAGAAGATGCTGGTGAAGATCCGCGGGATCGGACCGTGGACGGCCCATTACGTGCTGATGCGCTGCCTGCGGATGCCGGACGCTTTTCCGATCGACGACGTGGGGCTGCACCATTCGATCCGGCACGTGCTGGGTCTAGGTGCCAAACCGAGCAGGGAGCGCATTCTGGAGCTGTCCGCCGGATGGACGAAGTGGGAGTCTTACGCGACGTTTTATTTATGGCGGATTTTGTATTGAACGGCAAAAGGAATAGAGCTTGACGGCAGGACGCGGTAAAATGGATTTAAGCGATTACATGGACGACAGAAATGAGGCATCCCGAAAAAGACAGCGAGTCTGTGCAGCTTTCGCCTTCACTTTATTCGACGAACAAGGAGCGGATTTCATGGACCAGCAGGCAGCACGCCGGGCAGCCAACGAAATGCCCGAAGGAACGCAGATTTTGTACGGAGATTTTGCCGAAGGAGGCACTTATTATTCCTGCACGTATCACCCCGACGTCGTGTACGCGACCTACGAAGGGGTGGACAGAAGACTGCAAATCATTCAGCCGCAGCGGGAAGGATACAAATTTCCGCTCGTGATCTTCATTCAAGGTTCGGCCTGGATGAAGCAGAACGTCTACACCGGCATTCCGAACCTGTCGCAGGTTGCGGCCAAAGGCTACGTGATCGCCAGCGTGGAGATCCGGGATACCGGCATCGCGCGTTTTCCCGCGGCGGTCGAGGACGTGAAGTGCGCGCTCCGCTTCATGCGGCGGCACGCGGAAGAGTACGGCATCGATCCCAAGCGCGCGGCGGTGTGGGGAGATTCGTCGGGCGGACATTTGTCCCTGATGACCGGTCTGACCATGGGCGAATACAATAACGGCCTGTATGGCGAGGAATCCGACGAAGTGCTGGCGGTCGTCGATTACTACGGTATCACCGACCTATTTACGCTTGGCAAATACAACGATATTATCGACCGCGACACGCCCGATTCCCCGGAAGGCCTGTTCATCGGAGGGAGAGTCCGGGATCACGCCGAATTGGCGAAGGAGGCCAGCCCTCTGCACCGCGATTTGGACGGGAAGCTGCCTCCGTTCCTGATCGTGCACGGGGACGACGACCGCATCGTGCACGTGAATCAAAGCATCGAAATGTACAAAGCGCTGCGAGAGAACGGACAGAACGTACTGTTCTACAAAGTGGCCGGAGCGGATCACGGGACGGGCGTATGGAGTCCGCAGGTGCTCGACATCACGGCGAAATTCCTGTCGACTCATCTGAACCGCCCGATGGGAGAACCGCTTCCGTTTCAGCACGAGACCGAATAAGGGAGAGAAGAGCATGGAATGGGAAGAGGTTCTGACCGTGCACGTGGTTATTCAAGACTCGGTCAATCTGCAGAACGATCTCGGCGATTCCGTGGTTATGATTTCTTTTACGGGACATGCGACGGGCGAATATTTCGAAGGGACCGTGATGAGCGGCGGAGTGGACACCCAGATTATAGGAGCCGGCGGCGGCCGGCACAGCCTGTCGGCCCGCTACATGCTCCGCGGAACCGATCACGCCGGGCAGGAATGCGACCTTTACATCGAGAACAACGGAGAGATCGACCCCGCTGTCACGGACGTGCTGTTTCGCACGACGCCCCGCATCATTACGAACAGCAAGGCGCTGTCTTTCCTGAATCGCGCTCTGCTCGTCGGGGAAGGGCTGCCGTCGGAGTCGGGCGTCGAGATTCGGATTTACCGGGCGCGCTGAAGAGCGGCGTCCTGCGCATGATCCCAATGAACACGTGGAGGCGAGATCGATGACAGTTGTCCGGAAAAAGAACTTTGCGGCGCTCATGAGTCTCTGGTTAACCTTTTCTCTGCTGGGCGCTTCCGCGCCGGTCGCGGCCGAAGAAGGCGATTACCCGCCGTTCGAGACGGAAGTGATCGTCCGTACGGTCAATCAGTTCAAGGACAAGGAAGACGTGCGAAACTTCGTCGAGCTGGCGGAGCGGCACGGCGTCGACGTGATCAGCATGAACGTGAAGCAGGACGAAGACGACGAGGTGCCGTCCGGAAGCGTCTTCTACCGGAGCCGGATCGCGCCGATCGCGGAAGGTTACGAGGACTTCGACGCGCTGCGGGAAGTGGTGGCGCAGGCTCATGCCGTCGGCATCAAGGTGAACGCCTGGATTCCGCAGTTCCATGACCAGCAAGCGTTTCTCAGAAACGAAGACTGGCAGATGCAGGCGCTGAAAGGCGGCGTCCGCATGCCTTTTACCGGCTCGAACGGCAGCGAATACTTCGTGAACCCCCTTCACCATGAGGTGCAGCAGTACGAGCGTTCCCTCATCCGGGAAGTGGTCGAAAATTATGCGGTCGACGGGGTAGTGCTGGACTGGATCCGCTTCGACGATTACAACATGGACGTCAGCGACTACACGATCGCCAAATTCAAGGCGCAGTTCGGGTATTCGCCGCTCGATATCGATTTTGATAAAGAGTCGGCCCGGCGGAAGCAGTGGAACGAATGGCGGACGGAACAGATCGGGCGATATGTGGGAGACGTGCGTCAAGACATTTCCCGTTCTTCCCGCCCGGGCGCGCGGCTCGGCGTGTACGTGCTGCCGCCGCAGTTTGCCGAGGTCGGACAGGATGCCGCCAAATTCAAGCAGCATGTCGATTTCGTCGCCCCGATGGCTTATTTCGACGATTGGGGCTACGACAGCGAATGGGTATACGGCGACGATTCCGGCATTTTGAAAGATGTCCGGGACCGGCTCGAAGGGACCCCGGCACGAATCGTGCCGACGCTGGATCAGGACTGGACGGACGACGAATATCGGGAGATCTACGGAGGCATCCGCCAGAATTACCCGGACGTCGAGCGGCTGTCGTTTTTCGCTTACGGCGCGTGGACGGAAGACGAACTGGCCGATATCGACAAACGCACCGGCTGGCCGGCTTCGGGCGAACAGGATTACGCCGCGAAGCTGCCGGCGAAATGGAGCGCCAGAAATATCGGCTCGATGCCGGGAACGGCCTCTTATCATGCATCCAAGAAGCAGTTTACGCTCGGCGGCCGTTCCACGGATGTCTGGGGACAATCCGATCTGCTGAACTTCGTGTATCAACCTGTCAAAGGGGATGCGGAGATCGTCGTTCAGGTGAAGTCGCTGGACCGTGCGGACGATTGGGCCAAAGCCGGCCTGTCGATCCGGGAATCGCTGGCCGCGGATGCCCGGCACGTCGATATGGTGCTGACGCCCGGGAACGGGGCGGCTTTCCAATACCGGGCGGAAACGGGCGGCGAGACCGTCGACCGTACCGCCGAAGCTTCCTCTCCGGGCTGGCTGAAGCTGAGCCGCGCAGGCAATACGTTCTTCGGCTTCGTCTCCGCCGACGGCAGAAGCTGGACGCAGGTCGGAAGCATTCGCGTTCCGATGAACGGCAGGGCCTATATCGGGCTTGCGCTCAGCAACCCGGGTGAGGATTCGGCGGGAAAAGCCGTGTTCGGGAACGTAAAGGTTACGCCGTAGACCGCTTGTCTAGATGAGCGGAGCCGCCGCAGCCGCAGCGCAGACGAAAGAGGCTCTCCGCAGGAGAGCCTCTTTCGTTTGCGCAGAATCCGAGCGGGCCATAATAAAATAACACTTGACTGTTCGATCAAACAGTCATACGATAAGGACATGAACTGACTGTTCGATCAAACAGTGTAAAGGAGCGAAGATCATGTCCAACGAATCGTCGAAACAGCAGGACGAACGCAAACAGGCCATCATGCAGGCGGCTTTCACCTTATTCGGCCAAGTAGGTTACGGAAAGGCCTCCATGAAAGACATCGCGGCCAGAGCCGGCGTCGCCCAAGGGTTGATCGGCTATCATTTCGGTACCAAAGAAACGCTGCTCGTCGAAGTCGTCCGCGAATGGATGATCAACCGGGGGATGAAAGAAGCTTTCGCCCAACTGGATCTTCATGCTTCCCCGCAGGATATGCTGCAGCAGGGACTGCGCCATGTCGCTGAATTCCGCAAAAACAACCCCGAATGGTTCATGCTGCTGATCAGCCTATGGTCGGAGAGCGTCAATAACGAGAAGCTTGCCGCCGAGCTGCTGGGCATTTACAAGGAAATGAAGGCCGGCATCGTCCAGGTTATCGACCGATTGGAGCTGCCGCTGGAGGATCGCGAGAAAGAAAGCCTGGCTTCGCTGATCCAAGCCGTGTTCGACGGGCTCACGCTGCAGGCGCCGACGCCGCTTAACGAACAGCCCATCTCCTACGAGCAGGTCTCGCAGGGGATCGGCTGGATTCTAGACGGCATTCAATCCCGATCTACCCGAAAAGGAGACTGACCTTATGAACCAAAGTCTGATTCGCTTGGAAGGCCTGCTCGTTCTGGCTGCATCCGCCATGATTTATTTCATGAGCGGCTACGGTTGGCTCGCTTTTCTCCTGCTGCTGTTCGCGCCGGATTTGTCCATGATCGGCTATGCGTTCGGCAATAAGCTGGGCGCCTACGCTTACAACGCGGCCCACACCTATTCCGTGCCGCTGCTTCTGCTGCTGGCGGGCCTGATCTTTTCGGCGCAGTGGCCGACCCTGATCGGCCTGATCTGGATGGCGCATATCGGGTTGGACCGGATGATGGGCTACGGACTCAAATACGAATCCGGCTTCAAGGATACGCATTTGCAGCGTCTGTAGCCGCAGTCCGCGCCGCGTTCGCTTCCCGCAGCACTTCTTCCCCGCCCGCTTCCATAAATTCCGCCACGAATTGATCGAACTCCTCCAGCGGACGCTCGCCCGTAATGAACGAGATATAAGCCCGATTTTTCAGCATGATCAGACCCGCGCTGTCGCGGACAAGCGAAGGCGTCGACACCTCGAGGGCATTGTAAATGCCGTCCTTCTCCAGACCGAGCGTGGCCGCCCACTGCTCGCGGCGTCCGGTCGGCGGATAAGGAACCATCATGCCGATATTGGCGCCGATCGAATTCAAGTAATTGGGGTCCCGATCATACGGAGGCAGCGCGACGATATCTTCCCGCTGGGGGCCGGCCCATTTCCAGTGCTTGCCGATCACGCCGTTTTTCAGCGTCGCCCGTTCGATCGGGTCCGGATTGGCGCTGACGCCGTCCAAAATCTGCAGTACCTTTTCCAGTTTGCCCGGTTCCTTCGCCACGTTCGCCCCGATCGCGGTGAAGCTCATCAGCATGTCGTACGCTTTGGAGCCGCGTTTGCCGCCCGGACCGCTGAACGGCCGTCCGAACGATACTTCCGCTTCCGGGTTTTTCGCTTTCAATTCCTTAACGTTATAAGTCGCGGAAGCGGGCGTCTCCAGGCTGTTCCCGCGTTCATCGACCGTCCAGGCCGTATAATCGCCATTGTCGATCCAATGATAATAGTTGCCCATGGACGTCATGCCGATCCGGCCGTTGATAAAAGCGTGCGACAAATGCTTGTATCCGCCCTTGTTCTCGCCCGTGATGAATTCCGGATCGATCACGCCGTCCTTGTACCACTTGCGCAGATAGCGCAGCGCCTCCTTCATCTCCGGCTGCAGGGCCCCTACGACCAGCCGTCCGTCTTTTTCGCTAAAATACAGCTGATCCGCGAATACGATCTGTCCGAACGCGCCGAACACGACGTTCATCCCTTCGAGCGACAAGCCGTACGTATCCTTGATTCCGTTCCCGTCCGGGTCTTCGTTCGCGAACGCATAGATCACCTTCTCGAATTCGTCCAGCGTCTGCGGCGTCTTCAAGCCCAGCTTATCGAGCCAGTCCTGCCGGTACACGACCGGAATCCGGTAAGCGTTCGTCGGATTGACGACCGGAATGCCGTAGATTTTGCCGTCGATCCGTCCGTAATCCGCATAGTCCGGCGCATAGCGACGGATGGCGGCGTACAGGTTGGGGGCACAGCGCCGCAGCGTTTCTTCCGGAATCTCCGCGAGCAGTCCCTGCTGCTGATACTTCAGCAGATCCTGCGGCTGGCGGACGCGCAGCAGATCGGGCGCGCCTTCCTGAGCCAGCTTCAGATCGAGCAGCGATTCGTAACGGTTGTTCTCGAGATTCCAGATGTCCAGGTCGACATTGTATTTTTCCTCGATATAACGCACCATTTCCGCATCTTCGGGAACGGGGAGATTCTGATGCATCGTCCAGGAAATGCGGTACTCGGGAGCGGAAGAAGGGCCGGTCCCGGAAAAAGAAGACTTCGGACCGTTCTCGCAGCCGGCAAGCCCGAAAGCCGCCGCCGCAGCCGTCATGAAGGCGGCAAGCCGCCGCAGTCTCGTCATTTTCATCGGAATCCTCCTTTTTCGTCAGGCCCGCGCCGTCTCCTTATTCGCAGATGCGCCTCCGCTCGGTCCCTTTCCCCGCATTCGGGGATCTTCACGAAGACTTTGCCTGCTTCAAGCTTTCTCGCAGATAATTCCCCGGCGTGCAGCCGTACGCTTCCTTGAACTTTTTGATGAAATACGCCGTCGTGGCGTAGCCGACCTCGCCGGCGACCTGCTCGATCGTCATGCCGCCGCGTTCGAGCAGCGTTTTTGCCGTCTCCATGCGCAGGCCCGTGACATATTCGGTATACGTTACGCCCAGCTCTTCCTTGAACAGCCGGCTTAAATATTTGGCGCTGAGATACACCTGCGACGATACCGCTTCGAGCGATAAGTCGCCGGACAGGTTTTCGCTGATATACCGCTTGGCGGATTCCAGCGTGTCCGTGGCCCGTTCGCCGCTGCGCTTTTCGGTCTCGGCCAGGAAGGCGGCGATCGAATCCAACAGCCAGCCGCGGAATTCCCCGATATGCGCCATTCCGATATACTGCCGTCGAAGGTCGGGATGTCCGCCTCCGGCAGGCTTGTATCGGACGCTTTTCAGATGATCCGAATAAGCGAAGACGAGATTGGACAGGATGAAATGGCAGTAGTCCGCGGAATACGTCCCTTCCCGCATTTCTTCGATCAGCAGATCGACCGCCGCGGCGATTTCGTCGAACTGCCGCCCCGGCAGTTTCTCCTTGAACCGTGCCAGCGTGGGCTGCGGAATCTCTTCCCGGCTGTCCTCGCGTTCGAGCAATCCGGGGTCGTGCAGAATAGGGCGATCCGGCAAAAAATAAGCGTATTTCAAATAGCTCTCCGCTTCTCCGCGGCTGAGATGCAGCTCTTCCGGCCGTCCGACTTCCGCTCCCCAGGAAAGCCGCGGCACGATCTGCAGCTCCCTTTCGCAGAGATCCCGAATTTCCTGCGCAAGATTCCGCATCCGATCGTCGCCGCGGGCACGGCTGCCGCGTCGGACCAGAATCGCGGCGACCTTCCGTTCCGGCAGCTCCTCGGCGACGATCAGGCCGTCTTCGGTCTCCATCCGCTCCAGCAGCGCGGCGATCGCGGACGGCGTCCGCTTTTTCGCATCGGAACCGAAAGAGTCCGCCGTCCCGTCGGCATGCAGCAGCAGACAGCGGAAGCTCCCGGATTCGCCGAACAGGTCCGACAGCAGCAGCCGTTCTTTGGGAGACATTTCCGCGGAATCGCCTTTCAGCAGCTTCAGCATCAGATTGCGCTTCACGATCGGATCGGTCTCCCGAAGCGTCTCTTCGAGGGTGCTGACCTTGTCGCTCAACCTGCTGATCGCCGTGTCGATCATGCCGTATTCGTTGGCGTCCGATTCGGCCGGCTGGCCGGCCAGATGCCGGATTTTGACCACGAGCCGCTTAAGCGGACTGTAGATCAGCTTGGTCATCACGCCGGACAGCAGCAGCCCGAGCAGCAGCGCCAGCGCGCAGATCGTCAGCACGAGCCTCTGCACGGCCAGCGACTGCTCCTGAAATACGCTGTGCGGGGTCGCGCTGTAGAGCGTCCACCCCGTCGTGGGCAGCGGCGCGTAAAAAACGGTATACGAATCCCGTTCCGCTCTTCCTCCCGCCGGATTCCGTCTTCCCTCAGAGAGGTCTTCTTCCGACAAACTCGCAAAACCGCCCGCAAGCCCGGTTCCGTCACCCGCTGCTTCTTCGGAAGCGATCACGAGGCCGTCCGACGAACCCAGCGCCCACGTTTCCTCATATTGAAAAGGCATCATGTTGCGCACGATGTCCCGAATCGCGTCTTCTTTGACGTCGATCGCCAGGATCAGATCGCTGTCCGCGCCGGACGACTGCAGCGGATAGCTGTGCGCGTACGTCAGCAGCTGCTGACGGCTTCCGTTCGGCAGCTCGGAAAAGGGATCTTCGGCGACGGGGCGGGACGGCGTCCACAGGCTGGCGTTCCCGCTTCCCGACATCTCCTGCACCCAATCGACCGGAAGAGGCATGCTGCGTTCCCGGTCGGCGCGGTCGATCAATCCGTGCAGCGAAGACAGGATGGCGCCGCTCTGCGGATCGTACAGGTGGATCGCTTCGATCAGATCCGGCTGGGCGGACACTTCGGATTTCAACAACTGTTGAAGCTCCAGCAGCCGACCCGGCTGCGTTTTCCACGAGCCTCCCTGGAACTGCCGCAGATCCGAAGTCTTGTCGAGCGCGAGGCCGAGCGCGACCCGCTGAACCCGCTGCAGCACCTCGGAGTCGATCGTCCGCGCGGTATTCGCCAGCGTCGTCTGGCTGCGGCTTTGCAGCTCGTCCATATGGCGGCCGGAGGAATACAAATAGAACACCGAACAAAGCGAGAGGACGATGACGAACACGACGGATATGTAAGAGACGGCCAGACGGGTCAAGACGGAACTCCATTTGTTGATCTTCATCGCACACTCCCCTCCCGCCGGGATTATACAAGCGGGATTGCAGCCTTGTTCGAGACTTTTGTTAAGCCGGTGTTAAATTGCGAAATCAGGGTCGGTTTCGGGCGAAAACCTCCCAAAATGCTACAAAGGCGAAATCGTTGCATTGCCGAATTTCGGCGGCGGATGCTACATTTTCAGCGATTCGAATCGACGAACAAGCGAATACCAAACCGAAGGGGAGCAACCACAACGTGAAAAAGAGACCGATGAAACAAATGCTGGCCGTGGCGATGGGCTTCGCCATCTTGTCCAATTCCATGATGATTCACCCCGCGATCGCGGCGCCCGATTCTTATACGATCGAAGTTCCGGCGGCGCCGGCATGGGGCTATTTTGCGGATTCTTATAAAACGAACAAAAACGACAAACAAACTGTCGAGAGCAACGCCGCGCTCGGCACGCTGTCGGAATTCCTGAAACTGTGGACGCCGGGAGATTCGTGGGATAACGGGACAAAGCTGCAGCCGGACGTGCTGAATTACAACATTCAATACGTCGTGGACCTGGCAAAGAACCGAACGGAGGCGGATGCCGAAATGGCCTATCTCGTCGACCGCCGCGGCCAGACGTACGGAGCGACCGAAGGTCTGGGAACGCTGGCGGAAGCCTACCGCAGATTGAGCAATACGCAAACTTCGATTCTCGATATTCCGGCAGATGCGACCTCCGTAAAATACAACGATGGGCTGGCTTCGAACAAAGGCGGAGATTCCGGTTCGTCGCTGGGCAAAATGGTCGATTTGTTGGGAACGGTACGAGGCGAATACGCATCGTCCAACCCTTCGAAATTCTTTTTCCAATATATGCGTCCTTATCGCTGGGTGAACCAGCAGGAGGGAAGCAATGCTAACCGGATTGTCGTGCCGACGCTCGTTCCGGCCATCAGCACCAAGCCGGCCGAAGACGGCGGCTTCCCGAGCGGCCACACGAACGCTTCGTATTTGGCTTCCCTGTCGTTTGCTTATGCGGTGCCCGAACGTTATCAGGAGCTGCTGACCCGCGCGTCGGAGATGGGGCATGCCCGAATCGTTTCCGGCATGCACTCGCCGCTCGATGTCATGGGCGGACGGGTGCTGGCGACGGCGCTGGCCGCGGCCACCCTGGCCGACCCGGCAAACGCCGAGCTCAAGCAGCAGGCGTACGACCAGGCCCATAGCATTCTGCTCAAGGAGCCGCGCAGCGGGGAAGACCGCTTCGCCAACTACGAGCAAAACAAAGCCGACTATATCGAGCGACTGACTTACGGCTTCCAGCCGATCGGCGACACGACGAAGCCGATGGTCGTGCCGAAGGATGCCGAAGTGCTGCTGGAGACCCGCCTGCCGTATCTGAACGGCCAGCAGCGGCGCGAAGTGCTGGCGACGACGGGACTTCCTTCCGGTTATCCGCTGCTCGACGATCCGGAAGGCTGGGGACGCCTGAACCTGTTCGAGGCGGCCAACGGCTACGGCGCGTTCAAGGGTAACGTTACGGTCAACATGGACGCTTCCCTGGGCGGCTTCCATGCCGAAGACCTGTGGCGCAACGATATCTCCGGAGCGGGCAGCCTGACGAAGGAAGGCAGCGGCACGCTGAAGCTGTCGGGCGCCAATACGTATTCGGGCGGCACGGTCGTGAACGGCGGGACGCTGGAAGCGGTATCGGCGAAGGCGTTCGGCAGCGGCAGCGTCGTGAACAACGGCGGTACGGTAACGGAAAACGTCTACGGCGGCGGCACGGTCACCGCGAACGTGTACGGAGGCGGTTCGGTTACCGATAACGTCTACGGAGGCGGAAAACTGACGATCGGCGGCGGCTTTACGCAGACGGCAGGCGGAACGCTGGAGCTGAATGTCACCGCGCCGGGCGATGCGCTTGAAGTCAAAGGCGGCGTGCAGGCGGGCGGAACGTTGAGAGTGAATTTCGCGGGCGGCTACCTGCCTTCGGCAGGCGACTTCACCGTCATCACCCACGCCGCGGGCGCCGCTTCCGGCAGATTCGATCGATTGGAAACGGCCGGGCTGCCGGCGAATTACAGCGCCGGCTTGAGCTACCGGGACGGCCGCATCGTCCTGACGCTGAGCGATACGTCTGCCGCGCCTGGACCGGGAACGTCGAACCCGCCTTCGAGCGGCGGCGGAAGCCCCGTAGTGACGCCGGCTCCTGCGGCTCCGACGACGCCGCCGGCAGCGCCGAGCACGCCGGCAGCGCCTCCGACCGCTCCGCAGCCGGGAACGCCTTCGGCTCAGCCGGCGCCTCAAGCCCCGCTTCCGACGAGCCCGTTCCGTTCGAGCGTCGTCGATTCCGCGGCTTTGCTGCAGACGCTGACGCAGGCCGTCGCGGCGCAGAACGGTACGCCGAAGTTCTCCGACCTGAACAATCATTGGAGCGGAGATGCCGTGTCCAAAGCGGCGAAGCTCGGCATCGTAAGCGGGTACGCCGGCGGCACGTTCCGTCCGAACGCGCCGGTAACGAGAGCTGAATTTGCGGCGATGATCGCCCGCGCCTTCGGCATTCAAGCTTCCTCGAACCAGGCGTCCTTCCGCGATGTTCGCGGCAGCTGGGCTGCCGGCCATATCGCCGCTCTGGCCGACCTCGGCGTGATCGCCGGCTACGGCGACGGCAGCTTCAAGCCGAACGCCAAGGTGTCCCGCGCCGAGATGGCCGCGATGATCGCCCGCGTGATCAACTTGGGCGAACTGTCGAACGGCAAGGGCGCAAGCTACGGCGACGTGGACGGCGAATACTGGGCGGCCGGCGTAATCGGTCTGGCTTCCTCGGCCGGATTGATGAACGGCACATCGGCTTCTTCCTTCGCCCCGAACAAGCAGGCCAGCCGCGCCGAAGCGATTACGCTGATCATTCGCGCGCTGGAGAGCGACAGTTCCGTGAAGGAACTGCTGGAGAAGCTGTAAGCCGGCTCTCTGCTTCTTGAGTTGAGTGATCGCAGCAGAAAAGCCCGCTCCCGGGATTGCCGGGAACGGGCTTTCTCCTTTTAGGGAGAAGGAAGGCAAACGAAAAAAGCTGTGGATAACGAACGGGAAAGCTTTTTTTGAAGATATCAACATGTGGATAAGATCGAAACGCGCGGAAGTTGGATTTATTCACAGGACGGAAACGGGGCGCAGACCGAGAGAAAGACTTAAGTTTGGGTAAAATAGAATTGTAAACAGGTTCCAGTTCCGAAGCAAGCGAAAGGAGGAGAACGATGTTAGCCGTGATCGAACCAAAAGGAAGCGAGCATACGGCCCGTTTCGAACGCCGCTTGACGCATTCCGTCGAACAAGCTTGGTCCTGCCTGACCGAAAACGAACGGCTGAAGCAGTGGTTTCCCGAGCTGCGGGTGGAGCATCTCCGCCGGGGAGGATCGATCCGGTTCGACACGCGCGACGGAAACGTCGAACATATGCGGATTCTCGAATGCAAGGAGCGTTCCGTCCTGGAATATACGTGGGGAAAAGGACGGGTGCGTTTCGAGCTGTATCCCAAACCTTACGGCTGCCGTCTGCTGCTGGTGGAGACGATTCGGGAAGTCGGGCCGGGTACCCCTGAAGATCTCGCGGGCTGGCACGTCGGCCTCGATCTGATCGAGGCGCTGCTGGACGGACGAACGATACGTTCGCGCAAAGAGAATTGGCAGGAATGGTTCGGCGAGTATCGCACGCTTGTGGAGAACCGGGTTTGAACAGACAGCGTCCGAACAGACCGGGTCCGGGCGGACCGGACAAGAAAGCGGATCGAATACGACAAAAGAAGCTGCCGCAGAATGCGGCAGCTTCTTTTTCGTATTCCGAACGCGGGAGAAAGAGAGACTTTCGGTCCGCCGGTCAGATCTTGAACCCTCGCACCGCACGGTGCAGATTATCGGCCAGATGCGACAGCGCCGCCGAAGAAGACGAAATTTCCTGCATGGAAGCGAGCTGCTGCTCGGCGGCCGCGGCCACGCTCTGCGAATGGTCGGAGGATTCGTCCGCGATCGAGCGAATGCCGGACAGGTTCGAGGATGCGTTTCGCACGCGGGAAGAAACCTCGCGCGTCGCGCCGGACATTTGGTCGACCCGTTCGGTCAGGCCTTCCATCAGCCCCAGAATCTCTTTGAAGTTTTCCTGCGTACGCTTGACCGCTTCCAGACCTGCCTGCACTTCGGTACCGACGTGGTCGATCGAGCGGTTGGAGCGTTCCATGTCGGCCTGAATCTCATGGATCAGACCCGAGATTTGCGCCGACGATTGCTGGGATTGTTCCGCCAGTTTGCGCACTTCGTCGGCCACGACCGCGAAGCCTTTTCCGTGTTCGCCGGCCCGCGCCGCTTCGATTGCCGCATTGAGCGCAAGAAGATTGGTCTGCGCCGCGATCGACGAAATGAACTGCGAAATTTCTTCGATCTCTTTCGAGCGGCCGTCCAGAAGTTGAATGACTTCTCCGCTTTCGCGGACGGAACGATCGATTTCGTGGATTTGCGTCACCGTATCGTCGACCAGGCGGTTGCCTTCCGAAGCTTTGCGAATCGCCTGCCCGCTGACGTCGAGCACCGTTTCGGCATTATCGGAAATAGACCGGACCCCGCCCACGACTTCTTCGAGCGCCGCCGAGCTGTCGATCAGACGATGCGAGGATCGTTCCGCTCCGTGAGCGACATCCTGAATGGACTGCGCGATCGTTTCGGTGGCGATACTGGTTTGTTCGGCGCTGGCCGACAGCTCTTCGGAAGAAGCCGCGACCTGATGGGACGTTTCGATGACGGCGTCGAACGTCTTTCTTAAATTGGCCGTCATTCCGTTAAAGCTGTCGGCAAGCCCGGAGAGTTCGTCGCCCGCGCGATCGGTCACTTGATGCGTGAAATCCCCCGTGCCGGCTTGGTGCAGGGAAGCGGCAATGGAACCGAGGCGTTTTTTGATCCGGCGCGTGAAGAGCAGAACCGCCGCGGTCGAGACGGCCAGCACGGCGGCCAGCACGATCAGAAACACGTTGAAGAAGCTCGACAGAGTGGAATCGATGATGCCCTGCGGCGCTCCCGCGTAAAAAATGCCGATGACTTCGCCGCCGGCGTTCCGAAGCGGCATGTAAGCGGATTGATACGTATTTCCCGCCACGTTGGCTTCGCCCGTGTAAGCTTCGCCCCGGTCGATTACCGCCTGTTTGACCTTGTCCGATACCTGCGTGCCGACGGCGCGCTTCCCGTCGATCTCGACATTGGTCGCGATCCGGGTGTCGCCCCGGAAGATCGTCACCGTGCCGCCGGTATCGGCGCCGATCGCGTCGACCAGATCGAAATTGTCGTTCATGAGCGCGGTACCTTTGTACAGCTTGTCCCCTTCGACGCTCCATTCTCCCGGAAAAGCGTTATCGATATAGCGGTAGGCGAGCGCCATGTCGCCTTTGGCTTTTTCGAGCGCGAATTCCTTGATGCCCTGCGTCACCTGCTGACGGACGAGCGCGCCCACGACGACCGAAAACAGGATCATGAGAATAAGAAACATCAAGTTTATCTTCGTGCCTAATTTGAATTTTACTTCCAGTTTTTTGCGCACAATTAGATAGCTCCTTATCCAGACTTGTGCTTGTTATATCGGTAAATTTTGAAGTTCTTTGAGTGATAATGACAAAAAAACGTCACAAACAGGACTTTTATACCGGTAAAAAAGGTTCTTTCTTCTTCTTGAATTCAGGTGAAACGTTTCGAAAAAAGCGCGATTCCTTTTCTTTGTGGAGGACTACCATTGCCAAACGTTCATCCGTTCGCTATCCTAGAATCAAACCGAATAGAATGCGGGTGCTGGATGAAGTCCGGCTGAGATGGGAGCCTTGTGCTCCGGACCGTTAATCTGATCCAGGTAATGCTGGCGTAGAGAACCTCATTCGAATTGTTCAAGCCATTCGTGTATTCTCGAATGGCTTTTTTGTATATTCGCGAGGGAAAAGGAACGAAAGCGGAGGAAGAAGAGGCGGTTTTCGGCTGCCGCGCGAGACTCCCGCCGCCCTTTTCCGGTTCCGGCGTCCGGCATCACCTGAAACGGGAGGGGAAAGGCATGCGGGATTGCGAGGAAAATCGAAGCAGCGAAGAAAGGGAGCGCTATTCCCGGCAGATGCTGTTCGCGCCGATCGGCGAAAACGGACAGCGGCGGCTGGCCGAGCGCTCCGTATGTATCGTAGGCATGGGAGCGCTCGGTACGGTGCTGGCCAATCATATGGTGCGCGCCGGAGTCGGAACCGTGCGAATGGCGGACCGGGATTACGTGGAGTCCAGCAATCTGCAGCGGCAGATGCTGTATGACGAGGAGGATGCCGCGCTGGCGCTTCCGAAAGTGGAAGCGGCAAAGCGAAAGCTGCAAAAAATCAACTCGTCGGTACGGCTGGAGACTTCGTTCGCGGACGTTGCGCCGGGCAATATCGAAGATTTGTTGAAAGGCGTCGACCTGGTGCTGGACGGTACCGACAATTTTCAGACGCGATTCCTGCTGAACGACGCCTGTTACAGCCTGGGCATTCCGTTCGTGTACGGCGGGGCGGTCGGCTCGCGCGGAATGAGCGCCGTATTCGTGCCCGGCGAGACGCCGTGCCTGCGCTGCTTTATCCCTTCCGCCGATTCCGGCGGGGAGACATGCGACACGGTGGGCGTTATCTCGCCGATCGTCGATATCGTCGCGTCGTACCAGGCGGCGGAAGCGCTCAAGCTTCTGGTCGGCGACGATGCTTCGAGGCGAAAAACGCTGCTGTCGCTCGACGTCTGGCATAACCGTCACCATGAGCTGAAACCGGTCGCGCCGCGGCCGGACTGCCCGTGCTGCGGACTGAAGCATTATCCGGCGCTGCGGCGCGAGGAAGAAACGGCGCTCTCGCTGTGCGGGCGGGAGTCGGTGCAGATCGCCGGGCACGCGCCGTTCGATCTGGAAGTCTGGCGGCAGAGGCTGGAGCCGGCGGCGCGCAGCTTGAAGGCCAATCCTTACCTCATCCGCGCCGAAATGCCGGGAGGCGAACGGCTCGTGCTGTTCGAAGACGGACGGGTGCTGGTGCAGGGGACGGACGATCCGGCGCGGGCGAGGACGATCTACGCCCGCTATATCGGAAACTAAGACGAACGGCCGACGGAAGAAGGAGAAAGAAGGCAGGAATGCCAGAACGCGGCGCGGCAAATGCTGCAGCAGGCCGAAATCAGGGAGGACGAAAAGGATGCGCGATTTTAGATTATATGCGATCACGGGAGAAAACTTTCATCCGGGGCGCGGGCTTGTCGAAGTTATGGAACAGGCGATTCTCGGAGGAGCGGACATTTTGCAGTACCGGGATAAAACCGGCGGACGGGAAGACCGTCTGCGCAAGGCGAAGGAGCTGCGCGAACTGACGCGTAAATACGGCATTCCGTTTATCGTGAACGACGATATCGAACTGGCGCTGGAGGTCGACGCCGACGGCATCCATCTCGGCCAAGGCGATCTGCCGCTCGAGGAAGCGCGGCGCATGGTGGGGAACAAAATTATCGGCATCTCGACGCACGCCATCGAAGAAGCGCTGCTGGCGCAGGAGCAGGGAGCCGATTACATCGGCGCCGGTCCCGTTTACGCGACGCAGACGAAGACGGATGCCGTCGCTCCGGTCGGATTGGATTATATCCGCGAAGTCTCCAAGCGGATCGACATTCCGTTCGTGGCGATCGGAGGCATCAAACTCGGCAATGTGGACGAAGTGATCGAAGCCGGCGCGTCGCGGGTATGCGCGATCAGCGAGATCGTGGGCAGCGAAGATCCGGCCGGCGCCTGCCGGGCCTTTATCGACAGACTGGAACGGAAAGGGCGGGCATAAGCGCATGGTGAACCTGATCGTCAACGGAATCCGAAGGGAACTGGAAGCGGCCAGCGTAGCGGACGTCGTGGAACGGCTGGGCCTTGCGGGCCGCCCGGTCGTGGCCGAGGTGGACGGCGAGGTGCTGGTCCAGGAGGAATGGGCTTCGGCGGAAGTAAGAGACGGAATGCGGATCGAGCTGGTTCATTTTGTGGGAGGAGGCTGAAGCGATGAACGGAGAACAACGGTCGGGAGCGATGAGAAGCGAAGAGGCAGGACGTACGGAATCGGCCGGTCAAGCGGCGGACGTCGGCGGAAGTTTCGAGCCGGGAAGCGGCATTTCGGAGGGGGCCGGCGATACGTGGCGCATCGGGGATCTGGAGATGACGTCGCGCTTTTTCCTGGGGACGGGATTGTTTCCCAATCCGTTCGTCCAGAACGAGGCGATCCGGGTTTCCGGAGCGGAAGTGCTGACGTTCGCGATTCGGCGGGTGGATTTGGAATCGGCGGAGGACGATTCCATCTTGCAGCATCTGGAACCGGGAGCGTTTCAATATCTGCCCAATACGTCGGGATCGCGGACGGCGGAAGAGGCGGTACGCATCGCCAGACTGGCGCGCGCTTCGGGGCTGAGCGACTGGATTAAGGTAGAGATCAGCGCGGACGAGCGGACGCTGCTGCCCGACCCGATCGAGACGCTGCGGGCGACCGAGATTTTGGTCAAAGAAGGCTTTACGGTGCTGCCGTACACGTCGGACGATCCCGTGATCTGCCGCAGGCTGGAAGAAGCGGGCGCGGCGGCGATCATGCCGGGGGGCGCGCCGATCGGAACGGGACTCGGCATTTTGAACCCGTACAACATCGGGCTGATCGCCGAAGAAGCGAACGTGCCGGTCATCGTCGACGCGGGCCTCGGCACGGCGAGCGACGCGGCGCTGGCGATGGAACTCGGCGCGGCCGCCATCTTGATGAATACGCCGGTCGCCAAAGCGCAGGACCCCGCCCGGATGGCGCTGGCGATGAAGCTGGCGATCGAAGGCGGACGGCTCGCTTATCTGTCGGGGCGGATGCCGAAAAAGCGTTACGCGTCGGCCAGCAGCGGCTTTCAGTCGCTGATCGTCGAATGACGGGGAACGAGCGGCGGCGGAAGGCCCGGGCGAGCGTTTTCGCCCGGACGTCCGTACGTCGCCGCGCCCGCGAAAGGGGAGAATGATCGGATGAACGATTCCTTTATCGTGCTGGGAGGAGGCATCGTAGGGCTGTCGTGCGCGCTGGAACTGCGTCTGCGCGGCGCGGACGTCACGCTGCTGGAGGCGAAGGACTGCGGCGGACAGGCTTCCGGCGCGGCCGCCGGCATGTTGGCTCCGTACTCGGAAAATCCGGAGTCGCCGGACGAATTCTTCATGCTGTGCCGGGAAAGTCTGGAGCTGTACCCGGGCTGGCAGCGGCTCGTGCGGAAGCTGTCGGGCATGGATTTCGAGTATACGGAATGCGGCAGCCTGTACGCCGCTTATCACGAAGCGGATCTGCTGGCGCTGGAAAGCCGCCTGGGCTGGCAGCGCCGCCACGGTTCGAGCGGCGTGATCCTGCGCGGCGAAGCGCTGCGGGCGGCGGAGCCGGGGCTGTCGCCCTCGGTCGTGGCGGCGCTCAGGACGCCGGAGGAGAGCCATATTTACGCGCCGGACTTCGTCGAAGCGCTGCAGGCGGCCTGCTTGAAGGCCGGCGTCGTCATTCGCGAGCGGCTGGGCGCGCTCGAGCCGACGGAGTGGGAGCGGCGCGCCGAAGTGCGCGCTCCGGAGAGCGGCGGCGAAGCTTTCCGTGCGGACCGGCTGGTCGTCTGCACGGGAGCCTGGGCCGGCGCCTGGTCCGGCCGGTTCGGGCTTCGCCTGCCCGTGCAGCCGATCCGCGGGCAGATCTGCGCGTACGAATGGGAAGAGGGCCGGGCGGCGGTCCGGCACATGATTTTCTGCAGCCAGGGCTATCTGGTGCAGAAAGCGAACGGGACTCTCGTCTGCGGCGCGTCCGAGGACGTCGCGGGCTTCGACACGAGCGTCACGGAGCGCGGCATCGCGCGCCTGCTGCGCTGGAACAAGCGGGTGCTGCCCGCGCTGGAGACGGCGGAGCCGTTCCACCGCTGGGCGGGGCTGCGCCCGGCGACGCTCGACGGCCGCCCTCTGTTGGGGCGGCTGGAACGCGCGGAGCGCGTGATTTTCGCGGCGGGACATTACCGCAACGGCATTCTGCTCAGTCCCGTCACCGCGAAGCTGGTGGCGGACTGCGCGGAAGGCCGGCCGCCGCAGCCGTGGCAGCGGGCGTTTCGGCCGGATCGGTTCGGGGCGGCTGCCGCCGGCCTTCGGTAAGCGGAAGGCGGAAGCTGCGGCGGAAGAGCCGCGCCGCGGCGGCGACCGGAATCCGCCGCGGATAACGATCGGCGGATTTCGCGTCCGCAATCGCAGCTGCGTCCGGCTCTTCGAGGCCCGGACGCTTAGGCCCGGCGGATTTAACCTTCCGCCGGGCCTTTTTGCGTGCCGATTCGGGCGGGGGAAGCCGAAATGCAGCTCGGCCGCCCTTCCCGCTTCTTCGCTTTGGGCGTAAAATAGAAGCGCCGACCGCCCGAGAAGCGGAAGGCGCAATTTTTTCTATAATCGCACGTCTATAAGTCGAGGGGGGACTGCCGTCTTTTCGAAGCGGTCCGCCCGAATGATTTTGCCTAAGGAGCGAATGCATAAATGAAAGACGCCACGATTCTGATCGCGGACGACGAGCGGGAGATTGCCGATCTGGTCGCGCTGCATCTGGAGAAGGAAGGTTATCGGACGCTGACGGCAACGGACGGCCGGGAAGCGATACGGCTCGTTCAGTCGCAGCCCGTCGACTTGGTGATTTTGGACATCATGATGCCGAAACTGGACGGATACGAAGTCACGCGGCAGATCCGCGAGCAGTATCGGATGCCGATCATTTTTCTCAGCGCGAAAACGTCCGACCTGGACAAAATCACGGGGCTCGTGATCGGCGCCGACGATTATATGACCAAGCCGTTCAACCCGATGGAGCTGGTCGCCCGGGTCAACGCGCAGCTGCGCCGGTCCACCCAGCTCAACGTGCCGGAGAAGCGGAGTTCCGTGCTGGAAGCGGGCGGGCTGACGATCGACCCGGAGCAGCGCGAAGTAAAAGTGTACGGAAAGGTCGTCGAACTGACGCCGAAGGAATTCGATATTTTATACCTGCTCGCCGGCCACCCGAAAAAGGTGTTCAGCGCGGAGAACATTTTCCGGCATGTGTGGGGCGACGATTATTACGAGAGCGGCAATACGGTCATGGTGCATATCCGCACGCTGCGCCGCAAACTCGGAGAGGACGCCGAGAAAAACAAATGGATCAAAACGGTCTGGGGCGTCGGGTACGCGTTCAATGGCTAGATTGACAAGCAGCTTCCGTTTCCGCATGATTCTGCTGCTGGGGCTCAGCATGCTGCTGTCCGGCGGCGTCACGTACGCGATCTACAAGGCGCTGCAGATCTACTATGTGGAAAACGCGAAAGTCGGCGACCCGCTGGCCCAATTCCGCAGGCTGATCCGCGACTTCGGCGACCTGAACTTTTTCCTGATCTTTTTCGTGCCGCTGGCGATCCTGTTCTTTTTCTGGCTCACCAAGCCGTATTCCCGCTATTTCCGCGAAATTTCGATCGGCATCAACCGGCTGGCGAGCGGCGATTTCGAGGGGCGCGTGGAGATCCATTCCAACGATGAGTTCGGCAGCATCGCAGCGGATATGAACGCGGCCGGCGAACAGTTGAAAATGGCGGTGAAGCGCGGCGACTTTGCGGAGAGCAGCAAAGACCAGCTTGTGCTGAATCTCGCCCATGATCTGCGAACTCCGCTGACTTCCGTGCTCGGTTACCTGGACTTCATTCTGCGCAGCGAAGAACTGACGGAAGAGCAGGTTAAGCATTATGTAACGATTGCATTCACCAAATCCCGGCGGTTGGAGCGGCTGATCGACGAGCTGTTCGAGATCACGCGAATGAATTACGGCATGCTGACGATCGATACGCAGCCGTTGGATCTGAGCGAGCTGCTGGTACAGATGAATGAGGAGATGTATCCGGTATTTGAAAAAAGTCTCCTGATCACCCGCACGGATGTCGAGCCGGAGGTGCAGATTCAGGGCGACGGCGAGCTGCTGGCCCGCGTATTCGAGAATTTGCTGACCAACGCGGCCCGCTACGGACGGGACGGCCGGTATGTCGATATCGCCTGCCGGGCCGAAAATGGGGAAGCAATCGTATCCGTGACCAATTACGGAGACTTTATCCCGCCCGAGGAGCAGCCGCATCTGTTCGAGATGTTCTATACCGGTGATCGTGCGCGTACGCAGCAGAGCGGAAGCACGGGGTTGGGGCTGTTTATCGCCAAAAATATCGTGGAACGCCATCAAGGCCGTATATCCGTGCAAAGCGACGCGATTCGGACAGAGTTTGAAGTGCGTCTGCCGCAGGCCGGACCTATCGATCAGGGATAGGTTCGGCTTTTTGTATGGATGGCACGGGAAAGAACGGATGGCGAAGAGGGGTTTGACAATAGAGGTTTACTCGGATAAACTTCTTAGCATTAGGTTTACTTCGATAAACCTTTTTGCGCAATTCGAAATTCAGGAAGTTCGAAATTTGTAGAAGTTCGACAGTGGAGAGAATCCGAAAATGAACGGGGAAAGTGGGAAGAGTCCGATGGAAACGTACAAGCTGTTCGATGCCGAGTACAAGTTTGCCAGTCTGGTATGGGATAACGAACCGATCAATTCGACGGAACTTGTCAGAATCAGTCAAGAAGAACTGGGCTGGAAAAAGTCGACGACCTACACGGTGCTGCGCAAGCTGTGCGAGAGGGGGATTTTGCGCAACGAAGAGGCTGAGGTTACGGCAATCGTCAAAAAAGAAGAAGCGCAGCGGCACGAAAGCCGGGCGGTCGTGGATCGAACGTTCGGCGGTTCTTTGCCGCAGTTCATGACCGCTTTTCTGGGCGGCAAGAAAATATCCGCAGCCGAGGCGCAGGAGCTGAAGCGGATTATCGAGGAGGCGACCGATGAGTGACCTGATCACCGGCCTGTTCCTCAAAATTGTGAATATGAGTGTCACAGCCAGTTATATTGCGGCCTTGGTCATTCTCGTAAGACTGCTGCTGTTAAAGGCACCCAAAGCTTATTCTTACGCATTGTGGTTGGCGGTGGCGGTCCGTTTGATGCTTCCTGTCAGCTTCACTTCGGAATTGAGCCTGCTTCGTCTCGCCGATACCGATGCCGCATCGGCCGCTGGCTACATAGGTACGCTGCCTAAATTTACGGCGGTGGAGAAAGTCGATCTGATCTCCGTCGGTACAGAAAAAGTCGGGACGCTGATCCGCGAGTCGAATTTGCCGGCTGCCGGCATGCTGGACCAATTGGTTCGTTGGCAGTTTCAGCCGGCCAAGGCAGTCTGGATTTGGCTGTTCGTCGCGGCCGCGCTGCTGCTCTACAGCTTGATCTCTTATATCCGTCTTCGGATACGAATTCGTACAGCGACCAAGGTGAGGATCACGGGATACGGACGCGTATACGAAAGCGACCGGATCGATACGCCTTTCGTCTGCGGCTTTCTGAAGCCGAGCATCTACCTGCCTTCCGGCATGGACCCGGACCAACTGCCCGGCATTCTGGAACATGAGCGCAAACATATTTCGCGCGGCGATCATTGGATCAAACCGTTTGCTTTTCTGCTGCTGACTCTTCATTGGTTTAATCCGCTCATGTGGCTGAGTTATCGTCTGATGAGCAGAGATATGGAGATGTCCTGCGACGAAAGCGTACTTCGGAAAATGGGGGCCGGAGCGAAGAAGCGGTATGCGTCGTGCCTGCTGTCGATTTCCGAAGGGAAAGACAGCCAGCTGCCGGGCAGTCCGCTATTTTTTGGCGAAAATGACGTCAAGTCGCGGATTAAGCGCGTCTTGGCCTACCGCCGCCCTTCTGCCCGGATGCCGATTCTGTTCGTTCCGGCGATCGTGCTGCTGATTGTAGGCTGTACAGCCGATCCTGCGCCGCCTTCCGCAGTCCTTCAAGCTCAGAGAACTTACTTGGGCTACGAGGTTGAATCGCTGCGGGAAGGTAAAACCCTGTATGTCGGAAACTTTTCAAAAGTAGGCAATCTGCTGGGGCAGCTGCCCCAGCCTGCCGGACTCCAGTGGGCAGGGATGCGGCTTGAAACGACAGACCGTCCATATGGGATTATTGCCCGCTATAGCCTGGACGATTCCGCAGAGACGGGAGACACGGAGGAACGTTCGGAGCAGGCGGAGCGGGTGCAGGCCTACCGCAATTCGGTTCTGCTGCTGAGCCTGATCGACAATGTGGACCGGATTACGTATTCGCTGCCCGACTCCGACGACCCCTCCGGCGAACAAAAGCTTGACCTGGTCGTTACACGGGAAGAAGCGGAGAAGCGGCTTGGACAGGATGTGCGCCGATATGCCGAAACCGAAGAGGGACTCAAGACATTGATCGACCGCTTGGAGAAGACGGAAGTTGATTCTTTCTAAACTGGAGAAGCGGGGAATATCGCCAGCTTTGTAAGGATCGCCGTTTCCATATTTAAGAAAAATTTTAACTTTGCCTCGCTTTTTCTTAACCGACTTCTTCTATACTTGGGGAAGAGAGCGACGGGAAGGAAGATCGGAATGAAAAAAGGAATAAAAAGATGGGGAGTCATAACAGGGATCGTCGCGCTTCTGCTTGTCTTGGCGGTCTTTAAGCTTCTGGATCAGCGGGGAGTACTGGGCGATCATTACGAATCGGCGGACGGCCTGATTCAGGAGATCGCGCTGCGCAGCAGCGGCGAGAAGCTCAAGCCGGAGGAAAATCGGCCGTACGAGGGCGACCTGCTGCTCGTGAACGGCGATCATCCGGTTCGGGCGGAAGGCACGCAGCCCGACGTCACGGAGCTGTACGGACATCCCGAGCTGACAGGCCGTGCCTCGCTGATGGACAGCGGCATCCGCCTGTCGCGCCGGGTCGCGCTGAAGTTCGTCGTCATGCTGGACGCGGCGGCGGAAGACGGCGTGTCGCATTTTCTGATCAGCAGCGGGTACCGGGACAAGCTGGAGCAGAGCCGGCTGTATAAGGAAAAAGGAGCGGACTACGCCCTGCCGGCCGGGTACAGCGAACATCATCTGGGACTGGCGCTCGATATCGGATCGACGGAAGGGCAGATGGGCGAGGCGGACGAAGGGAAATGGCTGGAGCGCAACGCGGCGAGATACGGCTTCGTGCTGCGCTATCCGGCCGACAAGACGGACGTGACCGGCATTTCTTTCGAGCCGTGGCATTTTCGCTACGTCGGACTGCCCCACAGCGTACTGATGCAGAAAAACGAGCTGGTGCTGGAAGAGTATCTGGATTTGCTGCAGCAGAAAAAGGCGATCTCGACCACGATCGGAGGCTCGAAGTACGAGGTCTGCTACTACGGACCGGACGACCTGTCCGAACTCCGGGTACCGAAAAACCGCGATTACGCCCTCTCGGGCGACAATCGCGGCGGTCTGATCCTGACGGTGTATCCGTAAAAACATTTGAAATCAGACGTGCTCGAACATGCGATCGAGGGCGTCTTTGGCGTCTTCGGCGATAGGAGCGGGGACTTTGATGATGCCGGTCGGCTCGCCGCGGTCGATGCATTCCAGCGACCAGAGCAGATGCGGCAGGTCGATCCGGTTCATGGTGAGGCACGGGCACAGATCCGGATTGAGCGAGACGATCTGCTGCTCCGGATGCCGGGCCGCCAGGCGGCGGACCAGGTTCATCTCCGTTCCGACCGACCATTTGCTGCCGGCCGGCGCTTCGTTGATCCGGTCGATGATATATTTGGTGGAACCGGCGTCGTCCGCGGCCGTCACGACGTCATGCGTGCACTCGGGATGCACGATGACGCGAACTTCCGGGTCCCGCCGCTTCGTTTCTTCGATCTGCGCGGTCGTGAACTTTTCGTGTACCGAGCAGTGGCCTTTCCACAGGATGATCCGGATTTCTTCAGGATCTCGGTCGGTCAGCAGCCGCTGCGCGTAAGGGTCCCATACCGCCATCTCGTCCAGCGGAATGCCGAGCTGATAGGCCGTGTTGCGACCCAGATGCTGATCGGGCAGGAACAAGATCCGTTTCTTCTGCTTCAAGGCCCAGGATATGACCTGACGGGCGTTGGACGACGTGACGGTGGCGCCGCCGCGGCGTCCGACGAACGCTTTGATCTCGGCCGTGGAATTGACGTAGGTCAGCGGCAGGATCGTATCGCCGACCTGTTCGGTCAGCAGGCGCCAGGCGATTTCGGTCTGGGCCATGTCGGCCATATCCGCCATCGAGCACCCCGCCCGCATATCGGGCAGGATGACGGTCTGGTCCGGCTGCGTCAGGATATCGCAGGTCTCGGCCATGAAATGCACGCCGCAGAACACGATATGGCGCGCTCTGGTGTTCTGGGCGGCCAGGCGCGCCAGCTCCAGCGAGTCTCCGGTCACGTCGGCGAATTGAATGACTTCGTCGCGCTGATAATGGTGCCCCGGGATAAGCAGTTCGTCGCCGTACTTCTTTTTAATCTCCGTAACCCGGCGTTCCATCTCCGCGACCGGAAGCTCCCGGTACGCATCGGGCATCAATTGATATTGGGGCATGATTTCATTGAATATGGACATGCGATTCTCCTACCTTTCCGATTCCGGCCCGCGTTCGGAGCCGGGAACGATATCCATGCTGATGTCGAGACTGGTCACCGAATGGGTCAAAAACCCGAGCGAGATGTAATGGACGCCCGTGCCCGCATACGCCGGCAGCGTGCGCATATCGATTCCGCCCGAAGCTTCCGTGACGATGTGCGGCGGGGTCATCTGCGCGAATCGTCTGACCGTATCGGGACCGCAGTTGTCGAACATAATGATGTCCGCGCCCGCGGCGATCGCTTCCTGCAGCTGCTCTTCGTCTTCGATCTCGACCTCGATCTTGACCATGTGACCGCTGTACGCCCGGGCTTTGGCGACGGCGGCCGTAATGGAGCCTTCCGCCGCGATATGATTGTCCTTGATCATGATGCCGTCGTACAGCCCGAAGCGGTGATTGTATCCGCCGCCCGCCGTGACCGCGTATTTTTCCAGCATGCGCAGACCGGGCGTCGTCTTGCGGGTGTCGCAGATGCGGATCGACGGATCGTTCAGCGCCTCGACCGCCCGGCGGGTCGCCGTGGCGATCCCGGACATGCGCTGCAGCAGATTCAGCGCGACCCTTTCTCCCGTCAGCAGGGTGGACGGATTCCCCGTCAGCACGGCGATATTTTCGCCCCGGACGACGGGGTCCCCGTCTTTTTTCAGCAGGGAGACGTCAATGTCCGCATCCAGCAGGGCAAACGCTTCGCGAATCACTTCGACGCCGGCCACAATGCCGTGCTGCTTGGCATGGATGACGGCCTGCTGCGGACCGGAATCCGAGATCAGCTGCGCGCTGAGATCCCCGCTTCCGATATCTTCCATATAAAAGTGTTCCAACATTTTTCTTAAAGGGATACGCTGCATTCGCTGGTGGTCCTTTCTTTGGCTAAAATGGGGGCTGCCGCCGCCTTCGTATGGGTAACGGTCCGGCCCGACCACTCGGAATCGAGCCGCGCCGGGTAATCCGCGCGATAGTGCGCTCCGCGGCTCTCCGTACGCAGCAGGGCGGAACGGACGACAAGGCGCGCAAGCTGCCAGAGACGGGCCAGCTCCGCTTTTTCACGGGTCAGATCGGATAGCGGAACAGACTCAGTCGGCAGATTCCGCAGCCATTGTTCCAATTGGCGCAGTCCTGCGTCATGACGGACGATCGAAGCATGCAGGCTCATCTGCCGCTGAAGCTCGGCCGGCTCCGCCAGCGGAACTTCGAGCGCGCCGAGGTTTTCGGCGGGCGGGAGACGGGAGAACTTCGGCTCCGTCCGTTCCGAGTGCCGGCGCGCCGCATAGCCGAAGCTGTGCCGCGCCGCTCTCTCGCCCAGTACGAGAGCTTCGAGCAGCGAATTGCTGGCCAGCCGGTTGGCGCCGTGCAGGCCGGTGCAGGCGGCCTCTCCGATCGCGTACAGTCCGGGAACGCAGGTGCTTCCCGAGCCGTCGACCTTGATTCCGCCCATCATGAAATGCATGCCGGGAGCGACGGGAATCCTGCCGGCTTCGATGTCGATGCCCGCCCGTTCCAGAATGCCGGTGATGGTCGGGAACCGCTCGCCGAAGCGCTCGCAGCCGCTGATGTCCAGATGGATGTCACGGCCGTTTTGCATCTCCGCGTGAATCGCTCTGGCGACGACGTCCCGCGGGGCCAGATCGCCCAGAGGATGCCGGCCTTCCATGACGGCGCGGCCTTCTTCGTCCCGCAGCACCCCGCCTTCTCCCCGCACCGCTTCGGAGATCAATCCGTAGGTTGTGCCGTTTTTCACCAACACGGTCGGATGAAACTGCATGAATTCCAGATCGCACAATTCGGCTCCCGCTTCGTAAGCGAGCATCAGGCCGTCTCCCGTGATGCCGGAATCCCCGGTGTAGCGGGCATACAGGCTTCCGCAGCCGCCGCTCGCGATGACGACCGCGTCCGCCCGGAACTCGGTCAGCCTGCCTTCGTGCAGAGCCAGCGCGCCGGCGCAGCGGCCTTCTTCCACAATCAGCTTCAATACGGTCGTATGCTCCAGAATCGAAGCGCGTCCCGAAGTCCGGTCGAGCAAGTATTCCATCAGCACGCGGCCCGTGGCATCTCCGCCCGCGTGAAAGATGCGATGGAACGAATGGGCGCCTTCCAGGCCGAGCCGAATGCGGTTCCGCGCGTCCCGGTCGAACGGGAATCCGTCCCGGGCCAGCCGGTTGACGAGTGCGCTGCCTTCCGCAAGAAGATCTTGGACGAGAGCGGGATCGTTATGGCCGTCTCCTGCCGTCAGCGTATCCCGAACGTGCGAATCCACGGAATCTTCGGGCAGGCGGACGGCGGCGATCCCGCCCTGCGCATACATGGAATTGCCGCTTCGGACGGAGGCTTTGGTCAGGAGCCGCCCGCGGCAGCCGCCCGGCAAGGAAGCGATCAGCGAGAGGGCTGCCGCTCCGGCTCCGATAATCAATACGGATGGCTTGGACAAGATGAATCCACTCTCTTCCTTGTTTGTTTATCCCATTTATTTACATGATAAATTACAGGTGTCTTGACACCTATATTTACACAAACATAAACTAAACTCAAGTCCATTTGCATAAACCGCTGGATTTATGCCGGAAGAGAGGTTATCCATGATTTATCTCGATTATGCGGCTTCTTCGCCCCTATGCGAAGAAGCGCTGCAAACGTTAATGACGATGAGCCGCGACGTCTATGCGAACTCGAACAGTCTGCACGACGGGGGCGGACATGCCTCGCATATCTTGGAACGAAGCCGGGAATTCGTGGCGGAATCGATCGGGGGCCGTGCCGAAGGGCTCTTTTTCACGAGCGGCGGCACGGAGTCCAATCTGCTCGCGATTCAAGCGTTGGCGAAGGGGCTGCCTCCGGAACGCAGGCATATTCTGACTTCCGTGCTGGAGCATCATTCGGTCAAACTTGCCTTTGCCGGGCTGTCGGCGCTCGGATACGAAGTGGATTATATTCGGCCGGACGCTTCGGGACGCCTAACGCCGCAGCAGATCGAGCCGCTGCTGCGCCCCGACACCGGCCTGGTCTCGCTTCAGCATGCCAATTCGGAAACGGGGCTGGTGCAGGATCTGCCCGGCATCGGCGCCTTTTTGCATGAGCGCGGCATCCTGCTGCATACGGATGCCGTGCAGTCGTTCGGGAAAATCCGCTTCTCCGCCGAAGAGCTCGGCGCGGACGCGATCTCGATCTCGGCCCACAAAGTTCAAGGCCCCAAAGGAGTCGGCGCGGTGTATATCCGTCCCGGCGTTCCTTACGTTCCCGTCCATCCCGGATCTTTGCACGAACGCGGTTTCCGTCCGGGAACGGTCAATGTGCCGGGGATCGCCGCCTTCGCCTCCGCCGCCGTCTATACGTGCGGCCAGCTCGAAGAACGAGCGGATCGTTATCGGCTGCTCAGGCGGCATCTGAAGGAGCGGTTCCGCGAATTCGGCCTCTCCGCTTATGTGGTGACCGACCGTCTGCCGGGCGGCGAAGCGAACGTTCTGCCCCATATTGCAGGCTGCGCCGGCTTGGGCTACGAAGGCCAATATGTTATGCTGGAATGCAACCGAAAAGGCATCTGCATCTCTACCGGAAGCGCCTGTTCGTCGGGACAGCATGCCGTTCCCGAAACGCTGATCGCGCTGGGGCTGTCGGAGGGCGAAGGCCATTCTTTTTTCCGGATTTCCTTCGGTCCCGACACGACAACGCGGCATCTGGATCTTCTGGTTCGGACGCTGCATGAATTGGAGCAAACCAAGTAAGGCATACACCTACACGAAGAAGGGAGGTTCCTGCCGATCCCTATGGAAGAAATCAAATTGACGGGAGAACAGCGTCGCGGCAAGCTGCTGGAATGGCTCAAGCAGTCGTCTCCGCTGACCGGAAGCGAGCTGGCCAGAAGGGCTTCCGTATCCAGACAGGTCATCGTTCAGGACATGACGCTGCTCAAAGCCCGCAATCATCCTATCCTGGCCACGAGTCAGGGATATCTGTATTTGACGGGCAGCGAAGAGCCGAAGATCGAGAAGGTCATTGCCTGCAAGCATGATCGTTCCCGCACGGAAGAAGAGCTGCTGCTGCTGGTGGATCACGGGGTCAGCGTCGACGACGTGATCATCGAACATCCGGTATACGGGCAGCTGACGGCGCTGATCCGGGTCGGCACGCGCAGCGAAGCGTTCGAATTCATCGAAAAAATCACGTCGACCGGGGCTTCTTATTTGTCGGAATTGACGGGCGGCATCCATCTGCATACGATCTCCGCGCCCGATGCCGACCGAATCGAAAAAGCCTGCGCCGCGCTCCAACAAGCCGGCTTTTTGGTCGAGGACTGAAAGCCGGGCCATACAAGCACAAGCAGGTCAAATAGACGTTCATACCGGAGGCACGGGAGGAATTATGGGGAAAATCAAATTGGCCGTCATCGGCCTCGGCAATATGGGACGGCACATGATCCGCAGCCT
Organism: Saccharibacillus alkalitolerans; assembly: GCF_011090185.1. GTDB lineage: Bacteria > Bacillota > Bacilli > Paenibacillales > Paenibacillaceae > Saccharibacillus > Saccharibacillus alkalitolerans. Next base: position 566,714 of record NZ_JAAFGS010000004.1, on the reverse strand, counting down.
GGTGCCGCAGTATGCGGACCGGGTCGAATTGGTCGCGCTGTGCGACAGCCGGGAAGACGTGCTGCGGAGCGAGAGCGAAGCGGCCGGCGGAGCAGCCGCGCCGTCGCTGTATACGGATTATCGCGAGCTGCTGGCGGAAACCGACGCGGATCTGGTCTATATCGCGGTTCCTCCTTCCATGCACTTCGATGCCGCGCGTCTGGCATTCGCACGCGGCATCCATGTCTTTTGCGAGAAGCCGCTCGCGAACAGCCTCGAGGAAGCACAAGAGATGGTGAAGCTGGCGCAGCGGGCGGAAGGTCTGCTGAACGTCGTTCACTTTTCCTTCCCGCTGGAAGCGCCGGTTCTGGAATTCCGGCGGCGGGTCGAACGCGGAGACGCCGGAGATATCCGCAGCATCGATCTGTATCTGGAGTTCCCGCAGTGGCCGAGGGCCTGGCAGCAGAACGATTGGATCTCGACGCGCCGCGAAGGCGGTTATCTGCTCGAAGTGGGCGTCCATTGGATTCAGATGATCCAGCAGACGTTCGGCCCGATCGTAGCGGTGCGAAGCGAGATCGAATTCCCGGAAGACGAGAACCTGTGCGAGAAGACGGTGCGGGGAAGTCTGCGTCTGGAAAGCGGATCGGAGATTCGCGTCACGGGCAGCGACCGCCGCGAAGGCGGCGAACGCGTCTCGCTCGTCGTGCAGGGTTCCGGAGGCACCGTCGCGTTGGAGAACTGGGGCAGCTTGTTCGCCGGCCCGGCCGGCGAAGAGCCGCGGCCGATCGAAGTACCGGAGGAAGACGGCGAACTGCCGATCTTCGGGCAGGTGCTGAACCGACTGGAAGGCAAGCCCGGCACCGCGTACGACTTCCGCGACGGATACAACGCGCAGGTGGTGCTGGAAGCGCTGCGGAATCCGGCGGAAGGTTGGACGGACTTGAAGGAGCGGTTGATCTCGGCAGAAGTCTGAGCATCCCGCAGCCTCGCCGGACGAATGGACGTATTCCAAACCGAAAAAACCCGCCCTCCTGACGGAGAGCGGGTTCCCGGAAACCAAGCGGTTTACAGCCCTCGCTGAAAACCGCTTTTTTTATCGTGCGAATCGATCGTGCCGGAGAAGGCTCAGTGATCCTCCGAATGCCGCTCCCCGACCTGGAAGTCGTCCGCGTGCTCGAACATGTGGCGGACCGTCAGCGCGTCCTGCCCGGTCAGCTTCCGGAAGTCGTCCGTGAACAAGTCCATCTTGCCCTCGCGGATCGCCTGGCCGAACGTAACCATGCCTTCGGACGAGAACGGAGCTTCCGATCCTTCTTGGAATACGCCGTCCGTCGTTCTCGGCACGCCCATGGCGTCGAACACGGCGTAGTTTTCTTCGTCCGTCGTTTCCAGATACGAGACGGAGTGGCCTGTCACTTCGTTGCCGATATGGATAAAGTCCGTGATCGTCATCAGCTCCGGCCCGTTCATGTTCAGAATCGCTTCGTGATACTCGGTCGATGCCAGCGCGTATGCGACCGCTTTGGCGCAGTCTTTACGGGAAATGTAGGCCATTTTGCCGTCGCCCTGGTTGTTTTTCAGCACGCCGTCGCCTTTGACGTACGTAAAGTAGTTGGTGATCATCGCTTCGGCGTATTGGGAGTTGCGCAGGAACATATAATCCAGTCCGACCTTTTTGACGTAGTCCTCGGTGTAGACGTGATCCAGTTTCTCGACGCTCGGATTGCTCTCGTCGTCGGCGTTCACGAGCGACGTGTACACAATCTGCTTCACGCCCGCTTGTTTGGCCGCATCCACGACGTTTTTGTGCGCCCGCCGGCGCTTTTCGCCGACGAACGGCATGGAGATCAGAGCCAGCTTGTCCGCGTTCGCGAACGCCTCGGCCAGTCCTTCGCTATGATTGAAATTCGTGACGTGCGTTTCGATGCCCATTTCCGCGTATTTTTGCAGGGAGGCCGGGTTATAGGCGCAAAAGATCAGTCGGTCTTTATCCACGAGATTGACGAGAAATTCGGCGGCTTGTCCGCCCAGGTTTCCGTCGACTCCGGTCAGCAGCAGTTTATCCATGAGAATCGTCACTCCTCGATCTGTTTTGGTGTCGAATGAATCGGTTCATCTTTACACCCTCATATTATGTGAAAATAATTACAAAGTCTAACGCAAAAACCGAATGACCCATTGGGAAATCAAATCGGTTCGCGAAGATGGTCGAGGAAAGCCGCAAGCGCGGGATTGGCGTTGCCCGCCAGATAGCCGGCTTCGATGCGGAACGCGTGGTGCGAGTCTTCGATCGGAATCAGCCGAATGTCTTCATGCAGCGCGGGCAGCTCATAGCGTTCGGGGAAAAAGCCGATCAGAAGCTCCGTCACGATATAAAAGAGTTCCGTCTCCACGTCGTCGACGCTGCGCGCGATGTCGGGACGGTAGCCGTCCTGCGCGGCATGCTCGATCATGAGGTCGTACGAGCCGCCGATGGCGTCCTGATTCAGCATGACGAGCGGATGGCGGTACAGTTCCTCCTTCGGGATGGAATTCAAGGCATGCAGCGGATGGCCGGTGCCGACCGCCGCGCAGTAGCGTCCCTCGTACAGGGGAACGGTCCGGATGTCCGGTCGGCCGGCGAACTCCGAATCGAATGCCAGCGCAACGTCGCAGATCCCTTTTTGCAGATGATCCGCCGCATCCTTAAGCCGCCCCTTGTTGAGTTCCAGCCGGATGTCGGGATGTTTGCTTCGAAAAGAAGGGATGCGCGGCAGCAGGTTCTGCACGTCGGTCACCGCGGCGTACCGGATGCTGAGCGAGCGGGCCTGTCGGCTGCGGTAGTTGTCCATGTTCGTCTTCATGCGGGCGTACTGCTTCCAGAGGAGGACGGCTTCCCGGTAAAAAAGCATGCCCGCCTCCGTCGGCTCGATCGGCGTTTGTTTGCGGTCGATCAGACGCGCGCCGAATTCGTCTTCGAGCGCGGCGATCTGCTGGCTGACCGTCGTCTGCGAAACGAAATTTTTGCGCGCCGTTTCCGTAAAGCTGCGGCATTCGACAAGGTCGATCAAATAACGGATTTTGCGCATGTCCATGTCGGGGACTCCTTTCTCGGCTTCGGACGCGTCCGAACCGGGCATGAATGGGCCTGGCGAGCAGATCGGGATCAGGAAAAGTCGATATCGAACTTCTCGTAGCGCGCGTCGTCGAACAGATGCCGGAATCCGCGGAACGGCCGGCCGCAGTCCAAGACCATGAGACTGTTCAGCGGAAGCTCGGCTATCCTGTCCGGACGGTTCCACTTCCTCGAATTGAGGATTTGAAGTTCGCGCAGCGCGCCCAGATCGGCCAGGACGTCGGCGTCGACGATGCTTCGGATGCCGTTCAGAAGCAGCGCCTCCAGGTTCGCGAACGGTCGCAGTAGGGCGGTATCGAAGTCGAGCCCCATCCCGAGCAGGGCCAGCGCCCGGAGTCCGGCCGGCGCGTCTTCCAGCCATTCGCCGTTTCCCCCGCCCGAAACGAGCAGCACTTCCAGATCGGGAGCGTAAGAGGCCAGATCGCCGTGCCGGCGCCGGTCGAAGCTCAGGTAGCGCAGGCGGGGCAGCAGCGCTTCGATGCCTTCGAGCGCCGCTTTGCAGTCCGGCGAATCGGCGTCGTCATAAAGGATGAGACTGTCGATCGAGGTGTCGCCGAGCATATCCCAGTCGATCCGACCGTCCGGCAGCGGGCCCTCGGTGTTGATCACCATAAGCTTGCGCAGGCTCTGCGGCAGATCGCCGGGCTGCAGCCGCGTCAGCAGGGCAAGCGGAAGCTGCAGGAAGTCGAGCCGCGAGCAGCCGCCCAGCGCCTTGGGCAGACGGAACTTGGCCGCCTGCATTTGCTTGTATGTAGGCATCAGCCGCAGGGCGAGCGTCCGCGGATCGAGATCCGGCTGCCGGCTCCAGCGGGCCTCCGCCGCGCCGTCATCGACGAAGACTTGACAGTCGGCGGCGCGGCCGACGCACAAGTAATGTTCGCGGTCGATAGCGGTATAAGGTTCGCTTAAACGGTCGAACAAATCCGTATGCACGAAAAGGCCTCCTTTGTCGGAAAACGGGTATATTTCCATCATACCGGAAAAAGGCGGCCGGGCGCCATGCCGCGCCTTTAACCGTAATCGCAGCGCAATCGAACCCTATTTTTTATAAACAAGGAGCTGATTCCATGTCCGTCCCGTCCGCTTACAACGCCGCATCGGATGCGAAAAATCCGCAGAAAGGCCACCGTCTCGCCGATATGCCCGTCCACGATCCGTTTATCCTCGCCGACCGGAGAAGCGAGACGTATTATTTGTACAGCGGGGCATCCCCGCGGCTGAACGGCGTCGATCGCCACGGCGTGCTGTTCTACAAAAGCACGGACCTGGAAGAATGGGAAGGCCCGTACGTCGCGTTCGCGATTCCGGACGGCGTATGGGCGAATCCGCGGCACGGCGCCTGGGCGCCGGAAGTGCACGAGTACATGGGGCAGTATGTGCTGTTCGTGACGCTGCACAACGAAGATCGCCCGCTCGAAGGCGGACCGGTCGACGGATACGCCAGACACTGGCGGGGAACGGCGGCGGCCGTCTCCGATTCGCCGGAAGGTCCGTTCGAGCTGCTGAATCCCGAAGGTCCGGTGCTGCCGCCCGAACTCATGACGCTCGACGGCACGCTGTACCTCGACGAAGGCGGGGCGCCCTGGATGGTGTACTGCCACGAATGGGTGCAGACGCTGGACGGCACGATCGAGGCGGTCCGGCTGACGGACGACCTGTCGTCGACGCTCGGGGAGCCGATCGTGCTGATGCGGGGCTCGGACGCGCCGTGGCTGAAGCCGTCCGCCGGCAGGAAAGCGGCGAAAGCTTCCGGCGGAACCAAACGGACCGAAGGCGGCTCCGAGCCGAGCGAAACGGAAGGCGTGTTCGTGACGGACGGCTGCCAGCTCTGCCGGACTTCGGACGACAGCCTGGTCATGCTCTGGTCGAGCTACGAAGACGGCAGCTACGTGCAGACGATCGCGCGTTCGGAGAGCGGAAGGATCGAAGGGCCGTGGGAGCAGCTCGATCCGCTCGTGAAGGAAGACAGCGGTCACGGCATGCTGTTCCGCGCGTTCGACCGGGAATGGAAACTGGTGCTGCACCGCCCGTTCGCCATGCCGGAGTCGCGGGCGTATCTGTACGACATGAAGGACGCCGGCGACCGGTTCAAGCTGGCGAAGAAGAAGTAGCGGCCCCCGTTCGAACGCCGGCTTCCGAACCGGACCGGACGAAAAGACCGGAAGCGGCGCGGCGGATTCCCGCCGGCTGCCTCCGGTCTTTTGCCGCGTTCCGGCCTTTTTGCCGCGCCGAACCGCCGCTTGCTCCCGACTTTTCTACCTGCCGCCGCGCCTGTCGCGAGGAGTGCCGCCGTCGCCGCCGTTTTGGCGCATGTCCACTCTCAGCCACAGGATGCCGCTGACCAGCGCATACAGCGCGACGAACAGGACGAAGAGGCCGGCGAGCAGATTGTCCAGCATCAGAATGCCGGTGACGAGCAGGATCGCCGCCAGGACGAAGCGCAGAACGGAACGTTTATATTTCATGAGTCGCTCTCCTTTGTATGGAAACTGTCCCACCTGCTACGCGGCAGAAGCCCGATCGGTTTCAAACCGGGGAAGCGGCGCGCAGGCGAACCGGATGTCGGCTGCCGGGCAAATGGTGTACAATGACAATAGGATTTGAATGATTTTTGGTTTATAGTAAATATAGACAAGATATAGACACAAATTTTCCGGAGTGGAGCCTTACTTCTTGTAGCACCCGGGCAGGCAGACCTGCTCTTTTTTGCAAATATACGAGATAAGGAAGGTTTTATATGAGCAGCGTACAGAAAAAAACAGACGTGATCTTAATCGGAGCCGGAGTCATGAGCGCGACGCTGGGAACCCTGCTGAAAGAGCTGGCGCCGGATTGGGAAATCAAGGCGTTCGAAAAGCTTCCCAGCGCGGGCGAGGAAAGCTCCAACGAATGGAACAACGCGGGCACGGGCCATGCGGCGCTGTGCGAACTCAATTACACGACGGAAAAAGCGGACGGTTCGGTCGATATCTCGAAAGCCGTCAATATCAACGAGCAGTTCCAGCTGTCCCGGCAGTTCTGGGCGAACCTGGTCAGCCGGGGATTGATCGCCGACCCGCGCGAGTTCATCCGTCCGATTCCGCATATGAGCTGGGTCACGGGCGAGAAGGACGTCGAATTTCTAAGCAAGCGATTTAAAGCGCTGTCACAGAATCCGCTGTTCCAGGGCATGGAATATTCCGAGGATCAAAGCAAGCTGAAGGAATGGATTCCGCTGATGATGGAAGGACGCGACCCGAACGAAAAAGTGGCGGCGACCAAGATCGATTCCGGCACGGACGTCAATTTCGGCGCGCTGACGCGGCTGCTGTTCGATCACCTGAAAACGAAAGGGGTCGAAGTGCAGTACCGCCACGCGATCCGCGACATCAAGCGGGCGGGCGACGGCGGCTGGCAGGTCAAAGTGCAGAATCTGCAGAACAACAAAATCGAGTATCATCATGCGCGCTTCGTCTTTATCGGCGCGGGCGGCGGCAGCCTTCCCCTGCTCCAGAAGACGGGCATCCCGGAATCCAAGCGGATCGGCGGATTCCCGGTCAGCGGATTGTTCATGGTCTGCAAAGACCCGGCGATCGCCGAGAAGCACCATGCGAAAGTGTACGGCAAAGCGAAGCTGGGCGCGCCGCCGATGTCCGTTCCCCATCTGGACACGCGCTACATCGACGGCAAAAAGGCGCTGCTGTTCGGTCCGTTCGCGGGCTTCACGCCGAAGTTCCTGAAGACGGGCTCCAATATGGACCTGATCGGTTCGGTCAAGCCGAATAACCTGTTCACGATGCTGGCCGCCGGGGCGAAAGAAATGGGACTGACCAAGTACCTGGTCCAGCAGCTCATGCTCTCGAACGCCCAGCGGATCGGCGAGCTGCGCGAGTTCATTCCGGACGTGAAAGACGCGGACTGGGAAGTCGTGACCGCCGGCCAGCGCGTTCAGGTCATCAAGGACACGCCGCAGGGCAAAGGCACGCTGCAGTTCGGCACGGAAGTCGTCAGCGCCGCCGACGGCTCGGTCGCCGCGCTGCTCGGCGCTTCGCCGGGCGCTTCGACGGCGGTGCACGTCATGCTTGAAGTGATGCAGCGCTGCTTCCCGCAGCAGATGCCGCAGTGGGAGCCGAAGATCAAGGAAATGATTCCTTCGTACGGCCTGAAGCTGACGGACCATCCGGAACTGTTCGAACAGATCTTCGATTCGACGGCGGACGCGCTGGGGCTGGAGAAAGTGGCGGCGGTGCGGGGCTGATTTCTACTAAATGACCATAATGTGATGAACCTAATATGTATCTACTTGTTTTTAGTTTATGTTAAATATATCTTTTCAAGGAATTATATTAAAAAAGATGGAAGTGACATGATGGCTGAATTGATACAAGTTTTTGGAGTAAGTAAGGATATGGTATTGAGTTACATTGAAAGAGAACAAGTTGATGGAAAATTCAAGGAAGCATTAGAATCAGACAAGCACATTATAGTTTATGGTTCTTCAAAGCAAGGGAAATCAGCACTCCGCCGAAAGCACTTGACAGAAGAAAATGAAGTTTTAATACAATGCGGGCCACAACACGATACAGCAGGAATATATTCCTCTATCCTAAGACAGTTAGATGTTTTACTGGAAGACTCTTTTTCTGAAAAAAGAGCGAGTAATGGCGAAATAAATGCCAGCATTAAAGTGAAGGCAAAGTTGCCTTTTATCGGCGGTGTTGAAGCTGACCTTGGTGGCAAAAGTGTAGGTGGCTCAGAAACTACAATAGGTTATAAAACTATTGATATAAACTTAGAATTAGCTCAAGATATTGGAGAAGTTATCAAAGAAACTAACAAGAACAAATTTGTTATATTAGAGAATTTTCATTATCTAAATGATGAAGTTCAACAGAAATTAGCCTTTGACTTACGTTCCTTTCAAGAAATCGGCATCAGATTTATTATTTTAGGAATATGGAGAGAAAGAAATCGGTTAAATCAGTTTAATGGTGATTTAGTCGATAGAATTATTGAAATTCCAGTCGAGCCATGGGAAGATGAGGATTTTGAAAAAGTAATTCATAAAGGTTCTAAAATTCTTAATATCGCCTTTTCCGATGAGATCAAAGACAAGATAAAAGAAATATCCTTCGGAAATATTGGAATTGTTCAAGAACTTTGTAAACAGTTCTGTTTAGAATCTAACATTAAAAATTCGGTACGTGATATTGTAACTCTAGAAGATTTAGATAAACTGGATAAAGCAGTGTCAACCAAAGTTAGAGACTATAGTTCAAGACATCACAGAGCTCTAGAGAGTATAGCAGATGCTAGTCGTTTGTATGAAAGAGGGCTTTTCCTGCCTTATTATATAGTGAAAATAATAATACAATCCGATATTGATGATTTAAAGCAAGGCCTTCAGAGGGGTACTATTCATAGTAAGATAAAATTAGCCCATTACCGACCGGATGATGTGCGAAATGGAGACATGACAAATCTTTTACATGGATTAGGTAGTCTTCAAAATAAAAAGAAAATTGTACCGCCTTTGTTTGACTATGATTTGTCTAATAGAACGCTACGTGTGATAGACTCGACATTGCTTTTTTACCTCAAATTTACTGATACTAACACGCTAGTGGAAGAACTTCCTGATCCTTCAGAGAATTTAAGTTAGTTGTTACGTAAGTAGCTTTAAAAGTGCCATTTTAAAAAGAGTGGCACTTTTAATTTATCCGTTTTTGTTTTGTCGCGCGAAGTAATGATTTACTGCTTTTAGCTATGCCATCGTCTTCGTCCCTTTCAGAGTAAATGGAAAATCCTTTCCTTACCATACTGGAAGAAAGTTTCTGCAGACGGCGGGCTGGGATTAAACGGATACCCGGCACGCATTCGTTCAAGCATTGAATTAAGGAGACCGCGCCGGTGGATTGATTCTTCATTTACCCCAGCGAACAGAAAATAAAGAAAGCCGCTTCGAGAAAGGAGCGGTTTTTCGGCATGCGCATTCAAATCCCGCTTCGCGGAATCGGCCAAGCGTTCCTCACACCGTCCGCTTCACGTCGTCCGCGTCGGTCGAACACGCTAATTCTTCCTACGCATCCAACGCGGCGAGCCGCTCTACCAGCGCTTGGCGGATCTCCAGATAAGCATCGCTTCCCAGTGCCATGCGCAGCGGACTATCGCACGCGTCGGAGCGGTCGACGATAGCCTGCGCCATCTTATCGGGATGGCCGATCACAAGCCGGTTGAACATTTTTGGATCGTCCATGCCTGGCATCTCGCCCCTCATCGTGCGGGTAAGCAGGCCGGATTCCTGTTCGCGGTAAACGACCGTCGGCTCGCCGTATTTGGCGCTGCCGGTGACGAACGGCGGCGGATGCCGCCCGGCTGCACTATCGTGGCCCGGATGCTGAAAGGAGCGGCTTCTTTGGCCAGCGCCTCGAACGCGCCTTCGATCGCCCACTTGGTCGAACAGTAAAAGCTATGCCGGGGATCGAATAGTGGCCGGCCATGCTGTAGATTTGGATCAGATGTCTGCGGTCCTGCGCGCGCAGATAAGGCATCGCGGCGCGAGCCGCTCTCAGTGAACCGAGCACGTTCGTATCGTATTGATGCCGGAGCTGCTCGTCGCTGGTTTCTTCGATCGCGCCGGCCCGGTCGCCTCTTTCGAGCAGAATGCGGGCCATAGCGGCTTCCAGACCGCCGGATGCGCAGGTAATGAACCAAGTTTGCATTCCCGTATTTGAATTCCTGTCCAGCATACCCCGGGAGCGGAAAGGCAGCCGCGCGGCGTTTATACGGGTAACAGCGTTAACATGCTAAATGCCGCGCTCCAACATCTCGTCCAGCAGCGTCTCGGCCTATTCGTCGACGGGCACGAATATGCACCAATGCAGCCACGGATGGCTGTCGATCACGTCAGCGGAATGGACGTTGAATTCCAATATTCGGTTCCCGGGTATCCGGAAAAGCGCCCAACTGACCTGCTTTTGCTGGACTTTGTACAGCTCCCACTAGCGACGGAACCATTCGCTTTCCCGTTTCAGATGTTCAAACCGCTCCATGTGCACGGGGTTTTGACGAACCTGCTCCATATGCGTGCGCACCCAAGCCTCGCTGTAGCGGGCGAAGTCTTCCCAATTTACGAGGCGCTCCCGATAATCGGAATCCAGAAACGTCGTATTAAGCATATAGCGCTCGCCTTCCGGTAGGCGGCTGAAATCCGCGACGATAAGTTTGGCGGACTGGTTCCAGGCGAGCAGATCCGTGCCTTCGGAAGTAATGAAGGACCGGTAACGCATCTGGTCGACCCAACGCTGCAGAACCCGGCTGTCGGTGCGCTTATTTTCCGGCGGCGCCGAAGAGGCAGCCGGCTTTGGTTCGGTGAGATCGAACAAATACTTATGCTCCGATTCGTCGAGTTGCAGCGCCCGGATGATATTGAGGAGGATATCGGGCGAATGATTCACTTCTTTGTCCTGTTCCAGCCAGAATAATAGGTTACGCTTATATTTGCGAGATAAGCGACTTCTTCACGGCGGAGCCCCGGCGTGCGCCGACGGCCGGGCAGCGGTCGAATGACCGTGTCTTCCGTCCGCAGGCGCTGTCCGCGCGAACGCGGGAAGCCGCCGAACCGAGCCCGGATGAGGAACGGTACGTTTCCAGGGGATTTCGCCTTTCCGCACAGCGCCTGCCGATTGTCCGGCGCCGCGCGCGTTTTTCTGTATTGCCTTCAGTTTAGACGATCACAGGCCGCAGCACAAAAAGGCCGATGCGGGGGTGGGGGGCTGCATCGGCCTTTTTGGCTTGACGATCATTTGGAGAGAGTCTGCCGACCGGCCTTATTCTTCGATCGGCAGGATATCCATGCCGCCGTCGTCGATCGGCATGATCGTCATCGGCTGCTTCATCTGCTTCATGTAATCGATCGCGTTATAGAGCATAACGGCCGCTTCCGCGCGGCTGATCTCGTCCTGCGGACGGAATTTCTTGTCCGCGTCCAGCTGCACGATTTCGAGCGCGATCGCGAGCTGCGTGGAGCCCAGCGTTTCGATATCGAACTGCTCCTGATCGGCGATTTCCGGAATAAGAATGTTGATCATCGGCAGGCCGCCGGCCGTCTTGAGCGCGTCCATCAGATAATCGACGTAAGCTTCGCGGGTGATTTTGGCCGACGGATCGACCGTTTTCGGAATGCTTACGCCGCTGGCCGCGGCATCGAGGAACGCGGCCGCGTACCAGGCGTCATTCTTGACGGCCGGGAACAGGTCATGCGCCGTCTTGCTCTTGTCGACATCGGGATGTTCCAGCGCCGCGAGGCCGAGGCCGTTCGAGATGAACTGCAGCGCCTGCGCCTGGGTAACCGAAGCTTTCGGGGCGAACGCGTTCGCGCTGACGCCTTTAATAATCCCCTGTTCCTGCAGCGATCGGATCTTTTCCCGGCCGTCCACGTTGTTCAGATCGTTGAACGGAGTCGGAGCGGCCGCGAAGGCGGAGACGCCGATCGAAGCGGTCAGGATGGAGAGAGACATCAGGGAAGCGGCGAATTTCTTTTTCATAAAATAAAACCTCCTAGGGGGGTGGATGGTCGTAAGTCGAAGTGTACCTTATCTGACTACCCAGACGAAGCTTTTTCGGAAAAGGTTGCAGGTTGCGAAAAGTCGAGGCGGAAGGTCCGGGAATCGAAGCCGCGTACAAAAAATGTTACTTTTTGCCGTTCGCGCACATCCAATCCATGTCGACACCCGAACGGGGAGCATCGCATCAAGAGGACCCGGGTCCTTCAAGGAGAGGAAGAACACGATGGCCAATACGGATAAACACCCGGAGCGGGCGGACGTTCATCGGAACGCATGGCGATAGAGCGGGCGGACATCGAGCGCTGCGCCGTTCTGGCGCAGGAAGGCGACGCCGAAGCGTTTTTGCTGCTGATCGAGGAATGGAAAGGACCCATGTACCGGATCGCCAGGAGCATTCTGGGCAGCGACGCCGACTGCGCCGACGCGCTGCAGGAGAGCGTTCTGAAAGCGTACCGGGCGATCGGAACGCTGAAGGAACCGGCCTTTTTCAAAACGTGGATATACCGCATTCTGATTAACGAGTGCAACGATATGCGGCGCAAAAAGTCGCGGCTGTCGCTGCCCGGCGTGCTGCCGGAACCGGCCGTCGAAGAACCCGATTACCGGGCGGTCGAGCTGAGGGAAGCCGTCGATCGGCTGAAGGAGCCGCTGCGTCTCGCCGTCATGCTCGTGTATATGGAAGACATGAAGATCGCCGAAGCGGCGCGGGTTCTGGGCGTCAGCGAGGGGACGTTCAAAATGAGGCTCAAACGAAGCCGGGTCCAGCTGCGCAAGTGGCTGGAGCCGGCGCAGGAGGGGGAGGACGGTTATGAAGCGGCAAAATATCGGGCATGAACGAAGCGGGGAACGGCAGGAAGAAGCGTCTCCGGCGGAGCGGCCGGGGAAGCACGACCCTATGACGAGGCTGCGGCGTACCGATGCGGCGGACATTCCGACGGTCGTCGAAGAACGGCTGGAGGAGACGTATCGGATCATCCGGTCGGGCGAGGCGGGAAGCGTGACGACACCGGATTCCGCCGAAACTCGCTTTGCCGGACGCAGACGCCGCGGAAAGTTCCGTCGGTCGCGAAAAGCTTCGGCGGCGGTCGTTCTCCTGCTGCTCGTTCTGAGCACGGCGGGGCTCGGCTTCCTGTCTCCGACGTTTGCCCAGGTGCTGCAGCGGTTTCCGCTGCTGGATACGTTGTACCGCGACAAAGGATTGGAGTCCACCGTCACGCGGAATCTGATCCAGCCTTACGCGGCGGAGAAAACGGAAGGCGATATTACGATCGGCGTCCGGAACGTCATTTATGACGGAACGCGCATCGTGTTCGAAGTATACCGGAACGCCTCGGACGCGAACGGACGGTCCGGCGGCGCAGGCGCGGCGAACGGGGTGGGCGACCTGTCCGTCCTCTATGCCGGCCAGCCGGTCGGCTTCTCTTATTCGCCCTACGAATCGCCGGGCGACGACGGGGCGGTACGGGGCGGTACTGGCCGCCATCGACCGCCTTCCGGATACGGAGCCGCCCGCCCGCTTCGCGTTGGCGCTGAAGGTCGAGACGCCGGGCGTGAGCGAACCGATCCGGTTCGACGTTCCGGTGGAGCAGAACACGTCGAACACCGTCATCGAGAATCCCCAGATGCCGCGAGAGCTGAAGGCCAGAGGGATCAAGGTGGACCGGATCGTGCTGACGCCGATCGCGACGCAGATTTCGTACCGCTGGACGACGAACGTTCCGTATACGAAGCTTGCTTTCGACAAGCAGAAAGGCTACCCGGCCGCGAACCGGATAACGGACGGTCTCGGCAGCGGCGTCTCCTCGCTCGGCGGGCAGAGCGAAGGGCTGCCGGGAGGGAAGGGACTGCGGGTGCGCGAGTCGTTCATGCCTATCAATAAGCGGGCGGGAGCGCTGAAGCTGCGAATCGGCTTCTTCGACAAAGCCGGCGGCGACAAGCTTGATTGGATCCAGATGAACGTTCCTATTCCGAAAGAAAAATAAAACCGGGACCGCCAGACGCGGAGTCTGCCGGTTCCCGGTTTCGATGGCCGCCTCCTCCGGGAGGTGGTCATTTTTCGCGGTTTGCTCTAAGATGAAAGGAAATTACGGGAGGATGAGCCGATGAAGCAGCTGCTGGACAAGTATCTCGTTCGCTTGACTTCGCTCGGCGAAAGCGAGCGGCAGGCCATTTTGGGCGAGCTGACGATCAAGGTCTATGCCAAAGGAACCGTTCTGTTGGAGCAGGGGGAACCGTCGGATAAATGCTGGTTCGTGCTGCGGGGATGCGTCAGGCAGTACAGCCTCGACGAAGAAGGACGGGAGAGCACTTCGGCCTTTTATACGGAGGAGCAGGCGATCGCCGGATTCGACCGGGGCAATCCGGAAGAAGGTTCGGCATGGTCGCTGACATGCCTGGAGGAATGCGTGCTGGTCGTCGGGGACTTCTCGGCCGAGCCGGATATGTTCGGCCGGCACGCGCAGCTGGAGTCGATGACCCGGCGCATGATGGAGGAGCATCTGGGACGGATGCAGCGCGAATTTGCCGCCTTTATCGCCTCTACGCCCGAAGAACGCTACCGGATGATGCTGCGGCAGCGTCCGGATCTGCGTGAACGGGTGCCGCAGCACCAACTGGCCAGCTATCTGGGGATGACGCCGGAATCGCTCAGCCGGATCAAGAAGAGGATCGCGGACTCCTGACGCCGGCGTCTCCGACATCTTCGGCATTCGGCGCCGGAAGCGGCCGGACTGCCGTTTCCCGGCCGCCCCGAATCAGCAGCCACAAGGCCAGACCCAGTTCGCCGGCCGCCATCGGCACGCTCAGCGCCGTTTCGAGCAGGGCGGGGATTGCCATGCCGCCGGGCAGAAGAAGCCGGGCCAGATGAACGATCAGGTAGCCCGGGCCGGCGATCAGCAGCAGGACGCCGACCCAGCGCGGCATAAAAGCGGCGCGCAGCGCCAGGATGCCGAGAACAAGCAGATGGAGGCCGAACACGACCAGCCCGATCGACCACACCAAATCGAACGTCCCGGTCAGCAGCGCGGCCGAGTCGTCGAGCAGTCCGTTCATGACGGTCTCGCTTCGTTCCGCCCACAGCAGCGCCAGGACCAGGAAAGCCGCAGCCGTGCCCAGAACGGCGGTGTAAGCGAAGCGCAGCCCGGCCGCCAGCAGCGATAGGCCCCGCTGAACCGGCTCGAAGTATACATACAGCGCCCAGGCGGCGACGACGTCGCAGATCAGGATGACCAGCCAGCCGAAGATTTCCGTCCGAAACAAACCGGAAGAAGCTCTAAGATTGGCAGCCGTGGCGGCCGGGTCGTCCGGCAGGATCAGGCGGCTGTGCACGAATCCGTAAGCGTAAGCGGCCGCCGCGGCCATCAGCAGCAGCGAAATTCCCGAAGCGAGCGCCGCGCTTCGGCGGGTTTCGCTGTTTGGCTTGTTTGCGTTCATGAATGTTCCTCCTGTGGGGATGACTTTTACTGCTTTTACTGTAAGGGGAGAGGTTCCGTTCCGCCTTGACTTAAGTCAAGACGGAGTGCGGAGACCGAGAGTGAAACTGACTGTTGTCATATATTATTCTCTTTATCGGATTTTTTTATGAATGAAACGGCACTTGATAAGAGATACATAAAAATTTTATCTTTACAATCTGACCGCAGTCAGTTAAAATTCGGTTCGTATCAAATTCCGAAAGATAACCGGAGGTAAAGATGAGCACAAAGATTTTGACGGCGCCGGCTGCCCGGCTGTGGAGCCGATCTTTTATTTTTATTATGACGGCGAACGCCCTGCTGTTCATGGTGTTCGAAATGATGCTGCCGACGCTGCCGCTGTTCGTGTCCCGGCTGGGCGGGGGCGCGTCGCAGGTCGGCCTGGTCACGGGCATTTTCATGTTTTCCGCGATTCTGATCCGTCCGTTCGCGGCCAAACTGGCTTCGAAGATCGACAAGAAATATCTGCTGATGATCGGGATGGCGATCTGCGCGCTGATGACGGGAGCTTACTACCTGTCGACCGGCGTCGGCATGCTGCTGCTGTTTCGCCTGCTGCACGGCGCCGGATTCGGTCTGGCCACGACGTACTTCGCGACGCTTGCCGCCGAGAACATTCCGAAAGAGCGCCGCGGCGAAGGCATGGGCTATTTCGGCGTAGGCGAGACGGTGGCGGTCTCGGTCGGCCCGTTGATCGGCACGGCGATCTTGACGCGGTACGATTTTCACAATCTGTTCTTCGGAGGAGCGCTCGTTCTGCTGCTGGCGCTCGTCATGACCCTGTTCATTTCGCGGAAGGCGAAATCGGGAACGGCCGACGCGCCGCGGGCGGAAGCCTCCGTCAAGCTGATCGAGCGCAAGGTGCTGTTCCCGTCGCTGCTCATTCTGCTCGTCGGCATCGCCGCCGGATCCATCATGTCGTTTATCGCGCTGTATGCGGCGGAAAAAGGCTTCGGCGTCGTAGCCTGGTTCTTCTTCATTGTCGCCGCTGCGAGCTTCGTCGTGCGCCTCGTCTCGGGCCGCCTGTTCGACCGTTTCGGTCCGGGTTCGGTGCTCGTGCCTTCGGCCTTCCTGATGATCGCCGGCATTTGGATGCTGACGCTGTCGGGCAGCGAAACGATGTTTCTGCTGTCTGCGGCGCTGTACGGCTTCGGATTCGGCGCGGTATTTCCGGCTATTCAGACCTGGTGCGTCAATCTGGTCGAGGAACATGAGCACGAAAACGCGATGGCGTCGTTTTTCAACTTTTTCGATCTCGGGATCGGCGGCGGAGCCATGATTCTGGGCATGGTCGCCTCGGCGTTTTCCTACGAAGTGGTGTATGATATGGCTATCGCGGTTATGGTCGCGTATCTGCTGCTGTATGCGGGATATGCGGCGAGAACCGGAAAAAAGAGAGCTTAACGAGCTCTGCGGAGGGCTGTCATTGAGCAGGGAAAAGATCAAGGAAGTCGCGATTTTGCATTTTAACCGCTACGGCTACGAAGGCGCGAAAATGTCGCAGATCGCCGAAGAGGCGGGCATCCGCAAGCAGTCGATGGCGTACCATTTTTCAAGCAAAAAAGAGCTGCTGACGGAGCTGTACGGAGAAATCGTCGAGGAGGAAATCGCGTTCGTTCGCCGCTATTTCGCGGAAAGCGCGGACGCCGCCTGGGAAGACCGGCTGCACGGGTTTCTTGTCGAGCATAAAAACCGCTTCCTGACGAGTCCCAACGTGAACCTGATGTTCGTCTTCTCCTTTACGACGCCGATCGAAGTTCATGATTACGTGCTGACGCAGTATCGGCGCTATCTGGCGGCGCTGAAAGAAGAAGCGACGGCGCTGTTCTCGGCTGCCGCCGTCGGCAGTCTGCCGCCGGAGGCCTGTACGGTCGCCTACGTCACGATGCTCGACGGGCTCGACGTGCAGCTTGTATACGAGACGAAGCATGCTTACGAGCAGACGCTTTCCATCGTGTGGAATTTGTTTTTAACCGGCATTCGGCACGCGGAACGCAGTTAGAAAAAGACGAACGCGCAAGAAGAGGCGTCCTTCGGCGGAAGGATGCCTCTTCTTCTTTGCACGGGTCCGCTGTTTCAACTCCTTCTTTCCGGTCCTTTTACATACATAGGAAAGAAAGCGATTAGGAGGTCTTTCGATGATTACTGCCGCATCGGCTGCCGTGCTGCTGCTCGTCGCCGTGCTCGCCCTGACCGTCCGCATGCCGGCCGTGCCGACCGCGGGCGGAGCCGCCGTCATGGCGTTCGCGATTTTCACGCAGGGCGTTATCGTTCATTTTGCCGGAAAAGGTTCGGCTTGGGCCGCCGCTTTCGCCGCCTTTACGCTGCTGCTCTGGCTGTGCCTGCTGGCCGCTTATCTGGGCTCGGTCCGGGACGAAAGCTTCAAGGCGCGCCACTGGGACGATCCCGTCGGACGCTTCGCCATCGGCACCTGGATCGCCGGCACGTCGTCCGCCCTGACGGCGGCCCACGTCAACTTCCCGCAGCTTCATCCCGTCCTGGTGCCGCTCGGCATCCTGAACGCCGGTCTGCTGATCTTCTACCTGTTCGGAGCGTCGCTGGCCGCCGGCGAGATCGCCGCCCGCGGGCTGCACGGCAAACTGCACGGCGTCATCCTGCTGACGACCGTCGCGCTGCAGTCCGTGTCGCTGCTGCTGCACGAGCTGTTCGGCGCAAAGGAGTACATGATCTACCGCGTGCTGATTCTGCTCGGCATTCTGTTCTACGCGGCGGGGCTGGCGCTGCTTGTCGTCCGCTACCGCCGCCGCGATTGGAATCTGGCCGACGACTGGCCGGAGACGAACTGCATTCTGTACGGCGCGGTCGCCATCACCGGCGCGGCGGCGTTGAAGTCGTCCGTGTTCCCGGACGGCGCGCTGCTCGGCATCTGGGTCTTCGCGCTGCTGATGCTGCTGGCGGTCGAAGGGACGGAGGTCGTTCGCGCCGTATTCCGAATAAGGAAGTACGGATGGAGCCGGGGAATCGGGGTTTACGCCCCCGCCCAGTGGTCGAGACTGTTTACGCTCGGCATGTTTTACTTTTTCACGCAGCAGGCGGAACGCCTCTTCCCGAAAAATGCGGATTCGATGCTTCATGTCCTCAGAGAGTGGACGCTATACGGCGGGGCGTGGATCGTTTCATTTCTTCTTGCCGCAGAGATCCTGCTTTGGATGTTAAGGGTCTCCCGAAGAACGTCCTCCTCCGAGAAACAACATGCTTAAAATTTTGCGTATAAATATACAAAACTCGCTCCGGAAAGAGTATGATGGAGTCATCGGATTTTTACCTTAGAGAAGAAAACGGAGAGATGAACGATGACCCGATTCGAATGCGATTATACCCAGGGCGCGCATCCGCGCATTCTCCAGCGTCTGCTGGAAACGAACATGGACCAGACGAGCGGCTACGGGACGGACGAATACTGCGAACGCGCCCGCGACCTGATCCGCCGCGAATGCGAAGCGGACGCCGCGGACGTGCATTTCCTTGTGGGCGGCACGCAGACCAACACCACGGTCATCGCGGCGCTGCTGCGTCCTCATCAGGGCGTGTTGTCGGCCGATACCGGGCATATCGCCGGCCACGAGACCGGAGCGATCGAGGCTGCCGGCCATAAAGTGCTGACGCTGCCGCATCAAGACGGCAAGATCACGGCGGAGCAGGTGCGTCGGGCGTACGAGGCGCATGAGAACGACGGAGCGAAGGAACATACGGTTCAGCCGGGCATGGTCTATATCTCGCAATCGACGGAAAACGGTACGGTCTATACGCTGTCGGAACTGGAAGCGCTCAGCGAAGCGTGCCGCGAGTGCGGGCTTCCGCTGTTCGTCGACGGCGCGCGGCTCGGCTATGCGCTGGCGGCGGAAGGCGGCGACGTGACGCTGGCCGACCTCGCCAGACTCACCGACGTCTTCTACATCGGCGGCACGAAGCTGGGCGCGCTGATGGGCGAAGCGGTCGTCATCTTGAACGAAGCGCTGAAGCGGGACTTCCGCTATCTGATCAAGCAGCGGGGAGGTCTTCTCGCGAAAGGTCGGCTGCTCGGCGTCCAATTCGAGACGTTTTTCGAAGACGGGCTGTACTTCGAGATTTCCCGCCATGCGGTAAGCCTGGCGATGAAGCTGCGCCGCGGGCTGGAGGAGCTTGGCTTCGGCTTCCTGCACGATTCTCCGACCAACCAGCAGTTCCCGATCCTGCCGGACGACCTGCTGGAAGGGTTGAAAGCGAAGCATTCGTTCACGATATGGGAAAAGGTCGACGCCACGCATACCGCCGTCCGCTTCTGCACCAGCTGGGGCACGACGGAAACGGAAGTGGACGGGCTGCTGGGGGATCTCGCGGCGCTTCGGCATGCGGCGGCCGGATTGAACGGCAGCGCGGTCTAGGCGGCCCGGCCGCTCAACCTTCGGGCCGTTCGGGCTTCGACTTTCTTCTACTAAGCGCCTTCTCCGCTGTGGTATAGTTAACCTGACAATTCATTTCCTCAACCGAAGGAGAACGGCATGACAGAACTAGTCTACAAGCAGATCGTCGACGACCTGAAGCGCAAAATTCTGGACGGCCGATACGCGGATATGCGCCTGCCCGACGAACGCAGCCTCAGCGAGTCGTACGCGGTCAGCCGAAGCTCGGTAAAGCGCGCGCTGGCGAAAATGGAGAATGAAGGCATCATTTTCAAAAAGCGCGGCTCCGGCACGTTCATCAACCCGCTGTATCTGAAAAACGAATCCGTCTTCAACTACGAAGGCTCCAATCTCGGCGTAACCGACAACTTTCATATGCACGGCAAAAAGCCGGGCATCAAAGTGCTGAGTTTCGAAGTGGTGCCGCCGACGGAAGAACTCCAGCGGGACCTGTTCCTCGAGCGGCACGATTTCGTCTACAAGATCGTCCGGCTGCGGCTGTTCGACGAAGAGCCGTTCATGATCGAGACGGGATATATTCCGATCAAGATCGTGCAGAACTTGAACGAGAGCATTATCGAAGGTTCGATCTTCAACTATCTTCAGGACGCGCATAATATGGCCGTGACCAAGTCGTACCTGTCGATCTTCGCCGAGCCGTCGAATCCGGAAGATCGGGAGCTGCTGAACTTGGCGCCCAACGAGCCGGTCGGCATTATGGAAGGCATCTTTTTCCTCGATAACGGGACGCCGTTCGAGTTTTCGCATATGCGGCTGCATTACAAGTACCTCAAGTTCAATACGTTTGTGTCGGTGCATTAAGCATCGCGCTAAGCAGGCCGGAAACTCCGGTCTGCTTTTTTGTTTTTACATTACCTGCAGGTTAAGTTGTTCATATCTTGTTCACCTTTTTCTAAAATTGGACCGGTTCAATTGTGAAAAAGGTTGAATTCAACCCTCAAAGGAGTAAGATGAACTTGTGAAAAGTGTAACTTAGTCGAAAAAAGCTTGAAGCTTGAACCTCTGAAAAAAGAAGAATGGAAGTGGAGAACATGGGAGTACCGACATTGGAAACGGATTATTCGTCCAAAACTTACCTGAACAAACTTGACGCTTACTGGCGCGCGACTAACTATATCTCGGTAGGACAGCTGTATCTGAAAGACAACCCGCTGCTGAAAAGACCGCTGCAGGCGGACGACGTGAAAATCAAGCCGATCGGCCACTGGGGCACGATTCCGGGCCAGAACTTCATTTATGCGCACCTCAACCGCGTCATCGTGAAGTACGATCTCGACATGTTCTATATCGAAGGACCGGGCCACGGCGGTCAGGTCATGGTCTCCAACTCGTACCTGGACGGCAGCTACACGGAGATTTATCCGGAGATTACGCAGGACGAAGCCGGCATGAAAAAACTGTTCAAGCAGTTCTCGTTCCCGGGCGGCGTCGCTTCCCACGCCGCGCCGGAAACGCCGGGTTCCATCCATGAAGGCGGCGAGCTGGGCTACTCCCTGTCCCACGGCGCCGGTGCCGTTCTCGACAACCCGAACCTGATCGCCGCGGTCGTGGTCGGCGACGGCGAAGCCGAGACCGGACCGCTGGCCGCGTCGTGGTTCGCGAACCGCTTCATCAATCCGATCACGGACGGCGCCGTGCTGCCGATCCTGCATCTGAACGGATTCAAGATCAGCAACCCGACCATCCTGTCCCGTCAGACGAACGAAGAGCTGACCCACTACTTCCGCGGCATGGGCTGGGAGCCGTTCTTCGTCGAAGGCGAAGATCCGGACAAGATGCACCCGCTGATGGCCGAGCAGCTCGATGCGGTCATCGAACGCATCTCGTCCATCCAACGCGGCGCGCGCGAAAACAACGAAGCTTACCGTCCGCTCTGGCCGATGCTGATCTTCCGTACGCCGAAAGGTTGGACCGGTCCGAAGCAGTGGGACGGCGTGCCGAACGAAGGATCGTTCCGCGCTCACCAGGTGCCGATTCCGGTCGACCAGAACCATATGGAACACGCGCCGGCGCTGCTGGACTGGCTGAACAGCTACCGTCCGGAAGAATGCTTCGAAGAAGACGGCCGTCTGAAAGCCGAACTGGCCGAAATTCTGCCGCGGGGCGACCGCCGCATGGGCATGAATCCGGTCACGAACGCCGGCCATCTGATCAAAGATCTTAAACTGCCGAACTTCCGCGATTACGCGCTGGACAATTCCAAGCCGGGCGAAGTGACCGCGCAGGATATGTCCGTACTGGGCAAATATATCCGCGATGTCGTGCTGCTGAACGAAAACAACCGCAACTTCCGCGTCTTCGGACCGGACGAAACGATGTCCAACCGTCTGGCGCCGGTATTCGAAGTGACTAAGCGCCAATGGCTGGATGCTATCCATGAGCCGCAGGACGAGTTCCTGGCTTCGTACGGCCGCGTGATCGATTCGCAGCTGTCCGAGCACCAGGCGGAAGGCATGCTGGAAGGCTACGTCCTGACCGGCCGTCACGGCTTCTTCGCGAGCTACGAAGCGTTCCTGCGCGTCGTTGACTCCATGCTGACCCAGCACTTCAAGTGGCTGCGCAAAGCGACGGATCAAGGCTGGAGAGCGGATATTCCTTCCCTGAACGTCGTGGCGACTTCGACCGTCTTCCAGCAGGATCACAACGGCTACACGCACCAGGATCCGGGCCTGCTCGGCCACCTGGCCGACAAAAAGCCGGAATTCATCCGCGAGTATCTGCCGGCCGACGCCAATACGCTGCTGGCCGTATTCGATACGGTGCTGAACGACCGTCAGAAGATCAACCTGATCGTCTCGTCCAAGCATCCGCGTCCGCAGTGGTTCAGCGCCGACGAAGCGTACGAGCTGGTCGATAAAGGCCTGAAAATCATCGACTGGGCCAGCACGGCCCAAGCAGGCGAAGAACCGGATCTGGTCATCGCTTCGTCCGGTACGGAACCGACGATGGAAGCGCTGGCGGCCATCTCGATCCTGAACGAACGTCTGCCGGAGCTGAAGATCCGCTACATCAACGTCGTGGACCTGCTCAGACTGCGCAGCCAAAAGCTCGACCCGCGCGGACTGTCCGACGACGAGTTCGACGCTTTCTTCACGAAGGACAAACCGGTCGTCTTCGCGTTCCACGGTTATGAAGGACTGATCAAGGACCTGTTCTTCGATCGTCATAACCACAATCTGCGCGTGCACGGTTACCGCGAGAACGGCGATATCACCACTCCGTTCGACATGCGCGTGCTGAACCAGATGGACCGCTTCGATCTGGCGAAGTCTGCCGTGCTGAGCCTGCCGAACGCCGGCGAGCATGCGGCGTTCGCCGCCGACATGGACGCCGTCGTGGCCAAGCACCACCGCTTCATCCGCGAGGAAGGCATCGACCTGCCGGAAGTGGAAAGTTGGAAGTGGACGGGGCTGAAGCGATAAGCATCGCTGCGCGCGCCTTAAAGGAACAGAACCTTTTCGGACACAGGATGCTCATCCCTTCAAAAGGGATATAGGAATAAGGAAAAGATAAAAGCTCGGAATCGGCATACGCCGGATTCCGGGCTTTTTGCGCGGCGCGGGCGTGCAAGGGAAATCGGAAGACTCGAAAACTCGGTAAGTGGCGGGAAGGTTGGGTAAAACCCCCTATAGGGCAATCGCGAGACAGAGACGGCGATTCGACTATCCCATCCGCCAAGGAGGAGTGAGAGAGCAATGAAACCGGAAACTGTACGTCAGAAGCAGGAGTATTCGTCGCCCGCTTACCTGGACAAGCTGGACGCTTATTGGCGTGCCGCCAATTATCTGTCGGTCGGACAAATTTACCTGAAAGACAATCCGCTGCTGCGGCGGCCGCTGGAGGAAGAAGACGTCAAATACCATCCGATCGGCCACTGGGGAACGGTGCCGGGACAGAACTTCATCTACGCGCATCTCAACCGGGTCATCGGCAAGTACGGCCTGAACATGTTCTATATCGAAGGCCCCGGGCACGGCGGCCAGGTGATGGTCTCGAACGCGTATCTGGACGGCAGCTATACGGAAATTTATCCGGAGATCACGCGGGACGAACCGGGCATGAAAAAGCTGTTCAAGCAGTTTTCCTTCCCGGGCGGTGTCGCTTCGCACGCCGCGCCGGAGACGCCGGGTTCCATCCATGAAGGCGGGGAACTGGGCTATTCGCTGTCGCACGGCGTCGGCACCATTCTCGACAATCCGGATCTGATCGCGGCGGTCGTGATCGGCGACGGCGAAGCGGAGACGGGTCCGCTGGCGGCTTCGTGGTTCTCGAACCGCTTCATCAACCCGATCACGGACGGGGCGGTGCTGCCGATCGTGCACGTGAACGGATTCAAGATCAGCAATCCGACGATGTTCGGCAGGCAGACCGACGAAGAGCTGGAGCAGTATTTCCGCGGACTCGGCTGGGAGCCGCTGTTCGTCGAAGGCGACGATCCGGCGGTCATGCATCCGAAGATGGCGGGAGCGCTGGATACGGCGATCGAGCGCATTCAAAATATTCAGCGGTACGCCCGCGAAGATCGGGATCCGTCCCGCCCGATGTGGCCGGTGCTCATTTTCCGTACGCCGAAAGGATGGACGGGACCGAAAGAATGGGACGGCAAAACGATCGAAGGTTCGTTCCGCGCCCACCAGGTACCGATCCCGGCGGACCGCGAGCATATGCAGTACACGCCCGCGCTCATCGAATGGATGAACAGCTACCGTCCGCAGGAGCTTTTTGACGAGCGGGGACGCTTGAAGGAGGACATATCGGATATCCTGCCGAAAGGCGAACGCCGGATGGCGATGAACCCGGTGACGAACGGCGGCAAGCTCGTGAAAGATTTGAAGCTGCCGAATATCGCCGACTACGCCGTCAAGATCGACAAGCCCGGCGCGCAGGACGATCAGGACATGCACGTGCTCGGCGAATACGTCCGCGACGTGATGAAGCTGAACGAAGAGAGCCGCAACTTCCGCATCTTCGGACCCGACGAGACGATGTCCAACCGGCTGTCGCCGGTGTTCGAAGTGACCAAGCGGCAGTGGGTGGCGAAGATCGACGAGGTCAACGACGAATATATGGCGCACGAAGGCCGGGTCATCGACTCGCAGCTGTCCGAGCATCAGGCGGAAGGCATGCTGGAAGGCTATGTGCTGAGCGGGCGCCATGGCTTTTTCGCCAGCTATGAAGCGTTTCTGCGCGTGGTCGATTCGATGATCACCCAGCATTTCAAATGGATGAGAAAAGCGTCCGACCAGAGCTGGAGAGCCGATATTCCTTCATTGAATCTGATCAGCTCGTCGACCGTGTTCCAGCAGGACCACAACGGCTACACGCACCAGGACCCCGGCATCCTGACCCATTTGGCGGACAAGAAAGCCGAATTCATCCGCGAATATCTGCCCGCCGACGCCAATACGCTGCTGGCCGTGTTCGACAAGATCATGAACGACCGCCAGCGGATCAACGTCGTCATCTCGTCCAAGCATCCGCGTCCGCAGTGGTTCGGCATGGAGGAAGCGGCGGAGCTGGTAGAAAAAGGGCTTAAGATCGTCGACTGGGCCAGCACGGCGAAGAGCGGCGAGGAGCCGGATGTCGTGATCGCGGCTTCGGGCACGGAGCCGACGGTGGAGGCGCTGGCCGCGATCCAGATTCTGCATCAGCAGCTGCCGGAGCTGAAGATCCGCTGCGTCAACGTGGTCGACCTGCTGCGCCTGCGCCATCACAAGCGCGATCCGCGCGGGCTGACGGACGAGGAGTTCAATGCCTTTTTCACCGTCGACAAGCCGATCGTGTTCGCGTTCCACGGGTACGAGGGGCTGCTCAAGGACCTGTTCTTCGACCGCGCCAACCGCGATCTGCATGTGCACGGCTACCGGGAAAACGGCGATATCACGACTCCGTTCGACATGCGGGTGCTCAACCAGATGGACCGGTTCAGCATCGTCAAGGAAGCGGTCATGAGCCTGCCGCACGCGGAGCGCCACGTCGACATCGCGCGCGAGATGGACGGAATGCTGGAGAAGCATACGCGCTACATCCGGGAAGAAGGCCGGGACCTGCCGGAAGTGACGGAATGGCGCTGGGAAGGACTGGAGTAAGGGGATCGGGCGAGGAGAGCCGCGAATAAAAGAACCGAGAAGAGGGAAGGCCGCTTCGTAAAAGGAGCGGTCTTTTTAATGTCTTTTTTTGTAAACCGAGTAGTCGCGGACAAAGGGACCGTGTTACGTTGGAAGGGGGACTTTTTAGCAGGGGAAGGAAGGAGGGATGGAGTTGATCGACCTTGCCGCATGGGTGGCGGGAATCGTGATCGCGCCGATTGCGATCGTCGCGGTTCCGGCGCTGATCAGCAGCGGCCGGAGAGAGCGGCGGATGAAAGAGTACGGGGCTTCCTGCTGGGAGTTGGCTTACCACACGGGAGACCTGCCGAACGTTCCGCCCAAGGCGTCCGTGCTGCTCGCTGCGACCCCCGACGGCCTGATCGTCGAATACAAACGCAGACCTGCCGCCGTTCTGGCCTGGAACGACGTGACGGAGCTGCGCGATATTCGTCGAAGCGCGCTGTTGTTTCGCAAAGAAGAGCTGGATCGTCGGGAAGGAACTTTTCAAGGGGTCAAGCTGGGGAAGCTGACGAACCTGGCCGATCAGACGGCGGGACCGGCGATTTTTCGTTCGGCGAAACGTTTCGTTTTGCTGAATTACGAGCAGGACGGGCAGGCCCGAGCGGTATCGTTCGGAAGGCGGGAACTGCCGGAGAACGAGCCGTTCGAAGTGTTTTTCGACAAGCTGGAGCAGATTCGGTCGGACAGGCGACAACAAACGGAGGTGACGTCATGGCCTTGAAAGTTACAGTCCTTTTGCTGGCTATTATGGCGTTTTGGGTGGTCGTCGGAGTCATAGGCGAAATTCTGTGGCACCGTTATGATCGCAAACAGAAAGCTCCTTATCAAGCGATCGATCGTTTTGTCGTGTATCATATGGGCGGCCTTCCCGGCGTACGCAAAAAGGCCAAGATTCAACTGCTGATCAATCGGGACCGTTTGGTCATCAAAGCGCGACGCCGGCCGGCCGTGACCATGAGCACGCGGGACATTCGCAAGATCGACTGGCTCGGGTTCGCGTTCGGAAACGGCGTGTTCGCGGGAGAACTTCCGGAGGAAGAAACGCTGCCGGAGAATCTGAAATTTCTGTCGAAAGTAGGAAGCAGAACAGAATGGACGCTGTTCGGACGCATTCAGCGATACATCGTCTTGCATTACGAGCAGGGCGGCATTCCGTACGCGGTCGCTTTCGGATTCCGGTTCGGGGAAATGGAAGTAGTCGAGAACGAGCCGGTTTACCAATGCCTCGACACGCTGGAATGGTATAAGGAACACAGCTGGAAAAGAAACCCGGAAGACGCGGCGGGAACGGTGAATCTGCGAAAAAAACCCAAGCCAAAAAACGGCAGGGCCGTCTGGCGGCAGGATCCCGGAAGCGGGATGGTCACCGCCGAATGGGAAGAACTGCGCTGAAAGCGGGCGAAGTACCCCGGAAGGACGCTTTGCAAAACGGGAAATCATCGAGAAGGAGGCTGTAAGATGAGCATGCTGGAGATCGGCATCTACCTGTTGTTTCCGGTGTGGATGGCCCTCGGAATGATTATGCTTCTTGCGCTCGGCAGCGTGTTTGCAGGGATCGAATATTTGCGGAAATTCCCTTACAAAGCGCAGGAGCTTTACGGCGCGGGATACTTGAGCGGATTGGACGGGCTGCGAGGGAAGGAAAGGCTTCAGCTTTTTCTGAACGGCGACGCCTTGACGATCAAGCCGTGGTTCAAACCCGCCATCGTCATTCCGTGGAAAGAGGTGATCGAAGTCGAGGAGCTGCTGGGGCCGTCGATGCTCCGATCCGGGCCGAACCATAAGCGGTCGGACGCCGAAATTTCGCAAACGCCGGAAGACCGGGATATAGAAGAGCTGCGAAAAAGGATACGTCTTCGCCGTACCAAAAGATATGTGCTGCTGCGTTACCTGCGTGAAGGGGAATCTCGGATCGCCTGCTTCGCTTTTCGCTGGGAGGACGACGAGAACCCGGATATGGAACCTGTGAACCGCTGTACGGAGTCGCTGAGGTGGTACAAGGAACGCAGTTGCAGAGCCAATCCCAAAGACGCGGTAGGCACCGTGAATTTACGCAAAAAGATCAAGCCCCGAACCGAGCGGCTTGTATGGAAGCAGGATCCCGAGACCGGACGAATGAGCTGCGAATGGGAACAAGGATCGATCACGACGAACCGTGGCTGAGAAGAAAGGTTTTGCAGCCAAGCGGTTTTTTTAAAAATAATACTGGAATAATCGTTCCGGAAAGAGTATACTGACCTCAACGACGAGTGAAGAAAGGAGGAAACGGCATGGCGCGAACCAAAGAGTTCGACCGCGCGCAGGTGCTGCACAAGGCGATGCTGGTCTTCTGGGAAAAAGGATACGACGGCACGAGCATGGCCGATCTGCTGGAAGCGATGGATATCAGCCGGTCGAGCATGTACGAGACGTTTACGGACAAGCATGCGCTGTATCTGGAAGCCGCGCAGCTGTACCGGCGAAACAGCCAGGAGAAGCGGCGGTTCCTGCTGGAAGCGAAATCCGCGAAGGAAGGTATCCGGCAGTACTTCGAGCGTCATATCGACGGATCGTTCCGCGAAGACACCCCGATGGGCTGCCTGGTCACGAACACGATCGTGAACGTCGATTCGCCGGAAGACGAGATCAATCGGCTGATGCGTACCCACTTCGAAGAGCTTC
This sequence comes from Saccharibacillus alkalitolerans, assembly GCF_011090185.1. GTDB lineage: Bacteria > Bacillota > Bacilli > Paenibacillales > Paenibacillaceae > Saccharibacillus > Saccharibacillus alkalitolerans. Next base: position 538,403 of record NZ_JAAFGS010000004.1, on the reverse strand, counting down.
GGATCGCTTTTTACGAGCTGCTGAAGCGCGGACAGGAGTCGGGCGAGATCGAGGCGGACCGGAACATCGACGATCTGGCGTACATGCTGCTGACGATCAACCACGGCATCAACGTCGCGGCGAAGCTGAACAACGGCCGCGAACGGGCGGAATCGATGATTAAGACGGTTATCGGCATGCTGTGAAAAAAACGCGGGATGCCGGGAGCCGATTTTTTTTGACTATTCTGGAACGAATGTTCCGAAATAACTGCGTGAATGAACAAAGACAGCGGCGAACAAAGTCGGAAACGAACCGAGGAAAACAGAAACAGGGTGGGACACGGCAGGCGAAGCGGCGGCGATTGCGGAAGCCTGCAGCCCCGACAATATATTCAAGGAGAGTGAAGAAGATGAACAGAAACGCAAATACGAAAACGAACCCGGCGGCGGACGCCAAGGCGAAAAAGGCAGCGGAAACGAAGAGCGAAAAAGCGATTCCCGGCTGGCTGCTGCTGTTCTTGGCGGCGGCCTGCGGCATCATCGTCGCCAACCTGTATTACGCGCAGCCGCTGGTGGAACCGATCCGCCAGGCGATCGGCCTGTCCGCCGGTTCGGCCGGCCTGATCGTGACGCTGACGCAGATCGGCTACGCCGCCGGACTGCTGCTGCTCGTGCCGCTCGGCGATATTTTGGAAAACCGCAAATTGGTGTCGGTCCTGCTGTTCTTCACCGTCGCCGCGCTGGCTTTATCGGCCGTCGCGGGCAGCGCGCCGCTGTTCCTGCTGGCCGCTCTGCTGATCGGGCTCGGCTCGGTCGCCGCGCAGATTCTCGTTCCGTACGCTTCGCATCTGGCTTCGGAAGAATCGCGCGGCCGCGTCGTCGGCAACGTCATGAGCGGCCTGCTGCTCGGCATCATGCTGGCGCGGCCTTTGTCCAGCCTGCTCGCCGGCTGGCTGGGCTGGCGCTCGATCTTCTATGTATCCGCCGCGCTGATTCTGATGCTGGCGCTCGTCCTGCTGCGCGCCCTGCCTAAGCGGCATCCGGAGTCCGGACTGACCTACCCGCAGCTGCTCGGTTCGATGCGCCGCCTGCTGGTCTCGACTCCGATTCTGCGCCGCCGCGCGGTGTACCACGCGCTGCTGTTCGCTTCGTTCAGCCTGTTCTGGACCACGGCCCCGCTGCTGCTGGGCAGCCCGGCCTTCGGCTTCACGCAGACGGGCATCGCCGTCTTCGCCCTCGTCGGGGTGGCCGGCGCCGCGGCCGCTCCGATCGCCGGCCGCCTGGCCGACCGCGGCCGGAGCTACGGCGCCACGGGCCTTGCGCTGGCGCTGGTAGCGGCAGCGGCGCTGCTGCCGATGTTCGTGCACGCCGGCTCGGTCCTCGCCGTCGGACTGCTGACGATCGCCGCGATCCTCCTCGATCTCGGCGTCTCGGCCAACCTGGTGCTCAGCCAGCGGGCCATCTTCTCGCTCGGCGCCGAAGCGCGCAGCCGCCTGAACGGACTGTTCATGGCGATCTTCTTCGTCGGCGGGGCCGCCGGCTCGGCGATCGGCGGCTGGGCTTACGCCGCCGGCGGCTGGCGTCTGGCGATGATCATCGGCGCCGCGCTGCCGCTGCTGGCGCTGGCGTATTACGTGACGGAAGGACGCTCGGAGCGGCGGCTGGAACGAGTCAGCGAGATGCGCGCGGGGGCGAAGCGGTAAGCGCGCCGTGCGGCGGCCTTGGCGCCGTCGGACGCGCCAGGCGCAGCCGGGAGCGCGGCACATTTTGACCGCTGCCGGCTCGCCCCTGCCGCAGTTACCGCCGGAAGCGTCCCGCTGCTGCCGAAGCACCCGGTCGCCGCTGCCGCATTTGACCGCTGCCTATGGCGCATGCCCCGTCGCGGCTGGTTCGCCTTGTTGACGACGGCGCGTCCTGCTGCCGTCGGAGCGTCCGGTCAATCTGCCGGCGCGCCTTGCCGCCGCCGAAGCGTCCGGTCGCCGCTCATGGCGCATCCCCCGTCGCGGCTGGTGCGTCGCCGAGCCTGTCGCTCCTGCCGCTCTTATCGCATCTTGTACGTCCTGCCATGCGTGCCGCCCGAAGGGCGGCCGCCTGCTATCGGTGCTTTTCATCGCTTCCCTTCCGTCTCCCTATCGCGCTAACCTTCCTCGGCCTTCTAACGGATTGCATGTCCGTTAGAAGGTCTTTTTCGGCTCCGGCACTTCTCTAACGGATCGTATGGACGCTTAGCCGCCAAGAGACCGCCGAAACTGCCGAAAAAGCTTACTTCTGCCCCGCTAAGCGTCACCTCGTTCCGTTAGATTTTCGCAGAGGCCAAATTTCGGCTCTAAGGGTCTCTGTGTTCCGTTAGAACGTTCGGCGGAACCGGCAGAGCCGGAGAATCCGCAGACTGCCCAGCCGGTAGGCCGACGAACTGCCGGAATGACGGAGCGACTTGACGGTCGAGCGGCGCAAGCGGCGCCTTGCCGTCCTACGGACTGCCGCTCCGATGAACCGGGCCGCCGATGAACGACGAATCGCCTCCTTAGCGGTTCGCCCTGGCCCCATATCTCGCGGTTCGGGTGTCCGGCTACCTTCCCTCCAATCCATTGACGATTTCCGCCTTTTGATTTATTATTCATCTATTCAATAAAATTCTTGAATACATGAAACCGGAGGTGCCGCAAGCATGAACGAACGGGAATTCCGGGACGGCGTATTCGGCGAGTTCGCCCGGATCGGAAAATGTCTGTCCAGTCCGAAGCGGCTGGAGATTCTCGATATCTTGTCTCAAAGTCCCAAGTCGGTCGAAGCGCTGTCCAAGAGCACGGCGATGTCCGTCGCCAATGTGTCCCAGCACCTGCAGACGCTGAGCCAGGCCAAGCTGGTCGTCTCGCGGAGACAGGGCAATTTCATTTTTTACGAACTGGCCGATCCTTCGGTCCTTCGGTTCCTCAATTCGCTGTACGGCCTGTCCGAGAATCGGCTGATCGAAGTGAAGGATATCCGCGACCGGTTCATGGATCAGTTCGAAGATGCGGAAGAGGTCACGCTGGAGGAACTGGCAAAGCGCATGGAATCCGGAGAAGTGACGCTGATCGACGTCCGTCCGGCCGACGAGTACGAAGCCGCCCACATTCCCGGCGCCGTTTCCGTGCCGATCGGGGAATTGGCCGAGAAGCTGGAGGCGCTGCCGGCCGATTCGAAGATCGTGGCGTACTGCCGGGGGCCGTACTGCCTCATGTCGGTCAAAGCGGCCGCCCTGCTGCGGGAGCGCGGGTTCCGTGCCGGCCATTTGGACAAAAACGTGCACGACTGGAACGAGTTTCGGCTCGGAGCGGCACGGCAATCGTAACATCCGCGTCAGGCGGATCAAGGAAGGATGTCGAGGACAATGAACGAAACGAATGCCGCGCAGCGGAAAAGGCAGATGATCCGCGCTTACGCGGAATCGCCCGAGAAGCAGAGGAGGCTGTTCCGGCGAACGCTGATCGTCGTGATTCTCTCGCAGATTTTCGGAGGCGCGGGGCTGGCGGCCGGGGTGACCGTCGGCGCGCTGATCGCGCAGGATATGCTGGGAACGGATAATTTCACGGGGGTGCCGACCGCGCTGTTCACGCTCGGATCGGCGGCGGCCGCCCTGCTGGTCGGCCGCTACTCGCAGCGGTTCGGGCGCCGAATGGGACTCGGTTTGGGCTTTATCGGCGGCGGCGTCGGAGCGGTCGGCGTCATTTTCGCGGCCTTGACCGGCAGCATCGCGCTGCTGTTGGTCTCCCTGCTGATCTACGGAGCCGGCAGCGCGACCAATCTGCAGGCCCGCTACGCGGGAACGGACCTCGCCGGTCCGAAGCAGCGTGCGACGGCCGCGAGCATGGCCATGGTGTTCACGACGATCGGGGCGGTGGCCGGGCCTACGCTGGTCGACGTTACCGGGGATTTCGCGGTATCGATCGGCGTGCCGGCTCTGGCCGGTCCGTTTATTCTGGCGGCGGCCGCTTACTTCCTGGCCGGGATCATCCTCCTTGCGCTGCTCCGGCCGGACCCGCTGCTGGTCGCGAAGGAAGCGGCGGCGCACGCCGTGCGCAGCGGCGCTCCTGCCGACAGCCGCATCAAGTCCGCCGACAGCCGCCGGGGCATCACGCTGGGCGCCCTGGTCATGATTCTGACGCAGATCGTCATGGTCGCGATCATGACGATGACGCCCGTACATATGCGGCATCACGGCCACCATCTGAGCGATGTCGGCCTGGTCATCGGTTTCCACATCGGAGCCATGTATCTGCCGTCTCTCATTACCGGCGTTCTGGTCGACAAAATCGGCCGAGTCGCCATGGCGTCCGCTTCCGGGGTGACGCTGCTGCTGGCCGGCGTCACGGCCGCGCTGGCTCCCGCCGACTCGCTCGGCATGCTGATCGCCGCGCTCGTTCTGCTCGGTCTCGGCTGGAACTTCGGCCTGATCAGCGGCACGGCGATGATCGTGGACTCGACCACCGCGTCCGACCGCGCGAAAGTGCAAGGTTCGGTCGACGTGCTGATCGCGCTGGCCGGCGCTTCCGGCGGCATGCTCTCCGGTCTGGTCGTGGCGAATTCGAGCTACGCCGCCCTCTCGTACGCGGGAGGCTTCATGGCGCTCGCGCTAGTTCCGTTCATGCTGTGGAAAGGGCCCAAGCAAGCAAAAAGCGCATAAAAAAGCAGCCCGCCTTTCGAAGACTCGATCGGCGGGCTGCTTTTTTCAAATGCCGGCGGGCTCCTCGTACTTCTGCATAAGATGCTCGAGGTTCTCTTTGACCGCCGGCCATTCCGTATCCAAAATGCTGTAGAACACGTTGTCGTGAACCGGGCCTCCGGGTTCGATGCGATGCTTGCGGAAGACGCCTTCCTTGACGGCCCCGATGCGCTCGACCGCCTTCTGCGAACGAAGATTCCGGCCGCTGACCGAGAACTGCACGCGGAAAACGCCCAACTGCTCGAAGCAGCAACGCAGCAGCAGATATTTGCACTCCGTGTTGACTACGGTGCGCCAATGATCCGGCGAAACCGACGTCCAGCCGATTTCGACGCCTCGGTTGCGGGTGTCGATGTCGCCGATTCTCGTCGTGCCGACGATCGCCCCGGACTGACGGTGGACGATGACGAACGGAATTTGCGTTTGGTTCGCCCGGTGCGCCAGAGCCAGATCGAAATCCTGCTCCAATTCCTTGACGGACGTGAAGTTCTGCCACGTATACTCCCAGATTCGGGGATCGTATAAGACTTCGCACAGCTCTGTCCGATGGCTTTCTTCAAGCGGTATCAGAGAAACGGCGGAGCCGGTTAACGCAGCCTGCGGGTCTATGTTCATATTCTTCCCTGCTTTCCTCTTGTTCTATACGTTCATTTGCACTTTATTATAGAAACTTCGGAGTCGGCATAGAATGAACTTCATCGCTTAATGTATGCACAATCCGGCAAACGTCCGTGGCGCTTCCCGGATACGCTCGGACATCCGCATCAAGGCCCGACTTTTTCCGCCCGCTGATAGATCCCTTTTTCGACCTCGACCGCGATCGCTTTTTCAACCTCCGTGCCGTCGATTTCATGGATCGCCGTCCCGAGCGGAACGCCCTGCCCGTAAATGCCGCCGCTAATCTGCCTATCTTCATCGGAGTAACTCCTTTCTGTCGGTTTACCTTTTGACGAATACACTGGCCTGAATGTTACGAAACCCAATCCCCGAATCTGACATGAAAACGCCTCCAATTATCCGGGTAGTTTGCCGGCTTCGCTTTCCTTTAAAATGTAGATAAGAAAGCGCATTCGAAGGAGGATCTCCATGTCTATCGAGACTCAATATCCGTTTCAAAATCCGTCGCTTCCGCTTGAGGAGCGCGTAAACGACCTCGTGTCCCGCTTCACGCAGGAAGAGAAAGTCGATTTGATGATCCAATACCAGGCCGCCGTCGAGCGTCTTGGCGTCAAACCATACAAGCACGGCACCGAAGCGGCACACGGCATGGCCTGGTTGGGCGAAGCGACCGGTTACCCGCAGCCGATCGGCCTGTCGAGCATCTGGGACGAAGAGCTGCTGAAAGAAATCGGCAGCGCGATCGGCGACGAAGCGCGCGGCTTCTACAAGCGCAATCCGGAGATCAACGGACTGACGCTGTGGGCGCCGACCGTCGACATGGAGCGCGACCCGAGATGGGGACGGACGGAAGAAGCGTACGGCGAAGACCCGATTCTGGCCGGCAAACTGTCCTCCGCGCTCGTGAAGGGCATCCAGGGCGACCATCCGAAGTATCTGAAAGCGGTTGCCACCCTGAAGCATTTTATCGGAAACAATAACGAAGTGGGCCGCGGCGACGCTTCGGTCAGCCTCGATCCGCGCAACATGCGCGAATACTACCTCAAAGCGTTCGAGATTCCGTTCAAGGAAGGCGGCGCGCAGTCGATGATGACGTCGTACAACGCCGTCAACGGCGTGCCGGCCAACCTGAACCCGGACGTCAACGGCATCGTCAAAGGCGAATGGGGCATGGACGGCTTCGTCGTCAGCGACGCGTTCGACGTGTCCGGCACGGTGCGCGACCACGGCTACCTGGAGTCGCATACGGAAGCGGTCGCCCGCTCCGTCAAGGAAGGCGGCATCGACAGCCTCACCGATGACGGCGAGCTGATGAAGTCCTCGCTGCGCGAAGCGCTGAAGGACGGTCAGATCACGGAAGCCGATCTCGATGCGGCGCTGCGCAATACGTTCCGCGTGCGTTTCCGCCTGGGCGAGTTCGACCCGGAAGAAGGCAATCCGTACGCGGCGATCGACGAGTCGGTCATCATGAAAAAAGAGCACGCCGAACTGGCCCGCACCGCGGCGCGCAAGTCGATCGTGCTGCTTAAAAACGAAAACAAAACGCTGCCGCTGCAGGCGGACAAGCTGAACAAAGTCGCCGTGATCGGACCGCTCGGCGGAACCGTCTACCGCGACTGGTACAGCGGCGAACTGCCGTACGCGATCACGCCTTTGGCCGGTATTCAAGAGAAATTGGACACCGCGGGCAAAGGCGGACAGGCGGCATTCGCCGGCGGCACCGACCGCATCAAGCTTAAGTCGAAAAAGAACGGCAAATACGTGGCGCTCCGGCAAACGGAAGAATCGCCGCTTGCGGCATCGGCCGACTCGGCGGACGGCGCCTCCGTATTCGAACTGACCGATTGGGGCTGGGAAAATACGACGATGATCGCGGAAGACAACGGTCTCTATGTCACCACCGACGACCGGATCGTCAAAGCTTCGGCAAACCGGATCTGGGAGTGGTTCACGAAGGAAGTATTCCTGGTTCGCCCGGAAAACGGCAACGCCTCGAACGCGGAGTCTTCGATCACGTTCTCGACGTGGAAAGATACGCCGGTTACGGTAGGCGAGGGCGGCGAGCTGCTGTCCGGCGACGGACGCGGCGAAGAAACGTCGAACGAGATCGACGCGGGCGGCACGTCGGCGCTCGATAACTCGGCGGCGGAAGCGCTGCAGGCCGACGTCTTCGAAGTCGAAAAAGTCACGGACAAATTCGAAGCGGCGCGCCAGGCGGCGAAAGACGCCGAAGTCGCGGTCGTCTTCGTCGGCAACCATCCGCTCATCAACGGCAAGGAAACGATCGACCGTCCGGACATCACGCTGCCGCAGTCGCAGGAGCAGCTGATCAAGGAAGTCATGTCCGTCAACCCGAACACGATCGTGGTCGTGGTCGGCAGCTACCCGTACGCCCTGAACTGGGTCAACGATAACGTGCCCGCGGTGCTGTACTCCACGCATGCCGGCCAGGAAGTGGGCCGCGCGATCGCGGACGTGCTGTTCGGCGAAGAAAACCCGGCCGGCCGCTTGAGCATGACCTGGTACAAATCGGTCGATCAGCTTCCGGAGTTCATGGATTACGACATCATTCAAGGCAATCGCACGTACCGCTACTTCGAAGGCGACGCGCTGTATCCGTTCGGCTACGGATTGTCGTACACGACGTTCTCTTACGAGGGTCTTCGGCTGAATGCCCCGAGCGTAACGGCGGCGGAACGCGCGAAGATCGACCTGACCGTCACGGTGACCAATACCGGCGACCGGGACGGCGAAGAAGTCGTGCAGATCTACGGCCGCGTCGAACAGTCCCGCGTGAAGCGTCCGTCCAAGCAGCTGCTGGCGTTCAATCGCGTCAAGCTGGCCGCCGGCGAAACGAAGGAAGTGTGGTTCAGCATTCCGCTGGCCGAGCTGGCCGTATGGGACGTCACGCAGGAGCGTTTCGTCATCGAAAACGCCGAGTACACGCTGCTTGCGGGATCGTCCTCGGGCGAACTTCCGGTCAGCGCGGCGCTTGAAGTGGCTGGCGAGACCATTCCGCCGCGCGATCTGAAGCAGCTTACCAAAGCGATCAACTACGACGCTTACGAAGGCGTCATTCTCGGCGAATGCCACGAAGGCGGCAGCGCGATCGAAGTCGTCGGCGAGTCGGGCTGGATCGCGTTCAAGGATGCCGAATTCGGCGGCGGCGCAGATTCGGTCGCCATTCGTGCCGCCGGCACGGCAGACGGCACGATCGACGTTCGCCTCGGCGCGCCGGACGGCCAACTTGTGGGCACGGCTTCCGTGGAAGCCGCAGGCGCTCAGCGGTGGAGCGACGTCGTCATCGCTCTGAACGGCGTGAGCGGACGTCAAGACGTGTACGTGGCTTTGAACGGCAAAATTTCCGTCAGCACGCTTCAATTCAACTGATCGGCCGTTTCGATCGACCGGCTTCCCTTCCCGGGAAGCCGGTTTTTTGCGCATTGCGGCAGCTTTCCGGGCAGGCGGCTCTTTTTTGCCCTATAATGAATCGCAGGAGAAAGCCCCATCCATCACCTACAAAGAAAAGAGGCCGTCATGAAAGAGAACAAGAAAACGGCCGCGATCAAAGTCGTTCGCTTCGGCACCGAGCATATTCCGTACATCAACGACATGAACGACGCCTTCCCGATCTTCGGGCGTCTCGTGCCGAGCTTTCGGGACGGCGAATGGACGCATGAAGAAGAGCTGTTCGCGGACGTGCGAATCGCCAGCTTCCCGGACGATCGCCTCGATTGGGACACGTATATCGGCAGCGATCACAAAGCCGTGTTCCTGGCCTTCTACGGATCGGAATGCGTCGGGCAGGTACGCCTCGTGCGCGATTGGACGGGCTACGCCTATATCGAAAACATCGCGGTCCGCGGTTCCCACCGCGGCCGAGGCGTCAGCGGCATGCTGATGGACAAGGCCGAGCAGTGGGCGCGGGAGCAGGAGCTGCACGGTCTGTCGCTGGAGGCGCAGGGCGACAACCTTGCCGCCTGCCGATTCTATCTGAAGCGGGGCATGCGGCTGGGCGGCGTCGATACGCTGAAGCAGGCGTTTAACCCGGAGATCGAGACGACGCTGTATTTTTACGAAATCTTCGAGGAGCCGAGCCTGAACGGAAAGGAATGAGAGCGGCATGAATGGCACGATTCAAGGACTGTTCGAAACGCATATCAACGTGAGCGACTACGAAGCTTCGGCCGCTTTTTACGAAAAGATGCTGGGCTTGATTCCGCTGCATGACGATCCGGCGCGCAGGTCGAAGTTTTACTGGATCGGACGCCCCGGCGAAGCGATGTTCGGCATTCGGGAAAATTATCCGTCGAACCTCGTGCAGCGCCAGCATTTCGCGTTCCGGGTAGCTTTGGAGGATCTCAAAACGGCGCGCGTCCGGTTGGAAGAACGCGGCGTGGAGACGACGAATTTCTTCGGCGAAACGGAAGCGCCGCTCAGCGTGTTCCCGTTCATGCCCGCGGTCTCCCTCTACTTCGACGATCCCGACGGTCATTCGGTCGAACTTCTGGCGATGCTCGGCGATGCGCCGAGACCCGAGCTTGCGATCATGCCCTGGCCGGAGTGGGACAAAATCTGCGGCCGTACGTGAACTCCGACAACGAAAAAGGATCGCGGCGGAAGCAGACCTTGCGAACCCGCCGCGATCCGGCTATTCTAACAATAGTACAATCGTTCTAAAGGAGAGGCATCATGAACAAACGGCACTACGACAGCGGCGAGACCCGGCGGATCATCGCGGAGAAGGCGGGCGAACTTTTTGCTCAAAAAGGGTTTGCGGCGACCTCAATAGCGGACATTTCGCGGGAATCCGGATTCAGCAAGGGGCATATCTATTACCATTTCGACAATAAGGAAAAGCTGTTCGTCGCGCTGGCGAAAGATACGATGCGGGCGTGGGGCGAGAAATGGGCCGCGATCGAGCCGAATTACCGGACCGCGACGGAGAAGCTGCACGCGGTGGCCCGGTTCGCGATGAACAATTACAAAACGCCGCTGCTGCACGTCGGACAGGAGCTGGCGGGCAATCCGAACACCGATCCGGAGACGCTGCGGCAGCTGCAGGGGTTGGCGGAAACGCCGATGGGCGTATACGGAGCCATTTTACGGGAAGGCATCGAAAACGGAGAATTCGGGATCGACGATCTTCCGGGCGCGACTTTCCTGTTCGGCACCTGGATCGGCTCGCTCTGTCCGCTGATTTTCTCCATGGAGACGGAGGCGCTTGAACGGCTGTTCCGGCAGGGGGTCGATATTTTTTTGGGAGGAATCCGGCGGGGTTGACGGTTCCTTTCTCAAGATTAGAACGATTGTACTAATTATTCTAATCGAAACGGAGCGAGGGATATGGAAAAAGGAACGGCACGGCGATCGTCGGAAGCGAAGCGGCGGGTCGCGATCGTCACGGGAGCGGCTTCCGGTATCGGAAGGGCGATCGCGCGCGAATTGGCAGGACGCGGGATAGACGTTTTTATTGCGGATATCGACGGGGCGGGCGGACAGAAAGCGGCGGAAGAGATCGAAAACGCGGGCGGTACGGCAAAATTTCTTCGGCTCGACGTGACGGACGCGGCGCAGGTCGACGAAGCGGTACGGAGCGTGTACGAGGAATACGGCCGGCTCGACTATATGTTCAATAACGCGGGCATTTCGCTCTACGGCGAGCTGTACGATATGACGCAGGCGCATTGGCGGCGCATCGTCGACGTCAATCTGTGGGGCGTGATCAACGGCGTGCAGGCCGCGTATCCGATCATGAAACAGCAGGGCTTCGGCCATATCGCCAACACGTCGTCCGCCACGGCCATGGGGCCGGCGCCGACGGCGGCCGCTTATGCGACGACCAAGCACGCCGTGCTGGGTCTGACGACCTCGCTGCATTACGAGGCGGAGACGTTCGGAGTCAAAGTCAGCGCATTATGCCCTTCTTTCGTGGATACGCCGATCTTCGCAAACAGCGAAGGCGTCAACATGGACGTGGGAAAAGTGCAGGCGCAGATGAGCAAGCAGAAGATGATGAGTCCCGAGCGGTTCGCTCGGATCGCGATTCGCGACCTGGAGCGCAATCGGCCGCTGGTCTGCCCTATGCCGCTGCGGCGTACGATGGACGTGTTCTTCGCCGTCTTCCCGGCGGCGCATCGCGCCCTGATGCGGCTGGTCTGCCGCGTATCGCGGCAAGCCAGAAGCGAGCAGACGGATAAGCGTACCGAAGCCGCCGTATAGCCGGACTGCAGCATTCTGCGTACGGAAAAAACGGCCCCGCTCCCGGCATGATGCCGGAGCGGGGCCGCCGCATTTTCGAAGCCGTATCCGGCGCCACGGAGCGGAAGAGGGCGGAAGAACTAAGCCGCGTCCGCCCGGTCGATATTCCGGAAGCTCAGGTACGATCCCAGGATGCCGATGGCGGCCAGAGACAGCGGAATCGCGACGATCGAGCTGAGCGAGAAACCGCCGTTGTTGGAGTTGACGATCGAGACGATGAAGATCGAGGCCACGATCGTAGCGGCTACCGAGCGGCGGGGCAGTCCGACGAGCAGCGGCAGCAGACTCATGCCCGCGGCGCCGACGCCCTGCAGCAGGACGAAGCCGACATGGCGAAGCAGATCGCTTGTCGCGAGCTCGCCGCCCACCTGTCCGGCATAGCTGTTCACGGTCAGCAGCAGCGCGTCGAGCAGCAGATTGCCGAGCACGATATTGGCGAAGCACCAGGCGAAGACGATGGACAATTTGGCAAAAATCAGCTGCTTGCGGCTCACCGGGTAGGCGAACAGCAGCGACATCGTTTTGTCTTTGAATTCGCCGATGATAAGCTTCGACAGCAGGGCGGACGCATAGATAATGAAGGTGGCGCATACCATCGTGTTCACGACCGTCAGAATTTCGAGCTGGTTTCTGAAGGCGGGGGAAGAAGACTCGCTGCCTTCGAAAAAGTACAGCAGCAGCAGGAATGCCGCGATTGCCGCGTAGGCGATCAGCGCCCCGTAGACGTAACCGCGAAGGCTTGCTTTTTTAAGCTCCAGCTTGACGAGGTGCATCATGATTGTCTCCTCCTTTGATCATATCGAAGAAATATTCTTCCAGCGAGTGATGGCGGCGGTTGATGGATTCGATCGGCACGTCGTTCAGGATGAGCGTCTTGGACAGCGTCTCCTGGGAAACGTTCATGTCGTATACGCGCAGAACGCGTTCGCCGGTCTGCTTGAAGCGTTCGATGCCGAGCTTCTCGGTCAGGACAAAAGCGGCCAGCGCCGCGTTCGGCGTCGCGATCTCCACATAATCCGTTCGCGAGGCGCGCAGCTCGTCCAGCGACACTTCGCGGATCAAATGCCCCCGGTCGATTACGCCGATGGTGTCGGCGATCTGCTCGATCTCCGACAGCAGATGGCTGGAGATCAGGATGGAGATGCCCCATTCGTCGCGGAGCCTGCGGAACAGGCTGCGCATCAGCTGAATGCCTTCGGGGTCCAGGCCGTTGATCGGCTCGTCGAGCAGCAGCAGCTCCGGCCGGGTGCAGATGGCCCGGGCGATCGCCAGGCGCTGTTTCATGCCGAGCGAGAATTCCTTGACCGGCTTATTATCCACGCCGATCAGCTGGACCATGCGAAGCGCTTCGCCGATCGCTTCCTTATTGTGGTAGCCCATGTATTCGGCGTGCAGGTCCAGGTTCTGCGCGGCGGTCAGCCGCTCGTAGAAGACCGGCGTCTCGATCAGATGCCCGATCCGTTTCAAATGCTCGTTCGATCCGGGCATCAGTTTTTCCCCGAACAATTCGATCTCGCCGCCGGTCGGGCGAACGAGCCCGAGCAGCATCTTCATGACCGTCGATTTGCCCGCGCCGTTCGGCCCTAAGAATCCGTAAATCTCGCCCCGCTTTACCGTGATGTCGACGTTCGATACGGTCTCCGTCGATTTATAGCTTTTGCTGAGCATCCGGGTGCGTATGGTGTTCGTCATGGCCCTGCTCACTCCTCGTCGTTTGATTTCCTTCATGCTTTCATCTTATCGGCCGGGCCTGTCTTTTCCCTGTCGCGTTTCTTACTTATTTCTTACGTTCGCTAACATGGGCTTTCGGCGAGGACGGAAACGTAAGCGTGAAGGCGGTGCGGACTCCGGGCTCGCTGGCAAGCGTGACGGAGCCGCCCAGGCGTTCCGTCAGCCGCTTGACGATGGCCAGTCCCAGACCGCTGCCCTGGAAGCCGCGGTTGCGGGAATTTTCGAGCGTATACATGCGCTCGAACACGCGAAGCTGTTCGGAGGCCGGGATGCCGCGCCCGCGGTCGGTCACTTCGATTCGGACGCTCTCTTCGGACTCGGTCAGATGCAGGCCGAGGTAGGCGCCGTCCGAGCCGTAGCGGATCGCGTTGGACAGCAGGTTGTCCAAAATGCGGTCCAGCGCCTCGGCGTTGGCGTAGATTCTTGCCGGCCGTTCGGGCAGATCGATGTCGACCCGGAAGCCGCGGTCCTGCAGCAGATCGAAATAGCCGAGAATGCGCTGGCGGCACAGTTCGGCGGCATCCACCATCGTCAGCGGGAGATCATAGTCGTCCGATTCCAGCTTCGACAGATCGAAAAAGGCATTGATCCGTTCGTGAACTTCGACCGTCTTGCGATACACCTGCCCCAGCATGGCGCGGCGCTCTTCTTCGCTCAGATCCGAACTGCGGTCCAGCACTTCGGCATAACCCATGACGACGGTCAGCGGCGTCTTCAGGTCGTGGGACACGTTGGCCAGCATCCGGCGCATCGCCTGTTCGGTTCGGGCGTGACTCGCGGAAGCTTGAGCGGCCCGTTCGATTACCCGATTGATCGAGCCGAGCAGTTCCCGAAGCTCGGATTCCCCCGTCACGACGAGCAGCCGCTCGGGGCCGGGCACGTAGTCGGGATTCGCAAAAGCGGCGAGTTTGCCGTTCATATAGGCAAGATCCCGCCGCATCTTGCGCACGCGCAGCTTCTCTCCGATATACAGCCCGAGCAGCACCAAGGTAGGCAGCAGAAAAATCCACCACAGATTCGCCATGTTACAGCTCTCCCAGCCGGTAGCCTATGCCCCAGAGCGTGATAAGATAGCGCGGATTCGACGGATCGTCCTCGATCTTCTCGCGCAGCCGGCGCATATGGACGTTGATCGCGTTGTCGTCGTTGTAATATTCCTCGTTCCAGACCTGCTCGTACAGCATCGCTTTCGTATAAACGCGGGAAGGATGCTGCATCATCAGTTTCAGGATCTGGAACTCTTTGGCCGTCAGACGAACTTCTTCCCCGTTCTTGCGCACGCTGAAGCTGTCCGGATCGACGATCAGATCGCCGGCCTTCAGCAGCCGGTTTTCTTGCGCCCGCGGCGCGGCCTGCGCTTCCGGCGCCGAATACTGCGTGGCCCGGCGGATCGAAGCTTCGATCCGGGCGGACAGCTCGATCAGCGAAAAAGGCTTGGCGATATAATCGTCGGCGCCGAACCGAAGTCCGAGCGCTTTCTCGACTTCGTTGTCCTTCGCCGATACGATGAGGATCGGCACCCGGCTGACGGCGCGAATCTGCTGCAGCACGTCCATGCCGCCGCGTCCGGGCAGCATCAAATCGAGCAGCACCAGGTCATAGCGATCCGCTTCGAACTGCTCCAGCGCCCGGTCCCCTTCCCGCACGACCGTCGAACGGTAGCCCTCCTTCGCCATGTAGTCCGCTACCATGCCGCTGATGCCGGCGTCGTCTTCGATAATAAGCAGATTTCCTTCCACTGCGTTTTCCCCCTCCTCGAGCTTCCGTTCCGTAAAGGCCCCAAACTGGAAATGAGCGCCATTCTCCTTTACTGTAAGGGAGAAGGATAAATTCAACAAGGAGGCCTTTCCCATGACCGATATTTCCGTTAACCGGACCGCCGGATGGAATTTCGATAACAGCTATGCCCGACTCCCGAACGTGTTCTACAGCCAGCTGCCCCCCGTTCCGGTGCAAGAGCCGAAAGCCGCCTTCCTGAACGATAAATTGGCGGCCGAATTGGGACTCGATCCCGAGTGGCTGCACGGCGAAGAAGCGGCCGCGATCTTCGCCGGTAACGCCCTGCCCGAAGGAGCCGAGCCTCTGGCTCAGGCTTATGCGGGCCATCAATTCGGCGGCTTCACCAAGCTGGGCGACGGCCGGGCGATCCTGCTCGGCGAGCAGCTGACCCCGGACGGCCGCCGCGTCGATATTCAGCTTAAGGGCTCGGGCCGCACGCCGTTTTCCCGCGGAGGCGACGGCCGGGCCGCGCTCGGCCCGATGCTGCGCGAGTATATCATCAGCGAAGCGATGCACGCTCTGGGCATCCCGACGACCAGAAGCCTCGCCGTGATGGCGACGGGCGAGAACATCCGGCGCGAGAAGCCGCTTCCGGGCGCGGTGTTGACCCGCGTCGCGGCCAGCCATCTGCGCGTCGGCACGTTCCAGTACGCGCTGCAGTGGGGCGGAGTCGATGCGCTGCGCGAGCTGGCGGACTATGCCATCGGACGCCATTATCCGGAGATCGACGCGGCCGACCAAGCAGCGTCGCGGCGCGAAGAAGCGGCGGCCGGCACGGGCGCCGAAGGGCGCTACGCGCGCTTTCTGCACGGCGTCATGGAACGCCAGGCCGCGCTGATCGCGCAGTGGATGCTGGCCGGATTCATTCACGGCGTCATGAACACCGACAACATGACCATCAGCGGCGAGAGCATCGATTACGGGCCGTGCGCCTTCATGGACGCTTACGATCCGTCGACCGTGTTCAGCTCGATCGACACCGGAGGCCGCTATGCTTACGGCAACCAGCCGCCGATCGCCCTGTGGAACCTGACCCGACTGGCGGAGACGCTGGTTCCGCTGCTGGACGAAGACCAGGATCGCGGCGTCGAGATCGCGCAGGGCATTCTCGGCGGGTTCGAGCGCATGTATCTCGACACCTGGTTCGACGGCATGCGGGCCAAGCTCGGCCTGACGGGCCGGGAAGAGGAGGACGAGCGTTTGATCGCGGATCTGCTCGATCTGATGAAGGCGTTCCGGGCGGATTACACGAATACGTTCGTCGGGCTGACGTTCGACGCGCCGGCATCCGGCGCCGGAGAAGCGGAGACGGCAGGAGCGGCGCGCAGCGATGCCGATGCCGGCGCCACGCCGGATGAGCGGCAGGACGCCGCGGGCAACGCCGAGCTGGATTATGCCGGCCTCGATGAGGCCTCCGGCGGCTCGGGCTCTGCCGGAGCGGGCGCTTCCGCCGCCGTTCGCCCGACTTCCTTCCCCGGCGCGGACGCCCTGCTGTCCAGCGGCGAATACCGCGCTTGGCGCGCGCGCTGGGAAGAACGGCTGATCCGGCAGGGAGCTTCCGCGGCCGAAGTGCGCGAGCGGATGCTCGCCAGTAATCCCGCCGTTATCCCGCGCAACCATCGCGTGGAGGAAGCGCTTGACGCCGCCTGGAAAGAAGGCGACTACGGCCCGATGCATCGGCTGCTGGACGCGCTGTCCCGTCCGTACGCCCACACGGCGGATCAGGCGGAATACGCGCAGCCCGCGCCGGACGACGGCGACGGATACCGGACGTTCTGCGGGACCTGACAAGGAAGGAACCGGCAGGAATCGAAAGGCCGCCGGCAGCGGATTCGTATCGCCTGCCGCCCGGCCTTTTCTTTTTTGATGTTCCCGCGCGCCTTCTGCCTCCGGTTGGATTATAATAAAGGCTAAGATGGGCCCGAACGTATCCGCCTATTTCCGAAAACGTTTGCGACAACCCGGCGGATGCGCCGAATATTTTGCGAAAAGAGGGTAAACCGACGATGATCAGACCGACCGAAGACCAGCAGTATTACGAACTGACAAGCCCGACCGCGCTGCCTAAGGCGTCCGGATTTCTGTGGAACAATCAGATGATGATCCATATGAACTGCCGCGGCTATGCCGTCGCCCAATTCATGCAGCCGGAGCCGGCCAAGTATTCGCACGCGCCGAACCTGGAAGCGAAAACGTTCATGCAGCCGGAACAGCCGTATTACGCGCATCACCCGGGCCGATTCCTTTTTATTAAAGATGAAGAGAGCGGTTACATATTTTCGGCTCCGTACGAACCGACCCGCCAGGTTCCGGACAAGTTCGTGTTCGCCGCGGGCAAGCACGATATGATCTGGACCGTCGAACATTGGAATCTGCGCATACAGATGACGCTGACGCTGCCGAAAGAGGGCGCGGCCGAATTGTGGCAGATTAAAGTGACCAACACGGGCAGCCGCAAGCGCAAAATCAGCCTGTATCCGTATTTCAGCGTCGGCTATATGTCGTGGATGAACCAATCCGGCGAATACGTCCCGGATCTCGGCGCTATCGTTTGTTCCTCGATTACGCCGTATCAGAAAGTACAGGATTACCCGTCGATCAAAAACCTGAAGGACAAAACTTATCTGCTGGCGGAGCGCAAGCCCGACGCGTGGGAAGTCAGCCAGGAGGCGTTCGAGGGCGAAGGCGGCATCATGCGTCCGTCGGCGCTGGAGGCGGGAACGCTGGCCTGCGGCGACGCCCGCTACGAGATGCCGGCCGCCGTCATGCAGTACCGGACCGAACCCGAACCGGGGGAAGAGCTGACGTACCGTTTCGTATTCGGTCCCGCGAAGGACGAAGCGGAGATTCGGGGAATCCGGGAGCGGTATTTCGGTCTTCACGGGGAAAGGGAACAGGAGGCGCGGGAGCCCGGCGGCGCGGAAAGCGGGAACGAACCGCGAAGCAGCACCGGATCGAACCGGGAGAATGAAGCGGCCGCTGCGGACTTTTCCGAAGACGGATTCGAAAAAGCGGCCCGGGATTACGCGGCATACGTGGCCGAAGGCCGCGGCGTCCTGACGATCGACACGCCGGACAAGGAGCTGGACAACTTCGTCAACCACTGGCTGCCGCGGCAGATGTACTACCACGGCGTGACCAACCGGCTGTCGACCGATCCGCAGACGCGCAACTACCTGCAGGATCATATGGGCATGAGCTATATCGATCCGCGCAGCACCCGGCAGGCTTTTCTCACCGCGCTGTCCCAACAGCGTCCCGACGGCTCCATGCCGGACGGCATCGTGCTGTACGAAGGCGCCGAATTGAAGTACATCAACCAGGTGCCGCATACCGATCACTGCGTATGGCTTCCGGTCTGCCTGGTCACGTATCTCGACGAGACCGATGATTACGCGCTGCTCGACGAAGAAGTGACGTACGCGGGCGGCGAAAAGTCGGGCACGGTATTCGAGCATATCGACCTGGCCGTGAAGTGGCTGATCGGCGACCGCGACGACCGCGGCCTCAATTACATCAATCAGGGCGACTGGTGCGATCCGATGAATATGGTCGGCTACAAAGGACGCGGCGTGTCCGGCTGGCTGACGATCGCGACCGCCTACTCGTGCATCGTCTGGGCGGACATCTGCGAGCGCGGCGGCCGTTCCGCGGAAGCGGAAGATTACCGACAGCAGGCGGAGGAGATCAACGGCGCGGTCAACCGCCATCTATGGGACGGCGACTGGTACGCGCGCGGCATCACGGACGACGGCGTGCCGTTCGGCATCAGCGCGGACGAAGAAGGACGCATCTTCATCAACCCGCAGGGCTGGTCGCTGCTCAGCGGCGCGGCGGACGGTGAGAAGAAGGCCAAGCTGATCCGCGCGGTGGAGGAGCAGCTCGAAAGCCCGTACGGCGTGGAAAAGCTCGCGCCTTCGTACACGGCCATGCGCGAGGACGTCGGCCGGGTCACGCAGAAGCATCCGGGCTCGGCGGAAAACGGAGCGGTGTACAACCACGCGGCGGCTTTTTACATCTATGCGCTGTACGCGGTCGGAGAGAAGGAGAACGCCTACCGCCTGCTGCGCAAAATGCTGCCGGGCACGGACGAGGCGGACATTCGCCGGCGCGGACAGCTTCCGGTGTTCATCCCGAACTATTACCGGGGCGCCTACCGCCAGTTCCCGCGCACGGCGGGGCGCTCCAGCCATCTGTTCAATACGGGGACCGTTCCGTGGGTCTACCGCTGCCTGGTCGACGGATTGTTCGGCGTCCGGGGCAAGCCGGACGGCCTGCGCATCGCGCCGCAGCTGCCGGCGGAGTGGAACGAAGCTTCGGTCGTGCGTGCGTTCCGCGGCGCGGAATTCCGCATCGCGATGAAACGCGAAGCGGGCGTGAGCGAAGCGGAAGTGTATGCCGACGGCCGCCTTGCCGCGGACGGCATCGTGCGCGGCCTTCGGGCGGGCGAGACCTGCGAAGTGACGGTCAAGCTCCCACTGTAAGGCGGCGGGCGAACGGACATGTCCGGCAGCATCCTGCCGGACGGCCCGAAAGAAAAGGCTCCTCCCGGTGTGGGAGGAGCCTTTTCGGTAGGTCTGCGGCGCGCCGCGTTCAGGCGTGCGCCCGTTTCGAGCGGCTGCGCGCAACGCCTTCGGCCAGCGCGTAAGCGGCGAAGATCGCGAACGACGCGGCGTACACGGCCGAGGTCGAAGGCAGAAGCAGCAGGATGACGGCCGCCGCTGCTGCGAACGCGATCGTGCGAATCAGCGAACGGCGAATGTGCGCGGGACTTTTGCCCGGCAGGAAAATGATCGCCGCGGAAGCGGCGTACATCGCGAATCCGGCCAGCGAGAGCCAGGCAAAGCTGCGCGTCGTCAGCTCGTGGTGGAAGCCGTAATGGACGACGTTGGCGATCAGGCCGAGCGACATGAAAGTCAGCAGATGGCCGTAGATAACGGACTGGCCCGAGCTTTTGCGGTCTTCTGCCGCGATATGCTCCGACGATTCGAAGTAATGCCACCAGAGCGAGACGGCGATTCCGAAGCCGAGCACGGCCGTCAGAATCGTGTCGAAGCCGGCGTGGCCTTCGCGCAGTCCGTTCACGATAACGAGGATCAGCTCGCCCAGCAGAATGATGGTCGCCAGCCCGTAGCGTTCGAGCAGATGCGGATGATGCACCGGCAGATGGCTCAGCACTTTTTTGCGGGCCAGCAGCGGGAGCAGGATGTCGAGGAAGATCCCGAAGTACAGCACGAAAAATTTGGCTTCGCCCGGCACCAGCACGGAAGCGAAGCTGATCAGCGCGCCGCCCAGAAAAGCGAGTCCCAAATAGCGGGCGATGCGGCGGGGTTCCCCTCTCTGCTGGATCCAGGTACGGACGTACATGAATACCGTGGAGAGACGAATCCCGACGTAACCGAGCATGAAGGCCAGATAGTACGCGTCGAAGTCCAGATTGATGCTGGCCGCCATGACGATCACGAACGCCATCTGGACGAAATAGGCGATCCGCTGCGCCGTGTCGTCTTTGCCGAAACGGTTGACGTAGACGGTGAAGCCGGTCCAGGCCCACCAGAGCGGTACGAAGATCAATATGTATTTCAAAATGACGTCCGCCGGAATGGCGCCGTGATGCGAGTGCGCCAACACGTGGGCGGTGACGGAGACGGCCGCGACATAGATCAGGTCGTAGAACAGCTCCAGCCAGGTGACTTTCTTATGGGAGATGTTCGAGATGGAGATCACGCATCCTTTCCTTCGGCTTCGATTTTTCCAGTCGAAGTCAGTATAGCAGCGATTTTCCTATCCGCCCAGCCCCAGCCGCGAGGCCATGCTGTAGCCGTTGGGCCCGGCATTGTACCGTTTGCGCAGTTCGATCAGATTCGGACCGAACGTCGCTTCCAGCGTGTCGCGGTGCGCCTGCATCAGCTCGTAGATATACAGGTCGTGCACGATAACCTCCGTGATCGGCATGACGAGTCCCGGATGCACGGTCCAGGCGGCGCGGCTGTCCGCGCCGAGCGACACGATGCCCGCGACGACTTCGCGGTCGTCCGCGCTGACGACGATCCAGCGTCCGCCGTATTCGCGCGTGATCTCTTCGCTCGAGTCATGCGGGTAGACGCTGGCGAAGTCGAAGTCCAGTTCGCCGTAGACGACGAGCAGCACGTCCAGCCCCCGCTGCGCGGCGCCGCGCAGTTCCTGCTCCAGCAGCTTCGCCTCCTCCGGCCAAATCTCCAGCAGCACCCGCGTTTCGGCGCGCCGGATCGTATCCGCCGCGCGCTCCAGAATGGCGTCCGCGCCGGTGATGTTCCAGATGTTTTCGCGGTTGGAAGAGACGAAGGAGTAATGCTCCAGCGCCGTTTCCGCGGCTTCGAACGACGATTCCGCCCGCCGCTTTTTCAACCGGATCAGTTCCTGCGGCGGCAGCGGCGTATACAGCGAAGGGTCTTCGTGACTGATCAGCACTTCGCCGCGCTCGACCAGTCCGCCCAGCACCTCGTAAATTTTGGAGCGAGGCACGCCCGAGCCGAGCGAGACGGCATAGCCCGACAGCGGCGACTTGTCCAGCAGCGCAAGATAAGCCTTGGCTTCGTATTCGGTAAAGTTCAAATCCTGAAGCATCTTGATAATCTCGGGTTTCATACGCAGGCCTCCCAGCGGTCTAGTTCCGTAACGACATTATCCCACATCCGGCTTGACACCGTACAGCGCCGATGCTATATCTGTATACTAGTGACTACAAAAGTAGCGACTATATAAATAGCAGAGTCGCGGGAAGACGGAGGTGCGAAATGGGCTTGATCGCCGGTGAGCGCAAGCAGAAGGAAGCAGCGGCCGAGGAAAGGAACGGCGGCGCGGAACGGAAGGGCGAAATTCCGAAGCCGAAAGCGGAAGCCGAACGGCCGGATGGGACGAAGCGGCGGGAAGAGGCTCCGGAGGAGCAACCCGGCGTGACGGTCGGAACGACTCCGCAGCTGGCAGGCGCCCTGGCCGCGGACAGCGGACACGGCGGCATAAACGCTGACGCAAGCGGCATTCAAGGGGGCAGACTTTCGCATACCCGCACGCTTTACCTGATTGCCGCGTTAATAGCGATTCTTCTGTGGAGCACTTCTTTTGTCGGCACGAAAATCGCGTATGCTTCGTTTCCTCCGCTGACGCTGGGCGCCGCGAGGTTCGCGATCGCCTCGGTCATTCTGGGGTTTATCATCGTCGTCCGCCGCGAATTCGCGCTTCCCGCTCCGAAAGATCTGGGTATGATGGCGCTGAGCGGCCTGCTCGGAACGACGATCTATTTCGCGCTGGAAAACATCGGGGTGCAGCTGACGACGGCGTCGAGCGCCGCTCTGATCGTCGCTTCGTACCCGGCGGTGACGGCGCTGTTGGAATTCTTTTTTTACCGAACGAAAATTTCGTGGATGCGGGGGATCGGAATCGCGATGGCCGTCTTCGGGGTGTATCGCATCTCGGGCGGAAGCGGCGCAGAAGGCGGGACGCACGAGCTGACCGGCAATCTGCTGCTGATCGCGGCGGGCTTCGTGTTCGCGGTCTACAACTTCGCCACGCGGAAAGTGGTCGGGCGTTATTCGATGGTTACGGTGTCGTTTTATCAGACGATTGCCGGCACGATCGCTTTTATCCCGCTTGCGCTGATCGAAAGAGACGTGTGGCGGGCGCCGACGGGCGAATCGCTGTGGATTCTGCTGTATCTCGGCGTGTTCTGCTCGGTCGCGGCCTTCATGCTGTACAACTACGGGCTGCGCGGGCTGACCGCCGGAACGGCGATGGCGCTGATGAACTTCGTGCCGATCTTCGGCGTGGCGCTGTCGATCATCCTGCTCGGCGAAACGCTTCGTCCGGGCGACTGGATCGGCGGGATCATCGTGATTCTGGGCGTGGTGCTGAGCGTAAGGGAGCGGCCGAAGAAAGCGAAAGGAATTTGAGAAGAGCCTATTCGATGTGAAAAGGAGCGTCCCCGCAAGGGGACGCTTCTTTCCTGTTTCGGCTCGGCGCCGGACAGATCCGCTCGTTCTTTCGTCGTTTTCAGGCGGCGGCCGCCAAGACAAAACATCCCAGCGAAGCCGTGCAGCAGATCGTTCGCACGTGATTCCATCTTGTCCAGACGACAGCGTAATGAGCCCAAAAGGCCTGCCCGGCGCTGCTGTCTGCCGGAAGCGCGGCCAGACGGCGGTTCAGCGGCACATTGAATGCGGCGGTAATGCCGAAACCTCCTGTCAGATAGAGCAGCGCGCCCGTCAGCATCCACGGCGAGCGGGATTCCCGTTCAAGCCCGAAGAACACGGCGACGCAGAGAGCGGACAGCACCGCGGTACCGAAGAACAGCAGCAGGAACGGACGGTTGAGGATCGAAGCGTTGATGCCCTGCATGGCGGCCATGCCCCGGTTATTCTCCATGCGGACAAAGGCGGTCATTGCCGAATTCGAGAAGACGAAGAACAATCCGGCCATAAGGCCCGTTCCCAAGGCGCAGACCAGCAGCAGAGCATCAAACCAGACGTTCTCGAAGCCCGCGTCCGTCGTCATGCCCGATCCCACGCGCCGGAAGCGGCAGCGCGGCGCACATAGTCGGAAAAATCCGTCGGATCGTGCCCGGTCGCTTCGCGGACGCCCGGCTGAGGCTCGGCATTGCGGCCGTCCAACACGCGGCCGAACAGGGCGTCCATGACGAACACGATGTCCTCGGGCACGTTCTGGCTGCGCAGCGTTTCCAGAAAAGCGGCATGCGGAATGCGGACATAATCGATGCGGCGTCCCGAAGCTTCGCCGATTTCTTCGGAGGCCCGGGCGAACGACAAGGAGCGCGGCCCGGTCAATTCGTACACCTTGCCGGCATGTCCTTCTTCCGTCAAAGCGGCGAAAGCGGCGTCCGCGATATCTTCGGCGTCGACGAAAGGCTCCGGCACGTCGTCGGCCGGCAGCAGGATCGAGCCTTCCAATACGCTGTGCAGCAGGAAGCTTTCGCTGAAGTTTTGAGCGAACCAGCTGGCGCGAAGGACGGTCGTGTCGCCTCCCGCCGCGAGGGCGGCAAGTTCGCAGCGCCGGGCTTCTTCTTCGCCGCGGCCCGACAGCAGCACCATCCGGCGAACGCCGCTTCGGACGGCCTTTTCGGCGAACGCGCCGATCGCTTCTTCCGCTTCCGGCACGAGCAGATCGGGATAATAAGTCATGTACACCTTCTCCACGCCGTCCAGCGCGGCCTGCCAAGTCTCGGGATGATTCCAATCGAACGGCGTCTGCCCCGAACGGGAGCCGATCCGCACCGGAACCCCCTTGTCGATCAAACGCCGGGCGACCCGACTTCCGGTTTTGCCGGTACCTCCGATGACCAATACGGGCGTGCCTGAGCTCATGTTCATTCTTTTTCCTCCTCTACATTTGTTTGTACATACAAATTATGAGATAAAAAGCGCCGTGCTTTTCATGCAGTAGGCGCTTTTGACTCTGAAATGCCGCCCGCCGCCCGTTCAGCTTCGGATGCAGGCGTCAGCTTTCGCGTTTTCCTTCCAGCTTGTCGCTCGCTTCGTACAGCTCCAGCGTGATCCGGTCGCCGTATTCGACGCCGAGGAGAGCGCCGTAGCGTTCGCGAAGCGAATCCCAGCATCGCTCAATTTGGGCTTCGAGCGATCTGCCTTTGTCGGTCGAATAAATGCGGGAAAGCCGGCCTTCCGTCTGATTGTAAATAAGCCCGCGTCCGATCATTTTCTCGATCAACCGGGTCACGGTAGACGGCTGAAGATGAAGCATCTCGCCCAGCCGTTTTTGGGTAATGCCTTCCTGCTCGTACACGGCCATCAGCAGAAAAGCTCCGTTGGGCGACAGTCCGCAGGAAGCGAACTCGTCTTCCGCCATTTTCGTCAGTACCCGTCCCAGGCGATTGGCGGTGAAGTAAAGGCATTCTTTCAAATAAGTATCCAGCAATATGTTCCCTCGCCATCTTCTTTTTTTCATTATTGTTTGTACATACAAATATAAAGCAATTCCAGAATAAGGCAAGGGTTATTTTGTTTTTCGCAAAATAAATAGGGTTCCCGGGACCCGAAACAAGATTAGGCTATTCGGTTTGCGGTCGAAAGATTCCTTATCGTATAATGTTCATTAAACGGAACACTGTTTCACTAAATGAAACTTAACTTTGGGAGGGACCGCAAAATGGACAGCAAACAGCGTTTTTCCGAGCGGGTAGAGGCTTACGTTAAATACCGCCCGGGTTATCCGGCGGAAGCGCTCGATTATCTGTATAACGAATCCGGCTTCGCGGAGGCGGAGAAAATCGCGGATATCGGAGCGGGAACCGGCATCTTTTCCGGGCTGCTGTTGGATCGGGGCAGCGAGGTGATCGCGGTAGAGCCGAACGGCGATATGCGAAGCGCGGCGGAAAAAGAATTAAGCGGCCGGCCGGGTTATCGGACGGTCGACGCCGCTGCCGAGCGGACCGGGCTGCCGGACGGCAGCGTGTGCGCGATCGTGTGCGCGCAGGCGTTTCATTGGTTCGACCGGGAGGAGGCGCGGGAGGAGTTCCAGCGGATTCTGAAGCCCGGCGGCCCGGTCGCGCTGATCTGGAACAACCGTCTGACCGAAGGCTCGCCGTTCCTCGAAGCGTACGAGCGGCTGCTGCAGGATTACGGAACGGATTATCATCAGGTGAACCATCGGAACACGTCGAATATCGAAACGGAAGAACTGGAACGCTTTTTCGGAGAAGGCCGGATGACGCTGGCGAAGTTCGTCAACCGTCAGGTATTCGACTTCGAAGGACTGAGCGGCCGCTTGAATTCTTCGTCGTACGCCCCCGCGCCCGGACACCCGAACTACGAGCCGATGATGGCCGAGCTGCGCCGGATCTTCGACGCCACGCAGCAGGACGGACACGTCTTTTTCGATTACGAGACGGAAGTGTATTGGGGAAGATTCTAGACCGCGCAGCTGGAAAAGGTTTCGAGGTTCCGATTCGGCCGGTATGCGTAGGTGCGCTTGGACACGAACAGGCGCGAATCAAGCAGAGTTCCGACGAATAAGTCCAAATATCCGCTTATTTGCCGGGAATATTGCATGTAGGAGAAAATAAGTCCGAATATCCCCTTATATAATGTGAGATAAGCCGATAACCCGTTTTTTTCGCAAAATAAGGGGATATCGGCTTTTATTTTTGATAAGGGGGTGCGGGATGAAGAATAAGGGGAGTATTGCGCTTATTTAAAGATAAAGCGGAGACGGCACGCCTCGTCAAACGCGTCCCGATCCCTGTTGCCTCCGATTCCCGCCCAGACTCATCAGCAGCACGACCGCGATGATGCAGGCCGTGCCGCCCCACTGCCAGAGCCCGAACGGCTCGTGCAGCCAGACTACCGTCGTCAGCACCGCCGCGAGCGGCTCCAGGCTGCCGAGCACGATCGTCTCCTGCGGCGGCAGGCCGCGCAGGCTCTCGATATAGAACCAGAATGCGAGCGTCGTGCCGAAGATCAGTACAAAAGCCAGATAGCCGTATCCTTCGGCATCAAGCGCGGGCCATGGGGAATTCCACGGCGGCCGAATCGCGGACAGCGCCAATCCGCCGACGGTCATCGCCCAGCCGACCACGACAAGCGAGTCGTATTTGCGCAGCAGAGGCACGGCCGCCAGCGTGTAGAAAGCGGCCGCGACCGCCGACAGCACGCCCCAGACGACTGCCGGCGCAGGAACGGACAGCGACGACAGCGAGCCGTTCGTCAGCAGCATGAAGCAGCCTGCCAGGGCAAGGGCTGCGGTCGTCATCTCCCGCGCAGTCGGTGCTTGGCGGCTTCGCAGCAGCACATACAGCAGGGCGACGAGCGGAGAGAGGTACTGAAGCAGCGTCGCGACCGCCGCGTTGCCGTAGCGGATGGACGTCAAGAAGGTATACTGGACGGCCAGCATGCCGGCGAGGCTGTAGATCAGCAGCATCGGGGCGGTACGGCGGTCCCTCCAGATTCCGAGAATCTGGCCGCGGTCCTTCAGCGCAAACTGCAGCAGAAGCAGCAGCGGACCGGCGACGAGCAGCCGGATATTCACCAGCCAGGCGGAATCGGCGCCGTAATGATGCATCAGCTTCTGCGAGACGGTTCCGCCGACGCCCCACAGGGTCGCGCCCGCGATGACGAAAAACAGTCCCGTTCGACGGCTGGATACGCCGCGCAAGCCCTCGGCTGCGGTCGCGGTTTTTCGGCCTGAGACCGCGTCCGTCGAAGCGTCCGACAGGGCTGCCCCCGCCGCTTCGCCGTATCTCTTTTTTCCGCCGTTCGTCTCTCCCGCTCGTTCTTTCATCGTCGTCTTCATCCTCCCTTTCGGCGTCCATTTCTTCGCGTTCCAACATCCGAAGCCGACGCCCATACGCCGCTGTCGCCTGTCGTTCTATCGTGATAGGATGATTTTAGTCGGAAAAAACGCCGAAAAATACGCAAATATTCGGTAAAACTATCGAGATATTGAGGTGAGCACATGCAGGTTCGGGAGTTTCCCATCGAAAGCGGCAGCCTGCGCGAGCTGACCGCGCACCGTACGGCGCTGCTGCCGGTCGCCTGCTACGAAACGCGCATCGACCGGCATATGCTCGGCCATATTCCGCTGCACTGGCATGACGAAGTTCAATGGGTACGGGTCGAACGCGGGGAAGGCGTGTTTCGGGTCAACGACGAAGAGCCGACGCTGAGAGCGGGAGAAGGATTGTTCATCAATGCGGGCTGCCTGCACGGAGCGGAAGACCGCGCCCGTTCGGGCTGCGTCTATCTGTCGCTCGATGCCGCGCCGGCCTTTCTGCTGCCGCCGGAGCTGCACAGTGCCTATCTGGCCCCGTACGTGGGCGCCGCCGGCCTGCCGTATCTGCGCTTCGCCGGCGATACGGAGGGGGGAAGAGGGATGTTGGAAGGGATCGGGGAGGCGGAGCGGCTGCTCCGGGAGCGGCCGCCTTTTTACGAACCGGAGATCGTCGCCCGGCTGGCGGAGC
Source organism: Saccharibacillus alkalitolerans (assembly GCF_011090185.1). Taxonomy (GTDB): domain Bacteria; phylum Bacillota; class Bacilli; order Paenibacillales; family Paenibacillaceae; genus Saccharibacillus; species Saccharibacillus alkalitolerans. The sequence goes on along the minus strand of NZ_JAAFGS010000004.1, from coordinate 510,364 downwards.
TGTGGCGCGGCGTGATTGCGGGCGGACCGCAGCCGAAGCCGAGCGGAGAGCGGCGGCTGAGCAGCGAACGGATGAAGAGCATGCTGAACTGGATTCACGTCCATTATACCGAGCCGGTGCGGCTGGCGGATATCGCGCGGGCGGGGAATTTGAGCCGGTCCGAGTGCTGCCGCTATTTCAACAAATTCTTGGGCGGAACGCCGCTCGGCTATGTGACGGACTACCGCATTCGGCGGGGGATGGAACTGCTGCGCGGAGACGCCAACGTCACGGAAACGGCCTATCGGGTCGGATTCGCCGGCGTCAGCCACTTTATCGAAAAGTTCAGAATGAAGACGGGCATGACGCCGCTGGCGTACAAAAAAAGGGAGGAAAGCTCGAACGGATCCCCGTCATCGACGTAAGCGGAGCGGCCCGGAAAGACTTCCTGCGGCCGCTGCGATATCCGCCGAACCATCCGCGCGGATGCCGGCCGGACACATTGATCCCCGGCACGGACGAATCCGACCGGGGACGGAGCGCGCTGCCTCATGCTTCGCGCTTATTCGGGTCCTTTTCCCAGCACCTCTTCCATCTTCTTGAGCTTGCGATAGACGACGGAGCGGTCTATTCCCAGACGCTTGGCGGCTTCCGCCGCATTGCCTCCGCACTCGGTCAGCATCTGCTTGATGAAGCGTCCTTCCGTAAGCGCGGTAAAGTCTTTGAGCGAGCCGGCGCGTTCCCGGTTGCGGCCGATAAAATGGTCGAGCGCAAAAGCGTCCGCCATGCCGTCTTCGTCGGATAAGGCGCCGGACGGGACGCTGCCGGTGATGACCAGCCGTTCGATGTAATTGCGCAGCTCCCGCGCGTTGCCGTGCCAGGGCTGATCCAAAATATGCCGAAACTCCTCCGCGCCCAGCATATAGCGCTTGCCGTAAGCGGCGTTAAAATGCGCGATGAAACTCGACGTCAGGCCGACCAGATCGGGCTTGCGGCTGCGCAGGGGCGGAATATGGATCGGAATGACGTTGATCCGGTAATACAGGTCTTCGCGGAACTGCCCCTGCTGCACCATGCTCCACAGATCGCGGTTGGTGGCGCAGATGACCCGGCAGCAGACCGGGATCGGCTCCGTGCCGCCGATGCGGCGCAGCTCGCTGCTTTCGAGCACGTGCAGCAGCTTGGCCTGCATATCGAGCGGCATCTCCGCGATCTCGTCGAGGAACAGCACGCCGCCGGCGGCCAGCTCGACCAATCCTTTTTTGCCGTCTTGGGCGTCCGGCGTCCGCGCCTCGCGCCCGAACAGCTCGTATTCGAACGAGTCGGCCGGAATGGCCGCGCAGTTGACGGGAATGAACGGACCGTTCCACTTGGCGCTTTTGCGGTGGATATACTTGGCGACGATCTCTTTGCCCGTGCCGGATTCGCCGAGAATCAGCACTTTGCTGTCGTAGGAGGCGATCTGGTTGCAGACCTGGATAATCTGCTTCATGGCCAGGCTCTCGGCGATGATGCCCGCGGCGCTGTCCGCGTCCGGGCGATGATGGCGCCGCGCTCTTGCGGCCGGCGGAGGGGCCGAGGCGGTCTGCTCGCGCATCGGCTCGCCGGGATAGCTGTTGGAACCGGTGACGACGAGCTGAACTTCGCCTTCCTGATTAAGGATCGGGGTGGCGGTGGACATGACGTTGAATCCTTGGACGGTACGGATGACCATCGAGACTTTCTTTTTCGTTCCGATCGCTTTCATGGTGACGGAATCGCTGTAGTAGCCGGCTTTGACGAGATCCTGGACGTTATATTTCAGCAGTTCCTCGAGCGGGATGCCGATCGTGAGCGCCGTGAATTCGTTGGAAATGAGAATATTGCCCCAGGCGTCGGTAACGAAAAGCGTGCCGGGCGATTGACCGTCGATCAAGCCGGCATATTCGTCGGCCCGGATATCCCCGCTTCGGTTCATAACGATCACCTCTCGGATTGGAATGGCAGGCGGCGGACGCCGCTTGCTAAGTCATACGTAACACAAAGCGCGTCGCCGGGTAAAGGGCAAAGTTCGCCTTTTGCCGTATGACGGCATAAAAAAGCCGGGAAGGCTTCCGAAAGAAGTCTTCCCGGCCGAAGCCGCTTTGCGAGCGGTACGAACTTAAGCTTGAACCGGCGTCTTCGCCGTAATGGTCAATCCGCCCAGACGCTGAAGCAGCAGCTGCGCTTCTTCGAACATGCCCGTGATCATCTCTTCGACGGAAGTCAGCTCGTTGCACAGACCGGCGATCTGTCCGGCCATGACCGAACCGCGGTCGGTATCGCCTTCGAATACCGCGCGGCGCAGGGAACCCAGACTGATCTTCTCCAGCTCTTCGCGCGAAGCATGCTCGTTCTCCAGCTTGAGGAACTCGGCGATCATGCTGTTCTTGATGCTGCGCACCGGACCGCCGATGCTGCGGCCGGTCACGGTCGTGCTCGTGTCGTCGGCGTCGAGCACCGCCTGCTTGAAGTTCTCGTGCGTCGGGCACTCGAACGTGGTCAGGAAGCGCGTGCCGACCTGCACGCCCTGCGCGCCGAGCGCGAATGCCGCCGCGATTCCCCGTCCGTCGGCCACGCCGCCTGCCGCGACGACCGGAATGGACACGGCGCTTACGACCTGCGGAACCAATGCCATCGTCGTCGTTTCGCCGACATGGCCGCCGGCTTCGGTACCTTCGGCCACGAGCGCGTCCACGCCGAGCGCTTCCATCTTTTTGGCGATCTTGACGGACGGAATGACCGCGATCACCTTGATGCCGTGTTCTTTAAGGGCTGCCATATACGGAGCCGGCGTACCGGCGCCCGTCGTGACGATCTTGACCTCTTCTTCGACGATCACCTGAATCAGTTCGGGAATGTTCGGCATCATAAGCATCAGATTGACGGCAAATGGCTTGTCGGTTGCGGCTTTGACTTTGCGGATTTCTTCGCGCAGCACGTCGGCGCTCATGCCGCCGGAGCCGACAATGCCGAGGCCGCCCGCGTTCGATACGGCGCTGACGAGCGGCTCGCGCGCGATCTGCGCCATGGCGCCCTGGAAGATCGGATATTGGATGCCCAGCAGTTCGGTAATAGTCATGATTGATTCCTCCGATTTTTAAAGTAAATTTTGAAGTAATAACGAAGCGTTCGGCGCCCGAAGCGGAGGCTCTTTCGTTTATCGAAAGGAATCTTCGAGCTTCGGACGCCTTGCTTCCTATACAGGAATGGGATGTGACTCTCGGAACGTGTATCGGTTGACGAGCGGATTAAGCGGCCGCGGTGAAGCGATCCGAAATCATGCCGCGCGGGTCGGCTCGATCGGCGCCGCCGCCTGTTTTTTCTCCATCGCCTGATAGACGAAAGTGAGCGCGAAGCCGATCAGGGCGATGACGAGCGCGATATAGAACGCGTTGGTGAAAGCGCCGTTGTTCGCGGCGGCGACCGAACCGGCGATGCGGGGACCGAAGAACGCGGCGCCCGAGTAGCCGATAAAGGTCACGCCGTAGTTGACGCCGTAATATTTCATGCCGAACTTCTCGCCGACGATCGAAGGGAAGATGCCCATCGTGCCGCCGAAGCAGAGACCGATGCCGATGATGGCGACCGCGAATCCCACCACCGAAGACGACAGAGCGATGGTCAGCATCATGGCCGCGATGACGATATAGATCGCCATCAGGCATTTGGTGCGTCCGATACGGTCGGATACCGCGCCCCAGACGATGCGGCCGAGGCAGTTGCTGAGCGAATACAGGCTGACGAACAGGGCAGCCGTAGCGGCGGTCAGGCCGAACATCGTTTGGCCGATGATCGAGGCGTTGGACGTTACCATCATGCCGGACAGCGCGCCGATCAGGAACAGGCAGGCGATGACGTAGAAGATCGGTTTGCGGATGATTTCGGTCCAGTTGTAATTGATTCCGCCCGGACGTCCGGCCGTAACCGGCGGTGTCCAGCCCTGCGGAACGTAGCCGACCGGAGCGGCTTTGACCAGCGTGCCGCAGCCGAGGATAATGACCAGGAACGCGGCGCCGAGCATCATCATGGCCGATTGCACGCCGGAGCCGGTGATCAGGGAGTTGGCGATCGGGGCGATCACGATCGTGCCGCCGCCGTAGCCGGCCGTAACGAGACCGGCTGCCAGGCCCCTTTTGTCCGGGAAGAGCTTGACGGTGTTGCCGATGGTGGCCGAGTACACGATGCCTTGGCCGATACCGGTAACGACGCCGTAAGTCAGGTACAGCATCCACGGCGCGCTGGCGAGACCCGACAGGATAAAGCCTACGCCGAACATGGCGCCGCCGAGGAAGATGGCGGTACGGGCGCCGCCTTTGTCGACGAGCTTGCCGCCGAGTATCATCGGAATCGGCGAGATGGCCGCGTTGATGGTGAAGGCCATCATGATTTGCGGCATGGTGGCGTCGAATACTTTGCTGAGCGGCATGGCGAACACGCTGAACGCGTAGATCGAGCCGACGCAGATATTGATCAGAACGGAAGCGATCAGGATGGTCCAGCGGTTAAGCTGCGGTTGTTGAACGGTTGGATTCATGGCTTGGTATCTCCTCGTTATGGGGAATTAGCCGACGGTAACCGGCTCTTGCGGCGCTTGCCGCGATTTGCGCTCTTCGATGATCGATTTCAGACGGCCCCACGACTCGCGGAACATATCCGGGTCCATCGGTTTGAGATCCGCCGCGATCGCGGGTTCGAATTCCATCTGACCCAGGATGTCGCGCTGAAGGTCGATGCCCGGCGCGATCTCGGTCAGCGTCATGACGCCTTCGCGAAGTTCGAATACGGCGCGTTCCGTGACGTAGATGACGGGCTGGCCGACTTTGGCGGCGTAGGAGCCGCTGAACGTTACCTGCTGCACGTCCTTCAGGAATTTCTTGGCTTTGCCTTCCTGCACGATCTGAAGCCTGCCGTCTTCGACCCGGACTTCCAATCCTCCGGCCGTGAACGTTCCGGCGAACACCAGCTTCTTGGCGGCCTGCGAGATGTTGATGAAGCCACCGCAGCCGGCGACCCGGGTGCCGAATTTGCTGACGTTGACGTTGCCGAACCGGTCCGTCTGCGCCAGGCCGAGCACCGACAGGTCGATGCCGCCGCCGTCGTAGAAGTCGAACTGCGAATCGTGATCGACGATCGCTTCGGAATTGTAGGCGTGGCCGAAATCTTTCAGTCCGGCCGGGACGCCGCCGACCGATCCGGCTTCCGTGGTCAGAATCAGCTGATCGCTTACGCCTTCTTCGGCGGCTACCGTGGAGACGTTGACCGGGATGCCGACGCCGAGGTTCAGAATCGTGTTCGGCTGAAGTTCGGCGGCGGAGCGCCGGGAGATCACTTTGCGCTCGTCAAGCGGAAGGGTCTCGATATCTTCGAGCGGTACCTTCACATGGCCGGAGAAGGCCGGGTTGTACTGGGTGTTCTCCGTTTGGAAATGGTTCTCCGGCTTGGCGATGACCAAGTGGTCGATCAGGATGCCCGGCACTTTGACGTCTTTCGGGCTCAGCGTGCCGTTCTTGGCGACCGTCTCGACCTGCGCGATGACGATGCCGCCGGAGTTGCGCACAGCTTGGGCGATCGGGAGCACTTCCATATGAAGCCCTTCCTTCTCCAGCGTCAGGTTGCCGTTCTCGTCGGCGACCGTGCCGCGGATCAGCGCGACTTGAATCGGGAACGTCTTATAGAAGAGCCATTCCTCGCCTTCCAGCTCGATCACCTTCACCAGGTCTTCTTTCGACGACGGCGACATCCGGCCGCCTTCGAGCCGCGGATCGACGAACGTCTCGAGGCCGACCTTGGTAATGACGCCCGGACGCTTGGCCGCGATCTCGCGGAACAGCTGCGTGATGACGCCCTGCGGCAGATTGTACGCTTCGCATTTGTCTTCCTCGATCAGCTTGGCCATGCCCGGCGAAGCGATGGCGATGCCTCCGATCCAGCGTTTGATCAATCCTTCGTGCCCGAGACGGCTCATGCCTTTCTCGCGGCGGTTGCCGACGGCGCTGGCGTGGATCACCGTCAGATTGCGCGGCGCCCCGCTGTCCAGGAAGCGCTGTTCGATCGCGATCCCCATTTCTTCCGCCCAGCAGGAGAGGCCGAAGCCGCTCGCCGCCACCGTATCTCCGTCCTTGATCAGCGCTGCCGCTTCCGCGGCCGTAATCACTTTAGACATGTGTACTCACTCCTCTATAAGAATGGATAAGCCATTGTTTCCGATAATGTGAATGTATTCACTTTATGCCGCGAGAGATAATGTGAAACCTTTCACTTGCAGAATAACGCCGGAGAAAAAGATCGTCAACGGCATTAGGGATGTCCCGGGAGCGCTCCGGAAAGTGTAGCAAAAAAGCGACGGAGATTAGCGGAGACAGGTGAAAAGTACGGTGATTTTCATTCGAACTCAATCTCATCCGTTCAGAAATCGGGGTTGGGAGGCTTGGAAGGTTGCTCGGATCGGGCGTAAAGGGACAAAGAAAAAGGAAGCGGGTCGTCGCAAAAAAGCGACATTTTTCGAGAGAAGAACGATCAGGGAGTGTGCGACCGTCCAAAAAGGGCGAGGACTGAGCAAGAACAAAGAGACGGCTGCGAACCGTCGCACGATTCAGCGGCCGGGAGAAACGACGCGGGACTCCATAAAAATGGCGGAATCGTGACATCTGCGAGATAGGCATTTTTGCAACAGACGCGGGAGCGCCAACAGCCGCATCCGCTCGCCGGAAAGCGAAGGATGCGGCCCGTTTTTTTACATGAAATCGAAAAAGTACCGTACAACGTGGAAAAATACCGGCGCGGTGTAAGTTAGGCTGTCGATCTGGCTTAAGTATCTTTTTTTCGGCGCGCCGCCTTTGTCTTCGTCCCCGTTCAGCAGATCGCGCTTCAGCACGGAGACGGTCAAGCTGCCGAAAAACGCCGCGAACGACAGCAGAACGCCGAACCAGAAAGCCGCGGGCATGCCGAACGGAGTGAGATAGGGAGCCAACGCCAGCGCCGCGCCGGTCGTGACGATCAGGGCGCCGACGAAGCCTTCCCAGGTCAGGTTGGGATTGGCTGTGGGGACCACTTTCTTTTTGCCGAGATAGAGCGAGATGACCGTATGGACCACATCGTGCAGCTGGGTCAGGACGACGAGGAACAGCACCAGTCCGCCGCCGTATTCCGGCGTCGCGAACTGGAAATAGGCCAAGTGGCTGAGACCGAACACCATGAGCATCAGCCCCCACTGGGTCGAGCTGACGCTGCGCAGGAAGCCGAACGTGCCTTTGCCCAGCAGGCGCGGAATCGGCAGCACCAGGAATACGTACAGCGGGATGAACACGATGAACATGCCGTACCAGCCGACGTAGATCCAGTAGAACTGCACGGGAATGGCGAGATACGCCCACAAGAACAGCCTGCGATCGGCTTTGCGGGTGCCGCGGATCATCGAGAAATATTCCTGCAGGGCGAAAAAGCAGAGAATCATCAGCGAAACCAGCGAGACGGCGGGCGTAAAGAGCGTCGCGAGGCAGAAAATGAAGAACATGCCCCACCAGGCTTTCATGCGGGTACCGATGGTCGAGTAATCTTTGTCCCGGTGGCGCCGGCTGACGAACGCGTACACCAGATTCGCGACGATCAGCACGGCCAGCGCGAGCAGCAGAACGACATAGGAGCTGAACAAATTATCACCAACTTAGGGTTGAAATAGCAGTCCGTGGAAGCTTACCTATGTTATCATAAAGGAATCATTCAAAAAGGCGCAATACGAATCTGACGCCGGGAAAAAGCGGATTCGGGCCGCTTGCGCCGCGCAGGAGGGAGATCCGCGATGACCGATCGACGGTCTGTATACATTCTGCTGACGAACACGGGCACGCTGTTTACGAGAATGATCCAGGTCTACACGCGGGCGCCCTACAACCATGCGTCGATCGCGTTCGACCGCGGGTTGACGGAGCTGTACAGCTTCGGCCGGAAAAATCCGTACAACCCGCTCGACGGAGGCTTCGTGCGCGAAGATATTCGCACGGGCACGTTCAGCCGCTATCCGAATACGACCTGCGTCATCTATGAGCTGCAGGTGAGCGAGCGCGAAGTGGAGAAGATGAGACGGGTGCTCAACGTCTTTATCCGCAGCCGGGAAAAGTACCTGTACAATCTGCTCGGCATTGTCGGCGTGGCCCTCAAAGAACCGGTAGAGTTCAGCAACTCGTACTTCTGCTCGCAGTTCGTGGCGGAAATTTTGCGGCGGTCCGGAATCAAAATCTGGGATAAGCTGCCCGCGCTGGTGACGCCGGACGATTTCCGGCGGAGCGAGCGGATGAAGCTGGTCTACGAAGGGCTGCTGAGCGCTTATGAACATTCGGCTGCCGCGGAAGAAGCCGCGGCGGGCGTCAAGCCGGAATAAGCGCGAAGGCGAAGCGGGCATGCGGCGCAGGGCACAGAGGGCAAGACTTGAAAAAAGGAGAGAGTGCGTTGAAAATCGGAAGAAACGACCCGTGCTTCTGCGGTTCGGGCAAAAAGTACAAGAAATGCTGCATCGACAAAGATCCGAAATTCGTCGACTCCGCGAAATTCGCCGAGCTCCGGAAAGCCGATCCGGCCTTCTCGCCGCGGAGCCACTATACGGGCCGAATCGCCGAACTGAACGGCCGGCTGCAGGAAGAGGGGCGCTCCGAGGCGCTGGACGCCGGGCTGATGGCTCTCGCGGGCGACCTGCTGGAAGATCTGGAGAGCGGGCGGCTGCACGCGGTCACACCGTACGGCGAAGGCTTCCGTCCGACGGAACGACGCCTGCTCGAGGCGCTGGCGAACCGCGTCTGGAGCGGACTGGTTTTGGGCGGATTCGAGGAGCAGGACGTGCTGCGTCCGCTGCTGGCGTTCTCTGCGGAAGCGCTGAAGCAGGGACTGGGCGAAGAGGCGAAGATTGCCGGAGCCGTATTGGTTACGGACGAAGCCGGCGGACTGACGGACTGGACGCTTACGCCGCTCGAAGGAGCGGGAGAGCCGGAGGGGTTCGAGCTGGACGTGGAAACGCGCGGGCAGCAGTGACGGACCGGAACCTTGTCTCCGTCTATACGGGCGTATGCCAAAAGAGGACTTCCCACGTAGGCGGGAAGTCCTCTTTTTTGGCCGTTCGGAACAAAGCGAGGCGAAGATGCGCATGAAATCACGCTTAACTGCCGCTCTCGATCGACCGAATCAGCCCTTTCATTTCGTCGATCTCGCGAAGTTGGGCCTCGATGATGCGGTTGGCCAAGTCCTGAACGCGCGGATCGGAGAGGTGAGCGCGCTCGCTGGTCAGCACGGCGATAGAATGGTGCGGGATCATCGCCTTCATCCAGGCGACGTCGTCGACCGTAGCCTGGCTGCGTACGAGCCATAGCGACACGCCGAATACGGCGGCGCTGCAAACCAAGATGAGAGCATTGACTTTGCGGTTGGCATACATCTTCCACATGAACCCCATCATGATGAATGCCATGGCGGCACCCATCATAACGGCCATGTAAGCGCGCGTTTCGCTGAAGAAGATATGGTTCAACTGGAAGATGTTAAAATACATCAGCGCAAACATAACCAGCGTAGAGACGAGAATCATGAGTCCGAACTTGGCATAACTTTGTTTGTGCATAGTCACGGCTCCTTTGCGTTAAACTTTTGCATAACATTCGTTTTACCCAAAGAAGAGCGTGTGATGCACGGTTGAACCGAAATTTTTATGAAGCTTAAGGCGAGTAGCCTGGAATCAAGCCGGAAAATGCACGCCGAACGTCGTTTTCTCGCCGGGCGTGCTCTTGACCGAGATCCGTCCCTTATGCCGCTCGACGATCGACTTGGCGATCGCCAGCCCCAGGCCGTGCCCGCCCTGCGAGCGGGTCCGCGACTGGTCGGTGCGGTAGAAGCGGTCGAACACGCGGGGCAGGTGCTCGGCGGGAATGCCTTCGCCGGTGTTGGTCACGGCGATTACGATCTCGCCGTGCTCGCGCTTCAGCGTAACGTCGATCGTCCCGCGCGGATCGGCGTATTTGATCGCGTTGTCGAGCAGGATCATCGTCACTTGGACGATCTGCTCGCGGCTGCCGACGATGCTTAAATCCGGTTCGATGTCGTAATTCAGCGACAAATCTTTCTCGAAGATGACGGCTTCCATCGTCAGCATGACATTTTCGACCGCGTCGCTGAGATCGAATCGGGACTGGATCAAGTGCGAGCGCGAGTCGTCCATCTCGGTCAGATACAGCAGGTCGCCGGTCAGCTTCGCCATGCGCTCGGTCTCCGACTTGATGTAGCGCAGCCATTTCTCCTGGCTGCGGACCGTCTCGCCGCCGTTCGCGAGCAGCGCGTCGGCGTTCGTGTTGATGACCGCCAGCGGCGTCTTCAGCTCGTGAGAAGCGTCCGCGATAAACTGCTTCTGCTTCTCGAACGCTTCGCGTACCGGCCGGATCGACCGATTGGCGAAGAACCGGCTGAAGAAGAACAGCACGACCAGCATGCCGAGTCCTACGGCGGCGAAGGTATAGATCAGCGTCGTCAAAATCTGCTGGCGCGCCGTCGTGTCGATGAAGACGTACATCGTACCGTCTCCCGTCCGCATCCGGTTGAACGTCCAGCGGCTGTCGCCCAGCGTGAAGCCGCCCCGGTCGCGGTCGATCCGCGCCGCCTGCTCCAGCGCCTCGGCATAGAAATCGTCGGTCATCGCAAACCGCGACTCCGATTCCGTCAGAGCGCCGGCCGAGTCGGTCCGCAGCATGAACGAGATGGAACGTTCGGGCGGCGTGCCGCCGCCGAATCCGCCGCCGGTCGGCGGCCCGTCCTTATCGCCGCCGAATCCGTCTCCTCCGGAGTTCCCGGAAGACGGCAGGCTGCCTCCTGTTAACGAACCGGCCGCCGCCGAATCGTTCAAGCCGTTTCCGCCCCGAGGATTGAAGCCGTTCGCGCCGGTGCGATACCTATCGGTCGTCCGCTCCAGATCCATGCCGATCTCGCCCTGTACCTGCCGGTACGTGATCGTGTAGATGGTCGCGAAGGCGACCAGCATGATCATGACGATCGTGACCAGATTGACGATCAGGAAGCGGTCGCGCAGCTTTTTGAACAGCGGATTGGATAGATCGTGTTTACGGCCGGTGCCGAGGTCTCGCTCCATTATCCTTTGCCCTCCTCCAGCACGTAGCCGACACCGCGGATCGTCGCGATGCGCGTGTCCGAGGCGAGGAAGTTCAGCTTTTTGCGCAAAAAGGAAACGTACACTTCCACGTTGTTATGTTCCGCTTCCGAGTCGAATCCCCACAGCTTTTCGATGATTTGCTCCTTCGACGTCACCGCCTGCTTGCGAAGGATCAGCAGCTCCAGCAGTTCGCTCTCCTTCGGATTCAGCTTGATTTCCTTGCCCCGCACCGTCAGCTTCGGATTCGAAGCGTTCAGCTCCAGGTCGCCGAATTTCAGCGCGTCTTCGGGCATCACTTCGCCTTTGCGCCGCATCGCCGCCCGGATTCTCGCCATCAATTCGTCCGAGGAAAAAGGCTTCGCCACGTAATCGTCCGCCCCGTGATCCAGCCCCGCGATTTTGTCGGGGATCTCGCCTTTCGCCGTCAGCAGAATGACCGGAACGGCCATGCCTTCGGCCCGCACCTTTTTGAGGATGCTGATTCCGTCCCGCCCCGGCAGCATGATGTCGAGCAGCAGCAGATCGTAAATGCCGCTGAGCGCGTAATCCAGCCCGTCCTCGCCGTCATGCACGACATCGACGGAATAGTTGTTCTTTTTCAAAATTTGGGACAAGGCTTCCGCCAGATGTTCTTCGTCTTCCACGATCAAAATTCTCATATCTCGTCACCCTTTGTTTGAGTTTCGCCTGCATGTACGCTTTCGTTTATCGACTGTCTTCATTATATCGGGCGACCCTTTAATGAACCTTAAGGTATTCGGGTTCTGAAAAGAATCGTGTCGCAAAGAGAACCGGCCTGTCGGTTCTCTTTTTCTATGGGTGGCTGATCTCATTTTACAAACTTCGCAATCTTTAAGATTCGCTAAAGGTTGCCGGCCTAAGATACGGACATGGCAACTGAACACCGATAATCACACAGCGAAAGGAACGATGAATCATGGCGATCGAAGTCTTCAACCGGTACGAGAGCAAATACCTGATGGATCATGCGGCCTACGAGCGAATCTACGGCGCGCTGCTGGAATATATGGAGAAAGACGAATACAACAAAAACGAGTTCTACTGCATCAGCAACCTGTATTTCGACACTCCGCACGATTCCCTGATCCGGCAGAGCCTCGCGAAACCCAAATACAAAGAAAAACTTCGCCTCCGCGCCTACGGCGTGCCGAACGAAGACGCGAAAGTGTACCTGGAGATCAAAAAGAAAGTGTTCGGCCTGGTCAACAAACGCCGCACGGCGCTCAAGCTGAGCGAAGCTTACGAATTCGTCCGCACCGGACGGCCGCCGAAGCTTCAGCCCTACATGAACGCTCAGGTGCTGAGCGAGATCGAATATTTCCTCCGTCTGTACGACCTGGAGCCGAAAGTGTATCTGTCCTACGACCGCAAAGCGCTGTTCGACAAGACGAGCCGCGACCTGCGCATCACGTTCGACACGAATATCCGCTGCCGCCGCTATGACGTGAATTTGGAATGCGGCGATTACGGCGAGCAGCTGATGGAACCGAGGCAATGGCTGATGGAAGTGAAAGCGGAGAAGACGGTGCCGGCCTGGCTGTCCAAGATGCTGTCGGAGCACGGCCTGTACCGCACGAGCTTCTCGAAATACGGCAACGAATACAAGAAGCTGGTCAAGAGCCGCCGAGCGCTGACCGAGCTGCAAACGAATCCAAACCTGACTCTTAACCCGAATCCTCAAGTCGGCGCGCTCCGCGATCTGCCGAACTTCGAACAAGCCAACGAAAAGGAGATTGTGCAATATGCTTGATTCCATCCTCAACAGTACGACCACAAGTACGACAGACTTGACTCTGACGAATGCTCTGGTCACGATCTGCCTGGCGATTCTGCTGGGTGCTATTATCAGCCTGACTTATATGAAAACGAACAAGACCACCTATACGCAGGGCTTTACATTAACGCTGGTTATCCTCCCGATCGTCGTCGCCGTCATCATCTTGATGATCGGCAGCAACGTGGCCCGCGCCTTCAGCCTGGCCGGCGCGTTCTCGATCATCCGTTTCCGCAGCGCGGCGGGCGATCCGAAAGACATCACGTACGTCCTGTTCACGATGGCGGCCGGTCTGGCCTGCGGCGTCGGATCGCTCGGCTACGCGGTACTCTTCACCGTCATTCTCTGCGCCGTCATGTTCGCGCTCAGCGTCTTCAAGTTCGGCGTGAAGAAATCCCAGCAGAAGACGCTCAAAGTCACCATTCCGGAAAACCTCGGTTACGAAGAAGCTTTTGAAGAAGTGTTCCGCAAATTCGGCGTGCAGCACGAGCTGAAGAAGATCCGCACCACCGAACTCGGCAGTCTGTACGAACTCGTCTACTCCGTCACCATGGACCGGCAGGTCAATCAGAAAGCGTTTCTCGATTCGATCCGTACCCGCAACGGCAATCTCGACCTGTCGCTGACGATGGCTCCTCCGGTAACGGCGGAATACTGAGCATCGGGCGGTCGGCTGCTCGGCCGAAACTTTGCTCTCGAACGCGGTTTCGGAACAACCGGGACGGTTTATAGAAATGAATGTAAAGGCGTCCGTCTTTCCTGAAATTCCAAGGGAGAGGCGGGCGTCTTTTTCATGGATTTATTTTTATTGCAAATGCAACAAAAATTCGATATATTGCGGAATATATGGCGAAGCTCGATCCGGAGCCGCCGATTGCCGGAGGTGAGGGGAATGACGGACATTTTGCGCGAGATCGGCATGATCGCCCGGTCTCTGGATTCCATCAGCAACATCGAATTCAAGGAATACGACCTGACCAAGGGACAGTATCTGTACCTGGTCCGCGTCTGCGAACATCCCGGCATCATTCAGGAGAAGCTGGCCGAGATGATCAAAGTGGATCGCACCACCGCGGCGCGGGCGATCCAGAAGCTGGAGACGAACGGGTTCGTGGAGAAGCGAGGCGACGAGCGCAACCGCAAAATCAAGAAATTGTTTCCGACGAAAAAGGGAGAGGACGTCTATCCGGTCATCAAGCGGGAAAACGTCCATTCGGACGGCGTCGCGCTGGCGGGGCTGTCGGCGGACGAAGCGGAAACGGCGGCCCGGCTGCTGCGGAAGATTCGCGCCAATGTGGAAGCGGACTGGGACTTCGTGAAAAAAGGCGGCAAAAGGGAATATTGAACAGAAGCGAAAGGCGGAGGCACACATGACCACGGAACTTCGAAAATGCGGCGTATCGGATCTGCCGGCGCTGCGCCAAATCGGCATCGAGACCTTCAGCGAGACGTTCGGGGCGCAGAACAAGCCGGAAAACATGCGGGCGTATTTGGAAAAAGCGTTTCACGAGCAGCAGTTGGAAAAAGAGCTGTCGACGGAAGGTTCGGCGTTCTTTTTCCTGTCGGTCGAAGGGGAGCTGGCCGGATTCTTGAAAGTGAACGTCGGCGTCGCGCAGTCCGAGCCGATGGGCGACGACGCGCTCGAGGTCGAGCGTATTTACGTCCGGTCGGCTTTTCAGAAAAAAGGCCTGGGGAAGGCGCTGATCGACCAAGCGTTCCGGCTCGCCGAAGAGCAGGGCAAAACGAAAGTCTGGCTGGGCGTATGGGAGAAGAACGGCGGCGCCGTCGCTTTTTACGAAAAAATGGGCTTCGAACGGATCGGCGCGCATTCTTTCTTGATGGGGGACGAAGAACAGACCGACTGGATTATGACGAAAATGCTGGATAAGAGCCTGTAAACCGGAGACTTCGAACGCCCCTGCGGCGACTTGAAGGAAATCCGCCGATCCGCGCCGAGCTTGACCGCAGCGGCGACGGGAAAAGCCCGCCCCTTTTCGGGAGCGGGCTTTTGGCGTGGAGAAATTTCGATTCTCGATCCGACTTTAAGATTCGCTAAAGCTTCCTCACCTAAGATAAGGGCAAGGCAAACGACAACCCATACGACAGTCAACCTCGGCAGCATCTCATATTCGACTAAGAAGGGAACGATGATAGATGAGAAAAACAACGAAGATCGAGAAAACGAAAAAGTTCCGGGCGAAAAAACAGACGAACCTCGTCATTTTCTTGGGCGCGATGCTGACGCTGTCCGCATGCGGCTCGGCGGCGGACACGGCCGAAACTGCGGCGGCAAACGCTGCAGCAAAGGCCGCGACTGCGGCTCAGGCGAGTTCTTCTTCCGCAGCCGCAGCGACCGCCTCGGCAAGCCTGAGCGGATTGAAGGCGGCAGACCTGGTCTCGCTCGGCGACGAGAATTACGCGGCGGATTGGGACGAATCCGACGCCGTGACCATCAAACTGGCCGGGGCGAGCGCTTCCGTGGACGGAGCCGGCGCCGAAGCGGCGAACGGATCGGTGACCATTACGGCGGCCGGCACTTACGTACTCAGCGGGTCGCTCTCCGACGGACAGATCGTCGTCGATACGGCCGACGCGGAATCCGTTCATATCGTTCTGAACGGCGCGGATCTGACGGACGGCGACGGCGCTCCGATCTATGTGAAAGCCGCCGAAAAAGTCATCCTGACGCTCGCGGAAGGCACCGTCAACTCGGTAACCGACGGCGTGACCTATACGCTGAACGAAGACGAAGAGCCGAGCGCGGCGATTTTCAGCAAAGCGGATCTCACGGTCAACGGCACCGGCAGCCTCACCGTGACGGCGAACTATAAGGACGGCATCGCGAGCAAGGATGCCCTGAATATCGTAAGCGGCACGATCGACATCAAGGCGGCGGACGACGGCATCGTCGGCAAAGACCGGGTATACGTCGAAGACGGCACGGTCACGATCGACGCGGCCGGCGACGGCATCAAATCGACCAACGATAAGGATGCGGAAAAAGGCTTCGTGGCGATCAAGGGCGGCACGTTCGAGATCAAGGCGGGCAATGACGGCATCCAGGGCGAAACGAACGTCGTCGTGGACGGCGGCGATTTCAATATCGCGACCGGCGGCGGACATGCGAACGGACCGGAGCATACCGAAGCAATGGGCGGAGGCTTCGGAGGAGGAGGAAACTTCGGCGGCCAGCGGCCGAGCGGAGGGATGCGCGGTCCGGGCGGAACCGGCGATCCGGGTACGGGCCAAGGCCCTGCCGTGGACGGCAGCGGAGCCGCTTCCGGCACGGCGACGAGCACGGACGGCACGACGGACGGACCGCCCGCGCTGCCTGACGGCGAGCGGCCGACGGACGGCGGAACGCCTCCGGCCATGCCGGACCGGGTCTCGACAGGGAGCGATTCGAACGCGGCGGCCGATGCCGATTCGGCAGCGAGCAGCAAGGCAGCCGCTGACGCTTCGACCGGCGAATCGGACAGCATGAAAGGCATCAAGGCGGGGACCGTTCTGACGATCAACGGCGGAACCTTCGCGATCGACTCGGCGGATGATGCGCTGCACAGCAACGGCTCGACCGAAGTCACGGGAGGCGACCTGCAGATCTCGACCGGCGACGACGCGCTGCACGGCGAGACGGCGCTGACGATTACGGACGGCACGATTGACGTGAAGACCAGCTACGAAGGTCTGGAAGCCGAAAATATCACGATCGACGGCGGCGATATTCGCGTCGCAGCGAGCGACGACGGCGTCAACGCGTCGGAGGCTTCGACGGCGAGTGCGGACACGGCGGCTTCTGACGAAAACGCGGATACGACGGTTGGCGCGGCTTCTGCCTCCGTTTCCTCGGCGAAGGCCGTAACGGCTTCCGCTTCGGCCGATACGAGCGCAAGCGTGACGACCGCAAGCGCAGCCTCGACCGCGGCAAACGGCGATACGTCGACCGATACCGCTCGCGGCATGGGCGGAGGAGGCTTCGGCGGCGGCATGGGCGCCGGCAGCGCGCGGCTGACGATCAACGGCGGCACACTGGTCGTCAACGCCGAAGGCGACGGTCTCGACGCCAACGGTTCGATCGCGATGACGGGCGGAACCGTGACGGTGTACGGCCCGACGAACGACGGAAACGGATCGCTCGACTACGACGGAACTTTTGTAATCAGCGGCGGCACCCTGCTCGCGGCCGGCAGCGCGGGCATGGCCCAGGCGCCGAGCGATACTTCTTCGCAGCTGTCGGTCGCGATGACCTTCGCCGATACGCAGGCGGCCGGCACGCAGGTCGACGTGAAAGACGCCGAAGGCCGTACGGTCGCGACGGTCGCGCCTTCCAAGGAATTCCGCGCGGTAATCGTCAGCTCGGCCGAGTTGAAAGACGGCGGCACATATACCGTATCGGCCGGCGGCAGCGACGTCGTGACCTTCACGATCTCGGGCAGCGTGACGACCTGGGTGAACGAGTCGGGCGTGACGACGGGCAATACGGGCGGCATGGGCGGAGGCAGACGGTAAGACAGGCCCAAGCGTGCGTATCGAATGAAACGACGGAAAGCGAAACGAAGTGCCCGAGCGGCGCTTTGTTTCGCTTTTCTGCTTCGCTGGAACCAGTTGGACCGGCAGGACGCCGGGCATCGAAGCGTCGAGCTTGAATTTGGGACTTGAGGCGGGCGGGGAAAGGGGACTTCGAGAATTTGAACGAAGGACGGATACGTGATATATTTTTAAAAATAGGAACACAAGTTCCCTTTTCGGACATTTTTGCCGCTGTGTGAGGATTGCCGAATTTTCCAGTATAATATTAACAATCACGACCCATAACGCAAGGAGGCGCTGTAATGCTTGAACTGACCGCATCTTATATCGATTCGCTCGCTCCGAACGCCGCCGCCGTCAAGAACGGCCGAGGGCTGGTTCAGAAGAACAAATTCGTCAAACTGAACATCTCCGAGGAAGGCAATCTGCTGTTCGGCGAATGTTCCGGCAGCGGCAA
The DNA here is from genome assembly GCF_011090185.1 of Saccharibacillus alkalitolerans. GTDB lineage: Bacteria > Bacillota > Bacilli > Paenibacillales > Paenibacillaceae > Saccharibacillus > Saccharibacillus alkalitolerans. Next base: position 492,442 of record NZ_JAAFGS010000004.1, on the reverse strand, counting down.
ATCGAACTATGTCTGCTCGGTCGACTTCGTGACGCCGGACAATCCGGTATCGCGCTGCAGCTGCCCGAGCCGCCAATTTCCGTGCAAGCACGCGCTCGGCCTGATGTACGCCTATGCGGACGGAACGGCGTTCGAGAAGGCATCCGTTCCGGAAGACGTCGCATCCAAGCGGGAGAAGGCCGAAAAGCGCGAGGAGACCAAGGCGAAAAAAGCGTCCGAAGACGCGCCGGCCAAGCCGAAGAAGGTCAACAAAGCGGCGCTCAAAAAGAAGATCGGGCAGCAGCTCGAAGCGCTGGACGAACTCGAGAAAATCGTGCTCTCGCTGGTACGCGGCGGGTTGGGAACGACGAACGCGCGGACGGTCAAGGATCTGAACGACCATGCCAAACGGCTTGGCGGCAGCTATTTGACCGGGGCGGAAAACGAACTTCGCCGGCTGGCGCTGCTGCTGGAGCAGGGCGACCGCGAACAGGGTTATACATACGCGGCGGAGCAGCTGACTCTGCTGAACGCTTTTATCAAAAAAGGGCGCGCTTATCTGCAGGCCAAACAGGAAGACCCGGAACTTGCGCCCGACGCCGAATCGACGATCGAGGAATGGCTGGGGCGCGCCTGGCAGCTGTCGGAGCTGAAGGAAGCCGGGCGCGTCACCGAAAACGCGGAGCTGCTGCAGCTTGCGTTTTACAGCTATCGGGACGAAGCTCGCAAAGAGTTCGTCGACACCGGTTTCTGGCTGGAACTCGGCAGAGAACGGGTCCATCGCACCGTGCAGTACCGCCCGTTCAAGGCGGCCAAGCACATGAAAGAGGAAGACAGCTTCTTCAGCGTGGCGAAGATCGCCGAACTGTACCGCTATCCCGGCGGCATGAACGCCCGCGTGCGCTTCGAAGGCATGCTGCCGCGTGAGGCGGCGGAAGCCGATTACGAGTCGGTTCGTTCCGCGGCGTCGGCGTCGATCGCCGAAGCGGTCAAAGCCGTGAAGAATCAGCTTAAAGATCCGCTGGCCGACCGTTCCCCGGTCGTGCTGCTGAAAGCTTCGCGCATCGCCCGGACGGAAGCCGGAGCCTTCGCGCTGGTCGACGAATCCGGCGCCGCGCTGGAGCTCGGAGACATCTACCGGCTTCCGCAGCCGACGACGCCGCTGCTCCCCCTGGTCGATCCTTCCCTGCTGGACGACTGCGCGGTGCTGGCGATGTTCGAGCATCGGATGGATACGGGACAGCTGGTCGCCCAGCCGCTGACGCTGATTCAGGGCGACCGGATTATGCGCCTGCTGTATTGAGAGACGCGCCGCGCGAGAGAAGATCGAACCGGAAATCGGACCTTGTCCGAATTCGAATACAAGGGAGGAGCAAACGATAATGAGTACGACTTTGCTGCAGGAACTTCAAGGCGAACTGCGACGCCTGTACATCGCGGGCAGCGATCTGGCCGCTGAAGATTTTCGCCTGAAAAAGCTGGAGCCCAAGCTGGCGCAGCTCGGAGAACGGGCGCCGGTGTTCAAGCGGATGGCCGAGGACGTGGCGGCGCTGACGGGACCGTCGGAGCCGGAAGCGCGCGCGGCGAAGCTGCAGGACGTGTCGCTGCTGCTGAATTCCGTGCTGTCGACGCAGGGCCGTACGGCCGCCGAAGGCGTGACGGAAGAAAAGCCGGAGAGCGCGGGTCTGGCGGAGCTGACCGCTTCGCATTCCTACCGCCAGCTCGCGGAAGTGCAAAACGCGCTGTCCACTTCGGGCGGAGGCCGCTACGAAATCGTGACGTCGGCGTACCAGCAGGGCTTGTTCCGCGACCTGCGGCTGTTCCCTTTTGCCGTCAAAGCGTTGAACGATTCTTACTCGGAATTGGCGGACTACGCCGTTCGTTACATCCTGCCTTCCTACGGCAGGGCGATCGTGCCCTATCTGCTCGAAGGACTGAACATGCAGGGCGGCCGCGAGGAAGAGCGCCGGCTGGAAGTCGTGCGTCGATTGGGCGTCGATCCGGACGACAAGCGTTCGCTCGAACGGTTGGTGGCGGCGGCCGAAGAAGGAGCGGACAAGGTGCGCGCCGCGGCGATCGCCTGTCTGGGCTCCCATCCGGACTTCGAGGAGCGGCTGCTGGAATGGTCGCTGGACAAAAAGAAATCCGTGCGCGAAGGAGCGCTGGCGGCGCTGGCCGTCCGCGATTCTTCCGCGGCGCGCGACCGTCTGTACGAAGCGTTCACGGGCAAGGACGCGGTGCCCGCGGCCGAAGCGATCGGCGCGGCTCCTTCGGCGGACATGATCGCGCGCCTCGTTCCGCTGTACGAGGAGCGCCTGCGCAGGGAGCATGCCGGCGAAGACGACCGGAAAAGCAAGGATAAGCTGTGGAAAGAGCTGGAGCCGTTCACGATCGCTTTCCGGCATGCCAAACATCCGGAGCTGGAGCGTTTGTTCCTGGACATGGCCGCGAGCGAACAGGATTATCCTTCGCTCGGCCGTCTCGATTTCTCGGAACATCTGCGCGTAATGAACCAGGCCGCGGGATATTTGGAAGACGCGGACACCGACGAAGCTTTGGCCGTGCTGCAGGCGCTGGAAGAACGGGACCCGCTGTATCTGCAGTTTGCTTTCCATGCGACCAAACGGCTGCGTCCCGCGTCCGAGCTGTACGACCGCTACGCCGGAACGGGCCGCGGCCGCCTGCGCGAAGCCGTCTCCAAAAAAGCGCAGCAGATTCAGAAGAAGCTGATCGAGACGCTGCGGGAGGAAGTGTACGCCTACGAAGGCTATGTCCGCAAGCGCCTGCCCCGGGAACGGGTGGAAGCGGAATGGGACCGCCGCTGGCTGGGCTGGCTGATCGACCGCAACGAACTGGAACTGGTAGCGGCGATGGCCGTTCCGGGCGAACCGAAGCTGCTGCCGTACCTGGAACAGCAGATCGAGCGTTCGAGCAACAATTATTACGCGGACTACATCTTCACGGCGCTCGACCAGGGAGGATTCGACGAAGACACCAAGTACGAACTGCTGATGCGCTGGATGGAACGGAAGGACTGGAAAAAAACCTACAGCGTCTACCGCGACGAATCCGAGCTTCTGCTGCGCATTCCGGACCGCTTGGCAGGCTCGGCGGCGGACCGTCTGGAGCCGCTGGCGAAGGAAGCCCGTACCGAATACGTCAAGGAAACGATGCAAGAGATCGTGCATTCGCTCCGGCGGCGCGCCGAATCGGCAAACTAAACCGCCGCGGCAGCCCGGCCGTTCCGGGGGGATTCGACTGCCGGGACGCTTCGGAGCCGCCGCATTCCGTTTTTCGCGTTAGACGATCGCAAATCGAGAGGAGAATGAGCCATGGCCGCAGCCAAGACGAAAGAGCAGGACGCGATGCGCCTGCCCGCCGAGCTTCTGTATCAACAGGAAATCGAGGCGCTGAAAAAGGAAGACAAAGGAGTCGTGCCGCCCGGCTGGCAGATGTCGCCGAAAGCCGTGCTGACCTACATTACCGGAGGGAAAGCCGGCAAGCTGGACATCACGCCCAAATACATAGGCAACAGACGTCTCGTCGAGATGGCCATCGCCACGCTCGTGACGGACCGCGCGCTGCTGCTGATCGGCGAGCCGGGCACGGCCAAATCGTGGCTGTCCGAAAATTTGACGGCTGCCGTCAGCGGCAATTCCGGCCTCGTCGTGCAGGGAACGGCGGGCACGAGCGAAGAGCAGGTGCGCTATTCGTGGAACTACGCGATGCTGCTGGCGAACGGCCCGACGCCGGAAGCGCTGGTGCGCAGCCCGATCATGCGCGCCATGGAAGGCGGAAGCGTGGCCCGGTTCGAGGAAATTTCGCGCTGCGCGTCCGAAGTGCAGGACGCGCTGATCTCCATCCTGTCCGAGAAGACGGTCTCGGTGCCGGAACTCGGCAGCGAGACGAGCGCGCGCAAAGGCTTCTCGATCATCGCGACGGCGAACACGCGCGACCGCGGGGTCAACGAGATGTCGGCGGCCCTTAAGCGCCGCTTCAACATTATCGTGCTGCCCGCGCCGTCGGACCTGGAGACGGAGCTGTCCATCGTCAAGAAGCGGGTCGGCGAGATCGCCGCTTCGTATCAGCTGCAGGCGGCTCCTCCGGCCGACGAAGCGCTGCTTAAGGTGGTCACCATCTTCCGGGAACTGCGCAGCGGCATGACGCTCGACCGCAAGGAGAAGTTGAAGTCGCCGGGCGGCGTCATTTCGACGGCGGAAGCGATCTCGCTGCTGACCAACAGCATGGCGCTGGCCGCAAGCTTCGGCAGCGGAGAGATGACGGACGAAGACCTGGCGGCCGGGCTTCAGGGCGCGATCGTCAAGGACGACGACAAAGACAAGCTCGTCTGGAAAGAATATCTGGACAACGTCATGAAGAAACGGGGATCGGAGTGGCGCGGGCTGTATCAGGCGTGCAGGGAGATGAACGAGTGAAGGCGGCGGACGTCAAAGTGTCCGTCTTCGGCGTCCGGCACCTGTCCCCCGGCGGTGCCTGCCATCTTCTCGATTATTTGGACCGGATTAAGCCGACGGCGGTGCTGATCGAAGGGCCGTCGGACGCGAGCGGCATGATCGGCGACCTGGTGCAGCCGACGACCGTGCCGCCGGTCGCGGTGCTGGCGTTCACGGACGAGATGCCGGTGCGAACGGCATTATGGCCGTTCGCGGTCTACTCGCCCGAGCTTCAAGCGATGCGGTGGGCGTCGAAGCGCGGCGCGCTTTGTCAGCTGATCGACCTGCCTTCCGGCGCGGCGCTTGCGCTGCAGCATCTGCGGCGGGGCGATTCGGAAGATCGCGGCGGGCGACGCGAGACGGACGAAGCGGAGCCTGCCGAGGAAGCGGAACCTGCAGCGAATGCGTCGCCGAACGCGGCGGCCGAGCCGGAGGGGGCCGAAGAGCTTGAGGCCGGCGAAGTTTCCCGATCGATCTACGAACGGATCGCGGAGCTGGCCGGCGAACACGATTACGAGACGTACTGGGAACGTCACTACGAGCACAATGCCAACCCGGACGCATACCGCGACTCGATCCTCGCTTTTTCGGCGCAAATGCGCGAGCTGGGAGAAGAGCGCGAGCGGTCGGAGCAGCCGGAGGAACACGCGTACAATTACGTGCGCGAAGCCTATATGCGCCGGCAGATCCTGAAAGTGATCGAAGCCGGACACGATCCGGCGAAGATCGTGGTCGTCTGCGGCGCTTATCATGCGGCGGTACTGGAGAACCCGCTCGAAGGCGCGATGACCGACGCGGAGTTCGAGGCGCTGCCTTCGCGCAGCTCCAAGCTGACGCTGATGCCGTATTCGTATTACCGGCTGTCCAGCCTGTCCGGCTACGGCGCGGGCAACAATGCCCCGCATTATTACCAGATGATGTGGGAAGCCATGGAATCGGGAAATCCCGACGAGCTTCCTCGATTGTACCTGTCGACGGCGGCGCGTACGCTTCGGGCTTCCGGGACGCATCGGTCGACCGCCGAAGTCATCGAAGCGGTGCGGCTGGCCGAAGGACTGGCTTCGCTGCACGGAGGCAGCGCGCCGACGCTGCTGGAACTTCGCGACGCGGCGCAGACGCTGCTGGGCCGGGGCGAGCTGTCGGTGGTCGCCGAAGCGCTGGTTCGGGTCGACGTAGGAACGGAGATCGGCAGCCTGGCCGAAGGCGTCAGCCAAACGCCGCTGCAGGACGACCTGAACCGGGAGCTCAAAAGGCTCAAGCTGACCAAATACAAAACGGCGGTCGCGGCGGACCTGTCGCTCGATCTGCGGGAGAATCGCCGCGTCTCGTCGCAGGAAGCCGCTTATCTCGACTTGAACCGTTCCTTTCTGTTCCACCGGCTGGAGCTGCTGGAAATTCCGTTCGTGCGCTCCAGGCAGGCAGGTCCGGAACGGGCCGTTTGGGCCGAAGATTGGATCGTCCAATGGACGCCGGAAGCGGAAATCCGCGTCGTGGAATCGACGCTGCTCGGCGAGACGATCGAGATCGCCTGCGCGCATCGATTGCGAGAAAAACTGGAAGCCTGCACCTCCATAGCGGAGGCGTCCGCGCTGATCGACACGGCCGTACGCTGCGGCATGACCGCGCAGATGGAAGACGGGCGCCGCGTGCTGCAGAGCCTGGCGGCGGACAGCCGCGACACGGCGCAGATCTCGGCCGCGGCTGCCCGGCTGTCGGGCATCGTCGCTTATGGCGACATTCGGCGAGCGGATACGGCGCCGCTCGTGCCGCTGCTGGAGCAGCTGTTTTTCCGCGGCTGCCTGTATTTGTCCGACGCGGCGAACTGCAGCGACGAAGCGGCCTACGGCATGATCGCCGCCATGAGCGATCTCAACAAGATCGCCCAAGAACACGACGATGCCGTGGACACGGCGCTCTGGTCGCGCGAACTGAGCGAGCTGTCCGAACGCGACGACCGCAATCCGAAGCTGTCGGGCTTCGCCTGCGCCCTGCTGCTCGAACGCGGCGAGATGAGCGCCGAACAATGCGCCGCCGAAGTGTCGCGGCGGTTGTCTCCCGGCATCCCGTCGGATCTCGGAGCGGGTTGGTTCGAAGGACTGTCCATGCGCAACCGTTATGCGCTGCTGTCTCGGATGAGCTTGTGGTCGCAGCTTAACGAATATATCAATTCGCTGGACGACGACGAATTCAAACGCGCGCTCGTGTTCCTGCGCCGCGCGTTCAGCTCGTTCTCTGCACACGAGAAAACGATGATCGCCGAGACGATGGGCGAACTGTGGGGCGTGAACGCGGAGCAAGCCGCGGAGATCCTGACCGGGGATCTGAAGGGGGAAGAAGACAAGATGCTGGACGAATTGAACGATTTCGACTTTGGAGACTTTTAATATGGCGAATACATTCGATAATAGCGGCAACGAGACGAATGGCGTGAACGACGCGAGCGGGGCGAACGATATGAACAGCATGTACGACGCGAACGAATCGAACGAGGCCGAGGATAGCAAACAGCAGGCGCATTCCGTTTCCCGCTGGCGCTTGATCTTGGGCGAAGCCGCCGAAAAGCATCTCGAAAGCATGAACGGGCCGGGCGGCCTGCGCTTGACGGAAGAAGAAGCGATCATGGATGCGGCGCTGGCGGCGATCTACGACGATACGGACGGCAGCCAGGGAACTTCCGTAGGCGGCTCGGGAAAAGGTTCCGGCAGCAGCGGCGGGGGACGCGGCGCGGGCAGCGGAAGAGGTTCGGTCAATCTGTCCCGCTGGCTCGGCGACGTACGCAATCTGTTCTCGGAGGATGTCGTCTCGATCATTCAGAATGACGCGATCGAGCGGCGGGGCTGGAAGCAGCTGCTGTTCGAGCCGGAACTGCTGTCTTCCGTCAAGCCGGACATTCAAATGGTCGGGACGTTGATGGCGCTCAAAGGCAAAATTCCGGAGAAAACGAAGGATACGGCCCGCATGCTGGTCAAAGCCGTCGTGGACGAGCTGATGGCGCGCATGAAGGAAGATATGCGGCGAGCCGTGACGGGCGCCTTGAACAAACGCCAGCATACGCCGCTGCCTTCGCTCAGCGGACTCGACTGGAAGCGGACGATCCAGCGGAATCTGAAACATTACGATATGGAACGGAAAATGATCATTCCCGAGCGGTTTTATTACTTCGACCGAGCTCGGCGCAGCAAAGAATGGACGGTCATCCTCGATATCGACCAGAGCGGCTCGATGGCCGAGTCGGTCATTTGGGCGTCGGTAACGGGCGCGATCTTCGCCAGCATGCCGGCGCTGGACACGCGGGTCGTCGTATTCGATACGGAAGTGGTCGATCTGACGGAGCAGTGCGCCGACGACCCCGTCGACATGCTGTTCGGCATCCAGCTCGGCGGCGGAACCGACATCAACAAGTCGGTCGCGTACTGCGAGAACTTTATCGAAGACCCCAAGAAAACGCTGTTCATCATGATCACCGACCTGTACGAAGGCGGCAATCAGGCGGCGCTGGTGCGCCGGATGCGCGAAATGCGCGAATCGGGCGTGCGCACGCTGTGCCTGCTGGCGCTCTCCGACGGCGGTCGTCCGTTCTACGACGAGCGGCTGGCGCGGCTGCTCTCCCGTGACGGTACGCCGTGCTTCGCCTGCACGCCGGGCATGCTGCCGGAGCTGGTGGCGGGCGCGCTTCAGGGGCAGGACATGAGCGCCTTGGCGAAAAAGCTGACGTCGGAAAAAGGCTGATCGGAAAAAATGTCGGAAAGCGGCCGTTCGAGAGAGGCTGTTCGAGGAAGCTTGCGAGTTTGACGGGACGGCGGACGGTCGCGGCTCCGAGGCGGCGGAGCCGGATGCGCCGAAAGCGAAAATCCGGCGCGTCCTACCCGCCTGCCGCCGGATTACCGATCCTGCGACGCCCATCCCGCAATGTACATCCCGCGACGCCCATCCCGCGACGTACATCCCGCGATACACATTCCGCGGTGCACATTCCGCATATTGAATATCCTGCGGACTGCATGTCCTGCAGAGCGAACGTCCTGCGGCTGAGGCGCCGAGCACCGGAAGTTGGGCTTGCGGCACGCCTTATTCCGTACGCAAAAAAGGCTTTGCCCTTGCCGGGCGAAGCCTTTTTTGGTTCGAGAAACCGGGCTCTCTAAATCGGAGAGCCCGGTTTCTTTTGCCTGCGCGCATGTCGGCGCTCGGAAGCACCCGCTTCGTCACCTTGCTTCACCGCTTCGCTAGGCCGGAAGGAATTGTTCGCCGTTCTGCACAAATAACTGCGTATAAGCAGTTATTTGCGCTTTGCACGTCTGATTGCGAGAAATAACTGCACCAGAGCAGCTATTTTGCAAAAAAGCACGCGAAAAGAGAGCTTAACGATCAAATAGCTGCTCTCACGCAGTTATTTTCTTAAAACAATCGTTTTTGAGCTGAATAAGTGCTCTTTCGCAGTTATTTGGAATCGGCGCACGAAATTTACTTGCAGGCAAGTGCTCCTTCGTCGCCCCGATCCCGACTTATTCGTCTTCCGGCTCCGCGTCTTCCGGCACGATGACCTGCACATGCGAAGGCAGAATATGCAGCTCGATCGGCAGCGCGGGTCCCGGCTCGCCGTCCACGTTGGTCTTGACGGGTTCCGTCGACGTGACGCTGACGCGCTTGGTCGTGAAATACTCGACATCCTTGTGTCCCTTGAGATTGCCCAGAAGCAGCGATACGCCCGCCGTCAGCGTATTGAAAAAGTTCAGGTCGTGCAGAATGAAGCAGTGCAGCAGGCCGTCGTCGACCTCGGCATCCGGCGCCAGATTTTCGAAACCGCCCACGGAGTTGGTCAGGGCGGCAATGAAGATCGGCGCGTCGCCTTCCCATGTGCCGCCGTCGTGCGTGATGGACAGCGGCGAAACGGAGCTGCCCAGCAGTTCTTTGGCGCCTTCCCGGAAGTAAGCGAAAGCGCCGAACTTCGACTTGTCTTCCGAGGTAACGGACGAGAGCGCATCGGCGAGCGAGCCGGCGGCGACCACGTTGGCGAACAGCTGGTCGTTGATGCGGGCCATATCGACGCGGCGCAGCCGCGAAGAAGTCAGCGTATGGATCGCCTGCTCGGGATCGAGCGGAATATGCAGCGCCCGGGCGAAATCGTTCACCGTGCCGAGCGGCACGACGCCGAGCTTCGGACGATGCTTCTGGTCGAGCAGCCCGTTGATCGTCTCGTGCAGCGTGCCGTCTCCGCCGATGGAGACGACGAGATCGAATTCCTGCTTACAGGCGTCGATGCAGAAGTTGGTCGCGTCGAGTTCTTTGGTCGTCTCGTTGACGACCACGTCGTAACCGGCTTCTTCGCGCAAAATGTCTTCGACTTTACGGAGGTATTCAAGCGCCAGCTCTTTGCCGGACGAAGGATTGATAATAATCATGGCCTGCTTCACGAAATGCTGCCCCCGTTCTGATAGGAAATGGATGTGCTTGCTACTTCCCTTTTACCCAGAAAAAGGGCGTGCGGCGCGCGAAAGAGGCGGCAGCCGAAAAAAGCGTCGGAAAAATCGGGTACAATGGGCATGACGAAACAGCGTCCCATTACGAAGCCAGGAGAAGGAGCGAGACAATGAGCGGAAAAAGAGAGCAAACAGGCGAACTGCGGCAGCGCATCGAGCGGCATATCGAGGCGATCGGCGAATTCACGGCGACGCCCGGAGAAGGAACGACCCGGCTGACTTTCAGCGAGCAGGACCGTCAAGCGCGCGATTATATCAAGCGGGTGATGACCGAATACGGACTCCATGTCCGCGAGGACGGCTTCGGCAATATTTTCGGCAGACTCGAAGGAGCGATCGAGGGCGCGCCCGCCGTGCTGGTCGGTTCCCACTTCGACTCGGTGCCGAACGGCGGCTCTTATGACGGACCGGCGGGCGTGGTCGCGGGGCTGGAAGTCGCGAGACTGTTCCGGGAAAACGGCTTGAAGCCCAAGTATCCGCTCGAAGCGGTGGCCATGATCGAGGAAGAAGGCGGGCGCTTTATCGGCGGGCTGCTCGGCTCGCGCGCCATGCTCGGCATCGTAAGCGCGGAGGAGTTTGCGGCGACCAAGGACAAAGACGGAATCGCGACGGTGGAGGCGATGCGGGCGATCGGGCTTGATCCGGCGCTGCCCGGGAAACGGGAAGCGGCCGACATCAAGGCATTTTTGGAGCTGCATATCGAACAGGGGCCGATTCTGGAGGAAGAGGGCATTCCGATCGGCATCGTGGAAGCGATCGTCGGGCTGACCCAGATCCAGGTGACGGTAAAAGGCAGAGCCGGGCACGCCGGTACGACGCCGATGGATCGCCGCGCGGACGCGCTGGCAGCCGCTTCGAAGATCGTGGCGAAGCTGCCGGAACTGGCCGAGGAACAGGGGAACGGCACGGTCGCGACGATCGGACGCCTGAACGTGTATCCGAACGGGGCGAACGTCATTCCGGACAAAGTCGTGTTTACCGCCGATCTGCGCGCGGGGCGCGAGGAAGACGTGCTCGGCATATTGGAAAAAGCGGAAGCGCTGGCGAACTCGGCGGCAGGAAACGGCATCGAGGTGGAGATCGAGCGTCAGCTGTACATCCGGCCCAAACGGATGAGCGGCACGGTGATAGCGCTGCTTGAAGCGGGCAGCAGGGAGCGCGGCATCGCGTACCGCCCGATGAACAGCGGGGCGGGGCACGATGCGATGATCTTTTCCGATTATACCGATGTCGGCATGCTGTTCGTTCCGAGCCGCGGCGGGATCAGCCACCATCCGGCAGAGTGGTCGGACGCGGGCGATCTCGCGCGGGCGGTGGAAATTTTATACGATACGGCCAGAGCGCTGACGGAAGCGGAATAAACTCGGCCTGCGAACCGTCGGAAGATATTCGTTTTTCCGCCTTGAAGAAAGACGGTTGGCATGGCACCATAAGAAGAACGTACGCTTAAGATAAGAAGAAACGGGGAATGAATCGAATGAACGAACTGCCTAACTGCCCGTCCTGCGGGTCCGCTTATACTTACGAAGACGGCAGCCTGCTCGTGTGCCCGGAATGCGCCCACGAATGGATGCCGGGAGCGGAGGCGGGCGACGGCGCGGACAGCGCGAAAGTCGTGCGCGACGCCAACGGCAACGAGCTGCGGGACGGCGATTCCGTCACGGTGATCAAAGACCTGAAAGTCAAAGGAAGCTCTTCCGTGCTGAAGATCGGCACCAAGGTCAAAAATATCCGCTTGGTCGACGGCGATCACGATATCGACTGCAAGATCGACGGCTTCGGCGCGATGAAATTGAAATCGGAGTTCGTGCGGAAGGCTTAACGAAGCGACGGCGTTTGGGATAGGCAGGGACCGGACAAGAGCCGGTCCTTTTGTCGTGCGCAAAAAGATTTGTTCCGCGAAGGACGTTGGCGGTAAGATAGAAGGCGAATAAGATAGAAGGCGAATAGCATCCGAACAACAAACGATAAAGAACGAGGAATTTGGAGGACTTTACCGATGAAGGACGATTCGATAAAAGCGGACGGGGCTTCGCCCGATTACCGCAGCCGCTACAGAGGCGACTGCGAAAACTGCTTCGGCCTCTGCTGCGCCGCCCTGCCGTTCGCGGCCTCGGTCGATTTCGCGATCGACAAAGCGGCGGGGGAACCGTGCCGCAACCTGCGGGAAGATTTCCGCTGCGGCATTCATACGAAGCTGCGCGGCAGCGGCTTCCGGGGCTGCACGGTCTACGACTGCTTCGGGGCGGGGCAAAAAGTATCGCAGCAGACGTTCGGAGGGGTAAGCTGGCGCGAGCGTCCGGAGACGGCGCGCGCCATGTTCGCCGTGCTGCCCGTCGTCTGGCAGCTGCACGAACTGATGGTGTACTTGGAAGAGCTGCTCGGCCGCCCGGCGGCCTCGAAGCTCCACCCCCGGCTCCGCGAGGAGCTCGCCGACACCCGGCGCCTCACGGAGCTTGAACCCGACGCTCTGCTTGCGCTGAGCGTCTCCGCGCAGCGCGCGAAGGTGAACGAGCTGCTGCTCGAAGGCAGCGAGCTCGTTCGCGCCGAGGCGCTGCGCCGCCGGGCTGCGCGCGGCGAAGAGCCTTCGCGCGGAGCGAAGCCCGCGCGAAAGGGCGGCCGCAAAGGCCGCAGACCGGCCGTCGGCCGGGGCGCCGACCTCGTGGGCGCCGACCTGCGCGGCGAGGATCTGCGCGCCGCGAACCTGCGCGGCGCCTATTTGATCGCGGCGGATCTCCGCGATGCGGACCTGCGCGAAGCGGATCTGATCGGCGCGGATTTCCGCGACGCCGATCTGCGGGGCGCCGACCTCACCGGCGCCCTGTTCCTGACGCAGGTCCAGGTGAACGCGGCCAGAGGCGACGCGTCGACGATTCTGCCGCCGGGCCTCGAGCGCCCGGGCCATTGGACGGCCGCCGGCTGAATCCGGCGCCGAACGTTTCGGCTTTGCCGATGCTTTTGCTTTTGCGAAGCGGCGCTAACCGCCGATATGCGGCGCGAACGCCGTTTTCCTACTTTTTGATCGGGAGGTTGGTTGAACCATGAAACATAATCGTCTCGGAAACAGCGGGCTGTGGGTCTCTCGGCTCGGACTCGGCACCAACGCGTTCGGCAAGAGAGTCGACGAGGAGACTTCGATCCGCGTCATTCACGCCGCGCTGGACGGCGGCGTCAACTTCGTCGACACGGCGAACATCTATGCCGGCACGGAGTCGGAGCGGATTATCGGGAAAGCGCTGGAAGGCCGCCGCGACGGGGTCGTGCTGACGACCAAGGCCGGTCTGCCGCGCGGCGAAGCGCCGGACGAGCGCGGCTCGTCGCGCCGCCATCTGCGGCGGGAGCTGGAAGAAAGCTTGAAGCGGCTGAACACGGACTACGTCGATCTGTATCAGATCCATACGTTCGATCCGTATACGCCGCTGGAAGAGACGCTGCGCACGCTGGACGATTTCGTTTCCTCGGGCAAAGTCCGCTATATCGGCGCATCGAACTACGCCGCCTGGGAATTCATGAAGGCGCTCGGCATCAGCGAGCGCGAAGGCTTTGTCCGCTACATTTCCAGCCAGACCTGCTATTCGCTCGCGGACCGCACGCCGGAAAACGAGCTGATTCCGATGTGCCTCGACCAGGGCGTCGGCATCATCCCGTATTTTCCGCTCGCGGGCGGCATTCTGAGCGGCAAATACGGCGGCGAAGAAGCGGCGCCGGCCGGTTCGAGAGCCGAAACCGATCCCAACTTCCGCCGCTTCTTGAGCGACCGCTATCTGGAATTGGGCCGGCAGGTGAGCGAACTTGCGGCGGAAGCCGGCACGACGCCGGGCGTCCTGTCGTTGGCTTGGCTGATGCGCCGTCCGGCCGTCTCGACGGTCATCGTGGGCGCCACCCGGCCGGAGCAGGTGGAAGCCAACCTCGAAAGCGTCACCTTCGAACCGGACGCCGCTTTGCTGGAACGGCTGGACGCGGTCAGCGAGCCTTTCCGGTCGGGCGAGCCTTTTGCGGTATACCGGCTGACGTAAAAGGTCTTGAACCGCTCGGCCGGCGCGACGAATAGACCCGGCCTTGTCTGTGCCGTTAAGTTCCGGGAGAGGAAGATGGCGATGAAATTTGTGTTGGCGCCCGATTCGTTCAAAGAGAGCATGACGGCCAAAGAAGCCGCCGAAGCGATGCGCAGCGGCATCAAGCAGGTGTTTCCGGATGCCGAGTGCGTCATGGCGCCGATGGCGGACGGCGGAGAAGGAACGGTCGAATCGCTGGTCGACTACACGGGAGGCCGCATGATCCGGCTTCGCGTGACCGGCCCGCTGGGCACCCCGGTCGACGCGGAATACGGATTGTCCGGCGACGGACAAACGGCAATTATCGAGATGGCCAGCGCGAGCGGCATTCATCTGGTGAAGCCGCAGGATCGCGATCCGCTGCTCACGACCACTTACGGTACGGGCGAGCTGATTCGGGATGCGCTGGACCGGGGAGCCCGTCATGTCCTGATGGGAATCGGAGGCAGCGTGACCAACGACGGCGGAGCGGGCATGCTGCAGGCGCTGGGCGTATCGCTGACGGACGAGGAAGGCCGCGAGCTTTCCTTCGGCGGAGGCGCGCTGAACCGTCTACGGCGTATCGACGTGTCTGGGCTCGATGTCCGGCTGCGGGATACGCGTGTAGAAGTCGCCTGCGACGTGACCAACCCGCTGACCGGGACGAACGGCGCTTCCCGCGTGTTCGGCCCGCAAAAAGGCGCCTCGCCCGAAATGGTCGAGGAACTGGACCGCGGCTTGTCGCGTTATGCGGACGTTATTTTCGAACAGACCGGACGCGACGTATCGAAAGCGGCCGGAGCGGGAGCGGCAGGCGGATTGGGAGCCGGGCTTCTGGCTTTTCTGGATGCGGAATTGAAACGCGGAGTCGAGCTGGTCATCGAGTATACGGCTTTGAAGGAACAAATGAAAGGAGCCGACTACGTGTTTACGGGCGAAGGGTCGATCGATCGTCAGACCCGCTTCGGCAAGACGCCCTACGGCGTGGCGGATGCCGCCCGGGAACTCGGGATTCCGGTTATCGCTTTTGCCGGCCGGATCGGGGAAGGCGCCGAAGAACTGTACGACTGCGGATTCACGGCCGTAATCGGCATCCTTCGGGAAGCCGGTTCCCTTGAGCAAGCGCTGCAGGAGGGCAGAGCCAACCTGGCTTTTGCCGCGCAGAACATCTGCCGCGCGATCCGGCAGGCGTCCGAAACCTAGAAATTCAGCCTCCGGTCATACGGGAAAAAGGAAGGTCCGAGCGAAAGCGGCCGCAGCAAGAACGACTTCCGAGCAACCTCTGCCATTCAAGGCGGAGGTTTTTTCGTTCTGCGCGGATTCCCCCGCCGCGCCGGGGAGCGAAGTTTGCGGTGCCGTCCCGAAAGCCCGTAACGTTGTCGGATGATGCGGCGTCTTCTAAGTAACAAAAAATTCGGGAATCGTCTTCTCCCAAGACGATTTTTTTCGTTTTACTGCAGGGGGAGACGGGGGTGCGAGCGTTCATAGAGAAAGAAAAAAACACGGCGTACGAATATGTTAACAATTGTTTAGGATTGTTTAATCCGGAATTCGAATGTATTTTAAGAACAGATGGTATGATAGAGGGCATTCCCACCGGTCAAAATTCAATCGAAATCGAGGGACAGGTATGAAAATTTTGATTACGACCGAATGCTACAGGCCGATCATCAACGGAGTCGTCACCTCGGTGGTCAATTTACAGAGCGAATTGGAGCGGAACGGGCACGAAGTGCGCATTCTGACCCTCTCGCCGAACGGGCATTCGTTTGTGCAGGACGGCATTACTTATATCGGCTCCGTCAAAGCGCTGTATCCCGGCGTCCGCACCGCGCTGCGGGTGCATCGCAGGGAGCTGCAGCCGCTGCTGGACTGGCAGCCGGACGTGGTCCATTCGCAGTGCGAGTTCAGTACGTTTCGCATGGCAAGGTACATAGCCGGGACATTGCAAATCCCGATCGTTCACACTTATCATACGGTCTACGAAGATTATACTCATTACTTCTCGCCGAGCCGGACCTGGGGAAGAGCCGCGGTGGCCTGGTTCTCCCGGAATACGTTGAAGCGCGTGCAGTGCGTCGTGGCGCCGACGGAGAAGGTACACAGCCTGCTGACGGGTTACGGCGTACCGGGCGATATCCAGGTCGTGCCGACAGGCGTCGATCTGGAGCAGTTCCGGGCGGAACTTCCGCCGGAACGTCGCCTGCTTCTTAGAAAAAACCTGGGGTTGACCGAAAAAGATCTTGTACTGGTCTCGGTAGGACGATTGGCGAAGGAAAAAAATCTCGAAGAAATTTTGCGCTTTACGTCGGAATGCCGGTATCCCGGATTGAAGCTGCTGATTGTCGGAGACGGTCCGCACCGGCACGCGCTCGAGCGTTATGCCGCGGAGCTGGGCCTCGGCGACCGGGTCGTGTTCGCGGGAATGGTCCAACCGGGCGAAGTGGCCGATTACTACCGGCTGGGAGAGTTGTTCGTCAGCGCTTCGAACAGCGAGACGCAGGGGCTGACTTACATCGAAGCGATGGCGTCGGGACTGCCGGTATTGTGCCGCCGGGACGACTGCTTGAAGGGGGTCGTGGACACCGGAGTCAACGGATGGCAGTACGAATCGTTCGAGCAGTTCGAAGAGGCGCTGGCCTCGGCGTGCCGCGACAGCGGACTGCTGGCCGAGCTCGGCCGAAATGCGCGCCGCACCGCTCTGGAGCGATATTCGTCCTCGGCTTTCGCCGCGAGCGCGGAACAATTGTATGCCCGCGCCGTCGCCGCTTACAGTCCGCAGCCGAGCCGTTTATTCCTGCCGGCCGCCACCAAAGCCGCGATCAAATAACACGAAGAATCGGGGGAACCGACCATGAAGCTTTTTTCGATCCGCCATATGATGAACGCTTCGACCGCCGCGGGCCTTGCCGCCTGCGCAGCCTGCATCGTTTACGGCTTCTACACCGGGATCTTCCGCTCGCAGGAAGCGCTGGAGGCGTTCTTGGCCGGCTTCGGCGTATGGGCGCCGCTCATTTTCGTGCTGTTCCAGGCGGTTCAGGTCGTCATTCCGATTCTTCCCGGCGGAATCGGCTGCGTGGCCGGCGTGCTGGTCTTCGGCCCGATTGCCGGTTTTATCTACAATTACGTGGGGATCTGCCTCGGTTCCCTGGCCGCCTTCCTGCTGGCGCGCCGATACGGGAAGCCGATTATCGAGAGCATGTTCAGCCCGAAACTGCAGGCGAAATACAAGCATTGGACGGAAGGGCGGCGTTTCAATAACTTGTTCGCCGTCGGGATTTTTATGCCGATCGCGCCGGATGACTTCCTGTGCTACCTGGCGGGAACGACGAAGATGACGTTTCGCCGCTTCACGACGATCATCCTGCTCGGCAAGCCGCTGGCGATCGCGGCCTACAGCTTCGGCTTAAGCGCGGCCATCACTTATTTGGCGAGACTGTTCGGAATCGTTTGACCGGAAGGGAAGGAAGAAACGCATGAAAATATTGTTGTACGGCGGGTCGCTCAACACCGTCAGCCGCAGCGGAGTCGGCGAGGCTGTGCGCCATCAGCGCGAAGCGCTGGAACGGCTGGGGATCGATTACACGATGGACGAACGGGAAGGCTACGATATCGCGCACTTGAACACCATTTTTCCCGACTCCCTGCGCATGGCGCGGAGGGCGAAGCGGCAGGGAAAAAAAGTCGTTTACCACGCCCACTCCACGATGGAAGATTTCCGCAATTCGTTCATCGGCTCCAATCTGGCGGCGCCGCTGTTCAAGCGCTGGATCATGCGCTGCTACCGCAGCGCCGATCTGCTCATTACCCCGACGGAATACGCAAAAGGTCTGATCCAGGGCTACGGCGTGAAAAACCCGATCGTCAGCCTGTCGAACGGGGTGGACAGCGCCTTTTTCGCGCCCGACGCGGAAGCGGGACGGAGATTTCGCCGCAAGCACGATCTGGCCGACGACGCGAAGGTCGTGCTGTCGGTCGGCCATTACATCGAGCGCAAAGGCGTCCTGGACTTCGTCGAGCTGGCGCGCCGGATGCCGGATCATCAATTTTATTGGTTCGGCTACACGCCGCTTTATATGGTTCCCGCCAAAATTCGCGAAGCCGTCGAAACGAAGCTGCCGAACCTGCACTTTCCGGGCTACGTGAGCCGGGACGAGCTGCGCGACGCTTACTGCGGCAGCGATTTGTTCCTGTTCGCGACGCACGAAGAAACGGAAGGCATCGTGCTGCTGGAAGCTTTGGCCGCAGGCATTCCCGTGTTGGTGCGCGACCTGCCGATCTACGCCGACTGGCTGGAAGACGGCGGGACGGTGTACAAAGGCCGAAGCCTGGATAAGTTCGAGCGGGGCATCCGCGGGATTACGGAGCGCTCGCTGCCGGACTTGACCGAGAACGGACGCAAGCTGGCGCTGGGACTCGATTTGGACGCGGTCGGCCGAAGGCTGGCGGAATTGTACGGAATGGCTCTGCACAGCGGCGGACCGGAAAAGCTCCAGGCGCAGATTCTGCGGCCGGAGCTTTGAGATAACGGAACCCGTACTCCGATCGGGACCGTATTCAAGCCCAAGACTCGGATACGCATCAAAAAAGAACCTCTGCGGCGTTCTGTCCGCGTATTCTCGAATACGCGGATGGAACGGCAGAGGTTCTTTTTGTCTTTGGTCATTCGAAGGGGCGCAGCAGGGCTGCATTCCACCCTATTCGGCAGCTTACGGCAGCTTGTTGCCCGCCGCGCGGTAGATGCCGTACCATTCTTCGCGGGACAGCTTCACTTCGCTCGCCTTGATGCAGTCTTTGATACGCTGAACGTTCATCGTGCCCGTAACCGGCTGCATGTTGGCCGGATGGCGGAGCAGCCAGGCGATCGCGATCGTCGTGTTGCTTACGCCGTGGGCTTCCGCCACCTTATCGATCTCCGCATTCAGTTCCGGGAACTTCTCGTTGTCCAGGAACACGCCTTCGAAGAACCCGTACTGGAACGGCGACCAAGGCTGGATCGTGATGTCGTGCAGGCGGCAGTAATCGAGAATGCTGCCGTCGCGGTCGACGGATTCGTCGATCAGCATGTTGACGTTGACGCCGTTCGAGATCATGTTGGCGTTCGTGATGCTCAGCTGAAGCTGGTTGGCGACGAGCGGCTGCTTCACGTACTTTTTCAGCAGCTCGATCTGCATCGGCTTCTGGTTGGACACGCCGAAGTGGCGGACTTTGCCGGAAGATTCCAATTGATCGAACGCTTCGGCCACTTCTTCCGGCTCGACGAGCGCGTCCGGACGGTGCAGCAGCAGGACGTCGAGGTATTCCGTGTTCAGCCGCTTCAGGATGCCGTCGACGGACGACAGAATATGTTCTTTGGAGAAATCGAATTGTCCCTGGCGGATGCCGCACTTGGACTGAAGAATCAGCTTCTCGCGCACGGACGGGCTCATATGTACCGCGTCGGCGAAGATTTCCTCGCACTTTCCGCCGCCGTAGATGTCCGCATGGTCGAAGAAGTTGGCTCCTTCGTCCAGCGCCGTCTGCACGAACGTTTCCGCTTCCTTTTTGTCGAGCGAGTCGATGCGCATGCAGCCGACAGCGACTACGGGTACGTCGAGATTGCTTGTTCCGAGCTTGATCGTTCTCATGATTCGTATTCCTCCTCGTATTTGGCGGATATCGGCTTGGGGCCGAAGGTTCGTTACTTTAAGGACGTTAATTACTCAAACAAACCAATTCTGACACATAAATAAAACGTTTTCAAGGCGAACAGAAAGTTTTACGTGATTTTATGCTTATGTGATCAATGGAAAATGCCCAGCCACACCGCCAGCACGATCGCCGTCAGCAGCATTTTTTTCTCGCAGGCCGTTACCGCCGCCGCATCGCGTACGTCGACCTTCGCCAGCCAATAGACGGACAGGGCGGCTGCGACGAGAATGCCGGCCGCCCCGGCCCAGCGTCCCGACCAGGCGAGCCAGATCGCGGACAGTCCGATGAGCGCGAAATACGCGACGGCCGGAAGGCGGGCGAAGGCGGGGCCGAAGCGGTCGGCTGCCCAGACGACGCTTGTCCGCTTAACCGGAGAAGCCTGCCGATCCGCCTCCAGGTCGGGAATGTGATGCACCATCACCCAGGCGATGCAGTACACGGCGTTGATCCAGGCGTTCTGCACGGCCCAGTCCGGCAGGCCGCCGAGCAGCAGCCACGCTCCGCCCAGTCCCAGCGCGAAGGTGGAAGGAAAGGTGCTCAGCCATTCGCCCGCGAACGGGATATAGGCCAACCGCAGCGGCGGCGCCGAATAGGAGACGGCGCCCCATATGCCGATCAGCAGCAGAACGGCGAGCCGCGCCTGACCGAACGCGATTAGGAGAATCGCGGAGGCCAGCAGGACGGCGGCCAGCCCGAAGCCGAACCGGCCGACGGCTTCGGGCGTCATGCGGCCATTCTGGATCACGCGGCTTCCGCCGGACAGCATGGCGGGACTGCGGTCGTCCGTGCCGGAACGGTAATCCGTGTAATCGTTCAGCGCGTGCGTCAGCAGGCCGTGGATGAGCAGGCAGCCGACCAGCAGCAGCATCGCGGTTGTCAGCGCATGGGCGGCCGGAACGGCGGGATCGAGAAACAGCGGATACATGCCGGAGAAAATGATCACGACGCTCGAAGCGCCGACCGCGGCGGGACGCATGAGGTGAAGACCGTTTTTCAGAATGGACACGGCAAAATGGGACAAGGGGTCAGCTCCTTTCCGGATCGGGTCTATTTTATATATCACCTGCGAGAGAGCGGAGAACCAAATATCGCCCTTCCGAAAGCTTGCTTCTGCGAAAAATATATAAAATAGCAGAATTTTATAAAAGATTCATTCATCTGGGAGGGGTTATATAGAGAAGGGAATACCATTCGAGCTTGAGAAGGGAGACTTACCCGCATGATGACAAAAGTCAGAACGATGTTTCTCGCCTTGATGCTTGTGTCCGCTTTCGGTACGGCCTCCGCCTTCGCGGAAGGCGCAGAGACGGCTTCCGCCGGCACGACGTACAGCACGGCTGCCGCAGAAGTGGAAGAAACGACCGACGATGTCGTGAACGAAGCTACCGACGACGACGGAGACAACGGACTTTGGGGCTTGCTCGGTCTGCTTGGTCTGCTGGGTTTGCTCGGTCTGCGCCGCAAACACAACGATCACGACGACAGAACGACTCGCGTCACCCGCTAAGAATGGTTGAAAGTTGAACGGATCTTCCGAGAAATCGGGAAAAAGCGTCTCTGCGGCGAATAGGCCGCGGAGACGCTTTTTGGGCTTGAGTGCCGAAGTTCTTTTTGCTGCCGGCAGGAAAGGCTTCTCTACTGCGCCGTATACCCGCCGTCCACCACAAACTCCGATCCGGTCGAGAATTTCGATTCTTCCGAGGCGAGGAACAGCGCCATGTTGGCGACGTCTTCGGCTTCGCCGAGATGGCCGATCGGATGCAGCGAGGTCAAGTATTTCATCGCTTCCGGATCGCTGCCGATCATCGGCGTCTTGATGTAGCCGGGATGGATGCTGTTGACGCGGATCTTGTACTGGGCGGCATGCAGCGCGGCCGACTTGGTCAGGATGCGCACGCCGCCTTTGCTGGCGTTGTAGGCGGCGATGCCGGGATCGCCGATCAATCCTTCGATGGAGGAGACGTTGATGATCGAGCCGCCGTTCTCTTTCATATGGATAACGCCGTATTTGGTGCCGAGGAAGACCCCGTTCAAGTTGACGTCGATCACCTTTTTCCAGTCGTCGTAGCTCGTCTCCTCGACATTGCCCCGCAGCCCGATGCCGGCGTTGTTGAGCAAGATGTCGACCCGTCCGAACGCTTCTTCCGCTTCCTTGAACACGCGCTGCCAGTCTTCTTCGAGCGTCACGTCGTGCTTGAGGAAGACCGCTTTGCCGCCCGCCGCTTCCACCTGCGATACCGCATCGTCTTTGCGCGTATCGGAAATGTCCGTCAAGACGACGTTGGCGCCCTCCTGCGCGAAACGAATGCCGGACGCGAGACCGATACCCGAAGCGCCGCCCGTGATTAAAGCCGTTTTACCCTGCAGTCTGCTCAATTTCATTCATCCTTTCTGCTCGTAAAATGCTTCTTCCTTATTTTTTTACCCAAAACTTGAGAGGATCGTAAGAAACGGGGCCGAAAAGCAAGCGACAGGGCCTGTTTTGGTTTACATATACTTATAAAAAAGGAAAGGGTGATGGATATGCCGCTTGGATGGTTGTTTCTGGCGCTGCCGGGCATCGCGTTGATACTGCTGGGGATCATGTACGTGAAAAAAGGGCTTCTTCCCGTTCCCGAACCTTACAAGAAACACGGCGGCGGCGCGGTCGCGGATGCGGCGGCCCGTCAGAAAACGGCAAACTTTGCGGCCGGCGTCGCTCTGCTGATTGCCGGAGCGATTCTGATTCTGTTTTTCGCGGCGGTATTGTCCATGTTCCCGCTTTTCTGATAAAAGGAAAACTTCTTACCCGTACGCAAAGGATGCCGGGGCGGCATCCTTAGGTTGCCCTCGAAAGGTACGTAGACGCGGGAAGCGAGCAGACTCCGAGAAAAATTCGTTA
The DNA here is from genome assembly GCF_011090185.1 of Saccharibacillus alkalitolerans. Lineage (GTDB taxonomy): Bacteria > Bacillota > Bacilli > Paenibacillales > Paenibacillaceae > Saccharibacillus > Saccharibacillus alkalitolerans. The sequence goes on along the minus strand of NZ_JAAFGS010000004.1, from coordinate 469,926 downwards.
GTGTATGCTTACGAAGTGCCTTTCTTCGAAAGGCTGTAGGTCGCGTGTTGAAATCGAGAAAAAGGATTGAATTTTGATGGAATTTTCTCGATTTCAAAGGCGAACACTGTCAGCGTATGCTTCCGAAGCGGCTTTCTACGAAAGCCTGTACTTCACTGAATTTCTCTCTCCGTCTTCTCGCTTCTCGTCACGTTGGGTTTTCTCGATACGCAAAGGGTGCCGGAGCGGCATCCTTTTTGCATGATGAAAGAATGCCGCGGAAATAAATAGGAGGATGAATCATGACTTTATTGATGCTTGCGGCGCTGATCGTCGGCCTCGTCTTCATCTTGCGCGGAGCCGCCGCGGCTTCGCTTATTCCGCAGGGGAAGCGCCAAGGTTCGAATCGGCCCGGCGGGCCTGCGCAGGTCGAGGGCGATCCGGAGGGCCGGCCGCAAAACGAAGAAGATGCGGAAAGGCGAAAAGGGATAAAACGTCTTGTGATCGGTTTGATCGTGATTGTGTTCGCGCTGTTTGCTCTGCCGGTGGTCTATCTGTTCTTCGCCTACGGCATCTCCGCATGACTTTTACATAAAAAGACTTGAAATTTCAGGACGGAAGGCTGATAATGAGTATATAAAATAATTATAGTTACTTACTTTAATAAATATATACAGCCGCTGTTCGAATGATCGGCTTATCGAAAAGGAGATTCAATCATGGAAATCGGCATCAGTACTTTTGTGGAAACGACGCCCGCGGACGGAAACGGACCGACGATCAGCCACGCGGAAAGAATCCGTCAAGTGGTCGAAGAAATCGTGCTCGCGGACAAAGTGGGACTCGACGTATTCGGCGTGGGCGAGCATCACCGGATCGATTACGCGGCGTCCGCGCCGGCGGTCATTCTGGCCGCGGCCGCGGCCCGCACGGAGAAAATCCGGCTGACGAGCGCAGTGACGGTGCTGTCCTCGGCGGACCCTGTTCGCGTGTTCCAGGACTTCTCGACCGTGGACGCCATCTCGAACGGCCGCGCGGAAATCATGGCGGGCCGCGGCTCGTTCATCGAGTCGTTCCCGCTGTTCGGCTACGATTTGAACGATTACGACGAGCTGTTCGACGAGAAGCTGGAACTGCTGCTTCAGATCCAGGCTTCGGAAATCGTCGATTGGAAAGGCGGACACCGTCCGGCGATCAAGAGCCGGGGCGTGTATCCGCGTCCGGTGCAGGAGAAGCTGCCGATCTGGATCGGCAGCGGCGGCAACCAGGAGTCCGTCGTGCGCGCCGGACTGCTGAATCTGCCGCTCGTGCTGGCGATCATCGGCGGCCGTCCGACGCAGTTCGCGCCGCTTGTCGATCTGTACAAGCGCGCCGCCGAACACGGCGGACACGACGCCTCGCTGCTGCCGGTCGCTTCGCACTCGCACGGCTTCGTCGGCGAGAGCGACGACGAAGCGGCGGATAAATTCTTCCCGTCGATGCGGTACGCGATGACGGTGCTGGGTAAGGAACGCGGCTGGGGCCCTTACACCCGCCAGGGTTACGACGCGCTGCGCGGGCCGGAAGGTTCGCTGTACGTAGGCAGCCCGGAGACGGTGGCGAAGAAGATCATCCATCTGCGCAAAAAAGTCGGCATTACCCGCTTCATGCTGCACACGCCGGTCGGCACGATGGGCAATCACGACGACGTGCTGCGTTCGGTGGAACTGCTCGGCACGAAAGTCGCTCCGATCGTGCGCGAAGAGATCGCGGCTTGGGAAGCGGCGGGACAGCCGGCGGACTAAGCCGAGGCGGCCCGCAGGCCGGCGGCGATCGTTATGAGGCATGAACCGCGGACGATCCTCGGAATCGGACGGGGACGTTCATGAACAAGAAAATGAAAGCCGTTCAGGCCCGCGCCCGCAGCGCGGGCCTTTTGGCGTTGTTCGCTCGCAAGCGCGATATTTTCGTTTGTTTCATAATATTCCTTTACAGGAATATTCGAATCGGTCATATTGGACGTAATCAATCCGACAGAACCGGGGAAGAGGTGATCTTGCGCGGGTTCGGAAGGGCTGGGCATTCGGAATCGGAATAAATCCGGAAAGGAGCCGATCCGCCGAGCCGCGCAAAAACGATATGGACGAAGACCATACAGCCGTATTCGCGGCACTGGCCGAACCGAGCCGCATGCGGATCGTGTCGCTGCTGCGCGGCGGCCCGCTGACGGTAGGCCAGATTGCCGAACGCCTGGAGATCCGGCAGCCGCAGGCTTCGAAGCATCTGAAGGTGCTGCAGCAGGCGGGCTTGGTGGACGTGGAGGCAGAGGCGAACCGCCGACATTATCGGCTGCGGCCCGAACCTTTTCGGGAGCTGGAAAGTTGGTTGGCCGGTTACCGGGAGCTGTGGAACGAACGTTTCGATCGATTGGACGATTATTTGCGGACGATGGAAGATTGACGGCTGCACCCATTTCGCTATTCCGAGGAGGCATTCGATATGACCGAAATGACCGCAAGAACCGAAGGATTGGAATTTGTGCTGGAACGGGTATTCCAAGCGCCGAAGGAAAAAGTGTTCGCCGCGTTCACGCAGTGCGAGCACTTGAAGCACTGGTGGGGACCTAGAGGCTGGGAGCTGACCGCCTGCACGCTCGATCTGCGTCCCGAGGGCGTCTGGCATTACTGCATGACATGCAGGGACGAGAGCCAGGGAGATTTCTTCGGCATGGAATCGTGGGGCAAAGGCGTCTACCGCGAGATCGACGCGCCGAACTTTTTCGTCTACACCGATTACTTCTCCGACGCCGAGGGCGGCATCAACGCGGAGCTGCCTCCGTCCGACGTGACGATGATCTTCGAAGAAGCGGAAGGCGGCGGAACCCTCGTCAAAGCGCGGACGAAATACGATTCGGAAGAGTCGCTCAAGACGGTCATCGAAATGGGCATGGAGCAGGGCGTTCGGGAAACATGGGATCGGTTGGAGGAATATTTGAGATAAGAAAAGAAAGCGAAAACGCCCGTCCGAACGATGCGATCAGCATCCGCCGGCGGGCGTTTTTATGTTTTTATGCGGCTGGGTCGAAAAAGGGGCGACCTGGGCAGGCCGAGCGTGCCACCTCATTGGCTCAGCTTGGACTTGCCGATCAGATACGTGGTGAAGCCGAGCATTCGGTTCATCAATTTTTCCATCAAGCGTCATCCTCCCAAAATAACCGATTGAGATCCGTTCCGAGCGCTTTCGCCAAACGGATGCACAAATCGAGCGAAGGGTTGCATTTGCCGTTTTCGATCAGATTAATCGTTTGCCGGGCCACTTCGACCTGTCGGGCCAACTGCAGCTGCGTCAGTCCGGCCGCTTCCCGGTATACTCTCACTTTGTTCATCACGGGCCTCCGCTGTTATAAGTACATTATATATGACACTGGAACGAAGTCAAATATATATGACATTCAGGTTTGCTTATTTGAATACTTTCTTCTGAAGAAGCGCCAGCGCCCGTTCGATCTCTTTCAGTTCTTCCCCCGACAATCCCGCGATCTTCCGCTCGAATCCCTGCTGCGCCTGCGCGAAGATCCGGTCCAGCATCGCCTGCCCGTCCCCGGACAACCGGAACAGTTGGCGCCGCCGATCGGCGTCGTCGACCGCCTTTTCGCATAATCCTTTTTCCAGCAGCTTGCGCAGCTCTCGGCTCGTGTTGGGCAGAGAAAGATCGACGCAGTCCGCAATCTGGCTCGGAGTCACCGGCTGGCTGAACATCATATATTCCAGGATTTTATATTGGACGGGCGTCACGTCTTCGTTCTTCACGCCCCGGGTCATCTCGTGGGACACTTCATGCACCGAGGACGCGAAGGAGACGACTTTTTGAAATAAATCGCTGTGGCTCATATTCTCACCTCTTACGTTCAACATAGCAAAAAAGTTATCTTTAAACAATTATCATTTGACAACTATATAAAAGCTGTGCTACCTTTTTGTTATCAAATGACAACTAAAGGGAGGCTGCTCGAATGAACATGCTGGCGATTTACGTCCATCCCAATCACCAAAGTCTGAGCCATGCATTCCTGCGCGAGGTGCTGCGGGGAAGCGAAGAGAACGAGAACGTAACGGAAACGCGCGTGCTGGACCTGTACGAAGAAGGTTTCGACCCGGTGCTGGTGTTCAACGAGAAAAAAAGAAGACGCGATATGCATGCCGATCCTCAGCTTTCGCGTCACCGGGAACTGCTGCTGTGGGCGGATAAGATCGTGTTCGTGTATCCGATCTGGTGGGGACGCCCGCCGGCCATGCTGATGGGCTTCATCGACCGGATGTTCGCTTCGAACTTCGCGTACCGCGACAAGGGGGGCATGCTGCCTGAAGGACTGCTGAAGGGCAGATCGGTCGTCTGCATCTCCGTCATGAAAGGGCCGACCGGATATTTGCAGTACTGGCTGGGGAACGCCCACCGAATTCTGATGCGCAAGGCGCTGTTCAATTACGTCGGCATCCAGAAGGTGAAGTTCTTCGAGTTCGGCAATATGGAGAGCCCGAAAGGCAAGCATGAGCGGAAGCTGGATAAGATTTATCGTTATTTCCGAGCGGTTGCGGCATAGAGTCCGAACTTTCGACACGCGAAAAAAGAGAACGGCCGCATGGCCGTTCCTTTTTTCATCTTTATTCTAAGCCCTAAACAGGCTCGCAGAGCGTAGGGGAGTTCTGTGCGGAAGCGTCAGCGTTCGCCTTTGAAACCGGGAAGCCTCCTACTCGGTCTCATTCAAGCTTCCCGGTTTCGACAGCGGTCGGAACGGAAGCTTCCCGAAGCTCTTCCTAGCCTTTTAGAATCTCCCCGGCATCTTCTTCACGACCGCTTCCGACAGGTCGTTGCCCGTCATCCACATATGGTTGTAGCCGATGCGCAGCGCGTGGTAAGTCTTGGAGTAATTGCCGTTATGATACGAGTCGATCGCCGTAATGACGTGGGCGCCGTGCATGGCGTTGGCTTGGTACGTCATCGTTTTGTCCAGCGGCAGGCGGTTCACCTGGAACGCGGTCAGCTTGGCGACGAAGTCGGCCAGATCGGCTTTCGCGGCTTTGCGTCCCGCCTCGTTGCCCGCCAGCGTCGCCCGCAGGTAGGCTTGATAATCGGCGATATGGCGGTTCCACTGCTGATTGAACGTCTTGGCGGCTCCGGCGCCGAACAGGCTGCGGTGCGTGGCGGTCAGCGCGGCCGTGTTTTTGTCCAGGGCGGCTTTGGCGTTAGGATAATCCGGCGCTTTGTCATGAGCTTTCTGCAGGACGAGAATCGACAAGATCGTATGCTCGCCGAGACCTTGTCCCATCTGCTGACGCAGATAAGCGGCGTCCGTCTGCGTCGTCGTGCCGTCGAATCTCGCCGGGAATTGCTTGACGATCGAGGTCGCCATCATGGCGCCGATCTTCGCGGTGCGCGCGTAAGCGTTATGCGCGGCCGCATAAGCGGTTCCGTATTTGCCGGCGGCGTAACCGTCGAACGACTGCAGCAGATACTGTTCGTGCACGAGCAGATTTTTTTCCAGCGTCTTGCGGTCGAGCTTGGGATTAAGATTGTTCAGTACGGTCGCCATGCCGGCGGCGTTCGCTCTCAGCGCGGCCGTGGCTTTTTTGCGTGCGGCGTCGTTCTTCGCGGCGGTCGCGTCGACGTAATCCATCAGCAGGGCGATATGGGCGTCCCATCCGCTGCGGAACGTCTGGGCGGCGCTTTTTCCGTACAGGTCGGAAACCATCATGGCGACCGTGTTCGAATTGGCGTTCAGGGTATTCATCGCTTCGCCCGCGTCAGGCGCTTTGTCGAATCTTTTTTGCATGGCAATGACGGTGTAATAAGCGTGTTCTCCGTGGACTTTCGCCATCGTCGTGCGCAGGTCGGCGGCCGGAGTCTTGGTCGTGGGCGCCGATGCGCCGAAAGCGGTTGCAGGAAGGGCCGTCAGGACAAGGCAGAGCATGAGCAAAAAGAGAGGGCGAAGCGGCTTTTTCATGGATGAGTCTCCTTTTTTTCGTGGAATGACTGTCGTTTAACTTTAAAGATAAATAGACCCCTTGAACCAGGCTTCGGAAAATGTTGTGGAAATTTTTGTTAGTTAGGGAGCTCGGCATGAAAAGCCCACGACGTCCGCGCGGAAAACGGCTTTCCGGAATTTGTATTCCTCTTTCGAAAATGCTATCGTAAAGCCCGTAAAGCGAGGCAAGGCGGCATGTTCATCTGAAACGTAAACGGAGGCGAATTTTATGAAAGCGCTGTTTATCGGGGGAACGGGCACCATCAGCACGGAGATCACGAAGCTTTTGCTGGAACAGGGGCATGAATTGTATCTGCTCAACCGGGGCAACCGCAACGACGGACTGCCGGAAGGAGCGAAGATTTTAAAAGGGGATATCGGCGACGAAGCGAAGGTGACGGAGCTGATCGCGGACCTGGAATTCGACGTGGTCGCGGACTTTATCGCCTTCGTGCCGGAGCATGTGGAGCGGGATTACCGGCTGTTCAAGGATAAAACGAAGCAGTACATCTTCATCAGCTCGGCTTCGGCTTACCAGTCGCCGCCGTCGGATTACCGCATTACGGAAGGCACGCCGCTGGCGAATCCGTTCTGGGAATATTCCCGCAACAAGATCGCCTGCGAAGACTACCTCATGAAGCAGTACCGCGAGCAGGGCTTCCCGGTCACGATCGTGCGGCCGAGCCATACGTACAGCGAGCGGTCGGTACCGGTCGGCGTGCACGGAAGCCGGGGGCCGTGGCAGGTGCTGAAGCGGATGCGGGAGGGCAAACCGATCATTATCCACGGCGACGGCACGTCGCTCTGGACGGTGACGCACAGCCGGGATTTTGCCAAAGGCTTCGCCGGACTGATGGGCAATATCCACGCGACCGGCGATTCGGTGCATATCACGTCGGACGAATCGGTGACCTGGAACCAAATCCACGAAATCATCGCGTCGGAGCTCGGCGTCAAGCCGAACTTCCTGCATGTGCCTTCGATCTTCCTGGACGCGTGCAGCGACGAAGATTACCGCGGCAGCCTGCTCGGCGACAAGGCGAACACGGTCGTGTTCGACAATGCCAAGCTGAAGCGCCTCGTGCCGGAATTCGTCGCGACGACGAGAGCCGACCAGGGGCTGCGCGAAGCGGTTCGCTTCATGCTGGAGCATTCGGAAGCGCAGCAGGAAGATCCGGAATTCGACGCCTGGTGCGATAAAGTCGCTGCGGCGTTGGACCGGGCCATCGCGGAAATCCGGAGCTGAGCGACGACATTTTCGGCCGTCCCGTCCTATGGACGGGACTTTTTTTCGTCTGGACTTCGCCGCCGAAAGAACAAAAATTATCCATTTAATGGTTGGGTTTTATAAGCTGAACTGCTATATAATAGAGGAAACGCTCAATAGGCACGATCGCGACGAACCCGTACGGAACGCGTCCGACGACGCAAGTTGGCCGTTACGCTAAAATCGCTTTTACAATCCCGGATGGAGCAGGTGAAGATGGCGCAGCAATTACTCGTATACGTAGCAATCATTCTCATGGGAGGCGCCCTCAGCCTTTTTCTTGCGGTTTATGCGCTGATCCGTTTTCGCAATGCGCCGGGAGGCACTTATTACGTGCTTGCTGCATTGATGGCTTCCGTTCTGTCTTTCGGCTACGCGCTCGAACTGACAAGCGACGATCTTGAGCAGATCAAGTTCTGGATCGGCATCGAATACTTTTCCCTGCCGTTTCTGCCGGTCTTTACGCTGCTTATGTGCCTGGAGTATGCGGGAGTCGCCCTCGGTCCGTGGAAAAAAAGGGCTCTATTCGTCATTCCGGCGCTGACCTTCGTACTCCAGCATACGAACGACTGGCATCATTTGTACTACACGTCGGTCGGACTTCGGCCGGGGCTCGATTTCCCGATAGTCGAACTGGGACGCGGCCCCTGGTACATGGTGCATACTCTCTTCTTGTACGGCTGTTTCGTGCTGTCCATGACCGTGCTGCTGCTGCGGATGCGCCGGGCCCGCCGTCGCTTCCGTCTTCAGATGACGGCCATGACGGCGGGGCTGCTCGTGCCGATCGTCGGCAACCTGTATTATTTGGCCGGGACGAGTCCCTACGGGATTGACCTGGGGCCCGTTTTTATCAGCGTCTCTTTCGTTTTTCACAGCATGGCCGTCTTTCGGTTCCGCATGTTCAACGTGGCGCCGATCGCGAGGGATATCGTATTCGAGAGCATGGGCGACGGGGTGCTCGTTCTGAACGAACGCGACGTCGTCGTCGATTATAACCGGGCCATGCTCGAATTGGCGCCCGGTCTGACCAAGAGGAGCATCGGAGATGCGGCGGCGGAAGTGCTGGCCGACCACCCGGAGATCGCGGAATGCATCGGGCACGGCCGCGAATGCGACTTGAAGCTTGAAGCGGCGGGGCCGCTGTACGTGCATGTCCGCTTTTCGCCGATCCAGGACCGGTACGGGCGCCGATCGGGCAGCATCGTGACGTTCGTGCACATTACGGAGCGGGTCATGCTGGAACAGGAGTTGAAAAAGCTGGCGAACACGGACGGCCTGACGGAACTGCTGAACAAAAAAGCGCTGATCGAAAATTCGGAGCGGGCGCTTGGGCGGCAGGCCGAAGGCGGGCCCGGCGTGTCGGTCATCATGTTCGACGTGGATCATTTCAAGCGGGTCAACGACACGTTCGGGCATGAGGCCGGAGACCGGGTTCTTACGGAAGTGGCGGCCGTTATTCGCGGCGTGCTGGACGGCCGGGGCATCGCGGGCCGCTACGGCGGCGACGAATTCGTGCTGTGCCTGCCGGACACCGGACCTCGGGACGCCTATGCGTATGCCGAGCGGATTCGGGCGGCCGTCGAAAAGCTTGAAATTTTCGTGGAAGAGCGGGTGGTCAGGGTGACGTCCAGCTTCGGCGTGTCGAACGTGGAGCCGGAACGCGGCAGCGAGGCGCTGTCCATGCAGACGCTGATGCGCCGGGCCGACCATGCGCTGTACGAAGCCAAGCAGCTCGGAAGGAACCGGGTGTGCTTGTACCGGGAATCCGAGCGGCGGGAAGCCGAATGAACGGGACGTTAGCTTTGTCATACCGGAACCGAAGCCGCCTTCGTTATAATGGCGAAGGATTCCGTGCCGCACGGAGGCATGGGAAATTCGGGGCGGAAGAGGTTGAAAGCATTGACGGTCGAAAACAAATACAAGGCGCTCGAACTGGAGACGCCGGGCGTGTACGAACTCGAAGGATTGGAGGTCGGCGTGACGTCCAATTGCAATTTCAAATGCGATTACTGCTGCGCGTACCGCCGGGACGACGGCTCGAAGATCGGCGCGGAGGAAGTCATCCGGCTGATTCGGGACATTCCGACGCTCAAGCGGGTCCGGCTATCGGGCGGCGAGGTCACGCTGCGCTTCGAGGACTGCGTGAAGATCGTCGCCTACTGCACGGAGAACGGTCTGGCCACGCAGCTCAACACGAACGGGAGCCTGCTGAGCCGCGAACGGATTCTTCGCCTGAAGGAGGCGGGGCTGTCCAATATCCACCTGTCGTTCAACTTTACCGATGCCGAGTCGTTCGGCGCTTACTACGGGATGGACCCGAGAGTATATGACAAAGTGGTCGAGAACATCCGTTTATGCGTCAGCGAAGGGTTGGAGACGGTGCTGGAGACGCTGCTCTTCGGGCCGACCCAGGAGAACATGCCGGCGATCAGCGCCATGGTGCATGATCTCGGCGTGCGCATTCACGAAATTCAGAACAGCATCGTCATGGATCATGCGGATCGTCCGGGCTGGAACGCCGTCGCGTCGCGCGAAGCGCTGGTGCGTTCGGTGAACGAACTGATCGCGAACCGCCGGCCGGACACCGAGCTGTACCTGACGTGCATGGATCGGTTCATGGACGAACTGGGCTTCAAGGAAGAGCCGGGCGTCTATTTTTCCAACTGCGTCGACGGCAAAAAGCAGCTTCATCTTCACGGCAACGGCGATATTCTGATCTGCGAACTGTGCCGGCCGGAAGTGATCGGGAACGTGTACGAGGGTACGGATTTGAAGAGCATTTACGCGAATCGGCCGAAGGCGCTGGCGGAGTTCCTGGAGAACCTGCCGTGCCCGGCTTACGACGCTTTGTTTCCGGCGGGGAGCTAGCGGATTGCGCCTGACGGGAAAGCTCCGGGCAGCGGGGGAAGGAGCCGTGCAGCCGGCGAAGGAAACGGATTGCTTCTTGTGTCTTGGCCGTCTCTGACGTACGATAGGACGACAGACGTTCATTCGCATCCGGAAGCGGCCACGCCGCGCTGGAGGCGGGGACGCGAAAGCGAGGCGAACAAATCGATGGCAAGCAAGAAAGGCGGCACGGGCCGAGGAACGGGCAAGAAGGGTTGGAACCGCTGGCAGAAGGCGGAGAACCGCAAGAAGAGCGCGCCCAAGCCGTACAAGAGCAAGGGCGAGGCGGAAGAAACGAAATCCGGAACTACGGGTTCGGACAGCGAATAAGCGGATCGTCCGGCTGCGGCCGGTGCAGATACAGCGAGGCGCCGCTTCGCCAAGGATCGGCATGCCAAAAAGGATCGTTCCCCCATCGGGCAGATGGAAGGGACGGTCCTTTTTTTGTCGGGCGGAATCTGGCGTTTCCCCGATTGCCTTACTTTACTCTCCGTGCGCTGCCATTCTCGCGTTGTGCTCGGACAACGGCAGGTCGAAGTTGTCGCGGCTGCCGAGCTCGGCGGTCCGGCCGCTGCCGTGCCGGCCGTACAGGACGAGCCAGTAAAAAATCGGGTACTGGCGCAGCAGGCGGCGCCGCGCTCCGACCCGCACGTCGGCAAGCTCTTCGTAGAGCGGCCACAGATCGGCGACGTTCGGCGTTATTTTGCGATGCGAGCGGCCTCCGTCGATATGCTCGCAGACCCGCTCCGGCTGCAGCCGCTCGCGCCACGATCCGTAAAACGTATGCGAGCTGCCGTGCGTCCGGCAGAGGAACGGCCGCGCCGGATAGACTCGGCAGCGTCCTTTCTCGCGGTCGAGCAGCGGGCAGGGAAAGCTGTTGCGTCCCGCATGATGCCGCACCGCGTCCAGCTCGCCTTTGCGGTCGACCGGATGCGTCAGCGAGGCGTGCATCTGCGGGTTTTCGCGTTCGAGCAGGAGCAGATTTTCTTCCGCCCGGTCGAAGGCTTCCTCGATCTCGGCCCTGCTCCAATGCCGCTCCATGTAGACGAGCAGCAGCTCGAACTCCACCTGGGAAACGGGGAAATAATCCGAACAGCACGCGCCGCAGCCTTCGCGGCAGGGCGGCTGCTTGGGGCTGTCCGCGCGGTAGCTCTCGATCGTGCGTTCGACTTCGCGGTAGAGACGGGTCATATGAGCGGCCCGGCTGTCCGGCGAGGCGGTCTTGTGGCAGCTGCGCAGCTTGCGTCCGCTTCCGCAGAAGCAGGGTTCGTCGTCGCTCGGATTTGTCGTGCGCGCCTTGGCTTCGGACGTGTTCGGCATGGGTTCACTTCCTCGGAATTGGATTCTGTTCCCATTATACGCCTGCGGCGGCGTTTATTCGAATCTGCGCGAAAACCCGGACTTTTCCCGCTCTCTGCCTGGAGGGCGGAGGCTCCGAACTTGACAGGAAGACGATAAAGTTTTATGTTTATTGATAGTAATATTTAGATAATATCAAAAAGGTTATAACGACAAAGCCCGCTCCGTTTCGCTTGCGCGAATGGTGCCGCGGGCGAAACGGAGGACTGAAAATGACGGACGGAAAAGCGGAGCGGCCGCAGGGCCGGAAGCCGCGGCGCGATGCCGACGGATTGACCGAAGAGGAGTTTCTCGCCGGGTACGACGCGGGCGATTACGAGCGGCCGTCGGTCGCGGCGGACATGGTCATTTTTACCGTGGCGGGCGAAAAAGAAGAGAATTACCGCAAGCTGCCTAAGCGGTCGCTGCGCGTGCTGCTGGTTCGGCGCGGCGGCCACCCTTATCTCGGCTGTTGGGCGCTTCCAGGCGGGTTCGTGCGACCGAACGAGACGGCCGGCGAGGCTGCGGAGAGAGAGCTGCGCGAGGAGACGGGCGTGGATCGGGTCTACATGGAGCAGCTGCATACGTTCAGCGACGTGGGACGCGATCCGCGCACCTGGGTGATGAGCTGCGCGCATATGGCGCTCGTGGACAGCGGGGAATTGAAGGTGCGGGCGGGCGACGATGCCGAGCATGCGGCCTGGTTCGAGCTGACTTACCGACTCAAGAGCGAAAGCCGGGAGAGGTTGGATGAGGGCGGAATGCTGCACGTCCGGCGCTGCGAGTTGAGGCTGACCCCCGTCCGAAGCGACGGAGAAGAAGCCGGCGACCCGCCGACGGACGGCGATGAGCTGACTGCCGTCGTCGAACACCGGCGTATCCGCACGAATCGGGCTTCGACGGAAGAGTACGCGATCGCGGGCAATAAAGGGCTGGCGTTCGACCATGCGAAGATCGTCGCGATGGCGGTCGATCGGCTGCGCGGCCGGCTGGAGGAAGGCGAACTGGCGCTGCATCTCATGCCGGAGCTGTTTACCCTGACGGAGCTGCAGCAGGTATACGAAGCGATTCTGGACCGGGAACTGCTCAAGGCGGCGTTCCGCCGCAAAGCGGAGCCTCTGGTGGAGAAGACGGACCAATATACGGAAAACGCGGGGCACCGGCCTTCGAGATTATACCGGCGCAGCCGCGAGGAATGGGGCGATTACTCATGATCTATACGCTGGAAGAACTGCGCAAAGCGCACGGCGCGGGAACCCGCTTGAAGTACTTGCTGTTCTGGGGACATACGCCGAAGACGCCCGGCACGGTCGACGCAAGCTGTCTGAGCCAGTGGTGGCCGAGCCGCTTTGCCGTCGACGGGATCGAATACAGCTGCGCGGAACAGTACATGATGGCGGAAAAAGCGAGACTGTTCGGCGACGAAGACGCCCGCGACAAAATTTTGGGAGCCAAGCATCCGAAGCAGATGAAGGCGTTCGGCCGGGAAGTGCGGAATTTCGACGACACGGTCTGGAAAAAGGAAGCGTACGGCATCGTGAGACGCGCGAGCACGGAGAAATTCCGGCAGAACGAAGAGCTGTGGAGCTTTCTCAAAAAGACGCGCAGCCGGATTCTGGTCGAAGCCAGCCCGGTCGACCGGATCTGGGGCATCGGTCTGGACAGGAGCGATCCGAACGCGGAAAATCCGCTTAAATGGCGGGGAACGAACCTGCTCGGCTTTGCGCTGGGGGAAGCGCGGGACGGGCTGCTGAAGGAGGAAGAATGAAGTGAACGAACGAGAGAACGGGCGGGTCGGGGACGGCCGGGAAGCGGCCAGAGACCGAATGAGACGCATCGCGGCCGAGACGGTGGAGATCGCCCGCGGCGGAGCTTACGTCTGCCGCGGCGAGAAGATCGTGATCGAAGAGGCGCAGCGCCGTTCCGAGGAGGACAGCATCCTCATTACGCCGGAGCGGGGTGCGAAGATCGTGCGAGAGTTCGGGCGGGCGGAGCCGGATGTTTCGTCGGCGCTTCGCGAAGAAGCCGAACCGGAAAGCGATAACGGGGCGGCAGCGAGCGGCGAAGCGGCCCTGACGGCAAAAAGAGCCGAGCCGCGGGAAGGCGCGGGCGAAGCTGCGGACGGCGAGGCAAAACGCGCCGCCTCGGCGGGCCCTTTGTCTGCCGGCCGCCCGCGCACGGACTACCGCGTCGTGAACGAATCGGCGGTGAAGACGGTCCGCGACCTGGCTTCTTCGGGAACGGGACGCATCGGCCTGCTGAACTTTGCCAGCGCGAAAAATCCCGGCGGAGGCTTTCTGAACGGCGCCAACGCGCAGGAGGAGAACTTGGCGATCGCGAGCGGGCTGTATCCGACCCAGCTCAAGCATCCCGGTTACTACGACGCCAACCGGGCCAGCGGCACGATGATGTATACGCATCACGCGATCTACTCGCCGGACGTCGTCTTTTTCCGCGACGAGCGCTTCGAATTGACCGCGCCTCCGGTGCGGGCATCGGTGCTGACGCTGCCCGCCGTGAATTACGGGCAGGTGCTGCTTAAGGGAGAGGATGCGGAGCTCGCCAAAGCGGTCATGCTGGAGAGAATGCGGCTGGCGCTCGCCGTCTTCGCCGAACGCGGCGATCGGGAGCTGGTGCTCGGCGCCTACGGCTGCGGCGTGTTCCGCAACGATCCGGCCGACGTCGCCGGATGGTGGCGCCGTCTGCTGGACGGCGAAGGCTGGGCCGCGCATTTCGACCGCGTGGTCTTCGCCGTGCTGGACCGCTCGAAGGACGGACGGACGATCCGCCCGTTCGAGCGTATATGGGGCCGGGCGCTGTAACGGGAGAAGCGGAAGGGGGACGGTTATGAATTTCACGGAGATCGAAGGCGACCTGTTCGCGCTGCCGGACGATTATGTGCTGGCGCACTGCATTTCGGCCGACGCCAAGATGGGCAAAGGGATCGCGGCCGAGTTCGTGCGGCGGTTCGCCCTGGAGCCGTTGAAGGCGAAGGCCGCGGCCGCGCCGCTCGAGGTCGGCGCGTGCTACCGGGAGGGCCGGGTGATGAACTTGGTGACGAAAGCGAAGTATTTCAATAAGCCGACTTACGCTTCGCTGACCGCCGCCGTCCGCTCGCTGCGGGACATCTGCGAGAGGGAAAGCGTGACGAAGCTGGCCATGCCGCGGATCGGCAGCGGCCTGGACCGGCTGCGCTGGGAGAAAGTGCGCGAAATCGTGCGGGAGCAGTTCGCGGGAATGGAGATCGAAGTGCGGGTATGCGTGCTTCCCGGTACGGAGAAGTCGGAGCCGCAGCGAGAACGGGAACAGACATAGCAGGAACGGGAACGAACATAGCAAGAACGGAAACGAACATAAAAACAGAGCGAAAATAAGTGCAGGAGAGCACTTATTTTCGCTTTTTTTTACGTTTTTGATGAAATAACTGCGCTGGAGCACTTATTTTCCGTTTTTCATGCGCAGAACCGCTTCTTTTCGCCAAATAAGTGCTCGTGTGCAGTTATTTGGCGATTTTATGGCGATTCGCGCCAAATAGCTGCTCTCATGCACTTATTTAAAAAGGCCGTCATGCCGTAACGCTAGCGCCAAGCCGCACGCGGCCAAACCGCACACCGCCAAGCCGCACGCCGGCAAGCCGCACGCCGGCAAGCCGCAGCAAAGCCGCCAGCCCGGCCGACCGCGGGCCTGCGGCCGAAGTCAGCCGCGGCACAGACCGAAAAAAGCCCGAAGCGCGGCATGTTCGCGTCTCGGGCCTGCGTCCTATATCCTGCTTGAAGCTTGCTTTCGAAGCGTATCACGGTACCACGGCCGCTGCGGTCAATGCCCGCCGCTGCGGCGTTTCAGCGATTCGGCATAGGTGTCGCGGCGGAAGTTGAGGATCGGGTCGTCGGACAGCGCGATGCCGTCGGTCACGGAGGTCGGGTCCATGATCAGGCCGTGCGGCTCGGCGACCGGTTCCAGCAGCACGAGACGTCCGGCGTCGATGCGGCGGCGGTCGCTCGGCCAGCGCTTGGTCGGATCGTCGGTCGGATCGCCTTCTTCGCCGAACACGATATTGAGCTTGAACGAAGGCGGCTGTTCCCGAAGCCTCGACTCCAACTCGCGTTCCAGGTAGTCGTCGGGCATCGCGGCGGCATCGTGAATGGATAGGGTCTGCACGCCCGAATCGGGAATCCATTCGAATTTGACCGGCCGGCGGCGTCCTTCTTCGTCGACGAGGAAATAGACGTGAATGCAGTAATACAAGTTGGTCGCGTAACTGGCCGGCGGCTTCAAACGCTTAAGCGCCAGCAGGCTTTGACGGCTTTCGCCGAAATGGCGCGCGAAGCGCCGCAGCGCTTCGGCCTTCGGCATCCGCCCCGACTTGGTCCGATTCAGCGTCATGAGCATCTCCATGAACGATTCCGGCGTCCTGGCGAAAAAGACCGGCACGGTCACGCCGACCAGGCTGGATCGCCCTCCGTCGGGCAGCAGGAACTGGACCGCCATGCCTTTGGCCGGCGACAGCAGATCCGCCAGTGCGGGATCGGTCGAGCTGCCCGAGAAGCGGACGATCGCCTTGACCTCCTGCTCCTGCAGATGCGGAGCGGTCGTGAAAGGGGCGGCTTTGCCGCTCGGCAGAAACGAAGCGCGGCAGCAGAAGCCGCGTGCGTGCGCGCGCCGATAACCCGGATGGGTGCCGGATACCCGTTCAAGTTCGTCGACGGCTTCTTCCGCCGGCGCGGCATACAGCGCTTCGCGGCCGTCGGGAGATTCGGGCGGGCCGCCGAACACGCCGTCCGCGGAATCGAATTCGGACTTGCTGGACATAACGCTCGTTCACCTCAGGCTTTCGGTTGATTGGAATTTGAATTGTCCGTTAATTCGGGCTTTACCCTTTCTTACCCCCATTTCACGCAAATAGAACCGCCCTACGCCCAACCGGGCGAAAAGCGGTTCTGTCGCGGAGCACGAGAAAAGCGGCAGCCTAGGCAACGTATCTGACGGAAGCCGAAGTACGCCTCAAAAGCCCGCGTAGGAATCTGCCCGTCCGCGGGCTTCGGCGTGAAGGGAAGGCCGGTCAGGCCGTTACCGGCTGCAGCCGGTAGACTTCGCGGCTCTCGACCAAATCTTCGATCGCCAGGCGGTAAGCCTTATAATGGTCGCTCTCCAGGTGAGCCTGAACGGCGTCCGCGTTTTCCCAACGCTCGTAAAACACGAACGTGAGCGAATCTTCGATCGATTCGTTCAATACGTATTCCAGGCAGCCGGGTTCGGCGCGTGTCGGACCGATCACTTTGATCAGCTCCCCGCGCAGTTCGTGCTCCCGTCCCGGTTTGGCTTTGAGCACGGCGGTCACGGTGATGGCTTCCATAACAATCCCCTCCTTTACTTCCCTCATACCCGCTTACGATCCGTTTTTAACTCCCCGGCTTCTTTTGCGGAAAAAGAGGAAGATCCCCGCCGCCAGCAGCAGGCCCAGAATGACGTATACCACGTTCGAGAACACGTCCATCTGCCCGACGACGCTTTCCCACGATTCGCCGACGGCGCTTCCGATCAGCGTCAGAACGGTATTCCAGAGCAGCGATCCGAGCGTGGTCAGGGTCAGGAAAGAAACCAGGTTCATGCGCACGCTGCCGGCCGGAATGGAGATGAGACTGCGCACCAGCGGCACGAGACGGCACAGGAACACGGCCCATTTGCCGAAGCGGTCGAACCAGCCGTAGGCTTTGCCCACGTCTTCCTTTTTGAGCCTGAGCCATTTGCCGTGTTTTTCGATAAGACGTTCCATGCGTTCCTGCTTCATGACGGCACCGAGCGCATACAGCGCGCCGGCCCCCGCCACGGACCCCAAAGTCGAAGCAATGATGACGCCGACGATGTGCATGTCCGTTTGCGTCGTCATGAAGCCTCCGAACGTCAGAATCACCTCGGACGGAATCGGCGGGAAAATGTTTTCGAGGGCAATCAGCAGAAAAATACCGAAATAACCCCAATCGTTCATGAAACTTGTGATCCAATTTTCCATGTTATTCACCTCGGTTCTGATTTTTGGCGGGACCCGGCTCCCGGACCGGCTGACGAACAAACATTGGCGGACGTGCAGAGTTGAAAGCCGAAGACGGCAGCTTGTTCTAATATGTAAGTATCGATATATTTTCAGAAAAAGAGGGATGTTTTCATTTTCGCTTAGCGGAACTCGCTTGAAGGCAGGTGTCCGGTACCCGCCCCGAAGTCCTCTTCCTGATAGTAAGGGATGGGAGAAGACGGTTGCAAGTTTGGAAAAAAAAGGGGCTTTTCGAGAGGGAGCCGCACAGAATTCGAACAATCCGGACGGCGGAAAAGAAAGCCTTATTTTTCGCTGCACTGGAACGTTTGTTTGCCGTACAATGAAGGTATGCATCTTGAACGTATACATAAGGAAGCGCGGAGCATTCTGGCGCGCGAGGAGGGATCAAGCGATGAAAATCGATCGTCTGCTGGCCATTACGATTCTGCTGCTGAACCGGCGAAGGATCAGTGCGGGTGAGCTTGCGGAGAGGTTCGAAGTCTCGACCAAAACCGTCTACCGGGATATCGAAACGCTGAGCCGAGCGGGCATTCCCATCGTGTCGCATCAGGGGGCGAGCGGCGGCTTCGAGCTGATGGAGCGCTATACGATCGGGCGGCAGATGCTTACTCCCGGCGAGATCGAAGCGCTGCGCAGCGCGGTCAAAGGAGCGGCGACGGCGCTGGACGACCGGACTTTCTCGGATTTGACGGAAAAAGTGCAGGCGCTGCTGGGAAGCGCGGGAGACGGAGCGTCCGGCCCGGGCGTCGTATTCGATTTCAATCCGTGGAGTCGGAGCGTGTCGGTACAAGGGCGCATCGATCGCCTGCGGAAGGCGGCCCGGGAATCGCTGCGGGTAGAGGTTCGCTACCTCGACATGAACGGCCGGGAAAGCCGGCGTACGCTGGAGCCGGCCATGCTGCTGATGAAAGGCGGCGTCTGGTATTTGCAGGCCTACTGTTTGCTGCGCGGGGAATTCCGACTTTTTCGCTTGTCCCGGATGCTGGAACTTAAGGAAACGGGGGAGCCCTTCATACCGAAGCCGGCGCCGCCGCTGGAAGCTTACGAATGGAAAGACGATTGGGACCCGGCGCCGAGGATCGAAGTGTCGCTGCGCTTCCGTCCCGAAGTGCGCTTGCGGGTAACGGACGAGTTCGACCCCTCGAGGATTGCCGAACTTGCGGACGGAAGCGTACGGGTCGGCGGCTCGTTCGCGGCCGACGACTGGTTCTACGGCATGCTGCTCAGTTACGGAGACCGGGTAATCGTCGAGTCTCCGGGCGAGATCGCGGCCGAACTGGTTCGGCGGGCGCGGAGCATCGTCGAAAGTTACGCGGCGCAGCCGCTATCGAGCGGTTCGGAAATCCGTTAACGAAGCCGGACGGAGAACGTGGACAGGAAGCTGTCCGCTTTGGGCGTGTATGCTGATGGAAATTGACCGAAGGCGCGCTTTCGGTTCCCGCTGCCGCGGTTCGGGCTTTTTTGCGGCCGGGGGAGATTCGGGGAGCGCCATAGAGAGGATGATTTTCGATGAACGCGTACAATGCCCAACATCTTGATTTCCTGCCGGCCGACGATCGGGCGGTCTATACGGATCGGGAAAGCTTTGCGCTGACCGGCGTGGCGGTGCGAACGACCAATGCGGCCGAGGCGGGAGCGAGCGGCCGGATTCCCGGCCTCTGGCAGGCTTATTATCGCAGCGGGCTTGCCGTAGAGCCCGGCATTCGCAATCCCCACTTGATTTACGCGCTGTATACCGATTACGAAAGCGATGCCTCCGGCGCTTATACGCTGGTCATCGGCCACGAATCCGCTCCCGCCTCGGAAAAATCGTCCGGCGAAGAAAGCGAACCGTTCGGGAGCGGTCCGGAACGTCTGAGAGCGTTCGTGCCGGGCGGCCGCTACCGCGTCTTCCAGACCCGCAAAGGTCCTTTCGGAGAAGTCGTGGCGGAAGCCTGGGCGGATATCTGGGCTCATTTCGAACGGTCGTCGGAGCGGCGGGCCTATACCGGCGATTTCGAATTGTACGACACCCGCGGATTCGATCCGGCTGCCGCCCAGGCCCGGATCTATATCGCCATTCGTTAAGCAAGACGAAGCCAAACGAAGCGAGACGAAGCAAGACGAAAATCCCTGCCGGACCCGGCAGGGATTTTTGTTTGATTCTTCTTCGGTCGGAAAAGACGCGCCGCCCAAGCGCGTCCTACAGCTCCGGTTGAAGCGGGAGCATGCGGCTGATCTCCTCGGGCGGAACGGGATGCCCGAACAGATAGCCCTGCATCTCCACGCATTCGATCGCCCGAAGGATGGCGGCCTGGTTCTCGCTTTCGACGCCTTCGGCGATTACGCTCATCTCGAGCGTGCGGGCCAGGTCGACGATATGCGAGACGATCATCCGATTGACCTGGCGGTTCTCCAGCTTGCTGGTAAATTGACGCGCGATCTTGATCTTGTCGACCGGGAACGTCTCCAAATAAGAGAGGGAAGAATAGCCGGTGCCGAAGTCGTCGACCGAAATCGTCAGGCCCAGCCGCTTGAGCTCCTGCAGGCGGACCAGTACAAGCTCGGGACGGCTCAAGGCGGCGGATTCCGTGATCTCCAAATCGAGCAGCTCCGGCGGCAGTCCGGTCTGCTCCAGCACGTTCCGCACCTGATCCGCGATATCCGGCCGATGCAGCTGCTGCGGCGAGAGATTGACGCCGACCTTGATCGGACTGCCTTCGTCGCTCCAGCGTTTGGCCTGCGTGCAGGCCTCCGACAATACCCAGCCGCCGATGGCCCCGATATGCCCGCTCTCCTCGGCGATCGGGATAAACTCCGCCGGAGACACCAACCCGAACTCCGGATGGTTCCAACGGATAAGGGCTTCCACCCCTTTCAATTCGAGCGTGCCGGAATCGATTTGCGGCTGGTAATGGAGGAACAGCTGCTCTCTCTCCAGCGCCAGACCGAGGTCTTTTTCCAGAATGAACTTCCGGGAAGCGCCGGGGTCGGTCTCGCAGTACATCCGGTGATGGCCCCGGCCGCCGTATTTGACTTGGTACAGCGCGATATCCGCTTTTTTCATCAAGCCGACCGGCGTATCGTCGTCGATCGGATAGACGGACAGTCCGATGCTCGGCAGAGCGAGGATTTCGTGTCCGTCGAGCGTATGGGAAGGGGTGAGCGCCTCCAGAATTCGCTGGGCGGCGGCTCGGGCCCCTTCCCGGTCTTGGATGCCGCGCAGGATAAGCGTAAATTCGTCTCCGCCCTGGCGGGCTACCGTATCTTCTTTGCCGATGCGGCGCTTCAGCCTCTCCGCGACGGAGATCAGAAGGCGATCTCCCACGTCGTGGCCCAGCGTGTCGTTCACGTTTTTGAAGCGGTCGAGATCGATGAAGACGACGGCGAACGTCTCGTTCGACTGCCCGGCTTCCTCGATCGCGGTTTTCAATTCTTCGTCGAACGCCGCGCGATTGGACAGCCCCGTCAGCGAATCATGGTAAGCCAAATAACGGATGCGTTCCTCGTTCCGCTTGTTGACCGTAATATCCCGGCCGATGCCGAAAATGCCCACGATCCGATTCCGAACGCGGATCGGAATATGCGTCATGCTGACCACGCTGATCCTGCCGCTCAGGCTGCGAACTTCGGCCTCGTAACGCTGAGGCTGCCCCGATCTGGCGGGAATCAGATGATTTTCGGCTTCCGCCAGGCTTCCGGCCGCAATAAAATCGGTATGGGACCTGCCGAGCAATTCTTCGCGCCCGCAGCCCAGCAGTTCCGAACAGGCGGCATTGGCGCTATCGAATCTGCCGTTCGAATCAAGCGAATACACGGGGTCCGGATGGTACTCGAACAGCGATTTGTAGCGCTCTTCGCTGAGTTCGAGCTCTTCCGTTTTGCGGTATACGCTGAGCAGCAGCTGACGGTTTTCCAGAAGGATCAACAGCTGGCGCACGATGACGAGCAGGATCGAAATGCCGGTGCCGATCGTGAAGGCGTCGATGCCCGCGGAACCGGAAATCATGAACAGGAACAGAACCATGACGTTCACGTAGGGAAGCAGCAGCCGCGGAATATCCAGACGTTCCACGCCGGCCTCTTCCTCTTCATCCGGCAGTTCCGCACGCTTGCTCTCCGGCTGCTGAAGAAAGCCGGCGTAGCCTACCAGAAGGAGGCTTAGCATGAAGAACGGATCGATCAAGCTGCCCGAGACGTAGCTGTCCGTCGACAGCAAATACAGATAAGCGGAGTCGACAAGAGCCTGAGTCATCAGGCCCATGAAGATGAACAGGATCAGCCGCTTCGGGAAGACTTTGCGGGTTCCCCAGTACAAGCTCATCGCCCCGAACAGCAGCGCAAGGTCGGTAATCGGATAAGCCAGATTGACAAGGAGAGTCAGCCAAGAGGCGCCGCCTTCCCGCAGGGTCGGGCCGATCAGATAATGCCAGCTGAACGTCGCGGCTACCGCCATAACGATCAAGATGTCGAAGACGAGCTTGAACGCGCCGTAGCTTTTTTTGAGACGGGTAAACGGATAGACGAAGGCGGCGAGATAGCAGACCACCTGCATAATGTAAAAGAAATCGGTCCAGCCGGGAGACGGCGGCTCGATCATCAGCACTTTTTCGTCGTACATCCAGACGGCTTCGGCAATAAAATAATTCCAGCACCCGGCCGAAAGCAGCGCCCAAAACGTTCGCTTTTCGCGGACCGATCGTTTGGCGGCTCCGGCCAACCAGAGGGCGGCGATCAAGCTGCCGGCCATCGACAGTACGTTTCCGCCCCAGGTGGACATCGATTCGTCATGACTCCATATCGTAACCCAAGCGTAGTAGAAAGTCGTGAATAGTAAAATAAAGAGAAAAGCGGCTGCGTTTTTTGCTGGATTGCGCATAAGGGGTTCCCTCTTTTTTATATAGTTCTTTAGTTCTATTATCATAATAGTATATCTTCCTTTTCATCGGTACAAAATAAAGAATAATTAGAGAAATATTGTCGAAATTGAGGACGCGGGTAACCGATTGTCCGGCGGGCGGCACTATAAGGGCAGGAACGCGCGGAAGGAGAACGAGGGATGAAAGAATGGGTGGAACAAGCGAGGCGGGGGAATGCCGAAGCGTGCGAGCGGATTTTTCGGCGGTTCAGCGGCATGGCGTACGCGGCCGCTTACGAAAAGACAAGGGATGCGCATCTGGCGGAAGACGTCGTACAGGAAGCCTTTGCCGAAGCTTTTGCCGGATTGGAAAAGTTGGAGAACGCGGAAGCTTTTCCGGGGTGGCTTCGAACCATCGTCATACGGAAAGCGGGCCGCCTGCTTCGACGCAAAAGAATACCGGTGCTGCCGATCGGGGAAGCGGCCGAAGCCGCAGCCGACGAAGGGGCCGATACGGCGAAGACGGCCGAGCTGCGCGAACTGCGAAGCCGGCTGTACGATTCCGTAGGCCGGCTGCCGAGCGGGCAGCGGGATGCGGTTCGGCTGTATTATTTCGAAGGTTATCCGGTACGGGACATCGCCGCCTTTCTCGGCGTGTCGGAATCGGCGCTCAAAAAGCGGCTGTTCGACGCCAGAAACCGGCTGCGTTCCGCCCTGCACGTCGCCGACTTCTCCGCCGCGTTCCGCGACTTGCATGAAGGAGGAAAAAACATGCTGCATATCGTAAACGGAGATCATACCGCGAAGCTGGTGCGGGAAGCGGGAATCGAAGGGGAAGTGCTGGTTTGGAGAGAATTGTATCCGTTCGGACCGGCGTTCGCCGATATGGAAGAAGCGTCGGCACGCTTCGCGCGGGCCGACGTTCTCGAACGGGAGCTGGGCATTCCGCGCTCTGTTTATTTGGACGGCTGCGCGGAGCAGGAGCGGCGCCTGCGGGAGCTGGAACGTTACGAAGAAGCGGTGCTCTGGTTCGAACACGACTTGTTCGACCAGACGATGCTGGCGCTGCTGCTGAACCGGATCGGCCGCGCGAAGTCCTGGCAGACCCGGGTCAGCCTGCTCTGCATCGGCGAATTCCCGGGCATCGAGGTGTTCCATGGACTCGGCCAGCTGCGCGCCGAACAGCTGAAGACGCTGTCCGGCACCTGGCAGCCGGCCGGCTCCGAGCAGTTTGAGCTCGCTTCCCGGTTCTGGGCGGCCTACAGCTCGCCGGACCCGGAAGAGCACGTCCGCTTTCTCGAAGCGGACAGCGCGGCACTGCCGTTCGCCCGCGCCGCGTTCGAGGCGCATCTGTCGCGCCTGCCGTCGGCGGAAGACGGCCTCGGCAGCATCCAGCGCGCCGTGCTCGAAGCGGCGGCTTCCGGCGCCGCCGGCCCGATCGAGCTGTTCCGGCGCTCGACGGACAAGCTGGTCGCCCTGGGGCTGGGCGACCTCGAATTCTGGCGGCATCTGGAACGGATGGCCGCCGGGCCTTCTCCGCTGCTGAGCGTCAGCGGAGAAGGGGCGTTCCCGAAGTACGGCCGTGCCGTGCCGGACTTCGGGAACCGGAAGTTCGCGCCGTCGGAACTCGGACGGCGCATTCTGGCCGGCGAAGCCGCCGCGCCCGCGGATGCGGCGGCTTCGCCGGAGTGGGCCGGCGGCCTGCGGCTCGCCGGCGCAAGTCCGCTCCGCTGGGACGCCCCCCTGCGGCGGATCGCGGAGCCGAATTCGTAACCGCTGCGGCCTCCCCGCGTATAAAGGGTAATCATACTGGAGATCCAGATACCTACGGGAGGGAAGCGAATGACGAACGAATGGGATGAGACGCCGCGCACGGATAGCGAGGGAGAAGAGGACGGAGCGGGAAGCGCGGACGGCCGCGAGCCGGCACCGTCCGTTCCCGACAGCCGAGCCCAGCTTCAAGCCGCGCTGGTCGAAGCGGAAAAGTGGATGAAAGATCAGCGCAAAATGCCGATCTGGGACAAGATTGCCCGGATTCCGTTCAAACTGCTCGACAAAGTCACGCCGAAATTCATTCACGAGAAGATCGGCAGCCTGCTCGACGAGCTGGGCAGCTATGTCCAGAACGGCGGCAAATACTTGATCGCCCGCCGCCGCGTAACGGGAATGCTGGAGAACATCGCCCGCAAGCGCGACGTGCCGGAAGCGGGTCCTTATCCGCTGTCGGTCATGGACGAGGCGGCCGGCCGCTTGGCCGGGGAGAGCCGCAATCTGGCTGCGGCGCAGGGAGCGACGACCGGAATCGGCGGCGTATTCACGCTGGCCGCGGACATTCCGGCCGTACTGGGTCTGTCGCTTAAAGTCATTCAGGAAATCGGGCTCTGCTACGGTTACGACGCGAACGACAAGGCGGAGCGGGTCTTCGCCGTCAAGGTGCTTCAATTCGCCTCTTCCGATCTCGTAGGCAAGCAGTCGCTGCTGGACGAGCTGAACTTGAAGGCCGGCGAGGACGGCAAACTTCCGCCTTCCGTCACCGCCATGTCGAAGATCCAGGGATGGAGGGAAGTCGTGACGACTTACCGCGACAGCTGGGGCTGGAAAAAACTGCTGCAGGCCGTCCCGATCGCGGGCATCGTGTTCGGCGCGTTCGCCAACCGCCAGACGCTGGGCGACGTGTCCGAAGCGGCTCATATGCTGTACCGCAAGCGCCGGATTTTGCAACGGCTGGACGCCCTGGAACCAAATCAGGGGTAGACGTTCGGGAAATCGCGTTCTTTCAAGCTGTTTTCAAAAAAGGCACACGGCGGGCAGCCGCCTGCCCTTCGATAAGTCCGGCATGGTTTCCGCCAAAAGGGAGCCGTGCCGAACTTTTTGGTTTGAAGAAGCCTTTTTGGAGATGTCGGCTCCCCGCTCTCCGCGTTGAACGCTGCAATCCGGGTTAATTCTGTGAAAGAGAGCAGGGGACGCGCCCGGCATTCGGAAGAGCAATGGGCGCGGCGGTCCCGAATCATAAGAAGCGGCGCGCGGCGGGAAGCCGGCGCACCGGCATCAAGGAGGAGCATCCATGCAGTGGAAGGGCAGAAGGGCGAGCGGTAACGTCGAAGACCGGCGCGGCCAAAGCGGCGGAGGGGGCGGGTTGAAGATCGGAGGCGGCCTGGGGATCGGCGGGATCGTCATTGTCATCATCGTCATGCTGATGGGCGGCAATCCGGGCAGCCTGCTCAGCGGCATCACGTCGACGGAGACGCAAACGCAGACGGCGGGCACTTATCAGGGAACGGCGGAAGAAGAGGAACTGGCCGACTTCGTTTCCGTTGTGCTGGCCGATACGGAAGACGTCTGGGGACAGGTATTCCGCGACAACGGGATGACCTATCGCAACCCAAAGCTCGTTCTGTTCACCGGCAGCGTGCAGTCCGCCTGCGGAACGGCGAGTTCGGCCGTCGGACCGTTCTACTGTCCGGGCGACGAGAAGCTGTATATCGACCTCAGCTTCTATGACGAATTGAAACAGCGCTTCAACGCGCCCGGCGATTTCGCCATGGCTTACGTGGTGGCTCACGAAGTCGGACACCACGTCCAGAAGCTGCTCGGCACGAGCGACAAGGTCGACCGGCTGCGCCGGACGCTCAGCGAGACGGAATACAACAAATACTCCGTCAAGCTGGAACTGCAGGCGGATTATTACGCGGGCGTCTGGGCGCATTACGAGCAGGGCCGCAACCTGCTGGAGCAGGGCGACCTGGACGAAGCGCTGAGAGCCGCCAGCGCCGTCGGCGACGACAGCATTCAGCTGCAGTCGCAGGGGTACGTCGTGCCGGACAGCTTCACGCACGGCACGTCGGAACAGCGCAAAAGCTGGTTCTACAAAGGATTCGAGAGCGGGACGATCCAGGGCGGAGACACGTTCGGCGGAAGCTTGTAAAGAGCTCGCCCGCAAATGACCCGGGACGGCTGCTTGCCGGGCGATTCCCGCCCGTTCGAATAAAAGCTTCGACATTTCGACGCATGCGAAAACCCCCGGATTCAGGCGAAGTCGCTTGAATCCGGGGGTTTTGTCGAACCGGCGTCGGAGTCGGCATTCCCGCTTACGGAGTTTCCGCCTGCGGCACGGCTTCCGTCCGCGTCTCCGGGAAACGCTGCGCGATCCATTCGCCGAACAGGGCGTAGTCCCGCTCGACGACGTCCGCGTAAGCATAAGCGAACTGCGAGAGATGCTTGACGAATGCCCCGCAGTCGTCGCCCATCGCCTTGACGATCTCTTTTTCGCTGTGATAAGGCAGAATACCCAGACTGACGTCGAAGTCGGCTCGCGCGTGCATTTTGGCGGTCAGCCGGCCCATCAGCGTCAGCACGCGCCGCATGTCTTCCGTCGTCCGCAGCGCTTCGAGTTTCAGCCGCTTTTTGTACGGCGAGCGCTCGCGCGCGTAAAAATGGCGGCCGTCGATCGTCAGGAACCCCAGGTAAGGATCGGCCTGGTGATGCATCGCCTGCTGCGTCGCCGTGACCCGCTTGCCCTGATGCGAGAACGTCTCCCAGAACGACTCGGAATAAGGCATGAAATAGGCCGGCACGGGTACCCGCACTTCCTTCACTTCCAGCACGGTGTCGTCGGAATCGCGGTCGCCCGTCGATTCGGCCGAACCGCCTTCGATCAGCACGTAGAAGCGGTCCAGCCCGATCGACGCGGTGCCCGATCCGTGCTTCACGGCAATATCCTTGATCCGGTAATGTTCCTCGCCCGAACGCCGGGACAGAACCGTATCCATATAGAACGGCCAGGCCTGTTCCAGGCCCTCGCGTTCTTCCGCCGACGGTTCGACCAACTCGGCGTTTTCAAGAAAGGCCCGTCCGGTTTCGCCCTGCATCCGAGCGGTCACCTTTTCCAGGAAATGTCCCTGCTGACGCTTCTCCAGCTTGCACAGCAGCTTGCGGACCGGTCCTTTGGCGCAGGAAGAATCGACCGAGAATCTTGCCGGGTCGTCCTTGCCGGAGGCGAACTTGTCCATCTGTTTGTAGTAGGAACGTACGTAGTGCGCCGCCGCTTCAAGCTGGCCTTCCGGCGAATAGCCGAGCTGACGGCCGACGAGCACGACGCTGACCGCCATCCTCACGACGTCGTACAGATAAGAACCGACGTATCCTTCGTCAAAGTCGTTTACGTCGTAGACGATGCGTCCGTCCCCGCTCTGAAAAGCGCCAAAGTTTTCGAAGTGGAGATCGCCCTGCACCCAGGTCGGTCGATCTTTCGGCGTATGGTAAGGGAAATACTGTCGGGTAACGTCGAAGTAGAACAGATAAGCGCTGCCCCGATAAAAGGAAAACGGGCCGAGCGCCATTTTGCGGTATTTTTCCGTCCGCTTGGCGTCGTTTAACCCCATTCGCTCTCCGTCGAATTCTTCGAAAATCGAAATCAGCGTATCCTGGCGCAGCTTCTTGCGCGTGCGCAGAACCCCCTCGGTGATGCTTGCATGAACGGTGGACATCGGTCTTCACTCCTTCAAATTCGGAAAATCGGCGGCAGTCCGTGCCTCTGCGCTTCGGTATCCATTCTCTCCCCGCGCTGCCGATTCCTGCATGGAAGAGCATACGCGGAAGATGCCATGAAGGTTGCGGGGCTGCCGATTTTCATGGCGCGGCAGAGAATTCTGTGGTAGGATGGCAGCGCCGGACGCGCTTTTTGCAAAGCCGGCGGGCATTAGCGCCAACCGAAAAAGAGGACGTGAACAGCATGATTCAAATTACGGTGCCGAAGCCGGACGTCTCCATCGAGAAGCAGGAGAACCCGCAGCTCAGCCACATTTACGGATTTACCGATTTTCACCTGATTACCCGGGAAGAAGGCGGCATCTTCATGTTCTACGGCGCGGACGGCGAGCTGCTCTTCGTAGGCAAAGCGCGCAAGCTCAGACCCCGCATCAAAAAACATTTCGAAGACAGCGTATCGCCGATGAAAAATCATCGCGACGAAGTGCGGCGCATCGACGTGTGCCTGGTCGCCGATCCGACGGAGCGCGAAATTTACGAGACCTATCTCATCAACAGCGGACGGGCCAAATACAACGTCGATAAAGTTTTTTACAAGTAAGCCGGGTCAAGTAAAGGCGTTTCGGCCGGGACAAACCAAAGAAGCTTATCTTTCGCAGGGCGCGAAACGCGCCTTTGACGGAAGATAAGCTTCTTTTTTTGGCGGGAATGCCTTTACGGGCGGCCGTTCCACTTGTGGTCGCCCGACAGATATTTTTCCGTCAGGATCGACAGCAGCTGAATGCCGACTTCGTTGTGTCCGCCTTCCGGAATGATCAGGTCGGCGTATTTCTTCGACGGCTCGATGAATGCCTCGTGCATCGGCTTGACCGTCGTGAGGTACTGATCGTGCACGGAACGGATGTTGCGGCCGCGTTCTTCGATGTCGCGCAGCACGCGGCGCAGGATGCGCACGTCCGGATCGGTATCGACGAACACCTTGATGTCGAGCAGCGCGCGAAGATGTTCGTCCGACAGCACGTGCAGTCCTTCGATGATCACGATGTTGTTCGGCTTAAGTTCCACCGTCTTGTCCGCGGAACGGGCATGGATGGTGAAGTCGTACACCGGAGCATAGGCCGTGCGGCCTTCCTTCAGTGCGTTCAGGTGCTCGACCATCAGGTCGTTGTCGAACGCGAAAGGATGATCGTAATTGATCGCTCCGCGCTCCTCAAGGGTCAGATCGGGATGATCTTTATAATAGTTGTCCTGAGATATGAAAGTGACTTTGCCTGCGCCGAGCCGGTCGATAACGGATCTTGCGACCGTCGTTTTGCCGGAACCGGTGCCGCCGGCTATACCAATAATAAGCATGGCGATCGATAAACCTCCCTAGGATGATGGCCGATTGCAATGGGATGCAATTTCAGTATTGTAGCATAGCGCGGCCGTTTTTTCACTCGATTTTATCCGATTCCCGCGGTCGTTTGCGCGTTTATCGAAAATTTTTGGCCTGACGCTCCCATCCTGTCTACAAAATGGATTGCGCGCGATGTAATCCGCCGCTACAATTGAGGAACGCGGCTGCTTTTAGCCTATGCTTTCGGAACGGCATTTCGCCCATTTCCCCGGCACGGGCTTTTGTGGGATGCGATACAGAAGAACGGGAGGAAGTCCTCTTGACCCATAAAACCGGCAGCCCAAGCTTAAGCCGGCTGATTCGCCGTTCCATGAATGCGTCCACGCTGTTTACCATTCTGGTGTTCGCGGTCATCGTCACCATATTGCTTTCGGTGGTGATCCGCCCTCTCGCGCAGCTCGGCGCGCAGCTCGTCGCCCATTCCACCATGCGCGAGATGACGTCTCCCGCTTTCCCGGAAAACCACGGCATCGACCGGCTCGAAGACCTTTCGCCCGCCGCAACCGGATTCGAACGCTGGTGGAAGACGGTGGAGCGGCAGGAGGTCGTGAATTACCGGATTCCTTTGATCGACGGGGACGAACCGCTTGTGTACGACGAAGGCCGCGAAATGCCGCGCGCGCTGCACACGGTCGATATCGTGGTCGAGCTGGGCGGAAAAGAGCTGTATCGCAGCGCTTACCTGCCGTCTGCCGGTACCGCCCGGGCAGCGCTCGAAGAACGGAACTGGCTGTACGAATATTTCAACAAGCCGTACTACGCCCCGATCCTGAGCGACGGCGGCGAAGAGATCGGCCTTATTACAGCCCGCATTTATCCGCCGCTGCTGGTCCGGATCGTCGGGGTGACGGCCGTCTTGATGCTGCTGCTCGGCCTGCTCTGCTTTTACGTCAACTACCTGCTGGGCAGGTGGCTGATCGGGCCGCTGCTTCGTTCCATGGCCCAGCTTCGCGGCGTGTTCCGCCGGCTGGCCGACGGCGATGTCGACGAGCTGTTCGAAAAGGGAATCCGGATGGACCGGTCTTACTCGGAAATCGAAGAGATCGCCGTGGAAGCAGGCCGGATCATCGACAATACGAAGATGTACATGGAGCAGCTGAAAGAAAAAAACGAGGAGCTGGAAGCGCAGAAAAAGGTGCTGACCCGGCAGGCGACGATCGATTCCCTGACCGGCCTCGTCAATCGGCGGTACTTCGTGGAGCAGGTTGTGGGAAGGCTCGATGAGCCGGGATTGATGCTCATGCTGTTGGATATCGACGATTTCAAGCGAGTCAACGACACCTACGGCCATGCGGCCGGCGATCTGATTCTGGAAGGGTTCGCCTCCGTTCTGGATGCCGGTTTCGGCGGAGAGGCGCTTACGAGCCGATTCGGCGGGGAAGAGTTTGCCGTGTTTATAACGCGGTTGACGGAAGAAGAAATGCTGGCAGGAGCGGAACGGCTCCGCGCGGCGATCGAAGCCTCGACGTTCGACCTGCCGGGGAGCCGCTCGATCGGGGTCACATCCAGCATCGGCATCGCTTATACGGACCCGCGCGGCCTGAACTTCGAAGAATTGTATCAGCAGGCGGACGCCGCGCTGTACGTATCGAAACGCGGCGGCAAAAACCGGGTTACCGTATTCGGGGATGCGTCCCCGCCTCAGGCGCCGACGGGAGACTGACCGTCCGCGCGTAAAAGGTCGGGCAAAAGTGAATGAGATCGGCAGAAAGGACGCTTCGACAGCTCGGAGCGTCCCTTTTACCGATCAAAAGGCTCCCGATTTTTGAAAAAAGGAGAGAAGACTAAGGAATCGGGGAATTTGTACCGATATAGTTGACAAGAAAGTTTGATGGGAAATATACTTGTGCAAAACCCTTATTATAACAGGAAAATAAAGGAAGGTCCGGTGGTTTAGTGAGCGGATTGAACGAACGGCAAGCCGAAGAGCAGGTAAGCGATGATTTGGTTGTAAAAGCGCTTGAAGAAAATTTGGCGATTATTCGGTTCGATCTGAACCGCCGGGTCGTCTACGTTAACCATAACTTCGCCAATGTAATGGGTTATTCGAAGGAAGAAATGCAGGGTATGGATCACCGCCGATTTTGTCTGCCGGAATTCGCGGGCAGTCCGGCGTACGACAAATTTTGGCGCGATCTGTTCAGCGGACGCAGTTACGAAGACAGAATTCAGCGCGTGACGGCATCCGGGCGCGTAATTTGGCTGCAGGCCACGTACATGCCGGTGTTCGGAAGCAACCGCCAGGTGCTTGGGGTATCCAAAGTCGCCACGAACATCACGGAGCGCATCGAGACCATCTCGACCGTCATGGACGAGCTGCAGCAGATGTCCGACGGATTGAATATTCGAGCCGAAGGCGGCATTCAGCGAAGCCAAGCGCTGCTTCAGAGCATCGAACATATTGCGCAGGTGTCGCAGGAGAATATGAGCACGCTGGCCAGCCTGCAGCGCCAGGCGGATTCTATCCGGGGCATCGTGCAGACGATTCAAGAGATCGCTTCCCAGACAAGCCTGCTGGCGCTGAACGCCGCCATCGAAGCGGCGCACGCCGGCGAGCACGGCAAGGGCTTCGACATCGTAGCCAAAGAGGTTCGGAAGCTGGCGAATCGGGCCGGCGATTCGATCGTGGAAGTCCGCCGGAACATCGAAGGCATTACGAAAGAAGTCGACAATATGGCGAACGGCACGAATCTGGCGCAGAACACCGTAACGGAGAGCCAGGAGCAGATCCGGCTCGCGATCGACGAATTTGCCGAGATTTCGGCGGCTTCCGGCGAACTGGACGCTCAGGCCAAGGAGTTTTCCAAGCTGCTTTAATTAAGGGCGATCCATATACGGAAAAAGCAGAGAAAAGAACGGGGCAGGACGTCCGGTTCTTTTTTTTAGGCTTATAATCCTGTTTTCCGGAAATTCAGGAAGGAATTTTTGAAAAAAATGTCGAAAAACATAAAACAAAGTCTTAAAAAGACGATATAATAGACAAGCAACCATTGCGCAAAATTAGATTGAGGGGTTTTTAATTTGGCGGTTTTAAATTAATTTAAAGAAACGGGTGATTACACATGGATAAGGGAACGGCAAGCGCCGTCAATAACGACCTGCTTGTGATGGCTTTGGAACAAAATCTGGCAATTATCCGTTTTGATTTGAACCGCCGGGTTGTTTACGTCAATCGCAGTTTTGCCGGAGCAATGGGATACACGGAGCAGCAGATGATCGGCATGCAGCACCGGCAGTTTTGTTTTCCGGAGTTTGCGAACAGCCCGGCGTACGACAAATTTTGGCGCGATCTGCTGGCCGGGCGCAGCTATCAGGACAAGATCGAACGGATGGATGCCCGAGGCGAACGGATCTGACTGGAAGCGACTTATATGCCGGTGCTGGACGAAGGCGGCAAAGTGCTGGCCGTGTTCAAAGTCGCAACCGATATCACCCGCCGTCAAAAGAATATCGAAGAGGTCGTGACCGAGCTGCAGCAGATGTCCG
Organism: Saccharibacillus alkalitolerans; assembly: GCF_011090185.1. Taxonomy (GTDB): domain Bacteria; phylum Bacillota; class Bacilli; order Paenibacillales; family Paenibacillaceae; genus Saccharibacillus; species Saccharibacillus alkalitolerans. The sequence continues at coordinate 437,194 of NZ_JAAFGS010000004.1, read as the reverse complement.
AGGGACTGAATGTGCGCGCGGAGTCGGGAATCGTGCGCAGCCACGAGCTGATGAAGAGCATCGAGGGCATATCGGAAGTGTCCGAAAAAAACATTTCGACGCTGGCCAGCCTGCAGAGCCAGGCGGAATCGATCCGGGGCATCGTGCAGACCATTCAGGAGATCGCTTCGCAGACGAGTCTGCTGGCCTTGAACGCCGCCATCGAAGCGGCGCATGCGGGAGAACACGGCAAAGGCTTCGATATCGTGGCGAAGGAAGTGCGCAAGCTGGCGGGCCGCGTCAGCGAGTCGATCGTCGAAGTGCGCCGCAATATCGAAGGCATCACGAAAGAAGTCACCAATATTACGGAAGGCACGAATCTGGCTCAGGACAATATCAGCCGCAGCCATTCGCAGATTCGTACCGCCATGGAAGAATTCGAGGATATTTCCGCGGCTTCCGAGCAGTTGGACGCGCGCGCGAAGGATTTTAACAATATTATTTGAGCGGCTCTCTATGGATTTCGCGAGGACGGCTGGCGATAAGCGATCGCGGCGCAAGGATGAAGGGCCAGCAAAACAAGCCGGGCAGGCGAAAACTCTCGGCTTTTTTTTCGTGCGCGGAGATATCGTATAATAGAAAACGGATACGGAACGGCACACGAAAGGAAGGTGACGGCATGCAGCTGTCGATTTTGGACTATTCGGAGATTCGTTCGGGCGCTTCGCCGGAACTTGCCCTGGAGGAAACGCTGCGGTTGGCCCGGGCGGCGGAACAATGGGGTTATCGCCGCTTTTGGGTGTCGGAGCATCACGGCAACCGGGTGCTGGCCGGCTCGGCGCCGGAGGTTCTCGTCTCCGCGCTGGCGGCTGCGACCCGGGGAGACATGCGGATCGGCTCGGGCGGCGTCATGCTGCCGATGCACAGTCCGTTTAAAGTAGCGGAAAGTTTCTCCGTACTCGCTTCCCTGTATCCGGGACGGATCGATCTGGGCGTCGGACGCTCGACGGGCGGGCGCGCCGAGACGTCGGCGGCTCTGCTCGACGGACGCAGCGGGTCGTTTCGCCGTTATCCCGAACAGGTCGCGAAGCTGGCCGCCCACGTCCGCGGCGAACAGGGGCCGGTCGTGACGCCGACGCCTTCGTCGCCGCCGGACTTATGGCTGCTCGGTTCCAGCGACAGCGGTGCGGAGATCGCCGCCGCGAACGGAATGGGACTGGCGTTCGGGCATTTCATCCGCGGCAGGGCGGGCCGCGAAGCGGTGCGGACTTATCGCGAACGATTCGTTCCCTCGGCCGAAGAAGGGCGCCCCCGGGTGCTGGTCTCCCTGTTCGCGGTCTGCGGAAGGGACGAAGCCGAGGCGGAGCGGCTGGCCGCCGTGTTCGACGATTACCTGCTCGATATCGCGGAAGGCGGCCGACTGGACCGCGTTCCCTCGCTGAGGGAGGTCGGCACCCGAACCTACACGGACGAACAGCGGCAGAAAATTCGGGCGGGACGCGGCCGCATGGTGGTCGGCGATCCTGCCGGCGTGCGCAGGCAGCTGACCGTGCTGGCCGACCTGTACGAGGCGGACGAGCTGATGCTGGCGACGGTGTCGCCGGATTTCGACATGAAAATGAGAATGTACGAGATGCTGGCGGAGACGTTCGGCCTCGGACGGGCATAAAAAAAGAAGCCGGAACGTTTCGTTCCGGCTTCCAACGTGTCGAGAAAGTCTAATGTAGCTAGAAGCGAGACGGCGGAGAGAGAAATTCAGTGAAGGAACGATAGTGTTCGCCTTTGAAATCGGGAAAATTCCGCTAAAATTCGATCTCTTTTCCCGATTTCAACACGCGACCGGAACGAATTTCTCTCGGAGCCGGCTTGCTTCTCTCTACTACGTGACTTTTTCGACAGCCTGGAAGCCGGAACGTTTCATTCCGGCTTCTTTCGCGTTTTTAGCAGCTGCGGGCCGCGGGGAAGTCAAAGTCGATCGTACCCGCCTCCTTTAAGGCGATACCTGATCGTCCGGCGATGCGCCGTCCGACTCGTTCTGCCGCTTCATCCGTTTGCGGATACCGCCGGAGACGCCGACGCCCGTCGCCATCGGCTCGTGAATGCTGCCCGAGGTATTTTCGGCGGGAGGCGCGTCCTGCATCACTTTTTGCAAATACTTGGCGTTGAGATCTTCGGTCAGGCCGGGCATCAGATTGCTGGAGATCGTCGATCCTTTGGTCTTGACGCCGACCTCGACCGATTCCTGCGGATCGTCGAGCAGCTTGACGATGGCGTCGACTACGCTGTCCGCATCGTCCATCGGCTTCATCTGGGCTTCGTGCCCGCTGTAATTGCCGGCATGTTCGAACCACGGCGTATCGGTCGCCCACGGATGCACGGCGCAGACGTGAATGTCTTCGAAGCCTTCAAGCTCCATCTCCTGATGAAGCGAGCCGTTCAAGCCGGCGATGGCATACTTGGTCGCGGAGTACGTGTTGTAGTAAGGGAAAGAAATCTTGCTCGTCACGGATGCGAGATTGATCAGCGTGCCGGCGCGGCGTTCCTTGAAATGCCGCAGCGCGTAATGACTGCCGTAGATCGTGCCGAAGACATTCGTTTCGACGACGCGGATATGATCCTTCAGCGGAATGTCCGTAAAAGGCCCGATCGCGCCGACGCCGGCATTGTTGATCCAGACGTCGACCTTGCCGTATTTGGCGATCGCCGCCTCGAACAGGCGGGCTACGTCTTCTTCCTTGGCGACGTCGGTCGTCACCGCGATCGCGTTGCCGCATTCCAACGCCAGTTCGTCGATCAGCGAAGTGCGGCGCGCGGCCAGCACGAGCTGGGCGCCTTCGGCAGCGAGCCGCTTGGCGACGCCGCGTCCGATACCGCTTGAAGCGCCCGTAATGACGACGGTCAGCAGGCTTTTGGGAATCTTGTTGGACATGAAGAGTTCCTCCTTCGGTCTCCCGGCCGAGCCGGGGCTTTTTGTAACCATACCCGTCCCGAAGAAAGCTTAACCCGGTTTCGTGCGGAAAAACGCCGGCGTAGGCGAATCGCAAGGAACGACCGCATGACAAAAAGGACCGCGGAAGGCGGTCCTGCATGCGCGGCGGCTGCCCGGCGGAGAAGCCGGAGCCGTGCTCCGCCGTAGGATCAATGCGCGTAGCGCGAAATCGTGTCTTCCAGAATGTCCGCGACGTGGTGAGGACCTCGGCCGAGGTCGCTTCGCGACAGGTTCAGGCGTACGAGACTCTCGTCGGTTCCCATCGCTTCGGAGAAGAATCCGCCCAGACCGCGCGCGCGCCGGTCGACTTCGAGCAGCAGCTCGAGATCGCCGTGCTGCTGGCGGAAAAGCACTTCCAGTTCGTCGAGATGGCCGCGGAACTTGGTCGTCGGCACGTATTCGAATTCCTGCACGAACGGCAGCGGTCCGCCCAGGCGCGGCGCGTAGTCGTTCGTTACTTCGCGCAGCCGGAAACCCAGCAGTTCGATCGCGTCGAGCGCGACCTGAATTTCGTCGCTCGGCGTCACGTTCAGCGCGTCGCGGTCCGTCGCGTCGGCGGCGCTCGGGATATCGAGACCCGTCTCGATCCAAACGCCGGAACTGCGCAGCGTAACCGGCGTGTATTCCGGCAAAGTGAAGCGGAACGGGACTTCTTTGCGTTCGCCGGCGCGCAGCGTAAAGCGCTCCGTCAGCAGGAATTTGGTGATCGTCGCCGTTTCGCGCACTTTGCGGTCGTCATGCTCGCGAATGTACTCCGATTTGAGGAACAGATAGATCCGGTCGACCTGCTGCTCCACCTGGCCGCCCTGTATGTATACGACGCCCGAAATGTCTCCGCCTACCGGAACTTCCGCGGAGTCGAGCACCGTATCCACCTTGGCATTTCCGATTCCTACGCTGGCCAACATTTTTTTGAAGAACGACATTATAGTTCACCCTCCGTTTGATTGATGCCAGATATACGCGGCGCCGCGTAAGGCGGTTTCGTTTCTGTTCGAAAATTTTCCGAAGGGACATTTAAGCTTTCAAAATGCCCCTCGCCGCCCGCTGACCCGAAATGACGGCGCCTTCCATCGTAGCCAGAAACGGCTGCTTCGTGTAGTCGCCCGCCAGGAACAATCCGGGAATCGGCGTAACCTGCTTCGGCCGCTTCTTCTCGTTTCCGGCAGCCAAGCGGTAAAAGTTCTCGTCGCCCCGAATGATCCGGTAATCGGTCGCGTTATCCACGCCGTCGAGCCCGATCGCTTTGAGACTGTCGACGGTACGCCGCCAAACTTCCTCCTCCGGCAGGTCGACCAGCGCGTCGGGGTCGACCAGAATGATCGACGTTCGGCCGGCTTTATCGCGGAACGTCGTGCGCGCCTGCTCGCCGAACGAGCCGAGCTGGGTGCCCGGACCGAACGTCGTCCGGTCTTTCGGCAGCAGAGGCTCCGTCAGCTCGAACTGGGCGGTAACATGCGGCATCGCTTCCAGTTCGAAAAACGGTTTGAACGCGGATACCGAGCTGAAATGCTCGGACAGCAGCTTCTGCGCGCGGCGGATATTTGCCGCCACGACGACCTGCGCGGCCCGCAGACGCTCCCCATTTTCCAATTCGACGCCGCGCACGGCCCCTTCTTCCGCGATCAGGCCGCGAACCGGGGCCGATGTGCGCACCGTGCCGCCCAGCCGTTCGATCGCGTCCGCCAGCGGCCGGCACATCACGTCGGTCATGCCGCCGCTGAACGCGCCGATCCGCATTTTGTGCAGGCGCGGAATGCCCGGAGCGAACAGGCCGAAGAAAGCGTACGACGAATACTGCTCCGGAGGCAGGAAGAAGATGCCCGACGACAGCGGCTCCAGAATGCGTTCCAGCGCCTGCTCCGTGACGTGATGGCGTTCGGCATATTCTTTCACCGGAATCTCGTCGAGCTCCTCGGGATTGGACAGATAATCTTTGAATCCGGCCGTAAAAAAAGGAATAAGCGACGCTTTGTCGGCCGGGGTGAGATAGCTGTTGTTGCCGAGCGCGCCGAGTACCGTCTTGAGCGGGGCGCGGACGAGATCCAGACCGAATACGCCGGGTTCCTCCGCTTCCGGGTGGCGGGCTTCCATCGACTTTTCCCAGAACAGCATATCGTTCAGCTTGATGCCGGCGCGCTCCAACAGTTCCGGCAGCAGCGTATAGTAGCCGATGAATTTATGGAAGCCGGACTCGACTTCCATGCCGTTCTCGTTCCAATTTGCGGTACGGCCGCCGACATAAGGGGCGGCTTCCAGTACCAGCACGGGCTTGCCCTTTTCGGCAAGTTCGAACGCGCAGGTCAGACCGGCCAGACCGGCACCGACCACGATCGTCAATTCTTCGGATGGAACCTTCGGATTTTGCGACAAGGGATTTTCCTCGCTTTCGGTTTGAGAGTCATAGCTTCCATTACCCGCTTCGCGCATCCTTGCGCTTGACTCTCAAGTATACCTGAGGGTTTATAGTGGCCCTAAACGAAGCGGAAAGAGCGGCTTCGGACCGAAGGAGGAGACGGGATATGGAATTTGGCATGAAACCTAGCCGGGAATCGAAATCCGATAAAAAGCCGAAAACGGGCAGGGGAGCCGCAGTAGGCTGGGCGAGCTTCGTGCTGGCTTTGTATGCGGCGGCCGCGGCGTATCAAGCGATGGAGCATTCGGGTATCGCCGTGCCGATTCGGCGTTCGCTCCAGGCGCTGATCATGGTCCTCATCGTCGTGCCGGCCGTGCTGTCGGCGTACAGCCGGAGAAAAGACGAGTTTCCGCTGCGCTTGCGGAACGGGTACTGGAGGAGGGAGATCAGCGCCGGATTGCTTGCGGCCGGAATCGCGGTTGCGCTGGCGGGCGCCGCATTCGGGATCGCGCACGGTCTCGGCTGGATCGTCGTCGAGGAGATCCGCTTCACGGGAACGCTGCTGACGGCAATGGCGTTCAATCTCTGCTTCGCGCTGTTCTATGAAGCGCTGCCGGAAGAGCTCGTGTTCCGCAGCTTGATTCCGGATGCGCTCGGCCGCCGGATGCGGGCCGCCGCCGCTTTTTTGCTGGCTCCGGTACTGTTCGTGCTGGCGCCGATCGCGACGCGCGCCCTGCAGGCGGCGACCGGCTTGGAGGCTCAAGCAGTCACCGCCGATTATGTCGTGCTGCTGTTCTTTTTTGCGATAGCGCTGCAGGCGGCCCGTTTCGCGCTGGGCGGATTGGGAGGCAGCATCGGCTTCCATCTGGCCTATCTTATGCTGGCACGGTTTGTCGTATTGGCGGAACCGGGCGAAGGTCTGGTACGCTACGTCGAAGCCGAACCGGAGACGGGCCGCCTGTTCGTGCTCTTCCTGGGCGTCGTGGTCGGCGGCGCTGCGGCTTTTGCCGTTATGGCGGGACTGCGCCGCCGGCGTTTGGCAGGGGGCGCGAAGCCGGGCTTGCCCCGAGCGCGGCGGTTGAGGTAAGCTCGCGGAGAAGCGAAAGGAGGAGACGCGATGAACGGAGAAACGTACAAAGTCGGCGAACTGGCCCGGCGTTCGGGCGTCAGCGTGGCCGCGCTTCATTATTACGAGGAACTCGGCCTGCTGCGGCCCGAACGCCATCCGGACTCCGGCTACAGGCTGTACGGGCCGGAAGATCTGGTTCGACTGCAGGAAATCGCCGTGCTCAAAGCGATGGGATTCAAGCTGTCGCAGATCGGCGATATGCTGCCGGCCGAAGCCGGACGGTCCCGCGAAGAGTCTTGGAAAAACGCGCTGCTGAGACAATCGGAATGGATCGCCGCGCGCATGGAGGAACTCGGCGCCATGAAAAAGCTGATCGACTCCGGTTTGTTCTCGATCGAAGTGAATCGGCAGGTCGTATTGGCAGACATGGCCGATTTCGTGCGCCAGCTGGAAGACTTCGGCTCCGCCCGCAAAGGCGCGGGGCGCGCGGCCTTTTTCTCCGACGAAGAGCTGCGCAGGCTCCCGCAGCCGGCCGAAACCGGGCCGGAAGCGGAAGTCTGGGCGGCGCTGCTGCGCAGAATCCGCGCGAACCTGCATCGTCCGCCGGAGTCGCCGGAATCGCTCGAGCTTGCGCGCGAGCTGCTGGGGTACGCGGCAGACGCATTCGGCGGCGACGAGCGGCTGATTGAGCGATATTGGACGTTCATCCGGCCGGACGAAGGCGAACAGGCACGGATTTACGGACTGGACGAGGAGGCTTTCGCTTACATCGAAGCGATCACGGACGAATATATGCGCCGGGACAGCGGCAAGTAGAACAAGCGCCGGGCGACGCTTGGAGCCGATGCTTCATCTGGCGATCTCCGCCATCGCCTCGCGCAGCGTCGGATAGCGGAATTCGAATCCCGCGCGAAGCATCCGTTCCGGCGCGACCCAGCGGCTTTTGAGAATCAGTTCCGTTTCCGTCCGGATCGCCACGGCGCCCATTTCCAGCATCCAGGCGGGGGCCGGAAGACCGAAGCGCCGTCCGTAGGCTTCGCGCATGATTCGCATCTGCTCGGCGTTCGTCACCTGCTCGGGGGCGGAAGCGTTGAAGACGCCCGACAGGTCCTGCCGCTCCTCCAGAAATTCGACCATGCGGCACAGGTCTTCGAGGTGTATCCAGCTGAAGCGCTGGTCTCCCGGTCCCTGATGCCCGCCGAGGCCGAAGCGGACAAGGTTGACATAAGGGGTCATGACGCCGCCGCCTTTGCCCAGCACGATCGCGATCCGCAGCACCGCTTTGCGCGTACGAGGCGTATCGGCCGAGAAAAAGGCTTCTTCCCATGCTTTGGCGACGTCGACGGAGAAGCCGCTGCCGATCTCTCCGCTCTCCTCGGTCATCGGGCGGTCGCGCGCGTCCCGATAGATCGTGGCCGTGCCCGAATTGATCCACAGCGCCGGCGGATGGGGCAAGGCGGCTGCCGCTTCGCCCAGAATCCTGGTCGTCTCCGTCCTCGACTCCATGATCTCCCGCCGGTTGCGTTCGTTGTACCGGCAGTTGACCGAACGCCCGGCCAGGTTTACAAGCAGATCCGCCCCGTTCAAAGCTTCCGCGATCTTCGCGAAATCATTCCAGGCAATATGTTCCGGGCGCCTCGAAATCATCTTGACGTCGTATCCTTTTCGGGCATACCGTTCCTGCAGGGCGCCGCCGATGAAGCCGGTCGCTCCGGCGAGAACGATTTTTCTTTTTTTATCCGGTCTCCCCGTTTCGAATTCCATTATTATCCTCCCTTGAGTCCCAAGTGTTTATCCGCAGCGCCGAAGCGCCGCCGTTTTGGCTTTTTACGCGAATTATAAGGAATTTGTACCCTTCCTCCCTTCAAATCACTCGCCAAGTTGACGATAAAGCGAAAAGGACGGAATCTATTTATAGTAAGAACGGGATTTCACGAAGCACGATCGACAACGGCTGGAGGAGAATCGGAATGAACGGATACCCGGGGAACGGGCAGAGCAGCCCCTCGACCGAGGGCGAATGGAATATTTTATTGATTGCGAACGAACGGAACGAAGCCGTACTGCTTTCCCGTCTGTTGGCCGATTTTCGTTTCGAAGGCCGCGGCGTTCGGCTGCTGTATGCCGACGGAGCCCTGGAGGCTCGCCTCGTGCTGGAGGAAGAGCGGGACATTGCGGTCGTAATGATGGAACTGGACGATTCGGGAGACCGTCAGCCGCTGGCGTTGATCGCCCACATTCGTCAAACGCTGCTGAACGCGGCCGTCCGGATCGTAATCGTAGCCGACAGGTGTTGGGCGGAAGCCGAAGAAGAGATCATGCAAAATTACGATATCAACAACTTCCGGCTCAAAGGCGAGTTCGACGGAGGAACGGCGCGCCTGAAGTCCGCTTTGGTCGGCTCGCTGCGAGGCTATCGGGACTTTAAAAAAACCGAGGACGAGAAAAAAAGTTTGGAGTACGTGGCGCTGTCCTCCTCGCTCATGCTGAACGCGGGCACGCTGGAAGAACTGGCGCAGGACGTGCTGCGCCATCTCGCCTCGATCCTGAACGCCCGGGCTTCTTTCGACGGATTGGTTCTGCAGAGAAGCGACCGGAAGTGGCGCAAGTTGGCCGCCGTCGGCAGATACAAGGAACTCGACGCGTCGACGCTGCCCCGCGAGGTCGAAAACGTGCTTCCTCGGCTGCGGACGCTCGATCCGGCTTCGCTGACGCTGGAAGGCTTCAGCTTCTATTCGCCGAGCGGCGCGGGCACCGAGCGTCTGATTTTCGTGGGCGGCGGCCGGACGCCGAGCGAGTGGGAATATTACCTGGCCGAGTCTTACTGCGCCAACACGGATGCCGTGTTCGAAAATATGGAACTGCGCCACGAAATCGAAAGCACGCAGAAGGAGATCATCTATACGCTCGGCGAGATCGCGGAGACCCGCTCCCAGGAAACCGGCTTTCACGTCAAACGGGTGGCGGAATATACCAAGCTGCTGGCGCTCAAATACGGGCTTTCGGAAGAGGAGGCCAACTTGCTCGCGCTGGCCAGCCCGATGCACGACATCGGCAAGGTCGGCATCAGCGACGCCATCCTCAACAAGCCGGGAAAGCTGACGGCGGAAGAGTATGCGACCATGCAGAGCCACGCGCTCTCCGGCTACGAGATGCTGAAGCACTCGAACCGTCCTATTCTTAAGACGGCCGCGATCATCGCGCTTCAGCATCACGAGAAGTACGGAGGCGGCGGTTATCCGCAGGGTCTGAAAGGCGAGGATATTCATTTGTACGGCCGGATTACGGCCATTGCCGACGTATTCGACGCGCTGGCCAGCGACCGCGTTTACAAGAAGGCTTGGCCGCTCGCCGATATCGTCGAGCTGTTCCGCAAAGAAAGAGGCGGCCATTTCGATCCGATACTTACCGATCTGTTCCTGGAGCATCTGGACGAATTTTTGGCAATTCGGGCCAGCTATGCCGACGAGAAAGTATTCTGATCGGCACCGGCGGTCACCGGGCGCAGGAACGCGGTTCGAGAGACGCGGGTTGCCCGCGCCTCTTGTGTTCATGCCTAAAATTTGGGACAATGAAGGACGAACGCTCGGCTGTACGGCTTCCCGCCGCACAGTCGAATTTTACGTACCGGAAGAAGGCGCAGGGCGCGTCTTTGCCGGTGTTGAAAAGAGGGTAACGCAGCATGAATAACAAACCGTCCATTTACGGACTGACATTGGAGGCGCTGTCCGGCTGGCTGACGCAAAACGGGGAAAAGAAATCCCGCGCCGCGCACATCTGGGAAGCGCTGTATAGCGCAAGAGTGAGCGACTTTTCGCAGATGACGGCGGTCAACGCGGCCTGCCTGGAGCTGCTGAAAGAGCGTTTTTCGTTGAAAACGATGACCGAGTTCGTCAAGCAGGAAGCTTCCGACGGCACGGTCAAATTTTTGCTTCAATTGCATGACGGAAGCTTGATCGAGACCGTGCTGATGCGCAAAAAGTACGGCTTGTCCGTCTGCGTCACGACGCAGGTCGGCTGCAACATCGGCTGCAGCTTCTGCGCGAGCGGCCTGATCAAGAAAAGCCGCGACCTGACGGCCGGCGAGATCGTCGAGCAGATCATGACGGTGCAGCATTATTTGGACGCGGCCGGCAAGGGCGAGAAGGTCACCAATATCGTCGTGATGGGCATCGGCGAGCCGTTCGACAACTTCGAGCATTTGATCAACTTCCTCGACGTGGTCAAGGACCGCAAGGGACTTGCGATCGCCGCCAAGCGAATCACCGTGTCGACGAGCGGCATCCCGGACAAGATCCGCGCTTTCGCGGATCTCGGCACGCAGACGCATCTGGCGATTTCGCTGCATGCGCCGAACAACGAGCTGCGTACGCAGATCATGAAAATCAACCGCGCGTTCCCGCTGGAGAAGCTGATGGACGCCGTCCGTTATTACCTCGAAACGACGGGCCGCCGGATCATGTTCGAGTATATTTTGCTGAGCGAGGTCAACGACGGCCTCGAGACGGCCGCGCAGCTCGCCGACCTGCTGGACGAGTTCAAGGAACTGGCGAGCATCAACCTGATTCCGTACAATCCGGTCGACGAGCACAGCCAGTATCAGCGCAGCACGCCGGAGGCGATCAACGGCTTTTACGACGTGCTGAAGAAGCGCGGCATCAACGCGACCGTACGCATGGAGCACGGCACCGACATCGACGCGGCCTGCGGACAGCTGCGCAGCAAGCAGATGAAGAAAGATCAGACGGCCGTTTCCTGAGCGAATCTGAGCGAATCCGAAAGGATTCGCTTTTTTGTGCTTTATGCTTTCCGCCCGGAAGAATATTGCGGCAATCATCCGAAAAATATCGATCGCCCGTATTTTTGAAGCGCCGGAAAAGATATAATGAATCCGATTATGGATAACGCTTACATAGGAGGGGAAATCATGATACGCAAAGCTTCGGTAATGAAGGTGTACAAGGAGCATCACGACGAATACCGCAGACGGCACGACGAACTCTGGCCCGAAATGGAGCAGATGCTGCGAGAACACGGGATGGTCGAATACTCGATTTTCCTTGATCCGGCGACGGACAATCTGTTCGCTTACCTGGTGATTACGGACGAAGAGCTCTGGGCGCGTTCCGCGGATACGGAAGTCTGCCGCAGATGGTGGGCTTACATGAAGGACATTATGGAGACCCATGCCGACGACAGCCCGGTATCCTTCGAACTGACGGAAGTGTTCCGTCTGGATTGACGTCGGAAGCTTCGGGCGCGCCATACCGAAAAGGCCTCATGCCGAGTGGGCAGAGGCCTTTTTGGTGCCGGTTCGGTGCGATATTCACGTCTAATGAATGCCTCGCATCGCCTTTCGGATGACCGGAGCGATCAGGAACAGCACGACGCCCAGCGCGATCGAAGCGCCGCCGATAATGCCGAAATACAGCGTCTCGTTCTCTTCCGAATACAGTTGGCTGATCAGGGCGTTGATCGCCTGGGCCGCCGCCGGTGCCAGAAACCAGAGGCTCATCGCCTGAGCCGAGAAGGCTTCCGGCGCCAGCTTGGTCGTCGTCGAGAGGCCGACCGGCGACAGGCACAGCTCGCCGAGCACAACGACGAAGTAGCTGAGCACGAGCCACAGCGGATTGACGAGCCCGCCGCCGCCGAATTGGCCCGGGAGCAGGATAACCAGGAACGAGAGGCCGGCGAACAGCAGACCGAGCGAGAACTTGACCGGGACGCTCGGCTGGCGGTCGCCGAGCGACGTCCACAGCCAGGCGAACACGGGAGCCAGCACGATGATGAACAGCGGATTGGCCGACTGGAACCAGGACGGCTCGATGTGGATGCCGGCGAAGTCCAGCTGCGTCCGCTGGTCGGCATAGACGCCGAGGATCGTCGCGCCCTGCTCCTGGATCGACCAGAACATGACCGCCGCGATAAACAGCGGAATGTAGGCGAGCAGGCGGGAACGCTCGATATCGGTCGTTTTGCCGCTTCGGTACATGACGGTGAAGTACGCGACCGGAATCAGCACGCCCAGGATGCTGATCGCGACCGTGAACGACCGGATCGTCAACCAGCCCGTCCAGGCGGCGGCCGCGACGATCGCCGCGACGATCAGCGCGCCGAGGCCGAGCCGGGTCAGCACCCGTCCGCGTTCCTCGCGGGTGAGCGGATTCGGCACGGTCGCGCCGGCGAGTCCCAGGTACTTTTTGCGCGTGAACAGGAAGACCAGCAGCCCGGCCAGCATGCCGACCGCGGCCAGGGAGAAGCCGAGATGATAATCCACCTTCTGCCCCACGGTGCCGACGATCAGCGGAGCGATCAGGGCGCCCATATTGATGCCCATGTAGAAGATGCTGAAGCCCGCGTCGCGCCGATTATCGTTTTCCGCATACATTTCGCCTACCACGCTCGATACGTTCGGCTTCAGCAGCCCCGTACCGATAATGATGAGGCCCATCGAAGTGTACAGCGTCGGCGCCCCGCCAGGAAAAGCCAGCGCGATATGGCCCAGCATGATCAAGATGCCGCCGTAGAATAACGACTTCGACTTGCCGAGCACGCGGTCCGCCAACCAGCCGCCGATAATGGTCGACATGTACACAAGCGACCCATAGACCGACATGATCGCGACCGCGGTCGACTGGGTAAAGCCGAGCCCGCCGTTTACCGTCGTATCGTAAATGTAGTACAGCAGAAGCGCCCGCATCCCGTAATACGAGAAGCGCTCCCAAAATTCCGTGAAAAATAGCGTCAGCAATCCTTTCGGATGACCGAAAAATCCGGTTTGCGGCACGCTGTCCACGATGTTTTGCTTGGTGACTTCCGCATTTTTTCCGGCACTGCCTTTCATTGATACCCCTCCACCTTTTCGACTTGCCTATTGCTTACATAACCCTAAACGGGCAGCACGACTAATAATATAAGGTTTTTTGGCCTAATGCACCGTCTTTATGCAAGAAATTCGCCGAATTCGTTTTCGAATTTGACATTTGCTCATGAAATCGTCAATTATATTGCTCTGCCGCGGTAAATCGATTACGATCATAAAATGGCTTTCGAAAACGGAAGGTCCAAAGAGACAACATGAAAGAAACCGGGGGAACAACATGATCAATACGCAAATTTTGATTTCGCTGACGGTATATTTGGCCGGAATGCTGCTGATCGGCTGGTTCGCGTACAAACGCACGTCGGGCTTATCCGATTACGTGCTGGGAGGGCGCAGCCTCGGACCTGCCGTTACCGCACTCAGCGCGGGGGCGGCCGACATGAGCGGCTGGCTGCTGATGGGACTGCCCGGGGCGATGTTCGCGCAGGGACTCAGCGCCGGCTGGATCGCCGTCGGGCTGACGATCGGCGCGTACGCCAATTGGCTCTACGTGGCGCCCCGCCTGCGGACCTACACGGAGGAAGCGGGCGACGCGATGACCATTCCTTCCTATCTGGAAAACCGCTTCGGCGACGGAACGCGGATCGTTCGCCTGGTTTCCGCGCTGGTTATCATCGTATTCTTTACTTTCTATATCTCATCCGGAATGGTGTCGGGCGGGGTGCTGTTCCAATCGAGCTTCGGACTGGATTACCGCACGGGGCTTTGGATCGTGGCGGGCGTCACGATCGCCTACACGTTGTTCGGCGGTTTCCTGGCCGTCAGTTGGACCGATTTCGTGCAGGGGCTGATCATGTTCCTCGCGCTGATTCTCGTTCCGGTCGTCACGCTGATCCATACCGGAGGAGTCGGCGGGACGCTGAGCGAGATTCGCGCCTTCGATCCCACGCTGCTCGATCCGCTCAAAGGCGCCAGCACGCTCGGCATCGTGTCGCTGCTCGCCTGGGGGCTCGGTTATTTCGGCCAACCGCATATCATCGTCCGCTTCATGGCGATTTCTTCGGTCAACGAAATCAAGAAAGCCCGGCGGATCGGCATGTGCTGGATGATCTTCTCCGTCTGCGGCGCCATGCTGACGGGTCTGATCGGCGCGGCTTACTTTTCGCGAAGCGGCCGGAATCTGGCGGATCCGGAGACGGTGTTTATCGAGCTGTCGCGAATCATGTTCCATCCTCTGATTACGGGCTTTCTGCTCGCCGCGCTGCTGGCTGCCGTCATGAGCACGATCTCTTCGCAGCTGCTCGTGACGTCCAGTTCGCTGACGGAGGATCTTTACCGGATTCTGCTGCGCCGCGGCGCTTCGGAACGGGAGCTGACGGCGGTCAGCCGCTCGGCGGTGCTGGTCGTGTCGATCGTCGCCCTGCTGCTGTCCTATACGAAAAACGATACGATTCTGACGCTGGTGGCTTACGCCTGGGCCGGTTTCGGCGCTTCGTTCGGCCCTGTCATCTTGCTCAGCCTGTATTGGAAGCGGATGAACCGCTGGGGCGCGCTTGCCGGCATGGCCGCCGGGGCGATTACCGTCATCGTCTGGGCCAACATCCCGGTCTTGAAGGAATCGCTGTACGAGATCGTACCCGGCTTCGCGGCCAATTTGATCGCGATCGTCGCCGTCAGCCTGCTGACGGGCGGGAAAAAGCCGGAGCTCCGCAAAGCCCGGACGTAAGCGCGCGCCTATGCGGCTTGCCGGAGAACGCCGATCGGCTGCGCGCCGCGGGTCCTTGATCTCTAACGTCGCCAGCCCGGCGTCCGCGCCTCAATGCGCGGGCGTCTTTTTGCCGTGTCCAAATATGAGAGCGTTTTCGCGGAATCCGAGTGCCGGTATATTGCCTTCATCGGAAAGACATCGTATGCTGGATGGGAATATCGGGAAGAAAAGGCGGCTCGGATACTTTTCGCAACGAATTCCGCGGACGTGCGTATACAGAAACCGTGAGCTGAAGAAAAAAAGCAGCGTGCACAGAAAAAAGCTGCGAATCCAATCCAAGAAGAGGGAGGATGCAATGGGACAGGATATCGGAGTCGTGCTGTTTGAAAAAATGGTGGGCGGCGAATTAAGACAGATCGAAGAGCGGCAGTGGAGCATGAATATGGTAGCCGCGCTCGAACATGCCAATTACCTCGTGGTACAGGGCAAAGAATACGAAGCGGTCGAAGGCCGACTGAATGTCGATACGGGCAAGCTGGAACTTCTGCTTGTGCCAATGCACGGCTAAAGAGCAGGGAGGCAGTTTTCGCTCAGAGGGAGGGAATGAAGGTTGGACCATAAAGAGAATCAACAAGCAGAATCGAAGTCCGGCGGCCGACAGGCGTCGGCCGATGCGCGGCCGCGCGTTAGCCGGGATTCCGATCCGGTTACGAGCCGGCCGATCAAAGTGCTGTCGACGTCGCTCGGCCTCGCGCTGATCGCCAATACGGCATTGGTGCCGGGCGGCGCGCTCGCTTCGAACGCGTCCGGATCGTCGGAGCCGAAGCTGGTGGAATGGTCGTCGGACGAAGTGAAGCAGTATTACGATCCGACGGTCGATTGGAGTCTTCCGATTACGCCGGAAGATCTGCGGGAAGAAGAACAGACGGCGCCTCCGGCTTCCGAGACGGGCGGTTCCGGCGACGGGACGACCGTCGTCAACAACTATTACGGCGGTTACGGTTCGCATTTCGGCTGGGGCGACCTGATGCTGTATCATTTCTTGTTCAATAACGCCGGCGTTTATTCGTCGCGCGGATGGTATAACAACCGGGGCGGTTACTACGCGGGCACGAGCCGTCCTTATACGCCGCGAAGCTACAACAGCGGCAGCTTCCAGAACCGGCCGGTATCCGGCTCCAGCGTCCGGCCGAAGACGTCGAACTCGACGGGCAAGATCACCCGGCGATCGACGTCGGCCGGATCGGGCAGCATCGGCGGCAAATCGAGCGGGCTCAGTTCCTCCGGTTCGAAGTCGTCCGGTTCGCGTTCGGGAGGATTTTTCGGGGGATGAGCGGCCTATTCGAAATTGTCGGCCGTCCGTCCCCGGACCGGGCGGCACGGGTGGAAGAGCTGCGTCGCCTGGGCTTTACCTGGGCCGATTACGAGGATGAACGATATTGGATCGACCAGGCCGCCGCGATGGACGAAGCCGTCCATGCCGAGCTTGAAGAAGCGTCGCGCCGGCTGTGGTCGGTGTTCGACAAAGCGGTGCGGTACGTTCACCGCCGCCGCGAGCTGTACGAACTGATCGGCATTCCGCCCGTCCTATGGAACATGCTCGATCAGGCGCCCGTGGCGGAAGGACCGGTAATCAGCCGCTACGCGAGGTTCGACTTCGCCGTGACGAATGAAGGCATCAAGCTGCTGGAGCTGAACGCCGATACGCCGACCGGATACGTCGAAGCGTCGATCGCCACGCCTTGGATGTGCGAGCAGGCAGGCATCCGCAGCATGAACGGTTCCATGCCGGAGCAGGTGCGGTCGGCCTGGGAGGCGGAGAAGCCGGATACCGCGGCCTGCATCGCCTACGGCGAGCACGCGGAAGATTCGGGGACCGTCGAAGCGCTGGTCAAGCACAGCGGCCGGGACATGCGGCTCGTCGACTGTCTGGAGCTTACGATCGACGACGGGCTGGTCAAAGACGGAAGCGGCGCTCCGATTCATCGGATGTTCGCGCTGTACCCGAAAGAATGGATGTCGGTCGACGACGGCGGCGAAGCGCTGGCTTATGCGGTCGAAAGCGGCCAGCTCAAGCTGTTCAACCCTCCGCATGCCATTCTGCTGCAGTCCAAAGGCATGATGGCGGTCGTCTGGGGGCTGCACGAACTGGGCATGCTGTACGACGAAGAAGAGCGCGAAGCGATCGGGCGGTATATGCTGCCTACATATAACAAGCCCGTTTTTTCCGGCGATTACGTATCCAAGTCGATGTTCGGCCGCGAAGGCGGCTCCGTGCGCATGTACGGGCGCGAAGGCGAGCTGGAGCTTCAGGACGAAGAAGGTTACGACACGAGCGGTCTGTTTCCCGTCGTGTATCAGAAAAGGGCGGACTTGCCGCGCGTGACGACGGCCGAAGGCGAACTGCATCTGCTCACCGGCATGTTCGTCATCGACGGCGTTCCGTGCGGCATGCTGGGCCGCGCCGGCGGATTGATCACCGGCAATGCCAGCCATTTTATTGCGTTGGGAGTGAAATGAATGCGGCGAAATATCGAAGCTGCCGGGTCGGCAAGCGGCCGGGCAGAGAGAAGCGGACAGCGTGCGCCGCGAAGCTTGGGCACAGGAAGACTGCTGCTGCTCCCGGTTCTGCTGCTGCTTGTGTTGGCGCTGGGAGCCTGCTCGAAAAATTCCGTGCTGAGCACGAATGCAGACGACGGTCCGGGCACCAATACCGTACCGTGGGATTACCGGATTCAGGAGGGCGAAGTCGGCGACCTGATCGGAAGCGACATGACCGTCCTGCCGGATAACGAACTGCTGCCGAACGACAACAATTACGCGACCGGACAAAAGGTCTGGACGCTTCAGTACATGAACGCCGAACTGACGACGGACGAAGAAGGACGCAACGATGTCCGCTTGTCCGGCTGGACGACGCTCAAGTCGTATCCGGACGAGGCGGCGGCAATGGCCGATCTGGAGAACTTGAAAGTGTCGGTTACGACGGATATCGACGTGGTCGGCGTGTACAAGACCGAGTACAACGGAGAAACGCGCAATTTCGCCGTACTTGAGCTGCCTTCGGGCAACCGCATGAAGCAGCCGGTCGACGAAGGTCGCTACGGCAAGCTTAAAGATGCGAAAACCGCTTCCGTCGTTCTGGAGGAAGTGCACGACTTTGCCGATTACGATCTGGCATATGCGAAATTTCGGGGGTGGGCCAAATAATGGACTTCGAGTTTGATTGGATCATTTTGTACAACCTGGTGATCAGCCTGGTAGCGATTATTGTGCTGCAGGTAGTAGGCATGCTGATTTTCTTCATCAAGACGCCGTTCAACGACATGGACGAGCTGAAAAAAGGCAATGTGGCGGTAGGACTGGCGCTCGCCGGCAAGTTTATCGCGACGGGCATCATTCTCGGCATTTCGGCTTATACCAATACGTCGATCTGGCATATGGCGCTGTGGTTCGTAGTCGGACAAGTCTGCCTCGTCATCGTGTACTGGGTGTTCGAGCTGCTTACGCCGAAGTTCAAAATCGCCGATCAGCTGCAAAAAGGCAATGTGGCCGTCGGGCTCCTGCTGTGCGCGGTATTCATCGGGACAGCGATCTCCATCAGCAGTCTGATTATCTAAACGCAGAAAAAAGGCCGCGTCCGCTGTGAGCAGCGGGCGCGGCCTTATCCAACTGGGCGAAAGGGGCTTGGCTTACGCGCCTCCGCCTCGAATGACTCTTACGTCGGCCGGAGGAATATCCTCGCCTTCGTAGAGCATGAAGCGGCCGTCCATCCATTCGATGCGCAGCAGCTTCATATTGTCCGACTGATACTGCCAGACGGACTGGTCGCCGCCCTGCATGAACGGGGTGCGGCCGGTCGTCGCGACGTGGCCGTTGTACTGCTCTTCGAGATGGTAGACGATACCGTCGAGTTCCATCGTCGTCGGGACTTCCTCGATCGAGTCGAGCCGCCCGTCGATGGGATGGTACAGCGCGTACTTGTTCTCTTCGCGCTCTTCAATAACCAGATAAGACAGATTAGAACCGTCGCGCAGCGTCAGGACGACGCTGTTGCGGCGGCTGTTGCGGGTCCGGCCGACCACTTCGTACGTGACGAGCGAGACTTCGCAAATGTCGCCGGGACCGATCTCGAGAATGCCGCGTTCGCGGATCGGAGCCTCGGGCTTGGCGAAAATGTTGCGGATGCGTTTGAACATGGACATGGATTTGACCTCCAACTTCGGGATAGCCCGGCGACTTTCGGATTTTTCTTCGGAAAGGCGCCGGCGCGGAATTCGAATGGACAACCTTATAGGTGGTACGTAATTTTCAAAGCCGCGTTTCGGAAAAAGCGTTCTCGCCGTATCATAGACGATTCGCGGTTCATTTCCAAGCAAGGAGGAGCGGGCGTGCACTTTTTTATCCGGCTGTCGACCAAGCTGATGCATTTAAGAAAAACGACGATCGGCATCATTATCGGAGTTTTCGTGCTGTTCAGCGCTTCGGTCGCTTATTCGATAGAACCATCTACCTTCGGGGACTGGTTCAACGCCTTCTACTGGGTGCTGACGACGATGGCGACCGTGGGCTACGGCGATTACTTCATGGAGTCGGCCGAAGGCAAAATATTCACCATTTTCCTGTACATATTCGGAATCGGGCTGCTCAGTCTGGTCATCGGCAAAGTCGTCGATTCGATTGCGGAGGTACAGCGGAAGAGAGGAGCGGGATTGTTGAGCTATCAGGGACAGGGACATGTCGTCATCGTCAATTGGAGCAAAAAGGCCAAATCGGCCATCGAAGAAATTCTGTGCTATGATCCCAGAACGCATATCGTGCTGATCGACGAATCGTCGCATCATCCGGTCGAGCATATGGAACAGGTTCACTTCGTCAGCGGCGATCCCGCGTCGGACGAAGTGCTCACCAAAGCGAGCATCGCGACCTGCCGGGCGGCGATCGTGTTCGCGGACGAACGGATCGAAGAGTCGGCGCTCGTCGACGGCAAGTCGCTGCTTATCGTGTCCAGCATCGAACGATTGGCGTCCGACGTGCATACGACCGTGGAGATTACCCAGGAGCAGCATGTGCAGAATTTCCGGCATGCGCACGTCAACGAGTTTATTTTGTCGCACGATGCCATCTCGAGGCTTGCCGTCCGCGCGGCGCTGCAGGAAGGCAGCTCCGACGTGATCAGCCAGCTGCTCAGCCGGGGCAACGGCAGCGACCTGTACGAGGTGGCGGCGAATCCTTCCTGGAAAACGTACCGCGACGCGTTCGACGATCTGCTGCTGCAGGGAGCGACGCTGATTGCCGACCGTGACGACCTCGCCATCAACCGCAAGCTGGACGCTCCGCTTCCGGCGGAAGCGAAGCTGTACGTGGTGGCCGACGCGGAGACGCACCGGAAGATCTCCATGGGCCGGGCCAGAAAATAAATGCAGCGCGAATCAAAGCTTGAACAGAAGGCGGTCGCGCGGTTTCGGGGTTGAAGCGGGCGGCGGGCCGATGCGGATCGGACCGCGGCATCGTTAACGGAAAGCCGCGTTTTGCGCAAGCAGCTCCAAACGATTAAAGCCCGGTCCGCCGTTCATGGCGGACCGGGCTTTGCGTTTTTCGGCACAACGGGAATTCGCTTACTCTCCGAATCCTTCCACGACCAGTTTGCCGATCATGCTGCCGCTTTCGAGCCTGCGGTGCGCTTCGCGCATGTTGCCGCGTTGAACGGGGAAAGGCGCCCGCTCGGCGTCGTCGAAGGGCCGAAGCGGTTCAACGAATTCCGCCGCATCTGCCCGACGATCACCCGACGGATGCTGACGCTGCAGCTGCGGGAATTGGAGAAAGACGGCGTCGTGCACCGCGAAGCGTACCAGCAGGTGCCTCCGAAGGTCGAATGTTCGCTGACCGAATTCGGCCGCACGTTGGAACCGATCATCCGGAGCATGAAAATATGGGGCGAGACGTACGGGAGCCAAAACGCCGGAACGTGCGGAACGGCCGAAGTGCGCGGGGAGACTGAAACGGCGGAGTAAGCGCGGGAATATGCTGAACCAGGAGTCCGGGAATCGGGCAATTCGGGGGCGGCGGGAGATCGTTTCGAGTCCGCGCCCGGCTTCCGCCGGGAAAAGAAGCGGGTGGACGCGCAGAATGGCAGGACGGCCGCTCGACAATCCGGGATAGGAGGACATCGCAGCAGGCGGCAGGCGAAATTGTTGCAGGAATCCATCATTTTGCCCGGCAGGGAGACACGGAAGACAAAATTGCTGCAGAGATCCATCATTTTTTCCGTTCTGAGTCAGATTCGAAGGCTGAGCGGAAAAATGATGGATGCTCGCAACATTTTAGCGCGGAATCGGCGAAGTCCTCAGTAAATGTTGGATGTTCGCAACATTTTGGTTTCCCGTACCGTGCAGTCATGCCGCTGCGCCGAAAACGAAAAAAGCCGCTTAGCGCTGCCGGCTTTCTTCCGTTTTTTCGGCTGCCGCCGGAAGAGCTTCGCCCGGCGGAAACCAGACCGTCCGCAGATCGATCCAGCCCTGCGAACCGAAGCGCAGTCCGCGGATGCGGGGCAGATACGTCGTCTGCAAAGGCGTCTCGTACAGCACATGCAGCTGATGCTCCGCGATCAGCGCAGTCTCGATTCCGTCCAATTCCCGCGCCCGGCCGCGAGGAGTCGCCTCGTCGGCGGCCCGGCGAAGCGCGCGCCGGACAAAGAGTCTCGTCTTGGAGTCCGCGTGCTCCGACATCGTCAGGTACAGGTCGAACAGCCGCAGCTGCTCGTCGCGGTCGCGGATCAGCGAGAACAGGATCAGGTCGGTCGCAAGCCGGGTCCGGCCTTTGAAGTCGTCTACCGTGACGATGCGTACCCGGCACCGATAGCCGTGCCGCTCCAGCCGCTCTTTGATGAGAGCGGCGTCTTTACGGTACTGCGGAATCGTGAGCAGGCTCAGCGCCGGCGTCTCCGGCGCTTTCGGCATCTCCGGCGGCTCCGTCCCGCCGCCCGAGACCGCGCCAGCGGCCTGCCGTCCCGCCGCCGGCAGTTCCCGCGCTCCGTCCGCCGCACGCCGGGCGTGCGGCTCTTCCGCGCCTGCGTCCCGCGCCCCCGCGGGCGCTTCCCCGGCTTCTGCGCCGCCAGGGCCTCCCGGCTCCGCGCCTGCCGCCGCGCTCCGCTCCGCCAGGGCGGCCATGACGGCCGCGCGCAGCGCCGGGTCGCGCAGCGGCCCGCTCTTCGTGTTGCACGTCACGAACTTGCGGGAGAATACCTCCGCATGCGCGCGGCTCCAGACCTCGCCGCGCGCGGCTTCCCGCGCCGCCGCTTTGTTGGCGGCGTGCGCCTCGCCTTTCCCGGGCGCCTCCTCCCCCGCGGGCATCCCGCTTTCCCCTCGCGCCGCTTCGCGTTCTCCGTCATCCGCCGGGACGCCGACCGGTCCGAACCCGGGCCACACGTGAAACGGCGAATCGCTTTCGCCGCCGCTCCAATCCCCGCCCTGCATGTTCCACGGGATATTGACGATCTCCACCCGGTCCATATGGGCGCGGCCCATATAATACGGGCCGAACGCTTCCAGCACGCAGAGGTCGCGTCCGAATTCCGCTACGCGGAACGGTCCCGTGCCGATCGGCCGCTGACCGAATTCCCGATCGCCGCGGCGCAGCGCGTTTTTCGGCACGATCGCCGCCCGGCTCGTGCACAGGAACGGCAGGAACAGCGCGTGGGCGCGCTTCAGCCGCATTTTGACCGCCAGCGGTCCCTCCGTCGCTACCTCCTCGATATTCCGCGCCATGAATCCGTACAGCACCCGTTCCGGCAGCCTCCGCATTCGTTCGAACGTATAAGCGACGTCCTCGGACGTCAGAACGCGTCCGTCATGAAACAGCACGTCTTTGCGCAGATAGAACGTCCACAGCCGCCCTTCCTCCTCCGCTTCCCAATGATGGGCCAGCGCGTGCAAAATATCGCCGGAGCTCTCTTCCTGCCGGACCAACCCGTCGAAGACGTGCCCGACGACGAACGATTCGGCGAGCAGGTTCGTGCGCAGCGGGTCCAGCGAATGAAGCTGCTGGCGGATCGGAAGCCGCAGCGTGTCGATCTGCCTGCCCGTCGACGTCTCCGAGTGATGGCCGAAATAAGCGCGCAGCGATTCCCTCAGCCGTTCCCGCATCCCGGGCGGCGGCGCGCCGCCTTCCGGTTCCCCGGCGATGCCCCGAATGTCGCCTCGGCCGATCGCCTCCGCGACCGACTCCGCCGCGATTTCTTCCGGCGTCACGATAAACGAAAGTCCCGACCTTTTCCCCCGTCCCCGGCGCGAATCCCAACGGACCCAGTCCGCTTCGGCCATCTTTCCGATGACCGTCAGCGCGCTGCGATGCGTGCAGTCGAGCGTTTCCGCCACCTCCGCCAGCGTGACCTGCGCTTCGCTTTCCGATCCGTACCTTTCGTGCAGCAGCAGAAATTGTTTATGCAGTTTCATGCCTTTCCCCCTTCGAAAATGCGAAAAAGCTTTTCCGATCCTTAATGCTCATTTTCTTATTTTAACATTCGGAATGGAAAAAGAATACAAAAGTCGTCCGGATTCCGGGAGTACGGGAAGCTGCTGCCGGAATCTTCTTTTCCGTCAAACTTACGAATCCATGAAATTTGCTGAAAAACGAGCGGGATTCGGAACTGTGCCGGCGTCTTATGGGTAAAAAGGAGAGAACGGCCGGCCGAAGCATCCGCTTCGATTCCATCCATAAGCCGGATCGTGCCGAATGGAAGAGGAGGGATTCCGTGGAGTTTTATCGCAAAAGCGGGGAAGAAACGTTGAAGGCGCTGAATGCCCGTCCGGAAGGAATGGAATCGGGAGAAGCGGGCAGAAGGCTGGAGGAGCACGGTTATAACGAGCTGAAGGAACGGGAAAAAGACCCGGTGTGGAAGCTGATTCTCGAATCGTTCAAAGATCCCATGGTGATCGTGCTGCTGGCGGCGGCAATCGTGCAGCTGGCGCTGGGCGAAGTCATCGAGTCCGTCATCATCTTCGCGGTGCTGATCATGAACTCGATCATCGGCGTGGTCCAGACCAAAAAAGCGGAAAGCTCGCTCGACGCGCTGAAGCAGATGTCGGCTCCCGCGGCCAAGGTCAAGCGGGACGGGCGCGTGCAGACGGTCGAGGCGAGGGAAGTCGTGCCGGGCGATATCGTGCTGCTCGAAGCGGGAGATTACGTGCCGGCCGACGGACGGCTGCTGGAAAGCAGCTCGCTGAAGACGGACGAAGGCATGCTGACGGGCGAATCGGAAGCGGCGGAGAAGCATACCGAAACGATCGGGGAGGAAGCCGGGATCGGCGACCGCCGCAACATGGTGTTCAGCGGAGCGCTGGTCGTCTACGGACGCGGCACGCTGGTCGTCACGGGCACGGGCGCGAACTCGGAGATCGGCAAGATCGCCGGGCTGTTGGAGAGCGCGGAAGCGAAGCAGACGCCGCTGCAGCGCAAGCTGGAAAGTTTCAGCAAAAAGCTGGGCGTCTTCATTCTGATTCTGTGCATCGTGATCTTCGGCGTCGAAGCGGGGCGCGAATGGTTCTCGGCCGGTTCCGGAGATAACGGGGGAGACATGACGGGGGCGATCTTAAGCGCCTTTATGTTCGCCGTAGCGGTCGCGGTCGCGGCGATTCCGGAGGCGCTGTCTTCGATCGTCACGATCGTGCTGGCCGTCGGAACGAACAAGATGGCCAAGCGGCATGCCATTATTCGCCGTCTGCCGGCGGTGGAGACGCTCGGTTCGACCCGCGTCATCTGCACGGACAAGACCGGTACGCTGACGCAGAACAAGATGACGGTCGTGGACGATTACGTGCCGGAAGGACGAACGGAACAAATTCCGGACGATCCCGCGGAATGGACGGAGTCGGAGCAGTGGCTGATGCGCATCGCCGTGTTATGCAACGATTCCCGCATCAACGAGGACGGACAGGAGATCGGCGATCCGACGGAGACGGCGCTGCTCGCCTACAGCGCGAAGAAGAACCGGAATCAGGAAGAGGTGCGCAGCGCTTACGGGCGGGAGGACGAGATTCCGTTCGATTCCGACCGCAAGCTGATGTCGACGGTGCACACGATCGGCGGACGGCGCCTGCTGCTCGTCAAAGGCGGCCCCGACGTCCTGTTGGGACGCTGTTCCGGCATCCGGATCGACGAGCGCGAAGAGGCGTTCACGGACGAGTGGCTGGAGAAGATCCGGGCCAAAAACGAGGAGTTTTCGGACCGGGCGCTGCGGGTACTGGCATTCGGCTACAAAGAGCTTGCCGGCGG
The DNA here is from genome assembly GCF_011090185.1 of Saccharibacillus alkalitolerans. Classification (GTDB taxonomy): domain Bacteria; phylum Bacillota; class Bacilli; order Paenibacillales; family Paenibacillaceae; genus Saccharibacillus; species Saccharibacillus alkalitolerans. Next base: position 411,998 of record NZ_JAAFGS010000004.1, on the reverse strand, counting down.
CGGTTCCGTCAGCGAAGAAGACGAGAACGACCTGGTCTTCGTCGGTCTGACGGCGATGATCGATCCTCCGCGCGACGAAGTATACGGCGCGATCGAAGAGGCGAGAAGCGCCGGGATTCGTCCGGTCATGATCACCGGCGACCATAAGACGACGGCTCAGGCGATCGGCCGCGAGATCGGGCTGATGGAAGAAGGCGACGAGGCGCTGACCGGCCGGGAGCTGGACGGCCTGTCGGACGAAGAGCTGGACAATCGCCTTGAGCGCATCGCCGTCTACGCGCGCGTCTCGCCGGAGAACAAGATCCGCATCGTCCGCGCCTGGCAGAAGAAGGGCCGGATTACCGCGATGACCGGCGACGGCGTCAACGACGCGCCCGCGCTGAAGCAGGCCGATATCGGGGTGGCGATGGGGAGCGGCACGGACGTGGCGAAGAACTCCGCGGCCATGGTGCTGACCGACGACAATTTCGTCTCGATCGTCAGCGCCGTCGAAGTCGGTCGTACCGTATTCGACAACATCAAAAAGTCGATCGCTTACCTGTTCTCCGGCAACCTGGGCGCGATTATCGCGATTCTGTTCGCGCTTGTGTTCGATTGGATCAATCCGTTCACGGCGCTGCAGCTGCTGTTCATCAACCTGCTGAACGATTCGCTGCCCGCGATCGCGCTGGGAATGGAGAAGGCGGAGCCGGACGTGATGCGCCGACAACCGCGCGATATCGACGAAGGCATCTTCGCGGGCGGCACGCTGCAGACGGTGATTGTTCGAGGCATCCTGATCGGAGCGGCCGTTATCGCGTCGCAGTATATCGGCCTGCAGGAATCGCCGGAGATCAGCGTCGCCATGGCGTTCACCACGCTGATTCTGGCGCGCACGCTGCAGACGTTCGCGGCGCGTTCGCAGACGCAGACGGCGTTCGGCGCCGGATTTTTCGCCAACAAGTACGTCCTGGGCGCGGTGCTGTTCTGCTTCGTTCTGTACGCGGTCACGCTGATTCCCGGCGTCCGCGGCATCTTCTCGATTCCGGCCGAATTCGGCGCGAATCAGTGGCTGATCGCGGCCGGATTGGCGCTGGCGGCCGTCGTGCTGATGGAGATCATCAAGATGATCCGGGTACGGCTGGAACGGAAAAAGGCGTAAAGCGCGGCAAAAAGGAAGCCCGGGGCGCTGCCCGGACTTCCTTTTCGCGTTCCGCGAAGCGGACGCCGTGCCGCTCGAGCGCCTGTTTTCTCCGCCGCTTCGCCTGCTAGTCCCGCTCCGTCCAGCGTTCGCCGAAGCATTTTTCGCAGACGAAGCGGGCCTCGTTTTTCAGGTACGCTTTGATCTCGGTAAATCCTTTGCGTTTCGGATAACGCATCTTGAGCAATACCGTTTCGTCGCCTTCGATAGTTCTGCCGCAGATCGAACATCTTGCCTCGCCGCCCGGCATGCCTTTCGCCTCCTCTGTTTCCGTCCTGTTATCTTATACGGGGAAAGGGACGGGACGTTCGAAATATTCTTGATCCGGAAGCTTGCGCAGAGCGTATAATGCCGTTATATTTGTGGGTATGAGAATGATTATCAGATAAACGACAGGGGCTGTTCACCATGACAAAGAAAACGTTCAAAAGCTTGGCATTTACGCTGATCGGCGGCCTGGCGCTCGTCGTGAGCGCCTGCTCGAACGATACGGCAACAAATAACGCGGCAACGAAGGAACCGGCCTCCGAGCAGGCGGCAGGCGGCACGGCCGTTAACGAAGCGCCGGCGGCGGAAGAGACGGCGGCTCCGGCCGAAGACCGCGTAATGAAGGACTCCATGGGCCACGAAGTAACCGTTCCGGCCCAGCCGAAAGCGGTCATCGCTTCGTATCTGGAAGACAGTCTGGTCGCGCTCGGAGTGAAACCGGTCGCCCAGTGGATGGTCGGTACCGACACGGTTCAGGCCTATCTGCAGGAATCGCTGTCCGGCATTCCGGGCATCCCGTCCGACCTGCCGCTGGAAGTGGTAGCCAGCTATTCGCCGGATCTGATCCTGATGGACAGCGCCGAGCTGGTAGCGGGCGACAAATACCGGCAGTATTCGGCGATCGCTCCGACTTATGTGGTGGGCAACGCGCAAAACAACGACTGGAGACAAGAGCTGCTGACGGTCGGCGAAGTGCTGGGCAAAAAAGCCGAAGCGCAAAAAGTGCTGGACGATTACGAAGCCAAAGCCGCCGACGCCAAGGCGAAGTTGGAGGAAGCGGCGGGCGGAGAGAAAAAGGCGGCCGCGCTGTGGGTGCTCGACAAGGATGTGTATGTGGTCAATCAGAACCTGTCCAGCGGCGACGTGATTTACAACGATCTCGGCATGGCCGTGCCGGACGTCGTGAAGCAGGCATCGGAAGCGAGCGAAGCGAACTGGAGCAGCCTGTCGCTGGAACTGCTCGCCGGCATGGACGCGGATTACATCTTCCTCGTCAACGGAAGCGGCAAGGATAAGGAGCAGGTGTTGGCCGATCCGGTCTGGAAGAACATTCCGGCCGTCAAGGAAGGCCGCGTCTACGAGTTCGGCAGCGACAGCAGCTGGCTGTATACGGGCGCCGTCGCCAACGGCCAAATGATCGACGACGTGCTGAGCAGCGTCGCGGGCGCGAAGTAATTCGGGCAATCGCGACGCGCGAATAAGCGGCGGAAGACAAGCAAGCAGACGAACGGAGAAGCGCGGGCCGCCCGAAGAGGGCCGCTCGGCGCAGGCGACCGAACCGGGAGCGGGAACGGTCGTCCGAAAGCCGAAAAGCCGCGTCCGAAGACGCGGCTTTTCGGCGTTTTTGTATCTGCGGCTCGGTCCGCTTCCGAAGAGGCGAACCTTCCGCCCGGGATTCAGCGAACGTGAGGCTCGCCGCCGTTCACGATCCGGTCCAGCACGTCCTGCACCGTCACTCCGTCGAAGTAGTCGAGGTAGCGGCGTTCCGCTTCGCCGAAATAATGATCCATCGCGCCGGAGATGCCGGACGCGATCGCGCAGCCGCTTTCCGGGCTGCCGGTGCCTTTTCGCGGGCGCAATCCGTCGCAGCAGGCGGCCCGGTACACGTCGGCCAGGCGAATCTCCGAAGGCGCGGCGCTCAGGGAATAGCCGCCGCCGATTCCTTCCCGGGTGCGGACCCAGCCGTTGTCCCGCAGACAGCCCATCGTTTTGCGAACCCGGGCGGGATGGGTGTTGACGCTGCGCGCCAGTTCCTCGCTGTTGGCCGTTCCGGAAGGCGCGTGGGCGAGGTAGACGAGCAGATGCACGGCCGCAGGAAATTCGCTGTTCATTGTTTATCCCTCCTGAACTTGACTTAATATAAGGATAAGCTCCGAAGGTCTTGCGCAGAAGAGCGATGAATGCACGGTCTGACGTCATAACGGACGGAGACGGCGGATATCATCCTCACCTTCCTTGACCTATCGAACTGTATGATTTATAATTACAGTTATACTTCGAGTATAAATCCTTCAGCCGGATCTGACAAACAACAAACTTCTTAAACGGGGAAAAGAGAGGTGTATCAAGATGAGTAAATGGACGACGGGAGACTGGGTTCAAGCATATACCGACGACGGCGCTCTGGTACACGGTTATCTGATTGCGGCGAGCGCGCCCATTCAGACGGCTCTGCTGCAGGTAACCCACAGCGACAACCGGGAGTTGATGGGCAAAGAAATCGCCGTATCGGATCGCGGCATGAAGAAGTTGTCGGAGAATCCGCGCAAGAGCGAGCAGGAGCTGAGAAGCCTGATCGATCTGGCTCTGCAGATTCGCGACGAGGAATGGTTTACGGAACTGACGAACGAACTGCGGAGCGGTCCGAAGCGGGCCAGACGCAGAGACGACGGACAAGGATTCCGGCCGGTGAATCGCCTCGGCTCTTCGGATATCCGGTAAGACTGCGCAGCGGCGCGGGTGATCTTGCAAATTCGGCTTGACTATATAGATTGGCAGCTTGGGCATAAAGCGGGAATCGTCCGTAGGACGGGATCCGCTTTTTTGTATGCGCTCGGAGCGGACGCCGGGGATGCGGCCGCTTATAATGGGAAGACGCAGGAGAAACGAAGCAAGCCAATACGAACTCGGGAGGCGAAGACGTGCGGAAATATCGGGGAACGGCCGCTTTACTGGCCTTTTTTATGCTGCTGGCCGGATGCAAAAACGCGGAATCCGTGCAGGCGGCCAATGCGGACAAGCCGGTCGTGCTGGCTTATTATACGGGCGAATCGAACCGCTCGTTGAACCGGTACGGCGGTTATTTCGATGTCTTGTCGACGGATACGCTCAATACGGACGCGACAGGGAACCTGGTCGGCGGGGTGCCGGAGCAGGCGCTCGAGCGCGCCGAAGACCGGAAGATGGATCTGTACGCGCTGGTATCGAATTATGGAGAGAACGGATGGGATACGGATATCGCCGGCCGTGTGCTTAACGAGCCGAAAGCCAAAATTCGTCTGATTCGCAATATGCTGGATACGGTCCGGAAATACGGATATGACGGCATCAACATCGATTTCGAAGAAGTGCGGCCGGAAGATCGGGAGGCGCTCAGCCGTTTCGTGCGCGATACGGCGAGAGAGATGGGCAAATACGGGAAAAAGACGATGGTGTCCGTGCCCGCCAAGATGTCCGACGACCCGGAAAACGGCTGGTCCGGCGCTTTCGATTATGCGGCGCTGGGTCGTTACGCCGACCTGCTCCAGGTCATGACTTACGACGAGCACGGTATGTGGAGCGATCCCGGCTCGTCGGCGGGACTGGATTGGATCGACGCTTCGCTTAAGTTTGCCGTCTCGGAAGTCAAGCCGTCCAAGGTGCTCATGGGCCTGCCGGCGTACGGCAACGATTGGAACCTGTCCGATCCGAAGGACGAGAGCGGCTCGATGCTGACGTGGACGAAGGCTCACGCCCTGGCGCGCAAGCTGAAGAGCGGAGGAACGCGCGACGCGGAGTCGCTGTCCATGGTGCTGCGCTACACGGCGCCAGGCGGGGACCGGCATGTCGTCTGGTACGAAGATGCCTACAGCGTCAAGATGAAGACCCGGCTGGTCGGCAAGTACAAGCTGGCGGGCATATCGGTGTATGCGCTGGGAATGGAGGACGGGACGTTCTGGCAGGCGTTGAAAGCGGGGCTCAAGCCGGCGGGCCGGCCATGATTTTATGCGAAAAATCCGTGCCTTAAAATACGAAATTTAGTCTCCTTTTATCTTCTCTTTATCTTCTTATTTTATTCACTAAAATAAAAAGTAAGAAGAACGATCCAAGAGGAGGAACAAGCGTGCAAAACGGAAAGAGCGAAGACGTTATCCGGATTCGGGTGCTGCCGGAAGAGGCGACGGAGGTCGCGGAATGGGCGGGTCTGATGCTGAGCGAGCTGGTGGAGGACGAGTCGGCGGGAAACGGAGAGCCGGTGCGGCTTCGCGATCCGGAGCGGGCGGCGGAGCTGCTGGAGCTGCTCGTGCTGTGCGCGGAAGAAGGGGCGGACGCTTCGGCGGCGCTGGAGCCCGCGATGAAGCTGCGCGAAGCGGCGCGGGAGCGGAACGAAGGGCTGGAAGCTGCCAGGCTGCCGGACTCGAACGATTCGGCGCGGCCTGAAGCCGCTGCTGTCGGCTGCACGAGGATGCGGGGGGCAGGCCGCTTCGCTGCGGCTGAGTCGGAGCGCTTCGCCGCCGGTTACCCTTCCGATTGGCATCCCTACTACGGGAGCGGCACGGAGGATTTTTCGGAAAACGAGGACATTCCGGCTTACCGCAGCGGCGAAGAGCGCGATGAAGTGCTGATGGCCGTCCGTTTCGGCGCCTCCGCTTTGATCGACCTGGCGCGAAGTCACGGTATGCGGGTTCCGGATCGCAAGATGCCGGGGGAAGGCCGGCCTCATCCGCCCCGGTTTATTCCATGAATCGGCTTCGCGAATGATTCGAGCCGTTCAAAACGAGAAGAAGGCGTCTCCGCCGGAGACGCTTTTTTTGGTTGTGCGGAAGCAGCTGAACGAAAAATCGATGCGGCTATATCGACAGGCGATATAGTTCGTGTTATTATATCGTCATGCGATATATCGCTTGGCGATATTGGGAGGAGGATCGACGCTTGGAAAATCGGGACAGTCAGCCTCTCACGGAGGCTGCGTACTACATTCTGCTGGCTCTGCACGAACCGCGGCACGGCTACGGCATCATGCAGACGGTGCGGGAGATGAGCCGAGAGAGGGTCAATATGGGGCCGGGCACCCTATATGGAGCCTTGAAGAATATGACGGAGAAGGGGTGGATCGAGCCGTTCGGACCGGAATCGGAAAGCCGGAAAAAAGAATATTCGATTACGGACGAGGGCCGCCGAATAGCGGCGGCCGAGCTCGAACGTCTTCAGGAACTGGCCGCCGAAGGAGTGAAGATCATCCTCGGAAGCGGATGATGCGGACGAGGAAGCTCCGTGCGACGAGCAAAAGGCCGCAAGCCGAAGATTTTGAGAGTACTGGGGGGAGAGCCGATATGATCATGAAGCGGACCAAATGGTTTTTCGATCACGAAAAGGAAGAAAAGTGGCTGAACGAAATGGGAAAAGACGGCTGGCAGTTAAAAAAAGTCAAAGCGAGACGGTACACGTTCGAGCGCGGAAAGCCCGGAAGCCACGAATACGGCATGCTGCTGCTCGATGCGGTGCCGGCGCTGTCCCGAAACAGCCGTTCTTACATAGACTTTATGGAAAGCAGCGGAGCCGAATACGTATCGCGTTGTTTTCGTTGGGCCTATTTTCGGCGCGAAACGGACCAAGGGCCTTTTCGCGTTTACACCGATCGGGACTCTCTGCACTCGCATTACCGCCGAGTCGCGATGATGAACGGGCTTATCGGCGTCGCGAACGTCACGATCGCGCTGAGCAACCTGGAACGCGGAATCGAGATCGGCTGGGTGCTTTCGAACGCGATCGTGTCGCTGCCTTTTCTGTGGGCGGCGTACCTATACGTGGGGAAGATGCGAAAAGCGAAAAAAGACGAAGCTTTATACGAATAAAGGAAGACCGCGGCGGAGCCAAGACCCGGATATGCCAAAACGGCCGTTATACCGAGCATTTTTGCGAAGATTCGAAATCTCGTTTTCCGACGTTTTCAATACGAAAGCAGTCTCCCTGGCTTGCCGGATAAGGCCAAGGGAGACTGCTTACGATGTCGTCCGACAGGAGTCCGCGTCCTTAAGCTCGCGCATCTCCGTTATGTATGAAGGCTTAGTTGTACAGAATCAAGCGGCGTGACGCTCGATCAATTCGTCGATCTTGGACAGTTTCAACTCGTTCTGACGAAGCGCGCGCAGTCCGAGGGTCCCCAAGACGATAATTTGCGCCACGCTAATGACGCCGGTCAAAATAGAGCTCAGACCCAGCGGCCAAGCCAAATAACCGCTGCCGCCGAACAAGGCCCCGATGCCGCCGAAGACTCCCAGTATGCTGCTTCCCAGCGGCACGATCATCGCGACCAGCGCAAACGCGATCGCCACCACTACCGCTTTAAGGGCGCTTTTCTTCAACCATTCGTTCGATTCGAACAGGAGCACGTAACCCGCTGCGATGATAAGCGCGGTCGTGTTTACCATAGCCAGAAAATATACCCCCGCAGCCAATAAACCGACCGAAATTCCGACTCTTGATTTTTCCAACCCAATCTCTCCTTTCCGTATTTTTATAGGTCGACTGACCTCCGCTCTCGCGAACGTAAGCCTAAGCTTGGTAGCTTGTTTTCATTATAGAAGGAATTGTTCTAATTAACTGTATAAAATCTATATTTTCCCTTAAAATAATTCAATATGCCTGGTTTTTTATACCAAAAGATCGCCTCCTCGTTTTTCAGAGCGAGGGGCGATCTTTTAGGGCTTTTCTATTCAAGGGTAAGGGTCAGAAGAGACGTTTAAGCGGTGGCTTTGGCTCGGCTGCCCGGTGCGCTCTCTGCGTCTTGTTTATTGTTTTTGCGTCCCCAGACATGAGCTCTGAGGTAAGGGATCACCCAGCGGTCCAGACCGATTTTGCCGGCGTTCATGGCGGCGACGACGATGAAGATTTCAGCCAGGATCAGGTACGGGTTGGTGCTGACGGTGCCCGAGAAGAGGAACGCGAAGTTCATGACCATGCCCATCAGAGCGGCGAAGGTGGTGAACGTGCCGAGGATCAGGCCCAAGCCGACGGCGAATTCGCCGATCGGAACCAGTACGTTGAACAGTCCGACGTTCGGGATGGCGAAGTGTTCCAGGAAGTTGGCCCACAGAGGCTGCACGGCCGGATGGTCGCCGCCCGCCTGCGCCAGAGCGCCCTGCAGGAAGCCCGTAGCGTCGAATCCTCCGCCGGTCAGTTTGCCCCATCCTCCTTCGATCCACTTCAAGCCGATGTATACGCGCAGTACGGTCAGCAGCCACATTGCCACTTTGTTGGTTCTCAGCCAGTTGTTCATTCTTTCCACTCTCCTATAAGTTTATTGAGTCGTCTTTAGAGGCGGCTCTTTTTGTCTTTGGTTGATGATCATCTCTTCCATGTCCTTATCTTAAATTAAATCTAAAATTTTAAATGTGATAAATATCACAAAGTATAAATAAAATTTAAAATAAATAGGTTCGCGGCGGGAAAAAGAAAGCCGGCCCTGTTCTCTTTATTAAAAAGAGGGCAGGGCCGGAAGATTATCGGGCGGCATTTGTCGTTTCGTTGATCGGGAGATTACGCTTCGCCTCGCAGCGAGCCGAGAATCGTGTCGATCAGCCGCCGCGAGATGCTCCGGTGCCGGTCGTCCGAGGTTTCATGCCCGGCATCGTCATCCGTTACATAGGCGAGGCTCAGTTTTTGCAGCAGGCCCATCATCGCCGTAAAAATGAATTCGCCGGTCTCGCGCAGATCGAGGTCGCGCCGCAGCGAGCCGTCGCGTATGCCGGCTTCCAGCGCATCGTTGAGGAAATGCCGTTCCTTTTTCTCGAGGATAAACGTCCGGTAACGCTCCCGAAGCGCCTTCTCCGGAGGATAGGCATCGTAATGCAGATCGAACAGCAGGATGAATTTCATGTAATCCCGGCTGCGCGCCGCGTAAAGGCTCCACGCCTCGAGCATGGCCCGAAGCAGGGAAGCGCCGTCGGCCCATCGGGTTTCGGCCGCGGTCTTTTTCACGAAGTTCTCCATATGTTCCAGCGCTTCCATCTGCACTTCGAACGCGAGCTCGTCGATCGAATCGAAGTGTTTATAGTAGGTCACGCGGCTGATGCCGGCGAGCTCGCAGACGTCTTTGACCGTCACGCCGGGAAACGCGCGCCTCAAAAATAAGGTCCGTCCGGCGGCGACCAGTTCTGCGCGGTTGCGATGTTTGCGGTTTTGGTGCCAGGTCTCAGTCATGGTTCCTCTTCCGTTTCCTTGCCGGCGCCGTGGCGCGTTCTCCCGTCAGAAAGAGCGCCGCCAGCAGAATTACAGCTCCCAAAATATAAGGCGAATTCAAGCGGAAGTCAAACAGCCAGCCGGCGAGGAGAGGGCCGATCATGCTGCCGAGGCTCGTATATGTCGTGTTCAGGCCCGCCGCGTAGCCCTGCCGATCTCCGGCGGCGTTGGCGATCAGCGTGCCGACGGTCGGCCGCAGGAAAGCGTTGAACGCGAAAAAGAGCGCCGATACCGCCAGCAGGTAAATCAGGTTGATCTTGACGAGCATCAGCAGCAGCGCCGCCGCGGTGACGATCAGCGAGAGACGGATCAGCTTCGTCTCGCCGAAGCGGCGAACCATGCGGTCCAGCAGCCATACCTGGCAGACGATGCCGATCACCGCTCCCAGCGTGATGACGACGGAGATTCGGCCAGCGTCGAAGCCGTATTTTTGCTCGACGAACAGCGCGTAGACCGTTTCGTAATTGACCAGTCCGAGCGTCATGACCAGGACGAGCAGCAGATAGCGGAAGTACGGCGTGCGGAACGAGTCGGCGACCTGCCGCGCGATCGGCGCGCGTCCGGTCCTCCCGGCGCTTAGCGCCGCCGCTCTGCGCTCGGGCGTCAGCGTCTCGCGCAGCAGCAGCGACATGATCGTCGCCAGCAGCCCCAGCCCGGCGGCACAGTAATAAGGCACGCGGATGCCGAACTCGGCAATGATCCCGCCCAGTCCGGGGCCGAGCACCATGCCGAGATTCATCGACGCGCCGAGATAGCCCATGCCTCTGGCGCGGGTGTCGGGCGTCGTGCTGTCGGCGACGTAAGCCATGACGGACGGGACCATCAGGCCGAGCCCCATGCCGCCGATGAAGCGTGCGGCGTACAGCAGCGTCAGCGTATGGCCGACCGCGAATAAATAATCCGAGATCACGGTCAGGAACAGGCCGGCGATGATAAGCTTTTTCCGTCCGAACCGGTCGGACAGCTGCCCGCCGATCGGGGAAAACAAGAACTGCGCCGCGCCGAAAGCGGCGACCAGATAACCGGCGGCCGTTCCCGCGGCGCCGAACTGCTTCAAATAATCCGGCAGAATCGGAATGACCATACCCTGCCCGAGCAGCGCGATAAACAGATTGAGCATCAGCACGAACATCGGAAGGCCGACAGCGGCTGGCTTTTCGGGAGAAGAAGAAGGGGACATGCGGCGGGCTCCTTTTTTAAGGTTTACACTGTGTAATCCTTGCATGGATCAGAATACTCTTTTTTACCGGCAAAGTAAATGTCTCGGATTCCCGGTGTTTAAGGCGTAAACGGGTAAAAGAAGGGCAGGACCCTGTTGATGAACGGAACAGACCGATTGCTGCGCTGCGAATTGGCCGGCCCGTGAGGAGGATGAAAATGCAGAGAAAGAAGCGAAATGGATCGGATAATAGAAACGGCGTCGCAAAAGTCGCTCGGCCGTCGGAGGCTGCTGCTTCGGAGCGGCGCAGAAGCCGGGCGGCGCGTACCGGATTATGCGCGCTGCTGCTGGCCGGGGCGATTGGAGCGATCCTGCCTTCCGGAGCCGAAGGACCGCTCGGCGCGGCGTCCGCCGCGTCCGTAAGCGCCCGTCCGGCGGAAGAAGAAGCGCAGGCGTCCGGCGTATGGACGTTTTCGAAACAGATTCAAACGGAGCAGGGAGCTCGCTATCAAGCGCTGATGCTGGATTCGGACATTTACGCACGGGCGCAGGAAGATCTGAGCGACGTGCGGATCGCCGACGCGTCGGGACGTTTTGTTCCTTATTACACGGATTCGGGCGAAACGGGAGAACCGGGGGAGAAGCGCGGCTACATGCTGGAGCGAATCGCCCGGGTCGTGGGAGCGGAGGAGAGCGTATTCGATTTTCGGGTCGTGCCTTCCGCAGAAACCGAAGAGATCCGGGGGACTCGCTTGAGATTCGATCTGCCGGATAATTCCGTTCTCGAAACGGTGAAAATCGAAGGCAGTTACGACGGCAAACGCTGGGAAAAAGCGGCGGAAGGGGAACTGTATTCAACCGGCGAGGGCGTGTTTCGCAACATCATCGAGCTGGATGCCTCGGAAACCTACGGGTATTACCGCTTGACCGTGCCGAAAGAGGCGGAGAACGTCGACTTTGTCGACGGCATACTGTTTGACGTCGGCGGCAGCGTTGTCGGCAGCGCGTTCCGCCGTGCGAAAGAGCTTCCTTTCAATGTGGAGCCCGACGGGCAGATGTCCGAAATTGTGCTGTATAATGCAGACAAGCTCAAAATCGACAGGATTAAGGTGAACGCTTCCGCCGCGGACGGATCGGATCGTTTCAGCCGCTTGTATTACGTGAGTCGGGAAAAAGGCAGCGATATCGCCACCCAGATTCTGTCGCCGGATCGGCTTAATCGGCTGGAGATTGCGGGAAAGCAGGTCGATGATACGGAAATCCGCTTGGCGGAACCGATTCGCGGCGAACAGCCGAGGGTTGCCATCGTCAACGGCGGCAATCCGCCGCTGAGCATCCGTTCGATCGAGGTCGGCTACCGGGTCGATCGGCTGGTATTCGAGGATACGGGAACCGGCCCGTATCGGCTGTTGTACGGAGCGGAAGGACAATCGCCGCCGGAGTACGAAATCTCGGCGTCCCGTAAGGAGATCGAGGGGACGGGACCGGGGCAGGCCGAGCTCGGACCCGAGACGGCGGAGCAGTTCGTGCCTCCCGATCTTCTCGAAGTGTCGGGAAGAGCGGAAGAGAGCGAGGCGATGGTCGGACCGGGCGATTCGCTTCGGATCTTTCTGTACATCGTGCTGGGCGGGACGGTTCTGCTGCTGATCGTATGGTGGAGCCGAAGACGGAAAGGGAAGCGTGGAACGGAGGAAACATGACGGGACGGGCAGGCGGAACGCGGGCATGGAGCCGGAGGAAGAAGTGCGCTAAAATTGAAGGGATACCGTAACGCAGGGAAAGGGGAACTCCAATGAACGATCAGATGAACACCGAGTCGGCGGCTCACGATTCGATCAAGCGCCGACTGCTGGACGCTTACCAATTCCGTCACGCCGTGAAAGATTTCGATCCCGGGCGCAAAATTTCTTCGGAAGATTTCGATTTCATTCTGGAATCCGGGCGCCTCTCGCCGAGTTCTTACGGTTTCGAGCCGTGGAAATTCGTCGTCGTGCAGAACCCGGAACTTCGGGAGAAGATTGCGGCGCATGCCGGCGGGGCACGCCGCCAGCTGGCTTCGGCCAGTCATGCGATGCTCGTGCTGGCGCGTCTGCCCCACGAGATGGTCGCGGACTCGGATTATATCTCGTACATGCTGAACGAGGTGCAGAAGCTGCCGCCGGACATCGCCGAGATGAAGCGCGGGACGTACGACACGTTTCTGCGCACCGGTTTCGCGCTGCAGGGCAACGAGCGCGCCATGTTCGAATGGGCCTGCCGCCAGACGTATCTGGCGCTCGGCAACATGATGACCGCCGCCGCGATGATCGGCATCGATTCCTGTCCGATGGAAGGCTTCGTCAAGCACGAAGTGGAGCGCGTGTTGACCGAAGAGGGACTGATGGACGCGGGCCGCTTCGGCCTGGCGTGCATGGCCGCTTTCGGCTACCGGGCCGGCGAGGCGCCGGCGAAGACGCGGCGCGCCGCTTCCGAAGTGGTGGAGTGGCGGTAGGCAACCCGCCAATCCGCCAAGCCTTTAGGCTTCAAGGAGCGTAGGATGCGGCCTGCCGGCCTGCGAAGCCGGACGATCCGTCGGAGCCGCTGCCGAAAAAAGACCCCCGAGCCGCTTCAGGCTCGGGGGTCTTGAGCATTTCGGGGAACCGGTATCCGGCTCCCTTTATTCGCGAAGCGTACGGCATACGGCGTACGGAAGATGACGCATGCCTGAAATTTATGATTTCGCGTCCGCATCGCCGGCCGAGGAAGCCGGATAGATGATCTCCCAGGTCTTGCCGTCGTCGAGCGTGCGGGTCAGGTAATTTTGTCCGTCGGCCATGCTGCCTGCCGCATAGCCCTTCCCGCCGGCGAAGCGCTGGGCGAAATCGACATCGTATCCCGCTTCCGTGCCGTTGACGAACGTTTTGCCTCCGTCGCGGGTCATCAACAGGCCGCCTTCCACGGGACCGGCTCCGGGCGAAGCGAAGATCCAGCCTTTTTGTGCGTCGACAAAGTCCATGCCCGTCAAGAGCGGCCGATGGCTGCGCAGCTTGGCGTGGACTTTGGTCCACTTTTTGCCGCCGTCCGTCGTACGGTACAGGTCGCCCGCCATCATGCTGGGATCGTCGGTCAGCAGGAAGCCCGTCTTGGCGTCCGGAAAATCGAGCGCGGCGCTGCGGAGTCCGCTGCTGTCGCTGTTTTCCTCGTCGGTCGGACCGGCGGCCAGCTGTTTTTTCCATGTCTTCCCGCCGTCCGAAGTATGCAGCACGACGACGTCTTTGGCGTCGACCGCCCCTTTGAAAGGCGGCATCGTGCCCGATACCCAGCCGTTCTTCGCGTCGGCGAAGGAAACATGCTGCGGTTCGAATTCCGGGTAGCCCAGCGGCGCTTCGGACCAGGCGCTTCCGTCGTGCGTAATCAGCAGTCTGCCGCCGACAAGCGCATAGGCGCCGGTGCCGCCGGTCGCGACCAGATTGTTTTTCGTCGGGAATTCCTCCGTATAGGAGACGGCTCGGCTCCACTGCGTCTGCCAGGTTCGTCCGCTATCCTTCGTATGCAGAAGGCGGGCCCGGGAGTAGCTCACCGTTCCCGATTTTTCCGATGCTCCGTCATAGACGAGAGCCCAGCCGGCTTTCGCGCTCGACAGGCCGAGTCCGGCCGCATATTGGCCCGGAAGCCGCTGCTCGCTCCAACTGCGTCCGCTGTCATGCGTCGTCAGCAGCCGAAGCGGCTGCCGGTCCGCGTCCGAATCGCCCGAGCGGACCATCCAGCCCGTCGTCGCGTTCAGGAAGCGGATCTGCTGCAGCCGCACGAATTCCGCTTCCGTCTTGGCTTCGTTTCCCGCCGCTGCCGTGAAGGAAGAGGGAGAGGCCGGGAGGGAGGAAGCCGCCGCCGGTGCCGGCTTCGATCGTCCGGCCGCTTCCGCCGTATCCTGTCCGGATAGTCCGGCTCCCATCGCGATTCCCGCCGTCAATATTCCCGCGCCCAATAGAGGGAGGATGATTTTGCGTTTCTGTGCTGCCATATTTTCAGCTCCTTGTCTCGATCGTTAAGTAAGTTTTTTTCAATAAGTATGCCTTTACCATTTTCAGGGATCTGTCTGCGCCGTTCAACCCGCGGATTGTTACCGGGGGTGCCAGTTTTGTAACCTTGAGCCTTCGAGGGGAAAGCGGCGGGCAGCAAAAAGGACGGAGCCGGCACGGCCGGTTTCCGTCCTTTCTTTATTGCGGCGCTCTCTTTTCGTTACAGCAGCCCTTCGATCGTTCCGTCTTCCTCCAGCGTCATCCGCTGAGCGGCCGGCGCTTTCGGCAGCCCGGGCATCGTCATCGTATTGCCGGTTTCGACGACGACGAACCCGGCCCCCGCCGACAGCGATACGCGCGATACGCTGACGGCGAAGCCTTCCGGCGCGCCGAGCAGCGAAGCTTGATCGGAGAAGGAGTACGGCGTCTTCGCCATGCACACGGGCAGGCCGCCGAAGCCCCGCCGTTCGAAATCGGCCAGCGCTTTGGAAGCCGCGGGCGAGTAATCGACGCCGCTTCCGCCGTACAGTTCCGTCACGATCGTTCCGATCTTGTCTTTCAAGCTCGGCGTCAGCCCGTACAGCGGCTTGTACGCGGAAGGCTGCTCGAGCGCGCGCAGCAGGGCGCGGGCCAGCGCCTCGCCGCCGGCCGCGCCTTCCGCCCAGACGTCCGACAGCTCGGCCGGGACGCCGAGTTCCGCGCAGGCGTCCAAAATCAGCCGCAGCTCGCTCTCGGGGTCGGCGGCAAAGCGGTTCACCGCCGCCAGTACCGGCACGCCGAAGCGCCGCAGATTGCGCAGATGCCGCCGCATATTGCCGAGACCGGCTTTCAGCGCCTCGGGGTTCTCCTCGCCCAGTTCCTTGACCGGCACGCCGCCGTTGTACTTCAGCGCTTTGGCCGTGACGACCAGCACCGCCGCATCCGGCTGCAGCCCGGCCTGCCGGCACTTGATATCGAAAAACTTCTCCGCGCCCAGTTCCGCGCCGAAGCCCGCTTCCGTCACGACGACGTCGCCCAATTTCAGCGCCGTCTTCGTGCCGATCACGCTGCTGCAGCCGTGCGCGATATTGGCGAACGGACCGCCGTGGACAATGACCGGCGTCCCGTCCAGTGTCTGGACCAGATTGGGCTTGACGGCGTCCTTGAGCAGAATCGCCATACCTTCGGCGGCGTGCAGGTCGCCCGCCGTGACGGCTTCGCCTTCGGTCGTATAGCCGACGACGATTCGCTTCAGCCTTTCCTTCAGGTCGGCCGCGTTTTCGCTCAAGCAGAGCACGGCCATGACTTCGGAAGCGGAAGTAATCAGGAAGCCGCTCTCCTGCGGCAGTCCGTTGCCCGCGCCGAGTCCGGTCACGATGCTGCGCAATCCGCGGTCGTTCATGTCGACGGCCCGTTTCCAGACGATCCGCTTCGGATCGAGCCGGAGCGCGTTGCCGTGATAGACATGGTTGTCGATCATCGCGGCCAGCAGATTATGGGCGGAGGAGATGGCGTGCAGATCGCCGGTAAAATGCAGATTGATGTCTTCCGCCGGCACGATCTGCGCCCTGCCGCCGCCCGTCGCGCCGCCCTTCATGCCGAAGCACGGGCCGAGCGACGGCTCGCGCAGCGCGGCGACGGTCTTCGTGCCGAGCGCGTTCAGCGCCTGAGCCAGTCCGATCGTCGTCAGCGTCTTGCCTTCGCCGGCCGGCGTCGGGTTAACGGCGGTGACGAGCACCAATTTGCCGTCCGGCCGGTCTTTGTGTTCCTCCGTCAGCGAAGGATTCAGCTTCGCTTTGTACTTGCCGTACAGCTCCAAATGCTCTTCGTCGATGCCGGCTCTCGCGGCCACTTCGTAAATCGGTTTCATGCCGGAACGTTCCTCCTGCTTTCGATTGATAGATCGATGGGTAGTTCAATGGATACGAACAGAGGTATTATCGTCGATGCCGGCAGGAGATGCAGCGGAAATTGTCACGGGCTTCTCGCCCGCTCCCTTACTCGCCATCCTGCTTTACGGTAAACCCGCCGTACACGGTCTTCGTTTCTCCGCTTTTTTCGAACTCGACACTCTTGACATAACGGTAGATGCCGGGAGGGAAATCTTCCAGCTGGACCTGCTGCCGCCCGACGCCGCCCGGAGGCACGCCGAGTCCGATCGCGTCGATCGCGACCGTTCGGCCGAAAGGGACCCTGCTCCAGGAGCTGCCGGTCTTCATCTCGATCCCGTAATCGACGCCGTAGTACGCATTTTCTTCTCCTATATTGAACAGCGCCATCGAGATCTCGGAGTCGGGACCGTAGACTTCCTGCTCCGCCAAGACGTAGAACGTTTTTCCGCCGCTGCTCCACCCCGCAATTTCGGCGCGGCCGTCATCGGCCGCATCGCCGTACCCGGTCGGCCAGTGTTTGCCGCCGAAGTCGTCCGGCAGTCCGGAGCCTCCCGGACCGCCTCCGCAGCCCGCCGACAGCAGAAGCGGCGCCAATATCAGTACGTACAGCAGCGCGGATGCGTTTTTGCGGATTCGTCTTCCCTCCGCGGCATACCGCTTGGGATTCCGTTCGGATCGGGTTCGAATCATAGCCATCATGCCTCTCCTTCCCGGCCGATGGGCCGCCGTCCTACGTTCGTTCTTTTAATAAAACGGAACAACGCGAAGGAAAGTTGCCTCGCGCATCGCAATCCGCCTCCGCCGAAACGCCGAAAAGCCCTGAATGCGCCAGGCATCCGGGACTTTTCGGCGTTTCGCGTATTCGGGTCGCAAGGACAAACGACTGATTTTACTGCGCGCGCCTACTTTCCGATCCGGAACAAGTCGAACCCGTCGAGTTCCGCGTATCCGTTCCCTTTCGCGAAACGGATCGTATGCTTGCCTTTGCTCAGGCTCATTTTTTGCGTCGAGGTGCCCCAGTTGTCCCAGCCTTGATTCGTCACGAAGAAATCGCTCGGCTCGCCGCCGTCCACGGACAGCTTCAGCGTCGACCAGTCTCCGCCTTCGGTGCCGTTGCCGGTGCGCGCGTAGAGGATGTACGTTCCGCTCTTTTTCACGTTCACGTCGATTTCCACGTAGCTGTCCGGGGTATCGATATAACCCACCTTGGCGCCGCCCGAACTGTCTTGATGCCGCGAGACTTTCGCCGTTCCGGCGAGCCGCCCGTCTTCCGCTTCGTAGCGGTCGCGCTCCGGCTCGCCGCTCGGCAGCTCGATCGGCGCGTTCGGATTCGCCGGAGTGCCGAAGTTCGGCGTCTTGTCGGCGTTCCACGTGAAGCGCTGCGCCCGCACCTCGCGGTCCCAGCCGGAACCCTGCCGCTTGGCCGCATGGTAGACGATCCAGTCTTCCCGGCCGTCCGGCGACTTGGTAAAGCTGGCGTGCCCGGGTCCGTATACGCCGTTCCCCGTCTTGAACACCTGATCCGGCCTTTTGGTCCACGAAGCCGGGTCCAGCAGATCGGCGCTTTTCTTCGCCGTGAGCAGGCCCAGCGAGTAGTCGTCGGTCCAGCTGCCGCTCGCGGAATAGACGACGCTGATGTCGTTGCCTTTGGTGAGCACCTGCGGGCCTTCGTTGACGTAAGGCGTATGGTTGGTCTCCCAATCATGCTCCGGACGCGCGATCTCCACTCTCGGCGAGTCGATCGTCCACGGATTGCTCATATGCGCGATGTAGAGAATCTGCTGCACGTTCTCCGTGCCTTCCCAGCCCGACCAGATAAAGTACAGCTCGCCGCGCGCTTTCAGCACCGTGCCGTCGATCGCCCAGCGGTCGGTGGAATCCGTAATCGGTCCCTTGTCCGTCCAAGTGCCTTTCATCGGGTCGAGCGAACGGTTCTCCATGACGTACATCCGGTGATTGGCGTTGTCTCCGTCGTCCTTCGCGTAGTAGATGTACCAGGCTCCGTCGATATGGTGCAGCTCCGGCGCCCAGACATTCTGCCCGCCCGTCTCGATCACCCGGGTCTCGCCCGCGTCGACGCCGGTCAGCGTTTTCGACTTCCAAAGCGTGACGTTGCCTCCGGTCGTTTTGGTGTAATAATAGTAGCCGTCGGCATGCCGATACATGAACGGGTCCGCCCCGTCCTGCATGATCACGTTGTAGAAATCGTTCTGTTTTTGCGTCGAAGCGGCTTGGGCCGAATCGAAACTCCCTCCGCTCAGCGTCGTGCCCAGCAGCATGAGCGCGAGGCCGCCTTTGATCCACGTTGTTCGGTTCATTTTTCCGTCTCCCCTCGATTTTTCTTCCCTGTATAAGCGCTTACAAAAATCTCGCGGTGTTGGCGAATGAAGGTACACGAACAACGTAACGCAGCCGCCGCGCGGTGAACAGGACGGATCTTTGGAGGGAGCGGTCTTATTTTTTGAAAAAGGCTTTCTTTTGCGATCGAATGGACATATTTTTAGGTATAGACGGTATTTTGGGGAAAAGGCCGGAAAGCGGCGCTTTTGCGCCTTTTGGATTTACAATGGGGAAAAGGCGGAATGGGACCGAAACGAGGAGGAGAAGCGGGATGCGCCGTTCGGATTTTTGGTATGGGAAAAGAACGCCGCTGTGGCTGGTACCCGTGCTGGCCGGAGGAGTGCTGCTGCTCGGATGGTGGTTGACGGGAGAAAATGAAAGCGGATACGAAACGCCGGCTGCCGCGGAAGAACCTGTAACGATCGAATTCTGGACACCTTTCAGCGGCGGGGACAGTTCCTTCATGAACGCGCTGGTCGCGCGGTACAACGAGGAGAACGGCGACGGCGTGACGGTGCGGATGAACAACAACAAGCTGGACGATTATTATGCGAAGCTGTCCACCGCCATCGTGACCGGAGAAGCGCCGGATATCGCCATCGTGCATGCCTCGAAATACGCCCAATACGTGCCGGCGGAATTTCTGTCGCCCATCGGGGAAGACGAGGCGGTGAAGGCGGGCGTGGACTGGACGGGCTACAACCCGAATATCCTGCGCCGAACCGAAGTGGACGGCAGTTATTACGGAGTGCCGTTGGACGCTCACTTCGGAGTACTCTATTACAACAAAAAATGGCTCGAGCAGGCGGGGCTGTACCGGAACGGGAAGGTGAGCATCGAGCCGGGAGAGCGGGGTTTTACCGATTTTCTCGAAAAAATCCGCGCCGAGGTGCCGGAAGACGTCGCGCCGCTCGCCGTGCCGAATATCCGCATCGATTCGCTGTGGCTGTGGTGGTCGCTGTACAGCCAGATCGACGGCGGCGGCAGGCTGTACAGCGCCGACGGCATGCACGCCGATCTGAATACGGCCGCGGCGAAGAGGTCGCTCGATTACGTCGATTCGCTGTATCGGGAAGGGCTGATCCCTCCGGATATCAACGATGCGACCAGCCAGTTTGCCCAGGGAAAGGCGGCTACGCTTTTCCTCGGCGTCTGGTCGATCGGGCTGTTCGAGCAGGCCGAGAGTCTCGACTTCGGCGTAATGCCGCTGCCGCAAATTTACGACCGGCCGGCCTCATGGGGCGACGCGCATACGCTGGCGCTGCCTGCCCAGGCGGAAGCCGACCCGGCCAGACGGCAGGCGGCGCTGCGGTTCGCCGATTGGCTGACGCGCCGCGGCGGCGTATGGGCGCAGGCGGGACATATTCCGGCTTACGAAGCCGCCGCGCATTCGCCGGAATTCCTGGCGCTGCCGCATCGCCGCGATTATGCCGAAGCCGCCGACGACGTCGCCTACTTCCCGGATCACCCGAAGCAGGGAAGAGTGAACGACGAGCTGGTGGCGGAATTGGAGCGGCTCTGGTCGGGCAGCCTGACGGTCGACGGCCTGCTGGCGAGGTTAGGGCCGAGAATCGACCGGATTTTGGAAGAATAGCCTATGCGCAACCGCGTCTTATCGGATTTGGAGGGATCGACTATGCGCAACATCGCGGCTTACTGGAGAGACCGGTATTGGAAGGACAGGGGGCTCGCGTTCAAATTGATCTGGATCAACCTGGTGTTGATTGCCGTTCCGCTGCTGCTCTCCTCGCTGCTGAGCGGCATCGGCTATTCCAAGTCGATGCAGCGCAACGTCGGGGCTTATCAAGCGGACGCGGTGCGGGAGTTCAGCGCCAATCTGGATATCTACATGAACGAGCTGGCGCTGCTGTCGACGCTGCCTTATCAGACGCCCGACCTGCTTGATTATCTGGAGCGGAGAAATGCGGGAGAAACGTCGGTGTACGAGGAACGGATGCTGCTGGAGGACTTCATGCGCCGCATCCGGGTCAACGGCCGGATCGATACGATCGGAATTACGCTGCAGGCGGAGAAGGTTCGTTCCTACGTCGAACCGCCGGACAGCCCCGGGCGCTTTACCGAAAAATACGACCCGGATCTGAGCGCCTTTTACGTATCCGCCTCTTCCGGCCGGGCGGTATTCGCGGGGCCGCATACGGTGCGATCGGACAACGGTTCGACCTACAGCGTATTCTCGGCCGTGCGCGTGATCCGCAGCCTGGAGAGCGGCAGTCCGCTTGCCGTGCTGAAGATTGACGTGCCTTCGAACGATCTGCGCGAGCGGATCGCCAATCTGTCGGGAGACGGAGAGCGCTCCGTGGCGGTACTCGACGACCGGGGCATTCCGATCTACGAGAGCGGAACTTTTCCCGACTCGACCGGAAGCTTGGCGGCCTATCGCGGCGCGGGTACCGTGACGCTGGGCGGAGGCAAGGCTTCCGTGCTGATGACTTACGTGACTTCGCCGGTGACGGGCTGGACGGTGCTGCAGGCGGTTCCGCTGAGCGTGCTGCTGCGGGACGCCGAGACGGTCAATCGGCAGATGCTGCTGGTCGGGCTGGCCTGCCTGGTCGCGTCGATTCTGGTTTCCGTTCTGTATTCGCTGCGGATCACCCGGCCGCTCAGCCTGCTGCGCCGTTCGATGAAGCAGGTGGAAAAAGGCGAGTTCGGCATTTCGATCCCGGTCGAACGGGAAGACGAGATCGGCCATCTCAGCCGGACGTTCAATCTGATGGTTTCCCGGCTGGGGACGCTGACCTATCGGCTGTACGAAACGGAAATCCGCGAGAAGAACGCGGAGATCGCGTCGCTGCAGAGCCAAATCAATCCGCATTTTCTCTATAACACGCTGGGGTCGATCAGCATGTACGCGGAGCTTGAAGGCAACCGCGAAGTGGTCAGCATGACCAATCATCTGAGCGCTCTGCTCCGCTACAGCATGGGCGGCGGACGAGCCGAAGTGACCGTTCGCGAAGAGATCGAGCATATCCGAGGTTATCTGGCCATCCAAAGCATCCGCTACGAGGAACGGCTGCGGTTCCGCATCGAAGCCGCGCCGGGCCTGATGGAGCAGCCGGTGATCCGCCTGACGCTGCAGCCCGTGGTCGAGAACGCCATCGTGCACGGATTGGAGCGCGGAAGCGGCGAAGTCGAGATTCGGATCGCGATCGCGGAGGACGGCGGGCGCGTCGTGATTGCCGTCGAAGACAACGGGCCGGGCATGGACGACGAATCGCTGCGGCGTCAGAACGCGAAGATGGAGGAGG
Organism: Saccharibacillus alkalitolerans; assembly: GCF_011090185.1. Classification (GTDB taxonomy): domain Bacteria; phylum Bacillota; class Bacilli; order Paenibacillales; family Paenibacillaceae; genus Saccharibacillus; species Saccharibacillus alkalitolerans. The sequence goes on along the minus strand of NZ_JAAFGS010000004.1, from coordinate 389,976 downwards.
GACGGCTGCCGGAAGGACCCGGCGGACATGGGCTCGTGAACGTGCACCGCAGGCTGGCGTTGAAATACGGCGGCGGATTCGGAGTCTCGCTTGAGCACTCGGCGAGCGGCGGCATCCGCGCGCTGATCCGGCTGCCCGCGATTCGGGAAGAAGAACAGGGAGAAGGGAGAGAGGGCATTGGCTGAACGAAAAGTGCTGGTCGTCGACGATGAAGCGATCTTCCGCAGAGGGCTGCGCCATCTGATCGGAATATCCGGCACATCTTGGGAAGTCGCCGGGGAAGCGAAGGACGGGCTCGAAGCGCTGGAAGAGATCGAGCGTCTAAAGCCTGAACTCGTCATTACGGATATTCGGATGCCGAGGCTGGACGGCATCGGGCTGCAGGAGAAGATTCGCGAACGCTACCCGGATATCCGCTGCTTCGTGCTGAGCGGATACAACGATTTTCGCTACGCGCAGAGCTCGCTGCGCTACGGAGCAAGGGATTATCTGCTGAAGCCGATCGACAAGGAAGAGTTGTACCGGGTGCTGGATCTGGTGGACCGCGAACTTCGGCAGAAGGAAGAACAGGCGGGTGAGCGCCTGCGGGGAGGCCGCCCCGCCGCCATTTCGGCGGAAGACCGGGAGCGGCTGCTGGACGGCTTGGTCCGCGGCGAACTGCCGCATGCGCGTCCGGGCGAGCTGCGCGAATCCGGCATCGAGTTCGAACGCGGCATATACTGCCTGGTCGCCGAGCTGGACAAAGATTCGGTGGAACGCAGCCGCTACGAGCGTCAGGAGGCGGAGCTGTTCTCGCTCTATATCCGCCAGTTCATCGAGGAAGCGCTGGCCGGCATCCGTGCGGGGTTCGTGTTCAGACGCGGAGAAAGCGTCGTGGTGCTGCTGGACGCCGAAGTCTCGGAGACGTCCCGCGAAGAGATCGCGGGATTGGCCAGGCATGTCGCGGCGAAGATTCGACGCGACGCGGATCTCACGATTACGATCGGAATCGGCGGAGGGGTGCACGGCGTCGAAGAAGTGTCGAAGTCTTACGGCGAGGCCAAAATCGCGCTGCTGTACCGGCTGACGTCCGGCGGCAACCGGGTGCTGCTGTACGAGGACCCGCCGCGTCAGGAAGCGTCGTCGGCGAAGACGCCGCTGACCAACCGCGGGTACCTGGAGCAGGCGCTGCTCGAAGGCGGAGGCGAAGATTTGGGCGAGCGGGTGCGCGAAGGCATCGAGCAGCTGTGCGGCTCCGCGGCAAGTCCCGGCATCATTCACGAGCAGGTGTGCCGGATGCTGCTCGAAGCGTACGGATTGGCCGCGGATCGCGGCCTGCAGGACGACTGGCCGGAAGGCCGCGACATCGGCGGCGCGCTGCAGGGGGCGCTGGCGATCAGCTCGCGCACGGAGCTGTCCGCCTACTGCGCGGGGCTGCTGCGTTCGCTGCAGTCGCTGATCCGCCGGAGCGACGAAGGCGGAGGGCTGCATGCGGTAGACAAAGTCGTCCGGCATATCGAGGAGCATTACGCCGAGCCGATCACGCTGGGGAGCATGGCCGAACTCGTGTATCTGAACGCGTCCTATTTGAGCAGCTTGTTCAAAAGCCGCCTCGGCCGCTCGTTCGTGGAGATTCTGACCGCCGTGCGGGTGCGCGAAGCCTCGAAGCGCCTGCTGCACACCGACGACAAGATCGCCTCGATCGCCTACGAGACCGGTTTTTCCAACATCCGGCATTTCAACCGCGTGTTCAAAGCCGAGACCGGCCGGACGCCGAAGGAGTTCCGAGAGGCGCTGCGTCCCGAGCGGGAATCTCCTCATTCTCCGGCTTGATCCGTCTGATTGATCGCCTGGCTGATCGCTTGACTGACTGATTGTCTGGCCGATAGCCCAACTGGTCGTCTGACCGATCGCCTGACCGATCGCCTGACCGATCGCCCTCCTGACCGATCGATAGGCAAAACGGCGTTTATTCTCGCGGGGACAGCGTGCCGTGTCGCAGTCTTCCCAAATAACTGCGTATGAGCACTTATTCGGCTTCAAAGTGCTCTTTTTAAGAAAATAACTGCATGGGAGCAGCTATTTGAAGTTTGAGCCGCCTTTTTCCGCCTTTTTTCGTAAAATAGCTGCTCTGGCGCAGTTATTTCGAGAAATCGAGCAATATCTGCGCAAATAGCTGCTCTGGTGCAGTTATTCTTAAGAACCGAGCAATATCTGTGCAAATAGCTGCTCTGGCGCAGTTATTTCGAGAAACCGAGCAATATCTGCGCAAATAACTGCTCCTACGCAGCTATTTAACAAAAATCGCCCGCAACCCCCTCCGCTTACTCGAACGCCTTTTCCCTTTATCCCTCATCGTCTTTTTCCATGACGAATAGAGGGCGGGAGAATCTTCGGGCAGACGGACACCCCGAACCCGGCCTTTCGTTCAATAAGCCGGCTCCCCGTTCGGCGAGCCGGGTTTCTCGTCGGCCCGGCAGTCCGAAAGCCGGGAAACGGCCGGAACCTTCCAGCCTTTTCCCGACCTTTTTCCGCTGCCGCCGCATGCCGCCATGCCGACTCGATTAACCTTCGAATTAACATAGACGCCTCTTGCACTCCTTTTCCGCGCTTAAGTAAGCATGTGGGTAAATTCTAAAGATATGTCCACTCCGCCTAAAGAAGCGTCATTCAATAAACCCCTCCCCCGCTTTATGATATTCATGTAAGCGCAAACAAAACGACGGATACGGACGGCATGCCGATCGGTGGGGACAGCGCGCCCGCCGCTTCGGATTCTGTCCGGCCGATTCCACAACATTCAGGGGAGGCCAGAGAAATGAGAAAAAGACGCACGTTCAAAATGGGCGCGATGGCCATGACGCTCATGCTGCTGCTGAGCGCCTGCGCCGCGGGCGGTCCGGGCACGGCGACGGATACGGGCACGACGGGCAGCACCGGCGAAGGCGGCGAAGCGCCTGCCGGCAAGACAAGCATTTCGTACTGGACGCCGTTCAGCGGCGGCGACGGCGAGTTCATGACGCAGATGATCGAGAAGTTCAATTCGGAAAACGAAGAGATTCACGTGGAACAGCTCGCGAATGCCGCAGGCGATTATTATACCAAGCTGCAGACGGCGATCGCTTCGGATCAAGCGCCGGACCTTATGGTTCTGCACTCGTCTCGGATGCCGCAGTTCGTGCCGTCGGGGTTCGTAACGCCGCTCGACGATCTGGCCGCGGAAACCCAGCTCGATTGGGGCGAATTCAACCCGACCATTTTGGAATCGACCGTCTACGAAGACAAGCACTATTCGATTCCGCTCGATACGCACGCCATGGTCATGTATTACAACAAGGAATACCTGGAGAAAGCCGGCGTGCTCGGCGAAGACGGCAAACCGGTCTACGACCAATCGCCGGAGGGCTTTACGGAGTTCCTGACCAAGATCAAGGACGCCGTTCCGGCCGACGTGGCGCCGCTCGCTCAGCCGGACGTGCGAATCGATTCTTACTGGATGTTCTGGGGCTTCTACAATCAGCTCACGGACGGAGGCAAGTTCTATGACGCCGAAGGCAAAGCCGAGCTGAACAACCCGCAGGCGCTGGAAGCGCTGGAGTACGTGAACAGCCTCTACACGTCGGGCCTGATTCCGCCTAAGATCAACGACGCGGTCAAGCTGTTCCAGGACAAGCGGGCTGCCGTGCTGATTACCGGCGTATGGAGCACAGGCTCGTTCGAAAGCATCGAAGGCCTCGATTTCGGCGTCGTGCCGATGCCGCAAATCTACGACCAGCCGGCAACCTGGGGCGACTCGCATACCTTGGCGCTGCCGAAGCACGGAACGGAAGACCCGGCCAAGCAAAAAGCGGCGCTCACGTTCGCGAAATGGCTGGCGGACAACGGCGAAATGTGGGCCAAAGCGGGCCATATCCCGAGCGTAACCCGAGTGCTGGAATCGCAGGCGTTCAAAGACATGCCGTACCGCAGCGATTACGCGCAGTCGGCGGACTTCGTCAAATACTGGCCGCGGCACGAGAAGCAGGGCCAGATCAACGATAACATCATCAAAGAATTCGAAAAGATGATGGCCGGCAAGCAGGATCCGAAAACGACGCTCGAAAAGGCCGACGCGGTCATCGACAAGACGTCGGGCAACTGAGCCGGCGGCGGAAAAAGAGGGAAGCGGACGGGTCGGTCCTGACGCCGTCCGCTTTCTTTTTCATCGCGGGAACGCCCGCGGCTTTCTTTACCGGCGCCGCTTTCGTACGTCGCCCGTCTCGCTCAGGGGGCTGCGGCATTCGGCTCGGCGGCCGCTTCCTTCCGGGCTCCGCGCGACTTCCGCTGCCCCGGTTCGCGGTTTCCGCGATTCGTTTTCCGAGTTCCCGTTCCATATTCCGAATTCGAAAGGAGTGGCCGTAACCATGGCTTCCAAGACATTGAGCGAAGGCGGCAGTACGGGCGCTCGCGCCCGCGCGCCGAGAAGTTCGCTGCGCCGACAGGGTTGGATTACCGGTGTCATGATGGTTCTGCCGTACACGATCTTTTTCCTGCTGTTCTCGCTGATCCCGATCCTGTACGGGTTCGGCGTCAGCTTCTACGATTGGTCGCTGCTCGGCGACAAAACGTTCGTCGGCCTGGAAAACTACGGCAATCTGATGCAGGACGAAGAATTCCGCGCCAACCTGCTGCATACGGTACTGTTCACCGTCGTCAGCGTGCCGCTGATCACCGGCTTCGGCCTCCTGCTGGCGGTACTCGTCAACGGCATCCGCAAAGGCCAGGCTTTTCTGCGGATTTCGTTCTTCATGCCGTATGTGCTGTCCGTATCCGTCATTTCTAGCATCTGGGTCATTTTTCTTCAGCCGTATACGGGACTGTTCAACCAAATCCTGCGCGGCATCGGATTGATCGACAGCGAGATTTTCTGGCTGTCCGATTCGACGCTGGCCTGGGTCTCGATCATCATGGCGACGGTATGGTGGACGATCGGCTTCGTGTTCGTGCTGTTCCTCGCGGGCCTGCAGGATATTCCGGAATCGTTCTACGAGGCGGCGGGGCTGGAAGGGGCGAGCCGCTGGCAGACGTTCCGCTACATTACGTTCCCTTCGCTGTCGCGCGTAACCGTGCTGGTCGTCGTGCTGCAGACGATCGCGTCGTTCAAAATTTTCGGTCAGTCCAAGCTGATCACCGGAGGCGGTCCCGCGGGAGCCACCAAGACGGTGGTGTTTTCGATCTACGAAAACGGCTTCCAGACGTTCCAGATGGGCTACGCTTCGGCGATCGCGTTCGTGCTCATGCTGGTCATTCTGATCATTTCGCTGCTGCAGACGCTGCTGCTGCGCAGATTCGGAGAATAGAATAAGGAGGAGTCCACATGCTCGATCGCATTTATCCGTACGTCGTCCGCATCGCGGCCGTCCTGTTTGCCGTCATGTTCCTGATCCCGATCGTTTGGATGCTGGCGCTCTCGCTGACGCCCGAAAGGGGCAGCCTGTTCTCCGGCGGCTTCAACCTGTCGCTCGACAACTATATGACCGTGCTGAACCGGGCGCCGATCTTCGGTTGGATGGGAAACAGCTTAATGGTATCGTTGATTACGACGGCGCTGGTGCTGCTGCTGGCGTCGATGGCGGCGTATTCGTTTTCCCGCATCCGCTTTCCCGGCAGCAAAGTGCTGTTCGTCCTGTTCCTGTCGGCGATGATGATTCCGGGCGAAGCGACGCTCATTCCGCTGTACCTGCTGATGCGCGACGTCGGCCTGCTGGGCACGCGCACCTCGCTGATTCTGCCGGCGATCGCCGGCCCGATGGGCATTTTCATCCTGAAGCAGTTCTTCGACGGACTGCCGAAAGATCTGGAGGAAGCGGCGCGCATGGACGGAGCCGGCTTTTTCAAGATCTGGTACCGCATCTTTCTGCCGCTGTCTCGTCCGGCGCTGGCCGCGCTCGGGATCTTCACTTTCATCGGCGCGTGGAACGACTACGTCTGGCCGCTGATCTCCATCTCGGACAAGGCGTACATGACGATCACGCTCGGCCTGCCGATGTTCCAAAGCTCGTACAACCAGGAGTACGCCCTGCCGATGACCGCGAACGCGCTCGCCGCCATTCCGGTGCTGATCGTGTTCCTCATTTTCCAGAAGCAGATCATCAAAGGCATCGCGTTTACCGGCGGCAAAGAAATGTAAGAAGAAGGCTTGACTGCCGCGAAAAAAAACAACACGGCGAAACGAAGCGTCTTCTGCGCGTCGTTCGGGCCGGTTGAACGTTCAAGGAGGGCTTATGTCTAATTCCAACCAATCTTCGCTTCGGCAATCGCAAAACGGCGCTCAGGCGCTGCCCCGTCCCGAGTATCCGCGGCCGCAGCTGCAGCGCGCCGAATGGTCGAACCTGAACGGCGAATGGGAATTCGCGTTCGACGACGAGCGCCGCGGGGACCGCGAGCGCTGGTACGAGCCGGACGGAGCCGGTTTCGACCGCGTCATCCGCGTGCCGTTCGCGTTCCAGAGCAAGCTCAGCGGCATCGGCGATCCCGGCTTCCACGATCTGGTCTGGTACCGCCGCCGCTTCGATTCCCCGTCCGAATGGGCGGGCAGACGGATTCTTTTGCATATCGGAGCCTGCGATTACCGATCGACGGTCTGGGTGAACGGCCGATGGGCGGCTTCGCACGAAGGAGGCCATACGCCTTTTCATGCGGACGTGACCGACCTGCTGAACGCCGACGGGGAGAACGTTGTCGTCGTGCGGGCCGAAGACTTCAGCCGCGACGTGACGCTGCCCCGGGGCAAGCAGTTCTGGAAGGAAGGGTCCGAGAGCATTTTCTATACGCGCACGACGGGGATCTGGCAGACCGTCTGGCTGGAGCCGGTGCATGAGGCGCATCTGGAAAAGGTGAAGTTTACGCCCGATATCGATCGCGGCGAGATTCGGATGAGGATGTTCTTCTCGCGGGCGGCCGCGGACGCGGGAAGCCGGGCGGGGGACGGTCCGATCACCGCCGTCATCCGCGTATCGTTCGAGGGGCAGCCGGTCGCGGAGGAGCGCTTCCCGGTGCTGCACGCCGAGGAATCGAGGGCGATCGGACTGAACGACTTCAACGATCACGGTCTCGGACGCTGGTGGACGCCGGAGAAGCCGAATCTGTACGACGTCGAAATCGAGCTGATCCGCGGCGATCGGACGCTCGATAAGGTCGGCAGCTACTTCGGCATGCGCAAAGTCTCGATCGAGAACGGCCGGTTCAGCCTGAACAACCGTCCGTACTTTATGCGTCTGGTGCTCGATCAGGGTTATTTCCCGGACGGCGTGCTGACCGCTCCGACGGACGAAGATTATGCGCGCGATATCCGGCTGACCAAGGAAATGGGCTTCGACGGCGTGCGCAAGCACCAGAAGATGGAGGACCCGCGCTTCCTGTACTGGTGCGACAAAATGGGGCTGCTCGTCTGGGGCGAAGCGGCGAACGCCTACGCGTATTCGGAGGAATACGTCCGCAGCTTCACCCGCGAATGGCAGGAAGCGCTCGACCGCGATTACAATCATCCGTGCATCGTCGTCTGGGTGCCGATGAACGAGAGCTGGGGCATCCCGAACGTGCAGATCGACCGCAGGCAGCAGGAACACGGCCTGACGCTGTACCATCTGACGAAATCGCTCGACGAGTCGCGCCCGGTCATTTATAACGACGGCTGGGAAATGATGAAGACGGATATCGTGGCGATTCACGATTACGAATGGCGCGAGGAAGTGCTGAGCGAGCGGTATGTCTCGGCGGAAAAAGCGACGCAGGCCATGCCGGCCAACCGGCGCATCTTCGTCGGCGGCAGCCGCTACGAAGGGCAGCCGATTCTCGTCACCGAGTTCGGCGGCATCGCCTACAAGAAAAGCGAGTGGGAAGGCTGGGGCTACTCCGGCGCGGAGAACGACGAAGACTTCCTGGCCCGGCTGGGCGCCGTCATTCGTCCGCTGACCCTCTCCGGCGTCGTGCAGGGCTTCTGCTACACGCAGTTGACCGACGTGGAGCAGGAGATCAACGGATTGGTGACGTACGACCGCGTGCCGAAGGTGCCGACGGAGGAGATCCGGGCGGTGGTGCGGGGCGAACGGCAAGAAAGCGAATAGGCATTTCGTGAAAACGGCTGTCCGTGTCCCTTGGGGGCCGGCAGCCGTTTTTTTGTGAACGGCGGAGCGTCTTCGAGAGGAGCGTGAAGGCTGAAAGTTCAAAAATAAGGTATGTCCTTCAAAAGCGGACATGTTTCTTCTTCCTTCATACAAACCTCCTTTTGACACATAATGTTCACCGTAAAAGCTGTGTTTTCAGTGTGGACGCCTCTATCCATTCCTTACATCGCGAGTTATAATGAAAGCGTAATCAAATTCACATGAAGACGTCGATGAAGACGTTGATTTTCATCATCCAAGGAGGATGGGGAGCATGATGGCAGGACTGAAAGAATTCAAAAGTTGGATCAGCGGAACGCGGCAGATGGAAGTGGCTTGGGGAGAAGAGGATTACCGGAAGTTGGAGTTCTCGGCAGCGCGTCACCTGCATACGCCCGAAGTGCGGAGTCCGATTACTTACGAGGAAGAAGCGCGGATGAAGATGGTTCAATACCATTAATCCGCTGCCCGCGTTGTCGATATAGATGCACGAAGCGAACCGGATCTCAGATCGGGCCGCGGCTGCCGGGAAATCCGGCAGCCGCGGCCTTTATTTATTTGTCCGAGGTCATTCCCGGATGGGCCATGCCGTGCTTCTTATGCTACAATTGGAGCGCGTGCAATCGCCGCGAGACGATCTGCGAAAGGATGAACGAGAATGAGCGAACAACAGGTGAACGAACGCGAGCTGATCGCGTATATCGTCGATAAAACGGGAGCGGACGAGGCCGGCATCAAAACGGTGCTGAAGCACGAGCAGGCCTTCATCGAAGCGGCGGCCAAAAAGCCCGGCGACACGATCGAACTGGACAGCGACGAGCTGGTCGACTACGTGATGAGCCGCAAAGACGTTAAGCTGAACGAACTGCAAGTCGAGAACGTGCTGGATGCCGAGATGGCTTATTTGATCGACAAAGGACTGGCGGGGTACGAGGACTAGACTCCGGAGGCTCGTACGGAACCGCTGCAGGAAGACGCGTCTGTACGCGGAAATTTGCGGGATGCGCTGCACGGCGGATCGCCCGGCAAACTTTCGCGGAACGGGACGCGTCTTTTTGTATGGAGAGGCAGGCGCTTGCCCGCGACGAAAGGGGAATGTAAATGGAGAGATTGGACGGCACGGATCGGAACGAACCTGCGGAACGACCGGCGAAGCCGGCACGGAAGCCGAGAAGGCCGCTGCGGCGAATCTTGACGGTATTCAACGGGATGCTGATCGTCCTGCTTGTACTGCTGCTGGCGGGTTTCGTCTACCAATGGTTCGGCGAGCGAAGCGACCGGGAAGCCTATGTCGCGCCCGGACAGCGGGTCGAGGTGGACGGGCGCATGATGCACGTCTATCACGAGGAGAAGCCGGGCAAAGCGGCGGACGAAGGCACGGTGGTGCTGATCTCGGGATGGGGCACGGCCAATCCCTACGCCGACTTTTCGCCGGTCTATCCGCTTCTGCGGGACAAGGCTTCCTTCGCCGTCGTCGACCGTTTCGGCTACGGATACAGCGACGTGACGGACGAGAAGCGGAAGATCGACCGCATGGCGGAAGAGCTGCACGAAGGATTGAAAAAAGCGGGCGTACGGCCTCCGTACGTGCTGACCGCGCACTCGCTGGGCAGCTTGGAAGCGATCCGTTTTGCCCAGCGTTATCCCGACGAGGTAAAAGGAATCGTCATGATCGACAGCGGATCGCCCGAATTCTATCTGGATTTCCCGGTACGCACGATGCAGCTGCAGCGGGTGGCCATCAAGTCGGGCCTCGTGCGGGCGCTGTATCATGTCAAAGGATTCGATGCCTACCTCAACGGCCAGAGAAACGGGCTTAAGCTGCTGTCCCCGGAGATGAAGGAGCAGGACCGGCTGGCGACGCTGCTCGTGGCGATCAACGACAACGTGACGAACGAAATACGGGAGGCCGCCGCCAACGCGGGCAGGGTGATCGAGGACAAGAGCCGGCTCGATCTTCCGATGACTCAGCTTGTCGCCGACCAGTTCGGAGCGGTGACGGAAGAATGGCTGGACGACCAGCGGCGGTTCGGCGAATCGTGGTCCGAAAGTTCGAGCGTGGTTTTGGTACAGGGCAGCGCGCATTCCATTCAGGCTTATCATCCGGAGGCGGTTGCCGAAGCCGCGCTTGAGCTGGCGGAGTAAGCCGACTTCCGCAAGAAGGAGAGAGGATGTTGAAGAAAAGAAACAGAACGCTGCCGCATCGGCTGGTCACATTTTTCATCCGGACGCTGCTCATCCTGCTTGCGCTGCTGCTGGCGGGTTTCGTCTACCAATGGTTCGGCGAACGGAGCGACCGGGAAGCCTATATCGCGCCCGGACAGCGGGTCGAGGTAAACGGGCATAAGATGCACGTGTACCACGAAGAGAAGCCGGGAAAGGCGGCGGACGAAGCGACCGTGGTGCTGATCGCGGGCTGGGGCACGCCGAATCCGTACGCGAATTTTTCGCCGATCTACGATAAGCTCAGAGGCAGAGTGAGCTTTGCCGTCGTGGAGCGGTTCGGATACGGCTACAGCGAGGTGACGGACGACAAACGGGAGATCGACGCGATGACGGAGGAACTGCACGAAGCGCTGGAAAAAGCGGGCGTCCGTCCTCCTTACGTATTGGCTCCGCATTCGCTCGGCGTGTTGGAAGCGATCCGGTTCTCGAAATTCCACCCGGACGAGGTCAAAGGACTGGTCATGATCGATACGGGATCGCCGGAGTTCTACGAAACGTTCCCGTCGCAGGCGCTGCAGTCGCGGCTGCAGCGGATCGCGATCAAATCGGGCATCGTCCGCGCTCTGTACCATGTGCCGGGATTTGCGGAACGGGTCGCCGCCGGGCGCAACGGGCTCAAGCTGCTGACGCCGGAGATGAAGAAGCAGGACCGGCTGGCCACGCTGCTGGTCGCCAACAACAAGAACGTGACGGACGAAATGCGGGAAATGCATGCCAACGCCCGCAAGGTGGTTCAAGACAAGGAGAAACTGAACATTCCGATGACCGTGCTGGTCGCGGACCATTTGGGCAGAACGAGCGAGGAACGGATGGACGCGCAGCGGCAGTTCGCCGAGACCTGGTCGAACGATTCGCAGGTCGTGCTCGTGCGGGGAAGCGGTCATTCCATGCAGGCTTATCAGCCCCAGGCTATCGCGGATGCGCTGATTGAAAGGGTAGAGAAAACCCGCTGACGAAAAGGAAGTTGACAACGATTTGTTCCTGGAACTATAATGGTTACAATTAAGCGGGAAAGCCCGCTCTGAAACCAAACCGAAGGAGCGATCCATTCATGGGCAAAATTATCGTAACCGGAGCTTCCGGACATCTCGGCACGGCGGCGATCCGCCATCTGCTGGACCTCGGCGTGCAGCCGGGCGATATCGTCGGTGTCGTGCGCGACAAGGCCAAGGGAGCGGCATTGGCCGAGCTCGGCGTCGAGCTGCGGCTCGGCGATTACGACGATGCGGCGTCGCTGCCGTCGGCGTTCGAAGGCGGGGAGAAGCTGCTGTTCGTCTCGGCTTCCTCGATGGACAATACGCTGCGCATCCGCCAGCACGCGGCCGTGGTGGAAGCGGCGCGTAACGCGGGCATCAAGCATATCGCTTATACGGGCATCGCGTTCGGGGAGAAGATGACGACCGGGCTGGAGAACGTTCACTTGGCGACGGAGTACATGATCCGCACGACCGGCGCGGCTTACACGTTCCTGCGCAACGGATTTTATCTGGAACTGCTTGTCAACGAAGGAACGGCCGGCGTCGTCGAAGGCGGCACGGTTATCTCCGCGGCTCCGAGCGGCAAAATGAATTACGTGACCCGCGACAATCTGGCCCGTGCGGCCGCCGTCGTGCTGACGCGCGAGGGCCATGAGAACAAAGCGTACGAGCTGACGGCTTCGCATCCTTTCTCCTACGACGAGTATGCGGCCGTGCTGGCGGAAGTCTCCGGCAAGCCGGTCGTTCATAAGGCGCTGCCTGCTCCGGAAGCCGTAAGCGCGATGGTCGCTGCCGGCGTGCCGGAAGGCGGCGCGGGCTTTCTGATCCATGTGGTCGACGCCGCGATCGAAAGAGGCGAATTCGGCCTGCCGTCGGACGATCTGGCGAACCTGATCGGGGACGCGTACACGCCGCTGAAAACGGCGGTAGAGCAGGCGCTTAACGGCTGATTTCTTAAGGCGAAGAAGAACCGCCCGCGGGCTTTCCGGTGATCGGAGACGCCGCGGGCGGTTTTTTCGTCGGAACGACTGCCGAAAGGGACTCGATTTTCTCGCCGTCTTGTGATAATATAGCCGGAAAATCCGATTTGGATCAATCCACGGCGGCAGAGAGGCGATCATATGACAGAAGACGTTTTGATTCGCATGGCAGAAGAAAAAGACGCGCGGGAGCTGCTGGAAATCTACGCTCCTTACGTGACGGACACGGCGATTACTTTCGAGTACGAAGTCCCCGAACTCGAAGACTTCGCGGGGCGCATCCGGCAGACGCTGCAAAGATACCCGTATCTGGTGATCGTGCAGAGCGGGCGGATCTGCGGCTATGCGTACGCGTCCGCGTTCAAGACGCGCGCCGCTTACGACTGGGCTGTCGAGACGAGCGTGTACATGCGGCAGGACTGCCGGGGTGCCGGGCTCGGAAGCCGGCTTTACCTGGCGTTGGAGGAGATGCTGCGCAGACAGAACATCCTGAATCTGAACGCCTGCATCGCTTATCCGCGCGAGACGGGACCGTATCTGGACGATTCCAGCGTACGCTTCCACGAACGGTTCGACTACGAGAAAGTCGCCCATTTTACCAAATGCGCGCACAAGTTCGATCAGTGGTACGACATGATCTGGATGGAGAAGATGATCGGGGAGCATCCCGAGAAGCCCGAGCCGATCATTCCGGCGGGGGAACTGGACTTAAGCTCATTCCAATTCTGATTCCGAGCAAAAAGACGCAGACCGTCAGGTCTGCGTCTTTTTGCTGCGGAAAAGTCCGATCCACGGCGGGAACCGTTCGTTCGGGCTGCGATTCGCGGAGGTTTTAGTCGCGGCCGAGAAGCGGACCGTACCGCTCTTTTTCGCGGGAGAAGCGCTGCCCGCGCATCGGCCGGGTTGAGCGTTAGCTTTTCCGCGCGGTCTAACGAATGTGTCAAAAGATCGAAATCAATTCCCGGGTGTACGGCTGCCGCTCTTCCGCGAAGAGGTCGTCCGCGCCGAAGCGGTCGACGATCTCTCCGCCGCGCATGACCATGATCCGCTGGCTCATCCGGTGTACGGCGGCGAGATCGTGCGAGATGAACAGGTAAGACAGGCCCAGCGACGTGCGCAGCCGGGTCAGCAGATCGAGCACGGCTCCCTGCGAGATCACGTCGAGGCTGGCCGTCGGTTCGTCGAGCACGACGACGTCCGGCTCGATGCCGATCGCCCGCGCGATGGTTGCGCGCTGGCGCTGCCCGCCGCTGAGCTCGTGCGGATAGCGGCCGGCCAGTTCGGCCGGAAGCTCGACGGCTTCGAGCAGCCGCCGGATATAGGCGTAGCGCGACGTATACGCGAAGTGGCTCAGCTTCGCGTCCCGGCCGAGCTGCTCGTAAGGGTCGATCAGCGAATCGGCGACTTTGAGCTTGGGATTCAGCGCGGCCGTCGGGTTCTGGAATACGATCTGGATGCGGCGGCGGTGCGGGCGCAGCTTACGGCCGTTCAGCCGGGCGATATCCGTATCGCCGAGCAGGATCGAGCCGCTGTCGGCGTCTTCGATGCGCAGCAGGCAGCGGGCCAGCGTGCTTTTGCCGCAGCCGCTCTCGCCGACGAGGCCCAGGCATTCGCCGCGGCCGATGGCGAAAGAGACGCCGTTTACGGCCGGGCGGTCCGCGCCGGCATAGGTGCGCACGAGGCCGTCCACGGCGATGACGGGCGATTCCGCCGTATATTCCCTGTTCATGGTCTTTCTTCCTCGAGCCCCGACTTCAGCGAGCGGCCCAGGACGGGAGCCGCTTCGATCAGCTTTCGGGTGTATTCGTGCTGCGGATGGTCGAGAATGCGGTGCTTGCCTCCGGACTCGACGATCCGTCCTTCCTGCATGACGGAGAGCCGGTTCGCGTACCGCCGGACGTGCCGCCAGTCATGCGTGATGAACAAAATCGCGCAGCCGGTCTCCGCCTGTTTGCGCGCCAGCAGCTCCAGCACGCGGTGGGCGGAGACGCTGTCGAGCGCCGTGGTCGCCTCGTCGGCGATCAGCAGCCGCGGCGAGAGCAGCAGCGCCGTCGCGATCGCGGCCCGCTGCAGCTGCCCGCCGCTCAGCTGGAACGGATAGCGGCGCAGCAGCGCGGCGTCCAGTCCGACCGACTCCAGCGCCTCGGCGGCTTTGGCGCGGCGCACGAACTTCGAAGTCTCCCCGTGGACTTTCTGGTATTCGTCGAAATGTCCGCCGATGCTGCGAAACGGCGTGAACGCGCCCTGATAATCCTGAAAAATATACGAGATGCGGCTGCCCCGAAGGGCGCGCATCTCGCGGGGGCCTCGCTCCAGCAGGTCGCTTCCTTCGAACAGGATTCGGCCGGACGCATGCAGATTGGGCGGCAGCAGCCGGCCGACCGCCTGCGACAGCAGGCTTTTGCCGCTGCCGCTCTGGCCGACCAGCGCCATGAATTCGCCTTCGCGCACGGCCAGCGAGACGCTGTCCACGATGGTGCGGTCCCGTCCGGCGATGCTCAGCTCTTCGATGGAGAGAATCACGGCTGCACCTCCTTTTTCACGTCGAACCGGTCTCTCAAGTAATCGCCCAGCATGTTCGCGAGCAGCACGACCGAGACGATAGCGAGCCCCGGGTAAACCATGAGCTCCGGCCGGGATTGGAAGTACGGCCGCGAATCGTTCAGCATCGTGCCCCATTCCGGGGTCGGCGGCTGAGCGCCCAGTCCGATGTAGGACAGCGAGGAGATCAGCAGAATAATTTTGCCCAGATCGAGGCTGACCAGCACGAGCACATGTCCCGCGATATGCGGAAGCAGATGCTTGGTCATGATGCGGATATCCGACAGGCCGTTCGTGCGGGCGATACGGATGTAGTCTTTTTGCGATTCGGACAGGACGGTGCTGCGGACGAGGCGGGCGTAGCTGACCCATTTGACGATGACGATCGCCAACACCAGATTGCCGATGCCCGCGCCGAGCAGGCCGCTCAGCACGATGGCGACGATCGTGTCGGGAAAAGCCAGAAAGCCGTCGGCGATCCGCATGAACAGCTTGTCGACCCAGCCGCGCTTGTAGCCGGCGAGCAGGCCGAACGGGATGCCGATGATCAGCGCCGCGCCCAGCGCCAGCAGGCTGTAGCCGATCGTCTGGACGCCGCCGAGCAGCAGTCGGGTCAGCACGTCGCGCCCCAAATGATCGGTGCCGAGCGGATGGAGGGCGCTTGCGCCGAGCAGCCGGCCGCGCAGGTCGGTCAGCGACGGATCGTGCTTCAGATACAAAAAAGCATAGGCGGAGGCCGCGACGGCGAGCAGCGCGAACAGGGCGGCGATCGACGCCTGCCAGCCGTGCTTTTTTTTCTTCGGCGCGAACGGCGCGCGCAGAGGCAAGCTCTTCATCGGTGGGCCTCCTTTTCCTTAAGCTTCATTTCGGGATTCAAATAACGGTACGACAGGTCGACGGCCGTGTTCACGACGAACACGACGACGGCCATAATCAGGATGTAGCCCTGGATCAGCGGATAATCGCGCTGGCGGATGGCGTCGACGACGAGCTTGCCGATGCCGGGATAGGCGAACAGCACTTCGATGACGACGACCCCGCCGATCAGGCTGCCCAGGCTGACGCCGAACACGGTAATGACGGGCGGCAGGCTGTGGCGCAGCGCGTGCAGCCAGAAGATCCGTTCTTCGGACAGTCCTCTCGCCCGCGCGGAGCGGACGAACTCCTGGCTGAGCGAGTCGAGCAGGCTGGAGCGCAGCAGACGCACGTAGACGCTGGAGATGGCGAGCCCCAGCGTCAGCGACGGCAGGATGAGCGATGCGAAGCCGTCCCGGCCCATCGTCGGCAGGCTGCCGAAGCGGACGCCGAACAGGTCGATCAGGATCAATCCGAGCCAGAAGCTGGGTACCGCCGCGCCGACGATCGACAGCATGCGGCTCAGCGTGTCGATCCAGCTGCCGCGGTACACCGCGGACAGCGAACCGAGCGGCAGGGCCACGAGCAGCATGACCAGCAGCGCGCCGAACGTCAGCTCGGCGGTGGCCGGCAGCGCCCGCAGCAGCGTCTGCATGACGGGTTGGCCGGTCGAATACGAGCTGCCGAAGTCCAGCCGGACGAAGTCGAGCAGCCAGTTCCCGAACTGGATCAACAAAGGATCGTTGAAGCCCATCTCCTCGCGCATCGCCTCGACCTGCTCCCGGCTGACCGACAGCTCGTCCACGTTCAGGATCGTCAGCACCGGATCGCCGGGAGCCAGCCGGATGAACAGGAAGCTGACGAACATGATGAACAGCAGGAAGACGAACACTTCGAGAAATTTGCGGAGCAGAATGCGAAACATTACATCACGTCCAGCTTATTGGTGATCATGTAGTACTCGCTGCGCGTCGTGACCCAATTTTTGATCTTCCTGCCGTCGTAGGCGACGATCGTGCCCGGATGCAGAACGAACGAGTTCATCACGTTGTCGTGCACGTAGTTGGCGGCCCGCTCGGCAAGTTCCGCGCGCTTGGCCGGGTCGACGGTCAGATTCAGTTCGTCGATGATCGCCGTCAGCTTCGGATCTTCCGCGCCGCTGAAGTTCAGCGATCCCGTCGGATGGTACGTCGCGTTCAGGTAATAGCCGGCGTCTCCGCGCGGCGCGGTCAGATTGCTGTACGTTGCGATGTCCCAGTCCCGGTTCGACGCCATATATTCCTCCGGCGTGTCGATCTGGCGGATTTCCACCTCGATGCCGATCTGCTTGGCGTCGGACTGGAACACCTGCGCGATCAGCGGCAGGTCGGCGCGGGAGGAGTAGGTCAGCAGCGTCAGCTTGAGCGGCCGGCCGTTCTTCGTCATGGCGCCGTTTTCCCGCTTGTAGCCGGCTTCTTCGAGATAGCGCACGGCGGCGTCGGTTCCGCTCTCGGAAGCGGCGCTGCCGTACTTCGGCGCGAACGGCAGCGACGGAAGGAACGGCCCGATCGCCGGCTCGCCGTAGCCCAGCAGGATGGTATCGACGATGCCCTGGCGGTCGATCAGCGCGTCCAGCGCTTTGCGCACGTTCAGGTCCTTGATGCTCTCGCGCTCCATGTTCATCGTCAGCTGATGCACGCGGAACGTCGAAGTGGATTCGACGACCATGCCGTCGATCGCTTTGAGCGACTCCAGGCTTTCCACTTCCGGACGGTAGACGATGTCGACTTGGCCGGATTTGAGCGCGAGCGAGCGGGCGTTGGCGTCCTCGTTGAACGAGAACGTGACTGTATCGAGCGGCGCGGCGCCGTCCCAATATCCGTCGTAGCGGCTCAGCTCGAGCTTGCTGCCCGGGGTAAAGGAATCGAGCTTGAACGGCCCCGTGCCGACCGGCTTGTTCACGATGTCCGGTTCGCTCACGTCGATGATCGCCGTGTTCGGATTGACCAGTTCGGAAGCGAACTCCGGAAACGGCTGGGTCGTGGTGATTTCCAGCTTGTCGCCTTCCGCTTCGATCGTATCGATCTTCAGCGCGTTTTGGATCGCGGCGCTCTCTTTCAGGGCGCGTTCCAGCGACGCCTTGACGGAATCGCCGGTCAGCGGCTTGCCGTTCTGGAAGGTGACATTGTCGCGGAGGTCGATCGTCCAGTGCTGGCCGTCCTCGCTGTTCCAGCTCTCGGCGAGCCACGGGGCGACGGTCAGATTGTCTTCGTCGAGACGCACCAGCGTTTCCGTAATGCCCGCCCGCAGCGGTACGTAGCTGGAATCGACGTGCGGGTCGAGCGAGCTGGTAGAGAAGTTATACAGGAAATGGACGTTTTTGACGGCGGCATCGGACGCTTGGGCGGCAGGATTCGCATCGGAAGAAGATCCGCAGGCGCTCAGCAGTCCGGCTCCGAATACCAGGGAAGCGAGCAGCGGGAACATTTTTTTACGCAAAGGTAATACCCCTCTCTAATTCGTAAACATTATGATTAAAGCAATAGCACTCATATTATCGTAATGATTACGTTTTGACAAGGTATGTAAGTTGTTTCGTATAGGTAAGAGGATTTCGGCTTTTGGGCGAAAAATGGGTATTAACGATTAAAGAGGAGGGAGATCATCATGTTTCATAACAATTTGAACGGGGCCGATGAAGAAGCCGCCAAGCGAAGAGCTGAGCATTACGCCGACCGAGCGAAAAAAACGTCGATCAAACGAGCTTTGATCACGGTCGTGATCACCGTCGGCATCGTATTTTTGGTTTTGTACGGACTTGATTATCTGGGGATCCTTTAAACCTATGCGCTCCGCGGCTTGAAGCTGAAGAAACGCAAGCGAACGTAAATCCAAAAAGACGAACCTGGGGAGGTTCGTCTTTTTGCGAAAAGAAATTAACTGCTGCGCGGCTTGTAGTTCAAATCCTTGAACAGCCGGTCCAGCTCCTTCGGCGTGAGGTCGCGCCATTTGCCGGTCGGCAGGCTGTTCAGGTGAATGTTCATGATCCGGATGCGCTTAAGGGCACGGACGTTGTAACCGAGCGCTTCGCACATGCGGCGGATTTGGCGGTTGAGTCCCTGGGTCAGCGTGATCTGGAACACGAACTTGGACAGCTGTTCCACTTCGCACGGCAGCGTCTTCGTATCGAGAATCTCGACGCCGGCCGCCATCTTTTTCAGGAACTCCGGGGTGATGGGACGATCGACGGTCACGATGTATTCCTTCTCGTGGCGGTTCTCCGCGCGCAAAATTTCGTTGACGATGTCGCCGTCGTTGGTCAGCAGAATCAAGCCTTCGGAGTCTTTGTCGAGCCGTCCCACGTGGAAGATCCGCTGCGAATGGCCGACGAAGTCGACGATGTTGCCTTTGACGCTGCGTTCGGTCGTGCTGGTAATGCCCACCGGCTTGTTGAGCGCGATGTAGACGTTCTCCTGCGCGGCCTTTTCCTTGATCCGTTTGCCGCTGACCCGCACGTCGTCTCCCGGCTCCACCTGGCTGCCGAGGTCCGCCTTGGCGCCGTTGATGGTCACTTTGCCTTCGGCGATGATCTTGTCCGCGCCGCGTCTCGACGTGAAGCCGGACTCGGCGATATATTTGTTAATCCGCAATGGTAAGCACACCTTTCGATATTCTCTCTCTACCATAACGTAAACCGCAAAGGGTTGTACAGACGGAAGAGAGGGATGAGATCCCGGACAAGTCAAAAAGCCGGGCGCGGGGCACGGCTTCGCCAAAGGAATCGACATCAGCGGGAAAATCTCACTTGAACCAGCCCTTCTCCTTGAACCGCGTAATCGCCTCGATCCGGTTGCCGACGCCCAGCTTGTCCAAAATGACGGACACGTAGTTGCGGACCGTGCCGTTCGTGAGCGACAGCTCGCTTGCGATCTCTTTGGTGTTCTTGCCTTCGGAGATCAGCAGCAGCACTTCCTTCTCCCGGTCGGTGAGCGGATTCTCCTCGGCGAAGGCGGCATCGTCGACCAGCTCGGGCGCGTAGATCCGCCGGCCGGACATTACGCTGCGGATCGCGTCGGCCAGATCCTCGCTGGGGCTGTCTTTCAGCAGATAGCCGTGCGCGCCGGCCTTGATCGCCCGCTCGAAATAGCCGGACCGGGCGAAAGTCGTCAGGATCAAGACGCGGCAGCCGGAACCTTTGAGCTCTTCGGCCGCTTCCAGACCGGTCTTCTTGGGCATCTCGATGTCCATGACGCAGATGTCCGGCTTGTGCAGGCGCACGAGCCGGACCGCCTCTTCGCCGTCGCTTGCGCGGCCGACCACTTCCATGTCGTCCTCCAGATCGAGCAGCGAAGCCAGCGCGCCGAGCAGCATCCGCTGATCTTCCGCGATCACGATTCTGATCATGCTTCAATCCTCCTTATCGTGTGCCGGACCTCCCCGACCGATTTCGGTCTCCGGGCGTCGGTCCGCCGTTTCTTCATGCGCGTCGCGCTGCGCAAGCACGTTCGGAATCCGCATCGTCAGCAGCGTCCCCTGCTCGCCCGGCGGACGGGACGAAATTTCGAGGCTGCCGTTCACGAAATCCAGCCTTTCCCGCATGCCGCGCAGCCCGCTGCCGCGCGAAGAGCCGCCTCCCTGCCGCACGCCGCCGCGCGTCTGCGCGCCGAACTCCTTCATCCCGCTTCCGTTATCGGCGACGCGCACGACGAGTTCCGCCGGCAGCGGCTCGATCTCGATGGAGCAGGATGTCGCTCCGCTGTGCTTGACGACGTTGGTCACGGCTTCCTTCAGACACATGCTGACGACGTTTTCGTTCAGCAGCGAGGTGCGGGTCTGCGCCGGATCGCCGATCAGCGTGAATTCGATCTCCGCCGCTTTGAGAATCTGCCGCAGTCTCAGCACCTCGTCTTCGATATGCGTGCCCCGCATCTGCGTAACCAGCTCGCGAAGTTCTTTGAGCACGACGCGGGCCGTCTGCTGGACGTCGCGGATTTCCTCTTCGGCTCTGCCGGGATCTTTGGAGACCAGGCGGGCGGCCAGGTCGCTTTTGAGCCCGATCAGCGCCAGATTCTGGCCCAGCGTATCGTGCAGGTCGCGCGCGATCCGCTGACGTTCTTCCATGACGACCAGCTCGGAGATCCGTTTGTTGGCGTCTTCGAGCTGTCCTTCCAGCCGTTCGTTCCGGTTGCGGTTGTAAGTGGTCACGGGCAGCAGGATCACGGCGATGATCGTGAGCGCGACGAACGGCCACTGCGCGATCATCAAGGGATCGTGCCGCAGGAATCCGAGGTAGACGGAAGCGAGCGCGGCGGTCAATTGAATCGAATACATCGTGAAAAATCCGCTTTTGCTGCGGATATTGCCGACGAAATAGGCTGAAAATACCGCGAAATACACATAACCGAACATAAGCGTCATCGCGACCGAGAACACCAGCTGCATGCTTGTCCAAAAATACCGGAGTTTGCCTTTGGACGCAAAGGCCAGCAGGTAGCAGACGAAAAATCCGGAAACCATGAAAATGCCCGTTATCGCATGGAACGCGGTGGACGAACGGAAAATGAAGTAAAAAGGCAGAATATAAAAGACGACCCATACATAAGGATTGAGACCGGTGCTGCGCTGGAAGATCTGATACCATTTCTGCATGAACGTCCATCCTCCGTAAGCCGATGCCGGCGGCGGCGCGAACCCGGCGGGTCCGTGCGCCGCATGATTTTTTGTGACCATTATACCTCGCGGCCTCCTTTTTCCAAAATCTTTAAGCCGCTTCCGGACGCGGGAGCCGCCCGGCCGATATGACGAAGACCCCCGGAGCGAAAGCCCCCGGGGGTCGGTCTGCCGGACTGCGAACCGCGCGGCGTTCTGATTCGATGCGTCAGTCGCGGGGCAGCAGCGGTTTCTTGTTCAATTCGCGCGATACGGCTTGGACGGCGTTTTGCGGAAGCCCGCTGCGCACTTTTCGGCCGTAACCGGTAAACGTCTTGGTTTCTTCGTCCCACAGACGGAATTTCAGAGACTGCAGGCTGGTGCGCAGCGTGATCGTCGTCGCCTTTTGCAGCGGAACCGAAGAATCATGCGCCTTTTCCAGGTTGTAGTTCGGCACTTTCGGACTCAAATGATGCACATGGTGGAAGCCGATGTTGCCCGTGATCCACTGCAGCGGCTTCGGAAGTTTGTAGTACGAACTTCCTTCGACGGCCGCGTTCACGTAGCTCCATTCTTCTTCGTGCTCGAAATACGAATCTTCGAATTGATGCTGCACATAGAACAGCCAGATGCCGAGCAGTCCGGAGAAGAAGAAGACCGGAGCCTGCACGAGCACGAACGCCTGCCAGCCCATTGCCCAGGTCAGCGCCGCGTACAGCAGCACGATCAGCAGATTCGTCAGGTACGTGTTGCGGCGTTCGAGAGGCTTGGCGCCTTTGCGGTTGAACCGCGCCTGAATCAAGAATACGAAGATCGGCCCCAGACCGAACATGACGAGCGGATTGCGGTAAAAACGGTAAGCCATGCGGGTCCAGAACGGCGCTTCGGCGTATTCTTCGACCGTCAGCAGCCACATGTCGCCTTCGCCGCGCTTGTCGAGGTTGCTGCTCGTCGCATGGTGGCGGGTATGGCTGTATTTCCATTTGCGGTACGGCATCAGCGTAATGACGCCGGTGATCGTGCCGACGATATCGTTGGCTTTTTTATTGTTGAAAAAAGAACCGTGGCAGCAGTCGTGGAAGATGATGAACGTCCGAATGACGAAGCCGGACGCCACGAGCAGCAGCGGCAGGGCCAGCCAGTAGGATACGGACAGGGCCAGATAACCGCCGACCCAGAACAAGATCAGCGGGACGAGCGTATTGAACATCTGAAGGATGCTGGCTTTTGTATCTGTTTTTTCGTAAGGTTTCATATGCTGCTTGAGTTCCGTAATCGGGTTATGGCTTCGGGACGCGGTCATGGATGATTCCCCTTTCGCGGACATTCCTCGGAACGCCTCTATGCTTACGAGTATAAGGGAATCGCAAACGGGGCCACAGTCATAAACGTCAGTAGGCGGGCATGACAAATGTCATATCGCTAATTGGCTTACCGGAAATCCGATTCTGCCGGGTTCCGCGCGAGAGGCTTTCGGTGCATTTTTTCCTTGGCAGCGAAGCGTATAATAAAATGGAATTCACGACCTGGGAGGCCTGCCATCATGTTTCAGGATAACTGGTTTACGGTGCAGCGCATCGACGATTCTACCTACGCGATCAGCGAATACGGACACTGGGAGAAGGTCCATTCGTTTCTGCTGCTCGGACGGGAGAAGGCCGCGCTGATCGATACCGGGCTCGGCATCGACGATATCAAACGCATTACGGACAAGCTGACGGACCTGCCGGTCGATGTGCTGACGACTCATGTTCACGCCGATCATATCGGAAGCCACGGTCGGTTTGAACGCCTTTACGTGCACGAGCTGGACCGCGGCTGGCTGGAGAATGGAATCGAAGGATTGAGCCTTGAGCAGATTCGCCGCGACATGGGCCGGGATATCACGCGCCCGGTGCCGCCCGGCTTCGATCCCCGGACATATACGCCGTTTCGCGGTTCGCCGGCCGGTACGCTCGCGGACGGCGATACGGTGGACCTCGGGGACCGGACGTTGTCCGTTTACCATACGCCGGGCCATTCCCCGGGACATTTGAGCTTTTTCGACCGGGGCCGCGGTTACCTGTTCACCGGCGACCTGCTGTACGACGAGACGCCGGTATACGCTTTTTATCCGTCCACGAGCCCCGAAGACCTGATCGCGTCTTGGGAAAAGATCGCGGATATCCCGAATGTAACAAAGGTATACGGCTCGCACAATACGCTGGGACTTGCGCCGGACATTTTGGAACGGGCGAGATCGGCGGCAGGCTGGCTGCGGGAAAACGGACTGGCGAAGTTCGGTACGGGCACGCACCGGTTTAACGGGTTCAGCGTGCAGTTTTGAAAAAGAAAGCAGGGAGACGGAAAATGAACGGAAACCGCGAATTGCTGATCGTAGACGACGATAAAGACATTCTTGACGTGACGCGAACCTACCTGGAACTCGAAGGATATACCGTGCATACGGCCGCGAACGGCAGGGAGGCGCTGGAATTGTGGGAGAAAACTTCCGTGTCGCTTGTCATGCTGGACATTATGATGCCGGAACGGGACGGGCTGGACGTGTGCCGGGCGATTCGGGAAAAGTCCGGCGTGCCTATTTTGTTTCTGAGCGCAAAAGCCGGCGACGCGGACAAAGTGATCGGTCTGCGCACCGGGGCGGACGATTACGTCGTGAAGCCGTTCAGCCTGTCGGAGCTGTCCGCCCGGGTCGAGGCGCTGCTGCGCCGGTACCATATTCTGAGCGCGTCCGGCAGCGGGCGAGCTGCGGAGGCCGCGTCGGCCGAAGGCGGCGGGCTGCGGGTCGGCCGGCTGTCGATCGATCCCGCGGCGCGCGGCGTCGCTTCGGAAGGCCGGGAAATCCGGCTGACGCGGACCGAATACGACCTCCTGCTGCTGCTGGCGGAGAACCGGGGCAGGGTATTCACGCCGGAGCAAATGTATGTCCGCGTGCGCGGAGAAGAAGCGCTCGAAGGAGGAGCGGCGGCGATCATGGTGCATATCGCCAGGCTGCGCGAAAAGATCGGCGACGGGGACCGGCAGACCCGCATCATTCAAAACGTATGGGGAGTGGGATACAAAATTGAAAAAGAAGGGTAGGCTGCCGGGCATTCGGGCCAAATTCTATGCGGCGATCGCGCTGGGCATGGCGCTGGCCGGATTGTCGATCGCGGCCGTGCAATCGGCGCTGCCGCTGCTGTCCGGCGCCGCTCGCGAGCAGGTCGCGCAGTGGGAAGAATCGTACGCTTGGGTTTACTTCTTCGCTTTCGCGCTGCTGGCCTTGTCTTTTGCCTCCCTGTTTACGCGCAGCCTGATCCGGCGGATCGAGAAAATGGGCGAGACGGCGGAAGCGATCGGCCGCGGTGACCTGGCGCGCCGGACCGGTGACCGAAGCGTCGACGAGCTGGGCAGGCTGGCCCGGCATATCGACGAGATGGCAGGCCGATTGGAGGCTTCCGGCGAACGGGAACGACAGGCCGAAGCCGAGAAGAACGCCATCATCGCCGCGCTGTCGCACGATATGCGCACGCCGCTGACTTCTCTGTCGGGCTATCTGGAGATGGCGGAGCTTCGATTGAATCCGCTGCTGAAGCCGCTGCGCCGGGAGTGGGAATCGGATAGCGGGAAGGGGGAAGGCGCCGTCCCGATCGGCGAAGCGCTCCGCTGCATCGGTTCGGCCCGGCGCAAGACCGGCGAACTGAAGGATCAGGCCGAACGGCTGCTGGATTACGCGCTGCTGGGGGCGGACGGCAGGGAGGCGGATTTTGCCGTTTTCGAACCGGAGACGCTGCTCGGTCAGGTGATCGCCGACTTCCTGCCGGAGCTGGAACGGGCCGGCATGCGGGCGGAACGGCGGAGCCGTCCCGAAGCGAAAGGGGCAAAAGTGCTCGGCGATCCCGCTTTGCTGGCCCGGCTGCTGGGCAATTTGATCGAAAACGCCGTCCGCTACGGAAGTTCCGGCGGCCTGCTCTCCGTTCGCACCGCCTGCGCCGAGGGCTTCTTGACGATAGAGATCGCGAACGACGGAGAACCGATTGCGGAGCGGGACCTGCCGCGTGTGTTCGACCGCCTGTACACGGGCGAGAAGTCGCGCGGCGCCGACGCGGGCGGACGCGGCCTGGGGCTCGCCATCGTGCGCGAAATCGCCCGGCTGCACGGCGGCAGAGCGGAGGTCCGCAGCGGAACGGAAGAGACCTGTTTCAAGATTGTGCTGCCGCTGGCGCCGGACCCGTCCGAATCTTAAGAAAGTCGTAATCGTTTCGCCGCCGAATCCGTAAGCATTCCCGTTCAGAATCGAAGAAGAACAAGACGGGAGGCGAAGCATGAATCGGAAGAAGGGAAGAGTCGGCGAAAATGGCGGCGAAAAGGAGCGCACGGGGAGGAGAAAGGCGTGGACCCTTGCGGGCTGGGCGGCGTTGTTGCTGCCGGCCGCGCTGTGGGCGGCCGTCTATTTGTGGAGAGGCGTTCCGAGCGTGCTCGCCTGGTGGCTTATTCAGGCGTACAGCCTGCTCGCCGTTTTGCTTGTCGCGCTGGGAACGGCGGCGTGCGCGTTCAAAGTATCGGCGGCGCTGACGCGTCTTGCGGCCGGCCGCGGAAAAAGGGCAGGACGTGCGGGATGCCCGCCGGTCTCGGAGAACGGCGGAGCCGGCGGGCGCGCCCGGGTTCGAGGAAATAAGGTTCTGCGGACAGGACGGACGGGTCGCGCGCTCTTGGCGGCCGGTATGCTGCTGGGGGCCTGGCCGGCACTGTGGTTCGCGGGAGTCGGCCAGATGGCCTACCCGGCCGACCCGGCACGAACGGGCCCTGCGGCGACGGTCGTTTCGCCTTTTGCGGAAGAAACGGTCGTCGGCTGGGGAGGAGACGCCTTGGAAGGCAATTATCATGTCGTCGCCCCGAACGAACGCTGGGCGTACGATCTGCTGGCCGATCCGGCCGGAATCGGCAGTTCCCGGCTCGGGGATTACGGCATCTACGGCATGGAAGTGTTCGCTCCCGCGGCAGGAACGATCGTGGAGGCGGAAGACGGGGAAGCCGACCATGCGCCGGGAGAATCGGAATCGGCCACGCTTGCGGGCAATCATATTTACCTGCGGCTCGACAAGACGGGGACTTATCTCGTGTTCGCGCACCTGATGCAAGGATCGCTCAAGGTCGAAGCCGGCATGCACGTGGAGGTCGGCAGGCCGCTGGGCAGGGTCGGCAACTCGGGCAGTTCCAGCGAGCCGCATCTGCATCTGCATCATCAGCGGCAGAATCCGGCGGAAACGAATATGTTCGTTTCCGAAGGACTTCCGCTGTACTTTGAGGGCGAGTCGGGGGCGTTCATGCCGGTCGGAGGCGTAACCGTGCGGAACGGCCGAGACGTTCCGACGGGCGAACGGCTGGCTCCTTATACGGGAACCGCGGAGGTTCCGTAAAAAAACATCCGGGGAGGCGGCGCTTTTGAACAAAACCGATCGTATGCTTGCGATTCTGCTGCGTTTGCAGCGCGGCGGAACTCTGCGGGCGGAAGATCTGGCGCGAACGTTCGAGACAAGCGTGAGAACGATCTACCGCGACATGCAGGCGCTGAGCGAATCCGGCGTGCCGCTGCTGGGGACGCCGGGCACCGGCTATTCGTTGATGGAAGGGTATTTCCTTCCGCCCGTCATGCTGACGGCGGACGAGGCGCTCGCGGCGTTGGCGGGAGCCGACTTCACCGCGCGGCATTTTGCCGGCAGGGTGCGTCTCGGGTCGGGCACGTTCCGGGAGAAACTTGAACTTATTCTGCCGCCTGCGCTGCGGGAAGAAGTAGAGCGTCTGCGGGATACGACCAAGCTGGTGAACGAGAAGCGGTGGCCCGCGGAAGAGGAAGAACTCGAGCGCACGGAGCAGCTGCGCGAAGCGGTGCTGGAACGGCGCAGGATAGAGTTCGTTTATATCAAAGCCGGAGAAGAAGCGCGGGGGGCGGCAGAAGGGGAACGCCGCAGAGCGGATCCCTACGGACTTGCGCTGGTCCGCGGCGTCTGGATGCTGATCGCCCGCTGCGAGCGGCACGCGGCGATTCGCCATTTTCGCGTGTCGCGGATAAAGGACTTGACCGTCATGCCGGAAACTTTTCGCCTCCCGGGCGATTTTCGGCTGTCCGATTACCGGGCGGAGGACGACCGGGCGATGCGCGCCGTCGTCCGCGCGGATGCCCCGGCGGCCGAGCGGATCCGGGAACAGCGCCCGTACTACCTGGAACGGATCGAGCAGGACGGGGGGGAGCGGCTTCTGCATTTCCGCATGCGGCAGGCGGAGGACCTGCTGCCGCTGCTGCTGGGGATGGGCGCTTCCGCCGAAGTGCTCGAACCGGAGGAGCTGCGCCTGCGTCTTCGCGAAGAACTTCGCAAAATGCTGGATCGCTACTGACAGGAAGGTGTCAGGAGAGAGACGTTAAAATGGGGACATTCGATCATAAAGGAGACGATATTCCCATGAACACTCCGTATCCCGCCAATGCCGACAGCCGCGGCGCTTCCGCGCAGGACGGCCCCGTGCTGCAAAGTTTGAAGGCTTCCGCGCTCCGTTACCGGGAACTCGCAGCCAAGCTGAGTCTGGAAGAGCTGCGCCGGCACCCGTCGGACGACGAGTGGTCGCTCGGCCAGATGCTGATGCATCTTGTCGGCTCCGCCCTGCATATGCAGCTTGCGAACGCGAAGCGCTGCCTGGAGACTTCCGCTGCCGACGAAGTCTTCGAGGGCAAGACGGAAACGGGCGAAGCCGTGTTCCGGACGGGCAGTTTTCCGCCGGTCCGGATCAAAGTTCCGGCTTCGCCGCAGTACACGCCCGCTCAGCCGGAAAGCAAGGAAGAAATTTTCGCCGGGTTGGAACGCGTCGTCGCGGCGGCGGAAGAGCTGGAGCCTCTCGTCGCGGAAAGGTCCGGGCAGCGAACCGCGCCGCATCCGAGCTTCGGCGGTTTGAATGCGGCCGAATGGTTGAAGCTGACGGAGATGCATTACCGGCATCATTTTCTCCAGGAAGAACGCCTGCTGGACTGGCTGCATGCGGACCGCCGAACGGCGCCTATGCCGCCGAGCTGAGCTTGTGCCGTCCGAACGCGAGTAAGCCGCGGCAGGGCAGCGAAAAAGAACGGAAGCGCGGCATGCTTCCGTTCTTTTTTGCGCCTGCAGCCCGACATTCCGCTTAGACTCCGGCATTTCGTCATTCGGCGGCCGGATAACGATGCAGAATCAACGCTTCAAGCAGGGCATAGGCTCTTTCTAAATCGAGTCCGGGCTGAAGCAGCTTCTGCAGCGCCAGACCGTCGAAGCAGGCCAGCAGGATGGCGGACAAGGCGTCGCGCTCCTCCTCTCCGATCTCGGCCAGCGCCGTATCCAGCACGCCGGAAATGCCGCCGCGTCCGATCTCGAGCAGGTCCGCCACTTCTTGGGCCAGCGCGTCGCTGCGCAGTCCTTGGGCAAACAATTCATAGCGCAGCTTATACCATTCGGGATCGTGTCCGCCGTCCGCGCCGCGCTCCGGCGATTCGCCGCTGCCGAACATCCGCTCCGCCGGCCCGTCCGTTTCCGCTGCCCCGAATTCTTTTCCGTAGCGCTCGCGGCTCTGCCGGGCGACCTCCAGCAAAATGTCCTCTTTGGTCCGGAAGTAGTAATGGATCAGCCCGGGCGCGGACAGTCCGGCTTCCGCCGCGATTTCTTTGATCGAGGCGTTTTCGTAGCCCTTGTCCGCAATCGTTCTGGCCGCCGCTTCGACGATCTGCGTTTTTTTTGGATTTTTTTTCATGCGGCCTCCTTTTTCGGTGCGAATCCTTTTTTTAGCGTATCAGGTCGCCTTTTCGGCCGCAATCGCGTCCGGAGAATTTCGGCGAACGTTCCCGGAACGGCGAACTTTATTGGAGAAAAGCGGGGCTTGGCCTTCATCATGCGCCCGCATGCTCCGAAAAAAGAACTTAGCAAGCAAATAACGGCCTTTGCCCGAGCATGGCCGACGGGAATGAGATCGATGGTATGTTGAAAAGATGGCTGGCTCTGCTGCTCGCTTCCTGCTTGATTCTGGTCGTGCCCGCTGCCGGATTGTGGCAGAGCGGAGTGCTGCAGCGGAACATGCCCCGGGCCGAAAACGGAAGGATCGATTTGGACGGATGGGACTACGAGCGGAAGGGAGCGGCTCCGCTGGGCGGCGAATGGACGTTTTATCCGGGACGTCTGATCGATCCCGAAGACCTCGCGGAAAAAGACCCTTCGGGTCTGAACGCCGCCGTACCGGGAGCCTGGAACTCCGCCATGCCGGAAGGGCCGCTCGGATACGGAACGTATCGCCTCGAGATCGGCCTCGGCGGCGAAGCGAACGGCGATTACGGCCTGCGCATCGCGAATATCCGCATGGCAAGCCGGGTCTATCTGAACGGCGAGGAGGTGGGAGCAAGCGGGAATCCCTCGCAGAACCTCGGAGCCGACGTGCAGAAAAACGTGCCGTATACCGGTTTTGTGCGCTTGAGCGGAACGAAGGCCGTGCTGGTCGTGCAGGCGTCCAATTTCAGCTACGCTTCGGGCGGCATTGTCGACACGATTGCGTTCGGGCCGGAAAAAATCATCGTGCACGAGCAGCAGGGCGGTTGGATCGTGGATCTGTTCGCGCTGTTCGGCTTTCTGCTGCCGGGGCTGCTGTTCCTGCTGCTGTACGCGCTGCACAAGCGGGAGCTGCCCCAGCTGTTTTTGGGCGTGTTCTGTCTGCTTGGCGCCGTTCACGTGCTGACGCATGGCGAGAAGCTGATCGACTACTTCCTGCCCCATATGCCTTACGCGGCGATGCTTAAGATGCAGGCCGTATCGTCCAGCCTGTTCTACTTTTTCCTGATCGCTTACATGAATGCGCTGAGACTCGGCGTTATTCGCAGGAGCGTACTGATCGGCTATGCAGTCCTCGCCGGATCGGGTGCGTTTCTCGGTCTGGTGCTGCCGATGACGGTCTTTTCGAAGTTGGAGGGCGTATTGTTCTTGGCAGGCTTCCTGAGCTTGGCGTATACGAGCTGGATCATGGTGCGGTGGCTGAGAAAGAGCGCGGAAGATCTGTATCTGGTCACGCTCGGACTGATGAGCATTTCGATGTTCATCCTGCTCAGCCTGATCAATTTGCTGACCCGATTCGATACGGACGTGCTGGCGATTTACGAGCTCGTTTTATTCGTGTTTGCCCAGACGGTGCTGCTTGTCCGCAGGTTCGTCCGCACGTTCACGGATGTGGAACGGTTGTCGGAACGGCTGATGACGCTCGACGGACTTAAGGACGAATTCATGGCCAACACGTCGCATGAGCTCCGTACGCCGCTGCACGGCATCATCAATATCGCCCGTTCCATGCTGGAGGGGGCGGCCGGGCCCGCTTCCGAGAAGCAGCGGGAGAACCTAGCCATGATCGTGACGACGGGCCAGCGCTTGGCTCTGCTCGTCGGAGATATTCTGGATTTTTCGAGATTGAAGGAAGGACGCCTCCGGCTGGCCGTGCAGACGCTGCATCTGCCGTCGATCGCCCGTTCGGTCGCCGAGGTCGTCTCTTATACGCTGGACAGCAAACCGATCCGGATCGTGCAGGAGTATCCCGACAATCTGCCGGGCGTACGCATGGACGAAGATCGGCTGCGGCAGATTCTGTATAATCTGCTCGGCAATTCGGTGAAGTACACGGAACGGGGAGAGATCGGGATTCGCGCTTGCGCGGACGACGATTGGGTGACGGTCGAAGTCTTCGATACCGGAATCGGCATCGACCGGGAGCAATGGCCCGAAATTTTCCGTCCTTTCGAAAGGGCGGACGAGGCGCTCGGCATGGAAGGCGCGGGCCTGGGGCTCAGCATTACCCGGCAGTTGGTGGAGCTGGGCGGGGGGAAGATCTGGCTGGATTCGCGGCCGGGAGAAGGCACCCGATTCTTCTTTACGCTGCCGGCTTCGCCCGCAGTGCCGGAACCCGCCGGGAAGAGCCCGCTCGGGACGGGCGCGGCGTCGAACGCGGACGAACTGCCGGAGGCCGGGACGAACCCTCCCGCCGCCGACGCGGGCCGCGTCCTGATCGTCGACGACGATCCCGTCAACCGCCGCGTTCTGCTGAATCTGCTGTCTACAGCGGGCTACGAGGCGGAAGCGGTGGCGGGAGGAGCTGAAGCGATGGCTTTTCTGGAGCGGAAACAGGGAGTGGAATTGGTCGTTACGGATTGGATGATGCCCGGGATGTCGGGGCCGGAGCTGTGCCGGAAGCTGCGCGAGCGGTATACGCTGGCTCAGCTTCCGATTCTGCTGCTGACCGCGCGGGGGCTCCCGGAAGAGATCCGGGCCGGATTCGAATCCGGAGCGAACGATTTCTTGAGCAAGCCGGTCGACGCGGGCGAACTGCGCGCGCGCGTCGGTACGCTGATCGGCATGCGCCGTTCCGCGGAGGAGGCGGTTCGTACGGAAATGGCGTTTCTGCAGGCGCAGATCAAGCCGCATTTCCTGTACAACGCGCTTAACGTCATTATTTCCGCCTGCACGACCGATCCCGACAAGGCGATCGACCTGCTGATCGAACTGAGCCACTATTTGCGGGGAAGCTTCGACTTCCGCAACCGCGACCGGCTCGTGCCGCTGCAAAAGGAGCTTGAACTGGTGCACGCCTATATGGCGCTCGAACAGGCGCGCTTCGACGACCGCCTGGCGTTCGAGTGCGTAACCGACGAGCCGGTCGGCGTTTTCGTGCCGCCGCTTAGCATTCAGCCGCTGGTGGAGAACGCCGTGCGCCACGGCGTCATGCAGCGAGCGGCAGGCGGGACCGTGCGATTGGAGATCCGGGACGCCGGTTCCGCCGTCTCCGTACGGGTAACGGACGACGGAGTCGGCTTGAAGGCGGAACGATTCGAAAAAATTATGGCCGGCGGCGAGGGAGGGGTCGGACTGCGCAACATTCACCGTCGGCTGTCCGAGCTGCACGGCGCCGCGCTGAAGTTGGAGAAGCCGGCTCCCGGCGCGGGGAAAGGCACGACCATCGGATTCGATCTGCCCAAGAACGAACTTCTTCATTAACGGCTCGTTCGGTTCAGAAACGGTTCAGTCCTTGCCGTTATGCTGGGAAGAACGCCTGCAATCGGCAGCGGTGTTCCCGGGGAGGGATAAGAATTATGCGTATTTATGTATTGGACGGGGATCCGGAAGCTTTGGCGCGGACGGCAGGCTTGTTGGGCAGTTATCCCTATGTTAAATTGGTCGGGAGCTCGAGCGATCCTTCGGTCGGCCTGAACGAAGCGATCCGCCTTGCGCCGGACGTTTTGTTCGTCGATACGCATCTCGGTTCTCTGTCCGGCCTGGCGGCTTCGGACCGGTTGAAGCGGGAACTGCCCCGCTTGCATGTCGTCTATGTAACGGAGAGCCGGGAATACGCGGTCGAGGCTTTCGAACAAGGAGCGTTCGATTACTTGATCAAACCGCTGCTTCGGGAAAGGCTGGAACGGACGCTTGGACGTATGAAGCTTTTCTGCGGCGGTTCCTTTTCGGGGAACGGGAAGCTTGATCTTCCCGACATCAGTCATCTTAGACAGGACGGAGGAAACGACGGATGCGGGCAATGCTGATCGACGACGAAAAACCGGCGCTGATTCATCTGGAGCGCCTTCTTCGGTCCGACGGACGCGTGGATCCCGCCCTGCTCTGCACGTCGGCGGGCGAAGGGATCGAGCTGCTGCGAACGGAACGGATCGATGCGGTGTTTTTGGACATCGGAATGCCGGAAATGAACGGACTGGAGGCTGCCGAATATATTCAGCAGAACCATCCCGGCGTCGCGATTATTTTCGTTACGGCTTATTCCGACTACGCGGTGGAGGCGTTCGACCTTCAGGCGATCGATTATCTGCTGAAGCCGGTCGGTGCCGCGCGGCTCGGACAAGCGATCGGACGGATCGTCTCCGCGCCGAAGGCTCCCGAAGGGCGGGAGTACGCCCCGCCGTCGTCCGCCGGGTCGCGAACGCCCGAGATCTGCACGCTGCGCCGGCTCGAACTGTACGGCGCGGCCGCCGGAGCGGTGCACCCCGTCAAATGGCGGACCGCCAAAGCGCAGGAGCTGTTCGCGTATCTGCTGCATCGGGGAGAGCAGTGGGTGCCGCGCGGCGGGCTGACGGATCTGCTCTGGCCCGATATGCCGGAAGACAAAGCGGTGACGCATCTGCATACTTCCGTCTATCAGACCCGAAAAATTCTGAAGGAATGGAAGCCGGAGATGCGGCTGGAATACCGGCAGGAGAGCTACCGTCTGCTGCGCGGCGGAGCGGAGACCGATGCGGAACGCTTCGGTCGGGAAGGGGAGCGGCTGATCGGGGCGGTGAAAGGCCGCGAAGAACAAGTCCGGCAGCTGTTGTCGCTGTATCGGGGAGGCTATCTCGAGCAGCATGATTATCCGTGGGCGGAATCCCGCGCCGAACAGCTGAAGCGCCTGCGCCTCAAGCTGACGCTGGAGCTGGCGGAGGAAGAGCGGCATTCGGCCCGGCCGGGCGGCGCGATTTTTCTGCTTGCGGCTTTGCAGGAAGAGGAGCCGTTCGAAGAAGAAGTGTGCCGACAGCTGATGCTGGCCCACGAACGCGCGGGCGATCGGAAGTCGGCCTGCCGGTGCTACGAGATGTTCGCGCGCCGGCTGGACGATGAACTGGGCACGGAACCGGACCTCCGCACCAGGCAGCTTTACGAGCGGCTGAACGGGCAGGCCGACGGCCGCGCAGCGCGTGCTTGAGACGTCGGCGGCAATGAACGAAGCATAGAAAAAAGCTTTCCGGACCAATGGCCGGAAAGCTTTTTTTTGCGATGAAGAGCCGTTGTCGCGGAGCTCGCTTCCGTCCGGCCCGTCGGGACGATTCCGGAGCGCGCCGATCGGAAGAGAGGCCCTTATTCCGGCTTCGCCTGCGGCACCGCGCACGAACCGTCCGCGCATCCGTCGGCATCGGACGTGTCCGCGCCCAGTACGGTCAGCGGGGAACGCTCTCCCCACGCGCGCTGCAGCGCCTGGTCGAACACTTCGTCCGGCTGCGCGCCGGATACGGCGAACTTGCCGTCCAGCACGAAGAACGGCACGCCGCGAACGCCGAGCTGCATCGCTTCGTTCTCGTCCGCGCGGACATTTTCGCCGTAAGCGCCGGAATTCAGCACGCCGAGCGCTTCGTCTTTGTCGAGACCGGCTTCGGCGGCGAGTTTCGCCAGCTCTTCGGAGTCGCCCAGGAAGGCGCCTTCCGTGAAGTAGGCCTGCATCAGGCGTTCGGTCAGCGCCTGGGAAAGGCCTTTCTCCTCCGCGAAGTGGGCGAGACGGTGCGCGTCGAACGTATTCGTATAGCGCATGCGGTCGAAATCGTAATCCAGGCCCACGCTGCGCGCGGACTCGCCGACGCTGCGGTTGGAAGCGATCGCCTGCTCGCGGCTCATGCCGTACTTGCCGGCGAGCAGATCGTGAATGTCGCCTCCGACCGCTTCGCGCGGGTAATTCGGATCGAGCTCGAAGCTCTTGTAGACGACTTCGACTTGATCTTTGTTCGGGAAGCGCTCCAGCGCGTGTTCGAGGCGGCGTTTGCCGATATAACAGAACGGGCAGACATAGTCCGACCAGACTTCGATTTTCATGAAAAGGACTCCTTTGGCCGACTTGCGCGGCGCGCAAACGGTATGATTTTACTTACTTAAACTTATTATAGTTACATTTAGTAAGTAAATCAAGTTTTTTATTTGGCGGAGACTATTGCCCGAACGCCAAACATCCCGCCTCGCGGACCGGCGCGGGCGGGATGTTCGAAAGCGGGCGTCTCGGACGCCGCCGCTTGCTTTACGGGCGAGGCTTGAAAATGCCGAAAGCGCGGCCGATCGGCACGAACTCGCGGCCGAAATGCGCATTCAGCACATTGGCGCCGCAGCCGTACAGCGACAGAATGCCGATGCCCATCTCCGCGTAAGCGGCCAGTTCGTGGAAGAACTCCGGCGCGCCGAACGCGTCGAACGTCAGGCCGAGGAACAGAACGTCGATCAGGCAGAAAATGAAGAACAGCACTTTATTGGTCTCCATCGCCCCGATCGTCATAAACAGGGTAAAGACCAGATAACCGGCAAAAGCGAAGCCGAGCTGCTTGCCGTCGACGGCCGAAGCAAGTTCGGGACCGAACGTGCCCATTTTCATCAGCCAGTTGGTCGCCATGGCGAACCAGAAGAAGGCGTAAGCGCCGAAAGCGGTCATGCCGAACGTATTGTTGTGCTTGGCGTCCTGAATGCTGGCGAAGAGCTGGGCGAACGCGCCCAGGAATACGGCCCAGGAAGCGGCGTAGCCGAGGCCTTCCGTCAGACCGAGCTTCTGCGACGAAGCGACGAGCGTGACGATGGCCAGACCGAACAAGCCGATGGCGCCGGGATCGGCGGTCACGACTTTGACGGGGGTAGGGGACGGATGGTTCATAATTCTTTCGATTCCTCCAACTGTGGTTAAGATCGGCCTGCGGGCCGTTTTGCTCTGCGGTCCGCGCAGGCGCGGCGTTAAAACGAACGAAGGCGCGAAAAGAACGGGATGAGACTGCGTATGAGCGGCATCCCGTTCTTTTCGCGCCCGGTATGGCGGACATCCGCCGGCCGGATATTCCGTTGTCGTTCCGGCTGCCCGGAACTTGCATGCTGCCGGACTCCCGCCCGCGCAGCATACTTGCCTGCCACATTGTACCTGAAAAAGAAAGCGAAATGAATATGGAAAACGTGTTTTTTGAAGAAAACTTTCTGAAATGATCGACATATGCCAAAAAAACGAAAAAAGCCCCGGAACGGCGTCCGCCGTCCGGGGCTTGAGGCCGAAGGAGCTTACTTCCAGACGTCCTCGGCAATTTCCGCAACGTGGCGAAGCTTCTCCCACTGCTGTTCTTCGGTGAGCAGGTTGCCTTCTTCCGTAGAGGCGAAGCCGCACTGCGGGCTCAGGCACAGCTGATCCAGGGAGACATAGCGGGAAGCCTCCTCGATCCGGCGCTTGACGGCGTCCTTGTCTTCCAGATCGCCGAATTTCGACGTGACGAGTCCGAGCACGACCTGCAGGTCTTTGCGGTTCACGTAGCGCAGCGGCTCGAACGAACCGGAACGTTCGTCGTCGAATTCCAGGAACAGGCCGTCCAGGTTCAGTCCCTGGAAGATCGCTTCCGACGCGGCGTCGTAACCGCCGGAAGCGGTCCAGGTCGACTGGAAGTTGCCGCGGCAGATATGCATGGTGATGACCATGTCTTCCGGTTTGTCCTTGATCGCCTCGTTGATGGAGCGCACGGAATATTCCTGCAGCTGCTGCATCGTGAAGCCTTTGGCGCGGAACGGTTCCGGCATATTGTCCGCGAAGAAGATCGACCACGACGTGTCGTCGAGCTGGAGGTAGCGGCAGCCCGCTTCGTAAAACGCCCGGATCGCTTTGCGGTAAGCCGCGCTCAGGTCGTGCAGCAGCGCCTCGTGGTCTTCGTACAGCGGGTATTCGTTCCGGCCGCGGAACTGCAGCATGTTCGGGCTCGGAATGGTCATTTTCGCCGTCGCGCCGTCCGCGACCGAATGCAGATAGCGGTAGTGGCCCAGCATCGGATGATCCGTAAAATCGATCTTGCCCGTCATTTTGACCGCATGGGCTTTGGTCGTCACGCCGTGGAACTGGATGCCGGATTCCGGCGAGAAGCCTTCCACGCCGTCCAGATGCTCCAGGAAGTCGAAGTGCCACCAGGCGCGGCGGAATTCGCCGTCGGTCACGACCTGCATGCCGGTTTCTTTTTGCAGCTTGACCGCGCGTTTGACCTCTTCGTCTTCGACCGCTTTGAGCTGTGCCGCGTCGATCTGTCCGGCTGCCAACTGCAGACGAGCCTGCTTGATCGACTCCGGCCGCAGCAGACTGCCGACCTGATCCGCGCGGAAAGGAGCCGTCGTCCGCCGGAGTCCCGTATTCGAAGCTTGTGTCATATTCCATTCTCCTATCTTCACCTTGATTTCGGCGCATGGATATCCTTATCCGCTTCTCCGCTGGCCTTCGTGCTGTTATGCGGTATACCGATAAAGCCGATGTTTATATGAAATGCTAACAGAGCTTGTCGGGATTGTAAATCTTGTCGGGACAATTGAACGGGGCGAGAAAAGAAGCGTTCGAGCGTCCCGGCCTTCGGAATTAAAAAGGACCTGTCCGTTATACGGACAGGTCCTGAATTTCGGGAAGATCAATCCCAAAACAGGAAATCGATCTGCTCGATCTGCTGAGGCGTCAGCTTGACGTCGAGCGTCTTCAGGTTGGCGGCCACCTGCTCGTCGTTCTTCGCGCCCGGGATAACGGCGTCGATCGCGTCGCGGGTCAGGTACCAGGCCAGAACGACGTTGGCGATGCTGGCTCCCTGCGCGCCGGCGATTTCGCGCAGCCGGTTCACTTTTTCCACGTTGCGCTTGAAGGTCTCGCCCTGGAACATCGGGTTCTTCAGCTTGCTCTCGTCCAGCTTGTCGTCCGCGCCGTATTTGCCGGTCAGAAGGCCCGAAGCGAGCGGGAAATAAGGGACGAACGAGATGCCGTTTTCTTTCGCGTACGGCAGCAGTTCCGCTTCCGCGCCGCGCTTGAACAGGTTATATTCGCCCTGGAACACGTCGACGTGCCCGTCCTTGTTCGCTTCGCGCAGCTGATCCATCGAGAAGTTGGAAACGCCGATCGCGCGGATCTTGCCTTCCTGCTTCAGCTTCGCCAGCTCGCCGACCGCTTCGTCTTTCGGCGTGTTTTCGTCCGGGAAGTGGATGTAGTAGAGGTCGATATAGTCGGTGCCCAGCCGCTTGAGGCTGCCTTCCACCGATTCCCGCAGGAAAGCCGGCGAATTGTCGAAGACGGTGTCTTCGCCGACGAATTTATGCGCGCCCTTGGTGGCGATGACGATTTCGTCGCGGCGCCCGTATTCCTTCAGCACCTCGCCGATCAGTTCCTCCGAACGTCCCGGTCCGTAGATGAACGCCGTATCCAGGAAGTTGATGCCGCTGTTCAGCGCCGATCGCACGGATGCTTTGCCGGCTTCTTCGTCCAGGTTCGGGAAAAGGTTGTGTCCGCCGACCGCGTTGGTGCCGAGACCGACCGGAGTTACCTTGAGACCGCTTTTGCCCAGCGTTACCTGTTCGTGCACTGCTTTCGTCATTGCAAAAACCTCGCTTTCCGCAAATGAAAATAGGCGAAATCCATACGCCGAGGGGCGCAGATCGCTCCGTATCCTTTTTATTTACCCAAAAAGCAAGCGAAAGTAACGAACAATTCCGATCAAACCGTTCGGGAAAATGAGGAGAGGGCGGGTAAGAAAAAAGAGGACTTGGGAAAGTCCCCAGGCTGTCGAGAACGTTACTTCAGCGCGGGAAGACTCCGAGAGAAATTCGTTCCGGTCGCGTGTTGAAATCGAGAAAAGGGATCAAATGTTAGCGGAATTTTCTCGATTTCAAAGGCGACCGCTGGCAGCGTATGCTTCCGAAGTGGCT
The DNA here is from genome assembly GCF_011090185.1 of Saccharibacillus alkalitolerans. Lineage (GTDB taxonomy): Bacteria > Bacillota > Bacilli > Paenibacillales > Paenibacillaceae > Saccharibacillus > Saccharibacillus alkalitolerans. The sequence goes on along the minus strand of NZ_JAAFGS010000004.1, from coordinate 351,190 downwards.
TTCTACGAAAGCCTGTACTTCACTGAATTTCTCTCTACGTCTTCTCGCTTCCAGTTACGCTAGATTTTCTCGACAGCCTTAGGACTTGGGAAAGTCCTCTCTTTCTTCCGCGCGGGGTTGAAGAAAGAGCCGCGATCAGTCTACTTTCGCACCGTACGAACGCATGAACAGCACCGCCTGCTCGCGGTCCATGCGCACGTTTTTGACGTCCAGCGATTTGAAATCGACGCCGTCCAGCACCGCGTCCCGCAGATCCGCGCCCTGAAGTTTCGCCTTGGCGAGCTGGCAGCGGGTCAGGTCCGCGCCGCGCAGGTCGGCCTTCTGCAGGCTCGTTTCCGACAGGTCGGATTCGAAAAAGCGCGCGCCGCGCAGATCCTGGCGGTCCAGCCGGGCGTGGCGCAAATTCGTGTACGACCAGTCGCCGCGCACGACGGTGAACCCGTCCAGTTTGGCGCCCGAGAAGTCGGAACCGGTCATTTTGCAGCCGTCGAACTTGGCCGCGAACAGATTCGCTTCGACGAAATCGCAGTTCTCGAACGCCGATTCGATATGGATCGAACCGTTCATCGAAGCGCCGCGGAAGTCGCAGTCCGTAAAGCGGCAGCCTTTGGTCAATATTTCTTCCAGCGAACCGTAAACGAACCGGCAGCGTACGAACGTGCAGTTCGTCAGCTCGCCGTCCCGCAGTTCCTGGGCGCCGAAGTCGACGTCTTCGTAATTCCGGTTTTCGTATTCGAACATAAGCCGTCTTCCCTTCGTTTAAGCTTGACGCTCGAAAGATTGGACGACTTCGAGAATGACTTCGGTCGCTCTGACCATATTATCGACGGATACGTATTCGTAACGGCCGTGGTAGTTCTCGCCGCCGGTGAAGATATTCGGCGTCGGCAGGCCCATGTAGGACAGCTGCGAACCGTCGGTTCCGCCGCGGATCGGCTTGATGACCGGCTTGATATCCAGCTTCTCCATCGCTTCGCGCACGATGTCGACGATCTCGATGACCGGCTCGATTTTTTCGCGCATGTTGTAATATTGGTCGCGCAGTTCGAGAATGACGTTCTCTTCGCCGTACGTCTGACGGAATTCGGCGGCGATCGTTTCCATCAGCTTTTTGCGGTTCTCGAAGCTTTCGCGGTCGAAGTCCCGAATAATGTAGGAAAGGGTCGTTTGGTCCGTTCCGCCGTTAATGTCCAGCAGGTGGAAAAAGCCTTCGTAACCTTCCGTGAATTCCGGCGATTCCTGTTCCGGCAGCCGGCGGTGGAATTCCATGGCGATCTTGGCGGCGTTGATCATTTTGCCTTTGGCCGTGCCCGGGTGAACGCTGACGCCTTTAATGGTCACTTTGGCCGCGGCGGCGTTGAAGCTTTCGTATTCCAGCTCGCCCAGCGGTCCGCCGTCCATCGTGTAGGCGTATTTCGCGCCGAACGCTTCCACGTCGAAACGCTGCGGGCCGCGGCCGATCTCTTCGTCCGGAGTGAACGCGACGCGGATCTTGCCGTGTTTCAGTTCCGGATGCGCGATCAAGTGGTTCATGGCGGTCATGATCTCGGCCATGCCGGCCTTGTCGTCGGCGCCGAGCAGCGTCGTGCCGTCGGTCGTCATGAGCGTGTGGCCGACGTAATTCGGCAGTTCCGGGAACTCTCGCGGAGACAGCACGATGCCCAGCTCTTTATTGAGCACGATATCGCCGCCGTCGTAGCTGTCCACGATCTGCGGATTCACGTTCGCGCCGGTCAGTTCGGTCGCCGTGTCCAGATGGGCGAGGAAGCCGATGACCGGGACGTTGTCCTTATCTGTATTGGCTTCGAGCGTCGCCATGACGTAGCCGTTCTCGTCGAGAGTGATTTCCGTAAGGCCCATCTCCGTCAGCTCGCGCACGAGCTGTTCGGCCAGTTTCATCTGACCCGGCGTGGACGGGCAGGTCTCGCTGTCTTCGTTGGACTGGGTATCGAAACGGGCGTAGCGGTCGAGACGTTCGATCAGCTCTTGTTTCACGGGTATATTCCTTCTTTCCGGTAGGCCGCTCCGGCGAGCGCCGCGGCAGGCCTGGGCGTTTCCGCCGAGCCGACCGGAGCCGGAGAGCGGAAACGCCCGTACCGGCCGGGCGGCGGGAGCGGCGTTTCGATTTGGCGGCCCCTTCGGATGCTCCTCCGGAACGCGCGCATACCGCCATTTTAGCACGAAAAAGGATTTCGGAAAAAGCTTCGGAGGCGCTCGGGGAAAGCGAGCCGCGAGAAGGCGGGCCGTTTCCCGGACACGCGTTCGCCGAACCGGACAGAGGCGAGTAACCCTCGCGCTGGCGCGGCGTCCGCAAACGTGCGACAATACCTTTTGCATGTAAAAAAGGCCGGCCGCGGAGGAAACGCGCTCAGCGCTCCCCGCGGCCCGGCGGTCGGAGGTTACGGAGATGAACGTATCGCTGGTTGTGTTTCAAGGCCCGAGCGCTTCGGGCAAAACGACGCTCCAGGCGGTGCTGGGACTGCCCCGCATCGTTACCTGGACGTCGAGAGCGCCGCGAGAAGGCGAAATCGACGGCGTCGATTATCATTTCGCGGAGCGGGAGACGCTGGAGCGCATGATGCGCGAAGGACGGATGCTCGAGACGAGCGAATACCGCGGCCATCTGTACGGCACGTCGCTGGCTTCGATCGAAGAGACGGCGCGGGGCGGCGGTCTCCGTTCGATCGTGCTCGACCCGAGCGGCGCGCGGGTCGCCCGGGAACTGCTCGGCGAGCGGGCGCTGCTGCTCGGCGTGTCGGCTTCCCGGGCCGAATGCGAGGCGCGCCTGCTGGCGCGCGGCTCGGATGCCGCGCAGATCGCGGCGCGGCTCGCCGGTTACGACGAAGAGATCGCGGCCCTCGAGGGCTGCGATCTGATCGTGCGAAGCGGCGAGGGCGGCCTGGAACGGGCCGGCGAGATCGTGCGCGCGCTGCGCCCGCTGCTCGGCGCGGGGGATTGACGCCCGAGCGGAACCTGCGCGGCACACGCGCCGGGGCGGCTGGCGGGGGAACGCGACGGGACAAGTCGCGCCGGGAAGGCTGCCAGGGCGAAGCCCGGTCTGCGCGAGCGATTCGGCGCGAGGCCGCCGGTGCGCGAGCGAAGTCGCGTTCCGGGCTCGGGGCCGCTCGTGAGGGAAGAGCGCTACGGCGAGCGGGAAGCCGGATTAAAATGAAATAGATGCACAGGAGCAGCTATTTTCCGCTGTAACGAGCTTTTTTTGAAAATAAGTGCAGTTAAGCAGCTATTTTTGATAATTTGGCGCGGGAAGGTTCGTTTTTCGCAAAATAGCTGCTCTGCTGCACTTATTTTGCGATTGGTTCGATTTTCGGGAGAAATAGCTGCTTATGCGCAGCTATTTCTAAAGGCGCGAGAATCGCAAGGATTTCTGCGCGCCTCCTCGCCGCGAGGCGACCTGCGAAAAGCAGGAAATGCGGTTTGCTGCGCCGTTCGTGGAGGCGGGGGGGTTCGTTGACCGAAGGCCGCAAAGACTGGGCGGCTTCCGCCGGCCCTCGCCGCTTACCTTGAGCGTCACCGCAGAGCCTTCCGCTTGGCGCTACCGCTCAGCCTTCCGCTTGAACGCTACCGCAGAGCCTTCCGCTTGGCGCTACCGCTCAGCTTTCCGCTTGAGCGTCATCGCTCAACTTCTTCGCTTGGGCGCTGCCGCTCTGCATTTCCGCCCGGCATCTTCCCTCGATCTTGCCGCGATCCGTCGGCCGTTTCCGGGCGGGAGGGGAATCGCGGCCAACTCCGCTTTCCCGGAAAAGACGCCGATTATGCCGATCGATTGAAATCAAATTGAGGAAACGTTTGCTTTTAACAAAACCCTGTGGTAAGATCATAGGTAACAGCGAATATGCATCCTGATTTCACATATTGGAAAGGGTTGTCATGTATGGGTTATGGAACCTTTTCCAATGTGTGATTTTTTTATATCCCCACGGACCATAAAAAATGCATGTTGCCGGAACTTGGATTATCTCCAAAGCTCCGGAATCAAATTTTTGGAGGTTTTCTCTCATGGAAACAGGAACAGTAAAATGGTTTAACGCAGAAAAAGGCTACGGCTTCATCGAAGTTGAAGGCGGAAGCGACGTATTCGTACACTTCTCCGCAATCCAAGGCGACGGTTTCAAAACCCTCGACGAAGGACAGCGCGTTGAGTTCAACATCGTTGAAGGCAACCGTGGACCGCAAGCTGAGAACGTTACTAAGCTGTAAGCAACCAAAGAACGGACTGCTCTTAACCATGCGTTGAGAGCGGTCCTTTTTTCAATTGCGGAAGTTTGCATATCCGGGACCGGTCGCGGCCCCTATTCAGACGTAGGGAGGCATCGAGCATGTATTTTCGTAAAAAGCAGGACGAAGAACTGGTGCAGGAAAACACCGCGGTATGGACTTGCGAGAAGGATGACTGCAAAGGCTGGATGAGGGACAACTTTTCCTTCGAGGATCAGCCGACTTGCCCGATCTGCTCTTCTCCAATGAAACGCGATACAAAAATGCTTCCGGTAGTGGCGAATCCGACGGGCGATCCGAAACCGGAAGCCAAATAAAGCCGTATTGCATTCGACGGCGGAACGGAAGCGTTGAAATAGACGGAAGCAGGACGAAAAATCGTCTTCGGTACGAATCGCTCTCGGCGGGCGGCGAACCGAAGGCGATTTTTTTGCGTTCTGTCGGTTCGGGTGCTGCTAGGCGGCCGCCGAAGAAGCCTGTGAGGAATCGCGCGGACGGTATGTCGTATAATGAAGGCAAAAGACAACCGATCAAGCGGGCCTCGGGCTGCGAGTCGGGATTTCGGTAAGGGGGAAAAGGCATGCAAGCGCGTCATGTGAAGATTACGGGAACGGGAAGATACTTGCCGGGAGGAGGGATAGCGGCGGAAGAAATCGATCGTAGGCTCGGAACCGAACCGGGATGGGTCATGCGCAAAACGAGCGTGGCGAACCGGCATTTCGCGGGCGACGAGACGGCTTCGGAGATGGGGGCGCGCGCCGCCAGGGAAGCGCTGGACGCCGCCGGCCTCGCGTTTGCGGATATCGACTGCCTCGTCTGCGCCAGCGGCACGGCGGAACAGCCGATCCCGTGCACGGCGGCGCTGATTCAGCGCGCGATGGGCGAGGAGAACTCCGGCGTGCCTTGTTTCGACATCAATTCGACCTGTCTCAGCTTCGTCACCGCGCTCGACGTCATGTCTTATCTGATCGAAGCCGGGCGCTATCGCCGAATTCTGATCGTGTCTTCGGAGATCGCCTCCAAAGGCTTGGATTGGACGAACAAAGAGAGCGCGGCGCTGTTCGGAGACGGCGCGGCGGCCGCGGTGGCGGAGCGCACTCCCGAAGGCGAAGCTTCCCGCATTCTGCAGGCGCGCATGACGACTCATAGCGCGGGGGCGGCCCACTCCGAAATTCGCGGCGGAGGCAGCGGCCTTCCCGCTTCCCTCTACCGCGAGGAGACGGCCGCCGACTATTTGTTCTCGATGGACGGCGAAGCGATCTTCCGCCAGGCGTCGCGCCTGCTGCCGGCCTTCATGGACGGGCTGCTGGGACCGGCGGGGCTGTCCATGTCCGACTTCAAGCTCGTCGTGCCGCACCAGGGCAGCGTCATGGCGATGAAGCTGCTTCAGCGCAAGCTGGGCATTTCCGAAGAGCAAATGCTGTACATCGCTCCGCATTACGGCAACGTCATTGCCGCTTCGATTCCGCTGGGGCTCGACATGGCCGCGCGGGAAGGACGGGTGAAGCGGGGCGACCGCGTGCTGCTGCTCGGCACGTCCGCCGGCCTGTCGCTCGGCGGGGTCGCGCTCGTCTATTGACGGACCGGCGGAAAGCCGGGAGGGCGAGGAAGCCTGAGCGGGAGCCGGGGAACGGTCGGGACGACCGGGACGCGGCTCTTCAAGCGGCTGCGGGTTCGCCGTTCCGACGGAAAAAGGAGGGAAAGGCATGAAAGGATTGCGCGTCCTGATTACCGGAGGCCGCGCGCCGTGCGCGCTCGATTTGGCGCGCGCTTTTGCGGCGAGAGGGGCGGAGGTGTACGCCGCCGAGAGCCTCGAGCATCCGCTGTGCGCGGCGTCGCGCGCGGTCAGGAAGAACTTCCGCGTGCCGGCGCCGGCGCAGGACCCGGACGGCTTCGCGGCCGCCCTGCAGGGAATCGTGCGCAGGGAGGGGATCGGTCTGCTGCTGCCGACCTGCGAGGAAATGTTTTACGTTTCCGCGTACCGGGACGGCTTCGGCCCGGACTGCCGCGTGCTCGCGCCGCCGCTCGGGACGCTGCGCGAACTGCACAGCAAGTGGGCGTTCGTCGCGCTGTGCGCGCGGCTGGGTTTTGCCGTGCCGGAGACGGTGCGGCTCGGCGGGGACGGCGAAGCGGTAATCGCGGGCGAGATTCCGCGGCGGCGGCCGGGCGATCCGGCTTACGTGCTGAAGCCGGAATTTTCCCGTTTTTCGGCCGGGGTGTCAAGGCACCGGACGTTGGGCGAAGCCCGCGGGGCGGCGGAGCGCGCGGGCGGGACGTGGGTGGCGCAGGCCTTCGCCGGAGGCGAACTGCTGTGCACGTACGGCGCCGCGCACGAAGGGCGGCTGCTCGCCCACGCGGCGTACCGGGCGCCGCAGACGGCGAGCGGAGCGTCCGTCTGCTTCGAGCCCGACGCCGATTCGCGGGCGCGGGAATGGGTCGCCCGCTTCGTGGAGCGGACGGGCTTCAGCGGCCAGCTGGCGTTCGACTTCATCCGGACGGAGGAAGGAGCGCTGCTGCCGATCGAATGCAACCCGCGGGCGACAAGCGGCGTGCATCTGCTGCTGGCGCCGCAAGCGGGAAGCGCGCCGGGAAGCGGAGCGAAGTCCGCTTCCCGGCCTGTGCCCGGGCTGCCCGACATCCTCGCTTATCCGGAAGCGGCGGCGGAGACGATCGAAGCCGCTCCGGCCCGCACCCCCATGCTGCTGCTGCCCATGCTCGGCAGCGGGCTGAGCCAGCTGCATTCGCCCGTGCGCTTGGCGCGTTGGATGCGCGATTTTCGCGGCTCGCGCGACGTGCTGCTGCGGCGCGGCGACGCCGGCGTGCTGCCGCAGGCGCTGAGGATGATGCTGGAGCTTCGCCGCAGCGCCCGTTCGGCGGGAACTTCGATGTCGGAAGCGTCCGTATCCGACATCGGCTGGGACGGACAGCCGATCGGAAAGCGGAAGGCCGACGGGGTTCCGATCGGGCTTCCCGGCGAAAGTGCCAAAAGGTAAAGGATTCGGACGTGTGGATAAGAGAAGGAAAAGAAAAAGCCGAAAAACGTTATCCACATGTGGAAAAGTGTTTCGAGAGAGCTTTTTCAGGCTTTTTTGCACCTTAATCGGGGATATCCGGGGGATAACGGGGATAAGGTCGCTCGCTTTCTGTGGATTGCCGGGGCGGAGAAAAGTTGTGCACAGCAAAAAAAAGCCGCCGAAAACAGAGGCGGCGAACGGCTGGAGGGAATGGAGATGAACGTATTGGTGACCGGCGCGACAGGGTTTCTGGGCGGCAAGCTTGCGCGCGGTCTGCTGGAAGACGGACACGAAGTGACGGGGACCGGACGCGGCGAACAGGCCGGCAGGCGGCTGGAACGGGACGGAATCCGGTTTGTCCGAGCGGAGCTGAACGACGCCGAAAGCATGATTCGGACCATGTCTGCCGGCTTCGACGTCGTGCTGCACTGCGGAGCACACTCCGCTGCGTGGGGGAGCCGGGGAGAGTTCGAATCGGCCAACGTGCGCGGCACGGCGAACGTGGCCGAAGCCTGCCTGCTCGGCGAAGTGCCGAGACTCGTGCACGTATCGACGCCGAGCGTGTACTTCGGGGCGGGGAGCCGGACGGGCGTGCGCGAGACCGATCCGCTGCCCGCAAGGCAGTCCGGCTTCTATGCGCATACCAAGCTGCTGGCGGAGCGCGAGGTCGAACGGGCCGCGCGGAAAGGGCTGGGGACCATCATCCTGCGGCCCCGAGCGCTGTACGGCCCCGGCGATCGGACCATCCTGCCGCGCCTGATCGAAGCGAACGCCCGAACGGGCGTGCCGTTTATCGGCGGAGGCCGCGCGCTGATCGATCTGACTTACGTGGACGACGCGGTTCGGGCGCTTAAGCTGGCCGCACTCGCTCCGCCGGAAACTTTGGGCGGCGTATACAACGTGAGCGGAGGCAGCCCGGTCCGCTTCGCGGACGCGGCGGAGCTGCTGTTCGCCAAGCTGGGCCGGCCGCTTCGGGTCAAACGGCTGCCGTATGCCGCCGCTTATGCCGCGGCTTCCGTCATGGAGCTGGCCGCCCGGCTGCGGCCGTCCGGCGGCGAGCCGATGCTGACCCGTCCGCTCGTCGGCATGCTCGGCAGCAGCCAGACGCTGGACATCGGCGCGGCCAAGGAGAAGCTCGGCTACAAGCCGCTCGTCGGCCTCGAGGAAGGGCTGGACCGCTTCGTCGAATGGTGGAAGGAACAGGAGGGGGGAAAAGCGAGATGAAGAAGGAAAACGAACTTTGCGGCGCTCGGTCCCCTCTGGACCGCCTCTGGGAGCTGACCGGTGCGGCAGCTCCGCGGGTGACGCTGCGCATCTTCTCGGCCGGCAGCTGCCGGCATCCGGAATGGGTGACGATCCGCGGCGGAAGCCTGCGCAGCGTTCGCATTCCGGCGCTGTTCGCCTGCATCGGGCATCCGGTTCTGGGCCCCGTTCTGTTCGACACGGGCTATTCGGAACGGTTCTTCGCGGAGACCGATCCGTTTCCCGCCCGCTTGTACCGCATGGTAACGCCGGTCGAATTCGATCCCGGAGATAGCGCGGCGCGGAGGCTGGCTGCCGCGGGATTCGATCCCGCTTCGATCCGGCGCGTCGTCGTATCGCATTTCCATGCCGACCATGTGGCGGGGTTGCGGGATTTTCCGAAGGCCGAGTTCCTGTACGAGCGCGAAGCGCTCGATTCCATGCGCCGGCTGCGGGGCATCGGAGCGGTCAAGCGCGGCTTCCTGCCGGGCCTGCTGCCGGAAGACTTCGACGCCCGCGCCCGTCCGTTCGCGCCGGAATCGCGCATCGAAGTGCCGGAAGGGCTGCTGCCCGGCTTTCCCTTCCGCCGCGTGACCGACGTGCTGGGCGACGGCAGCCTGCTGGCCGTCGATCTGCCCGGGCATGCCTACGGCCAGATCGGCCTGCTGCTGCGCACGGAACGCGGTCCGGCGCTGCTGTGCGCCGACGCCGCCTGGTCCGAGGCGGCTTACCGCGAGAACCGTCCGCCGAGCGCGCTCGCCGGCATCATCATGCCGGACCGCCGCGCCTATGCGGACAGCTTCCGCGCTCTGCGCGCTCTGCACGAATCGTTTCCGGAGCTGACCATCGTTGCGTCGCACTGCCCGGAAGCGGAGCGGCGGTACGCCTCGGGACAAGTCTGTCCGTAAAGGAGCTCGGACGGCGTAAGACTTCGGCACACGGCGGCGTTTCGACAGCTAGAAGCCCAGAAGCCCAGAAGCCCCGAAGTTCCGGCGTCCAAGCAGACAAATGCGCCGCCCGGGGCCGGAAGGCTGTCATCGTCGTCCGCGCATTCATTTTCGAAAAGGAGGAATCCGCATCATGAATACCGATTCGCTGCATATCGTTCTGCAGTACGCGGCGGCCCGGAGGCGGGCGGCTTTCCGCGATCGCGAGAGTCTGGAGCGCTGGCGGGAACCGCGCATCGTCCGGCATCTGGAAGAAGTACGATCGCGTTCGCCTTTTTACCGGGAGCTGTGGGAAGGACGGGACGTGCAGGATTGGCGCCGCTTTCCGCAGATCGACAAAAAATTGATGATGGATCGTTTCGACGCGCTGAACACGGCGGGAATCCGGCGCGAGGACGCGATGAACCTGGCGCTGGAAGCGGAGCGCACGCGAGATTTTACGCCGGAGATCGGCGGGCTGACGATCGGGCTGTCTTCCGGAACGTCGGGCAGCCGGGGATTGTTCCTGGTCAGCCGGCAGGAGCGTCTCGCCTGGACGGGGACCATTCTGCAGCGCGTGCTGCCGGGTTCGCTGCTGCAGCGTCATAACATCGCCTTTTTCCTGCGCGCCGACAGCAATCTGTACGGCTCGGTGCGCAGCCGGCGGGTCGCGTTCGAATTCTACGATCTGCTGCATCCGCTGGAGCGGCACGTCGCCCGGCTGAACGCGCAGCGTCCGAGCGTCCTGGCCGCGCCTCCGTCGATGCTGCGGCTGCTGGCGGAGGAGGCGAGGGCGGGCAGGCTGAAGATCGCGCCGGGTCACCTGGTCTCGATGGCCGAAGTGCTCGACCCGCTCGATCAAAAGATCATCGAGGAGACGTTCGGGCGGCGCGTTTACCAGGTCTATCAATGTACGGAAGGATTTCTGGGCGCCTCCTGCTCCCACGGTACGCTTCACCTCAACGAAGACGTCGTCCACATCGAAAAAGATTACGTCGACGAAAAGCGCCGGACGTTCGTCCCGATCGTGACCGACTTCGTGCGCTTCGCCCAGCCGATCGTCCGCTACCGCCTCGGCGACCTGCTGACGGAACGGGAAGCGCCCTGCCCGTGCGGTTCGCCGTTTACCGCCGTCGAGCGCATCGAAGGCCGGAGCGACGATCTGTACGTGCTGCCGGCGCGAAGCGGATCGGGCTTTGTCACGCTGTTCCCCGATTTCGTCTCGCGGACGATCATCGGGGCTTCGGCGGACATCGAGGCGTACCGCGCCGTGCTGCATGCCCCGGACCGTTTGACGCTGGAGCTGGACGTGCGCGCTGAAGATAAGCGGCCGGAGATCGAGGAGGCTGTACGCCGGGCGACGCAGCATCTATGCGAGCGGATCGGGGCCCGCAAGCCGGAAATCACTTTCAAACCCTACGCTTTCGTGCCCGGGGGAACCAAGCTGAGACGGGTGCAGAGGAGGTTTGCCGTCAATGAGCGGATGGAGCCTGTATGAAGACGATCGGCTGGAGCGCTGGCTGGCGGAAAAGGCGGCTGCCGGGCAGACGGAATCGTCGGAAGCGGCCGGGCGCCGCGCTTCTGAGCGCGATGCTTCCGGGGAGCCCGCCGCGAGAGCGGACGAAGCCTCCACGCTTCGCTGGATCGCGGCGATGCACGCGGAAGGCGTATCGGCGCTGATCGCGAACGTCGATACGAAGCTGCGCGTCCTGCATAACGAATCGCTCGGCGTGACGCTGCCGCTCAGCGTAGGCGACCGCGAGTACGGCGACTCTTATGTCTTTTCGCCGTACACGCATTACGTCAGCTATGCGCGCGAAGAGCTGTCGATGCTGCAGTCCCGCGCGGCTCGCGTCTTGCTCGGCGCCGTGCTGACACCCGCCGGCTGGCTGCTGAAGGCGTCTCGCTTCAACCGGGCGGTGCAGGTCGGCAACCGGCTGCTGTCCACCAATCTGTATCCGGCGCTGGGCGCGGCGGAGATCCGGGGCGCCGCAGAGCTGCTGCTGCGCGAATTTCCGGACCGTTCGATCATCTTCCGCTCGCTTAATCCGCGGACGACTCCTCTGTATCTAGAGACGCTGACGCAAATGGGATTCCGCCTGATTCCCAGCCGCCAGGTCTATCTGTACGATTCGCCGAAACGCGTTCCTTCGAAAGCCCGCTGGCTGCAGAAGCGCGATTACGGACTGCTGGAGAAAGAAGGCTATGCCGTCTGCGGCCCCGAAGAATTGTCGGCGAACGACGCTCCCCGGCTGGCGGAGCTGTACCGGCTGCTGTATATCGACAAGTACTCGGCGCATAATCCGGTATTCACGCCCCGGTTCTTCGAGCTGGCGGTAGGGCGCAGGCTGTTGAACATACACGCGCTGCGTTCCCGCGCGACCGGACGTCTGGACGCGGTGCTCGGTTATTATATCCAGGACGGAATCATGACGACGCCCGTATTCGGTTACGACACGTCGATGCCGCAGACGGCCGGTTTGTACCGGATGCTGTCGGCCGTCCTGCTGCGCCTGGCCGCCGAGGAAGGGGTCCTGCTGCACGAGAGCGCCGGGGCGGCCCGGTTCAAACGCAACCGGGGCGCGACCGCGGAAATCGAATACAGCGCGGTGTACGACCGGCACCTGCCGCCGCACCGCCGCATGGGCTGGGCGCTGCTTTCGCCGCTGCTGAACCGGGTCGGCGTGCCGATCATGCGCAAGCACAAATTTTAACCGCATTTGACCAAGAAAGCGACCTGCGTATACATAGAAATGTAGCGTTTATACGTTTTTTTCTATAGAATAACGGTTAGAAACAGGTTAACCGTACAGCCAAATTACAGAAAACGACCGGAGCCGATCGGGGTCCGGATCTCTTGTTGTCAGAGGAGGGGTTTCGCCATCGCAGAGCCAAACATCATTCGTTTCGAATCCGTGACGAAGACGTACGAGGACGGGCTGACCGTCCTGAAACATATCGATTTCGAAATCGAGCGGGGCAAGTTCTACACGCTGCTCGGTCCTTCGGGCTGCGGCAAAACGACCATCCTGCGCATGATCGCGGGTTTCATGGAGCCGACGGGAGGATCGATCTACCTGGACGGACGGGTCATCAACAAAGTGCCGCCGGAGAAAAGACAGGTCAATACCGTTTTCCAGGATTATGCCTTGTTTCCGCACCTGAACGTGTTCGAGAACGTGGCTTTCGGGCTGCGGATCAAAAAGCTGAAAAAAGACGTCATCGCGGCCAAAGTGACCGAGGCGCTGAACATGGTCAATCTGGACGGTTACGAGAACCGTGCCATCACCGAGATGTCCGGCGGCCAGCGCCAGCGCGTGGCGATCGCCCGGGCGATCGTCAACGAGCCGGAAGTGCTGCTGCTCGACGAGCCGCTGTCCGCGCTCGATCTTAAGCTGCGCACCGAGATGCAGTACGTGCTGCGCGAACTGCAGCAGCGGCTGGGCATCACGTTCATCTTCGTCACGCACGACCAGGAAGAGGCGCTGGCGATGTCGGACTATATTTTCGTCATGAACGAGGGCCGGATCGAGCAGAGCGGCACGCCGAACGACATTTACGACGAGCCGATCAACCGGTTCGTGGCCGATTTCATCGGCGAATCGAACATCGTGCCGGGCGTCATGATCGAGGACTATCTGGTCGAATTCAACGGAAAACGGTTCGAGTGCGTCGACGCCGGTCTGCGCCCGAACGAGCCGATCGAGATCGTCGTGCGTCCGGAAGACTTGGAGATCACGACGCACGAAGCCGGCAAGCTGAAGGTCAAAGTCGATTCGCAGCTGTTCCGCGGCGTTCACTACGAGATCAGCTGCTACGACGAATCCGGCCAGGAATGGCTGGTCCACTCGACCAAGCGGGCCGAGGTCGGCGCGCAGATCGGACTGACGTTCGATCCGGAAGCGATCCACGTCATGCGCTTCGGAGAGACGGAAGAAGAATTCGACCGCCGGCTCGAAGCATACGAAGAAGACGAAGAAACCGAGGTCGGCAGTCATGAACGGTAGAAGCAGCTTGAACGCGCGGTCGCTCGCCTACATTCCGTATTATTTGTGGGTCGTGCTGTTCGTGATCGCGCCCGTCGTGCTGGTCGTCTATTATTCGCTGTTCGACGTGGAGGGCAACTTTACGTTTTCCAACTATGCCGACTTCTTCACTCCGGTGTATTTGAAAATGACGATCAGCTCGTTCTGGTACGCGTTTCTGATCACGCTGTTCTCGCTGCTGATCGCGTATCCGGCGGCGTACCTGCTGACGCGGACCAAGCATAAGCAGCTGTGGCTGCTGCTGATCATCCTGCCCACGTGGATCAATCTGCTGCTCAAAACGTACGCGTTCATCGGCATCTTCGGCACGTACGGCCCGATCAACGCGCTGCTAGGCGCGATCGGCTTCGGCGAGCAGCAGCTGCTGTTCACCGGCGGAAGCTTCGTGTTCGTGTCGATCTACATCTTCGTGCCGTTCATGATCATGCCGATCTACAACGCGCTCGAAGAACTGAACGTGTCGCTCACCGACGCCGCCCGCGATCTGGGCGCGTCGAGCTGGATCACGTTTCGCCGGGTCATTTTCCCGCTGACGCTGTCCGGGGTGAAAGCGGGCTGCGTCGCGGTATTCATCCCGGCGCTGTCGCTGTTCATGATCACGCGCCTGATCGCCGGCAACAAGGTCATTACGCTGGGCACCGCGATCGAGCAGCATTTTCTCGTCACGCAGAACTGGGGAATGGGTTCGACCGTCGCCGTATTCCTGATCGTCGCGATGGCCGTCATCATGTTCCTGACCGGCGGGAATAAGAAGGAGGTGCGGAGATGAGGAAGAAGAACGGCTTCTCCAATCTGTACCTGGTACTCGTATTCGCCGTCCTGTACGCGCCGATTCTGTATTTGATGTATTATTCGTTCAACAGCGGCGGCACGATGCACCACTTCGAGAGCTTCACGCTGGATTATTACAAAGAAGTATTCGCCGACACCCGCCTGATCATCATCGTGATCAACACGCTGGTCATCGCGCTGCTGTCGTCGACGATCGCGACGATCATCGCCGTGTTCGGATCGTTGGCCATTCATAACATGCGGCGCGCGAGGTTCAAAAACACGCTGTTGTCGCTCAATAACGTGCTGATCGTCAGCCCGGACGTGATCATCGGCGCTTCGTTCCTGATCCTCTTCACGCTGGTCGGCGTCAAGCTCGGCTTCGCGTCGGTGCTGATCTCTCACGTGGCGTTCAGCATTCCGATCGCGGTGCTGATGATCCTGCCGAGGCTGCAGGAGATGAGCCCGACGCTGATCGACGCCGCGCGCGACCTCGGGGCGAGCCGCCGCGACGTGCTGACCAAGGTCATCCTGCCGTTTATCCGCCCGGGCATTTTCAGCGGCTTTTTCATGGCGTTGACTTACTCCCTGGACGACTTCGCGGTCACGTTCTTCGTGACGGGCAGCGGCTATTCGACGCTCGCCGTCGAAATCTACTCGCGGGCGCGGCAGGGCGTATCGCTGTCGATCAACGCTCTGTCCACGCTGATCTTCCTGTTCACGATCTTCCTCGTCGTCGCGTATTACATCTCGACGCGAAGAAGCGAGAAGCGCAGAAACGGCGAGCCAGCCGCCCGAATGGGGGTGCCGAGATGAAATCGATGACGCGTACCCTGATCCTGATTCTGGTCGCCGCGTTCGCGCTGATGTTTCTGGCGAACCGGCTGAATTCCAGCCAGGGTTACAGCAGCGGCAACACGCTGACCATCTATAATTGGGGCGATTACATCGACCCCGAACTGCTCGACCGTTTCCAGGAGGAAACGGGCATCACGGTCATCTATCAGACGTTCGATTCGAACGAAGCGATGCTGACCAAGATCGAGCAGGGAGGCACCACGTTCGACGTGGCCGTTCCGTCCGATTACGCGATCGAGAAAATGCGGGAAGAAAAGCTGCTGATCCCGCTCGATCACGACAAAATTCCGAACATGAAGTACATCGATCCGAAATTTCTGGACCTGTCGTTCGACCCCGGCAACGAATATTCGATGCCGTACTTCTGGGGCACGCTCGGCGTGGTCTACAACCCCAAGCTGACGGATCTCAAGTTCGAGAGCTGGGAAGACCTGTGGGACCCGACGCTGCGCAACGACGTGCTGCTGACCGACGGCGCGCGCGAGGTGATCGGAACGGGACTCGTCAGCCGGGGCTACTCGCTCAACGACACGAACGGGGAGCATTTGCAGCAGGCGCTGGACCATCTGATGGATCTCTCGCCGAACGTCAAAGCGATCGTCGGGGACGAGATCAAGCTGCTGCTGGCGAACGGCGAAGCGGCGGCGGGGCTCGTCTTCTCCGGCGACGCTTCGGAGATCATGAGCGAGAACGAGGATCTGGACTACGTGGTGCCGGAGGAAGGTTCCAATCTGTATTTCGACAACATGGTCGTCCCGAAGACGGCGCAGAACGTCGACGGGGCGATGAAATTCATCAACTTCATGCTCGATCCGGAAGTGAACGCCCAGAATACGGAGTACGTCGGCTATTCGACGCCGAACGACGCCGCGCTGGCGCTGCTGCCGGAAGAGATTTCGGGCGACGAGCGGTTCTATCCGCCGGACGAGCTGACCGAGCGTCTCGAAGTGTACGAGAATCTGGGCAAGAAGATGCTGGTCAGATACAACGAGCTGTTCCTGCAGTTCAAGATGAACGGTTCCTGATTCTGCGAACAGCTCCGGACGGAGACGCAAACAGAGCAAACGGCTTCGCGATCCACGATAAAAAGTGGACCGGCGAAGCCGTTTTTTCGATTCGTTCGGTTCTCCGGGCTTTTCAGCAAGCTACCCTTCCAACCCGTAATAGGCAACCATCCAGCCGCTCTCGGTGTTTTGCATTTCCAGCGTCAGATAGTAGAGCATATCCTTGTCCGAATAAGCCAATTCCATCGACGCGGTTTGCGTCCCGCTCGTCCTGTCTTCGACCCCCAGCTTGAGATTGACGGACTGTACCGCGCTATGCTCCGTTGCGGAAGGATAATCGTTCCGCCTATGGTCGGGATCGGTCAAATAGGCGTTCATCTGCTCGCGGTCGCCGGCAAGATAAGCTTCCGTGAACGCCCTGGCCGTCTGCTCCAACTGCTGCCCGCTCTCGCTGCCCAGGAAATCGCGCGACGCGTCGTCCCGGACCGTCGTGCGGTAAGGAAGATCTCCGAGAGTCCGATTCGACGGAGCAGGTTCGTTCGTTTCCGGAGAGGCGTCCGATGCGGCCGGTTCGTTCGCGTCCGAGGAAGGCGGATCGCCGGCCGGTTCGCCTTCTTGAGCATCTTCGGGTTCGGCCGCTGTCCCGGAAACGGCGGAATCCGCGGCCGGCGTCGGTTCGGCTGCCGGAGGCGTCTTCGCTTCGCACGCCACCAGCACGCCGGAGGCGATCAGAAGCGAGGACAGCAGCAGTCCGGCCGGCAGTCCGCCGGATTTCCCGCGGGTGTCGAGAATGCTCGCGAAACGCCGCAGCATCGCTTTTTTGCCTCCGTTAAAAGGGGTCGCCAAAGCCGAATTTCGGCTTGTCCGCGCGCTCATCAGGGACAGGATCACCCGGCTGTACCGCTTGCGATATTCCATGTCCCGGCCTTTGACGGCTTCGCTGTCGCAGACGTGCTCGACGTCTCTGCCGGCTTCCCGCGCGAGCAGATGCACGAACGGATTGAACCAGTGCACCGACTGCGCGGCGAGCAGCACGGCTTTGTAGACGAGATGGCGCTGCTTATGATGAATGAGTTCGTGCCTGAAAATAACCTCCAGCTGCTGCCGGTCGTACGTCTCCGCCGGCAGCCAGACGGTCGGCCGCAGCAGTCCGGTCAGCATCGGACCGCTCAGCGCGGGGCTGATCTTAAGACGGACGCATCCGCGTATGCCGAGCCGGGACAGCGTTTCTTCGAACATTTCCAGTTGAACCGGCTCGGCGGCGTCCCTCGCCCATCTGCGGACTTTGCGCATGAAAAGGATATGGCCGGCAATATGGAACGCGGGGAAAGCCAGCATGCCCGCGAGCCAGAGGAATCCCGCGATCTGCGCCGCCGTCAGGGGCGGCTTCGCCGGAGGAAGAAGGTCGGCCGCGGTCTTCGGTTCGCTCTGCAGTCCGGATGCCGCTTCCTTGCCGGTCGCGGCATTCGCGGCAGGAAGCGCTTCGGACGCAAACGCAGGCTGTGCGGATTTGGTGGCGGCCGGCCGCTCGATCTGCAAAGGCGCCTGCGGCAGCGAGAAGTTAAACGGAATCAGCAGCCTGATCGCCACGGCGAGCCAGATCCAGTACCGCCATTTGGCCGCGTATCGTCTGCCGATCAGCGGGCGAAGCAGCAGCAGGACCGCGATCACCAGCGAAACGCTTATCGTAATTTCGAGCAGGGTCGCAAGCAGGTGTTCAAGCAAAGTCATTCCTCCTTCAGGGGGATCGTCCGGGCTTATTCCTCGTTTTTGTTCGGGGTTCCGCCTTGGGTCCGGTCGTCGATAAAGTCGCGCAGTTCCTTCAAGTCCTTTTCCGTCAGCGAATCGCTTTCGTACAGGGAAGCCACGAAGCTTTTGAGGGAATTGCCGTACAGTTTCTCCAGGATCGTTTTGCTTTCGCTTTTCAAATAGGTGTTCTCGTCGACAACGGCTTGATAGACATTGAACCTGCCCCGGCGCTCCGAGGAAACGAAGCCCCGTTCCTGCAGCCGGTTCAAGAAGTTGAGGACGGTGGTGACGCCCCATGTCTTGCTGCCTTCCAGCGCTTTCATAATGTCGGCTGACGTGACGGGCTGCCGAGAGTCCCAGATGATCTTCATGACTTCAAGCTCCGCGTCCGGAAGCCTGCCCGATTTGTTTTTCATGCTTAACGCTCCTTATTCGACAAATGGTGAATGTTTGAGCTGATTTTACAATTGTCGAATAAAGAAGTCAACCCTTGATACCGCCGCTCCATCCATTTTTTCGGATGTCCGAATGCGCGATCCGGAAAAATAAAAGAGGCTGTTTCTGGATATCGGAGCGAGTCCTGCTTATAATAGGACGTAGTTATCTTGAACCGGACCGCTGCTTGGCGGCTCGTATCCCCCGCCGGAGAATGACAGAATCCGACTCATCGAAAGGGCAGAGGCCATGATCAACGGACAATATGCAGGCAACGAAGCCAAAAGCGAAAATAGACGTCATGAGCGGGAAGAGTTCCGGCCGCCGAGTCGGCGGAATCCGGCGGCCGGGCAGCCTAAGGCAAGCACCGGGCGCTATATGCCGGGACTGGACGGCCTGCGCGCGCTGGCCGTGCTGGCCGTCATCGCGTATCATCTTCATACCGAATGGGCGCCCGGCGGCCTGCTCGGCGTTACTATGTTTTTCGTGCTGTCGGGTTATCTCATCACGGATATCCTGCTGGCGCAGTGGGATCGCAGCGGACGATTCGATATGAAGGATTTCTGGGTCCGGCGGGCCAAGCGGCTGCTTCCGGCGATGCTGGCGGTCGTGCTGGCCACCGTCCTGTGGTCGGTGCTGTTCGACCATTCGCGGCTGCCGGCGATGCTGGGCGACGTCCCGGCGGCGCTGTTTTACTACAGCAACTGGTGGTCGATTTTCCATCAGGTGTCTTACTTCCAAAGTTTCGGTCCCCTCTCGCCGCTCGGCCATTTATGGTCGCTCGCGGTGGAGGAGCAGTTCTATATCTTCTGGCCGGTGCTGCTCGGCATCGGGTTGATTCTGGCGCAGAAGAACCGCGGCAAGCTGGCGCTGGTTCTGGCCGGCCTCGCGCTGGCTTCGGCGCTGGCGATGGGCATCATGTACCGGCCGGGCGAAGACCCGAGCCGGGTCTATTACGGCACCGATACGCGGCTGTTCTCGCTGCTGATCGGGGCGGCGCTGGCCGTCGTCTGGCCGAGCCGCAAGCTCAAAACGAATATTTCGAAGTCGGCGACGAAGACGCTCGACATTACGGCGACGATCTGTCTGATCGTGATCGCGATCCTGATCTTCAAGTCCAATGACTACGGCACGTTCCTGTACCGCGGCGGCATGGTGCTGTTGTCGCTGGCGACGACCATTCTCGTCGCGGCGCTGGCGCATCCCGCCTGCCGGCTCGGACGCGTGCTGGGCGCAAAGCCGCTGCGCTGGATCGGCGCCCGCTCGTACGGCCTGTACCTGTGGCATTATCCCGTTATCGTGCTGACGACTCCGCTGGTCAATACGGGCGGACCGAATATTACCCGTATTCTGCTCCAGCTGTTGGCCAGCTTCGTGCTGGCGGCGCTGTCGTACCGTTACATCGAGCAGCCGGTACGCACGGGCGAATTCGGCAAATGGTGGCGTCGCGTCATGCGCGAGCCCGGCATCGGCCGCAAACGCCTTGCCGGGACGCTGGCCGGAACGGCTGCATTGGTGCTGGTGCTCGGCTTCGCGATGAGTCGGCTTGCCCCTCCGGCCGAAGCGCAGACGCCGTACGCCGGCACGGATATTCCGGCGGCGGAAGCCCAGGTTCCGAACGCCGCAAGTGCATCTGCCGGTACGGGAACGGATTCCTCTGCCGGCGCGGCTGCGGGAGCCGCTTCCGATACTCCTCTGCCGGCGGGAACCGGCATCGGCATGACGGCGATCGGCGATTCCGTCATGCTCGACATCGAACCGTATCTGGCGGCGGAACTGCCGGGGATCAAGGTCGACGGATTGGTCGGCCGCCAGATGTCGCAGGCGCCCGCCCTGATCGACCAGTTGAACGCGCAGGGACAGATCGGCACGACGGTAGTCATTCAGCTGGGGACTAACGGTTCGTTCACCGATCAGCAGTTGGACGAACTGCTGACGAAGCTGCCCGAAGCAAGGAAGATCGTGCTGGTCAATACGCGCGTGCCCCGCCCGTGGGAGAGCGTCGTCAACAGCGCGCTGGAGCGCGCGGCGCAGCGCGACGAGCGGGTCATGCTGGTCGATTGGTATTCGGCCAGCGCCGGGCATGACGAATATTTCGCCCGGGACGGCGTGCACTTGATGCCGGCGGGAGCCCGGGCCTATACGGAACTTCTGATAGAGGCGCTCAAAAACGGATAACGCCGGTTTTGACGCTGCACGGCTGAATTCAAACGGATGGCAAACATACCCAAAAGCCCCTTTTCCGCTCGGCGCGGGCAAGGGGCTTTTGGGTATGCGGCGGGATTCGTTCGGGTGTCGCGGCCCGGCAGCGAATTCCGCAGTGCGCTTTCGAGCCAGGATTCAGATCTTGACGCCGGGCTTCTTGCCCAGCGGCATCAGCAGCAGCGCGCCCAGGCCGATCAGCACGAAGGCCAGCAGCGGCTGTTCCATAAACGTGCGGGTCGTCAGCGCTTCGATCGAGAAGACGGCGAAGAACAGCAGCGACAGCACGGTCAGGATGTTGATCGGAATGAGCAGCCAGCGGTTGCGGCCGCCGAAGCAGTAAAACTCGAACAATCCGACGGCGGGAGCCAGAATGAAGCCCGGCCACATGACGTCCCAGCTGTCGAACAGCATGGCTGTCTGACAGACGATCGCGACGGTCACGAGCACTCCGCCGGGAATCAGCAGTCCCGGAGCGCGGCCGCGGGTCATCGAGAAGTACATCCAATGGAAGAACAGGCCGAGCGGCAGGATGAACAGGGACGCCCAGAAGTAAGCGAAGATCGTTCCCGAATCCATGCCGGTCCCCTGTCCGAGCAGCAGATAAGCGCCGAGCAGAATCAGCAGCGGTCCGAGAATCGCTTTTTTTGACATGACAACCTCTCCTCTGTTTTGAGTATGGTAAAAGCGCGGCAGGTTGGACTTTACGTCCACTATACGTCAGAGCCGCCGCATGCGCCTCGTCCAGCGGGTTGAAAACGTCTCGGTCTCGGGACCGATTTGTCGGCGGCCGGAGAGAGCGAACGGCCGAAATTCAAAGCGTTCGCTCCGGCTGCGCTTCTTGGTCCGAGCGGCCGCCTAAAACGCTCCGGCACCGCCTCCGCCGCTGCCGCCCCCGCTGCTTCTCCCGCCGCTGCCGCCAGAGTAGGAGGAAGAGTCCGAACCGCTGCCGGGAGGCGTCGGATAATCGAGCGATTCGGCGAAAGTATCGAATGCGACCATCGAAGCGTCGAGGTTGGCGGAGAGCGGATAACGTTCGTCCGTATGTTCGTATTCGAATTTCGGTCTCGCTTCGGGTCCGTCCCCCTTGCGGCGATGCAGGCCGGCCGCGATCAGCCAAGCGGCGAGCCGCTCCGCTTCTTCGGGTGTCAGATGCCGCATGGCTGCGGGCTGTTTGGACTGCGCGGTCAGCTTCTCCCCGAAGCGCTTGATGCCCGCCCGAATGCGGATCGCTTTGCCGGAAGAGAACCCTGCCGGCAGCGTGAACGCGATCAGCAGCGACGAGGCCAGCAGAAGCGCGGCAAGCCGGAAGTCGTAGCGTTCGTTCAAATTGAGCAGAACGATGGACGCGAACAGGCCGCTTCCTCCGACGGAAAGGCGATACATCAGACTGCCGTTCTGATAATTGGACAGGCTGAACCAGGTGCCGGCCGCGCCGATCAGCACGAACAGCACACCGCTCCAGATCATCGTGCCGCCGGAAGCGACGCCGGCCGCGAGCAGATAGGCGATCAGAGCGCCGAAAGCCCAGGCTATTCCCAGGGACAGAGGAGCAAGCAGGCGGCTGCGCCGGACATCGCTTCGCAGCGCTTCTTCTTCGCCCGCGAGCTCCGCCCATTCTTTGAAATGCGGCTTGAAGACCCGGTCGTACGTTTTCTGCGCTTGTTCGAGCTTGGCGGGATCGCGGCGCTCCGCCCAACCCGCTCCGCCCAACGAACGAAGGGAACAGGCCGATTGCGGGCCGTTCGGAAACAGCCAGTCCAGCAAGAAGTTGTCGGAAGGCTGCAAAAAGGCGCCTCGCACCGGTTCCAGCCAATAACGACGAGGATCGGACGATTTGCGGTGTTTGCCTTCTTTGTGAATGCGAAGCGCGCCTTTTCGGTGCAGCGACAGCAGCCCCGCCGCCAGATCTTCCGAGTTCAGCCATCCTTTGCGCCGTATGTAGGCGATATGCAGCGGATCGAGCTCGAGCAGCTCTGCGTCGGTCGGTCTGCCGCCCGGCGAGAACAATCGGCGCATCAGCGGGAGCAGGGCCCACAGCAGAGCGAGCAGAACCGCCGCCCCGGCCAAGAAGACGATTACCCGCGGGATGGACGGCAGCCGCTCGCGCAGCTCGTACCGCTCCTGAAGCTTCAGCTCGCGCCGGTCGGCCAATGCGCGGCCCGGCTGCGCATTCGGCACCAGCTCCGCGGGAAAGCGGACATGCAGGCGCGATTCGCTGTACTTCGGCAGCAGGTCGTTGGCGTAACGCAGACTGCGGCCCGTTTCTTCGACGATCCGGCCGCCGTATTTGTCTTCCAAAAATACAGAAGTCCGTTCAGGCTGTGCATCGCCGGGCAGGTTGACGGAGACGCTCAGATGACGGATATCGCTCTGATTGTCTTCGTCGAAGAACGACCAGTCCAGCAGCGCCGTTCCGTTCTCGGTACGCACGACTCCGCTGAGCACATAGCGATAAAGGATGGTGACGGTCTCGTCTTCGGCTTCGTTGTAAGCCCGGTAGACCGGCAGTCCGTTCTCGTAGCGGCTCGACGTTTCCAACTGCCTGGTCGCTTTCAGGCCGCTTGCCGGAGACTCGTCGTCGAACGAAAGGCCGGTCGGCACGACATAGGCGTCGAACGACTCGACGGCTCCGTAGCCGTAAGCGGGAAGAGCGCGGAGCGCTCCGTCATAGCGTCCTTTGAACCGGTAATCGTATACTTCGTAAACGGTCAGGCTGCCGTCCGTGCCGATGTAGGCGCTGACTTCCGTACGATCGATCCGATAGCTGCGCTCGTTCAGCGTCTCGAAGGTCGAGCCCGCGATAAACAGGACCCCTAGAATGACGGCGATCCATACCCAAGTTTTTCTTTTTTTCCGGCCTGCGTCCCCGCTGGGCAAGGAAGGTCGGCGGGATTTCGCATTGCGTTTTATTTTCGGGAAGCGTGTGAACATGAGTCTCTCCTATAACGTGTTTTCTTTTCATCATACCCTCCCTTTACGTGCCGGAGAGGAAGACGTTGCAGGAAGAAGAAATCGGCACGATTTTGCAATCGCTTACTTTTTCTCGTACATTAAGTGAGAGAAAGTAAATCGTCGAAGGAGGCATAAGCATGAATTACAGACAGCTTGGCGATACGGATCTGCGGATCAGCGAGGTGAGTTTCGGAACGTGGGCGATCGGAGGAGACTGGGGGAATTCCAGCGACGAAGAGGCGCTTCGGGGACTGCGGCGCGCGATGGAAGAAGGGGTCAACTTTTTCGATACGGCCGACGTATACGGAGGAGGACACGCGGAGAAACTGCTGTCCGAAGCGACGAAGGGTCACGAGGACGATATTCACGTCGCGACCAAGTTCTGCCGGGCGGGAGACATTCACGATCCGGCGACTTATTCGGAGGAAGCGGTCCGCCGCTACTGCGAGGACAGCCTTAAGCGGCTGAACCGGGAGAGGATCGACCTGTATCAGATCCACTGCCCGCCGACGGAGATTTTGAAGGACGGCTCCGTGTTCGGCGTGCTCGACAAGCTGAAGGAAGAAGGGAAAATCCGGCATTACGGCGTCAGCGTGGAGACGGTGGAGCAGGGCATGCTCTGTCTGAACGTGCCCGGCGTGAGCGCGCTTCAGGTCATCTTCAATCTGCTGCGTCAGACGCCGGCGGAAGAGCTGCTGCCGAAAGCCGCGGAAAAAGGCGCGGGCATTCTCGTCCGGCTGCCGCTGGCAAGCGGGCTGCTGACGGGCAAGTTCACGAAAGAAAGCACGTTTGCCGAGAACGATCACCGGAATTTCAACGCCAACGGCGAGCAGTTTAACGTAGGAGAGACGTTCGCGGGCCTGCCTTTCGAAAAAGGGGTGGAGCTGGCGGACGAGCTGAGGTGGATTGCCGAAGGCCGCGGCGACATGGCTCGCGCTTCGATGCGCTGGATTCTCGATCAGCCCGGCGTAAGCACCATCATTCCGGGATTCAAAAACGTGCGTCAGGTCGAAGACAATCTGGAAGCCGCGTCGGTACCCGGCTACAGCGCGGAAGAGAGCCGAAAGCTGTCCGACTATTACCGTGACCGGGTCAAACCGCATATCCGCGGCGAGATCTGATTTTACGGGTAAGCGGAATAGGCCAAGGCGGCTGGTTTCGATAAAAGAGGAAATGATAAGATAGGCTAAAACCGACGGAGGAATCCATTTATGAACATTTTGCTTTCCGGCTTCGAGCCGTTCGGCGGCTCGCCGATCAATCCGACGCAGCAGTTGATGGAACAGATCGCTTTGGAGGACTTCGGGGATGTGAAGCTGCACACGCTGCTGCTTCCGGTCCGTTACGACGACTGCGCGGAACGTCTGCTCGAAGAGACGACCCGGCTGCGTCCGGACGCCGTAATCGCCTGCGGACTGGCGGCGGGCCGGACGGCGGTGACGCCGGAACGGATCGCGATCAACGTCAAAGATACGGAAGCCTACGCCGACAATGCCGGCCGGAGTCCGCAAGACGAACCGATTCGCGCAGACGGGCCGGACGGTCTGTTCGCGACGCTGCCGATTCGCCGGATCGTCGAAGAGCTGAAGGCGGGCGACATCCCGGCCTCCGTCTCGAATACGGCCGGAACGTATATCTGCAACAATACGATGTACGCCCTGCTCGACGAGCTGAACCGGGCGGACTCGGACACGCTCGCCGGCTTCGTCCATTTTCCGGCTTCGACCGCCCTCGCCTCGCTGAAGCCCTCGCTGCCTTCGCTGCCGCAGGAGACGCTGCTGGAGGCGCTGCGGATTATCGTTTCCGTCACCGCGGAAGCGGTACGAAACCGGGCGGCCGCGGCCGGCCGTTAATCGGCTTGGCCGACTGCGGCCGTGCCGATGCGGACACGCTTTGCGGCCTTAGAAATCTGCTTATTGGCTTGCGGAAACCTGCTTTACCGGTTTCTGCAAGTTTTTTTGCGTTCGGCTGTTAGAAAGGTTTAAAACGGGGTAATGTATACGAAATCAGTGAGCTTTGAGCTTCATTCCGATTTGTTTCGGCCCAACGGCCCCTCATCCCGCGGAACGGCTTTTTCGCTTCATGCGAACGTTCGGCGGAATATCGGCTTTTACGAACGATAAATGTGCATTTGGCATTCGACCTAGATTTCTATTTTCAATCGGGAAAGGCGGATGGCTTCAATGAGCAGTATACAAGGCAGAGCAAGTTCAGTGCCCGCGATCAGCGGAATGTCGGCTTTAAACACGTCTTACACGCCCAGCCGGCACGGCAAGGCACCGCTGGAAAATCGCAAAGCGAGCCTGGAGGTCGAGCTGTCCAGGGTTCTTCAACTTCCGGCTTCGTCAGCGGACCGCGAGCAGCGGGCGATGCGCATTCGCCGTCATATCGCCCTGCTGGAGCGGCATATCGCGCTGCTTGACGCGGCGAACGGCGAACGGCCCGAATTTACGGTTCAAGGGCGCCCCGACCGCCAGAGTGACGAATCGGTTCCGCAGGAAGAACCTTCGTTTTCCCTGCCGGACGAAGCGGAAGAAGAGTCTGCGCCGGAGCAGGCTCCGGTGCGCAGTACGCCTTCGAAAGGCGGAGACGATTACGCCCGCGCCATGCTGGGCGCATTCGAGTCTCCGGGTTCGCTGTATGCGGCTCCGACGGTTCCGGGTGCCGCCCAACCGTGGGAGACTCGCACCGAGCCGACACGGGCCGCCAAGCTCGGACGCAATTTCGACGTCAGCGTTTGACAAGCGGCAAGCGCGATCGCAAGGCCAAAAGGAGAAGCTCCGCATTTTCGGCAGCCGCCGAAAATGCGGAGCTTTTTGTTTTTTTGCGCGTTCAGCAACTTTTATTCCTTCTGGGGGGTCAGTTTGGATAGAAGAGAAGGAGGGGCGGTATGTCGTACGAGATGCAGGACGTGGCCTCCATGAACGCGGATGCTTTCGAATCGGTCATGGAAACTTACGGGGAGGACGTATGGAATTATCTCTATATGATGACCCGAAGCCGGGAACTGGCCGACGATTTGGCCCAAGAGACTTTTATCCGAGCCTATAAATACATGCATGCTTATCGGGGCGAGGCTTCGCTGAAGACCTGGCTGCTGCGCATCGCGCGCAACCGCTGGTATTCGTACCGGCGGCTGGCTTTCGTGCGGAAGGTGACGCTGCCCGGGAACGTGCCCGAGACGAGCGCGTCCGGGTCTGCGGAAGAGGAGTTTCTGCGGGCGGAGCTGACGAGCGACGTATGGAAAATCGTGCTGAAGCTGCCGCTGAAATACCGGGAAATCCTGATGCTGCGGGCCCATTACGACATGACGATGGAGGAGCTGGCGGGAGCGCTCGGCATTACGGTCTCCGCGGCAAAAACGAGGCTGCAGCGGGCACGGCGGAAAGCGTCGGAATTATGGGAAAAGGAGCGGGGCGAAGCATGACCAAAAAAGACATCGATTGGGAAAAAGAGCTGAAGCAGAAGCCGTTTCGCAATAATTCGTTTACGCCGCAGATGATGCGCCGCGTCGAAGAGAAGGTGAAGGAAACGCCCCGCCGGTTCGAACTCTGGGGGAGGAGGGCGGGAGTCCTGACGCTGAGCGCTGCGCTGCTGGCCGGCATTTTCGCGCTGGAGAGCGGAGGCATACTGGACGGACTGAGGCAGAAGCCGCCTCAAGCCGCGGTCACGTTGCCGGAAGGGAACGGACCGCGCACGCCGGCCAACCTCGGCTTTCCGCTTAAGGACGGGGCAGCCGGTTCGGCCGTCAACGTTCCGCTAACGGTCGTCAAAGCGAATCTGGCGGTCGACGACGGCGAATCGTCGGACGCCCTGCCGGAACTGCCGTCCGTCACGTTCGCGCTGACCGAAGAAGAAGCGTCGGCGCTTCAGGCGGCGCTGATTTATCGGCCTGACGGAGAGCGCGGATATCTGCTGCTGGCCCCGAGAAATTGGACGCTATCGGAGGCCCAGGTCGGCGCGAACGGTTCGTTCGGGGTGACTTGGACGAATCCCGACAATTCCGGCGGCTCCGATGATCCGGACCGTTCGGGGGAAAAGTTGACGTATACCGAGACGGGAACCGTCGGCAGCGTCGTTTCGGGCATCGGAACGTATTTCCCCGAACGCGCGGAGTGGGCGGAGCAGAAGGCGTTCCCGCCGGAAACCCGGGAAGGGATGACGCTGCGTTCGCTGTATTCGAACGACGACGGAACATCGGGATTTTCCCGCTACGACTGGACCCGGCAGGGCGAAGGAGCGGTCGCCAGCGGAGCGGTCTACTACTCGCTGGACAAGCGTACTTACGGATTGCGGCACATGGAGATGACGCTGCGCGGAACCGCCTACAGCGGAGCTGCGGATACGATCCTGCGCTTCTTCGAAGCGAACGAAGGCGCGCAGCGGACAGAGTCCGTCCCGGGACCGAATCCGAATGAAGAATCGCAAAAGGGGATCAGCATCGAAACGGTGAAGCAAAAGCTGTCCGAATCGGGGATGAAGCTGACGTTCCGGCAGGATCGCGACCTTCCGTTTTACGATCGGCCGATGGACGGCGTGCATGAGGAGGAGATGATCATCGACCGGAATTCCGCGGATGCGGCCGATTTCGAGCGGCTGACCGTTCTCAGCTTCGACAGCCGGGAAAAGGCGCAGGCCGAAGTCGAGCGGATCGACCGAACCTTCCGTTCGTCGGCCGGCGGAGAAGGACCGGACATTTATCCGCATGTGTTCAGCGAGGGAGGGCTTGTCATTCTCTATTGGACCAGCGGAAGCAGCGAGACGCCGTTCCGTTACGACAACAAGATCAAGGGAGCGCTGCGCGCGCTCGAACAATCGGAGGTTCAGCCATGACTACCATGAATAAGAAAAAAAACGAACGAAAACGCCTCGGCGGTCTGCTGGCGGCGGGACTGGCCGGGGTAATCCTGCTGAGCGGCTGCGGCGCTCAGGAGGCTGGCGGCAGCCGGGCCGGCAGCAGCGCCGCAAACGAATCCGCGCAGGGAGAGGCTGCCCCAGCCGGCGGGGCGTCGAGCGCGGCCGATGCCGTTCAAGCTGCCGATCCTTCGGAAAAACCGCAGCAAGCTTCCGACCTGTCGGCCTACGCGCTGGATATGCGGGACACGCGCCGCAGCGTGGAAAAAGATCGAATCCGCTGGATCAACGGAGACGTCACCGTGACGGCCGAGGTAGCGAAATATTACGACCAAGCCGATGTCGTCACCGCCGATTTCGATTCGCTGCGGCTCGAAGCGCCGTCTCTGCCTGATCCCGTCGAGCTTCCGGAAGCGCCGAAAACGGTCGATGCGGTGACCGTGTCGCCCGACCGGCAGTACGCGGCGGTCACGGCCGGCTATCACGAAAGCACCAAGTTGTTCGTCGTGAATCTGGCAAGCGGGGAAGTGCGGAACGTGAACAAAGAATTCGAACAGGAAGGATACGGATTTACGGAGGTGATCCACGGCGCGGCCTGGATGCCGAGCGGTCCGGTGAATAACGGAGGGCATATTATGGCGCTCGGATACGGGCTGATCGGCGAAACGAAGGCCGGAATGTATAACCTGGACAATGCCCGCTTGTTCGAAGTGCCGATTCCGAAGGCAAACACGATATTCGGTTATTCGGGCTGTCTGTGGAGCGCGGACGGCCGAACGTTCGATTTTATCGGAGAGACGTATAGCAAGGAAGGAGAGGAATCGTTCGCCGTGTTCCGCTACGACCCTCAGTCGAGAGAAACGGTCGAGGCGGGCCCGATCTCCCGGGCTCAGCTTGTGAATCGGTATGAAAAAACGCAGGGCCCGACGGTGTTTGCCGCCGACCGGTGAGCCGCCGAAAAGACCTCCCGATTGACCGGAATGTGCAAATGGAGTAGAATGATTCGGTAATTAAAAGTAACCAATTATCGTTTTGCATATATGGGAAAAGGATGGCGGATGAAATGAGCAGCGAAACAAAAAGACAAGAAATTTTGGAGGCATACCGCTTCAGACATGCGACAAAATCTTTCGATCCCGCCCGGAAAATTCCGGACGAGGAATTCGAATTCATTCTGGAAACGGCGCGGCTGTCGCCGAGTTCGATCGGACTTGAGCCGTGGAAATTCGTCGTCGTGCAGAATCCGGAACTGCGGGAGAAGATTCGCGCGGTATCCTGGGGCGCCCAAGGCCAGCTGCCTACGGCAAGCCATTTCGTGGTCATTCTCGCGCGCCGCGACGTCCGTTACGATTCCCCGCATCTGGCGCAGCACATGCTGAACGTCAAAGGCTATCCGCAGGAATTGGTCGACCGGATGACGGGCGAGATTTATAAGTCGTTCCAGGTAACCGACTTCGATCTGCGCGACGAGCGCAGCCTGTTCGACTGGGCGTCGAAGCAGACGTATATCGCGCTCGGCAACATGATGACCGCCGCCGCTCAGATCGGCATCGATTCCTGCCCGATCGAAGGCTTCCACCGCGAGAAGCTGGACGCGGTGCTGGAAGAAGCCGGCCTGCTCGAGGACGGCGCCTACGGCGTCAGCGTCATGGCCGCTTTCGGCTATCGGAACAAGGACAAGGAACTGCGGCCGCAGACTCGCCGTACGCCGGAGGACGTCATCCGCTGGGTGTAAGGGGCGGATCGAACCGTACGGTATGGAATACGGCACGATAAAGGATAAGGATCGCCGGAAGGCGGTCCTTTTTTGTATGTATGCTTGTATGCTCGCGGGACATTTTTGCTTCCGGCGGCGAGCGGGATAGCGGTGAGCCGGCCGGATAAGCAATTGTCCCGCTCCCGACTCCTGGGCCCCGGCTCTTGCTTGATTCCTGCTGCCGACTTCTGGCTCCCGCCCCCTGCTTGACTCCAGCGCCCGACTTCTGGCTCCCGTGCTCTCCTTTTCGAAATAGCTGCGAAAGAGCACTTATTTTGCCTCAAAATGATCTTTTGGAGAAAATAAGTGCAGGAGAGCAGCTAATTGTACGTTTAATCTCCTTTTTCGGCCTGTTTTCGTGAAATAGCTGCTCTGGTGCAGTTATTTTTAAAAGTCGGGCGATAATTGAATAAATAAGTGCTTATACGCAGTTATTTTTCAACTTGGCAGGGTGCGTACGCCCGCTCTCGTGCAGTTCGAATCTCTCTTCGGCTTCGCAGACGGTAGAGGCTTCGGGGGAAGTCGGAGCGTCCCGTCCGAATCGGGTGGGTGAAAACCGTCCAATCGGCGGTTTTCTTTTTCTCCACGCATCGTATGATGGAAAAGGAAAAGAAAAAGGAGTCGATGTACGATTGGAAGCCATCCTGCACGGATTTATTCTGGCCTTCGGCCTGATTCTGCCGCTCGGCGTGCAGAACGTCTTCGTATTTACCCAGGGGGCCGCTCAGCTCCGCCTGTCCCGCGCGATGCCGGCCGTTCTGGCCGCGTCGCTGTGCGATACGCTGCTGATTCTGCTGGCCGTGTTCGGCGTCTCGGCCGTCGTGCTGAAGTTCGAAGCGCTCCGCATCGCGCTGATGCTGGCGGGGGTCTTATTCCTCGCCTATATGGGCTTGTCGCTGTGGCGCTCGAAGCCGGCTGCCTGGGGGAGCTCCGATAATCCGGGCACTCCCGGCAACGGGAACGGTACGGACGGCGCCGAGGCTCCGCCGCGCGCGCTGCCGGCTTCGAAGCAGATGATTTTCGCGATTTCCGTCTCGCTGCTCAATCCCCATGCCCTGCTCGATACGATCGGGGTGATCGGCACGAGCGCGCTCGTCTACGAAGGGCCGGCAAGGCTGCGCTTCGCTGCGGCCTGCGCCGCCGTCTCCTGGGTCTGGTTCGCCGGATTGGCCGGAGCGGGAGCCGTGCTGCGCCGATTCGACGGAAGCGGGCGATGGATGGCCTTGTTCAACAAAGGCTCGGCGCTGTTTATCTGGGGAACGGCGCTGTATTTGCTCTGGAGTTTGGCGTAAAATACATGGCTCAGGCCCTTGCCTGCTGCCGCGCCGAGAAGGCGCCTTCTCGGCGCGGCCATCCCGCATCGGGCCTGCCCCGGGCGTCTTCGAATCGCCGAATCCGCATGACAAAAATCCGTCCCTACGGCGAAATCGCCGCGGAGACGGATTTTTCGGCATGCCCGATCGAAAGGACGAGCGGAAAAGACGGTCCTGCTCGGACCGCCGAAGCCCGCTCGCTTTTTCAGAGCCTGCTCGGACCGCCGAAGCCCGCTCGCTTTTTCAGAGCCTGCTCGGACCGCCGAAGCCCGCTCGCTTTTTCGGGTCCTGCTCGGACCGCCGAAGCCCGCTCGCTTTTTCGGGTCCTGCTCGGACCGCCGAAGCCCGCTCGCTTTTTCGGGTCCTGCTCGGACCGCCGAAGCCCGCTCGCTTTTTCGGGGCCTGCTCGAATCGTCTAAGCCCGCTCGCTTTTTCGGAGCCTGCTCGAATCGTCTAAGCCCGCTCGCCTGTTCGGAGCCTGCCCGCATCATCGAAGCCCGCGAGGACCTTCCGTCCGTTCGCTTTACTGACCCTGCGCGTCCGCCGCGCAGTCCATGTTCCGGTCTTCTTCCGGAAGCGCCCAGACGGACACGCTGCCGCCGTTGACCGGGAAAGTGGCGAAGCCGTCTTCTTCGATCACGATTTTTTCGTCGCGCGTGTTCGTCAGGTCGATCCATTCCTCGCCGGCGCGTTCGGCGCCGACGTTCATGCGCTTCTCGCCGGCGTCGCCGTTGGAGATCACGACCGCGCAGCCGGAGCCGGCCACTTCTTCGATGCCTCTGCGCACCCAGCCGATCGTATTCGGATGATCGAAGTAGTCGTCCTGGTCGCCGTACGCTTTTTGGCAGCGGGCGTAGAGCAGCGGATCGATCGCCATCTTTTTGCCGTCGATCGGGTGTTCCCCGCCGATGCCGAAGTAGTCGCCGTAGAACACGCACGGGTAACCGTCGCGCCGCAGCAGAATGAGAGCGTACGCGCTCTGTTTGAACCAGTCCTCGATCCACGATTCCAGCGATTCGCCCGGCTGGGAGTCGTGGTTGTCCACGAAGGTGACGGCGTTCGTCGGGTGGGTCTGGACCAGCGTGTCGTCGAAAATTTTCGTCAGGTCGAACGCGCTGCCCGACTTGGACGCTTCGTGCAGCTTATAGTGCAGCGCGACGTCGAACAGGTCGATGCGGTAGTCGACATTGTCGAGGAATTCCCGGCAGGCGTTCAGGTCGTTGTTCCAGAACTCGCCGACGATGTAGAAATCTTCGCCGCGCTTGCGGGTCATTTCGCCCGCGAACTCGCGGATGAAATCATGGTTGATATGCTTGATCGCGTCGAGTCGATAGCCGCTGCACTGCAGCGTGTCGACGAGCCATCGGCCCCATTCCATCATTTCCTCGCGCACTTCCGGAATTCGATAGTCGATGTTGGCGAACATCAGGTAATCGTAATTGCCGAATTCGTTGTCCACCTTGTCGTCCCATCCCCGATTCTCGCCGCCGATCCGGTAGATCCCCGTGTTTCCGGTAGCGTTGTCGTAGTCCGTGCCGTTAAAATACCGGTAATCCCACTTGAAGGAAGAATACTGGTCACCGCGTCCCGGGAAGGTGAACTTGGTCCAACCTTCGATCTCGAACGGCTCTTCGGAGATGACGACGTTGCGGTCGTTCGGATCGACTTCGACGACTTTGAATCGCTCTGTCTCGTCCGCGCCGGCCTTATGGTTCATGACCAGATCGACATAGACGGCGATGCCGAATTCGTGGCAGGCCGCGATGGCGCTTTTCAGTTCTTCCTTCGTACCGTACTTGGTGCGGACCGTGCCTTTCTGGTCGAATTCGCCCAGATCGTACAGATCATATACGCCATAGCCGGTATCTTCCGCGGACTGCCCCTTGGTAACGGGCGGAATCCATACGGAGTCGATGCCCCACTTTTTCAGCTCTGGGGCCATTTCTTTCAGCCGGTTCCAATGCTCTCCGTCTGCCTGCACATGCCATTCGAAAAATTGCATCATTGTGTGATTTGCGGTCATAAACAAAGAGCCTCCTCATAATCTGCGTTGGATGGGGGTTCGGCTGACAGATCGCGCCGCGCCGGGGAAATACGTTGAATCGGGTATAAAAAAGGACGCATAAGGCGTCCGGCGTAATCGGTTGAGTCAAGGACAGGCCGAGGGCCGCCCTTCAAGTTGTAAGGCATCAAAAAGTCGCTAGCTAATAAGAATAATACAAGTTACCCGAAAGCGGGAGGAGCTAAACGAAGCGCACATTTTTTTACATAATTCAGGATTTCAAACGGATTTTGTGATTGGCAATGTTAAAGTTTCGGGGGCGCTGCTTGGGAGGGGGAGAAAAAAGGTAATAATAAGTTGGACTACTTTTTCGAGGAGGCGTTATTCTTGACGACCGAAAATATGCTGGAACTGATGCGAAACAGACGCAGTATCTACGGAATCAGCAAGGAACAGACGGCATCCGACGAACGAATCCGCGAACTGATCGAACAGACGCTGCTGCACGTGCCGTCGGCGTTCAATTCGCAGAGCGCGCGCGTCGTCGTGCTGCTCGGTGAACAGCACGACAAGCTGTGGGACTTCACAACCGCCATTCTGAAGGAGATTGTTCCGGCAGAAAACTTTGGACCTACGCAGGAAAAAATGGACGGATTCAAAGCCGGTTACGGCACGATCCTCTTCTTCGAGGACGAGTCGGTGA
Source organism: Saccharibacillus alkalitolerans (assembly GCF_011090185.1). Lineage (GTDB taxonomy): Bacteria > Bacillota > Bacilli > Paenibacillales > Paenibacillaceae > Saccharibacillus > Saccharibacillus alkalitolerans. The sequence continues at coordinate 317,124 of NZ_JAAFGS010000004.1, read as the reverse complement.
TCCGCGGCATGCAGGAGCAGTTCCAGGCCTATCAGGACAATTTCCCGATCTGGTCGCAGCAGTCGTCGGGCATGCACCAGTACGCGATCTGGACGCTGCTGGAGGCGGAAGGCTACGGCGCTTCGCTCCAGCACTACAATCCGCTGATCGACGAGAAGGTCAAGCCGGAATGGGACATTCCGGAAAGCTGGAAGCTGATCGCGCAGATGCCGTTCGGCAAACCGACCGCTCCGGCCGGCGAGAAGCAGTTCAAGCCGCTGGAAGAGCGCTTGAAGTGGTTTAAGTAAGCTTCGGCGTTCGCTTGAGGCGCAGCCATAGACCTATGAAAAAGACCGCTCTCCGATCGTCGTCAGGACGCCGGGGCGGTCTTTTTCCGTTTTTCGGATTGTTTTATTTTAAAAAAGCTTTTCCTGCCGCGGTTCGGGTTCATCCCGCGATTCCGGCTCGTTCGGCTGCAAAGACGGATCTTCGGACTGCTGCGGCGGCCACGGCGCGCCTTCCGGAATAGGCTGTCCGAGCAGCTCCATCAGTTCCAGCGCGTTCGGCGTGGCATCCTTGTCGGAGTTGTTGTTGAACGCGACGTACACATGTTTCGACTGCTTGGCCAGATCGAGCAAAATGTCGCGCCACTCCTTCAGTTCCTCCGTGCTGTAGCGGTACAGATAGCGCAGCTTGCGCCAATTGGGATCGCTGCTCTTGTGCCAGCCGCCGACGTTGCGCCCGTGCATGCGGACGTACGTGGCTTCGTCGCTGGTCGCCCGTGCGATGATCGGGATGGAGCCGCTGCCGGCCTGCGGCTCGTCGACGACGGTCTGAATCCAGCCTTCCTTGCGCATGAAATCGAGCGTCTTGTCGCGGAACTGCGGCGAATACCACGATTGATGCCGGAATTCGAGCGCGCACGGCACGTCTTTCATGAATTCGCGCGTGACGCGCAGCTTCTCGACGTTCTCGCGGGTGCAGTCGAACCAGGGCGGATACTGGAACAGCGTCATGGTAAGCTTGTTCGCTTCGACGACGGGCGCGAGGCTCGTATGGAAAGCGGCGAACATCTCCTCCGGCGTATCGAAGTAATTCTTTTTGCCGCGCAGATGGCCGGTCATGCCCTGATACGCCTTGATCACGAACCCGAAATCGTCCGGCGTCTGCGACACCCACTTTTCGTAGTTCTTCACGGGCTGGATCGCGTAAAAGGAGCTGTCCAGCTCCACCAGCTTGAACGTCTCGCTGTAAGCGGGCAGCCGCTCGGCGGGTTTCTTTTTGCCGTACAGTTCGTCGTGGTCGCTGAAATTGGTCAATCCGATCGTGATGATGGGAATCCCCTCCTTGGCGAGGCTTTAACTTGCGCTGTCTTAGTTATTAAACGAAACGGCGCGGACGAAATCCGGGAAAAGAATGCGGCCGCAGGTCGTTTTCCGATAAAATGGAACCGGAGACTGGGCGTCGGGAAGGCGCGGAAGACGAACAGAAGCGGCGGGAGGAAAATAACGATGGACGAGAACGATGAAAAGGTTGCGGCGCAGCAGGCGGAAAAATTGAAGCATGCGGCCGCGGTGCGGCAGATGGCCGAAGACTTGAACGAGGCGCAGCTGCGAGACGTGCTGACGAAGTTGATGCTGCACCGGGAAGCCGGCCGGGAGTGGATGGAATTCTGCCGATCCGCGGTGGAAAAGGAATGGAGGCCGGCGGATCCGGAAGGCATGGAATACCTGCATATCGCCCCGGACGTCTCGACGGGAGGCAGCCTGAAGCAGGCTTTTCGAACGGAGATCGAACGGGAACAGCAGCGGGTTGCGGCTTGGCGCGATCATCTGGCCTGCGGGCCGCTTACGGGAGTGGAGCAAAGAGAAGGATGGCTTCGGCGATTGGCCTGGCTCGGGCAGATGCACGGCTCGGACGATCTCGACGGCATGCGCGATCTGGACAAAGGCTATCGGGAGATAACGGAGCTTCCCGGACGCGTATCGGCCGACACGGGGATCGTGATCTGGGCTGCGGGAAACGCGGCGGAGCAGATCGCTCTGCGCTGGCTGCTGTTCCTGTTCCGCGAATTTACGGGCAGCGTGTACGTGATCGATGCTCCGGCTGTTACGGCCGGTTTGACCGGTAGATCGGATGCCGTCTTTTTGAAAAGCGGGGAGCTGTCGGCGGATAAGCTGCGTTCGGTCTGGGAGCGCGCCGTTCAAACCGGCTTGGCCGAATACGCGCTGACCGGGCAGCGGCGGCGGCAGATGGAAAGCGAATGGGAAGTCTTGTCGGCAGGCAAGCATACCCTTCACCGATATGGGGAGGGCCGGATTGTCGGGGTGCCGGAAGATTATTATGACGCTTATTTGCTGGAGACCGCGAAGAAAGTCTGCGGCCGCCGCGGCGAGTATCGCAAAGCCGCGCGCGTCATCGGCGAAGCACTGGGACAGAGCGAGGAACCGCTGGACGACAGCTTTCTCAATCACCGTTTGAGCTCTCTCGTTTATGCGGGACGATTGGAATTCAAGGGAGTTCCCCGGCAGATGCGAATGTACGAAGTCAGGCCCGCGGCAAGCGGTTCGGCCGGGATCGGCCGAGCGGCCGGCTCCCGGGAAAAATCGGCGGAAGAACTGGCGCAGCGCCAGCTTGATCGGTATAACGCCCACGATCTGGAAGGTTTTTTGGACGTGTACGCGGAAGACGCGCGCCTCTACAACCTGCTGGACGGCTCGCTGATCGCGGAAGGAAGGGACGCTATGCGCGAGCGCTATCGCAGACGCTTCGAAGTCGACAAGGTGCATGCGGAGCTGGTGAACCGGATGGTGATCGGCAGCCGGGTTATCGACCACGAGCAGGTCACGCAGGCGGGCTCGGACCGGGCGACGCAGGCGGCCGCGATCTACGAAACGGCCGGCGGGCTGATTCGCGAAGTCTGGTTCGTATACGAATAAACGGCGCATAACCAAGCAGAAGGCCCGACTCCGCAGAGCGGAAACGGGCCTTCTCAAGCGGGAAGCGCGTTACGCGGCGAGCTTTCGCCCGCCTTCCGGTCAGCCCATCATCGGGTTGCCCCGCATCCCGATCCACAGCTCCGACTGTTCCAGCTGCGCGGCCATGCGCAGCAGCAGATCCTCGCGTCCCTTGGCCGCGATCATCTGCACGCCGAGCGGCAGGCCGTCTTCGGTCAGATGCAGCGGCAGGCTGGTCGCCGGCTGGCCCGTGAGATTGGCGAGCTGGGTGAACGGGGTATAGGTCAGGCTGCGTTCGAAGATGTCGTAGAGCATCTGACGCTGTTCGTTCGTCGACAGCTCGCTGACCCGCATCCACGGCGCGATCTCGCCGGGCTTGTGCGTCAGTTCGCCGACGCGCGGAGCCTGGAAAGCGGCCGCCGGCGTAACGTACAGATCGTAGCGGGCGGACAGTTCCGCCATTTGGGCCGCGGCGACGTCCCATTCGTTCAGGCTGTGCACGAACTCGGCGGCCGAGACGTTTTTGCCGGCTTCCGCGAATACCCAGGTGATGATGTCCACTTCGTCCGGGCGGATGGCGCGGCCGAGCATCTGTTCCAGCGAGATGAACATGGCGGAGACTTCGCCGGCGTTCATCGTGTAATAGTTCTCCATCAGCCGCACGCCGTTGACCGGGCTCAGCTTCTCTTCGACGTCGTGTCCCTGCTTCTCGAGCCAACGGACGGTCTTCATGACCGCGGCCGCGGCGTCTTCGCTTACCGGCGTGCCGACCGGCGAAGCGGTCGTGTAGGCGATGCGAAGCGGGCGCGGATGAGGCGTCCGCATATCTTCGGCGTAGACGCCCGGATAGAGGGGCGTCTGGAACGCGGCTTCGGGCTGCAGCACCTGCAGCAGGTCCAGCAGCGCGGCGCTGTCGCGCACGGTGCGCGACAGGGCGAAGTCGATCGACGCGCCCTGCCATTGTCGGCCGACGCCGGGGCCGACCGGGGTTCGGCCGCGCGTCGGCTTGAGGCCGAACAGGCCGGTGAACGACGCCGGGATGCGGATCGAGCCGCCGCCGTCGCTCGCGCCGGCCGCCGGCACGATGCCCGAAGCGATCGCGGCCGCCGCGCCGCCGCTGGAGCCGCCCGGGGAATGGTCGGGATTCCACGGATTCCGGGCCGGACCGTGCAGCGCCGGTTCGGTAATGTTCTTGAGTCCGAACTCCGGCGTGTTCGTGTGGCCGAGCGGGATGAAGCCGCCGGCGCGCAGCCGGGCGACGTAGTTGGAATCCCGGCGGGCGATGTTATTTGCGAGCAGCGCGGAACCGGACGTCAGCGGTTCTCCGGCCAGCGCCTGCGAGATGTCTTTCAGCAGGTACGGCACGCCGGCGAACGGGCGCTCCGTGCTGGGAAGCGGCATGGCCGCCGCTTCTTGCAGCGCGGCTTCCCGGCGCTCGCGGACGACGGCGTTCAGCCGCGGGTTAACTTCGTCCATCCGGGCGAACGCGGCTTCGGCCAGCTCGGCGGCGGATACTTCGCGCCGGCGCAGCAGTTCCGCCAAGCCGACGGCATCGTATTGGACGTATTGTTCGAACTTCATGGACATCTCCTTCTTTCTTCTGCGCCGGACTGCGCTCCCGGCAGAGGGAGGGGAGGCATGCAGCCGTGCGGCGGATCATGGAATCATTGTACAACAAAGCCGGCCGGGAAACGAAATTCCCGGCCGGCCGTCGATCGTACTCGAGTTCGCGGTGTCGTTCCTATCGGGCTCCGGCCGGCCGCTTCCGGCCTGGCGGCTTTCAGGCCCCCGCCGCTCCTTTTTTCAGGTCCGGTTCCGCCTCGTCCTCTTCCTCGAGCCGTTCGCCCGCGGCCAGCTGCACGTTGTTGCGGCCGCCCTGCTTGGCGCGGTACAGCGCGTCGTCCGCGAGCTTGGTCAGCCGCTTGAGCGGCCGGCCCGGACGGGCTTCCACCAATCCGAAGCTGGCTGTCACGCCGACCGGTCCGGCGCTTGTCGATACCGGGCCGGAAGCCAGTTCGCGTCTGACGCTTTCGAGCAGGGCGTAGGCGTTTTCCACGGTCCGGCCCGGCATGCACAGCGCGAATTCTTCTCCGCCGTAGCGCCCGAACACGTCCCGGTCGCCCAGATAAATTTTGCAGGCGTGCACGACGTGGCGAATGACGAGGTCTCCCACATCGTGGCCGTAGGTGTCGTTGATCGACTTGAAGCGATCGATATCGAACAGGGCAAGGGTCAGCGGTTCGCCGGCCTGCCAGGCTTCGAGGATCAGCTTTTCCGTGCGTTCGACGAAGTGGGTACGGTTGTAGATCTGAGTCATGCCGTCGTGCGTCGCCATTTTCTCCAGCTTGCGATGGAGCAGGACGCTCTCGGTGACGTCGAGCACGACGACGGTTCTGCCCGCCATGGCTCCGCCTTTGCGGTTATAGACAGGGGAGGAGCGAATGCGGTAATAGCGGACTTCGTGTCCGTCCACCCATTCGATCTGCCGATCTTCGGCCTCGAGAAAGGCCATGTCGGCGTCTTCGGGGCGAAGATGGCGCTTGGGAAAGGCGTCCGCGGCTCCCGCCCCGATCAGATCGGGCTTCAGGAACGGAAACATCCGGGAAGCGGCTTTGTTGTAATCGGCGAGCCGCCCGGCAGGATCGAGAATCAGCACGCCGTCGCGCATGCTTTCCAGAATGTTCTCGCGCACGATCGGAGTCGAGGTCAGCATGCCGGCGGAAAAAATGGCCCAGCAGTAGAGCAGATTGGTCAGACTCATCGTAGCGGGAACGGGATCGATATGATGCGGCGTCAGGTTAACGGTGTAGATCAGGGAGGTGAAGATCGGCACGAAAAGACCGATGAACATGACGGCCGTCTGCTTGCGGTAGACGTTCAGCGTGCGGCGCATGTGGAGGGCCAGCAGCCACATGCCCACCACTCCGCATCCCAGCGTATAACTGCCGTTGACGACGTACCAAACGCCCATTTTGAAATCCGCAAGAATCCACGGCACGTCTTCGCGCAGCCCGATACTTTGATAGACGAGTCCGTGCAGGTCGTTGGTCAGCATCAGCAGGGAAGTCATCGCGGGAATGGCAAGCATGGCGGCGGCTGCGCGGGGAGTCATCATTCGTTCGCGTCCGATGTAGTGGAAGACGACCAGGAGGTTCAGCGGCGAGATAAAAGGAAGGCCCAGATACTCGAAGGCGATCCAGAACTTGATGCTTTCAAGCGAAGAACTGGCCAATTCCAGCGCGCTGCCGAACGTATACACGGCGGTCGCCGCGGACATCCATACGAACAGGCTCATCCCCGTGAAGCGGGTTTTATGAAAAGAGGCATATAAGGCGAGCAGGATGCTGAATACGCCCGACATCGCGAAGAGGGCAATAAAAGTGGAGAATGCGGCGCTCATAAACGTGGAGACTCCTGTCTGTTGAGTGATGATTTACATGGATGGATGCAAGCTGAGGCGGCGGAGCATGCACTGATCGCAAATATTTGCAATGAGCAGTCTCACATGTTCAATAGCATGAAAATCATATCACAAAAAAGCGCCGTAAAGGCGCTTAATCGAGCGGAAATCCGGAAATAAATTCGCGCATTCAAACAGAAGACCAGAGGGCCTTCAGCGGACCGTCTTCGCCGTGCAGAGGGTCGGTACGCGGCAGCGGAACTTCGGCGATCTCGCCGAGCGCCTGCTCCCGTTTGCCGTCGTTTTCGACTCTCGTGTTGTAATCCATGCCGTCGGGGTAAGCGCCCACGATTCGAAAGCCGCCGCTGGCCGTGATACGCTTATGGCCGGTGCCGGCGGGAAGCACGACGACGTCGTCCGCCTTCAGGTCGAACGCCCGCCCGCTTTCGCCTCCGAGCTGGAGCAGGATCGTGCCGTGCGTAACGCCGAGCACTTCGTGCGTGTTGCTGTGATAGTGGTGATAGTCGAATACGCCGTTTTCCCAGCTGTTGCGCCAGCCGTTGCCGTTGAACACCGATTCGGCCCATTCGGGCTTATCGCTCAGCGCCCCCGGATACAGAATCACGGGAAGCTTCGGATTGTTGGGGATGATGCCGTCGTCCTCGAAGAAAAAAGGTTGCGGGTCGCTTTTGACCTTCATCGTTTACGCCTCCGTTTCGTCGGCCGTTCCCGAATGGCGGAAAGCTTTCGGCCGTATGGCCATCATTACCCCCGAATGCGCCGCGGCGAACGGGCGGGGTTGCGAGAAAATCCACAATTCGGCGGCAAAAAACGTCATTTACCCGATATAATAGCGGATATGCCGGCTGCGGCCGGACCAAGGAAACCAGAGAGGGGCGCGAATCTTGCCGGACCTTTACCTGTTATCGTATATGACGGAGGAAAATTTGCACGAGTGGCTGGAACGCTTTCGCTCGCTGGGTCCGCTGCCCGGCATTTTCCTGACGTTTCTGAAATCTTTCGTTCCCCCGCTGCCGACCGCCGTGATCGTAGGCGTCAACGCGGCGGCTTACGGATTGTGGCTCGGCTTCCTGTATTCGTGGATCGGGCTGATCGCAGGCTGCATGACGACGTTTCTGATCGTACGGGCGATCGCGTCGCATCCGTATTTTCTGCGCTGGGCGGAACGGCCGAAGGTGCAAAAAAGCATGCTGTGGGTGCGCCGCAACGCTTTCAGCTTCGTGTTCATTCTCAGCATGATGCCGGTCGGCCCGTTCGCGATCGTCAACACGGCGGCCGCGATCGCGCGCATGCCGAAGCTGGCGTTTTTCCTGGCCATTGCCGGAGGGAAAGCGATCATGGTGCTGGCCGTGTCGTACGTGGGGCACGATCTGGGGCGGTTTGCCGAGCGGCCTTACGAGCTGCTGTACGTGATCGCGTTTTTGGCGCTGTCGTTTTGGGGGAGCCGGAAGGCGGAAGCTTACTTTACCCGGGAGTCGGCCTAGGAGTTTGGGAGCGCGGAGATTTGCGGGGGAGAGGAGCTGCCTCGGGAAGCTTCCGCTCCTATACGGGGCTTACCTGTGGTCCGGATGAAATAAAGCGTTATCATCCGGTCGGCCGTGCGGTATAATCGGGGTAGCATCACAGCACACAAGTCTGCGCGGAAGAAGGCGGCGGACGGAGAAGGGGAGCGGGATGGGGCAGAGAATCGAGCTTTTCGAAAACGGTTTAAATCTGGTGGTCGAGGTGACGAAAGAAGGGGATGTGCGCTTCCTCCACGGGGGCTGCCTGCCCTATGACGAGTCGGCGGTCGACGAGAAGGCGAAGCCGGGATTCCGGCTGCTGGAGGTACAGCTCAGCGGGGAAGACCGCGACGAGTACCACGGCCGCAGCCACCGGGCCTCTTATCCGGGACTGCGGATGCGGTACGTCCGTCATTACGAGGAGCGGAACGGAATCGGGCTGCTGTTTGCGCTGGAAACGAAGGACGAAGCGACGGGGCTTGCGGCGGCGTCCTTTTTCCAATTCCATGACGGGCTGCAGGTATTCAAAAGCTGGACGGAACTGCGCAACGAAGGCTCGGAAGAGATGGGCGTGGAATACGTCTCGTCGTTCTCGCTGAACGGATTGGCGAAGGAGGGGGCTGGCGATCAGGACGACAAAATGAAGCTGCATCTGGCGCACAACGGCTGGCAGAGCGAAGTGCAGTGGCGGACGAACACGCTGCCGGAGCTGGGCTTGTCGCATATGACCGACCGCAGTTCGAAAAGGGTATCCCTAAGCAATACCGGCTCCTGGGCCGCCGCCGAACACCTTCCGATGGGACTGCTGGAAAACGCCGAGGCGGAGACGACGCTGTTCTGGCAGATCGAGCACAACGGATCATGGCACTGGGAGCTGTTGAACCAGTTCGACCATCTGTCGCTGCTCGTCAGCGGGCCTTCGGAGCACGACCACGGTTGGTGGAAAAGGCTGCAGCCTGGCGAGACATTCGTCAGCGTGCCCGTCGCGGTCGGCTCCGTGCGCGGAGGATTCGAGGAAGGGATCGGCGAGCTGACCCGCTACCGCCGCCTCATCCGCCGTCCGAACACGGACAACGAGAAGCTGCGCATCATTTTCAACGATTACATGAACTGCCTCTGGGGAGATCCGACGACGGAGAAGCTGCTGCCGCTCATCGATGCCGCCGCGGACGTGGGCTGCGAATATTTCTGTATCGACTGCGGCTGGTACTCCCCCGGCGTCTGGTGGGACGGCGTGGGGCAGTGGCTGCCGTCGGAGGAGCGCTTCCCGGAAGGCATCAAGTACGTGCTCGATTATATCCGCGGCAAAGGCATGATTCCGGGACTGTGGCTCGAAATCGAGGTCATGGGCGTCAACAGTCCGAAGCTGGCGGAGACGGACGATTCCTGGTTCTTCATGCGCCACGGAAAAAGGGTCAAAGACCGCAGCCGCTATCAGCTCGATTTCCGGAATCCCGCGGTCGTCGCCCACGCGGACGAAGTCATCCGGCGCCTGGTCAAAGATTACGGCGTCGGCTACATCAAGATGGACTACAACATCAACGCGGGGCTCGGCACGGAAACGGATGCCGACAGCTTCGGCGACGGGCTGCTCGGGCATAACCGGGCGTACTTGTCTTGGATCGACCGGGTGTTCGAGGCGTATCCGGAACTCGTGATCGAGAACTGCTCCAGCGGCGGGATGCGTATGGACTATGCCATGCTCAGCCGCCACAGCATCCAATCGACGAGCGATCAGGAGGATTACGTCAACTACGCGCAGATCGCGGCGAGTTCTCCGGCGGCGCTCACGCCGGAGCAGTCGGCGATCTGGTCGTATCCGCTGCGCGAAGGCGACGACGAAGAAGTCGTGTTCAATATGGTGAACGCGCTGCTGCTGCGGGTGCATCAGAGCGGGCATCTGGCGGAGCTGAGTCCGCCGCGCCGCGAGCTGGTGCGCGAAGCGCTGGAGGTGTATAAAGCCATTCGCGGCGATATCCGCGACAGCCTTCCGTTCTGGCCGCTGGGGCTGCCGAAGGTCGAGGACGGCTGGGTCAGCTTCGGCCTGCGCCGAGGCGGCAGGCGTTATATCGCCGTATGGCGGCTGGACGACGAGGCGAACGAAGCCCGGCTTCCTCTCTCCGGAATGGCCGGCAAAGCGGCGGACTGCCGCCTGTTGTATCCGCAGAGCCGCCCCGGAGGCGGCTGCGTCTGGGATGCGGAAGCCGGTGTCCTTAAGGTAAGACTGGAGCGCAGTCGTACCGCGAGATTGTTCGAAGTGACGGAGCGCTGACCGGCTGATCGAACGCGGTGATCCGCATTCGGCCCGGTTCCGAATTTTTCCGGAACGGCAAAAAACCGCATCCCGCATTCGCGGGGGCGGTCTTTTTTTGATTTCGTAACCGAAGCCTTCAGGCTAAGGCCGACGCCGATCGGCTCGGCGCCGTTCGCTCGATGGAAGTCAATCCTGTGTATGGGAAGAGCGCGAATGTCGCGCAATGAACCGCCCGAAGGCGGAAACATCAAACACTGCCTCAAGCTTCGGCCTGGCCGGCTTGGGGAATTAATGGCGGTCTTTGAGATCGCCGATTTTGTCTTGAACTTCGCCCTTGGCCTTATCCATTTTACCTTCAGCCTGCATCGAAGGATCATTCTTGGCGTTGCCTACCTGGTCTTTGATTTCGCCTTTGGCTTTGTTGACGCCGCCTTTGATTTTATCGCTCAATCCGTTGTCTGCCATGCTGAACAGCTCCTTCTCTTCTAGGGATAAATTCAGGTGCGTTTCTGATCTTTATATACCCGCACAGGTCGCTTTCTAAACGAAAAAAGCCCCTGTTCGAATATTCGGCGATCCTGCAAAAGGGAAGAACGGACGGCGGATCGAAAGTAATCAATTGTTTTGATTGGACGCCTCCCCCCGTCGTAGTGCTATAATGATTCCAAATACGACCCACCGCGAAATTCGGAAACTTTTTCTCCGGCACGCCCAACGAATGAGGCCGATCTCCCGTTTTTTGGAGTATAGAGAGCGTTTCGATCCTTTGGATGCCGCCACTTCTTCCGCACCCGATCTGCCGGATGGAGGCTTAAGTCTCTCCGGTCCGATACACTTGCCATCCTTGCCCTTCTCCTTCCGCCGACGAACATGCCGAACACAGGGCTTCTATTCAAAAAAATGATCGCTTTGCACGTTCTTTACTTTTTTGCCTCTTGTCCGCAGTTCGGGCCGCTTGAACGGGCTCGGCTGCCGGACGGCCGACCGCTGCCGATCGAGGAAACGGAATTGCCGGTCAGCGCACGATAGAGAAGTTCCTGATCCTTATGGAAAGCAGGTGAACGAAAAATGGAATATTCGACGCAAACGGGATTATGCCCGTCGCCCGCTCTGAGCGAAGCCGCCGAGGATCTGCTGGCGCTTGCCGCGGATATGACGGAAGCGGAGACGCTGTTTGTCGCCAAACGGACGGATGCGGGCATGCGGACGCTGATTGTCTGGGGACGGAAGCAGGACGGCATCCGGGCCGGCGAACCGCTGCGGATTCCCGAAGGAAACCGCGGCCCTATCGGCCTGACGGTGCCGCTGCCGTTTTCGGTACAGGGAGAACAAGGGCTGGTCGGGGCGCTCCGCGAGGGCGAGGCTTTCGGAAGCAGGGAAGAAACCGCGCTGAAACGGACCGCTTCGGTGATTGCCCGCCTGGCCGAGTCCGAACAGAAGAGCGGTGCGCTGAAGAGGGAAAACCAGCTGCGGCGCGGACGGGAAAACGCCGAGCAGGTCGCCCGGCAGACGGGAGAGCTGCTCGCCATCATGGGTCATGAGATCCGTACGCCGATGAACGGAATCGTGGCGATGTCCCAACTGCTGAAGGAGACCGGGCTGACGGAGGAACAGCGGCAGTATTTGCAGATTATCGAGGACAGCCAGCAGTCGCTGCTGGAGTTGGTCGGAAGCATCCTCGATTACGGCAAGCTCGAAGCCCGGCAGATGAAGCTTGAGCTTGCGCCCATGGACTTGATCGAAGCGCTTGAAGAGACGGCGTACCAGTTTGCCGCGAAGGCGGCTCAGCGTTCGGAGCTCGAGCTTACGCTGGATCTGGATCTGGACCCGTCGCAGGTTCTGATCGGGGACGTGCGCAAGATTCGCCAGGTCGTCAGCAACCTGGTCAGCAACGCGGTCAAGTTCACGCCCGCCGGCGAGGTGCGGATTACGGCGCGGCGGCTGGAAGGCGAAGGACCGGAACGGGCCTGGATCGAATTTTGCGTTTGCGATACCGGCATCGGCATCTCGGAAGCGGGGATCGAGCGGCTGTTTCACGACTATGCGCAGGTGCATCGGCCGGAGGAAGGCGACTACGGCGGCACCGGGCTGGGCCTGTCGATCAGCAAGCGTCTGGTCGATTTGATGGGCGGGAAGATTTGGGCGGAAGGCAGCAAGGGGCAGGGGACCCGAATGACTTTCGTGCTGCCTATCGAAGTCGGAGACGGACACGGCGCTCCCGTTCCCGATACGGATGCTCTGAAGGGACGGCGGGTTCTGGTTGCGGCCGGCGGGAGCGGCACGCGCGACACGCTGACGCGGCTGGTCGGCCGTCTGGGCATGGAAGTCCGCCAGGCCGCCGGCGCAGAGGAGGCGGCGCTGATGCTGACGCGCGAAGGACCTTTCGATCTGCTGCTCAGCGATTGGGATGTCGTCGGGGAAGCGGAGGCGCGGATGTCCGCTTCTCCCGCTTCGCCGCCGCTCGTGCTTCTGCTTCCGCTCGCCCACGGCGCCGCAGCCGAATCCGGGGGCAGGCCTCCGGTCGCTTCGCTCACGAAGCCGGTGCGCAGGGCGAGGCTGTTCGCGGCGCTGAACCTGGCCTGCGGCGAAAGATAACGCGGAGCCGGCCGTCCGCTTCGCCCAAAAAGACCTTTCAGGCAGGCCCGCAGCGGTGCGGGTACCCGAAAGGTCTTTTGCATGAAGAAAAAAGGATGCGGCCGGCGGGACGATCCGTTACCGTTTTGCCGATTGCGTTTCGGCATCCGATTCGCCGAAAGAAGGTTCGAACGGTTCGGCATCTTCCATGAATTCGTCCAGGTCGCGATCCGCTTTGTTCTGGTTGCAGAGCATGCAGGCGCAGACGCAGTTGAGAGGCGTCGTATGGCCGCCTTTTGCCCTCGGCAGCAGATGGTCGATCGTATCGCCGTATTCGCCGCAAAAATGGCAGGTGTAGCGGTCCCGTTCCAAAATATAACGCCGGAAAGAACGGTTCGTGTACAGCCGCCGAATCGTAAAGCGATTCACGACGACGGCCGCGTGCTCGCGCACGAGGCAGCGCGCCATTTCGAGATCCGTCTCCTGCTGCCAGCGCCGGCCTTTATCGGTTCGGCCGCGCATGCGGATCGTACCCTGCCGCGTCGGTCGGAGCTCGTTCTCCCGGGTCGGCTCCAGAAGGGCATCGGCCGGCGGCTCCGGCGGCGGACGCCGGACGCGCCGTTTGGGAGCGGCAAGGGCCGCTTCGGCCTCTTCCGGCAGCGCTCTCGGCGGCCGTGCCGCCGCCGAAGGCGGAAGCGGATCGGAAGCCGCTTCGATCTCGCGGCCGGCGGCGCGGCGCTTGCGGCATTCGCGGCAGGCGCCGCGCCGCGATTCGCTGCCGGACCTCTTGCCGGTCCGGCGCAGGAAATCCCCCAGCGGCTTGCTTTCGCCGCAGTACAGGCAGACCTTGACGCCGCGCGTCTCGGCGTCGGAGCCCGAGTCGCCTGCCGCTTCGTTCGCAGGCGACTCGGGCCGCGGAGCGGCGGGCGGCGGAATTTCCGCCGCCGGAAAGCGGGGCTCCGGCGGCTCCGTGCCGGCCCCCGTCGCCGCCTTCGCGGCGCTCCGCCGACGCTTGCGGCGGCGTTTGCGCGGCTTGGCGCCTGCTTCCGCAGGCGGCTCGGATTCGGCCGGAACGTCCCGGCCGCCCTGCGGCTCAGGTTCGGATTCGCCGGACCCGGCGGTTGCCGCTTCGTCTCCTTCGCCGGCCGGGGCGGCCGAAGCTTCTTCCGCAAGAGCGCCGTTTCCTGAACCGGATGCGTCCGCTCCCGAACCGGAGCGCTTGCGGCGTCTGCGCCCGCGCTTGCGTTTGCGTCCGGCGTTCGCGTCGGCTTGCGGGTCCGCTTCCTTCCCGTCCGCGCCGCCGCTCCCTGCCGGCGTCTGCGCTTCGCGATCCGTCTGGCTCTGCGGTCGAAGAGCTTCGGTGCCGCTCCGTTCCGCCGCGCTGTCCGGGGCGGCGTTTTTTTTGGCGCCGCGCCGCCGCTTGCGCTTGCGGGAACCGTTCCGGGCAGGCGGCTCGCCGGCCGAATCCCGATTCGATTCGCTGCGTTCCTGTGCCGGATTTTCTGCATCGTGAACGGAGGAGGGGGGAGGCGTCGGCGGGTTTGTCGAGAGCTCGGGCGTCGTGTCTTTAGAGGGTCTTTTGCGTCCCATAAGTATTCCTCCTTTCTAAGTAGGGCGTTTGCGTCGTCGATAAGGGGCGTCCGGCGAAGAATAAGCGGCAGGAATACGCGTCTGTCCGGCGTGCCGGTCCGAGCCGATGCGGGAAGCCGCCGCACCGGCGTTTTTCGTCAGCCGATCGTGATTTTGCCTTCCGGGTACCGGAAAGGTTCGCTATCCATTCTCGGCGTCAGCGTGAAGGCGAGCGTAACGGGGCCGAGACGGCCGATAAACATCAGCGCGATCACCATCAGCTTGCCGAACGGCGTCAGCTGAGCGGTCAAGCCCATGGACATTCCGGCCGTCGCGTAGGCGGAAGTCGTCTCGAACAAAATGCCGAGGAACGAATAATGTTCGGTAACGGACAGGATGACGGCGGCCACGACGATCATCAGAAACGAGAGCAGCGAGAACGTGATCGCTTTATACACGCGGTCCGGAGCGATCCGGTAGCGGAAAAAGACGATGTCCTGTTTGCCCCGGATCATGGCGAGTACCGCCCCGACCAAGATGGCGAACGTCGTCACCTTGATACCGCCGCCCGCCGAACCGGGAGCCGCGCCGATAAACATCAAAAGGACGATGAAAAACTGTGTCGCCTGGCGCATCGAAGCGACATCGAGCGTCAAAAGACCCGCCGAACGGGAAGAAATGGCCTGGAAGATCGAAGCAAACAGCTTGCCGGAGAAATCCAGCGGCTTCAAGGTCGCGGGGTTCGTGAATTCGAATATCAAAATGACCAGCGTGCCGACCCCGATGAGAATGCCGGTCATCGACAGGACGACTTTGCTGTGCAGCGACAGCCTGCGCGCCTTGTGAAACGAGAGCAGATCGGCAATCACGATAAAGCCGATGCCGCCCAGCAGGATCATCGGCATCGCAATCAGGTTGACGAGCGGGTCATCGACATAATGGATTAAGCTGCCGGCCCGTCCTTCGATGGCGCCGAACAGATCGAAGCCCGCATTGTTGAAGATGGAAATGCTGTGAAAGACGCCGAAATAGGCGGCCTGGCCCGGCGGCATCTCGAAAGAGAAGCGCAGCGAGAGCAGTACGGCTCCCACCGATTCGATGACCAGCGCGTACAGCAGCACTTTGCGAATCAGCCGGATAATGCCGGCGGTCGAATGTTGATTGAGCGTCTCCTGGAGGATCAGGCGCTCCCGGAACGTGATCCGGCGGCGGAAGGCCAGGGCGATGAGCGTGGCGACCGTCATGAAGCCGAGGCCGCCCACTTGAACAAGGGCAAGAACGACCACCTGTCCGAAGACGCTCAGATCGACGCCGGGATTCAGCACCGACAATCCGGTTACGCAGGTAGCGGAAGCGGCCGTGAACAGCGCATCCAGGTAGGGCATGGAGTGTCCCGCAGTCGATGCGATCGGCAGCGAAAGCAGGCCCGAACCGGCCAGGATCATAATGAGAAACCCGACAGCCAGCACTTGGGGAGGGTTGAGCCGGAGTATCGGGTTTCGGTTTCGTACAGGCTTAAACATAAAAGATTCCTCACGTTGATTGAGAGTAGGATAGGCGATCGATCGGAACCGAAGTTACGGGGCGCCTTCGTTTCCGGGACGGAAAGCGGCGCGCCCGGCAAACATCGCCTTCGGCGAAGCGGCGCGGGATAAATGAGATTTCCGATTCATTGTATTACCAGCGTCTGCCAAAGTAAAGAACCGGGTATGTCCTGCCGGTGACGCCGCGTACCTTTCGTGCTAAGATTTGAAGATTGGGAGAGCGGAATCCGGCACGCGGGCTTCGGCGGAAACCGCATCCGGGAAAGGAGATTTCATGCTTATTTTTCGCAGTTTTCTCGACCTGGTCGAAATTCGGACCAAAGCGGCCAGCATGCTGCCTTTTGCGCTTGGGACGGTCTATGCGCTGCTCAGGTTCGGCGAATTTCATCCGGCGCACTTTGCGCTGATGCTATTGTCGCTGCTGTCGTTCGACCTGGTCGTCACGGCAATGAACAACTACTACGATTACCGCAAAGCGGTGCGTACCCACGGTTACGGGTACGAAGAACATAACGCCATCGTCAGGCACGGGATCAAGGAATGGAAAGTCGTCCTGACGATTATTCTGCTGTTCGCGACCGCCGTGGCGGCCGGCATTCTTCTTGTCGTCCGGACGGGGCCGCTCGTGCTGCTGCTCGGCTTTCTGTCGTTCGGCGTCGGCATCCTGTATTCGTTCGGACCGATCCCGATTTCGAGAATGCCGCTCGGCGAACTGTTCTCGGGCTTGTTCATGGGATTCGTCATTACGTTCGTCTCCGCGTATATCCAGGTAGCGCCGGACCGGATCGCTTCTTTGGACTATGTCGGCGGTTGGTTCGATCTTCGCGTCAATGTGACGGAGACGCTGCTGGTGCTGCTGGTTTCGATTCCCGCAGTCGCCGGCATCGCCAATATCATGCTTGCCAACAATGTATGCGACATGAATGAGGACGTCGAGAACAGCCGCTATACGCTGCCTGTCTATATCGGCCGTTCCAACGCGCTCAAGCTGTTTGCGGCCATTTATTACGCCTCTTACCTCGACCTGTTCGTGCTGCTGTGGCTCGGGGTGCATCCGCTGCTGATCCTCCCCGTTCTCGCTACGCTTGTTCCGCTGCAAAGAAACATTCGGACGTTTACCGAGGATCCTTCGAAGCGCCGGACGTTCGTCTTGGCCGTCAAAAATTTCGCGCTGCTCACCGGTGCGCGGGTGGTTGTGATCGCCGCGGCGGCTTGGATTGTCTATTAACCGCTTCTTGGGCGCCTCGGACAAGAAGCTGGGCCGCGGAGAACGGTTGCGAACGGACGCGGCGCGCTGCACGACCCGCAAAGAAACCGCCCTTCCGAATTCGGAAGGGCGGTTATCGTCATGTCTGCGTGTTTCGCCGGTTCGCGCCGTCAGCGCAGGAAAGCGGCGAGCTCCTCGTTGAACTTTTCGGGTTCGTCCATCATCATGGCATGTCCGCTTTTCTCGAACGGCACGACATGCGATCCCGAAATGCCGGCATTCATGGCTTCGGCCAGGCCGAACGGACAGATTTTGTCCTTCTCGCCATGGAAAATCGCCGTCGGGACGGTGATTTGTGCCAGGTCGCCGCGAAGATCTTCGTCGCGCAGCATTTCGGCGGCACGCAGCGTGCCGACCCCGGAAGCCTGGAAGGCGACCATTTCGACCCAAGCGAACGACGAGACGCTCGGCGTTTTATGGGTGAGCTTTTTGCCGAACGACGTAATCATTTTCGGGCGATCTTCCATCGTAGGCCGGATGATCTGCTCGTTGACATCTTCGGCGATCATGGCGTCGGGCACGCCTTCGCGCACCGTAAAGCTCGGCGCGGCCGCGCCGAGCAGCAGCAGCTTCGAAATGCCGTGCCCCTGATGGCGTGCCGCATAGCGGACGGCTGTCGCGCCGCCCATGGAGAAGCCTACCAGTACGGCGTCCTGCAGGTCCAGCGCGTCGATTGCCGCGCGGACGTCGTCCGCATAACGATCGTACGTATAACCTTCCCACGGCGCGTCGGATTTGCCGAAGCCGCGGGCGTCGATGCCGATGCAGCGGTATCCCTGCGCGGGAAGGCGCATATATTGATATTCGAACATTCGGGAGTCCAGCGGCCATCCGTGCAGGAAGATGACCGGCCGCCCCTGTCCGACGTCTTCCACGTAAATGTTGATTCCCGGTTCCACTTCTACATATTTTCCCATGAATGAAAGCCTCCTAGGATGGTATTGTCTTACGATGCATGCTTCTTAACTGGGGGTGCCGAACCGAGCCGAGCCGCGCCGCCGGGCCGGGGGAAGGGACCGCGGCGAAGGTCTGCGGCCAAACGATTATTTATTACCCGAAATCGGGCGACGAATCGCTGCCTTGCGAAAAACTCGGCGCCGAACATATTTTGCCGCTTCGGGTTCCGCCCGGCCGGCAGCGGCCGAAACGCCTTTTCGAACCGGGATTTTTCGGGCATTCGCGCCCGCAGTCTTTCTCTATCGGAGCTTGCTTACGTGACGGCCGATTTTTTTTCGGAACGCTTCTCCCCGCTCTCCGCGCGGATTTGCGTCCCGTCTTGACCGAAACCGTTTTATCGACAAGATTCGCGCCCGACTCTTCAGGGGTATTGTTAAGCGAACGGACGGGGATCGGCTCTGAAAAATCAGTTGACCGGCCGCGCGGCCGGATGCCGCGCGCGAAAGCCGATGCTGCCGTCCGAAAAGCAAACAAAACGAGACTGCGGGGAGGCGCATCACATGGCAAAATGGAGCAGACTGCTGGGGGCCGCGTGCCTGCTGGGCGTGCTGCTGACGCTGACGGCCTGCGGAAGCGGCCAATCGGCTGACGGGAAAGTACATATCGAGTTTTTCCAGAACAAGCCGGAAGCTAAAGCTTCGTTCGACCGCCTGGTCGCCAAGTTCAACGAAGAGAATCCGAACATCGTCGTGACGCAGACCAATCCGCCGGATGCGGAGACGGTGCTGATGACGAGGGTCGTCAAGGAAGACGTGCCCGACGTCATCGGGATGGGCGCGACGGACACGTATTCCGTGCTGGGCAAGAGCGGCATATTCGCCGATCTGACCGGAGAGCCGGTGCTGGACGGAATTAATCCGCGCTACATGCAGATGCTGACGGACCTGACGGGGCAGGAAGCCATCAACGGCATTCCTTACGCGGCCAATGCCGACGGCATCATGTACAACCGGGACATCTTCGACAAGCTGAATCTCGAAGTGCCCAAGACATGGGATGAGCTGATGGATACCGCGAAGAAAATTCAGGACGCGGGCATTACGCCGTTCTATCTGACTTACAAAGACGACTGGACGTCCAACCTGCTGTTCAACGCGCTGGCGCCGAATATCGCGGGCATCGACTTCCTCCTGCAGCGCCGCGACGATCAGGTCTCCTTCCAGGACGACGTGATGCGCGAAGTGGCGGAAAAGACGCTGGCCGTCCTTCCTTACGGAACCAACGACAATTTCGGCCGCACTTACGCCGACGGCAACCGCGCTTTCGCCAACGGCGAAGCCGCCATGTACATTCAAGGCACATGGGCCATTCCGGAGATCCGCAAAGCGAACGCCGATATCAACCTCGGATTTTTCGCCACGCCGACCGGCGACGACGCGGAGTCCAACAATCTGGTATCCGGCGTCGATACGCTGCTGGCCGTCTCCGAGAGCACGCCGCACCGCGAGGAGGCGCTTAAGTTCATCGGATTCCTGCTGGAGGAGGAAAACATCTCCCAGTACATCGAGGAACAGACCGCGTTTTCCGCCGTCGAAGGCATCGACCAGGACGACCCGGCCCTGACCGAGCTTCAACCCTACTTCGAATCCGGCCGCCTGGTCGACTTCGCCGACCATTACATCCCCGCCGCCGTCCAGCTCAACTCGCTGGTGCAGGAATTTCTGCAGCGCGGCGACGTCGACGCTTTCCTGAAGCGTCTCGACAGCGAATGGGACAAAGTCGCGAATCGCAGATCTTAAAGCAGCCGCAGAATCAGTGTTTCCCATAGCCTTTTCGCTTTGACGAGGGGAAAGTCCGGGCGCAAGCCGCCGACACTCCCCTCCGCAGCGCAGCCGCCCCGATCGTCCCGACAGGCGATCCGGTCCGGCGAAGCGCATCGCAGTTCGGCGGCCTCGATACAAGGCCGCCTGCCTTTAACCTAAAAAACGCAACTCGGCACGCGAGCGCCTCTCCCGAACAGCGCCCCCGACGCTCCGGCTCCATGCCGGCGAGCGCGCCGAGTTCAGAAGGAGGACCACATGGCAAAAAGAAAAGCGGCCTTTTATTGGATGACCGTGCCGGCTTTGCTGCTGTTTTTCGTTTTCCATACGTTTCCGGCGCTGCAGGGAGTATTTTACTCCTTCACCAACTGGAACGGATTCGCCAAAACGTACGATCTTGTCGGCTTCAAAAACTATTATTATCTGTTCCAGGACGACAACGTCGGCAACGCGTACTGGTTCACGTTCAAGTTCGCGATCGTCGTCACGATCGTCATCAACGTGCTCAGCCTGCTGATCGCGATGGGACTGAACGCCAGCATCAAAGCCCGGAATTTTTTCCGCGGCGTGTACTTTCTGCCGAACATCCTGAGCGTTCTGATCGTCGGCTACATATTCAACTATCTGTTCTCCAACGTGTTTACCGTCTGGGGCCAGAACCTGGGCATCGAATCGCTGTCCACCAACCTGCTCGGCAGCCAGGGGCTGGCCTGGCTCGGCGTAGCCTTCGTCGCGATCTGGCAGGGCATTGCGCTGAATACGATCCTCTACCTGTCCGGCCTGCAGACCATTCCGACGCAGCTGTACGAAGCATCGGGTCTCGACGGCGCGAATAAATGGCAGGAATTTTGGAAGATCACGTTCCCGCTTATCGCTCCCTTTTTCACGATCAACATGGTGCTGGCGATGAAGAACGCGCTGATGGTCTTCGACCTGATCGTCGCGCTGACCAACGGCGGCCCGGGACGCGCCACGCAGTCGATCTCGCATCTGATCTATACGGGCGGTTTCGAAGGCGGAGAATTCGCGTACCAGTCGGCGAACTCGGTCATCTACTTCATCGTCATCGCGGTCATCTCGATCGTGCAGATCCGATACTTGCAGAGAAGGGAGACGGATATGTGATGAAAAACCGCACCCGCACCAATTGGCTTGCGATGGTTCTCATCGCGCTCGGCACGGTCTTTATTCTGTTCCCGCTGTATATGGCCGTGACCATCGCGCTGAAAAACCAGAACGACATGCTGAACTCCATCTTCGGCCTGCCGACGAATCTGCGGTTCGAGAACTTCGCGCGGGCGATCGAAATGACGAATTTCTTCCAGGCGCTGCGCAACAGTGCCATCGTCACGGTCTCGACCGTCGTGCTGACTATTTTGACGAACTCGCTGGTCGCTTACGCGATCGCGCGGAATATGAACAAGCACAAGTTTTTCAAAGGGCTGTACTTCTACTTCATCAGCGCCATGTTCATTCCGTTCCCGATCATCATGCTGCCGATCGTCAAGCTGACGGCGTCGCTGGGCATGACCAACCTGCTCGGCCTGATTATCCTGCATACGGTATACGGGCTGGCGTTCAATGTGTTCATTTACGTCGGTTATATCCGTTCTATCCCAATCGACCTGGAGGAAGCGGCGACGGTCGACGGAACGGGCACGTTCGGCACCTTTGTCCGGATCATTTTCCCGCTGATGGCTCCCATCAACGCCACGGTGGGCATCCTGATCTGCCTGTCCACATATAACGACTTCCTGCTGCCGCTCGTCATTATCAGCAAGCAGTCGCAGTATACGCTGCCGCTGGTGCAGTACGTCTTCCAGGGACAGTTCAACACGGAGTTCAATCTGGCCTTCGCTTCGTACCTCCTCGCGATGCTGCCGATGATTATCGTCTATCTGTTCGCGCAGAAATGGATCATCAACGGCGTCACGCAGGGCGCGGTGAAATAGGGAAGCTTCGATCGAAGCGCCGCGCCCGGGGAGCCGCCTGCTTCGGAGCCGGATCGCGGCGGAAAATCGGCATGTTCACGAAAAACGTTCGGACGCCCCTCGGCGTTCCGGACGTTTTTGGCGTACGGGGAAGGGCTTCGGCGGAACCGTGCTGCGCGGATACAGCGAGCTTCAGCGTGCAGGGAGTCCATGCGGTATAATAGCGAAATAAGCCTCGTGCCGGAGAGGAGAAATGAAGATGTCGGCAATCACATTCGACGACTCAAGGTTCGAAGCGGAATGCGGAGGCATCCGGCTTGAACTGCTCGCCAAAGAATACGCGCTGCTGCGATTCCTCTATACCCACGCCAATCTCGTATTCAGCCGCGAGCAGCTGCTCGACCGGGTATGGCCCGGAGAGTATCCGGTCGACCGGACGGTCGACGACCACGTCTACAGGCTGCGCAAAAAGCTCAAAGCCGCCCGCGGCCCGAAGATCGAAACGATCCGCGGCGTCGGCTACTGCCTGACGCTGCGGCCGGAGGCGGGCGGCGCCGCGCCTTCGCTGCGGGATCCGTCGGTACAGGAAGCGATGAACGGCGTGTTTGCCCGCTACCACCGGATCGGTCAAGGACGGGCCATGCTGTCGCTTGCGGAGCAGCGGCAGCAGCTCGGCTTCGAACTGAACGCTTTTTACCGGCTGTATATCCACTTTATCAAAGGGGACCTGGGCTGGTTTTTGGATAAGGAAGAAGCGCCGATGAGCGAGCGCATTTACTGGCTGCTGCTGTTCGACATGTTTGCGGATACGCCGCAGCCCAAAGCCTCGCTGTGCGAGCGGGCGCTCCGGTTGAACGCGCTGCATGCCGAAGGGCATCGGGAAATGGAAATCCTCAATATTGCGGACCTGTACGCGGCCGAAGGGCGGATCGAAGAAGCGGCGGCGACGATCGAACGCGGACGCCGCGCGGCGGCCGAGCAGGAGCTGGAAGGGTTTGTCGTACCGATCGAAATCAGCGCCCTGTACGTCAGTCTGCTGGCGGACGATCCTTCGGCGGCCGCGGAGCAGTCCGCGAAGGTCGCCGAACTGCTGAAAGCCGAGCCGTATCTGCGGGAGCTGGCCGGATACCGCATGCTTGAAGGCGCGAGAATGATACTGACGGGGCGAGAGGCCGAAGGATCGGCGCTGCTGGACGAAGGGCTGGAGACGTTCGAGCAGTCGGGATTCGTCCCGCATCGACTGCTGTCGCTGCTGCGGACCTGCGGCGTGCTGCGCCGGCGGATGCCGGGCAGCGAAGCCGAACGCCGCTGCTGCTGCAGGCTGGCGTCGGAATATGCGAACTTCGGACCGGCGGAGCATTGGCCGCGGCTCGAAAGCACTATCGAACAATACCTGAACGAGCTGGAGCGGACGAAAACGTAAGGTCCCGAACGAAAGAAGCGGGCCGCCCTGATAAACCTCTGACATTTCCCGTTTATCCTGAATCCGTGCAGGACGGAAGAGTCCCCCGTAAGGGGGCGGGAAAGGGAGAGTGGAAATGGAAGACAGAATTTTGAAAAAAGACGAGGGAAGGCGCGGAAGCGCGAAATCTTCGCTGCTGCGTCATCCGGTATTCGGCCGAACGTTTTCGGCTTACGGGATCTCCGTGTTCGGAGACTGGTTCGACGTCATCGCGATCCAGGTGCTGATCGGCTACCGCTGGCAGGCCAGCCCTCTGGAAATCGCGCTGGTGCCGGTATGCATGGCGCTGCCCGGCATTCTGCTCGGGTCCGCCGCGGGAGCGGCCGCGGACCGATTCGATCCGCTCAAGCTGATGAGAATATGCGATCTGCTGACGGCCCTGGCGACGGCGGCCATTCTGCTGGCGCCGAACATCCACTGGCTGCTTCCGCTTCTCGCGCTGCGCGCCGCGCTCGGCGTGTTTAACGTTCCGGCCCAGCAGACGCTGACCCGCCGGGTCGTTGCGGAAGAGCAGCTGCTGGACGCGTCTTCCTTGAACGGGCTGGTCAGCCAGCTGTCGCGGGTGGCGGGTCCGTTGGCGGGCGCGGGCGTCCTTGCGCTGCTGTCGCCGCAGATGTGCATTCTGGTCAATTCCGCGGCAAGGCTGCTGTCGTACGGCATTCTGAAGACGGTGCCGCGGGCTGCCCTTCCCGACCGGGCGGCGCAGCCCCGGCGCGCACACGACATCGCGGCCCGCCGGCAAGAGAATGCGACCGGAACCAAAGGACGCTTCAGCCAAGAGTTCCGCGAAGGCTGGTCGTTCGCGCGGCGCACGCCTATCCTGCTGAATCTGCTGCTGTTCGCTCTCTGCGGAATGCTGACGATTCAGATGATCGACTTTCAATTTATCAGCCTGTTCCGCGAGATCGCGCCGGACAGCGAAACGGCCATCGGCTGGCTGCTCGCGTCCTCCGGCGCATCGGCTGCGGCCGTAGCGGTTCTCAACATGCGGTTCGAGCCGCTCCGCCTCAGCGGCTACGCCTTCAAGCTGGGCGGAGGATATATCCTGATCGGACTTTCGATCCTGCTGCTCAGCCTGCTTCCGGCAGGCGCCTCGGGCGGCGCGATCGTCTTGATCGGGCTGCTGCTCGGAGCCGGCAACGGGTCATTTATGGTTACTTTCAATTACGCGCTGCAAAAAGAAACTCCGCCGGATATGACGGGGCGCATCTTCGGCATTCAAAATACGCTGCTGAGCGCCGTCATGATTGCCGCTCCTCCGCTGGGGGGCATGCTGGTCCAAATGTTCGGGCCCGGCGCGGTGTTTGGGGCTTCCGGCCTGGGCGTGCTGCTGCTCGGGACTGCCGGACTTGCGTTCGGTTCGATCATTTGGCCCCAAAAAAGCAATTTATCAAGCAAATGAGCGTTTTTTGGCCCCTTTCCGGAAGGAAAGGGGCTTTTGTCATGGAACTGTAATATAGGGTTACAACTTTTTCTCTGGAAAATTCGCCGGGATGACTTAAGCTAGAAGGTGGAGGGTTTTTCCTGCACAAACCGGGACTCTCTCCGACGAACCGTTTAGAATCGTCTCCTGTTCTTACAACCTATTCGGCGCTTCGAGACAAGCGCCTTGAATTCCATATATCCTTCGGGAACGAAATGAGGACCTCAATCATGAAAAAAACACGCCGCCTTGCCGTCTCCGTCCTGGTCTGCCTTTCTATCGCCGCCGCGGCTTTGACCGCTTCCGCCGCCGCCCCGATCAAAGTATATCGGGACGGAACCGAAGTCGTGACCGAAGCGGCGCCCCACTTCGTCGAAGGGCAGGTCATGATCCCGCTCAGCCTTGCCGGAGAGCTGTTCGACCACAAGATCAGCTACGACGACAAAACTCGCGTTCTTAATGTAAATGCCCGAAGCGGCCTGATCGCCAAATCGGAAGACGGCAAATTTTCCGTTACCGGCACCGAAGATCCGGGCGGCATGTGGGACGATCTGCACTTGAACAGCGGCGAGAACGGCGCTTATCTTCCGGGAAGAACGCTCGGTCCGGACAGCAATTACCCGCCGGAATTCGCTTCGGCGAATCTGACGGGCGGGTCCGAACCCGATCTGGTCGTTCTGCTTACGCAGGGATACGGAACGGGCGTTTATATCAATGAAGCCGTCGTCTATGATGCCGACCTTAGACAGGTGCCGCTGGAGGAAGCGCGGGTCGCCATGCTCAAGCAATTCCGATCTTCGGTTCTGCCTGACGGATCGGTGAAGGTGGAAGCGGGCGGCACAGAGACCGTCATCGCCGAAGAACGTCTTTTGACGGAGAAGAAGAACCGGGACGGCGCGCCGGGGATCTGGAACGTGCTCCGCTACGAAATGGAAGGCGGCAGGCTGACCGCAACCGCCGGCGTGCAGTTGGGCACATCCGAATTTATTGGAGACCTTAAGATCGAATATACGTATAAGAACGGTGTACTGCAGGCTGGGACGGCCGTATTTGCTCCCTACGACGAGTATCGCTGATTCGCGGCGTCCCTCCTGAACATAGCTTGCGGCCGCCGCCCGGCATCCGGGCTGCAGGTCCGGCGAACACGAGGAGACGAAGAAATATGGAAGCTTCACAAGCAAGAATGGCGGACACGGCCGGCGGACCGGTATTGTCGATCCGGGATTTGCGCATGAAGTACGACGACCGGTACGTGCTGAACGGAATCGATCTCGAAGCCCGCGAGGGACAGGTCATCGGGTACATAGGTCCCAACGGGGCGGGCAAGAGCACGACCATCAAGATCATGCTTGGGCTTGTTCGCGGTTATACGGGCGAAGTTCGCTTGTTCGGGCAGGATATCGCCGAAGCGGGGCCGGATTACAAGCGCCGCATCGGCTATGTGCCGGAGACGGCGGAAATGTACGACAATTTGACCGCGCGGGAATATTTGACCTTTACCGGCGAGCTGTACGGACTGGCGCCGGATCTGGCCGAGCGTAAGGCAAGACTGCTGATGGAAGGGTTCGGGCTCGGGCATGCGATCGACTCGCGCATCGCCTCGTATTCCAAAGGGATGAAGCAGAAGGTGCTGCTCTCCTCCTGCCTGCTGCACGATCCCGACCTGATCTTCCTGGACGAGCCGCTGAGCGGGCTCGACGCGAACAGCGTCATGGTCATCAAGGAGCTGCTCGATCTGCTGGCCGGGCAAGGCAAAACGATCTTTTATTCGTCGCATATCATGGACGTCGTGGAGAAGATCAGCAGCCGGATCGTGCTGCTGAGCGGCGGGCGGGTAGCGGCCGACGGCAGCTTCGAAGAGCTGCGAGCCAGAGGCGGCGAGAAGTCGCTCGAAGAGCTCTTCAACCAGCTGACCGACTTCCACGAGCATCAGGAGATCGCGCAGCGGCTGGCCGACGTCGTGAAGGAGCGCTGAGACGATGAACGATTATCGCGTTTTGCGCGCGCTGGACCGCGCGCGGTTTCTGTTCGAGCGGATGGGCGTGGATTATCCGCTCATGCGCCGGATTCTCGGTCTGAAGCTGACGCTCGACGGGCGCCGGACGACGGGAGCGGCGGCCCTGTTCGGCAGCAAGTCGAAATCGAGCTCATGGAGTTTGGGCAAAGGCAGCGGCTTGAAGCCGAAGGACCAGCCGGACGAAGGTTCGGGAATCGGACGGACGCTGTTTTTCTACGGACTGTACGGTGCGCTTTCGTCGATGTTCCTGCTGCTCGGCGGCCCTTATATGCTGCAGGCGGGAATCGTGCTGTCGGTGCTGCTGTTCGTCATGATGACGGCGATGCTGTCGGATTTCTCCTCCGTTATGCTCGATGTGCGCGACAAGCCCATCCTGCATACGAAGCCGGTGGACGGCCGGACGCTCGGCATGGCCAAAGCTCTTCATATTCTGATCTACTTTACGCAGTTTGCGCTGGCGCTGGGCATCGTCCCGGTCGCGGTCGGCGTGTTCCGTTACGGAGCGGGGTTCGGTCTGCTCCTCCTTCTCTCGCTTATGCTGGGCGGGCTGCTGGTCGCGGTGTTCACGGCTTTCGTCTACCTGCTCGTACTAAAGCTTTTTGACGGCGAAACGCTGAAGGACATGATCAACTACGTACAGATCGGCATGACGATCTTCATGCTCGTCGGCTATCAGATCGCGATTCGGGCACTGGATTTTTCCCGCTTCACGGGCGACTTCCGGGCAGGGTGGTGGGAGCTGGCCCTGCCTCCGCTGTGGTATTCGGCCGGATTCGAATGGCTGCTTAACGGCCGGGGAGAACCGATCTACCAGGTGCCGGCGCTGCTCGGCTTGGTCGTGCCGCTGCTCGGAGCTTTTGTCTTCTACAAGATGATGCCCGGTTTCGAGCGCAGCCTGGAGAAGCTGAGCGGGACCGTTTCCCGGCGCCGCGGTTCGCGGGTCAAGCGGTGGAACCGCATGTGGGCGAATCTGCTCTGCCGGAATGCCGAAGAACGTGCCTTCTACGTGTTTGCGGCTTCGATGCTGGCGGGCGAGCGGGAGTTCAAGCTCAAAGTGTATCCGTCGCTCGGATTCTCGCTTGTCGTGCCTTTTATCTTCCTGTTCAGCTTCGCGGCGGCGGGAAGCGGCGGATTGGCATCGATCGACTTCGCGGGAGGGGTCGCTTACCTGAACGTATACGCCTGCGCGATCATGATCCCCACGCTCGTGCTGATGATGAAATACTCCGGCAGCTTCAAGGGCGGCTGGATTTATACCAGCGCGCCGATCCGCAATATCGACGCCGTCTACCGGGCGACGCTCAAAGCGATGTTCGCCCGCCTTTTTCTGCCTCTGTTCCTGGTGGAGTCGATCGTCTTCGTGCTGCTGTTCGGCGTACGCATCGTGCCGGATTTGCTGGTGATGCTGGCCGTATCGGTCCTGCTGCTTCCGCTCACCCTTCGGATGCTCGAACGCGAACTGCCTTTTTCGCTGCCGTTTCCGTCGTCCTCGGACCAGAGCGGCGGAATCAAGACTATCGGCATCATGATGCTGCTTGGGGTGTTCGCGACCCTGCATTACGCGGCGGTCGCGTTTATGCCGGCTTTCGGCATCTGGGTGCTGCTGGCACTCGCGATCGGAGCCAACATTTGGGCGTGGAGCGGTACCCTTTTTAAAAGCGATTGAATCGCCTTTTACAGCACTATGGAAAAAATGGAAAAGCTATTTCAAACTTTAATGTAATCGGGTAAGATCAAGATAAGAGGAATTTCCTATTCCCCATCAAATAAAAAAGTACCGGCATCAATCATTTCGATCTAAGGGGGTCACGGAACTTATGCAAGAGACGGGGCTGGGTCAGGATATCGTACACACGGGGGTTCCGGGGCTGGATGAGCTGCTCGGCGGAGGCGTTCCGCGCGGAACGACGATCATTCTCGAGGGGAATCCGGGCACGGGGAAAACGACGCTGGGGATCCAATTTTTGCTCGAGGGTGCCAGGCAGTACGGCGAGTCGGGCATCTATATTACGTTCGAAGAACTCCCGGAACAAATTTACCGGGACATGTCCGGCTTCGGTTGGGACCTGCGGGAGCTGGAACGTCAGAACAAGCTGCGAATCATCTGTCTGGAGCCGGACGTGCTGCTCGATCAGATGATGCGTACCGACGGGCTGTTCGAGCAGCTGATCCGCGAGATCGACTGCAAGCGCGTCGTGATCGACAGCATCAGCTTGTTCCGAACGCTCGGCGGGCAGCAAACGGACGGACGGGAACAAATCTATTCGATCCGCAACATCATGCGCAAATTCAACCTCACCGCTTTTTTCTTGAGAGAGTACGGGGAGACGGAAGGACGGTCCACGCCTTTCGAAAACTACGTCTGCGACGGCATTATCCGCTTGTCGCTGCGCGAGCACTTGGAGAAGTTCCGTAAGCGCACGATCGAAATTCTCAAAATGCGCGGAACGTGCATCGTGGAAGGCGAGCATCATTATCGTTTCCTGAAAGACGGAATTTGTATTCTGCCCGCGCTGTCGATGGTGGAAGACAAAATTGTGAGCGACGGCGTCGCCCGCTTAAGCACCGGAATCGAATCGCTCGACGAGATTCTTCTTGGCGGGCTCCCCCAGGGAAGCGCATTCATGATGGACAGCAACAGCAAAGCCAATTATAAATATTTAATGACTTCGATTTATGCGGAAAGGATCAAGCAGGGGGACTGCGTGCTGTTCATGCTGTCCGGGCTCAGCTCGGTCGAGACGCTGGAGCAGTCCCTGCAGCTGTTCGGTGCTTCGCTGCGGGAAGCCGCACTCGAAGAAAGGGTCTTTTTCATCGATCACTATCACCGTAAAGTCGATCCCGTATACGAAAATCTGGTCGTTCACGTCGATCGGCTTTCGAATGAAGAGTACCAAAAGAAAGTGTACGAGGCGATCAATCCGCACTTCCGCGAAACGATAGTTCAGGGGAAGCGCTGGTTCATCCACTATGACCTCAATACGATCATTTCCGAGCGCGGACGGGAATTCGTCAAGCGCAATTTCGCCGACGAAATGGCCCGCTGCAGAGCCGCCGGCATCACGGTGCTCTGCCAGAGCAATTTCACGGAAATCGGGCTGGAGACTTCGTCCTTCCTCGAGCGGGCTTCCAACGGAGTCATCCGCACTTGGGTAGACGGAAGTTATCAGTATCTCCAGATTACGAAATCCCCGGGCGGCCGCATGTCGGCTCCCCATATCGTCGATAATATCAGGGAAAGACCGTATGTTAGGCTGATATAGGGGGCACACGAGAAAGATGACGATTTCGGATCAGGAGTTGTTGAAGCTGCAGATGGAGTGCACCATGTTTTTCGAGAATAACCCTTACGCCTACGAAACGGCGAGAGGACTCGCCAAAAAGCTCGGCCGGGCTGTAGAACCGCTTCAAATCGCATTGAATCGCTTGGCCGCAATCTCCATCCTGGATAAAAGAGGTGAAGGGAACATGGCTATTTATTCGTACAAAACCCCTTATACTCAAAGCGAAGTGGAGATCCATTAATATGATCGAAAAAAGTTGGGCAATGGACGTCAGGAAAACCGTCGAAGAAATTCAACACACTTATGCGGAATTTACGCGGCTCTCCATCTTGATCGTGGACGGCCAGGGGCGGCCTCTCGTCAAGCCGTCTTCCTACCATCCGTTTTTCAAAAAGCTGGTCGACGCGGACGAGGAGACGCGCGAACGATTCTGGCAGGAAGTCCGCCATTACGCGGGACTCACCCGCCCGGCCCTGTGCGACCTTTGGCTGCCGGGCGTCAAATTCATAATCGCGCCGTTCAAGTCGCCCGCCGGAGACGTCGTGTATTACGTGCTGGCGGGGGTACTGATCCAATCGGGGACCAAGGAGATGCTGGAGGAAGAAGTCGCCGGATCCGGGCTGTACGACGAAAGCCGCAAGCTGCTGCTGGATCTCGTGTTGGAAGCGGAGGAGCTGTCCGGCGAGGAAGCCGAGACCTGGCGCGAGAAGATCGGCAAGCTGGCCGAGACCGCCGAACGCATTCTGCGTTCCGCGCATCGCGAGGCCTACGTCCGCGACCGGCTGTCGGAGCTGCGAGGCGTGCTGTCCACGGCGCGCAGGGAGCGGGATTCGATCGACCGGACATTCGAGCAGTTCATGGACGTCAGCGGCGGGTCCGACGTGATGGGATACGCCGAACGGGTCGGCCCGGGCGAGTATCGGGTCAGCCGCGTTGTCGGCGAAGGAGGAAGCGGGCTTCAAGATGCCGAGTTCCGCGAGGGCGAAGGCTTTTTGGGGCAGGCGGCGCTGAGCGACAATCCGATGCAGTGGACGGATATCCAGCGGGATCCGAGATCCTTTTTCCTGAAGCAGAACGGGATCGGGGAGTTTTACGGGCTGCGCTGCTTTCCGGTCCGCGTAGGCGGCGAGCAGTTGGGCATTCTGTTTATCGTCTCCCGCAAAAAAGTGCAGACCGATGCGCTGCTGAGGGAGTTCGAAGACGTGTTGATCGCGTTGGTCGGCGAATATATTGCCAGCGGCACGATCGAGGCGCGGATGGAGCGGCAGATTCAGCGTCTTCGACCGCTCATGGAAGTGACCCGGTTCATGATTTCGGCCCAGAATACGCAGCGGATCATGTTCATGCTGGTCGATATGAGCTTAAGCCTCGTATGGAACCCTTCGTCGGCGATCATCGTGCACGAGAGTTCGAGCGGGGAAAAAGTTCAGATCGTATCGCGGGGCATTGCCAACGATTTTGCCGAACAATACGCGCGCGACGTGGCCAAACGGATTCTTCGGGAGAGCACGGGGGCGAATTCGGCCGGATTCGAGCTGTCGCAGACCGAAGAGGGCCAATTGATGATCGAGTATCCGATCGTCTACGCAGGCAAAACCCGCGGCGTTCTGGCCGTTTCGCTGAGCAGCGAGCAGGAAGCGGAGGAATGCCGGGAAGTGCTGCTCGCTCTTGCGACGATGGGCAGCATCATTTTGCAATCGGTATACGATCAGCAGCAGATGAATCTGCAAAACGAGCGGTTCCTGAAGCTGATGTACACGTCGGCCAAAGCCGGTCAAGACGATCAGGGCAAAAACACGGATTTGGCGCTGCGCCTGCTGGACGAATACGCTCGCTACGGCGGAATCGCGGCGGAGGAAGCTCCTTTCCTGCAGCGGACGGCCATGCTGTCTGTGCTGGACGATGCGTCGCGAAGCGAACTGAATGAAGCTTTCGCCGGAGAGTTGGCCGTCTTGAAGGAATATCAGGAAATGCTGGATTCGGAAGGACAAACAGGAACTTTTTCCTATTCCCGTCCCGCTCAGGTGCTCCGGACCGTGCTGTATTTTGCGGCGCTCGACGAAGAGACCGCAGGCCGGCTGCATCTGACCGGCGTATCGCCGGAGCTGTTCAACCACTTCCGCAAATTTATGGCGGTCCGCCATACGGTGCAGAGCGAAGTGGTGCTGTCCGACGGAGCTGCCGCTTCCTTCAACCCCGCCGAGGCCGAAGAACGGGGCATCGAAGCGATCGTTCGGGAATTCGGCCTGTCGAAGCGCGAGAAGGAAGTATTGGAATTGGTCGTGCGGGCTTCGAGCAACAAAGATATCGCCGCCAAGCTGTTCATCAGCGAACACACGGTAAAGAACCATTTGACGAACATCTTCAACAAAATGAGCGTGAGCGACCGGGCGCAGGCGATTGCGAGAGTGTTCAATCGGGGAATCGGATAGCGGGGCTGTCTTCGCGGGCATCCGCCGTACGCGCAGGCGCTATCCGGTTAATGCGGGAATGTTTCTTGACGCACGGCGAAAAGCCCCCTCTCTCCATGGCGGAGAGAGGGGGCTTTCGCTTTTTTAATGCATTTATCCCAGCATGCCGAGCAGCACGGGAGCGGCTACCAGCGTGAACAGCGCCGCCAGAATCATGGAGATGCTGGAGATCGTGCCGGTGAGCGGATTCAGCTCGAACGCTTTCGAGGTCCCCGTGCCGTGGGCGCTGGTGCCGAACAGGACGCCCCGGGCGATATCGCCTTCGATACGGAGCAGCTTGACGACGGAAGGGCCCATCATGGCTCCGAGCAGTCCGGTCATGATGACGAATACGGCCGTGATGGTCGGTACGCCGCCGATCATCTGCGATACGTTCATGGCGATCGGCGTCGTGACCGAACGGGGCACGAGGCTGCTGGCGAGCTCGCCGTTCAAATGCATGACTCGCGCCAGCAAAGCTGACGACAGCATCGCCATCAGCGAGCCGAACAGGACGCTGGCCACGATTTCGCCGGCGTGCTTTTTGAGCGTCTGCAGGTTTTTGTGCAGAGGAACGGCAAAAGCTACGGTAGCCGGCTGCAGCAGCTTGGACAGC
Organism: Saccharibacillus alkalitolerans; assembly: GCF_011090185.1. GTDB lineage: Bacteria > Bacillota > Bacilli > Paenibacillales > Paenibacillaceae > Saccharibacillus > Saccharibacillus alkalitolerans. Next base: position 284,157 of record NZ_JAAFGS010000004.1, on the reverse strand, counting down.
CAAACGCCGCCTTCGTTGTAATGATCGTAAGAGGCGTGCGTAAGCAGCAGAAGCGCAACCAGAATCGCCGGCGTTACCAGCAGCGGAGACAGATAGACCCGGGGATATTTGCGATAAAGCCACTTGGCGGCATAGTAAATGACGAGAGTGGCGGTCAAATACGTGACGGCTTGATTGATCATGAAGGTTGACGCTCCTTTCTTCGGGATAGGGCTCCGGCCAGCAGCCCCGAGCTTGTCATGACGATCAGGGTGCTGAGCATGACGACGGCGAGGATACGGATGCCGTCCTGCTCGAGCAGCGGAATATAATTCATCACGCCGACGGCGGCGGGAATGAAGAACAGCAGAAGTTCGGCCAGCAGCCAGGTGGCGCCGAGTTCGATCCATTCCAGCTTGACGATACGCAGCTGAAGCAGCAGGAAGAGAACGAAGATGCCGAGGATGCTGCCGGGCAGCGGAAGATGCGTCCAGGCCGCCAGCCGGTTCATCAGCTCGGAAAAGCCCATCAGAAGCGCGACCTGGATCGCGGCGAGCAGCACTTTTTTCATAAGAAGGTCGGTCCTTTCCGATTATTGAATTGAAAAACGCTGCAGCAGCGTTCTGTAATTTCTTCTCTGTAATGAAAATTTTACATCTATTCCTTTCATGAGTAAAATGAATAAAAAGAATATGAATCATTACTTTTAGCTATGCATGAAGATGAGGACAGTTAAAAAGAAAGGCGGCTTATCGGCATGGACATCCGGCATTTGCAGTATTTTTTGGAGACGGCGCGGCTGAGGAGCTTTACCCGGGCGGCGGAATCGCTGTACTTGAGCCAGCCGGCGATCAGCAAGGCGATCCGGCAGCTCGAAGAAGAACTCGGCGTCACGCTGTTCGACCGGATCGGCAAAAAGATCGAGCTGACCGATGCCGGACGCGTCGTCATGGAACAGGCACAGGCGATCACGCAGTCGTTCTCGAACCTGTCGGCGCAGCTGGGCGATCTGGAGGAACTGAAGCGCGGGCATCTTCGCATCGGACTGCCCCCGATGGTGGGATCCAGCTTTTTTCCGAAAGTGATCGGGGCGTTCCACGACCGTTACCCGGACGTGACGATGCAGGTGTTCGAAGACGGGGCCAAAAAAGTCGAGTCCGACGTCGCGGAAGGGCTGCTGGATATCGGGGTGGTGGTGCTGCCGCTCACGTTCGACGTGTTCGGCTCGTTCCAGTTCGCGGAAGAGAGGCTGAACCTGATCGTGCCGGCGTCGCATCCTCTGGCCGGAGCCGCAAGCGCGAAGCTGGGCGAGCTGGCGCACGAAAATTTCGTCTTCTTCCGGGAAGATTTTACGCTGCACGACCGCATCATCAATGAATGCCTGCAGGCCGGTTTTCACCCGAGAATCGTCTACGAAAGTTCGCAGTGGGACCTCATCAGCGAGATGGTGGCGGCCGGCCTAGGCGTCGCGCTGCTGCCCGAAACGATCTGCCGGCAGGCGTCCGGGAAAGCCGTGACCATCGTCCCGCTGGAGGAGCCGGCGATTTGGTGGAGGCTGGGCGTCATCTGGCACAAAGAGCGGTATCAGTCTTACGCGGCGCGGGAGTGGATCTCGTTTACGCGGGAATGGCTGGGCGGCACGCCCATCAAAGACGATGAAGGACGATAAAGGGAGAGCGATCGGAACAGGCAGCAAGAAGCCGCCGTCAAAAAGATATCCTTTTGACGGCGGCTTCTTTGCTTTTGCGTAAAAAAAGGCGATCGTCCGGGGCGTTCAGCTTCGCCGTCTCGCCCTTTGGCTTCTCCAGCCTCCCGCGGCGGCAAACGCGAACGAGATCAGGAAGATAACGCCGCTGCGAACCGACCACAGCGAATCCGCTTCAAAAGGAAACTTGCCCAGCACGCCGCCCAGATACCAGGAGATCAAGTAATTGGCGAGGCAGACGATCGCGGCGACGACGGCGGAAGCGGCGGCGACACGCACGGCATCGGACAAGCGGCTCATCGGATGTCCTCCTCGAACGACAGATTGACCGGCTCGTCGTGCAGGGTGCCCGAGGTCTCGAGATTGGTGGTCGGAACCGTATCCGGCACTTCTTCGAACGAAAATCCGTCTACCCAGAGCTGTCCGGTTCCGCTCAGCAGGGCGCCGAACGAGATGCTGTCGCTCCGCGGCGGAACATCGAGCACGATCGCGTAATGATTCCAATCCGTCGTTCCGGTCAGCGGGCGGTTCGCCATGTTGTCGAACTGGAGCACGTCGCCGTCGGCCGCGTCCACCCGCATCCACAGCGCCGCGAAGCCCTGCTCGACTCCGCGCGTTTTGGCGAACGCCGATAAACGGACACGCTTGCCCCGGAACTTGTCGGCCCGGAACGCCTGCATCATCGTGCCGAACTGTTCCGGCGAGTCGGACATGACCGACTTCAGATAGCCCGACCCGGTGCCCCGGTGCACCTCTTTGCGATCGATTCCCATTTCGTAGTGAAAAGGATGACTGCCGCTCAAAAACCAACCTTTGACCGGAGCTCCCGTCTGATCCTGCTTCGTTTGCATCGAATCGTCCTCCCGAGACAGCATGCCGCCCATCCATCTGCGGTATCGCGCGGGCGGCAGCCCGTAAATTTTTTTGAATGCCCGTCCGAACGCCTCCTGCGACTCGAACCCGAACCGGAGCGCGAGGTCGAGGATACGTTCGTCGGTATGCAGCAGCGCGGAAGCCGCGCCGGCCAGCCTTCTCGAGCGGATATAGTCCGACATCGTCATGCCGGTCTCGCTCCGGAAAATCCGGTGGAAATGGTGGAACGAGAACCCGGCTTCGGCCGCGATCCGCTCTCCCGTCAATTCCCGCTCCAGATTCCGCTCGATATAGTCGATCGTTTTTTGCACGGCAGGTTGATAGCTCACGTGAACGCCTCCCTTACGTACAGACTATCAAAGCCGGGCGGATCGGTTTTGACTTTTTTTGCGAAAAGCGTCTGCGGCGTCCTTTATGGTTTCTTTAGATTTGCCTCTTACACTTGCCTTATCCGAACAACGGACGGACTCGGACGACGGACGAGCCGGGACAAGGAGGCGAACGAAAATGGAAAACATGCAGGACAAGCGTGCCGGGCGGGTTGTCATTCCCCAGACGGAGCATCCGCTGGTCGAGATCGGGAACGTAACGAAAAAAGTGCGGCGGAGAACGCTGTTGAAAGACGTGTCGTTCAATGTGGAACAGGGCGAGATCTGCGGGCTGCTGGGGCCGAACGGCGCAGGGAAAACGACGCTGATTCGCGTCATGACCGGATTGATCCGGCCGGATTCGGGGGACGTGTTCATCGGAGGAAGCAGCGTAGTGCGCCAGAGGGAGAACGCCGCGGCGCATATCGGAGCGATCGTGGAATCTCCGATTTTCTTCCCTTATATGACGGGGCGCGACAATCTGGAGAACCTGGCTCTGCTCCACCCCAATCTGCCGGACCGCAAGGCGCGGCGCAAAAGGGTGAACGAAGTGCTCGAGATCGTGCGCATGGACAAGCGGGCCGACGAAAAAGTCAAAACGTATTCGCTCGGCATGAAGCAGCGGCTCGGGATCGCGCAGGCGCTGCTCGGCGACCCCGAACTTCTCATTCTCGACGAACCGGCCAACGGCCTCGATCCGATGGGCATCCGGGAACTGCGCGAACTGATTCTGCGGCTCAAGCACGAATTCGGCAAAACGGTGCTCGTCTCCAGCCATCTGCTGGACGAGCTGCAAAAAATCTGCGACCGGATCGTCGTCATCCGCGAAGGCGAGCGCGTCTTTGCGGGCAGCCGGGAAGAGATGATCGGGCGGCACGCCGGCCTGGAAGAAGCGTTCGTGGAGATGATGACGACATGAAGACGGCGGGGAAGTCGATCGACGAAAAGAAAGGCTTCGGCGCGGCGTTCGCCCCGGACAGGACGGCAGCGGACCGGGAGCGGCCGGTACGGCGCAGCGGCGGCGGAGTCGGCTTCGGCCGGCTGCTGACGGCCGAATGGCGCAAGCTCTGGAAGCGCCGAAGCGCGAAGCTGATGGCGCTGGCCGGGCCGCTGACGGGGCTGGTGTCGGTCAAGTATTTGCTGTCGCAAAACGCGGCGCTCGACCCCGGGCTGCCCGAATACGCGACGGCGGGCAGCGTGCCCGTGCTCGCGCTGGCCGAGATGCTCGTGACCGTGTTCAGCGGCATGATGCTGGTGCTGGCGGGACTTACGGTCACGGAAGAATACCGCGGGGGACAGCTGCGGATGGGCATGCTGCGGGCCGTATCCTTAGGCCGGATTATGGCGGCCAAGTGGGTGGCCTGCCTGCTGTTCATGCTGATCCAGCTGGGGACGTACTTCGTCTGCACGGCGGCGGCCGGTCGGGCGCTGTTTCCGAACCCGGAGAGCTATCCGCTCTTTTACGGGGCCGGCCGGGTATCGTACGGAGAGGGCCTGCTGTACGATCTTCGCTACTATGCGCTGGCCGCGCTGGCGCTGGGCGTGCTGCTGACGGTATTTTTCTGGCTGGCGGCGGTCGGGCGTTCCTCGACGGTGACATTGGGTCTGGGCATCGGATTCCTGCTGGTTTCCTATATGCTGCCCACGCTGCTGTCGTATTTTCGGCCGCTGTTCGGCACGGAGGAATACGTGCGGATATACTTTTTGTCGCTGGTGACGATCGAGTGGGAAGGCATCGCGGCGATGCTGGCGGACCTGCACGGCCTGCGGCTCTGGAATCTGGGCGTGCTGGCGGGATACGGACTGCTGTTCGGCCTTATGACGGTATGGACTTGGAAGAGGAGGGATACTTTTGAATAAAGGAAGCGGAGTCGGCATGGGCAATCTGATCCGAAGCGAGGCCCAGCGGGTGTTCAAAAGAAAGAGAACGTGGGCGGTCGCGATCGTATACATAGTGTTCGTGCTGCTGGAATGTCTGTTTTTGACGATGATGAATACGAGTTTTTACGATGCGGAGCACAGCGTGGCGCTGAACTCGCTGAACACGGCGCCGTTTCTGCTGCGGGAACTGGCGATTCTGATGAACTTCGTGGTCATTCCGATGCTGGCCGCGGACAGCTTCGGCGGCGACGTGTCGTCGGGCGCGCTCCGGCTGGCGCTGATCCGGCCGATCTCCCGGGGCAAGCTGTTCCTCGTCAAGTGGCTGGTGCTGGGAATGCTCGTGGGAGGACTGACGCTGTTTACCTGGGCGGCCGGAACGGTCTTTGCCGGCATCGCGATGCCGCCGGCTTCCGAAACGACGCTGATGGGGGCGGGCGCGGTAGGCAGAATGGGCGCGCTCGGATTCAGCCTCGGGTTTTATGGCGTCGCGCTGTGCGTTTTTCTGGCGCTGATCGGCGTAGGCGGCGTCGTGGCGCGCCTTGTGCCCAATCCGGTGCTGGCGTATATCGGCATTCTGGCGGTTATCGTGGGCGGCCTTTACGTGTCCGACGCGCTGGTGTTTCTGCTGTCGGTATCCGACTCGATCTTCCATTTCCTCGGCCGGACAGGGGGGAGCGACGCCTCGCTCGGCTGGATTCTCTGTGCCCTGCTGGCGGGCTGCGCTATAATAGGGACGTTGGGTTGGCAGCGAAGGGAATGGAATCAGTAAAGGCCGGGCGGTAAGAGGAGAGCCGTCCGGAACGGAAAGCGAAGGGGGAATCGGCTGTGTCGGAACGGGTCATGCTGGTGGACGACGAGCGGGATATCGTGGCTTTTATGCGCGATGCGTTGGAGGATGAAGGATACGAGGTGCTGTGCGCGTACAGCGGCGAAGAAGCGCTGGCGCTTCTGCCGTACAAGCCGGACGTGGTCGTGCTCGACGTAATGATGCCCGGAATGAACGGATACGAGCTGTGCGAGGCGATTCGCGAAAGCGCATCGTGCCCCATTTTGTTCGTCAGCGCGAGGCGCTCCGAAGAAGACCGGGTGCGCGGGCTGATGGCCGGCGGGGACGATTATCTGGTCAAGCCGTTCGGCCTGCGCGAATTCAAGACGAGAATCTACGCGCATCTGCGCCGGGAAAAAAGGGACCGAAGCGCTTCAGACCGCTTTCTGCGCTTCGGTTCCCTGGCGATCGACGCGCAGGGGCGCGAAGCGCGCGTCGGCGAACGGGCCGTGCCGCTGACCGGCAGGGAATTCGACATCGTGCTGCTGCTGGCGCTGCATCCGTCGCAGGTCTTCGCGCGCGAAGATATTTATGAACGGATCTGGGGGCTGGAAGCGGACGGGGACTCGGCGACGGTCACGGAGCATGTCAAAAAAATAAGGGCCAAGCTGGGCGCGGCCGATCCGGAACTGAACCCGATCGGCACGGTATGGGGAGTCGGTTACAAATGGCAGGCTTGAGACGGGGAGAAGGGAAACGCCGGCCGACCGAGGGAGGCGCGGCCGCGCCGGAATCCTTGATCGGCCGCAGGGCTTCCGGTGAGGGCGGGTCGTCGGAGCGTGGCGCCGGCGGTAAGGACGTACCCGGCGCCGCCGGACCCGCGGAGCCGGGGGAAGACGGGAAACGCAGCCGCGCGCCGCGCGAACGGCCGCTGAAAAGCTTGATTCAGCGGGCTTTTCACCGCACGTTCCTGCTCAGCGTGCTGGCGACGGTGCTGACCTGGGCGCTGGGGCTTTGCGTGCTGGCGCTGTGGGGCGCCTCGCTGAGACCCGCGAATTATTACGAGAGCCGGATTCCGGAGGTGGTCGCGCAGCTTCAGGCGCTGAACGATCCCGTCTCGCTTTCTTCCCGCGCGGAGGTGGAAGCGATCGTGCCTGCCGAAGGCATGGGCTACGAAATGTACGACGCTTCGGGAAGCCGGGTCTACGGCTCGTTCGAAAGCGAAGGAAAGGCGGCGATCCGCGGCGGAGCCGACCTGCTCGCGCGGCTGAACGATCATGTCTCTTCCGGCGGCTATTACGTGCAGTATGAACCGCTGGCCGGTCTGGACGGCCGTCTGGCCGGAGCCGTCGCGCTGCGTTATAAGCTGACGGCCGCTTCCGCCAATCCCGCCCAGGGTCTGCCGCTCGTTGTCGGCGCGCTGCTGATGGCCGCCGCGCCTTTCGCTTACCTGTACGGCTTCACGGTGTGGAGCGGACGCAGGCTGAGCCGCAGGCTCGAAGAACCGTTCGGACGCCTGATCGAAGGCGCGGAGAAGATTCGCGAGCACGACTTGGACTTCTCGCTCGGGCCCCGAGGCACCGGCGTCCGCGAGCTGAACCAGCTGCTCGCGGCGTTCGAACAGATGCGCGAGGCGCTGCGGGAGTCGCTGAGCCGGGAGTGGCAGCTGGAGCGCGAACGCCGCGACATGATCGCGGCGGTGGCGCACGATCTGGGCACGCCGCTCAGCGTGATCCGCGGGCATGCGGAGGTGCTGCTCGAGGACGGAGGCAAGCGTCCCGAGCGCGCGCAGCGCTATGCCGAGACCATTCTCGGGGCGGCGGAGCGTTCGATCGCGCTGACGGCCGACCTGTCGGAGGCCGCGCGGGTGGAGCGACCGGACTTCGCGCTCAGTCCGGAGCCGGTCGACCTGGAGGCGGCCGTCCGCGCCAAAGCGCGCGAATACGCCTTCCTGTGCCGCCAGCGGGGAGCGAAGTTCGCGCTCGAGGCGCGGGACCTGCGGGCCGAGGGCGAACGCGGCCCGCTGAGACTGGACCAGCACCGGATCAATCGGGTGCTGGACAATCTTGTGAGCAACACCCTCCGCTATGCGCCGGAGGGCGGCGCCGTCGCGCTGGAGCTTCGGATCCGGCCCGGCGGGGCCGAATTCGAAGTGCGCGACGACGGCCCCGGCTTCGCGGAGGCCGGGGGCGGCCGCATCTTCGAGAAGTTCTATCGCGAAGATGCGGCAAGGGCTTCCGCCGCCGACCCGGGCGGCGGGGGGCACTCCGGTCTCGGGCTGTTCATCGCCCGGACCATCGTGCGCCGGCACGGCGGCGAGATCGCCGCGCACAACCGCCCGGAGGGCGGCGCCTGCGTGCGTTTCTCCGTCTCGGAGCTCGACTGACGACGCCTAGAGCCGAACGGCCCGCCCGGATACAATTCCGGGCGGGCCGTTCGGGTTCGCGCGGGAGCGGCGTCAACGTCTTCCGCCGCCTCCCCATTACAGAAAAGCCCCGCCGACGGCCTGTGTCCGTCGGCGGGGCTTTTGTCGATGCTGCGGCCCGTTCCCGGGCCTTCCGTCCGTGCAGGGGAGCGCGTTACTCCGTTCCGGCTTGCGGATGTTCCGCTTCCGGACGGTCCGGCTGCTGCCGCACATAGCTGCTCGACAGCTCGAACAGCTCCAGCATCCGGTTGAATTGATCTTCCGTGACGCCGGAAGAAGCGGTGCCGCCTTTTTTCAGCGGATAATACGTGCCGTCCTCGTAGCCCGTTCCCGGAATGAACAGCGTGTCTCCGGTAATCAACGAACCCGACGGCCAATAATAACGTTCGGGAATCATATTCTCGCTCTGATTCAGCAGGTCCTGTCCGAAGTGGATATGGTTATCCAGCGAAATGCCGAGCAGATTAGCGGCCGTCGGCATAACGTCGACCTGCGCGCCGAGCTGCGTCTGCACGCTGCCGGCGTCCGCGCCGGAGCCGAGAATCATGAACGGGATGTTCGGCATGTCGCTGTACGTATAGTCGTGGCCGAAGATTTCCTTCGCCAGCGCCAGGTCCCGTTCGTCCATGGAATGCAGCGGGAGGCCCAGGTGATCGCCGTAAAGCATCAGCAGGCTGTCGTCCCACAGTCCTTTTTCTTTCAGTTCGTCGATCAGCAGGCCCAGGCAGTAATCCGAATAGTTCTGGGCGCGAATATATTCGCCTACCAAAGTCCCTTCGTAACGCTCCGGCAGCGTCATTTTGTACTTTTCCTTCGGAATGGTGTACGGATGGTGCGAGCTCATCGAGACGATCTGCGCGTAGAACGGCCGATCGGATTCGTCCATTTTTTGCAGTTCGTCGGTCGTCTTGTCATACAGCACTTCGTCGGAAGAACCGAAGAAGACCATGTCGTCCGTGCCGAAGAAGCTCTTGTCGTAATACTTGTCGAAGCCCAGCGCCGCGTACAGCTGGTTCCGGTTCCAGAAGGAGACGTCGTTCGTATGGAAAGTGGCCGTTTGGTAGCCGTTTTGCTCCAGCAGCTTCGGCAGGCTCGGCAGTTCCTTTTCCCCGTAAGCGACTACGGCCGCCTTGCGCGGCGGAATGTAAAACGACGTATTGACCGTGAACTCGGCGTCTGACGTATTGCCTTGTCCCGCGCTTTGGTAGAAATTCGGGAAGTACAGCCCTTCGCCGGCCAGCTTGTTCAGATTCGGCGTGATTTCCTGCCCGTCGATCTTGAGGCCGACCATGAAGTTCTGCAGCGACTCCAGTTGAAGGATGATCAGGTTTTTGCCCTTGGCCGCTCCGAAGTAAGCCGGCTGCCCGGATTTTTCGATGCCTTTCAGCCCGTCGATCTTCTCCTGCGTGATCTGGGCGAGAGGGATCGGTTCTTCGTCGCGGTCGGTCAGCAGCGTATAGGCTTCGTAATTCAGGATGCCCATCTTTTCGGCTTTGACGACCTCGTTCATGCTCGCGCGGTTCGGCCAGACGTTCATGGTGCACAGAATAAGCGATACGATAAGCAGACTGCCCACGACACGCCGGCTCATGCGATGATGAACGACGTTCTGCCGCCACTTTTTCGCTTTCTTGCTCATGAAGAACCAGACGCTCAGCACGATGATGTCGGTAAAGATCAGCAGATACTGGGGAGCAAGCAGAGAGAAGACGCTGTCGCTGACCTCGACGGCCTGCCGGCTCTGGTCCAGCGCATGGTAATTGACCACGACGCCGTAATATTTGAAATAAATGACCGCCGTGAAGAACAGCCCCGTGACGAGCAGGTTGGTGATCATGTACCACAGCAGTTTGCGTTTGGACGCCAACCATTCGAACAGGCAGAACAGAATCCACAGGAACGGAATCTCCGTCAGCAGAGGTCCCCAGATCGGGGTATTCTCGAAGATCGGTCCCCAGGCGATATAGCCTTTAACCAACAGAATCAGGGTGAACAGAACGAAAGGACGGGTCAGCAAGGACCACCAGTTTTTAATCGGCTCCACGATGCAAAGCTCCTTTTCTATATGCGGAAATGTCGGGTGCTTCGGGAAATTCCCCGGTCGCATGCCTTTTTATTAAGGATAAACCAATCGGAACGTTGTAAATCCTTAGCTATTATGCTCCCGGCCGCAAAAGTTGTCAAAATCGTTTTTGTTTCGTTTCCAAATTGCTCAAAAAGCTGGCGATTCCGGCCGATAGAAGTTAAAATATCGATAGAATGTAAAACAGTCGGCCCTTTTCAGCATCAATCGCGCATAATCGTCGTTTTCGGCCGCTTTTTCCCGGAAGCGCTTATCGACTCACAAGGAGGCAATCATGAACAGAAAGCTCTTCAGCCTGGTCGCAGCATCGTCTCTACTAGTGACTGTGCCTGCCGTCGCGCAGGCGTCCCCCGGCAAAGTCGACCGTCCGGTTAACCTCAGATCCGCCCCCTCGGCATCCGAAGGGAGCGTATACCGCACCCTGCAGCCGGGCACCAAGCTCGAAGTGGTCACCGAGCTGAACAATTACTGGCTCAAAGTCCAGATCGGAGAGAAGACGGGATACGTCTCGTCTTCTTACGTGACCTATACGAAAGAGTCGTCTCCGAGCGTCAAGGCTGCTTCTTCGGGCGGCAAAACGTCTTCCGGCACAAACAAGGCAAGCAAGGCGTCTTCGACGTCCTCCGTCAAGCAGGCCGCGGCGTCTTCCGCTCCTTCAGCCGTCAAGACGCTGATCGAACCTCCCGCCCCTGCGGCTGCGCCCGCTCCCGCCGCTTCCGCGGCCGGAAGCGGCGTCGTGACGAAGAACGTGAACTTCCGCACCGCGCCCGTGACGGGCAGCGACGTTCTGCGCGTGCTGTCTGCCGGCGAGACGTTCACGGCCGTCGAATTGGCGAACTCGGCCTGGCTCAAGATCACGGACGCGAGCGGCGTGACCGGATACGTCTCGACGGGTTACGTATCCTACGCGCTGCCGGACGGCGGAAGCTCGTCTTCTTCCCAGATCCCGTCCTCTTCGGCACCGCTGCCTGCGGCGGATATTCCCGCGGTGCCGTCTCTGCCTCCGGTCCCTTCGGAGCCTTCCGCTCCGTCGCCCGGATTCCCGATCGGAACGGTCATCTCGCCGGATACGGCCGACCGGGTCATCAATAATGCGCTGTCTTTGCAGGGCATTACCCGCTACGGTTTCGGAAAGAACGAAGCGCCGGTCCTGTTCGACTGCTCTTCGTTTACCCGCTATGTATTCGGACTTGAGGGAATCAGCCTGCCGCTCGGAACCGCCTATCAGAAGGACATCGGCATCCCGGTGGAAAAAGGCGAATGGCAGAAAGGGGATCTGCTGTTCTTCTGGAGCAGCGTTCCCGGACTGATCGGGCACGTCGGCATTTATGACGGCGAAGGCCATTTGGTGCATAACAGCGCCAGCAAAGACGGAGTGGCCGTAGCCGACCTGGATCTGAAATACTGGCAGGATCATTACGTATCGGCACGACGCGTGCTTCAATGACGCAGGGCGGCTTCGCGGCCGCGCTGCCTACCGGCGGCGGTTCATCCGGCCGGAACGCCGGCGCCCGCGGCTTTCGCAATCGCGAAAGCCGCTTTTTTGCGCGGCCGAATCGGGACGCGGAGCGCCGACGCCGTTTCGGCTATAATAGATAGACGTGCGTGGACGCGTTTTCGTCTGCGCCGAAGCGAAAAAAACCATTCTACATCCCCGGAAAGGGGGAGCTTGCATGACCCATACCGTCAAAACCTCCGTGCGCCCTCTGGTGGAATACGTTTTTCGAAGCGGCAGTCTGGAATCCGGCACCCGCTTCGGCAGCGCGCTTCAAGAAGGCACTCGCATTCATCGCGAAGTGCAGGAGAAATACGGAGAGAACGACCGCAAAGAAGTCTTTTTGAAAACGGAATTGTCCTGCGCCGGCGGCGAGCTGCTGGTGCAAATCGAGGGCCGCTGCGACGGGCTGCTGCTCGGCGAAGACGGCCTCTATACGATCGACGAGATCAAGTCGACGTCGGAAACGGCGGAGCAGATCGGCGGCGGCCGCGACGTGCACTGGGCGCAGGCCAAGTTCTATGCTTATATGTTCGCCGAGGAGATGGGGCTGGAGCGGGTCGGCGTGCGGCTGACCTACGTGCACAAGCCGGGCGGCGAGCGCAGCGTGCACGAAACGCAGCAGACGGCGGAGGAATTGGCCGCTTTCGTGCGGGACGTGGCGGAGCGCTACGCGCCGTACGCGCTGCTGCTCAAGCGCCGCGAAGAGAAGCGGGACGCGGCGGCCGCTGGGCTGCCCTTCCCGTTCGGCCGCTACCGGGAAGGGCAGCGGCTGTTCGCCGGGGCGGTGTTCAAGACGGTGCGCGAGGAGAAGAACCTGCTCGCGAGGGCGCCGACCGGCACCGGCAAGACCATCTCCACTCTGTTTCCGGCCGTCAAGGCGATGGGCGAGGGGCTGATCGGACGCGTCTATTATCTGACCGCCAAGACGACGACGAGAGCCGGCGCCGAAGAAGCGCTGTCCATGCTCGAGAAGAGCGGCGCCTATCTCAGTTCCGTGACGATCACGGCCAAAGACAAAGTCTGCTTCAAGGAAGAAGAAGACTGCGCCGGAGGCGCATGCCGCTTCGCGGAAGGCTATTACGACCGGATCAACGGCGCGCTGTACGATTTGTTCGAGAACGAAACCCGGGTTACCCGGGAAGTGCTGGAGACGTACGCGCGCAAGCATACCGTTTGCCCGTTCGAGTTTTCGCTCGATGCCGCTTACGCGGCCGACGTGGTCGTTTGCGACTACAACTACGTGTTCGATCCGCGCATCGCCTTCAAGCGGCTGTCCGACGAGCAGCGGAGCCGCTCCGCGCTGCTCGTCGACGAGGCGCACAATCTGGTCGAGCGGGGACGGGAGATGTTCTCGGCGGAGCTGTTGAAGTCCTCGTTTCTGGCGATCAAGCGGGGATACAAGGATGTGCACGAAGGCGTGCGCGCCGCGGCCGACCGGGTGAACGCCTACCTGATTCTGCTGCGCAAGCAGGCGGGCGAAGAAGGCCGGTTCGTGGGCAGCGAGCCGCCGGAAGTCATGTTCAAGCTGCTTGAACCTTTCGTCGACCAGGCGGAGCACGCGCTCGTGACCGTGAACGGAAGCGAAGCCGAAGAGGAACTGCTGGAAGCGTATTTCGCCGCCCAGACGTTCCTGAGGATCGGCCGGCTGTACGGCGATCAATACGTGACGTACGTGGAAACGGACGGCAGCGAGGTGCGAATGAAGATGTTCTGCCTCGACCCCTCGGAACTGCTGCTTCAGGCGTCGAAAAATTACCGTTCGGCCGTCTACTTCTCGGCCACGCTGTCGCCGCTCGGGTTCTACCGGGAGATGCTGGGCGCGGCGGAAGACGATTATACGCTGTCGATTCCGTCTCCCTTCAGCCCCGATCAGCTCGAAGTCAAAATTTTGCCGCTGTCGACAAGATTCAGGGACCGGGAGCGTACCCGGGAAACGCTGGCCGCGGCTCTTGCGGAGACGGTGTCGCAGCGGCCCGGCAATTATCTTTTCTTCTTCCCGTCTTATGCCTACCTTCAGGAAATCCGGCAGGCCTTCGAGACTCGGGTCGATCGCGATAAAATCGAGATTATCGGACAGGATTCGGGAATGTCGGAGGGCGAACGGACCGTCTTTCTCGACGCCTTCTCGGCGGGCCGGGAACGGACGCTGGTCGGCTTCGCCGTCATGGGCGGCGTCTTCTCGGAAGGCATCGACCTGACGGGCGAGCGCTTGACCGGCGTGGCCGTGATCGGCGTCGGACTGCCGCAGATCGGGCTGGAGCGGGACATCATCCGGGATTATTACAACGAGCGCGGACGCAGCGGCTTCAATTACGCGTACGTCTATCCCGGCATGAACAAAGTCCAGCAGGCCGGCGGACGCCTGATCCGCACGGAGCAGGACCGGGGCGTCTTGATCCTGGCGGACGACCGTTTCCTGCAGGAGCCCTATCGCTCGCTGCTGCCGGACGAATGGGGAACGCGTTGAATGCCGCTTCGGATTCGGAGCCGCAAAGCGTTCGGGCGTCCATGCCGCAACAGAAAAGATTCTCTGCCGCAAACCGGCGGAGGATCTTTTTTTCTGCGGCGACGCTTTCCGGGAGCCTTATATGCGAAAGTTGACAGACCTCATGTACGGGCATACAATTAGGTAACTAATAGATTGCATGGCTAAATATTTGCAAACCTAAATACTTTGTTTTCCATAAGACGGAATCCTTGCGTTCCGATAACGGAAAAAGGAAAGGAGCAGCGAAATGGAATCGCGTATAAGCCCGATGGCGCGCGAACTGATGATCACGATCCGGCGTTTCCGCCACCGCGGCAAAAAGAATCATTCCGGTCCGATGGCGGGGCGCAAGCAGAGCGAAGGGATGCTGCTGATGGTGCTGCGCAGCCAAGTCGACGACGGAGAACCGGGCATCATGGTATCGGAACTCGGCCGGATTTTGGACGTCACGTCGCCCACCGTCACCCAGCTGATCAAAGGGTTGGAAGCGGACGGCCTGGTCGTCCGCGGCACGGACCCTTCGGATCGCCGGGCCGTCCGGATTACGCTGACGGACGAGGGCGTGCGGGTGACCTATTCGTTCATAGAAGAGATGGAATCGATGATCGGCGGGCTGACGGACTATTTGGGGGAGCAGGATACCCGGATGCTGGTCCAGCTGCTGAACCGGGCCCATGACTATTTCGTTCTGCGCGAGGCGCGGGAGGACGGGGAGTCCGGGCAAGACAGGGGCGCGGGAGCGCCCGACAAAGGAGAGAGACCGTTATGATGAAATTGTTCCGCATGCTGAAGCCCTACCGGGTCGGCGTCATATTCGTCCTGCTGATGGTATTCGTGCAGGCGCTGTCGGAACTGTATCTGCCGACGCTGATGGCGGATATCGTCGACAAAGGCATCGCGCTGAGCGACGTGCCCTACATTTGGAAGATCGGCGGGCTGATGCTGGGCGTGGCGATGATCGGGATGATCTGTTCGATCGCGGCGAGTTACTTGTCCGCCAAAGTGTCGATGGGTTTCGGCCGGGACCTGCGCAGCCGGGTATTTTCGCACGCGCAGCGTTTTACGCTCAAAGAATTCGATAAATTCGGCACGGCTTCGCTCATCACGCGCACGACCAACGACATCACCCAGATTCAACAGGTGCTGACGATGATGCTGCGGATGCTGGCAATGGCGCCGATGATGATGATCGGCGGCATTATCATGGCCGTATCCAAGGACGCCAAGCTCTCGCTCGTTCTGGTCGTGGTGATCCCGGTACTGGCGCTGCTGATCCTGCTGATCGGGCGCAGCGCGCTGCCGCTGTTCAAGGCGATGCAGAAGAAGATCGATAAGCTGAATCTCGTGCTGCGCGAGAACTTGACCGGCATTCGGGTCATCCGCGCGTTCGGCCGCGAGCAGAGCGAGCGGCAGCGCTTCGATCATGCGAGCGGCGACCTGATGAATACGGCGATTCGAGTCAATAAGCTGATGGCGGCCATGATGCCGGCCATGATGCTCATTCTCAACTTCTCGACGATCGCCATCATCTGGTACGGCAGCCACCGGATCGATGCGGGCGAGATGGAGCTGGGCAATCTGATGGCTTTCATCCAGTACGCCATGCAAATTCTGTTCTCCCTGATTATGGTGTCGATCATCTTCGTCATGGTGCCGCGGGCTTCCGTATCCGCCGGCCGGGTCAACGAAGTGCTCGAAGCGGTGCCGGATATCGAGGAATCTTCTTCGCCGCAGACGCCTTCCCGCCGCGGACAGCTTGAATTCCGCGACGTCTCGTTCAGTTACGAGGGAGCGGAGGAGCCGGCGATTCAGAACATTTCCTTCAACGCCGGCCCGGGCGAAGTGACCGCCATCATCGGCGGCACCGGATCGGGCAAGTCGACGCTCGTCAGCCTGATTCCGCGCTTCTATGACGTTTCATCGGGAACGGTGCTGGTCGACGGGGTCGACATTCGGAATCTGGCGCAGGAATCGCTGCGCGGCAAGATCGGTTACGTGCCGCAGAAGGCGCTGCTGTTCACGGGCAGCGTCGCGGAAAATATCCGTTACGGCAAGGAAGACGCCACCGACGAAGAAGTACGCGAAGCGGCGCGGATCGCGCAGGCGGCGGAGTTTATCGACGGGCTCGAAGAAGGCTACGACTCGCCGGTATCGCAGGGCGGCTCGAACCTGTCCGGCGGACAGAAGCAGCGTCTGTCGATCGCCAGAGCGCTGGTACGCCGTCCGGAAATCTACATTTTCGACGACAGCTTCTCTGCGCTCGACTTCAAGACCGACGCGAGACTTCGCGCCGCGCTCAAAGCCGAAACGCAGGACGCGACCGTTCTGATGGTCGCGCAGCGGGTCAGCACCGTCATGGATGCCGACCGGATCATCGTGCTCGACCAGGGCCGGATTGCCGGCATCGGCCGCCACGGCGAGCTCATGCGGACCAGCGACGTCTACCGCGAAATCGTGTCTTCGCAGCTGTCCGAAGAAGAGATGGTCGCGCAGGCAGAGGGGGGACTGAAATGAGCGAACAAAAAAGCAGCAAGGCGCCGGCTCCGCGCAAAGGACCCGGCATGGGACCCGGACCCGGAGGCATGATGATGCCCGGAGCCAAACCGAAAAATTTCAAAGCGACGTTCAAGCGCTTGGCGGGCTACCTGGCTCCGTATAAGTTCCATCTGCTTGTGGTGCTGATCACGGCAATTCTGAGCACGGTGTTCAACATCCTCGGGCCGAAAATCATGGCCAAAGCCGTCACCCGGCTCAGCGAGGGCGTCATTGCCAAGATGCAGGGCATCCCGGGGGCCTCGGTCGATTTCGAATATATCTGGCAGATCATTATGATTCTCGCCGGCCTGTACGTCGCGAGCGCGCTGTTCGGCTATATCCAGCAGTTCGTGATGGCCGGCGTCGCGCAGCGCACGTCGTACGGTCTGCGCAAAGAGGTTAAGGACAAGCTCGACCGGCTGCCGCTGAAATATTACGACAGCCATCCTTACGGCGACGTGCTGAGCCGCGTCACGAACGACATGGACAATATCAGCAACACGCTGCAGCAGAGCTTGACGCAGATCATCACGTCGCTCGTGACGATCATCGGCGTCATCGTGATGATGCTGACGATCAGCCCGATCATGACGCTGATTACCGTGCTGACGATTCCGTTCAGCCTGATCGTGGTCATCATGATCGCCAAGCGCTCGCAGAAGCATTTTGCCGGCCAGCAGCGCTCCCTCGGCGATCTGAACGGACACGTCGAAGAAATGTACAACGGCCAGCGCGTCATCAAAGCCTACGGCCGCGAAGACGCTTCGCAGGAAAAATTCGAAACGTACAACAAAGAGCTGTACGAGTCCGGTTGGCGGGCGCAGTACATTTCCGGTCTGATCATGCCGCTCATGTCGTTCATCGGCAATATCGGCTATGTGCTGATTTGCGTCGTCGGCGGGATCTTCGCCACCAACGGCCGCATCAATATCGGCGATATTTTGGCTTTCATCCAGTATGCGAGACAGTTTTCCCAGCCGATTACCCAAACCGCGAATATCGCGAACATCATCCAGTCGACCATCGCTTCGGCGGAGCGGGTGTTCGAAGTGCTGGACGAGGAAGAACAGTCGCCGGACCGCAAACTTGAGCGTCACCTGACGGGCGAGGGCGCGGTAACCTTCGAACATGTGCGCTTCGGTTATTCGGAAGACAAGCCGCTGATCACGGACATGAACATCGAAGTGGCTCCGGGCCAAACGGTCGCCATCGTCGGCCCTACGGGTGCCGGGAAGACGACGCTGATCAACCTGCTGATGCGCTTCTACGAGATCAACGACGGTTCGATCAAGATCGACGGCGTGGATACTCGCGAACTCGACCGCGGACGCCTGCGCAGCCTGTTCGGCATGGTGCTGCAGGATACCTGGCTGTTCGGGGGCACGATTCGGGAGAACATCGCTTACGGACGCGAAGGCGCGACGGAGGAAGAGATCGTGCGTGCCGCCGAAGCGGCGCGGGCGGACCACTTTATCCGAACGCTGCCGGACGGCTACGACACGGTGCTGAACGAAGAGGCGTCGAATATCTCGCAGGGACAAAAGCAGCTGCTGACGATCGCGCGCGCCGTGCTGGCCGATCCGCGCATCTTGATCCTCGACGAAGCGACGAGCAGCGTCGATACGCGGACGGAAATTTTCATCCAGCAGGCGATGGGCGAACTGATGCAGGGGCGCACGAGCTTCGTTATCGCGCACCGTCTGTCGACGATCAAGGGAGCCGATCTCATTCTCGTCATGAACCACGGCGAAGTGATCGAGCAGGGCACGCACAAAGAGCTGCTGGCTTCCGGCGGATTCTATGCGGATCTTTATAACAGCCAGTTCTCGGAAGAAGCCGTATAACCCGTTTTTGGGGTTCGGCATTAACGGCCGCGGCAGAGAAGAAAAGGAAAGGACCGGCATATTTTGCCGGTTCTTTTTTTGTTGGCGGGGAAGGAGGCGGCGTTTTTTTCTTTCCGAAACGATAGTTCTAATGGATTTCGCCTATTTATTCGATATAATTAGGGAAAGGTTTTACTTGCCTCAAGCAAGAGCATCTGAGGGCAAGCCTAACAACATATCATAACGCAAAGTGGGTACCGATTTATGATCTCTGTCCTTGTCACAGGTTTAACGGAGAAATGGGACGGCGTGCAGGTCGTTCTGTCGCTGTCGGTCGCGCTGCTCTCCGCTTATTTGGGCTTTCGTTTGGCCTCGGGAAAAAGCCGGACGGGCAGAGGAGCGAAGCGGCTTCGTCCGATCTTCGCGGCTCTGGTTCTCGGCATGGGGACCTGGCTGGTCCATGTTATAAGTTTGCTCTCGTATCATCATCGCATTACGCTGCGTTACGACCTCCTTACCGCGTCGGCGGCGATCGCGGTTGTCAGTTTATCCGCATACATAATGTTCCTTTTGTTCGCCAAGCAGCAGCCGTTGACCAGCCGACTCGCCGGTGCGGTATTCGGTGTCGGCGTCATGGTGATGTCCGCTCTGGGCATAGCGGCGCTCCGTCCGAATTTCGTCGTGGGCGTCGATCCGACGATCGGACTGTTTTCGGCGGCCATCATCTTTATCTCGGGTTATTTTGCCTTATACGTGCTCGGCAACTTCCGTCTTTCGGCGGGTTACAGACTGGCCGAGCTTTTTGCCGCGCTGATTCTCGGAGCGGGAATCTTTGTCATGCAGTATACCGTGCTGGGAGCGCTGCGCAGCGGCGGTGTACGCTCCGCGGCTGCCGCGCTCGGTTATACGGGGCTTCCGCCCTCGTATTTCGTGGCCGGTATCTCGGCGCTCGTATCGGTCATTCTGGCCATTACTTGGATGTTCATGGTGTTCGAACGCCGAACGCTCAAGCAGATCGCCTTTTTGGACCCGCTGACCGGGCTTCGGAACCGTTACGCGCTGTCCGAGGAATCGGACCGCCGTCTGGCGGAGGAACGCCTGGGATCGATGGTTCTGATCAACCTCGACCGCTTCAAGGTCATCAACGACACATTGGGCCGGGATCTCGGCGACCTGCTGTTGACCCACGCCGCGCAGCGTATCCGGGACCGGATTCAGGAGCGCGAAGCACTGTTCCGGATGGACGGCGACGAATTTCTGCTGGTCGGAGCGGAGAACGATCCGGACAAACTGCTGGAACGGGTAAATCGCATGCTGGAAGAGATCGGTCGGCCCTATATGATCGAAGGTAACGAATTGTACGTCACGGCGAGCGCGGGAGTCAGCCTATTCCCCGAGCACGGCCGAAGCCGCGGGGCGCTGCTGAAAGCGGCGGATGCGGCGCTCGATCAGGCGAAAGCTTCGGGAAAAGACAAAACCGTTTTCTTCAATGCCGGAATCGGAGGGCAGCTGAGCCGCAAAATGGAGCTTGAGAAGGACCTCAGGCTGGCGTTCGAATACGGCCAATTTTTCATCGTGTATCAGCCGAAATGGAACGCGCGCAGTGGAGAAGAAGCCGGGTTCGAGGCGCTGCTGCGCTGGCGCCATCCCGAAAAAGGAATCGTCTCGCCCGGCGAGTTCATTCCGATCGCGGAGGAGACGGGGCTTATCGTGCCGATGACCCGCTGGATGCTCGGCGAAGTCTGCCGTCAGAACAAAAGCTGGCACGACGAAGGGCTGTTCCGGGTCTGCATCTCCGTCAATATGTCGTACCGGGTATTCGAAAGCATGACGCTGTTCGACATGGTGGACGAAGCGCTGCGTTCGAGCGGCCTGCCGGGCAAGATGCTCGAGCTGGAAATCACCGAATCGATCGCGATGAAAAATATGGCGATTACCCTCTCCCAGCTTCAGCGGGTGCGCGATCTGGGAGTCCAGGTGTCGATGGACGACTTCGGGACCGGCCATTCTTCGCTCGGACGGCTGGACGAAATTCCCGTGGATACGCTCAAGATCGATCAGTCGTTTGTCAAAAGCAGCAATCTTGCTTCCAAACAGGCGCTGATTGTCGGCATTATCGGCATCGCGAGACTGCTGGATCTGGAAGTCGTCGCGGAAGGCGTCGAGACGGAAGAGCAGGCGGAATTTTTGCTGTCCCGGGGCTGCGTGCTTATGCAGGGTTATTACTACGGACGTCCCATGCCCCCGAAAGAAGTGGAAGCCGGAAAATGGCGGATCGGCGCAGCGACTGGCGGAACCGCCGAGATGGAATGACCGCAGCTCCCCGTACGCCCGCGCAAGAGACCGGGCGTGCGGGGAGCTCGTTTGTCATGCCGCTTTTTCGGACGTTTTTCGGGTATTGCTTTCGGCGATCTGCATCCGCCTCCTTCGTCTCTGGGTAATAAGTAGAGACGAGGACCGGGATCGCCGGTTCGTGATCAAGCGAACGGGAGATGAGCGTATGCGTTGGGAAAAAGCCATGCTGGTGTATAACCGGAAAGCCGGTAAAGAAAAAGCGGGACAGCTCGGCGAAGCGGTGGAAGCGTTGGCGGGGGAAGTCGGCGAACTTACGCTGGCCCAGACCGTCGAGCCGGGGGACGGCGAAAAAATATGCCGCGAGCGAGGCGGGGACTACGACCTGCTGCTGCTGCTCGGCGGAGACGGCACGGTACACGAGTGCATCAACGGGGCTGCGGCGGCCGCTCGGGCGCCCGAAATCGCGGTACTGCCGGGCGGAACCTGCAACGACTTTGCCCGCACGCTTCAACTGCCGATGCAGGTAGGGCGCGCGGCGGAAGAAGTGCTGGCCGGACGGGTGCTGGATACGGATGTAGGCACGATTAACGGCCGGATTTTCACGAACTTCGTCGGTATCGGCCTGATCACCGAGACGTCGGAAAATATCGACTCGGAACAAAAGGAACGGATGGGCAAGCTGAGTTATTTTCTCAGCACGCTGCGGACGCTGCGGCAGGCCGAACCGTTCGGGTTTCGACTGACGCACGACGAGGGCGTCGTCGACAGCGAAGCGGTTATGATTCTGGCGGCCAACGGCCGCTCGCTGGGGACGGCGAAGCTTCCGTTCGCGGGAGACGGACTGCATGACGGAATGCTTGACGTGCTCATCGTGCGCGAAGCCGGACTTTCGCTCGCCTGGCAGGTGCTGAACGGCGGCGACCTGACCGATTATCGCGAGAGCGGGGGCGTGATCGAATACATTCGCACCTCTTCGCTTCGCATCGAGACGGATGAGCCGAAACGGATCGACAGCGACGGAGAAGTCTATCTGCAGACGCCGGCCGAGATTTCGGTGCTCCCTGCCAAACTGCGCTTTTTCTACGGTCCCGAAGCGGCCGGCCTTCTGTCTGACGAACCTGCCGACAGCGGTTCCGGTCCGGGGTTGTTCGGAAGCTGACGCTTTATCTTCATAAAAGAGCCGGGAACGCGCGAACGATAGCGTTCCCGGCTCTTTGCATTTCCGGAAACGGAATAAAGGGTTGACCGCGAATGACCGATGAGTCATAATGTGTTGGAATGACTAGCCGGTCATTATCGGCCGAGTCGGATTTTTCGAGAGATATTTTTGCGGATTTATAACGAACAGGCATGCCGAAGATGCCGAACAGGAGGAAAAGATGAAAGACGGAAAAGGAATCTCCGGCGCATTGTCCGGCCCTATCGGACGTTGGGTCGTCCTGGCGATCTGGATCGCCGCGGCGGTCCTGCTGAACGTGATCTGGCCGGGGGTAGGCGAGCGGGAAGACAACGGAGCGGCCAACCTGGGCGACAATTATCCGTCCGTACAGGCGGCGCAGGTCGCGGAACGGGAATTCCCCGGCGACGGCGGACAGCCGGCGCTGCTGGTCTGGAGCCGCAGCGGAGGACTCGGCGATGAAGACTTGAACGGATTGGCGAAGCTGACGGAGTCGCTGGAAGCCGATCCGCTGCCGCAGCAGGAAGGTCTGCTGCCGCTGCATCGACTTCCGGCTCCCGCCCGTCAGGCGCTGCTGTCGGAAGACGGCAGCACGATCGTGCTGCCGATCAATTTTGCCGAAGAGGCGGACACCGACGAGCTCAAGGAAGACGTGGAACAGCTTAAAGCGCGCGCGCTTTCCGTTCTGGGCGGCGATCCGTTCGCGGCGCCGACGGGGACGGAAGAATTATCCGCCCGCGTGACGGGACCGGTCGGCATCGCGATCGACGGAGGCGCGCTGTTCCAAAACGCCGACGTGTCGCTGCTGATTGCTACGGTACTGCTGGTTCTCGTTATTCTGCTGTTGATTTACCGTTCGCCGATTCTGGCCCTCATTCCGATCGCAGCCGTAGGTTTCGCGTATCTGGTCATCAGTCCGGTACTGGGAACGCTGGCCGACCGGGGCTGGATCACGGCCGACTCGCAGGGCATTTCGATTATGACGGTCCTGCTGTTCGGCGCGGGAACGGACTATTGTCTATTCCTGATCACCCGCTTCCGTCAGTGCCTGACGGAGACGGCCGATAAACGCAGCGCGCTGAAAGCCGCGATCTCCGGCTCGTCCGGCGCCATCGCGATGAGCGGACTGACCGTCGTGCTGTCGCTGTTCACGCTGCTGCTGGCCCAGTACGGCGCCTACCACCGATTCGCGGTGCCGTTCGGCGTGGCGATCCTCATTATGGGCATCGCGAGCCTGACGCTGGTGCCCGCGCTGCTGGCGATCATCGGCCGGGCTTCTTTCTTCCCGTTCGTGCCGCGCACGCCGGAGATGGAAGAAGAACGGGCGCGCCGCAAAAACAAGCCGGTGCGGCGTGCCAAGAAAAAAGACAGCCGAATCGGCCGCGTCGTGACGACCCGTCCCTGGACGGTCGTGATCGCTTCGTTGATCGTGCTGGGCGGGTTGGCCGCGGCTTCTTCGCAAATCCGATTCACTTACGATCTGCTGTCCGCCTTCCCTTCGGACATGCCGTCCGTCGAAGGGTTCGGCGCTATCGCGGAAGGCTTTACGCCCGGCGAACTGGCGCCCGTTCAAGTCATGGCCGACTCCGAAGGCAAAGAGACGGGGATGCGGGAGAAATTGGCCGGACTTCCTTTCGTCGACGAGGTAGCCGAGCCGGAAAAGGGAGCGGAAAACGCGAATATCCAATCGTACAGCGTGAAACTGAACGTCAATCCGTATTCGAACGAAGCGATGGACGATATCGGAGAGATTCGGACGGCGGCGGAATCGGCGCTGACGGAAGCCGGCGTCGGATCCCCGGAAGAAAAAGTATGGATCGGCGGGCAGACGGCGACGCAGACCGATACGCGCGCGGCGACCGATCGGGATACGGACCTGATCATCCCGGTCGTCATCGGTTTGATCGCGCTTCTGCTGCTGGCTTACCTGCGTTCGGTGGTAGCGACGGTCTATCTGATCGCGACCGTCGTGCTGTCTTACTTTTCCGCGCTGGGGCTGGGCTGGCTCATCCTGCATCACGTGCTCGGGCAGGAAGCGATTCAGGGCGCGATTCCGCTGTACGCGTTCGTGTTCCTCGTTGCGCTCGGAGAGGACTATAACATCTTCATGATCTCGAGCATTTGGAAAAAAAGCCGCAGACTGCCGCTCAAGCAGGCGATTCGCGAAGGCGTCGGAGAGACCGGCACCGTGATTACTTCGGCCGGCGTCATTCTGGCGGGCACGTTCGCCGTTCTGGCATCGCTGCCGATCCAGGTGCTCGTCCAGTTCGGAGTCGTCGCGGCGCTGGGCGTGCTGCTCGATACGTTTATCGTGCGTCCGTTCCTCGTTCCGGCGATCACGGCGCTGCTCGGCCGGGCGGCGTTCTGGCCGGGACGCGCACCCGAGCGGACGGAAGACCCGGCGGCGTCTGCGCGGACGACGTAAACGGCCCGTCCGACGATTCCGCGAAGCCCGGCATGCGGGCCGCGCCCGCCTCAGGCTTCCGCTCACTTCGAACGCCGCCGGCCTTCGCAAGCCGGACTTCGGAGGCGGAAGCGCGCTTTTTTCGCGCCGTTTCGCGATTTTTCCGAATAGCCTTTACTCGCTTGGCCGCGCGGGGCATAATGAATAGTGTTGTGACGGGTAGGCAATAAATGAAGATTGACGCGAGGGTTAACGACCGACGGGTATTGGAGAGTGGAACGTTTGAAAACACCGGTATATTTCAATCATGACGGCGGCGTGGACGATCTGGTCTCGCTGTTCCTGCTGCTGCAAATGGAAGACGCGGAAGTCACCGGCGTATCGGTCATTCCGGCCGACGGTTATCTGGAACCGGCGACCGACGCCAGCCGCAAAATCATCGACCGCTTCGGCAGGGGACGGGCCGTGGAAGTGGCGAAGTCCAATTCCCGAGGCAAAAATCCGTTCCCGGCGGAATGGCGCATGCATTCGTTCTTCGTGGACGCGCTGCCGATTCTGAACGAGTCGGGCACTATGGAAGCTCCGCTGTCGCCTCTTCCGGCGCACCGGCACCTGATCGACACGGTCAAGCGCACGGAAGGACAGACGACGCTGCTGTTCACCGGACCGCTGACCGATCTGGCGCGCGCGTTGGACGAAGCGCCGGAGATCGAAGAGAAGATCGCCCGCCTGTTCTGGATGGGCGGCACGTTCCAGACGGGCAACGTGCAGGAACCGGAACACGACGGCACGGCGGAGTGGAACGTGTTCTGGGACCCGGAAGCGGCCGATCGCGTATTCCGCAGCGGCATCGAGATCGATCTCGTCGCCCTGGAAAGCACGAACAAGGTTCCGCTGACGCCGGCGGTTCGCAATCGCTGGGCGTCGGAGCGCCGTTTCGAAGGCGTGGACTTCCTGGGACAGTGCTACGCTTTTTGCCCGCCGCTCGTCTACATGGAGACGAATTCGACGTATTACCTGTGGGACGTGCTGACGACCGCTTCGCTCGGCAAGCCGGAGCTGGTGGAACGCCGCACCGTAAACGCGATCGTCATTCCGGACGGCCCCAGCCAGGGACGCACGGTCGAGACGGCCGACGGACGGCCCGTACAGCTCGTGTACGACGTCGACGGAGCCGGCTTCTTCGACTACATCACGGAGCTGGCGAAAGGGGCCGCGCACGAGCGCAAGTAAGACGCTCGTGCCTTGCGTCTTGCTGCGTAAGCCGATACCAGAGCGTAAGTAATACGCTCGTGCCTCGCGTCTTGCTGCGCAAGCCGATACCGCAGCGCTCCTGATTCGTTCTGGCCCGGCGCCTTCCTTAATTAAGGAAGGCGCTTTTTTTGTCTGCTGCGGCGATCGGGCGGGCGGGGATCGCCGTTTCGGCCGCCGCTCAATTTCGTGAAAAAACTTTCGGCAAATGCTCGCTTTTTTGAAATAAGAGTGCTATAATTTAAACAAGATTTAGAATAAGTCTAAATTTAAAATAAGGGAGCGAACATAACATGGAAACCGTAAAAACGAACGCGAATGTCGATGCCGCAGCCGAACTGCACCGCGCGCTTAATAAGCAGGTAGCCGATTGGTCCGTGCTGTACACGAAACTGCATAACTTTCACTGGTATGTAAAAGGCACGAATTTCTTCACGCTGCACGCCAAGTTCGAAGAATTCTACAACGCGGCCGCCGAGCGGATGGACGAAGTGGCGGAGCGTCTGCTGACGATCGGCGGATCGCCCGCGGCCACGATGCGCGAGCACCTCGAGTTGACGAGCGTGGCCGAAGCAAAAGGCGGAGAGACGGCCGAAGAGATGGTCGACATCGTGATCCGGGACTTCCGCACGGAGGCGTCCGAGCTTGAAGAAGCGATCGAAATCGCCGGAGCGCTGGAAGACAAGGCGACCGAAGATATGCTGATCGGCCTCAAAGCGGCTATCGAAAAAGACGTTTGGATGCTGGAAGCTTACCTGGGACGCTAAGCTCCTGTCGTTTTCCGATCCCGTTCAAGTATTGAAAATGATTCATCCGGCCGGATCCGGTCTGCCCGCCCCCAGCGGAGCGGTCGGCCCGGCTTTTTGGCATACGCGCCGCTCTATCTTTTTGACACCAAATTGCCCCGAAAGAGACGCTTATTACTTACAATACTGCCTTATGATACAGATAGATGTGATTCTAATCATTTACAAGGCGGGGTGTAATGGCAATGAATGAGCAGCCTGCTCTTTTTGCGGAAGCGGAGCTTTTTATCCGGGAATGTTATGCGGAACTGGGACGGACCGGCGAAGAAACGGAGCTTCGGATTCGGGAGATCGCCCGGGAGATTGAGGAGAGCGGCACGTATCGCCACACGTACGAAGAGCTGCGGCACGGCGCGCGAATGGCTTGGCGGAACAGCAATCGCTGCATCGGCCGACTGCCGTGGGACAGCCTGCACGTGATCGACCGCCGGGATGCTTCTTCCGAAGAGGAGATTGCGGAAGCGCTGTTTGAACATTTGGATTATGCGACGAACCGGGGGCGTATCCGGCCGACGATCACGGTCTTGAGACCCGAGCAGGGAGAGCGGCCAGGGGCGCGGCTGTGGAACGAGCAGCTGATCCGATACGCCGGCTACGAAACGGAAGACGGCCGCAGGGTCGGCGATCCTGCTTCGCTGGAGTTCACGGAAGTCTGCCGGCAGCTGGGCTGGAAGGGCGAAGGAACGGACTTCGACGTGCTGCCGCTGGTGATTCAGCTTGACGGCGGAGCGCCCAAATGGTTCGAGCTGCCGCGGGAAAAAGTGCTCGAGGTCGACATTCGGCATCCCGACCTGCCGGGCTTCGACGAGCTGGGGCTCAAATGGTACGCCGTGCCGGCCGTTTCCGGCATGCGGCTGGAGATCGGCGGCATTCGCTACGGAGGCGCGCCGTTCAACGGCTGGTATATGGGCACGGAGATCGGAGCGCGCAATTTCGCCGACGAAGGACGGTACAACCTGCTGCCGGCCGTCGCGGACCTCATGGGACTCGATCGCAGCCGCCGCAGCTCGCTCTGGCAGGACCGCGCGCTGGTCGAACTGAACGTCGCGGTGCTGGAATCGTACCGGGCCGCCGGCGTAAGCATGATCGATCACCATACGGCCGCCGCGCAGTTCGAGACGTTCGAGAAGCGCGAACAGGAAGCGGGCCGCGCCGTGACCGGCAACTGGGCCTGGCTCATTCCGCCGATGGCGCCCGCGACGACGCATGTGTTCCATAAACGCTACGACAATACGATCGTGAAGCCGAACTTCTTTTACGGGAAAAAGCCGTATGCCGCCCGGGTAGGCGAAAAGGGCTCGGACAAAGCCGCCGCGCAAGTTCCGGCCGGCGTCTGCCCGGTTACGGGAACGACTGCGGCGCCCGATGCTTCCGATACCGGGAGCGTTCGAAAGAGGGTTGAAGCCGGTGAGCGGCAGGCCGGAGCCGTCCGCGGCTGTCCGTTCCATTGAGCCGGGCAGGCCGCCTTCCGAACGGGGCCGCGACGAAACTTGCATAGAACAGAAGAAAGCCCCGCCGAATTCGGCGGGGCTTTCTTCGTGCGGACGGGATACGCGGCCCGAAAGTCCGCGGCTTACTGCGGATTCGTCGTCCAGATGCCGGCGGACTTCACGAAGACGCGCGCAGGGAGCTTCAACGTTGCCAGAATCAGGTCGGCGACGTCTTCCGGCTGCATCATGCGGTCTTCGTCGCCGATCGGCAGGTTGTTGTTGACCGACAGTTCCGTGTTGACCGTGCTCGGGTTCAGCGTCATGACGCGGATGTTCGATTTGCGGACTTCCTGCATCAGCGCTTCGCTCATGCCGATCAGGGCCGCCTTCGACGCGCAGTAGGCGGAACCGGTCGCGAAGCCGCGCTCGCCGGCCGTGGAAGCGACGTTCAGAATGCTGCCGCTGTTCTGCTCCAGCATGAACGGCAGAGCGGCGCGGGTCGTGTAATAAGCGCCCATCAGGTTGACGCGGATAATCCGTTCCCACTCGTCCGGATCCATCTCGGCGAGTTTGCCGAACGAAGCGATGCCGGCGTTGTTGATCAGAATGTCGATCGCGCCGAGCTGTTCGTGCAGGGCGCTTACGGCGGCTTCGATCTCCGTGCGAACGGAGACGTCCGCAGCCTGGACAAACACGTTCACTCCGTACTTTTCCGACAGTTCGTTTTTCAGCGATTCCAGGTCGGAAGCGGTACGGGCGATCAGGCCCAGATGCACGCCTTCTGCGGCCAACGCTTCGGCAGCGGCTTTGCCGATGCCTTTGCCCGCTCCGGTAATGACGGCCGTTTGGTTTTTGAGTTCAAGCATAGTCACTGTTCATGTCCTCCTTGAATTTAAAAAATCCCTCCTTAAAAGTGTAACGGACCCGTCGCGATTTTCCAAGCGAACACGGGGTAAGAGTAAGCGGAGAAGAAGCTTTTTTGCGTTTCTCCTTGGTAAGTTGTTTCAAAAAGTTAGAAAGCGGGTAAAACTATTATTTGTTTCCATTTTTCTGTTTTTAGCGGTATACTATTCTCCGGCTTCCTCTTTAGAAAAAGCGGCGGCCTGCCGATATTTATAGAAAAAGGAACGGGAGAAACCGCATGAACAGAACCCTTATCGAAGATACCGTAGCCGACGTCCTGGCCCGTTCGAACAGCAAGATCGAAGTCGTGTTGGAAAATCTTTTTCCCGGAAAAAGATTGGTCGGCGGCAAATACTGCCTCGACGACAACCGAATTACTCTCTATCTCGGCGTACTCGAAGAACAATGTAGGCTGCTGTTCGGATCGCTCGACTCGTTCGAAGAATACGTGCGCGTCGTCCTGGCTCACGAACTCGGCCACGCCAACGATCCGGAACTTGAATACTTATCCGAGCGGCTCGTGAAGATTCGCGGCAAGCTTTCCCGTACCCGGGTGTCGCTTCGCCTGGAAGAGAACGCTTGGCGTTATGCGGATTCGCTCGTACGCATGGAAAATCCCGCCGTTTTCGATACGATCATGGGGAAATCGCTGAGCTCGTATTACGAAGTGCTGCCCGAGTATGCCGAATTGATGGCGACGACGGCGTAAAGACGGCCTGTTCGTTTTATTTTGACCGACGCTTCCGGCGCCGGCTCCTTTTTCGGGAGTCCGCGCCGGAATTTTTTTTGCGCAGATGTAACTTTCGGCAGCTTCGGACGTGGTTAGGGTGCTGCGGGAGGAGGGAAGGCTATCCGTTCACTGGATGACATTTATCGCCGCTACATGCGGGACATTTATCGCTATCTTTTATTTCTTTGCCACGATCATCATACGGCGGAGGATCTTGTGCAGGAGACGTTTACCCGCGCCTATCTGCATATCGAGAGCATTGACGATACGGACCGGATCAAACGTTGGCTGTTTCGCGTAGCGCACAATGCCTTTATCGACCGGATACGCCGCGAAGGAAGGGTCAGCTTAGGCGAAACGGAATATTTCGAACAGCTTTGGGATCGGGAAACGCCGGAATCGCTGCTGCTCGGCAAGGAAGCGGGCGAAGAAGCGCTGAAGCTGCTCGAAGAGCTGCCGGAGCCGCAAAGGCGAGCTTTTTTGCTGTATCACCACTATGAATGTTCGTATGCCGAAGCTTCGGAAATCATGGGAATCGGACTGTCTTTGTACAAGTCGCATCTGTTCCGTGCCCGGCAAAAAATGAAAGCTTACACCGAAAGGAGAATGCGCCGTGAATGAGGATTTTAAACGCAGGCTGGCTGCTTATAGAGACGGTACGCTGACGCAAACAGAGCGGGAAGAAGTCGAGCGCGAACTGGAAAAGCTGGAAGCCTACCAGTCGTATCTCGACGAGCTGATGGACGAAGAAGAACATCCAGATCGGCTGATGCGGAAAGAAGAGGGAGGCGGACGTGCCGAAGAAGGCGGGAAAAAGATGCCGGAAGACGAAATCGAGCGCATGCGGCGCCGGAAGGAAAGACGGATTATCCGGCGCGCCAAGTGGAAATCGCGCGGCATCACGGCGCTCGTTACGCTCGTTGTCCTGGCTGCCGTATGGGCCGGGTCCGGATGGCTGTCGCAGTCCTATTATGCGAAAACGGGCGAGTACCGCGGCATGAACCGGCAGGATCTTTATCAACACGCGCTGAGCCGGGTGGTGGAGACGACGATGCCGAACCGTTATCTTGCGTTCGATCAGCAGGAGCCGGGTACTTTTTTCACGCTCGGAATCGAAGGTCTGGTGCAGCATCCGCTCGGAAATACCATTCGTTCGGAAGCGCGTGTCAATCTGGACTACCGGTTCGGCCGGCTTGAAAAAGCGTGGGTCGAGAAAAGGGACAGTGCGTACAATCCCTACAGCAAAAATATGGCCGGCGAAAATTATGGGAAGTTCTGGATGCCGGGCGGCAGCGAGCGCTCGCAGGAAGAAGCGAAAAATGCGGAAGCCTGGAAGGCGCTGCATGACCTGCCCCGATTAACTTCTTCGGAGCTGTATATTTCGCTGGACCGGGAGTACGCGCAGCAGGAGCTGGACGCGAAATTTGCCGGCATGCGCGTGCAGCCGAGCTGGTTTGCGGTCCGGACCGGGCAGGAATGGTCGGGTTACGGCACCACGTATACCCTCGTCGACGAGCATGGGAAAGAGACGAAAGCAGCCGCGGAAGATTATCTCAACTTGAGCGTGCAAAATCCGGTCGGAGCCGGCCGGGGGATCGGATACGAGTACGTTCCGCGCATCGGCGAGAAGAACGAAGAATTCGAGAAATACCAAGCGCTGTCCTGGAGCAGCGGCATGGTGGAAGCGTTGAAAGAGGCCGCGCGGAACCCGGCTATCGCCGAAAAGCTGAGCGGAGTCGATTTCGCCGCCGCCGCGAAAGAAGTCGAGAACAACGGCGCGAAAGTGTACGGCGTCGTCGTCACCGGCCGAAGCGAAGACCTGGCGAAGCTGCGCCAAGAAAAGTGGATGCGGGGGGCCATCGTGAGATTGGGCGACAGCGTCCTGGACACCGGACGGATGGAGCCCTATACGCCGGATAAGCTATTGCCTTCGAAATAAAAAGGAACGACCGCGGGAAAGAATCGCTCCCGCGGTCGTTTTGAGTGCCGCTTTTAGACAATCCGGAACAGAGGCTCTTCGCGCAGATGGCGCACGGGAATTCCGGGAAACTTTTCGGCCAGCCTGCCGGCCAGCGCTTCCATGCCCGGTTCTTCGCTTTCGGCATGGCCCAGCACGATCAGTCCGCAGGAGCGGCCGAGGCGGTTCGCTTCGCGCGCGTATTCGGGCGTCTCCCATTCCGGGCCTTCGCCGTAAACGACCAGATCCAGGCCGTGTTCCTCGATAAGAGGAACGGTCGAGTGTATTCCTCCGCGGTATCCGACCCATACGCCGACTTTGGCGCAGGACGCTTCGGCATCGCCGCTCACGCGAAGGTAAGCAAGGCCGAGCCGCCGCTTGATCTGCGCGGCGATAACGTCTAGCGGAGCGGAAGGAAGCTCCAGCAGGCAGGCTTCGGGCCGGTGTTCGCGCACGTAAGGCGTCCAGCCGAGCGCTTCGATCAGTCCCGCGGCGATTCCGTCCGGCCGATATCGGTGCAGGCCGTCGTGACAGCGGAACACGGCGACGCCGGATTGTTCGACCCGCCGCCGCTTGGCGAAGGCGATGCCGCTTTCCGGCGTTTCCGGATCGCGTTCGTGATGCGAAAAGAACAAGCCTTCGTGTCCGATCACCAGGTTGGCGCCGGATGCCGCCGCCCGCTCGATAATCGACAGCGTCGGCATGAAGGCGGTGACGATGCCCGTAACGGGGCTCGAGGGATCGCCGCAAAAAAGTTTATCCGCGGTCGGCTCCGGCAGAGATCCTTCTGCCGGAGCGAGCAGGGCGTCGATCACGTCCTGCACGGTCGGGGAACTGAGCATGTTATAGGCTCCCTTCGAATATTCTCGGTCAAGCCCGGCCGGCGGCCGAGGCGGTCAAGACGAACGATTCCGGCGTTCGGCCGGTCAGTTCGACGCTGCGGCGGTCGGGCTGGCTGAAGCCGAGATGAAGCGTATAGGTTCCTTCGGCGATCGACGAAGCGCCGTCTTCGCCGAAGAGGGCGAAAGCGTCCGGCGGCAGGAACAGTTCGATTTCCGCGGAAGCGCCGGCTTCCAGGCTTACTCTGCGGAACGCTTTGAGCTGCGCGTTCGGCGCTCCTTCGGTTTCGGATTTGACGTAGGCCTGCACGACTTCGGCGGCGGCGCGCGTTCCCCGGTTAACGAGGCGGACCGTCGCGCGAACGCCGTTCTCCGTCACGGCATCGGTATCGATCCCGGCCGATTCGACGTCGATCCCGCCGTAGGTCAGGCCGAAGCCGAACGGGTACAGCGCTTCGTTTTTCATATAACGGTAGGTGCGGTTCTCCATCGAATAATCGGTGA
Source organism: Saccharibacillus alkalitolerans (assembly GCF_011090185.1). GTDB lineage: Bacteria > Bacillota > Bacilli > Paenibacillales > Paenibacillaceae > Saccharibacillus > Saccharibacillus alkalitolerans. The sequence goes on along the minus strand of NZ_JAAFGS010000004.1, from coordinate 251,437 downwards.
ATGCCGGCAGTTCTTCCGTCGTGCGGTAAAAAGTGACCGGAAGCTTGCCGGAAGGCGCGAATTCGCCGAACAGCAGCTCCGCGATCGCCCGGCCGCCCTGCGCGCCCGGATACCAGCCCTGCACGATGGCCGGGATATGCTCGTCCGCGTAATTGACGGCCAGCGCGCTGCCGGCGAGCAGCACCAACGCGACCGGCTTGCCGCTGTCGCAGGCGATGCGCAGCAGTTCTTCCTGCTGGCCGGGCAGCCGCAGATCCGGCTTGTCTCCGCTGGCGAACGCGTTGCCCATGTCGCCTTCCTCGCCTTCCAGTCCGGAGTCGAGGCCCAGGCAGACGACGATCAGATCGCTCTCGGCACAGACGCCTTTCGCTTCCGCCAGGCGGTCGCCGGGAGCGGCAAGCCCGCCGACTTTGTCCTGGAACAGATGGCAGCCTTCCGAGTACAGCACGCGCACGTCGCCGCCGAGATAATCCTGCAGCCCTTCGAGCGGCGTGATGTAGCGGGAAGCGGTGCCTTCGTAGTTGCCGACGAGCGCGCGGCGGTTGTTGGCGTTGGGACCGATGACGCCGACGGTGCGGAGCGCGCTTTTGTCCAGCGGCAGCAGACCGTCGTTCTTGAGCAGCACCAGCGACCGGCGCGAAGCTTTCAGATTGAGCTCTCTCATGGCCGGCGAGTCCGTCTCGGCATAGCCGATCGAAGAGAACGGCACATTCTCCGGCTCGTCGAACAATCCGAGCTTCATCCGGGTCGTGAACAGGCGGGTCACGGCTTTGTCGATCTCGTCCTCCGTCACCAGCCCCTGGTCGACGGCATCCTGCAGGAAGAGGAAGAGGCTGCCGCAGTTGAGGTCGCAGCCGTTCTTGACGGCCAGCGCCACCGATTCCGCCTCGTTCGACGTGACTTTATGATGCAGATGGAAATCCCGGATCGCCCAGCAGTCGGAGACGACATGGCCGTCGAAGCCCCACTCGCCGCGCAGAATTTGCTTCAGCAGCCGTTCGCTGCCGCAGCACGGCTCGCCGTTCGTGCGGTTGTACGCGCCCATGACCGCTTCGACTTTGGCTTCCTGCACGCAGGCTCGGAACGCCGGCAGATACGTCTCGCGCAGGTCCTTGTCCGACACGACGGCGTTGAAGCTGTGGCGGACGTCTTCCGGGCCGGAGTGGACGGCGAAATGCTTGGCGCAGGCGGCCGTTTTCAAATAATTTTCGTCGTCGCCCTGCAGCCCGCGGATGAAGCGGACGGCCAGCCGGGAAGTCAGATAGGGATCTTCGCCGTACGTTTCGTGTCCCCGGCCCCAGCGCGGATCGCGGAAAATGTTGACGTTAGGCGCCCACAGCGTCAGTCCTTTATAAATGTCCGTGTCGCCGTAGCGCTGCTGCATGTTGAATTTCGAACGCGTCTCCGTCGCCACGGCGTCGGCCACTTCCTGAAGCAGCTCTTCGTCGAACGTCGCCGCCAGGCCGATCGCCTGCGGGAACACGGTCGCCGTGCCGGCTCTCGCCACGCCGTGCAGCCCTTCGTTCCACCAGTTGTAAGCCTTGACGTTCAGCCGTTCGATCGCCGGGGCGGAGTGGACCATCTGACGGATTTTTTCTTGGAGCGTCATCTGCGAAACCAACCGCTTGGCCCGTTCTTTGTACGTTCCGATTTTTTCCTCGTTCTCCGACACGTTCGGCATGAATGTTCCTCCTTTTAGATGGGGAGACTAAGCGTAAATGTTCCGTCCTTGTTCGTCGGGAATGCCCGATTTTCGGTAAAAATACGTATTCACGACGTCCCGCCACTGCCTCGCGTTTTCCAGTTGGCCTTCCAGCCGCCGGAGAATATGCGAGAAACGTTCGTCGTCGACGCCGCCCTCCAGTTCCCGCCAGCGTTCGATCCAGCTTTCCACTCTGGCCGCGCCTTCGAAACGGCTGTCGTAAATATGCTGGATCACCGTTTTGCCGGACTTCAGTACATGCGTATACGGCACGTGATGGAAAAAGAGCAGCAGTTCGTCCGGGCAGGACTCCGGCGAGCCGTAGAGATCGCGGTTCTCCGCCGCGTACTGGCCCGCGTAGCCCGTTCCGGTGCCGAGCGTCCGGTCGACGCCGATACCGTTCCGGTCGGCAAAATGATAAGTACCCCATTTCGAGTATTCGTAACCGTCGACGTCGACGGCGTAATGATAGTGCGGCTGCACCATCCAGCCCACGCCCAGAGGGGCGGTGTAGCTTTCGTAGACCGGCCATGATTCCATGAGCAGCTCCCGGACGAAGGCGGCGGCCGGGGTTCCGGCGCCGAACGTCAGCGCGCTCCATTCGGCGGCGATCTCTTCCGCGTCCAGGTCGGGATTCCAGGCAAGGCGTCCGAAACCGAACAGGTTCGCCTGCGCCAGATGATGCCCGGTCCAATTGTCGTCGTTTCCGATGTTGGAGACGGCCGCGACTCCGCTGTGCGGGAGCGGATGCACTTCGCCGGCCGCGATCCGCTTGACGGTGCTGCCCGGACCGTTCAGGAACGTGTCGAAGTCCAGCGACTTTTTCCACTGGGGGACGAGGAAGCAGACGTCTCGCTGCTGGCCGGTGTATTCTTGGGCGATCTGGAATTCCATGACATGATTCGTCTTAGGCATCGCTCCGAACAGGGGAGAGACCGGCTCGCGAACCTGGAAGTCCATCGGCCCGTTCTTGATCTGCAAAATCACGTTATCCCGGAACCGGCCGTCCAGCGGACGGAAATGATCGTAAGCCGCCCGCGCGCGGTCGGTGGAGCGATCCCGCCAGTCCTGGTGGCAGTCGTAGACGAAGCAGCGCCACAGCACCAGCCCGCCGAACGGGGCCAGCGCGTCGGCCAGCAGGTTCGCGCCGTCGGCGTGGTCGCGCCCGTAGGTGAACGGTCCCGGCCGGTTCTCCGAATCGGCCTTGACCACGAAACCGCCGAACTCCGGTACTGCCGCATAGATCTCCTCCGCTGTACGTTTCCACCAGCGGCGGACGCCTTCATCCAGCGGATCGGCGGTGCCCAGCTCGCCGAGCTCGATCGGAGCCGCGTAATTGACGCTCAGGAACAGCCGGATGCCGAAGCTTCCGAAAACGTCCGCCAGACGCTTCACGTCGTGCAGCAGAGGGGCCGCGATGAGCTTGGTCTCTTCGCGGTGAACATTGACGTTGTTGACGGAAATGGCGTTGATGCCGACGGAAGCCAGCAGCCGGGCGTAATCGGCAATGCGTTCCGACTCGAGCAGAATCCGGTTGTCCCGGTAAAAAATCGACCCGCCGGAGTAGCCGCGTTCCACGCTTCCGTCCATATTGTCCCACTGGTCGATCATGCGCAGCACGCTGCGGGGAGACTCGACTTCGTGCAGCTCCCGCGGTCCGTCTTGTTCCGTGCCGATCAGGCGCAGAAAGCGGAATACGGCGTGGAGCAGCCCCCGCTCCGAACCGCCGCGCAGCACGGCGTATCCGCTCCCGCTCCATTCGGCCCCTTCGCTGCCGAGGCCGATGCGCAGAGCGTAAGCTTCTTCGGACAAAGGAAGCGCGTTCAACTCGTTCAATGCCGGCCGTGCCGCTTCGGGAGAGCCGAGCGTCAGGATCGGCGGCCCGGCTTTCAGCGTCAGCGAAGGCTGCAGTCCGGTCAGCGTGCCGATGCCTCGGGACAATTCCCGCAGCGCGGCCGCTCCCGGACCGTTCGGCCGCAGTTCCATGCTGGCTTCGATCCGTTCGAGCAGCGGCCGCCAGGCTTCGATCCGCTGCCCGTCGCGCCAGCGCTCGGCCGGCAGCCAGGCTTTGTAACCTCTCGATGTGTCGGTCAAGATCGTTCGCTCCTTTCGATTGAGGAAGCTTCCGCCGCTTCGTATCCGAGTTCCCGCTCCAGCGTCCGGCGTACCGCTCCCGGACCGTCCAGCATGCCGCGGAACATGCCTTCGATCTTGGCTCCCAATCCGGCTTCGTACAGATCGACGCCGAACAGCTCGGTATCCGCCAGAATCGCGCGGACATTCAGCGCGGCTGCGTCCGGCAATCCGGCAGTCTGCGCCTTCGCTGCCTTGGCTTGCGTCCCGTCCTGCCGCAGCAGCCGTTCCCGCAGCTCGTCAAGCCTCGGATCGGGGCTCGGTTCGAACGGTGTTCCGGTATCGTCGATGCCCAGCAGGTACCGGCACCAGGCGGCGACGGCCAGCGGAATCGCGGTCAGATTCGCCGCGTCCAGATCGTTCCGATCCTTATGCGCCCGGATCGTATGCCCGAAGCGGATGCCGATTTTCTTCGACGTGTCCGAGGCGATCCGCTGCGGCGTATCGGGGATGAACGGATTCGGCAGGCGTTCGTTCAGCACCTCGTCCAGGAACTTTTCCGGCGGCAGGATGCCGGGATCTTCCACAACCGGGAGTCCTTCGTCCCGTCCGATCCGTTCGGCCAGCCTGCGCAGCAGCGGATCGCGCATTTCGTCGGCGATTCGCGCGTAGCCGAGCAGGCAGCCCGTGACGGCAAGCGCCGTATGCAGCGGATTCAGACAGGCCGTCACTTTCATGCGATCGGTTCGATTGACCGTTTCCCGATCGGCAAAAAGGATGCCGGCCGCCTCGAGCGGCGGCCGTCCCGCCGGAAAGTCGTCCTCGATGACCAGGTATTCCGCCGTCTCGGCATTGACGAACGGAGCGGCATGCGTGTGGCGGGAAGACGTCGTCTCCTCCAAGCCTCCGATGCCCAGTTTCGTCAACTCTTCCCGGATCGCCGCAGAAGGACGCGGGGTAATCTTGTCGATCATGGTCAGCGGAAAAGAGACCCGGCTTCGGTCTTCCAGGTAGCGGACGAAGCCTTCTTCGGCCAAACCGCGCGCCGCCCATTCGCGGGCGACGGTGGTCAGGCCGGTCCGCAGCACATCGCCGTTGTGCGGGCAGTTGTCCAGGCTTACGAAGGCAAGCGGAAAAGCCCCCTTCAGATAGCGGCGGTACGCCAGCGCGGCCGCCGCGGCCATGACCTGTTCGGCGCGTTCGGGTCCCGCGTCGAAATCCCGCCGCGCTTCTTCGGTATAGGCGCCGCCGGCTTCCGTCAAGGCGTAACCTTTTTCGGTTACGGTGAAGGAAACCAACTGAAGGCTGGGATTCTCGAAAGCCCGAACGAGCCTTGCGTAATCGTCGGTTCGAAACGGATCCGCGCAGAGCGCTTCCGCGACGCTGGCGAGCACTTCTTTGCGCAGATGTCCGTCCGCGGCCATCTCCACCAGCAGCGTCAGATTGTCGTGCGGCCGGTAGACGCGATCGATCGATTCCGAATCGGGAGTGCCCGCGGCGATGATCCCGGTATCGGCCAACCCTTCGTTCAGCAGCTTCTGTTGAGCTTTGGCGATCAGGCTGCGGAAGATGTTGCCCGCCCCGAAATGGAGCCAGCGGGGATGATCGAGCGTGTTCTCCGCGATCTTCCCGCGGTCGTAACGCGGCAGCTCCACCCCGGCCGCCTGCCAGGCTTCAATGCGGCCGAGTCCCCGTTCATTCAGCTCCAACACGGACTTCGCCTCCTCTCGGACCCGCAAGCCGGGCCTCTTCGAGTCCGTCCCAGACTCCGAGCAGATACATGGCGCCGAAAGCCCGGTCATATAGTCCGTAACCCGGCCTGCAGACGGCTTCTTCGCCCCACAGATGGCGCCCGTGGTCGGGTCTTGCGTAACCTTCGTAGCCGTTCTCGTGCAGAATCCGCACCAGCTCCGGCAGGTTGACGCTTCCTTCTCCTCGTTTATGCGCCACTTCGACGAAATCGCCGTTTTGGAACACTTTCACGTTGCGCAGATGAACGAAATGGATACGGTCGCTGAACTCCCGGACAATCGCCGGCAGGTCGTTGCCGGGATGGGTGCCCAGCGACCCGGAGCAGAACGTGAGTCCGTGATAAGGACTGTTCACCGCCTGCAGGAGGCGGCGGATGCCGTCCTGATTGCGCACGATGCGCGGCAGCCCAAAGATCGGCCAGGCGGGATCGTCCGGATGAATCGCCATTTTGACGCCGCATTCTTCGCAGACCGGGATGACCCGGTTCAGGAAATAGACCAGATTATCGAACAGCCGCTCCTCCGTCACGTCCGCGTAAGCGGCGAACAGCTCGTCCAACCGCGAGAGACGGTCCGGCTCCCAGCCGGGCACCGTAAACGTTCCGCCTCCGCGAATGATCATCTCCGCCATTTCGCGCGGATCAGCAGCGATGGAAGCCTTTTCATAAAACAGGGCGTTCGAGCCGTCCGGCAGCGGATAATAAAGGTCGGTGCGCGTCCAGTCGAACACGGGCATGAAGTTGTAGCAGATCACTTCGACGCCGACCCCGGCCAGCTTGCGGATCGTATCGGCATAAATGTCGATGTAGCGGTCGCGCGAGGGGAGTCCGATTTTGATGTCGTCGTGCACGTTTACGCTTTCGACCACGGCTGCGGAAAATCCTTTGGATTTGATGCGGTTCGCTTCCGCGAGAATTTCGTGTTCTTCCCAGACTTCTCCGGCCGTCTTGCGGTGCAGGGACCATACGATCCCGCTCACGCCCGGAATTTGACGGATCTGATCGAGCGTAATATTGTCGTTGCCTTCGCCATACCAACGCCAGGTCATTTTCATGAAATAGCCTCCCGGTGGATCCGATTCGTTTGACGGAAATCTTGTATACAAGAACAGGTATATCATAGTTCCGTTCTTCTGTTATGTCAATTGATCGTTCTTATTTTCATAAAAACGTTGTATACTAGATATGCAAGCGGATCGCGAGCAGAACCGCCGTACTTGCGGGATAAGAGAATTCATCGGGGAAAGAGGGCGACGGCATGATCGGCAAGGCGGATATTTTGCGCCAGTTGAGGAACGAGATTGTGACGCTGGAGCTGAAACCGGGCAGCATACTCAGCGAGACCGCCCTGTCGGAACGCTTCCGGATCTCGCGCACGCCGCTTAGGGACGTTCTGAAGCAGCTTGCGAATGAAAATTATATCGACGTTTATCCGAAGAAGGGCAACCTTGTATCCTATATCGATCTGGAATCGGTCGAGCAGATCATCTATTTGCGCAGCACATTGGAAAAAGATATCGTCAAAACGCTCGCCTCCCAGGCCGCTCCGCTGCCGCTCAAGGGCGTGCTCGAGCTGAAAGAAATTCTCGGCCGGCAGGAAGAGGCCATCGGGCAGGACCGGGCGCACGAAGCTTTCCTGCATTGGGACGACGCTTTTCATAAGTCGCTGTTCGCGCTGGCCGGACGTGTCTTCCTGTGGGACTTGATTCAGCAGTCGAACGTGCATTATGCCCGGTATCGGAGGCTGCATCTGCTGAAGAAGGAAAAGCTGGAAGCCCTTCTCGGCGAACACCGGCTTATCCTCGACAGCATAACGAACCGCGATATCGGACCCATCGACGAAATCGTGCAGCATCATTTGCACGAAGATATCAATGCGGCGTATCTGCGGGAAAACTTCGCGGATTATCTGAACTTGCCGCGGCTCGATTCGCTGTAAGCGGCTTCGGGAGAGCGGCGCGGGAAAGTCGGGCCTTGGACCGCGTATCGGAACGCGCACTCGCAAATGTCAAAACGGGATGAAACCGGGCGATGGCCCGGTTTCATCCCGTTTTACGTTTGCTGCGCCACAGCGCGCCGCCGCTTTTGCGCCGCCAGTGTGGTTACCGCCGCGTCGTCCCTTTGACCGGCTTGTCGTATTCGGCGAAGGCGTCCTTCAAAATGTCGAAGCTCTTCTTCGGACGCTCGTGGTAAGCCGGGAGGTCCCAGGCGTCCCAGGTATACGGGCGCGATTTCGGCGCGGCGATGCCTGACGCTTTGGCTTCCGGGGAAGACAGAACGGCCGATACCGATACGCCGTCCGTGTCGATCGGCGTGATGGCGTCGGTCTCGTACGGATACTCCCAGACCTTCAGCTGGCTCGGGTCCGTAAAGCCGAGCAGCATCCAGGGGATGCGCAGTTCCAGGGTGTCGCCCTGAATGTACCAGTCGGACAGGTTGTTGAACCGCTCGCTGTCCGGGTCGTTGGTGCCCCAGTGCAGTTTGCCTACGTTGAAGGCTTCGAACGGAGTGTTGACCTTGGTTTGCGGCAGATACAATTCGCGGTTCAGCGCCAATTTCCACGGCAGGAAGATCCCGGCCTCGGCGTCCGCGTATTCCGGCTTGTACGGTACGGATTTCAGCTTGTAGCCGTACTGCCAGGTGAACTGGTCGTAAGCGCTGTTGACGTAGAGGCGGCCGCCTTTCCCGCTTTCGAACCGGGCCAAAAATTCTTGGCCGTCGTCGAACTCGATACCCGGCGCGATATTCGCCCGCGTGCTTCCGCCCTTCGTCGTATTGAAGCCCAACGTCAGGATGTCCTTATCGAAATCCCAGCTTCCGCCTTCTTTTTGCAGCAGTACGTACAGGTCGGACGTGTCGTGGGTAATCGCCATTTTGAGTCCGCCGCCGACATCTTCGGCTTTAATCCCGCGTCTTTCCCAGTCGTCCGTCTTTCCGTCGATCTTCATGAGGTCTTCCGGGTTCTCTTCCGGTTCCAGCGCGATGACGCCGAAGTGTTCTTCGTTCGTCAGTCGGTTGCGCCAGAGCGCGCGGCGCTCGCCGGGAAGTTCCAGTTCGATCGTATTCCAGGTGAACTTGAACCATTCGTCCTGCCACTCGAACAGCATCGCGCCGTCGTAATCCTCGTTATAAATCTGCTTAAGCATGCCTTCGTTCAGCAGGCCCTGCTCCTTCTCGGTATGCATGCCTTGATTGCGTCCGAGCAGGCCGTAGTGGGCAATGCCGCGAGAACTCGGCATGCCGTATTCGGCGATGATCAGCGGAATGCCCTTGTGATGTTCGCGCAGCTCGTGCAAATAGCCGGCGTAAGGGTCTTTTACGCCCTCGTCGTTCACGTAATCCAGATATTTCTGATCCCGGCGGAGAGAGTCCGGATAGTAAGGATATACGTGGTAGGCCGCGAAGTAGCCGGCCGACCAGTTGGCCGTGGGCCCGATGTGCATGGGATCGACGGGTACCAAATCTTCCTGCTCCAGCGGTTCGTTCGGGTGGTCGAGCGGATCGGTCGTCACCCAATTGGTAAAGGAGACGGGATGCTGCCAGCCGTGCTTCGTTTCTTCTTCGGCCAGCACGTCCAGCATTTCCGCCAGCCAGCTTTCGAATGGCGATGCTTCGGTCTTGGCGCTGAAATACTTTCCTTCGTAAGGCTTCATTCCGCCGTTCGCTTCGTTGGTCGCCGTGACGGCGTAAGGATACCATTCCGTGCCGACGACCCAGCCGAGCAGGTAAGGAGACACGTCGGCTTCATACCGGCCCGAAGCATGCCCGGATTTCTCCGGCAGATCGGCCTGTCCGTGCACGACCGCCACCACGTCGCGAATTTCTTGTTCGAAGCTGTCTTTGATCGTTTCCGTGAACGCGTCCGTTCCGCTGCCGTCCTCGCCGATCAACTCTTCTTCCGGCGACCAGATGCCCTGCATGAGCATCAGCGGTTCGTCCTGCGCCGCGTTGTACTCCGCCAGCGCTTCGTAAAAATAAGGCGGAAGGATGGTGTAGATCCGCACGGCTTTGATATTCATGGCTTTCATCTGCGGGAACCAGCGCAAATAGTCTTCCTTGGTCGGAGAAAGCTCTCCGGGATAATGTCCCGGCGTCGTGGCGCCGAAGTTGATGCCCGGCCAGAACGATTTTTTCCAGCCGTTTCCGTCGTAGACGGCGAGCTGTCCGTCAACCACGGACGAAGTCTGCTTGATGCCGTCTTTTTCGAAGACGGGCACATGCGCGGCCGGTACGACGCCGGATGAGACCTCGGTATCGACAGGGTCTGAAGCCGCTTGCGTACCTTCGTCCGGCGAGACCAGCTTCCATACGCCGACGCCCGCCAGCACGAGAACGATGAGGGCCAGGAAGCTCAAAAATACGTAAGGAATCTGCCGGGGCCTGCGGAATTTTTTGCGGGAACTCATGATCCACCTCGGTCTGTGTAAGTTTCGTGTTCGGCATTTCTTGTCTTTATTGTACCGGTAAGGCGAAGCTTCTGGCCGAGTTTTTTCTTTATTTTCTCTTTATCGGCACAATAAATCGAAAAATGACCCCGATCTCCCGAAAAGGGAGTGGGGTCTTGAAGAAGAAAAGGAGCGTTATTCCTGAATGCGTTCCAGAGGTTCCTTCGCGGGGCCTTCGAGCACTTCGCCGGTATAAGAAAAGCGCGAACCGTGACAAGGGCAGTCCCAGGAACGCTCGGCTTCGTTCCAGGCGGTCTCGCAGCCCATATGCGTGCAGGTGGTGTCGACGATATGCAGTTCGCCCTTCGGATCGCGGTAGGCGCCGACCTTCTTGCCGCCGTGGCGGACGAGCGCTCCCTGATCCGGCTCCAGATTGTCGATTTTTTCGTGCGCGCCGGCGAATTTGCCCGAGATCAGCTCCTTCGCCATTTTGAAAGTGGTCGTGATGTTCTGGTTCATGCTCTTGTCGTTGAAGCGGCCCGGGTTGAACAGATCCATGTAAGGATTCGAGCGCCGCAGGATATTGTCCCGCAGCAGCAGGCCGGCCACCGTACCGTTCGTCATGCCCCATTTGTTGAAGCCGGTGGCGATGAAGGTGAACGGGTAGTCCGAAGAGAACGGGCCGATATACGGGATTTTGTCCAGCGTCGTCACGTCCTGCGCCGACCATCTGAACGGAATTTCGCGCACGCCGAAGGTCGTGCCCGCGAATTTCTCAAGCTCCACATAGTGCTCGAACGTATTGTCGCTTTTTCCGGTCCGGTGATTCTCGCCGCCGATAATCAGCACCTCTTCGCCCTCGAACGTCGCGGAACGGATCGAGCGCTTCGCGTCGTCGATGCTGAGATACATCCCGCCCTGGAAGCTCGTTTCCGGCTTGACCGCCAGCGCGTAGGAACGCTCGGTCGACAGGCGGGAGAAGTAGCCGGCGGCTTTGTTCCAGAACGGATAGTGCGACGCGACGACCAGCTCGTTGCAGAACACCGTATTCTCCTGATCCAGCGTGTACAGCTCGATCGGCTTGCCGTATTTCGTGTCTTCGATCGTCGTGTTTTCGTAAATCAGGCCGCCGTTCTCCACGATTTTTTCGACCAGGAATTTCAGATACTTGAGCGGGTTGAACTGCGCCTGGCCCGGCATGGAGATGGCGCCTTTCGCGTCGACCGGGATCGCCAAGGAATCGTGCCATTGTCCCGGAATGCCCAGTTCCTGATACGCTTCGAATTCTTTGCGCAGTTCGTCCAGCTTGTCTTCCTGGGTCGTGTACAAGTAAGCCGTCTCTTCCTTGAAGTCGCAGTCGATGCCGTGCGTCTCTACGGTTTCGCGAATAAAACGCAGAGCTTCGGTATTGGCTTCGTAATAACCTTTGGCGATCTCCGGTCGGAAGTTGGTCAAAAATTCGCTGTAAATCAAGCCGTGCTGGGCGGAAATTTTGGCCGTCGTATAGCCGGTCGTGCCGTCCAGAATCCGGCCCGCGTCGATCAGCGCGACTTTATAGCCTTCCAACGACAGCAGGTAAGCGGTCGTGACACCGGCAATTCCCGCGCCGACGATCGCGGCGTCGACCTTGAGGTCTCCGCGCAGTTCGGGAAAGGTCGGCAGCGTGGTTACGGTTCTCCACATCGATCTCGGATATCTCGGCAGCTCGGACGGAACGTTGAATTTTTCGCTCATAAGGGTGAACCTCCTCATTCGGTCGGGATTGGCTGAACTCTACCTTTCTTATTTACCACTCCGGCGAATTCAGAAACGAAACGGCGAGCATCGGACGGACCGAAGACCCGGTTCGCATAGGCGGAAGCCGCTAAAAAAACTTGCCATCCGGCGCGAAACGCGGTTAATATGAATGTATACGACGACAAGGAGGTGAGAGAGGATGCGGGATAAAAATTCGTTTGCGGGTTTGTTTGCGATACTGAAGCGGCTGCCGATGGCGCTGAGCGGTATTGTTCATGCCAAATTGCACAACGGGATCAGTCTGTCCAAATTTGAGCCATCGACGCTGAAATTTGCGAACGGAATCCGTCTGTCCAAATTCAAGCATGAACAGCGAAATGCCGCTCCTGTCTCGCGTCTGCGGATCGGGTCTGCGCTTTTCGCGCGGCCGCTTCATCATCCGCAGCCTTGACCTTTACGGACCGCCACGGTCCGCTTCATAAGGGTCCGGCATGCCGGGCCGCGCGTATTTGCGCACATCCGAACACGATTCGAGGCCGCAGGGGGCATTTCCCCTGCGGCCTTTTTGCGTACCCGAAAACGCGAGAATGCGGCGGAAGCGCGCTGCCTCGCTTCCGTCCGTCTGACGAGCAGCCGCCGGGGAAACGCCTTCCCGGTCCCGAACGAAGGGAGCGCAGGCTATCGATCCGGCATCGGCCGGAATCTATCCCAACATACGAAAGGATGAACGAATATGTTAATGGTCGGCTGCCATCAAGTCAAAAAGTTCTACGGGGCGCAGGAGGTGTTGAGCGAGGTATCGTTCGACGTCTACGAAGGAGAGAAGGTCGGGCTGCTCGGCGGCAACGGCGCGGGCAAATCGACGCTGTTCCGGCTGCTGGCCGGTTCCGAGCCGCCGGACGAGGGGACGGTGTCCCTGCGCAGGGGCGCAAAAGTCGGCGTGCTCGACCAGATACCGGATTACGGGACGCTCAGCGTCGAAGACGTGCTGCTCGGCGTGTTCGCGGACACGCTTGAGCTGCAGGAACGACTGCGCGGGCTGGAAGGGCAAATGAGCGCCGCGGAAGGCGCGGCGCTGGAGAAGATGCTGCGGGAATACGGCGAGGCGCAGGAGGCGTTCGAGCGATCGGGCGGCTACGAAATTTCGGCAAAAGTGGATGCGGTGACTCTGGGCCTCGGCATCCCCGCTTCGCATCGGCGGCGTCCGTTCGCGGAACTGTCGGGCGGAGAGAAGACGAAGGTGTCGCTCGCCGCGCTGCTGCTGGGCGAAGCGGACCTGCTGCTGCTCGACGAGCCGACCAACCATTTGGATATGGAAGCCGCGGCCTGGCTGGAAGGATTTATCCGCGATTCGTCCGCCACGATCGTTGTCATATCGCACGACCGTTATTTCCTTACGCAGACGGCCGAGAAGATCGTGGAGTTGGAAGACGGGGAAGCGACGGTCTATCCTTGCGGCTACGCGCAGTACCGGGAAGAACGGGAAGCCCGCCTGCTGCGGCAGTTCGAGGAATACAAGGAACAGCAAAAGGTCATCAAGCAGATGAAAGAGGCGATCAAGCGGCTGATCGAATGGGGCAAGCAGGGCGACAATCCGAAGTTTTTCCGCAAAGCCGCTTCGATGCAGAAAGCGCTCGAACGAATGGAAAAGATCAAACGTCCGGTGCTGGAGCCGGCTTCGATCGGTCTGTCGCTGGAAGCGGACGGGCGTACGGGGGAAGATGTGCTGACGCTTCAAGGAGTTCGCAAAGCTTACGGCGGAAAAATACTGCTGCGCGAAGCGGACGGACTGCTCCGTTACGGCGAACGTGCCGTGCTGATCGGAGGCAACGGCGCGGGAAAGACGACGCTGATGCGAATGGTGCTCGGCCTGGAAAGTCCTGACGGCGGCGAACTGCGCCTCGGTTCGCGGGTGAAGGTCGGCTATTTGGCGCAGGAAGAGTCGCCGCCGCAGGATCGGACGAGCGTGCTCGACTACTACAAGGGACAGGCGGCTATGGAAGAAGGCGAGGCGAGAGGCCGCCTGGCGAAGTTCCTGTTCTACGGAAAAGAGGTGTTCAAGCCCGTGGCAGGTCTGTCCGGCGGCGAATGGAGCCGTCTGCGTCTGGCGGTGCTGATGCGGCAGAAGCCGAATCTGCTGCTGCTCGACGAACCGACCAACCATCTCGATATCGCCTCGCGCGAAGCGCTCGAGGAGGCGCTGGAAGAATACGACGGCACCGTCCTGGCCGTCTCGCACGACCGATTCTTCATCAACCGCATCGCGCAGCGCGTCTGGGCGCTGGAGGGCGGAACGTTGGGCATTACGCTCGGCGGATACGACGATTACCGCGAGGAGCGGAGGAAAGCGGAGCGTGCCTTGACCGCTTCCGCGGAAGAAGGCGGAGCGGCGGCCGGCCGCGGCGGAAAGGCGGGCAATTCCGGCGCAGCGGAGCGTATGTCGGCGGGAGCGGCTCGCGGGCGCGGAGGTTCCGGAGCTTCAGGCGCCGACAGGTCGGGAAACGGTGCCGAGGCCAAGGCCGGACGCGCCGTGAACACGCGCCGCGATCCTGCGAAGCTGGAGCGGAAAATCGCCGTCTTGGAAGCCCGCTCGGCGGAACTGGGAGAAGCCCTGCTCGATCCGGCTCATGCGCTGGATGCGCGGCGGCTGAGCGAGTGGTTGAAGGAGAAGGAGGAAACGGACGCGAAGATCGACGCGCTGACCGAAGAATGGCTTGCACTGGAAAACAAGTAGAACTGGAAAACAAGTAGAAGGACACCGGAAGAAGTTGACGACAAAAGACGCCTCACCAGAAGGAGGCGTCTTTCGCGCCTACGGGATACTGCGAATCGTCGTTCTTCGATAACTGCGTATAAGCACTTATTTTGCTTTCAAGTGCTCTTTTTAAAGAAATAGATGCAGGAGAGCAGCTCATTTTGCGCTCGAACTCTTTTTATTCTTCTTTTTTACGAAATAGCTGCTCTGAAGGCGTTATTTCTGATAATTGAGCGAAAATCGGACAAATAACTGTTTCTATGCAGTTATGTCCTATGCAGTTATGCCGAAGCTTACGACAAAAATCCGACCCTTCGTTTGAAGAAACGGGTTTCCTGAAGTTCCGTAAACGAAGAGGCCCTTCCGCAAGGAGGGGCCTCTTCGTTCCGTAACTTTCGAGATCTATTTCGTATCGGCGGGCCCGCTTTTTACAGCAGTCCTTTGCCCGATTTCGTGCCTTCGTTGGACAGTTTCGGCAGTGCGCCCGGACGGGAATGAATCGCATCCTTGGCCGGCGTCAGCATCGGCTTTTCGCCCATCGGCTGCGGGTTCGCCACATACTCGAACTTGCCCTGGTCGTCCATCGTCGGGCCTTTGGCCCAGCGGCCTTCGGCGCTTTCTTCGCCCTGCGAGAAGTTCATGAACTGATGCGACACTTCCTGCAGTTCCAGCTCGCGAGGGAACGAAGCCGGCACGATCGAGCCTTCCATCGATTCCATCTCGGCGATTGCCGCCATCCACTGGTTCTGGTGCATCGTATCGCGAGCGATAAGGAAGGACAGCATCTGGCGGATGCCAGGGTCCGTCGTCATCTCATACAGACGCACGACCTGCAGACGGCCCTGCGATTCTGCATTCAGGTTGGCGCGGAAGTCGGCGAGCAGGTTGCCGCTGGAGATGATATAGCGAGAGTTCCACGGGTAACCGACGCTGTCGGCCGGCTGTGCGCCGAGACCCGACACAATCACGTGCTGCGGATTCATTCCGCCGAGAGCCGCGGCGATGACCGGGTCTTTGGCGGCCTGATCCACCTGATCGACCGGCGCACCGTCCAGAAGCTGGGCGATCATGGTGGCGAGCATTTCGACGTGACCGATTTCTTCGGTACCGATGTCGAGCAGCATGTCACGGTATTTCTGGTCCGCCCGGCAGTTCCAACCTTGGAACAAGTACTGCATCATAACGGAAATTTCGCCGAATTGGCCGCCCAGTACTTCCTGTAACTTCTTGGCATACAACGGATCCGGTTTCTCCGGCTTTGCATGATATTGCAGTTCCTTCATGTGGATAAACATTGTCATTCCTCCTCTTTGGGGTGAGTTCGATTGCTGACTGTTCGGACTCGACGACACGCCTATTGCATGCGAAACTGACAAAATGATGTATATTTGGTACGGCGCTGTTGCCTTTTCCGTTATTGATTTACCCACGCCAACGAGAATCAATCTCTTTTAGGAATCGAAAAAAAGAAGATCGTCCCCTGCGGCGAGCTCAAAACGTCCGCACGCTCGCCTTCGTGCGCGCAAGTTTGACCTGGCGGCGGCAGTGAGTGAAGATAGAAGCGAACCGGACACCGCCGGAGCGGCGGACTTTTCGGCAGGCATCGAGGCTGGGATGCATCCTTATCCAACGGAGGCGAAGAAACGAATGGAATATCGGAGACTGGGCGGTACGGGACTGAAGGTAAGCGAGATCAGCCTGGGAAGCTGGCTGACTTACGGCGGCTACGTCGAACGGGAAAATGCGGTCAATTCGATTCATGCGGCGTACGACGAGGGCATCAACTTTTTCGACACGGCCAACGTATACGAGCGCGGCGAGGCGGAGAAGGTGGTCGGCGAAGCGCTGAAGCGCTATCCGCGCGAATCGTATGTATTGGCGACCAAGGTATTCGGCAAAATGGGCGAGGGTCCGAACGATTCGGGCTTGTCGCGCAAGCATATTATCGAGCAGTGCAACGCCAGCCTGTCGCGGCTCGGACTGGACTACGTCGACATTTATTACTGCCACCGCTATCATCCCGAGACGCCGGTGCAGGAGACGCTGCGAGCGCTCGACGACCTGGTGCGCCAGGGCAAAGTTCTGTATGTCGGCGTCAGCCAGTGGACGGCGGCGCAGATCGAGGAAGCGCTCGGCACGGCGGATCGTTATCTGCTGGACCGAATCGTGGTCAACCAGCCGGTCTACAATATGTTCGACCGCTATATCGAGCAGGAGATCATTCCGCTCGGCGAGCGCAAAGGCGTCGGGCAGGTCGTCTATTCGCCGCTGGCGCAGGGCCTGCTCACCGGCAAATACAAACCGGGCGCCGAAGCGCCGCAGGACAGCCGCGCGGCGAAGCTCGGCTGGGACGAAGACCGCCTCAATCAGGAGCGGATATCCAAAGTCGGCGAGCTGTCGAAGATCGCGGACGAACTGGGCATCAAGGTCAGCCAGCTGGCGATCGCCTGGATTTTGCGCCAGCGCAACGTGGCCAGCGCGCTGGTCGGAGCCAGCCGCCCCGAGCAGGTCAAGGAAAACGCATCCGCTTCGGGAATCAAGCTGGACGCGGGCGTATTGGAACGGATCGAAGCGATTTTGGGCTGAATGCGCGTGCGAAAAAAGAGTCGGATCGTCCTGACGAACGCCGGAGTTTCGTCGGTTCGGCTCCTCGATCAAGCGTCGGTCGCGTTTTGCGCGGCCGGCGCTTTTTGTCGCGGAAACCATAAAAAAATTTTATTTGAAAACGACGCTTATCGCTATTATCCGGCGGCCCCGATCATACGATATATCTGAGTGTAAATATTATGATGCATTGGGGATACGACAGATGGCGACCGAGCCGAATCACTTACCGACTTACCGATATTCGGAAACGAACCGCGCCGCAAAGCGCAGGCCCGATTTTTTCTCGCGGATGGCCGAAAGGCGCAAACAAAGTTCCGAACCGGATCCGGATTTTGCCCGAACGGACTTGTGGCATAACGCGGCGGCGAACGCCGTTTATCTGCTCGGCAGCCTGCTTTTTTTGACGGGCGAGATGGAGACGGGCAGCATCCTCTTTTTGGTCGGAAACGCTGCGGTTTTGCTTAGGCTCTTCGTCTCCGGAGCAGGCGGATCGCGCGTCGGCGTGCTGAACGAGAGCGTGCCGCTGCTGCTGAGTTTGGCCGGCTCCTGCTTTTTCTATATGCGCGATGTGCCGCCAGGCACTTTTTTGTTCATCGCGGGCAGCCTGTACGCTTTGACGCATCGACTTGCTCCGGCGGTCCGTAAACGGGAAGTTTCCGCTCTTCGGGCGCTGCTCCCGCTCTCCTTATCCCTGATCGGCTGCTTCTTTTTCCTGACGAGCGTTCGGATCGCGGGCACGCTGCTGTTCATCGTCAGCAACGCGATGCTGCTGCATCGGTCGCTGCACGTTCTGGCCGGCGCCTATTCGCCCGAACAAAACGGCATGCCGCTCTCGGAAGCCGCGGAATTCGGTTCGCCGGAGGTCCCGGAATGGGTGACGGTTCCCGTCATCGAGACGCAGGCCCAACTTTATCAATAAAAATTGCCGAGCATGCCGGAATCCTTTTCCGGCATGCTTTTTCGGCTCCGCTTCGTTTTGCGCGCAAAGTCGGAAGAACTTGAAGAATCGCTTGATTTTCCCGCAACTGCGTTGCCTAGACAGGCGTCGAATGGTTATAATGGACGTTGTGCCGAAACGGCGTCTCCAAGGCGCTTTTGCCCGCGCTTTGAGCTTGTTTAATAGGTGAATCTCGCAATCGCAGCACTGCGTACCCGCTTCCCGGCGGACCCGCGGGACGAAGAGAGGAAGGGAAGACGTGCTTTTCAATTCTTATGAATTCATTTTTGCTTATCTGCCGGTCGTGTTCATCGGTTACTTTCTGCTGAACCGGTTCAAGCTTTACAACACGGCCAAGATCTGGATGGCGCTTGCTTCGCTGTTCTTCTATGCTTACGAGGATACCCGCTATCTGCCGCTCATCCTCGGCTCCATCGCGTTCAACTACATAGTCGGCCGCGGTCTCGGCCACATCAATTCGAACGGGGTCAATCATAAAGGCAAGTGGCTGTTGATCCTCGGCGTCGTCGGCGACGTCGCGCTGCTCGGTTACTACAAATACGCCGACTTCTTTATCGAAAACTATAACGGACTGTTCGGACAGGACGTATCGCTGCTACATATCGTGCTTCCGCTCGGCATCAGCTTCTTCACGTTCACGCAGCTCGCTTATCTGGTCGACGCTTACCGCGGCAACGCGCGGGAATACAATATCGCGAACTACGTGCTGTTCGTGACGTTCTTCCCTCACCTGATCGCCGGCCCGATCCTGCACCACAAGGAAATGATGCCGCAGTTCGACGACCCGGAAGGCAAACGGGTCCGCGCGGATAACATCTCGCGAGGCATTTTCATCTTCTGCATCGGCCTGTTCAAGAAAGTAGTCATCGCCGACCTGTTGGCGCCGATCGCGACGGCCGGCTTCGACAGCGGCCAATCGCTGCACTTCGTGGAAGCCTGGACGACGTCGCTCGCCTATACCGGCCAGCTCTATTTCGACTTCAGCGCCTACTCGGACATGGCGATCGGCCTCGGCCTGATCTTCAACATCAAGCTGCCGATCAACTTCAACTCGCCGTACAAGGGCGTCAGCATCAAGGACTTCTGGGCGAGATGGCATATGACGCTCAGCCGCTTCCTGAAAGATTACATCTACATTCCGCTCGGCGGCAATCGCAAAGGAACGACGCGGACTTACGTCAATCTGTTCCTGACCTTCCTGATCGGCGGCTTCTGGCACGGAGCGGGCTGGACGTTCATCATCTGGGGGGCGCTGCACGGCGCCGCGCAGGTTGTCCAGCGCCTCTGGCAGCTGACCGGCATCAAGATGAACAAATTCGTCGGCTGGTTCATTACGTTCAACTTCGTCAACATCGCCTGGGTCTTTTTCCGCGCCCAGCACTGGTCGGACGGGGTGCGCATTCTGAAGGGAATGTTCGGCATGAGCGGAGTCATCATTCCGCCCGACCTGCTGACTTCGGGTCTGCCGCTTGTCGTGATCGCCCTGCTGATCGCCCTGCTTGCACGCAACTCGATCCAATTGACGGAGAGCTTCAAGCCGACGCTGAGCCGTGCGGTGTTCGCCGCCGCCCTGTTCGTCGTCTCGCTTCTGTATTTCAACCAAATCAGCGAATTCCTCTACTTCAATTTCTGAAATAAGGGTTCGGTTCATCATGGGGGAAGGTTATGGATAACAAGGGGTACCGCAAGTTCTTGATTAAGTTTACGGCCAGCGCGCTCGTGTTTGCCCTGCTGGTCGGCCTGTTTATGTACCTGGTCGACCCGCTGCAAATGTACCGGAAGTCGACGTTTTATGCGCCGCTGTATTCGTCGCAGGAACGTTATCAGAATGCGGGCCTGGCCCGCAGCTACGAGTACGACACGATCATTCTCGGCAGCTCGATGACGCAGAATTTCGTACCGTCTTACGTGGAAGAAGTCATGGGCGGCAGCGTGATGAAGCTGTCGATCGAGGGTTCGACGGCGATGGAACAGCATGCCGTCGGCAAGGTCGCGCTCGGGACCGGCCAGGTCAAAAAAGTCATCTGGGGTCTCGATTATTTCGCGATGCGGCAGGATGTCGACGCCGTCTCGGAAAATATGCCGATGTACATGTACGACAACAATCCGTTCAACGACTACGAGTATTTGTTCAACATTTCCAACATCAAGCATGCCTGGAGGGCGCTGACTTCGTCCGAGGACGAATACAGAGCGTTCCGGAATCTCGATACGCTGCGCAACTGGGACAAATCGGCCAAGTACAGCAAGGAAAAAGTGCTTGAAACTTGGGAGAAAGCCCGCATCAAGGAACAAAATTACGGCAAAAACGAGTTTTCGCTCGACAATGTGAAAGCCGTGTTCGACAAGTACGTGCTGAGCCTGATCAAGGAGCACCCGGAAACGGAATTCACCTTCTACTACCCGCCTTATACGATTCTGCGTCAGCAGGTCTGGGCGGAGACGAATCCGGTTCGGGCCGAGAATCAATACGCGATGAAAAAATACATGTTCGATCAGTTCAGCAAGTATCCGAACGTGAAAGTGTACGACTTCCAGGAAGATACGTCGATCACTTACGATCTGGCCCAATATAAAGATCTGTCGCACCACAGCCAGGCGATCAACGAGCTGATTATCCGCGAGATCGCGAAAGGCAAAAACCTCGTGACCGCCGACAACGTGGACAAGTTCAACGAAGAGCTGGAGAGCCAGCTAGCGCATCTGGCGGTCGATATGGAGAGCGGGGCGTTCAGTCTGTTCGTCTATGTCGACGGCGAGGAGGTCGAATTCAGCGTGCCGGCCCAGGTGCGGGAAGGCCGGATTCTCGTGCCAATCAAGGAACTGGCCGCGGCGCTCGGCGCCGAATTCGGCTTCGACGGCACAAGCGTCGTCAAGCTGCGCAAGGGCGACATCACTGCCGCGCTGACCAAGGGAAGCTCGAAAATGACCGTTCAGACGGGCGAGGACGCAGCGAACGCGAAGACGATCGATCTCGGCTATTCGATGCAGAACCTCAGCGGCAGCATGATGGTCGCGATCGAACCGGTGGCGGAAGTATTCGCAAAGTCGCTTGAAGTGACCGAGCCGGAACAGTACGTCAAAGACATTCGGATCGAGACCGATTCGGCCGAATAACGGAGATCGCAAAAAGCCGGAGCCGTAAAAAGCGCCGCGAAACGGGAGTATTCCCGCTTCGCGGCGCTTTTGCGTGCCATCGTACGTTCGGCGGCTGGAGGACTTTCGCTTATGAACGCTCCGCTTCGCCCGTACCGCTTGCTTGGCTCTGCACAAAAAGCGGCGGCAGGGAGAGGAGCGAAGCCAGCTGGCGGAAATGCTGCTGATTGTTCAGTTCCTGCGACAACTGCCAACAGGTTCTTACATGCTCCGCCGATTCGGTCCGTCTTCCGTGACGATGATGGTATACCGCCAGATGATAATGCAAGCTGGCGAACGTGCTGCGGATGATCGCTTCCGGATAATAATTTTCGGGAACCCGCTCGAAATATTCGTCGATCGGTATATAACGCTCGCTCAGTATGTCGTCGATGTCCGCGCCGTGCCGGTTTGCCGCTTTGACAAGATTGACGAGGCAGAGAAGGGTCTCGGCCGGATAGCGATCCATGTAATCGGCATACTGCGGCAGAATCGAGAAATTGCCGAGCATCAATTCAAGATCCAGACCGTTGCCGAGCGCGAAGACTTTGAATCTTTCGACTTCTTGCCGGCCGTCGTCGTCCATGACCTCGAAGCCGCTCAGATCGCCATAACGTTCCCCGTAAGGTTTGGCTTCTTCGAAACGTTCTTGTTCGATCAGCGCCAGCTGCTTGTGCAGCAGGGCGCTCGCGTAGTAAAACACGAGAGACTTGGCCGGCAGCGCCTTCGGTTCGTCGGGAGCTTCAAGCACGGTTCGGCCCGAGCGAATGCCTTCGTACAATTCGGAAGCGGCATCGAACAGCTCTCCCGCCATGACTTCCATATCGGCGTACTTGCCCAGTTCGTAGTACAGATTGCTCAAACGAAGCAGCGCGTCAAGCTTCAAGCGTCCGGGCAGCAGATGCCGGAAGGGCTCGAATTGGACGGCCGCTTTGAGATTTTCTTCTCCGTCTTCGCTCAGCCGCGTGCGGAACAGGCGATATTGGCTGACGGACAATCGAACCGAATGCTGATGCTTTTCATGCTCGGCGACAATTTCGTAGAACGGAGCGGACTGGGCGAGCTTGCCTTCCAGGAACAGCGTCTCGGCCGTCTCGAACACGAACGGCAGGTACTTGAGATCTTCAAGCAGCCGCTTGAGCACCTGGCGGACCAGGTCGGTGCGGCCCAATTCGGAGCAGGCCAGCAAAAAAGGCTCGATCCGCCGCCGGTTCGGTTTGTCGCCGTAAAAGCATTCGCCCACATATTCGTCAAACAACCAGCCTGCCGGCATGTTCAACGCTTCGGTGATGGTGGCCAGTTGGTGAAAAGATACGGGTTTCGGCGGCGTGCTGTTCAAAATCGCGCTGAATACGCCCCGGTTTATGCCGGATTTTTCGCTCAGCGTTGAGAAGTTGTACCCCTGGTTCGCCATTTCTTTTTCGATAGCGGAGCGGAGTTTAAACGATTTTTCCATGATGCACCTCTCAGAGCTCGGTCGGTTCCGCCTGCCCGCTGTACATCAGCGTGAGAGAGGAAAGCAGGCGGAACATCCGGTGATTGTTCAATTGATGGGACAGCTCGCAGCTCTGCAGAGCCGCCTGAAGCGACTCTTCGAGCCGTCCCCGGCTGAAGTGGTAGATAGCGAGCTGATACAGCAGGCGGGCGAATCGGTTGCGGCTGAGCTGCCTGGAGCCGGCGTCGTCCTGCAAATCCAAATACTTCTGCAAATCGAGCGGGAAGCGGCGCAGCCAGGGATCGACGGAAATCGCGCAGCGGGTCGCCGTCTTAAGAAGAACGATCAGGCCGGATACCGTCTCCTTCGGATAAGCTTCCAGCAGCCGGATGTATGCCGGCAGCGCGTCAAGGTCTCCCGCCAGCAGCCGGCATCCCACACGGTTGGCATGGGCAAAGCGTCGGAGCATCGACACGGCTTCTTCCGCGCCGTCTTCCGAACCGGCCAGCCAGCCGAGACTTTCGTAAAGGCTTGAACAAGCTTCGGCTTCTTGATACTCGTTCCTTTCGGAAAGCGCGATCTGCTTCATCATGTAACCGTGCCCGTAATAAACGGCCGCAGGCCGTTCCAGCTTGCGGTCGGGCTTGAACGGTTTGTCAGGCGGATGCTCTTCCGTGCCGAACAGATGCAGACAGAGCGCGATCAGCTCGTCGGCCACATTCTCCAGCGCTTCGGTGTCCATCCGGTTGTAGCAGAGGTTTCCCATGACGATCAGCGACTCCAATTTCAATCCGTACGGCAGATTATCGCGGTAAGGCAGAAAAGCGTTCAGCGCCCTGAAATTGTTCTCTTCGTCCTCGCTCAGCTCGAACAGGAAGAGGCGGTAATGGCATATCGCCTTTTCGTCCGAATGGCGGTCCCTGTTATGGGCGAGCACATATTCATATAAACGTTCGGTCAACGGTTTGGTTTCTTCTTTTTGCTGCCGCTCCGCGAGTTGAAAGAGCAGCGGCAGATAGCGGGGTTCGCCTTTCAGCCTGTGAAGCACTTTTTCGAGAAAGTCCGGATACCCCATCTCGATGCAGCGTTCAAGAAAAGGCTCGATCCGGCTCCAATTGGGCTTTCCGCAGAAGAAGCATTCATCGACATACAGATTGAAAAAGGCGTCTTCCGGCAGTTCGAGCGCTCTGGAAATTTTGGTTAGATGGTGGAAAGACATCGGACTGATCCGGGAATTTCCGCCGACAAAAATCATGCTGAGCGTCCCACGGTGAATGTCCGATTTTTCGGATAAAACGGCGAAATTGTATCCCAGCTTCCACATATTCTGGGTGATGGCCGAGCGGAGTGGGTTGGAAGTTGTCATCATGTCGTACACCTCGGTCAGAAATATGAAAGGCCAATCCGGCGAATGGCGCAGGCTGCGGAGCGGGTAAAGCGCTTTGCGCCCGGTTGAGCCCGCGGCTGGGTAGGGGCTGTAATTGATTTATTATAAACGCCGATAGCGAAACGATAGCGATATATCTTTAATATCTCCCTGCGTTGCGGTGCTGCGTTCAGAAAAAAACTTGTCGGGATTTTGCACATCCCGAGCCGTTTTAAAGAGCCGCAAAGCCTATTGGAAGCGATAATCCGAAGAAATAAGCGCAAAAAAAGCCGGCAGCGGATTGAATCCGAAGCCGACGGTTCCGCTAATGCTCTTTCCTAGAAAAAGGCGCCGCTTTAGGGCTAGCGCAGCAAAGATAACGGCTTTATCCGCATGAGTCCTTCACAAGCCGGTTATGAAAGCATAAAAACGAACGGCCCTGCGTATGGAAAACGCAGGGCCGTTCGTTTTTATACGCGCTTAGGTTCCGATTCCGTTAACCAGCGGCTTGATGACGAGGTCCGCGTCAAGGTGGGCCGGGCTGACCGGAAGAGCAAAGAGCAAAAAGGACGCAGCGAAAACCAAAATAGTACCTGCAATAGACTTACGCATTTTGATACATCTCCTTCATAATCGCTTCATACTTCTTTTTGTGCTCGGACGTCGCAAATATTCTGAATTCTTCGAAAAAAGGAACACATTTCATAAATACGTTCTTATTGCGTATTTTAATAGATTTTTCGAGTGCTTGTAAAGAATAATCAATGGCAGTCGCATAATTTTCTTTTTTGACGTAGTAGATGGAAAGCTCATAAAAAAGATTGGGCAAGATCCGATTAATGGTGGTCGATCCGTAGTAGTTTTGCTCAATCTCGGGAGGGTTTTCTTCATGACCGATATAGGCGGAAAATTTGTGGATCACTTGGTCGATGAAGAAATTGTGTTTATTCGCGGACTCGATAATGGTTAAAAGGCTGGGCAAGATTTCTTGAGGATGTTCTTCCAAAAAAATTGTGTACTTATCCAAGTATTCAAAATTTCCCATCAACACTTCGAGATTGAACAGGTTGGCTTCCGCAAAAAGCTTGAACTTGTCTACTTCGTTCCTTCCTTCCTCGTCCAGACCCTCAAACCAGCTTAGATCGGCATACCGTTCGATAAAACGCTTGGCCTCTTTATAATGACCTTGAGCTTCAAGCATCCCGCCTTTGACTAAATATCCCTGACCGTAATACTTTACGAGCGGACGTTCCGTCATTAAAGGTTCGTACTTTTTATTTTTATTTCTTTTCAAAGTTTCGTTTTCATAGACGCTTTGAGAAAACTCGATCAACTCATCCGCATAATGTTCCGTGGTTTTCCAGCGTTCAAGAGAATAATACACGTTCGTCAATTGAAGCAGCCCGTCCAGGCGATGATGCTCCGGCAGCTTTCCGCAAAACGGTTCGAACCTCAGCGCGGCGCGGAGATTCTGTTCGTTGTCTTCGCCGATCGCGGCACGGAAAATTCGGTAGTGGCTGACCGCCAGCCGCTCGGAATGATGATACTTTTCGTTCTCGACCACGCATTCGTAAAAAATCAGCGATTCCTGAATTTTTCCCGACATGAAAAGAGTCTCCGCGATGTCGAAGATCATCGAGATATGCTTCAGATCTTCGAGCAGGCGGGACAGCACTTCGCGGATGCAGTCCGTTCGTCCGAGTTCGGCGCAGCGGATCAGGAAAGGTTCGACGCGGCGGCGGTTAGGCTTCCCGTCGTAAAAACATTCTTCAATATAAAGATCGAACATCCAGCCTTCCGGCCTGCCGAAAGCGCGGGTAATGGCCTCCATCTGATTCAGCGAGATCGGCTTCGGCGGGCTGCCGTTGAGGATGGCGCTGAAGATGCCGCGGTTGATGCCGGATAATTCGCCGAAGCTGGAAAAGTTCATCCCGAGTTCCGCGATGCCTTTTTCGATTTCCGAACGGAGAGTAATTGTCGTTTCCATGTCTGCACCTCGCTCGCGTTGCTAAAATCCATTCAAATTCGAAGCTTCTCATATAATTCTTTTAATACTAGTAATTTACAATATACATGAAGAAATGAATAAAGGTCAATCGCTTTTATCAAGGAAAAAACAGGAAGGAAAACGGGCGGCCGGAACGGTTCCGAAAGGGGAAGCCTCGTTCGAAAGCGGATAACGCGCAAAATTCAATTGTGGGTTAAATTATATATCGGAAGAGTCGGGAAGGATATGATAGTAATTTTGATCGAAAGTGAATATAAGTATTTTTAGGGTAAAAGAGAGGGTCGATTCCTTTAAGCGATTCGGGCGTTTTGCCTGCGGCGGTTGCAATTTTGCGCTGGGGAAGCGAAAATAAATGCAAAGCAGCCGGAAGGCGGAAAGCGTCGGTTTTTAAGCGGTTGTTGATGACGTCCGCAGGGGAAGCCTTCTATATAAGGATAGGGGAAGGGGCAAATCGCTTGGCGAAGAGGCTGGAAGGAAAACGCATCGCGATTACGGGACCGCGCAAAGCGGAGGAACTGAGCAAAATCGTGCAGAACATGGGAGGAACGGCACTGATTCGTCCGGCGCAGGGAACGGTGTTCCTGGACGAACCGGAGCTGGGGAGCGGGATCTCCGAATGGATTCGGTTGAAGCCCGAATGGTCCGTCTTGACGACGGGCATGGGCTTAGAAGCGCTCATCAATGCGGCTCAGGAAATGGAATTGGGCGAGGCCTTCATGGACACGTTGGCGCAGTCCAAGATCGCGGCGCGCGGATACAAGACCGCGAACGCGTTGAAGAAGAGGGGGCTTGCTCCGCTCGTGCGCGACGACGACGGCAGTACCGAAGGTCTGCTGCGGCAGATGGAGCAATACGACTTTGCCGGCGGCAGCGTTCTCGTCCAGCTGCATGGCGACCCGGCTCCGAAGCTGGTGGACTGGCTGGAAGGGCGGGGAGCATCGGTGCGCACGGTTCTGCCTTACCGGCATATCGCGCCGCCGGAAGAACAGCTCCAGCAGCTGCTGGACGACATTTTGGAACGCCGGGTCGACGCCGTGACGTTCACGAGCGCGCCGCAGGTACGTTTCCTGATTCAGCATGCCGCGGCCGGCGGCCTCGAAGAAGCGCTGCGCGCTTCCTTCGACAACGAAGTGGTAGCCGTGGCGGTCGGCAAGGTGACGGCCCAGTCGATCCGCGAAGAAGGCATTGACCGGGTGATCGCGCCCAGGGAAGAGCGGATGGGCAGCATGATGGTCGAATTGGCGAAGTATTACGCGGCTTCCCGCGGGGAAGAAGCGCAAAGCAGGGAAGTCGCGCAGGCGGAAGACACCGTCTGACGGGGGACCGCCGCCGCGCGGGCCTGACGCAGACGGGGCAAGCGAACGTATTCCATTTGAAAACGGAGGAATCATTCATGAGTGATCTGTTGAAAAAGGCATTGTCGCTGGGAATCGGTCTGACTGTAGCAAGCAAGGAAAAAGTGGAAAAAGTCGTCGACGATCTGGTAAAGAAAGGCGAAATCGCGCCGTCCGAATCGAAAGCCGTCGTGAACAGGCTGATCGAGCGCGGGGAAGAGGAACGTTCCGCGATCAAAGGCATGGTTCAGGAGCAGGTGCGCCGCGTGCTGCAGGAACTCGACGTGCCGGCCGGCAGCGACGTCGTGAGCCTGGAACAGCGCATTGCGGTGCTGGAACAGCGCGTGGCGGAGCTCGAAGGCGCTAAGCCGGAAGCGACGGCGGACCCGGCCGCGGAAACGAACAACTACCGACCGGGGACTACCGGGGAAACGACGGCGGAGTAAGATGGCCGTCCATATCCGCCATGCCGGCCGCTACCGGGAAATCGCGGTCGCTTTAATCCGGCACGGCTTCGGCTATATGGTCGAGGAGATGGGGCTGACGCGTGTGCTACGTCTGCCCATTCGCTGGATTCGGCGCGAAGCGCCTGAAACGAAAACGCTGGGAGAGCGCATTCGGCTTGTGTTCGAGGAACTCGGGCCGACGTTTATCAAATTGGGTCAGCTGGCGAGCACCCGCTCCGATCTGCTGCCGGCTTCCGTCGTCCAGGAACTGGCGAAACTGCAGGACGACGTGCCTCCGTTCGGGGCGGAAGAAGCCCGGCGCATTGTCGAATTGGAGCTGGGAGGACCGATCGAGAACGTGATGAGCGAGTTTTCGGAGCAGCCGATCGCCGCCGCCTCGATCGGGCAGGTACATAGCGCGCGCCTGATCGAAGGCGGGCGCCGCGTCGCGGTCAAAGTACAGCGTCCCGGCGTCAAAAAACTCGTTATGCGGGACCTTGAGATCCTGCACGATCTGGTCTCGCTCGGAGAGAAACGGTGGGAATGGGTGAACCGCTATCAAATGCCCCAGCTCGTCGAAGAGTTTTCGCGTTCGATGGAAGCGGAGCTGGACTATACGTCGGAAGCGCGCAACATGGAGCGGATAGCCAAGCAATTTCAGCAGGACAAACATATTCACGTGCCCGAGGTGTTCTGGGATCATACGTCCGAACGGGTATTGACGATGAGCTATGTCGAAGGAATCAAGCCCGCCGATCGGGATCAGCTCGAACAGAAAGGGTATGATGTCAAAAACATCGCCTCGCTGATCGTAAACGCCGTGCTGAACCAGATTTTCATCGCCGGCTTTTTCCATGCGGATCCTCATCCGGGCAACGTGCTGATCATGAAAGACGGTTCGATCACGTTTCTCGATTTCGGCATGGTCGGACGTCTGAGTTCGGACATGCGGGAGTACCTCGCTTCCCTCGTGATCGCCCTGATGCGGCAGGATACGCCGGCGATGGTACGGGCGATCAACCGGATGGGCATGGTGCCCGAAGAGACCGACCTGCTCGCGCTGCGTCGGGATCTGGACCGGCTGAGGGAGCGCTACTATAATGTGCCGTTTTCCGAGGTGAACCTGGGGCAGGTCGTCAACGACTTTTTCACGACGGCCAGACAGCACGGCATCGGCATTCCGCCGGATCTGCTGCTGCTGGGCAAGGCGTTGGTGACGACCGAAGGCATGGTCGAACGTCTCGATCCGACGCTCAGCATCGTGACGCTCGCCGAGCCGTTCGGCCGCAAGCTGGCGCGCGAGAAGCTCGGTCCGGCGCGTCTCGGCCGCAAGGCGGTCAGCGGGGCGCTGGGCCTGACCGATTCGCTTGCCGGGCTGCCGGATCGGCTGCGGCATCTGACATCGTTTATCAGCGGCGGCCGGGTCAAGGTCGAGCTGGAGATGCCCGAGCTGCGGCGGGCTTCCAAAGGAATGGACCGGTTGGTCAACCGTCTGGCCTTCAGCATCGTGCTGTTGGGGTTTTGCATCGTGATGGCGGGCCTCGTCATCGGGGCGGCGGTCGCGGGCAAAGAGACGGTGATTTGGAATTATCCGATCATCGAGATGGGATTGGTCGTCGCCGTCTTGATGGTGATGCTGCTGCTGTTCTCCATTTTTAAATCGGGCCGATTCTAGACGGATTTCGCAAATGAAAATCGTGAAAATACAAATTTTATGTGTAAATTTTCAAAAAAGGCAGAATGAAGCGTGACGGGAGGCGAAAAGAGCCGAAAATGGCCTCCTGACTCCTTTTTCTGCCGTTTTGCTCTGCTGGCCGGATCTCTTTCCGTTCTGTATAATGAGGGTCTTGACTATAACGGACCCGGGTTTTTCTGAGAGGGGAAAACTCAACAACATCATACGGGCCATTTTTTACAAATGTCCATGGAAAGAGGATGGTTATGGAGTTAAGAAAGCAGTGGTTCGGCAACGTGCGCGGCGACATTCTGTCCGGCATCACGGTGGCGCTCGCGCTTATTCCGGAAGCGATCGGATTCTCGATCGTGGCGGGTGTCGATCCGATCGTCGGCCTGCACGCTTCCATCGTCATTGCGATCGTGATCGCGTTCGTCGGCGGACGGGCCGGCATGATCTCGGCGGCGACGGGAGCGATGGCGGTGCTGATGGGAAGTTTGTACCGCGATCACGGGATGGAGTATCTGCTCGCGGCCGGCGTTCTGGCCGGGGTTATTCAGGTGCTGCTCGGCGTACTCGGAATCGGAAGGTTCATTACGTTTATTCCGAAGCCCGTAATGACGGGCTTCGTCAATGCGCTGGCGATCATTATTTTTATGGCCCAGCTGCCGCAGTTTGTCGGCGCGGGTCCGGCCATGTACGCCATCATAGCCGGGACGCTGGCGATCATTTATATTTTGCCTCGCTTCACGAAGGCGGTTCCGGCTCCGCTGGTGGCGATCGTCGTCATGTCGCTGATCGCGGTATGGCTGGGTCTGGATGTGAAGACGGTCGGACAGATGGGAGAGCTCGGCAGTACGCCGCCGTTGTTCCATATTCCGCAGATCGATCTCACATGGAGCATGCTGATGACCATTCTGCCCGTGTCGATCTCGCTGGCGATGGTCGGCCTGCTGGAGTCGCTGCTGACGGCCACGATCGTGGACGATATGACGGAAACGAAAAGCAACAAAAACGTCGAAGCGCGCGGACAAGGCATTGCCAATATCGTGACCGGCTTCTTCGGCGGCATGGCCGGCTGCGCGATGATCGGGCAGTCCGTCATCAACATCAAGTCGGGCGGCCGCGGCCGGCTGTCCACCTTTACGGCGGGCGCGTTCCTGTTGGTCATCCTGCTGCTGCTGGGCGATATCGTCAGTCAAATTCCGTTGGCGGCGCTTGTGGGAGTCATGATCATGGTTTCGATCGGGACCTTCGATTGGAGCTCGTTGACCCGGATCAACAAAATACCGCTGGCCGATACGGTCGTCATGCTGGTCGTGGTGGGCATCGTCGTCGCCACGGACAATCTGTCGATCGGCGTAGGCGTGGGCGTCGTGCTGTGCACGCTGCATTTCGGTTGGAAAATCGCGCGGCTGAAAGTGACTTCGGAAATGAGCGGCGGGGTAAAAGTATACGAGGTTCGCGGGCAGATGTTCTTCGGGACGGCCTCGCATTTCGTGGATTACTTTACGCCGGCAGCCGATCCGGATAAAGTGGTTATCGACTTTTCGCATTCGCATGTATGGGATCATTCGGCCGCTTCGGCGGTATCGAGAGTCAAGTTCGAATATTACAAGCTGGGCAAGCAAGCAGAAATTCGCGGACTGAACGACGAGAGCCGCGTAACGATCGAAAAATCGGGACTTTCCGCGCCTTCGGGCCATTGATTTCGGAAAGGGGGTATCCGTTAACGACGGGTGCCCCTTCTTTTGGAATCCGCGTAAGCGGATGCCAGCATCGCGGAAGCAGTCCCCATACGGAGGAATAATGACTATGACGACATTTAAAGATTTGGGGATCGCTCCCGAGGTGCTGGAACGCTTGCAGGCGCAGGGGATTACCGTGCCGACTCCCGTACAGGAAGCTTCGCTTCCGCTGGCGCTGGAAGGACGCGATCTGATGGTACAGGCGCAGACGGGCACAGGCAAGACGCTGGCCTTCATCCTGCCGATTCTGGAAAAGATCGCGGCGGGACGCCAATGGCACGACGGCGGACGCTCGGAAGGTACAGGGCTGCCGCCTGCTCTGGTAGTGGCGCCGACGCGCGAGCTCGCGCTGCAAATTACGGTCGAGGCGCGCAAGATGGCGGGACCGGACATGCGAATCTTGTCCGTATACGGCGGCCAGGACGTGGAAGCGCAGCTGCACAAGCTGAAAAGCGGCTGCGATCTCGTCATCGGAACGCCGGGCCGGCTGCTCGACCATATCCGCCGCGAGACGCTGAAGCTGAGCCGCGTGAAGACGCTGGTATTGGACGAAGCCGACCAGATGCTCCACATGGGCTTCCTGACGGAAGTGCAGTCGATTATCGAAGCGACGCCGCCGTCGCGCCAAACGATGCTGTTCTCGGCGACGCTGCCCGATACGGTACGGCAGCTGGCTGGCGCTTATACGAGAGACGCCGAACAGATCAGCATCACGCCGGCCGAAAAAGTCCCGGCGCGCAATATTCGCCAGATCGCGCTGGAATGCACGGACCGCAGCAAGTTCGCCGCGCTGAAATTCATTATCGACCGTGAGAACCCTTATCTGGCGGTCGTATTCTGCCGGACGAAGCGCCGCGCTTCCAAACTGAACGAAGATCTTCAGACGGAAGGGTACAACTCCGCCGAGCTGCACGGCGATTTGTCCCAGAACAAGCGCGAACAGGTGATGCGCGCGTTCCGGGAGGCCCGGCTGCAGATTCTGGTCGCGACGGACGTCGCCGCCCGCGGTCTCGACGTCGAGGGCGTCACGCACGTCTTCAATTACGATATCCCGCAGGATACGGACAGCTACATTCACCGGATCGGCCGTACGGGCCGCGCCGGGGACAAAGGTCGGGCGTATACGTTCGTCGCGCAGCGCGATCACGGGACGCTTGATCTGATCGAACAGGCGACGAGACAAAGACCGGAGCGCGTCGTGTATCAGAACGGCGGCATCGTTCGGGTCGCGGACGCGACGCGGCGGCCGGATCAAGGCCGCGAAGCATCCGTCAAAGGCGGCGCGAGACGCGGCGCCGGCGCCGGCCGACCGCAGGAAGGCGGCCGGGGCCGCCGCGGCGAAGGAGCGGGCAGCCGCGAGAGCGCGCGTGGCGAAGGCCCGCGCGGCACTCGGCGCGTAGCCGGCGGCGAAGATCGCGCCGGACGCGACGGCGCGGGGGCGAACCGCCGCGGCGGCAGTTCCCGCGGCACCGGAACGGGCCGCGGCTCGCGCAGCGAGGGCGGCTACGCCGGAAGCGGCCGCGAAGGCCGCAGCGGCGAATCGGGCCGCGGCGGCTACGACCGCGGCGATTCCGGCCGCGGAAGCAAAAGCGGTTCCGGCCGCAGCGAGGGCGGCCGCAGCAACGGCGGCAGCGGGCGGAGCGGCAGCCGCGGCCCCGACCAGGGCGGCGGACGCGGACGCCGCCGCTGAGCCCTTCGCCGACGGGCTCGGCGGGGTAACCGTCTCCCTCATCCCGGAGACGGCCGCTTCTCCGCTCCCGCAAGCCAAAAAGCCCCGGAATAGAATCCGGGGCTCAACGTGTCGAGAAAGTCTAACGTAGCTAGAAGCGAGACGGCGGAGAGAGAAATTCAGTGAAGTACAGGCTTTCGTAGAAAGCCGCTTCGGAAGCATACGCTGATAGTGTTCGCCTTTGAAATCGGGAAAATTCCGCTAAAATTCGATCTCTTTTCCCGACTTCAACACGCGACCTACAGCCTTTCGAAGAAAGGCACTTCGTAAGCATACGCTAACGAATTTCTCTCGGAGCCGGCTTGCTTCTCTCTACTACGTGACTTTTTCGACAGCCTGAGCCCCGGAATAGAATCCGGGGCTTTTTGGCGCGGCAAAACTTCGGTTTGGGAAAGTCTCGGGCGGCAGGTTCCGCGAAACGGGGCTCTCGCGGCATCGCCGCCAAGCGCCGGTCTACGATCCGGGCTCGCTTTTTAAATTGTCGTACATTTTATTCATCAGCCTCCGGAACTGATCGCGTTCCTCCGGCGTAAAGCTGTCGAACGTTACGGCGTCCAGCTCTTCGACCGCGGCGCGCACGCGGCGCGAGATATCCCGGCCGCCCGGAGTCAAACGGACCCGCCAGATCCGCTGATCGGCGGGATCGGAGAAGCGTTCGACAAATCCGGCCTGTTCGAGACGCGAGAGCATGACGGTAAGGGTGGCCGGCTTGATATGCATGCGTTCGGCCAGTTCTTTTTGGTTCAATCCTTCCTGATCGGACAGGATGAAAAATAACGGCGCTTGTCCGGGATGGATGTCGAGCGACTGGTGAGCGACATGCATCCGGCTGTGATGAGCGCGGAGCGTTCGGATAAACAGATGGGTCAATTCGGTGGAATCGGACAGCACACGCATCCTCCTTTTCTTGTGCGGGACGTAGTCAGGCACCGTTAAAGCCGGGGCCTGACGGCAGACGAAGTTCGCCTTCGGCAAGCTCAACCAGATATACCAGAGAAGCGAACGCTCCGTCAAGAAAATCGTCTCCGGCATTTTTCCGCAGGCACTGTAATGACTTCCACAAAAAAGTGTTCTTTTATCTGAATTTAGCAAAAATTGTTTTTTACTATCAGAGCCTATTATAGAAAAGTAAGCACGAGAGAGAAGGTGACCGTATTGGCTTACAATTCTTATCGCAACGAAGAACCGCTGTACACCATGATCGAGCACTTACGGCACGAACTGCTGAAGATCACGGAACATAAAAGTTTTTGTGACCGGGACGTTGTCGAGTTGAGCCAGCGGTTGGACGCTTATATTGTACTCGCACAGCGGCAGAAAGCCGGAGGGCCCCGGATGGAATCCAGAGAGCTGCATCATGCCTCTTCATACGGGTCCGCGGGAGTTTGACTTCTTGCGAGTGATTGACAAACTTAATAATGGCGCTGAAGCAGTACAATGAAATCTCGTGAAAAAACCGTTTTGTCAAAATGAATGGATTCCGGCCCCACCGATCCGTCTTTTGATCAAAGCGGTTTTTTTGTGTTCGAAAACGTTGCGGTTGAGCGTGTTTACAGTTTTCGTTTTTTTATTTTTTTGTTATCTTGATGTAGTTACGCTTTACCGTTACAATAAATTTAGTGTAACAAAAATGATATTTATAGAAAATGAATTTGGTTTTTTAGACATTTTTTGAATAAAAAGTAGAAAAAAGCCTGAAATATGCTATACTGCATATTAAATAAACTTTTTTGCTAAACTCTAACTTAATATAGAGAGGAATTCAAAATGAAGGATACCGGTATGATTCGTAGTTTGGACAGTCTCGGAAGGATCGTGATCCCCAGCGAAATTCGGGGAACGAGAAATATCGAGATCGGCGATTCGTTGGAATTTTTTGTGACGGACGACGGCATGCTTGTCATGCGCAAGTACAAGTCGACCGAATGTGCGTTTTGTCGTACGTTGGACAGCGTGGTTTATTACAAGGATCAGTTCGTGTGCGGCTCTTGCCTGGAGGAACTCAAGCATGCCCCTGCGGTTCCGGTACATCATGCGCCGACGGTCGAGGAGTCCGCTTCCAAGAAGCGGGTACGGGTATCCGACATGCTTCCTCGCCTGGAGCAGGCGCTGATCGATCATCCGGAAGCCAGCCAGAGCGAGATCGCCCAAATGCTCGGCATCAGCCAGAGCCGGGTCAGCCAGCTCAAGAAGCAGCTTAAGTATAAGGCGTAATCTCCTGCCAAACTACCGATCCTATACGTTTTATATATGCTGCGTACGCCTGCCGCGTGCGCTTCCCTCGTGGAAGAGGCCCGAAAGCCCTCCTGGTTTTCGGGTCTTTTTGTTGCGTTCGGAAGAAGAGAAGCGTTTAAATTTAACTTGACATTTGATAATGATTATCAGTATCTTAAACTGTAATGAAGAAAGCATGAAGTTCCGATGATGTATATAACCGTTATCCTATCGCGACGTTCCAATGTTTGGTTTTATCCATACAAGCCGTTAAGCCAAGTGCACGGCCGCAGAATTTTCGGAAGGGAATGATCCGCTCTATGTTCCGCTTAAGCACCTCGCATCTGGATATTGCCTATGAAGACCGCCTGATCGTTAAGGATCTCAATATCGAAATCCCGCAGGGGAAAATTACGGCGCTTGTCGGAGCGAACGGTTCCGGCAAATCGACCATTTTGAAAACGATGGCGCGTCTGATGCGTCCGAAAAACGGCAGCGTACTGCTGGACGGCAAATCGATTCACAAACAATCTACGCGGGAAGTGGCGAAACAGCTGGCGATTCTGCCGCAGACGCCGACCGCTCCGGAAGGCCTTACCGTAACCGAGCTTGTTTCTTACGGCCGTTTTCCGCACCAGAAAGGATTCGGCGCCTTGAAGGCGGAGGACAAGAAGGTCGTAGAGTGGGCGCTGGACGTAACCGGCATGCGCGACTTCCACGACCGCCCTATCGACCAGCTCTCGGGCGGCCAGCGGCAGCGGGCCTGGATCGCGATGGCGCTGGCTCAGGAGACCGACATTCTGTTCCTGGACGAGCCGACCACTTATCTGGACATGGCGCATCAGCTCGAAGTTCTGCAGCTGCTGCACGACCTTAACAAGACCGAGGGACGGACGATCGTCATGGTCGTGCACGACCTCAATCACGCTTCCCGTTTTGCTCAGCACATGATTGCGATCAAGCAGGGGGAGGCGCTCGCTTCCGGCACGCCGCTGGAAGTCATGTGTCCTCTTGTGATGCACGAAGTATTCGGGATCGAGGCCGATATCGTGACCGATCCGCGCACGGGCGTTCCGCTGTGTCTGCCGTATGCGCTGTATGCTTTGTCGGAAGAGCAGCGCAAGCGCGAAGTCGTGCAGAATGCGGCCGCTCAGCAGGTCGGCGAAGACCGGCTGCGGACCGCTTCCCAGTAAAGTTTCCTGTTTCTTCAGACCGCATCCCGGCTTTTCTGCCGACGATGCGGTTTTTTGATATGACAAATTATACATTGAATACCGCGAATGAAGAGAAGAGATCGGTTTCATTGTGTCAAACATGTGAAAAATTACTCAAAGTCATGCTTTTCTCTTGCAATGTGAAATATGTCACAGTATAATAGAATTATCAGGTGAACGAATTCACAACATCGCCTGAAGGAACAGGTGAAAGATTTCACAGTTAGAAGGCCGTATCCCGAAAGTCCCATCTTTTTTATGCGGCATCATGTACCGAAATTCACAACCATCGTATTTACAAGCAGAACCCATAAAATCACTTACTGGAGGAATTCACTTATGAAAATCGCAGTTATCGGTTGTACGCACGCAGGAACCGCCGCTATCGTCCGCACCGCCAAGCTCTATCCGGAAGCCGAAATCACGGTATACGAACGCAACGACAACATTTCCTTCCTCTCGTGCGGCATCGCGCTGTACGTCGGCGGAGTGGTCAAAGACCCGAACGGCCTGTTCTACTCTTCGCCGGAACATCTGACCGCGCTCGGCGTCAAAACGCGGATGCGCCACGAAGTGCTGAACGTTGACGCCGCGGGCAAAAACCTGACGGTACGCAACCTGGAAACGGGCGAAGAATTCGGCGATACGTTCGACAAGTTGATCGTGACGACAGGTTCGTGGCCGATCG
The DNA here is from genome assembly GCF_011090185.1 of Saccharibacillus alkalitolerans. GTDB lineage: Bacteria > Bacillota > Bacilli > Paenibacillales > Paenibacillaceae > Saccharibacillus > Saccharibacillus alkalitolerans. The sequence goes on along the minus strand of NZ_JAAFGS010000004.1, from coordinate 214,478 downwards.
TGCCGCAGTTCGAAGGCATCGATCTGGACAACATCATCCTGTCGAAGAACTTCAACCATTCCAATACGATCATCGAAAAAGCGAAAACGGCGAATCGCGTCGTCGTCATCGGTGCCGGCTACATCGGCGTCGAGCTGGTCGAAGCGTTCGAGATGAACGGCAAAGAAGTCACGCTGATCGACGCCGAGAAGCGCATCCTGAGCAAATACCTGGACGCCGAGTTTACGGACCGCATTGAAGAATCGTTGGAAGAGCAGGGCATCAAGCTGGCTCTGAACGAGAAAGTCGTGCGTTTCGAAGGACAGGCCGGCAAAGTGCAAAAGGTCGTCACGACGGCGGGCGAGCACGAAGCGGACCTGGTCATTCTGTGCATCGGTTTCCGCCCGAACACCGAGCTGCTCAAAGGTCAGGTCGACATGCTGCCAAGCGGAGCGATCCTCGTCGACAACTATATGGAAACGAGCGTCAAAGACGTATATGCGGCCGGCGACAGCTGCGCGATCCGTTACAATCCGACGGGTCAAGCCGCGTACATCCCGCTTGCCACGAATGCCGTGCGCATGGGTACGCTGATCGCGCTGAACCTGATGGAGAAGAAGATCGCCTACATGGGAACTCAAGGCACCAGCGGCATCAAGATCTATGAAGACAACATCGCGGCGACCGGCATGACCGAAGCCGCGGCGCTGGAAGCCGGACTCGACGTGGCGACGGCGATGTTCGAAGACAACTACCGTCCGGAGTTCATGCCCGAATTCGAAAAAGCGACATTCAAGATCGTATTCGAAAAAGACAGCCGCCGCATCGTCGGCGCGCAGTTGATGTCCAAAGTGGACCTGACCCAGTCGATCAATACGCTGTCCGTCTGCATCCAGAACAAAATGACCGTCGAAGAACTGGCCTTCGTGGACTTCTTCTTCCAGCCGCACTACAACAAGCCTTGGAACTACCTGAACTCCCTCGGCTTCGCGGCGATGGACGCCCAGCCGCTCGGAGCGCGCGAAGAGAAAGCCGCCCGTTCGGTGCAGCAGAAAACGAACGTTTAATCGGATCGAAAAAGAGCCCGCCTACCGGCGGGCTTTTTTGCGTTCTTCCCAATGTTCGCTTCCGAAAAGAGGTCGCCTGTTCAGCTTCCTTCATACCACACAGGCACGTTCCGCTCGAATCCTTCGAAGTCTTCCCAGATCCGCTCCGACCGCTTCAGCGTATCGCCGATCTCCGGCTCGCCGAAGGGGACCGCCCAGACAATCGCGAACAGGCATTCCATCGCGCAGTAGAGCGCCATTCGCCCGAAGAAATCCGGATCGCGCGGCCCGCTCTCCAGGTAACCGTCGAGCTGGCCGCGCGCGAACGGCAGACTGATCCGGCTGGTGAACGTCTCGAGCCGGTTGAAGTCCCGAATCGGGTCCCCGATGTCGGAACGGTTGAAATCGATGATATTCAATCCGCCGTCCGGTCCCAGAATCATATTGCCGGGATGGTAGTCGCCCTGACGGAATCCGGGTTTCACCCCGTCCAGCAGCGGAAGTCTGGCCTCGATCCGCTTCAGCAGAGCGTCGTCGAAAGGCAGCCGGTATCCGCACCGCGCATACGCGGCTTTCTTGCGCTCGAACTGTCTGCGGACGGAGACGCCGGGCGATTTGGCATCCACCGGAACATTCAAGCCGTGCATGCGGCGCAGCCACTCCCCCGCGCCGCGGCCGAGACGGTAGGCTTCGTCGTCCATCATTCCGGGAAGCAGGCTCTCCGCGTCTTCGCCTTCGATCCAGCTTAGCAGCGAATAGGCGAAGGGGGAAGCGGAGGGATGCTCCGGTTCCCCGCTGCCCGAGCATAAGCCGAATGCGATCGGCCGCGACATGGGGATACCCAGCGAGTAAGCCTGACGAACCCGTTCGAATTCCGCCCGTTTGGCTTCCGCCAGCGAAATGTCCGAGACCCGCAGCAGCAGCGATTCTCCGTCCTTTACGGTAATGCGATATTTTCGGTCCGCGGACCAGCCTTTGTCGATCGGTTCCGAGCTGCTCCAGCCGTCGGAACCGGGAATAGAATCCATCCACGCCGGAATGTCGGTCGGGGCCGAGTGTTTTTCGTTCATGCCGCGTTCACCGCCTTTGTTCATTTCATCTATCGGACACTATACTCGCAAAAATACGGGCTGTATAGGGACGGGAATGCGGGAAAAGCGGGGAAATGCTTATGGACAAGAAAGGGAATCCTTTTTCCGAAAATACGTGAAAATATTCACTTTATCTCCCGTTTTATGAGGAATATCACGTACTGGCTTCTCCTTCTACGCTAAAATGGGGTACGACAAGGGATTATTCAAATTTTAGCTATAAAGGGGACATCCACAATGGCTTACAACAAACCGCCGCAAATCGCGGAAGTCACGGTCGAGAACGGTGTGAAGAAGGCCCATAATCCGCTTTCTTCCGTTCTGATCCTCGGTTTCTTGGCCGGTGCTTTTATCGCGCTCGGCTTCCTGCTGGATATTCGGGTCATCGCCAATACGCCGGCCGAATGGGGCAGCATGGCCAATTTCGTCGGAGCGGCGGTCTTCCCGGTCGGGTTGGTTCTGGTACTGCTGGCCGGCGGCGAACTTCTGACCGGCAACATGATGGCGGTGCCGCTGGCCCGGATGGCTCGACGCATTACGACGGGCGAGATGCTCAAAAACCTCGTGCTGATCACCGTCGCGAACTTCGCCGGGGCCATCTTCGTCGCCTACTTTTTCGGACATATCGTCGGCCTGACGGCATCGGGGCCGTATCTGGACAAGCTGGTCGACATGGCCGGTCACAAGATCGACAGCACGTTCCTGCAGTCGTTCATTTCCGGTATCGGCTGCAACTGGCTCGTGGCGCTGGCGGTATGGCTCAGCTACGGAGCGGACAACATGAGCGGCAAAATTCTCGGCATCTGGTTCCCGACCATGGCTTTCGTGGCGATCGGCTTCCAGCACGTCGTGGCCAATATGTTCCTGATTCCGGCCGCCATCTTCGAAGGGCACTTCACCTGGGGCCAATATTTCGGCAACTTTGTGCCTGTCTGGCTGGGCAATCTGACCGGTGGGGCGATCTTCGTCGCCGCCGCTTACTGGATGACTTATCTGCGCAAGGCCGAGCCGATAGCGGCACCGGCCGGACAAAGCGGTTACGGCGCGCAGGAACTGAAGAAGCACGCTTGAGCCTTTCTGCTCTCCGACTTCCGATTCGCGCGGAGCTTCCTTCCGGATTGCCGCGCCCTTCGGCAGCAGAACCCGTTTTCCGCCGTTCTTCCGGCGGAGGCGGGTTTTTTGGCGTCCAAGTCCGCCGGAAACGCGGCTAACGCGGAAAAGGCGAAACCGATCCGCCGCATTCTACCCTTTTTCCGCGGGCAGTCCTCTATTATGCTGCTTGTATCGGAAGCGCAAACCTGGACACTCTGTTGTCTCCGTTCAGCGTCTATACTAACGGCAAAAACAAACATGTGTTCGGGACCCTGCAAGCAAGGCGCCGGACCGGGCATATAAAAGGAGGAGAACGACATACATCCTTATTTGATGGAAAAGCGGATGGAAGAAGAAAGGCTGCGTATGGGGGGAATCGACCGGACGCATTGGAAAAACGAGCAGTTGAAGCGCGAACGCGGCCGGTGGAGAAAAGGAGGTTCGGAAAGGGGAAGAACGAGGTAAGCGGCGGAATCTTCCGAAAAGGGAAAAGGCTCCGCCCAAGAGCGGAGCCTTTTCTGCGCCGTTTTGCGGACGAGGAGCGTCCTTGTATCCGAATCCGGCCGTCGTTTCTTCCATTCAGGTTCGTTCTTCGGTCAAAATCTGCGGAACTTCCGGCACCCGGTAACTTTCCAGCAGATCAAGCAGTTCGCCGGGTTCTTCCGCATTCAGCATCATGTCGCGATGCTTCGGCGTCACGAAGCCTTCGCCGGTCATCCGGTCGAACAAGGCGATCAGCGGATCGTAGTAGCCGGCCGCGTTCAGGACGCCGATCGGCTTCGTATGCAGGCCGAGCTGCGCCCAGGTGAAGATCTCGAAATATTCTTCCATCGTGCCCGAACCGCCGGGCAGCGTCACGAAGCCTTCGGCCAGCTCCGCCATTTTGGCTTTGCGTTCGTGCATCGACTCGACCATGATCAGTTCGGTCAACCCGGGATGAGCGATCTCGCGGACCTGCATGAAGTGCGGCAGCACGCCGATCGCTTCTCCTCCGTGCTCCAGCACGGCATTGGCGACGGCGCCCATCAGCCCTACGCGCGAGCCGCCGTACACGAGAGTGATGCCCCGCTTCGCCATCTCGCGGCCGAGCGCGCGTGCGCTCTCCATATAGGCAGGGGAAGCTCCCTCTCTCGAACCGCAGAATACCGCAATGCTTTTTGGCATGAGTGAAGTCTCCTTTTCGTTGAGTCGTGAGCGTAAATGACGGCGTTAGGCCCAATATAGCACAGCCCCGGGGAGGGCAACAGTCCGAACGTCAGGTAAAAAGAATGCAAAATCCGAACCGATACGTTCATGCGATTCCGCGACCGTTCCGTCCGACTCCGTTCGACGCTAGAACTGCCACGTATAAAGCGCCTTGCCCTTCTCGTCGAGACCTTCGATATATCGTACGTCCCGGTCGTGTTCTCCGGGAATCAGGTAAGTCGCTTGATCTTCCGCGATAGGAATCTTTCGGACGCCGTCTTCGAAATGCATGACGATCTCGCGGATGCGCTCGTCGCTTACGGTGCCGCCGGTCCAATCCAGGGAATCGTCTCCGTCCCCGCCGAAGCCCATGGAGCCGTTGGCGGGCACGAAGGGCAGCATTTTTCCTTCGTCGGTCATTTCCGGAGAGAATTCGAGGTGTCGGTGCACATAGGAGTTTCCTACGTTTTTCGCCAATACCAGGCCCATATAACGTTCGCCTTTATATACATAAGGAAACGAAGCCAGCGTCTGCTTGCCGTTCGTAATCTCGGCATCGATATGCACGTCTTCAACCTTATGCTTGTATTCGTAAGCCGCGTCTTCCTTCACGATGGCCTCGAGCGACTTGCCGGTTATCGTCTTGGCGCGAACCAGGATGCTCGTATTGCCGCCTAAACTCACTTCGTCGGGATCGCCGGTCGACTTCGCTTCCGGCGCGTCTGTCCAGGCTTGGCGAAGCTGGGTCTCCTCGCCCTTTTTCCATGTGAATCCGAGCGCTCCCGAAGCGTAACCGACGCTGGGACGCTGTTGATCGGGATATCGCTCTACCCGGACAACCCGGTCGAGGATGATGCCGTTCGCCCATTCGGTCGGCGAACAGGCGGGAAGCGCGAGCAGGCACGCCAAAGCGGGAATCCATAACTTTTTTCGCATCAAGGGTTCTCCTCCTTAAAGTCGGACATCTGAAAATCGCTTCCTGCTTATGTAGAATGAACGCTCGAAGAAGCGGAAAAGTTGAACAAAACAAATTCGCCTTCACAAGTCCGGGGGAAGGATCTTGTGAAGGCGAATTTCGGGAGTGGTCCATGATATGGCAGCAGGAACAGTTCATGAAGGGGACATCACTTACTGCCTATTTGCCAATGCTTTTTAATACCCGCGGCCCCTCCCGATTGAAACACTGTACAAACAACTTCGAAAAAATATTTTGCGGAGAAATTGTGCTACAATGAAGGCCTGGAAGAAATCACGAACGAACGCGAGAAAGGAGCCGTCCGTCATGGAGATGACCGAACGGCCGAGCGGCGTGTTTCCGGCGGTCTGCCCGCTCGACTGCCCCGACACCTGCGGCCTGCTGCTGCACAAGGAAAACGGCAAAATCGTCAAGGTTACCGGCAATCCCGATCAGCCCGCGACGCGCGGCGCGATCTGCAATAAAGTTCGGCATATGGCCGACAGGGTTCATCACCCGGAGCGTCTGCTCTATCCGATGAGACGTTCCGGCCCGAAGGGTTCGGGGCAGTTTGTGCGCATCTCCTGGGATGAAGCGGTTTCGGAAATCGCCGAGAAATTCCGCGGACTGTCCGCGGAGCACGGACCCGAATCGATTCTGCCTTACAGTTTTTACGGCAACATGGGCGTGCTGAACGCCGAAGGCATGGACCGGCGATTTTTCGGCCGGCTCGGCGCGTCGAAGCTGGCTTACACGATCTGCAACTCCGCCGGCAACGCCGGCTGGAAATATACGATGGGTTTCGGCGGAGGCTCGAGCCCCGAAGATACGCTGAACGCGAAGCTGTTCATCGTCTGGGGCGGGAATATCGTCAGCACCAGCATGCACCAGGCGGTGTTGATGGAGCAGGCGCGCAAGAACGGAGCGAAAGTCGTCGTGATCGACGTGCACAAAAATATGACCGGACGCCGCGCGGACTGGTTCATACCGCTGCATCCGGGCACGGATACGGCATTGGCGCTCGGCGTGATGCACGTGCTGTTCGACCGGGGACTGACGGACGAAGACTTCCTGCGGCGGAACGCGATCGGTACGGAAGAGCTGCGCGAGCACGTCAAAGCTTATACGCCGGAGCGGACAGCCCGCATTACGGGCGTGCCGGCAGGCGACATCGTGCGGTTGGCTCTCATGTACGGCGAGACTTCTCCGAGCCATATCCATATCGGCAACGGCCTGCAGCATCATGATAACGGAGGCATGGCCGTCCGTACGGTGTGCTGCCTGCCTGCGCTGACCGGCCAATGGGCCCGGGGCGGCGGGGCGTTCAAGTCCAACGGCGCCTACGCGTCGCTGAACGACGAAGCGCTGCAGCGGCCGGATCTGCGTCCGAATCCGGGCGCGCGGACGATCAACATGAACAAGCTGGCCGACGCGCTGCTGACGCTTACGCCGAGGATTCGCGGGCTGTTCGTTTTCGGCAGCAATCCGGCCGTGGTCGCGCCCGAAGCGGACCGCGTGCGCGAGGGGCTGATGCGCGAAGATCTGTTCACGGTCGTGCACGAGCTGTTCCTGACCGACACGGCCAAATATGCCGATATCGTGCTGCCGGCGACGTCGAGCTTCGAAAATACCGATCTTTACACGTCGTACTGGCACCATTACGTCCAGCTTCAAGAGCCGGTTATCGGAGCCGTCGGCGAGAGCAAAAGCAACTTCGAGACCTTCAAGCTGCTGGCCGAAGCGATGGGCTTCGGGGAAGAAGCGTTTCGCGAGGACGAGGAAAGCGTCATCCGCGCCGCGCTGAACAACCCGGATAACCCGTATCTGAACGGCGTTACGTTCGAGAAGCTGCGGGAAGAACGGTTCGTGCCGCTCGATATGACTCCGAAAAAGGAGTATTTGAACCGGCTGTCGACGCCGTCGGGCAAAATCGAACTGTATTCGGAGCGGCTGAAGTCGCTCGGCCTGCCGCCGCTGCCGACTTACCTGCCGCTGGAAGAAGGTTTCGACGGAGAGAACCGCGGCGTGCGGAACTCCGCGTATCCGCTCATGTTCGTCAGTCCGCCGAACCACAATTTCCTGAACTCCACCTTCGCGAACGTGGAGAAGCATCAATCGTTGGAGAAGGAACCGCTGCTGCAGATTCATCCGCAGGATGCGGAGGCCAGAGGCATTGCGGACGGCGAGCGCGTCGAAGCTTATAACGATCGCGGCGTCTGCGCGCTCAAGGCGTCCGTAACCGATTTGATGCTGCCCGGAACGGTCGTGAGCCAGGGGCTGTGGTGGAACGCTCCGGAGGGACGCGAAGGAGAACGCGAAGCGCCGGCGGGAAGAGGCGGCCGCCGGTTGGCCAACGCTCTGACGTCGTCGAGGATCGCCGACATGGGCGGCGGTGCGACGTTTTTCTCCACGACGGTCGAAGTGCGGCCGGCAGATGCCTCTTCTTCGGCTTGAGGCTTAAGCCCGAGAGGCGGCAAAGACGGAACAATAGGCGGTAACGATGGAGCGGGCAAGGCCATCGGAGGCACTTTAGAGAGGAACATCGATTTTCATGAACTGGCTTCGACGATATCCCAAAGAAATTCAGGCCCTTTTGCTGGCCAGTTTGATCAATTCCACCGGCAGCGCGCTGATGTGGCCGCTGACGACGATGTACGTCTTCGGCGAGCTCGGACGCAGCATGCAGGACGCCGGCCTGGTCATCCTGCTGCAGTCGCTCGGCGGCATCGCCGGACAGCTGGTCGGCGGGGCGATGTACCACCGGATCGGCGTCAAAAAGCTGCTGGTCGGCTCGCTGCTGGTCAACGCGCTGTCGCTGTTCGCGCTGCCGGTCGTAAGCTCGCACTGGCACGTTTACATGCTGACGATGCTGATCGTCGGCTTCAGCAACGCGATGACGCTGCCGGCGATTCAGGCGTTCGTCGGCTTCCGCTTCGCCTCGAGGCGGGGCGAGATCTTCAATACCATCTATGTCGGCAACAACATCGGGGTGGCGCTGGGCACGGCGCTCAGCGGTCCGCTGGCGGACATTTCGTTTCCGCTGACCTTCGTGCTCAACGGCGTCACCTGTCTGCTGTTCGCCGTGTACTTTTTCGTGTATCTGAACCGGGTCGGCCGGGAAGGCGGCCTGCATGTCGAAGCGAAAACGACGAAGCGCAGCCAGGGCGCGCTGCCGCTGCTCATGAATACGCGCGTTTACCTGTATATGGGCCTGGGGGCGCTGTTTCTGTGGCTCGGCAACTGCATCTGGAACGGCGGCGTGTCGCCGTCCATTCTGTCCGACGGCAAGCCGGCTTCGTATTACAGCATCCTATGGACGATGAACGGCGTGCTGATCTTCGCGCTGCAGCCGCTGATCGCCTGGATGAAGCGTTCGTTCGCTTCGCTGCCGGAGACGCAGATGACGGCGGGCAGCCTGTTTTATCTGGCGGGCTATGCCGTTATCCTGTTCCTGCCGCATTATTGGGCGATGGTGCTCGCCATGTTTCTGGCGACGATCGGAGAAATGCTGTTCCAGCCGGCGATGCCGGCGTTCATCTCCGAACGGACGCATGCCGACGCCCCGTTCTACCTCGGCGTATCGGGCGGCATCGGTCAGGCGGGCCGGGTAATCGGACCTTACATTATGGGGATTTTGTACGACCGCGGAGGGCTTGAACCGGTAGCATGGCTCGCCGTGGGGGCGGCCGTGCTGTCGTGCGGATTTTTCGTTCTGAACCATAGGCTGCAGCGTTCCGGCTCCGCCGGGGGAGAGCGGCTGCGGGAAGCGTGAACAAGGTCCGCCGCGCGGAGCGGCGGACCGATATCGAGGAGGAGCGGGGATGAAGCGGATGAGCGAGAGCGAAATTACGATTCGGGAATCGCAGGTCAAGGACGCCAAGCCGCTGATGCGGATCGACAAGCTGGTCTGGAATTCGCGCAACTCGCCGCAGATTCCGGTGTGGAAGTCGCGCACGCATTATCTGCGCAACTGCCCGCCGGACAATCAGCTGGTCGCCGAACGATACGGCGAGGTCGTCGGATGCGTCGGCTGGCGCCCGCCGACGATGATGTTCAGCAACGCGCATGTAGCGGAGCTGTATATCGCCGTCCACCCGGCTTATCAAGGGCTCGGCATCGGACGCAAGATGATGGACGCGGCCAAGCTGCATACGATGAAGCGCGGCATCAAGAAGCTGAGGCTCCGGGTGTTGTCGACCAACGAAGACGCGATCCGCTTCTACATGCGCTGCGGCTTCAAGATCGAAGGCCGTCTGGAGCGGGAATACCAGATCGACGGCCGTTTCGTCGACGACGTGCTGATGGGCTGCTGGCTGCTCCCTTGATCCGGCAGCTTGTTCGGCTGCGCATGTCCGCCCGTTTTCCTTAAAAAAGCGGCCTTTTCGCGCTCCATTCTTCGGCCAGCATCCCGTATACCGCGTGGTCGGCGTAGCCGTCCTCGAGCTTCTCGGCCTGCCGCAGCATGCCTTCGAGCAGAAAGCCGAGGCGCTCCGGAACGGCCCGGCTGCGGCGGTTGGAGGTGGCGCAGCGGATCTCGATCCGGTTGAGGTCCAATTCGACGAAGGCATAGTCGATAAAAGCGCGCGCGGCGAGCGAGATCAGGCCGCGGCCTTCGAAGGAAGCGCCGAGCCAGTACCCGATCTGGGCGGAACGGCTGCTCCAGTTGATCTCGTGGAAACCGATGACGCCGGCCAGGCGATCGTATTCCCATAAGCCGGCCGTGATCGCGTCGTTGTCGGCATACAGCCGTGCGGCGTTCGCGATGAATTCTTCGGCTTCGGCGACGCCCTGCATCTGCTGCGTCCAGGGCATCCAGGGACGCAGCGTGTGCCGGGAGCTTTCGATCAATTCGAACAGCTCCCGCGCGTGGCCGCTTCGCAGCGGCTTCAACATGACAGACTCTTTCAACGGCAAACCGAACATGCGCCCAGGTCTCCTTTTCGGCGGATTATGCTCCTATGCTACCTTATCGCGCAAAACGCGTCAAAGCGCGGAGCCGCGCCGAAGCGGGGGAGACGGGCGTTTTTATTGAACGGTCGGGCCGGTTTGCGTTATATTTAAGTGCAGAAGCCTTGCAGGCGAACGATCCTGCGGAAAAAGGATACAGAAATCTGGGAATAACGAAAGGTTGATATCCGTGGAGAACGCCAAGACCCCACCGAATTTTATTAAAAGCATCATAGAAGAAGACCTGAAAAGCGGCAAAGTGAAAGAGGTCGTGACCCGCTTCCCGCCGGAACCGAACGGTTACATGCATATCGGCCACGTCCGCGCGATCTTTATCGACTTCGCGCTGGCCGACGAATTCGGCGGACGCACCAACCTGCGCTTCGACGACACGAACCCGGTGAAAGAAGACGTGGAGTACGTCAATTCGATCAAGGAAGACATCAAATGGCTGGGCTTCGAATGGGACAACCAGTACTATGCATCGGATTATTTCGACGAGATGTACGAGCGCGCCGTGCTGCTGATCAAAAAAGGTCTCGCTTACGTCGACGATCAGTCGGCCGACGAGATTCGCGAGAACCGCGGCACGCTGACCGAACCCGGCAAAAACAGCCCGTTCCGCGACCGGTCGGTCGAAGAGAATCTGGACTTGTTCACGCGCATGAGAAACGGCGAATTCGGCAACGGGGAGCGCGTGCTGCGGGCGAAGATCGACATGGCGTCGCCGAACATCAACTTGCGCGATCCGGTCATTTACCGCATCTCGCACGCGACGCACCATAACACGGGCGACAAATGGTGCATCTACCCGATGTATACGTTCGCGCATCCGCTCGAAGACGCCATCGAAGGCGTGACGCATTCCCTCTGCTCGCTGGAGTTCGAGGATCAGCGTCCGTTCTACGATTGGGTCGTTCGCGAATGCGAAATGGAAGGCCAGCCGCATCAATACGAGTTCGGCCGCCTGAACGTCAGCACCATGGTGACGAGCAAGCGCAAGCTGCGCAAGCTGGTCGAAGAGAACCTGGTCGACGGCTGGGACGATCCGCGCATGCCGACGGTCTCGGGAATGCGCCGCCGGGGCTACACGCCGGAAGCGATCAAAGCGTTCATTTACGAGACGGGCATCTCGCGCAGCCAGGGTCTCGTCGACATCCAGACGCTGGAGCACTTCGTCCGCGAGGACCTGAAGCTCAAAGCGCCGCGCACGATGGCGATTCTGCGCCCGCTCAAAGTGGTCATCACGAACTATCCGGAAGGCGAAAGCGAACTGCTGCCGGCGGAAAACAACACGGAGAACGAAGAAATGGGCATCCGCCAAATTCCGTTCTCCCGCGAGATCTACATCGAGCAGGACGACTTCATGGAAGAACCGCCGAGCAAGTACTTCCGCCTGTTCCCGGGCAACGAAGTGCGTCTGAAGCATGCTTATTTCATTAAATGCCATGACTTCATCAAGGACGAAAACGGCGAAGTGGTAGAGATCCACTGCACGTACGATCCGGCGACGAAGAGCGGCAGCGACTTCAACGCGCGCAAAGTCAAAGGCACGATCCACTGGGTGGACGCTTCCGCGGCCGTTCCGGCCGAATTCCGCCTGTACGAGCCGCTGCTCGGGGAAGACGAAGAATCGGAAGAGCTGGCGGCGGACGAGACGGAAGACGTATCCGCGAACGAAGTGGACGATTTCTTGAAAAAGGTCAACAAAAACTCGCTGGAGATTCTGCAGGGCTTCGTGGAGCCTCAGCTGAAGGACGCGCAGCCTCAGGACAAATTCCAGTTCTTCCGCCACGGCTACTTTAACGTCGATCCGAAGCTGTCCGAGCCTGGCAAGCCGGTCTTCGGACAGATCGTCTCGATGAAGAGCTCGTTCAAGCTGCCGAAAAAATAAATAATCCGGAATTCGCATCCGGTTCGCACCGCCGAAAGCCGCTTCGTTCGAAGCGGCTTTTTGGTGCTCCTTTTCCTGCAAACAGGGGCTTTTTACGTGGTTCAGGCAGAGACTTACGGAAAGGAAAGCCGCGTTCCGAAGAGAAAGAAGGGGAGGTTTTTTTAGTGTTTAAAAGCAAAACGAAAGGTTAAAGTAAAGCATGGGCGGCTGTGAAGCTGACACGGCATGACGGTCATTCGCCCAAAACTTCCCGGACTTTCGGCATTGTTTCCGGATGTCCGAGCAGTCTTTTTTACCGGGTCGATAAATGGTTCTAAATTACTTTTTATGAAGTGTTTAACTGTTTGCGGGAAGGGTAAATTAAGGCTGTGGCTCACAAGATTTCCCCAAAATTTAATCAAGGAGTGATTGAACATGGCACAGAACGACAACAACGGCAAGATGTCCCGCGAAGAAGCTGGGCGCATGGGTGGCGAAGCTACCGCGAAAAATCACGACAAAGAATTTTATCAGGAAATCGGCCAAAAAGGCGGCGAAGCGACGAAGAACTCCCAAGATTCCGACTTCTATCAGGAAATCGGCAAAAAGGGCGGCGAAGCCACTTCCGAATCTCACGGCAAAGAGTTCTATCAGGAAATCGGCAGCGAAGGCGGCAAAGCGCGCGGCAATTCGAGCGACGACAACGATGGCAAGATGAGCCGCGAAGAAGCGGGACGCAAAGGCGGCCAGGCTCGCAAAAACGACTAACCTTTTGTTCCGTCCGCTTCCCGCGGCAGCCCGGCGAGAGCCGAAAGGTCGAAGCGGAACGCCGGACAGCGATCCGATATTCATGAAAAATGCCCCCGAATCTCCGGCACGAACGGAGATTCGGGGGCATTTTCTGTAAGGCGCGAGACAAGGGCGGCCTGGATCCGCGGGGCTATTTGCCCGATGCCGTGATCGGCGCCTGCTGGCCGCTTCGGTAGAAGGTATAGCCCATGGCGGCAAAGCCTACGGCTCCGATAACCGAGAGCACCGTGCCGCTCTGATACATCATAGGCGCCCCGAAATTGTCGAACATCCAGCCGCCGAGAACCCCGGCAATGATGCCCGACACCCCGCTCCAGGAGAGCGTGAACAGCGCCTGGCCCGTTCCGCGGAACGAGTCCGGAACGAACATGCTCGTCATATGGGTGCCGACATAAAAGTAGCCGGCATACGTGACGCTGTGCATCATTTGGATATACACGATCTGCATCGGGTCGGTTACCGTCGACATCAAGTACCAGCGCAGCGCGAACAGCACGCTTACGGAGGTCAAGCAGATCAGCATGAAGCCGAGCCGGCGGCGGAAAAAGCGGTCGAAAATCATGAATATGGCGGCTTCCAGAATGGAGGCCGAAAAAACCGCCCAGCCGACCAGCTCGCGCGAACCGCCCAGGTCGGTAATATACAGCGTCATAAACGTGCCGTTCATGGCGTTCGGGATGGAGACCAGCACGCCCAGCAGCAGAAATGCCGTGAAAGTCGGGTTGCTCATAACTTTGCGGAAACCGCCGGGAGCCACGACCGTCGTGGCTGCCGCCCGGCGAAGCGAAGGCAGCACGACCGCCAGCAGCAGCGTCGCTCCGATCAGGCCCGTAAACAGCCACGGCACTCCGGGAGAAGTGCCGGCACGATCGATGACGAAGCCCGCGGCGGCGGCCGTCAGCGCCCAACCGATCGAGCCCCATAGGCGGAAAGCGCCGAATTTTCTTCCGGTTCCGTCGATGTAGCCGAGAATCATCGTGTTGCTCTGCGCAAACATGGGACTCTGGAAAAAGAAAAAAGCGATCATGGTCAAGTAAATCATCGTGTACGATTGAACCTGGAAAACGAGCTGTGCCAGCACCAACGTGCCGGCCAGCATCAGAATCAGCATACGGCGCGTATTCTCCAGCCGGTCGACCAGGTAACCCCAGAACGGATTGGCCACCAACGAGACGAACGGGCCGATCGCCATCAGCGTTCCGATTTCCAGCTTGCTCATGCCCCGATCCTGCAAATACAGCGGGAAAAAGCTGGCGAAGACCGCAATGGCGCCGTATAGGAAGAAATTGAAGGCTTTGAGCGGAACGAACGGCGAGCGTGCGGAAGAAAAAGTATGTGGTTGGTTCGATTGATCATGCGACACGTCGAGCACACCCCTTGCGGAAAATCGGTTATCGAAACAAAGTAAGGGTTTTCATTTTGCGTAAGGTTTGAAAGAAGACGCAAGCCGGTTGGCGGGGTCCTAATCGACAATATATCCCTTCCCCGGACAGATTACAACAAAATAATGCACAGCGTTAGCGAAAGAAAGGGGCGTCAGGCATGCAAAGCCGTTTCCCGGCAGGCCCGTAGCGGAATAAGCGGAGAGCGGCAGTCGAGAACTGCAACCATTTTGTCACATGAGAGCGGACAAGTTGTTTCAAATTGCGGTTATACTTAAAGTGTAAGCGTATCCAAACCGAACATTGCATATAGATATTATTTCCGTAAGGGGGTTCACGCAGATGACGACCGCAACGATGGAAAAGAACGGATCGACGGCCCGCGGAGACGAGCAGTGGGCGCATACCCGAATGACCTTGTATCAGCTGCTGAGCGATTTTATTATTTATAAACCGAGCGTACATTTGTTGATGAAATGGCGCCGGAAACTGGAAAACGCCGCCTGGGACAACGAAGCGTATTCCCGGTTCAAAGCGATCATCGGAGAACCGGGCGCGGCTTCGCTGCCGGCGTTCTGCGCCGGGGAGTCGCGCGAATACGACGTTTTGGTCGGACGCCGTCAGACGGCCGGAATTCCGCTCAGGGAGTCGTTTTATGCCGGCGGAGAAGCCGAAACTATCGCCTGCCGTGCCAGTGCGGAATACGACCGCGCAGGCGTGATTCTGAACAAGACGGCCGGCGAAAAAGACGACGAGCTGAGCGTGGAATTGGAATTCATGGCCGTTCTGGCCGAACGTATGACGGAAGGCGTGCGATCCCGGGCCGAACGCGAGCAGCTGGCGCGCATTCAATTGGGCTTCCTGAAAAGACATCTGCTGCCCTGGGTGCCTTCGTTCTGCTCCGAAATGCGCAAGCATACGGAAAGCCCGCTGTACTTGAATCTTTGCGGAATCATGGAGTCGCTGATTGTTTCCGACTCCGAATGGCTCGGCGCCCGGGTCGAGGACTGATCGGGCGGACTGCCGCATGTCCGAAGCTCTGCCTGAAACAGAGAAAGCGAAAGCTCTTTCCGCCAACAAGCCGTGTTCGCCGCTCCGACCGGAGCGCGCGAGCGCGGCTTGTTTGTTTCGGACGCCTGCTTGGTGTCCAATGAGCCATAGACCCGGGAATGAAGGAGGAGAGCAGATATGGGACTGTATATCGGCCTCGATATCGGAACGACAAGCACGAAAGCTTTCTTATATGAGGAAAAGGGAGATATTCGCGGCGGCGCGCAGGCGGCCTATCCGCTGCTTGTGCCGGAAGCGGGACGCGCCGAGCAGAGGCCGGACGAATTGGTCGACGCCGTCGCGGATGCGATTGGCGGAGCGATGAAAGACGCGAACGCGCAGGCCGGCGACATCTCGGCCGTAGGAATCAGCGCGGCGATGCACAGCTTGATGGCGTTGGACCGCGGCGGGCGTCCTCTGACGCCGCTGATCACCTGGGCGGACAACCGAAGCATCGGGGAGGCCAACGAGCTGCGCCAGAGGGGACAGGCCCTGCAGCTTTATCGGGCGACCGGTACGCCGATTCATCCGATGTCGCCGCTCACCAAGCTGCTCTGGCTTCGCAAGCACGAACCGGAAGTATTCGAGCGCGCTTCCAAGTTCGTTTCGTTCAAAGAATACCTGCTTCATCGGCTGTTCGGACGTTACGCGCTCGATGTGTCGCTCGCATCGGCCGCGGGAATGCTCGACCTGGAGACGCTGGACTGGAACGAATCGGCGCTGCGTCTGACCGGACTCTCGCGGGAGCGGCTGGGCGAGATCGTTCCGATTACGGAGCGTTTCGAAGGCATGAACCGTGAAATGGCGGAGAAGATGGGGCTGAATCCGGATACGCCGTGGATTGCGGGCGCGAGCGACGGCGCGCTCGCCAACGTGGGGGTCGGCGCTTTGGAACGCGGCGAGACGGCCGTGACGATCGGGACGAGCGGCGCGGTCCGTTCGTTCGCCGGGAAGCCGGCCACGGACGAGACGGGGCGCACGTTCTGTTACGCGTTCGAGCCGGAGCGCTGGCTCGTCGGCGGTCCGACGAACAACGGCGGCATCGCGCTGCGCTGGTATCTGGAAAAGTTCGTGATCGCAGAGGGAGAAACCGGCGACCTGAAGGAACAGGAAGCGCTGGACCGGATCGTGCGGCTGGCGGACTCCGTGCCGCCGGGTTCCGAAGGCCTGCTGTTCCTGCCGTATCTCAGCGGCGAGCGGGCCCCTTACTGGAATGCGGACGCCCGCGGCACTTACTTCGGAGCGACGCTGCATCACGGCCGGGCGCACTTCGGCCGGGCCACGATGGAGGGCGTGCTGTTCGCCGTCAGGACGGTGTCCGACGCCCTGACGGAACTTAACGGGGAGAGCCGGGCGCTGTTGGCCTCCGGCGGATTCGCCAGAAGCGAGATTTGGACGCAGATGCTGGCCGACCTGTCGGGTACGCAGGTCGTCGTGCCCGATACGTATGAAGCTTCGGCCTTCGGAGCGGCGGCGGTCGCCATGAAGGCGGACGGCGTCATCGGCGATTACCGCGATCTGAAGAGCGGCATCGATATTCTGCGTACGCATGAACCCGACCGCGCCCGCTCCGAGACTTACGAGCGTTATTATTCGCTGTTCAAGAAAGTGTACGGGCAGTTGGAATCCCTGTTCCCGGAAGTGGCCGAGCTGCAGCAGGGGACGGGCGTGAAGCCCGAAGACGAGAGCGAGAACGGGCATTCCGGGCCGGCGCGGGAAAAATAAGCCGGGAATCCCGCCTGGGCGGGAAAGCGGCGAACAGCCCGGCCGCGCGCATACGAGAAAGAGCCGCCCCTTTGCAGGGGCGGCTCTTTTTTATAGGCGGAAGCATGGCGTAAGACAAGCTTTAGTCCAGCGGAGTCTCGAGCTTCTCCAATTCCGCGCGTCTGGCGCGCGATTTGGAGCTGATCTTCATCAGGAACTCGTACACGACCGGCACGATGACGAGCGTGAGCAGCGTCGAGCTGATCAGGCCGCCGATAACGGTGATGCCGAGACCTTTCGAGATAATGCCCGCGCCGCCTTCCCAGCCCGCAACGAGCGGAATCAGGGCCCCGATGGTCGCCAAGGCGGTCATCAGGATCGGACGCAGACGGGTCGAGCCGGCTTCAAGCAGCGCTTCGCGGGTCGACATGCCTTCGCGTTCTTTGTGAATGACGCGGTCGATCAGCACGATGGCGTTGGTGACGACGATCCCGATCAGCATCAGCACGCCCATAAGCGCCGAGACACTGAGCGATTCGCCGCCGATCAGCAGGCCGATCAGGGCGCCGATGACGATAAACGGCAGCGAGAACAGGATCGCGAACGGCGCGAGGCCGCCGCCGAATGTCACGACGAGCACGAAGTAGACGATAGCGATCGCGGCCAGCATGGCGAGGCCGAGCTGCGAGAACGTATCGTTGATCTGTTCGGTCACGCCGCCGAATTCGACGGTGATGCCGTCCGGCAGATCCAAATCGTTGATCTTGTTTTCCAATGCGGTCGAAGCCCCGCCGACGTCGGAAGAGACGATATTGGCCGACAGTTGGGCGACCGTTTTGCCGTCCGAACGGGTGATCGTTTCCGGCGCGATCCCTTTTTCGACTTTGACGACATCGCCGACCGGCACGCTGATGCCCAGCGGCGATGGAAGTTCGGTATCTTCGATATCGGACAGGGCGGAGAACGTTTTGTTTTCCGTTTCGATGTAGACGTTGTAGCTCTGTCCGTCGAGATCGACTTCGGTCAGTACCGGACGCTGCGTGACCGGCGCGAGCGCCATGGCGATCTGTCCGGCGGTCAGCCCGTAGGAGCTGAGCGTCTGCTGGTCGGCGACCAGCGTGTACTGGCTGTAACCTTCCTCCAGATTGCTTTCGGCTTCTTCGAAGTTCGAATCGGCCTGGATGAGCTTCAAGATGTCGTCGGCGACCGGCTTGAGGTCGTCCGTGCTGTCGCCGTAGACGCTGACGCTCAGCTGGCTGCCGCCGAGGCCGCCGCCGAAGTCCATTTGTCCCCATTCGCCTTCGGGAATCCGTTCCTGCAGGCCGGCGATCAGGTCTTCCTTCACCTTATCGAAGTTCGGCGTATCGCTGTCGAACTCGGTATAGAACAGGGCGGAATTCGAAGCGCCGAAGCCCAGCGGACTCGAGCCGCCGATGGAATACTGCATGTTGGTCAGGTGAGGCTGTTCGCGCACGAATTGTTCCGCTTCGAGCATGCGCTGCTGCGCCTGTTCGTCGGTCGCTCCGGCTTCCGGCGCGTACGTGAACGTGAAGGTCTTGTCTTCCTGCTCCGGCAGGAAGCTGGTTCCGACGTACGGCAGCGTGAACAAGCTGCCTACCAGCAGCGCGACGGCGATCAGGAACGTGATCAGCTTATGCGACAGCGACCAGTTCAGGATGCGCTTATAGCCTTCCGCCAGGCGGCCCGGCTTGTCGTGCGAATGTTTCTTCTTGATGCCGCCGCGGAACAGCGTGTGCGCCAGCATCGGTACGAGCGTAACGGCGATGACCAGCGACGCCAGCAGGGCGAAGACCATGGTCAGCGCGAACGGCATGAACAGTTCGCCGACCATGCCGCTGACGAAGGCGAGCGGAACGAATACGGCGAGCGTGACGATCGTGGACGACATGATCGGCAGGAACATTTCGCGCGTGGCCGCGCTGATCAGCTGGCGTCCGCGCAGCTTCTCGGTGTCCAGCGTCATGCGCCGGTAAATATTTTCGATAACGACGATCGAGTCGTCGACGACCCGGCCGATGGCGACGGTCATGGCGCCGAGCGTCATCATGTTCAGGGTGACGCCCATCTGCTTGAGCAGCAGGACGGCGATCAGCAGCGACAGCGGAATCGACAGAATCGAGATGATCGTCGAACGGAAGTCGCGCAGGAACAGCAGAATGATCAGAACGGCGAACAATGCGCCGAAAGCGGCTTTCTCCAGCATCGTTCGCACGGAATCTTCGATCGGCTTGCCCTGGTCGAGCATGACGGTCAGATTCAATCCGGAATACTGGCTCTCCAAGTCGGCGATGCTGTCTTTGACCGCATTGACGACGTCGACGGTATTGGCGTCGTTCGTCTTCACGATCTGGATGCCGATCGACTCTTGGCCGTTCGTGCGGGATACCGACTCGGAGCTGCCGACGACTTCGAGCTTCGCGATATCGCTCAGCTTGACGGTCGGCAGCCCGGCGGCCGCGGCGCCTGCCGAATCCGGCACTGCGGCCGCCGCGCCCTGCTGGGCCGCGCCTTCCTGCGCGGCGTCAACGGCTGCGCCGCCGGCCTCGGCAGTCCCGGGTGCGCCGGCGGCTGCTTCCGGCGCTTGAGCCTCCGTTCCGGAGGCTGCAGTCGGCGCCTGCGTGCCCTGCCCGGCGGCGGAATCCTGTCCCTGCGCGCCGGGAACCGCGGCCGCATCCGCTCCGGCCGCTCCCTGTCCGGCACCTTCGCTTGCGCGGCCCTGCGGCTGCGAAGGCGTCACCGGAATTTCCAGCGCCTTGAGATCTTCGAGCGTCGTGACGCCGCCGTCCACCACGACGGCGGACTGCGAGTCGTCGAGCGTGAACAGTCCCAGCGGCGCGCGGACCGAAGAAGCGTTGACGATGTTTTTAACCGTGTCCTGCGTCAGGCCGTATTCGGCCATTTTGTCGGCGTCGAACGTCAGCTGGACTTCGCGGACGTACTGTCCCGACAGCTGCACCGAAGCGACGCCTTCGATTTTCTCGAGTTCCGGCAGCACCTGCTCCTGCGCGATCCGGGACAACTGCTCCAGGTCGTCCCCGCCTTCTTCGGAAGAGGCGCTGAGCGAGATGACCGGGAACGAGTTGAGGCTGAAACGGGTAATTTGCGGCCGTTCCACCCCTTCGGGCAGAGTGATCCGGTTCAGCCCTTCGCGGATCTGAGCGGTCGCCTCGTCCAGGTTGGCGCCGAAGTTGAATTCGACGGCTACCGAAGCGGCATTTTCCATCGAAGACGACGTGACGTTCTGAACGCCGTCGACGTTGCGAAGCATTTGTTCGAGCGGGATGGTGACTTCGTTCATGACCGTCTCCGGAGCGGCGCCCGGGTCGACGGCGGTGATGTTCAGGAACGGGACGTTAATGTCGGGAATCGTCTCCTGCTTCATGGTCAGGCCGGCATAAATGCCCGCCGCCGCCACGACGATCGTCAAAAACCAGATGGCGAGCTTGTTCCGCAGGGAAAAGCCGATAATACTTTTCATAAAGTGATTCTCCACTCCTCTTAATAGACTGCGCCCGTGGTCGGGCGTCTCGTTTTGGCGATCCGCCGTCCGGATTCGACGACCGAAAACGGCGGAGGCGATAAGCGGGTACGTCGACCAAACCTAATCTGAGGTTTGCGTTCGTCTGAAACGCATACGCTTTAGGTGCGATTCAGAGGGCGTCATTTACTTTTATCTTGGTCAATGTACCCGCGCTATGAAGAAGCCAGTTCGTCCAAACGGTACAGGACGATCGGTTCAAGCTGCTCCAGCGCGCCGTGCAGAACGCGGGCTTCCCTGAGATTGCCCAGCATGCCTTTGACGACGGCCCGTCGCGGCGAAGCATCCGACAGCTCCGCTTCGAGCACTTCCAGCGTCTCGAGCGCTTCTTCGCGTTCGCTGCGCAGCATCGGGCTCCAGGCGATCGTGTCCTTCATTTGGCGGATCAGGATGAACGGGCGCTTGGCCGCGCTCGACTCCTCCGGAGTCTCCCGCACCCAGTCGGCCCACAGCGTCGGGGGGACCAGCGGTTTCGGCTTGAGCTGCAGCATGCGCTCCGCGGCCGCATCCAGCGCAAGCTCCAGATGGCGGAGCGCTTCGGCCAGCGGAAGCTCGGGCATGCCCCAGTCGTCGGTAAGCTGAAGGTAGGAAAAGCTCAGGCCGCTGATCAAGATGGACAAGTCGCCGGAATAGGGATCGATCTCCGCTCCGTAGATGCCGATGAGGCTGCGCCGGATCTGGACAAAAGCGGTCGTCAGCACCGGATGATGCGGAGCACGGCCGCACCCTTCCGCTTCCCGGCGAGGATGAAGCCCGTCTTCGATGCCGCTGAACTCCCGCTCGCGGAGCTGCATCATCATAAAAGACTTGAACTCGATCAGCGAATGCAGCAGGACCTCGATTTGGGCAAGGAGCGTCTCCCGGGCGGATCGATCGTCCGCGGCCGCCGATTCGAGCTTCTCCTGCAGCATGCCGATCGCATACTCGTGAATGTAGCGGATCAGTTCTTCCTTGGAACGAAAATGCTGGTACAGCGTGCCTTTGGAAAAACCGCAGCGTTCCGCAATGTCCTGCATGGACGTCGCCTTGATGCCCCGCTCGGAGAACAGCGAAAGGGCCACGGCGAAAATGGTATGTTTGCGTTCTGCGGATTTATCGGACAAACGCTATGCGCCTCCTTTTTTGACTTGTTGGTTCTGTAATCGACTCGAGGGTCGGGAATAGTATAAACGAAAAAAACGGCCATCTCAACTTTGCCGGCATGCCGGCAAAGTTGAGATGGCCGTTTCGTCGGGGAAGAACAGGGAGCGAAAAGCCGGAGCGTTTCCGCTCGGGCCGCCGGCACCATCAAGAAATCAGCTTCAGTCCGACGGCCGCCGACAGGATCATGGCGATGAAGAGCAGACGCCGGGCTTCCTTCGGTTCGCCGTACAGGAACATGCCGACAAGCGCTCCGCCCACGGTACCGATGCCGGTCCAGACGGCATAAGCGGTCCCCATCGCGATATGCTGCATCGCGTACGTGAGCAGCGAAAAACTTCCGGTGAACGCGGCGATCAGCAGCGCGTAAGCGGGCAGCCCTTTGCGCATCGAGACCTGCTTCAATCCGATAACGCCGAACACTTCGCAGCATCCCGCCAAAACGATAGCCAGCCATGCCATGTCAGATCGCCTCCTTTTTGGCGGACGCGATCGAATCCGCTTCTTCCTTCGGGGAGTCGGTCACCAGCTTCAGTCCGACGACGCCCGAAAGGAGCAGCAGAATCAGCAGCGTCTTGGCCAAGCTGAACGGTTCGCCGAACAGCAGCGTTTCGGCCACGACCGTTCCCGCAGTGCCCAAACCGGTGAAAACGGCGTACACGCTGCCGATCGGCAGCACCTTCGAAGCGTTGATCATCAACCAAAAGCTGGCGGCGATTCCGAGCAGCGTCAGCAGCCACTCCAGCAGGTTCGAGGAGTGCTTCAGCCCGGATACCCAGGCCACCTCGAACAGTCCGCCGATAAAAACGTACATCCATCCGCGATTTGCACGGCTCATTCTATTCACTCTCCTTGAATTTGCTCCGAAGTTCAATGTTTAGCAAGCACGCCCCGGCAGTATACCGGCCACACGGCCGACAGGCGCCGTGCGGCGGTCCGGCGGCTGCCGTAGATCGCTTCGGCGAGCACGCCGTCGACGACCGTCACGTAGGCGATCGCCGCTTCCTGCGCGCCGCCCGGATGCAGACGGCCGGCATTTTCCGGCTGTCCCAGCATCCGGGTCAGTTCCCGTTCCGCCTGCCGGAAAAACGGATTCACCATTCCCATTACTTTGTCATGCAGCGAGGTAGGCGGGAAATAGCACATGCGCAGCAAAAATCGGGTTTCCGCGTCGGATTCGTAGTCGTCCATCAGGCGTTCCGTCAGCCCGAACAGCATCTCTTCGAACGGAAGGCCGGCGCCGTCCTGCGCAAATTGGAAGATCTGCCGCTTCTTGCGGCGCAGCGTCCGTCGGAATACGGAGAGGAACAGGTCCTCTTTGCTGCGGAAATGGGCATAAATCGAAGGTTTGCGAATGCCGACGGCGTCGGCGATCCGGCCGAGGGAAGCGCCCTCGAAGCCTTCGCTGGCGAATAATCCGAGCGCGACATCTTCAATGACAGGCTTGCGGGTCATGCCGGTTCCTCCTTTTAATCAAAAACAAACTAACGGTCGTTAGGTTAAAATTAACACGAAGGATTCGGAAAGTCAATCGGACGGGTAAAGACGGGGAACGAGACAGCCTGCGCGGATTGAAACCGATCGGACAGGCGGGCCGTAATTACCGTAACAAAGAAAAGGGTTCCGGTACCGGGTCTCTGCGGCGCCGCGCGGCGGACCGGCCGGAAACGTGCTTCAGGAGGGGGATGCCAAGTGAGACGCGGGTTGATCGTATTCCTGCTTGCCGTGCTGCTGTTCGTCTTTTATTATTTCGGCGCCGATTTGTTCGGAGCGACCGCCGCTGCCGTCATGAGCATTTTTTCCACGCTGACCGTCGTGTCGATCGCTTTCGTGATCTTTCTGGACAACCGGAATCCGTCAAGCACGCTGTCCTGGATTCTGGTTCTGGGGCTGCTGCCGGTGGTGGGGCTGATTTTTTACTTCTTGTTCGGGCAAAACTATTTTCGCCGCCGCAAGTACGACAAAAAAGCCGAGTGGGACCGACGCATATATCAGTGGAGCGAAAGGGATACTCTGGCCGGCGCGGAGAGCACGGCGAACTTCACCGAGGAACAGCAGCGGATTCTGCGCCTGTCCCGCCGCCTGTCCTTGATGCCGGTCTCTTATTCGAGCCCGACCGCCGTGCTGACCAACGGGGGCAGCACCTTTTCCGAGCTGCTGACGGCCCTGCGCGGCGCGATCCATCATATTCATATGGAATATTACATTTACCGGGCGGACGATATCGGCACGCAGATCCAGCGGCTGCTGATCGAAAAGGCCAAAGCCGGGGTCGAGGTGCGATTCATGGTCGACGCCGTCGGCAGCCTGCAGCTTCCGCGGCGGTTCCTCGACGAAATGCGCGAAGCGGGCATCAAAGTCGCGCTGTTCGGTTCCACGAAATTCCTGCTCGCCACGAGCCGCGTCAATTACCGCAACCACCGCAAGATCGTCGTCATCGACAAAAGCATCGGCTTTATCGGCGGCTTGAATGTGGGGGACGAATATCTCAGCCGCAGCAAAACCTACGGATTCTGGCGCGACACGCATATGCGGATCGAAGGGGAAGCCGTCAGTTCGCTGCAGCGCATCTTCCTGCGGGACTGGCGGCATATGACCGGCGAGCAGCCTACGGGCCCCGGTTACTTCCATTCCAAAGGCAGGGCGGACCCCGAGCACGGAGCGGTACAGATCATCGCGAGCGGGCCGGACAACGACCGCCGGGCGCTTAAGCATATCTTTTTCACGATGATCACGACGGCCAAGCGTTCCGTCTGGATCGCGACGCCTTATTTCATCCCCGATGAAGATATTCTGACCGCGCTGCGCACCGCCGCCCTATCGGGACTGGACGTGCGCCTGCTCTTCCCCGCCAAGCCCGACAAACGCCTGCCGTTCTGGGCTTCGCATTCGTACTTCCCGATTCTGCTGGATGCCGGGGTAAAGATTTACGAGTATGAAAAAGGGTTTCTGCATTCCAAGCTGCTGATCGTGGACGGGGAGACGGCGAGCATCGGAACGGCGAACATGGACATGCGCAGCTTCCACCTGAACTTCGAGGTCAACGCCCTGCTGATGAACAATGCCAGCGTGGCGCGCATCACGGCCGACTTCGAACGGGATCTGCTGAATACGACAATGATCGATCCCGCGACGTTCGGAGGGAACAAGCGGATGGCCGTGCGATTCATGGAATCGGCGGCACGTCTGCTGTCGCCTCTGCTGTAGGATCGGGCCAACCGAAAAAAGGATGAAAAGAAGAGCCGGATCGGCTCTTCTTTTTCGGCGCGGAAAGGCGAAAATATCCAAATTTGGTCCGAGCGGCGTTTGTGGGAAAAGGGTTGCTGTGGTAGGCTAAAGGAGAATCTTAAGGTTGGAAAGTTAAAATTTAAAAATTTGGCGTAAATAAGCCGTGCTCAAACCGATTTTACAAAACACATCATGCGCAAACCGAGCCGTCAGGCCGGTTATTGGGTAATAAAAAATCATGTGGGAAGTCTAATCAGGAAAGGTGAATGGCATGGGCAGAAAAGAAAAGAGCAAGACAGCGGTCATTGTAGGCGCGGGTCCGGGAGGATTGGCGGCGGCGATGCTGCTGGGCGCCAAAGGATACGAGGTCGACGTGTACGAAAAGCAGCCCGTTCCCGGCGGACGTTCGGGCAGGCTCAAGCTGGGCGAGTACACCTTCGATCGGGGAGCGACTTTCGTCATGATGCCGCAGCTGCTGGAAGAGTTGTTCGAGCAGGCGGGGCGTTCGGTGCACGATTACGTGGAACTTCACAAACTCGACCCGCTGTACGGACTGTATTTCGATCGGGGCCGAACCGTGCTGATGCCGTCGAGCGACAACGAGGAGACGGCCAAACGCATCAAGGCGCTTTTTCCCGGAGAAGAGGCCGGATTTTACCGCTTTATGACCGATGAGTCAGTCAAATACGAACATGTCGAACCGCTGCTGCGGCGGCCGTTCGGAGGCTTCGGCGATTATCTGAAGGCGGATGCGGTCAAAGCGCTGCCTTACCTGAAAGTCACCGATACGGTTTACGGTCAGCTGTCGCGCTATTTCAAGGACGAGCGTTTGAAATACGCATTCACGTTCCAATCGAAGTATTTGGGCATGTCCGCCTGGAATTGTCCGGGAACGTTCACCATTTTGTCATTTATGGAACACCGTTACGGCCTGCTGCATCCGAAAGGCGGAGTGGCGGCGCTGTGGGACGCCATGGTCGAAGTCGCAAAAGAACACGGCGTCCGCTTCCATATGGGCCGCCCGGTCGACAAAATTTTGACGGAACGGGGACGCGCGACGGGCGTTCGCCTTAAAGACGGAGAGACGCGCGCGGCCGATCATATCGTACTCGGAGCGGATTTCGCTTCGGCGATGAACCAAATGTTCGAACCGGACGTTCTAAAGAAGTATACCCCGAAGAAGCTGGAGGCGAAAAAATATTCCTGTTCGACCGCCATGCTGTACTTAGGGATCGACGGCGAAGTCGATCTGCCCCATCATTCGATTCATTTCGCCGACGATTACGCGAAAAACGTCAAGGAAATTACCGAAACCTTGACGCTGTCCGAAGATCCCTCCATCTACGTTCACAATCCGTCGAAGCTTGATCCGACGCTTGCGCCGGCCGGGAAATCTTCGCTGTATGTGCTGATGCCGGTTCCCAACCTGAAAGGCGACACGGATTGGAGCGGGCGGCGGGAAGAACTGAAGGGCCGGATGCTGGAGCGGCTGGAGTCGATCGAACAGCTGAAGGGGCTGCGAAGCCGTATCGAGGAGGAAGCGTTCTACACGCCGCTCGACTGGCAGGACTCGCTGGACGTCTATCAAGGAGCGACTTTCAATCTGTCGCATAATCTCGGCCAGATGCTGGCTTTGCGCCCGCATAACCGCTTCGAGGAAGTCGAGCGGGTATGGCTCGTCGGCGGAGGCACCCACCCGGGCAGCGGCCTGCCGACCATTTTCGAGTCGGCGCGGATCAGCGTCGATTTGATCGAAAAAGCGGACGGCCGCGTGCAGCCGCGCGCGTCGGCGCAGGCGCTGGGCGCCGCGGGGGGAGCGGAGTGAGCCGCGCGCCAAGAGTCGCCGTCGTGGGCGGCGGTATCGGCGGGCTGACGGCGGCGCTGCTGCTGAGCCGCCGAGGGGCGGACGTGACGCTGCTGGAAGCGCGAGACCGGTTGGGCGGACGGATCGCTTTCGAGCGCGACGAAGAAGATGCCCGCCGCATCGACCAGGGGCCGACGATCGTGCTGCTGCCGGAGATGCTGCTGTCGATTTTGGAGGAAGGCGGAATCGAACGGGGACGGATCAAGTTGATCGAATCCGACCCGCTGTACCGCATTCATTATTCGGACGGACGGGTCATGACGAAGCGTCGTCGGCCCGAACATCAGTCCAAAGAAATCGACAGATTGTTTCCCGGCGAAGGGGAAGGGTATATGCGGTATATGAACCATATGCGCGATCTGTATCCCGGCGCGCAAAAGGCGGTGCTGGAGCGGACGTTTCCGCGCCGCCGGGACTTTTTCACGCCGCGGCAGATTCGTCTGCTGGGCAAGCTGCAGGCGCATCGCAGCGTGAAAGCCGCTTCCGCCCGTTTTTTCAAGCATCCGGATCTGATCGACGCCTATTCGCTGCAGTCGCTCTATATCGGCGGCCAGCCTGCGGGCACTCCGGGCGTCTACTCGATTCTGCCGTATGCGGAGCACGAATTCGGCATCTGGATGATCGAAGGCGGTTACGCCCGCCTGCCGGTTATTCTGGAAGAAGAGCTGCGCTCGCGCGGCGTCGACATCCGGTTGAACACCCGGGTGGATCGGATGGTCGTCGAAGACGGGCGCTGTCGGGGTTTCGTGGCGAACGGCAGGCGGGAGGAATACGACGCCGTGCTGTTCAACGGCGACTTTCCGCTGCTGCTGCCGCTGCTCGAAGGCCTGCCGGAATCGGCGCAAAGCAAACCTTATCGTCCGTCGTCGGGCTGCGTGCTTGTTTTTGTCGGCACCTCGAAACGTTGGACGGATACGGCGGCGCATCAATTTTTCCTGCCTGACAGCCTGACGGACGGCCTGCAGGCGATCTTCGAGCGGGGGATGATTGCCGCCAATCCGTCGTTTTACGTATTCAATCCGGTCGAGCTCGATCCGAACGCGGCTCCGGAAGGGGAGAGCGTATTGTACTTCCTGATCCCCGCTCCGGACGCTTCGCGCATCGCCTGGTCCAAAGAAGGACGGCGGCTGGCGCGAAAGGTGCTTCAGGCGGCGGAACGCAGAGGATATCCGGGCCTGCGGGAATCCATCAAATGGATTAAGCTGCGCACGCCGGAAGACGCGCGCCGGGACGGCAATTACGTCGGAGGAAGCTTCGGCATTGCGCCGATTCTCGGCCAGTCGGGTCCTTTTCGGCCGCAGCCGAAGCCTTTCAAGAGCATAGACGGGCTGTATGCCGCCGGAGCTTCGGTTCATCCGGGCGGCGGCGTACCGATCGTGATGCAGGGGGCGAGAATGGCCGTAAATCAGCTTTTGAAGGAGTGGAATCCATGAACGAACACATTGTGCAGCAGTGCGAGGATACGATGCGGCGCGGCTCGACCTCGTTTTACCACGCCTTCCGGGATTTACCCGAAAGAAGGCGTCACGCGGTTTATGTCATTTATGCGTTCTGCCGCCTGATCGACGACAGCGTCGACGAGCCGGAGACGTCGCCGTTTACGATCCACGAGCTCAAGAAGGAATTCCTCGCGCTGGACAAGGCGGAAGGCCACTTCATCTGGCCGGCGCTGCGCTGGTTGTTCGCCAGCTTCCCGGCGCTCGACCGACGGCCGTTCCTGAATCAGATCGACGGCCAATTGTCGGATTTGACGCTGCTTCGTTACGAAACGATGGAGCAGCTCGAACGCTACTGCTACCTCGTTGCCGGAACGGTCGGCGAAATGCTGCTTCCGGTGCTGCGCGACGACCTGCATGACGAAGCGGCGGAGGCGGGCATCGCGCTGGGCAAGGGCATGCAGATCGTCAACATTATCCGCGACGTCGGAGAAGATCTCGGGCGGGGACGCCGTTATATTCCCGCGGATTTGATGGAGCGTCACGGATATACCGAGGACGATTTGGCCCGCGGCGTGATCGACGGTCGCTTCGTCGCCCTGATCGACGAGCTGCACGGATACGCGGCCTCCTGGTTCGAGAAGGGGCTGTCCAACCTGGACAGCTATCCGAAGCGCAGCGGTCTGGCCGTGGCGCTCGCTGCCGCGTTTTACGGCGCCATTTTCGATCAGGTGCGCCGCAACGGTTACGACGTGTTCAGTCGTCGGGCGATCGTGCCCGACGAAGAGCGGGGCGCGCTGCTGACGCGGGTGCTGGCCGCTTTCGGCGCGGTCGACGATTCGGCGGGCAGCGCCGCGGTATCGTAACGGGCGACTCGGGAAGCTCCCGCTCGGAGCTCGGGAGCCCGCTGCCCGAAAACCGGGCGGGCTCGATATTCGAAGCGTCGCGGACCGGTCTGTCCGCCAACGAGAAGTCCGACTGTTTCCGGCGAAAAAGGAGGCCCGTGCATTGACTTTGACCTTAATCTTGACTGCGGTCTGCGTACTGCTCGCCGCTCAATTGATCTTCGTCGTGCTGAACGCGCGCACGCTGCCGGTACCCGGCTCGCGCGCCAAAAGCATCGAAGGCCGGCCGCTGGTATCGGTGCTTATTCCCGCGCGCGACGAAGAGCGCAATATCGAAGACTGCCTGCGGCATGTGCTGGCTTCGGACGATTCGGAATTCCGGCTCGAAGTCATCGTGTACGACGACGATTCGAGCGACGACACGGGCGGCATCGTGCGGCGGATCGCGATGGAAGATTCCCGCGTCGGCCTGATGCAGGGCGGCGAGCTGCCGGAAGGCTGGAAAGGCAAATGCTATGCCTGCCACCGTCTGGCCGAACGGGCTTCGGGCGGATGGTATCTCATGCTCGACGCCGACGTGAAGCTCGGGCCGCTGGCGATCCGCGATACGCTGCGGTCCGCGCTGCGGAAAAAGGTCGGGCTGGTGACCGGCTTCCCCAAGCAGGTGACCGTCACCTGGATGGAGAAATTGGTCGTGCCGATGATGGAATTCGCCATTCTCTGCCATCTGCCGATCCCGATGGTGTCCCGTTCCAGCAGCGGTCTGTTCGCTGCCGCGCACGGCGCTTACATGCTGATCAAAAAGTCGGCCTACGAGTCCGCCGGCGGCTACGAGGCGGTCAAGAACGAGATGGTGGACGACATGGCGATGGCCCGCGCGGTCAAGAAGGCCGGCTACAAGATGATGCTGGCCGACATGAGCCGCCACGCCCGCATGCGCATGTATCACAGCACCCGGGAGGTCTGGGAAGGCTTCAGCAAAAACATGTTTTCGGGCCTCGGCAGAAACTACCTGCTGCTGGTCGCTCTGCTGGTCTGGTACGGGGCTTTGTACATCCTGCCTCCGATTGCCCTGCTGGCCGGCCTGTTCTCGGGCAGCGTCCATCTTATGCTGGCAAGCGGGGCGGCGATGCTGCTCGGCATGGCGGTGAAGGCGGTATGCGACGTTCGCGGCGGCCTGCCTCTCTGGCACGGCGTCTTCGTCTCGGCGACTATCGGCTGCACGATCGCGATCGCGCTGGCGAGCGTGTTCGGCGGGCTGAGCGGGCAGGGACACGAATGGAAAGGCCGACGGTACGGTTAACGTGCGTCTCGGCTCGTGCCGGCCCGGGACTGAAAGAAGCAGTATACATATGCGCGGCGGGAGAGGAAACCGGATTCAAGCGCAAGCGAAAGGAGCGGCCATGACAGATAAAATCAAGAATCCCGGTCCGTCGACCGGAGATCGAAAAAGCGAGCATGTCCGCCTGTGTCTGGAAGAAGAGGTGGCCGGCGTCGGCGTGACGACGGGATTCGAACGTTATGCGTTTCGCCACAACGCGCTGCCCGATCTGGACTTCGAGGCGATCGGCCTGGAGACGGCTTTTCTCGGCAAAAAGCTGGACGCGCCGCTGCTGATCAGCTCGATGACCGGCGGAAGCGCCGGCACGGGCCGGATCAACGAGCGTCTGGCCGAGGCGGCGCAGTCGAGAGGCTGGGCGATGGGACTCGGTTCCATCCGGGCCGCCGTGGAGCGCGAGGAGCTGGCGGAGACGTTCAAAGTGCGGCACAAGGCGCCGGACATTCCGGTCATCGCCAACCTGGGCGCGGTGCAGCTCAATTACGGCTTCGGCGTCGACCAGTGCCGGCGTGCGGTGGAGATCGCCGAAGCGGACGCGCTGGTGCTGCACCTGAACAGCCTGCAGGAAGTGTTCCAGCCGGAAGGGAACACGAATTTCGCCGGGCTGCTGCCGCAGATCGGGCGGCTGTGCCGCGATCTGGGCGTGCCGGTCGGCGTCAAGGAAGTCGGCTGGGGGATCGATGCGCAGACGGCTCGCCGACTGGCGGAAGCCGGCGTCGCGTTTATCGACGCGGCGGGGGCCGGGGGCACCTCGTGGAGCCAGGTCGAGAAGTTCCGCAGCGCGGACGCCATGCGCCGGGCGGCCGCCGAAGCGTTCGCCGGCTGGGGGAACGGCACGGCGGACTGCATCGCGGAGATTCGCGCGGAACTGCCGGACATGCCGCTGCTCGGCAGCGGAGGACTGAGAAACGGCGTCGACGCGGCCAAGGCGATCGCGCTCGGCGCCGATCTGGCCGGCTTCGGCCGCGCGCTGCTCGGACCGGCCGTGGATTCGGCGGAGAGCGCCGCCGCCGCGATGCGGCAGGCCGAGTTCGAACTGCGCACGGTCATGTTCGGCATCGGCGCGAGCGGCATCGGACAGCTGCGGGGAACGGACCGCCTGATTCGCCGGTAGGCGGATCGGGCGAAGCAACGGGCGAACGGAATAAGGCCGGCCGCACGAACGGACCAGAGGAAAAGGACTTCGGATACCGCCGCGGGGCGGGGGCCAAAGTCCTTTTTTATCGTGGGACGGGGCTTGAATCGATCTTTGATCCCGAACGCGGCCGGGGGGCGAACATGCGGGCGAAGCGCCTTTTTCCATTTCGGGAAATCGGAGAAGCCGCCTGTATCCGTTTGGTGCAAATGCTGATATAATGGAAGGCGATGCTTTTCGCGTGTCTTTGTTATTCCCGATTTTCCAATCAGATCAAACTCAGAGGAGTTGTGTATTCATATGGCATTGAAAGCCGGTATCGTAGGCCTGCCGAACGTCGGCAAGTCCACGTTGTTCAACGCAATCACGCAGGCGGGCGCCGAGTCCGCCAACTACCCGTTCTGCACGATCGATCCGAACGTGGGCATCGTCGAAGTGCCGGACGAGCGTCTCGACAAGCTGACGGAAATGGTCGAGCCGAAGAAAACCGTGCCGACGGCATTCGAGTTCGTCGATATCGCCGGCCTCGTGCGCGGCGCGAGCAAAGGCGAAGGCCTGGGCAACAAATTCCTGGCGCATATCCGCGAAGTCGACGCGATCGTGCACGTGGTCCGCTGCTTCGTCGACGAGAACATCACGCACGTCGACGGCAAAATCGATCCGGTCAGCGACATCCAGACGATCAATCTGGAGCTGATTCTCGCCGACATCGAGAGCGTGGACAAGCGAATCGAGCGCTCCAAAAAGAACATGAAGGGCGGCAACAAGCAGTACGCCCAGGAGATCGAAGTGCTGGAGAAGGTCAAAGAAGCGCTGTACAACGACCAGCCGGCGCGCAGCATCGACCTGACGGACGACGAGCTGCAGCTGATCCGCGAACTGCATCTGCTCACGCTGAAGCCGGTTCTTTATGCGGCGAACGTCGCGGAAGACGAGATCGCCGACGTGGCGAACAACGCTTACGTGCAAAAAGTCCGGGAATTCGCGGCTGCCGAAAACGCGGAAGTCGTGCCGATCAGCGCGAAAGTGGAAGAAGAAATTTCCGAGCTGGAAGGCGAAGACAAGCAGATGTTCCTCGAAGAGCTTGGCATCCAGGAATCCGGGCTGAACCTGCTGATCAAGGCGGCGTACAAGCTGCTCGGCCTGTATACGTACTTCACGGCCGGCGTGCAGGAAGTGCGCGCGTGGACGATCCGCAAAGGCACGAAGGCTCCGGGCGCCGCGGGCGTCATCCACTCCGACTTCGAACGCGGCTTCATCCGCGCCGAAGTGGTGGGCTACGAGGATCTCGTGAACGCAGGCTCCATGAACGGCGCCAAAGAGCGCGGCCAGCTGCGTCTCGAAGGCAAAGAGTATATCGTGCAGGACGGCGACGTCATGCACTTCCGTTTCAACGTATAATCGGGCAGCTCCCGCTCGGCTTGGGCCGAAAAAGGCAAAGCCGCTTTCCCCTCGGGGAAAAGCGGCTTTTTTGCTGCGGAAAAAGACGCCGGAAGGCGCGTGCCGGTTACTCCGACGGGCGGCGGTTGTATCCGCGTTCCCCGTACGGTTTCAGCTTGCCGAGCCACTTCGTCTCCAGTTCGCCGAGCTGCTCGCGGGTCGTGACATAAGGATTTTCGGACGGCTCGAGCACCTCGAGCACTTCGAATTCGAACGCGTCTTCGCCGTACTCCTTCCAATCGCGCTGGAGCTCCTTGTTCTGGAAGCTGCCGGCGTTCAGTTCGAAGCGCCGCCCGTCCATCGACTTCAGATTCGGCAGCGAAGCGACGAACGAGCGTCCGCTTTCCTTGTGCCGGATCCGGTAAATGCCGGCTTCCTGCTTCATCTCCTTGTACATGGCCTGCAGTTCTTTTCGGCGGTTCATCGGGAGTTCCTCCTCTTCGGTTTCCGTGCGCGCCGGAGCATCGGTTTTGTTTTTCGGTTCGGTTTGCAGCGCCCGGCGCGCTTTTTGCTTGTCGGCCGGTCTATCGCTGCCCGGTGCGGAAACGACCGAAGAGGCGAGCGGCCTGCCTCCCTGTGTCGTCCAGTAGACGCTGCCGTCCGGTTCGCGGTCCAGAAATCCGTATTCGATCAGGAAGCGGCGCAAAATGGCGTAATCGGCGTAAATCGGTTCGAGCGCCGCGTTGATTTCTTTCTCCGTATACAGCCGCTCGTCGTCGAGCCGGGCCGCGATGTGCCGGAGCACGGCGAGCCGCTGCTTTTCCTTGAGATCGAAAGTGCGGAGCGGGCCGTCCGGGCCGTTCGGAAACGCGCCGCCCAAAATCTCCCGTTCTTCTTCGTCCGTCAGGTTATAGCGGTCGTCGATCATGCGGGCCCGGGGATGCGGCGCGATGAAGGCCGGTTCCCGGCTGCCGCCTCCCTCTTTAAGCAGTTCCATAAGCGCGAGGAAAATGCGAGCCTGCCGTTCTTTCTCCTTCAGCACGAAGCGATGGTTGCGGATCGTCGAAGCGCTGCCGATGCCCAGCTCGTTCTTGATCTCGTCGTCGCTGCGTCCCTCGTAAAACAGCCGCAGCAGCGCATTTTGATGATCGGTCAGCCCGGTCGATTTTTTATCGAGACCGATCAGCGCCCGGAACGAAGAACCGTGCTCCGTCTCGATATGCCGCCGCATATATTTCTCCGCTTCGTAGAAGACGCCGTTTTCCGCATAGATCAGACCTTGTTCCGCGGATCTGCCGCAGAACAGGCAGACGAGCGTCTCGCCGGTGCGGGTGTATCCTTTTTTGAGATCTTCCAAGGGGGCGTTCCATAACGTGTCGGGAGACTGCATGAAGACACTTCCTCTCTTTGTTTGTTTAATTATAGACGAATTAAATATTTATTTGTTTATATATAAACACTAATTGTTCGTGTTTGTCAAATGACAGACGAAAATGCTTGATGTTTGGATATTCGGAAAACCGAAAAAGCCGCTCCGTCGCAAGCGACGAAAGCGGCTCTTCGTTTTGCTGTACACCAAACTCACTTTTCGAACGAAATCAATACCTCGACCGAAACGTCGCCCGCCAGCAGTTCAAGGCTCAGCACCTGCTTGGAGCTCATTTTGACGGAGATGTTCTCTCCGGAGAGCAGGGTCGGGGTAGAAATATCGATATTGATCCCGGTGCTGGCGAATCCGGTTGCCGCCGTAGCGGTCAGCATGTTGGATAACTCGGATAACGCGCTTCTGGCCATATCGTCAAGCTGTTCGACCGGCATGCCCATCATCATGGTCGAAGCGATTTTTTTGGCATTTTCCGTGTCGATTCGATAAACGACGTTCCCTTTCAGCGTGCCGACGATCCCGACCAGAATAATGACGCCGGAACAGGTGAGCTCCTGTCCTTTGACGCCGAGTCCGCCTTTGCGAACGTCGGCGAATCCCAACTGCGGCATCACGTTCATGAACGAATCGATAAACGGGTTAACGTGAGCTACGTCCATTTGTCCTCACCTCTTTTGAAACCGACATTCAGCAGCACTTCGCCGTAGCTTGTGTCCGCGGTCGCGCTCATAGTCTTAAACGTTGCTTGCGAAATCAGCATGCGGTCGCCGTGCATAATCGACGGAGGAGCGAGCCGCAGACCGAACGCTTTGTTTTTTCTATTCAAAATCGAGCATGCGTTGCCGGCCACGATATTGGTGTACTCGGCCAAGGCGGCGGTGATCTCCGCCGTGCTGGAAGGTTCTTTCTTCATCATCGCGGCTACCAGTGCTTGCGCCGTTTCTTTGCTGAGATCGATCATCAGTCTGCCGGAGAATTTGCCGATGATTCCGACGATCACGGCGATTCCGCGGGACTCGAAATCTTCGTGCAGTTCGGATTCGCTTTTGTAGGTGAGGAGGGTCTTCGTCATACGGTTCAGCCCGTCCTTAAGCGATTCCTTGAATACTTCGAAATATTCGTTTTCCAAATCTTTGAACAGTTCGTCGTATGCGGTGACCCGCTGGATCGCGGCGATCAGTTCGTCGGCATCCACCGGTTTCTGAATATAGCCGGATACGTGATTTTCTTTGGCTTCTTTGAGAATTTCTTCGTCCATCATCGAACTGATCACGATGACTTTGACGTTCGGATCGATCGCATGGACGGCACGCGTGCATTCCAGTCCGTCCGTTCCGGGCAGGGTCATATCCATCGTAACCAGGTCGGGCCGCGAGGCCGCGACGACTTGCTTGACTTCCTCCAACGTTCCGGCATCTCCTACGACTTCAAATCCGTTTTCTTCGAGAATGTTGCGAATGACCGCTATCGAAAAGGGTGAATCATCCACGATTACGACTCTTGCAGCTGCCATATGACCCCTTCCTTTCTCCTGTTGTCCAATTTGCTTAAGATGAATGAGTTTACGCCGGGAGTTCGGCATTCGGTCGTCGAAAGAAACCGTGCTGGGCCGGGACTGGCGTATTATTCTATAATATCGACAGAACGGGCGCGGATGTTGAGTAAAAAATGAAGAGACTGCGGGGGAAGTTTCGATAGGCAATCCTGCAGCACTGTGCTATAATTAAGAGTCGTCGCACACTGATGCGAACGGCTCTTTTTCTACCTTTTTTTATTCCTCATTAAACGTGAAAACGGAGGCATGAACAGCATGTTCATCGGCGTGCACTTATAGCGGTTATGAAGCAGCTGCCGGCCTATAAGCGATAACTCGAATTCGAAGTCCCCATCTCATATAAAAATCTAATATAAAGAGGTGACCAACCTTGTTGGATAAATTGCAAGCCCTGGTTGACCGTTACGAAAAATTGAGCGAACTGCTCTGCGATCCGGACGTGGCGAGCGACTCGAAAAAGCTGCGCGACTACTCCAAGGAGCAGTCGGATCTGCAGCCGACCTTCGAAGCCTATACGGAATACAAGCGGGTTGTCGAAGATCTTGACGCCGCCAAGGAAATGCAGGGCGAGAAGCTCGACGACGAAATGCGCGAAATGGTCAAAATGGAAATCGAAGAGCTGACCGCGCGCAAAGCCGAGCTGGAGGAAGAAATCCGCATCCTGCTGCTGCCGAAGGACCCGAACGACGACAAGAACGTCATCGTCGAAATTCGCGGCGCGGCCGGCGGCGACGAAGCGGCGCTGTTCGCGGCCGATCTGTACCGCATGTACAGCCGTTACGCCGACGCGCAGGGCTGGAAGGTCGAATTGATGGACGTGAACGAAAGCGACCTGGGCGGGTTCAAGGAAGTGATCTTCATGATCAACGGCCGCGGCGCGTACAGCAAAATGAAATACGAGAGCGGCGCGCACCGCGTGCAGCGGATCCCGGCGACGGAATCGGGCGGCCGCATTCATACGTCGACTTCGACGGTAGCGGTGCTGCCGGAAGCCGAAGAAGTCGATATCGTCATCAGCGACAAAGATATCCGCGTCGATACGTTCTGCTCCAGCGGAGCCGGCGGACAGTCCGTCAACACGACCAAATCGGCCGTTCGCGTGACGCACGTTCCGACCGGAATCGTGGCGACCTGCCAAGACGGCAAATCACAGAACTCGAACAAGGAAAAAGCGCTTCAGGTGCTTCGTTCCCGGATCTATGACGTCATGCGTCAGGAAGAGGAAGCGAAGTATGCCGGCGAACGCAAAAGCAAAGTCGGTACGGGCGACCGCAGCGAACGCATCCGTACCTACAACTTCCCGCAAAGCCGCGTCACCGACCACCGCATCGGCCTGACGATGCACAAGCTCGATCAGATCATGAACGGCGACATTCAGGAGATCGTGTCCGCGCTCACGATCGCCGAACAGGCCGAACTGATCGAAAAGGGAGTCTGATCGGTTGAATACCGATCCGTTGAATAAAGTACGTTCGGGCCGGGGCGGCTTTCAATTGCGCGATGGCTTGACGCTCCGGGAAGCCTTTGCGGAGGCTTCTTCTTTTTTGCGGGAGAAGGGCGTGGACGAAGCGGACGAAAATACCCGGCTTCTGCTGAAAGAAATTCTCGGCATGTCCGGAGCGCAGTACGTGATGGCGCTGCGCGACCCGTTCCCGGAGACGTTCCGGGAGCGCTGGGAGAACGCGATCACCCGCAAGGGCGACGGAGAACCGGCGCAGTACATTTTGGGAGACCAGGAGTTTTACGGTTTCTCGTTCGAAGTGACGCCCGACGTACTGATTCCCCGGCCGGAGACGGAACTGCTCGTCGAAGCGGTGCTGACGCGGGCGAAGACGCTGTGGCCGGAAGGCCCGGCTTCCGTACTCGACGTGGGGACGGGCAGCGGCGCCATCGCCGTCAGCCTTAAGCTGCTGCGGCCCGAGCTTAGGGTGGCGGCAAGCGATATCTCGCCGGGCGCGCTCGGCGTCGCGCGGCGCAATGCCGAGCGGCTGGGCGCGGACGTGCATTTCCGCGAAGGCAGCCTGCTCGAGCCGTTCGAAGGAGAGGCGTTCGATATCCTGGTATCGAATCCGCCTTATATTCCGGCGGCCGACATCGAGGAGCTGCAGCCGGAAGTACGCGATTTCGAGCCGCGAGGCGCGCTGGACGGCGGTCCTGACGGACTGTGGCCGTACCGCGAGATGATGAAGCAGCTCGATCTGCTGGAGCGCGATCCGAAGTTGATCGCGTTCGAGCTCGGCATGGGCCAGGCGGAAGAGGTGGCCGATATGCTGCGTTCGCGCGGCAGCTGGCGCACCGTCGAGACCGTGTTCGATCTGGCGGGCATCGGCCGGCACGTGATCGGGATCGCCTGAACGTAGAAGCTGCGGGACGAGTGCGCCGAAGGTTCGTTTATTGCGGACGGACCCCTGCGGAGGACGTTCGTACGGGATGCCGCGCATAGGCGGGGGCGACGGCGGCTTGCCGCTGCGCTTCCCGCCTTTTGCCGCAGCTGCAGGGAAGGAAAGGGCGCCCGTCGTCAACATGACAGGGCACGCATTATCGCCTACAATAAGAGAAGGCCGGTCGCATCGGCGAAGAAGACATAAACAGACAGAGAAAAGCTTGGCGGGCCGCGCGGCGGTCCGCCGGGCTGGCGCATGCGCCGGATAAGGCGCTGCCGGAGGGAATATTTGGCCTTAAGGCTTTTCGGAGGAAACGTACCGCATGCTGATGAAATGGAAACACACCGACTGGACCTTGATTATCGTGCTGCTGCTTATGATGGGGATCTGCATTCCCGTCGTGCACAGCGCCGTCGCGAACAGCGACAAGTTCAGAGGACTGGACGCGCAGATGATTATTTACTACATTCTCGGCTTCGGCGTTATTTTCTTCATGACGCTGGTCGACTACCGGGTGTACACGAAGTATTTCTGGATTGTATACGGGGGCGGGATGCTGCTGCTTCTGCTTACGCTGACGCCGCTCGGGCAGACTCAGAACGGCGCGCAGGGTTGGCTGAAGCTCGGACCGATCAGCATGCAGCCGGCGGAAATGTTCAAGCTGGCGCTCGTCATCGCGATCTCGGCGCTGTTGGCCCGGCGCAACAAAGATAGGCTGGGCTTCATCGCCGACGTGATCCCGATCGGGATCGTCGCTTTTATCCCGTTCGCCGTCGTCATGGTGCAGAACGACCTGGGGAACGCGCTCAGCTATGTGCTCATCCTGCTCGGACTGCTGTGGATCGGCAACTTGAAGTTCCTTCACGCGCTGATCATTTTCGTGCTGGGGGCGGGACTGCTGTTCGGCGGGATCAAAGCTTACGTCACTTATCACGATGAGGTCTCCGATTTTATGGCGAACACGCTGCACCGCGCGCACTGGCTGGACCGGATCGATCCGTGGCTGATGCCCGACGAGGCAAGCCGCGACGCTTCGTGGCAGACCAAGAACGGCAAGTTCGCGATCGCGGGCGGAGGCATGATGGGGCAGGGCTACATGAAGGGCGAAATGGTGCAAAATCCGACAGGTTCGCTCGTGCCTTATACGTATTCGGATTCCATCATCGTCGTCATCGGCGAAGAATTCGGGTTCGTGGGCATTTCTTTCCTGCTGGTGCTGTACTTCATCATGATCCACCGAATGATCGTCATCGCGCTGGAGTGCAAGGACAGGGTAGGCTCGTATATCATCATCGGGATCGTGGCCATGTTCATGTATCAGATTTTCGAAAATATCGGCATGTTCATCGGCCTGATGCCGCTGACGGGGATCACGCTCCCGTTCATCAGCTATGGCGGCACGTCGCTGCTCATCAACATGGCGAGCATCGGGGTCGTGATGAGCATCCGGGCCTGCACGCGGGAAGATGTCGTGAAGGACGAATTCGCGGACGTCAAAGGGGTCAAGACGGACGACGGAGGCATTCAGGCGATTCGCGGAGCTCTGTCGAGAGTAGGCGGGCGTTCGAAGAAGGCGTAAAACCGCCGAACGAAAAAGCATGAGCGGCCTGTTGGAAGGTACAAGAATAAACGGATATTAAGGGATTGCAAAGAAAGCGTACGACGGCTGGACGAGACATTCGTTTGACAATCAACCGACACGCGGCGGACCGATCGGCGCGGCGTGTTGCCGGGGGAGGCTGCGCGATGCTGGGCAAGATCAAAAATATCGACTGGACGATCGTAATCATTTTGCTGATGATGGCGGGGGTATGCATTCCCGTCGTTCACAGCGCGGTATCGGGCGGAAGCAATGCCAAAATGGCGGGTTCGGATAAGCTGATGGCGATTTATTACGTGCTGGGTTTTATCGTTTTCTTCATCGTGTCGTTTATCAATTACAAGCTGTTCGTCAAATACGCGCTCTATTTGTATATTTTCGGAATCGGCGTGCTGATGCTGGTTTGGAGTCCGCTGAGCAGCAACGGCATTAACGGGGCCAACGGATGGATCAGCGTTTTGGGAGTAAGCATTCAGCCCGCCGAGGTATTCAAGCTGGTTCTGATCATCGGAATCGGGGCGTTTCTGGTGCGCAAGCAGAAGGAGAAGCTGCGCTTTTGGAAAGACGTCGTTCCGGTGGGGCTTGTCGCGATGATTCCTTTTCTGCTCGTCATCATTCAAAACGATTTGGGGAACGCGCTTTGTTATGCGATCATCTTGGCGGCGCTGCTGTGGATCGGCAACTTGAAGTATACGCATGCGCTGATTTTCATTATCTTGGCGGGCGGCCTGCTGTACGGCGGCGTGACCGCTTACCGCGCGTACCATCCGCAGATCGTGTCGTTCGTGGGCGAACATATGAGCGAACAAAAGCACTATTTGAAGCGTCTCGATCCTATTCTTATGCCTGGTGTAAACGACAAGTCGGCTTATCACCAGACGCGAGCGCTCGAAGCGGTGGCCAGCGGAGGCATGCTCGGCAAAGGCTATATGAACGGGGACCTCTCGCAAAAAGTGCCGTATACGTACGCTGACTCGATCATTACCGTCATCGGCGAGGAGTTCGGGTTTGTCGGCATGGCCGTTCTGATGCTGCTCTACTTTATCTTGATTCACCGCATGATCGTGATCGCGCTGGAATGCCGCGATCGCGCGGGACCTTTTATTATCGTGGGCGTCGTCGCCATGTTCTTGTATCAAATCTTCGAAAATATCGGGATGAATATCGGCATCATGCCGATTACCGGCATTACGCTTCCGTTTATCAGCTACGGCGGTACTTCGCTGTTGATCAACATGGCCAGCATGGGCGTCGTGATGAGCATCCATGTGTATAACCAGGAATTCATAAAGACGGAAGACATGCTGCGGACCGACCATCTGGACGAGGCGGACAAGGGAGCGCAGCGCAAAATGCGCGGACTGAAGCTGCCTACGTTGGGATTCGGCCGGACGAAGGCGAAGATTTCGCGGGGCGAAGGCAGGTAAAGCCTGGCGCTAAGCCCCGAAGGGGAACGGAAAGAGGGGAAACATGGACTCGAAGCATAAGAAGTCCCGGCATACGACGGTGTGGACCGTAAGCGACCAGGGTTTCACGGGGAACAATTTAGCGGGCGAATCGTCCGGAGAAGCGGGCCGGGCCGGTCTTCGTGAAGCCGCCGACCTGCTCGCGGCGGGCAAACTGGTCGCGTTCCCGACGGAGACCGTATACGGTCTCGGCGCCGACGCCCGCAGTACGGAAGCCGTCGAAGGCGTATTCGCCGCCAAAGGACGCCCGTCCGACAATCCGCTGATCGTGC
This sequence comes from Saccharibacillus alkalitolerans, assembly GCF_011090185.1. GTDB lineage: Bacteria > Bacillota > Bacilli > Paenibacillales > Paenibacillaceae > Saccharibacillus > Saccharibacillus alkalitolerans. The sequence continues at coordinate 172,777 of NZ_JAAFGS010000004.1, read as the reverse complement.
ATATCGCCGACCGGGCGGAGCTGGAGAAGTTCGTGCTGGACGTCTCGGACGCGGACAGGAAGCTGATGGACGCGTTCTGGCCGGGACCGCTGACGCTGGTCCTGCCGGTGATTCCCGGCGCGCTGTCGCCGAGAGTGACGGCGGGCCTCGATACCGTGGCGGTCCGGATGCCGGATCACGGCATCGCTCTGGCGCTGATCCGCGCGTCGGGCTGCCCGCTCGCGGCGCCGAGCGCGAATCGCTCGGGCCGCCCGAGCCCGACCCTCGCGAGCCATGTGCGCGAGGACCTGGACGGCCGCATCGACGGCATCGTCGATGGAGGACCGGCCGGCGTGGGCGTGGAGTCCACCGTCGTGCGGACGAATGCCGCGGGCGGGGCGACCGTGCTGCGGCCGGGCGGCATCTCGGCCGAGGAGATCGGCCGGGTGCTCGGCGCGCCGGTGCGCGCCGTGTCCGCGGATCACTCCGCGGACATCGACCCCGCGGCGGCGTCCGAGGGGTCTTCTTCCGGCGCGCAAGGCGGAGAGGGCGCCGGGGGGCAGGAGACGGAGGGCGGCGAAGCGATGCGCGGAGCGTCCTCCGCGGACGAGGCGCCGCGTTCGCCGGGCATGAAGTATACGCATTACGCGCCGAGCGGACGGCTCGAAGTGGTGCTCGGCGCGGAGGAGCCGGCCGCGGAAACGATCCGCGGTCTGCTCGCGGCCGCGAGGGAGCGCGGAGAGAAGACCGGAGTGCTCGCGTTCGACGAGCATCTGGAAAGCTACCGCGATCTGGCGGACATCGCGCTGCCGCTGGGCAGCCGGCGGGATCTGCGGGAAGCGGCAGCGCGGCTGTACGCCGCGCTGCGCCGTTTCGACGAAGAAGGCGCGACTTACATGGTCGCCGAAGGCTGCGGAGACGAAGGCATCGGTTCGGCCGTCATGAACCGGATGGGCAAGGCGGCCGGCGGCCGGATTCATCGCGTCTGAATGACATCTTATCCATTCCGAAGCAAGGAGGCGGTTCGCTTGAAACACATTTTATTCGTATGCACGGGAAACACCTGCCGAAGCCCTATGGCCGAAGCTTTGCTGCGGCAGATGGCGCGTCGGCGCGGCATACAGCTGGATGTGCGTTCGGCCGGCGTCGCGGCGTCGCGGGGCGTACCGATCTCCCGCCATGCGGAGGCGGTGCTGCGCGATCACGACATCGGCGACCGCCTGACCAGTTCGCCGCTGGAAAGGGAATCGGTCGAATGGGCCGATCTGATTCTGACGCTGACCGGGGCGCATAAGAGCCACGTGCTGCGATGCTTCCCGGAAGCGCTGGGACGGACGCATACTTTAAAGGAATATGTGGAGGACGATCCCGACGTGCTGGCGGACCTGGAGGAACTGGACGGTCTGCTGGCGTCGGCCGAGCTGTCGCGCGCGCTCGGCGAGTCGGTCGACGCTTCGGTAAGCCGTCGGATGATCGAACTGCGGCAGCGCGTTCCGATTTTCGATATTTCCGATCCTTTCGGAGGTTCGCGTGATGACTACGAAGCGACGGCCGCGGAAATTCGCGCGGCTCTCGACCGTCTGCTCGACAAGCTGGAACGCGGCGAGTGACAGTCGATCGTATTCGCGCAAGGAAGACCGAGCTTCGCCCTTTGGGCGAAGCTTTTTTTTGAACGGCGGACAATTCCGAACGTAAGTGAAACGATTCCCATTGTTTGTCCGTCTTTTATCCAAAATGGAGTTGATTTTTAGCCTTTGCTGCCTTATGATGAAGGTGAAAATGCAGACCCGGTGTAACTGGCGACAAATGTGGGTTCAACCACGATGGAGCACCGGGGTTATCGGCCGGTCGCCTGGGCAAAGAGCAGCTTCGCGTTTTGCGCGTGGTCGCTCTTTTTGTTTTTGTTGAAGCTTTCGCAAGTTCGGCCGCAGCGTTCCCGGCGTTTGCCGCCGTCCCGCTTTTCTTTATGCCGCTTCGGCGTTATGATCGTTAGTGGAACGCCGGTAATCCGGCGAATGGCATTCAGCGAAGGAGTGACGGAGATGGAACAGGAACGCGAAGATTCGATCCGTCGTCAGGCGGCGCTGGCGGTACGGGAACTGGCGGAGACGGCCGGGCTTAAGCCCGGCCGGGTACTGGTCGTCGGCACCAGTACGAGCGAGGTGGCGGGCAGGCATATCGGAACGTCCGGCGCGCTCGAAGTCGCGCAGGAACTGCTCGCCGGCATCCGCGAAGCGCAGGAAGAATTCGGCTTCGACGTCGCGTATCAATGCTGCGAGCATTTGAACCGCGCGCTGGTGATGGAACGTTCGGTGCTGGAGCGGCTGGGACTGCGCGAAGTCTCGGCCGTTCCGGTGCCTAAAGCCGGCGGCTCGATGGCTTCCGCCGCGTATCGGAGCATGGAGGAGCCGGCGCTGGCCGAAACGATCGAGGCTCATGCGGGGCTCGACATCGGCGAGACGCTGATCGGCATGCATCTGCGCCGCGTGGCCGTCCCGCTGCGGCTGTCCGTGCGCCGGATCGGCGAAGCGCGGGTGAACGCGGCGCTCACCCGTCCGCCGCTGATCGGCGGGGAGCGGGCGGTGTACCGTCTGCCGGAAGAAGCCGATTCGACGTTTTGCGATTAGGCATGGGCGTCGGGCCTCTCCGCAAGCGCGGAAGGCTCCGACGTTTTTGAATCGATGATGCACAGACGAAAATTTTCGAACTCAGGGAGGAATACGTAAACATGGAGCATTTGAGAAAAAGCGACCCGGCCGTACTGAAAGCGATGGGACTGGAACTTACCCGTCAAAAGGCCAACATCGAACTGATCGCCTCCGAGAATATCGTCAGCGAAGCCGTCATGGAAGCGATGGGTTCGGTGCTGACCAATAAATATGCCGAAGGTTATCCGGGCAAGCGCTACTACGGCGGCTGCGAGCACGTCGACGTCGTCGAAGACCTGGCGCGCGACCGCGCGAAGGAGCTGTTCGGCGCGGAACACGCCAACGTGCAGCCGCATTCCGGCGCGCAGGCCAACCTGGGCGTGTACCTGGCGGCGCTCAAAGCGGGCGATACCGTCCTGGGCATGAACCTGGCGCACGGCGGTCACCTGACGCACGGCAGCCCGGTCAACGCTTCGGGCATTCTGTACAACTTCGTGGCGTACGGCGTGCGCGAAGACAACTTCCGCATCGACTACGACGAAGTGCGCAAAGCGGCGTTCAAGCATCGTCCTCGCATGCTCGTTGCCGGCGCCAGCGCATACCCGCGCACGATCGACTTCGAAGCGCTGGCTTCGATCGCAAACGACGTCGGCGCGCTGTTCATGGTCGACATGGCGCACATCGCGGGCCTCGTGGCAGCAGGCGTGCACCCGTCGCCGGTTCCGCACGCGCATTTCGTGACGACGACGACGCACAAGACGCTGCGCGGACCGCGCGGCGGCATGATCCTCTGCAAAAAGCCTTGGGCGCAGGCGATCGACAAAGCGATGTTCCCGGGCATCCAGGGCGGACCGCTCATGCACGTGATCGCGTCGAAAGCCGTCGCGTTCGGCGAAGCGCTCGACCCGTCGTTCAAGGTATACGCGCAGAACGTCGTCGCTAACGCCAAAGTGCTGGCCGACACGCTGATCGGCGAAGGCATCGACATCGTCTCCGGCGGCACCGATAACCACCTGATGCTGATCGACACGCGCGGCGTGGGCATCACGGGCAAGGATGCCGAGCACGTGCTCGACTCCGTCGGCATCACGGTCAACAAAAACGCCATTCCGTTCGACACGACAAGCCCGTTCATCACGAGCGGCATCCGCATCGGTACGCCTGCCGCGACTTCGCGCGGGATGGATCAAGACGCGATGAAGTCGATCGGACAGATTATCGCTTCCGTCCTGAAAGCGCCGAAGGATGAGGCCGTCCTCTCCAAAGCGCGCGCGAACGTGAAGGAACTGACCGACCGCTTCCCTCTGTACCCGGATATGCAGTATTAATCGTCGGGCCGCTTTTCGGCACGGTCGTCAAAACCCTCGGTTCTTTCGAACCGGGGGTTTTTGCGTCGGCAAAAAGGGGGAAACCTCTGCGAGCGGCGGACGGGCATACCCGGGAAGCGGAGGGAAAACCCGTCTGTACGGCCGTTTCTTTTTAGAAGAGAAGAGATCATTCGTTGGAGAAAAATGGTAATTTAAGGAAGAGTGACAGAGAGCAGCCGAAACAGGGTATATAAACAGTACGTTTTGCGTTTGCAATCGCTTTAACCGCGGACGCGCAAGCAAGCCTGTGGCTCACGTACCCGTTTTTGACCGCATCGGCCGTCGTTACTTTCATCCCGGTCCGTACATACAGCGAAGTCCGATGCCTTCGAATGGAACGACAAGTCCGTTTGCGCGTCCCATGCCGGGAACCGATGCCCTATCGCGCGTATAAGCGATTCCCGGATTGCAGCCGGATGGCGCCGTCCTTCTGCATCCCCGTTTCGGTTTCCGCCGAGAGGTTCCCGGAGGCTCCACAACAGACCCTACAGAGGAGAGGATTCGGATTGAGCCGTAAAAAAATTTCGCAGTGGACACAGCAGCTCGTTTTCGTAGGTCCGACCACGATCTTCTTCGTTCTGATTGTCCTGATTCCGTTTCTGCTCGGGATCTATTACTCCATGACAAACTGGAACGGAGTGTCTCGCAGCCTGGAGTTCGTCGGCCTGCGCAACTACGCCCATATCTTCACGTCCGATCCGGATTTCCGGAACGCTTTCTGGTTTACGGTGCGCTTCACGGTCGTCGCCGTGGTGCTGACGAACCTGCTCGGCTTCTTCCTCGCTTATTTCCTGATGAAGCCGCTCAAGAGCAAAAACGTGCTGCGGACCGTCTTCTTCATGCCGAACATGATCGGAGGCCTGCTGCTCGGCTTCATCTGGCAGTTCATCTTCGTGCGCGGATTTGCCGCGATCGGCGAAGCGACGGGCTTGTCGTTCTTCAATCTGCCGTGGCTCGGCAACGAGCCGACCGCGTTCTGGGGCATCGTCATCGTGTTCGTTTGGCAGTACGCCGGTTATCTGATGGTCATCTACATCGCCTCGCTCGGCAACGTCTCCAAAGACGTGCTGGAATCGGCGCAGATCGACGGGGCCAGCCGCAGCCAGACGCTCTGGAAGATCATCGTGCCGCTCGTCATGCCGGCCGTGACCGTCTGCCTGTTCCTCGCCATCTCCTGGTCTTTCAAAATGTTCGACCTGAACCTGGCGCTGACGAACGGCGGACCGTTCAACGCGACCCGCTCCGTGGCGCTCGACATCTACCGCGAAGCGTTCACGAACAGCCGTCTCGGCCTCGGCACCGCGAAAGCGGTCATCTTCTTCGTGATCGTCGCCATCATTACGGCCCTTCAGGTCCGCGCTACCAAGAGCAGGGAGGTTGAAGCTTAATGGAACAAGATTCGAGATACCGCGTCAAGACGTTAATCGTCGAAATTTTGTTGATTTTGATAGGCCTGCTGTTCCTCGTGCCGTTCTACTTCCTGCTGGCGAACTCGGTAAAGACGTTCGGGGAGATTTTGTCCGACGCCGCCGCCCTGCCGAGTTCGATCCAGTGGGCGAACTATAAAGCCGGCTGGGAAGCGATCGATTTCCCTTCCGCGCTGCGCAACTCGCTGATCGTCACGGTATTCAGCAACCTGCTGCTCGTGCTGTTCAGCTCCATGACGGCTTACCAGATGGTACGCCACGATTCGGTGTTCAACCGCGTGCTGTTCGGCTTGTTCGTCGCGGCGATGGTCATTCCGTTCCAATCGATCATGCTGCCGTTGATGGACGTGACGAGCCGGGCGGGATTCAGCGACAGCCTGTGGGGGCTCATACTCTGCTATCTGGGCTTCGGCGCGCCGCTGTCGGTGTTCCTTTTCCACGGCAGCATGAAGTCCATTCCGCTCGAAATCGAGCAGGCGGCGCGGGTGGACGGTTCAGGCACGTACGGCGTCTTTTTCCGGATCGTCTATCCGATGATGCGCCCGATGTACGTGACGATCATTATCCTGAACACGCTCTGGATCTGGAACGATTACCTGCTGCCTTCCCTCATCCTGACGAGCGAGAATCTGCAGACCATTCCGATCGCGACGTTCATGCTGTTCGGTCAGTACACGAAGCAGTGGGACCTGGCGCTTCCGGCGCTCGTGCTGGGCATCGCTCCGGTGATCATCTTCTTCCTGGCCATGCAAAAATACATCGTGTCGGGCATCGCGGCCGGCGCCGTGAAAGGGTAAAGGGGGAGATCAGATGTTCAAGAAGACATTCATGCTGCTGCCCGCCCTGCTTCTGACCGCCGCGGCCGTCCTGTCCGGCTGCAGCCAGGGAAGCGATTCCGGCGGTTCGGGGCAAAAAGTGATCAATATTTATCAGGGCAAAGTCGAAATTTCCGATCAGCTCAACGAAATGAAGCAGGTATACGAGGCGTCGCATCCCGGCGTCACGCTGAACATTCAATCCGTAGGCGGCGGCACCGATTACGCGGCTTCGCTGAAATCCCGTTTTTCGGCCGGCGCCCAGCCTGACATTTTCACGATAGGCGGCTTCCAGGAACGGGATCTGTGGCTCGAATATCTCGAAGACCTGTCCGATCAGCCGTGGGTGAAGAACATGGAACAGGTCGCCAAAGACCCGATGAGCGAAGACGGCAAACTGTACGGTTTTCCGCTGAACTATGAAGGCTACGGCTTCCTGTACAACAAGGACATCTTCAAGGAAGCGGGCGTGACCGAGATTCCGAAGACGCTGTCCGAATTGGAAGAAGCGGCGAAAAAAATCAAGGAAGCCGGCCATACGCCGTTCGTCAACGCTTATGCCGAATGGTGGGTACTCGGCAACCATAACGTCAACGTGCCTTTTGCCAGACAGGACGATCCGGAAGCGTTCCTGCAGTCGCTCGACGACGGAACCGCCGACATCGCGAGCAACGAAATCTTCGACGGATGGCTCGATCTGCTCGACCTGACGCTGAAGTACGGCAACGCCAATCCGCTGACGACCGACTACAATACGCAGATGTCCACGTTCGCGAACGGCGAGGCGGCCATGACCCAGCAGGGCAACTGGGTGCAGCCGACGCTCGACGGGATCAATCCGGATCTGAACGTGGGCATGATGCCGATGCCGATCAGCGACGATCCCGAAGCGAACGACAAGGTGTTCGTCGGCGTGCCGACCTACTGGGTCATCAATAAGGATTCGCCGGTCAAGGAAGAGGCGAAGGAGCTGCTGGACTGGATGGCGACCTCGCCGGAAGGTCAGGAATTCCTGACGACCAAGTTCCAGTTCATCCCGGCGTTCAACAATATTCAGGGCGATCCGGAAGGCATCGGGGCGCTCGGCGCCGACCTGACGAAATATATCGAAGAGGGCAAGGTGCTCAATTGGTACTTCCAGCAGCTGCCGATCGGCACGCCGCAGGACTATGCCAACCAGATGCAGTCGTATATCGCGGGACGGGATACGCGGGAACAGCTGCTTAACAATCTGCAGGAATCGTACGACAACCTCAAGGTGCGCTAAGCGTTTCAAGAGAGTCGAAGAAGCCGCCGGCCGTATTTTCGGCCGGGGCTTTTTTTGTGCGCGGATGCGGAAGCGGAGCGTTCGCTCCGAAAGGGATACGTTTTTGCGCGCGGACCGTTCAAGGCGGATGCGCGCAGGGCCGCGTAATGCTATAATGGACAAGATTTACGGTGCGCCGCGGCAGTTCCGATATCGGGAAAGGCGCACGCGACACGGGAAACCGATTGGGGTTTTCCGAAAACGGACGCCTGCCGGCGGTGCCGAACAATGTACGGAGGGACGAATTTTATGAGTAAACTGGTGATCTGCGATCATCCGCTGATTCAGCACAAACTGACTTTTATCCGGGACGTAAACACGAACACGAAAGATTTCAGAGAGCTTGTCGACGAAGTGGCGACGCTGATGGCGTACGAAATTACCCGCGAGGTGCCGCTGGAATCCATTCCGGTGGAAACGCCCGTCACGAAGACCGAGGGAAAAGTGATCTCGGGACGCATGCTGGGGCTGGTACCGATTCTGCGCGCGGGCCTGGGCATGCTGGACGGCGTGCTGAAGCTGCTGCCGGCGGCGAAAGTCGGACACGTGGGCTTGTTCCGCGATCCGCATACGCTGCAGCCGGTCGAGTATTACGTAAAGCTGCCGACGGACGTGCAGGAGCGCGAGCTGATTGTCATCGATCCGATGCTGGCGACCGGCGGTTCCGCGATCGCGGCCATCGACGTGCTGAAGAAGCGCGGGTGCACGCAGATCAAAATGATGAATCTGATCGCGGCGCCGGAAGGCGTGAAGGCGGTACAGGACGCGCATCCGGACGTGGATATCTACGTGGCGGCGCTGGACGAACGCCTCGACGATCACGGTTATATCGTGCCGGGCCTCGGCGATGCGGGAGACCGTCTGTACGGCACCAAGTAAGAATACGGAATCCGGTCTGGATCGTTCTGGGCTTCAAGGTTAAAAAAGCGCTTTATTTAATGAAGGAATTAAATCGTCCGACGACGGATCGGGCTTTCGGAAGAAGGCTAGATACCCGAAGGAAAGGTGAGCGAACAACAAATGAAAAAGATCAAAGTCATGACCATCTTCGGCGTGCGTCCGGAGGCGATCAAGATGGCCCCGCTGATTCTCGAGCTGGAAAAACACCCGGAGGAGATCGAGTCGATCGTCTGCGTCACGGCTCAGCATCGTCAAATGCTCGACCAGGTGCTGGAAGTATTCAAGATCACGCCGGATTACGATCTGGACGTCATGAAGGACCGCCAGACGCTGAACGAAATTTCGGTCCGCGTGCTTCAAGGGCTGGAGCCGGTGCTGCGCGAGGCGAAACCGGACATCGTGCTGGTGCACGGCGATACGCTGACGACTTTCCTGGCAAGCTACTCGGCGTTTATGCAGCAGATCAAAGTCGGCCACGTGGAGGCGGGACTGCGGACCTGGAACAAGCTTTCGCCGTATCCGGAAGAGATGAACCGTCAGCTGACGGGCGTGATCGCGGACCTGCATTTTGCGCCGACTTCATGGTCGGGCGGCAATCTCGCCAAGGAGAATAAGTCGAAGTCAAGCGTTTTTGTCACAGGCAACACGGTTACGGATGTGTTTCAATATACCGTGCAGCCCGATTACACGCACCCGGTGCTGGATTGGGCGAAAGGAAAAAGGCTTATTCTGATGACGGCGCACCGCCGCGAGTCGCAGGGCGAACCGCACCGCAACATTTTCCGCGCGGTGAAGCGGATCGCCGACGAGTTCGAAGACGTGGCGATCGTATATCCCGTTCATCCGAGCCCTGCCGTCAAAGAGCCGGCCCACGAAATTCTCGGCGGTCATCCGCGCATCTCGCTGATCGATCCGCTCGACGTCGTGGACCTGCATAATTTTTATCCGCATACCCACCTGATCCTGACCGACTCCGGCGGCCTGCAGGAAGAGGCGCCGTCGTTCGGCGTGCCCGTTCTCGTGCTGCGCGATACGACGGAACGTCCGGAAGGGATCGAGGCCGGAACGCTCGAGCTGGTGGGAACGGAAGAAGAGAAGGTGTATGCACGGACTCAAGCGCTGCTCAGCGACTCCACTTTGTACGAATCCATGAGCCGGGCCGCCAACCCGTACGGAGACGGCAAAGCGTCGCAACGGATTGTCAATGCGATTCTTCACAGTTTCGGTTTTAAAGACGAACGTCCTGAAGAATTTCACACAATGGACACAATTGATCCCGAAGTTGCATTGTGATTAACCAGCCAAACAGTATACAGTATAGCTGTACGGTTAATACGCTTTCAAAAAATCGGTCGGCCGATGTCAAATAACTGTCACAACCTTTCCGGAACGACCGGTAATCCTGTCACGTAAGTAAAGGCAGACTCCGTTTTTCGAACGTCAGATCCTTGACCGGTGCGGAAATTTGGGTAAAAAGGAAAAGTTCGGTGAATTGACAATAACTCTTACCGTTCAGTAAAATGAATGGGGATTATGAGGTTGACAAACGATGGATAAGCGCATGAAACCGGAAGGCAAAAGCGGCCCTTGGAAAGCGGTCGGGCTTGTCAGCGCAATTGGCGTCGAACTTGTTTTGTTTACCCTGCTCGGATTCTTTTTCGGGCGATGGATGAACGAGAAGATCGGCGGTTCCGGTTTATGGATCGGTCTTGGCGTCCTGATCGGACTCGTCGTGGGTGGTTTCGGCGTAGTTGCCCTCGTCCGCAAAGTTTTGGAGGGAAGCGATGAATAGCGAATTACCGAAATACATGCGCTGGCTTACACGCGTTACATACACGCTTTTGGCGATCGGCGCCTGTTGGATGCTGATCGCTCCCCATCATCACCCGGTGGTGTTGGGCATTGTTTTCGGAGCGAGCGTAAGCTGCATGAGCGCGTATTATCTGGGATACAGAGTCCGTAAAATCACGGATGCGGTATCGGAAGGAAGAAAGGCCCGGGGCGGGCTGGGGTTTGCCTGGCGGGCGCTTGCGGCGGTGGCGGCTATCGTGGTCGCGATCGAATTTCCGCACGAAGTCAATTTGATCGCCCTGATGGCGAGCCTGGCCGCCGCCCCGGTTATTCTGCTCCTTGTGGGGATCTTCGTTACCCATAAGGCCAGCAAGGCAGAATCTGTCTACTTCGAGCAGAAGCGGATAGAGAAAGAGAGAATGGCTGAAGAAAGGGGTGAAAAAGATGCATGAATCTCCGATAATCGAGCTCGGAGGTATTCGTTTCGACCTTTCGATCATCTTTATGCTGATCGTAAGCTGCACGGTCGTGTTCCTGATCGCCAAGCTGGCGACCCGGAAGCTGTCCGTGGAAAATCCCGGCAAGCTCCAGAACTTCATGGAATGGGTGATCGAATTCGTTCAGAATCAGATTGCCGGCACTATGGACATGAAGAAAGGCAGACCTTTCGTCACGCTGGCGGTAACGCTGATTATGTTCATCTTCGTCAGCAATATGCTGGGACTTCCGTTCGGTATCGTCCTGCACCCTCACAGCGCGGCAGACGCAACCATCTTCGGTCAGCCGATTCTTCCCGCCGTCGAAGCGTTCAACGCGGCAGCCGCAGCGGGCCAAGAAGCGCATGTCGAAATCGCATTCTGGAAATCGCCTACCGCCGACGTTTCCGTGGCAATGGCGCTGGCAGCAATGATCTTCATTCTGGTGCACTTCCTGGGAATCACGAAAAATACGAAGGCTTATTTCAAGCACTACTTCGAGCCGTATCCGGTATTTTTCCCGATCAACCTGATCGAGCAGTTCTCCAGCCTTCTGACGCACGGCATGCGTCTCTACGGCAATATCTTTGCCGGCGAGGTGCTGATCAGCGTTATTCTGAAGCTGGCGGCCGTCAACGTCGTAGGCCTTATCGCTTCGATTCCTTTGATGGCGATCTGGCAGGGCTTCAGTATTTTCGTAGGCGCCATCCAGGCGTTCGTCTTTACGATTCTGGCCCTTGTGTACATTTCCCAGAAGATCGATACGCACGAAGAGCACTAACCTGATTCGCGAGCGTCACCGGTTCACGTGTCCAATGCAAGGATGGGGTTACATAACCTAACCGATATCCAAGCTGGCTATATAAACAATTATTTCTCTAATACTTAAGGAGGCTTACACAAATGGGTTTGGGAGCTATGGCATTGATTGCCGCTGCAATCGCAGTCGGTTTGGGCGCACTCGGCGCAGGTATTGGTAACGGTCTGATCATCAGCAAAACGGTTGAAGGTATCGCCCGTCAGCCGGAAGCAAAATCGACGCTGCAAACGACAATGTTCATCGGTGTCGGTCTGGTCGAAGCCCTGCCGATCATCGGCGTGGTCCTGGCGTTCATCTTCTACGCCGCGGCATAAATTTAAAACAAGTCATGGCGGGGATGGCACAGCCTCCGCGCCTTCTTTTTGAAATGAGTACTTTATACGTATTGAAATAAACTTAAGCATGTTCCGTTTATTGAACCGGAAAGGAGTGACTCAGGTGGATATTGTATGGTCGTCTATCATTATTACGCTGATTGCCTTCCTGCTCTTGTACTGGCTGCTGAGCCGTTACGCGATCGGGCCGCTGATGTCCGTGATGGAGAAACGCCGCGAATTGGTACTGGGCCAACTGGAAGAAGCTTCGGCTACGCGCCAGGAAGCGGCCACTTATGTCGAACAGCAAAAAGAAGCGCTCCAGCAGGCGCGCAAAGAAGCGTACGACATTATCGAGCAATCCAGACAGACGAGCGGCAAGCAGGCCGATCAGCTGATCGCGCAGGCGAAAGACGAAGCCGGCCGTCTGAAGGACGAAGCGCTCCGCGACATCGAGAGCGAAAAGAACAAAGCGATGGCCGCCCTGCGCGGCGAAGTCGGACGCGTGTCCGTGCAGATCGCTTCCAAGCTGATCGAAAAAGAAATCGACGAGAAATCGAACGAGGGCCTGGTCGATCAGTATCTGAAAGACGTAGGGACGAAATCATGAGCCGCGATACGCTGGTCGCGAAACGTTATGCGCGCGCGCTGTTCGAGGTGACTTTCGCCGAAGGCAAAGTCGCCGAGACTCAGGCCGAGCTGCGCGCCATCACGGAAGCTTTCGCGTCCGATCCGGCCCTGCGCAAGTTCGTAGCTTCGCCCGGTGTATCCGCGGAAGACAAGAAGAAAGTGCTGAACGGCGCTTTTGAAGGCCGCGTATCCGTGCCGGTGATCCGTACGGTCGAACTGTTGATCGAACGGGGCCGGACACAGCTGTTCGGCGAACTGCGCGAGAGTTACGAACAAATTTCGAACGAGGCGCTCGGCCTTGCCGACGCTATCGTATACAGCGCTTTTCCCCTGACGGAAGAGGAGAAGGCGGCTGCCAAGGAACGCTTCGGCGTGCTGACCGGCAAAAAAATCACCATTCACAACGTTGTGGACAAAAGCGTGCTGGGCGGCGCCAAAGTCGTGATCGGCAATACGCTTTACGACGGAAGTTTGGCGGGCAAGCTCGCCCGTCTCGAAAAGTCTTTTGAACGGCAAGCATAGTGACAGGGGGGAAACCACTTGAGTATCAGACCTGATGAAATCAGCACGCTGATTAAGAGCCAGATTGAACAGTATCAGAACGAAATCGAAGTCGCCGAGGTGGGTACCGTCATTCAAGTCGGCGACGGTATCGCGCGTGCGCACGGCCTGGACAACGTATTGTCGGGCGAACTGCTCGAGTTCGAGAACGGCGTCATGGGCATGGCCCTCAACCTGGAAGAAGACAATGTCGGTATCGTCGTCCTGGGTCCTTACACGGATATCCGCGAAGGAAATCAGGTTAAGCGTACGGGCCGCATCATGGAAGTACCGGTCGGCGAAGCGCTGCTCGGACGCGTCGTGAACCCGCTCGGCCAGCCTGTAGACGGCAAAGGCCCGATCGAAACGACGCATTTCCGTCCCGTGGAAGGATCCGCTCCGGGCGTTATCGACCGGAAATCCGTACACGAGCCGATGCAGACCGGCATCAAGGCCATCGACTCGATGGTTCCGATCGGCCGCGGTCAGCGCGAGCTGATCATCGGCGACCGTCAAACGGGTAAAACGACGATCGCGATCGACACCATCCTCAACCAAAAAGGCAACAACGTGAAGTGCGTATACGTCGCGATCGGACAGAAACAGTCCACGGTCGCTCAGGTCGTGGAAACGCTGCGCCGCAACGGCGCGCTGGACTACACGATCGTCGTGACGGCATCCGCTTCGGACCCGGCTCCGCTGCAGTACATCTCGGCTTACGCCGGCTGCGCGATGGGCGAATACTTCATGTACAAAGGCGAGCATGCGCTGGTTATCTACGACGACTTGTCGAAGCAGGCTGCCGCTTACCGCGAACTCTCCCTGCTGCTTCGCCGTCCTCCGGGCCGGGAAGCTTATCCGGGCGACGTCTTCTACCTGCACTCCCGCCTGCTGGAACGTGCCGCTAAGCTCAGCGACGCGCGCGGCGGCGGCTCGCTGACGGCTCTGCCGTTCATCGAAACGCAGGCTTCCGACGTATCGGCTTACATCCCGACGAACGTCATCTCGATTACCGACGGCCAGATCTTCCTGGAGTCCGACCTGTTCTACTCCGGTCAGCGTCCGGCGATCAACGTCGGTATCTCGGTATCCCGCGTCGGCGGTTCCGCGCAGATCAAAGCCATGAAAAAGGTTGCCGGTACGCTGCGTCTGGACTTGGCGCAGTACCGCGAGCTGCAGGCGTTCTCGCAGTTCGGCTCGGACCTCGACAAATCGACGCTGTCCCGCCTTAACCGCGGCGCGCGCATGATGGAGATCCTCAAACAGGGCGTTAACCAGCCTCTGGCTGTCGAGCAGCAGGTCGTCAGCTTGTACACGGCGGTCAAAGGGATGCTCGACGATATCCCGGTCGCGGACGTTCGCCGCTTCGAACGCGAGTTCCTCGCATTCATGACGAGCGAGCACCAATCGATTCTCGATTCGATCGTACAAACGAAGGACCTCACGTCGGACAACGAGAAGGCGCTGGTTGCCGCAATCGAACAATTCAAAAAAGGATTTGCGACGACGGCTTAAGCCGCGGGGCAAATATTCAAGAGAAGCCGGCCGGGCTTTGAACGGGTGAAGCCGCGTCCTTCCCTTCAGGGAAGAGCGGCTTTGCGCGTAAGGGTCCGGTCGAGGGCTTCCTCATTACCGGAAATTTTATTTCAGCATAATCTTACGAAGTGATTTTGCTTACGCAAAATCTGGAGGTGAATACACATGGCTAAAGGAATTCGCGAGATCAAGCGGCAGATCAAGAGTACCCAGAACACCCGTCAGATCACCAAAGCGATGGAGATGGTCGCGGCTTCCAAGCTGCGCCGGGCGCAGGAGAAGACGGAGGCGGCTCGTCCGTACTCGGAGAAGCTGCGCGAAGTGGTGGCAAGCATCGCTTCCGCGAGCACGGGAATCCGTCATCCGATGCTCGAGAAACGTCCGGTGCGCAGAACCGCTTACCTGGTCATCACGTCCGATCGCGGGCTTGCGGGCGGCTACAATGCCAACATCCTGCGCCGGGTATCCAACGAACTGCGCGACCGCCACTCGTCTCCCGACGAATACATGCTGTATGTAATCGGGCGAAAAGGGCGCGACTATTTCCGCAGACGGGGCATTCCGATCGCCGAGACGGTAACGGAACTGTCGGACTCTCCTTCGTTCGCGGACATCAAAACGGTCGCTGCGCGTGCCGTTCAGGATTACGAACTCGGCCACTGCGACGCTTTATACTTATGTTATAACCAGTTCGTCAATGCGCTTACCCAGATTCCGCAGGTCGAAGCGCTTCTGCCGATGGAGCCGGTGTCTTTCGAAGGCGCGCTTCAATCGTACGAATTCGAGCCGTCGGCCGAAGCCGTACTCGGCGAGCTGCTGCCGCGTTATGCGGAGACGCTGATTTACAAAGCGGTGCTGGAAGGCAAGGCAAGCGAACTCGGCGCGAAGATGACCGCGATGGGCGCGGCAACCAAGAACGCGTCGAAGCTGATCAACGAATATACCTTAACGTACAACCGGGCTCGTCAGGCGGCCATTACGCAGGAAATTACCGAAATCGTGGCCGGCGCGAGCGCCGCACAAAGCTGAAGCTTGTAGGAGGGAAAACGAAGCATGAATACAGGACGCATCATCAGCATCACGGGTCCGGTTGTCGACGTGGAATTCGAACGCGGTCAGCTGCCGGAAATCCTTAATGCGCTCAAGGTTCAAAAAGCGACGGAAGCGGGCCAAGAAGCCCCATTGACTTTGGAAGTCTCGAACCACCTGGGCGACAATACGGTGCGCTGCATCGCGATGTCCTCGACGGACGGTCTGACCCGCGGAAGCGCGGTTATCGATACGGGCGCTCCGATCTCCGTTCCGGTAGGCGAAGTGACCCTGGGACGCGTGTTTAACGTTCTCGGCGATCCGATCGACGAAGCGGGAGAAGTCGTCTCTCCGGTTAACAATCCGATTCACCGTCAGCCTCCGACGTTCGATGAACTGTCGACGCAGGCGGAGATGCTCGAAACCGGCATCAAGGTCATCGACCTGCTGGCTCCTTACGCGAAAGGCGGCAAAATCGGTCTGTTCGGCGGCGCCGGCGTAGGCAAAACGGTTACGATTCAGGAACTGATCAACAACATCGCGCAGGAGCACGGCGGTATTTCCGTATTCGCCGGCGTCGGCGAACGTACGCGCGAAGGTAACGACCTGTACCACGAAATGAGAGAGTCCGGCGTTATCAACAAAACGGCGATGGTGTTCGGTCAGATGAACGAACCTCCGGGCGCGCGTCTTCGCGTCGCGCTGACGGGTCTGACGATGGCCGAGTACTTCCGCGACCAAGAAGGCCGCGACGTACTGCTGTTCATCGATAACATCTTCCGCTTCACCCAGGCGGGTTCGGAAGTATCCGCCCTGCTCGGACGGATGCCTTCGGCCGTAGGTTACCAGCCGACGTTGGCAACCGAAATGGGTCAGCTGCAGGAACGGATCACCTCCACGAAAAAAGGTTCCGTTACGTCGATCCAAGCGATCTACGTACCGGCGGACGACTATACCGACCCGGCTCCGGCGACTACGTTCGCGCACTTGGACGCTACCACCAACCTGGAGCGTAAAATTTCCGAAATGGGTATCTTCCCGGCCGTCGATCCGCTCGCTTCGAGTTCGCGGATTCTCGCTCCGGACGTTGTAGGCGAAGAGCACTACGAAGTTGCCCAAGGCGTCAAACAGCTCCTGGCCCGCTACCGCGAGCTGCAGGACATCATCGCGATCCTCGGTATGGACGAGCTGAGCGAGGACGACAAGCTGATCGTTGCGCGCGCGCGCAAAATCCAGCGTTTCCTGTCGCAGCCGTTCCACGTGGCCGAAGCCTTCACGGGCCTCAAAGGCCGTTACGTTCCGGTTAAAGAAACGATCCGCAGCTTCCGCGAGATTCTCGACGGCAAGCACGACGATCTGCCGGAAGCGGCATTCCTCTTTGTCGGCACGATCGAAGAAGCCGTCGAGAAAGCGAAAACCCTGTAAGCTGCCAAGCTTCGGGTGAGGAGGGATAGAAGTGAGCACCTTTTTGCTGGAAATCGTTACGCCGGAGCGTCTCATCTACTCCGGACAGGTCACCAGTATCACCGCAAAGAGCGTAGAGGGCGACCTCGGCGTTCTGGCGGGCCATATCGCGACGGTCGCTCCGCTTCAAATCGGCGCGCTTACCGTTCACCATGACGGAAAACGGTCGCATATCGCCGTGCACGGCGGCTTCCTTGAAGTTCGCCGAGACAAGGTGGTCGTGCTCGCCGAAAGCGCGGAGCTGCCGGAAAGCATCGACGTCGACCGCGCACGCGCGGCACGCGAAAGAGCCGAGCTGCGCCTTGAAAGCGGGAAAATGCATGCGGACGAGATCGATCACCGCCGTGCGGAACTCGCGTTGAAACGCGCGATGACTCGTCTGGACGTTACGACTATGGACGTTGTCAACAAATAATCGTCAGCCGGTCTCCCTGGAGATCGGCTTTTTTGCATAACGCTATATTTCCCCGGAAATAGAGAAAAGGATTAAAAGTCGAGAAGCGGGTGCCGATAAAGCAAAAAGGCGCGCTGCGATAAGCTTTCCGCGAAAAAACGCTTACACTTCCTTGAGCAAGCAAGCAAAACCCAGTTTATGAGCTTCGAAGGAAAGTTATGGGCGCTTTTTTGTAAAATTTGTTTGAAATGTGCTGGATTCTTCGCTCGCTTCCCAGTATTATAAAGAAGTCCGCAAAAATATTCGCTATGCGGATCTGCGGCTCGTCCCGATAAAGGGGACAGAGTTCGGCCAGACGAATGAAAGGGGCTTGGACGATGGCTGAAAATGCCCTGGCATCTTTTTCGCAAACCGGAATCTCCGGCATTCTGTCCATGGCCATATCGCTGGGCTGCATCATTTTGGCCTGGTGGGCGCTGCAGAATCTCAAGCTCGATCTGTTCATTCGCCACCCGCAAAGCCCGCAGGGGAAAATGCTGCATGTGCTGCTGGCGATCGTGCTCGGGCATTTCGTCGCGAACTTCATTTTGGAGTACATCGGATGGTCGCAGCTGCTCAGATTAAGCTTCTAGAGATTGGAATTGTTTTAAGTCGGAACGCTTGGGTTAATCAGTGATTAGGTTTGTTGGATCTCCAATTAATCAAAAGATGAACCGGTCGTTAGACCGGCATGTGCACAATACCACAAACAAACACAATTAAACGCAAATTAAACGCGCGGAGGGAATACGGAGATGAGCAAATTTATCGTCCGCGGCGGCAAACGATTGACCGGAACCGTCAAAGTTAGCGGTGCCAAGAATTCGGTGCTTCCTATCATCGCTGCCAGTCTGTTGGGACAAGAAGGAGAAAGCGTCATTTCGGACGCGCCTCCTCTTGATGACGTTATGACCATCAATAAAGTTTTGGAATCGCTAGGAGCGGGCATTACATACCGGGATGAAGTCATCCGTGTAGATGCACGAAACCTGACTTCATGCGAAGCGCCTTACGAGTGGGTGAGCAAGATGCGCGCCTCCTTCCTCGTAATGGGGCCTCTGCTTGCGCGCCTTGGATCTACCCGCATTTCCATGCCGGGCGGATGCGCGATCGGCACGCGTCCGATCGACCTGCACCTGAAAGGGTTCGAAGCGATGGGAGCAACCGTCACACTGGGCGAGGGATATGTCGAAGCCAAAAGCGACGGCAGACTCCGCGGCGCGAAAATTTATCTCGATATGGCCAGCGTAGGCGCCACGGAAAATATCATGATGGCCGCCACGATGGCCGAAGGAATCACGACGATCGAAAATGCGGCGAAAGAGCCGGAAATCGTCGATCTGGCCAACTACCTGAACGCGATGGGCGCGATCGTCCGCGGCGCGGGTACGGGCACAATCCGGATCGAAGGCGTGGAGAAGCTTGTAGGAGCTCCTCACACCGTCATTCCGGACCGTATCGAAGCCGGCACCTACATGGTAGCCGCTGCGATTACGGGCGGCGACGTGTACGTCGAAGGCGCCATTGCCGACCACCTCGGTCCGGTCATCGCCAAGATGGAAGAGATGGGCGTCACGATTCTGCCGGACGAAAACGGCATTCGCGTAGTGGCCGACAAGCCGCTGCGCGCCGTCGATATCAAGACGCTTCCGTATCCGGGCTTCCCGACGGACATGCAGTCTCAGATGATGGCGCTGCTGCTCAGCGCAACCGGAACGAGCGTCGTAACGGAGACGGTGTTTGAAAACCGTTTCATGCATGTCGACCAGTTCCGTCTGATGAACGCCGAGATCAAAGTCGAAGGACGTTCTTCGTTCGTCAGCGGCGACACGAAATTCGTCGGCGCCAAAGTAACGGCAACCGACCTGCGCGCTGGCGCGGCCCTGATCTGCGCCGGCCTGGTGGCCGAAGGCACGACGGAAGTCGGCGGCACTCACCACATCGACCGCGGCTACGTCAATTTGACGGAAAAGCTGGTCGGTCTGGGCGCGGATATCTGGCGCGTGTCCATGCCGGAAAAAGCGGAAGAAGCCGCTCCGGCGAAAGAAGCTTCGGTACGTGCGGAAGCTCCGATTTTCAGCGTGCAGCCGACGTGGGCTTAACGCCGGATAACCGGTTCAAACGGTTGAAAAATCCAAGTTCGAAAGAACTTGGATTTTTTGCGTTTTTGTCCTTGAAATGCGTCTATTTTCCGTTGATGAAGCCCCTATAAATATGGTATGTTAAAAGCTGGTAGTTTACAGGATAGCGGGCGTAAGCGCGCAGGGGAAAAGCCGAATAAACAAGGATGCTGGAGGCCGCGAAAAGACATGTTGAGCAAGGATATCGGAATCGATCTGGGCACGGCGAACGTGCTGATTTATGTAAAAGGTAAGGGAGTCGTGATTGACGAGCCGTCGGTGGTAGCGATAGAAAGAGAATCGAAGCGCGTGCTGGCTGTCGGCGAAGAAGCTCGCCGCATGGTAGGACGTACGCCGGGCAATATCGAAGTCGTGCGCCCGCTGCGCGACGGCGTAATCGCGGACTTCGACATCACGGAAGCGATGCTGCGCTACTTTATCAACAAAGTGGGCGGCCGAAGCTGGTACAGCAATCCGCGGATTTTGATCTGCGCGCCGACCAACATTACTTCCGTCGAACAAAAAGCGATTCGCGAAGCGGCCCAGCGTACCGGAGCAAAAGACGTTTATCTGGAAGAAGAACCGAAAGCCGCCGCGATCGGCGCGGGCATGGACATTTATCAGCCGAGCGGCAACATGGTCGTCGATATCGGCGGCGGCACGACCGACGTGGCCGTGCTTTCGATGGGCGATATCGTGACGTCTTCCTCGATCAAGGTGGCGGGCGACACGTTCGACGAATCGATCATCCGTTATATCAAAAACAAATATAAGCTGCTGATCGGCGAGCGGACGGCAGAAGATCTGAAGATCAATATCGCTTCCGTTCATCCGGACGGACGCCAGGCGGAAGTGGACATTCGCGGACGCGATATGGTCAGCGGCCTGCCGCGCACCATTTCCGTGACTTCGGCCGAAGTCAAGGAAGCGCTCGACGAATCCGTCGCGCTGATCGTCAGCGCCGCGAAGACGGTGCTGGAGCGCACGCCGCCCGAGCTGTCCGCGGACATCATCGACCGCGGCGTCGTACTGACGGGCGGCGGGGCTCTGCTGCACGGCCTCGACGACCTGCTCGCCCAGGAACTGAAAGTTCCGGTCTGGACGGCGGAAGATCCGATGCACTGCGTCGTCAAGGGCACGCAGAAGATGCTCGATCATCTCGACAAGTCGGCCAAGAAAAAAATCTGATTTTCCACTCAACATTTTCTCGGATCTGCCGATATATATAACACAAGGTGCGGGGGCTTTTTTTGGGAAGCGCCGGCCGCGAGGAAACGGACTGGGACAGCCAAGACTTTTGCAAGACGGAAGAGACCGCATCCGCGATATCGGAAAGGGGAAAACATCGAATGCTGAGAGGATTATACACGGCGACCGCAGGCATGATGACGCAGCAGCACAGACACGACACCGTCACGCAAAACATCGCCAACTTGAATACGACGGGTTACAAGCAGGTGGAGAGCGTCGCGCGTTCTTTTCCTGAAGTGATGGTGGCGCTGCAAAACGGCGACGAAGGCCGCGACAACCGTCAGGTGGGCAAGCTGAACACCGGGGTTTTTGCCGAGGAAAGCATTTCGATGATGGTGCAGGGCGACGTGACCGAGTCGAACTCTTCGGACGACCTCGCTCTGGTCTCCGACCTTCAGGTCGCCGACCCTAGAGGCGGGAACGTCGTGTTCGATGCTTCGGGCAAAGCGATTCAGGCGAACGGTCAGGTCGTGTACAAGCCGCAGGCGTTCTTTAACGTTCAGAATGCGGAAGGCGGCGTCAGCTACACGCGGGACGGCGATATGCATCTGACCGCGGACGGACGCCTGGTTACTTCCATGGGCCAGAACGTGCTGGGTCAGGACGGACAGCCGGTCGTGCTGGCCGGTTCGATGGACGATTACTGGGTGCGGGAGAACGGAACCATTTTCAATAAAGCGACGGGCGCCGCGTCCGGACGGATCGGCATCACGGTTGCGGCGCAGCCGAACGGACTGACCCGCGACGGCGAAGGCCTGTTTACGGAAAAGACGCAGGGAGCGGCTGCGCTTCGCGCGGCGACCAACGAAGACGCGATCGAAGTCAAGCAGGGATATCTGGAGCGCTCCACGGTGGACGCGGCCCAATCGATGGTGGATCTGACGGCTGCGCTTCGCGCTTACGAGGCGAACCAGAAAGTCGTGCAGTTCTACGACAAAAGCTTGGAAAAGGCCGTCAACGAAGTCGGAAGAGTATAACTAAGGAGGCACATTCATGAATAACTCGATGATCAGCGCTGCGGTGACGATGAACGGCCTCCAGCGCAAGCTCGACCTGATTTCGGACAATATCGCGAACCTCGATACCGTCGGCTACAAAGCCAAGCAGGGCAGCTTCCAGGACGTGCTGACGCGCGTTCAACAGCAGGGCAAGCACTTCCAACTCGACGGGCGCCGTACGGATGCCGGATACAATCTCGGTTTCGGCGCTCGGATGGGCGAAGTCACGATCGATCTGACCCAAGGACCGCTGAAAGAAAGCGGCCGTTTGTCGGATATCGCGATCGAAGGCAACGCCTTGTTCGAGATTCAGGCGAACGGACAGAAAGCCTGGACGAGAGAAGGCGGCTTCCAGCTGACTTCGATCGCCGGCGACGCCCGAAACGTCTACCTGACCACCAACGAGGGACATCCGGTTATGGGCACCAACGGACAGCCGATTCGAATTCCCGCGAATTCCAAACTTCAGGTAGACAGTGACGGAACGGTCCGCGCGCTGAATCCGAACGGCACGAGCACGGCGGCGGGACGGCTCTCGCTGGCGCGGGTGCAGCACTCGGAAGGTTTGGTACAGACGGAAGGCAACGTGTTCGTTCTGGCGGACGGCGTGAACGAAGCGGACGTATTGACGAACAACGGCGTAACGGCCCAGGTTCGTCAAGGTTACGTGGAACAGTCGAACGTGGATATGACCGCGCAGATGACCGAGCTGCTGCAGGCGCAGCGGGCTTATCAGCTGGCCGCCAAAGCGCTGACGTCGAGCGATACGATGGCCACTTTGGCGAACGGCATCCGTCAATAAACAAAAAAACGCGTATTCGAGCAAGGTTCATGCGCGGTACGACGAACAAGTCCGAAGCCCCGGGAGATGCCGGGGCTTCAGACTTTGCGGCAAGGAGGTATGGAAATGGAAAAAGTGATGGACGAGCAGAAAGAGACCCCGGTACGGCGCAAAAAGACGTTCGGCAGAAAAATGCTGCGGTTTATTCTTTTTCTGCTTTTTTTCGTGCTCTGTCTGACCGGAGGTTTGGTCTTCGGTTACGTATACATCGGCAAACAGGGGTGGGAGGAAGCCTTTAAGCCCGAGACGTGGATGCACGTTTTCGATCTCGTTTTCGCTCCGTAAGCGTCTTTTTCGTTTTCCGACTGTTTTTCAAAGCTAAAGCTCGCCGGGGCGCAAATGCCGCGCTTCAGGCGGGCGGCAAGAGCCGTTTCGGGCCCGCGGGGGCCGAAGCGGCTCTTTTTGCGCTTACTTTTCCTCGATTTCTTTTTGCTGCGGGAAACTGTATAATGATGGGGGAAATTGCCGAAAGGAGTTTTGTACGTGACTTTGGATTCGCAGCAAATTCAGGATATTATTCCGCACCGTCCGCCCTTCCTGTTGGTGGACCGCATTTTGGAGGTCGAGCCGGGCAAAAGCGCGGTAGGCATCAAGAACGTAACCGTTAACGAACCTTTCTTTGCCGGACATTTTCCGGGTTATCCGGTCATGCCGGGGGTATTAATAGTTGAGGCGCTGGCGCAGGTCGGAACCGTGGCGATGATGAGCGTGGAGGAGAACCGCGGCAAGCTCGGTTTCTTCGCGGGCATCGACGGATTCCGTTTCCGCGGCCAGGTCAAGCCGGGCGACACGCTGCGGCTTGAGGTCGAAATGACCCGTTTCAAGGGCAAGATCGGCAAGGGGCACGCCGTAGCGAAAGTGGACGGCAGCGTGGTGGCCGAGGGCGATATGATGTTTGCTCTCGCCGACCGCGAATAGTTCGCTACCGCCTCTTCACCCCAACAATCCGGACAGGGAGGTACAAGAAACATGTTGAACGAAAAAACCGCGGCGGTCGTCCAGCAGTGGCTCGAAGACCCAAGCATTGACGAAGAAACGAAACAGGAACTGCGCGGATTGGAATCGCAGCCGGACGAACTGGAAGACCGCTTCTATCGGGAGCTGGAATTCGGAACGGGCGGCCTGCGCGGAGTCATCGGCGCAGGAAGCAACCGTATGAACCGTTATACGGTGGGCAAAGCGACTCAAGGTCTGGCGGAGTACATAAACGAAACGGCTCAGGGCAAAGAAGGCCGGCCTTGCGTTGTGATCGCGCATGATTCGCGTCATTTCTCTCCGGAGTTCTCGTTGGAAGCGGCGCTGGTGTTGGCCGCCAACGGAATCGTGGCCAAGCTTTATCCTTCGCTCCGTACAACGCCGCAGCTGTCCTTCTCGGTTCGTCATCTGCAGGCCGACGGCGGCATTATGGTCACGGCCAGTCACAACCCGCCGGAGTACAACGGTTATAAGGTCTACAACCGCGAAGGCGGACAGCTGGTGCCCGATGAAGCCGAACGCGTTATCAGCCTGGTGCAGGGCGTGCAGTCGTTCTCCGAAATCAAGCGAATTACCCGCGAAGAGGCGGAAAGTCAGGGGCTGCTCGTATGGCTCGGCGATGCCGAAGACGAAGCGTTCATCGACACGGTCGCAAGCTTGTCGCTGAGCCGCGAACAGCTGGCGGCCGGTCAGGGCGACGATCTGCAGATCGTCTTCACGCCGCTGCACGGTACGGGCAACCTGCCGGTGCGCCGCGTGCTGGAGAAGATCGGCTTCAAGAATGTGGCCGTCGTGACGGAGCAGGAGCAGCCGGACGGCGACTTCCCGACCGTCAAGTCGCCGAACCCGGAAGAACGCGAAGCGTTCACGCTGGCGATGAAGCTCGGCGAAGAGCTGAACGCGGATATTCTGATCGGCACGGACCCGGACTGTGACCGTATGGGCGCCGTCGTGCGCAACAAGGAAGGCAAGTACGTCGTACTGAGCGGCAACCAATCCGGCGCGATTATGGTCGATTACGTATTGGGACGGATGAAGGAAGCGGGCACGCTGCCGGAGAACGGCGCGGTCATCAAGACGATCGTGACGAGCGAGATGGGCGCGGCGATCGCCCGTCATTACGGCGCGGAAGTGCTCAACACGCTGACCGGCTTCAAATATATCGGCGAGAAAATGACCCAATTCGAACAGACCGGGGAGCACACCTTCCTGTTCGGTTACGAAGAAAGCTACGGTTACCTGGCCGGCAGCTATGCGCGCGACAAAGACGCGGTGCTGGCTTCCATGCTGATCGCGGAAGCGGCTGCGTACTATAAGACGCAGGGCAAGACGCTGTACGAAGTGCTGGAAGGGCTGTACGCGCAGTTCGGCACGTTCATCGAACGCCTGGAATCGCGGACGATGAAAGGCAAAGACGGCCTGGCCAAAATTCAGTCGATTATGGCGGACTGGCGCGCAAACGCGCCGACCGAAGTGGCAGGCGTTAAAGTCGTGCAGACGCTCGATTACGAGACGGGCATCGACGGACTGCCCAAGGAGAACGTCTTGAAGTATATTTTGGAAGACGATTCCTGGTTCGTTCTGCGTCCTTCGGGCACCGAGCCCAAGATCAAAGTGTACTTTGCGGTACGCGGCGATTCGCTCGCGGATGCGGAACAAGCGGTACAGCGCCTGGTAACCGCCGTTACCGAGCGCGTGGACGCTTAAGAATCCAGACTTCAAGAAACCGACAATGAAACGGCCGCGGACCGAAATCCTCGCGTTCGCGGCGGTTTTTCCAGGAGTTCCGACGATGCCTCTTGCCGAAACGCGCCGAAGCGGCGCGTTTCGGCAGGAGGCGTCTGATTTATCAACTTAAGCAATGCCGAAGCGAACGCTCCGGCAAGGAGGTATACCGAAATTGAGTCAGAAGTGGCGGCAGTGGAACAAGGCTGCAAGTAAAGTGTTATGGATTCTGGTAATTTTGGGAATCGTGGCGTCCCTTCCGGTTGCATACGACCGGATCCGGACGGAAGGCACGTCCAAAAACGTGGAAATGATCTTTGACTATCGGGATCTCGTCCAGGGATCGTCCTATCAGGGCAATCCGAACGCTTGGATCAATGAGCAGCTTGACGTATTGAAGGAAGCCGGCATTCAGACGATGGCCGTGTATGAAACGACGCTGACGGAACTGTCCAACGCCAGAAGAATTACGGTGTACAGCGAACAGGACGCGGCGCGTCTGACCGGTAAAGTACTGACTGCCGATGAGAACGCTACATATCTGCTGTTTACGAACGCGGAGAGCCGGCAAAAGATCGAGCCGATCATCCGCAAAGCTTTTGCCAGCCAGGAGATCGCCGTCGAAGATTGGTCCTTGAACGGACGCGACGGTCTGAAGATCGCCACGCCGGTACAGAACGCCGTACTGAAGACGATGGAACCTGATCCGATTGCCATGGATCTGCTGAAGTCGAAAGGCTTTCATCTGCTGCCGCGTTTGGGTAACAGCACCGTCTACAACCAGGAATCGCTAGCTTCCCTGCTGGACCGTTTCAAAGCGCTCGGCGTCGAACGCATTTTGTTCGAAGGAGAAGAAGTGCCGGGGTATGCGGAAGAGCCGGACGAGCGGCATTTGGAAGACTTTGCGAAGCTGCTTAACGAGCGCGGAATCGGAATTGCCGCGATCGAAAATCTGAAGGGGCCTCAGCGCGGCTTCGAGACGTTGGCCAAGCAGACCAACTATAACGTGGCCCGTCTCTACTCGTTGAGCGGCCGCGATTCGTCGCTGGACCCGGATGTCATCGCGGACCGATTCGCGCTTGCCGCGAAGGATCGCAATATTCGCATGATGTTCATTCACACCGCTATTCAGACGAATACGGTCAAGGGAGAAATTACCGACACGATCGAGAATCTGGTCGAAAGTCTTGACGGGCCGGAAGGCGCGATTCAGCGCATCGAAAACTACGGGTTCCAAATGGGACAGGCCGATTCGTTCGAAGTCGCCGAGATGGCGGGGCAGAATTACTTCCGCTGGATTGCCATCCTGGGCGCGGTTGCGCTTGTCGCTCTGCTCGTCTCCGTCTTCGTTCCGCCGCTGACGCTGTTGGCCTTCATTTTGGGTCTTATCGGAACGGCCGGATTGTATGTGCTTAAGCCTCACGTCATGGAACAGGCGCTGGCGCTGTTCGCCGCGATCAGCGCGCCGACGATCGCCATGGTGTTCGCGGTTCGGAAGATCGATCGTCTGCACGACGCCGGCCAGAACATGAGTACCGGAAGAAGACTTGCTCACGGCATTCTGCTGTTCCTGCGCACGAGCGCCATGTCGCTGCTTGCGGTGCCGTTCATTATCGCCTTGTTGAACCGCGTCACGTATCAGCTGGTGCTGGAACAGTTCCGCGGCGTCAGCCTGCTGCATTTGGCGCCGATTGCGCTGACCGCGCTGTACGTGCTCTTTTACCGGAAAAATTCGGCGTTCGGCAGCGTGGGCAAGATTCTGCGCATGCCGGTGACGATCGCCATGGTCATTATTGTTGCGGTTATCGGCGTGGTCGGCATGTACTATCTGTCGAGAACTGGTAACAGCGGAAGTGCTACAGGTTTGGAAAAAGCGTTCCGTACGCTGCTTGAAAATACGGTCGGCGTACGTCCGCGCTTTAAAGAATTCCTGTTAGGCCATCCAATTTTTATCGCTGGGGTATTCGTTGCATTGAAGTATCGACATGCCATTTATGTCATGGTTATCGCATCAATCGGCCAGCTTTCAATCGTCGATACTTTCGCCCATATTCATACACCAGTCTGGATCTCTCTGGTTCGTGACCTGCTCGGCATCGGTTTGGGCATCATCGTCGGATTGGTCTTCGTGCTGGTATGGCAAATCATCGAAAGGTGTTGGAAAAAATGGTCGCCTCTTCTCGCAAAATTGTAATCTCGGGCTACTATGGATTCCGCAATAGCGGGGATGAAGCGGTATTAAAGTCGATTCTGACGGCTTTGGAGCAGGAGGGGAAACGAAGCGGCATCAAGTTTGAGCCGATCGTCCTCTCCGGCGATCCTTCCTGGACGTCCGGCATTTACGGCGTTAAAGCCGTACATCGGATGAGCATGAAAGAAGTGCGGCAGGCGATCCGGGACAGCGACGGATTGATCAGCGGCGGCGGAAGCCTGCTGCAGGATGCGACCAGCCCGAAAACGATCCCTTATTACGTCGGGATTATCCGTTTGGCCCAGTGGATGGGGAAACCGGTATTCGTGTATGCGCAGGGCGTAGGCCCGGTGAACAAAAAAATGTTTTATCCGCTCATACACGGCGCTTTCAAACGCAGCCACTACATCTCCGTGCGGGACCAGGAATCGGCGGCGCTGCTGCGCACCATGAAAATGGACGGAGGAAGGATCGAGGTGGTGCCCGACCCCGTCATGGGTCTGCCGCTTCCGACCGGGGCCGTCTCGAAATTCCCGGCCGAAAAGCCGGACGGACTGCCGAAAATCGGCGTGTCGGTCCGCTTCTGGGACGAGGATCGGGCAGAACTCGCCGGCATCGCGGACGGACTGCGGAAGCTGGCGGAGAGCCGGAATGTACACTTCTGCTTCCTCCCGTTCCATCTGCCGGACGACGAAGCGGCTTCGAATTACGTAATCGAGCGGATGGGCGACGTCAAGTCGCTCGGATCCAAAATCACGACGCGCCAGACGGAAGATCCGCAGGCGATGCTGCTCGAGGTCGGACGCTGCTCCGCCCTGATCGGCATGAGGCTGCACAGTCTGATCTACGCCGCTTCGCAGCGTGTGCCCCTTGCCGGGATCTCCTACGATCCGAAGATCGATAACTTCCTCGCGCGCCTGAAGACCAAGGCGATCGGAACGAGCGAACAGGTGCGTCCCGAGCGGCTGGCCGAAGAGCTTGCGCATTTGCTGGACGACGCCGAGGGCTGGAAAGCGGATCGCGAGCCTCTGATCGCCCAGCTGCAGAGCGAAGCTTCAAGGCCCGCCCGGGCGATCGCGGACTATTTTGCACAAAAAGGATGAGCGAAACCGATGAGTCATAGTCATAATGAAGCCGGAATCGGACAGATACCGGTCACTTCCATCCTCGGCGTCGAAGTCTCGAAGCTGGACATGAGAAGTACCGTCGACGTTCTGGAACGAGCTGTCGCTTCGGGAAAGCCGCATCAGATCATTACGGCAAATCCGATCATGATCATGGCGGCGCTGGAGAGCGAAGACAATATGCGCGCGATGCGCGAAGCGGAACTGATCGTACCCGACGGAGCGGGGGTCGTCTGGGCCGCCGAGGAATTCGGCGATCCGGTCGCCGAGCGCGTCGCCGGATTCGATCTGCTGCAGGAACTGATGAAACGCGGCGAACAGCTGGGATGGAGCGCTTATCTGCTCGGAGCGGCGGAGGAAGTGGTTCAGGAAGCAGCCAGCCGGTTACAGAAACAATATCCGAAGGTTCGAATCGCGGGCGTGCGCAACGGCTATTTCGGCGAGTCCGAGAATGCGGAGATCATCGCGAACATTCGCGAGGCCAAACCGGACCTGCTGTTTGTCGCGCGCGATGCCAAGACCCAGGAGCCGTGGATCGCCCGTTATAAGGAAGAGATCGGCGTTCCCGTGATTATGGGCGTGGGCGGCAGCTTCGACGTTATTTCCGGCAAGACGAAGCGTGCTCCGGTCTTCATGCAGAAGCTGCGTCTGGAATGGTTTTACCGGCTGGCGAAGGAGCCTTCCCGTCTGCCCCGGATGATGGCGCTGCCCCGGTTCATGCAAACGGTCAAAAAAGCGAAAAAAAGCATGAAATAAAGAGGATTCGAGGGGCAAAACCGCATATTCATGCTGGTATTCGGCCGCGGAGAGGGGTATAATAATTCCCGGTTGAAACACATTGGAGGTTTGAGACAATCATGTTCATCGTCTATATTCTCGGTTTCGTACTCTCGCTCGTACTGGCTCTCGGTCTGACGCCGCTCGTGAAGCGCTTTGCCGTCAAAGTCGGAGCGGTAGACGTGCCGAACGCCCGCAAAGTGCATACGCGCATCATGCCCAGACTCGGCGGACTCGGAATTTTTCTCGCTTTCGTACTCTCGCTGCTTGCCGTAATGCCGTTTCTTCCGTTCGATCTGGCGGAACGGGACTCGAACTTTATCAAAGCTTTTCTGATCGGCGGCTCGATTATCGTACTGACGGGCGCGCTGGACGACCGATTCGATTTGAACGCCAAACTGAAGTTTCTCATTCAGACCGGTGCGGCCTGCGTAGTCGTATTCGGTTTCGGCATTAAAGTAGATTTCGTCAACCTGCCTTTTTCGAATGATTATTCTACCCTGGAAAACTGGATCGCCATTCCTCTGACCATTTTCTGGATCGTCGGCGTCACGAATGCCGTTAACCTGATCGACGGCCTGGACGGCCTGGCGGCCGGCGTATCCGGTATCGCGATCGGCACCATTCTCGTCATGTCGTTGATCAACGGCAACCTGCTCGTAGCGATGCTCTGCCTGCTGCTGCTGGGCGGCATTGTCGGCTTCCTGTTCTTCAATTTCCATCCGGCCAAGATCTTCATGGGAGATACGGGGTCGCTGTTCCTGGGCTTCAGTCTGGCCATGCTGTCTCTGCTCGGATTCAAGCAGATCGCGGTGCTGTCTTTCATCACGCCGCTGATCATTATCGGCGTGCCTCTGTCGGACACTTTCTTCGCGATCGTGCGCCGCAAGCTGCAAAAGAAACCGATCTTCGCGCCCGATAAAGGCCACCTGCACCACTGCCTGCGCGAACTCGGATTCAGCCATCGCCAGACGGTGCTGATTATCTACGGGATTGCCGCATTCTTCGGCGTGCTTGCCGTTATCCAGTCCGCTTCCGCGATGTTCGAGGCCAACTGGGTCACTTTTGTCGTCATCTGCGTCATGATGTTCTTTATGCAGATCGGTGCCGAAATCATCGGGCTCGTCGGTCAGACGAAGCGTCCGGTGCTTCAACTGCTGTCGCGCCTGCGGGTCAAACCGCAGGATCGGGCGAAGCCTTAACGCAAAGATTCACGTGTCTCAGTCAGTCGCATAGAAAGTCATACCGAAAGCCCTGATTCCATAGCGTCTATGGAATCAGGGCTTTTTGCTTAGCCGCCTTTTTTGGAAGAAATCAAAAAAATAAGGGGGTTTTTATAACATATCGATTGCACATGGCCGATAAAAACAATAACGAGGAGAAAGGAGCGAGGCTTTGACTATTGGAATGAAGAGGTCGTTTCCGATCGTAGGCAGTCGTACAATATTTAAGGGGGATATGCTTTGAAAGCGAAATTTAGATCATTTATGAGTCTGCTGCTTGTAGCAGCGCTTGTCATAACGCTGATTCCGGGAGGGCTTGCCCGCGCGGCGGAAGTGACTACAAGCTTTTTCAATCCGGATAACAAAGATCTTCGCGAGAGTTCCCAATACCGGCTGGATAACAGCGCCGGAACGGACAAGATGCTGGATCGAAACAAAGCTTATAAAGTAACAAGCGGAAATCTCACGATTACAGGTTCTTACATGAAAGTAGCCGGTTCCTCGTTGAGCGCGGAAGTCCAGCAGCTCAATCTTGTGAACGGAACCTGGGTGCCGGATAACGCGAAAGTGGCTCCGGGTTCGATCACGTTGAGCGGTTCCAGCAATGAAAGCCGCTTCTCTTCCAATGTGACGCTTTATTCCGGGATGAACATGATTACCTTCTCGGGCCAGCAGGGCAGCCTGACGCGTTCGGAAACGTTCTATGTTCTGTTTGACGAAGTTCCTTACACATTAAACCTTCAAGCGTTGGGCGATACGCAGCCGATTACGCTGAACGAAGGCGCGCAGGTCGTCATCGCGGCCGAAAAAATCACTCTGCAGGGTAACGCGCAAAACATCACCAAAGCTACGGTACAGCTGAACGGGGGTACGGTACAGTCGACTTCCCTGCTTCAGGACGGCACGTTCTTCTCGCCCGAGCTCACATTAAAAGCCGGACTTAACGATCTCCAAGTCGTGATCGAGAACGGATCCAACACGGTCAAGTCCAATTACAAATTGTATTACTACAATAAGGATAATCCGTTCACGGAACTGGGTATTCGAGACGCTTCCGATTCTTCCGCCAAAGCATTGAGCCTGCTGAACGCCGAGCTGCCGGTATGGACTTCTACTGCGGCGCCGGTCTATGTGGGACAGATTCTGATTCCCGATAACGGAAAAGATTTTGCGGTAGACGGAACGATCGTTTTTGACCTTCCGGCCAGCGGAACGGGCGGAATCGAAGCCCAAGTGGTAGGCACCGAAGCAGTCATTCCGGGGACATCGTCCTCCATGCCGTCCTATCGCCTGGTGAACTTCCAATCGAAGACGGCGGTCCCGTTCGAGACGACGGCTGCGGGAGCCGTTGAGGAACCGACTCAACACCATAAGCTGACCCTGACTTACGGAGGCACGACTTATAAAGTCGAACGTCAAGTCAACTACACGTACAAGCCGGGACAGATCGTAATCGACAACCTGTATTATCTCCCGGACTACGTTCCAGGGGATGCGAAAACGGCAGCATCGCGCGTAGCCTTGAACGGAGCAAAGGTGTCGAAAAGCGATTTTTACATTGAAGTCGATACAAATTCGGCTCCGGGTTCGCTTGAGCTGATTGCCAAGTACCTGCCGACTTCCAAGACGCCGATCCAAGTCGAACTCATCGGACCGATCAATTCGGATCCGACCAAACTTATCTACCGCATTACGAACTTCCAGAACGGCTCGCAAACGGTTCGCTTCATGTACAGCGGTTCGTCTTACTATCGCGACGTAAAAATCGCCTATACTTCGCAGAGCTACATTTACGTGGAGAACCTGCAGGACGGACAAACGTACGAAATGAACTCCAAAGCGGCAACCGATGTGCCTGTAAAAGGCGAATACATCGGATTTAACCTGACAAGCGCCAACTTTGACGCCCGTTTATACGTAAACGGCGTAGAGGAGTCGGCTTCCGCAGCGGATGGAGGTTCGGTTCCCGGCTTCCTGAACGACGTCAAGAGCGACGGTAAGTTTTCCTTCAACCTTCGAGTATCCGCCGCCAACGGACCTCTGGTGTTCGGGGAAAACCGAATTGTGATGACGGGTACAGCGAAGAATGCCGACGGCACGGGACGCGAAATTCGCAAAGAAATGCGCATTTATATCGTAGACACCAACGTGTCGAACGTATCCAACTTCCAACCGGCCAAAGCGGACGGCCGGGTCAGCATGCCGGATATGGACGAAATCAAAGACAATACGTTTATGACGCAGTTCTTCAACCTGACGACCGACTTTATCTACAACAACAGCAAGTACACCACAAGCTTGAAAGAGCATGATCTGATCGCGCGCGGCAACGGCGCGGAAACGCTCTCGATCAGCCAGGGAACAAACGTGTTGTTTACCGCCGCCATTCCGGATACGCCGGGAACGACAAGCAGCACTTTTGTTTACAATAAACAGAATTTGAAGTACACCATTGTAGGTTCTCAGGATAACTTTGTCCTGCGCGTGGAAGGTCTGTCGATCGAAACGCCGGGCAGTTACTTCTATACGTTCAACCTGATCAACAAGACTGGCGCCAAAACCAGCCAGAAAATCGAAGTGGTACGCGAAGTCAGCGCCTACCGCCTGCTGTCCCCGCAGCCGAGCGTAGACGGCAAGTACGTGGTAACGCGCAACTACATCCACTTCGATATCGAAGCGGAAGGCGCGAAAGGCGTGAAAATCGGCAAAGACTCGGCCATTCCGCGTCCGGACCTTGGTCCAAACCGCTTTACGTACGACTTTGTAGGCCTGAAACAAGATAAAAATACGACGATCAAATTCACCATCGATCAAGTAGGCAAGCCTATTACGGGTTCGGTCGACGTGTATTACACGGGTACGGTGGCAGTAGACGCTTCTTACATGGCGCCTAAAGTCGCCAACAAGTACACGGTGTTCAATAAAGGTCTGCAGTTGAGCTTCCCTAAGGGAACGGTACTGGAGTCGAAGACAAACACCGGAATTGCGAAGTACTATCCGGACACGAAACTTCTGTTCGGTATCGCCGACCCTAGAGACGGCGTAGTGGAACGCCGCAACGACTACGGTAACCTGATCGGCTTCCCGGGAACCGGCGTATCCGCAGAAGAAACGAACTTGAAATCGTGGAGTATTCCCGACGAGTATCTGCTGCGTTTCAACTCTGTGGAAAACACGCGCAACTTTGGCCTTGTCTCCAATGTTTATTGGGTCAGCGGAGGAATGGGCGAGCGCGGCAACCAGGGCGACACAAGCTACATTCCGCCTACCAACGGAATTGCGCCGTACTCGGCAGTAGGACTGTTCGGCGATTCCGCGATGTCTTCGGAACGAATCGTGAAGCCGACCCAGCGCGGGGAATTGACCCTTTCTTACGACAAGAACGTTGTAGACGAAGTCGGTTCGACCATTACGGTCTTCCATTACGGGCCCGACCGTCAGTGGGAAAATGTGGGCGGCGAAGTCAATTCGAAAGCTCATACGATTACCGTTCCGTTCGACGAATTCGGATACTACAAAGTAGTGAAGCTGAGCCGGGGATACAGCGATATCACCAACCACGGCTGGGCACGGAATATTTTGAACGGCATGTATGCCAAAGGTTTGATGAACAATCTGCGTTTCGAACAGTTCGGTACCGACGATCAGACGACTCGCGGAGAATTCGCGACGCTGCTGGTCAAAGGACTGCAGCTGCCGATCAACTCCGACAACAAGCAGACCTTCGTGGATCTGGTGCCTGGAGCGAAGTCGACGACGTGGAGCTACGACTATATCGAAACCGCGGCTAGAGCGGGAATCGTAACGGGTCTGACAGACGGCGTCTTTGCGCCGGACCAGCCGTTGACCCGCGAACAAGCTGCCGTAATGATCGCTCGCGCCCTTAAATTGAAAACGGGGACGAACGACGACAAGCTGAAAGCGGCGGCAGCGAAAGCATTCGTGGACTCCGTCAAAGCGGACACCTACGCGCTCCCGTCGATCATGGCGGTCAACAGCGCCAAAATCATGACAGGTTCGGCTGTTGCGGTTCCGGGACAGAAGAAAGCAAGCTATAACTTCAACCCGAAATCCAATCTGACGCGTGCGGAAGCGGCGAAAATCGCGGTATCCTTGCTGCAGAAGAGCACAGGAGTATTCCCTAAAAACTTCGGCTAAACATTCATGGCAGAGGTTGCAAGCATGCAAAACCCGGGACCGGCGATACCGTCGGACCCGGGTTTTATTGTCGTTTTTGGGACGTCTTCCAATAAGATTTTGTGTTTTGAAGCGTTTTACGTTAAAATAGCGAATAACAATACTTTCTGCGAGGGTGAATAGGAGTAAATGAAACCGATCAAATCGAAAGCTCAGATTGATTATATGAAAGCCAAAACGAAATTCGAAGAACGTTCCAAAGTTTTGGAAGCTCGGGTAGCGGAAGAACAGAAGACTCAGGAAGTCGAACAAGAACTCATGGAGCAGCTTGTTCTGGAAACCGGATTCCACGATGCCTTCAACGAACTGGCAGAAGCGGAGAACGAACTGATTTCCTGGTCGCACGCGACGATCAAGCACGATAAGACTTACAAAGACAACAAGAAGCCGATCGACGAGATGTACGAGAAGCTCAATTCCGATCCGCAAATGCGGGCAAGAATCATTCAGCTGGCGCTGCGCATTCGCTAAGCGTCGGGTCCTCTATAATCTCTATTATATAGAAGATACGAAAAGCGCCGGGTTCGGCGCTTTTTGCGTTTACGGAAGTCTTAGAAGGTTTAAGTAAATGAGTGGGCACAGTTGTAGGAGGCTCCGCCTAGCTCTTCAAAAATGCTCCAGAAAAGCAATCGCAAAAAAAAGAAAAAAACTTTTAAAATGTCGCAACTTTTTTGTAACCTCTCGCGTCTAAGTCATTGAGTGTCAAAACAAGGCGCCAATAACTCC
The DNA here is from genome assembly GCF_011090185.1 of Saccharibacillus alkalitolerans. GTDB lineage: Bacteria > Bacillota > Bacilli > Paenibacillales > Paenibacillaceae > Saccharibacillus > Saccharibacillus alkalitolerans. The sequence continues at coordinate 137,154 of NZ_JAAFGS010000004.1, read as the reverse complement.
TGATTTTCTAAAGATTGGCCGCAAATCCGTAAAGTTGTGAAGCTTTGTGCGAAAATGGACTTTACGAGGGTTAGCGACCAATGTATAATACGGAAAGTGGGATTGGGCACCCCTTGTCTTTGTGCTTACTTATCTACCACATCGGTTTTAAGTTTCTGTGATACCCGTCACAGACCTCATTTATACTTACCTGCTCAACTCTGGAAAGGGGGTGCAATCAGCTAATGAGTAACATGAGCGAATGCGAACCAACTACAGACAAAAAAAACACATTTACACTCCAAGGAGGAGAACAAAAAGGTATGAAGAAAATTGTATCCCTGGCCCTTTCTACGGCTATGGCTCTCTCGATGTTCGCTTCGGTAACTTCCGCGGCAACACTGACTACGCAGGAAAAGTACAACCAACTGGTTGACCAAAAGATCTTTGCAGGTTACCCGGACGGTAACGCTTACCTCGACAAAGACATGACTCGCGCGGAATTCGCGAAAGTCGTAGCTCTGCTGACTGGTCTGGACACTTCGGCTACTGGCACGAACTCCTACCAGGATCCAAACTATGCGAACGCTTGGTACAAGCCTTACGTTGAAGCCGTAACAAAAGCCGGCTACATGAAAGGTACAACGACTGGTTCGAAAAAACTGTTCAATCCGAACGGTAAAGTAACGGTTCAGGAAATGGCAGCTACGCTGGTGCGCGCCGCGAAGCTCGACGTTCCGACTACGGGCATCAACAACAACGCTTCGGCTTGGGCTAAAGGCGAAGTACAAGCGGCAATCAACGCTGGCCTGATCAGCAACACGGCTAACTTCACGGCAGCTGCAACTCGCGGCCTGCTCGTTGACACGGCTTACGCTTATCAAACAGCAGTTGTTAAACCGGCTGTAACTTCGTACGAAGTACAAAACAACGGCCGTACTGTTGTCTTCACACTGGCTAACGGTGAGAAAGTAACAGTAAACCTGGAGAAAGCACTCGTAGCCAACACGGCAACGACTGTTAACTTCACTTACGACGGCAAAGAGTACAGCGAAAGCGTAACTTGGACTGTAACTTCCGCTACTCAAGTTGAAGGCGTAACAGCTACCAACCTGCGCGAAGTAACGGTTAAGTTCAACGGCAAAGTAGACCCTGCTACGGCTACTGACGCTAAGAACTACACGCTGGGCACTGGAACAATCGCTTCCGCTTCGATCTCCGAAGACGAAACGACTGTAACGCTGCTGCTGTCCACGACGCTGACGAACCAAGTGGAAAACACACTGTCGGTTCAAAACGTCAAAGCCGGCGACCGCGTAATCACAGCTTCGAACGTTCGCTTCACTCCGGTTGACAACGCTCTGCCGACAGTAACGAACGTACGCAGCCTGGGAACGAAAGCCATCATGGTAACGTTCAGCGAGCCGATCCAAGACGCAGCTAACACTGCATTCCGTCTGGACGGACAAGCCTTCTACGGTTCCGTACAAACGACTGGCCGTGAAGTTGTTCTGACTCCTTACGGCGGCGCTCTGACAATCGGCGAACACACGCTGACAGTCGGCAACGTAACAGACTTCTCCGGTCTGAGATCGTTGAGCAGCGACAACAAGTTCACTGTAGTTGAAGATACTACGGCTCCTACAATCACTAGCGTTGAAGCTACTCTGGAAAGAGCGGTTGTAACGTTCAGCGAAGAAGTGGATCCATCCACAGTAGCAGCAGCTAACGCTTACTGGACTGCAGGTTCGAGCTCGACACAACGTACTGCAAGCGCAGTAACGAAACTGTCGAACACGAAATACTCGTTCGACTTCTCGGCTAACCCGCTGCCGGCTTATGCAGCTACTCTGACGCTGAACGGCGTTAAGGACTACTCCGGCAACGCGCTGAACCCTAACACTGCAACGGTTACGGCAACTGTAGACGTGACTAAGCCTGTTGTAAACAGCGTACGCGTTGAAACTAACACAACTGGAACTGCTCCAAGAAGCTTTGTTGTCACTTACAGCAAACCGCTGAGCGATGCTTCGGCTTCGGTGAACAACTTCCGCGTCACGAACTCCAGCGGCGTAGTACAAGGTATTCAGTCCGTAGCATTCGTTCCGGATTCCAACTACACTGCAATTCGTGTGACGACTTACGGAGATCTGCCTTCCGGCAACAACACTCTGCGTATCACAGGCATTACAGACAGAACGCAACTGCGTAACGCTGCTGATGACTACACAGGTACGCTGAACGTAGCAAATGCTACACTGCCTTCGCTGGGTACGCCTTCGATCAACCCAACGACTCGCACAGTAGTAATTCCGTTCAACAAAGCTATGGACATCGCAAGCCTGACTAACCGTTCTAACTACCTGATCACGTTCAACGGTCGTCAAGTGGTACTGCCACAAACGGTGGAAGTACAAGTGACTCAAAACGCTCAGGCAGTAGTACTGACGTTCCCGGCTACAATCGATAACACGGCTGTTACTTTCGGCAACACTCTGACTGCAGTCACTGTACAAGCAGTAAGAGACGCTCAAGGCAACGTGCTGAGACAGTTCACTGAAAACCAAGGTGAAAACAGAATCGCGCTGGCAGCACAAGCTGTAACACTCGCTCGTTACAGCAATGACTACCCTGCAAACTATGTAGCGGCAGTTACAGCAGCTAGAACGGTACAAGTTAAGTTCTCCCAAGGTCTGGGTACAGCAAATGCCAGCGACTTCCGTGTAAACGGCACAACTCCAGTCGCAGCATCTGTTAACGGCAGCGTAGTTACGCTGACTACCGCTTCGGATATCAGCAACACGACTATGCCGACAATCGAGATTGTACAAAACAACTCGCTGAGAACTACGGCTGGTACGGCTGTATACGAAACTGGATACACAGTTCAAGCAGCTAACGTTCTGGATCTGGTTGCTCCTACTGTAACGACTGCAGCAGGCAACACGCTGGCAACAACAACAGTAGCGAACGGTACTTATGCCGGAAGAACAGCAATCGTACTTCCGTTCTCCGAGAACATTCAAGTAGTAGGCGGCGCAGAACAAGCGGCTTACGATCTGACAGTTACTCGCGTAAACGGCAACGCTCGTCTGGTTGCAGGCACAGATTACACTACTGCAGTATCCGGTAACGAACTGTGGGTAATCTTGGCTCCTTCCGCAAGAACAGTCGTTTCGACATACGATGTGACTGTGAACGCGAACCAACAGCGTATCACTGATACTTCTGCAGCTAACAACAAAGCAACGGGTGACGTAACTCGTCGTTCGGTTGAAGTGCCAGTACAACCTTAAGTACTGCTTTTGAGAAGAAGCCCCCTGACGAGGGGGCTTCTTTTTTTGTTTTATTTGACACTCCCTGCTCAATCCGTTACCATTAACACCGAGGATGGAATCATTGACCTTTTCCCGCCGGGGAAAGGTTCGTTTTTTGTATACGGGAAATTTTCACTGGGAACTTAGGAGGTACACGCTTATGTCTCTTCAAGGACGGCGTTTGTTTACGTCCGAATCGGTAACGGAAGGTCATCCGGACAAGATCTGCGATCAGATCTCCGATGCGGTATTGGATGCATTTTTGGCCAACGACCCGAATGCACGGGTTGCGTGCGAAGTGTCGGTGGCGACAGGGCTGGTTCTTGTCATCGGCGAGATCAGCACGAAATCGGAATACGTGGATATTCCGTCGATCGTTCGCCAGACGGTTAAGGATATCGGCTATACTCGCGCCAAATACGGGTTCGACTACAATACATGCGCGGTGCTGACGTCGCTCAACGAGCAGTCGGCCGATATCGCGCAGGGCGTCAACTCCGCGTTGGAAACCCGCGATCCGGAACAGATGAAGCTCGAGACCGAAAATATCGGTGCCGGCGACCAGGGACTTATGTTCGGCTTTGCGTCGAACGAGACGCCGGAACTGATGCCGCTGCCGATCGCGCTGTCGCACCGCATCGCGCGCCGCCTGGCGGAAGTGCGCAAGGACGGCACGCTCGATTATTTGCGTCCGGACGGCAAAACGCAGGTAACGATCGAGTATGACGGCGACAAGCCGGTTCGGGTCGATACGATCGTCGTGTCTACTCAGCATGCCGAAGAAGTCACGCTGGAACAGATTCAGCGCGATATCAAAGAACATGTCATCCTGAGCGTCGTTCCGGCCGAGCTGCTGGATGACGCGACCAAATACTTCATCAATCCGACCGGCCGTTTCGTGATCGGCGGACCGCAGGGCGACGCAGGTCTGACCGGCCGCAAGATTATCGTCGACACCTACGGCGGCTATGCCCGTCACGGCGGCGGCGCATTCTCGGGCAAAGATCCGACGAAGGTCGACCGTTCGGCGGCCTACGCGGCTCGTTACGTGGCGAAGAATCTCGTTGCGGCCGGGCTGGCCGACAAATGCGAGATTCAGCTCGCTTACGCGATCGGCGTAGCCAACCCGGTATCGATCAGCGTCGACACGTACGGAACGGGCAAGGTCAGCGAAGAAACGCTGGTGAAGCTGGTGCGCGACAATTTCGATCTGCGTCCGACGGGCATTATTCGCATGCTCGACCTGCGTCGTCCGATTTATAAGCAGACGGCAGCATACGGTCATTTCGGCCGCACGGATCTGGATTTGCCTTGGGAACGTACCGACAAGGCAGAGGAATTGAGAGCGCAGGCCGGCGATTGAGCCTAACGCTTCGAAACGAAGAACCCTGGTTTCCAGGGTTCTTTTTTATGGCCTTTTCCAACCTTTGCCTAACATTCTTGCTTACTAATGCCGACAAATAAAAAGAATGTGTTCTCTTAGGAAAGGAAGGTACAAGTCATGAAAAACAAAATTGCCGCAGGCCTGGCCTGCGTGCTGGCCGCGAATCTGCTCGCTTCCGGTCCCCTGCCTGTCATCGGCGGTTACGCATCCGTACAGGCCGCCGGAGAAACGGCAGCCCTCCAAACGACGTTCGTTCCCGCGACGACCGCCGTATCGCTCCGTCCTGCGCTGTATGCGACATTCGCTTCGGCGGTGAAGCGCGGCGATACGCCTGCCAGCAAATTTTTCACGATAAAGAAAAAAGCGGACGACGCCACGGTGCTGAAAATCGCGGGCGACAAACTGCGCATTTCCGCCGACGGGCTGCGGGTCGATCTGCCGTTGGAAGCCGCAGTATGGACCAATGCCGCTTCGACGTCGCTTGACGCTCAGACGGAGTATTACGTGCTGGCGGATTCGGGCATTCTCCAGACGGTTCCGCAGAGCGCGTCGGCTTCCGCTCAGCCCTGGACAGGCGTGGATTCGAAGACGACCTGGACGTTCCGTACGGACGCGTCGGATACGGCGGCGCCTAAGCAGCTGTTCCAGTCTCCCAAAAAAGATGCCATAGGAATAGCGGTCAATACGGATATTACGCTTGATTTCGACGAATCCGTCTATTACGAAGATGCGGACGTATCGAACGTAAAAATCATCAAAGCGGACGATCCGACTGCGCAGGGAATTGCCCTGACGGCGGAACAGCTCAAAGGAAAAGGCACCTCGCATATCACGATAAGCGGCCTTGCCCTGGACAACTTTACGACCTATGAGGTCAGCTATCCTTCGGGCTTCTTCAAAGACGCGGGTAATCTGCCGGCAGCCGAAGGCAAGTGGAAGTTCCGGACGGTATCCAAAATCGATAAGGCGCCGACCGTGTCGTTCTTTTCTCCGCGTCCGGGTAATGCAGGCGCATCCGTAACCGATCCTTTGACGATGACGTTCTCGGAAGCCGTTAAGCAGACTTCGGGCGAAGAAACGATCCGAATCTACCGGCTCGATACGAATAAGCTCGTACAAACCGTCAAAGCTTCGACGCTGACTCCCGATGCCGATAATCCTGCGCTTGTGCGCATTCCGCACGATGCTCTGACCCGAGGCACGACCTATTACGTTATGGCGGACCCGGGAACGTTTGTCGATCTGGACGGTCGTCCTTACGCGGGAACGGCAAGCACAAGCGAATGGACGTTCACGACGACGGGAGATGCCCTGTCGCTTACCGCGTTGAGTCCGGCAAACGGAGCGGCGGGCGCGGCAAAAGGCAATGCGCTGAAAATGTCGTTCAGCCGTGCCGTGTATCCTTCTTCGTTAAGCGGAACGACGCTGACGGTAAAACGCGGCGACGGCACGGTGCACGAGAGCTTGCCTCTCGATTCCGACCGGATCTCCGGATTTGGAACGACGGCGCTCTCGGTCAGCCTGTCCAAGGCGCTGGAAGCCGGTTATGTCTATACGGTTACGCTCGCGGACGGCTCGCTGCAGGATGCGGAGGGCAATGCTTTCCCGAATGCCAACCGCCCGCTGAACTGGACGTTCTCGACGGTAACCGACGGGCAGTCGATCTCGCTGGTCTCCATGACGCCGGTTGATCGCAGCATCGACGTAGCCCTGGATACGCCGATTCGTGTTTCTTTTAACCGCGATATCGCGACAGGAAGCGGCAAGGTGGGCCTGTACAAGTCCGGCGGCTCGGAAGTGCCGGCTCAAGTTTCGGTTAATCCGTCCAATCCGCGAGAGCTGCTGATCGTGCCGGGAACGAAGCTGGAGCAGGGAACTTCGTATTATGTCGATCTGGCTCCGGCTTCGGTAACGGATGCGGTAAGTACGGGAATCCAGTTCGCCGGGCTCAGCGGCAAAGACAAATGGAGTTTCCGTACCGTATCCGCCGACACGACGGTTCCGACTATTCAAGGCGCCACGATGAGCAGCAGCGGCCAAATTCGGCTGATGTACAACAAGCAGCTGGATGCCGTAAGCTATCCGCTGCTGAGCAGCTACACGGTTACCGTCAATGGGGAAAAAAGAGCGCTGAGCGACATCTCGGTCCGGGGAGAAAGCGTTTATTTAACGCTTGGAACTGGAGCGGCGGTCGGTCAGGACGTCAAGCTGTCCTATACGCCGGACGTCCGTCCGCTGCGCGACTTGAACGGCAACAAGGCGGCGGCGCTGTCCTCGTACGCGGTCACCAACAATATCGACACCGCGCTGCCGAAACCGGTGGAAGGCACCGCTTATTCGCGCAGCGTTCAACTGACGTTTGCCAACCTGTTGGGAGCAGTGGACAGCCGGGCATACGGGCAGTTCAGCGTTACGGCGGACGGAGGCTATATCGGCGTAGAGGGGATTACCTCCGGCTCCAAAACGTTGACGCTGTACACGACATCGGATATTCCGGAAGGTTCCGTCGTCAAGGTGAGCTACTCGCCGGGCGCTTATCCGGTCAAAGACTATTTGGGACAAAACTTGTCGGCATTCAACGCGTTCCACGTCCGTAATCTGCTCGATCGCCGGCCTCCGGAATTCGTATCGGCGGAGCTGTCGGGCAAGGAACTGATCTTGAATTACAACGAACCGCTGGCATCGGACAATCTTCCGGGCAACAGCCAATTCTCGGTGCTGGCCAACGGCCTGCCGGTCTACGTGACGAACGTGGCCGTAGACGGCTCGAAAGTGCGTCTGACGCTCGCATCTTCGTTGATTGCGGCAAACGGAGTCAGCGTTTCCTATGTGCCCGGAGTGTTGAAGCTTACCGATCTGAACTTGAATGCAGCCGGGTATTTGAACCTGCAGCCCGTGGGGGCGACGGCGGGAACGAGCGGAATCCGTTCGGCCACCGTCAACGGCAGCGCGCTGCAGATCACGTTTACCGGGGCGCTGCAGGAATCGACCTCCCAGCAGAGTTCGCAGTTCAGCGTGTTCGTCGACGAAAGCTTCGCGAGCGTGGAGTCTTCCTCCATAACGGGAAGCACGGTCAGCGTGAACCTGATCACTCCGGTCAAAGCCGGACAGAAAGTTCAGGTTTCTTACAGTCCCGGAACGAACCCGCTCAAAAATACCGGAGGAACGCAGGTTCCTGCCTTTACGCGCCTGGCCGTCGACAACTTGACGGGAGCAGCCGGCAGCGCAGCGACAGGTGCTTCGCTGCCTGTGATGAGCGGAGCCGAATTCGGCAAAAGCATGTCCGTTCTCGGCAGCTCTTCGGCTGCGGCGTCGAATTCGAGCACGAAATACAATCAGGATACGCATACGTATACGCTGTCGGCTTCCGCGCTTCAATCGGCGCTCGAAGCTTCCCTGACGGCAGGAACGCGTGCGGTCGTATTCGAGGCGCCTTCGACGGACAACTCGGCCGTGGTGAACATCCCGCTCCCGATTCTGACGGAAATGCATAAGAAATCGAGCAATCTGTCGGTAGCCGTGCGGTATAAAAACGCGCTGTACGAACTTCCGCTGAAAAACCTGCAGGCGCTGGCGACAGCTTCGCAGGCTAGCGCTTATGTGCAGGTCGTCATCGAGCCCGTGCCTGCAGCTTCTTCCATCTCGACCCGCTCGATGCTGATGGATAACAAGGCGCAGCTGCTGTCCGATCCGGTAGATATTCGCGTTACGCCGCTGACTTCCGGCATGGCCGCAAACACGAGCGCTCCGGCCGTAACCGGCAATTATTACTTCAAGCTGTCGGGAGCTTCCCCGGCTGCTTCGACTTCCGTGGTTTACGAAGATATCGACTCGGCCCGTCCGTTCTTCGTTCCGAGCTACGTCACCTCTTCCGCTACGGGAGCGGTAGTCAGCGGCACGACAGTCGGCAATCGGGTGTTGACGCCCGTTACGTCTTCGTACGCGTATTCGGACATGACTTCCCACTGGGCAAAAGATACCGTAAACGGACTGGCTTCCAAATTCATTTTGGAAACCCGCAACGGCAGTGCGTTCTCGCCGAACACGACGATTACGCGCGGATCGTTCGCGGAATATATTGCCCGGGGAATGGGACTGCCTTACGACACGTTGGCGGCTAACCAATTCAAGGACGCCAACTACAGCCGTTATCTCGGGGGCGCGATCGGAGCCGCGGTCAACGCCGGAATCATTAACGGCAATACGGACGGCACGTTCCGTGCCAACGATCCGATTACCCGCGAGCAGATGGCCGCGATGATGGTCCGCGCGCTGAATTACGCCGGAGTCGACACGACGTTGAACGGCAGCACGGCCGGCGTGCTGAGCGCCTTCAAAGACAGCGGACAGATTACGTTCACCACGGAAGCGGCCAAGGCGGTCAGCGCCGGAATCATCAAAGGCGGCTCCAACGGAAAGTTCAATCCGAAAGGAAATGCTACCCAAGCGGAAGCGGCTACGATGCTGCAGCGCGTGCTTCAAGAAGCAGGTTATTTGAACTAATCCCATTAAATGAAACGAAAGACCCAAGCAAGATAGTCATCTTTACACAGGATTTTCGGAACTTGTACGGAAAAGCGATCGTTTCTGCAAATTATTTGTAGAAATGATCGCTTTTTCTCTTTTCATTTTGTGGAAGTAAGGTAGAATGGTTTGTTGTAGTTGCTTTTTTGTCGTTTTGGCAGGAACTTTTGGGCGCCGTTTCAGTCTATTAGAATAGGGGCGTATATTGGGCTTTGTCAGACAGTCATACATACGCGAACGAATCTTTAGAGATAGGGAGCGAAACCGAACATCATGAATAAGCAGGGCTTCAAAAGGTTTAAAGCAGGCAAAAAATGGATGGTCGCCGTACTGGCCGGAGCGCTGCTCGTGCAGCCGACGGCCGTCCCGGGCTGGGGGGCGCTGACGGGTTCGCAGGCGGCATTCGCGGCCGAAGCGGTGTCGATCAGCAAAACGGGGGAAGATATCATTACGTCCGGCGCAAAACTGTTGACCTATAAATATTCCGTACCCCGCTCCGGAAAAACGGCAACGGGCTTGGCGGACGTCATTCAAGTGGATCTGCAGAACCCTTACGTTAAGATGGATGTCATGACGGGACGCGGCGGAAAATTCACGACGTTGAATACGGTCAGCGGCATGGCCAAGGAGACGGAGGCCGTCGCCGGCGTCAACGGAGACTATTTCAATACGGCGGCGGAAGGGGCGCCTATGGGCGCGCAGGTATCGAACGGCGTCCTGATGTCCAGCCCGTCCGAATTGAAAGGCATGTATGCGTTCGGCGTGACGAAAGACCGCAAACCGGTCATCGACCAATACGATTTTGCGGGAACCGTGAAGGCGGCCGACGGGGCGGCGTTCGATCTCGCCGGCATCAACCAGGTATCGTATTATACGGAGCCGAACAACAGCTACAGCCACGTAAACGCGATGTACGTCTATACCGAAGCTTGGGGGAATACGGAACGGCCGAAGAACAGCGCGACGATTCCTTCCGAGGTGCTGGTGGAAAACGGTGTCGTAACGAAGGTGTCGCTGGGCAAACCGCTGGAAGGTACCGTACCGGCGGGCGCTTACATCCTGCGGGCGCACGGAACGGCGGCGGCTTACATGAAGGCGCACTTAACCGCCGGGGCCAAGGTGCAGACCGACTACAGCCTAGTGTCCAAAACGACGGGTCAGAAGCTTGATCCGTCGTCGCTCGAAGTCATGATCGGCGGACATACGATCCTTGTCGATAACGGCAGGGCGGCGGCTTTTTCGCGCAATGTCAATTCGATCGGCGGCTACCGGGCCCGCACGGCGGTCGGCTACTCGCAGAGCGGCCGCTACGCCTACATCGTCACGGTTCAGGACAATGACGGCAGCAGCGGCATGTCGCTGAGCGAGCTGCAGGGCCTGATGACCAGCCTGGGAATCTGGAAAGCGATCAATCTCGACGGCGGCGGATCGACGACGATGGTTACGCGTCCGCTCGGCGAGGAACAGGCGCAGCTGACCTTCACGACCGAATACGGCGGGCAGACCCAGCGCAGCGTCGTCAACGGGCTCGGCGTCTACACGACGGCTCCCGCGGGCCAGCTAAAAGGTTTTGCGGTGAGCGGCAAACAGCAGCTGCTGATCGGGGAGACGGCAAGCTACAGCGTCAAAGGCTACGACACTTACTATAATCCGATGAAAGCGTCGGCGATCAGTCCGTCGTGGAAGTCGAGCAGTTCGAACGTGGTATGGAACGGAAGCGCCTTTACCGCGAAAAAAGCCGGCACGGCTACGTTGACGGCTGTAAGCGGCGGGGTCAGCTCCTCGCTGAAAGTCGAAGTGCTGGGAGCGGACTCGCTGTCGGCGTTGAATCTCGGCGCGGCTGCAGCTCCGCTTAAAGCCGGCACGGTCGTTCCGCTTCCGGTGACGGCAACGCTGAAATCCGGCGGTACGGTCAGCATCGATCCGTCCGCATTAAGTTGGGAATTTGTCGGGTTCAAAGGAACGATCCGGGACGGCGCGCTCAACGTGTCTTCCGTAGACAGCGGCGTCAAAGTCGGTTACGCGATCGCGAGTTACGAAGGATTCAAAACGATGCTGACCCTGGCGGACGTGCAGGAGACGAATTGGGAAAACTTCGAAAATGTCTCGTACGGCGTAACCTTTACCGGAAGCCCTTCTTCCGTGACCGGCAAAGCGCAGATCAAAACGGGAACCGGCACGCATTCGAACTCGAAGGTGCTGCGCCTCGATTACGATATGACGTCGGGTACCGGCAGCAAATACGCCTACGTCAACCTCAACGGTTCATCCGGCAAAGCGCTGACGTCGGGAGCCAGCTCGATGAGTCTCGACGTGCTGGGCGACTCCAGTTATAATTGGCTTCGTGCCGAGGTCGTCGGTGCCGACGGCAAGACCGTGTACGTCGATTTGGCCAAGAGCCTGAACTTCAGCGGTTGGAAGACGTTGACCGTCAACTTGAACCAATACGGAAACATCGCCTATCCGGCCAAAGTCAAACGGATTTACGTCGTCAATCTGGCGGAAGGACAGGATGAGCGTTCGGCGAGCGGCTTCGTGGAGATCGATAACGTCAAGACGACGTCGCCGGCCGATGCCGGCGCGCTCGGTCTGCCGGCGAACGTGATGGCCAAGATGACGGTCGGCTCGAAAACGCTGCTGACGAACGGCGCGTCGAGTCAAATGGACGTCTCTCCGCTGGTAAGAAACGGTGCGACGTACCTGCCGGTCAAGTACATTACGGATACGTTCGGCGGCACGTCCGGTTGGGAAGCCAAAAGCGGATCGATTACGGTTCGCCGGGGCGATCAACTTCTTGTATTAAACTTGAATAAAAAGGACTATATCCTAAATGGCAAACGCAAAATGTCCGACTCGGCGACGATAAGTGCTTCAAATAGGACTTTGGTCCCAGTTAGACTGGTTTCCGAGCAGCTTGGATTACATGTAAAATGGGAACAAGAAACGAAGACCGTGACTATCGAGTCATGATACGATAGGTTCTGAACGATCACCGAATTTACGCTATCCACTACCAGGTGAACGCCGGAAAGAATGGAGTCGATTTTCCCCGTGGATTTCCAAGCGGATGCTTTAGACCGAGTCATCAAGAATGCCATTCAGGTCGTCGAAGACAGCAAGTATCAAATTTTTGAGATATTGGATCAATCCCGCGCCGAACTCAATTCGCTCACCGAAGAACTGCAGAGAGTGATCCAGGAAACTTCCGATACCGCCGACAAAGTCGACGATCTCGAAAAGAAATTCCGTCTTTCCCGTATCCGGCTCACGGAAGTGAGCCGGGATTTCGTCAAATATACGGAGCAGGATATTCGGCAGGCCTACGAGCGGGCGACGCAGTTCCAACTGGAGCTTTCGGTGTACAGGGAAAAAGAGGCTTATTTGAGAGCCCGGCGGGACGAGCTCCAGCTTCGCGTGCGCAACACGATGAATTCCGTCGAGCGCGCGGAGTCGCTGGGTTCGCAAATGAGCGTGGTCACCGAATATTTGTCCGGCGGGGAAGTCGGGCAGGCGACCAAAATGTTGGAATCCGCCAAAACCCGCCAAATGGTCGGCCTGAAGATCATTCTGGCTCAGGAGGAAGAACGCAAGCGCATTTCTAGAGAAATTCACGACGGACCGGCGCAATTGATGGCTAACATGGCGCTCCGGACCGAAATCGTCGAACGCATGCTGGGCAAGCAGGATTACGGACGCGTTCAAGAAGAAGTGGCGGATCTCAAGAAGCAGGTGCGTTTCAGCCTGGAAGAGATTCGCAAAGTCATTTTCAATCTCCGGCCCATGGCGCTTGACGACCTCGGATTGATTCCGACGCTTCGCAAGTACACGCGCGACTACGAGGACAAAAACCGGATTCGCACCGTATTCGAGACGAGAGGCAAAGAGTATCGGCTCTCTTCCGCAATGGAGGCTGCCGTCTTCCGCTTGATTCAGGAGGCGCTCACCAATGCGGCCAAGCACGGAGACCCGACTCACGTCGTCGTCGAGATCGCCTATCAGACGCAGCTTGTCAAAATCTCGATTCGGGATAACGGACGCGGCTTTAACACGGATATCTTGGAACAAAAGGCGAATCAGCATGCGCACTTCGGTTTGATTGGAATGCGGGAAAGAGTCGAGCTGCTTGAGGGAAGAATGGAGATCGAATCAGCCGAGAATCAAGGAACCAAAATCGTGATCCATATCCCGACGAATGTAGAAAATGGAAAGGGGTATGAAGATGGAGAGCATGAACTCGGAACAACCTAAAATTAAAGTGCTTTTGGCTGACGATCACCAGTTGTTCCGTGAGGGATTGAAAAGGATTTTGAACATGGAGGACGATATCGAGGTGATTGGGGAGTGCAGCGACGGCATTCAAGTGCTGGAATTCTGCAACGCCTACAGACCCGACGTCATCCTGATGGACATCAACATGCCCAACGAGAACGGCGTGGAAGCGACTTCGAAACTCCGCGAAATTTTTCCGGATATCAAAGTCATCATGCTGTCGATTCACGACGATGAAAGCTATGTCTTCGAGACGCTGCGCAAGGGAGCCAGCGGTTATCTCTTGAAAGACATGGAAGCGGAGTCGCTGATCAACGCGATCCGCAGCGTGGCGGCCGGTCACGCCTATATTCATCCCAAAGTGACGGGCAAACTGATTCAGCAGCTTCAGCGCATGACGTTCGTCAACGAGCGCGGCGCCATGTTCGACGGCGTTCAAGACGAGGAAGCGGGCGTCAAGTTCATCGGCGGCGAAGACAATCCGCTGACGCGCCGCGAAGCCGAAGTTCTGCGCCTGATGTCCGAAGGGAAAAGCAACAAAGCCATCGGCGAGTTCCTTTTCATCAGCGAAAAAACGGTCAAAAACCATGTCAGCAGCATTTTGCAGAAGATGGAAGTCGAAGACCGTACACAGGCCGTTATCAACGCGATCAAGATGGGCTGGGTCACGCTGTAACATCGACATTCATTTTACAAGCGAAAGTAGGGAATTGATAAGCGGCTCCCAGACTTTGGGAATCGGGCTTTTGCAAAAAAACGAAGCTCGAAAATGGTTAGTAAGTGAAGAAAATAACGTAATGTTCGGATGATCGAAGATCGCCGAACCGGGAATGAAGCACACTCCTTATACGCTCGCAAGAGCGAAAAGGATGTGCTTTTTTTGTGCTTTTTTTAAAAAAAACGGATGAGGGGGCAGGGGCATGAAGGCGGCATTGTACGCGGCGGAAACGACGGAGGGGATGGTGCTGTGTCTTACGCTGCATGCTGAGGTAGACCGGCTGTGGCGGCGCGAAACGGGAGCGAAGATGGTGCTTATCTCAAGCGGGATGCCGCTTCAGTGGGCGATCCGTTTGAACGGTACGCAATTCGGAAAGGAGGCGGCCGACTGGAGCGTCGCGGAATGGGGCCGGCGCCTACGGCGGGAACTGGGCAGCGTCCTCGTCCGAGAAAATCCGCAGACGATGGATTCCCTGCTCGGAATCGGAAGCGGGGTAGAAGGCTGCACGGCAGGATCGACGCAGCCGGCCGGCCAAAAGCCGCAGCGGGGCGAAAGCGGCGGAGAAAGCCTCGCTGCTGCGGCGCAAGAAGCGGCATGCCCGAATCGACTGACCGGGCAGGCCGAGCGGCTGGCCTCCCTGATGGAAGGGCGATCGCTGCTGAGCGGAGAACTGTGCTCGATGCTGAAAGAATCGGCGCCCGAGCTGGAGCCGGACTGGAAGGCGATCGTTCAGTTGGCTTACTTGCGAGGCGTGCTTTTTCTGCGCAGCGCGGTAGAAGGGAGCCGGAATCCCGGGCGGCAAAACAGCGGGGGTCACCGCTGCGCGCGCTGCGGCAGCCAAGCCCGCGGAGGTCCCTGCGGCTCCTGCGGCTCGGCGGACTGCGCGCGCTGCGAAGCCTGCCGCGCGCTCGGACGCAGCCGCTCCTGCGAGCTGCTGCTGCAGGGGCGGCCGCAGGCGCGAAGCGGCAGGCCGCGCAGCCGGCCGCTCGGGGAATCGGCCGGGTCCGGGCTTCCGGCCGTCCGGGAAGCGAACGCCGGCCTGCGCGCCAGGCTGGCGCGCTGGAAGCTCAGCGCGGCTCAAGCGTCCGCGGCGGAGCATGCGCTCCGGTTCCTCGAGACGGAACCGCTCTCCCCTGCGGGTGCGGCCGCCGAGAAAGGAGGCGTTCGAGGAACCGCCGCGGCTTCGGGCGGACAGGCAGGGGTTCCCCGCAGTCCAAAAAGCGGCTTCAAGCCGGATACTGCCCATTATGCCGCTTCCGATCCGGGCAGCCGCTTTCTGCTCTGGGCCGTGACCGGGGCGGGCAAGACGGAAATGCTGTTTCCGCTGATCGAGAGCGTGCGCAGCCGCGGAGGCAGCGTGCTGGTCGCTACGCCGAGGCGCGACGTCGTGCTGGAGCTGGCGCCCCGGCTCCGCAAAGCTTTCCCTGATGAAGCGGTCGTCGCCTTGTACGGAGGCAGCGAGGAGCGCTGGCGCCGGAGCGGGCTGACGCTGGCGACGACGCATCAGCTGCTGCGCTTTGCCGGCGCTTTTGACCTCGTCGTCATCGACGAGCTGGACGCCTTTCCTTTTCACGGAGATCCCATGCTTGCCTACGCCGCGGAAGTCTGCCGCGCTTCGGGCGGAAAGACTGTATATTTGTCCGCCACGCCGCCCGCCGAGCTGCAGTCTCTGGTCCGCCGGAATCGGCTGGCCTGCGCGAAGGTGCCGGTGCGCTATCATCGCCATCCGCTGCCCGTGCCCGAGCGGCTGCGAGCGCCTTCCCTCGCCGAATGTCTGCGCCGTCGGTCGCTGCCGGCGCCGCTGCTTCGCAGATGGCGGACATCGCTCGAACGCGGGGCGCAGATTTTTATCTTTGTCCCGAAAATCGTTCTGGCGGAAGCGCTGGCCGTGCTGCTGCGGCGAACGTTTCGGGGGATTCCGGTAGGCGCGACCTCTTCGGAAGATGAGGCGCGAGGCGGCAAGGTACTTTCTTTTCGCTCCGCCGATTTGCGCATCCTGGTAACGACAACCATCCTGGAAAGGGGAGTGACCGTGCCGCGCAGCGACGTGTATGTGCTGGATGCGGACAGCGGCCTGTTCGATGAAGCATCGCTTGTGCAGATGGCGGGGCGCGCGGGACGCTCGGCCGACGATCCCGCAGGACGGGTCGTGTTTGCCGCCGCGCAGAATACGAAGGCTCAAGCCGGAGCCTGTCGGCAGATCCGAAGAATGAACCGGCTGGCAAAGCCTTTTCTGCTGCCGGAGACGGTCGGTCGAGGCAGGCTGCTTCAAGTTGGCCGTCTCGTTGAAGCGGTTTGCGGCAAAGGGTGTCTTCCGTTCCGAAAGCCGGAAAAGAAGGCCGCCTCCGAGCGGGACAATCGGGAGAAGCGGCGATGAGGGGCGGAGCCGAGCGGGCGCTGTCCGTACTGCGCAGGCTGCTGGCCCCGAACTTCGAGCCGTGCTTGGCATGCGGGAAGCCTGTCCGTGCCGGCGCTTCGCTTCCCGGGATCTGCGAGCGCTGCGCGGCCGGGGTGCCGTGGATCGCGCGGCCGCGCTGTCCCGTATGCGGCCGGGCGCAGGGCTGCCCCGACTGTCTGCGGCCCGAAGCGCGGGAAAGAGCTTTCGAGATGAACCGCAGCGCGGTTCTCTATGACGCGGCCATGCGCCGATGGATTGCGGAATACAAATACGGCGGACGGGAAGCTTTCGCCGAACCTTTTTCGATCATGCTGGAGCAGGCTTACCGAAACCTGGTACGGGAGATGTCCGCAGAACGAAAAATCCGCTATCGCTCTCCGGGGTGGAAAGCCGATCTCGTAACCTGGGTTCCGGTCAGCGAAGAGCGCCTTGAAGAACGGGGCTTCAATCAGGCCGAGCTGATTGCCCGTCAAATGGCGCGCCGCCTGCACATCCCCGCGCATGCGCTGCTGGAACGCCGCGTGCATACCGGAAAGCAGAGTTCCAAGACGCGCGCGGAGAGGCTGCATAACCTGGACGGAGCATTCGGCCTGCTTCCTAATTTAGACCCCCGGTTTTTTCGGAAGTGGGACCTCATAGGAACTGAAAAACGTCCCAGAGGGTCTTTTCCTATTGCTATCCTACTTGTCGACGATATTTATACGACCGGAACGACCGCCGCGATCTGCGCATCGGCGCTGAAGCAGCTCGAATCGCTGCTCGGATGCTCCGTTCTTGTCTACAGTTTGACACTGGCACGTTCTTAAAAGCGCTTGTAATCGCCTCGCATTACGATAAAATGAGAGAAGCGGAAAGAAATTTAACAGAAATAAGAAGGATATCCGATATATATGGTTAGCTTCTCCATACTACTTCCAATGAAAGACAAGGAGGCACCTACAGATGAATTTGTCCAACTGCCCGCGCTGCGGTAAGGTTTTTGTGATGAACTTTAAAGGAATTTGCGCCAACTGCGCGAAGGATATCGAAAACGAATACGAAGCTTGCGTCAAATATTTGCGTGAAAATAAAGGCGCCCATATGCAGGAACTGTCGGACGAGACGGGCGTCAGCGTGCGGCAGATCACGACATTTATCCGCGAAGGACGCATCTCGATCGCGAACGCGCCGAATATGGGTTACGGCTGCGAAGTGTGCGGAACCTCGATTCGGGAAGGAAATATGTGCGAATCCTGCCGTTCGAAGCTGGCCGGAGACCTGCGGGAGGCGGCGAAAGAACAGCCCAAAACGCAGCAGAAAAATTCGAGCGGCGCCTACAAAGCGTTCCGCAACGACTAAAAAATCCGTGCCGCCTTACCCAGCAATAGGAACATCGAAACAGAAATAGCCCAAATTTACGCTTGACAATTTAATTTTTTTCTCATTTTAGCTCTAAACATTGTTTGGATTCGCACCGATAAACTTATTATAAGCTTATCGGTGCTTTTACTTAGACGGCTAAAACAAAACTCAAACCTTTAGGAGGTTGACTATATTATGAAGATCAACGACACATCGAGAATCGGAGCCCTTAACCCTTACCAACGCACGAACGAAATGCAGCGCACGGAAGAAACGAAGAAAACGGCGCGCAAAGACGAAGTCACGATTTCCACGGAGGCGATGGAGATGCTGCACGCAGCAAACAAACCGGCCGATAGCGAACGCGCTGCACGTATCCAGGAGCTGAAGCAGCAGGTATCCGCAGGCACTTATTCGGTGGACGCAAATAAAATTGCCGAAAAACTCTTACCTTTTCTTGCGGAATAACCGATAAAGGTTGTAACGGAATGGGGGACTTTTTCAAAAGCCCGGTATGTCCGGCGCTTTTGGGGAAGTCCTCTTTTTAAAATATTCGGAAAGAAAGGTGAAGGATCTTGGCACTCAAGCAGTTAATCGGACAGCTGGAACAGCTGAACCGTTCCCATCTTGAAATGATCGAAGTCGCGGAGGAGAAAAAGACGGCTGTCATCAAAAACGACATCGACACGTTTATCTCCACGATGAACCGGGAGTCGAAGCTGCTCAAGCGCATCCAGGGGGAAGACGAGCGGCGCGGCGAACTGGCGTATGCTTTTATGCAGGAGCGCGGCATCAAATCCCGGCTGAAGCTGACCATCGCCGAGATTTCGAGACTCGTTTTCGATCCGGACGAGAAGAGGGAACTGCTCGACGTGCACGCCCGCCTTTCGGATACGCTTATGCGGCTCAAACAACTCAACGATGCCAACCGCCAGCTGATCGAGCAGGCGCTGTCGTTCATCGATTTTTCGATGGAGCTGATGTCGCACAGACCCGAGCAGGAAGCCACTTATCAGCATCCCGCCGCACAAGCTTACGGCTACAGCCGTTCCGGCATGTTCGACCGACGCGGTTAACAGAGTAAAGGAGAGAAGCTATGACATCGACATTCCATTCCCTGGAGACGGCCAAGCGGAGTCTGTTCACCCAGACGACGGCGCTCAGCACGACGGGGCATAACATCGCAAACGCCAATACGGCAGGTTATTCGCGTCAGGTCGTCAACATGAAAGCGACCCCGGCCTTCGAGACGCCGGGGCTGCGCAACTGGGTCAATGCGGGCCAGCTCGGCAGCGGGGTAGAAGCGAGCGCGATCGTGCGGGTACGCGATTCTTATCTGGACGATCAGTTTCGGGGAGAAAATGCGGGCATCGGTTCTTGGACCGTACGTCAGGAGACGCTCAGCAAGCTCGAGGCGATCGTGAACGAACCTTCGAATACCGGTCTTAGCGCCGTAATGAACAATTTCTGGTCGGCATGGTCCGACTTCAGCAAGGATCCGCAGGATATCACGAACCGGAAAATCATCAAGGAAACGACGTTGGCGATGACCGACTCGCTCAATCAGACATCCAAGCAGCTTGACGCCATGACGACCGACCTGACGGCTAACATCAACCTGAAAGCGACAGAAGTCAATTCGCTTCTCAAGTCGATCGCCGACCTGAACGCCGGCATCAAAAAAGTCGAGGATATGGGGAACAACGCCAACGACTTGAGCGACCAGCGCGATTACGCGGTGGATCAGCTGTCGAAAATCGCGAACGTGACCGTAACCAAGCTGGATACGGGATACCAGGTAACGCTCGGCGGAACCGTTGCGGTAGCGGGGACGACCGTGACGCCGGTCACGGAAGCAAGTTTAAAAGCGGCTTACGACGGCGGAGGACTCAATAAAGGCGAACTTTACGGCATGTTCGTATCGCGCGACGATTATGTGGTCGATTACCGGAAACAGTTGGACACACTGGCCGATACGATGGCGAACGGCGCGTTCCAAGTTACGATTCCGGCAGGCAGCGTACTCCCCGAAGGCACGACTTTATCCGTCATAAACGCGGACGGCACGCAGACAAACACGACATTTTCGAATGCGGCCAACAACCGAACACTGAACACGCCGATCAACGTAAAAGTGAACGGCATCAACGGTCTGATGAAAATGGGTTACACGATCGACGGCGCAACTCCTTCCGCAGGCGTCGAGCTGTTCTCGGCCGGCGGCAGCGGCGGCGCGATTACGGCGGGCAACATCACCCTGAATCCGCAGATTCAGAACAATCCGAACCTCATCGCCTCCTCCTTCCGGGTCACGAACGCGGGAACGACGGGAGAAAAAGTGGTTACGGGTAATGCCGGAATTGCTTTAATCATGGCCGACATGAAAAGCACCCGTTTCGATTTCGGCAGCGCGGCTTCCACGCCTGTGACGATCGACGACTATTTCAGCTCGATTACGGGCCAACTCGGCGTGCAGTCCAAAGAAGCGGCACGACAGGCTCAGAACGCGACCGACCTGGCCGATCAGGTAGAGTCGCTGAGACAATCGGTCAGCGGCGTATCGATGGACGAGGAAATGACCAACCTGGTTAAGTTCCAGCAGGCTTATAATGCCAGTGCGCGCTTTATGACGACTTTCGACGAGATGCTCGATAAACTGATCAACGGCACCGGTACGGTCGGCCGCTAATTTAGGGGAGGAATAAAAAGATGACCATCCGGATGACATCCAATATGATGAGCTCCACGCTCCTGGGCAACCTGAACCGCAATCTGTACAACATGGATAACTTGGAGAATCAGATTTCTACGGGACGCAAGATCACCAAGCCTTCCGATGATCCCGTAGGCGTCACCTATGCGCTTCGTTACCGCTCGCAGTTGGCCGGCAACGAGCAGTTCCAGCGTGCGACGGATTCGGCGCAGAGCTGGCTGGACGAGACGGACAGCCAGATGGGGAGTGCGACAAATGTGATGACGCGGCTTAAGGAACTTATGGTACAGAGCAGCACGGGAACGTACTCTGATTCCGACATGCAGTCGGCCGCCAATGAAGTCGAACAGCTTAAAAAGCAGCTGGTGGATATCGGAAACAGCAAATTCGGAGGGAAATTCATTTTCAACGGTCAGGAATACGGCACGATGCCGTATCCGACGGAAGCCGGAACGGACTACTCGCAGGTGGAGACAGATAATACTGCAGTAAAATACGTTATTGGAGAAAATATTCAGTTCCAGATCAATACGACAGGGAACGAATTTTTCGGTATGAGTGGTGTTGAGGATAACGTATTTGCGGTAATGGACCGCGTTGTTTCGGCTATGCGGAGCGGAAATTCGGAAGGAATCACGGCAGAAATGGGCAACGTTGAATCTCGAACAAACCAAATGGTTTCTTCACGTTCCGAAGTGGGTGCACGTACGAATCGGGTTGAATTGGTCAACAGCCGTCTTTTGGATCAAGAAATGAATACGACGACGTTGCTGTCGAAGACGGAAGACCTTGATGTAGCGGAAGCGTTGATCAAAGCGACAAGTGCGCAAACGGTGTACGAAGCTGCGCTCAAATCTTCAGCCAATATCATGAGCACTTCATTGATCGACTTTATGCGTTAATTTCGAAGTTTAATGCTTGTTTTGTTGAAATTTAAGAAACAGAGGGATAATCTGAAGCTATGGGCCATGGTCCGTAGCTTTTTTAAATCGCTAAGGAGGATCTAAAATATGGTACAAATTCAATCCGTCCATTTGGGCGAACTAACGGTGGGCGAAGAGGATCTGATCACATTTCCCAAAGGAATTCCCGGTTTTGAAGAAGTTACGGAATATGTGCTTTGCGACGTGGATGGGACGTACAGTTATTTACAGGCAGTCAACCAAGCGGAACTTGCCTTTATCGTAACGGATCCGTTCTTGCACTTTCGAGATTACGAATTCGAACTTTCTGATGAATTGATGGACGAGATACAGTTAAAAGAAGAAAAAGGGATAGCCGTTCGTTGCATTGTAACCTGGAATAATGATCCGGCCAGAGTTACGACAAATTTGCTTGCGCCGCTTATTTTTAACGTTGCTGATCGGCTGGGTAAGCAGGTAGTGTTGCAAAACACCACGTATAAGACAAGACACTTCTTGAATTCTTCGATTTTAAAGGAAAGCGGTGAGTCCTGATGTTGGTGCTTTCGCGAAAGAAAGGCGAGTCGATCGTAATCGGCGACGATATTGAACTTACGGTACTGGCAGTAGAAGGAGATACGATCAAGTTAGGGATTAAAGCTCCGAAACATGTCGATATTCTGCGAAAAGAGATTCTGGTTTCCGTACAGGAGAATAACGAAAGCGCGGCGCTGGATCCTAAAGAGATCATCAAGATGATGCAAAAAAAATCCTCGGAATCTTGATTTTTTCTTTAAAAGACTTAAGTCTTTCCGGGAAGCGGACGATATATAAAGTAAGGCAGTGAAACGCCTCAAATCAACCACATGGACGTGGGAATCAACCAATTCAGGGAGGAAACAACACAATGATTATCAATCACAACCTGCAAGCCGTCAACACGCACCGCAACATGGGACTGAATAACGCAGCAGCAAGCAAGAACATGGAAAAACTGTCTTCGGGTCTGCGCATCAACCGTGCTGCCGACGACGCAGCCGGCCTGTCGATCTCCGAGAAAATGCGCGGACAAATCCGCGGTCTGGAACAAGCACAGCGCAACGTTCAAGACGGTATCTCGTTCGCACAAACGGCTGAAGGCGCAATGAACGAAGTCAGCGCGATGCTGACTCGGATGAAAGAGCTGAACGTACAGAAAGAAAACGGAACGTACAGCGCAAGCGACAAATCGAACATCAATGCCGAGCTGAACGCTCTGGGTTCGCAGATCGACGCAATCATGACGAACACGAAGTTCAACGGCATCAGCATCAAGAGCAACGTATCGGTGCAAGCCGACGACAGCACGTTCAAGATTTCGATCTCCGGCGTAGCTACAACCGGATTTGCAGGTTTGTCTTCGGCAACGACGCTGGCTAACGTAAGCACAGCGATTGAGAACGTGGCAAAACAGCGTTCGAACCTTGGTGCCGTACAAAACCGTCTGGAATACACGTCGAACAACCTTGGAACGACAGTAGAAAACCTGACGGCTGCAGAATCGCGTATCCGTGACACTGACATGGCGAAGGAAATGGTTGCCCTGTCGAAGAACAACATCCTGCTGCAAGCTTCGCAGTCGATGCTGTCGCAGGCAAACCAGTCGCCGCAAGGCGTACTGTCCCTGCTCCGCTAAGTTTAAAGTTTTGCTTAAAAGCCTGCTTTCGAGCAGGCTTTTTTCTTTTTTGTCTTCTTTAATTGGGAATACTTTTTTTATTTATTTTCCTCCTATGCTATTCAAAGTTTCGAAAACACGGACGATATATAAAGTAAGGCAGTGAAACGCCTCAAATCAACCACATGGACGTGGGAATCAACCAATTCAGGGAGGAAACAACACAATGATTATCAATCACAACCTGCAAGCCGTCAACACGCACCGCAACATGGGACTGAATAACGCAGCAGCAAGCAAGAACATGGAAAAACTGTCTTCGGGTCTGCGCATCAACCGTGCTGCCGACGACGCAGCCGGCCTGTCGATCTCCGAGAAAATGCGCGGACAAATCCGCGGTCTGGAACAAGCACAGCGCAACGTTCAAGACGGTATCTCGTTCGCACAAACGGCTGAAGGCGCAATGAACGAAGTCAGCGCGATGCTGACTCGGATGAAAGAGCTGAACGTACAGAAAGAAAACGGAACGTACAGCGCAAGCGACAAATCGAACATCAATGCCGAGCTGAACGCTCTGGGTTCGCAGATCGACGCAATCATGACGAACACGAAGTTCAACGGCATCAGCATCAAGAGCAACGTATCGGTGCAAGCCGACGACAGCACGTTCAAGATTTCGATCTCCGGCGTAGCTACAACCGGATTTGCAGGTTTGTCTTCGGCAACGACGCTGGCTAACGTAAGCACAGCGATTGAGAACGTGGCAAAACAGCGTTCGAACCTTGGTGCCGTACAAAACCGTCTGGAATACACGTCGAACAACCTTGGAACGACAGTAGAAAACCTGACGGCTGCAGAATCGCGTATCCGTGACACTGACATGGCGAAGGAAATGGTTGCCCTGTCGAAGAACAACATCCTGCTGCAAGCTTCGCAGTCGATGCTGTCGCAGGCAAACCAGTCGCCGCAAGGCGTACTGTCCCTGCTCCGTTAAGTTTAAAGGCTGTTTCGAAAAACCCCGCTGCTGCGGGGTTTTTTATTTTTTATCCCTGAATTCCATAAAGATTTTGAGTTAAATTCCGATATATAAAGTAACGACAGCTTAGTAGAACGGCAGTGACATACTTAATCAGGGTGGAGGTATATTATGGATTCGAGTATAGCAGGGGGACTGGGAGGAGCATCGCCTTTACCGCAGTCTTCTTATCCTAAGAAAGAATACAATCCTAAGCATGATGACAATAAAGCGTCGGATTTGCTTCAACCTGCCTCCATGACGACAATCCCGCAGTTGCATCAAGATCATGAAAAGATGGTTCAGGAACTTAAGAAAGCCATCGATGCCATTCAGGGGCCTCAAAAAACGTTGGAAATATCGGTCCACGAACAGACCAACGCCATTATGATTAAGGTTTTGAACAGAGAGACCGGAGATATGATTCGCGAAATTCCTTCGGAAAAAATTTTGGATGTAGTGGCAAAAATGATGGAATTTACGGGTATATTGGTCGACAAAAAAATCTAAGGGGGTCTGGTTATGGTTACAAGAATCTCGGGGATGGCTTCGGGGATGGATATCGATGCCTTGGTAAAATCTATGGTCAACGCTCGTAAAGGACCGCTTAACAAGCTGAATGAACAGAAACAGCTTCTGGAGTGGCAGCGCGATGACTATCGTAAGATGAGCACCAAGTTGGTTACATTTATGCAGGATAGCATTTCCAAGCTTGCACAGAGCAGCACAATCAATGCTCAGAAAGCCACGATCACGGGAAATACCGGTGCACTTACTGCAAGTGCTTCCTCTGTTGCAAGCAGTGGAACAATGACAATCGAAGTTACTAAATTAGCAACTTTTTCCAGCGTCCGCAGCGCACAAGGGTTGAATAAAGACAGTACTACAACCAAGCTTTCCGATCTCGATAGTTCGTTTGGGACGGCCTCGGTAGTTACGATCGGCGGAGCGGATATAGCACTCACTGCCGATGAAACCATTCAATCCTTTGTCGATAAGATCAATAGTAACAGCAAGACAGGAGTCACCGCCTTTTACGATTCTGCGGCGGGTTTATCCCTCACGTCCAAGACTGCCGGTCCTGATGCGGTTGTGGTTGATGCCTCGATTAAAAATGCCTTCAACTTGACGATGGATACGTTTGGCTCCAAAGCTGAACTAAACGTAAACGGTCTGAATATTGAGAAGGACTCCAATAGTTTCGACCTTAACGGCGTGGCGATCACTCTTAATGCCGCAGGCGGAGCGGCGACTACGGTGACAGTTTCCAAAGACACCGAAAAAGTGGTGCAGGCCGTTCAAGACTTCGTTAATGCCTACAATGACGTGATTTCTACCGTCAATGGCAAGATTAGCGAAGAACGCTATAAAAAATATACACCGCTCACCAGTGAACAAAGGAAAGAAATGAGCGACGACGAAGCCAAGCTTTGGGATGAAAAAGCTAAAAGCGGCATGCTCAAGAATGACAGCATCCTGCAACGAACAATCGGCGATATGCGCGCAGCTTTAATTCAAGGGGTGGACATCGGCAGAGTTGTAAATGTCGATGGAGTAGATGTGAATAAGCCATTGATGATGTCCGAACTCGGTATCACCACAGGTACGTACGACACTAAAGGCAAGCTTAACTTGGATACGGCAAAGCTTACGGCAGCACTTGAGGGAAATCCTGATATTGTTAATCAATTTTTTGGGCAGAATTATTCAAAATCCACTTTAAATAATCAGTATACGGTAGAAGACGGGATCCTTGCGAAGACGAGAAAAATTTCGACTGCCGCTTTGTCCAGTTTGGCAGAAAAAGCGGGTACGTCCAAGGTCAGCAGCGACCTCAACTCCACGTTTTTGACTACAAGTCTTATGGGACAACGGCTAACCGCTATCGATCGTCAAATTACCGATTGGAACAGTCGCTTAAATCGAATTGAAACGAATTATTATAAGCAGTTTACGGCCATGGAAACGGCCATCAATAGGTACAATGCAACGATGTCCAGTCTTTCCGGCATGTAACCACAAGGAGGAAAAACCTTGATCTACTCACCTTACCAAAAGTACCAGCAGACTCAAGCCCAAACCGCATCCAAGCCTAAACTTCTGATTATGCTGTATGATGGAGCCATTCGCTTTGTAAAGGCGGGAATCGACGGGATTGCGGAACGTAATTACGAATCGGCGAACAACAATCTCTGCAAAGCACAAGCAATCGTGCATGAACTTACTTCTTCCCTAAATTTCGATTACCCGATTGCATCGGAACTCGCCCGTATTTATGAGTACATGCTGCATCTTCTGATTGAAGCAAATGTGAAGAAAAATGCGGCTCCCGCGGAAGAAGTGCTTGAACATCTCAGTGAACTACGCGAAGCATGGATTGAGGCAGGAAAAGTATCTGGTATGGCGGGAAATATGTAATGGCAGAAGCGGTAGTGAAAAAACTGCTCAACGAGCTGCAATCTATTACCGAAGACGCGATCTCTCGTTTGAATACGATGGATAGCGATGAACTGGAACTTTTGGCGAATCGGCGTGAAGAATTGGTGCTTTCTATTGAAGAGTATCGGAACAGCATTAACGAAGAAAATCGTGAACAAATTGCCTATATTCTTAGTTTCGATATGACTATCCTTAAAAGAATGTTATTTTTAAAGAATGAAGCCGGAGAATGGATGCATAAGCAAGGCGCAATCCGTACGCAGCAGTCGGCTTACCAAAATGCGTACTCACTGGACAGTATGTTCATCGATCATCGTAAATAAGAGTTTTGATAAAAAAGAAACACTCTCATTATGACGTTTGTCGCTAAGGGCGAACGAACTCATATTCGAGAGTGTTTTTTTTCTGTATAAAGCAGAAAGTTCAAGTTGAAAGGAGACAAGAGGGGGGATTTTTTTTTGAAGGTTCACTCTATCTTCCTTAAATCCGATATAGTAGGTATAGAAATTAATAGCCGGGAATGGAGATTGTGAAAATGACTTATTTCAACGAAAATCTTAGCATAATCCAACAAAGGTTTCCCAATATTGCGAATCGTATCGAGCAGTTTAATCGCACATCGGAGGGCAGCAGCTCCATCTTTAAGGAGCCTCTTAAACGAGACGAAAGTTGGTTGACAGCGGTCGAAGGTTCGGTAAACGACATGAAGGTTGTTTTTTTATATGGATTTAGCCAAGGCTTAGGTCTTTCTGATTTATTGGAAAAGTATCCAGATCGCTTTTTTATAGTGTATGAGCCGGACGAAGCGGTTTTTAATCATTCAATGGAAAATTATCAGATGAAGGACTTATTGGCATGGCCTCAACTGTTGTGGGTTTCCGTTGGGCCTACTCAGCTCAAAATGCTATTTTATAAAATTTGCACTTACATGGATCAAGAATTGGCTTTTGTAGCATTGCGCCATCATTTGGAGAAGAATATTGAGGTGCTTCACGATCTGAGGGAAAGCTTCGAAGAGTATCGAGCGACTTTTGTATCAAATAGACATACTGAGAGGCATTTTCGGAAAATTTGGCTGCAAAACAGCTTGAACCAATTGGCCAGCATGCTGGTATCGCCATCCGTAATGGAATTGGCCGGTTCCTTTTCGGGTTCGACTGCGGTAATTGTTGCTTCGGGGCCTTCTTTAGATAAAGACATCGCATGGTTGCGAAAATTCCAACCTCATGCCTTGATTATTTCAGCGGGCTCCAGCATCCAAGCACTGCTTCGGCATAATATCGAGCCTCACTTAGTTACCGTTATGGACGGAGGGGCCATAAACGCCAAAGTTTTCGAAAATCCGAGAGCAACAAAACCGCCTCTTTTTTTTGGTTCAACGGCTTATTACGGGGTATCGGATAAAAAAAACGATGACACCATTTATGGGATTGTACAAAATGATGAAATCGGAAAGTTTTGCATGGGTATGGAGTCACAAGATCCGACCATACTTCCTACGCCTACCGTTACCGGAACTGCAATCCAAGCTGCGGTTTGGTTAGGAGTTTCAAGGATTGTCATGATGGGTCAGGATCTATCCTTTTCCGAAGGGAAATTTTATACAAGCGGCGTAGAACATACGGATGCAACCCATAACGAGACGATCGTAGAGCGATCGCAACATACCGTGCTTAACGTTTACGGAGGATATAATCAGACTACTCAAAATTTTTTGTTCATGAAAGACGGCTTGGAAAGTCTTATTTCCATCCTGCCCAACATTGAATTCATTAATGCTACTCGCGGAGGAGCAGCGATCGAAGGCGCAGCATGGAAACCGGCAGAAGAAGTTTATTCTTTGCTTGTGGAACAGCGTGTCGAATCCAATGCTGTGTCAAAGCTGCTCGAGCAGACTCATACTTCAAACGAAGATAAAATAAATACGGTGAAATCTAGACTTCTGAATATATCGAGCGACATAAGCGTGTTGAGAAGCGAGCTGAACATGCTGAAAAAGCAGATTGATCGGCTTTCGGAACAAAGTCGTTCGAATGCGAACAAAGCTTGGAGAACAATGGAGTCAGTCGAAGTACTTTGGGGAAATATCGTGAATAGAGATTGGTTTAATCCAGTATTTGAAACTCTGCTTACGGATCGATTAAATGAATTCGATCGAATATTGCCAGAGATCGCGACGGAAACAGACATTCGAAAAAAAGCCGATTTGGCTTATCATCATCTCCGTAAACTGGGAGAAGACATTACAAAAGAGCTTCCTTATTTGCAAGAGAACGTAACGGAATCATTAAAACGGATCGCAGAAATCCATATTTAAAGGACGGGTCGAAACAATGGACGAAATGTATCGGGGCAAGAAAATTTTAATTATCGGTGGAACAGGAACGATCGGTCGGCACTTGACCCGCAGTCTACTTAAAGTGGAACCTCAAGTCGTTCGCATCCTGAGTCGGGATGAACACAAGCAATATGAAATGAATATTGAATTTGCGAATGAGGCAACTCGGTTGCGTTTCTTGATTGGCGATGTAAGAGACCGCCAGCGGCTGAACAGAGCCATGGAAGATATCGATTACGTGTTTCACTTGGCGGCAATGAAACACGTTCCGTCTTGCGAGTACAATCCTTTCGAAGCGGTACAGACCAATGTCATCGGCACTCAAAACGTTATACAGGCTGCCATAGAAAATGGAGTTCAAAAGGTGCTGTTTACAAGCACGGATAAGGCAATCTCTCCGACAAATACGTATGGAGCGACAAAGCTGACGGCGGAAAGGTTGATTTCTGCGGCAGAGTATCAAAAAGGGTCAAAGTCTACGGTTTTTTCCTCCGTACGTTTCGGGAACGTGATGGGGTCCAGAGGGTCGGTCATTCCCTTATTTACAAAGCAGGTGTGTGAAGGGAAAGAAATTACGATTACAGATCCGGAAATGCTGCGATATATGATGACACCATCGCAGGCGATCGAGCTTATTCTTGAAGCGAATAGGCTGGCGGTAGGAGGGGAAGTTTTCGTTCTTAAAATGCCGGTTATCCGGATTGGCGACCTTGCTGAAGCGATCATTGAACTTACTGCCGAAAAATATGCTTTGGATTATGCGCGGGGAGTCAGGGTTATCGGATTGAGACCTGGAGAAAAACGCTACGAAGAATTAATGACAGTCGACGAACAAATGATAGCGAAAGAAGCAGAGCGTATGTTCATTATTCCTTCGTTGTTTAGGGAGAAGGCAGAGCAGACTTTAGTCGCTCTCCCTGATATGAAACCCATTGAGAAATCTCAGGTTAAGCAATGGTTGACTGAGGAAGATCTGATCTGACTTCGTTTATAGGGAGGGAACAGAATGAAGCTTGCTTTGGGCACAGCGCAGCTTGGAATGACATACGGAATTGCTAATCAAACGGGAATGCCGAATGCGAACGAAGCTTACAAAATTTTGGAATATGCGCTCGACCATGGTGTTTCGGCCTGGGACACAGCGCCTGTTTACGGAGAAAGCGAGAGGCGGATCGGAGATTTTCTGAAAAGCTCAAATCGGCAAGCCAGGGTTTTGACCAAACTGCCTCCATTATCTTCCGAACTTGAAGTGGATTCGCTCTATGACCGCTTGCGGCACAGCATCCGCGAATCCCAAAGCAAATTGGGTGTTTCTTCGTTGGATTCATGCCTTCTCCACTCCCCATCCAATCTGTTTTCGCATAACGGGAAGGTAGTCGAGGCGCTTATCGAATTGAAAAAGGCGGGAGAAATAAAGCGGGTTGGGGTATCGACGTACACTCCCGACGAAGCTAAAGCATTCCTGAACATCGAAGGTTTGGATGTCATACAACTACCGATCAATATTATGGATCAGCGTTTGGAGCGTCAAGGGATTTTAAATCAGCTTACACAAAAAAACGTAACCATATATGCTAGAAGTACTTATCTTCAAGGACTCTTATTGATGAATCTGGACAGCCTGCCCGAACGCATGCATCATTTCTCTCCATATTTAGTCGAATTTATACAGCTTGCCAAAGAGTTTAACCTGACACAAGCTGAGCTGGCATTGCTTTATATTCGTGATTTTTACAGAGTCGATTACTTGATTGTGGGATGCGAAAGTTTAGAGCAGTTAAAGGAAAACATAAGGATAATCAATCTGCCGGCTCTGCCGAAAGACATAAAAGAGAAAGCGGAAAAACTTTTCTTTAGCGTACCAGAGTCTATCTTGAATCCGAGCAAATGGGAGGTTTCGAAATGAATGCCGCCTTATTCGATCTTTCCGGAAAAACAGTGGTTATCACCGGGGCAACCGGCTATCTTGGAAGCGCGATGTGCCGAATTTTGGCAGAGCAAGGAGCGACGGTCGTTGTAACGAGTCGGCGAGCCGAAGAGTGCGAACGCTTGGCTGAGGAACTTCGCATGAACTTTGGAGGAGAACATCTAGGCATCGGATTGGATGTTTTAAGTACAACTTCGATCAATGAGGCGTTTGACCGGATTATAAATATATTTGGCAGTGTCGAAGTTTTGATCAATAACGCAAACGTAAGCACTCCGGGCAGAATCGAATCTTATACAGACGAAGAATGGGAAAAAGGCATAGCGGGAAGTCTGCATGCGTATTATAAGTGTATCAGAAAAGCGATTCCCCATATGTTGAGTCGAAGAAACGGAAACATTATCAATATCGCTTCCATGTATGGAATTGTCTCTCCCAATCCTGAAATTTACGGCGACTCAGGACAAAATAATCCTGCCAACTATGGGGCAGGCAAAGCGGCTATCATCCAATTGACGAAGTATGTGGCATGTCATTATGGAAGGGACGGAATCCGTTGCAATGCGATCTCACCCGGTCCCTTCCCCAATCGGGAAACGCAAAAAAACAAAGAGTTTACATCAAGTCTTAATGCCAAGACGGCGTTGGGAAGAATCGGACAACCAGAAGAGTTGCAGGGCATTATTGCGCTTTTGGCTTCGGATGCTTCAAGCTATATTACCGGTCAGAATATCTCTGTGGACGGAGGATGGACGGCATGGTGAAGAAGGTGGCAATCATTCAAGCCAGATTGTCTTCTTCTCGGCTTCCTGCAAAAGTGCTCAAGAGCTTGGACGGCAAAACGCTGATTGAGCGGGTCGTAGAGAAAACCAAGCAGGCGCAGAGACTTGATGAAATTTGGATTGCCACGTCTACGCGCGAAGAAGATGATCTGCTGGAGATGGAATCTTCCCGCCTCGGCGTATTCTGCTTCAGAGGCAGTCTTGAAAACGTACTGGACCGTTTTTATCATGCTGCCGTATCCTCGGATGCGGATTGGGTTGTAAGGATCACTGCCGACAATCCCTTGACGGAACCCAGATTTATCGACTCGGGACTTGACTATGCGGAAAAACAAGGAGTCGATCATGTCCGCTTTGAACCCGTACCGTATGGTTCCGGCATTGAGGTGATTCGACGATCTGCTCTTGAAAAAGCGTTTTTCCATGCTCAAAGCGATTACGAAAAAGAGCACGTTACGCCTTATATTTTAAATAACCCCGCATTCAATAAAGCGGTTCTGCAGCCCAAGCAACAGGAGCTACGGAGATCGGATATCATAGTAACGATAGATACTTTTGAGCAATATGTACAATCCTATAAAATGTTTCGCCACTTTAACGGCGCAGAAGTTACTTTGGAACAAGCGATTCATTATTATGAAGGGCTGCATCGTACATGAAAATAGCTATTCGAGCAGATTCTTCCGTTTTCTTGGGAGCCGGACACGTTATGAGGTGCTTAACGCTGGCCGATATGTTGAAAAAAAGCGGGGCAGAGGTATGCTTTATTTGTCGGGAGATTTTCGGCAATCTGATTGGTTATATAGAAAGTCTAGGCTATGAAGTTTTTGTCTTGCCCGGTATTAACGAAATGGATGTTGGAAGCCTCGGAGAGCTCGTGCAAGCGTTAAAGGACGATGAGAAAAAAGATCTGGCCGCAACCCGGACTTTTTTTGAACATTCCGCAGTATTGGATTGGTTGGTCGTCGACCATTATGCGTTGGGAGAAGATTGGGAAAGTGGAGCCAGAACCTTTTCAAAGAAAATTTTCGTCATTGATGACTTGGCGGATCGCAAACATGACTGTGATATACTGCTTAATCAAAATCCCAATGCCTGGAATAAACCTATATATGATAGATTGGTGCCTTGTCACTGTAATAAACTTTTGGGAACTTCGTATGTGCTGCTCCGTCAAGAGTTTCGAAACATGCGGTTTTCAAAAAGAACGAGAGAGGGAGCTTTGTCACGGATTTTGGTCTTTTATGGAGGCAGCGATACTTCGAATGAAACCGAGAAGGCACTGAATGCCCTTCAGGGACTGAGAGATGACCAACTTCATATCGATGTTGTGGTGGGACAAGCCAATCCTCATAAAAGTATGATCGAGCATATGTGCAATGCGATGCCAGGAGCCGCATTTCACTGTCAAATCGATTACATGGCAGAATTGATGAACAAGGCCGATTTAGCCATAGGTGCCGGAGGTTCTACAACTTGGGAACGCTGTTACTTAGGGCTACCTGCGCTGGTAACTATTCTGGCGGAAAACCAGCGTAAAGGCATTGAAGAGTTGGAAAGCGAACAAGCTTTTATCAACTTGGGATGGTATCAAGATGTCAGCGACAAACATATTTTTGAACAACTTAATCGGCTGCGTTCCAATCCTGAAACTCTTCGGTCCATGAGCAGGCGCTCTTTGGAGTTAATGGATGCGGGAAAACTATTTTCCGAAAAACAATGGGTCGAAATGTTTGTTTGACTGACCTTCCCTGCTAATTTTATCGATAAAAGGAAAAGGAAAAGGAATGAGGAGGGAAAAAATGGAATTTAAAATTGGGGAGAAATGGATAGGTAAAGGACACAAGCCGTTCATCATCGCCGAAATGTCCGGGAATCATAACCAATCTTTGGAACGAGCATTGGAAATTGTAGAGGCAGCAGCAAAGGCTGGTGCGGACGCCTTAAAGTTACAAACCTATACGCCTGACACGATGACGCTCGACATTCATGAAGGAGACTTTTTCATTCAGGACCCTAAGAGCCTATGGAAAGGAAACTCGCTGTATAACTTATACCAGGAGGCGTATACTCCTTGGGAATGGCATAAGCCGATTTTTGACCGCGCTTGCGAGTTGGGAATGCTTGCGTTCAGTACTCCGTTTGACGAA
Source organism: Saccharibacillus alkalitolerans (assembly GCF_011090185.1). Lineage (GTDB taxonomy): Bacteria > Bacillota > Bacilli > Paenibacillales > Paenibacillaceae > Saccharibacillus > Saccharibacillus alkalitolerans. Next base: position 103,304 of record NZ_JAAFGS010000004.1, on the reverse strand, counting down.
TCGGCAGTCGAATTTTTGGAAAGCTTAAATGTGCCGGCTTACAAAATCGCTTCATTCGAGAATACTGACATTCAATTGATTCGTAAGGTAGCCTCCACGGGCAAGCCAATGATTATTTCGACCGGAATGGCATCAATCGCAGAACTGGACGAAAGCGTACGTGCCGCTAGAGAGGCGGGGTGCGAACATTTGGTTCTTCTGAAGTGTACAAGCACTTACCCGGCTACTCCCGAAAACACAAATATCTCTACGCTGCCGCATCTGGAACAGTTATTCAAATGTACAGTAGGCATGTCCGATCATACGATGGGGGTAGGCGTTTCTGTTGCTGCTGTGGCTCTCGGAGCCGCTGTAATCGAAAAACATTTTACGCTTCGCCGATCTGACGGAGGAGTCGATTCCGCCTTTTCAATGGAACCCGAAGAAATGGAAGCTCTAGTCGTCGAATCGGAGAGAGCTTGGCAGTCGCTTGGCAGCATTACTTACGGAGCGACGGAGCGCGAAAAAGAATCCGTAAAGCTGCGCCGATCTTTGTATATCTCGCAAGATCTCAAAGCGGGAGACATCTTGAGCCGCGAGAATATTAAAGCCATTCGACCGGGCCTTGGCCTACCGACTAAATTTTTGGATGAAATGATTGGACGAGCGGTTTCAAAGGACGTAAAAAAAGGCACACCATTAACATGGGAGGTTATTTAATGGAAAGTCAAAAAGTTTTGCTGACGGGTGGAGCCGGTTTTATTGGCCGCTGGGTGGCCAAAAGATTGTTGGATGAAGGTCATGAGGTTTGGATCCTAGACGACCTTTCCAACGGCCGTGAAACGAATATTGCCGAATTCAAAGAGCATCCGAACTTGAAAGCTTTCATTCGCGGTACAATTTTAGACGAAGAATTATTGAGCAACCTGTTCGAGGAGCACCGCTTTTCTGTTTGTTATCACCTAGGGGCTTCAATCAACGTTCAAGATTCGATCGACGATCCGCGTACGACTTTTAACAACGATACAATCGGCACCTTTTATATTTTGGAACAATGCAAAAGATACCAAACAAAGGTTGTATTTATGAGCACTTGCATGGTATACGACCGCTGCAACGACGAAAAAGGGATCAATGAAAGCCACCCGACCAAACCTGCTTCGCCTTACGCAGGGGCCAAAATCGGAGCGGAAAACATGGTTCTGTCTTATTATTATGCCTACGGGCTGCCTACTGTGGTAATCCGTCCCTTCAACACTTACGGACCTTTCCAAAAGACGGGTGGCGAAGGCGGTGTCGTGGCGATTTTTATAAAAAACGACCTGGAAGGGAAGACGTTGAATATTTACGGCGAAGGCACGCAGACCCGAGATCTTTTGTATGTCGAGGATTGCGCTCGTTTCGTAACGGCAGCGGGTTTTGAAGACAAGGTAAACGGAGAAATCGTAAATGCAGGACTCGGACGCGACATTTCCGTAAACGAGTTGGCTCTTTTGATCACGGGAGATTCCAATAAAGTTCAGCACGTCGATCATATCCATCCTCAAAGCGAAATCCAAAAATTGCTTTGCAACTCTGCAAAAGCCAAACGCCTTCTTGATTGGGAACCGCAAGTATCATTAGAGCAGGGTATTGCGTTAACCCGAGAATGGATTCGTAGCGGGGGACTTCGGTGAGCGGAACAGGAAATTCCAGAAAAGGGGATAGCGGAATGGAGTTAAAAAAAAGAGACAACCTGCTTCCTTACGGTAAACAATGGTTGGACGAGGCAGATATTGAGGCTGTTCATCAAGTGCTTCGTGGCGATTTTATTACACAGGGGCCTGCTATTCAAGCCTTTGAACAAAAAGTAGCAGAGTACTCTGGGGCTAAGTACGGAGTCGCGTTTTGCAATGGTACAGCGGCGCTACATGGAGCCTGTTTTGCGGCGCAGATCGGTCCGAGAGATGAAGTCATTACGACTCCTTTGACCTTTTTGGCGAGCAGCAACTGTGTATTGTATCAAGGAGGAATCCCTGTTTTCGCGGATATTCTTCCTGATACTTATAACATTGATCCAGAACAAATCAAAGCGAAGCTGACTTCTTCCACAAAGGCTGTTATCCCAGTCGACTTCAGCGGTCAGCCCGTTGAAATCGATCGGATCATGGATATTGCAAAAGATCACAATTTGATTGTAATTCAGGATGCCGCCCATTCTTTGGGAGCCGAGTACAAAGGGAAAAAAATCGGTGCGTGGGCCGACATGACTATGTTCAGCTTTCATCCTGTCAAACATATTACGACAGGCGAAGGCGGAATGATTGTCACCGACAGCGAACTGTTTTATAAAAGACTTTTGCAATTCCGAAATCACGGAATGACCAGAGATCCGGAAGAAGTGCGCAGCAACGAAGGGCCTTGGTATTATGAAATGCAAACGCTCGGCTACAATTATCGAATGACGGACATTCAGGCTGCTTTGGGCATTTCGCAAATGGATAAGCTTGATAAGTTTGTGGAGAAGCGGAGAATGTTGGCGGACTTGTACGAACAAAAGTTGAGTAAGATTCCGGGCGTCATTTTGCCGCATCAACATAAGGATGCTCTATCCAGCTGGCATCTATATGTGGTTCGTTTTACTTCTGAATTCGGTACCCTCAACCGCAAAGAAATTTTCGAGGCATTGCGAGCCATGAACGTGGGAGTTAACGTTCACTATATCCCGGTATATTTGCAGCCTTATTATCGAGAACTCGGATATAACAAAGGCATTTGCCCGAATGCTGAAGCATATTACGAAAATGCCATCACTCTTCCTTTGTTTCCGGGCATGGAGGAGGAGGATGTAGAATATGTAGTTGAATGTATTAAAAAAATTTCGCTTCATGCTCGCGATGAGGGGTGAAAGAATTGTTTCGATTCCGAGAAGCGCAAGAATCCGACATCTGGTTGTTATACAACTGGGCCAATGATCCTGTCGTACGAGCAATGTCTTTCAATAAGTCGAAGATTTCTGAGGAAGAACACAAGAGTTGGTTTAAAAATGCTTTGGCTTGCCAAAATCCTATGATTTATGTGGCTGAGTTTGAGGAGAACGGTACCGCGGTTGGAACTGTGAAGCTGGATCAAAATCAGGTTATCGGAATCACCTTGGACGTTGAATACAGGGGGAAGGGCTTGGCGACACCTCTTTTGAAGCGATTTTTACAATTCATTGAAAATAGATTCGGCTATTCTTTTTCTATTTATGCTTATATCAAAGATGAAAATTTCGCGTCTATTTCGACGTTTGAAAAGTCGGGATTTCAACTTCAAGGGAATTTCGAAGAAAAAGGTTTCAAATTTAAGAAATACGAATATAAATGTGGGAATGATGGGAATGAATGATAAGGAGGGCTACATAGCTTGCGTGGGGGAAGCGACAAAAATTCTAACAGATTGGCGGGTGCTTCATGAAGATTCTGATATTCAAAGGTCCGGGCATTATAGCGCCTCATATTATTCAAGATTATGCGGATGCATTTCAAGAAAAAGGGTACGAAATCGGGATCTTGGACTTAACGCAAAAGTTCGATTTGAAAGATGTTGTAAATTTTGCTCCTGATTTGGTGATCGGGTACGGTTATGTAGGGGTTTTTCGTACCGGCGATAATCATTTTTTGCTCAGAGAACTTAATATCCCAGTGGTATGTCTGCATTATGATAATCCGTTTTTTGGACTGAACACTGCATACGAAGAAGAATTCATGCGCTATCCTGAATATTATTTTCACTTTATATGGGATCAGACATACCTGGAGGCTTTTCAAGCGAAAAAAATCGAAAATTGCCATAAGATTATGCTGGCAACAAATCCTTCTCGATTTACTCCTCTACTTGGTGAAGTTCCGACAAAAGGACGAATTTCGTTTGTAGGCAGTATCTACGAAGAAGCGAAAAAAGACGAGGATACGATTGAAGAGTTATTCATACAGTTTATTTTGGCTCAGAAGTTAAAAAACATAGAAATACCTGTAATGAACCTTTGTTACAAAGCTTTTGAATTACCGGAGTTTGAACCGATCGCGCTCTTGTTTAAAAATCATCCGGAAGTTTTTTGGAAACAAATTTATTATTCGATTCATCAAGTAGGGAGCAAGGAATACAGAAAGTACATGATCGGAAGTTTGGAAGGGATCGATGTACACGTTTACGGAAACGGTTGGAAGTCTGGAAATGATATTGTCGCACATCCGTCGGTTCCCTATGCAGAGTTATCCTCTTTGTATCAAAGCTATGAAATCAATCTGAATATTTCTTCTTTGCAATTGGAAACTTCCGTAAATAATCGAATCTTCGACGGGTTTGCATCCAAAGCTTTTGTGCTAAGCGATTATAAAAAAGATATGGAACTGGTTTTTCCGGACCTATGGAAATATATTTCATTTACCAATCTCGAGGATTTGGTAAGCAAAGCGGACTATTTTCTGACTCATCCCAAGGAAAAAAAGGAATTAATAGATGTTTTGTATGAAATAGTACTGAACAAACATACTTACGCGCACAGAGTCGAAGAAATTATGGAAGTAATCCTTGATAAGCAGGGGACAAGTCAGAGAAACGATTCGGCTCCGATTGCGAACTTAAAGAAGTATGACGAGCTTACCGAGCAATGCCCGCTTTGTCAGGCTCTTGGTTTCACTTTGCTTCACTCCATTGAAGGCCACGATCATTTCGTTACCAATCTACATCGTTGTTCGAATTGTGCAGCAGTATTCATGAATCCTCGTCCTACCGAAGAATATCTGGAGTGGTTTTATAACGAAGTGTATTACTCCGAGGCTCATAGAAAGAAAATGGGATGGAGTACCGACTTAAGCGAGGTAAGCGCCGGTGCGCTGCGCAATTATGAAGTGCGGATGGATTTGGTGGAATCGTTTACGAACCAAACCAAGTTTCCAAGGGGAAGGCTACTTGATATCGGATGTTCGACGGGGAATTTCTTATTGGAAGCACGTTCTCGTTACTGGGACGTCCAAGGGATCGAGGTATCCGATAAAGCTGCCGAAAAGGGCAGGGCAAACTATGATCTTGATATATTGAGCGGAGTATTGAATAATCGAACATTTGAAGATTCCAGTTTCGATGCGGTAACGGCATGGGACGTTTTGGAGCATATCGCTGAGCCACACGAATTTATGGAGAATATAAACCGCATATTAAAACCGGGCGGTCTATTGGCCCTGAACACACCGAACGTCAGCTCGACGGCGAGTTATCATTCTTCTTATCAATGGAGACACCTTGATCCTCCACTGCATGTAATTCTGTATGATCATATTTCGCTGCGTATTTTGCTAAAAATGTACGGTCTTGAGATTTTGAAAATCTCTTCCGGCTCCGAGTATTTAGGGCAACTGCAGGTTGTGGCAAGGAAACCGGAATAAAAAGATGTCAGTGATTCACTGAATGGGAAGCCGGGTATATAAGATCAAGCCTATTATTTCGACTTATACATCGTGGTATCCTGTTCATAATTCGTTGGAATATAATTGCATGAAACCATTTTATATTCCAATTGACAGCGAAGAAGACGCGGTGGTATATTCGAGTAGTGGATCACACCTATTTATTTGATAACGAAGGGAATGTTCGTGCATGCAAGGTAAAGTAAAATGGTTTAACGCAGAAAAAGGTTACGGTTTCATCGAAACGGAAGAAGGCGGCGACGTTTTCGTTCACTTCTCGGCGATTCAAATCGAAGGATTCAAAACGCTGGAAGAAGGACAATCCGTTGAGTTCGACATCGTTGAAGGCGCACGCGGACCGCAAGCTTCCAACGTCACTCCTCTGTAAGTCGTCGCAGCCGTATACCTGACCTACATAGATGATTAAGCGTTAATGATTTATGCTGGTTAGAGAGTACACATGGCTCAGCCGGAAGACCTCACCTCAGGTGGGGTCTTTTTTGTGCGGAAAAATATTATCGGTTAACAGGTCTTTTTGCTCAAAAAAATCCATAAACTCACTTTCCGAAATAAAATTAATTAAAAGTACAGGAATTAAAATGATAAGCGTTTACCCGGGGCGTTTTGCGTTTAACAACCATCAGAGGGATGGGACTAATTGCCTGGTTTGTCCCTCGGACTGCCTTACCCAAAAACATCTAAGGAGGGGTTTTGCGCGTGAAGGGAAGGAATCGGAAGGTCTGGGCTATTTGCCTCATTCTTATGTTGGTACTACATACTGCGTTGGGGTTTGGAATAGGGAGAGTCGAGGCGGAGGAAGCGGTGACGCCGGTTGAAGAGGGGGTATCTCAGCCGGAAGCCCAAGCTGCGGAGCAGCCTGTCGTTTCGGAACCAACAGGTACGGATCAATCGGAACCCGCAGCTGGACAAAATGCCGAAGTGACGGAAGAAGCTCCGGTCAGCGGCGAAGATGCAGCGGTGCAGGAAGAAGACGGAACGGCAGAGGCGGCCCCGGTCGGCGAAGAAACGCCGGAAGAAGCCGCGCCTGTCGAAGAAACGCCTGCCGAAGAAGCTCCTGCCGCTGAACCCGCGGATGAAGAGCCGGCGAGCGAAGAACCGGCAGCGGAAGAGCCTGCGGCGGACGAGCAGGATCCGGATGCCGAAAAATCGGCTGAAGAAAAAGAAAAAGTCGAAGCTTTCGCGGCAGATGCGGAAGCGCTCGAAGCTTCCGTTATCGAAGACGACATCATTATGAGCGTTGCGCTTCGCAGCGGAGACGGGACGGCGATCGAACCGGGCACGGTACTGGATCCTGAAAAAGGAATCAGCATCGAATACGGTTGGGCGCTGCCGGACGGTTACGGAGGCGGTTCCACTTACACGTTCAGCCTGCCGGACGAGTTCGAAATCTACACGCCGATCGTCGACGTCCCTCTTGAAGACAGCGAGGGCGACGGTACGGTGGGCAGCTTCAGCGTGACGACGGACGGACAAGTGACCATCACTTTCGACGACTACATCGAAGACCACTCGGACGTACGCGGAACGCTGACGATCACGTCGACATTGAAAAAGACGGTCGTAAACGGCAGCGAAGAAGTAACGGTAGTCTTCCCGGTCGGGGGAGGCAGCGCGACCTACGTGCTCTATTTGAAATCGAATGCTCCCCTGACGGTCGACAAGAGCGGCGAAGCGAACGGAGAGGGCGGCATCGAGTGGACGGTGGACCTTAACACGACGCCGCAGCGCCTCGGCGGAGTCGTGCTTACCGACCCGACTCCGGAAGGACTTTCGCTGCAGCCGGATACGGTTCGCGTCTACAAAATGGACGGAAGTTCCGGGAACGGTACTCCGGTAGCGGCGGGAGATTACACGCTGACTGCGGACGCGAACAATTTGAATTTGAACCTGGGCAGTATTTCCCAGGCTTACCGGGTCGTGTACACGACGGACATTAGCCCCGGCGACCTGACTGCGTTCACCAACACGGCAACGCTCGCAGCGGACGGCAAAGACAGCGTCAGCGCCAAAGCGACCGTCACGATCGAGCGCGGAAACGGACTGCTCGACAAAGAAGTGACCGGTTACGACAAATCGACCCGATCGATCGATTGGCAGATTCGTTATAACATCGGAAGCGCGGAAATCGCCCAGCAGGACGCCCTGCTGACGGACCGTTTCGACGATGTGCAGAAGCTGGTCGAAGATTCCTTTGAAGTGCGCGACGAAGCGACGGGTGCGGTCCTTGCGAGAGGAACCGATTACACATTGACTGCTGTCGGCCCTTCGGGCGGCAAAGCGGGATTCGATCTCCAGTTCTTGAGAGACGTATCCTCGCCGATCGTCATTACGTATACGACGACGGCGGCCGGAACGACTTATCTGAATCAAACAATCACCGTAACCAATACGGTAACGGCGGGCGATCTGACGGCGGAAGCGTCGCAGAGGCTGGAACGCAGCAACATTTTCTACAAGCTCAATACGTCGACCGACTACAATCTGAAGCAAACGGCTTGGCAGATCGTCATCAATACGGATGAACTGACGATCGACGGCGCGGTGCTGACGGATACGATCCCGAACGGAGGCCTGCAGGTCATTCCGGGCTCGCTGTCTATCGAAACGAATGACGGCACGCCGCTTCCGATGGACGACTACACGTTGACGTTCCCGAACGACAAGGAAAAAGGGTTTGTGGTAACGTTCAAAAATCCGATTACCGACCGGATCGTCATCACGTACACGACGAGCTACGACGCCAATACGCTGTTCGTTGCCGATAACGGGTTCGTCAACCGATCCGTGCTGACAGGCAGCATCGGCGGACAAGAGATGACAAGCACGTCCCAAGTTCGCTTCTATCCGAACGATCTCCAACTGAATAACGGAGCGAAAACAGGCAGCTACGACGCTTCGTCCAAAGAGATCACCTGGAACGTTCGGGCGAACTACAATCAAAATACGTTAAGCGACGCGGCGATCGTCGACACGCTTACGAGCGGGCAGCGGATCGTCGACGGCTCGCTGGAAGTGTATCGTCTCATCCCGGCGGTAAGCCAGAACGGCTCGCCGACCCGCGGAGCGCTGGTCGATGCGTCGGCTTACACGGTAACGCAGCCGGGCGAGAGCAACGGCAATCAACTGCGCATCGACTTCAACGATTCCATCAACACGGCTTACGAGATTATGTTCAAAACGACGCTGGCCGGACAAGTTATCGATTCTCCGGTTCATAACGAAGCGTCCCTGCTGGACGGAGCTGCCGTTAAAAACACATGGACCGCTGACGTCAGCGTGCCGAACGGCGGAGAGTACGTCTCCAAGACGGGCGTGCAAAACGGGGAATGGATCGACTGGAGCGTCGCGATCAACAGCGGACAGTCTTATGTGACGAATGCCAAGATCGTAGACACGCCGACGCCGAACCAGATTCTCGACCGCAATTCGTTCCGCCTCTATGAAACGTCCGTAGCGGCAGACGGCACGGTAACCCAGGGCGACCTGCTTACGCCGGGAACGGATTACAGCTTGACCTTCACGAACGACTCCGCGAGCGGTCAAGAAACGTTTACGCTCGCATTCAACGATCCGATCGAATCCGCTTACGTGTTGAAGTATTCCTCGTTCATCAATGCCGAAGATCAAGAACAAGTCGGCAATCGGGTAAGCTTCAGCGGAGACGGTGTGGAAACGGGCACGATCGACACCGAAACCACGATTACCGTGCGTACATCGACGGGCAGCGGCAGCGGTTCGGGCGTGCGCGGAGCGCTGGAAGTCACCAAAGTGGACGCGGCCGACGCCGCCAAGCTTCTGGCGGGCGCTACGTTTACCCTGCAGGATGCGGGTCAGTCGAGACCGGCCATGACCCGGACGACGGACGCCAGCGGCAAAGTAACGTTCGATCGTCTGCTGTACGGTACTTACACGCTGACCGAGACCGCCGCTCCGCAAGGATACCGGATCGGCGACGAAGGCGCGGTCCGCACGATCGTCATTGACAGAAGCGTGATTCAATCCGGCGGAACGCTGCGCCTCACGGTCGAAAATACGGCAACGGGCGGCGGAACGCCGACGGATCCGGGAACGCCGACGAACCCGACAGACCCGGGAACGCCGACAACGCCGACGAACCCGACGGACCCGGGAACGCCGACAACGCCGCCGACGCCGGGAACGCCGACGACGCCAACGACACCGCCGACCAACCCGGCTCCGCCGACGACAATTCCGAGCGAACCGGTGCCGCAAGGGCCTCCGTTCATCATTCCGGTTACGCCGGATAACACGACGCCGATCATTCCGATTCCGGATGACGGAGTTCCGCAGGGAACGCCGGAAGTGCCCGTTCCTCCGACGGATAACGGAACGCCTGTCATTCCGATCCCGGACGAAGGCATTCCGCAAGACGTGCCTGTCCTTCCGATCCCGGACGAAGGCATTCCTCAGGGAACTCCGGTTCTTCCGATCCCGGCCGACACCGTGCCGCAAGGCACGCCTGTCGTTCCCGGAACGGTGGTGCCGAACGAGCAAACCCTGCCGCAAACCGGCGAGGAAAGCAAGCTTCCGTTCGTTTTATCGGGAGCCGGCCTGATCCTTCTCGGACTTTTGCTGAAACGGATGGGCCGTCCGGCGAAGTAACCGACGCGGCGAATCTGCGGCGAAGCGCGAAGGAATGAACATTTTTTTCGCAGATCAAGCCTCTTCGAATGCCCGAACGGGTATCCGAAGAGGCTTTTTGCGTTCTTTGCGAAACGGGATGCGCCGCCTGTCCGGGCTTGCCGTTTTCGTTTGCCCGACCCGTTTTTGGGTTAAAATAAAGAAATAACGGCGCTTTGCCGAACCCTGCGGGGGACGCGAAGCAATTTGCCGTAAAAGCGTTAACACTCTTTTTACTCGGCGTTAACGCTGTGTTATAATGGTGACATAAGGAGGAGTGCCCTATGGATTTTGCGATTCGCGGACAACACATTGAAGTTACTGACGCTCTGAAAGATTATATCGACAAGAGACTCAGCCGACTCGACAAGTACTTCGATATTCCCCCTGCTACTGAAGGTACGGTTACGCTCAGCGTAACGCGAGGCATTCATAAAGTGGAGGTGACGATTCCTCTTCCAGGCGGTATCTTCCTTCGCGCGGAAGACCGGAGCGACGATATGTATACGTCGATCGACTCGGTGCTGTCGAAACTGGAGCGCCAGATTCGCAAACACAAAACCAAGATGAACCGCAGATTCCGTCAGGACGAAAGTCTTAAGGGATTGTTCGTCGACGAGGGTACCAACGCTTCCGTTTCTCCGTCTACGGACGAGGAGGAGGCAGAGGAAGAACTCCAAGTAGTGCGCAACAAGCGTTTCCTGCTCAAACCGATGGACGTGGAGGAAGCGATTCTGCAGATGAATATGATCGGCCACAACTTCTTCGTCTTTTCGAACATCGAGTCCGAAGCGGTTAACGTGGTTTACCGCCGCAACGACGGCAAATACGGGCTGATCGAACAGGAATAACGACTCACTTTCACAAAACCATCACGAATTTTGAAGAAAATGAGCCTTGTCCGCACCGGATAAGGCTCTTTGTGCGTATATAATATGTTAGGGAATTTACGGATACCGGCCGGACGACGCTTTGCGCGGTTGCCCGTGTCCGCTCAAGCTGGTACAATTTAGGCAAACCATCCGTTTTGCACGAAAGGGGCACAACATGTTAGGACTTGTCAAAAAAATCTTCGGGGATATGAACGAACGGGATGTCAAGAAGTTCATGCGTACCGTGGACATCATTAATAAAATGGAACCGGACTTCGAAAAGCTCACGGACGAACAGCTGAAGCACAAAACCGTCGAATTCCGCGAGCGCCTGGAAAAGGGCGAATCGATTGACAGCCTGCTGCCGGAAGCGTTCGCCACGACGCGCGAAGCGTCCAAGCGCACGCTCGGCAAACGCCACTACGATGTGCAGCTGATCGGCGGCATCGCCCTGCATAACGGCCGAATCGCGGAAATGAAAACCGGGGAAGGCAAGACGCTCGTCGGCACTCTTCCGGTCTATTTGAATGCGCTCCTGGGCAAAGGCGTGCACGTCGTTACGGTCAACGATTATCTGGCACAGCGCGACAGCGAGGAAATGGCGCAGGTCTACAACTTCCTCGGTCTTACCGTGGGCCTTAACCTGAGCGGCATGGAGCACGCGCAGAAGCAGGAAGCTTACGCCTGCGATATCACGTACGGAACGAACAACGAGTTCGGCTTCGACTATCTGCGCGACAACATGGTGCTGTATAAAGAACAAATGGTACAGCGTCCGCTCTACTTCTGCATCATCGACGAAGTCGATTCCATTCTTGTCGACGAAGCGCGTACGCCGCTGATCATCTCGGGGCAGGCGCAGAAGTCGACCGAGCTGTACTTCCTGGCGGACCGTTTCGTGAAGCGTCTGCAGGCGGAAGAAGATTATACCGTCGACATTAAGGTCAAATCCGTGTCGCTGACCGACAAAGGCGCGGCGAAAGCGGAACGCGACTTCGGCATCGACAACTTGTACGATCAGAAGCACGTCATGCTCAACCACCACGTCGTGCAGGCGCTCAAAGCGAACGTCATCATGCGCCGCGACGTCGACTATGTCGTGGTCGAAGACGAAGTCGTGATCGTCGACGAATTTACGGGCCGTCTCATGGCGGGCCGCCGTTACAGCGACGGTCTGCACCAGGCGATCGAAGCGAAGGAAGGCATCACCGTCCAGAACGAAAGCATGACGCTGGCGACGATCACTTTCCAGAACTACTTCCGGATGTACCGCAAGCTGGCCGGGATGACCGGCACGGCCAAGACGGAAGAAGAAGAATTCAAGAAAATTTACGGCCTCGAAGTGCTGCAGGTGCCGACCAACCGGCCGAACCAGCGTATCGACGCGCCGGACGTCGTGTATAAGAGCGTGGCCAGCAAGTTCAGAGCCGTCGTCAAGGAAATCGAAGAGCGCCATGCCAAGAATCAGCCGATTCTGGTCGGTACGGTCTCCATCGAGAACTCCGAAGTGCTGTCGGACATGCTGAAGAAAAAAGGCATCCGCCACCAGGTTCTGAACGCGAAGTATCATGCCGAGGAAGCCGAGATCATCTCGAACGCCGGGCAGCCGGGCGCGGTTACGATCGCGACCAACATGGCCGGACGCGGTACCGATATCATGCTGGGCGAAGGCGTGCACGACGTGGGCGGCCTGCATATCATCGGTACGGAACGCCACGAATCGCGCCGGATCGACAACCAGCTGCGCGGCCGCGCCGGACGCCAGGGCGACCCGGGTTCGACGCAGTTCTATCTGTCGCTCGGCGACGAACTGATGAAGCGGTTCGGCGCGGACAACGTGCTCAACATGATGGAGCGTCTGGGCTTCGAAGAAGACCAGCCGATCGAGAGCCGCATGATCACCCGCGCGGTGGAATCGGCACAGAAACGCGTCGAAGGCAACAACTTCGATACGCGTAAAATCGTTCTCCAGTACGACGACGTCATGAACCAGCAGCGCGGCGTCATCTACAAGCAGCGCATGGAGCTGCTGGAATCCGAGAACGTCAAGCAGATCGTGCTCGACATGATCAGAGCGACCGTCGAACGGATCGTCGAAGCGCATACGGCCGACGACATCCCGGAAAACTGGGAATTGGAAGAGATCGCCGACTATGTCAACGCCAAGCTGCTCGAAGAGGGCGAGATCACGAAGGACGAGCTGTGGGGCAAGGAAGCTTCGGAAATTACCGAGTACCTGTACGGCAAGGTGGAGCAGCGTTACGACGAACGCGAAGCCTCGCTCGGCGAAGCCATGGTCCGCGAATTCGAGAAGGTCATCGCGCTTCGCGCGGTCGACCGCAAATGGATGGACCACATCGACGCCATGGATCAGCTCCGCCAAGGTATCCACCTTCGCGCTTACGGCGGCACGGATCCGCTGCGCGAGTACCAGTTTGAAGGATACGAGATGTTCAATCAGATGATCGCCAGCATCCAGGAAGAAGTGGCGACCTACATCATGAAAGCCCGCGTGGAATCGAACCAGCAGCGCGAAGCGGTCATCGACGAGAAGAAGATCAGCACCAACAGCCCGACGCCGGAGAAAAAGGCTTCCCGCAAGGAACGCCGCGCCCAGCGTTAAGGAAATTCGCAGATAGGCGGAACGTTTGCGAGACGGATAAGGGGAAGCGCCGGAGCAGAAGGACGTTCCGTCTTTCCCGTGCGCGACCGCTCTGTCCGCGGACATACGGCCCGGTTCCCGGATACAGCTTCCGGGACCGGGCCGAAGGGCTGTTTACGGACCTGTAAGTTCTGCCCAAATAAAAGGGAGGCCCCAGCGGCTCCCTAAACTATCCAAGAGGTGACCACATATGATCGATCCGAAAGTGAAGCAGGATCTGCGCGAGATGGCGCAGAAATTAACCAACCTTAGGGGGTCTCTTTGACTTAGATCTCAAACAGGAGATGATCTCCAACTTCGAAGAGAAAATGTCCGCCCCGGATTTCTGGGACGATAACGACAAGGCGCAGGCGGTCATCGCGGAAATGAACGCGGTCAAAGGCTCCGTCGACCAGTACGCGAAGCTTCAGCAGGATTACGACGACGCCGCATTGATGGCCGAACTGGCGGACGAAGAGAACGACGAGGATATGGCAAGCGAAGTGGCCGGCAGCGTCGAAGACCTCGTGAACCGCATGAACGAGTTCGAGCTGCAGCTGCTGCTGAGCGAGCCGTACGACAAGCTGAACGCGATTCTCGAGCTTCATCCGGGCGCGGGCGGTACCGAGTCCCAGGACTGGGGACAGATGCTGCTGCGCATGTATACCCGCTGGGCGGAAAAACGCGGCTTCAAGGTCGAGACGCTCGACTATCTGCCGGGCGACGAAGCCGGCATCAAGAGCGTCACGCTGCTGATCAAGGGCTACAACGCCTACGGTTACCTGAAGGCGGAAAAAGGCGTGCACCGTCTGGTGCGCATATCGCCGTTCGACTCGTCGGGCAGACGGCATACGTCGTTCGTATCGTGCGACGTCGTGCCGGAAATCGACGACACGATCGATATCGAAATTCGTACGGAAGATCTCAAGATCGATACGTACCGCGCCAGCGGCGCCGGCGGTCAGCACATCAACACGACCGACTCGGCGGTGCGCATCACGCACATCCCGACGGGCGTGGTCGTCACGTGCCAGAACGAACGCTCCCAGATCAAGAACCGCGAGCGCGCCATGACGATGCTCCGTTCCAAGCTCTACGAGCGCAAGATCGAGGAGCAGCAGCGGGAGCTGGCCGAAATCCGCGGCGAGCAGTCCGATATCGCCTGGGGCAGCCAGATCCGTTCGTACGTGTTCCATCCGTACAGCATGGTCAAAGACCATCGGACGACGCACGAGACCGGCAATATCGGCGCGGTCATGGACGGAGAGCTGGACGGCTTCATCGACGCCTATCTGCGCAGCCAGCTGAAGATCGAGACGGCGGAGTAAATCGGCACCATGCAGACAAGCAGAAGAAAACCCGTGATTCCCGTGAACGGCTTCAAGCGCAACGTGCTCGACGTCGTTCTCATTGTGGCGGGCTCCTTTATTACCGCGCTGGCGTTCAACCTGTTCCTGCTGCCCAACCAGATCGCTTCCGGCGGGGTATCGGGGCTCTCCATCATTATCCATGAATGGTTCGGACTCGAGCCCGCCTTCACCCAGTGGCTGTTCAACATTCCGCTGTTTGTCGCCGGTGTCGTGTTCCTGGGCCGTCAGTACGGCGCACGGACGCTGATCGGCACGGTATGCCTGCCGCTGCTCATCTACGTGACGCGGGACTGGCCGATTCCGACCGCCAATCCGCTGTTGGCTTCGCTGTACGGCGGTATCGGCGTCGGCCTCGGCCTGGGTCTCGTATTCCGGGGGCGGGGCTCGACCGGCGGACTGTCGATCGTGGCGCAGCTGCTGCAGAAATACAGCGGCCTCAGCCTGTCGCTGTGCGTCATGCTGACCGACGGAACGGTCATCGCGCTGGCCGGCTTTACCCTGTCGCTCGAGAACGCGCTGTATGCGCTGATCGGATTGTACGTCACGGGCAAAGTCATCGACGCCGTGGAAATGGGTACGGGCTACACCAAGGTCGCTTACATCATCACGGATAAAAGGGAACAGATGACCCAAGTCATCTTGAAAGACCTCGATCGCGGGCTGACGGAACTTGCCGGGCGCGGCGGCTATACGGGCGAAGTGCGTCCCGTGCTGATGGTCGTCGTCGGCCAAAGCGAGACAAGCCGTCTGAAAACGCTCGTGCGCTCGGTCGATCCCGAAGCGTTCGTGGTCATCAGCAACGCCCAGGAAGTGCTGGGCAAAGGGTTCAAAATTCAGATTTAACAGATAACGCCGCATGGGGACGAGTTGCCCGATGCGCTTTACGGACAAAGAGCCGCATGCAGATCATACGATCTGCATGCGGCTCTTTTATTAGGCGGACGGAGTCCGCTCTTTCCCGATTTTCGTTCGGGCTCTCGTTCCTTTCCTGCTGTTCAAAAATTTGGAGATCGCGGAAGGTCGAGTAGACGCCGGATCTGGTTTATTTATAGTAGAGCCTGTTCATTGAAAAATGGGAGCGCACGGCCCTGTCTCGAAGAAAAAGCTGCTCCTGCCGCAGAATGTGAACTTTTGCATGAAAGGTTGTATTTATATGTCGTTGAACGTATAATAATACATATTATTTACGTTTTATGCACGGAATCGTTCGAAAAAATGCGAGAAGCGGAGGTCGGAATGCATGAGCAGCGATACAATCAAAGCGGCGATCGTCGGCGCGACCGGTTACGGAGGCGCGGAGCTGATCCGACTGCTGCAGGCTCACCCCCATGCGGAAGTGAGCTGCGTGCTCTCTTCGTCGAACAGCGGCACGCCGCTGAGCGAGAGTTTCGCCCACTTGACGAACATTATGGATCTGGAGCTGGAAGCGATCGAACCCGCGGCAATCAAAGCCAAGGCCGATGTCGTCTTCCTCGCCACGCCGGCCGGCGTGAGCGCCGAATTGACGCCGAAGCTGCTGGAGCAGGGACTCAAGGTAATCGACCTGTCCGGCGACCTTCGGCTCAAGGACGGCGCGCTGTATGAAAAATGGTATAAACGCGCTCCGGCTTCGGCCGAAGTTCTGGAGCAGGCGGTATACGGACTCAGCGAAGTGTACGGCGAAGCGGCGGCGGGGCGGTCGGCGATCTCCAATCCGGGCTGCTTCCCGACGGCCACGCTGCTGGGACTGATTCCGGCGGTCAAGGAAGGCTGGATCGATCCTTCGACGATCATTATCGATGCCAAGACCGGCGTCTCCGGCGCGGGGCGGGGAACCGGACTCGGCACCCATTACGGCGAAATCAACGAAAGCGTGAAAGCTTACAAGGTGAACGCGCATCAGCATATTCCGGAAATCGAGCAGGTGCTGGGCGAGACGGCCGGACGCGAAGTTGTCATCACGTTCACGACCCATCTGATCCCGATGACGCGGGGAATTCTCAGCACGATGTACGCATCGGTAAGCGGCTCGAAAAGCACGCAGGACTTTATCGAATTATACGAAAGTTTCTATAAAGGAAGACCGTTCGTACGGATTCGGAAAAACGGCACGATGCCTGCGACCAAGGAAGTGGCGGGCTCGAACTACTGCGACATCGGGTTCTCCGCGGACGAACGCACAGGGCGCGTGACGATCGTGTCGGCCATCGACAATATGGTCAAAGGCGCGGCCGGACAGGCGATCCAAAATCTTAACCTGATGATGGGATGGGACGAGGCGGCAGGCCTGAACTTCATTCCGATGTATCCTTGATTATTGCGCGATTATACAGCGAAAGGCGGAAGCGTCTCATGGCAGCAGTTCCTTCTTATACCGTCGTCGAAGGCGGTACGATCATCACTCCGCGGGGATTTCGGGCTGCGGGTCTGCACTGCGGACTGAAAAAAACGGAAAGAAACGATATCGGCGCCATTGTGTGCGAGGTACCCGCGGCGGCGGCGGCGGTATACACGACGAACATCTTTCAGGCGGCGCCGCTTCAAACTACGCGCGAAAGCCTGCATAACGGCAGGCTGCGCGCGATCATCGTAAACAGCGGCAACGCCAACGCCTGCACGGGCAAGCAGGGAGACGCGGACGCGTACGAAATGCGGGCGCTGGCGGCGGAAAGTTTCGGCGTGGAAGCGGAAGACGTCGCGGTCGCTTCGACCGGCGTGATCGGCGAGAACCTGAAAATGGACTGCGTGCGGGACGGCATTGCCCGGCTTGCGGGAGCGCTGACGGACGAGACGGACGGCGGCGAACAGTTCAGCCAGGCGATCCTGACGACCGATCTCGTGAAAAAGGAACTGTGCGTGACGCTGCGAATCGACGGACAGCCCGTGACGATCGCCGGAGCGGCCAAAGGTTCGGGGATGATCCATCCGAATATGGCAACGATGCTGGCTTTCATGACGACGGACGCCAAAGTCGGCAGCGAGGCGCTGCGCAAGCTGCTGAAGCGAACCACCGACGGCACGTTCAACATGATTACGGTGGACGGGGACACGAGCACCAACGATATGCTGGTCGTCATGGCGAGCGGACTGTCCGGCCAAAAAACGGAACTGGACGAACATCACCCGGATTGGGCCGCTTTCGCGGAAGCGTTCGCGGCGGTCTGCGAGCATCTGGCCAAGTCGATCGCCCGGGACGGCGAGGGTGCGACCAAGCTGGTCGAGGTAGTCGTGAGCGGCGCGGAGAGCAGCGAATCGGCCCGGGCGATCGCCAAGACGGTTATCGGGTCCAGCTTGGTCAAAACGGCCGTATACGGCGCGGACGCGAACTGGGGACGGATTATCGCCGCGGTCGGCCGCGCGGGCGTCCCGGTCAATCCGCACACGGTCGATATCAAGCTCGGCGATATCGATGTGCTGGCCTCTTCCCAGCCGGTCCCGTTCGACGAAGACTTGGCGCTGGAATACCTGAAAGGCGATACGGTGCGGATTTCGGTTGAACTGCACATGGGCGAAGAACAAGCGACGGCCTGGGGCTGCGACCTGACGTACGATTACGTGCGGATCAACGCGGCTTACCGGACTTGACGCGAAGGAGGACAGGCCATGAATCGACAGCCTTACTTGGATAAAAGCGAAGGCGGCGCAGCGGCCGCCCCTGAAGCCGCCCTGCCGGCAGGCGGTACGTCCGCCGCGTCGTTCGTCATGAAATGCGGCGGCAGCACGCTGGCGGCGCTGCCCGAAGCGTTCTTCGCCGACCTGGCGGAGCTGCAGGCCGGCGGCGCGCGGCCGGTCATCGTGCACGGAGGCGGACCGGCAATTTCCGGGAATCTGGAGAAGCTCGGCATCGAAACGGAGTTCGTGAACGGACTGCGGCGGACGACGGAAGACGTGCTCGACGTCGTCGAAATGGTGCTGGCGGGCACGATCAACAAATTGATCGTGCGGCGCATCCAGTCCGCCGGCGGGAAGGCGCTCGGGCTGTCCGGTTCGGACGGCTCGCTGATCCAGGCCGAACCGGTCGCGAACGCGGCAGAGGTGGGCCTCGTGGGCGATGTCGTCCGCGTGGAAGCGGACATCGTCGCCGGCATTCTGGGCATGGGCTATATGCCCGTCATCGCTCCTCTCGGCGTCGATGCCGGCGGACAGCGCTACAACATCAACGCCGACACCGCCGCCGGAGCGGTCGCTTCCTTCATCGGCGCGCAGCGGATGATCGTGGTCACCGACGTGCCCGGCATCTTGAAAACGGTCGACGGCGTCAAAACGGCGCTCCCTTCCGTGACTTTTGCCGAGATCGAAGAGATGATCGCAGACGGCGAAATCTACGGCGGCATGATCCCCAAGGTGCGCGCCGCGATGAAATGCATTCACGGCGACGTGCAGGAAGTCGTCATCGTCGACGGCAGCGAAGACCGCGTCCTGAGCCGCCTCCTGTCCGGCGAACGGATCGGAACGGCGATAAGGCGATAAAGCTAACGCGAATCGGGCTTCTCTCGAATTGTTCGATCCCTGCCGCCTGTACAGGAAGAAGTCGAAGCTCGGGTGATAGAGACGATAAAGAGCGAGCGGAACATGTTTGAAGGTCTTAAGGTTATCGAGACCTCGGCAAATCTGCTCGAGTCTTGTATAAGAGGGAATCGGTACATAGAATCGATTCTGTGTTCTCCCGTATTAATTTTTTTGTCCGATCACGACGCGCAAGCGTACCAAGCGGAGGGAGAAGTCCAGTGTAGGAGCGCCAGCGTTCGCCTTTGAAATCGGGGAATAACCTTATTTGAATTCAATCCAATTCTCCGATTTCAACACGCGACCGAAACGGACTTCTCCCGGAGCCTCGCGCCGCATTCCCGAAAGGAGCGTGCAAAACCATGACCGAAGAAAGCGCACTGTTTCAAACCTACGCCAGATACCCGCTGGCCTTGACGAAAGGCGAAGGCAGCTGGCTGTGGGACGACAAAGGCAACAAATACCTCGACTTTATGAGCGGCCTGGCCGTTACCAACCTTGGCCACGCGCCGAAGAAGGTCGCCGACAAGCTCAAGGAGCAGATCGACACGCTGTGGCACACGTCGAACCTGTTCGTCGTACCGAAGCAGGAAGAAGCCGCGAAAAAACTGGCCGAAGTCGCGCAGGCCGACGCCGTGTTTTTCTGCAACAGCGGCGCCGAGTCCAACGAAGCCGCGATCAAGCTGGCCCGCCGCTACTTCCAAAAAGTAAAAGGCGAGGAGCGCTACGAGATTATCACGCTCGGCAAGTCGTTCCACGGCCGCACGCTTGCGACGCTCACCGCGACGGGACAAGATAAGGTCAAAGAAGGCTTTCTGCCGCTGCCGGCCGGCTTCGTGACCGTACCGCCGCATGACCTCAAGGCGATCGAAGACGCGATCACCGACCGCACGGCGGCCGTCATGATCGAGATGGTACAGGCCGAAGGCGGCGTGTATCCGCTGGACGAGACGTACGCCAGGGGGATCGAGCAGCTCTGCCGCGACAAAGGCATCCTGCTGATCGTCGACGAAGTACAGACGGGCATGGGCCGTACCGGCGCCTGGTTCGCGCATCATCGCTACGGAATCAAGCCGGACATTTTCACCGTCGCCAAAGGCATCGCTTCCGGATTCCCGGCCGGCGCGATGCTCGGACGCGCCTACTTGAAAGAAGCCTTCACGGCGGGCAGCCACGCGACCACGTTCGGAGGCACGCCGCTGGCCTCGTCCGCGATCCTCGCGACGATCGAGACGATGCAGGAAGACAAGCTGCCGGAGAGAGCGGCGGAAATCGGCGAGCTGCTGATGGATCAGCTGCGCCGGCGGTTGAAAGGCAATCCTTTCGTGAAAAGCGTGCGCGGACTCGGCCTGCTGGTCGGCATCGAATGCGCGGAACCGATCGGCGAACTGGTGCTGGAAGGGCAGAAGCGCGGCCTGCTGTTCGTGCCGGCCGGGCCGAACGTTATCCGTCTGCTGCCGAACCTGTACGTAACCGAGGACGAGGTGGAGCAGGCGGTCTCGATCGTCGCTTCGCTGATCGAAGAGAAAGTTCCGACGCCTAGTGCGCAGGCATAGCATCAAGTCGCTGCGGAGCGTTTTGGGAACACGGCCGCCGGGGCCGGTTCCGGGACGCTCTCTCTTTTTAGGGAATATTCATTATACGGAGGAGAACGCTTATATGGACCTGACTCAGCAGGCTCACGGACTCGCGCTCAAAGGCCGCGATCTGGTGGAGCTGACCGATTACACGACGGAAGAAATTCAGTATCTGCTCGATCTGGCGATCGAACTCAAGCGCAAGCAGAAAGCGGGCGAGGCCTTTCGGCCGCTGGAAGGCAAGACGCTCGGCATGATTTTCGAAAAATCGTCCACGCGCACCCGCGTTTCGTTCGAGGTCGGCATGTTCCAGCTCGGCGGACACGCCCTGTTCCTCAGCAAAAACGATATCCAGCTCGGGCGCGGCGAGACGATCGCCGACACGGCCGGCGTGCTGTCCCGCTACCTCGACGGCATCATGATCCGCACGTTCGGGCACGAAAACGTGACGGAGCTGGCGAAATACGCCGATGTCCCGGTCATCAACGCGCTGAGCGACCTGGGGCATCCCTGCCAGGTGCTTGCCGACCTGCAGACGATTCAGGAGCATAAGGGCGCGCTGCGGGGCAAAAAGCTGGCCTACGTCGGCGACGGCAACAATATGGCCCATTCGCTGCTGCTCGGCGGCGTGAAGATGGGCATGGACGTCAGCATCGCGAGCCCGGAAGGCTACGAGTCGGACGCCGGCATCGTGCGCCAGGCGCGCGAGATCGCGGAGCAGACCGGGTCGAAGATCGCGATCGTGCGCGACGCGCGCGAAGCGGTCGAGAATGCCGACGCCGTGTATACCGACGTCTGGGCGAGCATGGGCTTCGAGGAAGAACAGAAAGTGCGCGAGCTGGCGTTCAAGGACTACCAGGTCAACGAAGAGCTGGTGAAACACGCCAAAGCCGATTACCTGTTCCTGCACTGCCTGCCGGCGCACCGCGGCGAGGAAGTGAGCGCGGGCGTCATCGACGGCAAAAACAGCGTCATTTTCGACGAAGCGGAAAATCGCCTGCACGCGCAGAAAGCCGTCATGGCGACGCTGATGGCGTAAGCCTGCACGGAGCGGCCTTGCCGGGAAAGAACGAAACCGAAAGTAACGTTTCTTTATCCGCGGCAGAAGGAGAAGCGGATTGGGGCGACGAACAAGGAAAGATCGAACGAACGCCGATCGCCGGGCATCCGCGCCGCGAAGTTTCGGAGCGGGATCGGGGAGATCGGCTCGACCTATAAGAGCGGAGGAATGACAAACCATGGCTAAAGAAAAAATCGTGCTCGCGTATTCCGGAGGACTGGATACGTCGATCATCCTGAAATGGCTCAAAGAAACGTACGACGCGGAGATCATCGCTTTCACGGCGGATATCGGACAGAAAGAAGAGCTGGACGGCCTCGAGGAAAAAGCGCTGGCAACGGGGGCTTCCAAAGTGTACATCGACGACCTGCAGGCCGAATTCGCTTCGGATTTCATTTTCCCGATGTTCCAGTCCGGCGCTCTCTACGAAGGCCAGTACCTGCTCGGCACCAGCATCGCCCGTCCTCTGATCGCCAAGCGCATGGTCGAAATCGCCCGCGCCGAAGGCGCGACCATGATCG
This sequence comes from Saccharibacillus alkalitolerans, assembly GCF_011090185.1. Taxonomy (GTDB): domain Bacteria; phylum Bacillota; class Bacilli; order Paenibacillales; family Paenibacillaceae; genus Saccharibacillus; species Saccharibacillus alkalitolerans. The sequence goes on along the minus strand of NZ_JAAFGS010000004.1, from coordinate 80,708 downwards.
CCCACGGCGCGACGGGCAAAGGCAACGACCAGGTTCGTTTCGAGCTCGGCGTCGCCGCACTGGCTCCGGACATCAAAGTCGTGGCTCCGTGGAGACTCGACGAGTTCCGCGACACGTTCCCGGGACGCGCCGAGATGATCGCCTACGCCGAAAAACACGGCATCCCGGTGACGGCTTCCGCCGCCAAACCTTACTCCACCGACCGCAACCTGCTGCATATCAGCTACGAGAGCGGCGTGCTGGAAGATCCGTGGTTCGATCCGAGCGCCCCGGAAAACAAAGACATGTTCCTGCTCAGCGTCGATCCGCAGGACGCGCCGGACGAGCCGGAAATGCTGGAGATCGAATTCGAGCAGGGCAACGCGGTCTCGCTGAACGGCGAGAAGCTCAGCCCGCTCGAAGTGATGGATAAGCTGAACGAACTCGGCGGCAAGCACGGCATCGGCCGCGTCGACATGGTCGAAAACCGCTTCGTCGGCATGAAGAGCCGCGGCGTATACGAGACGCCGGGCGGCACGATCCTGTTCACGGCTCATCGCAAAATGGAGTCGTTGACGATGGACCGCGAAGTCATGAACCTGCGCGACTCCCTCATCACCCGCTACAGCACGCTCGTCTACAACGGCTTCTGGTTCGCGCCGGAGCGCCTTGCGCTGCAGGCGCTGGTGACGGAAAGCCAGAAAAACGTGACCGGCACGGTCCGCGTAAAGCTGTACAAAGGCAACATTATCGGCGCCGGCGTCAAAAGCCCGGTCAGCCTGTACAACCCGGACATCGCCACCATGGAAGCCGATCCGAGCCAGGCTTACGACCAGAACGACGCGACGGGCTTTATCAGCCTGAACGCCCTTCGTTTGAAAGTGGGCACAGGGGTCGCGCAGAATAAGTAGGCTTTGAAAACAAAGCCCGGTGCGCAAGTGCGGAAAAGGCTTGGACGCGGCTGACGGGAAAGATTCGTTCCGGTCGCGTGTTGTAATCGGGAAGCTAGTATTAGACTTGGATGGAGGCTTCCCGATTACAAAGGCGACCACTCCGTTCCTCCACCGAATCTTCCCCTCCGCCGCTAGGCCTTTTCCAAGCGCACAAACTTCTTCTTCTCTCCCCCTGAAATGGGAGGGGAGAGAAGAAGGTCCGGCTTTGATTCTAAGCCGGACAGAGCGCGCAGCGGAAACCCGGTCCTGCGAACAGGACCTTGCGAAGCCCAAACGGTTCCCCTCCGAACGGGAACCCGGCCGCACAGGAGCAGCGCAGCGCTCCGCCTGCGGCCCCGGGTCTCGGCCGGACAGGAGCAGCGCAGCGCTCCGCTTCCGGCCCCGGGTTCTCCCGGTCGAACAGGGCCTGCGAAGCGGCCCGCCTTCGACCCCGGGTCTCGGCCGGACAGGAGTGGCGAAGCGCTCCGCTTCCGGCCCGCCCCTTCGCGCACGCGCCGCACAAGGCAGCGAACAGCTGCCCGCGCGAGGCACCCGAACCGACCAAGAGCCGCGGCCGCCGAAGGCAGGCCGGGCGGCGGCTCCACGCTCCAGCACCAACACACCAACACGCATACCTCCCGCCAACCGCCACCGTAAGCTTTTCCGAATTGCGGGTGTCCAGAGGGCGGCTGCCCTTTGGGGCCCTCCCTCGGGGAGGGTTTGGGAGGGGAAAGGACTTTCGATGAGCAAACTATGGGGAGGCCGCTTCACGAAACCGACCGACCGTCTGGTTGAAGAATACACCGCCTCCATCAATTTCGATAAAGCGCTGGCCGAGGAAGACATTCAAGGCAGCCTGGCGCACGTGGCCATGCTGGGCAAATGCGGCATCATTCCGCAGGAAGACGCCGATACGATCGCGCAGGGACTGATGAAAGTGCTGCACAAGATCGAAGCCGGAGAAGTCGAGTTTTCCGTCTCCGACGAAGACATTCACATGAACATCGAGAAGCATCTGATCGAGGAAGTGGGACCGGTCGGCGGCAAGCTGCATACCGGCCGAAGCCGGAACGACCAGGTGGCGACGGACATGCACCTGTATCTGCGCAGCCGCGTCGTCGAGCTGACGGGACTCGTGCAGGCCGTGCAGCAGGCGCTGCTCGAGCAGGCCAAGCAGCACACGGCGACCATTCTGCCGGGCTATACGCATCTGCAGCGCGCGCAGCCGATCCTGTTCGCGCATCATCTGCTCGCTTACGTATCCATGTTCCAGCGCGATGCGGAAAGACTGATGGACAGCTACAAGCGCATCAATATCCTTCCGCTCGGCGCGGGCGCGCTGGCGGGAACGACGTTCCCGATCGACCGTCATTTCGTGGCCGAGCAGCTCGGCTTCGACGGCGTGTACGAGAACAGCCTGGACGCGGTCAGCGACCGAGACTTCATCCTGGAGTTTTTGTCCGGAGCTTCCATCCTGATGATGCATATGTCCCGCCTCTGCGAAGAACTGGTATTGTGGAGCAGCACGGAGTTCGGTTTCGTCGAACTGGACGACGCGTTCTGCACGGGCAGCAGCATCATGCCGCAGAAGAAGAACCCCGACGTGGCCGAACTCGTTCGCGGCAAGACGGGACGCGTCTACGGCAATCTGATGGGCCTGCTGACGGTGCTGAAGTCGCTGCCGCTGGCTTATAACAAAGACATGCAGGAAGACAAGGAAGGCATGTTCGACACGGTAGCGACGCTGGACGGCGCGCTGCGTCTGTTCGCTCCGATGATCGCCACGATGAAAGTCCGTACCGGCCGCATGCGCGAAGCGGTGAACAAGGACTTCTCGAACGCGACCGACATCGCGGACTTCCTCGTCGGCAAAGGAATGCCGTTCCGCCAGGCGCACGAAGTGATCGGCAAGACGGTGCTGTACTGCATCGAGAACGGCAAATACCTGCTCGATCTCAGCCTTGAAGAATTCAAAAACTTTTCCGAACTGTTCGACGAGCAAATTTACGAGGTGCTTCAGCCGGAGAACGTCGTCAATGCCCGCAACGTCTACGGCGGTACGGCGGCTCCCCAGGTGGAAGCGGCGATCGGCCGCGCGGAGTCGACGATCGGACTGACGACGGAGTGGCTGAACAGCAGACTGTAATTTTCTCGCGCCATGCGCGAAAAAGCGAAATGCCTCCTTCGGGAGGCATTTTTTGTTAGCGAATCCTCGATTTTGAAAATGATTTTGTTAGTTTGCAGAAAGCTCTGATTGAGGTAAAATGTAGGAAAAGCGGTTGTACGTTCATTCGACGGCGGCTTAATTCGCATTGCTGCAGACTGCGAGGCCTAACGAAATTCATGTTCAGGGAACTGTTTATCAATTTTACCATCTTGTCGACGTTGTTGTTTTTCGGCAATATTTTTTTAAATCGTTTTCGGCGCTCTTCGCTGGCTTCGATTTCCGGTACCTGGCTGCCCTGGTTCACCGGGGCGGCGCTCGGAATTGTCGGAATCATTCTGATGAAATTTTCGTTCCCGATCGGAGATAACTCCGTGGTCGATCTGCGCCAGACGGCGATCATCATCGCCGTTTATGTCGCCGGTATCCCGGGCGGCTTGATCGCGAGCCTCTCGATCGCGGCATTTCGCCTGTTTTTTGTCGGGAGCTTCGGGTTGGCGTCCTGCATAGGCGCCGCGAATGCTCTCGTCACGTTCCTGCTCGTCATCGCGGTGCTGAAAAAAGGACAGCTGGAACCGGGGAAGTGGGCGGCCGCTTTTGCCGTGCAGTTCGTCGCGTTTCTTCTGGGCATTTCTTTTGCGATCGGCGCGGACGTGGCGAATATTGTCCCGGTGTATTCGGTTATTGTCGTAGGTACGGGGATATTCACGTTTTTCATGCTCCGCCATCTCAAACACTCCAACGATTTGTTCGCCTTTATGGAGGATGCCGCCCATCGCGATTTTCTGACCGGCCTGCATAATCCGAGAGCCTTTCATCTCGCGTACGAACGCCGGATAAAGTGCGCATGGAAAAAAGGGGAAGACTTTGCCCTCATTCTGCTCGACATCGATCATTTCAAACGGGTCAACGATACTTACGGGCATCCGGCCGGGGACGCCGTGCTGCGGCAGCTGGGCGCTATCCTCTCTTCCTGTTCGCCGGCCGACGGTTACTGTGCGCGCAAAGGAGGAGAGGAGTTTGCGATCGTCATCGACGGAGGCGACGAATCGGCGGCCGCGCGTATCGCGGAAAAGGTGCGGTCGAGCGTGGAAAAGCATCCTTTCCTACTGGAAGACGGTACGTGCCTGCAGCTGACCGTGTCGCTCGGATACGGACTATCGAACGAAGGCCCGGTCAAGACTCTGTTCAGCCGGGTGGACGATGCGTTATACCGGGCGAAAGAGAAAGGCCGCAACCGCGTCTGCCGAGCGCGGTCCAGGCCGGGCCGTTCGGGCGAAGCGGCGTCGTCCGTCATCCGGTAAGCCCGAGCCGCCGTTCTAAAAATTCCGGCACCGAACAGCCCCGTTTCCGCATAAGCGGATACGGGGCTCTTTTTTTGCGCGGAGGATTACTTTTTCGCGTCGTCCAGCGGCAGCCAGGCCAGCACGTTTTGGATCATTGTGTCCCAATAGCCCCATTCATGTTCGCCGGGGCCTTCTTCATAAGTGAAGTCCAGCGAACTTCTTTCGGCCGCCTGCTTGAAGGTCTGATTATCCCGGTAAAGGAAGTCTTCCGTGCCGCAGCACTGATACAGCTTCGGCTTCGGCCCAGGCGAGTTCGATACGCGGTCCAGCAGGAAGAGCAGGTCGTCCTCGCTGCCCCGGACCTTTTTGTCGCCGAAAATGGTCTGCAGGAGACCCGAGCGCGGATTATCGGGATTTTCCGTCATGGCGGCGATATCGAGCGCTCCCGACAGGCTTGCGCCCGCCGCGAACAGATCGGGTCTGCGCAGAGCCAATTTGAACGCCCCGTAGCCGCCCATCGACAGGCCCGCCGCGAAGTTGTCTTCGCGTTCGGCCGACAGCGGGAAGAACGAGCGCGCCAGTTCCGGCAGCTCCTCGCTGATAAACTCCCAATACTTTTCGCCGTAAGCCATGTCCGTATAGAAGCTTCGGTGGACCTGAGGCATCACGATCGCGATGCCGTAAGCGGCGGCGTAGCGTTCGATCGACGTGCGGCGCACCCAGATCGTATCGTCGTCGGACAATCCGTGCAGCAGGTAGAGCGTTTTGTGCGGGCCGGGCCGTTTGACGTTTTTCAGGCCGATCTGCGAACGCGTCTGCTGCGGCAGAATGACGTTCATCGACGTGCTGAGACCGAGCGATTCGGAATAGAAGTTGCAGGTCAGTAAAGCCATGATTGAATGGGCCTCCTTGGCAAACGCTTATCGTATTTTAGAGAACGCTTTCTTCGTATACATCCTTTCCACCTTCTTTCGTCATTCTCCTTCCGTTCCAACCAACTAGGGCCGAAAGACCCAAATAATCATTGCTTGCTTCCCGGAAAGGCGCCTATAATGAAAGGAGGAAAAAAGGCCGATATATAAGCGAATGCCGCCTCTCGGGCCGTCACTTGAGATGACGTCGCAGGCGTGCCGGAAGGAGGAGACCTTTTTGTTGGATCGGTTGAAAAAAGAGCAGGGGTTCACCTTGATCGAAGTGCTGGCGGCGCTGCTGATCGTATCGATCACGGCATTGGCCTTCACGGCTTATTTCAGCAACGCGATGACGTTCGCGAAGACGAACCAGAACAAGACCATCATGTCGAATCTGGCGCGGAACGCGCTTGTTTATATGCAGAAGCAGGATTTCGAGCGGTTGGAGGCTTATTTCGATTCGAGCAGCGCGACGGTCGTTCGGGCAGCCGAGGCGGAACAGCCGAGAAGAGTCGGCATTACGCCGGAAACGTTCGAGAACTGTACCGCTTCGTCCTCCGGGGCATGCGCTTTTCGGGACATTTTCGAAGGCGGAAATCTGGAGCCGGTCACGGCCGTGCTCAGTCCCCGGGTCAACGGGATCGCCTACCGGGTAGTCATCGAATACCAACAGGATCTCAACCGGGCGCAGAATGCCGGCGGCGCCCTGCTTCTGCCGATCAGCGCGACGGTAACGACGGCTGCCGACGGAGCGGCCGGCCCCGGGGCGAATGCGGTAACCGTGGAGGGATACGTAAATGCGCAATCGATTCGTTAACGGCCTGAAGCGCGAAGAAGGCGTGACGCTGATCGAGCTGCTTGCCGTACTGTCGCTGATGGCGATGATTCTGGGCGTCGTCTCGACCACCATTTTCTTCGGTTTCCGCAGTTACAACCATGTGGGAACGGAGAACCGGCTGCGCGAAGAAGGCGATATTTTGATGTCGTCCGTCATTACGGAGCTGTACGTTTCCGCGCCGGACCATGTGTATGCGCTGGCCGACGGCAGCGGCTTCCGGATGGTCAACGTCGATGCCAGCGGAACGGAAGTGGCCTCGACGGAGAAGATCGTGAGAATCGTCGACGGGCAGCTGCAAATTCAAAAAGCCGGCCTGTCCGGCGAGGGTGATGCCTATCAGTCGACGAAAGTGGATTCCCGGATCGTGCCCGAGCTCTCTTCGATCGAAATCGAGGGCGACACGGCAGGAGGGTTCGATTACTACACGACCGGATTGATCAATATCAAGCTGGTGCTGCAACTTGGCGAGAACGGATCTCGGCTCGAGCTCGAGAGCCGGTTCGGGTTTTAAGAATGAAAGGGCTCAGAAAGGAGAGCAGCCTCTGATGAAACGTTTGCGCGGGGAAAAAGGCTCGGCGCTCGTCATGGTCATGTTCATGATGCTTATCCTGACGCTGCTGGGCGTCGCGGTGCTGAGTGCGGCGGTAGGCGGAGCAAGGCGGACGCTGACGAGAGAAAACGACATCCAAAGCCTGCAGCTGACGCAGAAAACGCTGGACGAGTCGGTCGCGTATATCGCGGCCAATCTGGAAGGGCAGCAGGTAAAAGCGGATCGGCTCAAGACGACGCTTGACAGCGTGGTAGCCGGCATACCGGCAAAACAGCCGGATTCGGACGGAGGAGTGAAAACCGACCTGGCGCTGGCATCCGGCCGACTGGTCGATGCCTCGGTTTCCGCGGATTTCAAAGCGACCGATCCGATCAAAGGGAACTCTTCGTATACGGTTACCCTGGTCGCCGAAGCGGACGTAAACGGAGTGAAGCGCACGATGCAGCAGAAAGTGCGCGTCAGCTTGTATCCGGATTTCCTGAACTACGCTTTCGGCTCCGAAGAAGACCTGATCTTGAACGGTTCTCCGTATATAAAAGGAAACATTTACGCGGGCCGTTCGCTTCGGGTGAGCAACATGGCAAACTACGCGTACAACGGAAACAGCGGTTTGCGTCAGGCAAGTCTGTTTCCGAAAATGGCGGAACGGGAAGATAAGTCGCCGCCGCTGGCTTTCGTGCAGTCGCTGGATCAATTTATCCTCTCCGAAAACAATTACCCGGCCAGATCCGTGAACCGCGGCGCCGCGGGCGAAGCGCTGAGCGGAGAACTGATCAAAGCGAACGTGCTCAAAGGGCTGGGGATCGACCTGAGCCAGGTACGGATTCGCAAAAACGAACAGTTTATTCAAATCAATGTCGACCGCTCGTTCCGCGAAAAGCTTGCCGGAGCGCTTAAGGTAGACGAAAGCGCGCTTCCGCAGGCTGCGGGGCTGAACGACTATTTGAACGGCTACGACGGGGCGCTCAAGATGCCCGAGAAGCCGGTGGAGCCCGTCCAGCCCGAGCCGCCGTCTTCGGACGCGACCCAGGAAGAACTCGATCAATACGACAAAGAGTACGGGCAGTATAAGAAAGATCTGGCGCAGTACGAGCAGGACTATCTGGATTACCAAGCGGCCCTGACGAAATTGTCCGACACGCTGTCCGCAATGAACGGAACCGTTGTTTTTAACGGCAATTTGAATGTGGACGGCAAATGGCTGCGGGACCTGATTCAGACCGGGAAAAGCACGAAGGCCGGCGGTTACGATACGGCCTGGCTGGTCGTGAACGGCGACCTGACGGTTGCCAATACGGTCGACGACTCGGAACTTCGCTTATACAGCAACATTCTCGTCACAGGTTCCGTAAACCTGGCCAGCCGCATCAACGTCGATTCCACGCTGTTCGCGCTGGGCGGCACCACGATTCAGGATGCGACCATTACGGGAGCTGCCGACGGCGGCGGAAGCGACAAAGAAATCGTATTGATCTCCAAAGGCTCCATTTTGCTTAATCGGGTCGATGCGTTCAAACCGAATAACGAAGCGAGAACGCTGCGTGGATTTTTCTACACGGACGCGACGGCGGAGCTGTACGGAGTCGGTTCGAATTTCGATTTGCGCGGAGGCTTTTTCGCCAAAGGCAATCTGACGGTCAATGCCGTCGTCGGCGATTCCGTGGAAGCTCCGAGCAGGCAGCATATCGTATTCGATGATCAGACCGGAACCAAGACCAGCCGATTCAAAGTCAATTACAATGACGAAGTGTTCGAACATCAAGGATTGGCGCTGCCTCGGGTCGACCGGGTGAGCGTCAAAGCGGAGAAAATCGAACTGGCGCCGGCTTCGGCGGATTGAGCGGAAGCGGAAGGTTTGAAAGCCGGACCCGCGACAAAAAGCTCCCTCACGGGAATCCGTGAGGGAGCTTTTTTTATGCTTGTAGGACACTGGTAACGGCGGGGATCAGTAGCGGTCCCCGGAGACCGGGGCATTCGGGTCGGGAGCTTTATCCACGATAACCCGGGTCGAAGCCGTAATGATCGGCGACGAATCCGTTCTCTGGTAAGAGACCGTTACGACCACTTCGCGTCCGGCTTTGCTTCCGGTCACTACGCCTTGATCGCTCACGCTGACCGCGGTCGGATCGGCACTGGTCCACTTCAATTGATTTTGAATGTCCGGAATTTTGATGCTGCTCGGTTCGACCACCAGGGAGCGCGTTCCGTTATGGATAAGGTCGACTGCCGCGCCCTGCATAACCGGGGTCGTGGCCGGCAGCAGCAGTCCGGTCACGACCGGGCTCACGATGACTTTGTGCTCGGCCGTGAACGTTCCGGCCGGCGTATCGATCTTAGCGATCACTTTGACCGGTCCCGGTTTGACGCCCGTCAACGAAACGGCGGTCCCGTCCGAATTCGGCGTGCCGAGCTTGGCGTAGGTGCTGTTCGTGCCGGCAGGGTCCGTATCGTCGACGACCGACCAGGCGATCGGCCCCCGCGTTCCCGTATAGGCTGACGGCAGCAGCCCGGCCGTCAGGTCGATCGGTTCTCCCGCGTAGACCGTATTCGGTCCTTCCACCGCGAAGTCGAGCACCCAGACCGTTTTCGTGGCCGTCTTTTCGATCGGATAGTCGCCGGCCGTTTTTACCGTAACGATGACGGTGACCGGTCCGGGGGTTTTGCCTTCCAGAACCGCAGTCAGCTGAGGCGCGCGGCCGGTCGGCGTCAAGATCGCTTTGCCCTCGCCGTCGGCGATGCTCCAAACGATGCTGCCGATATTGGCTGCGGCCGGCTTGATATCCGCAGCCAGGTCGACGGTTCCGCCTTTTTTGACGGTATCCGGACCGTTAATGATCACGCTATCCAGGCTGTCGGTAACGTCGATCTCGTAAGTGGCGCTCAGTTTCTTCGTTGTTTTGGTTTTCGTGTTTACGATGTCGGCGGTCGCGTGAAGCGTGACTCTGCCGCTTTTCACGCCGGTCACTTTCAGCGACGACGGATCGGCTTGAGGAACAAGCGTGACTTCGCCGCTTCCGGTACTCGTGAACGTCCAATCGACTTTGTCGATTTTTAAGTTGGAGGCGTTCACGACGGCTTTGATATCCGCGATAGTCTGTCCGACGTTCACGGACTGGGTTCCGGTAATCGACAGCGCGGGCGCTTCGACTCTAACCTTCGCGGAGCCGCTTACGCCGCTTCCGTCCGTCGCGGTCGCCGTGATCACGGCTTCGCCGACTTTGACGCCTTTCACGCTGACGCTCGCGGCCTTGCCGTCTTTCGTTCCCGTAGGATATTCGATCGTTACGGCCGGGTCGCTGCTTGACCAGTTCAGGAGCGGCTGGTCCGCAAGCGCTCCGTTAGACAGCGTCACGACGGGAACCATGGCGGTGGAATCGTCGATCCATACCGCTTGATCTTCCATGGCGATGCTTTTGATTTTGATCACGCCCGTAAAGAGGATTTCCGGGAACGGAATGTCTCTCGGCTCGCCGGATACCGGAACCGCCGGAGGTTCCGTTCCGGCGAACGGCGCGCTGTTCAACGTGACGCTACCGGAAGAAATCAGCTCATTGGCCACGATCGACCCGTTCACCGAGCCGTTTCCGTTGTTGTAGTTCACGGTCGCGTAAGGCGCCAGCACGCTGCTGTCCACCTTGGAACCGTTAACGCCTTTCGGGAACAGATTCGTCGGCGCGTTGCCGACGTACAAAGTTCCCGTTCCGGTGTAATTGATCAGGGTCCGAGTCGGATCGGCAGACACGATATTCGACAGGCGCAGCGATCCGCCCGAAATGTTCACGACCGCCGAAGCGCCCTGGGGCACCACGATCTTCAGGTCGTTCATGTTCGTCGTATCGGCGCTGTCGATGCGGAACACGTTTAATCCGGCATCGGTTCCGGTCAGGGTCAGCACGCCTCCGTCGGTCACGCCGGAAGCCGGCTGCCGGTTTCCGTTGACGGGCATGGCGGCATAAGAATCGGACAGGGCGGTCAGGTTGCTTTTGGCATCCGCGAAGTCGAAAGCCTGCGTGATCCGGTTTTTCAACGCGTCGGCGTCTCCGCGAATCGGCTTGGGATTCACGTAATCCGGTCCGCCGTAAGCGCCGCCGTAAGACAGTTTGGTGGCGTCTCCGTTCGCGTAGCCGAACTTGACGCTTCCGCCTGCGATCGCGCTGCTGAACTCCCCGAAATCAAGGCCGGGAGCCGTCAGATCGCCTTTGGCCATGATCGCGTTTTTATAGATATTGCCTTTGGAAATGGTCAAGTTTCCGTTGGTCACGAAAGCCGGCGAAGGCGAAGCAGCGTCCAAAGATTGGCCGATCGTCGCTGACGTAGTGACGGAACCGTTGATCGCTACCCCTTTTTGAATCATGCCTTCCGACAGCGTCGTATCGGAGGTTCCCAGCACGATCAAGCTGTAATTTTGCAGCTGCCGAACGGCTGCCGAATGGGAAGAAGTCGCATGGACGTCTTCGTAGGTCAAACGGGCCTGATTCAGCGTGTAGCTTCCTTTTAACGTCGGCACGAGATCGAGGTGGAACGAGATGCCGCTGCCGGCATCCGGTTTATACGTGGCGCCGTCCAGCGTATACAAGATCTTGTCGAACTTCTTGCTCAGCGAGTAGCCTTCTTCGACGGTTCCCGTTTTGCTCATGCCTTCCGGAAGATCGCCCGAAATTTCAAGTCCCGCTTGGAGTTTTTCCTTGTATACGATGTTGGAGATTTCCAGCTGCTTCAATCCGCTCTCGCCCGAACGGATCTCCGAGGCCGAAATCGGCTGCGGGGTTACCGTGTACGTTATGCCTACCGGGCTGCCGGTCAAAAACTCGTAGTTGGGCGGAATGACGTCAAGCGCGCGATCCGCGAGCAGGCTGGCCGCGACTTTTTTGATCTTCAAATCGATCGTTTTTTGGACCGTCGCCCCCTGTTTGTCGTGGGCGGTGATCTCGATCTGAACCGTGCCCTCTTTCAGTTGTAAAGGGTTCGTGAATTTTTCGGTGATGACGGACCCTTTCGGCACGTTCTTTTCCGCTATGGCCATATCGTTCACATACTCGCCGTTCACTTTGAAGCGGACGGACGAGTAGACGGTCGGATCCTGCAGATCCAGGTCGTTTACCCGATAGCTGAATACCAGATCTTTCAAATAGGAAGGCTTGGTCGTCTCCGAATCGAGCGGCGCGATCACATCGATCGTCGGCGCGTGGTTCGAACCGATAAACGCCCGGAACATCGTATTGACGAACAGCTTCTGCTCCCATTCGGGGAAGCCGGTGTTGGTATGGCCCGTGCCGGAATAGGTCACGTTTCCTTTGGAATACGTGTAGTAGTGATCATAGCTGTCGTCGGTATCGCGTTTGCTCGGATCGATGTCTTCGCTGACGATGTTGTACCAAGGCACGATATTGGGATCTTCGAGATTGAGCATGTAATACTGGTTGTGCGTTCGCGCGATCTGACCGACATATCCTTTCGGATTGCCGGGTTTCAGGGACAAGTCGTACGGGAACTGGGTCAGCATGCCGCTGTTGACGATCTTGGTTCGCGTCGACTTGTTGGGAGCGCCGAGGCCCATATTGGTATAGAGCTCGGTTTGGCCCGTCGTTTTTTGGAAATTTTTGATCCAAGGATTGTAGATGTTGCCGATCATGGTGTCGTGCGTGAACATAACGGCCTGCCCGGTCTTGATGAATGCATTGACGCCGTCTGCGGCTTCGGGCGTCAGGCTGCCGGCCGTCTGCGTATTATAGTTGTCGATAAAGCCGAAAATGACCATATCGTATTTGCCGTTCAGGTTCGAATAAGAATTGGCGCCGCCCGCCGTGTTGAATTCGCTGAACAGCACCGGCGTGATCTGGATGTCGTAATCGCCCGTCTTCAAGTAAGTCTGGTTCATGTTGCCGGGCTCGAGCAGGCTGCTGACGCTGTCTTTGGGCATGACCTGCAGCACGCGGATGACCGTCTGCTTGTCATGGACGCGAACGGCTCCTTCCGCGTAATCCCGCAGCCCGTTCGCGCTCACTTCCAACCGCCAGTACACCGGACCCGAGAAAGTCTGCGGAAGTTTGTAGGTCAGCGTTTCGGCTCGTTCGGTCAGCGTGGAGCTGGCCACGACATTCTCGTCGGTCAGCTTGAGCACTTTGTCCACGCTGACATACAGCTTGGCATTGACCGGGGTTTTGAAGTTTTTGACGTTGTTGGCATTGAAGCTGAAAGTCAGCGTATCGCCGGTCGTATACACTTTGGTCGATCCAGCCAGAAAGTCCAGCGGCTTGGCCACAACTTCGATCTGCGGACGCTGCTTGTACAGGGCTGCTCCGTTTTTGATGTCGCCGACTACCGCGGCGAGCGACGAATCGTCCACGACGATGACGTTGCTCGGACGCGTCGACGCGTTTTTGTATTTGCCGTAAAGCGCATAAAGCTTGCCTTGAGGATCTTGGTTTTTGATCGAAGCATGAAAAATGACCGGAAGCCCTTTTTGAATATAGTCGTTTTCGATGATGCCCGCTTTGAGCGTCGTGATGTCGTTCATGATCGCCGTCGTGTCGTGCGCTTGGCGCTGAGGATCGGACGGACCGGAAGTGAACGTCTGCGGCAGCGCCGTGCTGTACGTTCCTTTGCCGAAGTAAACGGCGTCGTATTTGCCGTTCAATTCGTCGCGCATGGCGACGAACGTCTTCATCCGCATCGTATCCACCGTGACGTTGGGCGTATCTTGAAGCGCGTTCTTCAGGGCGTAGGGCCCGTTGTCGATCACTTCCAAAATTTTGATCTTGTAAGCGGGTTCCGTACCGGCCATGACTTTCCACATGCCGAACGGTACGCTCACCAGAATAAAGGCCAGAACGACAGCCCAAATTCCGATCGATTTCTTTTTCAACTGGGATTCCTCCTCGATTTGTTTATATAAAGGGATCAGTGAACGTAAGGTAGCCGGCTTCTCGTCCCATATGCCTAAAAACTCCAAAAGTGGAGAGAATCTTACGAAATAATTGTCAAAAACCAAGGGCTATGGTATATAATCATTTTAGGTCATAAGCCTTACGTTCTCAATACTAATTGCTTATTTTTGCTAAATAAATTGCGTAAAATTATAAACGTGCGTGATTTTTCGATTTTTTTCTTAAAGCCTCTAAAAAGGCCTTCCCGAATTTACGATATATAGAAAGACGATTGGGGTCGATGGTCCCGAATTTTCTGGACCTTGTGCCTCATGAGCTTGTTAACTCTTCTTTTTTTCGGTTAAACGGGGCAAAGTTTGAATCCTGACTTTCAATAAATACGGCGGAGATGAAGCGGGCATGGCAATCATTAAGAAAAGGCTCGGCGACCTGCTTGTCGAGAACGGCATTATTTCCGAGGAGCAGCTGCAGCAGGCGCTTGTCGAGCAGCGGGAGACCAAGCGCAAGCTCGGCGACCATCTGATCGCCCAGGGCACCATCACGGAGCAGCAGCTGATCGAAGTGCTGGAGTTCCAGCTCGGCATTCCCCATGTCAGCCTGTTCAAATATCAGATCGATCCGGCGATTACCCAGATCATTCCGGAAAGCATGGCCAAGCGCTATCAGGTGCTCCCTTTCATGAAGGAAGGCGGCAAGCTGATGGTCGCCATGGCCGATCCGCTCGACTATTTCGCGATCGAAGATCTGCGCATGAGCACGGGATTCCGCATCGAGCCGGCCATCTGCACGCGCGACGAGCTGCAGCGGGCGATCGCGCGGCACTACGGGCTGCGGGACTCGATGAACCAGATGATGGGCGAGCTGCCGAGCGCGGAAGAGATCGAGGAGACCGAGATTACCGACGAAGACTCGCCGATCGTCAAGCTGGTCAATCAGATGATCCAGCAGGCCGCCCAGCTGCGGGCTTCGGACATCCATGTCGATCCGGGCGAGAACAACTTGGCGATCCGCTACCGGATCGACGGCGCGCTGCGGACGGAACGGATGATTCCCAAGCAGATGCAGGGGTTCATTACGGCGCGCCTGAAGATCATGGCCAAGCTGAACATCGCCGAGCGGCGTCTGCCGCAGGACGGCCGGATCAAGATGCAGGTCGACTACCGCATGATCGATATCCGGGTCTCGTCGCTGCCGACGGTGCACGGCGAGAAGATCGTGCTGCGTCTGCTTGACTTGACAACCGGCGTGCAGTCGATGGACAAGCTGGGGTTCGACGAACGCAACGCGTCCGTGTTCAAAGACATGATCGAGCGGCCGTACGGCATCATGCTGCTGACCGGGCCTACCGGAAGCGGCAAGACGACGACGCTGTATTCGGCGCTCAATCACCTGAATACCGAGGAAGCCAATATCATCACGGTCGAAGATCCGGTCGAATACCAGATCGAAGGCATCAACCAGGTGCATGTGAATCCGGCCGTCGGCCTGACGTTCGCCGCGGGTCTGCGTTCCATTCTTCGTCAGGATCCGAACATCGTCATGGTCGGGGAAATCCGGGATACCGAGACGGCTGAAATCGCGGTGAGAGCTTCGCTGACGGGCCACCTGGTTCTCTCGACGCTGCATACGAACGACGCGGTCAGCAGCGTGAGCCGCCTGCGGGACATGGGCATCGAGCCGTACCTGATCGCGTCGTCGCTGATCGGCGTCGTCGCCCAGCGCCTCGTGCGGAAGATATGTCCGGAATGCAGGACGGAATACACGCCTTCGGAACAGGAAAAAATTCTCATGAGCAACCAAGGGGCCTTCGCCGATAAGTTGTATAAAGGCAGAGGATGCGGCAACTGCAGCAGTACGGGATACCGGGGCCGCGTCGCGATCCACGAAGTGATGCCGATGACGGATACGCTTCGCAGGCTGGTCAACGAATCGGGCAGCATCGAGGACATGCGCGAAGCGGCCAAAAGAGAAGGCATGACGTCGCTGCTGGAAGACGGATTCCGCAAAGTCGCGATGGGAATTACGACGCTGCAGGAAGTCATGAAAGAAACGGTTGCCCACTAGGGTGTCGGATTAAGGGATTCGAATGAACGGCGGAGGAGCTGCTGAAGATGAACGAACAAACGCGGACAATCGAAGAGCTGCTGCGCGAGATGCATGCCAAGGGAGCGTCGGACCTGCATATCGCGGTCGGAGCGCCGCCCAGCGTGCGGATCCACGGCTCGCTGATGCCGCTGAGCGGGGAGCCGGTCGGTCCGGCGGAAGCGGAAGAGATGGCCGCGATGCTGCTCGGGGAGGAGCGGTCGAGACGTTTCCGGACCGAAGGCGAGATCGACTTCGCCTACGCGCTGCCGGGAGCGGACCGCTTCCGGATCAACGTCTACCGGCAGAAAGGCCATGCGGCGATCTCGGCGCGCTCCATCCCGGAAAAAATTCCGACGATGGAGCAGTTGGGGCTTCCGGCTTCGCTGGCGTCGTTGGCGCATCGGCCGCAGGGGCTGATTCTCGTGACCGGCCCGACCGGCAGCGGCAAGTCTTCGACGCTGGCCGCGATGATCCACGATATCAATACGAAGACCAGCAAGCATATCGTTACGCTGGAAGATCCGATCGAATTCATGCACGAGCATCGCAAATCGCTGGTGCATCAGCGCGAAGTGGGGCTGGATACCGCGAGCTTCGCGGACGGTCTTCGGGCCGCGCTCAGGCAGGACCCGGATGTCATCCTGGTCGGCGAGATGCGGGACCTGGAGACGATCTCGGCGGCGATCACCGCGGCGGAGACGGGGCATCTCGTATTGGCGACCCTGCATACGACGGACGCGCCGAAAACGGTCGACCGGATCATCGATGCGTTTCCGGCTTATCAGCAGCCGCAGGTGCGCACCCAGCTCGCCTCGGTGCTGACCGCGGTGATCTCGCAGCGACTGCTTCCGAACCGGGGAGGGCAGGGAAGAACCTGCGTCACCGAAGTGCTGGTCAACACGCCGGCCGTCGCCAACCTGATCCGTTCGGAGAAGATTCATCAGATCCGCAGCGTGATGCAGACGGGCAAAGCGTTCGGCATGCATACGCTGGGAATGAACATCCGCGAGCAGCTTCAGCGCGGAGCGGTTGATCCGGCGGCGGCCAAAGAGTACATGACGGAGGTGACCGCCTGATGCCGCAGTTCGAATATCAGGTACGCACCAGCGGCGGCAAGAATCTCAAAGGCAAGCTGAACGCGAGCGACAAAGCCTCTGCGATGGAAGAGCTGCGCAAACGCGGCTTGAAAGTCTTCTCGCTCGTCGAGAAAAACAATACGGTATTGTCGAAAGAAATCTATATCGGCAATCCCGTCAAGTCGATCCATTTCATCATCTACTGCCGCCAATTCGCCACGCTGATCCGCGCCGGCATCACCATCGTGGACGCGACGACGATCTTGGCGGGACAGACCGAGAGCAAGGCGCTCAAGGGCGCATTGATCCAGGTGGCTTCCAGCCTGCTGAAAGGGATTCCGTTCTCCCAGGCCGTGCAGGAGCACAAACGGATTTTTCCGCCGCTGTTCGTGAGCATGGTGCGGGCGGGGGAGGAGACGGGCGATCTCGAAGGCACGCTGGAGCGGCTGGCCGTCTTTTTCGAGAAGCAGCACTCTACCCGCGAAAAAGTAAAATCGGCGCTGACTTATCCGGCGACGGTCGCGATTCTGGCGATCGTGTCGACGGTGTACCTGCTCTGGGCGATCGTGCCGCAGTTCATTACGATGTTCGATTCGTTCGATGCCGAATTGCCGGCGATTACGGTAGCGGTTCTGGCGCTGAGCAACAGCATTCAGCATTACTGGTACTTCTGGGGACTCGCCCTGCTGATCCTGGCCGCTGCATTCTTCATAGCCAAGAGAACCGAGCAGGGGTCCTACTGGATCGATTACATGAAGCTGAAAATTCCGGTATTCGGCAAGCTGAACCAGAAGAGCTCGATCGCGCAGTTTACCCGTACGTTCGCTTCATTATATGCAAGCGCCGTTCCCGTTCTTCAATCGCTGACGATCGTCGAAGACGTGGCGGGCAACAAAGTAATCGGCAAAGTAATCCGCAGCGCGGGCGATTCGCTCCGCCAGGGCCGATCCCTTTCGGCTCCGCTGGAGAAGTCCTGGGTGTTTCCTCCGCTGGTCACGCAAATGATCGCGATCGGCGAAGAGACCGGGGCGCTGGGCGACATGCTCGGCAAAGTGGCGGATTTCTACGAGATGGACGTGGACAACACGGTCGATCGGTTGAAGTCGCTGCTGGAACCGCTGCTGATCGTGTTCCTGGCCGCGGTGGTCG
The DNA here is from genome assembly GCF_011090185.1 of Saccharibacillus alkalitolerans. Taxonomy (GTDB): domain Bacteria; phylum Bacillota; class Bacilli; order Paenibacillales; family Paenibacillaceae; genus Saccharibacillus; species Saccharibacillus alkalitolerans. Next base: position 62,851 of record NZ_JAAFGS010000004.1, on the reverse strand, counting down.
GCACGATTATGGCGGCGATCATGCTTCCGATGTTCACGCTGTACAGCAGCGTTTCCTAAAAAAGCGCGCGGCTCCGTATGAAGGGCTCGAGAACGATCGGGATATGTACGGCGCCGCGATAAAGCCTTGTGTTACGAGGCTTGCAGGCAGTACCGGAGCAATCCGGAAATTTACTTACGGGAGTGAATAACCCAATGAATCAGGCAGTAGAAGCGGTTAACGAAGTGGAAGTAACGGAAGCACGCAAGTCGACGTTCATGCAGCGCGTATGGGCGAAAATGGGCAAGGAAGAAAAAGGCTTTACGTTGATCGAGCTCTTGGCGGTATTGGTTATTATCGCGATTATCGCGGTTATCGCGATTCCGTTGATCGGTAACATTATCAGCAATTCGCGTAGTAGCGCTGACGTAGCAACCGCTAGACAGGTCTATGATGCTTCCAGATTGTATATTACAGGCGAACAGAATGGTCAATTCTTCACTCCGGCTGTCGGCACTACTGCAGCTGCAGGGGCAAGTGTAACTGTCGCCAATATGCAAACTAAAGGATACCTGGATAGCCCTCTCTCTCTGCCAAGTAACAAAAAGACAATTAGTGCAGGTACTGTTACCTATACGGCCACAGGTTCACTCAACACAGTAGCTTTGACTACTGCTGATGGAGAAGTAACATTTACAGCAGCAGAAATCTTAAGTCAAAAAAAATAATTAATTTTTAATGAAGCTTGATTAATTTAACTGTGTTAGAGTTTCAAAAAACCGGAAAAACCCACCGTTTTTCCGGTTTCTCTTTATCCCTTATCTTTTAATCTCTTAATCTTTTCTTCTCTCTCCACCCCTAAGATTGGAATCTCAGCGGAAGGCTAAAAGGATTGTGGAAAAGCGGAGCGGTCGCCTTTACCCTCCAATTTCACCCTTTGCCTAATCTCATCAGGAAATTGGAGGGTAACAGCGATTGGAACAACCTTTTAGACTGCAGCGTTTTATTCCAATCCTCTGCACACCATGACCATTTTCATCGCCACCTACATCACCGTCATCGGCCTGCTATTCGGGTCCTTTTTCAACGTCGTCGGCCTTCGGGTTCCCGTCGGAGAATCCATCGTGCATCCGCCGTCGCGCTGCGGCAGCTGCGACAGCAGACTGGGCGCCAAAGACATGGTTCCGGTATTCAGTTATCTGTTTTCAAAAGGGAAATGCCGGCACTGCGGAGTCAAAGTCTCGCCGGTGTATCCGCTGTTCGAAGCGGCGACCGGAATCCTTTTCCTATGGATGTATCTCCGCTTCGGCTTGACGGGGGCGGCCGCGATCGGCATCGTGCTGGCCGGCCTATGCGTCATTGTCACCGTCGCGGATTTGAAATACATGCTCATTCCCAACAAAGTGCTGCTCTTTTTCGCGCCGATTCTGATCTTGCTCCGCTTCGTCTTTATGGAGGCGCCCTGGTGGCATTACGCGCTGGGCGGGCTGTTCGGCGGCGGATTGATTCTGCTGATCGTGCTGCTTACGAAAGGCGGCATGGGAATGGGCGACGTGAAGCTGTTCGCGCTATGCGGACTCGTGCTCGGCATCGGACCGGCGGTACTGGCCTTTATGCTGGCCTGCTTGTTCGGCACGGTCGTCGGCATGCTGCTTATCGCTTCGAAAATCGTGCAGCGCCGCCAGCCCGTTCCGTTCGGTCCGTGGCTGGCGCTGGGCACATTGATCGCTTACCTTTACGGAACGCAGATTATCGGCGGGTATTTCTCGCTGATCGGTTAGGAGGAACCACCAGGCATGCTCGGACTCGGAAGCAAAAAAGCGGGACTGACGATCGAACAGAACGGCGTCCGCTTCATTCAACTCAAAAACAATAAAACCTGGGAAATCGAGAAGCAGAGTTTCCTGCCGCTCGATCCCGGAACCATCATCGAAAACCAGATCGCCGACGAGGAAAAGCTTCGCTCGCAGATTCGCCAGTGGGCGGAGCAGGAAGGGCTGAAAGGAAGCCGGGTCGCTCTGTCCGTGCCTCCTTCGCAGGTCATTATCCGCAAAATGGGAATTCCGGCCGTGCAGCCCAAGCAGGTGCAGCAGCTGGTCGCGCTCGAAGTGGAGACGGGCCTGCATCTGCCGTTCGAAGAGCCGGTGTACGACTTCATTCCGATCGGCCGGGATATGCAGATTCAGGATGAAGGGTTCGAGGAAGAAGTGACCCGGGTGCTCGTCTTCGCGGCGCCCCGAAAGCTGATCGCCGAATATGTCGAGATCTTGGACGAAGCCGGCATCAAGACGGAGAGCGTGGAAGTGTCCGCCACGGCGCTCGGACGCATGGCGGAAATCGCGCGGGGCCAGTCGTTTGCCGACACCATGCTCGTTCATCTGGAACACTCGCAGCTCGACGTCTATATGTTCCGCGAAGGCCAGCCGGTATTCATGCGAACGATCAACCTGCTCGATATCGTGGAAGAAGCGCCGCTGTTCGAATCGCAATCGTATCTGGATCAGAAAACGGCGCTTCGCGACGACCGGCTGTCCGGAGAGCAGGTACTGGAGATTACCGCCGAAATTTCGCGTATGCTCAACTTCTATCAATACAGCCTGCACGACGGAGCCGCCCGGATTACGGAACTGGTAGTCACGGGGACGGAAGCCAGCCGCGGACAGCTCGTGAACGAACTGCGTCAGGCGCTGGCAGAGATCGATATTCAAGAGCTTGAGCTGGAATCTTCGCCGGGCAAAGTCGCGGACGCTTCGCTGAACCTTTACCGGGTGGCCGTAGGCGCCGCTCTGCGGGACGATAAAAACAGCCTGATCGACCTGATGCCGCGGGAAGACCGGGAAGCGAGGGTGCTGCCGTATGCGCTGGGAGCGCTGCTGCTGATCTGGATTCTGGCTGTCGGCGGAGTCGCCGCGTTTTATTTTGCGCAAAAAAGCGACCTTGCCGGTCAAAGCGAGCAAATCGACCGCCTTATCGCGGACAGCCAGGTCAAGCAGCTTGAATTGGCCGGCCTGCAGGGCAGCGGCGGTTCGCCGGAAGTGCTGATCCGTCAGTTGGAAGCGTCGCGGATGGATGCGGTGTCGGTGCTGGAACAGCTTGACGCGGCGCTTCCCGATCGCGGCGTGATCCGGAATATTTCCTACTCGCAAAACAGCACGGTCGACTTGACGGTCGATGTGGGCACGATTAACGATGCCTCGGTCTACCTGGCGAATCTCAAAAAGCTGCCGTTCGTTTCGGGCGCCTCGATTTCTTCGTTGGCGGAAGAAACCGATACGGGCAGCGGAAGCACGCTTGCATCGACCGGTTTATATGCGGCGGTGTACAGCATCTCGACGGGAACGCAGGCAGGCGGATCGGACGCGGCGGCCGATTCCGTACAGGCGATCGGCGGCGCGATTGCGCCGGATGCCGCATCTTCGGATCTTACGACACAGGAGGAAAGCGTCAATGATGGAACGAATCCATAATAACCGTCAGGCGCTGGTGCTGGGCATAGCCGTGCTGTTCCTGCTGCTGCTGGTGCCTTACATGCTGATGATCCGCCCGCAAACGGAAGATATCGCGGCGAACGAGGCGGAGATCGCGCGGCTTCAGCAGGAGAACGACGTTTATCAGAGAAAAATCGACGAGTTGAAGACCGTAGGAGCGGGGGAGCTCAGCGCCGAGCAAATCGCGGCCAAGCTGCCCGCCAATCCCGATCAGGAACGAATCGTGACGGATCTGTACAAGGTCGGGCTGGAGACCAGCGTGATCTTGTCCGACGCCTCGTTTTCGGACGAAAATACGGCGCAAGCTTCGGAAGCGGCGCAAAGCGCAGGTTCATCGGCGGCGGGGCAGGTCAAATCGGTCTATGTGACGGCGAATATCCGCGGCAGCTACGAAGGGATCAAAGCCTGGATGAGCGCCATTCAAGACCTTCCGCGTCTCACCTCGGTCGAACAGTTTACCCTGACCAAGCCGTACGCGTTCAAAGGAACCCTGCTCGAGGCCACCGTCACGTTCAACGCCAGTTACCTGCCTCAAAGTTCGGCGGCCGTTCCCGACCCGGCTGCTGTTCCGGACAGTAACGGAACCGACACATCTGCCGATCCTGCCCCGTAACGGCGCCGAACCGAACTGGACGCGCGCCGGAGGCATCGGTTATACTGGGGACGGACGATCGAACCGGCGTGTCCGCCGGATTTATAACGTGAATGCCGGGGGAGCACCCCGTAAGCTTCGGAGCCGCTTACCGGCGTGCCCGAAGCTTTTTTGCAAGGGAAGAACAATGAGAAAAACCTCCCCCATAGCCCTAGACATTATGAGAAGTCCGGGTCTCTACTCATGCAGGGACAAATTTGTTACAATGACATACATAGAGAAGAGCTTAGGCGGCACGACCGATTGACGAGGGGCGGTTGTGCGGCTGGATATAGAGACCGCGGCATGCAGGCGGTACCAAGGAACGACAGGCGCGCGGGGGACGCAAAGCGCCGAAGGCTGCAAATTCAAATTCGGGAAGTGATACCGTGATCGACATGCAGGATGTGTGGAAGACATATCCGAACGGAACCCATGCGCTCAAAGGGGTTTCGGTCCAGATCGACCGCAGCGAATTCGTGTACGTCGTCGGCCCTTCGGGCGCCGGCAAGTCGACGTTCATGAAGCTGATGTATAGAGAAGAGGTACCGACGAAGGGGCAGATTTCCGTCAACGGATTCAACCTCGGCAAGCTGAAGCAGCGCAACATTCCGCTGCTGCGCCGCAATATCGGCGTCATTTTCCAAGATTACCGGCTGCTGCCGAAGCTGACCGCTTACGAGAACGTCGCGTTCGCGATGGAAGTGATCGAAGCGCCGCGCAAGATCATGAAGAAGAGAGTCATGGAAGTGCTCGACCTGGTCGGGCTGAAGAACAAAGCGAACCGCGAACCGGCGCATCTGTCGGGCGGCGAGCAGCAGCGCGTGGCGATCGCTCGGGCGATCGTGAACAATCCGTCGGTCATCGTGGCGGACGAGCCGACCGGCAACCTCGATCCGGAGACGTCCTGGGGCATCATGCAACTGCTGGACGAGATCAACTTCCGGGGCACGACGATCGTAATGGCAACCCACAACAAGGAGATCGTCAACACGATGCGCAAGCGCGTGCTCGCGATCGAGAACGGGCAGGTCGTCCGCGACCAGCTGAGGGGAGATTACGGTTATGAATTTTAATACCCTTCTGCGGCATCTTCGCGAAGGCACGAAAGACGTATTCCGGAACGGCTGGATGTCGGTCGCTTCGATGCTGTCCATCGTCGTATCGCTCTCCCTGCTGGGCGTCGCGCTGCTGCTCGTGCTGAACCTCGACCGGGCGGCCGACGAGGTCGACAAGCAGGTGGAGATCAGCGTGTACCTGAACCTCGATATCGAGCAGGGACAGCGCGAGGCCGTCGAACAGGAGATCCGGAACATGCCGGAAGTGCAGGAACTGACTTTCGTGTCGAAGCAGGAAGGCCTGGAAGCGATGCGCGAGACGCTCGGCGACGCGATGGTGAAGGGCTACGAAGAGACGGGGACGAACCCGCTGCCCGACATGTTCAAGGTTCAGGTCATCGAAGCGACGACGGTGCCGTTCGTGGCGGACAAGATTTCGGCGCTCAACGATTCGAATCCGAACGAGCCGATTTACGAAGTGGATTACGGAAAAGGAACCGCGGAAAGACTGTTCCAGTGGACGCAGACGATCCGCGTCGTCGGCCTGCTGCTCGTCGTGGGTCTCGGCGTCATGGCGATGTTCCTGATCGCGAACACGATCAAGGTGACCATCATCGCCCGCCGCAGAGAGATCGCGATCATGAAGCTGGTCGGCGCGACGAACCGCTTTATCCGCTGGCCGTTCTTTATCGAGGGCGTGCTGGTGGGAATGACCGGAGCGGCCTTGACGTTGGCGATTGTATTATACGGATATTTCAGAGTTCAACTGGCGGCCGCCGACTGGAGTTCGGCGCTGTTCACGTTAATCCCTCTCCAGGAAATCTGGCTGTGGTTCAGCATTTTGATTCTCGGTCTCGGCTTCCTGATCGGAGCCTGGGGCAGCACGATTTCGATCCGCAAGTTTTTGAAGGTCTGACGCTGGCGAACGGCTGCCAACGATAATTCGGAATAAAGGATGGGGAACCCGTTTTGAAAAAAACAGCTTCGGTATTGGCCGGCGTCTTGTTGGCCGCATTGATCGTCCAGCCTGCCAGCCTTCATGCTTCGGGCTCGACGGATAAAATCGACCGCCAGCTCGAAAAACTGCAGCAGCAGGAAAAAGACGCACAGACGCAGAAGAAGGCGGCGGAGGCCGACAAGAAAGCGGCCCAGCATTACAAAAACAAAACGTCCCAGTACCTGGAGCAGGTGCTGGCGAATATCGAAGTGGTCGGCGGCAAGCTGACCCAGGTAACCATGGAACTGTCGGAGACCGAAATGCAGCTCGAGCAGACCCAAAAAGATCTGGAAGCCGCCAAAAAGCGGATTTCCGAGCGCGAAGGACTGCTCGATACGCGGGTCCGCATGATGTATACCGACGGGGCCGTTTCCTACCTCGACGTGCTGATGGCTTCCGCCGATTTCGGCGATTTTCTGAACCGTGCCGATTCGATTAAGCGCATCATCGGCCAAGACCGCAGCATTCTGGAAGAGCAGAAGCGCGACCAGGAGATCGTGGTGGAAAAACAGGCGGATCTGAAGATGCAGCACGCCACGCAGAAGACGCTGCTCGCGCAGGTGGAGGCCCATAAGAAAGAACTGGACGCCAAGGAACAGGAGAAGCGCAAGCTGATCGCCCAGTACGACGCCGATATCGAAGAAGCCGGCGAGATCAGCGAAGAGCAGGACGCGATGCTCGTCGAATTCGCGACCAAGCGTGCGGATCTGGAACGCGAGAAGCGCGAGATCGAGGAAGCGCGCCGCAGAGCCGAGGCCGAAGCCGCGCTGCGCGTCGCCCAGGAGAAAGCCCGTCAGGCCGCGGCAGAGAAAAAGGCCGAGGAGCAGCGCCAGGCCGAACAAGAGGCGGCCCGTGCCGCGGCTGCGGCGGAAGCCGCGCAGTCTTCGAGCGACTATTCGTACAGCAGCGGAGATACGTCTCCCCTGCCGGACAGCGGCGGAAGCCAATCGTCTTCGAGCGGTTCGATGCTGACGCCGGTGGACCACTACCGGATGTCTTCCGGCTTCGGCACGCGGGTGCACCCGATTACCGGCAAGGTCAAGAAGCACACCGGCGTCGATATGGCGGCTCCGCAGGGTACGGATATCCATGCCGCCGAAAGCGGCGTCGTAACCGTCGCCCAGTGGTGGAACGGTTACGGCAATACGGTCGTGGTCGATCACGGGAACGGAGTCTGGACGCTCTACGGACATATCCGCGACGGAGGCATTATGGTGACGCCGGGCCAGACGGTTCAGCGCGGCCAGAAGATCGCCGAAATCGGATCGACCGGCAATTCGACCGGACCGCACCTGCATTTTGAAGTAAGAATCAACGGCGAGCCGGTCAACCCGGTGCCTTACCTGGGCTGGTAAGCCCGGCGAAGGAGAAGCCTTTGCACCATCCGAATTCCCGCCCGGCGCGTTCCGGGCGGGTCTTGCGTTTGGCGAAGGCTTCGTCCAAAATAAGAAGCACAGCCATTTCGATTTTTATAGCGCGTTTCATGTTCGGGGAAACGCGGCATAAACCGTAAACGGTCGGAGTCACAGGTTGAGGATATTTCCAAGGAGGCTTGCACCATGATAAAAAAACGGACGGCGGTTCTGTTGGTCATTGTGGCAATGATCATCGGAGGGGGAGCGGTGCTGGCCTTGACGAATTATCCGATCTTCGCAAGCAGCGGAGCAAGCGCGAGCACGGGTCTAAGCCAGAGCGAACTGAACAAGCTCAATACGGCGGTCAAGTTGATCGAGGACAACTATTATAAAGACGTGGATCACGGCAAGCTGGTCGAAGGCGCGATCAACGGCATCGTCGGTTCGCTGGGCGATCCTTATTCCGCCTATATGCCGGCCGAACAGGCCAGCGAATTCAACGAATCGATCGAAGGTTCGTTCACGGGGATCGGCGCCGAAGTCGAGCTCAAGAACGACCAGGTCACGGTCGTGTCTCCGATCAAGGGATCTCCGGCCGAGAAGGCCGGCATTCAGGCGAAAGACGTGCTGCTGTCGGTCGACGGCAAATCGCTGGCAGGTCTGGATCTGCAGACGGCCGTATCCAAGATCCGGGGGCCGAAGGGAAGCAAAGTGACCATCATGGTCCGGCGCCCGGGTACGCAGGACCCGATCAAATTCGAAATCACGCGGGACGACGTGGAGCTCGAGACCGTCAACGCCCATATGGAAAACGGCGGGGTCGGCGTGATCGAAGTCACGCAGTTCTCGTCCAACACGGGCGAACGCTTCAAGGAAGAGCTGACCAAGCTCGAAAAGCAGAACATGAAGGGACTCGTCATCGACCTGCGCAGCAATCCGGGCGGTCTGCTCAACGTCGTGGTCGACATGGCGGAGCAGTTCGTGCCGAAAGGCAGCATCATCGTGCAGGAAGAGCAGCGGAGCGGAGCGCGTCAGGCTGTTCGTTCGACAGGCGCCAAATCGAAAAAAGCTTACCCGGTCACGGTGCTCATCAACGGCGGCAGCGCCAGCGCCTCCGAAATTATGGCCGGCGCGCTGAAGGAGTCGGCGGGAGCGAAGCTGATGGGCGAGAATTCGTTCGGCAAAGGCACCGTTCAGACAAGCATTCCGAATCGCCTCGGCGACGGAACGCTGCTTAAGCTGACCATTGCGAAGTGGCTGACGCCGGACGCGGAATGGATTCACGAAAAAGGCATCAAGCCGGACGAAAAGGTCAGCCAGCCGGATTACTTCTCGGTGGTTCCGATCGACAAGGAACAGACGCTCAAGTACGACATGAACAACGAAAGCGTCAAGAGCGCGCAGATCATGCTGAGCGGACTGGGCTATGACGCCAAACGCAAAGACGGATACTTCGATGCGGAGACGAAAAAGCAGGTACAGGCTTTCCAAACCGCGCAAAAGCTGACGGTCAGCGGCATGATCGACAAAAAAACGGCCGAAGCGCTCGAAGCGGCCATTTTGAAACAGATCACCGACAAGGCCAACGACAAGCAGCTGAATCAGGCGATCGACGAGCTGAAGAAGGAAACGCTCGCGCCTGCGTCGAACTCCTAAAACAGCGTGTTAACGAAGAGAAGGCGCGAGCCTTCTCTTTTTACAAGCGGGACGAAAAGGAGAAACCGATGAACGAATACTTGGAAATGATCCTGTCGGCACTGCTGGAATTGATTGTTCAGCCTTTTTATTGGGCAGGTCTGCTCATTCTGCTCATGTATTATCGGCGTCAGGGCATGTTGGAGCGCAAGCTTTTTCATATCCGTCTGCACGGATACGGGGGACTGGCGGCGCGTTCGCTGCTGGGCGGACTGTGCGCGGGCGCGGCCGTATCGCTGATCATGGCCGGACTCGGCTTTACGCTGACGCCGTCCGGAGCGGCGGCGGTATGGATTACCGCGCTCGTGCTGCTGGCGTTCCGGATCCGTTTTGCGAATTTTGCTTACGCCGTCGGCGCATTGGGCGTGCTGCAGTTCGCGTTGAGCTGGATTCCCGGGCTGCCGGATACGGGAGTAGGGGGCAGCGTGCTAGGCGCGATTCAGGGTCTGAATATCCCTGCGCTGCTGGTCTTGGCGGCTCTCCTGCATCTGACGGAAAGCGCATTGATTGCTCTGCAGGGCAAGCACTTTGCCCTGCCGACTTACATACCGGGCAAGCGCGGCCGTCCGGTCGGAGCTTACGTGCTGCGCATGCTCTGGTTGGCGCCGACGCTGCTGCTTGTTCCGGCCGAAGGCGGCGCAATCTCGCTGCCTTGGCATCCCCCGCTTAACGGCTGGTTGGGCCTGCCGGAAGCGGCGGGCTATACGCTGCTGTCGCTTCCGGTCATGTTCGGCATGCAGGAAGCGACATGGACACAGCTGCCGGAACGAAAAGCTTCCCGAACGGCGCTGCGCGGGCTGCTGTTCGGAGGGGTTCTGCTGATTCTGGCGGCCGGCGCGGTATTCTGGCCGTCGATTACCGTCATCGTCGCCGCAGCGGGCATCGTTCTGCGCGAAGCGCTGATTCGCGACGCGGTTCGCGAAGAAGACGGCCAGCCGTCCCTCTACGCGCACTCGGGACGCGGACTTAAGATTTTGGCCGTCCAGCCGGGCAGTCCCGCCGAAGACATGGGCATCCTGCCGGGCGAAACAATGCTGAAAGTGAACGGAAGCCTGGTCGGCACGACTCAGCAGATGCACGAAGCGCTGCGAATCAATTCGGCGTTTTGCAAGCTCGAAGTGCAGAATCGCAGCGGGGAGAGCAAATTTCTGCAGCGTCCGATTTACGCGGGCGATCATCACCAGCTCGGTTTCGTATTTGCGCCGGACGACGCTTCGTTATCCGAGCGTCCTTCCCGGCCGCTCTCTCTTCCGGGATTGTGGAGCGTGCATACCGAACCGGGGCGGATTGAAGTCGAACCGATACTTCTGGCGTCTCCCGCATCGGATGCCGGACTTCCTTCGGCGGACAGTCAGACTCTTACCGCCGAAGAACCGCTGGAGGATCGGAAGAGCAAAGCCTCTCCCGCCGCTTCTTCACCCGTAGATTAACTAGACGATCGAAGGGCGAAAGACGTGATTTCCTGTTAAGGAAATCATGTCTTTTTTTGCGTTAAGGGGCTGTTTCCTTAGGATATGTGAGTAGTTCTTTTGGTTGGTTCCTTCTGTCCTTTTTGCTTCGTTCTTATATGAAAAAGTTGAAAGATGGACCTTTGTTCATAAAAATCTTGCACAGATTTTACGGGGAACTGATAGAATGAAGAAAATCCAAACGAATGGAAGACTTTTAGACTAGCCGGGGGGCGATGAGCAAGATGCGGAATTTCAAGGTCAAAACGAAAATATTGTTGCTGACGCTGTTGTCCGGAATCATACTGCTGGCCGTGGGCTGCACCGGGTATTTCGCGATGAAGCAGATGGCGGCGGCTTCGGAGAACATGTATCAGAACAATCTGCGTTCGCTGAACGCGATCGGGCAGGTGAGCTCGAACAACAGCGCGATCGAAGCGTACGTCATGGAAATGATGCTGACCGAAGACTACACGGCAAACCAGAATTTGTCGATGAGCATCAGCGACAGAACGGCGCGCAACGCGATGGCTTATTCCGAACTCGAAAAGATCGCGCTCAGCGCGGATGCGAAAGCGTTGTATGACGAGTACAGCAAGCTGACGCCGAACTACTTCAACGTTCGATCGCGGATCGTGGATCTGGCGACCCGCAATCAGGACCGAGAAGCTTACGGGATGTTCAGCTCGGAGCTGCAGCCGATCCGCGAACAAGTCAACCAGGTCGTGAACAAGCTGAATACTCAGCTTCTGCGGGAAGCGCAAAACAATAACGAGGCTTCGCTCGATCTGGCGTCTGCTTCCACCCTCTTGATCTTTATCTGTATCGGCGTCGGCGTGCTGCTGATCGCCGGAGGAGGGCTGCTGATCGCGCGCCTTGTATCCGATCCGCTGCGTCAGATGCAGCAGATGATGCGGAAGGCGGAGGGCGGGGACCTCAGCGTGCAGGGCACGTATCTGTTCCGCGACGAAATCGGCCAGGTTACGCAGTCGTTCAATCGCATGATCGCCGGTCTGCGCGACATGATCCGCCAGGTCGACGACAGCGCTTCTGCTCTGTCCGCCTCCTCGCAGCAGTTGGCCGCGAGCGCGGAACAGACGACGGGAGCGGCGGGACATATCGCGACATCCTCGGCCGAGCTGTCCGCCGGTTTCGAGACCCAGGCGAAGGCGATTGTAGGGGTCAGCGGCTTCGTTGACGAAATGGAGGGCAATATGCGCCGCCTCGGGAAAACCGGGGAAGAAATTGCCGGTTCCGTGCAGGGCGCCAACGAAGCGGCCGAACGGGGCAGCGAAGAAGTCCAAAAAACGATCGGACGCATGAACGAGATCGACCGCAGCGTCGCCCATGCGCTGGAAGTCGTGAAAGGGCTGCGCGGCCGTTCCGAAGAAATCGGGGCTGCGGCGGTTCTGATCGACCAGGTTGCCAAGCAGACCAATCTGCTGTCGCTGAACGCTTCGATCGAAGCGGCGCGCGCCGGAGAAGCCGGCCGCGGCTTTGCGGTCGTGGCCCAAGAGATCCGCAAGCTCGCGGAGAGCGCGGCCGACTCTACCCGAACGATCAGCCGGATCATCGCCGCCATTCAGGAAGAATCGGAGGCGGCGGTTACTTCGCTTAACGAAGGAGCCGACCGGGCCAAACGGGGCGTGGAGAGCGGGCGGGAAATTTCGGAAGTGTTCGGCCGAATCCGCAGTTCGGTCACCGGAGTTCGGCAGGAAACGGGCGAAGCCGGCGAATTGATCAATCTGCTGATGAGCCAGACTTCGCGGATCGCGGACGCGATGCGCGAAGTCAGTTCGATCGCTCAGCAGGGAGCGGCCGGCATCGAGGAAGTCAGCGCCGCCGGCGAAGAGCAGCTCTCGACAATGGAGGAAGTTCAAGGTTCGGCTCTCTTCCTGTCCGAGCTTGCGGAAGGGCTTCAGTCTGCTCTTTCTCGCTTTACGCTGGACGGGACGGGGACAGAAGGAGCGGTGATTTTGGCTTCCGAGGTTACAGAGAATGCCGACATTCCGAAAGGCATTCAAGCGGGCGGCGAAGACACGAATGATGCCGAAGAGACGGACAAGCTGAATCCCGTCGCTTAAGATTTGCCCGCCTGCCGATTTTCGAACAGGACAAAAAAAGCGCGATCGCCTCGAAAAAGGCGATACGCGCTTTTTATTTTGCCGCTGGCTTACTGCGCCGCGGCCGCCTCGTCCGACTGCAGCTGACGCAGTACGGTAATTTCGACGCGCCGGTTCTGCTGGCGCCCCTGCGGCGTCGAATTGTCGCCGACCGGGCGAGTATCCGCGTAACCCGCGTACTGGAACTGGGTCGGATCAAGCCCGCGCGCGTCGATAAAATAGCGGAGCACGGACAGCGCCCGGTCGCCGGACAGCTCCCAGTTGTCCGCGTATCGTCCGCCCGTGATCGGCTGGTTGTCCGTATGGCCTTCGATGCTGATCGTGGCGTCGACCGTACCGAACAGGGCGGCCAGACGATCCAAAATGCCGGTGGCGCCTTCCTTCAGATCGGCGCGCCCGACGTCGAACAGGAAACGGTCGCTGAGAGTGATCGAAATGCCCTGCGGTTTGTCGGCGACGAAAATTTGGTCCGCCAACCCGTTATCCGCCACATACGACTGGATCGTCTGCAGGAAGCTTGCCAGCTGACGCTCCTGTTCGCGGAACTGAAGCTCGCGCGCGGTCGGTTCGTCCTGGCCCTGCTGTTCGTCGTCGGTCGCTCCGCCCTGGGCGTTTCCTTTCGTGCCGGGCAGCTGCTGTCCGTTGTCGCCGACGATTTTGGGACCGCCGTCGAGAATGTTGGTGCCCGACTGGAACGTCGTCTGCAGCGAAGAAGAGACGGCTTCGTACTTCTCCGCGTCGATCGTGCTGACTCCGTACATGATGACGAAAAAGATCAGCAGCAGCGTCAGCAGGTCGGCATAGGTAATGAGCCAGCGTTCCTGCTGATGCGGCGGGGCGTCTTTGCGTCTTCGGCGTCTTCGGCTCATCGCAGCTCCGCTCCGTCCGCTTGATCTTCCCTGTAGTCATCGAGATACGTGGCCAGCTTCTTGCGGACCAGATTCGGGTTCTCCGCGTTTTGGACGGACAGCAGGCCTTCGAGCATCATCTCCATCACTTGGACCTCCTCTTCTCCGCGCGCGCGAATCTTGGATGCGATCGGCAGGAAAATCAGATTGGCGCTCGCGACTCCGTATAGGGTGGCGATAAACGCTACGGCGATCGACGAACCGAGGTTTGCGGGTTCCGTCAGGCTGCCGAGCACCCGGACCAAGCCCATGACCGTCCCGATAATGCCCATCGTCGGCGCATAGCCGCCCGCCGATTCGAAAATTTTGGCGTATCCGTCGTACTTGTCCTGCCGCTTGTCGATCTCGAGTTCGAGAATCTGGCGGATCAGCGGCTGATCGCCGCCGTCGACGATCAGACCGAGGCCTTCGCGCATAAAAGGATTCTCGTGCGTCTCCGCCGTCCGTTCGAGCGCCAGCATGCCCGAGCGCCGGGCCGTCTGAGCCATGCCGGCCATGTCTTCGATCAGCTCCTCGGCGTTCACCCGGCGCGAGCCGAAAGCCAGCTTCAGCGCGTCGGGCAGCGCCCGCAGTCTTCTCCAGGGGAAGCTGACGAAGACCGCCGCCGCGGTTCCGCCGAAAACGATCAGCGCCGCGGCGCCTTGAAGCAGCCCTCCCGCCTCGCCGCCTTCCCATAAAAATCCTCCGATCAGCGCGGCGAATCCGGCGATGATTCCGATAACCGTAGTGATGTCCATACGTTCGTTCCTCTCTGCAGCCCAAGCTTGAAATTAGCATGTGTCGTTTTCATAAATAATTGCAACGGATGGAGAAAAAGAGTATACTTAACGGGAACACGTATTCTTATTAAGAGGAAGCGAAACCGCCAAGGGGCTCTTTTCTCCGCCGGCGGAAGCGCCGTTTTTCGCAGGATACGATTGGGTTCGCTTCTCGGTTCCCGAAGTTTTTTTCGGCTTTTTCGATCATCGCTGCATCAGACATAATAACCGATAGGACGGGCAATTTTCATGCTTTGAATACGGGCGGCTCCGCAGCCGCTTCGTTTTCCGCGCGAAAATGTGGTTATGTACAATATAAAGCATCCGGACGGCGTGTCAAACGAAAGCGATACGCCGGTTTTTTTCGTATTCTCTGTTCAAATACTATCACTTCAAATGATGAGGGTGAAATAGGGCCAATGAGCGATATTGTGATGAGTAACAAACCGTTTGAAATCGTTTCGGAATTCTCGCCGCAGGGCGACCAGCCGACCGCGATCGAAGAATTGGTCGAAGGGGTGCGGGCAGGAAAAAAACACCAGACGCTGCTCGGCGCAACCGGCACGGGCAAGACGTTCACCATCGCCCAGACCATCGCGAAGCTCGGCCGGCCGACGCTTGTCATCGCCCACAACAAGACGCTTGCCGCTCAGCTGGCCAGCGAGTTCAAGGAATTCCTGCCGAACAATTCCGTCGATTATTTCGTCAGCTATTACGACTACTACCAGCCGGAAGCTTATGTCCCTTCTTCGGATACGTATATCGAGAAGGATTCGAGCATCAACGAAGAGATCGACAAGCTGCGCCACTCCGCGACCAGCTCGCTGTTCGAGCGGCGCGACGTCGTGATCGTGGCGAGCGTCTCCTGCATATACGGCCTCGGTTCGCCGCAGGAGTACGGCAACCTGCTGCTGTCCCTGCGCGTCGGCATGGAGAAGTCTCGCCAGGACATATTGTCGCGGCTTGTGGACATTCAGTATCAGCGCAACGATATCAACTTCGTACGGGGGACGTTCCGGGTCCGCGGCGACGTCGTCGAGATTTTTCCGGCTTCGCGCGACGAGCAGGCCGTTCGGATCGAACTGTTCGGCGACGAGATCGAGCGGATTACCGAAATCGACGTGCTGACCGGCGAGATTGTCGCCGAGCGCGAACATATCGCCATTTTCCCGGCTTCCCACTTCGTTACCCGCGAGGAAACGATGAAGATCGCCATCAAAAACATCGAGCGCGAGCTGGAAGAACGCCTGGCCGTATTCCACGAGCAGGGCAAGCTGCTGGAAGCCCAGCGGTTGGAACAGCGTACCCGCTACGATATCGAGATGATGAAGGAAGTCGGCTTCTGTTCCGGCATCGAGAACTATTCGGGACCGCTGACGTTCCGCGAACGGGGGGCGACGCCGTACACGCTGCTCGATTATTTCCCGGACGACATGCTGATCGTCATCGACGAATCGCACGTGACGCTGCCGCAGATCCGCGCCATGTACAACGGCGACCAAGCGCGCAAAAACGTGCTCGTCGACCACGGCTTCCGGCTTCCGTCGGCTCTGGACAACCGTCCGCTGAAGTTCGAAGAATTCGAGGACAAAGCGAATCAGCTGATTTACGTTTCGGCGACGCCGGGGCCTTACGAGATCGAACACTGCGACGAGATGGTCGAGCAGATTATCCGTCCGACCGGTCTGCTGGACCCGATCATCGAGGTGCGCAAGACCGAAGGACAGATCGACGATCTGATCGGCGAGATCCGGCTGCGGATCGAACGCGACGAGCGGGTGCTCGTCACGACGCTGACGAAGAAGATGGCCGAAGACCTGACGGACTACTTGAAAGAGATCGGCATCAAGGTTCGCTATCTGCACTCGGATATCAAGACGCTGGAGCGGATCGCCATTCTGCGCGACCTGCGGCTCGGCGTATTCCATGTGCTCGTCGGCATCAACCTGCTGCGGGAAGGTCTCGACCTGCCGGAAGTGTCGCTCGTTTCCATTCTTGATGCCGACAAGGAAGGCTTCCTGCGTTCGGAACGTTCGCTGATCCAGACGATCGGCCGCGCCGCCCGGAACTCCGAAGGCCGGGTCATCATGTACGGCGACAAGATCACGGAGTCGATGGACAAGGCGATGAAGGAGACGGAACGCCGCCGCGCCATCCAGATCGCTTACAACGAAGAGCACGGCATCACGCCGCAGACGATCAAGAAGAAGGTCCGCGACGTCATCGAGGCGACCAAGGCGGCCGAGGGAGGAACGGACTTCCTGTCCGGCGCCCAGGGCAAGATGACGAAGAAGGAACGCGAGAAGATGGCCATGCGCCTGGAGAAGGAAATGAAAGAAGCCGCCAAAAATCTCAACTTCGAGCGCGCCGCCGAACTGCGCGACGCTCTGCTGGAGCTTAAGGCGGCCGATTGATCCGCATCGCGTCTTTCATCCCGATATTCCTGTTCATTCTATCCGATATATCCGACACACAGCGTCCGCAGCCCTGCGGGCGCAATCTTTTGTCTACCCGTAACAGCCGATTTTTCGGAAGCCGCGCTTCCCAAAAAGATGAAGAGGCCAACGATTCAATAGACATGTCGCTGGCAGCAGCGAAGGCGCAGGCCGTATCCTGAAGAAGCGAAGCGTTCGCCTTTGAATTCGGATTTCCCCCATGAAAAATAAAATCAAAGAAATCCGAATTCAACACGCGATCGTAAGGATACGGCCGGAGACGCAGCGTCTTCCCGGCTCATGCGTATTTTGAATCCGGCCCCCGATCTTTTTCGGCAAGCCGCATTCCCGCGAAAAGTCGCATTAAAAAGCATAACAGTGGAGGTTGAGGCCGGTGGCAAGCGAAAATATCGTAATCAAAGGTGCCAGAGCACACAACTTGAAAAATATCGACGTGACGATCCCCCGCGATCGCTTCGTCGTCCTGACAGGCCTTAGCGGCTCCGGCAAATCCTCGCTCGCGTTCGATACCATCTACGCCGAGGGCCAGCGCCGCTACGTCGAATCGCTGTCCGCCTACGCGCGCCAGTTCCTCGGCCAGATGGAGAAGCCGGACGTCGACTCGATCGACGGCTTGTCGCCGGCCATTTCGATCGACCAGAAGACGACGAGCCGCAACCCGCGCTCGACCGTCGGCACGGTCACGGAAATTTACGACTATCTGCGCCTGCTGTTCGCCCGGATCGGCAAGCCGCACTGCCCCGATCACGGCGTGGAGATTACGTCGCAGACCGTCGAACAGATGGTCGATCGGATCATGCAGTTCCCGGAGAAGACGAGATTGCAGATTCTGGCTCCGGTCATTTCCGGCAAGAAAGGCGAGCATAAGAGCCTGTTCACCGAGATTTCGAAGCAGGGCTTCGTCCGGGTACGCGTGGACGGCGAGCTGCGCGATCTGTCGGAAAGCATCGAGCTGGAGAAGAACAAAAAGCACACGGTCGAGATCGTGGTCGACCGGATCGTCATCAAGGACGATGTGCAGACCCGACTGGCGGATTCCATCGAGACGGCGCTGAAGCTGTCCGGCGGGCAGCTGCTGGTCGACATCATCGGTCAGGAAGAGCTGCGCTTCAGTTCGAACTTCGCCTGCCCGATCTGCGGATTCAGCATGGATGAACTGTCTCCGCGCATGTTCTCCTTCAACAGCCCGTTCGGCGCCTGCCCGGACTGCGACGGTCTCGGCCACAAAATGGTCGTCGATCCCGATCTGCTTGTGCCGGACGAGCGCAAGACGATCGAAGAAGGCGCCTTTACCGCATGGAGCGGCGGTCTGTCGAACTATTATCCCCAGTTCCTGGCCGCGGTCTGCGAACATTACAAGATTCCGACCGACGTGCCCGTATCCGAACTGACCCAAGATCAGAAAAACAAGATTCTTTACGGCAGCGACGGACAAAAAGTGAAGTTCCGCTACGAAGGCGACTTCGGCCGCAGCAAGGAAGTGACGGTCGCGTTCGAAGGCATCATTCCGAACCTGGAGCGCCGCTACCGCGATACGTCGTCCGAGAGCATGCGGGAATATATCGAAGGCTTTATGGGCACCAAGCCTTGCGGCACATGCAAAGGCAAACGTCTGAAGCGCGAAGTGCTGGCGGTGACCGTCGGCGGCGAGAACATCGCGCATGTGACCGATCTGTCGATCTCCAAAGCCTCCGAGTTTTTCGACAAGCTCGAACTGACGGAAAAAGAACGCTCCATCGCGAACCTGATCTTGAAGGAAGTATGCAGCCGCCTCGGCTTCCTGGAAAACGTCGGCCTGACCTACCTGACGCTGAGCCGCGCGGCCGGCACGCTGTCGGGGGGCGAGGCGCAGCGGATCCGGCTGGCGACGCAGATCGGATCGAGTCTTATGGGCGTCCTGTACATTCTCGACGAGCCGAGCATCGGCCTGCATCAGCGCGACAACGACCAGCTCATCAAGACGCTGGCGCATATGCGCGACCTCGGCAATACGCTGATCGTCGTCGAGCACGACGAGGATACGATGATGGCCTGCGACTATATCATCGATATCGGTCCGGGCGCGGGCGTGCACGGCGGACAGATCATCGCCCAGGGAACGCCGCAGGAGATCATGGACAATCCGGACTCGCTGACGGGCCAATATTTGAGCGGACGCCGCTTCATTCAAGTGCCGCTGAACCGGCGCCGGCCGGGCGACCGCTGGCTCGAGATCCGCGGCGCGAAAGAAAACAACCTGAACAACGTCAACGTCAAGATCCCGATCGGCCTGTTCACGACGGTAACCGGCGTATCGGGCTCCGGCAAGTCTTCGCTCGTCAACGAAGTGCTGCACAAGGCGCTGGCGCGCGACTTGAACCGCGCGCGGGTCAAACCGGGCAAGCATAAGGAAATTCGCGGCCTGGAACATGTCGACAAGGTAGTCGACGTCGACCAGTCGCCGATCGGCCGCACGCCGAGATCGAACCCGGCGACGTACACGGGCGTGTTCGACAACATTCGCGACCTGTTCGCGACGACGAACGAAGCGAAGGTGCGCGGCTATCAGAAAGGCCGCTTCAGCTTCAATACGAAGGGCGGCCGCTGCGAAGCGTGCAAGGGCGACGGCATCATCAAGATCGAGATGCACTTCCTGCCGGATATCTACGTGCCCTGCGAAGTCTGCAAAGGCAAACGCTACAACCGCGAGACGCTGGAAGTGAAGTACAAGAACAAAAACATTGCCGACGTATTGGAGATGACGATCGAAGACGCGGTCGAATTTTTCCAGAACGTGCCGAAGATCAGCCGCAAGCTGCAGACGCTGCTCGACGTGGGCCTCGGCTACGTCAAGATGGGTCAGCCGGCGACGACGCTGTCGGGCGGCGAAGCGCAGCGCGTGAAGCTGGCTTCGGAGCTGCACCGCCGCAGCACGGGCAAGACGATCTACATCCTCGACGAACCGACGACCGGCCTGCACGTGGACGATATCGACCGTCTGCTGAGCGTGCTGCACCGCCTGGTGGAATCGGGCGATACGGTGCTCGTCATCGAGCATAACCTGGACGTCATCAAGACGGCGGATTACTTGATCGACATGGGCCCGGAAGGCGGCAGCGGCGGAGGCGACGTCGTGGCGATCGGTACGCCGGAAGAAGTGGCCAAGGTGGAAGGTTCCTATACGGGCCGCTACCTGGCGCCGGTACTGGAACGCGACACGCAGCGGACGCGGCAGGAGCTTGAGCCGGATCGCCAGCCTCTGGGCCAATAATTTCGCTTTCGGACAACCGCGGTTCGCTTCGGTGCCGCGGCGGGCCGGAGCCGCGAAACGGAAAACGGCCGCTGCCGGAGCGGCCGTTTTCTTTTTTACATAAGGGAGCGGGCATAAAAAGCTTCATTTTTCCGGCTCCGTGGAATAAAGTGGATAATGAGTCACCGTTTCGGATTTGCCGCCGGTCCGATCCGGGTTTGGCGGCTGTCTTGCCGGGTATGTTAAAGTGGGGTAGATTGTGCCGGAATCCGGACATGCGAAGAAAGAGGGTTGTCGACGGAATGAGAAAAACGGGAACAAAAGCGGCCTGCCTGCTGTTAGCGGGAGCCATCGGGATCGGCGGTATCGGCCTTTTCCCGGAAGCGCGGGCTTCGGCCGCCAAGACGGCGGGAGCCGCTTCGGCCAAAACGATTCCGCAGGTTATCGCGCAGGTGTCGCCTTCGGTCGTGGGCATTATCGGCGAAGTGCCGGTGGATGCCGCGGACGATTGGAGCGGCGGCGGGGAAGAAGGCGGAGAAGGCTACGGGCTGGCCCACGGATCGGGCGTCATCATCCGCTCGAACGGCTGGATCGTCACGAATGCGCATGTCGTGGAAAGCATGGAGAATATCCAGGTCGTGACTTCGGAAGGAAAGTCGTACAAGGTGCGGGAAGTGTACAGCGACCCGGTTAGCGATATCGCCCTGATCCATATCAACGTGACCGGCTTCAAGCCCGCCAAATTTGTCGCCAAAAGCGAAACGACGCTCGTCGGCGAGCAGGTCGTCGCGATCGGTACCCCGGTGTCCCTGTCGCTGCGCAATTCCGCCACGGTCGGCATCGTCAGCGGCCTCAACCGGGCGACCAATGCGCAGTACCGTCTGATTCAGACGGACGCGACCATCAATCCCGGCAACAGCGGCGGTCCGCTGGTGAATATGCACGGAGAGATTTTGGGCATCAATTCGATGAAATACGCGGCGGTGGATATCGACAATACCGGCTTTACGATTCCGGCCGATACGGTGCAGTACATCGTCAATCAGCTGTTCAAGCAGCATAAGGTGATCCGCGCCGGACTCGGGCTGGAGCTGGAAGAAAGCTTTTCGGCGACCGTAGGCCTTCCTTCGGACGATCCGCTGACCGTAAAGGAAGTGCTGTCGAACGGGGCGAAAAAAGCCGGAGTCAAGAAAGGCGACGTTCTGTACAGCGTGGCCGGGCATCGCATTACCGCTTTGGTCGACCTGAACGAGCTGATGAAGAAGTATGTGCCGGGACAAGCCGTGCGCGTACTGATGCAGTCCGAAGGCGATATTGTGGAACGCCGGATCGTATTGGCCGAAGAGTGACGGATCGCGGCAGGCAGAACGGGACGAAAGAGGAGGAAAGCGATTGAATTTGGCGAAAAAAGGCGCGGCGCTGCTGCTGATTATGCTGCTGGTCATCGGCACGAGCGTACCGGCTTTCGCGGCGGAACGGGTGACTTTGACGCTGCAGCTGCGGATCGGCAGTTCGTCGGCGCTCGTAAACGGCGAAAAACAGGTTGTGGAGAAGCCTTATGTTCAAAACGGAACGGCGATGGTGCCGCTCGGCGTATTCCAGCGGGCCTTCGGTACGACAAGCCGCCTGGAAGGCGACGATGTCGTCCGGGTCGCTTACGGCAAGCGTACGCTTACTTTTACGATCGGCAGCAAGACCGCCTGGATCAACGGCAAGAAGCTGGCATTAAGCGCGGTGCCCGTTATGAAAAGCGGGACGCTGATGGTGCCGCTGCGCCCGGTAACGGATATGATCGGCGCAAAGGTCAAGATTACGGCAGGCACGATCGTGGCGACGCTAGCATCGGACAAAGGCATTCCGGGGCAAAAGCCTGCCTCGAACGCGACGGACGAGACCGAGCGCGTCGGCAGCAGTTATGCCGGCTGGTCGATCGACTATCCGGCCGATGCCCTTGCGCAGCTCGGAGACAGCGAGTATTCCGCCACGATGAGCGATGCCCAGGGAAGCTACATGCTGCAGATCCATGTCTGGAACGAGGACGCCGATGTCCCGGTATCCGACATGCTGGAGCAGCTTAAGCGCGAAGCCGGCGAAGCGGGCGAGACGGTCATGGACGAAATGACGCTTCCGGACGCCGCCGTCCCTTACGCGCAGCTTATTACGCGGGATCTCGACGGCATTTATTGGGAAGCCCGCCGCTATTACGACAAAGGCCGGGTGTATTCGCTGTATTTGGGCGACTCCCTCGTGGAAGATTACCGCGGTTTTGAGACGCGGGCCGCCCTGCTCGATTCTTTCCGCACCTCCTTTGCCACCGCGGGAAGAAAGACGGAAGATCTCTCGAACGTGAAAAACGGCCGCATGGACGCCTCGGCGCCCGATTACGGCGTTTCGCTGAAAGTACCGGCGGGCTGGGTTCCGACGGGCGGCGGGGCGTTGGAATACAGGGGAGAAGACGGATCTCTGCTGTCGCTCAGCGTAACGTCCGCGGCGAAGGGAGAGACGTTGGAAGATTGGCATAAGCTGCTTCAAAAACGCACCGACGAAATTTTTCTGCCCGGTTATGCGGAACCGATCTCCGTCGAGCCCGTAAAGATATCCGGGCAAGATGGCCGCATCGAGAAATTGACATTCGATTCGGGCGGCGGTAAGCAGTACTGGAACTGGCTTGTGACCAAGCACGAAGGATACTTCTATATTCTGCATTATGCCGCTCCCGAGGGGGCCTACAGCGATTCGGTATTCGGGAAGATCGTTCAGTCGGTCGAAATCGACTTCGATACGGTCGCTTCCTCGTTCGGCAGATTGGGGCAAGTGCCTTACCTCAAGGACAAATCGCTCAGCGCGACTTACAGCACGCCGGACTTCGTGATGAGCGCGCCCGCTTATTGGACGTCGCAATCCGGATTGAGCGCTCAGCCGTCCGTGCGCTATGACCTGCCGGGAGGCCTGCTGCAGGTGTCGCTCGTCGACGTAGGCTTCGAAGCGGCGGCCGCGCAGACGCTCAAGCATTACGAAGAGTTGAAGCTGGACGATGCCACGCTCGCTTACGAGGCGCCGAAACGAACCGTATTTGCGGGAGCTCCCGCGATCCGGATCGCTTATACGGGAACGGACGGAAGCCCTTATCGGGCGGAAGATCTTTACTTGCGCCACAACAATCGAACGTACTGGATTCATTACAGTCTCGACCAGGCGAGCGCGACGCCGGAACAGCTGGCGGGAATCGAACGCGCGCTGCAATCGTTCAAGTTTCTTAAGTAAGACACGGTAAGCTTCGCGCGTCGGCGTCCTCCTCGGAGGATCCGTCGGCAGGCGAACCGGCATGCACCGGCCCCGGTTACCGCGGCCGGTCTTTTTGCGGAGATTCTCCGCGTACATAGGACGAAGTGAAGGTTGGCCCGGCGCTGCGGGACGAACCTGGAACGCGCGCCCGAATTTGAAAGGAGTCTTGTTTGAATGGAACCGACAATTTGGGAAAAGATTCTGCTTGCTTTTCGCTATAACGACTCGTTGTGGCATAACATTTTTTTGACCATTATTTATGCGCTGCTCGGCATTGCCGCGCTGCTCGCGCTCTCCGGGTTCATGCGTGCGCTGACCCGTCCTCGGGATATTCGGGACGACGCTCCCCCTCGCCGCAATCCGCTGCGCGTACTGCTGAATCGCTTGTTCGGCACCTTTATGTTTCTTATTTTTCCGGTAGGCTTATTTCTGCTGCTGACGGTCATGCTCGGAAGCTCGGACAGCGCCAGCATCGAATCGGGCACGCTGGCTTACGAGCAGGACGGGACGGAGATGTCCGTCGTCATAGTCGACAAGTTTATCGCCAATTCCCATGACCGCGGGGTGACCAGCGGCACCAGCAAAGCTTTCGTGTACGCGATCAACGCGCAGACCGGCGAACCGGTGTGGAAAACGTCGATCGGCCGCGCCTATTCGCCGTTTCTGCTCGGACAAACGGACAAGCGGATCGCGCTGTTCGACGGCTCGGGTCCGGTCGTGCTCGATAAAGCGGACGGCGCGGAATTGGCCGACGCCGCCAAGCTCGAAGCTTCGAACGCGCAGTCCAAAGCCGGCTTCCCCAAAGAAGCGGGGCGCTATAAATGGGACGAGAAGTTGAAAGCGATCATTTTCCAAGGGCTGGACGGCGGGCTGTATGCGCTCGATCCGGATAAGCTTAACGTCGAAAGTCTGCCGAGCAGCCGGCTTTCGGCTTACTTCGGCAGCGAAGCGGCGCCCACTTACACGGCGCAGCGGCTCGGTCTGATCCGATCGGGAGCCGGCGACGGAAAATACGCGCTTTTCCTGAACGAACGGCAGGCCGACCTGCTGAAAAAAGGAACGTTCGGACAGGAAGACGAGTCCGACTCCGGCGTCAGCGATCCGAGAATGCAGCTGTATAAGGGAACGCTGCTCAAGGGAGGCGGCACCGCGTCGAAAGACTTGAAACCGCTGACGGACGAGATCTTTTTGAACGGAGGATTTCTGAGCGCCCTTCGGACGGACGACAGCACCGCGAAAGATCCGTACCGTGCGGCGGCATTTGCGGATTACGAAAAAGTGGTCAAGGAACCTCAGGCGCCCGGCGCTCCCGAGAGCATCGATTGGCCTTCGCGTATGACGGTGGAGCAGTACGAGCGCTACAAAGCGGAGGAAAAGCGGCGGTCCGATGCTTACTACGCCGAGCGCGACCGCTACGATGCACAGAACGAGACTTACCGCGCGCAGCGGGATCTGTACACGAATACGGCTAGGGCTCTCCTGTGGTCCAACAGCGGTTCGGAGTATCCGCCTTTTCACTATTCCGGCCCTTCGGGCCAAGATGTTTTTCTGATCGTGCATGACAAGACGGCGGAGAACTCTTCGGACATCCTGATCAGCGCGTTCGATCTCAAAGCCGGCCAAGTGCTCTGGACCGTCGATACCCGATTATGGTCGGTCGACAGCTACGATGTGGCGGGCGGCTATCTGTCGCTGATCGGCAAAGGAGCCCAAAGCAATTCGTATCTGTTCAGCTTGTCGCTGGAAGACGGAAGCGCGAAAGGCTACGATTTCCGGTATGACCGGTCTTTAACGTTTTAAATAAGTTATTTAGTATTTTGTTTGTAACTAATTGACTAGGAATAAAAAGGGGCTGTATGCTGTTGTTACTAATGCCTGATGAAATAGTCCTGCTTTCGGGAAAAGGGAGAGATACAGTGGGCCTATGGGATTGGTAATAACGGAGAAGAGGGGACAATATGAAAAAAACAGCAGGTCTTTTGCTCTCATCGCTGCTGGTGAGCAGCACGATCTGGACGGGGGCAGCCTTTGGGGAAAGCGCTCCTGCTTCGAGTTCGTCAGTCGTACAGAGTTCCATTTTTAAGGACCTCAATAATCACTGGTCCAAGCAGGCGGTCGAAAAGTGGCAGAACCGCGGCATTATTAAAGGGGCGGCCGAAGGAAAGTTTGCTCCCGAACGGACGCTGACGCGCGCGGAATGGGTGACGCTGGTCAACCGTACTTTCCAGCTCAACCGGCAGAAAGCCGAAGCGCCAAGCGACGTGAAGGAAGGAAGTTGGTACGCCGCAGACGTCAAAGCGGCGCTGACCGCAGGCTATATCGGGATTACCGGCGACGGTACGTTTCAAGCCGATCGTCCGCTGACCCGCGAAGAAGCGGCGGTCACGCTGGCGAATCTGCTGCGTCTGTCGACCGTTCAGCCCGACACGGACGCGTTTGCCGATTTCAAGACGTCGACGGAAGCCAACGGAGCTCCGGTATATGCGGCGGTCGAAGCCGGCCTGCTCAAAGGCTACGCGGATAAGACGTTCCGTCCTCATAAAGCGCTGACGCGCGCGGAAGCGGCCGTTCTGATCGATCGCGCGGCCGAAGCTTACGGCATGTGGATCGGGGAGCAGGGCGAATACGGTCCGGCAGACGGCGTCCGACAGGAAAAAGGCAGCGTCCTCGTCAATACGCCGGGTGTAACGCTGCAGAACCTGGAAATCGCGGGCGACCTGGTCATCGGCAAAAACGTCGGCGAAGGAGACGTGACGCTGAAGAACGTGACGGTACGGGGCAACACGTACGTATACGGCGGCGGCGAGCACAGTATCCATATCGAAGGTTCCCACCTGGTGAACATTATTGTCGATAAAAAAGAAGGCACCGTCCGCATCGTGGCTCAGGGCGAGACGACGGTTCAAGAAGTCGTCGTTCGCACGGGAGCGAATCTCGAAGCGGAAAAAGGCGTGACCGTCAACAAAGTCGAACTCACGAACGAACTGCCGGCCAATTCCGAAGTCCGTCTGGCGGGTTACTTTAACACCGTTAACGTCCAGGCTTACAGCCTGGCACTCGACATCCCGAGCGGCTCGATCGGCGAGCTGAACGTGTCCAAGGACGCCGAAGGCGCCGTGCTGAACACGGGCAGCGAATCGCGCATCCTGACGCTGCTTCTGAACGCCGCCGCCAAAGTGGCGGGCGTAGGAAAGATCGACAGCGCGACGATCAACGCCAAGGACATCACGTTCGACAAGTCGCCTACGGCCGTCAAGGTCGGCAAAGACGTCCCGGCGGATACGAAAGTATCGGTAGGCGGACAGCAGGTGGCGGCGGGCGCGGCTTCGGCACCGGCGGCGGCTCCGGCTTCGCAGCCCGCCGCTCCTTCGGCTCCGGCGCCTGCGGCGCCGAGCGGCGGAAACGGCGGTGAGACGGCGGCTCCTGCGCCGGCGCCGACTCCCGAGCCGATTCCTTGGCAGCCGGTGAAGGTCGAACTTCGCGATAAGACGGTGAGCGTCGGAGAATCCGTTTACTTCACAAGTTCGATTGACGGTACCGCTTATATTTCTTCGAGAGGAATCGCTTATTACGATCTGCCTACGCTTGCGCTGGGTGTTGAGAGCGGCGAGGTGCAGACCAAACAGGTAAAAGCCGGGGAGCTGAATTATTTTTCGACTTCCGACTTAAGAAATATAGAGTACTTCAGAAATTATGAATTCAACGTAACGGTTTATGCCGAATCCAATAAAGGTTACGGGACGGCTGAAGTTGAAGTTTTCGACGAGAGCGAAGAACTCGTTCGGTATCCCGTTGTCTCGCATTACGGCGGCGAACCGGAATACTTCTCCTTCAATTACAATCGGCGTTTGGGTCTTGCCCCGGGCAGAGAACTGAACGAGATTGTTCAATTGAAGCTTGACGGGGAAGAAAGCTACAAAACTTTCGACTCTAGCCTGGGAACCGTAGAGATCGTGGGAGGCAAGGTGTTTATTCGGCCGCTGCAGGATCAGTTGGGGCGAAACTTTATGATTAAGCTCACGGCGGGAGCCGTTGTCACATCGGACGGACAGCTCAACAAAGAGCATATTCACGGGCCTGACAACTCGTTCACAAGAATCAAACTCCTTTCGCACGGCGGCAAGGCTTATGCAACCGTGAAAAAGGGAGAAACGATCGAATTCTCGGTTGAATACGGAGGCATCGTATATCTGGCTCCGCAGATCATCAGCGGAGGTTTGGACGAATACGATCGGAAAGTAGCGGAAGGCTGGGCGAAGAAAAGAGTCGTGACGAACGAAGAGGCGAATTTGCCGCTGACGATCTCGACGGAAGGACTGTCCAAGGGAGCGTATAATCTGCACATTTGGGGAGGACGAAGCATTTATATCGAGATCGAGGATTAGGATTCGGACGGCTTCGAATTCATCATGCTGAGAGGCGAGCGGAACATTCCGCTGCGCCTCTTTTTTTATGTCCGAGTCTCGTTGAAAAGCTGTCCTTCCCTTCGCAACT
Source organism: Saccharibacillus alkalitolerans (assembly GCF_011090185.1). Classification (GTDB taxonomy): domain Bacteria; phylum Bacillota; class Bacilli; order Paenibacillales; family Paenibacillaceae; genus Saccharibacillus; species Saccharibacillus alkalitolerans. Next base: position 34,947 of record NZ_JAAFGS010000004.1, on the reverse strand, counting down.
CTGATACAATAGATAAGTTCAAAATTAAGATACAGCATCAGTCGTGACGATATAAGAATGGACCAACATAAGCGGTTAGCCTGTTATACACGTCCTTTTTTAAAGGGGAAAAAACAGCGCGCAGGAGGATAACGATATATGAGCGTAAACAAAATCACAAGACGCGACGTCGAACTGCTGGCTCCGGCCGGCGATTGGGACTGCATGCGGGCTGCCGTGGCGAACGGCGCGGACGCGGTCTTTTTCGGCGTCGAGAAGTTCAACGCGCGGGCAAGAGCCAACAACTTCCGGATGGACGAACTGCCGGAGATCATGGGCTTTCTTCATAGCTACGGGGTAAAAGGATTCCTGACGTTCAATATCCTCGTGTTCGAAAACGAACTGGAGGATGCCAAAGGACTGATCGACGCCTGCGTAACGGCGGGAGTCGACGCGGTCATCGTGCAGGATCTGGGATTGGTCAAAATGATCCGCGAGATCTCGCCGGACTTCCCGATTCACGGTTCGACCCAGATGACGATCACGTCGCCGGAAGCGGTCGAGTTCACGAAGCCGTTCAACATGGAGCGGGTCGTGCTGGGACGGGAAAACAACCTGAAGCAGATCCAAAAGATCGGCGAACAGGCCAAGCTGCCGATGGAAGTGTTCGTGCACGGCGCGCTGTGCGTGTCGTACTCGGGCCAATGCTTGACGTCGGAAATGTGGGGCGGACGCTCCGCCAACCGCGGCGAGTGCGCGCAGGCCTGCCGCCTGCCGTACGATCTGATGGTCGACGGCGAGCACAAGCCGATGGGCGATATCGCCTACCTGTTGTCGCCGAAAGACCTGGCCGCGATCGACATCATGCCGGAACTGATCGAAGCCGGCGTGACCTCCTTTAAAATCGAAGGCCGCCTGAAAACGCCGGAGTACGTCGCGAACGTGGTGAGCAAGTATAATGCCGCGATCAACCGCTATTTCGACGGCGACGATTCCAAGCCTTCGGAAGAGGAAATCCGCGAGCTGCAGCAGAGCTTCTCGCGCGGCCTCACGCACGGCTTCCTGGACGGCACGAACAACAAGCAGCTCGTGGAAGGCACCTTCCCGAAGAGCCGCGGCGTATACCTGGGCCGCGTCGAGCAGATTCTGCGCGACGGCGTCGTCTGCCGGATCGAAGCGCCGCTGAAGCGCGGCGACGGCATCGTGTTCGACGCCGGAGACCCGACGAAGAAGGAAGAAGGCGGACGCGTGTACGACGTGCGCCGCAAAGGCGTAAAGCTTGAAGGCGAAGCCGGCCAAGGCTGGGTCATCGACATCGTGCCGGGCCGCAACGACGTCGATCTGCGCCGCCTGCACGTGGGCGACCGCATCTGGAAGACGAACGATCCCGCGCTGGACAGACGCCTGCGCCAGACGTACGAGACGGACAAACCTTACCGCGTATTCCCGCTGAGCGTCAAAGTCATGGGCAACCCGGGACAGCCGCTCGTGTCGGTCTGGACGGACCTGGACAAAGGCACCACCGTTCGCGTCGAATCGGAGATGGAACTGGAACTCGCGAAGAAGCGCCCGCTGGGCTACGAGATTCTCGAAGAGCAGTTCGGCCGTCTCGGCGGCACGGTGTACCAGCTCGAGGAGCTGGACGTGCAGCTGCACGGCGACGTGATCGTGCCGATGCGCGAACTGAACGCGATGCGCCGCCGCGCGGTCGAAGAACTGGCCGGCGAGCGTCCGAAGCCGCCGGCCTACGTGCACCGCGATATCGCCGTATACGGCGATTCCTCGCAGCCCGCGCAGCCGGTCGACCGCTCGGAAGCGCGGATTACGGCGCTGTGCCGCAGTCTGCCGCAGGTCGAAGCGGCATTGGAAGCCGGCGTGGAGATGATCTACGCCGACTTCGAATTCATCAAGCAGTTCCCGGCGGCCGTCGCGGCCGTACGGGCTGCCGGCAAGCGAATCGCGCTGGCGACGCCGCGCATCCACATGCCGGGAGAGAACGGCTACCACGCGAATATCCTTCGCCTGGAGCCGGATGCCGTGCTCGTCCGCAATACAGGAGCGCTGTATTACTACCTGCGCCACCGCATGGAGAATCCGGATAAGAAGCATCCGGAACTGATCGGCGACTTCTCGCTCAACGTGGCGAACCACAAAGCCGTCGATCTGTTCCTGGAAGCCGGCCTCGACCGCGTGACGCCGTCGTACGACCTGAACATCCAGCAGATGGTCGATCTGCTGGGCCGTTCGCAGACGGACAAGCTCGAGATCGTCATCCATCAGCATCTGCCGATGTTCCATACCGAGCACTGCGTGTACTGCACGTTCATGAGCGAAGGCACGAACTACACGAACTGCGGCCGTCCGTGCGAAGAGCAGCGCGCGTCGCTGCGCGACCGCATCGGCATGTCGCACCCGGTCCGCGTCGACGAAGGCTGCCGCAACACCGTCTACAACGCGATCGAACAGTCGGGTGCCGAGTATCTGAACGAATTCCTGGACGCCGGCGTGCCGAGCTACCGCGTCGAGTTCCTGGAAGAAACGCCCGAACAGGTGCACGAGGTCATCGACCTGTACACCCGCGCGCTGCGCGGCGAGATCAGCGGCTCGGAAGTATGGCGCAAGCTGAAAGCGACGAATCAGCTGGGCGTTACTCGGGGGCAGTTGGTGAAGTAAGGTTTTGAGAGAGGCAAAACAAGCCATTTAAAAAAGCGTATTCCGTCCTCTGACGGAATACGCTTTTTGGTTTATCGATAAGACTAAAGTAGGAGTTTAGCTAACAGAACTCTTTTTAGAATTGGACAGCCTCCAATTGCTTGAGCTGCTCTTGCATACCCGGAGCGGCAGCAGTCAGGCCTTTCAATACGCTCGGGTCGGAATCGCCGAGTTTGTTCAAGGCAACCAAATACCACAAAGCGGCTTCTTGATTCGCCGGATCGGCGTAATCGTCTGTTAAGATGCTCTTCAGAAGGTCCGCCGACTCTTGGGTCTGCCCGTTAAAATACATCAGCTTGCCGGCGTTCTGCTGCATGCTGCGCGAAGCGGCGAACTCACGGCCTTGCATTTGTCCTTCCGGAAGGTTTTTCAAGTCTTCGACGCCCGCTAGGAGACGATTGTAAGCTTCGATCCCGCGGTTCGCATAGTACTGCATCGAAGCGGTATCTTGAGCATTAAATGCTTGATAGCTTTCGTTAAAGGCGCTTTGAATCACTCTCTCGTACCAGCTTGCATCCCAGACGTATTTGTCCAGGCTGTCGCTCATCAAATCAAATGCGGCTTTCTGATCGCCGCGAAGCTGGTAGCTGTAAATCATCTGATTAATCAAGTTTTTATCGTAAGGCTCGGCTTTAAGTGCTTTTTGCAGCAGCTCGTCGGCCTCTTTGATGTACATTTCATCTTGAGTCTGCGAGTAGACGTTCTGCAGCACGGCAGCCAACTGGGCGGCCGTGACGGGATAAGTGTTTCGAATGTCCAATGTCTCGTCCAATGGCTGTCGAACGTCCTCATACGTCTGCTGTACTCCGGAATCAAGCATGTTGGTCGCTTTGATGGCGGAGTTGGAAGCCACGAGATAGCGGGCAGCGACGACGATCATGACGACTCCGAGTATTCCTGCCAGCAGGGTATAAAGTCCAGGCAGCCAGGAGCCCGATTTGCCTGTCGAATTGCCGCCGGCCAATCCTTTTGAAGAACCGAGCAGCGAATTATTTTTTTTCTTTTCGGCCGCTTCGGCTTTTGTTTTCCCGAACGGCACGGGAACGATGCCTGCGGCCATACCGCCCAAGGAGAAGAAGACAAGCAGGCTGATGTACATGTAACTCATGTTAAAATCCAGAATGCTGTGAAGCAAAATGGAAAAGGCGATCAAGAAATAGAAGAAGTGCGAATCTTTCCGTTCTCCTGCCTCCATGCGGAAATAACGACGCAAATATTGGACAAAGAGATAAAGCAGGAAAGCCATAAAGATGACAAAACCTACAATCCCCGTCTCATCCAAAGACTGCAGGAAATAGTTATGGGCCTGATTGCTTATATACGGGTTGTTCTGATATTTTTCGTAAAGCACGGCCCAGGCTCCGCCGCCGGCTCCGATTACCGGGTAATCTTTGACGACTTTAAGAGAGTCTTTATAAAACGTAATCCGTTCCAAGACGCTGTGCTGTTGGAAATTGATATTTTCGACGCGAGTACGAATATTTTCCGGCAGAACATTTTTAACGCTCGTTCCGATTACAAGCAGGGCCAGAAGAGCCGCGACGACGAGACCGCCGAGCGGCAGCCACAGACTGGACGTTTTGCGCGACGACCATCCTTCGAGCTTGCGTTCGAGCAAAGGTTGAACATAGCGGCCGACTGCCCAGAGCAGCAAGGCGTTGGCGAGGGAGGCGGCGATCAAAATTCCCCAGGCTTTGAAAGCATCCGAACCGTTATAGACTTGATTCAATTGAAGTCCCAGTTCCGTAAGCGGTCCGAGAACGGCAAAAGCCGCCGCTGCGGAAATCAGCAGATTGATAATCCAGATCAGCTGCTGGGCCGGCTTGAGCAGCAGCAGGACGATAAGGAACGCGACCGGCAGCATGACAAGCCCGCCGCGGGATAACGTGAGCGCGATCGACAGAATGATCGGAACCAGCATGAAGGCATGAATCGCTCTATCCCACCAACGATTCGTCCGCGCGACCGTAAACAATACGACGAACAGCATGGCCATAAGAAAAGCCGCGTATGTATTGGCGTACTGGAATACCGAAGTTAGACGCAGACCGTTCGAGTCGGTCATGACAGCATCCTTGTATACGCCGCCGGTCACGATTTGCGTGAACCATCCGACAAGGCTTCCCGAAAAAGTCCGTTGTCCTAACCAATTCAGCAGGCCGAAGATTACAATCAGGTAAGTCGTCCACAGCAGCGTGACGCGCATAATTTTATTCGCCAGCGGATGCTGCATCAAAAACAGTCCGATGACAAAGAACGCGGCGTTCGCGCACATGATCAACAGCATATTCATGGCGAGGGAATGCGAAGCGGCAGAAATCAGCGAAACGGCGTACATCAGCGGCAGCAGCCAAACGGCGATCGCCGTAATATCCCGCTGATTCAGAAGCGTCAGATGCTTCGCGAAAGCCGCCACGCAGAGCAATAGAAGAACTCCCGCGCAAATAACCCCCCGGAACAGAGAAGGCTCGAAGGTAAGTCCCTGCCCGTTAAAAAGACCCTGCTGGAAAGGCGCCCAGATTAAGAATATAATGAGGGCTGGAATCAATGTCCAGAGCAGCATAGAACTATTGCCCATCTGTTCAATGGATATTCGTTCCTTTTTGCTCGACTCGTCATACATATTACCGTATACTTGATTGGTCAAGGTGATAGCTCCTTTTCTTGAAGGTACTAGGGTATTTTAGCATATAAAAAGAACTTACACTATTTGTACTTCAAATGAAAAACAGGATAAAAATCGTAAAAGCCAAAAAATGAAAAAAAGGATATGGATGCATTGTCTAAAAAATTAAAGTATTTGATATTAATGATTTTATTGGTTTCTTTTAGTGTGAGTTGTTTTCTGGTCTATTTCAAATTCAATCCAGGGGAAAGCACAATTAGTTTTGAATTGAAAACCAATCAGGCACTTGATGCGAAGGTGTATTACCAAGACGACGGCAATGAGACTTACATAGAAAAAAAATCCTCCCTTGAACATCTTCCCGCTGATGATCAGTTTCACCTGTTATCTTTTACATTGCCGGAAAACACAACTCGATTCAGATTAGACTTGGGCGAACAAGTTGCTAAAGTGACGATTGTCGGTATTGAGATCAGTATAGGGAAACACACGAAAACAATTCCCTTGAATCTTTTATCGGATGAAGCCGAGCAAAATGATATTAGCAGCGTTCAACTTCAAGGAAAAGAACTTATGGTTACGGTACAAAACGGAGATCCTTTTTTTGACGTTAATGTTTCAGCAGGAGCCATAAGAACTTTTTTGGCGAGCAATCCAAACTACTATACAAATGTTATGACCTGGTCTATGATCGCTGCGCTTTATTGGTTGTTGATTGCCTTTTTGATGGCTAAGCTGAGCTTGTCTTATTTGAAAAGCTTTTTTGACAGTATTATTTCGTCAAGAAGCGTATTATTAAGTTTGGCCAAAAATGATTTGAAATCTAGATTTTCCGGATCGAATTTTGGCATTTTGTGGGCGCTTATTTCGCCTTTGCTTACGATTTTGGTGTATTGGTTTGTCTTTCAGATCGGCTTCAGAAATTCGGCTGTGCAGGACATTCCGTTTATTATTTGGTTCATTCCCGGTATTATTCCATGGTTTTTCTTCTCGGATTCTTTAAATATCGTGACGAATAGTTTTGTGGAATATAGTTATTTAGTCAAAAAAGTTGTATTTAAGATCGAATTGTTGCCTTTAATTAAGTTGGCTTCGGTTTCCTTTATTAACATGTTCTTTGTGCTTATTTATCTCGTTTTTTACTTCTCGTATGGAAATGAATTTTCTTGGATCAATTTTCAAGCGATTTACTATTTATTCGCGTTACACTGTATGTTGTTTGGCTTAACGCTTTTGACTTCAACAATCGTTGTGTTTTTCAAAGATCTAAGCCAGATTCTGGCCATTTTACTTCAATTCGGATTCTGGTTAACACCAATCGTGTGGGATACGAGTAACGCGCCAGGTTTCCTCGGAAAGTTTTTTGAATTGAATCCATTGGTCTATATTATCGAAGGATTCCGCGACTCTTTCTTATATGATCATTGGTTCTATGAAAAGCCTGCGCTGACTCTATATTTCTGGGGATTGACTTTATTCATTGTTCTTGCAGGTTTGCTCGCCAACAAAAAACTTAAGCCTCATTTTTCTGATGTGTTATAGGGGGTCATCGAGTGTCTGTGATTTCGGTTCAAGATGTAAAAAAAGTGTACAAGTTGTATGATAAACCGCTAGATCGTTTGAAAGAAGCTTTTCATATAAGAAGAAAGATTTATCATACTGATCATTTTGCGCTTAAAGGCGTTTCGTTCGAAATCAAAAAGGGAGAAACGTTGGGCTTGATCGGTAAAAACGGTTCAGGCAAATCAACGCTGCTCAAAATTATTACAGGCGTTCTGACTCCGACTTCAGGCGCTGTGCACAGTACTGGTAGAATTGCAGCACTGTTGGAACTGGGAGCAGGATTTAATCCGGAGTACACAGGGATCGAAAATATCTATTTGAACGGAACGATGATGGGCTATTCGCGTGAAGAAATGGAAACGAAGGTTCCGGCAATTATGGAATTTGCGGACATCGGACAGTTTATTCATCAACCTGTCAAAACGTATAGCAGCGGTATGTTTGCACGCTTGGCTTTTTCTGTAGCCATTAATGTAGATCCGGATATTCTGATCGTGGACGAAGCCTTATCGGTAGGGGATATTTTTTTTCAAAGCAAATGTTATCGAAAATTCGAGGAGTTTGCGGAAAAAGGAAAAACGATTCTTTTTGTCAGTCACGATATGGGCAGTATTATCAAATATTGTGATCGTTCGATCGTCCTGAATGAAGGAGAGCTGATTGCGGAAGGTCCTTCGAGAGATATGGTCGATCTTTATAAAAAGATTGTCAGTAAAAATTTTTTGAATGAAGAAACCGAAAAGTTTGAACAACAAACCGCAGCCGACAAGAACAGTTTTTGGAAAGAAAAATTGGGCAATTTAAACTCAAAGTATCTGGATTACGGAAATAAGAGAGCGGAAATCATCGATTATGCATTATTTGACGGAACAGGCGCAATTATGAGTACGGTGTCTAGAAGCGAAACTTTTAGTTTGAGAATGAAAGTGAAATTTCACGATAAAATCAAAGAACCGATTTTTGCTTACACCATCAAAGACGTCAAAGGAAATGATATTACCGGAACCAATACGATGTTTGAAGCAATTGGAACAGGCACAAGTGCTGATGGTTCGATCTACGAGATTTCATTTGAACAGGCTCTTCCTTTGCATAACGGAGAATACTTGGTTTCGTTAGGTTGTACCGGTTATGAAGACGGAGAGTTCCAAGTGTATCATCGGCTATACGATTTGTTGATTTTGAATATTATTTCCGACAGAGCTACAGTAGGCTTTTTTGATGCGGAGTCCAAGATTACAGTTAAAAGAAATTGATTCTTATTTCGAAGCATCAAAAAGGGGTGCGCAATTTGAAAATCGGACAAGTTGAATTGAATTTGGACTACTACAAAGGATACGATGCATATAGCGATGGAGACATTGAGGACGAGATTTTGAGCTATGTCGAAAATGAAGCCGATCTGGCAGACATTATTCGAAAAGATGATCGCTGGCCAATTCTTTATCATCTTTCTCCGATCAGGAGGAATTTGTTGGAATGGATTGAATTTGATCACACGCAGGTGGGGTTGGAAGTTGGAGCGGGTTGCGGAGCGCTGACCGGGGTATTGTGCGAAGGTTCATTAAAAGTCGATGCGATCGAGCTGTCTCTTAAAAGAGCGAAGATCTTGGCTGGGCGAAATAAAGACAAAGACAATCTAAATGTACTTGTCGGCAATTTTAACGATATTCCGTTAGCCGATCAAGCTTATGACTATATTACACTGATCGGCGTGTTGGAATATGCAGCTCACTATACGAACACGGCAAATCCGTTTCAAGATTTTCTCAACAACTTGTATAGCAAGTTAAAACCTAACGGTCGGTTGATTGTCGCGATTGAAAACAAATTCGGGTTGAAGTATTGGTCGGGAGCGAGAGAAGATCATACCGGCGAGTTTTTTGACGGCTTGGAAAATTACAAGCCAGATTCCAATGCGCGCACATTTTCCAAAAGCGAACTTGACACTTTGTTGCAACAATGCGGATTTGATCACTGTGAGTTCTACTATCCTTATCCCGATTACAAAATGCCTAAACAGATATTTTCAGATGATTATTTGCCGGATGCTTCATTTGGCGGTGAAACGCCGAATTACGATATGGATCGGGTTCGGTTATTTAATGAGAAAAAAGTGCTTAACAATGTGATACAGAATGAAATGTTCCCCTTTTTCTCTAATTCGTTTCTAGTAATCTGTCAGAAAGGAGCCGACTAACGATGAAAAAGGTTACTTATGCGAAGTTTAATCGTGAAAGACTGCCTAATTTTCAGGTCGGAACTTTTCATTTCACGGATCAACAAGGAATCAAAAAGGTAGAAAAAAGGCCATTGACCTCCGCAGCTGAAACTCATATTGATGGTATTTTTCAAAATTCGCTTTTGTTAAATGAAAAGTATCTTAATGTAAACGTATTGACCGGAGTCAAAGAAAATAAAAGCATCGTTTACCCTTATGTAGAAGGAATTCGCTGGGACAAACATCTGTTTGAGCAGTTTACTTCAGGGCGTATGGATGAGTTTCATAACACACTTCGTGAATATTGGGATATGCTGGTGAATCTGCAAAGCAGCGAAGAGACCGATTTTGAAACGGATGAAGAATTTCAACAGATCTTCGGCAATAAGCTGAAAATGAAGTCCGAAAGATATCTACAGCCTGCCAATATTGATCTAATTCTTGAAAATGTGATTATTGACGAATCGGGTGTTAAAACGATTATTGATTGCGAATGGGTATTTGATTTTAAAATCCCGCTTAAATTTATATTTTTCAGAGGGGTTTATTCTTTTTGGATCAAGTATCAAGTTGAATTGCAATCGCATCTTTCTTTGCTAGATTTAGTTTCACCTTATAAGATTACGGCTGATATGCTGACGGATTTTCTCGAGATGGAGGAGAAACATTTTCAATTTTTTGTAAACGGTGCGGACTATCAGGTCGGTTTTCATGGGCAGTATATTAAACCCAATCACTCTTTGCAAGAATTGTATGCAAGTAGAGCAAGCCAAGCGTTTAACGTAAAGTTGTTTTATGCAAATGAAGAAATTTACGATGAGGATCATTCTATAGTTATAAGTACTGCCGCTTCCGATGAGTTTCGCGAGTATTCGTTCAAGATCGATAGCCAAACGTTGTTTGCGGATCTGCCTTTGCGTTTGGATCCTTTTGATCGCTCGGGATGGGCGAGCATACAAAAGATTAAGATTTATGAATCGGGCAGCGGTAAAGGAATCATAATTTCTGATAAATTAGAACTTCAAAACTTGTTTACTTACAACGATCAAGTTCTCTTAATTCCTGACGATCAAAACTTTTCCTTTATTTCTTTGATGGAAGACCCACAGCTATTTATCAACCTGAAAAGTATAAGCAAGGAATTCTTACACTCTGATCTTGTTTTTGAAATATCTATGCGGTTTGGGGTTTTAGATAAAGAAATTTTCGAGAAAATATATATGGTGTACAAAAAAGATAAACAAGATTTAGAATACGTTATATCTTTTGAAAGAAAAAATTATAATAAACTATTAAATGATAGTAATGAGAAGTTAAATGATCGTGATAAACAGCTTGAGAAACAAAATGAGAAGATTGAAATGCTGCAAAAAGAGCTAAAGGAAACGAGAGAAACTTTAACAAAGGTAGAGTATAATTTTACTGAAGCTCAAGAGCAATTAGATAATGCTAAAAAAGAACTAAATGAATTATTGCATTCAAAATCTTGGCAAATAACTCGACCGTTAAGAGCATTGATGGCTGCTTTTGCGAAAAGAAAGATATGAGGTGTGACTGTTGATTGATATTGATGTGATTTTAGTGACATATAATTCAGAGAAATGGATACCCGGATGTTTAAGTAGCCTAGAAAAAGCGAATTATCCTAAAGAAAAGATTACTCTTACATTTGTCGATAACAACTCAACGGATAAGACCAGAGAATTGCTTGAAAATTATAAAGGCAAGCAGACATTCGGCGCATTCAACACGTTCTTTATGGAAAAAAATTTAGGGTTTGGTAAAGGCAATAATTACGGAGTAGAAAAAACGAATCAGGCTTACGTATACTTTTTAAATGTGGATACAGAAATTGATGAGGATTGCTTCTTGGCTTTGTCTAATGCAGTAGAAAAGGGGCCTAGTGAAGCAGCTTTATGGGAAAGCCGACAGTTCCCTTACGAACATCCTAAAGTATATAATCCTGTAACGTTGGAAACGAGCTGGTCCAGCGGTGCATGTATGCTTGTTGACCGCCAACGTTTTATCGAAGTTGGTATGTTTGACGATAAAATTTTTATGTACGGAGAAGATGTGGATCTGAGCTGGAGAATGCGAGCCCATGGTTATAAGCTTCAATACATCTCCAAGAGCATAGTAACCCATTACACATATATGAGCGCTAACGAAGTTAAGCCGAATCAATTTTATAATAGTACGTATATGAACTTTATGCTCCGATATAAGTTTGGTACATGGAAAGACATTTTTAAAGGCTATGCCATGTATCATGGTCTTTTTTTCGTGAATGGACCCTCCGAAGGACATAAAAAAATCATCTTCAAAAAAATCATAGGGAGCTTTTTTGAAGGGATGAAGTACCGCCGTTGGTATCGGAAAAATAAAGACAAAAATTTCAAACCTGGCTTTAAGCTTTGGGATTACGAAATCATTCGAGATGGCGCCTTTTACGTAAATCAACTTCCGGCGGAACAACCTTTGGTTTCGGTACTGATTCGAACATGTGGCAGACCGAATGTTCTTCGCGAGGCTCTGATTAGTGTAAGAAACCAAACCTATAAAAATATTGAAGTAGTTGTTGTAGAGGACGGTCCCGATATTTCCCGCTCTATGATTGCAACAGAGTTTGCAGATCTCAATATTGTGTATCAGGCTACAGGCGAATCTGTGGGAAGGTGTGAAGTAGGTAATATAGCTTTGGCGACGGCCACAGGAATTTATTTTAACTTTTTGGACGACGATGATTTGTTTTATGCGGAGCATGTTGAAGTATTGGTGGATCAACTGTTACAGCATCCTAATCATAAAGCCGCTTACTCCATAAGCTTTGAGGTTCCGACGGAAGTGATTTCAAGGGAGCCTTATGTTTATAAAGAATTGTTCCATAACGTTCAGCATAAACAGCCATTCAATCGGCTGGTCTTGATGCATCACAATTATTTTCCTATTCAGACTGTTATGTTTAAAAGAGAGCTTTACGAAGAACTTGGAGGCATTGATTTATCTCTTGAAGTGTTAGAGGACTGGGACTTGTGGCTACGCTATGCATTAAGACACAATTTTAAGTATGTAGAGAAACTGACTTCCTTATATCGTATTCCGGCGCATCCTGTACATCATGGGAACAGACAAGAGCTGTTTGACCGTTATTTACAAATTGTAAGGAATAAACATATGAATCAAAGACTTGAAATTACGATGGCAGACATTTTTAAAGATGCCGAATATTTGATGAACAAGCCGGCGACAATCATTCATACTATTCGTAGAATGAATGCAAGAACTTTTGCTTTCAAAGTAAGAAATAAATTATTTTATTGGGCGAAAAGGGTGCTGAAATAAATATCCATGAAAAGTAGATAAGGAGGAATCATCATTACAACAGTTGGTGAACGTCTAAGCGGAAGAAATAATAATCTCGACCTCATAAGATTAGGTGCGGCCATCTTGGTTATTTTTTCGCATGCTTATCCTCTAACAGGAAAAAGTAGTGAATTACTCGCCATATTATCGAATGGACATTTGGGGGTATAGCGGTAGCTACATTCTTTATCATCAGTGGTTTTTTAATTAGTGCAAGCTTTGAAAGATCTACAATCAAGCAATATGTTATAAATAGAACTTTGAGAATATTTCCTGGACTTCTTGTAGTATTAGCATTAACTGTTTTTGTTATAGGCCCTTTATTTACTCGACTAAGTTATTCTGATTATTTTTCTAATGTAATAACATGGAGTTACTTTAAAAACATTTTGTTGGTAAATGTTCAATACAGTCTTCCAGGTTTGTTCGAAAATAACTTGTATCCAAATGCTGTAAATGGCTCTATATGGACACTTTCTTATGAAGTACTTTGTTACATAGGATTATTGATTTTAGGTTATTACGGTATATTTAAAAACAAAAAGGCAGTATTGCTTGTTTTTTTGTTAATTACTGCAATGAGTTTTTTCTTGCCTAGTACTTATTCTGCTACGAATTTGAATGGTTTTTTATTAGGTGAATTATTGAATTTAATTCAGTTTCTTGCAGTAGGCATGGTTTATTATGCATATAGGGATCAAATTAATCTTACTTATAAACTCGCTTTGATTTCTCTTTTTGCATTATTTGCTTCGCTTTATTTAGGTTTTTTTAAAGAAACATTTTTAATAGCAGGCTCATATTTGATTTTTTATGCAGCCTTTTATCTTCGACCTATAATAAAGTTTTCAAAAGATAAATATGTAGATCTTTCTTATGGAGTTTATATTTACGCTTTTCCTATTCAACAAACAGTTCAACATCTAATGCATAATCAAACATCACTAGCCGTAAACTTTTCAATATCATTACTTGTTACTTTATTATTCGCTACATTTTCATGGTACGTTATTGAAAAGCCTTTTTTGCAATTAAAACACTACAAAAAGAAACAAGAAATTCTAGAAAAAAGCTGGTAACAAGCTGAAGGAGATGAACCAATGAAAGGGATAGTTTTGGCAGGCGGAACAGGGACTCGTTTATATCCTTTAACTAAAGTAACTAATAAACATCTTCTCCCTGTAGGGAAATACCCAATGATTTTCCACTCGGTTTACAAACTCAAATCCGCCGGGATCGAAGACATCCTCATCGTAACCGGCAAAGATCACATGGGCGACGTCGTTAACCTTCTCGGCAGCGGTACGGACATGGGCGTGTCTTTTACATACAAGGTACAAGACGAGGCCGGTGGTATTGCACAGGCCCTGGATCTTGCCGAGCACTTCGTTGGCGAAGATCAAATGGTCGTCATTTTGGGAGATAACGTCTTCGAAGACGATATCGCTCCGTTTGTCGAAAATTTCCGGACCCAAATGCTCGGAGCCAAAATTCTGATCCAGGAAGTTCACGATCCCAAACGCTTCGGCGTTCCAGAAATCGACGGAGACAAAATTGTATCGATCGAAGAAAAGCCGCAAAACCCTAAAAGCAGTTATGCCGTAACAGGAATCTATATGTTCGACCATAGCGTATTCGATATTGTCAAAACGCTCAAACCCTCCGCGCGCGGCGAACTGGAAATTACCGACGTCAATAACGCTTATATCGCGAACGGCCAACTCACCTATGACGTGCTTACAGGCTGGTGGACGGATGCGGGAACTCACGCTTCCCTGGCCCGCGCCAACGAATTGGCCCAAAGCATCGTTTTCGGAGAAGAATTCGGCAAACTTAAGCTTTAAGAAGGAGGCGTTCGGATTATGAAAGTCACTCCTCTGACTCTTGAAGGAGCTGCACTCATCGAACCCGTGGTACACGGCGACCACCGCGGTTTTTTCATGGAAAGTTACAACGAAGCGCTTCTGAAAGAAGCGGGCATTCACTATAACTTTGTTCAAGACAATCAGTCTCTATCCGCGCAGCCCGGCGTACTTCGCGGCCTGCATTACCAGCTCAATCCCAAAGCTCAAACCAAACTGCTTCGCGTCGTGTCCGGCGCGATTTACGACGTCATCGTCGACGTGCGCCGAGGTTCGCCGACTTTCGGACAGTGGGAAGGCTTTATCTTAAGCGAATTCAACCATCGCCAGCTTCTCGTGCCGAAAGGCTTCGCCCACGGCTTCTGTACGCTGGTACCGAATACTCAGGTCATGTACAAGGTGGATGAATATTATTCGCCGGAGCACGATCGCGGCATCCTCTGGAACGATCCGGCGCTCGGTATCGTTTGGCCGACATCGAACCCGATCCTTTCCGAAAAAGATCAAAAGCATCCGCTGCTCCAAGACGCGGAACTCAACTTCGAATAGCATAAGGCTCTCCGTGAGGAGAGCTTTTTACACGAGAACAGGAGGAACATTATCCATGAAACTGCTTGTCACCGGCGGAGCCGGCTTTATCGGCAGCAACTTTGTCCTGTATATGCTTCAGCAGCATCCGGACTACGAAATCGTCAACGTGGACGCATTGACTTACGCGGGCAACCTCGAGAATCTTAAGGCCATCGAACAAAATCCAAAGCATACGTTCGTCAAAGCCGATATTTGCGACGCTGCCAAAATGGACGAACTGATCGGCCAGGGCGTCGACGTGGTCGTCAACTTTGCCGCGGAATCGCACGTGGATCGCAGCATCCTTGAACCGGACGTTTTCGTCAAAACGAACGTGCTTGGCACTCAAGTTCTGCTCGACGCGGCCAAAAAGCATAACATCACCAAATTTGTCCAAGTCTCCACCGACGAAGTGTACGGCACGCTCGGCGAGACCGGCCTGTTTACGGAAGAGACGCCGCTTACGCCGAATAGCCCGTACTCCGCTTCCAAAGCCGGCGGCGACCTGCTGGTCCGCGCTTACCACGAGACGTTCGGACTGCCGGTCAACATTACGCGGTGCTCCAACAACTACGGCCCGTATCAGTTCCCGGAGAAGCTGATCCCGCTCATTATCTCCAAAGCGCTGAACGACCAGCCGCTGCCGGTATACGGCGACGGTCTCAACATCCGCGACTGGCTGTACGTGGAAGATCACTGCAGCGCGATTGACCTGGTTATCCACGAAGGCGCGAACGGCGAGGTTTACAACATCGGCGGCAACAACGAGCGCACCAATATCCATATCGTGCGCACGATTCTGGAACAGCTGGGCAAGCCGGAGTCGCTCATCACTTACGTTCAGGACCGCCCGGGACATGACCGCCGCTACGGTATCGATCCGACGAAGATTACGAACGAGCTCGGCTGGAAGCCGAAGCACAATTTCGAAACCGGCATCCGCGAAACGATCTCCTGGTATCTGTCCAACACGGACTGGTGGACCCGCATCCAATCCGGCGAATATGAGCAGTATTATGCCAAGCAGTACGGCCAACGGCTGGGAGAAGCATGATGAAGGTACTCGTTACCGGAGCAAAGGGACAGCTGGGGCAGGACGTCGTTCGGCTTCTCGGCGAAGCCGGCCATGAGGTCAAAGGCTGCGATCGCGCAGATATGGACATCACCGACCAGCAGCAGTGCGAAGAGGTCATCGGCGGATACCGTCCGGAAGCCGTCATCCACTGCGCCGCTTATACGGCGGTCGATGCGGCGGAAGAAGACGCGGACGGCGCGTACCGGATCAATGCGGCCGGCACGCGCAACATTGCCGCCGCCGCGGAAAAAGTCGGAGCGAGGCTGGTCTATATCAGCACGGATTACGTGTTCGACGGGCAGGCGGAGCGTCCTTACCGCGAATACGACAATACGGCTCCGCAGACCGTTTACGGGGAAAGCAAGCGGGCGGGAGAAGTGCTGGCGCAGTCGTTGAACTCCAAAACCTTTATCGTCCGAACCTCCTGGGTGTACGGGCAGCACGGCGGCAACTTCGTGAAGACGATGCTGAAGCTGGGCGCGGAGAAAGAAAGCTTGAGCGTCGTGCATGATCAGATCGGTTCGCCTACGTATACTGTGGATTTGGCCCGTTTTCTGCTACAATTGATCCAGACGGAAAAATACGGCGTTTATCACGCTTCGAATTCCGGACAATGCTCCTGGCATGAATTCGCTCAAGCCATTTTCGAGACGGCCGGTCTGCAGGTGAACGTGCTGCCGGTGACGACGGAACAGTTTCCGCGTCCGGCCAAGCGTCCCGCCTACTCGGTCATGGATCACACCGCGATTCGGGCGAACGATCTCGAAGACCTGCCGCATTGGCGGGACGGATTGGAGCGATTCCTGGCGCAGGTCAAGTAATGAGGGTGAACTGTGGGTACAATCGAAGTCCTGCTGTCTTCGTATAACGGGGAAGCTTACATAGAGGAACAATTGAACAGCTTATCTTCGCAGACGCATGTGGACTGGTCGGTCCGGTTTCGCGACGACGGTTCTTCCGACGGCACGATGCGGATCATTGAAGATTGGCGGCGGCAGGCGGCAGGACGGATTACTGGGGGAAAAGGCGCTAACGTTGGAGTCATCCCGAGCTTTTTTGAACTTATTCGTCAAGCCGACGAAGGGAACGACTGCTTCTGCTTCTGCGATCAGGACGACGTATGGCTGCCGGAGAAGATGGAGCGGGCCGCGCAGCGGCTTGCCGATATCCCTGCAGACGTGCCCGCTATGGTGTTTTCGCCCACGCAGCTCGTCGATGCGCAGTTGAAGCCGCTTGGGCAGTGGCCGGATGCGCCTCGCAGACAGCCTTCTTTCTATAACGCTCTTTATCAAAACGTCGCCGTCGGCGCCACCGTCACTTTCAACCGTGCCGCTCTGCTGTTGATCCGCGAGCGTATGCCCGACAGCGGCAAGGTGCTGATGCACGACTGGTGGTTCTACCTCTGCGTTTCGGCATTCGGCGAAGTCATTTACGATCCCCGGCCTTCCATCCTGTATCGCCAGCACGGCGGCAACGTGGTAGGAGGCGAGACGTCGCCGATCGGCAAGCTGAAAAAGAAATGGGCCGGCTTCCGCAAGCATCGGGGGACGCATAAGCTTGTCGCTCAAGCCCGGGAGTTTCATCGCTTGTATGCGGAGCAGATGACGGATTCCGAGAAGCTGGCACAGTTGGAGTCGTTTATCGCGCCGCGCCCAAGGCTGACTCAGCGGTTGAACTATTTATCGCGTTCCAAGCTGTATCGTCAATCTCGAACGGAAAATCTCCTTTTTCGTTTTTTGATCTTAATTGGATATATTTAAATTTTAGCTATCTAATCCTAGATGGCTATTTTTTTTGCAAAAAAGAGAAAAACAATACTTTTGACTCACTCTTTTGTACCCAAAAATCTTGCTGGATATGTTAATATAAAGAGGACTAAAGCCTAATATATGGATTGAGAAGGATTGATAGGGGACTCGATCTAATAGGTGTAAGCCAGACAAAAAACAGAGGTGGGATAGGTTCATGAAAAAAGGGTTGGTCCAAAAAACGATCGCCGTGCTGCTGGGCGCAGCGATCGCGCTCCCGACGGGTACGGGAGCTTTGGCGGCAGGCGCTTCAACTGCGCATGCGGGCGCGGCGACGAAACACGCTGCGAGCGTCAACGGTCACTGGGCGCAGCAGGTGATGCAGGAATGGAAAGACAAGGGGTACATAAACGGGTATGCAGACGGGGGACTGCATCCCAACGATCGGGTCACCCGAGCTCAGCTGGCGGCTCTGATCAATCGATCGTCCGGCTTTACGGCAGCCTCGGAAATATCGTTTAAAGACGTATCCGGCAAAGCTTGGTACGCCGGGGATGTGGCGAAAGCCGCGGCGGCCGGTTACATGAAGGGCGACGGGAACGGAAGCTTTCGTCCGACCGGTGAGGTCACCCGCCAAGAACTGGCGGTTGTGCTGGCTTTGCTGTTGAAGCTTGAACCTGACGCTAATGCCGCCGCGTTCTCGGATACGGTCGGCAGCCCGGCTTGGAGCAAGGGCGCGATCGGCGCGGTAACGAAGGCGGGTCTGATGCAGGGAAGCGGGGCGCGCTTCAATCCTGCGGCCGCGGCTACGCGCGCGGAAGTCGTGACGGTGCTGGATCGCGCGGCCAAGCAAGCGGCCGAATCCGCGGTAACTTACGATAAAGCGGGAACTTACGGCCCGGAAAAAGGCACCGAGACGCTTAAGGGATCGGTTAACGTAACGCAGTCGGGCGTAACGCTGCGCAATACGGTCATCGAAGGCGACCTGCTGTTAGGCAAGCAAATCGCCAACGGCGACGTGACGCTGGAGAACGTAACCGTCAAAGGAACGACGAAGATCGAAGGCGGCGGTCCGAACAGCATCCATATCGTCGATTCGGTATTGGTGACTGTACTGGTCGACAAGCGCGACGGCAGCGTGCGGATCGTGACGGAGGGCAGCAGCTCGGTATCGCAGATTACGCTGCAATCCGGCGCTTTCCTGCAGGAGGCCGGCACAGGATCCGGGTTTGGGAACGTAAGGCTCTCGGAGCTGATTCCGGCGGGTTCGACCGTACGGATGGCCGGTCAATTCGAAAGCCTGGAAGTTTCCGCCGCTTCGCTGAACGTTAATCTGTCTTCCGGTTCGATCGGAGAAGTGACGGTCGGCGAAGGCGCGGCCGGTACGAATCTGAATGTCAGCGCAGCGGCTCGTATCGCGCGGCTGATTCTGAATGCGGCGGCCAACGTAACGGGAACGGGCGCGATTGAACGTGCTCAAGTCAACGCTTCCGGTACCAGCTTCCAGACGCGTCCGCAGCAGCTGAACGTAGGCGCAGGGGTTTCTGCTCCTTCCGTGGCAGCGTCCGGCCCGGCCTCGACGGGCGGCCCGGCTTCGACGAGCGGCGGTTCGAACGGCGGCGGAAACGCAGCAGCGCCGGTTCCGGTAACGGATCGGCTCGAAGTTGCCAACGGCAGCGCCGTTTTGCAATTCGTCAATCCGGTAAGCGGCCTGACCCTTGCGGATCTGAACGTGACGGCAACCGTTACGGAATCGGCATACGCCATGCCTTATACCCTTGAGTCTCTCAACTTCGACGCAGCGTCCAACAAGCTGACGTTTGCGCCGATCTCGCTCGACGAACACTACGGCGAAACGCTGCAGGTCAAGGTAACGCCGGCGGCAGGAACGACGAAGTTCTCCGCTTCGCTGAGCGGATCCGCTTTGATCGAAGGGTTCTCGGGAATTGTGACCGACGTCGATAACCGGCCGGTCGCGGACATGCGTATCGACTTCCGACGGGGAATGGGCAACGTTGACGGCGCAGTCGCGGCTTCGGTGTCTACGGACGCGAACGGACGCTATACGGTATACGCGCCGGCAGGCATTTATACGGGCGTGACTTCGAAGGCCGGCTTTATTTCGGGTACGGTTGTAGCGGTCGGCGTAAGCGACACTTATAACCGCTCGGAAAATCACACGGCCATCAAAATCCCGGCGGGCGATGAGATTCGCATCGTTTTGACCTGGGGAGAACGTCCTCGCGACGAAGATTCCCATTTGCTCGGGCCGGCAGGAGACGGTTACGGTTTTCACACCTGGTTCGGCGAAAAGCAAGCTTACGATGAGGGCGAGCTGATTGCGGATCTCGACCACGACGATACAAGTTCGTTCGGGCCGGAGACGACGACCATTCGCAAAAAAATGGACGGAACGTATCAGTTCTACGTACACAATTACTCGGGCAACGGCGCCGGCGATCAAACGCTTCGCAACTCGGGCGCCAAAGTCGATGTATACGTGGGCAGCCAAGCCCTTCCGGTAAAAAGTTATACCATTCCGGCGGGAACGGGCAGCGAAATTTACTGGTACGTATTCGATATGACTCTGAATGGTTCGGATATCGCTTTTACCGATCGAAACGAATTTGCCGACCGAGCTCCGACCGCCCTTTACGGACAGACGAGACCGAGTACCGAAGGCATTCTGAATGAGGAAGCGTACAAACTGCTCAGCGTGACTGACGTTACTTATCGGAAGCGCAATGAGAATGTCCCGTTGACTCTTGAAGGAACGACTATTCGCGAGGATGTTGACTTTAACATCAAGCAGATTCGGGAAGTCGGCGTAACCGATGACGTGTATACGGTAGTCGGAGATGTATACACAGTGACAGGAAATGTCTACATCGGTAAGCAGGGCCGGAACATCGTGTTCACGAACTATAATTTGGGTACGGAAACTGTCGTGTACAAAGTGTCGGTCGAGTTGAGTCTGAACGGACGGACCCTGGAACGCGATATTGAAGTCGTCGTCCCGGAACTTCACGATCTGCTTGAGCAGATTATGAGTCGCGCTGCGGCCAAGCTTGAAGAACAAGGCGCAGATCCGCAGCTGCAATCGGCTTACGATCGAGCGGCGGCGGCTTTGAATGCGGAAGAGCCGGAAGCGAAAATCGCGGCTTACGAAAGTCTTGTCGACCTGCTGCGTTAAAAGGAAGCGGGAGCGGCGATTAACGCCGATCCCAACTCTTTCCTGAACAGAATCCAAAGTTCCATTCCATCGATCTCTGTGGTACTCTGTATAGAGGAATTCAGAGATCGTTTTTTTTGCTTTCACTCTTATATTTACCTAATCTTCACTATTAATATTGTCAGGAGCGTACTTAAATCATGGACGTAAGTATATTGATTCTCAACTATAATACGTGCCAGCTGACGATGGATTGCATTCATTCGGTGTTTGCTTCGCAGACCCGGTACACATACGAAATCATTCTGATCGACAACAACTCGTCCGACAATTCGGTCGAAGTGCTCTCCCGCACGTTCCCTTCGGTCCGCATGATCGCCAACCGCGATAATGTGGGTTTTGCCAAGGCCAACAATCAAGGGATGCGGGTGGCAAAAGGCCGCTACGTGCTGCTGCTCAACTCGGACACAGTCATTCAGCCGGATACCCTGCAGACGATGGTTTCCTATATGGACCAGAACCCCCATGTCGGCGCGTCGGGCTGCAAAGTGCTGCTGGCGGACGGAACGCTGGACAAGACCTGCAAGCGCGGGCTGCCGACGCCTTCGGCATCCTTCTACTATATGTTCGGATTTTCCAAGTTGTTCCCGGATAAGCCGAAGTACAACCAGTATCAGCTCAGCTACCTGGACCCGGACGAAGAACATCCTGTCGACTGCCTGGTCGGCGCCTTTATGCTGGTCCGTTCGGAAGCGATCCGGGAAGTCGGCATGCTGGACGAGAACTTTTTTATGTACGGCGAAGATTTGGATTGGTGCTACCGCATCAAGCAGGCCGGCTGGGCGATCCGTTACTACCCGCGGACATTCATCCTGCACTACAAGGGAGCGAGCAGCAAACGCCGTCCGGTGAAGCTGCTGTACGAATTTCATCGCGCGATGGTCGTATTCTACCGCAAGCATTACCGCGAGAAATACGCCTGGCCGGTGAACGGCTTTATTTATACGGGCATCGGCGTGAAGTTCATGATGACCCTGGTGCGCAACAGACTGCGTCCGGTCAAGGATACGCAGAATCCTCCGCCCGGTGGAGGAGAAAGTCCGGCGCTGCCGGTTCGAGGTGAAGCATGCTCCGCAAAAATCAGCAATTTCTGACCCAGGTGTACATGGCCTCCGATATGGCGGTCATTCAAGCCTCCTTTCTGCTGGCCTGGTGGCTCCGCTTCGAAAGCGGGCTGTTCGGGTTCGTCTATCCGATTCCGATCAAGTATTACTTCGTTTGGAGCCTGGTGTACGGCGCGATCGCGCTGCTGACCGGATTGATCAGCGGACTGTATTCGCCCAAGCGGCGCAAGCGGTTCGCGGACGACTTCATCCGAGTGATGCAGACGCACGTTATCGGATTCTTTCTGCTGCTCGGCGCGATGTATTTTGCCAAAGAAATCAACATCTCGCGTTCGTACCTCTTTTTGTACATGGCGCTCAGCGTATTCCTCATTGTTTTGTATCGCTACGGCGTCAAGCAGACGCTTCGCGTGCTGAGACGGAAAGGCTACAACAAACAGTACATGCTGATCGTAGGCGCGGGCGCGCTCGGTCGGCGTTTTCATTTGAACATGCAGCATTATCCGGAACTCGGCTATGAGATCGTCGGATTTCTGGATGACGAGCTGGAGTGGAAAAAGGGAGAGACCGAGTACCCCGAAGTTATCGGCAAGCTGCGCGATCTGCGCGCGGTGCTGGACCGGTTCAAAATTATCGACGAAGTCATATTGGCGCTGCCTTACGGCGATTCGGATAAATATCCGGAACTGATGGCCGTATGCGAGCAGGCCGGCGTACATATCATGATCGTGCCGGATTATTACGATTTCCTGCCGACGCGCCCCGTATTCGACAACTTTGCGGGCATGCCGCTGATCAACGTTCGCGAGGTGCCGCTCGATCTGGCCGCCAACCGCTTTTTCAAAAGGCTGTTCGATATCCTGTTTGCCGCGCTTGCGATTATCGTGACGTCTCCTATTATGCTGGCCGTCGCGATCGGCGTGAAGCTGACTTCGCCGGGCCCGGTCATTTTCAAGCAGGAGCGGGTGGGATTCAACAGACGGACGTTCTCGATGTACAAGTTCCGTTCCATGCGCGCTCCGATGGCCGACGAGGACGACGAAGATACCGGCTGGACGACGGAAAACGATCCGCGACGCACCAAATTCGGAGCTTTTATCCGCCGGACCAGCCTCGACGAGCTGCCGCAGTTTTTCAACGTGCTGCTGGGGCAGATGAGCGTGGTCGGCCCGAGGCCGGAACGACCATACTACGTCGAAGTGTTCCGCGACCAGGTGCCGAACTACATGCTGAAGCACCATGTTCGCCCCGGAATTACGGGATATGCCCAATGCGCGGGGCTGCGCGGGGATACGTCCATCGAGAAGCGGATCGAATACGACCTGTTTTATATCGAAAACTGGACGTTCCTGTTCGACATACGGTTGGTCTTTATCACGATCTACAAAATGTTTACCGACAAAAACGCCTACTAAAAAATGGCCGTCTCTTTTGGAGACGGCCGTTTTTATTTCGAGAAAGACCCATTCCCTCAAGGAGAAAACGATAGGCGGAGGGAGAAATTCAGTGAAAGACGCCTTTGAACTCGGAAAGCTTCTTCAGTTAAATTCCATCCGGCTTTCCGAGTGAAACAGCGGCTTGAACGAATTTCTCCCGCAGCCGTCCAGCTTTCCCTCAACGAACGGGACTTTCCCGAAAAAAGCCGTGCTCCCGAGAGAGCACGGCCCTTTTTTAACTCTACATCCACAAATACCAGATCAACCAGCTCAAGAAAGCTCCGATCCAAGACACGCACCCGAATACCGCCACAATCTTTCTCTCATTCCACCCGTACTTCAAGCTGTAATGATAGTGGATCGGCGTCATGCGGAAGATGCGCTTTTTGGTCCGTTTGTAATACGCGACCTGGATGATCACCGAGAACTGTTCCGCGAAGTAAATGATGAACAGCAGCGGCACCAGGATTTCGACCTTTTCGAGCACCGCCATCAGCGACAGGGAGCCGCCGATCGCCAGCGAGCCGGTATCGCCCATGAACGCTTTGGCCGGATACTTGTTGTACAGAAGCAGTCCGAACAGCGCGCCGATCATGACGAGCGAGAACAGCTTGATCGCCGGTTCATCCGAGATCACGAAGAAGAACAGATAAGTCGGAATCGAGACGATGATCAGCAGACCGTCGAGGCCGTCGGTGAAATTGATCGCGTTGGCCGAACCGACGATGAACAGCAGCATGATAATAAAATAAATGGCGGCCGGCAGCACCCAGACAAATCCGCCCGGGAATGCGATGGTCGGCTCCACCCCGAAACTGTTCATGGCGATCAGCAGCAGCGTGATGGTGAAAGCGAACTGGAATACCAGCTTGGCTTTGCCCGATATGCCCTGCGGATCCTGGAAAGCGGCTTTTTTGAAGTCGTCGCTGAAGCCCACGATGCCGAACAGGACGAACGAGGCGGCCAGCAGCCACATCAGCGGCGTCGGCTGGGCGATCAGGGCGATAAGCACCCCGATCATGAAGACCATGCCCGCCATCAGCGGCGTGCCTTTTTTGGCCTGATGGTCGGGCGGAAGCTCCTTGCGGATCGGCTGCAGCCATCCGATACGGCGCAGCGTGCGAATCCACACGGGAGTCATCAGAGCGACAAGGACAAACGAGAGAACGGCGGCAATCAACGTGTAAAAGTTCATGGGTTTTGGCAATCTCCAATCGGCATTTCAGATTTTGAAGCGGTTCTATCGGTTAATAATAGACGTAAAGGGTTATGTAACTTCCTTATTTTAAGCAATTTGCACGTCCGCCACAAGAGAAGTCCGGAGAATTTGGCTTTTTCCGAATTCGCGCGATAAAATGAAAGCGACCGGGCAGGCTCGATACACTGTCCTTTCCGGTACGATGACGGAAACGGCAGGGCGGACGAAGCGGCGGGTTACGATAACCTACATATGTGAATCCCAATTATCACTAGGAGGAAACCAAAAATGAGTACACAGAAAATCCGTAAAGCGATCATCCCGGCTGCCGGTCTCGGCACGCGCTTCCTGCCCGCTACCAAGGCGATGCCGAAGGAGATGCTGCCGATCGTCGACAAGCCGACCATCCAATATATCGTCGAAGAAGCCGTGAAATCGGGCATCGAAGATATCATTATCGTAACGGGCAAGGAAAAACGCGCGATCGAGGATCACTTCGATACCTCTTTTGAATTGGAATACAACTTGGAAGAAAACGAAAAATGGGAAATGCTCGAAGAAGTGCGTCATGCGTCCGACATGGCCGACATCCACTACATCCGTCAAAAAGAACCGAAAGGCCTTGGCCACGCCATTTGGTGCGCTCGCAAGTTCATCGGCAACGAACCGTTCGCGGTGCTGCTCGGCGACGACATCGTCGAATCCGATACGCCGTGCCTGAAGCAGATGCTCGACGTGTTCGATAAGCACCAAGCTTCTGTGGTCGGCGTGCAGGAAGTGCCTTGGGAAGACGTGTTCCGCTACGGGATCGTGAACAGCGAAGCGATCGAGGGGGAAGAGCGGACGTTCAAAGCCAACGGTCTCGTCGAGAAGCCGAAGCGCGAAGACGCGCCGTCCAATCTCGCGATCATGGGCCGCTATATCCTGACGCCGGAAATTTTCGACATTCTGGAAAATCAGCCGACCGGCGCGGGCGGCGAGATTCAGCTGACCGACGCGATCGCCACGCTCGGCGAAACGCAGGACGTGCTGGCTTACAACTTCGAAGGGCAGCGTCACGACGTGGGCGTGAAGATCGGCTTTATCGAGACGACCATCCATTACGCGCTGAAAAACGACGAAATGCGCGAGCCGCTCGCCGCGTATATGAAGAAGGCGCTGGCCGAACTCGAGGAAAAGCGCTAAAATAACGGAAACGCACAGCCCGGCCGCCGGCCGGGCTTCACTGTGTCCGCCTAGGATCCTTTCATGCCGGCACCGAAGTACCGCCCTCCCCAAAAATGCGGAGGCAGCAAAGGAGAGTCGCATTTTGACCGCTAACCTTAACCCGAAAGTTCTGCTTATCATTCCCGCGTTCAACGAACGCGAAAATATCGGTCCGCTGCTGCTGTCCCTCCGGGAACACGGCTACGAAGCGCTCGTCGTCAACGACGGTTCGACCGACGATACCGCCTCGATCTGCAGCGCCATAGGCGCCAGCGTCGTCAGCCTGCCGTGCAATCTCGGGATCGGCGGCGCCGTCCAGACCGGCTACAAATACGCCTACGCGCACGGCTACGATATCGCCATCCAGTTCGACGGCGACGGGCAGCACCGCGCGGAATTCATTCCGGCGCTGATCGCCCCGCTGCTGGCCGGCGAAGCGGATCTTGCGATCGGCTCGCGCTACATCGAAAAAGAAGGCTTCCAATCGACCTTTCTGCGCCGGGCGGGCATCCGTTATTTCAGCCGGCTGATCCGGCTGATTACCGGACAGACCGTCACCGATCCTACATCGGGCTTTCGTGCCGTTAATCGAAGCATCATGGCTATGTTCACCGCGCATTATCCGACGGATTACCCGGAGCCGGAATCGATCGTGCATGTGCTGCGCCTCGGCGGACGGGTCGCGGAAGTGCCGGTTCTTATGTCCGAACGCGCGGGCGGACGCTCGTCGATCCGCAGCCTGCGCTCGGTCTATTACATGATTAAGGTCTCGCTGGCGATCCTGATCGACTCGCTTCGGGGAAGCGGGGTGCATCGTACGTGATTACCCTTAAGCTTCAGCTTCTGCTCATCGCCTTCAGCGCGGCCGTATTTATCGTGTTCATCAATCGCACGCGCCGCTACAAGCTGGAATTGAAATACGCGCTGGTTTGGATTTTTCTGAGTACGGCCGGAGTCATTGCATCCGTTTTTCCGCAAATCTTCTTTTTCATCGCACGGGTGATGGGTATCGAGGTGCCCGTCAATGCGGTATTTCTGCTGGCCGTCTCGTCTATCTTCCTCATTTTGTACAGCATGACCGTGTCGCTTTCCAACCATTCCCGCAAGATCCGGACACTGACGCAGGAACTGGCCCTGATGAGCCGCCGGATCGAAGATCTCGAAAGCCGAACGCGTAAAGCGGAAGGAGGGAACGGTCATGCGAGCGAATCCTGAACATGCGAAAAACGAAATGCCCGTTTCGGCCGTATCCGATAGACGGGCGCAAGAAGATGCTTTGTCGCGAAAAGAAGCATCTTCTTCCGCCGCCGCTCTGCCGGATCGTCTGCTGCGTTTTCTGCCCCGGATCGTTCGCGATCATCTGGGCGATTTTATCAAGTACGGCGTAATCGGCGTGTTCGGCACGCTGCTGCAGACA
Organism: Saccharibacillus alkalitolerans; assembly: GCF_011090185.1. GTDB lineage: Bacteria > Bacillota > Bacilli > Paenibacillales > Paenibacillaceae > Saccharibacillus > Saccharibacillus alkalitolerans. The sequence continues at coordinate 7,675 of NZ_JAAFGS010000004.1, read as the reverse complement.
GGAACTCTTTTTCTTTACGTGGAAAAAGGGCACGGAGACCCGCTGATCGGGTCGGCGCTCGGCTTCATTCTGTCGCTGCTGTTCTCGTACGCCGCCAACTCGCGCTGGACGTTCAAGGAAAGCGGAAGTTCGGCGTCTGCGCTGGTCAAATATACGGTCGTTTCCTGCGCGGGCCTGCTGCTTAATCTGCTGATCCTTTATCTGTTCGACCGGGTGCTGGGCTGGTGGTACGGTTACGGGCAGATTACGGCGATCGTGCTTGTTCCGATTCACAACTTCATTCTGAATAAAGCTTGGGCGTTCCGGACGCCGAAGCGGGAGGGCCTATAAGTGTTCGCTCTAAAAGAAGAAACCCGGCAAACGCGCATCCGCCTGCTGCTGCTCTGCCTGGTCGTGTTTGCCGCCAGCTGCATCGTTTCCCTCGGATACGGCGATCGTCTGCTGCTCGGCTCCTATGCCAAAATGAACGACGACGACGTGAAGTATTCGCAAACCGCGGATATTCTGCTCGACACCGGCGTCCTGACTTACAACACGGGCGGCGAGCCGTCCACGTTCATCATGCCGCTCTTTCCGCTCATGCTGGCCGGAGCCAAATGGCTGGCTGGCGAAGCGGGAGGCATCGTGCTGCTGCGCCTTGTTCAGGGAGCGTTCCAAGCGCTGGGCGTGTACCTGATGTTCGTATTGGCACGGCGGGTATTCGGCGGCGGACGCATTCCGATGACGGCTGCCGTGCTGCTGGCGCTGTATCTGCCCGACTACTTTATCTCCGCGTCGATTCTGACCGAGTCCACGTTCCGGCTCTGCCTGATGCTGACCGTCTGCTTCATGCTGCGGGCGCTCGACAGGCCGGGAGCCGGCGGCTGGGCGCTGTTCGCCGTTTTTTGGACGTCGCTGTGCTACTTCAAGCCGCACGCGGCGCTGCTGCCGCTGATTCCGGGACTGTTCTGGCTGGCGCGCCGGTATGCTTTCAAAAGAATGCTGACGTATACGGCGGTCATCCTGGGCGTGTTCGTGCTGCTGATGTCTCCGTGGTGGATTCGCAACTACGAAGCGTTCGGCCGGTTCATTCCGTTTACCGAGGCGGCAGGCAGTCCCCTGATTCTCGGCTCCACGGCGTTCGGTCAGGTGCCGGACGGATTCTACGAAAAGTATCCCGAATACGGCGGCGATGTCATGCAGGGTTCGGACGACGATCTGGCGCAGGCGGCTGGGCGGATGATCGCTTACGGGTTCACGCACGAACCGCTGAAATATTTGGCGTTCTATACGCTGGGCAAGTTCGGCGGCCTGTACGGTATCGCCTATTGGGAACGGCCGATTCTCGGCATGACGTGGGCGCATTATTTTCCTGTCCATGCGGCATACGTGCTGCTGGGACTGTACGGCATGTTTACGGCTTTAAAAAGAAAGCTGCGCGCCGCCTATGCGCCGCTTGCCGTGCTGGCTTACTTCACGCTCATCTACGTGCCGTTTATCGCCATCCCGAGATACGGCTATCCGAATCTGTTTCTGTTTGCGCTGTTCGCGGCGCCCGCGCTGTTGGCTATGTATGACCGCTGGCGGAAAAAGCGCGAGGATCGCAGCGCCGCAGGTGCATAAACGAGTGCCGGAACCGCTCCTTTTCGGAGCGGTTTTTTGCTGCCCGACATCTGTTCGCATTTGATCCGAAGCAGCATAGAATAAGGCTATTCTCTACTGCTCGCATTTGATCCGAAGCAGCATAGAATAAGGCTATTCTCTACTGTTCGTATTTGATCCGAAGCAGCGCAGAATAAGGCTATTCTGCACTGTTCGTATTAAGTACGAACAAAAAATTGACACCGTCTGATGCGTAGCATAGACTTATGTTGGAAGAGCCTGCTCGAGTGCGCGAAGCCGTGGCGGAAGGCGTCCAAAACGTCGGGAATTCGGACTATGCACCGGCAGGCGGAGAAGGCGGATGGAGGAATGGAATTGAGTCAGATATTCAAGACGTGGAGACATGTCTTCAAGCTGGACCCGGATCGGGAATTGTCCGACGAGGAACTGGAAGCGGTGTGCCTGTCGGGCAGCGACGCCATCTTGGTCGGCGGGTCGAGCGGCGTAACCTACGACAATACGGTGGAGCTGATGTCCCGCATTCGCCGCTACGAGCTGCCCTGCGCGCAGGAGGTTTCGACGCTGGATTCCGTCGTGCCCGGATTCGACCTGTATCTGATTCCGATGGTCCTTAACACGGATCGCTCGGAATGGATCACCGGTCACCACCGGACCGGGCTGGAAAGCTACGGCGAGCTGATCCCGTGGGATATGCTGGCCGCCGAAGGCTATATCGTGCTCAATCCCGATTCCGCCGTCGCGCGTCTGACCGGTGCCGACTCCGGCCTCGATGCCGGAGCGGCCGCGGCCTGCGCCCGCATGGCCGACAAGCTGATGCGGCTGCCGATCGTCTACGTCGAGTACAGCGGCACATACGGCGATCTGGATCTGGTGCGCGAAGTGCGCCGAGTCACGGATGAAGCCGTCGTCTTCTACGGCGGAGGCGTCCGCGACTATGAGACCGCCGGAGCCGCGGCCGAATCGGCCGACGTCGTCGTGGTCGGAAACGTCGTTTACGACGATCTTGCGGCCGCTCTGGACACGGTCCGCGGCGTGCGGGAAGCCCGACAAGCCCGGTAAGGATCAGCCGGGCCCGCGCTCGTCTCCGGCTTTTAAACGGAATTTCAAAGAATGAAGTCCCTGTCACCAGCCAATCCCGGAATGCATAATTGCGTGCATTCCTTATGCTTGTTACCCTAACCAACTCAATGCGCGAAGAAAGCGAAGGACACGGAGATCGCGAAGGAGCGAAGCGGCTCCCTGTCCGTATCGCCTCCCGAGCGCAATGAAAGGAGCACCCCTCATCATGTCGTTTAACCTCGAGGAATCCATTGCCCGCCTGAATCCGCAGCAGCGCAAAGCCGCGCTCAAGACGGACGGCCCGCTGCTTATCATGGCCGGCGCGGGCAGCGGCAAGACGCGCGTGCTGACGCACCGCATCGCTCACCTGATCAAAGCGAAGAAAACGGCCCCTTGGGGAATTCTCGCGATCACCTTTACGAACAAAGCCGCCCGCGAAATGCAGGAACGGGTCTCGGCGCTCGTCGGCCCGGAAGGCAAAGAGATCTGGGTATCGACCTTCCACTCCATGTGCGTGCGCATCCTGCGCCGCGACATCGACCGGATCGGTTTTTCTTCCAGCTTCTCTATTCTCGATTCCGGCGACCAGCTGTCCGTTATCCGCAACTGCATGAAGGACCTGAATCTCGATACGAAGAAGTTCGAGCCGAAAGCCGTCCAGGCTCTGATCAGCGCGGCCAAAAACGAACTGATCACTCCGAAGATGTACGAACAGAAAGCCGGCGGCGACTTCATGGAATCGATCGCTGCCAAAGTGTACGGCATGTACCAGAAGCGTCTGCGCAGCAACAACTCGCTCGACTTCGACGACCTCATCATGAAGACGATCGAACTGTTTGGCGAAGTGCCGGAAGTGCTCGATTTTTATCAGAAAAAATTCCGCTATATCCACGTCGACGAATATCAGGATACGAACCGCGCGCAGTACATGCTGTGCCGCATGCTCGCGGACAAGCACCATCAGATCTGCGTCGTCGGCGACAGCGACCAGTCCATTTACCGCTGGCGCGGCGCCGATATCACGAACATCCTGAATTTCGAGCAGGATTATCCGGAAGCCGAAACGATCCTGCTGGAACAGAACTACCGCTCGACGGCGAACATCCTGAACGCGGCCAACAGCGTCATCGGACGCAACACCGGACGCAAACCGAAGAACCTGTGGACGGACCAGGAAGGCGGCGCGAACATCCGCGTATTCCGCGGCAGCACGGAGCATGACGAAGCCTACTTCGTCACCGGCGAGATCCACAAGAACATCAAGAAAAAAATGAATTATAAAGATCACGCCATCCTGTACCGCACGAACGCCCAGTCCCGGGTCATCGAGGAAGTGCTGATCAAATCCGATATTCCGTACCAGATCGTCGGCGGCATCAAGTTCTATGATCGAAAAGAAATCAAGGACCTGCTCGCGTACCTCAGACTGCTGTCCAACCCGGACGACGACATCAGCCTCGTGCGCGTCATCAACGTGCCGAAGCGCGGAATCGGCGACACGAGCGTAGCCAAGCTGGCTGCCGCGGCGGCGGAGCGGGGCGTGTCCATGTTCAAAATTCTCGAAGTCGTGGATGATCTCGGCTTCGCCGGACGCACGCGCAACGCGCTGGTCGAGTTTTACGACATGATCGTCTCGCTGCACCGGATGGTCGATTACCTGTCCGTCACGGAGCTGACCGAGAAGATTCTGGAGCTGAGCCAATACCGGATGGAACTGCAGAAGGAAAATACGCTGGAATCCAAAGCCCGCGTCGAAAACATCGACGAGTTCCTCTCCGTAACGCTCGAGTTCGAGGCGCGCAACGAAGAGAAGTCGCTGGTCGCGTTCTTGACGGATCTGGCGTTGATCGCGGACATCGATTCCATGGGCGACAAAAAGGAAGAAATCGCCGACGACTCCGTCATTCTCATGACCATGCACAGCGCGAAAGGACTGGAGTTCCCGGTCGTGTTCATCATCGGCATGGAAGAAGGCGTCTTCCCGCACAGCCGGGCTTTCCTGGACAACGACGAGCTTGAGGAGGAACGCCGCCTCGCTTACGTGGGCATCACCCGCGCCGAGAAGCAGCTGTATCTGTCCTGCGCTCAGATGAGAACGCTGTTCGGCCGCACGACGGCCAACCCGCCTTCGCGTTTCCTGCAGGAAATTCCCGCAGAACTGCTGGAAGACACCGGCGTCAATCCGGACCGTTACCGCCGGGGCGGCGATCCGGACAAAGGCTACGGCAATTCGCGCGGAGGAGGCCGTGGCTTCGGAGGAGGCGCATCCTCTTCGGGCGGCTTCGGCGGCGCGGGACGGAGCGGGCGGACCGGCGCGAGCTCGTCGCCGACCGGCATGGGCAGACCGGCCGTGGCCCAGCGCTCGTCGGGCGTGACCGTTACGCCGGCAGGCGGAGCCAAACCGGCGGCCCGGAGCACGAACAGCACCGACGCTTTCCAGGTCGGCGATAAAGTCGCCCACGGCAAATGGGGAGAAGGGACGATCGTATCCATCAAGGGCAGCGGCAACGATACGGAACTGAACATCGCGTTCAAGGCGCCGGTCGGCATCAAACGGCTGCTCGCCGGATTCGCGCCGATCACGAAGGTCGAGTAGGCCGAAGCCGATCGTTCAATAGAGGCCGAAGATCATATCTTACCGAAAAGGACGGAGAATCCATGGACGCGATGCACGAAATGGAAGGGCTGGTCGAGGAGCTCAACCGGTACAGCTATCACTATTATACGTTGGACAAGCCTTTGGTCAGCGACAAGGAGTACGACGTGCTGTACGATCGGCTGGTCAAGCTGGAGCAGGAGAGCGGTATCGTGCTGCCCGACTCTCCGACGCTGCGGGTAGGCGGAGAACTGCTTAAAGGCTTTGCCCCGCACCGTCATTTGGCTCCTCTGTGGAGTTTGGACAAAGCCCAGAACGAAGAGCAGTTGAACAGCTGGAACAATCGGGTCGTCAAGCTTTGGAACGATTACAATACGAAGAACCCGGAAGAACCGCTGCCGGAGCTTGGGTACGCCTTGGAGCTGAAGTTTGACGGACTTACGCTTAATCTGACCTATACGGACGGCAAACTGGTGCAGGCGGCGACGCGCGGCAACGGAGTGGTCGGCGAAGGGATTTTGGAGCAGATCAAGACGATTCGCTCCGTGCCGCTGACCATTCCGTATAAGGACGGCACGATCGAGGTCCAGGGAGAAGGGATCATGAATCTTTCCGTACTCGAAGCTTACAACAAGACGGCGCTCGAGCCGCTCAAAAATGCCCGGAACGCCGCAGCCGGCGCTCTGCGCAACCTGAATCCCAAAGTGACGGCGAGCCGCAAGCTCAGCGCTTTCTTCTATAATGTAGGCTACAGCGACGCAAGGACCTTCGCCAGCCATATGGAGATGATGGATTTTCTGCGGGAAAACCGGTTCAAGGTCAATCCGTACATTTTCTACTTCGAAAAGTTCGAGGACGTCATGGAGCAGTTGGAAGAAATCGTGCGGAGGCGCAGCGAACTGGACTACCTGATCGACGGGGCGGTCATCAAAGTGGTCGACGTGCGTACCCGCTCCGTGCTCGGCTATACCGACAAGTTTCCGCGCTGGGCCGTGGCCTACAAATTCGAAGCCGAAGAAACGACGACCGTGCTCGAATCCGTATCGTGGGAAGTCGGCCGCACGGGGAAAATCACGCCGATCGCACGTCTCGAGCCGGTCGAGCTGGCGGGCGTGACAGTCAAAAACTGCACGCTTAACAACGTAGGCGATATCGAGCGAAAGAATTTGAAACATGCCCTCGGCAGCCGGGTGTTCATCCGCCGCTCCAACGATGTTATTCCGGAAATTCTGGGTAAAGTGACGGAGGAGAATGACGGCGAAGAAATCGTCTATCCGGAAAAATGCCCGGCATGCGGATTCCCGCTCGTTCAGCGCGGCGCTCATTTGTTCTGCGATAATCGGTTGTCCTGCAAGCCCCAGGCGATCGGCCGCATTACGCACTTCGCATCGCGCGACGCGATGGATATCGAGACGTTTAGCGTAAAGACCGCGACGCAGCTGTACGATGAACTGAACGTGCGCGAGCCGGCTGAGCTGTACGAGCTCGAGCGGGAGTCTCTGGTTAAGCTGGAACGCTTCGGCGAACGCAAGGCAAGCAACCTGATCGAAGCGCTGGAGCAGAGCAAGACGCGCGATCTGGCTTCCTTCCTATTTGCTTTGGGTATTCCGAATACGGGCAAAACGACGACCAAAATGCTGGCGGATCATTATCGCGATCTCGACAAGGTCATGAACGCGACGGCCGAAGAACTGATCGAACTCCCGGATGTAGGCGGAATCGTCGCGGAGAGCATCGTCAACTTCTTCAACGATCCGTTCATGCGGGCAGGCGTGGAAAAGATGCGCCAGCTCGGCGTCAACCCGACGGTGCCGGCGGAGCCTGCCGAAATAAAGCAGGATTCCTACTTCAGCGGCAAAACGGTCGTGCTGACGGGAACGCTGCATCAACTGACGCGCGACGAGGCGGCCGAGAAACTGGAGGCGCTTGGAGCGAAGGTTACGGGCAGCGTATCCAAGAAGACGGATATCGTGATCGCCGGCGAAAAGGCAGGCAGCAAACTTTCCAAAGCGCGGGAACTGGGGATTGAAGTCATCGAGGACGAAGATGAACTGGTAAGGCTGCTGAATGAGTAGTCGGACGAAGCGCAGCAAATAAAAAGAGGCCGAATATATCGGCCTCTTTTTATTAACGAAAAAGAATTTCCGAAAAAGCTTGCTTTATGGATATGTAAATGATAAGATATTTCTTGTCGCTTCTAAGACGTGCTCAACACCGACAAACATCGGGTTGCAAAACTCGATAAAAAAGTTGTTGACAAGAGAAGCGGAAAAGAGTAAGATATAAAACGTTCGGCAAACGAGTTTGCCGGCCGCAAGTTCTTTGAAAACTGAACAATGAGTGAGTTAGGAACGAAAACCGCTGACCCCTTCGGGTAAAGCGATTTGAGTTCCCGCGACAAGCGACAAGGTTTTTGAC
>NZ_JAAFGS010000003.1 GCF_011090185.1 Saccharibacillus alkalitolerans | reverse complement strand
TTTTGATGTGAGCAGACGTCGCCCGTTTTCCCGCTGCTCTTCCGCTTTTACGGTCGCAGACTTCTTTTTCGCCCGAAAAAAATGCGTTGGGATTAAGCGTACCGCTGCTATCCTTTCGATTCGGACGAGAGGGACTTGTTTGCCGGCCTGCCCGGCCCTTGTTCGGGACCGATTTGACAACGTTCTCATTTTGCTGCAAGGTAGAGAATAGAGGAATAGAGCAAACGATTGCACAAAAGGAGGAAAATAAGCAGATGTGGGGCAAACGGACAGGGTACGACAAGGAAGGCCGGCGGGTACATATTCATTTCGAACACGGCGAAGGGCAGATCGAGGTCGTAAGCCCTTGGGTTGTCAACGTATTTTCGCCGCTGTATACGCAGGAACGGGAATCGCGGGCCGTCGAGCATCCGAATGCCGCGTTTGAGGAGTGCGAGTTCCGGCTCAGCGAACGCGACGGACGAATCGAGATCGCGACGGAGCAGTTGACCGTGCGCGTCTACGACCATTTCCATGTGGATTTCTACGATGCCGCCGGCACGCCGCTGTGTCTCGATTATCGCGGCGGCCGCGATCCGTTCGTGCGCCGCGGCAACGTGGATATCGCCGAAGAAGAAGGGCATGACGCCATGCGGACGAGCGGAGAGCACAAGATCCAGATTCTCAAGGCGATGGAAGGCGGAGAGAAGTTCTACGGACTCGGGGACAAGACGGGCCCGCTCAACAAGAAGGGCTACGAATACGAGATGTGGAACACCGACGATCCGTCTCCGCATGTGGAAAGCCATAAGTCGCTGTATAAAAGCATTCCCTTTTTCATCACGCTGAAGGAACGGGCGGCGTACGGGCTCTTTTTCGACAATCCGTTCAAAACGTTCTTCGATCTGGGAAAGGAAAACGCGGATTATTATTACTTCGGCGCCGACGACGGCAATCTGGATTATTACTTCATCTACGGACCGGACATGAAAAACGTGGTCACGCGCTATACGGGACTGACGGGCCGCACGCCGCTGCCGCAGCTGTGGACGCTCGGGGCGCATCAATCCAGATGGTCGTACGCGCCGGAAGCGAGAGTCATGGAAATCGCGGAGAAGTTCCGGGAGCATGACCTGCCGCTGGACGCGATTCATCTCGATATCGATTACATGGACGGCTACCGCGTGTTTACGTGGGACGGCGAGCGCTTCCCCGACCCGGCCGCGATGATGGACAAGCTGAAGGAGCAGGGCATCAAGATCGTGACGATTATCGATCCCGGCGTGAAGAAGGACAGAGGCTATTCGATTTACGACGAAGGATTGAACAAAGGATACTATGCCACCGACCGCGACGGCGTGACGTACGTGAACACGGTGTGGCCGGGCGATTCCGTCTATCCGGACTTTTCCGACGAGCCGGTGCGCCGATGGTGGGCGGGCAATCAGAAGATCATGACGGACGCGGGCGTGGCGGGCATCTGGAACGACATGAACGAACCCGCAAGCTTTACGGGTCCGCTGCCGGACGACGTGCGCTTCAAAAACGACGGACGGGAGACGGATCACCGCGAAGTCCACAACGTCTACGGGCATCTGATGTCGAAATCCACGTTCGACGGCATTTTGGAAGCGACGGGAAAGCGGCCGTTCGTCATCACGCGGGCCGCTTACGCGGGCACGCAAAAATACTCGACGGTGTGGACCGGCGACAATCAAAGCTTCTGGGAGCATCTGCGCCTGTCCATCCCGATGACGCTGAATCTCGGCCTGAGCGGCTTCGCCTTCAACGGCTGCGACGTGGGCGGCTTCTCTCACGACTGCACGCCTGAGCTGCTGGCGCGCTGGGTGCAGGTCGGCGCTTTCAGTCCGCTCTTCCGCAACCATACGGCGATCGGCACGCGGGACCAGGAACCGTGGGCTTACGACGAAGCGACGCTGGACGCGTACCGCAAAGCGATGAAGCTGCGCTATCGGCTGCTGCCGTATCTGTACGACCTGATGCGCGAAGCGGAGCAGACCGGTCTTGCGCCGACCCGTCCGCTCGTGCTGGAGTTCCCGGAAGATCCGGCCGTGCACGAGATCGACGATCAATTCCTGTTCGGCAGCCGGATGCTGATCGCGCCGGTGGTGGAGCAGGGCAAGCGGCATCGTGCCGTCTACCTGCCGGAAGGCAAATGGTATGACTTCGTCACCGGCGAAGCGCAGGAAGGCGGACGTGCGATTCTGGCCGACGCGCCGCTCGACGTCTGTCCGATCTATGTGCGCGCGGGAGCGTTCCTGCCGACCTATCCGGATCAGAAGTACGTCGGCGAGCGAAAGATCGAAGAGCTGCTGCTGGACGTGTATCCGGGCACCGGAGAATACGTGCATACCCAGGACGACGGCGAAAGCTTCGATTACCGCAGCGGAGGCTACAACGAATATCGTTTTGAACAGACGGAGCGGGACGGGGAATTGGAGATCGCCTTGGAAAAGACGCATGCCGGTTACGCGGACGCTTATCGTTCGTTCCGGATCACGGTACACGGCCTGAACGCTTCTTCGGTCGAGCTGGGCGGGCAAGCGGTCGAGTTCTCGTCGGGAACGGAAGGGACTACCTTCTCGGTTCCGGCGGACGGCGGCAGAATTCGGTTGACGCGGTAAATCGGCATCCGCGCAGCTTCCTTGTTCGTCCGATTCCGAACGTTCGCGAGAGGGTGCTGTCCGCGCTCGAGCGGGGCCCGGCTTAAGTCTGGTCTGGACGGTCCCGGTTTCAGCAAGCGCCGAAAAGGGGAAGAATAAGATGGACGGCGGAAACGAACAACCGCCCATATTCTTTGAACCGGAGGTGCCTGACCATGGCCAAGATTGCAGTGGAACAGCCGTTTGCCGACGTGAAAGAAGCGCTGGAGGAAAAAGGACACGAAGTGAAGCTGTTCGAAAGCGACGAGAACATCAGCGGATACGATCTCGGCGTGGTGCGGACGCTGAACGACGGAAATTCGGATCAGTTCGACTTCCCGGTCGTAAGCATCGAGGGAATGTCGATCGACGAAGTCGTATCCCGCGTCGAAGACACGCTGAGCCGGCTCTCTTGAGCGCTCTGCCGGACTAACCCAGCTCCAAACGGATACCCTGCAGCGAAGGACGCGGCACAGTCGCGTTCCCGGACCGCAGGGTATTTTTTGTCAGGCGGAGGAGAAGGGGAATGAGCGGACCGATTTTTCCGGCTCCGGGGCAAAGGGGTTTTATTCCTGGACGCGGACTCTATATAATAGAAGAAAGAGATTCGGTCCGACAGGGCTTCGATCCATGACTCAACACAACCGGAGGAATCAAATGAAAACGATCAAAGAATTTATCGAAGGCGACGACATCACGGGGTTCTACCTGCTGAAATCCGCCGAGTTGAAACAGACGAACGCCACTCCGCCGAAAGATTACTTCGATCTGGTGCTGGCCGATTCGAGCGGCGAAATTCCGGCCAAGTTCTGGGACGTCAGCATTGCGGACAAAGAGACCTTTTTCGCGCCGATGCTGGTGAAGGTGCGCGGCGTGGTTCAGAAGTATAGGGAAAAGCCGCAGTTCAAAGTCGTCAAGCTGCGCCCGGCCGATCCGGCCGACGGCTATACGCTGACCGATTTTATCCGTTCCGCGCCGGTGCCTCCGAACGATCTCGTCTATACGATCAAGACGACGGCCGCGGGCATTGCGGACACGGATCTGCGCCGCATCGTCGACTACTGCGTCGAGAAGGTCGGCGACAAGCTGATGCATTATCCGGCGGCCAAGGGCATGCACCATGCTTTCTATGCGGGGCTGGCCTATCATACGGTACGCATGCTGGAGCTGGCCGAGTTCATCTGCAGGCAGCGTCCGTTCCTGAACCGGGACCTGCTGCTGGCGGGCATCATTCTGCACGATATCGCGAAGACGGAAGAGATGACCGCCGAACTCGGCGTCGTGTCCGAATACAGCTTTACCGGCAAGCTGATGGGACACTTGGCGCTGGCTTCCACCTGGGTGACGGAAGCGGCGATCAAGCTGGACATGGACCCGACATCGGAAAAAGTGATCCTGATGCAGCATATGATTTTGGCGCATCATAACAAGGGCGAGTGGGGCAGCCCGGTGCAGCCGCAGACGGCCGAAGCGATCGCGCTGCATTACATCGATCAGCTGGACGCCAAGCTCCAAGCGGCCGAAGACGCGCTCGACATGATGCCGGACAACGAACAGTGGACGATTCCGCTGCGCGTGCTGGAAGGCAAAGCGCTGTACCGGGGGCCGAAAGACGGAGCCGGACCGGCGGAAACGGAAAAGACGGAATAATTGACGCGACGAAGCAGCATTTTCGACCTTAAGAAAAAGGCGGGAATGCTGCTTTTTTTAGAAGCTCGAAATTCTGCGTCAAGACTTGGCCGCGAACATTCCGGATGACTTTCAAAAAGAGAGTTGACAAACGAATTATAATGTAACTATAATAGTTACAAATGAAACGGAACCGTTCGCCTCTCCGATAACCGGTATTCCGGCGGTTGGCGAACGGTGTCCGAATTCTAATTAAATGGAGGTTTTACTTATGAAAATCGCAGTTATCGGCGCTACAGGCAAAGCGGGAAGTCTGATCGTTCAAGAAGCGAAGACGCGCGGCCATGAAGTGACGGCCATCGTGCGCGACGCGTCCAAGTTTAAGGAAGAAGGCGTATCCTCCGTCCAGAAAGACGTCATGAACTTGACGGCCGAAGACGTACAGGGCTTCGACGCCGTGGTGAACGCGATCAACATGCCTATGGGTCAAGAATCCGGTCATGTAGAAGCCGGCCGCAAGCTGATCGAAGCGTTCAAGGGCGCTCCTGAAACTCGCCTGATCGTCGTCGGCGGCGCGGGAAGCCTGTTCGTGGACGAAGCGAAAACGACCCGCCTGATCGATACGCCGGATTTCCCGGACGAGTACAAGCCGACCGCTTCCAACCAGGGCCAGAACCTCAAAGACCTGCAGGCTTCCGAAGGGCTTAAGTGGACATTCGTCAGCCCGGCGGCGTTCTTCGACGACCAAGGCGGCAGAACCGGCAGCTATCAGGCTGCGGGCGACGTTCTGACGACGAACGCCGCAGGCGACAGCTACATCAGCTACGCCGACTATGCGATCGCGATCGTCGACGAGATCGAGAGCGCCAAGCATGTGAACGAGCGCTTCAGCGTGGTGGGCGAGAAAGCCTGACTCCAAGGGCTAACAGCCGGTAAAGGCTTCGGAGAGCGGACTTTCAAGACAGCCTGAAGCCCTTTCTCCTGAAGGGGCGTCAGCGTATCCCAAATTCCAGTAAACCCGCCTCTCCAAACGGAGGAGCGGGTTTTTGTCATAGGCTCAGAGCTTAGGCATAACTGCGTATGAACAGCTAATTGGTCGCTTTTGGCTCAATCATCAGAAATAACGGCTTCAGAGCAGCTGTTTCACAAAAAAGAGGGGCAAAAAGCGCTCGAACACAAAATTAGCTGCTCTCCTGCATCTATTTCCTTAAAAAGATCGGTTTGAAGTAAAATAAGTGCTTCTATGCAGTTATCGAAGCACAACGACTCGCAGTATCAGGTCTACGCGAAAGAAGCTCTCTCCGGAAAGGCCTCCGGGCCTTGCTAAACGAAAAGGAATCGCACAAAAAAAGCGATCCCCGAAAGGATCGCTTCCATTTCTTGCTTCTCTTACTTCCCGTCGACCAAGTCTTCGATCGAAGTCGCTTCGACGTAAGCCGGAACGACCAGACCCGTCTTCACGCCGGTCATGTTGGCGCCGAGATCTTCGACTTTGTCTTGGTATTTCGCCCAGTAGTCGGCGTGGGTCAGCGGCAGCCATGCGGCAAGAGTCGCGTCGGCGTCGCCCTGCGCTACGCCCAGCCACATCGGGCCGGCGTCGACCTGCAGTTCTTTGACCGTATAGCCGAGTTTTTCGTGCAGGACGTATTTCGCGAGGTTCGTGCTGGCAACTTCCGAATCCCAGTTGACGAGAGCCAGCGTAATGGTGTCGCCGCTTACCGGCGCAATGCCGTCGGTCCATTCGGCGATGCGGTCGGGGTGAGCTTCGGCAAAGTCGGCCGCCGCCTTCTCGGGCGCGGTGCCTTCTTGAATCGCGACCATGATCTCGCCCATTTCGTCTTCCGTCCATTGGAAATTGTCCAGGAACTGATAAGCTTCCGGCTTGTCTTCTTTCAGCCCGAGACGGGCGATCGTATGAATCTCTTCGGCTTCGCCGTACGATTTCTTCGGATCTTCCAGATACTTCAGGTCATACTTCGCGAACATCCAGTGCGGCGTCCAGCCGGTTACGATGATCGGTTCTTTTTTCTTGATCGCTTTGTCGAGCGAAGCGGTCATCGCCGCGCTGGAGCTTTCCAGCAGCGTCCAGTCGCTGAGGCCGTAATCGTCGATCGCTTTTTGCGTGGCGTTCATGATGCCGGCGCCGGGATCGATGCCGGTAATTTTATGAGCGACTTGATCGCCCAGCGAAGCGTCCGAGCCGGAAGCGCTGGAGGAAGATCCTCCGCCGCCCGAGCAGGCCCCCAGTACCAGTACAGCCGCGAGGCTTGTCATGCCGAACCATTTTTTCGTGCCGAGTTTGATCTTTTTCATTACGCATTTCTCCTTTTTTGTGCAGGTTTGAAAATATTTTGGGACAAACGGTCGAGTACGATGGCGAGTACGACAACGGCCAAGCCGGCTTCAAAGCCTTGACCGATATGCAGCTGCGTGACGGCGCGATACACTTCGACGCCGATGCCCTGCGCGCCGATCATCGAAGCGATGACGACCATCGACAGCGACAGCATGATCGTCTGGTTAATGCCGGCCAGAATGGTCGGCATGGCCAGCGGAAGTTGGACCTTGAACAGCTTCTGCGCGCCGGTCGATCCGAACGCGTCGGCGGCTTCCACCAGTTCGCCAGAAACCTGCTGAATGCCCAGGTTCGTAAGGCGGATCGTCGGCGGAATGGCGAAGATGATCGAGGCGATCACGCCGGGAACCACGCCGAGGCTGAAGAACGTGACGGCCGGCAGCAGGTATACGAAGGCGGGCATCGTCTGCATGAAATCGAGCAGCGGCGTGATGATGTTCGAAGCGGCGCGGCTTTTCGCGCACCAGATGCCGATGGGGATCCCGATGATGATCGAGATCAAGCCGGACGTCAGCACGAGCGCCAAAGTGCTCATCGTCGCGTCCCAGTAGCCCAGATCCCAGATCAACAGGAAACCGAGCACCGTGAAGAGCGACAGCTTCCATTTGCCCGCGAAGTAGGCGATAACGGCCAGGATGACGATGAACACGATAGGGTGGGGAAAAGTGAAGATGTTCGTAAAGGAAGTCACGACTTTGTCGATCGCGGTAGAGATTCCTTCAAAAATTCCTTCCAGATTCATGCTCATCCAATCGACCGCCTTATCCACCCACTCCGCGATCGGAAGCTTGGGCAGCTCAGCCGATATCAAGTTGCTGTACATTCGCGTTCACCCCTTCGTTTTCCACTTCTCCGGCCATGGCGCCCAGCAGGCTGCCCCTGACCACAACCCCGAGCAGGCGGTTTTCCACATCGACGACCGAGATCGGAATCGGCGACGTGCTGCTGAGTTCGAACATTTCGCCGATCAAGCGATCGGGCGGAGATACCGGACAATCCGGAATCAGAATATCTTCGATCGAAAGCTTTTCTTTCGCGGCACGCGAGGCGTCTTCGGCCGTAATGGCGCCGAGCAGCCGTTTGCCTCGGTCGATGACGAATAGGTTCGAGACGCCGCGCTCGCGCATCAGCTCCAGCGCGACGCGAGGGCCGCGATCCCGCGTAATGGTCTCGGGGCGGCGCATGACGTGCGAAGCCGTAAGAACCTTCGACAGATCGACGTCTTCGACGAAGCGCCGCACGTAGCCGTTGGCCGGCTGAATCAGGATCTCTTCCGGCGTGCCGATCTGTACGACCTCGCCGTCTCTCATCAGCGCGATGCGGTCTCCGATGCGGAGCGCTTCGTCCAGATCGTGCGTGATAAAGATAATGGTCTTCTTCATTTTCTCCTGCAGATCAAGCAGTTCGTCCTGCATGTCCCGGCGAATGAGCGGATCGAGCGCGCTGAACGCTTCGTCCATGAGCAGCACTTCCGGATCGTTGGCGAGCGCCCGGGCCAATCCGACGCGCTGCTGCATGCCGCCGCTGAGTTCGTCGGGCCTTTTGTCTTCCCAGCCCTTAAGTCCGACGAGTTCGAGCGACTGTTTGGCTTTCTCGCGGCGTTTGGCCTTGGCCACCTTTTGAATTTCAAGCCCGTATTCGACATTGTCGAGCACGGAGCGGTGGGGGAAAAGCGCGAATTTTTGGAACACCATGCTGATCGTTTTGCGGCGCACCTCGCGCAGCTGCTCGGCATTCATCTTCATAAGATCTTTGTCGTGTACGAGAATTTGCCCGGCGGTCGGCTCGATCAGCCGATTGAACATGCGGACGAGCGTGGATTTGCCGCTGCCCGACAGACCCATAATGACGAAAATTTCGCCCTGCTCGATATCCATGTTCACCTGGTTGACCCCGACGGTGATTTGTTTCTCTTTGGCCAGCTTTTGTTTGTCATAGCCCTGCTCCAGTAACTTGACGCTCTGGGCGGCGTTAGGTCCGAACAATTTGCTTACGTTGCGGATGCTTAGAATCGGCATTTCGTTCACCCCTTCTGTTATTCAGTAAAAACGTGCTGCGAAACGGATCGCGAGTGCGGCTTGACGAACGAGCCGGGCTCCCGGAACCAAGCGAGTTTTGTGATACCAACGTCCTAAATGGTAACAAATTAATCCTTTGCTTTCAACCTGTAATTCTGTACATTAAGTACGTACAGTAAAAACTGTACAAAGTTATAGTCGAAAATGCTCGAAATTACTTGCGAATGCTCGCTCTTTGAAATCTTTACAATTATCAAACGTTCTCCTAGAATGAAGATTGGCAAATCGTGTGATGATCATGCAAAACGTGCATTGGCGCGCGCATGAAACGTGTACGACGCGCGTATTCGAATAGATTAAGTAGTTGAAAAGGACCGATATTAAGGAGGTTTCAGGCATGGGCTTGGACCACGGCCAGTGGAATGAACAAGAACACGAGATCGTGCACCGAATCCGCAAGCGCGTAATCGAAGTTGTGGGAAGGAATATGGAGCTGTACGGCGTAACGTTATCGACCGGCCATCTGTATGGGCTGCTTTTTTTTGCCGATAAACCGATGACCCTGGACGAAATGGGACGCGAAATGCAGATGAGCAAGACCAGCATGAGTACCGGCGTACGGACTTTGCTTGATTTGAAGATGGTGAATAAGGTCTGGGAAAAAGGATCCAGAAAAGATCTGTACGAGGTCGAATACGACTGGTATCAGACTTTTACGGATTACTTCGCCAACGAATGGAGAAGCGCGGTCGAGAGCAATCTTCAGGTGCTCCGCAGAGCCGTCAAAGAGATCGAACGGCTGCTGGGGTCGGAAGACACGAGCGAGTTCGCCCGCGGCGTGCTGGAAAGGGATCTCGAAAAAATCCGCCAAGCCGAAAAATACTACCGCTGGCTGGATCGGCTGATCGACGCGATGGAGGACGGAGAAATCTTCGACTTGGTGCCGCGGGAGCCTTAAGTTTCGAAAACGATATAAAAGACGCCGCCCGCGCTTCTAAAAAACCCGGCGCGGGTAATGTTTGGATTGTAGGCGGATTTCGTCCTCTGGCCTGCTTTTCGCGTATAATTCTATGGCTTTGTGGACTGGTCTGACGGCATTGACAGCCCCGCTTCCCGAGCTTACGCTGGAATTAATAAATTTTAAGTTTAGAGGTGGCTGTTTTGCCTATGCAGTATCGTCCTACTCAAGCCGTCGTGGATCTGGATGCGCTTCGCGCCAACTACGAGGCTTTTCGTTTGCATCTGGACCCTTCGACTCTTCTGCTGGCCTGCGTCAAAGCGAATGCTTACGGGCATGGAGCGGTAGAAGTCAGCCGAGAGCTGGAACGCCTGGGAGCCGATTATTTAAGCGTGGCGTTTCTTGACGAAGCGCTCGAGCTCCGCGATGCGGGTGTCGGGTTGCCGATTCTGGTTCTGGGCTACACGCCGCCCGAAGGGCTGCGAGTCGCGCGGGAGCGCGGCATCACGATCGCCCTGTTCAGCGAGGAAGTGCTGGAAGCGGCGCGCCGTCTGGAACGTTCGTCTTCGGGCCGCCGGCTTAAGGTCCACATCAAAGTGGACAGCGGGATGGGGCGTCTGGGACGCGCGGCAGGCGCCGACGCGACGGCATTCGTCAAAAGAGCGGTCGAGACGGAAACGATCGAGGTCGAAGGAATTTTTACGCACTTTGCGAGGGCGGATGAAGCCGACAAAACCTATACACGGTTCCAGTATGAAGCGTTCCGCAGCACGGTCGACGCGCTTGCGCAGGAGGATATCGATATCCCGCTGATACATACCGGCAACAGTGCCGCCGCGATCGACACGCCGGGGTTATCCCCGAAAATGGTTCGAATCGGGATTTCGCTGTACGGTTTTTACCCTTCCTGCGAAGTGAACCGCGCCGCCGTGAAGCTGCAGCCGGTGCTGTCGCTCACAACGCGCGCGGTATTCGTCAAAACGCTGCAGCATCCGACGGGCATCAGCTACGGTTCTCTTTATACGGCCGAAGCGGGCGAGCGGATCGCCACGCTTCCCGTCGGTTACGCCGACGGTTACTCGCGGATGCTGGGCGGCAAGGCGGAAGTGCTGATCCGAGGCCGCCGCGCGCCGGTAACGGGAACGATCTGCATGGATCAGTGTATGGTATCGCTCAAATCTTTCGCGGATGCGGAAGATATCCAAGAAGGCGAGGAGGTTGTCCTGCTCGGCAGTCAGTCCGGGGAAGCCATTACCGCGGACGAAATTGCCGCCAAGCTGGGAACGATCCACTATGAAGTGGTGTGCATGCTCGCCCACCGCGTGCCGCGAATTTATGTTCGCAAAGGCGCGGTTATTGCACGATTAAACCCCCTTTTTGATGAAAACCCGGCCGCCGTCCATGTTTTTTCTGAGTAAATTGTGAAGAAATGGGCTGTACGGATGAAAGATTGTAGGCTATAATGGGTGGCAGCATAGGTGATATACGCATCGTATATACGCTTTTCAACAGTTCCCGCAACAAACGGCCAGTCCGTACGGAAGGAACCGTTGACGGGTATAAGCTCATGGGGGTGGACAAACGGTGGCGAACTTGCAAAGCACCAAGAGAGTGATGATCAGCTTGCCGGATCATCTTCTGCAGGAAGTGGATGGAATCGCAGCTTTGGAAAATTCCAATCGTAGTGAACTGATCAGGCTGGCAATGAGACAGTATTTGGTCGACCGGAAGAAGCGGTATATCCGCGAGTCGATGCAGCGGGGTTACATGGAAATGGCCCATATCAATTTGTCGATGGCCTGTGAGGCTTTTCATGCGGAGGAAGATGCGGACATCACTCTGGTTCGCTTAGTAAGCGGGGTGTAACTATTGCTTGTAAAACGCGGTGACGTATTTTTTGCGGACCTGTCGCCGGTGGTGGGGTCCGAGCAGGGCGGGGTGCGTCCGGTTCTGGTCATTCAGAACGATATCGGCAACCGCTTCAGCCCTACGGTCATCGTCGCGGCGATTACCGCCCAAATTCAGAAAGCGAAGCTGCCGACCCACGTGGAAATCGATGCGAAGACGCACGGATTCGACCGTGATTCCGTCGTTCTGCTCGAACAGATTCGAACGATCGACAAGCAGCGTTTGACGGACCGGATCACAAGACTCGGCGAGGAAACGATGAAAAGGGTCGACGAATCTTTGCAGATCAGCTTGAGTCTGGTCGATTTTTGATTGTCGATGCGGCGCCGTACAAGCGGCGTTTTTGCACGGCTCTCCTACGGCAGGGGCGCCGGGGAGCAAGCAGTGAACGAAAGAGGAGCACGACCTGTGCGAAACATTCGCACGGGACGGCTCCTTTTTTTTGCGCGCGGTCCCGCGGCGATCGGAACGGTTAGGGCGAGATTATGATCAATCAAACCTAAACATGACGCATACCTGACAAGGATAGAGCCTGCGGAAGGTGAAGGTCCTTGTTCGGACATAGCTTCGCTGCGGTATCGAAGCAGTGCGAAGGAGTCGACGTAAAAGCTTTTGGCGTGTAAAATAGCGGTTGAAGCCGAAGAAAATAAACGCTCCAACCTATAGACATATAATCGGCATTTATTACGGGATAAGCGAGGAGAGCTCACAGATGCGTTTTAAAAATGTGTTTTCCATTATAGGACCTTCCATGGTAGGTCCTTCTAGCTCACATACTGCAGGGGCCGTTCGCATCGGACTGATTGCAAGGCAGCTGCTCGGCACGGAGCCGGTCAGCGTGAAAATCGCCTTGTACGGATCGTTTGCCGAGACGTATTGGGGACATGGGACGGATCTGGCCCTGGCGGGCGGCCTCCTCGGCTACGCGACCGACGACTCGCGGGTGGCGGAAGCGTTGGAAGAGGCGGAGCGGCGAGGCATCGAGATCACGTTTGTCAAAGGCGTGGGGCTCGCTCCGCATCCCAATGCGGCCAAGCTGGAATTGAAAGACGCGGACGGGCGCACGGCCCAGGTGGTCGGCGCTTCGATCGGCGGAGGCACCGTCATGATCCACGAGATGAACGGATTCGACGTTCGCTGCAGCGGGGAGTATCCGACGATCGTCGTGCTGCACCGCGACCGCCCGGGGGTCATCGCTTCGCTGACCGCCGTTCTGGGCGCCAGCGACACGAACATCGGCTATATGGGCGTCGACCGCAAAGGGCGCAGCGCCGAAGCGATGACGGTCATGGAACTCGACTCCGTGCCGAACCGTTCGCTGCTCGAAGCGCTGCGCCGGATCGACGATGTCATAGAAGTGACCGTAATCAACTTGAGCAGCAGGGAGGCGAAGGACGAATGAGATTTCGGACACTGAAAGAACTGGCGGCAATCAGCCTGAACGAAGGCAAAACGCTGGCCGAGGTCATGATCGAGGATCAGGCGGCGGAAACGGGCGTCCCGCGCGAGGAAATCGTGGCGCAGATGGCCGACTATTACGAAAAGATGAAAGAAGCGGTACGCCGCGGGTTGACGGAACAGACCGTGTCGCGCAGCGGGCTCAGCGGCGGAGACGCGGTGAAGGTGCTCGACTTAGCGGAAAACGGCACGCCTTCCTCGGGAGACCCTTCGTCGCGCGCCATGGCTTACGCTCTCGCGGTGTCCGAAGTGAACGCCTCGATGGGCCGCATCATCGCCACGCCGACGGCAGGTTCCTGCGGCATTATTCCCGGCGTGTTCGTCAGTTCGCAGGAGCGCTTCGGCTGGAGCGACGAGCATATGGTGAACGGGCTGTTCGCGGCGGGAGCTATCGGCTACGTCATCGCCAACAACTCGTTCATTTCCGGAGCCGAAGGCGGCTGCCAGGCGGAAGTGGGCTCGGCGATCGGCATGGCGGCCGGCGCGCTTGTCGAGCTGCGGGGCGGCAGCGCCGAACAGGCGATGCATGCCGTCGGATTGGCGCTCAAAAATACGCTGGGCCTGATCTGCGACCCGGTGGCGGGCCTTGTCGAGATTCCGTGCATCGTGCGCAACGGGCTCGGCGCGGTCAACGCGTTGGCCGCGGCCGATATGGGTTTGGCCGGCGTGCGCAGCGCCATTCCGTCCGACGAAGTGGTCAGCGTCATGCTGGAAGTGGGCGCGGCGATGCCGAGCGGACACCGCGAGACGGGACAGGGCGGGCTTGCCCAGACGCCGACGGGACGCAAGCTGACCGAAGGGCTGATGAAAGGGCGCAAACCGCTGGAGCCGGAAGCGGAAGAAGCGGCGGCTCCGGTCGGCGAAGGAGCGGAATAAGCCGGATTTTATATTTTTGCAAAAGAGAGCATGAACGTTTGCGGACAAAAGTTGAAAGAATCGAAGTCTGCGCGAAAGAACGGCGGAGCGGACCCGGGCGGCATGAACGACCGGGCGCTCCGTCTTTTTGATGGGGGAATGGAGCGGATGGAGAAAGTGGAACGGGATTCCGTTTATTTGTACGATTTCGCCTGCCACGAGGATGAACGGCCGCTCTGCGAGCTGGAGCTCGGTCTGCTGCTGAACGGTGAGCCGGGGGAGCGCTTCATGCTGTCGGACCGTCTCGTCGATCCGTCGCGCAGCCCTTTTCTGCGCGGCCGTTTGACGGTCGAAAAAAGGGGCGGCAGCCTGGAGGAGGCCTCGGAAGCGGCTTCGGAACTGGCGCTGAACGGGGAAACGTTCAAGCTTCGGTATATCGAGGCGGACGGCGAAGCCGATTACGACGAGCGCCGGCGCATCGAGCGGACGGTAGGGGCGAATATTCGGGGGAAAGCCGAAATGAAGCGGCCGCAGCGGCTGTACGGCATCGCGCGTTCCGGCGAGGAATGGCTGCTCGGTCCGTATACGGAGAGCGAGCCCGTCTGGCTGCGTCATAACGAGAAGCCGCGCCAGTATTCGACGGCGCTCGGCACGCGGACGGCCCGGGCGGTGGCGAATATCGCCGTGCCCGTGCCGGAAGGGATCAAGGCGGTCGATCCCTGCTGCGGCATCGGGACCGTATTGATCGAGGCGAAGTCGATGGGCATCGATATGGACGGCTTCGACTTGAATCCGCTGGCGGCGATCGGAGCGCGGGAAAATCTGGCGCACTTCGGCCTGCCCGGCACGGTAGTCGTGGCGGACATGCGAACGCTCGAAGGGCATTACGATGCGCTCGTTCTCGACCTGCCGTATAATCTGTGCTCGGTGCTGACGGCAGAGGAAAGGCTCGAAATGCTCCGAGCGGCGCGGAGATTGGCGAAGCGCTGCGTAATCGTGGCGACGGAAGAGATCGGTCCCCAAGTCGAAGCGGCCGGCTTCCGGCTCGCGGAGCACTGTATCGTGCGCAAAGGACGTTTCGCACGCCATATCCGCGTGGGCGTATGAATGTCCGCCGGGTCGACCGAACATTTTGGTTTGCCCAAGGACGCGTTCGTCTGTCATAATAAAAACACCGTTTTTCGCGGCGAACGCCCGCGAAATGCGCCGGAACGTCCGGGCGTAAGCCGGGACGGCCGGAGAACAAGCAGCAGCAGAAAGAGGGAGATTTTGTGTCGGATCTGGAAGTGACCACGGAAACCGGCTCGTCCGAAATGACGGCCGCCGAACGCGACGCGATGTTCCGCCGGACGGCGGAAGCGCTGGGCATAGCCGCCAAGCAGGTGAAAGCGGCGGTATCGCTGCTCGACGAGGGCAATACCGTGCCGTTTATCGCGCGTTATCGCAAAGAAATGACCGGAGAGCTGGACGAGAACCAGCTTCGAGATATCGAAGACAGCGTGCAGTACGCGCGCGGCCTTCACGTGCGCAAGCAGGAAGTGCTGCGCATCATCGAAGAGCAGGGCAAACTGACGGGAGAGCTGAAGCGCTCCATCCTGGACGCGGTCAAGCTGCAGCAGGTCGAAGACCTGTACCGCCCGTTCCGTCAGAAGCGCAAAACGCGCGCCAGCGTAGCGAAAGAGAAAGGGCTTGAGCCGCTGGCGGAATGGCTGATGAGCCAGCCGGGACGCGCCGACGTCGATAAGGAGGCGGCCCGCTTCGTTTCCGACGAAAAAGGCGTGGCTTCCGCCGAGGAAGCGCTGCAGGGGGCGCTCGACATCGTGGCCGAGCAGCTCGCCGACGACGCGAAGATTCGCGCCTGGGTGCGGACTTATACGCTCGATCACGCGATTCTCGTCACGGAAGCGAAAGACGCTGCCGCCGAGTCCGTGTACGAAATGTATTACAAATACAGCGAGCTGGCCAAAAAAATGCCGCCGCACCGCATTCTCGCCATCAACCGCGGGGAACGCGAAAACGTGCTGAAAGTATCGCTGGAGACGGATTCCGCGCCGATTCTGCGCTATATCTCCAAGCGGATCATCAAAGGCTCTTCGCCCGTGCATCCGCTGCTGGAGCGCGCGATCGAAGACGCCTACAAGCGCCTGATCGCCCCGTCGATCGAGCGCGAAGTTCGCGGCGAACTGACGGAAAAAGGAGACGCCCAGGCGATCTCGATCTTCGCCGGCAACCTGCGCAGCCTTCTGCTGCAGCCGCCGGTGCGCGGCAAGCGCGTGCTGGGCGTGGACCCGGCTTTCCGGACGGGCTGCAAGCTGGCGGCGCTCGACGAGACGGGCAAACTGCTCGAAGTCGCCGTCACTTATCCGACGCCGCCGCGCAGTCAGGTCCGCGAAGCCGCCGAGAAATTCAGCGAGCTGGTGGAAAAGTATGACCTGGAGCTGATCGTGATCGGCAACGGCACCGCTTCGCGCGAAACGGAACAATTCGTCGCCGATTGGATCGCCGGCCACGCCGGACGCCGCAAGCTGGCGTATCTCATCGTCAACGAAGCCGGCGCCAGCGTATATTCGGCGTCGAAGATCGCCCAGGAAGAATTCCCGGACATGGACGCCGCGGAGCGCAGCGCCGCTTCGATCGCCCGCCGGGTGCAGGACCCGCTGGCGGAACTCGTCAAGATCGATCCGAAAGCGATCGGGGTCGGGCAGTATCAGCACGACGTCTCCCAGAAGCAGCTCGAAGGCCAATTGAAAGCCGTCGTCGAATCCGCCGTTAACCACGTCGGCGTCGACGTGAATACGGCTTCGCCGTCGCTGCTCTCCTATGTCGCGGGCATCAACCAGACGACCGCCCGCAACATCGTCAAATACCGCGAGGAGAACGGTTCGTTCGCCAGCCGCGCCGAATTGAAAAAAGTGCCGCGTCTCGGCGCCAAAACGCTGGAACAGTGCGCGGGCTTCCTGCGCATCGAGGGAACGAATCCGCTCGACCGGACGCCGATTCACCCGGAATCGTACAAAGTCGTCGACCGGCTGTTCGCCGAACTCGGCGTGACCGCGGCCGACCTCGGCACGGTGAAGATGCGCGAAGCGCTGGAAGCGGCGGATGCCCAGGCGCTGGCGGACAAGCTGGAAGTCGGCCTGCCGACGCTGCGCGACATTATGGAGAGTCTGCTGCGTCCGGGCCGCGACCCGCGCGAAGAACTGCCGGCGCCGATCTTCCGCACGGACGTGCTGAAGATCGAAGACCTGCAGCCGGGCATGGAGCTGCAGGGCACGGTGCGCAACGTCATCGACTTCGGCGCGTTCGTCGATATCGGCATCAAGAGCGACGGCCTGGTGCATATTTCGCAGCTCAGCTCGAAATTCGTCAAGCATCCGATGGACGTCGTGGCTGTCGGCGACACCGTGACGGTCTGGGTATTGAACGTGGACCTCAAAAAAGGCCGCGTCGGTCTGACGATGCGCGGGCCGGTGGAGCGGGGCTGAACCGCGTTCCTTGCTTCATGATTGAATAAAGCGGCAGCTGCCGCGCATGCGAAAAGCGCCTCCGGAATTTATTCCGGGGGCGCTTTTGTCGATGCGGCGAGATGCCGAACGATTGCGAAGAACGCGGGTCGGCCTTTTTTAATCAAGTTTAGTTTGCCGGATTTTCCGCTTGACCGCTGACCGTTACGGCTTTGATTCCGAGTTCTTCGCTGCCGAGCTCGGTCAATTCCAAGCGGCCGCCTTCGAAAACGGCTTTCAGATTCAACTGGATCGGCTCTTCGGCGAAGCGGATCGAGAGCCGGAGCGACCCGTCTTCGCGGCGGCTGACCCAACCGTGCGCAGGTCCGATGTCCGGCGCGAAGTTCAGGCTGCTGCCGGATATCGGCGCTTCGGCAAGGTTCCATTTCCCGGCGCCGCAGCTTGCCGTGATGCGGGACTTTCCGGGCGACCCGTCGTTCGCGGCTTCCGACAGCTCGACGAGGACCGAACTGTCTTTGTCCGCCGTAAAGCGTACGCTTTCGGGCTTCCAGCCGTTCTCCACTTCCCCTTCCAGCCGATATGTCCGGCCGGACCACGGCTCTTCCGCCGGGATTTCGCCCGCCGGCTCCGGCGCGTATTCCAGCGCTCGCAGCCGCGCGGCGGCTTCTTCGCCCGACGCGCCGGGCGCAAGCGGCTCGTCCCGCATCGCCGGCAGCAGATGCTTCCAGACTTCCTCGAGCAGCTCCTGGGTCCGGGAGATGGCGGACGTAAATACGACTACCGCCTCCTGATCCGGGAGGATCAGGCAGAACTGCCCGAACGCCCCGTCGGCGCGGTAAGCGTTGTGGCGGCACATCCAGAATTGGTAGCCGTAACCGCGCGTCCAGTCGCCGCCCTCGTTATCTCCGTTATCGATACGTTTCGATGACGCGAGTTCCACCCATTTTTCCGGCACGAGCCGCCGCCCGTTCCACCTGCCTTTTTGCAGATAAAGCTGTCCGAATTTGGCGAGATCCTCGCTGGACAGCTTCAGTCCCCAGCCGCCGGTCGTGACGCCCTGCGGGCTTTCCTGCCAAGTCTTTCGCTGTATGCCGAGAGGGGCGAACAGCCGCGGTTCAAGATAATCGACGATCTTCTGTCCGGTCAGCTTCTGCAGAATGACCGACAGCATGTAAGTCGCCCCGCTGCTGTAGGAGAAGACGGTTCCGGGAACGTTTTCGACGGGCGCGGACAGAAACGTGCGAGCCCAGTCGCTGTCCGGAACGGGGCGAACCGCGTTCAGCGGATCTTCCTTCTGACCCGTGCCCATGACAAGCAGATCATGCACGGTCATTTTTAATAAATTCGGATGCGGCTCCGCGGGCAGCAGTTCAGGCAGCAGATCGGCGACTTTGTCTTCGACCGCGAGCAGCCCTTCTTCGACGGCCAGGCCGACGGCGGTCGACGTAAAGCTTTTGCTGACCGAGTACATCGCGTGCCGGTCTTCCGGCGCATGCGGCGCCCACCAGCCTTCCGCCGCGACTTCGCCACGACGCAGCAGCATGAAGCTCCGCAGGTCGAATTGTTCTTTCGCTGCGGCATCCAGGAAATCGATAATGCCCTGCGGATCGACGCCGGCTTCTTCGGGCCGGCGTCTCGGCAGTGTGTTCATATTCATGATATGCGCCTCCAGACGACTTTGTGATTTGGATCATGCAGCTTGCATCTTGATTGCGCTTACGCGCAACCTGTCCTTGACAGTGTAGTCCAAGGACAAGTTACAATTCAATAGAAGGATTCATATAAAGGGGGGATGCACATTGCACAGCGAGCGGACCATGACCGACGATGAGCTTCAGCAGTGGATCGAAAAGGTATCGCTCGAACACTTCGGCGTACCGTTCCGTCACCGCGCTTTTTTCAATGCCAGACTGCGATCGACCGGAGGGCGTTATGCGCTTCGGTCTCACGATATCGAAATCAATCCGCACCAGCTTCGGATACACGGCGAGGAAGCGGTGGAAGGGATTATCAAGCACGAGTTATGCCACTACCATTTGCACATCGCGGGAAGAGGCTACCGTCACCGGGACGCCGACTTCAAGCGCCTGCTTGCCAAGGTAGGCGGAAGCCGGTACTGTCAGGCGCTGCCGGATAAGGCCAAGCGCACGCTTCCGTTCAAATATAAGTTGACCTGTTCCGCCTGCGGCATGGAATACAAGCGCAAGCGACGGATGGATGCTTCTCGCTATCGCTGCGGGCGCTGCGCAGGGAAGCTTCGTCTGGAAGAACTGCGGCCCGAAGCGAGCGGGAGCTGAAAGCCGAAAGAAATTCGCCTGTTCTTTTCCCGGGGAAACGGTTCTTCGGTGGAATCGCGCGAGAGCGGAGGTTTTCGTCATGAAAATAAGATATAATAAAGAGGTCTCCCGGCTGCGGGAGACCGATATCTTTTTTCAAGACGAGAAGGAGGAACCGCACATGGCCAAATCGGCGGCGAGAAAATTGCGCGACAAGCGGATCAGGGAAGGGAAGTTCGATGCGGCGGAGCTCAGAAGCCCGTATGCAAGCGCCGACCTGCGAACCCGGAGAACGAAGACGAAACAGGAAACGCTCGAGAAAATCAAACACAAAGGCCGTTATAAGAACCCGAATTTCACCGGAGGTGATGAGGGTTCTTTTTGTATTCCGATTTTTTTGAAAAAAGGGTTGACGAAAAAGTCCCGGCATGCTAAATTATATCTTGTTGAAACGTTAGACGTTCCGACGCCAAACAATGTTCCCTGATAGCTCAGTTGGTAGAGCACTCGACTGTTAATCGAGTTGTCACAGGTTCGAGTCCTGTTCGGGGAGCCATTTTTTTTGGAGAGATACCCAAGTGGCTATAAGGGGACCCTCTGCTAAGGGGTTAGACTGCGTTAGCGGTGCGAGGGTTCGAATCCCTCTCTCTCCGCCATATTTTTTAATCATAAGGGACTACTATACTTGACCGGACGAGGAACCTGAGAGGGTTCCTCTTTTTATTGTTTTTTTCTTTTAGGACGGATGCCGAGCAGGGGAAGAGGCGGTGTTCGGTGTTCGATCTGCGGTTTAGAAAAAAATAAAAATAAATTTTAAAAAAGGCTTGCAAACTCGTCTTCGCATTTGCTATACTCTTACTTGTGCTTAAGCGAGAGCGAAAGCCGAATGAACGATAAGGCCCGTTGGTCAAGGGGTTAAGACACCTCCCTTTCACGGAGGTAACAGGGGTTCGAATCCCCTACGGGTCATGCTTTGAGCCATTAGCTCAGTTGGTAGAGCACCTGACTTTTAATCAGGGTGTCGAAGGTTCGAGTCCTTCATGGCTCACCATTTCATTTTCGCGAAGAAAATGAAAGAAGTGGTGAACGTTCGTGATACGAACGATATCGGATATGCGGTAGTGGTGGAATGGCAGACACGCTATCTTGAGGGGGTAGTGGGTGTATACCCGTGGAGGTTCGAGTCCTCTCTACCGCATACGAATACGGAAGGCGCAGGTTCCTATGGAATCTGCGCCTTTTGTATTGCCGGCTCGGCTCGAGGGTACGTGTCGTTCTGGAGCCGATCGGCGACGCTCGCATACTTCGGATACAGAGCGCGTATGCAATCGGGACAGAGATCGTGCGTCAGGATAGCTCGAGCGTATTCCGGCGACGTCGGGGCGTTCCAGCCGCTTTCCATACGGACTCTGCCGCAGCCCGCGCAGACCGTCAGCCATTTTGCCGAATCGCCGGCGTGCCGCGGCTTCTGGCCGGAAGAAGGCGGTAGAGACATGACTTCACCTCCTCGTTCCCGCGGCTTTAAGGAGCCCGGGATATTCGCCGCTGTCGGCGGGGACGTGCGAACGCGCTTCGGGCTGCTCGGACAGGCCGAGCAGGTCGGATACCTGTTTGCGGTATCTGGCGGCCTTGCGGCTGCCGTTAATCAGATTGGAGAGCCGGGAAGGCGGGATATCGTGCAGTTCGCAAAAGGTCTTCTGATCCATTTCGAGTTCCGCCAATCGCCGTTTGATTTCCCAGCCAAACGGAGTAATCGGTTTTTTTCTCTGCACGGCAGTGCTCCTCCTGTTCATGCGCAAAAGGATGAATTATAATCGATTAGAGGTCAATGAGGGATCATTTACCATAAAACCAATTATATACGCATTTACGTAAGAATTCAATGAATTGTTGCGCAAATACGTAATTCCATATGGAAACGGCTTTAAGGAGGAAGACCATTTGCAGTCGATCTACGAGCGGATTGAACAGCTGATCAAGAACAAAGGCATGACGAAAAAGGCGTTCGGCGAACGCCTGAATATCAGCGCGGGCAACTTGGGCGATTGGCGGAGGGGCAAGTCTACGCCAAGCACGCATAAGCTGATCGAAATCGCGGCATTTTTTTCGGTAAGTCTGGATTGGCTGATGACGGGCAAAGAGTGGCAGCCGGAAAGCGTCAAGGAAGCGGGCGGCCGTTATTTTTTTGACGAATCGAGGCAATCGGATTGCCAGCAGAGCGAGCTGTCCGACGACGAAAAAACGTTTATACGCGAATATTTGGCTTTTGCCGCCTATCGGCGCAGCTTGGGTTCGCGCAAATCGGACTCCGAAGAAAGCGATACATAAGGCGGGAGCGAAGAGAACGCCGCACGTCTGCAAAAAAACGCTTTGAAGCCGCCGCTTCAAAGCGTTTTTTGGATCGGAATGTCGTAAGCGGCTTCGGACCCGAAAGAAGGGGCGTCTGATAGGCGCGCGAGCGACCAACGTTCCGATATGTCGTCGATCATGCGCATCAGCAGCTTTCGGCGGGTGACCTCGTCGAGGTTCAACAGCCTGGAACAGTGTTCGACATAGGCGTTCGTATGATGATACAAATAGACCGGTACCGCTTCGCCGCATTCGATCTCCAGCTGAAAGTTGATCCAGGCGTAAAAGACGGCCGGACAGCCGAACGCTTTTTCCGACTGCATCGCGTCCGCCAAAGGGGCGAAACTCATCCAAGGATACAAAGATCTGGCGAGCTTGAGCAGCTTGCGTCCGCAGCGGCGCATTTCCGTGTCGATCTCGTTCGGGCAGGTCCGCGTGCGCAGGCTTCGGTCGATCCGGAACACCGCTTCGTAATCCTCCTGCGCCAGCGCTGCGTAGAGGTCTTCGATCGCCCGGCCTTCGATATGCGCGAGCCGCGGATGAATATACGCATGCATCACTTCTTCAAAAGCTTCGATACCGCTCAATCTCTTGCCGTTCATGTCCTCTTTGATGCAGCCGGCCGGCGATGGGGACGACGATTCGATCAGAGTCATGTAGCTGAGAAGCTTTTGTCCGCTGTGCATGATGCTGCGCCTCCTTAAGCGAAATGTTATATATTTCAAAATGACAGTCCTGATGTTAGGTATATCAATTAAAACCTTTTCGATATTGATTATGGTAATTATTTTTACATGAAAAAGAGAAAAAGGTCAAGCTAAATTCGTTTTATCCTTTTTTTATTCTTTTTATTTACTTTACATGTAATTAAATATGACTCAAAAGACGAAGGGTTGTTTCTTTTAGCTTGGAGAGTCTGGTTTCTAAAAAAAGTGATTGACTGCATGCTTCGAAAAGCGTATGATATAGAAGTTGACTCCTTCTTATGACATGCGGTAGTGGTGGAATGGCAGACACGCTATCTTGAGGGGGTAGTGGGTGTATACCCGTGGAGGTTCGAGTCCTCTCTACCGCATACGAGTAAGCCGGAAAGTCCTGTAATGGGACTTTCCGGCTTTTTTCATGGTGAAGATATCCCGGGAAAGTAGGTGCTCCCGATGTTTAAGCACAAATCCAATTCAAATGCCATATATCTTTCTTTATAAACGTTACGGTCGTAAGCATGCTTTACGCGGCGTTTTTTTGCTCGGAATGAATGCGATTGCGTTTTGGTTGCGCAAAAGCTCTCGAATCGTATCGGTGTCGTAGACCAGATCGGCTAAAACTTCTCGTTCCCTGCACAGAATCAAAATGTTCAACATGCGATTCTAAAAACTTTACAAAAATGCACTTCAAACCCCCTTTTCTCCACTTGGCGACTATTTTTACTCATTAGTGGTTTTGTGTGATATATTCAGTTTTACAAGGGATAAAAACTGCTTGAATAAATTGTGAATAAAAGCACAATAAGAATGACATTACAAGGAGGAGGACAATACTGTTGAATGAAAATGCACTCGCTTATTATTCAGAGCATAGCCCTATGTCAGACCCCAAAGAGTATGGAGTTTTGTTAGATGGCATCGGTTCTGATCCTACTGATATGATTAGAATCATCCAAGGAGTATTGATTAACCCGAACGAAGAAGAGAAAATCTACGATATCCGGTTATCGCAGCAGCACAAGGCGGAAGCGCATTATCGGACTGTTAGGGAAATGCTGGAACAAATTAACAGGATGGATAAGTCGCCTCTTTCGGTATCGCGCAAACCGGCAGAACGCTTATCCTCGACTTACCGGCATTATGCTCTGTTATTGGTCTCGATGCTGCGTAACCATCATATTCCGGCCAGAATGCGTGTAGGTTATTCCCGCTATAGTACCGAAAACATGAATGAAGATCGATGGATTGCCGAATATTGGAATGCCGAACAGTCACGCTGGGTGCTGGTGGACCCTTCCATAAGCGATGAATACCTGAAGTTCAACGAGCTTTATGAAATCAATCCCCTGGATATTCAAAGAAATGAACAGTTTATAATAGCAGGCCAGGCTTGGCAGATGACAAGAAGCGGCGAGCTTAAGGCGGATGAATTCGGCTATAAAAAGTTTCGCGGGATGCGTATGATTCGCGGCAGTCTGCTGCATGACTTAGATGCATTGAATAAAGTCGAATTGCTGCCGTGGGATTTCTTCGGGGAACTGATTACCAAGGATGAAAAAAAGCTTACACGCGAGGATAAAACATTGCTGGATCGGATCGCCGGGCTTACTTTCAGTGTAGATCAGAACTTTGAAGAAATGAGCTTGGAGTATGAAGAACTGCCGTATAGCAAAGCCGTACGCTCCAAGGTTCGTCTAATGGGAAGAGCTGAACAGTCCGCTGAAATGGCGGGCAGCACTATAGCCTCCGTAAGTGATATTTTGATGAAATTTAATAAGGGTGAACAACCGTTACCTGCGAGTTCCAGTTCGATGGAGAATGAATCGATGTTGGATCGTTTTTTTGCTTTGTCTGCACCTGCTGAAACGGATACAGGCCATATCTTGGTCAAAGGCGCAAACCAGCATAATCTAAAAAATGTAACCGTTACGATTCCGCATTCTAAATTTGTCGTGATTACGGGTGTTAGCGGCAGCGGCAAATCGACGTTAGCCTTCGATACGATCCATGCAGAGGGACAACGCAGATATTTGGAGCATTTTGGCAGAATTATGGCCGTTCCGATGGAGAAGCCCGATGTGGAGCAAATCTCAGGATTAAGTCCTACCGTTGCCATCGAGCAAAAAACGATAGGGCTAAATCCGAGATCCACAGTCGGAAGTCTGACTGATATTTTTGACTATCTGCGGCTGCTCTTTTCGCAGGTCGGGACTTCTCATTGCCCCGAGTGTAAGCGCAAGCTTGAAGTCATGACGCCTAATCAAATTGTAGAAACATTAAGATCTTTACATGGAAAAACGGAGATCCGGCTATCGGCCAAACTATCCCTGACAAGCGAAAAGGCTGTACATGCACTGCGTAAAAAGGCTTCCAGTCAGGGGCTTCACCACATTCTTCATCAAGGAGAGCTTATCGACTGGAATGAGAAGGAAAGCATTTCAAACCTCATCAAGGAGAAGTCCTCTTTTGAACTTGTGATCTCGCGATTCGCGCGAAACGCATCGCCGCAAGAAACGGATCTTTTGGAATCAGCTGTCGAAACGGCGCTTGATTTCGGAAAAGGCATATTGTTGGTTACCCTGGATGAAGGGCAGCAGTTCTTTTTGTACACCCATCCGACTTGTCCTTATTGTGATCTTGTGTTTCCTGAATTGACGCCGCAAATCTTCAGTTCCAACAGCCCAAGCGGAATGTGCCCGGAATGTAACGGTCTGGGAGTCAAATTGAACGTAGACATGGACAAAGTTATTACTGATCCTGAAATATCTTTGTTGGACGGAGCTTCTCCCTGGTATGGGGCATTACGGCAGTATAAACGTTCCGGAAACTGGATGAAGAGCGAGATTATCGCTTTAGCCGATGCCTGGAATATTGATTTGGAAGCACCTTGGAAGGAACTCCCCGAACGTTTTAGGGAAGCTGCTTTTCAGGGCACTGGAGAAGAGAATGTTCGTTTCACCTATGAGATGGAGAAGCGGGGCAGAATGGGCGAAATTGTCCGACCGGTGTTCGGGATTATACATCATGTGAACCGTCTTTTTCGTGAGACCAAGGCGGAGAATGTCCGGCAGCAGCTGCTGGAGTTCATGAGCGAGAAACCTTGTACGCTGTGTAAAGGGGAAAAATTATGTCCTGAAGGAAGAGCGGTATCGATCGGGAATGTTCGTTTTCCGGAAGTTTCTCGAATGACGATTAAAGATGTACATGATTGGGTCATCGGCTTGCCGCATCAATTAAACGCAACGCAGCTTGAAATTTCCGGCGATCTGCTTCGTGAATTATTTCTCAAGATTCGTTCGTTGCTGGATGTGGGACTGCATTATTTGTCTTTGGAGCGGACAGCTCCTACATTGTCCGGAGGCGAAAGCCAAAGAATTCGTCTGGCCGTACAATTAATCGGCGGCCTGATCAACATGTGTTATGTGTTGGATGAACCGTCTATCGGTCTGCATCCAAGGGATCATGCGGCGATGATTCGAACCCTGCAAAGATTAAAAGAAACGGGAAATACAGTATTGGTTGTCGAACATGATGCCGCAACAATGTCTGCTGCCGACTGGATTATCGATATGGGACCCGGAGCCGGTATTTTGGGCGGCCATGTTATTGCGTCAGGAACGGTTCAGGATATTATGGATCATCCGCAGTCGTTAACCGGACAATATTTGAGCGGCAGACTGGCTGTTCAGTCGCCCAATTCTTCCACCCGCCGTGAACCCGCAGGATGGCTGACGGTCAGAAATGCCCGGCTGCATAATCTGAAAGGAATTGATGTGAGCATTCCGACAGGCGTATTGACCTGTGTGACTGGCGTAAGCGGCTCGGGGAAAAGTACGCTTGTATCCCGTATTTTCGCTCCTGCTTTATCCACTGCGGTAGAGCAAAGGGGCAAGGGAGGGAGCATGTCTCATCCTCCAATCGAAGGAACAAGTCAGATTGACAAGGTTATCACGATTGACCAAAAGCCGATCGGGCGTACACCGCGTTCGAACCCTGCAACTTATGTTGAGGTATTCGATGAAATCCGCAAATGCTTTGCCGATTTGCCTGAATCCAAGGCTGCAGGATATAAAGTCAATCACTTTAGCTTCAATTCCAAGGGCGGAAGATGCGAAACCTGTGAAGGTCACGGCAAAAAGCAGGTGGAGATGCATTTCATGCCCGATGTGTGGGTGACCTGCGCAGACTGTCAAGGCAAACGTTATAATCAGAAAACACTGGAGATCAAATACAAAGGGCATTCCATATTTGACGTGCTGGAAATGGATGTAAGCGAAGCGCTCGACGTATTTGCAAAGGAACGGAATATTGTACGAATCTTGAGCGTACTCCAGGAAGTAGGTTTGTCATATATTAAGCTGGGTCAGAATGCGCTGACTCTCAGCGGCGGGGAGGCCCAGCGGATTAAACTGGCCAAAGAATTAAGCCGGGTGGATACAGGGAATACCGTATATATTCTGGATGAGCCCACTACGGGGCTGCACTTTTCCGACATCCAAAAACTTGTGGATTTGCTCCACCGTCTGGTGGATGCCGGCAATACGGTCATCCTGGTTGAACATAATATGGATGTTGTAAAAGCAGCCGATTGGATTATTGATATGGGACCCGAAGGCGGGGATGGCGGAGGCCAGATCGTGATCGAAGGGACCCCTGAGAACGTGTCCGGTTGTGAAGAGAGTTATACCGGCCGCTTCTTAAAGCAAGAAAGGGGATTGGGAAGCCTTCGGAAAGGGGACGTTCGTCTAGGGTCTGTATGATTATCGGAGTCTCGGCAGCTATCGGTCCTAAAATTGGAGGCATGATCACTCAGTATTTGAACTGGGCTTGGGATATTGGTGTGTTTCTTTTGGGTTCCGCTTCGTAATGAACTGCGTGAGCAGGTTAAAATTGACTGGAGATGATATTCTCTTCGATTGCTATTTTTCTGCGGAAAACCAATAGCAAAGAACCCTATCGCCTGCGCGGGAAGGGTTCGGAGCAGAAGCGGTATGAAGCTGAAGAGGCGGATCAGCCCAGCAGCTTCTCGATGTCTTTTTCCAGCTGTTCCGGCGACGTTTGCGGAGCGAAGCGTTTGACCGGCTTGCCTTCTTTGTCGATGAGGAACTTCGTGAAATTCCATTTGACCGATTTGGAGCCCATCAAGCCAGGCGCTTCTTCGCTCAAATATTGGAACAGCGGGTGTGCGCCGTTTCCTTTCACGTCGACTTTTTCGAACATCGGAAACTTGACGCCGTAGTTCAGCTGGCAGAACTCCACGATTTCTTCGTTGGTACCCGGGTCCTGCTCGTTGAACTGGTTGCTCGGGAAGCCGAGAATTTCCAAGCCGCGCTCGTGGTACTTGTCGTACAGCTCCTGCAGACCTTGAAACTGGGGCGTGAAGCCGCATTTACTGGCCGTGTTGACAATCAGGACGACTTTGCCTTGATAATCGGACAGCTTGACTTCTTTCCCGCCGGACATGCGAGCTTCGTATTCGTAAACGGACATCTTGTTACTCCTCCTTCAAAGAAATAATCACTCTCTTTTTGATTGTAAACAATTTAATTGAGTTTTGCAATTCGCTTTTCGTTTCATTCCTTCCCTTTTGCTTTATAGATTAGGTAGTTTGGCAAAAGGGCTATGGCTCAAATTTCATATGAGGAGTGACGGAACATGGATGCTTTGTATACGGCAAAAGCAACGGCGCGCAGAGGCGGCAGAAGCGGCGTGGTGGAATCGGCGGACGGAGCGCTGAATCTGCAGCTGTCGATGCCGAAAGGTTTGGGCGGCGGCGGAGGCACGGGTACCAATCCGGAAGAACTGTTTGCGGCCGGCTACAGCGCCTGCTTCGAGAGCGCTCTGGCCAATATCGCGCGCAAGGAGAAGATCGACATTCCCGATACCGAAGTCACCTGCAACGTGATGATCGGCAAGGACGATTCGGACGACGGTTTCAAACTGGCGGCGAAGCTGGAAGTTCGCATTCCGGGACTGGAGCCCGACAAGGCCAAGGAACTGGCGGAAAAAGCGCATGATTTCTGCCCGTATTCCAAAGCGACGCGCGGCAACATCGACGTGGAATTAAGCGTAATTTAAGCGGAGCCTCGCAAAATTTCAATGAAGAACGGCCGGGAACCGGACAGCCTTTCGAAGGCGCGGTTTCCGGCTTTTTTTTCGCGGCTGGAGCGGGGATGCGCGGTTGACACGAAAGGTGAAATTCATTAAGCTATATAAGCACGCGGAATGGGCGGAAATTTGGGTCCATGACGAAACTATGAATAACGGGTGATTATAATATGACTTACAGACCGAAAGTCGTAGGTGTGGATAAGGCCGGAAGCAACGATAAGGACGGACTGTACGAATTCGTCGTACATTTGGAAGACGGCACGATGTGCCGCGTTTTCTATAACCGTTTCCCGGAGTGGAAGCTGACCAACGTCAGCCGCCTGCTCAAGACGCCGTGCCCGATCTGCCGCAAGGACTACATCTGCAACTGCTTCGACAAGTTTAAGGGCGAACTCGACGCACAGCTGCAGGACGGAAAAATCGAACAAGTGCTTGCCTGAACGGGAGAACCCGGGCGGGGAGATTTTGAACGGGAAAAGCGCGCATGATGCTTTTGCGGTTCGGATATCGAAGCAGCGGACGTACGGAATTTCCCGTGCGTCCGCTGTTTTATTTTTTTCGGGATGTCGAAAAGCGGAAGCGTTCGCGGTCCGCGGCAGGGAAACGGGGCGAAAGAAGGTTCAAGCCGGAAGACGCGGTTAAAGAAATAGTATCGGAACAACCTGCATCAAGCGTCAAAAAATTTCAGAAGAGGAGGCGGCATCATGAATGCGATAACCGATAACGAACGGGTCGGCGGTCAGGCTGCGGAACAAACGCGGCATCCCGTCGTGCTGATCGACGGCGTCTGCCATTTTTGTCAGGGCGCCGTCCGCTTCATCGTCAAACGCGATCCCAAAGGCACGTTCCAGTTCGCGTCGCTCCAGTCGGAATTGGGCGCGGAACTGGCGGGCGGCACGGGCTTCGAAGCATCCGGCGAGCCGAATACGCTGGTGCTGATCGAAAACGGGCGCAAATACGTCCGCTCGACCGCCGCGCTGCGCATCGCCCGGAAGCTGCGTTTTCCGTGGCCGCTGCTGTATGCGCTCATCGTCTTGCCCCGTCCGCTGCGGGACGCGGTATACCGCTATATCGCGCGCAACCGCTACCGCTGGTTCGGCAAAGACGATACCTGCCCGATCCCGCCGCCGAGCGTGCGCAAGCGGTTTTTGGATACCGGCGCGGGTCGGGCGTGAATGCGCCGGCGGCGGTTTAAAAAAGAAAAAAATGGGTCTTGCCGGCTTGCGAACCCTGTGCTATTGTGTGAGTAAATAAATGGAACACGGCGGAAGCACCGCTCCTGACCTGCCTATACGGCAGGTTTGCGAGCGGTGCTTTTTTGTGTTGCGAGGAAAGGAAGGAAACAGGAGATGCGTAATCTGCAAATGGTGCTGGCGGTGGCGGACGAACAGTATATCGAGCCGTTCCTGCTGTACGCGCGCACCGGAGAATTCGCGAAGCAGGTGAGCGTGCGGGCTTTTTCGAAAATTGAAGCGTTTCTCGCCGCAATGAGGGAAGAGCGGCCGGATTTCGTGCTGGGCGAGCCGTCCTTTCTGGCGCCGTGGCTGGAAACGGAAGGAGGCCGGGGAGTACCCTGGGCGGCGCTGGGCGGGGGAGCGGAGAGCATCGCGCTCGGGGGGCCCGTTCTGCTGCCGTTTCAGCCGCTCAATCTGCTGCTGACGGCGGTGATGGATTTGGCCGGAACGGCGCGGAATACGACGGGGGAGACAGTGTCCGGAGCCGAAGTCATCGCCGTATACTCCGCCGCTCCCGGCGCAGGCAAAACGACGGTGGCGTTAAACCTGGCAAAGCAGCTCGGAGGAGGGGGGCTCAGAGTTTTTTATCTGAATTTGGAAACGGTGGACAGCGCGGCCGGATTTCGCGGCGTGAGCGGCGGTCCTCAAGGAACGGGAGGGCTGCCGGAGCTGCTGTACGATCTGCGTGCCGCCAAAGAGAACGGCGAAGCTTGCGCGGCCGCTTTGTCGAAGTATGCCACTTTCCAGGAGAAGATGAAGGCGGCTTCCTTCGCTCCGCTCGAACGCCCGGACGAGCTGCTGCAGATGAGCGCGGCGGATACGGAAGACCTGATCGACTACATAGCCGCAAGCGGCATGTGCGACATTCTTATCGCCGACACGGATACGGAAAGTCATGAGCGTTCCAGGGCACTGCTCGAACGGGCGGACCGCGTGCTGTGGCTGCTTACCGACGACCTGTTTCATTTGCAGAAAACATCGGGCTGGATGAGCTGCCGGGAAGCCCACGAGCCCGACCGGTTCTACGCGCTGCTCGGCAAAAGCCACTTTATCGTTAACCGTTACGGCGGCCGTCTGGAGAACCGTCTGCCGCGTTCGGATATTCGCCCGTCTGCTTTCCTATCTTATATTCCGTCATGGAAATACGTGTCGAGGGAAGACGTGCTGCTCGGTTCGCCGATCTTCCAACGGGACATTTTGGCGCTGTGCGAGCAGTTGGGATTCGGCCAGTCTCGGGCATCCCGGCAGCGGTCGGTGCAGAACGTAGGAGGCCGAGGATGAGAAGCGAGGCGGCAGAGACGGAATTGCAGGAGGAACTGTTCCGCTCCATGCGCGCCGAAGTGCGGGCCGCGCTGGACGTCACCCAGTCGGCGGACGACGGCGAACTGATGAAGCTGATCGAGCGCAAGGTGCTGTCGGACCTGCGCGCCGCGGCTCTGACCTCGGGAGAGAAGCGTCTGCTGGTGCGCCGGGTCTACGATTCGTTTCGGGGGCTCGACATTTTGCAGCCGCTCATCGACGACAAAAGCGTCACGGAGATCATGATCAACGGGCATACGGAAATTTTTATCGAACGTGAAGGCGAAGTGCGGCGCGTGCCGCAGACTTTCGAGTCTCGCGAGAAGCTGGAAGACATCGTGCAGACGATCGTGTCCGGAGTCAACCGGATTGTCAACGAATCGTCGCCGATCGTCGATGCGCGCTTGAAGGACGGTTCGCGGGTAAACGTCGTGCTGCCGCCGATCGCGCTCAAGGGGCCGACCATGACCATCCGCAAATTTCCGGAGAAACCGATGACGATGAACGATCTGGTGCGCCGGGGAGCGCTGGACGAAGAAGCCGCGGAATTCCTGAAAACGCTGGTGCGCAGCCGGTACAACATTTTTATCAGCGGAGGAACGGGCTCCGGCAAGACGACGTTTCTGAATGCTCTCTCGCAGTATATTCCGCCCGACGAACGGGTCATCACGATCGAGGACTCGGCGGAACTTCAGATTGTCACGGTGCCGAATCTGGTGTCGCTGGAGACCCGCAATGCCAACGTGGAGGGCAAGGGTGAGATCTCGATCCGCGACCTGATCCGTTCCTCGCTGCGGATGCGGCCCAACCGGATCGTCGTCGGCGAAGTTCGCGGCGCGGAAGCGCTGGACATGCTGCAGGCCATGAACACCGGACACGACGGAAGCTTGTCGACCGGCCACGCGAACAGCGCCAAAGACATGCTGAGCCGTCTGGAGACGATGGTGCTGAGCGGAGCGGATCTTCCGGTGGAAGTGGTGCGTCAGCAGATCGCTTCGGCGATCGACCTGTTCGTCCATCTGTCCCGTCTTCGCGACCGCTCCCGCCGCGTGGTGGAGATCAGCGAAGTGCTCGGCATGAAGGACGGACAGGTGGAGCTTCGGCAGCTGTTCCGTTTCGAAGAGGACGGAGAAAAAGACGGCCGGATCGTCGGGAAACTGCGCCGCCGCCCCGAATCTCTGCTGCATACCGATAAGCTGCAGGACGCGGGCATGGCCGACTGGCGCCGGATCGCCGGGCTGCCTGAAGGGGGGTGAATTTATTGCTGCGCATGAACGCAAGCGGAGTCCGCAGGCCGGCCGCGGGCAGAGCCGGATCCGGGAAAGGCGCTCCGAATCGGGGGAACCCGCCGAATTCAAAAGGGACGCATGACGCTCCGGCGGATAAACTGCGGGACTACACGACCTATAAGCTGGCGGGATACGAAAAGATGCTCAGCATGATTGTCGTAGGCGGCGTGCTGTTCGCGGTCGGCCTGCTGTTCTACAAAATATGGCTGCTGGCACTGCTGCTGACGCTTCCCGCCTTGAAGGCGCCGAAGATGTGGCAGAAACGCCAGATCGAGCGCAAGCGGATGCTGCTGAAGCTGCATTTCAAGCAGGCGCTCTACTCACTGTCTTCGTCGATGGCTGCGGGGCGGTCGGTGGAAAACGCGTTCCGGGAAGCCGCGGCCGACCTGACGCTGCTGTACCCGGGCGGGAACAGCGACATGATCCGCGAGCTGGAAGTCATTACGACGCGGCTGGAATACGGCGAACCGATCGAGTCCGCGCTGCTCGACTTCGGCCGAAGGGCCCAGATCGAAGACATCGACAATTTTATCGACGTTTTCGTGACCTGTAAGCGAACGGGCGGCGATCTGATCGAGGTAGTACGGCGTACTTCGACGGTAATCGGGGAGAAGATGGACATTCAGCAGGATATTTCGGTCATGATCGCCCAGAAAAAGTTCGAATCGAATATTTTGCTGGGAACGCCGTTTATTTTCATTCTGTTCATCAACGCTTCGGCTCCCGAGTTTATGGCTCCGCTGTACGGTACGCCGATGGGGATTATTCTGGCGACCGTCGGACTCGGCCTGCTGTTTTTGAGCGCCTGGCTGATGGGACGCATCATGAATATTCAAATTTAAACGGGGTGTGGACATGATAGTCACGATCGTTTCAAGCCTGCTGCTGCTGGCATTGGCCGCCGCCCTGCTGCTGGCTTCCGCGCAGCGGACTCCGGCGCACCGCAAAATTGCGGCGCTGCAGATGGACGGTATCCGCATGAGGGGCCTGCTGCCGCCGATGCTGGTGCTGGTGGAGCGGATGCGGGTTGCCGCGCGCTTCCCGATCTTTTTCCACAAACTGCAGTCTTCCGTACAGCGGGGGGAAGGGCTGCGCGACAGCGCGGAGAGAACGATGCTGTTCATGGCCCAGATGCTGCTGTATGCGCTCCTGGTCGCCGCCGCAGGCTGCGGAATGGCGATTGCCAACGGAGGTGCCGCTGCCTGGCTGGCGATCGGGCTCGGTATGGCGGTATTGCTGCCTTTTGCGCTGATCAAGGACTTGGCGTCCAAAGTCAAGCAGCGCGAGGAGCGCATATTGATGGAACTGCCGGAACTGCTGAACAAGATCGTGCTGCTGGTCGGCGCGGGGGAAACGGTCCAGCAGGCGATTTTCCGATGCTCGAAGCAGAAAGAGGGCAGCGACCATCCGCTGTATAAGGAACTCGACCGCATGGTTGCGGAATGCCGCAGCGGGGATCCGTTTCACCAGGCGTTCGAGCAGTTCGGCAAGCGCTGCGGCGTGCAGGACGCGACCGTCTTCGTCACGACGGTGCTGTTGAACCATAAGCGCGGAGGCGGCGAATTCGCGATGGCGCTGAGGGACCTGTCGAGAACGCTGTGGGATAAACGCAAGTCGCTGGGAAGAATCCAAGGGGAAAAAGCTTCGTCGAAAATGGTCTTTCCGATGGTGCTGATTCTGCTGGTCGTCATGCTCATGGTCGGCGGTCCGGCGATGATGCTGATTCAGATGTAAGAGGAATTCGAAAAACTACTTGAAGGAGGAGTAAGCATGCTGCAGGCAATCGGAAACAAAGTTAAAGGGGTTTGGAAAGAAGAGGACGGGTTGGGGACGCTTGAAGTCATTCTGATTATTGGGATTACACTGATTATTGCGCTGTTGTTCAAAACGCAAATCACAAATTTGATCAAAAGTTTGCTTCAAAGCGTCGACACAAAAAGCAAAAGTTTCTTTGAGTAATCGGACATGAAGACGTTTAGGCGAAAAATATTAAGGCCTTTACTTTGCGGTTCGCAAGGCAGCTTCACTATCGAATCCACTCTCGTCATGCCAATCGTCTTCATCTGCGTGATCTTAATCCTGATGCTCTGCCTCTACTTATACCAGAGTGCCATGCTCGTTCAGGCTTCGGCTATTACGTCGGAGCGTGCGGCTTACAGCTGGAACAACCGGCATAAGGAAGCGCGCACGGGGAGTTTCGACAAAGGGCAGACGGAAGACTTGTACTGGCGTCTGACGGAAGATCAACTGCTGACGGCGCTGTTCAGCGGGATAGGCGGCGGGGCTGCGGAGGAAACGATCCGCGTGCCGGGAGGCGGAGGAGAGTCGCTCGGTTCCGCGAAAATGGCGAAAGCGGCGGAAGAGCTGCCGGCGGGCATGGACGGCACCATGACCAGCAGGCGCGGACTGCTGCACCCGATTACGACGGTGCTGCATACGCCTCTTAATCTGGCGCCGATCCGGCGCGTTGCCGGAGACGAAATGGGCGGCTCCCAGTATTCGACGGTGGTGGAGCCGGTGGAGTTCATCCGCAATATCGAATTGGTCCGCTATTACGCCGGTAAATTCAAAGCCGATCAGGCGGTGCCTAATGCGCAAAAAGGCGGAGCGGCCGTAGCGATGACGCCGGAGAACGCGGGCGTGCAGCTGAGCAAGAAAGCCAAGAAATAACGACAGCGAATGAAGGCCGGGGCGCGGGCAAGGAAAGCGTCCCGGTTCGGGGGTGAGGGGTTGAAAGCAAGGTTGAAAGGGATTCGAAGACGGCTGCCGATCCGGTATTGCGGCCGCTTATGGAAAAGAGAGCACGGCTCGATCACCATATTTCTAAGCTTGGTTCTGGCGGTGACTTTGGCGTTCGTCGCCATCTTTATCGATTATTCTCGCATGGCGGCGCTGAAGGCGAAAAGCGAACGGCTGATGCATGCCGCCGCGCGTTCGGCCATGTCGGCCTATGTGCCGGAACTGCAGCGCAGTTACGGGCTGTTCGCTTACGGCGAAACCGACCCGTCGCTGATCTTTTCCGGAGTGCTCGAACGGAGCCTCGAGTATAAGGAGAGAGAAGGCGTACTGCCCATCACGGATGCCAAGCTGGTCTCCTCGTCGGTCGAGCTGAGCCGCGAACTGGGAGATTACGAAATATTCAAAACGCAGATCAACGAAGAGATGAAATACAAAGCGCCGGTCAACTTCGCGATCGAAGTCGTCGGCCGTTTCAAGCCGATGTCCCAGGCGATGAAGGAAGCGTCGGGAGCGGTCGAAGTGCTGGAGAAACTTCAGAAGCTGTACGACAAGCGCGAAGCGGAGCTGGACAGCATGTTGAAGCTGCAAAAGGACGCCGGTAAACGCACGGATAGTCTGGTCGAACAGATCGGCACGAACGGATCCGGAGACATCGGGAACACGCCGCTCGGCGGAGGGGTCTCGACGGCTGTCGATATGGCGGCGCAGTACAACGACTACAAAGCGCAGAAAGAACGGGTATCGTTCGAAACGCCGCCGCCCGAGACGGACGGCGAGGGGAATCCGAATCCGGATTTCATCGAATGGCTGGAGCTGCTCGCGAAAATCTCCGCATATGAGTCCGGCTCGGAGCGTATTACAAGCCGGATGCAGCATACGATAAATGTGGCTTTTCCTCCGCACGCGGAAGATCTGCTCCAGGCGAGGAAGCATCTGCTCAAAGCCAAAGAAATTAACGGCGAGATGGAAGCCGTGATCGCGGCGATGGGAGACCGGAGCGCGGACATTCCTTACGATCAGGTTACCCGCTC
This sequence comes from Saccharibacillus alkalitolerans, assembly GCF_011090185.1. GTDB lineage: Bacteria > Bacillota > Bacilli > Paenibacillales > Paenibacillaceae > Saccharibacillus > Saccharibacillus alkalitolerans. Next base: position 694,986 of record NZ_JAAFGS010000003.1, on the reverse strand, counting down.
GGATATTCCCGGGGCCGAAGGCGGACCTGCGGGCGGAGCTTCGTCGATTCGCGAGCAGGTAAAGGAGCTGCTGCTGAAGCCCGAGTTTTTCACTGCGATGGAAGGCCGGATTACGGGGCAGGAGAACGATTTTTCGCATATGCAGTCCGACGTGAATTCGCTGCAGCAGACGCTGGGCCGCGCATTCGGCGATTCCGGCATGAACGGCTATACGCTAAAACGCATGGTGATCGGAGCTGGAAAGACGGCTTCCGAATATAACGGCCGATACGGCAGCGGAGGCAGCGTCATCGGAGACATCGAAGCGGCTCTCCGGGAACATCGCCAGCATGACGAGGAACGCAAAAAAGCGGAACAAGAAGCGAAAGGCAAAATCAAGGAAGTCCAGGAGATCATCAAGTTTCTGTCGGAAACGAAAGGGCATTACGAAGACTTTCAGACTTTGGAAAAGTACTATCGGGAAAACCTAGCGTTGAACAGCGGGATCGCCGCGGAAGCCGAAAAAGCGGCGCTGGAAGAAGATCCGGAAGCGGCGGGCAAAGACGCGATGGAAAACATGGACGGATTTTTCGGAGGAATCGCCGGCCTGCTGGACGCGACGGGCGATCGACTGCTGCAAAACGAATACGCGTCGGATCATTTCTCCAACTTCGATTATTCCAAAATGCGTCAGATCGCTAAGCCGGGCGAGCCTCTCGACGGTTCGGCAGCGGCGGATCAACTGAGCGTCGAGAAACAGGAACTGGAGTATATCATTTACGGATTCGCCAATCCCGGCGGCAATATCGCGGCGGCTTACGGAGAGATTTTCGCGATGCGTCTCGCGATCCGGACGATGGAAGCCTTGACCGATCCGAAGATTCTCGCTTTCGGCAATCCGCTGGTCATATTGGCTAAAGCCATTCTGCAAGGATTGGTCGAAGCGATCGCCGATATGTTCAAGCTGGCCGAGCAGGGTTACATCGAACTTTCCAACACACTGAAAATCCGGCTCACGTACAAAGATCATTTGAGGCTGTTCTTGTTCGCGCATCCCGGTAACGATAACCGGCTTTCCCGAATGCTGGCCGTAATCCGTTTCGATACCGGAGTCAATCCGGACGATCATTACACGTACCTGTCCGGAGATGCCGCGATCTCCATGCCGATCTGGTTTCTGCCGGGCGTGATGAAGACGATGAACGTCGGCGAAGGAACCTGGTCGGGCAGCGAATATACGGTGGATCTGCAGGCGGATTATTCTTATTGATTCACGGAGGCGGCTCATGAAAGAAGTTCACGATAAAATCCGGCGTGCGGCCGGCGACCGGGGCAGCATTACCGTGGAAGCGTCGCTCGTTCTGCCCATTTTTCTGCTTATGTTCGTTTTCCTCGCTTACATCGTCCAAATGACCGCTTTTTCGACCGTGCTGCAGACGACCGCTTCCGAGGCGGCCAAGCAGGTATCCACGCATCTGTATCCGGTCCAAATGGCGGCGGACCGCTTAAGCAAAGTGGAGCCGGTCGCCAAGGGGCTGGAGGGATTCGCGAAAATTTCGTTCAGCGAACTGGCGGCGAAGTATGCCTCCTCGCTTCCCGAGCCGATCGGCGGATGGGTCGAAGAAGCCGCCGCAAAAGGGGACATTCCTCTCCGGTCGTTGAAAGACGAAGTGTCTTCCGCCGTGCTCGATCCCGTCATTAAGCCGCTGCTTCGGCCGCTGATTGCGGACGGGCCTTTGAATATGGAAAAGCTGCATGTGATCGGCATTACGGTACCGACGACGGGAGAGAGCAACCGGCCCTACTTCGGCGTGGAATTGACTTACGAACTGCCGATCAAAGTTCCGTTTACGGGAAAGCCGATCTCGATCCGCGCCAAAGCGGAAGAGCGTGCCTGGATCGGCGATACCGGAGAGACGGAAGGAACGGCGGAAGCGGGCGCGGGGGAGGAAGCGGGAGGCTCGGCGGTGATCACTTCCGTGCCCAGTCCGGCCTATCCCGGCACCCGGGCAACGGTTACGGCGAAGGTTCAGCCGGGGCAAACCGCGACGATCAAAGTCGTTTACAAGAGCGGGAACAGCACGGCCCGATATTTGGGGCAGCAGACGGCGGACGCTTCCGGCAATCTGTCCTGGACCTGGCTGGTGGGAGGCAATACGACGCCCGGCGAGTGGGCGCTTGTAGTGGAGACGGCCGGGGGCACTCCTGCCGAAGCGTCGTTTGAAGTCCGAAAGCGAGAATGATCGGTGATGCGTCGAAGCTTGGTATTGAAGGAGGCTTTGAACGGAAGGCCGGCCGCAGCGTCGGCGATACCCCGGATCGGACAACAGGATCGGTCCGGTATCGCGGGTGTTGAGGCGGCCAAAGCTTTTGAAAAGCGGCAGCCTTCCCGTTATCCCCCTATTTAATGAAAGAAACGAGGAGACATCCCATGAGCGACATCCTGGCTTTCATCGGCTGCGGCTGCTTTTTGGTCGCGGCGTTTATGACGGATATCCGTACCCGTAAAATTCCGAATGTGCTTAACCTGGCGTTTGTCGTCAGCGGACTGCTGTACCAAGGGGCGGCACACGGGTTGGACGGATTGTATTTTGCGGGCAAAGGGTGCGCGGCAGGGTTCGGCGTGCTGTTCATCCTCTATCTGCTCGGCGCGGTCGGAGCGGGAGACGTGAAGCTGTTTGCGGGAATCGGAGCCTGGACCGGTATATTGTTCGCCGCGCAGACTCTGTTGTACTCGATTCTGTTCGCGGGCGCGATCGGGCTGGGCATCCTTTGTTGGAGGCGCGAAGGTCTGCGGCGGATCAAAAGAATCTTCGGAAGTCTGGCGGGAGTGTTTATGTTTCGCAGCCTCGTTCCGCTGAATGCGGATCGCGTTCATCATCTGACGTTCCCGTTCATGTGGGCGGTTCTGCCCGGCGCTTTGGCCGGATACTTTTATATGTATTAAGGGGTGTTGAAGGTGGAAGACTGGGTCACCGATTTCGTTCAGAGAGATACGACTTATATGGTGCTTAGAGGCGAAAAAAAGCTGGGCGGAGACGACCTGAACCGGGTGCAGGTCAAAATGCTGGCTTCTTCGAACGTGCCGCATGTGCTTGATCTGCATGTGCGCGAAGTCGACGACGAAGCGGAGCTTCACTACAATATCGGCGGCAAGCGGATGCTGTCGACGTGCATGAAAACGGAAAAAATCACGTTGGTCGAATACTACGCGCTGCTGCTGCAGATCGTGACGGCGCTTGAATACGGCATGACGTACATGCTGAATCCGAACGGATTTTTGCTCAAGGAAGATTATATGTTCGTGGAAGGTCCGCTGTCGGAAGGAACCGTATACTTGACTTATCTGCCTCTGAGCAAGTCGATGGAACTCGCGCCGAGCAGAGAACGGATCGGCGGTCTGGCGGCACGCTGGATGACCGCCGTGGACGATTTTCGGGGTACAGGGGTCCAGCGGATTCTGCAGATGTGCGAACAATCTTCCTTTTCGCTGCAGTCGCTCAAAGGCCTGTTGATCGGGCTGCTGGCCGGCAGCGGCAAGCGGCATACCGGAGGTTTGGAGGCCGCGGGCGCGGCCGCGCCGAAGCTTTTTCCTTCGATGAACGATTATTCGGATGCAAGGGGCGGAGCCGGCGGCTTGAACGGAGCTCCTGCCTCGAGTGCTTGGCCGCAGGGACAGCGAGCGGCCGCGGCGGTTTCGCAGCCGCATGCGGGAGGAGCGGCTTACGGTGCTCCCGAATCCGCTTTTTCGGCTAATGCGGACGGCGGTCGGTTGGCCGCGCGGAACGTTTCGCCAGCACGGCAGCCTCAGCCGTACGCTCCGCAGGACGCTCCGCAATACGCTCAAAATTTCGCCGGACAGTGGGGATCTGAGGCGCATTCGGCGCTTCCGCCGGTCGAAGAAGAGGAAGAGGCAAGCGGCCGGCGGAAGCGGATGGGCCGCGGCGGAAAGAAGGAGGATCTTCAGAAAGGACTGCGGAAGGGGAAGGCTTCGGACGGGGAGGACGAATTCGGAGAAGTTCAGCCGGAAGACAGCAAAAACGGCCGATTGGTCATGCCGCTCATCGGCGTGCTGCTGCTTGCCGTGTTGTGGAAATTTTTGTACCTGGATAATCCCGGAAAGACCGGCCTGCTGATCTGCGTCGTGGCGACGCCGCTGCTTATCGTTTTCGCCTACCTCGGCTGGGCAGGCAAGCTGAAGTTCGGAGGAGGAGGACGCCGGCAAGAAGAGGAGGAAGCGGAAGCGCTGGCCGCTTCCTGGCAGAAGCCCCGCGAAGAATCGGGACATCGGGTGTTTTACGGGCAGCCAGGCAATGACGCCGCGGGAACGGGCGGAAGACAGGCCGGCGAGTGGGGAGTCTCCCGCGAAGGCGATGAAGGACCGAGCATACCCGGTTTTCTTCGGCCGTCTTCCTCTTACTCCGAAGGGTTCCGGGAGGAAAGCCCGGCGGATGTTTCGCAGCGAATGCGGGTCGAAGAATTCGAGCGGCCGGCGGCCGTTCCCGGTACCGGGATGTTGGCGGCTCCCGCTTCGCAGCCGACCGTGATGCTGGACGGCGGGCGATCCGCGGCCGCGGCGGGACTATCGGTAGGCGGCGCTTCCGGACCGAGATACCGCCTGGAACGCCTGGAGAACGGCTCGCTTCCGCAAAGCATCGCTCTGCTTCCGGGGAGCTTTACGATCGGGCGCTCCCAGGAAGTGTCCCAGCACGTGGAGACGGCGGCGGGCATTTCCCGCGCGCATGTGGAACTTGAGCTTACGGACAATCAGTGCACGATCAAAGATATCGGTTCGCGTAATGGCACGCTTCTTAACGGCGAGGCGCTTACGCCTTACAAAGCGTACGAGATGCACGAAGGCGACACTTTCAAGATCGCGGGGATTTCGTATACGCTGCGCTGCGGATGATCCGAAGATCAAGAAGACGGGCGAAGGAAATCCCTTATCGCGCGGCACAAGCAAAGAGCCTGTTCAGATCCCGTCTCGAGGGTCTGATACAGACTCTTTTCGTTTCTTTCTATAAAAACGTTGCTATCCCCGCTCCAAATCCCGCACCGCTTCTTCCGCATACGGATGCTTGAATTCGAACCCGGCTTCCAGCGCCGCGGCCGGAACCACGCGCTGACCGCCGGTGACCATGAGAGACATTTCGCCGAGCACGGCCTTCATCAGTCCCTCGGGAACCGGGAACCAGTGCGGGCGGCCGACGGCTCCGCCGATCACGCGGCCCAGCTCGTCCTGGGTAACGGCGTTCGGCGAAGCGGCGTTGACGGGGCCGGAGACGTTCGGATTCGTCAGGCAGAATTCGAACAGCGCCGTCAGATCGTCGATATGGATCCAGGACATCCACTGGCGTCCGCTGCCGAGCTTTCCGCCGCCCATCAGTTTATAAGGAAGCTTGAGCACCGGGTAGACGCCCGCTTCGCGGCCCAGTACGAGCCCGATCCGCATTTTGACCAGACGCACCTCCGGCATCCGTTCGATTTCGTCCGCCGCGGCTTCCCATTTCACGGACAGCCGCGAAGGGAAGTCCTGCCCGCCGGGAGGCGAGCTTTCGTCGAACGTCTCCGTCTCCGACGTCCCGTAGATCCCGATCGCGGACGCCTGAATGAACACGGCCGGCGGTTTGTCCAGCGCTCGAACGGCTTCCGTCAATCGACGCGTCGATTCCAGCCGCGAACGCTCCATTTCCGCCTTGGCCTGCTCCGTCCAGCGCTGGCTGAGCGAGGAGCCCGCCAGATTGACGATGCCGTCGCAGTCCGCCAGCACGGCGGGATTTTTTTCGATTTCGTCCCAGGTCACCGTGGAGGGAGCGGAGCCGTCGCCGTTTGCCGCTTTGCGCGAGATCACGATTACCTCATGTCCCGAACGTATCAGCCTTTCCGTCAACTTTTGTCCGATAAATCCCGTTCCGCCGCCGATCGCAATCTTCATGCCGCGCCTCCTTTTGCGGAATATCCGCTTTTTTCGTTTTTTCTTCCATATATAATACGAACCCGGTAGGGAACTTCGCCTTCTCTCTTTATATTAAACGCCGTTCGTCCGCGCAATACAAATTCCTTCGGTCTCTTCGAAGGCATCCGACCGGGGAACGAAGACGTTTTTGCCGGTAACAGTTCTGTCTTATCCGTGCTTCATCGTAGATTTCTTGCCCGCTTCACGTTAAAATGAGACAAGGTTTGGACGGGCGCCGAATCGAACGGGTCTTATCGGACTTGGAAGAAAGAGGCGGCCGCAGACAAAGAGGAGGATGAATCATGCTTAAAATCGGCTCCCACGTGTCCTTTTCGGACAAGGGACTGGTGAGCGCGGCGAACGAAGCGAACAGCTACGGATCGACGTCGTTCATGATATATACCGGCGCTCCGCAGAACACGCGGCGCAAGCCTATCGAAACGATGAATATCGAGGAAGGCCGCAGGCTGATGGAACAGAACGGAGTGCCGGAAATCGTCGTGCACGCGCCGTACATCGTCAACCTGGGTTCTTACAAGGACCATACGTACGAGCTGGGCGTCAGCTTTTTGCAGGAAGAAATTCGGCGCACGCATGCGATCGGAACCAAGCAGATCGTGCTGCATCCCGGCGCGTTTACCGATAAAGACGTCGAATACGGCATCGAGCGCATCGCGGCGGGCCTGACGGAAGTGCTGAGCGGCGTGCAGGAAACGGACGTGAACATCGCGCTGGAAACGATGGCAGGCAAAGGCACGGAAGTCGGCCGTTCGTTCGAAGAGATCGCGCGGATCATCGAAAAAGTGCCGAACAACGAACGTCTCAGCGTCTGCATGGATACGTGCCATATTCACGATGCCGGTTACGATGTCGCGAACGATTTCGACGGCGTGCTGGAGCAGTTCGACCGCATCGTGGGACTGGGCCGGATCGGCGTCATGCACATCAACGACAGCAAAAACCCGGTCGGCGCGAAAAAGGACCGCCATACGCCGATCGGTTCGGGCTGGATCGGATTCGACGCGATCGACAAAGTCGTCAACCATCCGTCGCTTGCGCATCTGCCGTTTATTTTGGAAACGCCGTGGATCGGCAAAGACGTCAAGACGCAGCGCCCGATGTACGAGATCGAAATCGCGCTGCTGCGCGGCACCGTGGGGGAGCGCTTCGGCTCGGGCTTTGCGGAAGACGTCGAGAAGCTGCATACGTTCTTCGCGGCGCAGAATCTCGATCCGCGGGCGTTCACGCTGGACGTCTGGTCGCTGCTGAAAAACGACGCGAAGGCGAAAAAGGCCGACCCGCGCGAACCGCTCGAGCGGATGTACGATTTGGCTCTGGAAGCCGCCGTGCTGCCGGGACTGTCCGAAGAAGACCTCAACAAGCGTCTGATCGCCGTGCTGGCGGGCAAGGAAGCGCTGGCGCGTTTCTAAGCGATTCGCTCCTGGGCAAAGTTTCAACAAAATGCGGGGGAAAGAAGCGGCGCCGACGTCCATAACGCGTCGTCGCCGGGCTCCTCTGCGCGCAAAACGTCAACAAGACCGGCGCACGCAAGTGCAGGTCCGGACTCAAGGAGGATATTGGAATCATGGAGCTTCATATCAAAACTGCGGGTTCCGCAGGCCAGCAGCAGCCCGAAAACCGGGCCCGCATGCTGATTTCGTGTCCGGACGGTCCGGGCATCGTATCGACGGTATCCCGCTTCCTGTTCGATCACGGAGCGAATATCGTGCAGTCCGACCAATATACGATGGACCCGGACGGCGGCATGTTTTTCATGCGGATCGAATTCGACCTGGACGGGCTGAACGGCAAGCTGCCGCGTTTGGAGTCCGATTTCGCGGAGATCGCGGAACGTTTTTCGATGGATTGGCAGATCAACCGGGCCGCCAAGAAGAAAAAGCTCGCCATCTTCGTCTCCAAGGAGGATCACTGCCTGGTCGAACTGCTCTGGCAGTGGCAGGCGGGCGATCTGGACGCGGAAATCGCGGTCGTCGTCAGCAATCACCCGGACATGCGGGAATACGTCGAATCGTTCGGCATCGAATACCGGCATATTCCGGTTACCAAGGACAACAAGCCGGAAGCGGAGCGGCAGCAGCTTGAGGCCGTAGGCGGCGACATCGACTTGATCGTGCTGGCGCGCTACATGCAGATCGTGTCGCCGTACTTTATCGAGAACTACCGCAACCGGATCATCAACATCCATCATTCCTTCCTGCCTGCGTTCGTGGGCGGCAAGCCTTACGCCCAGGCGTACGACCGCGGCGTGAAGATCATCGGGGCGACCGCCCACTACGTGACGGAAGAACTGGACGGCGGCCCGATCATCGAGCAGGACGTGCAGAGGGTCAGCCACCGCGACGACGTGCCGGAACTGAAGCGGATCGGCCGGACGATCGAGCGGGTCGTGCTGGCGCGGGCGGTCAAATGGCATGCGGAAGACCGCATTCTGGTGCATCATAACAAGACCGTCGTCTTCAACTGAACATCAATTTCGTAACAAAAAGCTGCCGGCGGCCGTCTTAATAAGGGGAAGTCCGGGCAGACGATTCCAATATCATTCTGCTGCCGAAACGGCGCATAACCGGCCTGTTGAGTTCTCAACAGGCCGCTGCCGTTTTCAGGTATGTAAAATTTAGCTATTTATGGCGTCTAAGTGTTCTGTAAGCTGAAGGAACGAAAGGAGAATGTTATGTTTGCATGGAGAAAAAGAGCGGCCGTAAGCGTCACGGCGCTGCTGCTGCCGATCGTGCTGATCGCGGCGCTGCTGCCGATTTTCCCGGAAGGAGCCGCTGCCAAGGAAGACACGGGCGGTCTGCGGGTATCCGCGGAATTCGGCTACGGAGGCAAGGTTAACGAGGGCCGCTGGAATCCGCTTACGGTAACCTTGACGAGCGGAGAGGACTTGACCGGCGACCTGGTCGTGCAGGTGGCGCCGCAGAACGGGATGGGAGAAAGTACATATGTGCGCCGCGTGGAGCTTCCGGCCGGAACGGCCAAAGAAGTGACGCTGGCTATTCCGGGCGGTTCGTATTCGCGCAATACGAGCATGATCCGCTTTTACCCGGGTTCGGTGGAGAAAGGGGACGCCGCGCCTTTCCGGGAAGGTCGGGCTTATCTGAGCAGTTCAAGCCAATACGGCGGGATCGTCGGCGTCCTGGCATCCGATCCCGACACGATGAATTTCCTGAGTCTGCTGCAGAGCAGCGGACAGACGATCAGCGTCGTGCCGCTCGAAGCGGACGATATCGGCGGCAATCCGATGCTGCTCGACGGACTCGACGTGCTGGTCCTGAACGACTTTGCTTCCGATACGCTGAGCGAGGAACAGCTCGGCGCGATCCGGACCTGGGTGGAGCGAGGCGGCTCCTTGCTGCTGGGGGGCGGCGCGGGCTACGCGAAGACGGCGGCCGGGCTGGAAGATCTGTCGCCGGTCGAAGTCTCGGGCGGCACGGAATCCGTATCGGCCGCGCCGCTGGCGGGAGGAGGCGGAGGCAAAGCCCTTCCCGCAGGCTCTTCGCTGACCGCGGCGAAAGCTTCGGCCAAAGCGGAGGCTTCCGTGCGCTACAGCTCGGGCGGCCTGCCGCTGATCGCTTCGATGCCGGTCCAGGCGGGGCGCGTGTGGTATTCGGCGTATGACCTGTCGCTCGCGCCGCTGTCCTCCTGGGCCGGCAGTGCGGATCTGTGGGGCAAGCTGCTGACAAGCGACTTATCCGCCGCCACGGCCGTCGGCGGAGGAGTGGCCGTACCTTCGTTCAGCTCCAACTATTACAATCTGTCGTATGCGCTCGACTATTTCCCGTCGCTGCATATGCCGAAGCTGAGCGTGCTCGTTTGGCTGCTGCTGATCTATGTCGTGATCGCGGCTCCGATTCTGTATCTGATTCTGCGCAAATTCGATAAACGCGAATGGGCCTGGGTGCTTATCCCCCTGATCGCGATCGTATCCAGCGCGGCGATCTACATGACGGGCTCTTCGGACAAAACGAACGAGCTGGCCCATACGCTGAGCTATGTCACGCTGGACGGCGAGGGCGAAGGGTTACGACGCAGCGCGACGGCGTTATTCGTGCCGAATTCCGGCAATTATAAGGTCGATTTCCCGGCCGGCACGCAGGTGTCGATGATGAGCGGGGACAATTGGATGGGCGGCAGCGGCGGACAGGTGAGCGGTCAGCTGAACAATTTCGTGCGCGAACAGCCGGACGGCACGCAGCTTCGTCTCGGCGGCATGTCATATTGGTCCGTCGCCAAGTTCACGGTCGAAGAGCCGGAAGGGCTCGAGACGGGAAAATTGGATGCGGAGCTGAAGATCGACGAGCAGGGAGAGATCAGCGGCCGCGTCGTCAACGATACGAATGCTCGGTTGACGGATGCCGCGTTGGTCGCGGGCGGCAAATTGTACAAGCTCGGTCAGTTGGAACCGGGAGGAGAAGCGACGATCGGCAAAGGCATGACGCTGACCTCGGGCTATTACGACATCGGCAGCTTTTTGTTCTCGACTCCGATGTCCGGTAACGATCCGTATGTCCGCCAACGGTCGATGACGCAAAACATTCCGGGAAGCGGCGTGCTGAACGGGGTCGGCATGCAAAACGCGTTCCTGATGGCTTTCGCGGAAGATTCCGGCGATAAGCTGACCGCGGGCGGCAAGTCGGTCACGAACGACCGTCTCAGCATGTATACGCAGCCGGTCACCGTCGAGCTGATTCGGGAAGGAGAAGTCAACATTCCTTACGGATACGTGGGAGGCTCCGTCATTCATACGAATACGACGCAGGTCGGCGACGACGGCATGGGCCGAGTCAGCGCTTCGCCGGGCACGATGACGATCGGATATTCGCTGCCGGATCTGGAAGGCGTGAATTACGAGCAGCTGGATGTCCGCCTGCCGGACGGCAGGGTTCAGACCGCGACGCTGGAGATCTGGAACGAGGCCGAGAAAAAGTGGCAGCCGATCGATTGGAAGACCGGAGCGGTATCGGAGAATTACAAGCAGGCGGACGATTACGTGACAAGCGGCGGCCAGGTTCAGATCCGCGTTCGCGTGAACGAGTGGACCACGATGGCTCTGCCGGAAATCAAGCTGAAAGGAGCGGTGCAGCCATGATCGAGATCAAGGATCTGAGCAAGCGCTACGGGAACTTCCAAGCGTTGGACGGTATCAGCATGACGATCGACGCGGGAACGGTATTCGGCTTCGTCGGTCCCAACGGGGCGGGCAAGTCGACGACGATGTCGATCCTGGCGACGCTCCTGCTGCCGGATTCGGGCATCGCGAAAGTCAGCGGGTTCGACGTGACGAAGCATCCGAAAGAGGTGCGCCGCCGGATCGGCTACATGCCGGACTTTTTCGGCGTATACGACCGGTTCAAGACGGACGAATATTTGCATTTTTACGGAGCGAGCTACGGCATTGCGCGATCCGAACGCGAGAAATTGATCCCGCAGCTGCTGGAACTGGTCAATCTGTCGGATAAAAAAGAAGCTTACGTGGACGGACTGTCGCGCGGGATGAAGCAGCGTCTGTGCTTGGCGCGCAGTCTGGTGCACGATCCGGAAGTGCTGATTCTGGACGAGCCGGCTTCGGGTCTGGACCCGCGGGCGCGGATCGAAATGCGCGAAATTTTGAAAGAACTCAAACGGATGGGGAAAACGATTATTATCTCCTCGCATATTTTGCCGGAACTGGCGGAGATGGTCGATCAGATCGGCGTGATCGAACACGGAAGAATGGTCGCGCAGGGCAAAGTATCCGATATTCAGAGCCGCTTGCGGGTCAACCGGGTGCTGCATATCCGGACGCTGGCGCGTCAGGAAGAATTGGCCGCGAAGCTGCGGGACGAAGCGCACGTCAGCCGGGTGCTGAGCGACGCGAACGGCATCCAGGTACATTTCAGCGGACAGGACGTCGAGCAGATGCAGCTGCTGCGCCGCGTGCTGGACTGGGAATACGAAGTGGTGTCCTTTAACGAAGCGCAGACCAACCTCGAAGACGTCTTTCTCGAAATCACGAAAGGAGGAGCCGCGACATGAGCTTGAAAAACAAGGCCGGCGGAGGAAGTTTGTGGATCAATCCCGTGCTGGACAAAGAATTTCGCCTTCGGATGCGCACGCCTCGTTCGTTCGTCGCGCTGCTGATCTATGTCATGGTGCTGGGACTGCTGGCGATCGGATTTATCTACGTGACGACGGGGCTGCAGGATCAGCAGTCGGGCGGAAGATTCGATCCGTCGGTCAGCCGAGTCTTATTCTACGTGCTGAGCATCGCGCAGCTCGTATTGATCGCGTTCATGACGCCGGCGCTTACGGCGGGCGTCATCAGCGGAGAACGGGAAAAGCAGACGCTGAACATCCTGCTGACCACGCAGCAGAGCTCGTCGGCGATCGTGCTGAGCAAGCTTTTTTCCTCGCTGGCGTTCATGGTGCTGATCGTGCTGGCGACGCTTCCGGTCTACAGTATCGTATTTTTGTACGGAGGCATCTCGCCGTCGCAGCTGGCGCTCGTGTTCCTGTTCTATCTGTTCACGATGCTGCTGCTCGGCGCGCTGGGCATCATGTGCTCGACGATCTTTAAACGCACGATTATTTCGGTCATCATGACTTACGGCATGACGATGTTCATTTTCGCCGCGACGGGAGTCGCCTATCTGCTGATGCTCGCGATCGTGCAGCAGTCTTATTACAGCGGTACGGTCCCGCCCAAATACTCGTGGGTCGGGTTCATTCTGGGACTCAATCCGGTAGGCGCGCTGGTCAGCATTTTCGAGCCCGGCATTTCGAAGCAGGCTTTCCTCGTCAACAGCGGCAATCTGCAGGGCAAAGCGCCGATCGCGCTGTGGCTGCAGTTCCTGCTCGTTTACTCGGTCGTGATCGTCGGCGCGCTGTGGGTCGCGATCCGTCGCATTCGGCCCGTCCGCCGCAAACGGCGAGAAGACGATTTCGACGCGCCGAATAACGGCGCCTCTGCGGGAGAAGTCGCGGAGATGAAGCCTGCCGAGGGCATGAAGAACGATAAGTAAAAGACTGTCGCAAGCGCGAGAGGAAGGGAGGAGACGGCATGGATAACCTGATGGCTTCGATCCGATCGGTCAGGCTGCGGCTGCAGATTTTTAAAATATGCGCTTTCGCGTTCAGAGGCCTGCTGATCGGCCTCGCGGCCGCCGTCCTGCTCTCGGGTGCCGCTTATTTGATTCCGATTCCCCGCGCGGCGCTGTGGGCGGCCGTCTGCGCGCTGCTGGGCGCTGCCGCGGGAGCCGCGGCGGCTTGCTTGCGCCCTGTCGGAACGGAGGAGGCTGCCCGGGCCATGGACGCGGCGGACCCGGCCGAAGAACGGCGCGATCTGGTGACGACCGCCCTGGAGTTCGCGGACCGCGATTCTTCCGCTTCCAGATGGCAGCGGGCGCAGGCGGAGGCGTACGGGCTGGAGTTTGCGGCCAAACGCCGGGAACGGCTGCCTTTCGGCTGGAAATTCGGCCGTGCCGAGTCCGCGGCTTCCGCTCTGGTCGTCGTCTGTGCGCTGCTGCTCCTCCTGCCCAATCCGATGGACGGCGAACTGCGTCAGCGCGAGCGGGAGCAGGCGCTGATCGACGCGCAGCAGAAGCGGGCCGAAGCGCTGGCGAAAGAGCTGAACGAAGCGCCGATCCCGCCGGAGGAGCGGGCCCCGCTGGCCGAGTCCGCCGCCGGTCTCGCGAAGGAACTGGGAAATTCGCGCCGCGCGGAAGAAGCGCTGGATAAAATGGAAGAAGCGATGAAGGAGCTGGGGCGCCAAGCGGATACGGCGGAGAAGCAGCAGCAGGAGCTGCAGGACTGGAACCGGCAAATCGCCGCCCAGCAGGCGCTCAAGGAGGCGGCAAAGCAGCAGGCAGCCGACGCATCAGAGCGGGCGGAAGCGCTGAAGAACGCCGTGTCGAAGCTGTCGGAGCAGCAAAAAGAGCAGCTGGCAAATGCCATGAAGGGGCTTGCGGAGCAGGCGCCGAAGGAAGGAAAGGAAACGGCAGCGCTGCAAAAAGCGCTGCAGAAAGCCGCCGAACAGCTGGCCGCTTCGGGGAAATTGTCGGATGAGCAAATTCAAGACTTGGCCGAGAAGCTGGCGGCTTCCGCCGCCGAATCCGGATCGCTCGGCGAGCAAAGCGAGCTGGCGGCCGAAGCGGCGGCGCAGCTCGCTCAAAGCGGCATGGACATGGCCGGGCAGCTGGCCGCCTCGGGCATGTCGGTATCCGACGCCTGGGGCAAAGGAGGCGCAGCCCAGGCGCTGGCGGATGCCGCTTCGGCCGCCGAGGGAGGCTCCGAAAGCGCGAACGCTTCCGAAGGCTCGCAGAGCGAAGGAGCGGAAGGGCAAAGCGCCGACGGCGAAGGTTCTTCCGGAAGCGGACAAGGTTCCGGCTCCCAAGGCCGATCCGGACAGGGAAGCGGCAGCGGTCAAGGGCAAGGTCAAGGCCGAGGGAACGGTTCGGGTTCCGGAGGAAACGGCTCGGGACAGGGAGGCGGAGCCGGCTGGGGAAGCGGCGGCCGCGAGCTGGTCACGACGCCGAGAGATCTGAAAGGCGAAGGCAATGTCCAGTCCGACGGCGGCCCTTCGAGCGGCGGAGACAAGCAGACGGGCGGCGTTTCGCCGACGATCGACGGCGTGAGCCGTCCTTACGAGGAAGTATACGGCGAATATTCCGAGAGGGCCAAAGATTCGCTGGGCCGCAGCGATCTGCCGCAGAGCGTGCAGGGCCTGGTGGAAAGTTACTTTACCGAGATCAGACCGGAATCCTGAACGGGATTCGGGGAAAAACCGACCCGGCCCGTCAGCGGCCGGCAGAGGGGGAGAAGCTATGCTGCAGGAAACCGATCGCATCGAGATCTGGAGGAGAACGATGGAAGAGGTGCGCGACGAGATCGGCAAAGTCATCGTCGGGCAAAGCGAGACCGTCGAACAAATGCTGTGGTGCGTATTCGCGGGCGGGCATGCCCTGCTTGAAGGAATTCCCGGGCTGGGCAAAACGATGCTGGTCCGCTCGGCGGCGGATGCATTGGACCTGCCTTTTTCGCGGATTCAGTTCACGCCCGACTTGATGCCGAGCGATATCACGGGCACGGACGTGATCCACTTCGGAGGAGAAGGAGGCGTATCCGGCGAATTCCGCCGCGGTCCGCTGTTCGGCAGCATCGTGCTCGCCGACGAGATCAACCGGGCGACTCCGAAGACGCAGAGCGCCCTGCTCGAGGCGATGCAGGAGAAGACGGTAACCGTGGGCGGAACGACGCATCGGCTTCCGGAGCCGTTTTTCGTTCTGGCGACGCAGAATCCGCTGGAAAACGAAGGTACATATCCGCTGCCGGAAGCGCAGCTCGACCGATTCCTGCTGAAGCTGGACGTCGACTATCCGTCGCCGGAAGAGCTGAAGGAAATCATTCGGCGCACGACCGTATCGGATAACCGGCAGGCGGTCAGACGCGCCGATGCAGCCGCGCTGCTCGAAATCCAGCAGGGGGCGAAGGAAGTGCTCGTCGCCGAGGAGGTGCTGGACTACGCGGTGCGGCTGCTTATGATGACGCATCCGGCGCAGACCGAATCGCCGGAGTCCGTCAAACGTTACGTTCGCTTCGGTTCGGGGCCGCGCGGGCTGCAGGCGATGATCGCCGTCTCCAAAGTCCGCGCGATCGCCAAAGGACGCATGCACGTCTCGACCGGAGACATATTGGCCGCCGCCAAGCCGGCGATGCGGCACCGGCTGCTGCTGAATTTCGAAGGGCAGGCGGAGGGCGTCTCGCCGGACGCGCTGGTCGGAGACATTCTCGATCGGCTGGAGCAGTCGAGATGAAGCCGGAAGAGCTGCTGAGCGCGGAATGGATCGCGAGATTGGACCGGTTGACGCTGGCGACGGGCCGCCGCGTGCGGGGAACGAGGCAGGGAAGAAGGCGGTCCCGGGAATTGGGCGCTTCGCTCGAATTTGCGGATTACCGCGAATATTCGCCCGGCGACGACGTTCGGCGGTTCGACTGGAGCGTATACGGACGAACGGGCCGCAAGGTGGTCCGTCAATATCTCGACGAGCAGGAGCTTCAAGTGACGCTGTATGTGGACGTTTCGCGGTCGATGGATTTTTCCGACGAGGACGGCCCTTCCAAGCTGCTGCATGCGTCCCGTCTGGCGGCAAGCATCGGCTATATGACGCTTGCCGCGTACGACCGGCTCGGCGTCTACCGGGTGAGCGAGCGGATCGGGGAAGGGCTGCCGCTGCTTCGGGGACGTCCGGCGGTACACCGGATGCTCGATTTTTTGGCCTCTTCGGAAGCGGAAGGGCGCGGCGACCTGGCGGGAGCTTTTGCGGAACGTTCGCGGCTTCCGAGGCTGCCGGGCATGACCTGGATTTTTTCGGATTGTTGGACCGAGCGCGGCGAAGAGGAACTGGAAGAGGCCATGGCACGGCTGCAGGCGGCGCGTCAGGAAGTCGTGCTGGTGCAGGTGCTGACGAGAGGCGAGATCGCCCCGCGCTTAACCGGCGATCTGAAGTTGATCGACGCCGAGCTGGGAACGTTCAAGGAAGCGGCGCTGACCGGACGCCTGGTCGAAGCGTACGAGCGGGAATTCGACGCTTACCGCGGGCGGCTGGCGGAGTTCTGCGCGCGCAGGGGAATCGCTTACGTGCTGGCGCCTACCGACGTTCCGCTCCGCGAGACCGTGCTCGGCACGATGCGCGAAACGGGACTGGTTCGTTGAACGGGACGGATAAACGCAAAGAAGGGAGGTGCGGCCGATGGGAATCGGTTCGTGGGCCGGGCTCTGGTTTGCGCTGGGCATTCCGGCGATTCTGATCATGTACCTGTTCAAGCGCAAATTTATCGACACGCCGGTGCCCAGCCATCTGCTCTGGAGAAGGGTGCTGGAAAATACCGAAGCGAACCGCCCCTGGCAGAAGCTGCGCAGCCGGCTGCTGATGTGGCTGCAGCTGCTGGCGGCGGCGGTGCTGGCTTTCGCGCTGATGCGTCCGTTTTTGTGGGCGGAAGCGGGTTCCGGCGGGCACTTGATCGTCGTGGCCGACGTCTCGGCCAGCATGAGCGCGCGGACGGGCCCCGGCAGCGGGGGGAAAGACCCGTCCGGCGGAGAAACGCGGCTTGACGAGATGAAGCGGCGGATTCTGGAGGATACCCGGCAGTCGGACGGCGGACTTACGCTGATTCGCATGGGAGCCCATCCGCAGGTTGCCGCGTCGGGAACGGAAGATCGCGGGGCTTGGGAACGGGCGGTGGAAGGGCTCGCCCCGGACTACGCGCGAACGTCTTACCGCGAAGCCGTTTCCTTGGCGTCGGCGGTCGCCGAAGGACAGGAGGATGCGCGGATTATCGTCTATACGGACGGGCAGTGGAGCGAAAAGACGGACGGTATTCCGGTGTCCGCGCCGATCGAAGCGCGTCGGGTCGGGGGGACCGTCTACCGCAACGCGTCGGTCGAACAGTTCGGCGTGGACGGCGGCGGACGGGCGGTCGGCGTCGTGGCCAATACGGGCACCGAGCCTCTCGAAGCCGTCGTGGAATTATCGGGCGACGGCCGGCCCCAGGGCAGCGAGAGCCTCAGCCTGCAGCCGGGCGAGCGGCGGACCGTCACGTTCGACGGAGCGGGAGCCGCGGAAGTCTATCGGCTGAGTCTAAAGGGGACTCCGGACGACTATGCGGCGGACGACGACGCGTTCGCTTTCCCGCAAAGCGGAGGCGCGGTCAAAGCGCTGCTGCTGTCGGACGGCAATTTGTTTCTTGAAAAAGCGCTGAGGTTGTCGGGTGCCGAAGTTACGCGGCTGGACCTGAACGGCAGCGTGCAGGGAGGCGGCGAAGGTCGGAGCGAGGGCGGCTTGGCGAACGGAAACAGCGCCGTGCCGCCTCTTCCCGAAGCCCGGCCGGATCTGGTCGTCGTGGACGGCAGGCTTCCGGACGATCTCCGCAGCGGCGAATGGGGCCGCCTGCTGAACGGAGCCGCGCTCTGGACGATCGGCGGAACGGACGATCCCCGGCAGCCCGCGGACCGGCGCGTGACAGTATCGGCTCATCCCGTAACCCGGTATTTGTCGCTGACAGAGCCTTATTTGGGGCCGTTGACGGAAGGACGGCCCGCCGGTCTCGAAAATATCGTAACCGTCGGGCAGCGCCCCGCCATTGCGGCCGGCACGGAAAACGGGCGCCGGACGCTGTGGTTCGGCTTCAATCTGCAGAACGGCGACCTGCCGCTGAACAGCGAGTTCCCCGTACTGGTCAGCAATGCGGTGACCTGGCTGACCGGCGGACGCGGAGGCGGCCTCGGCCGGGCGGAAGCCGGAGCGGCGGTCGAAGTGCCGATCGCGGCGGGAGCCGAATCCGCCGTATGGCGGCCGCTGCAGGGAACCGCGTTCGAAGCCGGGGACGGGGCGATTCCGGCGGAAACGATCTCGGATTCGGCGGCAGCCGGAAGCTCGCCCGGGGAAAAATCGGATTCAAAAAACGATCCGGTTCCGGCCCGGCCTGCCGACAACAGTCCGGACTTAACCGGTATTCCGAGCTCTTCGCAGCCCGCGCCGAACGTTCCGGGATTGTACGCGTTCGAGCAGGCGGGAACGGGACTAGACGATGCGCCGGTCTATCTGCTCGATGTGCGCCCCGACGCTTCGGAGTCGGCGGCACCCGCCGAGGAGGGGCCGGCGTTCGGAAAAGGAGCCGAAAACGAAGCGCAGGCAGGGGGCGAAGCGGCGCCGGACCGGGCCGCCGCCGGCGACAGTAGGGGCCGGCTGCCGTTGACGCTGCCGCTGGCGGCGCTGATCGCCGTTATCATGCTGACGGAATGGGGGGTGTACCGGCGTGGGCGTTCAATTTGATCATCCTTGGCTGCTGCTGTTATCGGTTCCGCTGGCGGCCTTTGCGTTCTTCGCGTTTCGCGGGCCCGCGAGAATCTCCATGTTCCGTCATCGGCTGGCGGCTTCGCTGCGCACGCTTGCGCTGCTGCTGCTCGTGCTCCTTCTGGCCGGTATGCAGCTGTATACCGTCGAACGCCGGCACGAAGTGGTCTACGCCGTCGACCGTTCGTCCAGCGCCGATTCCGGCGATTCGGACCGGGAATGGATCTCTTCGTCGCTGAAAAACAAACACGAGGACGACGAGTTCGCCGTGATCTCTTTCGGCCGCGACGCCGCGGCGGAACGGACGATGAGCGGGAATTCTTCGCTGGGCGGACTGGATGCCGCGGTCGATCCCGATTACACGAACGCGCAGCGGGCGCTGCAGCTGGCTTCCGGCATGCTGGGCGCCGGCGATCCGCGAATCGTGCTGATCAGCGACGGAGCCGAAAATATCGGGAATATGCTCGAAACGGGACGGCTGCTGAAAAATCGCGGCATTGCCGTCGACGTGCTCGAAAAGCAAGCGGACACGGACCGGGACGCCGCGATCGACTCGCTCTCCCTGCCGGGCAAACTGTATCTCGGCGAAGCTTTTACGGTCGAAGCGCAGCTGCGCAGCACGTTCTCGGGAACGGGCGAAATCCGGCTGTACGAAGACAATGTCGAGATCGGCTCGCAGACGGTGCGCGTGGAACGCGGGGACAGCAGCGTACTGCTGCAGGGACTCGCCAAGAGCGCCGGCCTGCACCGCTACCGGGCGGAATTAAGCCTGCCGGGCGATCGTCAGTCGGCCAACAATGCCGCTTTCGCGTTTACCCGGGTGGCCGGCAGCCCTTCCGTGCTGATCGTGGAAGGCAAGCCGGGTACGTCGGCGAATATCGCGAACGCGCTGAACGCCGGGCTGATCGATGCGACCGTCATCGTACCGGGACAGCTGCCGACGGAAATCGCGGGTTACGCGCGCTACGACAGTATCCTGTTCAACAACGTCTCCGGCGACTCGCTGGGGCAGGCCAAAATGGATCTGATCGAAACGGCGGTGCGCAGCTACGGCATCGGCTTCATGATGAGCGGCGGCGACCAGAGCTTCGGGCTCGGAGGGTACTTCGATACCCCGATCGAACGGGCGCTGCCCGTCTCGATGGAGCTGGAAGGCAAGCGGGAGATCCCCGAGCTGGGCTTGATTCTGGTCATCGACCGATCGGGAAGCATGAGCGGGAGCAAGATCGAGTTGGCGAAGGAAGCCGCGATGCGCACGGTCGAATTGATGCGGGCCAAGGATACCGTAGGCGTCGTCGCTTTCGACGATGCGCCCTGGTGGGTCGTGGAACCGCAGAAGTTGACCGACAAGGAAGAGGTGCTGGCGCAGATCCAGTCGATTCCGGACGGCGGCGGAACGAACATTTACCCGGCTATGGCCTCGGCCGCGCAGTCCATGCAGGAGATCGACGCGCAGCGCAAGCATATCATTCTCCTGACGGACGGGCAGTCCGCCGGAGGAGGGAATTACGATGAGCTGCTTGCCGAACTCGGCAAACAGAACGTGACGGTCTCCGGCGTAGCGGTCGGTTCCGACGCCGATCGGGGACTGCTGCAGCGCATCGCCGACCTGGGCAAAGGCCGCTTCTACGATGTTCAGGACGAAACGACGCTGCCGGCGATCTTCAGCCGGGAGGCGGTGCTGCTGGCCAGGACTTACGTGGTCGACAAGCCGTTTACGCCGGCCGTCGCCGACGCGGGCGACTGGTCGCCGCTTTTTGCGGGCGGGCTTCCGCAGATCGGCGGATATGTCGCGACCAGCGCCAAGCCGTCGGCGCAGACGGCGCTCGTCAGTCCCGAGCCCGATCCGCTGCTGGTCAGATGGCAGTACGGCTCGGGCAGAACCGTCGCCTGGACAAGCGACCTGACCGGGGCATGGTCGGGGAACTGGGTATCCTGGGACCGGTTCGCGAACGTGCTGACGCAGACGGTAAAGTGGACTTTTCCCCAGTTCAGCGCTTCGCCTTACCGCATCGAAACCGCGCTCGGCGAGGGAGGGACGGAGCTCAGCGTAACCGCTTCGCAGGAAGGGGACGCCGCGCTGCCCGACGAGCTGGTCGCTTCGGTCGGAAGCGGAGAAGAAGGCGGCGGAGCGGCGGAGCCGGTCACGCTGGTGCAGACGTCGCCGGGACGTTATACCGGAACGCTGCCGTTAAGCGATCCGGGAGCGTATCTGCTCCATTTGTCCCCGGCGGGCCAAAGCGCGCCGGAAGGACAGGACGCCTCCCGACAGGACGGGTCGACGGAGAGCGGCGGCGAAGGAGAGCCCGGCGGAACGGAGGGTTCGGCCGCGGAAACGGGCGAGCCTCCCGCCTCGATCGGCACGGGGCTCGTCATTCCGTACTCGCCGGAGTACCGGATCGCTTCGTCGTCGGACGAAGGCGCATCCCGCCTGTCCGAGCTGGCTCGGCTGACCGGAGGACGCGTTCTGTCCTGGGACGATCCGTCCCAAGTGTTCGCTCTGCCGGCCGCTCCGCACAAACGGATGCAGGATTGGACTTCGGCGCTGCTGGCCGCTGTGCTGGCGCTGTGGATCGCGGACGTCGCGGTCCGCCGCCTGGCCGTTCCGTGGGAACGGCTCGCCGCCGCGCTGGCCGCGCCGTTCGCGGCGGCCCGCCGGCGGAGCTCCGGCGCCGCTTCGGGCGAAGCCGCCTCCGCGGAGGACGGCGCGCTCGCGCGCCTGTCCGCCGCCAAGCGGCGGAGCACGGCCTTCCGAGGCGGCGAGAAGCGCGCCGCCGAAGGCGGGGCCGCGCCTTTGCAGGGCGCGGCGGACCGGCCCGCGCAGCGGCCGGCCTCGGCTCCCCGCGCCGAAGGCGGGGAGCCCGGGTCCGCGGCGGAGGGAGGCCTGACCTCCGCCGTGGACCGCCTCCGCGCGGACCGCGGAGGCGCCGTGCCCGGCCGCGAAGCGGGCCGGGCGGATTCCCCGGCCGGCAGCGCGCAGCCGCCGGCCGAAAAGGCCCGTCCGGCCCAGCCGGCACGGCCGGACGGAGAGTCGCCGACGGAGTCCGGCGGCAGCGCCATGGATCGGCTGCTGGCCGCCAAGAAGCGAAGCGGCCGTTAAAAGCCGAGCCGCGTTTCTTCTTGGGGAGGCAGCGTCTTAGGAAAGTTGAGCGAAGCCCGTTCGATTCGCGAACGGGCTTTTTTGCGCCTGCGGGGCAGGGGCCGGACGTTACTAACGATGAAATTTTACACAAATCCCGATCCGCGTTAACACGCCGGGGCTGGACGAACGCGAAGGATCGACTTATAAAAGATAAGAAGAGTTGGAAATAAGAAAGGCGGGGTTCCGTGAAGGACGAATCCGATCTCAAATCCGGCGCCCGGCCGGGAGAAAATCGACAGAACGCGGGCCGTCTGCTTGAAATTTTCGCCGTATCGGCCAAACTGGGCCTGACTTCGTTCGGAGGCCCTGTGGCCCATCTCGGTTATTTCCGCGAGGAATACGTGCGGCGCCGGGCCTGGCTGGATGAGCGAAGCTATGCGGAATTGGTCGCGCTGTGTCAATTTTTGCCGGGTCCGGCAAGCAGTCAGGTAGGAATGGGCATCGGCATGATGCGCGGCGGTATCGGCGGCGCGCTGCTCGCCTGGCTCGGTTTTACGCTCCCTTCGATCGTGCTGATGATCGCGTTCGCCTTTTTCCTGCAGGCGTTCGATGTGGGGAATTCCGGCTGGGTTCATGGCCTGAAGATTGCCGCGGTCGCGATTGTCGCGCAGGCCGTACTCGGGATGGGCAGGACTCTGGCTCCCGACCGGGTGCGGGCGGGGCTCGCCGTTTTGGCCGCCTGCATCGTGCTGTTGTGGCAGACTTCTTTCAGTCAGATCGCGGTAATCGCAGCGGCCGCCGCGGCGGGAATCGCGCTCTACGGCAGGACGGGAGGAGAGGGCGCGCCTTCGCTTCCGGTTCCGATCGGACGGAAATTCGCGGCCGGCTGCCTGGCGCTCTTTTTCGCCCTGCTGTTTCTGCTGCCGCTGCTGCGTTCCGTGGTAGGCGGCAGCCAGCTGGCGCTGTTCGACGGTTTCTACCGGGCGGGAGCTCTCGTATTCGGAGGCGGACATGTGGTGCTTCCGCTGCTCGAACGCGAGGTGGTGCCGACGGGATTCGTGAGCGCTTCCGACTTTTTGGCCGGATACGGCGCCGCGCAGGCGGTTCCCGGGCCGCTGTTTACGTTCGCTTCCTATCTGGGTGCGGCGGGAGGCGGTTTGACCGGAGCGCTGGTCGCTACCGCTGCCATCTTCCTGCCCGCTTTTCTGCTGATCGCCGGCACGCTGCCTTTCTGGGGCGCCTTGAACCGCAGTCCGCGCATTCGCGGAGCGCTGACCGGCGTGAACGCGGCCGTGGTCGGCATCCTGCTGGCGGCGCTGTACGATCCGGTATGGACGGCTGCCGTTCATTCTTCCGCAGACTTTGCGCTTGCGGCGCTGCTGTTCGTCCTGCTCGCTTTCTGGAAGCTGCCGGCTTGGGCCGTGGCGGCGGCGGGAGCGGTCGGCGGCTGGCTGCTCGGATTCCTGTAACGGCGTACCTCCGCGGGACCGACCGCCGAAAAAAGCTTCCGGGCTGTGCCCGGAAGCTTTTTTCGTCCTGCTTTTCGATACCGGACGCTTCGCCGTTACGGCGGGTTTATTTCCTCAGTTCGTAAAATTCGCACGTATGCCGGTCGTAATAATCGAGGTCGCTGACGCTCGACTGCACGGCGATCATGGAGGAATCGAAGCGGATCACCCGTCCTCCCGCGTTGAGCATTTCGTCGTCCCGGAACACGCGTATGGTCCGTTCCTGGTCCATCGCTTCCTGAAAATCCTGCTCGGTCTCGAGCCTGCGGTTCGTAGCCATAGTGTTCCCTCTTTCTGTAACGGATTCTGTTCGCGCGCGGCGCCAAACTTATTTTAGCATAATCCGGATCCGAGGCTTTCGCCTTTCTCATGCTCGCGCGCTGACGAAGACGGGCGCCCGGCAAATCCCTGTCAAAAGGCAACGCCGTTTTAGGCGTCTTGTTCCGCTTTCCGGACCGGGAAGACGCGAACGGGCTTTCGTTTCGAGGCGAATCCCGGCGGGGCTTCTTTAATTTTCCGAAACCCCTTTCGCTGTTTTGGGCAGGGCGTATAATAAGACGGTGAGCTCTGCACAAAAGCCGCCGAGAGGCGGGGAAAACGACTTTTAGGAGGATGCACGAATGAATCCCGTAATTTTATGGCCGGAAGGCGCGCCGAATGCCGCCGGAACTACCGATGAGGACATACCCGCGATCTTTCCTTATCTGGCGGAAGGGGAAAATCGGGCGGCCGTTATCGTATGCCCGGGCGGAGGCTACGAGTTCCGCGCCGATCACGAAGGGGAGCCGATTGCGCTGTGGTTGAATTCGCTGGGGATTTCGGCTTTCGTTATTCGGTACCGGGTGGCTCCGTACCGTTATCCGAGCGCTTTGTCCGACGTCCGGCGGGCGGTGCGCACCGTGCGTCATCGCGCCGGGGAATTCGGCGTCGATCCGGCGCGAATCGGCGTGCTGGGCTTTTCGGCGGGCGGCCATCTGGCTTCGACGGCGGGGACGCTGCACGATGCCGGAACGCCGGATGCGGAAGACCCGATCGAGCGGCACTCGAGCCGTCCGGATCTGCTGATGCTGTGCTACCCGGTAATTACGCTGCAGGAGCCGTATACGCATGCCGGTTCGCGCATCGCCCTGCTGGGCGCGGACGCTTCTCCCGAAGCGATCGAGGCGCTCAGCAGCGAACGCAATGTCAATGCGGATACGCCGCCGACCTTCCTGTGGCATACTTCCGAAGACGGACTGGTTCCGGCGGAGAACAGTCTGCTGTTCGCTTCTGCGCTCGGTCGGCACGGCGTTCCGTTCGACCTGCACGTTTATGCGCTGGGAGGACACGGGATGGGGTTGGCCGAAGGGGACGAACATGTGCGCCGCTGGACGGACGAATGCGCGTCCTGGCTCAAATTGAACGGGTTTGCGGATCCTAAGTAAAGAAAGCGGACCCCGCGGAACGCGGCACCCGTTCGGTCGAACTTCGGTCGAACCGAGCGTTCCCGCGAATTTGTTTCTCCTACGGGAAAGCCGAAGCGGCCCGGTGCCGCTCCGGCTTTTTTTTCGTGGGCAAAAAGACAGGGATTCGCCGCCGAAAACTTCCTGTGCGAAAACCCGAAAATGCTCAAAAAGAAGCAGTTTCGGCAAATTGCAAAAAGGGGAATAGGAGAGTGAAAAGGAGGTGGAAACGTTTCCTATGGCTAAATTGAAAAACTCAATGTGAGAATTTTTTGATGAAATCCAAAAGGCAAAAACATCAAATGGAAGCGCTTCCCATTCGCGGTTTTTATTTTTTTCGACGTTTTGATGCCAAGTCGGTGAAAGCAATTCAAAGAAAGCGGTTTTTTATTTTCGGATTTTTGTAAAAACCGTATTGACACTTCTAAAATTCAGGTTTATGATGTGTATCGAAACGATTCGACAGACCAGGAAAACGCTTCCTTCACTTAAGGAAACGTTTCCCATAAACGAAGTCGAGCACGATCAAAATCGGCTTGGGTGCTTAGAAGCCGACTGATAACCGAGGTGAAGCGGCAGACCAGATGAACATCAAGGACATAGCCAAAATTTCCGGAGTGGGCATATCGACGGTATCGCGAGTGCTCAACAACAGCGGAGTCGTCAGCGATGCCACTCGCGCCAGGGTACTGGCGGTAGTCAAGCAGCATAACTACGTTCCGAACAGCAATGCCCGCAATTTGAAGAAGACCCAGTCCAACACGATCGCATTGATGGTCAAAGGCATTTCCAATCCCTTTTTCGCCAATATGATCAAGGAGGTCGAACGGCAGGTTCATTTGAGAGGCTGTCCGCTGATGATCCAGCATGTGGAGGACGGCGTGGACGAGATTGCCGCGGCGATGCAGCTTATTAAGGAGAAGAATTTGTGCGGCGTCATTTTTATGGGCGGCACTTACGACCACTCCGAAGAAGAGTTCCGGCAGCTGGGCGTTCCGTTCGTATTGACGACGATCACCACGCTGAAAGAAGTCGATCCGTCCGCGTATTCGAGCGTATCGATCGACGACGTGAAGAGCGCCTATAAGGCGACCAGTTATTTGATCTCGATGGGACACCGCAACATTTGTTTTCTGGCCCGATTCCCGTTCAGGGAAAACACGATCGGCAGCCGACGGCTGCTCGGTTACAAGAAAGCGCTTGAAGAGCACGGAATCGAATACGATCCGGCGCTCGTGGAAGACTGCGAGTACGCGCCGAGCTTCGGCTTCGCGGCCGCCAAACGCCTGCTCAATAAGAACCTGGGCGTAACGGCGATGTTCGCGGCCTCCGACGCCATCGCGATCGGAGCCGCAAAAGCGGTGCTGTCCTCGGGCTTGTCGATCCCCGGCGACATATCGGTAGTCGGTTTCGACGGCATCGAAATGGCGGAATACTATCATCCGTCGCTCGATACGGTCAGCCAACCGGGCGTCGAAATGGCCCATGTCAGCGTCGAAATTTTGTTCGATCTGATCGCGGGGGAGACGACGAACCGGCATGTGGTATTCGAGTCCATGCTCGTCAAGCGCGGTTCCAGTCGGAAAGTCAATTGATCGGCCGGAAGCGGGCGGCCGCTTCCGGGTCCCGGCGGAGAGGAAGCCCGAAGGGGCTTCCGATCGGGCCGACAAGTAAACGCTTGCTGTAACCGTTCACGCGGTGGCGGCTTTTCGTTTGACGTCGATCGAAACGATTCGCTTCAAGATCGAAACGACATCGGAAACGAAAGGTTTTCTTCTTTCAGCATCACAGAGACCCAAGTAGAGTGAGGAGATGTCATGTGAAACCCGCAGCTATAACCCCGGGCACGTCCAAAGGGGAACAATCGAAATTCAAAAGGCTGTTCGTCGAA
Source organism: Saccharibacillus alkalitolerans (assembly GCF_011090185.1). Classification (GTDB taxonomy): domain Bacteria; phylum Bacillota; class Bacilli; order Paenibacillales; family Paenibacillaceae; genus Saccharibacillus; species Saccharibacillus alkalitolerans. The sequence continues at coordinate 668,277 of NZ_JAAFGS010000003.1, read as the reverse complement.
ATCTGGAAGTACAGAATGACGTACACGCTGCTCATTCCCGGATTGATCTGGCTGATCCTGTTCGCGTATCTGCCGATGGGCGGCCTGTCGCTGGCATTCAAGCATTACCGCGCCAATGACGGAATCTGGGGCAGCGAGTGGACGGGTCTGGAGAACTTCATGTACGTGTTCCGGGATCCGGCATTTATCGACGCCGTATGGCGTACGCTGTACGTCAACATCATCAAATTGTTCATTACCTTCCCGTTCCCGATCCTGCTCGCCCTGCTGCTGAACGAGCTGCGGATGAGACGGTACAAAAAAGTGCTTCAGACGGCCTTTACGTTCCCGCACTTCCTGTCCTGGATCATCGTATCGGGGATTATCATCAACGTGCTGGCCTACGACGGTTTCGTCAACAGCCTGCTCGCGCTGCTCGGCCTGCCGACGATCAACTTCCTCGGTTCCGAACAGAACTTCTATCCGATGATCATTTTGACGGACATCTGGAAGTCGACCGGTTGGGGCGCGATCGTGTTCCTGGCGGCCATATCCGGCATCGATCAGGAACAGTACGAGGCGGCGCAGATCGACGGCGCGACGCGGATGCAGCAGATGTTCAGAGTTACGCTCCCGAACATCATGCCTACGGTCACGATCATGTTCATCCTGTCGGTCGGCGGACTGATGTCCTCCGGTTTCGACCAGATCTTCAACTTGGCGAATGCCGCCACCCAAAATGTATCGCAGGTGCTCGACGTATATATTTATCGGATCACGTTCCAGTCCTCGACCGACTTCGGCTTCTCGACCGCAGTCAGCTTGTTCCGTTCCATCGTGAACATGGTGCTGCTGCTGCTTGCCGACCGGGCGGCCAAATGGATGGGCGGAGACGGCCTGTTCCGATAAGAGAGGAGAACGAAGCCCAATGAGTACTTTGGCGAGAAAAACAAAAAAAGCAAAGGTCGGCACGAACCGGATGGGCATCATGGATTACGTGATCTTCGCCATCCTGACGCTCGGCGCGCTGTCGATCCTGGTTCCGTTCTGGAACGTCATCATGATTTCGTTCGCGACGCAAAAAGAATACGCCGCGAACCCGCTGCTGATGTGGCCGAAAGACCCGACTCTGGCGTCTTACAAAGCGCTGTTCGCGGACGGAAGCATCGGAACCGGCTACTGGAACACGCTTAAGCTGATGGCCGCGGGGCTCCCGCTGAGCTTGTTCCTGACGGTCAGCATGGCCTACGGCCTCAGCCGTCCCAGCTTCCCGGGCAAAAAGCCGATCTTCTTCCTCGTGCTGTTCACGATGATCTTCAACGGCGGGATCGTGCCGCTGTATCTGGTCATGAAAGACCTGCATCTGACCGGGTCGCTCTGGGCCGTCATCCTGACGGGAAGCTTCAGCGTGTTCAATATGATCCTGATGATGAACTACTTCCAGGGTCTTCCGGAATCGCTGATGGAATCCGCAAGGCTCGACGGAGCGGGAGAGTGGAAAATCTTGGCTTCCATCGTGCTGCCGCTGGCCGCTCCGATCATGGCGACGATCGCTTTGTTCTACGGAGTCGCCTTCTGGAACAGCTGGTACGACGCGATGATCTTCCTTCGCAAAGCCGAACAGCTTCCGCTGCAAAACGTGCTGCGGGCGATCATCGTCGAATCGCAAACCAACGCCTCCAACGCGACCAGCGTCGGACAAGGCGTGGCGCAATCCTTCTCGACGGGTATGAAAATGGCGGCGGTGTTCGTCACCATGGTTCCGATCATGGCGTTCTTCCCGCTGCTGCAAAAGCACTTCGCAAAAGGGGTATTGACAGGGGCTATCAAGACCTGATGATACGATAGACAGATTCGCAAGGGGTAAAAAGGGCTTTCAAAATCTTATTGAACAATGGGGGTAAAACATGAAAGCGAACAACAAGTTTTCGGTCAAAGCGCTGCTTCTGCTTGCGCTGTCCCTGGTCATGGTGCTCGTTACGGCCTGCTCCAGCGGCGGCTCCGGCGACTCCAAGACGGGCTCGGCCGACGCGAAAAACGAGGACGGCACCTACAAAGACAATCTGACCATCTCGTATGCCAGCGTTACCGACGTTTCGAAAGCCAAAATGGACGACAAATTCCACAAGTTCTTCACGGACAAATTCAATATCACTTGGGACTACAACTATATCGACTGGGATTCCTGGCCGGAAAAAATGCGCCTCTGGATCAACTCGGGCGACCTGCCGGACTTCGCCAGCTGGAACTACGTGAACGGCGACGCGATGAACTACATCGACCAGGGCCTGTTCTACAAGTTCCCGGACGACTGGAAAGAACGTTGGCCGGAAACCGCCAAAGCCTACGCATCGACGGGCCTCGGCGAGCGTCTCGAAGAAAAAGTCGGCGGCACTTACGTTCTGCCGAAGCCGGTTTACTTCCAGAATCAGCCGGCCGATCCGCTGCTGAACCAAATCGGCGTTATCGCCATCCGCAAAGACTGGGCCAAAGAAGTCGGCTTTGAACTGAAAGACGCTTACACGGTCAGCGAACTGATGGAATTCGCCAAGCTGGTCAAAGAAAAAGACCCGGGCAAAGTCGGCTCCAAGCTGATCCCGATGTCCTTCAACGCCGGCGACCTTCTGACCGGCTTCATGATGGCCAACAACGAGCATTCCCGCGTCGAGTCCGCCTTCTACAAAGGCGAAGACGGCAAGTACAAATGGGGACCGGCCGACGAGTCCACGCTGACCGGCCTGAAGCTGATGCAGCAGGCTTACAAGGACGGACTGCTTGATCCGGAATTCTACACTTGGAAAAACAGCGAAGGCGGCGACGCGTTCAAAGTGACCGGTAATTCCGCAATCGCGGGTCTGGGCGGACTGGCTTCGTACAGACAGGATATGGACACGGCCATGAAAAAGAACCTGAACCTGAACAGCTCCGACGTCGTGCACGAAGCGCTGATCATCGGCGAAGACGGCAAATACCGCAACCTGGAGCAGGTTAACTTCTGGTCGTCCCTGGTGTTCTCGCCGGATATTTCGCAGGAGAAATTCGAGCGCATCATGGACATGATCGAGTACTCCGTAACGGAAGACGCGCAGCGCATTCTGAATCTGGGCTTCGAAGGCGAAGACTGGAAAGAAGAAAACGGAGAAATCGTAACGACGCTGCCGGAAGGAACTACGCTTGAAGACAAATACCCGGGCCGCTTCGAAGGCCTGTACGTTCTGGGCGACGACTTCAGCGTGATCAACCCGGCGATCAAAAAAGAATTCCGCGAACGTTCGGTCGACTTGTATAAAGAAAAAGCGAAACTGAGCACCGAAGGCGGCGCAATGGCAGCTTACGATTGGGACTTCCAACTGTACAGCTCCAAAGCGAAAGACCAAGCCGGTTTCGACTACGCGACCGAATACGCCAACCTGATCCTGCAGCCTGGCGATCTCGAAGCGAACTGGAAAAAATGGGTAGCAAGCAAGCAGACTCTGGTTCAACCGGTTCTGGACGAACTGAACAAAGAGTTCGCGAAATAACAGATTGAACAACGCAACATCCGGGCCCGGACGGCACCTCGCCTGCAGGCCCGGCCGTATTCCAACCCGGTGCGCGCGGAAATTCCGCACGAACCGGGTTTTCTATCTATTATGACCGACAGCAGCTTCACGGATTTATCTTCTAAATGAGGAATTTGCATAATTCCCTCGTTCCCGATGTTCCGGCTCGGTCCGTTCCGGCAATTGTGCAAAATCCTGAAAAAAGGAGAAAGCAACTTCAACGTTTCACCCTTTTCATTTTACAATTTTATCTAATTCGCATTTTGACTTTGACTTTGACTTTTGAAGGTTTGGAGGACTCGGTATGGACAATCAGCAGCTTCTCGGCCTGATCGGCCGAATGACGCTCGAAGAGAAAATCGCTCAGCTGGTCCAGCTGGCCGCTCCTTTCTACGAGGGCGTGGACGACGAGGGTCAGATTACCGGACCGATGCAAGCAATGGGAATCACCGATTCGATGATCGCAAGCAGCGGTTCCGTTTTGGGCTACGCGGGCGCGGCGGGCGCGATCGCCGTACAGGAAGCCCACATGAAAAAAAATCCGCACGGTATCCCGCTGCTGTTCATGGCGGATATCGTACACGGGTTCCGAACGATTTTCCCCGTGCCGCTGGCGATCGGCTGTTCCTGGAATGCCGAGTTGGCGCAGAAAAGCGCGGAGATCGCGGCGCGCGAAGCGGCCGTGTCCGGCATCCATGTCACGTTTGCGCCGATGGTCGATCTGGTGCGCGATCCCCGCTGGGGACGCGTCATGGAATCGACGGGCGAAGATCCGTATTTGAACAGTCTGTTCGCCCGGGCTTTCGTTCGGGGATTCCAGGGCGAAGACCTGAAAGAGGAGACCGAACGCGTCGCCGCCTGCGTCAAGCACTTTGCCGCGTACGGAGCTTCGGAGGCCGGGCGGGACTACAATACGGTCGACCTGTCCGAACGCCAGATGCGCGAATATTATCTTCCGGCTTATAAGGCCGCGCTCGAAGAAGGCTGCGAGATGGTCATGACGTCGTTCAATACGATCGACGGCATTCCGGCCAGCGCCAACGAAAAGCTTATGCGCAGCTTGCTGCGGGAAGAATGGGGCTTCGACGGCGTACTGATCTCCGACTGGGGCGCCGTCAAGGAATTGATCCCGCACGGCGCGGCCGAAGACGAGCGCGAAGCCGCCTACCGGGCGATCCGGGCCGGCGTGGACATCGAGATGATGACCGCCTGCTACGTGCACGAACTGCCGGAGCTCGTCCGCGGCGGACGCGTGGACGAAGCGCTGGTCGACGAAGCCGTGCTTCGCATTCTCAGGCTCAAAGACAAGCTCGGTCTGTTCGACAATCCGAACCGCGGCGCAAGTCCCGAGCGAGAAGCGGAAATCGTGTTCAGTCGGGAGCACCGCGAAGCGGCGTACGAACTGGCGGCCCAATCGACCGTCCTGCTCAAAAACGACGGCGTGCTGCCGCTCAAACCGGATGCCAAAGTCGCCTTGATCGGACCTTTCGCGCGGAGTGGGGACATTCTCGGCCCATGGTCGTGGGACGGTTCGACGGAAGATGCCGTTAAGCTGGACGCCGCGCTGGCCGAGCGTCTGGGTCCGGGCAATCCGGCGGTGGCCGAAGGATGCGGCATCGAAGAAGGCACCGAAGAGCAGCTGCGCGAAGCGCTGAACGCCGCTGCCGCGGCCGACGTGATCGTGCTGGCGCTCGGCGAAGCGTCCGAGATGAGCGGCGAAGCCGGCTGCCGGACGGATATCCGTCTGCCGCAGGTTCAGCTTGATCTCGTCGCCCGCATCGCGGAGCTGGGCAAGCCGACGGCCGCCGTTCTGTTCAACGGCCGTCCGCTTGATCTGCACGGCATGTACGATCGGGTCGATGCCGTCGTCGAAGCCTGGTTCCCAGGCAGCGAAGGGGGAGCGGCGGTCGCCGACATCCTGATCGGCGCCGTCAACCCTTCGGCGCGGCTGACCATGTCGTTCCCGCATTCGGTGGGCCAGGTTCCCGTCTATTACAATCACTTCAACACCGGCCGCCCGCAGGGAGCGCCAGACGCTCAGGTCCGCTACGTCTCGCAGTATCTCGACGCCCCGAACGAACCGCTGCTGCCGTTCGGCTTCGGGCTGTCCTATACGACCTTCGAATACGACGGTCTTAAGCTTTCTTCGGATAAGATGACGCCGGATTCCCCGATCGCGATCAGCGTGAACGTGACCAACACCGGCAGTCGCGCCGGCACGGAAACGGTACAGCTGTACGTTCGCGATATCGCGGGCGACGTCGTGCGCCCGGTGCGCGAACTGAAAGGCTTCGTGAAGCTCGATCTGGCGCCGGGGGAAAGCGGCACCGCCGTATTCACCCTGAACGAAGAACAGCTGCGCTACCACCATTCGGATTTGAGCTTCAAGAGCGATCCCGGACGGTTCGACGTGTTCGTCGGCCGCAGCAGCGCGGATACGCTGAACGGTTCTTTTACCTTGATTTAACATCGGCCCCGGTACCGGGGACCGCATACTGACGGAATTGGGAGTGAAGCATTCATGACGACCATGGCAAATCCAAACTCGAAGTTCAATGTTCAGGCGGGAAGCCTGAACTTCACCTTCTGGCCGAGCGGCGACCTGTATCAGGCGCTCGGCGGCAAAACGATGCTTAACCAGCTGCTGTCTTCTCCGCTCGACGGCTCGCTGAACAATTTGTACCTGCGGCTTCACCGGGAATCGGGCATTTCGTTCCACCCGCTGCTCGGCATCCGTTCCGGAAGCAAAGTCAGCCGCGGTTCGAAGCGTGTCGTATGGGAAGGACAGATCGAGGGCATCTCTTATACGGTGACCTTCGCCGTAACGGACCGCGACGTCTGGTTCTGGGACGTGAAGACGCGCGGCGAAGGCGTCAACATCGATCTCGTATACGGCCAGGACGTCGGCAACGCCGATCCGGGCGCCGTACGCAGCAACGAGGCATACCTGTCGCAGTACATCGACCATGCCGTGTTCCGGGACGAGAAGAACGGCTATGTCGTCTGCTCCCGCCAGAATCAGCCGCAGGGCGGAGCGTTTCCGTACATGCAGCAGGGTTCCTTGACGCGCGCGGCCGGTTACTCGACCGACGGATTCCAGTTCTTCGGCCAATCGTACAAAGAGAGCAACGTGCCGGAATCGTTGACCGTCGGACAGCTGGCAAACGAAGTGTACCAATACGAATTCGCTTATACCGCGCTGCAGTCGGAACTGGTCGCGTTGAGCGGGGAAGCGCGTTTCGTCTTCTACGGCCTGTACCGCGCCGATCATCCGGCCGCGATCACGGAGCTCGAATTCGCGGACGACGTGCAGGCGGCATGGAAGGCTTACGAAGCCGAAGCGGACGGCGAACTTCAAGCTCTGCCCGCGGCATCGCTTAAAGACTCGATCGGCGAGCCGCTGCGGACGCTGGACTTGAGCGAAGAAGAAATCGCGTCGCTGTTCCCGAACCGTTACGAAGAAGAGCGCGCCGGCGGCAAGCTGTTGGCCTTTTTCACGGATACGTACGAGCACGTCGTCCTGAAGGAAAAAGAACGCCTTGTGGAGCGCCCGCACGGCCACATCCTGATGAGCGGAGGCAACGTAACCTTCGGCGTCCCGGTGATGGCGACGACGGCGTACATGTACGGCATTTTCAACTCTCAGCTCGTGCTGGGCAATACGAACTTCAACAAAATGATGAGCAACGCGCGCAGCGCGCTCAACGTTCCGAAGACGGCCGGCCAGCGCATTTATGTCGAGATCGAAGGGCGGTACCGCCTGCTCACGATGCCGTCGCTGTTCGAGATCGGCTTCAACTATGCGCGCTGGACGTACAAAACGGAGACCGATACGATCTTCGTCACGACCTTCACGACCGTCGACAGCCCTGAAGTGCGCCTGAACGTGCAATCGAAAAGCGGCCGCCCGTACCGTTACCTGGTCACGACGCAGGTTACGATGAACGTGAACGAATACGAATTCCCGCTGCATATGACGGAGCGGGCCGGCACGCTGACCTTTACGGCCGACTCGGCTTCGCTCAGCGCTTCCTCGTACCCGGAACTCGCTTACCGCATGAAAGTCGACGGCGCGGAAGCGTCAGTCGGCGACGAGACGGTGCTGGCGGACGGCGTCAATTCCGGCGATGCTTCGCTGGTTGCGCTGACGCTTGCGCCGAGCGCGGAATGGACGCTGACGATTCAAGGGCTGCTGGACGGCGAAGAGATTCCTTTTGCCGAGCGTTCGCTGGAAGAAGAGATCGTGAATTACCGCGAATTCTACCGGGACGTCATGAACGGCTTCCGCCTGTCGAAGGACGGAAGCGCGACGCACGAAGAACTGTTCAAGGTCAATGCCCTCGCCTGGTGGTATACCCATAATATGCTCGTCCATTACTCCTCCCCGCACGGCCTGGAGCAGTACGGCGGCGCGGCGTGGGGAACGCGGGACGTCTGCCAGGGGCCGGTCGAGTACTTCATGGCGACGCAGAAATTCGGGCAGGTCCGCGACATTCTGAAGACCGTCTATTCGCACCAGTACGAGGACGACGGCGCTTGGCCGCAGTGGTTCATGTTCGACAAGTATTTCGCGATCCAGCAGGAAGAGAGCCACGGCGACATCATCGTATGGCCGCTTAAAGTGCTGGCCGATTATTTGAAAACGACGCGGGATTTCGCCCTCTTGGACGAAAAAGTTCCGTACACCGTCAAGCACGAATTCGGCTTTACGAAAGAAGCCTACAGCATCTTGGATCACGCGAAAAAAGAGATCGGCTACATCAAGGAACATTTCCTGCACGACACGTTCCTGTCCTCGTACGGCGACGGCGACTGGGACGATACGCTGCAGCCGGCCAACGCGCAGCTCAAGCAGTACATGGTCAGCAGCTGGACGGTCGCGCTGACGTATCAGACGGTCAATGTGCTGTCGGGGGCGATCCGCGAGCATGACGCGGCGTTCGCGGACGAGCTGGCCGGGCTGGCCGAAGGCATCCGCGCCGACTTCGGGCGGTACATGCTGAACACGGACGTCATTCCGGGCTTCGTGTACATGGAGGAAGCCGACAAGCCGAAGCCGATGCTGCACCCGAGCGACAGCGAGACGGGCATCCATTACCGGCTGCTGCCGATGACGCGCAGCATGATCGCGGAACTGCTGGAGCCGGAGCAGGCGAAAGCGCACTACGATCTGATCAAGCGCGAATTCTTCTGTCCGGACGGCGTGCGTCTGATGAACCGCCCCGCGCAGTACGCGGGAGGCGTCAGCTCGCACTTCAAGCGCGCCGAGCAGGCGTCGAACTTCGGCCGCGAGATCGGGCTGCAGTACGTGCACGCGCATATCCGCTACGTCGAAGCGATGGCGAAGCTGGGCCGTGCGGACGAAACGTGGAACGGGCTTGCCATGATCAATCCGGTCGGCATCCAAAAAGTCGTGCCTAACGCGGAACTGCGTCAGAGCAACTCGTACTTCAGCAGCTCCGACGGCAAATTCAACAACCGTTACGAGGCGCAGGAAAGATTCGGCGAGCTGAAGAGCGGGGATGTGGCGGTGAAGGGCGGATGGAGAATTTACTCCAGCGGCCCGGGGATCTACATGAACCAGCTGATCGGCAGCGTGCTGGGCATCCGTCAGGAAGGCGGCGACCTGATCGTCGATCCGGTGCTTCCGGCCTCGCTGGACGGATTGAGCCTGGACTTCAGCTACGACGGCATTCCGGCGACGTTCGTTTACCGGATCGGCGCCGGAGAAGCCGGTACGGTCAAGCTGAACGGCAAAGAGATCGGCGAACGGATCGGAGGCAACCGCTACCGCGAAGGCGGCGTGCGTATCGGACGGGCCGATTTCGAGGCTTCCGCTTCCAAAGAAGGGAATAAAATCGAAATTTTCGTATAAAATTCACCGAAAAACACAAGGCGATCTTGACGGATCGCCTTTGTTGTCTGTTAGATTGAGATATCTAGAAAAAGGCAACCAGACAGGGGAGCGAGTGGATTGGTAAGTATCAAGGATATTGCCAAAAAGGCGGGAGTATCGATTTCGACGGTGTCTTACGCGTTAAACGGCAGCAGCAAGGTGACGGACGAGACCAGTTCGCGCATCCTGGCGATCGCCGAGGAACTCAATTACGTGCCGAACGCCGCGGCGCGTACGCTGAAGAAGAGGGAATCCCGCATTATCGGCGTGTTCCTGACCGACTTCCGCGGCGATGTCTACGGCGATCTGCTCGACGGCGTCAAAGACGTGCTCAACCGAAGCGGTTACGACATGATCGTATGCAGCGGCATTCAGTCGCACCGGATGCTGCCCGAGCGGATGATCGACGGCGCCGTCATTCTCGACTCGGGCTTCGACAGCGAAGAGATTTTGCGGTATGCGGATCGGGGGCACCGGATCGTCGTGCTGGACCGCGAGCTGATTCATCCGAACATCAATCGCGTGCTGCTCGATAATCAAGCCGGCGCGGCGGCGGCGATGAACTATCTGCTTGAACGCGGGCATCGCCGGCTGTATGTCGTTACGGGACCGGAAAATTCGTACGATTCGAATCAGCGTCTGGCCGCCGTGCGGCAGATCGCGGCCGGTTATCCGGACGTGACGCTGAAGGAAATCCGCAGCAACTTCGAAAAAAAAGGCGGAGAGGCCGCGGCGCGGATCATCCTCGACGAGTACGCGGAACCGGTGGCGGTCTTCTGCTTGAACGACGAGATGGCGGTCGGCATCTGCAACGTGCTGGCGGAGACGGAACTGAAGATCGGCGAACACGTTCATCTGATCGGCTTCGATAACATCGAACTGACCAAGTATCTGCAGCCCCGCCTGGCGACGGTCGATTATTCCCGGGCCAAATGGGGAGCCGCGGCCGCGGAGCATCTGCTCAAGATTTTGGCGGGCGAGCCGGTCGAGCACGAACGTCTGCAGGTCAGGCTGATCGAAGGAGGCTCCGTCGGGACGCTGAACGAGCCCGCGGGATCGATCGGTTGAAAACGTATTCCTTTTTTTGCCGAGCGTCTTGAATCGGCGGTTCGGTCATCCGCGCCTTCCCTGCAGGGAAGGCGCTTTTTTGCATGGGAGGAAAGAGGGCGAGAATTTGAACCGGCACTCGGCCCTATGTTTAAATGAACAGGAAAGAGTTAAAAAACAGTCGTTCGATGCGGAAAGGCAGGAGAGACGATGGAGTATAGAACAATGGCCACAAAGCAGGGAGAAATTCGTGGAGCGGCGGCAAACGGTGCCGTATCGTGGAAAGGCGTGCCGTACGCCAGACCTCCGGTGGGCGGGCTGCGCTTTCGCGCGGCTCAGCCGCCGGAAGCCTGGACCGGCATTCGGGACGCGCTGACGTTCGGACCGGTCTGCCCGCAGCCGGTGCCCGATGAAGCGTCGACGTTCGGCGGCGGCGTTCCGGAGATGTCCGAGGACTGTCTGTTCTTGAACGTATGGGCGCCGGAAGACGGCGGAGAAGGTCTTCCGGTCATGGTGTGGATCCACGGCGGAGCCTTCGTATCGGGCTCGTCCAGCATTCCGCTCTACGACGGGACCCAGCTGGCGCTGCGCGGGCGGTGCGTCGTCGTTTCGCTCAATTACCGGTTGGGTCCGTTCGGGTTCCTGCACCTGGCGCCGCTCGGAGAGGCATTCGACTCCAATGCGGGACTGTCCGATCAGGTGATGGCTCTGAAGTGGGTGCGGGAAAATATCGCGGCGTTCGGCGGAGATCCGGACAACGTGACCTTGTTCGGGGAGTCGGCGGGCTCGATGAGCGTCGCCGCGCTGCTGGCGATGCCGGCCGCAAAAGGATTATTCCACAAAGCCGTCCTGCAGAGCGGAGGCGCCCAGGCCATGTCGGCCGCGCAAGCGGAGAGCGTCGCGGCGGCTTATTTGCGCCGGCTGAACGTGGACGGGGGAAACCTGGAGACGCTCAAGACGCTGGCGGCGGAAGATCTGCTGGCCGCCGGAGCGGGACTGGAGAACGCCGGCGAAGATTTCCCGGCGCTTGCGTTCCAGCCCGCGCTGGAGCCGTCGACGCTTCCCGAAGAGCCGCTTCGGGCCATATCGGAAGGCTCGGCGGCGGGAATTCCGCTGATCGTCGGCACGAACAAGGAGGAAGGGGCTTTCTTTTTCCGCGAAGAATCGCAGCGTCTGGAACCGGAACAATCGGCCCGCACGCTGCGCGCGATCGCGGGATTGGATAACGCGGAAGAGTGGGTCGCGCAGTATCCTTCCACCGTCGAGGGGCAGGCGCGAATGATGACGGAGCTGTATTTCTGGCGGTCGGCGTTGGCGCTCGCGGAAGCGCAGGCCCGGCATGCGCCGGTATGGATGTACCGTTTCGACTGGTCGCTGCCCGGGCACCCGTTTTTCGGGAAAGCGGTCCATGCCGCCGAAATTCCGTTCGTATTCGGCAATCTGGTTCTGCTGCCGCGAATGGGCGTGCGGATCGAACCGTCCATGCATAATCTGTCCGAAGCCATGCGCGGCGCCTGGCAGGCGTTCGCCGCATCCGGCGATCCTTCGACGGGAGCGCTGCCTTGGGCGCCTTACGACACGGACAGCCGGACGACGATGATCTTCGGCGCGGAAACGCTGCCCGAACTCGATCCGGACCGCGAAAAAAGGGAAAAGCTGTTCGCGCGCGGCGTCTGACGAGCCGGCAAGCGGGACCGAACGACGGCCGCGATTCCGCGAGGGGATTCGCCGCAAACTTGTTCCGCGGCGAATAACCGCACGGCATCTCGGGTAAAGGGTCATGTAGGCGCGGCGGACGAAGTTCGGGAAAACGGTCTTTTTCGCGGAGATTCTTCAAATTCCGGGCTTTATCCCGAATCCTATGGAAATGAATGTTTCAAAGTGATATACTGGATCACAGGAGTCTTCACAATCCGCTTCCGGCATGCCGGAAACGACCGAGGAGGATATTAGAACATGGCCAACAATGTCAAAATCGACGATTTGTCGATTGCTACAATCCGTACCCTTTCGATCGACGCGATCGAGAAGGCGAAATCCGGACACCCGGGTATGCCGATGGGTTCGGCGCCGATGGGTTACCAGCTCTTCGCCAAGACGATGAACCATAACCCGTCCAACCCGACCTGGGTTAACCGGGACCGCTTCGTGCTGTCCGCGGGCCACGGTTCGATGCTGCTTTACAGCCTGCTGCACCTGTCGGGCTACGACCTGCCGATGGACGAAATCAAGCAGTTCCGCCAATGGGGAAGCAAGACGCCGGGCCACCCGGAATACGGTCACACGGCGGGCGTCGACGCGACGACCGGACCTCTGGGTCAAGGCGTGGCGATGGCGGTCGGCATGGCGATCGCGGAAGCGCACACGGCTGCCGTCTACAATAAAGGCGACTATAAATTGATCGACCATTACACATACGCGATCTGCGGCGACGGCGACCTCATGGAAGGCGTTTCGCACGAAGCGGCTTCCATGGCCGGACATATGCAGCTCGGCAAACTGATCATGCTGTACGATTCCAACGACATCACGCTGGACGGCGAAGCTTCGCTCTCGTTCACGGACAGCGTCATGAAGCGTTTCGAAGGCTACGGCTGGCAGGTGCTTCGCGTCGAGGACGGCAACGACGTCGATGCGCTGGACAAAGCGATCGCCGAAGCGAAAATGGATACGGGACGCCCGACGCTGATCGAAGTCAAGACGATCATCGGCTACGGCAGCCCGAACAAGCAGGGCAAAGGCGGACACGCGGGTCCTCACGGTTCCCCGCTCGGTTCCGACGAAACGAAGCTGACCAAAGAATTCTACAACTGGGTTTACGAAGAAGACTTCTACGTGCCGGACGAAGTTCGCGAACACTTTGCCAAAGTAAAAGAAAAAGGCGAACTGGCCAACAAAGTCTGGGACGACCAGTTCGAGAAATTCCAAAAAGAAAACCCTGAGCTGGCCGCTCAATTCCTGATGGCGTTCAGCAACGATCTGCCGATCGAATGGGATAAGGAACTGCCGAAGTACAAAGCGGAAGATAAAGAAATGTCGACCCGCGTCGCTTCCGGCAAAGCGCTGAACGGCGTCGTGCATCGCGTGCCTCAGCTGTTCGGCGGATCGGCCGACCTGGAAAGCTCGACGATGACGCACCTGAACGATATCACGGTATTCACGCCGCAGGAACGCGCCGGCCGCAACATCTATTACGGCGTACGCGAATTCGGCATGGCGGGCGCCATGAACGGGATCGCTCTGCACGGCGGCATCAAAGTGTTCGGCGGTACGTTCTTCGTATTCACCGACTACCTGCGTCCGGCGGTTCGCCTGGCCGCGCTGATGAAGCTGCCGGTCACTTACGTGCTGACGCACGACAGCATCGCCGTCGGCGAAGACGGCCCGACCCACGAGCCGATCGAACAGCTGGCGTCCGTACGCATCATCCCGGGCCTGACGGTAATTCGTCCGGCAGACGCGAACGAAACGTCCGCGGCATGGGCTTACTCGCTGCAAAACAAAGAAAATCCGGTTGCCCTGGTTCTGACCCGTCAAAACCTGCCGATCCTCGAAGGAACGGTCGAAGGCGCATGGGAAGGCGTGACACGCGGCGCTTACGTCGTGTCCGACGCTAAGGACGGCAAGCCTGCCGCCCAGATCCTCGCCACGGGTTCGGAAGTGCAGCTGGCCGTCAAGGCACAGGCGAAGCTTGCCGAAGAAGGCATCCAGGTTCGCGTCGTCAGCATGCCGAGCTGGGATCTGTTCGAGAAGCAGGACAAAGCTTACCGCGACTCCGTCATCCTGCCTGACGTCAAAGCCCGTCTGGCCGTCGAAATGGCGAGCCCGTTCGGCTGGGAACGCTACGTCGGCGACGCAGGCGCGATTCTCGCCATCGACACATTCGGCGCTTCGGCTCCGGGCGGCAAAGTCATGGAAGAATACGGCTTCACGCCGGAAAACGTCGTTTCCAAAGTCAAAGAACTGCTTAACTAATATTTGAGCGCGTCCCGATTCCTTCCGGAGCGGCCGCTGCGGCTTGTTCCGCCGCGGTCGACCCGGTTCCTAGGAGCGGACAACGCTTTTTCGCCCCTGCGGCGTCCGTGCGAAAGAGAGCATCCGGTGATGAACTCCGGCCGGATAACGCCAGGGGCGTTTTTTATGCGGCAGAAGCACGGCGGACGCATGTTCGGACGGCGATTATTCCGTCCGGGGTGTGATCGGTCTCGCTTGTCTCTGTCCCGGAAATCCAGTATGCTGGTTCTGGATGTTTAACCGCGCAGCACCCTGCAAGCGGCAAAAAGCAGCAAATTCAGAGGAGGCTTTTCATTATGGCTAAAAACGTTCATTTCGATTACAGCAAAGCGCTCGGATTCGTCGCCCAGCACGAAGTCGACTACTTCGCGGAGCCGATCAAGCTCGCCCACGAGCAGCTTCACAACAAGACCGGCGTAGGTTCCGACTACCTCGGCTGGATCGACCTGCCGAAAGCGTACGACAAAGAAGAATTCGCGCGCATCAAGAAGGCGGCCGAAAAAATCCAGAGCGACTCCGAAGTGCTGATCGTGATCGGTATCGGCGGTTCGTACCTGGGCGCCCGCGCCGCGATCGAGATGCTGACGAATTCCTTCTACAACGTGCAGGACAAGTCCCAGCGCAAGACTCCGCAGGTCTTCTTCGCCGGCAACAGCATCAGCTCGACGTATGTCGCGCATCTGATGCAGCTGATCGAAGGCAAAGACTTCTCCGTCAACGTCATCTCCAAATCCGGCACGACGACGGAACCGGCGATCGCGTTCCGTCTCTTCCGCGCCGCCCTGGAGAAGAAGTACGGCAAGGAAGAAGCGCGCAAGCGCATCTATGCGACAACGGACAAAGCCCGCGGCGCGCTGAAGAAACTGGCGACCGAAGAAGGCTATGAATCGTTCATCATTCCGGACGACGTGGGCGGACGCTACTCCGTGCTGACGGCTGTCGGCCTGCTGCCGATCGCGGCTGCCGGCGTGGACATCGACGCCATGATGCAGGGCGCGGCCGACGCTTCCGACGAATTCTCGAATCCGAACGTGGCCGAGAACGAAGCGTATCAATATGCAGCCGTCCGCAACGCGCTGTACCGCAAAGGCAAAGGCACGGAAATTCTCGTCAACTACGAGCCGTCGCTGCACTTCGTGTCGGAATGGTGGAAGCAGCTGTTCGGCGAGAGCGAAGGCAAAGACTTCAAAGGCATCTATCCGTCCTCCGTGGACTTCTCGACCGACCTGCACTCGATGGGCCAATTCATTCAAGAAGGCAGCCGCAACATCTTCGAGACCGTGATCCAGGTGGAAAACGTGTCCGAGCAGATCACGATCGAAGAAGATCCGGACGATCTGGACGGCCTGAACTTCCTCGCCGGCAAGACGATGGACTTCGTCAACAAGAAGGCGTTCCAGGGCACGATGCTGGCGCACACGGACGGCCAGGTGCCGAACCTGATCGTCAACATCAAGGATTTCAGCCCGTACACGTTCGGCTACCTCGTGTACTTCTTCGAGAAAGCCTGCGGCATCAGCGGCTACCTGCTGGGCGTCAACCCGTTCGACCAGCCGGGCGTCGAAGCGTACAAGAAGAACATGTTCGCGCTGCTCGGCAAGCCGGGCTTCGAAAAAGAAAAAGCCGAACTGGAATCGCGCCTGTCGGAATAATTCCGCGGAATAATGCTGACATGAATCTTTACGGAAGCGTCAATTCCTGTTTTAATAAGAGAATAACCACCGGTTAATTTGCTGTTAAGCGGAAGCCCCGGGCCAAACAGAGGAAAGCAGTTCACCCATCCGAATCGCGGATTTATCGCGTGTTCGGACTAGGGGGGCTGCTTTCTACTATAAGGAAAGGTTCGAAAACCTATATGTTGGAACGCTACAAGACCGTCAGAAGCGAAGGGCAAAAAGAAATCGTCATTCGCAAATCGCGCTTTATCGGCCATATTCGACCCGTCTCGACGGAAGAGGAAGCCATTGCTTTTATCGACGAAATCAAAAAGCTTCATCGCGACGCTACCCACAACTGTTCGGCTTACCTGCTCGGCGAGCGTGATGAGATTCAACGGCAGTCCGACGACGGGGAACCCAGCGGAACGGCCGGAAAGCCCATTTTGGAAGTATTGAAAAACCGGGAACTCAAAAACGTGGCGGTCGTCGTGACGCGCTATTTCGGCGGCATCATGCTGGGCGCCGGCGGCCTGATTCGCGCTTACGCGGACGGAGCCGTGGCCGCGGTGGAAGCCGGAGAAGAGATCACGCGGGTGCTGCATACGCAGATATTCGTGACAATCGATTATACCTGGCACGGCAAAGTGGAGAACGAACTTCGCGAACGCGAAGTCCGTACGGGCGACACGCAGTTCACGGACAAAGTGACGCTGCTCTGTCTGCCGCCGTCCGGCGAAGCCGATCGTTTCATCTCCTGGATTACCGACCTGACGCAGGGGCAGGCCGACATCGTGAAGGGAGACCCGGTTTATTACATCGAAGGGGAATAACGACTATGGCGAGAAGAGCAGTAGAGCAGGAATTGTCGCGGGAGCGAATTTTGGAGGCGGCCAGGCACTTGTTCATCACCAAAGGATACCGTGCCATTTCCATGCGCAGTATCGGACAGCATCTCGGTTACAGCCATGGCTCGCTCTACTATCACTTTAAAGAAAAAGCGGAACTGTTTTACGCCATCGTTATTGAGGACTTCGGCTATTTGTCGAGCTGCCTGAACAGCGTGATGAACGTGCCGGAGACGGAAGAATTTACGCGCACCGAACTGCTGCTGCTGGAATTCATCCGCTTCGGCCTGGATCATCCGCATCAATACGAAATCATGTTCATGACGCGCGACGAAGAGCTGCTGGCTTACTGCCGGAACGAACAGGGCCGATGTCTGGAGCTGTTCGCATCCATCGTTCGCGGACATCTGGATCAGAGCCTGCATACGGAGGAATCGCTGAACAGCGTGCCGCTCAGCTTGTTCTTGTCCGCGCACGGATTCATCTCCTATTACATTCAGGAAAAAGTTTCGTTCGAAGAAGTCCATGATGCCGCGGTGAGGCATGTGCGCATTTTATGCGAAAATCTGCATCTGCCTGCTTCAAGACGTTGAAAGGTTAATTTAGAGACGCTTTGATGCGACACTGCATAAAGTTATCGCAGCTGAGCAGGCGGATACCGCTTTTGCGGAAGAAAACCAAGTTTTTTAGAAAGCCCATATCTTCCCGAGATATGGGCTTTTCGAGTTTTGTTTCATCCATATATGGGTTAACCCTGTTTATTTGAGCGGAAAAGTGAAAAGACGATAAAAGGCTGAAATTTTTGCAGCAAATGATGAAAGCGCTGGGAGCGGATATCGTAAGCGATCGCTTGATTCAAAAGATCCGGAACGATCAAAACGGACTTTTCTCTGAGTGAGGGTCAGGAACAGAAAAGTTACGGGAACGGAAAAAACGAGTATTTTGCGGAAGTACGCGGAGGGACTTTTATGCTGCAAAAAAGCTGACAAAACTTCAGAAGTCATTCCGGAGGGCGAAAGCGGATAGAACCGGGTTGGATCGTCGCGGATTGGATAAATCCGAAAAAAGGCCGAACAGCCGCCCGCTCGCGCCCGGAAGCTTTCCGGAATTCGCGGCAGGCGGCTGTTTGGTCTGTCAGGGGGACAGAAAGTCCTGTTCTAACTCTCTACCCCTCCACAATTTTCACCTTAAACGTCCTGGAACGCGGCCCGTCGAATTCGCAGAAGTAGATGCCCTGCCAGGTGCCCAGCACCGGGCGACCGTCCTGGATGATCACCGTTTGGGACGAGCCGCAGGTAATGGCTTTCAGATGCGCCGCCGTATTCCCTTCGGCATGGCGGTACTTGGGATGCTCCCACGGATACACCTCGTCCAGAATCATCAGAATATCGCGTTTGACGTCGGGATCGGCATTTTCGTTGATGGCGATGCCGGCCGTCGTATGCGGACAATACACGAAGGCGAGTCCTTCCCGGACGCCGCTCTGCCGGATAAGCTCCCTCACCTGCGGCGTGATGTCGACGATCTCGTCGCGGCGGGAGGTGGACAGTTCGAACGTATGCAGCATGCGAATTCCTCCTTGTTTTCTCAGGCACTGCGCCTGTCAGCTTCCTCTTCAGTATATACCCGGCAGTCGTCGATATGCCTGCGACCGGATAAATCCTTTCCGAAAAAAGCGATTGACGCTAATCCGTAACCCTGATACATTATGCAGTAAGTTAAACCGAGTAGTCTAATGGGAATAATGAAGAGTTGGAGGAATATCCGGTGCAAACGTCATGGCTGCGTCACAAAGGCTGGACCTACGGTTTTCGTTCGACGGTCCTGCTGTATTTTGTCGTATTGATCGTACTTCCCATAGCGGGCGTGTACGTCTATTCTTTCTCGGAAGGTTGGGGACCGTTCTGGGAAAACGTCTCCGATCCTATCGCGTGGAAAGCCGTGCTGCTGACGCTGAAGCTCGCCTTGGTCGCCACCGTCATCAATGTGCTGATCGGAACGATGATCGCCTGGGTGCTGGTACGCTATCGTTTCCCTGGACGGACCGTGCTGAACAGTCTCGTCGACCTGCCGTTCGCGCTGCCGACGGCCGTCGGCGGGCTGATGATCCTGCTGCTGCTCGGACCGAACAGCTGGGTCGGCGGCATTGCGGAAAAGTTCGGCTTCGATATCGTGTTTCACCAGCCGGCGATCGTGATCGCGATGGTCTTCGTCACGTTCCCGTTCGTGATCCGCGCCATTCAGCCGCTGCTGGAGGAGATGGACGCATCGGCGGAGGAAGCTTCGTATACGCTCGGAGCATCGCGCGCGACTACTTTTTTTCGCGTCATTCTGCCGCAGATCGCTCCGGGAATCGCCGGGGGAGCCATGCTGGCCTTCTCGCGGGCGCTCGCCGAATTCGGCGCCGTCGTATTGGTCGCGGGCAATATTCCGGCCAAGACGCTGACGGCTTCCGTGTTCATTTACGGGGAAGTGGAGAGCGACAACAATCTGGGCGCGGCCGCCGTATCGGTGCTGCTGCTGACTTTATCGCTGGGCATCCTTTGGCTCATTAACCGGGTACAGCGCAGGGGAGGTCGGAATTAAACGATGAGAAAACTGTGGATCATTCTGACTTATGCCGTCTTCGCCGTCCTGCTGGTCGCGCCGCTCGCCAAAATGGTGCAAAGCGCTTTTTCGAACGGATGGTCGGGCTTCGCGGAAGCCGTCACCCGTCCCGAAGCGCTGCACGCGCTGATGATGACCGGGCTAGTCGTGCTCTGCGTCACGGTGCTGAACGGCGTATTCGGCATCATGACGGCGCTGTATCTGGTGCGGGGCAAATGGCTCGGCCGCCGGCTGCGCAGCGTCATGAACAGCATCGTCGACCTGCCGTATGCCGTGTCGCCGGTCATCGGGGGCCTGATGATCGTGCTGCTGGTCGGTCCGGATACGGCGATCGGTTCCTTTTTTCAAAACATCGGCTTCAATATCGTGTACGCGTTCCCGGGCATGGTCATCGCGACGCTGTTCGTGACGTTCCCGCTCATGGTGCGCGAGATCATGCCGGTGCTGGAAGAGATCGGCGACGATCAAGAGCAGGCTTCGGCCACGCTGGGCGCTTACGGCTGGACGACGTTCCGCCGCGTGACCTGGCCGTCGATCCGTTGGGGCGTCGCATACGGGGCGGTTCTGACGATCGCGCGCTCGATGGGCGAATTCGGCGCTGTGCTGGTCGTGTCGGGCAATATCATCAACCGGACGCAGACGGCGACGACGCTCGTGTATCAGGACGTGGAGAACTTCAATATCGCGGCGGCCGGAGGCATCGCGCTGATTCTGGCGGCGTTCTCGGCCGGGCTGCTGCTGCTGATGGAATGGACGAAGAAGAGAAGGGAAGTGCATTAAGATGCATGTGGAAGTTCGCGGGCTCGACAAACATTTCGGCAGTTTCCATGCAGTGAAGGACGTCTCGTTCGGCATTCAAAAAGGGCATCTGATCGGCCTCCTCGGTCCGAGCGGCGGCGGCAAGACGTCCATTCTGCGCATGCTGGCGGGATTGGAAACGCCGGATTCCGGCGAGATTCTGTTCCACGGCAAAAGGGTCAACGATCTGCCGACGCAGGAGAGAGGTATCGGCTTCGTGTTCCAGAACTATGCGCTGTTCAAGCATATGACCGTGTTCGAAAATATCGCTTACGGACTCAAAGTCAAAAAAGCGCCCAAAGCGCAAATCCGCGACCGGGTCACGGAACTGGTGGAGCTGACGGGACTCAAAGGATTCGAACAGCGCTATCCGCAGCAGCTCTCGGGCGGGCAGCGTCAGCGGGTAGCGTTTGCCCGCGCGCTGGCTCCCGAGCCTCAACTGCTGCTGCTCGACGAGCCGTTCGCGGCGATCGACGCCAAGATTCGGCAGGAGCTGCGCTCGTGGCTGCGGGAGCTGATCGAGCGGGTCGGCATCACGTCGATCTTCGTCACGCACGACCAGGACGAAGCGATCGAAGTCGCGGACGAGATCATGGTCATCAGCCAGGGCAGGGTCGAGCAAAAAGGGACGCCGTGGCATATTTACAAAGAACCGGCCACGCCGTTCGTCGCTTCGTTTATCGGAGAATCGACGCAGGTGGAGCACGCGGCGAAGCTGCACGGTTTCGATTTGGCGGCTGCCAAGGCGGGGACGCGGGCATTGATCAGGCCGGAATATGTCGAAGCGGGACGCCCGAATGAGTTCACGCTGCTGTCCGCCACCGAAGAAGGCGTCGTGCGGCATCTGCATTTCCGCGGCAGCCAATGGTTGGTCGAGGTGCAGGTCGGCGAGCAGAGCCTGATCACGTACCGTTCGCTGGAAAAAGATTCGCTTCAGGTCGGAGACCCTGTGCGCGTACTGGTGCACCGAGCTTATTTGTACAATGACGAGCGCAGCTGGATTGCCGAGAATCGATTCAAAGCGGATCCGATGTCGATGATGATCTGACGGCGGGCGATACGGCGAAGACTGCCGAAGCATACGGGATAACGTTAACACATTAAACGAGGGTGTGAAGCGGATGAGACGCAATAACATACGACCGGGCGGCGGGCAGGCGGAATCGGACGGCGGCGAACGACGGTCAAGCGCCGGAACGGACCGAAGCGAACAAGGCGGCGCGCGGCGCAGGCGGGACGCCGAACCGTCCCGCGTAAAACGGAGTCCGCTTAAGCGGCTGTCCGCGCTGATGGCGGCGGCGGCGCTGACGGGTTCCCTGCTGGCCGGCTGCGCGGGACGCGAGAGCGCGGCCGAAAGCGGCGGCAGCGGCGGAGGAGCGGAGCAGCAGGGCGACGTGAAGCTCGTAATCGGCGCCTACAGCGTCGTGAAAGATTCGGTGCAGGACATTATTCCGCTGTTTCAGCAAAAGTGGAAGGAAGAGACCGGTCAGACGGTCACGTTCGAAGAATCGTACGAAGCGTCCGGCACGCAGGCGCGCGCCATCGCGGGCGGATTCGAAGCGGATGTGACGCTGCTGTCGCTGGAAGGCGACATCGACAAGCTGACGAAAGCGGGACTCGTGAACGAAAATTGGAAAGACAAGCCGGACGGGGGCATGATCACGCGCTCGGTCGTCGCGATCGGGACGCGGGAAGGCAATCCGCTCGGAATAAAGAACTTTGCTGACTTGGCGAAGCCCGGAGTCAAAGTGCTGTACCCGAATCCGAAGACGTCGGGCGGAGCGCAGTGGGACATCAACGCGATCTACGGCGCGGGACTCAAAGAGTCGGAACGCCGGACGGGGCAAAAAGATCCGGCATTCGCCAAAACGTTTCTGGAGTCGGTACACGCGAATATCGAGTCTCTCGATAAAAGCGGCCGCGCTTCGATGGCGGCGTTCGAATACGGCGTGGGAGACGCGCTGGTCACGTACGAGAACGAGCTGGCGGCCCGGATCAAGCAGGGCGCGAAATACGAGGTGGTCGTTCCCGACGACACGATTTTGATCGAGAATCCCGCCGCCGTCGTGGACGCCAATGTCGATAAACACGGTACGCGGGAAGCCGCCGAAGCGTTCTTGGACTTCCTCTGGTCGGCCGAAGCGCAGCGGGTGTTCGCGGACAACGGATTCCGACCGACCGATCCGGAAGTATACGCCGAATTCGAGTCGAGTTATCCGGTTCCGCCGGGGTTGTTCGATATTCAATATTTGGGCGGTTGGAGCGAAGTGCGGGAGAAGCTGTATTCGAAGCGCGGCGTGTGGTATGAGGTGTTGGCGGGGATTTAAGGGGGAGCGGGAGCGGCGTTCTGTCGGGCTGCGCTGATTTCGATTGTCGCTCCGGCTCGTTTTCTTCCCCTTTTATTGGAGTGAAAGATTCAGAGGAGGGGGAAGAAAGCCGAAAGTCGCTCCAATTCGAAATCAGCTCCGCCAGTTCGCCCGCTCTCGGAGGGAGGGCAAGGCAGGGCTCGCGTGCCGCATCGCCGAAGGCGGAAAGGGCAGAGCGGGGCTCGCGTGCCGCATCGCCAAGAGCAGGAAGGGCAGAGCGGGGCTCGCGTGCCGCATCGCCGAGAGCGGGGAGGGCAGAGCGGGGCTCGCGTGCCGCATCGCCAAGAGCAGGAAGGGCAGAGCGGGGCTCGCGTGCCGCATCGCCGAGGGCGGGGAGGGCAAGGCGGGGCTCGCGTGCCGCATCGCCGAAGGCGGGATAAAAATAAAAAGAGCGCAGGCCGGGGAGTTGCCGGCCTACGCTCGGATTGCAGAGAAACCCGGACGCATCAAGCCGGGTTTCTTTGTTTACGGGTTCGCGTCGACAGCGCGAATAAAGACAACGGAAGCGTTTGTGAAGGGGAATTTCGAAAATAAGTGCAGGAGAGCAGTTATTTCCCGAAAAACACCTACTTTTTTGGAAATAACTGCATATAGATCGTTATTTGTCCGGAAAATGAGCGAAAAGGCGATAAGCAGAGTAAATAGCTGCTTATGCGCAGTTATTTTGTCTTGATGCGTCTAAAAATCGAAAATAAGCATTCATGCGCACTTATTTCCGAATCCGCTGTCCGGATTTTTGCGGCGCTCCGAATTTGATTGGGGGTTGCTGCGTTTCGGACTGCCTATTCGGCTCCCGGATCGTTCTCGTTTATTTTCTGCCCCGGCGCATGCCGCTGATCTCGAACATCAGATAAACGATGCCGCCGATCACGATGCCGGAAATGAGGGCGGCGACAAGCGAGGAAGTCAGGACGGACAAAAGGCTGTGACCTTCTTTGCCGAAATTTTGCCAGACGCCGAGGATAAGAACCAGAATGAACGGAATCCAAAAGGATTTCGAAGTAATGAATGTTTTCATGGAAGCTCCTTTATCAAGATAGTGGATACAAGAATGGATAAACGGACCGGCGCGGGTCGAGCCCGACGATTCCGCATCTTCTTCATTATACCGGAGGAACGGTGTCCCGTCTGCGGCGCTTTGTTTTTCGGGCAAGAAAAGTCGGGTATAATCGGGGAGTGAGCAGCAAACGTTCAGGAAGGTGAGAATAATGACGGAAGACCGGCTGGTATTTTGGGGAACGGGCGACGCGATGGGCGTGCCGAGAGTGTACTGCGGATGCGAGGTGTGCGAGGAGGCGCGAGCAGAGGGAGTCAATCGGCGCATGCGGTCGATGGTGGCGGTCGAAAGCGGAAAGGAACAGGACCGCTTCCTGATCGACTGCGGGCCGGATTGGCGAATGCAGATGGAGATGCGGGGGATTCGGACGATCGACACGATTCTGGTCACGCATGCGCATTTCGATCATATCGGCGGGCTGCCGGAATGGGCCGATCAATGCCGCTGGACGGGGATTCGGGGGAATCTGTACGCGCCCGGCGAAGTGCTGGAGGCGATCCGGGCCCGTTATCCGTGGCTCGATCGAAATTTGGAGCTGCGCGAAACGGAGCCGGGACTCCGCCTGGGCGGCTGGAGCATTGCAGGTTGGAGGGTCAATCACGGGCAAAACGGTTACTCTTATGCATATAGGCTGGAAAAAGAGAACTTCGCCTGGGTATACTGCCCCGACTCCATCGGATTGTCCGAGGAGGAGACCCGGCCGATGCGAAACGCGGATCTGCTGGTGCTGGGAACGAGCTTCGTACGGGAAGAAGCGGAGTATTCGACCCGGTCGGTGTACGATATGCGGGAAGCGGCCGAGCTGCTGGCGGAGATCAAGCCGGCGCGCGCGATTTATACGCATATGTCGCACGACGTCGACCTGAACCGGCTGCCGGATTTGCCGGCGAATGTGTCGGCGGCGAGAACGGGCACTGCAGTGGATTTGAATGACCCGGCACGGAATCGAAATCGAAAACTCGGAGGGATGCATGATGAACGATAACGAACAGAACTACCGCAGCGTCGATCCGTCTGACGACGAGACGACCAACCTGAAGGATGACGGATCGACCGAAGAGAGAGCGATCGAAGCGGACCATTTGGACGAAGGCGAGCGCCCGGATATCCATACCGGGGCCGTGCCCGGCCAAGTCGATCCGCGCATGGCGGAAGCCGCGGCACAGATCGAGAGCGAGCATCAAGAAGCCGATATGTCCGAAACGGGCCGGGAAGCGAATCTGCGCGATCCGCTCCGCAGCCCGAACGGCGGAACGGAACAACCGTAAAACGCATGCCCGAAGAGCGCGCCGCGCGTCGGCAGCAAGTCCGGAAGCCGGAAGCTTCCGGGCTTTTTGCGCTGCCCGAGAGGCAGCCGACTCCGTTCCTTCTTCCTATCGCGCGAAGGCCCGGATGTGGTAAACTGGTAACTCGGAGATAGATGTTTAGACAACTTATACTTACAAGGAGAAGGATTAGAATGGAAGAGAAGCAAAGAATCGCGCTGCCGTTCCCGGAGGCGCAAGGCAAGCGCGTCAATCGCCGGCGTCTGCTGGCCGCGGCGCTCGGCGTCATTCTGCTGACGGGCGGAACCGCGGGCTTGCCCGGAGCGCAAGCATACGCGCAGACGCAGCAAGCGGCAGCGACAATCGACACGGCCAAGCTGAAGTCGATCAGCCGGCTGTCGTTTCCGATGCGGGACGAGAAGGGCAAACTGTACACCGTGTATATCTTCTCGAACCGCGAAAAAAAGTCGGTCACTTCCGAGGATGAAGCCTGGTCCGGCGCGCAAAAAGGAGACGTCGTTTATTCAGGTGCTTATCGCGCGGCTCTGGCGAAACAAGGAGAGAAATCCGGAAAGGTGCAGAGTGTTCGATTGTCGCTGGAAAGCGTCAATACCGCCCGCCGGGACAGCTTCCGGTTGGCCGGAGACGGCAAAAGCAGGCCGGATCTGCTGTTCCTCGGCGAGCCGGGAGGTTCCAATGCCGACTTCGTGTATCCTTATGTCATCACGAACGGAACCCTGCATTCGCTCGATTTCTCGGATGCGAAAGGCGCGAAGCGGAGCAAAGAAGGCGTCGCCGCTCCGTATCAAGGAATACGCGGACTCGGCGGCGGCCGAATCCAGACCCGGGTGTACAGCAACACGGATATCCGTTATTACTTCAGTACATACAAGCTCGATCTTGCGACGCTCACGCTGCGGCATGTCGACGATTGTTATCGGTACTCGGGCGACTGGCCGAGCACCGCTGGAGCAAGGTCTTATCTGGCTTCCCTGATGGGCAGCGCGAAAAAGCACGTCCTGCCGTCCGATCCGAGAATCAAAATCGGCATGACGTGGGCGCAGGTTCGGTCGCTGCTCGGGGATTCCCGTAAAAAAAGAAGCGACGAATGGTTCGAGTACGTCGGCTACGGAAAGAGCTGGATCGGCTACGATAACACGCTGGACGCGGGTTCCCGTTTACCGAGCACGCCCGTCGAAGCGCTGGCGTTCGACTTGGGGACGAACGAAAACGACTGGTATCTCATGCCGGAGCAGGTCCGGGAATGGCTCGGAACACCTACCGAAGAATACGACAATCCGGCAGAAGAAGGCCATATCATCAGCTATCATTGTCCGGGCGGATCGATCACGTTCGAATACGAGGAGGAAGGTTCTCCGATCGACCGGGTCACGATTTATTAAGCGGGCATGGCCGAAGCGGCACCCGACCGGGCGAATGTTCCAGATGCGCGGGATCGGAACCGCGACAAAAAGCCGGGAAGCGGAAGCTTCCCGGCTTTCTTTTTATCTAGGCGGCGACTTACTTGCCCAGCACGAACTTGTCGATAACCACTTTCACGCCGTCGTCGTTGTTGCTGAGCGTGATAAAGTCCGCGATGGCTTTCAGCGGTTCGATCGCGTTGCCCATCGCCACGCCGAGGCCGGCGGCTTCGAGCATTTCATGGTCGTTCCACGAATCGCCGATCGCGATCGTTTCTTCGAGCGTGCAGCCGAAGTAGTCGGCCAGGAAAGCAAGCGCATGGCCTTTGGTGCCTTCCTTGTGCATGATCTCGAGGAAATGCGGCTTGGATTTGGTGATATGCACGCCGTCGCCCAGCAGTTCGTGCAGCTTCGGCGCCAGTTCGTCCAGGAAGGCCGGATCGTCGATGATCAGCATTTTCGGCGTCGGCTGCGAGAACAGCTTCTCGAAGTCCGGCTCGATATAGTAGCGGGTGTTGTTGAGCTGCGAATAGGCCGTCAGCTTCTCGTTCTCTTCGCGCGCGTACAGTTTGTCGTCGATGTACGTTTGCAGATGCAGCCCGTTTTCCAGGCAGTATTTGCCCAGTTTGAGCGCGGCTTCGACCGGAACGTGGCGCTCCAGCAGCACTTTGCCGTCGATCAGGTTCTTAACCAGCGCGCCCTGATACGTGATGATCGGCACGTTGAGTCCCGTCTGCGCGGCGAGCTGCTTGGCGGAAGCGTAAGCGCGTCCGGTGGCGAGCGTCACGACCGCGCCGGCTTCGACCGCCTGCTCGAGGGCGACCTGAGTGGCCGGCGTCACCTGTTTGTCGTCGTTGATGAGCGTATCGTCGATGTCGATGGCAATAAGTTTGTAAGTCATGGTTTCTCTCCCGTCTGTATCCGTTCTGTGTCTGTAAAAAGGCGAAGCTTAGTCTTCCAGGAACACGAGGCCGACGAAGTCTTCCGTCTCGATATTGCCGAAGTAATGTTTGAGGTTGACGCCTTCCAGCGCCGCGCGGATCTCGGATTCTTCATAGCGCTTGCCGCGCAGCAGTTCCGCCACTTCCGACGCGTCGCCCACGCCGAAGAAGTCGCCGAAAATGGTCATGTCTTCGATTCGGCCGTTCTTTACGTTCATGCGCAGATCGATGATGCCGACCGGGAACTTTTTGGCGTGCTTCACATTGTATTCCGGCGACTCGCCGTAGTTCCAATCCCAATTCTGATACCGTTCCTTGGAGATTTCGTGGATTTTGGCCCAATCTTCCTCGGTCAGTTTGTATTCCGGCACTTCGTTCGGCTCCGTCTTGAAAATGTGGCGCAGAATGCTGTCGCGGAACTCCTGCATCGTCAGCTTCTCGGTCATGAACTCGGAGATGTTGGCGACGCGGCTGCGGACCGACTTGGTGCTTTTCGATTTGAATTTCTCCGGATTGGCCTTGAGCGCCGAATGCACGTTGTCCAGTTCGGAGTCGAACATGAGCGTGCCGTGGCTGAACATGCGTCCGCGAGTCGAGAACTGGGCGTTGCCCGAAATCTTTTGTTCGCCGACCTGCAGGTCGTTGCGTCCGGACAGCTGGGCTTCGACGCCTATTTCGCGCAGCGCTTCGACCATCGGCTCCGTGAACTTGCGGAAGTTGTGGAACGATTCGCCGTCGTCCTTGGTCAGGAAGCTGAAGTTGAGATTGCCCAGATCGTGGTAGACGGCGCCGCCGCCGGACAAACGGCGCACGACGTGGATATTGTTCTCCTTGACGTATTCCGCGTTGATCTCCTCGACCGTGTTCTGATGCTTGCCGATAATGATCGACGGTTCGTTGATATAAAACAGCAGATAACTGTCGCCGTCCATCGGCAGATGGCGCAGCACGAATTCTTCGATTGCCAGGTTGATCCGCGGATCGTTGATGCCCTGATTGTCGATAAAGCGCATGGTATGGCCTCCCGTTTCGATAAAAGTTTCGTCCGAGCGAACCTGCCGAAGCGATGCGTTCGCTCGGTGCGTTCGTTTGCTTGTTCTTTTGCCTCTACCATTGTAAACCAAACAAATTGCCCAAGACCAGTACTTCGTGCCCGGAGCGGACCGAACATTTGGCGCTGGCGGTATGCGGGAAGCTTCGAAGGAGCGGAAATGGGCTTTTTTCGTTTGACCGGGCGGGGCGCGGGTAATACATAACTATCCCGATCCTACACCAATCCGCGGAGGACGCGAAAGCTTCCGACGCACAGGAGGTTGAATTCGATGGACGACAAAGCCAAGGCGATGCTGGATCAGAAGAACCATCATGACCGCAGCGGCGAACTGAAAAATTTTGTCGAGAATCAGATCGAAGGGACGGAATCCTCGGTGCCCGGGCGCATGGAGGCGACCAAAGATCAGAAAATGGATCAACAAAACCGTCTCAAAGACCAGCACAACATGAGAAGATAACCGCATAAAACGCATAGCAGGAGGTTGAACAAAATGGATGAAAAAGCCAAAGAAATGCTCGAGCAGAAAAAAGAGTACGAGCAGGAGAAGAGCGGGCAGCTGAAGCAGTTCGTCGAGAATCAGGTCGAAGGAGTGAACGACAATCTGCTCGCTGACGGCGAAACGTTGGAAGATCAGCGTTTCGAGCACCAGAACCGGACCATCGACCAACAGAATCGGATGAAAGATCAGGAGCACCGGGGATCGAACCATACGGGAGCCCGCGGCACGGATCGCAAAGTATAAGAGGGAAAACGGGCGTTCAGCCCGCCGGCTATGCATCGAATAGCCGTTTAGAACAAACCGCTTCGGTGTTCCCGTCTGGGAAAGACCGGGGCGGTTTTTGCCTGCAAAGGTTGTCACCTTCTCCCGCATCCCCTATAATCGGAAAGATGACAACTGAAGAAGTACAGCTGCCGAGGTGCCGAAAGGCGGCGGAGCGGACGACGGCCGAACGCGCCGCCGCGTCCCCGCCGCTTTTCGGTTAAAAGGGAAGCCGGTGCAAGTCCGGCACGGTCCCGCCACTGTAACACGGAAAGGAATCCACAAAGCCATTGCGCGAGCGCGAGAAGGCGGATTCCGCAATCTCTCTTCCGTGAGTCAGGAGACCTGCCCGGCAGCCCCGATGCTGGTCCCGTTCTTCGAGGAAAGAGCGTTCCGTGCACGTACGCCGGTCTTTCGGTCCGCCCGCCGTTTTTTTGGTTCGGTGCAGGGCCTTTATTGGCGTGCGTCCCGAACAAGTCCTTCCCGCGAACGGTCCGGAGGGGCTTTTTTCTTTTGAGCGGCGAACGGGAAAAAGGCGTACGGTTCGGAAAAAACCAAGGGGGAAGACCTATAGTGGCGACAGACGGGAACAGAAAAGAAACAGGAAGCGGGAGCTTGGGATACGGGCATACATGGAAAAAGAGGCTGCTGACCGGTTCGGCCACGCTGCTGCTGGCGCTGGGCCTCGCGGCCTGCGGACAGAACGGCACGGCGGAAGCGCCGCGGCCGACGAAGGCCGAAACGCAGCCGGCCGAGCAGAAACCGGCGGAAACGGCCGATACGACGAAAGCGGCGGACGAAGCCGCGAAGACGGTCTATCCGCTGACGCTGAAGGACGCGACCGGCAAAGAGATGACGTTCGAAGCCGCGCCCGCGAAGATCGTGTCGCTCGCGCCGTCGGAGACGGAATCGCTGTTCGCGCTGGGGTTGGACCAAGAGATCGTCGGCGTCTCGGACAACGACGACTATCCCGAAGCGGCCAAGTCCAAGCCGAAAATGGGCGGCTTCGAGCTGAACACGGAAGCGATCGTGGCGGCGCGGCCGGATATCGTGTTCGTCGCCGACGTGACCGACGATGCGACGGTCGAATCGCTGCGCGGGCTGGGGCTTAAAGTATTCAAATTCAATCCCGATACGCTCGAGGACGTCATGAACGATATAGCCGTCTACGGCGAAATTACCGACCGGCAGGCGGAAGCGAAATCGGTGACGGACAAGATGCGCGGAGACATCGAAAAAGTCCGGACGGCGGCGGCTTCGATCGAAGAGGGAGAGCGCAAGACCGTGTATTTGGAGTTTTCTCCGGGCTGGACCGTCGGCAAAGGCGAATTCATGGACGAGCTGATCGACACGTCGGGCGCGGTCAATGCGGCGGCCGATACGACGGGTTGGAGCGAAGTCGACGCGGAAGCGATCATCGACGCGAATCCGGACGTTATCCTGTACAGCAAGCTGTCCGTCGATCCGCAAACGATCAGGGACCGCAGCGGTTGGAACGGCATCGAGGCGGTCAAGGCCGGCCGATTGTTCGCGATCGACGACAATCTGGTCAGCCGTCCGGGACCCCGCTTGACGGAGGGGTTGATCGAAGTGTTTGACGCGATCTATCCGGACAAGCTGCAATGATTCGCAGACTGGGCGGATACGGAGGCGCGGCTATCCTGCTGCTGCTCGTCAGTCTGGTGCTGACGCTTCGGCTCGGTTCGGTCGAGCTTCCCGCCGGCAAAATCGCATCGATTCTGCTGCATGAACTGCCGGGAATCGGACGCTGGTTCCCGCAGACGTGGGACGATTCCGCTTCGCAGATCGTGCTGAAGGTCCGGATGCCGCGGATCTTGCTCGCCGCTCTCGTCGGCGCGGCGCTGGCGCTGGCGGGCGCCGCGTTCCAGGGCGTGCTGCGCAATCCGCTCGCCGATCCGTTTACGCTCGGCGTATCTTCCGGTTCTTCGCTGGGGGCGGCGCTCATTATCTTCTTCGGCCTGCGCACCGCCTGGATCGGGCAGTGGACGCTGCCGCTGACGGCTTTTGTCACCGGCGCGCTGACGCTGTTCGCCGTGCTGGCGCTCGCCCGCGACCGGGGCAGGCTGCCCGTCCACGGCCTTCTGCTGGCCGGAGTCGTCATGCAGTCTTTTCTGGGGGCGGCCGTGACGTTTCTGTCGGCCATGTCGGACCGTCCCGTCAACGAGATTCTGTACTGGACGTTGGGAAGCCTGAATTTGCGCGGCTGGGATTATTCGGCCATTCTGCTGCCGTACGTGCTGATCGGAGGCGCATTCCTCTGGGCGAACGCGGGAGCCATGAATTTGTTCGCGCTCGGAGAGCGGCAGGCCGGACATTTGGGCCTGGACACGGAGCGGACGAAAAGCGCCGTGCTGCTCGTCGCGACGCTGGTTACGGCCGCCGCCGTATCGGTGTCCGGGGTGATCGGCTTCGTGGGCCTCGTCGTTCCGCATATGATCCGATTGATCGCCGGGCCGGATTACCGGCTGCTTGTGCCGCTGTCCGCGCTGGGCGGCGCATTGTTTCTGATGTGGGCCGATACGCTGGCCCGGTCGCTGGTCGTCGGGACGGAGATTCCGCTCGGCGTCGTGACGGCGTTCGCCGGCGCGCCGTTCTTCGCGCTGCTGCTGCAGCGTAACAAGCGCGGGAAGGGGGAGACGGCATGAAATGGCCGGATTGGCGGAAAAAGGGCGATCGGGCCGGCGGGAAGGCTAGCCGTTTTCATTTTATGCGGGACGAAGGCGGCGAAGCGGAACGGGACGCGGCGGTTTCGTCCGGGGCAGGCGAGGCCGATTCGCCCGCGATCGAATTGGTCGGAGCGGCCTGCCGCTACGGCCCGGTGCAGGCCGTCCGCCCGCTGGATTGGACCGTCCGCCGCGGCGAATTCTGGGCCGTGCTCGGGCCCAACGGCAGCGGCAAGTCCAGCCTGCTCGGGCTGGTCTCCGGCGCGGAGCGCCCGTCGGCGGGCGTCGTGCGGCTCGGCGGCCGCCCCCTGGCGGATTACGGACGCCGCGAACTGGCGCGCCGCCTGGCCGTGCTGCCGCAGGAAGGCCTGCCGCCGCTCGGCATTACGGTACGGGACGCGCTCGAACTGGGGCGCTTCCCGTACCGCGATCGCTTCGGCCGCGAGCGGGACCCCGCGGCCGCGCGGGAACTGCTCGCCCGCATCGCCGGGCGGCTGGAGCTGACGGCGCTGCTGCCGCGCCGCCTCGACGAGCTGAGCGGCGGACAGCGGCAGCGCGCCGCCCTCGGCCAGGTAATGGCCCAGCAGCCGGAAATTCTGCTGCTGGACGAGCCGACGTCTTATCTCGACATTTATTATCAGCTCGACGTGATGGAGCTGGTGCGGGAATGGCGCGAGGCGGAAGGACTGACGGTCGTGGCCGTACTGCACGACTTGAACCTGGCCGCCCAGTATGCGCAGCGGCTGCTTCTGCTGCGCGAAGGACGCCGGGCGGCGGAAGGCGTGCCGGAAGCCGTGCTGACGCCGGCGAACGTCGGCGGCATCTACGGCGTCGATCCGCCCATCGTCGTGCGGCGCGAGGAAATCGGCGCGCCGCAGCTGCTGTTTCGCGCAGACGGGCGCGGCGGTTCAACCAAGCCCTTGACGGATGAATAGAAGGGTCCTGCAGGCGGCTGCCGGGCCTGCGTCCATTCGCCGGCGTCCCGCGGGATTCCTTGGGCATCGGTTCCGGACGTCGGCTTCGGCATTCGCCGCCGGGGGACCAAAACAAAAAAGGCCGGGGCTCCCTTTCCCCGGCCTTTTCGTGCTGCCGCGGCGAAACCGATCCTGCCGATCGGCCGCCGCTAAATTTTGAACTTCCGTACCGTTTCTTCCAGTTCGTCGGCCTGGCGGGTAAGTTCCCCGACCGTGCGAGCGTAGGATTCCATTTCTTCCAGCTGCCTTGCGCTTCCTGCGGATACTTCCAATACGCGCTCCTGCACGCGTTCCGTGATGCGGGCCGTCTCTTCGACGGACGCGCTGACCTGCTGGCTGCCCGCCGAGACCTGCTCGGTCGAAGCGGATACTTCCTGCACGGATTGGCTGAAGCGCTGCATGAGGCTCATCAGCTCGTCGAACGCGCCGCCGGCGCTGCGAACCGCTTCCGCTCCGGACATGATCTCTTGATGCACGGAACCGATGGCCTGGACGGAATGCTCCGAATTTTCGCGCAGCGCGAGCAGCGACTGTTCGATCTGTCCTGTCGCTTCGCGGGATTGATCGGACAGCTTGCGCACTTCGTCCGCGACGACGGCGAAGCCTTTGCCGTGTTCGCCCGCGCGGGCGGCTTCGATCGAAGCGTTCAGCGAGAGCATCTGAATTTGTTTGGAAATGCTGGTGATCGCCTGAAGCACTTCCGTGATCTCGTCGGAACGCGAACCCATCGTTTCGATGTAGCCGCGGGCTTGAACCGTCATTTCCTGGACGCGGTTCATCTGCTCGACGGCCTGCTGAGCCCGCGCATTGCCGGAGACCGCCTCTTCGGAAGCGCGGGCGATCTGCTCGTTGACTTCCGCCGCGGACGAAGCGATATGCTGAATGCCGCCGCTGATTTCTTCCATGGCTTTTGCGTTTTCCGCGGCGCTGGTCGCGACCGTCTCGCTGCTCTGCGCGATTTCCACTGCCGAGGAGGAAGACTGGCTGCCGATTTCGTACAGCAGGCCGATGCCCCGCGACAATTCGACGGAATCGCTCTTGACCCGATCCGTGGCTTCGAGCACCTGCCCGATCATTCCCCGGAGATTGATCGTCATCTGCTGGAAGGCCGAAGCGAGTTCGGCAATCTCGTCGCGCCCTTTGACCGAGATGTTTTCTTGAAGGTCTCCTTCGGCGACAAGGCGCGCATGCTTGACCAGGCGTCCCAGCGGCTTGGTCATCCGGCGGCTTACGGCTGCCGCTACCAGCGCTCCGAGCACGATTACGATTGCCGTGATGGCGATGCTCGTCCACAGGATGGCTTGGGTCACTTGAGTCACGAAGTTAGCATCGAGCGTGCCGCCCACGATCAGCGTGCTGCCGGAGATCGCGTGGTAACCCTGGAGGTCCGCGTCGTCGCCCTGCTGGTTCAGCGGCGTGACGACCGTGTCTTTCGGGTTTTTCAGCGCCTGCTGCATATAGGAAGTGGCGGACAGCTTATCCCCCGGTTTGATCTCGGCGCCTTTGCTGGCGAGCACGACCGCAGCCTCGTTGTTTTGCACGTCCAGGATATAAACGTTTTCGAGGCGGAATTCGGCAGCCGCGTCGTTCAGGTACGTCTGCAGCTTCATCGAAGCGGCCGCGTTGGCTTTGGCGGCCATGCCGGCCTGGGTAGGATCGATGCCGCCTTGAATTTCCGTAACGCTCAGATCGAGCGTTTTGCTGAATTCGGGTATGATGCGGCTGTGCAGGGTATTATTGAAGATGACGAAAAAACTCGCGCACAGCAGCAGACTCACCGCAAGAATGATCGCTCCCGACAAAGCAATGATTTTGCGGCTGATGGAACGGTTTAGCATAGTAGGCTCCCCCTTCGTTGTGAAAAAAGCAAAACGCAATCCGGAACGCGGCGCCTGAAATTTGCAGTAAACGAAACCGGACCCGAGTTCTTGGCAGGGAAAACCGGGACTTACGTTCGTTCTGAATGGAGTAAATTTAGGGCCAAAGAAGGAAAAGGCATGAAAAACGTTCGGAAGTTGTGCTTGACTAGTTCATATCATACATGAAATTAGCCAATTTTGACCAGATTCATGTAAGCTCTTTTCGTAAAACGCGAATATTTTCGCTATTTTTTGAAGTTTACCGAAACTTTGCAGACGGAGAAAAAAAGTATACCAAAATGATCGGAATAATGTTATTATGAGGGTCGAATTGAGAGGTTTACACGGAAGGGCAGCTTGACCGCTGTTCAAATAAGGGAATAAGGAGAGGGATTGAACAATGGAAACCTTTTTTGTCATTTTGAATATCGCCGTGCTGCTCGCGCTGGCCGTCGTGCTGTACATAATGCAGAAGCGCCACGTTTCGTTCAGCAAACGCGTGTTTACGGCGCTCGGCCTGGGTATCGTACTCGGAGGAGCGCTTCAATGGATCTACTCGGCCGACTCCGACGTGGTCGCGCGGTCGATGGACTGGTACAGTCTGCTGGGCAGCGGCTACGTGCATCTGCTGCAGATGATCGTCATTCCGCTGGTCATGGTCTCGATCATTACGGCCATCATGAATATCAAGGGCGGCAAAAAGCTCGGGAAGATCAGCGCTTCGATTCTGCTGACGCTCGTGCTGACCACGGCGATCGCCGCTACGGTAGGGATCGTGTCGGCGCTTACGTTCAACCTGAACGCGGAAGACCTGCTGGCCGGACAAGGCCAAGCCGAGATCGAACGCGGCGAAGCGCTGAATGCGCGCCTCGGCGAAGTCGAAGGGCTGTCCCTGCCGGAACAGATCCTGTCGTTCATCCCGACCAACCCGTTTGAAGACATGACCGGCGCCCGTCCTTCTTCGACGCTCGCGGTCGTGATCTTCTCGGCCTTCATCGGTCTGGCCGTACTGGGACTCGATCGCAAAAACGCGCAGCAGGCCGAGACGTTCCGCGGCATGGTCAACGCGGTGCACGGCGTCGTGATGCGTATCGTGACGCTGATCCTGCGCTTGACGCCGTACGGAATCCTCGCGCTGATCGCCAAAATGATGGCGACGACGGATCCTGCCGGCATTCGCAAATTGGCCGAATTCGTCATCGCTTCCTACGCGGCGCTGATCGTCATGTTCCTGATCCATCTGCTGATCCTGATGCTGTTCGGCATGAATCCGATCACTTATGCCAAGAAGGTCGTCTCGACGCTGATCTTCGCCTTTACTTCCCGTTCGAGCGCGGCGACCATTCCGCTGAACATCGAGACGCAGACGAAGAAGCTCGGCGTGTCCGAAGGCGTGGCCAACCTGTCGGCCAGCTTCGGCGCCACGATCGGCCAGAACGGCTGCGCGGGCATCTATCCGGCCATGTTGGCGGTCATGATTGCGCCGGCCGCGGGTACTCCGGTGGATATGTCGTTCATCCTGACCCTGATCGCCGTCGTTGCCATCAGCTCGTTCGGCGTAGCGGGCGTAGGCGGCGGAGCGACGTTCGCCGCCCTGATCGTCCTGTCCACGATGAACCTGCCGGTCGCGCTGGCCGGACTGCTGATCGCGGTCGAGCCGCTGATCGACATGGGCCGCACGGCGCTGAACGTCAACGACTCCATGGTAGCGGGCGTCGTAACGGGCAAAGTCACCGGGGAGATCGACAAGAACACGTACGATTCCCCGGACACGCCGGAACTGGAAACGGCGCGGGCTTAATCTTCGCTTCGCGGTTCGATCCATTCGGGCCGCGGATCGCCGGAAAGAAGGCTTTCGTTAACCAGGCTCAAATCGACCAAGCCCGGCTCTCCATGCGAGAGCCGGGCTTTTTTTGCGAATTTCGGGCCGGCATGCAAACGGGGCGCCGGTCTGCGGCAGGCTTGTACGCGGCTTTAATATTCGATCGGCCGATTTCCCGCAAAAAAAGATGGTGCAAAAGCCGCCGCTGTGGTAAAGTGATACGGGACTTCGGGCTCCGAAAAGGGCGCGGCGTTTTTTTTGTGTGCGGCGAGATCGCGACAGGGAAGAGCTTCGGCGCTCCTCTCGAACGCGTTCGCCCGGCAATCGAGCACGCCGCCGTACCCTTTTCGCGGGCAAGTTCGTTCCGAGACGCGGTTCGTAACCATCCCGCGATACCAAAACTAGGGGGATTCAACTTGTTCAATTTTACGTGGGGCGTCTTTTTCGTCCTGGTCAATTTTGCGTTTTTCCTGCTGTGCTTCAAGTTTTTCGGCAAAAAAGGGCTGTATGCCTGGGTGGGAGTCGCGACGGTCATCGCCAACATCCAGGTTACCAAAACGATCGACATGCTCGGGATCACGATGACGCTCGGCAATGCGATGTACGTCAGCATCTATATGACGACGGACCTGCTGAACGAGCGCTACGGCGTCAAAGCGGCGCGAAAAGCGGTATGGTTCGGGTTTTTCATGCTGATCATGACGACGGTCATTATGCAGATGGTGCTGAATTTCCGGCCGTCGGAAGTGGATTTCGCCCAGGGACCGATGGAAGCCCTGTTCGGCCTGCTGCCGAGACTGGCGCTGGGAAGCCTGACGGCCTATCTGGTCAGCCAACTGCTCGACGTCTATTTGTACGCCCGGATTCGCCGCCGCTTCGCTTCCGCAAACCAGCTGTGGATTCGCAATAACGGCAGCGGCATCGTGAGTTCCTTTATCGATACGCTCATCTTCTGTTCCATTGCCTTCACCGGTCCGGAATACGGAGGGTTCTCCGTGTGGATCCAGTTGTTCCTCTCGACTTATGTGTTCAAGTTCATCCTTACGGCCGCGGGCACGCCGGTACTGTATTGGGCGCGAGGCTTGAAGGTTCCGGCCCAGGAGGCCGATTCCGGACTGCCGACGATCGCTTCGAAGTAAAGGCCGCCGAACGCATTTGCGTTTGCGGATAAACCCGCGATTCTCGCGGAAGCGGCAGGCGGTTCCGAGCCGATTGCGATAAATTCGAAAAAGCTGTCCCCGAACAATCGGGAGACAGCTTTTTTGATAGGGAGCTCGTCGTGTTCGATGCGAGGCCGCATACGGCGCTTACGCTCCGGCTTCAGCCGCCGATGACGGTCAGCTCTTTCGGGAACGTGGTCAGCACGTCGGCTCCGTTCTTCGTGACGATAATGTCGTCTTCGATGCGGACGCCGCATTCGCCGGCGACATAGACGCCCGGCTCGACGGTGAAGCAGAGTCCTTCCGTGACGAGTTCCTCGTTGGCGCCGTGCACGGACGGATATTCGTGCACGTCCATGCCGAGCCCATGGCCCAGACGGTGCATGAAGTAAGGGCCGTAGCCGGCTTCCGCAATGACTTCGCGCGCGGCGGCGTCGACCGAAGCCAGCGTGACGCCGGGGCGGATCTGCGCGATCGCGGCCAGGTTGGCGGCCAGCACCGTTTCGTAGATTTTGACCGATTCGTCGCTTGGACGCTCGGCCACGGCGAACGTGCGCGTAATATCCGAAGCGTAGCCGTCCAGATAGACGCCCATGTCGAACATCAGCATGTCCCCGGCCCGGATCTTGCGGCTGCCCGGATTGCCGTGCGGCAGCGCCGTTTTGTCGCCGCTCAGCACCATCGTGTCGAACGAAGGACCTTCCGCGCCCAGCTTTTTCATCTGGTACTCCAGCTCGGCCACGATTTCGATCTCCGTCGCGCCCACGCGGACATGTTTCAATCCTTCGGTCAGCACCGCTTCGATCAAATGCACGGCGCGGCGCAGCTTCTCGATCTCTTCCGGCGTTTTAGCCGCGCGCAGCGCGTTCAGCACGCCGCCGACGTCGGCATAATCCGAGGCGCCGAGCGCGGCGTTCAGACGCTCGAAGCGGGAGACCGACAAATGGTCTTTTTCGATGCCTACGCTGCCTTGTCCGCCGCCGAGCCAGCCTTTGATCAGCTCATACGCGTCGTCGGTATCGCTGTGGGTACGGATCAGAGGGACGGAAGATTCGGCTTTGGCCGCTTCCAAATCGAGCGAGGGCACGATCAGGAACGGTTCGTCGTTTTTCGGAATCGCCAGCCCGAGGAAACGCTCGTGCGGGTCGGAGAAGAAGCCGGTCAGATAGCCGACATGCTTCGGTTCGGTGATAAGCAGGCAGTCGAGCTGACGCTCGTCCATATGGGTTTTGATTGCGTTCCAGCGTTGATCGTTCATGGATTTTTCGCTCCCGTTCATTATCGATTGATGATTTGTTGCAGCCCCGCGCGGACGTCGCCTTCGAACAGCCCGCCGTGATAGCAGAGCACCCGATCGATGTCGAGCTCGAGCAGCTGCTCGAGCGACCGCGAAGCCTGGGCCATGTCCGGCGTGAAGTTTTCCGGAGGAAGGGCCAGCACGCCGTCGTCGATGCGCAGCGCGTCGCCCGCAATCAGCAGTTTTTCCCGGGGAATATACAGGCTGATATGTCCGGGCGTATGGCCCGGCGTATGCAGCACGATCGTTCCGCCCTGCAGAGGAAGTTCTTCGCCGTGCTCGAGCACATGCGTCACGCGTCCCGGAACGAGCGATTCGATCATCCGCTCCGTCAAGGCGCGCATGCCTTCGGGCATCGACCGCACACGTTCCCGGGGCACTTTGATCAGCGGTTTTTCGCCTTCGAGATAAGGCTGCTCGCCTTGGTGCGCCCAAACTTCCAGACCCGGGAAACGTTCGAGCAGCTGCGGCAGCGTGCCGATATGATCGAGATCCTGGTGGGTAAGCAGCAGTCTCTTCACGCCGTCGGGACTGCAGCCCGCCGCCCGGATCTTTTCTTCGATCTGGCCGAACATGCCCGGCAGTCCCGCGTCGATCAGCGTCAATCCGTCCTCGTCGGCCAACAGCGAAGCGTGGTACGCGTTGGGCGTTTCTCCCTGCATGACCGTCAGTTCCAAATCCGTGATATTCGCCGTGATTTTCATCAAGTACGGCCGGATTCCCGGCCTACACCTCCCGAGTTTCGTTATCGCCGCGCCGATTCGGACCGTTCGGCCGCGGCGGGCTTACGCTGTCCATTATAGACCAAGGCCGGGGAAATGGACAAAAGACGCGAAAATCGCTTCCAGTATTAGGGTTGACAACCGCCGTTTATAGGGGCTATGATTAAATTACTATTTGACAAAGGAGGCTGGCAGCAATGATCGTCGTTAACCGTTACTTGACAACCGAATCTTCGCCTTTCGT
This sequence comes from Saccharibacillus alkalitolerans, assembly GCF_011090185.1. GTDB lineage: Bacteria > Bacillota > Bacilli > Paenibacillales > Paenibacillaceae > Saccharibacillus > Saccharibacillus alkalitolerans. The sequence goes on along the minus strand of NZ_JAAFGS010000003.1, from coordinate 628,265 downwards.
TCTGCCTGTCCTCGACGGGTACGGCCTGGCTTGAGCTTCGCGGCGCGGCAGCGTTCCGTTTGACGGACCTGCATCGCCTCGCGGTCGTTTTCCGCACCTCTGACGGAGATGCGGAAAGCGCCTTCCAATCATGGAGCTTGAGCAATGCCGGCGCAGCCGCGGACGAGAGGTCCGCGGTTTTTTTGCATGCATTTTTATCCCGATTTGTCCAAATAGAGAGGAATGGAATTTTACTTGATGTCCAAACACTTACAACCTAACGTTAACCCAACGGGCTTTGAATCCTGTTATCATGAAGTCAAGCTTGCCGAAGGCAGCGTTCACGTCTATGCGGACAAGGAGCTGTTCGCCGGGCTGGACCCGCGCATTTTCGAAATGGCCGGACGAAATCTGCAAATTCCCGGCATCCGCTATATGGGCTACACGCCAGACGTGCATGTCGGCGTCGGTACGTGCATCGGCACGACGGCGGTCTGGAATAGCGAAGACGGCATGGTGTCCCCGTCGATCGTCGGCAGCGATATCGGCTGCGGCATGCGCGTCCATCTGACCAATCTGCACCGCCGCGATGTGCAGGATCTGCGCCTGCGCCGCAAACTGGTCAACCGGATCGAAAAATATCTGCCGATGGAGGCGCACAAACGGGGCGCTTTCTCCGACCTGCGGATGGACCATATCGTGCAAAAAGGACTCAAAGGGCTGCCGGGCAAGTATTTGCCCGATAGCATGCCGGTCAAACGCTCGCCTTCGCTGACGCGCGTAGAGCAGGCGAGATTCGCTTTCGATCCGGAAGAGCTGAATGCGGTAGCCGACAATTACTGGGTCAAAGGACTCCGGCAGCTCGGCACGCTCGGCGGCGGCAATCATTTCGCGGAGATTCAATATCTCGAGATTGCGGAAGAGAACCGGGAGATCGCGAAGCGGTGGGGAATGTTCGACGGTCAGGTCGCCGTCATGATCCACTCCGGCTCGCGCGCCTGGGGGGCGATGGTCAGCCAGCATTATACGCCGATGGCGGCCCGCGCGATGAAGCGGCTCGGGTTCGGCACGGACGATCCGAAGCTGATCTTCGCGCCGCTCGATTCGCCGGAAGGCCGGCGGTATACCGATATGATGGCTTCGGCGCTGAACGTGGCGGTCGTCAATCGTCATCTGATCGCTTACGCGATCCGCGAAGCTTTTCTGGACGTTTTCGGGCCGAAGCTCGAAATGAATCTTCTGTACGACCTGATGCACAATTACGCCTGGGAAGAGCGTCACGGAGGAGAAGAGCGGTTCGTGCACCGCAAAGGCGCGACCCGGGCGCTTCCGGCCGGGCATCCCGATAATCCGGACGTCTATATGGAGACCGGCCATCCGGCGCTGATTCCGGGTTCGATGGGAACGGCTTCGTATATTATGGCCGGGCTGCCGGGCGGAGCGGCCAACTATCACTCGATCTGTCACGGCGCCGGACGGGTCCGTTCGCGCAGCGCGACGAAGCGTCTGGTGACGGTGGATCAATTCGCCGCCGCGCTCAAGGTCGGTACCGAAGAAGAAGTTATCGTCAACCACAACTCGCTGGGCGTCATTCTGGACGAAGCGCCGCAGGCATATAAAGACGTGGATCAAATTATCGGCAGCGTAACGGGAGCGGGACTTGCTTCCGTCGTGGCCAAATGCAGGCCGCTTGCGGCAGTGAAGGGAGCGAAATCTTAATATGGAACGAAAAGCAAAATCGGATAAAGGCCTGCGAATCGCGGGAATCGATATTCCGGCCGGCCAGGAACGAACGATCGTCGCTTACGAACCGGGCAATCCGAATATGGGCGATTACGAAGCGTACGCCCGCGTGACCCGGGGCATCGAAGCGATGCTCGAAGAGCGCTACGGCATCGCCTATACGCTGTATGCCAGCGACGACGGCAACAGCGACTATTGGGATCTGCTCGAAGAAGACGTGAAGAAAGGCGCTGCGGAAGTGGAATGCGCCGGGAAGATTTACGAAGGCCTTGAAGGCCGGACTTTCGCTTACGACGAGGACAGCAGCTCGCCGGAATATACGATCCATCCGGCCATTCGCAACAATGTGTTCGTATACCCGCAGCAGGGCGTGGCGCTGGCGCGCATTCCGATGTTCCGCCAGCACGGCATCTACAGCGAAGATTTCGTGTTCGCGACGGACGACGAGGCGATCAGCCGATTCCTGGGCAGCGTTCGCACCCGTCAGCGCAATCGGGAGAAAAATCGGATCACCGTATTCACGGACACGAACAACGGCATTCAGCGGGAAAGCGAGCCGATCACCCGCACGGTAACGCGCGACGATGTCATTTTGCCCGAACCGCTGAAAAAAGAAATTTACCGGTCGCTCGATCAATTTTTCGCTTCGGACCGGACTTTTTACCATAAGCATAATCTGCCGTTCAAACGGGGCATCCTGCTCTACGGACGTCCCGGCAACGGCAAAACGACGCTGGTGAAGTCGATCGCCGGCAGCGTGCCGGGACCGGCCGCTTACTGGCAGATTACCGAATATACGTCCAGCGGCTCCGTTCAGGAAGTGTTCGAGACGGCCGCTCGCCTGGCGCCGATGGTGCTCGTTATCGAAGATATCGACTCCATGCCGCAGGGCGTACGCTCCTTTTTCCTGAACACGCTGGACGGCGCCACTTCGAAGGAAGGCATATTCCTGATCGGTACCACGAACTATCCCGACAAGATCGATCCGGGCCTGATGAACCGCGCCGGCCGCTTCGACCGATCGTACGAGATCATGCTGCCGGACGAAGGCATGCGCCGGGCGTTCCTGGAACGCCGCGGACTGACGGAATTCGTCTCGCAGCAGGGGTTCGAGCAGGCGATATCGCTGACGAAAGGCTTCAGCATGGCGCAGCTCGGCGAGCTCTACGTATCGGCCGCCCTGGATTGGAACGAGCGCGGCGAAGCGGATATCGCGGGCATCGTCCGTTCGATGAACGGGGAACTGAGCAAGGAGAAGAAGGGCAGCTGGATGGACGGACGGGACGGCGGAATCGGATTTCAGTTCTGAAGCGGATTGAAAAAGCGATCGCGATTTATCAAGAAACCGGTTAGGCGCCGCATGCGGCGTCTAACCGGTTTTTTTGATGGTCGATACGCTCTTTGTAAGACTAATGAAAATATAGCTTACATTCATCTTGTCATTTGTTTGCTCCTTAACTATAATGCGTCGTAACAGTAGTGGATTAAAGAAAAAGAAAACAAACTACGGAGGCGTTTATGGAGCAGATTGCGAATTCGATTTCAGCGGTACTATGGAGCACGCCCGTCATCTACATCTGCTTGGGCGTCGGTTTGATTTTCAGCCTGCTGACGAGGTTTTTGCAGGTAAGGCACATCAAGGAAATGATCGTGCTGATGTTCAGGGGCAAGAGTTCGGATGCGGGCGTGTCTTCTTTTCAAGCTTTGGCCATCGCTTTGTCGGGAAGAGTGGGGACAGGCAATATCGCGGGCGTCGGTACGGCGATCGGACTGGGAGGTCCGGGGGCGGTATTTTGGATGTGGGCTATCGCTTTTATCGGGGCGGCGACCGCCTACATCGAGTCGACGCTGGGTCAAATTTATAAAGTGAAGCAGGACGGGCAGTATCGCGGAGGTCCCGCCTACTACATCGAGAAAGGGATCGGCTGGAAGTGGTTCGCCATCATCTTCGCGATTGCGGCGCTGCTGGCGATGAGCCTGCTGATGCCCGGAGTGCAGTCCAATTCGATCGCGGTAGGCATGAAAAATGCTTTCGGCATTACCCCGGCGGTGACCGGAACGGTATTGGTCGTGCTGCTTGCCGTCATTATTTTCGGCGGGGTACGCAGCATCGCCCGAGTGGCGGAGTTCGTCGTGCCGTTCATGGCTCTGGCTTACATCTTGATGGCGGTCGTCATCATCGGAATGAATTTTACGCAAATTCCGCAGGTATTCGGTTTGATTTTCCGGAGCGCGTTCGCTTCGGACGCCGCTTTCGGCGGAATCGTCGGTTCGGCGATCGCCTGGGGCGTCAAGCGCGGCATCTATTCCAACGAGGCGGGACAGGGGACGGGGCCGCATGCCGCTTCGGCCGCGGAAGTCTCCCACCCGGCGAAGCAGGGATTGGTACAGGCGTTTTCCGTATACGTCGACACGCTGCTCGTCTGCTCGGCGACGGCATTCATGATCCTGTTCACGGGCATGTATAACGTAGAAGACGGCAGCGGCAGCTTTATCGTGCAGAACCTGCCGGGCGTGGAAGAAGGGGCGGGGTATACGCAGGCGGCGATCGAATCCGTCGTACCGGGGCTCGGTGCCGGATTTGTCGCGATTGCGCTGTTCTTCTTCGCCTTTACGACCATCATGGCCTACTATTATATCGCGGAGACCAATCTGGCGTATCTGTTCAAAGGGAAGAAGTTGTTCGGCCCGGCGCTGATTCTGAAGCTCGTCGTACTGGGCGCCACTTTCTACGGGACGGTCAAAACGGCCGCTCTGGCCTGGACGCTGGGCGATATCGGCCTCGGGCTGATGGTCTGGCTGAACGTTATCGCCATTCTTCTCCTGGCCAAGCCGGCGCTTCAGACGCTCAGAGATTACGAGCGGCAGAAGAAGGAAGGGCTCGACCCCGTCTTCGATCCGGAGAAGCTCGGCATCCGCAACGCGGAAATCTGGAAGGAAATTAACGGCGGGCCGTCCGGCGCGATATCGCAGCCGCCGAAGAATCGCTGATTCGCAGCCGCTTCGCGCGGAAGCTTCCTGCGCGAAGCGCCGGGGCTTCCTGCGGAAAGTCCGAACGCGCGAACACGGAGCCTACGAACGAACCCCCTCATCCGGCGGATGAGGGGGTTCGTTTTTTGCTTATCGCTTTGACTGCCGTTTCTTCATTGCGGCAGGCCGGGATTAGATGATGCGGCGGCGCAGCCAGCCGGAAATCAGGTCGATGATGATGACCAGAATCACGATGCCCAGCAGGATAATGCCGACGCGGCCCCAGTTCCGGGTCTGCAGGGCGAAGATCAGCGGGGTGCCGATGCCGCCCGCGCCGACGAGACCGAGCACGGTCGCGGAACGGATGTTGATCTCGAACCGGTACAGCGCATACGAGATGAACTGCGGGATGACCTGCGGCAGCACGGCGAAGCGCAGCACCTGCAGCTTGCTCGCGCCGCTGGAGATCAGCGCTTCGCGCGGGCCGTTGTCGACGGCTTCGATCGTTTCGGAATAGAGCTTCGCCAGCATGCCGATCGAGTGGACGCCGAGCGCCAGTACGCCCGCGAACGCGCCGGGACCGACCGCGACGATGAACAGGATCGCCATGATGATTTCCGGGAATACCCGGATGACCGTCAGCACGAATTTGCCGCTGCCGGATACGATCTTCAGTCGGCTCATGTTATCCGAAGCCCAGAAGGCGAACGGTATACAGAGGAAGGCGGAGATGAACGTGCCGAGAATGGAAATGATCAGTGTCTCCAGCAGGCCTCTAAGCAGGTCTTCTCCTTCGGGCATGTATACATAGTCCCAATCGGGGTGTGTGAATCCGTGCCAGATCGATTTCATGACCGTGGCGCCGTATTCCTGAATGCCTTCGAACTGCATCGCGGACAGCGACCACACGAACAGAACGATAAGCAGCGCGCCGACGATCCAGTTGCGGATCAGCGGAAGACGGGATTTGGAAGGAACGGATTGGTTCATAGCAATTTCCTCCGTAAGTAAGTACTCGCGTAGTCGATGATCAGAACGATCACGAGCGTCAGCAGAATGATCGTCGAAGCGCGGTCATAGCGCAGCGAGTTGAGCTGCTGGTCCAGATGCAGACCGATACCGCCCGCGCCGACGAAACCGAGCACGGCGGCCGCTCGCACGTTGACCTCGAACGTGTACAGCACGTACGAGAAGAAGTAAGGCAGCGCCTGCGGCACGACGCCGAAGACGATCAATTGAATCTTGTTGGCGCCCGACGCCGTCATCGCTTCGAGCGGGCCCGGGTCGATCGCTTCGATCGCTTCGTACGTCAGCTTGGCGACGAGACCGAACGAGAAGAAGACGAGCGCCAGCATGCCGGCGAACGCGCCGATGCCGAATACCGCAACGAAGATGGCGGCGAACAGCAGGTCGGGAATGGTACGCACGAGATTCAGCACCATACGCGCCGGAATCGAAACGATTTTCTGAGGCATAATATTGACCGCGCACAGCAGCGCGACCGGCACGGCAAGCACCGAACCGATCATCGTGCCGGCGATGGCGATCTGAACCGTTTCGAGCATCGGTTCCCAAATATCTTCGGCATAGCTCCAATCCGGACGGGCCATTTCGCCCAGGATGCGTCCCATATTGTCGCGGGCGTTCTGGCTGAACAGGGCCGTGAAATCGGCGTCCACGCTGACCAGGCAGACGATCAGAACGGCGATAAACAGCAGCCAGGTTCCGAGCATTTTATAACGTTGAAGGCCTTTGGATTCGATGGTCGGGGCCGGCTTTTTGGAAGGCGGAGGAGGAGGCGCGCCTACTTCCGCCGCTTCCGGCTTGGGAGCGGGCGTCATACCGTTGCGCCTCCTTTTTTTGCAGCCTCGGCCGCAAGCAGCTCGTCCTCGTTGATCGGACGGCCGTAGATTTCGGCGAATTTCGCGTCGGTTGCTTCGGAGACCGGACCGTCGAACACGACTTCGCCGGCGCGAAGGCCGATGATGCGCGTCGCGTATTCGCGGGCCAGATCGATGAAGTGCAGGTTGACGATCGTCGTGATCTTCAGATCGCGGTTAATTCGCTGGAGATCGTCCATGACCTGGCGGGTCGTCAGCGGATCAAGGGAAGCGACCGGCTCGTCGGCCAGAATGACTTTGGGCTGCTGGGCCAGCGCGCGCGCGATCGAAACCCGCTGCTGCTGTCCGCCGGACAGCTGATCGGCGCGTGTGAAAGCTTTCTCGCGGATATTGACGCGGCTCAGCGCGTCCAGCGAGATTTCATGGTCTTCTTTCGGGAAGTAGCCGAACATCGTGCTGAACGTGGAATGGTAGCCGACGCGGCCGGACAGCACGTTGCGCAGCACGGTCGCCCGTTTTACGAGATTGAAGCTCTGGAAAATCATGCCGATATCTCGGCGGATGCGGCGAAGCTGCTTGCCGTTTGCCCGGGTGACCGATTTGCCGTCGACGAGAATCTCGCCCGCGCTGATGTCGTGCAGACGGTTGATGGAACGCAGCAGCGTCGATTTGCCCGCGCCGGACAATCCGACGATGACGACGAACTCGCCTTCTTTAATCGTGAGATTGATGTTATTCAGGCCGATCGTGCCGTTGGGATACTGCTTGATTACATTTTTAAATTCGATCATCGTTGCCCGCTTTCTCCGGATTCGCATCCCTGCTTGGCGGGGAAGAACCGGTTGGATTCGTACCGTCTCCAAACGCCGCACAGCGCCGCTGGCGGCTGTAAAAAACCGCAAGCGGCGCTGCATGAAAGAACGGAGAGGGCGCGTTTGGATAGGTTTTGCCGAAATTATACCATAACGCTCCTGAACTGGCGAAGATTAGAACTACTCGATTTTTTGGCCGACCGCTTCAGCGGATTCACGAACGATATTGAAGTTAGCGTCGTCGCCTTTCGCATAACCCACGTGCGTGTATACGTCATTGATGACTTTTTGGCCTTCCGGATCTTCGCCCAGCGCGATGAACGCGTCGGCAATCTTGTCTTTCCACTCCTGCGACATGTCGTTGCGCACGCTGATCGTGTCGTTCGGGATCTTGTCCGTAGCATACAGAATTTCCGTCTTGTCGAATACGTCCGGAACGTCGCCTTTGACCGTGTTGCGCGCGTCCTGGAAGACGGCAACCGCGTCAACCTGTCCGTTCAGCAGAGCCAGTACCGCTTGGTCATGACCTTTGAGCGTAACGCCCTGAACGTCTTTGGTCGGGTCCATACCTTCTTTGATCATGGCAGCCGCCGGGAATACGTAGCCCGCGGAAGACGTAACGTCCTGCCAGCCCATTTTTTTGCCTTTCAGATCTTCCAGGCTCTTGATGCCGGAATCCTTTTTCACGAGGATCAAGGATTTGTAGAAGTCGACTTTTTCTTCCGTCGGAGCGCCTGTTGCTTCTTCGACGCCGTAGCGCTGAGCCTGCAGCAGAAGGTCCGCGGATTTTCTGACGTCATGAGCCAGCACGTAACCGTTAGGAGGCAGGAAGCCTACGTCGACCTGTTTCGCGGACATGGCTTCGATGATGGTGTTATAGTTAGGAGAAACGCTGACTTTTACCGGAATGCCGAGCTTGTCGCCGAGCAGCTTCTCGAGCGGCTTCGCTTTGGCTTCGAGCGTTTCCGCGTTTTGCGAAGGAACGAATTGAACGCGCAGTTCTTTCGGAACAAAGCCCGCGGCTTCCGTCTTTGTATCGTTATTGGCTGCGGCGTCTCCGCCCGACGCGTTGCTGTTGTTGTTGCTTCCGCATGCCGCGAGGCTTGCCGTAACTGCGAGAGACATGCAGATCGTAAGTACTTTCTTGAACAAAATCTTTTCCCCCTTGGTGGTTATGTGTGTGATGCAGACGTTACGGCTTGAAGCCGACAAACAGAAGTGTACCAGCAATTTCCTCGTTATGAGTAAAGTTGGAACGCGATTTTTGTTAAATGCATGTAAAAATCTGCGCCCTTCTCTTGCGGAAAACACCGTTAAATGTCATCCTAATCAAGCCGGGGAAAAGGGGGACGCTCTGTCGGACCGCTTCAAAAGACGAACATTATTCTTACTTGTGTCAGTTAATATGCTGCTTTTTTCGCTAACTACCACTGGTAAATTAATGTTCATAAACGATATTACCATAAAAAACGAAAAATGCACGGACTTTATTCAAAATTTTGGGATAAAAAAGGCGAAAGTCGCTGCTTGAAAAAGCAGGTGTCAATCAATCTTACATAATGGAGGAGAGTAAACTGAGTATTAAAGCGGCCTTAAGAATTTTGGAAACGACGGATCTGCACGTTCATATGATGAATTACGATTATTACGGCGACCGGCCGGTATCGGAATACGGATTCGCGCAGACGGCGTCTTTGATCCGCCAGGCGAGAGCCGAGAAAAAGAACGTGCTGCTGTTCGATAACGGCGATCTGCTGCAGGGCAATCCGATGGGCGATTACATGGCGTCGGGCGGCTTGGCGGAACAGGCGGAAGTCCACCCGGTCTATCGGGCGATGAACGAACTGGGGTACGACGCGGCCACGCTCGGCAACCACGAGTTCAATTACGGGTTGGAGTATCTGGATCGCGTCCTTGCGGGGGCTTCTTTCCCGTATACGAACGCGAACCTGTATCTCGACGGAGCGGACGTACCGGCGAATGCGCATTATCTGCCTCCGTATCTGCTGCTCGAACGGACGGTGGAAGACGAAGAGGGGCATGTCCATCCCATCAAAATCGGAGTGATCGGGCTGGTGACGCCGCAGATCATGAATTGGGACAAAGCCAATCTGGAAGGCCGCTTGAAGGCGGAAGATATGGTCGAGACGGCGAAAGCTTTCGTGCCGAAGCTGAAGGAGGAAGGCGCGGATCTGATCGTTCTTCTCGCGCACTGCGGGTACGAGGATATTCCGGAAGCGCCGATGACGGAAAACGCCGTCCTGCATTTGAGCCGTATTCCCGGAGTGGACGCCATTCTGTTCGGTCACGCGCATAAAGTGTTCCCCGGCGCGGCATTCGAAGGAAAAACGGGCGTCGACCTGAAGCGCGGCACCGTCAACGGCGTGCCGGCGGTCGAAGCGGGCTATGCGGGGGATCATCTCGGGGTAGTGGATTTGGACCTGGAGCTCGGAAGCGGCGGATGGAAAGTGACGGGCGGCCAAGCGGAAGCCCGGCCGGTCTATAATGCGGCGCAGGCGGCCGCGCTGGTAAGAACGGACGACGCGGTCGCCGAAGCGGTACGGGAAGCCCACGAGGGCACGCTGGCCTATATCCGCGCGGCGGTAGGGGAGACGACGGAGCCGATCGACAGCTTTTTCGCCTTGGTGCGGGACAGCGCTTCGGTACAGATCGTCAACGACGCGCAGCGCTGGTATTTGAAAAAAGAGATGCAGGGCACGCCGTACGAGAATCTTCCGGTATTGGCCGCCGGCGCGCCCTTCAAGACGGGCGGACGCTACGGTCCTTCGTACTATACGAGTATTCCCGCCGGGCCGCTGGCCGTCAAGCATATCGCCGACCTCTACAATTATCCGAACACGCTGTGCGCCGTACTGCTCAACGGCGCGGAGCTGAGAGAGTGGCTGGAATGGGCGGCCGGGCTGTTCCGCACGATCGATCCGCAGGGAGGAAGCGGCCAAAGCCTGATCGATCCCGACTTCCCTTCTTTCAATTTCGATATCGTGGACGGAGTCTCTTACACGATCGACGTCAGCCGTCCGGCCAAATATTCCGCCGCATGCGAGCTGCTGCATCCGGATTCGCGCCGGATCGGCGATCTCCGTTACGAGGGGCGCCCGGTGGAAGACGGGGAGAAATTCGTGATCGCGACCAACAATTACCGCGCGTTCTCCACGCCGATCGCCAATCCCGACGGGCGGCGCGTCGTGCTGGAAGCGCCGGACGAGAACCGGCAGATCCTGACGGATTATATTCGAAGTTCCGGCGTGCTGGCGCCGAAGGCGGACGGCAATTGGAAATTGACCGGCGTTCCCGCCGGGCTGACGGCGGAGCTGCTGTCGTCGCCGGAAGCTCGCGGAGCGGGACTGCCGGCAGGCATCGAATTCGCGGGCATGACCGAGGACGGCTTTGCCCGTTTTACGATCGAAGTCTCCGCCCTCAATCACGGATGAGTCCGCGACTCCCGTGGAAGAACGAATAAAAAAAGCTGCCCCGATCGGTCGTGACCGATACGGGGCAGCTTTTTTCGGGAAAAAGAGAGGCGTAAAGAGTAAAGAGCCGGCAGGGAGTTCGGATCAGTCCGCCAAGCGATACAGATCGGAAGTCAGATTGATCCGGTCCTTCAATCCGCTTGTCGCGTGGATCCGATTGTCTTCCGTCACGAAAAACGCTTCGACGCCGGGCTGCTTCTCGATGTAAGCCATGCCGTCTTCGAGACCCATAACGAAGGCGGCGGTGGAAAGCGCGTCGGCATCCGTGGCCTCGTCGCTGACGATGGTAAGGCTCATCAGGCCGTTCTGCGTCGGATAGCCGGTACGCGGATCGAGAATATGATGATAGCGGACGCCGTCCTGCATGAAGTAGCGTTCGTACACGCCCGAAGAGTCGATCGTCTCGTTGTTGACCTTGATCGTGCCCAGTTGGCTGCCGCGGCTCTTGTCCGGGTCCTGAAGGCCCACGTTCCAATCCGCGCCTCCCGGCTTGCCGCCGACGGTAATGATGCTGCTGCCCCCCAAGTTGATCAGGGCGCTGTTCAGCCCGCGGTCGCGCAAATACGCCGATACGCGGTCGGCCGCGTAGCCTTTGCCGATCGAGCCCAGATCGAGGATCATGCCCGGCTCTTCGAGCTTGATCGTCCGAGCGGCTTCGTCGAGCTCGACCTTCCGGTAGTCGGTCAGCCTGCGTGCCGCTTCGAGACGGTTCCGATCCGGGACCTTCGCGTTTTCATGCCCGATGTCCCAGAGATTGATCAGCGGACCGATCGAAGGGTCGAGCAGTCCGTCCGTATCTTTCGCGTAGCGCAGAGCCAGCTTGACGACGTCGAACGTTCCCTGCGACACCTTGATCGCGTCTTTGCCTGCCGCGGCGTTCACCTTATAGAGATCGCTGTCCGGATTGGTACGGCTTAACTCCAGGTCGATCTTTCCGAGCAGGTCGCGGATTTCGTCCATGTTTTGTTCGGTTGCTTTTTCGTCGTAGATCTTGATCGTCGCGACCGTATCGTAGACGTAAAAGGTTGCCGATAGCGGATCGCGCTGCTGCGTCTGGGCCGCTTCCGTTCTCGGCGTGTTATCCTGTCCGCAGCCGCTAAGAGCCGCGCCGGCAATAAGGGCGGCACCGGCCGCTTTCATGATTTTTTCTGCATGCTTCCACATTGTCGAAGTCACCATCCTGTCAGAGTGGCCCTTCGTCCGTGATCATCCCGGCAGGAGTACGTGAAAGACCTCACAACTATCATACTCCTCCGGGATACGTGGAAACATCAAAAAATTAGTCAAATTTTTGAGTATTTTTCGATTCCTTATGAAGCTTCGGCGCTTTCGGAGTTTTCGGCGCTTTCGGCGTGCCGTTTTCTCTCAGCTGCTGTTCTTTAGCGGCGTCGAAAATCGATTTATACTCGGCTAGCATGCGTTTTTCGCGTTTTCTGTGTTCGTGATGTTCGTCGGAAAGAGCTTTATGAAGCGAGAAGCACATCCCGACCATGATGACGGAAAAAGGCAGCGCCACGACGATCGAAGCGGTTTGCAGAGCGCTGAGACCGCCGCTGACCAACAGGACGATGGCGATCGAAGACTGCACGATGCCCCAGGTCACTTTGATTTTTCCGGACGGATGCAGGTTGCCTTTGGAAGACAGCATGCCCAGCACGAAGGTGGCGGAATCGGCCGACGTAATGAAGAACATGCCGATCAGCATCAGCGCCAGGAACGATACGATCGCGCCCATCGGCAGATTATGCAGCATTAAGAACAGGGCGGACGTGACGTCGTTTTGAACCGCTTCGGCCAAGCCGCTGTTTTGATAGCGCTCGGAATAAATGCCGGAACCGCCGAACGTCGCGAACCAGAAGCAGCCGAACAGGCTCGGTACGAGCAGGACGCCCAGAACGAATTCCCGAATGGTGCGGCCTTTGGAGACCCGGGCGATGAACGTGCCGACGAACGGCGCCCAGGAAATCCACCAGGCCCAATAAAACAGCGTCCAGGCCGCAACCCACGTGCTGTCGGAGAACGGGGTCATGCGCAGGCTCATTTGAACGAGGTTTTGCAGATATCCGCCGAGCGTGACGGTAAACGTATCGAAAATGAACGAAGTCGGGCCGACGAACAGCACGAAGAGCAGCAGCAGCACCGCGATGACCAGATTGGCGTTGCTCAAGATCCGTATCCCGCGATCCAGCCCGGTGGTCGACGAGGCCAAATACAGGACGGTCACGATCACGATGATGATGACCATCATGAAGGTGCTGCTCTGATAGCCGAAGATCTGCTCGATGCCGCCCGCGATTTGCAGCGTGCCGAGACCGAGCGAGGTCGCCACGCCGAAAGCGGTCGCGATGATGGCGAGCACGTCGATCGTTTTGCCGATCGGTCCGTTCACCCGTTCGCCGAGCAGCGGGACAAAGGTCGAGCTGATCAGCCCTTTATACCCTTTGCGGAACTGGAAATAGGCGAGCGAAAGCGCGATGACCGAATAAATGGCCCACGGGTGTAGTCCCCAGTGGAAGAAGGAATAGCGCATGGAGATCCGCGCCGCATAAGCGGTGCCGCCATCTACGTCTTCGGGAGGATCGATATAGTGCGAGACGGGTTCCGCCACCCCCCAGAAAACGAGGCCGATGCCCATGCCGGCGCTGAACAGCATGGCGAACCAAGAAGTCGTCGAGTATTCGGGTTCATCCTCGTCTTTGCCCAGTTTGATGCGTCCGAATCGTCCGAACGCCAGATACAAGGCAAACACCAGGAAGCCGAAAGCGGTCAGGAGGTAAAACCAACCGAATTTTTCCGTGGAAAAATCAAGCGCGATCTGCGCCGAATTCCCGAGCTGTTCGGGGAAGAAAGCCCCCCATAACACGAATGTCAAAATGATCGCAAGAGCGATGCCAAAAACCATAAATTGTACTCCTTTCTTTGGAAAGTTCCGCGGTCCGCGAAACTTGATTCAGCATTCATTACCCAAGTTAGCGAACAACGAAAAAAGCCGACTCAAAGGTCGGCAGGAAAGACGAGTCCGAACTGCCTGCGGGCTTCTTCCATCACCTCGGCGGCGGCCAGCGAACAGGCGCGGGAGTTGACGGACGATTCGGAGGCGCCCGAGCGGACGACGTCCACGAATTCCTGAAGCTCGTAGCTCATGACCGGTTTGCCGGCCGGTTCGCTCAAGTCTTCGATGCTGCCGTCGCGGTAGCGGATCTGCACGCTGCGCGGTTCGCTGATCTTGTCGATCAGAATGCTGCCGAGCTCGCCCTGAATTTCCGAAGGCACGAGCGAATCGGTGATTTTGGAATACATGACGACCGCGTCCATGTCTTTGTAGCGAGCCAGCAGGCTGCCTTCGCCGTCAACGCCGGACTCCAGCATGTAGGCGGTGGCCTTGACCTCTTCCGGTCTGCCGAACAGCAGCACCATCGGATAAATGCAGTACAGGCCGAGATCCATCAGCGCGCCGTTGGAGAACTCGGGCCGGAACGCGTTCAGCACCATGCCTTCCTTATAAGCGTCGTACCGGGACGAATACTGGCCGTAGTTGGCAAAATAGCGCCGGATCGGGCCGATCTTATGCAGGTTTTCCCGCAGCAGCGCGAAGGAAGGAAGCAGGGTGGTCTTGACCGCTTCCATGAGCACGGCTCCGCCTTCTTCCGCGGCTTCGAACATGGCTTTTACTTCGCCCGCATTGGAAGCCATAGGCTTTTCGCACAGGACATGCTTGCCCTGCTTGAGAAACAGGATCGACTGCTCCGCATGCAGCGAGTTGGGGCTGGCAATATAAACGGCGTCGATCCGGTCCGAGGCGGCCATTTCATCGAGGTCCGTAAACGTAAGCCCGATTCCGAAGCGGTCCGCGAATTCGCGCGCGCGTTGTTCGGTGCGTGAGTAAACCGCGGCGAGCTCCAGACCGTCCGTTTGCCGCGCTGCGTCGATAAAACGTTCCGTAATAAAATTCGTGCCGATCATGCCGAATCGAATCATGAATAAATCCACTCCCAGCTCATGTATTGAAAAAACCGATAATGTTCCAGTCCATCATAACACGAGTCGTCAAGTCAGGATTCGTAATTTTTGACGTTGCGCAGCGTCGATTCGTCGCTGTCTCCGTCGGGTTTCGAAATAATGGACAGGCTGCCGTTCGGTTCGAGGACGATGGCGTGAATCTTCCCCATCGAATCGATGCCTTTGTTTCGTGCGGCCTGCCAGACTTCATCGGGGCTCATTCGGCCCTTTTTCATCGCGTCCGGAAGAAAATGGTCGTCGTAGTACAGCAGCGTAGGCGCGGACTTCACGATCTTTTCGAACGGCTTGAAGCGGGAAGTCGTCCAGGACACGAGAAACTGCATGCCGACCAGAACCAGGTAAGCCGTCAGCCCGTCGGTGAGCGTAATCGATTGGTTGAGCAGAATGGTGGCAAGGGTAGAGCCTAAGGCGACGCTGACGACCATATCGAAAGCGTTCATCTGCGTCAGCGTCCGCTTCCCGCCGAAGCGCAGCATGACGACGAGCGAGATGTAAGCCAGCACGCCGACCAGCAGCGTTCTTCCGATGGATTCCCAACTGTTGAATAACATGACCAAGCCTCCTCTCGCTTCCCTATTACCCCGGTTTATCCGCGCAGCCACATCGTGCGATAATCCGGAAAAGCATAGGGGCTCAAGCGGACGTCCTGAAGACGGGAATCGTACACCGTATGTTGAAAGGTGGTATACAGCGGAAGCCATACGCAGGCGCGGTGCAGTTCCGCCATGATGCCGTCCAGCCGCCGGCGCCTCGTTTGAGGCTCGGGTTCTCTTCTGATTTCCGCAACCTCGGCGTTTAAGGCTTCAAGCTGCGGCTTGGCGAGCACGTTTTGCAGGACGCCGGAAAGTTCGGACAGCAGCGCGAGTTCGGACAATTCGGCAGAAGGGTGAAGCACGATGCTGCCCAGCAGCAGGTCGGCGGGTTCGTCGAAAAGAGTCCACTGCCGGAAAGGCAGTATGCCGGGCTCGCAAGCGATTCCGCCGCGTCCGAGCCGTTCCGCAACCCATTCCAAGTCTTCGGCGTGCAGCGGCATGTCATAGGAAGAGAGGCGGAGCGGAAAGCGGCCCGGCTCCGAATGGGACGGATGAACGCTCAATGGCTCGCCGGCCGCCTGATCGACTTCGGGCAGGCGGAACACCGGGTGGGTCTTCTCGGCGCAGCGGTCGAGGTCGATCCGGTCCGGCGCGCCGCCGGGAAATCGATATGCTCCTTCGAGGGGCTTCCGGTTGCCGCCCAATGCCCCGGCAGGTTCCGCTTCCGCGATCAATCGGGCGGCCTTGCTGCGGAATTCCCGGCTGAGCTGCGGACCGTTTGTTCGGAAATTGAATATCAAAAATTTGAGTTCCAGCTTTTCCCGCGACAATTCGGATTCTTCCCGAAGGGAGTCCGTATCTTTTTCCCGGAAAGGCACGAAGCCGATCTGGTCGGCGCCGGGAGCGCCGCCGAAATCGGCAAGCACCCACATGACCACTTTGTCCAGATGAGGACGTCCCAGAAAATAACGGTCGAAAGCTTCGATCGTCAATCCGTTGGAGCCGCTGTGCGTCAGGACATACGGGCCGCTTCCCGAAAAAGGCGGCGCATGCACGGCGTCCGTGCCGGCGGAAAGGCCGCTTTCGCGGACAACGGAAGAGGAGGGAAGGGCCAGAATGTCCGCCAACAGCGGTTCGGGAACGGAAGTCTCGATCTTAAGTCTGTAAGGCCCGTCCGCTTCGATCCCGGATAGATTGCCGTACCAGTGCCTGTGCGGCGAAGCCGTATCGGAACTGCGAAGGCGCTTAAGCGTGAAAGTCGCGTCCCGAGCCGTCAATTCCGAGCCGTCATGAAAAAGAACGCCTTTTCGCAAATAAAACGTCCAGCGGGTATAGTCTTCGGAATGTTCCCAAGCATGGGCGATATGAGCGGCCGCGCTTCCGTCTGCCGCCGGCAGAAGAAGAGGATCGAACAGCTGCCCGAACAGATGATATTCGGTTTGGCGCACGGCAAAAGCGGGATCGAGCGGACCGGCCGCCCGGTAAAACGAAAAGTGCAGCGATTCCTCGATCCGACGTCGTCCGCCGCGCTCGGCCGCGTCCAGCCGGTATCCCATCCGCTGCGAAAGCCAAGCGGCAAAACGGCGTTCCGCCGCCGCGCTTGCCGTCAGCGAGGAAAAGGCGCGTTCGAAGTGCCCCGAGTCGAAGTCTTTGCAGCTTTTCTCGAACAAAAGGTCTTCCGGGGAGACCAGAAGGCGCAGACGCGAACGTCGGCTTCTGCCGCTTCCGGGCCGCCACGCGACCCACCCTTCCGATTCCCACCTGCGCAGCAGAAACACGGCGTTTCGGGTCGTGCAGCACAGCAGCTCGGCGAGCGCCGCAAGCGCAACGGGAACTTCGCTGCGGCGGTATTCGGCGGGAAGTTTTTCGTAGAGGCTAATATAATGATCTTCGGGCTGCACGAAATCGCTCCTTTGCAAAAGGGTGAAAAGATTTGCTGTCCGGTATTCGCTTTTTCTTCATCCTTAAACGACCCATAATCGAACATACGGCAGTCGCGGGCGTTTTCGCGGCTGTGCCGATCTCAAGCCGAAATCCGGGCGTCGAAAGGATGAAACGATATGCTGAAGCGGATGCTCGCTATGAGTATGGCCGTTCTTGTGACTTGGATCTGGTCGTCTTCTTATTTTCTCAACGTTTATGCTTTTGAACAAGGACTCGGTCCTTTTACCCTGTCGGGCCTGCGGTTTCTGATCGGTTCCGCCGTCCTTGCCGTTATCCTTGTGCCGAGTTATCGGAGGAGAAGGGCGAAAGGGAACAAAGACGCAAACCGGCCGAAAAAACGTCCACCTCTATATGTATGGCTGCTGCTGGGACTTTCCGGGTATGCGGCGGCGCAGGGGCTGCAGTATGCGGGTCAAAGACTGCTCGAGCCGACGCAGGTATCTTTGATTCTGAGCATGGCCAATACGTTGATGGTGCTGGCGGTCGATCGCCTCGGCGCCGGGGAATCCCGGGACGGGGTTACCGTTCCGGGGGCGCTCGTCATGATTGCGGGAGTCGTTTTGTTTTATTTTCCCTGGCATTTCGGCGGGGGAAGCGCTTGGGGAATCTCGCTCGTGCTGCTTTCGTCGGCCGGGTACGCGCTGCACTTGACGCTCAATCGTCGGATGCTCGCCAATGCCTGGTCGGATCCTTTGCTGCTGACGCTTGTTCCGATGGCGATCGGCGGCGCCGTACTGTTAAGCTGCGGCTTGGCATTCGAAGAAGCGCCCCGCTTTGGCGGAGCGCTTGTCGGAGTCGTGCTGTGTCTCGGAATCGTGAACGGAGCGGCTGCCTTTTTGCTGTGGACTTGGAGCCAGCAATTTCTGAGCGCGGGCGACAGCGGATTGATCAACAATTTGATGCTGCCCGAAATCGCGCTGCTCGAAATGGTTCTTTTTGATCGGCGGTTCGAGGCTTGGCAGTGGGGCGGGATTACGCTGGTGCTGGCGGCCGTCATAGTCGTGCAGGCACGCAGGCAGCTTCGCGTTAGACGCCAAGCTGACGTTCGTTCCCCTTAAGCTTTGCGTCCGCGTTTTTTATTTGCTGCGGCCCAAGCGGTTGAAATGTCTGCGCAGGCCTTCCCCGAGTAGGCTGAACGCCAGCACGGCGTAGACGATCGCGCAGACGGGTACCATGACGGAGGCGAAACGTCCCACTCCCAAGTCGGCCACGTGATCCGAGAGCATGGAACCCCAATCGTGGGCGGTGTTGATGAATTCGAAGTCGTTGTTCATGCCGGCTTCGGCCGATCCCGGATTCAGGTAGACGGTCAGAACGCCGAGCTGGCCGATCAGGATCAGCACTTTGCCGAGGTCCAGGCAGAAATTGACGATCATTTCCGGCAGCAGAGCCGGTATGTAGTAGGCTTTCAGCAGGCGGAGAGGCCGAAGCCCCAGCGCTCGCCCGGCTTCCATGTACGACTCGTGCGAGATCGAGGCGGCCTGCTGCCTGACGATATAGCCGACTCGGCCCGTTTCGACCAGAGCCATGATGCCGATCATCCAATAAAGCCTTCCCGACGAATAGAGGAAAAAGGGAACCGCCGCAAGCAGCACGGTCATCAGCAGAGTCGGCACGGAGGAGAACAGCTGATTCAGCCAGTTCAGCAGCGCGTTGGCGGCTCCGCGCTTGCGCCGGGCCATCAGGCCCAGCGGAATGCCGATCGCGTAGCGCAGCACGGATACCGCGAAGACGATCAGCAGCGTCTCCCTTGCTCCGATCACGATCCGGCTGAGGTTGTCGACGCCGAATTTGCTCGAGCCGAGCGGGTTCTGCCAGGAGATGGGGTACGGCGCCTTCTTCAGATGACCGTCTTCCATGCGGAACCGGATTTGTTCCAGATTGCGGTCGATAAAAGGCAGATAAGGACCGAGCGCGGCGATCAGCAGCAAGAGGGCAAGCATGGCCGCGCCGGTCCACAACAGAACGTTTTTTCTCAACTCGAAACTTCCTTTCCGCGGTCTTCGCAGAGCGAAGAAGACCGTTTATTGGGCGGATATCCGTCTCCGGGCCAGATAGCCGATCAGCTGGAATACCAGCGTCAGCAGCATAAAGCAGAGGGCGGTGCCGATGATGACTCCGGGCTCGACATTGTTTGCCGCCGAAGCGATCTTGTTATAGCCGATCGCCTGGAACATTCGGTACGATACGCCGGGGACGTTGCGCAGCGCTTCGATCAGCAGCAGACTCGACAGAATATAGACGCCGACGGGCATGAAATGGGTCAGGACGCGCCCCGCGGCATTGCTCATGATATGGCGCAAAAAGACCAGATGTTCCGGCAGGCCTTTGGCCCGGGCCGTCTGGATATACATCTTGCCTTCTTCCGACGCGATCGAAGCGGAAGTCACGCGGGCGATATAGAACACGGGATAGATCGCGGCCAGCACGGTGGGAAGGACGAACGCTTCCCAGCCTTCGCGGGCGAAAAACTGGATGCCCAGCTCCTGATGGTGAAGCAGATAGCGCCTGGCGATCAGCAGCAGGAAGAAGTCCGGCAGCGCCTGCATCAGCCAGGTCATGCCGCCGCCGAGCAGGGAGAATCGGGTACGGGACAGCGCGTAATCGAGCATGCCTTTCGGAACGCCGAGCAGAAATCCCGTCAGCAGGGCGCCGAAGATGACCGGAAGGCTTTCCCACAGGGCGGCCAGCACGACCGGACCGACGGATTCTCCGTAGCGGGTTTCGCCGAGCGAGCCGTGCGCGAACAGATTGGCCGCGTAAGTTCGGATATTTTCTCCGTATTCGTGCCAATTCAGGCTTCCGTCGGGAATAACCCAGTAGTCTTTCGTCATAGTGACCGTAAAGCTCCTCGGAATCAGGGCGACAAGGACGACGAAGACGAACACGGCCAGGCAGATGGACAACGACCTTAGCATGGACTTGAACAGAAAACAGCCCTCCTTTCCAATGACTGGAAGAAATTGAACAGTGGATTATTCGCTAGTTTAGACGAAGATGAATGTCTTTACAAGCAAAAAAAATTAGTTGTGTAAAGAAAACTCACATGTAAAACCATATTGCTTTTTCGCGCGTCTTTATAAGTTTGGGGTAATGAAAAGAAGACGTCCGGAAACTGCGCACAAAGGAAGATGAAACCGGGAAGCGGGAAAGGGGAGAGACAAAAATGACTCGGAAAACGCCGTGGGATATGACCATCCGAGAGTTCGCCGAGCGGGCGGGCAGTTCGAAAGCGACGCCGGGCGGGGGCAGCACTTCCGCGCTGGCGGCCGCGCTCGGTTCGGCGATGACGTCGATGGCCGCGAGCCTTTCGCATCGGGAACGCACGCCGGATCAAATCGAACATATCGAGGCGGCGGAACTTGAAATGAAGGAAGTGTCGGCGGAGTGCGAGCGGTTGATGTCCGAAGATATGCGGAGCTTTGCCGAGTATTTGAAAGCGAACGAGGCGGCGGAAACGGAAGAGGACGAGGCGCTGATCCGGGCGGCGCACAAGACGATCGAGGTGCCGCTGTCGCTGATGGAAGTGTGTATCCGCGGCCTGAAAAGCGCGCGCGGCATCGCCGAAGCGACGCGGGAACATGTCTTGTCGGATCTCGGAGTCGGGATCGTCATGTTCGAAGCGGCGGCCCGGTCGGCTTATTTGACCGTCCGCATCAACCTTCCGGCGTGCGGCGACGCAGGGAAGCGGGAAGCCTACGGCGACCGCGCGGACGTGCTGCTGCTTCAGGCGGAGCGGCTGCGGGAACTGGCGCTCAACGAAGTGACGCGGGCGATCGAACGGGCCGCGGAGAAGGAAGCCGGCGGGAGCTGACGCCATCCGCGCGCCGGCGCGCGGATGGCGTCCGGGCAAAAGGAATGGCATAATGAAGAAACGGGACCGGCAGCTGCGGAGCTTCCGGTCTTTGGGTTGCGGAAGGAGAGGAAGAGATGGAAGGCGGACAGCCGGATGAAATCATATACAGCGCGCAGACGCCCGAACAGTGGAAACGGCGGCGCGCCGAATTGGGGCGCTGGGCGGAACGGGAAAAGATCCGCCGGTCGTCCAAGCGAACCGGGCTGCTCGACGGCGTCGAAGTCGACGCGGAGCTGCTGGAAGCGCTCCGGCTTTTGAACGCCGCCGGCGTGCGGACGGAATTTTCCTGCGCGGGCGTCAGTCCCCTGGACGAGCCCGAAGAGCATTCCCTTTATGCGTACGTCACGTTGATCGACAGCGAGTCTGCCCGCGCTTTCGTCGATCGCGCGATGCGGCGGATGGGACGCCGTCTGCTCGTGTCTTACGAACCGTCGGGACGGCGATACGACTTGTCCTCGTTCATGCTCGGCCAAAATCGTTCGTTCTGCCTGCTGCTGGAAGCGTGCGCGCGGGAATTCGCGCGGGGCGGACGGGGATAGAGTCAAGTCGGAACAACCGCGCAATGGCGATAGAGAATACGTTCGCCGCGATACGCGTAATCGAACAGACGAGGAGTTGAAGATCGAATCATGCTGACCGTTGAAAAAAGAAGCCGGCAGATCGTCGGCAAGGTGGCCGCGCAGGCGGCCGCCCGGCCGCTGCTGCCGAGCGGCCTATGGTTCCACGACGACGTCAGGAACAATTTTTATTACGCCTCCTATCTGCACGCGGCCGCTTCGGACCCGGACATCCGGGTCCGCTTCGACCGAGAGCAGGCGAAGGAGACGGCGGCCGCGGTGCTTGGCCGCGTGCTGGAGCTGCAGGACCGCCGCGAAGGCAGCGAAACTTACGGCCACTGGCCGCTGGGCCTGGGCGACGAGCCGGAAGCGGCGGAGCCGAATCCGCTGCCGGTCGAACTGATGGGCAGCCTGATGCTGTATTTCTTCGAGCGCTGCGGCGAGTCGCTGCCGCGCGAGCTGCGCGAAGCGTTCGAGACCGCGTTGAAGGCGGTCTACGACAGCCGGTTCTACGACCGCCCGCTGCGGGAATACGGTCATCACGAAGCCAAGTATACGGCCGCGAAGCTGCTGTTCGGTCAGTTCTACGGCGACGCGGAACTGCTGGAGGACGGCCGCCGCTCGCTGAAAGCGATGCTGAAGCGCCTGAACGAGCGCGGCATGCACGAATACGGCTCGCAGCCGTGGTTCTGGCACTGGGTGCAGGCGTTCACCTGCGCGCGCCTGCTGCTGGACGACGCGGACATCGCGGAAGATCTGAACCGCATGCTGGATTATTTGTGGAGCCAGCGTTCGCTGCATTACATCGGCGGCGCCTGGGCCGGCCCGCACGCCCGCGGGTTGACCGCGGACGCGCCGAAGGACCGGAACGTCGCCTTCGACTATTTGCAGTTCGGCGATTTCCGGCTTCCGCCGGAACTGGTCCGGGCCGAATATGCGGGCTTCCTGTATTACGAGGCGCCGGAGGAAATTCGGATCGCGGCGATGGACCGTCTGGTGCCGGTCGAGGTCAAGAAGAAAATCTTAAAGCCCCGGGAAGACGGTACCGACCGGGAACTGCACAGCTATACGTATTTGACCGACGCTTACGCGGCGGGCGGCATGTGGGAGCGCTCCGAAGAGTTCGACAACGAGCAGCACCGCTGGGATGTCACGCTGCCGCTGTCGTACGAGCTGGGCAGCGCGGCGAACCAGGCTTACTTCATTCATCCGGGGCAGGGTTATGCCGAAGGGGATTTGCGTCACGAAAGTCCCTATGCGAAAATCCTGCCCGACAGAGGGGCGATTCTGGCGCTGTATCCCGTGCCGGAAGGGGAAGACCCCACGATCGTCGGCGTGCTGCCGAAAGGCGAATGGATCCGGGAGGAACGGGCTTTGTTCGGTCAGGCCGGAGGTGCTTATCTGGCGGTCTATCTGCGGCACGCATACGAGGCCGAGGAAGCGGAAGACCGGGTGAATGTGCGCAGCGCGGGGCCGCTCGGCGCCGTCGTGATCGAAGCGGCGAGCCTGGAAGAAGCGGAAAGCCTGGACGCCGACGACCTGGAAGGCTTCGCAGACTTGATGAGAGACCGGGCGCCCGTCTTCGCGGAAGACGGCCGAAGCGTGCGCTACCGCAGCCTGCACAGCCGCCGGCTGGAGCTGTCGCTCGGCGATAACGGCGAAGCGGAAGCACGGATCGACGGGAAGGACGCGGAATTCGGGGATTACGTTCTCTAGAAGGAAAACGGCAAAAAGTCACGTCCCCGCTGGGGGGACGTGACTTTTTTTGAATCTTATCCGGTTGAACCGATTTTCGGAAGCCGAAGCGTGCGGCAGCGCAGCCCTGCACTCCGCCGCTTCATGCCCGCGCCTGCCCGCTTAGGCCTGACCGTTGTCGTTGAACGGCGCCAGAAACGTCTTCGGCACTTCCGTTTCGATCTTGGTCGTTCGGCCCGTCTCCGGATGGACGAAGGTCAGCTCGTGCACGTGCAGGCCGAGCCGGCCCAGATTGCGCAGCGAAGAGCCGTATTTTTTGTCGCCGACGATCGGATGGCCGATGTCTTCGAATTGGGCGCGGATCTGATTTTTGCGGTTGGTCTCCGTCGTGACTTCGAGCAGCGAAACCTGGGAGCCCGCCTTCAGAAGCTTGTAATGAATGACCGCGCGCTGGCCGTCGCCTTCTTTGCGGCTGGCGTACATTTTCAGCGTTTTCGTCTCGCGCAGCCAGGAAGTCACGGTATCGGCTTCCGTCTTGACTTTGCCTTCGACGAGAACCGTATAGGCCTGCTTGGCCGTTCCCGCGTTCCACTGCTCGAGCAGCGCTTCCTTCGCGGCTTCGGTCTTGGCGAGGAGCATGACGCCGGAGGCGTCTTTTTCCAGCAGCTGCAGGGCGAACAGGCGGCCGTTCGGATCGTTGTGGCGGATATGGCCCATCAGCTGACGGTACACGGTGTTGTCTTCGTCCCGCGAAGACGACATCGACAGCAGGCCCGCTTCCTTGCGCACGACGATTACCTCGTCGTCTTCATGCAGGATGCGCAGGCCGGTCAAGCTGACCTTCGGCTTGGCGCGCTCTTTGCCGACGACGACCGTCTGGCCGGGCTGCAGTTCATGGTTGTGGCGAGTGACCGGCACGCCGTCCACCCGTACCTGGCCGTGCGACAGCACGGACTTGACGGAGTTGCGGCCCGTGCCGCTCATGGCGCTCAGCAGGAAAGGCAGCAGCTCGGCCGTTTCCTTGACCGTAAAGCTGCGTTCCTGCGCTTCGGTCTTGGCGCGGCGCGCTTCGGCGCGGGCCGCGTAGGACGTATCTTTTTTGACGCCGGGAGGACGCTTCTTGCCGCCCGGCCGTTTATTGGTATAAGCCATATTGGGATGAACTCCATTCTCGAAAAGGGATCTGAGGCGAATAAAGGTTCACCGAGAACCGCGATTCGCCGTGTCCACTATACCAGAGCCGCCGCCAAAAGGCCAGGGATCGCCGCATTCGGCCGGCGCCGAACCGGAGTCGAATCGGGCGGCCCGGAAGTGCGGTCAGCGATACGGAAGCTTCGAATTTTCGGGAAAAGAATATTTGTTCGCGTCCGGTTGTTGCCCGAATCGTCCGCGCCCGGTAAAATATAGGGAGAACGCGCCCCCGCCGAAGCCTCCGACCCGATCTCGAACCGGACTTCCCGCCGGGCGCCTTGAAGAGCAGCGAATACACGGGAATGCCGATCCGGCATTCCCTTTAAGGAGTTTTGCATAATGGCTATTGAAGAAACGAGGTTGATGGAGCAGGCCGGCGAGCTGCTGCAGAAGTATTACGGGTATCCCGATTTTCGGGAAGGCCAGAAAAAGATCGTCGAAAGCCTGCTGACCCGCAGCGATACGCTGGGCATTCTGCCGACGGGCGGAGGCAAGTCGATCTGCTACCAGATTCCGGCGCTGATGATGGAAGGGCTGACGCTGGTCGTCTCGCCGCTGATCTCGCTGATGAAAGACCAGGTGGACGCGCTGGTGACGAACGGGATCGCGGCGGCTTACATCAACAGCACACTGAGCGGCCGCGAGGTCAACGAGCGCATCCGGGCGGCGCAGCGCGGCGAATTGAAGCTGCTGTACGTCGCGCCGGAACGTCTGGAACTGGACTGGTTCCGGGACGAGATGGCGCAGCTGCGCATCGACTGCGTGGCGGTGGACGAAGCGCACTGCGTATCGCAGTGGGGACACGATTTCCGGACGAGCTACCTCGCCGTCGCGCCGTTCGTCCATTCGCTGCCGCACCGTCCGACCGTGGCGGCGTTCACCGCGACGGCGACGCCGCAGGTCATGGACGATATCGTTCGCCTGCTGGAGCTGCACGAAGCGAACACGTTCGTGACGGGGCTGGGCCGTCCCAACCTGGCGTTTTCCGTGCTGCGGGGCGAAAACAAGAAAGAATACATTTTCGATTACGCCAAAAGCCACGCGAGCGAGGCCGGCATCGTCTATGCCGCCACGCGCAAAGAAGTCGACGAACTGTATTCCAAGCTGTCGATGCAGGGACTGGCCGCGGGCCGTTACCATGCCGGCATGAGCGACGAGGAACGCGAAAACGCGCAGGAAGCTTTCCTGTACGACGACGTGCGGGTGATGGTCGCGACCAACGCCTTCGGGATGGGCATCGACAAATCGAACGTGCGCTACGTCATTCATTACAATATGCCGAAAAACATGGAAGCGTACGTGCAGGAAGCCGGCCGCGCGGGCCGGGACGGCGAACCGAGCGAATGCATCCTGCTGTTCAGCGCGCAGGACATCGTGGTACAGAAGTTCCTGATCGAACAGAACGGGCAGGAAGAGGAACGCCGCCATAACGAATACCGCAAGCTGCAGCAGATGGTCGATTACTGCTATACGACGAGATGCCTGCGCAGCGCGCAGCTCGATTATTTCGGCGAGGAACACGGCGACGAACCGTGCGGAAGCTGCAGCTCGTGCCGGGACGACCGCGAAATTCTCGATATCACGGTGGACGCGCAGAAGATCTTCTCCTGCATTTACCGGATGAGAGAGCGCTTCGGCGCTTCGATGGTGGCGGGCGTCCTCAAAGGCTCGCGCAACAAAAAGGTGCTGCAGTACAAGTTCGATCAGCTCTCGACGTACGGCATGATGAACGGCAAGACGGAAAAGGAAATCGTCGACATGATCAACGTGCTGGCTTCGGAAGGCTATCTGGAGCTGACCGAAGGACAGTATCCCGTCGTGAAGCTGCGCCCGCTCGCCACCGAAGTGCTGAAAGGCGGCCGCCAGGTGTTCCAGCGCGAAGCGCGCAAAGCTTCGTTCGCCGCTTCGTCCGGTTCGAGAAGCAGCCGTCCGCGGGCGGACGAGAAGCTGTCGGCGGTCGAAGTGACGATCTTCGAACAGCTGCGTCTGATCCGGCGCGAACTGGCGGAGAAGGAGCATGTGCCTTCCTATATCATCTTCAACGACGCGACGCTGAGCGAGATGAGCATCCACAAGCCGAGAACGGAGTTCGAGATGCTGCGCATCAAAGGCGTCGGCGAAGTCAAATACCGCAAGTACGGCCTTCCGTTCCTGGAGTTTTTCCAGAATCGGGAAGGGGAAGCGTCGGGAGGCGGCGCTTCGGATGACGGTTATTACGACATGGAAGCTCCGCCTGAAGAAGATTCGAATCTGTTCGCGTATTATGAGGACTATGACAGCTGACAAGAAGGAATAGGGAAAAGGAGCTTTCCGCGAAGATGCGGAAAGCTCCTTTTTTGTCGTTGGCCGCTGCGCCCGAGAGGCGGAAAGGGTTCGTTTGCAAGAGGGGGAAGAGCGAGCCGCCTCAGCCGCGACCGTCCTGCCCGCTGCAGGAACGCGCCGCGGCGAAATGCCGGTCCAGCCAATCGATCCAATCCGCGGCGATCTCGCCGCGGTTGGTCTCGAATGCCAGTTCGTGCCGGGCGTTCCGGTACACCCTGCACTCGAGATCCCGCAGGCCGGCCTCCTCGTAGAAGGCCTTTAACCGCCGCAGACCTTCCGTTCCGCCGACGGGATCGCGCTCGCCGGAGCAGAGCAGGACCGGCTTGTCGGCATGGATCCGTTTCGCGAGTTCCGGGCGCTGGATCTCGAGCAGCAGCCGGAAAAAGTCGCGGAAAAAGCCGCAGCTGAACAGCGTCTGCCCGTATCGGCGGACGAAGTCGTCGACCGCCCGCTCGTCGCGCGACAGCCAGTCGAAGCGGGTGCGGCGCGGCTTGAAGCCGCGGCCGAACGGGCCGAACACGAGCGCGTTCAAAGTGAACGACGCGAAGGCCGGAGAGAGCAGCCGCGCCTCGGCGGCGGCGAACGCGCCGCCGAGCTTCAGCGGCAGCGCGGCCCGGCGCCCGCAGCTGCCGGTCAGCATGAAGCCGGCGTACGCGGCCGGCTTGTCGGCCATCAGCTTCTGGGCGAGAAACGAGCCCATGCTGTGGCCGAGCAGCACCGTCGGCGCGCCCGGATGGCGCCGGGAGATTTCCGCCGCGACGCTCAGCAGGTCGCGGCACATGCCGTTCAGCGCGTCGGGGCCGGCGTAGCCCTGGCGCAGAGGTCCGGCATCGGTCATGCCGGACGTGCGGCCGTGGCCGCGATGGTCGCCGGCGTAGACGGCGTAGCCGGCCGCGTTCAGCCGAGCCGCGAGCTCGGCATAGCGCGCGCCGTTCTCGCCCATGCCGTGGGCGATCTGCACGACCGCTTTCGGACGGGGCAGCGGCCAGGCATGCACGCATAGCGCGATGCCGGCATCGGCGCCTTCCAGCATGAACGAACCGGCCGGCGCCGCGCCCTGCCCGGATTGCCGTTCGCGTTCGTTCGTCCCGGCGGAGCTCCGATCGGACATCCCGAACGTTCTCGTTTTTGTATTCGTATTGGTGTTCCGGAATTTCGGCTTCGCCGCGGAGCGCGCCGAAGCGCCGTTCGATCGGCTGAACATGATGGAATCCCTCCCGGTTATCCGTCGTCTTTTATGATAGCCGCCGAAAGCTCTAATCGTCGGCGATGGTAACGAGGCCGGCCGGTCAGAGCCCGGGCGTTTTGCCGGGCCGATCGGCCCGCTGCGCGATGCGGACGCCGCTTTGCCGAGCGGATGGGGCTGCTGCTGCCGGCTGCTGTCATTGCCGATCAGATTCGAGCACAGATCGTCTTCTGCTGTTTTATACCCCTTTTTGCGCGGATACGATTGCGGATAAGGATAAAAACGCACAGAAAATCCGGGGATCTCGAATAACGGATTCCCGGATTTCCGACTGCGCAGCATGTTGCAGGGATCCGCGTTATTCGAGTTATCCGGGTTCGCGGAGTCGACCGGGAAACGAGTGCCGTCTCGCCTAACGGAACGTATGTCCGTCAGACGACGGATTTTCGGTCTGCACGGAAATTAACGGATCGTACGGACGCTTAAACGACAAAAACCTGCCCGTGGGGGCAGGTTTTCGGTCTTTTGCGATGTTAAGCGCCGCCTCGATCCGTTAAAAATTCTCGCATGCCGATATGCGCTTCTAAGCGTCATGTCGATCCGTTAAAACTGCGGCGGCTCCGCTGCGTCGATCTTCGGCTCTCGGCGTTAGGCCGATCTCTTCGCGAGACCGAACCGGAGCAGGCGCGCCGCCGAGCGGCGCAATCCCGCGAAGCGGCAGACGGGAGAGCGGCAGGCGGGAGAACGAGGGTCGGAAGGGAGAAAAAGCCGCACGGCAGAGCGGGAGCCCTTCCGGCCGCGAATCGCGTCCGTTCACGGGAACCGGCCGCGCGGCTGCGCTTTCCCGATCGCGATGGGGCAAGGCGCTTGCGGCCGGCGAATCGCGTCCGGTCGCGATTCGCTGGCCCCGCCGCTATACCTTCTCGATCGCGATGAGGTAAGGCGCTTCCGGCCGCTGCGGCTGCCGGTACAGAATGACCCGCGCCGCAGCGCCCGGAAGTTCGCCGGCCCAGCGTTCGACGGCGAGCGCCTCGGCGCCTCCGCCGGCATGGCCGGGATACAGCACCGCGGTAAGGATGCCTTTGGGCCGCAGCATCGACAGCGCGGCTTCGAGAGCCGGCAGCGTCGATGCCGGCGCCGTCATCACGCTCAGATCCTCCGCTCCCGGCAGGTAGCCGAGATTGAACATGACGGCTCCCACCCGGCCGCGGAGTTCCGGCGGCAGCGCCTCCGCCATCTCGGCGTGGCTGCGCAGCAGCAGCTCCGGGGCGGCCAGTTTCGCGCCGCCTTCGCGCTCGCGTTCGAGGCGCGCCCGGGCTTGGTCCAGCGCTTCCTGCTGGATATCGAACCCGTAAACCCTGCCGCGGGCTCCCGCCGTCCGGGCGAGAAACAGCGTGTCCGCGCCCGTACCGACGGTGGCGTCGATCGCGCTCTCGCCCGGCTGCAGCCTTTTTTGGATCAGCTGCTGGGCAAAGTTAAGCACCGATACGAATCCCATATTGTTAGCCCCTCCAATACTTGCCCTGCCAGGTGCCGCGGTTTTTCAGCTCGTCGTCGATCCCGTTCAGCACTTCCCATTTTTTCAGGCTCCACATCGGACCGACCAGCAGATCGCGCGGCGCGTCGCCGGTGAGACGGTGCACGATCATTTCCGGCGGCAGGATCTCCAGCGTATCGACGATCAGCTTGATGTACTCGTCACGTTCCAGGAAGCGGAGCAGTCCGGCTTCGTACTGCTTGACCATCGGCGTTTTGCGCATCAGGTGGAGCAGATGGATCTTGATGCCCTGCACGTCCATATTCGCCACGGCGCGGCCGGTATCCAGCATCATTTCGTGCGTTTCCTGCGGCAGTCCGTAAATGATATGCGCGCATACCCGGATGCCGCGTGCCCGCAGCTTCGCCACCGCTTCCTCGTAGCAGGCCGTGTCGTGAGCGCGATTGATCAGCGTCGAAGTGGACTCGTGGATCGTTTGCAGTCCCATCTCCACCCACAGGTAAGTCCGCTCGTTCAGTTCGGCCAGATAATCGACCACGTCGTCCGGCAGGCAGTCGGGACGGGTGGCGATCGCAAGGCCCACGACGCCGGGCTGCTTGAGAATTTCTTCGTAATACTCGCGCAGCGTTTCCAGCGGCGCGTACGTATTCGTATAGGCCTGGAAGTAGCCGATATATTTGGCGCTCGGCCATTTCAAATGCTGGCGGTCGCGAATGTTGTTGAATTGGGTGACGAGATCGTCCCGACGGCTGCCGGCGAAGTCGCCCGAACCCCGCGCGCTGCAGAAGGTGCAGCCGCCTTTGGCGATCGAGCCGTCCCGGTTGGGGCAGGTAAAGCCGGCGTCCAGCATGACTTTGAACACCTTGTCGCCGAACCGGCCGTGCATTTCGGTGTTCCAGGTATGGAACCGTTTGCCGCTCCAGAGCAGGGGGGCTGCCGGTTCAAATGTCGGAATATGGGAAGACATGAGTCGAACTCCTTTCGGTATGGACAGAGGTTCACGCATCATAACAGCGGATCAGTCAATCTTTAATACTACCAAATTCGCGGAAAAGTGAAAAGGAAAAACCTGCGAAGGGGCTTGGTTTCGCGCAAAAAAATATTTCAAAAAATAAATTTTGCGCTTGATATATATTACATGGATGTGTTATATTTATCTCGAGATCGGAAGTTAGGGAAAACGGCGGTATATCAACAATGATAGCGCTATCTAAAGTTTCCGGAACATGCCGATTATTCTAAAGAAATGAAGAGGTGATTGACGATGACGACTCAATTTGCGCCGGATCATTCGCAGGACAAGATCGCGGTCGAGCTGACTCGCGAAGAAGCGCTGGCACTGACCGGCGTTCGTTTCCACAACGGACACAAGATCGAAGTGGATGCCCGCAAGAAAATTCGCAGCGCTTTTGAAAAGGCATTCGATATTGCCGCGGATCGCACGGAATAAACGAGACTAAGGCGCCTTAAGCGCACTTTCGGTTAACCGGAACCCCATCCCGGCATAGATGAGCGGCAGCGGCGGAGCACGATCCGGCCGGCCGACGGGAAGTCCTTCCTTCGGGAAGGGCTTCTTTTTCTTTTCGCCCGCGACGTTCCGGCGTCTTTTCGTCTTTACTTTTCGCGGGAACTTGGGCACAATAAGGCGGAGGCTCGAGCAGGCGGCGATCGGACGGACGAACGAACCGATACGCCATGCCGCCCGACGACAAGCGCAGCATCGGCCTCGGGCGAGCCGAGATTTTTATAGCGGAGGAATGACATGCGTTTACGCGGAAGAAAAGGAATCCGGGAAAACCTGGAGGCGCAGCCGGAATTGGTTGTCCTCGAACCGGAACAGTATAAGGGACGTTGGGCCGAGCTGTTCGGCAACGACCGTCCGATTTATGTGGAACTCGGCATGGGCAAGGGACGCTTCATCAGCGGCACGAGCGTGCGCAATCCCGAAGCGAATTTCATCGGCATCGACATGTACGACGAGCTGGTGCGCCGGGCGAGCGAGAAGGCGAGAGGAGCCTGGGCGGAGCAGGGCCACGAGACGCCGCCGAGCCTGAAGCTGGCGCGCGCCAACGTCGAGAAGCTGGAAGACATTTTCGCTCCCGGGGAACTGGAACGGATCTATCTGAACTTCAGCGATCCTTGGCCCAAGAAAAAGCATGCCCGCCGACGCTTGACGCATCCGCGCTTTCTGGAGATGTACAAGCGCGTGCTGAACGAGAACGGACAAATTCATTTCAAGACCGATTCGGAGACGCTGTTCGAGTTCTCGCTGAACGCCTTTGCGGATTCCGGTCTGCAGATGACCAACATCAGCTTGAATCTGCACCGAGACGGCATCAACGAAGAACACGTCATGACCGAATACGAGCATAAATTTATGGGCAAAGGCATGAACATTCACCGCTGCGAAGTGGTAATCGGCGAAAAAGCGCTGCAGCGTTACGACGAGATCCGCATGGAGCCTTACCGCATTTCTTCGGACGAGCGCGCCGCCCTGGCCGCGGAAGAAGCCGAAGAAGCCGCATCCGCCGAAAGCGACAAGACGGAAGCCTGATGTTCGCGATTTTTCGGTAATCGAGGTTTCGAGTTTTGCTTTTTTGAAGTTTTTTGCTTTAGCTCTCAAGTCCGCACGGCGATGCTAAACGCCGGCCCGGACTTCCGAGGTTCTGTTTTTTTCGAGATTTATTGCGGTAAGCATCAGGCGGAGTAGGCGTCGGGGAACAGTCCGGCGCCTACTCCGCTCTTTTTTGTTTTCCCCGATCGGAAGGACTCCCCAAAAAACAAACCGCAAAAAAGGCGCCTCCCTGAGTCCGCTCAGTAAGGCACCTTGTTCGTCGTTTCCAAAATCTCGATAATCCGCCGCGCGCTGTGCATCGGACGCAGCTTTTCGATATTCATGCGGCTTTCCGCGCGCCGGCGGACGAGCTCCTCGTATTCGTCCGGGTTCGTCAACCGGGACATCCATTTGCCGACGACTTCCAGCGAGGAAAGGCGTTCGCCCCAGCCCTTGCTGGTGAAATATTCGCAGTTTTCTTCCTCCTGACCGGGCAGGGGGTTGTGGAACAGCATCGGAATCGCTTTGGCGAGTCCTTCCGTGCAGGTCATGCCGCCCGGCTTCGTGATCAGCAGGTCCGACACTTCCATCAGCTTGTCGATATCCTTCGTATAGCCGATGACGTGCACGTTGTCGTGCTGGAAGCGAGGGTCCCTTTTCAGCTTGCGCAACGCCTTCTCGTTGCTTCCGACGCAAAACACGAGCTGAACGTCTTGACGCCAGCGCGTCAGATACGGATTGAGCACGTCGCCGTTCATCAGCCCCCAGCCGCCGCTCATGATGAGTACGGTCGGCATGTCCTTGAGACCCATTTGCTGCAATATGCCGGCTTTGACCGGATGCTCCCAGAAGCTCGGATGTACCGGAATGCCGGTGACGTCGATGCGAAACGGGGACACTCCGCGTAGCAGTACCTTATTTTTGACCTCCTGCGTGGAGACGAGGTAGTGGTCCACGCCGGTGCTGATCCAGGTGCCGTGCGCGTCGTAATCGGTGATCACCGTGCAGAGAGGCACCTGGAGACCCAACCGTTTGAGCCGGGAGATGACCGCGCTCGGGATCGGATGCGTGCAGACGACAAGATCCGGCCGGAGCTGTTCGACGACTTCCCGGGCATGCGCGTAAAACAGCCGGTGAAGCGCGAGCGTCGTCAGCCGATTCAGCGATTTTTTATACTGCTGCTTGTACATCATGCTCACGAAGCGGGGCTGCGTGACCACGGTTTTCTTATAAGCGTTGATGAACAGCGGAGCGACCTTGGGATTCAAAAAGCTCCCGAGTTCCAACACCCGGGTCTGAACGTCGGGAGAAAGCTTGCGGAGGCTGCCGGACAGGGCGTAGGCGGCCCGCGTATGTCCGGCGCCGAAACCTTCCGACAGGATCAGCACTCTGTATTTGGACACGTTTTTCGTCACCTTTTTCGGAAAGGCCCGCCTCTGCGCCTTCGGCGGGAAGCGGGCCGTTTTTTCGATTCGCCAGTCTGGTTTTCAGGCTGTTTACCCTTTCTACGATAGCCGCTTTAAGGCCATAATGCAACCGTCAGCCAGGCGGTCAACGAACCGATCGTACCGCCCGCGAGCACGTCGGACGGATAATGCAGACCGAGGTACATGCGGGATATTCCTACAATAAAGGCGAAGGGAAGCAGCACGGCCGTCGTCCACGGAATCAGAATCATGATCGGAACCGTAACCGAGAAGATCGCCGTCGTGTGGCCGGAAGGGAACGAATGGTCCACGAGCGGGTTGCGGAACGTGTTCGTCTCGGGCAGCGCCAGATGCGGACGCACGCGCGGATACAGCTTTTTGACGATCGCGACCGGCACGTGACTGACGGCCAGGGCGACAAGCGAGTGCAGAGCCGCCGAATTCCACGGCGCCGGGGCGAGCCATGACGCCAGCACGGTCGCCGTGATGGTGAACGTGGCGCCGCCCAAATGCGTCAGATAATACAGCAGGATACTGAGAACGCGGTGATGCAGACGTCCGTTGACCCATTTGAAGATGCGCTGGTCCAATTGGCTCAGCTTGATCAGCAAGCTACGCATAACGACATACCTCCGGATAAAGAGCCCGGCGATTGGAGAAGGCGACGGGGCTGTCTTTTTTTTCTGCCGGCGTCCGGCGGTCCGCCGCCTTTGAACTGAATCGAGGCGTCGAAGCCGGGACGGACGGAACGGCAGGTCCATATCGGGTTGCACTTTTGACTCTATCAACCCCGAATTATACAATGATTCAAGGCAATTATAATAGGGTTAAAAAAAATTAACCGAAATTGCCCAACTTTTATCAGTCTGCCCGCGTTTAAATATGGGCGGAAGGAACGGGAGGCGGGCAGACCTCCGAAGTCCGCGGGCAACATTGCGCAAGTCGGCGGAATAAGGATATAATCGATGCTGGCAAGCGAAACGAAGGGCTGCTGCGGAGAATTCGAGGGCAAAGGCTTCTTTTTTTGCCCGGCAGCACGATTTCACGGTTTTGACAAATGTCTGCAAAATGTCCAAAATCGAAAAGAACGACGAGAACCAGGTCAAAAAACAACAAAAGGGTCATTAAAGGTCGCTATGGAACGCAAGGCACAGAAGATAAACAAAAAAACTTTCTGTGTACATAGGGGTAAAAAAAGGGGGTTCAACCAACCATGCTGCAAGCATTATTCATGACACTCCAGGTGCTGCTGGCCGTAATCGGGGTGTATCAGTTCGGTTTTGCGCTGTTCGGACTGTACAAAAAGAAAAGACAAAAATCGTTTGAGCCGCAAAAGTCGTTCGCCATTCTGGTTGCCGCTCACAACGAAGAAGAAGTGATCGGGGCGCTGATGGAAAACCTGAAGCGTCTGCGTTATCCGAGAGAACTGTACGACGTCTTCGTCATCTGCGACAACTGCACGGACAAGACGGCCGACATCGTGCGCGAGCACGGCTGGAACGCCTGCGTCCGCGTCAATCCGAATCTTCGCGGCAAAGGCTACGCGATCGAATGGATGCTGGAAGAGCTGTGGAAGCTGGACCGCGAGTATGACGGCATCGTCATGCTGGACGCGGACAACCTGGCTCACCCGGACTTCCTGATCGGAATGAACGACGATCTGTGCCAGGGCGCGAAAGTCATTCAAGGCTACATCGACACGAAAAACCCGAACGACTCGTGGATCACGGCCGCTTACGGCATTTCGTACTGGTACATCAACCGGCTGTGGCAGCTGTCGCGCCATAACCTGAAGATGGCCAACTTCCTCGGAGGCACGGGCATGTGCTTCGATAACCAGCTTCTGAAGGATATGGGCTGGGGCGCGACGAGCCTGGTCGAGGACTTGGAGTTCACGATGCGCTGCGTCAAGCGCGGCGTGTATCCGAAGTTCAACTACCACGCGAAAATCTACGACGAGAAGCCGCTGACGTTCAAAGCTTCCGCCGTGCAGCGTCTGCGTTGGATGCAGGGACACTTTACGGTGGCCCGGAAATACTTCTTCCCTCTGCTCTGGCAGAGCATCCGCGACCGCAGCATCGTGAAATTCGACATGGCGCTGTATGCGGTGAACGTGTACATCGTGCTGCTGACGCTCATGCTGACGGTCGTATTGTACGGAGACATCGCGCTGTTCGACGGACCGCACCTGCTGACGATGTACGACTATCTGCCGCTGTGGGTAGCCGCTGTAGCGATCTTCGCCCAGGTAGCCGTGTTCTTCGTGGCCATGTTCCTGGAGAAGGTCAAGTCGTGGAAAGTTTACGCGTACATCCTGCTCTTCCCGATCTACCTGCTGTCGTGGTTCCCGATCACGTTCTACGCGTTCTTTACGCAGAACAACAAACAGTGGAGCCATACGAAGCACACCCGGGTAGTTCGCATCGACGAAATGCAGGGCGAGCAGAGCAAAGCTTAAGCGTCCGCGGGAGACCGGTTTTTTTCGGAAAACTATTTACATTCGGTCGCAGATATGATAAAGTTGTAAAAGTGTTGTTTAACAATAAGGATTCAAAAGCAGAAGCTCCGCTTCTCACCTGTCCGGCAGTCGTCGGCTGGTTCCCGATCCGATCGTTTATGAAGAGTTTTTCTCATGAAGATTGAAGATCACCGGGATGCGGACTGCTTGTCCGTATCCCTTTTATTTTGGGCAAAAAGCCCCTGCAACAAAATCGATTTGGAGGTGGACGGTTATTAGTAAGGACCATATGATCAATGAGGAAATCCGGGCACGCGAAGTACGCCTGGTAGGCGCGGAAGGCGAACAGATCGGCATCAAGCCGCTGCGCGAAGCTCTCCAGATGGCGGCAGATCTCAACTTGGATTTGGTGAACATGGCGCCTCAAGCAAAACCGCCAGTTTGCCGGATCATGGATTATGGCAAGTTCCGCTACGAGCAGCAAAAGAAAGAAAAAGAAGCACGCAAAAACCAGAAAATCGTCGAGCTCAAAGAAGTTCGCTTCAGCGCGAACATCGAAGAGCACGATTATATGACAAAGCTGCGCAACGTGGTCAAGTTCCTGGAAGCCGGCGACAAAGTGAAATGCTCCGTGCGTTTCCGCGGCCGTGAAATCACCCACGCTTCGCTTGGCCAGAAAGTGCTCGAACGGGTACGGGACGAAGTATCGGAAATTTCCGCGGTCGACCGTCAACCAAAACTCGAAGGCCGCAGCATGATCATGATTTTGGCTCCGAAAAACCAATAGGGGGAAGACAACAATGCCTAAAATGAAAACACACAGCAGTTTGAAAGGCCGTTTCAAGATTACAGGTACAGGTAAAGTGACGCGTTACAGCTCGCACAAAAACCACCTGCTCTCGCACAAATCGAAGCGTGCCAAGCGTAACCTGAAAGCCGATCATCTGATGGCTCCGGGCGACGTAAGACGTCTGGCTCAAGGTCTTAAGCAGCTGAAATAGTTTCAAACATAATCGACTGGGAGGTCTTTAGATATGGCAAGAGTTAAGGGCGGTTTCGTGACGCGTCGTCGTCATAAGAAAGTACTGAAGCTGGCAAAAGGTTATTTCGGTTCCAAACACCGCATTTTTAAAACGGCAAAAGAGCAAGTCAACAAATCGATGCTCTACGCTTACCGCGACCGTCGTCAGACGAAACGCAATTTCCGCAAACTGTGGATCGTGCGTATCAACGCGGCAGCGCGTCAAAACGGCCTGTCCTACAGCAAAATGATGCACGGCCTGAAACTGGCGGGCATCGACATGAACCGCAAAATGCTGGCCGATCTGGCTGTGAACGACCTGACGGCGTTCAACTCGCTGGCATCCGCGGCAAAAGAAAAAATCAACGCTTAAGTTTAGGCTTGAGCAGGACCCCTGCCCGAAATATCCATTTCGGCGTATGGGGTCTTTTTTATATAGAAGAAAATCGTTTCGTTCGGTTTAATGCTTTAAAGCGTTTTTACGATGTTTCCTTAAATAATAGAAGCGATTGTTCGTTATTAAGTCACAGCCTATGTGAACTATGATGGGATTAAGCGATTGCAGTTCAAAAAATACGAATTTTGTTTCCGAAATCGATTTTTAATAGTAGATTTTGTGGCGGACTGAATGTATAATCTGAAAAGCGAAAGCATACCTGCGAAGAGAGACGCTTAACGTTCAGCCACCGCAGATCATACGGCAAGCGCTCATTCTTAGCAGGCAAAGATCCTAAGGGGGAACTATCCAAAATGAAGAAAGCTGTAAAACTCTCGCTTTTCATGCTGCTTGCCTTCTCGCTCGTTCTGGCAGCATGCGGCAACAATAACAGCGGCGGTTCGGCAAAAACCGGCGGCGAAGGCGAAGGAAGCGGTGCCGGAAGCAACATCAAAATCGGCATGGTTACCGACACCGGCGGCGTAAACGACAAGTCGTTCAACCAGACTTCCTGGGAAGCCCTGCAAGCGCTGAAAGAAGAACAAGGCGTTAAGGTCGAATACCTGCAAAGTAAGAGTGAAGCGGATTATCAGCCGAACCTGAACCAATTCGTAAAAGGCGGATATAACCTGACTTGGGGAATCGGCTTTGCATTGGAAAGCGCACTGAAGGAAATCGCGGGTCAAAATCCCGATGCGAACTTCGCAATCATCGACGCTGCGGTCGATGCTCCGAACGTAGAATCCGTTCTGTTCTCCGAGAACGAAGGCGCGTTCCTGGTCGGCGTCGTTGCCGGCAAAACGACGAAAACGAACAAAATCGGCTTCGTCGGCGGTATGGATTCCCCTACGATCAAGAAATTCGAAATCGGCTTCAAAGCCGGCATCGAAGCAGTTAACCCGGATGCTCAATTCACTGCGGTGTACGCGAGCGGTTTCGACAAGCCGGACGAAGGCAAAGCGGCTGCGGCTACTCTGTACAACGACGGCGCGGACATCGTGTTCCAAGCTGCAGGCGGTACGGGTACTGGCGTATTCAACGAAGCCAAAGACCGTAAAGCTCAAGGTCAAGACGTATGGGTAATCGGCGTAGACAAAGACCAATCGCTGGAGTTCGGCGACGACATCACCCTGACTTCCATGATCAAGCGCGTAGACGTTGCCATCAAGACGGTATCGCAGCAGGTGATCGACGGAACGTTCAAAGGCGGTACGACTACGGTCCTGGGTCTGAAAGACGACGGCGTAGGCATTGCCGATACGTCGAGCAAGAACGTCTCGCAGGAAATCCTTGATGAAGTTCAGTCTTACAAAGAAAAAATTGTTAGCGGCGAAGTCAAAGTTCCTACTGTAGAATAATCGCTTCGCACGATATAATATCTGTGACAAGGCCGGTTCCTTGAACCCGGCCTTGTCGCTACGTTTACCTTTAATTGCAGGTCCACTACGAAATATGAAGGGTGATTCCATGGCTGCTGCAGCTCCCGTTGTCGAGTTAAAGCAAATTACGAAGCGTTTTCCCGGAATCGTCGCCAACGATTCGATCAGCATCAAGCTGCATAAGGGCGAAATCCACGCCCTGCTCGGCGAGAACGGCGCAGGCAAATCGACGCTGATGAACATCCTTTTCGGGCTGTACCAGCCTGACGAAGGGCATATCGAAATTAATGGAGAACCGACCGCAATCGACAGTCCGAACAAGGCGATCGAACTCGGGATCGGGATGGTGCATCAGCATTTCAAGCTGGTTCAGCCTTTTACCGTAACCGAAAACATCATCCTGGGCATGGAACCTTCCAAAGCCGGCGTGCAGATCGACTACAAGACGGCGTCGGAGAAGGTCAAGCAGCTGTCCGACCAGTACGGTTTTCATGTCGATCCCAACGCGAAGATCGAAGACATTTCCGTCGGCATGCAGCAGCGTGTCGAAATTCTTAAGACGCTTTACCGCGGCGCGAATATTCTGATCTTCGACGAACCGACCGCCGTATTGACTCCGCAGGAGATATCGGAACTGATCGAGATCATGCGCCGGCTTGTGGCCGAAGGCAAATCGATCATTCTGATTACCCATAAACTGAAAGAGATCATGTCCGTTTCCGACACCGTGACGATTATTCGCCGCGGCAAAGTCATCGATACGGTGAAGACGAGCGATACGAGCCCGTTCGAACTGGCAGAGAAGATGGTCGGACGGAACGTATCGTTCAAGGTCGACAAGAAACCGGCCGAACCCGGAGAAAAGGTCATCGAAGTGAAGAACGTCTCCGTCAAGAACAAGGACGGTATCGGACTGCTGAACGGGATGACGTTTGACGTGCATGGCGGCGAGATCGTCGGCATCGCGGGCGTCGACGGCAACGGGCAAACGGAAATTATCGAAGCGCTGTCGGGACTTCGCAAGATCGACAGCGGATCGATCGTACTGAACGGAAAAGAAATCGGCGGTCATACTCCGCGCCACATTTCGGAAGCCGGCGTGGGACATATTCCGGAAGACCGTCATAAGCACGGCCTTGTACTCGATTTCTCCGTCAGCGAGAACATGGTGCTCGAAAGCTATTACAAAGAACCGTATACCAAGCGGGGCTTCTTGAATTTCCGCGCGATCAACGATCTGGCGGCCCGCCTGGTCAAAAGTTTTGACGTTCGTACGCCGAGCATTCACACGAAAGCGCGCTCATTGTCCGGCGGCAATCAGCAGAAGGCGATCATTGCCCGGGAAATCAACAAAAATCCGGACTTCCTGATCGCGGCCCAACCTACCCGCGGTCTTGACGTCGGCGCGATCGAGTTCGTGCAGACGCAGCTGATCAAGCAGCGGGATCAGGGTAAAGCCGTTCTGCTCGTTTCGTTCGAACTGGACGAAATCCTGAACGTCTCGGATCGGATCATCGTCGTATACGAAGGCAAAGTTATCGGCGAAGTGCGTCCGGAAGAGACGAACGATCAGGAGCTGGGTCTTATGATGGCCGGCAGCCGGCAGGGAGGAACTAAGGCATGAATAAATTTCTGAAGTGGTTCGCGAGCGATTCGTTTATCGTTTCGCTGGCGGCCATCGTCATGGGTTTGCTGCTTGGAGCGATCGTTATGATGATCGGCGGCTACAACCCGATCGACGCTTACATGGCGTTGATCTCCCGAGTATTCGGCGACACGTACGGCTTCGGCGAAGCTCTGCGCGAAATGACGCCGCTCGTCCTGACCGGTCTTGCGGTCGCCTTCGCTTTCCGTGCGGGCATGTTCAACATCGGCGCGGAAGGCCAGGTGCTGATGGGCATGACCGGCGCTTCGCTGATCGGGATCAAACTGACAGGTCTGCCGGCGTTGATCCATGCGCCGCTGGCCATTATCGTAGGCGCGCTGTTCGGCGGTCTCTGGGCTGCGCTGGCCGGTTACATCAAGGCCAAGCGCGGCGTCAACGAAGTCATCACGACCATCATGCTGAACTGGACCGCTTTGTTCCTGTGCAACTATATCGTGCGCACGTTCCTGCTGATGCCGGGCAACCAGCGTTCGGTCGACATTCAGCCTTCGGCTTCCATTTCGATCGGATGGCTCTCGGAAATGATGGGCAACGCCCGCGTTCACTGGGGCATTCTGCTCGCGCTGCTGGCTTCGACGTTTTTCTATTACTTCCTGTGGAAAACGAAACAGGGCTTCGAACTTCGCGCGGTCGGCAGCAATGCCGAAGCCGCTCGCTACGCCGGCATCAACGTCAACAAAAACATCGTGAAAGCCATGTTCATCAGCGGCGTGTTCGCCGGTTTGGCCGGCGCTTTCGAGACGCTGGGCGTATTCCACTACCAGAGCGTGTACGCGTCTTCGCCGGGTTACGGCTTCAACGGGATCGCCGTCGCGCTGCTCGGCATGAACCATCCGTTCGGCGTATTGGCCGGCGCGGGATTGTTCGGCACGCTGACTTACGGTTCCGCCGGCATGAGCTTCGACGCGGGCGTCCCGCCGGAGATCATTCAAATCGTGATCGGCTCGATCATATTCTTTATTGCGGCCCAGGGAATCGTGCGCTTTATCCTTAAGCCCGTTTACAAGCGCAAGAAAGAGAAGGTGTTGTAAATGGATCTTCTTACACTCGGCAACCTGATCAATACGACGCTCGTCTTCTCGACCGCCCTGATCTTCGCCGCGCTCGGCGGCCTTTTCTCCGAGCGTTCCGGTATCGTCAACATCGGCATCGAAGGCCTGATGGTATTCGGCGCCTTCGCCGCGGCTGTCGGCACGCACTATGCGGAGGAAGCCGGCATGGGCGGCGCTTCGCCCTGGGTAGGGCTGTTGACGGCAGTCGTCGTCGGCGTGCTCGGCTCGCTGATCCACGCCGTAGCGACGATTACGTTCAAGGCGGATCAGACGATCAGCGGCGTCGTCATCAACTTCCTGGCGACGGGGATCACGCTGTATCTCGTCAAACTGCTGTTCGAAGGCGCTGGCGAAACGCCGCTGCTGATGAACCGTCTCGCAAAATTGAGCTTCCCGGATATCGCTTCTATTCCCGTCATCGGACCGATCTTCGGAGTAGGCATTCTGAACGCCTATCCGACGACGT
The DNA here is from genome assembly GCF_011090185.1 of Saccharibacillus alkalitolerans. Classification (GTDB taxonomy): domain Bacteria; phylum Bacillota; class Bacilli; order Paenibacillales; family Paenibacillaceae; genus Saccharibacillus; species Saccharibacillus alkalitolerans. The sequence goes on along the minus strand of NZ_JAAFGS010000003.1, from coordinate 586,168 downwards.
TCATCGCGATCGCGCTGGTATTTGTCACGTATTACGTGCTGTACAAGACCAAATTCGGTCTGCGTCTGCGCGCGGTCGGCGAGCATCCGAGCGCGGCGGACACGATGGGGATCAACGTCAACCGCATGCGTTATATCGGCGTTATGCTGAGCGGCGCGCTGGCGGGACTCGGCGGGGCAACCATCACGCTGACCACGACCGGACTGTTTTCGCACACGACGATCTCCGGTCAGGGCTTTATCGCCATTGCCGCGATGATCTTCGGCAAGTGGAACCCGCTCGGCATTTTCGGCGCGGCGCTGTTCTTCGGCTTCTCGCAAGCGATCCGCAACTATGTCCAGCTGTTCGAATGGTCGGCCAGCATTCCGCAGGATTTCATCCTCATGCTGCCGTATGTACTGACGGTCATCGTGCTCGTCGTCGCGGTCGGCAAATCGAGAGCTCCAGCAGCGCTCGGGGAACCTTACGATCCCGGCAAGCGCTAAGAACAAAAGGCGGCAGCCGTATAGCCCTGCGCACACGGGCTTGGCATCTTTCAGCCGCGAACATCGGCAAAAACCGCTTCTTTCCGATCGCTTCGGCGCGGGAAAGAAGCGGTTTTTTTGTCCTCCCGTGAAGGACCCGGGGTATGCCGAGCGTGTATGCGAAAAAGCGGAGTTTCGATTTTTGTTGAAAATAGGTGTTGACTTCCTCAAAACTTAAGTCATATAATAACCCTAACATTCAGCACCATACAGCTTGAATAACTGATCGGCTATGAAGAGGACGAAGTTTTAAGGGCTCTTTTGCCAGAGAGCGGAGGAAGCAGTACGCTGGAACCTACCGCCAAAATCCCTTAGATACGAGCTCACCTCGGAGCTGTTTTCCTGAAAAGCGAAGGAGTGTCCGGTCTGGAACAGACCTGCTGTCACGTTCGGCGATTAGGGAAAATCGTGAGGTTCGCGTTACGAACCGCGTGTTTGGAATCGGAGTTCGTTCGATTTCGGATTCGCTTGAGGCTGCGCACCGCAAGGTGCGGGCAAATTTGGGTGGTACCACGTGAGGCTTATAACCTTTCGTCCCTCGAAGCAGAACATCTGCTTTGCGGGGCGAAAGGTTTTTTGATTTTCGCGGACGGGTTCCGATTCCGCGCGGGGCATGCCGAAAAGCGGACAAATTCCGTTCGGGCGGCCTTTTGCAAACTGACGATGTGAGATTGATGTAATCTTTGGAAGGAGGAATAACGATGAGCGCGCAAATGCCAGAAGCGAGATCGACGGAAGAATTAAGAGAAAAATGGGTGGACAAACAGGAAGTCTTGACAGGTTCGGACATCCTCCTCCGCAGCCTGGTGCTCGAAGGCGTCAAATGCGTGTTCGGTTACCCGGGAGGCGCGGTGCTGTATATCTACGACGCCATGTACGGCTTTAAAGATTTCCACCATCTGCTGACCCGGCACGAGCAGGGAGCGATTCACGCGGCAGACGGTTATGCCCGGGCATCCGGCGAAGTGGGCGTCTGCATCGCCACTTCGGGACCGGGAGCGACCAATCTGGTCACGGGCATCGCGACGGCGTACATGGATTCGACGCCGCTCGTCGTCATTACCGGCAACGTCGCTTCGACGCTGATCGGAACCGACGCTTTCCAGGAGGCCGACATCACGGGGATCACGCTGCCGATCACGAAGCACAGTTATCTGGTGCGCAGCGTCGACGAACTTCCGCGCATCATCCACGAAGCTTTCCATATCGCGAACACGGGCCGGAAAGGACCGGTGCTGATCGACATTCCGAAGGACGTGTCGGCGGCGATGACGCTGTTCCAACCGCATACCGAACCGGTTGCGCTGAGAGGTTACAATCCGCGGACAATGCCGAACAAGCTGCAGGTGGAGCGTCTGGCCGAAGCGATCTCGAAAGCGGAACGCCCGCTGATCCTGGCCGGCGGCGGAGTCGTCTATTCCGGCGGACACGAAGCGCTGCTCGAACTGGTCGAGAAAACGGGAACCCCGATCACGACTACGCTGCTCGGACTGGGCGGTTTCCCGAGCGGGAACGAACACTGGCTGGGAATGCCGGGCATGCACGGCACGTTCGCTTCGAACATGGCCATCCAGGAATGCGACCTGCTGATCAGCATCGGAGCGCGTTTCGACGACCGGGTCACGGGCAAGCTGAACGGCTTTGCGCCGAAAGCGAAAATCGCGCATATCGATATCGATCCGGCGGAGATCGGCAAAAACGTCAAAACGGACATTCCGATCGTCGGCGACGTCAAGACGGTATTGGAACTGCTGAACAAATCGGTCAAGCGGGCCGAATTGGCGGACGAGTGGAGAACGCGGCTTCAACAATGGAAAGCGGAGAAGCCGTTCCGTTATAAAGACAGCGAGACCGTGCTGAAGCCGCAGTGGGTCGTCGAGCTGCTGAACGAAACGACGAAAGGCGAAGCGATCGTGACAACGGACGTCGGCCAGCACCAGATGTGGGCGGCCCAATATTACAAGTTCAGCAACCCGCGTTCGTGGATCACTTCCGGAGGACTCGGCACGATGGGATTCGGACTTCCGTCGGCGATCGGCGCCCAGATGGCGCAGCCCGAGCGGCTGGTCATCTCGATCAACGGCGACGGCGGCATGCAGATGTGCTCGCAGGAGCTCGCCATCTGCGCGATCAACAATATCCCGGTCAAAGTGGTCATTTTGAACAATCAGGTACTGGGCATGGTTCGTCAGTGGCAGGAGCTGATCTACGAGAACCGCTACAGCCACATCGACCTGGCCGGCAGTCCGGATTTCGTGAAGCTGGCGGAAGCCTACGGAGTCAAAGGCCTTCGCGCAACGACCAAAGAAGAAGCGCGTGCCGCCTGGCAGGAAGCGCTCGATACGCCGGGGCCGGTCGTGATCGATTTTGTGGTCGAAAAGGGCGAGAACGTGTATCCGATGGTGCAGCAGGGCATGACGCTGGATCAAATGCTGATGGGGGACGAATAACGATGACGAATACGACGCAGACCAAACATACCATTTCCATCCTGGTCAACGACCAGCCCGGCGTGCTGCAGCGGGTATCCGGATTGTTCGGCCGCCGCGGATTCAACATCGAGAGCATTACCGTGGGCCAATCCGAAGAACAAGGGCTTTCCCGCATGGTCATCGTCACGAGCGGCGACGACAAGACGATCGAGCAGATCGAAAAGCAGCTGTACAAAATCATCGATGTCATCAAAGTCATCGACTTGAGCGCCAATCCGATGGTCGGACGGGAGCTGGCGCTCATCAAAGTCAAATCGGAACCGAGCGCGCGGCCGGAAATCATGGGACTGGTCGAGACATTCCGGGCGGCGGTGGTCGATATCGGCACGCACAGCCTGATGGTTCAGGTCGTCGGAGACACCGAGAAGATCGACGCGATGATCGAGCTGCTGACCCCTTACGGCATTCGCGAGCTGTCGCGCACCGGCGTGACGGCGATGGTTCGGGGCAATGCTTAAACGTTCCGACAGGAAACGGGAAGCGTGCGGCGAAATGAATAGATAGCGGCAGGAAGCGGCGAAAGATCGGACTTTGAGATAGTGAAGGGTTGACGCTTCAGGGCGGCGATTCGCCGTTCGGAAGTTCGAAGAATCACCGCCCGAACGGGCGGGGAGCTGAACGGAGCCGGTCTCGGACACGAAAAGACGAATATTTTCGAAACTCGGTTCCGCTGAGCTACCCGCTTGTTTGGGCAGGGTTGAGGTTTTATACACAAAGGAGGAAATAAGAATGGCAGTTACCACGTACTATGAAAATGATGCAGACCTGAGCGTACTTCAAGGAAAAACGATCGCGATTATCGGCTACGGCAGCCAGGGACATGCGCACGCGCAGAACCTGCGCGACAGCGGCCTGCAGGTGGTGGTCGGTCTCCGCGAAGGCAAATCGGCGGACAAAGCGAGAGAAGACGGCTTTGAAGTGCTGTCGGTAGCGGATGCGACCAAGCGCGCCGATATCGTTCAGATTCTGATGCCTGACGAAACGCAAGCCTCCGTGTATAAAAGCGAAATCGAACCGAACCTGAAAGACGATGCGGCGCTGCTGTTCGCGCACGGCTTTAACGTTCACTTCGGCCAGATCGTGGCAAAAGCCGGCAACGACGTGCTGCTGGTCGCTCCGAAATCGCCGGGCCACATGGTCCGCAGAACGTATGAAGAAGGCTTCGGCGTGCCGGGCCTGATCGCGATTCATCAAAACGCGACCGGCAAAGCGAAAGACATCGGCTTGGCTTATGCGAAAGGCATCGGCTGTACCCGGGCCGGAGTCATCGAGACTTCGTTCCGCGAAGAAACCGAGACGGATCTGTTCGGCGAGCAAGCCGTACTGTGCGGCGGCGTGAGCGCTCTCGTCAAAGCCGGATTCGAGACGCTGACGGAAGCCGGCTATGCGCCGGAAATGGCTTACTTCGAATGCCTGCACGAACTGAAGCTGATCGTCGACCTGATGTACGAAGGCGGCCTGGCGACGATGCGCGATTCCATCAGCAATACGGCGGAATACGGCGATTATGTAACGGGCCCCCGCATCGTGACGGAAGACACGAAGAAGGCGATGAAGGAAGTGCTGACGGATATCCAACAGGGCAAATTCGCGCGCGACTTCATTTTGGAGAACCAGTCGGGACGCGCTTTCCTGACGGCAACCCGCCGCAACGAGTCCGAGCATCAGCTGGAAGTCGTCGGCTCGCAGCTGCGCGAAATGATGCACTGGATCAAGAAGTAAGCTCTTTTTGAAAAAGGGAAGCGGGGCTACCCCGGGCTGCGCGAAAACGGCGACCGGGGCGGCCCCTTTCCATATCCATTTCCATTCGACTAGGAGGCGCAAACCGTGCGGAAAATTTATATCTTCGATACGACGCTGCGCGACGGCGAACAGTCGCCCGGCGTCAACCTGAATACGCGAGAAAAAGTCGAGATCGCCCATCAGCTGGAGAAACTCGGCGTGGACCGGATGGAAGCCGGCTTCCCGGCCGCTTCGCCGGGCGATCTGGCGGCGGTCAACGCGGTTGCCCGCGCGGTCAAAAATGCCAGCGTCGTCGGCCTGTCGCGTTCGCGCGAATCCGATATCGACGCGGTGAGAGAAGCGCTGAAAGGCGCGGCCGATCCGTGTCTGCACGTGTTCCTGGCGACTTCTCCGATCCACCGGAAATATAAGCTGAAAATGGAGAAGCATCAAGTGCTGGAGGCGGCGCAGTCCGCGATCCGCTATGCCAAGAAATACTTCTCCAAGATCGAATTTTCGCTCGAGGACGCGGGACGCACCGAGGCGGACTTCCGCGCCGAAGTGGTGGCGATGGCCGTGCGCGAGGGCGCTTACGTCGTCAACATCCCGGATACGGTCGGCTATCTGAACCCGGCCGAATACGGGGCGATCTTCAAGCATTTGAAAGAAACGGTACCGGGAATCGAAAAAGTGCAGCTGAGCGCGCACTGCCACGATGACCTCGGCATGGCGACGGCCAATACGCTGGCCGCCATCCTGAACGGAGCCGACCAGATCGAAGGCACGATCAACGGCATCGGCGAACGCGCCGGCAATACCGCCATCGAGGAAATCGCGATGGCGCTGGAGACCCGCGCCGATTTCTTCGGCGCGAAGACCGGGCTGGCGCTGAGCGAGATCGCCAGAACGAGCCGGCTGGTCAGCAAGCTTACCGGCATGAACGTGCCGGGCAACAAAGCGATCGTCGGCGCGAACGCGTTCGCGCATGAGTCGGGCATCCACCAGGACGGGATGCTCAAGGAGAAGACGACGTACGAAATCATGTCGCCGGAGACGGTCGGCTTCAAGGAGAGCAAGCTGGTGCTCGGCAAGCATTCCGGCCGACACGCTTTCCGCGAGCAGCTGCTCGAGCTGGGGTACACGCTGGAGGAAGAGCAGCTGAACGAAGCGTTCGCCAAGTTCAAAGATCTGGCGGACAAGAAGAAAGAGATTACCGACGACGATCTGCTGGCGCTGCTCGAAGAGCGGCTGGCCGACGCGCCTGAGCAGTACGCGCTGGAGTCGCTGAGCTTCTCGTTCGCGACCGAAGCGGCGCCGACGGCAAGCGTTACGGTATCCGTAGCCGGCGAAGGCAGCCGCACGGCGAAATCCGGCGGCAACGGTACCGTCGACTCGATCTATAACGCGATCGACCAGGCGGTGGGCGAAGAAGTCACGCTGGTGGACTACGCTATCCAGGCGGTTACGCTGGGCAAGGACGCGCTCGGAGAAGTGCATGTCACCATGCGCCAGGGAGAGACGGAAGTGCGCGGACGGGGCGTCAGCACGGACGTGCTCGAGGCGAGCGCCCGCGCTTATATCGACGCGCTCAACCGGCTGGCGGCCAACCGCCGCCTTCCGAGCGGACGCAAGGGCGCGGAGAAGGTCTGGTAAAAAACGAAAATTCGGCAACGTCGAAAAACGGTACCGCATGTCCGATAATCGGACGGCGGTACCGTTTTCGTCTACAGCTAGCACGTTGACCCACCCTAATCAGAGGTGTGCGTTCGCCTGAAACGCACATGCTTTAGAGGCGTTTCAGAGGGCGTAACCTTACTTTATCACGGTCAAGGTGGTGGATTTGTTCGATCGAATCTGCCGCCCGATCGGTTACCAGGCGTAAGCGTTCGGAGCCGACCCGCCCGGTCCCGGGAAGATTTCGTCCAGACGTTTCAGCTCGGCTTCGCCCAGCTTCAATTCGATGATGCGCAGCGCGTCTTGAAGCTGCTCGAGCGTCCGCGGTCCGATGATCGGAGCGGTGACGGCCGGGTTGGACAGCAGCCAAGCCAGCGCAACGGTGTCCTGCTGCTCGCCCAGTTCTTCGCTGAACGTTTTGAACTGCTCAAGCTGTTCTTTGTGCTTGTCCACCAGTTCGGCGTTGCCGCCGCTGCGGGAGCCTTCGATCTTTTTGAGCGCGTTGCGGCCGAGCAGGCCGCCGGCGAGCGGACTCCACGGAATGACGCCAAGGCCCAGCGCTTCCGAAGCCGGCAGCACTTCGAGTTCCGGTTCGCGGGTCAGCAGGCTGTATTTGTGCTGTTCGGAGATCAGACCGAGAAAACCGCGCTTTTCCGCTTCTTTTTGCGCGACGGCAATATCCCAGCCGGCAAAGTTGCTGGAGCCGACATAGTCGATTTTGCCCTGGTTCACGGCAACCTCGAAAGCTCCCCAAAGCTCGTCCCAACTGGCGTTGCGGTCGACGTGGTGCATCTGGTACAGTTCGACGTGATCGGTCTGCAAACGCTGCAGCGATCCTTCGAGGTGGCGGCGAATCTTATAAGCGGACAGTCCGCGCTCCCCGTTCGGCCCGTCGACGTCGTTGCCCATGCCGCCGTACACTTTGGTCGCGAGCACGACTTTTTCCCGGCGGCCTCCGCCCTGTTTGAACCAGCGTCCGATGATTTCCTCCGTAAGGCCGGCGTTGTCTTTGCCTCCGTAAACGTTTGCAGTATCAAAGAAGTTGATTCCGGCATCCAGAGCCGCATCCATGATGCGGAACGAATCTTTTTCATCCGTTTGATTGCCGAAATTCATGGTGCCCAGACAGATGCGGCTGACCTTAAGTCCCGACTTTCCCAAATACGTGTATTCCATGTTGTTCGCTCAGCTCCTCGATCGATGATTTGGCGAAACGTTATTCCTTTATCATTACCCTATTACTGTAACAATCAGCTTAAGCATAAGCAAATTTCTTTATGTAAGTAATGATGAAAGATAGTCGTCGGCCTATAGGCAAATCCTATCAAGTTGATAGTTTCTATATCTTGGTCAATCTCTGACGGAGTATGTTACTGTTTTGGAATAGAGGTTCCAACCCGGAGCGGTGACGGAAAGCAAGCATTTCGCCGGCGGGAATTCCATGACGAATAGGGAGTGCGACAAATGGCGGAAACGAAAAAAATCGCGGTAATCGCGGGAGACGGTATCGGACCCGAAGTAGTGGCGGAAGCGGAAAAAGTGCTGCACAAAGTCGGCGAAGTATTCGGCTATTCGTTCGAAACGGAGCATGCGCTGTTCGGCGGGATCGCGATCGACGAGAAAGGCACGCCGCTTCCGGCCGAAACGCTGGAAGTCTGCAAGCGCGCCGATGCGGTGCTGCTGGGCGCGGTCGGCGGACCGAAATGGGACAACAATCCGAAGGAGCTGCGTCCGGAAACGGGGCTGCTCGGCATCCGCAAAGAGCTCGGCCTGTTCTCCAACCTTCGTCCGGCCGTCGTCTTCGACTGCTTGAAAGACGCCTCGACGCTGAAGCCGGAAGTGCTGGAAGGCACGGACCTGATGGTCGTGCGCGAGCTGACCGGCGGCATATATTTCGGGGAGAAATTCCGCAGACAGACGGAACAAGGAGAAGAAGCGGTCGATACATGCGCCTACAATGCGGCCGAAGTGGAGCGCATCGCCCGTCAAGCCTTCGACATCGCCATGAAGCGCCGCAAAAAGCTGGCTTCGGTCGATAAAGCGAACGTGCTCGAAACGTCGCGGCTGTGGCGCGAAACGGTGATTCGTATCGCCGAAGAGTATCCGGAAGTCGAACTGGAACATGTGCTGGTCGATAACTGCGCCATGCAGCTGCTGCGCCGCCCGTCGAGCTTCGACGTGATCGTGACGGAGAACATGTTCGGCGACATCCTGAGCGACGAAGCGGCTATGCTCACCGGTTCGATCGGCATGCTGGCCTCGGCGTCCCTCGGAGAAGGCAGCTACGGACTGTACGAACCGGTACACGGCTCGGCGCCGGACATTGCCGGACAAGGGCTGGCGAATCCGATCGCGACCATTCTGTCGACCGCGCTGATGCTGCGTTTGACGTTCGGCTACGGCGAAGCGGCAGATGCGATCGAGCGCGCGGTAGCCGAGGTGCTGGACGCGGGACACCGGACGAGCGACATCGCCGCCGGCCGCGCCGAAGCGCTGTCCACCACGCAAATGGGCGAGCTGATTCTCAACGCGATTCGTAAATGATAATCATTACAAATAAATAAGCGTTATAATCTTGACTTCGAAAAATCCCGGTGATAACATAGTGTCATGGGTTTCAGAATATTCAGAAAACACTCTTCACCGGGTGTCATTTTGAAGGAGGATTTTACGACAATGGCAGAACGTTTGGTAGGCAAACCGGCTCCGGCCTTTACAATGGAAACTGTATCCGGGGACGGACAGGAATTCGGCAAAGTATCCCTCGAAGATTACCGCGGCAAATGGCTCGTGTTCTTCTTCTATCCGCTGGACTTCACGTTCGTGTGCCCGACTGAAATCACGGCACTGAGCGACGCCTTCGGCGACTTCCAGACTCTCGATACCGAAGTTCTCGGCGTGAGCATCGACTCCGTGCACAGCCACAAGGCATGGATCGCGGCTCCGACGGAAATCGGCGGCCTGGGCAAGATCAACTTCCCGCTCGCTTCGGACATCACGAAAAAAGTCGCAAGCGACTACGGCGTTCTGATCGAAGAAGAAGGCGTCGCGCTGCGCGGCCTGTTCATCATCGATCCGGAAGGCGAACTGAAATATCAAGTCGTGAACCACAACGACGTGGGCCGCAGCGTGGAAGAAACGCTGCGCGTGCTTCAAGCTCTTCAATCGGGCGGTCTGTGCCCGATGAACTGGAAACCGGGCGACAAAAACCTTCAAGGTTAATGGCGCGCGTCGGCCCTGCCGACGCAGTCTCGGTTCATAGGCAAAGCCTTCTTCCCGGCATGTACCGGGAAGGAGGCTTTTTTGCACCTTTGTCTCTGGCGTGCCGCGAAATTCCATGCTAAGATGAGGCCAGGCAGGACCGAAACATTGCAAGACGGATAAGCGACAGGTATTCAAAATGCCGCAAGAGGGTTGATAATAGCCAAGGGATGAACCAATAAAGGAGGGTGAACGGCCATGAGTTTCTGCTGCGGAGCCAGTATGATCGGAACAAAGGGTACGCTGACACACTACCGGACCCAGGTTCACAACGTTCCTCTGTTATATTGTCCGGTATGCCAACGGATCGAGGTTCATTACAAGGTCGAAAGCGAGTATGAGATTCTCGCCGAATACGCGCACGGCGACGGCGAATCGGAAATCGATTTCCAGGATTACATTTTGGAAGACGATGTCGAAATGTTCGCCAACTGCGTGAGCATGGAAAGCGACGATAAGCTGGAGTCGGTTCGCAATCAGATCGATCTGTCGCTGGATCTGCTCGGCGTCGCCAAACAAATGGGAGACAAACGCTGGCAGATCGAACTGAAGCGGCGTCTTGCCGTAATGAGCCAGAAGTTGGACAAGATTCAGCAAAAAAACGGCAAATAAGCGGCATGGGCGATCCCGATATTCTCCGGTATTCGTATCCGACGCTGCTGAAAAGAAGCAAAAATTTGTCGTACCGCAAGCAGGTCGAAGAAACCACGCTGGCGCTGCTGAACTTTTTGTTGGAAAACGAGCTGCTCCTTGCAAATCCGTTCAACGAGGACGGTTCGATCAAAAGCGATCTGGTCGTTCGGCGTTCGGATTTGACCGAAACGGGCGATCTGCTGATGAAGACGTATTTCCCCAAATGGTCGGCTTATATCGATCGCGGCGGAGAAGTGACACGTGTGAACATACTGTCCAACGGATTGAAAAAGCTGCGCGAAAGCGCCGCTGTCGAATAAATAACAAAACCGGAAGCGATCCCACCCGATCCTTCCGGTTTTGTTTTATCCCCGTCCGCTGCCCTTCGTGGAGCGAGGCTGTCCAAGAAGTTTGGAAAACGCTATCGTCTTTGTTAAAATAAAAAGGTAGGAAGAAACAGGAAGTTAAACGAATCCCAATACATATCCCGGACGGCGATTTGCCTTCATGCAAGGCGCGGCATAGGGAAGACGGAGGAACGTTCATGAAAAGCGTACAGGACCTCGCATCGAGACTTAAGCAAAATATCGGGAATATTATTGTAGGAAAAGAAGACGAAGTGGATTTGCTGCTGACCGCGCTGCTCGCTTCGGGTCACGTACTGCTCGAAGACGTGCCGGGCACGGGGAAGACGATGCTTGCCAAAAGCCTCGCGGCCTCGCTCAGTCTCAGCTTCCAGCGCATTCAGTTCACGCCGGACCTGCTGCCTTCGGACTTGACGGGCATTCATTTTTATAATCAAAAAGACGGCGAATTCCATTTCCGGCCGGGGCCGCTGTTCGCCCGCATCGTGCTGGCCGACGAAATCAACCGGGCGACGCCTCGTACCCAGTCCAGCCTTCTGGAATGCATGGAGGAGCGCCAGATCAGCGTCGACGGAGAGACGATGAAGCTGGAGCAGCCGTTCATGGTGCTGGCGACGCAGAATCCGGTCGACAACCAGGGAACGTTCCCGCTGCCGGAAGCGCAGATGGACCGCTTTATGATCCGGATGAAGCTGGGTTATCCTTCGGCTCCGGAAGGGCGGGAGATTTTGCGGCGTACCGTGCAGGCGGGCGGATTGGCGGCCGAAGCGGCCGCGACGACCGCGACGGCGGAAGAGGTGCTCGAAGCGCAGGCCGTGTGCCGCCGGGTCACGATTACCGACGACCTGCTCGATTATATCGTGGCGCTGGCGGACGCTTCGCGCGCCCATTCGGAACTGGCGCTCGGCATCAGCCCGCGCGGCACGCAATCCCTGCTGAGAGCCTGCCAGGCTTACGCCGCCCTCAAGGGACGCGATTACATTTTGCCCGACGATATCAAAAAGCTGCTGGTACCGGTCTGCGCCCATCGCCTGGTGCTGAACAATCGCTACGATCTGCAGGATCATCCCGCCGAGCGCATCTTGGCCGAGCTGTCGGATCGGGTCCCCGTGCCGAGCGAAGAGGGACTGGAAAGCGAAGTGAGATAAATGGCGCTGCTCGGATTTTTGATCCTGGTCGGGCTCATCGTCATCGCGCAGGGTTGGATTTTGGGTCGGCCGGCTTTGAGCCGGCTCGATTACCGGCGCGATTTCAGCAAATACGTCTGCCGGGAGGGAGAGCGAATCGAGATGGTCGAGACGATCTCCAACCGCAAACGCCTGCCTGTGCCTTGGCTGCGCTTGGAATCGATGCTTCCTTCGGCGCTGTCCTTTACCCGCAGTTCCGATACGAGCGTAAGCGAAGGAAATATTTATCAAAACCATGCGAGCCTGTTTACCCTGCCGGCCCGAACCAAAATCACGCGAACGCATCGCATCACCTGTCGGGAGAGAGGGATCTATCCGATCGAAAGCGCGACGATGACCGGCGGCGACCTCTTCGGAATGTATGCGCCTTCAAAAAAAATCGACCTGCACGCGCGCATGGTCATTCATCCCCGGATGCTGGGCGACGGCGAGCTGCCGATTTCCTGGAAAACATGGCAGGGCGAGCTTGCGGTTCGGCGCTGGATCGTCGAAGATCCTTTTCTGATCACCGGAGTCAGGGAATACGCGCAGAGCGATCCGATGAACCGGATTCATTGGAAAGCCAGCGCGCGTACCGGTCGGCTTCAGGTACACAAAAGCGGGTATTCGGCCGACCCGCGCGTCATGATTCTGTTGAATGTCGAAGATTCGGAAACGATGTGGAGCGTCGTGACCCGTAAGGGGCTGGTCGAACGGCAGCTGTCGCTGGCGGCGACCTGCGCCGCTTCGCTGATCGGTCAGGGCATGCCCGCGGGGTTCGCCCATAACGGAGAATCGCAGCTTGGGGAAGCGGGGTATCGTCTCGACACGGACTACGGACCCGTGCATCTGGGCCGGATGCTGGAAGCCATGGCGGGCTTCGAATTGAAGTCCCGCCTGCCGTTCCACGAACTGATGCAGCTGGAGGCGCAGCGCGAGTTCAGGGAACCGATCGATTATTTGATCGTAACGGCCCATCGCTCGTCGAAGGTGGAAGAAGCGATAGCGTCGCTGGAACAGCTCGGTCACCGGGTCGGCGTCACGGGATTTTCGGCCGACGGAGCGAATGTGGCGGCGTCCGGCATTCGCTCGTCGGGACAGCGCGAAGCTGCTTCGTTCGGAGAGGAGGCCGCGTTATGAAGACGAATGCCGAAGCTCGGGAACGCCGTCCTCTGCTGCAGGGATTCGGGCGTCCGGCCGCTTATTCGCTGCTGGAAACGATGTCGGTCTATGCCCCTGCCGTGCTGCTTGCGCATTATCTGCTGAAACTGCCGGATCTGCTGCTGCTTCTGCCGCTGCTTGCGCTGCATCTCTGTGCCAGCCTGATCGGCTTGAGGCAGGCGGAAAATCGGCTGGCCGGCTGGGCGACCCTGCTGCCTTTCGCGGCCGCTCTGCTGCTTGGACTGTTTCTGCCGGGCGGCACGCTTGTTCGGGGGATCGGCGCCGCCGTGCTGCTGCTGGCGGCTTTGCGAGGGCTGATGACGGGGCGCAGGCAGCTGTGGGACAATATGCAGCTGCGGATTCCGCTGAGCGGGATTGCCGCCCTGCTGATCCTGTACGTATATGCGGGGAATACGCCGGATCTGGAAAATTATCGTCCGCTGCTCTATACGGTATCCGTTTTGCTGCTTGCGCTGACGCTGCTTCTGGTCAACGGCGACCGGGTCAGGGACGCCGCCGGACAGGAAACGTCCGCGCTCGGCAGCGTGCTGACGGCGAACCGGCGCCTCACCTGGATCGTAGCGGCGCTTGTCGTCGCAGCCGGCTTGGTCGGCGGCCCGACCGGCATCCTGAACGCCATTCGCGAATGGTGGATGTCGATCTTCGCCGGCCCGCCGGCCCAACCGGATTTTGCGCCGGATTCGCCGCTGCCGGCCGCGGACTATTCGCAGCTGGGGCAGCTTGGAGAGAGCGGAGAAACGCCGTTATGGCTGAAAGCGGTCGGGTACTCGCTTCGAATCCTGTTCTTCATTGTACTGGTGATCGTGATCGGCTGGCTGCTCTATCGGCTGTTCGGACGCTGGCTGCCGAACGGTCTGCGCAATCTCATTCGCAAGATTGCGGCAAGATTCGGACTGATGCGGGAAATTCGGGCTTCGCAGGACGGCAAGAATTATACCGATAAGGCGGAGAAGCTGGCCGAAGAGAAGACGGGATCGAAAAAGCGCCGCTTCCGTTTCGGCCGCCGCGAACCCGAATATGTCGGCGAAGACCCCAGACTGCGTTACCGCAGTGTCCTTATGAATGCGGCGAGGAAGGGATTTCCGTTTCTGCCGAGCCGCACGCCGGCAGAAAACGGCCGGGAGCTCTCCGCGGGGAAATACACCGAGCTTTCCGCGGAGGAACTGGACCGGTTGGTCGAGCGGTATAATCATGCGCGTTACGGACACGGGGAGAAGCGCGAATAGCGCTTCTCCTTTTTTGGTTTCGGACGCGTTCGGGATGTGGCATAAGCAAGCTTACATGCCTTTGCCAGTAGACCGGTTAGAAGGTTATAATGGAGAGATAAGGAAATAAAGGGCGATACATTGTCCCGACGAAAGAGGGGGAAGCTTTGGCTTTATTAGGAATGATTCTGGCCGGTGTGCTGCTGGCCGGCCTGCAGAGCGTAGTAATCGGCCGCGCCTCCATGCGCCGTATTCGCTACAACCGAAGCTTCAGCCGAGCTTCCTGCTATGCGGGCGAGGACTTGGAACTGATCGAAGTGATCGAGAACGATAAGCGGCTGCCGGTTCCCTGGCTTAAGCTGGAAGCGGAGTTTCCGGCCGTGTTCCGCTTTCGCGGCCGGAAAGGCGCGGAGACGCCCAAACTGAATTTGGGCAGCGTCTACCAGACGCATACCAGCGGGTTTGCGCTGATGCCCCGGCAGCGGGTGACGAGAAAACACTTCGTCGTATGCGAGAATCGGGGCATCTACCGGCTGTCCACCGTGTTCATGACTTCCGGCGACCTGCTCGGCTTTGTAATGCGCTCGAATTCGGTGCATGTGGAGAGCCCCCTGGTGGTATACCCGCGTCTGCTGCAGGAGATGAAGATGCCTTCGGATTGGCGCAGCTGGCAGGGAGAATTTTCGGTACGCCGCTGGATTTTGGAAGATCCCTTCCTGATCGAAGGGTCCCGGGAATACGCGCCCGGAGATCCGATGAACCGGATTCACTGGAAATCGAGCGCCCGCACCGGCACTCTGCAGGCGTACCGGCAAGGTCATTCCGCCGATCCGCAGGTTATGATCGTCCTTGACATCGGACGCGTCGTTCTCGGCCTTCAGGAGGGAAGCGGCGAAGAAGAAGCGGAACACGCAATCAGCGTGGCGGCCACCGGCGCCGAAGGACTGATCCGGCAGGGCATTCCCGTCGGACTGATCCATAACGCGCACACGCTGTCCGCGGAGCGGATTGCTCCGGCCGGCGGCGCGGCGCAGCGAGGGGCAATCATGGAGGCGCTGGCCGGAATACGATTGAAGTCTCGGCAATCGCTGGAGGAATGCCTCCTGCAAGAAAGCAGACGGACAGAAAGCCCGCGAGATTACGTGGTCATCAGCGCCGCCGGTTCGGCCGGGATCGGTCAGGCGGTCGACAGGTTGGAAAGCCGGGGGCACAAAGTGAGCGTTATTCATCCGGGAAGTCCGCCGCCCGCCCGGGGAATGGACGAACGACAAGCGGAAGACGCGGAACGCGAGAACCGCGCGGAGGAGGTGGGCGCATGAAAAAACAGTTGGCCGAATCGGCCGGTGCCGCCTTTCAAACGACGGTGATGAGCTATCCGCTGGTCTTGGCCTTTTCCGTATACGTTACGGAGATCCAACCTTACGTATCGGCTTTGCTGGTTTTTCTGTGTTTGTTCGCGGGCGACTATGCGGGGCGCCGTCTTCGCCGGGAGCCGGCTTATCTGGCGGGCGCGTTCCTGCCGGCCGCCGTGTCCATACTGGCGGTCGCGGCGGGCGGAATCGGAGCCCGCGGCATTCCGCTTTTGCTTCTGCTGCTGGCTGCGGGGGAGGCGGGCGCATACGGAGGCATGCGGGCGACCCGGAGCCGCCGCGAGACGTTTATCTTCTGCGTCTGGCTGCTGGCCGGACTTATTCTGTACGCGGTCTCCCTGCGTCCCGGCCCGCTGTATCCCTATTCGCTGTCTCTTTATGCCGCCGGCACGCTAACGGGCATGCTGCTGCTTCTGCGCTGGAACTCGCGAAGGCTGCGAGAGGCGGGGGGACTGGCGGAAGACGAACCGATTCCGAAAGACCGCCTTCGGCGTATCAATCGAGGCTTTATGTCCGGTCTGCTGCTTCTGATTCTGCTGGTCGGCGGGGCAAGCCGGCTGCCCGTCCTGCTCGCGGAATTGTTCCGGCTGCTGAAGCGGCTGCTTCAATGGGACGTTTCCGGGGACCGGGAAATGCCTCCGCCGTCTGTACCGGAATCATCGGACCCTGAATTAGCCGACGTTCCCAGCGAGCAGGGAGACGTCATTTCCCGCAATCAAGAATTGGTGGTCATCTGGCTCGTTCGGGTGGCAGTGATTCTGATGATCGCGGCCGCAGTAATTATCGTCCTGCGCATCTTGTACGTGCTGCTGGCGCGCTGGCTGCCCGACTGGTTCAAACGGCTGCTTGCGAATCTGCGGATTACGGCGCAGCCCCTGCGGCGCAAGGAACCTGAAGCTTATGTCGATATGACGGAGAAAATGGAGCATCGACCCAAGCGGATCCGGAAACGGGCGGTTCTGCCGCCCGAGCCGCCCGATGGGCCGAGAAAAGACTATGTTCGGTTGGTACGCGAAGCGGTGCGCCGCGGTTACCGGTTTCGTCCCGAGCTGACGCCGACCGAGACGGGAAGGGAAATCGCGTCCCGTCCTGCTTATCGCGAATACGATTCCGCCGAGGTGGACGAGTTGATCCGGGACTATAACCGAAGCCGTTACGCGAAAGACCGCGGAGCCGACCGCTAATAAGGAAAAGTTTCGATTTGCCCCGGCCGCGGCATGAACGGTCAAAACCCCGAAGTTCCGGCTGCCGGAGCTTCGGGGTTTTTGGGATGCCATCAATCTATCGGCCGGTCAGGCGCGGCGGCTTCGTATCGCTTCCAGCGCTTCCTCCGACAGGCCGGAAGCGCAGCCGGGACAGCCGGCGGGAGTCTGTCCGCCGGCTTGGACCGCACAGCCCGCGCAGGCGCCTCTTTTGCTTTTTTTCCAGAAACGAACGAGGACATAAACGGAATAAGCGAACGCCAGTCCGATGATAATCCAGTTGATCATAAGGAATCTTCCTTTCTGCCGGGATTCAGACGAGACCGACCAGTCTGCCGCCCTGGTAAATGATCAGCGCGACGATGTAAGCGAGCACCAGCGAATAGCCCATCGAGAAAAAGGTCCAGCGCCATGAAGCCGTTTCTTTACGGATTACGCCGACCGTCGCCAGGCAGGGGATGTACAGCAGAATGAAGGCGATGAAGCTGAACGCCTGCAGCGGAGTAAAAGCCATGGCGACCTGGTGTTCCAGCCCGGCCATGTCGGGAACCTGATAAATGATATTCATAGTGGAAACGACGACTTCTTTGGCCATGAATCCGGTAATAAGAGCCGCGCCCGCCTGCCACGTACCGAAGCCGATAGGCTTCAGCAGCCCGGCCAGCGCGCCGCCGATGGAGGCGAGAAAGCTCTCGTTCATATCGACGCCTACGCCGCCCGGCCCCGTATTCGAAAGGAACCAGATGATGATCGAGCCGGCCAGAATGATCGTGCCCGCCTTGCGGAGAAATCCTTTGACTTTCTCCCATGTCATGCGCAGCAGCGACAGCGGCTGCGGCATGCGGTAAGGAGGAAGTTCGACGATGAAGAGGGACGGTTCGCTTTTCAGCAGAGTGCGGGAAAACAGCTTGGCCAGCGCAAGAGCGAGTACCATGCCCAGCAAATACAGTCCCATGACGACAAGAGCGCGGTTCGAAGCGAAAAACACGCCGGCGAACAGCGCATATACCGGAAGCCGGGCGGAGCAGGACATGAGAGGCACGAGCATCGTCGTCAGCAGCCGGTCTTTGCGCTGTTCCATCGTTCGAGCGGCCATAATCGCGGGCACGTTGCAGCCGAAACCGATAATGAACGGAATGAACGCTTTGCCGCTGAGTCCGACGGCTTCCATCGTCCGGTCCATCAACAGCGTGATCCGGGCCATGTAGCCGGAGTCTTCGATGAATGAAATCAGCAGAAACAGAATGCAGATCTGCGGCAGGAACACCAGCACGCCGCCGACTCCGCCCACGATGCCGTCGACGACGAGCGCATGCGTGAACGGCGAAGCGCCAAGCCAGGTCAGCGCGGTTGAAATCGCGCCGCTGAGAGAGCCCGAAATAAAGCCGTCCAGCACGTCGGACAGCAGGCTGCCCAGCCAGTCGAACGTCAGCTTGAAGATCAGGAACATGAGAGCCAGAAAAAGAGGAATGCCGAGGATCCGGTGGGTCACGATCGCGTCGATCCGCTCGGTTGCCGTATGGAGACGCTGCCCGGAACGGTCCAGGGCGCTCCGGCAGATCTGCGCGATGCGTTCCGTGCGTATTCTGCGCAGATAGGAGGGGATGTCGCTTTCAAGGCCCGAAGATTCCAGTTCTTCCGCGGTCTGCTCCAGAATCGAATCGACTTCGGCCGGTCGAACGGCCGCCGGCAGCGAAGCGCGTACCGCTTCGTTGCCTTCCAGCAGCTGCAGCGCCGTCCAGCGGGGATCCGAAGCGGAGGCCGTCCCTCCTGAGCTCAGCAGAGCCGCAAGGCGCGCCGCTCCCGCTTCGACTGCGGGACCGTAGTCGATCCGGAAGCCGCCGCTTCGAGAAGCTTCGAGCCCGCCCAGAGCGTGCAGGACTTCGGCGCAGCCCGTTCCTTTGCGGGCGACGATGGGCACGACGGGAACGCCCAGTTCGCGCTGCAGCGCGCCCGCGTCGACCGCGATGTTTCGGCTGCGGGCCACGTCGACCATGTTGAGTCCGATCAGCATCGGACGCCCGCATTCCAGCAGTTGGATCGTCAAGTACAGATTGCGTTCCAACTGCGAGGCGTCAACGATATTAAGAATGGAAGAAGGCGTTTCTTCCATTAAAAAGCGAGCGGCTACGCCTTCGTCCGGGGTAAGCGGCAGCAGCGAATACAGTCCCGGCAGATCGATGAGCCGGCCGCCGCGTCCGCGCAGCGTGCCGACTCTTTTCTCGACCGTCACGCCCGACCAATTGCCTACCGTCTCGTACGAACGGGTAAGCGTGTTGAACAGCGAAGTTTTCCCGGTGTTGGGATTGCCGACGAGAGCGAATTGATTCATAGCGGGGCGACCTCCATGCGTCCGGCTTCTTCCCTGCGAATGCCGATATGCTGTCCGGCGCATTCGAAGGTCAGCGGACCGCCGAACGGTCCCAGGCGAAGCACCGTCAGCACGCTTCCCTCCGCAACGCCCAAATCGCGCAGCCGGCGGCGCAGCATAGGGCTGATGCCGTTCAATCCGCGGACTTCGGCGGAATCGCCGGGCTTTACGCTTGCCAGCGCCTGGCGCCGGCCTTCTACTGCCTGTTGTCGAAACATTGGATTCCTCCTATAAAATAGCGGTGTCCGATACCGGTCGATCCCGCGGTTGAATGAGAATGAATATCAGTTAGTTTTTTGTAATGTATCATTATATCCCGAAAAGCAGCTGTGATATTTGTCATACAAAAGCGGTATTTCCGCTTTACTTTGCAAGTTGCCTTAAGTATGATGAAAAAGCTAAAAAAACGGCCTTTTCCGCTCCGGGTCCGTCGGGCGGCGAACAAAGCATAAGCAGAGAAAACGGGTTCCGGAAGAGAAACCTGTTTCTCCGCGCATAAAAGAAATTTGTCTCATTTTGACGAAGCGCGGCAGGAGTTAGCTGGCCGGCGTAGAATCTAAACGAAGGTGAGAATGATCCGATTATATGACATCCCAGCAGGACGGAAGTGAATTCATGAACCCAACTTCAGCGACGCGTCAACTGACTCTCTATCTTCTTTCCGTCTTTGTTCTCGTCCTTGTATCCGAAGTGATCGAAACCGTTTATTATCCCGTGGGGGCGGGCAGCCGCTGGGCTTCGGCTCTGCTGCTGCTGACCGCCTGCTTCTCGGTTACGGCCTGTCTGACGGTCTATTTCCACGCGACGCCGCTGTTCGATCGAAGGATCGGAAGCTACAGCAAGCGAATGGTCAAACTGATGGGAGCCGCAGGTTCGATCGAGCTGCTCTATCTGCTGACCAACCTGCGGCATTTCGTAACGGCTTCGGCACCCGGCCGCGCCGGCAGCGAATGGCTGCTGTCGTTGGCCGCGCTCGTGTACGCGGCCGGCCTGCTGCTGCTGTTCCTCCTGCCGAACCGTCCGGGCCGCGTCCCGAATCCGCTGCTGTATTTCGGCCTTCCGCTGTCGACGGCCGCGCTGGCGGGCATTTTGTTCTTTGTGCGTGCCGAGCTGTCTGCCGCCGGGGCGGCCGGCGTCGAACTGGCGCTGAGCGTGCTTGCGCTCGGCGCGTCGTTGTTCGCCGCGGCGAATTTGTTTGTTCGTTACCGCCGCAAACGGATCAAAGCCCTCTGGGTCGCGTCGCAATCGCTGGGACTTGTTGCGGCCGGCCAGCTGCTGCTGCTCCAGGCCGGAAGCGTCTCGGGCGTTCCGCTGCTTTTGGCCTCGGGCCTGCACGCGCTGGCCTACGCCATTTTGGTAAGCCAGGGGCTGCGTATGGCGATTGCGGAGCCGCTGCGCGAACGGCGCGAAGCGGAGGACCGGATCGAGTTCCTGGCCTACAACGACGATCTGACCGGCCTGCCGAATCGCAGAAGCCTGCATGCGAAGCTGGATTCGCGTTTCGACAAAGCTTATTCCGGCAAGACGGCGCTTATGGTGCTGAACATCAACCGGTTCAAGACGATCAACGATTCGCTCGGGTACGAGGCGGGGGACCGTCTGCTGGGAATCGTCTCCGAAATGCTGCAGAACCATATGAAAGAACCCGAGGAAGTATTCCGTACCGGCGGAGACGAATTCGCGGTCGTGCTTCCCGACAGCGGCGGGGAAGAGGCCATGAAAAGGGCGCATGCGCTGCTCGAAGAATTCGAGCGTCCGGTCAATGTGGGCGGAATGGAGCATTATGTGGCTCTATCGGCCGGCATTGCGGTCTATCCCGAAGACGGGCTTGCCGCTGACGGCCTGCTGCAGAGCGCGGACGCAGCCGTGCATCTGGCCAAAGAACAGGGGGCCGAAGTCAAACGGTTCTCCAAGGGAATGACGACGATCGCCCGGGAAAAGCTGGTTCTTGAAAGCGATCTGCGCAAAGGGCTGGAACGGGGCGAATTTTACTTGGAATATCAGCCCAAAATGTCGATCGAAAACGGAGCGGTTCTGGGCATGGAAGCGCTCGTGCGCTGGAATCATCCGCAGCGCGGCCCCGTGTCTCCCGGCGAATTCATTCCTCTCGCGGAAGAAAGCGGCCTGATCGTGCCGCTCGGCGAATGGGTTTTGTACGAAGCCTGCCGCCAGAATAAGGAATGGCAGGACAAAGGGTACGCGCCGCTCTGCATGTCGGTCAACCTGTCGATCCGCCAGTTCCGCCAGCCGAGACTGGCCGAGCAGATCGGACATATGCTGGAACGGATCGGACTTGAGGCGAAATACGTGGAGCTGGAGATTACCGAAAGCATGACCGTGGATAAGGATGCCGCTTTCGAACAGCTGAAGCGGTTCAAGCAGCTCGGCCTGCATATCAGCATCGACGATTTCGGCACGGGCTACAGCTCGCTGCATTACTTGAAAAACATGCCGATCGACCGGCTGAAGATCGACCGCTCGTTCGTCAGCGAAGTCATGAACGGACAAAGCGACGCCGCGATCGTGTCCACGATCGCCTCTATGGCGCATCACCTGAAGCTGAAAGTAACGGCGGAAGGGGTAGAGAACGAAGAGCAGCTCGCATTTTTGCGCAGTCAGCGATGCCATGAAGCGCAGGGGTTCTTGTTCAGCAGGCCGGTGCCTGCGGAGCGCTTCGAACGAATGTTTTTGCGCAGGGAAAAGCTGGGCTAAAGCTCGGAAATCCGCGGACAGAAAAAGCGTTTTGCTTAAGTCGAACGGCGAAACGCTTTTTTTTTGAAATAATGCTTGCAATCTTTTTTGATACATGGTATATTATTTCTTGTCCTCAAGAGGACGCAGTAATCAAAAGGCAACATCTTCTGCACAATGTCGGGACGTAGCTCAGCTTGGTAGAGCACCTGGTTTGGGACCAGGGGGTCGCATGTTCAAATCGTGTCGTCCCGACCATTTTATTTTTCCACTTACATATGCGGGTGTAGTTCAATGGTAGAACTCCAGCCTTCCAAGCTGGTAGCGTGGGTTCGATTCCCATCACCCGCTTATCGAATGTTAAGAGAACCGCTGCGCTGCAGCGGTTCTTTTTTTGCGTTGGCTGCCCTTTCGAATCTTACGGCGGGATAACGGCAAGAAGCACTGGACGTTTGCTTGTTCGCTTGGTACAATGCAATTACCGAAAGAATCGGCCTTGCCCTGGGACATCAGGCAGGGCCGATTTTGCTTTGCGAGGAGGCTCGGACAGGAGGCGGAGTAAGGAATGAACGATACATATAGGGAGCTGCGCAGCGATGCGGACCTGCTGGCGGCCGCGCTGCTGCAGGTGCTCGTTTATGTCGTGGACGCGCATGATACCGATGAAGTGGTCGATTTTGGCGGAGTTGTCGAAGCGTATACGCTGCTGCAGGTGAAGATCAACGGCGAATGGCATGGACGTCACGATCATTCCTTCCGTGTCGATCTGTGAGCACAATTGAAAATGACGCAAAAATCCCGCCGGACACGCTGCCGGCGGGATTTTTTTGGCTTGCTGTGAAATTCGGAATCGGAGAACCGAACGCGTTAAGAAGGCGCGACGGCAGAGTGGCGAATGCCGAGCACGGCCTGTCCTCCCGCGGATACCGAACCTTCGCTCATGGGAACGACGTCCAGGACGGCATCGACGCCGTCAGGCACGAGAATCGGCGTAACGGACGACAAGCCCGCTGTCCGAATCGCGTCGAGGTCGCATTCCAGCAGCGTTTGACCCGCACGAACGCGGTCGCCCGTCTGCACGTGCGCGGTAAATCCTTCGCCTTTGAGCGATACGGTATTGATTCCGACGTGGATCAGCAGCTGGGCGCCGCTGTCGTGCTCCAGAATAACGGCGTGGCGGCTCTTGTCCATGACCAGCGCCACCGTGCCGTCGAACGGCGCGAGGACTCGTCCTTCCGAAGGCTCGATCGCGATTCCCCGGCCCATGTGCCCTTCCGCAAAGGCGGGGTCCGGCACTTCCGACAAAGGAACGACTCGTCCGCTCATCGGAGCCTGGACTTCCAAAAGTTCGGAAGCTTCGACGTCGACGAACGTTTCGGCCTTCCCGGGCGCGGCGGAAGTTTCCGGAGCGCTCTCGGCGGAAGAGGAAGTGAGGGCCGGAGCCGGAATTGCGGGCTGACGGGAAGCTTTCGCCGCATTTTCGGAAGCGCCGGCGGCGTTCTCGACTGTCGTCTGCTCGTCTTTATAACCGAACAGCCAGGTCAGGGCGAACGAGACGGCCGCGCCGGCGACGTTGCACAGGATGTACAGCGGCAGCTGGTTGTTCAGGTACAGCAGCGTGCCCGGGATAACGGTAACGGCCATGCCGGTACCGGCCAGGTGCAGCAGGGACGCCAGGAACCCGCCTACGCCGCCGCCGATCAGACCCATCACGAAAGGCTTCATATAACGCAGATTGACGCCGAAGATCGCCGGTTCGCTGATACCGAGGAAAGCGGACAGCGACGAAGGCAGCGCGAGCGCCTTCAGCTTGGTGTTTTTGGTCTTCAGTCCGACCGCGAGGCACGCCGCGCCTTGTGCCGCCATCGCGCATGTGATGATCGCGTTGAACGGGTTGGCGCCCGTTCGCTCAAGCAGCTGGATCTCCAGGAAGTTGAAGATATGATGCACGCCCGTCACGACGACGATCTGATGGAAGAATCCGATCAGCAGGCCCGCGATGCCGAACGGCAGATCCAGCAGGAAGGTCGTGCCGTGCAGGACGACGTTTTCCAGCGAGTGGAACACCGGCCCGATCGCGAACAATCCGAGCGTAATCATGACGAGCAGCGTAATGAACGGCGTCAGGATAAGGTCCAGCGCTTCGGGCACTCTTTTGCGCAGGAACTTCTCGAATTTGGCGCCGATCAGTCCCACGAAGAAGGCGGGCAGTACCGAACCTTGGTAGCCGACGACCGGAATAAAGCCGAACATCGTCAGCGCCTCGGCGCTGCCGTCTGCGACGCTGTAAGCGTTGGGAAGCGCCGGGTTGACGAGCATCAGGCCGAGCACGATGCCCAGCACCGGACTGCCGCCGAAGACGCGGAACGCGGACCAGGCGACGAGCGCGGGCAGGAAAGCGAACGCCGTGTCGGTGAGCACTTCCGTGAACAGCAGGAAGTTCGGCGAGATGCCGTCTTTGGTCATGCCGAACCAGGCCAGCACCTGATCCTGGGTCAGCAGGCCGCGCAGGCCCATGAACAGGCCGGTCGCGACGAGAACGGGGATAATCGGAACGAAGACGTCGCCGAACGTGCGGATGGCGCGTTGGAAGGCGTTGCCCTGTTTTTTGCCCTGGCTTTTGATGTCTTCCTTGGACGTGCTTTCGATGCCGAGCTTCTCGACTTCCTCGAAGATCCGGTTAACGGTGCCGGTGCCGAAGATGATCTGATACTGCCCGGAATTGAAAAAGGCGCCTTTGACCTTGTCGGTATTTTCGATGCGTTTCTGGTCGATCTTTTCGTTGTCGTGCACCATGATGCGGAGCCGGGTCGCGCAGTGCGCGAACGAGGCGATATTTTCGCGGCCGCCGATGGCTTCGACGACTTCGAGGGCGATATCGCGGTTTTCGGACATGTCGTTCATTCCTCTCTTTAATGGAAAATGCCGGTTAAGCCGGAGCGTGCTGCGAGTCCATGAGCTTTTGGATATCTTCGATGGTCGGAAGGGCGGAGATAGCCCCCTTTTTCGTGGTGGTCAGCGCTCCGCTCGCGTTGGCGAACCGGAGCATTTCGCCGTGATGCTGTTCCAGCACGGCCGTCAAATTATCCGGCGAAGCGCCCTGCTTCAGCAGATGGAACAGGAACCCGCCGACGAAGGCGTCGCCTGCGCCGGTCGTGTCTTGAACGTCGACTTTGTATCCCGGCGACACGCAACGGCCGTTAGCCGTGTACAGCTCGGCTCCGTCGCCGCCGCGCGTATAGACGACCGCTTTCACGTCGCCGCGCAGCAGGGAGTGGAGCGCCGTTTCGGGATCCGCGATGCCGGTCACGAATTCCAGCTCTTCGTCCGAGATCTTGACCAGATCCGCTTTCGGGAGAAACTCCAGGATGGCGCGCCGGCAGCTGTCGGCGTCGTCCCACAGCGGAAGGCGTACGTTCGGATCGAAGCTGACCAGGCCGCCGGCCGCTTTGACGGCGCGGATCGCTTTGCGGTGCGCCTGCTTCATCGGGCTGTCGACCAGATTGACCGAGCCGAAATGCAAAATGTCGCCGGCTTTGAACAGAGCCGGATCGATCTCCTCCTCGGACAGCAGCAGATCCGCCGACGGATTGCGATAGAAAGAAAAGTCGCGTTCCCCGTTCTCCTTGAGCGAGACGAAAGCGAGCCCCGTATTGGCGTCGTTCGTTCGCGGAATATGCGCCGTGTCGACGCCCGCCCGCTCCAACTCTTCCAGCAGGAAGTCGCCGAAGGCGTCGCGTCCCAGCTTGGTCAGCAGGGAGGAAGGAGCGCCGTATTTGGCGGCGGCCGCCGCCACGTTGGCGGGGGCTCCGCCCGGCGCCCGTTCGAACGCCGTAACGTCTTTGAGCGCGCAGCCTTTTTGCAGAGGGATAAAGTCGATCAGCACTTCGCCGATCGCATACAGCCGGTTCATGGCGTCACCTTCCCGTAATCGATAATGTCGGCCGGCAGTCCGCGCGGAATCGCGCCGCCGCCGTACGGCCAATATGAAGCTTCGAATGCCGCGCTCCCGCCGTCCGCGAAGAACGAAATTCCCGTGCTTGCGGGATCGGGGAAAATGCGGGCCGTAAACACTTCTTCGCCGTCTCCGACGAATACTTCGACCGACGATACGTCGACGAACAGCCGGAATTCGATCGTTCGGCCGTTATCGCCTTCGACGGCGCAGCTTCGGGTCGTGCCGTATTCCGGGGCGACGGGAGCTCCGGAGCGGGAGCGGTCCAGCGCAACCGCGCGCCGGCCGGCGACGTAGGTCAGCACGGTGCGCTCCGTTTCGCCGGTGCGGAATTCGATGCCGAAGACGCCGCCGCCGGAAGCTTCGGACGGCTCGATCGTGCAGCGCAGCTCGTAAGCGTTGCCCTCCGCGCCTTCGAAAGCGCGTCGTTCGTCGTTCAGCACGGCGGAGAAGGAACGTTCCTCCCCGCGCAGGCTTTCCAGGCCGGCCGCCGGCCGCTGAACCAGCCGGCCGGCGCGGACGGACAGCTCTCTCGGCAGCGTCAGGCAGTGCGCCCAGCCTTTGCCGTCCGTCGGATATTCCAGGTCGGGCAGTCCCATCCAGCCGACAAGCAGCCGCCTGCCGTCCGGACCTTCCGTCGTCTGAGGCGCATAGAAATCGAAGCCGCGGTCGAGCTCGACGAACTCGCCGTGTTCGAATTCTCGGGTCGCCGCGTTCAGCGGGCTGCCCAGCAGGAAGCCGGATTGGTAAACGTTGCGGAAGCGTTCGCCGTCCGGTTCCAGGCCCTGCGGACAGAGCAGCAGCACGCCCGCGCCGTTCAGCTCGAAGTAGTCCGGGCATTCCCACATATAGCCGAAATCCGGCAGGGAGGTGCTAATTTCGCCTTCGAACTTCCAGTCGACCAGGTCCGGCGAGCGGTACAGCACGGCCGCTCCCGTCAGGTCGGCGCGCTGCGCGCCGATCACGCACAGGTACGAATCGCCGTCGCGCCATACTTTCGGATCGCGGAAATGATCCGTATAACCTTCCGGCACTTCGGCGATAACGGGCAGTTCGCGCTTGACGATGCTGCCGTTTGCGTCCATCACCGCCAGGCACTGATACGGATGGCGAATCCACTCGCCGTCCCGCGTGTTGCCGGTGTACATCAGATGCAGCAGTCCGTCTTTTTCGATCGCGCTGCCCGAGTAGGCGCCGTGCGAATCGTAAGGGCCGCCCGGCTCCAGTCCGATTCCGGCGTCTCTCCAGTGCGCCAGATCGGAGGAGACGACATGGTACCAATATTTCATGCCGTGATCGGTACCGAGCGGAAACCATTGATAAAACAGATGGTATTCGCCGCCGTAGTAAGCGAAGCCGTTGGGATCGTTCAGCAGTCCGGCGTGCGGCTGGATATGGTAGGTCTGTCTCCAGGCGCAGCTGTCGGCAAGTTCGGCCAAACGCCGGAGCTCGCCGGGTTCCGCCTGCCGGATCAGCCGGTATTTTTGTTGTCGCGTCATGTTCATCAAACTGGCCTTCTTCCGGTCATTATTTTTCGGAACCGGTTCCGAAAAAGATTAAAAATAGGAACCGGTTCCAAAAGAATGCAAACAATAATCGTTCCGTCTGATCGGTCGTTCCCGGTTCCTTTGTCCGCTCCGTATCGGAGAACAAAAAGGAACCGGTTCCGATTGCATTATACCGAAGCTGTGTTCAAATTGTCAACGCTTTCTTGAGGCAGTAGCTCGACGTCGATGACCGTAAGCCGCTTCACTTCTTCGCCCGCCGTCAGCCTGAGCATGCTGCGCGCCGCAAGCCTTCCCGCCTCGTAATAAGGAAAGCGGACGGTCGTCAGCGCGGGGTGGATGATCCCTGTTACTTCGTAGCCGCCGAAGCCGGTGATCGACAGTTCCGACGGGACCGACAAGCCGCGCATATGGGCCGTTTTCATGACGCCGAGCGCGATATTGTCCGTGGCGCAGACGATCAGCGAAGGGAGGCATTCGTCCAGAATCCGCTCCGCGGCCAGGCGGGCGTCTTCGATCTTGAAGCTGCTCTCGTAATAAAATATTTCGCAATCTTCGCATTCCTGCGCGGCGGCCCGGAAGCCTTCCTTGCGCCGCAGGCCGACCGCCTCGTCCTCTTCGGTTACCCCGAGGTAGGCGATGCGCCGATGCCCCATATCCAGCACGTGGCGGCCCATCAGCAGTCCGGCGCGGTAATCGTCGTACACCAGGCTGTGCAGCGCCGGATTGCTCTGACCGATCAGCAGCACGGGAATGCCCGCGGCTTCGGCGGTCCGCAGATGCTCCTCCGTCACCTGGGCCGGCATCAGAATGATTCCCGATACTTTTTGCCGCGCCAGATCGGTCATCGCCTCGAGTTCCCGGGTTCGATCCTGCCCCGCGTTGTACACGAGCATGCGTCCGCCCGCTTCGCGCAGCTCTTCGTCGATTCCGGTCATCGTCTGGGCCGCGGCGAACGAGTCCAGCCGGGGTACGATAGTGCCGATCAGGTTGTTGCGCTTGGCTTTGAGGCTTTGGGCGAACGTGTTGGGCACATAGCCGGCTTCCCGGGTGATGCGTTCCAGTTTTTGCTTCGTTTTGGCGCTGACGGAGCCGCCGTTCAGGTAGCGGGACACCGTGCTTTTGGCGACGCCCGCCATCCGTGCGATATCCGATATGTTTTTGTTCATGTCCGCTGATTCTCCTTACGTTTCGCTACGCCGATTTTACCACGTTCACAGAACTTTTGCAGAAAAGGGTATCGGTAGAGCGAAGGGATGCCGATAAAGAAAAGGAAGGGCTTTTTAGCCGGGGAGAGAATCACAAGGCGAAAGCTCCATCGGAGAAACGGGGAGTGGTACCGGTATGGAAAACCGCATGCACGGAAAACGGGGAAACGGAATCGGATTGGCGCTGATCGCGGGGATCGGCCTGTTGACTTATCTGGCTTTTGTAGGGGGCGTGCTGGTTCTGGCGGGGACCGGACTGCATGCCGTATGGGGCTTTTTATTCGGCTGATCGGGAAAAAAGGGTTGTCCGGAGCTGGAAGTTCCGTTATACTGGCCGTGTCGGCAGAGTCCGGCCATTCTGTAGAATTCGAGAGGTAACCACTATACGATGGATAACAAGATGTACCACCTCATCTAACTCGGCATATCCGCGTTTTTTCGAACGATTCGAAGAAAGCGGACCACGACAGGCGGACGCTCGATCGTTCGGCTGCGGCATGAGTGCGAGAGGGATACGTCTGTCTTCCGTCGGGAGCCGGCTGCCTTTTTTTGCGTACCCGCTTATCGGGATACGATCGCAAGCTCCGACGCAACCATACGTTTCTTTTTCCATCCGACTCGAAGTCCGCAGCGGCGATTGCCGTCCTGCGGACTTTTTTTGTCTGCGACTTTATCGGATAGAGAGGATGAAGCGTGTATGCGTACATGGATCACGGTCAAAGATTTGCGGAAGGAATGGGACGGACGGCCCGTGTTCGAAAAGGTAAACCTGGAAGTGACGGAAGGCGAGCGGCTGGCGCTGTTCGGACGCAACGGCTGCGGGAAAACGACGCTGCTGCGCATTCTGGCCGGTATGGAGGAAGCGGGCGGCGGCACCGTCGAACGGATGCTGCCGCTCGAAGAATGGGGCATGATGAAGCAGCAGGAGGAAGTTCCGCAGGGGATGACCGCATTGGAGCGGGCTTACCTTGAAAACGGCAGGCTGCATGCGCTCAAGGAACGGCTGGACCGATTGACGGCGGAGATGAGCGCGGGCGACGGGCGCGCGGCGCAGGCGTTGGAAGCCTACGGACCGGCGCTGGAAGCTTACGAGGCGCAAGGCGGTTTCGGTTGGGAAAACGAGGTCGAGAAGCAGCTGCGGCGCATCGGCATGCCGCGGGAGGCGTGGGAGCTGCCGTATGCTTCGCTCAGCGGAGGGCAAAAGACGAGAGTGCGCCTCGCGGCGCTGCTCGCCAAGTCGCCGAAGCTGCTGATCCTCGACGAACCGACCAACCATTTGGACGAAGAAAGTCTGCATTGGCTGGAAGAGCAGCTTAAAAGCTATGCCGGCACGCTGCTGTTCGTCTCGCACGATCGGCAGTTTATCGACGAGGTGGCGACGGCGGTCTGCGAACTGAATCCGGACGGGATCGTCAAATACCGCGGCGGCTATACCGATTACAAAGGCCATAAGGAGCGGGAACTGCGGGAGCACGAAGCGCTGCACCGCAAGCAGGAGCAGCAGCGCAAAGCGCTGGAAGAATCGATCCGCAACTACCAGCAGTGGTTTCTTCAGGCCCACAATTCGGCGGCGCATCAAAGCGAAGTCAAGATCACGCAGAGCTACTACAAAGCCAAAGCGAAAAAGAACGTTTCCCGCTATCACGCCAAGCAGAAGCAGCTCGAGCGTCTGGAAGCCGAAAGCGTGGGCAGCGTGCGCAAAGCGCCGCGGATGAAAATGAATCTGAAAGACGAAGGGTTCGAAGCGCGGACGCTGCTGCGGTTCGAACATGCGGATTTTTGCTACGGGGAGCGGGTCATTCTGAAAGATGCGCATTTCCGGCTGGATCGCGGCGATCGGCTGGCGGTGCGCGGGCCGAACGGAAGCGGCAAAACGACTCTGCTGCGTCTGGCGACGCAGAGGCTTGAGCCGACCGACGGGCGGGTAACGCTGCATCCCGGCGTGAAGATCGGCTATTTTTCTCAGGAGTTGGAAGGGCTGCCGCTGGAAAAAACGCTGCTGGATACCCTGCTGGAGATGCCCAATATGACGCAGACGGAAGCGCGCACGCTGCTCGGCTGTTTCCTGTTCTCCCGCGAAGACGTGTTCAAGACGATCGGCGATCTGAGCATGGGCGAAAAATGCAGGGCGGCGTTTATCCGACTGTACTTCGGCGGCGCCAATCTGCTGGTGCTCGACGAGCCGAGCAACTACCTCGACATCGATACCCGCGAAGTGATGGAAGACGCGCTGACGGGATATCGGGGCGCGCTGCTGCTCGTCTCGCATGACCGGATGCTGGTGCGCAGGGCTGCCAACCGGATCGCGGAGCTGGACGGGCAGGGCGGATTGACGCTGTTCGAAGGAACGATGGCCGAGCAGGAGGAGAGACGCAGGCTGCGGGAAGAAGAGCCGGAGAGCCGCGAGGAGAACGAACGGCGGCTGAGACTGGAATTGAGGCTGGCGGAGCTGCTGCGGGGAGAAGCGGAGAATCGGGCGAACGAAGGCGAAGAGGAGCCGGCAGGCGGCGCGCTGCGCGGAGCGGTGTCCGCCGAAGTCATGGCCGAGATCCGCGAGGTGAAAAAGGAATTGGCGGAGCTGGCCGTGAAGCGATCGGACGGGAGCACATCCTTTGGTTGACGCCGCCGCCGATTTTTTAGTAGAATGGATAGGCATCTTGTATTCGATTGACCATATTGAACATCGCGATGATGGAGAAGAGTAAGCGACGCCGCCGTACAGGGAGAGAATGCCGTGGATTGAGAGCATTCCCACGATCACGCCGCCGCCGAAGTTCGCTCCGGAGCCGCTTTCTGAACCGGGCGCCTGCCGCTCCGCATTAGGGAAGCCGGATTGACGACCCGATATCCTCGTCTCCGAGAGAAGCCCGGCCGCTGCGGCCGCGTCGTTTCCCCTGCCTGCGGGCCGGAGGGAAGGTTTCTGAATTAGGGTGGTAACGCGATCTTTTCGTCCCTTGGGGCGGGAAGATCTTTTTGTTTTACGGAGAAAACCGAACCTGCAAGCCAACCATCAATACTTCCCCGGGCGGGAAAGGAGTCTGCGAACGATGAGAGAACGTTTGGAACAATTGAAAGCCGAAGCGCTCGAAGAACTTCAGGGCGTGACGGACGCGAAGCATCTCGACGAGCTGCGCGTTAAATATCAGGGCAAAAAGGGCAAACTGACCGAAATTCTGCGCGGCATGGGCGGACTGTCGGCCGAAGAGCGTCCGATCATCGGGCAGCTGGCGAACGAGGTGCGCGACGCGATCGACGCGGCCGTGACGGCGCACGCCGAACGGTTCGAACGCGAAGAGACGGAGCGCCGTCTGGCGTCCGAGACGATCGACGTGACGCTGCCGGGACGCAAGCTGCCGCGGGGCGCCGTGCATCCGCTGACGAGGGTCATCGAGGAGATCGAGCAGATCTTCATCGGCATGGGCTATCAGATCGCGGAGGGGCCGGAAGTGGAAACCGACTACCACAACTTCGAAGCGCTGAATCTTCCTAAGGATCATCCGGCGCGCGATATGCAGGATTCCTTCTATATTACGGAAGAACTGCTGCTGAGAACGCATACGTCTCCGGTTCAGGTGCGTACGATGCAGCGCATGGCCGGCGAAGTGCCGGTTAAAGTCATCTGCCCGGGCAAAGTGTACCGCCGCGACGACGACGACGCGACGCACTCGTTCCAGTTCCATCAGATCGAAGGACTGGTCATCGGCAAAAATATCCGCATGAGCGATCTCAAAGGCACGCTGCTGACCTTCATACAGAAGCTGTTTGGCGAAGAAGCACAGATCCGCATGCGGCCGAGCTTCTTCCCGTTCACCGAACCGAGCGCGGAAGTCGACGTGATGTACAAGAAAAAAGGCGCGACGGAGCCGAGTTGGCTCGAAATCCTCGGCTGCGGCATGGTGCATCCGCGCGTGCTGGAGATGAGCGGCTACGATCCCGAACAGTACAGCGGCTTCGCATTCGGCATGGGCGCCGAGCGGATCGCCATGCTGAAATACGGCATCGACGATATCCGGCATTTCTACAATAACGACGAGCGGTTCCTGGAACAGTTCGCGCGCCAATAACGATAAAAAACAATCCATAACGAATAAGGAAGTGAGCGGGCAGTGAAAGTATCTACGCAGTGGTTATCCGAATATGTAGGAATCGAAGACGTGACGCCTGAGCAGCTGGCGGAAAAAATCACGCGCGCCGGCATCGAGATCGACGAGATCGAACAGCGCAACCAGGGCGTGACCGGCGTGGTCGTCGGCTATGTCAAACACAAGGAGAAGCACCCGGACGCCGATAAGCTGAACGTCTGCACCGTCGACGTGGGATCGGGCGAAGATCTGCAGATCGTCTGCGGAGCGAAAAACGTCGATGCCGGCCAAAAAGTTCCCGTCGCGGTCGTCGGTGCCGTTCTGCCGGGCGATTTCAAGATCAAAAACGCCAAACTGCGCGGCGTGGCTTCGCAGGGCATGATCTGTTCGGCCAAAGAGCTGGGCATGAACGACAAGCTGCTGCCGAAGGATCAGCAGGAGGGCATTCTCGTGCTGCCGGAAAACACGGAAATCGGTCTTCCGATCGTGCAGGTGCTCGGACTGGACGACGCGGTGCTGGAATTCGATCTGACGCCTAACCGTTCCGACTGCCTCAGCATGATCGGCGCGGCTTACGAGACGGCGGCCATTCTCGGCCGCGACGTGAAGCTGCCTTCGATCGATCTGATCGAAGCCGGCGGAACCGCTTCGGAGCATGTCGGCGTCTCGATCGAAGACGGCGAACTGTGCTCGCATTACGCCATCCGCTACATTTCCGGCGTCAAGATCGGACCGTCGCCGCAGTGGATGCAGAACCGCCTGATGGCGGCAGGCATTCGCCCGACCAACAACGTGGTCGACATCACGAACTACGTGATGCTGGAATGCGGCCAGCCGCTGCACGCGTTCGATGCCGACAAGCTGGGCAAAGAAATCGGCGTGCGTCCGGCGCGCGAAGGCGAAACGCTGACGACGCTCGACGGCCAGGAGCGCAAGCTCGATCCGTCGATGCTGCTCATCACCGGCGACGACCGTCCGGCCGCCTTGGCCGGCGTGATGGGCGGACTGGAGACCGAAGTCACGGAAACCACGGTCAACATCGCGCTCGAATCCGCCAAGTTCTCCGGCTCTTCGGTACGCAAGACGTCGAGAAAGCTCGGCCTTCGTTCCGAAGCGAGCCTGCGCTTCGAAAAAGAAGTCGATCCTTCGGCGGTCATCGCCGCGCTTGACCGCGCCGCGCTGCTGCTCTCCCGCCATGCCGGAGGTTCCGTCGCGCACGGCATCGCCGAGCAGGGCGGCGGCAAAATTCAGGAGAAGACTATTCCGCTGTCGCTGACGAAGCTGAACGCCTACCTCGGCACGGACATCTCGATGCTGGAACTCAAAGCGATCTTCGCGCGCCTGAACTTCAAATGCGCGGACAGCGCGCAGGGTATGCTGGACGTGCAGGTTCCGACGCGGCGCGGCGACATCACTCGCGACGTCGACCTGATCGAGGAAGCGGCGCGCATTCACGGTTACGACAACATCCCGACGACGGTCATCGAAGGACCGACGACGCCGGGCTCTTATACGAAATCCCAGGCGGTCCGGCATGCGATCCGCCGTACGCTGACCCGCGGCGGCTTCCACGAAGCGATTACCTACTCGTTCACCCGTCCGGAAAACACGCGCAATTTCACGTCGTTCTCGGCCGGCACGCATGCGGTGCCGCTTGCGATGCCGATGAGCGAGGAACGCAGCGTGCTGCGCACCAGCCTGGTGCCGCTGCTGCTTGAATCGGCGCAGTACAACCTCAACCGCAAAAACGCCGACCTGTCGCTGTTCGAGATCGGCAAAGTCTTCCATGCCAGCGAACAGAAAGTGACCGTGCAGCCGGTGGAGCTGACGATGCTGGGTCTGCTGCTGACCGGAAGCCGCGCGGACGGCGCGATCGGTTCCGCCGCTCGCAAAGTCGACTTCTTCGATCTGAAAGGCGCGGTCGAAAGCGTGCTCGAGGATCTGGGGCTGGAAGCCGAATTCCGCGCCGATTCGCCGGACGGCTTCCATCCGGGACGCTCCGCGTCGCTCTATCTGGCGAGCGCGCCGGATAAACGGATCGGGGCGCTGGGTCAGCTGCATCCGCAGCTTCAGCGCGATTACGATCTCGACGACACGTACGCGGCCGAGATTTTGCTGGACGAATTGTACGCGGGCGCGGCGCCGGAGATCGAATACCGGGATCTTCCGCGCTATCCGTCCGCGCAGCGCGATATCGCCGTCGTGGTCGACCTGGCGGTCGAAGCCGGGGCGCTGATCCGCGTCGTGCGGGAATCCGCCGGCGAACTGCTGGAAGACGTCCGCGTCTTCGACGTGTATACGGGAGACCGGGTCGAGGAAGGCAAGAAGAGCGTGGCGCTTGCGCTGACTTACCGTCATCCGGAACGTACGCTGACGGACGAAGAAGTCGCCGCGGCCCATCAAAGCGCCGTCTCGCGTCTTGAACAAACTTTCGCCGCGGAATTGAGAAAGTAAGCAGATTCCGGCAGGAGATGGGCAAAACCGCATCGAATTCTTTAGGACACCGGTCCGCTCGGCGGACCGGACTCCTGAAGAGGGATGCGGTTTTTGGGCGTAGACCCGAAGAATGCGGAGCAGAAGCGACGAAAGAGCAACTTTCCGGTTCGGAAGGCGTCAAAACCGAATAGGCGCGCTTTGGAAGAAAAATATGCCGGCAGCCTGTTTTCGAACTTTTATTCGCAACGGCAGGGAAGGAACGGCTCGATGCCGCAGCGAACCCACATAACGACTTGAACATGCGACTGAACGCACGGGCGACGGCATAAGCCGAAGCCGAATAGATGATTTATTTATGGAGAGGAGCGGGCGAACATGGCTGAAGAACGGAAAACAGTCAGCGTGGAGATATACGGAACGTCCTATAAAATTTTCGGAAGCAGCCAGGAATACGTGAAGCGGGTAGCCCGGCTCGTCGACGAGCGCATGACGGCGATCGCGACCGGACATCCGCGTCTGGATACGGTACGGATCGCGGTCCTCGCCGCGGTGAACATGGCGGAGATCAATGTATCCAACCAGGATCTGCAGCGGCAGTTGGACGAAGCGTCGATGCGCTCTCTCGCGTTGGAAGCGGAAATGGCCGAGCTTCGGAAGCGCGGCGAGGCTCAGGAAGCCGCGGAGGCCGAACTTCGCGCGGAAAATGCCAGACTGGCCGAAGCGGAGAAAGAACTGGCCGCTCGGCGCGAGGAGTTGAAGCGGGCAAGCGGCGAACTGGAACGGCTCGGCGGACAGAAGAAGCAGCTCGAAGCGAAGCTGGCGGAGTCCGAGAAATCCGGCGGCGAAACCCGCAGCGCGCTGAAGGAAACTTCGCGGCGTCTGGATTCGGAGCGCGCGGCGAACGAAGAACTGACCGGCGAACTGGAAGCCGTGCGCCTGGAACTGCGCCGCGGCGAAGAAGCGCTGGCCGAGAGCCGGGAACATGCGGGCAAGCTGGACGCTGAAGGCGTCGAGCTGCGCGCAAAGCTGGAAGAGAGCGAATCGAAACGGGAAGAGCTTCAAATGGAGCTGGACCTGCTGCGCGAAGAAGAAACCCGCCTGAACGATCTGAGAAGCGGATTGGAAGCCCGCGCCGCTGAGCTGGAGCAGGCGTCCGAGCGGACGGCGGAGCAGAACCGTACGCTCGGCGAAGAATTCGCCGCCTTGAAGACGCGCGAAGCGAAGCTGCGCGAAGATCTGTCGGAGGCGCAAAGCCATGCGGCGGTGCTGGAAGAGAACGGCCGGACGCTGGCGGAGCTGCGCGCGAAGCTCGAAGCGCGCGTGAGCGAGCTGGAGGAAAGCGAAGGGATCTGGAGCGAGGAAAATACCCGCTTGGAATCGGAACTGAGCGAGACCCGGCAGCGCGAACACGAACTGTCGGAACGCTACGAGGATGCCCGCGCGCTGCTGGAGGAGCTGCGCGGCCGCGAGGCCGAGCAAGAAGAGCGGCGCGGCGCTCTGGAAGCCGAGCTGTCGGACGTGCGCGAGACGGAACGCGATCTGCGCGAGGAGCGGGAGCGTCTGCGCCTTGCGATCGAAGGCCAGCGCGAAGAGCAGGCGGCGCTGGAGCGTCGAATGGAGGAGCTGGCGGAGACGGAATCGTTCCGCGCCGCGGAAAACGCCGAGCTGTCCGCCGAACTGGAAGCCTGGACGGAGCGCGAACGCGGCTGGCGGGAAGAGAAGGGGACGTTCGAATCGCTGCTCGAAGACGCGGAAGCGGTCCGAGTTCAATTGAACGGAACGCTGGCGGAACGCGAAGCGGAGATCGCCCGCCTGGGCGGCGAGCTGGAATCGCTCGGAGCCGTCAAGGCGAGCCTGGAAGGCGAACTGGAACGCGCCGCGGAAGAAAAGCTGCGGCTTGAAGCGGAGCTGGAAGCGGCGGCTGAGACGAAGCGGCGCCTTGAAGCCGAATCGGTAGCGGCCGGCGAGGAAAGAGCCGGCCTGCAGGGCGAGCTGGAATCCGCATCGGCGGAGCGGCTTCGTTTAACCGGCGAGCTGGATGCCGTGACGGCGGAGAAATCCCGCCTGGAAAGCGAGTTTGCGTCCGCTTCCGAGCAGCGGGAACGACTGGAAGGCGAACTGCGCAGCGCTTCCGCCGAGCGGGAACGTTTGGCGGCGGAAGCCGAGGCGCTCGCCCGTGACAAGCGCCGCCTGGAGAGCGAACTGGAATCGCTCGCGGGCGAGAAAGCCGCACTGGAGGGCGAGCTGTCCGGACTGCGGACAAGCTTGTCGGATCTGGAAGCGCGAAGCTCCGAATCGGACAAGGTTCGCGCCGGATTGGAAGAGCGCGTCCGCGAACTGAGCGGCAGCGAGGAGTATTTGACCGGCGAAGCGGTCCGCCTGGAAGAAGAGCTGACCGAGCTGATGGGGCGCGAACGCGAACTGGAAAGCGAGCTGCGGCAGCAGGTCCAGGCGGCGGGCGAGCTGCGCGCCCGGATCGAAAATCTGGAGAGCGAGCGCGGAACGCTGCGAAGCGAGCTGGACGGCGAGCGCGAGAAAGCGGCGGCGCTGGGCGCGGATAAGGCCGAACTGGAAGCCGGACTGGAGTCGGCGCGCGCCGAAGGCGAGTCTTTGAAGGCGGACAATGACGGACTGGCCGCCGAGCTGGCCGCGGCGCGAGAGGAAAGCGCGCGGCATGCGGAAGCGGAAGCTTCGCTGGAGCTGCGTCTTGCGGCGCTGACCGAAAGCGCCGAAGCTCTGCAGGCCGAGAAGGAGGCGCTGGAGACCGGATTGGAGGCTCTTCGGCGGGAGGCCGCGTCGCTGGCGGACGCCAAAGCCGGGCTGGAATCCGGATTGGAACGCTCGGCCGCCGAGATCGAATCGCTGCGCGGCGGGACGGATTCGCTTGAAGCGCAGCTTGCCGCCCGAAGCGGAGAACTGGAAGAAACGCGTTCCCGTCTGGAAGGCCGCGTGCGCGAATTGAGCGACAGCGAACAATATCTGACGAGCGAGGCGATCCGGCTGGAGGAAGAGAAAGCGCGGCTGGAAGCCGAGCTGTCTTCGGCCCGGGACAGTTTGGATGCGGCCGAACGGGCGCGGCAGGAGGCGGCAAACGAGCTGCGCACGCTGCGCGAACGGGCGGCGGCTTCGGAGTCGGAGCGCGAATCCCTCGCCGGCCGTCTGGGAGAAGCGGAAGAACGCGAACGGGAACTGGGCGCGCTGCGGGGAAGTCTGCAGTCCGAGCTGGAGCTGGCGCGCGGCGAACACGATTCCGCCGTTCGGCAAAACGGCGAGCTGAGCGCGGAACGGGACCGGCTGCGGAGCCGGCTGGGCGAACTGGAAGGCCGGTTGTCGGAACTGTCCGCCGAACTGGACGGTTACGCGCGGCGCGAAAAGGAATGGAACGGCGAGCGCGAACGCCAGGAACGTCTGGTGGCGGATCTGGAGGAACAGGCTCGCGGCCTGCGGGGCCAAAAAGAAGAGCTGGAAAGCGGCCTCGAAGCGCTGACCGCCGGCCAGGAAGAGCGCGCCCGGGAATACGCGCGGCTCGAAAACGAGCTTGCCGCCGCCGTCGTCAGGGAAGAGGAAGCCGAGACGCGTGCGGCAGAGCTGCTGGCTCAGCTTGAAGAGGCACGCCGCGCCGCGGATGAACGGAACGAACGCGCGGGTGCGCTCGAAGCGCGGCTTGCCGCTCTAGAAGCCGAACTGGAAGAGACGCAGCGCCGTCAGATTCAGGCCGTCGAGGCGCTGAACGAGGCGGAGAGCGAAGCCGAGCGTCTGCGCGGCGCGGAAGCCGAATGGCAGGCCGAGCGCGACAGGATGTTCTCCCGCGTGGCGGAATTCGGCGGACGCGAAGCCTCCTGGCGGATCGAGACGGCGCGCCAGCGCCGCGAACTGGAAGAAGCCGGAGAACGAGAGCGGGCATTGACCAAGTCCAAAAATGCCGCGGAGCGCAAACTGGAAGAAGCCGCGGCGCGCGAGGCGCGGATATCGGAAGAAAACGGGAACCTGCACAGCGAGCTGCGCGCCGCGCAGGAAGCGAGCCGAGAATTCGAGATGCGCAGCGTCCGCTTGA
This sequence comes from Saccharibacillus alkalitolerans, assembly GCF_011090185.1. Classification (GTDB taxonomy): domain Bacteria; phylum Bacillota; class Bacilli; order Paenibacillales; family Paenibacillaceae; genus Saccharibacillus; species Saccharibacillus alkalitolerans. The sequence goes on along the minus strand of NZ_JAAFGS010000003.1, from coordinate 547,070 downwards.
ACGCCGAACTGAACGCTCTTCAGGAGCGCCGACGTTCCTGGGAAGCGGAAAAAGCGCAGCTTGAGGAACGTCTGACGGCCGCGGAACACGCAAGCCCGAAAGAAGATTCGGCAGCAGAAAAACTGCAGGACGAATTGAGGCAGGTGACGGAGCAATATGAAGTTCTTTCCCACCAGCTCCGCATCCTTCATGTCGAGAGGGAAATGGAGAAGGATAAGCGCGAAGAGACCGACCGGGAATACTCGCGCCTTCGGGAACAATACGCCGCGCTCCAGAAGGAATACAATGAATGGATGGAAATGCTGGAGCAGGAACAGAGGCACTAGGGTGAGCCATGGGTAATGTCGACTACCTGAACCGGCAAATTTTATACGCCTATTGGATCGTGGCGGGAATGGTGTTCGCGGTCGAACTCTCCTATTTTCTGTTCGACAGCGAAGACCATCGCCAGACGCTTTCTTCTCTGGCGGGCAGAAGCCTGCTGGTTATTGCGATAGCGGGACTGGGAGAAGTGCTGTACGCCTCGTTCCGCCGCTACGGTCGTCAGATCGTCGTCGGCGTGAGCTTGACTTTGGCTTACGTCAATTATTTGAATATGGGATTGTATACCGAGAACGCCCCCGGCATTCTGCTGATTTTTCCGATGTTCGTGCCTTTGATTTATTTTGACCGAAAGCTGCTGGACCTGTTCGGCGCTTTGAATATCGGGCTCTACGCCGCTTTTTACTTTGCGGTCGAGCGCGTGTTTTACGGCCGGGAGATCGAGGACTTCCTGCTGATGGAGTTCATGCTGGCGGCCTCGATGCTGCTTGGACGGACCGTGCTGATCCGCGCGATCGAGATCGGGCGGCAGGTGGAACACTTGACGCAGTCCCAGCAGGACTTGATCGTCGACAAAGCGGTGTCGCAGCGCCTGCTCAAGACCGACGCGCTCACGCAGCTGTACAATCACGGAACGTTCTACGAGTACCTGGAAGACCTGGTCGACCAATGCCGGCGCAACGGCCTGCAAATTCAGGTGGCGGTGCTCGATATCGACAATTTCAAAAAGATTAACGATACCTACGGCCATCTGATCGGCGACCTGGTACTGAAAGAAGTGTCGATCCGCGTGGGGATGACGATTTCGCCGAACGATTTTGCCGCGCGCTACGGAGGCGAAGAATTCGCGATCATCTTCACCGAGAAAACGATCGAAGAAGCCGCGGAATATGCCGAACGTATCCGGGCCGCCGTGGAAGGGGCCAATTATTCTTATATGGGCAACCACCCGGTGACCGTCAGCGCGGGATTGAGCGGCTTCGAGCCGGACGATACGGCGGAGACGCTGTTCGGCAAAGCCGACGCCGCGCTGTACCGCGCCAAGCGTTCGGGAAAAAACCGGGTCGAGCGGTTCGACGGAAACCGGGATGCCGTCAAGCTGCGCAAATAAGCGTTTGCCGGCGCAAGGCCGCTCCTGCGGCATGTTCGAGAAAACGGAGACCGCCTTCCCGAACCGGGCTGCAAACGTACCGGTCCCGGGAAGGCTTTTCGTCTGCCGATCCCCCGAGATCATCGGATGCGAACATGGTTTCCCTTTCGGAAATCCGGTATAATTAAGGGACGGAGCGCCGCAGCGGCCTCCAGAACCGATAAGGAGTTGTCACGTTCTTGAACGATAAAATATTTGAAATTTTACAATATGCGAGCATCTCGAACGCGCTGGCCGATCAGGCGCAGACGTCGCTCGGCAAGGAGGCGGCGCGGGCGCTCAAGCCCGATACCGATCTTTCGTCGGTGCAGCGCCTGCTTCAAGCCACGCACGAGGCGTTCGACGTCGATCGGCTGAAAGGCTCGCCGCCGTTCGGCGGCATCGTCGATATCCGCCCTGCTGTGCAGCGTGCGCGGATCGGCGGCATGCTGAATCCGCACGAGCTGCTGGGCATCGCGACGACGCTGTACGGATCGCGGCGGTTGAAGCGGTTTATCCAGACGCTGCACGAAGACCATCCGATCGAGCTGCTGGACGGCCTGGCCGACCTGATCTCGGACCAGAAGGACCTGGAGCGCCTGATCAATTCCTGCATCGGCGAATCCGCCGAAGTGATGGATTCCGCCAGCCCGACGCTGGCGTCGATCCGGCGCGAGCTGCGAGGGGGCGAATCCCGCATCCGCGAAAAACTGGAGTCGATGATCCGTTCCTCCAGCGTGGCCAAGATGCTGCAGGATCAGCTGATCACGATTCGGGGAGACCGCTTCGTCATTCCGGTCAAATCGGAATACCGTTCGCACTTCGGCGGTATCGTGCACGATCAGTCCAGCTCCGGGGCGACGATGTTCATCGAACCGGAAGCGATCGTGGCGATGAACAACAAGCTTCGCGAAACGAAGCTGCGCGAGACACGGGAGATCGAAATCATCCTGCAGAAGCTGACGGCGGCCGTCGGCGAGCAGGCGGAACTGCTGGGATACGACGTGGACGTGCTCGCGCAGCTCGACTTCATCTTCGCCAAGGGGCGATTGGCCCACCGTATGAAGGCGACGGAGCCCAAAATGAACGACCGGGGCTACCTGCGCATCCGCAAGGGGCGCCATCCGCTGATCGACCAGAAGTCCGTCGTGCCGCTCGACGTCGAACTCGGCGGCGAGTTTTCCAGCATTATCGTGACCGGTCCGAATACGGGCGGCAAGACGGTGACGCTGAAAACGATCGGGCTGCTCAGCATGATGGCGATGTCGGGCCTGTTCGTGCCGGCCGACGAGGGCTGCGAGCTGTGCGTGTTCGACGGCATTTATGCCGACATCGGCGACGAGCAGAGCATCGAGCAGAGCCTCAGTACGTTTTCGAGCCATATGACGAACATCATTCGCATTCTGAGAGACATGACGCCGAAAAGTCTCGTGCTGCTCGACGAAGTCGGAGCGGGCACGGACCCGGCCGAAGGCTCGGCGCTGGCAATCGCGATTCTGGAGTATATCCATCAGTTCGGCTGCCGCATGGTGGCGACGACCCACTACAGCGAGCTGAAGGCGTACGCTTACGAGCGCGCGGGCGTGATCAACGCCAGCATGGAGTTCGACGTGGCGACGCTGAGCCCGACTTACCGGCTTCTCGTCGGCGTGCCGGGACGAAGCAACGCGTTCGCGATCGCGGAACGGCTCGGTCTGCCGGGCACCATTCTCAGCTTCGCACGCGGCGAAGTCAAGGAAGAGGACCTGCGCGTCGAGAACATGATCAGCGCGCTGGAAGAGAACCGGATCGGCGCCGAGGCGGAACGCGAAGAAGCGGAGCGGCTGCGCCGCGAGATGGAAGAGCTTCGCGCGCGGCACGAACGCGAGCTCGAGAAGCTGGAGTCGCAGCGCGACTCCAGGCTCGAAAAAGCCGAGAACGAAGCCCGCGAGATTATTGCGAAGGCGCGCAAGGAAGCCGACGAAGTCGTATCCGAACTGCGCCGTCTGGCGATGGAAGAGGGAGCTTCGGTCAAGGAGCATAAGCTCATCGCGGCCCGCCGCCAGCTGGACGAAGCGGAACCGGCCGCCCGCGCCAAAAAGCCCAAGAAGACGGCGGCCAAATCGCCGCAAAAAATCGAGCCGGGCGACGAAGTGATTCTGTCGAATCTCGGCCAGCGGGGCCATGTGATCGAATTGGACGGCAAAGAAGCGCTCGTCCAGGTCGGCATCATGAAAATGAAAGTGCGGCTCGATTCCCTGGAGCGCGTGCAGACGGCTCCCGTGACCGCGCCGAAGCAGAAGCCGGTGACGGCGGTCAAGCGCACCAAGGACGACAGCACCCGCTCCGAACTCGATCTGCGCGGCGCGAACCTCGAAGAGGCGCTCATCGAGACGGACCGCTTCATCGATGAAGCTTTCCTGTCGAATCTCGGCCAGATCTATATCATTCACGGCAAAGGAACGGGCATCCTCCGTACGGGCATTCAGGAACATCTGCGCCGGCACAAGCTGATCAAGTCATACCGCCTGGGCAACTACGGCGAGGGCGGCAACGGCGTAACCGTGGCCGAACTGAAGTAACGGAAGGAGCGAGCTCGAAAAAAGATGAATACGGTAATCGATCCTTTGCTTGAGACCCCGATCGGTTCGGCTGTCGCTTATTTTTCGGTGGCCGTCCTGGAACTGGTCGTCTTCTTGGCCATTTTCGAAGCCATTACCCGCTACAAATGCTGGGACGAGATCCGCAGGGGCAATCTGTCGGTCGCGATGGCAACCGGCGGGAAGATTTTCGGAATCTGCAATATTTTGCGTTTTTGCATCGAATCCGGTTCTACCATCTACGAAAGCATGCTGTGGTCGCTGGTCGGATTCGTGCTGCTGCTGTTGGCTTACTTCCTGTTCGAGTTCGTCACGCCGTTCTTCAAGGTGGACGAAGAGATCGGGAGGGATAACCGTGCGGTAGGCTTGATTTCGATGGTGCTGTCGGTCGCCCTCTCTTACGTCGTCGGGGTTTCGGTGCTTTAAAATCCAACGGCCGTTCGGCTTTGACCGCATTGTCCTTTTTGCGTCTTTCCACCCCCGCTTCCGGCAGAAGCGGGGGTTTTAAGCATGAAGAAGGTCGGAGCGAAGAGAGCGCCCAAAGCCGCCCCAAGGTCTTTTTCGTGCGCCGGCGGTATGCTCGGATTGCCCGGGAGCGGTAGCACACTGACGTTTTTTCGGGTAAGATGGGGTACAATAAAGCAAGTCGAAGCTGACTCAACGAGTCGCTTATCAAGCGAATCTTCTGGAGGCCTGCCAAGTGAAAGAAACGAACAAACTCAAGTTGGACATTCTCGAACTGCTCGAGGAAGACGCGCGCCGGACGCCCGAGCTGCTGTCGACCATGCTCGGCGCGCCGGAACAGGAAGTGCGCGAAGCGGTCGAAGAGCTCGAAAAAGACCGCGTGATCGTCAAATATGCGACCGTCGTCAACGAGAGCAAAGTGAACGACGAGAAAGTAACGGCGCTGATCGAAGTACAGATTACTCCCGAACGGGGACGCGGCTTCGAAGGCATCGCCGAGCGTATCTATCTGTATCCCCAGGTCAAGTCGGTGTTCCTGATGTCGGGCGCTTACGATCTGCTGGTCGAGGTGGACGGTCTGAGCCTGAAGGAAGTGGCCAGCTTCGTTTCCGACAAGCTGTCGCCGATCGAGTCCGTTCTGTCCACGAAAACGCACTTTATTCTCAAAAAATACAAACAGAACGGGATCATCTTCGAAGAGCACGAAGAAGACCGCCGTCTGATGATCTCGCCGTAAAGGATGCGAAACGATGATTACTAACCGGGAAGTCAACGAAAACAGTAACCTCCAGCCTTCGGATTCCGAGCACGGTTCGATGGAACGCTACCTGTCGCCTCTGGTGCGGGATATCAAGCCTTCGGGCATTCGCAAGTTTTTCGACCTCGTCAGCGCGAGCAAAGACATTATTACGCTCGGCGTCGGCGAACCGGACTTCGTGACGCCGTGGCATGTGCGCGAAGCGTGCGTTTATTCGCTGGAGCGCGGCTATACCCGGTACACGTCCAACGCCGGCATGCCGGAGCTGCGCGAAGCGATCTCCTCCTACTTGGCGGGATCGTTCGGCACGTCGTACGATCCCGAGAAAGAAGTGCTGGTTACGGTAGGCGGCAGCGAAGCGATCGACCTGGCGCTGCGGGCGCTGGTCCGTCCGGGCGACGAGGTGCTCGTGCCCGAGCCCTGCTACATTTCGTATTCGCCGATCACTTCGATCGGAGGCGGTGTGCCGGTCGGCATCGAGACGTTCGCGAAAGACGGCTTCAAGCTGACGGCCGAAGCGCTCGAAGCCAGCATCACGCCGAAGTCGAAAGTGCTGATTCTCTGCTATCCGAGCAACCCGACGGGCGCGACGATGACGGCCGAGGATTGGCTGCCGATCGCCAAAGTCGTCGAAAAGCACGACCTGATCGTCATCTCCGACGAAATCTATGCGGAACTGAGCTACGGTCAGAGCAAGCACGCCAGCTTCGCCGCCGCGCCGGGCATGAAGGACCGCACGATTCTCGTCAGCGGCTTTTCCAAAGCGTTCGCGATGACCGGTTGGCGGATGGGCTACGCCTGCGGTCATCCGGAGCTGATCTCCGCGATGCTGAAAATTCATCAGTACACGGTCATGTGCGCGCCGGTTATGGGCCAGATCGCCGCGCTCGAAGCGCTGACGAACGGTCTGGGCGAAAAGGACAAAATGGTCGAGTCCTACAACCGCCGCCGCCGGCTAGTCGTGCAAGGGCTGCGCGACGCCGGGCTGGAATGCCATGAGCCGGAAGGCGCGTTCTACGCGTTCCCGAGCATCCAGTCCACGGGTCTGACTTCGGAAATTTTCGCGCAGCGTCTGCTGGTCGAAGGCAAGGTGGCCGCCGTTCCCGGCGACGTATTCGGGCTGGGCGGAGAAGGCTTCATGCGCTGTTCTTACGCGACTTCGGTCGCCCAATTGAACGAGGCGCTGGACCGGATCGGCCAATTTGTTTACAAAGTGAAGCGGGAAGGCGCATAACGGCGCAAAGGCAAGTAAAGATTCGGAAAAGGGGAACATTCCTCTTCCTTGAAGAATTTGCTTTTAATGAGGACCTTTTATATAATGGGGACTCAAAACAGGGAATTTTTTCAAGGAGGAATGCTTTTTGGCGGCTGCTTCGTTCCAACGGCCGATCCATGAACACGCGGCTGTACGGTCAGGTTCGCAGCGAGGTTCCGACGTTCCCGGCCATGCGGCGGATCGCGAGCGGCTTCTGCAGGAAGAGATTCGCGCTTTGCGCGCTCTGATGGAAGAGACGTTCAGGCGGGAACGGTCGTTCACCGCGGCCGCCGTCGTCGATATCAGCAGCCGGCTGGATCTGAAGATCAACGAATATATGCAGCTGTCCAGATCGTGACCCTCATACGGATACGGAATCGCATACAAGCGGAAAAGGAAGAGACTTCGCGGGAGAAGCTCTTCCTTTTTTGTTTTCCGCGCAAGGCGCGCGGAGGGAAATGCTTGCGGCAGGCGAGTATGATATATTGGAGAGGAGACTTTTATTACGGGCACTCATGCGGAGTCGAGATCGGCGCAGCCGACGGGCCTGCATAAATGCCGGGGGAAACGTTCAAGGAGGAATAAGAAGTGAAGGGGAAAAAAGCGGGGATCTGGATGCTGCTGATCGCGACGATCATGCTGCTGGCCGGATGCGGCAAAGGCGATGACAACGTTTTGATCTTTATGTCGGACAAGGCATCCGCCAGCCGGGAAGCGATCGACCAGATTCAGGAAAAGCTGAAGACGGATTCGCCGGATTTGAAAGCGGAATTCAATTACTCGCCGCTGTTCGACCTGCAAAAAGTGCTGGTCGAATACGCGGCGGGGGGAAACGCGATCGTGATTCTGCCGGAAGATACGATCAAGACGTACGGCAAGGACGGCGCTCATATCGTGCTTGACGATTATTTCGACAAATCCGAGTATCCGGAAGGCGTATTCGAGAACGGCGTGCTGAAAGACGGCGAGAAAGATCCGGTCACCGAAGAGCATCTGTTCGGGATCCCGGTCAAGGACATGAAGATGTTCCGGGATGCCGGTTATGCGCCGGAAGGCCTGCTCGCCTGCGTGCTCGTGAACGCTCCGGACAAGGACGCGGCGATCAAGGTGCTGCAGAAGCTGACGGAAGGCTGAGTCTGCGCTTTTTAACGGAATACAGAATGGGAAGGGGGCGCGGACATGCGCATTTATACGAAAACGGGAGACGGCGGACAAACGTCGGTGATCGGGGGAAGGGTGCGCAAAGACGATGCCCGCGTCGAGGCTTACGGAACGATCGACGAGCTGAACAGTTTTGTCGGTCAGGCTTCCGCGCTGCTGCAGGACGATCGGTTCAAAGACCTGCGCGAGCAGCTGTCCGTCATCGGCCAGGAGCTGTTCGACTGCGGGTCCGATCTTGCTTATACGCCCGCGGCCCAACAGCCGTACAAGACGCACGCGGCGATGACGGAGCGGCTGGAGCTGTGGATCGACAGGCTGGAGGCGGACAATCCGCCGCTCGAGCGGTTTATTTTGCCCGGCGGAAGTCCGCCGGCCGCCGCGCTGCATGTCTGCCGCACCGTCTGCCGGCGAGCGGAACGGCGCGTCGTGGCGCTGACGGACGAGGCGGAGATCAATCCCGAGGTGCTGCGCTATCTCAATCGGCTGTCCGATTATTTTTTCAGCGCCGCCCGAACGGCCAATCTCATATTGAGAGTGGACGACGTGGAATACGTGCGCGGAGCCCGGGTGTTTTCCGGAGACAAAGACCGTCAAAATGAACAAGAGCAGGGTGAATGAAAAATCGAACCGACAGAAAACAGACCTCATCATTTTCCGACAGAAAAAGGAATCGATCCGGAGTACGGCTACTGCGATCCGATCGTGTATACCGTGTCCGAACGCGAAAACGGCTGGACGCTGAAGACGCTGCTGCATAATCGGCTCGGCGTCTCGCGCAAACTGACTTCGCGGCTCAAAATGACCGAACGCGGCATTATGCTGAACGGCAAGCGCGTCTACATCAGCGTGCATCTCAAACCCGGGGATATCGTCGAACTCCGGATGGAAAGGGAAGTGTCGGACGACATTTTGCCGGAAAAGATGCCGCTGGATATTCTGTACGAGGATCGCGATCTCTTGATCGTCAACAAAGCGGCTGGGGTGATCGTTCATCCCACGCACGGCCATTACACCGGCACGCTGGCGAACGGGGTCGTGCATCACTGGCGGGAGCGGGGCGAGCAGGTCCGCTTCCGTCCGGTGCACCGGCTGGACCGCGAGACGTCGGGCGTGCTGGCGATCGCCAAAAACCCTTACGTGCATCAGCATATCTCCGAGCAGATGATCGCGGGCACCGTCGACAAGACGTACCGCGCGTTCGTCCACGGCTATCCGCAGCCGGAGAACGGCCGCGTCGAAGGACCGATCGACCGCGATCCGGACAATCCGCATATACGGATCGTGACGTCGTCGGGTTATTCCGCCGCGACGCGCTATCGGACGCTGGAACGCTATCTTCAGGCCCGCGCTTCGCTGATCGAATTGGAACTGGAGAGCGGACGCACGCATCAGATTCGGGTGCATATGACCCATATCGGCTGTCCGCTGCTCGGCGACGAGATGTATAAATACGCGCCGGACGCGCCGCTGACGCCGGACGAATTCGCTTCGTCCCAAACGTTGGACGAAAAGATCGGCCGGCAGGCGCTCCATGCGTTCCGCCTGGCGTTCGTCCATCCGCTCTCGGGCGAACGGCTGACGTTCGAAGCTCCTTTTCCGCCCGACTTGGAAGAACTGGAGCGGACGTTGAGCGCCGGCGCGCGAGGCAGTGAAGCTTAAACGAAGAAACGCCGTCATGAAAACGAAGAACCGAAGAAAGAGATGTGAGCGACACCGATGACTACACTGAACGTTTATCATTATGCCAAATGCAGCACCTGCCGCAACGCCATCAAATGGCTGCAAAACGAAGGGTACGAGCTGGAGCTGATTCCGATCGTGGAACAGCCGCCTTCCAAAGAAGAAGTGCTGGACCTTATCGCCAAAAGCGGATTGGAATCGAAGAAATTTTTCAACGTCAGCGGCGAAGTCTATAAAGAGCTGGGGCTGAAAGACAAGCTGGCCGCCCTGAACGAAGAAGAACGCGCGGAGCTGCTGGCTTCGAACGGGAAACTGATCAAGCGTCCGGTCGTGACCGACGGGCGTCGCGTCACGCTCGGCTTCAAACCGGAGACGTACGAACAAAGCTGGGGCAAAAAGGAGGAAGGCGAATGAGCGAACACGGCGGTATCGAAGGGCTTCCGGAAAACGTGCTGGCGCGCAAACCGACGCTGATGCTGGTCGACGGCATGGCGCTGCTGTTCCGGGCCTATTACGCGACGGCGCTCAAAGGCTATATTCGCCGCACCGAAGCGGGCGTTCCGACCAACGGCATTTACGGCTTCGTCCGTTATTTGTGGGACGCGATTCGGCAGTTCGATCCGACGCACGTCGCCTGCTGCTGGGACATGGGCGGCCGCACGTTCCGGACGGAACAGTTCGAATCGTACAAAGGCAACCGTTCCGCCGCGCCCGACGACCTGATCCCGCAGTTCGATCTCGTCAAGGAGGTCGTCGAAGCGATGGACATCCCGAACATCGGCATGCCGGGTTACGAAGCGGACGACTGCATCGGCACGATCGCCAAACGCTGCGCCCGCGAGTCCCATATGGACGTGCAGATTCTGTCCGGCGACAACGATCTGCTGCAGCTGACCGACGAACGGATCAAGGTCATCATCATGAAAAAAGGCTACGGCAACTACCAGGTGTACACGCCGGAATTCCTGATGGAAGAAAAAGGCCTGAAGCCTTCCCAGGTCGTAGACATGAAAGGCTTAATGGGCGACAGCAGCGATAACTATCCGGGCGTCAAAGGCATCGGGGAAAAAACCGCGATCAAGCTCGTACAGGAATTCGGCGACGTGGACGGCATTCTCGCCAACCTCGACAAGCTGACCAAGTCCGTGCGGACCAAGATCGAAAACGACCTCGACATGCTGCATATGTCCCGCTCCCTGGCCGAGATTCACTGCGAAGTTCCGGTGGAGTGCCCGATCGACCTGTGCAAGTTCCAGATCGACGACTCGAAAGTGTCCGCGAAATTCGAGGAACTGGAGATGAGCAGCCTGGGCAAGATGATGGGCGTGGACGTGTTCGGCTAAGACCGCATATCGGCTTTATAGTCAGGTCGTCGATCTATATTGCTTCCTTAATCGAAGGGAGGCCCCTGCAAAGCGCTCGCTGTGCAGGGGCCTCCTTCTCTATGTCCCAACAACAAAAAAGCGGCCGCTTTTTTGTGCTTTGGGACCGGAAAAAGCTTCCCTCCCGCGCGGCACGCACCAGCGGAGGGAAAAGGAGCCGAAGGAAGCGGAGCGTTCGCATTTAAAATCCGGTTCCTTACCGACAGCGTGTTTTATACAATGAGAAGGAATCGGATTTTAACGGCGATCCGCAGGCCCTTTTCCCGCAGCGCCTCCTTGTACCCCGCGTGCCCCACATGCCCCTCCGCAGCGCCGGAACCTTTTTCCTCCGAAAAGCAGGAAAAAGCGCCCGCGATCGCCAAATAAAGAAAGCAGGCAGCCGAGGAAAACAGGCGCAAAAAAACAAGTTAGGGGAGAAGCGTTCGTGATGAAAAGCAAAAAATGGGGGACGATGCTGCTGGCGGGGGTGCTGGCGGTATCGGGCGTGTTCGGTCTGGCGGGGGAAAAGCAGGCCGACGCGGCGGCGTCGATCACGACAGCCGTACGCAAAGTATCGGCGGCGGGACGCACGTTTACCGTGCAGACGGTGACGATTCCGAAAGGAACGAAAGCGGCGCTGGGTTTGGCCCAGGGGCAGGTCGGTCAGACGCAGAACTTCGCTTCGATCGTGAAAAACAGCAAGGCGACGGCGGCGATCAACGGGGCCTTCTTCAATTCGTACGGCGGCCCGGCCGATCCGTACGGAACGCTGATCTCGAAAGGCCAAGTCGTGCACACCGGCTATTACGGCACCAGCATCGGGTTCAAAAAGGACGGAACCGTGCTGATGGATTCGCTCCGCGCGAACATCGCGGGCATGGTCACCGGCAAGCCGGATAAGTCCGGCCGGAGCAAATCCGCCAGCTGGTACGCCACGTTCGTCAACCGGACTCCGGATACCGGACAGAACGTCGTGTTGATGTACAATTCGGCGCGCGGAACCAACGTCGGATTCAGCGGCGGAATCGCCGTCACCGTGCGCAAAGACAAAGTCGTGAAAAAAGAAGCGAACCGGAACGCGGCTATTCCGAGCGACGGATACGTGCTGGTCTATCACGGTTCGGAGCAAACCAATGCAGGACGGTTCGAAGTGGGCTCGACGGTCGAGATGAACATTACTTATCTGGACGTCAACAAGAAACCTATTCCTTGGGACGATGTCGTGACCGCCGTCGGAGCGGGACCGCGTCTGGTCAAAGACGGCAAGGTGGCGCTGGATCCCGCGGGCGAAGGCTTCAGCGATCCCAAAATCTTGACCGCTTCCGGAGCGCGCAGCGGAATCGCCATCATGCCGGACGGCTCGGTCATGCTGGCGACGGTAGGCGGCGCAACGATGAAGCAGTGGGCGCAGGTCATGCAAAAAATGGGCGCCAAGCAGGCGATGAACCTGGACGGCGGAGCGTCGTCGGCCATGTACGCCAACGGACGCACGCTGACGAACGCAGGCCGCTCCTTGAGCAACACGCTGGTATTCGGCCAGTGGGTATCGATGCAGTAAGCGGATAGGGGCAGCCGCATGAGCGGTGCCGGAAAGGGAGGGATAAACAGTGAAGGAGACGACCATCGCGTCCGTTAACGTCGGCCTGCCGAAAGTCGTGCCGCACGGCCGAAAAGAAGTGGAAACGGGCCTCTTCAAATACCCGGTCGACGGCCCCGTTTATTTGAGCAGGCTCGGCTTCGAAGGAGACGGACAGGCGGATCTCAAAAATCACGGGGGCGCGGACAAAGCGGCCTGCGCGTATTCGGCAGACCGCTTCCCGTTCTGGGAAAAGGCGCTGCTGCCCAAGCTGGAGCCGGGCGCTTTCGGCGAAAATCTGTCGATCGAAGGCGGAGCGGAAGAGGACTTTTGCATCGGCGACACGTTCGAAATCGGCGAAGCCGTCGTGCAGCTCAGCCAGCCGAGGCAGCCGTGTTTCAAGCTGTCGGTCCGCTACGGCGTGCCCGAACTTCCGGCGATGGTGCAGGAAACGGGCTACAGCGGCTTTTACTTTCGGGTACTCCGGGAAGGGAAGGTCTCGGCCGGCGACCGGGTGAAGCTGCTGGAGCGGCATCCGGCGGGCATGACCGTCATGCGCGCCAACGAGATCAAGTATCGGCTGAAGGACGACGCCGACGCGATTCGCAGCCTGCTTGCCGTCGAAGAGCTGGCCATGGCCTGGCGCGGATCGCTTGAAAAAAGGTTGGCGGAGCTGGAAGACAGGTATTGAAGGGCCGGCCGCGCGGAACGAAGCGGACGCGAAAATGTCCAAAATCGTCTTGACGCTTATTCCATATAAAGGGTATTATAAGGTCAGCAGCATACAAGCGCGGAGGAAGCACCTCTCTTACATGTCCATGTAGGAGAGGTGCTTTTTTGCGTTTCGGCTGACATTTTCGCGATAAGGCGGGGGGAAGCAGAATGACGATCGTATTTTTGAACCGGATGGAGATTGAGCACGGGAACGAAGTCGAGGCCGCTCAAGTATGGATCGAGGAAGAAGGCGGGCTGTGGAGCAGCGGATGGAGTCGGGAAGAAGGACTGGCCGGCCCCGACCGGGAAATTTGGTACGAAGGATCGGTCTGGAACGAAATGCTGGCCGTCTATCGGCATCAGCTGGCGGCGAAGCTGGCCGAGGGCTACCGTCCGATCATCCGGGATACGTTTCAGGAGTTTCTGGAGTCCGGACAGCGCGGACGCTTCACGCAGAAGCTGATCTGCTACAGCGAGCTGCATGCGGATGAAGAACTGTACAAACGAATGGCCGCCTGGCGGAGAGCTCGGGCGACCGAGGATCGCCGGGCTCCATATCTGATTGCCACCAATCGCGCGCTGAAGCTGATCTGCACGTTCCTGCCGCAGACGCTCGACGAACTCCGCGAACTGCCGGGCATCGGCGAGAATACCGTGCAGCGGTACGGAGAGGCGCTGCTGGAACATACGAAGAACGCGGAACGGGCCCATACTTTCCCGCTGGATTGGGTGGAGCGGCGTCTGGACGAAGAAGAGTTCGAAGCCTGGACGTACAAAGGAAAAGAACGGAAGTTCAAGCGGGAAGCCGAACGCGTCCGCGCAACCCGGCTGCTGCTGGAAGCTTCCCGGTCCGAAGGGGCCACCGTTTCGCTGGCGCAAATCGGCCAGGACAGCGGACTGGAGCGCCGGGAACTGATCGAGATGATGGAATCGCTGGAGAAGAGCGGCTACAATATGGAGACGGTTATCGAACACGAGATCCAGCTGATGCCGCAGGAACAGCGCGACGCCGTCATGCAGGCCTATGCGGAGCTGGGCGATTCGTTCCTGAAGCCCGTGCTGAAAAAAATTTACGGCGAAGAGCCGCCCAGCGAGCCGGGACTCGACATTTTGTACGAACAGCTGCGCCTGCTTCGCATTCGCTACCGCCGGGAGAATGAACGAGCCGAAGCCGGAGGAAATGCGGCGTCCGAGGCCGGTCTTCCGAGAGCCGATTCGCCCGAAGTCGTGATCGCGCCCGGCGGAGTGAAGCAGCCAAACCGGCAGCGTAAGACCGGCACCGATTGACGGCAGCGCCGGCGCATTACGCACAAAGGGCTGTTCCGCGCTTCCGGAGACGGAAGCCTGGAACAGCCCTTTTCGGTTAACGGCTTAAGCCCGCGGAAGCGAGCGCGGCTTACAGCCAGCCTTTTTTGCGGAACAGGAGATACATCGTGACGCCGAGCACGATCATGAGCAGAATGACCATCGGATAGCCGAAAGTCCAGTGCAGCTCGGGCATATGGTCGAAGTTCATGCCGTAGATGCCCGTTACCACGGTGAGCGGCATGAAGATGGTCGTGATGACCGTAAACACCTTCATGATCTCGTTCGCGCGGTTGGAAATGCTCGACTGGTAGGCTTCTCGAAGGTTGCCCATCAGGTCGCGGTACGTATCGAATGCTTCCGAGACTTTGACCGCGTTTTCGTAGATGTCGCTGAAGTATTTTTGCAGCTCGTCGTCGATCAGGCGCAGATCTTTTTTGTTGAGGATGTTGATGACTTCGCGCTGAGGAACAAGCACCTTTTTGAGCCAGAGAATTTCCGCTCTGAGACCGATGATATCGTTCAGATGCGTCCGTTTCGTATTCATCAGGATATCTTCTTCAAGCTGTTCGATCTGGTCCTCGATCCGGTCGCCGACGGCGAAGAAGTTGTCGATGACGCGGTCGATCAGCAGATACATGAAGCGGTCCGGCGTATTGACTTCTTCTTCCCACATGATGGGTTTGACCGTGCGAAGCTCGTGGATCTTCTGCCGGGTCACCGTGATGATGAAATGCCGGCCCAGGAAAATGTTGAGGGCCCGCATAAAGATTTCTTCGTTGTCGAAGCGGATGCTGTTGACGACGGTAAAGTAATGGTTTTCGTAAATTTCGATCTTCGGCCGCTGTTCTTCCTCGCCGAGCATATCCTCGACCGCCAGATCGTGCAGCCCGAAGGTGAGCTGAAGCAGCGTAATATCGTCAAGGTCGGCGTCGATCCAGTAAAAGCCTTCCTCCGGTGGAGTCAGGGTGTCGGCCAGATTCTCATTTTCGATCAGCGTAAAAACGCCGTATTTGACATGCCGGATTTTCATGCGGTTCACTCCTTCGAAATAGGACGCTAACGTCCGTCAAAATAGTCTCGAATTTGCGGGAGAACGCAGGAAAAAACAGGCCGGCGCCGCAATGCGGACATCGTCCTCGAGCGGCTGAAGCGGTCAGACGCCGGAAGGCCTCCGGTCAGTGAACTTCCGAAATGGAGGTTATGACGCCGTACGGCCGTTTTTTCTGCTGTTGAACCAGGATCCGCGTTCTCTCACGCTTAGGCCTCGGGTCGCCGTCCATCTGAAATTCACCCCTTGTTTTCATTGTCGTTTTCATAAAACCCTCGTTAAGTATAACGCGCGTCCCAGAGCCTTTCAAGGGCTTGTTTGTGACGACTTACACTTCTATTATCGGCTTTGGGCGGGGGAAGCTGTATGATGAAAAGAAATAATCGGGCAGGGCGCGGAAGAGGCTCGCTCCGAAGACCGGAAAGGAAGAGAGAAATGAAGATTCGCACGGCCCGCGCGATACGCGAAACGCTTGGCGGACTGCTAGTGCCTCTAGGATTTTGCCTGGAAGGAAGATGGCCTCTTTGGACCTGGGAGCGGCAGATCGAGGGTCAAGCCGAGAAAGTGGAGCTTCTGGTCGAAACTTCCCGTGCGGGCGGCGGCGCTCTCGCCGAGCGGGAAGCGGAAGAAACGCAGGCTTTGGAAAATGTCCGCATTCGGCGGATGAACGTCAACTTTGCCGTCCGCCGCACGGAAGCCGGCATAGACCGATGGATGAACCGTCCCATGGAAGAATGGTTCGAGTACGAAGACGAGAACTCGCTCGAAAGACAGCTGCAAGCATGCGTCTGGAGAATCGAAAGCGAAGTGCTGCCGTGGATGAAGACGATGCGGACGCGGGCGCATTAAGCCGGCGATGCACGGGCGAATTACGATCGGCACGACGTTAATCTAAAATTGCGATCGCGCCCTGTAAGCTGCTTCTTGCCTGAATGCATAATTCGTGTATAATTGATCTAAAGTTACCTCGGTCAGACGACCGGCAATCCGACAATTGAATAGTTCTTCCGACGCTCAGACGCCGGAAGAAAAGTGGAATCTTATCAAGAGCAGGTGGAGGGACTAGCCCGATGAAACCCGGCAACCGGCGACTCTGTCGTACGGTGCTAATTCTTGCAATTACCATGCGATCATAGACGAGGCACGATTCGTCAGGCGACAGCCGCGCGGGCATAATGCCCATGCCGAGCTTCTCGCCGGTGCGAATCCCTCTTCCTTTCGTATATCGCGGTAATTGGCAGATGAGAGAGGAGCTAGCTTTGTATAGACCTTTCTCGGCCTGCCCGGAAAGGTCTTTTTTGTACCCATTTGCACGCAAATAACCTTTCCGGCTGCCGAACGCTCGATAAATCGACGGCCCGGATCCATAGGCAAACCGACAAAAAGCAAACCGACAAGAGGAGTGAATGCGAGATGCCGATTAAAGTGCCCGACAACTTGCCCGCGAAGGAAGTGCTGCTGCAGGAAAATATTTTCGTCATGGACGAAAGCCGGGCTTACAGCCAGGATATCCGTCCGCTGCGCATCGCCATTTTGAACCTGATGCCGACCAAGGAAACGACGGAGACGCAGCTCCTTCGCCTGATCGGCAATACGCCGCTGCAGGTCGACGTGGTGCTGCTTTATCCGAGCTCCCATACGTCCAAAAACACGTCGGAAGAGTACCTCAACACGTTTTACAAGACGTTCGACGAGGTCAAGCATCTGCGCTTCGACGGCATGATCATTACCGGAGCGCCGGTGGAGCAGCTCGATTTCGAACAGGTCAGCTACTGGGAGGAGATCCGGCAGATCTTCGACTGGAGCAAGCAGAACGTCACTTCGACGATGCATATCTGCTGGGCTTCGCAGGCGGGACTGTATCACCACTTCGGGGTAAGCAAAATTCCGCTGGAAGAAAAATGTTTCGGCGTATTCCCGCATACGATGAACAAGACCAACGTGCAGCTGCTGCGCGGATTCGACGAATGGTTCTTCGTGCCGCACTCCCGGCATACCGACGTGCGGCGGGAAGATATTCTGAAAAGCACGGAGCTGGAAATTTTGGCGGAATCCGAAGAAGCCGGCGTCTATCTGGTGGCGACGAAGGACGGCAGGCAGATCTTCGCCACGGGCCATTCCGAATACGATCCGCTGTCGCTGAAATGGGAGTACGATCGCGATATCGCGAAAGGCTTGGAGGTCGCCGTTCCCAAAAATTATTTCCCGGGTGATGACCCGACGAAAAAGCCGCTGTCCTCATGGAGAGCGCACGCCAATCTGCTGTTTTCCAACTGGCTCAACTATTATGTCTATCAAGAAACGCCTTTCGATCAGGTGGATTCTTCGAAAGAAGCCGAGTTCAGCGACTTCGGAGCCGGCATTTAAAAAAGCAGGGAAGGCCCGGAAACTTGATGGTTTCCTGCGTCCTTCCTGCCCCTATTCGCAGCATTTGCTGTTCGCGGCTGTGCGTATATCTTCATAATTCAGGGATGTGCAGCATCGCAGCGGCGTTTGAATACTTTAACTTAGCCAGGAGGAATATACATGAAGGACGACAGACAGCTCAAAATCGAAAGCGCGCTGGCGCAGATCGGCTCGCTCGAGGACCCGGATACCGGCGCGGTCAATTTCCCGATCTACCATTCGACCGCTTATCGTCATCCGGGGCTCGGACGCAGCACGGGCTTCGACTATACGCGTACCAAGAACCCGACCCGCGCCGTGCTGGAGGAAGCTTCGGCGAAGCTGGAATCCGGCGATGCCGGATTCGCGTGCAGCTCGGGCATGGCGGCGCTGCAAACGGTATTCGCCCTGTTCGGCCAAGGCGATCACCTGATCGTCTCGCTCGACCTGTACGGCGGCACGTATCGCCTGCTTGAGCGCGTGCTGTCGAGGTTCGGCGTAACGGCTTCGTATGTCGACACGAACGACCTCGGGGCGATCGAAAAGCTGCGCACGCCGAATACGAAGGCGATCTTCATCGAGACGCCGACCAATCCGCTGATGATGATTACGGACATCAAGGCGGTGGCCGATTGGGCCAAGCCGCACGGCATTCTCACCATTGTCGACAATACGCTGCTGACGCCGTTCTTCCAGCGCCCGATCGAATTGGGAGCCGATATCGTCGTGCACAGCGCGACCAAATACCTGGGCGGCCACAACGACGTTCTGGCCGGCCTGATCGTCACGAAGGGCCAAGAGCTGTCCGAAGAAATGTTTTTCCTGCACAATTCGATCGGAGCGGTACTGAGCCCGGCCGATTCTTATCAGCTGATGCGCGGCATGAAGACGCTGGCGCTGCGGATGGAGCGGCACGAGAGCAACGCGCTTGCGATCGCCCGCTTCCTGCAGAACCATCCGCAGATCGAAGCCGTGTACCATCCGGGCCTGCCGGAGCATCCGGGACACGACGTGCAGAACCGGCAGTCGAGCGGCAATACCGGCATCTTTTCTTTCAAAGTGAAGGACGCGCGCTGGATCGAGCCGATTCTGCGTCATATCAAGCTGATCGCTTTCGCGGAAAGCTTGGGCGGGGTCGAATCGCTGATGACCTATCCGTCGGTGCAGACGCATGCGGATATTCCGCCGGAAATTCGCGACGCGATCGGCGTCGACGACAAGCTGCTGCGTTTCTCGGTCGGCATCGAGCATATCGACGATCTGATCGGCGACCTGGACGGCGCGCTGCGGGCGGCGCTGCGCGAGACGGAAGGAGCGGGAGCTTAAGATGACGAACGAACATAACGGAGAACGCGGCGAAAGCCTGGAAACGGGAACGGAAAAAGCGGCTCAGCCGCAGGGCAGAACGCCCGAGCAGACGGAAGCTGCGCCTCGTCAGCTGCAAACGCCGGAGGAGGCGGCCGAAGCTTTGAAAAACCGCCATTTCGACACGAAGCTGATTCATTTCGGCGCGGAGATCGATCCGGCGACCGGCGCTTCCAGCGTGCCGATCTATCAGGCGTCGACGTTCCATCATTTCGACATTTACAATCCGCCGCAGTACGATTACAGCCGCTCGGGCAGCCCGACGAGGCAGGCGCTCGAAGATTACATCTCTTTATTGGAGGGAGGAGCCGGCGGCTATGCTTTCGCTTCGGGAATGGCGGCCATTTCGGCGGCGCTGATGATCTTCTCGGCCGGCGATCATCTGATCGTGACCGAAGACGTATACGGCGGCACCTATCGGCTGCTGACGACCATTTTGAGCCGGATGAACATCGAGACGACGTTCGTCGACATGACCGATCTGGAACAGATCAAGGCGGCGCTGCGTCCCAACACGAAGGGCGTGTTCATGGAGACGCCGTCCAATCCGACGCTCAAAATTACCGATTTGGGCGCCGTGACGGCCTGGGCGAAGCAGCACGATCTGCTGACGCTGGTCGACAACACATTTATGACGCCGTATTATCAGCGCCCGATCGAGCAGGGCGTCGATATCATCCTGCATAGCGCGACCAAATTCCTCGGCGGGCACAGCGACGTATTGGCCGGTCTTGCGGTGGCGCGCACCCCGGAGCTGGCGGCGGAGCTCAAAAAGCTGCAGAACGGCCTCGGCACGGTGCTCGGCCCGCAGGACAGCTGGCTGCTGATCCGCGGCATGAAGACGCTCGGGGCGCGGATGGAGCGCAGCGAACACAGCGCCCGCCGGCTGGCGCTGTGGCTGTCGGAACGAAACGATATCGAGACCGTCTATTATCCGGGGTTGAAGGACCATCCGGGCCGCGAGATTCAGGAAAAGCAGTCGACGGGCTTCGGCGCGGTCGTCTCGTTCGACGTCGGCTCCGAAGAGCGGGCCAAGCGCCTGCTGAACCGGGTCAAGCTTCCGCTCGTCGCGGTAAGCCTGGGCGCGGTGGAGAGCATCCTGTCCTATCCGCCGATGATGTCGCATGCGGCGATGCCGCGCGAAGTACGGTTGGAACGCGGCATCGGCGACGGACTGCTGCGCTTCTCGGTCGGTCTCGAGAACGTCGAGGACCTGATCGCCGATCTCGAACAAGCGCTTGCCGACTGACTTTTCCGTGCTAAAGGGAGCTGCCGCTTTTTTCTGGTACAATGAGGGACGGAATCGGACCTTACAGGAAAATGAGGGATGGCAATGGAGTGGATAGCGAACATCCTGGTTGCGCTGATCGCGCTGCTGCATGTTTACATTTTGGTGCTCGAAATGTTTCTGTGGAACAAGCCGCGCGGGATGAAGGCATTCGGGCTGGAGCAGAAGTTTGCCGACGCGACGGTATCGCTGGCGGGCAATCAAGGATTATACAACGGATTTTTGGCTGCGGGTTTGGTCTTCGGGTTGGTGTATCCGCAGGCGGAAGCGGCGGCGCATATCCAGATTTTCTTCCTGATCTGCGTAATGATCGCGGGTATTTACGGCGCGGCGACCGCCAAATTCAAAATTTTGTTCATTCAGACCGTTCCGGCGCTGATCGCGCTGGCGGCCGTTCTGATCGCTTAGAACGCGTTCGTCTTCGCATGCCGACGTCTGAGGACTTGGACAGGGCGTCTTTCGGCGCCGAAACGGCACATCGAAAGCAACCGGTTCGCTTCGGCGGGCCGGTCTTTTGGTTTTTTGGGCCGCGGGAAGGTTGACGAATATTTAAATCTCAAGTGAAGTGTGATAGGATGAATTGTATTGCAGTGCCCTTTACAATTTTAGCTTTTTAAAATAGAGATTTTGCAGCGGGAACCAAAAGGATTCGATCGACTTTACTTGAACCTATTTTCACAAAGGAGGCTGCATGAAATGAGTGCGGTTGACACGATATTGGATAAAGCTTTGAGCGGAGGACGCCTGGACGTGGAAGATACCATCGCCCTGTACGAATCCGACGAAATCGAAAAACTGGGGCATGTGGCGAATCAGATGATGATGCGCAAAAATCCCGATCCGATCACGACGTTCGTGATCGGCCGGAACGTGAACTACACGAACGTCTGCGACGTGTTCTGCCGCTTCTGCGCCTTCTATCGCCGTCCGGGTTCGCCGGAAGGATACGTGCTTCCGGACGAAGTCATCTTGCAGAAGATCCAGGAGACCGAAGATGTGGGCGGTACGGAAATTCTGATGCAGGGCGGGGTAAACCCGGATCTGCCGTTCGAATATTATCTGAACATCCTGCGCAAGATCAAGCAGCATTTCCCGAATATCACGATGCACTCGTTCTCCCCGGCGGAGATCATGAAGATGCAGAAGCTGTCGGGGATGTCGATGGAGGACACCATCCGCGCCATTCACGAAGCGGGGCTCGATTCCCTGCCGGGCGGCGGCGGCGAAATTCTCGACGACCGTACCCGCCGCAAGATCAGCCGGCTCAAAGGCTCGTGGCGCGATTGGATGGACGTCATGCAGACGGCGCATAAGGTCGGCATGAATACGACGGCCACGATGGTCATCGGTTTCGGCGAATCGTACGAAGAGCGCGCCCTGCATATGATGAGAGTGCGCGAGGCGCAGGACGAATGCATCCGTAACGGCTATAATTCCGAAGGCTTCCTGGCATTCATCTCGTGGACGTTCCAGCCGGACAACACGAACATGAAGGTGGAGAAGCAGACGCCGGAACAGTATCTCAAAAACGTGGCCATCAGCCGCATCGTGCTGGACAACATCAAGCACTTCCAGTCGTCGTGGGTCACGATGGGACCGGAAGTGGGCAAGCTGTCGCTGCAGTACGGCTGCGACGACTTCGGCAGCACGATGATGGAAGAGAACGTCGTGTCGGCAGCCGGCACGACGCACAAGGTCAACATCGAGCAGACGCTGGACATCATCCGCGCGGCGGGCAAAATTCCGGCACAGCGCGACACGAAATACAATATTCTCAAAGTATTCGACGACGAAAGCTTCAAAGTTCAGCGCGACTTCATCATGCAGAACTAAGCCGCGTCGTCCCGACGATCCCCTATGCATATGCTTCTATGCCAAAAGCCCTGTCCGAGTTTTCGGACAGGGCTTTTTTTGCGATCATGCCGTCAGCGCAGAGCGGCCGAAGCGCGGAAGGACACAGACGTCCGACAAGCCGCTCGGCCGGCCGCGCTTTTACGACCGCACGCCTGCGGGCGCTTCTTGAATCGCTTTTTCCAGAAACTCCAGCACGGCGCGGTAGACCCGCATCTCGTTTTCCTTTTTCGAGAATCCGTGCCCTTCGTCCTCAAGCACGATATACTCGACGTTCGCGCCTTTGTCGGTCAGCGCCTTAACGATCTGATCCGATTCGGCCTTGACGACCCGGGGATCGTTGGCGCCCTGGATGACGAGCATCGGTTTGGTCATGCCGTCCAGATAGGTGATCGGCGAGTAGGCGGTCAGCTTGTCCTTGTCCGCGACCGGATCGCCGACCCATTTGTTCATGATCGGCTTCCAATGTTCCGGTACCGATTCGATAAACGAGAACAGGTCGCTCGGACCGAAAATGTCGACCACGGCTTTGAAATAATCGGCATGACGCCCGTGCAGCAGCAGCGCCATATAGCCGCCGAAGCTTCCGCCCATCAGCAGCAGCTTGTCGCGGTCGGCGTAGCCGTTTTCCGCGATCCAGTCGAGTCCGGCGATGTTGTCCAGTCTCGGGCCGTCGCCCCAGTCGCCTTCGACAAGCTTGCAGAACGACAGACCGTAGCCTGTCGAACCGCGGAAGTTCGGCGCGAAAATGTTGAAGCCGCGATTGACGAGGAACTGGAACAGCGACCGGAACGCGAGCCGTTCCGCCGCCTGCGGTCCGCCGTGCGGCCACAGAATCGTATGCCCGTTGGACGACTCCTCGGAAGCGCGGAAGAACAGCGCCTCGATCTCCAGTCCGTCGAACGACGGATAGGTCAGCACTTCGGGGCGGACAAGTTCTTCTTCCGCGATGCCCGGCACGACGTAATGGGTGCAGCTCGTCCACTCTTCGGCGAGCCGATCCTTTTTGTAGAGATTGGTCGGGCTGACGGAGCTGCGCCCGAGCACATACAGATTGCCGCTCTCCGCCACCTTCAGCGAAGTCACGACATCGACCGGAAGCGGAACGCCGCCGAGCGAGCCGGAATCCAGGTCGTACGTATAGAGATGATCGGAAACGCCTTTGCTCGCCGTCAGATACAGCTGGCCGCGCTCCTTGTCGTAGGAAACGGAAGTGAAATCGATGCCTTCGAGCTCAAGCAGCTTCGTCTTGGTCTCGGTCTCGATATCGAATTTGGCCAAATACGTGAAGTCGCCGCCCGCATTGGACAGGAAATACAACTCGCTGTCGCCCGTAAAGACGCAGTCGTTCACGGTGTATTCGCCTTCGGCTTCCGGGTCGAGCGAGACGTGCTTGTCGCCGACGCAGACGTATCCCGGCGCGTGCGTATTGGCAAAATGTTTGACGTATACGAGATATTCTTCTTTGGGGCTGACGTCGACGAGAAAAATGGAGGCGTCGCCCGAGCCTTGAAGCACGGAAACTTCCTGACCCGTCTTCAAGTCGCAGCAGAGCGCGCTGAGATAGGTCGGATCCTCTTTGGTCGACGTATAATAGAGGCGCTTGCCGTCCTCCGACAAGATCGGATTCATATGCCGGTGGCCTTCCTTCACGCACAGCGGAAGCAGTTCGCCTCCCTGCGTCTGGAGCGCGTACAGCTGCGAATTCTCGTCGCCGTCCCGATCGAACCCCGCCACGAGGAAGCGGCCGTGCTTGTCGTACCGAATGGCCTGGCAGCTCTGGCCGTTAAAAGTAAGCGGATACGGAAAATGGTTCGGAAGATCCATGGCCCACAGATCAAACTTGCCGCTGAGGTTGGTGCTGAACACAAGCTGTCCTTCGTCCGGGCTGACCGCGAAATCTTCGATCGCGAACGTGCGGAAGAACTGCTCGACATCAGGTTTTTTGAACGATAGCATGGAATCCTCCTTAATGTCGGCCTGTCGCCGTTTATTGGATGATGCAGGTCGTACAAAGCTAACTATTCGCCGTCCCCGGTCGAACTCCTGCCGATTCTTATGAAAAACCGATTTTTCTAAATTAAGGAAACCAACCGGAGTACCGCCTGTATGCCGCAAGCTTCAACAATTCGCATATTCGGGTATATGAAACGATAGGCACGGGTTATCGAGCATAAAAAACGGAAGGATGCGAAAAATGGAAAATAAAAAAGAATTGAACACGGCAAACATCGGGGTGATCGCATTCGACCTGGACGGCACGCTGATCGACACGTCGGAAGCGATGCTGGACGTGTATCGTCAAGTATTCGAAGAGGCGATCGAAAACGGCGACGCGGAGAAACAGCCTTCCCGAGAAGATATTTATTCGACCTTCGGCATGGTAGGGGAAGAAGCCTGGAAAAAGGTCGCCCCGGACATGTCCGAAGACAAGCACCGAAAATACAAAAAGCTGCACGGCGACCTGCTGGGCGAGCGAATGAAGGCAAAGTCTTTTGCCCTGCCCGGCGTTCCCGAGATGCTGCGGAAACTGTGCAAAGAGTACGAGCTTGCCACGGCGAGCAACTGCGGCGAAGAATATCTGGACCATGTACTGAGCCAGGACGGCCTGAACGAATGCGTCGCCTATCAGCTGTGCGCCGGCGGAGTCGGCGCGCAGCGCAAAAGCGAGGTGCTCGAGGAACTGAAGAAGAGAGCGGGGGACCGGGGCATCTTGATGGTCGGCGACCGGAAATCCGATATCGACGCGGCGAAAGAAGCGGGAATTCCCGTCGTCGGAGTCCGTTCGGAATTTGCCGCATCCGGCGAGCTGGACGAAGCGGACGCGACGATCGACAAAATCACCGATCTGCCGAAGCTGTTGGACCGGTAAGCTTCGCGGCATTCCGACGGCGTTTGTCCCGCCCGTATTGACGGTTGGCGCGGGCGCCCGTATAATAAACAGCAGCAAAAGCGACGACGAAGACATGAATGCGAGGCATTCGGCACCGCTCCAGAGAGAGGAAACACGGCTGCAATTTCCTCCGGACCGGCCCGCGTTTACCCCTTCCGAGCTGCGTTTTCGAACTCCTGCCTCCGCGCGGGCAAGTAGAGAACGCCGGAACCGCACTTCCGTTATTGACGTGCTCAACGAGGGCTTTTTGTCCCGCTTCGGCCGAACCGGCCGCTTGGCGGACCGGAGCCGAATCAGGGTGGAACCACGGGTATAACGCTCGTCCCTTCGCGGGGCGGGCGTTTTTTGCGTTTCGTTCCGTATTTATCTTTTCACATTCGAAGGAGGAATTCTCATCATGGCTATTTCCATCAGCCTGCCGGACGGCTCCGTTCGGGAATACGCGGAAGGCAGCACGATCGAAGACGTTGCGGCTTCCATCAGCAGCAGCCTCAGAAAGAACGCCCTTGCGGGCAAGCAGAACGGCATCGTGGTCGATCTGAACACCAAGCTCGAAAACGGAGCAAGCATCGAAATCGTCATGCCGGGTTCGCCGGAAGGGCTCGAAGTGGTCCGCCACAGCACGGCGCACCTGACGGCGCAGGCGGTCCGCCGCCTGTTCGGTACGAAAGAAGTTCATTTGGGCGTCGGACCGGTCATCGAGGAAGGGTTCTACTACGACATGGACCTCGAGCACGGCCTCAATCCGGAAGATCTGCAGAAGATCGAGAAGGAAATGGAGCGCATCGTGAACGAGAACCTGCCGATCACCCGCCGCGAAGTGAGCCGCGACGAGGCGCTGAAGATTTTCGGCGAACTCGGCGACCCTTACAAGCTGGAGTTGATCAACGATCTGCCGGAAGACTCGATCATCACGATCTACGATCAGGGCGAATTCTTCGACCTGTGCCGCGGGCCGCACGTGCCTTCGACGGGCAAGCTCAAGGTATTCAAGCTGCTGAGCGTGGCCGGCGCTTACTGGCGCGGCGACAGCAAGAACAAGATGCTTCAGCGCATCTACGGCACGGCGTTCTTCAAGAAAGCCGAGCTGGACGAGCATCTGCACTTCCTCGAGGAAGCGAAGAAGCGCGATCACCGCAAACTGGGCAAGGACCTGAAGATGTTCACGTTCAACAACCTGGTCGGGCAGGGTCTGCCGATCTGGCTGCCGAACGGCGCCAAGCTGCGCCGCACGCTGGAGCGTTACATCGTCGATCTGGAAGAAAGCCTCGGCTACCAACACGTCTACACGCCGGTTATGGGCAACGTGGAGCTGTATAAAACGTCGGGACACTGGGAGCATTACCAGGAAGACATGTTCCCTCCGATGGAGCTCGACAACGAAGCGCTCGTGCTGCGTCCGATGAACTGCCCGCACCACATGATGGTGTACAAGAGCGACATGCACAGCTACCGCGAACTTCCGATCCGTATTGCCGAGCTCGGCCTGATGCACCGCTACGAAATGTCCGGCGCGCTGACCGGTTTCCACCGTGTTCGCGCGATGACGCTGAACGACGCGCACATCTTCTGCCGTCCGGACCAGATCAAGGAAGAATTCGGCCGCGTCGTGAAGCTGATCGCCAAGGTGTACGAAGACTTCGGCATCGACAGCTACCGGTTCCGCCTGTCCTACCGCGATCCGCAGGACACGGAGAAGTATTTCCAGAACGACGAGATGTGGGAAATGTCCCAGCGCATGCTGCGCGAAGTCGTGGAAGAGTTGGAACTGCCGTTCTACGAAGCGGAAGGCGAAGCGGCGTTCTACGGACCGAAGCTCGACGTACAGATCAAGACGGCGCTCGGCAAGGAAGAAACGCTGTCGACCGCGCAGCTCGACTTCCTGCTGCCTGAGCGCTTCGAGCTGGAATATGTCGGCGACGACGGCCAAAAGCACCGTCCGGTCGTCATTCACCGCGGCATCATCAGCACGATGGAGCGCTTCACGGCGTTCCTGCTCGAGAACTTCGCGGGCAATCTGCCGCTGTGGCTGTCGCCGATGCAGGCGAAGATCATCCCGGTATCGGGCAACTACAGCGAATACGCCGAAGAAGTGGCCGACAAGCTGAGAGCGGCCGGCATCCGCGTGGAGACGGACGTGCGCAACGAAAAGCTGGGCTACAAGATTCGCGAAGCGCAGCTCGAAAAAGCGCCTTACATGTTCGTCGTGGGCGAGAACGAGAAGGAAGCCGGCGGCGTGTCCGTGCGCAAGCGCGGCGAAGGCGACCTCGGCGCCAAACCGCTGGACGAAGTGATCTCGCTGCTGCAGGAAGAAATCCGCACGCGCAAAATTTAACGCTGTCCAGATCAGCCGCTCCCGATAAGGGAGCGGCTTTTTGCTTCCCTGTTTCGGCCTGTCCGAGCTGCCGCGGCATTCGTGCGCCGCGTTCGGCCCGCCGATGCGCCTCCGTCCCGGGACCGGGGCGCCTCCGCTTCCGGAACGGCAGAAAGTTCGCTCCGCAGCCGTAAAAGCAAATCGTCCCCGCGCCGCTTAAGGCGGAGCGTTATTTCCCGCATACTGAAAAAAACGAAGAGGAGGCACGGAACAATGAAAAAAAACAAAGCGATCAAACTGCTGAAAGAAGCGTACGGCCGGCTGTTCGGTCAAAGGGACGGGGCAAGGGCGGGACGCGGGGCGGCGGGAGCCTCCGGCCGGCTGGAAAGATTCGCGAAGCCCGGAGGTCCGGATTTCGCGAAGGGACTGAACGAAGAATGGGCTGCCGGTTCCTTACGGGCGCGTTCGTGAGCGACGGTCGGTCAAGCCGTCTCGGTCTCGAGACCGAGACGGTTTTCATTCCCGCGCCGCTAGTTCCGGGCAAGCCGTTCCGGTAAAATGAAGTCAAGCTTACGAGAATACCCGGCTGCGCCAAACGGGCTTGTCCGGTTCCATACACGAAGGAGGAAAACGCAATGAAAAAAAGCGGAGCGTTATGGTTGATCGCCATCGGCGGCTTCTTTCTCGCCTATCAGCTCGGTTACATCAGCTACGGCATCGGAGATTTGATTCGCACATTCTGGCCGAGCATCCTGATCCTGATCGGCGTTTCGCAGATGATGGGGATGAAAAAGCACAGTTCGAGCGCGGTCGGCAACCTGATTCTGATCGCGGTAGGCGGCTATTTCCAGGCCCGGAACCTGAATATCATCGATGTCAGTCCCGGGGAATTTTTCAAGTTCCTCATTCCGGCGGCGTTTATCGCCGGAGGCCTTTACGTTCTGCTGAAGCCGAAGCGGTCGCCCGATTATCCGTCGGCCAAGCATGAAGCGCCCGCTCCTTTTTACGATCGGAAAGAGTCGCCGAATCCGTACCCTCCCGTTCCTCCGGCTCCGATCGAGCCGCTGGAATCGCCGCTTGACCGCATGTTCGTGAATCTGGACAAGGACGAAACGAATCGGGAGAAGGATCGCGAACAGGACCGCAAACGGCGTGACAGGGAATCCGGGGCGGACCCGGATCGCGGGATGAAAAGGGACCCCCGCGAGCAAAGTTCTTCGGAATTCCATAAAATCGG
The DNA here is from genome assembly GCF_011090185.1 of Saccharibacillus alkalitolerans. Classification (GTDB taxonomy): domain Bacteria; phylum Bacillota; class Bacilli; order Paenibacillales; family Paenibacillaceae; genus Saccharibacillus; species Saccharibacillus alkalitolerans. The sequence goes on along the minus strand of NZ_JAAFGS010000003.1, from coordinate 518,383 downwards.
CGACATGGCGCGTGAGATCGGCAGGCAGACCGCCGACCAGGTGCGCAAAATCGATTTTTCCCGGATTGCGGACGAAGTGAAAAGCGAAGTGGACAGCGCCATGAAAGACCTGAAAAAATCGATGAAGCATGATCAAGGGGATTCCCGCAGAGGCGAAGCCGGCAAGGTTTCTCTGGAAAAAGATCCTTTTCAGGACGATTTTATGGGCGGCGGCAGGTTTTACGAGAACTGCGGCGAAGAAGATAAGCATGCGTTCGGCAGCTACGACCGCGAAGAAATGAGAAAAGCCCGCCAAAAAGCGGACAAAGGCAAAAAAGAAAAAACGGTGAACGAGTCGAGCTTTATCGGCGATTATTACATCGGTCAGGATTATTTCCGTCTCAAGCCGCTGAACGTTTCGCATTTTATCGGCGATACCGTCATCGACTTGACCAAAGCGCAGATTCCTTACGGCACGACGAAGATCAACGTATCCAGCTTCATCGGGGACGTCGTGATTTACATGCCGAACGACCCGGAAGTCGGAGTGAAAGTGCACAGCAGCTCTTTCCTCGGCGACCACAACGTCATGGGGAATCGCCGGTCCGGGATGGTCGGCGGAGTGAACGAGACGTACAACTACGAAGAATGCGCGAAACGTATCAAGATCAACGTCAGTTCGTTTATCTCGGACGTGAACGTCAACATCGTAGGGTAAAGGCGGTCGATCATGGGAAAGTTATTGAAAAACACCAAATGGGAGCTCTTGTTTTACTTCTTGCTGAGCGGCGGGATTCTCGCCGCTTTGTTATATTGGTTCAGCCTGTACGGTTTCGTACAGGTTTTTCCGCCGCGGATCTGGATCTTTTACGTGCTGGCGGCCGTGCTGGTGGCGGTCGTGACCGGTTACTTGGCGGGTCGGCGCATCCAGCGGCGAATTGACGTGCTGCACTACAGCATGCTGCAGGTGTCGCAGGGCAATCTGTCGCTTCGTCTGGGCGATACGGACGATCAGTCGTTTACCCGCGTCTATCGGGAATTCAACGTGATGATGGAATCGATCGAGAGCAAAACGAAGCTGCTGCAGAAGCTCGGGGAGAGCGAAGCGGTCGGCAAGGAACAGCTGATCGACAGCGCCGTGCGCGAAGAACGGAGGCGGATGGCAAGGGATCTGCACGACTCGGTCAGCCAGCAGCTGTTCGCCATTCATATGTCGGCGGCTTCGCTGCCGAAAGTGCTGGAGCTCAATCCCGACGCCGCGGTGCCGGTCATGCAGCAGTTGATCCAGATGTCCAATCTGGCCCAGCGGCAGATGCGCGCGCTCATTGCGCAGCTTCGGCCGGTCGAACTGGAAGGTATCGCGCTTCCGGCGGCGCTGGACCGTTGGTTCCCGGATTACTGCATCCAAAACGGATTGAAGGGCGTGAAGGATGTCGAGCTGTGCGACGAGCTCTCCGAGGCAATCGAACAGCAGCTGTTCCTGATCGTTCAGGAAGCGATGGCGAACATCGTCAAGCATGCGCAGGCGAGCATGGTCAGCCTGTCTCTGCGGGAAAACGAACGGCAGGTGCTGCTGTCGATCAGCGACGACGGCAAAGGCTTTTCCGGCAGCGCGGCGCAGAAGCAGGGCTCTTACGGGCTGATGACCATGAGAGAGCGGGCCGAGAAGCTGGGCGGCCGGGCCGAAATTCTGTCGAAGCCGGGAGCGGGGACGACCATTCGGGTACATATTCCAAAATTCACAGAAGGAAAGGCAGTGGAAGAGCATGGAGAAGATCAAGATCCTGCTGGCGGACGATCACGACATGGTGAGGATGGGGCTGAAGACGTACTTGATGCTGGAGCCCGGGTTTGAAGTGATCGGGGAGGCGGCGAACGGACGCGAAGTGCTTGAGCGGCTGCGCGCCGCGTCCGCCGAAGGAGCCGGAATGCCGGATCTGATCCTCATGGATTTGATGATGCCGGAGATGAACGGAACGGAAGCGACGCGTCTTGTCGTTTCCGAATTTCCGGCCGTCCGGGTCGTGATGCTGACCAGCTTTCTGGAAGACAAGCTGGTCATGGAAGCGATCGAAGCGGGCGCGGTCAGCTACGTGCTGAAGACCGTCACGGCCGAAGAGCTGATCTATGCGCTCAAAGGAGCCTACCGCGGCATGCCGGTCATGACCGGCGACGTGTCCCAGGCGCTGACGCGCGGCATCCGGCAGCGGACGGTCGAAGCCGATTCGTCGCCGCTGACCGAACGCGAGAAAGAAGTGCTGCTGCTGATCGCCGAAGGGATGGGCAACAAAGAGATCGGCGAAGAACTGCATATCAGCATCAAGACGGTCAAGACGCATGTCAGCAACCTGCTGATGAAATGCGAACTGGAAGACCGGACGCAGCTCGCGATCTACGCCCATCGGCAGGGGATGGCCCGCTCGTAGCGGTCCCATTCAGAAGCGGCGGGCTCCTTCCGACGGAAGGGGCCGCTTTTTTGCGGACATTTAGGGAAGCGTTATCAATCCGATAAGAGCGCAATTTCTTTTTCTTATCAATCTTTATACCTCTTTTAATGTGCAATTAAGGTTGTTGGGCGAAAATAACTTCAGAAGCAAACGACGCACCCTTCGCAGGGCGCTTCACTTTTCGGGTTATCGGCATGCACAATCAAATTTACGTTGTTCGGCACAGTCCGAAAGCGAGGAGGACAATAGAGATGGATGAAAAGAAATACGGCAGCAGCTTTGAAGGAAACCACGCGGCAGGCGGCAGCGATGCCCGCAATCACGACAGTCACGAAGATAGCGCCAAGACAAGCTCCTCCGAGCAGGCGCGGAGCAACGACGGCTCGTCTTATTACTACTCTTACGGCCCGTTTCAGTCGGTCGGATCTTCCGATCCGGAAACGAAAAACGTCCAGAACGTCGAAGTCACGCCTCCGAGCGCCATCCGCGGTTACGACTCGTACGGATCGCCGAACGGCCAAGGCGGGTCGGCGCCTGGCGGCAAAGGGAACGGCAATTGGAATTATAATCAGAAGCCGAAGTCCTCGTTCAAAAACGCGCTGACTTCATTCGCGGCCGGCGCGCTCGGCGCAGTCGTCATTACCGGATCGGCTTTCACGGCAGGTCATGCGGGCTGGTTTACCGGCGGCGAGCCGGCGGCGCAATCCGCGCCGACGACGATTGCTTCCGGCAGCTCGAATTCAAGCGGCGTATCCACGGCGGCTTACACGATCGAGTCTTCCAAAGATATCGCGGACGTCGTCAATCAAGCCAGTCCTTCGGTCGTCAAGATCGAGACGCTGTCCAAAGGAAACAATTCTTCCAACAACAGCAGCTCCAACTTCAATGATCCGTTCTTCCAATACTTTTACGGCGGTTCCCAGGACGGCAGCGGCAGCGGCGGCGGATCGGGCTCCTCGTCGGATCAGCTTACTCCGCTCGGTTTGGGAACGGGCTTTATCTTCGACAAGGAAGGCTACATTCTGACCAATAACCACGTCGTCGAAGGCGGCGACGTCATCCAGGTGACGGTGGACGGAACGAGCAAGCCGTATGAAGCGACACTGCTCGGCCACAGCGCCGATCTCGACCTTGCGGTTCTCAAAATCAAAAATACGGACGGCAAAGAATTCCCGCATATCGCGCTGGGCGACTCGAACAACATGGCGATCGGCAACTGGGTCGTCGCGATCGGCAACCCGGAAGGATTCGAGCATACCGTGACGGCCGGCGTATTGAGCGCCAAGGAACGCCAAATTTCCATCTCCGACCAAACGACGGGGAAAGCGACCGAATACAAGCATCTGCTGCAGACCGACGCTTCCATTAATCCCGGCAATTCCGGCGGTCCGCTGCTCAACCTGAACGGCGAAGTCATCGGCATGAATACGGCGGTCAGCACCGAAGCTCAGGGCATCGGGTTCGCCATCTCCTCGAACACGATCAAGAGCGTCGTCGAGCAGCTGAAAAACAACGAAGAGATTCCGAAGGAAGCCGTGCCGTTCATCGGCGCGAGCCTGACGACGATGTCAGACAGCATCGCGCAGCAAATGGGCGTCGATACGACGGAAGGTTCGCTCGTCAGCGAAGTGCTGTACGGCTCGCCGGCGTACAAAGCCGATCTGCGCAGCTACGACATCATTACGGGGATCAACGGCAAAGCCTATGCGACAAGCCAGGATTTGATCGAGGCGATCCAGACGTTCAAAGTGGGAGACGAGATTACGTTGAACGTCGTGCGCAATAACAAGAAAGTCGACTTGAAAGTCACGATCGGCGACCGCAACGAATACGAAAAATCGGCGGCGGCCCAGCAAAATAACAACAACCGAAGCCAGAACAACAACGGATTCACCAATCCGTTCGGCGGCCAATAATTTCCGCTTCGAGGCAGAAGGCATACGCGAACGGCGGCAGGCGAGGCGGGAGAGGGAGACCTCTCTCGCCTTTGCGCTTTGAAGGCTTTCTGCGCTTTTGCGGGAAACGGGATGCGCGTGCGAGGGAACGTTGTTACAATAATAAAAAAGAACGTAGAGGGGAACGAAGAAAAAGATGCGATCGAACATACTGGTTGTCGACGACGACGAAAAAATCATTTCCATGCTGCGGAGGGGACTTGCTTTCGAAGGATATGAGGTGCATACGGCGCCGAACGGAGCGGAAGGGCTGAAGATGATGCGGACGACCGACCCCGACCTGCTTGTACTCGACGTCATGATGCCCGAAGTGGACGGCTTCGAGGTCGTGCGCAGGCTGCGCGAAGCAGGCAGCGCCGTGCCCGTGCTTATGCTGACGGCCAAAGACGAGCTGGAGAACCGGGTCAAAGGACTCGATCTGGGAGCGGACGATTATTTGGTCAAGCCGTTTGCGCTGGAGGAACTGCTGGCGCGGGTTCGCGCCCTTCTGCGGCGCAAGACCGATACGGTCCGGGAAGACGACGGAGAACGCCTCAGCTTCGACGACCTGACCATGAACGTCGATTCGCGCGAAGTGACGCGGGACGGACAGCGTATCGAGCTGACGGCCAAAGAATTCGAGCTGCTGCATCTGTTCATGCTGAATCCGAGACGCGTGCTGTCGCGCGATTTGATCATGGACAAAATCTGGGGTTACGACTACAGCGGCGAGTCGAACGTCTTGGAAGTGTACGTCGCCATGCTTCGGCAGAAGACCGAAGAATTCGGCGGCAAGCGTCTGATCCAGACGATCCGCGGTGCCGGTTACATCTTAAGAAGCGATTCCTAAAAGGGGGCAGCCCTCTCATATGTCCATCCGTTTACGTCTGACCGCCTGGTATTCCGGCATTCTCGCGCTGACGCTGCTGATGTTCAGCGCGATTATTTATACCTTTGTTTATTACAATACTTACGAAAATACGTACGATACCTGGCAGAGCCGCATCAAGGAGCAGATTCGGCAGAGCATCGTAACGGACGAGAACGGCAGGCTGACTTCCGACATCCGCATCGAAGACCTATTGAAAACGATCGACAGCCGCCTGTACGTGCAGATCTATTATTACGATCCGCAGCTTTTGCAGCAGTCGAACAACATGACAAGAATCAACGGCGCTTTCAAATTCGATATTCCCCCGCTTGAGGGCATCGAAGAAGGATTCAACCGGATCCGTTCCAACGGCAGGCCTTACTTGATGTATCAGGAAGTCTTCCGCATGAACGGATTGGGCTCGCCGGTTCTTTTGCAGATCGCCGCCAGCACGGAAGAAGCGGAGAACATGCTGTCCGATCTGCGTTTTATTCTGCTGCTCGGCTCTCTTTCCACGCTGATTTTCGCTTTTACGCTGGGCATGTTCCTCGCGCGAAAATCGATGGCGCCGATCGGCAAAGTCATCGAGGCCGCGAACGCCGTGCAGACGAGCAGCGACCTCAGCGTGCGAATCGACTATACCGGCCCGCAGGACGAAGTCGGACAGCTCATCAGCACGGTCAACCGGATGATGGCGCGCACGGAGCTGTTTTACAAAGACCTGGAGGAATCGTACCGGGCGCAGCGCCGCTTCGTATCGGACGCTTCGCACGAACTGCGCACGCCGCTGACGACGATCCGGGGCAACACCGATCTGCTCAAAAAAATCTGGACGATGGACAGTATGCCGGCCGGGCTCAGCGAGGAGGATCTGCGGCAGATGTCGGTCGAAGCGATCGGGGACATCGCCGACGAATCCGAGCGGATGAGCCGGCTCATCGGCGACATGCTGTCGCTGGCGCGGGCGGATGCCGGACAGACGATGCAGAAGGAGCTGCTGCAGCTCGGTCCGCTGGTCGAAGAAGTGGTGCGCCGGGCTCAATTTCTGCCGCACCGGGCCGAATGGGCGCCGGGCGATCTGGGCGCGCTCGACGGCATCGCGGTGGTCGGCAATAAGGATTATTTGCAGCAGATGCTTTTTATCTTCATTGAAAATGCGTTCAAGTATACGATGGAGGGTCAGGTATCGCTCGACATTGTCGTGTACCGCCAGCAGGTCGGCATCCGGGTGAAAGATACCGGCATCGGCATGGACAAAGACGAAGTGCCCCATATTTTCGAGCGCTTCTACCGGGCCGACGAATCGCGGGGCAAAACGCCGGGAACCGGATTGGGGCTGTCGATCGCGAAATGGATCATCGACGAGCATCAGGGTTCGGTGGAAGTGGTTACGGTCAAAGGGGAAGGTACCACTTTTATTATCTGGCTTCCGGCGCTGTTCCCGGAAATCCAGTCGTCGTCTTCCGAAAAAGCCGATATCGACGACGAGGAAATTCGGGAAGGAGACGGGAACGAACCGCGGAAAGAAGACGGGAAATCCCGGCGCAAAACCCGATAACCGTCTTTTTTCCGTCAAGCGAATAGAAGAAACGGCAGCGAACGAAACGGCGGTTTTCGCAGGGAGGAGAAGCTCCCGCACGAAGCCGCCTTTCTTCGCGCCGTCCGATACGTTATAATCGGGGTATGCGCGAAGTTGCGCTTAAGCCATGAATCCGAAAGCAGGTGCTGATAGATGGAAGTTCTACGTATCGCTCCGCGCGGTTACTGCTACGGCGTAGTCGACGCGATGGTGCTGGCAAGACAAGCGGCCAAAAACCTCGATCTGCCCCGGCCCATTTATATACTCGGGATGATCGTGCACAATGCGCATGTGACCCAATCGTTCGAGGACGAGGGCATTGTTACGCTCGACGGGCCGAACCGCCTGGAAATTCTCGAACAGGTGGACAAGGGGACGGTCATTTTCACCGCGCACGGCGTATCGCCGGAAGTGCGCAAGCGGGCGCGCGAGCGCGGACTGACGACCGTCGACGCGACATGCCCGGACGTCACGAAGACGCACGACTTGATTCGAGAGAAGACGGACGAGGGCTACGAGATCATTTATATCGGGAAAAGGAACCACCCCGAGCCGGAAGGCGCGATCGGGATTTGTCCGGATCACGTTCATCTGATCGAGAAGGAAGAAGAGATCGATTCGCTGAACGTGCCGACGGGCAAAATCATCATTACGAATCAGACGACGATGAGCCAGTGGGATATCAAAAACATCATGAAGAGACTGCTGGAACGTTATCCGGGAGCCGAGGTGCACAACGAGATCTGCCTCGCTACCCAGGTTCGTCAAGAAGCGGTCGCCGAGCAGGCGGGCCAGGCCGACCTGGTGATCGTCGTCGGGGATCCGCGCAGCAACAACTCGAACCGCCTGGCGCAGGTCTCGGAAGAAATTGCCGGCACGACCGCCTACCGGGTAGCCGACGTCAGCGAGATCAAGCAGGAATGGCTGATGGGCATTTCCAAAGTGGCCGTGACCGCCGGCGCTTCGACGCCGACGCCGATCACGAAGGAAGTCATCCAGTATCTGGAGCAGTTCGAGGAGAGCGACCCGTCCACGTGGGAGATCAAACGGACGGTCGACATGAAGAAGCTGCTGCCGCCGGTGCGGGAAAAAACGAAAGCCAAAGCGGAATAAGAAACGGATCGTCCAATTCGTTCGGGGGACTTCTCCCCTTAAATAAGGAAAGCCGGAATGCGCAGGGACGCATTCCGGCTTTTTGACGTGCGATCGGTTCGCCGGGGATAAGGGGCAAGTTGCTTATCTCCAGCAGTATCTTCCGTTTAAATCAGCACGTATGTCGCTCTCAGCGGACCGTGCACGCCGACGACGAGCTGCATCTCGATGTCGGCCGAGTTGGACGGGCCGGAGATCAGATTGATGCAGGAGCCCAGCGTCTCGCCCGCCTCAAGGCGGCGGTTGAGGTCGCCCATCGCCTGCGTCGAGCGAGGCACAATACGGCCGCGTTCGATGACGGCGATGTAATGCGCGGGCAGAAAATGCAGCGCCCGGCCTTGATCGGGGCGGCTCTCCAGCACGACGGTGCCCGATTCGGCCAGCGCGTAATCCGCGAATACGAGCGCGACGTTGGCCGCTTCGGCCCGGCGTACGTTTTCTTCGCGGCCCGCCTTTTCCGACCAGACGAAGCCGCCGGGGAAGGCCAGGCCGTACTGCGCGAATCTGGGATCGCCGGAACGGATAACCGGGCCGCCGCCGCAGCCGGCGATCAAGTCGTCCAGCGTCGTCTGGAGAATTTCCGGCGTCGATTCGATCACCTGAGTGTGAATGAACAGACACTGTTCTTTCAGCACTTCGACCAGCTGTTCCGGCGTCCGATCGGCGAGCGTGTCGAGATGGACGGTATGCTTCCAGGCCGGTCGGCGGACAGTGTCCGTCATCCGGGGACGGCCGAGACTGGCTGCGACGTTGGTCAGAAACGATTCGCGATTCGAAACCTTCCGCTTCGACCGGTTTTCATCGGCGGAAAAAGAGGAATTCACGAGCGTCCGCCTCCTTTCCCGATTCGGGACGCCGCTTCTTCGACCGATACGTCGCGGCCCGGCTTCGCTTCCGGAAGATCCGGCGCTGCGCGGCGGCCGTCTCCCTCGTTCCGGCCGCCGGCGCCGGGCGGCGCTGCCGCAGCCGGGATGCCGCTTTCCCGATTCTCGTACCAGGATCGGAACGCGTCGCGCTTCTTGACCGGCTGAGGCATATCGCGAATGCCGATCCATCCTTCGATCGGGGCGGGACCGCGCACGATGCGCCCGTGCTTGCTCATCAGTTTGGTCATCGAATTCGCCAGGCGCAGCGTGCTGCGGAACATGCCCGGCGACGAGAGCAGTTTGCCGGCCGCTTTCATCTGTATCCGGTCGGCGGCTCCCGTCCGCCCTTGGGAGACGATATTCTGCCGGTGGAGGATCAGCTGCTCGTGCAGCGGAATTTTGACGGGGCAGACGTCCGTGCAGGCCCCGCACAGGCTGGACGCGTACGGCAGCTCTTTGTAATCGTCGTAGCCGCCGAGCAACGGCGTGATGACGGCGCCGATGGGACCCGGATAGATCGAGCCGTAAGCATGCCCGCCGATATGCCGGTACACCGGGCAGACGTTCAGGCAGGCGCCGCAGCGGATGCACTGCAGCGCTTCGCGGAACTCGCCGGCCAGAATGTCCGAACGCCCGTTGTCCACGACGACGAGATGGAATTCTTCCGGTCCGTCGGATTCGCCATTCTCGCGCGGCCCCATGACCGTAATGTAGCTGGTCAGCTTCTGCCCGACGGCGCTGCGGCAGAGCAGATTATCCAGTACCTCCATCTCTTCCAGCGTCGGCACGATCCGTTCCATGCCCATGACCGCGATATGCGTTTTGGGCAGCGCCGCGGTCAGATCGCCGTTGCCTTCGTTCGTGACCAGATTGATCGCGCCCAGATTCGCTACGGCGAAATTGCAGCCCGTGATGCCGATCTCGGCTTCAAGAAACTTTTCGCGCAGCACGCTGCGGGCGAACCGGGCCAGGCGCTCCGGCGTCTCGTCCCCGTCGTAGTTCAATTTTGAAGCGAATACGTCCCGGATTTGCTCCCGGTTTTTATGCAGGGCGGGCGCGACGATATGGGAAGGAGGGTCCCAGTCGTCTTCCTGAAGAATGTACTCGCCGAGGTCGCTTTCGATCACTTCGCAGCCGGCCTCCATCAGCACATGGTTCATTTCGATTTCTTCCGTGACCATGGACTTCGATTTCACGACTTTGCGCGCGTTTTTGCTCTGCACGACATCGCGGATATACGCGCTCGCTTCTTCCTTCGTCCGCGCGAAAAAGACATGTCCGCCGCGGCGTTCGACATTGTCCGCCATCTGCTCCAAATAATAATCCAGATGCTCCAGCGTATGCTGCCGGATCTGCTGACCCAGCTCGCGCCAGCGCTCCCAATCCCCGAGCGCCGTGGCCGCCGTCAGCCGGCGCGTTTTGAGACTGTCCTGGGCCGATCCGACCGCGCCGCGCATAAAAACGTCGCCGATCCCGTCGGCCGTGCGCTCGCCGAACTCGCGTTTATCCGTTTGCAGGCTCATGCGAAATTCCCTCCTTTGGCGGCGGCCGTTCGTTCGTGCGGGACCGGCACGCGATTGAGCACTTCGGCGATATGCATGACCTTAATCTCCCGGCCCGTCCGCGACATGCGCCCGCCGATGTTCATCAGGCAGCCCATATCGGCGCTGATGAGATATTCCGCGCCCGTTTCCGCGACGCAGGCGCTTTTTTCGTCGACCATCTGCTCGGAAATTTCCGGCATTTTAACGGAAAAGGTTCCGCCGAATCCGCAGCAGTTGTCGGCGTTTTTGAGCGGCTCGAGCCGAAGGCCGTCCACATGTTCCAGCAGCATGAACGGAGTCTCGGTCTCGCCCAGCAGCCGGCTCATATGGCAGGAGCGGTGATAAGTCGCGCTGCCGTCCAGCCGGGCGCCGACGTCGGTAACGCCGAGCACGCGAACGATGAATTGGGTGAACTCGTACGATTTTTCTTTTAAAGCAATCGCTTTCATTTCCCACTGCGGATCGCCTTTGAATACATGGGGATACTCGTGGAACATGGCGACGCAGGAGCCCGACGGGCCGACAACGTAATCGGAATGCTCGAAAGCGAGCATCATATTGATCATGGCCTGCTTGGATTCTTCCAAATAACCGCTGTTATAGGTCGGCTGTCCGCAGCACACTTGGGAAGCGGGAAAATCGGTTTCGCAGCCGAGACGTTCGAGAACTTCGACCATCGCTTTGCCGACGCCCGGGAACATGAGGTCGACCAGGCAGGTCGAGAAGATGCTGACTTTCATTCGCCATCCCTCCGTTTCTCCTCTATTGTACTCCCTGCTTTCCGCCTTGAAAACCATAAAAGGACAAAAAATAAATAAAAAACATCACAAAACCACATAATTAAAGGAATAAATGTTGACAATAAAAATTGATAACGTTTACAATATGAGAGGAAGAAAGAACCTTTTTATCCCATTTCTGAGGAGGCAGGACCGGTGCAAAAACATCAAATGTACATTGACGGGCAGTTTACCGATGCGGAAAACGGAGAATGGATGGACGTGACCAATCCGGCGACGGACGAAGTGGTTTCGCAGGTGCCGAAAGCGACGCGGGGAGACGTGATCCGGGCGATCGACGCGGCGGATGCGGCGCAGGCGGCCTGGGAGGAAACGCCGGCGGTCGAGCGCGGCATTTATCTGCACCGGATCGCGTCGGGCATTCGCGAACAGGCGGACGAAATCGCGCGCCTGATCTCGGAAGAAGTGGGCAAAACGATGGAACTGTCTACGGTGGAGGTCAACTTCACGGCGGATTATATGGATTATATGGCGGAGTGGGCGCGGCGGTACGAAGGAGAGATCGTGCAGAGCGACCGCGACAACGAAAATATTTTCGTGTTCAAGCGAGCGATCGGCGTCACAACGGGCATCCTTCCCTGGAACTTCCCGTTCTTCCTGATCGCGCGGAAGATGGCTCCGGCGCTGATCACGGGCAACACGATCGTCGTCAAGCCGAGCGTCGAGTCGCCGAACAACGCGGTCGCGTTTACCAAGATCGTCGATAAAGTCGGTCTGCCGAAAGGCGTATTCAACTTGGTGACCGGACGCGGCGGCGAAGTGGGTGGCGAGCTTGCGAGCAATCCGAAAGTGGGCATGGTCAGCCTGACGGGCAGCGTGCCGGCGGGGCAGAAAGTCATGGAAGCCGCGTCGAAAAACATTATCAAGGTGAGCCTGGAGCTGGGCGGCAAAGCTCCGGCCATCGTGTACAAAGACGCCGACCTCGACCTGGCGGTCAAGTCGATCGTCGACTCGCGCGTTATCAACACCGGCCAGGTGTGCAACTGCGCCGAGCGCGTATACGTTCACGAGGACATCAAGGAAGAGTTCACGAACCGTCTCGTCGAAGCGATGAAAGCCGTCAAATACGGCGATCCGCTGAAGGAAAGCGACATCCAGATGGGCCCGCTGATCAACAAGGACGCGCAGGAATCGGTGCAGGCCAAGGTCGACCGCGCCGTGGAGCAGGGAGCGAAGGTGCTGCTGGGCGGCAGCAAAGTCGAAGGGACGGGCAGCTTTTACGAACCTACGGTCATCGCGGATGCCCGCAACGACATGGAGATCATTCAGGAAGAAATCTTCGGTCCGGTCATCCCGATCGTGTCGTACAGCACATTGGACGAAGCGGTACGGCTTGCGAACGACAGCGAATTCGGCCTGACGTCGTCGCTGTATACGCAGAACCTGAACGTGGCCATGAAGGTCATCAAGCGCTTGAAATACGGTGAGACGTACATCAACCGCGAAAACTTCGAGGCAATGCAGGGCTTCCACGCGGGCTGGCGCAAATCCGGCATCGGCGGCGCGGACGGCAAGCACGGCCTGAACGAATACCTGCAGACGCATGTCGTTTACCTGCAGTACGACAAGGAAATCCAATAAGAAACGGACGAAGCCGAAAAGAACGGCCGGAGCGCATTCCGATCAGGAAAGCGTTCCGGCTTTTTTTGCATTCAAAAAATTACTTTACCTGTCGTAGTAATCGTGATACATTGAACGTACACAATACTACGACAGATGAAGTACGACAGGCATAGTAAAAACGAGAAAGGGGGAGGACACTTGATCAGCAGCGACGTCATCCGGGGCTATAACGATACAATAATTCTTTATATGCTGCTAGACGGGGAATCGTACGGGTACGAAATTTCGAAAAACATTCGCAGATTGTCGGAAGACAAATACGTGATGAAGGAGACTACGCTTTATTCGGCTTTTGCGCGGCTGGAGAAAAACGGTTATATCTCTTCGCTGCATAAAGACGGGGAAACGGGCAAACGGCGAACCTACTACCGGATTACGCCGGACGGCCTGGCTTACTACCGGGATAAATGCAGGGAATGGCAGATTACGCAGGAAGTCGTCGACAAATTCATCAAGGAGGCGTGAAGACGATGGACGTATTGAAGACGTATTTGGATAGTTTGTTTGCCGCATGGCCGCGTACCGCGCAGGTAGACGATCTCAAGCGGGAAATGCTGGGCACCATGGAGGAAAAATACGAAGAATTGAAACGGGAAGGCAGGTCGGAGCACGAATCGATCGGAATCGTTATCTCGGAATTCGGCAGCATCGACGAATTGATGGAAGAACTGGGGATCGAGCCGATCGGGGAAGAAGAACGGCTGCCGGCGCTGCCGGAGAATGTGGCAGCCGGGTACGAGGGTTTCGTTCGCCGCTCTGCGCTGCTTCAAGGGCTCGGCTGGATGTTGGTGCTGCTGGGCCTTGCGGCCATGATGCTGATCGCGGGCCTGAACGAGCAGGGGGCATTGGGCTCTCTGTCGGCGGATTCCGGGTATCTGCTTGCGGCCGTCGCGCTGTTCTTGCTGGTCGTTCCGGCCGTCGGATTGTTTATCGGGAGCGCGAGCGGCAGGGAAGCTTACCGGATGCTGGATGAAGAATTCGAGCTTTCGCCGGGCTTGAAAGCGGATCTCGAACGGAAATGGGCGGCGTTCCGGCCTGCGCGATCGCGTTCGGTCATCGTCGCGGCCTGCCTGGGCGTGCTGTCGCCGGTAGCCGTGCTGATCGGAGCATTAAGGGGAGAAGGAGAGATTCCGTACGGCGCGGCGATTATGTTGGCTTTGCTCGGTCTGGTCGCTTTCCTGTTCGCATACTACGGCGGTATTCATCAGGGATATCAGAAGCTTTTGCAGACGGGCGAGTTTACGCCGGAGAAAAAAGCGGAGAACCGGGCGCTGCAGGGCATATCTGCGATCGTATGGTCGATCGCGCTGGTCGTTTATTTCATCAGCGGTTTCGTTTATCAGCGTTGGGATGTCAACTGGGCGGTGTTCCCCGTCACGGCGGTACTGTTCGGCGCGATCGGCGGCATGTACACGATGCAGTGTAAATCGAAGGGAAAAGCTTGATCGTTCCGATTGCCCGGCAGCAGCCCGGAAGTTTGAACGGCTGTCCGCGAAAAGAGTGTTCTTCCGGTTGACGGGAGGCGCTTTTTTTGTTAGTATTACTTCATCGAATAAAAGCATAAAAGCTTAAAAGCGTTTAAGTGCGAAATGGCATGTTGTTACAGCTGTCCGCCCAAGAGAGACGACCGGGACCGCGGTTCCCATTCCCATAACGAAAGGAAGAGAACAATATGATCGCTATTTTATCGAATCAAGCTCCGGAGGAGCAGCTGCAGGAAGTCATTCGCGTTATCGAGCAGGAGGGACTGACCGTCCATCTGTCGAGAGGAGCCGACCGGACGGTCGTGGGCCTGATCGGCAAAGCCGAACCGAGACTGGCCGAGCATCTGCGTCAGATGAAGGGCGTCGAGGACGTCGTGAAAATCTCCAAGTCGTACAAATTGGCAAGCCGCGACTTCCACCCGGAAAACACGGTCATTCAGATCGGCGACGTCAAGATCGGCGGCGGCGAGCTCGTCGTCATGGGCGGCCCCTGCGCCGTAGAGTCGCCGGAGCAGATCGACGAGATCGCGCGTCTGGTCAAAGCGGCCGGCGGGCAGGTGCTGCGCGGCGGCGCGTTCAAGCCGCGTACCGGACCTTACAGCTTCCAAGGCGTAGGCGTGGAAGGCCTGATCATGATGGCGGAAGCCGGCAAAAAGCACGGGCTGCTGACCATCACCGAAGTCATGACGCCCGAATACGTCGACATCTGCGCGGAATACGCGGACATTTTGCAGATCGGCACGCGAAATATGCAGAATTTCGATCTGCTGCGCAAGCTGGGCGCATGCGGCCGCCCGGTGCTGCTGAAGCGCGGCTTCAGCGCGACGTACGACGAGCTGCTGAACGCGGCGGAATACATTCTGGCCGGCGGCAATCCGGACGTCATGCTGTGCGAGCGCGGCATCCGCACGTTCGAACCGTACACGCGCAATACGCTCGATCTGGCGGCCATTCCGGCCCTGCAGAGCCTGAGCCACCTGCCGGTCATTTCCGATCCGAGCCACGGCACGGGCCGGCGCGAACTCGTCGAGCCGATGGCCAAAGCTTCCGTCGCCGCCGGAGCGGACGGCCTGATTGTCGAGATGCATACCGATCCCGACAACTCCATGACGGGAGACGGCGTTCAGTCGCTGTTCCCCGACCAGTTCGCCGGACTGCTGCGCGACCTGGAACAGCTGGCTCCGATCGTGGGCAAGAAATTCGGTACGCCGAAGGCGGAAGCGGAAGCTTTTAAAAATTGGGCGATCGTCTAAATTTTGAACGCGGCGAAGCCTGAAGGCCTGCCTGCTTCGCCCGCTTCCGAAACGGAAAAAGCCCGCGTCGTGCCGCCGTTTGCGGCCGATGCCGGGCTTTCTTGGCTATTGTTGCTAAATCGCACGAAAGTGTGAGCATAACTCACATTGCCGTAAAAAATACCTGACATGACTCTTGACTGCTAAATAGTGCCGTTTTATAATGACGACAGCGAAAAAAGAGCATGAACGTTTCACAACGCACATCCGTTCAATGTTCGGAAATTTGGGAGGAAAGTGACATGTCGGTAGAAAAAGTATTGAAGCTTATTCAAGAGAACAACATCGAGTGGGTGGATTTCCGTTTCGTGGATCTGTCGGGAAAAACTCATCACATTTCGGTCCCTGCAAGCGCGGTTGAAGAAGAAACGTTTGAGAACGGGGTAGCCTTCGACGGATCGTCGATTCCGGGCTTCCGCGGTATTGAAGAGTCGGACATGGTCATGATGCCGGATCCGGAATCGGTATACATCGACGCTTTCACCGCACATCCGACATTGAACGTTATGTGCAACATCTTTACGCCGGACGGCGAACACTATGACCGCGACCCGCGCGGCATCGCCGAAAAAGCCGAAGCGTTCATGCAGGCCAGCGGCATAGGATCGGACGCGTTCTTCGCGCCTGAATCCGAGTTCTTCATTTTCGACGACGTTCGTTACCACAGCGGAATGAACAGTTCTTCGTACTCCGTCGATTCCGAAGAAGCGGCTTGGAACACCAACCGCAAAGAAGAAGGCGGCAACCTGGGCTTCAAAGTGGGCGTCAAAGGCGGATACGTGCCGGTCGCTCCGGTCGACAGCCAACAGGACATCCGCAGCGAAATGTGCCGTCTGCTCGAAGAAGCGGGTCTCGTGATCGAGCGCCATCACCACGAAGTGGCGACGGCCGGCCAAGCGGAGATCAACTTCCGTTTCGATACGCTGAAGAAAACGGCAGACAACCTGCTGAAATACAAATACATCGTGCACAACACGGCCCGCCAATACGGCAAAACGGCAACGTTCATGCCTAAGCCGCTCTTCGGCGACAACGGCAGCGGCATGCACGTTCACCAATCGATCTTCAAAGACGGAGAGCCTTTGTTCTACGAAAAAGGCGGCTACGCGAACCTGAGCGAGATGGCGCTGAACTACATCGGCGGCATCCTGTACCACGCTCCGGCGCTGATCGCGTTGACGAACCCGAGCACGAACTCGTTCAAGCGTCTCGTTCCGGGTTACGAAGCGCCGGTTAACCTGGTCTTCTCGAAAGGCAACCGTTCCGCGGCCGTTCGCATTCCGGTCGCTGCGGTAACGCCTAAAGGCTGCCGGATCGAGTTCCGTACGCCGGACTCCACGGCCAACCCTTACCTGGCTTTCTCGGCCATGCTGATGGCCGGCCTGGACGGCATCAAGAAGAAAATCAACCCGGTCGAGCTGGGCTACGGTCCTGCCGACAAGAACCTGTACGATTTGCCGGAAGAAGAAAAAGCGCAAATCCGCAGCGTTCCGGGTTCCCTGGAAGAAGCGCTCGATTCGCTGGAAGCGGACAGCTCCTTCCTGACCGAAGGCGGCGTCTTCTCCGAAGACTTCATCGCGAACTACATCGCGTTCAAACGCGCCGAAGCCAAGCAAGTGTCCATCCGCGTTCATCCGCACGAATACAGCTTGTACTACGATTGCTAATCGTTTTCGGGCGATGTCTTGAAGGACCAATGTGCCGCCGAACAACCTCCGCTCTGCTCGAGAGCGGAGGTTGTTTGTTTAAGCAAGATTATTTACCATCGGCCAAATCCGAACATTAACCGAGAATAAGGCGAAAAACGTACAGAAGTGCGGAAGAGGCTCGTTATCGCTTTATCGCGTCTTAGTTGTACTTGAAGTAATGTTAGATTGCTGTTATGATTAACCCTAAATTATCGGCTTGAGGGGGCATAAGATTCATGGGCAAACGGGCTTACAACTTTAATGCGGGACCCGCGGCGCTGCCGCTCGAAGTACTGGAGCGGGCGCAGGCGGAATTTACGGAATTTCAGGGAACGGGCATGTCGATCATGGAAATGTCCCATCGCGGCGCCGTCTACGAGAGCGTACATAACGAGGCGCAGGAACGGCTGCTGAAGCTGCTCGGCAATCCGTCCGGCTATAAGACGCTTTTCCTTCAGGGCGGCGCGAGCACGCAGTTCGCCATGATCCCGATGAACCTGCTGACTGCGGGGAAAACGGCGGGTTACGTCAAGACCGGCAGCTGGGCTTCCAAAGCGATCAAGGAAGCGAAGCTGATCGGCGAAGCCTACACCGCCGCTTCGACCGAAAGCGACAAATTCACGCGAATGCCTTCGCAGGGCGAGATCGAAGTGCGCGAAGATGCGGCTTACGTGCACATCACTTCCAACGAAACGATCGAAGGCACCCAGTTCGCGGAATATCCGGATACCGGCAGCGTGCCTCTGATCGCGGACTTGTCCAGCGACATCTTCTGCCGCCCTCTCAATATCGAACAGTTCGGCATGATCTATGCCGGCGCCCAGAAAAATCTCGGTCCGTCGGGCGTGACGGTCGTCGTCGCCAGAGAAGAACTGCTGTCCGCCGAAGCCGAAAACATTCCGACCGTGTTCCGCTACAGCACGCATCTGTCGAACAATTCGCTGTATAACACGCCGCCTTCGTTCTCGATCTATATGGTTAATCAGACGCTTCGCTGGATCGAGGAGCAGGGAGGACTGGAAGGCATCCAGGCGAAAAACGAAGCCAAAGCGAAGCTGCTGTACGACGCGATCGACGGCAGCGGCGGATTCTACCGCGGGGTCGCGCAGAAAGGCAGCCGTTCGATCATGAACGTGACTTTCCGCCTCGGCTCCGAGGAACTCGAGAAGGCCTTTGCCAAAGAGAGCGAGCAGCAGGGGTTTGTCGGCCTGAAGGGTCACCGCAGCGTCGGCGGCCTGCGCGCTTCGATCTACAATGCCGTCCCTCGCGCAAGCGTGGAAGCCCTCGTCGATTTCATGGGCGACTTTATGAAGCGCAACGGCTGACTTCGGGCGAACGGCACAAGCTCATGCCGAGGCTCGGAAAAGGGAGGACGGGTTTCCTTTCGCCTTCGATAGGCGCGAGCCTTCCCTTAAGAAGGCGATTCGGGTAAGATAAGAAGCAGAAGAGACGGAAAAGCCGCCCGACTTCAGGGCGGCTTTTCCGCGTGTTTGCGCCGGAAACGCCGCGAACCGCCGTTCGGTCTCCTTTTTCAGAAACGGAGTGAACCTCAACCATGGCATTGCATATCGTGCTGGTCGAGCCGGAGATTCCGGCCAATACCGGCAATATTTCCAGAACCTGCGCCGCAACGGATACCCACCTGCATCTGGTGCGTCCGCTCGGCTTCCGCACCGACGACGCTTCGCTGAAGCGCGCGGGGCTCGATTATTGGCCGTCCGTCAAGCTGGAGTATCACGACTCGTTCGCGGAACTGCAGGAGAAGTACCCGGAGGGACGCTTCTTCTACGCAACGACAAAGGCAACCAAACGTTACCACGATATCGAATTCCGCGACGGAGATTTTCTCGTATTCGGCAAGGAAACGAAGGGCCTCCCGCCCGAACTGATCGAAGCGAACCGGGACACCTGCATCCGCATGCCGATGAGAACCGAGCATGTGCGTTCCTTGAACCTGTCCAACTCGGTCGCGATCGTCCTTTACGAGGCTCTGCGCCAGCTCGATTTCCCGGGAATGGAATAAGGGCTAACGTTCTTCGCCTATTTCGAATCGTTTCGAACTTGTAGCTAATCACTGCTTGCCTGATTAGATAAAAGACCGATAATTAACCAGCCTTTCTTTTTTTTGTTCAACAAGAAGGAATTCGTCATTCAACCTCGAATATCTAATGTTGGGTTTGCAGAATCATTTCTGCAGGTGGGGCAGAAACAGCAAACTAAAAACAGAAGAGGTGTTTTCAAACATGAAACCTGCTGGAGTAGTCCGGAAAGTCGACCAATTGGGACGCATCGTCCTTCCGAAATCGCTGAGAAAACGATATCAGATGAACGAGGGAGACCCGGTCGAAATTTTGGTCCAGGGAGATCATATCATTTTGGAACGTTACCGCCCGAAATGTGTGTTCTGCGGTTCAATCGATGAAGTCAGCGAGTTCAAGGACCGGTACATCTGCGGAGCCTGCGTGACCGACATGATGCATCTGCCGAAGCACGGCTGAACGACATGGAGAACATCCGTATGATGCAAAAAAAAGAGCCCTTGGGCTCTTTTTTTCGTAACGGACCTGCTGTCGGCATGCGGACGACGAACGCGACAGCGGCAGTCGAAGCTTATTCGAAGAACAGGAAGTTGGTCGGAACGGGACGCAGATTGCCGTCCGAAGGATGATTGACGACCCGTCCGTTCATGACGAGCGAAGAGGAGCCTCCGCCGTCGAGATTGTACGCGTTGACGACGCCGATCTTGTACAGCTGGCCTTGAACTTCTTCCAGCGTGGCGCCGGAGCCTCCGCCCTCGTTGTAACCGTCGATGACGAAGATAATCAGCTGGTCGTCCTTATAGCTTCCGATAATCGTGCGCGGGGCACGCTTGGGAGAGGCTTTCCACTTGGTCGGAATAGGCGTTTTCTGTCCGTCCTTGAGAAGGATCGGTACGAAGGAAGCCCCGAACTGCGGTTGAAGCCTGTCCAGTTCGTCCTGCCTGTTGAACTTGCCGCCAATCAGCTTGCCGGAGCCGTTCAGGCCGACGAAGTACAGGTCTTTGAAGCTGGACTGGAATCCGGTCAGGTACTTGCCGTTCATGACGGTCGTGCTGAGCGGATAGCGCTTGCCGTCCTGGTCGGCGAACCCTCCGGCGTTGATGCCGGCGACCGCGCCGTGGCGCTGTACGGCTTTGAGCGTCGTCTCGGAGCTGCCGAGCGCTTCGCCCGCCAGGCTCATTCGCATGGCCGACGGGTCCTTCAGCTTGACCTTCATGGCGTAACCTTTATAAGTAATGGCGTTGACGCGGAACAGCTCGATCCGGATTTTTTCGCTGTCCAGGGTTTCCACCGGGCGTCCCAGCTTGGAACGGATGCGTTTATCGTAAATGCCTTCGGGCCGCTGGGCTTGAATGGACGCCCTTTGAACGATGGAAGACATCGTCTGCGTCGTTTGATTGTACAAGTTCAGCGTTTTTTGCAGCGAAGCGGAGGTCGCCTTGGCACTTGTTTCGGCCGTCTCCAAATCTTTTAAAAGCTGGGCGGAGGAGGCGTTCAAGCTTTTCTCCGTCTTGTAAGCGTCGGTGTTCAGCAGCAGCTCGGGTTTGGGCGGAAACAGCAGCAGACAAAACAGAAGGCCGATGACCGGGGCGGCCAGCATCAGGAAGAAGCGGTTAACCCGCTGGACTCTCGTCATTTCAGGAGGTCCATTTTCTTCTGAAGCTGGCTGAGCTGGGTCTTGACCTCGTTCAGCTGCGTATAAAGCTTGTTGCTGTTGTCCGTTTTGCTGTTCGCATTGTCCTTGGTGAACGTAAGCAGTTCGTTGAACGAATCGACTTTGCCCTGCAGAGCGGCTACCTGACCGTTCAGCTCGGCGAACTGTTTCTCGTAATCGGCGCGCAGGCCGGCCATCTGCGCTTCCGTCTGGGACTGCAGAGCCGTCAGCGTTTGTTCCTGAAGTCTCTGGCTGTATTCGTAAGCGGCGTAGACAAATAGGGCGATGAGCACAACCCAAACCAGCAGAAACCATCTGACGGGAAGCCTGTCCTTTTTCGTGCTGCGGGACGGGGGAGAGGTAGGTCCCGTTGAAGCTTTCATTCCATCACCTCATTAAAAAAGTAAGAAGGGCGCCGAGCCCGAAATTCAGTTTTCATTCTATCACGCAGGTTTTTTTTTCGCAAAAGGAGAAACGTATCCTTTTGCAGAAAAGATTTCATTTTCGGCAAGCAATTCGTCAACCTCTTCATCCTATTTTTCCTGCCAGGCGGACAGGACGGAGGCGTATTCCTCGAGAGCGGAGATGCCCTGCGGGGTCAGTTTATAACGGCCGCGCGATACCCGTTCGAACCATCCGTAGTGGTTGTCCCGCAAAAGGGCCGCGGCTTTGCCTACACCGCTGGCTTCCTTCAGCATAAGCGGAGACGCTTCGCCGAACATCCATAAGTGACGCGCGACTTTCAAGGCGTTCTCCCGGTAAGCGGTCACGATTTTGCGTTTGCTCGAACCGCCGATATTGTGGTCGCCGCTTCGCGCATCGAATTCCGTTCGGAGGCGCTTGGCCCGTTTGCCGCTCGCGCGGCCTGCGGGAGTTCCGGCTTCGCAGAGCACCTCGACGAACGGGGATTTCGTTTTGTAAAAAGTGACGGTGATCAGTCCCAGTCCCAACCTTCCGCACAACAGCGCGATTTCGCCGAACCGCTGGTTGTGCGCGCCGCGCTTGGCCCGGTTGCGTTCGACAGCGAGATAGACCAGCCCGCCCGTACGCTGACGGTCGGCGCCTTGCAGCAGAAGCTCGAGCGTGAACGTCTTTTTCATCTCGACGATCAGCGGTCTTTCCTCCCCTTCGCGGTAGCCGAGCAGATCGCAGTGCCTCACCTCGCTTTTGACCGAATAGCCCTGCTGTTCAAAAAATGCCTTGATCGGCGGATAGAGTTCCGTTTCGTATTTTACGGCCATCATTCAGACTCCTTTAAAGCGCAAGCTGCATAAATTCGATATCTTATCATACCCTTTAGAGGAGCCGTTGGCAAAAAAGCTTGTGGCGCAAACGACACCTATATATAATAGTAGAAAAAAACATGGGTTTCCGGGCGGATCATCGCAAAAAACAGATTTCGTCCGTGAAGGAGGTAAAACGATGGCTTCGATTCACGACGTGGCCAAAGAAGCGGGAGTCTCGGTCGCGACCGTTTCTAAGGTAATCAATAACTATCCGGATGTAAGCGATAAAACGCGCAAAAAAGTAAGCCAAACGATCAAGCGTCTCAAATACCATCCGAATGTCGCCGCACGGGGTCTCGTAAAGGGACGTTCTTGGACGGTCGGCGTTTTCGTGACGACATCGTTCACGAACCCGTTCGTGACGGAGCTGCTCGAAGGGATCAAGACCGCGCTTCAAAACAGCGGCTACGATCTGCTGCACTTGTCGACCCGGTTCGACGATCCCAATTACTCGTTTGTCGAACACTGTCTCAGCCGCAATGTGGACGGAGTCGTCGGGTTCGGGGTGGATCGCGACGATCCGCATCTTGAAGAACTGCTCGATTCCGATATTCCGACGATGTTCGTCGACGCGGATATCCAGGGCCGCCGCGCCGGTTATATCACGACCGAAAACAAAGCCGGCATCATGCAGGCCGTAAGCCACCTGGCGGAGCTGGGCCATTCCCGGGTCGCGTTCGTTTCGGGCGAACTGGATAACGCGGTCGGCGCCCTTCGTCATGAAGGATACGTCGAAGGCATGAAAAACCACAAGCTGGCGGTACGCGAATCTTACGTCAAGGTCAGCGATTATTCGATGGAGGGCGGAGCCCGCGCAATGGCCGAACTGCTGGAGCTGAAGGAACGCCCGACAGCCGTTGTCTGCACGTCGGACATGATGGCGATCGGCGCCATCAACGTCATCCATCGCAGCGGACTTTCGGTTCCGGAAGACATTTCGGTCATCGGCTTCGATAATACGTATTATTCGGAAATCTTCAGTCCCGCGCTGACGACGGTCAATCAAAACATCCGTTCCATCGGCTCGCATGCGATCGAGACGCTCATTATGATGATCGAAAACAGCGACTTTACGCCTTCGGTCGTGACGGAACCGTCGAATCTTGTCATTCGCAGCACGACGACCAAGCCGCGCGGAAGTGCCGCGCGGTAGCCGAGCCGCCGCTCGCGGAAGCCCCATAATCTGTCCGCTGTTCGGCGACGAACAAGCAGCAACCCTGACCGCTTTGGGCGGCAGGGTTTTTTGTTTTTCGGAAACCTAACAAAATCCGAATATCGAATTTTGTTTTCCTAAAAAAATAAAATACAGATAAAAAAATGGGGATGATATTGAAATTCGGCGTGCATGATGATAGGGTGTGAGTAGGTTAAAAGCGGTTACATTCATTGCATGGGAGGAAGGCGCCTTGAGCGAGATCAAATGGGAACTGAATGAGTGGACTTTTAAAGCTGCCGGAGAAAAGGAATGGCTGCCTGCGATTGTACCGGGCTGCGTGCACAGCGATTTGTACCGGAACGGGAAGATTCCCGATCCCTATTACGGCACGAACGAGCATCAGCTTCAATGGATCGACAAGCGGGACTGGGAGTACGAGAGCGTCTTTGCCGTTCCGGCCGAACTCCTTCGTCACGACAACGTTAGCCTCGTGTTCGACGGGCTGGACACCTATGCGGACGTCGAGTTGAACGGAGAGCGCATCCTGTCGGCCGACAATATGTTTCGGACGTGGAGCATGCCGGTCAAGACGCGGTTGAAGGAAGGCGAGAATCGTCTGCGCATTCTTTTCCGTTCCCCGATCAACGAAGATCTGCCGAAGCTCGAAAAGCTCGGGTACGGGCTGCCGGCGGCCAATGACCAATCGGAGCTGGGCGGTCTCGGCGACAAGAGGGTCAGTGTATTCGCGCGCAAGGCGCCTTACCATTACGGCTGGGACTGGGGGCCGCGTTTTGTCACGAGCGGCATCTGGAGGGCGGTGCGTCTGGAAGGTTGGAGCGGCCTGCGCATAACGGACCTGTTTATTCGGCAGAGCGAAGTCACGGCCTCCAAAGCGAAGCTGAGCGCGCAGGTAACGATCGAATCGGACCGCGACTTCGAAGGCCGGCTGCGGATCTCCGCGGAAGGAATGGCGTTCGAGCGTACGGAAGAGATCCGGCTCGGCGACAATACGCTGCGGTTCGAATTCGAAGTCGAGAATCCCCGGCTCTGGTGGTCGAGGGGGCTGGGCGAAGCGCATTTGTACACGTTCAGGGCCGAGATTCTCGAAGGAGAGTCGGTCAGCGCGGAAAAAAGCGTACGGACGGGACTGCGCAGCGTCAAATTGAAGCGCGAGAAAGACGGCGCGGGCGCTTCGTTCTATATCGAGCTGAACGGCGTGCCGGTCTTCGCGAAGGGGGCCAACCATATTCCGAACGACAACTTCGAGACGGACGTGACGCGCGAGCGGTACCGCTACGAGATCGTATCGGCGGCCGAAGCGAACATGAACATGCTGCGCGTCTGGGGCGGCGGCATCTACGAGGAGGACGCCTTCTACGAGCTGTGCGACGAATACGGCATCATGGTCTGGCAGGACTTCATGTTCGCGTGCAGCATGTATCCGGGCGACGAAGATTTCCTCGAGAGCGTGCGCCACGAAGCGGAAGACAATCTCCGCCGGCTGCGCAGCCATCCGAGCATCGTGCTCTGGTGCGGCAACAACGAGATCGACTCGGCATGGGCGCACTATATTCCGGACGGCGGCTGGGGCTGGAAAAAAGACTACACGCCGGAGCAGCAAAACAAGATCTGGGCCGATTACGAAGCGATCTTCCACCGTCTGCTGCCGACCGCGATCTCGAAGTTTGCGCCGGGGGCGGAATATTGGCCTTCTTCGCCGCTCGTATCGCTGACGGGCGACGAAAATCAGCATGCCAATCCGGGCACGTCCGAAGGCGATATTCATTACTGGGGCGTATGGCACAACTCGGAGCCGTTCGAGAACTATAACAAGTATATCGGCCGCTTCATGAGCGAATACGGGTTCCAATCGTTCCCCGAACATAAGTCGGTGCTGCAATATGCGCCGGAAGATTCGCTGACGCTCGATTCCGAGATTATGCTGGCGCATCAAAAGAACGGCCGCGGCAACTTCCTGATCAAGGAATACATGGACAAGTATCTGCCGGAGCCGAAAGATTTCGTTTCTTTCCTGTATATGAGTCAGGTGCTTCAAGCAGAGGCGATGAAGTCGGCGATCGAAGCGCACCGCCGCAGCAAGCCGTACTGCATGGGGACATTATACTGGCAGATGAACGACAGTTGGCCGGTCGCTTCCTGGTCGGGCATCGATTACTACGGAAGATGGAAGGCGCTGCATTATTACGCCCGCCGCAGTTTCCGCGACCTGTCCGTGTCCATCGACGCGACAAACGGCGAGGATCTGAATTTCCATGTCCTGAACGACCGGCTGCGGCCGGAATCGGCTTCGCTGAGCCTGCAGCTGCTGAACTTCGACGGTACCGTGCTGCATGAGATGATGCTGCCGGTGGAAGTGGAAGCCAATACCGCCGTGCAGGTTCATTCGGTCAAAGCCGCGGAACTGCTGGGTCGCGAAATTCCGGAGCGCACGGTGCTGCTGGCGGAATTGGAGCAGGGAGGACGCGTGCTTGATCAACGGACGCATTACTTCGTGTCTGCGCGCGAGATCGAACTGACCGTGCCTTCCATTCGCGCGACCCGCGCGGACGACGAAGAAGGCCGGACGACCATCGCGCTCGAGACGGATGTGTTGGCCAAGCAGGTGCGCCTGACGGCCGAAGAAGAAGGCGTATTTACCGACAACTACTTCGATCTTGTGCCGGGCGAAAAAGTGTATGTCGAGTTCTGGGCCCGCGGCGAAGACGGCACGCTGGCTCACGGTCCTGCCGGTGCCGTGGCCGTCCAATCGATGGCCGACTTCATCAAGTTTTAACCCGAACGTTTTTTCGTCCTCCAATCTTTTTTGCTTCTCTGCTTCTCCTTTGAAACCGCCGTCTCTGCGAGAGACGGCGGTTTTTTATCGTCGGTCCCGAACCGCTTCCCTTGTCCCGCCTGTCTGCGCGGGCGTATAATGAACGAACGAGATCCGAAGACGATCATCGAATCCGACAAAGGAAGTGCAGCGCCACATGCAACCGATCCCGATCCGTACCACGCGCAGCTACAAAATGGCGCGCGTCTTTCCTACCGACGTCAACAGCTATCAGACGCTGTTCGGCGGCAAACTGATGGCTTATATCGACGATATCGCCTCGATCGCGGCAGCCAAGCTTTCGCGCGCGAATACGATCACCGCGTCGACGGAT
Organism: Saccharibacillus alkalitolerans; assembly: GCF_011090185.1. GTDB lineage: Bacteria > Bacillota > Bacilli > Paenibacillales > Paenibacillaceae > Saccharibacillus > Saccharibacillus alkalitolerans. The sequence goes on along the minus strand of NZ_JAAFGS010000003.1, from coordinate 491,822 downwards.
TCCGTCGATTTTCTCTATCCGATCTACATGACCGACTCGGTCACGCTGGAATCGTTCGTAACCTGGACGGGTCGCAGCTCCATGGAAACTTTCGTAAAGGTTATCCGCGAAGATCTGAAAAGCGGAGAGCGTCAGATCGCGGCGACCGCGTTCCTGACTTTTGTGGCGCTGGACGACCTTGGACGGAAAATCGAAGTGCCGGCGGTGTATCCGGAAACGGAAGAGGAACACAAACTGCACGACAGCGCGCCGACGCGGGCACAGATGCGCAAACAGCGCCGGGAAGCGAGCCGAACGCTGGCCGAGTTCCTGACATCGCGCTATCCGTGGGAGCCGGAAATCGAATAAAATAAATATCAGCTTTATTTTATTTAGTAGGTTGTAAAAAGAGTTGACTTCGTTTATGATAAAACCAGAGACGAAAATCTGTAGACGAATGAAATTTTGCGTAACGTCCTGTTTTTTTCTTTGTTTTTGCAGAAAAACGGAGACTGTACGAATATCGTGACATTTTTCACGTGCAGGGAAAGAAAATTGGTTTAAAATAAAACTATCAAAACTAAATGAATAAAGGATCTTCGGGGTAGGGTGAAATTCCCGACCGGCGGTGATGGCTCGATGTTTTTGAGCCCAGCCCGCGACTCCGACGGCGTTGCGAACAAGACGCTTTCGGACTGATCTGGTGAAAATCCAGAGCCGACGGTACAGTCCGGATGGGAGAAGATCAAGCGCAGACATGCCGGTACGATACCGACTGCAGGTTTTTTTACCGAACCTGCCGAGGGGTATTCGCCGTGCCTGTTCAAAGCGCTCGAACCTTCGATTGACGCGAAAAGCAGCCCCGAACTGCCGGATCATCCGGCTTCGGGGCTTTTTTTGCGCACGGGATCCCCCTTATTCGAATAAGGAGACTAGGGACATGAAAACCGCCAATCGCAACGACTTTACTCAAGCAAACCCGGGAGGAACGAGCCGCTCGTTCTTCTCCAAATCCGGAAGCGGCTTCTGGTTGATCGTACTCGGAGCGGCGCTGTGGGGCGTCGATCCGCTGTTCCGCATTCTGCTGCTCGAATCGATGACTTCGTCGCAAATCGTGCTGCTGGAGCATGTGGTCATCGCCTTGTTCGTCGCTCCGATCCTGTGGAAAAACCGGGCGGAACTGAAAGGGCTCGGTCTTCGCCACGTCGGCGCGCTGTTGTTTATTTCCTGGGGCGGTTCCGCCCTGGCGACGCTGATGTTCACGCTGGCGCTGCAGTATGCGGGCGGAGCGTTCAATACGGTGCTGCTGCTGCAGAAGCTGCAGCCGCTGTTCGCCATTATCCTGGCGCACTTCATGCTGAAGGAATCGCTGCCCCGCCGCTTCGGCCCGCTCTTCCTGGTGGCTCTTGCCGGCACGTATCTCCTTACGTTCGGCTTTACGATTCCGGTCGGACATGCCGGCGAATTCATGCAGTTGGGCAGCCTGCTCGCGCTCGGCGCTGCCGCGCTGTGGGGCGGTTCGACCGTCATGGGCCGCTACATGGTCGGCAAGCTGAAGTACGAGACGGTCACTTCGCTGCGCTTCATTCTGGCGCTGCCGCTGCTGCTGGCGATCACCGCCGGCGAAGGCGGCGCCTGGGCACTGCCCGCCGGAGGCATCGCGCTGACGCTCATCGGGATCAACCTGCTGGCTCAAGCGCTGCTGCCGGGACTTCTCAGTCTGCTGGCCTATTACAAAGGCTTGAAAACGACCAAAGCTTCCGTCGCGACGCTGGCCGAATTGAGCTTCCCGATGGTCGGGGTGCTGGTGAACTGGCTGTATGGCGGCGAAGTCATAACGCCGGCGCAAATGATCGGCTTCCTGTTGATCTGGTCGGTCCTGTTTATCTTCTCCCGCCAGCAAACGCAGGAAATCGGGCCGGAGCATGCGGCAAAGCAGCAGGCCGCTTAAGCAAGCGCGTTCCGCCGGAGGCGATCGGCTGCACCGCTCGGGGCGCTCCTTTTTTGCTCCTTTCACGCGCCGTTCGCTTCCCGGCCGCAAGCCGCCTTTCCGAATTTGTTCGGAAGGGCGTTTTTTTTGCTTTCCAAGCTATGTTATCCTAAACATAAGCGTGTTTGTCCGGAGGACAGACACCGTTCCGCGAAAAGTTCGTTCGGCAACAGACGGAGCGTTACCCCATTTTACATACGGAAACGGAGAGACTTCCCATGAATAAAAAAGAAACCTGGCCGGCGCGCAAGGCGGACCGGCCGTTCGTCCGGCTCGTTCCCGATGTGCAGTTCGCCCGGTTCGCCGGCGGCAAAACGCTGAGCCTGAATCTGCTGCTGCCGGAATCCGATCGTCCCGCGCCTTTGATCCTGTGGATCGTCGGCGGAGCTTGGGTCAGCTGCAATTCGGCCCGGAATCTGCCGCAGCTGATCCGCTTTGCGGAGCGCGGATACGCGGTCGCCGCGATCGAATACCGTCTGGCTCACGAAGCGCGCTTTCCGGCGCAGATCGAAGATGCCAAGAGCGCCCTTCGCTTCCTGCGCGCCAACGCGGACAAATACGGCATCGACGCCGATCGGGTCGGCGTATGGGGCCATTCCGCCGGCGGCCAACTGGCCGCGCTGCTGGGGGCGACCGGAGGTTCGCCGGAATTCGAGACAGCCGATCATGCGGAACAATCGACCCGCGTGCGCGCGGTCGTCGATTTCAGCGGCCCGACCGATATCGAATTGGATTTTCAGAGCGAGTACCATATGCCGGTCATGGCGCTGATGCTGGGAGGAACGATCCGGATGAAGCCCGATCTTGCGCGCAGCACGAATCCCGCGCATTACCTGGACGGCCGCGAAGTTCCGCCGTTCCTGATTGTGCACGGCGACGCCGATACGACGGTTCCGCTGCGCCAGAGCGCGCTGCTGCACGATGCTCTGACCGAGGCCGGAGTCCGTTCGGAATTTTACGTTCTTGAGGGCGCGGGGCATTCCACTTCGGAGCTGCTGACCCGCGACGACGTGCTCGGCAGAGTCGGCGAATTTTTTGACGAGCATTTGAAAGTTTGAGCTTTCCCGGCTTCCCGACGATGCCGAAAAGGCGCGGCGATTTTTCGCCGCGCCTTTTTTAAAACGTCGTAAATCCGAGTCTCATCTGAATCCGGTACACCAGGTCTTTGATCCATGTCGTTTTCTCCAGGTGCTGGTCGAGGTCGGCCGTGTATTCCGCCTCTTCGTTGTTCCAGATCCGCTCGAAATACTGCCGGACGTCGCCGATCAGTTCGCTGTCCCCCGATCCTCGCACGAACAAATCGTTTTCCAGATTGTAGTCTTTGAGATTGCGGGGCGTGAAATTGGTGGAGCCGGCCAAGACGCTGCTCATGCCGCCTTGACGGTCGACGAACATCATTTTGACATGATACTGCTCCTTGACCGTATTGTACCAACGAATCTGGATTTGGCCCGGCGCTTTGTCGTTCAATTCGGCGGCGACGGGACGATTCGGGATGCCGATCTTCTCCCGGCCGAACGCATTCTCGTTGGGGTCGAGCACCAGACGCACGTTGACTCCGCGATCGGCAGCCGCCGTGAGTTCCGACAGAATCTGCTTGTCCGCCAGGTAAAACATGCCCATCCAGATCGTGTCTCCCGCAGCCGCCGCTCCGATCTCTTTTAGCGCCTGGTCGTATACTTTGCCTTCCGTCAGATACTGTACCGAATAATTCCCTTCTTCTCCGTTTTCCGCCCGAGGCGAATAGGAGGGAAGGGAGCCGCCGCCCGAAAAGTTCAGCACGGCCTGTTCGGCTTTCAGGATGTCGCCGACGATCGGGCCTTCGACTTCCAACGCGACGTTGGAATGATAAGCGCTGGCGTCGTGCACATTGCCGCTGGAGACGATCGCTCCTTTTTCCGTGATGAACGCTTTGCGGTGATTGGCCTTCACGTTCAGGAGCTTCAAGTACGAACGAAGCGTGATGTCCGGCCCATCGCTGGCCATCAGGTTCGGAACCCATCCTCTGCCCGATTGGCCGAACCATCGGATAAACGTGCGCCACACCGCCGAGTAGGCGGGAGTCGAATCGCGCAGCGGATCGGTGTCGGTGATCACCACGCGGATGCCGGCTTTTTTCATCTCCTGCAGCAGGGCGTTGGGGGCCGAACCGTAATTGGTATTCACCTCGTCCGTAATAAATACGATGTCGAGTTCCGGCACCGCCTGTTTGCGTTCGATAAGCGTTTTGGCTAACTTGGCGCTGACCTTCGGATACTGCTGACCTTCGTGCACATAATCGTTGAACAGGAACACGTCGATCACGATGAATTGTTCCGCCTCGCCGATCATTTCGATCGTCCGGTCGAAAATTTGCCTCTCCTGCGTAAAATTGCGGCTTTTCGCGGGATAGGTCAAGTCGTACAAGAAGTCGACCCGGTCCGTGCGGTAAACGGGACTCTCGTACGAAATCCCTTCGGGCAGCGGTTTGTTCATCTGATAGATCATGACTCCAAGCAGCCACAGCAGGAGAAGCAGCAGCGCGATCCGCGCCTTTGCGCCGCGGGAAGACAAGGGGCCCGGTGCGGCGCCGCGCCTGCGGCGTTCGCTGTTGGGGCTGCTTTTTCCCGACGCGCGCATGACCATGCCGCTGCGATGCGTCGTCCATAATTCGTCGTCCCTCATTGCCGTTCATCCTTCCCGATATGGTATGCGGGCTTGCCCGCCGTCTATCTCTATATAACAACAAGCAAGCGAAAATGACGCAGTAAGCCGCTTTTCGGCGGGCAAAACCGGGATCGTCCGGAATAAAGCGGAGAAACCGTTCAATACGCCCTGTCATTTCATAAAAACTTAAGATAAAATACGCTGTATGAAGATAAGGGAGATCATGAGAGAAACGAAAGGGAGTCCGCCTTGAAAAATTCATTCGGTTTGTTAGGAGAGATGTTTGCGGAGAGCGAAGTGTATCGTCCGCTGTTTGTGTATCATCCCGACGCCATCTATGTATTGAACACGGCGGGGAAACTGATTTATGCGAATCCCGCGACCGAACGCATGACCGGATATACGTTGGAAGAACTGCAGTCGATGAACCTGGACAAACTGTACGCCGAAGGGGAGCGCCGACAAAGCCTGCTTCGCCGAAATGCCATGGAGTCGGAAAAAAGGCAGGAGTTCACTTTACGGTTGATTCGCAAAGACGGAAGTCCGCTGATCGTGTCCGTGACGTACGTGGCAATCGAGCAGGACGGACGTACGGTGGGCATTTACGGCATTGCCAAAGACATTACCGAAGAAGAAGTCAAAAATCGCAGGATGCGGGAGCAGGAAAGGCTGTACCGGTCGCTGTTCGATTATAATCCGGCAGGAATTCTTTCGTTCGACCCCCGGGGCCGATGCTTGTCGGTCAATCCGCATTTGGAGGCGATGACGGGATTCGTAAACGATAAACTGGCCGGATTGAGTTACGGTTTGTTTTTCGCGCCCGAGTCGGTCGAAGAGGTGGAGCGGCGCTTCGAACACGCGCTGCGCGGCGTTTCGGGCAACTTCGAAGCGCAGCTGCTGGCTCTCGACGATCAGCGCATCGACGTGAACATGACCAGCCTGCCGATCGTCGTTGACGGGGAAACGATCGGAGTCTATATGATTGCGCTCGACATCACCGAGTGGAAGCGTCAAATGCAGCGCAGCCGCGAGCTGGCCGATCAGTACACGTCGATCCTCAATGCCGTATCGGAAGGCATTTACGAGATCAACGGCGAAGGCCGTTCGGTATTTATCAATCGGGCGGGAGCCGATATGCTGGGGTATGAAGTCGAAGAATTTCAAAATGTCTACAATCACGATCTGATCCATCACAGCCGTTCGGACGGCAGTCCGTATCCGGTCGAAAAATGTCCGATTTTCCGTTCGATGCGGGAAGGCGTCTATCGCGAAGTGGAAGGCGAAGTGTTCTGGCGCAAAGACGGCACGAGCTTCCTGGTCGAATACCGGGTCAATCCCTTGTTCGAGAACGGGAAGCCGTCCGGCGCCGTCGTGGTGTTCAAGGACGTGACGAGCCGGGACGAAATTGTCAGGCAGAAGAACGAAGCGCAGCGCGGATTGGCCGCGAAAACGGACTTTCTGAGCCTGATGAGCCATGAAATCCGGACGCCGCTGAACGGAGTGCTGGGCATGGCCGAACTGATGCAGACTACCGATTTGAGCGAAGAACAGCAGGATTACATGGAAGTGCTGTCGCTTAGCGGCCGGGGACTGCAGACGATCGTCGATCGCATTCTCGATTTCAACGCGGCAGAGAGCGGAACGCTGAAGTTCGAGAGCGAGCCTTTCGACGCGAAGGATCTGCTGGAAGAAATCGTCGGGGCTTTTTCCGTTCAAACGGAGGCGTCGGGCGTGGAGCTGCGGCTTCGGCTCGGGGAAGGATTCCCGCACGAATTGATCGGAGACAGCGGCAAGCTTCGCGGCATCCTCATCGGTTTGATCGGCAATGCGGTCAAGTTCACGCCGAAAGGAAGGATCGAAGTCGCCGCGGATTGTCTCGTTCGGCCGAGGACCGGTATTGGAGAAAAAGCGCGCTGCGTGCTGAGAGTCGAAGTGAGCGACAGCGGAATCGGCATTCCGGCGGATAAAATGGAGCTGCTGTTCCAGCCGTTCTCCCAGATCCACTCGGAACTGGATCGAAGATATGAAGGAACGGGACTCGGGCTGGCGATCTGCAAGCGCTGGATCGACCGGATGGGCGGAGCGATCTGGGCCGAGAGCCTGGAAGGACAGGGATCGGTCTTCTCGTTTACGCTGCCGATGCTATGCGACGAATGAAAGCGCGGAGCCGGAACGCTCCGTTTCCGGTCGAATCGTCTTCCATGGCCCGGATACCCCAAAAAGACCGCCGCTCGGCATCCTATCGAGGATGGAGCGGCGGTCTTTGCGTGTTTGCGGCAAGAGCCGGAGGGGCGGAGCGCCGAGGCAGCGTGCGCTTGAGCGAAGCCGTGATCGGCAGAGGCCGGACGGCTGCTAGGCTTTGGCGTACATGAGACCGATCGTTCCCGGTCCGCAGTGGGTCGAAATGACGCACCCGGCCGTGGACAACAGCACTTCTTCGGCGCCCGTTTCCCGAATAATCGTTTCCCGCAGGGAAACCGCGTCTTCTTCCGCCGCCGAGTGCACGACCACGATGGGACCGTCCAGGCGATCTCGGTTGGCCAGCAGATTCTGGAGCATTTTATCGATCGCTTTTTCGCGTTTACCCCGAACTTTGTAGGCGGGCGACATTTTGCCGTCCATTACCTTGATGATCGGCCGAATGCTCAGCAAGCTGCCGATCAAGTTCTGCATGCCCGAACAGCGGCCGCCTTTATGCAAATACTCCAGCGTATCGATGGCAAATTCGGTTTCGACCAAAGGACGGAGGCGTTCCAGCTTCTGTACGATCTCTCCCGTATCCAGTCCTTCTTCGGCCCAGCGCGCGGCACGAAGCACCTGGATGCCGATCGCCGTCGAGAGATTGAGCGAGTCGAATACGGTCACGCTTCCCGGCTCGAAATCGTCGGCCGCGATCCGGGCGTTTTGATACGTGGACGATAGGTCGGAGGACAGGCTGATATACAGAATGCGTTCCCCTTGCTCGATGTGCGGCGCGAAAGCGCGGCTGAAGTCCGCCGGAGACGGCGCGGCCGATTTCGGCAGCTTGCCCTGGCGGGCCACTTTATCGAACAGCTGGGTCGGCGTCAAATCGACGCCGTCGCGGAACGTTTCGTCTTCGAATACAACATAAAGCGGTACGATTCCGATGCCGTATCGCTCCAGCAGTTCTGCGGGCAGGTCGCTTGTGCTATCGGAAAAAATTCGGATGTTTGACATGTTCATCTCCTCGTAAATGCTCCCGTTCTCCGGCTGGCGGACGAACGGGCGAAATAAGCGAAGCTTGGACACCTTTTTCGGGTGCCGAGGACCGCGAACGACGCTGTCGATTCGTCGGCGCCGTCCACCACATTTAACAGTATATCACGATCCGAAGCAAACCGGCAGACGAAGGGCCGGCGCTGTACAGCGCCGGCCCTTTGCCTGCCGAGCATGGGCGCCTGCCCTGAACGGCGGGAATGCGGCATTTACAAGCCGCTTGCGCCCATAATGGTACTGAAGAGGATGAAACCGCCCCCGCCCAACAGGCAAAGGCCGTTCAAAACGGTGCCGATCACGGCAAAAACTTTTTTCCGTGCTTTGGACACGAGTCCGACGATTCCGAGGATGACGCCGACCAGATTCAGCAGCGCCGCCCCGAGAATGCTGACGATAAGAATAAGCGCGCCTATGCCGACGCTCATCATCTGTTCTTCGGATATGGCGGCGGAATCCAGGATCGCCCCCGATTCGCTGATCGAATAAACGACGCCGACGGCCGATACGAAAAAGACGACGTACAGCGCGATGCTGAGCAGCGACAGCACGAACGAAGCGATGCCGAGTCCGGAATGCTTCAATCGGCCCTGCGGCTGATCATGGCGCGGATATTCATCGTACGGGCTGAATGGCGGATTGACGCGCTCTTCATAGCCGCGCCCGTCCGGTTCGCTGCGGTAAGGATCTCCGAAGTTGTTGAGTTCTGTGTCGCTGCGGTCGGAATCTTTGCGAAGATCCGGTCCGCTTGGGCGGCCGTTCGGTCCGTCCCCGGGTGGAAAACGATTGTCCATGCTTCAACTCTCCTTTATTATGGAAGCTTTACGAAATAACTCTTTCATATTCGGCCTTAAAAAGCAACCCTCAATTGCCGTCTTTTCCCTAATACGGGGGCGGCGGCTTGAAGTTTCGCCGAAGCGGCGGCTGCGCAAAAACGGAACGGCATCCGATAACGACCATTACCCGTCGGCAGGGAGGGATAAGAAGAAAAAGTGAAGTTTCCGGCTTTTTTGTGGCGTTTCCTTCAGGAACCCCATATAATGAAGTTCGATTCGCCGGAACGGCTGCGCAGTTCGTCCGGCAGAGCTAATATGCTGGGGAAAGAGGGATGTCATGCAAAGGAAAATCGCGGTCGTCGCCTGTGTGACGGCGATGGTCGGTGTCGGTCTGGGCGCGTTCGGCAGCCATATTCTCGAAGCGAAAATCGGCGAGGATTCGCTGCAGACGTTTCAAACCGGCATCCAGTATCATTTTATCCATGCGCTTGCGATGCTGATCGCCGCGGTCGCGATGGGCGTATGGGGAGAGTCGCGCAGGCTTGTTTGGGCCGCCTGGCTGTTCTTTGCCGGTATCGTTATGTTCTCCGGCAGTTTGTACCTGCTGAGCACGACCGGCATGCGGATTTTCGGACCCGTCACGCCGCTGGGCGGCGCTGCTTTTATCGCGGGCTGGATCGTGCTTGCAACGGCCGTCGGCCGGCGCGCGGGGGAACGCTGACCCGAGCCGACCGAAACGCAAAAAAACCGCCGGAACGTATCGGCGGTTTTTTTGGCATGGAGGCGGCCCGGCGTTTGTATGGGGGCGGCGGCCGTGCTCCGGTTCCGGGCGGCTCTTATTGACCGCTCAATTCGTCGATCTCGTTGAGCGAAAAGCTGTAGACCTGTTTTTCGTCGACGTGATATACGCTGAGAATTTGGGCGGCTTCGTCGAAGTTGATAATCCGGCACGGGATGCTGAGGCGAGTGCCGCCCGGCTTGTTGACGGTCAAGCGGACCAGCCGGTTCTTGCTGATGGAATCCCGGATGTCTTCCGGCGTCAAATAGGAATTCGGCTTCGGGGCGGCTTGAGGAGCCTTCTTTGCGGCGGCGGCTTTGGCCTGGAAGCTGTGTCCCGAAGAGAGGCCGGCTTTGGATTTTTCGACGTAATTCGTCTTCAGGTTGACGAGCGCGGCTTCGATGACCTTGCCGAGTTCGATCCCCGAGTTGATGCGTTGGTCGACGACTTTATCCGAATTATTCAGCAGTTCCAGAAGAGACTGCAGGGCTTGTGCGTTGGTCGAGCCTTCAATCAGAATGTCCACATTGAATAAAAACCCGGAACGTTCTTGCGATGTCTTATTGTTCATAATTCCCCCGGTCTGAACCAGTTCAAATTAGGATCCGTTCGGCTTGAAAATCGGAATCCTGCGTCTTTCCATCATAGCATGACTTTTGGCATAATCCTAGTCCCGGAGCCTTGTCCGCGTCGGGATTATCCACATTTTTGAAACGGGCGCGAGCGGGGGGTTGTTCCCGTCCCGCCGATGTCCGTAAGCGCGCGCCCGCAGAGGGCGTTTCGTTCGGCGCGTTTGTTTCGGCACATTTTCGAACGGGTAAAAGGGTACTAGAAACGGCGAAAAGCGGTCTTGCGCCGTGCCCGGTCGTCGGGCAAATCGCCGCTCCGGAAATCCGGAAGCCGCGTTTCAAATACGAGGAAAGAGGGATAAACCATGACGAACACGAAAAGCGAAGCTCAAACGAAGAATATCACGGAGATTTTGAACCGCCAGGTGGCGAACCTGAACGTTCTTTACGTTAAAATCCACAATTTCCACTGGTACGTGAAAGGCGAGAACTTCTATACGCTGCACATCAAGTTCGAAGAGCTGTATAACGAAGTCACGTTGAAAATGGACGAAATCGCAGAGCGCATGCTGACGATCAAGGCCAGCCCCGCCGCGACGATGAAAGAATACCTCGAACTGTCCAGCATCCAGGAAGCGGCCGGTACCGAAGATGCGCGCACGATGGTTCAGACCATCATCGAAGACTTCGCGACGGTAGCGGAAGAAATGCAGGAAGGTCTGGAGATGGCGGAAGAAGCCCACGACCAGGCGACAAGCGATATGCTGATCTCCATGAAGCAGGATCTCGAGAAGCATATGTGGATGCTGCGTTCGTTCCTCGGACACTAAGAACCGTATCAACAAGATTCCGATCTCCGGCGCTGCCGGATTCATACAGCAAGCCCGGTCTGATTCAGACCGGGCTTTTGCTTTTGAAAGAGAAATTTCGTCATACAAATGGTTGCACAAAATTCATTAGTTACACGTTTAAATTTTTAAATATATGTCGATTCGTTGAACTGAAAAATAAATTCGGGTAAAATGGATTGAGAATCAGCGATAATCAGTTTATAATCATTATAAGATTATAATTATTTTTGATTAGAGTTTTGATTAGAGGACATCACGGATTCACTATTATATTTCTGGAGGGACGCTGAATATGGCAACTAAATTCGTCATCGAAGGACTCAAAGCGGAGATCGAAGGCAAAGAAATCTTGAAAGGCATCAATCTGGAGATGAACGGCGGGGAAATCCATGCGATCATGGGACCGAACGGTACCGGCAAAAGTACGCTGGCTTCCGCGCTGATGGGACATCCGAAGTATGAAGTAACCGAAGGAACGGCGACGCTGAACGGCGAAGACCTGCTGGAGATGGGAGTCGACGAGCGCGCGCTGGCGGGACTCTTCCTCGCGATGCAGTATCCGAGCGAAATCGCGGGCGTCACGAATTCCGACTTCCTGCGCAGCGCCATCAATGCCCGCCGCGGCGAAGGCAACGAAATCTCGCTGATCAAATTCATCCGTCAAATGGAAGGCAGCATGAAAGGACTCGAAATGAATCCGGAATTCATGCACCGCTACCTGAACGAAGGGTTCTCCGGCGGCGAGAAAAAACGGAACGAAATTCTGCAAATGATGATGCTCGATCCGAAAGTCGTCATTCTCGACGAAATCGACTCCGGTCTGGACATCGACGCCCTGCGCATCGTTGCGGCGGGCGTGAACCAGATGAGATCCGAAGATCGCGGTTTCCTGATCATTACCCACTATCAGCGTCTGCTGAACTATATCACGCCGGACTTCGTGCACGTCATGATGCAGGGACGGATCGTCAAGTCGGGCGGACCGGAACTGGCGGCGCGTCTGGAGCAGGACGGCTACGATTGGATCAAGGAAGAACTGGGCATTACCGACGAGACGGTCGGCCAAGAGCAGGAAGCTTAATAAAATCGAGGAACGGAAGGAGGAACACCGATTATGACCTTACAAACCATTCTTCCGGTACAAGCCGCGCAGATCAAGGAATGGGCGCAGACGCGCGGCGAAGCCGCGTGGCTGACCGAGCGCCGCTTGCAGGCGCTGGAACTGGCGTCTTCGCTGGAACTGCCGAAGCCGGAAAAAACGAAGCTTGACCGTTGGGACTTAAGCGGATACGGTACGTTCAAGGCGTCCGAAACGGTATCTTCGACCGACAGCCTGCCGGCTGCGGCGAAAGACCTGATCGAGGAAGGTACGCCGAACCTGATCGTGCAGCGCAACTCCGGCGTCGTGTATACGAAGCTTTCGGAAGAGCTGAGCGCCAAAGGCGTGATCTTCACCGATCTGGAGACCGCGGCACGCGAGCATGAAGTGCTGGTCAAGAAGCACCTCGGTACGGCCGTGAAAACGAGCGAGCATCAAGTGTCCGCGCTGCACTACGCGGCATGGACGGGCGGCGTTTTCCTGTATGTGCCGAAAGACGTCGAGATCGAAGTGCCGGTGCAGGCCGTATTCCTGAGCGACGACGTTTCGGCGACGTTCGCGCCGCACATCCTCGTCGTGGCCGATGCCAACAGCCGCGTGACTTACGTCGACAACTATGTGTCCGCCGGCTTGAACGGCAGCGTGCTGCATAACGGCGTCGTGGAAGTGATCGCGCTGGACGGAGCGAAAGTTCAATACGCGACCGTGCACCAATTCGGCAAGGAAGTGACCGACCTGTCCTACCGCCGCGCGCTTCTGTCGAACGATTCGGATATCGAATGGATCGTCGGCGAAATGAACGAAGGCGACACGATCGCCGATACGGCAACGACTCTGCAGGGCAGCGGCACTCATTCCGACGCCAAAGTCATCGCGATCGGTTCCGGTTCGCAGAAGATCAACTATACGACCCGCGCCGTCCACTTCGGCAAGTCGTCGGAGAGCGACATGTTCACCCGCGCGGTTATGCGCGAGGAAGCGCAGGCGATCATCAACGGCATCACGAAGATCGAACACGGCGCGACCAAAGCGAACGGCCAGCAGACGGAGAAAGTGCTGATGCTGAGTCCGAAAGCCCGCGGCGACGCCAACCCGATCCTGCTGATCGACGAAGACGACGTTATGGCCGGACACGCGGCTTCCGTCGGCAAAGTCAACCCTGAACAAATCTATTACCTGATGTCGCGCGGCATTTCCAAGACGGAAGCCGAACGCCTCATCATTTACGGCTTCCTGGCGCCGATCATCGCGGAAATCCCGCTTGAGCTGCTGCGTACCCGTCTGCAGCGCATCGTCGAAAGAAAGCTGGGGCAGTAATGAACGCCTCGGTAAGGGAGCAGTTCCCGATTCTGGACCAGGAAGTGAACGGGCACCCGCTGGTGTACCTGGACAGCGCGGCGACTTCGCAGAAGCCGCGCGCCGTTCTGGACGCGGTCCGTCGCTACTATGAATGGGACAATTCCAACGTGCACCGCGGCGTGCATACCCTCGGCAGCCGAGCGACCGACGCTTACGAAGGCGCGCGCGAAAAAGTCGCGAAGTTTATCGGAGCGAAGCATTCGGAAGAAATTATTTTCACCCGGGGCACGACGACGGCGCTGAACCTGGTTGCGGATTCTTACGGGAATGCCAACCTCAAAGAAGGCGACGAGATCGTCATTACGCCGATCGAGCATCACAGCAACCTGATTCCCTGGCAGCAGCTCGCCAAACGGACGGGCGCTGCTTTGAAATATATCGAGCCCAACCCGGACGGCACGATCGACGTCGAAGCGGCGGGCAAAGCCATCACCGACAGCACGAAGATCGTCGCCATCGCGTACGTGTCGAACGTCATGGGCGTGATTCATCCGGTTAAGGAAATCGCGGCCCTGGCGCACAAACACGGCGCGATCATCGTGGTGGACGGCGCGCAGAGCACCCCGCATATGAAGGTCGACGTGCAGGATCTCGACTGCGATTTCTACGCGCTGTCGGGGCACAAAATGTGCGGGCCGACCGGCGTCGGCGCGCTTTACGGCAAAAAGGCGCTGCTGGAGAAGATGGAGCCGACCGAATTCGGCGGCGAGATGATCGACGAAGTGGGTCTCTACGAATCGACGTGGAAAGACCTGCCTTACCGCTTCGAAGGCGGCACGCCGATTATTGCCGGCGCGGTGGGTCTCGGCGCGGCGATCGACTTTCTGAGCGAACTCGGAATGGACAATATCGCCGAGCACGAACACCGGCTGGCCATGTACGCCATGCGCCGGATCAACGAGATCGACGGGCTGAAAGTTTTCGGTCCCCAAGAACGGAAGGTCGGTATCGTCACCTTCAACCTGGACGACGTGCATCCGCACGACGTCGCGACCGTGCTCGACTCGTACGGCGTCGCCATCCGCGCGGGCCATCATTGCTGTCAGCCGCTCATGCGGTGGCTGAACGTAAGTTCGACGGCACGCGCAAGCTTTTACCTGTATAATAACGAACAAGACATCGACCGCCTGATCGACGCCTTAATCCAGACAAAGGAGTATTTTGGAGATGCAACTTGACGATTTGTACCGACGCGTCATTATGGATCATTACAAAAACCCTCGGAACAGAGGCAAGTTCGAAGAAGAAGGTGTCACGATCGACCTCAATAATCCGACCTGCGGCGACAAGATTTCGCTCCAGCTTCAGTTGGAAGACGGAATCGTCAAAAACGCCCGCTATACCGGCGACGGCTGCTCCATCAGCATGTCTTCCGCATCGATGATGACGGAAGCGGTGAAGGGCAAGACGCTGCCGCAGGCGCTCGAACTGGCCGAGCGTTTCTCTTCCCTCATGAAGGGGGAGGACGTGGAGTTCGACGAATACGAAGACATCGAAGCCTTATCCGGCGTCAATAAATTCCCGGCGCGCATCAAATGCGCGACCCTTGCCTGGAATGCCCTGCGCAAAGGAATCGAACGGGAATCCCACTAACGAAAGGGAGGAATCAACATGGCTAAACAAGCACCGATCAGCGACGAGTACCAGTACGGCTTCCGCGACGAGCACAAGTCCATTTACCAGAGCGGCAAAGGCTTGACTAAGGAAATCGTCACTTCCATTTCGAAAATGAAAAACGAGCCGGAATGGATGCTGGAGTTCCGTTTGAAAGCTTTCGAACAGTTCGAAAAGATGCCGATGCCGACTTGGGGCGGCGATCTGAGCGAACTCGACTTTAACGATATTCAATACTACGTCAAGCCGTCCGAAGGACAGAGCAAAACGTGGGAGGAAGTTCCGAGCGAAATCAAGGAAACGTTCAACAAACTGGGCATTCCGGAAGCGGAACAGAAGTTCCTCGCCGGCGTCTCGGCGCAGTACGAATCCGAAGTCGTCTACCACAATATGCAGAAGGAACTGGAAGACCAGGGCGTCATCTTCATGGATACCGACACGGCGCTGAGAGAGCACCCGGAAATTCTGAGAGAGCATTTCGCCAAAGTCATTCCGCCTTCCGACAATAAGTTCGCGGCACTGAACAGCGCCGTATGGTCCGGCGGCAGCTTCATCTACGTGCCGAAAGGCGTGAAGTGCGAAGTGCCTCTGCAGGCTTACTTCCGCATCAACTCGGAGAACATGGGCCAGTTCGAACGCACGCTGATCATCGCCGACGAAGGCAGCTTCGTGCACTACGTCGAAGGCTGCACGGCACCGGTCTACGGCACGAACTCGCTGCACAGCGCGGTCGTCGAAATCATCGTGAAGAAGGACGCGCGCGTCCGCTACACGACGATCCAAAACTGGTCGTCCAACATCTACAACCTCGTGACGAAGCGCGCGGTTGCGGAAGAGAACGCCAATATGGAATGGGTCGACGGCAACATCGGCTCCAAGCTCACCATGAAATATCCGGCCGTTGTTCTCAAAGGACGCGGCGCGAAAGGCTCCGTCCTGTCGATCGCGGTAGCCGGCAAAGACCAGCACCAGCACGCTGGCGCGAAAATGATCCACCTGGCTCCGGACACGACGTCGACGATCATCTCCAAGTCGATCAGCAAACACGGCGGCAAGGTGACGTATCAAGGCCTCGCCTCGTTCGGCCGCAAGGCGACGGGCGCCAAGTCGAACATCAAGTGCGACACGCTCATTCTCGACAACCAGTCCACGTCCGATACGATCCCGTACAACGAGATTCTGAACGACGACGTGACGCTGGAGCACGAAGCGACGGTATCGAAGGTATCCGAAGACCAGCTCTTCTACCTGATGAGCCGCGGCCTCAGCGAGAACGAAGCGACGCAGATGATCGTTATGGGCTTCATCGAGCCGTTCACGAAGGAACTGCCGATGGAATACGCGGTCGAAATGAACCGTTTGATCAAATTCGAGATGGAAGGCTCGATCGGTTAAGCCGTCGGCTTCCGGACGAACCGCTTACGGCAAAGAGGCGAACCCCAGGGTTCGCCTCTTTTTTGCGCGGTCTTTATCGGATTTCGCCTTTGGTCGCTTCGCCGAGGGCGGAGCCGCGCAAGTTTTCCATATAACTTTCGACCATTCTGCGCGCTCTTCCGGCCCCTGGGGTAGGGACGAGACCGAGAACAGCCGCCGCGGCTTCGAGTAGGCCGTACAGCTGCACGGACGAATATGTAGAGAATGCCGATGGTTCAAATACGCCGCCTGCCTGCCGAAGGACGCCGAAATGATCGATTCCGGCGGGTTCGCTTCCCTGCACATACCGGCCGCCAGGCGCTTTGGCTTCTTCGAGCGCAGGGCTTTCCGCTTCTGAGGCTTCGAGCCCCGCTTCGGCTGCAGGATAAGCTTGAACGGCAGGAGACGGGTTACGATCGAGCAAGGTTTTGAAAAAAGAACCCATAGTGATACTCCCCTCTGTTTTTAAGGTTGTATACGCGTTCAAAATCGCCGACAGGCATTGGGCATTCAAGCGGTCAGCTCCATATTAGCTCATGTTTGCGGAAGAGCACGAAGAAAAAGATAGCGATCGCCCTAATATCTTCTTGTTTCCCCAGTTCGGTCTCTTTTTTGACTCGCCCGAGTCCGGTTCCGTCTGGTATACTGGAACAGCTGACGTTTTCTTTTAATTCTGAGAAGCAGGCAGGAAAAAAGACCGCAGTCCGCGAATTAATTGGCTTACGACGCGTACGCGAATCGCGCGGCGGGCTCTCCGTGCCGGGCACGGAATAGAGTTCGCAGAGCGCATGCGGCATCGGGCGGCCGACTGAGCTTCGATCCGCTGCTGCCGCAATGAATTCGCGTACGCGCATAGAGAAGGAGGAGTATAGAAAATGAGCTTCGTTTCCGTAATCGCAAAAGAGAACTTTATAACCGTGATGAGCGATAGCAGCGCCGCCGGTTCGGAAAATACGCCGCAGCCGGAAGAGCATGTGGTGAGAGTCGGAGAACAAGAATTCGTGGCGACGGCCGGCGGAGACCGCGAAGCGCGCGAGGTCATCGCAAAGCATATATCCGGTCTGCTGGAGGAAGGCACGCCGTACGACCGGATTTTGGTCATTTTGCAAATGACGCTTTCCGCCTTCTCGGAGCAGGGGAAATCCGTCATGACCGCATTCGGCGGGGTGAATCGCGGCGGAGAGATCGAAGTGTGCACGTACGATCCGAACAGCCGGGCGGAACGCCACTTGAAGCCGCGCGGTACCGAAGTCGCTTATTTCTTCCTGGCGGAAGGGGCGGGCAAGTACGGCAATCTGCATGAACTGCTTCAAGGCTACTGGAAAGAAACGGGGACGGAGACGCCGAGCGCGATGATTCAGTCGCAGAAGCTGCTTAACCGTTACGTCGCTTCCAAAGACGACACGGTCAGCAGTTCGACGGTCAAGCTGGTATTGAAAAAATAACAAACTCAAAAACACGTATTCGCTTAAAGCGGATACGTGTTTTTTCTGCTGCGGCGCAGCAAAGGATTCGCCTGCCGGAAGATCAGGTCTCGTTGTCGGAGAACACTTCTTCGATATCGAGGTCATGTTCGAGGGAGAGATCGACGAACCGGTCGCTGACGCGTACGAGCGGACGGAAGAAGTCGGTCGGGTGGTTCATGACGATATAACCGAGTTCGCCGTTCGTAAGGCGTACCTTTTTATTAATGAAGTAAGGAAGCATATTGCGGATGAAAGTATGGGTCGGCTCCGCGGACAGCTGACCGAAGCTCAGCGCGTACAGTTCCTTCAGCACGTTAATCAATTCCTGCTTGTCCTGATAGACGCGGTTGCTGGTCATCGCGCTGTACACATCCGCCACGGCGATGATACGCGACCAGGGATGCATTTCTTCTTCCTTGATTCCGTAAGGGTAGCCGCTTCCGTCGCAGCGCTCGTGATGCTGCAGAGCGGCCGTGGCCGCAATCGTATCGCCGAGCGAATTGCGGATGATTTCGTAACCGTTGACGGTATGCATTTTCACGACTTCGTATTCTTCGCGGGTGAGTTTGCCCGGCTTGTTCAGAATTTCGCCGGGAATGGTCGACTTTCCGATATCGTGCAGGTAGCCGGCCTGACAGATGGCGGAAGCTTCGTCATGCGGGTGGCCGAGCCACAGAGCGAGATAGTAAGACAGCATGCCGACCTGCATGGAATGAACGTAGGTATAGTTGGCATCGCGATTGAGCAGCAGAAGCAGCGCGACGGCATCTTTTTGGGAAGCCAGTACGTTGAACAGGGGCTGCATGATGTCTTCGACGAGCTCGCTGTTGAAGGTGCCCGTCGTCATCGACTCATGGAACAGCGACTCGAACATGACGATGGCGTCGTCGAACGTCGATTTGATTTCCGGGAAGAAGTAAGCTGCGGAGTTGGCGGCGGATGTCTCGTCCTCCGCATTCGGATGAACTTCGACATAGTCGATGCTGTGCTGAACCAGCCGCGCGATTTCCGCATCGTGCAGCGCCGTGCCTTTGGCGAGAATATGCACGCCGTGCCTGTTGAAGGTGTCGGCGATCAAGCGGTCGCCGGGTTTAAGATCGGTAACGTGAACTTTCAAAAGCGATGTCCCCTTTCTATAACGAACGAATGCCGGGGAGAATGAAGGAACGAAGCGATCGAGACCGTTCGTTCCTTCATTCTCCAGATCTCTTGTTGTTTTGCAGATCTATGCGATCTGAACCCTCGACCGCGTTTGCGGGTTACGATCCTTTAGCGAGTCGGGCAGCGACGAACGCCGCGTTCACCGCTGATAAAGTCCTCCATGGGCGAGGATAAAGGATCGAGGTCTACCTACTCAAACGCACAAGGTCCCTCTGATTCGTATATCGGCAGAATCTGTCCGATTTGTTTGCCGTACAGAGCCTTACGTTCGGATGAGGTTGCCCTCTCAATATATCATAATTCATTAGGGTCTTGGCGCAATCTACCAGACAAAATTATCATGCAGGTGCAGATAATCCTTTATTTTCATAACAGCTTATAAGCGAGCTGCCGATAATTTGCGGCATACGAATCGCTTGTTCTTTCGGAGGGGTCGCAAGCATGTTAAAATACTTGCATAGGGCTCGGAAATTCGCTTGTGCGTTTCCGGATATGGCTTTATGATTGGATTTTGAAGCGAAGGCGATTTCGCGGCGCGTCGATCAGAAAAGAATCGCCGCCGCACAGGATGCATGGTCCGAAGGAGGACGGCCTCTATGAGCCCGACGACAGAAGAAAGAGATACGCTGACGATTCTGCATACTAACGATCTTCACAGCCATTTTGAGCAGATGGGCCGGATCGCCGCCTGGATCGCCGAGGAAAAGGCTCAGGGAAAACCGGTATGTACGCTCGACGTAGGGGACCATATGGATCGGATGGCGATCGAGACCGAAGGCAGTCTCGGTGCGGCCAACGTTGATATTTTGAACCTTTCCGGCTATGACGCCGTGACGATCGGCAATAACGAAGGGTTGACGTTCACGCCGGAGCGGCTCGGAGAGATTTACGCTTCATTGGAATGTCCGGTCGTATGCGGCAACGTGCGGATGGCGGACGGAAGCCTGCCGCACTGGCTGGATGAATCGGCAGTCATCGAAAAAGGAGGCTTCAGGATCGGAGTGCTCGGTCTGACCGCGCCGTTTTCGGACTTTTACCGGCTGCTCGGCGTCGAAGTGTCCGATCCGTTTGCCGGCTTGCAGCAGTCGGTAAACAGGCTTCGAGAGCGTGCCGATATCGTCGTGCTGCTGTCGCATCTGGGGCTTGCCTCGGACGAGCGGATCGCCGGAATGATCGAGGGAATCGATCTGATCTTGGGCGGACATACGCATCATCTGCTGACGGAGCCTATTGTGGTGGACGGCACCGTCGTCTGCGCCGCGGGCAAGTTCGGCCGCCACATCGGCCGAATCGTCATCGAACGGGGTAAGGATTCCGCTTTCTGCGAAGTGACAGAAGCAGGGGTGATCGAAATGGGGGACGAAGCCGTATCGGATGCCCGGATCGACCGGGCGATTGCCCGGCACCATGAAGAGGCGGCGGAGCGGATGCGGAGAGTGGCTGCCGTATCCGAGCGCGAGATGCCTGTCGATTACGAAAAGGAATCCGATCTCGGCAATTTGCTTGCCCAGTCGGTTCGCCGCTTTGCGGGAGGCGAATTCTCGCTCGTCAATTCCGGTCAGGTGCTCGGCCCGCTTCCGGCGGGAGAAATTACCGAAGGCATGCTGCATGCGCTGTGTCCGTCGCCGATCAATCCCTGCGTCGTGACGCTGCGCGGCAGCGACATTTTACGGAGCCTCGAGCAGTCGCTGCTGCCGGAGTACACGGGCAAAAAGCTGACGGGTTTCGGATTTCGCGGCGAACGGCTGGGAGGGCTGTGCGCCGACGGGCTGACCGTTTTTTACGATCCGGAAGCGCCGCCTTACTCGAGGATTCTGGAAGCCCGCACGGAAAGCCGTCCGATCGAGCCCGACGAAGAATACCGGGTAAGCACGCTGGATATGTTCACGTTCGGAGCCGGTTATGAATCGCTGAGCCGGGGAACGGACAAAACGTTCATGCTGCCCGAGTTTCTGCGCGACCTGCTGCGAATGGAGCTCGGACGACCGGGAGCCGTGCGGGAGGCTTCATGTTCCCGATGGATTCGGGTTTGAAGAACCGGATCGCGCGTTTGAAAAGTCAAAATATCAACGGCCCTCGCCACCGGGAGCGTCAGTCGCAGGATCCGGATTACGAGACGGCTTAAATGGAGTGGAAGTTTGTGCGCCTGCTGTCGATCGGACAAGTACAACCCGGCATGAAGCTGGGCAAACGTATCTATAATGAAGAGGGCTTGACGCTGCTCGCCGAAGGAGCCGAACTGACGGTTTCGATTCTTCGCAGATTGGGGAATCTCGGGATCGATATGCTGTATGTCCGGGACGAGATCACCGACGATATCGTTCTGCCCGAAATGGTGACCGACGAGACGAGGCGCCAGGCGATCAAGCAGATTCGGACGGTCTACCGCAGCATGATGAACGATACGATGGGACGCATTTCTTATCCGCATCTGGGCTACAGTTTTCGCAAAATGACCGAAGAAATCCTGAACGATCTGGGTTCCCGGGAAGACGTCCTGATCATGCTCGGCGATATTCATACGACGGATCATTATCTGTATACGCACTCGTTCAACGTATGTCTGTACACGCTGACGCTGGGCATGGCGGCCGGCTATTCGAAAGACGATCTGTTCACGCTGGGCATGGGCTCCATGCTGCACGATATCGGCAAAACGCGGATCCCCCCGGAAGTGCTGCTGAAGCCGGGCAGGCTGAGCGACGAGGAATTCGAGGAAATGAAGCGGCATACGGAACACGGCTTTGCCATCTTGAAAGACGAGCCGTTCGTGCCGCTGCTGGCCGCGCATTGCGCTTTTCAGCATCATGAGCGGCTCGACGGGAGCGGTTATCCGCGGGGAATCCAGGGCGGCGAAATTCACGATTTTGCCAAGTGGATCGCCATCACGGATTCCTATGACGCCATGACGACCAATCGGGTGTACCGACGGGGAATGCTGCCGCATGAAGCGGTGGACATTCTTTACGGCGGTTCCTGTATCCAGTACGATCAACGCAAGCTGGAAGTGTTCCGCGATAAAGTGGCTCTTTACCCGGTCGGCTTGACGGTCAAACTGAGCACCGGCGAGACCGGCGTCGTGACGAGCGTGCCGCCGAAGACGCCTAACCGGCCGATCGTAAGAGTGATCGAGGATGCGGAAGGCGCAAGGGTCCAGCCCTACGAAATCGATTTGTCCAGCAGGCTGTCGGTAATGGTCGAGCGGATCAAGGAAGCTTGATCCGCCGGATTGCCGAGAGCCGGGGCCGATCGCGAACCGGGCAGCGGATTTGCGTACAGGTTCGGGATAACGGGTTAATAAAAGAAAAGCGTGTCATCCCTTCGGGCCGCCGCGGCATACGCCGGCGGCCCGAGGGAGTTCTGAATAATAAAGGTGGTCAACATGACAGTAATCAACAACGGCGGTACCGGGCTTCGCGATCTATCACCGAGCTACGATCCTTGGGATCCGATTCGCTCGCTGCGCAAGCATGGACGGCATCGCCTGACCAGCGTGGAAATGACGGTCACGAATTTGTGCAACATGCGCTGCGAACACTGCGCGGTAGGCGATACGCTCGTCCTGAACGAGCCGGATATGATCCCGCTCGATCTCATGCTGCGCAGACTGGACGAAGTCGAGCATTTGGAGACGATCAGCATCACGGGAGGGGAACCTTCGTTTCGCCGTCAGACGGTCGACAACGTCATCGTGCCGCTGCTCCGCTATGCGCGGGAGCGCGGCGTGCGTTCGCAGATCAACTCGAACCTGACGCTGGATCTGGAACGCTACGAAAAACTGCTGCCTTATCTGGACGTTATGCATATTTCGTTCAATTACACGGGGCCGGAGCATTTTCATCAAACGGGCTTCGCCAACAGCGGACATCCCGTTCCGTTCGCCGCAGCCGAAAAAATGTACAACCGCATGATCGACAACGCCAAAAGCCTCAGCCGGTCGGGCATGCTGATTTCCGCGGAAACCATGATCAACTTCCGCACGCATAAGCACCTCCCGCAGATGCATGAGACCATTTTGGAAATGGGCTGCCGCCGCCACGAGGTGCACCCGATGTATCCGTCGGCTTTTGCGGCCAATCTGCCCGTGCTGTCGCTCGACGAGATGCGCTTGGCCATTCACGACCTGCTCGATCACAGGGACGAGAAGGTGTGGATGCTGTTCGGTACGCTGCCGTTTTTCGCCTGCGGAAGCTCCGACGAAGAGCGCGAGCTGCTGCGCAGACTCTACAGCGCAAAGAACGTTACCGTGCGCAACGATCCCGACGGACGCAACCGCGTCAACGTCAATATGTTTACCGGCGACGTATTCGTTACGGACTTTGCGGCGATTCCCGCATTCGGAAACGTGCATGAAAACAAGCTGGACGCGATTTTCGAAGAATGGACGACCAACCATCCGCTCAACCGGACCGTCAACTGCCATTGCGATGCGGCAGGCTGCTGCGGGCCGAACCTGCTGGTTGCCGACATGTATTACAAAGGCGTCGATTTTAAATCGCGCCGTGCGGTTTTGGACGAAGCTTCCGGCGGATTTTCGCATTCTAGCCAGTCCCGTTAAGCGGTACGCATTGAAGAAAAGAGGAGATTTCATTGGAGCACGAAATAGAGTTGGGAACATTGGCGATCAATCTGTTTTTGGTGCTGCTGCTCGTTTTCCTGAACGGCGTATTCGTCGCCGCGGAATTTGCGCTCGTTAAGGTTCGGCATACCCGGCTGCTTCAGTTGAACAGCGAAGGGAATCGCCTGGCACCTTACGCGCTCAAAGTCGCCAACCGGCTCGATGCTTATCTGTCCGCCACTCAGCTGGGCATTACGCTGACGTCGCTCGGACTGGGGTGGCTCGGCGAACCTGCCGTCTCGGAGCTGCTGGTGGAACCGCTGATGTATCAAATGGGCTTTACCGACCCGTCTTTGATCGGCGGAATATCGGTAGCGGTCGGATTTGCCATCATCACTTTCCTGCATATCGTACTCGGGGAGCTGGCGCCGAAATCGCTGGCGATCCAGAAATCGGAAGGCACGTCGCTTGTGTTGGCGGGGCCGCTGCTGGTATTCTACTATGTATTCCTGCCGGTGATCTGGCTGCTTAACCATGCGGCGAACGGTTTCCTGAGATTGTTCGGCCTGCAGCCGGCCAGCGAAGCCGAAGCGGCTCACTCGGAGGAAGAGATCCGCATCCTGATGAACCAGAGCGCCAAGAGCGGGGCCATCGATCTGGAAGAAGTCAAACTGATGGACAACATCTTCGACTTTTCCGATATGCTTGCCCGCGAAGTCATGCTGCCGCGAACCGACATGGACTGCCTGTACGTCAATCTTCCGCTGAAAGAGAATCTGAAGATCATTACCGAGACGCGGCATTCCCGTTATCCGGTCGCGATCGAGGACAAAGACCAGATCATCGGTTTCGTACATATTACCGACATCCTGCTATGGCCTCAGGGAACGGAACCGAATCTGCGCAAACTGGTTCGCCCGATCCTCAACGTGCCGGAATCGATGGAAATCAGCCATGTCCTGCGTCTGATGCAGCAAAAACGCGCGCAGCTGACGCTGGTCGTCGACGAGTACGGCGGAACCGCCGGCCTGCTGACCGCCGAGGAGATTCTGGAGGAGATTGTCGGCGATCTGTACGACGAGTTCGAGAGCGAGCGCGCGGAAATCGAAATGGTCGGAGACCTGATTTCCGTTGACGGCCGTTTGCTGATCGAGGAGGTTAACGATTTGACCGGCGCGAACATCGACGACGAGGAAGTCGATTCGATCGGCGGTTGGATGTTTAAGGAGCTTGAAGGCAACCCGCAGCCGGGCCAGAAAGTGGAATGGGGCGGCATTACGTTCGAAGTCGCCGAAGCCGAACGTCTGCGCATTACCCGCGTCAATATCCACAAGCCTCACGAAGAGGCGGATGAACAAGCGGAAAACGGGGAGGAGAACGGACAAGGCGAAAAGTAATGGCCGCCCGGCCCGTTTTTCCGGAGAGGATGAATTGGAACATGCAAAGCGCAAGCAAGCTGTACAAGCCCGAAGCGATGATTTTCGATATGGACGGCACGCTGTTTCAGACGGAAACGGCGCTGCTGCCGGCTTACCGCAAAATGTTCGATATTTTGCGGGCGGAAGGCTTGTATGCGGGGGAGACTCCGCCGGAACGGCTGATCCTGGGGAGCCTCGGCATGCTGCTCGAAGAGATCTGGAAGATCGTCATGCCCGATGCCGATGAAAAAGTGCGCAGCCGGGCGAACGAACTGCTGCTCGAGCTGCAGTTGGAAGTGCTGAAGCAGGGCGAGGCGCTGCTGTATCCGGACGTCAAGGAGACGCTGGAGGAACTGCAGGACCGCGGCGTGCGCCTGTTCGTCGCCAGCAACGGCCTGGAAGGCTACGTCAAAGGCGTATCCGCCGCACTGGGCCTGGAATCCTTGTTCGAGGCCCAGTACAGCGCGGGCGAATATCGGACCGCGACCAAGGTGCTGCTGGTGGAAATGCTGCTTAAAAATCACGGCGTCAAAAGCGCCTGGATGGTCGGCGACCGTTCGTCCGACGTACAAGCGGGCCGCGGCAACGGACTCGGCGTCATCGGCTGCGCCTATGCCGACTTCGGAGCCAACCACGAATTGGAAGATGCGGACGTGCTGATCACGAAGTTCGGACAGCTGATCGAACTGTACGACAATGCGCCGTCCGCCTGACGGAACGGCCATATAAGCCCGGGAGACCGGAAGAGAAGGGAAACCCACAACCATGACCAACATTTACGACAAAGCCAACGAACTTGCGAGCTCGCTCCAGAACAGCCAGGAGGTGCAGGATATCACCGCCGCCTTGAAGCTGATCGAAGCCGATGCCGAAAGCAAGCGGATGCTGGACGATTTCCGTACCCGGCAGATGAACATCCAACAGCGCATCATGAGCGGAGACGTGCCGCCTCAAGAAGAGATGGAACAGATGGAAAAATTGTTCGAGGTGCTCAGCTTGAACCTGAATATCCGTCGTCTGTTCGAGGCTGAACAGCGTCTTAGCGTCATCATTCAGGACGTGAACAAGATTATCTCCGACAGCCTGGCCAACATGTACGACCCTCGCTAAGCTGGGGGAAGGCATCTCTTGGGATGCCTCTGCCGCCCGGCAGACGCCGCTCCGGTTTCCCAATGGGAAATCGGGGCTTTTTGGCTTTTTTCAAAACGGGAACTTGGATTTTCAATGCCGATATTTATGTTATAATAGATACAGCATAATACAGATTTCTGGAGAGGAGTACAACAGTTGGAAGGGCATGAACAGACCGTGACGAAGCACGAACAACTGCTGCAGCATATCGAACAGCTCAAAGTCGGCACGAAGATCTCCGTCCGTAAGCTGGCCAAAGAAATGAACGTCAGCGAAGGCACCGCGTACCGGGCCGTCAAAGAAGCCGAGACGCTGGGCATCGTGATTACCAAGGAACGGATCGGCACCGTCCGGGTAGAGAAGAAGCCTCGAAATATCACGGACCAGCTGACCTTCGCGGATGTCGTCGACATCGTCGAAGGCCATGTACTCGGCGGCAACGAAGGCTTGTCCATTACGCTGAACAAGTATGTCATCGGCGCGATGAAAGTGGACGCGATGGCACGCTACATCGATACGGGCAGCCTGTTGATCGTCGGCAACCGCGAAAACGCGCACTCTCTGGCGATCGAACACGGAGCGGGCGTTCTGATTACCGGCGGCTTCGGTACGAGCCGCGAAGTCAAAAGTCTCGCCGATCGCCTCGGCCTGCCGATCATCTCCTCGCGGCACGATACGTTTACGGTCGCCTCGATGATCAACCGGGCCATCTTCGATCGTCTGATCAAGAAGAAAATCATGCTGGTCGAAGACTTGATCGGCCTCAAACCGAAACCCTATTCGCTCAAAGCGACCAGCACGGCGGAAGATTTTTGGCGGATTTCGGAACGTACCGGAGCTACGAGTTTTCCCGTGACCGACGAATGGAACCGGGTGCTCGGCATCGTCAGCCGCAGGGATATCGAGAGCGTCGAACCGGGCCAGACGATCGAGCGCGCGATGGTACGCAGCCCCGTTACCGCGGGCATGCTGACATCGCTGGCCTCGGCCGCGCAGATCATGACGTGGGAGGGCATCGATTTTCTTCCGGTCGTCGACCGCAACCGCAAGCTGACCGGCGTGCTGACGCGAAGGGAAGTGCTGCAGGCGATGCGGGACGCGCGCGAGCACAGCAGCCTGGGCGAAACGTTCGATCATCTGATCTGGAACGGATTCGCGGAAGAGAGAGACGCCGAGGGGCGGCTGTTCTTTCACGGATTTATCACGCCGCAGATGGCGACCGACCTCGGCACCATTTCGGAAGGCGTCATCACTTCGGTGATGGTCCAAGCCGCGCTGCGCATGGCCAAAGATCACAGCGGCAACGATTATGTCGTCGACAATATGAGCACGTATTTTATCCGTCCCGTCCAGATCGAGGACGCGGTCACCGTCATGCCTCTGGTACTGGAAGTCGGCCGCCGGATCTGCCGGCTGGAGATCGGCATTTCGCATGAGGAACAGACCGTGGCCAAAGCGATCATGACGCTGCATTCGATCGAAAACGGCTGATAACGAACGGAAAAGGGGGAACGTCCGCATGAACGATTTTGTCCATCTGCATGTGCACAGCGAATACAGCCTGCTCGACGGAGCGGCGAGGATCAAGGAACTGGTGGGCCGCGCGGCCGAGCTCGGCATGAAGTCGCTCGCGCTGACCGACCACGGCGTCATGTACGGCGCCATTCCGTTTTACAAAGCGTGCCGGGCCGCCGGCATTAAGCCGATTCTCGGCTTCGAAGCCTATTACACTTCGGGCTCCCGACTGGAGAGAGCGAGCCGCAAAGAACAGCCGATTTACCATCTGCTGCTGCTGGCCAAGAACGAGACCGGCTACCGCAACCTGATGAAGATCTGCTCCGCCGGCCATCTCGAAGGCTTCCATTACAAGCCGAGAATCGATCGGGAGGTGCTGAAGAAGCACAGCGAGGGCATCGTGTGCACCAGCGCCTGCATCGGCGGCGAAATCCCGCAGCATTTTCTGAACGGACGTCCCGAGGAAGCGAAAGCCGCGGCGCTGCGCTACCAAGAGATTTTCGGGGATGATTTTTATATCGAACTGCAGGATCACGGACTTCCGGAGCAAAAAAAGGTAAACCCGATGCTGATCGCACTGGCGGAGGAAATCGGCGCGGAGCTGATCGTTACCAACGATTCGCACTATCTGGCCGAACCGGACGCCGAAATCCAGGACGTGCTGATCTGCATCGGCACGGGCAAAACGATGGAGGACGAGGAGCGTCTGCGCATCCCGACCCGCCAGTTGTATTTGAAAAGCGGGGAAGAGATGGCCAAGCTGTTCCCGCATCTTCCCCGGGCGCTCGCCAATACGGCGAAGATTGCGGAAGAGTGCGAGCTGGAAATCGAGCTCGGCCGTTCGATTCTGCCGGAATACCAGCCGCTGCCGGAGGGCAGATCGCCGCAGGAATACTTGATCGACCTGTGCCGCGGCGGCTTGGAAAGACGCTATGGCAGCCTGCCGGAGTGGAACGACCCGGAATACCGGAGCAAGCTGGATCAGCGGCTCGAGTACGAACTGGGCGTCATCGGCACGATGGGCTTCTCCGATTATTTCTTGATCGTATGGGACTTTATCCGCTATGCCCACGAACAGGGGATCGTCACGGGACCGGGACGGGGTTCTTCGGCGGGCAGCCTGGTCGCGTATACGCTGAACATCACGGATGTCGATCCGATCAAGTACAATCTGCTCTTCGAACGCTTTCTCAATCCGGCGCGGATCACGATGCCCGATATCGATATCGACTTCAGCGACGAACGCCGCGACGAGGTCATCGCCTACGTTACCGACAAATACGGCTCGGACCGCGTGGCGCAGATCATCACGTTCGGAACGCTCGCCGCACGGGCCGCCGTGCGCGACGTCGGCCGCGTGCTGGCGCTGCCGTACGGGGACGTCGACAAAACGGCCAAACTGATTCCGGTGCAGGTCGGCATGACGATCGACCGGGCGCTCGCGCAGAACGCCGCTCTGCGCGAACGCGCGGACGCTTCGCCCGACGCGAAGCGGCTGATCGACACGGCCCGGCGCGTCGAAGGCATGCCGCGGCACGCCTCGACCCACGCCGCCGGCGTCGTCATCGCCCGAGGCCCGCTGACGGATTACGTTCCGCTGCAGGAAGGCGGGGAGAAAACGGCGCTGACCCAGTATCCGATGGAAAGCCTGGAATCGGTCGGGCTGCTCAAGATGGACTTCCTGGGACTGCGCACGCTGTCGATCATCGAGCGCTGCCAGAACTGGATCGCGGAGCGTTCCGGAGCGCCGGTCGACTTCAAGAGCGTGTCCGACAGCGATCCCGGCACGTACGAGCTGCTCGGGCGCGGAGACACGACGGGAGTGTTCCAGTTGGAGTCGCCGGGGATCCGCCGGGTGATGAAGGAGATGAAGCCGTCGGTCATCGAAGACATTATCTCGGTCGTGGCCCTGTACCGCCCGGGTCCGATGGAATTCATCCCGAATTATATTCAGGTCAAGCACGGAGCCGTCGCCGCGCATTATCCGCACGAAGACCTGCGTCCGATTCTGGAAGACACGCACGGCATCATCGTTTATCAGGAGCAGATCATGCAGATCGCTTCGACGATGGCCGGATTCTCGCTCGGCGAAGCGGATCTGCTGCGCCGGGCCGTGTCGAAGAAAAAGCGCGAGACGCTGGACCAGGAGCGCGAACATTTCGTTCGCGGCAGTCTGGGGCAGCGGTACAGCGAAGAGGACGCCAATAAGGTCTACGACATGATCGTGCGCTTCGCCGACTACGGATTCCCGCGCGCGCACGCGGCGGCCTACGGCGTACTGGCGTTCCAAACCGCCTACCTGAAGGCTCATTATCCGGTCGAGTTCATGGCGTCGATGCTTGCGGCCGTTACCGGCAACCACCGCAAGGTGGCCGAGTACGTCGTCGAGGCCCGGCGGATGAATATTCCGGTGCTGCCTCCGGACGTGAACAAGAGCGGCATGCTGTTCACGCCTTCGGAAGAAAACGGCGTGCACAGTCTGCGTTTCGGTCTGGCGGCGATCAAAAACGTCGGCACGAACGCCATTCGCAATATTATGGAAGAACGGGCGGAGCGTCCGTTCGAAAGCCTGCTCGACTTCTGCCGCCGCGTCGATCCCAAGACGTGCAACCGGCGCGTCGTGGAAGCTTTGATCCAGGCGGGCGCGTTCGATACGCTGCCGGGACATCGGGCGCAGCTGCTGGCCATGCTGGACGAGGCGCTCGACGCCGCGGCCAAGTGGCGCAAAGAGCGCGAAGACTTTCAGATTCAGATGTTCGATTTCGTCGAGACGCCGAACTGGGAGATCGAATATCCCGACGTGCGCGAATATACCGCTTCGGAGCAGTTGGATCTGGAGCGCGAACTGCTCGGTCTGTACCTGTCCGGTCATCCGCTGGACGACTACGAGCGCCTGCTGGACGAGACCGGCGCGCAGAAGCTGATGGAGCTCGGCGAAGCGCCCGACGAAAGCCATGCCGTGACGGCCGGCATGGTCGTCGCTCTCAAGACGATCACGACCAAGCAGGGCAAGGCGATGGCTTTCGCCGAGATCGAGGACCAGATCGAGCGCTGCGAGCTCGTGCTGTTCCCCGAGGTGTGGAAGCGGAGCCAGGAGGCCGTGCAGCCGGGCGCGCTGGTTGCGCTGCGCGCCAAGGTCCAACAGCAGGACGAAGGCTTTAAGCTCCTCGCCGATACGGTTCTGCCTCTCGGCGAAGACGCCGTGCGCGGCCTCGTCGCCCGCGGCGAAGCGCGCGGAAGCGGCTCCGGCCAAGGCCGTCCGCCCCGCTCTGCCCGCGGCGGGGCGGAGGCCGCCGAAGGCGGCTCTCCGGGAGCGCGAAGCGCCGCTCCCGGAGGGACCGGCGGACGCCCGAGCGCGTCCGCTTCTGCGGCTCCGCCGCGCGTCCCGGACGGCGGAGCCGCAGAAGCCGGCCCGAGCCGGCCCGCGGCCGAATCCGCGGACCGCATGCCCGCCGCCGTGCGGAAGGACGCGCCGCAGCAGCGCGTATTCATCAAGATCGCGGAAGGCCGGCGCAGCCCGGAGCTGCTCGAGACGCTCAAGGGCATGCTGCAGAGCCATCCCGGCCCGATGCCGACGCTGCTCTTCTATGAAGATACGCAGAAGCTGATCGCCTTGAGCGACGCTTACCGGATTCAGCCTTCGCCGGAGCTGTTCGCCCGGATGGAAGGGCTGCTGGGCGCCGGAACGGTCCGCGTCAAATAAAAAGCATCGACGCGCGGCAGCTGCCGAAGCGGCAGATTTGCAGGCCCGGTCCCGCCTTCGCGGCGTGCCGGGCTTTGCGTCTTTTCCCGGGCGGGAACGAACGGGACGCTCGGCCGCATGCGGGCGTTCCGCCGCCGTTTTCGTTTCTTTCCCGATCGGCCTGCCCCTGTTAAAGGGCCGATTCTGTTGCTAAAAAAAACAGCCTTATGGTATCATTAAGCCATTATGCGGGGATACGGCTTCATACGGGCAGTCGACAAGGGGGACATATTCGTTCATGTGGACGGTGATTTATATCGCCTCTACCGCCAAAATGGCGGAGAAGCTTCAGAGCAGGCTGACCGAAGAAGGCTTTCTTGTCAAACTCCGTCCCGTCAACATGTCCAAACAGCAGTTCGAGATTTTGGTCCCTTCCGGCGAACTCGACGAGATTCAGGAGGTGCTGAATTCCATTTTGCATCCCTGAAAGGCAGCCGGGTCCGGCCGGGATCAAGCGCGAGAGCAAGTGCGGTTTTTTTTAAGATCGACCTTCAAGGCGAGGCCCGCCAAATAACGGCTGAAGAGGTGTAGTGGTGTTCAAGGATTTATTTCAGAAAAAAAGAAAGTACGCAACCCTTCCTCCCGACCGGAGCGCCGGAAACGGCGAAGCGGAGGCGCAGCAGCGCCCCAAGCGGGAGATCCCCGAAGGGCTCATGAATAAATGCAGCAAATGCGGCACGATCCAATACAGCAAGGAATTGGAGAAAAACCTGAAGGTCTGCCCGTCCTGCGGCCATCACATGCGGTTGAACGCCATGGAGCGCATCGCGATGACGCTCGACGAAGGCAGCTTCGTCGAGCATGATCGCGACGTCGTTTCGATCGATCCGCTCGAGTTTCCAGGTTACGCCGGCAAGCTCGAAGAGCAAAAACTGAAGTCGGGCTTGAACGAGGCGGTCGTGACGGGAGAAGGCGCCATCAACGGGCAGCCGGTCGCCGTCGCCGTCATGAGCTTCGACTTTTTCAGCGGCAGCATGGGTTCTGCGGTCGGCGAGAAAATCACGCGGATCATCGAGCATGCGGGCGAGTACGGCCTGCCGCTGATCATCTTTTCGACTTCGGGCGGAGCGCGCATGCAGGAGAGCATCCTCAGCCTTATGCAGATGGCGAAAACGAGCGCGGCACTGGGACAGTTTGCGGATAAGGGCGGACTCTACCTGTCGGTGATCACGGATCCGACCATGGGCGGGGTATCGGCCAGTTTCGCTATGCTCGGAGATCTCATTATCGCCGAGCCGGGCGCGGCGTTCGGCTTTGCCGGCCGGATCGTCATCGAGCAGACCATCAGGCAGAAGCTGCCGGACGACTTCCAGACGGCGGAATTCAACATGCAGCACGGCCAGCTCGACCTGGTCGTGCACCGCAAAGAAATGAAAACGATGCTGGGCAAACTGATCGGCATGCACAGTAAAAAGGAGGAGCTCTAGACGGATGGCGGGAGAATTGGCGTTTGAGCAGCCTCTCGTAGAGCTGCGCAAGAAGATCGACGAGCTTAAGCAGTTCGGTCAAGAAAAAGGAATCGACTTCAGCGACGAAATTTCCCGGCTGGAGGAGCGCTACGCGCAGCTTCAGCAGGAAATCTATACGAACGTCACGCCGGCGCAGAAAATGCATCTGGCGCGGCATCACCAGCGTCCGACGACGCTGGATCTGATCCCGTACGTCTTCACGGACTTCGTGGAGCTGCACGGCGACCGGATGTTCGGCGACGACCTGGCGGTCGTGGGCGGACTGGCGCGTTTTCGCGGAACGCCGGTCACGGTGATCGGCCACCAGCGGGGCAAAGATACAAAAGACAATATCGCGCGTTTTTTCGGCAGTCCCCATCCCGAGGGCTTCCGCAAGGCGCTTCGCTTGATGCAGCAGGCGGAGAAATTCGGCCGTCCCATCATTACGTTCATCGACACGAAGGGCGCGTATCCGGGCAACACGGCGGAAGAGCGCGGACAGTCGGAGGCCATTGCGCGCAATCTGCGGGATATGGCAATGCTGAAAGTTCCGGTTATCTGCGTGGTGATCGGCGAAGGCGGAAGCGGCGGGGCGCTGGCGCTCGGCGTCGGCAACCGCGTATTGATGCTGGAAAACGCAATCTATGCCGCCATTTCGCCGAACGGAGCGGCGTCCATCCTGTGGAAAGACGCTTCGAAAGCCGATCAAGCGGCGGAAGCGATGAAGATCACGGCGTCCGACCTGCTGGAGATGAAGGTGATCGAGGATATCGTGCCGGAACCGAAAGGCGGCGCGCACCGCGATTACGAAGCGACCGGGCTTGCGATTCGCGACTGCCTGGCGCGTCATCTTGACGAACTCTCTTCGCTGGACGCCCAGGGACTGATCGCGGACCGCTACGAGAAATTCCGCAGAATCGGAGAGTACGGCTCGGGGCGGACTTTACCGAATTCCTGAGCAGTTTTTACTTTAAAAACCTATACAAATTCGTGCTTTTAGTGTAGATTTAATTGTTGGTGAGGATTTGATGTCCATCCGAAAACCGACTTCCGAGCACGGATTACAGAGAGGTCGGAGCACCGGTAGCCGGCCTCTTTTTTTGTGTCCGGCCCGGCAGGACGGCAGCGAATTTTCGTTGGCAGGACAGGCAAGGAGACAGAGAGAGTCTCGTCAAGAGACCGAAGCAGAGATCGACAGAGATCAAAAAACGGAGGAACCCAAATGCGCAAAACGAAAATCGTATGTACGATCGGACCGGCGAGCGAATCGCTCGAAAACACGAAAAAACTGATTATGGCGGGCATGAACGTCGCTCGGATGAACTTCTCCCACGGTGATTTCGAAGAGCACGGCAACCGCATTAAAAATATCCGCCAGGCGTGCCAGGAGCTCGGCAAGAGCGTCGCGCTGCTGCTGGATACCAAAGGACCGGAAATCCGCACGGGCAAAATCGCGGTCGAGCCGCTGGATCTAGTAGAAGGCGAAAGCATCACGCTGACGACCGAAGAAATCGCCGGCGACAAAAATCGTCTGTCGGTGTCTTACAAAGACCTGCCGAAGGACGTTTCGGTCGGATCGACGATCCTCATCGACGACGGCCTGATCGGACTGACGGTTACGAAAGTCGAAGGAACCGAAATCGAATGCAGCATCGTCAACGGCGGACAGATCAAGAGCCGCAAGGGCGTAAACGTTCCGGGCGTCAGCATCTCGCTTCCGGGCATTACCGAAAAGGATACGAACGATATCGTTTTCGGCATCGAGCAGGGCGTAGACTTCATCGCCGCTTCGTTCGTCCGTAAAGCAAGCGACGTGCTGGAAATTCGCGAGCTGCTGAAAAAGCACAACGCCGAACATATCCAAATCATCTCCAAGATCGAAAACCAAGAAGGCGTCGACAACCTGGACGAAATCCTGGAAGTATCCGACGGCCTGATGGTTGCCCGCGGCGACCTCGGCGTGGAGATTCCGGCGGAAGAAGTGCCGCTGGTGCAAAAGCAAATGATCGAGAAGTGCAACCGTGCCGGCAAGCCGGTCATCACGGCTACGCAGATGCTCGATTCGATGCAGCGCAACCCGCGCCCTACGCGCGCCGAAGCGAGCGACGTGGCGAACGCCATCCTCGACGGCACGGACGCGATCATGCTGTCCGGCGAAACGGCTGCCGGCAAGTATCCGATGGAATCCGTCCAGACGATGGCCCGCATCGCCGAAAAAGCGGAATCCGCGATGGCCAATCGCGAAATCCTGAAAAAACAGAGCGAAGCGCAGCAAAAATCCGTAACGGAGTCGATCAGCCAATCGGTCGCTCACGCGGCTTGGAACCTGGACGTTAAAGCGATCGTGACTTCGACGCAGTCGGGCACGACGGCGCGCATGATCTCCAAGTACCGTCCGGTCGCTCCGATCATCGCGGTCACGACGCAGGAGCAGACGCTGCGCCGCCTGGCTCTGGCATGGGGCGTTATCCCGGTCAAAGGCGAAGTGGCGGAAACGACCGACGAGCTGTTCGAAAGCGCGCTGCGCGGAGCGAAAACGTCGGGCCTCGTGGAAGAAGGCGACCTCGTCGTCATCACGGCCGGCGTACCGCTGGGCCGTTCCGGCTCGACCAACCTGATCAAGGTCGATCACATTCACTAAGATTCGGATTCGCATTTCGGAAACTGCGCCGCGAAGCGGAAGTTTCGTTCCCCGGAACGAAACCGTCCGCTTCGCGAACCGTATAGTTTCTTATGCGGAAAGCCGCCGCTTGCGGAATTTGAGTCTTCGATTATCAGGACTCCTTAAGTCGCCGCCAACCGGCGGCTTTTTCTTTTCTCCGGAAGTCTGCCGGGCTTCGGGCAAAGTTGGAAATGCGGTGCCTTTTTCGTATACAATAGACAGACAGGCTTAAGGACGCAGGACCAGCGAATTAGGGGTCCGTCCGACAGGAATGAGGAGTGGAAGGCAATGGGCAATTCCGAAGCAAAACATTCCGTTGCACACGGAAGATGGTTTCGTACAGGTCTGAAAGTTCGCTATCAGGAGACCGATCAGATGTCGGTCGTTTATCATGCCAATTATTTGAACTGGTTCGAAATCGGACGAACGGAGATGATCCGGGCTGTCGGACTGACTTATCGGGCGATCGAGGAGCAGGGCGTTTATCTGCCGGTGCTCGAAGCACGCGCCCGTTTCGTAAGTCCGGCCCGTTACGACGACCGAATCTGGATTTATTCGCGGATCAGCGCATTTTCGCCGCTGCGTCTGGAGTATGAATACGAGATCCGCCGCTGCGAGGACGAATCGCAGTGGAGCGCCGACACCGCCGTTTTCGGCGGAGAGGCGGAGCGTCCGGGCACCCTGCTCAATATCGGGGGGACCGAACATATTTGGCTTAACGCCGCCTGGAAACCGATCCGCCTCAACAAAGCCGCACCCGACGTGTACAAGCGGCTCGGAAGCTGGCTTGCGGCGGAGTCTGCCGAACAAGGGGGGGACTCACATGAAGAACAGAAATAAAATGGCCATCCTGTTTATTTTGGCCGTAGTGCTCGAAGTCGTGGCCTTTACCTGGTTGATCGACCGCTTCGGCTTTTTCAAGACGCTTGTGCTGGCGCTCGCGACGACGGTAATCGGAATCGCGATGGTTCAATTCGAGGGACGCAAAGCGATGAACGATCTCAAACGGCTTGCCGAGAACGGTCAGCCGCCCGGCCGCAAACTGGTCGACGGCGTCTGCATCATGGCGGGAGGCGCCATTCTGATCGCGCCCGGCTTTATTACCGATTTGATCGGCATCTCGATGGTTTTCCCGCTCACGCGGCCTCTTTATCACCGCGCCGCCATGCGCTGGATCGAGAAGAGAATGAAGAACGGTAACATCACCTTTTACCGGCGTTAAGCCGCCGCCTCGTTCCACCGTCCGCCTTCGGCGGACGGTTTTTGACGTTTTCCAAAACTTGCAAACGCTTGCTCTCTCCTGTAACATATATCATTGTAAGGGGTTGCAAAGATGTCTTATCGCCTCGATAAAACAATTTGATTCCCGGTTAACACGCAGAAATGTTCAAAAAAATGACAAAATCCGGTATGATGACAAAGAAGGAATGTTACACGTCTTGTTGTTTTCGGCTTGGACCGAAACCGGAGACAAAACCGTTTTCCAAGTCTTAAAAACGGTTACAAATGCTAGGGGTGCATCTGCAAGCTTGCCGCAGGCCCTCTTAAAAGTTATGCCTGCATTTATCCGTTCCATTCACAAAGGAGAGATGTACGATGACAGCGACTAAAGGTCTGGAAGGCATTGTAGCCGCAACTTCCTCGATCAGTTCGATCGTGGACGGTGTGCTTACATACCGGGGGTACAACATCGACGATCTGGCCGAGAACGCCTCGTTCGACGAAGTGGCGTACCTGCTTTGGCACGGCGCGCTTCCGAACGAGGAGCAGTTGGAAAAACTGCGGAGCAACCTGCAGAGTTATGCCGCGGTTCCGCCTCAACTGCTGGAGCAGATGAAGCTGTATCCGAAGGACATGAACATGATGGCCGCGCTGCGGACGGCCGTATCGGCTCTCGCCCTGTACGATGCGGATGCCGACGATATGAGCCGCGAGTCGAACGTGACCAAGGCTGAACGTCTTCAAGCGCAGCTGCCGACGCTGGTCGCCGCGCTGGCGCGGATTGCGGAAGGCCAGGAGCCGATCGCGCCGAAAGAAGGACTCGGCCTGACCGAAAACTTCCTCTACATGATGAGCGGGAAGCAGCCGGAACAAACGGCGATCGAAGCGCTGGACAAGGCGCTGGTGCTGCATGCCGACCATGAATTGAACGCCTCCACATTCGCTTCGCGGGTTACGGTAGCGACGCTGTCGGATATTTATTCGGGCGTTACTTCGGCGATCGGCGCTCTGAAAGGTCCGCTCCACGGTGGCGCCAACGAAGCCGTTATGCGGATGCTCGAAGAAATCGGAACTCCCGACAAGGTCGAAGGTTATATTAACGACAAGCTCGCGAACAAAGTGAAAATCATGGGCTTCGGACACCGCGTTTACAAAAACGGCGATCCGCGCGCCAAGCACCTTATGGAAATGTCGCGCCGTCTCGGCGAAACGAACGGCGATTCGTCGCTCTACGAGATGTCCGTCAAGATCGAAGAACTCGTGACGTCGCAAAAAGGGTTGAAGCCGAACGTGGACTTCTATTCCGCTTCCGTCTATACGATGCTGGGAATTCCGCGCAAGCTGTTCACCCCGATCTTTGCGATCAGCCGGGTGTCGGGATGGACCGCGCACATTCTCGAGCAGTACGAAGACAACCGCCTGATCCGTCCTCGCGCCGAATACGTGGGCGAACTGGATCTGACTTACGTGCCGCTGGAGCAGCGCTGATCGTTCGGAAGTATCGGCCCGCCGAATTCACGTTTTATTCAAAAATTGCTTGTCATCGGCTACAATAGAAAAGACTGCGGGCTTCGAACCGCCAGGGCGGTTCGGTCCGCGCTTCACCCACACTTCGAAGGAGGAATTCCATTCATGTCCAAATTGGAAAAATTCGACGCACCGACCGAGGGAGAAAAAATTCAGATCGAAGAAGGCGGAGCGCTGGTCGTTCCGAACAACCCGGTGATTCCGTTTATCGAAGGCGACGGTACCGGCCGCGACATCTGGAAGGCTTCCAAGCGCGTGCTTGACGCGGCAGTGGAAAAAGCCTACGGCGGAGAGAAAAAAATCGCCTGGTACGAAGTGTTTGCGGGAGAGAAAGCGTTCAATACATACGGAGAATGGCTGCCGGCCGATACGCTGACCGCCATCCGTGAATACATCGTGGCGATCAAGGGGCCGCTGACGACGCCGATCGGCGGCGGCATCCGTTCCCTGAACGTGGCGCTGCGCCAGGAACTCGACCTGTACGTCTGCCTGCGTCCGGTCCGTTACTTCAACGGCGTACCTTCGCCGGTCAAGCGTCCGGAGCTCGTCGACATGGTCATTTTCCGGGAAAACACGGAAGATATCTATGCCGGCATCGAGTATCAGGAAGGCAGCGAAGAAGTCAAAAAAGTGCTGGAATTCCTGAAAAACGAAATGGGCGTCAACAAGATCCGCTTCCCGGAAACGTCGGGCATCGGCATCAAGCCGGTCTCGGAAGAAGGCTCCAAGCGTCTCGTTCGCGCGGCGGTTCAATACGCGATCGATCACGGCCGCAAGAGCGTCACGCTCGTGCACAAGGGCAACATCATGAAGTTCACCGAAGGCGCATTCAAAAACTGGGGCTACGAAGTGGCCGAAGCGGAATTCGGCGACAAAGTGTTCACATGGGCCCAGTACGACCTGATCAAAGAGAAAGACGGCACGGATGCGGCCAACGCGGCGCAAAAAGAAGCCGAAGAAGCAGGCAAAATCATCGTGAAAGACGCCATCGCGGACATCGCCCTGCAGCAGGTGCTGACGCGTCCGACGGACTTCGACGTCATCGCGACCTTGAACCTGAACGGCGATTACCTGTCCGACGCACTGGCGGCGCAGGTCGGCGGCATCGGTATCGCGCCGGGCGCCAACATCAACTACGTGACGGGACACGCGATCTTCGAAGCGACGCACGGCACGGCTCCGAAATACGCGGACAAAGACGTCGTGAACCCGGGTTCGGTTATCCTCTCGGGCGTCATGATGCTGGAACACCTGGGCTGGCAGGAAGCGGCTCAGCTGATCTACAACGGACTGGAAACGTCGATCAACAACAAGACGGTCACTTACGACTTTGCCCGCCTGATGGAAGGCGCCAAGGAAGTGAAGTGCTCGGAGTTCGCCGACGAAGTCATCCGCAACATGAAGTAAAAAAGTCCAGCGGACGGAAGCGGGCCGGGAACGGTTCGTCTTTCCGTCCGTTCTTTTTTTCGGCAAACGAGAAAATCATCCATTCCACGACGGGAGGCATCAAATCATGACGATCGCACGCAAAAAAATCACTATCGTCGGTGCGGGCTTTACCGGCGCGACCGCCGCGCTGATGATCGCGCAAAAAGAACTCGGGGACGTCGTGCTCCTCGACATTCCGCAGCTCGAGAACCCGACCAAAGGCAAGGCGCTCGACATGCTGGAAGCTTCGCCGGTGCAGGGATTCGACGCCCGCATCGTCGGAACGTCCGACTACGAGGATGCCAGGGACTCCGATCTGGTCATCATTACGGCGGGCGTCGCCCGCAAGCCGGGCATGAGCCGGGACGATCTGGTCAGCACGAACGCGGGCATCGTCCGCTCGGTGTGCGAACGGATCAAAGAGGTCGCGCCGGAGACGACGGTGCTCGTGCTGAGCAACCCGGTCGATGCCATGACGTACGCGGCGTACCGGACGCTCGGCTTTCCGAAACATCGGGTCATCGGGCAGTCCGGCGTTCTCGATACCGCCCGCTACTGTACCTTTATCGCGGAGGAACTGAACGTATCGGTCGAAGATGTGCGAGGCTTCGTGCTGGGCGGCCACGGCGACGATATGGTGCCGCTTGTCCGCTATTCCAGCGTCGGAGGCATTCCGATCGACACGCTGATTTCGCGGGAACGGATCGCGGAGATCGTCCAGCGTACCCGTGTAGGCGGCGGCGAGATCGTCAACCTGCTCGGCAGCGGCAGCG
The DNA here is from genome assembly GCF_011090185.1 of Saccharibacillus alkalitolerans. Lineage (GTDB taxonomy): Bacteria > Bacillota > Bacilli > Paenibacillales > Paenibacillaceae > Saccharibacillus > Saccharibacillus alkalitolerans. Next base: position 451,464 of record NZ_JAAFGS010000003.1, on the reverse strand, counting down.
CCTATTACGCGCCGGCCGCTTCGCTCGCCCAGATGGCCGAAGCGATTCTCAAGGACAAAAAGCGGGTGCTGCCCGTTATCGCGCTGCTCGAAGGAGAATACGGATACGACGATCTGTTTCTGGGCGTTCCGGCGGTGCTCGGCGGCGGCGGAATCGAGAAGGTGTTCGAGCTCGAACTGACGCCCGAGGAAAAAACGGCGCTCGACAAGTCGGCGGACTCGGTGCGCGGCGTTATTGCCGTCGTGGCGTCGGGCCTGTCGTGAACGGATGCCCGCCCGCTGACAATCTCTCCTCGATAAGGTAAAATGACGCTGAGAGCCCGTGTACTATCGGTATGACGGGCCGATCGAACACCAAAATCGAGGAGGAATAAGAAGAGTATGGAGCGGTTTGTGTTGTTTTTGCATATTCTGGGCTCGGTCGCCATGGGCTTCTATCTGCTGGCCCCGTTCGTCGTCGCGCAGCTGAACCGGATCGAAGGGGACGCCAAAAACGGCGTTTTGTCGATGATGCGTTCGCTGAATACATACGCCCAGCTCGGGTTGGTGATTCAGCTGTTGACCGGCGTCTATCTGCTGCTGCAGGAAGACTATTCGATGCTGTGGATGCTGCTGTCGTTCGTGCTGTTCGTGCTGATCGGAGCGTTCGGCGGCATGATGGCCGGTCCTATGCGCCGCGCGCTTGACGGAATCCGGGAACGGCGGGAAGTCGGCAGCGAGCTCAAAAAGCTGCGGGTGTTCAGCGCCTTGGTCTGCGTTTCGTTCGTCGCCATTTTGTTCGTGATGACATTCGAGCGTTTGTTTGCCTGATTTGCGCCTTTTGGCGTTTGGCTCCTTTTGCGAAGTGGTAATGAGGGGCGTATCCGTTTTTCGGAAACGCGCGCGATTTACCGATCCTACTTTGCGAAAGGAGCTGTTTTCATGTCCGCCAACGAAAACGCAGGAAACCTGAAGACTCCGCCGGCCCAGCAGCAGAAGCAGGACTCGCACGGCCGCGAATCGGAAATGACGCCGGCGCCGGTTGTCATTCGAGAAACGTACAAGGGTGCCGGCAAGCTGCTCGGCAGGACGGCTATCGTTACGGGAGGCGACAGCGGCATCGGCCGTTCCGTCGCGGCCCATTATGCCAGGGAAGGCGCAGACGTGGCGATCGTCTACCTGAAAGGGCACGAAGACGCCGAGGAAACGAAAAAGATGGTGGAGGCGGAGGGACGCGCCTGCCTGCTGCTGTCCGGCGACATCGGGGACGAGGCGTTCGCGCGGGAATCGGTCCGCCGCACGCTGGAAAAGTTCGGCAAGATCGATATTGTCGTGAATAACGCCGCAGAGCAGCATCCGCAGCAGTCGATCGAAGACATCACGGCGGAGCAGCTGGAGCGAACGTTCAGGACAAACATTTTTTCTATGTTTTATCTGACCAAAGCGGCGCTCCCGCATCTTGCGGAAGGAGCATCGGTCATCAATACGACTTCCGTAAACGCTTATCGAGGGAACAAGGAACTGCTCGATTATTCCTCGACCAAAGGCGCGATCGTCAGCTTCACGCGTTCGCTCTCGATGAGCCTGGCAGAGAAAAAAATTCGGGTCAACGGAGTGGCGCCGGGCCCGATCTGGACGCCGCTCATTCCGTCGACCTATCCGGCGGAAGACGTAAAGTCGTTCGGAGGCAGCCAGCCGCTCGGCCGCGTCGGCCAGCCGGCCGATCTGGGCCCGGCTTACGTCTATCTGGCTTCGGCAGATTCGTCGTACGTCAGCGGGCAGATCATTCACGTCAACGGAGGCGAAGTGATCGGCGGCTGAAGATAGAGAGAAGCCGGAAAGAAGCTGGCGAATGATGACTCTTTTGGGATTTCATGTTTGGCGCTCCGCCGGCGGTGGTAAGTAAGGAGCGGAAGCTTCAAGACAACCGCAGACCACCACGAAGGGAGTTTTCAAAGATGCCAACCAACGAGCAGCAAGCCAACGAAATGAAACCGAAAAGCCCGCCTGTCCAGCAGCTCGAGGGTCACGGTTCGGAATCGGACATGACGCCAAAGCCGGAATACATTTCTCCGACTTATAAAGCCGCGGGTAAGCTCGAAGGCATGACCGCCGTTATTACGGGAGGCGACAGCGGTATCGGCCGCGCCGTTGCTGTGCATTATGCGAGAGAAGGCGCCGACGTGGCGATCATCTACTTCAGCGAACATGGTGACGCGGAGGAGACAAAGCGTCTCGTGGAAGCCGAAGGCAAGCAGTGCCTGCTGCTGGTCGGAGACGTCGGAGACGAAGCGTTCGCACAGGAATCGGTCAAGCGAATCATCGATAAATTCGGCAAACTCGACATCGTCGTCAACAATGCCGGCGAACAGCATCCGAAGGAATCCCTCACCGATATCACGGCAGAGCAGCTGGAGCGCACGTTCCGCACGAACATTTTCGGAATGTTCTTCCTCACCAAAGCAGCGCTGCCGCATCTGAAAGAAGGGGCCTCGATCATCAATACGACGTCGATCACGGCATACCGGGGAAGCCCGCAGCTGCTCGACTATTCGTCGACCAAAGGCGCGATCGTCAGCTTCACGCGCTCGCTGTCGATGAGCTTGGCCGAGAAAAAGATTCGGGTCAACGGAGTGGCTCCGGGCCCGATCTGGACACCGCTCATTCCGTCGACGTTCCCGGAAGACAAAGTCGAGTCGTTCGGCGAAAGCCAACCGCTCGGCCGTATGGGACAGCCTTCCGAGCTGGGACCTGCGTATGTCTATCTGGCTTCGCCTGATGCCTCTTACGTTAGCGGGCAAGTTCTTCACGTGAACGGCGGGGAAGTCGTCAACGGATAAACGGCGGTAAGCCGGAATCGGCATCGTTCAACAGATTCTTACGCCCGCATTCCACGAAAAAAACCGTTCCGAAATCGCGCGAGACGCGGCAGCGGAACGGTTTTTCGTTATGCGCTTCCCGAGAAACGGCGGCGGTTTCGCTCATGCTCGCGCTTTCCGTCCGGGGCGGCGGCTCAGCGGACTTCCGGACGCGTCGTTTCCTCGCCGACCTGCGCGGACAGTTCGTCGAGCGTCATTTCGAAAGCGGGGGCGAGGTGCTTCAGGAAATATTCCACTTCCGGCATGGCGGACTCGGCAAGCTTCTCTTCGGTCTGCTGTTTGGCGACGGCGAATTCCCGGTTGCCCGCGGCCACTTCCCAGGCGCATTTCAGATAGGCGTCGATTCGGTCGGCCGCTTTGACGTAGGCGTGCAGCTGACGGTCTTCTTCGCTAGGCTCGGTCGTGCCGATCAGGGGAGCGTATACCGGCTGCAGCGGCTCGGGCGCCATGGCGGTCAGACGCTGCGCGCCCATCTGCTCGATCAGGCGGAAGTTGGAGAGCAGCGATTCGTTATGGTGCTTGACCGGGGTCGGGATGTCGCCCGTGAACACCTCCGGCGCATCGTGGAACAGCGCCAGCGTGGCGGCACGGTCGGCGTTCAGCGATTTGCCGTGCAGCTCGTTGCCGATCGTGCAGAGCAGATGGGAGAGCAGGGCCACGTGATACGAATGCTCGGCGACGTTTTCGGTCATCGTGCTGCGCATCAGGCTCCAGCGCTTGATATGTTTAAGACGGTATAAATAGGCGGAAAACGGATAAGTGGTCAATGAAGGCACCCTTTCTTTTGAGGCTGGCGCGACTTTCGGCCGCCGGACTTTGTGGTAAGATAAGAAGACACGCTACCCATTATAGCAGGATTGAAAGGAAGGGACGCAAGTGAAAAATGCAGGAGGAAAGCGAAAGGGCGGCAGCCGATGAAAGAAAAAGCCCTGGCGTTCAGCGGTTGGGTAGACCGGGGCATGTTCTGGATCACGCCGCTGATGCTCGTGCTGGGCCTGATCTTTTCCGAGCCGTTTCTTCCGCTTGTTCCCGCCATTCCGTATTTGTTCGCCTATATTACCTTCGTGATGGGCGTCGGCTGCGGGCGGGAGCATCTGAAACAGGTCTTTGCCCGGCCGATGCCGATCGTGCTGACGCTGGCGCTCAGCCATCTGGTCGCGCCGCTGGCGGCGTTCGGGCTCGGCAGCGCCCTGTTCGGCGCCTCTTCTCCGTATACGGCGGGGCTGGTTCTGTTTACGGTGATTCCGCTCGGCGTTTCTTCCGTCCTCTGGATCGAACTGTCGGGGGGAAGTCTTGCGCTCGGGCTGGCCATGGTGCTGCTCGATTCTGCGCTGAGCCCGATCGTCGTTCCGGGCCTGATCCGGCTGTTTTTCGGAGCGCAGCTGGCATTCGATACGCTGCATCTGATGCGGGACCTGCTGCTGATGGTCGTCGTGCCGACCGCGCTGGGCGTCGTGATCTACGAACGCTCGGGAGGGCGGTTCAAGCGGAAGGCGGCGCCGGTGCTGCTGCCGCTCTCGAAACTGTTTTTCATGCTCGTCATCCTGCTGAACGCGGCGGGCATCGCGCCGTATGCGTACGAGCTGCGCGGCGATCTGGCCTCGGTCGTTCCGGCGGTGCTGATTCTGGTAGCTCTCGGCTACCTGCTCGGCTACTACGCGCCTCTGCTGCTCAGGCAGCGGACGCCCGAACTGTCGGTGACGGTCTCGTTCGCGGCGGGCATGCGCAACAATTCGCTCGGCTTGGTGCTGGCGCTGGGCTACTTTTCGCCGCAGGCCGCCGTGCCGGTCGTGCTCGCCATTTTGGTCCAGCAGCCGCTGGCGACGCTGCATCAATTCGTTTTACGCAAGTTTAAACCGTATCCGCTGAAGGAGAGCCTGCATCCATGAAACCTTTTCGTTCCCGCTTGACTTTGATTTTGCTGCTGCTGGTCGGCATTTCGGTGCTGGCCGCCGGTCTCACCATGGCCAAAGTGTTCCGGGATTCCCACATCAGTTCCCTGGAAGACTATATGGGCCGGGAGATCGATCTGCTGGAGGATCTGCTCGAGCTGCCTCCGGCTCCTGCCGCGGGCGAGGCGCTGCCTTCGGTATTCGAAGAGGAAGCGAAGCGGCTCGGGTCGCTCACCGATTCGCGCGTCACGTTCGTGGCGCGCGACGGCCGGGTGATCGGCGACTCCCTCGGCAACACGGCTTCGATGGACAATCATCTGAACCGCGAAGAGATCCGCACGTCCGTCTCCGGCACCCCGGGCCATGCGGTCCGCTACAGCGATACGCTCGGCCGCGATATGCTGTACGTTGCCGCTCCGATCGTCTCTTCCGGCGGGTTCGACGGTTATCTGCGCCTGTCGATGAGCCTGGACATCGTGGGGGAAGGGCTTCAGCGCGGCTGGATCATTATGGGCAGCGCACTCGCGATTCTGTTCCTGATCGCGGCCGTGGTCAGCTACCGTCTGGCCGGAGGATTGACCCGTCCGATCGAGCATATTATGGATACCGCCAACCGTATCTCGAAGCTCGACTACGATGCCAGGGTCGGTCCGATGCGCCAGGACGAAATCGGCCAGCTCGGCGCCTCGATCGATAATATGGCCGACAGCCTGCAGGCGCAGATGCATACGATTCGGGACAACGAGAGCCTGCTGCAGAACGTGCTGGACAATATGACCGGCGGCATTCTGATGGTCAACCAGGACGAGAAGATCGGTCTGGTCAACCGGCAGGCGGAGCGGATGCTCGGCATCCGGGCCGACCGGGTCGTAGGGCGCCGGTATGTGGAATTGAAGCGGTTCTACGAGCTTACGCGATTTATCGAAGAAGGATTGCAGCGCAAATGCCGAATGCACGACGAACTGACGCTGTTCGTGCCCGAAGAGCGGCTGATCTCGCTTGACGGCGTTCCGATGACGGTGCTCGAAGAGTCGTACCACGGGATGCTCTTCCTGTTCCAGGACGTATCGGACATTCGGCGCCTGGAACGGATGCGCAGCGAATTCGTGGCCAATGTCTCGCACGAGCTGAAGACGCCGGTCGCCGCCGTACAGGGCTTTGCGGAGACGCTGCTGGCGGGCGGCGTCAAGGACGAAGAGACGGCGCGGTCGTTCCTTAAAATCATTTACGACGAAGGGGATCGGCTTAACCGGCTGATCGGAGACATTCTCGACTTGTCGAAGATCGAGTCGCGCCGGATTCAGCTCGATTACGCGCCGGTGCATGTGCTGACGCTGTTCCAATCGGTAAGCCGGGTGCTGGAAGGGGCGGCGGAGCAGAAGCGGATCGAGATTCGCCTGAACGTCCCCGAAGAGCTGTTTATCGAAGCGGACGAAGACCGGCTGCGGCAAATTTTTCTCAATTTGGTCGGCAACGGAGTCAGCTACACGCCGGACGGGGGAAGAATCGTCATCAAGGCCGAGGAGTTTACGGACGAAAGGTATGACGACGAACGGATCCGGTTCAGCGTGTCGGACAACGGGATCGGCATTCCGAAGAAGGATCTGCCGCGGATCTTCGAACGGTTTTACCGCGTCGACAAGGCGCGTTCGCGCAGTTCGGGCGGGACGGGCCTCGGCCTTTCGATCGTCAAGCATCTGGTGGAACTCCACCGCGGCACGATTTCCGTCGAAAGCGAGCTGGGCGTCGGCAGCACGTTTATCGTCGAACTGCCCATACTGCAGGAAAATCCGTAATTTTTTACACAGAGTTAACAATGCCGTGATATGCTGATGAAGGTCAAAACAAGGCGTGTGCGCGAACATGCCGTTTTCCGTCCGATAATCGGCAGCAGACAAAGGCGGAACGGCTTGCGCTTTGCGCAAATGTCGCAGGCAAACGAAATGGGGGATCGAGCCAATGGCTAGGAAACTGCTCGTCATCGAAGACGAGCCGACGCTGTCCCGGTTGATTTCTTATAATCTGTCCCAGGACGGCTACGAAGTCGTACTCGAAGAACACGGAACGGGCGGCTATGAACGCGCGCGCAGGGAAGCATTCGATCTGATCCTGCTCGACCTGATGCTGCCCGGCATGAGCGGAATCGAGATACTCGAGAAATTGCGAGGTTCCGGCGTGAAGACGCCGATCGTGATCCTTACCGCCAAAAACGCGGAGGAAGACATCGTGCTCGGACTGAAATTGGGAGCGGACGATTACATTACGAAGCCGTTCGGCGTGTCGGAAATGCTGGCGCGCGTCGGTGCGGTCATTCGCCGCACGTCGGGCGAAGAATCGGAATATACGGTTCCGGCCACGTCCGAATCGAAAATCAGTCTGGGCGCGCTGACCATTTATCCGGATAAATATGAAGTCACGCTCGGCCAGCAGGCGATCAACCTGAGACCGAAAGAATTCGAAGTGCTGCTGTACCTTGCGCGCAAGCCCGGCGTAGTCATGACCCGGGACGACTTGATGAACGCCGTCTGGGGCTTCGATTACATCGGCGGACAGCGGACGGTGGACGTGCACGTCAGTTCTTTGCGGAAAAAGTTGGAACTCGATCCGGGATCGGTACATATCGATTCGATTCGGGGCGTCGGTTACAAATTGGTCGTGGCTCAAGCCAAGGCAGACTCCAGGTCATCCCTTTGAAGGGAAGACCGGAGTCTTTTTTTGCGACTTTTTACCCGGTATTAACCGGACGTTGACATCAAGCGAACGTGCCGCCCATATAATTGAAGAAAAAACGACGGGAGAGAAGCGTTCATGCCTGGAGCGGGAACGATCGAAAGAGAAGAAATGGGACTAAAGCCGGAATTGGAAAAAGAAGTGACGGGAGAGGAAGAGACCGCGGGATCGACAGGGGCGTCGGACCGCGGTTTTGAACTTCAAGAAAGGGCGGCTTCGGAGACGGACGGCCCGGCGGGGTGGGGAAAACTGCCGGCGGAAGCGGGCGAAATCGGAGAAGGGCGTGAATCGTCGCGGCAAAAAGGAGAGGCTGAGGAGTACCCGAACGAAGCGGCGGCGGCTTCGGCCCGATTGTCGGAGCTGTTCGCGCGGCGTTCGCGGGAGCGGGAGGCCAAGCGGAGCAGCGGGCGGGATTCAGGCGCTTACGGGGCGCCGGAGGGCGCCGCGGCGAAAGTGTCGGAATCGGAAGCGACTGCCGCTCTCGAGGCCGAGATTCGCTTGGAAGCGGGCGTCGGAGCGTTCGACTTGGCGGAGAGCGAAATTGTCCGTCCCGTATTGTCGGATTACGCGCGGCAGGCGCCGACGATCGGTCCGGAACTGACCTGCTTCGAAGCGCTTCAAGTATTCAAACGGGAAGAAAACGCACCGTGCATCGCGGTCTGTTCGCCGGACGGGCGGCCGATGCTGCTGCTCATGCGCGACGCGTTCTACCGTAAGCTGACCGGCCGATTCGCGCCGGAGCTGTTTTACGACCGACCGGTTGCCGAAGCGGCCGGAATGCCGCCGCTGACGGCGGAAGTCGATACCTGCCCGAGCGAGCTGATCGACATCGCCCTGACGCGGGGTGACGAATCGTTTGCCGACTGCGTGATTTTGACGCAGGACGGCGTATACGAGGGCGTTCTGACCGTGCGGGACATGATCCGTCTGTCTCGGGATCTGCAGGGCCGCTCGGCGCTGGAACGCCAGAACCAGATTGCCGGAAGCCGGCAAATGCTGGGTCAGGTAGCCGGTTCGCTGTCAGAAATCCACGGCGCGGCGGGAAGCGTCGTTAAGGAAGCGGAACGGATGAGCCGGCGGACCGAGGAGGGGCGGCATGCTCTCGGCGACGCGGGCCGCGCCTTCTCGGAGGCGTCGGAGGCCATTGCAAGGCAGCGAGGGTCGATCGGCGACATGCTGGCCTGCGCCAAGGAGATCGCGCAGGCGACCGGTTCGATCCGGGGAATCGCCGGAACCAGTTCGCTGCTTGCGCTGAACGCTTCGATCGAGGCGGCGCGCGCGGGCGAAGCGGGGAAAGGGTTCGCGGTCGTAGCCGGCGAAGTCCGGGCGCTGGCCGAGTCGACCCGTCAGCTTTCCGACGAAATCGGCAGCCTGCTGGAACGCATGAACGTGCTCAGCCTGGAAGCGGCCGGAGGCATGGAAGAAGCGGAGACCCGTATTCGCGGGGCGGCGGGACAGATGATGGCCGCCGACGAGGAATTCCGCGAAGTGTCGGGTTCGGCGCGGAATTCCGAAGAGGGCGGCCGTTTCACCTACGGGTTGACAGAGAGCGCTTTGCGCGAGGTCGAAGCCGTCCGCCAGGCGTTGGAGCAGTCTTTGGCCGATAGGTGAACCGGCAAAGGACCGGTTTGTCGTCGGATTTTACGCTGCGTTTACAATTCTTCTTAATGTTCTTAACAAACCGGATGTAGACTGGCTTGAGGAGAACCGCGAAGGAGACTCAGAAGAATGGAACCGATTATCCGTACCGAAAACCTGGATCTGTATTACGATCAATTTCATGCGCTGAAAAGCGTTAACCTGGATATTCCCGAAAAGGCGGCAACCGCCTTCATCGGCCCTTCGGGCTGCGGCAAGTCGACGCTGCTCCGAACGCTGAACCGGATGAACGACCAAATCGCCGGAACCCGAATCGAAGGGCTTGTGTCTCTGGCGGGCGCCGACATCTACGATAAAAACATGGAAGTGGAATCGCTGCGCAAACGCGTGGGCATGGTATTCCAGCAGCCGAATCCTTTCCCGAAGTCCATTTACGAGAACGTGGCGTACGGCCCGCGCCTTCAGGGCATCAGCAAGAAGAGCGAGCTGGATCAGATCGTCGAGGAGAGCTTGAAGCAGGCGGCGCTTTGGGAAGAAGTCAAAGATTTCCTGAAGCGTTCGGCGCTCGGCCTGTCCGGCGGGCAGCAGCAGCGCTTGTGCATCGCGAGAGCGCTGGCGGTAAAGCCCGACGTGCTGCTGATGGACGAATCCACTTCCGCACTGGACCCGATTTCGACGGCGAAGATCGAAGATCTGATTCGCGAAATCAAAAACCGCTACACGATCGTCATGGTGACGCACAACATGCACCAGGCAGCCCGGATCTCGGACAAGACCGTCTTTTTCCTGAATGGCGAAGTTATTGAAGCGGCGGAAACGAAGACCTTATTTTCCACGCCGGAAGATTCGCGCACGGAAGATTACATTTCCGGCCGGTTTGGTTAAACAGAACATATAAGGAGGTCGTTTCATATGGTCCGCAGACATGATTTTGACGAAGGGCTGAACCAACTGCGCGAGCTGCTCATTCAAATGGGCACACGCATGGACGAGGCACTGAAAATGGCGGTGGAGTCGCTCAAGTCTTCCGATTTGGTCAAAGCCGAAGAAGTTATTCGCCGGGACGCCGAGTTGAATGCGCTGGAGGAAGAAATTCTGGAGCTCGGTTCGCAGTTGATTATTACGCAGCAGCCGGTGGCCAAGGACCTGCGCCGTATTATCGTCGCTTTTAAAATTTCGAGCGATTTGGAACGGATGGGCGATCTGGCCCGCGATATCGCGAAGGTAACGGTTCGCATGGACGGACAGCCGAACGTCAAGCCGTTGGTCGATATCCCGCAGATGGCAAGCATTGCTTCCACGATGATTTCGGAATCGATTCGTTCGTATATGGACGAAAATACCGATCTCGCTTACAAAATGGCGAAGGATGACGACGAAGTCGACGAATTGTACGGTTCCATGCTGCGCGAGCTGTACAACCTGCTGCTGGAAAAGCCGGAAGCCGCGCCTCAAATGATGCTGCTGCAGATGGTCGGACGCTATATCGAGCGGATTGCCGACCATGCGACGAACATCGGCGAAAACGTCGTATTCCTGGTGACCGGACGGCGTCCGGATCTCAATCCTTAAATTTTTGCAGCGGGCGTTCCGCGGAGCACGGCGGCCAGCCGATCGTCTTCCCGCTTCGCCGTAGCCGCCGGATGCTCGCCCCGCCCTTACCCGTTCTTTCGGTATTCCCTGCCGAAGGAACGGGTTTTAAGTTTGCAGACCCGCCGCGAATGGGTAATTTACAGAGCGGGCAAAGCCCGATGACGCTGGGGAAGGACCGATTAATATGAAGCCGATCGATCAACCGCTTATACATAACAAGCAGTCGGAAGAAGAAGGAACCTCGGAGCGTGAATGGCGATGGTACCGTTTTGCGGATCATGCGGAGGCGAAAGCTTATCCGGATTGCGCCAAAGACGAGGACGCGGCAAGCTGGCTATCGGAAAGCCTTGTCCGAACGCATAACCGCACCTTGGCGATCGCACGCCACCGGCAGAGCGAAAGCGTGCTGAACGGAACGCTTTTGCTCGACATGGCACCCGAGAAGCGGGACAATAATCTGCTGCTGCATTATTTCGTCAAAAAAGATCTGTTCATTTTGATCGGCGGGACGAACGCGGCGCTGACCCGAACGGACGAGCGGGGATTGACGAATGCGATGCTCGAAAGCGATTCGCCGATCGACGCCCTGCTGGTGCTGCTCAGCGAAATCCTGGAATATTTTTTCATTCAGTCCGACAGTTTCGAACAAAATCTGCACGAACTCGAAGAAGAGATGCGGCATGTGAACGACCGGCACGTGCTGCAGAAAACGATCGACCTGCGCAACGATCTGACATACTGGAACGCCCAGATCATTCCGATCAAGGAAATCCGCTACGCGTCGGAAGAAACGTTCCGGAGCGACATGGAACAATCGGACTGCAAGCATATTCTCGATCTGCGGCTGAGACGGATAGACATGCTGCAAAAGGAATACGATAACGAGATCGACTCGCTGCTGCGCGTGGACGAAAATATTACGAATTACCGCTCCAACGACATCATGAAAACGCTGACCGTATATACGGTGCTGCTGACGCCGATGACGGCTCTGGGCGCAATCTGGGGCATGAATTTCGAGCATATGCCCGAGCTGTCGTGGCCGCTGGGCTACGCTTTTGCGCTGTCCCTGATTCTGTTGACCACGCTGTTGACTTACGGGTGGCTCAAAAAAAGGGGACTGACGGGCGACATTCTCAATATGAACATGAATCCGGGAGAGAAAAAGAGGAGGCATCGTCACGGACGACGGCCGGACCGGGAATTCAAAGGGCGCACATGATTTTTCGGCCGGACTCTCGCGGAAGCGGGGTTCGGCTTTTTGTTCGATTAATGGTATCATAGAGGAACGAAGATTCCACCCAAGCGGAGGTTGTGCATGAATAAATTAATGATGATCGACGGCAACAATCTGATCTACCGGGCGTTCTACGGCATCACCGCCCCGCTGCAGACGGCCGACGGCCGGCCGACCAACGCGGTGTACGGTTTTATGCTGATGCTGCTGCGTTTGCTCCAGGACGAGAAGCCGACGCATATTTTGGTCGCGTTCGACGCCGGCAAGAAGACGTTCCGGCACGACACGTTCGGCGAGTACAAAGCGGGACGCCAGAAGACGCCGCCGGAACTGAGCACGCAGTTTCCGCTGCTGAAGGAACTGATCGAAGCGCTCGGCATCAAGCAGTACGAGCTGGAAAACTACGAGGCCGACGATATCATGGGCACGCTGGCGAAGCGGGCCGACGCCGAAAAATGCGAAACGGTCATTGTCAGCGGCGACCAGGACGTGCTGCAGCTGGCTTCGGAACACGTGCGGATCAATCTGCTGAAGGGCAAGGGGGTCGGCGACGTGCTGCCGCACGGACCGGAACAGATCATGGAGCGTTTCGGGCTGACGCCGCAGCAGATCATCGATCTCAAAGGCCTGATGGGCGATTCTTCCGACAACATTCCCGGCGTGCCGGGCGTCGGCGAGAAGACGGCGCTCAAGCTGCTGCACGAATTCGGAACGGTCGAAAATCTGCTGGCCAATACGGACAAGCTAAAAGGGAAGCAGAAAGAACGCATCGAAGAAAACGCGGACAGCGCCGAATTGAGCAAAAGATTGGCGACCATCTTCCGCGACGTTCCGCTGCCGCTCGAATGGGACGAGCTCGCTTACGCGGGCGCGAACCGCGACGAAGCGGTACCGGTGCTGCGCAATTTGCAGTTCACCTCGCTGATCGACAAAATCCCGTATGCGGGCGGAGTCGGCGAAGACGAAGATCCGTTTGCTCCGGCCGCGCCGAAAGCCGACGAACGTCCGCCGCTCGACGTGCGCGTCGCGGATGAAGACCTGCTCGGCGAACTGGCGGAGTTCCTGCCGAAAGTGAGCGTGATTCACGCGGAAACGCACGGCGACAACCCGCATCACGCGGAAGTCGCCGGCCTGACGCTGCACGGGGAAGACCGTTATTATTACGTGCCGTTCGAGCTGCTGCGCTCGCCCGAAGCGGCGCCGGTGCTCGATTGGCTGGAAGACGCCTCGGCGCCGAAAAGCGGTTACGATCTGCACCGCACCGACCTGGCTCTGTACTGGAACGGCGTGAACTTCGCGGGCGCGGCGTTCGACTCGCAGCTTGCGGCGTACTTGATCGATCCGACGGAGACGGCGACGACGGTCAGCGGGCTGGCCGCCAAGTACGAGCTTCCGGCGCTGGCGGAAGACGAAGAAGTCTACGGCCGCTTGACGAAGTTCGCCTGGCCGGATATCGAGACGCTGGCCGCGCACTCGGCGCGCAAAGTCGAGGCGCTGGAAAATATCATTCCGAAGCAGCGGGAGCTGCTGGAGAGCTTCGAGATGAATCGGCTGTTCTTCGAGCTGGAGATGCCGCTGTCGCGCATTCTGGCGGATATGGAGAAGCAGGGCATCGCCGTCAATCCGGACGATCTGGAAGCGCTCGGCCGGGAGTTCGAAAGCGAGATCAGCCGTTTGCAGGCGGAAATTTACGAGCATGCCGGCATGGAGTTTAACATCAATTCGACGCGTCAGCTCGGCGAAATTCTGTTCGACAAGCTGGGGCTGCCGGTGAAGAAGAAGACCAAGACGGGCTATTCGACCGACGCGAAAGTGTTGGAGGAGCTTGCGCCTTATCACGCGATCGTGCGGACGATCCTGCAGTACCGCCAGCTGACCAAGCTGCAGTCGACTTACATCGACGGCCTGCTGAAGGAAATCCGTCCGGAAACGGGCAAAGTGCACACGTATTACCGTCAGGCGCTGACCGCCACGGGACGTCTCAGCAGCCAGTATCCGAACCTGCAGAACATTCCGATCCGTCTGGAGGAAGGCAAAAAGATTCGCAAAGCGTTCGTGCCGTCGGAACCCGGCTGGACCATTCTCGCCGCCGACTATTCGCAGATCGAGCTGCGCGTTCTGGCCCATATTTCGAACGACGAGCGGTTGAAGGACGCTTTCCTGCATGACATGGATATCCATACGAAAACGGCGATGGACGTATTCGGCGTGCCCAAGGAAGAGGTGGATGCCAATATGCGGCGTTCGGCGAAAGCCGTCAACTTCGGCATCGTGTACGGAATCAGCGATTACGGACTGTCGCAGAACCTGGGCATCTCGCGCAAACAGGCCGCCGATTTCATCGAACAGTATTTTGCCGTCTTCAAAGGCGTTCAGCAGTATATGCACGATATCGTCGAAGAAGCGAAGAAGGACGGCTACGTCAAAACGATGCTGGAACGCCGGCGTTATCTGCCGGACATCCACAGCCGGAACTTCGCCCAGCGTTCGTTCGCCGAACGGACGGCGATGAATACGCCGATCCAGGGAACGGCGGCCGACATCATCAAGCTGGCGATGGTGCAGGTGGACGCGGTACTCCGCGAACGCGGACTCAAGAGCCGCATGCTGCTTCAGGTGCATGACGAACTGGTTTTCGAAGTGCCGCAAGACGAGCTGGAACTGATGAAGAAGCTCGTGCCGGCAACGATGGAAGGCGCGCTGAAGCTGTCCGTTCCGCTGAAGGCGGACGTCAGCTTCGGCAGCAACTGGTACGAAGCGAAGTAAACGGGCGCTTCCGCGCCCGCGCGAACAACTCAGAGATTAGCCCGCGCAGCCGTCCCGGCCGACAGGTCGGCGGCTGTCCGCGCGGCTGCCATACGGAAAGGTGATAGAAAGCATGCCGGAATTACCCGAAGTCGAAACCGTCAAACGGACGCTGAACACGCTGGTCGCCGGCAAAACGATCGAACGCGTCACGGTGTCGCTGCCGCGCATCGTTCGGCGTCCGGAAGACCCCGCGCTGTTTGCGGCGCTGTTGGAAGGGCAAACCGTTCGCGATATCGAACGAAGCGGCAAGTTTCTGCGCTTCAATCTGGACGGTTGGGTCATCGTGTCCCACCTGCGGATGGAAGGACGCTACGGCCTGTATGCGTCCGGCGATTCCGTCGAGAAGCATACGCACGTCATTTTCCATTTTACCGACGGAACGGAGCTGCGATACCGCGATGTGCGGCAGTTCGGCACCATGGATCTGCTGCCGGCAGGCGAAGAATTTTCGGGCGCTCCGCTGCATAAGCTGGGACTCGAGCCGCTGTCGCCGGCCTTCACGGCGCAGGCGCTGGAAGAGAAGCTGGCCGGGAAGAAGACCCGCCTCAAGACGGTACTGCTCAATCAGGAAGTCGTTGCCGGCATCGGCAACATTTACGTCGACGAGACGCTGTTCCGCGCGGGACTGCATCCCGAGCGGGCGGCGAACAGCCTGACCCGTACGGAACTCGAGCGGCTGCACCGCTGCATCGTGGACATTTTGACGGAAGCGGTGGCGGCCGGCGGCTCCTCCGTCAAGTCGTACGTGAACGGGCAGGGGGAATCCGGTTCGTTCCAGGATCAGCACCGCATTTACGGACGCAAAGGACAACCCTGCCGGAACTGCGGTACCCCGATCGAGCGCATCGTGGTCGGCGGGCGAGGCACGCATTACTGCCCGGAATGCCAGAAGCCGGGACAAGGAGGAACACAGGCATGAGAATCGGACTGACCGGAGGCATCGCCACCGGCAAAAGCACCGTCTCGCGTTTGCTCGAAGCGAGAGGGGTGCGGATCGTCGACGCCGACGTCATTGCGCGCGACGTGATGAATCCCGGGCAGCCGCTGCTTGCCGCCGTCGCCGAACGCTTCGGTCCGGAATTCCTGCTGCCCGAAGGCGGGTTGGACCGGCGCCGGATGGCCGAGCATATTTTTAACCGGCCGCAGGAGCGCGAAGCGCTGAACGCGATCGTGCATCCCGCCATCCGCGCGGAGATTCGGCGCCAGGTGGACGCATACGAAGCTGAAGGTCCCGGCACGCTCGTGGCGGCGGACATTCCGCTGCTGTACGAATCCGGCCTGGAAGAGCTGTACGAGAAGATCGTGGTGGTCTACGTGCCCCGCGAGCTGCAGTTGAGCCGCTTGATGCTGCGGGACGGACTGTCGCCGGAGCAGGCCCAGGGACGTTTGAATGCCCAGCTCGATATCGAGGACAAGAAACGCAGAGCCGATTACGTGATCGACAACAGCGGTTCGCCGGAGAACACGGAACGTCAGGTGGAACGTCTGCTGGAGAGTTTGAGGGCGCGATGAGGATGATCAAAAAGCGGTTCGTGCTGCCTTTGTTTCTGCTTGTGATCGCCGCGCTCTTTTTCAACAGCGGCTGGATGGCTTGGGTGTATCCGATCGGATACAAGGAAGAAATTCGGGAACAGTCCGATTCGTACGGGATCGATCCGTTCCTGATCGCTTCGATCATTCGGGTGGAAACGAATTTCCGTCCCAGCAAGGAATCGCGCGTCGGGGCACTGGGCATCATGCAGCTGATGCCCGACACGGCGGATTGGGCGATCGAACAGGGCAAGCTGCCCGCAGCGACGACGGAGCGAATCAAGCACGAGCCGGACACGAATATTCGGATCGGCACCTGGTATCTGCGCAATCTGTCCGACCAGTTCGGCGACAATACGCTGGAGGTCGTGGCCGCTTACAATGCCGGACCCGGGAACGTGAAAAAGTGGCTGGAAGACGGAACGTGGGACGGAACGCTCGAAAACGTAAAGAATATTCCGATCGGGGAGACCCGGCACTATATACAGCGGGTCGTTTACTATTATAATCAATATACGAAGGTCTACGAGACGTTCTGAACCGAACGGAGACGGCATGGGGCGTTCCGCATGCCGGTAGAAAGGAAGTGAAAGCATGAAATGCCCGTACTGCGATTACAGCGGCACGAGAGTGCTGGATTCGAGGCCGGCCAACGAAAACAAATCGATCCGCAGAAGGCGCGAATGCGAAAGCTGCGGCCGACGTTTTACGACGTTCGAGATGGTGGAGGAGACTCCGCTGATCGTGATCAAAAAGGACGGCAGCCGCGAGGAATTCAGCCGCGACAAGATTTTGCGCGGGTTGATCCGCGCCTGCGAGAAGCGTCCGGTATCGGTCGAACAGCTGGAGACGATCGTCTCCAGGGTCGAGCGTTCGCTGCGCAACACGGCGGTGGCGGAGATCGAAAGCCGCAAAATCGGCGAGCAGGTGATGCAGGAGCTGTATCCGGTGGACGAGGTCGCCTACGTGCGTTTTGCTTCGGTGTACCGGCAGTTCAAAGATATCAATATGTTTATGAAAGAGCTCAAAACGCTGCTGTCGAAAGACGGCGAGCTGGATGGTTAAAGCCGCCGCCCGGCGGCCCGCGTCCGTTTCCCCGCGAGGGAAGCGGACGCTTTTTTGCGTTCCCGCGTCTGCCGAAGTTCGGGAGTCGGCCGCATGCCGGATTTCTTTTTCAAGAAGTTTTTTCGAAAAGGGGTTTACAGTATCTATGTACTGGTGTACTATTTTGGTATAACACTAGTACATGGAGGTTGAGCAAATGACTTTGACGCAGCCGAACAGACCCCTGCAGGCCGGAGGAGAAGAACCGGTGCTGCGGATGCAGGACGTAACCAAGCGGATCGGACGTAAAACGATCGTGGACAAGTTGTCGTTCGACGTGCGGCGCGGCGAAATCGTCGGGCTGCTGGGACCGAACGGAGCCGGCAAGACGACGACGATCCGCATGATGACCGGCCTGATCAAGATCAGCGCGGGCGACGTGAAGATCGGGGGCCGCAGCATTCAGGACCATTTCAAGGAAGCGATCGTCCATGTAGGCGGCATTATCGAGAATCCGGAATTTTATCCTTACATGAGCGGCTACGACAACCTGAAGCAGGCGGCGCGGATGACCGATTCGGTCGACGAGGCGCGCATCATGGAAGTGATCGCGCTGCTCGGCCTGCAGGAGGCGCTGCACAAAAAGGTCAAAGCGTATTCGCTCGGCATGCGGCAGCGGCTCGGCATCGCGCAGGCGCTGCTCGATCGCCCCAAGCTGCTGATTCTGGACGAGCCGACCAACGGCCTCGATCCGGCGGGGATCCGCGAAATGCGGGACTACCTGAAAAAGATCGCGCACACAGAAGGCATCGCCATCCTCGTCTCGAGCCATCTGCTGTCGGAGATCGAGCAGATGTGCACCCGGGTCGTCGTGATTCAGAACGGGAAGCTCGTCACGGAGCACGCGATCGGAGAATCGGGGAATGCCGGAGCGCTGCCCGAACTGCGCATTCGCGTGGACAAGCCGGATGCGGCGAAACGCGCGATCGAAGCGCTCGAAAACGTGCGGGTGACGGAAGTTCGGGAGACGGAGTCGGACGTGATCTGCCAGGCGGCGGACGCCGACATGCCGGAGTTGATCGATGCCCTGCGACGTGCCGGCGTAGCCGTATACCGGATCGCCGAGACCAAAAAATCGCTGGAAGACGAATTCCTTCAGTGGACGGGAGGCAACCAAATTGCGTAATTTTACCCGATTGATCCAGAACGAGTGGCTGAAACTGACGAAAAAAAGAAGCTTCTGGGTACCGCCGGTACTGCTGATCGTAATCAGCGTCCTGGTGACGGTCATGCTGTACAAATTTTCATCGAACGTCGCGGAAATCGATTCGGTTGCGGCTTACCTGGCCGGCATGGTGGGGGCTTCGGGATTGGGGCAGTTTGCGGCTATTCTGTCGGTCGTCGGCACGGCTGGGATCGTCGCTCAGGAGTACGCCCAGGGCACGGTCAAATTTTTGCTGATCCGTTCCCGCGGCCGCGGCGAAATTTTGCTTTCGAAATATACCGCGGCGGTCATGTATACGCTGATGATGATCCTGATTGCCGGAGCGGCGCTGTATGTGTCGGGCGGATTCGCGTTCGGTTTCGGAGGCACGGGCGCCCAGTGGCTGGATGTGCTGCGGGAGAGCGCCTACGGGTTCGTTTATTCGCTCGTGTACGTCACGCTGGCTTTCATGGTCGGAGCGCTGACCCGCTCAACGGGCGTCGCGATTGGAGCAGGTCTTACAGGCAGCATGTTCGGCGGTATCATGATCTTCAAAGACTTCTACAAATACGTGCTGTTCCCGAATGCGGATCTGTCCGTCTACGGCACGGCGGGACCGCCGCTGCCGGGCATGTCGATCGGATTTTCCCTGATCGTGCTGGCGGTATACATGGCGATCTTCCTGGCCGCGGGGTATACTGTGTTCAGACGCCGGGACGTAGCCTGATCGAGGCGGCACGGGAAGAGGGCGGCGGAAGGGGACGATGCGGGCAGGGCCGATTCCGGCCTTCTCCGTTGAATCCGCCGATGCGCGTTCCGGCACGGGGAAAGGTGTGAACGTCAGAAGTGACTATCGAATTCGACAATAATCTGCCCATCTATTTGCAGATCATGAATTACATCAAGCTGCAGATCGTGACGGGCAAACTGGGCCCCGGCGAGAAAATACCTTCGGTGCGCGAGTTGGCCTCCGAACTGAAGATCAACCCGAATACGATTCAGCGGACTTTTCAGGAACTCGAACGGGAAGGCGTGGCGGAAAGCCGGCGCGGCCTCGGCCGATTCGTGACAAGCGAGGATGAGAAGATCATGAGCATTAAGAAAGAGATGGCTGCCGAACTGCTGGAGCGGTTTATCGGCGGGATGCGGGAGCTGGGGTTCGACAACGACAATATCGTAAAAATCGTGGCGGAGTCGGTAAATGACGGGAAGCGCGAACCGGGAGGAAGCCGAAGTGGAACAACTGCTTGAATTCGAGGCGGTGAGCAAAAAATACGGAAACAAAGCCGCGCTGAGGGACGTCTCGCTATCCGTCGGTCCCGGCCGGATCGTCGGACTGCTCGGCAGCAACGGCAGCGGCAAAACGACCCTGATGCGGATAGCGGCGGGTCTGGACCGTCCCGACTCGGGCACGGTGCGGGTGCTGGGACACGAGCCGGGCAGAGCTTCCAAAGCGCTCATTTCGTTCATGCCGGACCGGCCGCAGTTCGAGCGCTGGATGACGGTCGGGGAAGCGCTCGATTTTCAGCGGGACTTTTTCGCCGATTTCGATCCCGACAAGTCGAAGCGGATGCTTGAGTTCATGAAATTGTCCCGCGGAGACAAAGCTTCTTCGCTGTCCAAAGGCATGCAGGAACGGCTGCAGCTGACGCTTGCCCTGTCGCGCCGGGCTTCGCTGTACCTGCTGGACGAGCCGATCGGCGGCGTCGATCCGGTGGCCCGCGGCCATATCCTCGACGCGCTGGTGGAATTTTACGAAGAAGACAGCAGCATGATCGTATCCACGCATCTGATCGCGGACATCGAGCGGATCTTCGACGAGGTGCTGATGATCAAGGAAGGAAGTCTGGTGCTGCGTCAGGAAGTGGAGCAGCTCCGCATGGATTCCGGCAAAAGCGTGGATCAGCTGTTCAAAGAGGTGTATGCGGAATGTTAACCCTGCTGAAATATGATTTGAAGCGCGATCAGTTCATGCTGCTCGGCGGAATGATCGCCCTGCTGCTGGCGCTGCTTACGATCGAGCTGGGCGGAAGGCAAATCAACATAGAAACCAACGGTATTGCGGTGTTGAGCTTTATGACTTATTCCTTTTTCGGCATTCTGCTGCTGATCGCGGTATGCAACAGCTTTCGGGCCAGCATCCGTTCCGTCGGCCGTCGTCTCGTTCCGCTGGGCAGCATTCATTACGTCGGCGCCGCGCTGCTTTACGCGCTGCTGCTGAGCGCCGTGCTGCTGGCGATCGCGGGACTGCATCTGCTGTATTACAAGTCCAGCGGCATCCTGCGCGAACTGGAGCAATCGGGCGGCGTTACGGTGAACTGGAATTCTTCGCTTCCCCTGCCGTTCGGCATAGTCGTGGTCGTGCTCTGGAGCACTCTCTTCCTGGTTACCATGCTGCTGCTGGTGATGGCGGTCACGGAAAGTTTGAAATTCAAAGGGCGCAGCCTGATCGGGCTGGTGATCGTCGTTCTGCTCAGCAGTGTGATCTCCTGGGCGAAAAATGCCTTTTTCGGCGGCGTGGGCGTCGGGACGCTGCCGGGTTTCCACATCGAAAACCAATCTCAAATGACGATGCAGTCGCAATATTCCAGCATCGACGGGTTCGGGTTTGTGTTCGAGCTGGTCGTCGCCGCCCTGTTCATATGGGCAGCGGTTAAGCTGATCGACCGCAAAGTACGAATCGAGTGAAAATCATCCAAATAAAAAGCGTCTTTCGAGTCCGCAAGGATTCGGAAGACGCTTTTGTGTGTTAATCGTAAGAGGTACAAATAAATGCAACAAAAAACATCTTTCCCGGTTGATTTCCAACGGAAAAGATGTTATACTAATAGCTGTCCGTAATTTAGTTGTTTATAAACAAATATATTAAAATCATAGCACGGATTGATTATATTGTCAAATGAATTTTGAGACGAATTATTAGGGAGTCAACCCTCAATTTCTGGAAGGAAGGGGAACTATATATATGGATCGAAACCTGGAAACCGAATCCAATCAGATTCCTGAAGAAGCCGTTCTGACCGGCGCGGGCAGCGACGACTCCGTACGCATGTACCTGAAGGAGATCGGGCGCACGCCCCTTCTGTCCGCGAACGAAGAGATCTCCCTGGCGGAACGCATCGTGCAGGGAGACGAAGAAGCGAAGCGCAGACTGGCCGAAGCGAACCTGCGTCTCGTTGTCAGCATCGCGAGACGTTACGTGGGACGCGGCATGATGCTGCTCGACCTCATTCAGGAAGGCAACATGGGCCTGATCAAAGCCGTGGAGAAGTTCGACCACACCAAGGGCTTTAAATTCAGCACGTACGCGACATGGTGGATCCGCCAAGCGATTACGCGCGCTCTGGCCGACCAAGCGAGAACGATCCGGATTCCGGTACACATGGTCGAGACGATGAACAAGTTCATGCGAGTCTCGCGCCAGATGCTGCAGGAACTGGGCCGCGAGCCGTCCGTCGAAGAATTGGCGAAGGCGATGGAAATGACCGAGGAGAAAATCCGCGACATCATGAAGATCGCCCAGGACCCGGTCTCGATCGAGACGCCGATCGGCGACGAGCAGGATTCGAAGCTGGGCGACTTTATCGAAGACAAAGAAGCGATCGCGCCGTCCAAGTTCGCGGAAGCGGGCCTGCTGCGCGAACAGCTGGAAGAAGTGCTCGATACGCTGACCGAGCGCGAAGAGAACGTGCTGCGCCTGCGCTTCGGTCTGGAAGACGGCCGTGCCCGCACGCTCGAAGAAGTAGGCAAAGAGTTCGGCGTTACGCGCGAACGGATTCGTCAGATCGAAGCCAAAGCGCTGCGTAAGCTGAGACACCCGAGCCGCAGCAAGATTCTCAAAGGCTACCTCGAGTAAGCTCTTCGGGACGAAACGAATAAGTAAATGCAAAGACCGGAACCTGGCGTTCCGGTCTTTTTTGTCCAGGAAGGAGACGACAATGAAACCGAGAGAGATTTTGAACCGCGGGGAACACCGGCCTTTTCCTCTGCCGAATCGCCCATGGATCATGAAGCAGGTCTGGAACGACCTGCTGTTCGCCCACTGGCCCGTTCGGACGGAAGAAGTACTTCCGTTCGTTCCTCCGGGGATCGAACTCGATCTGTGGGAAGGGCAGCCCTGGTTGAGTTTGTCGCCTTTTTATTTGACGGGGCTTCGGCTGCGCGGAATACCGCATCTGCCGTCCCTGAGCCGTTTTCCGGAATTGAATGCCAGAACTTATGTGAACTGCGGCGGGATGCCCGGCATTCTCTTCTTCAGCCTGGACGCGGACAAGCGTATTGCCGTCGAAGCGGCACGCCGTCTGGGACTTCCGTATCTGAATGCCGACATATCGGTCAAGAGGAGCGGCGAATGGATTCGCTGCCGGAGCATACGCAGCGACGGGCGCGGGCGCGAAGCGGAGTTTGCCGCTTCGTACCGCCCCTTGTCCGCCGAAATCTTCCGCGCCAGGCCGGGCAGCCTGCTGCATTGGCTGACGGAACGCTACTGCTTATATACGAGCGAGCACAGAGGCCGAGTATCCCGCTGCGTGATCCACCACCATCCTTGGCCGCTGCAGGAGGTCGAAGCGCAGATCGGAACCGATACGATTGCGAAATCGCACGGCATCCATCTGCCCGCCCGCAAACCGCTGATGACGTATACGAAGCGGCTCGACGTGCTGTTCTGGCCGCTGGAGAGAGCTGCACGTTCGGGCGAACCGGTAGCCCACGCGGAGCGGCGGCATTAGCCGATATCCGCCCGTTTCTCCTTGCGCCAGCGTATCCGCACTGCCGACAGGAGCAGCAGGATCAGACCGGTATAAAGCAGAGGCGGGGTTAGTCGATCGTCAAAATCCTCGGCGAAGTCCGGGCCACGACGCGGGAAGACAGCCAGCAGCCCGCGGCGGAAGCGGCGATGCTGAACAGGACGGCGGCTGCCGTGCCCGGCAGACTGATGACGAGCGGCAGCCGTTCCAATCCGTAACCGGACAGGATGCGGTTCAGCAGCAGCGGCAGCGCGTAGATGCCGACGAGCGCTCCTGAGGCGGCTCCGGCTGCCGCGACCGCCGTCGCGCCCAGCATCACGGCTCTGCGGATGCGCAGCGAAGACAGCCCGACGGATTTGTAAATGCCGTAGGTCCGGCTGTTTTTGCGGACCTGAATCCGGCAGAC
Organism: Saccharibacillus alkalitolerans; assembly: GCF_011090185.1. GTDB lineage: Bacteria > Bacillota > Bacilli > Paenibacillales > Paenibacillaceae > Saccharibacillus > Saccharibacillus alkalitolerans. Next base: position 427,816 of record NZ_JAAFGS010000003.1, on the reverse strand, counting down.
GCTGTAAACGATCAGGCAGGTAACGGCGAGGAAGAGCACGCCCATGAGCCCGAGCGGCAGCAGCAGCGAGCGGACGGCTTCGCCGAACACGGCATCGATCAGCGAAGCCTGGGATGCGGCGGACAGAGCGTTCGGATAAGCGGCGTTCCATTCCTCGGCTACGGCTTTCGCGTCTCCCGCGTCGCGCAGCGACACGAAGGCGGTGCGATCGGCCGTGTTCGCGCCGGAGGCAGTCGGGAGCGCCTCCGCCGTCAGCCGGGCGGAATGGGACATGTTGGCGACCGACTGATAGATGCCGGTGACGGTAAACGTCTTTTTTTCTCCCCGAACATACAGGTCGACGAGGTCGCCGACCGTCCGCCCCGCATAACGCGCGGCGTTCAGCCCCAGCGCGATTTCTCCCGCGCCGCGGGGATTGCGGCCTTCCAGCACTTCATAGCCCAATCCGTCGTAGCCGCCGTCCAGCAGGCCCAGGTACACGTTCATGGACGAACCGGCCGAAGAAGGATCGTCCGATTTGAGTACGGCGGATGCGCCGGTATACCAGCCGTAGCGCTCGATTCGCGGGTCGTTTTTCATCTTTTCAATAAAGTCGCTCCGTTTCAGAAGCGGTTCGCTGACGACCGTCACCGACACGTCGGAAGCGTCGTAGCCCCACTGCCCGGCCGTCCGGCCGGTCGCAAGCACGCTGGACAGCAAAAGGATGCCGAAGACGAGGACGGAAGAGGCGACGAGCGCGATCAGCCCCGTGAAAAAAGCAGCCCGCCGGCCGCCGGCCACGCTCCCGGCTGCCAATGCCAAGCCGACAGGGAAGCGTCCCAGCCCGCTTCTTCCTTCCGGCTTCCGGCCGCGGCTTCCCGCCTGATTCTGTTCCGCCATGCCGTAGCGGATCGCCTGAGCAGGCAGAATGCGGCGGGCACTTCCGGCATAGAGAGCGGCGCAGGCCAGCACGAACAGGACCAGAAACAGGCCGGACAGCATAACCCAACCGCTGCCGTGCAGCGAGGTCGGCGCGTCTCCGGCATGCAGCGAGGCCAGCGTATTGTCTAAAATGGCGGCGGCGGGAAGGCGGCTGAGCAGCAGCCCCGCCGCGACGGACGGCAGGGCGATCGCGCCGTACTGCAGAACGTACGGGGCGACGATGCCGGCCGTCGTCAGGCCCATGGAGCGCAGCACGCCGATCGTCCGATAGCGGGTCAGCAGCGCGTCGGAGACGGTGAAGCCGATCGTGGCGAGAGCGATGGCGGCCATCACCGCGCCGAGGAACATCATAACGAAACCGATGACGCGGTTGAGGATCAAGTAAAAGGCGGAGATTTCCGCGAAGTCGGTTCTCGTCTCGAGATACGGCGATCCGAGCGCCTGTTCGAAAGCGCTCCAATCTTCGGCCTGCCGGCCGTAATCGTCGAAACGCAGCCCCATCATGAAGCGGGCGCCGCCTTCGACGGCGGACAGCTCCTGCCGGTAATCGGCATCGTTCATCCAGATCCGGGCGCTTGTAGTGAACGGGGAGCCGTACGGAACGTCGACCACGACAGCGGATACCGTGAGCTCGAACGAACCGCCGGGCGTCCGGAAACCGAGCGTGTCGCCTTCGAATATTCCCGCGGAAGCGGCCAACGAAGTGGGAATCCAGACGGTTCCCGGAGCCGGAACTTTAGCGGAAGGGACATCCGAAGAGAACAGCGGTTCGTCGACGCCGAACGGAAGGCTCGGCGTGTCCATCATGTACAAATAGAGATTGGGAAGATCTTTTCCTTCGTGCGCGAGTCCGGACAAGTTTTTGTAAGGCAGCGGCTTCGAAACCCGGACGCCGGGCCGATCTTCCCACCACCGGTAGACGAACTCCGGATCGTGCAGCCCCTGGTCCAGCGTCAGGATCTGATGCGAACCGTTCGTTTCCCGGTGGGCGTCTTCGAACAGATTTTCCGCGTTCAGCAGGACGGTCAGCGCGGTGCCGAGCAGAACGGCGGAAAGGAGCAGAAGCAGGGCGGTCAGCAGATTTTGCAGTTTCCGCCGCCGCAGCATGGACAGCGTCAATACGATAACGGCACGCACGGCGCTCACTCCTTTCCCGTGACGAAGGCGAAGATCATTTCTTCCCGCTGAGCGGCGTTCGCCTCCGGGAATTCGCCGAAATGCAGCTCGCCGCCGATGCGTCCGTCGCGGATCAGAATCAGACGGTCGGCGCGGGCGGCGGCCTTGATGTCGTGGGTGACCATGACGACGGACTGGCCCCGGCGGTTGCATGCGGTCAAAATGTCCAGCACCGCGACGCCGTGTTCGTGATTCAGGCTGCCCGTCGGCTCGTCGGCAAACAGCAGGGAGGGCGAGTGGATCAGAGCGCGGGCGATCGCCGCCCGCTGCTGCTGGCCGCCCGACACCTGGGACGGAAGCCGGCGGCGCAGCGGCGAAATCTCCATCTCGTTCATCAGCTCGGCCGCTCTTTTTTCGGTTTCCGCTTTGCCGAGACCGGCGATATAGCCGGGCAGCGCGATGTTTTCGAACAGCGTCAGATCCGGCACCAGGTTGATGCTCTGATAGACGTAGCCGATTTTCCGGGAGCGGAAAGCGGCCATCTTTTTCTCCTTATACCGGTCGATTCGCTCGCCTTCGAAATGAATCTCGCCCGACGTCGGCGCGTCCATGCCGCTCAGTACATACAATAGAGTCGATTTGCCGGAGCCGGAGTCGCCCATAATCACGGTAAATTCGCCTTCGCGGATATCCAGCGATACGTTGCGGACGGCATGGAACTGCTCGCCGCCGGCGGCATATGTTTTGCATAAATGGACGGCTTTCAATATAACGGATGGGTTCAAGGGGATGTCCTCTCTTTCCTGTCTAATAAAGGTCTAAAAAGAGTATAGCCGCCGAATCTTACAGGCCCATGCGCCAAATCTTAATAAAGTCTTACAGGACAAGGTCTTACGGCGTTTCGCGGAAGCGAAAAAGCGGCTTCGACGCCAGACGGACGAGAGGCTTCTTTTTTCAGCAGAGCGGCACCGTGAAATGAAATACCGTTTCCCGGCCCGGCAAGCTGCGGAAAGCGATGCTTCCGCCGTGCGCTTCGACGATCTGCTTGCAGATCGCGAGGCCCAGCCCGCTGCCGGGATTCGGAGCGCCGTCGATATCCTCGGTGTTTCCTTTGTAATAGCGTTCGAACACGAACGGCATGTCCTCGGGCCGGATGCCGCTTCCCGTATCGCTCAGCGATATCCGCAGATAGCCCGGAATCTCTTCGAACGACAATCCGACCGTATCGCCGGACCGCGTATGCTTGAGCGCGTTGGCCAGCAGGTTGAACACGACCTGTTCAAGCCGGAAGGCATCCGCCCGGATCAGCAGATTGGGCGGTTCCGAAGGTCCGGCGAAGATCCTGCCGCTTGTTTCGATCCGGTGGGCGGCCGTCTGCAGCATCGGTCCGAACACTTCGCGGCTGTACCGCTCGCGGGGTTCGACCGAAATTTGCCCCAGTTCCTTCAAGGCGTGCAGCAGCAGGTCGTCGATCAGCCGGGTCATTTTATCCGCATGACGATTCATGACGCTTATGTATTCCGTTACCTTTTCCATGCTCGGACACAGACCCGCCAGAATGGCTTCCATATAAGCGCGCATCGTGGCCAGCGGCGTTTTCAGGTCATGGGAAATGCCCGACACCAATTCTCTCTGCGCCTGTTCCTGGCGGTCTCTTCGGTCGTTCAAGTGACGGATTTCCAACCGCATCCGGTCGAAAGAGGCATAGAGGGAGCCGACTTCGTCGACGCGACCGTGTTCGATAGACTGCCCGGCGTCGCCCTTAAGAATTTGTTCGGTATGGAATCGCAGCTCCTCCAGCGGCCGAAAAACCCGTACTTTGAACATTCGCAGATACGCCAGAAGCAGAAGGGACACGGCGGTCAGGCACAGGAAGAGCGCGGACGTCAGGACGAACGGCAGCCGGTCTTCGGGCGGAAGCACGTCTTCGGCGCGCAGCGTGAACAGGGCGTGGCCGCTTACAGCTCCGCTGTCCGAGACGACGGGAAAAGCGATTGCATACCGGCCGGGATTCGCACGGGAAGCATGCAGGTCGTAATGCAGGCCGTGCTTGAGGTCGAAAAGGCTTCCGGGCGGCAGGGCCCCAGACGTATCGAACCGGACTTTCCCGTCCGTACCGACATAGACCAGCGAAGCGTTCGCTTCCCGGCTCAGCCTATCGATTTCGGACGGGGCCGCCGCATACGGCGCGCCGGGCTGCAGCCGTTCCAATTCCTCCAAAATAGGGCTCGTCAGCACCCGCGCGCGGTTGACGACGGGACGCCCGTCAGGAGCGCCCGCTCCGCCGGCCGCCGACAGCAGCCAGACGCCCAGCCCGAAAGCGGCCAGCAGGAGGAGGAGAGCGGCCGCCGTGCCGCGGCGGAAGGCGGATAGCAGGCTCATGGACGCGTCCTCCCGGCCGAAACGTTCCCGCCGCCTTTGCCGTCGAACTTGTAACCGACGCCCCAGACCGTTCGAAGATAGGCCGGCTGCGAAGGATCGGCTTCGATTTTTTCGCGGATGCGGCGGATATAGACGGTCACGGTCGCTTCGTCGCCGTAAGCGTCGTAACCCCAGACGGAATCGAGCAGCCTGGCTTTGGAGAAGACCTGTCCTTCGTGCAGGGCGAGGAAGTGCAGCAGCTCGAATTCCCGGGCGGAAAAAGAGATTTCCCGGCCGCCCGACTCGACCCGGTATGCCTTTTTGTCGATCTTCAGCTCGCCGAACGACAGCAGGCCCTCGCGCGAGGACTCCGGCCCGCTTCTCGCTGCGCCCGACTGCATCTCGGACCGGCGCAGCTGCGCCCCGATCCGCGCCGTCAATTCGCCGAACGAAAAAGGCTTCGTCATATAGTCGTCGGCGCCGAAGCCGAGGCCGAGAATTTTGTCGGTCTCGCCGCCGCGGGCGCTCAAGATGAGGATCGGCGCGACCGACTCTTCGCGAATCCGCCGGCAGACCTCGATGCCGTCGAGGTCGGGCAGCGTCAGATCGAGCAGGATCAGATGGGGATTCCAGGCCGCCGCCGTTTCCAGCCCTCCCGTTCCGGTTCCTTCCGAGCGGACGTCATAGCCGCCCAGCGTCAGCACGTCTTTCATGATTTTGGCCATGTCGGCTTCGTCTTCGATAATCAGAATGCGTTTGATTTCGCTCATGTCCGTACTCCCGTGTTCGTGATGGCCGGCCTTTGCGATATGCAGATGCCGGCTTATATCCCTAAGTAGACCAGCAAAGCCGGCATCTGTAAACCGGATACGGCAAAAAAGTCCGGCTCTCCCGCTTAAGGAAGAACCGGACTTTACGCCGTTCGTTTCATGCCGCCGAGCCGCCCTTTATTCCGGCTTCGTCCGTCCGTTCGCCCGAATCCGCATCTACTTTGTCAGATCCGCGAACGAAGCCTTCGCCGCTTCCGCCAATCGCTCGGGCGCAAGCTTCATCTGGAGACCGATCTTGCCCGCGCTGACGGCGATGTGTTCCAACCGCTCGCCGCTTGCGTCGACGAACGTCGGAAAATGCTTTTTCATGCCGATCGGCGAGCAGCCGCCGCGCACGTAACCTGTCCACTTCTGCAGGTCTTTGAGCGGCAGCATTTCGATTTTCTTTTCTCCCGCCGCGCGTGCCGCTTTTTTGAGATCGAGTTCTTCAGAGGCGGGAATGACGAACACGAATCCGTTTTGGCCCGCGTGGGCGACCAGCGTCTTGAATACCGTTTCCGGAGCCAAACCGATCTTCTCCGCGACGGCCGTGCCGTGAATCTGCCCGTCTTCGTTGTCGTAATCGTAAATTTCGTAGTCGATGCCGAGATCTTCGAGCATGCGCATCGCGTTCGTTTTGTGTACTTTCGGTGCCGCCATGATCATCTTTCCTTTCCGGACGGAAGGCCTCGGCCTGCCGTTTTTCGAATGAAAATCCCTGTCTGTCCATTGTAGCCAAGGCGGCCCCGCCGCGCAAAAAAAAGTGCCAAAGCGGCCTTTCTTGACATGAAAATCGAACAATGCTATAACAGGAATTGGATTAGCACTCCGCGAGAACGAGTGCTAACAGCGGGACGGTGTCGCCGTTTATGCCTTACACGACCCGATCTGAACGACCCAATCAGCCTTAACCAATCGGAGGGAGAATCACGCATGGAAAAGAAGCAGTTCCAGGCCGAATCCAAACGCCTGCTCGAAATGATGATCAACTCCATTTACACGCAGAAGGAGATCTTCCTGCGCGAACTGATCTCGAACTCGAGCGACGCCATCGACAAAATTTATTACCGGGCGCTGACCGACGACAACCTGACGTTCGACCCGGCCAATTACTACATCAAAGTGTCCGTAGACAAGGATAACCGCACGCTGACGCTGACCGACACCGGTATCGGCATGACGCGCGAAGAGCTGGAGAACAACCTCGGCGTCATCGCCAAGAGCGGCTCGCTCGCTTTTAAGAAAGACAACGAAGCCAAAGACGGCCACGATATCATCGGGCAGTTCGGCGTCGGCTTCTACTCGGCGTTCATGGTCGCGGATCGCGTGACCGTCACGAGCCGCGCGCTGGGCGAAGAACTCGCTTACCGCTGGGAATCCGACGGGGCCGACGGTTATATCGTCGAGCCGGCGGACAAAGCGGAAATCGGCACGCAGATCGTGCTGCACATCAAGAACAATACGGAAGAAGAGAGCTACGACGAATTCCTCGAGGAATACCGCCTGCGCTCGATCATCAAAAAATATTCCGATTTCATCCGCTATCCGATCAAGATGGACGCCAAAATTCGCAAACCTAAAGAAGGCGCCGAAGGCGAATTCGAAGAAACCGTCGAAGAAGAACAGGTCAACAGCATGGTGCCGATCTGGCGCAAGAACAAAAGCGAGCTGACCGACGCGGACTACGAAAACTTCTACGCCGAAAAGCACTACGGGTTCGACAAACCGCTGGCGCATGTGCACATCAACGCCGACGGCGCGGTCGTGTACCGTTCGATCCTGTTCATTCCGGAAACGCCGCCGTTCGATTTCTATTCCCGCGAGTACGAAAAAGGGCTGGAGCTGTACGCCAACGGCGTGCTGATCATGAACAAATGCGCGGACCTGCTGCCGGACTACTTCAGCTTCGTGAAAGGCATGGTCGATTCCGAGAGCCTGTCGCTCAACATCTCCCGCGAGATGCTGCAGCACGACCGCCAGCTGAAGATGATCGCCAAAAACATCGAAAGCAAGATCAAGAGCCAGCTGAAATCCCTGCAAAAAGACAACCGCGAGAAGTACGGGAAGTTCTTCGAATCGTTCGGCCGCCAGCTGAAATACGGCGTGTACAGCGACTACGGTACGCATAAGGACGCGCTGCAGGATCTGCTCATGTTCTATTCTTCGACGGAGAAAAAGCTGGTCACGCTGGACGAGTACGTATCCCGCATGCCGGAAGACCAGAAGTACATCTACTACGCGGCCGGCGCATCCTACGCGCGCATCGAGAAGCTGCCGCAGACCGAGATGGTGGCGGACAAAGGCTACGAGATTCTGTACTTCATCGACGATATCGACGAGTTCGCGGTGAAAATGCTGACGAACTACAAGGAGAAGGAATTCCGCTCCGTCTCCTCGGGAGACCTGGGCATCGAGGACAGCGAACAGGACAAGCAGGACGAGGCGGAAGCCGAAGACAGCAAAGAACTGTTCGCCTACATGAAGGAGCGCCTCGCAGGCAAAGTATCGAACGTGCGCGCTTCCAAGCGTCTGCGCTCGCATCCGGTCTGCCTGAGCAGCGACGGCGAAGTGTCGATCGAGATGGAAAAAATCCTCAGCATGATGCCGGACAATCCGAACGTGAAGGCGGAAAAAGTGCTGGAAGTGAACGTGCATCACGACGTGTTCGCTTCGCTGAAGTCTTCGTTTGATAGCGACAAGTCCAAGCTGGACCTGTATACGGATTTGCTGTACAATCAGGCGCTGCTGATCGAAGGACTGCCGATCGAAGATCCGGTGGAGTTTACGAACATGATGTGCAAAGTGATGGTGTAAAGGCGGAAAAAGCCGAACAGGCGCCGGAAGCATTCGTTTCGGTCGCTGTTTCGATCGGGAAGCCGAAGACTTTTCGAAGTCTTCGGCTTTTTTTGCCGTGAGAACAGGTTCGAATATAATAGAGGGAAGCCGGACGAATCGAAGAAACGGAGGAGGGACGCGTATGGACGAACAGCGGGAAAAACTTTCGGAGGAAACGAAAGAGAGACTGGAGCGAATGTACGGACTCGAGCGGCCGCGGACGGAAGCCGGAAGTTTGGATTCCGTACAGGGCGGCAGCGCCGAATCCGCAGCCGACCCGGCCGTGAACGGAGTGCCCCAACCGGGAGGGCGCGTCGATTATTTTTCTTGCAGGATGAGCGATCTCCCGTCGGAGGCGCCGGAACGCTTCGTCATCGAACCGGGGCAGGGGATCGGGCCGCTCCGGCTCGGAATGCCGAGGGAGGAAGCGGAAACGGTTCTCGAAGCCTGGAAAACCCGCAATCTCGCTTACTTTTTCCGGGTCGAATACGACGACGACGGACGGATCGAAGAGATCGAAACGGATCGGCACACGGGACTGCCGATGAACGCGGTGCTGCCGTCCGGGTTGAACGTTTTCGGCGTTCCGGTCGAGAGGCTGCTGCCGCGGCTGAAGCAGTTCGGTCCGGATGCGTCGGAAGAGGACGAATTCCTTTACGAATATCCGCAGGCCGGCATTTCGTTTTGGAGGCAGGGGCTGCTGTCCGAAAGCGATCTGGAGCAGGAATGGTTTCTCGAAATGGCACCGGACATTCAAGCGGACGAGAAGCGCAGACTGTATTTCGAGACGGTTACGGTGAAGTTCGGACAAAAAGCGGGGGCGGTCCGCTGATCGGACGATCGGCCCGACCCTGTCCGTTTGCCGCCGCCGTTCGTTCGGAATCCGCGAAAAGTCTTCTTCGCTCGATTCGATGCGGGAATGTCCCGACCTTGTCTGCCGAACCGGGACAATCCATGCTGTCGTTTGGATCGATCCCGGACGTAAGGCCCTGCGCGAACGATCGAACAAGCAAGCTTTAGGACCAAAGCCTTTCGGACGCGAGAGGCTTTTTTTGCGTCTTCCAACCCCCTATACTGGAAGCAAATGAGAAAGTATCCGAAGAACGGGAGGGAATCTGCATGAGTCTGATGAGACAGGCGGTATTGGGGCCGCGGGAATCCCGGATGACCGGCTCGCATTTGTCGGCGGCACAGAGGCTGATCGATTATTATCTGCTGCCGGTCGAGAAGGAGAGCTGGAGCTTCAGCAAGCAGATGATCCACCTGGAACGCTATGCCGGAGAAGTGGGCTTCGAGAAGGCCGCCCGAAAATTCCGGATTGCGGACCATGCGCTGACCGGTCTGTCGCTGTCCATTTTGATCGGCATTCTCGGAACGGCGGGACTCGATCTCGTCTGGCCGGCTCTCGGGATTCATGATACGGTGATTGGCGGCGTTGCGGCGAATTTGGAAGCCGTCATGCTGGCGGTCGCGGCGCTGCTGATGCTGTTCATCGCGCTGATGGGGGTTCGCCGGTCGCTGGAGCGCGAACTGGAGTCGCATTTGATCCTGCTGTGGCGCCGTGTGCTGGAGGTCGTCAATCCCGCGCTGAACATGCCGGCCGACTCGCCTTACGCGCTGGCCGAGGCGCTTAACGAATGGATGAACCGGCAGACGGCGAGGGACGAGCAGGCAAGCCCGGACGTTTTTTTCTGAGCATACATAATTCATATACAGTCGGGAACGGAAGCAGAGGACAGCAAAAGGCTTATCTCCGCTCCGCCCTGAACGTTAAGCGGCTTTCGATCGGACATCGCTCCGGCGGCGGCCGCTTTTTGGCATGCGGGTTGTCGGTTCCGTAAGCGAACACGATGCAAACAACCGGCGCTTCTGGTACACTGGGACTCAAACCACACGCAATGGAGGAAGCGCATTGAGAAAGCGAACGGCCGAGACGGAATGGAACGAACGGATGATCAAGTCGCTGTGCGGAGCGGGCGCTTACCGGAAGGGCGAGACTTTATTCGGGGCCGGAAAAGTCGAGCTTCGCCGCCTGCCGGAGGAAGGCCCCGGAGCTTACGAGGCTTTCGTGCGGGACGGGGACGTCTGGCGCGTCACGCTCCGCTTCGGCACGGATGACCGCGTAGATGCCGAATGCGAATGTTCGGCCGGCTTTGCGTTCGAACGCTGCTGCAAACATACGGGGGCGGCGCTGCTTCAGCTGCTTCATCAGCGCCGGGAAGGAAAGCTCTCCGAAGCGGGAGCGGGCGATCCTCAAGCGGAGGCGGAGGAGGCGGCATTCGAGCGGCGGGAGAGCGAACGCTTTTCCGAGTCTTTTTTGCCGGAAACGGAAGGCGAAATCCTGCTCCGGACGGAGAGCGAGCGGCCGCCGGACGGAGACCGCCCCGATACGGCCGCCTCGTCGTCTTTCTTCGGCCGGCCCGAAGACCGTCTGGTCGGCCGGGTGATGGATTTGTTCCGGCAGCAGCCCAGAGCGCTGGGCGGTTCGCGTTCGATCTTCGAATCCCGCCGGGAGCTGAAGGCGGAATTCCTGCTGGCGCCCTATCCGCCTGGACCGCGCCGAGGACTGCTCGGCATCGAACTGAGAGTCGGCTTCGAACGGACGTATGCCGTTCCGGACATCCGCGAATTTTTGACGAGGTTTGAACGGGGCGAATCTTATTCGCTTTCCCGTTATTTCACGTATGATCCTTCGGTCGACTGCTTCGGCCAGCAAGACGATGCCGTGCTGCTGCGTCTGGCCGAGATCCGGCGCAGCGAGAAGATGCAGCGGGCTTCGGCCGGCGCGCTGTATACGGGAGAAATCGGCGACCCGCCTTCGCTGCCTCTTCCGCCGCATGCCTGGGAAGGGCTCGCGCCGCTGCTGGAAGCGGCTCCGAGTTCCGCGATCCGCAGCGGCGGCCGATCGCATCCCGGCGTCGGCATTTCGAAAGAGCCGCTGCCGCTGCGCTTCGAATTTGAGCGCGGAACGAACGGTTCGCTGCGCATGCGGGCGCGGGGCATGGCGGAAACGACCGTGCTCGAGTCTTACGGCCTGACGCTGCACGCCGGGACTTTTTACCGGCTGGGCTCGGCCGAAGCGCGCAGATTGGCCGACCTGCAGCGGATTCTGTCGGCGGAAGAAGCGGGGGGCGGAGACGGAAGCGAGACGATAAGCATTCCCGAAGCCCAAGTCTCCGCCTTTACGGAGCGGGTCGTTCCGGGACTGATGAAGCTGGGGGACGTCTTTTTCGACGCCGGCGTGTCCGAGCAGGTCGTGCGGATTCCGCTTCAGGCCGGCGTGTATCTCGACCGGGTCCACGATCGTCTGCTGGCCGGGTTGGAGTTTCAATACGGAGACATTGTCATCAATCCGCTGGAGCGCGGAGGAGAACGGCGGGGCGAGAGCCGCATTCTCGTTCGGGAGGGCGGGAAAGAGCTGCGCATTCTCGAACTGATGGAAGAAGCGGGGTTCACCCGCACGGAAAGCGGCTATTACATGCAGGACGAAGAGCGCGAATTCGCCTTTTTGCACGGCATCGTGCCCCATCTGGAAAAGCTGGCGAAAGTGTACGCGACGACTTCCGTGAAGGAAAGAGTGATCCGGGTTACTCCTCCGCCGAAAATTTCGGCGCAGTTCGACGAACGGACGAACTGGCTGGAGTTCCGCTTCGAGATCGACGGAATTCCCGAAGCCGAGATCAAAGGAGTCCTCGAAGCGCTGCAGGACAAGCGCAGGTATTACCGGCTGCGCAGCGGCTCGCTGCTGCCGCTGGAAACGCAGGCGTTCCGTACGCTGCTCGATTTTCTGAACGGCAGCCGTCCGTTTCTCTCGGAGGAAGATGCCGCTTCCTTCCGTCTTCCGGCGGCGGAAGGGCTGCATCTGCTGGGCGGGCAGACTGAGGGAGCGGACGGCCTGATCCGTCCGGGTCGGGGACTGCGCCGCCTGCTGGACAGTCTGCGCAGCCCCGACCTGCTCGACTTTCCGGTGCCCGAAGCGATGATTCCGGTGCTGCGCGACTACCAGCAGACCGGCTACCGCTGGCTGAAGACGCTGGCGCATTACCGGCTCGGCGGCGTGCTGGCCGACGACATGGGTCTCGGCAAAACGATCCAGAGCATCGCCTATCTCTTGTCGGTGCTGCCCGAGATCCGCGAGGAGGCCCGGCCGGCATTGATCGTCGCGCCCGCTTCGCTGCTGTATAACTGGCGCAGCGAACTGGAACGTTTCGCGCCCGAGATCCGCGCCGCCGTGGCGGACGGCACGAAAGCGGAACGCGAAGCGGTACTGAGCCAAGCGAACGATTTGGACGTCCTGATCGTGTCGTATCCGCTGCTGCGCCGGGATCTGACGCGGTACGAGCAGATGAACTGGCATACGCTCGTGCTTGACGAAGCCCAGGCGATCAAGAACCCCGATACCCAGACGGCGCGGGCGGTCAAGTCGCTGCATGCGGGATTCCGCTTCGCGCTGACCGGCACGCCCATCGAGAACTCGCTGGAAGAACTGCGTTCGGTATTCGACGCGGTGCTGCCCGGCCTGTATCCGAACCGCCGGAAATTTGCGGACTTGACCCGGGAAGAGGTAGCCAAACGGGCCCGCCCGTTTCTGCTGCGCCGCCTGAAAAGCGACGTGCTGGGCGAGCTGCCGGAAAAAATCGAATCGATGCGGATTACGGAGCTGCTGCCCGAGCAGAAGAAACTGTATGCGGCGCACTTGGCGAAACTGCGCGTCGAGACGCTGAAGCATCTCGACAGCAGCGAGGAACTGGGGCGAAGCCGCATTCAGTTCTTGGCCGGCCTGACCCGGCTGCGCCAGATCTGCTGTCATCCCGCGCTGTTCGTGGAAGGTTACGCGGGACGTTCCGCCAAGTTCGAGCAGCTGCTGGAGACGCTGGAAGAATGCCGGCGGGCGGGCCGCCGCGTGCTGGTCTTCTCGCAGTTCACGGAGATGCTGAGCCTGATCGGACGGGAACTTGGGTACCGGGAAATGCCGTTCTTTTACCTGGACGGCGCGACGCCTCCGAGAGAGCGGCTGGAGCTGTGCGAGCGGTTCAACGACGGGGAGAAGGGCGTGTTCCTGATCTCGCTCAAAGCCGGGGGGACGGGACTCAATCTGACCGGAGCGGATACGGTCATCTTGTACGATCTCTGGTGGAACCCGGCCGTGGAACGGCAGGCTGAAGACCGGGCGCACCGCATGGGCCAGACCCGCGTCGTCCAGGTGATCCGCCTGGTGGCGAAGGGAACGGTAGAAGAGAAGATGCACGAACTGCAGCGCAAAAAAACGCAGCTGATCGACGAAGTCATTCGACCGGGAGAAGAGGGCATCGCGACGCTGACGGACGCGGATTTGTTGGAGCTGCTCGGTTCGGAATGATTCGCCGACAAGCGCATTGTTACGGCACGGCGACGGTCGGCACGGCGGCACGAAAAAAAGGACGGCATCCAAGCGGATGCCGTCCTTTCCTCTGTTTTGGACTTCTTTTGCTCGTATTCTCTTACACCTTGAAGCGTTCGATCGACGTCTGAAGATCCTGCGCCAGCTTGCTGAGGTACGCGGCCGAACCCGTCACTTCCTGTACGGAGGCGAGCTGTTCTTCCGTGGCCGCGGCCACGCTCTGCGTCATGTCTTTGGCGCTGCCCGCGATGGCGGCCGAAGATTCGACCGTGGCCAGAACCTGTTCGGAACTTGCGGACATCTGCTCGGTCACGGCGGACACTTCATGCAGCTGAACGGACAGATTGCGCGCGCTGTGCATGATGCCGTCGAACACGCGGGATACGTCGCTCATCACGATGCGGCCGTTTTCGGCTTGGCTGCGGCTGAGTTCCATGCTGCGGAACGCGTTCTGCGTTTCGCTCTGAATCTCGTGAATCAGGCCCGATACGTTCGCGGACGATTCCTGGGTCTGCTCGGCCAGCTTTTTGACTTCGGCGGCCACGACGGCGAATCCGCGTCCTTCTTCGCCGGCACGAGCCGCTTCGATCGCGGCATTCAGCGAGAGCAGGCTCGTCTGATCGGCGATCGCTTTGATCGTATCGGTAATGTCGCCGATGCTGGCGGATTTCTCGTTCAGCGAAGTCACGACTTCCGACAGAGTGCCGATCGAGCGGTGAATTTGTTCCATTTCCCGGATCGCTTCTTCGAGCTTGCGGTGGCCTTCCGTTACGCTGGCCTCCGAATCCTGCGAATCCGCCGCCAGCTCGGTCGCCGATTCGGCGATGCGCTGGATGCCGACGTTCATTTCTTCCATCGTGCGGTTCATTTCGATCGTGCCGCGGGCCTGCGACTCCGTGCCTTCGCTGATTTCCTGAACCTGCGTGGAAATGTGTTCGGTCGCCTGCGCGCTTTGTTCGGAGCTTGCGAGCAGCTGCTCGGAGCTTGCGGCCAAAGTAACCGCGTTCTCCGAAACTTGCTTGATCAGCGTGCCGAGCGATTCGACCATCGCGTTGTAAGAACGGGTCAATTGGCCCGTTTCGTCCTTCGATACGTTCGTGCCGACCGAAGTGAAGTCGCCTTCGGCAGCCAGCTTCATCAGTTCCTGCAGTTCCCGGATCGGCCGAGTGATGGAACGGATAATCAGCAGCGACAGAAGGCTCAGCAGAAGAACGGCGGCGATTAAGCTGAAGATGCTGACCGTCTTGGAGAGATCTCCGGCCTGATTGTTTTGCATGTTGCTTTGTTTGGCCGCATCTTCCGCCAACTGAGCCAATTCCGTGTAGAGGGCTTCCGTTTTATTTTTAAGCGGCTCCATTTCGTTTGAGTAAATCCGGTAAGCTTCGGTGTTTTCGTTCGCTTTGGCCGCCTCGATGACTTTGTCTTCGGTCGCGCGCAGATTTTTTCGGTTGCTGGTAATTTCGTCGTAGATGGACTGCTCTTCGGCGCTCAGATGGAACTCGCCGTAAGCTTTCAAGATGGACGAGTTCGAAGCGAACGTTTCTTCGAAATGCTGCGTCAGCTGCTCGTTTTTCGCTGCGTCTTTCGTTATCATCAACTGCAGCATGTCGTTCATGATCCGGTTGAAATTGGTCATGACCTGATTGATCGATTTGACCTTCATCAGGCTGTCTTCATACATCGTTCGGGAATTCGCCGTCATTTGATTGACGTAGACGTAGCTTACCGATCCGATCAGAAGCAGAAAGACGATTGCGGTTATGTTTAAGATCAACAGTTTGGAACGGAGTTTGAAATTTCGAAACAGGTTCATGCCGGTCACTCTCCATCGCGTAAAATTGTTTTTTTGGCCGGGAAGCGCATCCCTGAGCTCGCTTCGTTGCCTGATGTCAGTTTTATCGGCAATTCGAGGCAGGGACTTAGACAGAGAGATAGGAAAAACCTCTCATCTTCGACGGGAAAGAGCGAGCGTTTTTCGAATGAACCGTTTTCGAACGAAAAAAGACGCCGGAGGCGTCTTCGGAAAATAAAAGGCAGAGGTTCGAAAAATCAGAATACGCTTCGTACGAGGCCGCCGTCCGCCCGAATGGCCGCGCCGTTGACGGCTGAGGAAAGGGGACTTGCCAGATAGGCGGCGAAGAAGTATGCCTATGCTCGAAATGTTTTAAATAGACGATGTTTTGGGCCTATGGAACCAAAAAAATAGAAAAAGAGAAAATTAATATCCATTATATTACTTTTTATGACGCTTTTGATGACTATCGCCCTATTGTGCGCTTCTTCCGCCGCCCGGTTATAATTGAAAGACCGAAACGCGAAGGAGAGTAACATACATGACGGAAGCATTAAGCGAAAGACCCGATATCGAAACCGAGGAACGATACATACAGCGGCGGCGCGACGAATTGGAATCCGCGTTCGCTGCAAAGCATTACGAACAGGCGCTTGAAATAGTCGGAGCGATTCAGCAGGCGGTTCCGGGAGATTTCGACTCCCGGTTCAAAGGCGCGCGGTGTTTATGGATGCTGCACCGGCACGAGCCGGCGATGGACGGCATTCGCGAACTGATCGCGGAGTATCCCGCCAATGACCAACTGTACTGGACGGCAGGGGATATTCAAGCCGATTTGGGAAATGCGAAGGAAGCGATCGACCTGCTCGAACGGGCTGTCGAATTGAATCCCGACTTTTATTATTATCACATTCGGTTGTCTGAGGAACTCTACAATCTCCTGATGACCCTTCCCGCGATCGCGCATACCCGCCGATTTACGAGAGAATTCATCCCCGAATACCTTCAAATGGCGAATCGAGCTCTCGAAGAAGCTTGCATCGCGGTAGAAATGCGGCCCGATCTGTCGTCGGGACATTCGGCAAAAGCGGCCGTTCTAAGCCTGCTGCTGCGCTACGAGGAAGCTTTGGAATGTTATCGTACGGCGATCGTGTGCGAGCCTCAGGATGCGCGTGCCCGCGCGTCCCATGCCGATCTGCTGATGCGGCTCGGTTACCTGAAGGAGGCGCGCGAAGAAGCCGACTATGCGTTGTCGCTGGACAGCGGCCTGAGAGAAACGCGGCAGCTGCGCGAACTGATCGAAGAAGGCGAACGAAATCCGAAAGTCCTGCACGATTATTGGCTCAGCCACGCCACTTTCGGCACCTCGGAATACTTGAGCACTCCCGCGGCGATGAAGCGTCTGATCCTGCTGAAATTGAAAACCGGGGAACGTCCGATGAAGCTGATGCGGGTTTATCTGAAAGGCATGTCCGACGATGCGGAAATTCGGCTGGCTTACGGCAAAACGCTGTATGACGCGCGTCAGTACGATCGTGCCATGAAGTATTTTCGCCGGCAGCTGCGCCGTTACGAAGGCGATGTCGAACTTCGGCGCTGGGTCGACGAGCTGGACAAAATGAGCGCTTGGAAGCGGAGCGTCGCCCCGGTGATCCGGCGGACGGCATCGGGAATCGGAATGACTATTTTCAGCATTCTTTTCAGTCCGGTATTTTTCTTTGCCCTGTTCAAACAGCTGTTCGGACGCAAAGTCAAAACCGGATAAGGAGGCGAACGAATGGCTTTTTGGAAAAAAAAGAACGTCGTTTCGCAGCCCGAAGCGCAGAGCGCCGCAAACGCTTCGCAGCCCGGCGAAGACTGCGAAGCCATAGCCCGGGCGGCCTATGAGATCGTCTCCGCCCGCAAGTATGCCGAAACGGGAGAGCGGATCGACAGCGGCGGTTTGAAAAAGCTGCGCCGCAACCTGCAAATCCCGGAACACGCATGGCCGATCGCGTTTTGCGATGCGACCTTTATCGGCCGCTACGCCCACGGGGCGGCATTCACGAATTTGGGGATCCACTGGAAATACGAGCTCGATCACTATTTTATTTCCTGGGAAGAATTCAAGCGCATGCCGGCCCCCGTAAAAGGCAAAGGACCTTGGGAGATCCGTCTCGGCGATTACAGCCTGACCTGGAACAGCCGCAAATTCAAGGACAGAGACATACTGGAAATCCTTCGCGATATTCATGCGACCAATCAATTGGCCCCCGAACCCGGGACGGACGCGGTATTCGCAAAAGGACCGATTCCTTTGGCGCAGCGGGAACTTTTACAGGAAGCGGAACTTGTGCCCGACGAAGCTTTTCTTCTCGCTTTGTGCCGATCGGCCGGGTATTTTAACGATGCGCAATTTTGGGATGCGGAACGCGTGCCGAAGCAGAAGCCGGAGCGAGAAACGTTCGGCGTTCCGCAAAGCGAAAAGGTGCTGGCTTTCCGGGACGAGGGACTTCGCAGCAAAGGACATGTCGGGGCCGTGTTGACGGACAAAGGCTTCTACTTCCGCAATTCTTATCCGGTCGAGAACGGAGAGAAAGAAATCTTTCTGTCTTACGGCAGACTGGCCGACTCCGAACAGGTATCGGGCACTTCCAAAGGCGTCAAAACGGGAGAGATCGGCCTGCTTAATACGATCCACGTCTCCGAAGCCGAGGAGATGCTGGAAAACCTCAGGCTCTATCTGGCTTCGCTCAAAGCGCCGGGATCGGAAGCCTGCCGCGAATTTCCTTACGCGTCTTCTTACTTGGAACCTTGGGACACCTTCGTGGCTCCCGGCGGAGGCGAGCGGTGGATGGTCGCCGAAGACGGGATGCCCCGGGGCATTTATAAAAGCGCCCAGATTCAAGCGGCCGCGGCCGCGGGAAAAGTGGATACGTATCTGACCCGATTCTGGACGTTCGGAGCCGAACGATGGATGACGGCGGCGGAAGCCGGTTTCGCTTCCGCAGAACCTTAACCAGGCGTTCGCCCGGACCGCCGGCTGACGGCTGCGCGGCGCAGGTTTCGCCCGTCGCTTCATACGCAAAAAAAGCTGTCTCGCCTTGTTAGGCGGGACAGCTTTTTGCGTTTTTCGGTAACGTCTCGGCGGCGGTATGGTCATGGGCCGCCGGACCGTCCGATCCGCAATCAAGCCCGGACGACGCGAACGCGGTCGTCCGACAGCTCGACGCGGACGGCATTGACGTCTTCGTCGTCGAGCAGCAGATCGGTGATGCCGTCTTCCACATGCTGCTGAATCACGCGGCGCAGAGGACGGGCGCCGAAGGCCGGATCGTAGCCCAGCGAAGCCAGTTTGCTTTTCGCTTCGTCCGTGATGTCCAGCGCGATGCCGCGAGCCGACAGGTTGGCGGACACTTCGGCGAGCATGTTGTCGACGATCGTCACGAGATCGTCTTCCTTCAGCGAGGCGAACGGCACGATGCCGTCGAACCGGTTCAGGAATTCGGGACGGAAATAATTGCCGAGCGAGTCGAGAATCGAACGGGTCTGTTCCGCTTTGCCCGCCGCGGCAAAGCCGACGGTGATTTTCTTCTCCGCGGCCGTACCGGCGTTGGAGGTCATGATGATGACCGTATCTTTGAAGCTGACCGTGCGGCCCTGGCTGTCGGTCAGGCGGCCGTCGTCCAGCACCTGCAGGAACATGTGCTGCACGTCGGGATGCGCTTTTTCGATCTCGTCGAGCAGGATGATGCTGTACGGATTGCGCCGCACTTTTTCCGTCAGCTGGCCGGCTTCTTCATGGCCGACGTAGCCGGGAGGCGAACCGATCAGTTTGGAGACGGAGTGGCGTTCCATGTATTCGCTCATATCGAGACGAATCATGGAGTCGCTGCTGCCGAACAGCTCGTCCGCCAGCGCTTTGGACAGTTCGGTCTTGCCGACGCCGGTCGGTCCGACGAACAGGAACGACGCGATCGGCTTGCCGCCGCTGCGCAGTCCGGCCCGTCCGCGGCGTACCGCTTTGGACACCTTGTCGACGGCTTCGCTCTGGCCGATGACGCGGCTTTCGAGGCGGGCGGCCAGATTTTTCATCTTGCCGCGCTCGTCGGCCTGCAGCTTGCCGACCGGGATGCCCGTCTTGCGTTCGATGATATTCTGGATGTCTTCGACGGTGACTTCAAGCATGCCGCCTTCCGCCGGTTCGCCTTCCAGACGCTTCATGAGGGAAGCTTCCTCGTCGCGCAGCTTGGCGGCGCGTTCGTAATCTTCTTCGCGGGCCGCGGCGTCTTTTTCGCTTTTGATCTGTTCCAGACGAGCGCGGATCTCGTCGGCTCCGCCGCCCGAAGCGCGCAGATTCAGCTTGGCGCCCGATTCGTCCAGCAGGTCGATCGCTTTGTCCGGCAGGAAGCGGTCCTGAACGTAACGGCTCGACAGGCGCACGCACGCTTCAAGCGTTTCGTCCGGATAGCGGACGCCGTGGAACTGTTCGTATTTGGCTCGCAGTCCTTTCAGAATTTCAACCGCTTCTTCAAGGCTCGGCTCGTCGACCGTCACCGGCTGGAAGCGGCGTTCGAGCGCGGCGTCTTTTTCGATCTGCCGGTATTCCTTGAGCGTCGTCGCGCCGATAACCTGCAGTTCGCCGCGAGCCAGTACCGGCTTCAGGATGTTGCCGGCGTCCATGGAACCTTCCGCGGAACCCGCGCCGACCAGCAGATGGATCTCGTCGATGAACAGCAGGACGTTTTGACGCTGTTCCAGCTCGGCGATCAGCTGTTTGATCTTCTCTTCGAACTGGCCGCGGATGCCGGTTCCGGCCACAAGGGAGGCGACGTCCAGCGAATACACTTCTTTGTTCAGCAGCTTGGCGGGAACTTTGCCTTCCGTGATGCGAAGCGCCAGTCCTTCGGCGATCGCCGTCTTGCCGACGCCCGGTTCGCCGATCAGCACCGGATTGTTTTTGTTCCGGCGGTTCAGAATTTCGATGACGCGGTCGATTTCGTCGTCGCGGCCGATGACGTTGTCGATCTTGCCGTCTCTCGCCGCGTCGTTCAAGTTGCGGCCGAGCTGGTCGAGCAGGCCGCCGCCGCGCCGTCCGCCGGCTTGGGCGTTCGGCCGGGAAGACTGCTGCGCCGCGCCGGAGTTCGGCTGGCCGGGCTGCATGAAGCCTCTGAACAGTTCTTCGAACGGCGATTGGCCGGAAGGACCGAAGCCGGCCGCGAACGGCACGCCGCCGTTGACTTTGGCATAGCAGTCTTCGCACAGAAACATTTTTTCGGATTTATTGTTCAAGGTGAGGCTCAGACCTACGGTTGCTTGATTGTGATTGCAGTGTTGACAGCGCATGAAGGCATGCCCCTTTCATTAATGGAATAATAGGTTGATTAACGATAGTCAGAAAACGGCTGCCCGCTCCGCTCGGGAAACGGGCCGCCGGAATTAGGGGGAACGAAAGCCGAAGCCTGCTTCGAAGAAAGATCGATCCGCTATCGAACGAATCAGGGTAAAGGGCGTTTGCAAAGCAAAGGTTTGATCTTTTCTTCTGACTTTGACTTTCTTTGACCTTATTATACCGCAACGAAAACAGGAGTCAATAGCTTTTATGTTATTTTTAGTAAGTTTGTTGCGAAAAGTTTTATCACTAGAAAACAAGGCTTGACCTTAGGTCAGACCTAACCTTTATAGTGAAGAAGCGAGGAGAGGAACGGAAAGGAGCGATCGAGCATGAACGATTTTTTGACCATACGCGAGTTTGCCGGAATGATGGGCGTATCCGTGCATCAGGTGCGGTACTTCGAGGAAAAAGGACTGCTGCCGCCCGCGCATATCGATTCCGGCGGCTACCGCCGGTACGGAATCGAGGAAATGTACCGGCTGTCCCATATTTTGCTGCTGCGGCAGCTGGATATTCCGGTAGCGGAAGCGCGCCGGGCCATCGACGAATATGACGGGCGGCAATCCGAACGGCTGATCGAAGATTCGCTGGCGTCCGTCCGGGCGGAGATCGAGCGCCTGCGGCGGTTGGAGCGCTTTGCTTCGAATCTGTTGGCCGAACGGCGGGAGCAAAAAGAGCGGCCGGATGCCGGAAGCTGGGAACGCCGTCCGTCCAGACGATTGAGACGGTGGGCGATGCCGGCCGGACCCGAGCAGTCCGTCACGGCCAGGATGCTGCTGGAAGCGCCCGCGCGTCCGCGCCGTTTATTCGAAGCGGATCTTTTCCATGTCAGGGACGAAGGCGGCACCGGCTTGTATTTTCGGCTCGAACCGGAGGAGGACGGACGCCCGGACGATCTGCTGCTGGAAGCGGGCCTGTATTGGAGCGAGAGCTTCGCTGCGGCAGGCGACGAAGAGGCCGAGGCGTACGTCGAAGCGGCGTGCGCGAGGGTACGGGGACGGTTCGGCCTTTCGCCGGAACGGATCGTGCTGGCGGAAAAATCTTATCTGTCCTTGTTCGGCGGGAGCGCCGTGCAGCTTGAACTCGAAATTTATGCGGGACCGGCGGAGGAGATACGGCATGACCGATAAACCTGAATCGGCTTCGGCGCGGCAGGAACAATCGGAGCAATGGAAACGAGATGAGCGGCCGGGACGGAAAAAGGAGGACGGTCCGGCTGTTTCCGGCGCGGCCGTCCGCGGCGAGGGCCGCATCGCGGCATGCGAAGCCGCGCATCACGAAGCCGTCTGCGAGCTGCTGGCCTGCTCGTTCGGCGGCAAGTTCCGCTCGCTCGTCCGGCTGAACGATCGGCGCACCGCGCGGCTGATCGCGGCGGCCTGGCCGTTTCGGCAGGAAGAGGGCTCGCGGCAGTTCGGCTTCTTTTTGCCGGATTCCGGGCAGCCGGTCGGCACCGTCGCATTAAAATGGACGCCGACCGGAAAAAGTTCCGCAGGCGGAGGAAAGGAGCCGGATTGGGTACGCCTGATGTTCGAATTCGGCCCGCTTAACGTCTTGAAATTCGCGGCGGGAATGGCGGCGCTCGGCTATACGCCTCCCGAAGAAGAGTGTTATATCGAACATATCGCCGTCCGTCCGGACTGCCGGGGAAAAGGGATCGGACGCGCTCTGCTGGGTCATGCGGCGCGTTTTGCCCGCGAATCCGGCTTCGGCTCTCTGTCGCTGCACGTCTCGGGCCGAAGTCCGGCGACGATTCGCCTGTACGAAAACGCGGGCTTCCGAACGGTTCGCGTCGAACGGCGTCCGCTCGGCCGTTTCTTTTTCCGGGAACCGCTCTGGCATTTCATGTGCAGGCCCGCGGACGGGCGGTAAATTCAAGATCGATCGGGAAAGGAACGAAAGCAAATGAAAAAAAAGAGCAAAAAAGCGCTGTGGATCACGGGAGGGTCGGTACTGCTTGTATTGTCGGCGCTGCTCGTCTTCTTCCTGATTCAGAACACTTACCGGATAGAGGAACGGGCGGTATCGATCGACACGCCGGAAGGGGTGCTGACCGGAACGCTGGCGCTGCCGAAATCCCCTTCCGGCCCGGTCGGCCTCGTCGTGTTCGTGCACGGCGACGGACCGACGAACGCCTCCTACGACGGTGCGTACAAGCCGCTGTGGGAAGCTTTCGCCGGGGAAGGTTACGCGTCGCTGTCGCTGGACAAACGCGGCGTCGGCGGCTCGGAAGGGAACTGGCTGAACCAGAGCATGGAAGACCGGGCGCGGGATACGGCCGAAGCGATCGACTGGGCGCGCTCGCAGCCGGAGATCGACGCTTCGCGCATCGGTCTCTGGGGAGCCAGCCAGGCGGGCTGGGTCATTCCTAAAGTCGCCCGCGACGAACCGGAATTGGCGTTCCACATTCTGGTGGCGCCGGCGGTGAACTGGATCGAGCAGGGGCGGTACAACACGCGCCGGGAAATGGAGAACAGCGGCGCGTCCGCAGCGGCGATCTCGCGGATCGAACGGGAAGACGCCGACGTGCTGGATCTGCTGCAGCGCGGAGCTTCATACGAAGACTACGAAGCTTACCGCAAAAAGGCGGGCGTGTCGGGCGCGGAGGCCATCTCGCGGGACCGCTGGACGTTTATCGGGAAAAACTTCAGATCGGACTCGGCGGACGACCTGCCGGCTTTCCGGCAGCCGGTTCACCTGGTGCTGGGCGGAGAGGACCTCAATGTCGATTCCGACGATACGGAAAAAGTGTACCGCGACAACATTCCGGCGGAGCTGCTCAGCGTAACCCGGCTGCCGGAAGCCGATCATTCGATGCTGGACCGCCGGGTCGCGGCATCGGAGGCGCTGACGGTGCTGACGGCCGTTTTTATGCCCCGGGAGCTGTTCGACGACGGATATTTGCGCGACATGCGGCAGTTTTTGCGTACAATAGACAGAGGAATAGATCAAGGAAAAGAAAAAACGTCTTCTCAATGAGGAAGAGGAAAAGGGGCGATGGAGGATGGAGACGGCGAGACGCGTCAGCGTGGCGCATGTTTTTTTGATTCGCGGAGGAAACGTACTGCTGCTCAAGCGGCGGAATACCGGCCATGACGACGGATGTTACGGCCTTCCGGCGGGCAAAATCGAGCGCGGGGAGACGGCGGCGGAGGCGGCGCTGCGCGAGGCCCGCGAGGAATGCGGCGTCTTGATCGAACCTGACGATCTGCGCATGACGGCAGTCCTTCAGATCGGAGCGGCCGAGGAAGGCGGGGACGAGCGGATCGACTTCTTTTTCGAAACGGAGCGGTGGAGCGGAGAGCCGGTCAATCTGGAACGAGAGAAATGCGCGGAGCTGCGTTGGTGTCCGGCGGACGATCTGCCCGTGGAGACGAGCCCGTTTATAAAAGAAGCCCGGAACCTCTCGCGCCGCGGCGGCTGGTACGGCAGCTTCGGCATGGATAAAAAAAGATAAGCCGCTTCCCCCGTTTGGGGCAAGCGGCTTTTTCGCGCGAACGCGGATGTCGGCGGCCGACTGCCGGATATTCACGAACTGATCGAATCCGGCGGCATGAAATAAAGAGGCGAAGTTTGGAGACGCTCCGTCAATTCGGACTCGGGAATCGGACGGCCGATCAAATAGCCCTGCATTTCGTCGCAGCCTGCTTCCCGCAAAAATTCCAGCTGCTCCGGCGTTTCGACCCCTTCGGCGAGCACTTCGATTTTCAGGCTGTGCCCCAGGGAAATAATGGCGCGCACCATATCGGCGGATTCTTCGTCGTCCTGCCGGATGCAGGCGATAAAGCCGCGATCGATTTTGAGCAGCGAAGGCTTGAAGTTTTTCAAATACTTCAATGAAGCATACCCGCTGCCGAAGTCGTCGATCGCTACTCGAATGCCGGCCTGCCGAAGGCGGCTCAGCCGTTCCACCGCGACGGGAATGTCGTTCACGGCGAACGTTTCGGTAATTTCCAGCACGAGCATGCGCGGATCGATTTCCGCAGAGCGGACAATTTCCAGAAACGATTCGACGATATGATCGTCCTGAAGCTGGCGCGGAGATACGTTCACGCTCATCCGCAGATTCGCGAGTCCCGAGCGGGCCCACTTGCGCTGCTGCATGCAGGCCTGCCGCAGCACCCATTCCCCGATCGGCTTGATCGCTCCGGTCTCTTCCGCGATCGGGATAAAGTCGGCCGGCGAAATATACCCTTTGACGGGGTGCTTCCAACGCAGCAGCGCTTCGACGCCCGCGATCCGGCCGGTCCGCGCATGAACCTGCAGCTGGTAATGCAGCGATAACTCGTTTCGTTCGATCACGTTGTTGAGGTCGTTTTCGATTTCGAGCCGGCGTTCCAATTCCGAACCGATCGAAGAATCGAAGAACACCGCTTTGCTGCCGTTGTTCTTTTTGGAGCGGTACATCGCCGCGTCGGCGTTTTTGAGCAGTTCGTCCATGCTGCTCCCGTCGGCCGGGTACACCGCGATTCCTATGCTGGTCGAGACGTGCAGCGAATGCTCGTCGATCGACATGGGCTTTTTGAGACTGTCTTCCACGGCCGCAATCACGCTGCGGATCGTCTGCGTGCCCGAAGAACGCGGGATCAGAATCACGAACTCGTCTCCGCCCAGCCTGGCCAGCAGACAATGACCGGGAAGGGCTTCCTCGAATCTTGCGGCGGCTTCCTGGAGCATCCGGTCGCCGACGCCGTGACCGAGCGTGTCGTTGATATATTTGAACCGGTTAAAGTCCATGAAGACGACGGCTAGTTCGGCGCGATCCTTCTCCGCTTGAACGATGGCTTCCTGCAGCCGGAGACTGAACAGCCGGCGGTTCGGCAGACCGGTCAGTTCGTCGTGATGGGCCGCGCGGTCGCTGACTTTGAGATATTGCCCCAGCCTGGCCAGCAGCTCGTCGTTTTCCGCAAGCGTAAGGATTTGGCGGGCGGTGACGAGCAGAATTCCCGTGATGCAGCACAGCACGATCATATTGAAGTCGGGCATCTGCAGCAGCATGATGACCATTAAGGTGCCCAGGCTGACGTAGGGGAGCAGCCGCTTGAGCCATCCTTTTCCGGGTCTGACCGTTTTTTGGACGAATGCCGCCGAGAACTTCGGATTCAGCGACTCGATGCCCGACAGCGCGATAGCGATCAAGGACATGCTCCATACGGGATCGATAAAGCTTCCGATGGCGTAGGCGTCGATCGTAAGCAGGTACAGATAGATCGAATCGCCGACGATGAACAGCATGACGGCCGCGAGCAGCATCTGCTGGGCTCTGACCGCGATCGCGTACCGATTGGACAGCATCAGCAGAATCAGGAGGAAGAGGAAGCCCAAATCCTCGATCGGGTAGCTGACGTTCATAATCATGAAAGCCAGGCTTCCGCTGGCGGCTGCCTGGGCATAAAGCGGTTCGATCAGGAGGATCCAGCTCAAGGCGATCATGGTGGTCATGAAGATCGAGGCGTCGAGCAGAAGCCGGACGGCGTTAAGGCCCTTCAACTGCTTGTAGTTCAGCAGCAGCAGAGCCGAACAGATGAGGATGCCTTCGGCAAACCATAAGTAATCCGCGGGACTGGGCAAGGACATCACGAAAGACTCGCTCATGGCGTCCCACAGCCAGAAGCACATGGCCAGCGCGTAGGCGAGACTGCTGTACATCAGCAGCCGCCAGAACCTTTTCAACCCGACGTCGGCTTTTCGGGCAACCCCCCAGAGAATAAAAGCGCCGGCCGCGGCCGGCAGCAGATTGAGCAGATTGCCCAGCCAGCCCATAACGGACTCGTTCCCGCGGAACGCGTTCAACAAGACGTAATAGGCGATCAAATACAAAACGGTTCCCGCATAGAACCGGTAACGATTTTTATACATCAGACGACCTCCGGTTTTGGAAAAATAGAGCGGGTTTAACGGTACTGTTTTATATCGTCATTTTTCGTGCCTTGTGAATAGCTGGTTCATGAACATGCCGTCCGAAAGCGCGGAAAAGCCGCTCGCCCGAAGGAAGCGGGGAGCGGCGGGGAAAATGTGGAGATCGGACGATTCGCCTATGACGCGTGAACGGAAAGCCGGAAAAAGACGTTTATTTTGCGCTTTCGACTCCGGCATCCAGCTTCTCGCCGTTGCTGGCGATGCCCTGCTTGTACCAGTGGAAGCTGTCTTTGCGGGAGCGGTTCAGCGTGCCCCGGCCTTCGTTGTCTTTATCGACATGGATGAAGCCGCGGCGTGAACCGGCCCTTTCCCGATCGCCCCGGATCGTCCGCAAGTGAAATTAGATGACGACCGTCAGCAGCCCGTCGTTGTAGCCGATGTCTTTCTTCTCCGTCTCGATGACGTCGAGGTAATTGCCCGTGTTCGAGATGATGACCGGAGTGGTCAGAACGTAGCCCTCCCTGCGGATCGCGTCCATATCGAACTCCATCAGCAGATCGCCTTGTTGAACCGTATCGCCCTGTTTGACTTTAGGCGTGAAATATTTGCCTTTGAGCTTGACGGTGTCCTGGCCGACGTGAATGAGAATTTCGACGCCCGTGTCGCTCGTGATGCCGATGGCGTGTCCCGAAGAGAAGAGGGAGGTCAGCACGCCGTTTACCGGGGAATACACTTTGCCTTCGATCGGTTCGATCGCCACGCCTTTGCCCATCGCGCCGGTGGAGAACGCTTCGTCTTTGATCGCGGACAGGGCGATGACGTTGCCTTTCATCGGGCTGCCGACCGTTTCCTGTTTGATCAGGGAATCGGTTTTTTGGGACGGTTTGTTGTCTTCCGGAGCCGTTTTTTCGTCTTTGAACAGGAACAGGGTCAGAAGCGTACCGACGACGAAGCTGACGCTGATGCCGATAACCGCGCCCAGGAAGCCGTTGTCGATGCCGTTCGGGCCGAGGTAGGACGGAATGCCGAAGATGCCGAGGCCGCCCGTGCGGTAGCCGACCGTGCCCATGGCGCCGATGATGCCGCCGCCGACCGCGCCGCCGATGCAGCTGATGATGAACGGTTTTTTGCGCGGCAGCGTAATGCCGTAGATCGCAGGTTCCGTGACGCCGAAGATGCCGGAGATGAACGCCGGAACGGAGAGCGATCTCAGTTTGACGTCTTTCGTTTTGAGCAGAATGGCGAGAACGACGCCCGTCTGGGCGAAGGAAGCGCCGAACATGCCGGTCAGCACGACCGGATCGTAGCCGAGCGTCGCCAGGTTGTTCATGGCGATCGGAACGAGTCCCCAGTGCAGGCCGAAGATAACGAAGACCTGCCAGAACGCGCCCATGATGATGCCCGCGACGATCGGACTCAGATTATAAACGGCAAGCGTGCCGGCGCCGAGCAGTTGGCCGGCCCAGGTCGCGACGGGACCGATGACGATGAACGTGAGCGGAACGATGACGAGCAGGGTGCAGAACGGAACCAGGAACGTTTTGACGACGCTGGGAATCGTTCTTTTGAAGAAGGCTTCGATCTTGGAACCGACGAACGTAGCCAGGATGATCGGAATGACGCTGGACGAGTAGGTCATCAGAATGACCGGAATGCCCAGGAACGTGATATAGACCGGCGATTCGAACATGGTGCCGCCGAACAAGGTATACAGCGGCGGGTTGCCCGCGGACGTGATGCCCGAGATGTTCGGATAGACGAGCGACGCGCCGATCGCCATGCCGATAAAGATGTTGGCGCCGAATTTCTTCGCCGACGTATAGCCGAGGAAGATCGGGAAGAAGAAGAACAGGCAGTCGCCGATCGCGTTCAAGATCTGATAAGTGCCCGATTCCTGAGTCAGCCAGCCCAGCGTCAGGAACAGGGCGTTCAGACCCTTGATCATGCCGGTAGCGGCCAGGACGCCGAGCGTCGGCGCGAACACGCCGGAGATCATGTCGACGAAGCGGTTGAACAGGCTGGTCTTCTCGCCGGAATTCGCGCCGTCTCCGGAGCCGCTTTCGGTAGAGAAGCCGCCTGCGGAAGTGACTTCCGCATAAACGTCGGGGACATGGTTGCCGATGACGACCTGGTACTGTCCGCCGCTTTTGACGACCGTGACCACGCCGTCCATATTTTTAAGCACGTCGGTGTTGGCTTTGTTTTCGTCTTTCAGTCTGAAGCGCAGTCTCGTGACGCAGTGTTCGAGGCTGTTGACGTTCTCTCTGCCGCCCACGTGTTGAATGATGTCTTTGGCCAATTGCTCATATTTTCCCATTGTTCTCGCTCCTTTTGCATAGATGATAGTAAAGGAAGAAGCTTATAAAAAAAGGCGAGACCAAGGAAGCGCGCGCCCCGGGGGAGCCTGCTTCCTGTTGGTCTCGCCTGCATTACCAGTCACGATCCTTGATTTTATGAAATTGAATACGCTTACTGAATACGCTTGCTTATTGCGGCCCGCGAATCTCCGCTGGTACGTTGACCAAGACGAAAGTAAGGTTACGCCCTCCTGAATCGCACCTAAAGCGTATACATTTCAGCCGAACGCAAACCTCTGATTAGGTTTGGTCAACGTACTAAGGAGCGGAATCCCGGGTGACCCGATGGATATGCAGCGTCAAATACAATTTTTCCTCGTCGGGCAGCTCGATCCGCAAATACTTTTCGACTTTGAGCATGCAGGCGTAGGCTTTTTTGTATTTCGATTTGACCTGCTTGAGCAGAAAGTCGTCTTCGAGCTCGCCGCGTCCCGGCCTGTCGATCCGCTGGAAGAAAAACCGCAGATGGGTGACGAAGCGTTCGTAGCTGATCGAGTTCTCGTCCGGCGATTTGCCGTAGCTGTACTTGATGATGTTCAGGATGTCGCTGATCTTCTCCGTCTGGGCGGCGACGTTTTCCGTCCGGCGGGAAGACTGGTCGATCTGCGCGTTGATGAGATGCAGCGCCACGTTGGCCGCTTCGTCCTCGGGCAGTTTTTTGCCGAGCGTTTCTTCGATGAATTCCAGCACTTTTTTGCCGATGCCGAATTCCTTGGGGTAGATGCGCCGGATTTCCCAGATCAGCGGATTCGTCGCCTTGATCCCTTCGTCGAACAGCTTGAGCGCGTTGTTCATATGGTCGGTCAGCGTCACGTAAATATAATCGCTCAGCGGCACGTCCAGCATGTTTTTCCCGTATTCGATGATGTCGTAGCATAAGGAGATGTACTCGGGCGGCACGTCTTCCAGCAGCAGCTTGAATTTCTCCGAAGCTTCTTTTTGCTGGAGCACGAAAATTTTCTCGACCAATTCCTGATCGACCGGTTCTCCGACTTTTTTCTTGAACGCGATGCCGCGTCCCATGACCACGAACTCGCTTTTGCCCGCATCGCTGGCAATGATGGCATTGTTGTTGAAGATTTTTCCGATAATCATCTGCCGCCCTCCTTATCCTGCGAAATCGCGCAACGGGGATCTATCGATTACATCCTGCCGAAAAAAAGAAATTGATACGAAAAGAAGGCAAACCCCAACACATATGCAGCTTGCATACGCGGTGGGTTTTGCCTTCTTCAGTAACAATCCCAAGGTCATCATAGCAGGTCGAAAAAAGTTTGGCAAGAAAAAAGTATGCGCTTTCTTTGCTTATTTTGTCGAATGCGTTTTCGGACGGCCAACGTGCGAGACGCATGCGGCCGCGACGGAGGTGGCGACGACGAGGGCGATAAATACGGGCAGCAGCATGGCTCCGGGGAGGAAGGCCGACAGCAGCATGAGCAGCCCGCCGCCGATGAAAAAGAGCGCCATCCGGCGTCTGGTTCTGCGCCAAGGATCGGAAGGAGACGCGTCCGGCCGCGCGGCCTCGCCGGAAGAATTCTGATTCACGAGCGGCAGATAGTTGCCGACGGCGATAAACACGATCCCCGTCACCAGCGGGGCGATCAGCTGCTCGTCGATGCCGTAACCCATGCCGTAAGCGAGAATGAGCGCATGAACGAGCAGCAGTCCGACGTAAACGGCGTTCATGACGGCAAACAGCGGCCGTTCGGTTCGCGAGAAAGAACGGTTGCGCGCGGCCAGCGAAGCGATCAGCAGCGTCAGGGCGGACAGAACCAGCAGGAGAACCGGCACGATCGATACGGCGGTCAGCTTGGACAGGGATACGGCGTTATAGCGGGCATTGGTCGTTAGGACGTCGGGCAGCTTGGGATACGCCCAGAAGCTTGCGGCAATGGAGAGAATCAGCAGAAGCACGGGCAGGATCATCTTTTTCATCGGTCACACTCCCTCGTTCGAATTGAATTTCAACATCCAGGTCATCAATTCCTCAAACATGGTCAGGTTGATCGAATAATGCACATGCTGGCCTTTTTTCTCGTTCACGACCAGTTCCGCCTGCTTCAGCAGGTTCAGATGGTGGGAGATCGCCGGCTTGGTCATCTGAAAATGATCCGCGATTTCGCCCGCCGTCAGATCCCGTTCCTTCAGCAGATCCAGAATGGTGCGTCTCGTCGGATCGGCCAATGCCTTGAAGGTGTCGTTGAACGACATGCTGTTCCTCCTCCCGTCTACCTTTAAGTATTTAAACAATTATTTAACAATTTAATAAAAACACGTCCGTAAGCGAAAGTCAATGCCCGAACGCAAAAAAAGAAGACGGATTCAGCCGCCTTCTTCCATCAGCCGCCGCAGCTTGGCTTCCGTGGTCGTGTCGGGAGCCGGCGTGTAGACGCTGCAGCGCAGATCGTCCGGACCGTACACGCTGAGCGACGTCAGTTCGTACACCATTTTGCCGGCCTTGGCGTGGCGGAATTCCAAATGCACTTCGGGCGCGTAGCTGACCTGCCCGTGCTCCCACATCGTCTTGAATTCGGGATGGGCGGCGATCATTTCTTCCAAAAAGCGCTCGTACCAGTCGTCGCCGACGTAGCGGCCGTAATAGGAGCGGAACATGGACAGAAAGCCGCTGGCGAACTGCTCCCAATTCACGGCCAAGCGGCGGAATTCCCGGCGTTCGAACAGCAGGCGGATCATGTTGCGTTCATCCGGGGGGATGCGTTCGAAGTCCAGAAAAACGTGGCAGGCGGCCGCGTTCCAGCCTACGATGTTGCACATGCGGTCGGAAACGATGGCGGGACAATGCTCGAGGCCGGTAATGATTTTTTGCAGCGCAGGACCGATTTGAAGATTTGCGCTTTCGGCGGAAGGAACGGAGGAAGCTGCTTCCAGCGCCAGCGAATACAAATATTTGCGTTCGTCGGCGTTCATGCGCAGCGCGGCGGCGATGCAGTCGAGCACCGACGGAGAAGCTTGGATATCGCGGCCTTGCTCGAGCCACGTGTACCAGGTTGTGCTTACGCCGGCCAGCTGCGCGACTTCTTCCCGGCGCAGTCCGGGCGTTCTGCGCCTCGTTCCCACGGGGAAACCGGCGTCTTCCGGCAGGATCTTGGCGCGCTGGCTTTTGAGAAAAACGGAGAGGGCTTGCAATCGGGCGGTGGAATTCATGGTAAATCCTCCTCTTCAAACGTCGGCATGCCTTAAAATAGCAGTCGTTATACCCGTATAAACGATAACTTGTACTAGGATATTCTCCGTGCCATTATAGCGGTACGGAAAGCAAACGACAAGGAATCGAAAGGGGAATTTTGCGCATGGACAAAGAAAGGGTCGTCATTACGGGAATGGGCGTCGTATCGCCGCTGGGCAGCGAAGTGGAGACATTTTGGTCGGGGCTGGTTAGCGGGGAATCGGGCGTGAAGCCAATCGAATCGTTCGATACGGAAGGCTATAAAACGAAAATAGCGGGCGAGGTGCGGGACTTCGAGGCGGCGGCGCTGCTCGGGGCGAAGGAGGCCCGAAAGCTGGACCGCTTCTGCCAGTTCGCGCTGCATGCGGCGGATCAGGCGATGCGCCAGTCGGGACTCGATCTAGAGCGGACGGATCGCGAGCGGATCGGCGTCTATGTCGGTTCGGGAATCGGCGGGATCGGGACGCTGATGGGACAGGGAGAAGTGCTTGCGGGACGGGGACCCGGGCGGGTCAGTCCGTCGCTCGTGCCGACGATGATCGCGAATATGGCGGCCGCGCTGATCGGCATCCGCTTCGGCGCGCTCGGTCCGTCGATGGCGCCGATCACGGCATGCTCCATCGGCAACACGGCGATCGGCGAGGCCTTTTTTCATATCGAGGCGGGACGCTCGGACGTGATGATCGCGGGAGGGACAGAAGCGGCGCTGCACGGCATATCGCTGGCCAGCTTCTCGAACGCGACGGCGCTGTCGGCGCGCAATGACGATCCGCGGGCGGCAAGCCGGCCGTTCGACCGGGACCGCGACGGATTCGTAATGGCTGAAGGCGCCGGCATTCTCGTGCTGGAGTCGCTGAGCCACGCGCTGAATCGGGGAGCGGACATCCTGGGCGAAGTGATCGGATACGGCGCCAGCTCGGACGCGTATCATATGGTCGCCACGCCGGAAGACGGCAGCGGAGCCGCCCGCGCGATGAAGCTGGCGCTGAAGGAAGCGGGAGTCGCGCCTTCCGAGATCGACGTGATCAGCGCGCATGCGACGAGCACGGTGCTCGGTGACCGCTCGGAAACGGCGGCGATCAAGTCGGTATTCGGAGCAGACGCCTACCGGATTCCGGTAACCGCCAACAAGTCGATGACCGGACATATGCTTGGCGCTTCCGGAGCCGTCGAAGCGATCGCGCTGGTCAAGTCGCTGCAGACGGGCCTCATTCCGCCGACGATCAATCTGAAGAACCCCGATCCGCTGTGCGACCTGGATTATACGGCGGACGAAGCAAGAGAAGCGAATCTGCGGATCGGCATTTCGAATTCGTTCGGCTTCGGCGGGCATAATTCGGCGATCGTGCTGAAGCGGTACGAATAAGGAATCAAATAAAGAACCAAAACAGAACGCAAAAAAAGTCCGACCCTGGGGTCGGACTTTTCGTTAAATTATGGAGCCTAGGGGGATCGAACCCCTGACCTCATCGCTGCCAGCGATGCGCTCTCCCAGCTGAGCTAAGGCCCCTCGCTCAATGACTCACAAGAAATAGTGTATCATGAGCTAGAAAGAGAGTCAACACATTTTTTTGTTTTTATGCCGAATACAGAGTAGCTAAACCGTTTTAGATATGTCAAAATAGAAATTGAGGAACGCTTACATGCTTGACGCATGGTCAAATCTTTACAGCAATGATTCGTTTATTAACGGGAAAAAGAGGCGATAACCATGGCACAATTCGATCACTTATCCGCGCTGCTGCAGTCCATTACGGAAACGGGACCGGCCGGCTGCGCCTGCATGATCGCGAAAGACGGCGAGACGGTATATGAAGGCTACTTCGGCAAAGCGAATCTCGCGGCAGGCACCGACACGGGGCCGGACACGGTCTTCCGTCTGTATTCGATGACCAAAGTCGTCGTCTGCGCGGCGGCGATGATTCTGTACGAGCGGGGACGGTTCCTGCTGAACGAGCCGCTGCATCTGTACCTGCCGGAGTACAAGGATGTACATAAGACGGTAACGGGGCCGAACGGACAAGTCCATACGGAACCCGTTAAAAATCCGATTCTGATCCGCCACGCGTTCGGCATGATGACCGGCCATCCGTATCCGTTCGGCGAATCGCTGTCGGCGCGCGAAATTACCCGGCTGCGCGCGGAACTGAGCGAGAAGACGGGAGGACGCTACACGCTGCGAGACGAGATTCGCGCCACGGCGCAGGCTCCCCTCATGTTCGAGCCGGGCACGCGCTGGCTGTACGGCTACGGCCACGATCTGGTGGCCGGATTGATCGAAGTCCTCTCGGGGAAAAGCATCGGCCAGTTTCTGCAGGACGAAATCTTCGGGCCGCTCGGCATGACGGATACCGGTTATCGCTATCGCGGCGACATCGAAGAGCGAATGGCCGTGATGTACGAACGGGCCGAAGACGGCACGCTGACCCCGGCCTCGGAAGAGATGGACCGGCTGCACCGTCCCGACGCGCTGCTGGAGCTGGGCGGACAAGGTCTTTACGCGACGACGCGCGACTATATGAAGTTTGCCCGCATGATGGCCGCGGGAGGCACGCTGGACGGCGTCCGTATTCTGAGCCGGAACACGATCGACCTGATGCGGACCAATCATCTCGATGCGGCGCAGATGGCGGATTTCACGGGCTCTTACTCCGCCGGCTACGGTTACGGTCTCGGCGTCCGGACCTTGATCGACCGCGCCGCGGGCGGCAGCAACAGTCCGCTGGGCGAATTCGGCTGGACGGGCATGGCCGGCACCTGGACGTCCATTTCGCCGGAAACGAACACCGCGATCGTCTATATGCACCAGATGCTGCCGAACATGGAGGAATACTACCATCTGCGGGTACGGGCGGCGGCGTACGGAGCGCTTTAAGACCGAACCGAACGGGCGGCGGAAAGCGGCATAATCGGAGCGGAATAGGCGTTCCGCCGTATTGCTCTCTTTTATCCGCTTTTCATCCTCGCTTCAGGTTGTTTTCAGGTTCGGGGGTTAAGATCCTTACAATCCCCTCTGAAACATAGAGATTGACCCCGGCGATGCCACCTCGCCGGGGTCCTTTTTTTGCGGAATTCTGCGATTCGGACTTCGTTTCGGCACTGGATGTGCGGCTGGGCCGCGAATCGAAAAAAGACCGAACCCGGAGATAGGGCTCGGTCTTTTTCGAATGAAGCCGTTACAGAAGGGCGGAGCCGCCCTGACGCGAAAATTATTGGATGTTCGGCGGCATCGCCGGCGGTTCGTCCTTTTTCTTCAGCGAAGCTTTGCCGCCCGGTTCGAGCGGAACTTCCAGGATGTCGAGCAGGAAGATGAAGATCGGCACGCCGACGATCAGTCCCCATGCGCCGAGGAAATGTTCGCCCAGCAGCAGGATGAGGAAGGTGAAGAAGATCGGCAGATGCGTTTTGTTCGACATGAATTTCGGGTTGAGGATATACGCTTCGAACGCATGCAGCACGACGATCATGATCAAGATGTACAGGATCATCTGCAGACCGCCTATATTGAAGGCGATCGCGCACAGCGGAATCAGCGAGACCACGACGCCCATGACCGGAACCAGGCCGAGCAGGAAGATCATCAGCCAGAGCGCGAACAGATTCGGGAATCCGAACGCCCACAGGAAAATCAGCGACAGCAGCGAGTTGGTCAGCGAGATCATGAACTGGACTTCCAGCACTTTGCCGAACGAAGCGACGAACTTGCGTCCGAAGTATTCCAGCTCCGTGAAGAAGTAAGCGGCCTTGCTGTAGCGGAACTTGGACATGAGCGACGATATTTTGTCTTTTTCCAGATTGAAGAACAAGCTCAGAATAAAGGCGATGAACAAGTTGAGACTCAATTTGCCCAGATCCGTCAGCGTATGCAGAATGAAATCCAGCCCGCCTTCGACGTAGCTTGCGATATCGAACTCTTTGATCGAATTCATGATATAGCGGGTAAAGGCATTGTCGGGCACGACCAGATTCGACAGATTGTTGTAAAAAGAAATGACCTGATTGATCAGCTGTTGAATTTCGTAGATGAACACGGGCAGATAGCGGTAGATGCCGAATCCGAGCGCAAATACCAGCAGAGCGTACGTAAGGACCAGAACAAGTTTGCTGTTGAGCTTGATGCGGTCCGTTCCTTTGCGGATAAAGCGGTGCAGGCGGTTCATCAGGTAAGTGAGGATAAACGTGATCAGCAGCATACTGAGCATGCTCCGGAGCGAAATAATCAGCACGACGGCCAGAATAAGCGCCAGCGTCCTGCGAATTCCCGGAATGTAAAAGAAATCTCTAAGGGCCTTCATGAAATCGTGGTTCTCTCCTTCAAAATCAGACTTTTTGGCGGATGTGTGGTCTTGCTGCGCCGAACCTTCTATCTAACAGTTTAGAGTCTGGAGGCCGGTAAAAGCAAGAACGGAAAAGGCGAGGGCGAAGGCGCGGCGCAAATAAAGCGACCGAACATTGACTCCGGGCACGAATTTGTTCTTATAATAGGGAAAACGAGAGTGATTCGCCAATAAGCAAGTTAAGACAACGGAGGGATGTCATGCGTCAAAATCAGCGAACGTGCCGAAGCTGCGGAGACGAATTTGCGGTGAACGAGCGGCAGATGGAGAGGCTGCTGGCTTCGCCGGCGTTCGCTCCCGAGCTGAGGGTGTCCGAAGCCGAATACGAATCGCGCCTCGCGGTCTGCGAGAGCTGCCCCAAATTCCACGGCGGCACCACCTGCATGCTCTGCGGCTGCCTCGTTCCGGTTATCGCTCATCTAAAAAGCAAAAACTGCCCGTATCCCGGCGGGAGCCGGTGGGCAGCCTGGGGCGAAGCTTAAGCTTGCGCCTTAACATGATACTGCAGCAGGCTTTTCGACAGGTTCTGCATCGTTTCGCCGGTCTGCTGCAGACGATCGATAACGTCGGTGAACGATGCGACCAGCTCAGACTGCTGCTGCGAAGAAGCGACAATCTGTTCGATCTCCGTTTCCATGACGCGAATCGAATTTTGAACGTCTTTGAGGGCCGTTTCGATGTCGGCGGTCGCCGTTTTGGAGTGGACGGCCAGCTTGCGCACTTCGGTCGCCACGACGCCGAAGCCGGCACCGAGCTCGCCGACGCGCGCGGCTTCGATCGCGGCGTTGAGGCCCAGCATGTTGGTCTGGTCGGAAATTTCCTTGATCAGCGTCGCCACGTTCGTGATTTTGCCGGACTTTTGTACGGCCGTTTTGGTGTTCTGCAAAATCTGCTCGCTCGTTGCCTGAAGCTGCTCCGAGTGGGCCGCGATGCTCTGCGCCATCTCCCCGAGCTGCTCGGTAATCGAGCCGTTCGCCTGTACGATCGCGTTCAATTCGTCCCGGCTGGTCTGGTTGTAGGTGAGGTTCAGAACCGCGACCACTTCTCCGGCTTCGAGGATCGGAACGACGACGGATTCCAGCGGTTTGCTGTACCATTCCGGAGGAAACTTCAGAATGAAAGGCTCGGTTCGCCCCTGCAGCGTCACAAAATTCTCAAATCCTTCTTTCATCGGTTCGCCGGTCTGATAACCCAAATGAAAGCTGCCCGCTTGTTCATAGTAGAGAACGTGCGTCGCGTCATAAATCGTGACCGCGATCTCCTCTCGGGCCACCGTACTGAACAGAGGAGCCATTTGCAGCAGAGCTTCTAACTTGTTCATCTATTCACATTCCTTTCCGCATATAGACAGTCAACAACCTATTTATCGGAAAATAAACGTTTTTTTTGAATACGGCAAGCAAAAAAAACCGTCCATTCCCTTTAAGAGAAGGACGGTTTTGAAGGTTGAAAAAAGTTAACGAACTTCTTCGTGATAACGGGTCAGGCTGCCGGACAATTCCTGCATCGCTTCCCCGGTCTGCTGAAGGCGCTCGATGACGTCGGTGAACGTGGTGACGAGGTCCGCCTGCTCCTGCGAGGAAGCGACGATCTGGGAGATTTCGCGTTCCATCACGCGAATGGACTCCTGCACGTCTTTCAGCGCGACTTCGATATCGGCGGTCGCCGTTTTGGAGTGGACGGCCAGCTTGCGCACTTCGGTCGCCACGACGCCGAACCCGGCGCCCAGCTCGCCGACGCGCGCGGCTTCGATGGCGGCGTTGAGGCCCAGCATGTTGGTCTGGTCGGAAATTTCCTTGATCAGCGTCGCCACGTTCGTGATTTTGCCGGAGTTTTGCACGGCGATCTTCGTATTCTGCAGAATCTGCTCGCTCGTTGCCTGCAGCTCCTGGGAATGGGCGGCCACGTGCTGCACCATTTCGACCAGATTATCGGCGATCGTACGGTTATCGGACGCGATGCTTTTCAGCTTCTCCTGGTTGGTCTGATCGTAAGTAACGGTCAGCACGGCCTCGACTTCGTTTTCTTCGAGCAGCGGGATGATCACGGCATGCAGCGGATAACCGTAGCCGAACATATCGGCCGGATACTCCGCAAGGGTCGGATTTTTGCTGCCTTTCAAAGCGCCGAAGTTTTCGAAACCGGGAAGCAGCGCTTCGCCGCTTTTGAGACCGAGATCGAAGTTTCCGTACTGGGCATAGTACAAAATATGGGTGCGATCGTAAATGGTAATGGCTGTGTTCTCGCGCATCATCTTGCCCAAATAAGGGGCTGCCGCGATCATCGAATCGACAATACTCATACTGCGTTTCACAATCCTTTCTATGTAGGGGACCTAAGTCTTAAGTATGAATCGAATATAAAGGGAATAGGACTTAAATTCAATATTAATATTGAAAATCATCGAAATACAGGCAATAGGAACTAGTCTTTCCAACGACCGAAAACATTTTCCGAAGCATGCTTCGCGCGTAAGCCAAGATCGAAGCAAAGAAAAAGCCTGCCTTTCCGGCAGGCTTTCTCGAGGAAAAGGTTCTCTTTACGAAGCGGAGCGCGTTTCTTGCTGAGGAACTTGCGGCTCGCTTCGATCCGATTTGCGGACCGGCGAGATGAACCAGTAAGCTGCGGCCATGAAGAAGGCGCCTCCGACGATATTGCCCAGCGTAACGGGAATCATGTTGTGCAGCCAGCCCGCGATCGTGATCGTGGCCGGATGGCCCGGCAGCAGCAGCGCCGTGCTGAGCAGCGTCATGTTGGCCACGCTGTGCTCGTATCCGCTGGCGATGAAGGCGAACAGGCACCACCAGATGAGCATGATTTTCGCGGCGTCGTTCGTCGTCCGGCTGGCCATCCAGATCGCCAGGCACACGAGCCAGTTACAGAGGATGCCGCGGAAGAACAATTCCATAACGGGCAGGCTCATTTTTTTGGCCGCGGCGGCGAAGATCAGATGTTCCGGAGCGATGCCTTTGAACAGGCCCGTTCCGAGAACGAGCAGGCTGAGCACGATCGCGCCGGCAAGGTTGCCGAGGAATACGAGCGTCCAGTTTTTGCCGAGGTCTTTTACCGAAGTGCGTCCGGCCAGCGTAGAAGCGGTGAAGAACATATTGTTGCCGGTGAACAGCTCCGAGCCCGCGAAGATGACGAGCGTGAGGGCGATCCCGAACGAAGCGCCCATGACGAGCGGCTGGAACGGGGACTTGATAGCGGCGAGCGGAGCGCCGAGCGAGAAGATCAGGATGATGCCGAGTCCGACGAAGGCCCCGGCCAGCATGGCGCTGACGAAATAGCGGAGAGGATGCTTGTCCATGAAATCTCTTTTTTTGACTGCGGCTTCTACAACGGATTTGACACTTTCGGTAAACATAAGATTCAGCCTCCCGGGCGCGCGAATGGGAAATGCGGGTGAAGCGGCGCGGCGTGCAGGCGATGGCCGACAGGCAGCGCGAATTTAATCATGCTGTTTTAACGAAGTTTATTTCGTGAATAAAATCACTTGATCGTCCCGGACTTCGATACGGAACGTTTGAACCTGTCCGCTGTCGGGTTCTTGCACGAAACCGGTCTGCAGATCGATTTTCCAATCGTACAGCGGATCGTAGATGTAACGGCCGGATACGATCGCTTCGGCGAGCGGGCCGCCTTTGGGATGGGGGTTGCGGTTTTCGATTGCATAAAATTCGTTGTCGGAAGTGCGGAAGACAGCGATTTCGGTGTCGTCGACGAGGAAGACTCGGCCGATTCGGCTCGGAAAACGGTCCAGGCTGTCCAGCGCGACGCCGTTTGCGGTAAGGGTGTTCAATTCATGGTTCATGGTCAGGCTCCTCTCGGAATCGTTCTGTAAGGTCGTTGCGGGCGAAACGGGCGGGAGAGACCGGAGATGAACAAAAGATTTTTCGGTGTCTCTCCGCCGGCGTTTCATCTATAAGCATGCGGCAGAGCTTATCGCCAAGTCTGGATTTAGGCTTGAGGAACAGCCGGTTTGGCCGTTTCGAACAGCTCGCTGCGTGTCTTCTTGTCGTTCAGCACTTTCTTCCACGGATCTTCGACGAAGGTCAGCGCATGCTCGATGCTTTCAACCAGCGCTTTGCGGCTCTCCGCGTCCGCGACCGTCTTGTTGTAGATGTCTTCCAGGCCGATCCGTTCGACCCATTCCGACGTCCGTTCCAGATAGTTGCCGGTCTCGCGGTAGTACTGCATAACGGCGGCTACCGTGTCGGTCAGCTCCTGATCCGTTTTGACTTTGCAGAGCGAGTCGGCCAGTCTGGCTTTGATGCCGCCGTTGCCGCCGATGAAGATTTCCCAGCCGCCGTCGTTGCCGACGATGCCGATATCTTTCGTGCACGCTTCCGCGCAGTTCCGCGGGCAGCCGTTGACGGCCATTTTGAATTTCGCCGGGAAGTCGAGCCGCTCGAATTTTTGTTCCAGCATGGCGCCGACGCCCATCGAGTCCTGGGTACCGAAGCGGCAGTACTGCGAGCCGACGCAGGTCTTGACCGTGCGGAGCGATTTGGCATAGGCGTAACCCGAAGGCATGTCGAGCTCTTCCCATACTTTCGGCAGATCTTCTTTCTGCACGCCGATCAGGTCAAGGCGCTGTCCGCCGGTGACTTTGACCGCTTTGATGCCGTATTTGACCGATACGTCGGCGATTTTCTTCAGGTCTTCCGGAGTCGTCACGCCGCCGTACATTCTCGGAACGACCGTGTACGAGCCGTCTTTTTGGATGTTGGCGTTCATGCGTTCGTTGACGAAGCGCGATTCTTTCTCGTCTTTGTGTTCGCCCGGGTAGATGACGCCCAAGTAGTAGTTGACGGCCGGGCGGCACTTCGAGCAGCCTTCCGGATTGTGCCATTCCAGCACGTGCATGACTTCCTTGGTGGTGCGCAGCCCTTTTTCCTTGATGCTGGCCACGATTTCCTGACGGCTCAGAGGGGTGCAGGCGCAGATGCCGGTTTTGGCCGTTTTTTTGAAACCGTCGCCGAGCACGTAGCTCAGAATTTGTTCGACGACCGGTTTGCAGCCGCCGCACGAGCCGGTGGCGCCGGTGCAGGCTTTGATTTCGTCGACCGTCGTCAGTCCTTTTTCGTTGATGGCGTCGACGATCACTTTTTTGGTGACGCCTTTGCAGCCGCAGACGATTTCGTCGTCGGCCATTTTTTCGACGGCCGCCGTTTTCGACTTGCCGCCTCCGCAGTGGCCGCCGGTGCCCATCAGGTCGCCGTAGATTTCGTCGGTCATTTCCGTGCCTTCGCGAACGTACTTCTGAAGCGAAGCCGATTCGGTCACG
This sequence comes from Saccharibacillus alkalitolerans, assembly GCF_011090185.1. GTDB lineage: Bacteria > Bacillota > Bacilli > Paenibacillales > Paenibacillaceae > Saccharibacillus > Saccharibacillus alkalitolerans. Next base: position 386,201 of record NZ_JAAFGS010000003.1, on the reverse strand, counting down.
TCGCCGAAGAGGACGGCGCCGACGATCTTGTTGTTTTCCAGCAGTACTTTTTTGTAAGTGCGTTTCCATTCGTCTTTGGCCGCGATAACGGTATGCTGAGGTCCTTCGATGAACTCGCCGGCCGAGAACACGTCCACGCCCGAAATTTTCAGTTTGGTCGAAGTGATCGATCCCGCGTACCCGTCCGTGTCGATGGCGCAGATATGTTTCGCCAGCACGTTGCCCTGTTCGAACAGCGGGGCGACCAAGCCGTAGCAGACGCCGCGGTGTTCGGCGCATTCGCCGACCGCGTAGACGTCCGGAGCCGATGTGCGCATGAAGTCGTCGACCAGGATGCCGCGGTTCGTCTCGATGCCGCTGGCGTCGCCGATTTGTTTGTTCGGACGGATGCCGACCGCCATGACCACGAATTCGGCGTCCAATTCTTCGCCGTCCGTGAACACCAGCTTGCGTACGCGGTGGTCGCCCTGCATTTCGGCCGTCGATTTGCCCATCGCGAATTTGATGCCCTGACGCTCCAGCTCGGCTTTCAGCATGGCCGAAGCCTGGCTGTCCAGCTGGCGTTCCATGAGGTCGTTCATCAGGTGAACGACGGTGACGTCCATGCCGAGTCCGACGAGGCCTTTGGCGGCTTCGAGGCCGAGCAGGCCGCCGCCGATAACGGCCGCCGTTTTATACTGCTTCGCCGCTTCCAGCATCTGGTCGCAGTCGGCGATATCGCGGAAGCCTACGACGCCTTCGCGTTCGCTGCCCGGGATCGGAAGCATCAGCGAATTCGAACCGGTCGCGATCAGCAGCTTGTCGTAGCTTTCGTTATGTCCGCCGTCGGTAAGCACCGTTTTGCTTGCCGTGTCGATCTTCGTTACGGTAGTGCCCGTGTGCAGGGTAATGCCGTTTTCTTTGTACCAGTTCCAGTCGTTAATCACGATGTCTTCCATCGTTTTGCTGCCTTCGAGCACGTAGGAGAGCATGATGCGGTTATAGTTGGGATGCGGCTCGCTGCCGAATACGGTAATCTCGAAGCGGTCGGTCAGCTTCAGGATCTGTTCGACCGTATTGATGCCGGCCATGCCGTTGCCGATGACGACGAGTTTTTCTTTCGCTGGGGTAGTCATAATAAGGTGCCTCCTTGGCGGTTATATTCATGGGAGAGAATGAAATGTGATATTCTTCACAAGTTAACAGTCGGTAAACGGCGGGCCGGGCAGAGCCGGTAAGCCGCCGCTATTTCAAATTTGATCTAACTTACAAGTTTATTATATTTAATTAAAATTCAAAGGGTTTGTGATTGTAATCACATTATATGTGAATTTTTTCACTGATATTTGTCACAATTTAAAGTTTGAATAGAACTATCTTCAATTTTATATATCGGACCCGATCGATCGAATCATAAGCCCCTGACATAAAAGGAACAGCATTACGGAATAGACTCGAAAAAGGGACGGGTCGCGCTTGCTTTTTTGAAGAGGCGGTTATAAGATAGAGTTGTACGTACAATTTTAAGTTTATGAAGACGAACTTTAAAGGTATGTACAATCGGCGATCGGCCGAACTTCCTGCCGCGCGGCGGAATGCCGAAGACAAGCGCTGGTCCTGAATTGAAAGCGCTATCCTGAGGTTGCGACTTATACAACCCGACCGGTCACGGTTCGTTGGACTCGGCCGCAGGCATTAACTGTCCCCGAAGCCGCTCGCTCGTGATACACTAATGGAGTTTGGATCGCAGGACAATCCGGCACGCCCGCCGACGATTTCTTTCGGCGGATCGGACCGAATACGGCACGTAAATACAGACCGAGGTGAATCACGATGAGCAAGCGGCTTCCCAAATATATCGTATTGAAAAATGAACTGCTGAGCTGGATGGAGAGCGGCAAGTTGTCGCCGGGCAGCCAGGTCCCGTCCGAGAACGAGATTGCCGAGCAGTTCTCGCTGAGCCGGCAGACCGTGCGCCAGGCGTTCTCCGAACTGGAGAGGCAGGGACTGCTGGAGCGGGTGCAGGGAAAGGGGACGTTCGTGCGCAGCGCGGGCTTTCGCGAAGAAGCGGCGCAGCCGCGGACGATCGGAATCGTCACGACCTACATTTCCGATTATATTTTTCCGCATATCGTGCGCGGCGCCGAGGCCGAGCTGCGAAGCCGAGGGTATCGGCTGCTGCTCGCCAGCACGGACAACGACAAAGAGAAAGAGATGGAGTGTCTGCGCCTTATGCTGAGCGAGCCGCTCAGCGGGCTGATCATCGAGCCGACGAAGAGCGCGGAAGGCAATCCGAACCTGCCTTTTTACCTGTCGATGCAGTCGCGGAACCTGCCGTTTCTTATGATTAACGAGCGCTACCGCGAGCTTGAAGTGCCGTGCCTGAAAGTGGACGACGAGCTGGGAGGCCTGACGGCGGCCCGCTATCTGATCAAGCAGGGCCACCGCCGGATTGCCGGTTTCTTCAAAACGGACGACCTGCAGGGCGTGAGCCGTCTGCGAGGCTTTATGCATGCGCACCGGGAAGCGGGGATTCCTCTGGCTCCGGAACATGTCGTTACTTATGCAACGGGACAGAAAGGCGAGCTGCCCGCCGCGAAAGTCCGCGAGCTGCTGTCCGCGCAAGAGCGCCCTACCGCGCTGGTCGCTTATAACGACGAGCTGGCCATGCCGCTGATGAATGCGGCGCGCGAACTGGGATTGTCTGTGCCGGACGATCTGTCGGTCGTCGGCTTCGACGACTCGGCGCTGGCTTTGGCGTCCGGCGTGCCGCTGACGACGCTCTCTCACCCGAAGGAAGAAATGGGCAGGGAGGCGGCACGGCGGCTGATCGCCATGATCGAAGGCGAAGCCGACGCGGCGGGCGATCCGGACGACGTCTTGTACGTGCCGGAATTGATCGAGCGGAATTCGGCGGTCGCTCCGGCGAGCCGGTAGCGAAAATGCGGATTGCCGTTCCCCGAGCAAACGCGCGGCAATCGTCGAATCGACAAGACGCCCTTTGGCATGAATTATAAAATTTCTTGCCAAAAGGGCTTGCGTCGCGCCTGCTAACCGTGTTATATTATTCGGGCAGGGCAAAACGCTCGGCATCATAATAAGCGGTCGTGGCGGAATTGGCAGACGCGCACGGTTCAGGTCCGTGTGGTAGCAATACCGTGGAGGTTCGAGTCCTCTCGACCGCATCTATGAATAAAGAGAACCCCAGGATTTCCTTCGCGGAAATCCTGGGGTTCTTTTTTGCGTTTTTTCGCGGGGCGTGCAGCCGGCTCTGTTTCTGAAAGCACTCATTCCGGTAAAGAGGAAAGGGAGAGGATCGGCAGCCGCTCCGGTCCCTCCGGAAGCCGATTCGCGGAATCCGGGTAGGCGAGGCTGGACAAAAAAGCAGCGCCGGCCGGCCAAGCCGGCTGCAGACGCGAAGGAGGAATTTCGATGCATTCTATAAATAAATCCGGTCGGCACGAAGGCTTCATTCGCGTAAGAGGAGCCGCCGAACACAATCTCAAGCACGTCGATCTCGATATCCCGCGCGATGCGCTGGTCGTGTTTACCGGCGTCTCGGGATCGGGCAAATCTTCCCTCGCTTTCGGCACGCTGTATGCCGAAGCGCAGCGCCGCTATCTGGAATCCGTCGCGCCGTACGCGCGGCGGCTGATCCAACAGGCGGGCACGCCGCAGGTGGAGAGTATCGAAGGGCTTCCGCCCGCGGTCGGGCTTCAACAGCAGAGAGGCGTGCCGCAGGAGCGCTCCACGGTCGGCAGCCTGACGACCGTATCCAACGTGCTGCGCATGCTGTATGCCCGCGCGGGCGATTATCCCGAAGGGCAGGGCGTGCTGTACGCGGAAGACTTCTCGCCGAATACGCCGCAGGGCGCCTGTCCGGAATGCCAGGGACTCGGACGGATCTACGACGCGGACGAATCTTCGATGGTGCCGGACCCCTCCCTAAGCATCCGGCAGCGGGCGATCGCTTCCTGGCCGGGCGCCTGGCACGGGCAGAATCTGCGCGACATTCTGATCTCGCTCGGGTACGACGTCGACAGACCGTGGAGAGACCTGCCTCGGAAAGACCGGGACTGGATTCTGTTCACGGACGAACGGCCTTCCGTCCCCGTCTATCCGGGGCTTAGTCACGAAGAGATTCAGGAGGCGATCGCGTCCGGCCGCCGCCCGGATTATATGGGCAACTATATGGGCGCCCGCAGGCTGCTGCTTCAGACGTACGCTTCCGCCGACGACGCGGGCAGAAGACGGAGGCTGGAGCCGTATCTGCGGGTCCGTCCGTGTCCGCTGTGCGGAGGCAAGCGCTTGAAGCCCGAAGCGCTGTCCGTCAAATTCGCCGGCTTCGATATCGCGGAGCTGTTCCGCATGCCGGCCGCGGCGCTGAAAAAGACGCTGGAAGACGCCGTCGCTTCCGCGCCCGAAGCCCGGGGCGGCCGCGACAACGAGAAAAATCTCGTCGCGCGCCGCCTGGTCGGGGACGTGACGGGGCGCCTGGAACGACTGACCGATATCGGGATCGGGCATCTGTCGCTCGATCGTTCGGCTCCGACGCTGTCGTCGGGCGAACTTCAGCGGCTGCGTCTCGCCACGCAGCTGATTTCCAAGCTGTTCGGCGTCGTCTATGTGCTGGACGAACCGTCGGCGGGGCTGCACCCGGCGGACGGAGAGGCGCTGCTCGACGCGCTGGCGGCGCTTCGGGACGCCGGAAATTCCGTGTTCGTGGTGGAGCATAACCTGGACGTGATGCGGCAGGCGGAGTGGTTGGTGGACATCGGCCCGGAAGCGGGCGACCGCGGCGGGCGCGTGCTGTACAGCGGTCCGCCGGAAGGATTGGGCGAGATCGGGGAATCCGTGACGAAGGACTATCTGTTCGGACGCGGCGCGGAACGCCTGCGCGAACGCCGTCAGCCCGAAGATTGGTTGACGCTGAGCGGCGTGACGTTCAACAATCTGAACGGGCTCGATGCCGCTTTTCCGCTCGGCTGCCTGACCGCCGTGACCGGGGTATCGGGATCGGGAAAATCGAGTCTCGTCTCGCATGTACTGCCGCAGCTGCTGGCCCCGCATCTGGGCGCGCTGCCGGAGGAACCGGAGGAGGAAGCCGAAGGCGATGAGCCTTCCGCGATCGCGGGAGCGGTCGGCGGCGGCGCCGAGACGCTGCGCCGGCTGGTCCGCATCGACCAGAAGCCGATCGGACGGACGCCGCGTTCCAATCTGGCGACGTACACGGGATTTTTCGACCATGTCCGCCGCCTGTTCGCGTCGACGCCGCTTGCCCGCGAAAGAGGCTACGCCGCGGGACGCTTTTCGTTCAACGTGGCGGCGGGACGCTGTCCGGTCTGCGAAGGACAAGGCTTCGTTCAGGTCGAGCTCATGTTTCTCTCGAGCCTGTACGTGCCCTGCGCGGAATGCGGAGGGGCTCGCTATAACGCAAAGACGCTGGAAGTGACCTGGGAAGGCCTGAACATCGCGGACGTGCTGGCGCTGACGGTGGAAGACGCCGCGGCCTTTTTCGCGGGGCAGCCGTCGATTGCGCGTCCGCTGTCCGTGCTGCTGGATCTGGGACTCGGCTATTTGAAACTCGGGCAGCCGGCGACCGAGCTGTCCGGCGGCGAATCCCAGCGCATCAAGCTCGCTTCGGAACTGCAGAGGACCCAGCGGGGACGGACGCTCTACATCTTGGACGAGCCGACGAACGGGCTGCATCCGATCGATGCCGACCGGCTGCTGCGCCATCTCGACGCGTTGACGAAAGCCGGCCATACGGTCGTCATGGTCGAGCACGATATGCGCATCGCCGCGCAGGCGGATTGGATCGTCGATCTCGGTCCGGGCGCGGCCGGGGAGGGCGGACGCATCGTCGCGTCCGGCACGCCGGAAGAGGTCGCGTCGGTCCCGGACAGCCGAAGCGCCGAATATCTGGCCCGCTGGCTGCCCGGAGACGGCCGTCCGCAGCCTTATTGACGGAAGCTTCCGCCGGCGACCGAACGACGTGCGTGATACAAGTTAGCTTCCCCGGGGTAATAGAATAGGGTGAAGACGGAAAAGGCGCCGGCGCAGTCCGGAAATACGCCTTTTGCCGCATGAATTGTCCAATTCCAAGGAGGTCGATTAGTCATGAGTAAAGCACTTACAGCCGAGAAAAGAAACGGTTTTAAACGTTCCGATATCAAAAGCCTGCGCCAGAGCGGCCGCGTTCCCGCGGTCGTATACGGCAAAGACGCGGCGGGCATTCCCGTTCACGTCGATGCCAAGGAACTGCAGCGTCACGTGCAGCTCGGAGGCGCCGACATTTTCTCCTTGAACGTCTCCGAAGGCTCGCCGATGCAGGTGATGATCAAGGACGTTCAGCGTTTGAACGGCCGCATCATCCACGCCGATTTCCTGAAAATCGACAAAAACACGCCGGTTCGCGCGACGATCGCGGTTGATTATCAAGGCGAAGCCAAAGGCGCGAAGGAAGGCGGCATCTTCCAGGTGCAGGCTACGGAGCTCGAAGTCGAAGCGCTGCCGGACGACCTGCCGAGCACGCTGGAAATCGACATCTCGAATCTGGAAGTCGGCGAAAAGCTGACCGCTGCCGACATCAAGCTGTCGGATAACGTCAAGCTGCTGTCTTCCGAAGAAGAGATTCTCGCTTCCGTGGTGCTGCCTCAGGTTACGGCGGAAGATACCGAAGACGCCAACGCGTCCGGCGAGCCGGAAGTGGCGCCGGAGCGCGTGGGCGACGAAGAAGCATCCGAGTAAAAAAGCGCGCGGCCCGGAGCCGGCGCCTGCTTCCCGAAGCAGGACCGCACCCCCGCCGCCGCGCAGCGAAAAGACCGTCGGCCGCTTTGCGGCCGCGGTCTTTTTTTTGTCCGCGCGCATTTTTCGGGAAATCGACGCGCGCATTTTGGCTGAAACCGCTCTCCTTATGATATAGTTTCTTTGTGAGCTTTTTTGGAAAGCATGGGCATTCCTTAATCCGCGTAGGGAGATGAGAAAATATGATCAAGCACATCGTCTTTTTTAAGTTGAAAAACCGTTCGCCCGAAAGCGTGACGGAAGCGGCGGACGTACTGCGCAGCATGGACGGTCAAATCGAGCAGCTCAAGTCGCTGGAAGTCGGCGTCGACATCCTGCGTTCGGAGCGCTCCTACGATATCGCGCTGACAGCGACCGTCGAGACGCTCGACGACCTGGAAGCGTACCAGGCGCATCCGGTGCACCGGAAAATCATCGAGTACATCAACGGAGTCAAGGACATCTCGCTCGCGGTCGACTACGAAGTCTGACGATCCGTCCGTGACCGGGCAGCGGCGGCGAAGCCGGCGGAAGACCCGGGAACACGGACGGGCCGCGATCGGGCGGCGGAGCGAAAGACACGGGAGGAACCGACATTGTATTACGTGAATCGGGAACAGATCGAGAAGCGTCTGCTGTCGCTGCCGCAGACGATCGAAGCGATGCGGCTTGCCGCGGCGGAATGGGAAGGCACGCTGCTGCAGGGGCTTGCCCAGGAGCGCGCGCTGCATCTGGCTTTGGAGGCGGTGACGGATATCGGAAGCTACCTGATCGACGGCTTCATTATGCGCGATGCGGGCAGCTACGAGGACATCGTCGACATTATCCACGGGGAAAAGGTGATCGACGACGAGCTGCAGCATACGCTGCTCAGGCTCGTCAGGCTGCGCCGCCCGCTGGTACAGGATTATTACGAGTGGGACCGGAAGACGCTGCATCCGATGACGATGGAGCTGCCCGCCGCGCTCGAACGGTTTGCGGACCGGGTGAACCGGTATCTGCTGAGCGAGCTCGGCGAGAACCGGCCGCAGTAGACGGGCGGACCGGACAGACACGGAGGAGGAAGCGGACATATGGCCGATTCGGCAGGGCAACAACCGAGAGAAGGCAAACGAATGAAACCGGGCTTTTTGCCGGTATACGCGGTCGAGCTGCTGTTCCGGGAGGAACCGCAGCTCGACGCTGCGCACGTTTTGCGAAGCATCCATCAGCGGATTCGCAAGACGGCGATCAATACGGGGCCGTTCCGGGAAACGGAACGGGTGGAGAACGAAGCGCTGCGGCGCAAAGAAACGACGGGCGACGACCGGTTCGAGTTGGCCGCGGTCTTTTACCACGGCGATTACACGGTCGCGTTCACGGATGCCGAAGTGCCGGCGCAGACCCGCCTGTTCCGTCCCAGACCGATCCGCGAGGATCTGAACTGGGAGGGCGTGCTTCAGCAGAGCTGGAAATGGGAAGGCGGAGAGGAGCGGCTGGAAGAATATCGGTACGCGGTAACGCTGTGCGATTGGTACGCGGCCATGCTTCCTTTCGAGCGGCGGGTGGAGATGTTCCAGGCCGTGCTGGCCAGCGTCATCGAAACGACCGGCTGCGACGCGATTTACTGGCAGCCCAGCGGACAGCTGGTCGATGCGCGCGCCTTCATGGCGGCCCATCTGCACGAGCCGCTGTACGGGGCGCTGAACGTTCGCGTCTATCAGATGCAGCGGCAGGACGAAGTGCTGGTCGATACGCTGGGACTGACCGCGCTGGGCGTCCCCGATATCCAGTGCCGCGTCGTCGGAATGACGCCGGACCGGGTCATTCCGATGATCTACGGCGCTTCGTACTATCTCTACGGCAACGGCGGCGAAGTCGCGGACGGGCAGCTGCTCGGCGGCGCCGGCTTGAGATGGCGCTGCGAGCGCCAGCGTTCCGCGCTGGCGCCGGAGCGGGCGGTCGTCGATCTGAATCCGGGCCATCCGTATTATGCCGGCACGCAGACGGACGATCCGGTAGGCTACGAAAAAGAAGAGGGCGATTGGGGCGACGACTCCGACTCGGCTTCGGGCTACCGCCTGCGCGAGGAAGACGGAACGGAATTCCGGACCGAACGCGAGTACCGCATGCGGGAGAGCCGGCAGTCGGCGGATTCGCATGCGCCGGGCCGCGCTTCCGAGGAAGAGTGACGGATCGACCCGAAAATCGTCTTGCGGCGGAGTTTGCGCTTCGCTATGATAGAGGTTAGGCTCAATTTCAACCCCGGTCCGTGCCCGGCGGTCAGACTGTCCGCCGGATACGGCTATCCGGGAAAACGATATGAAGGAAGCGTGTACTCGTGCAGCAAGCTATTGCCATAATGGATTCGGGAGTCGGCGGGTTGACCGTGGCCAGAGAGGTCATGCGCCAGCTGCCGCGAGAGCAGATTGTCTACTTCGGAGATACCGCGCGTACGCCTTACGGACCGCGCGATCTCCTGGAAGTCCGCGCGTTTACGGAGCAGATTGTCGACTATCTCATGAGGTTCGATCCGAAAATGATCGTCATCGCCTGCAACACGGCGACCGCCGCGGCGCTGGATACGATCGCCGCCAAAGTCGACATTCCGGTCGTCGGCGTCATTCATCCCGGCGCCCGCGCGGCGATCACCAAGGCGAACAACGGGATCATCGGCGTCATCGGCACCAAGGGAACGGTGGACAGCGGAGCGTACGCGCAGGCGCTGAAGCAGATCTCTCCCTATGTCAACGTCGTCAGCCGCGCCTGTCCGCCGTTCGTTCCGCTGGTCGAACAAGGACATTTCAGCGGCCGGGCCACCTACGAGATCGTCAAAAACGAGCTGCTGCCGCTGCGCGCGCTGCCGCTCGACTGCCTCATTTTGGGCTGCACGCATTATCCGTTTCTCGCCGATACGATCCAGCGGGTGATGGGGCCGTCCGTCAGCTTGATCAGTTCGGCGGAGGAGACGGCGCGCGAAGTCAGCACCATTTTGTACGAAAGAGGACAGCTGGAGACCGGCGACTCGGTTCCCGAACATCGCTTCCTGCACAGCGGGGAATCGGACATGTTCGAGAAAATCGCGCAAAAATGGCTGGCCGAGTACATCGCGAGAACCAAGGCGATTTGGCAGGTCGCGTCGTTCTGACGGGCTTTGCCGCTTCGCTGTCCGCGTCATCATACCACTACGGGCCTCGGCCGATGCCGCAGGCGGAAGGAGTCTGTCATGAAAGTCAAAATTACGCGCAACGCCGCGAAGAAATTGATGGAAGAACTGAACAAGGAAGAGAACAAGGACATGAAGCTGCGCGTATTCGTTACGCATTCCCACGGCGACCATGCGCATTACGGCATGGACCTGGACAAGCAAAAAGACGGCGACGAACTGGTCTCGACCGACAAGGACATCGACGTGCTGGTGGACGCCAGCGAGCCGATGCTCGACGGCATCAAGATCGATTATTTGTACAGCGCCCAGGAAGAAGGATTCGTGATCACGAATCCGGCGAAGGGCAACCACGGCGATCACTAAGACCGCCGAAGAAGAAGGGAACAATCATGGCCAACGATATTCGCGTCTGCGACAAATGCAAACACATCCGAATGAAGACGATCGTGCCGAAGCTGCAAAAAATGGCGCCCGACGCCGAGATCAAAGTCGGCTGCAAGTCGTACTGCGGTCCCTGCGGCAAGCGGGCGTTCGTGTTCATTAACGGTCGTTACGTCAGCGCTCCGACGGAAGCCGAAGTGCTGGCGAAGGTCGAGCCTTTTATCAAAAAGGCATAAGCGGCCCGGCGCCGTTTGGTTATCGGTAAGTTGTCATCGGTACGACAGCAAAAAAGCCCCGCAGTCCGTTCGCACGGATGGCGGGGCTTTTGTCGCGGAAACGATTGAACGAAAAGGCGGGCGAAGAAGACGCGCGGCCGCTATTTGCCTTTCAGGGGAGGGAGCAGGTCGCGCGTAATCACGTCGTCGGAAATCGACAGCCGCTTGGCCGCTTCTTCGTAGCCGGCCCGCGCTCTCTCGACATCGGTCTTTTGCCGCGTCTTCAGATCGTAGCAGACGCCGTTTTCGAACACGCCGTCCGCGGAAGGCGCGTAATAAATCTTTCCGTCGGTGAAAGCGCCGGATCGCAGCACGACGAGCCGTCCGCGGTCCGCGCCGTTCAGAAGATTGCTGCCCATCAGATCGTAATCGCCGGAATCGATGCCCAGCAGAGGCAGCAGCGTCGGCATGATGTCGAGCTGACCGCCGGGTTCGTCGTACGTGCCGGCGAGTCCACCGTCCGGCAGATGGATCAGCAGGGGCACCTGGGCCATCATCTGCTCGTAGTCGAAAGCCGACAGTTCGCGGCCGAGCAGGCGTCCCGCCGCTTCGCGTTCGTCGAGCGAATAATCGTGATCGCCGTAGAATACGAAGATCGTATTTTCCCACAGCCCGTCGCGTTTGAGCCGCTCTACCATTCCGCCGAGCGCGGAGTCGAGGTAATGCACGGACTGAAGATAATCGCCGAACGTCGTGCCTTCGAACTCGCCGACATCGAGTTTGTCTTCGTCTTTGAGCGCCAGGTTATAAGGATGATGGCTGGACAGCGTAATCAGGAACGAATAAAAAGGCTCCGGCGTCTCTTCCATAAAGCCGACCGACTGATCCAAGAAAGAGCGATCGCCGAGCGACCAGCCGAGCGGCTCGTCGATCTCGTAGTCCTGCTCGTCGTAGAAGCGGTCGTAGCCCATTTCCTTGTACATGCGGCTGCGGTTCCAGAAACTGCCGTCGTAGGCGTGATACACGTTCGCCGCATACCCGCGCTCTTTCAAGACGGAAGCCATCGTATCGAACGCATTGTCCGCGTAGCGGATAAAGACCGAACCCGAAGGCAGAGGATGCAGAGAAGCGTTCGCGCCGAGGTCGGCGTCGGATGTCCGTCCCTGTCCCGTCTGATGATAAAAATTGCCGAAATACAGACTGTCTTCCCGAAGCTTGTCGAGGTTCGGCGTGATCGGCCGTCCGTTCAGTTCTTTTCCGACGAAAAAGTTCATGAACGCTTCGCCCTGTACCGTGATCACGTTGCTTCCTTCGTACTTGCCCAGCAGCTCCGGAGGCCCCATGCGGGCTTCACGGTTGTCTTCGAACCAGCCGCGGATTTCGGAGAGCCGGTCTTCCGGCAGCTCGCGTCCCTTCTCGATCGTCGTCTGCGCGTAGCGGTAAGCGTCGATCGCATGGAAGCCGAGCAGTCCGGTGACGTTATAGACCGACATGTTCCACCAGTTGTTTTCCAGCAGGTTTTTGGCCCAGGTCTGGGAAGCGTGACGGATCGGGAAAAAGGCGGCCGAGAAGCCGATCGCCAGCAGCAGCAGCCCGGCGGCGAAACGAAGCGTCAGGCGCCGAGCCCGGCCGTGCCGGACGGCTCCGTCCTTGGCCGGCGAGAAAAAGGACCGTTCGGCAGAACCTGCAGCGGGACGGTCCGCGGCGGGAAGCCACCGTTTTTTTCGGCGGCCGGCCAGGCTCCATAGAGCGGCGGCCAGCATCGGCGGCCAATCGGCGAACAACCAGAGATCGCGCCAGCGGAGCAGCTCGGCGATGCTCCCGCCCAGCGAGTCCACCTGCCCGGCCTGCAGCAGGACGGGCACGGTAAGGAAGTCGCCGAAGTAGCGGAAATAGACGAGATCCGCGAAGATCAGCGCGGTGAGCAGCAGGTCGAGCAGAGCCAGCGCCGGGAAGCGTCCGCGCGGCGGAAGCCAGAACACCCAAAATGAGAGCGCAACCAAACTTCCCGCCGCGACCAGCGTGTCCACTCCGTTCATCGTGATGTAGGGAAGCTGCAGATTGCCGTGAAGCAGCCGCAGCTTGCCCAGCATCAGGCAGAGGAACAGAACGTAGAGCACGGAAGTAAAGAGAAGACCCGGCTTGCGGCCGGGCCCGTGCGAAGCTTGATTAAAAAAAGACATTCAGAGCACCTCCTGATACCTGAAACGATAGAACGCCTGCAGCCGACTAGCGGCGCGGAGGCAGCGGTCCCAAAAACTGCAGATACTGGCACTCGATCCGTCCGTTGAACAGCTTGCGGCGCTTGTCGGCGCGCTTGCCGAAGTTCTGCTCGAAATTGGCCGTCGGCGTGATGGCGAAGAACGACCAGTCCGGCAGGTCCAGCGCGGCGCGCCCGAGCTGGCGGATCATTTTCTCCACTTCTTCCTCTTCGCTGAGGCGCTCGCCGTAAGGCGGGTTCGTAATGACGACGCCGAATTTGCCTTCCGGCTTGAAGCGTGCGACCGGCTGCACGGTAAACGTGATCTCGCCGCCGAGCCCCGCGCGTTTGGCCGAAGCCTTGGCGATCTCGATCGCTTCGGGATCGACGTCGCTGCCGCCGATCTGCAGCGGGATATCGTCGCGCACGGCGTCGAACGCTTCGTCGCGCGCCGCGCTCCACAGTTCTTCCGGCACGAAATCCCAGCGCTCGGAAGGGAAAGTGCGGCGCAGCCCCGGCGCGATGTTCCAACCGATCAGAGCGGCCTCGATCGGCAGCGTGCCGGAGCCGCAGAACGGATCGAAGAACGGACGGTGTGGGCCCCAGCGGCTCAGCAGGATCAGCGCGGCGGCCATCGTTTCTTTCAGCGGCGCTTCGACGGTCGTTTTGCGGTATCCGCGTTTGTGCAGGGAAGGTCCCGTCGTGTCGAGGGTGATCGTCGCGACGTCATTCAGCAGCGCCACTTCCAGCGTGAACAGCGGGCCGTCTTCGTCGAACCAGTCGGTCCCGTACGATTCCTTCATTTTTTCGACGACCGCTTTTTTGACGATCGATTGGCAGGCCGGCACGCTGGACAGCTGCGACTTGTGCGAGCGTCCGTTGACCGGGAATTCGCCGTATTCGGGAATGAACGCCGCCCAGTCGACGGCTTTGACGCCCTGGAACAGTTCTTCGAACGTCAGCGCCGGGAATTCGGCCATCTTGATCAGCACGCGGTCCGCGGTGCGCAGCCACAGATTGGTGCGGCAGATGTCGGCGGGTCCGCCGGTGAAAGTCACCCGGCCGTTTTCCGTGCGGGCGTCGGCATAGCCGAGGTCTTTGAGTTCGCGTGCGACGACCGCTTCGATGCCCATCGGGCAGGTGGCGATCAAGGTCAATTTTTCTGGGATTTTCATAAATTCAGCTCCGTTTATAAGGTGAAAATGTCGGGCGTTCGCATCGGCGGGAAGAGGGAAACGATCCGCCTTCCTGCTTGTGGAGCCCGCAATAAAATCGTACAATCGTTAAATGAAGAACCGGCGGAGGCCGGAAAGGGCCTGATGCGGTCTGCATGTAAACGCACCGCCGCGTTCAGCGCTCAATCTAGTATAGGGGAACGGTGTTCCGGTTACAATATATTAAGGACGGATCATCGGGCAAATCAGGCGGAAGCGAAAACGGAGAGTGGAGAAAATGAGCGAACTGCATACGGACGTTACGGCGGCCGAAGCTTATATGGAAAGTCTGGCGGGCGAGGACGAACTGCTGATCCGGATTCGGGAAGCGATTCGGGAAGCCGGCATGCCGGAAGTATCGGTGGCGGCGGGATACGGAAAAATGCTGACGATGCTGGCCGCGCTGAGCGGCGCGAAGCGCATCTTGGAGATCGGCGCTTTGGGCGGATACAGCGGCGTATGCATGGCCCGCGGCATGGCGGAAAGCGGTACGCTGACTTCGCTGGAGCTGAAGGCGGAATACGCGAAGTTGGCGGGACGCCATCTGGAGCAAGCGGGATTCGGCGGCAGATTCCGTCACCTGGTCGGGCCGGCGCTGGAAGGATTGGAGCGGCTGAAGAAGGACGGAGAGACGTTCGACTTCTTTTTTATCGACGCGGACAAAGGCAATTACTTGAATTATCTGGACATGGCGCTGGAGCTGGCCGAACCGGGAGCGGTGATCGTGGCGGACAACCTGCTGCTGCGCGGGCGAACGCTGAACCCCGACAAGAACGGTCCGGCGGTGCAGGCGGTGAGGGAGTTCAACCGCCGCATGGCGGAAGACCCGAGGCTGCTCGGCACGCTGCTGCCCGCCTACGACGGCCTCGCGGTGGCAATGGTGAAGAAAGCGTGAAAGTTGAATGAGAATATGCCGCCGCCGGTTCTCAAACGTCCGGTTGGGGTGGATAATGAATAGGTGCAAAATCGTCAAGGAATCGTCGTAAACGAACCTTGTGATAAATGTCTCAAAAGCGCATAATGAAAGTTGACTGTATTTTTGTAAGAACCCAATCCGGTATTGGAGGACCCAACCGACATGACTTATAACGATCGTTTTATCCGGGCCTGTTACGGCCGGGAAGTGGATCGTCTGCCTGTATGGTATATGCGGCAGGCCGGCAGATACGATCCGGAATACCGCAAAATCAAAGAAAAATATTCGCTGCTCGAAATCTGCCGTCAGCCCGAGCTTGCGGCGGAAGTCACGTTGATGCCGGTGCGCAAGCTGGGCGTGGACGCGGCCATTTTGTATTCGGACATCATGAACCCGGTCGCTTCGCTCGGCATCGACTTCGACATCGTCAAAGACGTCGGGCCGGTGATCGACAATCCGATCCGAAGCATGGCCGACGTGCAGCGCCTGCGTCCGATCGACGTGGAGGGCGATCTCGGCCACGTGCTGGAAACGATCCGCATTCTGGACCGCGAGCTGAACGTGCCGCTGATCACGTTTGCCGGGGCTCCGTTTACGATCGCCAGCTACCTGATCGAAGGACGGCCGTCGAAAAACTACATCCGCACCAAGACGATGATGTACAGCGAGCCGGAGACCTGGTTCGCGCTGATGGACAAGCTGGGCGACATGGTGATCGCTTATCTGCGCGCGCACATTCTGAACGGCGGCAAAGCGTTCCAACTGTTCGACAGCTGGGTCGGGGCGCTGGCGCCGCAGGATTTCTCTTATTACGTGCTGCCGACCATCACGCGAATCTTCGACGAGCTCTCGGCGATGCCGGAGCTTGCAAACGTGCCGAAGATTTACTTCCCGGGCGTGAGCTCGGGCGAGCTGCTGCCGACGCTGCGGGGACTCCAAGCGAACGTGATCGGTCTCGATTGGCGCGTGTCGATCGCGGAAGGCCGCCGGCGGCTCGGACCGGACTTCGCCGTGCAGGGCAACCTCGATCCGTTCGTGCTGACGGCGCCGCAGAACCTGATTCACGAACGCGCGGCGGCGATTATCGACGAAGGCGTGCGGGAACCGGGCTTCATTTTCAATCTGGGCCACGGCTTGTTCCCGGAAGCGTCGCTGGAGAAGCTGCGCGAACTGACCGGCTATATCCACGAATACTCGGCGCAGGCGCTGTCGCGCGCGGCGGCGAAGAACTGAACCGGAATGTTTTCTCCCAATTACGAAAAGAGAGGGGATTATCAAGTTGAAGAAAAAAATCGGAGTACTCGTCATGTCGTACGGAACGCCGAAAAGCCTGGATGACGTCGAGGCGTATTACACGCATATCCGTAGAGGCAATCCGCCTGCTCCCGAGCAGCTCAAGGAATTGAAGGACCGCTACGAAGCGATCGTGGGCGGCGTGTTCCCGCTGCGCGAAAACACGGACCGTCAGGTCGAGGAGCTGCAGGCGGAACTGAACCGGCTGGAGCTGCCCGACGCGGAGTTCGTGTGCTATCAAGGGCTGAAGCATACCGAACCGTTCATCGAGGACGGGGTGCGGCATATGGCGGCGGACGGCATCGCGGAAGCGGTCGGCATCGTGCTGGCGCCGCATTACTCGACGATGAGCGTCGGCAGCTACATCAAGCGCGCCAAAGCGACGGCGGAAGAAGCGGGAGTCCGGATGAGCTTCATCGAGAGCTATCATCTGCATCCGAAGCTGATCGAAGCGTTCGCGCAGCGGGTATCCGCCAAGCTGGACGCCTTCGTCGAAACGGGCGCGAAGCGCGAAGACGTCAAGGTGCTGTTCAGCGCGCACAGCCTGCCGGAACGCATCTTGTCCATGGGCGACCCGTACCGCGATCAGCTGCTGGAAACGTCGGAAGCCGTCGCGGAAAAAGCGGGCGTAAGCAACTGGCAGTTCACCTGGCAGAGCGCGGGACGCACGGCGGAGCCGTGGCTCGGACCCGACGTGCTCGACACGATGAAGGAGCTGTCCGAACAGGACGTTCGCTATATGCTGGTGTCGCCGCTGGGCTTCGTGTCAGACCATCTGGAAGTGCTGTACGACCTCGATATCGAGGCGCAGCAGGTCGCCGAGGAACTGGACGTCCGCCTGATGCGGATCGACTCGCTCAACACGGATCGCCTCTACATGGAGACGCTGGCCGACTGCGTCTTGACCGAATGCCGCAAGGGGGCGCTGGTTCATGGCTGAACAGCGTAAAGTCGTCATTATCGGCGGGGGCCTCACCGGTCTCAGCGCCGCTTTCTATACCCGTAACTTCCTGCGGCAGTCCGGCTTCGAGCCGGTCGTGACGGTATTGGAAAAAGGGAATACCTGGGGCGGAAAGATCGAGACGCTGCACAAGGAAGGCTTCGTCATCGAAAAAGGTCCGGATTCGTTCCTGGCCCGCAAGACGGCGATGGTCGACCTCGCGAAGGAACTCGAGATCGATCACGATCTGGTGACGACCAATCCGGAAGCCAAAAAAACGTACCTGCTGCATAAAGGTAAACTGCACGAGATGCCTTCGGGCCTCGTGCTCGGCATTCCGACGCAAATCAAGCCTTTTCTCTCCAGCAAGCTCGTCTCGCCGGCGGGCAAGCTGCGCGCGCTGATGGATTACGTGCTGCCTCCGCGCCGGAGCGAAGAAGACGAGTCGCTGGGGAATTTCATCGAACGAAGACTCGGGCACGAGGTGCTGGAAAACGTAACGGAGCCGCTGCTGGCGGGCATCTACGCGGGAGACACCCGGCATCTCAGCCTCAAGTCGACCTTTCCGCAGTTCGGCGCGGTGGAGCGCGAATACGGCAGCCTGATCCGCGGCATGATGACGGGACGCAAGCCGACCGAGACGCATACCGGCACGAAAAAAAGCGCGTTCCTCACGTTCCGCCAGGGGCTGCAAAGTCTGGTGCATGCGCTCGTGAACGACCTGGCCGGTTCGGTCGATCTGCGCTCCGGCACCGGAGCGGCGTCGATTCGCAAACAGCCGGAAGGCGGCTATACGGTGGAACTGGAAGACGGGAGCATGCTGGCGGCCGATTCGATCGTGGTCACGACGCCGACGTTCTCGGCTTCGAAACTGCTGTCGCCGCACGTCGACACGGCGGCGCTCGACCGGATCGATTATGTGTCGGTCGCGAACGTCGTGCTGGCGTTCGACAAAAAAGACATCCGGACGACGTTCGACGGATCGGGATTCCTCGTGCCGCGCAAGGAAGGCCGGACCATTACGGCCTGCACCTGGACGTCGGCCAAGTGGCTGCATACGAGCGCGGACGACAAAGTGCTGATGCGCTGCTACGTCGGCCGGGCCGGCGAACAGGAAGCGCTGAAGCGGGACGATGCCGGATTGGTGGAGCTCGTTCGCAAAGACATCCTCGATCTGATGGGCATCGCCGCGCAGCCGCTGTTCACGGAAGTGACCCGGCTCAATCGTTCGATGCCGCAGTATCCGGTCGGACATCTGCAGCAGATCGCCGAACTTCGCGGACAGATGGCGAAAGAGCTGCCGGGCGTCTATATCGCCGGAGCCGGCTACGACGGCGTCGGACTGCCCGACTGCATCCGTCAGGCGAAGGAGATTTCGGCGGAACTGGCCTCCGCGCCGGCCGCGGCCGTATCCGCGGTCTAATCTGCCGAAGCGGCCAAGAAAACGTCAAGAAGACGCCCGCCCCGTAGATCGGGACGGAAGGTTATAGGAAGGCCGCCCCGTTATCGGCAGATAACCGGGCGGCCTTTTTGCCGCGGGCCCCGCCGGGCCAAGCGATTTTGCGACCGCGCCTTCTCCTTCTGCCGGATAACCTGCTATAATGGAGAATAGTTTTCGAAGCCGGGTCCGCGTGCAGTCGGCGGACTCAACGAACCAAAGGAGATTCCAACATTTGAACCCTTCATCCCGTTCCAGAAGCACTCGAGTCGAGAAATCCCGGAAGCGCAAGCGCCGGGTGCTGTTGATCGTCAATCTGACGATGTTGATTCTTGTCGCGGCGGGCGGCGCGCTGATCTACGCGCGGGAACATACCGCCCGCGAAGCTTCCACCGCGGCCGCCCTGCGCGCCGCCGCTGAGCAGACGGAGGCCGCGATCGCCTACGCGGCAGGCTCGGACGCGTTCGAGCCTGCCGTGTCCGAGCCTGCCGCTCCGCAAGAGCCGGCCGCGGCCGGGGAAGAGCCCGCCGCCCCCGCCGCCCCCGATGCGGCCGGCGGGGAAACGCCGTCCGGCGATGCTTCGCAGCCGGACGAAGACCTTCCGGCCGACGATGCGGCCGGGGACGCGCCGCAGGCCGGCGCGGAGGCGGATTCCGCCCGGCCGAATCCGCCTCTGACCGCCGGAGCCGCCGTGGGCGCGGCCCCTCCGGCGGCCGGCGCTGCCGCCGCGAAGCCGCCCGCGAACCCGGGCGGCGGGCAGCCGGAGAGCGAAGCCTCCGGCCAAGCGGAGGCTTCCGCCTCCGAAGAGCCGGCCGGAACCCGGTCTCCGGCCCCCGAAGCGGCGGAGCCGCCGAAGAAGGCCGCTTCCTCCGGAGCCGGCGGCCCGGTCGTGAACCTGACCTTTGCCGGCGACGTCATCTTTTCCGGCAAAGTCCAATCGGTTCTGGAGCAGCAGGGGTACGATTATCCGTACACTTATGTACGGAACCGGTTTAAAAGCGACGATCTGACGGTTATTAACCTTGAAACGCCGGTTACGTCGGGAAATACGACCGGCGCGGACAAGACGTTCGTATTCAAATCGCCTCCCGAGGCGCTCGCGCCGCTGAAGGATGCGGGCGTCGACGTGGTCAATCTGGCGAACAATCATACGCTCGACCAGGGCATTCCCGGACTGCTCGACACGATCGCCAATCTGGACAAGAACGGCATCGCGCATGTGGGCGCGGGCAAGAACGCTTCCGCCGCTTACGCGCCGGTCTATGTCGAACGCAAAGGCGTCAAGATCGCGATCGTCGGCGTCAGCCGCGTGCTGCCGGAGACGAGCTGGGCTGCCGGGCCGAATCATCCGGGCGCGGCCAGCGCCTACGATCCGGAAGCGGCCGCGCGCGCCGTTGAAGAAGCGAAGCGGAACGCCGACGTCGTCGTGGCCGTCGTCCACTGGGGCAAAGAACGGGTCGATATGCCGGACGGCAATCAGACGACGCTGGCCCGCCGGATGATCGACGCGGGAGCGGACCTGATTATCGGCGGGCACGCGCATGTGCTGCAGGGCTTCGAGCAGTATAAGGGAAAATGGATCGCTTACGGAACGGGCAACTTTATCTTCACCCGTTCCGCGACGGCGAAAACCTGGGAGACCGGCGTCTTCCAGGCCGAATGCCGCAAAGACGGTACCTGCTCGCTGAAGCTCGTGCCTTACTGGGCGGAACTGGCCCGTCCCGTGCCGATGGACCAGGCCGACGCGCAGCGGCTGCTGCGGCGCATCGAGAAGCTGTCTCCCGGCGTCAAGATCGATGCGGACGGCCGCGTGCGCGCCAATTGAAGCCGGGTCGATCCCCATTACTCCGCAGGAGATGAAATTATGCTGAACAATCGCTGCGTGGCGCACCGGGGATTTTCGGGCGCCGCGCCCGAGAATACGCTGGCCGCGATCCGGTTGGCGGCGAAAATCCCGGAAGTCGAGTGGATCGAGATCGACGTCCAGCTGTCGAGCGACGGAGTGCCCGTCGTCATTCACGACTTCAAGCTCGGACGCACCACCGACGGAAGCGGCGAGGTTCGAGAGCGCACGCTGGAACAATTGAAGCGGCTGGATGCCGGCCGCTGGAAATCGCGCCTTTTTGCCGGGGAACGGATTCCGACCTTGGACGAAGTGCTGGACGAAGCGCAAGGCCGGCTGAAGATCAATATCGAACTGAAAACCAACGCCGAGCGTTATGCCGGATTGGCTGCGCAAGCGGTGAAAGCGGTCGCGTGCCGCGGGATGGAACGGGACGTCGTCTTTACCTCGTTCGAGCCGCAGGCGCTGCAGGAAGCGAGAGAAGCGGCGCCCGACATTCGGCGGGGATTGATTATCGACGCCCGACCCGCGGATCTGGAGCGGCGGCTCGAGGACTGCGGCTGCACGCTGCTGTCGATCGGGCACGGCCGGGTAGATACGCATTTTGTCCGCTCGACGATCGGGCGCGGCATCGATATCATGGTCTGGACGGTAGACAATTTGCGCCGCATGCGCGAGCTGGCCTCCATGCATCCGGACCTGATGATCTGCACCAATCGCCCGGACCGCTGGTTGCTGGCGAAGAAGCTTCCGGCCGTCGGAGAGCGCGCCGTCTGGCGCCGCTGGATGGGATTTTGAATAAGGATGAACGCCGCGCTTTCCGCGGTGTATACTAACGATAAAGGCGGGATGTTTTCGATGATGGCCGTAACGAACGTGTACTGCGTAGGACGCAATTACAAAAAGCATGCCGAAGAGCTGGGCAACGACGTCCCGACGGAGCCGATGATTTTCCTCAAGCCTTCCCACGCGGTCTGCGCGATGGACGACGGAACGGTCGAACTGCCGCAGGACCGGGGAGAGATTCACTACGAAGCGGAGCTTGTGCTGCGCATCGGCCGGGCTTACGAGCCGGGCATCCGGGTCGAAGATCTCGCCGCTTCGGTGTCGCTGGGCATCGACTTCACGCTGCGCGACGTGCAGTCGAAGATCAAGGCGAAAGGTCATCCGTGGACGGCGGCCAAAGGCTTCCGCAATTCCGCCCCGCTGACCGCAGAGTTTGAGTTCCCGGGGCTTGAAGCACTGGGCGAAGCCTGGTTCTCGCTGCGCAAGAACGAGGAGACGGTGCAGCGCGGCAATATCAAGAACATGATCTTCGATCTGCAGACGCTCGTCGATTACATCGGAACGCATTACGGTCTCGGCGAAGGAGACCTTATCTATACCGGCACGCCGGAAGGCGTCGGACCGACGCGGGCCGGAGACGTGCTGGAACTGTACTGGAACGAAGAAAAGCGGGGCGGCTGCACCGTCGGATAGACGGGCGCCGCATCCCTGGGAGGCGTATCATCAAGTGGATTGGATCATCGGAGCGGTAGGAGCCTGCCTGGTAGCCGGCGCGGCCTACGCCAAAAAATCGCTCTCGGCGTCCGGCGCGATCGCGGCCGTCCTGATGGGCACGATTTATTACGGAGCCGGGAACTTGTTCTGGTTCGGGCTGCTGCTGCTCTTTTTCGTCACGTCGAGCGTGCTGTCCAAGGTCAAGCAGGCGGAAAAGCGCCAGGCGGAGCAGATGTACGAAAAGTCGGGCCGCCGCGACGCCGCGCAGGTCATGGCCAACGGCGGCATCGGCATGATCCTGTGCCTGGGCAATTATATTTGGCCGTCGCCGATCTGGTTCGGCGCGTTCGTCGGCGTCATGGCGACCGTAACGGCCGATACCTGGGCGACGGAATGGGGCAGCCTCAGCAAAAAGCCGCCGCGGTCCGTCGTCAGCTGGAAGCCGCTGCCTGCGGGGACGTCCGGAGGCGTGTCGCTTCGCGGCAGCGCGGCTGCGGTCGTCGGCGCGGGCATGATCGGCACCGCTGCCGCCGTACTGCTGGCCTGGACGAAGAGCGGACCGGATTGGCCGCTGTGGGCTTGGATTCCGGCGGGCGCGCTGGGCGGTACGGTCGGCGCGTTCGTCGATTCTTTTTTGGGAGCGACGGTGCAGGTGATGTACCGCTGCCCCGTCTGCGGCAAGAGCGTGGAGAGCCGGACGCACTGCGGCTCGCCGACGGTCCGTTATCGCGGATGGGCATTCATGAATAACGATGCGGTCAACCTGCTGTCTTCGGCGGCGGGCGGAGCGCTGGCGCTTGCGGTTATGATTCTGGCGGGGAGGTGGTTCGGGTGAGCGAAGCGCAGCGCGAAAAGCATGAAGCGATTCTGGACTCGGCCTTCGAAATTTTCGGGAAAAAGGGTTTTTACGATACGAAAATTTCGGATATCACCGAACATGCCGGAATTGCCAAAGGCACGATGTATTTGTATTTCAAGAGCAAAGAAGAGCTTTTCTCTGCCGTGACGAGACGGGACTGGGAAGGTTTTCTGCGCGAGCTGAATTATCAGATCAAGCACGCGGACGGCCTGCCGGGCAAGCTGCAAAAAATCGCGGAGCATCATTTGGTCTACTATTACGAGCGCAAGGCGCATACCAAGCTGTTTTTCCACGCGCCCAACAACGATCCCGAACTGATGCGGATGATGCACGGTTTCCTCAGCCGCTACATGGCCGCGGTTCAGGGCGTGCTGGAAGAAGCGGGCATGCCCGATCCGGACTTTTACGCAAAAGCGTATATCGGCATGCTCGACCGTCTGAAAATGGACATTTTGTTCGAAGGCACGTTCACGCGCGAGGAGCTGGAGAAGAGGGTACGGCAGACCGTGTGCCTTTTCCTTCAGGGCAGCGAGCGGGAATTGAACGATTGAGCGCGGCCCGGAACGCCGAATTCCGGCAGCCGGCTCCGAACGTCCGGACTTCCGCGGGCTGCGGAGGACCGGACTTTTTAATGGGCGCCGGGTGCGGACATCGCACCATACGGCGGGACCGACGAAAGGGGAATGACGGCAATGAACATCATGACCGTTGAACATTTATCGAAAAGCTACGGGGAAAAAGTGCTGTTCGACGACGCGTCGTTCGGCATGGAAGACCAGGATAAGATCGGCGTGGTCGGCGTCAACGGCACCGGCAAATCGACGTTTCTCAAAGTGATCGCGGGACTGGAACAGCCGGATTCCGGACAGGTCGTCAAAGGCGGCAGCATTCGCGTCCGCTATTTGGCGCAGAATCCCGACTTCGATCCGGAGCTGACCGTGCTGCAGCAGATGCTGCACGGCGAAGGCGAAGAGATGGCCGCGGTCCGCGATTATGCGGAGACGGCCGCCAAGCTCGAAGCGCGGCCGGATTCGGAAGAACTTCAGCAGCGTCTGCTGAAGGCGGGACAGGAGCTCGACCGTCTGAACGCTTGGAGCATCGAAAGCGAAGCGAAAAGCGTCCTCTCCAAGCTGGGACTCGACATTTTCGACGCGAAAATGGGCAGCCTGTCCGGCGGACAGCGCAAACGGGTGGCGCTCGCGGCCGCGCTCGTGCAGCCGTCCGAACTGCTGATCCTGGACGAGCCTACCAACCATATCGATTCGGAATCGGTAGCCTGGCTGGAAACGTATCTCAAAAAACGCCGAGGCGCGCTGCTGATGGTGACCCACGATCGCTATTTCCTCGACCGGGTGGCGGATGTCATGCTTGAGCTGGATTTCGGCAAACTGCATCGCTACACGGCCAACTATTCGCGTTTTCTCGAACTCAAGGCGGAGCGGGAGGAACGAGAAGCGGCTTCCGAGGATAAGCGGCAGAATCTGCTGCGCAAAGAACTGGCCTGGATCCGCCGCGGCGCCAAAGCCCGTTCCACCAAGCAGAAAGCGCGGATCGAGCGGTTCGAGCAGCTTCAAGACGACAAGCCGCAGCAGAAATCGGGCGATCTGGAGATGGCGACGCTGTCTTCCCGTCTGGGCAAAAAAATCATGGAGCTCGAGCATGTGCGCAAGTCCATGGCGGGCCGCCTGCTGATCGACGGCCTGAACTACATGGCCGTGCCGGGCGACCGGATCGGCATCGTCGGCCCTAACGGCCGGGGCAAATCGACGCTGCTCAATCTGATCGCGGGCGATCTCGAGCCGGACGGCGGCAGCATCGACAAGGGATCAACCGTGCGCGTCGGCTACTTCCGCCAGGAACCTGCGGAGATGGACCCGAATATGCGCGCGATCGACTATATCAAAGAAGCGGCCGAGACGGTCAAGACGGAAGAAGGCACCGTCACGGCGTCGCAGATGCTGGAACGCTTCCTGTTTACCCCGACCGCCCAGTGGACGCCGATCGGCAAGCTGTCCGGCGGCGAACGCCGCAGACTGTACCTGCTGCGCATCCTGATCGCCGCGCCGAACGTGCTGCTGCTGGACGAACCGACCAACGATCTGGACATCCAGACACTGACCGTGCTCGAGGACTATCTGGACGACTTCCCGGGCGTCATGATTACCGTTTCCCACGATCGCTACTTCCTCGACCGCGTATGCGACAAGCTGTTCGCGTTCGAAGGCGGAGGCAAAGTGGCGATTCATGCGGGCAATTACAGCGAGTATATGGAACGGACGGGCGGCGGTTCGCTGAAAGACGGCTTTTTCGAAGGCAGCAAGGCAGCGGCATCCGGCAGTAACGGCTCATCCTCGTCTGCGGCGGCTAAGCCGACCGCCGGGGCTTCGTCGAACGGCGCGTCTTCCGCTCCGGCTCCGGCGGCGAAAAAGGTCAAGTTCACTTACAACGAGCAGCGAGAGTACGAGACGATCGACGCGACGATCGAAGCGGCCGAGCAGCGGATCGCCGACATCGCCGTGCAGATGGAGCGTTCCGCCAGCGACTCGGCCAAGCTGCAGGAACTGATGGAACAGCAGGCCGCGGCGGAAGGGAAGTTGGAAGAACTGATGGAGCGCTGGACGTACCTGAACGAACTGGCGGAGCAGATCGAGCAGGGGAAAGGCTGAATTCGGGCCAGAAACGGATTCGGCATAATGCAGCGGAAATGAAGGAATCGAAGCAGGCTTTTGGATGGGTATCCGTCTAAAAGCCTTTTTATTATACGTATACATACTGCTGTCCGGAATGTGGCGCTACAATCAAGACATCCCTCATTCGATCGATAAGGAGAGAACCTTATGAACCGAAAAGTAGCGTACAAAAAGGATTACAAGACGCTGTATATGCCCGGCGTATCGCCGGAAATCGTGGACGTTCCGAGCATTCCTTTCATCATGGTCGACGGCTCCGGAGATCCGAACGGCGAACAATACGCTTTGGCCGTGGAGGCCCTGTACAGCCTGAGTTACGCCGTCAAAATGTCTTATAAAAGCGACAGCGTGCCGGAAGGATACTACGAGTATACGGTCTTTCCTCTTGAAGGCATATGGGACCTGGTCGACCACGCCAGACCGGCGACGGATAAAAGCAACTTGAAGTATACCATGATGATCCGCCAGCCCGATTTTTTGACCGAATCCTTGTACGAGCACTTCCTGGAACAGACGATGAAGAAGAAGACGAATCCGTTCCTGGAAAAAGTCCGCTTTCAGCCGCTGACGGACGGACGATGCTGCCAGATGATGCACCAAGGAAGCTTCGAAGACGAGCCGGCAAGCTTTGCCCGAATGGAAGCGTTCTGCATGGAACAAGGCTATACCCGCGCAAGCAAAACTCACCGCGAAATCTATTTGTCCGATCCCCGCAGGACCGAACCGGCTAAGATGAAGACCGTGCTGCGTTTCTCGGTTGAGGCGAAGTAACGGGACAAGGCGGGTTTGCGGAACTGAATGCTCGGGTAACGGACGAACAGAAGCGAAAAGGTTAGGCTGAAAAAGACGCCATACAGGTTAAAGAGCAGGGCTTTCGGAAAGCGACCATCCGAAGGTCCTTTTGCTGTGAGAGTTTATATTCAAATCCCTTGATTGGTGCTAAACTGGAAAACAAAGCAATCAAGCCATGGGGAAGGGAGAGGGCGTGCTTCAGGAATAAGGCAGGTGCTGTCGGATTGGCGAAGTTCGGGAATACTG
Source organism: Saccharibacillus alkalitolerans (assembly GCF_011090185.1). Classification (GTDB taxonomy): domain Bacteria; phylum Bacillota; class Bacilli; order Paenibacillales; family Paenibacillaceae; genus Saccharibacillus; species Saccharibacillus alkalitolerans. The sequence goes on along the minus strand of NZ_JAAFGS010000003.1, from coordinate 359,761 downwards.
CGGAAGGAAGCGGGTTAGCGAAGTTCGGGAATAAGACGTTAGTTGAAATTACTTTAAAGGAGAAGAACGATGAAATCTGAAGAAATTATTGAAAAGATTAAAGCGGAAGTTAATAAAACAGGATTTCCACTTGAATTAAGGGTTTCAAAGCTGCTAAAAAGCAGAGGATATTTTGTGAATCATAGCGCATATTATATTGATGAGGATGAAGGGAAGTCGAGAGAGATTGACATACTCTCACATTCAAATAGAAAATTTAAAGACGAAGAAAGTAATCAAGATGTATATGTTAGGAATATATTAGCAATAGAGTGTAAAAAAAGCGATAACAAACCCTGGGTATTTCTATCATCAGAGATTGACGAGTATGACGACCCAGAGTTGGAAGAATTATTTGTGTGGAACTTTGGTGATCTTAAGCCTTTTTCGTTGATATCAACGATTAATATTAAAGAAGCTCATCCATTTAAACATTATAAATACAGAGCTCGAAGCTTTTTTGAAGCCTTTAAAGGATCGGAAACAGGCGAAACAATATTTAAAGCTCTAACAGCATCAGTAAAAGCTAGCTTGTTTGACGGTAAAGAAAAAATGAAGGACGACATATGTATTTATTATCCAATGGTTATATTTGATGGTCGTATGTTTCAAGCTATACTTGATGAATCTAATGAGATTAATGTAAGTGAAGTCAACTCCGTTTTATTTACTTTTAAATACAAATCATTAAATCATGCCAAAACCCTTATAATACCTATTTTGAGAGAAGACTATGTTGAAGAGTTTTTAGAACAACTAGAGGGTAGTTTAGATGTTGCTGTTGAACAGGCAGAGATGCTTAGAAATAGATTTAAAAATCTTGGATAAGAGCAGTAACATCAACTAACAATATATTCACGCTGCGGACATTCGTCCTTGGTCTGGCATTCGCCAGACACCCGACATGCGTCGGGTCGTGAATACAGGAACGTTATACAACAGAATCGAAGCCATATAAATTGATTTTTAAGGAGAGAGTACCATGTATTCATCTAGACTGATTCGAGAAAAATCAAAAAGAAAATTGAATGAAATTTTAGAAGAATCCAACTCAAATATTTCTGAAAAGCTTAATACGATATTTAATATCATTAATGATAACTATGAAAATATTCTAAATATTGAGATAGATATTTTGGAAAGTAAAGGTAAGCAGATTTATAAAGACATTAAAAAGTTATCAAAACAAATAAATAATGCAAAGAAAAAAGAGATACATGATTTGAAAAAATGTCTAGATCAAACTATTAAAGATGCAGAGCGATTGAAAGATAAAACTAACGAGTCAGATGCAAAAAAAAGATTCCAAAAGAAAAGCAAGAAAATTTCTGATCATTCACAATGTGTATGTTATATAGCTAAAGAAATTAATGACAGAATGAAGGGAGGGGTGCAAAATAATTTAATAGAATATGCAACAATCATGCACGATTCAATTAAACTTAGCGATCCATCATATAAGCATGCATCAAAAGGAAGTGAGTTTTTAAAGGGGTTATTTAAGTTGAAATTTTTTGAAGATGAATTAACGGAACATGAAGTGAATATTATTTCTAAGGCTATCGAATTGCATAATAAAAGCGAAAAGATATACAAAGGAACGGAATACTCTGACGAAGAACTACTAGCATGTATTGTACATGATGCTGATAAGATATCGAAGATATTTAAAGCGAGTTTCTGGAAAAGAAAAGGTAAATATCTCAAGGTCAAAGAATACGAACGAAACATAACAAAAATAAGAAAAAAATTAATGCTTTTAGATTCTGAAGAAATTTTCATAGATTATTTAGAGGATATAAGCTCTAGAAGTTTCTAAACTAATCTACAAATTAAGTGGAGGTGAAAAACGTGTGAGTTAACCAAGGTAGTGATTCCGTCCTATAACATAACATTCACGCTGCGGACATTCGTCCTGGGCCCGGCATTCGCCGGACACCCGGCATACGCCGAGTCGTGAATACAGGAACGTTATCGGAAATCAGCGCATTTAAAAGACTGAAAAGACGAGGACAATAAAATGAACAATAATCGAAAAGTCTGCTTATATGATTTGGAGCAATTAGCTTTAATTATAAAAACTAAATCAGGAGTGATTTACTTTAATCAAGCAGGTGGTCATTCGTGTATGCAGCCATCTGTAGAAGGCATTTTTACATTTATTGAAGACGATACTAAGGATGCTTTGAATTTTTTAATGAAATACACTTTAAATAAAACGAATTTGACTAATGAAGATGCCGATTGTATCGATGTATATTTTCAAGGAAATAGAAATACGAATTTTTTGTCTATTGATAGACATAGGCTCAGTGAGTCAATGGAAGCATGGCTAAATGTTAATATTTGTTATCAAGAAAACAGTAGAATATCGTTTGAGGGATTTACTGAGAATGAAGGTGTATTAACTTGGAGTAATAGCGATTAGAACATAATAACATTGATATAAATAAAAATAATTTAGTGGATTCACCGGACACATCCCACCGCCTAACTGCCGCAAGCGGCAGCCGGTTCCTGGCGGAACCTTAAGGCGCTGGGACGTCGTAAATGCGGGAACGTTAGACGTAATACCGGAAAAACATATTTAAAAACTAGACCAGACAAAGAGTTAATTGATTTAACGTTTTGCGTTATACTGTGAAGTAAGAATAGGAGGCGATTCATCATGAGCCTGGAACAGAAATTGATTAATGACTTTTTATCTTTACCCCAAGAAAAACAAATGGAAGTCATTGATTTTGTGGAGTTTCTAAAGACGAAAAATAAATCTCAAACAGAATCTATGATGGACGACATCATTAACGAGAATTTAGAAGCGCTTAAAGAACTCGCCAAATGAAATCGATTACGATTGATCAATTGCTAATCTATCATCAAAAGATCATGAAGGTAACGGGTGGATCGGATGGAGTCAGAGATCAAGGATTGCTAGAAAGTGCGTTGGGTAAAGCTGAACAGACCTTTGATGGTGAAGAATTGTCCCAGGGCTAACAAGGAAAGTTTCTGTCGTGGCTTTCTCCTTAATCAAAAAACATGGATTCGTGGATGGAAATAAACGTATTGGAGTAGCCGTTATGCTGCTTTTGCTTCGATTAAATGGGTATTCTATTCGATATAGTCAAGATGAACTCGTTCAATTAGGGTTGGGAACAGCAGAAGGCAAATTAAATGAAAAAGATATTGAGGAATGGATGATAAGGCATCGAGAATGAAGCTCGGTGTCTTATTCTATATCTTCTTGAATATTCAAAGAAGACCGGTACTACGTATAACCTCCTATTCACGCTGCGGGCATATGCTCTGGAGCCGGCGGTCGCGGGACACCCGGCATGCGCCGATTCGTGAATACGGGAAAGTTATGCGAAACCCTTGTAAGAATAAAACCTATTTAAAGCCCAGTAATGGATGTGAAGAAGTGGATTTTAAACTTGTAACGTGTACACATATAGGCGCATATGGACAGGCCCTTACGAAAGGGAAAGTTTATCAGGCGGTGGCTGAAGAAGCGGAGCGACTTAGAATCATCGGAGACCATCAAAAGAGAGTATGGATAGAAAAATATTACTTTGCCGAGGGCGAAGTCGAGGTTCCCGTTTTAAGCGGCTGGAAGTTCGATGATCCGTTAGAGGACTTTGATTTGATTGAAGTAACGGTAACCTTTAACAACGGAATGAAGCGATGGTGTCTGATCACAACACCGGAAAGATTGGTCAAACACTTTGAACAACTTCATTTAGAACCGCCAGGATTTAATATTCGGCACTTGATTATTGTAAGGACGATGAATGATGAAGATATCGAGCAAACTCTGAAATATTTGGATGAACAAGGCGAGATCGAGAAAGCAACCCTGTTTTTAGAATAGCAGCGGGCAGGTCAACGTCGAAGCGTATTTCTTATACTTGAATTCCATGTTGTGGTAACATTGAATGGAATTCATGAAGAGTGTACATATGGAGGTATTTAAGTTTGAGTACTTGCTACTATCTCAGTTGGTTTAATGATTTGTTGCCGGAGAAGCTGGCCCGCTGTCTGCACGAGGATATACAAGACAGAAAATCGCTTGTTATGATTAGCGGCGAGCCGTCTGTCTCTACAGATGAACCGACTCGCATTGACGATGTTACTGAATGTGCATGGCTAAAACAAGCGGGTCTTATTTTTGATGAATATCATTTCATTGATTGCCGCATGCCTAAGGAAGAGGCCCGACGCTTCGTTCGCGACGCTTCTGTCGTTTTTTTATGCGGCGGCGATCCTGTTTCGCAAAACGAGTTTTTGACGGATTATGAATTATCGGATGTGATCAAGAGCAGCGGTGCCGTTATCATGGGTGCCAGCGCCGGCTCGTTAAACATGGCTGCCAAATGGTCGAGCTCGATCGAGAACGGCCGTGAAGTTGCGGCAGGTACGGTTTATGAGGGACTCGGCTTTCATCATTTCGCCTATGAATCTCATGCTAAACGCGACTACGCATCGTTTGTCCAGGGCTATCTGTTCCCTTTGTCTGAAGAAATTGAGGTTTATGCTGCAGAACAGGAAAGCGCTATACGTGTAAAAGACGGCAAAATAGACGTAATAGGTCCTACATATTTAATTTCCCGCGCAAAGATTCAAAAATTGATTGAGACGCTCTAACTAGGGGGATCGGCTGTGACCTGGCAGAATTTATAGAAGATGAACCCTTCACGCACTTCCACTTGAAGGATCAGACCCTCGGGTGGTTGCGAGAATTTTCAAAGGCGGGCAGATCACTTGAAATATTTCAAACCGGAGTACTGGACCGATATGCAGTCACTGGAACCTACGGAGGAAAGCGATCGATTATGGGAGACGGGCATAGCGGAATACCTCGCGCAGCTCGAAGGGCTTCAAACGAAGTTAAGTGCAAGAAATTATGCATTTTTCAGGCACGATAGTTTGCATGACGGCTATGTAACTGACCTTATCGTCACGAATCAAAATGCAGCCAGAATGAAAGCCGAAGGCCGATACGGCGGCGTAAGAATACAGCAAAATCCGATCACGGTTACCGTTGAAGTGTTGTCTCGCGAATTTGTTTATACGCTGAAATTCTCGAAGGTTTCCAGGTTTTCGGTAGATTCGCCCGCAGAGGAGCTGCTGCCCGGATCGAGCGGTTTTGGAGATTGGGGATATGCGGAACTGACAGAAGTCCAGGATGCCCTATTACGTTATGAGGTGCTGTTCAGTTCGGGTGCCACGATGCTTATCGAATTCGCGGGGTTTAGTTATGGCAGAAAAAAGTTCGCGAAGTAAGAGACTTCAAGCATAAGGAATGATTAATGATGCAAGATCTCGAAAAAGCAATCCGCTTAAGAGAGTCGGGCCGCTTGCAAGAAGCAAGAGAGCTGCTGCTCGAATTGGTGCGTAAGTACCCGATGAATCCCTCTGTTCGGTACTAATGTGCATGGGTGCATGACGCGATGGGCCTGGACTTGAGAAAAGGTTGCGCCAAAAGGAGAGAATCGGCATGCCGTTTTCATTCGAAGTCATCCGCGAGCGAATCGACCGGATCGCCGATTCGGTCATCGCTGGAGGCGGGGTAGTTCAAGCAATGCGTATGGGAGCTCCGGCAGCGGAAGAACAGGTTGCAGAAGCGGAACGTCGACTGGGCGCGGAACTGCCGGCCGGCTTCAGGCAGGTACTGCTCCGCTGCTCGGGCGAGTTCGATTTTCGCTGGTTCCTGGACGAAGACGCCGAGCTTCCTTCTCCTTACGGGGATATATTCAGAGGGGAACTGGGGTGGAGCCTAGCCCGGCTGCCGGAAATCGACGAAGGGAGACGGAACTGGGTCAAAGAAGTATTCTCGAACCCCGATAACGAGTACGACAAAGTCTGGCAGAACAAGCTGGCTTTTATGGAAGTCGGGAACGGCGACTATCTGGCTCTCGATCTGGGCGAGGACGACGGTCCTGTCGTGTATCTCAGCCATGCCGACGGGAAAGGTCACGGCTTCGTGCTGGGACGGAACTTTATCGACTTCTTGGAACGCGGATCGAGGATCGGGTTTGTCGGACCGGAAGATTTTCAATGGGTGATTTTCGCCGATTCCGGACACGGCGGATTGAACGCGGAAGGTCATGAAGCGGCCGGATTCCGCAAGCTGATGGGATTCGAGCCGTGAAGCCGGCGAAGCGAAAAGAGCCTTCACATCCGCTGGATGCGGAGTGAAGGCTCTTTTTCGTTTATCGAGACCGCGGAGTAGGATCATTCGGATGGAGACACCGCGATCATCTGCACGACCATCCGCTCGTCGCCCGGCAGCACGATCTCTTCGGCGTTCATCTGCGACGAGCCGTCGCCGTCGAGGAAGACGCCTTCGCGTCCCGTTCCCGGAACGGCGTCCAGCAGCGCCTCGCGGAACTCGGCCGCCGTGCTCATCGTCGGGGTGACGATCAGCCAGAGCTGTCCGGCGTCGTTGTACACGAGCGCGGAGCGCATGCGGCGCTCGTCGGCGAAGGGGAGATGTTCGTCGGTAATCCGCTTCTTCCATTTCGTTTCGTCCGACAGGCTCAGGCTCACGCCGCCCTGGGCGAAGTAGCGGCTTCTGTCGCTCACCCGCAGCTCGTCCGCCGAAGAGACGACCTGTACCGAAAAGGTTCGCTTCGCGCCGTCCCAGACCAGCGTGCCGCGGGCGTATTTGGCGTTGAACCAGCCGGAGCCGTAATCGCCGCGTTGTCCGGCGACCGGCCGATCGTTCTGGACGGCGATCGACAGCAGCGAATCCTCGTAGAAAAATCCGCCGTTTATGCCGTAAGCCGGGACCTGCCGCAGCGGCAGGCGGTCCGCCCGCAGTACGATGTCGTCCGGCGAGACGGCCATCATATGCAGTTCGGCGTGGCTCGGCCGGATATGCTCCATATACGTATAATGCTTCGGCAGACCGTCGAATACTTCGCGGGGCTGGGGAGGAGAGAGCAGGCGCCAGGCGGCCAGCGCACAGAACGCGACCAGCAGCGCGATCGAGCCGGCAGTCAGACGCCGGCGCAGCCTGAGGCGCCGGGAATCCGGAGCGGTCCGTTCGGAAAGATTCGGATCGCCCGTTTCGTTATTCTCCTTGGACATAGGCGCACAGCAGGCGGGCCGTGCCGATCACGGCGCGGGTGTGCGTCCGCTCCATGGAATGCGACGCATGTACGCCCGGACCGATCAGGGCGGCGCGGATATTGCTGCCGCCGCGCAGGGAGGCCGAAGCGTCCGAGCCGTAGAACGGATAGATGTCGACGGCATATTCGATCCCCTGCGCCCGGCACAGCTCGATCAGTTTGCCGGTCATGTGATAGTCGTACGGACCGGACGAGTCTTTGGCGCAGATCGAGACGTCGGTTTCTTTGCAGCTCAGGTCTTCGCCCATGCAGCCCATGTCGACCGCGATCAGTTCGGCGATGTCGGACGGGATGTACGAGGCGCCGTGGCCGACTTCCTCGTAGTTGGAGATCAGAATTTTGACGTTCCGTTTCGGCTTCCAGTCTTCGCGCTTGATCGATTCCAGCAGGCCGAACAGGGCGGCGACGCTCGCTTTGTCGTCGAGATGGCGGGATTTGATATAGCCGCTCTCCGTCACGACGGCGCGCGCGTCGAACGAGATATAGTCGCCGGTCAGGATGCCGAGGGCTTCCACGTCTTCGCGGGAAGAGACCAATTCGTCGATGCGCACTTCCATATGTTCTTCCGAACGCTTGAAATCGCGGGCGTCCGCATATACATGCACGGAAGGATGCTGGGTGAGAATGGTACCTGTATAGGTGCGGCCGCCGCGGGTATGGATGATGCAGTATTCGTTCTCGATGCTGGACATGGCGAAGCCGCCGAGCGACGTGATCTTCAGCGTGCCGTGCGGCGTGATCGAACGAACCATGGCGCCGAGCGTATCCACGTGGCCGCTGAGACCGACCGTGTACGAATCGTCTTCGCCTTCGACGTGGATGATGGCTCCGCCTTTTTCGTTGAACGTTACCGGAAAGCCGAGCGACTCCGCTTCTTCGCGGATCATGTCGATAATATGGTGCGTATAGCCGGTCGGGCTCGGCGTGTCGAGCAGTTTTTTGAGCAGGGAAACGACATAGTTCTCATCGATATGTACGGTCATGCGGCATTCCTCCAATAATTGAATAATCGGCGTTCAAGAAGAAAACCGCTCCCTTAAAAAGCAGGGCAGCGGTTTCCTGTCGAACGCTTTTTCGATCGGGTTCCGTGTTATTTGTCCGAGCGGAATCCGCGCGAATCCCGCGTACGGTCCAGGTCGTCCGAGATCGGCTCGAGCGGCGCCGCATCGGCGGACACGGTCGGCTCGTCGTAAGCCGGCGGCGCGACCGTCGAAGCGACCGACGATGCCGCGGACTGGGTACGCAGCTGCTCGTTTTCCTGGCGCAGACGCTTCAGCTCGCGCTGCGTCCGGAACAAGCGGTAGATGCCGAACATGCCGACGATCAGGCCGCCGACCAGCGCGCTGCCCAGAATAAGCAGCACCAGCGGGACGTCGGCATAGCCGAACAGGAAGTTTACCTCGACCGGATTGACGTTGATGACCGCGAAGATGGCAATCACAAGCGCGAAGACCAGCATCAGGATCAAAGACCATTGAACTTTCATATGCGAATACTCCTTTCCCTGAAAAGCTCTACGTGCATCATTAGCCGATCGATCGGGCTTTGACGCAGCGCTTTCCGAGGGCGTTTACTTCGTAAGCTGTTCCATCTGCTCGATCAGCGCTTCGAACACGCTCATCGCTTCGCGTACCGGTTCCGGGGACGACATGTCCACGCCGGCTTTTTTCAGGATATTGATCGAATAGTCGCTGCCGCCGCTTTTCAGGAAGCTCAGGTAGCGTTCGACGGCCGGCGCGCCTTCTTCGAGAATCTGCTTGGAGAAGCTCGTCGCGGCGGAGAAGCCGGTCGCGTACTTGTACACGTAGAAGCTGTTGTAGAAGTGCGGGATGCGCGCCCATTCCATCTCGATATCCTGATCGACGACCATATCCGGCCCGTGGTACTGCACGTTCAGGTCGTAATAGATGCTCGACAGATCCTGCGGCGTGAGCGATTCTCCGGCTTCCGTGCGCGCGTGAACGATCTTCTCGAACTCGGCGAACATCGTCTGGCGGAACACGGTCGTCCGGAACTGATCGGCGTAGTAGGTCAGCAGGTACATTTTTTCTTTCGGATCGGTCGCTTTTTTGAGCAGGTAATCCATCAGCAGCGCTTCGTTCGTCGTCGAGGCCACTTCGGCCAGGAAGATCGTGTACTGCGCGTCGCGGTATTTCTGGTTGTTGTCCGAATAGTACGAGTGCAGCGCATGGCCCATCTCGTGCGCCAGCGTGAACATGCTGTTCAGGTTGTCCTTATGGTTGAGCAGCACGTAAGGGTGCACGCCGTAAGCGCCGGAAGAATAAGCGCCCGTCCGTTTCCCTTCGTTCTCGTACACGTCGATCCAGCCGTCCTTGAAGCTGTCGTCCAGTACCTTCAAATAATCTTCGCCGAGCGGCTGCAGCCCTTCGGCCACGATCTTCTTCGCCTCGTCGTAGGTGATATCCATCTTGAACTCTTCCACGAGAGGGGCGAACAGGTCGTACATGTGCAGCTCGTCCACGCCCATCAGCTTTTTGCGCAGCCGCATGTAGCGGTGCAGAACCGGCAGGCTTTCGTGGATGGCGTCCAGGAGATTGTCGTACACCGATACCGGGATATTGTCGCCGTACAGCTTCATTTCCAGCACCGACGGATATTTGCGGGCGCGGGCGTAGAAAATGTTTTTGTTCACGTTGGCCGTCAGCGACGCGCCGATCGTGTTTTTGAGCTTGGCGTATGTAGCGTAAACGGCCTGGAACGCCCGGCGGCGCACGTCGACGTTCGGGTTTTCGAGGAACTGGATATAGCTGCCGTGCGTCAATTCCACTTCGTTGCCGTTCTCGTCCTCGATGTTCGGGAACTTAAGATCGGCGTTATTGAGCATGCCGAAAATGTTCTGAGGCGCCTGCGACAGATTGCCGACCTGCGCGAGCAGCGCTTCTTCGGCCTGGGACAGCACATGCGCTTTTTCCCGTTTCATCTCCTGGAGAGTAAACCGGTAGTCTTTGAGCGACTCGGCTTCGATCAGCTTGTCGAGCTCGGCATCGTCGAGCGACAGAATCTCCGGCGTGATGAAGGACATCGCTTCGCCGGCGTCGACCAGAAGCTTGCGGCCTTTTTGCGTCAGCGCCTGATAGGTCGGGTTAGCGGTATCCTGGTCGTGATACAGGTGGGTGTAGACATACAGCTGTTCGAGCTTGAGCGATACTTCGTCCTCGAACTTGAAGCAGGCGCCGATCGTCTGCTCGTCGCTCAGTTTGCCGCGGAATTCTTCGAACTTTTTCAGCTGTCCCTTGACTTCGTCGTAGACGGCGTCCCAGGAAGCTTGATCCGCGAACAGGTCGCTCAGCTTCCATTGATGCTCCGAAGCCACTTCGCTTCGTTTGGGCAGGGTATTGGGCGTTGTACTCATTCTCAGGACCTCCTCAAAGTTGTTCGGCTAAGCCGGTTCCGATGATCGCCGAAGAAGGTCCGGCTCAGGAGCCCATGGTGAAAAGCGTATACACCGTCAGGATAAAGGCGAGCAGCAGCATGACGGCGGCGGCGGTCGCGAGACCGCGCTTCAGTTTCTGCGGAATGCTGTCCTTGTAAAAAACGATGACGCCGCCGAGCAGCAGCGTCAGAACGATCAGGGCGGCAATGTTGGTGGTGTTGTCCATGGGCGCTTATACGCTCTTGAGCGCATCCATGATGCTCTGCCACTCTTCGTCGGTGCCGTCGAATTTCTCTTTGGCGAAGCGGTTCTTCGCCCATTCCATCATTTCCGGACGGCTGATGAAATGATGCGTTTCCTCGCCCCATTGATCGGAAATTTCGCGCAGCACGAGCTGGCGTCCCTGAACTTCGACCGTCATCATGTTCCAATTATCCCTTTTGTAGATCTGGTGCTTTTTCATCATGTCAACCATTCCTCGTTTCACATCGTTTCTTGCTAAAATCATAACCCACGCGCGCTTGCAAAAGCAATGCCGGCGGACGTTTGAAGTTTTCATTTGCCAAAGGTTTTTTGTTGCAGTATAATAACGATATTCACCATAGATGGTGATATTTTTAGGAGGTTGTTCACTTGAAAGGTACAGTTAAATGGTTTAACGCAGAAAAAGGTTACGGTTTTCTTCAAGTAGAAGGCGGAGAAGACGTATTCGTTCACTTCTCGGCTATCCAAGGTGAAGGTTTCAAGACTCTTGACGAAGGTCAAGAAGTTGAATTCGAAATCACTGACGGAAACCGCGGACCGCAAGCAGCTAACGTAATCAAACTGTAAGAATTTACTTCTTACCTTATTTGATGACATAGCAAACCCCAGGCACAGCTCCTACCCGGAACTGTGCCTTTTTGCATGCTTTTTTTGCCGCATTCCGGAGAAAACCGCCGCCTCGGAGACCGAACCGCAGGGCGGCCGGACGACAAAGCGGCGGTATCGGGACAGGGGGCATCAAGAGGAGGATCGGTCCAGCTTCGGCTCGCGGCCCATGCGGCGCACGACGAGGAAGATGATGACCGCTTCGGCGAGCAGACCCAGCGACTGCGCGAGCGCGCCGACCATGCCGTTCCAATGGGGGACGAGCGCGACGAGCAGAAACAGCACGGCGATCGTGCAGCCCGCGTTGGCGATCTGGGAGCGGAACATGACCTTCGTCTGTCCGCCCAGCAGGATCAGGCCGTTGCCGTAATCGAGCCACGGCATCACTAGCGGGTAGAGGATAAATGCGCGCAGCGTATACAGGCTTTCTTGCAGCAGTTCGCCCTCGACGTTCATCAATTGGCCGAATACCCAGTAGCCGAGCGGCGTATAGGCGATGGCGGCGACGAGGGCGGCGGGAATGAATCCGATCGCCAGCGCGAACCGGCGCACCAGCAGCGGATCGATCCGGTAGTAATTGAGCACGATCTGATGGATGTACATGAAAAAGCTCAGCATGAGCTGCATCAGGCTGGCCGCGACGGCGAACGCCGAAATGGCCAGCGCCACTCCGTCCGTCTTGCCGAGCATGATGTTGAGAGCGGGGCCGATGAACATGGCGACGAGCGCCGAATACAGCAGCGGCTTGTAGAAGCGGAACACGTCGCCGCGCGTCTCGACCGGATGCCCTTCTTTTTTGGACGGCATGCGGCGGGCGATATTGCGGCCCTCGAAGAAGCTGACGGCAGCCTCGATCATCATGCCGGCCAGGAAGATGACCGCGCCGACGATGCCGCTATGGACGCCGTATACATGGACGAAGTACAGCGACAGGCCGTACATCCCCGCCAGCCGGATGACCATGCCGATCGTCAGCCATTTGGTCCGGTTATGGGTAATGATGATCCCTTGATAAATATTGCGGATGACGGAAAAGACGCTGACGAACATCAGGACGCCGTAAACGGCGAGCACGCTCGGCAGCAGCTGACGGTCCACGCCGAACACGAAGCCGAAAATGCCGCGGCCGATCGGGGTGTACACGATCAGGCCGCCGATCAGCATGACGCACGCGAGAAAGACGTAAGTGACGAACGTCAGCGCCTTGAAAGAAAGCTTGTCCCGCACGAGCGCGGAGCAGGTCTGCCGCAAGAGCGTGGACGGACGCTCCGTAATCGCCAGCAGGCTGCTGGCCAGCGCATAGCTCGCGATGACCGTTTCCGGCGAAGCCGAGGAGGCCAGCGTGCGGTTGATGATGACATGGGACAGCGTGACGAGCGAAGCGGACAGGCCCAGCGGAACGAAGAAGGCGAGCAGCCGCTTCCAGGAAAGCGGAACGTCGGACATGAGAAACTCCTTTCGCAAACCCTTGAAGTAATCTTCAGTATACCATTTTTGGAAACGGTTGCAGACGGCGAAAGGAATCTTTCTTCTCTTTGAACGTTTCTTCCGACGCGAATGCGGCAAAACGGCAGAAGAATTTGAAGACGACGCGATTTTTGCAGAAAAAAGGCTGAAAAAAGAAATGAATATGACGAAGGTTATTTGTACAAACCAGGACCTCATATTATAATGGAAATGAATTTGGGTACTGCCCGCGCGCAAATCAGCGATCGGTCCGCCGAAGCTTCGAAACGCGCCATAAACTTATGACTGGTACTTGGAGGTACGCTTTGAACCGACTCAGAACCGCTCAACCCGTCCCCGAAGATCCCGTCAGCCTGATGCGGTGGGTGTACAAGATCGTCCTGCCGGACGTTCGGGAAGCCCTCGGGAGATGGCGCAGCCGTGCCGAGACCATTCCCGACCCCGAACTGCGGACCCAAGCGCTGGCGAGCATCGCCGACAAAGAGTTCCATTGTCAGGGAGGATCGGTATACGCCGCAATCAATTTGGACAAAAAAGACGTACTTATTCCGCTGATCGTCGCCCTTCAGACCATCAGCGACTATCTCGACAATCTGTGCGACCGGAGCACATCGCTCGACCCGGAAGATTTTCGCCTCTTACATAAGTCCATGCTGGACGCGGTCGATCCGTCCGCGCAGCCGGAAAACTATTATCGCTTCCGTGACGAACAGGAAGACGGAGGTTACCTGAACGCTCTGGTGGCCGCCTGTCAGGAGAATATCCGGCAGCTTCCCGGTTATGTCCATGCACAGCCTTATGTACGCCGCCTCGTCGGCCTCTACGGCGATCTGCAGGTCTATAAGCATATCGCTCCCGAGCTTCGCGAGCCGTCGCTCACGGCCTGGAGAGCGGAGCACGCCGATCTTGCGCCGGACCTGTATTGGAACGAGTTTGCCGCCGCCACGGGATCGACGCTCGGCATGTTCATGTTGTTTGCCGGCGCCAGCCGGGACGATTTCGACGCGCAGGCGGCGAGATCCGTCTACGAAGCCTATTTCCCGTACGTCTGCGGCCTCCATATCATGCTCGATTACCTGATCGACCAGGAAGAGGACCGTATCGGAGGAGACCTGAATTTTTGCAACTATTACGAGAGCGGGGAAGCCATGCTCGGACGCGTCGAAGAGATCGTGAACGGCGCGCGCCGCGACGTGGCGGGGCTTCCGCATGCCGCTTTCCACCGGATGATTATCGAAGGACTGCTCGCGCTGTACTTGTCCGATCCGAAGGTCAGCCAGCAGAAGGACGTGCGAACCGTGTCTAAACGGTTGATGAAGAGGAGTCCGCTGACGCGCCTGTTCTTTTTCGTCAACAGTATATGGATCCGCAAACATAAGCAGCATTAACAAGGAGGAAGCAACATGTCAGCAGTAAAAAAGATCGCAGTATTGACCAGCGGAGGGGACTCCCAGGGGATGAACGCGGCGCTCCGCGCCGTCGTGCGCAGCGCACTGTACCACGGAATCGAGATTTTCGGCATTCAACGCGGCTACCAGGGCCTGCTCAATAACGATATTTTCTCGATGGACCTTCGCAGCGTCGGCGACATCATTCAGCGCGGCGGCACCGTTCTGCAGTCGGCCCGTTCCAAAGAGTTCTATACGGAAGAAGGCCAGCGCAAAGGCGCGGAAATTCTGCGCAACTACGGCATCGACGGACTGGTGGTCATCGGCGGCGACGGCTCTTACCAGGGCGCGAACAAGCTGAGCAAGCTGGGCATCAATACGATGGGCCTGCCGGGCACCATCGATAACGATATCTCCTTCACCGACTACACGATCGGGTTCGATACGGCCGTAGGCGTCGTCGTGGATGCGATCAACAAGCTGCGCGACACGATGTCTTCGCACGAACGCGCTTCCGTCGTGGAAGTCATGGGCCGTCACTGCGGCGATATCGCGCTGCACGCGGGTCTCGCTTCGGGCGCGGAGACGATTCTCGTGCCGGAAGTGCCGTACGATCTGGACGAAGTGGCACAGCGCATGACGCACAACTTCGCGATGGGCAAACGCCACAGTATCATCGTCGTGGCCGAAGGAGCGGGCAAAGGGGACGACATCGCGTCCGAACTGTCGAAGCGTTCCAGCCAAATCGACGCCCGCGTAACCGTGCTGGGCCATATTCAGCGCGGCGGCACGCCGACTCCGTTCGACCGCAACCTGGCCAGCCGTCTCGGCGACTTCGCCGTACGCTCGCTCATTCGCGGCGAGAGCGACAAAGCCTGCGGCATTATCAAGGGCGAGCTGACGCTGACGGATATCGACAAGGTCGTCAACACGAAGACTTCGTTCGACCACGAGATGTACGAGCTGGCGCTGCGTCTGTCGCAGTAATCTTTTTGGACCTCGGATATGCGTTCCGCCGAATCCGCTCCGCCGAGCGGAGCGGCGGACGACGACCTCCCCGGCAGGGCGGCAGCATTTGAGCCGCTTCGTCCGGGGAGGTTTATTTCGTTTTGCGGGCCGGGTAAAAGGAAGGAAGACCAGACTGACGGAGAGGAGGGGCGGGAGATGATCACGATCGGATTGACGGGCTGGGGCGATCACGACTCGATCTATACGACGAAAGAAGCGGCGAAGCAGAAGCTTGTCGCCTACGGCAAATTGTTCGGGACCGTCGAAGTGGACAGCATGTTTTACGCCGTGCAGTCCCAGCGCAACATGGAGAAATGGACGGCGGAGACGCCGGGCGATTTTCGGTTTGTGGTCAAAGCGTTCCAGGGCATGACGGGACATTCGCGCGGCAAAATTCCGTTTGACGGCGAAGACGAGATGTACGAAGCGTTCCGTCTGTCGATCGGGACCATGCAGCGCGCGGACAAGCTGAAAGCGGTGCTGTTCCAGTTTCCGCCCTGGTTCGACTGCACGAGGGAGAACGTCGGGAAGCTGCGGGAGATCCGCGGCCGGATGGAAGGGGTGCCGTGCGCCCTGGAATTCCGGAATCAGAGCTGGTTCCAGCCGGTCATGCGGGAGCGCACGCTGAAATTCATGCGCGAGGAGCGGTGGATTCACAGCGTCTGCGACGAACCGCAGGCCGGGATCGGCTCCGTGCCGATCGTCGAAGAAGCGACGGACGACGAACTGACGATCGTGCGCATGCACGGGCGCAACGCGTCCGGCTGGCAGTCGGCCAATCAGCCGAACTGGCGGGAAGTGCGATACCTGTATCGTTACGATACTCAGGAGCTGGAAGAGTGGGCGGAGCGGCTTCGGCGGCTGGAGCGGCAGTCCCGGGAAGTCGCCGTTATCTTCAACAACAACTCCGGCGGCGATGCCGCCGACAATGCCCGCGAGCTTATGGCGCTGTTGGGTCAGGACGTGCCCAAGCTGCCCGGCGAGGATGCTCCGCAGCAGCTGGATTTGTTTGAATTTTAATGCAAGAAAAAAGAAGACCGTTCTGGGGGCAGGAGAGGCCTCGGGAACGGTCTTCTTTTTATGAAATAGAGAATTAGGGCGCTGCCGGGTCCGCGGGATGCGGGCCGCGCCCGTTGATGCGCTGCACCTTGAACAACCGCAGCAGAAGCAGGACCGCGCCGACGGCCAAGCCCGCGATCAGGCCCAGCCAATAGCCGAACGGACCAAGCGGCGTGTAGACGGCCAGCGCGAAGCCGAGCGGAAGACCGATGCCCCAGTAGGCGATCAGGGTGATGAAGAAGGCCGGCGTGACGTCTTTGTAGCCGCGCAGCGCGCCTTGGATCGGCGTGGCGAGCGCATCCGACAGCTGGAAGAAAATCGCGTAGCCGAGGAATTGGACAATCAGCGCCGTTACGGTCGGATCCGTGGAATAGATCAGAGCCACCTTGTCGCCGAACAGCAGCAGGACGACGGCCGTGAGCAGCGCCATGAATACGGCCGAACCGATTCCGATGGAAGCGTATTGACGCGCATCCTTATGCCGGCCGCCTCCCGCTTCGTAGCCGACCAGAATCGTCAGCGCCATACAGATCGCGAGCGGGATCATGTACAGCGTCGAGGCGAAATTGATCGCGGCGGAATGCGCGGCCACGGCATTGGTGCCGAAGCGGTTCATCAGCAGCGTCACGGCGGCGAAGATGGACGTCTCGAAAAAGGTGGCGAAACCGATCGGGATGCCGAGCTTCAGCAGCTCCCGCTGCTTGGGCCAGGAGACGGCATACCGTTTGCGGAAAAAGCCGAAGCTTGCGAACGGCTCCGCGCGGTGCATGACGGCCAGGGCGATCAGGAAGATGACCCAATACGTCACGGCGCTGGCGATGCCCGCTCCGACTCCGCCCAGCTTCGGAAAACCGAATTTGCCGAAAATGAGCAGATAGTTGAGCAGCAGCTGCACCGGCAGCGAGCAGAGCGTAATCGCCATCGAGACCCGGGTTTGTCCCAGCGCGTCGATACAGCCGCGAAGCACCGTATAGGCGAACAGCGGCACGACGCCGAAGGCGAGGCAGATCAGGAATTTGTAGGCGGTATCCGCAACTTCGGCGTCCGCGTTCATGAATTCGATCGCCGGACGCAGCAGCAGGGCGCCGAGCAGCAGCACGGCCGCCGAAAACAGCAGCGACAGCAGCAGCGCCTGGAAGACGTTGAAGCGCACGTCGCGCTCCCGCCCGCCGCCGACAAGTTGGGAGACGATCGGCATGATGCCGTTCAGGACGCCGTTAAGTCCGGTCTGGATCGGCATCCAGAGACTGACGCCGATCGAGACGCCCGCCTGTGCGGCGGGACTGACGTGTCCGGTCATGCTCGTATCGAAAAATGCCATCGCGGACAAGGCGAGCTGCGTAATAAAAATCGGCAGGAACACGACGACGAATTGAGCGAATTTTTGGCGAAGCGTGGATGTGGGGCGCATCGGTTTGACAGATCCTTTCGGCAGAGCGACGCCGCATGCGGACGCAGGGAAAAACCCGGCCGTGTAAGGCCGGGTTTGCGCGGTGCGTGTGCCGCGAGCGTAATCGCTTGAATGAATTCATTGAAGCGGACTGCTTGGGGCTCAGTCTTTCGGGCCGTAATTGCCGTCCTTGGTATAACGGTTGGAAGCGTTCCAGAGCAGATATTCGTCCACGTTCATGTCGGCCATCGCTTTGATCTGGGCGTCCACTTCGGCTTTTCCGTACTTCGTATAATGGCCGCTTCCCAGCCAGCTGGCCGTGAAGTCCTGAATCCACGGACGCACGATCGGACGCTGGGATTCCTCTTTGATTTCGTCCAGCTTTTTGAACGTGTCGACCATGGAGCCTTTGATCGTCTTGTAAGGCTCGATATCCGGATTCGTCGCGCCGAACCAGCCCGTCGAATAGTGGCTCGGATAGACCATCGGCGCGATGACGTCGACGTTTTCCGAGATCTTGGTGAAGTCCTGTCCGATGCCTTCGGCCGCCGGGACGGATGCCGCATAGCCGAAAATGTCGACCGATACGCGGACGCCGAGCGGAGCCAGCTCCTTGCGGGCGTACTGCACGAATTCGGACACCGCTTCGGTGCGCGTTTTGTCGGTTTTTTCGTAAATCAGCTCGTCGGCGCGTTTCTCGAAGCCTTCCGCAAAGCGGACGTAGTCGAACTGGATTTCCTTGAAGCCTTTCGCCGCCGCTTCCTTGGCGATCGCGACGTTGTAATCCCAGACTTCCTTGCTGTACGGATTCACGAAAGCGTCGCCGCCGCCGTTTTTCCAGACGGCGCCGCCCTTGTTCGTGAACGACAGTTCCGGATGGTTTTCCGCCAGTACGGTATCTTTGAACACGACGATCCGGGCGATCGGATAGACGTTATGTTTTTTGAGTTTGGCCATCAGGGCATCGATATCGGGAATGAATTTTTGGGCGGTGCCCATTTTCAGCAGTTCCTGATTGTCGGTCTTGTACGTTATGTACCCCAGGTCGTCCTTAATGTCGATAACCATGGCGTTGAGGCCGGTATTATCGAGCAGATCGAGCAGTTCGTTCATCCGGGAACCGCCCGCGCTGTAAGCCGTCACGTAAATGCCTTTTACTTTAGGCGCGTCCGGCTGCGGATCGATTTTGATCGGCGGGTTGTCCGCGTCGATGACCACGCTGTCTTTCTGGGCCGTCAGCGCGCTCAGGTTCCAGGCGGATTCGACCGCCACGGTGATCGGGTTGGCTTGTGCCTGCGCCGGCTGTACGCTGTCCGGGTTGGAAGCGCCTACCGTCAGAGCCAGCAGGCTCCATAAGATGTCCATTTCATTCTCTCCCTTGTCTGTGCGTGATTCGCGGCCGGTTTCCGGACTGCTTGCGGCGTTCCCGTCGGAACAAGCCGAGCCGCCGGCCGGAAGGACCGTTACCAGTATAGCGTTTTTTTGACCGTTTAAAACAACAAATTTGTCACGAATGCCTGATTATTCCGGCATCCGGCATGTCACACCCACTTGAAGACACACCTTCAACCTTTAACCGCCAAGCGGGCGGGCGAATCCGTAAATTTGCGAAAAAACCCCGGGTGCAGCTTCGAACGCATATGTAGGGCCGCTCCCTCCCGAAGGAAAAGAGCGGCCTTATAGAGAAATCTTTTGGAAAAAGACCGTGCGTGAAGCGCAGCTTACTGCAAAACTTCCGGCGACTGATGTTCCAGGATGCTGTGATGGATAATGTCGAGTGCGTCTTCGGCTTCGAGAATGCCCAGGCCGTCGCGCAGGACGATCACGGAATCAAGCTCCTGCTGCTTCAAGAACGTAAGCATGTCGGGGTACCATTTCATCACGATTTGTTCAAGTTTTACGGCTTCCATTTCCATAGTCGTCACCCTTTCTTTTCCGGAATCGTGCGTCATTGTCTGACTCGAATACCTGAGAAAAGCTAACCATGCGCTGCCTATGAAGCTGAAGCGTGAAGCTTGCCAACCCGGGACTCCGGGAAGCCCCGGAAGCGGTACGCGTTCATTATAACATACCCTTATACGGAATTCGATTTTACCTTTTTCCCATAAAAAAAGCCCGGAAAGGGCGGTGGGAAGCGATCGCGTTCGCCTTTGAATTCGGGAAATCCGCACATTAGGCCCGTTCGGATTTCCCGGGTTCAACACGCGACCGGAACGCGCTTTGTCCTCGGCGCCGGAGGCTGTCCGGCGAATGGGATTTTCGGAAAAACCGGTCGACCGGAACCTAGCGCTTGCGGAAAGAGCCCATGACGCCGGCCGTTTCTACAATGTTTACGAACGCCCGGGGATCGGCTTCCTTGATGATGCGCCTCACTTCGGCCAGCTCGTACATGGTCGTCACGGTCATCAAGAGATCCTTTTTCGTATGGGAAAAGGCGCCTTCGGCGGGGATGCGGGTAACGCCCCGTTCGATCTGCAGCAGCCGCTCCAGCATTTTGTCCGTATCGTCCGTCACGATGAACAGCGTCACTTTGATATGGCTGACGTGAATCATGTCGACCACTTTGCCGGTAATATAGATGGAGACCATCGACAGAAGAGCAAGATTCCAGTCGCTCTGCAGATAGCCCATCGCGAGAATGACGAGCGCGTTCAGCGCGACCAATATGGTTCCGACGGGGAAGTCCCGGTAGCGCGTCACGATGGAGCCGAGAATGTCGAAGCCGCCGCTCGATCCGCCGACCCGGAACGAAATCCCCGATCCGACGCCGACCAGGATGCCGCCGAATACGGAAGACAGAATTGGGTCGCTCGCCACCATTTTTTCCGGCACGAGGGCGATCATAATGGTGACGGCCGCGACGGAAACGATGCTGAGCAGAATGAAGCGGCGTCCCAGCAGGAACCAGCCCGCGATCAGCATCGGAACGTTATAGACGAAGTACAGTACGCCGATCGAGATCGGAGTGAAGTAGCCCGTCAGCATGGAAAGCCCGGATACGCCGCCGCTCAAAAGCTGATGCGGAATTAAAAACAGGTTGAAGCCGGCCGCGATCAGCAGGGCGCCGACGACCGTTGTAATAATGTGACCGAACCTAATGAACAAAATGACCACTCCTGAAAAACAAAATGAAAATTCAAAGTAAAAAATGAAAACCGTGAAAAAATGTGACAAACCCTTGAAGGTTTACTGGCTTTTTGATAGCCGCTTATGGTATAATGATTTAGATGTTCTTGAGTAGATCTTTCTCGTTTCCGTAACCGTCAGCGGCTGAACGGAAGAATCACGAGTAAAAGGATAAACGGTATATAATAAAGCTTCGGCTTTTCGGCTTCGGCTTTGAAGAAGCTCCTCCCTTGTCCAAGTGGTGCGGAGAACTTGGCGTCATCAGCATATGAGGAACCCTTCGGTTATCGATCGGTTGCGGCTACTTAAGAATACAGAATCCGAAAGCGGCTTGTCCACAGTTAAAGTGGCGATCCGCTTACAATAAAAGGAGCATGAATCTATTGGCAAATTTTGTAGACTTCGATTTGGAACCAAAGGTATTGCAGGCAATCACGGAAATGGGATTCGAAGAAGCGACACCGATCCAGTCGCAGGCGATTCCGATCGCCTTGACCGGAAGCGACATGATCGGCCAGGCGCAGACGGGTACCGGTAAAACGGCCGCGTTCGGCATCCCGATGATCAGCAAGATCGCCCGCGAAGAAGAAAAAATTTCGGCGCTCGTCATGGCGCCTACCCGCGAACTGGCGATTCAGGTTGCCGACGAGATCGAGAAGCTGGCACGCTTCAAAGGGCTGCGTTCCCTCGCCATCTACGGCGGTCAGGATATCGTTCGCCAGATCCGCGCGCTGAAGAGAAAGCCGCAGATCATCATCGGTACGCCGGGACGTCTGCTCGATCACATCAACCGCAAAACGATCAAGCTCGACGACGTTCAGACGGTCGTGCTGGACGAAGCGGACGAAATGCTGGACATGGGCTTCATGGAAGATATCCAATCCATCCTGAAGCTCGTTCCGGAAGAGCGTCAAACGCTGCTGTTCTCGGCGACGATGCCGGCCAACATCAAGCGTCTGGCCGAGCAGTTCCTGAAAAACCCGCAGCACGTATCGGTCATTCCGAAACAAATCAGCGCTCCGCTGATCGACCAGGCTTACATCGAAGTGCCGGAGCGTCAAAAGTTCGAAGCGCTGACGCGCCTGCTCGACATGGAATCGCCGGAGCTGGCCATTCTGTTCGGACGCACGAAGCGTCGGGTCGACGAACTGGCGGAAGCCCTGCAAAAACGCGGCTACTCGGCTGACGGCCTGCACGGCGACCTGTCGCAGAACCAACGCGATGCCGTTATGCGCAAATTCCGCGACGGCAGCATCGACGTGCTGGTGGCGACGGACGTGGCGGCACGCGGACTCGACGTATCGGGCGTGACGCACGTTATCAACTTCGACCTTCCGCAGGATCCGGAAAGCTACGTTCACCGGATCGGCCGTACGGGCCGTGCCGGCAAAGAAGGCAAAGCGTGGTCGTTCGTAACGCCGCGCGAGCTGGATCACCTGAACTTCATCGAGCGCGTAACGCGCCACAAGATCGCCCGCAAGCCTCTGCCTACGATGAGCGAAGCGATCGAAGGCAAGCAGCGCATTCTGGCGGAGCGCATTTTGGAAGTGGTGCAGGACGGCGAACTGAACGAATACAAAGGCATCGCCATCCAACTGCTCGAGCAGTACGATTCCGTGAACCTGCTGTCGGCCGCGATGAAGCTGATGACCGGCGAGAAGAAAGACGCCAAGATCGAGCTGACTCCGGAAGATCCGGTTCGCGTGAAGCGTCGCAAGCCTTCGGGCAGCTACGGCGGCGCTCGCACCGGCGGCGGCTACAAAGGCAGCGGCGGCGGTTACAAAGGCGGCTATAAAGGCGGAAGCAGCAGCGGACGCAGCGGCGGCTACCAGGGCGGCGGAAATCGCAGCGGCAGCGGCGGTTACAAAGGTTCGAAAGAAGGCGGCTACCAGGGACGCGGCGGCAAGTCCTCGTACCAGGGAGATCGCCCGACCACGAAACGCGATAACTACGAAGGTTAATTTGAACGGTTACGGAAGGGCGGCGCAGCGATGCGCCGCCCTTTTTTTGCCGCAAAAAAGAAGCGGGGCCGCGTAGAAAGGTTTCGAAAGCCTTTTACGCAAGGGTGGTTTTTGCGGGTCGGAATCGGTATAATTGAACTATGAACCGGCATGCAGCGTGTCTCCGGGCACCTTAATGGCGATTATGCGATTTTTGAGGAGGAATACCTGTTGGAATTTAGGGGGCTTACAGGAGGCATTTACCGCTTGACCGAGTGGATTATGCGTCTCTCGGCGACCAATCTGCTCTGGGTGCTGTGTTCGGCGCCATTCTTGTTTATTCTGTACATGCGGTTGGCGATCGATCCGCAGTTCGTGAACGAGGCGCTGACGCTGAATTGGGCGCTTGGAATTCTGGCACCGGTTACATTGTTTCCCGCGACTTCGGCGATGTTTACCGTGACGCGCAAATGGGTCATGGGAGAATCCGACGTTAAAGTCATGCGGACGTTTTTCAGGGGATATAAGGAGAACTACAAGCAGAGCCTGGTAGGCGGCATTTTCTACACGCTGCTGTTCGTCGTCATGTACGTGGACATCACCGTCTATATGGTGCAGTTCCGCAACATGCAGCTGTTCGGCATCCTGATGCTGATCCTGATGATTCTCCTGTTCGTGTCGTTGTTCAACTTCTTCTCGATGGTGACCCATTACCACATGAAGATCGGCGGCATTTTGAAAAACGCGATTCTGCTGACGCTGCTGCGTCCGTTCCGCGTATTTTCGACGCTGCTCGGCGCGATCGCCGTTTTGTACATCTGCTGGCAGATGCCCGTGCTGCTCGTCATTTTCGCCGGCAGCGTCATTTCCTGGTTCGCCTTCTTCAACTTCTACGCGACATTCCTGAAAATGCAGGAGCAGGCGAAGAAGCGGGAAGAGCAGCAGAACCCGGACGGCGAAAACGAACTGATCGAACTCGGCAAGGAGAAAAAGGGGAAATAAGAATCCGCGGCAAAAAGTGCTTGTCGGAGTTTACATCGGCGGCCGCAAGCGCTATAATAACTCTACATCCTGCGATGTACGTTTCGGTTTTTCGTTGTTTTGAACCAATGAATAAGTCTCGGGAGACCTACATTAAGCGCCGCAATGAAAAGCCCTGTCTATATGACATGGGGACTTCAAAGCCCGTTTTGCGGTCACCCACCTGCGATAGCAGGTTCGAGACAATGGCACCGGACGGCAGAGCGGGATCTCTTCCTTTTTATAAGGGAGTTACATAGGCGATAGCGTGATCCCGAATGGGATATGGGCGTCCTTGCACCGGAAGAGTTCCGGAGCGGGACGTTTTTGCTGTGTTTTTCTTTTGTTCTGAATCGAACAATGCTAAACTAAGAAGTAGATCGACGGGAAACGTTAAAGGAGGAAAGATCTTGTCGTTTAAACGTACATTGGTCGGAATCATTCGCAGTCAGGAAGGCACCAGCGACCGCGCGACCGACCCGAATATGAAAACGAGATACTACAGCCTTTCCAGAGACAAAGCTTGGGACGAAGTCAGCTCCACATTGAAAAAGATCCCCGGCTATAAAGTGCTGCACGAAGTGGCCGGCGTCGGCGAGATTACGCTGGAGAAACGCACGAAGTTCGGACGGACCATGGACATTACCGTTTCGGTTCTTGCGGTAGGCCCTGTAAAAAGCGCGGTCGATATCTATTCGGCTTCACGCGGTTCGCTCGGCGACCTCGGCGCGAATTACCGGACGATTCTGAGTTTGTTCGCGATTCTCGACAAAAAGCTGGCGGCCCACAAAACGACAAATTGACGTCCGCGGCCGCGCGAATCGGGAAGGTTGGCGCGTGCCGGCACTTTTGCTTGTTGTCCGGCTTTATGTAAGCGCACCCGCTCTGCGGAGTTCCGCAGGCGGGTGCGTTTTTTCGTGTCCGAATTTCGTTCGCGAGAAAGCGAAGGGAAAGGTTACAGCAGAGCTTTGACGGCGGATATCGCCTGCTCGTAGTCGGGGTGTTCGCTCATTTCTTTCAAATATTCGACGTAGGCGATGCGGTCGTTTTCGTCGAGAACGAAGATGGCGCGCATGTCGAGCTGCAGTTCGTCGATAAGGACGCCGTAAGCTTCGCCGAACGAGCGGGCTTTATAGTCGGAGAGCGTAACCACCCGGTCGACGCCTGCGGCTCCGCACCAGCGGGCCTGAGCGAACGGAAGGTCGACGCTGACGGTCAGGATGACGACTCGCTCGCCCAGATCGGCGGCTTCCGTATTAAAGCGCCGGGTCTGCGCGTCGCAGGTTCCCGTGTCGAGAGACGGAACGACGCTGATCAGTTTGATTTTGCCGGAAAAGTCGTTCAGGGAAGCTTCTTCCAGCAGATTGCGGTTCAGTTTGAAATCCGGCGCCTGATCGCCGACTTTGAGCTCGGGCCCGATCAGCGTGATCGGATTGCCTTTGAACGTGGCGATGCCGGTTCTGTGTTGTGCCATGGGGAACAACCTCCTTCTCTATTCTGCAAAAATCGGGAACTTTGGATTTTCCCGTGCCGTTTCATTATAATATTTGTTAGAGATCCTTTGCAAAAAGACAATAGAGGAAAAGGGGAAAATCATGATTTTTGTAAGGTACGAAAAATGGAACCAGTACCTGAAGTTCTATCCGGTCACGGCGCTGCTTGTTTTGATCAACGTCGTGATGTTTATCGTTCTGGCCGCAAACGGCGCTTACAGCCGCGACGCCTCGGGAGCGATCCTGCTGCAATACGGAGCGCTGTCCAACGTGCAGGGCGTGCCGGGCATCGGAAACGTGGACTCGCCTTGGCGTTACCTGACTTCGATCTTTCTGCACGGAGGCTTCGAGCATCTGCTGTTCAACTGCTTCGCCATTCTGGTTTTCCTTCCTCCGCTGGAACGCCTGCTGGGACATATCCGTTACGGAGTTTTGTATTTGGCCAGCGGTATGATCGCCAACCTCATCAGTATGGGCGCCTATAACCGGGCGAGCGAATACTTTATTTCGGTCGGGGCCTCCGGCGCGATCTACGGCGGGTACGGCGCTTTTCTGTATATGGCGCTGTTCCAGCGAGCGAAGATGGATAAGGGTTCGAGACAGACGGTCTACATCCTGCTCGTCATGGGCTTGATCTTCAGTTTCATTACGCCGAATATCAATATTTGGGCCCATTTCGGCGGTGCGGTTGCCGGATTCTTCTTGTACGGCCTGATGGTGCGCCTTCCGTTAGGGCGAAAGGTCGGTTGAACTGCTCGGACCTGCCGGCAGCGAAATACCGCGTTAAAAAAGAAAAGAGCCGATTCCTTCCGGGATCGGCTCTTTTCTTATGCAAGGCGGATCGTTCGGCGAGTTAAACGGATTGTCCGTGACGCAAGGAAGGGACCTCGCGGAGATCGGCGAACTCGACGCGGTTGCGGCCGTTTCTTTTGGCGCGATACAGCGGCTTGTCGACCTCGGAGAACAGGAAGGGCACATATTCTTCGAGGCTGAGCGGCCGCGGGTCCTGTCCCAAGTGTTCGACGGCGAGCACGCCAAGACTGACCGTAACGTTTACCGGATGAGGGCTTTGCTCCAACGGAACCCGATTGGCTTCCACCGACGAACGGACCCGCTCGGCGATTTGCAGGGCGGTGTCGCGATCCGTGCACGGCAGATACATAATGAATTCTTCGCCGCCGTAACGCGCAAGAATGTCCGTGCTTCGGATGCACGGCTTGACGATCTGCGCGGTGCGGTACAGCACTTCGTCTCCCGCGACATGACCGTAACGATCGTTGATCGTTTTAAAGAAGTCGATATCGAACAGGATAAAGGAAAAAGGTACGCGCTGTTCCAGGTTGGCAGGCATTTCCCGAAAGAGACGCTGCATCAGATAATGGCGGTTATAGCAGTGCGTCAGACTGTCGGTCAACGCCATTTCTTTGAGCCGGAGGTTCGCCTGAGACAATTCGAGACGGGTTCGATCGAGGGAACGGTTGCGCTCCTGCAGAAGATCGTTTTGACGATTCAGCTCGCGAACGAGCCGGCGTTCCTGCGAGACGTCCTGGAAAGTAAGAATGCGGCCGATCGGAGCGCGGTCGGTATCGAGAATGGGCGACGACTGCAGGATGAAATACAGGCCGTTGTCGTGTTCGGAAGACAGCTCGATTCCGAACGAATCGCTGCCTTTACTCTTATAACGCTCCAGAAATTGTCGGCTGCCGCCTGTCGATCGTGCGGAAGCCAAAAATTCATCGGGATTGAAAAGTTCTCCGACGGCGACGTTTGCGAATTTTCGAAGCGCGCGATTGGTTTCCACGACCGAATCGTTCTCGTCGAGCACGAGAATGCCGTGGGGAATCGTGTTCATGATGTCTTCGTGCGCGATCGAGACCAGATCGAACACTTTGTACCGGGTAATTACGAAAACGAAAAACAGATCGGCGCTAAAGATGCCGAGCGAAGTCAAGCCGGGAATGATCGGAAGCCGCTCGCGCAAAACGACGTTGAGCAAAATGTCCGCCGCCACGAAAACGAAGAGAACGCAAATTCCCCAGAGGATGATCCGGATCTGTTTCTTGAGGCTCGGAGAAGCCGTGAACGACCGGCCGGCGCGAAACAGAACCGCCAGGGAAGCCGCAAAGTAACCGGCGAGCACGGCCGCGGTGAGCCAAAACAAAGGACCGTAGGCGCGGTCGACGTAATTGTCGGTAGCGGGACTGGCGAACAGGCGGAACGGATTGGCGATTACGCCGATCGAAACGATCAAAGCGGGGACAAAAAGCAGGCTGACGAACCGGGGATTCAACGCCTGCTTATCCTCGGTCAGAAACAGGGT
Organism: Saccharibacillus alkalitolerans; assembly: GCF_011090185.1. Taxonomy (GTDB): domain Bacteria; phylum Bacillota; class Bacilli; order Paenibacillales; family Paenibacillaceae; genus Saccharibacillus; species Saccharibacillus alkalitolerans. The sequence goes on along the minus strand of NZ_JAAFGS010000003.1, from coordinate 332,117 downwards.
GAACAGCAGCCAGCCGCTCGCCAGCATCAGGAAAGCGACGAAAGACAAGGACACGCAGAGAAATTGGATATCCGGGTCCTGCACGACGTGGGTAGCGAACTGGCACAGCGGCCAAAGCATCATGAAAAAGTGAAACACGAAATAGACTTTATGTAAGTTCGTGATGCGCACCGCAAAAAAAATATAAGCGAACAAAGCGGCCAATAAGGCAAACAAGAAAAGATCGTACCACATTGATAGGCTCACAAACCTTCTCCTTTATATCCAAAACTTCGATCGGATTCGATGCTTCAAAGTAGTTGTATAGTACCATAATATCAAGCGAATTAGCTAATATTTATTGAAGACGCGTCGGATTGGTAGGACTCGCGTATGAGGTCTTCCTGTTTGTGCGAAGCAAAAAAAACGGCGTCCGCTTGAAGGCGGACGCCGTTTTTTCGTTGAAGGGGTGCAAGTCTTTCGCGGGCTTCGATCAGTCTCTGCTGTTGAAGATGCCGATCAGACGGACCAGCTCCAGCAGCGAGACGAGAGCGGCCGCAACGTAAGTGAGAGCGGCGGCGTTCAGCACTTTGCCGACTCCGCGTTCTTCTTCGTTCGTGATATAGCCTTCGGAGACCATGATCTCGCGTGCCCGGTTGCTGGCATTGAATTCGACCGGAAGCGTAATCAGCTGGAACGCAACCGTAACGGCGAAGAACAGGATGCCGAAGCCGACCAGGCCCATCGCGCCGAACAGCAGACCGCCGAGGATCAGGAACGGAGCCACGCCGGAAGCGAAGTTGACGACCGGGAAAATGCGGTGGCGCAGCGACAGCATCGGATAAGCTTCCTTATGCTGAATGGCGTGGCCGATCTCGTGGCAGGCGACCGAGACGGAGGAGATGCTGTTGCCGTAATAGACGTCTTCGGACAGCGCGACGGTGCGGTTGATCGGGTTGTAATGGTCGGACAGCATGCCCGGCACCGGAACGATTTGAACGTCGTGCAGGCCGTGCGTATCGAGCATATGGCGAGCGGCCTGGTATCCCGTAATGCCGCTGTGCACCGGCACTTCGCGCCATTTGTTATACGTGCCTTTGACCCGGAACTGGGCCCAGATCGTCAGGATAAATGCCGGAATGATCAAAATGTACATAAAAGCGTTGAAACTCATGTAGGGTTCCCTCCATTTGTAGTGAAAAACTTACATCATGGGATTCTGTCCGAGCAGCAGCTTGATCGCTTCCATGCACGCTATTCCCTGCGGAACGAGTTGGGAAAACGTTTTGCGCGCTTGAGCCGGATCGAGATCCTGCAGAAGCGGCTGAAGTTCTTTCAATTCCTTCTCGACCTGTGCCAGATGGCCTTCGAGCAGGGTCAGCTTTTCGGAAACGCGCTCGTCTTCCGTCGCATCGCTCCATCGATCAAGCCGCTCCCGGATTTCTTCCAAAGTAAACTTTTCGGTCTTCAATTCATGAATACGTTTCAAACGAAGCAAAGTTTCAGAACCATATAATCGGTAATTGGTCATCGACCGGTCCCGCGGCTGGATCAGTCCCAGCTTGGTGTAATAGTCGATGGTGCGCTCGCTGGTGCCTGCGGCTTTGGCCAGCTCCCCGATTCGGAATAGTTTCATATCCCCATCGCTGCCTCACCCTTTCCTGCAAAAGTATAAAAGTAAGCTGCTGTAAAAAGATGGTGTTGACAAATTCAATTATATCCAACTTAAAGCATACAGTCAAACGTTATGGTTTCTGTACTTCGGCTTGCTATAGCGCATTAACGCAGATGGAATTTTTCGTTCGAAAAAAAGTCTGAAATAAATTCGCTTTTTTATGAAAATACACTTGTCAGCTTTCTTGCCGCGGTTTATAATGACACCAAGAGTTTCACATAATGTTAGATAAAATTACATGAAGAGGGTGTGGGGAATTTGAAAAAGAAGTGGTGGGCAGCGCTTGGAGCAATGGCGGCAGTATCGGCTTTTCCGGTCAGCGCGTATGCGGCGGAAGCGGTAGACGGCGAAGCGCTGACGAACGGCGTGAACATGGCTTTCGTATTTATCGCGGCGGTACTCGTGATCTTCATGCAGGCGGGATTCGCCCTGCTTGAAGCCGGTTCGGTTCGGATGAAGAACGCCGGGCACGTAGCGGGCAAGACGATCCTTTCCTTCGGCGTCGCGAGCGTGGCTTTCTGGGCGCTGGGCTTCGGCTTCGGTTTCGGCAACGGCAACGGCTTCTTCGGCTTCGAAGGATTCTTTTTCGGCGGCGAAGGACAGGCGGCCTCGTTCGATTCCGTTAACGGTTACGGCCTGCCCGTTTCGCTGATGTTCCTGTTCCACCTCGCTTTTGCGGGCGTCTCGCTGGCGATTGCCGGCGGCGGCTTGGCGGAACGCGCCAAGCTGAGCGTATACATCGTATTCGGCGCCCTGTTCACCATTATCATCTATCCGGTCATCGCCCACTGGGTATGGGGCGGCGGTTGGCTCGGTTCCCTGGGCATGCAGGACTTCGCGGGTTCGACGGTCGTCCACCTGACGGGTGCGACGGCGGCGCTGGTTGCGACGATCATGCTGAAGCCCCGTTTGGGTAAGTACGGAAAAGACGGCAAACCGAACAGCATTCTCGGACACAATCAGGTTCTGTCGGTACTCGGCGTGATCATTCTGTGGGTAGGCTGGTTCGGATTCAACCCGGGCAGCGCCCTGACGGTCATGGACGGATTCTTCGCTTACGTGGCGCTGACGACGAACATTGCGGCGGCGGCCGGCGGCGTGGCGGCTCTCTTGATCTCTTGGGCGGTATTCGGCAAAGCGGACATTCCGAGCATGCTGAACGGCGTGCTGGCGGCGCTGGTCGCGATCACGGGTTCCTGCGCGTTCGTCGAGCCTTGGGCGGCGATCGTCATCGGTCTGGTCGCGGGCGTTCTGACGTTCTTCACGGCTCAGTGGTTCGAAAAAGCGGGCGTCGACGATCCGGTCTTCGCGTTTTCCGTACACGGCATTGCCGGCATCTGGGGCGCGCTGTCCACGGGATTCTTCGCGACGCCTGCCTTGGCGACGGATAAAGGCCTGGGCCAAGCGGGCCTGTTCTACGGCGGCGGCTTGCATCAACTGGGCGTTCAAGCGCTGGGCGTGATCGGCACGCTGGCGTTCGTCGGAGCCGTCACGTTCGTGATCTTCTACGTCATGAAAGTCACGATGGGCATCCGCGTGACGGAAGAAGAAGAAATGATGGGTCTGGATATCAGCGAACACGGCAATTATGGATACCCGGAACAAATGAAAATGGCAGGCGATACGACGTTCAACGGACCGACGACTCCGGAAAAAGGCGGTACGCGTAAGCCGGCGAACGCTTGATAAGCGGATTAAAGGCTTGTATGTGACATATTATGTCAGGTATAGAACTGCGAAAGCCGCAGCCGTAATAGAAGGAAGGGGGAGTTCGGTGAGGCCTACCGATTCGTATACGGACCCGTTATTCGCATCCGGCGAAGACTTATCGCAGATCCGTTCTCCCGAAGCGCTCCGCGCCAAGCGGGCCGCCATGCAGCAGGAACTCATGGAGGCAGGCCGCGGACTGGACATTCTCGGTTGGAACGCCTCCGTGAACGATATGCACGATCGACTGATGAAGCGGGCGGTCGATTTATGCGAGCATGAGATGGGGGAGGCGGGCTACGGTCCGCCTCCCGTCTCTTATGCTTTCGTCGTATTCGGCAGCGCGGGCAGACGGGAGCAGACGCTGTGGAGCGATCAGGATAACGGATTGGTTCTGTCGGATGACGAGCACGAAGACAAAGAAACGTATTTCGCCGAATTCGGACGAAGGCTGACCGACATCCTCGAGGCGGCCGGATACGAAAAATGCGAAGGGAAAGTGATGTGTTCGGAACCGAGATGGCGCCGCACGTCATCCCAGTGGGCCGCGCAGCTCCGGGAATGGCGAAGCGACCTCAGTTGGGAGCCGGTCAGATACTTGATTATCGCTTCGGATTTTCGTTTGATCGCCGGCAGCGAGGCGCTGGCGGAAGCCTGGCAGCGGAATTTTTACGACGGACTGCGCGGCAATACGGAACTGCACGCCGCGATTCTGCGCAATACCGTGCGCCACAAAAAGACACTCAACGTGTTGGGACAGGTGGTGACGGAACGATTCGGCGACCATGCCGGGGATTTCGACGTCAAATACGGCCTGTATATCCCGCTCGTCAACGCGGCGCGTTTCATGGCGCTGCAGCACGATGTCGAGGAGACGTCGACGCTGCGAAGGCTCGAGCGTCTTATCCAGTTCGAGGCGGCTTCCCTGCCGATGCTGGAGCCCGTCCACGAGGCTTTCCTGACGGCGCTGAGGCTGCGGAACATAACGGAAACGACCGAGCGGGACGGGCTGCTGCAGAGCGGCGGCTATCTGCCGAACGAACAGCTTAAGAAAAAAGAGCAGTTTTACGAACTGCGCGACAGTCTGGTTCTGGTACGCAAGCTGCACCGCGTGCTCCAGCGCCAGCTCAGGTTCGCGGAAAGGAGACGCGCATGAAGGAACCGGCCGGGTCGAGAAGCGGATTCTGGAACATGCTGCGCAGCGGAGGGGTTCCTTCCGCGGTAGCCTCGGTGTTCGGGGGACAAAGCGCCCATCAGATGGCGTTTATCCGCTCGCTCAGCCGGGAGCAGCGCAGACCCGAAGCGCTCATTACCCCGCTGTCGGAGCTCGAGACCGTCGTGTTCGATCTGGAGACGACGGGCTTCAACTGTCAGAAGGGCGATGAGATCCTGTCGTTCGGAGCGGTGAAGATGAAAGGGGACCGGGTGCTGGAGGACGAGACCTTCTATACGCTCGTCAATCCGCGCGTCGAGATTCCGCCGCATATTACGGAATTGACCGGCATTACGCCGGACATGGTGGCGGAGGCTCCTTCGCTGATCGAAGCGCTGCACGATTTTATGGCCTTTATCGGGCATTCCGTACTGGTGGCGCACGCCAGCGCGCACGATAAGGCGTTTTTGAATACCGCGCTTTGGAAGACGTCGAAAGCGCATTTGACGCATCGAGTGATCGACACGATGATGATCGCGAAGCTGCTTGATCCGTTCAGGGCCGGCTACGGGTTGGACGAACTGCTGCTGGAGGAAGGCATCGAGATCAAGGAACGCCATCATGCGCTGGGGGATTCGCTTATGACGGCCGAATTGTGGGGCGGATATATGAACCGGGTGAAGGAAAGCCAGATCTCCACGCTCGGGGATCTCTACGCGCGGCTGAGCAGCACATGACAGGAATCTTATTGCGCATTCTCCGGCACCGCGTCAAAAAGCCGGGGAACGCGGCGCTCCGGGACCGATAACGGCCGGGCGTCGCATCCCCCGGCCGAACCTTGGGCGGGCAGGACGGAATTCGCAAGCAGGCGGCGGGTCTGGCGCTACGGTGCGCACCGGAGTATCCGGTATGCATGCCGCCCGCTGCGTAGGCTTCCGCGTCGGAACGGGCTACCCGCATTCCGGCGCGAAGCGGCAAGGCCCAGGATTTACCCCCGCGGGTCCCGAACGGAACGGGCTTCGGCTGAAGGATCGGATTTCGTGCGGAAACCGATCCTCGATTTATGACGAGGCGCCGTTCCCTCAAGGCCTGCGACCCATGTTTACCCCTCTCAACTGGGCTTTCCGCTGCGGCGGCAAGCCTCTTTTTTTGCGTTCTTTTTGTTCACCGGTTAATGGTTGAGCAGTCCGGGACGGGGTTCGGCGGCCGCGACCGGAAGCGCCGGTTCCTGGCCCAGAAGGGCATAGCGCATACTGTCGACGAGCGCCTCCCAGCTCGCTTCGATCACGTTGCCCGATACGCCCACCGTGCTCCAGGCGCTGTCCGCGTCGCGCGATTCGATCAAGACGCGGACTTTCGAGGCGGTCGCCTCCTTGTCGTCCAGCACGCGGACCTTATAGTCGCTCAGGTGCATGTCGGTCAGCTGCGGATAATACTGGAGCAGCGCTTTGCGAAGCGCGTTGTCGAGAGCGTTGACCGGACCGTTGCCTTCGCCGGCCGTATACAGGCTTTCTCCGCCGATCCGCAGCTTGACGAACGCTTCGGACACGACCGGCTTGCCCGCCGATTTTTCCACCAGCATTTTAAACGATTCGAACGTGAACAGCTCGCGCACCTCGCCTCCGGCTTCGCGCAGCAGCAGCTCGAGCGAAGCGTCGGCGCCTTCGAACTGGTAGCCGCGATGCTCGAGGTCCTTGATTCGCCCGATGGTGTCCGCGGCCTGCGGGCTTTTGGGATCGAGTTCGATGCCGAGCTCCTGCGCCTTGGACACCAGATTGCTCTGTCCGGCCAGTTCGGAGACGAGGACCCGCTGCTTGTTGCCGACAAGCTCGGGGGCGATATGCTCGTACGTGCGGGAATCCCGCAAGATCGCGGAGACGTGGATGCCGCCTTTGTGCGCGAACGCCGCGCTGCCCACGTAAGGCTGTCCGGCCGGCATATGCACGTTGGCGATCTCGCTCACATAGCGGGCGGCCGAAGACAGCTGCGCCAGCTTTTCTTCGGGCAGGCACTTCAGACCCTGCTTGAGCTGGAGATTCGGAATAACCGAGCACAGATTCGCATTGCCGCAGCGTTCGCCGTAGCCGTTGATCGTCCCCTGGACCTGCAGAGCGCCCGCGGCGACCGCGCTGAGCGAATTGGCGACGGCAAGTTCGCAGTCGTTATGCGTATGGATGCCGAAGCGGACGGCGGGCATTTCCCGCACCAGGGCCGCCACCGTGCTTCCGATTTCGTCCGGCATGGTTCCTCCGTTGGTGTCGCACAGGACGAGCCAATCCGCCCCCGCCTCCGAAGCGGCGCGCAGCACCGACTTCGCATACTCCGCATTATGCTTGAACCCGTCGAAGAAATGTTCCGCGTCGAAGATCACTTCCAGCCCGCTCCGCTTCAAATAAGAGATCGAATCTTCGATCATCGCCAGGTTTTCTTCCAGCGTCGTCTGCAGCGCGGTATGCACGTGGAAGTCCCACGACTTGCCCACCAGCGTCGCCGCCTGCGCGCCGGATTCCGCGATTCGGCGAAGGTTCTCGTCGTCTTCGGCCGATCCGCCCTTGCGTCGCGTGCTGCCGAAAGCCGTAATTTTGGCCTTGAGATTCAGCTCCCGGACCCGGCGGAAAAATTCCACGTCCTTGCCGTTGCTGCCCGGATTGCCTCCCTCGATGTAATGCACGCCGAGTTCGTCCAGCCTCACGGCGATCTTCAGCTTGTCGTCGGCCGAGAGGCTGATGCCTTCCCCCTGCGTGCCGTCTCGGAGTGTCGTATCGAAAATGGTGATGGACCGTGTCATGGAACTGCTCCCTTCCGTTCGTATTAATTGTCGATTATAGCATGAACGCTTTAAACCGGTATAGTGGTCGGGCACACAATTTTGCGATAAAATAAGGAAACAAACGTTTGCCGGTCAGCGGCGGAAAAGGAGGAGCAAAGGTGGCGGAAGACGTGAACCGGTATTACCCGTCCAAGGGACGGGTCATTTTGCATGTCGACATGAACGCGTTCTACTGCTCGGTGCACGAAGCGGAAAATCCCGAATTGTACCGGGGGAAGATGACGGCGGTCGCCGGAGACAGCGAAAAAAGGCGCGGCATCGTCGTCACCAGTTCCTACCCGGCCAGACGGAAAGGGGTGCGGACGGGCATGACGGCGAACCAGGCGCTGAAGCTGTGTCCGTCGCTGATCCTGATCAAGCCCGACTTTCGGCTGTACCGGGCGTATTCGCGGGCTTTTCGCGAAATTCTGTACAGCTATACGCCGATGATCGAAGCGACGTCGATCGACGAGTGCTATATGGACATTACGGGCTCGAGGCAGTTCGGCACGCCGCTGGAGATCGCGGAACAGATTCAGCGGCGCATTCAAAACGAATTGTCCCTGCCGTGTTCCGTCGGAGTGGCTCCGAACAAACTGCTGGCCAAGATGGCGTCCGACATGAAAAAGCCCAGCGGCATTTCCGTGCTGCGCATCCGCGATCTGCCGCAGACGCTGTGGGGCAGACCGTGCGGCGAGCTGTTCGGCGTGGGCGCCAAAACGGCGGAGAAGCTGAACCGGCTCGGCATCCGGACGATCGGCGAGCTGGCGCAGACCGAAGAAAAAAGGCTGCAATCCGCATTCGGCGTGTTCGGGTCCTGGATGAAGCGGGCGGCCAACGGTCTGGATCAGTCGGAAGTGCAGTCGGTGCCCGAACCGAGCAAGTCGGTCGGCCATACCACCACGCTGCCGTACGACGTGACCGAGTCGTCGGAAGCGCTGCGAGTGCTGCTGAACTTGAGCGATCAGGTGGCGCGGCGCATGAGAAAGCAGCATCTGCTTGCCGGCGCGGTGCAGATCACGATCCGCACGCCCGAGATGAAAACGATCACCCGTTCGCGCACGCTGGAGATTCCGACGGAAGCGGCGGACGACATTTACCGCGAGGCGAAGGCGCTGTATCTGAGACACTGGGACGACGGCAAGCCGGTCCGGCTGCTCGGCGTGGCCGCTCAGAATTTGACCGACAAAAGCGCCGCCGCGATCCAGCTTGATCTGTTCGATTACGAACGGCAGCCGAAAAAGGAAAAGCTGACGGAAATTATGGACAAGCTGCGCGACAAATTCGGCGAAGACGCCCTGATGACCGCCGGCATGCTGGAAGAAGACGGCACGAAGCGCATGAAAGCGGGCCGCACGCCGGGCATTTCTTTCCATGGGGAGCGCGGCGGGAAGCGGGAAAACGAATGAAAATGAAACGTAAGATACATTGAAATCAAAAAAGGTTTATATTATAGTTAGAAGGATGAAAGCCTAGCGAAAGCAGCTTCTTGGCAAAAGAATCGGCACGGCCGATAGAGAATAGAGTAGGAGGGAACAAACATGGCTAAATATACGTGGGTTGACAAAGATACCTGCATCGCCTGCGGCGCGTGCGGCGCGACCGCTCCGGACATTTACGATTACGACGACGAGGGTCTGGCGGAAGTCATCTTCGGCGGCGACGCCAACCACGGCGTCACGGCAATTCCGGAAGACATGCACGAGGATATGCTCGACGCATGCGACGGATGCCCGACCGATTCCATCGTGATCGCGGACGAACCGTTCAACAAGGAAGGCTGATTCGACTCGCAAGCGCCGAATACAGGGCAGATCCGGGATAAAGCGTCTCTCTCCTGAACGTACAGGCGGGAGGCGCTTTTTTTGCGGAGAGGAGCCCTGCGGGTGCATATTCCGGCAAAGGAGCGAAGGGCAATGACCCGTTTTCCCCATTTGAAACAGTATGTGCGCGAACATCCGGACAACAAGATGGCCTGGTACTTGCTGGGCAAGGAGTATGAAGCCGACGGGCAGCCGGGCAAGGCGAACTACTGTTTCAACAAAGCGCAGGAAGTCTACGAGGCGTACGAACATGCGCATGTGCCGGAAGACATTCTGGCCGAATATGAGGAGAAACTGCATCTGGCCGCGGAAAAAAGGCAGAAAAAGGCGGCGGGGCGCCGCAGGTGGCTGCTGCTGGCGGTACTTCTGCTCCTGGCCGGCTTCCGCTACGCGGAGGCGCCGGGCATGAACGTGCCGAGAACAGCCGCGCAGCCGGACGTATTGGCGGGCGCCGCGCCGGACGCCGCGCCGGAAGTGTTCACGGCGGGCGAGACCGGCAATCCGGCTTCGCTCGGAACGGCCGCGGCCGCTTATCTGCAGGACGGGCGCAGGGTGCCCGTTTCCGTTCTCGGTCTGGAACGAAGCGGGAAATGGCTGCTGTGGAACAAAACCGCGCCGGTCATCGCGGAGATCGAGCCCGGGTCGGCTCCCGGGGAAAGCGTGCTGCGCAGCTACGATCCAAAGACGTGCGACTGCGAGGCGAACGTGTCGGGCGCCGAACGCAAAGCGGCTCGCGTCTGGATGAACGAGCAGGAGAGCCTTGCGGCGTTGTCTTCCGCCATCGTCCATTACCGGGAAGGCGCCGGAAAGCTGCCGGGAAGTCTGGAGGAACTGAACCGTCCGTTTCCCCGCAACGTGCTTTCGGGCTCCACGCCGGCGATGAAGCGCTCGTTCGCGGTCATGGCCGCGATGTCGAAGCGCAAAGCTTACGGCCAGGAAGTTCCGCCGCCTTCGGAGGGCGGCCCTTCCGTATCGGCGGCTACGCTCGGCGGCAGCCCGTATCTGGACGAACCGCTCGAGATCGTCGTCGATCGCAGCCGGCACCGCTTGGCTCTCGTAAGCGGAAACGTGCTGCTGCGGAGTTATGAGGTGGGGCTCGGAGGAAGCAGGACGCCGACGGGAACTTATGTCATCAGCGACAAGGTGGTCAACCCGAACGGCAGGTCGGACGGCGAATTCGGAAGCCGAGGCATGCAGCTGTCGGATACCGACTACGCGATTCACGGCACGGACGAACCGGAGAGCATCGGCGGCGACGAATCGCACGGCTGCGTGCGCATGAACAGGGAAGACATCGAAGAACTGTTCGATTTGGTGCCGGCGGGCACCAAAGTGACGCTTGCCGACGACGTGCTGCCGGAAGAGACGCTGGTGCCGAAACAGCGCTTCCGTTCGGAAAACCGGCAGGATCAGACCAATGACAAAAAAGTGTATAAGTGGTTGAACTGACGAAAGCCCGGATTCGGCGGATAGGCCGAATGCCGGGCTGAATGCTGGAAACGCGCCTTCGAATCCGCGGTGAAAAAGGTCAGAGCTGGGCCCAGACGATCAGCGCGCTGACCACGAGAATGAACAGCGCGATGCTGCCGCCGACCCAGAGGGCGGCTTTGCGGTTGATCTCTTCCTTTTTCTGCTGCAGGGCTGGCGGTTTGCGTTTGGCGGCCATCGACATCGACTCCTTTGAAATATCGGTATACGATTATTGTAAATCTCTTTGCGCCGGATTGTAAGTAGCTTTTTATCCGCTTCGGCCGGGCGCGGAGCAGGAAAAACGAAATCCGGAACGCTTTCCTTTTAACGTGGTTCCGGGTAAAATTAAGAGACTTGGAACCTGCCGGAAGCAAGCCGACGCGGCGTGAGGATGCGGCCATGCCGCATTCCTCCCGTTTCGTTCCTTGATTTCGGGCAGTGGTTCCCAGAAGAGAAGAATGGGAGTGAACCGCTTGCTGTATGAACGCCTTGCCAAACCGTTATTTTTTCGGATGGACCCCGAGAAAGCCCATCACCTCGTCATCGACGGCATGCGCCGGGCGGCCGATGCGCCCGGCGGCCTGAAGCTGCTGCGCAGCATGTACGGCGTGGAGCGCGACGAAGCGCTGGTCTCGGAAGTAGCCGGATTGTCCTTCCCGTCCCCGGTCGGCCTGGCCGCCGGACTGGACAAAAACGCCGAGGCGGTGCCGGGCTTTTCCTCGGTCGGATTCGGCTTTATGGAAGTCGGCACGGTCACTCCGCTGAGCCAGCCGGGCAACGAGCAGCCGAGATTGTTCCGCCTTCCGCCGGATCTGGCGCTGGTGAACCGGATGGGCTTCAATAACTCGGGCGCGGAAGCGATGGCGGCCCGGTTGGCGGGACTGAAGGAACGGCCGGTACCGATCGGCGTCAATATCGGCAAAAACAAAGTCACCCCCAACGAGGAAGCTTACCTCGATTACGAGCGCTGCATCCGGGTTCTGTACCCGCACGCGGATTTCTTTATCGTCAATATCAGTTCTCCCAACACGCCGGACCTGCGGCGCCTGCAGCACGGCGACGGGCTGCGGACGCTGCTGTCCGCGGTGAAGGGGGAGCTGGCGCGTCAGGCGGGCGAAGCCGATCCCAAGCCGGTATTCGTCAAGATCGCTCCCGATTTGAACGACGGCGAGCTGGAGGAGACGGTGGACGCCATCTTCTCGAGCGGCGTATCCGGCCTGATCGCGACCAATACGACGCTCTCCCGCGAAGGGCTTACGCACCGCAACCGCGGCGAATCCGGAGGCCTGAGCGGCCGGCCGCTGACGGGGCGTTCGACGGAGATCGTCCGCCGGGTGTATGCGCAGACCGAAGGCCGGCTGCCGATCGTGGGCAGCGGAGGGATCTTCACGCCGGAAGACGCTTATGCCAAAATTCGCGCCGGCGCCAGCCTGGTCGAAATTTACACGGCCATGATTTACAAAGGTCCGGAAGTCAATCGCCAGCTGCATGCCGGGCTCAAACGGCTGATGCAAACAGACGGGTTTGCTCACATTTCCCAAGCGGTCGGCGCCGACCACCGCTGAAAGGGCGAAGGAAGACGAGGAGGCACATAGCATGGACGGTAGAAACTGGGAAACATTTTTGCTTCCATATGAACAGACGGTCGAAGAACTGAAAGTCAAGTTCAAGACGATGCGCTCCGAACTGAAAAAGCGCGAAGAATACGCGCCGATCGAGTTCGTCACGGGACGGGTCAAGCGGATTTCCAGCATATTGGAAAAGGCCGAGCGGCTGGACGTTCCGCTGGACAAACTCGAGGAGGGAATCGAAGACATCGCCGGCATCCGCATCATGTGCCAGTTCGTCGAAGATATCCGCCGGGTGGCGGAGTACATCCGGGCCCGCAAAGACTTGACGGTCCTCTACGAGAAGGACTATATCACCAATTACAAAGAGAGCGGCTACCGAAGCTTCCATATGATTATCCGCTATCCGGTCCAGACCGCGCTGGAGCAAAAGATCGTGCTGGCCGAAATTCAAATCCGGACGTTGGCCATGAACTTCTGGGCGACGATCGAGCATTCGCTGAATTACAAATACCGCGGCGGGCTTCCCGGCGATATGCGGCTTCGGCTGCAAAAGTCGGCTCAGGCGGCTTCGGTGCTCGATAGCGAGATGTCCAGCATCCGGGAAGAAATTCTCGACGCGCAGAAGCTGTTCGAAGACGACGCCAACATCGTATCGACGCTGCTTAAGACGATTCATCGTCTGTACGCGTATCATCTGGTCGCGGAAGCGATCGACTACCAGCAGAAGTTCAGCGAGCTGTTCCTGGCGCGCGATTTCGAAGGGATGAAGGCGATGATGGCGGAGATCAAGGCTCTGATGGCTTCCAAGCACGAGGAAGAACCGGAAGATGAAGGTTGAACCGAATCTGGCCGCTTTCCTGGTCTATTTCAATCGCGACCGCGATTATTTCGAGTGCCATGAAGTGCTTGAAGAGCTGTGGTTGGAACGCGGCCGCGATCCTCTGTATTCGGGGCTGCTGCAGGTAGCCGTGGCTTTGTATCACTTTCGCAACGGCAGCGTGAAGCGGGCCTACAACAAAATCGAAGGCGCGCGCAAAATGATGCGCAGCGCGGTGCGGAAGCTGTCCGATTATCCGGCGGACAGCCTCGGCATCCGGATGGACAAGCTGACGGCGGACGCCCGCGAGTATTTGGGCAGGCTGGAGCGATACGAGCGCGAGCCTTTCGCGTTTTACCCACTGGAAATCGAGATCGCCGATCCCGAAGTCCGGGAGCAGGTGCGCGCGGCGGACGAAGCCATTGCGCCCAACGTGCCGCAGCGCACGGGTTACTCCCGCGGACCGAAAGCGAAGCCGGGACGCGGCACGGACGGCGAGGAGTAAAGCGCGCCGAGACATTCGGGCCGAGTCCCGACGGCGTTGTCCGACCAGGCAAGACAAGGCCCGCTCCGCCGGGCAGCGGCAGTCGGCCGCGAGGCGGGGCGGGCCGTTTTGCGCCCGTATTCGGGCCGTAACGGTCCGCGGATATTCAACAGCAGCAGGAAACGGGAGGAAACAACATGAGCATTCAGCTTCCGCCGCTGTTCGAGTCGCGCATGCAGCGCTGGCTCGGCGGCGAGTACGAAGATTTCGTCGCCAGCTATGACCGGCCTCGCCATGCGGGAATCCGCGTCAATACCCTTAAGATCGGGCTGGAAGACTTCAAGGCGGCCAGCCCGTTCGGACTGAAGCCGATTCCGTGGTGCGAGACCGGCTTCTACGTGGACGAGAACGAGCGGCCCGGCAAGCATCCTTATTATCATACGGGCCTGTATTATATTCAGGAACCGAGCGCCATGGAACCGGCCGAAGCGCTTCGGCCGGAGCCGGGCGACCGGGTGCTGGACCTGTGCGCCGCGCCGGGCGGCAAGTCGACGCAGATCGCCGCCAAGCTCGAAGGCCGAGGCGTTCTGGTGACGAACGACATCAGCGCGGAGCGAACGAAAGCGCTGGCGAAAAACATCGAAATGAGCGGCGTCCGCAACGCCGTCGTCCTGAACGAGACGCCGGAGCGGATCGCGCAGCGGTTCCCCGCTTATTTCGACAAGATTCTGATCGACGCGCCGTGCTCCGGCGAAGGGATGTTCCGCAAAGACCCTGACGCCGTGCGGCAGTGGGAGAAGCATTCGGTGGAAGTCTGCACCGTCATGCAGCGGGATATTCTCGATACGGTGGCGTCCATGCTGGCGCCCGGCGGGCGCATCGTCTATTCGACGTGCACGTTCTCGCCCGAGGAGAACGAGGCCATGATCGCGTTGTTCCTGGCGCGCCATCCCGACTTCGTCGTCGGCGAGATGCCGCATTCGCCGCTGTTCGCGCCGGGCCGGCCGGAATGGGCGGCCGGCCTGGCGGAAAGCGGCGGCGGGCTGTCGCCGCTGCTGCACGAGCCGGCTCAAGGCGGTGAGCCGGCGCTGCGGCCCGAAGCGCTCGCGCAGACGGCGCGGGCGGCGCGCATTTGGCCGCATCTCGCCGAAGGCGAGGGGCATTTCGTGTGCGTGCTGGAGCACACGGGAGAGAAGGCGGCGCGGGAAGCGGGCGCCGCCGGCACGGCTCCCGGCCCGTTCATCGGGGCCGGGGAACCGATGCCCGCCGCGGAAGACGGCGGGCGGGCCAGCGGCGGCCCCAAAGGAAAGGGCCGCCGGGAAGAGCGCGGCGCCCGCTCGCCGCGCCGCGAAGACAAGTCCGCGCGCGAGGCTCGCGGACGGGGCAGGGACGCCTATGTCCGCGAGGAGGCGTCCGAAGAGACCGTGCGCCGCGCGTGCCTGGACTTTCTGGCCGCGCACGTGAGCGTGCCGCTGACCGGCACGCTGCTGATCTCCGGCGGCTATGCGTACGCCTGCCCGGTGGAGCCGGAGCGGCTGCGCGGCTTGAAGGTCCGCCGCTCCGGCTTCCGGCTCGGCATGGTCAAATCCGGCGGCCGCTTCGTGCCGTCGAACGCTCTGGCCGCGGCGCTGTCGCCGCGCGAGTCGGCGCGAACGCTGAATCTGAGCTCCTCGCTGCCGGAGGCGGTCTCGTATCTGAAGGGCGAGACGCTGACGCCGGGCGAAGAGCGGATCGAACGCGCCGAAGGCGTCGACGCGAAAGGTTATGTGCTCGTCGCGATCGACGGATATGCCGCCGGCTGGGGGAAATGGGCCTCCGGCGTCTTGAAAAACGAATATCCGGCAGGATGGAGATGGAACGGATGAGCAACGAGAAGAAGACCGGCAAGAAGCTGCGCATCGATAAAATATTGTCCCATCTGGGGATTGCCACGCGCAGCGAAAGCAAAAAGTTGGTCAAGCAGGGCCGGGTTGCGGTCGACGGCAGCCCGATCAAGGACAGCGGGCTGCAGGTCGATCCGGAATCGGCGCTCGTCGAAGTCGACGGGCAGCCGGTCCGCTACCGCGAATTCGTGTATCTGCTGCTTAACAAACCGCAGGGCGTCGTGTCCGCAACCGAAGACCGGTACGACCGCACGGTGATCGATCTGCTGGATGCCGAGTATTTGGCGTTCGAGCCGTTTCCGGTCGGTCGGCTCGACAAAGACACCGAAGGATTGCTGCTGCTGACCAACGACGGAAAGCTCGCGCACGAGCTGCTGTCTCCGCGCAAGCACGTTTCGAAGACCTACGAAGCGGTCGTGTTCGGCGCGGTGGACGAGTCGGACGGATCGGCGTTCCGCGCCGGCGTAGAGCTCGACGACGGCTACCGAACGATGCCGGCGGAGCTGGAAATCGTGCGCCGTTACGAACGGGAAGGGGCCGCCCATTCCGACATTCGGCTGACGATCATGGAAGGCAAATTCCATCAGGTCAAGCGCATGTTCGAGGCCGTGGGCAAAAAGGTCGTTTTCCTGAAGCGCGTCTCCATGGGACCGCTGCTGCTTGATCCGGCGCTGTCTCCCGGACAATACCGGGAGCTGAGCGAAGAGGAACTGACGGCGCTGCGCGACGAGACATCCGTCTGAAAGCGCGCGGCGAATCTCAGAGAGCGCTATCGTTTTCGTTCAAGGAAGAGCCGTCCGGCCCGGGCGGCTCTTTTTTCGTGCGTACCCGCCGTTCGCCGCCTTGCCGGTACGCCTGTTCGCCGCCGGCTGGCGATGCGCACCGGCAAGGGGATGAAGCGTTTTCGGCCCGAATGACTTTGCGGACGCCTTCCGAAAAGCGCCGACTCGCCCTTTACGTCTTGCTCCCTTGTGGGCTATCATCAAGAGAAAGAACGTGTGAAGCGGAAGGGGAGACTGGCTGTGAGATTGCTTCAAGCTTTATTTTTTCCGCCCGAACAGCCGGGGGGCGTATCATCCATGATCCCGTATCTGCAGGAGAAATTTTCGTCGGCCCGTTGGGAGATGGAACTGTTTTCGCTGCCCAAGCGGATCCGGGGCAAGGGCCGCGAGGAAGTAGTGTTCGAGACGTTCGATTGGACGCGGTACGGGGACAGCCCTATCGTGCAAAAATACATGCAGACCTATCGCGATTATCTGTGGTGGACCCGTTTAAGGCTGCAGAAGCCTTACGATTTGATCCACGCGCATCATCCGATCGCCGCATTGGCGATGAAGACGGTATTTCCGGATACGCCTGTCCTGCAGACGATCCACTCCAGTTACGAACGGGAATTGATTTTGAACGGAAAAATCGAGGAAAACGGCCCGGAACATCGATTTTTGACTTCCGTTTACCGCGAACTCGAAGCGAAAACGGATCAGCTGATTACGGTGTCGGACGCTTTTCGGCGCTATATGGGAACGTACATCGAATACCCGGAGCGGGTGAAAATCATGCCCAACGGCTACGATGAACGCCGGTTCAAGCCCGTTCCGCACGAAAACGAAGTGCCGCAGCTGATGGCGGTCTGCCGTCTCGTTCCCGCGAAGGGACTCGATGTGCTGCTTCGAGCCTGCGCGCGTCTGAAGGAGCGGAATATTCCGTATGTGCTGCATCTGATCGGGGACGGGCCGTCGCGGCAGGATTTGGAACGGTTGGCGCAGGAGCTGGGCGTCTACGACGATACCATCTTTTACGGATACACGCTGCATCCCGAAGAGTTCATGCCGTTTTTCGACATCTTCGTGCTGCCCTCGCGCGCGGAGGCGTTCGGCTCGGTATTTGCCGAAGCCGCCCTCTGCTGCCTGGCGCTGGTCGGAACGAGCGTGGGCGGCGTGCCGGAGCAGATCGAGCACGGCGTGAACGGGCTGCTGGTTCCTCCGGACGATCCCGAAGCGCTGGCAGAGGCGCTGGAGCAGGTTATCGGGGACCCGGCATACCGCTACGAACTGGCGCGGACGGCCTGCGAAAAAGCCAAAGCCCAGTATTCGCTCAACCGCGTCGCGATCGAACTGAAGCGGATGTACCTCGGCTACGAAGCGCGAGGCAGTCAAAGCCTTTGAAGAAAGAGGCGGAAGGCGACATCCGGTGTCATCTTGAAAAAAAACGAACAAAGTGCTATTTTTACGAAAACGCGCTCGGCGCTTATGCAGCATGACCGGTTCTTTCCGAACGAACGCGGGAATTCGGCGGACCGATGCGTCATTCGTGCAAATGCCGGAATAGCGAATCTGGAGGGCTGAGCTATGGAAGAATTAAAAGAACGGATCAAGCGGGAAGGGGTTATCGCCTCGCAGCAGGTGCTGAAGCTGGACGCGATCCTGAATCACCAGGTCGATCCGGCGCTGACGATGGAGATGGGACGGGAATTCGCGTCGCGTTTCGGGGCGGACGGCGTGACCAAGGTCGTGACCGTCGAGTCTTCCGGCATTCCGGTGGCTTTTGCCGCAGCGCTCGAACTCGGCGTGCCGATGATCTTTGCCCGCCGAAAAAAAACGCTGCTGGCCGATCCCGATTCCTACGTGGAACGGGTGCCTTCGTTTACGAAAGGGATCGTAACCGATTTAATGCTGCCCAAACGGTTTATTAAAAAAGAAGACAGGGTTCTGCTGATCGACGACATCATTGCCAATGGCGACGCCGCGAGAGGACTCGTCAAGATCATCCACTCGGCGGAGGCGACGCTGGTAGGCGCGGGCATCGTGGTGGAGAAATGCTTCCAGTCCGGCGCGCAAAGTTTGCGGGATCAGGGAATCCGTCTGGAATCGCTGGTTCGCATCCGCTCGCTGGGAGAAGACGGAGTCGTTTTCGAAGACTGAGGGGATTTGGCGCAAAAGCTGCATTTCCCGCTTTACCCCTCCGATAATGTTACGTATAATACCTTTGTAAGTAGGGAGAGGAGGAAGACGAACATGAGCGATCAAGCTGTGAACGCCGAATTTTTTATCAACAAAGTCAACCAGGCCAAGGTACATTTCGAACGGGCTCTCGACTGCAAGCATACGGAATTTGACGACCTTTATCCCTATATGATTGAACATCCTCAATTCTTCTGGTATAAACGCTATGTTGCCTGGTCCGAACTTCTGACGCTCGCCGATCTGTGCGAGGAGCTGTCTTTCCCTTGGAGAGAACAATTTACGCCTCAGCAGGTCGAATATATCGAACAGCGGGTGATGTCGGCCAAAGTGCTCGACTTCTGGTTCGAGAATACGGATTCGAAGGAACATGCCCAGCGTTAACGGACATTCCGTCCGAAAGTGAGAGGTTTACCCGCTTTTCAGACCGGCCCGTTCGCGATAGCGCGTTCGGGCTTTTTTCGTTTAACGGAAAACAATAAGCAGGCTTAAGCACGGCGCTGCGAACATACGGCGCACCTGCGGCAGCCCGAACGGAGGGGAATATTTCATGATTAGCGATGAACAGCTCAATGCCTATCGCCTATCCGGAGAGAAAGTCCGGGTCGTGCGCGACGGGCTGAAAGAGAACGACGTCAGAGGAATCGTGGTCGCCTGGGACGATACGCATGTGCTGATCCGGCGCCCCAACCGCAATGTAGTCAAGCTGGATCGGAATTACGCGATCCAGCCGTCCAAGGAAGAGCGGATCAATCTGTTCGCGGAAGAGCGGGAAGAGACGTCGCGAACAGAGGAGAACGGCATTTAAAGCCGTTCGAACCCTCCGCTGGAGGGCTGCCGGCGCGAATGCCGCGGCGGCCGCTTCCCTCAAAAAAACCGCCGCGACCGAAATTCGGGTCGCGGCGGTTTTTTTGAGGGGTAAAAATAGGGAGTCCTCTATATAAGTAACCGGCATTCGGCCGGGCGCCGGGGGGCGGCATCCGGGTCGAATGCTGGGAGAGGGGCAAAGGTTACGCGTAGGCGCCCGCGGAATAAGGGCGACCTGAAGCTTTCTTAAGCGGCTTGCCGGGAGAAGACGGCCGCTGTCCGTAGCCGCGCATCGGCGGAGCGCTCTGTCGGCCGGAGTCGGTTACGATCGGTGCCGATTGTATGCTCAAGTAAGCGCGCATCCGCTGATCGACTTCGAGATCGAAAGGTTCTTTGTCGATGTGAAGGGCACCGTGCAGACCGCGGCACAAGTAATCGGCGTCCACGCCGCTGCCGTCGTGCTTTACTTCGCAGACGCGGATGCTGCGTTTCTTGAATTCGCGCCGGATTCCCGACAGGAGCACAGCCGTGCAGCGGGAAGCGCTGCGAATCATTTCGGTATATAAAGGGGAAGTCTGCATCGAGTCGTCGGATTCCAGACGTTTGGCGTCATTCTCGAATGCTTTCAAAATATGCGTAAGCAGCAGGTAACTTTTGATCAGCGAGAGTTCGTCTCGGGTCGTCTGTACAGCGGTCATGCTCTTCACCACCTTGTAGGAACTTGTGTTCTGTTCTCATTATAACCGAACACATGTGCGCGTGCAAGCGAAAGGAGAGGTTTTTTAAAAAAATGTTGACGTCTATTCCCGATTCGTGCTATGATCTATCTTGTCGCTGCGATAAACGGTGACGTGAATGAATGAGCGGTCGTGGCGGAATTGGCAGACGCGCACGGTTCAGGTCCGTGTGGGCTAACCCCCGTGGAGGTTCGAGTCCTCTCGACCGCATCAGAAGAAGAGACCCGCATGTGCTGCTTCGGCAGCCTATGCGGGTCTTTTTTTGTATGTTTAGAGGATTTGAACGGAAATTCGCCATTTTCCGTCTCCTTGTTTGTCGTATAATGAAAGAAACTTAAATTTAAATGAAGTCACGGGGGGCACAATGAGCGAGCGCATAATGGAATTGAACAAGATGGTCGACGTATCCGCGGGCGGTCATATTTTGTACCTCTACGACGACGAGGACGCTTACGCGGATAATGCGGCCGCTTATTTGATTTCCGGGGTGCGCGCCGGCGACCTGGCGATTTTGATGGATTCCGGAGAGAGGACCGAACGCATACGGGCCCGCGTGTCTGCGCACCTCGACGAGAATCAGCGCGAACAGGTCGTTTACGTGGACGCGGAAAAATTTTATGCGGTGCACGAAAGCTTTCATTATAAAGTCGTCATCGAACATTTCGCGGAACTGCTGCAGCCTTACGGCGATAGAACGACGGGGATCCGTACCTGGGCGCATGTTCTCTGGAAAGCGGAGGACGGAGTCGAATCCCAGTTGGAGAAGTTCGAGGAATTTGCGGATCGCAGCGTGCATGGCTACCGTCTCCTTTCGGTATGTGCCTACCGCGGCGGTTCCGTCAGCGCTTCGCTGCAGGTGAAGATGCTGCGCTCGCACGATTACGTCATGACCGACGAGGAGCTGAGCAGTACGGATTTGTCCGGGCGCAGCGCGGCGACGGTATTCCCTTCGCTGTCCGAACAGCAAATGCGGGACGAGCGGAACCGAGACACCCGGCATCGCCTCGAAGAGGTCTCCCGGCAGTTGGAAAAAGTGATCGCGAACAACCTTGATCCCGTGGCTCTTTTCGATGAAGAAAGGCGCCTATTGAAAGTGAACGCCGCTTTTGAGCGGATGTTCGGCTGGTCGTCGGAAGAACTTGCCGGACAAAGCGAACAGCGGCTGCGGGAACGGATCGCTTTGCGCGAAACATCCGGCGGCTCCGAGGAACGGCCGGGGCCGGAAGTTCTTCCGAATCCCGAGACGCCGGCGAGAAAAAGTGAGAGCGCGACGGTACGGACCCGAAGCGGGCGATCCGTCGATCTGCTGCTGACCGGCTTTGCGCTGGGCGATGCCGGCCAGCCCGGAGGCTATGCCGTCATTTACCGGGACGTCACCGATTTCCGCAGTTCGGAAAGACGGCTGCAAGAGTCGGTGGAACGTTATACGTCGCTTAAAAAGCATAACCACGACGCGGTATTTTCCATCGACGGAGAAGGCCGGGTCATCAATACGAATCCGGCCGCTCAGCGTCTGACCGGATTGACGACCGAAGAAATGATCGGGCGGCGGTTTGTCGATTGGATGGCGAGCGGCTCGCTGCGGGATATCGTGCAGGAGAACGCGGCGCAAGGCGAAGACGCGATGCGTCCGACGGTTCGGATCCGCCATGCGGACGGCGGCGAATTCGAAGTGCTGACCTCCACGGCGCCGATTATCGTCGGAGGAGAGAATGTCGGCTGCTATATTTTGGCCAAAGACATTACGGAGCACAAGCGTTTGCTGATCGAAAAGCAGGTGGCCGAGGAGAGGGATCGGGCGAAGAGCGAGTTTTTGGCCGTGATGAGCCACGAAATCCGGACGCCGATGAACGGAGTGATCACGCTGACGCAGCTGCTCTTGGAAACCGAGGGGCTGAACGATCAGCAGCGCGAATACGTGGAGGTTATCCGCCGCAGCGGCGATGCCCTGCTGAACATCGTCAACGACATTCTCGATTTTTCCAAGATCGAAGCGGGCAAGGCGGATCTGCAGCCGGAACCGATGAATCTGCGCGAGGACGTCGCCCGTTCTTTCGACATTTTGCTGGCGGATTCCCGGGCGAAGGGACTGGAGCTTGGCCTTTCGGTAGCACCGCGGGTGCCGGACATCGTACTGGCCGACCCGAACAAGCTGCGCCAGATTCTCGTCAATCTCATCGGAAATGCGATCAAGTATACGGAAAAAGGCGGGGTGTTCGTCTCGGTCGATACCGAAGAAGAAGCACCCGAAGGAAAAGCGCGTCTGGTGTTCCGCATTCGCGATACCGGCGTCGGCATTCCGGAGGAGCAGAGGGAGCATCTGTTCGAACCGTTTTATCAATTGGACAATTTCATGACTCGCAAATCCGAAGGCACGGGTCTCGGGCTGGCCATCACCAAGAAACTGATCGAGCTGATGGGCGGCGAGATCGGCGTTTCTTCGAAACCCGGGGAAGGTTCCGTCTTTCGTTTCGCGATCGAAGCGCAGCTGCCGGATTTCGGAGATTCGGCCGCCGATCGGGGAGAATCTCCGCTGTTTCCGAACGAAGAAGAATCGTTCTCGCTCCGAATCCTGGTCGCCGAAGACAACAAGGTCAACCAGCTGGTCATGGAACGTCTGCTCGGACGCCTCGGCTATACGGCGGATATGGCCCCGGACGGCGTGGAGGCGCTGGAAGCGGCTTCGAACCGGCATTACGACATGATTCTCATGGACATCCGGATGCCGAGGATGGACGGTTTCGAGACTTCGCGCCGAATCAGGGAAAGTCCGCAAACCTATGGAACTCCTTATATCGTCGCCGTTACCGCGAATGCGATGACGGGCGACCGCGAGCGCTGCCTGGCGGCGGGGATGGACGAATACATGAACAAACCCGTAGATGTAAAAAGGTTGGCGAATTTGCTGCAGGAGGCGGAGGAAGGGATTCGGCATTCCGGCGAAAATAGTGGTAAGATAAGAGGCGAATCGAAAAGTCCCGCAGAGGGCGAAGAACGATAAGGAGGCACGGATAGATGATCGATTGGCAAAAAGAAGCGGAAGCGCGGCGAGAGGATCTGCTTCGCGATTTGGACGGCCTGCTTCGCATCGAGAGCGTCAAAGACCCGGCTACCGCGTCGAGAAAGCGTCCGATGGGCGCCGCGATCGGCGAAGCGCTCGATTATATGCTGAATCTGACGGAAGCGATGGGCCTGCGCGTCGAAAACGTGGACGGCTATGCCGGCTATGCGCAGTACGGGGCGCACGATCCCGTTACGACAATCGGCGTGCTGGGGCATCTGGACGTGGTTCCGGCTGCCGGAAGTTGGACGAGTCCGCCTTTCGAGCCGACGATCCGGGAAGGTAAGCTGTATGCCCGAGGAGCGATCGACGACAAAGGGCCGACGATTGCCGCCTTGTACGGATTGAAAATCGTTATGGAATCGGGGCTTCCGCTGAGCAAAAACGTGCGTATGATTTTCGGCACGGACGAGGAGAGCGGGATGAGCTGCATGCGTTATTACGCGGATAAGGTCGGCATGCCGACCGTCGGCTTTGCGCCGGATGCGGAATTCCCGATGATTTATGCCGAAAAGGGACAGTTCAATCCGACGCTGACGCCTAAAATCGCGCCTGTGGAATCCAAATCTCTCGTGCGTCTGGAATCGTTCGAAGCGGGCCTGCGAATCAATATGGTGCCCGAACGCGCGCATGCGGTGCTGAGCGGAGATATCCGTCCGCTGGTCGAATCGTTCGAAGAGTTCTGCCGCCGGCACCGGGTAAAGGGAGCGGCGGAAATCAACGCGGGACAAGCGATGTTTACCCTTACCGGCGTTGCGGCGCACGGCTCCGAACCGGAAAAAGGCACCAATGCCGGCACAATGCTGGCCCTGTTCCTTGAAGAGGCGTCGCTTCAGCCGGAAGGCAAAGCGTTCATCGGCCTGCTGAACGCCATGCACGAAGATTTTCACGGCGAGCGTCTCGGCATCGCGTGCAGCGACGAAGTGACGGGACCGCTGACGGTCAATCCGGGAGTCATCCGGTTCGGAATGGAAGAAGGCGACACGCAGATCCAATTCACCGCGCGCTGTCCCGTGAGCGCGGATTACGGATGGATCAAAGCCCAGCTTGAAGAAAAAGTCGACGGCTTCGATTTCCGGATCTCGGACGTTCGCGAAGCCGGCTCCCACTATGTGGCCAAAGACGAGCCGGTCATTCGGGCGCTGCAGACCGCTTATGCGGAAGTGACCGGGGACGAGCCCAAGCTGCTGACTTCGGGCGGAGCCACCTACGCCAAATTCATGGCGAAAGGCGTGGCGTTCGGCGCCTGCTTCCCGGGCAAGAAAATGACGGCCCATCAGGCCGACGAATACATCGAAATCGACGACCTGCTCAAAGCGACCGCCATTTATGCGCGCGCCATCTACGAGCTGGCGAAATAATTGTCGGGAACGCCCTATCATACACAGAAAGAAGAGATTAACCGATGTCCCAGGATGTGCAAGTTACCCGTGGCCAGTATGTAGAAAGCAATCACGAAATTCACGCGGCGGTCGTGGACGGCGCCGGCCGTCTGCTGTATTATGTCGGCGATCCGCGGCGCCTGACGTTTCCTCGTTCTTCGATGAAGCCGTTCCAGACGGTGCCGCTGATCGAATCCGGAGCCGCCGACGCATTCGGATACGGAGATGCCGAAATCTCGCTGAGCTGCGCGTCGCACAGCGGAGAGCCGATTCACCGCAATACGGTTCTGGACGTGCTGTCGCGCGCGAATTTGTCCGAAGACGACCTGCAGTGCGGCACGCATATTCCGCGCGACGGCGCCAGTTACCGGGAGCTGATTCGCGAAGGGCGCGAACTGACGCCCGTGTTCAGCAACTGCTCGGGCAAGCACTCCGGCATGCTGCTGACGGCCGTGCATTTGCATGAGGATATCTCGACGTACCGCGAAATCGATCATCCGCATCAGCGGCGCATCCTGTCGGTCATTTCCGACGTATGCGGCCTTCCCGAGGACGAGATCGGTATCGGCGTGGACGGCTGCGGAGTGCCGGTACATCGTCTGCCGCTGTACCATGTCGCACTCGGTTTCGCCCGGCTTGCCAAACCGGAAGGCGCGGTATCGCCGAAGCGGGCCGAAGCGCTGAACCGCGTTCGCCGGGGCATGACGAGCCGGCCGGAGATGGTGGCGGGACGAGATCGCTTCGATACCGACCTGATGCGAGTATTCGGCGGGGAGCTTGTGTCGAAAGTCGGAGCGGAAGGCGTTCAGTGCATCGGCGCGGCCGATCGGGGCATCGGCATCGCAATAAAAGTCGAGGACGGCAGCGAGCGCGCGACTTCCGTCGCCGCGATGGAAGTGCTTAAGCAGCTCGGTATCGGGACGCCGGAACAGTACGCGGAATTGGCCGAATACGTGCATGCTCCGGTGCTGAACGCGCGCCGGGAGCGGATCGGCGAGATCAAGCCGAATTTCACGCTTCTTCCTTCCGCGGAGTGAGCGAATCGGCGCAAGGCCGCGGTTCGATCCGCGGCCCGGAAATACTTGAACAAGCAGAGGAGCGGAACTTCATGACGCAGGAACAACAGGGCTTCGCGCAAAACGCGGGCGAAAACAAAATCGAAAAGGCGACGTTCGCCGGCGGCTGCTTCTGGTGCATGGTAACGCCGTTCGAAGAGCAGCCGGGCATCCGCGGCATCGTCTCGGGCTACATGGGCGGCACGGTGGAAAATCCGACGTACGAGCAGGTCAAGACCGGCACGACGGGGCATTACGAAGTGGTGCAGATCACGTTCGAACCGGACGTCTTCCCTTATGAGCGGCTGCTGGAGCTGTACTGGCCGCAGACCGACCCGACGGACGGCGAAGGACAATTCCAGGACCGGGGGCCTCAATACAAGCCGGCGATCTTCTTCCACAACGAAGAGCAGCAGCAGGCGGCGCTGGCGAGCAAACAAGCTCTGGCGGACAGCGGACGCTTCGACAAGCCGATCGCGACGGAGATTCTGCCCGCGCAGGATTTTTACGAAGCGGAAGACTACCATCAGGATTATCACAAAAAAAATCCGAAGCATTACAAAGAAGATCGCCAGCAGTCGGGACGGGACGAGTTCATCGAGTCCAACTGGTAAGCCGGCGAAATTCCGTGAACGACAAAAGGACGTGCGGCATGCACGTCCTTTTTGCGCGGAAACGGGGTTTACAGCATTTTCTCGATCTCGTTCTTGATTCGTTCCGATTGCGGCCCGAATACGACCTGGACCGTGCCCTGACCGAGCCTCATAACGCCCGACGCGCCCAGTTTCTTGAGCGCCGAGTCGTCGACCGCTTTATCGTCGGCGACCACAAGGCGCAGCCGGGTGACGCAGGCGTCGATATCGAGGATATTGGAAGGACCGCCGATATGTTCGAGAATCTGCGCGGAGCGGCTGTCGGCGGACTGGGCCGCTCCCGTTTTCGGCACGTTGGCGGCCCCTACGGCGGCGCCGTCCGCCGTCTGAACGGCTTCCATGAAGTCGTCTTCGCGTCCCGGCGTTTTCAGGTTGAACTTGACGATGATGAAGCGGAACAGCAAATAGTAGACGACGAAGAAGACAAGCCCGATCGGCAGCAGCAGCCAGGCGTTTTGCGACAGCTTCAAGTTGACCAGATAGTCGATCAGACCGGCCGAAAATCCGAAGCCCAGATGCACGTCGAGCACATACATGATCAGCCCCGAGAGGCCGGTCAGAACCGCATGCACGGCATACAGGACCGGCGCGACGAACATGAACGAAAATTCGAGCGGTTCGGTGATGCCGGTCAGGAAAGAGGCGACCGCCGCACCGACGAAAATGGAAGCGACTGCCTTGCGGTTTTCTTTTTTCGCCGTATGAATGAATGCGAGCGCGGCGCCCGGCAGGGCGAACATCATGATCGGGAAGAAACCGGTCATGAACATCCCGGCCGTCGGGTCTCCCGCGAAGAAGCGCGTCAGGTCTCCGTGCACGACTTCGCCCGCCGCGTTCGTATAATCGCCGAGCTGGAACCAGGCGATGGAGTTCAGCACGTGATGGAGGCCGATCGGAATCAGCAGGCGGTTCGCCGTGCCGAACACGAATGCGCCGAGTCCCCCGAGTCCGACGACCCAGTTGCCGAAGGCGCTGATCACGTCCTGGATCGGGCTCCAGACCATGCCGATCAGCACGGCCAGCACCATGGTGGAAGCGGCGGTCGCGATCGGAACGAAGCGCTTGCCGCCGAAAAATCCGAGCCAGTCCGGCATTTTGACGTCGTGATAACGCTTATACAGGAAGGCCGCCCAGCCGCCTGCGAAAATGCCGCCGAGCACGCCCATGTTCAGCACGACGTCGTCGCCGATAAACGGCATTTGCAGAGGTACCGCTTCAAGAATGTTCCCCAGCACGAGATAGGCGATCAGCGCCGAGAGCGCAGCCACGGCATCGCCCGCGAAGCCGATCGCCACGCCGATCGCGAAGATCAGAGGAAGACTGCCGAAGATGGCGCCCGCGCCGACGTTGAGAAACGGAGCGACGTACTGGTTCAGAAAACCGCCGACTGCGCTTCCGAAAGGCAGGTCTTTCTCGTAATCCAGCAGACCGAGGCCCTGGAGAATGGCTGCCGCAGGCAGCGTGGCGACCGGAAGCATGAGCGACCGGCCAAGTTTTTGCAGAAACGCTAACATAGTCATCACCCTTCGTATGTAAAATGGTTGAATCCTACTGGGAGGCGTGCATCAAGCGATGCAGATGAACGGCGAGAAAGCCGATTTCGGGCTGCGGGACGTCGACGTCCAGCGAATCGCCTATGATCGAGGCCAGCTTTTTCGCAAACCGGAAAGCGTCGGCGCATTCCTGCTCGATCCAGGGAAGAAGAGGATTGGAGGAGCGGGAGCTTCGCAGCAGACGCTCGACCAGACAGCGCAGATGAATCATCATTCGGACCATTTCCATGCTCCCGGCGTCAAATTCCAGCTTTGCGTCGCGCCGGATCATGTCCATAAGCTCGCCTACAAGATTGGAAGCCTGCACCACCCGTCCGACCGGCACGCTGCTTACGGCGGAGTAGACATGGTAGGTCAGGAATCCGATCTCGTCTTCGGGAATGTCGACGCCGAATTCCCGCGAGATGCGCTCGGCGGCCCGGGAGGCCAACTCGAACTCCTGGGGAAAAGTCAGCCGGGTCGCCTCCAGCAGCGGATTGGCGATGTCCATGCCGTTGCGGAGCCGATACAGCGTAAACTGGATATGGCTGGGCAGCGCCAGATAGATTTTGCCGTCCGGTTCGGTTCCGGTCCGTTCC
Organism: Saccharibacillus alkalitolerans; assembly: GCF_011090185.1. Lineage (GTDB taxonomy): Bacteria > Bacillota > Bacilli > Paenibacillales > Paenibacillaceae > Saccharibacillus > Saccharibacillus alkalitolerans. The sequence goes on along the minus strand of NZ_JAAFGS010000003.1, from coordinate 303,960 downwards.
GCAATCGCTTTCACGATTTCGTTCGACACCTCGATGACCCGAGGGTCGATATTTTCCAGCAGCATTCGGTAGCGGCCCCATTCCTCCCGGTCTTCCAGCCGGAATCTCTTCTCGATTCGACGGTCGTCCATCGCGAGGATTCCTCCCGCTTTGAGCGTAAAGCCGATGCCTTTGCCGATGATGACGAATTCTTCGCCGCTTCGTTCTCCGTTGGCCATGACGACGTTGCTGCCGATTACGCGCTGTACGCAAAAGTGTTCTGTCGATTTCGTCATGCTGCTTGCTCCTTTCCCGATACAGGGCCGCAAAAAACAAAAAAAGCCAAGAACATTCCCTCTATGAGTGAACAGTTCCTGGCTCATGCCCTTGCGGTAACACGCCGATTGGTTATTTGAATGTGAAAAGTCGTTTGCTGCATTTATAATAAAAGGAAGAAGCGAGACCGTCAATCATTTTATGAAAAAAATTATCGCGAATAAGTAGGCAAACATGAAAAATAAGCGCGATCTGCCGATCTCGCTGCCGAAAGATCTTCGATCCCCGGGTGTCGGTATGGGACCAACTTCGCATCCGTTCTCCGCCGCTTTTCGCAGAAATAGGAAAGAGCGGGGTTATCAGGCCGACGAATTGCGGATAAAATAAGGCTTACATAACGCTGTCGGACGCGCCGGTCGATCGAAAGACAAAAGACGAAAAGTCGGAACATCCAAGTCGCCTTCACTTCATTTTACATACAAAGGGGAATTCATATGCTGATTCCGGATAACGAACACACGATGGAGCGTTTGAAAGCGTTCATCTGCAAATGGGCGGGCCCGGCTAGACCGGAATACGGATTCCGCAGAGAGGACATTCCGGCAGAGCTTCCCGCGGTTCTCAAAGATTTCTACGCGTTTGCCGGCAGGTGGCCGAACCCTTCGTTCGGCTCCGGCGTCTATCCGGCCGGATTCGGTCCCAAGCTGCTCGGCGTACAGGATATTTGGCTGGAGCCGGAGGAAGTAAAGCGGCAGGACGGCCGCATTTCGTTTTTGTTGGAAAATCAGGGGAACTGGAGCTGCGAAGTCGATGCGGGCCGGGACGATTCCCCCGTATACAGCGACGCTGCGCGTCTATGGGACGATAAGTTGGAAGGCAGCGAGATCGTTTGTTCGTCGCTGCCGCACTTTCTGACGACATTCTGCCTGCAGGAGCTCGTCTTCGGCAGCCGTTATTTCGGCAAACTGGAGGGCAGCCTCGATCCGGCGGTATTCCGCGATACGCTGCATCCGATCTGGCTGGACGGGCATTACGTTTTTCAAGAACCTTCGCATTCGTTTTATCTGTGCGGCGACAATCTGCTGATCATGGACTATTATTCCGACGTCTGGTACGGATCTCTGGAGGAGAGCGCTTTGTCTCTGATCGCCGATCCGAGCATGGTCAGACCGATCGAGCCTTGACGGGCCTTCCCTCGGGACGGCGCAAAGCCCGGGCGCACCATAGTGCGCACCGGGCTTTTTTGGACATCGGCTCGGCGGCCGGGCATCCGCGGAGACTTACAGCCAGCCGTCTTCCGTACGAACGCCGATGATCAGGCGGCTCGACGGAAGCACGCGCACCGTGCGGATGTCGGGCAGCGTGCGGAGGATGTCGATCAGTTCGCCTTTTACGACGAAGTCTTCGCCGTCTGTCGACCGGAATCGCAGCTTGCAGTTGGAAGTGCCGCCCCGCCTGCAAATTTCGTGAACCGAAGAAGCGTCTATTTCTTTTTCCGCGACCGCATTCGAAGCATAGTAGCGGGCCAAATCGAGAGTCGCCTGAGGGGTACGATAGCCGAAAGTCAGAACTGCCAGCAGCATAAGCGGTATGGCAGTCACCAATACGGCAAGCAGCCAGGAGGGATAAACGCCGGCGTTTTTCCGTGTGCTGCGCAGCATCAGGCGGATCGTGACATAGCCGAGCGCGAAGGCCGATAGCCAAAGGGCGGCGCAGCGGACAGCGATGACGACGAGCCGCGCCGTTTGCAGGTCAAGACCCAGAGCTTGAACGTAAAACGACTCTGTGGCAAATACGGCAAGCAGCGCCACGACGAGCGCCATCCACGCGAGCGGGGGGAGAGACGCAGCCCGGCGGGTTTTCTCGGGTGCCGAAGACGAGTCGCCACGGGGATCGGGTTTTTGAAGATCAGGTTTGGAAGGCATAATGAACTCCTTTCATCGTTTTACATCCAGCCCTCTTCCGTACGGACGCCGACGATGCGGCGGCTGAGCGGCAGAATCCGGATCGCTTTGACGTCCGCGCGCTGCTCGAATAGGTCGGAGAGAGCCCCTTTGGTCGCATACCGGCTGCCGTCTTCCAGCTCGATCCACAGCGTGCAGGTCGTCGTTCTGCCTCCTTTATTGCAAACTTCGTTGGTCGCGGCGACATTGGAAATCCGTTCTTCGATCGCGCCCTGCGCGTAATAATGAAAAAGATCGGAGGTGACCCGGGGAGTTTCGAAGAAACCCAGGATCAGGACTGCGACGGCCAAAAGGGCAAACCAGCACAAAGCATAAAAAAAGGCCGGATACTGTTTGACGATTTCTTTTCGCATGCGAATCAGCAGCCGGCTGCCGAAGTACAAGAGGGCGAGCACGGACAACCAGGCCAGTGCCGCTTGAAGCGTAATCGTAATGAGCATCCCGCGCTGCAGGCCGAGTCCGAGCGTATCCGAATAAAGCCCCGGAACGAACACGAGGAACGAGACGAGCAGCAGGAGAAGCATCCAAGCAAAAGGCGAACTCCGGAAGGAAAAGCTTGTTTTTTTGCGTCCCGGACGCGAATTTCGTTTCGATTTCATGAACCTTTTCTTCCTTTCCCGATTTGTCAAACGATTTTTATTATAGCCTAAAAAGGGGGAGCGAGAAAGGAAGGACTCGACTTTGCCGCGAATTTGGGGCATAGTCAAAACAACCGGGAACGACACAAGCAACCGACAAGGAGGCCTCGGACACATGGTGGTCATCAAACTGCATACGGAAAAACCGATTCCCCCGCTTCAACTGATGCGGCTTTATCAGGATGTCGACTGGTGGCCCGAGCGGACGAAAGACGGCATTCGCAAACTGCTGGCGCACGGCGTGGTATTGGGAGCCTGGGAGGACAAAAAGCTGGTCGGCTTCTGCCGTGCCGTGTCCGACGGGGTGTACCGGGCTTACGTGGAAGACGTGGTCGTGCTGCATGCGCATCGAAGCCAAGGAATCGGCCGGCAGCTGATGGACAAAATGATGAAAGAACTAAGCGGAATCGAAGTCGTCAGCTTATTCTGCTCGGCAAAGCTGAAGGAGTATTATCAGGAGAGCGGCTTCGAAGCGACCCGGCAGGTCGTTATGCACCGCAGCAAAGGAAGCCGGCCGAACAGCATCTAAAACGAAAGGGATGAACTCATGATTCCGATTACACTGCCCAAGGAACGAAAGGACGAAATGGTCGCCGATCTGCAGGCTTATTTTTACGAAGAACGGGGCGAAGAAATCGGAACGATCGCGGCGGAAGCACTGCTCGACCATATGCTGCACCGGTTCGCGCCCTACATCTACAACCAGGCGGTGCGCGACGCCAAAGCGGCGGTCAACGAAAAGCTTATGCAGATCGAAGACGAACTGTACGCGCTGGAACGCCCGACCGCTCGGAGATAACAGCCGCGAAGGCGGAGGGGAGAGGTGACCGATGGAAGTGCGGGAATGGAGCCGGGTCGGCGACGGCGGCACGGCCGAGATTTTCACGGATGATCAAGGACGGATCGTGAAGCTGTTTCGCGAATGGTTCGGGAAAGAAAGCGTCGATAACGAGTATCGGAAAAGCGAATGGGCGTACGCGCAGGGACTGCCTGCGGCAAAGCCGCTCGGCAGAGCGCGGTACGGCGGCCGCGAAGCGATCCTCTTGGCGCGCATCGAAGGGGAGTCGCTGCTGCAGCGGCTGCAGCGCGAACCCGAGACGGCGGAAGCGGCGGCAGGGGAGTTTGCGGCCTATCATGTTCGGCTGAACGCACTCGGAGCGGACAACCTTGATGATTCCCAGAGGGAACGTCTGATCGAGCGGATCGGACGGGCGGAGCTGCTCAGCGAAGACGAACGGAGGACCGTGCTGGCGGAATTGCGGCGGCTGCCGGATGACGGCCGGCTGTGCCACGGAGATTTTCATCCCGGCAACGTGATGGAAAACGAGGAGGGCTGGCGGGTGATCGACTGGATCGACGCCTGCTGCGGCCATCCGCTGTATGACGCCGCGCGCACGCTGCTGCTGCTCGGCTTCGGCACGGAAGCCGGAGGGCCGCGCGGAAGCATGGCGCATGCGGCGGAGATCTTTCGCGGCGTCTATTTGAAGAGCTATGCGGAACAATCGGGCTTCTCCGAAGCGGAGATCGAGCGCTGGATGCTGCCCGTGGCGGCCGCGCGCCTGATCGAGCCGATTCCGGAAGCCGAGAAGGTCAAGCTGCTCGGCCTGGTACGGCATCGTCTGGAGCGGCTCTCCGGCGAAGAGCGCGAAGACGGATCTGCCGAACAGGAGGAATCGAACGAATGAAGATCAGGCAAAACGGAATGCGAATCCGCTCGGCGTCGCCGGCGGATGTGGAGCGGCTCGCGCCGCTGTTCGACGCCTATCGGGTCTTTTACCGGCAGCCGTCGGACCTCGAAGGGGCAGCCCGCTTCCTGGGCGAGCGGCTGGGACAGCTTCAATCCGTCGTTCTGCTGGCGGAGGAGGCGGATACGGCCGCGGCCGCGGGCTTTGTGCAGCTGTATCCGACGTTTTCCTCGGTATCGATGAGGCGGTCATGGATCTTGAACGATTTGTACATAGAAGAAAGCTTTCGGGGACGAGGGATCGGCGGGATGCTGCTGGATGCGGCCCGGCATCACGCGGAGCTGACCGGAGCGAAGGGGATTGCCCTGTCCACCGCGCCGGACAATCTCGCCGCGCAGCGCTTGTACGAAAATCGGGGATACAAGCGCGACGAGGAGTATCTGAACTATTTTTTGACGCTGTAAGCTCGGTCGTTCTGCGTCAGGGCACTTCAAATCGATTTGGCGGATTCGCCTGCGGATTAAAGAATCGTATCTTTTCGCCGTTTTCTTCTTTTCCATTTTTTTGTTTTGTTTTGGAACTTTTTTCTTTTCGAGGCGTTTATTTAAGAAAGAACGGATTTGCGGAAAGGAGACAGGATCATGGAAAAAGAAGCTCGGACTTACGAGGTGCGCAGCGCTTATCCGGTGACGGCTGCGGCAGGCTGCGGCATTCAATCCGTTTTGTGGTTTATGCTGGCTCGTCAGCATTACGAACAATGGAGCGCGGGATGGAGCGATCCGTTCAATTTCCGTTTTTCATTAGGGATCGCCATTGTCATGGCAGGGATCACTTTGATTTCCGTCTGGCAGATGTTCCGTCCTCCGTACAAAATCGAATGGGGCGAGGAGAACCTGAAGCTTCGCCGAAAAAAACTGCCGAAAGAACGGATCAAGCGCATTTACGTATCGTGGGAAGAAAAGCCTTCGATCGGTATCCAGCCGAGGGGCGCTTGGTTCGTGCCGAACGATTACTCCTTCAAGTTTTCGGACGAGGATTCCGGTGATCGCCGGGTCAAAGAGCTGATCGCTTGGGCGGACAGCCGCGGAATTCCGGTCATCCGGCGCAAAGCGGCGCGCTGGCTGTAAGCCGCGGCTCCATAAAGAAAGGGATGCCGAATGGCATCCCTATTTTTCGCAGGCGATAAAGTCGTGGTCGCGGTCTTTCTTCTTGTTCGCTTCGTACAGCTCGGCCGATACGAACGGCTTGTATTTCGTTTTGCCGCCTTTGTTTTTGATGCCGGCCGATTTGGCGACGCCGCCTTTGTAGTCCTTGTTCAGCTCGGTGCAGTTTTTGTACTTCTTGGCTTCGGCGCGGGCCGTCTGCTGGGAGACCGGCACCGCGATCGCAAGCAGCAGGGCGAAGCTCAGGCCGTAAGCAAAGCTCTTTTTCATGACAAATTCCTCCAATGTCCGATAGGATAGTCCGGATTCGAAAAAGCCCCGGGGTATGCAGAACTTATATCGGCCGTAGAGTCGGGAAAATGAAGCCGTTTGAGTCCGCATTCCCCTTTCTATACAATAAAAAGCAAGAGATGTGCGGAAAGGATGAATAGAAACGATGAAAGAATTGCATGAGCTGCTGTCCGAAGACAGCGCCTGGCCGGAACTGTCGGAAGCGCTGCGAACGGCGAAAAACGAAGTCAGAGTGCTGGATAGGGACCGGCAGCGGGCCGAAGAAACGCTGGTCGGCATGCAGACGAGCGACCGGACGACGCTGGGCGCGGTCGTGCTGAACTGCGGCGGACTGCTGATCGATCGCGGCTGGCTGAGGGTGCTCGGTTCGGGCGGCGAAGAGATCGCGGGCGATATCCGTTCCTGGAACGGGCTGGGGCCGGAACCGCTTGAGCTCAAGTTCAAGCCGGAAGGTTATGTCATTGCGGCCTACGACATCGCGGGCGGCTTTTTCGCGATCAACAACGGCGCGTTCAACGACCGTGCGCCGAACGTTTATTATTTTGCGCCGGATACGCTGGAGTGGGAAGACACGGAGAAGGGATATACGGACTTTTTGGACTGGGCACTGAATGGCGACCTGGAGCAGTATTACGGAACGTTCCGATGGAACGGCTGGGAAGAAGAAGCGGAGGCGCTGGGCGGCTTCCAGGCGATGCGGATCTATCCGTTCCTGTGGTCGGAAGAAGGACGCGACGTGAACAGAGCGGACCGGACACCGGTTTCCGCCGCGGAATTGTGGGATCTGCAGCAGGACATGAGGCGGCAGCTGGCGCAAAGTTGAAATCCGAAAGGAGACGCGAACATGGACAGGCAGCGATTTTATAACGAGGATTGGGAAGGTGCCGGACCGCGCGGTTTGACGAGACTTTACACCGGTTACGCATTTTGCCGCATTATGCAGCGTTTGCTGCCGGAGAGCACGCTCTGGGCAGAGCGGGCAAAAAAGCTGCGGACCGCGATCGTCGATTCCAAAAAGATAAGGGTTAACGACAAGATCGCGCGATCTTAAGCGGGGAGACTGCCGAGCGCCGAAAAACTCTCTCCGTAAGTCGGATCTCTTTTCGATAAAAAGCGATCCCGAAATGTCCATCCCGGAAGGAGTGACGTCTATGGTTGTCGTGAAGGAAGAGGTCGTCGTCCATGCGCCGATCGCGCTCTGCTTCGATGCCGCGCGGGACGTGGGACTGCATCCGCGGACGGTATGGCCTTCGACGAAAGAGCGGACGATGCCCGGCGGGCGGAGGGACGGCCTGATGGAAAAAGGAGAGACGGTCGTGTTCGAAGCGGTTCATTTCGGCGTGCGGCAGCGGCTGTCGTCGATCGTGGAGGAGCTGGAGGCGCCGCGCTTTTTCGTCGACCGGATGACCCGGGGCGCTTTCGCGCGCATGATGCATCGGCATGAATTCGAGGAGACGGCCGCAGGGACGATCGTGCGGGACATTTTGGACTTCGCTTCGCCGCTCGGGCCGCTCGGACGCCTGTTCGACGCTTTTGTGCTGAAGCGGTACATGCGCGCATTCATCTTGTATCGGCAGAGCGAATTGAAAAAAAGAGCGGAAGAGATGTACGCCGATCATGGACAACTGTCCTCGAAATTTGGCGAATCCCCTTAAACCGGCCGGGAATTTTTGAATGCGAAATGTAAAAAAAGACTGTCATCGCATGTCCGTTTCGGGGTATGATTGAACAAATAAAATCGCGGGCGGCGAATTTCGAACCGCGAATCGTCCATGGTTTCCGCCTGGCGGAACGTAGGGCGCGCCGCAGCGCACGACAACTTTTTCGATCATTGGGGGCTTACGATGAACTACATCAGTACAAGAGGTCAAGTTGCACCGAAAGGCTTTATCGATACCGTCCTGATGGGGCTGGGCGAAGACGGCGGCCTGATGGTTCCGGAACGAATCCCGGCCGTGTCTTCGGACACGTTGGAGTGGTGGAAAGGTCTGCCTTTCCGCGAGCTGTTCATCGAGATCTTCTCGCTGTACGCGAACGACGAAATTCCGCAGGGGGATCTGAAAGAGCTGGTAGACGCCAGCTACGCGACTTTCCGCGATCCGGAAGTGACCCCGCTGCGCAAGCTGGACGATTCGCTGTACATTCTGGAGCTGTTCCACGGCCCGACGTTCGCGTTCAAAGACGTGGCGCTGCAGTTCATGGGCGAATTTTACTCGTACGTCTCCAAGACGCGCGGCGAGATCATCCATATCCTGGGCGCGACTTCGGGAGACACGGGAGCGGCGGCGATCCAGGGCGTGCGCGGCAAGGAAGGCATCAAGATCTGCATCCTTCACCCGCACGAAAAAGTCAGCAAGGTGCAGGAACTTCAGATGACGACGGTACACGACGAAAACGTGCTGAACCTGTCTGTCAAAGGCAACTTCGACGACTGCCAGCGCATCATCAAGGAGCTGTTCTCCGATCTGGAATTCAAGGGCGAACATCATCTGCGCGCGATCAACTCGATCAACTTCGTGCGGATTCTGGCGCAGACCGTCTACTATTTCTACGCCTACTTCCGCGCGGCCGAGCAGGCCGGCGAATCGAAGAAGATCAACGTCAGCGTGCCTTCCGGCAACTTCGGCAACATCTTCTCGGGCTTCCTTGCCAAAAAGATGGGGCTGCCGATCCATAAGCTGATCATCGCGACCAACGAGAACAACATTTTGGAGCGCTTCGTCAAAACCGGGGAATACCGGCCGGGCGAGTTCCGCAAAACGCACAGCCCGTCGATGGACATCCAGGTGGCGAGCAACTTCGAACGCTATTTGTATTATCTGCTGGACGAAGATTCCGCTAAGGTGTCGGCGTACATGGGCACATTGGCGAGCGAGGGCCGGATCGTCGTGGAAGGCGATCTGCTGCGGCGCGTACAGTCCGAGCTTCAGGCGCTGGGCGCCACGAACGAGCAGAATCTGGAACTGATCGGGAAATACCGTTCCGAGACCGGCTATCTGCTCGATCCGCATACGGCTTGCGGGGTAGCGGCATACGAAGCGTTCAACGAAGACGGCGAAATCACGGTCTCGTTCGCGACCGCGCATCCGGCGAAGTTCGACGAGGCGATCCGCCTGCTCGACATCGTGCAGGAATTCCCGGTCGAAATCGCGGAGCTGATCGCGAAAGAGCAGTACCAGACCGTGATCGAGAACGATAAAGCCGAAGTTACGCGCCAGCTCGAAGCCTTTTTTGCGGGCGACGCGGTAAACAAGGCTTAAATCGGATACGGATTGTTGAGCGTTCCCGAAAAGGGGACGCTCTTTTTTTGATTAGGGAAAAAATATCTTTTTCGAAAAAGCGGAAAGGGTTAAAATGGAAAAGCAAGCAGGGAGTACAAAGCGTAGGGTAATCTGCCTGACGCATTCGACAAGAAGGGACGAATCATGATGGGGGCTTCCGATTATAAAAAGCAGGTACGGAAACTGAGATTAACCGGCTGGGCGGGTCTGATTTTTTTCGGGCCGGTTATTCCGCTGGCGATAACCGAAGGGGAAGCCGGAATAATGCTTGCCGGACTGCTGATGACCGCAGCCAGCATCTGGGTGCTGATCCGCGCGCGGCGCGTCGGCAAAGCGAACGAACATTATCAGCTGCAGTACGTTCCGGGAGAAGGATTCAAGCGGTATCGCCGGACCCGGGAGCAGAAGCTTCGGATGCTGACGATCAGCCAATGGGCGGCGGTCGCCGTGCTGGCCGCGGCGCTGTTCTTCGGAGCGGGCAGCGGGCCGGTGAATCTGTTTATCGGGCTGGTCGTATTTCTGTCGATCCAGTTCTATATCAAGCCGCGCATCAAGCGCCATCTGCGCGTCGATCCGCAGACGGAAGCGGAGCTGCGAAACGCGGGGGCGATCGGGCCCGACGAGGAAATCCGAGCGCTGTATAAAGATTTCGAAAGTTGGAACGAGCTGCGTGCGGATGCGACCGTTCTGGCGATCACAAGCCGCGACCTGGCGGCTTTCGCGCTGCTGCCAAGCGGCAGCTTCGAGGCGGCGTACGTGCCGTTGAACGAGATCCGGCAGATAACCGTGCAAAATATCGGCTATTCGGGCAGACGGCTGCTTCTGTCCGTCGGCGACGGCGGACACCGGATCATCGAGCGTCATCTGCACGGGCGCAGCCGTCTGGACTCGCCGGAAGAATTCGTATCGGATCTGCTGAAAGCCGCGGACGAAGCTCTGCTTGGATACGGTCCCGGTCCGTCGGACAGCGATTGGAGAAGCGCTTGATTGGAACTTTAAGGAAAACTTTTGCGAAGCGACCCGCGTTCAGTAAGGCGGAAGAACATTTTGCCCAACAAAAGTAAAAGAGAGGATGAACGCTGAATGGAAAAACTTTTTTCTGCGCTGGCGCTTTCCGCCCTGATCCTGGTCCCTTCCTATTCTATCGTTACCGTACAGACCCATTCCTCCCTGCAGAGCCGTCTATCCGAAACGTCCGATCAAGCCGAGGCTGCTCCGAGCATTCAAAATCTAGGTACCGGCTTGAGCGAGGCGGAGGCGGTTCAAGTGGCGGAAGATCTTCAAGCGCGAATCGCGCGAAAGTATGAACCGACTTACAGTCTGGATCGTTTCAAATTCGAGTTCGAACACGAAGAAACGAAAAACGGATTCGTCGGGATCGACGTAAGCGTGAACGTCGAGATGACGCTGAAACGGGATCCGTCGCAGAGCCCTTACGCGAAAGGCATGGAGAAAGGAAAAGCCGCCCTGACCGAAGAAGCGGAAAAAGAAGCGGCGCAGGAAAAAATCGACGATTTTCTGGAGGAATCGGAGAGCTATCTCGATAAGCCTTCGAACAGCTGGCTGCTGTACCATATCCGAATCCCCGAAGCCGAGTTTCGGGGGACGAGCCCTGGACGTGACCTGACCGCCGGCAATTCCCGTTTGAATTACGAATTGTTTTACCGCGAAGACGTAAGAGAAGACGAGAAGATCCTGAGCCCCGCAGAGCCGGCAGCGCCGCTGAACGAATCGGAAGCCGAATCGGACGGTATCGAAACGGTGCGGGAAGCGGCTTCGAAGGCTTCGCGGCCATAGCGTCAGTCAAGGGCGGCCTAACGGCCGCTTTTTGGCGTGCCGACCGGAAGCCGCAAATCGCGCAAACATGACTCCCGCCGAAGATTCGGGTATGCTGTAAGAAAGAAGACATGCCGAATTTCGGAAAAAGGAGTCGAGGAACGATGAAGAAACTGGCTTGGATCGGAACGGGATATATGGGGCTGCCGATGGCCCGGAACCTGCTCGCGGCAGGTTATTCCGTGCGCGTCTACAACCGGACGGCGGAAAAAGCGCGTCCGCTGGAAGAAAAAGGAGCCGAGCTCGCCGCTTCCCCGAAGGAAGCGGCGCAGGACGCGGAAGCCGTATTCGTCATGCTGACGAAAGGTTCGGCCGTCGAAAACGTGCTGGAGGGCGAAGGCGGCCTGCTGGCAGGGCTGCCGGAAGGAACGTTCGTCATTAACATGAGCACGATCTCGCCGGGCGAAGCCCGCGAGTTCGCGCGCCGAGTCGGGGAAGCCGGCGGCGTCTATGTCGATGCTCCGGTATCCGGCTCGGTCGCTCCGGCGGAGAACGGACAGCTGGTTATTCTGGCCGGCGGTCCGGAAGAAGCCGTGAACCGGTGCATGCCGTTTTTCGACGTGCTCGGCAAAAAGACGATTGTCTTCGGCGAGGTCGGCGCGGGCAGTTCGGCCAAGCTGTCGATCAATCTGCTGCTGGGCGTCGTGGCGCAGGGCATCTCCGAAGCGCTGCTGATCGGGGAAGCCGCGGGACTGCAGCGGGAGCAGTTGATCGAGATGATCGGCGAATCGGCCGTCAGTACGCCGATGCTGTCCGCGAAAAAAAACATGTGGATGAACGAAGAGTTCCCGGCCGCCTTCATGGTCGGCCTGCTGTCGAAAGATCTCGGTCTGCTGACGGCGGAAGCGCAGCACGAAGGAATCGAGCTGCCGCTGGCCGAGGCCGCCGACCGGACGTATGCCGACGCGGTTCGCAGCGGCAAAGGCGAACTCGATATGGCGGCCGTCTGGTTGGAGCTCAAGGAACGAGCCCGCAAGGAACGGTAAAAGGAAGACCGCGCAGGCTCGGATAACCCTATTCGGGCTGCCGCGTAAATAAGGAGTTTTGCTGATGAAAGCCAAAACGATCGCCTTCAAGCTGCTGGCGGGCCTGCTGCTGCTCGGCTACGGCGGAGTGCTGCTTTACTGGATGTTCTGGGGATTCGGCCGTTCGGCGCATATCGGCCTGGACGAACCGTTTCGCTACAATGCCGAACCGTTCGAGACGATTCGGCTGTTCACCCGTTCCGCCGGATGGGACAATCTGCGGGCTCCGCTGATCAATTTGGCCGGCAACGTGGCGGTATTCGTGCCGTTCGGCATCCTGTTCCCGATTCTGTTCCGCAAATGCCGGAACTATTTCGGATTCATTCTGCGCTTTCTGCTGCTGATTCTGCTGCTGGAACTGGCGCAGGGATTCTCTGGAGCGGGAGTGGCGGACGTGGACGATTTGATCCTGAACGGGATCGGAGCCACGATCGGCTATATCGGATATCGGCTGGCTGTCGGCCCGGAGAAAAAGCGGGGCGCAAGGGCGGGCAAGCGGACGCATTCCGCCGCTGCCCGCGCCGACAGCCGAAGCCGGGCCGCGCAGGATCGGAGGCGATAAGCCCGTGATCGCGATCCAATCTATTCTGCTGCAATGGACGAAGGAGACGCGCGGCGAGCCTTACGCTTCGCCGCGCAGCCGGCATCCTCGAAGTTATGCGCTGCCTGTCCTGCCAAGCCGCCGAACGGAAGCGGAGGCGTCCCGCACGGAGAGCGGCGGAATGCTGCTGCAGCGTCTGGCGTTCCGGCAGACGACGGACGGATTTCGGCCGCTGCAAAGCGAACAGGAGGTACTGCCGCTGCCGGAGCCGGGCAGTCCGGTCGACGGACGGCTGATGGCCGGCGTGCTGCCCGAGCTTCGGGATGGACGATTGTCCGTCAGGCTGCGGTACGTGCCGGAATTCGGCAAGCCGGTGCGAACGGACGGACGAAGCGTCCTGCTGGAGAAGCTTGTTTTTGAACTGGCGGCCGGGGAATACGGCCGAATTCGGATCAACGGCAGGCATGTCGAAGAAGCGGGCCATCGGTACGAGCTGCGGACGATCAATATCGCGTTCGCGGACGACATCGCCGCGAATGTTTTTACGCGGAGAGAGCCGGATCGTCGCTGCGACTGGCTGGAGCCGCTGTGGTAAACGACGAAGGAGGCGCAACTTGCGCCTCCTTTTTGACGTCTAGAAGAAAAAGGAAGCATCGACAAGGAGGTCGAAGCAATGGGGAAAAGAAGGCGTTTCTGCGAAGGAGGCAGGCCGGGGCTCAATAAGCCGCAGAGCCGCGCTGCTGCGCTTCTGGCGCTGCTGCTTATCGCGACCGGGGTTCTCGCGGGACTGACAGCATCGCCGAAGCCGGCATATGCTTGCAGCTGCGCGTTCGGCTCGGAAGGCAGCGAGCAGATCGATTTCGCGGACCTGATCTTCTCCGGTACCGTCGTTAAGCGTCAGGACAGCCTGCCGAACCTGCTCGGCGTCCGCTCTTCCGGCGATCCGGTCGATTACGTATTCGAAGTGGAGGGGGCCTGGAAAGGGGAAGTTCGCGAGAAAGTGACCGTGTCGACGGCCGCGGGTACGGACGCCTGCGGGGCGGATTTTCGCGAAGATTACCGATATATCGTTCTGGCGAAGCGCAGCGGCGACAAGCTGACGACAAGCCTCTGTTCCGGAAACGCACTGTATCTTGCCGGCACGCAGCCCGACATTCTGCAGAAACTGGGCGAGCCGGCCGAGCCGTCGGCCGGAATGTCGTTCGGCACATGGATTCGATCTTATCTGTGGGCCGTCGTGTTATTCGCCGCCGCGACCGGGTTCGGCATCGCGCGGTTGGCGGTCCGGCGCAGACGCGCCCGGCGCCAGCCCCGAGCTTGACGGCCGCTTCCTTATGCGGTAGGGCGGCCGAATAGGACGGCAAACGGGCGTTACGGCGGCGATTAAGCCGCGTAACGCCCGTTTTCGGGTCAAGCCTGTCTATTTCGGTCGGCGTTCGCCTGCCGTTCAGCGCGTCGGTTTGCCGCCCAGCAGTTCGAAGATGATTTTCGCGTTGTCCGTGTTGTCGATCAGCCCGGCAAAACGGCTGCTGCTCGGTCCGTAAGCGTAGACCGGCACGTCTTCGCCGGTATGTCCGCCCGTCGTCCAGCCGGTGAACGAGCGGACGTTAAAGATGTTTTCGATCGCGTTGTCGATCGCCGTGACGTCTTTGGTCGCAGCAGCCGTTTTGACCGAAGTACGCTCTTCCGCCGTCAGCTTCAGCTTGATGTTTTTCTTCAGCACGCTGTCGACCGATTCGCCGGCCGCGATTTTGGCCGCCATGTAATCCGGCGTGTGCACGGCCGCTTTGATCGGCGCCACATCGAAATTGTATTCGCCGTTCGCGCCGAGGCTCAGACCGCCCGTGGAATGGTCGGCCGTCGCGACGACGAGCGTATGGCCGTCTTTTTTGGCGAAATCGATCGCGGCCTGGAAGGCGCTCTCGAAATCCGCCATCTCGCTCATGGCGCCGACGATATCGTTGTCGTGGCCGGCCCAGTCGATCTGGCTGCCTTCGACCATCAGGAAGAAGCCTTTGTCATTGTCGCTCAGCCGGTCGATCGCGGCGTTCGTCATTTCTTTGAGCGAAGGAGTGGCGGAAGTACGGTCGATCATTTTGTCGAGACCGCCGTCGGCGAACAGGCCGAGCAGCTGCCCGTCTTTATTGGCGAGCAGGCTCTTGCGGTCGGTCACGTAGCCGAAACCGGCTTTTTTGAACTCGGCCGTCAGGTCGCGGTCTTTGCGGACGAAGTTGGACTTGCCGCCGCCGAGCATGACGTCGATCTTGTGCTTGCCGCCGATCATTTCGTCGAAATAGTCGTCGGCGATCGCGTCCATGTTTTTGCGGCTGATATCATGCGCGCCGAAGGCGGCAGGCGTGGCGTGCGTAATTTCCGAAGTGGCCACGAGT
The DNA here is from genome assembly GCF_011090185.1 of Saccharibacillus alkalitolerans. Lineage (GTDB taxonomy): Bacteria > Bacillota > Bacilli > Paenibacillales > Paenibacillaceae > Saccharibacillus > Saccharibacillus alkalitolerans. The sequence continues at coordinate 288,891 of NZ_JAAFGS010000003.1, read as the reverse complement.
CCGGTGGACATGCCGTTTTCCTTGGCTTGTTCCAGCACCGTTTTGACTTCGGTCTTGTCGTTGTCGACGGCGATCGCGGCATTATAAGTCTTGACGGCCGCAGACATCGCGGTCGCCGCGGAGGCGGAGTCGGTAATATTCTGGTGCTCGTCTTCCGGGTAAGTGGTCTGCATCCCGACCAGATACGGATCGAAAGCCGTTTTTTCCATCAGCGGAGTGGACGCTTTGTCTTTCATGTAACGGTAGGCCGCCGTATACGAAGGACCCATGCCGTCCCCGATCAGGAAAATGATGTTTTTGACCGTTCCGTCCGCCGGAGCGGGTGCTTTTGCCGGGGCGGCTGCTCCCGTCAGTGCGGGTACGGTCGCGATTGCCAGACCCAACACGGCGGGAAGTCCTTTTTTCAACAAGCTGTTCATCTTAAAATCCTCCTCTGTTATGTATGCGTCTCTAACTCGTTTTGCTCAACCGTTCCGCTTCATTTTTCTGTCCGAATACAATTGAACATATGTTCAAGTATAGGCATGAATGTGAAATGACAGACATAGTTATGTAAAAAATATGAAAAAAGCAGGTTTGAAAGAAGGGGCGACGATCCGTAGGCAATCAGGCAAGCTTTTGGTACAAACGGCGCTTCCTTTTTCATCGGGAGAACGGTAGAGTGGAAACAAGACCCGACTATGAGGAAGACGACGTGCCGCCGCGCATAAATGTCATTCTGTCGGTCAATGGTCGAATGGGGCAGGACAACTCGGCTGGACGCCGGTTACCGTCAAACGGGTTTTCGCGGAACCGCGCCGAAAGCGAAACGAAAAGGTGAGCAGCGTTGACGATTTTTTATTTGATCCGGCACGGAGAGCCGGACTGGCATACGTATAAGCCGCTGAATCTGAAAGGAAACGGTCGGGATCTGGTGCCCTTGACGGAGAAGGGGGCGCGGCAGGCGGCGGAAACGGCAGGCGACCCCCGCTTGAAGGGCGCCGAGCTGATTCTCTCGTCGCCGTACACGCGCGCGATGCAGACGGCGGCCGTCTTGTCGCGGAAGCTCGATTTGGAGTTGAAAGTCGAATACGATCTAAGGGAATGGCAGCCGGATCTGACGTTCGAGTACGACAGCGAAGAACGGATGCGCGAGCTGCGCGACGAATATAACCGCTGCGGCGGCGTGTACCCGGACGGCGAGAGCCGGTTGTGGGAAAGCCGGGAACAGCTGCTCAAGCGTCTTCGCGGCGTGCTGGAGCGCTATTCGGGTTATTCGAAAGTGATCGCCGCCGGCCACGGCACGCTCTTCGGCACGCTGATCGGCCGCACGGATATCGCCCATGCGGAGATTGTGGAATACGACACGGAGGCGGAGCGGCCATGAGGGCGGATCGCCGCCGTAGGCACCGCCGGCGTTTGCATCTCAGGAAGCGAGGGATTTATCTGGCGGCTGCGCTCGCCGTCATGCTGTCGGGACTCGCTTCGCGCGCGTACGCGGCGTCGCTGCCGGATTTTTTGGCGGCGAATGCCGGAGATGCGCTGTGGGCGGCGATGGTGTATCTGGGGGTTCGCCTGCTGCTGCCGGAACGGCGCCGGAGCCTCTGCGCGCTGTGCGCGCTGCTGTTGAGCTTCGGGATCGAATTCAGCCAAATGTACCGGGCGCCGTGGATCGACGGACTGCGGCATACGGTTTTGGGGGCGCTGATTCTCGGACGGGGCTTCCTGACGGCGGATCTGGCGCGTTATACGGTCGGCATCGCGGCCGCTTTCGCCGCGGACGCCGCTGTCGGGACGGGATTCAGGCATAAAAAGAACGGTTAAGCGGAAAAGTTTTGAAGTTTTAAAGTTTTGAAGTCACGTCCAAGGGGGACAGACGATGAAAAAAGTAATAATAGGCAGCGTGCTGACGCTGGCCGGAACATGGATTACGGGATGCATTTTTGTGGCGGCCGCGCTCTTCGTGCCCAACCTTTCCTCCTGGGAAGGAACGCGGGTATGGTATGCGATCTTCGGATCAGGGCCGTACGAAGCGGACCTGAAGCAGAGCATGGCGCTGGGACTTCCTTTCGCGGTCGGCGTGCTGATGTTCGCGTTCGGCATCGTCATTTTGGCCGTCGAATTTTTCCGCCCGGAGGAACGCCGGGGCAGCGCGCCGGCGCCGATTCGTCCGCTTCCCGGCGGGAACGGCGGGACAAAGCTGGCCGCTTTTTCTTCGGATAAGGCTCCGCTGACGGAAACGGAAGAAATTCCGACCATGAAGGAAGTCGGCCCGTGAACGGGGAGGTTCTAAAGGAAGCGAGGAATGAATCATGATCGATATTCGTAAGCTGGAGGCCCGAGACCTGCCGCCGCTGGCGGCTTTATACGGAGAGTTGGTTGAAGAGAAGTCGTCGCCGGAAGCGATGCGGGATCCCTTTGCGGCGATCGCGGCCGACGAACGTTATGTTCTGCTGGGAGCTTTCGAGGAAGAAAGGTTGGCCGGCAGCGTGATGGGCATCGTCTGTTACGACCTGATCGGCGGCTGCCGTCCGTTCATGGTCGTGGAGAACGTGATCGTGTCGGATGCGTTCCGCGGCCGCAAGGTGGGGCGTCTGCTGATGGAGAAGCTGGAGGAGATCGCACGGGAAAACCGCTGCGCGTACTCGCTGCTCGTCTCGAGCGGTTTCCGCAAAGAAGCGCATGCCTTCTACGAATCGCTGGGCTATACGGAAGACGTGCGCGGCTTTCGCAGGAGGCTGGACTGAGGCGAACGCACGTCGCGAAACTTTTTAGAAAAAAAGTGAGTACCTATCTTGTAATCGCTTTATCCCTTATGTTACAATGGGCCTAACAACAGGATTGTGACCGGTCATGCGGGCAATGCCTAAGTTAACTCAAATATTATTAACTCGAGGTGGATTCCATTTCGACTTGATGATATTTGCATTAACTTAGGCTTTTTTTATAGCCACATTGCGGCGGAAGAGAAGCCGGGCCGCCGGAAACGCGGAAATGCAGTCGGGAGTGAAGAACGATGATTATTGAAAAAGTGCTGAATAACAATGTGCTGCTGACCCGCAATGCCAAAGGGAAAGAGGTCATCGTAATGGGTCGGGGCATTTCTTTCAACAAGGTAATCGGCGACGAGGTCGATGAACACAAGATCGATAAAATTTTCATGCTGAATACCAACGAATTGACGGCGCGCCTGACCGAGCTGCTGAACGAGATTCCCGTGACCCATCTCGAAACGGTCAAGGCCATTGTCGAACACGCGGGCCGGGTGCTGGGCGAAGAATTGAACGACAACATCTATCTGTCGCTGACCGATCATATTTCGTACGCGATCGAGCGTCAGAAAAAGGGAATCGAATTCAAGAACGCCATGCTGTTCGAGATCAAGCGCTTCTACAAGAAGGAGTACGAGATCGGGCAGGACGCGCTTCGGATGATCGAAGACGAGATCGGCGTCAAGCTGCCGGAGGACGAAGCGGGCTTCATCGCCCTGCATATCGTCAATGCGAGAACGGACGGGGCGGAAATGCGTTTGACGATGGAAATGACGGAGATTGTGCACCATATTCTGAACATCGTGACGTATCATTACGGCATCGTGCTCGACGAATCTTCATTGAGCTATTCGCGCTTTCTGACGCATCTCCAGTACTTCTCGATGCGGCTGCTGCGCAAGGAAGTGCACGAGAGCGGAGAAGATTTTTTGTACGAGCAGGTGCGCAAAAGCTATGCCAAAGCGTTCGACTGCGTCAAAAAGATCGACGATTACCTACAGAGCACGTATCATCAGGCGCTCAGCAAAGACGAATACGTGTATCTCACCATCCATATCCAGCGGATCACGACGCGCGGCGAGGAATAGAATGTCTCAGAACAGAGGCATTTAGGCGGACAATCGAATACGGTTTATCTCCAATCGGAAACAGGGTGTAACTGGTCATGCAGGCAAAACCTGAACTGGTGAGAGAACGAACGTCGATCCCTAAGGATGGCGTCTGTTCGGTCACGAGTTCAGGTTTTTCTGCGTTTTAAGAAGGCAAAAGGGCAGCCGGCGCCGTTTTTGCTCCAACCAAAACGCAGCAGAGCGAACTCGAAAGATTCGTCCACCTTACAGCAAGGCAATCCAGCGAGGAGGCATAATCATGAACGCGAAAGACCAAGAAATCGCTAAAAAAGTGATCGAAGGGGTAGGCGGGGAAGACAATGTCAGTTCCGTGTTCCACTGCGCGACCCGTCTTCGTTTCAAATTGAAAGATACCGCCAAAGCGGATAAGGAAGGCTTGAACAACACGCCGGGCGTCGTCACCGTCGTCGAGAGCGGCGGCCAATTCCAGGTCGTCATCGGCAACAACGTGCCCGAAGTATTCAAAAGCATGATGAGTCAGACCCGTCTTAAAGACGCCGAAAGCACGGACGGCGGCGGGCAGGACGAAGAAAAAGGCAGCTGGCTGAACCGCGCGGTCGACATGATCTCCAGCATTTTCTCGCCGCTGCTCGGCGCTCTGGCCGGAGCCGGGGTGCTCAAAGGCCTTGTGGCGCTGTTCCTCGTAATGGGATGGATTCAGGAGGAATCCGGCAGCTATCTGATCCTGAACGCCGCTTCCGACAGCGTGTTCACGTTCCTGCCGATCTTCCTGGCCATCACGTCGTCGCGCCGCTTCAAGACGAATACGTTCGTCTCCGTCGCCATCGCGGGCGCGCTGGTCTATCCGGCGATCGCGGCGGCGCAGGAGGCCGGGACCGCCCTTAATTTCTTCGGCATTCCGATCGTGCTCGTGACGTACACGTCGACGGTTATCCCGGTCATTCTGGCCGTATGGGTGCAGTCTTACGTCGAGAAGTTCTTCGCCTCGTTCGTGCATCAATCGGTCAAGAACATTCTGGTGCCGATGCTGACGCTGCTCGTCGTCGTTCCGCTGACGTTCCTGGCATTCGGTCCGGTCGGCAACATCATCAGCGAAGGTCTGGCCAGCGGCTACACCTGGCTGTATAACCTGAGCCCGATCGTCGCGGGATTGATCGCGGGCGGATTCTGGCAGGTCTTCGTGATCTTCGGCGTTCACTGGGGATTCGTGCCGATCATGCTCAGCAACCTGGGCACCATCGGCTACGATACGATGCTGCCGATGCTGGCGGCTCCGGTGCTGGCTCAGGCCGGCGCGCTGTTCGGCATTTTCCTCAAAGCCAAAGACCGCGACCTCAAAGCGCTGTCGGGTTCGTCGACGCTGGCCGGCATTTTCGGAATTACCGAGCCCGGCATTTACGGCATTACGCTGAAATATAAAAAGCCGTTCATTCTGGCCTGCATTTCCGGCGCGATCGGCGCGGCCATTATCGGGGCCGGCGGCGGACGAGCCATTTCGTTCGCGCTGCCGAGCGTGCTTGCCATTCCGGCTTACGTCGGTACGGGCTTCGCCACGACCGTCATCGGCATCTTCGTCGCCTTCGCCCTGGCGGCGCTGCTGAACCTGTTCTTGTTCAAAGAGCCGGCAGCGGATACCGCGCCGGTTCCGGCACGCACGAAAGACGGAGAACCGGCCGCAATTCGTCCGGAGGAAGCGGTCTCCGATTCGTCGGACAGCCTGTTGAAAAAAGAAGTGATCGTCAGCCCGCTGGAAGGGACGATTCAGCCCCTGAGCAGCATTCCGGACCCGGCCTTCTCCTCGGGCGCGATGGGTCAGGGCATCGTCATCGATCCGTCGTCGGGCCGCCTGACGTCTCCCGCGGCGGGAACGGTAACGACCGTATTCCCGACCGGTCACGCGATCGGCATCACGACGGACGGCGGCGCGCAGCTGCTGATCCACGTGGGCGTCAATACGGTCCGTCTGAAAGGACAGTTTTTCGACAAGAAAGTCAAAGAAGGCGATCGGGTAGAAGCCGGGCAGCTGTTGCTAGAGTTCGATCTCGAGCAGATCAAGGCGGCCGGCTACGTGACGGCCACGCCGGTGATCGTTACCAATTCGGCCGATTATCTGGATGTCCTTAAGACGACGGAAACGTCTGTTCAAGGCGGGGATTACCTGCTGACGGCGGTCGTATAACCGATAGGCCGATTATTTTCGGCCTTTATCAGAACAGCCCCGAGATCCGTTCGAGAGAACGGATTTCGGGGCTGTTCGGCATACAGCGATAGACATGGAGAAGACAGGCCGGTCTGCGGTCGTTTTATCTTAAAAACGCTGTTCGATCAGCTTGGCCGTCCGGATCAGCTCTTCGTTGTCCCTGGCGGTCACTCCCGACAGAAGCATGCTGCCGTCTTCGAAGCCGATCCGGCTGTCGAATCCGTGAAGAAGCGCTTCTATGTACATCGGCCACATCGTGACTTCGGCTCCGTGCAGCAGAATGGGCAGTCTGCAGCCGGCTCGCTTCAAAATGCCGCGGATTCGGCGGACCGCCGCCGATTCCCGGCCGGGATCGGGAACCTCGATCTCGATCAATACCCGCAGGCATTCGTCGCGTCCGGGCATGGCGGCGAATCGTTCGGCGTCGGCTTCGCTGCGCAGTCCCGCTTCGACGCCGATGCCGCGCGCCTGCGCCGCCATTACGATCCATTCGGCGTCGGGTTCGTGAATGTTGACCGAAATATAATCGGGCAGCACCTGCCAGGAACGCAGCCGGTTCATACGGGCGGCGCTGTCGGGCAGAATCGGCCAGGCCGTGGAGATGCCGACCGGAACGCCGGGCAGACGTTCGCGAACGGCCGACAGCGTCCGGGCCACGTCTTCCGCTTCGAGGCTCTCGTCTTCCCGTTCGTTGCGCACGTGAATATGCAGTTCGGCCGCCCCGGCACGGATCGCTTTCGCGGCATCCGCGGCGATTTCCGACGGGGTACAGGGAACGGCCGGATGATCTTTCCGGGTTCGCGTGCCGTTCAGGCAAGCTTGAAGCATGCGGCAGCCTCCTTCCAGACGACTGATAAGTTCTAGTATATTCCAATTATCGGAAAGAGCGAACGTTATTTTTAGCTGTTTACGGTGTCCGTAATCTATAATGCATCCTAATAAGTTCCATTATTTCTCATAGACCAATAGTCGATTTGCCTTATTTATCGGCTTTTTTGCCGGACTAAAGTCGTCATTCCTCCAAGCTTGCTAATAAAAAACTTTTTTTGTCCGATATTTTTTGTAAAAGGAATTTGGTTAAGTAAATCCAGGGGGGATTGTCCATTGCGCATCCATGTAACGGAGCTTCAGCACGGCGATATGCTGAAAGACGACACGTTCAGTCCGGCAGGGCTGCACGTACTGCCGAAAGGCACGGTAATCAAAGGGGAAGAGACGGATCTGTTGGATCGCCACAAGGTCGACTACGTCGAGATCGAGCCGCGGGGAACGCAGACCGGAATCGGCGTGCTCAGCGCCGCGATGCAGAGCCATATCGAGCTGGCGATCCGCGGCTACCAGTCCATTTTCCTCGAAGCGCTGACCAGCGGCAAATTCGATCAGGAAGCGGTCGATCTGCAGCTTGAGCCGCTTCTGCGCACCGTGGACGAACATCGCGACATTGTATCGCTTCTGCTCGTGCTGGAGCGCGAAGATGTAAGCCTGTACAATCACTCGATGCAGGTCGGCATGCTTTCTTATTACATGGCGACATGGCTCGGTTATTCGCGCGAGGAATGCTATGCGATCAGCAAAGCCGGCTATCTGCACGACATCGGCAAGAGCAAGATTTCCCCGACCATTCGCAACCGGACGGATTATTTGACGGAGTACGATCTCCAGGAGCTGCGCAAGCATGCGAAGCTGGGTTACGACGTGATCAAAAATTCCATGGACGACGAGACGACGGCGCTCGTGGCCTGGCAGCATCATGAACGGGAAGACGGTTCGGGATACCCTCAGGGACTGACCAAGCCGGATATTCATCCGTATTCGCAAATCGTGGCGGTAGCCGATACATATTTGAGACTGTCGGAGAGCAAAAAAGGCGAACCGAAGCGTCCTCTGCTCGACATCCTGCGGGAAGTGCACGAACTGGGCTTCGGCAAGCTGAACGAAAAGCCGGTGCAGGCGCTCGTCCAGCATCTGATGTCGAACCTGCTCGGCAAAAGCGTTCGGCTGAGCAGCGGCGAGACGGGAACGATCATTCTGAACAACCCGTCGGACATCTTCAAACCGCTCGTACGGGTCGGGGATTTGTTCCACGATTTGTCGCGCGAACGGAACTTGTCGGTCGAAGAAGTGTTTATTTGATACGGGTTGACGGGGCGGTGCCGGACGGGACAGGGCTGCTGCCGGCCGCCGACGAAAGAGCTTTCCGGAACGATTCCGGAAGGGCTCTTTTTTTGCGATCGGGGAAAAAGAGGAATCGCTCCTCTTCGTCCCGAAGTTTAACGGTATGAGCGCAGAGCAGCTTAAAAAGCGAGGAGGGGTACGATGCAGCCGAAATGGTTGGAGTGGGCCAAGCAGATCCAGGCGATCAGCCAGGCGGGGCTCGAATATTCCCGGGACGTCTACGATCTGGAGCGATTCGAGATGCTGAGAACGCTGAGTCTGGAGATCATGCACGAGTATACCGGCGTGGAGACGGAGCGGCTGCGCGAGCTGTTTGCCGGGGAGACCGGATACGCAACTCCGAAAGTCGACGTGCGCGGCGTTATTTTCCGGGCCGATAAAATGTTGCTGGTGCGCGAACGGCTCGACGGAGCCTGGGCGATGCCGGGAGGATGGGCGGATATCGGATTGTCGGCCAAAGAGAACGTGGTCAAGGAAATCCGCGAGGAGACCGGGTATACGGCGGAAGCGGGCAGGCTGCTGGCCGTGCTGGACAAAAAGTTTCACGATCACCCGGTGTCCCCTTTTCACGTCTACAAGATGTTTATTCGCTGCGAGATTACCGGAGGGGAAGCGGCCGCGACCCTGGAGACAAGCGAAACCGGATTTTTCGGCGAAGACGAACTGCCTCCGCTTTCGGTCGAGCGCAACACCGAACGGCAGGTTAAGGCGATGTTCGAATATCTTCGCGAACCGGAACGTCCGGTATGGCTGGATTGATTGCTTTCCTATAATAAAAATTATACATATGAAAAATTCATGATAGATTTCGGCGATTCATCGAACCGGAAAAAGGGCCGAAAATAACGATAGTTGGTTCATTACAGCGTTCAGCGCATATTGGGGGATGAAACGGAATGATAGAACTGTTGGTCGTGCGGCACGGCGAGTCGCAGGCGGATTTGGAAGACCGCCACGAAGGCCGGGCGGACTTTGAATTGACGCCGCTCGGCGAACGGCAGGCGGGCCTCGCGGCTGCCTGGATCGCCAAGCGGTATCGTCCTCACGAGATTCTCGCCAGTCCGCTGAAGCGAGCGGCGCGGACGGCCGAGGCGATCGCGCAGGAGTGCAGCCTCGCGGTCGATTACGATCCGAATCTGATGGAATGGGATAACGGCCTGCTGGCCGGATTGAAGCGGGAGGAAGGGCGCGTACTCTATCCGCTTCCGCCGGGAGGCAGGCAGCCTCACGATACGTTCGGGGAGACGGAATCGGAGATCGAGTTTCGGGCACGCGCGGAAGCTTTTTTATCCAAGCTGCTGTTCGCGCATCAAGGCAGGTCCGATCTGCACCGCATCTGCATCGTCTCGCACGGCGGCATGATCAACATGCTCTTCCACAGTCTGATGAATCTGCCGTTCCGGACGGAAATGTCGCTCGCGACGGGGGATACGGGCGTCCATTTGTGGAGAATCGACGGTTCGCGCAAACGGATCGTCTTCACGAATGCGCAGGAGCATTTGCGAAGCTGAACCGAGCATAAAGGAGGAGCCTGATATGGGAAGAAGCTGGTCGGAACTGGGCATTTCCCTGCTGTCGGCGGAGCGGACGTTCGGCTGCGAATTCGAAGAAGTGCTGCTCAACAAGCAGGTCGATGTTGAATGATAAATCATAATATCCGAAAAAGACCGCCGAACGGCGCTCTTCAACGTGCTTTGAAAGTCCAAAGCAGCTAAAAGTGAGACGGTGGAGAGAGAAATTCAGTGAAGTACAGGCTTTCGTAGAAAGCCGCTTCGGAAGCATATGCTAAAGAATTTCTCTCAGAGCCGGCTCGCTTCACGCGCCTGCGTAACTTTCGAGGAGAGCTTTAAGACCGCCGATAGGCGGTCTTTTTTCGTGCGGCGGAACTTTACAATTTCATTCGGCCTGCGCTACGATTAAGGGACTGATGCTTTAAAGGAGGAAAGAAAGTGACGGCCGTAATCGAACTGAAAGGCGTTTCCTGGAGGCGCGGGGACAACGAAATTTTGCGTAACATCGACTGGAGGGTCGAGTCCGGGCAGCACTGGGCCGTATTGGGTCTCAACGGGTCGGGCAAAACGAGCATTCTGAACATGATCAACGGTTACATGTGGCCGACCACCGGCGAGATCTCGGTGTTGGGACATAAGTTCGGAACGGTGGATCTGCGCGAGCTGCGAAAATCGATCGGCTGGGTCAGCTCTTCGCTGCAGGAGAAAATCCGGCCGAACGAGCAGGCGCTCGAGATCGTGATCAGCGGCCGGCATGCTTCGATCGGCCTGTACGCCGGCATCGAAGAGGATGACCGCGTCCGAGCCGAAGAGCTGATGCGCGACCTCGGATGTGCCCATTTGATCGGACGCGCTTACCAGACTTGCTCCCAGGGCGAGAAGCAGAAGCTGCTGATCGCCCGAGCGCTGATGGCGTCGCCCAAGCTGCTGATTCTCGACGAGGCGAGCAACGGGCTGGACTTCATTTCGCGGGAAGCGCTGCTGCAAAGCATCAATGGGCTGGCTTCGCGCGCCGACGCGCCGACGCTGCTGCTGGTGACGCATCATATCGAAGAGATTTCCCCGCTTTTCTCGCATTCGCTGCTGATCCGGCGCGGACGCGTATTCGCTCAAGGACGTTCGGAAGAGATTCTCAGCAGCGAGCGGCTGTCCGACTTTTTCGAACTCCCGGTCGACGTCGAATGGCGCGGGGGACGCGCCTGGCTCTCTGCGAAGTCGTCCGAAGTCTGAGGGGCGCCGCCGCAAAGCCGAAAAAAGACCTGACGAAAAATGGATGTTTGTCTCCTGCTCCAGCGGGTAATGATAGGATGTCGAGCAACAATACCAGAACACGCTGAGGAGGAAACCAACATGACAGATCCAAACCAAGATCCGAATCAACAGAGCGCAGGCGAAGACACGTTGATGGAAAAACACAGAAAAGAACAAGGACAAAACGTCGAGACGCAGGCGGACGAGTGGACGGCCAAGCCTTCTCCGAAAGCGACAGGCGAAGACGAAGACCAGAAGTAACAGCCGGCCGAACGGCTTAATTTGCGAACAATTGGCATTTCCGATAAAAAACCGACGCCCTATACAGGCGTCGGTTTTTTCGTGCGTCCTTGCTTCGCTAACCGTTCGAATGGACGGGCAGGGAGATTCTTACGCGGTACATATCGTCTGTTTTTGCGGCTTCGAAATTTCCTTTATGGTTTTGGACGATTTTTTCGCACACTTTGATTCCGATACCGTTGCTGTCGGCATTTTCGGTATTCGGATCGATTCGATTTTCGACATCGATATGGAGTTGTTCGCCGTGCAGCGTACATTGAACGCGGACTTCATGGCCTTTGTCGGCATACTTCAGCACATTGGAGAACAGATTGTCGAAAACCCGCTGCATGGACATGACGTGAACGCTCACGGTAAAAGGCATTTCGCACGGGATGAACGTAAAAAGGAATCCTTCATCGACCAGCAGAGGGGAATGAATGCCGATGAATTGATCGAGCAGTTGGCCGCCGTCGTACTCTTTGAGTTCGGGAGGATCGTTCTGGCTGTAAGACAAAATAAAGTATTCGAATAACTGATCCGACAGGTGCTTGATCCGATAAGCGTTATCTTTGCTGTTGGCAATGTAATTGAAGAGCTGTTCTTCCGTCTTGTATTTGCGGTACTGAATAATGTCCAAATATCCGATCAGCGCCGTGAGCGGCGTTCTCAAGTCGTGCGACATCGCCGTGACAAGCTCGTTGTTGGCATTTCGGGCCTGCTCTTCGTTTTCCAAGCGCTCTATGAAAGACTTCCTCATTTCGTTGACGCTCTGCGCGAGCGAAGCAAGCTCGTCCGTTCCTTTGATCGTGATCGGATATTCCAGATTGCCGCCTTCCAAAATTTTGATCTCGTTTTCCAAAATTTCGACGTAGGACGTCTTGGTGTTGATAAACAGCAGCATCAGAAACAAGAAAAAGGCGGAAGAAGCGGCCAAGCAGGAGAAAGTCGCGATATTGTAATACTTATATTCGAAGTACGATTCCAGATACAGCTGGGTATCGGCATCGGAAAATCGGAGGTCGTACAGGGAATCGTCGGGGACGAAAGGCTCGGAACCCAGTCCTTGGGATTCGACGCTGTGTCCGTCGGAAGCGTAGACGAGCTGTTTGTTTTGATAAATATAAATGGTCACGTACTTTTTCTTGCTGACCCAATCGCTTAGCCGATCCCGGTCCGTAATGCTCAGCCGATTCTGCGCAATATACTGGGACAGCTGCGCTTTCGTTCTTTGATTCTGCTCCGCGATGAACGAGGGACGAGCGAAATGCCGATCGAGCAAATTGGTTCCGGCGGTTTGCAGAATCAAAAAGAGCGATATCGACAATATAACGGAAACCAGGAGAACGATAAGAAGCTTGAACTTTAATTTCAAACGAAAAACAGGCCTATTCAATGCGATACCCCTTTCCCCATACCGTTTTAATCAACTTCGGGTCCTGGGGATCGCTTTCCGTCTTTTTTCTCAAGTTGCGGATATGGACCATTACGGTATTGTTGCAGCTGTAAAAGTAAGGCTCCTTCCATACGCTTTCGTACAAATTTTGCGCCGAAAAAATCTTTCTTTGATTTTGAGCCATCAGCAGCAAAATTTGATATTCGATATCGGTCAACAGAATCTCGTTTCCGTCTACGAACACTTCGCGGGAGCCGGTATCCAGAATCAAATCCCGTATTTGAATGCGGCTCGAAGAAGGTTCGGCCGTTTCCTTTCCCCGATATACATAGTAGCGTCTCAATAGGGCTTTCACCCGGTAGACCAATTCCGTGTAGGAAAAAGGCTTGGACATATAATCGTCGCTTCCCGCGGAAAAAGCCATATATTTATCCGAATCCTGCGTTTTTGCGGTTAAAAAAAGGATCGGCGCGCTCGTTTTTTTTCGAATGTCCATGCAGGCTTTGAAACCGGACTTGACGGGCATCATAATGTCGAGAATAACCAGGTCGATTCGTTCGTCCACTTTATTTACGGCATCTTCGCCGTCCACGGCCTCGATCACTTCGAAGTTTTCGCTTTCCAGCAGTACCCGGACGATCTCTCTGATTTCACGGTTGTCGTCGGCAATTAAAACGGTTTTCGGATCTTCCACGAATGTTCCTCCATACCCGGAATGATTTCTCGGTACTCTCACGCCTTATTTTACCTTGTTTCGCTGTGCGATCTGAACCGCACTTAAGAATTTTTAAGAATTGATATAAGCGTTTCTTAAGGTTATCTCTGTAACTTTCAAAGTATATGCGTATTTGATAACCAAAGATAGAGAGGATAGGACATCAAAATGAGCCTAACGAATAAAATTTTCAAACGGAAACGGATTTGGGTTTTGCTTCTTATTGCAGTTTTGGGGGCAACGTGGGCCGGCTATACTTTGCTCGGCGGAAGAGAAGCGGAAGGTCAAGCGCTGCAGAGCTTGCAAACCTCGCCGCTGGAAAAAGGAGAGATTGTCCGCTCGCTGCTGGTGTCGGGCGCAATCGGCAGCCCAAACAGTCGTAACGTATACGCGCCGTCTTCCTTGAAAGTGAATAAAGTAACGGCACAAGAAGGCGACGTGGTCAAAGCCGGGCAAACGCTCGCCGTTTTGGCTTCCGAAGATCTGGTTTTGGATATCGAATCGGCCAAACTGAATTTGGAGTCCTCCAAAGAAGCGTTAAAAAGTGCCGGTACGGACAATAAAAACGGGATCGCCTCCGCCAAAGAAAGCGTGCGGGCCGCGGAGATCGAAGTACAGACCGCACGCCGCCAATACGAAGACACAAAAGCCCAGGCCGAAAAAAAACCGGGCGCGGCGGTCTTATCCGCCCGTGCGGATGTGGAAACCGCGAAGCGGCAGCTTGCGATCAGCCGCAATCAAATGACGGGCGGTCCGGGCAGCGCGGTGGCATCGGCCAAAAAAGAGCTGGAAATCGCCCGTCGGCAGTATGAGGCTCTCCTGAGCCAATCCGAAAACCAATCCGGCACTTCGGTCGTATCCGCGAAAAAAGAGCTGGAGATCGCGAAGCGGCAGTATGACCTCTTGGAAAATCAAGTGAAAGGAAGCTCAGGCAGCGCCGTATTGTCCGCCAAAAAGGAATTGGAAATCGCGCAGCGGACCTACGATCAGCTGCTCGCCCAAGGGGACTTCGTTCCTGCCGTGCAGTCCGCGAAAAAAGAATTGGAAATCGCGGAACGCTCGTACAATGAGCTGCAGGCGCAGCCGGAAAATACGCCGGCGGTCAAAAACGCCAAAATGGAGTTGGATGCCGCCGTCAATAAATATTCGCAGCTGCAAAAGGGCAAGCCCGTCAGCGAACAGGCCGCGTTAACCCGGTATAACAGTGCGGTCGAAGCCTTGAACCGCGCCCAGTCCGGATCGAATGCACGGGTGAATCAAGCCCAGATCGAATGGCAGAATGCGGATCGCGATTACAGAACGGCGGCGGCTCGTTATGAAGCGAGCAAAACGGCGGAAGCTCCCGAAGGCGATCCGAAGCTCAAAGACGCCGTCGATCAAGCCAATGCCGCATTGAACGAAAAACAGGCGGCGCTGTCGACGATAAACCAGTCGCAAGCGGACAGCATAACGGCGGCCCGGGATGCGGTCAACAATGCCAACCTGGATTACAGGCAGTCCGTGGAAAGTTCGGCCGAGGCGCTGGAACAAGCCCGGCTTGCGGTCGACCGGGCCCAGGTCGGTTATGATTCCGCCGTCAAAGGGATTGCGGACGCCAAAACGAACGCCAAAGACGCATGGGAAAAAGCCAAACAATCTTATGACGGAGCGATTAATAACGCCAGAGAAGCTCTCGTAAGCGCCGGAGACACGCTGGAGAAAGCCAAACAGGCTTACGAGACCGCGCTCGGCGGCGCGACGGAGTCGGTGACCGCGGCCCGGGACACGCTCGATAAAGCCCAGCAGGCTTACGATCAGGCGATAGGGAGCTCAAAAGAAGCGTTGACCGCTGCCCAGGACACGCTCGATAAAGCTCAGCAGGCTTACGACAACGCCGGAAACAGCGCCAAAGATTCGCTGGCCGCCGCCCAAGAAACGGTTGAAAAATCGAAAATCGGCTACGAGAGCGCGCTTAAAAACCAAAGCGAAGCTTTCGCGACGGCCGCCGCGGCTTTGAAAAGAGCCGAGAACAGCTATGAAACGGCGCAGTTGAACCAGCGGATCGCGGAATCCAAAACGGACGAATCGGCCAAACTCGCGATCGAACTGCAGCAGGTGAGCTTGGAAAAGCTGCAAAAGCAGCTGAAAGATACCGTGATTACGGCGCCGGTCTCCGGTACGGTCACGTTCCAAAATGCGAAAGCGGGTCAATTTGCTTCCGGCTTAATGTTTACGGTCGAGGATACTTCAGCCCTGGCGGTGACCGCTATGTTAAGCGAGTCGGACATCGGATCCGTCAAAGTCGGACAGACGGCCATCGTGAAAACGGAAGGAACGGGAGACGAAGAATTCGAAGCCAAGCTTACGCGAATCGGCGCTGCGGCGGTCAAAAACAACGCGGGAGAAGGAACGGCAGCCAACGCGAACGCCAATACGAGCGTACAGTTTACGGCTCAAGTGGAGATCGCCAAACCGGATCCCCGAATGCTGATCGGAATGAACGCCCGGATGACGATCGTGCTGGAGAAAAAGGAAAACGTGCTTTCCGTGCCGCTGGATGCGGTGATGTCGGACGGAGACGGCGACCGGGTCTACGTGCTGCAGGATGGCAAGCTGCAGGAAATCGCCGTCAAGACAGGCATCCAAAACGATATTGTGACCGAAGTCGTATCTTCCGAGCTTTCGGAGGGCATGACGATCGCATCGATCGCGCAGGATGCTTACGATCTTCTGCAGAGCTCGCCCGAATTGAAAAAGGAGGGCGCTTCGAATGATTGAAATCCGCAATTTGGTCAAACGCTACTTCGCGGACACTCCCAATGAAATCACCGTGCTGAAAGGCATCGATTTGAGCATAAGCGAAGGGGAGTTCGTGGCGATCGTCGGACAGTCGGGGTCCGGCAAATCGACGCTGATGAACATTATCGGAGCGCTGGACCAGCCGAGCAGCGGAGAATACGAACTGGGAGGCACGCCGATTCAGCGGATGAACCGCGACCAACTTGCGCACATTCGCAATCAGAAAATAGGATTTGTTTTTCAATCGTTCAACCTGATTCCGAGAAGCAGCGCGCTCAAAAACGTGGAACTGCCCATGGTGTATGCGGGCATCAAGCCTTCCGAACGAACCCGCCGAGCCAAAAGCCTGCTGGAGATGATGGGAATGAGCGAACGAATGAATCACCAGCCCAATGAATTGTCCGGGGGGCAAAAACAGCGGGTAGCCATCGCGCGCGCATTGGCCAACGACCCCGATCTCATTTTGGCGGACGAACCTACCGGAGCCTTGGATTCGAAAACGGGCAATCTGGTCATGGAAATCTTTTTGAGAATCCATCGGGAAGAGAAAAAGACGATCTTATTCATTACGCACTCTGCGGAACTTGCGGAACTGTGCCCGCGTGTCGTCACGGTCAAAGACGGAGAAATCGTCTCCGACAAAGCCGGATCGAATATGGGAGGCATGATCCATGATTGAAAATCTTATTCTTTCGCTGGGAAGCCTTCGCGCGAATAAGATGCGTTCTTTTCTTACGATGCTGGGAATCATTATCGGAATCTCGTCCGTGATTGCCGTAATTTCGGTGGGCAATGCGATGACTTCTTCGGTTACCAGCCAATTCGCGGAACTCGGCATCAACAATGTAACGCTCGGCATTCAGAAGCGATCGGAAGACATGAACGGCGAATTCGGTTCGTCCGCTACCAAAGTACCGAAAGACTCGGACCGGCTTTCCAT
The DNA here is from genome assembly GCF_011090185.1 of Saccharibacillus alkalitolerans. Lineage (GTDB taxonomy): Bacteria > Bacillota > Bacilli > Paenibacillales > Paenibacillaceae > Saccharibacillus > Saccharibacillus alkalitolerans. The sequence goes on along the minus strand of NZ_JAAFGS010000003.1, from coordinate 271,805 downwards.
GCAGCAGATCGAAACGATGATGAAAAGGTTCCCCGAGATCGAGACGCTTTCGCTGTCCGAGGAAGCCGGACGGGGGAAAGCGAAAATCGGCCGCAAATCCAGCAACGTATCGTTGACGGGCGTCAACGCCGGCTACGCAAAAGCGAACAAGGTCAAAATGCTGCAGGGCCGTTACGTCAGCGAGACGGATGTCAAAGCGGCCCGAAGCGTGATCGTCGTGTCGGACCGAACGGCCAAGACTTTATACGGGTCGGGTAAAGCGGCGATCGGCAATAACTTGATCGTGTATACCGATAAAGCGATCAAACAATTCACGGTGATCGGCGTTTATCAATATACCCAGTCTTCCATGATGGGAGTCACGACGTCCGAGAAAGATTTGGAGACGAGCGGTTATATCCCGGTAAGCAGCGCCCAAAAAGACGCCGCCTACAAAAACTTCACTTCGCTTACGGTCATTCCCCGCCAGGGAACCGACCTTAACGATTTTACGGATAGGATCGGGAGTTATCTCACCGCTTTGTACCAATCCAACAAAGAGTGGGACAGTTACGCGTACAATATGAAAAACGAATTGGAATCGACAAACTCGCTGATGAATACGTTATCGCTGGCCATCGCCGCCATCGCCGGCATCGCCTTGATCGTCGGAGGAATCGGAGTCATGAATATCATGCTCGTTTCCGTGACGGAGAGAACGCATGAGATCGGCGTGCGCAAAGCGCTTGGCGCGAAAGATTCCCATATTCGCACGCAGTTCGTGGCGGAGGCGATCTTGCTTTCCGTAACGGGGGGGCTGATCGGCATCGTGCTGGGCGTAGCCCTGGGCTTTACGGGTTCGCAGATCGTGGGGGCGAAATTTGTGCTGTCCGGTTACGTAGTTTTGGGGACCCTGCTGTTCTCGATGCTGATCGGCGTCTTCTTCGGTTATTACCCTGCGAACAAAGCGGCCAAATTGAATACGATCGATGCGCTGCGCTACGAGTAAAAAAAGGAAACGCTCTCGCCACCCGTATCCTTTTTGCCTAATAAACGGAATTTTAGTAGAATGGGGATTGCTGATAGTTCGGTGCGACTTCGGCAGGAAGCCCATAACAGAACGGGAGCGGATACGATGAGCGAATTGATTATGCGTACGGCCTCGGCCGGTGATATCGTACAGTTGGCCGAAATGCGTTACGACTATACGCTGGAGGAACATCCGGAGCTGGCGGTTACGGAAGAACAAAAGCGTGATTATATCGACGAAATGCACGAATTTTTGGAAGAGGCGATCGGATCCGAGAACTGGGTGCTGTGGGTTGCCGAGTACGGGGACGAGATCGTGGCGCATGCGTATTTGGAGCTGGTGCGAAAAGTACCCCGTCCCGGACGCGCGACCAAGCCTTTTATTTATATGACCAACGTCTATACCCGCCCGCAGCATCGGGGTTTGGGCATCGGCAGCCGTCTGGCGCAGGTCATCGAAAAATGGTCCAGAGAGCTGGAACACGATTTTATTTTGGTCTGGCCGAACGAACGGGGCGAAGCGTTTTATACGAAAAACGGTTACAGCGCCTGCTCGGTGCCGATGGAGCTTCGGCTGTCGAACTGAGTCGACCGCAGGAAAAAGAAAACAGCAAGCGCGCGGTCGTGTCCGCGCGCTTTTTTTTGCGTTAAGCTGTACCTGCGAGGAGGGGACAAAAAATGATGCTTGAAGAGATGCGTCTGCATACGAGTGCGGGAAATGAGGTTCTGCTCAAACTGGGGGATGGGGCTTAAAAGGAGGCGAACGCATTTGAAAGCGAACGAAGCGAACGATTCGGAAATCGCGATCCGGCGGGAACGCGAAGGGGATGCCGAACAGCTGAGCGGACTGTTCGGCCAGCTGGGATATCCGGGTAAAACGGCGGCGCTGGCCGAACGGCTGGACAGGCTGCGCCGGCACGAAGATTATTCGATATTCGTGGCCGAAAGGGACGGAATTCTGATCGGCACGATTGCCCTGCATCGCGAACTGCCGCTTTTGCGGGACGCATGCGAGGCGTGGATTACGGCGCTGGTCGTCTCGGAAGAAGCGCGGGGAAGCGGAGTCGGCGGCCGCCTGCTGGAGCGCGCCGAAGAGTGGGCGCGGGAGCAGGGCGCGGCTTATGTCCGCTTGAACAGCGGCAACCGGGAAGAACGCCGGCAGGCGCATTTGTTTTACCGCGGCCGCGGCTACGCCGCAGGATCGACCGGATTTGCTAAAGCGTTAAAACAATGAGAAAATGGATGAGAAGGGGAGAAAAACGGCATCAAATGCAGCGTGAACACGCAGAGTTACGTTTATCCGCTTCCCAAAACCTTTTATCGTTTTTGTCTGTTTCAAAGGATAATTTTATAATAAGGATGCAAGGTCAAGAAAGGTCAAACAAACTTCGGCTCAGACGTCAACGACGCAGGCGCTTCACGATCCACTTATTTCGAGAGGAGAATGAAAGATGTTTGAACAAGGACCGTTTGGCAGACACGCGGAAGAAATGTTCGGTCAATTGGCCAAGACTTTCGGAGATACGTTCGGCGAGGAATTCGCGGCTCCGTTCCGGGAGCGCGCCATGTCGTTCCGTACGGACCTCTATGAACAGGACGGCCGTTACACGCTGGAGGCGGAGCTTCCCGGCTTCCGCAAGGAAGACATCGATATCGATTATACGGCCCCTTATTTGACGATTCGGGCTGTGCGGCACGAAGAGACCCGGCAGGAGGAAGATTCCCGGCGCATCGTGCGCAGCGAACGCCGCCACGGCGAATTCGTCCGCCGCTTTTACATGGAAGACGCCGACCGGGAAGGCATTCGCGCTTTGCTCAAGGACGGCCTGCTCAGACTGGACATTCCGAAAAAGGAACAGCCGGGCGGCAAGCGCATCCTGATCGAAAGCGAAGATTAAGCGGCGTCCCAAGATGAACAAAAGCTTGACCCGCGCCAAAAACCGGGCAGCCCAGTAAACGAAAAAGACACCGGTTTCCGGTGTCTTTTTTGAATCCTTTATAAACGCGGCTGTTCGAAAGCCGCTCTGCCGCATGGTTGAGAGGCGTTAGGGACGCAGCGCCGAGTTGAACTTGGCGACCGCTTCGGCAAGCGAGAGCCGAGCGGCATTCAGCTGATTCTGCGTGGACGTCTTGGAGAGAACGGTATTCGATTTGTTGATCGCTTTGCGAAGTTCGCCGAATGCGGAGCTTGGACGCTGCCCCGAACGGATGCCCTTCGGCGAATCAAGCAGTTGGCGCGCTTCGCTGACTTCGCGGGCCAACTGCAGTCCTTCGACAAGCGCGTCGTGAGCGCTCTGCACGCATCGGGCCGCACCGTCGATCGCCAACAGACCGGAAGTGCCGTTCAGCAGCGCTTCGAGACCGTCGGCCTGGACGCGGAACGCGTTTAGCAGCTTGGCGTAGTCTTCGTTCGCGGGCGCCGACGCAGCCAACGCTTCGACCGACTGCTTTTGCGCGGTCAGCTGGTTCAAACGATCCGCGCGATCAAGGTTCATCGCATCGCGAAGCACTGCCGAAGCTTCGACGTACTTGCGGTACTGCTCCCTGAACTCGGCAGTCGTCGCGCTTTCGCTGTACGCGACGGCTTGAGCCTGTTCGATGACCGCGAACATGACGTCCGCCGCTTCCTGCGGATAAGTATTGGGAGTCGTGCCGATCGAACCGTTGAGCATTCTGGCCATTTGGAAAGTTTGCCGTTCAAGTATCGAAGCGTCACGGATATAATCGTCGATGTAAGCGGTAAGCGCGCCGTCAAGATTGTGGAAAGCGCTGTTCAATTTGGAGGAGGAGGCGGCGGGATCGAGCAGCAGGGCGCGAGCGGAGTCGGAAGCCGTTTTTACAGCTTGATAACGGGTATTGTCCGGATCGCTGTAAAAGTCGTCCGAGGCTTTTTCGCACATGGCGAGCATCTTCAGAAGCGCAGTACGTTCCGTGCTGTTCCAGTAAGAAGTGGAAATCGTCTGTTCCGCGGAATCCGCATAAGCTGTCGCTTCCAACCCGGGCGCCAACGAAACGCCGCCGAATGTTACGGCCAGAGCCAATGCGGCAGCGGCCCCTTTTTTAATGCCCGAGCCCTTGAATCTGTTCAAAAGAACTCCTCCTTATGTCCTGATGTTTATCCTGATGTTAACGTGCCGAATTTGTTCCTCATTCTATTAAACAAATGGCGGAATATGAAACGGTTTTCTAATAAAAATCCCGATAATTGCTTACTAGATAACTTTATAATGCTTAAAGTGGGATTAAAATACCAATTCCATAGAACTATAAGGGGTTTTCAGATAATCTAGATAATCCAAGTATGAAACCAGACCGGACAAAAACGCGTATTCGGAGAAGGGATTCGGACGAAAAGCGGGCAAACAAGTCGATCTTCATAATAGATATAAAAGAGATTAGGGTAAAGAAAGGATAGAGGAAGCGGGCGGCACGCAGTCCGTCCAGAGGGGGAGGAAGGCCATGCCGGATAAAAACCACTATGACGTGCTCGGAGTCGAAGCGAACGCCTCCCAGTCGGAAATCAAAAAAGCTTATCAAAAGCTGGCGAAACAGTGGCATCCCGACGTAAACAAGTCGGAAGGCGCCGAGAAGCGCTTTAAGGAAATCGCGGCGGCGTACGAAGTGCTCGGCAGCGAACAGAAAAGGCGCGATTACGACGATCTGCGCCGCCGCTCGGCATCGGGTTTCGGGGCAGGAGGAGCGAGAGGAGGCCGATCCGGGGCATCCGGACCGCAGGGAGCGGGATTCGGCGGCTCCGGGAGCCAATTCGACTGGATTAACGACCTGCCGCACGAAGATATTTTCGATATGTTTTTTAACGAGCGAATGGGGGGCTTCGCAGGATTCGGAACGGGTGCCGCGGATGCGGGGCCCAGCCGCCCTACCCAATCGACGCTGGAAGTTACGCTCGAGCAGGCTTACCGCGGAGAAACGGTCCGGATCGTGCTGGGAGAAAAAACGATCGGACTCCGGCTGCCGGAGCGTTCCCGCAGCGGCAGCACGATTCGCATGATGGGCACCGGAAGCAACGGGATCGCTACGGGCGAAGAACTGCGTATCGTACTGAAAATTGCGGAGCATCCCGTCTACACCCTGGAAGAAGAAAATCTGGTTGCCGCGCTGCGTATTGCTCCGTGGCAGGCGGCCCTCGGCGGGAAAGCGCGCATTTTGCTGCCCGACGGAGCGGCGGTCAATCTGAACATTCCCCGCGGTATCGCTTCCGGGCGAAGACTGCGCATTCCTCGTCGGGGGCTCAAACGGGCCGACGGGACTTACGGCGACCTGTTCGCCGAAATCGAAATTACGGTGCCCGACCCTTCCTCCGAAGAAGAGGAACTGTACCGGCGTTTGGAAAGCCTGTCGGGCTTCCGGCCGCAGCTGGGCAAACGCAAAACGTAAAGGAGGACGAAGAGGATGGATTTCAACCGCTTGACGCAAAAGCTGGAGGAGGCGATCTCGGCGTCGCAGTCGCTCGCGGCAGCGGGCGGCCATCAGGAGATCGATACTCCTCATCTGCTGAAGGCGCTGCTTCAGCAAAGCGGCGGCCTGCTGCCTAGACTGCTGGAGCGGATGAACGTGCCGCAGGACCGCCTGCTTCGGGGAGCCGAAGAGCGGCTGCGGAGCAAAGCCCGGGTCAGCGGCGGCGTGCAGCCTTATTTCTCGGCCGATCTGCTCGCCGTGCTGGAGCAGGCGCAGCGAGAAGCGGAGAATATGCATGACGAATTTACGGCCGTCGAACACGCGGTGCTGGCTTTTGACCAGGATCGGCGCGGCGGCGTTCGCGATTTGCTGCACGCCGAGGGCGTGACGCGCGACAAGCTGCTGGGCGTGCTCAAGGAGATTCGGGGCAATCAGCGGATCACCGGCCGGGAGCCGGAAGCGACCTACGAAGTACTGGAGAAATACGGACGCGACCTGGTTTCGGAAGTGCGCGCAGGCCGAATCGATCCGGTCATCGGACGCGACGCGGAGATTCGCCGGGTGATCCGAATCCTGTCGCGCAAGACCAAAAATAATCCGGTGCTGATTGGCGAACCCGGCGTCGGCAAGACGGCGATCGTCGAGGGGCTGGCGCACCGCATCGTACGGCGCGACGTGCCCGAAGGACTCAAGGACAAGACGATCTTCTCGCTCGATATGAGTTCGCTCGTCGCCGGCGCAAAATACCGCGGGGAGTTCGAAGAGCGGCTTCAGGCGGTGCTGAGGGAGATCAAGGAAGCGGACGGACGGATCATCCTGTTCATCGACGAAGTGCATACGATCGTCGGCGCAGGCAAATCCGAAGGCGCCATGGATGCGGGCAACATGCTGAAGCCGATGCTGGCCCGAGGCGAACTGCATTGTATCGGGGCGACGACGCTGGACGAATACCGCGAGCACATCGAAAAGGACCCGGCACTGGAGCGGCGGTTCCAGCAGGTGCTCGTCGGAGAGCCCGGCGTCGAAGATACGATTTCCATTTTGCGGGGGCTTCGGGAGCGGTTCGAAGTGCATCACGGCGTCAAGATCCACGACAGCGCCTTGGTTGCGGCGGGCGTGCTGTCCAATCGCTACATTTCCGACCGCTTTCTGCCGGATAAGGCGATCGATCTGGTCGACGAAGCCTGCGCCATGATCCGGACGGAGATCGACTCCATGCCGGGCGAGATGGACGAGGTGACGCGCCGGATGATGCAGATGGAGATCGAAGAAGCGGCGCTGCGCAAAGAGACCGATCCCGCAAGCATGCGCCGTCTGGAGCATCTGCAGCGGGAACTGGCGGACCTGAAGGAGAAGCATCTTGTGATGAAGGAGCGCTGGGAGAAGGAAAAAGCTTCGATCGAGCGGGTTCGGGAGCTTCAGCGGCAGCTGGAGAAAGCGCGTAAAGATCTGGAGAACGCCCAGGAGGCCTACGATCTGAACAAGTCGGCGGAGATCAGCTACGGCATCATTCCGGGCTTGGAGCGCGAATTGAAGCAGGCCGAGGAAGAAGCGCACGGGAGCGGCGAAGAGCGGATGCTGCGCGAAGCGGTAACGGAAGAAGAAATTTCGGATATCGTTTCGAAGTGGACGGGCATTCCGGTCAGCCGCCTGGTCGAAGGCGAACGCGAAAAACTGCTGCGGCTCGAAGATATTTTACGGGAACGCGTAGTCGGCCAGGACGAAGCGGTCGGCCTGGTCACCGATGCCGTACTGCGGGCGCGCGCGGGAATCAAGGATCCCAACCGGCCGATCGGCTCTTTCTTGTTCCTCGGACCGACCGGCGTCGGCAAGACGGAGCTTGCGAAGACGCTGTCGGCGGCGCTGTTCGACCGCGAAGAGAACATGATTCGCATCGACATGTCCGAATACATGGAGAAGCACAGCGTGTCGCGGCTGATCGGCGCGCCTCCGGGCTACATCGGCTACGAAGAGGGAGGACAGTTGACCGAAGCGGTGCGGCGTCAGCCGTATTCCGTCATCCTTCTCGACGAAGTGGAGAAGGCTCATCCCGACGTATTCAACATTCTGCTGCAGCTGCTCGACGACGGCCGCCTGACCGATTCGCGCGGACGGAACGTCGATTTCAAAAATACCATCGTGATCATGACGTCGAATATCGGATCCGCGCATTTGACGGGAGGTGCCGAATCCGGGGAGAATGCGCCCGGCTCCGGCATATCGGAGGAAGCGCGGGAGCGCGTCATGCGCGAGCTGCGCGGACATTTCCGGCCGGAATTCCTCAACCGCGTGGACGATGTGGTGCTGTTCAATCCGCTCGGCCTGCCGGAGATCGAACGGATCGTGCTGAAGCTGGCCGGCGAACTGCGAGGCCGATTGGCCGAGCGCCGCATCGAACTGGAACTGTCCGAGCGCGCGGCGAGGCTGATCGCGCGGGAAGGATTCGATCCCGTCTACGGAGCGCGGCCGCTTAAACGGTATATGCAGCGGGCGCTGGAAACGCGCGTGGCCCGGGCTTTGATCGCCGGCGAGGCTCAGGACGGCGACCGCCTGCTCGCGGACGAGCAAAACGGCGCGCTGACGGTGACCGTTCTGCCGGCCGCGGAGCGTCAGAATATCGCGAGATAAGTAGCCCGACTTTGCGGCTCCCGCGAGGGCCCTGCCGACGAAACCTTTTCCGGTTTCGCCGAAGCGGGGTCTTTTTTTCGCGATTCCGTCTCTGCAAGCTTCACGCTCTTTGCTCCGCCTGCCGTTTTCGGTACAATGGTAGAATAGCGCCGCGGGCAGGCCGCGGCGGATCGATAAGCGGCAAAGGGGAATTGGGTATGGAGAAGGAAGGCGGACCGATCAAGAACAACGAACGTCGGGCAGGCATTTTGCGAGCGGCCGCTGTTCTGGCGAAGGGCGAATTGGAACACGAGAGCAGCGGGCACGATTGGTGGCATATTCACCGCGTGACGAAGCTGGCGAAGACGATCGCGGCGGAAGAAGGAGCGGACCTGTTCGTCTGCGAGCTTGCGGCGCTGCTGCACGATCTGGCGGACGAGAAGCTGGTGGACGATCATGAAGCCGGCATGAAGCGCACGGAAAGCTGGATGCTGGAAAACGGAGCTTCCGCCGAAGAGGCTTCGCGCGTATTGGAGATCATCTCGACCATGTCGTTTCGCGGAGGAAGCGGATCGCCCATGACGACGCTCGAAGGGCGCGTCGTGCAGGACGCCGACCGGCTGGACGCGATCGGGGCGATCGGCATCGCGCGGACATTCGTTTATTCGGGCAAAAAAGGACGTCCCATGCACGATCCGAATATTCCGGTCCGGCACAAAATGACGCCCGAGGAATACCGCAGCGGCAACGACACGGCGATCAACCACTTTCACGAAAAGCTGCTGAAACTCCAGGATCTGATGAACACGGATGCCGGACGACGGATCGCGGAAGAACGCCATTCGTTCATGCTGGAATTCCTGGAGCGATTCGAGCGCGAGTGGAACGGCATGTGATCTAATTTATCGCTCCGGCGCCTTTATTCGTTTACGACAATTTGCTTCGCGCGGCCGCGGAGACGTGCGAGGCGCCGCAGTACCGGGACGCGACGGAACATCTGCACCTGGTCGTCCGCAGGCGCTGACAAGGAGGAGTGTTTCGATGACTTTAAGCTTTGACCCTATCATGTTGGAGTTTCCCGAACAGTTCGAGACGGAACGGTTGATCGTCCGGGCGACCCGTCCCGGCGACGGTGCCGAGCTGAACGCGGCGATCAGCGAAAGCCGGGAGGCATTGATTCCGTTCATGCCGTTTGCTCGGGTGCTGCCCGAACCGGAAGAAACCGAGCGGTTGATGCGGCGGAAGCGGCTGCAGTATTTGGAGCGGACGGACTTGATGATGCTGATGACCGAGCGGGAAACGGGCAAAATCTTGGGAGCCAGCGGTCTGCACCGTTTCGATTGGAACGTGCGGCGCTTCGAGATCGGCTATTGGGTTCGTACGCCTTACGCGGGCAGGGGACTGGTGACCGAAGCCGTCCGCGGATTGACGGACTTCGCCGTCCGCCATCTGGAGGCGAACCGAATCGAGATTCGCTGCGACGACCGGAACGAGCGAAGCGCGGCGGTCGCGAAGCGGGCGGGCTTTGCCATCGAAGGCGTGCTGCGCAATTGGCAGCGCGAAGACGACGGCACGCTCGTCAACGAAATGGTATTCGCGAAAATTCGAGACGTCGACTTCTGAGGATAGAGACGACGGCCCGAAGCGAAACGGAACGACTTGACATCAAACGGAGGATTATCGATGAGCAAAATCGCGATCATATCAGACATCCACGGCAATCTTCCGGCTTTGGAAGCGGTGTTGGAGGATATCGAAAGCCGCGGCATTGCGGAAATTTATTGTCTGGGAGACTTGGTCGGCAAGGGACCCAGCTCGGACCTTGCCGTCGATCTGATCCGTCGGCGCTGCCGGCAGGTCGTGCGGGGCAATTGGGACGAATTTCTTCCGCAGCCGACGGAATTCGAAACGCTGGTCTGGCATCAGAATTTACTGGGGGAAGAGCGGCTCGAGTATTTGCGTTCGCTGCCGTTTTCGATCGAATTCATGCTGAGCGGCCGTTACGTCCGGCTGTTTCATGCTTCGCCGCGCAGCGCGTTCGAACGCGTGCAGCCCTGGGACGATTACGGGCGCAAGCTCAGCTTGTTCGAGCCGTCCGATCTGAGCGCGGATCCTGTCAAAGCCGATGTGGCCGGTTACGGAGACATTCATAACGCCTATATGCAGCATATGGACGGCCGCATGCTGTTCAACGCGGGAAGCGTGGGCAATCCGCTGGATATGACCCAGGCGTCCTATGCCATTCTGGAAGGCGACCTTGGCGAACGGCGCAGAACGCGGCTCGACCTGACGTTCGCGAGGGTGCCTTACGATATCGCGCTTGCGGTCCGCCAGGCGGCGGAAGCGGAGATGCCGGAGCTGGACGCTTACGTCAAAGAGATTCGGACCGGCCGCTACCGCGGCCTGAAAGACTGAGCCCGAAAAAACCGAAAAACGTATACGCCTCTTCGGCTTTTATTTTCAAGAACCCGGTTTTCGGCCAGCGTCTTCGCGTAAGGCGCGGAGCCGATGCGACCGGGTTCTTTTTGCGTTGAACGGGTAATGAACGGCAAGGGCTGCCGACATCCGAACGATTGCGGATCACGGAACCCGGGACCGCGTCCGCAGCCATCCCGGAAAAAACGAAACGAAGAGGTGCGCCTATGGAGACGACAACCGAGCGACAATCGCGCCCGAAGGTAATCCTGACCGGAGCCAGCGGCTATATCGGGCAGAATCTGATGAAGAAGCTTAAGGAAGATTACGATATTATCGCGCTTTCCCGCGGCGGAGATTCGCGCGAGGACGAAGAGCATGTGGAATGGAGAAGCTGCGATTTTTATTCGATGGACGATTCGCTGGAGTCGCTGAAAGGCGCGGATTACGCCTTTTATTTGATCCACTCGATGATGCCTTCGGCGAAGCTGACCCAGGGCAGTTTCGAAGATATGGACGCCATACTGGCCGACCACTTTGCCCGCGCGGCCCGAAAGAACGGCATCAAGCAGATCGTATATCTCAGCGGAATCGTGCCCGACGACCTGCCGGAAGAAGAACTTTCGCGCCATTTGAGAAGCCGGTTGGAAGTTCAGCGGATTCTCGAATCGTCCGGCGTTCCGGTGACGACGATTCGAGCGGGACTGATCGTCGGGCCGCAGGGTTCGTCTTTCCCGATTCTGTACAAGCTGGTGAAGCGACTGCCCGTCATGACGCTGCCCACATGGACGCGCACCAAGACCCATGCCATCGCGCTGGACGACGTGCTCGTCGCGCTCAAAGGCAGCGTGGGCAACGAAGAAGTCAAAGGACGCGCCATCGACGTGGGCGGCCCGGACGTCATGAGCTATAAAGAAATGATGAAACAGATGGCGGAGGTGCTGGGCGTTAAGCGGCATTTCATCGACCTGCCGTTCTTGACCGTCAATCTGTCCAGGCTGTGGGTGACGCTGATTACCGGATCGCCGAAAGAAATGGCGTATCCGCTCATAGAAAGCTTGATCCATCCGATGGTCGCCCATCCGGACCGGATGGTGGAAGGCATCAGCGACGGCAAAAAAACGTTCAAGGAAGCGGCGCGCGAATCGCTGGAGGAAGAACGGAAGAAGAAAGAAGAAGCCGAGCGCAAGCGCGACGAACCTTCGGACGACAAAGAATCGAAGCCTGTCGCGGAAAAGATCAAAAAATCCGACGTGCGTTCGGTTCAGCGGGTAACGCTGCCGGAAGGCAAGGACGCCCATTGGGCAGGCGAGTATTATCTGGAATGGTTGGGCAAAGCGCTCGGACCGTTTATCCGCGTGCGGACGGACGAAGACGGCGTCAGCCGGATCTATATCCGCTTTTTCAGCCGGCCGATTCTGGAACTCAGCTACGATCCGGTCAAAAGCGGCGAGGACCGCGCGGTCTACCGCATTACGGGCGGCATGTTCGCCAATGCGAAAGACGCCCATTCGGGCCGGCTGGAGTTTCTCATGATTCCGGACACGAGCGACTGCGTCGTGGCCATTCACGACTATATGCCTTCGATGCCTTGGTTCCTGTACAAATATACGCAGGCGAAGCTGCATCTGGCGGTCATGTACGCGTTCCGCAAGCATCTGGAACGGCAGGGGCGGCTGGGCAGATCCAGCACGTCGAAAAAAGCCGGAGGTTCGGTCGGTACGCCGTCCTCGATTGAAGCGCAGGGATAAGCAAACGGAACGAATACGGATTTCGATCGAGTACGGCAGGGCGGCAGCGCGAATTCGGCTGCCGTCTTGTCGTGCCTTCAGCCGCCGGCGCACGCATTGAGCCGACGAACGCGGCATTTTGCTCCGATTTCGTCGGTTGGTTCGCTGAGGGGCGCTTGGAGACGGAAGGGAAGAATAAGGATGGTTTTTGAATGAAATGTGATAAAAATCTTTGCGCATTTATTCGATTTACGTTATTATTAAATTATAATCATTCTAAATAAAGAAACGACTTTAAGGTCGGACGAACTGGGAAGCAGCAGCATGAAAGCCCAAAGGAGGTTCGAAGACATTGATCAGCGTGGAAGAACAACTGAAATCGATGAAGCAGCAGATGATTGCCAAAGGATATAAATCGACCGTTCAGCGGGAAGCGACGATGCGTGTTCTGCTCGAGCATGAACGCGATCATATGAGTGCCGAAGACGTATATATGCGGGTCAAGGAACGGTTCCCGGAAATCGGGCTGGCGACGGTGTACCGTACGCTGGAACTGCTGACGGAACTGCATCTGGTGGAGAAAATGAATTTCGGCGACGGCGTGGCCCGTTTCGACCTGCGCAGCGAAGACCATGAGCATATGCATCATCATATGATCTGCTCGGTCTGCGGCGAAGTGGAAGAAATTCAGGACGATTGGTTGACCGAATTGGAGCAGCGCGTCAAACGGGAATACGGCTTCAACGTGTCGGATCATCGCCTCGATTTTATCGGGACGTTCGCATCCTGCAAACACGGCGACTGCCGGCGTCACTGCGAGACGGCTTCGTAATACAAGCGGAGTCTCCGGAGTCGTATGCAGAGAAGACAGCTTCCGGGCTGTCTTTTTTTTGTTGGGTCCACATTGACATTCGGCAAACGGTTGAATACATTTGTATACATAAGCATGCAATTCCGAAAAGCGGAAGACGAACTTGCGGAGAAACGAAGGAGGAACCGGAATGCGTAAAGATCAACAGGGCGTGGAAGGACGCCCGAAAGAGATGGAACCGGAGCATGAATCGTCGGAGCCTGAACAGGCCGAGGGCGAAAAACGCGGACGGCGCGAGGGAGCCCAGACGTTTCGCCGCGGACGGGCGCTGCATTTTTTGGAACGTCTCGAACTTCGCCGAAGCACCCTGGCCGCGCAGCTTGAAGAGAGCGCGTTCGAAAGCATCCGTCCCGTGATCGCGGGCGAATTGAAGGCGGTCGATGCCATTATGCAGGAATTCGTTCAGGTATTCGAACTGCACGAAAAGCCGGAAAAGCGCGGGCGCGGGGAAAGCGGGCACCGAGGACACGGGCGCGGCCGGCGCCATCAAGAACGCCGAGAGGAAGAATCCGGGACGCGCGAAGAACGGAAAGCGCCCGAAGAATCCCGGATGCCGGAGAACGGGGAGGACAAGAGCTGATCGGGACGTTCGACGAAACGCGGCCGAAGATCGCGGGCTGCCTCGATTCGTTAAAACCTTTTCGTTCGAGAAAAAGTAGAGAAAAAATTCACAAGACGCCGCGGAATTTTTGTGTTATATTTAATCAAATATCATTCTTTCGCCCATACCGGCGCCGGCGGCAGCCCGCCGTTATGGGCGAAAGGAGCTTCATCATTCCCTCGGAAGGTTGTGTCGTCGAAAAGAAATCCACTAACCGTATAAAGGAGGATGTACGCATGCAAATCATTATGTGTACGGAAGAACACAAGGACCGGTTGACCGAAATTTGGCTGATGTCGATCCGGCGTACGCTGTCCGATCTCGATCCGGGCGACGTTCAGTTCTATGCCCGCCTGTTCAGGGAAGAAGTTCTCGAACGGTTGGAACTGTATGCGGTACAAAGCCGCTTCGGCGGCGAATTGACCGGGTTCATTGCCATGAACGGCTCCAAAGTCGAGCTGCTCGTCGTTCATCCTCATTATCAGGGCCAGGGCATCGCGGACATGCTGATCGGCCATGTGTCGCTTCGGGGCGAGCTTGCCGTGGATGTCGGCGATCAGACGCCGGAGGTCTACGATTTCTATCAGCGATTCGGCTTTATCGAAGCGGGACGTTCGGAACAAGACGCCCATGGCCGTCCCGGCGCCACCGTTCACCTGCTGCGCCCGCAGCAGCTCGAGCCTCAGACCGGAGCTTCCTGATCGGCATGACGGGAGACGAACATGTGCTGCTGCGAGAGCTCGCCCCGCTTATGCTGGGCGAGCAGCGGGAAGAAGAGAACTTTTTCGCCGGCTCGCCGACGCTGATCGCGGTCGAGAGCGGTGCGGGGATTCTCTTTATCGACGGAACGAGAATCGATTTGTATCCGGGAACCGCGGTGCTTGCCGAGTACGGGATGAAGATCGGACTGCGCCGAGTGCCTCCCGGCGACCTTCGGCTCTACCGGATCAGCTTCGACCGCTACCGGCTCTCGCTGGAAGGACGCGGCCAGCTCGTATACCAGGACGACAACGATTCGCTGCCCTCTGCGGGTATGGTCCACTCCGGACTGCCGCGGCGGGCCTTTTCTTTGATGCGGGAGTTGGCCGCGGGAGAAATGCGGGAGACGCTGCACGGCGAGCCGCCGCTGACCCGTCAGCGGGACTGGCTGGAGCTGTTCCAACTGCTGTTTTCGTCCGTGCCTCGGCGGGAGGAAGATCGCGAAGAATCGGCAGTTGAACGCGCGGTCCGGCGGATCGACGCCGAATACGCGCGGAAATTGTCGCGCGAGGAACTGGCGGAAGAAGCGGGATACCATCCGCATTATTTCTCAAGGCTGTTCCGGCAGAAGACCGGGCTCAGCTTGTCGGATTACATTCTTCGGGTTCGCATGGAAAAGGCGAAGGAGCTGCTCATGCTCAGCGGTCTCGGCATGAGCGAGATCGCCGCCCGGGTCGGCTATCCCGACGGCCTGTACTTCAGCCGCAAGTTCAAACAGGCGACCGGATGCCATCCGACGGAGTTCCGCCGTCGGCCCAAGCGCATCGCCGCGCTGCAGTTCGCGGGCGCGCTGCTGGCGCTCGGGCTTGCGCCGGAAGCCGTCGAGCGAAGGACGGCCGATTATTCCGTTCAGCTGGCCGAGGAGCTGAACGGCACGGCACGGATCGACGAAAGCGATCCGGAAGCTTTGGCGCGGTTAAAGCCGGATCTCATTGTCGCTCCGGCTTACCTTAAGCGGGAGCGGCTGGAGACGCTGCGCCGGATCGCGCCGACGATAGTGCATCCTTGGATGGATTCGGATCCTGTGCGCCAATTGGAACATTTGGCCGCCAAGCTTGGTCGGACGGCCGAAGCGGCGGCATGGATTGCCGATTTTCGGCGCCGGGCGGCCGAGTCGCGCGCCGAAGTCGCGTCCGTGTTTCCCCCGGGGGAAACGGCGGCTTTTTACGAAATTGCCTTCGGCAATCTGTACGTGCTCGATCAGGGGGTGCGCGGCGCTTACGTGCTGCACGAAGCGCTGGGGCTGCCTGCGCCCGAGCGCGTTCACCGCGAAGTCATCGTCCCCGGCCGGTATAAGCGGATCGCGCCCGAGCGGTTTGCCGACTATGCGGCGGACCATATGTTTCTTACCGTCTATGCCGAAGACGGGGACAGGGACGGCGAACGGCTGCTCGATTCGCCCGAATGGCGGGCCCTTCCGGCCGTGCGGGAAGGGCGAACTTATCCCGTTCCGCTGGAACGGTTCTGGTTCAACGACGGATTATCGATCTTGCGTCAGCTGGATTGGCTGACGGAAAGGCTGCTCGAGCGGTTCGACAGCAGCCGACTGTCGAAATCGACTCCCAAAAAATGATAGAAAATGGATGCGCCGCGGCGCGGGTTTCTGCGAAATCGCGCATAAATGAAAAAGCGAAACGCTTATTCCGTGCGTTTCGCTTTTTCATTCAATAAAATATGCAAAATTTTTAACCGTAGTATAAATTTCCATATTGACAAGATATATAAAGAGGAGTAGAGTGGAAGCAAGCACAAATTGTCGAATAATATCGAATAACGACGATCCTTTGTCGACAACTAACATTTTAATCGAAATGGGGAATTATAGCAATGAAAGCAACAGGTATCGTAAGACGCGTAGACGAACTCGGACGGGTTGTTATCCCAATCGAACTCCGCAGAACAATGGGCATCGACATCAAAGACGGACTGGAAATTTTCGTTGACGGCGAGCGCATCATTCTGAGAAAATATGCGCCTACCTGCATCTTCACCGGCGAAGCCGAAGATCTGGTTTACTTCAAAGGCAAAATGGTCAGCAAAGCCGCAATCGAAGAACTGATCGAAATGTACCAAAGCTCCGAAGCTAAGTAAGTATCTTTCATCTTCCCGCTTCCGAGCGGTTATCATAGAGCCTGCCGCAAGCCCGCCGAGGCAACGGCGGGCTTTTTGATTTGCCCGGGCGTAAGGGAAGAGGGACGAAAACAGGGGCTCAAACGCGGGTGCGGAACGGAAAACGGGAAATGCCGGGAGAAATGATATAATGGTCCAATAAGAAAGGGGAGCATTAACTTGAATGCGAATGAAAGAAAAGCAGTCTCTGCCTATGATTTTACGGTCGACTCCGCCCTGACTCCCGCGGTCGGCATGCTGTACGCGATGATCGAATACAATTTGCGGCGCTTGGAACGGTTGGCAGGGGGCATGAGCGCGGAGCAGCTCGATTTTCTCCCGGACGGAGGAAGCAACAGCGCCGCGCAGCTGCTCCGTCATCTTGCGGTAACGGAGCTGTACTGGGTATATCGGCTGCAGTCTCTTCCTTATCCGCCGGAGGCGCTGGCCGAATTCGGACCGATGTACGACGAAAGCGGCCGGCTGCCGGCAGTCTCGGGCCGGAGCGCCGCCGAGCTGCTTGGCGAGTGCCGCGCCGTGCATGAGCGGCTGCACCGGGTCTGTCTGGGCTTGAGCGACGAAGATCTGCAGCGGCAGGTTCCTTACGAGAAGGGAGCTTCCGCGACCGTCCGCTGGGGAATCTGGCACGTCGGCGACCATTGCCGGCATCACTACGCCCAGATTGCCGCGCTGAAAAAGGCGGCGAAAGAAGCCGGGATCGCCGGCATGCCTGTCCGGGCAGACGCGGCAGAACGGGACAATCTGCAGGCGGCGCTGCGGGAAATTCGCCGTTCGGGCCGGCTTCCGGAGCCGGAACGGCTCGGCGAATTGGCTGCCGCGATGCTGGAGCATATCGGCGATCCCGATCCGGAGCTGAGGGACGAGCTGATTTACGGTTCGTTTTCGGATTGGATCGGAGCGGGGGTGTTCAAAGCGGAACAGCTGCGGAGCTTGATGAATACCGCGCTGGACGAGCGGCATGTAGGGTACGGAATCGGCGAAAACGGAACGGATACGGTGTTCGTGCGTTCTTTTTCGATGCTGCTTCTGCCGCTCATCCTGTCCGCGGATCGGGAGCAAGCTTTTTTGACGGAAAAAGAATGGAGGATCATGTTCCGAACCGTCCTGCGCGCGCTGGACGAAGAGAGGGATCTTCGCGGCTATGAGTCGCAAGGCGGGCGGGGATGGGCGCACGCCGCGGCGCATGCGGCGGACGCGCTGGAAGATCTGGGAAGATCGAAGCTGGCGGGTCCGTCCGAACGGCTCGAAATGCTGGAAGCGGTCCGCCGCAGGCTGCTGACGGCGGACCGGGTATTCGTGCATGACGAAGACGATCGCTTGGCCGCGGCGGCGGAAACGGTCTTGACCTGCGGAAATGTCGAAGAGCAGGACTTTGCCGATTGGCTGGAGCGGTTCGGGGAAGCTCCGGGTCCCGAAGCGAAGCCGTTCGCCGGAGAAGGACGCGTCAATGCCCGGCTGTTTCTCCAGCGGCTCCACGTCCGGCTGCTGGAGCATCGTTCCCAGGCCGGGCGCGCGGAATCGATCCGGATTCGGGCTTCGCGTCTGCTGATGGGATAACCCTGCCCTGTCATTGCGGGAGGGCGGGGCGGCTTCGAATCGCGCTTTCGGGACGACTCCCGCGAAAAAGGAGGCCTCGTCCGATGACGGGCCTCCTTTTTGCCGCGCTTCCGCCGAACCGGATCGCTGCCGAGTCGGCAGCCGGACATACGGCGTACAAATCAGGCGACGGTGAGAATGTAGGCCGCCCGGTCGTTTTTCAGCTCGAGACGATCTTCGCTCCGACTGCCGATTTCAAGATCGTTCAGCACGATCTCGTAGCTGTCGCCGGGGACCGGAACTTTTTCGCCGTCGGCGTTGAGAATGCTGCCGGCTCCGCGCAGCAGCAGCGCCCGTTCCAAGTAATCGTCTACCGGATTGTCCTGCGGGCGTTCCCCGATCTCCTCCAGCTCGAAATGCACGACGTCGGTATCTTCGTTTTCCTTTTTTTCGATTTTCAGCGTTTGCCCGGCTTTGCCGTTCAGCCACTCGGTCAGCGCTTGGATTTGCTTATCCATCGTTTCCCACCCTTTCTTCCGGCGGCGCTTCTCGCTCCGCCTGCATACTGTCCATTTACCCCGCAGGCCGCATGAGCAAACGGGCTTGGCCGCCTCCTTGGAGGAGCGGGAAAGGTCTAGAGAGGATCCCTGTCCGCCTCTTCCTCGGCCGGGGAGCGGAATTTGAATCGGTATGCGGCATAAACGACGATCAGAAATCCGCCGTACAGCGCGAGCACGGTCAGCGTTTTCGGCAGATCGGTAAACAAGTTCTGTCCGACGAAAGCGAAAACGAGCATAGCCGGAATTTTGCCGAGCGCGGACGCGACGATATATACGGCCGGACGGATGTTCAGAAAAGCGGGATACAAGTTGACGAGCGCCTGCGGCAGCAGCGGCACCAAGCGGGCGGCGAGGATCACGGCGAACGGCCGTCGTTCCATAAGCCTTCCCGCCCGCTCCAATCCGGAGAAGCGAGCCAGTGCGGCTTGTCCCTGCTTTCTGAAAAAGCGGCGTACCAGCGTATACTGCAGCAGCGAAGCGGCCGTGACCGCCAGCCAGGCGATCAGCGCTCCCGCGGCGGGGCCGTACAGGAATCCCAGCGAAGCGATGACCAATTTATAGGGCAGGACGGGGAAAAAGGCGAACAGGAAAGCGAGAGCGAAACCGGCGGCTGCCGGCAGCGAGACATCCTCCATCAGCGCTTGCAGTTCGCCTCGGCAGATCAGAATCGTCAGCAGAGCGCCGGCGTAGAGGGCAAGGGTGATCCATTTTTTCATGCGTCGGCGCGGCTCCTTTCGTCGGGGTGCGAACGTGTCCGTTGCGGCCCGTATTCCGATTGTATGCGAAGGCATCGAAAGAAGTCGAGCTTTCTTGAAGTGCGCCGGTCGGGTATACTTGGCGAATGAGCGTCAAACGAAACGTCGCGGCAGCTGAGGTTCGTCTGGCGCAGTCGCGCGGCGGCGCATGCGGCCGACCCGTCGGGGAATCGTTCGCTGTCCGTACGGAGCAGACCCGCGAAACCGATCGCCTCTGTCGTTTCGCATAAAAAGAAAATTGACGGAAGGAGTGGAAGGATGTTCAATTCTGAAACGTCGTCCCTGACGAGCGGACAGCCAGCCGGAATGTACGGGCAGATGGCGGGCCCCGGCGCGCTCAGGGACCCGCTGTGGGGAACGGTCACCGAGCTCAGCGAAACGGAAACGGCGCTGCTGCGCACGGAAACGCTTCGGCGGCTGCATTTTGTCCGGCATGCGGGACCGGCCGCGCTGCATACGCAGCATACGTCGACGCGGCTCCAGCACACGCTCGGGGTGTTCGCGCTGATCGCGCATTTCGCGCCGGAACGGCCGGAGCTGAGAGCGGCCGCCCTGCTGCACGACGCGGGCCACGGACCGTTCAGCCATGCGCTGGAAGGGATCGAAGGCTTCGACCATCATGCCCGGGCGGAGAAGGAGCTGCATGCGGAAGAAATTCGCCGCATTTTGGAAGACGGCGGTCTGGACCGCGCGGAAGTGCTCGACTTGATCGAAGGCCGAATCGCGAGCCCGCTGCGCAGCGGCGAGAAGATTCTGCACGCCGACCATTTGGATTCGTGGGTGCGCAGCGCCGCTTCGTTCGGCATCCTGCCGAAGCCCGCGCCGGAGCTGCTGCGCGGCTTCCGGCTGTCCGGTCCGCATCTCGAAGCGGACGCGGACGCCGCCGAGCTGACGCTGCGGCTGATCCTGCACGAAGCGCATTACCACGCTTCGCCGGACAACGTCGGACCCATCGCCGTGCTCCGGGCCTTGACGCGGCGCCTGATCGACGCCGGCGGCCTGCCCCCCGCGGAACTCGGGGGCTTGGCCGACGACGAGCTGCTGGCGCTGCTGCGGCGGCATCCGTCGACCGCCGAAGAGGCCGGCCGGCTTCTGTACCGGCCCCATGAGCTGCGCGTCGTCCGCGCCGGGGAGCCGGCTCCGGAAGAGGCCTACCGCCACAGCTTGCACAAGCTGTATCTGGCGCTGCCGCTTATTCGGGGCGGCGCCGCGCCGTCGAATCTGCCGTCTTATGCGCAGCTTGGCGAATTGGACGGTCTGCTTGGCGAATACCGGGTGTTTTGGGAGGGAGCCTTATGAGCGGGCTGCCGCATTCCGAGCCTTGCGTTCCGGCGGCGCTCCTGCAGGAAAAGTCTCCTCGGACGGGCCCGTCCGAGGAGACCCGGCTGTACTTCGTCCGCCACGCCCATTCGGCTTACGTGCACGGCATGGAGCTGGAGCGCGGCTTGTCCGCGGAAGGAACGACAGACGCCGAAGCCGTCCGGCGCCGGCTCGAAGGGGAAGGCGTCGGCGTGTTCGTCTCGAGTCCTTACCGGCGCGCGATCGACACGATCCGTCCGCTGGCGGACTCGGCCGGAATCGCCGTCGAGATCCATGACGATCTGCGGGAGCGGCTCGTCTCCGGCTCGCGGGACATCGGGGCGGATCGGTTCCTGGAGGAGAAGCAGCGCTGCTACGAGGACTTCGATTACCGGCCTCCGGGCGGGGAGAGCGGCCGGGAAGCGCGGAAAAGGGCGTCGGCCGTGCTTCTTGAACTGCTGCGGCGCTATCCCGGCGAGCGGATCGCCGTCGGCACGCACGGCGATATTCTGACGCTGATGCTCGGCGGTTTCGACGAACGGTACGGATTCGACTTTTGGCGGCGTCTTTCCATGCCGGACATCTACTGCGCTTCGTTTGAGGGCGGGAAGTTCGCGGGGGCGCGGCGGATGGAGTTCCGGTAAGACGGACAAACCAGGCTTGCGCTTGACGGAACCTGCCGGAGATTCGCCGCCGCAAAAAGGGAAAGGCCGCAGACATGTCTGCGGCCTTTCCCTTTTTCAGAACAAGCTCCAGTCCATGCGCTGCGACAATCGTTCGAGCAGATGCACGCCCGCGCTGCTGTTGCCTTTGGCGTTCAGCGCGGGGCCGACGACGCCGATTCCGAGCGCGCCGGGCACGAAGGTCAGGATGCCGCCGGACACGCCGCTTTTGGCCGGAAGCCCGGCTTTGATGGCGAATTCGCCCGAGGCGTTGTACATGCCGCACGTGATCATGAACGTCTTTGCGATCTGCACGTAGCGGCGCGGAATCAAATATTCCCCGCTCAGCGGGTCGGTGCCGTCGCCGGCAAGCACGAGCGCCATACGGGCGAGATCGCGGCAGCTGGCTTCGATCGAGCAGTGCCGGAAGTAGACGGACAGCACCTCTTCGACGTCTCCGCCGAGCACGCCGTTTTCCACGAGGAAATAAGCGATGGAACGGTTGAGGTTGCCGGTCTGCAGCTCGGAACGGTAGACCGCTTCGTTGATCTCGAGCGGGCTTCCGCCGGACAGCCGGCGGAAAAATTCGAGGATGCGCAGCGATTTCTCTTCGGCGGTGGCGCCGCGGATCATGGAAGAGACGGTGATCGCTCCGGCGTTGATCAGCGGGTTGAACGGGATGCCCGGACGCACAAGTTCGAGCTTCAGCATCGAATTGAAGTTGTCGCCGGTCGGCTCCATGCCGACCCGTTCGAACACGGCGTCCTCGCCGTTGTCCATCAGCGCAAGAATCAGGGTAAAGACTTTGGATATGCTCTGCAGCGTGAACGCCATTCCGCAGTCTCCCGCCGAGGCATGGTCGCCGTTCAGGTCGAGCAGATGAATGCCGAGCGCGTCCCGCGGAGCTTTGGACAGTTCGGGGATATAGGAAGCCACTTCTCCGGAAAAGGCTTCCTTGCGGCTGTACTCCAGCCATTCGGGCAGGAATTGGCGGACTTCCGCCAGCCGGGCTTCTTTGTTGGTCATGGCATGCAGCCTCCTTCGTATGCGGCGGTTCGGGTTCGCGGACGCTGTCGGGCCGCGCGCCGTCCTCTTCATCATACCGGTTTGCTTCGCGATTTCAACGAAGCTTTCCGCGTAGAGATGCGGAGAAGAAGCGCGCCGTTTTTTTGAAGCGAATGTTCGGAAATGCAGGCTGACCGGGTCCGCGCCGAGCAGACACCTAACATCTAATGTGCGCTTGACTGCCAGATAGGCAAGCAGTTACAATATTATATACGGTTTCGTAAAACAATGTTCTCATGATCATACAAAAACGTTCGGAAACGCGATGTGCGCGGCTGCGGACAAAACGCGAGAACGATATGCGAAAAGCGATAAAACCGCCCGTTCTTCAGCGAACGGGCTTTATAGGGAGTGGAGACAATGGAGAGACTTCTCGAGGTCAAAGATTTGGCGATTTCATTCAGAACGCGCGCCGGCGAAGTCCAAGCGATTCGCGGCGTTAACTTCCATCTGGACAAAGGCGAGACGCTGGCGATCGTGGGCGAATCGGGCTCCGGCAAGAGCGTAACGTCCCAGGCGATCATGAAGCTGGTACCGGAACCGCAGGGACAATACAAGCGGGGACAAATTTTGTTCGAAGGCCAGGACCTGATCAAAAAATCGCAAAACCAGATGCAAAAAATGCGCGGCAAGGAAATCGGCATGATCTTCCAGGATCCGATGACCTCGCTGAACCCGACGATGAAAGTCGGCAAGCAGATCACCGAAGTACTGTTCACGCACGAGAAGATCTCCGGAGCGGATGCGCGCGCTCGCGGTCTTGAACTGCTGAACCTGGTCGGCATCCCGAACGCGGAAAAGCGCTTTAACCAGTATCCGCACGAGTTCTCCGGCGGTATGCGCCAGCGTGTCGTAATCGCCATGGCGCTGGCCGCCAATCCGAAGCTGCTGATCGCGGACGAACCGACGACGGCGCTCGACGTGACGATCCAGGCGCAGATCCTCGAGCTGATGAAGGACCTGCAGGCCAAGATCGGTACGGCCATCATCTTTATCACCCACGACCTCGGCGTCGTGGCGAAGATGGCGGACCGCGTAGCCGTCATGTATGCCGGCCAGATCGTCGAAATGGGTACGGCCGCCGAGATCTTCTACGATCCGCGCCACCCGTACACATGGGGACTGCTTTCTTCGATGCCTGCGCTCGACAGCAACGGCGAAGAGAAGCTGACCGCCATCCCGGGCACGCCGCCCGACCTGCTGCATCCTCCGGTCGGCGACGCGTTCGCTCTGCGCAGCAATTATGCCATGAAGATCGATTTCGAGAAGGAGCCTCCGATGTTCAAGGTCTCCGACACGCATTTCGTCAAGTCGTGGCTGCTGCATCCGGACGCTCCTGCGGTTACGCCGCCGGAAGCGGTGCTGCGCCGTCAGCGCAAGCTGAGCAACGCGTACGAAACGCCGGTTCTGGTCGAAGCTTAAGCGAAGGCCGGACACCGCATAACCGAATCACGGGCTGCCGAACAGCGGAATCGATTTTTCGATTCCGCTGTTTTTTGCGTTTCGGAGCGGTTTAAGCCTTGAAATCGGTAAAAGGCCGGCCGCTCTTCAGCGCGAAAAGCCGCGCCGGGACGGTATACGTCCGGCGCGGCTTTTTGTCGTGCGGTCCCTGCGGCGGAGGGCGGAATAGGGGACGCGTTCGGCGCCTTAGCGGACCGGAGACGACTTGAGGCGTCTGTCCGGGCGGGACTCGCGAAACTTGAAGTAGTACAGCAGCGAAGCGCTGACATAGAGCGCGCCGGTAATGCTGAACGTGATGGCGTAACCCCAATAATTGCCGTAAGTCGTGACGAGATGCGACTGGACCGGTCCCATGCTGGCCCAGCCGAGCATAAAGGCGGTCTGGGTCAGGGAGTTGGCGATGCCCCGCTTGTTGTCGGGAATACGGTCGACCATGATCGCCGATTGGATCGGATTGGCGGCGTTCATCAGCGCCTGGCGGAAGAGGAACGTGACCGAGGCGATCAGGGCGATGTTGGTAAAGCCTGTCGTCAGCAGGAAAGGCAGGGAAAGCATCTGGAAAATGACGACGGCGTTGACCGGACCTACCCGTTTGGACAGCGAAGGTCCGATCAGCATGGACACGATCGTCATCACCTGACCGAGCGAAATAAGCAGGCTCATCGTCGTCAGCGAGACGCCGAACCGATTCGTGAAGTACAAATTCAGATACGGGACGACCAGACCCGAACCGAGTCCGATCGGCAGCTGGGCGAGCACGAACCAGAAGATGAGGCGCGAGCTTCGGCCCGACGAGCCGGAGGCCTCCGCAGCCGTCCCCACGGCTTCCGGCGCGGCTTCCGGCCCGAGATCCCGGCCGGCTTCCGCGGGCGAAGTCTTCGGCGGCTCGGACTTTCGCCGATCTTCGCGGATGAACAGCATCGGCGCGAAGGCGGCGAGCGTGGCGATGCCGCCCGCAAACAGCGTGAAGCGCAGGCTGGCGACGCGCTCCAGGCCGGAGTGCTGCAGCGCGTCGGCGAGTACGCCGCCGCCCATGCTGCCGATGACCTGGGCGGCAAGCATCAGCGAGGAATAAGCGCTGAACAGAGCCAACCGCTGGGACTTTTTCACGTTTTCGGCCAGAAACGGAATCGCCAGCACCTGGAAGAAAGCGGCGAACACGCCGGAGCAGACGGCGAGCGCAAGCAGCAGCGGTTCCGCTTCGGCGAATGCGCGCAGAGCGAACACGATGCCGCTGAACAGGGCGCCTACGATCAGCAGCATTTTTCGGCTGAGGCGGTCGCCGAACAGACCGATGGGAATGAAGATGCAGGCCGTCGCGAGCGACTGGATGCTGACGACACGGCCGTTCATGGCATCGGTATAGCCGATTCCCTGGATATAGAGGTTGTACAGAACGGAAAACATGCCGCCGCCGATCTGGTAAAGCAGGTTTGCGGCGAAAAACAGTTTGACATTGCGCGGCCATTCGGCGATTCCGGCCATCAGGCGCCTGAGCGATTCCAATTGCGGACCTCCTTTTTTACAGCAAAGCTTTTTTATTTTACCAGTTTATCGGACAGTCGGAAAGGAAACGCTTTGATTCAAACAAGCTCTGCCGATTCAGGGCCCGGGCAAAGACTCGCCCCGGTTTCTCCGGCGTTGGGATTTTGGCTTCCGAATCGTTTATACTTAGAGACGGAAGCGCGGCGGAGAAGGCATCGCGGGCGAACGCCGGACCGCATCGTGCCGGACGGAAAGGAAGGGATCGAAATGAGTTTGAACGAAGGGAATTTCAACCGGTTGAAGCAGGCGATCGAGGAGCATGATTTCGCGCACGCGGAGGATTACTTGCTGAATACGGCGAAGCAGACGGTCATAGGATTCAAAGCGGGCCGGGATTCGTACGTGGAAATCGGAAATTCGCGGATCGGCGGAGAACCGGACCTGCCGGAAGGCTGGGAATGGCCGGCCGATTCGGACGGCATGCTTATGTCGTTTGTCCTGCAGCTCAACCTGGCGGGGACGAAAGACGCGGAGAACCGGCTGCCTCAGGACGGCGTGCTGTTCTTTTTCGTGGGCGATTACGGATTGGAGACCGAGCACCGCGTGCTGTACGCAAGCGCGGAGGAGATGAAGGGAGCGGCGCGCAGGCAGGCTCCGGGAGAACTGCCGTTCGAAGCGGATTTCGGGCCTTACCGTCCGTACCGCGTGGAGGCGAAGGGTTCGCTGGATCTGCCGGGTTATTCTTATGTGGACGAGGATGCGATCGAAGACGAGAATCACGGCTGGGAGGAATACGAAGAGCTGGGTTTCGCGCTGAAAGACGGCGAGCCGTCCGCGGCGGTCAAAATGTTCGGCTATGCGGAGGGACAGCACGGCGACGACGAATACATGGCCGCGCTGGAGCTGTTCGGCTGCGACTCGACTTATGACCCGAAGGAGGCGATCGAACGCTTGACGAAAGCTCTCGGCGGCGACCGGGAGCGGGCGGAGCGCGAAGTGGCGGACATCGTCATGCTGGCGGAGATCGATTCGGACGACGATATCGGCTTCATGTGGGGAGACGCGGGCGTGCTGCACTATTTCATGCGCAGGGAAGACCTGCTGAAAGGCAGCTTCGACCGCACCTACTGCTCATACTATTCCAGCTGAGCCGAAAAGGAAGATCGACCGTAAGGCCGTACATACATCATTCAAGCCGCAGGGCCGGAGCGAAAGTCCGCGGCAGTCGGGAGGCAAACGAAATGACACACGAAAACGAACGGTTCGAAGCGGAAGGACAGCGGGAAGAAGGATCCGGTTCGTCTGCCGAAGATATGCTGGAAGCCGAGCGGGACTTCGGTTTTGCCCGCGTTTACACCGTAGAGCTGAAATACAAGGAACGTCCCGATTTTTCGCGGGAACGGTTATACGAGAAAATGCAGCTGTACACGGGCACGGTCGACCGTCCGGAGGAACAAAAGCTGTCGGACAATCTGCTCGTATGGGAGCCGTCGGAGAAGACGGAGACGGACATGCTGCACTTTTTCCACCTGAATTATCCGGTCAAGTTCGCGGACGGCGAGATGCCGGCGCAGACTTCGCTGATGCCTACGCCGAACCGGCCGGCTTCCGAATACGAGACGGCGGTGCAGCAGGCTTGGCATTGGCCGGAAGCGGGAGCGGTTCTCGAGGAATGCCGATATTCGATACGCCTGATCGATATGATGGCATCCGGACTGGAACCGAAGGAGCGGCTGCGCCTCGTTACCGGCGCGCTTCGGGCCGTGCTGGAGACGGTGCCTTGCGACGCCGTTTATTTCCGGGAGAGCGACAAGCTGCTGGAACCGGGCGATTACTTGACGGCGATCGAAGCGGGCGGAATTCTGTACGGAGCGATGAACCTGCGCTTTTTCAATGTGGAGGGAACGGGCAGCGAACGGAGCGAGATGCTTATGGACACTGTCGGGCTGGCCGCGCTCGGCGTGCCGGACGTGCAGTGCCACTTCTTCGATCTGGAACCGAACGAAGTGGCGCAGCAGCTGACCAACCTCGGCTACTATCTGTTCGACTGCGGCGACGTGATCAAGGACGGAGAGACGTTTGGGCCGACGGAAGAAGTCCGCTGGCGCTGCGAGCATCAATACGCGCTGGCGGGACCGCACCGCATCGTGCTCGATGTCGATCCCGGTCAGCCTTATTATGCGGGACGCCAATCCGCGCCTACAGTCGATTGAACGGGATATGGATAAAAATGACTTCTTTAAATATGTAAAAGTTTGATAAGTAGAATTTTACACAATTGTTTCGGATTTGTGCGAGCGTGCTCGGGGTTGTATACTGGATGGGACAGCTAAGACGAACACCTTCCGATGCAGAAGCGGCGGCGGATGTCGGCTGATCGGATACAGGAGAGTGACGAATGCGCAAAATTAAAGTGGTTACGGATTCGACCGTCGATCTGAACGACGCGGTACTGGCGGAATACGGGATTGAAATGGTTCCGCTGTCTTTTACGATTGACGGACAAATGTATACGGATCGGGTGGACATTACGCCGGCTTCGTTTATTCAAAAGATGATCCACGCGGCAGAGCTTCCGAAAAGCTCGCAGCCGGCGGCCGGAACGTTCGTGGAGCTATACGACCGCCTGGGCGCCGAAGGCTATGACGTGATTTCCATTCACATGACCGGCAGCATGAGCGGAACGGTACGTTCCGCGGCCATGGCTGCGGACATGACGGAAACGAACGTCACCGTGATCGATTCTCAATATATTTCCAGAGGTCTGGCTTTCCAGGTTATCGAGGCTGCCGTCATGGCCGGAGAAGGACGCAGCATGGAAGAGATCGTCGCGCGTCTGGACGAAGTTCGCGCCGCCACCCAGCTGTTCGTGGTCGTGGACACGCTGGATAATCTGGTCAAAGGCGGACGGATCGGCAAAGGCAAAGCGCTGATCGGATCGCTGCTGCATATCAAGCCGATCGGCACCCTGCGCGACGGGGAATTCGGCATCATCACCAATGTGCGGAGTCATGCCCAGGTCGTGAAGCAGCTTGCCCGGCAGTTTGCCGACGACGTAAAAGGACGCACGATCAAGGGAGTGGGCCTGGCCCATGCGGAAGGCTTCAAGCTGGCGGAGAACCTCAAGGACAAAATTCACGAGCTGACCGGTTACTCGCAGATCGAAATCGATTACACGAGTCCGATCATCAGTACGCATACGGGACCGGGAGCGATCGGCTTCACGTATTACGCGGAATAGGTTTTTCGCTTAAGGCCGAACGCGCTCGCCGCTTCGGGAAGACGCTTCGTGCCCGAACGTTTTCTTGAACCGAATTTTCCGGAACGAAAAGAAAAGCCGCTCCTTTTCGGGAGCGGCTTTTTGTCGCGCCGGGAAACGGGGCGAACGGGTTTCTTGAGGCGAAACGGGATCAGACCGTCTTCAAATATTGAACGAGAGTCAGCAGTCCTTTGTCGAAGTTCTCCAGGTTGAAGTGTTCGTTCGGGGCATGCAGATTTTCGTCCGGCAGACCGAAGCCCATCAGGACGACCGGAGCGCTCAGCACGCGGGAGAACGCTTCGATGATCGGGATGGAGCCGCCGTCCTTGGTGAACAGGGCGCGAACGCCGTACACGGCTTCGTAAGCGTCCGCGGCTTTTTGCAGGAACGGATGAGCCGGGTCGATATTGAACGCAAAAGCTTTTTCTCCCGGAACGATCGTAAGCTTGGCGCCGATCGGCGCATGCGCGCGCAGATGGCGTTCGATCTTGTCCAGAATGTCCTGCGGGTCCTGGTCGGCCACGAGGCGGCAGGTGATCTTGGCATGGGCTTCCTTGGGGATGACCGTCTTGGTGCCCTCGCCCTGGAATCCGCCGTATACGCCGTTCAGTTCGAGCGTCGGACGAACGCCGGTGCGCTCGAGGAACGAGAAACCTTCTTCGCCGAACAGGGTGTCGAGACCGAGGTCGGTTCTCAGCTTTTCCTCGTCGTATTCCATCTTCTCGAGCTCGCCGCGCAGTTCGTCGGTCAGCGGCAGCACGTCGTCGTAGAAGCCGTCCACGAGCACGCGTCCGCTCTTCTCGTCGTGCAGCGAATTCAGCAGGCTTACGATGCCGTGCAGCGCGTTCGGGACGCCTCCGCCGAACGAGCCGGAGTGCAGGTCGGTATTGGCGGTATTCAGCGTTACCTCGAGCGAACACAATCCGCGCAGGCCCGTGCTGATCGCCGGCTTGCCGCGTTCGAGCAGCGACGTGTCGGAGATCAGCACGGCGTCGGCCGCGAGTTTGTCCGCGTTGTCGTGCAGGAACGGAACGAGGTTCGGACTGGATACTTCCTCTTCGCCTTCGATACAGAGCTTGACGTTGACCGGAAGTTTGCCTTCCTGCCGTAAAATCGCTTCGAGCGCTTTTACGTGCAGGAAGACCTGACCCTTGTCGTCGGTCGCTCCGCGGGCGTACAGCTTGCCGTCCCGCTCGTTCGGCTCGAACGGAGGCGTCTCCCACAGATTCAGCGGATCGACCGGCTGCACGTCGTAATGACCGTAAATCAGCAGCGTCGGCGCGCCTTCGGCGTGCAGGTGATCGGCCGTCAGAATCGGATGTCCTTCCGTTTCGTTCAGCGTCACGTTCTCGAGTCCGGCGCGTTCCAACGCTTCCTTCAGCCACTCGGCCGCGCGGCGTACATCGCCTTTATGCGCGGACAGCGCGGAAATGCTCGGGATGGACAGCCATTCCTTCAGTTCGCCGAGGTGCTTGTCGCGGTTCTGTTCGAAATAAGTCTGGTAGTTGTTCATCGGGTTAAAAAGAGGCCTCCTTGTACAATCGTCTCGGGGCTTATTGTACTACAAAAAAACGCATGCCGGAAAGGCATGCGTCGGATGCGGTCCGCTTCGCGGTTCGAGGACGGGCGCGGCGGACGGTTATTCGTGCAGCGAAAAGTTGATCGTGCCGACCATCGTGCCGCTGCGGGCGAAGGTCAGTTCGTAAATGCCCGGCTCCCAATTCTTGTTGTCCAGCTCCATAGCGACCTGCTGCGTGGACTCGTCTTCTTCGACTTCCTGCTGCTGAACGACTTTGCCGGTGCTCTCGGAAATGACGGCCATAATGGCGGTATGGTCTTTGGTAACGTCGCTGTCCGGATAGTCGGCGATCGCGTAGATCGTTTTGCTTCGGCTGAACGACGTGCCGTTGTCCGTCACGGCCGTGCCGTCGGCATTCAGCGATTGCCCCATTTGAAGGGTGAAAGGATTTGCCTCCGGGTTCGATCGAGCGTAAACGAGGTAAATCACCAACGCGACGATCGCGATGACCGCGACGATGCCGCCGGCGAGGCCGAGCGCTTTTTTACGGTTCGAGTTCATCTATTTGTTCCTCCTCGGTGTTCGGTTCCGTTACCCAGTATACGCCAAACTTGCTTCATGCCGCAAAAAAAGCGGCGCAAAAAACGGATTTTCCGTTTTGCCGCGCGCCGACCGCGCCTACCGGCTGCCCTTCGCGACGACAAAAAAGCCTATCCGGCGGACAGGCTTTCGATAAGGAAGCGCCGAGCGGCGCGCATAAAGCCGATCTTGCGGCCTGCAGACGGCATCAGCCGATTCTGCGGCAGCTTCTTCTGCGCAGCAGATAAACCTGGTTGCGGAGCGCAAGGTGAAACCGAATGCTGTTCATCAATTCCGGATTGTCCTCCCGTTCGACTTCTCGGATGCGCTGCTCTTTGACGGGATCGGGACTGAGTAGAAACTCGGTCATCCACAAAGAATAATTCGGTCTGCCTGTCATAACGGTCCCTCCTCGGAATTTAGGGTGAGGTGCGGTAGGTCATGTTTCTATTATACGCCTCATTCGAAAAAAAAGATGAGTCCCGGATTAAATTTATTCGCCGAATCGGCACCCGGGACTCTTTTTTTAATGGGCGAAAAAGTCCGGTTCCGCGTCCAGCGCCCGATTCAGCTCGGACCCGTCGACGGCCGTGAATTGTCCGTTCGCCGAACCCAGATACAACGTTTTTCCGTCGGCGTTCAGCAGTCCGTTCCGGACCCACAGATCGTTGATCTCGTTGTACGTCACGGTAAATCCGTCGATCCGGTGCAGAAGCTTGCCGCTCCGGGCATCGAAGACGAGCAGATCGGGGCCGTAAGGCAGGAGAACGTATTTGTCCATCTCGACGAAGCTGCCGGCCGGTACGCTGCCGTTCAGCCCGCCGAGCGCGAATTCCGAAGTCTCCGCCTGCCACAGAGGCTGGCCGTCTTCGAGCGAGAGCGCGGCCGGAATGCCGTTCAGCAGCACGTAGAGACGATCCTTGCCGGGCAGCGCATGCTCGGCGCGTCCGGGCAGGCTCCAGACTTCCTTGCCGGCTTTGGCGTCGTAAAAGACCGTCTGGAACATCGCGCCTTTCTCGTAAGCGGCCGCATCGGACGCGCGGCGGATCAGCAGATTTCCGTCGCCGAGCCGATCGACCTGCTCGTTCGCGCGGATCGGGTAACGTCCGGAGATTTCGCCGGTAGAGGTATTCATGCGGACCCAATCCCCGCCGAGCGTGAGCCAGCGCAATCCGTTGCGCGCGGCAAAAGGGTCCGCGCGTTCGGCGCCTGGCGCGTAAGAAGCGGAACGGGAGGACGCCGGCGCATCCCTGTCCGCTTTAAGGCTCCACGCCGCTTTTCCCGTACGCGGATCAAGCGCCTGAATCCAGCGTCCCTGCTGAATCAGAACGTACGGGTCGTCAGAACCTTTGTTCAACACCGTATACGGGTCGGCAAATTCTTTGGTCCAGCGCACCTCTCCCGAGCGTTGAGACAGGACGGTCAACTTGCCCTTTTCGCCTTCGCCCGGCTGCAGGCTGAGCATGACGGAGGTTCCGGCCGCGTTCAGGACAGGCGACGCGTATTCTTCCTTGCCGTCGACTTCCCGGCTCCAACGAACCGTTCCGTCGCTCAAACGGATGCTCCGCAGCTTCGGAACGCCGTCCTGTTCGGAAGCCGAACCGGTCAACAGAAGCACGGAACGCCCGTCTTGGCCGAACAGCGCATCCGCCGTTCCGGATCCGGTCTCTCTTTCCCACAGCCTTTGGCCGCTTGCGCGATCCAGTGCATAGATGCCGCTTTCCATATGTCCGCCGCTGATGAAGGAATCGTCGCTGCGTATCAGCAGCGCGTCTTCCGAAGCCGCCAGCAGGTATTGCGCGTCGAGATCGTCCTGCGCCTGCCAGGCCGGTTTCGGAGATACGGACGGGACGGGAGGAAGCGTGCGGAATTCGTATTTCAATACATAAGGAGGCTGGGAAGAATTGATGCCGGTCTGAGCGGCGTCGGCAGTAGGCTGAATCCAGTTCCAACCGGTCAGCCTGCCGCCGGGATCGAACGACAGCGTCATCTGCGCATCGCCGCGTTCATAGCGCCAGAGCACGCCGCGTTCGTTCGAGTCGCCTTCCCAGGTCCGTTCGAAATGGGAAAGCGGCGTGCGGGAGAAAGGCTCGCCCAGCAGCTTAAGCACTTCGTCCGCGGTCGCTCCCTCCGTCAGGAACGTTTCGGTCAGGCTGCGGACCATATCCGTCGGCACGGTCGAATCGGCCGAGAGGAGACCGGATACCGGGGCCTGCGTGCTGAGAACCTGATCGCTTTCGACCCAGAGCAGCGCGGGACGGACGACGGAGCCGCCTTCGTAGCCGGGTTCTGCCGGCAGGGAGATTCCGTACCAGTCGCCGTAACGGATTGCCGAGATGGCGCCCGAAGAGGCGTACTCCGCGGGCCAGGACAATTCGCTCTCCGGAAACAGATGCAGGCGCGCGCCGGGTTTCATTCGGAGAATCAACGGGTCCGATTCTTCGGCCTCGGCCGCCCGGCTTTCCGTATACCAGACCGGAACGTAAGCCCGCTCGTCGAAAGGAGTCCGCGTCTCGAGCAGTTCGCCCCGGCGGCCGATCACGGTAAGCGGCGCATGCGATTTTTCGTAATAGATCACGCCGAGCGAGGCGCGGTCGTCTGCTTCGGGCACGCTTTTGAAATAGGGAGCCGCCTGGAGCGCCGCGGCCGACTGTTCGGCGGTCGAAGCGGCAGCGGCCTGCTGCGGCTGCGCCGGAGCGGCCCCGTAAGCGGGCAGCGCCGAGGCGGGCAGAAGGATCAGGGGCAGGCACAGCGCGATCCCGAGACGTCCGGCACGAACGGTTCCCGGTTTCGGCTGCCGCGAATCCCGTTTATTTGGAATTGATGCGCTTTGCGGTTTTCGTATGGATGCAGGTTTCTTCATCACCGATCTTAACCTCCCGATGGGCATGGAAATTCGTCTGCTTGCGCAGCTTTGTCCGGGGCGTATTTCCGATTGCGGAAAAGGTGCTCCCTTTCTTAATTAGACCACTTCCTTTTCTTTAGACGCTGGAAGGAGCAAAAAAGTTCAGCTTAGGGACGAAAATCCGCTTAAGGACGATCGGGGAAATGCGGGGGCCGCCGTAAGCGGCAGCAGGGCGGGATTCGTCCTTGCCTTCCCGCCGTAGTATAATGAAAAAAACGAAAGGGCGGGAACGTGCTTGCGGTTTCCGCCGCCAAGGGGGAGAGGCGATGAATAAACAAAGCAAGAAGGGCTCGCTCCTTCCCGGCGGACAAAAGATCGACGGGCTGCATGTCGTGCTTGAGGGAAAGCCGGCCGGTTATCCGCCTGTCGTCTTCGAACATGGCTGCGGAGTGTCTTCCGAGGTCTGGTCGCTTGTCTATCCGGAGATTGCCAAACTGACGCAGACGCTCGTTTACGACCGGGCCGGATACGGATTCAGCGATCCGGGACCGCTGCCTCGGACGAGCGACCGCTGCGTGGAAGACCTGCGCCGGCTCGTCGAACGGCTGAGGATCGCCCGGCCGTTCATTCTGGTCGGACATTCGCTGGGCGGCTTCTATGCCCGGCTGTATACGGAGCGCTATCCCGAAGACGTGGCGGCGCTGGTGCTGATCGACGCTTCGCACGAAGACGAAATCCGGGGCATTTTTCCGCTCCCGTATCTAAAACGTCAGAAGCTGAGCGTAAGGCTGTACGGCCTGGCAAAGCGCGCGGCCCGGATCGGCCTGCTTCCCTGGTTGGCGGAGAAACGCTGGATTCCCGGCTTCGCCAGCTTCGCGGACAAACTGCCGGAGCGTTCGCGGAATGCCATGTGGGCCCGCGTCTTCGGCGCCGACAGCCTGGCGGCGGCGGAAAGCGAATACGACTGCTTCGTCGGCGAGACCGGCAGCGTGCCCCGCTCGCGCTTCGCTCGCCTCCCGCTTGCCGTCGTCAAAGCGGGCATTTACCGGCCGTCGAAATCGCCGAAAGTTACGGTAAAGCAGACGTTGGAGCGGACGCTGTACGATACGGCGCTCAAGATGAAGCAGCTGTCGGAAAAAAGCCGGCTGATCGAAGTCGAGGGCAGCGGCCATCATGTGCAGGTGGATAAGCCGGGCACGGTAATCGGCATCTTGAAGCGCCTGCTGGAGCTGACCCGGGCCGGGGCCCGAAACGGAGAACCGGGTCTCGTTCGACAAACGGAAGACCTATCCGAAGGAGGAAAACGATCATGAAGACGATGCCTTTGAACGCAAGAGGAATTCCGGCCAGCCGACTGGTGCTGGGCTGTATGCCGTTCGGCGGGGAATGGGATCATTCCCCGCTGTCGGAAGAGCGCTTCAAGCTGTCCGAAGCCGCCGTCGAAGCCGCTTTGTCGATCGGCATCAACATGTTCGATCATGCGGATATTTATACGCGGGGCAAATCGGAGGAAGCGTTCGGCCGCCTGCTGCGGGCGAGACCGGGACTTCGCGACGACATCGTCCTGCAGTCCAAGTGCGGCATCGGACTGGCGGACGAACAGCTCCCTTCGCGCTTCGACTTTTCGCGCGATCATATTCTCGAATCGGTCGAAGGCTCGCTGAAGCGGCTCGGCACCGATTATCTCGATATCCTGCTGCTTCATCGTCCGGATCCGCTGATGGAGCCCGACGAGATCGCGGAAGCGTTCAGCAGGCTGAAGGCTTCCGGCAAAGTGCGTTACTTCGGCGTTTCCAACATGAGCGTCGCGCAGATTCGGTTCATCGAACGAGGGTTGACGGAACGGTTGATCGTCAATCAGCTGGAAATGGGACTCGGACGGCTCGATTTTGTCGAAGAGACGGTACGCGTGAACCAAACGCGCGGCGCGGACATTCATTTTTCGGACGGGTTGATGGAGTACTGCCGGAGCGAGAACGTGCAGCTGCAAGCTTGGGGGCCGCTGGCCCAGGGCAAATTCACCGGGCGCGACGTCGCCGAAGAACCGGAGTATGTGCGGAAAACCGCGGAGCTGGTCGCGCGGATGGCGGACGAGCGGGGGACCACCCGCGAAGCGATCGTGCTCGGCTGGCTGATGAAGCATCCGGCGGTCATTCAGCCCGTGATCGGAACGATGAACCCGGAGCGGATCAAGGCCTGCGCGGATGCGCAGCGCCAGGCGGACGCGATGAGCCGCGTGGATTGGTACCGACTGTACATGACGGCGCGCGGAGATTGAGCCTATTCCTCCGCGGCCGAAACGGAGGACGAAAACAATGCATACACTCAAATCGCTGCAGTATCCATGGAAATTGTACATTTGGTTGACGCTTCTGCTGCTGACGCTTCTCGATCTGGCAGTACTGCTCGATATCCGGGGCGCTTCGGGCGGCAGAACTTACCGGTTCATGCTGTGGAATTATTTTCTCGCCTGGCTTCCGGCCGCGGCTTCCACGGCGCTGGACTGGGCGTTTTTGCAAAGGCGCGGTCCTCTCCGCCTGACGCTGCTGGCGGGGGCGGGATTGGTATGGCTGTTCTTTTATCCGAACGCGGCTTATCTGCTGACCGATCTGCTGCACGTGTTCCGGAATTACGGCTTCGACCCGCAGCAGAGATTCTGGACGGATATCGGCTTCTGGCATCATCTGCTGCCCATGCTGCTGGCGGCGCTGCTCGGGCTGCTGATCGCCTGCGCGTCGCTGTATTCGGTTCATCGGCTGGTCTCGCGCTCGCTGGGCCGCCTTGCGGGAGCCTCGTTCGCGGTCGTCGTGCTGCTGCTGTCCAGCTTCGGGATTTACATGGGCCGGTTTATCCGCTGGAACAGTTGGGACGTCGTGTCGAATCCTTTGATGCTGCTGCAGGATATGCGGTCGCTGCTGAGCGATCCGGCCTGGGTCCGGCATCTGATTTTGTTCGCCGGCGGACTGTTCGTGCTGCAGGCGGCTCTGTATCTCGTTCTTTATCTGTTTACCAAAATGAATGCGGGAGAAGGAAAACATGAGTAACGATCAATCGAGGCTGCAGCTCGTATTCGACGTCGGCGGCGTGCTGGCGGCCAATCTGGACGGGTTCTGGAGCGGGATGGCGGAAACGGCGAAAATGGAGCGAAGCGACCTGAGAGCCCGCTATAAACGGGAGATCGGGCCGGGATTGTGGCGGGGCACGGTTACGGAAGAACAGTTCTGGAACTGGCTGTCGGGCGTCTGCCCGGCGGTGACGACCGCCGAAGCGAAACGGCTTCTGACGCGCGTCCTCGTTCCGCTGCCTGCTCTCGGCAAGTTGGAACGCTGGAGCGCGGACGCGGATATCCATATTCTCAGCAATCATGTAACCGCTTGGATCATGCCGCTGTTCGAGGGCTTGGAAGCGCGGATCAGCAGCGTCACCGTGTCGAGCGAAGCCGGTTACCACAAGCCCGAGCCGCAGCTGTACGAAGCGGCCGCGCTCGGTCTGAACGGGTCCGATGTCTGTTTCGTCGACGATAAGATCGCCAACCTCGAAGCGGCCCGGAAGCTGGGTTGGGACACGCTGTTGGCGGATGCCGAAGGAGTCTGGACGGAGAAGATCGACCGGATGCTGGGAACCCATGCCTGATCGGCCGCGAAAACGGGGATTTTCGTTTGTCAAAACTTTTTGCCCTTTTCGGCTGTCCGATAGAAGACGGATCTATTCCGCTTCGACGGCGGAGAATACGGAAAGGGGAGGCGGACATGAGAGACGCGATAATCGGGATTATGGCGGTAGGTATCGGATTGAGCTTTTTGTACGGAGCGCTGAGCCGGGGAAAATCGTTGGTCAGAGTCAAACTGCTGGGTCTTCAAGTACCGATTCGCGCGCTGCAAATCGCCATTTCGCTGCTGATTGCGGCCGGCGGGATTTATTTGCTGATGCGTGGAGCTTAGACGATACGCAGATTCCGAAGGGGGAAAGCGGGAACGATCCATGGGGCAGCGGCGCTTGTGCTTGCGGAAATTTACGTGTATAAAGAATCGGTGTAGCTTCGATCGGTCGGCCGGGGATACGGCGGAGGGCCGGGACCTTTTGCGCAACGGTACACCCGGCTGTTCGAAAAATTTTCCGAGAGGCTGCGGGAAGCGCGGATCAAAAATATACTGCGGGATTGATTAAGGAGTGAGCACGATGAAATTGCAGCAATGGATAGATGCCGCCCTGAGCGGGAGGATCGGCGAGGAAGACGTGCAGCATGCGCTGTGGCTGCTGTCGAACACGCCGCTGCTGTATGACGGCGGGGAGACGATCTCCGTCGAAGATTATATGCGCGGATTGGAAAGGCAGCCGTCGGCGGAGGAGTCCGAAGCGCTGGACGAGCTGTTCGGCATGGCGGTATCGCTGTGCCGGCGGTATGCCGAAGCGGCGGACTACGACCGGATGCAGGATGTGCTGAGCCTGCAGTTCGATCTGTGGGCGCGCGGCGCGCTGCGCTTGGAAGATTGGATCGCCTGGATTCGGGAAGCCGCAGCCGGAACGATGGATCTGCCCGCTTACGACTTCGACGAAGTGCTCGGCAGCGCGCCGGAAGGCTTTATGATCCAGGACTTTCACGACGAGTTGAATTACCGGCTGGAAGACGCCCCCGACGACGAATGGGCGCTGTCGCATCTTGACGAATTGTATCGCCGCGTCGGCGTCACCGGAAAAGCATAAAATTGCGGATAAAGGTTGACGGTAAGAAACAAAGCCGCTATGATAGGGAACAACGGGAGACGAGCCGACAACGGTTTGTCTCTCGTTTTCTTTTGTTAACCGGTTATACACGGAACGGAGAGGGCGAATATCCGCGCTTTCCGTCGAAATCGAAAGCAGAATAGTTTGGTTGACTTGACAATGAGAATGTTTATCAATTAGGATAATGAAACAAGAAGGGCTCCGCTCTTCAACAACAAAGGAGGCGGCAGGAATGTTTGTCGTGATGAGAACGATTACGGTCAAAGAAGGAACTTCCGATCTGGTGGTCGAGCGTTTTTCCGAACCGGGGATCGTCGAGGAGCAGCCGGGCTTTGTCGACATTCAAATTTTGGTGAAAGACGTGCGGCGCGGCGAGGAGGAAGTTGTCGTTCAGATCCGGTGGGAATCGAAGGAAGCCTGGAAAAATTGGGAGAAAAGCGATGCGCATATTCAAGCTCATCGCAGCAGCCGGGGCGAAGCGAAGCCGGACCACGTATTATCCACTTCGCATGCCGCCTACGAACTCAAAACCGTAAAGCTTCCCCGTACTGCGGAAAACCGCGCCTGATCGTGCGGGTTCGCGCCTGCAGTGAAATAGACCCTTGCAAAAACCGTCTTCCTCTGCGAAGGCGGTTTTTTTGTCGAAAATGTCGTTTTATGAGCAAAAGTCGGTCAGTTTTCCTCTAATTGCCTTCAAAAGAAGTCTTTTTGAGCGTATAATCAACGACAATCTATCGTGCTGCGCGGACGGGCATCACAAAGTCGGAATACGAAGGGCGTGCGAAAAATGAAGGCGGGGAGACACGAAGCGGAAAGCGGGGAACGGACGGAAGAAATAAGAGAAACGCTGCGGTACGGGGACGGCGGAAGCACGGAATACCGGCTGCGGAAGATCGCGGTATACCGCTGAATAAAGAGGAACGCGGAAGGGAGCGAAGGAAGATGAACGGCTTGGACGGCGCGAACGGAATGAATGACCGAGAAAATCAAACGATTCAAAACGCTCCGGAACTATTGGGACGGGAAGTCGCTCCGCTGGGCGAAATCATCGAAGCTTATCCGATGAACGGCTGCGCGTCCGGAGACCGGAAATACAAAGTGCACTTTCACGGTTATGACAGCGCCTACCTGCTGCGTCTGTTCGGCGAATCTTCCCTTTCGCTGAAGCGGGCCGAATTCGAAGCGCTGCACCGGATGCAGGCGCTGACGGTTCATTGTTCGCGGCCGATCGCGATGGGACGCTGGGGCACGGAAGGGTTGTATTTTCTGCTTGTTTCTTATATCGACGGAACGGATGCCGGGCAGGCGCTGCCGCTCTCGAGCAAGCCGCAGCAGCTTCGGATCGGGATGCAGGCGGGCGAGGAACTGCGCCGCATCCGCTGCCATTCGGCGCCGGCGGGAACGGAAGACTGGAGAAGCCGCTACCGACGCCGGACGGAACGCGAACTGGAACTGCTCCAAAAGCACGGCATTTCGTCCCGCGGTCTTGAAGCGGCGGCGGAAAAAATCCGCAGCGCCGCAGGTTTGACGGAAAAACGTCCTTCCGCTTTTTTGCACGGAAACTTTGACCCCGCCCATCTGATCGTGCAGGGAGGAAGGCTGACGGGGGTGATCGGCTTCGGCCGATTCGGTTGGGGCGATCCGCTGTACGACTTCGCGAGACTGGGCCTGCACAGCCGCAGCGTCAGCCCGCTTTTTTGCACGGGTCAGATCTTGGGCTATCACGGCGGACAGGAGCCGGGACGTGAATTTTGGGGATTCTATGCGCTTTATGCCGCTTCGGGCGCCGTATCGCTTGCGGCGGAGTCTCTGGGGCGTCCGCGCGAAGAGCTGTTTACGGCGATCGAGCTGGCGGACCGGCTGGCGGCGGACCATGACGGCTTCGCCGACGATTCCCCCTCCTGGTTCGGAGTTCTTTAAAATTTTTGCAATTTAGCGAGGAAAGATTCGGGAGGCATTATTCCGGGGTATGTGAGAAGTAGAGCTTTTTCCCGAAGAAGAAAAAGCAGCTCATTCAGTACATAAACCGGAAGGGGAAGGCAAATTGAAGACCTACATTCTCGTATATAACGGATTCGCGCAGTTCGAGGTTATGCTTGCCGCCCATTTGATGAAAACGGCCGGCGAAATCGTAACCGTCGGATTGTCGACGGATCCGGTTGTTTCGCACGAAGGATTTCGTATCGTGCCCCATATGACGATCGAACGGGTGGAAGCATGCTCGGTCGATCTCTTTATCGTTCCCGGAGGAGATTTGTCGCAGATCTCGCGCCGGAGCGAAGTGGAGAATCTGCTGAAAGCCGTGCAGGCCTGCGGCGGAAAAGTCGGGGCGATCTGTTCCGGAACGATGCTGGCGCTGGATGCCGGCTTGGCGCGCGGACGCAACTTTACTTCGCCGCAGCCCGCGGATCCCGCCGCGGCCGCAGGATCGCGGCTGAGCCTTCCCGTCGTGTCCGACAGCGGGCTTGTGACCGCGCAGGCTTACGGCTACGTCGATTTTGCCTTGGAATTGGGACGGCTGAGCGGCATATACCGGAACGAGGCCGATTACGAGGAAACGGTGCGCTTCTTCAAATTTTTCATGCCGCCCGAAGAGCCGGAAACGGCGGAGTACGTTAGAGCGGCCGAACTCCGCACGCCGGCCGCGTCGGAGACGGTACTGGCCGTGTGATCCGCTCGGAAAGAGAAAACAGCGCGAACGGGAATCGGGATGTATAGGCGCGGGTGAGCGGATTTTTTCGGCCGTCCGCGTTTGGGATTTATGACGCGTTAAGGTATACTTAACACATATCGCTCGGGCAGCCGGGCTACCGGCGGAGTGCCGGGAGACAAGGCCGGATCCGCGGAAGACGCGGCTTAAGCCGATGTCTCCGAACGCGGATCACGGCGAATGACGATCAGGAGGAATGGAAATGGCACAAACTCAAAAGATGTTCGTGTTCGTCGGCTCGTACGCCGAATCCGCTTCGAGCGGCGTGTACACCTACGAATTCGACGAAAAAGAAAGCACGCTCAGACTGCTGGATCAAACTTCGGACTTGAAAAATCCGACGTTTTTGAACGTGGATGTCGAAAATCGGCATATCTACGCTATTGGAGAAACGGAAACCGAGAACGGCAAAGCGGGCGAAGTGATGATGATCCACTTTTCCGAAGAAGGAACGCTTACCCGCTTCAATCGGGCGGTTACGACGCCGAATACGACCTGCCACGTGCAGCGCGATTCGAACAATCGTTTTCTGATCGTGTCCAGCTACCACGGCGGAATGGTCGGTCTGGTCTCGCTCAAACCGAACGGACATATCGGCGATCTGCTCGACGTGCAGACCCACGAGCCGATCGACGGAGCGGCGCCGCATGTGCATTCCGCTTTCTTCAGCCCGGACGAGAAGTTCCTGCTGGTTCAAGATTTGGGGCTCGACCTGATCCGTACCTACTCGATCGATCAGGAAGCCGGCAAGCTGGTTCCGCAGGGCGACACGCGCACGGCCAAAGGAGCGGGACCTCGCCATCTGGCTTTCCACCCGGGCGGCAGATTCGCGTTCGTCATCAACGAACTGAACTCGACGATCGCCTCGTACCGCTATAACGCGGAAGACGGGTCGCTGAGCGAGATCGAAGTCGTGCCGACGCTTCCTTCCGATTACACGGGAGAGAACGGCTGCTCGGAAATCGCGGTATCGGCCGACGGGCGCTTCGTTTACGGAGCAAACCGCGGTCATGACAGCATCGTCGTGTACGCTTTCGACGAATCGGGCGAAAAGCTGACGCTGGTGCAGCACATCTCGACCGAAGGCGGACATCCCCGCCATTTCGCGCTGACGCCAAGCGGTGACCATCTGCTTGCGGCGAACCGCGACGCCAACAACATCGTCGTGTTCGCCGTCGACAAGGAGTCGGGCCGCTTGACGTCGACGGGCAATACGGTAAGCGTATCGAAGCCCGTCTGCGTGCGCCCTTACTACGTATAATTGCTCGAAGCCGGGCTTCGGATCGGCCGCGCGCCGACATCGGACGGTTTCTCCGCACCGCGGAGAGCCGTCTTTTGTTTTGCGGCTAACTTTCGGTCGATAAAAAGGCCGGAATCATGGTACCCTGGATAAGGCGCGAATGAAACGATTTCGCGAGAAGAAGCATAAGGAGGGGTTGGAAAAGATGGACAGTTTGCCGACCCATGCGCCGAATTGGGCACATATTGTCGACGAGCTTAGATCGTCGGTTACGATTACGGACGCGACCGATCCGGAGCAGCCGCTTATTTTCGTTAACGAGCATTTTTTGCGGCTGACGGGTTATTCGCGCGAAGAGGTCATCGGACGGAACTGCCGTTTTTTGCAGGGTCCGGATACCCGAAGCGAAACGCGCCGGGAGATTCGCGAACGGTTGGAGCTCTGCCTGCCGGTACGCACCGAGATTTTGAATTATAGGCGGGACGGAAGCCCGTTTTGGAACGAAATCAACATCGATCCGATTTTCGACGCGGAAGGACGCTGCATTATGTTCGTCGGCCTGCAGTACGACGTGACCGACCGCAAGCTGCTGGAAGAAGAAGCGGCGCGCACGGCGCAGGTCGCTCATGGCCAGAGCCGCAAACTGCTCGAATTTTTGGGCAAGCTTAACCATGAATTGCGAAATAACCTGAACGGCATGCTGGGCCTGCTCGACATTGTGCTGATGGACGAAAGCCTGCCGGACGATGTCCGCGAACAT
This sequence comes from Saccharibacillus alkalitolerans, assembly GCF_011090185.1. GTDB lineage: Bacteria > Bacillota > Bacilli > Paenibacillales > Paenibacillaceae > Saccharibacillus > Saccharibacillus alkalitolerans. The sequence goes on along the minus strand of NZ_JAAFGS010000003.1, from coordinate 228,805 downwards.
CTTCGGCTTGCCCGGGGAAGCGGCGATACGATGCTTACGATCGCCAACGATGCGCTTGATCTGGCGCGCGCCGCCGACGGACGCATGAAGCTGGAGCGGATCGAGTTCCGCTTGAGACAGATGCTGGAGTCGATTCTTTACATCCATCGGCTGCGGAGCGAAGAGAAGGGACTGGAACTTCGTTTGGAAGTCGGAGAAGAGCTGCCGCAGCGCGTGTACGGCGATCCGCACCGTCTTCGGCAGGTGCTGGACAATCTCATCGGCAACGCTTTGAAGTTCACGGAACGGGGAAGCGTAACGTTATCCGTCGAAGAATTGGAAGGAGCGCCGGAAGGGAATGCGCGATTGTTCCGTTTCACGGTCCGGGACACGGGAATCGGCATTTCCGCCGAACGGATGGACGGGCTCTTCGAAGCGTTCAGCCAAGCGGACGTTTCCCATGCGCGCCTCTACGGCGGCGCGGGGCTCGGTCTCAAAGTCTGCGAAGAGCTGGTGACTTTGATGGGCGGAACGCTGTCCGCCGAAAGCCGGGAAGGCGAAGGCAGCGTATTCCGCGCTGACATTCCGCTTCTTCCGGGGGAAGAAAACGGCGCGCTCGCTTAACGGCCTGCGTCCCATCGGCGAAATGAAGCGGCCGCAGGCGGACCTTTTACATAGCGAGAAAGGTTGATCGGATAGAAAAAAGCCCGTCCTCCGTGGACGGGCTTTCGGTATTTTCGGTCCGGGAGACGATTTCAGGGCGCCGTCCAGACGAGCAGCACCGGCAGCAGAGCGAACGAGGCTAGCGTCGTCCAGAGAATGCAGCGCGAGACGAACTTCGGCGACGCGCCGAACTGTTCGGCGAGAATGACCGCGTTGACGGCCGTCGGCATGGAGGCCAGCACGAGCAGCACCCCGAGCAGCAGCGGCTCCGCGCCGAGCAGCAGCAGGATCAGCCAGCTCAGCAGCGGAGCGACGAACAGACGAAGCGCAAGCCCGGCGCGGAACGCCTTTTGCAGATTGGGCTGCCATTCGCCGTGCGCCGCCCCGATCATCTGCGCGCCCAAAATGATCAATACGACGGGCGAGTAAGCGCCGGACAGCAGATTGATGCCGGTCTGCATCACGTCGGTCAGCTCGATCCCGGTCAGCCGCAGCAGGCCGGCCAGCGCGGCGACATAGAGCGCCGGCAGCTTGAGCATGGCGGCCCCCGCTTTTCGGACGGAAAAGTGAGAACGCGCCGCAAAGAATACCCCGACCGTGTTGACGATAATGATCTGCATCACGACATAGACGGCCGCTTTGTCGAGTCCCGCCTGCCCGAAGGCCAGCAGCACGAGCGGCAGGCCGTAATTGACGCAGTTCGTGAAGGAGGCGACCAGCGTCAGACCGGCTTTTTCCGCGTCTTCGAGTTTCAGCAGGCGGCCGAGCAGCAGCGACACGCCCCACATTGCCAGCAGATTGATTACGCTGAACGCGATCGTGATTCCGACGTCGCCGGCGGAGACGCGCGCGTTGATCAGCGTCGTGAAGATGATGGCGGGGCTCAGCACATAGAGCGAGAGCACGGACAGCGGCTTGGTGTCGAGCCCTTTGAAGCGGCGCAGCAGAATGCCGGCCAGCACCGGAAGGGACAGCGGCAGAAACACGTGATACAGCGTAACGAGAAGAGACAGCAGCATGGGCAACCTTCCTTCGATGGCCGGACGGGTTCGGAAGCGGCCGGAATTCGCCGATGCGAGCCGCTTGCCGGGGGCCCGGCGTAATGAACTTTACTTTAACGCGGCAGTGGGGATTCGTCCAATATTCGCTGCCTATGCGGTTATAGGCTTAACGGCTTCTGCGCTCCACGAAACGCTCGAGCTGGCCGAACAATCCTTCGCGCCGCAGAATCTCCGCCTGCTTGGCTCCGATCAGGTCGAAGTGCGGATAACGGTCGCGGCGGTGAATATAGGCGGGGCTGAGTCCGTTGTCCAGACACCAGCGGGACAGCCGGCCGAGATCCGAGCAGCCGACTTTGGTCACCGACGTGACGCCGGGAAAACGGGGGTCGAGCCAAAAGTGGGTAATATAAGCGATTTCGCCGCGTTCGACGGCTTCTTTCCAACGGGCGAGCTCCTGTCTGTCGATTCCGAATGCCATGGCGTTCCCTCTTTTCTTCAAACGTTCTTCCATTATAACAGCGCGCCGCGTGCCGGAACCACCGCCGGAGGCGATAGGCTTGTCCGCAGGGAATTTAGCGCGTAAACTGGAAGAAGCTTGATGATAACGCATTCAAAAATGGCGAGGCATCGGCTGCGGCCGCAGGACAGCAGCGTCGGACGGTGCCGAAGGAGGAGACAAAGCATAATGCGAAGCAATCGGGTAGACGTGGTCACGCTCGGGGAAAGCATGATTTTGTTTCAATCGTACAACCAGGGGGCGCTGCAGTACGAGCCGTTGTTCACCAAGTCGCTGGCCGGAGCCGAATCGAACGTGGCCATCGGATTGTCGAGGCTGGGCAAAAAAGTGCGCTGGATCGGCCGTCTCGGCGGCGATCCGTTCGGCGATCTGGTGCTGACTACGCTGGCGGGGCAGGGGGTCGACGTATCGCATGCGGTTCGCGATTCCGAGGCGCCGACCGCCGTTTACTTCAAGGATTTCAAGCGCTACGGCGATCCGGCGGTCTATTATTACCGGAAAGGCTCCGCGGCAAGCCGGCTGACGCCGGACATGATCGACGAAGCCTGGCTCGAAGGGGCGGGGCATCTGCATGTGACGGGCATTACGCCGGCGCTCGGCGAGCATACGGCGGCCGCGACGCGCAGGCTGATGGAGCTGGCGCGGGAAAAAGGGCTGACCGTTTCGTTCGATCCCAACTTGCGGCGCAAGCTGTGGAGCGAGGAACTGGCGCGGAAGACGCTGCTGTCGCTGATCCCGCTGTGCGACATTTTCATGCCGGGCGACGAAGAAGCGGAGTTTTTGCTCGGGGGAATGGAGATCGAAGCGTACGGAAAGGCGTTTCTGGACATGGGACCGAAGCTTGTGGCGATGAAGCTGGGCGCGGAAGGTTCCATCGGCTTTACGGAAAAAGCGTGCGTGCGCGCGGAACCTTTTGCGGTAGAGCGGCTGATCGATACGGTCGGCGCGGGCGACGCGTTCGCTTCGGGTCTGCTGTCGGTGCTGCTGGAGCATCGGGAGGAATTGGCGGGCGGACTCGGCGAGGAGGCGCTGCACGAAGCGCTGCACCGCGCCAATCTGCTCGGTTCGATGGCGACCCAATTCAAGGGAGACTGGGAAGGGCTGCCGACGCTTTCGGAAGTGCGCGCGATTCTGGACGGGGAGAAGCATGTTACGCGCTGAGCCTGCGCCGGATAAATCGATTTGTTGAACGAAGGGGAGGAGTTACATAATGACGCAAAACGTGCTGGTTCTTGGAGGAACGCGTTTTTTCGGCAAAATTTTGGTGGAAAAGCTGATCGGGGCGGGACATGCGGTCACGATCGCGACCCGGGGAAGAACGGAGGATTCTTTCGGAGACCGGGTGGAACGCATCAAAGTGGACCGAGCGGACGAAGCCGCGCTCGCCGCCGCGGCGGAAGGGCGGTATTGGGATGTGGTCTACGACAACATCTGCTATACCGCCGACGAAGCGCGCGCGGCGATCCGCGTATTCGACGGCAAAGTCGGCCATTACGTGCTGACGTCCAGCCTGTCGGTATACGGAGCGGGCTCGGCCGACATGCCGGAAGAGCGGGTGGATACGGCTTCTCTCGACGTTCCGCCGAGTCCGGTCGGCAAAGTGCCGTACGGCGAAGGCAAGGCGCAGGCGGAAGCCGTCTTTTTCCGCGAAGCGCCGTTTCCGGCGGCGGCGGCGAGGTTCCCGATTGTGCTGGGACCGAACGATTATACGAAAAGACTGCACTTTCACGTGGACCGAATCAAAAACGGCGTTTCGTTCGTGATGCCGAACACGCAGGCTTGCATCTGCTTCATTTATGAGGAAGAAGCCGCCGATTTCCTGAAGTGGCTCGGCGAAACGGGTCAGACCGGGCCGTTCAACGCAGCGTCGGCCGGCAAGCCGAAGCTGCGCGAACTGCTGGCGCTCATCGACCGGGAAACGGGCGGTTCCGCGATCGTGATGTCGGAAGGGCCGGAAAGCGAGGCGTCGCCGTTCGGCATCGAAGACGACTGGGCGATGGATACGTCGCGCGCCGAATCGGCGGGCTTCGTCTTCCGCAGTCTGGACGACTGGCTGCCGCCGCTGGTGCGCGAGCTGGCGGCGCCTGAAGCTTAAGAGCTCCCTTTACCGCTGCCCGGTCAGGCATCCAGCCGACCGGGCAGCGGAGCGATCGGAGCGGCGGAAGCCCAGGTGCTGCGCCATCTCAGCTGCATGACGACAAGCAGACCGAGCGCGAGCAGGACGACTCCGCTGAGGCAGACGAATCCGGGCGTGTAGCTTCCCGTCATCTGATACAGCTTGCCGAGAAGCATCGGAAGGGCATAGCCGCCCAGACCGCCGGCGGCGCCGACAATGCCGGTCATTAAACCCAATTCGCTGCCGAAGCGCTGCGGCACGAGCTGGAACACCGCTCCGTTGCCGGCGCCCAGACACATCATGCCGACGAACAAGATGACGATGACCGCGGCCAGAGGCGGCATGGGAGCGACCAGGGCGAGCATGATGCCGGCGCCGCAGTACAGGACGGTCAGCATCCGGATGCCTCCGAAGCGATCGGACAGATAACCGCCCAATGGGCGGAAGAAGCTTCCCGCAATGACGCACAGCGTCGTGAAATCGGCAGCTCTGACGGCGGACAATCCGTACTGGGCGTTGAAGAAGATGGTCAGATAGTTGGAAAGCCCGATGAATCCGCCGAACGTGACGGCATAGAAGAGGCAGAACACCCAGGCATCGCCCTGCCGCAGCACCGACGCGTACTGGGACATTTTTTTGGGAGCGGGACGGTGCGGACTGTTGCGGGCGAACAGAGTGAACAGAATGAAGACGACGGAGATCGGGATAATGGCCAGTCCGAACACGACTTCCCAGCTTCCGAAATGCTGCGCGATCCGGTTGGCGAACAGCGTGGAAATGACCGTTCCGCTGTTGCCCGCTCCGGCGATCCCCATGGCCAATCCCTGATGCTCCTTCGGGTACCACTGGCCGGCGAGGGGCAGCGCCGCGGCGAACGAAGCTCCCGCTATGCCTAGCAGAAGAGCGACGATATACAGCTGATCGAGCGAGTGGACGAACTGCCATCCGATAACGAGAGGGATTAAGGTAAAGACCATTCCGATTTGCCCCGTCAACTTAGGCCCTATGTAATCGGTCAAGGCGCCGAGCACAAGCCGCAGAATCGACCCGCCCAGAATCGGAAGGGCGACGAGCTGCGCTTTTTGCAGAGGATCCATCGGATAGTCGGCCGCAATGACGACAGCCAGCGGACCGATCATCACCCAGACCATGAAACTCATGTCAAAGTACAAAAACGCGCTTAACAACGTCGGGGTATGTCCGCTTTTCCAAAAACTTTTTTTCTCTGTCTCCATCGTCTCTCATCTCCTCGTGAATGGGTTGTAAGCTTTGACACATCCGAAAAAGGCCGCAATTCGCCCTTTGGGAGGAACGAATCGCGGCCTCGTTGCCGGATGAAGAGCGCACAGCGTTGTGCGGCCTTTGGAATAAGCAAAGTATAAAAATTTAAATGACTCGTGTCAATATACCTGACTAAAAAATAAAAGAAGCAAGTGATTTTTACTGTACAAGAGCCTTTTTGCTTTATTGAATCTCTATTTGTGTTAATTAATATAACATAATTATTGACTTCGCATGAATCATCGCCTACTCTATGAGTAGTCATTCGGTACAATGGAGTACCGTATTGCATCGGCAGCGCAGCCTACTCTTCTTTCCTTCGGGATAGGAGGTAGGCTTTTTGTGTCCGAATTTGCCGCAAGATGAATCTTTAAGGACAAGTGAGGGATGAAGCATGCTTAAGCAAAAACCCAGGCTGGTTGTCATCGGAAACGGCATGGCGGGAATCCGCTGTCTGGAAGAAATTCTGAAGCTGGATCCCGATCGGTTCGAAATTGCGGTCATCGGGGACGAACGTCGCCCCAATTATAATCGCATCATGCTGTCGAAGGTGCTTCAGGGGAGCGCTTCTCTCGAGGATATCGTGCTTAACCCTTACGAGTGGTACCGGGAACACGGCATTGCGCTGCATACCGGCGAACGGGCCGTCCGGATTCATGCCGGAGCATGCCGGGAGGTCGAGACGGCCTCCGGCATGAGACTGCCCTGGGATCGGCTGATCGTCGCCACGGGATCGTCCGCGTTTGTTCCGCCGATTCCCGGGACGGATAAAAAAGGGGTGATCTCTTTCCGGAACCTGGAAGACTGCAATGCCATGATCCGGGCGTCTGAGGCGGGAGGACGCGCCGCCGTGATCGGAGGCGGCCTGCTGGGGCTGGAAGCCGCGCGGGGGCTGCTGAATCTGGGCATGGAGACGGAAGTCGTCCACAACGCTCCTTTTTTGATGAATAGGCAGCTTGACGAGACGGCCGCGAAGCTTTTGCGGCGGGAGCTGGAGAATCAGGGCATGCGTTTCCGAATGGGAGCCCATACCGAAAGCATTACCGGGCCGGGACGGGCCAGAGGGCTTCTTTTTTCGGACGGAACCCGGATGCGGGCCGACCTGGTCGTTCTTGCGGTAGGCATAAAACCGAACACGGAACTGGCGGCCGCAAGCGGAATTCGCAGCAGCCGCGGGATTCTGGTCGACGACGAACTGGAGACGAATCTGCCGGGCGTCTACGCGATCGGCGAATGCGCCGAACATCGGGGAATCGCCTACGGACTTGTGGCGCCGCTTTTCGAACAGGCCAAAGTGCTGGCCCGCCGTTTGTGCGAAGCGCCGACAGAGCCGTACCGGGGTTCGATTCTGTACGCGCAGCTCAAAGTTTCGGGCGTCGACGTATTTTCGGCGGGCGAGATTCGCGAATCCGAAGCCGACGTGGCGCAGCGCTGGGAAGACGGAATTCGGGGCGTCTACCGGAAGGTGACGATGAAGGAAGGCCGGATCGTCGGGGCGATTCTGTACGGCGATACGGCCGAGTCGGGGACGCTTCTGAAGCAGATCCGCCAGGAAGCGTTCGTCTCGGCGCTGCCCTCGGGCTCCGGCGGGCAGGGCGGTGCGCGGGAGGCGGCGGCCGCGCTGCCGGAAGGGGAGCGGATCTGCGCCTGCGGCGACGTCAGCAAAGCGGAGATCGTGCAGGCGGTCATGCGGGACGGATTGACGACCGCCGACCAGGTGAAGCAGGCCACGGGCGCTTCCGGCTCCTGCGGAGGCTGCCGCCCGATGGTCGCCGCCCTGGTCGAATACGCGAAATCGGGCGGGGCGGCGGCCGCGGCGCCCGCGGAAGAGCCGGAAGAAGAAGCGGTATGCGGATGCGTGCCGTTCGGGCGGTCCGGACTCAAGTCGGCGGCCAAAGCGGCGGGGCGCTCCCTCCCTGCGAACATAGGGGCCGCCGGTGCAAATGCCGCTGTTTTACGGGAAATCCGGCTGGTGCCTGAGAAAAATTGGGAGGGAGGATGCGGCGTGTGCCGTCCGGCCGTCCTTTATTATCTGTTCGGGCACGCTGAGACGGAAGTGGGCGACGAAGAGAAGGATAACCGGCGCGGAAGACGCGGGACGGCGGTTCGGGTGGCGGCTCCCGCTTATTCGTCCGCGGCGGCAGTCGAGGCCGGGGCGATCGGACGGCGTTGGTCCGAGCGGTGGGAGAAGATCGTCCTTCCCGGCCCGGTCGAAGCGGCGGTATCGGCCGGGCCCGATTATCCGGCCGGAGTACCGGTGCGGGATATCGGCTTAAGGCGATGTCCCGCAGGCTGGGAGTTCTATGCCGGCGGACATGCGGAGCATCCCGTGCGTCAGGGAGAACTGATCGGCATTATGGACAATGCGGAAGACGCCGCGGCGATCGGAGACGCCCTGCTGCAGCTCTACCGCGAAGAAGCTTTTTACGATGAACCGCTCTGGGAATGGTTTGGCCGAATCGGCCTTCGGACTGTCCGTGAAGTTCTGCTGGACCGCACGCTGCGGGAAGAACTCGCCCTGCGGTTCGAAAGGGAGTCGAAAGGCGTCGCAATGAGCGGCGCGGAACCAAGGTTCGAAGATTTCGGCTCGTTCCCGGAAAAAGCGGAAAAGAGTTTGGAGTCGGCTTCAAATTAATCGCTCGGCGAAGGAGGAAAGGATCATGTCCAGCAGTTTGATCGGTAAGACGCCCGGCGGAGAGCCGTTTTTCGCGGGACGCACGCAGTGTCCTTTTTGCAGCGTGCAGTGCAAAATCAGAATGGACGGCGAAGCGAAGCCGGAAGGGCTTTCGGCGTTCCGTGCGCATGGAGACGACAATGCCGCTTCCGAAGGCCGGCTCTGCGTCAAAGGACAGAACGCGCACCAGCATGCGCTGAGCGGGGAAAGACTTCTGCATCCCATGGTCCGGCGGGGAGGGAAGCTGGTGCGGGCAACTTGGGAAGAGGCGATGCGCACGGCGGTCGGCATGTTCGCCGCTTCCGCGGAAGAAGGCGGACCGGATGCCGTCGGCGTATACGGCGGAGGCTCGCTCTCCAACGAATCGGCTTACTTGCTCGGGAAGTTTGCCCGTCTGGCGCTGGGGACCCGATATATCGATTACAACGGCCGATTTTGCATGTCCGCCGCGGCTTCCGCCGGCAGCAAAACGTTCGGCGTCGACCGCGGGCTGACCTTTCGGCTTTCGGATATTCCGAAAGCGGAATGTATCGTGCTGGCGGGAACGAATCTGGCGGAGTGCCAGCCGACCCTTATGCCCTACTTCAACCGGGCCCGGGAGAACGGAGCTTCGATTATCGTCATCGATCCCCGGGCGACCGCGACGGCCGCGGCATCGGATCTTCACCTTCCGGTTCGGCCGGGTACCGATGCCGCGCTGGCGGCAGGCATGCTGAAGGTATTGATCGAAGAAGGACTGATCGACGAAGCTTTTGTCGAAAGCCGGACCCGGGGATTCGAAGAGCTGCGGGAACGCGCGGTCAATCAGATGACGCTGCCGCAGACGGCCGAATTTTGCGGTGTGCGCGAAGACTTGATCCGGCGGGCGGCCACGATGTACGGGCGCGCCCGTACGGGAATGATCATGACGGCCAGAGGCGTCGAGCAGCAGACGGACGGGCATCTGGCGGTCCGGGAATTTCTGAATCTCGTTCTCGCCACCGGCAAAATCGGACGGGAAGGCTGCGGATACGGCGCGATTACCGGACAGGGAAACGGACAAGGGGGCCGGGAACACGGCCAGAAAGCCGACCAACTGCCGGGGTACCGATCGATCGCGGATGAAGCGGACCGGGCTTACGTCGCTTCGGTATGGGGGGTGGAGCCCGAGCGCATTCCCGGACCGGGCGTGTCGGCTTACGAAATGATGGAAATGATTGATCGGCAAGAAATTCGCACGCTGCTTGTCATGGGCTCGAATCCGGTCGTATCCAATCCGAACGTTTCCCGGGTTCGGGAGGGCCTTGAAAAGCTTGACGGGCTGATCGTGGCGGACATGTTCCTGTCCGAGACGGCGCTGCTGGCGGACGTCGTCCTGCCGGTGACTTCGTACTTGGAGAACGAAGGGACGCTGACCAATCTGGAAGGTCGGGTGCTGCTGCGGGAAGCGGTGCGTCCGGCGCCGGGAGAATGCCGCCACGATTGGGCCGTCTTGGGCGACTTCGCGGAACGGCTGGGCCGCGCAGAGGGGTTCCGCTTCCGCTCCGCCGAAGCGATTTTCGACGAACTTCGGCTCGCCAGCCGGGGCGGCCGCGCGGACTATTACGGCATCACGTACGATCGGCTGCGCCGGGAAGAAGGCGTTTATTGGCCGTGCGGGGAAGCAGGCGGCGGCAGCGGGCTTATGTTCGAGCGTTCTTTCGCCCATGCGGACGGCCGCGCGGTCTTTTCCGCTCCTCCGCAGAATACGGAAAACGGAAGAACGACCTCTTCGGCTTATCCGCTGCTGCTGACCAACGGAAGGGTATTGGCCCATTATTTGACGGGCGTCCAGACGCACCGCAGTCCCGTGCTCGAAGCCCGGGAAGTGGCGAATTTTCTCGAAATTCATCCCGCTGCCGCGAAGCGGATACGCGTAAGGGACGGGGAATGGGCGCGGATCGATTCCGAAGCGGGCATGTTCTACGCGCGCTGCCGGGTGACCGACAAGATCCGGGAAGACACGGTATTCGCTCCCATGCATTGGAGCGGCTCGCAAAACGTCAATCGCGCGACGCTGCCCGATCTCGATCCCTACTGCAAGATGCCCGGCTTCAAGACGACCCCGGTTCGCGTCCTTCCCTATGGCGGGAGCTCGGAGGAAGACGACCGTTCGGGCCTATCCGCCGGGCCGGCAGCCTTGGTCTAGACGACTCGAACAAGGGAGTTCGCCGAACATAAAACGCCGCCCGTGCACACGCTGGTGCAGGGCGGCGTTTTGTACGCTCGGGCGCATCGGAGCCGGACGTTTCGTTCAAGTCGTTCGGCCGGCGGATTCCCGGCGGCGCAGCATTTGATTCAGCACTTCGGACAGCACGAGTCCCGCCGCGATGGCGCCCGCGATCATCAGCGTCTGCGCGCCGATCTGCAGCGCTTCGTCGTAACGGTTCTCGACGAAGCGGCGCATGGCATTGTAAGCCATGCCGCCCGGAACGAGCGGGATGACGCCGGCGACGCTGAAAATGATAACGGGCGTGCGGTAGATTTTGGCGAACAGCTGACACAGAATGCCGACCAGTACCGAGGCGGCCAGCGTCGCCGGCGCTTCGCCGATCTCGCCGCGGACGGAGACGTAAAGTACCCAGCCGAGCATGCCGACGAGCCCGCAGTGAAAAAGCGATTTTTTCGGCGCGTTGAACAGGATGACGAATGCGGCGGCCGCAAAAAAGCTGGTCAGAAAATGAGCCCACATAGGCGTTATCCTCCTATTCTAACGGAAAAAGATCAGCGCGACGGCAATGCCCGCCCCGATGGCGAAGGCGGTCAGGCAGGCATCGGCGCCCTTGGAAATGCCGGAGACGAGATGGCCGGCCATCAGGTCGCGGATCGCGTTCGTGATCAGCAGGCCGGGGACGAGCGGCATGACCGAACCGACGGCGATCCGGTCGAATTCGTGCCCGAAGCCCGCCCAAATGAACAGCAGAGCCAAGAGGCCGACCAGCAGCGCCGCCGAAAATTCGGCGAAAAATTTGACCTGCACCAGACGGTGCAGATAGACCGAGGCGGCGAAGCCGGCGCCGCCGGCGAGAAAAGCCGCCGGGAAGTCGTACCATCCGCCGCCGAACATAATCAGGAAGCAGGCGCTCGACAGCGCCGCGGCCAGAATCTGCACGGGAAGCTTATAATTCAACGAAGCCGATTGAGCCTGGAGCAGCAGCGCTTTGGCTTCCTGCGCCGTCAATTCGCCCAGCGCGATCCGCCGCGATATGGCATTGACCAAAGCGATTTTGTCGAGGTCTGTCGTGCGGTCTTCGATCCGGATCAGCTTGGCCGGCTGTTCGCCGCTGGTCGAGAAGATCAGCGCGGTCGGCGTGACGTAGCTGTGGCTTTCGCTCAGGCCGAAGGCGGTCGCGATGCGCACCATCGTATCTTCGACTCGGTACGTTTCCGCTCCGCTCTGCAGCATGATTTTTCCGGCCAAAAGACACAGCTCGATCGTTTCGTATATGGAAGTTTTCTGCTCCAAAACGTTCGTTCTCCTTCGTCGTTTCTTGGGTGGCAACTCATTGTAACATAACTGAAATCTGTTTTTCAGCTTGTCTTAAGCTTTCCCGTTTAATCTAAAAATACAACCCCCTTTGAAACATAAATTTTGGACCGTCGGCGCACAAACGCGCGGCGGTCCCTTTTTTTTGTTCGCGGACTTTGCGCCGCGGCCGATGCAGCGGTTATACTAGGAAATCAGGCGCTGCTTACTTCGTCTCCCGGAGCGGGTAATACTTGGGGATCGGAAGAATAACGGCAGCGGGCCCCGCCCGGCGGAATACGGCCCGTGCGGCTGCCTGCACGACAAAGGAGGAATCGGCGTGAATTTCGGCGCAAGGATGCTGAAAACGGGAATCGCGGTAACCCTGGCTCTTTATTTGACTATGCTGCTTAACCTGACGCCGCCCGTCATCGCGGCCATCGCGGCCATATTTGCCATGCAGCCCACCATTTACAAATCGTGGACGTACTTTCTGGACCAGCTGCTGACCAATACGCTCGGCGCCGTGGTCGCGGTGGCGGCCGGCCGCCTGCTGTCCAGCGAACCGATCGCGGTCGGCCTGACCTGCATCGTCATCATCATGATCTGCCTGAAGATAAAGCGCGCCGATACGATCGGCCTTACTCTCGTCACCGTTATTTCCGTCATGGAAGCGTCGGGACAGTGGGGATTCGCGCTCAATCGTTTCCTGATCAGCGTCGTCGGCATTTTCGCCGCGTTTATCGTCAACGTGGCCGTGCTGCCGCCCAATCCGCGGAGACAGTTCCTCGGGCAGATTCAGTCGACGTTCAGTCAGCTGTCGCTGCTGATGCGAACCGCCGTATCGGACGAAATCAAGGAAAGCGTGTTCCGCGATCAGCAGAAGGCGCTGGAAGGTTCGATCCAGTCGCTGGCGGACAAATACAATCTGCTCGAAGAAGATCAGCATAAGCGTCGGCGGCCTTCTTACACGGAGAGCCGGCATCTTGTCGTCTATAAGCAGATGCTGCATACGCTGCGCAAAGGAAGCGATGTCGTGGAAGCGGTAGAGGAGCACTATTTTCCCGCTTCCCGCACGATGATGCTCGACCAGCTGTTCGATAGTCAGCTCGAATACATGATCAAATATCACGAGCATGTGCTGCTGAAATTCGAAGGCAAGCTTAAGCCCGACGACCTGCCGTGGCAGAACCTCGAAGAGGAGAACGAACGCTTCGCGGTCACGATGCAGGAGTACATGCAGCAGCAGCAGGGCAGCACGATGCGGCTCTCCATCGTCGCGGCGGAGATCCATGCTTACGCGTATCAGCTGGAGAGGCTCAACCGTCTTGTCGAACATTACGGCGACAGCGAGCGGGGAGTCAAAAAGCCGTGGACGCACTGGCTGAATCCGGCAAATTGGCGCAGCAGGTAAGAAGGCGGAAGAAGAGGCAGAACTTCATGGAACCCTCGCCGGCTCCGTTTATGTCAAAAACCTCGGGGTAATAATAAAAGACGAATCGACCCCAGGCTGACAACAAGGAGGAGTGTTCGAATGACAAAAGAACAAATGCGCCAGTGCATCGACGAATGTCTGAAATGCATGGAAGTCTGCAACAACTGTTACGACGCCTGCCTGCAGGAAAAAGACGTAGCGATGATGCGCGATTGCATCCGTCTCGACCGGATGTGCGCGGATATGTGCGAATTTGCGGCCAGAGCGATGACGCAAAACAGCCCGTATGCGGCACAAATTTGCGCCCTGTGCGCGCAAATCTGCGAAGACTGCGGCAAGGAATGCGCCAAACACGATATGGATCACTGTCAGCGCTGCGCGGAGCAGTGCAAACGCTGCGCTCAGGTATGCCGGGAGATGTCCGGTCAGGTGGCATAAATAAGCATCCGAACGTAAAAAAAGGGAAGGAAAACCGGATGTCCGGCGATCCTTCCCTTTCTCTATGGCCGGAACTGCCGGCAGATTGAAAACAAGCGTTAAAACAAAAAAAACACCCCGAGGCCCGGTTGATTTCACCGGCTTGCAGGCGTACAATAAAAATCTATCGCGATAAATAAAGGGTTATATTAACATTTATGACACTAATTATATCATCATTTACGGGTGGTGTCAATAGCCAAGAGGGGGACGGAAGGATGGAAATTACGGATGTCGAATGGAAAAGGGAACAGAAGCGCGTCGACGACGTGACGGTCAAGATCGCCCGCCGCATCGCTTCTCTTGAAGCGCAGGTCGGCGAAATGCGGGGAGACGTCGTGGGGCTCCGCAAAGAATTCTGGGACGAAGTCACGATGAACTTTGCCGAACCGGACGACCTGGGCGAAACGTCGACCAGCATGCGGCAGCAGTCGCAGGTGCTGGCGGAGCGGGAATTCGGCCACAAGCGCGCCTATTCCCAGCTCGGCAAGCTGCGCCGTCTCAAAAATTCGCCTTATTTCGGACGGATCGACTTTCGGGAAGAAGGAGAAAATTCCGCCGAACCGATCTATCTCGGCATCGCCTCGATGCAGGACGACAATGAACAGGATTTCCTGATCTACGATTGGCGCGCGCCGGTATCGAGCCTGTATTACGACGGCTCGCCCGGCAGCGTCTCCTATCGCACGCCGGGCGGAAGCGTGGAAGGCGAAATGGAACTCAAGCGCCAGTACGTCATCCGGGACGCCAAGATCCGGGTCATGTTCGATACGGGCATGACGATCGGCGACGAGCTGCTTCAGGAAGTGCTCAGCCAGAGCGCCGACGACAAAATGAAAAGCATCGTCTCGACGATTCAGCGCGAGCAGAACGCGATCATCCGCAACGAGCAGAGCCGTCTGCTCGTCGTGCAGGGCGCCGCGGGCAGCGGCAAGACTTCCGCGGCTCTTCAGCGCGTGGCCTATCTTCTGTACCGCTACCGGGATACGCTGAGCGCGGATCAGCTGGTGCTCTTTTCCCCGAATTCGCTGTTCGGCAGCTACGTCTCGACGGTACTGCCGGAACTTGGCGAAGAGAATATGCTGCAGACGACGTTCCAGGCTTATCTGGAGCGCCGGATCGGCCGCGAATTCGAGCTCGAAGACGCGTTCGATCAGCTGGAGTATCTGCTGCGCGGCGATGTCGAGGAGGACGGGGAATACGAAGCGCGGCTGGCCGGCATCCGCTATAAGTCGTCGCTGGATTATTTGCGGGTAATTCGCGCCTACCGGGAACATCTGGCGGAGCGCGACATGATGTTCCGGCCGATCCGCTTCCAGGGGCACGAGATCGTCTCCGCCGAAGATATGCGCCGCCGGTTCTACGATTTCGATCCTTCCGTCAAAATTCCGAGCCGGATCGAGCAGATGGGCAAGTGGCTGCTGAAGGAAGTGAGCGAATACGGCAAAAGCCAGCGCGACGAGGAATGGGTGGACGACCAGATCCAACTGCTCGATTCCAGCGCGCTGCACAAAGCCTACAACCAGATGCGCCGCAAGCAAAAAGGGGCTGCCGATACGTTCGACGATTACGACCAGCAGCGTGAAGCGGCGGCCCGCATGATCGTCAACGACTGGTTGAAGCCGGTGCGCAAGTGGATCAAGCGTCAGCGTTTCGTCGACGTCAAAGGCATGTACCGCCGTCTCTACAAGGACGAAAGCCTGTTCACGCATCTGTCCGGAGGACGTTCTCTTCCGTATCTGTGGCATGAGTTCGCCCGGCAGACGCAGGATCGCTTGGCGAAGTCCGAGCTGATGTTCGAAGACGCCACGCCGCTGCTGCTGCTGCGCGAGCTGCTGCAGGGCTTCATCACCAACACGGCGATCCGCCACATCATCGTCGACGAGGTGCAGGATTATACCCCGTTCCAGCTGGAATTCCTGAAGCGCCTGTTTCCGCGCGCCCGCATGACGGCGCTCGGCGATCTCAACCAGGCGATCTACGGCCACGACTCCGCGCTGGACGATTACGATCCGCTGTTGAACCTGTACGGCCGCGAAGAAAGCATGGTGCTGCGGTTGACCCGCAGCTACCGGTCGACGCGCGAGATTACGGAGTTCACCAAAGCGATGCTGCCGGAAGGCGAAATGATCGTGCCGTTTACCCGCAGCGGGGAGAAGCCTCTGCTTCGCCGGTTCGCGGCGGATGCGGAAACGGACATGGAAGAAGCGATCGCCGCGGATATCGAAGAGCTGCGCCGAAGCGGCCTCGATTACACGGCGATCATCTGCAAGACGCAGAGCGAGTGCGGCGAGCTGCACAAGCGGCTGAAAGACCGGCTGAACACGCGGTTGATCACCAAAAACACGCCGGCGTTCGAGAAAGGAACGATCATCGTTCCGGCTTACTTGGCGAAAGGCGTCGAGTTCGACGCGGCGCTGCTGTATAACGCTTCCGCCGAGCGCTACTGCCGCGAATCCGAGCGGAAGCTGTTCTACACGGCATGCACGCGGGCGATGCACGTGCTGCGTTTGTATTCGCTGGGAGAAGAGAGCCCGTTCGTGACGGGCGTGGACCGCCAATTGTACGACGCGCGCTGACCGAAACTTTTGCGCAAAAAAGGCTCCCTCGGGGAAGCAGGCTTTTGCTGTCGCCTGCCTTCCGGGGGAGCTTTCTGCATGAATATAAGGAAAATCCGGCTTTGAGCGGAACTTTGCCAGGGATCAAATCTTGAACTGCTCGAGCAGTTCCTGCAGTTCCTGCACCATGGTGCTGAGCGACTTGGCGGAAAACGAAACTTCTTCCATGGCGGCCTGCTGCTGCTCGTTGGCGGCGGCCACGTTCTGGGTGGCGTCGGACGCGTCGCCCGAGATCCGGGCCAGCTCTTCCATCGTCGCGCTGATCTGCTGGGAGCCGGCCGACATTTGCTCGGAGACCGTGGATACTTCCAGAATCTGATGGACGATCTGCCGGATTTCTTCGACGATGCCGGTGAACGCCTTGCCCGCGTCTTCCACGAGCGCCGTGCTGGAGTAGACCGCTTTCGTTCCGTTTTCGACCGAGAGAGCGGCGGACCGCGTGTCTCCCTGCATCTCTTCGATGATTTCCCGGACTTTCTGGGCGGAATCGGTCGTCTTTTCGGCAAGCTTGCCGATCTCCGCGGCCACTACGGCAAATCCTCGTCCGTGTTCGCCCGCGCGAGCGGCTTCGATTCCGGCATTCAGCGACAGCAGATTCGTCTGCGTGCTGATGCCGCTGATCACGTCGATGATATTGCCGATATCGATCGAACGCGTTCGGAGCTGTTCCATGTGTTCGGAGGTCAGCGAGACGGCGCGGTTGGCTTCGCCCATGTCCCGGACGGCCTGCTGGATGATCTCGTTGCCCTGCGCAGCCTGCTCCGACGTATGGCGCGAGGCCTCGTGCAGAGCCGACGACGATTCCGAGATTCGCTGAATGCCCGCGGCCAATTCTTCAAGCGAAGTGGCGCTTTCGCGCGTTCCTTTGAGCTGCTGTTCGGCGCCGGCGGCGACTTCCTGAATCGTGTTCGAGATGTCTTCGGCCGCGGCCTTGGTCTCGTCTGCGCTGGCCGTCAGCTCTTCCGCGGTAGACGCCACATGCAGCGAATGCTCGGTGACTTTGCCCATCATTTTGCGCAGCAGCTCGCTTGTGCCGTTCAAATTTTCCGCCATTTTGCCGAATTCGTCCTGCGTTTTGACCGCGATCGTATAAGTGAAATCGCCACGGGCCAGATGTTCGGCCATCGAGTTGACGCGCGCCGTATGCGCCGTCAGATTGCGCGCGTACAGCAGAATGACCGCGACGATCAGCACGGTGCCGACCAGCAGGAAGATCAAAGCCTGCAGCAGCATGGAATTTATTTTTTCTTTCAGTTCCGCGTCCGGCAAAGCGAGAGCGACGATCCAATCGGTCTGCTCCAGCTTCGCGAAGTAGACGTGAACGATCCCGTCGGGAGAATCGTAGAAGGCGGAACCTTCGCCGTCCTGCAGAATCGTTTTGGCCAGAGCGGACAGGGCGGGGTCCGGGTCATCCTGGAGTTTGGCTTTCATGACTTTGTCCGTATCGGGCCCCGCCAGGTAAGTGCCGTCCCGGCCGAGCATGAACGCCCAACCGCTGCTGCCCACATGGGTTTCGGATACGATATTCTGCACCGTGTTCAAATTGATGTCGCCGGTAGTGACCGCCACGAACCGATCCTGACCGTCATAGACGGGAACGGCTGCCGTCACCATGGTCGTTTGGGTCGTATCGTCGTAAAAAGGGTCGGTATATTTGATTTCTTTTTGGTCGACCGCCAGCTTGTACCAGGGCTGTTCGGGATAGTTGTAACCCGGATCGCTGTAATCGTGCGTCACCTTAATTTGATCCTGTTCGCGGAAAGCGTAGGAGGAGAAAAATTCGGTGCCGGGAGCGTACAGTCGAGGTTCGAAATAAATGCCGACGCCGAACGTGTCTTTGTTGATGTCAAGCGCATTTTCGAGAGCCGCGTCGTAATCCGTCAGACTCAGCTTTTTATAGTGGCCCTGAATGGACTTGGCCAGCGTTTCCGGTACCCTTCCGTGGGAAGCGATCCGGTTTTGAATGCTTTGAGCGGTATTGCCCAGCTGTTCTTGCATGCCGATTTCCGTCTGCTGCAGGAGCAAACCGTGCGATTTGAAAATAACGGCGGCGGAAACACCGATCACAATCACCAGCAGCAGCGGCAGAATGAGCAGTAAT
Organism: Saccharibacillus alkalitolerans; assembly: GCF_011090185.1. Classification (GTDB taxonomy): domain Bacteria; phylum Bacillota; class Bacilli; order Paenibacillales; family Paenibacillaceae; genus Saccharibacillus; species Saccharibacillus alkalitolerans. Next base: position 210,459 of record NZ_JAAFGS010000003.1, on the reverse strand, counting down.
GTTTTCGCTTTGATGCTTTTTACTCGCATAGATCCGGCCTCCGTCTCCAAAAAAATAACAATCTTCTCTAACTATATCGACGCCAAGAGAAATGATTTTAGAAGAAAATGTTAGTTTTTTGGAAAAGAGGGGCGGAAGATTAAGACTCGGCCGCCGCGGCTGCGCCTTCGGCCAGCCTTTTCCGATACTGCGACGGCGTGCATCCCTGATGCTGCTTGAATACGGAGATGAAGTAGCTCAGACTGTCGAAGCCGACTTCCATCGCGATCTCGACGATCTTGTGGCCGCTGGTTTCGAGCAGGCGGCAGGCCTGTTGGGTCCGGTAGCGGTTGAGATAGTCGACGGGACTTTTGTGCGCCATGCTTTTGAAAAAACGGCAGAAGTGCCCTTCGCTCATGCCGAGCAGCGCGGCCAAATCGCCGAGCTTGATCGGCGAAGCGTAGCGCTCGTGCATGAAGCCCAGCACCGTCTTCAGCCGCTCGACCTTCTCGCGGTCGGCGCTCGGAACGGAAGGGGCGTTTTCGCGCATATGCCCTTGGAGCAGCGCGAAAACCTGCAGCAGCCGGGCTTTCGTCGTCAGTTCGAACGCCGGGGCGGCCCGTTCGTTGTCGGCGATGACCGAGGCGATCAAATCCAAAATTTCGCGTTCCCATGCTTCGCGTCCGGTCAGATGCGGCGGAGGGAGCGCCTTTTTTTGCAGCAGGGGATCGATGAATTTTTCCTGAAGCGCGTCATATCCCCGACTCGACAAAAATTCCGCTCCGAACACGATCGCCGAAAACGCGCACGGTTCGTCGCCGATCCGGTAGCCCGCGTGCAGCTCGCCGCCGTGGACGAACATGGCTTCGCCCGCCCCCACTTCGTAATATTCCGTGCCGATCTGGAATTTGATCCGGCCGCGGGTAACGAGCGTGAATTCCCATTCTTCATGCCAATGGCAGTCCATGATGGTGGTGTAGTCGAGATCTTCCATGACATAGCTGCTGACCGGGTACATGGGGTTGCCGTGAATGCGTTGTTCTTTCAATAAAGCATGGTCCATAACGGGTCTCCTTTTCGACATTCTATGAAATCGTTTCCAAATAGTGGCGGGTAAGCAGCTTGGAGGAAACGGAAAAGATCAAAATCCTGATACTTTAGATCAAAATAGCGGAAGAAATTTAGCATAAAGATCAATATCATTATAAATGAAAAGACCGCCGAATGAAAAGCGGTCCCGAAGGTTCAGCTGCGGCCGCCGATAGGCGCCGGAGCGCTTCCACCACTGCCAAGGAGGCTATTATTCATGAAATTTACCGATGGATATTGGATGGTCCGCGAAGGATATAACATGCAGAGCCCGGTCGACATCCGCGACGTGGTTCAAAAAGGCGATTCGATGACCGTGTATACGGCCACGAAAAGAGTCGAAAAGAAAGGCGACACGCTCAACGCGACGCTGCTGAAATCGACGTTCAGCTCCCCGATGCCGAACGTGATCCGCGTCCGTCTGAACCGTCACGCCGGCGGCGTGAAGAAATCTCCCGAATTCGAACTGTACGAGTCGGAAACGAACGTGCAGATGACCCATAACGACGACGAGATCGCGCTGCAAAGCGGCGAACTGCGCGTCAGCATCAAGAAAAACACCGGTTACGCGACCGAGTTTCATTACGGGAACCGCCGCCTGACGGGCAGCGCGTTCAAGCGCGCCGCGCACATCGAAGCGAAAGCCGAAGGCAAAACGTACTTCCGCGAGCAGCTCGATCTGGGCATCGGCGAATACGTATACGGTCTGGGCGAGCGCTTCACTCCGTTCGTGAAGAACGGCCAAGTCGTCGACATCTGGAACGAAGACGGCGGCACGAGCAGCGAGCAGGCTTACAAAAACATTCCGTTCTACCTGTCCAACAAAGGCTACGGCGTATTCGTCAACCACCCGGAAAAAGTTTCGTTCGAAGTGGCTTCGGAGAACGTGTCGAAAGTCCAGTTCAGCGTCGAAGGCGAAACGCTGGAATACTTCATCATCGGCGGCGAAACGCCGAAAGACGTTCTCGACAACTACACCAAGCTGACCGGCAAACCGGCCCTTCCTCCGGCATGGACCTTCGGTCTGTGGCTGACGACTTCGTTCACGACGGATTACGACGAAGCGACGGTCAACCATTTCGTCGACGGCATGAGCGAGCGCGATCTGCCGCTGTCCGTTTTCCACTTCGACTGCTTCTGGATGAAGGAATACCAGTGGACGGACTTCGAATGGGACAAAGACGTCTTCCCGGACCCTGCGGGCCTGCTGAAGCGCCTTAAGGACAAAGGACTGAAGATCTGCGTCTGGATCAACCCGTATATCGCGGAGAAATCCGTTCTGTTCGACGAAGGCATGGAGAACGGCTATCTGGTGAAACGTCCGGACGGCAGCATCTGGCAGTGGGATCTGTGGCAGGCGGGCATGGGTCTTGTCGACTTTACGAACCCGGCGGCCGTCGACTGGTACAAAGGCAAACTGGCCGAGCTCGTCGATCAGGGCGTGGACTGCTTCAAAACGGACTTCGGCGAAAGAATCCCGACGGACGTCGTCTATCACGACGGCTCCGACCCGGTCAAAATGCACAACTACTACACGTTCCTGTACAATAAAGCGGTATTCGAAGTGCTGGAAGAGAAGCTCGGCAAAAACGAAGCGGCGCTGTTCGCCCGTTCGGCTACGGTCGGCGGCCAGCAGTTCCCGGTTCACTGGGGCGGCGACTGCTCGTCGAACTACGAATCGATGGCGGAAAGTCTGCGCGGCGGCCTGTCGCTCGGCGTATCCGGCTTCAGCTTCTGGTCCCACGATATCTCCGGCTTCGAAATGACGGCTCCGGCCGACGTGTACAAGCGCTGGGTGCAGTTCGGCCTGCTGTCCTCGCACAGCCGCCTGCACGGCAACGAATCGTACCGGGTGCCTTGGCTGTTCGACGAAGAAGCGGTGGACGTGCTGCGCAAATTCACGAAGCTCAAAAACTCGCTCATGCCGTATCTGTTCAACCAGGCTGCGGAATCGGCGGCGCGCGGCATTCCGATGATGCGTCCGATGTTCCTCGAGTTCCCGGAAGATCCGACCTGCGGACCGCTCGACCTGCAGTACATGTTCGGCGATTCGATTCTCGTCGCGCCGATCTTCAACGAGCAGGGCGACGTGACTTATTACCTGCCTGCGGGCAAATGGACGGGCCTGCTGGACGGCCAAACGAAAGAAGGCGGACGCTGGTACAGCGAAAACTACGACTTCATGAGCCTGCCGGTCTTCGTCAGAGAAGGCACGCTGTTGGCCGTCGGTTCCGACGACAGCAAACCGGACTACGATTACGCGAACGGCGTGACGCTGCATCTGTTCGATCTGGAAGACGGCAAAACGGCTTCCGCGAACATCATCGGCATCGACACGAAGCAGCAGCTCGAAGCTTCGGCCGCGCGCAGCGGAAACGAAATCAAAATCAGCGTGTCGGGCGGTCAGAACGTCAAGATCGTGCTGCGGGGCATTTCCTCCGCTTCGTCCGTGGACGGCGCTTCGAACGAAGCAAGCGAGCAGGGTCTCGTGCTGACGCCTGCAGGCGGCCGCGTGACGGTCACGCTCTAAAATATCGTACAGAGCAAGGGGTAAGGAGACGCTTCGGGAGAAGCGCTTCCTTACCCCGCTTGCGTATGGGGCGATCCTCGCCGCTCGATCGGTTTTTCGGCATACGCGGACGGATGAGAGTATACTAGCGGAAGCGCGCGGGAATTCGCGTCCCGCGCTTTCTTAAGCCGATTATGGAAACGCTTTAGTCGAAAGGAGAACAACAGATGACCGAATTGTATTTGGATGCTTCAAGACCGCTGGAAGAACGGGTGCGGGATCTGGTCTCGCGCTTTACGCCCGAAGAGAAGCTGTCGCTGCTTCCGACCCGGCAGGAAGCGGTAGAGCGGTTGGGCGTGCCCGCGTACAAAGTCGGCGGCGAAGCGGCGCACGGCGTAGCCTGGAAAGGCGTGGCTACCGTTTTTCCCCAGCCGATGGGGCTGTCGTCGACCTGGAACAAAGAGCTGCTGCGCGAGATCGGCTCCGTCATCGGCGACGAAGCGCGCAGCTATTACCGCAGCGAGCCGGAGACGCACGGGCTGACGCTGTGGGCGCCGACGGTCGATATGGAGCGGAATCCGCTGTGGGGACGCACGGAGGAAGCGTACGGCGAAGACCCGCATCTGGCGGGCAAGCTTGCGGCGAATTTGGCGCGCGGCATGCAGGGCGAGCATGCTTTTTATTTGAAAATGGTGGCGACGCTTAAGCATTTCTTCGCCAACAACAACGAAGTCGGGCGGCTGGACGGTTCTTCGAGCGTAACGCCGCGCAATATGCGCGAATATTATCTCGAAGCGTTCCGCATTCCGTTCGAGGAAGGCGGCGCCCTGTCGATGATGACCGCTTACAACTCGATCAACGGTACCCCGGCGATCGAAAGCCCTTACGTGCGGCGCTTCGTCAAAGACGAGTGGAAGATGGACGGCTTCATCGTCTGCGACGGCGGCGACCTGTCGCAGACGGTCAACTTTCACCATTATCGCGATTCGCATGCGGAATCGGTGGCGGGTGCCCTGCTCGCCGGCGTCGACAGTCTGACCGACGAGCCGACGCTTGTAATCGCGGCGGCGCGCGAAGCGCTGGAGCGCCGCCTGATCGGGGAGGAAGACGTCGACCGCGCGCTGGTCAACGTCTTCCGCATCCGGTTCCGGCTCGGCCAGTTCGATCCGGAACCGGACAATCCGTACGCGAGCCTTCCGGAATCGATCCTGTGCGCGCCGGAACACGCCGCGCTGGCGAAGCGGGCGGCGGCGCAGTCCGTCGTGCTGCTGAAGAACGACGGCATTCTGCCGCTGCGCCGCGCGGAGATCGAAAGCGCAGCCGTCGTCGGACCGACGGCCGACGCGGTGTGGACGGATTGGTACAGCGGCACGCTGCCTTACCGCGTGTCGATTCTGGACGGCATTCGAGCGAAGCTGGATGCCGAGGGCGCCGCGCGAGGCACGGGCGCGGCGGGCGAATCGGCGCGGCGGATTGCGGGCGCGGCGACGGTGCGGGAAGCCAACGAAGCCGCGGCGGCCGCCGCGGACGAGGCGGCCCGCTGGTTGGCCGTCCGGGCGAAGGCGGAGGGCGGCGCAAGAGCCGCTCGCGAAGGCGAGAGCAGGGCGGGCAGCGTTCGCTATGCCGAAGGCAGCGATACGGTAAGGCTGCATGATGCCGGCGGACAAGGCGTACTCGCCGTTCAGTCCGGCGAAGCGGGCACCTTGGCGCTGGAGCCGGACTTCGGAGAGAGCGGAGCCGACGCTTCGCGCTTCGAGCTGACCCGGTGGGGTTGGGGACAGCATACGCTTCGCGCCCATGCCAACGGCCGCTTCGTCAGCGCGCAGGATGCCCGGCCTCTCGCGGCTTCGGCCGAACAGATCGGCGGTTGGTTCGTGAAAGAATTGTTCGACCTGAAGGAAGGGCAGGGAGGCGAAGCGACGCTGCGCCAGTGGAACGGCGTGCCGATCGGCTGGAGCGAAGCCGATCGTTCGGCCGGGAATGCCCGGTCGATCGGGGAGGCGCGGTCGAACGAAGAGGCCGGAGCGGGACATGGCGCGAAGGAAGTCCGCACGCTGCGCGCCCTGGTCGTCGAGAGCGAAGAGGCGGCCGCGCCGCTGACGTTGGAAACGGTAAAGGACGGCATCGCGGAAGCGGCCGAAGCGGCCCGGCTCAGCGACATCGCGATTGTCTGCGTGGGCAACAGCCCGTACATTAACGGCAAGGAAGAAATCGATCGCCCTTCGCTGTCGCTGCCTCCGCGCCAGGAAGAATTGATTCGGGCCGTGCATGCCGCCAATCCCCGTACCGTCGTCGTGATCGTCGGCAGCTATCCGTTCGCCCTGGGCGAGATCGCCGATTCGGTTCCGGCGGTTCTGTACATGGCGCACGGCGGGCAGGAAATGGGATCGGCGCTGGCCGACGCGCTGTTCGGGGACTCCGCGCCGGCGGGAAGGCTCAGCATGACCTGGTACCGCTCCGAGAAAGATCTGGCCCACATGCTGGACTACGATATCGCCAAGAGCGGACAGACCTATCAATATTTCGCGGGAGACGTCCTGTACCCGTTCGGTCACGGCATCACGTATACGAGTTTCGATTACGGAACGATCAAGCTGGAGCGCGAATCGTTCGAGGCGGAGGATACCGTTCGTATCGAATTCGTGCTCACCAATACGGGCGGCACGGACAGCGAAGAAGTCCCGCAGCTCTACGTCCGGGCGGAAAATCCTTCCGCGAAGCGGCCGCTGAAGCAGCTGAAGGGGTTCGAACGGGTATTCGTTCCGGCGGGGCAGAGCCGTACGGTCGCGTTCGAGCTGCCCGTAAGCGAACTGGCCTTCTGGGATGTGTCGCGGGACAAGTTCTGCGTGGAATCGGGGGCCTATACGCTGATGGTCGGTTCTTCTTCGGCCGACATTCGCGCGAGTACGGTCATTGCGGTAAGCGGAGAGACCGTCCCGCCGCGAAATTTATACCAAACGACAAGGGCGGAAAATTTCGACGATTACGAGAACGCGCTGCTGGACGAGGGAGAGCGCGGTCAGACCGCCGTGCGCGTCGCGGACCCGACGCTGCCCGGCGAATTGACCTTCCGCGGCGTCGACCTTTCGCGGGGGATTGCCGGCTGGACGCTGCGCGTACGCAACGGCGGTACCGCCGGACGGATCGAACTTCGTCTGGGCGGAGCGGACGGCGCAGTCCTGGGCGTTTCGGATATCGCGGGCGCCAAGGAAGGCGAATGGAGCACGCTGCGCGGCACGTACGCTTCGAATAATCCGCTTCTTTCGGGGCCGGCCGAACTGCATATGTCGCTCTTCGGGTCGCTGCGGCTGGGCGAATTGGCTCTAATTCCGGCGCCCTTCGCTTGACACCTTCGAAGCCGCCCCTTATCGTCAAAGGGCGGCTTCTTGGCGCAGACGGAACCCCGGGAGATTCTTTTCTTCGCCCGAAGGCGTTCGAAGAAGCATAAATCAGCAGAACGGAGCGATCGAAGCATGGCTGTCAAGTCAATTACGGAGTCCATTCGGAGCGTGGGAGCATGGGTGGGAATCCCGATCCATGTCTGGATCGTGGCGGAGCAAGACGGAGTCACGCTGGTCGATACCGGCATGTCCTTTATGGCGAGGTCCATTTTGAAAGAGATCGACCGGCTGAACGCCGGTCCGCTCCGAAGAATCGTGCTCACACACGGCCATGCCGATCACGTAGGCGGACTCAAATCCGTTTTGCGTGAGCGCGACGTGCCGGTATACATGCATGCCGCGGAGATTCCTTATGCCGAAGGCGACCTGGCGTATCCGGGCAAAGACAGGGCGCATGCGCATGTGGAAAAAGGCATTTTGCGGCCGCTGTCCGCCGTTGAAGGGCGGGACGGCAGAGCGGAACGGATCGGCTCGCTGACCCCTTACTTTACGCCCGGTCACTCGCCGGGACATGTCGTTTATTTCCATGAAAAGGATCGGGTACTGCTCGCGGGCGACCTGTTCAATTCCAAAAAAGGACGGCTTGCGCAGGCCCGTTTTACTCCCGATCCCGATCTTGCGCTGCGCAGCGCGAATATTCTGCGCAGGCTCGATCCCGAACGGATGGAAGTCTGTCATGGCGATACGGTATTCCGGCCCGCGGGCCAGCTCGCCGATCTGGAAGCGGAAGTTCGGCAGACCCGCGAAGCGGAGGCCAGAATGCAGGCGTTGAAGGAAAAGAAGAAGAAGGGACGCCGGGGCTGACCGGGGCTTCGAGTCGGCGCCGGGCGGCCCGAACCGCATAAAAAAGCATTCCGCTGCCGGAATGCTTTGGTTATGGACGGGTGCCGCCGGTTGAAGACGGGCTGCCGGAAAAGATTGCGCCTATCTTCGCCCGCCATGCGGAGAGCTGCGGAATCGGGCTTATTCCGCGGCGGGAGCATCGTCGCCGTAGTGCTCCGTATTGCGCTCGATCTTGCGGAACGCCTCCATCAGCAGCTCAAGCTGCTCGGGCGTAAATCCTTCGATCATGGCGGCGTTATGATGGCGTTCGATGACGGCCGTCTCTTCGGTGACCTGACGGCCTTTGTCGGTCGGATAAATCAGATAAGCTCTTCGGTCCGCACGGTCGCTGCTGCGCATGATCAACCCTTTGCGGTGCAGCACGTTGAGAATGCGGGTGACGGTCGGCTGGTCTTTGACGGTGCGTTCGGCAATCTCTTTCTGATTCATGCCTTCCTTGAAACAGATGCAGCACATGACGGACCACTGTTCGGGCGTCAGGTCGTAATCCTTGAGGCGGGCGGCGAGCCGGTTGCTGACTTTGCGGTAGATGACGCCCAGTTGAAAACCGATGGAATCCTGCGGCTGATACAAGAATAATCCCCCTCTGGCGCGGCCGGATTCCGTCCCGCGGGCCGGTCGCTCGTTCTGTCTTTTGCTGCTTGCTCACGCAAGTATACGAAGTTCGGAAAGCGGTGTCAAATGTCTTGCGAACGAAAAAAGAACGATCCGAAAAAAAGGGGAAGGCCGGCCGGCGCGACCTTTTCCCCTCGCTTTTTCGGAGACGTCCGCTTCAGCCGCCGGCTTCCGTTTTGCTTTTGTTTGAGGACCGCGGCCTTCCGCCGGACTCGGCGGGAAAGCGCATCTCGATGAGCGTGCCTTCGCCCGGGGAGGATCGAACGGAGATGGTTCCTTTATGCGCCGTTACGACGGCATAGGCAATGCTCATGCCGAGGCCGGCGCCGTCCACGCCTTCGTCGGTGCTCGTTCCCCGGTAATAGCGGTCGAACAGGCGGGATTGCGTCTCTTCGTCCATGCCGACACCGTCGTCAAGGACGCTCACCCATGCTTCGTCCCCTTTTCGCCCTACGCTCAGCACAATATTCGTGCCCGCTTCGTTGTGCTTGACGGCGTTGGAAATCAGGTTGTCGAGCAGCCGCTGAAACCACTTGGCGTTAGCCGAAATCACGGTCGGCGCATCGGCTTCTTCGAATCCGAAGGAGACGCCGGACAGCGTGGCATCGTTGACGTAGCGCAGCACGGTACGGCGAACGAATTCGTTCAATTCCAGCGGCTCGAGCTTTTCGCCCGGCGTATGGTTTTTCAATTCGAACGTCAGCGAGAAATCCTGCAGCAGCTCCAGCATATAAGCGCTTTTTTCGCGAATGGTGACGCCCATGTCCCGCAGCTCTTCTTCGCTCCAGCGAAACTGCCCGCTCTCGAGCAGATGGCCGTAACCCTGAACCGCGGCAAGGGGCGTGCGCAGATCGTGAGAAATGCCCGCCATCCATTCTTCGCGGGACTTCTCCAGCCGCATCCGCTCGCTGCGCGCGTCGGCAAGCCGGCCGGCCATGTCCGAGAATCCGGCGATCACTTCGCGGTAAAGCTTGTAACGAACGCGGAAACGTCCGTTTTTGCGGAAAATTTTGCGGCGTTCCTTTTCCGTGAATACCTGCTCGTATTCGCCCCGGCCCATTCGTTCGAACCCGCGCATGAACAGCAGCAGGGGACCGCCGTAGCGATAACCGTGCCAGGCGGCCACGGCGAGCGCGAGCAGCAGAACGGCTCCGCCCACGAGAAACGACACCAACAGCACTTTGCGCAGCATAGGTTGTTCGGGATCCGCCATATTTTTCTTCGGCCCCTCCAGCAGCCAGGTGTAACCCGACCCCGAATCGTAATAGTAGGAAAACTTCGTGTCCGTCTCGGAAGGAGCGGAGCGGATCTTGACCAGATCCAGCGCTCCGTACGATCCCGAGCCGGATTCAAGCCCTAAGCTCTGCACGACATTTCCTTCCCCGTCGAGCACGCGGAGCGAAGCGCCCAGACGTTCCGTCTCGCCGGCGAGAAGGGTTCGCGCGCTTACGCCGGCAATTCGCCCGTTCTCGGCATATCGGTCGAACCAGTCCTGCAGAAGCTCTCCGTTCACGTCCCGTCGTCCGAGCAGATAGAGGCTGGGCGAGCCGTCCAATTCCTCATACAGCGTCGTCACTTCGTACCGGTCCATTCGGCGAGAATCGCCGATACGAAGCAGCTGCGAGGCGGAATAGCGAGCGGGCACGTCCTCGGGGACGTTGGCGGCATAAATCGTCTCGCCCCTCCCGTTGACGATCTGCAGCCAATAGCCCATATCCCGCAGCTGCTCCCGCCATAAGGAAGGCAGTTCGACGCTGTCTCCTTCGATAATCGTTTCCAGCGACACGGAATCCAAAATTTTGGCCGGCGAGTCGCTTCTGAGCTGCTCGCCGCCGATGGAGTAGATCAATATGAATAGGGCCACGAACACGGTCGTCAGCACGGACAGCCAGATCAGGAAAAATTGGACCGTGAAATGCAGCCCCAGCCGCCTGGCAATACGGCCGCTGCGAACTTCAGCGTTTTTTTTCATTCGTCGCTGCCTTTCACCAATTTATAGCCGAGTCCGCGGATCGTCAGCAGATAGCGGGGAGAACCGGGATCGGGCTCGATCCGCTCGCGGATTTTGCGGATATGCACCATGACCGTATTGTCGTCGCTTAAGCCGTCGAACCCCCATACCGACTCGTACAGCTGCGATTTGGAAAAGACGATGTTGGGGTTCCGGCACAAAAACAGCAGCAGCTGATAAGCCTGGGCGGGACACGGGACGGGATTTCCGCCGACGAGAAGTTCGCCCGCCGGCTCGTCGAGCACGAACCCGCCGAAATCGTGGCGCTTCCGGAGATCGGCCGCTGCCGAAGCGGCGGGAAGCGGGGCCGCTTCGACCGTTCCTCGGCGCAGCCTCGCTTTGATGCGGGCCGCGATTTCCAGCGGATTGAACGGCTTGGTCACGTAATCGTCCCCGCCCACGGCAAATCCGGTGAGCCGGTCGAGGTCGGTCGCCCGGGCGGTCAAGTAAATCAGGTGCGCGTCCGACTGAGCGCGTATTTGCGGGCCGAGCTCGAAGCCCGTGCGGTCGGGCAGCATGACGTCGAGCAAAATGACGTCCGCGCGGTGTTCGCGCAGCAGCGCCATGCCTTCTTCGGCGCTGCCCGCCGTATAAATATGTTCGAAGCCTTCTTTGCGCAGTACGATCTCGATCATCTGCACGATCGCTTTTTCGTCGTCCACGATCAGGATATTGGCCTTATGCACAGCGGCATTCCTCCTGCTTGTATCCGTATGTAGGTTTTGCTTCTGACAGTGTACCAAATAAACCTTAACGGCCGCTAAACGAAAAAAGATCCTTTTGCGTATCGTTAAGCAAATGTTAAGGAAGGCTTTATCCCCTGTTCAAGACGGTCCTTTAAGCTGAGTGCAGAGGTGATCGAATTGACCAATAAAAAAAGAATCCAATTTATCGACGGACTTCGGGGATTCAGCCTGTCGGGCATTGTTTTGGCCAACATGCTGATTTTTCAGTACGGCCTTTACGGCGAGGGCGAGCCTGCGTTGTTCGGCATTGCGGGCGCGGATTTGGCGTTTCACAGATTTCTGTTCATCGCGGTAGTCGGCAGCTTCATGCCGATCTTCGCCTTCATGTTCGGGTTCGGCATGGTGAAGCTGTCGGACAGTCTGAAAGCGCGCGAGCTGAGGCCGAAATGTCATTTGGCTCGAAGATTTCTGCTGCTTTTCGTTATCGGCCTGCTGCATGCGACGTTTTTATGGGAAGGCGACATTCTGACCTTCTACGGCATGACCGGATTTTTCCTGCTGCTGTTTTTGAACCGCCGTCCCGCAGCGCTGCTGGCGTGGGCGGTGCTTCTGATGGTTGCGGTGGGCGCTCTGGGCCTGGTTCCGAATGATCCTTCCGAGCCGGTGCCGGGAGATTCCGCCCATACCCGGAACTATATCATGCAGAGCCGCGATGTGTACGGCAGCGGAACGTATGCGGAAATCATGGATTTTCGGAATAACGCCGATCCGCTGGAGGAAAAAGATGGCTTGACCTTGGCGATTCTCAGTCTTCTCGCTCCGATCCTGATCGCCCCGATGTTCCTGCTGGGCATGAGAGCGGCCCGCAAAGGAACGTTCGACGATCCGCGGGCGATGCGCGGCGTCTACGCGCGGCGGGCCGCGATCTTCGGAGGAACGGGCCTGCTGACCAAAGCGTACGGCGTACTGGCTCCGCAGCTAGGCGGGAACGGTCTGCCGGGCCTCGGCGTCGGCGATGCGCTCGGAGGATCTCTGCTTGCGCTCGGCTATATTTATGCTTTCGCGCTGCTGTACGCAGGCCTCCGCCGCTTCGCCCTGCTGGAGAGGTTCGAAGCTGTCGGGAAGCTGTCGCTGACGAACTATTTGCTGCAGACCGTGATCTGCACGACGATTTTTTACGGCTACGGATTCGGGCTGTTCGGCCGTGCCGGCGTGTTCGCCGGGGCGGTACTCGTGCTGGCCGTCTATGCCGCGCAGCTGTGGCTGAGTCCTTTATATCTGAAAAAGTTCCGTACCGGTCCGGTGGAGAAAATTTTGCGGGTCTGGACTTATTTATCCTGGAAAGGACAGCCGCGAAAACGGAGAAAGCCGCGGGCCTCTGCCGACGGAGCGCTCAAAGTTTCGTAGCGTCCGAAGAAAAAGGGGACAGCGGCGCGCACCAAAAAGCCCGCTCCGGGAGGAGCGGGCTTTTTTTGCCGGAAAGGTCTGCCGCGAGGGCTTCTTTCCTTATGCTTTCGTATCGGCTTCTTTTTTGACCGCGTCGGCGGCTTGAGGTACGGTTTCCCAGTCTTTCAGGAACTGCTCGATGCCTTTGTCGGTCAGCGGATGTCCCCACAGTTTCGGCAGAATGGAGCCCGGAATCGTGGCGATGTGCGCGCCGGCGAGAGCCGCCTGCTGCACGTGGCCGATATTGCGGATGCTGGCCGCGATGATCTCGGATTTCAATCCGTGAATATCGAGAATGCTGCGCAGATCGCTGATCAGCTGCATGCCGTCCAGGCCGATGTCGTCGAGACGCCCGATGAACGGGCTGATGAACGTCGCGCCCGCTTTGGCGGCCATAAGGCCTTGGGCCGCGGAGAAGATCAGCGTCACGTTGGTGCGGATGCCTTTTTGCGTCAACTGATGGCAGGCGTAAAGGCCTTCTTCCGTCATCGGCAGCTTAATGACGACGTTCGGCGCCCATTCCGCGATCTCGAGCGCTTCCGCGATCATGTCGTCGCCTTTGAGCGATACGACTTCCGCGCTGACCGGGCCCGGAACGATTGCCGTGATTTCCTTGATGACGTCCTTGAACTGGCGGCCTTCTTTCGCGATCAGCGAAGGGTTCGTCGTAACGCCATCTACCAAGCCCAAGCGGACGATCCGCTTGATTTCCTCCAGATTACCGGTGTCCAAGAAAAATTTCACGTCAATTCCTCCTCCTGTGATTTAGGAAACTTTCGTCAAATACGAAATCCCCGTACCTATATTTTTCACCTGTACGGACAACTTTGACGCATTTTTTTTCGAGAATGCCTGCAAGCTTGAATCATGGGGGCGAAACTCGATATAATCAAAGACAGTCGAGCCTTTTTTCGCCCGTCATGCCTGACGGCGAGATGAACGGCAAACTTGAGGATAAGGGGAAAAGGGATGAGCAAAAACAAAAAGCCGGCGCCGAAAAATAACGGCAAGCCGCAGGCGCAGGGGGCCAAGAGAAATACGGGAGGCGCCCAAAAGCCGCAGAACGGAAAACCGCAGAATCAAAACACGGCCGCTTCCCAGTGGACGTCGGGATCGAAGCGCAAGAAAAGCAATTTCAGCGCCATCGCGTTGGGATTCGTGGGCGTGGTCGTGCTGCTGATGGTCCTGATCTATGTATTGACGAAAGTCGGAGAAAACCAGACCTCCACTTCTTCCGCGGAGCCCGTCGTGCTGACCGGCTACGAGGCTTCGAATCAGCCGACGCTGGGCGATCCTGCTTCGGACGTGAAGATCGTGGAGTTCGGCGATTTCAAATGTCCGGACTGTAAGGTCTGGACGGAAACGGTGCTGCCGGAGCTGCAGGCCAAGTACCTCGACACGAACGAAGCGTCGTTCCAGTTCGCGGACTATCCGTTCCTGGCCGACGATTCCACGCTGCTCGCGCTGGGCGGACAGACGCTGTACGAGCAAAATCCGGATTATTTCTGGCCTTACTATAAAGCGGTCTACGCCAACCAGGATGCAAGCAAGGTGCGCGAGAGCTGGATCACGGAAGACTATATCGTCGATCTGGTCAAGAAGACCGTGCCGGATGCCGATATCGAGAAGTTTGCGAGCGACCTGAAAAACAAAACGCATCAAGCCAACGTCGACGCCGACGTCAAAGCCGGCGACGACAGCAAAATTACGGGCACGCCGACCATTTTCGTCAACGGAACGAAGGTCGACAACCCGACGCTCGAAAACGTGGAAGCGGCGATCGAGGCTGCCAAAGCAAGCTAAGATGCTTCGAACAGCCCGGCGAGGGCGGAACCGAACGTTTCGGATTCCGCATCCGCCGGGTTTTTTGTGCCGTCTTTTCGGGAAAGGAATCTCTTTCGGCCGAAACTATTCCTGCCGGGAAGGCGTTATTAATAAGCATCAGGCAGATATCGATAAGGAGGCATGAAGATGGGCGGCAGTACAGATCTACAATCGGTTTCTTTCGAGGAGCCCGGCTTTACGGACATGATGGGCGGATTTTTCGGCGATGCGCCTCTATGGTTCTCGATACCGTTCGTTTCTATTTTCGTGTTGGCGATCGGCTCGATCGTCTACGCGATCATAAAAGGCATGGCGGAGCGCGCGAAAAACAACGCTTCGGAAGTGCTGACCGTTCCCGTGAAGCTGATCGCCAAACGCACGGAAGTCTGGGGCGGAAGCGGCGATTCGAGAGCCCGCACGAGTTACTATCTGACGTTCGAAGCGCAAAACGGCGACCGCAAAGAAATGGAAGTGACGGGAGAACAATACGGCCTCAGCATGGAAGGGGACGAAGGCATGCTCACGTTCCAGGGGACGAGATTCAAAAAGTTCGAGCGCAGCATGCAGGCATGAAAAAAAGCCCGGGCAAGCGACACCCCGATATCCGGGTAATTGTGTCGTAAACGACGATGCGGGAGGGAAAACGATCATGGAAAAAACGATAAACGGAGTGCGAGTGAACCTCGTCCGCGGCGATATCACCCGATACGAGACGGATGCCATCGTCAACGCGGCCAATTCGTCGCTGCTCGGAGGCGGAGGCGTGGACGGGGCGATTCACCGGGCGGGCGGCCCGGCGATTCTGGAAGAATGCCGCAAAATCCGGAACCGTCAGGGCGGCTGCGAGACGGGAGACGCGGTCGTCACGACGGCGGGGCGGCTGCCGGCGAAGTTCGTCGTGCATACGGTGGGACCGGTATACCGGGACGGACGAAGCGGGGAAGAGGAACAGTTGAAAAGCTGCTACGTCCGCTCGCTGGAAGAAGCCGCGGCCGCCGGAGCGAGAAAGATCGCTTTTCCGAATATCTCGACGGGCATTTACGGCTATCCGAAAGACAAGGCTGCGGAGGCGGCCTGGACGGCCGTGCAGGATTGGACGGCCGGCCGATCTTCGGAAGACGGCGAAACGTTTCTGGAAGAGATCGCTTTCGTCTGCTACGATGAAGAGAACGAACGACTTTACCGGCGGCTGCTGGAGCGGAAAGACCGGTAAATCGGCAAAAGGAGAACGAGAACAGCGATGAGCAATGCGATCGAAGCGCGGATCGGCGATCTGGAGCGCTATATTCCTTCGTTGACGGCGGAAGCGGATTTGGACGAGTTTTGGGAACGGACGTTGGCCGAATACGCGGGCAAGCCGCTTAACGGCACGAGAGAACTTGTACAAACGCCGATGAAAGGCATGAATGTGTACAAGGCAGCGTACGAAGGCGCCGACGATACGCCGCTGCACGCCTGGTATTTGACGCCTCAAGCGGAAGAAGGGACCCGGTTTCCGTGCGTCGTGCATTATCACGGCTACACGGGCAGCAAAGGGATGCCGGAGCATTTCGCCCACTACATCCTGATGGGCTTCGCGGTGCTGTCGATCGACGTGCGCGGGCAGGGCGGAGACACGGGCAACCGGCTTCACCAGCACTACGGCGCGGTCAAGGGCTGGCTGACCCCCGGCATCCTGGACCGCGAGACGGCCTATTATCGGGCGATCACGATCGACGCGATCCGCGCGGCGGAATGGGCGGCGGAGCAGCCGGAGACCGACCCGGAGCGCGTGCTGCTGATCGGCGGCAGTCAGGGCGGCGGGCTTGCGCTGATCGTGTCCGCGCTGAGCGCTCTGCCGAAAGCGGCGGTCGCGCATATTCCGAACATGTGCCATATGGACTTCGGCATTCTGAATTCGAACAGTTCGCTGTCCGAAGCGGCGGATTTCGTCAGCCGACATCCCGAGCATCTGGGCGCGGTGCTGAAAACGCTGAGCTATTTCGACAACTTGAACCTGGCGCCGCGCATCCGGATTCCGGTTATGGTGTCCTGCGGCTTGAAAGATCCCTGCTGCATGCCGGAGACGGTCTACGCGGCGTACAATCGGATCGAGTCGGAAAAGGAGATGCGTGTCTATCCGTTCGACGGCCATTGGGTATCGGACGGGCAAAACCGCTTGGCGATGGAATTTCTGGCCCGTCATGCGGGACTGGCCTAGACTTGCCTAGAATCGAAGTTCCTTTGCGGCAAACGCCCGGAACAAAGAGAAAGAAGCCGGAAGGCGCAAAAGAAGAAGGCTTACGGGACTCGCCGAGCGTGCGGGACCGGTAAGCCTTCTTTTTTGCAGATAATCGAGGGCACGACCAAATTCAGGAATGAGGGGTTATTTAACTCACATACTTTACTTTTCTCACAAACTATATTATTATAGATTCAACAGAAATATTACTTATATCAAATAAAAAGTAGTATAGATAAAACAGGAGGTTAGTAAGATGAGCAGCTATCGCATTCATCCCGAAGCGCATATGGGGCGGGTTCAACTGAAAGTCAGCCAAATCGAACGGTCGATCCGATTTTACGGCGAGGTCATCGGCCTCAAACTGATCGCTCAGACGGACAAAACGGCCGAGTTCGGCGTAAAAGGAAGCGGCGTGCTGCTGGGCCTCGAGGAAACGGAGGATGCCCGCATCCTGCCTCCGCAGTCGGTGAGCGGCTTGTATCATTTCGCCATTCTGCTGCCGAGCCGCGAGGCGCTGGGGACGGCGCTTCGCCATCTGGCGGGCAGCGGGGTCGCCATCGGGCAGGGAGACCATCTGGTCAGCGAAGCGTTTTATCTGGACGACCCGGACGGCAACGGCATCGAAATCTATGCGGACCGTCCGCGTTCG
This sequence comes from Saccharibacillus alkalitolerans, assembly GCF_011090185.1. Lineage (GTDB taxonomy): Bacteria > Bacillota > Bacilli > Paenibacillales > Paenibacillaceae > Saccharibacillus > Saccharibacillus alkalitolerans. The sequence goes on along the minus strand of NZ_JAAFGS010000003.1, from coordinate 193,183 downwards.
CAGTGGCAAAAAGACGCGAACGGCGAGTATGTCATGGCGACCGACCCGGTCGATGTGGAGTCGCTGCTGCAGCTGGCGGGCGAATGGAACGGACTGCCGGAAGGAACGGTCATCGGCCACGTCCATCTGCATGTCGGCAATCTGCCGGAGGCGCGCAGGTTCTACGTGGACGGTCTGGGCTTCGACGTCATGCTGCACTTCGGCGGCGCCGCGCTGTTCGTGTCGGCGGGCGGCTACCATCACCACATGGGGCTCAACACCTGGGCGGGCGTCGGCGCTCCGGCCGCTCCGGCGAATGCCGTCGGGCTGCGCTACTTTACGATCGTGTACCCGAATATCGAAGAACGGGATCGCGCGGCGGGCGCGCTGCGCGAGGCGGGTTTCGACGTGGAGGACACGCCGGAAGGCCCGTCCGCGCTTGATCCGTTCGGCAGCCGCGCCGTGCTGGTTTCGGCCTGAAGAAGCGGCGGGATCCGGGGCGGGGACGGGATTCTTCGGCCCGGTTAACAAGCTTTCGACAGACCTTCCCCGGCGGGGAGGTCTTTTTCTTTGCCGCCGGGCTGGGCTATAATGCGAAGGGAAGCCTGACCCGCAGACGGCAGGCAAATTTTCGGCAAAGGACTTGAACCTTATGAAACCGATTTTTACGAACGATTGGGCGGACATCCTGCATCCCGAGATGGAAAAGCCTTATTATCTTAAGCTTCGGCGCAGTCTGGCGGAGGAGTATCGAACGCGAACCGTCTATCCGGACATGTACCGGATCTTCAGCGCGTTTCATCTGACGTCGTTTGCCGACACGCGCGTCGTCATTCTGGGGCAGGATCCGTATCACGGTCCGAACCAGGCGCACGGGCTGAGCTTCTCGGTGCAGCCGGGCGTCAGCGTTCCGCCGTCGCTGGAGAACATTTACCGCGAACTGCACGACGATCTGGGCTGTCCTCCGGTTCGGCACGGGTTCCTCGAACATTGGGCGAAGCAGGGCGTGCTGCTGCTCAACAATGTGCTGACCGTGCGCCGGGGAGCGGCCGCTTCGCACCAGGGGCTGGGCTGGGAAGCGTTCACGGAGGCGGCGATCGCGGCGATCAACGAACGCGAGACTCCGGCCGTATTCATTTTGTGGGGGCGCAGCGCGCAGGAGAAGGGAGCGTTTATCGACGGAAACCGGCATTTGATCCTCAAGTCGGCGCATCCGAGCCCTCGGTCGACGGATCGCGGATTTTTCGGCAGCCGGCCTTTCTCGCGAACGAACGATTTTCTGCGCTCGAACGGCCTGCCCGAGATCGATTGGTGCCTGCCGGCCGTGCCTGAAGGATTAAAGGAAGAAGGGAAGACGAATTCATGAAAAAGTATCGCTATATTTTGTTCGACGCGGACGACACGCTGCTGGATTTCCGCCGCTGCGAACGGGAAGCGCTGGCCGGGGCGCTGGACGAAGCCGGCTTCGGCTTGGCGTTCGACGAATGCCTGGCCTGCTACTCCGCGATCAACCGGGGGCTGTGGCTCGATTACGAGCAGAATCGGATCACCCAGCGGGAACTGCGAAGCGAACGCTTCCGCCGGATGTTCAAGCAGCTCGGCATCGGGAGCGACCCGGAAGCTTTCGGCGCGGTATATCTCCGGCATTTCGCCGGTGGGTCGTTCCTGACTCCCGACGCGCTGGCCGTGTGCGATGCGCTCAAGCCGTCGTTCGACCTGTCGATTCTCACGAACGGCATCCGCGACGTACAGTTTTCCCGCATTTACGGATCGGAGCTGAAAGACCATTTCGATCATATCGTCGTCTCCGACGATGTGGGCTTTGCCAAGCCGGCGCCGGAAATTTTCGATTACGCGCTGAAGCGCATCGGCTGCCCGGACAAATCGCAGGCGCTGATCGTCGGCGATTCGCTGTCTTCGGACATTCGCGGCGGGCATAATTACGGCATCGATACGTGCTGGTACAACCCGGAACGGCTCGAGAACGGCAGCGGCATTGCGCCGACGTACGAGATCGCGGAGCTGACCGAGCTTCCGGAGCTTCTGTTCGGAGAACGATAGGACGTTTCCGGCCCTTCGGGCCGGACGACCGGAAATTGACGAAAGGCGTCGTGCGCCGACTCAGCGGCCGGACACCCGGTAATGATGCCCGGCCGCGATGTCGAAGCCGAGATTTCGATACAGCGTCACCGCGGGGAGGTTGTCCCTGAGCACCTGCAAATACAGCTCTTCCGCACCTCTCTCGGTCGCCCAGCGGATCAGCTCCGCCATCATCGCGGAGGCCAATCCGCGGCGGCGGAACTTCGGCGTCACCGTCAGATTGCTGACATAAGCGAATCTTCCCTGAGCGACGATCGTTCCGAGCGCCGCCGTCTCCCCGGCGATCCGCAGGCGGGCGAAGGTGTGATCCGAACGAATCGCGCCGAAGATCGCGGCGTAGGCCGCTTCGCGTTCCGGCGGCACTCCCTTGATCGAAAGGAATTCCCGCAGCCACTCGCCGTTTTCTTCGGTGCGGTCCGCGCCCGGAAGGGAAACCTCGAAACCGTTCTCCTTCGCCGGACGGACGGAAAGGCGTTCCGACGCCGACCCGGTGGACCCGGTCATCAGATAGCAGGGCTCGGTCAGGAGGTAGCCCTCGTTCGCGAGACGCTCGTCCAGGCCCGCGGGCGAGGTGTCGCTGACGTAGAAGCAGGGCGGGATGCCGCTGCGCACGGCGAACGACTCGGCATGCTCCAGCCAGTCTCCCGTCTCCGATTCGGGAAAAGGAGCCGCCGTCCAGACGCTGTTCCCCCGGCGGCTGACGCCGCCCGACGCTCTCAGCATCCAGCCGCCCAGCGGTTCTCGGACAATCGGAGGCCAGGCTTCGATCGCGAGCCGCTCCAGCAGGCGGACATGCTCCAGACGTTCCGGATTTTCCTTCGTACTATTGTTCATCCCCAACCTTGATCGCCCCCGTGATAAAATTTAACGGTTCCGATTATAACGCGGCATCGCCTTTTCCGGCAATTTTTCCTCTTTCTCGGTAAAATATTTGGCATCAAGCTATCTTTTTGACTCTTGAAAACGCTACAATTACAATTGGAATGTGACCATTTTGTGATAGCGACGAAGGAGGAGACGGATTTTGGATTATCGGATCGAAAAAGATACGCTTGGTGAAATGAAAGTGCCCGCGGATAAAATGTGGGGGGCGCAAACGCAGCGAAGCAAAGAGAACTTTCCGATCGGCCAGGAGAAGATGCCTTCCGAAGTGATCCGGGCTTTCGCCATCCTGAAAAAATCGGCGGCGCTCGCCAATCGCGATCTCGGCAAACTGTCCGAGCATAAGGCGGGCGCGATCGCCCAGGCCGCCGACGAGATCCTCGAAGGACTGCTGAACGAACAGTTTCCGCTGGTGGTCTGGCAGACGGGCAGCGGCACGCAGTCCAATATGAACGTCAACGAAGTCATCGCTTACCGGGGCAATCAGCTGCTCGAAGAAAAAGGCCTTCAAGACGAGCGCCTGCATCCGAACGATCACGTGAACATGTCCCAGAGCTCGAACGACACGTTCCCGACCGCTCTGCACGTCGCCGGCGCGATCGCCGTCGAGGATAAGCTGCTGCCGGCGATCGCCGTACTGAAAGCGACGTTCGACGAGAAATCCGAAAAATTCAAAGACGTGATCAAGATCGGACGCACCCATCTGATGGATGCGACTCCGCTGACGCTGGGCCAGGAGATCAGCGGCTGGTCCGCCATGCTGGAGAAGAGCGGGAACATGATCAAGGAGAGCGTGCAGCATATGAAAGAGCTGGCGATCGGCGGCACGGCGGTCGGCACCGGCATCAACGCGCATCCGGAGTTCGGCGACCGCGCGGCGGCTTACATCTCCCAGTTTACCCAGTCCAAATTCACGTCCGCCAAAAATAAATTCCATGCGCTGACGAGCCACGACGAGGCCGTCTACACGCACGGCGCGATCAAAGGGCTGGCGGCCGACCTGATGAAGATCGCCAACGACGTGCGGTGGCTGGCGAGCGGACCGCGCAGCGGCCTCGGCGAGATCCGCATTCCGGAGAACGAGCCGGGCAGCTCGATCATGCCGGGCAAGGTCAACCCGACCCAGCCGGAAGCGATCACGATGGTCGTCGCTCAAGTCTTCGGCAACGATACGACGATCGGCTTTGCCGCCAGCCAGGGCAACTTCGAGCTGAACGTGTTCAAGCCGGTGCTGATCTACAACTTCCTGCAGTCCGTCAACCTGCTGGCCGATTCGATCATCGCGTTCAACGACAAATGCGCGGTCGGCATCGAAGCCAATCTCGACAAGATCGAGCACAATCTGCGCAACTCGCTGATGCTCGTCACGTCGCTGAATCCGCATATCGGCTACGAAAACGCGGCGAAGATCGCCAAGAAAGCCCATGCGGAAGGCACCACGCTGAAAGAAGCGGCGCTCGAGACGGGACTGCTGACGGAAGAAGAATTCGATCGTTACGTCGATCCGAAAAAAATGATCTAAAAAGAGAGCTTTAGAGGAGGAAGAAACCATGACTGAACCATTCGTCGACGAAACCGAACTGGAACGTCTGCGCTATCCGATCGGACGCGCGGACGACGCCCTCGAATCGAATGAGGAGCAGCTCGAAGAATGGACCGAGCAGATCCGCCGCCTGCCGGACCGGCTGGAAGAAGCGATCGAAGGTCTGAGCGAGGAGCAGCTCGATACGCCGTACCGCCCGGGAGGGTGGACGGTACGGCAGGTCGTGCATCATCTGGCGGACAGCCACATGAACGCGTATATCCGGCTCAAGCTGGCGCTGACCGAGGAAGGTCCCACCATCAAGCCGTACGAAGAAGCCGTATGGGCGGAGCAGGCGGATTCCAAAGGGCTGGCCGTAGGGGCTTCCTTGATGCTGCTGCGCGGCCTGCATATGCATTGGTCGTTCCTGCTGGAATCGCTGACGCCGGAGCAGCGGGCGAGGACTTTCTATCATCCGGAGTCCGGGAACTGGACCCGCCTCGACACGCAGACGTCGCATTACGCCTGGCACGGCCGGCATCATACGGCCCAGATTGCGGCGCTGCGCGAACGCTCGGGCTGGTAATATGCAAAAAAGGATCTCGTTTCCCGCTTATCCGGGAAATGAGGTCCTTTTTGTATGCCGCATAAATAGCGTCTGCCGTAGAGGACAGACTGTGTTTCGTCCTCGATTATGGTTTAGCGGAAAGTGCCGCTTTCGGCGGAAGCTTTTTGGCTGCCGCTGCCCGAAGCAGAAGTCGTTCCCGAAGAAGCGCTTTGCGCATCGGCATACGTCGTGTTCGGAATAACCGAATTTTTGCCGATCAGCCGCTCGAAGGACACCATGCCGTACCCGTATTGAGGGTCGCGCCCCCGCGGGCCGAGGTCGATCGCGCCGCGCTGGAGGGAAGTGCGGATCTGATCCGCGGAAAGGTTCGGATAAGCTTGTTTGAGAACGGCGACCATTCCGCTGACGAACGGAGCGGCAGCGGAAGTGCCGTCGCTTAGTTTGTATTTGCCGGAAAGGCTGCTGCTGACGACGCCTACGCCAGGAGCGGACAGTTCGACTTCGTCGCCGGTGCCGGAGAAAGCCGCGCGTTTCAGATCGGAGTCGACAGCCGCGACCGTGATGGTTTCCGGCGACTTGGCGGGGAAAGCGAGCGTATTGCCGCTGCCGTCGGAATTGCCGGAGTTGCCTGCGGCCACGATGACCGTGATGCCTTTGGCGGCCGCTTTTTCGAGCAGCGCGTCGATCGCCGGGGAATTCTGCGGGAAGGACAGCGACAGATTGATGATGTCCATACGCTGGCGGATCGCCCAGTCGAGTCCTTTCGCCAGTGATTCTGTCGAGCCGTTGCCGTCCTTGTCCATGACTTTGACGGCGTAGATCGAAGCGTCCGGAGCGATGCCTTTATACGCTTTGCTTTTGGCGCCGATGATGCCGGCCACGAACGTACCGTGGCCGTTATCGTCTTCGTAAGAAGAAACGCCGTCGACGGTCGAGACGCCGCCGCTGATATTCAAAGCGGATTTTTCGGAAACGCCGGTGTCGAGTACGGCGATCTTGATGCCTTTGCCGGTGAAACCGGCTCTGACGGCGGCCGAAGCTTGGATAGCGCTGTATCCCCACTGTCCCTGCTTGAGCTTGGAAGCGGAAGAAACCGGAACGGCCGGGGCGTTCCGATCGTTCGAGAACGTCGTGCTTTGCGGGAGGCTCTTATAGTCCTTGCTCAATTCGATCGACAGGATAGAATCGTGGCGGCTTAGTTTGGCGAGGCCGTCCGCGTTCGTGCGCAGCGACATCATGTTTGTCTCCCAATAGATATGATAGTCGAGATCGTGCGTGACGTTCAGCGCCTCGCGCTCGCCGCTTTGATCGGCGTATTGGATGAAAATAGAGAAAACCGGCTTGGACTGCACGATGCTTGTCGGTTCGTTTGTCGAATTTTTGTTTGTTTGTTCGGAACGGTTCGAAAAAGTCAAAAAATGAAAGACAGCTGTAAAACTAAACAACAAAAATATGAAAAGTGTAGAAAAAAAGCAGTGTTTTATCCATCTTTTTATGCAGCATACAGTTACACCTGCCTCTAACTTGATTAATTTCGACTTAATTCGATATTTTTTATATCGGATAGCGCACAATTTATTTGATGGATTCTTATTCGAAAAAGAAAAAATAATCCAATAATCGATTAAATTCGACAAAAAAAGTAACAATCTTTATAACGAAGGCGGGAAGCTTTCAGATCACGCGAAATAAAGACTGTCGCAACCATTTTTTATGCCTTACAATGAACAAGGAAGGTTTTTTCCAAAATGTCGAATCGGGACGGAGTGGTGGAGATGAATACGAAGAAACTGGCCGCCGAACGGGCGGTAGAAGCGATAGAAGATGGAATGACGGTCGGTCTCGGAACGGGATCGACGGCTTATTTCGCGATCGAGAAGCTCGGTCAGCGCGTGAAGGAAGGGCTTTCGGTCCGCGCGGTCGCCACGTCGAAGCGTTCGGAAGAGCAGGCCGTAGGGCTGGGCATTCCGATCGTTCCTTTTTCGGAAGTGGGAAGAATCGACATCACGATCGACGGGGCGGATGAAGTGGACCGGCATCTGCAGCTGATCAAAGGCGGCGGAGGCGCGCTGCTGCGCGAAAAAATCGTGGCGGCGCGCAGCGACAAAATGTTCGTGATCGTCGGCGAAGACAAGCTGGTGGATACGCTGGGCGCGTTCCCTCTGCCGGTGGAGATTGTTCCTTTCGCGCACGAGTGGACGATGGATGCGCTGAAAGCGCTCCATTTGAATCCCGAACTGCGTCTTGCGGAAGGCGAGCCTTATATAACGGACAATGGCAATTACATAGCCGACTGCCGCGCCGATTCGATCGCCGATCCGGCCTCGCTGCACGCAAGTCTCAACGCGATTCCGGGCGTAGTCGAAAACGGCCTGTTCGTCGACATGGCGCACACGGTCATCGTGGGCCGGGAAGACGGAAGCATCGATACGCTCGCGCGATAAGCCGTTCGGCCCTATCCGGTTCCGAGTGAACGGACAACCAAGCGGCGCAGGCTCCCGGGCGGCGCCCTACTCGAAACGGAAAGAGGGTTTACGAACAGATGGATAAGAAGCAAAACGCGAACGATAAAGACATGAACGCAAATGCGGCAGCGCAGCCGTCGGCGTGCGAAAGAAGCGGCCGGACGCTGCTGGAGGGCGAAAGAGTGCGGCTGCGAAGCGTCATGCCGGCCGATTACCGCGAACTGTACGATCTGATCCATTCGGAGAAGGACCGGACATGGACGGAATGGGACGCGCCTTATTTCAAGGATGAAGAAGAGGAAGAGACGTTCGAGGAATTCGCGCAGGGATACGAAAGCCTCAGAGCGCGTAATCTGCCCTGGGAGCCGCGGCTGCTGATCGAGACGATAGAAGGGCGCATGCTGGGCACCGTCAATTCTTATTGGGAGCATAAGCCTTCCAATTGGCTGGAATGCGGCATCGTGCTGCTTCGATCCGATACATGGAGCCGGGGATGCGGGACGGAGGCGCTGCGCTTGTATGTCGGCTATTTGTTCGCGAGTCTGGACGTGCCCAGGGTCGGCATTACGACCTGGTCGGGCAACGAGCGCATGATGCGGGCCGCCGCGCGAATCGGCATGCGGCTCGAAGGCCGGGTGCGGCGCTGCCGGATCGTGCGCGGAGAGCTTTACGACTCGATTCGGATGGGCGTGCTGCGGGAGGAATGGGAGGACCTTTACGGCCCTTCAGGCCGCGCGTGATCCTGCTGCGAGGTTGCGCATCTCCGCCCGTTATGGGAAGATGAACCCAAGGATCGAAACGGAGTCGGCAGAACGGCAGGATAGTTGGGAGGGATGCGCAGTGCCTAAGAAAGCGGAATGCAGTGGGCTTTTCCGCATTCGAAGCGGGCGGTTCGCATGACGACATGGAACGACGAGACGCTGTTCTCGGAGATCGAGTCTCTTGCGCTCGACGTGACCGAAGAACAGTACAGAATTCAACCGGACTTGATGGACAGATACGGTCGTGCGGGATTTGAAAAATCGCGCCGCGACACCGTCTATACGTTGAACTATTTGGCGGAGGGCGTGCTGATGGACAGCCCTTCGCTGTTTTTGCATTATATCGGCTGGCTGAAGCAGCTGCTGGCGGGTTACGGGCTCACCGAGGCGGACATCCGCAAAAAGTTGGAATTGATCCTGGACCGCGTCCGTGCCGGACGACAGGGCGAGATGACGGAGCGAACGATCCATATTTTGGAGATGGGGATCGAGCGAACGCGGGAACCGGCCGAAGTGCCGCCTTTCATCGCCGAAGACCGCTTGTTCGGACGGGAAGCGCGGCGTTATCTGGATGCGCTGCTGCGAAGCGACCGTCTCGGCGCCTACGGCGTAGTCGACGAGATGTTCGAACGCGGCGAAACCATACGCGACATTTATCGATACGTCTTCCAGGCTTCGCAGTACGAAGTCGGACGGTTGTGGCAAACTCAGCAGATCAGCGTCGCCGACGAACATTACTGTACGGCCATTACGCAGAGCGCCATGTCCCGGCTGTATGCGCATTGGATCGGCGGAGAACGCCCGAAACGCGGCAGCGTACTCGTATCGGCCTGCGTCGGCGGAGAAATGCACGAGATCGGGCTGCGGATGCTGACCGACGTGTTCGAGTTGGAAGGCTGGGACACCTACTACATGGGCGCGAACGCCGACGAAGATCGGCTGGCCGAAACGGTCGCGCGCCGCGGAGCGGATATCGTCGCCTTGTCGGCAACGATGACGTTTCACGTTCGTCTAATGAAGAAATTGATTGCGCGGCTGCGTGCCGACGAACGCTTGACAGGCGTCAAAATCATGGTCGGCGGCCTGCCTTTCAACGTCGATCCTTTCTTGTGGAAGCGGGTCGGAGCCGACGGCTATGCGCCAGACGCGGAAGTAGCGCTGCAGGAAGCGGATCGTATTCTGAAGGAACGGACGATCGTCGCCACGCCGGAAGAAGCCGGAGAACATCCGGAAGCGGAAGGAGGCCATCAACTTGGAAGCTGAATTGCAGCGAGAGATCGAACGGCTGCGCGCGATTGTCGAAGCGCTTAACGACCGGATCGTGCGGGGGCAGTTGAAGGAAGAACAGATTTTGAACGAATTTTCGTCGATGAATAACGAGATGGTCACGCTTCAGCGTAAGCTGGCCAAGAGCAACGCGGAATTGGAAGAAGCCGTGAAAGAAGCGGAGCGGGCGAACGAGGCGAAAAATCAATTTTTGGCCATGATCAGCCATGAATTCAGAACGCCGATGAACGGCATTTTGGGCATGACCGAGCTGCTGCGGGGCAGCGCGCTCGGCGAGGAGCAGCGAAGCTGGACGGGATTGATCGAAGAGTCGGCGGAATCGCTGCTCGGCATGGTGAGCGATCTGCTGGATCTCTCCAAGAGCGAAGCGGGGATGCTCGATATCGAAGAGAAAACGTTCGACCTGCGCGAAGTGGTCACGCATGCGGTGCAGCTGCTGCAGCCGCGGGCGGGCGCCAAGTGCAACCGGATCGAATGCGACATCGACGCTTCGGTCGCCTCTTCCTTGAAGGGCGATCCGACGCGGATCCGTCAGATCCTGATCAACTTGATCAATAACGCGAATACGTTCACCGAAAACGGGACAATCCGCGTGACGGTACGCCCGGCCTCCTCGGGTTCCGACCTGCTGAGCTTCGAAGTCCGGGACAGCGGCATCGGCATTTCGCAGCCGAACATCGAAAAATTGTTCAAGCCCTACTCGCAGACCGAAGCCGGAAAGGCCAAAGCGGGAACCGGTCTCGGTCTGATGATCTGCAAGTCGCTGGTAGAAGCGATGCAGGGCGAGATCGGCGTCGTCAGCCGCGAAGGCGAAGGCTCGACGTTCTGGTTCCGCCTGGCGCTGCCGGCGGCGTCCGTACCGACGCATGAAGGCTCGTCGGCTTCGCTGAGGGCGGTGCCCGTCTTCGGAGCTCCAGGCGGAGAGATTCCGATTCTGGTCGCGGAAGACAATCCGATCAACAGCCGGGTGATCCGCATGCAGCTGAAAAAGCTGGGACTGGACGCCGTCGAAGTCGTCGGCGACGGAAAGGAAGCGGTCGCGGCCTTCCTCAGCCGTCCGTATGCCGTGATCCTGATGGACAAGCATATGCCGGTGATGGACGGTCCGGAAGCGGCGCGAAGAATCCGCGAATTGGAACGGGACGAAATGCGCCGCCCGATCCCCATTATCGCCTTGACGGGAGACTCGCTCGAGAGCGAGAAGGAAGTTTGCCGGAAGGCGGGCATGAACGATTTTCTCGGCAAGCCGGTCAGCATGGAGGCGCTGGGGTCCATGCTGCAAAAGTGGCTTCCGCGGGCTTCCGACAAAGCGCTCGATTCCCAAGTCGTCCGAGAAATCATCGAATTGGACGAGGGCGAGGAGCCGGAAATTTTCCGTGCCCTGCTTGAGACTTACGAAGAGGAAACGCCGGGCAAGCTGGAACGGCTCGAGCGCTTCGTGCTGGAAGGCGACTGCATAAAAGGAATGAGGGCCGCCCACGATTTGAAATCGGGCAGCCTCAGCATCGGTGTTCATTACTTCGCCAACCTGCTCGAGACGATCGAGCATGCGTTGAAAGACGGCGACACGGATACCGCGCGGGACGTGCTGCCGAAGCTGAACGGCGCCTACGAAGCCGCCCGCGAAGAACTGCACCGGTTTGCCTGAATCCAGGCGGGCCGGTTGTTTCATCTAAAGACATAAACAGGAGGAACGACATGCTGCAATCCGTCAAACGACAAGTGCGCGACCCCGAAGTCGCCGCCCTGCTGGAACTGGCCGTATTTCCCGATCCCGAACATGTGGAGCGGGCGATCCGGCTGTATGAGGAACAAGAAGAGGTTCAACTGCTGGCTTATGTCGAAGAAGGGGAAACGCTCGGCATCATCGGCTACAGACCGACCGGAACGGGCGAGATTACGATTACGCATATCGCCGTCGAACCGGAAAGCAGGGGTCTGGGCTACGGCCGGGGCATGATGCTCGAGCTGATGGTGATGGAGAAGCCCGAACGGGTGATCGCGGAGACGGACGAAGAAGCCGTCGACTTTTACCGCAGCATCGGCTTCGCCGTGATCGGCCAGGGTCTGTCTTCGTCGGGACTGGAAAGGTTCCGCTGCGTCTACAGCGTGGACGAAGACGAGGAAGAATAAAGGCCGGATTTCGATCGCCGGGCGGATAGACTCGTCGAAAAACGCGTAAGGAGGAACCGGGGATGGCAACGCTGTTGATTCAAGGCGCTCAAATCGTGACGATGAACGATAAACAGGAAGTGCTGACCGGCGACGTGTGGATCGAAAACGACCGCATCGTCCGGATCGGCGGCAATTTGTCGGGCATGCAGGCCGACCGCGTCATTGAGGCTCGGGGAAAAGTGCTGCTTCCGGGGTTTATCCAAACGCATGTGCACTTATGCCAGACGCTGTTCCGCGGCCGTGCGGACGACCTCGAACTGCTGGACTGGCTTCAGAAGCGGATCTGGCCGCTCGAAGCGGCGCACGACGAGGAGTCGGTCTACTATTCGGCGATGCTGGGCATCGGCGAGCTGATCTCCAACGGCACGACGACGCTGCTCGACATGGAGACGGTGCATCATACCGAGTCGGCGTTCCGCGCTATGGCCGAGACCGGCATCCGCGCGGTGTCCGGAAAAGTCATGATGGATCACGGAAGCCAGGTGCCGGAGGCGCTGCAGGAAGATACCGCCCGTTCCCTGGAAGAAAGCGTGCGTCTGCTGGAACGATGGAACGGCTGCGACGGCGGGCGCATCCAATATGCGTTTTGTCCGAGGTTCGTCGTGTCCTGCACGGAGGAACTGCTGACCGGCGTGCGCGACCTGTCGGAGCGCCATAAAGTCCGCGTACATACGCATGCTTCGGAAAACCGCGGCGAGATCGAGGTCGTGGAGCGCGAACGCGGCATGCGCAATATCGAATATCTCGATCATATCGGGCTCGCCAAGCCCAATCTGATTCTGGCCCACTGCATTTGGCTGAACGAGCGGGAAAAGCGAATAATCCGCGAGCGCGGAGTCAAAATGACGCACTGCCCGGGTTCCAACCTCAAGCTGGCTTCGGGAATCGCGGAAGTTCCCGATATGCTGAGCCGTCACGTCCCGGTCGGACTGGGTGCGGACGGCGCGCCTTGCAACAACAATCTGGACATGTTTCAGGAAATGAAGCTGGCCGCGCTGATCCACAAGCCGGCGCACGGACCGACGGCGATGGACGCCCGGACCGTGCTGCGCATGGCCACGATGGGCGGGGCGGAAGTGCTCGGCATGGAAGACGAAATCGGCAGTATCGAGCCCGGCAAAAAGGCGGATCTGGTGCTGCTGGATCTGTATGACTTTCATACGTTTCCTTCGTTCGAGGTCGACGTTTACTCGCGCATCGTCTACTCGGCGGCGCGCGGAAACGTCGATACGGTCGTCATTGACGGCAGGATTGTCATGGAAAACCGAGTCGTCCGCACGCTGGACCGCGACGTCGTCCTGCGCGAGGCCGATCGTTCGATCGAGCGTCTGGTCAAAAGGATTTGAACCGAGCCGTCAAGGCGGAAAACCGTTGACGGAAGAACAACGCCCGAAAACAAAGTCCGAGGAAAGATGCTTCGGCATATCAAGTAACGGGAAACCCGGCTCTCCAAACGGAGGGCCGAGTTTCTTTTTTTTGCGTTTTCAATCTCGAGCACCGGCTGACTTCGGCGTTATGTTGACAGGGATGCGGAAAAACTTTATAGTTTCATAGGTGAATAGTTTCATTATCGAACAATTCGATTGAAGAACCAATTCGGGGAGGGAGCGAAGCGAGATGGAGGAATCGACCCGCGCGTCCGGCGAACCGATCACGGGGAACGCCAAGCAGCTGATTGACCGCTTTTTGGGGTCCTGGCTGTCGATCGAGCGGGAATTCGGCGCGCTCGTCCGCAGCCAGATGCAGGAGGATATGACGAGCGACCAGTATTATTTGCTGCAGACGATCATTCAGCGGGGACCGTGCACGTCGTCCGAGCTGGCCGATGCGTTCAAGGTGGTCAAAAGTTCGATTACCGCGATCGTCACGCGTCTGGTCGACCGGGGACTGATCGAGCGGACGCGAAACGAACAGGATCGCCGCGAAGTGTATTTGACGCTGACCGAGCGCGGGCGCGAAATGGCCGTGCAGGCGGAGCAGCGGATTACGGAATCGTTTGCCAAGTATTTGAAGCATTTCAGCGAGGATGAAGTGGAAACCGTTCTGGCCGCGTTCGACCGATTGGCGATGCTGGTCAAGGAAGATGGAGGCAGAGAGAAAAAATGAGAACCATACTGAAAGCCAGATGGCTGGTCCTGCTGCTCTGGCTGGCGGCGGCGGTCGGATTGTTCCTGACCGCGCCGTCGATGTCGGATCTGGTGCGCGAAAAAGGCGGTTTTTCCGTTCCGGAAGGATATACGTCCACGGAAGCCGCCAAAATCTTGGATGAGCTGGCCGCCCAGGAGGGGGGCACGGAGGGGACGACCATCGCGCTCGTGTTCCATAATCCGAACGGATTGAGCGCCGAAGAGAAGGAACAGGCGAAGCAGGCGGTCGAAGCTCTCGACAAAAACAAAGAAAGCCTGCATATCACGTCGATTCTCAGTCCGTTCGAACAGAGCGAACTTGAAGGCCAGATGATTTCGGAAAACGGACAGACCGTTCTTGTCTCGCTCGGCGCCGAAATCCCCGAGGGCGAAGTGACCGAGGTGCAAAGCGGCATCGAGCAGACGCTCGAACCGTACCAGGTCGAACATTACCTGACGGGCGAGTCGCTTATCAGCGAAGATACGGTCCGCAGCTCGGAGGAAGGCCTGAAGAAATCGGAATATATCACGGTCGTCTTCATCCTGCTGATTCTGGTGCTCGTATTCCGTTCCGTCGTGGCGCCGTTCGTGCCGCTGCTGACCGTGGGACTCAGCTACATCGTATCGCAGAGCATCGTGGCGTTCCTCGTGGACCGCTTCGACTTTCCGCTGTCGAACTTCACGCAGATCTTCATGGTCGCGGTCATGTTCGGAATCGGGACGGATTACTGCATCCTGCTGATCAGCCGCTATAAAGAAGAAATGGGACGGCAGGACAGCAAATGGGACGCGATCGTCGAGACGTACCGGACGGCGGGCCGCACGGTTTTGGTTTCCGGCCTTGCAGTATTGGTCGGATTCGCGGCGATCGGTCTGTCGCAGTTCATGCTGTACCGTTCGGCCGTCGCGGTCGCCGTCGGCATCGCGGTGATGCTGCTGGCCATGATCACGGTCGTGCCGTTCTTCATGGCTGTGCTCGGCGAGAAGATGTTCTGGCCTTCGCGCAAAGCGATCGGCCACAGCGAGAACAAGCTGTGGGGCTGGGCGGGCCGATTCTCGCTCAAGCGGCCTTGGGCGGCGATGCTGATCGTGCTGGCCGTTACGCTGCCGTTCCTTCTGACTTACAGCGGCAAGCTGTCGTTCAACAGCCTTGAAGAGATTCCGGCGAACTACGAATCGGTCGAAGGCTTCAATATCATTTCCGACAGCTTCGGCGCGGGTCAGGCCATGCCGGCCAAGATCGTCATCAAAAACGACGAAGCGATGGATAACGCGGAATACGTGGCTCTCGCGGAACGGATCAGCCGCGAGGTAGGCAAGGTGGACGGCGTCGATACGGTACGCAGCGCCAGCCGGCCGACCGGCGAAGAGATTCAGGATTTCAGCGTGGCCGATCAGGCCGGGACGCTGAAGGAGGGGCTCGGGGAAGCGGGCGAAGGGCTGACGAAGATTCAAGACGGGCTCGCCGACGCCAGCAAGCAGCTGAGCGATAACGCGCCGCAGATTCAGGAAGCGGCTTCCGGCGCCGATCAGCTCGTCAGCGGTACGGAAGATCTCAAGACGGGAATCGCGCAGCTCGGCGACGGGCTGTCGCAGATCGAAAACGGCATTCGTTCCGGCGCTTCCGGCGCGGGCGAACTGCAGTCGGGACTCGCGCAGATGAAAGCGAGCGCGCAGCAGCTGCAAAGCGCGCACGAACAGCTGCTGGCGGGCTATCAACAGGTCGGCACGGGTCTCGGCGCTCTAAACGGCGGCATGTCCCAGCTGGGCGACCAGCTGACGGCGCTGTCGGGCGCGCTCGGCAGCGTGCAGGGACGCTTCGGCAGCCTGGAGGGCAAGTTCCCGGCGCTGCTGCAGGATGAAGACTACTTGACGATACGCGGCACGGTCACCCAGACGGGCCAAGGCGCGGCGGCGCTGGCCGACGCTTTCGGTCAGGTGCAGGGCCAGGTCTCGCAGGTCGCCGCCGGCATCAATCAAGCGAACGAAGGCTATGCGCAGGCGATCAACGGACAAAGCCAGCTGACGGGAGGCTTCGATCAGCTGATTGCAGGCATCGAACAGCTGCAAAGCGGCCTGAACCAGGCCGCCGACGGTCAGGGAGAAATCGTCGGTCAAGTTCCGTCGATCACCGACGGTCTCGATCAGCTGCAGGACGGCCAGCAGCAGCTGGGTCAGGGGTTCAAAGATCTGTCCGATCAGCTGACGCAGCTGACCGACGGTCTCGATCAGAGCGTCGACGGGCTGAAACAGGTCGGAGACGGTCTGGGTTCCGCGGAGGATTATCTGGCGCAGCTGCAGAACGATTCGGATGCGGAGCTCGGCGGATGGTTCATTCCGCAGGAGGCGCTGGAGAACGAAGACTTCCAGCAGGTATTCGACACGTATATGTCCAATGACCGCAAGATCATGACGCTCGACGTGGTGCTGGCGGACAATCCGTACAGCACGCAAGCGCTCGCCAACATCGACGACATTCGCGCCGCCGTCGACCGCGGCACGCAGGGGACGAAGCTGGAGCAGGCCGACGTGGCGATCAGCGGCGTAACCAGCACGTTCGCCGACCTGCAGACGGTATCGAACGAAGACTACAGCCGGACGGTCTATCTGATGATGGGCGGCATTCTCATCATCTTGATTCTGCTGCTGCGTTCGATCATCATGCCGGTGTATCTGATGCTGTCGCTGTTCGTGACGTATTACGCGGCGCTCGGCGTGACGGAAGCGATCTTCGTCCATCTGCTCGGCTACTCGGGCATCACGTGGACGACGCCGTTCTTCGGCTTCGTCATGCTGATCGCGCTCGGCGTCGATTACAGCATCTTCCTGATGGACCGCTTCAACGAGCACCGGGACATGAGCCCGAAAGACGCGATCGTGCATGCGATGCGGAACATGGGCACGGTCATTCTGTCGGCCGTGCTGATCCTCAGCGGGACGTTCGCTTCGATGATTCCTTCGGGCGTGCTCTCGATGATGCAGATCGCCACCGTCGTGCTGGCTGGACTCGTCATCTATGCGCTGTTCATGCTTCCGTTCTTCGTGCCGGTGATGGTGAAGACGTTCGGGAAGGCCAACTGGTGGCCGTTCGGGATGAGGGAAGACAAGGAGTAGTAGGTGAGGGGGGAGCTTGAGAGGCGCTTGGGGGCGCTCGGGAGCCGCTTCGGAGCCGCTCGGGAGCCGCTCCGGAGCTGCAGGGCCTTCGATCGCTGTTTCAATTGGATTCCCTTGATTGTAGAAGGGTAAGGGGGGAATCCAATTTCAAAGGCGACCACTTCGTTTCTTCGGCTCCTGCAGCTCCTCCGCTCACCGCTTTGGCGTGGAGAGGTACAACGTATTCCCTCATCCCGTTTGTGATGAGGGTAGAATAAAAGAAGGCCCGTTCCCTTGGATTAAGGGAACGGGCCTTCTTTTGTTAAGTTGCGGAGCTGCCCAAGTTGGATCTGCGCGTCCAAAGTAAAGGCGGGAAGAGCGGCGTGTGCTCTGCACAACGCAAGAGCGGAGTGCATGGCGTGTGCTCTGCACAACGCAAGGGCGGTGCGAGGCGTGTGCTCTGCACAACGCAAGAACGGAGTGCGGGGCGTGTGCTCTGCACAACGCAAGGGCGGAGTGCGCGGCACAACGAGGGTCGAAGGGGCGTAAGCGCTTAGCGATTATAAAGCGCTGCGGGCGCTTAGGATATACTTCGCTTCGTCGAGCGGGTTGATACCGATCCGAGGGCGCGAAGCTTCGGTTCCTTCGGGAGCTTCTTGATAGCCTTCGAAAGAAGCGGTCATGACGCCCTTGCCGCCGCTGAAGGATCGCAGGGAGGCGGAATAATCCATCGAAGTCGAAGCGGGAACGGTGCCTTCGACGACGAAACGGCCGGCTTCGGCGGAAGGGGCGGAGAATTCGGCCCGCATGCGGGACAAATCGCTCAAGACGCGGCCGGCGTGTTCTTCGGGTACGGAGATACGGAAGCGAAGCATAGGCTCAAGCAGCTTGGTGCCGCCGGAGGCCAGTCCGTTCATGATGCCCATCGGCGTGGCGATGACAAAATCGAGCGGATGGGTGTGCCAGACGTGAGACTGTCCGTAGGTCAGGGTGACGATCAGGTCGGTCACCTCCCAGCCGTGCAGGCCCTGCTTCAAAGCTTCCGGCACCCGGCGTTCGACCTCGTTCTGATACGCCGGAAGAATGTCGTCGGCGCGGGCTTGCGAGCGGTAAACGAGACCGCTGCCGCGTTCGCCGGGCTCGATCCTGAAATGCAGGATCGCCCAGCACGGCTTGGGAGCCAGGTAGGCGACGCGGCCTTCGCAGACCTGCGCAGGCGTTTCTTTGTAGATAACGGCCGGAGGGCCGAAGCCGACGTTCAATCCGAAGCGGGAACGCAGCATGCTGGTCAGCACTTCGAGCTGAATGGCGCCCATCATGCGCACGTGCAGTTCGCGCACTTCGGGCAGCCAGGCCAGATCGAGCAGGGGATCTTCGTCGGTCAGCTCCTGCAGCGCTTCGGCGGTCCGGACGTAATCGGCTTCGCTCTCCGGCAGCACGCGAGCGGTCAGCAGAGGCACGGCCATCTCCGGAGCTGACGGTACCCGAGCCGGATCGCCGACGATATCGCCGATCGCCGCGCCCAGAAGGCCGTAGACGGCGGCGATGTCTCCCGGGCCGATCTCGCCGGCATCGATTCTTTTGAGTCCGTCCAACATGCGGATCTGCGTGATTTTGTGTTCCTCTTCGCGCCCGTTCAGCCGCACGGTATCCCGGTTGCGCAGCGTGCCGCCGTACAGGCGGATCCAGGCGGCGCGGCCCATCGAACGTTCGCGTTCGATCTTGAACACGATGCCGGCCAGCTCTTCTTGAGGCGTCGGAGCGGGCAAAAAGGCCAGCACGGCATCGAGAAGCTCGTCGATCCCGATGCCTTTTTGCGAGCAGCCGCAGCAGACGGGGAACAAACGTCCGGCCGCGGAATGTCCGGCCAGCAGCGCCGCCGTTTTCGCCGGGTCGGGAAGATCGCCTTCGATATAGCGCAGCATCAGTTCTTCGTCGAAGTCGGCCATCGTTTCGACCGCTTCCGTGCGAAAGGCGTCGATCCGTCCGCGCAAACCGAGGATTTCGGATTGCGCGTCAAGCGAAGGATTAGGACCGCTCGGAGCCGGATCCGCTTTCGAATCGGCGCCGACGGCCTGCGGTTCTTCCCCGCGCATCGGCGCGCCGGAGACCTGCCACAGTTCCCGCACGCCCGCGAACGCGTCTTCCTCCGTATACACCGGGATTTGTACCGGCAGCGCCGCAGGAGAGAGCAGGAGCCGAATGTCGGCAAGCGTCCGATCGAAGGAAGCGCCGACCCGGTCGAGCTTGTTGATGTAAATCAGCGT
Organism: Saccharibacillus alkalitolerans; assembly: GCF_011090185.1. GTDB lineage: Bacteria > Bacillota > Bacilli > Paenibacillales > Paenibacillaceae > Saccharibacillus > Saccharibacillus alkalitolerans. The sequence continues at coordinate 173,958 of NZ_JAAFGS010000003.1, read as the reverse complement.
CGGAATGTTCATGAGCCGCAGCGCCTGCCACAGCACTTCGGTCTGGGCCTGGACGCCTTCGGCGGCGGAGACGATCAGCACCGCGCCGTCCATGACGCCGAGCGAGCGCTCGACTTCGGCCAGGAAATCAGCGTGACCCGGCGTGTCGACCAGGTTGATTTTGTGTCCTTTCCAGGTCAAAGAAGCCGAAGCGGCTCTCACGGAAATGCCCCGTTCCCGCTCGACGTCGAGGAAGTCGGTGGAGGTGGTGCCTTCGTCGACGCTGCCGAGCGAGCGGATGCTTCCGCTGTGGTACAGCATATATTCGGTCGTGGTCGTTTTGCCGGCGTCGATATGGGCAAATACGCCGATATTGCGAACGGATGAAGAGGTGTTCAACGAAACATCAGCCTCGATTCTGCGGAAAGTAAAAAGAAATAAAGCGGTTTCGGTCGAAATCCGCGTTTCCGCGCTTTTGCGCCGGGAGACCGGCAGAGCGAAAGCGCGGTTATTGTATTGTACCATGCGCGGTGCGAACGGCCGAAGAAAGCAGACAAAAAAACGGCGCTGCCGCCGATCCGCATCTTCCAGGAAATACGTTTGACCCCGGCCGTCTATGATCGTCGTTTCGTTCGATATTCCCGTCTTTTTCGAAAAAAAGTTCTCGATCGGACCGGAGAAATTCCCTCCGTTTTTTGGCTGGCGACAAATTTCGAAAGTTGCCGATTCTTCCGCTCAAGTTTCCGCTTTCTGGGTAATTGGGTTAAGACAGGGCTTGCTCGCCGACGAGGCGTCAAGGCCGGCATCAGCGAACAGCGGGGAGGAATGGAGACGAATGGAACGGACTTTTTGGAAAGAAGCGGTCGTGTATCAGATTTATCCGCGCAGCTTCATGGACAGCGACGGGGACGGCGTAGGCGATCTGCGGGGCATTATCATGAAGCTGGATTATTTGAAGGAACTCGGCGTGGACGTGATCTGGCTGTCGCCGGTTTATAAGTCGCCCAACGACGATAACGGCTACGACATCAGCGATTACGAAGACATCATGGACGAGTTCGGCACGATGGCGGACTGGGACGAACTGCTGGCGGGGCTCCACGAACGCGGCATCAAACTGATGATGGACCTGGTGGTGAACCATACCTCGGACGAGCATGCCTGGTTCGTGGAATCGGTACGCGATCCAGACGGGGAATACGGCGACTACTATGTCTGGCGCGACGCGGCCGAAGGCGGCGGCCTGCCGAACAACTGGGAGTCCTTTTTCAGCGGTCCCGTGTGGGAGTACAGCGAAGAACGCGGGCAGTATTATCTTCATTTGTTCTCGAAAAAGCAGCCGGATCTCAACTGGGAAAACGAAAAAGTGCGCCGCGCCGTTTACGACATGATGACGTTTTGGCTCGACAAAGGCGTCGACGGATTCCGCATGGACGTCATCAACCTGATCTCCAAAGTGGAAGGGCTGCCTTCCAACGGAACGGCTCCGATCGCCGACGGCAGCATGTACTACACCGACGGTCCGCGCATTCACGAATTTTTGCACGAAATGAACCGCGAGGTGCTCTCCAAGTACGACGTGATGACGGTGGGCGAGATGCCGGGCGTGACGGTCGAAGAGGCGAAAAAATATACGGCGGAGGAGCGCGAGGAACTGCAGATGGTGTTCCAGTTCGAACATATGCGCCTCGACGGCGGTCCCGGCGGCAAATGGGACATCGTGCCGTGGAAGCTCCCGCAGTTCAAAGCCGTCATGCACAAGTGGCAGATCGGCCTGGCGGAAAAAGGATGGAACAGCCTGTATCTGAACAACCACGATCAGCCGCGCATGGTGTCCAGGTTCGGGAACGACGGCGAATACCGCGTCCAGTCGGCCAAGCTGCTCGGCACGCTGCTGCATACGCTCAAAGGGACGCCGTACGTGTATCAGGGCGAGGAGCTGGGCATGACCAACGTCAAGTTCCCCATGATCGACGATTACAAAGACATCGAAAGCCTGAACATGTACCGCGAGCGGGTCACGCACGGCGGCGCCGATCCCGGCACGGTCATGGCGGCGATCCAGACGAGAGGCCGCGACAACGCGAGGACGCCGGTGCAGTGGGACGACAGCGAATATGCGGGATTTACGACGGGCACGCCGTGGATCGGCGTGAATCCGAATTATGTCGCGATCAATGCCAAGCAGCAGCTGGACGATCCCGATTCGGTCTTTCATTACTACAAACGGCTGATTGCGCTGCGCAAACAAAATCCGATCATGGCGTACGGCGATTACGAGCTGCTGCTGCCGGATCACGAAACGCTGTACATGTATACGCGCACGCTGGGCGAGGAAACCTGGCTGGTGGCGCTCAATTTCTCGACGGATCCGACTCCGTTCGACTGGCCGCCTAATCTGGCAGGGCGCGAAGCGTCGCTCGTCATCGGCAATTATGGCGAAGAAGGCATGGAAAGCGGGCAGCTGCGTCCTTATGAAGCGAGAGTATACGCGCTGAAATAGGTTTTGCAAATTCGGAATATGCTCGCCTACTCCACAACAAGATGAAGAAAAGGTGGGATGACCATGGACGGAAGACATGGAAACGAAGACGGCGGGAATTCGAGAGTCGATCTCTACAAAAACGAAGCGGGCGGCGGTTACCGGGACGAAGGGCCTGACGAATCGGGTATCCGTAACGGGCGGTCGCCCTGGCTGGAAGTTTGGCTGCATCCGAGACAGGTGACGCGATGGTTCCTCGATTCGGCGAATCCGCTGCGCGGCGCGCTGGCGCTGGCGCTGGTCTCCGGCGTGCTCAATGCATTCAACTCGGCTTCGAACGGGAATTGGGGAGACGTGTACTCGACCGGCGGCCTCATCGCTAGAGCGATCGTTATCGGCCTGATCGGAGGGCTTATCGGTTATTATGTCGGATCCTTTTTAATCAAGTGGGTCGGCAGCTGGTTCGGCGGAGTCGGCTCCATGTCCGATATGCAGGTCGTCGTCGGACGGATTTCGGGCATGACGAGCATCGTGCTCGGACTGCTGCTGATTCCCGAACTGCTGATCGCGGGCCGCGAATTGTTTACGGAACAGACGCCGTATTTGGACGCGCATCCGCTCCGCAGCCTGCTGCTTGCGGCAGTGCTGTTCGTGGAATTCGCGCTGAGTGTCTGGATATTCGTCATTTTGCTGCACGCGATCGGCGAAGCGCACGGTTTCTCGGCCTGGAAGGCGCTGCTCGTCGAATCGATTTTGATCGTGGCGGTCGTCGTCGTCGTATTCGTCGTCGTGTTCGCCATGCTGGGGGCCGCGGGACCTTCGCCGGGATTTTGAGCGGTTTTCCCGATAAAAGCAAAGAAGAAGAGACGCTCCGCGCAAAAAGCCCGCGTACCGGTGTTCGGTACGCGGGCTGTGTCGGTCGAGAGCTTTTAGGAACGGCAGGCTTTATTTCGCGAGGCTGAGAATTTGCACGTCCCGGCCGGCGATATTGGCGGAACCGCTCAGCGCATCTCCGGTCAGCAGGTTGACGTAGTCGCCGTCGAGCTCGTAAGCCGATTCCTCGGCGTTGTGGTTCATGACGAACAGGAACTCTTCGCCGTCCTTGACGCGCCGGGTCACTTCGACGCCCTGCGGCGTATCCAGCAGCGGCCGAATGCCTTTGTCGGCGCACAGCTGCTCCAGCAGGCCGTCCAGGAACGACTGCTCCGGATCGGAAGCGACGTAATAGGCTTGTCCTTCGCCGTAAGCATTTCGGGTCAGCACCGGCATGCCTTTGTAGAAGTCGTCGCCGTACTCGGCCAGCGTCTCGGCGCCTTCCGTATGCAGCAGGTCGCACAGCATGTCGCATTCGTATTCGCCTTTGAGGCTGCCGAATTCGCCGCTGAGCACGATCTTGTTGCGCATGTCCGGGAACAGGGCGTCGATCTCTTCGACCCAGATGCCCAACAGATTGCGCAGTTCTCCCGGATAACCGCCCGTCTTGACCAGATCGGACTCGTCGACGATGCCGCTGAAGAAGGTCGTCAGGAACGTCCCGCCTGCTTTCGCGAAAGCTTCCAGCTTGTCGGCCAGGCCCGGCTTGACCATGTACAGCACAGGCGCGACGACGATGTCGTATTTGCTGAAATCCGAATCGACGCCGACGATATCGACGGGGATGTTCCGGTCGTAGAACGATTTGTAATATTTGTGGATCTGGTCGACGTAGTTCAGCGCGACGGTCGGTCCGCTGGACTTCTCGACGGCCCACCAGTTTTCCCAGTCGAACAGGATGCCGACTTTCGCGGGAAGGCGGGAGTCGAGCAGCCGGTCGCCGAGTTCCCCGAGTTCGCGTCCCAGCTCCGATACCTCGCGGAAGACGCGGGTGTTTTCATGGCCGACATGCTCGATCACGGCTCCGTGATACTTTTCGCACGCGCCGACCGAGCGGCGGAGCTGGAAGAACATGACCGTATCCGCGCCGTGCGCCACCGCCTGGTAGCTCCACAGACGCATGACGCCCGGACGCTTGAGCGAGTTGTAAGGCTGCCAGTTCTGTTGGCTCGGCGTCTGCTCCATCAGCATGAACGGTTCGCCGTCCTTGAGGCCGCGCATCAGGTCGTGCGCCATCGCCGTAAAGCTGACCGGCGTCTGCAGGCCCGGATAGTTGTCCCAGGAGACGATATCCATTTCCTTCGCCCATTTGAAGTAGTCGAGCTGTTTGAAAAAGCCCATCAAGTTCGTCGTGACGACGGAATCCGGGATATGCTTTTTGATTGCCGCGTGCTCCAGCTTATAACATTCCAGCATGCTGTCGGAATTGAAGCGCGAATAATCCAGCGAGATGCCTTGGAACGTCGAATTGTTGTCGCCCCAATGTTCGCTGAGATTGTTCGGCGTCACGATTTCGTCCCAATCGTAGAACGTATGGCCCCAGAAGTTGGTGTTCCAGGCCCGGTTCAGCCGATCCAGCGTGCCGTATCTCTCTTTCAGCCATACGCGGAACGCTTTCTCGCAGTTCTCGCAGTAGCAGTCGCCGCCGTATTCGTTGGAGACGTGCCAGACGAGCACCGCCGGATGATCTTTGTACCGTTCGGCGAGCCTGTCTGCAATCGCTTCCGAGAATTTGCGGTAGGTCGGGCTGTTCGGACAGGAGTTGTGGCGTCCGCCGAATTTGCGTTTGCGGCCGTCCGCGTCGGTGCGCAGCACGTCGGGATAGCGCTTCGCCATCCAGGCCGGATGCGCGGCGGTGCTGGTCGCCAGGCATACATAAGTGCCGTTAGCGTGCAGACTGTCGATAAGCTCGTCGAGCCATTCGAAATTGTAGGTGACTTCGTCCGGCTGATTCAGCGCCCAGGCGAAAACGTTGACGGTCGCGATGTCGATGCCCGCGAGCTTGAACATGCGAAGGTCTTCGCGGTGGGTGGCTTCGTCCCATTGTTCGGGATTGTAGTCGCCGCCGTAAAAAATTTTGGGAAGTTTGCTGCTAATCATTCAAATTCACCTCAACATATAAGAATAATTCTATATTAATTCAAGATAAAATATTATAAAATATAATAAAAAGGGAGAACGGTATAAGAAAAAAGAAATATTCGGGTCCAAAGGGGATACGGGGATGAACAGCGCGCACAGACGATATTTTACGGAACTCAAAGACCTGCCTCTGCCTCTTTACACGGAGAGCATCGGCTACAATCCCGACCAGGAAGCGATCTCCCGGCCGGAAGGATACAACTGCTATCATTGGCTGCAAACCGTAGGAGGCAGAGGCGAAATCACGATGGGCGGAGCCCGGTACATGCTGGAGAGCGGAACGGGCATTCTTCTTCTTCCCGGCGAAGCGCACGAGTACCGGCCGATCGAGGAGCGGTGGGAAACCTATTACATGACGTTCGGCGGCGCCCAGGCCGGAGCCATTCTCGGAACGTTGGGGCTGCCTGTCTCCTCCTACTACAATTGGGACCGCGGGGCCGAGCTGGACGGATTCGTGCCGGGACTTTTGAACAGCATCGGAAGCGAGCGGGATCTGTCGGGCCTCAACATCTCCGTGGAGGTGTATCGTTTTCTGACGCTGCTCAAAAAAGACGGCCGGGTCAACCGCATGCCGTCGCTGTCGAATTCCGTTCGCCGGCTGTCTCCGGTGCTGGAATTTCTCGATCGTCACTACGCGGATTCGGACATCGGGCTGGAAGACATGGCGCAGCGGGCGGACATTACGCCGCGGCATCTGAATACGCTGTTCAAGCAGGCGTTCGGCATGACCGCTTACGCCTATCTGATTCTGCTTCGTCTGCGCAAAGCGAAGGAAATGATGACGCTGCATCCGCGCATGACGATCAAGGAAGTGTCGGGTCTGGTCGGATTCCGCGACGCCAGTCATTTCGTGGCCACGTTCCGCAAGCAGGAAGGCGTGACGCCCGAGCAGTTCCGCTCGCTGCATTGAGCGGAACCCGAAGTCCGGGAAAAGACGCAGAACGCAAAAGAAAAAAGCGTTTTCTAACAGGAATATGCGGAATCAAGCTCGAATGTCTGAATTTATGCGAAGCGAAAGCCGGACGCGAGAGGCGGCGCGGGACGCTCCCGCCCGGGAAAGCGTTCGGCTGCGCGAAGCGAATGCGCAAATGCCGAGGAGATGGAAACAAAGATGAAATTGGCTCATAACGATAAGCTGCTGTTGATCGGAGACTCGGTCACCGATGCGGGCCGGGCTTACCCGGTCGGTTACAAAAACGGTCTCGGAAACGGTTACGCCGCTCTGGTCGACGCCCTGCTGCGCACCGGCTATCCGGAGCTGAACGCCCTGGTGCTGAATACCGGGATAGGCGGCAACACCGTCCGCGATCTGAAAAAACGCTGGCAGACCGACGTGGTCGACCTGAAGCCCGACTGGCTGTCGGTCATGATCGGCATCAACGACGTCTGGCGGCAGTTCGACACGCCGGAAGCGATCCATTCGTTCATCTCGCTGGACGAATACGAATCGACGCTGCGCGAGCTGCTGGACGCCGTACAGCCCAATCTTAAGGGATTGATCCTGATGACGCCTTATTACATGACGGGACAGGAAGATCCGATGCGCTCCATGATGGACCGCTACGGCGCCGTCATCAAGCGTCTGGCCGGCGACTACGGCGCGGAGCTGGTCGATACCCAGGCGGCGTTCGACCGGATGGGGCATCACATGATCCAGTCCTCGCTCTCGAACGGTTGGGATCACGTGCATCCGAATACGGCCGGCAGCATGGTGATTGCACGCGGGCTGCTCAACGCGCTCGATTTCGAATGGGAGCGGAGTTAAGGGCCGGCATGCTGTTTCGCTGCAGGCCCGGAGTCGCGGGACTGCCGGCTTATCGATTCGGAACGGCATAAGGAAGTCACGGACCGAAAGATTTGGGTAAAGATACGGCGGGAGCCGCAAAATATGCGGCCGGAAGACGATCATCAATCCATCAACGGAAGGAGCAGCGATATGAACGAATTGCAAGGCATAAAGCCGGAGCCGGTCTCCGAATACCGTGCTGTGCTCGGAGAAGGACCCAATTGGCTCGAGGACGTGCAGACGCTGATGTGGCTCGATATCGAAGGAAAACAGCTGCGCTTTTACAACCCGGAAGACGGAAGCGAAGAAGTGCATGAGCTTCCGGAAAGAGCGGGGGCGGCTGTCGGTCACGCGGACGGCAGAATCGTGCTGGCTTCGGAAAACGGCTTTGCTTTCTACGATCCGGACAGCCGCGACCATCAAGCGATCCACGACCCGGAAAATCGCTCGGACAACCGTTTTAACGACGGGAAGTGCGACGCGGCGGGACGGTTCTGGGCCGGCACGATGAGCCTGGAAGGCAAGGAGAAGCAGGGCAGCTTCTACCGGATGGACGGGGATCTGTCCGTGCGGCATATTTTCGGCGAAGTGTCCACGTCCAACGGTCTGGGCTGGAGTCCGGACGGCACGGTCATGTACTACATCGACACGGGCGCGGGTAAAGTGCAGGCATTCGAGTTCGACGCGGAAACGGGAGAACTCGGCGCCGATCGCATGGTGGTATCTTTCGAAAACGAGGAAGGTTTCCCGGACGGCATGACCGTGGACTCGGACGGCAATCTGTGGATCGCGCATTACGGCGGAGGCCGCGTCAGCAAATGGGATCCCGTGGCGGGCCTGAAGCTCGGAGAAATCATGCTGCCGGTCGATAACGTGACCTGCTGCGTATTCGGCGGAGCCGATTACGGCGATCTGTACATTACGACCGCGCAGGACGGGCTGTCCGACGAACAAAAAGCGGAGCAGCCGCTTGCGGGAGCGCTGTTCTGCTGCCGTCCGGGCCCGAAAGGACAGCCCGCGCATCTGTTCCGGCAGACGGCGGCCGAGTAGAAATCCGGGGGAACGTCCCTGCCGAATCGGGGAGGCGCTTTCTTTACGAGCGATACGGGCAAAGACCGCAGGCGAAGCCCCGAGGGGTAACGGGCGGTCTTTTCTTTTGGCCTTCTCGGTTCCTCGCGCGCCTGCGCCGCCCGGGCATCGGAACGGCGCGGCGGCGAAGAGGAGCGTCGTTTTCCTCGCCGCCGGGTTGTGTTACGATAGGACAAGCCGATATGAAGGCACAGCGGAGAGAACGGGAGGACGAACAGGCGTGAGAGTGGTAGCAGGGGAAGCGAAGGGAAGACCCCTTAAAGCGGTGCCGGGCAGCGGAACGCGCCCGACGACCGATAAAGTGAAAGAAGCGATATTCAGCATGATCGGTCCCTTTTTCGAAGGGGGAACGGCGCTCGATCTGTTCGCCGGAACGGGCGGGCTCGCGATCGAGGCGCTGAGCCGGGGCATGGAACGGGCGGTCTTCGTCGATGCCGATGCCAAAAGCATCGAGGTGGTGAAGTCCAACTTGAAAGCGACGGGATTCGAAGGGAAAGCGGAAGTGTACCGTAACGATGCGCAGAGGGCGCTCAAAGCGCTCGCCAAGCGGGAAACGAAGCTGGATTTGGTCTTCCTGGATCCGCCCTACCGAATGAAAAACGGGGCGGAACTGATGCTTAAAATGGAGGAAGCCGGTCTGCTGGAAGCGGGAGCCGTCGTCGTTCTGGAGTACGAATCGTCTTACGAATATCCGGAAAGCTTCGGCGCGTTCGCTCTGCGCCGCAAAGCGGTATACGGCGAGACCGCCGTATCCATTTACGATTGGACGCCGAAGGATCGCGAAGAAAGCCAGCCCGCAGAGGAGGACTTGGAGCCCTGATGGAAAAAGGAAGCAAGATCGAACGCATCGCCGTGTATCCCGGCAGTTTCGACCCAGTGACGCTTGGGCATATGGATATTATCCAGCGCGCCGCGAAGCAGTACGACCGGCTGATCGTGGCCGTGCTCAACAACTTGAGCAAAAAGCCGCTGTTCAGCGTCGAAGAACGGGCGCAGCTGCTGCGCCAGGCGACCGCGGACATGCCGAACGTGGAAGTGGACGTGTTCCGCGATCTGCTCGTCAACTACGTGGATCAGAAGAAAGCGCAGGTCGTCGTGCGGGGCGTGCGTTCCGTGACCGATTTCGAATACGAGCTTCAAATCGCCACGACCAACCGCAAACTGAACGAAAACGTGGAGACCATCTTCATGATGACCAACCCGCTTTATTCGTATCTCAGTTCCAGCGTGGTCAAGGAGATCGCCCAATTCGACGGAGACGTGAGCGAGCTGGTGACGCCGGAAGTCCAAGCGGCGCTGAAGGCCAAGCTGCACGGCAAATGAACGGCCGCCCGGCGGGAGAAAGCTCCCGCCGGGCGGCAGCACGAGAGTATAAAGCAAGAGGAGATGAACGACCATTATGCTGCGCTCCAGACTGCCGCGGATTCGGACTCTGGCTTATTTGCTCTGTCTCGCCCTATTGGTCTACGTCATGATCTACATGCCGACCTCGTATACGATCGAGCGCCCGGGCAGTGCGGACGAAGTGAAACCGATGGTCAGCGTGGCGGGAGCGGACCCGGAAGAAAAAGGTTCGTTCATGATGACGACCGTGTCGGTCACGTACGCCAATCTGGCGCTGCTGGGGGTGTCCCTGTTCGACGATAACGCCGAAATCGGGGAACGCAACAAGGATCAGGACGACGACGAGTACCGGATCACGCAGCAGTACTACATGAATTCGTCCCAGTCTTCGGCAATCGCCGCCGCTTACCGGGAAGCCGGGGTGAAATTCGACGTCGAAACGGAGTACGTGTTTATCACGACGGTTCCCGACCGCGATCCGCAGCAAAAAGAGTTCGTGGCCGGCGATAAGATCGTCGCTCTGGACGGCAAACGGGTGTCCACGCTGGAGGAACTGCGGGGGCTGCTGGAAAGCCGTTCCGCCGGCGACGAAGTCGACGTGTCGCTCGAGCGGGGAGGCCGTCAGCTCGAGGAGCGGGTGCGGCTGGTCGAGATCCCGAACGGCGACGGTACGACCCGTCCCGGTTTCGGCGTTTCGACGGGCGAAGTGCTGCGTATCGATCCCGAAGATCCGAAGGACGAAGTGCTTTTCACGCAGACGCAGGTCGGCGGGCCGTCCGCGGGCTTGATGTTCACGCTCGAGATTTATAACCAGCTGACGCCGGGCGATCTGACGCGCGGCTACCGCATCGCGGGAACGGGAACGATCAAATCCGACGGCACGGTCGGCGAAATCGGCGGCGTGCAGCACAAGATCGTGGCCGCCGAGCGAAAAGGAGCGGATCTTTTCTTCGTGCCGGAAGCGAACTACGAGTCCGCGAATGGAAAACTCGAAGAAACGGACGGAACGATGAAGCTCGTTCCCGTCAAGACGCTGCAGGACGCGCTGGACTATATCGGCCGTCTGCCGGCGAAGGGCTGAACACGCCCTGCGAAAGAAAAAAAGCCGGTCGCGGAATCAAAATTCCGTAACCGGCGGAGCGTAATAATCGGCGTACATCTCCCGGATGCCGGGAGAAGGGAAAGCCGAAGCGTGAACGGCGGCAGCCCGGATATCGAGCCCGAGCTGCGGATGATCGAAATCCGCGGCCCGGACGACGACGGGAAGCTTCGCCGTTTTTTTCATGGTCTTAAGCAGCTGCCGGCCTTTCGGCGAGAAGCCGAGCACGCGGATATACCGCGGTCCGCGGGCGAGGCTGTCGCGGCCGAACAGGGGGCCGCGGTGGTTCAGCAGCGCGTGCGCCAGCAGCCGCTGCAGCCGGGTGCGCGTATAGCGCTTGGTCTTGATCGCGGACAGCAGCGCCTCCGTGCCCGGCACGGGCAGGCGCGGCAGCGCGGCCGCGATGCGGTGCTCCAGGCCCTCGTCCATGCCGGGGACGAGGGCGAGTTCTTCCGGCGATCGCGTAATGAGCGCCGTCAGCAGAGGCTGCGCCAGCGCCTCCCAGCCGTCCGCCAGCATGCGGCCGGCCAGCGCCTCGCGCCGAAGCACGGCCAGCGAGGAGGGAGGCAGGTACGGGGCGGCCTCGCCGGGGCCGCCTTCGCCGCGCGCGAGCGCCGCGCGCACCGCCGTCGCGCTGGCGATGCTTCCGCCCGCGGGCAGGCCGGCATCGTGGTAGCCGGCCTGTTCGCGCCGCACGGCGAGCGGCGTTATGCCGCTGGCGAGCCGGCGCAGCGCCAGCACGTAATGCAATCCGAGCATGTCGTTCGGATTGCCCAGCAGGGCGGCGGCCGCGGCGGAATCGCCGCCGCCCTGCCCGGAGGCCGCCTTCGCGTAGGCGGCCGGGAAGCTCAGGCCCTCGGCCAGGGCCTGCTTCAGCGCTTCGCGCATGGCCGGCGATTCGCCGCCCTGCATGCGCGAAGCCAGCTCCTCCAGCGGCGCGATCTCGCCGCTCTCGCTGCCGAAGCAGAGGCTGCTTACGACGCCCGTGGCGTCCAGCAGCGACGCGCCGCCGAAAGCGAACCATTCGGCGGGCTGCAGCGCGTACAGGACCGGAAGCTCCAGGACGAGATCGACGCCGGCGGCCAGCGCCATTTCGGCGCGGGCGCGCTTGGAGAGGAGAGCCGGTTCGCCGCGCTGGGTGAACGGACCGCTCATGACGGCCACCGAGGCGTCGGCGCCGGAAACCCGGAGCGAACGTTCCAGGTGAAGCAGATGTCCGTTGTGGAACGGATTGTATTCGACGATCAGGCCGACCGTTTTCATAAAAAGAAAGCAGCTCCTCTCTTAACAGGCCAGAAAAAATATGGTAGAATAAAGATTCGTCCGGTATTGCCGAACCAGCCGTTTTTCGGTGCGAACGGCAATGCCGCGGGGAATGCAAACGGATCAACGGATCAACGGACGCTTCTCCTAGCTTACACGCGCGGAGGCTCCGGCGAAAGAGCAAAAGCGCTGCTCAAGCCGCGCCGCGCGCCGAAAAGGGCGTAAATGAAAAATACTTGACTGACGGTTGACAAAACGGAAGTGAAGTCGATATAATAACTTTGTTTGTTTGGAGTGATGAATATGCGTCTGCATCTGCGCAGAACGATTCAAAACGGCGAACCGGTTCGTTTGAACGGCAGCGTGCCGGTCGAACGATCGATCGAAGGTCGTACGGACGTGATCTCTGCGTCTCCTTTCCAGGCCGACCTGACGGCTTATCCGTCGCTGGACGGCATGGTGGAAGTGCGCGGAACGCTTTCGGGACATTTGGATATGGTTTGCTCGCGCTGTTTGGAGCCCGCCCATATCGAGCTCAGCATTCCGTTCGACGAACGGTTCAAGGAGCGCGAAGAAGGCGAAGAAGACCTTGAAGACGACGAGGACATGATTCTTTCGAACGAAGATGAAGTGGAACTCTCGCCGTATCTGGAAGAGTACGTGACGCTGGGCGTACCTAGCGCTCCGCTCTGCAAGGACGACTGCAAAGGGCTTTGCCAGACTTGCGGAACCAATCTGAACGAAACGGCCTGCGGCTGCGACAATACGGTAATCGACCCCCGGCTTGCCGGGCTCAAAGATTTCTTCAATTGATTGTCGATGCCCGTCGTGCTTTGACTTCGGCATCGGCAGGAACGCACGGAGTTTCAGGCTAAACGTCCGGCCTTCGGGCCGGTTGACTTGAATAAGGAGGTGTTAAACATGGCAGTACCTCAACGGAGAACGTCCAAGACGCGCCGCGACAAGCGCCGCACGCATTTCAAGCTGGCGGTGCCGGGCATGGTGAAGTGCGAACAATGCGGAGAGCTCAAACTGGCTCACCACGTATGCAAAGTTTGCGGAACTTACAAATCCAGAGAAGTTATCTCCCAGTAATGGGCGATAAAGGAATGAGTGCGCGTTTTTGATGGAGAAGTTTCCGAGCTTCAGGGAGACCGCTCAATCGATTGGCGGCAGTTATTCCGGCGGATTCGCTAACATTCTCGAACCCGAACCGGCTGGCCGGTTCGCGAAAAGCCTCGCCTTCGGGCGAGGTTTTTTTTGCGTTCGCGCGCTCCCGTGACGCCGGGCGAGCGCGAAGCGGCCTCGGGAAGAGGCGGACGTTCGGCCTTATTCTTCTCAAAGCGAGCCCGTTCGAAGCGCTTCGGCGGCGGGCCCCTTTCTTTTTCGGGAAGAATGCTTTATACTAGCGGTTAGTACCAGGTTCTAAAAGACTTCGCGACGGACCTACATAACAAGCGCACCCGATTGCGCGGCCTTCGCAAAGGCTTCGATTCAAAGGGGAAGCGGCCCGGAAGCGGGCGCGAAAACGGATCAAGCATTACCCAGGCGGTTCAGGAAAGGCCGGCGTTCTCGGAACGCCGGGATAAGGAGGAGACCGGCATCGAACGTTTACCGAAACGTCAGCGCCAGCAGAGGCTCGTCGAACTGATCGACGAGAATCCGTTCGTAACCGACCGGGAACTGACCCGCCGCCTTAAAGTCAGCATTCAGACCATTCGTCTCGATCGGATGGAGCTCGGCATTCCCGAGCTCCGCGAGCGGATGAAGCTGATGGCGGAACGTTCTTACGATCAGGTGCGGTCGCTGGCCGCGGAAGAAGTCATCGGCGACATTATCGACCTTCAGCTCGACCGGAGCGGCATTTCGATCTTCGAAATCCGTGAGGAGCATGTATTCAGCCGCACGCAGATCGCGCGCGGACACCATATTTTCGCTCAGGCCAATTCGCTTGCCGTTGCGGTAATCAACGACGAGATCGCGCTGACCGCATCGGCGGATCTGCGCTTCGTCCGCCCGATTCATCTTGGCGAGAAATGCATCGCCAAAGCTTATGTTCGGAGCAGTCCGGGCAGGGCGGCCAGGGCGAAAGTCGAAGTGCTCTCTTATGTGGGCGAAGAAATGGTATTTCAAGGGAATTTCGTCATTTACCGGTCCGACGACAAGAACCGGCAGGACGGTTAAAAGGCACATTTTCCGGCAACGTTCTTTTGAAGAATAGAGCATCGGCGAACGCGGCTTTTTAAGCAGAACACCTACGGGGAGGATACGGAAATGATTATTGCAATAGACGCCATGGGCGGCGACCACGCCCCGGACAGCACGGCGGCGGGCGCGCTCGCGGCCGCGTCCGAATGGAGCGACGTCACGATCAAGCTGGTCGGCGACGAAAACAGGCTGAACCCGCTGATCGGCGAAGGACGGCCCAATCTCGAGATCGTCCACGCGGGCGAGGTCATTTCGGGCGAAGACGAACCGGTCCGGGCCGTTCGGCGGAAAAAAGACGCCTCGATGGTGGTGGCCGGACGGATGGTCAAAGAAGGCGAAGCCCATGCGATGATCTCGGCCGGCAACACGGGCGCGCTGATGACGGCGGGACTGCTTGTCGTCGGCCGCATGACCGGCGTGGAGCGCCCGGCGCTTGCCCCGATGATTCCGACGCTCGACGAGAGCGGACAGGGGACGCTCGCGCTCGATCTGGGCGCCAATATGGATGCCAAGCCGGAGCATCTGGCGCAGTACGCCCTGATGGGCAGCCTGTACCGGGAGAAGGTGCACGGCATTCAGCGGCCGCGCGTCGGCCTGCTGAACGTGGGCACCGAGCCGGGCAAAGGCAACGAACTGACGAAGGCGGCGTTTCCGCTGCTGTCGGAGCTGCCGATCCACTTCGTCGGCAACGTCGAAGCTCGCGACATTCTGGACGGCGTTTGCGACGTGCTCGTCTGCGACGGATTCGCGGGCAATATTTTGTTGAAGTCGCTCGAGGGCACTGCAGGCGCGGTATTCAAGCTGCTTAAGCAGGAGCTGACGTCGTCGTTCAAAGCGAAGATCGGAGCGGCGCTCGTCATGCCGCAGCTGCGGGGATTGAAATCGAAAATGGATTATAAGGAACACGGCGGGGCGCCGCTGCTCGGACTGAACGGACTCGTGATCAAGGCGCACGGCTCGTCCGACGCGGAAGCGATCAAAAACGCCGTCCGACAAGCTCGAACGGCACTGGAACATCGCCTCGTCGAGAGCATTTCGGAAAGCATGGAACAAGTGAACCAGCAAATCAGCGGGAAGTGAGTGACATAGAGATGAAGAATTTACGGCCGGTCGGCGTGATCGGAACGGGCAAATACGTACCGGAGCGGATCCTGGACAATGCGGAGCTCGAAAAAATGGTGGACACGAACGACGAATGGATCGTCAGCCGGACGGGGATCCGCGAGCGGCATATCGCGGCTCCGGAGCAGGCGACTTCCGATCTGGCGTACGAAGCGTCGATCAAAGCGCTCGAATCCGCGGGAATTGCCGCCGAAGAGATCGATCTGATTATCGTGGCGACGATTACGCCGGATACGTCTTTCCCTTCCACGGCCTGCATCCTGCAGGAGAAGCTCGGCGCCAAAAAGGCGGCGGCTTTCGACCTCAGCGCGGCATGCTCTGGCTTCGTATACAGCCTGGCCGCTGCCACGGGCTTTATCCAGAACGGCATGTATAACAACGCGCTTGTTATCGGCGCGGATACGCTGTCCCGCATTACGGACTATACCGACCGCAACACCTGCGTGCTGTTCGGCGACGGAGCCGGAGCGGTCGTTCTCGGCGAAGTGGCAGAAGGTCGGGGCTTCCAATCGTTCGACCTGGGTGCCGAAGGCGCCGGCGGCGATCTGCTGAAGCTTCCTGCCGGCGGTTCCCGCCTGCCGTCTTCGAACGCGACGCTGGAGGCGAAGCAGCATTTCATTTCCATGAACGGACGGGACGTATTCAAGTTCGCGGTGCGCGTCATGGGTACGGCAACCGAGGAAGTGCTGCGCAAAGCGGAGATGACCAAGGACGATATCGACCTGTTTATCCCGCATCAGGCGAACATCCGCATTATTCAGTCCGCCATGCAGCGGCTTGACCTGTCGGAAGACCGCGTCATGATCAATGTGGACAAATATGCCAACACGTCGGCGGCCTCGATTCCGCTGGCGTTGGTCGAAGCGGCCGAACAGGGACGGATCAAAGAAGGCGACCGCGTAGTGATGGTCGGCTTCGGAGGCGGTCTCACCTGGGGCGGAGCGGCGCTGATCTGGTAAGGGAGGAGCATTCACGATGGGTAAAATAGCATTCGTATTTCCCGGACAGGGCGCGCAGAGCGTGGGCATGGCCCGCGACGTCTACGACGTGCTGCCGGAAGCCAAAGCGCTGTTCGAGCGTGCCGACAAGACGCTGGGATTCGGACTGACGGAGCTGGTCTTCGAAGGTCCGGCCGAAGATTTGAAACAAACCGCCAACACGCAGCCTGCGCTGCTGACGGCAAGCCTCGCGCTGCTTGAAGCGGTCAAGGCGAAGGGGATCCAAGCCGACTACGCGGCCGGACACAGCTTGGGCGAATACAGCGCGCTTGCGGCGGCGGGCGTCCTGTCGTTTGAAGACGCGGTATCGACCGTGCGAGCGCGCGGACAGTTCATGGAAGCCGCCGTTCCGGGCGGCCGCGGCGCCATGGCGGCTGTACTGGGCGCGGATCGCGATAAACTGACGGATCTGTGCGCCGAGATTTCGGCGGCAGGCACGGTCGTAGAACCTGCGAACCTCAACTGCCCGGGACAGATTGTCGTATCCGGTTCGGCGGAAGGCGTGGAGGCGCTGAGCGCCCGCGTCAAAGAAATCGGCGCCAAGCGCGCGATTCCGCTTGAAGTCAGCGGGCCGTTCCATTCTTCGCTCATGAAAGAAGCGGCGGAGCGGCTCGGCGGCAAACTGGCGGCGGTGACCTTTGACGAGGGAACCGTTCCGGTCGTCGCCAACGTCAGCGCCCGTCCGGCAGCAGGCGCGGATGCCGTGCGCGAGTCTCTCGTCAGCCAGGTGTACTCCCCGGTACTGTGGGAAGACAGCGTGCAGTGGCTGATCGGCGAAGGCGTCGACACGTTCGTCGAAATCGGGCCGGGCAGCGTGCTGGCGGGACTGATCAAAAAAATCGACAAATCCGTTCGGGTATTCAGCGTGAACAGCCTGGAAAGCGCGGACGCGCTGGCCGAAGCGTTGGCGTAACCGAGCGATGCGGGAGGTTAATATGGAACGGTCAATCAAGGGACAAAACGCTCTCGTGACGGGCGCCTCGCGCGGTATCGGCCGGGCGATCGCGCTCGAGCTGGGACGCCGCGGCGCCAACGTCGCGGTCAACTACGCGGGCAACGAATCCGCGGCGCTCGAAGTCGTGCGCGAGCTGGAAGCGCTGGGCGTCAAAGCGGCCGCCTTCAAGGCGAACGTGGGCAAAGGCGCGGAAGCGGAAGAGATGGTCAAAGCGGTAACCATCGAATTCGGCAGCCTCGATATCCTGATCAACAACGCGGGCATCACCCGCGACAATCTGGTCATGCGGATGAAGGAAGAAGAATTCGACGACGTGATCGAGACGAATCTCAAAGGCGTATTCAACTGCATCAAAGCCGTCACGCGGCCGATGATGAAGCAGCGTTCCGGAAAAATCGTCAACATTTCGTCCGTCGTGGGAGCGATCGGCAATGCCGGACAGGTCAATTACACGGCGGCCAAGGCGGGCGTGATCGGCATGACCAAGTCGTGCGCGCGCGAGTTCAGCAGCCGAGGCATCACCGTGAACTGCGTCGCTCCTGGCTTTATCGACACGGACATGACGGACGTGCTGTCCGAGGAGATCAAGACGGGACTGCTCGCGGGGATTCCGCTGAACCGTCTCGGCCGTCCGGAGGAAGTCGCGACGGCCGTCGCTTTTCTGGTTTCGCCCGACGCTTCGTACATGACGGGACAAGTCCTGCATGTCGACGGCGGCATGTATATGTAATCCATCGCCGGACGGGGCTGCAAACGCTTGTTTGCAAAGCCGTTCCGCAAACAGTGGCATTTTGGCGGAGCTTCTCGTATAATACCATTTGAAGAGGAGGTGAATCGGATGTCTGATGTACAAGAGCGCGTGACGCGCATCGTTGTGGACCGTTTGGGTGCCGACGAAGCGGAAGTTACGCCGACGGCTTCTTTCAAGGAAGATCTCGGAGCGGACTCGCTCGACGTGGTCGAATTGGTAATGGAGCTCGAAGACGAGTTCGACATGGAGATCTCTGACGAAGACGCAGAGAAAATCACGACCGTAGGTGACGTTGTAAGTTACATACAATCGCACACCTAAGGGCGTTTAAGAGTCCCGCTCCGCGCTTTTTTCACAGAGCCGGCTCGGGACTTCTCCTTCATTATGGAATAAAATAAGACGCCCCGGAATCGGGGATTCGTAAACGATAGAGGTGACCCATATGGAACAGCAGCACAGAGTAGTCGTTACCGGTATGGGAGTCGTGACTTCCCTCGGCAAGGACGTGGAAACGTTTTGGAACAGTTTGCTCGCGGGCAAATCGGGCATCTCGAAAATCGAGAGCTTCGACGTCAGCGAGTATCCGACGCAGATTGCCGCGGAGATTCACGACTTCAATCCGGAAGATTACGTAGAGCGCAAGGAAGCGCGCAAGATGGACCGCTATGTGCAGTTCGCTTATGCGGCCTCCACGCAGGCGCTGCAGGACAGCGGCCTGAAAATCGGCGACAACGTCGAAGCGGAACGGATCGGCGTCATCGTCGGTTCGGGCATCGGCGGCCTCGGCACATGGGAAGACCAGTTCACCACGCTGATGCAAAAGGGACCTAAGCGGGTCAGCCCGTTCTTCATCCCGATGATGATCGCGAACATGGGCTCCGGCGACGTATCGATCAAGCTGGGCGCCAAAGGCCCGAACACGTCGGTCGTGACGGCCTGCGCGACGGGCACGCATTCGATCGGAGATTCGTTCAAGCTGATCGCGCGCGGCGATGCCGACGCCATGATCTGCGGCGGCGCGGAAGCGACGATCCGTCCGACCGGACTTGCGGGCTTCTGCGCGATGCGCGCGATGTCCACGCGCAACGACGATCCGACTAAAGCGAGCCGTCCGTTCGACAAGGACCGCGACGGATTCGTGATGGGCGAAGGCGCGGGCGTATTCGTGCTTGAATCGCTGGAGCATGCGCTGGCGCGGGGCGCGCACATCTATGCCGAAGTGGCAGGCTACGGCCTGAGCGCGGACGCGCACCACATGACCGATCCGGATCCGGACGGCGCGGCGCGCTGCATGAGCATGGCGCTGAAGAGCGCCGGTTTGGAGCCGGAAGAACTCGACTACATCAACGCGCACGGCACCTCGACGCCGGCGGGCGACAAGTCGGAAACGACGGCCGTCAAAAAGGCGCTCGGCGATCACGCCTACAAAGTCGCCGTCAGCTCGACCAAATCCATGACGGGACACCTGCTCGGCGCCGCCGGCGGCGTGGAAGCGGTCATCTGCGCCCTGTCGCTGGAACACCAGATGCTGGCGCCGACGATCAACATCGAAAATCAGGACGAAGCATGCGATCTCGACTACGTGCCGAACCAGGCGCGCAAAGCGGATCTGAATGTGGTGATGTCCAACTCGTTCGGGTTCGGAGGCCATAACGCTTCCGTCATTCTCAAAAAATTCGAAGCGTAAGGAGCCGGGACGTTGAGCGGAGATCTGAAACAACTGCAGCACAAACTAGGAATCCAGTTTGCGGACAAGCCTCTGCTTAAACAGGCTTTCACGCATGCGTCGTATGTCAACGAACACCGGTTCAGTCAACATCATGACAATGAGCGGCTCGAGTTTTTGGGCGACGCGGTACTAGAGCTGACGGTGTCGGAATTTCTCTACAATCGTTTCCCAGGACGTCCCGAAGGGGAGCTGACCAAGCTGCGTGCGGCGATCGTCTGCGAGCCTTCGCTCGTCAAGTTCGCGGAAGCGCTCAATTTCGGCGCTTACGTGCTGCTGGGCAAAGGCGAAGAGCTGACGGGCGGCCGCAGCCGTCCCGCGCTGCTCGCGGACGTGTTCGAATCGTTCGTGGGCGCGCTTTATCTCGATCAGGGACTGGAGGCGGTACGGGGATTCCTGGACCGCTACGTGTTCCCGCAGGTAGCCTGGGACGGCAAACTGCAGATGAGCGACTTCAAGACCGAGCTTCAGGAACTGACCCAGCATCATAATCTCGGCGTGCTCGAGTACCGGATCGTGGAAGAACGGGGCCCGGCGCACGAGCGGGAATTCGTGTCCGAAGTGTACATGGGCGAACGCAGCCTGGGTCGCGGAATGGGGCGTTCCAAGAAGGAAGCCGAGCAGCAGGCCGCGGCTGCGGCGCTGGAGACGCTGAAGCTGTAGCATGCGGCGCACGCGCCGTTTCGGTATACAAGTAAAGAGCAAAGAGCGGCCGCAAGCGATATGTCGGGATACTCCGAACCAGCCCGGGCCGCTTTTTGCTCTTTTCATTGTAGAAGGGACCGGCGATCGACGCCTGGCGGGAGAGTCATTAGCAGGATCAACATCAAAGGGGAGGTGAGCGACGGTCATGTATCTGAAACGGATCGAACTCGCCGGATTCAAATCGTTCGCCGACAAAACGGAAATGGAATTCGTCCGCGGCATTACCGCGGTCGTCGGGCCGAACGGAAGCGGGAAAAGCAATATTTCCGACGGCATCCGCTGGGTCCTGGGGGAACAAAGCGCCAAAAGCCTGCGCGGCGGAAAGATGGAAGACATCATCTTCGCCGGCAGCGACGCGCGCAAAGCGGTGAACTACGGGGAAGTATCGCTGACGCTCGACAACACGGATCATGCGCTGGAGCTTGATTTTGCCGAAGTGACGGTTACAAGACGCGTTCATCGCAGCGGAGACAGCGAATATCTGATCAACCGTCAACCGTGCCGGCTCAAGGATATCACGGAGCTGTTCATGGACACCGGGATCGGCAAGGAAGCTTACTCGATTATCGGTCAGGGCCGGATCGAGGAGATCCTGAGCACGCGCTCGGAGGACCGCCGCGGCATTTTCGAAGAAGCGTCCGGCATCGTCAAATATAAGTCGCGCAAAAAGGAAGCGAACCGCAAGCTGGCCGATACGGAACAAAATCTGCTTCGCATCCATGACCTGGTTACGGAGCTGGAAGACCAGATCGGGCCGCTCAAGGCGCAGGCCGAGAAGGCGCGCCGGTACAAGGAACTGAAGGAAGAACTCAAGGACAAGGAAATTGCCCTGTTCGTATACCAGATCGGCGAAATTCACGAAGCGTGGACGGCCGCGTCGGAAAAACTGGCGGAGTTCGAGCGTCATCGGGAGCGGCTGGCCGCCGTCGTGGAGCAGCATGACCGGACGCTGGACAGCGACCGCCAGGCGCTTCGCGCGGTGGAGGCCGAGATCGAAGAGCTTCAGGGACGCCTCCTTCGCTACAGCGAGCTGTCCGAGAAATCGGAAGGCTACGCGCAGCTGCTGGAGGAACGGCGCCGCAATCTCGAACAGTCGCGCGAGCAGCTGAAGAAGGCGATCGAGAACGAAGGCGAACTTTTCGATCAGCGCAAGCAGGAAAGCCTGTTCGTGCAGAACAAGCTTGATGCCGCACGGTTGGAATTGGAGCACCTGCAGACCGAGCTGTCCGCCGAGCAGGCCAAGCTGACCGGCGTGACGGAAGGGATCAGCCACGAGCAGGAGGAAAAGCTGAAGGGCGAACTGCTCGAACTGATGAACAAAATGGCGCAGACCCGCAACGAGATCCGCTACGCCGACCAGCAGAAGGAAGGCGTCCTGCGACGGATGAACCGCGTGGACGAGGAGTCCGGACGCTGGGAAGCGGAGAAAAAGCGGCTGGAGCAGGAATTGGCGGAACGAAAAACCGCGCTGGAGCAGGCGACCGCCGATATCGCGTCGCTGCGCCGCTCGTATATCGAAGAGAGCGAAAAGCTGCATACGCTGCAAAAGGCGGCGGCCGACAGTTCGTCTTCCGCCCGCAAATGGGAGCAGAAACGCGAAGCGCTCGTCTCCCGCCGCGATACGATGCAGGAGATGCAGGAAGACTTCGAAGGCTTCATGGTCGGCGTCAAGGAAGTGCTCAAAGCTTCGCGAGGCCGGCAGCTCGAAGGCGTGCACGGGGCGGTCGCGGAATTGATCCGCGTGCCGCAAAAAGTCGAGACCGCCATCGAGACGGCGCTCGGCGCTTCGCTGCAGCACGTCGTGATGGAAAACGAAGCCGTATCGCGCAAAGCGATCGGCTATCTGAAGCAGCGCCAACTGGGCCGCGCGACGTTCCTGCCGCTGGACGTTATCCGTCCGAGGCATATGAGCGAAAGCGACAAGCGGGCCGCCGGCGGGGCGCAGGGCTTTGTCGGAATCGGAGCGGAATTGGTCGAAACCGACGAACGGTATGCGGGCATCGTGGGCAGCCTGCTCGGCGGCCTCGTCGTCGCCGAGACGCTGGAAGACGCCAACGTCATCGCCTCGCGGTTGAACTACCGCTACCGGGTCGTGACGCTGGAGGGCGACGTGGTCAACGCCGGCGGTTCCATGACCGGCGGCAGCCAGAACCGGCGCGGAGGCAGTCTGCTCGGGCGCAAGAGAGCGCTGGAACAGCTGGAGCGCGAGATCAAGGAGAGCGAGCGCGAGATCGCGCGCCTGACGCGCGAAGAGCGCGAAAACGGCGAATTGGCCCAAACCAGCGAACAGCGGTTGGCGGCGCTGCGCGAGCAGGGCGATAATCTGCGGGCGGAGCAGCAGCGGCTGGACGGCGAGCTTAAGCAGACGGAGCACGGGCTGCGCCACGTCAACGAGCAGTTCGCGCTGCACGGCGAAGAGCGTTCGGGGTATAACGAGGAATTGGAAAGCGCCGGGGAAAGCCGCAAAAAAGCGGAAGAACGGCTCAAAGAGCTGGAAGCCGAGGAAGCGGCGACCCGCCAGTCGATCGCCGCGGCGGAGTTCGCGCGCAAGGCGAGCGAGTCGGCCAAGGAAGAGCTGCAGGACAAGCTGACGGAACTGCGCGTCCGCGAAAGCCGGCTCGTCCAGGAGACGGCTTCGCTCGAAGAGCGGCTGGGCCGTCTGGGCGAAGAGACCGGAACGGTCTCCAGCCAGCTGGCCGATCGGCGCAAAATGCTGCGTGCCGCGGAAGCGGAACTGGCGGCGAACCGCCGGGACGCCGAGGAACACGTTCGCGAACTGCAGGAAGCCAAAGAGCTGAAAAGCGGCACGCAGGAACGGCTCGAAGAAAAGCGGCAGGAGCGCGCGCAGCGCCAGCGCAAGCTGGAAGAGCGCGAGCACGAGACGCACAAGCAGCGCAGCGAACTCAAGACGGTCGAAGAAAGTATCCGGCATACGGAAATCCAGGCGACCCGTCTCGACGTGGAGCTGGAAAACACGCTGCAAAAATTGACCGAAGAATACGGCATCGGCTACGAACTCGCCAAGCAGCGCTACGAGCTGCCCGAAGATCCGGAGTCGGCGCGTCTCGACGTCCGGGAGATCAAGCGCAAAATCACGCTGCTCGGCGAGGTGAACCTCGGCGCGATCGAGGAATACGAGCGCGTCAGCGAGCGCTATACGTTCCTGGACGAGCAGAAAAACGATTTGATGGAAGCGAAAGCGCAGCTGTATCTGGTTATCCGCGAGATGGACGACGAAATGTCCAAGCGCTTCAAGTCGACGTTCGACGCGATCCGGCGGCAGTTCGGGACGGTGTTCTCGAAGCTGTTCGGCGGCGGACGGGCCGATCTGGTTCTGCTCGATCCGGACAACATGCTGGAGACGGGCATCGACATCGTCGCCCAGCCTCCAGGCAAAAAGCTGCAAAATCTGCAGCTGCTGTCGGGCGGCGAGAGAGCGCTGACGGCCATGGCGCTGCTGTTCGCCATCCTCCACGTCAAGCCGGTTCCGTTCTGCGTGCTGGACGAGGTGGAAGCGGCGCTCGACGAAGCGAACGTCATCCGCTTTGCCCAGTATCTGAGAGAGTTTGCGGAACAGACGCAGTTTATCGTCGTGACTCACCGCAAAGGCACGATGGAAGAAGCCGACGTGCTGTACGGGGTAACGATGGAGGAGGGCGGCGTTTCGAAGCTCGTATCGGTACGCCTGGAAGACGAAGAAGTCGGCATTGCCTGATCCTGTTTGCGGCATAGCGACCATAGACGACTTACGACTGGAGGAAGAAAAAGGATGAGCTTTTTTCGCAAGCTGAGAGACAGCATCGCGGGCAAGACGGAGGAAGTGACCAAACAGTTCAAAGACGGACTCGAAAAAACGCGCAAAGGATTCGTGGAGCGCGTCTCGAACCTGATGGTACGCCGACGCAAGATCGACGAAGAATTCTACGAAGAACTGGAAGAAATTCTGATCGGAGCCGACGTCGGCGTCAACACGGTCATGGAACTGATCGACGATTTGCGCGCGGAAGTCAAAAAGCGCCGCCTGAACGATGCGAGCGAACTGCGCCCGGTGCTGTCCGAGAAGTTGGTCGAGCTGCTGCGCGGCGAAGAAGACAATTCGATCAAGATGAATCCGGACGGCACGACGGTTATCCTGTTCGTCGGCGTCAACGGCGTAGGCAAAACGACGACCATCGGCAAACTGGCGCACAAGTTCAAAAGCGAAGGCAAAAAGGTGCTGCTCGCCGCGGGCGACACGTTCCGTGCCGGCGCGATCGAACAGCTTGAAGTCTGGGGCACGCGTACGGGCGTCGAAGTGATCAAGCAGAGTCCGGGTTCCGACCCCGCGGCCGTCATGTACGACGCCGTGCAGGCCGCGAAGCAGCGCCGCGCGGACGTGCTCATCTGCGACACGGCCGGCCGTCTTCAGAACAAGAGCAACCTGATGGACGAATTGAACAAGATTTTCCGCGTCATCCAGCGCGAGATTCCGGGAGCGCCGCACGAAGTGCTGATGGTGCTCGACGCGACGACGGGACAGAACGCGCTCAGCCAGGCCAAGCTGTTCGGCGAAAAAAGCGGCGTGACCGGCCTCGTGCTGACCAAGCTCGACGGCACGGCCAAAGGCGGCATCGTGGTGGCGATCCGGCAGGAGCTGAATATTCCGGTCAAGCTGGTCGGTCTGGGCGAGAAAATGGAAGATCTGCAGGAATTCGATTCCGAGCAGTTCGTGCATGCCCTGTTTGCCGGATTGATCGAGGAAGAACTGGTGGACGAGAACGGCGAGGTTCAGCAGCCCGAATAAACGAGCAAGGCCCTTCCGCGCGCCGACCGCCGGAAGGGCCTTTTTGCGAGTCGAAAACGAACGGTCCGGCGCCTCTGCGCGCCGCGGCACGAGACTGCCCGAAGACAAAGTGGCAATGCGGCGCCGTAAGGGTTATAATCGGGATATCAGGTTTTTTGAAAACGGACAGATTTTGCAGAAAACGAATTTTGGAAGCAAAGGGAGGAATGCCCGTATGGCCAATACGCATACGTATTCCCGCAAGGAAGAAGTCGCCAACGCGGTGACGCACGGCATAGGCGCGGCTTTGAGCGTCGCGGCGCTCGTGCTGCTGATCGTGTTCGCAAGCACCAAAGGAACCGCCTGGCACGTAGCCAGTTTTACCGTATACGGCATTACGATGCTGCTGCTGTACATGAGCTCGACGCTGGTGCACAGTTTTCCCGAGGGCAGAGTGAAGGATTTCTTCGAATTCATGGATCATTCCTCCATTTACTTGTTTATCGCGGGGACCTATACGCCGTTTATGCTGACCGCCGTGCGCGGGCCGCTCGGCTGGACGCTGTTCGGACTCGTCTGGGGCATCGCGATCGGCGGCGTGATTTTCAAAGCTTTTTTCGTCAAAAAGTTTCTGTTCATGTCGACGCTGTTCTATCTGCTCATGGGTTGGCTGATCGTTCTGGCCTGGGGGGCCCTGACGGTGGCCATTCCGGCCGCGGGGATCCATCTGCTCGTCGCGGGCGGCCTGATGTACACGGTGGGCACCGTCTTCTACGTGTGGCGCGGCTTCCCGTATCATCATGCGATCTGGCATCTGTTCGTACTGGGAGGAAGCATCCTTCATTTCTTTTGTATTTTGATGTACCTGCTTCCTTAAATCCAAAAAGCGATTTCCGATAAACCGAAAAAGAAGCCGGACGTTTTGACCGGCTTCTTTTTCGCTTCCGCGACCGTGAGCGATTCGATCGAATTAAGGAAAAAGGCTCCGCGGAAGAGCGTCGGATCATGCGGCGAAACAAATTTCATCAAACCTCGAAGATGTTAAGCGCAAACGCTTGACATCTTCTTTTGTTTTCGGTATGATAGGGAACGTTGATTGATGTGTAAAGTGTTTTTCCTTGACGAGAGGAGCGTTCCGGATGACTCAGGAAACCCGTCTGGAAAAGACGAACCGGATCAACCTGCTGTTCGCTTTTTACGAGCGCCTGCTCACCGAGAAGCAGCAGACTTTCCTGAAGTATTATTTTCACGACGACTTCTCGCTCGGCGAGATCGCCGCGGAATTCGAAATCAGCCGCCAGGCGGTGTACGAACATATCAAGCGTGCCGAACAGACGCTGGAGAATTACGAAGCGAAGCTTGAACTGCTGCGGAGGCACGAGAGCCGCATGCACGAAATTCGCGAACTTGAAGCGCTGTCGCACAACGACAAACTGCCGGAAGAGACGCGCAGGGAGCTCGGTGCGATCGCCGGCAAGCTGCAGGCGCTGGAATAACGGCAAGCCTGCGACTTTGCAAATTCGATAATGAATACCCTTCGGTATATAATAGTAGAGAGTAGAAGCGGAACGGGGGTGAATGTATGGCATTCGAAGGATTGACAACCAGGCTGCAGAACGTATTCGGCAAACTTCGGGGCAAAGGCAAAGTTTCCGAGGACGACGTGAACGACGCGATGCGCGAAGTTCGTCTGGCGCTGTTGGAAGCGGACGTCAACTTCAAGGTCGTCAAGGACTTCATCGGCAAGGTGAAGGAAAAGGCGCTGGGCAAGGAAGTGTCGGAGAGCTTTACGCCGGGCATGGTCATCATCGATATCGTCAATAAGGAATTGACGGATCTGATGGGCGGCACGCAGTCGAAGCTCAACAAGAACAACCGCCCGCCGACCGTCATCATGATGGCGGGTCTGCAGGGCGCCGGTAAGACGACGACGACCGGCAAGCTGGCGAAGATGCTGCAGAAGCAGGGCAGCCGGCCGATGCTGATCGCGGGCGACATTTATCGCCCGGCCGCGATCAAGCAGCTGCAGGTGCTCGGCGAGCAGCTGAACGTGCCGGTATTCTCCCTCGGCGATCAGATCAGCCCTGTCGAGATTGCCCGGAAGGGTCTGCAGGAGGCCAAGGATAAAGGTCACGATTACGTGATTATCGATACCGCCGGCCGCCTGCACATCGACGAGCAGCTGATGGACGAGTTGAAGCAGATTCATTCGGAGACGAAACCGGACGAAGTGCTGCTGGTCGTGGACGCGATGACCGGTCAAGACGCCGTCAACGTGGCGCAGAGCTTCAACGAGCAGCTGTCGCTGACCGGCGTCGTGCTGACGAAGCTCGACGGCGATACCCGCGGCGGCGCCGCATTGTCCGTCAAAGCTGTAACCGGCTGTCCGATCAAGTTTATCTCGCTCGGAGAGAAGCTTGACGCGCTGGAACCGTTCCACCCGGAACGCATGGCTTCGCGGATTCTCGGTATGGGCGACATGCTCTCCTTGATCGAGAAAGCCCAATCCGGAATCGACGAGAAGAAAGCGAAGGAAATGGAGCGCAAAATGCGCAACGCGGAATTCACTTTCGACGACTTCCTCGAACAGATGGAGCAGGTCAAGCAGCTTGGACCGCTCGATCAAATCATGGACATGATTCCGGGTATGAACAAGATGAAGCAGAAGACCGACATGAAAGTCGACGACAAACAGGTCGGCCGGATCGAAGCGATCGTGCACTCGATGACGAGCGCGGAGAAGCAGTCGCCGGACATTATCAACTACAGCCGTCGCAAGCGGATCGCGGCAGGCAGCGGAACGTCGCTGGCCGAAGTTAACCGCTTGATCAAGCAGTTCGACGAGATGAAGAAGATGATGAAGCAGCTCTCGGGCATGATGGATCCGAAGGGCGGCGGCAAGAACAAAGCGATGAAGCAGATGCAAAAGATGAGCAAAGGTATGAAGTTCCCCTTCCGCTGAGCGGAGAAGGAACATTTCCATAAAGGCTGATTCAGCCGTTTATTTCTTGAAGGAGGTGATTTTCGTGGCAACTCGCATTCGTCTGAAGCGCATGGGTGCGCATAAAGCGCCTTTCTATCGTATCGTGGTATCGGATTCCCGTTCCCCGCGTGATGGACGCTTTATCGAAGAGATTGGTTACTACAACCCGGTCGCTGAACCGCAAGTAGTAAGCATCAACGAAGAAAAAGCTCTGGCTTGGCTGCAAACCGGCGCGCAAGCGTCCGATACCGTTCGCAACCTGCTGAGCAAAGCCGGCATCATGAAGAAATTCCATGAAGCCAAACTGCAAAAATAAGACAGTGACTCGGAGGGGTTGACGTGGAACAGTTAGTAGCGGTCATCGCAAAAGCTCTGGTCGATCATCCGGAAGACGTCAAGGTCCGTACCGTAGAGAAAGAGTCCCTGGTCGTATACGAACTTTCCGTGCATCCCGACGACATAGGCAAGATCATCGGGAAGCAGGGACGGATCGCCAAGGCGCTGCGTACGGTCGTGACGTCGGCAGCAGTCAAGCTGGACAAACGGGTTACCGTAGACATCCAGTCTTAAAGGGAAGGCTCAGGCTTTCCGGTCTTAAAGATATACGAAAAGGGGTTAGGAGATTATTTTCCTAGCCCCTTTTCGTACATGGTGAAGACTTCGGCGGAAGACCGCCTTCCGATAAAAATCTCAAACGTATAAGCGAGGAAAGGACAGAATACACATGATGGAACCCCAATTTTTAAGCGTAGGCAAAGTCGCGAACACGCACGGCATACGCGGCGAACTGAAAATTTTCCCGTACACCGACTTCCCGGAGATCCGTTTTGCTTCCGGCAAAGAGCTGCTGCTGATTTCGCCGGAGGACGGGGCAAAGTTGAAAGTGAAAATCGTATCGGCGCGCGAACAAAAAAACGTCTATGTCGTCAAGCTGGACGGTTACGACAATATTAACCAGGTGGAGAAGTATAAAGGCTGGGACGTCAAAGTACCGAAAGAAGAAGCCGTGGAAGCGGAAGAGAACGCTTTTTATTTCCATGAAATCATCGGCTGCAAAGTGCTCACGGAGGAAGGCGAGGAACTCGGCGTGATCAGCGACATTCTGACGCCGGGCGCCAACGATGTGTGGGTCGTGAAGCGCAAGGGCGGCAAGGAGCTGCTCATTCCTTTCATCGAAGACATCGTGAAAGACGTCGACGTCGCCGAAAAAACGGTACGCATCGAAGTGATGGAAGGACTGCTGGACTGATGCGGATCGACGTGCTCACTTTATTTCCGGAGATGTTCGAGGGCGTGTTCGGTGCCAGCATTCTCGGCAAGGCGCGGGACAAAGGAATCGTAGAGCTGTCCGCCGTCAACTTTCGGCAGTATTCGCTCAACAAGCACGGGCAGGTCGACGATACGCCGTACGGCGGAGGCGGAGGCATGGTGCTGAAGCCCGAGCCGATCTTCGCGGCGGTCGAAGATCTGCTGCGCCGACGGGAGTCGGATGCCGAAGAAGGCACAAAAAGCTCCGAACCGGGAGAGAAGGCGCAGACGGAAGGAACAGGTCGGGTACGGCCGAGCGCTTCCGGTACGGAGGAAGAAGCGCTCGCGAAGCTGGCATCCGTTCCTTCTTGCGCCGAAGCAGAGTCGGACGTGCCGGAAAATGCCGGGCTGCCTGCGGAGGAGTTGAATAAATTGGCCGGAATCTCGACCTCTTCCCGCCCGCGCATCGTGCTGCTCTGCCCGCAGGGCGAGACGTTTACGCAGAAAAAGGCGGAAGAGTTCGCGAAAGAAGAGCATCTGATCTTTATCTGCGGCCATTACGAGGGGTATGACGAGCGGATCCGTACCGGTCTGGTGACGGACGAAATCTCGATCGGCGACTATGTGCTGACGGGCGGAGAACTTCCGGCTATGGTCATGATCGACAGCACCGTCCGGCTGCTGCCCGGCGTGCTGGGGAATGAAAACAGCGCCGTGACGGATTCATTCAGTACGGGACTGCTGGAATATCCGCATTATACGCGTCCGACCGAGTTTCGCGGCATGAAGGTGCCGGATATCCTGCTGTCGGGTCATCATGCCAACATCGAGTCCTGGCGCCGCCGGGAATCGCTGCGCCGCACGCTGCAGCGCCGCCCGGAGCTGCTGGAACGGCTGGAACTGACCAAGCAGGAGCGGAAGTGGCTGGAGGAACTGAAGCGGGAAGAGCATGCCGCCCAAGACTTATCCGACTGAACGTTTTTTGCCGTTTGCCGAACAAGATCAACCTGCGCGAAAAGCCCGCTGCTCCGCATACACGGAGAGCGGGCTTTTTTTGTTTTTTACGGCTTGATCGAGATATCGCCTGAGGTCGCGCGGACTTTGATCGTGTCGCCGTTTCGGCCCGGGGAATCGGGAGCGTCGATCGATCCCGAGGTGGCGCGCACGTCGTACACGCCGGCGAAATCTGCGGCAGGCTTGATCGAAATGTCTCCGGAAGAGACTTCGACGTCCAGATTGGCGCTGTTTTTCTGAGTCAGGTCAATCGTGCCGGAAGTCGCCCGAATGACCGAGTCGCCGTTCATTGCGCCGATTTGCAGATTACCCGAGGAAAGCTCGATCCGGCTCGCGCCATCCAGTTCCTTCACGTCGATGCTGCCGGAAGTCATCGTAAGGTCGGTATGCTTGGCGCTCAATCGGCGGGCGTTCAAGTCGCCCGAGCTCAACTGAATGGACAGTTTCTCCGCGGTCAGCTCTCCGAAGTCGCCAGTCCCCGAGCTGCTCGCGAACGAAACGTTTTCCAACTGCGTGGCATCCCGCAGACCGAGCGTAAGATAGACGTCCGCATCGTTCGAGCCGAACGAGAGGAATTGAATTTTCGGCTTGCCCGTAAGATCCAGCGAAATGCCGTCGGCTTCTCCGCCCGTACGGAATGCGCGCTCGGCAGCCTCGGGCGATACGACCCCGCGCAGTTCGAGATAATCCGTGGAAGCGTCGGTTTTGACTTGAATATGTAAGTTGTAGTCGGTCGACAGGGACAGATTTTTGAACGCGCCCGAATCGAATTCCCATCGTTTTTCGACTTTTTGCCATTTGCCGTCCTTTTCCGGCGCCGCTTCGATCGCTTGAGCGGAAGGAGCGGTGCCCGCTGTCTGGATATGTTCGGGTGCGATCGGGGCTGTCGGGTCGGCTT
Source organism: Saccharibacillus alkalitolerans (assembly GCF_011090185.1). Taxonomy (GTDB): domain Bacteria; phylum Bacillota; class Bacilli; order Paenibacillales; family Paenibacillaceae; genus Saccharibacillus; species Saccharibacillus alkalitolerans. The sequence continues at coordinate 142,531 of NZ_JAAFGS010000003.1, read as the reverse complement.
CGGGGCCTGCTACTTTTGCGCCCAGTTCCGAAAAATTCACGATCAAGCCGCCCGCTCCGATTACGATCAGAGCGACAGCCGCCCATTTGGATAAGCGTTTCATTTTAATTCCTCCCCATAATGAATGTGACGTTCCATACGGCATAGCGTCTGGCGGCAGCCGCCAGAAGCCGAATAAGTTTCAAAAAAGGTCCGACGGTCAGCATACCGATGCCGAGCAGAAGCAGGACGGCAAAGAACTCCGCCGTATTTCCTGTCCGGTTGATCAGAAGATCGGCGGCAAAGAGCAGCGGACTGGCGAGCGAGGCCAAGACGAAGGCGCCAAGGGCGACCGCAAACGACCAAGCGACGAGCCAGGCGGGAATGGCCAGAAGACTCCAAAAGAGCAGCATAATCAGCCTGACCGGGCTGAAGGAAGATTTCCGCTTCGTTTCGGCGCGCGTACCGCCGACATGGGATGCCGCTTCCGGGCCCGGATAGGACGCTGCGGCAGGCCGCAGGGCGAGAGCTTCCTGCGCCAGTTCTTCAGGGCTTCCCAGTTCGAACGCGATCTCTTCCTCGCTCTTGCCGTGTTCCAATCCCGAGCGGAAATGGTCTTCGTAATCGGCCAGCAGCTCTTTGCGCATCTCCGGAGGCAGCGCGGACAATCCGCCGCTCAAGCGAAGCATAAATTGTTCTTTATTCATGATCTTCTCCTTCTTCCAGCAAGCGGGTTACACCGGCAACGAACGCGCGCCATTCGCTGACCGTTTCCCGTGCGTATTCGCTGCCTTCCGGCGTGATTTGGTAATATTTGCGAGGCGGGCCTCCCGACGATTCCTGCAGATAGGTCGTGCAGTAACCGTCCCCGACAAGCCTTCGCAGCAGCGGATACAGGGCGCCTTCCGCGACTTCGATATGGCGGGATACCTCCTGGGCAAGCTCGTAACCGTACCGGTCTTTGCGTTCGATCAGAACGAGTACGCAGAGTTCGAGCACGCCTTTTTTAAATTGGGTATTGACGTTCATGTGCGAGGCCTCCTCCAAAACTCTTCAGGAATATCATATCACCAGGTATTGAACAATGCAAGGTAGTGTGCGTTAAGTATTAGCAAAACGATTCCTTCTTTTTTCGCGAAAATGGTAAACTGGAAGGGACAGCCGGGAAGGGCAAGGTTACATAGAAAGAGAATGTTGGAGCGGCAAAAAGATGGCGGACATGGAAACAGGAGGGCTGAATCATGCTGAAAAAAAATGGAAAAAGACTTATCTCGCTGCTGTTTGCGGCGATGCTGCTGCTGGCGGTCGCGCTGCCGGCATCGGCGAACCCGCGGATGAGCGGAATGGTCACGGATGAAGGGGGCTTGTTCACTTCAAGTCAGATCGATCGGATGGAGCGCGTACTTTCGGGAGGAAAATACAAAGTTTATGTGCTGACGGAAAGAGGCTTGAGCGAAAACGAAGCTTCTCGGCTGTCGGCGCAAACCTACGAAGACTGGCGCCTCGGATCGGATGAGATGCTGCTGCTGATCGTGACGGATCCGAACTCGGTTCAGCTGGAATTGAACAATTCGGCTTTGGGCGATGCGCAGACCATTATTGACCGCGCTTTCGTTCCGGCCGCGTCGAACGGCGATCCGGCGGCGGGAGCGCTCGCGGTCGCCAAATACGTCAACAAGTCCGGAAGCCCGTTTGCGGGAGGAAACTGGCTGTACATCGTGCTGGCGCTCGGAGTGCTCGGCATTGCCGCCTATGTGCTGCTCAGCATGTTCCGCGCCGGATCCCGGGTGAAGAGACGGGCCGGCGAGCTTAGAGAGCGGCAAAAAGCGTCGGCGGCGACCATCGACGGAATCATGGTATCGGAGCTGTTCCGCGAAGTCGAAATGGGATTCGTGCAGGGCGAGACGCTAAAAGAAGCGGAGAGCATCAGCCGCGAAGCCGTCGAACTGCACCGCGGCGGGGGCGAATTGGCGTCCCGATTGGAAGCGTTCCGTCCCGGCGCGTTTGCGTCGAGCGCGCAGCGCAGACAGCTGGACGCGCTGACTCAAGAGGTCCAGGATTGGGAAGGCCGCGTGAAGGCGCTGAACGATCATTTCGAGCAGGTATCCGCAAGTTTTGCCGAAGTGCGGAAGCGGGTGAGGGAAGGCAAAGAACTCGAGGAAAAAACGCGCGCAGCGTTGGAAAAACTGAAAGAGGATACGGGATATCCGCTCCAGACGCTGCAGCGGCAGTTCGAGGAAGCGGCCGCGCTGCTCGAAAAAGCGGACAGCCTGGACGAATTCGATGTCATGCAGGCTTCCGCTCCGGCGGATCGGGCATACTCGGGATTGAAGGAAACTGCCGGTCGCGTCGAATCGCTCGGCGCACTGGCTTCGGCGGCTTCGGAGTGGCCGGAACGCATCGTGGGAACAGAGCGGGAGCTGCGGCCGGTCGTGGAGCGCGAAGGCTTGCTGCTGACCGAAGAAGACCCGTTCCGCGTGCTGAGCGAAGCGGGCGGGGAGACGCAGCGTCTGGCCGGCTTGATCCGGGACGGAGACGTGCCGGGGGCAACGGAATGCGCGGAAGGCATCGCCTCCCGGATCGCCGAAGCGAAAGATATCGTGCGGAGGCGGCTGGACAGCCGGAAGTCGTCGGCGGAGTCGCTGTGCGACGCCGAACGGCTGCTTCAGGAAATCGAGGAATTCCAGCAGCGCTACGAACGGGAACTCGCAGAGCTCCGCGGCCGTTACGCCGAGTCCCATCTGGCGGCGCAGCAGGAGCGCGCCGACGAGATCGCTCGGGCCGAACAAGAGACCCGCCGACTGCTGCCCGAGATCCGGTCGGCTCTCAATCCGCAGGTTCAATATTACAAGGCGGCGCGCGAGAAGAGCGATCGTACCGACGAGCTGGCTGCCCGGTCGCGCGAATTGATGCACGTGGCTTTGGGATACGCGAGGACGCTGGACGACCAACGCCGGGCGTCCGAACAGCGCTTTGAAGGGGCGCGAAGCGTGTTCCGCCAAGCGGGCGCTTCTTATCGGGGGCTCGGACTGCAGATGGCGGAATACGATCGGGCGCTCGAGACGGCGGAGCGGGAAGGAGAGGCCGTTCAGGCGGCACTGCGCGCGGAACCGGTCGATCTGCTGCGTGCCGAACCGCTTCTGGCCGCTTACGAACGCAGCGCCGCCGACTTCGCGCAGCATATTCGCGAACTGCAGGAGCGGCGGGAAGAAGCGCTGCGGCAGCTGGATCGGTTAAACGGCGATTTTCTCGGACGGGAACGGTCGTACGGCGGTTATCTGCAGACTCGTTCCTATGCCGGCCGTTACGGAGGCTTCGAAGCCGAAGCGCGGCGCCTGATTGCGGCGGGACGCTTCGAAGAGGCGTTGGCGCAGGCCGCGTACGGACGCCAGGTGATGGAGGAAATGGAGCGCGATTATCGGCGTGCCGTTCAGCGTGCCAACCAGAATCGAGGCGGAGGCGGAGGATTCGGCGGAGGATTCGGCGGACCCGGGGGAGGCCGCCCGGGAGGAGGCCGTTCGTCGGGCGGCGCCGGCTGGGGAGGGGGAGGCCGTTCAAGCGGATCTTCGTCTTGGGGCAAAGGAGGAGGCCGTTCGTCGGGTTCTTCCAAATGGTAGAGCGCATTGACCTCGTTTTCCGGACTTCAAAAAAAATGTCTGAAATTTTGATTTATTTGCGTTAACGTATTGCCTTTTTGCATGGTTCCATGGTAAAATCAATCCGTTGTGTAATCTTGCGGTCCTCTGCGAATGATGAGGCGGAAAAACGTTTCCGAAGAAGACGTATGAACGCATGTGTGGAAGGAGGAAACAAACATGAATTTGATTCAAGCTCTGACTCAGGAACAACTGCGCAAAGATATCCCGAGCTTCCGTCCTGGCGACACTTTGAAAGTGCACGTTAAGGTTATCGAGGGATCCCGCGAGCGTATCCAGTTGTTCGAAGGCGTAGTCATCAAACGTAAAGGCGGCGGTATCGCCGAAACTTTCACCGTTCGTAAGATCTCTTACGGCGTCGGCGTTGAAAGAACGTTCCCGATCAACTCGCCTAAAATCGACAAAATCGAAGTCGTACGTCACGGTAAAGTGCGTCGTGCGAAACTGTACTACCTGCGCGAACTGCGCGGTAAAGCAGCCAGAATTAAAGAAATTCGCCGTTAATCTTCCTTTTTCGGAAGAGCCGACGGACGAAAATGGGGAGCTTGGAAACAAGCTCCTTTCGTTTTATCTCCGGAATGCAGAAATCGCGCTGCGGCGGGCGCCGCGGCGTATTTCTCCCGTGAATATGAGCATTTCTCAAAAACGGACGACCGTAGGCTGCGGTTTTCGATCGGACGTTTTTGCAAAATGCTGATGTTTGGATATCAAGCGTAGTAAGGAGAGGGCAAGCTTATGGAAGAAAACGTGAACCAATCCGCAACGGCATCGGAAGACGAGCCTAAAAATCCGAAAAACAAAGTCAAAAGCGAAACGCTCGAATGGGTCAAGGCAATCGCGATCGCGCTGGTCCTGGTCTTTGTGATCCGCTGGCTGCTGTTCGCGCCTTATATGGTCGACGGCACCTCGATGCAGCCGAATTTCCACGACGGCGAACGCGTTATCGTCAACAAGATCCTGTATGACATCCGTCCGCCGAAAAAGGACGAAGTTATCGTTTTCAAAGTGCCTTCCGAGGACAACAAAGAGTTCATCAAGCGGGTTATCGCGCTTCCGGGCGACACGGTCAAAGTCGAAGGCGACGAAGTCACGGTCAACGGCGAGGTCATCAGCGAGCCTTATATCCAGGACGTGCTGGATCAAGCCCACGCCAACGGAGAAACGTACAACAACAACACGAACTTCCCGAACGCGACTTTCCCGGACGGAACGGTTCCCGAAGGCCACGTATTCGTCATGGGCGACAATCGACCGAACAGCAAGGACAGCCGCATGATCGGCTATGTCCCTTACAGCGACATTACCGGCCGGGCCGACCTGGTCTTCTGGCCGTTCAGCGATATGCATATCGTCAATCATTAAGCGCCCGCCGGCGGCAGGCGCACAGCATGACCGGGAGGAATGAGATTCGTCCGATTCCTCCCGGAAGGAGAGGTGAAACGCCGTTATGACAATCCAATGGTTTCCCGGTCATATGACCCGGGCGCGGAGACAGATCGAAGCGAAGCTGAGCCTGATCGATCTGGCGATCGAGCTGCTCGACGCGCGTCTTCCGCTGTCCAGCCGCAATCCGATGATCGGAGACATTTTAAAAGACAAGCCGAGGCTAATTCTGCTCAACAAGTCGGATCTGGCCGATCCCGAAATGACGAAGAAGTGGATCGACTATTTCCGCGAAGAAGGGCATGTGGCCGTCGAGACCGACACGCCGGGCGGACGGGGAGTTAAGGATATCTCCGTGCAGGCCAAAATGCTGCTGCAGGAGAAAATCGATCGCCAGATATCCAAGGGAATGAATCCGCGGGCGATTCGGGCACTGATCGTCGGCATTCCGAACGTCGGCAAGTCCACGCTGATCAACCGCCTCGCGGGAAAAAGCATTGCCGAAACGGGCGATCGCCCGGGCGTAACCAAAGGCCAGCAGTGGATCAAGGTCGGCAAAGAAATGGAACTGCTCGATACGCCGGGCATTCTGTGGCCGAAGTTCGAAGATCAAAACGTGGGCATGAAGCTCGCCGTTACCGGCGCGATCAAAGAAGATGTGCTAAACGTCGAAGAAGTGACGTTTTTCGCGATCAAATATTTCGCGGAGCACTACTGGGAGCGGTTGTCGGAACGGTACGGACTGGGAGAGCGTCCTTCGGTATTCGACGACGCGGATGAGATCGTTCGAATCATGGAAGAGATCGGGCGCAAGCGGGGCTGCCTGATGAGCGGCGGTCGCGTGGATCTCGAGAAAGCTTCCATTTTGTTCCTGCGCGAGCTTCGCGCCGGAAAAATGGGACGATTCTCGCTCGAAGAGCCGTTTTGAAGACCGAGCGGCAAAGCGGATCGAGACCGGTCCGTCCAACCGCATAAGCAAAGAGGAACCGCGCAGGCAGCGCGGATAAGGATCGCCGAGTTTGGCGCGTTGACCGGATTGGGGTGGATGTTCGATGTCGAACATCCAGCGCGGTCGGCGCGCAGGCTCGGGGTCCTTTTTGCGTATCGGAGAAATCCGGCAAATCGGGTAAAATGGACAAAAGAAGCGGAGGAGAGCAAATGCCGAGAACGAAGCAGGGCGAAGGACTGTCGGCGAAGCCGAAAGCCAAAAAAGCGAAGGTTGAAATCGACCGCCTTCTGCTCGAAAAAGAAATGTGGGCGGAAGGATATGAAAAAATCGCGGGAGTCGACGAAGTCGGCCGGGGCTGCATGTTCGGCGACGTGGTTGCGGCCGCGGTCATTCTTCCGACAGGTCTGAAAATCGAAGGAATCGACGATTCCAAAAAACTGTCGGAGAAAAAACGCGACGAACTGTACGACGTGATCATGCGGGAGGCGATTGCCGTGGCCGTAGGAAGGGTCGACCCGCGGACGATCGATCGAATCAACATTAAACAGGCTTCCCGGCTCGCGATGAAGATGGCCGTCGAAGCGCTGGGGGAGCGTCCGGACTGTCTGCTTGTGGATGCCGAGAAGATCGAGGCCGATCTGCCGCAGCGTGCCGTCATTAAAGGGGATTCGCTGAGCCAAAGCATCGGGGCGGCTTCCATCATCGCGAAAGTGACGCGAGATCGTCTCTGCGCCGGCGAATGGGAACGGGATTATCCGGGTTACGGAATCGCGGGACACAAAGGCTACGGGACGGCCGCGCATCGCGAAAAGATTTTGGAGCTGGGAATCAGCGATCTGCACCGTCATAGCTTCTTGGTCAAGATGAAGGCGGAATACGAACAGCTGCGCTAAAAAAGCCGGCCGTCCGAAAAGCGTATCGCAGAAACCCGAGAAGAAGAGCGGACGGGATATTCGAAGCGCCGTTTTTGCGAAACGCCGCTTATTGCGGAGGGCGTTTTTTCCGATATATCGGATATACTGCGTTGACGCGCATCAATAGGGGAGTGAGGTGAGCGGGATGAATATCGGTTCATTATTCAAAAACGTGATGGGCGACGCTAAGCCGGGGGATGCCAAACAGCTCGAGCTGCGCGCGGGCCAGGTCGTCAGAGGCGTGGTTCAATCCGTGTCGGAAGACGGCAAAGAAGCGGTCGTCCAGATTCAAGGCGTCAAAGTGAATGCCAAGCTGGAGGCTCCGCTGCAGGCGGGGCAGACCGCTTTTATGCAGGTTCAGCCCTCCGCCGAAGACGGCTCGATCGTCATGAAGCCGGTTCCGGCTCCGCCCGGAACGGCGGCGGGCGCCCAGTCGATGGAAGACACCCTCAAGCAGATAGGATTGCCGGATAACAAGCAGAACCGCGAGTTGGTCCGCATGATGCAGCAGGCGGAAGTTCCGCTGACCCGCGAACAGGCATCGGAAGTCCGTAATCTGTTGGCGCAAAAGCCGGCGTCCGCGGATGCGCAGCAGTGGGTTCGTTCCATCGGCATTTTGCAGCAGAGAGGGCTTCCGGTCACGCCGCAGAGCGTGGCGGGCATGCAGCAGGCGGTGTTCGGGCCTCCGGCCTCCGTCCTGCTGCAAAATCTGGAGCAGCAGGTAGCCGCGGCACTGTCGCTGCTCGGCGAAGCCGGAGGCGAAGAAGGCGCCGCTTCCGGACGCGCGCAGGCGAACGTCCAGGGCGCAGCCTTCGGGCAGGGCTCTGCCGCGAGCGCAGCTTCCGGCGGCCAGGCCGGAGCGGGCGCCGCAGTGCCCGCCGGGACCGCCGCAGCCGCCAGCGGCGCTAGCGCAGGCGCTCCCGCAGCCGGAGCGCCGGGCGGCGCATCCGCGCCTGCGGCAGCGGACGCGGGGGAAAGCGGGCCGCAGGCGCAGGCCCGCGCCGCCGCCCAGGCGGCCCCCGGCGCAGCGGGCGGCGCCGGGAATCCGGCCGTGCCGGACGCCGCGCAGCAGGCGGCCGGCACGGCGAAAGCCGCCGGCGCGAATGCGGCGCCGACAGTCGGCGCGGCCGCTGCGCAGGCCGCGCAGGGGTCCGCCGCATCGGCGGACCCTTCCGGACGCCCTGCGGCAGCGGGCGGCCAGCCGGCGCAGACGGCCGGCGCAGCGGCGTCCGCGTCCTCGGACGCCGCGCTGCTGCGCAAAGTGCAGGCGCTGCTCGGCGAGCTTCGCTCCGCCGCGTCCGGCAGCGCCGGAACGGCGGACGGGAATCCCGCCGCGGCCGCCGGTCAAGCCGCGCCTCAGGCGCAGCCCGGCAAAGCCGAAGCCGGCCCGTGGATCGGCCGGCTGTTCAAGATGCTCGGCGCGGAGCATGAGCAGCAGGCGGCGCGTTCGACGCTCTTGAACGCGCCGCCGACCGCCGCGCCGCAATCGGCCCAGCAGGCCGCGCAGGCGCAGTCCGGCCAGGCTGCGCCTCAGGCGCGCGGCTCCCAAGCGCCGCTGCAGGCGCAGCAGGGAGCCGCACAGGCCGCTGACGGAACCGCCCGGACAGAATCCGCCGCATCGGCCGCGAAAGCGGAAGGACAGTCGAACGTGCAGGCGTCGGCGCGTCCGGGGACGGAACAGGCGCTGCGCGCCGTTCAAAGCGAACTCGGCCGTTCCGACGCCGTTCACGCGGAATCGCGAGCGGCGCAGCCGGCGGCGGCCGAGGTGCGTGAAACGCTGAAGTCGCTGCTGCTGCAGCTTTCGGCCTCGGATTCGCTTCCGGCGGCCGTGAAGGATGCCGCCCAGCAGGCCGTTCAGCAGATGACCGGACAGCAGCTGCTGCTGAATACGGACCGTACCGCTCCTTTTGCGCAGGTCACGATGTTCCTTCCGTTCGTCGGTCCCGACGGGAGCCAGACGGCTTCGGTGCAGATCGAATCGCGGAGAGGACCGAAAGGAGAGCTGGACGCCTCGAACTGCCGCCTTTGGTTCGATCTGGACATGAAGGCGCTCGGCCGCACCGTCATCGACGTGCAGGTGGTGGACCGCAAAGTGAGTTTGAATTTCCGCAACGACGAAGAATGGGCGCGGCCTCTGCTCGAAGCGGGTCAGCCGCAGATCGCTTCGGCGCTCGAAGCCGCGGGTTATCAGCTGCTGGCGCTGCGCACGGACGCCCTTCCGCAGAGGAACGCGGAGGCTGCGGAGGATAAAGGCGCGTCATTGTCCTATACGCCGCCTTCTTACCGGGGAGTGGATATGAAAATATGAAGAATTCGAAGCCGGAAGAGGCCGCGCGCAAGCGTGCGGTCGCCCTCAAATATACGCCGGAGCAGATGTCCGCTCCGACCGTCGTCGCCAAAGGCAGCGGCAGCATCGCGGAAGCGATCTTGACCCGAGCCCAGGAAGCGGGCGTTCCGATCCAAGAGGATGCCGCCCTGGTCGAGGTGCTCTCCAAGCTCGACCTGGATCAGCAGATTCCCGCCGAGCTGTACGGGCTCGTCGCCGAACTGCTGTCGTTCGTATACCGGAGCGACCGGGAAGCGGGCAGGAGGCTGGGACAATGAACGGATCCGAGAGCGGCGATCTTTCGCGAAGATCGTATGCCAAGCCGCCGCCGCCGCGCTTGAACTCCAAGGAAGCGAAGCCGCCCTGCCCGGACAGCGGCTCGGCTTCCGTGCCTCGCGATCACTCCGCTCCGCCTACGCGCAAAGACAAAGGCAGAGCCGCCGAAGAAGCCGCCGCCCTGCACCTGCAGCGGGAAGGCTGGGACATTGCCGAACGCAATTGGAGCTGCCGTACCGGCGAACTCGATTTGATCGCGACGCAGGGGGAGACCGTCCTGTTCGTCGAGGTTCGCAGCCGGAGCGGCATCGGCTTCGGCCTGCCGGCCGAGTCCGTCGACGCGCGCAAGATCCGCCAGGTGAGACGCACCGCGGAAGTATATCTTCATCGTTTCGGCCTGTCGGATCGGCCGGTCCGTTTCGATGTCATTGCCGTCATGCTCGGGCGAGATCTGCGGGTGCGGTCGCTGGAGCACATCCGGGAAGCTTTTTGACCTCGGCATTTTCGCGAACGGTGCCGCCGGAGCGACCGGAGCGACCGGAGCGACCGAAGCGACCGGAAACGGCTTTTCCGTCCGAAACCAATAAAGCCGAACGGACTCTTTCCCTGAATCGGAGGAAGAGTCCGTTCGGCTTTTCGAAGCTTCGTGCGTCGCGGCCGGATATCGGTTTGGGTCCGGCGAAGGACATGCGGACCGATCGCGAACCGAATCCGGCCGTTCGATCCTTTTTGAACGGTTTATTCGTTCATTCTGCGGTCCATCTGCCGATACTGCAGCGCTTCCGCGACATGTTCAGTTCTGATCTCCGGCGAGCCCTCCAGATCGGCGATCGTAAGCGCCAGTTTCAGAATCCGGTCCCGCGAACGCATGCTCAGCCCGAGCGCGCCGATCGCCGTGTCGAGCAGCATGCGCGCTTCTTTGCCGGGAGCGGCGTATTTGCGCAGAAGGGCGCCGCCGAGTTCGCTGTTGCAGCGAATCGACAGCGACCGATACCGTTCCTGCTGCAGCTCCGACGCGGCCCGGACCTGTCTGTGAAGGTCGGCGGACGCGGCGCCCGAGCGGAGCAGTTCCTTCGGCGCGGGCTGCGGAACTTCGACCTGCATGTCGATCCGGTCGAACAGCGGTCCGGAAATCCGGCCGCGGTAGCGGGCGACGGCAAGCGGCGAACAGGAGCAGGCGGATTGTCCGTTTTCCCCGCGCCCGCCGCCGCAAGGACAGGGATTCATGGAGCAGGCCAACATGAAGTGCGCCGGAAAAGTAAAGGCGGCTCTCGCCCGGCTGATCGTCACCGTACGGTCTTCGAGCGGCTGCCGCAGCACCTCCAGCGCGCCGCGCGAAAATTCCGGCAGTTCGTCCAGAAACAGAACGCCCCGATGCGCCAAGCTGACTTCGCCCGGGCGGGGCACCGAGCCGCCGCCCGCCAGTCCGGAAGGCGAAATGGTATGGTGGGGCGAGCGGAAAGGACGGCGCCGCACCAGTCCCTGACGGGCGCTGTTCAGGCGCCCGGCCGCGCTTAGAATTTTCGTGGCTTCGAGCGCTTCGGTCTCGGTGAGATCGGTCATGATGCCGGGCAGACGCTTGATCAGCATCGTTTTTCCCGTTCCCGGAGGACCGGACAGCAGGATGTTGTGCATCCCGGCGGCCGCGATGGTCAATGCCCGTTTGGCCTGCTCCTGACCGAGCACGTCGGCGTAATCTTCGAAGTCCGGAAGAGCGGGTGCGGAGACTGCGCCGATCCGTCCGCGGTCGTGGCGAAGGCCGGCTTCGTCGAAGGCATATCGTTTTTCTTTTCCCGAAGCCAATTCTTCGCGCTGCCTGTCCGGAACGAGCAGACGCAGATTCGGCAGCGCATAGACGTCAAGCCCGTCGACAAGACCGGCTTCGTCGGCATTGGCCGGCGAAGTCAAGATGGCGTCGAACCCCTGCCGCCGCGCGCAGTCCGCCATGGCCAGCACGCCCGGAACGGGCCTCAGCGAGCCGTCGAGAGACAATTCCCCGACCGCGACGAAGCGCCGGTCTTCCGGGAGCGCAAGCTGTCCGTCGGTCAGCAGGATGCCCAGCGCGATCGCCAGGTCGAGCGAAGAGCCCTCTTTGCGCAGGTCGGCCGGAGCCAGGTTAATGGTTACGCGCCGATTGGGAAAGCGGAAACCGCAGTTTTTGAGCGCCGCTTTGACCCGATCCGTCGCCTCCCGTATGGCGGAATCCGGCAGGCCGATAATGGCCGTTTGCGGCAGGCCGTTGGTGATGTCGACCTCGACTTCGACGATAACGCCGTCCACGCCGTACAGGCAGGCGCTGTAACTTTTTCCGTACATAATAAAAAACACCTCTTTTTATCGGATGGCAGGGATGGCCCGCGGCATCGAAAAAGGGTGCTTCCTCTTTTTTCGGGGAACGGTTATATTCCGTATGGCTTAATTGTAACCGTACCGCGCCGAAAGTCAAGAAAGCGGCAGTCGGCCGAAACCGTCCCTTCCCGGATTAACGGACGACATTTTTTATTCATGCGAAAAACGCCGATTTGCGGCTTTAAACGGATAAATCCGATGAGCATGCAAGTTTTTTTGCATAAATTCAGGGTCAACGTATTTACAACAATCAAATTTAATGCGATTATGTTTGTAAATGATTTTAGGGAATTCAGCAGGGCAAGAGAGGAGTACGCAGAATGGGCAAAGTGAATGAATATCCGCAGCTTCAGCTGGACAACATGCTGTGCTTCTCGATTTACGCAAGTTCGCGCGAGATCACTAAAATGTACCAGCCTTATCTGGAACAGCTGGGCGTCACATATTCGCAGTATTTGGTTTTGATCGTGCTGTGGGAACAGGACGAACGGACCGTCAAGGAACTGGGGGAAGAGCTGTTCCTGGACTCGGGCACGCTGACTCCGCTGCTTAAGCGGCTGGAAACTGCGGGACTCGTCGAGCGCAACCGCTCGACCGAAGACGAACGCAAGGTATTTATTTCGTTGACGGCGAAAGGGCGGGAGCTGCGCGATAAGGCGGCGCATATTCCGGAATGCATGTCGAAGGATCTGAACATGGACGTCTCGGAATTCCGGGAACTGCTCGGCAGGTTCCAGAATCTGCTTGCGCGCGCGCATCAGGTTAACTTGGGATCGTCGGGAAAGTAAGCGGCGTAATTTCGAACAGAATACGCAAGAACACGGCAAAAGCCGGAAACCTCAAGGTTTCCGGCTTTTGCCGTGTTCGCCTTCGGACGGAGGCATTTTGCGCGGCGCAGGCTTTTTTGTCGGAACTTTATGCAAGTGGGCGTCGGACGGGCCGGAATGCCCGGGAAAAATGTCGAAAAAAGCGGAATAGTTCGAATTTTAAGAAAGCGTTTTAAATTTGATTGTCAGTCGTGCTATAATGATTGAGGTTGTACTTTTCTGCCTGGCAACCCGCCTGGTGCGAGCCAATTTGATAGGAGGATTCACACATGAATATCCACGAATATCAAGGCAAAGAAGTTTTGCAGCAGTACGGAGTATCCGTGCCGCGCGGGAAGGTAGCGTTCAGCGTCGAAGAAGCCGTGAACGCGGCCCGCGAACTCGGAAGTCCGGTCGTCGTCGTCAAGGCACAGATCCATGCGGGCGGACGGGGCAAGGCCGGAGGGGTCAAAATCGCCAAGAGTCTCGATGAAGTGCGGACCTACGCCGAAGAACTGCTCGGCAAGGTGCTGGTGACCCATCAGACGGGCCCCGAAGGCAAAGAAATCAAGCGGCTTCTGATCGAAGAAGGCTGCGATATCCAAAAAGAATATTATGTCGGCGTCGTCGTCGACCGCGGCACGGGCAGCGTCGTGCTGATGGCTTCGGAAGAAGGCGGAACGGAGATCGAGGAAGTGGCGGCCGCCACGCCGGAGAAGATTTTCCGCGAAGTGGTCGACCCGGCCGTAGGGCTGCAGCCGTTCCAGGCTCGCCGCTTGGCTTACGCGATCAACATTCCGAAGGAATTGGTCAACAAAGCGGCCAAATTCATGATGGCGCTTTACAGCGCTTTTGTGGACAAGGACTGCTCGATTGCCGAAATCAATCCGCTCGTCGTGACAGGCGGAGGAGAAGTCATGGCGCTCGACGCCAAGCTGAACTTCGATTCCAACTCGCTCTTCCGTCATAAAGACGTCCTGGCGCTGCGCGACCTGGACGAAGAAGACGAGAAGGAAATCGCCGCTTCCAAGTTCGACCTGAGCTACATAGCGCTGGACGGCAACATCGGATGCATGGTCAACGGCGCGGGCCTTGCGATGGCGACGATGGACATTATCAAGTATTACGGCGGCGAACCCGCGAACTTCCTGGACGTAGGGGGCGGCGCGACGAAGGAGAAGGTAACCGAAGCCTTCAAGATCATTCTGTCCGATCCGGAAGTCAAAGGCATCTTCATCAATATCTTCGGCGGGATCATGCGCTGCGACGTCATTGCCGACGGCGTGGTCGAAGCGGCGAAGCAGATCAAGCTGGACAAGCCTCTTGTCGTGCGCCTCGAAGGCACGAACGTCGAGCTGGGCAAAAAGATCCTGAACGAATCGGGACTCAATATCGTATCCGCGGACTCGATGGCCGACGGCGCGCAGAAGATCGTGGAATTGGTATAATCGACTGAACCAACGCAGCGTCAGTTTCGCAAACCGACTTTAAACGGAGGATGTGGATCGGCATGAGCATTCTGGTGGATAAAAATACGAAAGTCATTACGCAGGGGATTACGGGCGAAACGGGCCTCTTCCATACGAAGGGAGCCCTGGAATACGGCACGCAGATGGTCGGCGGGGTTACCCCGGGCAAAGGCGGCACCGAAGTCGAGATTCAGCTTGAAAACGGCAGCAGCGTCAAGCTTCCGGTATTCAATACGGTAAACGACGCGGTCAAGGCGACGGGCGCGACGGCGAGCGTCATCTACGTTCCGCCGGCTTTCGCCGCGGACTCCATCATGGAAGCCGTAGACGCGGATCTCGATCTCGTCATCTGCATCACGGAAGGCATTCCGGTGCTTGACATGGTCAAGGTAAAGCGCTACATGGAAGGCAAAAAAACGGTGCTGATCGGACCGAACTGTCCGGGCGTCATCACGCCGGAAGCGTGCAAAATCGGCATTATGCCGGGTTATATCCATAAAGCGGGCAAAGTCGGCGTCGTTTCCCGAAGCGGAACGCTCACGTACGAAGCCGTGCATCAGCTGACGACGCGCGGCATCGGCCAGTCGACGGCTGTCGGCATCGGCGGAGACCCGGTCAAAGGCTCGGAGTTCATCGATATTCTGAAGCTCTTCAACGAAGACGAAGGCACGCAGGCTGTCGTTATGATCGGCGAAATCGGCGGTACCGCCGAAGAAGAAGCGGCCGAGTGGATCAAAGCGAACATGACCAAGCCGGTCGTCGGCTTCATCGGCGGCGCGACGGCGCCTCCGGGCAAACGGATGGGCCATGCCGGCGCGATCATTTCGGGCGGCAAAGGCACGGCGGCGGAAAAAATCGCGAAGCTGGAAGAGTGCGGCATTCGCGTAGCGCCGACTCCGGCGGAAATGGGCGCGACGCTCGTTTCCGTATTGGAAGAACGCGGCGTGCTGGAGACCTTCACCGCGGGTTGATTCCTGCCGGGTTTTCTGGCACAATAGCGGAAGGACAATAACCGGATAAGATACGTCATTAAGGCAGGCAGCCTTTCTTTCCCGCGGGGAAGAAAGGCTGCTTTTTGCGTTTGCGGCAGTTTTTTCCGGAGAGAACGAAGGAGGCGGAACCCCCGAATGGCCCACAGTCAATCGACCGCGGCGCTCTGGATCGTCGCAATGAACGAAATGAAAGGCATCGGTTGGAAAAGCATCAATACGCTGATGAACATCGTACGGCACCGCGGAATTCCATACGAAGAATTGTTTCGGATTCCGGAAAAAACGTGGCTTGGGCTGGGAGCGGAACCGAAGCAGGCGGAAGCGGCGGGCAAAGTCCGTTTTGAAGAAGCGGGCGACCGCGTATTCAGGCTGCGGGAGCAGGGAATCGAGCCGATTACATGCTTCGACGCGGAGTATCCCATTTTAATGAAGGAAACCGCCAAACCGCCCTGGATGCTTTATACGATCGGGCGGCGCGAACTGCTGGGGAATTTCGGCATCGGCGTCGTCGGTACGAGGTCGCCCACCTCCTACGGCCGCATCGTCTGCGAGCGGATCGCGGGAGACTTGGCCGACCGGGGCGTATGTTTGATCAGCGGCATGGCAAGGGGAATCGACGGCTTCGCCCATAAGGAGGCGTTGAAGAGAGGCGGCGCGACGATCGCGGTGCTGGGCGCGGGTCCGGACGTCGTTTATCCGCCGGAACACCGGCAGCTGCATCGCCAGATCGGCGAGCAGGGGCTGATCGTGTCCGAATTTCCTCCGGGCACCCGCCCCTCCCCCGGCCTGTTTCCGATGCGAAACCGGATCATTGCGGGATTGTCGCGAGGCGTATTGATCGTGGAAGCCGCGGAAAGAAGCGGTTCGCTGATCACGGCCGATTATGCGCTGGACAGCGGGCGCGACGTATTTGCCGTCCCCGGTCAGATTACGTCTCCCAAAAGCGCGGGCACTTTCGAGCTGATCAAAAACGGGGCGAAACCCTGCGCGAACGCCGAAGACATTTTGGAAGAATATGCGCATCTGTTCGTCCCCGTCGCGCGAAGCGTCGAAAAAAAAGAGGCACATGAAAAATTGACAAAAGAGGAGCGGAAGATATACGTTATATTGGAACAAGGGGATGCCAGCATCGACGAACTGCAGCGGAAGACATCTTGGGATTTTGGACTTTTACATTCCGTTCTGCTATCGTTAATCATAAAAAGCCAGGTGAAATCGCTCTCCGGCGCCGAGTACACATGGATAGGAGATCCGATCCGCTGATCCCGGCCTTATATCCACCAACATTCACTATCGTATGCTATCAAGCAAAAAATGCGCGGTTCAGGGCAGCAATCCGGAAAGCCGCGCTCGTACAACCTGAGAGGAGGACGAACCTATGGCGGATTCGCTCGTTATCGTGGAATCGCCCGCAAAGGCGAAAACGATCGGCAAATACCTGGGCAGTAAATTTATCGTAAAAGCGTCGATGGGCCATATTCGAGATCTGCCGAAAAGTCAGATTGGCGTCGAGGTCGAGAACGAATTCAATCCCAAATATATTACGATCCGCGGAAAAGGCTCTATCCTGAAAGAGCTGAAGGATGCCAGCAAAAAAGTGAAAAAAGTCTATCTCGCGGCCGACCCCGATCGCGAAGGGGAAGCCATCGCGTGGCACCTGGCGCATGCGCTGGATATCGACAACGTGGAGGACTGCCGGGTCGTATTCAACGAAATTACGAAACAGGCGGTCAAAGACGCGTTCAAGACGCCGCGCCCGATCAACATGGATCTGGTCAACGCCCAGCAGGCGCGCCGCATTCTCGATCGGCTCGTCGGGTATAAGATCAGCCCGCTGCTGTGGAAAAAGGTCAAGAAAGGATTGTCCGCGGGCCGGGTTCAATCGGTAGCGGTCAAGCTGATCATCGACCGTGAGAACGAAATTTCGGAATTCGTTCCGGAAGAGTACTGGAGCATTACCGCCCGCTTGGCCGTGAAAGGCAACGAATTCGAAGCCAAGTTCCATCAACTGGACGGCGGAAAGAAAGAGCTCCGCAGCGAGCAGGACGTTCAGGAAGTGCTGACCGCTTTCGAAGGAAAGGATTTTGTCGTAGGCGAAGTGAAGGAAAGAGAACGCCAGCGTCATCCGTCCCCTCCGTTTACGACAAGCTCACTGCAGCAGGAGGCCGCCCGCAAGCTGAACTTCCGCGCGGCCAAAACGATGTCGGTCGCTCAGCAGCTTTACGAAGGTGTCGATCTCGGCAAGGAGGGCACGGTCGGCCTGATCACCTACATGCGTACCGACTCGACCCGGATTGCCGGCAGCGCGCAGGAAGAAGCGAAAGCCTTTATCACGGAACGTTACGGCGAGGAGTTTGCGCCGGAAACGCCGCGCCAGTATTCCAAAAAGTCGGCAGGGTCCCAGGACGCGCACGAAGCGGTCCGGCCGACCTCGATGGAACGCGATCCGGAATCGGTCAAACCGTTTATGAGCCGCGACCAGTTCCGTCTCTATAAGCTGATCTGGGAACGCTTCGTCGCCAGCCAGATGTCTTCCGCCGTGCTCGACACGCTGTCGGTGGATATCCATTCGGGCAGCGCGACGTTCCGCGCGGTAGGCTCGAAAGTCCGCTTCCAGGGCTTCATGAAAGTCTATGTGGAAGGCAACGACGACGGCAGCGTGGAAGAGGACAAGTTCCTGCCGGCGCTCGCCAAAGGCGACAAGCTGGAACGTAAAGATGTCGAGCCCAAACAGCATTTTACGCAGCCGCCTCCGCGTTACACGGAAGCACGTCTCGTCAAAACGCTGGAGGAGCTCGGAATCGGGCGTCCGAGCACGTATGCGCCGACTTTGGAGACGATTCAGAAGCGCGGTTACGTGGCGATCGAAGAGAAGAAATTCATGCCGACGGAGCTTGGAGAGTTGATCAACGAGCAGATGGAGGAGTTTTTCCCGGAGATTCTCGATGCCGAATTTACCGCCCATATGGAAGAGAGTCTGGACCATGTGGAAGAGGGCGAAGAGCAGTGGGTTCGCGTGCTGCAGGAGTTTTACGGCACGTTCGAGAAGCGGCTTGAGTTCGCGGAAGAAGAAATGAAAGAAATCGAGATTCAGGATGAAGTCTCGGACGAGATTTGCGACAAATGCGGCAAGCCGATGGTGTACAAAATGGGCCGATTCGGCAAGTTTCTGGCCTGCTCGGGCTTCCCGGACTGCCGCAATACGCGGCCGATCGTCAAGAACATCGGCGTTACCTGTCCGAAGTGCAAGGAAGGCCATGTGGTCGAGCGCCGCAGCAAAAAGGGACGCGTCTTCTACGGCTGCGACCGGTATCCGGAATGCGACTTCGTGTCGTGGGACCGTCCGTCTGCGAAGCCTTGTCCGACATGCGGTTCGCTGATGGTGGAAAAACGCAGCAAGCAGGGCACGAAGCTTCAATGTACGTCGTGCGACCATACGGAAGTGCTTGAAGACAACGAAGATACGGCGGAAGCTTAAATATATAGGGGGAACATGAAGTGAGCAGCAATCAACGGGTAACGGTAATCGGAGCGGGATTGGCGGGAAGCGAGGCGGCATGGCAGATCGCCAGCCGCGGCGTTCCGGTCACGCTCTACGAGATGCGGCCGAAGGTGAAGACGCCGGCCCATCATACGTCTTATTTCGCGGAGCTGGTCTGCAGCAATTCGCTGCGCGCCAACGGATTTACCGGAGCGGTCGGCGTGCTTAAGGAAGAAATGCGCAGACTCGACTCGCTGGTCATCGGGAAGGCCGACGCGAGCGCGGTGCCGGCGGGCGGCGCGCTTGCCGTCGACCGCGACCTTTTTTCGGGAGGCATTACGCAGGCGCTTAAGGAGCATCCGCTTGTCGACGTGCGGGAAGAGGAAGTGACGGAAATTCCGGAGGACGGCATTACCGTCATCGCGACGGGACCGCTGACTTCGCCGGCGCTGTCCGCGCAGATCAAAGGGTTCATGGGCGAGGAATACTTCTATTTCTACGACGCGGCCGCGCCGATCATCGAGAAAGACTCCATCGACATGGACAAAGTGTATCTGGCTTCGCGCTACGACAAAGGAGAAGCGGCTTATCTGAACTGCCCGATGACCGAAGAGGAATTCGACCGCTTCTACGAAGCGCTGATTACGGCGGAAACGGCGGAGCTCAAAGAGTTCGAGAAAGAAATTTATTTCGAGGGCTGCATGCCGATCGAAGTCATGATGCGCCGCGGCCGCCAGACGGCGCTGTTCGGACCGATGAAGCCGGTCGGCCTGCCGGATCCGCGCACGGGGAAAATTCCGTTCGCGGTCGTGCAGCTGCGCCAGGACAACGCGGCGGGCACGCTGTACAACCTTGTCGGATTCCAGACGCATCTGAAATGGGGCGAGCAGAAGCGGGTGTTCCAGATGATTCCGGGTCTGGAGAACGTGGACATCGTCCGCTACGGCGTCATGCATCGCAACACGTTCATCAATTCGCCGAAGCTGCTCGAGCCGACCTACCAGTGCAAAAACAAGCCGAACCTGTTCTTCGCCGGACAGATGACGGGCGTGGAAGGCTATGTCGAATCGGCGGCTTCCGGACTGATCGCCGGCATCAACGCGGCGCATCTGGCATTGGGACGCGAGCCGATCGTGTTCCCGGAAGAAACGACGCTCGGCGGCATGGCGCGTTATATCACGACGGCCGATCCGGATCATTTCCAGCCGATGAACGCCAACTTCGGTCTGCTGCCGAAGCTCGAACAGAAAATCCGCAACAAAAAAGACAAAAACGAAGCTCTGGCGATGCGGGCGCTCGATCGTTTGTCGTCCTTCACGGCGGAACAATCGCTGAACGGCGTCCGCAGCTAATGCAATCCGCGTTTGCGGGAAAAGGAGGATTACGATGGAAATCTCGTTCCACGCGACGACTATTTGCGCCGTTCGCAAGAACGGCAAAGCGGCCATCGCCGGCGACGGCCAGGTGACCATGGGGCAAAACGTCATCATGAAGCAGCATGCGAAGAAGGTGCGCCGGCTGTACCGCGGCCAGGTGCTTGCGGGATTCGCCGGTTCCGTCGGCGACGCCATTACGCTGTTCGAAAAATTCGAAGCCAAGCTGGAAGAACATCAGGGCAACCTGCAGCGTGCGGCCGTCGAGTTGGTCAAAGAATGGCGGACCGATCAGATGCTGCGCAAGCTCGAAGCGCTGATGATCGTTATGGATAAGGACGGCATGCTGCTCATTTCGGGCAACGGAGAAATCATCGAGCCCGACGACGACATTATCGCTATCGGCTCGGGAGGCAACTTCGCCCTGTCGGCAGCCCGCGCGCTCAAGCGCCATGCGGAACTCGAAGCCAAGGAAATCGCTCATGCTTCCCTGAAGATCGCCGCCGAAATTTGCGTCTATACAAACGACAACATTATCGTCGAAGAACTTTAACGCCAACAATTACAGGGGTGTGCACAGACGACGGGGCGATCCCGCGCAGTTTGCGCGCATATCCTAAGAGTGGAGGGTATGGCTAATGGCTATGAAAAACGAAGCCCTGACACCGCGGGAAATCGTGGCGGAATTGGACAAGTACATCGTGGGGCAGAAGAAAGCGAAACGTTCGGTCGCCGTCGCTTTGCGCAACCGTTACCGTCGCAATCTGCTGCCCGAAGAAACGCGGGACGAAGTGGTTCCGAAAAACATTCTGATGATCGGGCCTACCGGCGTCGGAAAAACCGAAATCGCGCGGCGTTTGGCGAAACTTGTCGGCGCGCCGTTCATCAAGGTGGAAGCGACAAAATTCACGGAAGTCGGTTATGTGGGACGCGACGTGGAAGCGATGGTACGCGATCTGGTTGAGACGTCGATTCGGATGGTCAAAGCGGAGCGTACGGAGAAGGTCAAAGACCGTGCCGAGGAAATGGCGAACGAGCGAATTGTCGAAATTTTGGTTCCTGCGGCCAAATCTTCGTCTTCGCAGCGCAATCCGTTCGAAATGCTGTTTGGCGGCCAGGGAAAAACCGCGCCGGAACCCGAGCCGGAGAAAACCGCGTACGAAGAGGGCAGTCTCAGCGAACGCCGCCGCAAGGTGCGCTTCGACTTGTTGGCCGGGAAGCTGGAGGACGACGTAATCGAGATCGACGTCGAAGACGCGATGCCGAACATGTTCGATATGCTGGCGGGGCAGGGCAACGAGCAGATGGGCAACATCCAGGAGATGCTCGGCAGTTTTCTGCCTAAGCGAACCAAACGTCGCAAGCTGCCGATCCGCGAGGCGCGCAAAGCGCTGACACACGAGGAAGCGTCCAAGCTGATCGACATGGACGACGTCAATCAAGAAGCGGTGCGCCGAGCCGAGCAGTCCGGCATTATCTTTATCGACGAAATCGACAAGGTTGCCGGCAGCGGACGCGGCCATGGACCCGACGTATCGCGCGAAGGCGTGCAACGGGATATCCTTCCTATTGTCGAAGGTTCGACCATTATGACGAAGTACGGCCCGGTGAAGACGGATTACGTTCTGTTTATCGCTGCTGGCGCTTTTCATGTATCGAAGCCTTCCGATCTCATTCCGGAACTTCAGGGACGGTTCCCGATCCGGGTCGAATTGGAGAGCCTCACGCTAGAAGACTTTATTGCGATTCTGACCGAGCCGCAAAACGCGCTGACCAAGCAGTACGTGGATCTGCTCAAAACGGAAAATATCGAAATCGGCTTTTCCGAAGAAGCGATTCGGGAAATTGCGAGCATTGCGGCTTCGGTCAACCAGAATACCGAGAATATCGGCGCGCGTCGCCTGCATACCATTTTGGAAAAGCTTCTCGAAGATCTTTCTTTCGAGGCGCCTGAACTTAATTTAGAGCAAATGACGATTACTCCGGAATACGTGCGGGAAAAACTTGCCGACATCGCAAAAGATCGCGACCTAAGCCAATACATTTTGTGAACGCATTTTTGAAGTTCACTTAATTGGCAAAAAAAGGCGAGCTTTTGTTTGACTCCGGGAACCGGCTTTGAAAGCCCCTTCTTTTTTCGAATGAAATTTAGGCTTGCGGAAAGCAAATCAAAATAAGAAAAAGCCCTGTCTTTCAACTAGGGAAAGATAGGGCTTTTTTCTCATTGTTTTATAGGCCCAACTCGAAGAAACTTAGATTAGACATTATACAGTTGCACCAGTGGGCGAATTTCCAAATGATGGTGTAGTACAGGGCATATTTGATAGTTCGGCAGAGCTAGAGAGCAAGCGGGCACTTTGGCCGAATTTGATTTTGTAAAATTTATAGAATGCACAAGGCTTATTAACTAAGGGAGTGGAATCGATGAATATTTTGAACGATACCGGTTTTAACCGCCTGCGCAGCGCAATCGATGCGTCGAACACGAGACAACAAGTCATTTCCAACAACATTGCGAACGCGGATACGCCGTATTTCAAGCGTTCCGAAGTGTCGTTCGAAAGCCTGCTTCAATCGGAAATGAACGGTGTAAGTTCGATTAAGGGTCGGATGACGAATCCCCGGCATATCGCGATCGGTTCCGGTTCCATTCCTACCGCCAAGATCACTACCGATAAGAGCACGGCCATGAATAACAATATGAACAACGTGGACATCGACAGCGAAATGACGTCGTTGGCAGAGAATCAGCTCCGTTACAACACGTACATCGAAGAAGTCAATCACCAAATCAAAATGATGCGCACGGCGCTGGGAGGTAACGCATAACAATGAGAATCAGCAGCGGATTTGACGTCAACGCCTCCGCTCTTACGGCGCAGCGCCTGCGGATGGATATCATCTCGTCCAACATTGCGAACGCCGATACGACGAGAGCTCAGGTGATCGACGGAAAGGTTCAACCTTATAAGCGGAAAGTGGCCGTCTTGTCGGAAAACAACCAGACGCCGTTCGCCAAGACGCTGAATGCGGCCATGAACGGCAAGAGCTCGGCGAGCGGGGTGAAAGTAACTGCGATCCAGGAAGACAAAGAGCCGTTCAAGTTGGTCTATAACCCGACTCACCCGGATGCGGACGAGAACGGTTACGTGCAGATGCCGAACGTGGACATCGCCAAGGAAATGGTCGACATGATCTCGGCGACGCGTTCTTACGAAGCCAACGTAACCGCATTGAACGCGACGAAAGCCATGATTACGAAAGCTCTGCAAATCGGCAAATAAAGCTTGGGCTTGACGCTATGGAACGGCGCATTGACAATCAACGGAAATATGGCCGCTAAGCGGACCGACAGGAAAGGGAGATCGCGATGATTCAAAATCATATGTTTAACCCGGTTCAAGCAGCCAACCGCACGCTCGCGGGACTGCAGGAGAAAAATACGGTTACGCCGCAGGACACGATGCAGGATTTCGGACAGTATCTTCAAAATGCCCTGCAGGGCGTGGCGGATATGGAAAAGACGGCCGACGAGACAGGGAAGCAATTCATGCTTGGACAAGCGAATGTGGATCAGGTCATGATCACTTCCGAGAAAGCGCTGTTGGGACTTCAAATGACTTCCCAGGTACGAAACAAAGTGATCGAAGCTTATCAGGAAATTATGCGTACACAACTGTAGTCGAACGTTAATTAAGTATAATGCTGCGTAGTGGGGTGAAATTGTGAACGAAAGATTGACCCGAATAAGGGATTCGCTCTTGGGCTATTGGAATCGGCTCAGCAAAACACAAAAGGCTCTGCTGGTCTCGACGGTCGCCATTACGCTGTTGACGATTGTGATTTTGACCATGCAGTTTTCCAAGACCCAATATGAAGTGGCCTTTCAAGACTTGAACAGCGAAGATGCGGCCGCGGCCATGACTTACCTTGATTCGGCGGGCATTCCGTATAAACTGAGCACTGACGGAAAAAGCTTGTCGGTACCGAGCACAAACGCTTCAAGGGTACGGGTAGATATCGCGTCGCAGGGAATTATCCAAAACGGATCCGTCGGATTCAATAAAATGTTCGGGACAACGACGTCCGCCCTGGGCATGACCGAGAACGAGTTTAACGTGAAGTATAAGAGCGCGTTGAACGGAGAAGTGGAATCCCTTCTCAAGATGATGACCGGAGTTGAAAGCGCGAGGGTGTTAGTGAACTTGCCTCAGGAGAGTCTGTTCGCGAGCGCCGAAGATCAAGAGCAGGCTTCGGCTTCCGTCGTCATGACATTTAAGCCGGGCTATCGTCCGACCCAGGAAATGATCGACGGTTACTTCAATCTCGTGAAAACGTCGGTACCGAACTTGCCCATCGACAACATCACGATTACCAGCGATAACACCGAATTGTACGCCTCGAATGCGGGAAGCGGCTTTGGAGCGGGCTCCGCGGGGGCGATTCAGGATAACCTGGCGATGCAGCGCAAGTACGAGAGCGACATCGAAAAAAGCGTCAAGATGTTCCTCGGCAGCATCGTGGGAGCTGATAAAGTCAACGTCCTCGTAGCTTCCAAGTTGAACTTCGATCAGGTAAACACGACCGAAAATCTCTACACGCCTGTCGATGAAGAAAACATGCGCGGGATCGAAATCAGCGTGCAGGACGTTCAGGAGAGCTACACCGGAGCCGGAACGGCGAACAGCGGAGTAGCAGGGACCGGTACGGAAGCCGTGCCGACTTACCCGGGGGATACTTCGGCCGGCCAGACGACTTCGGAAAGTTCCAACCGAATCGTGAATTACCAAGTTAACCAAATTACCAAGCAAATCGTACAAAGTCCCTATATCGTAAGAGATTTAACCATAAACGTAGCGGTTGAACCACCTGCCGGCCAAACAACGTTAAATGACGAAACCCGGACAAATATCGAAGGCATTCTGGTCAACATTATCGGAGCTTCGCTTGCCGACTCCGGAGCTACTTATACAGACGCCCAGCTTCAGCAAAAAGTTTCAGTGTTTTCTTCGATCCCTTCGACCGAAACGGCCGATGCGGACGCGGGAATGTCCAGAGCGCTGCTGTGGAGCATTATCGGCGGATTGGCCGCCCTGCTGGCTGTCGCGATCTTCCTGATCGTGCGCCGCAGAAGAAAGAACCGCGAAGAAGAGCTGCTCGAAGAAATGGAGCTGCCTACGCCGGCGGAGATGCCGTCCATTAACCTCGATACGGTCAGCGGAGAAAGCCAGATGCGGAAACAGCTTGAGTCGCTCGCCAAAAAGAAACCGGATGAGTTCGTCAATCTGCTGCGCACATGGTTAGCCGATGAATAGGAGTGAACAAGTGTGGCTAAAGCAAGCGCGCAAACGTTAAGCGGACGGCAGAAAGCCGCCATTCTGCTGATCTCGCTCGGGCCGGAAGTCTCGGCCCAAATATTCAAACATCTTAGAGACGAGGAAATCGAGCAGCTTACGCTCGAGATCGCCAACGTCCGCAAGGTGGACAGCGCGGAGAAAGATTCGGTGCTTGCCGAATTTCATCAAATCTGTCTGGCGCAGGAATATATTTCGCAGGGCGGTATCAACTACGCCAAGGATATCCTGCAAAAAGCGCTCGGCGAACAAAAGGCGCTCGAAGTCATCAACCGACTTACCGCTACGCTTCAGGTTCGTCCGTTCGACTTTGCCCGCAAAGCCGATCCGGGCCAAATCTTGAACTTTATCCAGAACGAAAATCCGCAGACGATTGCGCTCGTGCTTTCTTATCTGCAGTTCGATCAAGCCTCGGTGATTCTGTCCTCGCTTCCTCAGGAAAAGCAGGCCGAAGTGGCGAGACGGATCGCCATGATGGACAGCACTTCGCCGGAAGTCATCGCCCAGGTCGAGCGGGTGCTCGAGCAGAAGCTGTCTTCGACCGTCACGCAGGACTTTGCGACGGCGGGCGGCATCGAATCGATCGTTTCGATCCTGAACGGGGTCGATCGGGGCACCGAGCGTACGATTTTGGACGCGCTCGAAATCCAGGATCCGGAACTGGCGGAAGAAATCAAAAAGAGAATGTTCGTATTCGAGGACATCGTCAATATCGACGACCGTTCCATTCAACGCATTATCCGCGACGTCGAAAATGCGGATCTGCAGCTCGCGCTCAAAGTCGCCAGCGAAGAAGTCCGCGAAGTCGTGTTCAAAAATATGTCCAAACGGATGGCCGAAACGTTCCGGGAAGAAATGGAATTCATGGGACCCGTGCGGCTGCGTGACGTCGAAGAAGCGCAGACTCGCATCGTAACGATTATCCGTAAGCTGGAAGAAGCGGGCGAGATTATCATCGCGCGCGGCGGAGGAGATGATATCATTGTCTAACCTCATTAAGTCTTCGCAATATGTGCCAAAAGAAGATTTTGTCAAGCTTGATCTGCACCGGCACTACGCCTCGAAGCAGGAATATGCGGAAGGGGCGGACGAACCCCAGCTGCCGGTTGCGGATAAGCAGACGGTTATGCTCAAAGACGAAATGATTCGCGACGCGAAAGAATTCGCCGAGCTTCAAATTCGGGAAGCGGCCGAACAGGCGGAGAGAATGCTGCTTGAAGCGCAGCAGCAGATCGAAGCCTGGTGGCAGGAGAGACGCGAGCAGGACGAACATTTGGTCGAAGCGGTCAAATCGCAGGGGTTCCGCGAAGGATATGAGGAAGGCAAAATCCAGGCGGAGGCAGAGCTTGCCGTACGGATGCAGCAGGCTTCGGAAGAAGCGCAAGAATTGATCAAGGAAGCCGTTCGCACCAAGGAAGAGATCATCCAGGAGGCCGAGCCGTTCCTGGTTGATCTCAGTTCCGCGATCGCGGAAAAAGTGATCGACCGCAAGTTGGAGGAAGACCAGGAACTGACGCTGAGCCTGATCCGCAAAACGTTATCCCGCAAAAGGGAGCAGGGGACGATCGCGCTTTGCGTGGCGCCTTCGCAATTTTCCCTGATCAACTCCGCGCGCGAAGAGCTTGCTATGTCGATCGACTCGCAGGCGGAACTGCAAATCCTTCCGGATGCGACCGTACAGGACAGGGGCTGCGTGATACGATCGAACTTCGGAAGCGTGGACGCGAGAATCGATACGCAGCTGTCGGAAATCAAGCGCGAGCTGCTGAGATTGGCTCTGCACGAAGAAACGCCCAACGCTTAATTCCGAAGAGGTACTAGTCGACTGGGAAGCGGAGTAGGAATCGAGGTAGGTTGCCGGGTTTTTTTAAATTCGGGAAATAGCACTTTTTAGCCTTAGCGGGTTTTTTATAACCATGTAGAATAACAATTGTAAAGAGAACGACGGCATGGAGGTGACGGGATGAAAGAAATTCTGGTCGACAAATACTTGGATCAACTGAGACAGCTCGATCCGATTCGGGTCAACGGCAAAGTTACGCAGGTTATCGGACTGATGGTCGAATCGGAAGGGCCGGATGCAAGCATCGGCGAGGTTTGCTACATTTATCCCACCAAAACCGCGCCTCCGCTTCAGGCCGAAGTCGTCGGATTCCGGGACAACAAGGTGCTGCTGATGCCGCTGGGCGAACTGCAGTCGATCGGCCCGGGATGCGACGTGGTCGGCACGGGCAAGCCGCTTACCGTACAAGTCGGGTCGGAGCTGCTCGGAAAGGTGCTGGACGGTCTCGGAAGACCGCTGGACGGTTCGCTGCTCCCGGCTCGAATGGCTCACGCTTCGACGTTCAATACGCCGAGCAACCCGCTCCAGCGCCCAAGAGTACACGAACCGATCAGCGTCGGCGTTCGGGCCATCGACGGGCTGCTGACGATCGGCAAAGGACAGCGGGTCGGCATTTTCGCCGGTTCGGGCGTCGGCAAAAGCACGTTGATGGGCATGATTGCCCGAAACACTTCGGCTGACATCAACGTCATCGCGCTGATCGGGGAACGGGGACGCGAAGTGCTCGATTTCATCGAACGCGATCTCGGGCCGGAAGGCTTGGCCCGATCGGTCGTCATTGTCGCCACCTCGGATCAGCCCGCGTTGGTACGCATCAAGGGAGCGCTGATCGCCACCAGCATCGCCGAGTACTACAGGGACCGCGGCATGAACGTCATGATGATGATGGACTCCGTTACCCGGTATGCGATGGCGCAGCGCGAAGTCGGATTGGCGGTCGGCGAGCCGCCGGCGATGAGAGGATACACACCTTCGGTATTCGCGAGTTTGCCGAAACTGCTGGAACGTGCGGGTACCGGTCCCACCGGCTCGATCACCGCGTTTTACACGGTCCTGGTCGACGGCGACGACATGAACGAGCCGATCGCCGATGCGGTCCGAGGCATTCTGGACGGCCACATCGTTCTGAACCGCGGCATCGCCAACCGTGGACACTTTCCGGCGATCGACGTTCTTGCCAGCATCAGCCGGGTTATGAAAGACATTTCGCCCGAGATTCAAACGGATGCGGCCAACAATCTCAAACGGCTGCTGTCGGTATATAAAGAATCGGAAGATTTGATCAACATCGGCGCTTACCAACGGGGCTCGAGCATCGAGATCGACGAAGCGATCGAAAACATCCAGCGGATCTGGGACTTTACCAAGCAAAAAGTTGATGAAAAGACGACATTGGACGAATCGATAGAACGTTTAATCCAAGAATTCTCAAGGAGCTGACCTTAGGAAATGTTGAAATTCAATTATGCATTTCAAAAAGTCGTGGATCTGAAAGCAAGCGAAAAAAATCATGCGGAAATGAAACTTTCTTCGGCGCTGGGCGAGCTTCAGGCCGAAGAACAGACGCTCAGCCGGCTGTTTTCCGACAAAGATTCGCTGGTCGATTCCATTCAGAGCGAAACCGTCAACGCCGTTTCGGCTCTGCAGCTTCAGCAGATGCAGGATTATATCAACTATATCGATCAATGCATTTTCCAAAAGCGTCAAGATATTCAAACGGCGCAGGTGAAAGTCGAAGAAAAGAAAGAGCACCTCACGACGAAAATGTTGGATGAGAAAGTCTGGATGCAAGCGCGCGGAAAAGCGTTGGAATCTTTTCAAAAAGAAGAAATGCTGCGGGAACAAAACGAGCTTGACGAAATGGCGACCGTTCGTTTCGTGGCACGCGCCCGTTAAGAACAAATCGCGGCAGCAAGTGTAGAAGGAGGTCAAACGCGTGGCAAAAACCCAAGCGGAAGCCGAAATCGGCTTGGAAGAGGAATCGGGAAGCAAAGCCGGACGAATTCTGCTGTTCGCAGTGCCGATTCTGTTCACAGTCGTACTGGTCGGAGTGCTGATCACCCTGATGAATCCGAATACCCGCAATTCCGTGCTGGAAACGGCCAATAAAGTTCCGGTTGTCGGTTCTCTGCTTCCGAAGCCGACTTATACGCCGGAGCAGCAGGCGGAGCGTCAAAAAGAACAGCAGGCTGCCAGCGCGGAAGCAACGATCGATAAGCTGAAAGCGCAGCTTGAACAAAAAAACACCGAACTAAAAACCGCGCAGCAGGCGCAAGCCGATACGCAAGCCCAAGTGGACAGCCTGCAGAAAAAGCTTGACGATACGCAGGCTCAGCAGGAAGAACAGCAGGCAGCGGCGGCAGCGGCGCCGGAGGAAAAAGAAGGGCCGAGCGATCAGGTGAAGCAGCTCGCCCGAACTTACGGAGCAATGAGCGCAAGCAAAGCGGCTCCGATTCTGGATACGCTGACCAAAGAAGAGATCGCCATGATCTTGAACGCCATGAGCACGGAGCAAAAGTCGGCCATTCTGCAAAGAATGACGGCCGACAAGGCTGCGGAGGTTTCGATCATGCTGAAGAATGCCTCTTCGGCAGCGAAGCTGGAATCTGCGGCCAACGCGGCAAGAGCCGCAGCGGCGAGCGCGGAACAGCCGGCGCAAAAGACTACTGCCAACGGTTCGTTGAACCAGGATCAATTGAGCCAGACGTTTTCTTCCATGGATGCTTCCAGCGCGTCTGCGCTTCTTGTCCAAATGTCCAAAACTAATCAAACTAAGGTGCTGACCATTTTGAAATCGGTAGACGATTCCACGCGTTCCAACATTCTGTCCCAGATGGCAAGCACGGACAGCGAAACGGCCGCTCTGCTGGCCAATAAACTGATCGGCGGTTAAAGCCGGATTGAAGGGAGGTGAGACAAAAAAATGGGAATGACGATTCCTGGCATGACAGTAAGCGCGGCAGCTCCGGCTACGGGGGGGAAAGCCCCGGCAGGCGCGGCGGCGGCGGGCGCGGCGGCCATCTTCGGTCAATCGCTTCAGCAGCTGATGGGGAGCGCGGCCGGCGGCAGTGGCAATACGGCCGGTCAAACCGCAGAAACGCCATCCAATCCGCTTTTGGCCGCGCTGCAGCAGCTGATCGCGGCGGCGGGAGAAGCGAGCGGAGAAGGAACAACGCCGATTGATGCCAAAGAGCTCGATGCGAAGTTGGACGATCTTTTGGGACAGCTCGATTCGCTTGACGATCAGCTGATGCAAAATCCCGAGCTGATGTCCATGCTTCAAAATTGGATTCAGCAGGCGCAGAGTGTTCTTGCCGGACAGGGAAATGAGACGGAGACGGCGGCGGAAGGGCGGCAGGCGTCAAATACGGTCGAAGCTTTGGCTTCCAACCCGGCGACGCTGAAATTCGCGCTGCAGGATACGGTCGCACAGCTGGTCGAGCTGCAGAAATCGCCGCAGACCGCTCCGGAACTGAAGGTGCAGGCGCAGCAGGCGCTTGCGGCGCTCGAACACACCGTCGAAGAAAATACCCGTCAAACAGGCACCAAGACACTCATGCCGCAGCAGAATGTCGAAACGCTTCCGGTTCAAGAAGGAACCCAGCCTGCGAAAACGGAACAACCTTCGGCGAAGCAGGGGGAAGTGCAGGTCAAAGCCGACGCGGCGATCGTATCTTCCAAAGCCCAGACGCAGCAGCAATCGGGATCGAACTTGCAGCAAAACGGCGAGCAAGCGCAGGAGGCCGAGCAGGACATCAAACCTCAAGGAACGATCACGGCCGGAGAACTGGCGCTTCGAACAAACGGCCTGACACCTGCAAAACCGGCAGAGGCGGTACCGGTTCACCGGATGGCGCAGGAAGTCGAAAAGCTTGTCGTGGACCGACTCGAAATTTTGCAGAAACAAGGCTTCACCGAAGCCAAAATCTCGCTGACTCCCGACCATTTGGGCAAAGTCGATATCCGCATCACGATGCACGCCGGACAGCTGGTTGCGCAGTTCGTAACCGAGCATGCGGCCGCCAAAGACATGCTTGAACAGCAGATGGCCCAGCTTCGCGGCACGCTTCAAGGGCAGGGACTGACGGTCGAAAAGCTCGAAGTGACGCAAAGCTCCTCGCTCCAGTCGCAGATGAGCCAAAACGGCGGACAGGCGGGAAGCGGGCAGCAGCAAGGAAGGCGGTCCCAGTCGAGAGAAGAAGCCAACGACGACGCGAGATTGACGGCGGAACTCGGCGAAGAACTCGGCGAATGGTTGAGACAGAAGACGGCCGCGCAATCGGGCAGCTCGTTTATAGCGGAAGCTTAATTCAGACAGGAGGTCAATTTTTTGGCAAACAGCAATGTTTCGACAACGAATATTTGGCCCAATTATTCGACGCAGAACGTCCAGAAGGCTTCCGCAAAGACTTCGGCCGATTCGGCGACGATGGGCAAAGAACAATTTCTGACGATTTTGATCGCCCAGCTTAAAAATCAGGATCCGCTGGCGCCGATGGACAATTCGCAGTTCACCGCTCAAATGGCGCAGTTCTCCTCGCTGGAGCAGCTGATGAATATGTCCACGCAGCTCACGCAAATGAATTCCTCCATGGGAACGGCTTCGCAGCTGATCGGTCAAAAGATCACTTGGTACGATTCCGAAACGAAAAACTACCTGACGGGCAACGTGGCCTCGGTTCTGCAAAAAGACGGGAAGATGTATGCGGCGGTAGGCGATTACCTGGTACCGACTTCCGATATCACGATGGTTGAAGCGGCAGGATCGGGAGACGGGTCGGCAGTTCAACCGTCGACGAAGTCGCCATCGGAAAAAGCGTCGGAAGACACGAAGACGGATACGCCGGCCGAGCAGACGTCCGCGCCGCAATCCTCCCAAAACTCCACAGAGGAGGCAGCCGCGACTACGGATTCCGGCGATAACGGAGGTGTAAAATGAATGATCCGATTCGCGTAGGCCAGTTATATCCGGCGAAGATTCCGCCGGGTGCTTCGAGGAGCCAGACGGCTTCCGCAGCCGGACGGGACAGCTTCCAATCCGTGCTCGGGGAACAGCTGCTGAAATTCAGCGGGCACGCTTCAAAAAGGCTGGAACAGCGGGGCATCGAATTGAATTCCGAGCAGCTCAGAAAGATCGGCAGCGCCATCGACAAGGCGGCGGCCAAAGGTTCGAAAGAATCGCTTCTATTGATGCAGGACATGGCTTTGATCGTCAACGTGCGCAACCGCACGGTCGTGACCGCGGTGGACGGCGGCTCCATGAAAGACAACGTCTTCACCCAAATCGACAGTGCCGTCATCGTTTCCTAGTTTTACCGGCTGGACCGATAGGAAGCCGGCGTGCCGCCGAACGCATGAAGCGGCACAAAATAGCACTTTTTAGCCGGGTTTTTTTCTGGCTGAGAAAGTAAAATGAAACAAAGCAAATACAAATCATATGAACGAAACCATAGGAGGAATCATCTAATGTTGAGATCCATGTATTCGGGCGTGTCGGGCATGAAAGGCTTCCAAACGAAATTGGACGTAATCGGCAACAATATCGCCAACGTCAACACGACCGGATTCAAATCTTCGCGCGTTATGTTCAAAGATATTCTGAGCCAGACTGCCGCAGGTGCCACAGGAGCGACAGCCGAAGTCGGCGGTTCGAACGCCAAGCAGATCGGCTTGGGCGTATCGATCGGTTCCATCGACACCCTGCATCTGGCGGGCAGCGCGATGACGACCAATAACCCGACGGACCTGCGGATCGACGGCGACGGATTCTTCGCCGTAGGCTTGACTGCAGAAACGGACCCGGAAAATGCCTTCCTGACGAGAGCGGGAGACTTCCATGTCGACGGTCAAGGCAACCTGGTCAACTCCGACGGTCTCTTCGTCCTTAATACCGACGGCGCCGTGATCAACGTGCCGACAGGTTCCAGTTTCTCGATCGGCAGCGACGGCACGGTAGCGATGAAGGATGAAGCAGGCGAAGTGAATACGGACAACCGGCTCGCAGTCGTTGTAGTGCGCAACCCGGAAGGTCTGGAGAAAGCGGGGGGCAACCTGTACCGGGTGGGCTTGAACGCGATGCCGGACGGAGAAGAGATCACATTTGAAGCAGGCGACGCCAACGCCATGGCAGGCAAGATCGTAGCCGGCCAACTCGAAATGTCCAACGTCGACCTGACAGGCGAATTCACCGAAATGATTACCGCTCAGCGCGGCTTCCAAGCGAACTCCAGAATCATTACGACATCCGACGAAGTGCTGCAGGAAGTTGTTAACCTGAAACGTTAATCGTAATATTGGCGGCGGAAGAGCCGGCTGATTAAAGCCGCTTTTCCGCCAGCTTTACGGGAGGAAAGTCATGATTCCAGTTACTCGCTTAAACGGATCGCCGCTGTGGCTTAACGCGCTGCAGATCGAAATGGTGGAAGAAACGCCGGACACTTACGTCACGCTGGTTAACGGCAAACGCATGATCGTGCTGGAGAAAGCCGCCGACGTCGTCAAGCTGATGACCGAATATTATGCCGCAATCGGCCTGCACACCGCATCGGTGAAAGTGCAGAATACGGGGGAAGAAGAATGAAGAAACTTTTGCCATGGATCATTACGATGTTTTTGGCGATTACGCTGATCGTCGTGGCCGTATTCCTGGTGCTGGGTAATAATAACAAAGAAACGACCGCATCAGGCGAAAAACAAGAAGTGAAGCACGAAAAGCAGCTTTCCGCCAAAGAAATCGTAGCGGTCAGCTCGGACATGACGGGAATCAAGACGAACTTGTCGGACCCTTCCTACATCGTTCAAGTCGACTTCTCGTTCCAGCTGGACAGCGCGAAAACGAAAGCCGAGTTCGACGAAATCAAGGAGATCACGGTTAAGCCGATCGTTTTGATGACGTTGGCCGACATGACGCCGGAAAGCCTCGGTACCGCAAAAGGCAAAATGCAGCTGAACACGAAGCTTAAAAATCTCATCAATAAATCGCTGCCGGAGGGCGAAGTGGTGAGCGTCAACATTACCAACTTCATCTTGGCGACGATCTGATTCGCACGGCGCCGGAGTTCGCCGCTTAAGTTCAAGGCCGCGCCTTTGGAGGCGGCCGTGTTTATGGGAGGGGGGTGAAAGGTTTGGTTGATGTATTATCCCAGAACGAGATCGACGCTCTATTAGCCGCGCTTTCCTCGGGCGAAATGGACGCGGAAGAACTCAAAAAAGAAGAGACGCAGCGCAAAATTCGTTCCTACGACTTTAAAAGGGCCGTACGGTTCTCGAAAGATCATATTCGCAGTTTAACGCGAATCCACGAAAACTTTGCGCGCAATCTGACCACTTACTTTTCCGCCCAGCTCCGTACCTTCGTTCAGATTAACGTCGTACAGGTCGAACAGCTGCCTTACGACGAATTTATTCGCTCCATTCCGAAAATGACCGTTCTGAACATTTTCGAAGCGGAGCCGCTCGAAGGCCGCATGGTGCTTGAAGTGCATCCCAACATCGCATTTACGATGGTGGACCGGATGCTGGGAGGCAGCGGTACGGCGCCCTTAAAACCGGGAGCGCTGACCGAAATCGAAACCATTATTATGGAACGGATTTTCAGCCGGGCCCTGGAAAATCTGCAGGATGCCTGGAAGACGGTCTACGACCTTTCTCCGCGAATGGAGGCGCTCGAGACCAATCCGCAGTTCATGCAGATCGTATCGCCCAACGAAACGATCGCGCTGATTTCGCTGAGCACCAAAATCGGCGAGACGAGCGGGATGATCAACTTGTGTATCCCGCACGTCGTGATCGAGCCGATCATGTCCAAACTGTCCGTGCATCATTGGTTCGTTTCGCAAAAAAAGGCGCGCGCTCCGGAAGAACTCGAAGCTTTGCGAGAACGGGTAACGCGAGCCGAACTTCCGTTCATTGCGGAACTTGGCCAATCCCAGCTGACGATTCGCGAATTTCTCAGTTTGGCCCCGGGAGACGTCATTACGCTGAACAAAGCAACGGAAGAAGGTCTCGCCATTAGGGTCGGGGAAAAACTGAAATTCATCGGAAGCCCGGGTATGATCAAAGACCGGGTCGCCGTGCAAATCGACGAGATCGTCAACGAAGGAGTTGAGGAATTTGACGAGTAAAGATTATTTGTCCCAGGAAGAAATCGATGCATTGCTGAGACAGTCCGAATCGGACGACGAAGGCTCGCCCTCGGCCGGTGCCGACAAGACGGTCGACGATTTCCTGACTTCGCTGGAGCAGGACGCCCTGGGTGAAATCGGCAACATTACATTCGGCAGTGCCGCGACGGCGTTATCCACTCTGCTGGGCCGCAAAGTCGACATCACGACGCCGAAAGTATCGATTATCACAAGAAGCCAATTCGAATCGGAGTTTCCGAAACCGCATGTCGCCGTGCACGTGAACTATGTCGACGGTTTCCAAGGGATCAACTCTCTGGTTATCAAAACGAGAGACGCCCAGATCATCGCCGATCTCATGCTCGGCGGGGAAGGGAATCCGCAGGATGAAGAGCTGAACGAAATCCATATCAGCGCCGTGCAGGAAGCCATGAACCAAATGATGGGTTCTTCCGCGACGTCCATGTCTACCATCTTCAACCGCTTTGTCAACATATCGCCTCCGGCTATCGATATTCTCGATGTCAGCAACGGGGACGGGGTCAGCAATCTTCCGATGGATGAAACGCTGATCAAAGTTTCTTTCCGGCTCCTGATCGGGGATCTCATCGATTCGACGATCATGCAGCTGATCACGGTTGACTTCGCGAAAAACATGGTGGAAATGCTTCTCGGAGGAGCACCGGCGGAAGAAGAACCTGCCGCGCCGGCTCCGCAGCCGCAAGCCGCCGCGCCGCAGGCGCCTTCTCCCGCGCCGGAACCGCAGATGCAGCAGCCTCCCGTTCAGAACAATCCGTATCCGGATCCTTATGCGGCTTCCGCGCCGCAGCAGGGAATGCCTCCGTACGGAATGCCGGGACAGCCGCAGCAGGCTCCTTATCCGGGGTACGGGATGCCGGGCCAGCAGCCGGATTACGGCATGCCTTATCCGGGTTACGGGCAAATGCCGATGCAGCAGCCGCCTCAACCGAACCATTACGGCAGCGCGGGGCGCAACGTCAACGTTCAACCGGTGCAGTTCGGCAATCTTCAGAACGGAGGATACAGTCCATCGGATGAAAATAATTTAGGATTATTGATGGACATTCCCCTTAAAGTCACCGTAGAATTAGGAAGGACCCGCAAACAGATTAAAGATATTCTGGAATTGTCCCAGGGGTCCATCGTCGAGCTCGACAAGCTTGCCGGCGAACCGGTCGACATCCTGGTCAACAACAAGCTGATCGCCAAGGGGGAAGTGGTCGTTATCGACGAAAACTTCGGCGTACGCGTTACGGATATCGTCAGTCAGTGGGACCGAATTCAAAACTTACAATAACGCATTCGACAGGGAGGATTTTTAATCAATGGCAAACCGTATTCTTATCGTGGACGACGCAGCTTTCATGCGCATGATGATCAGAGATATTTTGACGAAGAACGGCTTTGAAGTCGTGGGGGAAGCTCAAGACGGATCCCAAGCAGTGGAAAAATTCAAGGAACTTAAACCGGATCTGATCACGATGGACATCACGATGCCGGAAATGGACGGAATCGCCGCCCTCAAAGAAATCAAAAAGCTCGATGCGAGCGCAAAAGTCATCATGTGCTCCGCAATGGGTCAGCAGGCGATGGTTATCGACGCCATTCAGGCGGGCGCAAAAGACTTCATCGTAAAGCCGTTCCAATCCGATCGCGTTATCGAGGCTATCAACAAAACCCTCGGCGCCTAAGACGGGAACCACGCCTATGTTTTTATTGAACGAAGAGCAGCCGAACTTCACGGCGGATACCGGCGTATATTCTTATCTGGTATGGGTCATCTTCGTCCTGATTGCAATTGTCGCCCTTATTGTTTTTTTGATCCGCTACTTGGGCAAAAGAAATCGGGGCTGGTTCGGCGGCCGCTCTGTCCGTACACTCGGCGGAGTCGGCCTCGGCCAAAATAAATCGCTGCAGATCGTCCAAATCGGCGGCAGCATTTATTTGATCGGCGTCGGCGAGGATATCTCGTTGATCGACAAAGTCTCCGGAACCGAAGAAGTGGAGCAACTGATCGAGGCGTTGGAGCAGGAAAGTGCCGGTCCGAACCTGACTCTGCCCGCCTGGGCGGAGAAATTCACATCCAGATTCCGAAGCGGTTCCAGCGCTCCCGCGGAAGCGGAAGAGCTTGAAGCGGCTTCGTTCCAACAGCTGTTCGAGAGCAGGCTGAAGGAAGCCACAGATCGCCGGCGCAAGGTTGACGATTTGTTGGAAAAAGAGGAATCTGCTGACCGATCGAGGGAACCATGAAAAAAAAGTTAACGATTACCTTTGTTCTGCTGCTTGCTGTCGCGTTCATTCACATTCTGCCGTCCGCGCATGCGACCGGCACGGAGAATCCGATCCCGAATATCGATCTTCAGATAGGCGGGGATTCGGAAGGCGCGCCCGCAACAAGCACGTTGTCCGTCCTTCTTTTGATTACCGTTATCAGCATCGCGCCGGCTCTGCTGGTCTTGATGACGAGCTTTACACGCATCGTTATTGTGCTCAGTTTCGTCAGAACGTCGCTCG
Source organism: Saccharibacillus alkalitolerans (assembly GCF_011090185.1). Classification (GTDB taxonomy): domain Bacteria; phylum Bacillota; class Bacilli; order Paenibacillales; family Paenibacillaceae; genus Saccharibacillus; species Saccharibacillus alkalitolerans. Next base: position 104,723 of record NZ_JAAFGS010000003.1, on the reverse strand, counting down.
GTACGCAGCAAATGCCGCCGAATCAGGTGCTCGTGGGACTGGCACTTTTTTTGACTCTTTTTATCATGTCTCCTACGCTGTCGTCCATTAACGATACGGCCCTTCAGCCTTATATCCGGGGCGAATTGACGCAGATGGAGGCGCTGGACGAAGCGTCCGTGCCGATCAAGGAATTCATGTTCAAGCATACACGGGAGAAAGACCTTCTGCTGTTCATGGATTACACGGGAGCCGAAAAGCCTCAAAGCTTCGAAGATATCCCGTTGACGGTCATGGTTCCGGCTTACGCCATAAGCGAGATGAAGACCGCTTTTCAGATGGGCTTCATGATTTACATTCCTTTTCTGGTGATCGATATCGTCGTATCCAGTACGCTCATGGCGATGGGGATGATGATGCTTCCGCCGACCGTTATTTCGCTGCCGTTCAAAATTTTGCTGTTCGTGCTCGTGGACGGTTGGTATCTGGTCGTCAAGTCGCTGCTTCTCAGTTTCAATTCGGGCTGAGCCGCTGAAGATCGGATGAATTCGGGAGGGAAACGACATGGATTCAAATTTCATTATCGGTCTCGCCGGCCAAGCCGTGTATGTCGTGCTGAAGGCCAGCGCCCCGATGCTGATTCTGGGCCTTGCAGTCGGCCTGATTGTCAGCGTATTCCAGGCGACGACGCAGATTCAAGAGCAAACGCTCGCTTTCGTGCCGAAGATCGTGGCCGTCATGCTTTCGATTTTGATCTTCGGTCCATGGATCCTGAATACGCTCGTCGATTTTACGTACAATATTTTGAATAACCTGTATTTGTATATCGGGTAAGGCCGGTCGATGATGATAAATTTGATGCAGGCTTTTCCGGTGTTTTTGCTTATGTTTTGCCGAATTACGTCTTTCTTCGTCGTGGCGCCTTTGATTTCTTCGCGCAACGTGCCGACCCGGTTCAAGGTGGGGCTGGCGACGATGGTGGCGCTGCTCGTTTACTTGAGTTTCGGGACGAACCAGACGGCCGCGTTCGACGGCGGTTACGTGCTGCTGATCATACGGGAAATTCTGATCGGACTGATGCTGGGGTATGTCGCGAACTTGATGCTGATTGCCGTTCAGATCGCGGGAGCGATTCTCGATATCCAGATCGGCTTCGGGATGGCGACCGTATTCGATCCGACGACCGGGGCGGTTACTCCGCTTACGGGACAATTCAAGTACATGATCGCCATGCTTCTTTTCCTGTCGATGAACGGACACCATAGGCTGCTTGACGCCATCGTCTACAGTTACAACTGGGTTCCGATCGACAATCGGCTTTTCGTCGAGATTTACAACGGCAGCCTGACCGAATTTTTCTTAAAAGCTTTTGCGGCAGCCATGATCCTTGCTTTCCAAATGGCGGCTCCCATCGTCGTCTCTTTGTTTCTGACGGACGTGGGACTCGGATTCCTTGCAAAGACGGCTCCGCAGTTCAATATCTTTGTTATCGGCATTCCGATCAAGATTATAGTAGGGCTTCTTTTACTTTTGTTGCTGATGCCGAGTTTGTCTTACATTTTCGATCATTTGTTTTCGCTGATGGCCGAAACCATGCAGGGATTTTTGGGAACGGTCGGAGAGCGGCCCGGTTCGGCCGGTTCATGACGGACAGCGAGAGGAGGCAGGAAGATTGGAGCTTAGGCATACGCTCGACCTCCAGATGTTTGCCGGCGAGAAGACGGAAAAAGCGACGCCGAAAAAGCGGGACGAAAGCCGAAAAAAGGGCCAGGTCGCAAAAAGCCAGGAGCTTCCGGGAGCTGGCGTTCTGCTTGTGTCCATCGCGATTCTGATGATTTTCGGGGACAACTTCCGTACGGTCATTACGCACCTGTTCACGGACGTATTCGCAAACCGGATGAACATGGAGATCACGATCGACAATGTCATGAATATGATGATGCAGTACATGCTGGAGATCATGAAGCTGCTCGCTCCCATTTTCATCGCCGTCATTTTTATCGACATCGCGGCCAGCTTCGGCCAATACGGACTTTTGTTCGTAAGCGAGGGACTCAAACCCAAATTCAGCAAACTCGATCCGATCAAGGGGTTCAAAAATATTTTTTCCCTGCGGTCGCTGGTCGAATTGGCAAAGTCGTTGCTGAAAATGACGATAATCGGTTTTCTTGTATACAGCACGCTGCAGGGAGAACTGGATACCATTTCCAAGCTTCATGCCATGTCGCTGGAAGACACTTTGCAGTTTGCGGGTTCGGTCACTCTGTCGCTCGGTATCAAGATCGGCTCGGCCCTCCTTATCTTGGGGGCATTCGATTATATGTATCAGAAATACGAATTCGAGAAAAGCATCCGGATGTCGAAACAGGATATCAAAGACGAGTATAAAAAAGCGGAAGGCGATCCGATGATCAAAGGCAAAATCCGCGAACGGCAGCGCCGCATGGCGATGCAGCGGATGATGCAGGACGTTCCGACCGCCGATGTCATCATTACCAACCCGACGCATTATGCGGTAGCGCTCAAATACGACGGTACGCAGATGCAGGCTCCGGAAGTCGTGGCCAAAGGACAGGATTTCGTCGCGCTGCGGATTCGGGAGATCGCAAAAGAAAACGGCGTCATGATTATGGAAAACAAGCCGCTGGCACGCGCTTTGTTCGCCCAGGCGGAGATCGGGGACACGGTTCCCGCGGATCTCTTTCAGGCGGTGGCCGAAGTGCTGGCTTATGTATATAAGTTAAAAGGGAAAGTGAAGTAATCGAGCCCGGAGGGAGAAAAATTATGAAGAAAACGGACATAGTGGTTCTTGCCGGGGTGCTGGCAATCGTCCTGATGATGATTCTGCCGATTCCCACCTGGCTGCTCGACGTCCTGATCGTTATCAATATTGCGGGCGCAATGCTGATCATGCTGCTCGCGATGAGTACCAAAGAAGCGCTCCAATTTTCCATCTTCCCGGCGCTGCTGCTGATTACGACGCTGTTCCGGCTGTCGCTTAACATTTCGACGACCAAGCTGATTCTCGGTCAAGCCGATGCCGGCTCGGTCGTCGAGACGTTCGGCAAGTTCGTGGCCGGCGGCGAGATCGCGATCGGCTTCATCGTTTTCCTGATTTTGGTCGCTGTCCAATTTATCGTTATTGTCAAAGGTTCGGAACGCGTAGCCGAAGTAGGAGCGCGCTTTACGCTCGACGCGATGCCTGGCAAGCAGATGAGCATTGACGCCGATCTGAACGCAGGCCTGATCAATGAGCAGCAGGCGCGGGAAAGACGTTCTAAAATCGAGCGCGAAGCGGACTTCTACGGCGCAATGGACGGTGCGAGTAAATTCGTCAAAGGCGACGCGATCGCCAGTATCATCCTGCTGATCATCAACTTGGTCGGCGGTTTCATTATCGGGATGACCATCCACGGAATGCCGTTTTCGGACGCGCTGTCGACGTATTCGATCCTGACGATCGGGGACGGTCTGGTCAGCCAGATTCCGGCGCTGCTGATTTCCACGGCATCTGGTCTGATCGTCACGCGCGCCACTTCGGAAGGCAACCTGGCCGACGACGTGGTAGGTCAGCTGTTTTCTTATCCGAAGCTGCTGTACATCGTGGCTATCGCCATCGCCCTTCTGGGTTTCCTGACTCCGATTCATTTGTTCTCGACGCTGCCGTTGGCCCTCCTGCTCTTCTACGCCGCCCGGCGCATGCAGACGAACCTGAACAAACAGCAGGTTGCCGAGGAAATGCAGGTGGAGGAGCAGGAGATCGAGGAAGTGCGCAGCCCGGAAAGCGTCGTCAGCCTGCTTCAGGTGGATCCTATCGAATTCGAATTCGGCTACGGCCTGATTCCGCTGGCGGATATGCAGCAGGGAGGCGATCTGCTTGATCGGATCATCATGATTCGCAGGCAGTGCGCGTTAGAATTGGGATTGGTCGTTCCGGTCATCCGGATTCGTGATAATATTCAATTGAGGCCGAACGAGTATATTATCAAAATCAAAGGCAATATCGTCGGCCGGGGCGAACTGCTGTTGAACCATTACCTCGCCATGAGCCCGGGCTTCGACGACGAGAGCATCACCGGCATCGAGACCATGGAGCCCGCTTTCGGCCTTCCGGCCCTGTGGATCGACGAAGCGACCAAGGAACGGGCGGAACTGTCCGGCTATACGGTCGTCGATCCGCCTTCGGTCGTCGCTACCCACTTGACCGAACTGGTGAAGCGTCATGCGCACGAGCTGCTGGGCCGTCAGGAAACGAGAGCGTTGATCGACAACCTCAAAGAGAATTATCCGGTTCTGGTCGACGAGCTTATCCCTTCGGTTTTGGCGATCGGAGACATTCAAAAGGTATTGGCCAAACTGTTGAAAGAAAAAATTTCGATCCGCGACATGGTGACGATTTTCGAAACGCTGGCCGACTACGGGACCTATACGAAGGATCCGGATATTTTGACGGAGTATGTGCGGCAGGCGCTTTCCCGCCAGATTACGCAGCAGTTTACGCAGCAGGGGGAAACGATGCGCGTGATTACCGTCGGGCCGAACCTCGAAAAGAAAATCGCGGAAAGCGTGCAGCAGACCGAACAGGGCAGTTATCTGGCACTCGATCCTGTATCCACGCAGACGGTATACCAGAAGCTGACCGAGCAGGTTAACCGGGCGATTCAATCGGGCCAACAGCCGATTCTGCTCGCGTCGCCGACGATTCGCATGTACATGCGCCAAATCATCGAACGAACGATGCAGGACATCCCGGTGCTTTCTTACAGCGAACTTGAACCGAGCGTCGAAATTCAAAGTGTCGGAGTGGTGAATTTATGATCGTGAAACGGTACGTAGTGGAAACGATGATTGAAGCGATGCAGAAGATTCGTACCGACCTCGGATCGGACGCCGTCATTCTAAGCACGAAGGAAACAAAAGTAGGCGGCGTATTCGGCTTGTTCGGCAAAAAAAAGCTGGAAGTCGTGGCGGCGCTGGAAAACGACAAAAAAGAAACGGAGCCTGCGCAGGCGAATGCCGCGGCGGCTCCGCTGCCCGTTCCGGCAGCTATTCCTCGCAGCGCGGGAGCGGGCGCTTACCGAAAAGCGAGCGCTTCGGCAAATCCGGAGCAGATTACCGGAAAATCGGTGCAAACGGCGCCGAAAATCGAAAAAAATGAAGAAACTGAGCCCTCGGGCTCAGGTACGGGGAACCTATATATAAAACCTGAGCCCCAATCTTCCGATAATTTTACTAACGGGAGCGTTCTGTCCACGGCGTTTCCGGAAAACGGACCGATCCTTCCGAAAGAAACAGCCCCGGGTTGGCAGGCCGAGCAGCAGCTGCAGCTTGAAAAAAGCGTGCGCGAGCACAAAGGCGAGCAGGTTCTGGCCAAGGAGGATCGCCTATACCAAGAGCTGCATCAGATGAAGATAATGATCGACAAGCTTTCCAAACAAAAGGACGAAATCGAACCGCTGCCCGATAATTTGGAACGGCTGATTGAACGCCTGCGTGAACAGCATGTCGACGAAGGCCTGATCGAGGAGTGGCTGAATGCGGTGCGGGAGGGAGAAGAACAGACGTACTCCGAAGCTTCCGCGGATGAACTGCGGAAAAAGATTCGCAGCTTTGCCGAGACGCGGGAAGGGGGAGGCATCGACGAGCAGACGCGTATCGTTTACGTGGCCGGACCGACCGGGGTCGGGAAAACGACCACCATTGCCAAGTTGGCCGCCGAGCAGATGTTCAAGAAAAAGCGGAAAGTCGGGTTTATTACTTCCGATACGTACCGCATTTCCGCGATCGAACAGCTTCGGACCTATGCGTCGATCCTCAACGTCCCGCTCGAAGTCGTGCAATCTCCGGGGGACCTGCAGCGCGCTTTTCAAAAACTTGAAGGCTGCGATCTGATTCTGATGGACACCGCCGGGCGAAATTATCGAAACGAACTGCTGGTGTCCGAGCTTCAAGCTTTGATCGCTCCCGCCGAATACAGCGAGACGTACCTTGTGTTGAGCCTGACGTCCAAATTTATGGATATGGCCGAAATTACCGACAACTTCAACCAGTACAAGCTCGACAAAGTCGTCTTCACCAAAGCCGATGAAACCGGAAGCTTTGGAAGCATCTTCAGCTTGCTGTATCGTTATCCGCTTAAGTATTCTTACATCACGAATGGACAAAACGTGCCGGATGATCTGCTGCTTCCCCGCGGAGACCTGCTCGCCGACGTCCTGCTGGGAGAACAAAGCTTATGACTGATCAGGCCGCGGCGCTCAGGGAGTTGATTTCCTCGCTTCGCACCGACCCGTCGAAACAGACGGAAACCTCCGGACCCTCGGGAAAAACAGCGCATATCATTGCGGTGACGAGCGGAAAAGGGGGTGTCGGGAAATCGAATTTCACCTTGAATTTCGCTCTTGAACTTCAGAAGTTGGGACGAAGGGTGCTTGTATTCGACGCCGATATCGGAATGGCCAACATCGACGTCCTTATGGGCGTCCGATCGCAGTACAACTTGTTTCATTTGCTGAAAAGGGAAAAAAGCATGAGCGAGATTATCCAAACGGGACCGAATTCGCTGCCCTTTGTGGCAGGCGGATCCGGCCTGACCGAACTCTTCTCGCTTTCCGAGGAAGATCTGCTGTATTTTACCCGGCAGATCGAGGAAATCGCGCAGGACATGGATTACGTTCTGTTCGATACCGGGGCGGGACTGTCCAAGGAGACCATCCGATTCATTACGGCCTCCGACGAATGCATCGTGGTGACCACGCCGGAGCCGACTTCGATTACCGACGCTTACGCACTTGTCAAAGTCGTTCACGATCTGGAGAGCGAAGCTCGCTTCCGGCTGGTCGTCAACAGGGCGTCGGATTACAGGGAAGCGCAGCAGACGGCGGACAAGATCCGGCTCGTCGCCGAGAAATTTTTGCGGTTGGACATCCCGGTTCTCGGCCATGTCAGCGACGATCCCCATGTAAGCCAGGCGGTCAAGAAGCAGACGCCTTTCTCTATCCGATTTCCAAACAGTCAGGCTTCGAAAGACATCCAAGAACTGGCGCTTCGTTACACGCAGCATTCCTTACAGGTTCGAGCCGATTCGCCGAAAGGAATCAAAGGTTTTGTGCGCAAACTATTAAAACGGTGAAACTGATTCTGGAGCAGGACAGGAGTTGAGGACATGACGCCATATCGCGTGCTTGTGGTCGACGATTCAGGCTTTATGCGGAAGATCGTAACCGACCTGATCGAAAAAGACGTATCGTTTTCCGTAGTCGACACGGCTAAAAACGGACGAGAAGCCGTCGAAAAAGTCAGAAAAATCAAACCGGACATCGTAACGATGGACGTCGAAATGCCGGAAATGAACGGACTGGAATCGCTGCAGCATATCATGCGGGAATATCCGCTGCCCGTCATCATGCTGTCGGGCATCAACGAAGAGGGCGTGCGCGAAACGATCATGGCGCTGGAAGCCGGCGCATTCGATTTTATTCGCAAGCCCTCGGTGTCCAGCTCGCAGGATATCGAAGCGGTCGGCGAAGCGCTCCTCCGCCAGCTTCATGCGGCGGTACACGATTCCTCTTGGAGGAAAGACAAGCCGTCTTCGCCGCCGGCCGTAGGATCGGCTTCTGCGGAGAGCCCGGCTCCCGAACTTCCGGTTTCGGCGGACGTACCGCCCGCCGAAACCGGGAAGCGGGAAGAACGGGCGCCCGAAACGCCGCGTCCGAAAAACGAAACGCCGGTTCCGGAAGCCCGGCCGCGCAAAGATTCGCCGCCCGCCGCTTCCGCTCCGCCGCGCAGCGCTTCTCCGGCGCCGAAACCGAAAACGCCGCCGGCTCCGGCACCTCAGCCTTCCGTTCGTCCGTCGGCGCAGCCGCCGAGCGTTCGCGAAGAGAGAAAAACCGAGCGCCCGGCCGCTGCGCGGCCGACGGCTTCCCGGCCGTCCGTTCCGGCGGACAAGCCGCAGCCGCGGAACGAATCGGCCGCTCCGGCCAGAAAGCCGTCTTCCGCGCCGGCTCCCGCGCCGAAGAGCCAAGCTCCGAAAGCGCCGGAACGTTCGGCTGCCCCGCCGGCCGCTTCGCGCTCGCAGGGCGGCGATCATATCGATCAGATCGTCGCGGTCGGCTGTTCGACGGGCGGGCCGCGGGCGCTCAAGGAACTGCTGGAAAATATTCCGGCTTCCTTCCCGGCCCCGATCGTCATCGTGCAGCATATGCCGCCGAAATTCACCCACTCGCTGGCGCAGCGTTTGAATACGCTGAGCCCGCTGGAGGTCGTGGAAGCGCAGCACGGCATGCCGCTGCGCAAAGGCACGGCGTATATCGCGCCGGGAGCGCAGCATCTGCTCGTGAAACGTACGGGCAGCGGACAGTATGCGATTGAGCTGTCCGACGCTCCGCCGCAGAACGGGCATAAGCCTTCGGTCGGCGCCATGTTCGACTCCATTCTGCCGATGAACGAGATTCGCCGGCATGCGGTCATCATGACGGGCATGGGCAGCGATGGGGCCAAAGAAATGAAAAAGCTGTACGACTCGGGGATTTCCACCACGATTGCAGAAAGCGAAGAAACCTGCGTGGTTTACGGCATGCCTCGGTCTGCCGCCGAATTAAACTGCGTGATGCATCTGCTTCCTCTGCCGCAAATTGCAACAAAATTGAACCAGGTCGTTAAAACTTAACTGCACTTTAATGGAGGAGGTGTCTCACGATGGACATGAATCAGTATCTATCCATGTTTATTGATGAGTCGAATGATCATCTGCAATCGTTGAACGAAAAAATGCTGGAACTGGAAGGAAGCCCGGAAGATATCGGTATCGTACAAGTTATCTTCCGTTCCGCGCATACGTTGAAAGGGATGGCGGCTACCATGGGCTTCGAAGACCTGGCCGCTCTGACCCACCAGATGGAGAATGTGCTCGATCTGGTTCGTAACGACAAGCTGAAAATGCAAAACTTTATTTTTGACACCCTTTTCAAGAGCCTTGACGCGCTCGAAGCCATGGTTCAGGACATTACCCAAGGCGGCGAAGGCAAAGCCGACGTCTCCTCGATCGTGGCTGCCCTGCAGGCGATCGTACGCGGCGAAGTGCCGAGCGGAGAAGCCGGCGGCGCTTCGGCGGAAGCCGCCGCATCCCCGGCCGCTTCCGGACCCGCAGTTTCCAAAGAACAGGTTCAGCTGGACGAATTCCAGTATTCGATTCTCGAACAGTCGTTGGCGGCAGGACATCGCGTGCTGTATATCGAAGTTTCCATTCGGGAAGATTGCCAGCTGAAGGCGGCGCGGGCTTACATGGTATTCGACCTGCTGGAACGCAGCGGCGAAGTCGTGAAGTCGCATCCGACCGTTCAGGAAATCGAGCAGGAGAAATTCGATCGCAGCTTCTCCCTTTACTTCATTACGGAAAAAGATCCGCAGGAACTGCGCACGATGATTTTGAACTTGTCCGAAATCGAGGAAGCGAAGTTGGTGCCGGTGGATTCCGATACGCTGACTCAACTGGCTGCGAAAAGCGAGGCGGAAGCCTCGGAAACCGCGCCTGCGGCAGAGACGTCCGCAGAGCTGCCCGCGGCGGACCAGACGGCGGCTTCTGCCGGCGACAAAGAAAAGCAGCCTGCTGCGGCCAAAAAGATCGTCGCCGCGCCGTCGCGTACGATCCGGGTGGATATCGAACGTCTGGACGTACTGATGAATCTGTTCAGCGAGCTGCTGATCGACCGCGTACGTCTGGAACAGCTGGCGACCGAGATTAAGAGCCAGGAACTGACCGAGTCGGTCGAGCACATGGGCCGTGTCAGCAGCGACCTGCAGAACATTGTCATGAAGCTTCGGATGGTGGCGATCGATACCGTATTCAACCGCTTCCCGCGGATGGTACGGGATTTGGCCAAGTCGCTGGGCAAAAAGCTGGATCTGGTCATTACGGGTGCGGAGACGGAGCTCGATCGGACCGTCATCGACGAAATCGGCGATCCGCTCGTGCACCTGCTGAGAAACTCGGTCGACCACGGTATCGAATCGATCGCCGAACGGATCGCCGCCGGCAAACCGGAAACGGGAACGGTTAATCTGCGTGCTTTCCACAGCGGCAACCATGTCTTCATCGAAATTCAAGACGACGGCAAGGGGATCGATCGCAACAAGATACTGGCATCGGCAATCAAAAAAGGAGTCGTGACGGAAGAAGAATCCCGCACGATGACCGACGAACAGGTTTACCAACTGCTCTTTGCGGCAGGATTCAGCACGGCGGAGAAAATTTCCGACATTTCCGGCCGCGGCGTAGGCCTTGACGTCGTCAAATCCAAAATCGCTTCGCTCGGAGGCCATGTGACGGTTACGTCGACGCTCGGCGAAGGCACGTTGTTCTCCGTACAGCTGCCGCTGACGCTGTCGATCATCTCCGCGATGATGATCCGTCTGGGTTCCGAAAAATACGCAATTCCGCTGTCGTCGATCGTGGAGACGGGGATCATCCGCAAGGAGCAGGTCCGCAACGTGCACGGCAGCAAGCTGATTCCTTACCGCGATGCGCATATTCCGCTTATGTCGCTGAGCCGTTTCTTCGATGCTCCGGACTACAGCGAGGACGACGAAGAAGAAACAGAGATCGTCGTCATCCGCAAAGGAGACCGCCTGGCGGCGCTGGCCATCGATTCGTTCATCGGCCAAAACGAAGTCGTCATCAAAAACCTGGGCAAATACCTGCCTCAAGTTCGCGGCATCTCCGGCGCGACCATTCTCGGGGACGGTCAGGTAGCTTTGATTCTGGATCCGAACGCGCTGATCAAGTAGTGGGGGCCAAGCGCCGGGGCAATTTCAACTCGAAATAAGGGCCGGCGCTTGATTCGGGATCTCGAAAGCCGGAATCGACAGAAGGAACAGTTAATGCGGGCAGGGAAACAGGCCCAATAAAGGGGGATTTTTTGTGGCAGAACAAATTAAAGTAATTGTGTTTGCATTGGGTAATGAAGAGTACGGTATCGACGTGGATAAAGTGCGTACAATCGAACGCATGATGCCGATCACCCGCGTACCGAAGACTTACTCGTTCATTAAAGGCGTCATCAACCTGCGCGGGGTGGTTATTCCGGTCATCGACCTGAGAGGACGCTTCAATCTCGAGGAGACGGAATACAACGATCAAACTCGGATCATTATCGTTGCGGTCGGCGAAATGGAAGTCGGTTTTATTGTCGATGCAGCAAACGATGTGGTTGACCTTGACCGCGACAGCATCGATTCTCCACCCGAAGTCGTCGGAGGAGTCAAGGCGAAGTACCTGGACGGTGTCGCCAAAGTCGGCGATGATCGCCTGCTGATCATGCTGAATTTGGCGGAAGTATTAAACCGGGGTGAAGTGGCGCACCTCGAGCAGTTAGAGGACTAAAGCATGGAAATCTTTTCGAAGCTGGAAGGGTTCAAGCTCGACGTTCTGAAGGAAGTCGGCAATATCGGTGCGGGCCACGCTGCCACAGCGTTATCGCAACTGCTGAATAAACCGATCGATATGGCCGTTCCGAAAGTTCAAATCCTTCCGTTCGAAGATATCGCGGAGAAAGTCGGCGGCCCGGAAAAAATCGTGCTGACCGTCTTCTTCCGGGTCGAAGGCGATGCGCCCGGCAATCTGTTCTACATTATGGCTCCGGAGGCCGGCAAGTCGCTGCTTCAGCGGCTCGGGGCATTCGTGCCGACGGATGGATTGGATCTGACCGAGATGGAGCAGTCGGCTCTCGGCGAGATCGGCAATATTTTGGCGGGTTCGTACCTGTCGTCGTTGGCGGATTTTACCAACCTGGCGATGTCGCCTACCGTGCCGGCGCTTGCGCTCGACATGGCCGGTGCGATTCTCAGCTACGGCATGATCCAGTTCGGCGAGATGGGCGACGCGGCCCTGCTGATCGATACGACTTTCGTGCAAGGCAACGATGAGGTCGAGGGGCAATTTTTCCTCATTCCGGATCCCGAATCGTTCGATAAAATTTTTGCGGCGCTTGGAGTTCCGTTTGACAATGACTGACGCGCAAAATTTGGTTAAAGTCGGCATGGCTGATCTGAACGTAGTCGGGAATTCCGGAATTCTTCGTACGACGGGACTCGGTTCCTGCGTCGGTTTGACGCTTTACGATCCGCAGATCAAAGTAGCCGGCATGGCTCACGTCATGCTTCCTTCATCGGACATTGCACGAGAGAGCCAGGTCAATATCGCCAAGTATGCGGATACGGCTCTTCCGGTTCTGGTGGACAAATTGGTCGAGTTGGGAGCGGTTAAACGCCGCTTAATCGCCAAAATGGCCGGAGGCGCCCAGATGTTTGCGTTTGCCGGCAGCGGCGACACGATGCGTATCGGTCCCCGAAACGTCGAGTCCTGCAAAGAAATGCTGAAGAAGTTGGGCATTTCCCTGCAGGCCGAAGATACGGGTGCCAATTACGGACGAACGATCGAAATCAGTTCGGAAACCGGAATTTTGACTATACGCAGTGTTCAAAAAGGGGTAAAGGAATTGTAGCTGATGAAGGGAACCATACGAGTTAATCTGATATTCGCTTTGATCGGATTTGTTATTACTTTTTTATTTGCGGTCCGAACCAATCTTCCCGTAACCAGTTTGATTCGGGGAGGCATCGGAGCGGCGGTCTGGTTTCTCCTGGCGTTTCTTTTTCGCATCGTGCTCGGGGCTCTCGAGCCGCTGCCTAAAAACAAGACAGGCGGCGGCTCTTTGCCGCCGGACCTGGCTGCGAACGAAGAAGTTCGCGGCGCCAGACTCGATATGGTGACGCCGGATGAAAGCGACGAACTGAATGATTTATTGAAGCCGGATGCGGATAAGACTCGACACATCGAAGAGCGAACGGTTCAAGAAAACGGATTTCAGCCGCTCAATCCGCCGAAGCTCGTATCGACGAAAGAGAAAGACCCCGAAGAACTGGCGAAAGCCGTACGTCATCTCACGGAGGATGAAGGAGGGAGATAGCAATGGATGAACGCAAATCCGGTCAGTTAAACCATCTGGATTTATGGATCCGCTGGAAAGAGCATAACGATATCGAGGCCAAGAAGAAACTGATCGAGAATCACTTATCCATTGTCGATTACGTCTCTTCACGGCTTGCGGTGGGACTCCCGAAAAACGTTTCCAAAGACGACCTGGCAAGCAACGGAGTCATGGGACTGATCGACGCGATCGAAAAATTCGATTACAAGCGCGGCCTGCAGTTCGAAACCTATGCTTCGTGGCGGGTTCGCGGCGCCATATTGGACGGGCTGCGGCAGGGAGACTGGGTGCCTCGCTCGGTTCGTGAAAAAGCGAAAAAGATCGAGGAAGCTTATCAAAAGTTGGAGCAGGAAAATATGCGCGGCGCATCGGACAAAGAGATGAGCGAGTTTTTGGGGGTGTCCGAGAAAGAATTCCAGCAAATGCTGCAGGATGTCTCGGTCATGTCGCTGGTTTCTCTGGAAGACCCGATTCGGGAAGAAGAATCGGAAACGCGGCTGTCTGTTCTGGTTGACGAAAAAGCAAAAAATCCGGATCACAAAGTCAACGAATTTTACTTGAAGGATGCGCTGGCTAAAGGAATCGAAAAGCTGACCGAGAAAGAGCGGATCGTCATTTCGCTGCTTTATTACGAAGATCTGTCGCTCAGCGAGATTGCCGAAGTCATGTCGCTGTCGCCGTCTCGGATTTCGCAGCTGCACTCCAAGGCGATTTTGCGTCTGCGGGGAACGCTGGACAAGCAAAAAGGCCTGCTCATGCAGGATCGTTAAGGTCGGATAGAAGACGCCGGGAGCGCTTCTGCCGCCAACAAGCAAAGTTGAGTTGAAAAGAGGGGTTGTCCGTGGTAGAGCATTTGGCTTTGGATCGTCATCTCGTCGTTGCAATTGAAGCATCCAAGATGTCGGCTCGTCTTCGTTTTGCGAAGCCTGAAGAAGGTTTTGCCTGTACGGAAGAGAGTTTGAGGCAATTTCTGCACGATCAAAATGTCCGCTTCGGGTTGTTGGACGAGCAGATCCGCAGATTCGCCGCTTCGCCGGAAAGTTACTTTTTCGAAGAAGTGGAAATTGCCCGGGGGACTCCGGCCGTAGACGGACGGAACGGCCGCATCGAGATGCTGTTTGATCAAAACGGGGAAGCAAAACCTGCGGAGAAAGAAAACGGGCAGGTCGATTATAAAGAATTAATTCGGCTGAGCAACGTCAATAAAGGCCAGCTTTTGGCAAGGCGTTATCCTGCGGAAGCAGGCACGCCGGGCACCGCGGTAACCGGAGAAGAGGTTCCGTTCAAGCCCGGTAAGGAAGCGCGTTTTAAAGTTGGAAAAAACGTCGTGGTGGACGAAAATCATACATCGATGTACGCGACGATCGACGGCATGGTCAGCAGTACGGATAACGGGAAAATCAACGTGTTTACCGTTTATGAAGTACACGGCGACGTCGATTACAGCACGGGTAACGTGGACTTTGTGGGAACGGTCGTCATTCGCGGCAGCGTGCTGCCCGGATTCCGGGTCAAAGCGGCCGGCGATATTCGCGTGCGAGGAGGCGTCGAAGGCGCCGAACTGTTTGCGGACGGATCGATCGAAATTTCCGGAGGAATCATCGGTTACCATAAAGGAATCGTCAAAGCCGGAGTAAACGTGACCAGCTCGTTTATTCAGGACGGAAACGTGGAGGCCGGCGAAAATGTCATGGTTTCCCAAAGTATTTTGCATTCCGAAGTCAGAGCCGGGAAAAGCGTCATCTGCAGCGGGACGAAGGGGTTGATCGTCGGAGGGCATATTCAAGCCGGCGAAGGCGTCACCGCACGGACAATCGGCAACAGCATGGCGACGGCCACCGCAATCGAAGTAGGCGTGCTGCCGAATCTTCGCAACGAATTGGCGGACCTACATAAACGACTGCGGGAAACCGCCGACAATATGCAAAAAACGACCCAGGCGCTGGGACTGCTGGACCAAATGGCGCTTGCGGGAACGCTGAGCCCCGATAAGCTGGCTTTGCGCGCCAAATTAAGCGTCACGAAGCGCCAGCAGGAGCAGGACCGGGCACATACCAAGGAACGCATTTTCGAAATCGAACAGGTGCTTGAAGATACGGGGCGGGCCAAAGTCGTCGTCAACGACGCGATTTACGGAGGCGCCAAGATCGTGATCGGGCGCTATACCAAATTTTTGAAAGAGACCACCTATAAAGTGTCGTTCCAGTATGCGAACGGAGACATCGTAATGTCGGTTAACCGTTAATTTCCGGCGTACGGCCGGGCGAAATCAGAGGGACGGGAGTGTCCGATTATGAAAGCGATCGAAGTTCAATTAGCGGTTCACCGCGCTCCGGAAACAAGCCGCATGCAGCACGAGCAGCTTCAGCGTCCTCTGATCGATCAGGAACGGCTTGCCGGACAGGCAAGCGCGGAGATTGATCGAGCCCGGCATCGCAGCGCGCCCGCGGCGGAAGCCTCGGACGCCCATATTCGAAAAGAAGGCGACGGAGGCGGCCGGCAGCAGGAGCAGCAGCCGGGCGGAGAGCGCGGCCGAACGGAACATGTGGTCGAAGTGCGTCCTTCCTCCGCCCCGCATCCTTTTAAAGGGAAACATCTGGATTTGTCGTTGTGAGGTAGGGATTGCGCGAAATGCGACGTTTATCGTGCAGACAGAAAGGAACCTAAGATGAACGATGCCTGGCTTTACGTGGTTCTGCTCGGTGCAGCGGCAGTCGTATACGCTTTCCTGATTCCGAAAGACAGGACGGGGAAGCCGGCTGCCGGCAGCGACCGTGTCGTACGCGAAGTGGAACAAACTCTCGAACAATATATGATGGAGATGGAGAAAGAAAACGACGATCTCGTCAACCTGCTGGTGCAGATTCGGCAGGAGACCGGAGCGAAGCAGCTGGCGCTGCAGGAGCAGGTTGCGGAGATGCGAGGCAGGCTGGCCGAGATGGAACGGACGGCCGGCAAGCATGAAGCACGCATCGAACAGCTCTCTTACGCCGAAGTTTCGATGCCGGAAGCATCCGCGCCTCAGCAGGAAACGGGCAAACGGATCAGCAGCGCAGCGATCGAGAACGCGGCGGAGCAGGGAACGGACAATCCGAAGGAAGAGCCCGAGGAGTCCGTCCGGAGCCGTTATCCTCAGCTTTTTGAACTTCACGACCAGGGAAAGTCAGTTGATGCGATCGCCAAGGCCACCGGGCTGCAGCGAGGCGAAATTCAGCTGATTTTGCGTTTGGCGAAGAGGGAGGATGCGTAGTGTTTAAAAATCGCTTTTTTATGCTGGGCTTGGGAATCGGAATTATCGTGGGAGCGCTGCTGCTGCAGTTGATGCTGCTTGCCCAGAGCGGCCGCGAGCAGCTGCCCGCGGCCGCGGAGTCCACGGCGAACGAACAGCGCAATGCGGGCGGAGAAGAACCTGCGGGAGACGCCGGGGCCGACGCTTCGGAGCAGCCTGCCGCCGGAACGGCCGATGATTCTTCCGTTCCCGCCGAAGGAGACGAGCAAACTCCAGCGGCGGACAAGGCGGAGGAACCGGCGGCGGAAGCGCCGGCGAAGCCGGAGTCCCAACCGGCCGAAGCGCCGAAATCCGGAGAGAAACCAGCCGCTTCGGCGCCGACGAACAAGGCGACCGAGAAACCTTCCGCGCCGGAATCTTCCGCAGCGAATAAGCCTTCTTCTCCGCAAAAACCGGCGAACGCCGCCGATTCGAAGCAGACGGCCGAGGCGCCGACGGCACCCAAGGAACCGACTTCGTCCGACGCTGTACAGCCGCAGCGCTCGAACGCTGCGGAATCGTCCCGCGTTACGTTCGAGATCGAACGCGGCATGAACCTTCAAGCCGTGGCGCAGGCGCTGGAACGTTCGGGCATCGTAGGCGATGCCGCGGAATTCCAGCGGCAGGCGGATAAGGCGGGAGTGAGCGCCAAGCTCCAAATCGGAAACTACTCGTTCGAGTCCGGAGATTCCTACGAGGCGATCATCCGCGAAATTTCGACGCCCAAAAACGAATAATAACGAATAATATGGATGCAAGGCCGGGACTTCCGAAAGGATTTTCCGGCTTTTTCTCTTTTTTCGTACCCGTCCGTATCCTGCCCCGAAGCCGTGAAAATATTGTTCGTCGGGGATTGCGAAGCACACCCGATTATGCTAAACTAAACAACGGTGTTAAAACACACGCCGATTAATTCCGCGGAAGGTGCTTCGCCCAGGGCGGAGTCTCCACGGGAAATGATTTCGGCGGAGGGACATCATACAAAAACCATTAGGAGGTGTATGGAGAATGGCAGTTATCTCCATGAAACAGCTTCTCGAAGCTGGCGTACACTTCGGTCACCAAACTCGTCGTTGGAACCCGAAGATGGACCGTTACATTTTTACAGAAAGAAACGGAATCTACATCATCGACCTGCAAAAGACGGTCAAGAAAGTTGACGAAGCGTACAACTTCGTTAAAAACCTGGCCGGTGAAGGCGGTACGATCCTGTTCGTAGGTACCAAAAAACAAGCTCAGGATTCCGTGAAAGAAGAAGCGGAACGCTGCGGCATGTACTTCATCAACCAGCGTTGGCTCGGCGGCACGCTGACCAACTTCCAAACGATCCAAAAGCGGATCGACCGTCTGAAAAAGCTGGAACTTTGGGAAGAGGACGGCACTTTCGAAGTGCTGCCTAAAAAAGAAGTTATCCTGCTCCGCAAAGAAAAAGAGCGCCTCGAGAAGTTCCTCGGCGGCATCAAGAACATGAAGAAACTCCCTAGCGCGCTGTTCATCATCGACCCGCGCAAAGAGCGCATCGCGGTTGCCGAAGCGCGCAAGCTGAATATTCCGATCGTAGGTATCGTTGATACAAACTGCGATCCGGACGAAATCGACTACGTCATCCCGGGCAACGACGACGCGATTCGCGCTGTTAAACTGCTGACTGGTAAAATGGCTGAAGCGGTAATCGAAGCAAACCAAGGCGAACAAACGACTGCATAAGTTCGGCTGTACCGGAAACGGTGCCTGAACATGCAGAGTTAAAAAAAGAGGGTGGTTGGTGGTGAATAGCCTCTTAACCGCCCTTTTTTTAGGGATATAAGCTCGAAAACCAATACTTAACTTTTGGAGGGAATCCACAATGGCAGTAAATGCGAGTGCAGTAAAAGAACTTCGTGAAAGAACGGGCGCAGGGATGCTCGATTGCAAAAAAGCGCTGGAAGAAACAAACGGCGACATCGACAAAGCCGTAGACTTGCTTCGCGAAAAAGGCCTGTCCGCAGCAGCGAACAAAGCCGGCCGCGCCGCTACGGAAGGCACGGTTGAATCCTACATCCACGCCGGAGGCCGCATCGGCGTTCTGGTCGAGATCAACTGCGAAACGGACTTCGTCGGCAAAACCGAACAGTTCAAAAACTTCGCGCGCGACATCGCGATGCACATCGCCGCTGCGAGCCCGCTCTACGTGCGCCGCGAAGAAGTTCCGGCCGAAGTCGTAGAGAAGGAAAAAGAAATCCTGAAGGCTCAAGCGCTGAACGAAGGCAAACCGGAAAAAATCGTCGAAAAAATGGTCGAAGGCCGCGTCAACAAATACTACGAAGAAAACTGCCTGTTGGAACAGAGCTTCGTAAAAGACCCGGACAAAACGATCTCGCAGCTGCTGAACGAAAAGATCAGCACGATCGGCGAAAACATCTCCATCCGCCGCTTCGCTCGTTTCGAGCTGGGCGAAGGTCTCGAGAAAAAAGTCGACAACTTCGTCGAAGAAGTTATGGCTCAAGTTAAGTAATTTTTCGGCAAGTAACTAAAGATCAATCACAGCTTCTGTGTATGGGGGAACACTCGGTGTTCCTTCTTTTTTAACCGGGGTTCTCCCCGTACTCAGGCAGCGGAAAAAAGCGGAGGGTAAATAGATGCAGCCTGCATTTAAGCGAGTGGTACTCAAAGTCAGCGGCGAGTCGCTTGCGGGACAGAACGGATACGGAATCGACGGATTGACCATTGCCGATATTGCCGAGCAGATCAAAGAAGTGGTGGCGCTCGGGGTAGAAGTGGCAGTCGTCTGCGGCGGAGGGAATATCTGGCGGGGAATCGCCGGCAGCGCGAGCGGGATCGACCGTTCGACCGCAGATTACATGGGGATGCTGGCGACGGTCATGAACTCGCTGGCGCTTCAGGACGCGCTCGAATCGATCGGCGTGCCGACGCGCGTGCAGACCTCGATCGCGATGCAGCAGATCGCCGAACCGTACATCCGCCGCAGAGCGATCCGTCACCTGGAAAAAGGCCGCGTCGTCATCTTTGCCGCAGGTACGGGCAATCCGTTCTTCTCGACCGATACGACCGCCGCGCTGCGCGCTGCGGAAATCGAGGCGGAAGTGATCCTGATGGCGAAGAACAAAGTGGACGGCGTCTACTCGGCCGATCCGTTCGTCGACAGCACCGCTGAAAAATACGAGCAGCTCACCTACCTGGAAGTGCTGAACCGCAACCTGGGCGTGATGGACTCTACCGCTTCTTCCCTGTGCATGGACAACAATATTCCGCTGATCGTATTTGCCATTACCGAAAAAGGCAATATCAAAAAAGTCGTTCTCGGTGAAAAAATCGGAACGATCGTCAAAGGGAGTGTAGATTAATGCCTCAAGCCGTGAAAAAAAGCGCGGAAGAACGCATGGTCAAAGCCATCCAGGCGCTTCAGCGCGATCTGAGTACGCTGCGCGCCGGACGTGCGGTTCCGGCTCTGCTCGATCGGATTCAGGTCGAATACTACGGAGCTCCGACTCCGCTGAACCAACTGGCAAACATTAATACGCCGGATTCCCGCACGCTGATGATTCAGCCGTGGGACAAATCGTCGCTGAACGAAATCGAACGCGCCATTCAAAAATCGGACCTCGGTCTGACGCCTTCCAACGACGGCAATGCGATTCGTCTCGTAATTCCGGCACTGACGGAAGAACGCCGGGCGGAACTCGTCAAACTTACGAAAAAGTTCGGCGAAGAAGGCAAGGTTGCGATCCGGAACATTCGCCGCGACGCCAACGACGACATCAAGAAGAAAGAAAAGGGCGAAATCTCCGAAGACGAATCCCGTGGCCATCAGGAAGACATCCAAAAGCTTACGGATAAATATATCGCGGAAGTCGATAAAGTGATCGCTGCAAAAGAAAAAGAGATTATGGAAGTTTAAGACCCCGCGACCCCTCCGTTACAGGTGGGGTTGTGTCTTTTTTAGGGACATCTACGGGAGCTGAAGCATGGAGGAGAAGACATGATAAATCGGTTTCGCTCATGGATCGGTCCGAAAGAGCGCGAAGGAGCGTCAGGACCGGCCGAACCTTCGGCGGAGAATGTGCCGCAGCATATCGCCATCATCATGGACGGCAACGGACGATGGGCCAAGAAGCTCGGCATGCCGCGGATCGTCGGTCACCAGAGCGGGATGAAGGCGGTCAAGCGCGCCACTATCGCCGCGGACGAACTGGGCGTTCGCTATTTGACGCTGTATGCTTTTTCCACGGAAAACTGGAGCAGGCCCAAAGAAGAAGTCGACTTCCTGATGCGGCTGCCGCAGGAGTTCCTTGCACTCGAGCTGGAAGAGCTCATTGAAAAGAACGTGCAGGTACGCATGATGGGAAATATGGAGAATTTGCCCGAACATACGCTGTCGGCGATGCGCGAAGCAACGCGGCGTACGCAGGGCAATACGGGACTGGTATTGAATTTCGCCCTGAATTACGGCGCGCGGCGCGAACTCGTGGAAGGGGTGCGCGAGATTGCGCGTCGGGTCGAATCCGGCGAGCTTCGTTCGGAAGACATCGATCAGGACATGATTTCCGCCCATCTGCAAAGCGAGGGCATGCCGGACCCGGATCTGCTGATCCGGACGAGCGGCGAACTTCGGATCAGCAACTTCATGCTATGGCAGATTGCTTACAGCGAATTGTGGTTCACGGACGCCTATTGGCCGGAATTCGGCAGAGAACATCTGAGACAAGCGGTAGCCGAATACCAGCGGCGCACGCGCCGATACGGCGGTTTGAAATAACCGCCTGCGCTTGGGGAAACAAACTCAAGGGAGTGGGTATGGCGATTTGAAATAGCGGCGTCGCCCGGACGGAGGATGAGACGGTGAAACAGCGAATTATAACCGGCGTCGTAGCCGGAGGGTTATTTTTGGGATTATGCGTCGTGGGCGGAGTATGGTACCCGGCGCTGGTCATGCTGATGGCACTTGTCGGCTATTACGAGTTTGCGAAAATGAGCACGGGCGCCCCTTTTCGGACGGAAGCCTGGATCGGTTACGCGGGCGTGGCCTATTTGACATTCCCGTGGCAGGCATGGAACTTGGATTTTCCGATGCCGCCTCAGCATGCGATTTGGCTGGCTCTGCTGCTGCTGCTTTGCGCGACGGTGCTCACCAAAAACGAAATCAATATCAAGCAGGCGGCGCTTCTCTTTCTGGGAGCGGTCTATGTCGGCTTGGGTTTTTATTATATTGCCATCTCCCGGGATACGCCGGACGGGCACGGGCTGTTTTGGACGTTCCTGCTGCTGCTCAGTATCTGGGGCAGCGACGCCGGCGCTTATTTTACCGGCAAAGCTTTTGGCAAAAACAAGCTTTGGCCGGCAATCAGTCCGAATAAAACGATCGAGGGCGCTGTGGGAGGCATTCTGATCGCGGTCGTCATCGCGATCGCTTTTTCCCTGACCGCGCCGGCGCTGCTTGACCCGGTTCGGGCGATGCTCATCGGTTTGGCCGCTTCGGTCGTCGGGCAAATGGGCGATTTGATCCAGTCGGCTTATAAGAGGGTGTACGGAATCAAGGATTCGGGCAGCATTCTTCCGGGGCACGGAGGGATTCTGGACCGGTGCGACAGCTGGCTGGCAGTATTCCCTTTCGTACATATACTGCTTTTGCTTCCTTACTAGACTAGGGCGCCGCCCGGGAAGGAAAAGGAAACGGAAAGGGGACAACGGAACATGACGAAAAAGATAGCGCTGCTCGGCTCCACGGGGTCGATCGGCACGCAAACTCTGCAGGTTGCCGAGGAGCATCCCGAACATTTTCAAATCGAAGCGTTGGCAGCGGGGAACAATACTTCGCTGCTGCTGGAACAAATTCGGCGTTTTCGTCCGTCAAAAGTGTCGGTAGCGACCAAAGAAGCCGCGGATTCGTTGAAAAATCAGGTTCCTGCGGGAACGGAAGTTTTCTTCGGCGACGAAGGCCTGATCGAGATCGCCGCCGGAACGAAAGCCGATACGGTCGTGACGGCCGTGACGGGCAGCATGGGGCTGCCCGCCACGCTGGCGGCCATCGACCAAGGCAAAACGATCGCCCTTGCCAATAAGGAGACGCTGGTGACGGCCGGCCACCTGGTTATGCGGCGCGCAGCCGAACAGGGCGTGCCGATCCTGCCGGTGGACAGCGAACATTCGGCCATTTTCCAATGTCTGAACGGAGAGCCTCGGGAGCGGCTGCTGGGCATTACGCTGACCGCTTCCGGAGGTTCGTTCCGTCATTTGAGCCGGCAGGAACTGGAGAACGTCACGGTCGAAGACGCGCTCAAACACCCGAACTGGTCGATGGGAGCAAAGATCACGATCGACTCCGCGACCATGGTCAACAAGGGACTCGAAGTGATCGAAGCGCACTGGCTGTTCGGATTGTCTTACGAAGAGATCGGCGTGCTGCTGCATCCGGAAAGCATTATCCACTCTTTTGTCGAGTTTCAAGATACCAGCATCGTCGCGCAGCTCGGAAATCCCGACATGCGAGTGCCGATCCAATACGCGCTCACCTACCCGGACCGGATTCCGCTGAACGCCAAGCGTTTATCGCTGGCGGAAGTCGGAAAGTTGAATTTCCGGGAAATGGATTTCGAACGCTTCCCTTGTTTAAGGATGGCTTACGAATGTGGTAGAATGGGAGGAACCGCACCGACCGTATTCAACGCGGCGAACGAGATCGCGGTCGCGCGTTTTTTGCGCGGAGAAATTTCGTTCCTGCAGATCGAAGAGACGCTGGAACGGGTGATGCGGCGGCACAGCGCGACAGCCGACCCGGATCTGGACGCGATCCGGGAAGCCGACGTCTGGGCTCGCCGCGTCGCTGCCGAGTAAGCGCGCGGCGCTCGCATGATCGTTCCCGCCGTTTTTCGGCCTTACGGAATGCCGCTTCATCCGATTCGGGGCTTTACCAACAGGGAGGATCAGACCAGATATGATGACACTTCAGATTGTCGTGCTGACCGTATTGATGTTTTTCGTCGTCGTTACGGTCCACGAATGGGGACATTATTATTTTGCCAAACGAGCGGGAATTCTCGTCCGCGAGTTTGCGATCGGCTTCGGTCCCAAGCTGTTTGCTTATAAACGAGACGAAACGACGTTTACCCTGCGCATGCTTCCGCTGGGCGGATACGCAAGAATGGCCGGCGAAGACCCGGAACTCGATCCGATTCAACCGGGGCAGACGATCGCCGTCCGTTTATCCGATGAAGGGGTCGTCAAGAAAATTTATCTCGATCGGCTCGATACCCGCCGCAACGTCGTGATCGGCGAAATCGAATGGATCGACATCGAAGACCGGATGCAGATCCGTCTGAACGTCGACGGCGAAACGCAGCATCTGGACGTCGACCGGAAAGCCGATATCGTTATGCGAGGTCAGGAACTGCAGGTCGCTCCCAAGGATCGTCAGTTCCGCAGCAAAAGCGTCGGCAAGCGGGCGCTGGCGATCTTTGCCGGACCTCTGATGAACTTTTTGCTGGCTTTCGTTCTGTTTCTGATTTACGTTCAAGTATCCGGCGTTCCCGACGAAAAAGCGACGGGTGTCAAGGTAGGCGATGTGGTCGCCGGTACGCCGGCGGCTTCCGCAGGCCTGCAAAAAGGCGATGTCGTGCAAAGCATCGACGGGCAGCCCGTGAACGGCGACCTGTCCAAAGTAACCGAACTCGTCAACGCTTCCGGCGGCAGCGAAATTCAAATGGCCGTAGAGCGCGGAAGCGAAACGCTGCAGATTCCGGTCACGCCCAAGACGGTCAAGACCGAGGACGGACGCGAAGTGCTGCAGGTAGGCATCGCGCTCGAACAGCTTAAACGAAGCGCCTCTTTCACGGAAACCTTCCAGTTCGCAGGCAAATCGTTCGCCAGCGGAAGCACGGCGATTCTCGACGCGCTCCGCAAGCTGGTGTTCGAACGCTTCGATATCAACCAGTTAGCGGGGCCGGTCGGCACGCTGCAGGCGACGGGACAAATCGCGAGCCAGGGCATCGACCAGATGATTCTCTGGACGGCGTTGGTCAGCATCAACCTCGGCATTTTCAACCTGCTGCCGATTCCGATGCTGGACGGCAGCCGGCTGATCTTCCTCGGCATCGAAGCGGTGCGCAGAAAGCCGATCGATCCGAACAAAGAAGGGATCGTCCACTTCGTCGGCTTCGCGCTCATTTTCCTGCTGATGATCGCCGTCACGTATAACGATATTTTGCGCATTATCAATAGTTAGAACGAACGGTTAGGAACCGGCCGTGCCGCCCTGCGGCGGCAAAAGCGGTTCGTTCGATAAACGGAGGGAATGTCATGGCAAGCGAGAAACAGGATAAACAGTTCGTTACCGAAATTACGCCGCAGAGCGAAGATTTTTCGCGCTGGTATATCGACGTCATCAAAAAAGCGGAGCTGATGGATTATTCGCCGGTTCGCGGCTGCATCGTCTTCCGCCCGGACGGCTACGCCATCTGGGAAAACATTCAGCAGGAAATGGACCGCCGGTTCAAGGAAACGGGACACCGCAACGCCTATTTCCCGATGCTGATTCCGGAAAGCTTTTTCCAAAAAGAAAAAGAGCACATCGAAGGCTTTAACCCGGAGCTGCCGTTCGTGACGGAAGCGGGCGGGGACATCCTCGAAGAGCGTCTCGCGGTGCGTCCGACGTCGGAAACGATGTTCGGCCATATGTACTCCAAATGGATCAAGTCGTACCGCGACCTGCCGGTGCTGATCAACCAGTGGGCAAACGTCATGCGCTGGGAGAAGCGTACGCTTCCGTTCCTGCGCACGAGCGAATTTTTGTGGCAGGAAGGCCATACGGCGCACGAGAACGAGCAGGACGCGCGCGAAGAAACGATGCGCATGCTCGAATTGTACCGCGACTTCGTCGAAGATTTCCTTGCGCTTCCGGTCGTGATGGGGCAGAAGACGCCTTCGGAAAAATTCGCGGGCGCCGTCGACACGTTCTCGATCGAAGCGATGATGAAAGACGGCAAAGCCGTACAGGCCGGAACGTCTCACTATATGGGAACGAACTTTGCCAAGGCGTTCGAAATCCAGTACCTCAACCGGGACAACGAGCTGGAATTCACCCACACGACGTCTTGGGGTACCAGTACCCGCCTGATCGGATCGATGATTATGGCGCACGGCGACGACCGCGGCCTCGTCATTCCGCCGAAAGTGGCGCCGACGCAGGTGATGATCATCCCGATCGGCCCTCCGAAAACGCGCGATATGGTCATTGAGCGCGCCGACGCGCTGTATGCCGAGCTTAAAGCCGCCGGCATTCGCGTAGGCATGGACGACCGCGCGGACGTGCGTCCGGGTTGGAAGTTCAACGAATACGAGATGCGCGGCGTGCCGGTGCGGATCGAGATCGGACCGCGAGACATCGAAAACGGCGTCTGCCTCTTGGCTTCGCGCCTGGGCGGCGACAAGCTGACCGTGCAGCTGGATAACGTGACGGCGGAAGTGAAGCAGCTGCTGGACGAGGTGCAAAAAGGCATCTTCCAACGCGCGCTGGAATTCCGCGAAAGCAATTTCCATGCGGTGGACAATTTGGACGAGATGAAAGCGCAGATGGAAGAAAAGCGCGGATTTTTCCTCGCCGGCTGGTGCGGAAGCGAAGCCTGCGAGGAAACGGTACGCGCCGAGACCGGAGCGACGAGCCGCAACATTCCGTTCGAGCCGCGGGAGCGCAAGACGACCTGCGCGGCCTGCGGAGAAGCGGCCAAGCATACGGTCGTGTTCGCCAAAGCGTATTGATGCATGCAGTTAGACCGGGCCCGTACGGCCGGACAACCGGATGAAGGCAGCCCGGAATGAAGCTTCCGGCGGCGAGGCGAAGATAGCGGCCCGCCGCGGAAGCTCTTCGCTTTTTACGAAACAAAGGGGGACAGACGATGAGTGAGACGGCAGAGCGCCGGCAGCGGCTCGAACTGCTGATGAAGCAGGCCGAGATGCCCGCCAGCGCGGCGGACCCTTATTTTAACGACGGATATATCGATCGGGTGGAAATCAGCCGTTCGAACCGGGACTGGAAAATCGTGCTCGTCAAGGACACGCTGGTACCGGCCCAGATTTACCGCACGTTCTGTCTGCAGATCCAGGAGCGGCTGAAGCATATCGCGAAGATTCGCTTCCTTTTTCAATATACGGGCGAGAACCGGGAAAGCGAAATTATCGGCGAGTACTGGAAGCTGTTCATCGAATGGGCACAGCGCGAAATTCCGTCGGTTAACGGCTGGATGGCGAGAGCCCAAGCGGTGACGGAAGGCAAAACGACGACCGTGTCGTTTACCGACAACATGTCGCTGGAGATGGCGCGCAAGCGGAACATCGACCGGGCGCTGATCGATTTTTACGAAAAATACTTCGGGCTGCAGCTGCAGGTCAAACTGAACGTCAACGAAGGCGAAGCCGCCGCCCAGGAGGCGAAAGCCGCGTTCGACGAGATGCGCCGCCGCGAAGAGCTGGCCGCGATCGAGAAGATGATGGCCGAGATCGACGCCGAAGTCAGCGCGGGCAGCGAAAGCGAAGGCGAGGAGAATATCAAGCTGCAGATCGGCTACGATATTCGCGACGAAGCCGTGCCTCTGCAGAATTTGCAGGACGAGGAGAAGAAAATTACGATTCAAGGTCTTATTTTCGGCCTTGAGAGCAAAGAGCTCCGCAACGGCAGCACTCTGTTTACGTACTATCTGACCGATTACAGCGACTCCCTGCAGATGAAAATGTTCGCCAAAAACAAAGAGGATCTCAAAGTCATGAGCCTGCTCGCCAACGGCAAGTGGGTCAAGGCGCGCGGCCGCGTGGAATTGGATCGTTTTATGCAAATTCCGGAACTGGTCATGATCCCGTCGGATTTGATGGAAATCAAGTCGCCTCCGATCCGCATGGACAACGCCGAAGAGAAGCGGGTCGAATTCCACCTGCATACAAAAATGAGCACGATGGACGCGGTCTGCTCGATCGACGAGTACGTCAAACGGGCCGCCAAGTGGGGGCATAAAGCGATCGCGGTTACGGACCACGGCGGCGTGCAGTGTTACCCGGACGCGGCGAAAGCGGCCAAAAAAAACGGCATCAAAATGATCTACGGCCTTGAAGCGAACGTCGTGAACGATTCCGTGGCGGTCGTGGAGAACCCGCGGGACGAGGAATTGAAGACGGCCGAGTATGTCGTATTCGATATCGAGACCACCGGCTTGTCGATCACGCAGAACAAGATTATCGAAATCGCGGCTGTCAAAATGCAGAACGGCCAGGAGCTGGGACGATATTCGACGTTCGTCGATCCGCATGAGCGGATTCCGTATCATATCCAACAGCTGACCAACATCACGGACGACATGGTAAGGGGCGCGCCCGAGATTGACAGCGTTATTCGCGAATTCGTCGAATTTGCCGGCGATTCCATCTTGGTTGCCCATAACGCGAGATTCGATATCGGATTCATTCAGGCAACGCTGAAAAATTTCGGTCTGCCTCTAATGGAAAATCCAGTGCTCGATACGCTGGAACTTGCGCGTTTGCTGCATCCGTCGATGAAAAATCACCGTTTGAATACGCTGGCGACCAAGTATAAAGTTGCGCTTGAGAGCCATCACCGCGCCATTGACGATACGATCGCGCTCGGCGGCATTCTGACGGGATTGATCGACGAAGCCGTCAAGGAGCGCAATTTGAAAAATTTGAGCCGGTTGAACGACTTCGTCGGCATGGACCTGTCCAACGCCCGTCCGTTCCACTGCGGCATTTATGCGCTGAACGACGTGGGCAGAAAAAATTTGTACAAGCTCGTATCCATGTCGCATACCGAACATTTCAAGCGGGTACCGTGTATTCCGAAGTCGAAGCTCGAAAAAATGCGCGAAGGCCTGCTGATCCTGTCGGGCTGCGAAAAAGGCGAGTTTTTCGAAGCGGTCCTCAACAAAACGGTGGAAGAGGCGGAGGAAGTCGCGCAGTTCTACGATATTCTCGAAATCCAGCCGCTGACCATGTATATGCATTTGGTGGACAAAGGACTGGTCGGCAGCGCGGAAGAGTTGAAAATCGCCGTCGAAAAAGTGTGCAAAATCGGCAATAAGCTGAACAAGCCGGTCGTGGCGACGGGCAACGCGCATTACCTCGATCCACGCGACAAGCTGTACCGGGATATTACCATTCACGGCATTACGGGATTCAGCCCGCTCAAAGACCAGAACAAACCCGACGCGCATTTCCGCACCACGGAAGAGATGTTGGAAGAATTTAAATTCCTCGGCGAAGAAAAGGCGAAAGAAGTCGTCGTGACCAACACGTCCGAACTGGCCGACCGCTTCGAGGAGCTCAAGCTGTTCCCTTCGGAGCTGTACACGCCCGTCATCGAAGGAGCAGACCAGGAAATCCGCGACACCTGCTACAGTACGGCAAAGGACATGTACGGCGACGAACTGCCGGAAGTCATCATTGCCCGCCTGGAAAAAGAATTGGAGCCGATCATCAAATACGGCTTCTCCGCCAACTATCTGATTTCCGAACGCCTGGTGAAAAAGTCCAACAGCGACGGCTATCTGGTCGGTTCTCGGGGGTCCGTCGGTTCGTCCGTCGTCGCGATGTTCCTCGGCATTTCCGAGGTCAATCCGCTGCCTCCGCATTACATCTGCCGCAACAAGGCGTGCAAGCACAGCGAATGGTTCCTCGACGGCAGCGTGCGAAGCGGATTCGACCTGCCGAACAAGGAATGCCCGGACTGCGGGTCGACCATGCTCGGCGAAGGACACGATATTCCGTTCGAGACTTTCCTGGGCTTCAAAGGCGACAAGGTTCCCGATATCGACTTGAACTTCTCCGGCGAGTATCAGCCGCAGGCGCACAACTTCACCAAAACGATGTTCGGGCCGGACAACGTATTCCGCGCCGGCACGATCGGTACGGTCGCCGAGAAAACGGCGTTCGGTTTTGCGAAAAAATACGAAGAAGAGCATCAAAAGCGCTGGCGTTCCGCCGAACTGAACCGGCTGGCGTCAGGCTGTACCGGCGTCAAGCGAAGCACCGGGCAGCACCCCGGCGGCATCGTCGTTCTTCCGGATTATATGGAGATCGAAGATATCACTCCGGTTCAGTATCCGGCCGACGACGTCAACGCGGAGTGGAAAACGACCCACTTCGACTATCACGCGTTTGACGAAAACCTGCTGAAGCTCGATATTCTGGGGCACGACGATCCGACCATGATGCGGATGCTGCAGGATCTCACCGGCGTCGATCCGACGACCATCCCGATGAACGATCCGAAAGTCATGAGCATGTTCAATTCGACGGATGCGCTCGGCGTTACGCCGGAACAGATCCGGACCCCCGTCGCGACGTACGGCGTGCCGGAAATGGGGACGAAATTCGTCCGCCAGATGCTGATCGAGGCCAAGCCGTCCAGCTTTGCCGACCTTCTGCAGATTTCCGGCCTATCGCACGGAACCGGCGTCTGGCTCGGCAATGCCGACGAATTGATCAAGAACGGAACCTGCAACATCAAAACCGTGATCGGCTGCCGGGACGATATCATGCTGTTCCTGATCTACAAAGCGGGCATGGACGCGGGCCTCGCGTTCAAGATCACGGAGAGCGTGCGTAAGGGCAAAGGTTTGAGCCAGGAGTGGATCGACGAGATGAAGAGATGCAAAGTGCCGAACTGGTACATCGATTCCTGCTTGAAGATCCAGTACATGTTCCCGAAAGCGCACGCCGCGGCTTATGTAATCTCGGCCGTGCGGACGGCTTATTTCAAGCTTTATCATCCGATCGAATATTACGCGACGTATTTCTCGGTCCGCGCGGCGGACTTCGACATCGAGCTGTTCTGCCAGGGTTACGAAGCGATCGGCCGCAAAATCGTCGAGATCGAGCAAAAGGGCTTCCAGGCGCAGCCGAAAGAAAAAGCGATGCTGCCGATCCTCGAAATGGCGCTTGAAATGACGGCCCGCGGCTTTACGTTCCAATCGATCGACCTGTATCGTTCCGACGCCACCAAGTTTATCGTCGACGGCAGCAGCCTGATCTTCCCGTTCGCGGCGCTCGCGGGTCTGGGCGAGAACGCGGCCCGCGGCGTGGCGGCCGCTCGCGAACACGGCGAATTTCTGTCGATCGAAGACTTCCAGCAGAAGTCCAAAGCATCGAAAACGATCATCGAACTGCTCGGCCAGCTCGGCTGCTTCCGCGGTCTGCCGGAGAGCAACCAGCTTTCGCTGTTTTGACGGCAAAGCTCGGCGGGACGCTTTGTAAAGCCCCGATACTTGTCACCATAGCCTGCCTATGGTATAATGGCTAGAGGAAATTGGAGTTAGACACAGTAGGAGATAGACCTTTGCGTAGAGAGTGGGGCAACCCACTCTTTACTTTTGGGCTCACATCTTCTGCGCCGCCCCTGCGGACGGAACCTGACAACGCTTGGAGGGTGAATGCTTGAGCACACCGAAGATCAAAACAACCGTGGAACAGATGATCGAGCCGTATTTGGCCGAGCATGGATTCGAGCTTGTGGACGTGGAATACGTCAAGGAAGGCGGAAGTTACTTCCTGCGGATTTACGTGGACAAAGAAGGCGGAATCGATATCGACGACTGCGGGCAAATCAGCGAGTACATGAGCCAGAAACTGGATGAAAACGACCCGATCGACGAGGCTTACTTCCTGGAGGTATCGTCTCCCGGAGCCGAACGGCCGCTCAAAAAAGCGGACGACGTGCGCAAGGCGGTCGGCAAAGACGTTTTTGTGACCACTTACGAGCCGGTTGGCGGATCGAAGGAATTCGAGGGCAAGCTTCTGTCGTTCGAGGGCGACGAGCTTGTGATCGCCGTCGGCAAGAAGCAGAAGCAGGCAACGGTGCCTTACGACAAAGTTGCCAGCGCCAGGCTGGCCATCATTTTCTAATATAGATAGTCTTGGAAGGGGGAGCGTTGGGCAAATGAGTACGGATTTTATTGAAGCTTTGAACGAGCTGGAGCGCGAGAGGGGGATCAGCAAGGAGGTGCTTTTCGAAGCGATTGAAGCGGCGCTGATTTCCAGCTACAAGCGCAACTTCAATACGGCTCAAAACGTGCGAGTGGATATGAACCGCAATACCGGGGTAATCAAGGTATATGCGCGCAAACTCGTCGCCGAGGAAGTACTGGACGATCGCACCGAAATTTCGCTCGAAAGCGCACGGGAAATCAACCCGCATCTGCAGATCGACGACATTGCGGAGATCGAAGTCACGCCTCGCGACTTCGGGCGTATCGCCGCTCAGACGGCCAAACAGGTCGTCACGCAGCGCATTCGCGAAGCGGAAAGAGGCCTGATCTATAACGCGTTCGTCGACAAGACGGAAGACATCGTAACCGGTACCGTGCAGCGCATGGACACCCGGAACCTTTATGTCGATCTCGGCAAGATCGAAGCGGCGCTGCCGCTTACGGAATTGATGCCGGGCGAGAAATTTGCGCACAATGAGCGTATCAAAGGGTATATAACCAAAGTGGAGAACACGACGAAGGGACCGCAAATCATTTTGTCCCGGACGCATCCGGGTCTCCTGAAGCGCTTGTTCGAGCTTGAAGTGCCGGAAATTTTCGACGGCGTCGTCGAAATCAAATCGGTTGCCCGCGAAGCGGGTTTCCGTTCCAAAATCGCCGTTTACTCCCGCAATCCGGAAGTCGATCCGGTCGGTTCCTGCGTAGGCCCGAAAGGCGTTCGCGTTCAGACCATCGTCAACGAGCTTCGCGGCGAAAAGATCGACATCGTCAATTATTCCGAGAGCGTGGAAGAATACGTGGCGAATGCGCTCAGCCCTTCTAAGGTGCTGGAAGTCGAAGTTTTCGAAGCCGAGAAAATGGCTCGCGTCATCGTGCCGGATTATCAGCTTTCGCTCGCGATCGGCATCAAAGGCCAGAACGCCCGTCTCGCGGCGAAGCTGACCGGATGGAAGATCGATATCAAGAGCGAGACGCAGGCCGAGGAAGAATTCGGCAGAGCGCGCACGTACGACGGCGAACTGCCGCAGGACTCCGTGTCCTTCGACTGACAGCCGGGCTCGGCGAAAGCGGGGAGACAGAGATGAAGAAGAGAAAAACGCCGCTGCGCAAATGCGTGGCGAGCCAGGAAATGCTGCCCAAGAAGGAATTGATTCGGGTCGTCCGCACGCCGGAAGGCCAGATCGAAATTGACCTGACGGGCAAAAAATCCGGCAGAGGCGCTTATTTGCGCGCGGACGCGGAATGCTTCAGGCTTGCCCAGAAGAACAAAGCGCTCGACCGCGCGCTCAAGCAGCCGGTACCGGCCGAGATCTATGAACAGCTTGCCCGGGATTTCATCCGGGTGGAACACCAATTCCGTGAATTACAGGAGAGAGAAACAGACGATGAATAATGAGCTTTCGGGACTGGGGCTGGCCATGCGCGCCGGAAAGATGGTTACCGGAGACGAGTTGGTCCTCAAAGCCATCCGGTCGCGCGAAGCCAAGTTGGTCGTCTTGGCCGGCGACGCCTCGTCCAATACCCACAAAAAGTTTCGCGACAAATGCGGTTCATACGGCATTCCCCTGCTCGTCGGCTTCGACCGCGAGCGGCTCGGGGCCAGCATCGGCAAGCCGGAACGCCTTGTGCTCGCGCTGACCGATCAGGGATTCGCCGACATGATCCGCAGGAAACTGGGGACTACGTCGGAGGTGGAGTATATTGAGTAAACCAGAAAACAAAGTTCGGGTCTATGAATACGCCAAGTCGCTCGACATGAGCAGTAAAGAAATCATTACCATTTTGAAAAGACTCGAAATGCCGGTAAACAATCACATGAGCGTGATGGAGCCCGAAGCGATCGGCAAAGTGGAACAATTTTTTCGAAACATCAAGTCGAACGCCTCCAAGCCGGCATCTCCAAGCAGTAAGCCGCAATCGAACGGTGACAGCCAAATAAAAAATTCACAAGAAAAGCAGGTAGGTATGAATAATAAACCACAAACCCCAAACAGCAGTCAGTCGTCAAGTCAAAGCGGTAACCGTCCTCAGGGCAGCCGTCCTTCTTCCGTAGGCGGAGGACAAAGCCGTCCGCAGGGCGGCGGTCAAGGACGTCCGCAGCAAAGCGGCCAAGGCCAGCGCCCGAGCGGCGGCCAAGGCGGCAGCCGTCCTGCACAAGGCGGCCAGGGCGGACAAAGCCAGCGCCCTTCGGGCAGCGGCGGTTCGCAAAACCGTGCGGGCGGCACTTCGCCGAGCCGCGGCGGATCTTCCACGGGCGGCGGCTTCGGCGGCAACCGCGGAGGCGGTCAGGGAGGCCAAGGCGGCAACCGCGGAGGCCAGGGCGGACGTCCGGGCGGCCAACGCCGTTCCGACGATAACCGCGGCGGATTCCGCGGCGGTCAAGGCGGCCGCGGAGGCAAAGGCGGCAACCGCGGAGGCGGACGTAGCCAACAGCCGCCGAGAGAGAAAATCGACAATACGCCGAAGAAAATTATCGTGCGCGGCACGATGACCGTCGGCGAAACGGCCAAGCTGCTGCATAAGGACGCTTCGGAAGTCATCAAGAAGCTGATCATGCTCGGCGTCATGGCCACGATCAACCAGGAACTGGACATCGACACGATCCAGCTGCTGGCCGGCGATTTCGGCGTCGAAGTCGAAATCAAGATCCCGGTCGAGGACGACCGCTTCGAGACGATCGAAGAAGTGGACGACGAAGCGGATCTGAAAGAACGCCCGCCGGTCGTAACCATCATGGGTCACGTCGACCACGGCAAAACGACTCTGCTCGACGCCATCCGTTCGACGAACGTAACCGGCGGCGAAGCGGGCGGCATCACGCAGCACATCGGCGCTTACCAGGTCGAAATCAACGGCAAAAAGATTACGTTCCTGGATACTCCGGGCCACGAAGCCTTCACGGCCATGCGTGCGCGCGGCGCCCAGGTTACCGATATGACCATCATCGTGGTCGCGGCCGACGACGGCGTTATGCCGCAGACGGTCGAAGCGGTCAACCACGCCAAAGCGGCCAATCTGCCGATTATCGTGGCGGTCAACAAAATCGATAAGCCGGATTCCAATCCGGATCGCGTCAAGCAGGAATTGACCGAATACGGCCTCGTTCCGGAAGAGTGGGGCGGAGACACGATCTTCGTCAACGTATCCGCGAAGCAAAAAATGGGCCTTGAAGGTCTGCTCGAAATGATTCTGCTCGTTGCTGAAGTCAACGACTACAAAGCGAACCCGGACAAACGCGCCCGCGGTACGGTCATCGAGGCCGAACTGGACAAAGGCCGCGGACCGGTAGCCCGCGTACTCGTTCAGCACGGCACGCTCAAAGTAGGCGACGCCTTCGTGGCGGGCAACTGCTTCGGCCGCGTACGGGCGATGGTCAACGACAAAGGACGCCGCCTGAAAGAAGCCGGCCCTTCGACTCCGGTCGAAATTACGGGTCTGACGGAAGTGCCGCTGGCCGGCGATCCGTTCATGGTCTTCGAAGACGAGCGCAAAGCCCGCAGCATCGCCGACAAACGCGCGATCACGCAGCGCGAATCCGACATGGGCGCGAATACCCGCGTTACGCTGGACGATCTGTTCAAGCACATCAAGGACGGCGAGATCAAAGATCTGAACGTCATCATCAAAGGCGACGTGCAGGGTTCGGTCGAAGCTCTCAAAGGCTCGCTCGCAAAGATCGAAGTCGAAGGCGTACGCGTCAAGATCATTCACAGCGGCGCCGGCGCGATCAACGAGTCCGACATCATTCTCGCGGCGGCATCGAATGCCATCGTAATCGGCTTCAACGTCCGTCCGGACAACCAGGCGGCTATCACGGCCGAACAGGAGAAAGTCGACATTCGTCTGCACCGCGTCATTTACAACGCGATCGAAGAGATCGAACAGGCCATGAAGGGCATGCTCGATCCGGTTTATAAAGAAAAAGTGATCGGCCAAGCCGAAGTCCGCAATGTATTCAAAGTCAGCAAAGTCGGCACTATCGCGGGTTCGATGGTTATTCAGGGCAAAATCGCCCGCAACGCGGAAGCTCGCTTGATCCGCGGCGGCATCGTCATCCACGAAGGCAAGGTCGACTCGCTCAAGCGCTTCAAGGACGATGCCAAAGAAGTATCCCAAGGTTACGAGTGCGGCATTACGCTCGACTACGCCGACGTTAAGGAAGGCGACATCATCGAAGCATTCGTGATGGAGGCCGTCGAGCGCTAAAAAGTGGGGTGAAAACAAATGGCGAAGATTAGAGTAGGCCGGGTTGCCGAGGAGATCAAAAAGGAACTCAGCCAAATGATCCAGAGCGAACTGAAAGATCCCCGGATCGGGTTCGTCACCGTCACCGATGTGGAGGTGACGGGCGACCTGTCCCAGGCGAACGTTTATCTGAGCATTTTCGGAGACGACGAACAAAAGCAGAAATCGCTGACGGGCATTGCCAAAGCGACCGGATTTTTGCGCAGCGAGATCGGCAAGCGGATCCGTCTGCGGCATACGCCGGAACTGCTGTTCCATATCGATCAGTCGATCGAATACGGAAGCAAGATCGAAAGTCTTCTCGGACAGATCAAGACCGAGGAGCCGGCTAAAGACAATGAAAGCACTAAAGGCAATAAAGGAGACGGCGATGCGGACGTATGAACAGGATCTGCTCGATGCACGAACGTTTATCGAAAAGCATGATGATTTCCTGGTCGTGGCGCACGTACAGCCGGACGGAGACGCAGTCAGTTCCACCCTCGCGGTGGGCTGGCTTCTCTCGCGTTTGGGGAAAACCTTCACATTGATCAACGAAGGTCCCATTCCGCAGCGGATGACGTACATGCACGGGGCGGGGACAATCGTCGATATGAGTCTGACCGAACGCACGCGCACTTACGGCAGCGTGATCTGCGTGGACTGCGCCGATTTCAAGCGGGTCGGGCTGGTCTCGGAATGGATGGAAGAAGGAGCGAATATGCTCAATATCGACCATCATCCGACCAACGACCGCTACGGAACGCAGAACCTGATCAAGGCCGACGCGGCCGCGACGGCAGAAATTTTGTACGATCTGGTGGCGTTGTTCGACCTCGGTTGGGACCGCAACATTGCGGAAATGCTGTATACCGGCATTTTGACCGATACGGGCGGATTCCGCTATTCCAGCACGTCGCCGAAAGTGATGCAGATCGCTTCGCATCTGCTGGAGCTCGGGGTTAACGGTCCGGATCTGGCGGATTCGCTGCTGGAGCAGCTGACCAAGCCGCAGTTCGATGTGCTGACGTTGGCGCTCGGCACGCTGCAAATGTCGGAGAACGGACAGGTGGCCTGGGTGCATGTCACGCCGGAGCATATGATACAAGCGGGCGCTGCGAACGAAGATTTGGAAGGCATCGTCAACTACCCGCGAAATATTCAAGGCGTTGAAGTCGGCGTTTTGTTTAAAGTCATCGACGAAAACGCGGTCAAGGCGAGCATGCGCTCGGCCGGCAAAGTGGACGTGGCGGCGGTCGCCGCCGAATTCGGCGGCGGCGGGCATGTGCGCGCCGCCGGCTGCCGGCTGGAAGGCACGCTTGAAGAAGTGACCAAGCTTGTTATCGAAAGGATCAAACAATCGCTATGAACGATTTCGACGGCGTACTGCCGGTACGCAAGCCTGCGGGCATGACGTCGCACGACGTCGTGGCGAAGTGCCGCAGGCTGCTGAAAATGAAACGAATCGGCCATACCGGCACGCTCGATCCGTCCGTTACCGGCGTACTCCCCCTTTGTTTGGGACGCGCCACGCGGATGGTCGAGTATCTGCAGGAAATGCCGAAGGAATACCGGGCGGTGCTGAAGCTCGGAATCGCTACCGATACCGAAGACTTGACGGGAACCGTAATTGAAGAAATGACGAAGGCCGAAGTGACGGAAGCGCAGGTGCGGGAAGCGTTAAAGGACTTTATCGGTCCGATTATGCAGACTCCGCCGATGTATTCCGCCGTAAAAGTCGACGGAAAGCGGCTGTACGAGCTGGCGCGCGAAGGCAAGACGGTCGAGCGCAAAGCCCGCGAAGTCGTGATCCACGAGCTGGAGCTGACGGAATTTCAGGACGGCGATCAGCCGGAAGTGTCGCTGCGCGTGCTCTGTTCGAAAGGCACGTATATCCGCACGCTGTGCGTCGACCTGGGAGCCAGATTGGGCGTGCCTTCGGCGATGGCGAAGCTGGAGCGGACCCTGTCGGCCGGTATCGGACTGGACCGCTGCCTGACGTTCGACGAAATTGCGGAGCGGGCGGAAGCGGGTACGCTGGAGGAAGCGCTGATCCGCGCGGACAAGGCGGCCCTGCATATGCCCGAGCATTTCGTGGATGAAAGCCGGTTGGAAAATGCGCTGCGCGGACAAAAGCTTTCGGCCTGGGCCGTATCGCCTTCCGCGAAGGGCATGACAAGGGAATTCAGGCTGTATGCGCCGGATGACCGTTTTATCGGGATTTACAAATGGGACGAAGAAGCCGAAAAAGTCGTTCCCGTCAAAGTTTTCCTTCCTTAGCGCTTGCCGCGGGAACGAAAACCGGACGGAGAACGGCAGCCGGCGGAAAATGCAGGTGATCGAAGAGTGAAGACGGTAACGTTAACTTATCCTTTAGTCGGGATCGGAGAAACGATCTCCGTTCAAAAGCAGGTCATGGCCATCGGCCAGTTCGACGGGCTTCATCTCGGGCATGTCAGCGTCATTCGGCGTGCGTTGGAAATGGGACGCAGCCTCGGACTGCCGGTCGCGGTTCTGACTTTTCATCCCCATCCGAAAGAAGTGATGGGCAAAGGCGACTACGAAGGTTATTTGACGCCGCTGCGCGACAAGGAACGGATCTTGGAAGAGCTGGGCGTCGATTATATGTACGTCGGCGAGTTTACGCCCGACTTCTCGAAAGTGCTGCCTGCCGATTTCGTGGCCAACGTGCTGCTGCCGCTCGAAGTGGAGGCGGCGGTTGTCGGTTTCGACTTCCGTTTCGGTTTCATGGGCGAAGGCACGGCGGAGTCGCTCGGCCCGCTCAGCGGAGGCAAGATCGCCGTCGAGACGGTGTCGCCGTTCCTGTTGGACGGGGAAAAGGTCGGCAGCTCCGGTATTCGGGCGGCTCTCAAAGCCGGCGACGCGGAAAAAGCCCGTCTCTGGCTCGGACGGCCGTACCGGGTGCAGGGCACCGTCGTCGGAGGCGATAAACGCGGCCGCACGATCGGATTCCCTACGGCGAACGTCGATCCGTCGGGTCATTACGTGACGCCGGCGAAAGGCGTATACGCCGTGCGTTTCGGATTGGGCGACGAAGTGCTGGACGGCGTCATGAATGTCGGGGTTAAGCCTACCTTTACGGACGGCAGCGTCAAGCCGACGTTCGAGACGCATCTGTTCGATTTCGATCGCAGCATT
This sequence comes from Saccharibacillus alkalitolerans, assembly GCF_011090185.1. Classification (GTDB taxonomy): domain Bacteria; phylum Bacillota; class Bacilli; order Paenibacillales; family Paenibacillaceae; genus Saccharibacillus; species Saccharibacillus alkalitolerans. Next base: position 66,129 of record NZ_JAAFGS010000003.1, on the reverse strand, counting down.
TACGGCGAAGAAGTATGGATGGATTTCGTGCGGTATATTCGTCCGGAACGTAAATTTTCGGGCATTGACGAGCTGGTTGCGCAGATCGCGAAAGATGCCGAAGAAGCTAGGCGGATTTTAAAAGGTTAAGGTTTACTTTTGAATGTACTTTTGTTATACTGAACTACGTTGCTTACGGACACGTGAGTGACTTAACCATGGCTTGGTTGCAGGCTTTCACCGGCCGCTACGAGGCTTTTGGGGATATTCTTATTGAATTTAGGAGGTGAATAGGATGGCATTGACTCAAGAACGTAAACAGCAGCTGATCGAGGAACACAGAACTCACGAGTCCGATACAGGATCTCCGGAAGTTCAAGTCGCTATCCTGACTGAAAACATCACAAACCTGACAGACCACCTGCGTACGCACAAGAAGGATCACCACTCGCGTCGCGGACTTCTGAAAATGGTCGGACAACGCCGCAGACTTCTGGCGTATCTGAAAAACAATGATGTTAGACGTTACAGCGCACTGATCGAAAAACTCGGCCTGCGTCGCTAAAATTAAAAAGTCTTGCACAAGCAGCCTGGTTGTGAACCCGTATGGTCTTTTTTGGAGCCGACGGCAGCAGCCGGGTTGTTTTTGTAACCGGGATTTCCCATAATCCTTATATACTTAACGTTAGAAGATCGAGGAGGAGTTTCATGGAACAGCAAGTAGAAATGCAGCTGGGGGGACGAACCCTTACGCTGAAGACCGGCCGTTTGGCCAAACAAGCGAATGCGGCGGTCATGGTCCATTACGGAGAAACGGTCGTGCTGTGCACCGTGACGGCCTCCACTCAACCGAAAGACCTCGACTTTTTCCCGCTGACCGTAAACTACGAGGAAAGAATGTATGCGGTAGGCAAAATCCCCGGCGGATTTATCAAGCGCGAAGGACGTCCGAGCGAAAAAGCGATTTTGGCCAGCCGCTTGACCGACCGTCCGATTCGTCCGCTGTTCCCGGAAGGTTTCCGCAACGACGTTCAAATTCAAAATATCGTCATGAGCGTCGATCAGGACAACGAACCGCAAATCGCGGCGATGATCGGCACTTCCGCTGCGCTTAGCATTTCCGATGTGCCGTTCGACGGACCGATCGGCGGCGTAGCCGTCGGACGCGTAGACGGCCAATTCGTCGTGAACCCGACGCTTGCCCAGCAGGAAGCCAGCGACCTGTATCTGGTTGTGGCAGGCACGAAAGACGCCATTATGATGGTCGAAGCGGAAGCGAACGAAGTGCCCGAAGAAGTCATGCTCGAAGCGATTATGTTCGGACACGACGCGGTTAAAGAGATCGTCGCGACGATCGAGCAGCTGGTCGAGGTGGCCGGCAAACCGAAAATGGAAGTCAAACTGCATGCCGTCGACGCCGAAGTCAACGAAGCGGTTCGCGCCTTTGCGTCCGATCGTCTGGTCGAAGCTGTCCGCATCGCCGAGAAGCATGCCCGCCAGGATGCGATCGACGCCGTAAACGACGAGACGGTCGCGCACTTCGCCGAGCAGTATCTGGAAACGCCGGACAAAATGGACGATGTCAAAGAGATCCTGCACGATATCGTCAAAGAAGAAGTTCGCCGCCTGATCACGCACGACAAAGTGCGTCCTGACGGACGGGGATTGGCCGAAATTCGTCCGATCAGCTCGGATGTCGCTCTGCTGCCCCGCGTTCACGGTTCGGGCTTGTTCACCCGCGGCCAGACGCAGGCGCTCAGCATTTGTACGCTCGGCGTACTGGGCGATGCTCAGATGCTCGACGGCGTCGCGCCGGAAGACACCAAACGTTTCATGCACCATTACAACTTCCCTCCGTTCAGCGTAGGCGAAGCCCGTCCGCTCAGAGCGCCGGGACGCCGCGAGATCGGGCACGGAGCGCTCGGCGAACGCGCGCTGATGAAAGTTATTCCTTCCGAAACGGAATTCCCGTACACGATCCGTCTCGTTTCCGAAGTGCTGGAATCGAACGGCTCCACGTCGCAGGCGAGTATCTGTGCCAGCACGCTGGCCATGATGGATGCGGGCGTTCCTATTAAAGCGCCGGTTGCCGGCGTGGCTATGGGACTGATCAAAGACGGAGAGCATGTTTCCATCCTGTCGGATATTCAGGGTATGGAAGATCACCTGGGCGATATGGACTTCAAAGTCGCGGGAACGAAGGAAGGCGTAACGGCCATTCAGATGGACATCAAGATCGACGGCATCAGCCGCGAGATTCTGTCCGAAGCGCTGACGCAGGCCCGCGAAGGCCGCATGCACATTCTCGAGCAAATGCTTCAGGCGATCCAGGAGCCGAGAACCAAAATGTCGAAATACGCGCCGAAGATCATGATCATCAACATCAAGCCGGAGAAGATCCGCGACGTGATCGGCGCCGGCGGCAAAGTGATCAACAAGATCATCGAAGACACCGGAGTCAAGATCGATATCGAGCAGGACGGCCGCGTCTTCATCGCTTCTTCCGACGAAGAGATGAACAATAAAGCCGCCGACATCATTCAAGGCATCGTACGCGAAGTGGTCGTCGGCGAAGTCTATGAAGGCACCGTCAGACGGATCGAGAAATTCGGCGCATTCGTCGAACTGATTCCGGGCAAAGACGGACTCGTGCATATTTCGCAGCTGGCTGCGGAACGGGTCGGCAAAGTAGAGGACGTTGTCGCAGTCGGCGACAAGCTGCAGGTCAAAGTGACGGAAATCGATGCTCAGGGACGGGTGAATCTGTCGCACAAGGTGCTGCTGAACGCCAGCGAGCCTTCGAAGTCCTGATTCGATAAGCAAATTTCAGATTCATAAAAGCACAAAAAAGAGCCAGAAGTCGATTCTGTCTCTTTTTTTGTGCATGCGCGTACGAAGGACAGGGCCGCGAGCGGCGGAATCGCAAGCTTTCTAATCCGGTTGAGTACGAACCGAAAATTTGCTAGGATAGAGTCTGCACGTTCATTTGAACCGATACCTATCGGAAGCGCGCACGGGAGGGAATAACGTTTTGGAAAAATATACGCTGAGCAGCGGGCTGCGGGTTGTAGCCGAGCATATTCCGGGTTCGCGCTCCGTTTCGTTCGGCATCTGGGTCAAAAACGGATCGCGGAACGAGTCGGAAGCCGATAACGGCATTTCGCACTTTATCGAACATATGCTGTTCAAGGGCACGGAACGCTACGATGCGAGAGCGATCGCAGAGCAGTTTGACGCCGTAGGAGGCAACGTCAATGCCTTCACGTCCAAAGAATATACAAGCTATTACGCAAAAGTGCTGGACGAACATCTGCCGATCGCCATGGATATTTTGGCGGACATGTTCTTCAACTCCAAGTTCGATCCGGAGGAGCTGTCGCGCGAGAAAAACGTCATTTTCGAGGAAATTTCCATGTATCTCGACGATCCCGACGACTTGGTGCACGATTTGATCGTCGAAGCCGCGTACGAAGGACATCCGCTGGCGATGCCGATTCTGGGCACGCAGGACCATTTGGCAGGTATGTCTTCGGAAGACCTGCGCCGCTTCATGCATGAACGTTATACGGTCGACAATACGATCGTCGCGATCGCCGGCAATCTCGGAGACAATGTGCTCGAACTGCTCGAACAGCATTTCGGGTCTTTCGCCCGCAAAGGAGACGTATCGCCGATCACGGAACCGTCTTTCGGGGGCGGACTCGTCTACCGGAAAAAGAAAACGGAGCAGAACCATATCTGTATGGCGTTTCAAGGCTTCGGTTACGACGATCCGAGGCAGTACGCGATGGCGCTGCTCAACAACTCGATCGGAGGAGGCATGAGCTCCAAGCTGTTCCAGGAAATCCGGGAAAAAAGAGGCTTGGCTTACTCCGTCTATTCGTATCACAGCGCCCATGCCGACAGCGGATACTTCACGATTTATGCGGGAACGGCGCCCAAGCAGACTGCCGACGTCTTGAAGCTGACGCAGGAAGTGCTGCACGATATCCGGGCGAACGGGCTGAGCGAATCGGAAATCCGCAAGGGGCAGCAGCAGTTGAAAGGCAGCCTGATCATGGGGCTGGAAGGCAGCGGAAGCCGCATGAACCGTCTGGGCAAAAACGAGCTGATGCTCGGACGCCACGAGACGATCGACGAGACGATCGCCAAGATCGAAGCGGTGACGGAAGCCGACGTTAAGCTTGCGCTCGACCATTTGTTTGCACAACCGTTCGCCGTCGCGATGGTCGGGAATTCCGACCGCGCGCTGAACGCATTAAGGAGAGATGAACTTGTCCCATCTGGTACAAATTAAACGGTTTCCCGGCAACGAAGATTTGGCGCTGCCGCGAAAAATGACCGAGCTGGCCGCTGGCTACGACCTGCAGGCCGCCGTGATCGAACCGATCGTGCTGGCGCCGATGCAGCGCGCGCTTGTCCCGACCGGAATCGCCATCGCCATGCCTGGCGGCCTCGAAGCGCAGATCCGTCCGCGCAGCGGGTTGGCGTTCAAGCACGGCATTACCTGCTTGAATACGCCGGGCACGATCGACGCCGATTACCGGGGCGAGATCAAAGTGCTGCTGATCAATCTCGGTCAGGAGCCTTTCACGATCGCGCGCGGAGAACGCATCGCGCAGATGGTCTTCCAGGAGGTGCCGGAGACCGAATTGGCCGAGGTCGAGGAGCTGTCCGAGACGGTCCGCGGCGCCGGCGGCTTCGGCCACACGGGCAAATAGAACCGGTTTTGAAAAAAAGCCGCGGCCTCTTCCGAGCGAAGAAAGCCGCGGGTTTTTTTGCTTTCGGAATGCTGACACGGAGCGTTAACGTCTTGCATTTTACCCCGATACAAACTATGATATTCACAATGCAAACCTTGATGTTTAGCGATTTTGCCCCATATAAAGGAGAGACAAGCCAGATGTCGAATGAAACGTTTAACGTAGCTGTCGTCGGCTCGACCGGCGCGGTCGGCGAACAAATTCTCAGATTGCTCGAAGAGCGCGACTTCCCGATCAAGACCTTGAAACTGCTGTCGTCCGCGAGAAGCGCGGGCACGAAGCTCAAGTTCAAAGGCCGGGAAGTCACGGTCGAAGAAGCGAAGCCGGAGAGCTTCGAAGGCGTGCAGATCGCGCTGTTCAGCGCGGGCGGAGACGTCAGCAAAGCGCTTGTGCCCGAAGCGATCAAGCGGGGCACCGTCTGCATCGACAATACGAGCGCCTTCCGGATGGATCCGACCGCTCCGCTTGTCGTGCCGGAAGTCAATGAAGAGAAAATTTTCGAGCATAACGGCGTCATCGCGAATCCGAACTGCTCGACGATCCAGATGGTCGCCGCGCTGAAGCCGCTGCAGGACCGCTACGGACTTAAACGGATCATCGTATCGACGTACCAGGCGGTGTCCGGAGCGGGCGCCAAAGCCATCGCGGAATTGAACCGCCAGACGAAAGCGATCGTGGACGGAGAGCCGGTCAATCCCGACGTGCTTCCGGTATCCTCGCTGCCGGTCAAGCATCAAATCGCCTACAACGCGGTTCCGCAGATCGACAAGTTCATGGACAACGGCTTTACGTACGAAGAGATGAAGATGGTTAACGAAACGAAAAAAATCATGGGCGACGAGTCGATCCAGGTCACGGCGACCTGCGTGCGCATTCCCGTCGTATACGGCCATTCGGAATCCGTTTACGTGGAACTGGGTTCGGAATACGACCTGCAGGAAGTACGCTCGCTGCTGGAAAACGCCCCGGGCATCACCGTCGTCGACGATCCGGCCAACCAGGCGTATCCGCTGGCGACCGACGCGGCCGGCAAAAACGACGTGTTCGTCGGCCGTCTGCGCCGCGACCTCGATTCGCCGACCGGACTCAATATGTGGATCGTCTCGGATAATCTGCTCAAAGGCGCGGCGTGGAACGCCGTGCAAATCGCTGAAATCATTGCGGCTCGTTCGCGGCAGGCATAACGAAAGGAAGAGACCATGGCTATTCGGGTTCAAAAATTCGGCGGAACGTCGCTGTCTTCGGAAGAAGCGAGAGCGCACGTCGTCCGTCATATCCAGCGCGAGCTGGCTGCCGGTTACCAACTGGTTGTCGTCGTCTCCGCGATGGGGCGCAGCGGCGATCCGTACGCGACCGACACGCTGCTCGGCTGGGCGGCATCCACGAGCGGCAAATCGCTGCCGGCTAAAGAAAAAGATCTGCTTATGGGCTGCGGGGAGATTATTTCCGCGGCCACGCTCTGCGGCATTTTGCATCAGGAAGGCATCGACGCGACCGTATTGACGGGCGCGCAGGCCGGCTTCATGACGGACAGCCATTTCGGCAACGCGCGCATTTTGGAAATGCGTCCGGAGCGAGTGCTGCGAGAGCTGCAGGACCACAGCGTCGTCATCGTGACCGGTTTTCAAGGACAGAACGAATACGGAGATCTCACCACGCTGGGCCGGGGCGGCAGCGACACGTCGGCGACGGCGCTGGGCGCCGCCCTTCATGCGGAGATCGTCGACATTTATACGGACGTCAACGGCATTCTGACCGCGGACCCGCGCCTGGTGGAAGACGCCAAGCCGCTTGAAGTGGTCAGTTACACCGAAATCTGCAACATGGCTCACCAGGGCGCGAAAGTGATTCATCCGCGCGCCGTGGAAATCGCCATGCAGGCGCAGATTCCGGTACGGGTGCGTTCGACGTTCTCCGAAGAGGAAGGCACGCTCGTGACCCATCCGGAGAACTTCGCGGACGTTTCGGCCGGTGTCATCGACCGTTTCGTCACGGGCATCGCTTACGTCAGCAACGTGACCCAGATTACGGTCGAGCAGCCGGACCCGAGCGGTCAGCTGTCGTTGAACGTGTTCAAAGCGATGGCGGAAAACGCGATCAGCGTCGACTTCATCAACGTGACGCCGGTCGGCGCCGTGTACACGGTGTTCGATACCGAAGCGGAACGCGCGCTCGCTGCCCTGCGCGGTATCGGTTACGAGCCCCGTGCCCTGAACGGCTGCGCCAAAGTTTCCGTCATCGGCGGAGGCATCAACGGAGTGCCGGGCATCATGTCCCATATCGTCGAGGCGTTGACGCTGCAGAACGTGCAGATTCTGCAATCGGCCGACTCGAACACGACGATCTGGGTGCTCGTGAAAAAAGAGGACATGGTCAAAGCGCTGAAGGCGCTGCATGCCCGCTTCGAACTGCACCGGTAAGGCCTAACCATACAGACAAAGCAGATATACAAAGATCACACAAGGCACGAAGAAGGAGAGTAAAAAAATGGATTTCGGACGATTGATAACCGCCATGGTCACTCCTTTCGACGGGCAGGGGGAAGTGGCGTGGGAGCAAATTCCCGCGCTCATCGATATGCTGATCGAACGTCAGCGAACGGAAGCGATCGTCGTGTTCGGCACGACGGGAGAGTCTCCGACGCTGACCGATGAAGAAAAAATCCGGCTGCTCGAAGTTTCGGTCAAGCATGCGGCCGGACGCTGCAAAATCATTGCCGGAACGGGCAGCAACGATACGCACCACAGCGTGGAATTGACGAAAGCGGCGGAAAAAGCGGGTGCGGACGGCGTGCTGTTGGTCGTTCCTTACTACAACCGTCCGAATCAGGGCGGCCTGTACGCGCATTTCGCGGCGATCGCGGAGGCGACATCGCTTCCGGTCATGCTTTATAACGTGCCGAGCCGCACCGCTTCCAATCTCGAAGGGGCGACGACGCTTCGTCTGGCGCAGCTGCCCAACGTGGTGGCCATCAAAGAGTGCGCGTCCGTCGATCAGGTTGCTTATATCGCGTCGCGCGCTCCGTCGGGCTTTCGCGTATATACGGGCGACGATTCGGCGTCTCTGCCGGCGCTGTCCGTCGGCGCTTACGGCGTCGTCAGCGTGGCGAGCCACGTGGTCGGCGCGCGGATGAGCGAGATGATCGCCGCGCACGCCGGAGGAGACGCCGCAGAAGCGACGCGCATCTATCATTCGCTGCTGCCGGTATTCAAGGGGCTGTTCGCCTGCCCTCATCCGGTGCCGAATCCCGTCGCGGTCAAATACGCACTGAAGCTGCGCGGTTACGAAGCGGGCGGAGTGCGCCTGCCTCTCGTGGATGCCACCGAGGAAGAGAAGGCTTACATCGAACGATTCATGGCCGATTTCTCTTAAAAAGAATGTCCTTTATTTTCGGAATGAGAAAAGCGCCGTTTCCTTAAGGAAACGGCGCTTTTTGCATGTCCGAACATCCTGGAAATCGACGCTTCGGAGGGCAGGGAAAGGGAGCATGCAGGGAATGAGAGGGCTTTCGACTTGTATTTTGGGTTTTCATTCATGTATAATGGACGCAAGTGACTGGGTGCGGGTTATAGAAAAACAACACGAACCATATTTGACGGAGGTTCGTGCATCGGCTTGATCGGATGATATCGGGCGGCTTTTGCGTACAAAAAACCCTCTCGAATCGTTAGCGGTGAAAGTCTTTGTTCGAGCTATGCCAAAAACCGGAAAAATAGCAAACGTCCAACATTTATAGAACAAACATAATACTAAACTTGGGAGGTTTATCTATCTTGGCTAAGAAAAATAACAATACGGAGAAGCTGACGATTTTCGCCCTCGGCGGCGTCGGCGAAATTGGTAAAAATATGTATGTCGTGCAGTACGGCAACGACATCGTCGTCGTGGATGCCGGCCTGAAGTTCCCCGAAGAAGACATGCTCGGAATCGACCTGGTCATTCCGGATATCAGCTACCTGACGGAGAACCGCGACAAAGTCAGAGGCATTATCGTGACGCACGGTCACGAAGACCATATCGGCGGACTGCCGTACGTCCTGAAGCACCTGAACGTGCCGCTGTACGCGACGAAGCTGACGCTCGGCCTGATCGAGAACAAACTTCGCGAAGCGAACCTGCTGGGCGAAACGAAGAGAATTCTGATCAACGCGGATTCGGAACTGCAGCTGGGCAGCACGCTGACGGCGACGTTCTTCAAAACGAATCACAGCATTCCGGACTCCGTCGGGGTCTGCATCGAGACGCCGGAAGGCAACGTCGTTCATACGGGCGACTTCAAGTTCGACCATACGCCGGTCAACGACCAGTTCGCGGACCTGCAGCGCATGGCCGAAATCGGTCAAAAAGGCGTGTTGGCTCTGCTGTCGGACAGCACGAACGCCGAGAAGCCGGGCTTCACGCCTTCGGAACGCAGCGTGGGCGTCGTGCTGGAAGACATCTTCCGCAAAGCCCGTCAGCGCGTCGTCGTGGCGACGTTCGCATCCAACGTGCACCGGATTCAGCAGGTCGTTAACGCGGCCGCCGCGACCGACCGCAAGATCGTCGTCGTCGGACGCAGCATGGTCAACGTCGTCACGATCGCTTCGGAACTCGGCTACTTGGAAATTCCGGAAGGCATGATCATCGAGCCGGAAGAAATCAACCGCATCGGCGCGGACCGCGTCGCGATTCTGTGCACGGGCAGCCAGGGCGAGCCGATGTCCGCGCTCAGCCGCATGGCGCGCTCGACTCACCGCAAAGTGGACATTCTGCCGGGCGACACGGTCATCATCGCGGCTACGCCGGTACCGGGCAACGAGAAATACGTAGGCCGCACGATCGACGCCCTGTTCCGCCTCGGCGCGGAAGTCATCTACAGCGGTTCGAACAAAGGCGTGCACGTATCCGGCCACGGTTCGCAGGAAGAACTGAAGCTGATGCTGAATCTGATGCGTCCGAAATTCTTCATTCCGATTCACGGCGAATACCGCATGCTCCGCAAGCACGCGCAGCTGGGCGAATCCGTCGGCGTCGATCCGGACAACATCTTCCTGATCGATATCGGCGACACCGTCGAAATTCAGAACGGCGAAGCCCGCAAAGCGGGTAAAGTGCCTTCCGGCAACGTTCTGATCGACGGACTCGGCGTAGGCGACGTGGGCAACATCGTGCTGCGCGACCGCAAGCTGCTGTCGCAGGACGGGATCCTGGTCGTCGTCGTTACGCTCAGCAAACAGGACGGCCGCATCGTATCCGGTCCGGACATCATCTCCCGCGGCTTCGTGTACGTACGCGAATCCGAAGGGCTGCTTGACGAAGCGAACCGCGTCGTGACGAGCACGCTGCAGCGCCTGATGAGCGAGAACGTCAACGAATGGGCTTCGCTCAAATCGGGCGTCAAAGACTCGCTCGGACGCTTCCTGTTCGACCAGACGCGCCGCCGTCCGATGATCCTGCCGATCATCATGGAAGTGTAATCGACCTTGTTCGAAATACAAGCCTGCCGCTGCTTTCGCGGCGGGCTTTTTTGTCTTTAGGGGGCGGAGAAGGCCGTTTGGCTCTGCCTTTTGGCGAACTTATGTGCTATTATGGGGAGAGCTTGTGTCAACGGCAGGAGGGATCTGGAGTGACTCAAAAAAAAGGCGCGGGAACGCGGAGCGGCGGCAAAACAACCGTCAGCAAAGCCCGCACAAGCGGCGGCCGCGCATCGGGGAAGAGCAAAAAGAAGAAGAAGGGTTCGCTTGCGAGCGCTCTTAAATATGAAATTTACGGAATCGTGTTGATTACGCTGTCAGTGATCGGTTTGTCCGGCCAAGCTTTCATCGGACAGCTGATGTCCGCCGGTTTCGGTCTTGTACTGGGGAAAGCTTACGCGATTATTCCGCTGTTGGGCGTCTACACGGGATTATATTTGATGATTCGGCGCGGTCTTCCTTACGGGTGGAGCTCGCGCAAATCCGGTCTGCTGCTGGTCGTTCTGGCCGGCGTATTGATGCTGTCGATCGGGGAAGCGCAGAGCCACGCCGAGCTCGAAGGAAACATGAGCGCAGGAGGCATTTTATCGGCGGCGCAGAGCGATTTACATAAAGCTTTGATCGCCCCCGACGCGGCAACGAGCGAAACGACCCCGTTTCTGCGTCCCATCGGCGGAGGCTACTTCGGCGCGCTGCTGCTGTCGCTGCTGTATTTGATGGTGGGCATGCCCGGCGCGAAGCTGGCTTCGGCCGTTCTGCTCGTGATCGGCATCATGCTGATTACGCAGATGTCTTACGTGGATTTGATGAATCTGCTCCGGCGCAGAGCGGGCGAAGCGGCAAGGTCCGCGGGAGCCCGTTTAAAAGAAGAACGGCTGGCGTCCGAGCAGCGCAGGCTCGAGGCCGAGCAGCAAGCCGAAATTCGCGCGCGGGAAAAGGCGGAAGCGGCGGAGCGCCGGCGGGCCGCGCTGCCGCAGCCGGAAGCAGACGAAGACGGGGAAGAACGGCGCGGCCTGACCGCCGCCTTGAAGGGGCGGCGGCGCAGAGGCGGCGCGGAGCAGGAAGAAGAAGAGCAGCCCGGGGAAGAGTTTAAGATCACCGGCGTATACCGAGTCCCGAGCGAGCTCCGCGGGGGGCAGGCGGAAAGCGGCATTCGGGCCGAGGACGGAGAAGCGTCCTCCGGGCAGGTGTCCGAAGCGAATGCGGATCAAAATCCGCAAACGGCCGAGGAGCAGGTCGCGGGCCGCGAATATCAAGCTCCGATCATTCGGGACTTTTTCGAACATATCCGGTCCGAGAAATCGCGGGCCAAAGAGGCGGCGCCGGCGGCCGATGACGACGCCGACGACTTTGAAGAGGCGGCCTCGGGATTCGGCCCGCCCGGAAGTTCTGCGGAATACGGCACGGAACAGCCGGAAGCACCGGGAACGGACGTCGGCGGGTTCACGGGAGCGGTGCCTGCCGCGGCCCCGTCCGCGGGAGGAGCCGAGCTGGTGCCGGAAGGCGATCCGTCCATTCCCGCAGCTGCCGGCGAACTGTTGGAATCGGCCGAAGGCGAGACGGCCAAACCGCCGCCCAAGCCGTACAAGCTTCCGCCGCTCAAGCTGCTGGCGGTACCCAAGCCCGACGATAACGCTTCGGCCAATCAGGCCGACTACATGCAGACGGCGCGCAAACTGGAAACGACGCTGGAAAGTTTCGGCGTTCGCGCCCGGGTGCTCGAAGTGGTGCGGGGACCGGCGGTTACCCGCTACGAAATTCAACCGGACGTCGGCGTCAAGGTAAGCCGCGTCGTCGGCTTGACCGACGATATCGCATTGGCCCTCGCCGCCAAGGATATCCGCATGGAGGCTCCGATACCTGGCAAGTCCGCAATCGGCATCGAAGTGCCGAACAACGAAGTTTCTATGGTCACGATGCGCGAAGTTATGGATACCTCGGTATTCGCGGATGCCGCTTCCAAACTGACGGTCGCCTTCGGACGCGATATTTCCGGTCAGACGATCGTCGGGAATCTGGCGCGGATGCCCCACCTGCTCGTTGCCGGCGCGACGGGATCCGGCAAATCGGTCTGCATCAACGGCATCATCGCCAGCATTTTGTACAAGGCAAAGCCGGACGAGGTCAAGTTCCTGATGGTCGATCCCAAGATGGTCGAACTGAACGTCTATAACGGCATTCCGCATCTGCTGGCGCCGGTCGTAACCGACCCGCGCCGGGCTTCGCTCGCGCTGAAGAAGATCGTCGTCGAGATGGAGAAGCGCTACGAGCTTTTCTCCAAGTCGTCGACGCGAAATATCGAAGGCTACAACACGCTGATGAAGGACAATCCTTCCGCAATCCTGCCGTATATCGTCGTCATCGTCGACGAGCTGGCCGATCTGATGATGGTCGCGGCCGGAGACGTCGAAGACGCGATCGCCCGCCTCGCCCAGATGGCTCGGGCGGCCGGCATCCATCTGATCATCGCGACCCAGCGGCCGTCGGTCGACGTCATTACCGGCGTCATCAAAGCGAACATTCCGTCGCGCATCGCGTTCGGCGTATCGTCGCAGGTCGATTCGCGCACCATCCTCGATATGGGCGGCGCGGAGAAGCTGCTGGGCCGGGGGGACATGCTGTTCATGCCGATGGGCGCTTCCAAGCCGGTCCGTGTGCAGGGCGCTTTCCTCAGCGACAACGAGGTCGAGGAAATCGTCGCCTACTGCAGCGGTCAGGCGGAAGCGCAGTACGATACGGCGCTCGTGCCGGAGATCGACGATACGTCCGCCGAGCCGGAAGAAGCGCTGGACGAGCTGTACGACCAGGCTGTCCAGATCGTCGTCGAAGCCAAGCAGGCTTCCGTGTCGCTGCTTCAGCGCCGAATGCGGGTCGGCTACACGCGCGCCGCTCGCCTTGTCGACGCCATGGAGGCCCGCGGCATCGTCGGTCCGTACGAGGGCAGCAAACCGCGCGAGGTACTCATTTCGATCGAACAGCTGCAGGCGAGCCGGGCGGCGAATTCCTGAGCGGCCTGCCGCCGAGCCGCCGTGCGAATGCGAATCCGACTTACCAAGATTCCGCCGCCGCATTTGGACATCCGGGTCCGATGCGGAGGCGGAATTTTTTTTGTTCGCCGTTCCGCGTCTGCCCTTCAGTTGATTCCGCTCTCCGCGGTAGTATAGAATAATCAAGAATGGTTAAAGAGTACAAGGAACCCAACTCGAGCGGAATCCGCCGATAGCCTAAGGAGTGATAACAATGAGTACCCCAGGATTTGAACGGGCAGCGGAAGGCCGGATTCGCATCCATGTCCTGCCGACCAAGCGGTTCAAGACGTTTGCCGTTTCCTTATATGCCGGAGCTCCGCTTCGCGAAGAGACCGTAACGCCGATTGCGCTGACGCCGTTTGTGCTGCGCCGCGGCAATGCCTCTTATCCGGAGACGATTCTGTTTCGGGAACGTTTGGAAGAACTGTACGGCGCGGGCTTCGGCTTCGATGTGTACAAGCGCGACGAAAGCCAGATCGTACAGTTCCGGATGGATACGATCAATGACGCTTTTGTCAGCACGGATGAGCCGCTGCTGGAGAACTCGTTGGCTTTTCTCGGCCAGACGCTGACCCGTCCCGCGCTGGAGAACGGCGTTTTCAAGACGAAGTTCGTCGACGCCGAGCGTGACAACGTACGCAAAAAGCTCGACGCGGTCATCAACAACAAAGTTCGTTATGCCGGCGCACGCTGCTTGGAGGAGATGTTCGCGGGGGAAGCTTACCGGCTGAACGCGCTGGGCAAACGGGAAGCGCTCGAGGAACTGAACGCGTCCGCTTTGCATGAGTCTTATCGCAAATGGCTGTCCGAAGCCGCGCTCGATCTGTACGTGGTCGGCGACACGACGCTGGACGAAGTGCGCGGCATCGTGCACAAGCACTTCGACATCGCGGGACCGGGAAACGAACCGCACGAATACAAAAGAAGCGGGAAGAACGAAGGGGTGGGCAACCCGCATATCGTCAAAGAAACGATGGACGTGTCGCAGGGCAAGCTGAACATCGGCTTCAAAACGTCGATCGATTACGCCGACGACCGCTATGCTGCCGCTCTCGTGTACAACGGCGTGCTGGGCGGTTACCCGCATTCGAAGCTGTTCCAGAACGTGCGCGAAAAAGCGAGCTTGGCGTATTACGCTTCTTCGCAGTACGAACCGCACAAAGCGTTCGCGACGATTCAATCGGGGATCGAGATCGGCAACTACGACCGCGCGCTGGACATTATTCGCGTTCAGCTCGATGCGATGCAGGCCGGCGATATTACCGAAACGGAACTCGGCCAGACCAAGGCGATGCTGGGCAACGATCTGCGCGAAGTGCGCGACTCGGCGTTCCAGATGATCCATCACGACTTCGGCGGACGTTTGTCGGGCCGCAGCCGCGACGTATCCGAGCTGATCGAGCAGGTGGAGCGCATGACGAAGGAGCAGGTGGCCGAAGCGGCACGGAATTTCCGGCTCGACACCATTTACTTTTTGACGGGAAAAGGGGAGGAATAACGATGGAGCGCATTGTCTACGGGCATCTGCAGGAAACGCTGTATCACGAGAAGCTGGACAACGGCCTCAACGTCTATGTCCTGCCGAAGGAAGGCTTCCAGAAAACGTACGCGACGTTCTCGACGAACTACGGCTCGGTCGACAACCGTTTCCGCGTCGCCAGTCAGGAAGAACATCGGGTGCCGGACGGCATCGCCCACTTCCTGGAGCATAAAGTATTCGAGGAGCCGGAAGGCGACGTTTTCCTCAAATTTTCGACGCAGGGAGCTTCGTCCAACGCGTTCACCAGCTTCGACCAGACGACGTATTTGTTCTCGGCGACGGAGAAGATCGAAGAGAATCTGGAGACGCTGATCGACTTCGTGCAAAATCCGTATTTCACCGACGAAAACGTCGAGAAGGAAAAAGGCATCATCGGCCAGGAAATTCAGATGTATCAGGATAATCCGGACTGGCGCGTCTATTACGGTCTGATCGAAGCGCTGTACAAAGTGCATCCGGTGCATATCGATATCGCGGGTACCATCGAGTCGATCGGCGAAATCACGAAAGAAACGCTCTATACGTGCTACAATACGTTTTACCATCCGAGCAACATGCTGCTGTTCGTGGTGGGCGGCGTCGATCCGGAAAAAGTCATCGGGCAGGTCCGCCGCAATCAAGCGGCCAAAAATTACGGTCCCCAGGCCGAAATCGAGCGCTTCTTCGACCCGGAACCGGAAGAAGTGGCGCAGGAGCGCAAGGAACTGAATCTGCCGGTTTCGCTGCCCAAGTGCCTGTTCGGCTTTAAGGAGCCGGCGCCGAACGTAAGCGGGCCGGAGCTGATCAAACTCGATTTGACGACGGAATTGATGTTCGAACTGCTGCTCGGAAACAGCACGCCGCTGTATCAAAAGCTGTACGACGAAGCGCTTATTACCGACGGTTTCGGCGGAGATTTCCGCGCGACCCCGCAGTATGCGTTTTCCGTCATCGGCGGCGATACGCGCGATCCCGATCTGCTGATGCAGCGCATCCGAGAAGAATCGGAGCGTCTGGCCGAGAGCGGATTCGACGAGAAAGCGTTCGAGCGGGCCCGCAAGAAGAAGATCGGCGGGTATCTGCGCATGCTGAACTCGCCGGAGAACATCGCGCACGAGTTCACCCGTTATAACTTTGCCGGCGGCGATCTGTTCGCGGTGCTGGACATGTACGAAAAAGTGACGCTGGAAGAAGTCAACGCCCGGCTGCGCGATCACGTTCGCTGGGACCGCCGCGCCGTATCTATCGTGCGGGGCGCCTGAAATGGCGGACGGGGATAAAAAAGGACGGCGCAAACCGTCCGATGTCGCCGTGCTGATTACGGGGGCGTCCGGCGGGATCGGTTCGGCGATCGCCGAACGTTTCGCGGAAGAAGGCTGTCGGGTGGCGCTGCATTATTCGGCGTCGCTCGAGGCCGTTCGGCTGGCCGCCGACCGCTGCGCGTCGCTGGGAGCGGCCGAGGTGCTGACCGCCCGCGCCGACGTCAGCAAGCGCGCCGAAGTGCTGCGCATGCGGGACGAACTGAAAGCTGCGGGCTTCGTGCCCGACGTGCTCGTCAACAATGCGGGCGTGGCGCATTACGGCATGCTGCAGGACGTGACGGACGAAGAATGGGATCGCGTCATGGACGTGAACCTCAAAGGAACGTTTTTGTGCAGTCAGGCTTTTATGGAAGAAATGGTGCGGCGCAAGTACGGCCATATCATCAATATTTCCTCGGTGTGGGGCTTGGCGGGCGCATCGTGCGAAGTCGCGTATTCGGCGGCAAAAGGGGGAATCAATGCCTTTACCAAGGCGCTTGCCAAAGAACTCGCCCTGTCGGGCGTTTCGGTAAATGCGGTGGCTCCCGGAGCGGTGCGAACAGCCATGCTGAATAATCTGTCGGCCGGAGAACTGGAGGCGCTGGCGGAGGAAATCCCGGTCGGCCGGTTGGCCGAGCCGCGAGAAATCGCGGAAACGGTCCGCTTCCTCGCGCAGCCGGAGTCGGCTTATCTGACTGGACAAATCCTGAGCCCGAACGGCGGCTGGGTAACGTGACGGAAAACGCCCGAGCTTTCGGAACGGCAAAGATTAAGAATCTGTTTCTTGCGTTTAAACGGCATTTTTAATATCATTAGACGAAGGTCAAAGTCAATGAAGAGGCCTGCGTTTCGGCGCGTCTTACGCTTTTTCAGCAGAGATCGGGCCGCTGCCGCAAGTCTCAAAATCGCGCAGGACACGGAAGAGAGATGGATCATGGAAACCAAACAATGGTATATGGAATATCGCATACATAAGAATCGGCCGGGTCTGCTCGGAGACATCGCGTCGATTCTGGGGATGCTGGAAGTCAATATCATCACGATCAACGGCGTCGAGGGGCGAACCCGGGGCATGCTGCTCGAAACGACGGACGACGAAAAAATCCAACTGCTGGGCGCCATGCTCAAAAAGGTCGACAGCGTGACGGTAACGGCTTTGCGCCCGCCGAAGCTGGTCGACATTTTGGCTGTACGCCACGGACGCTATATCGAACGCGATTCGGACGACCGCAAGACGTTCCGTTTTACGCGGGACGAGCTGGGACTGCTGGTCGATTTTTTGGGGGAACTGTTCAAACGCGAAGGCAATCAGGTGATCGGCCTGAGAGGCATGCCGCGGGTCGGGAAAACGGAGTCGATCATTGCGGGCAGCGTCTGCGCGATGAAGCACTGGACGTTCGTTTCTTCGACGCTGCTGCGCCAGACGGTTCGCAGCCAGATGTCGGAAGAAGAAATGAACCCGAACAACATTTTCATTATCGACGGCATCGTCAGCACCATTCGATCGAACGAGAAGCATTACCAGCTGCTGAAAGAAATCATGGCGATGCCGTGCACGAAAGTGATCGAGCATCCGGACATTTTCATGCGCGAGTCGGAATACGATCACGCGCAGTTCGACATGATTATCGAACTGCGCAGCACGCCGGACGAAGAAATCGTCTACGATACGTTCGCGACGAGTTACACCGACGACATCTAGGAATCTGGGCCGTGCCGAAGCGGGATTTTCGCCGCAGGGCGGCCTTCGAATACGACAAGGAGGGATGAACGGAATGTCCGATCTGGGACAGCAGTTAAAAGACGCCCGTATGCAAAAAGGGCTGTCGCTTGAAGACGTACAGGAAATGACCAAAATTCGCAAACGTTATCTGGAGGCCATCGAGCAGGGGGATTTCAAAGTTCTGCCGGGAAGCTTCTACGTGCGTGCCTTTATCAAAACTTATGCGGAAGCGGTAGGGCTCGATCCCGAAGCGCTGCTGCAAAATCATTCGAAGGACGTGCCGTCGGCCGAGCCCGAGAACGTGATGGAGCCGGTGCTGACGAAGCGCTCGGCGCGGACTTCGGCTGCTGGCGCAGCAGGAGGAAGCCGCTCCGGCGGAGGACGCGGAGAAGGCAGCAAAGGGCTGTCGACCGCGCTGATGTGGACGTTCCCGATCCTTATTCTGCTGATCGTGGCGATCGTTTACTTCAATTCGACGAAGGATCCGGAAAAAGCAAGCGATCCGGGCACGACGGCAACGACGCAGCAGCCTGCCGACGGTTCGACCACGAAACCGGCCGATTCCGAAACGGCCGACCCGGGTACGACGGGCGGCGGCGCGCAAACTCCGGGCACGGAGACGCCGCCGGCCGACACCGGCACGGACGCTCCGGCCGACGGAACGGAAGCGACGCCTCCTGCCGATACGGGCGCTGCCGAAACCGATCCGGCCGCGACCGGGGAGACGGGGACAGAAACGGACCCGGCGCAAACCGAAGATCCGGCCGCTCAGAACGGAACGGACGAGACCGGGACGACCGGCGAAGAAGGCGCTGCCGCCAATACGACCGGTTCCACGATCGTGACGCCGGCCGGCCAAGAAGGCAAAACGACCGTATTCAATGCGCAGCCGGCGCAGGGAGGAACGGTAAAAGTAACGATTAACGCGAGCGGGATGAGCTGGTTGGAAGTTCGACGGGGAAGCTCGAACGGCGAAAAACTGTACTACCAGAACACCAAGGAAGGCGAATCGATGTCGTTTGATCTCGACGCGCAGGGGCTCTTCATCAAATCCGGTTATTCGCCGTTAACGGATATTCGGATCGACGGTCAGCCGATCACGGACGGCAAGACCACGTCCCGTTTCAAAATCAATTTGGCCAACTAAAAGACTTACAAGGAAAGGAAGAGGAATTGTGGCTTCGGAAAATTCGATGGATATCGTATCCAAGATGGATATGCAGGAACTGAAAAACGCAATCGACCAGGCGGAACGCGAAATCACGAGCCGCTTCGATTTCAAAGACACCAAAACAAGCTTCGATCTCCAGAAGGATTCGCTGACGGTCGTATCGGACGACGATTATAAGCTCGGCGCGGTCATCGACATTCTTCAATCGAAAATGATCAAGCGCGGCGTGCCGTTCAAAAACCTGGAATTCGGCAAAGTCGAATCCGCGTCGCTGAACACGGTACGTCAAAAGCTGGGCCTCAAATCGGGGATCGAGTCGGACAGCGCCAAGAAGATCAATACGCTGATCCGCGACTCCAAGCTGAAGGTCAAAAGCCAGATTCAAGGCGATCAGATTCGCGTGACGTCCAAGAGCAAGGACGATCTTCAAGCCGTGATGAAGCTGCTGCGAGAGGCCGACCTGCCGATCGAACTGCAGTTCACGAATTTCAAATAAGCGCCTGACGCTTCGAATACCCTTCGTTTCCCTTCGGGAGGCGGAGGGTATTTTTATAGGGTGGCCTTCGCGAAGACGCAGCAGGCAGGCGTTTTGACACCAAAACTTTCGGATATTATACTTGTAACGGCGCGTCTTCGAGTTTCGGCATCGCCCAAAACGCGGCGGAATCGAAGACGCATCGGGGTTGAAATGAGAAAATCGGGGCTTGAACCCGACCGGAAGGAATGGATGGACAAATGAATCTTCCCAATCGCATTACGCTGAGCCGGATCGTGCTGATTCCGGTCATGATGGTCTTTCTCCTGGCGGACCTGCCTTTTCTGCCGGAGCCGATCGTCTGGCACGGAGTCGAGCTTGCCTGGGGGCAGCTGATCGCCTGCATTATTTTTATCGTGGCATCGTGCACCGACGGGATCGACGGCTACATCGCCCGAAGCCGCAACCTGGTGACCAATCTGGGCAAGCTGATGGATCCGCTCGCCGACAAGCTGCTCGTATCGGCGGCGTTCATCTCGCTCGTGCAGATGGACAAGCTGGCGGCCTGGATGGCGATCGTGATCATCAGCCGCGAATTCGCCGTGACCGGTCTCCGTCAGATCGCGCTGCTCGACGGGGCCGTCATGGCCGCGGGAGCCGGCGGCAAGATCAAGACCGTGCTGCAGATCGTCGCGATCGCGCTGCTGCTCTTGAACAACCTGCCTTTCGAAATTTGGGGCATCCCGGCCGACGCCATTTTTGTGTGGGCCGCCGTGATCGTCACCGTCTATTCCGGTTTGGATTACTTTATACGTAACCGCCGATTGCTCAAAGAGTCGAAAGCGTAAGCGAGGCTTCGGGAATCGGCAAACCGTCGATTGCTTTCCTCCAAGCCGGCCGGGGTTTGATCCTCGTATCCCTTTTACAATGGAGCGTGACGCACAGTGAAAGCCGAAATTATCGCAGTAGGAACCGAGCTTCTGCTCGGACAAATCGTGAATACCAATGCTCAATATCTGTCGCAGGAATTGGCTGCGCTCGGGATCGACGTCTATTTCCAAACCGTCGTGGGCGACAACAAAGACCGGCTCAAAGAAGCGATCCGCCAGGCCGAGAGCCGCGCGGACGTGCTCGTATTCTCGGGCGGCATCGGTCCTACCCAAGACGATCTGACCAAGGACGCCATCGCCGAGCTGCTGGGCCGGGAGCTGCGGACCGACCGTCCCGCAATGGACAAAATTACCGAATTTTTCGCGGACCGCGGAATCGAGATGACGGACAACAACAAGCGGCAGGCTCTCGTGATCGACGGCTGTACGCCGCTTCCGAACGCTACGGGATTGGCGGTGGGGGTCGCGATCAGCAAGGATGATCACCATTACATCGTACTGCCGGGCCCGCCGAGCGAGCTGAAGCCGATGTTCGAAAACGAAGCCAGGCCGTGGCTGCTGCATCAGGTGCTGACCGACGAGATGCCGCTGTACTCGCGTATTTTGAAATTTGCGGGAATCGGCGAGTCGGCATTGGAAGACAAGCTCATCGATCTGATCGACGCGCAGACGGATCCTACGATCGCGCCCTACGCGAAAGAGGGCGAAGTCGCGATCCGTCTGTCCACCAAGGCGGACAACATTCAGGAAGCGAACAATAGGCTCACTTCGCTCGAGGTTCAAATCCAAAGCCGGCTGGCGGAGCATATGTATGCGAGCGAGGACGTGCCGATCGAAGATACCGTGGTCAAAATGATGGCCGACCTGGGATTGACGATGAGCGCCGCGGAGAGCTGCACGGGCGGCATGGTGATGGAAAGCATCACGACGATCCCCGGCAGCGCCTCGATGTTCATGGGCGGCGTCGTTTGCTACTCCAACGAAATGAAGGAGAAGCTGTTGAACGTGCCGCACGATTACCTGGAAGGCGAAAACGCGCCAGGAGCGGTCAGCCGCGAAGTGGCGGAAGTGCTGGCCGAGCAGGTCCGGATGATCACCGATACGGATTTCGGCCTGTCGGTTACCGGCGTGGCGGGACCCGGCTATTCGGAACGCAAGCCGGTCGGGTTGGTGTACATCGGGATTGCCGAGCGCGGAGGCGAAACGGAAGTGTTCGAGCTGCGCATCAAGGGCAACCGGGATACGATTCGGAAGCGATCCACCAAGACGATTCTGTACCGGTTGTGGAGACGTTTGGTGCAGGCCGAAAAACGCGAATAGATCCCGTAACGATGGGGTTTTCAGAGGTTTCGAAAGACGCATTTCGTTTGACCGGAATTGCGGATTTTGGTATAATAAGAGTACGGAAGAACCGCGGCGATACCTGAGATTCGCCCGCGGTTTTTTTGTGGGACGGGGGGCTTTTTTGCTTCGTTCCGCCGGAAAAAGCAGGCTGCGCGGCGGGAAGCCGGCGTTCGAAAAAATACGAATGTATGTTCGAAAAAATGCTTGGCAAACCCGCCGAAAAGCGTTATGATAGATGTACAGAAGACGTGCAAAACCAATATGATAAAAGGGTGTGGATATATTGTCAGATCGTCGTGCTGCGCTGGATATGGCGCTTCGCCAAATAGAGAAACAATTCGGAAAAGGTTCCATCATGAAGCTCGGGGAATCGACGCATATGAACGTCGAAGTCGTGCCTAGCGGCTCGATCGCGCTGGACGTCGCTCTCGGTACGGGCGGTATGCCGCGCGGCCGCATCATCGAGATCTATGGACCGGAATCTTCCGGTAAAACTACCGTGGCTCTGCATGCGGTAGCCGAAGTGCAGAAGGCGGGCGGACAAGCCGCGTTCATCGATGCGGAACACGCGCTCGATCCGAAGTATGCCCAGAAGCTCGGCGTCAATGTCGATGAGCTGCTGCTCTCCCAACCGGATACAGGCGAACAAGGTCTGGAAATCGCCGAAGCGCTCGTTCGCAGCGGCGCGGTCGATATCATTGTTGTCGACTCCGTGGCGGCTCTCGTGCCGAAAGCGGAAATCGAAGGCGAAATGGGCGATTCCCACGTCGGCCTGCAGGCTCGCCTGATGTCTCAAGCGCTCCGCAAGCTGTCCGGCGCGATCAGCAAGTCGAATACGATCGCGATCTTCATCAACCAGCTTCGCGAAAAAATCGGCGTTATGTTCGGCAACCCGGAAACGACGCCGGGCGGACGCGCGCTGAAGTTCTATTCGACCGTACGTCTCGACGTGCGCCGGGTAGAATCCATTAAGATGGGTAACGACGTAGTGGGTAACCGTACGCGCATCAAGGTCGTGAAGAACAAGGTAGCGCCTCCGTTCAAACAAGCGGAAGTCGATATCATGTACGGAGAAGGAATCTCCAAAGAAGGCAGCTTGATCGATATGGGAACGGACTTGGACATCGTCGAAAAAAGCGGCGCCTGGTATTCGTACTCGGGAGAGCGTCTCGGCCAAGGTCGTGAGAACGCGAAGCAGTTCCTGAAAGAACACAAGGAAATCGCTCAGGCGATCGAGTCGAAGATTCGTGAAGCCAGCAATTTGACCACAACGGTCGAGGCTCCATCGGAAGCGGACAAGAAGGCGGAAGAACTGGAAGAGCAGGAACTGCTGGAATTGGAATAAGAATGGCCTCCGAGCCGGTTGAATAGGTAAAAAAGCTCCGGTCCGCATGCGGACCGGAGCTTTTTCGTTTAATGATAAGCAAGAAGTCCTCGCTCTGCGCGGGGAAGAATCATCAATATTTCAAAAGATCTTGTCATTCGAAACGAGGGAAATTATGAACTACGGAAAAAAAACGTACGGCAGTTATCGAAACAGCAGACGGCAAAGAGAAGAAGAAGGCGAGAACGGCGAAGAGAAGCGCGAGCAATCCCGCGAAGAACGGTTGAACCATCTTATCGACTTTCCCGAAGACGAAACGCAGGAAGTGACGCTGGTCGAACAGCTGCGCCGTCCCCGCAATTCTTACCGGATTTACTTCGGCCCCCATTATGTGACGGTGCACGAGTCGACCATGATCCGCTACGGTATGACCAAAGGCAGCTTTTTCGATAAAAAAGAGGTGCTGGAGATCGTACGCGATAACGAGCGGCAGATCGCGTATGTCCAGGCATTGAATTATTTGAGTTTCAAACCGCGTACCTCGGGAGAGATCGAACAAAAATTGATCGAGAAGGAAATCGACCCGGAGGCTGCCGCAGACACGATCCGACGGCTCGAAGAAGAGAAGTTGATCGACGATGCTTCCTATGCGCAGGAATGGGCACAGCAGCGCGTAACGGGACGCAAAAAAGGGAAGGTGCTGGTGAAGCAGGAGCTTCGCCGCAAAGGCATCGATCCGGAGCTGATCGACGATGCGCTGGAAGCTTTGGGCGACGATGACGAACTGCGCAGCGCGGAAGACCTGGCGGCCAAAAAATGGCGGACAACGAAGGGCGACCTCTGGGACCGCAAGCGCAAAACGGCGGATTTTATTATGCGCCGCGGCTTTTCCAGCGAGATTGCGCGCAAAGCGTTGGACCGCGTATTGAGCCGGGAAGGCGAAGATGCCGAAGGGCTGGGAACGGAATTCGATTGAGCCGCTGCCGCAAGTCCCAAGCAAATTTGGCAATAGCTTGACAACAACTTTTGACCAAGACTACAATAAATGAGGAACGTCATCGGGACGAAAGCCTTTTTCCTTCCAAAAATGCGCTTTTGCTGCCCGTCGTTCTGCCTAATCGACTCTCCCCCGCTTGCAAAAAGCGGGCTCGGCAGCCGGTGTTTCTTTCGCCGTCTTGCCTTATGGGAACGGTCCCGGCCGATCCTTGAATGGACGAATGAGGGTGTGTAAACCAATTGCTTGATCCCAAGGAATACCTTGGAGGAACCAACGAGGAGGTGAGCAGAAATGCCAAGTTTCTGGATCGCGATTCTCGTTGCAGTCGCATCATTATTCTTAGGGTTCGTGATCGGATATTTTATTCGCAAATCTCTTGCTGAAGCTAAGATTTCCAGTGCGGAACAGGCCGCGGAACAAATCGTGCAAAACGCGAAAAAAGACGCGGAAGCACTGAAAAAAGAAACGGTTCTGGAAGCGAAAGACGAAGTGCACCGGATCAGAACCGAAGCTGAAAAAGACATTCGTGAACGTCGGAATGAAAATCAACGACTAGAGAGACGATTGTTGCAGAAAGAAGAGTCGCTGGATAAAAAATTGGAATCGCTCGAACGTAAAGAAGAACAGGTGGCGAACAAAGAGAAACGCATTGAAGAGACCAAGCAGCAGATCGAACGCACGCTTGCGCAGCAGCTGGCCGAGTTGGAGCGGATATCCAACCTGACCACGGAAGACGCGAGAAGCATCATTCTGAGCAGCGTGGAGCAGGAGACGCGCCACGAAGCCGCTCAAATGATGAAAGACATCGAAATGCAGGCCAAGGAGGAAGCGGACCGCAAAGCCCGGGAGATCATCTCGCTCTCGATTCAGCGCTGCGCAGCCGATCACGTGGCCGAAACGACGGTGTCCGTCGTCGCTCTGCCGAACGAAGAAATGAAGGGCCGCATCATCGGCCGCGAAGGCCGCAACATCCGGGCGCTCGAGACGCTGACAGGGATCGACCTGATCATCGACGATACGCCGGAAGCGGTCATTCTGTCGGGCTTCGATCCGATCCGCCGCGAGATCGCGCGCACCGCGCTCGAGAAGCTCGTCGCCGACGGACGCATCCACCCGGCGCGGATCGAGGAAATGGTCGAGAAGTCGCGCAAAGAAGTGGACGAACGCATTCGCGAATACGGCGAACAGGCGACGTTCGAAGTCGGCGCGCACGGCCTGCATCCGGATCTGATCAAGATTTTGGGCCGGCTGCGCTTCCGTACGAGCTACGGGCAGAACGTGCTCAAGCACTCGATGGAAGTCGCTTATCTGGCTGGCCTGATGGCCGGAGAGCTGGGCCAAGACGTCACGCTCGCAAGACGGGCGGGCCTGCTGCATGATATCGGCAAAGCGCTTGACCACGAGGTCGAAGGTTCGCACGTCGAAATCGGCGTCGAACTGGCCAAGAAGTATAAGGAGCATCCGGTCGTCATCAACAGTATCGCGTCGCACCACGGCGATACGGAAGCGACTTCGATCATCGCGATGCTGGTCGGAGCGGCGGACGCGTTGTCCGCGGCCAGACCGGGAGCACGCCGCGAGACGCTCGAGACGTACATCCGCAGACTCGAAAAGCTGGAAGAGATTTCCGAGTCGTTCGAAGGCGTCGAAAAGTCGTTCGCGATTCAAGCGGGCCGCGAAGTTCGCGTCATGGTGCAGCCTGACCGGATCGGCGATGCCGAAAGCTTCAAGCTGGCGCGCGACATCACGAAGAAGATCGAGAACGAACTTGATTATCCGGGCCACATCAAAGTTACGGTCATCCGCGAAACGCGGGCGGTCGAATACGCGAAGTAAGGCGAAGGCTTTCGGGCCGAGCCGCCTGATTCGCAGGCGTACGGATTTACGAGACAGTAGAGAAACGGCTGCTTTTCCTTCACGGGACGGAGCAGCCGTTTCTTCTTGCCTGCATAGAAAGGGAGACATTCATGAAACTGATTTTTATCGGCGATATCGTCGGAAGCCCGGGCCGCCGGGCGGTCAAAGAAACGCTGCCTTACCTGAAATCCAAGTACAATCCGCATATCGTAATTGCCAACGGCGAAAATGCGGCTTCCGGCCGAGGCATTACCCATGCGATCGCCAGACAGCTGTTCGAGCAGGGCGTGCACGGCATCACGATGGGCAACCATACGTGGGACAACAAAGAAATCTTCGATTTCATCGATGATGAATCCCGCATGGTACGCCCTGCCAACTTCCCGCCCGGAACCCCGGGACGCGGGTATACGGTCATCAAAGCGAACGGCAAAGAATTGGCGCTCGTCAACTTGCAGGGACGCACCTTCCTGCCGGCGATCGACTGCCCGTTTCGGGCCGCCGACGAAATCGTGGACGAGCTGCGGCGCAAGCATAAATGCATTTTGGTCGATTTTCATGCCGAAGCCACTTCGGAAAAGATCGCGATGGGCTGGCATCTGGACGGCCGCGCTTCGCTCGTCGTCGGCACGCATACTCACGTACAGAGCAACGACGACCGGATTCTGCCGGGAGGAACGGCTTATCTGACCGATGCGGGGATGGTGGGCCCGCGCGACGGCATCCTGGGGATGCAGCAGGAAGGCGTATTGTACCGTTTCAAGACCCAGCTGCCTTCGCGCTTTAACGTCGACGAAGACGGCAAATGGCACTTCCACGGCGTCTATGTCGATATCGACGAAGAGACCGGACGGGCCCGCAAGATCGAGAAGATCCGGATCATGGAAGACGAGTGGAGAATGGATTAAGTCGAACGTCCGAAACGCATGATGCGGCCGATTCGTTTCCGGTCGGTTTGCGCCTGCAGGCTTGGCGATTTCGCGCCCGCAATATTTTGTCGTTCCGCCTCGAAAAAGAAGGATTTTACGGAAGTGCCGCGAATAATATGTCAGACAGCAAATCATAATCAAGCCGTACCCGCTGCTTTGCCCATACTATATACCGTACTACTGTTTATCACTTCTTCCCAGAGGAGGTACCTGCTCATGGATGTATTAAAAGTTTCTGCCAAGTCCAATCCCAACTCCGTTGCCGGTGCGCTTGCGGGCGTACTGCGCGAGCAAGGAGCCGCCGAACTGCAGGCGATTGGTGCGGGAGCGCTCAACCAAGCGGTCAAAGCAGTAGCCATCGCCCGGGGATTCGTGGCGCCGGGAGGGGTCGACCTGATCTGCATTCCGGCCTTTACCGACGTCGTCATCGACGGGGAAGAGCGAACGGCCATCAAATTGATTGTGGAACCGAGATAGTTTGACAAGCGCGTATACGGACTATAGCGAAGGAGACGACCTGTCCGCCGACCGGCGGAGAAGCGTCTCCTTTTTGCTGTCTGCTCCTCTTCGGCGGCCGTCCTTTTTCTTTTTCCGTGTAAGGTGTATAATAAGAGTGCGCGGGTGTTTTCGTTATGCCTGATTAGGATCGGCGCAGAAAAAAGATAGAGAAAAGAAGAGGAGTGACTCGCAAATGAGTAAAATCGTACCTGTCGGCGTGTCCGCACGTCACATCCATCTCACGCAAGAGCATGTGGAAAAATTGTTCGGACAAGGATACCAACTGACCGAAATGAAGCCTCTGTCGCAGCCCGGACAATTCGCGGCTAACGAAACGGTCGAAGTGGTCGGCTCCAAAGGTTCGTTCCCGAAAGTCCGCATCCTGGGACCTGCCCGTCCGGCAACCCAGCTGGAAATTTCGCAAACCGACTCCTTCGCGCTGGGCGTGAAAGCTCCGGTTCGCGAATCGGGCAACATCGACGGAACGCCGGGCATCACGATCAAAGGACCGGCCGGCGAAGTGACGATCGAAGAAGGCGTGATCGTGGCGGCGCGTCACATCCACTTCCACACGTCCGATGCCGAAAAATGGAACATTCAGGATAAGCAGATGCTGAAAGTTCGCTTCGGCGGACCGCGCGGCGTCGTGTTCGAAAATGTCGTGGCTCGCGTGTCCGATTCGTTCGCGCTCGACATGCACATCGATACCGACGAAGCGAACGCCGTACTGGCGAAAACCGGCGACACGGCCGAAATCATCGACTAAGATCCGCGTCAACCGGGAGAGACGTCGTAAAAGGGCGAGCGTATGATCGGGCTTTTGCGGCGGGTTATCGCGATAAACGAAAAAGGGACCGTCCTCTTGGGCGGTCCCTTTTGCTTTTGCGGCTGCGTCTTAATAGGTGAACATGAATTTTACCGTCGACATGCCGTTGTCCGCGATCTGATACCCGTAGCTGATCCGGCTCGCTTCGGTGTCGAGGCAGGCCCGAAGGATTCGATCGAGCTGGGCTTTCGGCGAGGAAGAACCGAAGTCGTGCAGAATCGTCAGGCTTTGCTTTTTGCTTGCGATGGCGGCAAGTGCCTTTTGCTGAAGCGCGGCTGTCGTCGAAGTGACTTCCCCGCCGATCGAGGCCAGTATATTGCGGTGTTTGGCGCTCGTTTTCGCTTTTTGCGCCAAAATCGTCCGATAATCGGTGACCGCCGCCGGATAATGGGTCGTTTTCCACGTATGATCGCGGGCCAACAGCTTATCGGTGACGAGGTAATACGAATAAGAGACTTCGTTTTTCCGGTCCGGCGTCGGATCGTCCCAGGTCAAGTCGATATTGTACCAGCGGCCGTCGACTTTGACTTTGTTCCAGACATGATCCTGCCCGCCGGCTACGCCCTGTACCATTCGGGTTTCGATACCGGCCAGCGTAAACATGCGGTAGGCGAGCAGCGCGTAACCCTGGCAGACGGTCGTTCCCTTCGTCAAGCCCTCATAGGCCGAATAGCGCGTCATGGATTCGTCGTAGGCGAAGCGTTTGACGATATAATCGTGAATGGCTTTGACTTTTTCTTCTTGGCCCATGCCCGGCTTGATGATCGTTTTCAGCACGGCTTTGGACTGGGCGATCACGTAATCGGCCTGCTGCTTGTTTTCCAGATAAGAAATTTTGAGAAGGACCGTTGCGCGGGAACCGCTGCGGCTGTACTGCGTATCGACCCGGTCGAGCGTATAACGCGCATAAGGTTCGGCTTTGGCCGAAGCGCTGTCGAGCATCCCGTTGATGCGGGAAAGCTGGGAGCTGCTTATCTGCAAAGTGAGCGTCGGTTTTTTCTGCTCGAACGCCGACGCGATCGAAGCGATAACCGAAGCGTCCGAGGATGCGGCGGCGGCGGTACGAGGTGCGGCCGGCAGTATGGCGGAAGAGCCGATCAATGCGGCGCTGAGAAATAAGGCAATCCGTTTCTTTTTCAAATGAATCCTCCTAGATGTAGGTCCGATGGACCGTCTGTTCCCTAAGTATACCGCATAAAGGCAGCCGAGGTTTCAAAAATGCGGAAAGAAACCCGAAAAGGGTCTTCGCAAATCGAATGGAATGAAGGTTGGCAGTGTGATATAATTTTTTACCGTATAAGATAAAAAAACGGAAACCGCGTCGGGCGAGGAAGATAAGGCGACACGAAACTTAGCATTAAGGGTGGTTGGCGATGAAAAGCGGAACGAAAGACTATTCCGAATACTTCGATTTTTCGAATGCCAAAGTACTGAGCGAAGACGAGAACGGAACGACGATACGCCTTCACGGGCGGGAGATTCGCATCAAATCGCAGCCCGACTACCGGGCAGGCAAGCGGCGGGGCAAAGACAGCATCGCGGTCCATCACGAATTTTCGATTCCGGACGATATGCGCGCGTTCGGCGAAGGCAAGCGCTACTATGTCCAGACCTACGGCTGCCAGATGAACGAACACGATTCGGAAACGATCAAAGGACTGCTGGAGCAGATGGGCTACGTAGGAACGGAAGACCGGACGGAAGCGGACATCATTCTGCTGAATACGTGCGCAATCCGCGAAAATGCGGAGGACCGCGTGTTCGGCGAGCTGGGCCATTTGAAAATGCTCAAAACCGAGCGGCCCGGGCTGATGATCGGCGTATGCGGCTGCATGTCGCAGGAAGAAGGCGTCGTGAACCGCATTTTGCGAAAACACGCTTTTGTCGACATGATTTTCGGTACGCACAACGTACACCGGCTTCCGCATCTGATTCGCGAGGCGGTATTCGGCAGGGAGCTGGTCGTCGAAGTGTGGTCCAAAGAAGGCGACATTATCGAAAACCTGCCGAAAAAACGGGAAGGCATGCGCGCTTGGGTTAATATTATGTACGGATGCGACAAGTTCTGCACGTACTGCATCGTTCCGTATACGCGGGGCAAAGAGCGCAGCCGGCGTCCCGAAGACGTCATCGCGGAAGTTCGCGAACTGGCGCGGCAGGGATTTAAGGAAATTACGCTGCTCGGTCAGAATGTCAATGCTTACGGCAAGGACTTTGAAGATATCGAATACCGGTTCGGAGATCTGATGGACGATATGTCCAAGATCGATGTGCCCCGCATCCGTTTTATGACATCGCATCCTCGGGATTTCGACGACCATCTGATCGAGGTGCTCGGCCGCGGAGGCAACCTGGCGGAACATATCCATCTGCCGGTGCAGTCGGGCAGCAGCGCCGTGCTGAAGAAGATGGGCCGGAAATATACGCGGGAGAATTACCTGGAACTCGTGGCGAAAATTCGCCGGGAAGTGCCGGATGCGGCGTTTACCACCGATATCATCGTCGGGTTCCCCGGCGAGACCGACGAACAGTTCGAAGAAACGCTCTCGCTCGTGCGGGAAGTGGGTTACGACGCGGCTTATACGTTCATTTACTCGCCGCGTGAAGGAACGCCGGCCGCCGCCATGGCGGACGATATTCCGATGGAAGTCAAAAAGAAGCGCCTCGCGCAGCTTAACGCGCTGATCGCGGAGCAGGGACGACGATCGAACGAAGCTTTGCTGGGCCGCGTGCTCGAAGTGCTGGTGGAAGGGCCGAGCCGGACCAACGGCTCCGTGCTGGCCGGCCGTACGCGCGGCAGCAAACTGGTTCACTTCGAAGGCGGCCCGGAACTGATCGGCACCTTCGTGCAGGTCGAGATTACCGAGGCGAAAAGCTGGCATCTGGCCGGCAGCCTCGCAAAAACGCCGGTCGCCGCCGACTGACAAACAGCCGGCGGGCGGACCCCATAGACGGAAGACAATCGGCGCAAAGACGCCGTACGCATAAGCATCGAGGAGGAGCAAAATGATGGATAGACAGCAGCAGGGGAACTCGGAGGCCGGCGTTCCGTCGGCAGCTTGGACCCGGGAAGACATCCTCGATAAGTCCCGCGAACTGGCGGGCCTGATTTCTTCGAGCGAAGAAGTTCGGGTGTTCCAGCAGGCGGAGCGACAAATTCAGGGGCATGAACGGATTCAAACCCTGATCGCGACGATTAAAAAGAAGCAGAAAGAAATCGTGGCGTTCGAAGCGATGAAAAACACGAAGATGGCGGCCGTCATCGAAGCGGAAATGCGCGAGCTTCAAGACGAGCTTGACGCCATCCCGATCGTGGGCGATTACCAGCAGGGGCAGGTTGAAATCAACGACCTGCTGCAGATGGTCGTATCCGCCATTCATGCTACCGTATCCGAAAAGATTACCGTGGAAAAAGGAGCGGACAGTCCGCCGTCTTCCTGCGGTTAACCTGCGGCGGAAGCCGAAAAGGCGCGGACGATCGTCTCCGCGCCTTTTGTTTATGGACAAACCGAGACGATCGCAGAGGAGCGGACCGTATGGAACGTGATCAAGTCAGCAGCGGGATCGAAAAAATGGCATATGATGCGGAGTCGGGCGAGCTGCCCGAAGAGCTGCTAAAACGCGGAGATCCGCTGGAATGGCGCATCGAAACGTATGCGAGCGAGGCGGAGTGGTGGACGATTCGCTCGGAAGGCCGCGTGACGGCCGCCGTAGGCTGCCTGCGGATCGCGGCCGAGGAGGCCGAGGTGGTCAACGCGGCGGCCGAAGCGTGGGATGAAGCCGGCGGCGGCCGGTTGGTTCTTTTGCTGCAGGCCGCGGCCGAAGAACTGCAGCGCACGGGGGTGCGCCGCCTGCTCGCTTACGCGGGCAATTGGGAAACGGAACTGCTGACGGTCTGCCAGCGGGCAGGGTTCAGAATCGCGGCGATCGAGCCCGATTATTACGCAAGCTGCTGGCCGAAGAGCCGGGCCGGCGAAGTGCCTCGAGCGGACAGACTGATGCTGGAGCTGTTGACGGAGCATCCCGACGATCCGGAGGACAATTCGGGCAAGGCACCCTCCGGCGCAGCAGGCTCGTTGCCGATCGTAAGGCGGGTGGAACTTCGCGACAGCCGATCGCTGATCGCGATGAAAAAGCAGCTCGATCGCGAAACCACTTCGATGCTGTACGAGCCCGGAGAACGGCGTTCGACCGACGGCGATCAGTTCGAACAGATCCGCTCGCTGCTGCGCAGTTCCAACTCGCTGATGCTGGTCGTCGAAGCGGACGGCGAGATTGTCGGATACCTGGAAGCGACGGGCGGCAAAGTTCGGCGCAATCAGCATACCGTCTATATCGTCATCGGCATCCTGGAAAGCCATACCGGACAGGGATTGGGCCGGCGATTATTCGAGGAGCTGTTCGATTGGGCCGCGCGCCGGCATATTCTTCGGGCGGAGCTGACGGTACAGGCTCCCAATCAGCGGGCCTACCGGCTGTACCGCTCCGTCGGATTCCGGTTGGAAGGAATCATGCGCGG
Organism: Saccharibacillus alkalitolerans; assembly: GCF_011090185.1. GTDB lineage: Bacteria > Bacillota > Bacilli > Paenibacillales > Paenibacillaceae > Saccharibacillus > Saccharibacillus alkalitolerans. The sequence goes on along the minus strand of NZ_JAAFGS010000003.1, from coordinate 33,532 downwards.
CGCGCTGATGATCGAAGGAGAACCGGTCGATTTGTATCAAATGGGCTGCGATCTTCGAACGATCCGGCAGGGCAGGGTTGACAAATGAATTGAGTGTGTCATAATGATAATATCATATTTGGAACTTGTATAACGCTTTTATCAAATGCTGCGATGGTGATGCCGATGAACGAACAAAACGAACAAGACAAGCAAGCGAAGTACGATGCGAAGAAGTACCGGACGCCGGACGGAGCGCCGGCGGATATCGTGATGTTTACCCTGACGAAGCGCGAGCGCAAGACCGTGACCAAGACGCTTCCGCTGCGGGATCTGCGCGTGATGCTGATTCGCCGGCGCTCTTGGCCGTTTGCCGGCAAATGGGCGCTGCCGGGCGGATTCTCGCGCGAAGACGAATCGCTGTACGAAACGGCGATGCGGGAACTCAAGGAAGAGACCGGCGTCGTCGGCCGTCATCTGGAATATCTGAGCGTGTACAGCAAGCCCGGACGCGACCCGAGAGGGTGGATCATCTCGCATGCCTTTTTCGCGCTGGTGGAAGAAGAAGTGCTGGAGAAGCGCCAGGCCGCGGACGACGCCGAAGAAGTGGGATTGTTCACAATCGAAGAAGCGCTGGAAGAGCTTGACCTGGGCTTCGATCATCGGGACATTATCGCGGAAGCTTACGGCAGAATCCAGGAGAAAATGCTGCAGACGACGATCGCCCGCAAGTTTTTGCCCCAGGAATTTACGCTGAGCGAGCTGTATCAGGTCATCAAGGCGGTCGTCCCGGATTTCGAGGAACCGAATTTTATCCGGAAGATCACTTCTACCCGAAGCCGCAAGGGCATTCTGGAAGAAGTTCGCGACGAAAACGGAGTTCCGGTCAGCTCGAACCAGTACTCGCAGCGGCCGGCGCAGCTGTACCGGTTTTTGGACAATGTGCCGCGCCTGTCGATTTATTCCTGACGGATTCCGATTCGCATAAGCCTGCGCCTGCGCGGCCCGACAAGGAGGAGTTTCGATGAAAGCTCTGATCGTAATCGATTATACGAACGATTTTGTGGACGGAAAGCTGCCGGTAGGCGAGCCGGGAATCGCTATCGAAGAACGGATCGCCGGGCTGACCGAGCGGTTCGTCTCGAACGGCGATTATGTGGTCATGGCGGTCGACCTGCATGACGAGAACGATTCGTATCACCCGGAGAACAGCCTTTTTCCACCGCACAACATTCGCGGGACGGAAGGCCGGGCGCTGTACGGCCGACTGAAAGACGTTTACGCCGAGCACGAATCGGCTATTTATTGGATGGACAAGACAAGATACAGCGCCTTCGCCGGAACCGACCTGGCGATCCGTCTGCGCGCGCGAGGCATTACGGAACTGCATCTGATCGGCGTATGTACCGATATCTGCGTGCTCCATACCGCGGTCGACGCCTATAACCTCGGTTTCGACATCGTGGTGCACGAGGACGCGGTCGCCAGCTTCGACATGGCGGGACACGATTGGGCGCTGGGACATTTTAAGACGAGTCTCGGCGCGAAGGTCGTAAAGGAATAAACACGGAAACCGACGGGAATTTATTCACTGCCGGATGGAATACCGCGCGCCAGAAACGGCCGCGCGGCCTTCCATCCGGCATCGGAGGAGGAGACGGTATGGAGACGCCAGGTATGGCTTTACATACGGACAAATATCAGATCAACATGATGTACGCCCATTGGGCAAACGGCACGCATACGCGCCGCGCGGTATTCGAGGCTTACTTCCGTTCGCTGCCGTTCGGCAACGGCTATGCGGTCTACGCGGGCCTGGAACGGATTGTGAATTACGTATCGAACCTTCGTTTCCATGAGGACGATATCCGTTATCTGTCGGAACAAGAAGAAAACTACGATCCCCGTTTCCTGGAGGAGCTGCGCACGTTCCGCTTTTCCGGCAGCATCCACTCCATGCGCGAAGGAGCCGTCGTGTTTCCGAACGAGCCTTTGGTTCGCGTGGAAGGCACCATTTTCGAAGCGCAGCTCGTCGAGACGGCGCTGCTGAACTTCATGAATTTCCAGACGTTGATTGCCACGAAAGCTGCCCGCATCAAGCAGGCGGCGGACGGCGACACGCTGCTCGAGTTCGGAACGCGCCGGGCTCAGGAAGCGGATGCCGCCGTATGGGGGGCGCGCGCCGCTTATGTGGCCGGGTTCCACGCGACGTCGAACATGATGGCCGGCAAGCGCTTCGGCATTCCGACCAAAGGGACGCATGCCCATTCCTGGGTGCAGAGCTTCGAAAGCGAGCAGGAAGCGTTCGACAAATACGCGGAAGTGCTTCCGGACGGCTCGACGCTGCTCGTCGATACGTTCGACACGCTGAACAGCGGCGTACCCAACGCCATCCGCACGGCGAAGAAGCTGGAACAACGCGGCAAGCGGCTGAATTCGATCCGGCTGGACAGCGGGGACCTCGCTTACCTGTCGATCGAAGCGCGCAAAATGCTGGACGAAGCGGGCCTGGAGTACGTCAAAATCGTCGCTTCGAACGATCTGGACGAGAACACCATTACGGAGCTGAAAATGCAGGATGCGCGTATCGACGTCTGGGGCGTCGGCACGCAGCTGATCACGGCGCATGACCAACCTTCGCTCGGCGGCGTATACAAGCTCGTACAGCGCGAAGTGGACGGAAAGATGGAACCGACGATCAAAATTTCGGCCAATCCCGAAAAAGTCACGACGCCGGGGAAAAAAGACGTTTACCGGATCGTGGATCGCGGAACCGGCAAAGCGATCGCCGATTATATCTGCTTCCCGGAAGAGGAAGAGCCGCGCGAAGGACGTCAGCTGAAGCTGTTCAATCCGCTGCATACGTACATTCGCCGTTACGTGAAAAATTATGATGCATTGAGCATGCTCGTGCCGATCTTCGAAGACGGCCGGCTGGTGTACGATCTGCCTTCGCTGGACGAGATTCGCGACTATCATGCTTCGCAGTTGGATCTGTTCTGGCCGCAGTATCTCCGCAAGCTGAATCCGGAAATTTACCGCGTCAACATCAGCGAGAAAGCCTGGAAGCTCAAGCAGAGCCTGATCGACCGGTATATGGAAGAGACGGAAGCGCCGCAGGAAGGCTGAAGATCGGAACGGAAGAGTCGGGGGAAAATGGACGGCTGCACGGAAAGCGGGATCTCCTCAGGGAGATCCCGCTTTTTTGCGCGCTTTGTCCCTGAGCGGCTGCCGCATGTGATATTTATTACAGTGACACCCTATGTAAATTGTTAAATTTAAAACAAAATGCGGAGGGGGAAAAAGTGTGGCGGTACTGCCTGAAGTAAATAAACGGGGCTTTTTCGAAATCCGTCTGGAATCGATCGGGGGACTCGGCGCCAATCTGGCCGGCAAAATGCTGGCCGAAGCCGGGATTGTCGGAGCGGATATGGACGGAGTCAGTTTCTCGTCGTACGGTTCGGAGAAAAAGGGATCGCCGGTGAAAGCCCATATCCGTTTCTGCGAGTTCGGTACGCCGATACGAGATACGTCGCCGATCGAACATCCTCACGTGATCGGCGTTTTTCATGAAAATCTATTGAAATCGGGCGCGGCTTCCGGTGTTCTGCCCGGCGGTATCGTGCTGGTCAACTCGGCGCGCTCCGCCCTGCAGGTCGCGGAGGAAGCGGGTTTGAACGGCTGCAGGGTAGCCGTGCTCGACGCGACGCGCATCGCGCTCGAGGAGAAGAATCGGGTCAACATGGCGATGCTCGGCGGATTGTTCCGAACATGCGGCTTCCTGGACCCGGAATTCATGAAAGACGTGATCGCCAAGTCGCTCGGCAAAAAATATCCGCAGGCGGTCGAGCAGGCGGTGCGGGTATTCGAACGCGGATATACGGAGATCGAACTTCTGGATATGCCGGCGGGAAGGCGGGAGTCCGCGGTCCAAACGGGCGAAAGTCCTCTCGGTTATACGAACCAGCCGCTCGGCGGCATGATCGTCACGCCGGGCAGCAGCCTGCTCAAAGATCTCAGCATTTCGCGCTCGGGCATGCTGCCCGCCTTCGACCAGGCGACCTGCATCAACTGCGCGCAGTGCGACACGGCCTGCCCGGACCTCTGTTTCGTCTGGGAAGAGCAGCCGGATAAGCGCGGCCGTATGCAGATGGTGCTGCAGGGCATCGATTATCAATACTGCAAAGGCTGTCTGAAGTGCGTCGAAGCCTGTCCGACGGATTCGCTGTCGCGGATGCTCGAGCAGGAAGGTTATGCCGCGGCAAATCGGGTCCGACATCGGTTCGATTTCGCCGAAGCTTGATGAAGAGCGACTGAAAGGAAGGGAAAAGCATGGCAATCGATTATTCCAAGGAAATCCCGGCCGGCCGCGTCAAGCAGCGGATGGTCTACGAATCGGGCAACGAGATGGCCGCTTACGCCGCGCACCAAATCGACTATCACATCATGGGGTACTTCCCGATCTCGCCTTCGACCGAAGTGGCGCAGCATCTGGATCTGATGAAGACGGAAGGCAAGCACGGTATTCGCCTTGTCCCTTCGGACGGCGAACACAGCTCGGCGGGCATCTGCTACGGAGCGTCGACCGGCGGCGGCCGGGTATTCAACGCGACGAGCGCCCAGGGATATTTATATATGATGGAACAAATGCCCGTTCAGTCGGGTACGCGGTTCCCGATGGTGCTCAATCTGGTCTGCCGTTCGGTGTCGGGACCGCTGAATATTCACGGCGATCATTCGGACCTGTACTTTGCCCTGAACACGGGTTGGCCGATCTTGATGTGCCGCGATCCGCAGGCGGTGTACGACATGAATTTGATGGCGCTCAAGCTGGCCGAAGATCCGGAAGTCCGCCTGCCGGTCATGGTGGCGTACGACGGCTATTTCACGTCGCACCAGAAGCGCCGCGTGCAGACGTTCGAAGATCGGGCGGATGTATTGGCGTTCGTCGGCGAGAATCCGCCGGAAGGCTTCGCGAACGCGCTGGACCGCGACAATCCGATCACCATCGGACCTTACATGAACGAACCGGATTATATCAACAACCGCTATCAGCTTTCGCAGGCCATGTACCGTGCGGAAGGCGTCTTCGAGCGTATCTCGGCGGAGTACAAGAAACTGACGGGGCGGGATTATCCCGTGCTCGACCTATACCGGATGGAAGACGCCGAAGTGGCGGTATTCCTGATGAATTCCGCTTCCGAAACGATCAAGGACGTGGTGGACGAGCTGCGCCTGCAGGGAATCAAGGCGGGAGCGATCGCGCCGAACATGATTCGTCCGTTCCCGCAGCGGCAAATCGCCGAAGCGCTGAAAAACGTCCGGGCGATTACGGTCGGGGACCGGGCCGATTCGTGCGGCGCTCACGGCGGCAATATGCTGAACGAGATCAAGGCCGCGCTGTTCACGCACGGCAACCGGGATACGCAGGTCGTGGGCCGCGTATACGGTCTCGGCGGCAAAGAATTCAAGGCCGAGGACGGCCGCCATTTCTTCGAACTGGCGATCGAAGCGGCCGGAAAGCGGTCCGTATCGGTTCCGTTCGATTTCTACGGCCATACGCCCGGCGACCCTTCGAAGGCGCCGAAGCGGCTGCTCAAGCCATTGAACTTCGACGATCTTAAGACCGGCCTCATCACCGTGACGCCGAACGCGGAGAGCGGCAAACTTGCCGTCAAAATTCCGCCGCTGCGTTCGCTGACGAAAAAGCCGAAACGGCTTGCACCCGGACACGGCGCCTGCCCGGGATGCGGCATTTTCTCGGGTCTCGAGCTGTTCTTCAAAGGCATCGAAGGCGATATCGTGACGCTGTTCCATACCGGCTGCGCGATGGTTACGACGACGGGGTACCCGCATTCTTCGCATAAAGCGACATATCTGCACAATTTGTTCCAAAACGGTGCGGCGACGCTGTCGGGTCTCGTCGAAATGTTCTGGGAACGCAAACGGCGCGGCGAGTTCGAAGGGCTCGGACTGCGGGAAGATTTCACGTTTGTCATGGTAACGGGCGACGGAGGAATGGATATCGGCATGGGTCCGGCGATCGGCGCCGCCCTGCGAGGACATCGGATGATCATCGTCGAATACGACAACGAAGGGTATATGAACACGGGAGCCCAACTGTCTTACTCCACGCCGCTCGGCCACCGCACGTCCACGTCGGGAGTCGGCAGAGCGCAGCAGGGCAAAGCGTTCCATCATAAGGATACGGCGCAGATCATGGCGGCGACTGGGATCCCGTACGTCTTTACCGGCAGCGAGGCGTTTCCGCAGGATCTGGTCAAGAAGGCGGCGAAAGCTCAGTGGTACGCGCAGAACGCCGGTCTGGTCTACGGCAAAATTCTGATCGCCTGTCCGCTGAACTGGATGTCGCCGGACGACCAGGGAGCCAACATCGTCGATGCGGCCGTCAGCTCCAACTTCTTCCCGCTGTACGAAGTCGAACAGGGGATTACGACGATCACGTACAATCCGGAGGAGAAGAACAAAAAAGTGCCGGTTTCCGATTGGCTGAAGAGAATGGGCAAGACCCGCCATCTGCTGAAGCCGGAAAACGAAGCGGCGCTTCGGGAGTTCGAACGCGAAGTCGAACTGCGCTGGAACCGCTTGAAAGCCAAGCACGAACATCCGGATCTTTAATGATTGCACGAACCCGCCGTCAGGCGGCTTGACGACCGAGCGGCCGGTACCTTTTACCGGCCGCTTTGCGCTGCGCGGTTAACGCCGGAACGGAGCGCGGATGACGGACGGCCTTTCCCGGTCTCTTGCCGAGCGGCTGGCATTCGGATATTCATTGGAGTAGGATGAAAAGGAAGAGGCCGGGCGGGTCCGGCTTACCGAAAAAAAGATATTGGAGGAGAGAACATGACGGAGAAGTTTCGCGCATTCTGGCTGGAGGAATCGGAAGGCAAAGTCACGGGATCGATCAAGGAGATCGGAACGGAAGACCTGCCGCAGGGCGAAGTGCTGATTCGCGTCCGTTATTCCGACGTCAATTATAAAGACGGTCTGGCCAGCATCAAGGAAGGGCGGGTCGTCCGCGAGTATCCGTTCGTTCCCGGCATCGACCTGGCCGGCGAGGTGATCGCTTCGGAAGATTCGCGTTTTGCGGCAGGCGACCAAGTGCTGTGCACCGGCTACGGGCTCGGCGTTTCGCATTTCGGCGGATACAGCGAACAGGCCCGAGTGCCGGCGGACTGGTTGATCAAACTGCCGCAGGGACTGAGCGCGCGCGAAGCGATGATTCTGGGCACGGCAGGCTTCACGGCAGGCATGTCCGTCGAAGCGATTCTGCGCGCGGGCATTACGCCGGACAGCGGTCCCGTGCTGGTTACCGGCGCTTCGGGCGGCGTAGGCAGCGTCGCCGTCGCGATTCTGGCGAAGTTGGGCTTTGAAGTAACGGCGAGCAGCGGCAAGGAGCAGGAGTGGGAGCTGCTGAAGAAGCTGGGCGCTGCGCGCACGGTTTCCCGCGAGGAGGCGCAGGCGCCGTCCAAGGGGCCGCTGGGCAAAGGCACTTGGGCGGCCATCGTCGACCCGGTCGGCGGCGCGGGCACGGGGGAGCGCCTGAAGACGATCGCTTACCGCGGCGTGCTTGCGCTGTCGGGCCTTACGGGCGGCGGGGATTTCGGAACAAGCGTGCATCCGTTCATTCTGCGCGGCGTGACGCTGGCCGGCATCGATTCCGTCCAATGCCCGGTTCCTCTGCGGTTGGACGTATGGAAGAAGCTGGCGGGCGAATGGAAGCCGGATGCCGTATTCGAGCAGGCCGTGCACGAATTGACGCTCGAACAGCTGCCCGACGCGCTGTCCCGCATTTTGAAAGGACAGGCGGTCGGCCGACAGCTGGTGAAAGTATCGGAAGCGTAACATTTCCCGCTCGCCGTTGCGCTCCGCGTCGCCGTGTAGTAGACTCAATCATCGGGCGGGCTACGTATTGCGCAAAATCCGTATCGCGCAAAATCGCGGAACCCGCCGGAGAACGGCAACGATCGACACGGGAGGTTTACCTATGCATAACGAAGTACCGGTGTATCTGCTGTCCGGTTTTCTCGGAAGCGGAAAAACGACGCTGCTTCAGCGTCTGGTCGCCCATTGGCAGGAGCAGGGCTTGAAGCCGGGCGTCATTATAAACGAACTGGGCGACGTCAATCTCGACGGACTGCTCGTCGAAGCGGAGGTTCCTACGGCCGAGCTGCTCGGCGGATGTATCTGCTGCACGGTACGCGAAGACCTGGCAGGAGAATTGGCGATGCTGGTCGAGCGCGACCGGCCGGATGTCGTCGTCATCGAAGCGACGGGGGCGGCGAATCCGATCGACCTGCTCGATTCGGCGACCGAAACGGCCATGTATGCGGGCATCGATATCAAAGGACTGATTACGGTGGCCGATGCCGCGCATCTGCTCGAACTGCACCGCAATCGCGGAGGACGGACTTATGCGCTGATGCAGGATCAGATCCGCTGCGCTTCGGTCGTCGTGCTGAACAAAATCGACCGCGTAAGCCAGGAGGAAGCCGGAGAACTGGAACGCGCGATTGCCGAGTGGAACGCTTATGCGCCCGTCGTCCGCACCGTTCGCTGCGAAGCGGATTTCGGGATGCTGCTGGGTACCGCTTTTACTCCGGAAAGCCGGGAAGCGGGAACGCCGAGGAAGACATCCGCCGGCCGTTTTTCGATGTTGGGCGGCTCGGGACATGAGCATGTCACCTCGTACACGCACCGCTTTGCTCGTCCGGTCGACAGCGAGCGCTTCGAGGCCTTGATCGCTTCGCTGCCGCGCGAGATTTACAGGGCCAAAGGACTGCTGACGTTTTCCGATACGGCCAGCCGCTTCCTGTTTCAGTACGCGTTTCGGGAGCTGGATTTCATTAAGGTTACGCCGCAAGGGCAGCTGGACGACATGGCGGTTTTCATCGGCGAGCATTTTTCGTCGGCGGATCTTCGAGAAAAGCTTGAAGAGCTGGAAACCGTCGGCGAATAAGCCGGGCGGGCGAGCAGACAGGTCAGAACGGTTTCAATTTTGTCATCTTTCGGGTAATAGTTAATTATCACAGGCCGACAAGCCTTAACATTACACCGGGAGGGACACGACATGACAAACGTGACCGTGACTACATATAAAGAGTGCATCGACGCCTGCATCCGCTGCATGAACGTCTGCAATACCAGCTACGTTTCGAGCCTTAAAGGCCTTGATATTTTCGAGCTTCGCGAATGTCTGCGTCTCGACCGCGAATGCGCGGATCTGTGCGCAATGGCCGTTCAGGCCATGACGCGCAACAGTCCGTTCGTCGCCGAAATCTGCGAGCTGGTCGCCAAAGCGTGCGACGTCTGCGCCGAAGAGTGCATGAAGCACCCGCATGAACACTGCCAGGAATGCGTAAGCGTCTGCCAGGAATGCGCGCGCGTCTGCCGCAGCATGCTGGTAGCGGCTTAACGCTCTTCTCCCCAAGAGGACCGAACATACGAAAAGACCGCTCTCCACGGAGAACGGTCTTTTTTGTGCGGAGAAACGGATGCGCTTTTGAACGGCTTTCCGACGTCGATTATTCCTCCGCCCGTTCGGATCAGCCTTTCGTGCCCGCCGTCAAGTTCATGCCTTCGATAAAGTATTTCTGGAACAGGAAGAACAGCACGATGACGGGCAGCAGCACGATGACCGAACCGGCCATCAGATAGTTCCACTGCGTCTGGACGCTGCCGCGGAACGACTGGAGACCGATCTGCAGCGTGTACAGCACCTCGTCGTTGACATACAGCAGGGGACCCAGAAAATCGTTCCAGGCTCCGTTGAAAGCGAAGATCGCAATGGCCGCCAGCGCGGGCTTGGACAGGGGAATGACGATCCGCGCCCAAATGTACAGATGGTTCGCCCCGTCGATTTTCGCCGCTTCGCTCAGTTCTTTGGGGATGCTCAGGTAGAACTGCCGCAGCATGAAAATATAGAAGGCGCTGCCGAGAAACTGCGGAATGATCAGCGGATAATAAGTGCCTACCAGGTGCAGCTTGGAGAACAGCACGTACTGCGGAATCAGCGTGACGAAGCCGGGGATCATCATCGTCGCCAGCAGCACGGAAAACCATAATCTTTTGCCCCGGAAAGAGATGCGCGCAAAGCCGTAGGCGATGAACGAGTTGACGACCACATTGCCGACGACCGCGAAAAAGGCCAGCATCAGCGTATTGAACGCATAGAGCGTAAAAGGAGCGGCCTGCCAAGTGTGGATATAGTTCTCGAAATGAAATTCGTTCGGAATGAAGGTCGGCGGATACTGCGCGATTTCCTGCGGCGACTTGAGCGAGGTGGAAATCATCCACCACAGGGGCAGCAGGAACAGCAGGCTTCCTACGGACAGCAAAACGAAGAGCAGCGCTTCGCTCGGTTTGATGCGGCGCCGGCGTGCGGGAATACGGCGGGCGTCGATAGCCTGATTTTCTCTGCCGGAAGCCGGCGGTACGGGACGGTCCATCAGTCTTCGCCTCCTTCATAATACACCCAGCGCCGGGACATCCGCAGGTTGATCAGCGTCAGCAGCAGCACGATCACGAACAGCACCCATGCCATCGCCATCGCGTAGCCCATGTCGAACAGCTGGAACGCCTGGTTCCACATGTACAGGTTATAGAACAAGAGAGAACCCATCGGGCCTCCGTTGCCGCTGTCGGTCATGACATAGCCTTCCTGGAAGATCTGGAACCCGCCGATAAAGCTCGTGACCACGTCGAAAAAGATGACCGGCGAGATCATCGGCAGCGTGATATGCCAGAATCTCCGGAAAGCGGACGCGCCGTCCAGCTTGGCCGATTCGTACAGCTGCGAAGGAACGCCCTGCAGACTCGCCAGATACAGCAGCATGCCGCCTCCGACGCCCCACAGCTTCATCATAATGATCGCGGGCTTGGTCCACATCGGATCGCTGAGCCAGGCGGGACCGGGAATGCCGACCCAGCCGAGCAGCGTATTGATCAGGCCGCTGGACGGATTGAGCAGCTGGATCCACAGAAAGTAGACGCCTACGCCCGAAAGGACGGCCGGCAAATAATAAATAGTCCGAAATACGCGCATGCCGGCGATCCGCTCGTTCAGCATCAGCGCCAGCAGCACGGAGCCGATCGTGGTCAACGGCACCATAAGGGCGACGTAATACAGGGTATTGTAGAGGGACTTCCAGAAAAGGGGATCGCTTGCGAACATGCGCGTGTAATTGCGAAGACCGATAAAATCCATCCGCGACGTCACGTCGTAATTGGTAAAGCTTCCGTACAGCGAGAACAGCATCGGGAACAGCGTAATGCCGAACAAACCGACCAGCCAGGGCAAAATAAACAGATAACCTTGAAGCTCCTCTCGGCGCGCGAGCGGGGACAGCTTCTTTCTTTTCTTTTTTTGCGTCAGCGTTTCCGCGTTCGTTTTCATGACGGACCTCCTTTATAAAAGGGTAAGGAGCCGCGTACCGGTAAAGACCGGAGCGGCTCCCATCGTGCCGGGCGGCGAAGTCTGCTTAACGTTACTTGCTTTTCGACATCAAGGCTTGAACGTCTTTTTCTGCCCCTTGAAGCGCTTGTTCGGGCGTTTCTTTGCCCAGGAACACGGCGTCCATATGCGGGTTGATCAGATCTTTGTAGCCGGAAGCGCTGAGCGGGACCTGGAACACTTTCGTATTCGCCAGATTTTCGACCGAAGCTTTATAGACCGCGTTTTCGTTCGCTTCCGGATCTTCGGCCGCTTCGATATTCGCCACATTGTCGAAGTTTTTGAGCGCCCAGTACTTCTGCGCGTCGACGCCGGTCAAATATTTCATGAATTCCCATGCTTCGTCCGGATGTTTGGCGCCCTTCGGAATTTCGACGACGAAACCGCCGCCGCTGCTCCAATGGCCCGAACCTTCTTCGCGTTCCGGAATCGGCGCTACGCCGATGTCGAGGTCTTGACCGAATTCTTCGATTTGCGTATTATACGTGCCGGTCTGAATATACATGGCGACTTTGCCGGAAATGAACGGATCGCTCACCCCGCTGCCGAAGTCGGCTTTCATCGCGTCCACCGTCTGGCGGCCCAGGCGGTCCTGCCAAGATTTCAGCCATTCGAGCGTGGACACTTTGCCCGGCGTATTGATGCTTGTTTCGTCGTTTTCGTTAAAGTAGCCGTTTCCGCCGTCGCCGTTGATCAGCCAGCTGTCGACGCCGAAATCGCCCCACAGCGGGTAGAAGCCGACGCGGTCGTACTGGCTGCCTGTTTTCTTGTCCAGCTTCTTCGCGTATTCTTCAAGCTGCTCCCAAGTCTGAGGCGGCTGCTCGGGATCGAGGCCGGCTTCGCGGAACGCTTCCTTGTTGTAGTAGAGCAGGCGGGTATCGGTATTGAACGGAAGCGCGTACGCCTCATCGTTGTACAGCACGTTTTTCCACAATTCCGGATAAAACTGCTTTTCAATATCGTCTTGGCTCAAATATTCGGACAGATTGGTGTTCTGATTTTTGCTGGCACGCAGGTTGACGTCGGCGTAGTCGTTGATGATGACGTCGGCCGGATTGCCGGCGGCGATCGAAGCCAGGTTTTTCGTCCAGATATCCCCGAATGGCAGGTATGTATGCTTGACGACGATCCGGTCCTGCGATTGATTGAAGTCTTCGATGATTTTTTCGATGATCGGACGGCGGGTCTCGGAACCCCAGAACGTCCAGAAGTCGATCGTGACTTTCTCGGTCGCGCTTCCGTCGTCGTTCGTTCCGGCTGCGGGCGCTCCGTTAGAGGAACGCGATTCGGGCGTGCAGGCGGTTACGAGCAGCAGCAGCGCCGCCGTAAGGAGCCATAGAGGACTGAAGAAGCGTGTGGATTTCAAATCGATGATTCCTCCTTGTTGGAAAATGAACGGAATTCCCCGAAAAAAGCAAGCGGGGAGCATTACGCTTTATTGATTAAACAGCTGGCAAAGCATTGAATCCGTTAAAGCGTTCAAGCTGGCAAAAAAATGAGAATTGTCGAAAAAAAGGAGAAAAGAAAGGGACAGGGACAAAAAGAGGGAAGATGGCTTGCTTCCCGGCTGACAATTCCCTATAATGACGGAAAGACCCATCGAGAACGTCAACGAACGGGAGAGTATCCGAAGCAGAGTCAGCGGCAGCAGCGAGCCGGGAGAGTGGAAGCCGGCGCCGCGACCTTCGGAGAAGCGCACCCGGGAGACGGCGGTTCGAACGAAGTTGCGCTTCCGGCGACTTTCCGCGTAGAATCGTCCGGTCACGGCGCCGTTACCGCCGCTCGAGAGGCCCGCGCCCGTTTTTTTCGCGAAAACGACACCGGGCTATAAGAGTGGTACCGCGGGACCGAAAAGCTCTCGTCTCTTTATGAGGCGAGGGCTTTTTGACGTACTCCTGCGCCTGAACAAGCAGATTGTGAAAACGGCAACCATAACGGGGAGGAACGAATGATGAGTTTATCGAAAATAGCGGCGGCGCTCGACGCGCTGCTGGAGTGGGAGCCCGGAACGGCGGAACCGATGCTGGAGCTGCCGCCGGATCCGAAACTGGGAGACGCGGCGTTTCCGTGTTTCGCGCTGGCCAAGGCATGGCGGAAAGCTCCGCAGCAGATATCGTCGGAGCTTTCGGAACGGTTCGGGCTTGAAGGCGTGGAAGCCTCCGCGGCCGGGCCTTATCTGAACTTCCGGCTCGACCGTTCGGCGCATGCGGCATCGCTGATGGAGGAAGCCGAAGTCCGGCCGGTCGAACAGAGCGGAGAAACGGTAGTGATCGACCTGTCTTCGCCCAACATCGCCAAGCCGTTCGGCGTCGGGCATCTGCGTTCGACCGTGATCGGGGCGGCGCTGTACCGAATGTACGCCGCGGCGGGGCATAACCCGATCAGCGTCAACCACCTCGGCGATTGGGGCACCCAGTTCGGCAAGCAGATCACGGCTTACAAGCGCTGGGGAGACGAGCGGAAGTTGAAGGCTGCGCCGATTCGCGAATCGCTCGATCTGTATGTCCGTTTCCATGACGAAGCCGAGAGCGATCCTACGCTCGAGACCGAAGCGCGCGACTGGTTCAAAAAGTTGGAAGGAGGCGACGAGGAGGCGCTGCGGCTGTGGAAGTACTTCGTCGACGTTAGCCTTGCGGAGTTCGACCGGATGTACGAGCGTCTGGGCGTCTCGTTCGATAAGGTGCTCGGCGAAAGCTTCTACAACGACAAAATGGGCGCCGTCGTGGAGGAGCTTCGGCAGAAAGGACTGCTCGAGGAAAGCGAGGGGGCGCAGGTGGTACGGCTCGACGACGAGGAGATGCCGCCCTGCCTGATTCTGAAATCCGACGGCACGACCATTTATCCGACCCGCGATCTCGCTACCGCCGTTTACCGCCATGACGTGCTCGGCGCGGAGAAGCTGCTGTACGTCGTCGGCGCGGAACAGTCGCTGCATTTCCGTCAAGTCTTCGCCGTGTTAAAAAAAATGGGCCGCGAATGGGCGGACGCCTGTCTGCATATTCCGTTCGGCCTGATGAAATTCGAGGGCAAAAAAATGTCGACCCGCCGGGGCAAAGTCGTATTCCTGGAGGAGGTGCTGGACGAAGCCGTATCGCGCGCGGCCTCTATAATAGAAGCGAAAAACCCGCAGCTGGCGCAGCGGGAAGCCGTCGCCGAGGCGGTAGGGATCGGCGCGATCATTTTCGGGGATCTGAAAAACAACCGCATCGGCGAGATCGATTTTTCGCTGGAAGAAGCGGTGCAGTTCGAAGGAGAGACCGGCCCTTACGTGCAGTACACGCATGCGAGAGCGCGCAGCGTTCTTCGCAAAGCGGGAGCGGGGCAAGCCGGCGCGGAAGCTGCGGGAAAAGCGGCGGCCGAAACTTACGTGTGGGACGAAGCTTCCTGGGAACTGCTGAAGCGGCTGGGCGATCATCCGTCGGAACTGCGGCGCGGGCTGCAGCGGCATGAACCTTCCGTTATCGCGCGCTACGCGCTGGACCTGTCCAAGTTGTTCAACCGTTTCTATCATCACAACAAAGTGCTGACCGCCGAATCCGTCGACCGCGAAGTGCGGCTGGAACTCGCCAGACTGACCGCGCAGCGATTGCGGTGGGCGCTCGATCTGCTCGGCATCCGTTCTCCGGAAGAAATTTGAGAAGGAACCGGGGCACTGCGATATCCGCCCGGCGGGTTTCTGCCGATGCTTCGCCTCTTTTGCCCGATTCGAACCGTACTGCAACCTTTTGCGGGTCCCCTCCGTCTGGAAGGGTGAAAACGAAATTATAGAAGAGGTGAAGGTATGATGAAAAAGACGGTAAAAGCTTGTGCGGCCCTGATGATGGCCGGGTCGTTCGCGTTCGCCGCTTCGGCATCCGCATTCAGCGACGTGACCGGTGCGGAAAATGCCAAAATTGCGGAATCTCTGCAGCAAAAAGGCATTATGAAAGGAGTCGGCTCCGATCTGTTCGCTCCGTCGCTCGATCTGACCAATGCCCAAGCGATCCAGCTGATCGTCAACGCCTTTGACATGAAAGCCGCTTCGGACGTCGATCATACGCCAAGCAAGTCTTTCAATAACGATGCCTGGTACGCTCCGGCATACGAAGCGGCGCTGCAGAGCGGCATCGAAACGGTCACCAAGTCCGACCCGGTGGGCGCGAAGATTACCCGCGAGGCATTCGCCAGCCTTCTGCTCGAAGGCATCAACACGACCGGGCAGTATCCGACAACCAAAATGTACTTGGCTTTCGAAGACGAAGACGAATTCAGCGACAGCGGCATGAACGCGGTCCAGACGCTCGGCAATATGCGCATTATCTCGCCGACACTCGGCGAATTCCGTCCGCAGGAGCCGATTACCCGGATGGAAGCGGCGGAAATGGTGTATAATGCGGTTGAATTCATCAATAACGTCGGAGGCGGAGCCGAAGACGGATCGGAGGCGAACGATGTGACGGTGACGACGACCCAGGAAGCGGACGGACGAGTGAAAGCGACGCTGAAAGCGTCACTGCCGAACCCGGGTTACGGACTGAAAATCAACGACGTGGCCATCGAAGACGGCAAAGCGGTTATCCGGTACACGGTGACCGCGCCGGAACCGGGCATGATGTATCCGCAGGTTATCACGGAAGCGGAAGCTTCGACGTATCTGACCGGCACGTATACCGAAGTCGTAGCGGAGCAGATCGGCGGGAAGACGGGCGGCAGCGACGCGAAATTGTTGAAATAAAAATTCCGGATCAAAAAAAGAGCGTCCCCAAGAGGGGCGCTCTTTTTTTTGCGGCGAAAACCGGCGGAAGATTTCGCTTGTCCGTCGGCCGCGATCGAAAAACGAAAAGGAAGAACGGGGTTATTAATCGCCGCCGGCTCCGCCGAAAACGGGCCGGGCTTCGAATCCGGATTCCGGTTTGCCCGTTACCGGGGTAATGGAATCGCCGCCGCCCTGCTGCAGCTGATACATCTGGAAGTAGCGGCCGCCGAGGGCCATCAGTTCGTCGTGATCGCCGCGTTCGACGATTTCTCCGCGATGAAGCACCAGGATCTGATCGGCGCTGCGGATCGTAGACAGCCGGTGCGCGATGACGAACGTCGTCCGGCCCTGCTTGAGCACGTTCAAGGCGGATTGGATGAGCGCCTCGGTCTCGGTGTCGATATTGGCCGTCGCTTCGTCAAGAATCAGAATCGCCGGGTCGAACGCAAGCGCGCGGGCGAACGAGATCAGCTGGCGCTGTCCCGCGGACAGCGTGCTGCCTTTTTCCACGACGGGTTCGTCGAATCCGCCCGGCAGATCCGCGAGAATCTTGTCGGCTCCGACTTCACGGAGCGCGCGTTCGACGCGTTCGCGGCTGATCCGTTCGTCGCCCAGGCTGACGTTGGACGCGATCGTGCCGGTAAAGAGATAAGGGTCCTGCAGCACGATGCCCATATGCTGGCGGATATGCTGCTTGGGCAGATCGCGCACGCTCTGGCCGTCGATCGTGATGCTGCCCTTCTGAGGATCGTAGAAGCGGAACAGCAGATTGATGATCGAGCTTTTGCCGGAACCCGTATGGCCGACCAGCGCGACCGTCTGCCCCTGCTTCGCTTCGAACGAAATGTTTTTGAGCACGAAATCTTTTTTATACGCGAACGAGACGCTGTCGAACTTGACGTCGCCTTTGTAACGCGGCATGCCGCCGTCCGTTACGTTCTCGCCCGGTTCGTCCAGCAGTTTGAACACGCGGCCGGCCGAGACCATGGCGGAGTCGAGCACGGCGAGCTGATTGACCATGCCGGTAATCGGCTGGAACAGGCGGCCCAGAATATCGACGAACGCGTACAGCGCTCCGAGCGAGATAATGGAAGCCGCGCCGTCGATCGTCGAAGACCCGAAGTACCAGATCACGACGGTAAACGAAATATTGCGCAGCACGTTGACCAGGTTATGCGAAGTGAACGAGTTCAGATTGAGCATTCTGTTCTGATGCTTCAGATAGTCGCCGTTCAGCTCTTCGAATTCCTGACGCGTCTGCTTTTCCCGGCGGAACACGCGAATGATCGACATGCCCTGAATGGATTCGTTGATGATCGCGTTCAGCTCGCTGAGGCGGGAACGGATAATCGTGTTATATTTGGTCGCGACTTTGCGATACAGATAGATCCACAGCACGATCAGCGGCACGATGAACAGCGAGACCGCCGCCAGGCGCGGATCGAGAATGAACAGGGCGACGTAGATGCCGGTGATGTAGACGATGCCCGTCGTAAAGTTGGACAGTACCGCGATAAACAGATCTTTGACCGCTTCCGTGTCGTTGGTTACGCGCGAGACGACCTTGCCGGCCGGCAGATTGTCGAAAAAGTGAACCGGCAGCCGCTGAATATGAGCGTACAAGTCGAGCCGGAGTTTCTGAATGACGCGGTTGGCCGACGACTGCAGCCAGTACGTTTTGCCGAATTCCATCGCGATCGAGACGGCGAGGAACAGCAGGTAGAGCAGGATCAACTGCACGATGCCCGGAATTTCGGGTTCGTAGAAATCGAACAGCTCCTGCTTGGACAGACGCTGCGCCGGATACGTATCCGTGCCGCCCGCCGTCCGGATCGTCAGCATGCCGTTTTCGAAGCTGCGGTCGCCTTCCGGCACGGCAACGGCTTGATCGACGAATACGAAGCCGCGGCCGACCTGCAGGACACGGACCTCATCGCCGCGCGACTCGCCTTCCGTGAAGCGATCGCCGCGCTTATATTGAGAGCCTTGATAGGAGACCGTGCCGTCGCCGGCTTCCGTCGTTTCGTAGTACGGATTTTCGATCCCCATCATATGATCGTCGATCATCATTTTGGCGATGAACGGACTGGCAAGCTCGGCGCCTACGCCGATCGCCAGCGCGATAATGGCCGCGATGAATGTGCCTTTGGCATGGAGGGCGTATTGGAACAGCCTTCGCGCCACTTTCTTGTTGGGGACTTCTGCGGCGTCCTCGGGACGCCCGGTATTAGTTTCCATGGGTAGGTTGCACCTCCTCGGAGGAGAGATTGGATTCGACCTGCTGCCGTTCGTACTGCTCGCGGTACCAGCCGTTCTGCGCGATCAGCTGCGCATGGGAGCCTTCTTCCACGATGCGTCCTTTTTCGAGCACGACGATATGGTCGGCGTGTTCGACGGCGGACAGGCGGTGAGTCGAGATCAGCGTCGTTTTGCCCGCGCGCTTTTCCCGGATATTTTGAATGATGCGGGCTTCGGTGCGCGCATCGACGGCGGACAGCGCATCGTCGAGAATCAGAATCTCCGGCTCGGCAATAAAGGCCCGTGCCAGCGAGACCCGCTGCTTTTGACCGCCGGAGAGCGAAACGCCCCGCTCGCCGACCTTGGTTTCCAGTCCGTCGGAGAGCGTCTCCAGATCGCCTTCGAAAGCGGCAGTCCGGATCGCTTCCATGATCTCGGCATCGTCCGCGTCGTCTTTGCCGTAACGGATATTTTCCCGAACGGTCTTGGAGAACAGAATTTGTTCCTGCGGAACGTAACCGATCCAGCTGTGCAGCCGTTCTTTGCGCAGGTTTTCGATCGGCGTGCCGGACAGCAGAATATCGCCGGAGCCTGTCGGATACTCGTGCAGCAGCTGCTTGAGCAGCGTGGATTTGCCGCTGCCGGTACGTCCGACCACGCCGAGCGTCTCGCCCGCGCGCAGCTTCAGGCTGACATGCTCCAGGTTATCGACCGTCGAGGTCGGATAGCGGAACGTCACGTCGCGGAATTCGATGGATTCCGGAGCCGCGACGTCGGTCGGAGTCTCGGGATCTTCGATATCGGCTTTGGTGAACAGCACTTCGTTTACCCGGTCGAGCGAGGCGCCTCCGCGCTGCATGATGTTGATCAGCTCGCCGATCGCGAACATCGGCCAGATCATCATGCCCAGATACATATTGAAGGTGACCAGGTCGCCGAGCGTCAGCTCGCTGCGGAATACGAGATAAATGCCGTAAGCAAGGCCGATCAGGTAGCTGAGGCCGACGCACAGGCGGATATACGGTTCGAACACGGCATCGACTCTCGCGACCGCCAGGTTCTTTTTGTATACGTCGTTCGTAATGTCCGCAAAACGTTTCTCGTCATGACGTTCCTGGACGTAGGCGCGGATCACGCGAATGCCCGCGACGGATTCGAGCACCTGATCGTTCATATCGCCGAAGGAATCTTGGGCGACCGTGTAGCGCTGGTGAATGATCTTGCCGTAGATGCTCATGCCGATCGCGATGAACGGCAGCGGAATCAGGGCGGCCAGCGTAAGCTTCCAACTGACGATAAAGCCCATGGCCAGCAGCACGGTCAGCAGGAAAAGGGTGGAGTCGGTCAGCGTCAGCATGCCGAAGCCGGCCGTCATGGCGACGGCGCGCAGATCGTTCGTGGCGCGGGCCATCAGGTCGCCGGTGCGATTCCGTTCGAAAAACGGAGGCGTCATGCGAAGCAGATGGGCCATGAAGCGGCTGCGAAGCAGACGTTCCACGAGGTTGGAGCCGCCGAACAGCTGGCGCATCCATATGTACGTGATGCCATACATGAGCACGAGCAGAGCCAGAATGCCGCCGATATACATCAGCAGACGTTCGCTCGTGATCAGGCCGCCGGCGATATCGTCGACGGCGATGCCGATCAGCCGGGGCGGAAGAAGTTCAATGACGCCGACCAGAACGAGAAAAAACACTCCGATCAAATAGCGCCTTTTTTCCTGCCGGAAAAACCAGCCGAGATTGCGAAGGACGGAAAACATTCCATCACTTCCTTTCTTCGTTTACGATAGATTTACCAATCATTTTTGCGAAAAACCGCAAAAAAACATACCGCTGCACGCGATATGTTTAAAATACGGTTCATATGGCGGACGATGGGACAAAGCCGAATCGTCGCGTTTTTCGTCGGTCGGGGCGACTCTCAGATTATGGAAGATCGGAGAACGCAGGCCGGCAAACGGCGGACGGAAGCTTCATCGATATGCAGTTCGGAAAGGGCGCCGTGCAGACGGACCGACTTATGGACAGGCATAGCCAAGCTCTTGTTGAACGTGTACATCGAATTCACTCCTTCCTGATTAGGTATGATCGCAAAATGATCTTGTATGCTCCCGATTTTAGCATCGGCTCTCAGAAAAAGTCAACGAAAAAGTTTTAGATTGTGAACGAAATGTGAACATAGAAAGAATAAAAAGCGAACAGCACCGATTTTAGGCAGGCTTCCGTTCAGCATTGGGCTCTGTGAAAACACCGATATTTTTTTGAAAATGCAATGAAAGCAAGCACGGCGGTTTGTAGCGGGAGGACTTTCTGAGGTATGATGAGGAAGAAAAGCGGAGCGGGCGAAAATCACGCTTCGGTATCGTACGAAGGAGGGAATGCGGAATGAGTCTCAATGTAACGCAGCAGGCTGTCGACTGGTACAAGAAGGAGCTGGGACTGCAATCGGGCGATTATATCCGTTTTTATGCCAGATACAGCAATACCAGCGATATTCATCCGGGGTTCTCGCTCGGCATCGCGACCGAAACGCCGAACAATCCGGGATTGTCGCAGTCGGCGGAAGGCATCACGTTCTACATGGAGGAAAAAGACCTCTGGTATCTCGACGGTTATCGGCTTAACGTGACCTATCTGCCGGAACACGACGATATTTTGTACGCTTACGAACGGGAATAAGGACGCCGACGCGGCAGTGGCTTGACGGACAGAGGCAAAGCGCGGAAAATGCGCCGCTCGTCCGAACGGCCGACGAAAAAAGACGAACGAAACGGCATAGCCGATTCGTTCGTCTTTTTGTTGTTTTGCCGGCTCCGATTACAAGTGCGCCGTGCCTTCCAGCGCAAACTCGAAATCGTCGATATCGAACACCTGCACCGGGACGGCCGCCGAGATGATCCGCTGGATCATCTCGAGCTGGTCGGTCAGGACGGGAGCTTCTTCTTTAAGCGAAGCAAGCAGCACCTCGGTCTCGATCGGATCGAACAATTCGCCGTAATGGGCGTTGTCGACCGCATTGACGATGGTGAGCTTAATCTGGTCGCCGAGCAGAATCGGGGCGCTTTTCGCCCACGGAACCGACAGCGCCTTCTGAATCTTTTTCTTGTTCAGCGGCTCTTCGAAATAAGCGATCAGCTCTTTGACTTTTTCTTTGACGTATTGGTCGTCGCCCGGCTCGTTCATGAGCGGTTCGGAACCTTCTTCGAATTCGTAAAGTTCCAGTACGGTCGTGTACGGAACGATATATTCGACCGGACGGTTCACCGAGAGCAGCTGCCCGTAAATGGCGACCATGACGGCTTCAATGACGAAACGTTGAGACATAAGCAGCGGTCCTCCTAGCGGCCCGGCCATCAACGTGCGATCGGCCCGACCAAATCCTGTATGTGGGAAGTATAGCACAAGCGGACGGCGAAATCAGCCTTTTGCGGACTTTTCCCCCGCATTTGCCCGCTTGGCGATATGAGCGGCGATCAGACCGCCGTGAAGACGTCCGCTCTCGATAAACACTTCGTTGGCGTTGCGCCCGGAAGCGATAACGCCGGCCACGTAAAGTCCGGGCACGCCCGTCTCCATCGTGTCGGGATCGAACACCGGCTTGTCGAGATCGTCCGACATCTCCGCTCCCGCCTCGGTCAGCAGCTTGCGGTCGGGACGGAAGCCCGTCATGGCGAGCACGAAGTCGTTTTTGATGCGCGACTCGTTTTCCGGTCCCTTCACGATTACATAGTCCTCCCCGATCTCGCTCAGTTGGGAACCGAGATGCAGCGTAATCTTGCCTTTGGCGACCATGCCTTCAAACAGCGGGCGAACCCACGGCTTGATATGCTGGGAAATTTCCGTCCGGCGGTAGACCATATCGATCTTGGCGCCGACGCGGATCAGCTCCAATGCCGCGTCCACGGCAGAGTTGCTGCCTCCGACGATCGCCACGTTCATGCCCGCGTAAGGATGGGCTTCGCGGAAATAATGCGTGACTTTGTCTTTTTCCTCTCCGGGTATGCCCAATTCGTTCGGGTGGTCGAAGTATCCCGTCGAGACGACGACGCTTCCCGCTTCGTATTGACGGACATTGCCTGCCCGGTCCCGCGTATCGACCCGGAACGAGCCGTCCGGCTGCGGCTTTACGGATAGCGCTTCTTCGTACGAGGAGATGCGCAGATCGTAATGCTTGGCCACCTGGCGGTAATAGGCGAGGGCTTCGTGACGGAACGGCTTTTCGTTCGGCGAAGTGAAAGGCACGCCGCCGATTTCCAGCAGTTCGGCCGTGCTGAAAAACTGCATATTGGTCGGATACAGATAAATCGAGTGAACCACGTTATGCTTTTCGATAATCCGGACGGAGAGGCCGCGGCGTCCGCACTCGATGGCGGCGGACAATCCGCACGGGCCCGCGCCGATGATCAGAACGTCTTCTTTTTCCATAATGTTCGTTCTTTCCCCCTTGAAATGTGTCGCTTTCTGCATATGCGGCCGTACGCGTCGCGCGAACGGCGCTCCTTTCCATTATCTCGCAAAGCCGCCGCTTCGTCCAACGGACAGGCAAGGCTTCGCCGGGCAGGAAGAAAAAAGCTTGACATCCTTTTTTTATCTTCGCTAGAATAACCTTTAGAATCAATGGCAGATGCCGACGAGAGGAGAGATGAGATATGCGCAATTCGAATTCGATTGTCCACACATGTCGCACGCTCTCCCCTCTTCCGGCTCGGCAAACGGATTGCACCTGTTTTTGATCTTCTTTAGAAGAAGGCGGGCAGGCCGCATTTCGCGGCGGGCGCCGGCGGAATGCAGCCTGCTTGCAAGCTCGGACGAACGTCGGGGCCGCCGCGATCGGCGCGCGCCGCGTTCGTCCCGACGCGAGCCCGGCAGCCGGGGAGAGTTCTCTCCCCGGCTTTTTTTGCGTCCGTTTTGCGGATTCGGGAAACGGGGAGAGAGTCGGTAGGTCTCAGCAGCACCTGCTAAAAATCTCACTTTCCGGAGGAATCCATGAATAACTTAAACAACGAAAACGCGGCGGGCCAAATACGGACGAATCAAACGGCAGAGAACGATACGAAAACGAGCCAAACCGAAACGAAGCATCTTCCTGTGTCGGCAGCTATTCCGGGGTTCCCGGAATCCTACGGTTGGGACGCCGGTTGGCAGGAGACTTGGATAAAATCCGGTTATGCGGATTCCGGCTCGGTCCCAGTACGAATGACGGCCGACTTCGGACGTCAGTTCAAAGTGGCGGCGGCAGAAGGCGAATACGCGGCGGAGATCAGCGGACGGCTGCGCCATTCGGCGGAGGCGGGGGCGGAACTGCCTGCCGTCGGCGATTGGTTGGCGGCCGAACTGCTGCCCGGCGAAAAAAGGGCGCGCATCCACGGCGTGCTGCCGCGCCGAAGCAAAATTTCCCGCAAAGCGGCGGGAACGCCGGTACGGGAGCAGATTATCGCAACCAACGTCGATACGCTGTTCCTGGTAACCTCTCTCAATTTCGATCTGAATATCCGCAGGTTGGAGCGCTATTTGATCATGGCTTGGAACGCGGGCGCGCAGCCCGTCATCCTGTTGAGCAAGGCCGATCTGAGCGAGGCCGGCTTCAGGGAAAGGGCGGCGGCCGAAGTGTCTCTTGCGGCGCCCGGCGTGCCGGTTCATATCGTCAGTGCGCAGACCGGTGAGGGCATGGAAGAAGTCGCCGCCTACTTTTCGGGCGGCCGAAGCTGCGCGCTGGCGGGGACGTCGGGCTGCGGCAAATCGACGCTGACCAACCGGCTGGCCGGAGGGGAACTGCAGCGGACCAGCGGAATTCGGGAAGACGACAGCAGGGGGCGTCATACGACCACCCACCGGCAAATGTTTCCCATTTCGGGAGGCGGAGTGCTGATCGACACGCCCGGCATGCGGGAACTTCAGCTTTGGGAAGGCGAAGAAGACGGGATGTCGGGCACGTTTGCCGATATCGAGGCCTTGGCCGAACGCTGCCGGTTCCGCGACTGTACGCATGAACGCGAAGAAGGCTGTGCCGTAAAGGAAGCGCTCGGCAGCGGCGAATTGGATGCCGGACGGCTGGCCGGCTACCGGAAGACCCAGCGCGAGCTCGCTTTTCTCGAACGCAAAGAAAAAAGCCGATCCTCGGCCGGCCGCGGTGCCGGAAGCGGCAAGCGGGATCGGAAGGAACGGCGCAGCAAAAATTGGTTGGATGAAGATTGAGAGAAAAGCGTTTTTCAGAAAGCGGACGGGGCCAGCACTTTCTCCAGGGGAGAGGCGGCTCTGCCCGCTTCTTTTCGCGGCGTTCGGCGTTCGGCGGCAGCCGTCGCGGGAACGGGCGTGTCGGCTGCCGCGGTCTTCGGCGCATAGGCGGAAGGGTCGGCCTTGAAAGCGGCGGCCATGTCCAGGAAACGATCGAACAGCGGATTGCTGTCGGTCGGCCCCGGCGCAGCTTCGGGATGGAATTGGACCGAGAAAGCCGGCGCGGTCTTATGCTTCAGCCCTTCGATGCTGCCGTCGTTGTTGTTGAGATGGGTAACTTCGAGCTCGGTTGCGTTCAGGCTGTCGGCGAGAACGGAATAGCTGTGATTCTGCGAAGTGATAAGGCAGCGTCCCGAAGCCAGTTCTTTGACGGGATGGTTGGCACCGCGGTGTCCGAATTTCAGCTTGGTCGTGTCCGCGCCCGAAGCGAGCGCGAACAGCTGGTGGCCGAGGCAGATGCCGAACAGGGGAAGCTGCCCGATCAGCTGGCGTACGGTATCGATCGCTTCCGGCACGTCTTTCGGGTCTCCGGGACCGTTCGACAGCAGCACGCCGTCGGGATTGAAGCGGCGGATATCCGCGACGCTTGCATCGTGCGGCACGACGATCACGTCGCAGCCGCGGTTTCCCAGTTCCCGCACAATGCCGGCTTTGCTTCCGTAGTCGACGACGACGATTCGCTGACCGGTCCCCGGGACTCGGTAGGCTCGCGGCGTCGAGACTCGGCTGACCTGATCGCGAAGAAGGGAAGTCGCGGCAAGCTGCTCCAACATTTCTTCCGCGCTGGCCGAGCCCGTCGTAATCAACCCGCGGAGCGTGCCCTGGTTGCGCAGACGGCGGGTCAGCATACGGGTATCGATGTTGGCGATGCCGGGGATGTCGTATTCCTTCAGCAGCGTGTCCAGATCGTATTCGGAACGCCAGTTGCTGGGTGCCGTCTCGCAGCGGCGTACCGCGAATCCGTGAATCCAGGGGCGGATCGCTTCGAAGTCTTCGCGGTTGATGCCGTAATTGCCGATCAACGGCTGGGTCATCGTCACGATCTGCCCGCAGTAAGAAGGATCGGACAGCACTTCCTGATATCCCGTAATTCCCGTGTTGAATACGACTTCGCCGGTCACCTGGCTGCTGCTGCCGAACGAAGTTCCCGTAAATACCGTTCCGTCTTCCAAAATCAGTCTGGCCTTCATGCCGTTTCCCTCCCTAAGCTGCTTTCTGTACGTGGCCCCGCAGGCTCCGTCAAGCTTGTTTAATTAAATATACAACAATAAGAATAAATATGCAAATCAGTCCTGAAAAAAACGGGCTTTCGCCCGCTTTCTTCCGGCAGCGCCGCGAACCGTCTTTCAGTGCCCGAGACTGAATGCGGCCTGCCGATCGGGAGTCTTCCATTCGTCCTGCCAAGCGTTTTGCGCCATTTCGCCGACTTCCATGTAACGATCCGTTTCGCAGTCGTATTCGACGAGAAAACTTTGTGGCTGCGCGCATGCCGTGCACATCGTGCTGCCTTCCAGCAGCAGACGTCCGGGTTCCTTGGCCAGCACTTTCATCCAGGCGACGGCGCCGCTGATGTAACGCGCTCCGTCGGGGCTGAAGGCGCCGGTACATTCGAAAGTTCGGAAACAGTGAATGCAGGTACAGCTCTTTTTCATAAACATGACCGAACCTCCTCATCCAAGTTTTTTTTGTGCTGCGTACCGATTTTAGACTTGACAAATAATTACCACGGGCTTTTTTATTGAAACGCTTTTGCGAAATTAACGGCTAAATCTCTTTGCGTTTTTTAATTCGGCGGCAAAAGCGATCGGAACGGGTATTAATAAAAGATGGCAGCAGCCCGCAAAAAGGAGTGACCGAACGTCATGAAAACAAAAATGCATGTATGCAAGGGCGATAAAGTCCGGTTGGACCGCATCGCTACATCGTACGGCCCGGAAGAACGTCCGGACGAATCGGAGATCAAAAACAAGAAGAAAAAGCTTAACCGCAAGCTTGAACATCTCCAGGAGAAACTTTTCGCTTCGCGCAGCCGCGCCGTGCTTTTCGTCTTTCAAGGGATGGACTGCAGCGGCAAGGACGGCACGATCAACCACGTTTTTTCCGAAGTGAATCCGCAGGGCGTACTGACGCACAGCTTCAAAGCGCCGACCGACGAAGAGCTGAACCATGATTATCTTTGGCGGGCGCATCGGCACGTTCCCGAGCTCGGCTATATCGGAGCCTTCAACCGTTCCTACTATGAAGACGTGCTGATCACGAGAGTGCACGGCACGATCGAGGACGGCAAAGCCCGGAAGCGTTTTGGCCAGATTAACGATTTCGAGAAAATGCTGACGGAAAACGGCGTGACGGTCGTGAAGATTTTTTTGCATATTTCAAAAAAGTTCCAGCTCGACAAACTGACTGCGCGAATCGAGAACCCTCATAAAAATTGGAAGTTCGATCCGAGCGATCTCGCCGAGCGCAAACACTGGGACAAATATCAGGCCTGCTACGAAGACGTGCTGACGGAATGCGCCAGCGAAAAGCTGCCTTGGCATGTCGTTCCGGCCGACGATCGTTCGATGCGGGATCTCGCCGTCCTGCAAATCGCGGTCGACACGTTGGAAAAGCTCGACTTGTCGTTCCCGCCGCCGGTGCCCGAACTGCAAAACCTGCTGCCGCAGCTGCATGAAGAACGGGAATCGGAAGCCGGACGCCGCGGCTAAACCCGAAGCGGAAGGCGAAGAGGGACTGCGAAGCGCATCTTCGCCTTCGGTTTTCGGTCCGATTTAACCCGGCGGTTTTGGTAGTGACCGAAGCGTCGAAACAGCCCGGAAAAGCGAACGCTTACATCTCGATGCCGATACAGGGAAAAATTTAGCAAGTAACGTGCCGAATAAATTGAACTCGCTAGCAAAAAGCGGTACAATCGAGAAGTAAACGCTTTGTTCACTAATTTGTAAAAAAGTATTCGACTGGAATCGGCTTTTGCAAACACAAGACGGAGGGTGGCAGCGATGACGAAACAAACTTCGAACACGCATGAGCCATGGGAAAAGTATTACGGTCCGAACCTCGGATACGTACAGGAGCAATATGAACGTTATCAGGAGGACCCGGCATCGGTGGAACCTTCCTATCGGGAGCTGTTCGAACGCTTCGGCGCACCGCCGCAGCATCGCGCTTCGGAAGCCTCGGCTCCTTTTGGAACAGGAGGACCGGCGTTTGATTCGCAATCATTAAAGAAAGCGGTTGCAGCAAGCAAGCTGGTGTGGAACATCCGGACTTACGGCCATTTGGCGGCAGACATCGATCCGATCGGATTGGACGAAAAACCCCAAGTATCGTTCTTGGAACCGAAAGAAGTCGGATTGACGGAACAGGATCTGGCATCCCTTCCGGCTTCCTTGATTTGGGACGACGCGCCGGAAGACGTGAAAACGGGGCTCGACGCGATCCGCAGACTGCGGGAAGTGTACACGGGAACGACCGCTTACGAATTTTCGCATGTGCATGACGAGAAAGAACGCGAATGGCTGAATCAGCGCGCCGAGCGTCAGCCTTCCTCTAAAGAGCTGTCTCCCGAAGAACGCAAAGCGCTCCTGGAGCGTCTCGTGCAGGTGGAACAGTTCGAAGAATTCCTGCACCGTACATTCGTCGGCCAAAAGCGTTTCTCCATTGAAGGCATCGACATGCTGGTGCCGGTCATGGACGAGCTGGCTCGCGGATTCTCGAACGCGGGCGCGGAACACGTGCTGATGGGCATGGCCCACCGCGGACGCCTGAACGTGCTGGCGCACGTGCTCGGCAAGCCGTACGGACGAATCTTCTCCGAGTTCCACCATGCGCCGAACAAGGATCTGATGCCGTCGGAAGGTTCGATGGGGATCAACTTCGGCTGGACGGGGGACGTCAAATACCATCTCGGCGAAAAGCGGGAAATCGGCGGCGAAGGCAGAACTACGCGCCTGACGCTGGCCAACAACCCGAGCCACCTGGAATATGTCGACCCTGTCGTCGAAGGCTTCGCGCGCGCGGCGCAGGAAGACCGGAGCGAACCGGGGTATCCGAAACAGAATACGAACAGCGCGGCGGCGATTCTCGTGCACGGCGACGCGGCATTCCCGGGAGAAGGCGTGGTGGCGGAAACGCTCAACTTCAACCAGCTTCCGGGCTATCAGAACGGCGGGACGGTACATATCATTGCCAACAACCGTCTGGGGTTTACGACCGAAAGCGGCGATTCCCGTTCTACGCACTACGCGAGCGACTTGGCGAAAGGGTACGAAATTCCGGTCGTGCACGTCAACGCGGACGATCCGGAAGCCTGCATCGCGGCGGCGCGCCTGGCGTGCGAATACCGGATGACGTTCAAAAAAGACTTCCTGATCGACCTCATCGGTTACCGCCGTTACGGCCATAACGAAACCGACGATCCGGAAACGACCCAACCGCTGATCTACAAAAAGGTCAGAGCGCACGAAACCGCCGCTTCGATCTTTTCGAAAAAACTGCATAAAAGCGGTTTGATCGGCGAAAACGGCCTTGAAGAGCTGCGCGCGAAAATCACGGCTGTCTTCAAGGAAGAATACGAGCAGATGAAGAACGGCAAGCAGGGCGAAAGCCACCCGTTCCCGTTCGCGTCGAACATCGACGAGACGCCGCTGGAATCGGTGCGTACTTCCGTCGAACTGGACAAGCTGCGTGCGATCAACGAAAATCTGCTCAAGCGTCCGGAGACGTTCAACGTCTATCCGAAGCTGGAGCGCATCCTGCAGCGCCGCTCGAACACTTTGGACGAAGGGGAAAAGGTGGACTGGGGCCAAGCCGAGACGCTTGCGTTCGCCACTATCCTCTCGGACGGCACGCCGATCCGCATCAGCGGGCAGGATGCCGAACGCGCCACATTCGCGCATCGGAACTTGGTGCTGCACGATTCGCAGACGGGAGAAACCTACTGCCCGCTGCACGCGCTGCCGGAAGCCAAAGCTTCGTTCGCCATTCACAACAGTCCGCTCTCCGAGGCGTCGGTAATCGGATTCGAATACGGATATAACGTCTTTTCTCCGCAGACGATGGTCATCTGGGAAGCGCAGTACGGCGACTTTGCCAACGCGGGTCAAGTGCTGCTCGATCAGTTCGTCATGCCGGGGCGTTCCAAATGGGCGCAGAAATCGAGTCTGATCATGCTCCTGCCTCACGGTTACGAAGGACAGGGGCCTGAACACTCCAGCGCAAGACTGGAACGTTATCTGCAGCTGGCCGGCGAAAACAACTGTACGGTCGTCAGCTTGACGAGCGCCGCCCAGTACTTCCATCTGCTTCGCCGCCAGGCGGCGATGACGAATCGCGAAGACGCCAAGCCTCTGGTCGTGATGTCGCCTAAGAGTCTGATCCGCAATCCGCGCGTCGCTTCGCCGGCATCCGACTTTACGGACGGAAGCTTCAAAGCGACGCTGGAGCAGCGCGGCCTCGGCGCTTCGCCGGATAAGGTAACGAGAGTGCTGCTCGCCAGCGGCAAGATCGCGGTCGAACTCGAGGACGCGATCGAAAAAGACGGCGATTCCGACTGGAGCTGGCTGCACATCCTGAGAGTCGAACAGCTCTATCCGTTCCCGGCACGCGAAGTGTCCGAATTCCTGGAGCGCTTCGAGAACCTGGAAGAAATCTACTGGGTTCAGGAAGAGCCGAACAATATGGGAGCTTGGCGCTATATCGAACCGAATATTCGGGCGGTCGCGCCGAAGGGCATCGAAGTGACGTACACCGGAAGACCGGAGCGCTCCAGTCCGGCGAGCGGCTACCAGCATATCCATACTTTCGAACAGCAGAAGATCATCCAAACGGCCCTGGGCCAAAATACGTCCAAAAAAAATCAAATGAGTTTGGGGAGGTAGCGCTGTGAGCGACATCAAAGTACCGGAAATGGGAGAATCCGTAACCGAAGGCACGATTCTGCGCTGGACGGTAGCGGAAGGTGAAGCTGTCCAGCAGGGAGACGTGCTGCTGGAGCTGGAAACGGATAAAGTCAACCTGGAAGTGAGCGCGGAATCGAGCGGTCTGCTCGAAACCCGCCTGCGCCAGGAAGGGGATACGGTTCAAGTGGGCGAGGTCATCGGAAGAATCCGAACGGGAGATGCCGCTTCTTCGACAACGGGGAGCGCTTCCACGTCGCTTGGCGAAGAGCGCCCTGCGGCCGCGCCCGAAGCCGCCGCTCCGGCAGCGTCGCTGCCGCAAAGCCCTAAGGCAGCCGAGGCGGTCAGCCCGCCTCCGGCCGAAAGCGGCGACTCCGCGGCCAAAGCTTCGCCTGCCGCGCGCAAACTCGCGCGCGAACGCGGAGTCGAGCTCGGCAGCGTGCCGAGCAGCGATCCGATCGGCCGCGTCTATTCCGGCGACGTGAAGTCGTTCGCCGAGGGCGGCTCGGCCGCCCAATCCCAACCGGCTTCGCAGCAGCCGGCCCAATCGGCTCCGCAGCCTGCGGCATCCGCGCCTAAAGCGCCGGCGCAGGCACCGTCGGCAGGCGACCCGCTGAAGCCGGTCGAACGCCAGCGCATGTCGCGCCGCCGCCAGACGATCGCGACTCGTCTCGTCGAGGCGCAGCAGACTGCCGCGATGCTCACGACATTCAACGAAGTCGACATGACGGCGATCCTGGATGTACGCAAGCGCCGCAAAGACAATTTCAAACAAAAATTCGATGTAAACCTCGGCTTTATGTCGTTCTTCACGAAAGCGGTCGTGGGCGCGCTCAAAGCGTTCCCGGCCGTCAATGCGGAGATCGACGGCGACGAAGTCGTGTATAAGAAGTTTTACGATATCGGCATCGCCGTATCCGCCAAGGAAGGTCTTGTCGTGCCGGTCGTGCGCGACGCCGATCGCCTGGGATTCGCGGAAATCGAGAAATCGATCGCGGGGCTGGCCACGAAGGCGCGCAATAATCAGCTGGCGCTGTCGGATCTTCAGGGAGGAACGTTCACGATCACGAACGGCGGCGTCTTCGGTTCGCTGCTGTCCACGCCGATTTTGAACGCGCCTCAGGTCGGCATTCTGGGCATGCACAAGATTCAACTGCGCCCGGTGGCGATCGATGCGGAACGGATGGAGAATCGTCCGATGATGTACATCGCGCTTTCGTACGATCACCGCATTATCGACGGTTCGGAAGCGGTCAGCTTCCTCGTCAAAGTCAAAGAACTGCTGGAAGATCCGGAAAGCCTGCTGATCGAAAGCTAAACGAAATTCCGCTGCTGCTGTTCGGGCGCGGATATCGCGATCGAATGGAGGAAAGCCGGTCATCACGAAAAACCCGCTCGGGGCATCCCTTCGAGCGGGTTTTTCGCGTGCTTTTTGAGTTTAACGGTCTTACCGAATATCCGGAGGCGTGAACTTGCTGCTTCGATAGAATCGATACATATGAATCGTCACGATCTTGACCACCATATAGGCAGGAATAACGATCAAAATGGCGATGAAGCCGCCGATGGCACCGCCGCCCAGCAGGAGGAAAACGGTGGTAAGCGGATGAATATCGAGCGCCGAACCGTAAATGACCGGAGAGAGCAAATTGTTGCGCAGCATCTGTCCCAGCGCAATCACGACAATAATCCAGATGACCGAAGCGGGGGAATCGATGAATCCGACGATGACGACCGGAATCGCCCCGAGATAGACGCCGATATAAGGAATCATGTCCGTCACGATGATGAACAGAACAAGCAGAAGCGGATAAGGAACCCCCACGATCAAGAAGCCGATCAAATCGAAAATGCCGACGCAGGCCGCAAGCAGGACTCGTCCCACAATGAAGCCGCTCAGAGCCGAATCGATATCCATCGCCATATCGCGAAAAGTGGGACGGTATTTTACCGAAACGGTACGAAGCAGAAAAGCATATCCCTTGCGATCGTCTTTTAGCATAAAATACAAAATCATCGGCACGGTCGAGACAACGAGGAAAACCCATGCGACGACCGAGAGAGCGCTTGTTAGCGAGTTGCTGGCCGAATTAAGGAAGTTCTCCAAGTAACCGGACAGCTGCTGAGGAAGGTCGATTCCCACGTCGATATCGTTAATTCGGGTTCCCCAAATTTCCTGTTCCTGAACATGCCGCATAAGCAGTTGAAGCTGATTCGAAAAGTTTTGAGCCAGCATCGGAAGATTATCGGAAAAATTAAGAAACTGCGAGCGGAGAATCGGCCATACCCAAATGGAAAAGCCGGCAAAAACGCCTACGGCAGCCGCATACAGCAGAAGAATGGACCAAGGACGTTTGATTTTCCAATCGTTTAATCGGCGAATTACCGGTCGGAACAAGTAATACAGAAAAAGCGACACCACGATCGGGAAGAAAATCAGGCTGAAAGCGGCTTTTAAAGGAGCCAAAATTCCGGGAATCTTCGTCAATAGAAATAAAATGAGCAAAACAAAAATAATATGTAAGCTGGTTCGGGTAAAACGGTCGGGCTTGAACATGGAAGCCTCCTTCGAAGGAAATGGGAATTTAAAGGGTTTTTAAAAAGAAAGCGTTTCAATTATGCGGAATCTGGCTTATTACTATAAAGAACCGCCCTCACGGTTCAAAAAGATACGTCTTTTTCATTATACCCAAAGAGAGTGACTTAGACGTCAGGCCTGTCGACAGCCGCAACGAAAAGAGATGATTTAAAAGGAATATTAATTTTTTGAGAAAAAAGCTTGCGCACTCATGCGATACGTGTTAACCTATAAACCTAGTCGCGAAACGCAAGCTTGCTTGGTTGAACGATTGGGATAATGAGTTTGTTCCTTGAAAACTGAACAGTAAGTGAGTCAGGAACGAAAACCGCTGACCCCTTCGGGCAAAGCGATTTGAGTTCCCGCGACAAGCGACAATCTTTTAAAAGGTTTAGC
>NZ_JAAFGS010000020.1 GCF_011090185.1 Saccharibacillus alkalitolerans | reverse complement strand
CCCTCCGAGACGGATCCCGAGTAGTGCGGGGCACGTGAAACCCCGTATGAATCCGGCAGGACCATCTGCCAAGGCTAAATACTCCCTGGTGACCGATAGCGAAGCAGTACCGTGAGGGAAAGGTGAAAAGGACCTCGGAAGAGGAGTGAAACAGAACCTGAAACCGTGCGCTTACAAAAAGTCAGAGCCCAATTAAGGGGTGATGGCGTGCCTTTTGTAGAATGAACCGGCGAGTTACGTTTGCATGCAAGGTTAAGGTGAGAAGCCGGAGCCGCAGCGAAAGCGAGTCTGAATAGGGCGACTGAGTATGCAGGCGTAGACCCGAAACCGGGTGATCTACCCCTGTCCAGGGTGAAGGTGCGGTAACACGCACTGGAGGCCCGAACCCACGTACGTTGAAAAGTGCGGGGATGAGGTGGGGGTAGCGGAGAAATTCCAATCGAACCCGGAGATAGCTGGTTCTCCCCGAAATAGCTTTAGGGCTAGCCTCGGATGAAGAGTTGTGGAGGTAGAGCACTGATTGGGTGCGGGGCCCGCCAAGGGTTACCAAGTCCAGTCAAACTCCGAATGCCATCAACTTATATCCGGGAGTCAGACAGTGAGTGCTAAGATCCATTGTCAAAAGGGAAACAGCCCAGACCATCGATTAAGGTCCCCAAGTGTGTGTTAAGTGGGAAAGGATGTGGAGTTGCCCAGACAACCAGGATGTTGGCTTAGAAGCAGCCACCATTTAAAGAGTGCGTAATAGCTCACTGGTCGAGTGACTCTGCGCCGAAAATGTAACGGGGCTAAACACACCACCGAAATCATGGCTTGATGCTTATGCATCAGGGGTAGGGGAGCGTTGAATACGGATTGAAGGTGTACCGGAAGGAGCGCTGGACTGTATTCAAGTGAGAATGCCGGTATGAGTAACGAAAAGATCAGTGAGAATCTGATCCGCCGAAAACCCAAGGGTTCCTGAGGAAGGCTCGTCCGCTCAGGGTTAGTCGGGACCTAAGGCGAGGCCGAAAGGCGTAGTCGATGGACAACAGGTGGATATTCCTGTACCGCCGTAAACCGTTACGAGCAATGGAGTGACGCAGGAGGGAAGGGACGCGGACTGATGGATGTCCGTCCAAGCAGTAAGGCTGGTGCGTAGGCAAATCCGCGCATCGCAAGGCTGAGCTGTGATGGGGAGCGAAAATTACAGTAGCGAAGGTCCTGGGCTCACACTGCCAAGAAAAGCTTCTAGCCAGGTGAAGGCGCCCGTACCGCAAACCGACACAGGTGGGTGGGAAGAGTATTCTAAGGCGCGCGGAAGAACTCTCGTTAAGGAACTCGGCAAAATGACCCCGTAACTTCGGGAGAAGGGGTGCCCCGGTAGTGTGAATAGCACGAGGGGGCCGCAGTGAAAAGGCCCAAGCGACTGTTTAGCAAAAACACAGGTCTGTGCGAAGCCGCAAGGCGAAGTATACGGGCTGACGCCTGCCCGGTGCTGGAAGGTTAAGAGGAGGGGTTAGCGGCAACGCGAAGCTCTGAATTGAAGCCCCAGTAAACGGCGGCCGTAACTATAACGGTCCTAAGGTAGCGAAATTCCTTGTCAGGTAAATTCTGACCCGCACGAATGGCGTAACGACTTGGGCGCTGTCTCAACGAGAGATCCGGTGAAATTTTAATACCTGTGAAGATGCAGGTTACCCGCGACAAGACGGAAAGACCCCATGGAGCTTTACTGCAGCTTGATATTGGACTGGGGTGCGATTTGTACAGCATAGGTGGGAGCCT
>NZ_JAAFGS010000002.1 GCF_011090185.1 Saccharibacillus alkalitolerans | reverse complement strand
TGTATCTAGGATCACTTTTTAATGGTTTTTCAAAAAAATGTTTCTTTCGCATGGATTGCTCCCCTGATGCTTCCCGCTTATAATGACCCTATTCAAAAGTCTCCCGGACTTTTGTCACTTCATGTCCAAGAAAGGCGAATCCATAATGCTCTCACGTCTGAAGAAGTGGAATACCTTGCGGAACCAAATCTTGACGGTCTTTCTGGTCGTAATGGTCATTGTTCTGCTGATTGTCAGCTTCTTGACTTTCAGACCCGTCTCTTCTCTTTTAAAGAGCAATGCCGAAATGCAGATTCGACAGGTTGCAATCGAAGCCAGCGGAAGATTCGATTCCCTGTACGAGCAGGTCAATATGGTATCCAAGCTGGTCACGACCAACGGGGAAGTCCAGCATGCTTTGACTCAGGATTATTTCGGCCGCGAGGTAAGTTTTAGCGAACGCCAGCGTCTGAAAGGGATCGTGAACACGATTCAGGCCAATTCCGAAGGAATCTTTTCGTTCGAACTGTATACCGGGGAACTGGAACGAATGCTCCCGCTGGACGACTCCGAGCTGACGGCCCGAATCACCGACCCTTGGATTCAAAAAGCCGATGAAGCAAAGGGGCAGCTGGTTATGCTTGGACCCGATCCGAACGACCGCAATTATTTCTTGGCGATCCGCAGGGTAAATCTAATGGAACACAGTTATGCCAAAGGGGGATACCTGCTGATCAGCATTTACCGTTCTTATTTCCAATTCGCGAATCAGGAACTGACGGGGCACACCAACCAATATTCCATTCTTCTGGACCGGGAATCGAAGCCACTTACTTCTAATTACGGCGGACCAACGGATTCCCTCGTGAATTTCCCGGATACGACGGTGCAGATCGACGGCCGGGATTATATCATGACCAAGCAATCTTCCGCCGCGACCGGATGGACCGTTTTGATTCTCACACCTGTAAGCGCTCTTACGAGCGGCGTGAACGTATTGCGCTATGGCATTATTTTCTCGGGTTTTATCGGTTTCGTCATCTATTCGATCTGTTCCTTCTTTCTCTCTACCATGATCACCACCCCGATTCTGCGCTTGACCCGAACGATGCAGCAGGCCGGCGAGGGGACGCTGACGCAAAACCCCAAAGTTTCCGCCGTCAACGAAATCAATGAGCTCAACAGTACATATAATCAGCTGGTCAAAGAAACAAATCATCTGATTCGCATGGTATATCAAAAAGAAATCATACGCAGCCACAGCGAGCTTCGGGCTCTCCAGGCACAGATTAATCCGCATTTTCTATTCAATGCTTTGGATGCGCTGCGATGGTCGCTTGAAGACAACGATCAAAGGGAGCTCGCCGAACACGTCATCGCGATGTCCAATCTGTTTCGCTATACGATTACCAAGCAGTCCGGAGAAGACTGGGTATCCATGAAAGATGAAATCCAGCATATTGAAGACTATATGGAGATCATGAAGATGCGCTTCGGGGAACGTTTGAAATGCCGCATTTCGCTCTCGCCGGAATGGGAGCGGGTGGAGATTCCCAAGCTGCTGATCCAGCCTTTGGTGGAGAATGCCGTGCTGCACGGAGCAGGCAATAAGCGGGGCG
This sequence comes from Saccharibacillus alkalitolerans, assembly GCF_011090185.1. Classification (GTDB taxonomy): domain Bacteria; phylum Bacillota; class Bacilli; order Paenibacillales; family Paenibacillaceae; genus Saccharibacillus; species Saccharibacillus alkalitolerans. The sequence goes on along the minus strand of NZ_JAAFGS010000002.1, from coordinate 742,816 downwards.
ACTGTACCGTCAGTCTGACCATAGAACCTGCCGGGAAGGAGAATCGGCTCCGGATCGAAGTTCGGGATGACGGACCGGGCATGGACGAGAAAAAGTTGGACGAGGTGGCGGCCTCGATGAAGGAGGAAGGCGTGCGCTCGACTTACGGTCAGGGCATGGCGATCTCCAACGTGTATAAAAGGCTGCGCCTGTATTATCCTCATCTTATGCCCGAGCAGGCGTTATCGATCGAGAGCGAGCCTCGCCGCGGGACGCGCATATTTTTCGAAATACCGATTAACGGAGGGATGGACGATGTACGCCAAGACGATACTGGTCGTTGACGATGAGCCGAGAACGAGACAAGGCATTCAAAAAATGCTCGATACGTGGGCGGAAGGCAAACACCGGATTTTGACGGCCGCGGACGGAAACGAAGCGATCGAGACGATCCGACGCGAAAAGGTTCATATTCTGTTGACCGATATCCGCATGCCGGAAATTACGGGAATCATGCTGCTGAAAGCGATGAAAGAGCAAAATCTTTTTCCCGTCGTGATCGTGATTTCCGCCTACTCCGAATTCGAATATGCCAGGGAATCGCTCCGATTGGGCGTCGTCAATTACCTGCTTAAGCCGATCAGCAGGGACAAACTGATCGAAGCCGTGGAAGACGCGCTGCGCATCGAAGAGAAGCAGGAACGAACGGAAATTATCGAGAAGGTAGTGGACGATCGGTTGGTCAAGGCGAGCGAAAAAGGCCGGGAAGCGAGGGAGCCGATTCGCGAAGCCATTCTCTACATCGACCGGAATCTTCAGAACGAAATCACCCAGAAGGAAGTAGCGGATCATGTGCACTTGAATCCCAGCTACTTCAGCGCTCTCTTTAAAGAGCAGACCCGCGTGACTTTCAGCGAATACGTCACCCGCCGTAAAATTCAGCATGCCAAGCAGCTGCTTCTCACGACCAATCTGCCGATCGGGGAAGTGGCGGAAGAGTCGGGTTATAAGACGGCGAAGTATTTTATCAAAATTTTCAAAGAACTCGAAGGAATGACGCCGAGCACCTATCGGAAACTCGAAAATGAAAGGGCTTTCTAAAAAAAAGAGAATTTTATCCAATCGCTGTGCCCTTACGCCTTCAACACCCCGATGTTAGACTTTGAATGCACGGAACGTACAAACAACTTTCAAGGGGGTAGTTGAATTGTCCAAAAAGAAAGCGCTTCCGATTCTATTGTCTGCAGCTTTGATTTTAATCCTGATCTTGTCAGGCTGTTCCTCTTCCGAACCGACAGCGAAAGGAAGCGGCACGAATGCCGCAGGCGGCGGCCAGACGGTCGTCAAGTTCATGCATTTGTGGCCGGAAGGCAGCTCGAACGCCCAGTATAAGATCGTCGACAACATTATCAAAGAATATGAGAGCGAGCATCCGGACGTGAAGATCCAGACCGAGATTTTGGGCAATGACCAGTATCGGGACAAAATCAAAGTTCTCGCCTCTTCCAACGAACTTCCCGATGTCGGCATGACCTGGTCGGACGGATTTTTACAGCCTTACGTCGAAGGAAATTTGTTTACGCCGCTCGACGATGTGATCGACGCGAACCTCAAAGATGCTTTTATCCCCGGCGTCAAAGAGTCGTATGCGGTGGACGGCAAGACGTACGGCATGCCGCTCGAGTTGAATATCTCCTACGTTTTTTATAACAAAGAAATTTTCGAGAAGTACAACCTGGCAGTGCCGAAGACGTTCGAAGAGTTCAAAACCGCGGTTAAAACGCTGAACGATAACGGAGTCATTCCGGCAACGGTAGGCAACAAGGAAGGCTGGCCGGGTTCCTTCTGGTTCATGTATTTGGCGGATCGGATCGGCGGCCCGACAATTTTGACCGACGTCATCGACGGCAAGACGAAATTCGACGACCCGGCCATCGTCCAGGCGGCGACCGAAGTGCAGAATTTGGTGGACATGAACGCTTTTGAAAAAGGCAACAGCGGCCTCTCCAACGACGAAGCCAAAGGCTATTTCATGAACGAGCAGGCGGCCATGTTCCTGACGGCGACCTGGGAGCTGCCGAATTATACGACCAGCCCGGACGTCGACCAGGCCTTCAAGGACAAGATCGGTTACTTCAAGTTCCCGCTGTATGACGGAGGAAAAGGCACGGACATCAACAGCTACGTAGGCGGTCCCGGCGTCGGATTGTTCGTAGCCGAAAATTCCAAGGTCAAAGAAGCGGCCAAAGACTTCGCGGCATTCCTCGTCAAGGAATGGGGAGAGCGCTCCGTGACCGAAGCCGGCGTCATTCCGGCAACCAAGGTCGATACGGAAGGCAAAGACCTCAACCCGATGTACACCGAAATCCTGAACGATCTGAACGGCGCTTCGAACGTGACGACTTACTTCGATACGCAGGCCAGCCCGAACGTGGCCGAGCTGCATCACGATCTGGTCTCGGCGCTGTTCGGCAAGCAGATTACCCCGCAGGATTTCGTCAAGCAGACGCAGGAAGCGCTCGACGCCGAAAGATAAGGGCTCGAGATCCCCGATATTTCTGCCGCGAAGAGGGCATATGAGCATATGCCCTCTTCCTTTATCCCAAGGGAGGGAACGAAGCCTTGAAAACCGTAATGTCCAACAAATGGGCCATTGCCCTCTATGTATGGCCGGCACTGCTGCTGATCGGCTGCCTGATTTATGTCCCGCTCGTCATGACCGGTTACTACGGACTGATGGACTGGAACGGATTCGCGCCTAAACGTTTTATCGGATTGGAGAATTACGGCCGTTTGATGCAGGACAGCATGTTCTGGAAAAGCACCTACCATTCCTTCCTGCTCGGCATCTTTTCGACGCTTAGTCTGCTGCTGTATCTGGCTGTGTCGCTGGTTCTCGCCAGCCGGATCAAGGGAGCGGATCTGTTTCGCAAAATTTACTTAATCCCCATGCTGCTCTCATCGGTCGCGATCGCGCAGCTGTGGTCCAAAATCTTCGATCCGTCCAACGGCATGATCAACAGCCTGCTCATCTCGCTCGGCGTGGAAAATCCGCCGCTGTGGCTGTCGGATCCCAATATCGTCTTGTTTTCCATTTTTATTCCGATCATCTGGCAGTACGCCGGCTTTTATATCATCATTTATTATGCCGCGCTGAAGAACGTGCCGGAGGAAGTCGTCGAAGCGGCCCGCATCGACGGAGCTTCTCCTCTGCAGATCGCTCTTCGCGTCAAGCTGCCGCTGATCTCCTCCGTATTCAAGGTGACGATCGTGCTGGCGCTGGTCGGTTCCCTCAAGTACTTCGATCTGATTTACGTGATGACGGGCGGCGGACCGAACCATGCGAGCGAAGTCATGGCCTCCTATATGTACGGGGAAGCCTTTACCAAGTACAACTTCGGCTACGGCAGCGCGATCGGCTTTGCCCTGCTGATCATCTGCCTGATCGTGACCTGGCTGATTCGCAAGCTCACGACGTCCAAAGACGACTACCAATACTGAAAAGGGGGGACAACCGATGAGCGATTTTGCAGCAAAAAAGCATTCGGGCCTGGATGGCGCCGCGTCGAGAAGCGGACGTTCGGCCGGCAGCCGGCTCGGAACGGGACTCCTGTATGTGATACTGGGAGTGCTGGCCTTTCTGCAGGTGTATCCCCTGTTCTGGCTGTTCTTGTTCTCTCTCAAAACGAATCAAGAAGTGTTCGGCGCCTCGCCGTTCGCTCTTCCTCAGGATCCGCAGTGGGGGAATTACGCCAAAGCCTGGACGCAGGGGCATATCAACCTGTACTTCCTGAACAGCGTATGGTACACGGCGGCGGCCGTGTTTCTCACCATTATCCTGGCCAGCTTCGTTACCTTCGCCATCACCCGGATGTATTGGAAGCTGAACCGTCTCGTTCTGGGATTGTTCATGATCGGCCTCATGATTCCGCTCCATTCGACGCTGATTCCGCTGTTCAGTTTTTTCAAAAATGTCGGTCTGATCGATAATCCGCTGTCGATTATTTTATCCTATACGGCATTCAATCTTCCGCTGACGATCATGATTCTGCTCGGGTTTTACCAGACGCTGCCGAGAGAGATCGAGGAAGCGGCCGTGATGGACGGCTGTTCGGTACATCGGATTTTTTTCCGGATCACGCTGCCGCTCACGACGCCCGTTATTGCGACAACGGCTATCATTAACATGATTTACAATTGGAACGAGTTCGTATTCGTCAATACGTTCATTAACTCGGACCGTCTGAAGACGCTGACCGTCGGAGTCAACAGCTTCGTCGGCCAGTATTTGACGGACTGGGGCGCGATCGGCGCAACGCTCATCATCAGCATTGTTCCGATTCTTATCGCTTTTCTGGTGCTGAGCAACCGAATCGTGGAAGGGATGGCCGCCGGTTCCGTCAAAGGGTAGATCAAGTCCTCATTCAAAAGTACCATAAGAAGTAAACCGGCTTGCCGCCTCGGCATGGCCGGTTTATTTGTGTTTTCGAAACAAATTAGAGCGTAAGGTGGCTAGGAGCTACAAGCTGTGGAACGGTAAGAAAGGTCCCATAAGAATCGCGTACGATTTCTTATAGGAAGAGAATGTGTACAAATGTGGAACGGAAGGAGATAAGATGAATATTTTTGGAGGTTTTCTAATGGAGGTTCCATATTCGGGAGAACCATAAAAAATTAGAGAGCCATTATTCCTAAAAAAATCTTAAGTTTTTTTGCCGGTCGATACCTTTCTCTTATTATTTTTAGCTTAAACCCAGACGAAACCAAAGCGTAAAAGCACAGCGGAGCGCAGTCGACGAATCGATAACGCCTTAAAGATTTTTCCTCTCAGCTATAGTACTTAAGACTGAAAATAATCAAAAATACAAAAGATATACTGCAAGGCGAATGTTTTTTTTTGAAGTTGTTAGTTCATCCGACCGAAAATGAATTCGCCTGTAATTTGTCAAAAAGAATCACCGATATAAATCCATGTAAAGAAAAGCGCATAGGTTAAACGACTGCTGTTGAAAGGTTCTTCGAACGTGCTTCAATTCTTTTGCTCTTTCTTTTTTTAAAAGAAAATTTATTTTCTTTAAAAATGATTTGGCTTCTCGGGAGAAAGGTCGGAATAAAGCTGTTGAAAAATTAACATCATTGGGGGCACATCAAAGTGGGTAAAAACAAAGCGTTAAAAGTGGTATTGGCTTTTTCTTTGGCAGCCGGAAGCGGTGTAATCGGGATTGGACAAGCTCAAGCGAATGCGGTTACGGAGTATAAGGCTTCTTCAAACTTCAGCACCGGCACGCAGGGTTACCAGCAATGGTCCTACGGCCAAATGATTAACGGACAATATACGGATTTAACTTATAATTCGGCTCGGAAACAGTGGGAAGGCGAAAAGGGTTATCCTTGGGTAAACGGCAGCGACATGTACCCTGCGGATAATGGGGATGCCGTCCGAAAGTGGGTTTCTCCGGGAAGCGGAACGGTCTCCATCTCGGCGATGGCAAGAAAAAGAACCCCTAATGGAGACGGAGCCGTTGTGACGATTCGTAAAGACGATACCGTTCTCTGGACAGAAACGCTGGTGCGCGCCAAAACTTACTATGCTGAAAACGTGAGCAGCATCCCGGTCGAGCAGGGGACAGTGATTTACTTTATCTTAAATAAAAAAGGCGATTCGGTATCCGACCAAACGCTTTGGAACCCGACTGTGACCTTTACGGCTCAAAGCCCGGCACCGACGCCAGAACCGACACCAGAACCGGCACCGACACCGGTACCGACGCCAGAACCGACACCAGAACCGGCACCAGAACCGACACCAGAACCGGCACCGACGCCAGAACCGACACCAGAACCGACACCAGAACCGGCACCGACACCGGTACCGACACCGGTACCGACGCCAGAACCGACACCAGAACCGGCACCGACACCGGTACCGACACCGGTACCGACGCCAGAACCGACACCAGAACCGGCACCGGTGGACATCAACACCGTTTCGGTGACAAGCTACGGCGCGGTAGCAAACGACGGCAAGGACGATCTGAGCGCATTCAATGCGGCGGCCAAAGCGGCCAAGTCCCAGGGCAAAACGCTGACGATCCCGGCAGGCGAGTTCTTGCTGAGCAGCATTTTCACAATCGACGGAATCAAGGTCGTAGGCGCAGGCTCGGCGGAGACAGTACTCATTTCGACAAACCCGGAAAAAGGCTCGATCGATCTGAAAGGCGACAGAGTCGAACTTCGCAATCTCAAGCACGAATACAAGACAACCGTGCCTAGAGGCAACGGCGCCCACGAGAAAAACAGCATTACGGTACGCAGTGCGAGCAATTTTGTCATCGACAATATTCATGTCAGCAAGTCCAGCACGGCCGGCATCATGATGGCTTATGGCTCTAAAAATGGCGTCATATCCAACAATACGGTCGAAACTACGGGTGCTGACGGCATCCATATGACGACGGAATCCCATCACATCACGGTTGAAAACAATACGGTGATGGGCGTAGGAGACGACGGTATTGCAGTAGTTAGTTATGGAACCAGTTCAACGCCGGTCAACAATATTACGATCCGCAACAACAAGATCGGCAATTTCTCGAAAGCTCGCGGCATTTCGGTCGTAGGCGGAGAAGATGTTCTGATCGAGGGCAACAACGTGGCTGATACTATGATGGCGGGTATCTATATTTCGGCAGAGGGATCCTACAATACGCTTAATGTCGATCGGATCAAAGTCAACGGCAACACGATCCATCACACGGGCATTCAGGAGCCTCAGAACCATCCGAACGTACTCGTATATGCTTCGACAGGGGTCATCGATAACGTCGAATTCAACAACAACATGATTACGCACGGCGCGCACCGCGGCATCGGTGTATGGGGCGACGCGACGATCAAGAATGTCACGTTCCGTCAAAACACGCTGATCAACACAAACGGCGCAGCGACAACTTTCAAAAACGGGATCATCAAGCTCATCGATAACATCGGCTTCTAATCTTTTCAAATCTTCTCTCACAAAAATTCGATTCCGCGGGGACCAGGTCGCAACTGGTCCCCGCTTTTTTTAGGCAACAAATCCGAAACGGTCGACTGGCCATGGAAGCCTAAATCCGGTTCTAGGAAGAGCGATTCGAGAAATGAGAGCCAATCTTCCTGAAAAAGCCCGTAGTTTTTTTTATGCAGTCGGCACCTTCTTCTTATTCTTTTCCATTAAAATCCATTTATACTAAAGAAGAGAAAACGAAACAAAGCAGCATCAAAGAAGCGGTTAAGCGTCGTTATCTCATTTCCGTTGACAGAAGCTTTAGGCTGGCAGAACCATGGAATGCTCCTGTATATCCCACAAAAGAGACTGACTTTTTCTAACTTGCTAGTTCCAACGGTTCTAAAGTAACATCCCCTGTAAAATGTCGAAAAAAATCGCCGATATAGGGGCATGTAAAGACAAGCACACGGATCGGACGGTTGCCTGAAGGGACCTTCCCGGTTCCGCTCGAAACAAGTTCGATTCAGGAAATCATACATCATTGGAGGAACATCATAGTGGGCAAAAATAAAGCGGTAAAAGCGGTATTGGCACTTTCGTTGGCGATCGGCGGCGGCTTAATGGGGATCGGACAAGCTCAGGCAGCCACGACTTCATATAGCGCTTCTTCGAATTACAGCACGACTACGCAGGGTTACGGACAGTGGTACTACGGTCAAATGGCAAACGGGCAGTATACCGACCTGAGATATAACGGAACGGTAAAACGCTGGGAAGGAACCAACGGTTATCCTTGGGTGAGCGGCAGCGACATGCACCCGGGGGATACTTCGGACGCCGCAAGAAAGTGGGTATCTCCGGGCAAAGGAACGGTTTCCCTGTCAGCCATGGTAAGAAAAAGAACCGTCGAAGGCGACGGAACGGTAGTTACGATTCGCAAAGACAGCACGGTTCTGTGGACAAAAACGCTGCTGAATGCGACAGAAACGACGCCGGACAACTTGAATAATATTCCGGTCGAACAGGGTACGGCGATCTACTTCAGCGTAAACAAAAAAGACGGCAAGAACTTCGATCAGACGCTGTGGGATCCGACCGTGACGTTTACGGAAGCCAGCCCGGCGCCGGCACCGGCGCCGACTCCGGTAGATACCGCGAGCATTTCGGTGACAAGCTACGGCGCGGTAGCGAACGACGGCAAGGACGATCTGAACGCATTCAATACGGCCGCTAAGGCAGCGAAGGCGCAGGGAAAAACGCTGACCATCCCGGCGGGCGAGTTCACGTTGAGCGGAATCTTCGTCATCGACGGCATCAAAGTGGTGGGCGCAGGCAAATCGGCAACCGTACTCGCTTCGACGAATCCGGAAAACGGCTCGATCGATCTGAAGGGCGACAAAGCTGAGCTCCGCAACCTCAAGCATGAATACAAGACGACGGTGCCCAGAGGCAACGGCTCGCATGAGAAAAACAGCATCACGGTACGCAGCGCGACCAACTTCGTGATCGACAACGTGCACGTCAGCAAGTCCAGCACGGCCGGCATCATGATCACGTACGGAGCGGCCAACGGCACGGTGACCAACAACCTCGTCGAGAATACCGGTGCGGACGGCATTCATATGACCAACTCCGTCAACTCCATGACCGTGGAAAACAACGTGGTGCGCGGAGTGGGCGACGACTGCATCGCGGTAGTCAGCTATAAGGACGGAGCCGATCTGCCGGTCCGAAACATCACGATTCGCGGCAACGACGTCGGCTACAATTCGAAAGCGCGCGGCATCTCGGTCGTAGGCGGCACGGACGTGCTGATCGAGAACAACAAAGTGCAGGAAACGCAGATGGCAGGGGTCTATATCTCGGTAGAAGGTTCTTACAATACGCAGAATGTGGATCGGGTCAAAGTCAACAACAATACGATCAATCACACGGGGATTCAGGAACCGCAGAACCATCCGAACGTGCTGGTGTACGCTTCGCAGGGTGTCATCGACAACGTGGAATTCAATAACAACATGATTACGAACGGCGCGCACCGCGGCATCGGCGTATGGGGCGACGCGACGATCAAGAACATCACGTTCCGTCAAAACACGTTGATCAACACAAACGGCGCGGCAACAACCTTCAGTAACGGGATCATCAAGCTCATCGATAACATCGGCTTCTAATCTTTTCAAATCTTCTCTCACAAAGATTCGATTCAGCGGGAACCAGGTCGCAACTGGTTCTCGCTTTTTTTGTGCCGATTATCCCATTATTCAAGGTTGTATGCCGCGCCGTATTCCGAATCGGAGTCCGGTTTGGTTTAAAATCTCTATGTGGTGTTATAACCTTATAACAGAAAGTCGAAACACGGTCTGCGGAAAAAAATAAAATAAATTCGTTTCGTCGGAGTATCGTTTGGAGAGATTCGTTCGTTTAAGCCGATGAATCCGGCAGGGAGGAGGGAACGGAATGGCAGAGACGAAGACAGGCAGGGCAGAATTCGGTATCGAACAGAACGGACAAAAAGAGGAGCGGCAATCTGCGTCGAACCGCGCCCGGTTCGACGAGCTGATCTCGGAGCACGGCGAAGCCCTGAAAAAGTACTGCAGGTTCCTGACCGGTTCGTCACCGGACGGAGAGGATCTGCTGCAGGAAACCTGGCTTAAAGCGTGGTCCGCGTTTCGCGGCGGAGGAAAGACCTGGAATCGTACGTATTTGCGCAGCGTCGCGTATCATGCCTGGATCGACCGGATGCGCAGGGGACGCGAAGAAACCGGGCTCGAAGCGGAAGCCGAAGCGGCTGCCGAATCGCCGGATCCGCTGAAGCTGTGGCCGGCCGCGGATCGTCTGGTGCGGGTATTGACGCCCGATCAGCGCACCGCATATCTGCTGATGGAGTATTTGCGCTTCACGGCGGCGGAGACGGCGGAACTGCTTCGCACGACGGAGGGCGGCGTCAAAGCCGCGCTGCATCGGGCGAGAAAGAAGCTGGACGAGTACCGGCAGGAGGAAAGCGAGACAAAAGCCGCGCCGGACGGCAGAGAGACGGCAAGCGGGACGGAAGACGAACAGACGGTCTACGCTTATATGGAAGCGATTCGTCTGCAGGACGTGCGGGCGCTGCTTATTTTGCGGAACGGAGGCAGCGGCGAAGAAGCGGTTCTCGCGGTTCGCTGCGCGGCCGCACCGAAGCCGGGAAGGACGGAACGGCCCGGGCGCCGTCCGTATTCGTGCCGAGGCGGCAGAACGGACGCAAGCAGCCTTCCGCCTTTCCTTCTCTTTTCGGCGGCTTGAGAACCTGCGGCCGCCGCGGATTCCACCTTATTTGCATTCCGAGGAGGAAACGAACGATGAGCACTTTCATTCCTTACGTCGTGGAACAAACGAGCCGCGGCGAGCGATCTTACGATATTTATTCCAGGCTGCTGAAGGACCGGATTGTCTTTCTCGGTTCCGCGATCGACGATCAGGTCGCCAACAGCATTACGGCGCAGCTGCTGCTGCTCGAAGCCGAAGACCCGGAGAAAGACATTCATTTTTACATCAACAGTCCGGGCGGCGTGACCACGGCGGGCTTTGCCATCTATGACGCCATGCGCCATGTGAAGCCGGACGTGCATACGATCTGCACGGGCATGGCCGCTTCTTTCGCGGCGATTCTGCTGCTGGCCGGTTCCCCGGGCAAGCGCTGCGCGCTGCCGAACAGCGAGATCATGATCCATCAGCCGCACGGCGGCGCGCAGGGGCAGGCCAGCGACATCGCGATCAGCGCCAAGCGGATCATCCGCACCCGCGAGCGGCTGAACGAGATCGCGGCCTCGCATACGGGCCAGCCGATCGAACGAATCGCGCGGGACATGGACCGGGATTACTTCATGTCGGCGGAAGAAGCGCTGGAATACGGCGTTATCGACCGGATTATCGACGGATCGAAGCGCGCGTAGAAGGTTTGACCCGGACGAATCGGCCCGTGAAGCCGAATACAGAGGCCCCCTCCGCATCGCGAAGGGGTCTTTTTTGCGGATAAGACTCCGGCAGACTCGCAGGAATTCGCCGCCGCGACGTAGAAGCATGAAGGTGGATACGGAGAAGACGAAGGAGGTAAACGAACCGATGGAAATCAGACGGCTGACCGACGCGGAGTTCGATGCGAATATCGCGCTGGCGGAATATGCGTTTTTATACAAATTGAGCGAGGAGAAAAAAGAGGAGCGCAGAGCCCGGTTCGCGGACGAGCCGGTATGGGGCGCCTTCGAGGACGGAGAGCTGTGCGCCAAGCTGGCCTTGATTCCACTCGAAGTCTACGTGCACGGGCGGCGGGTCAAGATGGGCGGAATCGGCGGAGTGGCGACCTGGCCCGAGAAGCGGCGCAAAGGCATGGTTACCCTGCTGCTGCGCCGGGCGCTCGAGGAAATGAAAAATCAGGGGCAGCTGTTGTCCTATCTGCATCCTTTTTCGGTCGCTTTTTACCGCAAATACGGATGGGAGCTCTTTACCGACAACAAAAACTATTCCATCCCTGTGGATAAACTTCCGGTCCGCAAAAACGTTCCGGGACGCGTCGTACGAAATATCCGCGAGATCGAGGTGCTGAAGTCCGTGTATGACCGTGTCATTCCGCGGTATAACGGGGCGATGACCCGCAGCCGGAGTTGGTGGGAGAACCGCGTGATGAGCGGAATCCCGTATACGGCCGTCTATTATAACGAAGCGGGAGAACCGGAAGCTTATGTCCTGTACGAGATCGAAAACAGAGTATGGATCACCGAAGAGATCATCTGGTTGAACGAGACGGCCCGGCAGGGAATGTGGGATTTTATCGTCAATCACGACTCCAAGCTGAAAGAAGTCCAGCTCAAGCTGCCCGTCGACGATCCGATGTCCCTGCTTCTGTCCGACCCCAGGGTCAAACAGGAGATCGAGCCTTACTTTATGGGACGGATCGTGGACGCCGAAGCGTTCATTCGGGCCTATCCTTTCGCCGAAGCCGATGCGCCGTCCCGGTTTATCCTCCAGATCGAAGACCGCGACGCACCCTGGAACGAAGGCGTTTGGAGATGGACGATCTCGCCGGATGGACAAGGAAAGCTTGAGCCCGTTCATACTCCTGGGGATACCGGACATGAAGCGGAGGAGCGGATCTCCGTATCCATCGGAATCTTGACCGCCATGCTGCTCGGCTATCGCCGCCCGCCGGACCTTCAGCGCTTCGGCCTGATGGAGACTTCCGAAGCGGTCGCGAAAAAGCTGGATGTCTTGATTCCCGCGCGGACGCCCTATCTGCCCGACTACTTTTAAACAGTTTTGAACAGGTTACCCCCATGTCGGGGATAACTGGAAGAAGAAACAAGGTTTTCTGAAAGTTACCCACATGTGTATAACTTCCGAAAAAGACGGCAGAGCGTTTTCTGCGGTCTTTTTTCTTGTTTGAACGCCCCTTATCCCCAAATTATGCCCGGATGGGCGTAATTCTTCTCTGCCGTTCGGGTGACAGTTGTCATCCGAAAATCGTGACAGCCCATACTACTGTCATGTTCTCCGCTTCGGTAAGCTGAATACATAGAGAACAGCGGCCAACACGCACCGAACACCAACCGACGGAGGAGAGAAACTCATGACAACCGTAATCGAATTGAAAAACGTCTCCAAAACGTTTCGCGGCAAAAAAGCGGTCGACGGCGTCAGCTTCGCGATAGAAAAAGGAACGATCACCGCGCTGCTCGGACCGAACGGAGCGGGGAAGACGACAACGATGTCCATGATGCTGGGCCTGCTTCAACCGAGCGAAGGCGCCTTGAGCCTGCTGGGCGGAGCGCCGGGCGACCGGAGAACCCGCGACCGCATCGGCGCCATGCTGCAGGAAGTTGCCGTCATGGACGGTCTGAAAGCCAGGGAGCTGATCGACCTGTTCCGCAGTTATTACAGCAGGCCGGCCGATCGGGATTATCTGATTAAGCTGAGCGGATTGAGCCCGTCTGATCTCAATCGCAGCGGACAGAAGATGTCGGGCGGGCAAAGAAGAAGCCTGGGCTTCGCTCTGGCGATGGCGGGCAATCCGGACGTGCTGTTCTTCGACGAACCGACGGTCGGGCTGGACACGACGGCGCGGCGCCGGTTCTGGGACGAGGTCCGGCAGCTGGCGAAGCAGGGCAAGACCGTGCTGTTCTCGACGCATTATCTGGAAGAAGCGGACAGCGAGGCCGATCGGATTCTGCTGTTCGACCAGGGAAAGATTGCCGCGGACGGAACGCCGGACGAGATCAAGCGCGCGCTGGTCAAACGAAGCGTCTCGTTCCTGCCGGAGACGGCGGATGCCGATTGGCAGAAGCGAACGGCCGGGCTGCTCGGCATGCGGCTGGAGAACGAAGCGGAGGTTACCGAATCGAACGGACGCATCATCGTTACGGCCGAAGATACCGACGCCGTGCTGCGAATTTTGATCGAATCGGGTCTCGGCATCCGGGATATCCGGGTCGATGTCGGCCGTCTCGATGCGGCTTTTGAACAGCTTACCCGCAATCACGGAACAAACGCTCAAATCGATACCCGGGAGGCGATCTAATCATGAAAAGTTTGTGGATGCAGAGCAAGGCGGAAATCTTGCGAATTGTTCGCAATCCTTATTTCGTATTCTGGTCCCTGGCCATGCCGATCCTGTTCTACTTCATTTTCACCCGGGTCCTAAACGGCGATATGCCGAACCTGGAAGAGTGGCAGGCACATTATCTGATGTCGATGGCGGCGTTCAGCGTGATGGGCACCTCGGTTATGACGTTCGGTCTCCGGCTCGTGCAGGAGCGGACGCAGGGTTGGTCGACCGTGCTGCGCACGACTCCGCTGCCCGGCGCCGTCTACGCCGCAAGCAAGATGTTCGCCCAAATGCTGCTTAACCTGCTTTGCATCGTCGTTATCTTTACTTCGGGTTGGCTGATCAACGGCGTCCGTCTGAGCGCGTCCCAATGGCTGATGGCCGGATTGTGGATCGTTATTGCTTCGCTGCCTTTCTTGGCGCTGGGCGGATTGATCGGCTGCATGAAAAAAGTCGACACGGCAAACGGCATCAGCAACGTGCTGTATATGGGACTCGCCATCTCCGGCGGGCTGTGGATGCCGTTCGAGATCATGCCGGAGGCGATGCAGCGGGTCGGAAAGTGGCTGCCTTCCTACAATTACGGCGACGGGGCCTGGTCGATCGCGGCGGGCGGAAGTCCTTCTGCGGTAAGTATGCTGATTCTGCTCGGCTACCTGATCGCTTTTATGGTAATATCGGGATATGTGAGAAAAAAGCAGGAGGCGGTGTAAGCAAGCGATGAAAAACATCGGAACCTGGTTTCGGCTGCCGAAAAAGTTCGGAATCGTTCCTTATATCTTTCTGATGTATTTGATCTTTCCGATCGTCAGCCTTCAGGGCAAGTCGGATTCGGTCAAAATGCTCATCTACATACTGGTTGCCGTGTTCGTTGTCGTTTATCGGCAGATTTATTGGGCGAAAACGGACCGTGGATTCAACGTGCTGCTGCTGATCCTGATGCTCCTGACCTCCGTTTTCACCCTGCTGGGCGATATCGGCAACCTCTATCTCGGGCTCTACTGCTCATTTTTCGTCGGATGGATTCGCGACAAAAAAGCGTTCTTCGTTTTTCTCGGACTGCTGCTGATCCTGGGTTCGCTCCCTATTCTGTTTACGACGAGAACGCTCGAGATGGCAGACATCATGGCAATCATCCCGTTCTTTATTATTTTGGGGATGATGCCTTTTGCCGTTCGTTCGGTTAACCGGCAGATCGAACTGCGCGAGCAGTTGGCCGCGGCCAACGAACAGATCGGCGAGCTGATGAAAAAGGAAGAGCGGATGCGAATCGCGCGCGACCTGCACGACACGCTCGGCCATACGCTGTCGCTGATCACGCTCAAAAGCCAGCTGGTGGAACGGCTCGCGAGCAAAGATCCGGAACGCGCGCAGCACGAAGCGAGAGAAATTCAGGAGACGTCGCGCGCCGCGCTGAGTCAGGTGCGCGAACTGGTCTCGGAGATGCGGGCGATCAAGCTGAGCGAGGAATTGATCGAGGCGCGGGAGATGCTGCGCACGGCGGAGATCGCCATGCATGTGGAAGGAGACGAGGGGCTGGAAGGCGTGCCGGATCTGACCCAGAATATTCTCAGCCTGTGCCTGAAAGAAGCGGTCACGAATATCGTCAAACACAGCCGGGCGCAAAGCTGTACGGTTACGGTGCGCCGCAGCGGTTCCGAGGTGGAAATGAAGATCGAGGACGACGGCATCGGGCCGAGCGGCAGGAAGAACGAGGGACGAGAAGAAAAAGCGGGCGGCAGCGGATTGGAGAACGTGGGCGGCGGCAACGGCCTCAAAGGAATGCGAGAACGGCTGGCGCTGATCGAAGGCACGCTGGACCTGGCTTCGCGGCCGGGCCGGGGAACCGTGCTGAGCGTAAAGATCCCGCTGGTCGTCCGAGCCGGACAGGGAGGCAAAATGGCATGATTCGTATTATAATAGCCGAAGACCAGCGTCTGCTGCGCGGAGCGATGGCGTCGCTGCTGGGACTGGAAGACGACATCGAAGTGGTCGGCGAAGCGGGCGACGGCGAAGAGGCGCTGCGAATGATCGAAAAGCTGCAGCCGGATATTTGCTTGATGGATATCGAAATGCCGAAGCTCAGCGGACTGGACGCGGCGGAAAAGCTGAAAGCGGCCGGTTCCGCGTGCAGAGTCGTCATCCTGACGACTTTTGCGCGGCCGGGCTATTTCGAACGCGGCGTCAAAGCCGACATTCGCGGCTACCTGCTCAAGGACGAACCGGTAGAGAAGTTGGCGGAAGCGATCCGGCGCGTGATGCAGGGACACCGGGAAGTGTCGCCGGAACTCGTGTTCGGCAGTATGCGCGAGGAGAACCCGCTTACGCCGCGAGAGCAGGAAATTTTGCGGCTGGCCGCGGAAGGCAGCAGCGCGAGCGAGATCGCGGAAAAGCTGCATTTATCCTACGGGACGGTGCGCAACTATATTTCCGAGACGCTCGGCAAGCTGGCGGTCAAAAGCCGGATCGAAGCGGTGAAGCTGGCGGAGGAAAAAGGTTGGATTTAGTTCGCTCGCGCCATGAACGAATAACTTTCGTTCATAGCGCGAGCGAACGGGATTACGTTCACGCTTTAGGAACGAATCCCGCATACGCCTGCCGTATCGTTCAAATCATCCAACCATGCTTTTGGTAACGGGAAATGAGGGAATCAAATGACTCTAACCATTCCGGCGATCGATCTCGTGTTAGCGGGATGGTTGATCGTGCTGAACGCGATCGCTTACGCGATCATGGCTTCGGACAAGCGGCGGGCCCGAAAAGGCCGGCACCGGGTGCCGGAGCGCACGCTGTTTATTTGGGCGGCCGCGGGAGGCGCGCTCGGAATCTGGGCGGCGATGCGGACGAAGCGGCACAAGACGCAGCACGCTTCGTTCAAGTTCGGCGTCCCGGCGCTGCTGCTGTTGAATATAGCCGTATACGGGGCGCTGTTTTACCTGTTTAACCGCTAAAGGCCCGTACCGGCGGGGAAAGCAAGCAAGAACGTTTGATTCTTCTTTTCGAAAGGGTAATAATGAAAGCAGACGGATATCCGCCTTCGGCGCCGCATCGGCGGCAAGCGCGGATGCAATCCGAATTCGAGAGGAAGAAAGAGGTGCTTGATTATGCTGTTCACCAAAATTCTGGTGGCCTATGACGGTTCCAAAGCGTCGAACAAAGCGCTCGATCGCGCGGTCGCGCTGGCGAAAGCTTCGCCCGAAGCCACGCTGGAAGTGCTGCACATTTACGATTATCCGCGATTCTTTGTCGGAGACGGCATCGCGCCGGTACCGGGAAGCGTAAACAAGGAATTTTTCGACCTTGCGGAGCAGACCGTGGAAGAAGCGCGCCGCCGCATCGGCGAATCGGGGATCGACGCTCGGATCGAGATGCGTCAGGGCGCGCCGGCCGTACTGATTCTGGAATACGCGAAGGAAGTGGATGCCGACCTGATCGTGATCGGCAGCCGCGGACTCGGGGCGATTCGCGAATTCGTGCTCGGCAGCGTCAGCCACAACGTCGTGCAGCAGTCGCGCATTCCGGTTCTGGTCGTGAAGTAACGGCCCGTTCGTGGCAGCGGAAAAACGAAGAAATAGAAGGAACGGGGCCCGGCGGCGCGATGCGTTTGCCGGGCCTTTCGTATCCGGAAATTTTACAAATCGGTCGCTATTTAGCGTGGAAACGGTTATAAGTACGGTTATACGGCCCGGGGTTTGTGTAAAAACGAACATTGGGATTTTACGTTTTTAAAATGTTCGGCTTTTAATTTGACACGGCATGTACGAAATTGTTAAACTGAAACTGAAGTCGGGCGCGTGACAACCGCGCTTCCGACACGAACCAATTGAACACTGCACCGTATAAAGCCGGGGATAAGGCCCGGCAGTATCTACCCGGGAACCGTAAATTTCCGGACTACGGGACAAACGAAGGGGCCGGTAACGGGCGCGCGCATGCGCGTTCCGTCCATCGGCTTCGGCGCCGGCTTGCCGGCCGCCGCTCCCGCACGCCCTATGAACGAGACTCCGTTTCACCGCAGCCCGACTCGAGCCGGGCTGCGAAGGAACGCGCGTTTTTGTCTTGGCGCGCCCGTGCCGGGAGGCCTGCTGAGGCCGTATTCGACGCGCCGTCCGCCATGTCGGACGAATGACGCCCGAGAACGGATGTGAAGGCCCGACGTTTCTTCCCGTGTCCGGATTCCCGAGAGATCATTGCGATTTTGCGGAAATGCCGGACTTTTTTTCATCCAAAACGATCAATGGAGAGTGAATCATGTCTTTGCAGGTAGCGGTCATTATGGGCAGTACGTCCGACTGGGAAACGATGCAGCACGCTTGTCAGATTCTCGAAGAACTCGAAATCCCGTATGAGAAGAAGGTCGTCTCGGCCCATCGCACGCCGGACCTGATGTTCGAGTACGCGGAGAAAGCGCGCGAACGCGGATTCAAAGTCGTCATCGCGGGAGCGGGCGGCGCGGCTCATCTGCCGGGGATGGTGGCGGCGAAGACTCCGCTGCCGGTCATCGGCGTGCCGGTCAAGTCGGCCGCGCTGAACGGTCTGGATTCGCTGCTGTCGATCGTGCAGATGCCGGGCGGCATTCCCGTGGCGACGGTGGCGATCGGCAAAGCCGGCGCGATCAACGCCGGCCTGCTGGCGGCGCAGATCGTCGGCGTCTCCGACGACGCGGTGCTGGACCGGGTGGCGGCCCGCCGCGCGAGAATCGAGCGCGAAGTGCTGGAGGCGGAGCTGCCATGACGGAAGGAGCGAACGGAATGAAGCGGAGCGGAGCGGAGTTCGGAGCCGAAGGCGCGCGCAAGGAAGCGCGCATGATCGAGCCGGGCGCTGCGATCGGCGTGCTCGGCGGCGGCCAGTTGGGCCGCATGATGGCGCTGGCCGGAGCGCCGCTCGGTTACCGCTTCGTGGCGCTGGACCCGGCGCCGGAAGCGCCCTGCGGCCAGGTGGCGGCGCAGATCGTCGCCGCCTATTCGGACAAGGACGCGGCGGCGGAACTCGCCGAGCGGACGGACGTGATCACGTACGAGTTCGAGAACGTGGACGCGGAAGTGGCCGCTCTGCTCGAAGAGCGGTCGTACGTGCCGCAGGGCAGCCGGCTGCTGTACACGACCCAGCACCGGCTGCGCGAGAAGGCGGCGCTGGAGGCGGCGGGAGCGACGGTCGCCCCTTACGCGGAAGTCAAGAGCGAAGCGGAGCTGGACGCGGCCGTGAAGCGTCTCGGCACGCCGTGCGTGCTGAAGACCGCGACCGGAGGCTACGACGGCAAAGGGCAGGTCGTCGTTCGCGACGGCAGCGAAGTCGCGTCGGCTTACGCGGAGCTGGCCGTCACGGGCGCGGAGCTCGTGGTCGAGCAGTTCGTCAAGTTCCAATGCGAGATTTCGGTCATCGCGGCCCGCAGTTCGAGCGGCGAGACGAGCACGTTCCCGCCGGCGGAGAACATCCACCGCCGCGGCATCCTGCACGCCTCGATCGTGCCGGCCCGCGTGCCGGCGGACGTGCTGGCCGAAGCCGAACGGCTGGCGGCGAGAATCGCGGAGTCGCTGGGCGCCGTGGGACTGCTCGCCGTCGAGATGTTCTACGGCAGGGACGGCGTCCTGTACGTGAACGAAGTCGCGCCCCGGCCGCACAACTCCGGCCACTACACCATGGAAGCCTGCACGACGTCGCAGTTCGAACAGCATGTGCGCGCGATCTGCGGCCTTCCGCTCGGCAGTCCCGAGCTGCGCACGCCGGTCGTCATGGTCAACGTGCTCGGCGAACATCTGGCCGGCGTGCATAAGCTGATGCTGTCGCCGGAGAGCGCGGGAACGGAAGCGGTTCGCCCGAAGCTTCACCTGTACGGCAAAGCCGAAACCAAGGCCGGCCGCAAGATGGGGCATATCAATCTGCTCTGCGGCGACACGGCCGACGCGCTGGCCTGGATCGAAAGCGCCGGCATCTGGCCGTCGGAATAACGTTCGGACGGCGCGGCGCCGACGGTCGAAACGCGAAAGTCGGCCGTCGGCCTTTTAACCCTATATAATGTAAGAAGGCTTCGTCCGCCGCTGCGGCGGGACCTGCGCAAGGCGCGTGCGGCGAACCTCAAACTTTACCCTTTGGAGGCTATACCCCTTATGATCGAACGTTACAGCAGACCGGAAATGCGCAATATCTGGAGCGAGGAAAACAAATTCAAAGCATGGCTGGAAGTCGAAATCTGCGCCTGCGAAGCGTGGGTGGAACTCGGCGTGATCCCGGCGGAAGACGTCAAAAAGATCCGCGAGAACGCGACTTTCGACATCGACCGCATCTACGAGATCGAGCAGGAGACCCGCCATGACGTAATCGCGTTCACCCGCGCCGTATCGGAAAGCCTCGGCGACGAGCGCAAGTGGGTGCATTACGGCCTGACTTCGACCGACGTCGTCGACACGGCGCTCGGCTACCTGCTGCTGCAGGCGAACCGAATTCTCGAGCGCGACATCCTGAACTTCATCGAGATTCTGAAAGACAAAGCGATCGCCTACAAAAACACCCCGATGATGGGCCGCACCCACGGCGTTCACGCGGAACCGACCACGTTCGGCCTGAAAATGGCGCTGTGGCACGAAGAGATGAAGCGCAACCTGGAGCGTTTCCGCCATGCCGCCGACGGCGTGCAGTACGGCAAAATGTCCGGCGCGGTCGGCACGTACGCCAACATCGATCCGCGCGTGGAAGAAATCGTCTGCGCCAAGCTCGGCACGAAAGCCGCTCCGATCTCGACCCAGACGCTGCAGCGCGACCGCCACGCCGAATACATGGCTTCGCTCGCCCTGATCGCGACGTCGCTCGACAAGTTCGCGATCGAAGTGCGCGCCCTGCAAAAGAGCGAGTTCCGCGAAGTGGAAGAAGCTTTTGCAAAAGGTCAAAAAGGCTCGTCGGCGATGCCGCACAAACGCAACCCGATCGGCAGCGAAAACATCTCCGGCCTGTCCCGCGTCATCCGCGGCCACATGCTGACGGCTTACGAAAACGTGGGGCTCTGGCACGAACGCGACATCTCGCACTCCTCCGCGGAGCGCGTCATTCTGCCGGACGCGACGATGCTGCTCAACTATATGCTGAACCGCTTCGGCAATATTATCAAAAACTTGACCGTGTTCCCGGAAAACATGAAGCGCAACATGGAACGCACTTACGGCGTGCCGTTCTCCGGCCGCATCCTGACCAAGCTGATCGACGCCGGCATGAGCCGCGAAACGGCTTACGATACCGTGCAGCCGCGCGCGATGCAGGCTTGGGAAGAACAGCGCAGCTTCAAGGAAATCGTGCTGGCGAGCCCCGCGATCACGGACGTGCTGAGCGCGGAAGAGATCGAAGACGCGTTCAACCCGGCCTGGCATCTGAAGCATGTCGACACGATCTTCGCGAAGCTCGGCCTGAACGAATAGTCCGGTAAAAAGGGGGAAGCATTCATGTTCGTATCTTCGCAGGCTTTGTCCACCGCCGAACCTCTGGTGGACGCGCCGCTGCTCTACAAAGGAAAAGTGCGCGAGCTGTACGATCTCGGCGAGCATTACCTGATCGTGGTGACCGACCGCATCTCCGCGTTCGATTACGTGCTCGATCCGGCGATCCCGTACAAAGGCGACGTGCTGAACAGCCTGAGCGCGTACTGGTTTCGGCAAACGGCCGACCTGCTCGAAAACCACGTCGTCCACACGGACGTGCTGAAGCTCGGCGCGGTCGCCAAAGACCCGCTGGCGCTCAAGAACCGCATCATGGTTACCCGCAAAGCGGAACGGATCGACATCGAATGCGTCGTGCGCGGCTATATCACGGGCGGCGGCTGGCGGCAGTACCGGGCGGACGGCCGCATCAACGGCATCCCGCTGCCGGAAGGCCTGCGCAAGAACGAAGCGTTTCCGGAGCCGATCTTCACGCCCGCGGCGAAAAACGACGTCGGCCACGACGAGGACATTCCGTTCGAGCGCATGGAAGAACTGATCGGCGCAGAGCTGGCCGCGGAGCTTCGCGACAAAAGCCTCGCCCTGTACGAATTCGCCCGAAAAGCCTGCGCCGAGAAAGGCATCATCCTCGCCGACTGCAAGTTCGAGTTCGGATTGGTCGACGGCAAAGCGATCCTGATCGACGAGATCTTCACGCCGGACTCTTCCCGCTTCTGGGCGGAGGACAAGTACGAGCTGGACGTCGAGATCGACAGCATGGACAAAGAACCCGTTCGCGCTTATCTGTCCGGTACGGATTGGGACAAGAACAGCGCGCCGGACCCGCTTCCCGCGAGCGTCGTCGAAGAGACGACGAAGCGCTATCTCGGCATTTACGAGCGGCTGACCGGCAAAAGCCTGCTGGGCATTTAAGTTTTCGTATACGCACCGACGTTCAAGCGTGTCCCGTCAGGGACGAAAGCGGCCCGCCGCGCATCATACCACTATAAAAACGGCCCATTCCCGCCTCCGTCAGCCTTTTAAGCAGAAGGAAGAGAGTCGGGAAGGCCTTAATCGGGAGGATATCCATGAAAGCCAAAGTCTACGTCACCATTAAGCAAAGCGTACTCGATCCGCAGGGGGTTGCCGTTCAGGGCGCGCTGCATTCGCTGGGCTTCAACGAAGTGGAAAGCCTGCGCATCGGCAAGTATATGGAACTCGAGCTCGGCGACGTGAACAAGGAAGAGGCCGAAGGACGCGTGAAATCGATGTGCGAAAAGCTGCTGGCCAACACCGTCGTCGAAGACTACCGCTACGAACTGGAGGGTTAAGCGCCATGAAATTTGCAGTGCTCGTATTTCCCGGTTCCAACTGCGACATCGACTGCTACAAAGCGGTAGAGAGCGTGCTCGGCGAGCCCGTCGATTATGTCTGGCATACCGCGACCGACCTGTCCGCTTACGACTGCATTCTCGTTCCGGGCGGTTTCTCCTACGGCGATTACCTGCGCTGCGGCGCCATTTCGCGCTTTGCTCCCGTCATGAACGAAGTGGCGAAGGCGGCGGAAGAGGGCAAATTCGTGCTCGGCATCTGCAACGGTTTCCAGATTCTGACCGAAGCCGGACTGCTCCCGGGCGCGCTGCGCCGTAACATGTCGATGAAGTTCGCCTGCCGCGACACGGTGCTGAAGGTGGAAAACAACGCCACGCCGTTTACCCGCGACTACGAAGCCGGCGAAGAGATCATCATCCCGATCGCGCACGGCGAAGGCAACTACTACTGCGACGAGGAAACGCTGGAAGAGCTTCGCGCGGGGGGCCAGATCGTGTTCCGTTATAAAAGCAATCCGAACGGTTCGGTCGACGATATCGCGGGCATCACGAACAAAGCGGGCAACGTGCTCGGCATGATGCCTCACCCGGAACGCGCGGTCAATGAAATCCTCGGCACGACAGACGGCAAGAAGATGTTCACATCGATCATTAACGCTTGGAGGGAACAACATGACGCAGCAAATGTCCGTTAAGGAACCGACGGCGGAGCAAATCGCGGATCAGCAAATTTACAAACAGATGGGCGTGTCGGACAGCGAGTTCGAGCTCATCTGCGGTTTTCTCGGCCGTAAGCCGAACTACACGGAAATCGGCGTTTTCAGCGTCATGTGGTCGGAGCACTGCGCGTACAAAAATTCGAAGCCGCTGCTGCGGAAGTTCCCGGTAACCGGACCTCGCGTCCTGATGGGACCGGGCGAAGGCGCGGGCATCGTCGATATCGGCGACAACCAGGCGGTCGTGTTCAAGATCGAAAGCCATAACCACCCTTCGGCGGTCGAGCCTTTTCAGGGCGCGGCAACGGGCGTGGGCGGCATTATCCGCGACATCTTCTCGATGGGCGCGCGCCCGATCGCGTCGCTGAACTCGCTGCGCTTCGGCAAGCTCGAGAGCGACCGCGTGAAATATCTGTTCGAGCATGTGGTCAGCGGCATCGCGGGCTACGGCAACTGCATCGGCATCCCGACGGTGGGCGGCGAAGTGGTGTTCGACGAAAGCTACGAAGGCAACCCGCTCGTCAACGCGATGTGCGTCGGCCTGATCGACCACGACAAAATTCAGCGCGGCGTGGCGAAAGGCATCGGCAACCCGGTGTTCTACGTCGGTCCTCCGACGGGACGCGACGGCATCCACGGCGCGACATTCGCGTCGGAAGAGCTGACGGAAGACTCGCAGGAACGCAAGACGGCGGTTCAGGTCGGCGATCCGTTTATGGAGAAGCTGGTCATGGAATCGTGCCTCGAGCTGATCGACAGCGGCATCGTCATCGGCATCCAGGACATGGGCGCGGCAGGCCTGACCTGCTCCAGCGCCGAGATGGCGAGCAAGGCAGGCAACGGTCTGGAGCTGTATCTCGACCAGGTGCCGCAGCGCGAAGACGGCATGACGGCGTATGAAATGATGCTGTCGGAGTCCCAGGAGCGCATGCTGTTCGTCGTCGAACCGAAAGACGAGGCGCAGGCGACGGAAATCTTCGAGCGCTGGGGCGTCATCTGCGCGAAAGTCGGCAAAGTGACGGACGACGGACGTCTGAAGCTGCTGCACCACGGCGAGGTCGTCGGCGACATGCCGGTGCACGCGCTGGTCGACGAATGCCCGATCTACAACAAGACGTCGAGCGAGCCGGCTTATTACGCGAAGAATGCTTCGGTCGATACGACGGCGTACAAAGAAGTGACGGAACTGGGCGGCGCGCTGAAAAAGGTGCTGGGTTCCCCGAGCGTCGCGAGCAAAGCGTGGGTGTACGAGCAGTACGATTACATGGTCCGCACGAATACGGCGGTGCGTCCGGGTTCGGACGCCGCGGTCGTCACGATCAACGGCACGCGCAAAGCGCTGGCGATGACGACGGACTGCAGCGGACGCTTCGTCTACCTTGATCCGGAAGTGGGCGGACGCATCGCGGTCAGCGAAGCGGCGCGCAATATCGTCTGCTCCGGCGCGGAGCCGCTGGCGATCACGGATAACCTGAACTTCGGCAGCCCGGAGAAGCCGGAAATCTTTTGGCAGATGGAAAAAGCGGTCGACGGCATGGCCGAAGCGTGCCGCGAACTGGATACGCCGGTCATCGGCGGCAACGTCAGCCTGTACAACGAAAACGCCAAAGGCGCGATCTACCCGACGCCGGTCGTGGGCATGGTAGGTTTGGTGCATGACACGGACCATATCACGACGCAGCATTTTAAAGGCGAAGGCGACGTCATCATCCTGACGGGCGTGACTCGCGCGGAGCTCGGCGGTTCCGAGTTCCAGCAGGTCGTGCACGGCGTAACGGAAGGACGTCCTCCGCAGCTTGACCTCGCGGTCGAGAAAAAGCTGCTGAGCGGCGTGCTGGAAAGCATCCAAAGCGGCCTCGTGCGTTCGGCGCACGACCTGTCGGACGGCGGCCTCGCGGTCGCGCTGGCGGAAAGCTGCATCGGCGGCGGCCTGGGCGCGCAGGTTAGCCTGCATACGGGCGAGATCGGCGAAGAGGGACTTCGTCCGGACTTTGCCCTGTTCAGCGAAAGCCAGTCGCGCATTCTGCTGTCGGCGGCACCGGAAAACGCGGACGCGCTGCTGAGCGGACTGGGAGCGCACGGCGTGCCGGCGGTGAAAATCGGACGCGTATCGGGTCTCCAGCTGCATATCACCGTAGACGGCAAAGAAGTGCTCAGCGAAGAAATTCACACACTCAAGCAGGTCTGGGAGGATGCGATTCCATGTCTGATGAAGTAAAGCAGCCGCTCTGGACCGGG
Source organism: Saccharibacillus alkalitolerans (assembly GCF_011090185.1). GTDB lineage: Bacteria > Bacillota > Bacilli > Paenibacillales > Paenibacillaceae > Saccharibacillus > Saccharibacillus alkalitolerans. The sequence continues at coordinate 717,581 of NZ_JAAFGS010000002.1, read as the reverse complement.
GATTACTACAACGAGGGAGCGGATCAGATCGATCCGTTCGACACGCTGCGCGAAGAATGCGGCGTGTTCGGGGTCTACGGACATCCGGACGCCGCGTCCCTGTCCTACTACGGCCTGCATGCACTTCAGCACCGGGGAGAGGAAAGCGCGGGGATTTGCGTCAGCAACAGCGTCAACTTCAACTATCATCGCGGTTTGGGCCTCGTCAAAGAAGTCTTTGACAAGGATACGCTCGCCGGACTTCAGGGAAGTCATTCCATCGGGCATGTCCGTTACTCGACGAGCGGAGGCGGAGGCCTGACCAACGCCCAGCCGCTCGTGTTCAAGTATAAAGGCGGCGATCTCGCCATCGCGACCAACGGCAATATCGTCAACGCGCCGCAGATCCGGCGCGAGCTGGAGGAGAGCGGTTCGATCTTCCAGACGACGAGCGACACGGAAGTGGTGGCGCATCTGATCGCCCGCTCGCCGAAAGAGTTCGTCGAAGCGGCGAAAGACGCCATGAATCGGATCGTCGGCGGCTACGCGTTCATGCTGCTGACGCACGACAAGCTGCTCGTCACCTGCGACCCGAACGGTCTGCGTCCGCTGACGATGGGAAGGCTCGGAGACGCGTACATTTTCACGTCGGAGACGTGCGCTTTGGAAGTTATCGGCGCGGAAATCGTGCGCGATGTCCGTCCGGGCGAGATGCTCATTCTCGATCGGGACGGCCTGCATGAAGACCGCTTCACGGAAGAACATCGCAAAGCGCTGTGCGCGATGGAGTACATCTACTTCGCGCGTCCGGACAGCGACATGAACGGTTCGAACCTGCACTCCGCCCGCAAGCGTATGGGCAGCGTGCTGGCGCGCGAGCAGTTCGTCGACGCCGACGTCGTCACCGGCGTGCCGGATTCCAGCATCTCGGCCGCGATCGGCTACGCCGAGCAGACGGGCATTCCGTACGAGCTGGGACTCATCAAGAACAAATACACCGGCCGGACGTTTATCCAGCCGAGTCAAGAACTGCGCGAGCAGGGCGTCAAAATGAAGCTGAGCGCCGTGCGCCGCGTCGTCGAAGGCAAACGGGTCGTCATGATCGACGACTCGATCGTGCGCGGAACGACGTCGCGCCGCATCGTGAACCTGCTGAAAGAAGCGGGCGCGACGGAGGTGCATGTGTGCATCACGTCGCCGCCGTTCAAAAACCCATGCTTCTACGGCATCGATACTCCGGACAGCCGCGAACTGATCGCGTCCTCGCGCACCGTCGAAGAGATCCGCGAAGAGATCGGCGCGGACTCGCTCGCTTTCCTCAGCTACGAAGGCCTGATCGAAGCCGTAGGCGGGGAAGATCGGGATTCTTATAAAGGCGGGCTGTGCATGGCCTGCTTCGACAACGATTATCCGACCCAGGTGGATTTCGGCGGGGAGGAAAAGTTCGGGTGCGGGTGTTGAGGTGACGGGGGTGGATGCGTCGGGAGGTCGCTGCGGGTAGAGGGGCCTTCCGATCGCTGTCTCAATTCGATTCCTTTTATTGGAGTAAAACATTTCAGAGGTGGGAATCGAATTTCAAAGGCGACCTATAGCGTATGCTTCCGATGCAGTTTTCCTACAGAAAACTTTTAGCTTCTTCAGGCTCCCTCTACCCTCCGCTGACTGCGGCGCATCCACACCCGTTTTGGGGTAGGGGAGAGGGCAGTGCTGTTTTTTCTTCTTCTCGAAAAAGCAAGTCGCTATTCGCTGGTTGCTAATGTCTTGAACTTGGCTCGCTTCGTAGAAGCCGAGCCGCACTTGACCCTAAGCTGTTCTCAAGCGGAGGGCTTTTGCGCAGCAGGACTTGATTTGTCAGTTTGTTCTTTTCGGATGAAGTCGAAAAGATCTTTGCCCCTATAAAAATTTCCAGGCGCAAGCGGCGCTTGCATCTGGAAATTAAAATGTGTGTTCGGAAGCTGTTAAGCGGAGGGAGAAATTCAGTGAAAGACGCCTTTGAACCCGAAAAATACAAATAAAAACTTCAATCCATTTTTCGGGTGAGACAGCGGCTTGAACGAATTTCTCCCGCAGCGCCCTTCAGCTTCCCCACGAACAGGATTTTAATTTCAAAGATAAAGGATGTGTCGGTTGTGTCTGAAGCCTACAAAAATGCCGGAGTCGACATCGCGGCGGGCAACGAAGCGGTCGAGCGGATGAAAAAGCACGTCAAAAAAACGTTCCGTCCCGAAGTCATGACGGATCTGGGCGGGTTCGGCGCGCTGTTCGGGCTGAACAAAGACGCGTACGAAGAGCCGGTGCTCGTCTCCGGAACGGACGGCGTGGGCACGAAGCTCAAGATCGCGTTCGCGATGGACAAGCACGACACGATCGGCATCGACGCCGTCGCCATGTGCGTGAACGATATCGTCGTGCAGGGCGCGGAGCCGCTCTTTTTCCTCGATTATCTGGCGACGGGCAAAGTGGTGCCGGAGAAGATCGAAGCCATCGTCGCGGGCATCGCGGAAGGCTGCCTGCAGTCCGGCTGCGCCCTGATCGGCGGCGAGACGGCGGAGATGCCGGACATGTACACGGAAGGCGAATACGACATCGCGGGCTTTACGGTGGGCGTCGTCGACAAGAAAAAGATCATTAACGGCCAATCGATCTCGGCCGGCGACGCGGTGATCGGGCTGGCTTCGAGCGGCGTGCACAGCAACGGCTTTTCGCTCGTGCGCAAGCTGCTGCTGGAGCAGCACGGCTATCAGCTGACGGACGAAGTGGAAGAGCTGGGCGGCACGCTGGGCGCGACGCTGCTGGAGCCGACCAAGATCTACGTCAAGCCGCTGCTGCAGCTGATCCGATCGATCGAAGTCAAAGGCATGGCGCATATCACGGGCGGCGGCTTTATCGAGAACATTCCGCGGATGCTGCCGGAAGGCGTGAACGTCGAGATTCAGCACGGCACCTGGCCGGTGCTGCCGATCTTCGAGCTGATGCAGCAAAAGGGCGATATTTCCGACAGCGACATGTACACGACGTTCAATATGGGCATCGGACTCGTGCTCGTCGTGGCGGATGCCGACAAGGAAGAAGCGCTCCGTCAGTTGAAAGAAGCGGGCGAAGAAGCTTATCTGATCGGCCGCGTGACGGAAGGCGAGAAAGTCGTGACGTTTGCGGGGAACGCGCAATGAGTCGCAGCGAGCAGGAAGTCCGTACGGGAGCGGAGCCGCTCGGCTCCGACGAACAGGTGCCGCAGAAGCCCGGACCGATGCCGTCGCTGCCGAACGAACCGGCTCCGGAAGACGACGGGGGTGCCGCGACGGCTGCGCTCGAAGACGACCCGGCCGTCCAGCTCATGGAGCTGGAAGAAGCGCTGCCGCAGCCGGTAGGACCGGTCATCGACCGGCCGTACCGCGTCGCGGTGTTCGCGTCCGGTTCCGGCAGCAATTTCCAGGCGCTGCTCGACGCTTCCCGCGCCGGCAATCTCGGCGCGCAAATCTCGCTGCTCGTCTGCGATAAGCCGCAGGCCCGAGTCGTGGAACGCGCCCGCGCGGCGGGCGTGCCGATCTTCGTGTTCACGCCCAAGGAATACGAGTCGCGCGAAGCGTACGAACGCCTCATTCTTGCCGAGCTGGAAAAAGCGAAGATCGACCTGGTCGTGCTCGCGGGCTACATGCGCCTCATCACGAGCGTGCTCGTCGAGCCGTACGCCGGGCGGATGATCAATATCCATCCTTCGCTGCTGCCGTCTTTTCCCGGCAAAGATGCCGCGGGCCAGGCGATACAGCACGGCGTGCGGGTGAGCGGCGCGACGGTGCATTTCGTCGACGGCGGCATGGACACCGGTCCGATCATCGCCCAGCGCGCCGTGGAGGTCATGGCGGAAGATACGGCGATCGAGCTGCAGGCGCGCATTCAGGACACGGAGCGGCTGCTGTACCCGGAAGTCGTCTCGTGGTTCGCCGCGGGACGGGTGAAGCTGGAAGGCCGCAAAGTCGTTCTTTTTAACAACGAACATTGAATAGCGAACATCGAAAATCCGCCTTCGGGCGCTGCTTATCAACGAGCGAGTTTCCCCATTCCAACCATCCTAAGGAGGACTTTTCATCGTGAGTATCAAAAGAGCGCTGGTCAGCGTATCGGACAAAACGGGCATCGTGGACTTCTGCCGCGAACTGTCGCAGCTTGGCGTGGAGATCGTATCGACGGGCGGAACGAAAAACCTGCTCGCGCAGGAAGGCGTGCCGGTCATCGGCATTTCCGACGTGACGGGTTTCCCGGAAATTCTGGACGGACGCGTCAAAACGCTGCATCCGGCGGTACATAGCGGCCTGCTCGCCGTGCGCGACAGCGAAGAGCATCAGAAGCAGATGGACGAGCTGGGCCTCGGCTACATCGACCTCGTCGTCGTGAACCTGTACCCGTTCCAGGAAACGATCGCGAAGCCGGACGTGGCTTACGAAGACGCGATCGAGAACATCGATATCGGCGGTCCGACGATGCTGCGTTCCGCGGCGAAAAACCACGCGTTCGTCAGCGTGGTGGTCGACGCGGCCGACTACGGCAAAGTCATCGAGGAAGTGCGCGCCGAAGGCGATACGACGCTGGATACCCGCAAGAAGCTGGCCGCCAAAGTCTTCCGCCATACCGCCGCTTACGATGCCCTGATCGCCGACTACCTGGCCAAGCAGACGGGCGATCCGCTGCCGGAGCGCTACACGGTCACTTACGAGAAAATCCAAGATCTGCGTTACGGCGAGAACCCGCACCAGGCGGCCGCTTTCTACCGCGCGCCGCTCGCGCCTGCGGGCACGCTGACCACCGCCGAGCAGCTGCACGGCAAAGAGCTGTCTTACAACAATATCAACGACGCCAACGCGGCGCTTCAGATCGTCAAAGAATTCAGCGAACCGGCCGTCGTGGCGGTTAAGCATATGAATCCTTGCGGCGTAGGCGTGGGCTCGACCATCGCCGAAGCGTACAATAAAGCGTACAGCGCCGATCCGGTGTCCATCTTCGGCGGCATCGTGGCGGCCAACCGCACCATCGACGCCGAGACGGCGCAGCCGCTGAGCGAGATCTTCCTCGAGATCGTGCTGGCTCCGGACTTCACGCCGGAAGCGCTCGAGATCCTCACAAAGAAGAAAAATATCCGTCTTCTTAAAATGGGCGAACTGACTTCGGCGGAAGGCCGTCAATCCGTGCATGTCGTGACTTCGATCGAAGGCGGCATGGTCGTGCAGGAGAGCGACGTGCACTCCCTGAGCGACGCCGATCTCAAAGTCGTGACCAAGCGCCAGCCGACCGAAGACGAAATGAAGCAGCTGCTGTTCGGCTGGAAAGTCGTCAAGCACGTCAAGTCCAACGCGATCGTGCTGGCGGCGGACGACATGACGATCGGCGTGGGCGCGGGCCAGATGAACCGGGTCGGTTCCGCGAAGATCGCGCTGGAGCAGGCCGGCGACAAAGCGCAGGGCGCGATTCTCGCGTCCGACGCGTTCTTCCCGATGGGCGACACCGTCGAACTGGCGGCCAAGCACGGCATCAAAGCGATCATCCAGCCGGGCGGCTCGATCAAAGACGAAGAGTCGATCAAAGCGGCCGACGAAGCGGGCATCGCGATGATCTTCACCGGCGTGCGCCACTTCAAGCACTAAGAGCGAACAAGGAGAGGCGGCAGCGCTGAGCGCATTAACGTCCCGCCGACGACCCGAAGCGGTCAGGCACGGTGTATCACAGCGATCGGATCGACGCGCGGCGCGCAGGCGGAGCGGATTCTGCGGACAGGCGGACCGTTTCCCGGGAGCGGCGCGCGTTTTCTTTTGGGAAAAGGAACACACGAGGACGCGAAAGGGGCGGATTTGATGGATATTTTGGTAGTGGGAGGCGGCGGACGCGAGCACGCGATCTGCGCATCGCTGGCCCGGTCGCAGCGAGCCGGGAAAATTTACTGCGCGCCGGGCAACGCCGGCATCGCGCAGGTGGCGGAATGCGTCGACATCGGCGTGTTCGATTTCGACAAGCTGACGGCGTTCGCGCTGGAGAAAGGGATCGGCCTGGCCGTGATCGGCCCGGACGATCCGCTGGCCGGCGGCATCGTGGACGCGTTCGAAGCCAAAAGCATTCCGGTCTTCGGCCCGCGCGCCAACGCGGCGGAGATCGAAGGCAGCAAAGCCTTCATGAAGGATCTGCTCAAGAAATACAGCATCCCGACGGCGGCGTACGAGACGTTCGACGACTACGAGACGGCGCTGGCTTACCTGCGCCGGCAGGGCGCGCCGATCGTCGTCAAGACCGACGGCCTGGCCGCGGGCAAAGGCGTCACCGTCGCGCAGACGCTGGAAGAAGCGGAGAAGGCGCTGCACGACGCCATGGTCGGCGGCGCGTTCGGCACGGCCGGCAGCACCGTCGTCATCGAAGAATTCATGACGGGCGAAGAGATGTCGATTCTCGCGTTCGTAGACGGCGAGACCGTCCGCGCGATGCCCGCGGCGCAGGATCACAAGCCGGTCTACGACGGCGACAAAGGCCCGAATACCGGCGGCATGGGCACCTATTCGCCGCTGCCGCATATCGATCCCGCGATCATCGAACGCGCGATCGAAGAGATCGTGAAGCCGACCGCCCGCGCCATGGTCAGCGAAGGACGGCCGTTTACCGGCGTCCTGTTCGCCGGTCTCATGATCGAGCCGGACGGCACGCCGCGCACGGTCGAATTCAACGCGCGGTTCGGCGATCCGGAGACCCAGGTCGTGCTTCCTCGCCTGGAGAGCGACCTGCTGGAGATCTTCCTCGCCGCCGTGAACGGCACGCTTGCGGACGTCGAAATCCGCTGGAGCGACGAAGCGGCCGTCTGCGTCGTGCTGGCTTCGGAAGGCTACCCGGCCTCATATCCGAAAGGGCGGGTGATCACCGGCATCGCGGAAGCCGAAGCCGGAGGCGATGCTTTCGTCTTCCATGCGGGCACGGCGCGTAACGACGCCGGCGAGCTGGTCACCGCCGGCGGCCGCGTGCTCGGCGTCGTCGGCCGCGGCGCCGGCATCGCCGAAGCGCGGGAAGCCGCCTACAAGGCGTCGGAACTGATCGCGTTCGAAGGCGCGCACAAGCGCAGCGACATCGCGGCGAAGGCACTGACGCCGCGGCAGTGAAGCGGCGGCGGTGGCGGGCCGAGCCGCGAAGGCGGATTGAGCGCAGCTCGGCATCGCGGCGAAGGTGTACTGACGCCGCGGGGATAGAGCGGCGGCCGGGCGGACCGAGCCGCAGAGGCGGGACTGAGCGCAGCTCGGCATCGCGGCGAAGAGGCTGACACCGGGAGAGCGAAGCGATGTTGGGGGAACCGGAGCGGTTTCTTGCGGACCTGCCGCGTTCGGGACGCTTGCATTCATGCTTGGACCGACGAAGCCTGCACTGTTGTATCGATCATCGATACAGTGCGGGAAGAGAAGACGAGAACGATCCGATGTTCCGATCATTTTAACGGAACGTCATTCCTTTAGCGGCCCTTTCGGGGGCCGTTTTGCATTCTAACGGAACGTGATTCCGTTAGAATGCAAAAACCGGCGATTTGGCGTCCGAAAAACGCCAAATCGCCGGTTTAAGGGCACACGGTTCCGTTAGAATTTCCAGCGGTCGATATTTACGCTCTAAGGGTCGCTGTGTTCCGTTAGCGCGGAAAGCAGCGACACGACGCTCAGAAATCGTTAGCCTTCGCCGCGCCAGCTCTCGTAGCGCCGGCCCGCGCGGCTCCCGCCTTCGCCGTTCCGGTCTTCGCAGCGCCAGCCTGCATCGCGCCGGCCCGCGCCGCGCCGCGCCGATCTTCGCCGCTCCGGTCCTCCATAAGCCAGCCCATCGGCGTCCGCTGCCCTACTCCTGCTTCTCCACCGGCACATACAGATCCATCTGGAGATTTTTATCCCCGTGGCTTCGTTCGTCATACAATTCGAAGTCGACGCCGCCTTTGGCATAAGCGTAGCCCGAATTCGGGAACCATTCGTTATAGACGTACGTCGTCATCCCTTGGATGGCCGTGGTGAAGGCGCCGCCGTCGCGATCGGCCGTGGGCGAAGTGAATACGGCGTAGGTCGAGGCGGGGATGACGGCTGTCTGCATTTTCTCCGGCACGTTGTCGAAATCGGCTACTTCAACGCCGATCAGGTACAGAAAGTGTTCGGGTTTGTCCGGCAGCATGATGCAGGCCCCGTACTCGGCGTGGTTGACGGGAGACAGGACTTCATGAAAGTCATGCATCCAATTTTCCTCGAAATAGCGATTCCAAAAAGCCGGAATGTCCGTCATGTTTTCGCCGGTCATCCGGGTTTCCAGGGCATAGCCCGCCAGCTTGAATTCGGGTCTTGTCATAATCGTCGGTCTCATCATCATTCCTCCGGTCATGTTATATTGAGCCAGCTTGGTCAGGTCCACCCGCTCGGGAACGCGGCCGGTGGCGTGGATTCGATACTGCTCGGGGGTCAAGCCGTACGTTTTGCGGAAAGCTTTGGTGAAGCCCGCGTGCGTCTCGAAGCCGTAATCGAGGGCGATCTCCAGCAGGGTGCGGCCGCTGGTCAGGTCCGCCGCCGCGTAGGCAAGCCGGCGTCGGCGGATATACTCCATGACGGGCAGCCCGGTGCGCGACTGGAACACTTTGTAGAAGTGGTACAGCGAGAAGCCGGCCAGCGACGCCAGTTCTTCGGCCGTCAGCCGTTCCTTGAGATGATCTTCGATATGGTCCAGCGTGCGCTGGAGGCAGGCGGTATAGTCCATGTTTTCGTTCCCTCCCGATCGGTAATTTCATATTAACAGAACGAAAAAGCGAACGCTTGTCCGTTTTTGCGATTTTCTCGGGAAGGGAGATCGGGCCGGCGGGAGGCGGGGACTCTTCTTCTTCGGAAGCGTTGTCGGCAGTTCGGGGCTTCCGCATTTCCTCGGCGGAGAACCCGCACCGCGGACGGTCGGCAACGGCGCGAAAACGGCGGAAAACGGGGCGGCCGATCGACGCTTCTTTTCCGCGCGGAACTTGAATTTTTCGCGAAATCGCGTTACCTTTAAGTTTAATTCGATAAAACGCTGCAGTGCGATATAGAGAAACAATACCAGGAGCGAGGAGAACGACATGAGAACCGAACCTACCGCGGAAGCGGACGATATGAAGAACGGCGGCTTGGTGACGATGGAGGACATCGTTCGTGCGCATCACCGCCTGCGCGAAGCGATCGTGCGCACGCCGCTGCACCGGGATGCCACGTTGTCGGCGAAGTACCAGTGCGACGTCTACTTGAAGCGCGAAGACCAGCAGGTCGTGCGCTCGTTCAAGATTCGAGGTTCCTACAATAAAATCCGCAGCCTCAGCGAGGAACAGCGCGAACGCGGCATCGTCTGCGCGAGCGCGGGCAACCATGCCCAGGGCGTCGCCTTTTCCTGCCATGCGCTCGGGATCTACGGGAAGATCTATATGCCGAGCACGACGCCGAACCAGAAAGTAAAAATGGTGCGCAAATTCGGAGGAAAGAGCGTCGAAGTCATCCTGACCGGCGACACGTTCGACGACGCCTACGAAGAAGCGATGAAGGCCTGCACGGAGCAGGGGCTGACCTTTATCCATCCGTTCGACGATCCGATGATCATCGCGGGCAACGGCACGGTCGGCATGGAGATCATGGAAAGCCTGGAACAGCCGGCCGATTACGTGTTCGTCACGATCGGCGGCGGCGGTCTGGCTGCCGGGGTGGCCCAGTACATCAAAACGATGAGCCCGTCCACCCGTCTGATCGGGGCGGAGCCGCTCGGCGCCGCTTCGATGAGCGAAGCGATGGCGCGCGGCCAGGTGGTCACGCTCGACGAAATCGATAAATTCGTCGACGGCGCCGCCGTGAAGCGAGTCGGCCAGCAGACGTACGACATCTGCAAGAAGATGCTCGACGAAGTGGTCAAAGTGCCGGAAGGCAAAGTCTGCACGACCATCCTCGACCTGTACAACGAAAACGCGATCGTGGCCGAGCCGGCGGGCGCTCTTCCGGTCGCTTCGCTGGATCTGTACCGCGACGAGATCAAAGGCAAGACCGTCGTCTGCGTAATCAGCGGCGGCAACAACGATATCGACCGGATGCAGGAGATCAAGGAACGCTCGCTGATCTACGAAGGGCTGAAGCATTATTTCCTGATCAACTTCCCGCAGAGAGCGGGAGCGCTGCGCGAATTCCTCGAGAAGACGCTCGGTCCCGACGACGATATCGCCCGTTTCGAATATACGAAGAAGAACGACAAAGAAAACGGCCCGGCGCTGGTCGGCATCGAGCTGGCGACGCGGGAAGACTACGAGCCGCTGATCGCCCGCATGGACGCGCACGGCATCAAATACACGGAATTGAACCGCGATCCGAGTCTGTTCAGCCTGCTGATCTGAATCGAGCCGTCCTCAGGCCGCAGTTAATCAGCTTCCATCCCCAAACAAAGCCTGTCCGACCCCCGTTGATCCGGGTTCAGGACAGGCTTTTTCGATAAAGAAGCCGGCAGACATAAGCTTAATCCGTGCCTTTGGACAGATTGGGCGCGGCGAAATGACTGTCGCGGCGATCGTTCTCCCGCTGTTTCGCATCGAAGCGCCCGCCGGAGGGACGCTTCGGCTCGGCCGGCTGCGGGCCTTCTGCCGATTCTTCCGCCGCGCTCGGGTTGTCCGCGTCTTTTTCCCGCGGGCCGGACTGCGAGGCGTCGGGCACGAACGGCATGCCCTGCTCCCCTTCGAACAAAACGCGCTGCGCCGGAAACGCCAATTTGACGCCTTCCTCGCGCAGGACGCGCAGAATCATAAGGTTGATCTCCTGCGCCGTGACCAGGTAATCCGCCCATACGGTCGTCTTGGTGAAGCCGTTGAACAAAATGCGCAGCGAACTGGCCGCGAAAGCATTGAATTTGACCTGGACCGTCGATTCGTCGACGTTGTCGTTGCTTTCGAATTCCTTCTGCATGCGCGCCACGGCCACTTTCAGACGTTCGGGATCGGAATCGAGTCCCACTTCGAGATTGAAGTTGATGCGCCGTCTGCCCATCTGGCTCCAGTTCGTAATGGACTGGTCGGCGATTTTGGCGTTCGGGATGATGACCAGCGAATCGTCGAACGTCCGGATTTTGGTGCTGCGGAACGTGATGTCTTCGACGATCCCCTGGGTCTCGGGCGTCTGGATCCAGTCTCCGCGGACGAACGGTTTTTCCAGAATCAGCACGACGCCGCCGAAAATATTGCCCAACGTGCTCTGCGCCGCCAGCGCGATGGCGAGACTGCCGAGCCCCATGCCGGCCACGATTCCGTTAACGTTGAAGCCCCATTCCGAGAGTATGGCGGCCAGCGTCAGCAGCACGACCAGAATGCGCAGAAAACGCGAGAGGAACGGGATCAGCATGCTGGTATTATCCTGTCCGAACTGTTTGCCGATGCGGGCCAGCAGGAACGAGGACGAAGCGGACAGCTGATAGACGGCCCAACCGACCAGCGCGATGGTGAAAGTTCGGAAGAACGGACGCAGCCAGTGCTGGGCGCTCCAGCCGTCCCCGATGAAATAACGCACGCCGAAATAGGCGCCAAGGAGCACGAACAGCATTTCCAACGGGCGCTTGAACGCTTCGAGCGTCGTCACGATTCCGCGGACGTGGTCGAATCTTTTCATCAAAAAAACGTATAAGTATCGCACGAACAATCGGCGAAACGCCAAAAACAACAAGAAAATGCCGATTGCGATCAAGGCATCGAGCCATCGGAATTCCCGAAAGGCCGACAGCACGGATTCGACGAATGTCATGGGCAGCGACCTCCTTTGATGTAGACTGCTATTTTCTGAAAGTCATCTCTTGTTTACATACCCGATATTTGTACGCAGGCAACGCAAAACGGGAAGAATGAAGGCGGATTCGGAAAGCTCTTTTTGTGGCTGGTACAAAATTCGGATAGAATGGGAGGAAAGAGAGACGGAAACGAGGAGGAGAGAAGGCGTGCGATTTTCCATGCAGAGGCCGGAGGAAACGAGGCCGAGAGACCGGATTTGGTTGGCCGGCATCATGGCTTTCGTACTGGCGGTGTCCTGTTTCGTTGTGTTGGCGCACAATGACTATTTTTTATTGGGAGACTTGAACCAACCGAACAACGACGACGTGAAATATGTTCGAAGCGCTCAGACCCTGCTGGAAGGAGGACCGCTTACCTATATCAATCACGATAGCGGAACGGAGCCTAGTGCCTTTATTATGCCGGGGATGCCTTTGCTGCTGGCCGCCTTTATCGGACCGTTCGGGGAGCAGGGAGGTATCGTCGCGTTCCGGCTGTTCCAATGCCTGGAGCAGGCGGCCTGCGTTTACATTCTGTTTCTGATCGCCCGCCGGGTGTTCGACCGCAGGGTCGCCTTTGTTGCGTGTGTAATCATGGCGCTGTATCCGCCGGACTATTTCTCTTCGGGCGTCATTTTGACCGAATCGACTTTCCGGCTGCTGTGCATGCTGCTCGTGCTGAGCATGATGATTGCCGCCGAGACTCGAAAAGGTTCGTCTTACATAGCGGTAGGCGTTCTGACGGCTGCCGCTGCCTACTTCAAGCCGCATGCTTCGCTGCTTCCGGGTGTGATGCTGTTTCTGTGGATGAGGGAACGTTACAGCGTCAGAGAGATGGCTAAGTTTACGGCAATGATCGCAGGGACATTCATACTCCTGCTCTGCCCTTGGTGGATTCGCAACATGCTGACATTCGACCGCTTCATCCTGTTTACCAGCTCGGCGGGCAGTCCTTTTCTGCTCGGGACCAGAATCAATTATCAGATGCCGCCGGCCGGCTTTTTCGATGCCTACCCGCAGTATGATCCGGCTACCCTATTCAAAGGGTGGGACGACGGAGCGATCTCCAAAGGCCTGGACATTCTGCGCTACGGCTTCTCTCACCATTTTTGGACGTATCTGCGCTGGTACACGCTCGGCAAACTGGAAGGGCTGTATATCGATCCGTATTACTGGCGTCCGATCTGGCCGATCCAGCGTCCGTTGATGGATGCGCTGCAGAAGATTTTGATGTCCGTGACGTTTGTCGGTTTCGTATGGGCGCTGATTCGGGAACGCTTCGGCCGCATGCTGCCGCTGCTGCTGACTTTTGCTTATTTTACGGCCATTTACATTCCTTTCGTGGCATTCGGGCGCTATGGGTATCCGACTATCGCGTTCATCCTGCCGTTTGCGGCGTACGGGCTGTGCCAAGCATGGGACTTCATCCGTCTGCGGCATAAGGTCCGGATCAAGTCGAGCGGAAGATATACGTTTAACAAATAGGTAAGCTTGAACAAAAAGTCCGGTCGTGCCCGTTACAAGCGGCGGCCGGTCAAGCGAAGGAGCGCTGAGCATGATCCGTTATCCGTTTTTGAAAGAAGGCACGACGATCGGCGTGACGGCCCCGTCTTCCGGGCTGGAGCCCGAGCTGCACGATATGCTGAGGCAGGCGATCCGCCGCATGGAGGAAGAGGGCTTTTACGTATCCGGCGGCGATACGATTTGGACGCAGCACAAAGCCAAATCGGCACCCGCCCCGCTGCGCGCGGAAGAGCTGAACCGGATGCTGCAGGACGAAAACATCGGTCTGGTGCTCCCGCCTTGGGGCGGCGAGCTGCTGATCGAGGTGCTGGAGCATATCGAGTACGATCGGATCGGAGAGAAGTGGATACTCGGCTATTCGGATATCAGCCTGCTGCTGCTCGCCGTCACGCTGCGAACAGGATTGGCTACGGCGCACGGCACGAATCTGATCGATTTGCGCAGCGGTACCCCTGACGAAACGACCGCCAAGTGGCGCGAAGCGCTGACTACGCCGCCCGGCGGCGTGATCGAACAGCATGCGTCGGCTCTGCATCAAGTGAAGTGGAAGCACCAACTGGACGAGGCGGAGCGGGAGGGTCTCGGGGAAGACGTGTTCAATCTGACGGAGCCTACTATTTGGAGAAGCGTATCGGGCGGCGATGTCGGCATGAAAGGCCGGCTGCTCGGAGGCTGCGTCGATGTGATCCGGCATCTGATCGGCACGCCGTACGGCGATGTGCGGGCTTTCCGAGAAGCCCATATTCCCGGAGAGCCCGTGCTGTGGTTTCTCGAAAACTGCGAGCTGAACACGGCGGATCTTCGCCGCTCGTTGGTCCAAATGAAGCTGGCCGGCTGGTTCGAGAACTGCTCGGGTCTGATGTTCGGCCGCAGTCCGGCCAATACGCCGGTCGGCGGTTATACGGCGGAAGACGTATACCGCGATATGGCCGAGGAACTCGGCGTCCCGGTTCTGCATGACATCGACTGCGGCCATATGCCGCCGCAGCTGACGCTGATCAACGGCGCGATGGCGGAAGTGGAATTTTCGGAGGAGCAGGGGACGGGAACGGTCAGGCAGACGTTGAAGTAAGGGAACACAAGAAAAAGGAAAGGCCCGGAATTTCGGGCCTTTCCTTTTTGCTTTAGGTACGAACGGCTTGCCCGTATCTGCCGAAGATTTACTGCGCGACCGTGCTGTTGTACTCCTGAATCTTCTGCGTGATCTCCGCCGAGGCGCGATCCAGCGCGTCCTGAGGCGCTGCGGCGCCGGTGAGCGCTTCTTCGATCGCCGTTTCCGTCAGCTGGCGGGCTTCCGGGAATACGCCCATGACGGCGCCGCGGGTAGCCGGCGTCAGCTCGGTGTTATGCAGCTGATCGATCGCCGTCTGGAACTGCGGATATTTCTTCAGGTTTTCTTTGACCAGATCTTCGTTATAAGCTTCTTTCGTGATCGGGAAGTAGCCCGTGTTCACGTGCCAGTGAGCCTGCGTCTTCGGCTCGGCGAGGAACTTGATGAATTTCCAAGCCGCCTGCTGTTCTTCTTCCGGACGGTCGTTCAGAATCCAGAGGCTGGCGCCGCCGACGACCACGCCGCCTTTGTCCGCGTCGGCTTCCGTCGGCTTAGGCAGCGGAGCCGTTCCGACTTCGAACTTGCCTTCGGCCGCCTGCACGATGCCGCGCAGGGAAGCCGTGCTGTCGAGCGTCATGGCGATTTGCCCTGCGGCGAAAGCTTTTTTCGTATCGTCCGTTTTGCGGCCGAGGTTCAGCATCACGCCTTCGTCGACCATCTTTTTCCACCATTCCACCGTGCTGACGGCGGCCGGCTGGCCGAGCTGAGCTTCGTCCGCCATGCCGTCGCGGCCGTTGCTGTGATTCAGCAGCTCCGCGCCCTGGTTGGCGAGCAGCTGTTCCATGAACCAGCCGTAGATCGCGAACGATCCGCCAGTCATGCCGTCTTTCGTGAGCTTTTTCGCGGCCGCTTCCACTTCCGCATACGTCTTCGGCGGGTTCTCCGGATCGAGGCCGGCCGCTTTGAAGGCGTCTTTGTTATAGTACAGAATCGGGTTCGAGGTGTTGAACGGCATCGAGTAGAGACGGTCGTCGAACGTGTAATAACCGAGAATGTTCTCTTCCAGATGCGAAACGTCGTAGCTTTCCGCGTCGATAAACTGCTGCATCGGGGTGATGGCGCCGGAATCGATCATGAAGCGGCTGCCGATCTCGTACGTTTGGATCATCGTCGGTCCCGTGCCGGAGCCCATCGCCGTTTTCAGCTTGTTCAGGCTCTCGTCGTATGTACCCTGGAACACGGCTTCGACTTCCACTTCATCCTGCGATTCGTTGAACTGCTTGACCAGTTCGTCGACGACTCCGCCGAGTTCGCCGCTCATCGCGTGCCACCAGACGACTTTGACCGGTTCTCCGCCCGTCGTCTTTGCGCTTTCTCCCGTGTTTGTCGAAGCGGCCTCGGCCGTGCCGTTACCGCTTGCCGTTTGTCCGCCGTTTCCTCCTCCGCAGGCGGTCAAGACCACCATCAGCATGCACAGGCAGGCGAACATCCATTTACGACTCGTTTGCATGAAACTTCCCACTCCCTCTTCTGAATAGTTATTTGTATGGGGCGAAGCTTTGAAGCCTTGAAAAAGGACCCGGCGGAAGGCGAAGCCGCGCCTATCTTCGCGTGTCCGTCCGGGTTATCAGGAAATCCGGTCTTCCCGCACAAGGTAGGGGGATGCCGGGGCAGAACGGATTCCACGAGAACCGCGCTTCGCCCGTAAGCGGCACGCGGACCGTTTCGATCGGAGGAGCCGGGCGGATAAGCGCCGTCTCCGCTGCCGCACGAACCGTCCGGAAAATTCCGGGTTCGTGCGGCAGCGGAAACGGCGGCCGTGCCCGCTTCCTTGGATTCTTCGGCGTAACGCCGTTTCAGCCCTTGAGCGCGCCGGCCGTCAATCCGCCGACGAGGCGGCCGAGGCCGAGCGCCAGCATGATCAGCGAAGGGAGCAGCACCAGCACGAGACCGGCCATGACGAGGTTCCAGGCCGTCATTTCGGAGAACTGGAGCATGCTCACGCCGATCTGGACCGTGCGCATCTTCTCGCTGCTCGTGACGAGCAGCGGCCACAGATACATGTTCCAGTGGTTCAGGAACGAGTAGACGCCGAGCGTCGCGAGTCCCGGCATGGACAGCGGCACGGCCAAGCGCAGGAAGATGCGGATATGGCCGCATCCGTCGATGCGAGCAGCTTCCATCAGCTCTTTCGGAAGCTGGAGGAAGAACTGGCGCATCAGGAACACGCCGAACGCGGTCGCCAGGAACGGGACGGTCAGGCCGGCGTAGCTGTCGAGCCAGCCCCAGCTGCGCACCGTCAAGTAGTTCGGGATGACCGCGACTTCCCAGGGAATCATCATCGTGGACAGGAACAGCGCGAAGATGATCTTTTTGCCGGGGAAACGGAGAAACGCGAACGCATAAGCCGCCATGCAAGACGTGATCAGGCAGCCGATCGTGATGACGCTGCTGACGACGAAGCTGTTCAGGATGAAGCGGGCGATCGGGATCGAAGCCAGCACGCCGGAGAAATTGTCCAAATGCAGCCCGGTCGGCCACAGCTTCGGCGGATACGCCGCCGATTCGGCTTCCGTCATCAGCGAGTTCGACAGCGTGATCCAGAACGGAAACAGAATGAAAATCGCGGCCAGCGCCGACAGCAGATAGGCCAGAACGCGCGATGCGGAAACGCTCTTCACTGGTAATGCACCTTCCTTTCGGCAAACACGAACTGCAGCACCGTAATCAGCAGCACGATCGCGAACAGGACGAGCGCCTGCGCGCTGCCGACGCCGAAGCGGAAGTTCACGAACGCGTCTTCGTACAGCTTGAACACGAGCACGTTGGTGCTGTTAACCGGTCCGCCTTTGGTCAAAATGTTGATCTGTCCGAACGCCTGGAACGCGCCGATCACGGAAGTGACGGAAGCGAAGAACAGCGTCGGCGAGACGAGCGGAAGCGTCAGACGCCAGAACGTGCGCAGCGGGCCGGAACCGTCGATCTTGGCGCTCTCGTAGATTTCTTCCGGAATGCCCTGCATGCCGCCGAGCAGCAGGATGAAGAGGAAGCCGATGTTCATCCAGACGGTCATGAGCGAGATCGAGAGCAGCGCCATGTTCGGATCGGTCAGCCACTGGACGGGCGCAAGGCCTATCTTGCCGAGAAAATAATTCAGCGTTCCGAGCGTGGGATGGAACAGGATCATCCACATGATCGAGCCCGTGCTGACGGATACGGCGATCGGCAGCGCGAAGACGAAGCGGAATATTCTCATGCCCCGAATCCGGCTGCGGCAGACGGCCGCGAAGGCGAGCGCCAAGGCCAGGCTGGCCGGAACGGTCAGCAGGATGAACTTGAGCGTCACGATCAGGCTGTTCGGGAATCCCGGCGAATTGAACAGATTGCGGAAGTTCGTAAGGCCCACGAAATTCGCCACCTGCCCGCGCGGATTCGTCGAATGCAGACTCAGGTAAACGGACTGGACGAGCGGATAAAAGAGGAAGATGCCGAACAGCAGCAGGGCGGGCGCGATAAAGACCGCCGCCAGCGCCGCTTCCCGGAACCGGCCCAGATTCGCCGCCCGGGCGGGTTCGCTGCCGCGGATCGCGCCCTGTTCCTGCTGAAGCGGAACGGGGGCGGCCTTCTCCATGTTTTCGATGCGGTTTTCCATGCGTATGCCGTGCCTCCTTATGTAGTTCGGTCGGTATGCCGTGCTGCCGGGATCGTCGCGTCCCGGCCAAACATGTCTAGCCTAACAAGGCAGTGTAAAATAAAAACCCCCTCTTTTGTAAAATATCCATTTTACGGTAAACGTTTGCGTTTAACATCGCCTTTACGCTGGGCGGGTATACTGAATGGAAGGATTTCAGACCAACGAGGCCCGGCATGCAGCCGGACCGGAGAAGAGGCGATCATGATGAACGAGTCTATTCGCGGCATTGCCGCGCTTCAGGCGGAGAAGCGGCAGGCGGCGGGAAGACCCGGCGCCCCGATTATTTTTGCGCACCGGGGAGCTTCGGGTACCCGTCCCGAAAACACGATGGCGGCGTTCCGCCGGGCGGTGGAGCTGGGAGCGGCGGGAATCGAGACCGACGTGCAGCTGAGCGCCGACGGCGAACCCGTGCTGATTCACGACGAAACGCTGACCCGCACGGCGGGCGCGCCGGGCTGGGTAGGAGACAAAACGTACGAGGAGATTCGGGGGCTGGATGCGGGAAGCTGGTATCATCCCGAATTCATGGGCGAGCGCATCCCGCATCTGGACGAGCTGCTGCAGCTGAGCAAAGAAACGGGAATCGTCGTTAACATCGAGCTGAAAAATACGCTTCGCGCTTACGAAGGGATCGAGGAGAAAGTCATCGCCGCCGTGCGCGCGCACGGATTGGAACGGCAGACGGTCATCTCGAGCTTCAATCATTATTCGCTGGCGCTGTGCAAAAGACTGGCTCCGGAAATTCGGACCGGCATTCTGTATATGGAAGGTTTGTACCGGCCGTGGGACTACGCGAAGTCGATCGGCGCCGACGCCCTGCACGCGTACGACCCGGCCGTTCGGGCCGAGTGGGTGCGCGAAGCGCTGGAAGCCGGCGTCGATTATCATCCGTTCACGGTCAACGACGAGACCCGCATGCGCGAGCTGATCGGAATGGGAACGGCAGGCATCATTACGGATTATCCGGACCGGGCGGCGCGTCTGCTGGCGGAGCGGGACGAATCCCGTACGCCGTGAACGGCGAAAAAACCGGGATAAAGGTAAAGTCTGTGTAAAAACAAGGGCGGCGCGCATTGCGCCGTCCTGTTTGGTTTGCTAAGGTTAAGGCTAAAGAAGACGTAAAGAAACCGGCCTTCAATCACCCTCCGGCGGCCCGATCCGCGGAAGCCGGAGACAAGGAGCTGTACACATTATGACTACCATATCCGAAAGTCTCCGCCCCGAGGCGGAGCGGACGAGCCTGCGGGCCGGCATCATCGACATCGGTTCCAACTCGATCCGGCTCGTCGTTTACGAAAGCAGCGGCGGCGGTTCTTACCGCGTGCTGACCGAGTCGCGCGAGGCCGCGAGGCTCAGCGCGCTCGTTACGCCGGACGGGATCATGCCGTCTCCGGCGATCCATTCCGTCGTGCCGGTGCTGCGGCAGTTTACCGAAATCTGCGAAGCTTACGGCGTGGAGCAAATTCGCGCGGTCGCCACGGCGGCGATCCGCAACGCGTCGAATTCCGGCCAGATCATCGAGATTTTGAACCGGGAGACGGGGCTGGACATCGAATTGCTGCCCGGCGAGATGGAAGGGCATTACGGCTTTATCGGCGTCGTCAACAAGATCGACATCGCGGAAGGATTCATTATCGATATCGGCGGCGGCAGTACGGAAGTCACGCTGTTCAAGGACCGGCGCCGCGTATCGAGCTATTCGTTCCCGTTCGGCGCCGTCAACATGAACGTGCGCTTCGGCGGAAGCGGAAGCTGGACGGAAGAGCGCGTGCGCGAGCTTGAAAGCTTCGTTCTGGCGGAAGCCCGCAAGCATCCGTGGATGTCCGCGCATCCGGGGCTTGACCTGGTCGGCTTGGGCGGGACGATTCGCGGACTCGGGAAAATGGATCAGCGGCGCCGCAATTATTCGCTCCCGCATACGCATAATTACGTCATGCAGGGCGAAGACGTCGATCATTTCTACCATTCGCTGCCGGGGATGGACAACAACCGGCGCAAACGGGTTCCGGGACTGTCCAAGAGCCGGATCGACATCATCGTGCCGGGCATGATCATTCTTCGTACGCTGTTCCACCATATGAAAGCTTCGCGTTATATCGTCAGCGCGACGGGGCTGCGCGAAGGCCTGTTTTTCGAACTGCTGCATCCGGAACAGGCCGTGCACGACAACGTGCTGGAGTTCGAGCTGCGTTCTCTGCTGGCGAGCCAGCCGGAGCCCAGGCAGCGCCATCTGCAGCAGACGGAACGCTTCGCGCGCATTCTGTACAAAGAATTGGGCGAGGGCGAAGAGGACGCATGGAATCGCAAGCTGCTGCGCGTAGCGGCCTGGACGTATCAGACCGGCACCGAAATCGGGTACATCGACTATGAAGAGCATACGCAGTATCTGCTGACCAAGCGGCCGCTGGCCGGGCTGACGCACCGCGAGATCATCCTGACCGCCCTGATCGCCGCCATTGCCGCCAAGGTGAAATGGCGCAAAAGCGTCACGGCCCAGACGTACAAAGACATTCTGCTGCCGAAGGACGAGGAGCGTACCCGCCGGCTCGGCGCCGTGCTGCGGATGGCGGTCGCCCTGGACGCCAGCGAGACGCAGGCGGTCACGGATCTTGCGGCCAAGCGCCGCGGCGACCGGTTCGAGCTGAAGCTGAGCTGCCGGACGGAAGCCTTCATGGAAATTCGCGATCTGAAGCTCGCGACCAAGGACTTCGAGAACGAATGGAACGTGAAGCTCGAACTCAAGATCGAATCGGCAGGCTGAACGGACAGAGCGCAGGCGCGGACCGATGCCGGGACGAACTCAAGGACGCCGGCGGCCGAGCCGTAAACGAGAAAAGCCGCGTTCTCCATCTTTGAAGATGGGGAACGCGGCTTTTTGCGTAGGGCAAGAGTTTGAAAGGAACGGAAGAACGCGGAAGTGCCGGCATGAAACCGCTGACGGCTTCTCGGCGCGGCGGCTACAGCAGCGTCGACTTCCACGTCCGGATATCTTCGGCCCGGAATTGGCTGCGGTAAGGCTCTTCGCCGTTCTGGAACAGCTCGTAGCCGCCGCTGGACGTCAGCATGCGCGCCTTTACGTTGTCTTTCAAGTACATTTTGACGATATTGAGCAGCGTATCCTTGGAGCTCGGATCGAGAATCGGGCACATCAGCTCGACCCGCCGGGTCAGGTTGCGCGTCATCAAGTCGGCGCTCGCCAGGAAGATTTCCGATTCGCCGCCGTTTTCGAAATAGTAGATCCGCGAGTGTTCCAAATAGCGGTCGACGATGCTGCGCACCGTGATATTTTCGCTCAGCCCCGGAACGCCCGGGCGCAGACAGCAGACGCCGCGCACGATCAGGTCGATCTTGACGCCGGCCTTCGACGCTTCGTACAGTTCGTCGATGATCTGCTGGTTGGACAGCGAGTTGAACTTCGCGATGATGCGGGAAGGGCGGCCCTCTTTGGCGTGCTCGGCTTCGCGGCGGATATTGGTAACGAAAGTGCCCATCATCGTATCCGGCGCGACCGAAATTTTCTGCCAATCCGGATGGCGCGAATAGCCGGTGATATGGTTGAACAGCTCGGACGCGTCTTCGCCGATCGAAGCATTGGACGTCATCAGGCCCACGTCGGTGTACAGCTTGGCGGTCGTATCGTTGTAGTTGCCCGTCCCGACATGCACGTAGCGGCGCAGCCCGTCTTCCTCCCGGCGGACGACGAGGATCGCTTTGGCGTGCGTCTTAAGGCCGACCAGTCCGTAGACGACGTGGCATCCGGCCTGCTCCAGCGCGCGCGCCCACGTAATGTTGCGTTCTTCGTCGAACCGTGCCTTCAGTTCGACGACGACCGTAACCTGCTTGCCCGCTTCGGCGGCTTCGGCCAGCGAGCGGATAATGGGGGACTTGCTGCTGACTCGGTAGAGCGTCATCTTGATCGCCATGACGTTCGGGTCTTCGGCGGCCTGCTCGACGAAATCGCTCACGGCGTCGAACGATTCGAACGGATGGTGCAGCAGCACGTCGCGGTCCTTAAGCGCGGCAAAGAAATCGGTGTCTTCGCCTTCCGCGAATTCCGGCGGATAGATGCAGCGGGCGGGCGGATAACGCAGCGCATCGCGGTTCTTGACGGAGCCGGCGAACGAAGTCAAGAAGCCGAGGTCGATCGGTCCGTCGATCTCGTAGACGGCGTCGTCGATCTCGAATTCTTCGAGCAGCAGCTGCAGCGCATACGGATGCAGCCCTTTCTGCACTTCGAGGCGTACGGGAGCGCCGCGTCTGCGCTTGCGAAGCTTGTTCTCGATCTCTTCGAGCAGATCTTCCGCTTCTTCCTCGTTGATCTCCAGGTCGGCGTCGCGAGTCAGACGGAACGCGTGCACGTCGACCGGCTTGTAGCCGCTGAACAGCGTCTGGACATGATGGCAGATCAGTTCGTCGATCAGAACGTAGCTCTGCTTCTTGCTGTGGCTGCGGCTCGCGACCGGAATCAGCCTCGGCAGAATAGAAGGCACCTGGACGATGGCGAAGTAATACCGTTCGTCGTCGGGCAGATCGGACGTGACGTTTTCGCTCTCGAGCACGGCCGCCAGGTAGACGTTTTGGCTGTGCACGAGCGGGAACGGCCGGCTGAGGTCGACGGCCATCGGCGTCAGAATCGGAAAAATCACGTTATGGAAGTAATCGTCCGCCGACTTTTTCTGGCTTGCGCTCAAGTCGTCGTAACGGTTCAGCACCAGATTTTCTTTTGCCATAAGACGGATCAGATCGCGGTATGTACGGTACCCGGCTGCCACCATCTTTTCGATCCGCTTGGACAGGCGCTTATACAATACGGGCGGCGTGTAGCCCGAAAAGTCTTTTTTGGTAATCCCGGCCTTAAGCTGATTGCGGATACCCGCGACGCGGACGCTCATGAATTCGTCCAGGTTGCGCGAGACGATCCCGAGAAACTTGGCGCGTTCCAGAAGCGGCGTATCCGGATCCTGCGCTTCTTGGAGCACGCGATAATTGAATTCGATCCAACTGAGGTCACGATTGATGTAATACGGGGACGTTCCCCGGTGAGCGGCATGGTTATCCATAATTCCTCCATATTATTCGCGCTGGGCGGGCGGCCGGAAAGCCTCGTCCCGCCGCATATCCGGCGTTTTTAAAACGTGAATCGCGATATTTCCTTTTCGTCTGTGTCGACTTCAGAAACGTTTACGGACGAAATCGGCTGCGGTTGCGGAGCCTCCGCTTTTTGCCCGACTTGATTTATTTACCCTGTCCGGGAGCCGCCGACATTAAGCGCGCTCGATAACTTTACGTCTTCGGACAGCCTTTTCTAAGTATATCGTCAAATTGTTAAGTCAATGTAAAAATCTCCTTTTCCCATTTTAATTCCAAATATGGGCTTTCGAAACGGAACAAAGTCGAAGAAAAAGGGTGAAACGGTGAAGCCGAGCGTTTTTGATCCTTCGATCGTTCAAAACGGAATCAAGGGGAGAGCCGCCTCAGGAAGCCGATTATCAGCGGAGAGTAAAAAAAGACAAAAAGGGTTCGATACGGTTCTGTCCGTACGGCGCGCACAAAGCCGGGAGATAGGAGAAGAGGCGGGCCGCTCCGCCGGCCGAAGCGCGGCCGCGGCGGAAGCATACCTTTTTCGGACGGGCCGCGCTATGATAAGGGAACGACGCCGATTGCGGCGAAACGGCGGAAAAGGGGCGGTTTGCGATGAAAAAAGAGGAGTATCTATTGAGAGGCGGCGACCTGACGGTCACGGTCAAAGCGCCGGAGTCGTGCGGCGGCACGCGCTTTGACCGGACAGGTTGGATTGCGCAGGTAAGGCTGGAGAGCGCGGGCGTCGACTTCTGCGTGCCGGAGAGCCTGGAAGCGGGCGCGGGTACGGGCGGCGAAGGGCTGTCGGGCGAGTTCGGGATCGACAAGCCGATCGGCTACGCGGAAGCGCGCCCGGGCGGCGGGTTTCATAAGATCGGCGTCGGGACGCTGACCCGAATCGACGGCGGGCGTTACGACTTTGCGCGGACCTACCCGGCGGAGGCGCACGAAGTGCGAACGGAGAGCGGGCGCGGCGAAATCCGGTTCGTCTCGGAAGCCCCGGACAGAGGCGGTTATTCGGCGAAGCTGACCAAGACGATCGCGATCGACGGACGCCGCCTGCATGTTCGTTACGGGCTGAAGAATCTCGGCCGCAAAGCGATCTCCACCAATGAATACGTGCACAATTTCGTCGGGATCGGCGGACATCCGGTGGGACCGGATTATGTGCTGAGACTGCCTTACGCGCCGGAACTCAAAATGCTGGGCGACGGCGGCGTAGAGGAGAAGCTGGCGCTGACGGACGGCGAGCTGACCTGGACCAGCGAAGCCGGCGGCGAATATTACGCGCTGTTCGGCGGGTTCCCGGTCGGCGAAGCGCCCTACTGGGAGCTGCTGCATAAGCCGAGCGGAGCCGGCGTGCGCGAGAGCGGCGATTTCGACGCCGCCAAGCTGGCGGTATGGGGAGCGGGCCACGTGGTAGCGCCGGAAGTGTTCATCGATCTCGAACTTGAGCCGGGCGAGAGCCGGGAATGGACGCGGACGTACGAGTTTTTTGCAGGAGGCCGATCATAACACCCGCCGCATTGATCGGTTGTCCGACAGAACGAGAAACGGATTCGCGCGTTAGGCTGTCGCTGCTGGCCGCGGCTCCTCTTCTTATGGTAACTTAAGGGAGTAAGCCGTACGCGAGAACGGGACTTTTAACCCGCCAACAGAAGGAGGAACAACAATGATCGTTATTCATGCCGATATGCAGATCAAGCCGGAGAAGAGGGAGGCTTTCCTGCAGACGGTCCAGCCGCTTGTCGCCGGATCGCAAGCCGAAGACGGATGCCTGCGCTACACGCTGACCCAGGACGTCGCGAACCTCGACCGTTTCACGATGATCGAAGTCTGGGCCGACGAAGCCGCGGTCGAGCGCCACAACGCTTCGCCGCATTTTACCGGATTTTTCAAGGTTGCGAACGATTTCTTTGCAGTGCCGCTCAAGGCGGAGAAATTCAGCGCGGCGGATCTCTAGGGAGACGGACTGCCGGAACATACAAACCGAGTGGATATGGGAGGGCGCGGAATGGGAAAAAAGGTGAATCTATATCTGGTCCGGCACGGCGAGACGTATCTCAATCGCTACGGCAGAATGCAGGGCTGGGCGGACAGTCCGCTGACCGAAGAAGGCAAAGTCGTCGCGGTCGCGGCGGGGCAGAAGCTGGCGGATACCGAGTTCGCTTACGTGTATACGAGCGATTCCGGGCGAACGCTTGAGACGGCCGAGATTATCCTGAAAGAAAGCCGGTATCCGATCCCCGTCATCAACCGGACCAAGGCGTTTCGGGAAACGTTTTTCGGCAGCTTCGAAGGGGAAGTCTCCGCGGTCGCCTGGAGCAAAATCGCGCAGGAAAACGGCTTGACGAATTTTAGGGAACTGATCGCGGGCTGCACGGTATCGGAGATCGCCGATCTCACGAAAAAAGCGGACCCTTATCATCATGCGGAAAACTTCGAGGAGCTGTGGGCGCGCATCGGAGGCGGGCTGGACTCGCTCGTCGACCTGGACTGCGCGGACGGCGCCAATATCCTGATCGTCACCCACGGCAATACGATCCGCAACATCGTGAACCGCTTCTGCCCGGACATCGACGTCACGATCGACATCCGTAACGCGAGCGTGACGATTCTGGAGTATGCGGACGGGGAGTATAGGATGGTTAGTTTTAACGGGTGAGCGGAGAGAGTCGAAAAAGGGCTTCGGGTCCGCAGTGACCTTCCCGAATCGAAGAAAAGGAGAAAGGCCGCGGCCTTTCTCCTTTTTCGTTCTGCGAAACCTCGACCGTATCTCCCTTCCGCTTCGGGAGGCCCGGAGGAATCCGCTTAGATCACGCCTTTTTTCAAAATAATGTTCCCGTACAGCGCCTCTTCGCCGGTCACGACGATCGCATAGGCGTTTTTGGCGCGTTCGTAAAAGGCGAAGCGGTCTTCGAACGCCAGCTGCGCGGACGCGTCGTGGACGGCGACGATCTCGCGGTACGCGTCCCAGATCGTCGGCACGACCGGGTCGCCGGGCACGACGCTCATCAGCGCGGCCTGGTGATCGGCGTACGGATCGAGCGGCAGCAGCTCCAGGATGGCGTCCAGCAGCGGCGGAATGCCGAGGCCGTCGCAGCGGATAACCCGGTCGTGCAGCGAGTGGCCGGGAAAGTTGGCGTCCGCCAGCACGATCTCGTCGCCGTGGCCCATCCGCATCAGGGCGTGGACGAGATCGGGGGAGAGGATTTTCGGGATCTTTTTCAGCATGTCGGCCGAACTCCTCTCCTAAAAACCGTAAAACGAACGCAGCGCGACCAGCTCGTCGATCCGGTGCTTCGGCAGCTCGCGTTCGCCGTCGATCATGCGCGTGAGGAACGTGAGCTTGGCCGTGTATTCCAGGCGCTCCATGTTCATGTAGGCGTCCATCACGCTTTTGCCCCAGGTCAGCGCGCCGTGGCTCTCGAGCAGGACGGCCGTCTTCTTGCCGAGGAAAGGCATGATCGAATCCGGAATTTCTTCGGTCGACGGCGTGCCGTACGGCGCCAGCGGGATCTCGCCCATGGCGATGACGGATTCCGGCATCATCATTTTATCGAGGGATTCGCCCTTGATCGCAAAAGCGGTGGCATAAGGCGGATGGGCGTGAACCACGCCGTTCATCTCCGGACATTCGCGGTATACGCGCAGGTGCATTTTGACTTCGGTGGACGGGCGGTAGCCTTCGCTCGCTTCGACGATCTCGCCGTCCAGGTTGACCCGGACGAGCATATGCGGCTCCAGGTAGCCTTTGCTGACGCCGGTCGGTGAGGCGAGGATTTCCGTCTCGGAGAGGCGGGCGGAAATGTTGCCGTCGTTGGCGGCGATAAAGTCCTTGTTGAACAAATTGCGGCCGATATCGCAGATCTGCAGGCGCAGCAGGCGCTCGCGTTCGGTCGGATCGGCGATCGTGTGCGGTTGGGTCATGGGACGGATTCTCCTTTTTGGTCGGTTGAATGGATAATGCGTGTCGGTAAAGGATGCCGGTTGCAGCTAAAAGGATGAGATTGCGGCAAGCGATAAGCTAACGAATGCTGGACACGCTATTCGAGCGGATATTGA
This sequence comes from Saccharibacillus alkalitolerans, assembly GCF_011090185.1. GTDB lineage: Bacteria > Bacillota > Bacilli > Paenibacillales > Paenibacillaceae > Saccharibacillus > Saccharibacillus alkalitolerans. The sequence goes on along the minus strand of NZ_JAAFGS010000002.1, from coordinate 690,399 downwards.
AGTCAGGAAAAGGTAACGAATCCACGTATCGCTATTTCGGATTTTTGCCGCCATTTCAGACGAATAAGAAGAAATAGCGTGCTCAGGATTCCTTGGAAACAGAATTAGCCTTTGGGAGCCTCTCTGACGTCATGAAGATTCGTTGGGCAGATAGCGTTCGAGCGCAAACGAGCGCTCGACGATCTCCGCCCGGCGGGCGAAGTCCAGCTCGCCCAGCGCGGCGAGCTGCACGAGCGCGCTGCCGGCCGCGCTCGCTTCGACCGGGCCCGCGATGACGACGCGGCCGGTGCGTTCCGCCGTCAGGCGGCAGAGCAGGCGGTTGCGGCTGCCGCCTCCGACGAGATGGACCGCGGCGACGCCGCGGCCCGAGATCGCCTCAAGCTCCTCGATCGCCCGGCCGTAAGCGTCGGCCAGGCTCTCGAGGATGACGCGCGCGATCTCGCCGCGGCTGCCGGGCACCGGCTGCCCGGCGTCCCGGCAGTACTGCCGGACCCGCTCCGGCATATCGCCCGGAGCGGCGAAGCGCGGATCGTCGGGATCGATCCGCGCGGCGGCGGGGCCGGCGGACTCGGCCAGCGCCGCCAGGTCCGCGTGGCTCAGATTCTCGCCCGCGGCATTCCAGTGTCTGCGGCACTCCTGCAGCAGCCACAGGCCCGTAATGTTCTTCAGCAGGCGGTTTCCTCCGCCGAAGCACCTTTCGTTGGTGAGGCCGCTCCCGTAGGCGGCCTCCGACAGCACCGGCCGCGGGGTCTCGATCCCCGCGATGGACCAGGTGCCGCAGCTGATGAAGGCTGCGGCGGGGCCGGCTTCTCCCGGCGCGGCCGTAAGCGCGCCGGGAGCCGCTTCCGGAAGCGAAGCCGGCTTGGCGCTCCGGCCCGCCGCCTGGAGCTCCGCGGCGGGGCTTTTCGCGGTTCCCTCACTCGAGGTTCCCTCACTCGCGGTTTCCTTACTTGTGGTTCCTTCACTCGCTACTCCTTCGCTCGCCGCTTCGCCCCGTCCGTACGGCACCGCCGCCGCCGCCGAAGCCGTGTCGTGCGACGCGCCGGCCACGACGCGCAGCGGGCCGCAGCGAAGCTCGGCCTGCAGCTCCGGCCGCAGCTCGCCGAGCACCGTGCCCGCCGGCACGATCGGCGCCAGCAGCGCCGCCGGAATGCCCAGGCGCTCCAGCAGAAGCGCCGAAGGTTCGCCGGAATCGGCCGACAGCAGCCCGCCGGTGCTGAGGATGGTTCGCTCCGCCGCCATCACGCCCGACAGCGCGTAGTGGAACAGATCCGGCATCATCAGGAAGCGCGCGGCCCGCTCGCGCAGCTCCGGCTCTTCCCGCAGATCGGCGAAGAGCTGATACGCCGTGTTGATGGCGGCCGGCTGATTGCCGCTCAGCCGGAACTGTTCGGCGGGCGGCACCCGGCGCTCCAGTTCCTCGGCGTGCCGGGACATTCGCTCGTCGCGGTAATGGTGAGGCCGGCGCAGCAGGCGGCCGTCCGCTCCGATCCAGCCGTAGTCGACGCCCCAGGTGTCGACGCCGACGCTCAGGATCGGAGATCCTTCGGCCGCCGCGATCCGAATGCCCGTCTTGATCTCCGCCAGCAGTCCCTCGGCGTCCCAGTACAGGCCGCCGCCGTCTTCGACCGGCACGTTGTCGAACCGGTGAATCTCGCGAAGTTCCAGCCTGGCGCCGTCGTAACCGGCCAGCATGACCCGGCCGGAACTGGCGCCGAGATCGACGGCCAGCACCCTTTTAATGCCGGAACGGTCAGGAGCTTCAGAGGCCGTAACCCGCGCTTCGCGGCTCGCGTTTTCCTTCTGTCGCTCCTGTTCCGGCCGTCCCCGTTCGCTCATGGACGTTCCCCGCTTTCCGATGAAAATGGGCTTTTACTCAGCCGTGTCTTTCAATATAAAGGTCCGAAGTTTTTGCAGGCCGCGTAATCCGCCGCTTCGAGATTTTCCGTGCCGAACAGCGACCAGACGCGCGGGCGGAAAATCTGCCGTTCATCCACGTTGTGCATGCTGACCGGAATGCGCAGGATGGAGGCGAGCGTAATCAGGTCCGCGCCGATATGGCCGAAGCTGATCGCCCCGTGGTTGGCGCCCCAGTTGTTCATGACGTCGTAAACGCTGGCGAACGATCCTTTGCCCGTCAGCTTCGGCGCGAACCACGTCGTCGGCCACGTCGGGTCGGTGCGTTCGTCGAGCGCGCGGTGCACGTCTTCCGGCAGGTCGACCGTGTAGCCTTCCGCGAGCTGGAGCACCGGCCCAAGCCCTTTGACCAGATTGAGACGGGCCATCGTGACCGGCATGCCGCCGCGCGTCAGATAATCCGTCGAGAAGCCGCCGCCTCGGAAATATTCCTGCGAGGCCGGGCGGAACAGCGTTTTCTCCAGCATGCGCGAGACTTCCTTGTCCGTCACGTCCCAGAACGGCTTGATTGCGGGCTTGCCGTCGATTTCCTGCTCGCCGGTCCCGTCCAGCGCCGCCGAACCGGAGTTGATCAGATGCAGCAGGCCGCCTTCGGCGGGACCTTCCAGCTTGTGTCCCGTCACGCGTTCCACGGCCGCCGGACTCCAGAACGTGCGCACGTCCGCGAAGATCTGCGCCGTGCCCGTCAGCAGATGGTTGAACAGCATGACGACGCCGTTGAGGCTGTCGTTCTCCGTGGCGACGATATACGGCGCGCGCCGTCCGTTCCAGTCGAACGAGGAGTTCAGGATCGTCTCCATGAAGTCGCCGTTCGGGAAATGGTCCGTCCAATGCCGCTGACCCTGGAAGCCGCCCGCCAGCGCGAAGTGCCCGCCGGCTTCTTCCTCGAAGCCCAGTTCCGCGAGACGCGGGTTGCCGGCCATGAGGTCGCGCGCGATCAGCGTCATTTTGACGACGAATTCCCACTGTCTCTCCTGTTCTTCGTCGCTGATGATCAGATGCTCGGGGTTGTTGTTCGGGCCCATCTTGCAGTTGGCCTTCGTCCATGCCAGCGCTTTTTCGTATTCGTCCTTGTCGTAAATCTCTTCTTCGACGCGGCGCACGAACTCCGACATGTCGACGTATTCGTTGCGCATGCCCAGATAATGCTGGAACAGATCTTCGTCGACGATCGACCCGGCGATGCCCATCGAGACGGAGCCCATCGAGAGATACGCCGTTCCTCTCATGATCGCGGCGGCCAGCGCGGATTTCGCGAAGCGCAGCAGCTTGGTCCGCACGTCGGCCGGAATGTCTTCGCTGCCCGACTCCTGCACGTCTTCGCCGTAGATGCCGAACGCCGGGATGCCTTTTTGCGCGTAAGCCGACAGCACCGCCGCCAGATACACCGCGCCCGGGCGCTCCGTGCCGTTAAATCCCCATACCGCGTGCGGGATCGAAGCGTCCATGTCCATCGTTTCCGAACCGTAGCACCAGCACGGGGTGACGGTGATCGAGACGCCGACGTTTTCCGTCTTGAACTTGGCGGCCGCGGCGGATGCTTCGGCCACGCCTCCGATCGTCGTGTCGGCGATCACGCACTCGACGGGCGATCCGTCCGGATAACGCAGATTGTCCCGCAAAAAAGCGGCCGTCAGGCGCGCCATGCCCATTGTCTGTTCTTCCAGCGATTCGCGTACTCCTCTTCTTCTGCCGTCGATCGTGGGACGAATTCCGATTTTCGGATACTGCTTGATAACGGTGGATGGCATAACGTTCCTCCTTGAATGTGGGTGGAATTGCGGACCGGAACCGGCACTGGCGGAAATGAACCAAGAGAGGACGGCCGGCGGGCAAAGAGGGAGTTTCGAGTGTGTTAAAGCGCTATCATTTTAAGGCGGCCGCCGTTCTTTTTCCGGTTTCTTCCTCATCTTAAATTTCCGAATCGACAAAGTCAACATAAAAGCCACATTATATTTGGTTTAATCTGTGGTTTTGAGGTATTTAACGCTATTGAATATGAATATATTGTGGTTTTCTTTTTTTCGTGATACGGTAAAAAGCAATCGAAAGATGGGAGCGGATCGGGCATGAAAGCGGAGCAGCGGCGGGAATGGATTATCAACGAACTCTATAGAAACAAAAAAGTGCAGGTGTCCGCGCTGGCGCAGGAGTTCGGCGTATCGGAAGAGACGGTGCGTCGCGACCTCGACAAGCTGGAGAAAGAAGGCATCGCGCAGAAAAATTACGGCGGAGCCGTGCTGAGCGCGCCGACCAACCTCGACCCGTCCTACGCGAGCCGGCACGATCTCAACCTGGAGGCCAAGCGCCGCATCGCGGAGCACGCGCTCGGATTGATTCACGACGGCGACAGCATTATGGCGGACACCAGCTCGACCGCGTTCGAGACGCTGCGGATGCTGGCGGAGCGGCGGGCGAATCTGACGCTGATCACCAATTCGCTCGTGGCGCTGTCCGCGCTGCAGCAGTCGGGTCATCGGCTGATCGGCACCGGCGGCACGCTGGGCGCGTCGACCAGTTCGTTCGTCGGACCGGACGCCGCGCGAACGATCGAACGCTACAACGCCGACGTGGCGCTGCTCGGCTGCAAAGCGCTGTCGATGAACGGCGGCATCTGCGACTCCAACGAAGCGGAGAGCGAGCTGAAGCTGCTGATGCGCAGGCAGGCCAACAAGACGATCCTGCTGGCGGACCGCTCGAAGTTCGACCGTCTGGCTTTTATCCGGCTGCTCGATTTCGCCGAGATCGACTTCGTGGTGACGGACCGTCGGCCGGCGGAAGAATGGGTCGAATTTTTGCGTCGGCGCGGGGTTACGCTGGTATATGGGGAAGAAGCGGCGGGAAACGGACGGCTGCCGGACTGACGAAGCGGGGAAAAGACGGCTTTTTCCCGCGTCTTCACCTCCCGCGTACTTTCCTCCGCCATCTTCCTGCACCACCTCGTTTCGCCGCTTGGCTTTGCCATCTCGCTCCGCTCGGTATCGGACTTGCTCGACACGTCAAATAACTGCGCATAAGCAGTTATTTTTCTTTTTGGTGCCCGATTTTCCAAAATAACTGCACATGAGCAGCTATTTCAAGAAAATGAGGCGAAAAAGGAGGCTGTACAAAATAATAAGTGCTCTCCTGCATCTATTTTCGTGAAACGATCGTTTTTAAGCAAAATAAGTGCTCTGGCGCAGTTATTTTAAAATCCGGGCGTTTCGTATCCGTCAGAAGTTAGAGCGACAGCGGCCGGCGAACGGGCGGGCGTACGCTCAGATGCACGAGCAGGCGCACGAACAGACGGACGAGCAGATAGACGGCGTCCCGCTTTCTGCAGGGCAGGAAGAATTTCGATCCCGAAAAGTACAGGAATATTGGAAAAGTACAGATTTTTAACCCCCGACGAAGCGCGGCCGAAGTTCTTTCGACGATCGAAAGAATCTCGGACCGCGTTTTTTCGCGTTTTCTCGGAGTATGCAGGATTCTTGTTTATTTACGCGGGCGTCCCGGACGGTCTACACTCGCGGTACGGCATGGGGGAAGGCGGCATTCGTTTTCCGTGTACGCAGACGGGACAGAAGGAGCGATAAAATGACTACGCTTACAAAAGAAAGCCTCGAAGAAACGATTCTCAAAGTCATCGAACGAATGAAGGATATGCGGGGGTCGATCAAAGAAACGGCGCCGATCGGCATCATTTCGATGGAGAATTGGGAATGGCCGCAGGGAGTCGGGCTGTTCGCGCTGTACGGCTATTACCGCGAAACCGGCGATCGGGCGCTGCTGGATTTCCTGACGGACTGGTTCGACGCGCGGATCGCGGAAGGACTGCCGGCCAAAAACGTCAACACGATGTGCCCGATGCTGACGCTGGCATACGTAGCCGAAGAAACCGGACGTCCGGATTATTTCGATCTGTGCCGGGACTGGCTGGATTACGTGCTGCGCGATATGCCGAGAACCGAGGAAGGCGGCATTCAGCACGAGGTCAGCGGCAGCGCCAACGAAGGCCAGCTGTGGGACGACACGCTGTACATGACCGTCCTGTTTACGGCGAAAATGGGCGTGCTGCTGAAAGAAGACGCCTGCATCCAGGAGAGCGTGCGGCAGTTTCTCGTGCATTTGAAATATTTGACGGACCCGGCGACGGGACTGTTTTTCCACGGTTGGACATTTCTCGAAGGCGGGCATCATTTCGCCAAAGCGCTGTGGGCGCGCGGCAACTCCTGGTATACGGCGGGGCTTGTCGATTACCTGGACATGACGGAGCAGCCGGAAGGGGTCAGATCGTTCCTGCTCTCGTCGCTGCGACGCCAGGCGGACAAGCTGCTGGAGCTGCAGTCGCCGGAAGGCGCCTGGCATACGCTGCTGGACGAGCCGGATTCGTATCTCGAGACGTCGGCGACCGCCGCTTTCGCTTACGGCATGCTGAAGGCGTACCGACGCGGTTATTTGGAAGAGGCGTACCGCGACTCCGCCCTGCTGGCGCTGGATTACGTGCTGGGACAGATCGATGCGGACGGCGTCGTGCAGGGCGTATCGTACGGAACGGGGATGGGACGAACGCTGCAGGCGTACCGCGACATTCCGATCTGCCCGATGCCGTACGGCCAGTCGATGGCGCTGCTGCTGCTGGTGGAAGCGATGAAGCATGAAGGCGGCGCGGCGGAAGGCTCGGGTTCGCACGGGCCAAAAAGAACGGCGGAAAGCCGGGGAGAAGGAGGGCGTTCCGATGGATAAAGCGGAGAAAACGCGGCCGGGGGAAGAACGGATGAGGATTCCCGGCGCGGAAACCGGGGGCGCGCCGGCACTCGGCGCGCCGATGCGATCCGCCTCGGCGGAACCGGCCGGAGCCGACATGGGTCAGGCGCCCGGTGCCCGGCAGGGGTCCGACGCGCGGCAGGCGTCCGACATGCGGCAGCCGGCCGACGTAGGGCCGGCTGCCGATGCCGGCGATCCGGGTTCGGCCGGCGGCTCCGCCGCGGCGAACGGAGCCGCGCCGGGGCTCCCTCCGAGCGCCGTCCCCGTCTTGGACGGCGCCGCTTTCCACGGCGCGGCCGAGCTGGAGCCGGCGCCCGCGGGCGGCGTGTACCTCCGCCGTATCCCCGCCTTCGTGCGCCGGCGGCTCGGGGCGCGCGGGCGCTTTATCGCAGCCGAGTCCACGGGCTGCGAGCTGCGCTTCGTCACGTCGTCGCAGACCGCGGACGTGACGCTGTCCCTGCCGGTGCAGGCCGGCACCGTCACCGTGTACCGCGGCGGAATGTTCCATTCCGAGCACCGGCTTCCGGCCGGCGAGATCCGCACGCTGCGGCTGACCGCGCCGCCGCGCCTGCAAACGGCCGACGCCGCCCGGTTGTCGGCTTCGGGCTTCGCGCCGGACGTCTGGCGCGTCCGCTTCGCCCGGGGGGAGGCCGTGTATTACGGCCTGAACGCCTTCGGTGAAGAGGTGCGGCCGCCGACGGCCGGCGAGCTGCCCCGGACGAGGCTGCTCGCCTACGGTTCGTCGATCACGCACGGCGGCGAACAGAGCCGCTCGGCCTATATCGATCAGGCCGCCCGGCGGCTGGGGGCCGACCTGTACAATCTCGGGATGAGCGGCTCCTGCCTGTGCGAAGCGGAGATGATCGACTGGATCGCCGGACGCGACGATTGGGACATCGTTTTTCTGGAGCTGGGCGTCAACATGAGAGACGGCATGGGCGGGGAGGAATTCCGCGAGAAAGTCCGCTATGCGCTGGAGAGGATCGCCGCTCGTCATCCGGACAAGCCGATGTTCCTGACGACGATCTATCCGAACTTCGCCACGTTGGGCGAAGAATCGCCGAAAGCCCGGGAACAGGATCTGCTGTTCAACGGCATCCTAAGAGAAGAGGTCCGGCGGCTGAATCACGACCGGCTGCACTTGATCGAAGGCGATACGGTGCTTGACGATCCCGGCGGCCTATCCTGCGATCTGATTCATCCCGCCGACGAAGGACATATCCGCATGGGCGAAAATTTGGCTCGGCAGATACGGGAGACGTTGCGATAAGCCGCCCGACCGAGCGATCTTTCGCGGACCTCGCGCCGGTGCGTGCTCGGACTCCGGCGACGGTTCGGACCCTGCGCCGCGGCGTTCTCCGGCTCGGGCTTCGCGTCCCCGGATTCCCGCACTGCGCGATCCTTTCGCCCGCGCGGCCTTTTCGGCCCGGCGCTCCGACAAGCGCCGGGCCGAAAACATGCCGCCGCTTCGGCCGCTTCCGCGTTAACCCGATTCGCGCAGCATTCCTCCTGCGGTTAACCTTGCGCAAACCGCGCCGTTATGCGGTTTGCAGGCGATAAACGCGAAAACTGAATATTGCCGCAGACCGGCGCCGGCGGTATCGTTGCAGTCAGAAACGGCCATTTCGACAGCTTGAACATCGCAAAATGATAACGCTTACCAAAAGGTCGGCGAGCGGACGGCGGCGTGCCTCCCTCCCGGACCGGCGGCAAAAGGAGGTTCCGGCATGAAAGCCAATCCCACCGAAGAAGTCGGGCTGTTGACGAACGCGTCAAAGCCGACCCGGCGCTTCTGGCAGACTCAGCGCTTCAAGACGAACATGCCGCTGTGGCTCATGTTCGTTCCCGTCATTCTTTTCTATCTCGTCTTCAAGTACGCCCCGATGGCCGGGTTGGTCATCGCCTTCAAAAACTACACGTTTTACGAAGGCGTCTGGGGCAGCCAGTGGGTCGGACTCGACAATTTCAAGATGCTGTTCACCCAGGCGCAGTCGCTGCAAATTATCCGCAATACGCTGCTGCTGAGCGTGCTCAGCGTCGTGGTCGCTTTTCCTTTTCCGATCATTCTCGCGATCATGCTGAACGAGGTGCGCAAAAAGTGGTTCCAGAAAACCGTGCAGACGCTCGTCTATCTGCCGCATTTCTTCTCGTGGGTCATCGTCGGCGGCCTCGTGGTCACGATCTTCGCCCAATCGGGCGTCGTCAACGTGCTGCTGGAGCGGCTGACCGGCCAATCGTTCGCCTTCCTGTTCCATGAAAGCTCGTGGGTCGCCATTTTCCTCGGATCGGGCATCTGGAAAGACGCCGGATTCAGCGCCATCATTTATCTCGCCGCGCTGACTTCCATCGACCCGAGCCTGTACGAAGCGGCGTCGATGGACGGGGCGGGCAAATGGAAGCAGATCCGCCACATCACGCTGCCCGGCATCGCGCCGACGATCGTGATCATGCTGATTCTGGCGATGGGCCGGGTCATGGAAGTCGGTTTCGACCAGGTCTACGTGCTGCAGAACTCGATCGTGTCCGGCATTTCCGAAGTCATCAGCACTTATATTTACGCGATCGGCTTGCAGGGCGGACAGTTCAGCCTGACGGCGGCGCTCGGCATGTTCGAATCGTTGGTGGCGTTCGTGCTGGTACTGATCACGAATGCGGTCGCCCGCCGCTTCGGCAAGGGACTTTGGTAGAAGGAGGGATAATATGCGATCGACAAGAGGAGAGCGCACGTTTTACTTGTTCAATTATGTGCTGCTGACGCTGGCCGGCATTCTGTGCCTGCTGCCGCTGCTGCATCTCGCTTCGCTGTCGCTGAGCGGCAAAAACGCCGTCCTGTCGGGCTTCGTGTCGCTGTGGCCGAGAGACGTCACGTTCGAGTCGTACAAGCTGCTGTTCGAAGGCACGCCGATTCTGCGCGCGTTCGGCAACAGCGTGCTGATCACGGTCGTCGGCGTGGCGCTGAGCATGATCGTGACGATCTGCGCCGCTTATCCGCTGGCCCGCCGGGAATTCTACGGACGCCGCTGGATTTCGCTGGCGATCGTGTTCACGATGCTGTTCACCGGCGGCCTGATTCCGACGTATCTCGTGGTCAGCTCGCTGGGTCTCGTCAACACGTACGGCGCGCTCTGGCTGCCGGCGCTCGTCAGCACGTACAACATGATGATCATGCGGTCCTTTTTCGAAAACATCCCCGAGGAATTGGTGGAGGCCGCGCGCATCGACGGTTCCGGCGAATGGAGGCTGCTGCTGCGGATCGTGCTGCCGCTGTCGCTTCCCGTGCTGGCCACGATCGGATTATTCTACGGCGTGTACTATTGGAATTCGTTTTTCAACGTGATGATCTACGTCAACAGCCCCGAGAAGCTGAACCTCACCGTGCTGATCCAGCAGATGGTGCGCAGCCAATCGGTGCTTCAGGAGATCAACGCGATGGATACGCAGCAGGCAAACAACATCACGCCGGAAGGGATCAAGTCCGCGGGCATCATGGTCATGATCATTCCGATGCTGATCGTCTATCCGCTGCTGCAAAGATATTTCGTAAAGGGAGTCACGATCGGAGCCATCAAAGGTTGAGAATCGTCAATCCGCATCTATCCTAAGGAGGGTCAATCCGTATGACGAGAAAAAAACTTTCCGCAGTCCGTTCCGCCCAAAAAGCCAAAAAAGCCGTATATGCCGCTCTTGCCGTGACGTTCGCCCTGACCGCGGCGGGCTGCAGCGGCGGCGGAGGCTCGACAAGCGCCGAAGGGGAAGGCGGAGCATCCGCCGAGAAGCGCGGTTCGATCACCGTTTCCTTGTACGACCGCGGCACGGTGCCTTCGTCGGAAGGCACGATGGACAACAACCGCTGGACCAAGTGGGTCAATGAAAAAGGTCCGGTCGACGTGAAATACGTGACGGTGCCGCGCTTCGAATCGCTGCAGAAGTTCAACGTGCTGTTCGCTTCTCGTCAGGCACCCGATCTCATTTTCGAGTACGACACCGCTTATCAGGGCCAGCTCTACAACCAGAAGCAGTTGATGCCGCTGGACGACCTGATCGCGCAGCACAGCACCGAATACAAAGCGATGCTGGAAAAATATCCGGCGCTGCGGAAAGCGGCCACGATGGAAGACGGCAAAATGTATCTGCTCGGCCGTCCGATGGCGCTGAATCCGCACCATTATCTGCTGATCCGCAAAGATTGGCTGGATAAGCTGGGACTCGAAGTGCCGAAGACGCCGGAAGAATTCCTCGCGGTCGCCCAAGCGTTCACGCAGCAGGACCCCGACGGAGACGGCCAGGCCAACACGGAAGGAACGGGGCTCAGCTTCGTGGCCGGCATCATCTTGAACAATATGTTCGGCACGGGCTTCACGCTGTTCGGGGAAGATCAGATTCCTTGGGTGCTGGAAAACGATCAGGTCGTGCACGATTGGGACCGCATCCGCGCTTCGATCGCGTTCCAGCAGCAGCTGTATGACGCGGGAGTCGTCGACAAAGATTTCGTGACGGACAAAAACGGCGAGAAGCAGAAGCAGATGTGGATCTCCGGCAAGCTGGGCATCACCGGCAGCAACGGCGCGGACGTCGGCTCGTACGAAGCGCTTAAGCAGAACGTGCCGGATGCCGAAGTCATCGCGATGCCGCTTCCGGAAACGCAGTTCGGCAGCTACAGCCCGACGCTGAGCAGCCCCGTGCAGATGACCGGCATGATCAATTCGGCGGCCAAAGATCCGGAATCGGTCATGAAAATGGTCGACTTCATGGTCACCGACGAATACACGAACACCATTCAGAACGGCATCGAAGGCGAACATTACGAGAAAACGGACGACGGCCGCGCGAAACCGATCGACCCGGAGAAGAACAAAACGGAGCTCGAATACAACCGCGACATGAGCATGCTGACCCCGCTGCTCGGCAAAAATTACGGATTGAAAAACAAAGTCGATCCGACGCCGGCGGAGCAGGATTACATCAAAATCTATGACCAGGCGGTGGAAGCGTACATGAATCCGGAACGTCCGATGGTCGGCATCACGCAGCGTTCTTACCTGCCGCTGCTGCCGCAGAACCTGGCGACGATCAACACCAACGCCAACAAGACGATCCTCGACATGGCGATGCAGACCATCGTCGGCGGAGGCGGAGAGGCGGCGGTCGACAAGTTTATCTCGGATGCGCAGGGCGTATGGGAAAAAGCCGGAGGCGCGCAGATCGACGAGTTTTACGCGAAGTGGTACGCCGAGAACAAGGACGATGCCATCCTGATGGAAGACATTTACGAGATGGGCGAACAGATGAAGAAGGAAGAATAAAACGGCGGAAGTCCGCGGAAGCGAAACGCTTTTAAGTCCGGAAAAGGATAAATCTCGCGGCGGGAAGGGGAGTCTGCGTTGAACGAATGGACAATTCGCGCGATGCGCCGGATTTACGAAAAGGCATCGGACGGCATCGTCGTCGAAGACGGGCTGATCCGCTACGATTGGTCCGGGCATACGCGTCAGATCGCGCATCTGCCGTACTGCCACGAAGGCCGGTACTCGGCCGGTTATTACGCGCTGGAAAGGCTGCTGACTTGGGTCGGCGCGCCCGACACCGAAGAAGAAGCGGGCGGCAGAGCGTCCGGACTCGCCCGGTCGCGACAGGCCGCGGAGCCGAGCCAAGCGGCTTTCGGCGCCGCGGTCGACCGGCCGGGGGCGAGAATATCCGCGTCGGCCGCCGATCCGGCCGATCGCCCGGGCGAGGCGGGATTGGACACGCTGCGGGCGCTGGCCGGGCTGCAGATCACGGATCCGCAGAGCGAGTTTTACGGCGCGTTCCGCTGGTACGCGGAGGAGGAAGAAGTGCAGGACTCGAACGCGGCGTTCTTCATTCTGATGCCGCTGGTGTCGCTGCGGTTGAGGGTGCCGGAAGCCGTTCCGGCGGAGCATGCCGCCGTCACGGACGAGATGCTCCGGCATGCGGCGGCCTGGTTCGAGCGGGAATGCCGGGAGCCGGAGCTGTATTACCCGAACAAGACGATGAGCGACGGCGCGATGCTGCTGGCCGCCGCCGGTCTGCTCGGCGACGGCGCACGGCTGAACGCGGCGGCGGATTACTTCGAGCGGTGGGAGTCTTATACGTCGCGGAGGGGCTGGGGATGGGGCGAGAACATGAGCCTCGTGTACCAGAGCGTCATGCTGAACGCGCTCGAAATTTCCGTGCCGCTGCTGAAGGAGCTGCGTCCGGAACTTGCGGAGCGCCTGGCGGCGCACCGGGAGACGCTGCTGAACATTTTGCGCTTTCACGACGGGAGGGAATTGGTTCCGTCCATCCGCAGCTACAACTTCGGCGGCGAAGTTCGGCGTTCGAGCCTGGCCTGGCTGATTGCCGGCGTAACGGGGACGGAACAAGCGGAAGAAACGGAGTTTCACGTCAACGACTTCTCGACGCTGCTGCTGTTCGACAGCGCGTTTCGGGAAAGGGGGCCGCAGGACGGAATCGGGGCGGAAGCGCGGCGGAAGGACGCGGCGGACGCGCTTCCCGCGCCCCGAGTCCGAGAGGAGCGCGTGTTCGACGGCGCGAGGGCCTACAGCTGGATCGGCCGGCGGACGCGGCTCGGCAGCCTGAACGCGTTTCCCGTCATTCCCGGCAGCTACCAGCACGAGAATTGGGGACTCGGCTGGCAGAGCTTTCCGCTGTCCGCGGCGGCCGAAGAGGGGCAGGTGTCGTATGCCCGCTGGTACGTGGACGACGGGGAGACGGTCCGGACGCATCCGGCGGAGAGCTATAAGACCGCTTACCTGATGCCGGCGCTCTTCCGGCAGCGGCCGTATCCGGAAGTGCGCACTTACGCCGCCCAGAACGGACATGCGCTGCTGGCGCTGCGGGTGCTGGAGAATCTGCGGCAGCCCGCGGCGGAAATCGCCGACGAGTGGATCGTCCACCGATATGCGGGCGAAGCGGAAGAAGTCGCGGGCGGCGACGGACGGACCTGGCATGTGCTGCGCTATCCGGGAGCGGCGATCGCGATCGCCGCTCTGCAGGGCATCCGGTTCGGCGAGGAAGAAGGGAAGCCGGCGTCCGGAAGCGGCGGCGCGGAAGACGGTCCCCAGACAAAGGGATCCTTGGCGGGGAACGAGCCGGACGCCTCTGGCGAGCGGAAACTGAACCCGGCGGAACGCCGGCCCGGCACGCTGCGCGCCGAGCGCGAGGAAGGGCGGCTGAAGCTGCGCCAGCTGCTGTACGCCGGCGCCCGGAGAACGCTCTGCGCGCCGCGGCTCGAGACCGGCTGGGCGGTGCTCTGCCTGGACGAAGCGGCGGACGAAGCCGCCGTACGGGCAAGGCTCGAGCAGGTGACGATCGAAGACTCGGTGCTGGACGACCGCGAAATGCCGCGCGATCCGCATGAACGCATCCGCCGTATCCGTCTGCTCGAAGGAGGCCGCGAACGGACCGCGTTGAATATCGACCCGCACGGAAGCTGAAGCGAAACGCCGAAAGATTCAACGCGCGTGCCGTCCCGAACATATCGAATACCGCACTCGCTTTTACGTCATCGATAATAGTCAATCCAAGAAACGGCAGAAGGAGATGACCTATGAAAGGAAAAGTATGGAAACAACTGAATGTATGCGTTATCATAACGGTGTTGACGGCAGGGCTTTTGCCCGTAGGAGCGACGGGGCGGACGCAGGCCGCGGAAGCGGCGGCGAAGTCCGTCGAAACACAGGCGGCTGCGAAGCAAACGGAGGCTGAGGCCTCCGGTCCTGTGTCGTCCGATGCCGTCCGGCCCTCTTCGGCCGACCCCGCCGAAGAGGCCGCGGAGACGACCGAGCCCGCATCTTCGGCGGCGGTCGTCGCCGAGACGTTCGAGTCCGGAACGGCGGGTTCGCCGCCGACGGGCTGGTCGATCACGAATCCGCCCGCCGGCGTTTCGGCCCTGATCGCCGACTCGCCGGGACGGGGCGGCAAGGTGCTGCGGGTCTCGCAGGCCGCGCCGGTCGCCCAGGGGTATAACTTCCGCCATAACGCTCCGGTGACGACGGGGAAAAGCTCGCTGTCGTACGCTTTCAGCGTCGAACAGAATAACGCGGTGGTCTATCTGCCGACCCCGGCGCTTCCCGCGCCGATCGGCTCGATCGTCCAGTTCGCCGTGTACGACGGACAGATCAGCTACATGAAGCAGGACACGAAAGGCTGGACCAAGCTGATGCCGGTATCGCCGGACGTCTGGTACGACGTGCGCGTCGCGATGGACAGCGGCGCGGGCACGTTCGATCTCGAAGTCGACGGGCGCCGTCTGCTGACCAAAGAACCGATGAAGACCGCGGACCCGATGACGAGCTTCTATCTCGGCATTTATAAGGAAAGCTCAGGGGCCGCCAGCTTCGACGACATTTATGTAAACGAATACATTCCGGCGTCGGCCGCCGCATTCGGCGAACCGGAATATTGGGTGGCGACGGGAAGGACGGTCGACTTGAAGCTGAATTTCGAGCCGGCGAACGCGACGGACCGCAACGCGGCTTTCTCTTCGAGCGACGAGAGCGTGGCGACGGTCGACGCCAACGGCCGGGTAACCGGCATTGCGCCGGGCACGGCGGTCATTTCGGCGCAGCCTGACGAGCCGGTCCCGGCGGCCGAGGCGACGGTCACCGTCGCGGACATTCCGGCATCCGGCATTACGATCGCGCCGCTTGACCGTCCGGTGCCGGCTGGATCGCGCGTGCTGCTGGACGCGACGATCGAACCGGAAGACACGACGGAAGCGGAGCTGAGCTGGAGCTCGGCCAACGAATCGGTCGCGACGGTCGACCGATACGGGGAAGTAACCGGCGTCGCGCCGGGACAGACGACGATCACGGCCCGTTCGGCAAACGGTTCGGCCGAAGCCGAAGCATCGGTTGCGGTAGAGGCGCGCACCGTCATGGCCGAGCTGTTCGTGTCGCCGCAGGGCGTCGATACGGGAGACGGCAGCCGGGGCGCGCCGTTCGCGACGATCGCCCGGGCGCAGCGGGAAGTCCGGGCGCTGAACGATGACATGACGGGCGACATCGTCGTGAATCTGGGGGCGGGTACTTACGTGCCGGCCGGGACGCTGGCGTTTACGCCGGAAGATTCGGGCACGAACGGACACTTCGTCGTGTACCGCGGCGCGGGCGGCGAAGATACCGTCATCAGCGGCGGAAGGGAAATAACCGGCTGGACGGAAACGCAGGCGGGCAGCGGCATTTACCGGGCCGACGTCGGGAGCGGCTTGGAGACCCGCCAGCTGTTCGTCGACGGCGTCCGCGCGGTGCGGGCGCGCAGCGAAGGCGGGCTGGACCGACCGAACAAGACGGCCGCCGGCTATGCGTCGCGGGATACGGAGATCGCGTCTTGGAGCGACCCGAACGAGCTGGAGCTGGTATTCGAGGATGTATGGACCAATTCCAGAGTCCGGGTGCAGTCGGTGACGGAAGCGAACGGCCTGGCGGAATTCACGCTCCGCGAGCCCGGCTGGTCCAACACGGAGAACCGGGGACAGACGTCGGCGACGCTGCCGGTCCGTTACGAGAACGCGATCGAACTGCTCGACGAACCGGGCGAATGGTACCATGACCGGGATGCCGGAGTCATGTATTATATGCCTCGCGAATGGGAGGATCTGAGCGCCGCGCGGGTGATCGCGCCGGTGCTGGAGCAGCTGGCGACGGTGACGGGCGAATCGGCCGACAATCCGGTCCGCAACCTGAACTTCGAGGATCTCGCCTTCATGTACTCGACCTGGACGCATCCGAGCACGGACGCCGGCCATTCCGACGCCCAGAACAATCATCTGCGGTACAAAGGAACGCCGGACGAACTGGCGCCCGCCGCGGTCGAGATCGAGTTGGCGAACACGGTGAACTTCAGCGGCACGACATTCGCGAAGCTCGGCATTACGGGGCTTCGGCTGCAGAACGGCGTGCAGAACAGCTTGATCGAAGGCAATCGGTTCTACGACATTTCGGGCGGCGCGATCAACGTCGGCCAGCCGGATTCGTCGGACCGGAACGTGTTCAATCCGGACGATCACCGGCTGAGCATGAAGAACAACGATATCCGCAGCAACGTCATCCACGATATCGGCGTCGATTACAAGTCGGCGGCGGCCGTATCCGCGGGATATCCGCTCGATATGGAAATCAGCCACAACGAAATGTACAACCTGCCTTACAGCGGCGTGCACATGGGCTACGGCTGGGCGAAAGATTTTGATCCGGTTACCAAAAATGTAAAAATCGAGAATAACCTGATTTATGATCTAATGGGAATGGGACTGCGCGACGGCGGCGCGATCTATACGCTGGGCACGACGGGCGGTACCGCGGCCGACAAAAACCTCGTTCGGGGCAACTATGTGCGCAATCAGTTGGATGCCAATGCGGCGCTTTATACCGACGAGGGATCGGCCTACTGGCGGTTCGAGAACAACGTCATCGACCTGAAAGACACGCCGCCGTGGACCTCCTCGATCCGCTGGGCGATGGCTTACGTGGCGTCGATCCACGACGTGGAGTACGTGAACAACTATACGACGACCGGCACTTACACCAATAACGGCACAGGCGTCGTATTCGAAAACAACACGGTCGTGCCGGACGCGAATTGGCCGCAGGAAGCGCGGGCGATTATCGACAATGCCGGTCTTGAATCCGCTTACTTATCGCTGAACGACGCGGAGATCGGCCGCTGGAGCGCGGCGGATCTCGAACTCGAACCGGGACAGAGCGCGGCGCTTGCGCCGATCAAGCGCGGCGGCAAGGATGAAGCGCTCGGCAGCGAGGGCGCGGAAATCCATTATCGCAGTCTGAATCCTTCGGTCGCGACGATCGACGCGCAGGGCGAGGTGACGGGCGCCGCGCAGGGAACGGCGGAAGTCGAAGCGCTTATTATCGAAGGAAGCGTGCTGCGGACGGTGAAGGCGCAGGTACAGGTCGGCGACGTGCCGGAAAGCATCGCGCTGGAAGGCCAACCGGGCGGCGTCGCGCATGTTCGCGAAGGCTCGACCCGGCAGCTTGAACCTTACGGAGTCACGAAGTTCGGAGATCGGGAACCGCTCGGCAAAATCAAGTACAAAAGCTCGGACAAGTCGGTATTCGACGTCACGCCTTCGGGCGAGCTGACGGCTCTGTCCGTCGGAACGGCGGCGCTCACGCTGACGGCCGAATCGGAGTCGGGCGACAAGATCGTCACCGAATATACCGTGCGCGTCTGGAACGGGCAGAGCGCCGACGTCCATTCGCTGGAGCCGGAGATCGGCAATCCGGAAGGCTGGTACGTCAATACGCCGGCCAACGGGCTCAGCGAGCTGGAAGACGGCGTGCTGGCGCTGCGCGCGCCGGCCGGCTATATGGTCTACGCGGAGCGCAAGTTCCAGAACGAAATGCTGGAGTTCGATCTGAAGATCGACGATGCGCCGGATTCGGCCAACTGGTACGCGATGATGCTGGGCAGCCAGGATATCGAACAAAACTACAATACCGGCACCATGTATCTGGTAATCGCGGACGGCAAAAAAATCGAGCTGCACCGGTTCAATAAAGGCGAGCGCACGATCCTTTACGGAGCGCTCGACAAAGAAGGCAAAATTCCGGGCCTTGAAGGCTTCGGCGTTCCGAACACGATGCTGACCTTCGGCCAGAAGCACGAGCTCGAAACGGGCGTGTTCCAGGAAGAAGGAGGCGTGCGCATCATTCTCAAGTCGGACGGCCAGGAAGTATTCAACTATCTCGACACCTCGGAGGAAGCGATCGGCGAAGCGGGGCATCTGGGCTTCATTTCCCGCCAGCGGATCACGGAATTGTCGCATTAAGCAAGAAGAGGGGCCGTATCGGCGCAGCGGAGAGCTTTCTCTCCCTGCGCCGGTTCGTCCGTATGGCGGCAGGAGTCCGTTCGGGAGAAAAAGGACGGTTTTGACGGAACGGCCGGGCATTCGACGCGGCCTTCACGGCTGCGCCGCGGGTCATACAGGGGAGGGAGAACATGCATAAAAAGTGGCTTTACCGGCTCATTTTGTCGTATCTGCCGATCCTGTTCGCGGTGGTGTCCTGCCTCGTGATCGTTTTTTTCATGACGCTGAGCGAGACGGTGCGCAAGCAGACGCTCCGCGCGAACGAGATCTACGCGCAGAATCTGGTGCAGGTGGTCGATACTTCGCTGCGGGGAATCGAGACGCCCACGATCAAGGGGCTGCTGCTGAGCGACCGGGTCAGCGGTTTTTTTCAGGAGTCGGCCGTGTCCACGCCCTACCGCGATTACGGAGTGACCGAGGCGCTGCTCGATTTCATGTCTCCCCTGCCGATGATCGATTCCGTCTACCTGTACCGCAAAGCCGACGACAAAGTGCTGATGCAGTCGTTTTCGTCCACGCTGCCGGCGTTCGGCGATCGGGATTTTATCGAGCGAACGCTGGCCGACCCGGCGGCGCCCGCCTGGAGCGGCCTGCGGCAGATGCAGCTGTTTCCGGGCGACCGCGAGCCGAGGGCCGTCGTGTCGCTCAGCAAGCAGGTGCCCTATTTTTCCGGGGAACAGGGCTTGATCGTCGTCAACGTGCGCAAAGAGTCGATCCAGTCGATGATTCAGGAAATGAGCCGTGAAAATACCGACGTCTGCATCAAAGACGAATTCGGCGGCATCATCGGAGGGTCCGAGCAGAGCTGCTCCGATGAAGGAGGACGCGAAACGATCCGGATGACTTCGGCTTATACCGGATGGGGCGTGGAGGTGCGCTTGGCCGGCGCCGGCGCGTTCTCGCTGCTGACCGCTTTTTCCGGCGCGTGGGCGCTGCTCGGATTCGCCGCCGTCATCGGGGGGATCGCCGCCATGACGTATATCAGCCACCGGCATTACCGGCCGCTCGGACAGGTCATGAACCGGATCGCCGCGCTGGCGGAGCAGCACCGGGGACGGGGGATTCTGACGCCGGGCCGAAGCGACGACGAATTCGCGTTTATCGAGCGCTCGCTGGAGAAGCTGATCGAACAGACCAACGACTATGAGCGCCAGCAGGCGGAAGGGCTGCCGTACCGGCGGGCTCATATGTTCAAGGAGCTGCTGGAGGGCAGCCGAGAGATGCCGCCGGAGGAATGGAGCCGGGAGACGGAAAATCTCGGCGTGACCGGCGAATTCGAAGGCAGCGTCGTCGGCGTCGCCGAGATCGACGCCTATGCTTCGCTGTCGGCGGAGCATACCGCCCGGGACTTGGCGCTGTTCAAATTCATGCTGCGCAGCGTCATTCAAGAGATCGCGGACGAATGCGGGGAGCCGCTCTGGACGGAATGGATCGGGCCCGACCGGCTGGGCTTGCTGTACCGGCGGCGTCCGGATTCCGCCCGGCCGGCCGATGCCGCCCGTCTGGCGGCAATGGCGCAGCAGGCGGGCGGATGGCTGAAGCAGAACGCGAAGTTTACGGCGACTTTCGGCTTCGGCGGCCCGGCCGGCGACCTTTCCGGCATTCCGGCCGCATACCGCAAAGCATCGGCCGCGTTGGACCGCAAAGTGGCGGAAGGCCCGGACCGCGTGTATGTGTTCGGCCGCGCCGGGGAAGGCGCCGCCAAGGGAGAAGGCATGGACGTGATGGTGCAGACGGTGCGCGAAGCGGCGCTGGCGTTCCGGCTGGGCAGCGCGGAATGGGAAGAGCTGGTGGAACGCTTCTTCGCCCTGATCGCGTCGGACGGCTATTCGAAGGAAGATATCGTCCGGCTGCTGAATCTGCTTCAGGCGCAGTTCGGGCGGGAGATGCAGGAGCTGCCGCAGCCGATGCAGGACATCTGGAACGGCTGCGACCTGCGCGGCATTCCGTCCTCGCCGGGGGATTTCGAATGGATCGGGGAACTTCGCGCCCCGCTGCTCGACTCGCTGCGCGAAGCGGAAGGAAGACTGCGCGAAGGCCGGATGAACCGCGAGCATTACGACTTGGCGAACCGGATGCGGGAATACGTCGCCGAGCATTACAGCGACCCGGACTTCTCGCTTACGCATATCAGCGAAGCGTTCGACGGCAATGCCAAAGCGATCAGCCGGATCTTCAAGGAAGAGATCGGCGAGAAGTTCGTCGATTATCTGGCCCGGCTGCGGATGGAAGAGGCGAAGCGGCTGCTCGTGGAGACCGAGGAGTCCGTGCAGACGATCGCGGAAAAAGTCGGTTATCTGTATCCGATGTCCTTTATCCGCGTGTTCAAGAAGCTGGAGGGACTGACGCCCGGCGAGTACCGCAAAGAGCGGCAGAACGGCGGCCCGAGACGAAAGCGCGGCGGTTGACGGCCTGCGCTGCCGGAGCACTGGGGAAAACGGAAGGAGAAGCGCATGAAAAGGTGGATATACCGGGCTTGGAGTCCGGATACGGAAGCGGCGGCGGCTTATTTTCGGCAGGCGGAAGGCGAGCGGGACCGTCTCGAATCCGCAATGGAGGAAGCCGGCGCCGCGCGGCTGAGCGTCTTCGGCGAAGGCGGGCACTGGTTCCTGTATGCGGAAACGACCGGGCCGACGGAAGAAGCCGATGCCGCGCCGTTGGATGCGGAAGCTCTTTTTCCCGGGGCGGAGAACGTGCTGTCGGTCTGGCCGGGAGAACGCGGAGGAAGGTTGTTCGTGCCGATGACGGACATTTTCCATTATCGGCGTCCGGATGCGAGAGAACCGTGGCGGAAAACGGCGGCGCCGAACAAGGGGGAAGCGGACAGAGGGAAGGCCGAGAGCGATCTGAAAGCCGGCGGGGCCGGGGGAGGAAGGTCGTCGGAAAGTCACGGGCGCGTCGCGCGGCTGAAGCCGGACATGACGGCGAGCTACGTTTTTTACCATTATCAATATCAGGAAGAGAAGCCGGGGGACGGGGACAAATACGGGATCATCGGGCTGCATGAAAACCTGCTGTTTTTCTATGCGGAGCGTCCGGCCACGATCGG
Source organism: Saccharibacillus alkalitolerans (assembly GCF_011090185.1). Lineage (GTDB taxonomy): Bacteria > Bacillota > Bacilli > Paenibacillales > Paenibacillaceae > Saccharibacillus > Saccharibacillus alkalitolerans. The sequence continues at coordinate 668,842 of NZ_JAAFGS010000002.1, read as the reverse complement.
GCCTCCGCCGTACGAAGGAACGCTGAAGACCCGCAATACGCCGAAAGATTGGGGATCGGCGATGCAGCCGCATTTTATCGAATGGCGGGATGCGCCGGAGGGGCAGACGGTCTGGCTGAACGCGGACCGGGTGCTGGAGGCGCGGCTGCCGGATCAGGAAGGAGACTGAAGCGATGCCGAGAGAGACGAAGGATACGGGAGCACGGGCGGAAGCCGTCATGCCCGGGCAAGCGAACCGCGCGGCGATGCCGGGAGATTCGGGGCGAGACCGGATCAGCCTGAACGGGGAATGGGATTTCATGCCGCTGCCCGATCGGCCGCAGGAGCTGTCGCTGCCGAAGTCGGCGGTTTACGGGGAACGGAAGGTGAGGGTGCCGTCCAGCTGGCGGGGGTCGTACGAATCGCGGCCGGGGTACGCGTTCGGAAAGATCGAAGAGTACGATTACGAGTTGTTCGCGCCGTACGGTTATCCGCCGGAGTGGGACGCCGCGGAAGCGGGCCTGCTGCGCCGGAATTTCGCGGTACCGGAAGCCTGGGCGGGACGGCGGATCGTGCTTCGGCTCGACGGCGTCATGCAGCAGGCGGCGGTCTATCTGGACGGGGAGCGGATCGCGGTCTGGCGCGACGGCTATCTGCCGCTGCGTCTCGACGTCACGGATCGGGCGCGTCCCGGCGGAACCCACGAGCTGCAGGTCGTCTGCGCCAATTTCGACAAGACGGCGATCCCTTCGGGGGCGATCAAAGTGACGGGACTGACCGGCTCCTGGTTCGGTTATCTGGGGCGTGGGCTGTGGCAGGACGTCTGGCTGGAAAGCTACCCGCGGGCGGCGCTGGAACGGATCGCCGTTCGCACTTCGGTGCGGGAAGGCAGGCTGGAAATCGACGCGCTCGTCGGCGGAAGCGGCGGATGCCGGCCGTCCGGCGATCTGTCGGTCGCGCTGAAGGTGCGTCGCGCCGGCCGGCCGGAAGAAGCGCCGGTGCTGGAAGCCCGGGCGGAGGTGAAAGCTTCAAGCGGGGCCGGTGCGGTACGGGAAGGCGGCGAGGGGAACGATTGGCCTCATGCCCAGGCCGGGAACGCGGCGCCGGCAGCCGGCGGCCCGCATACGGGCAGCAAGGCGGAAGAAGGATCGGGGGACGGGTTCCCGTTTCGTCCCGGAGAAGCTGCGCATTCCGGCCGGCTGTGCGAAAACGACGCGCTGCCTCCGATCGGCGCGGCGGAGTTTCGGCTGGATTGGACGGACGCGGAGCTGTGGAGTCCGGACTCGCCCGTCTTGTACGAAGCCGAACTGGAGCTGCAGGAACGGGGGACTCCGATCGACCGGACGCTGGAAAGGTTCGGGTTCCGCGAGTTCTGGAGCGAAGGGCCGAATTTCATGCTGAACGGCGTTCCGCTTCGTCTGCGGGGCGACTCCTGGCATTTTCAGGGGCCGACGCAGCAGACGGAAGAATACGTGCGATCCTGGTACGCCGTATGCCGGGAGGTCGGGGTCAACTGCATCCGGCTGCACGCGGAACCTTACCCGGAATATTTCCTGCGCGTCGCGGACGAGACCGGCATGCTGCTGGTGAGCGAAACGGCGATCTACGGTTCGGGCAAGTCGATGGCGGCGGATCATCCGGACTACATCCGGAACTGCATGGAGCATGTGCGCCGTCTGGTGCTGCGCGACCGCAACCATCCGTCGGTGATTCTCTGGAGCGTGGAGAACGAAATGCGCTGGGTCGACGGCCGCGACGAATTCAAGCGGCATATTCCCGCCATGATGGACGCCATGCGCAGTCTCGATCCGACGCGTCTCATCGTGGCGGAAGGGGATAACCGGCTGCTGCCGAAAAATCTGACCGAAGTGGAGAGCCGGCATTACAACATCGACGGCACGATCGGACAGTGGGATCGCAGCGTGCCGCTGACGTTCGGCGAGCACGGCAGCTGGTGGTATATTTGTCCGCAGAACGCCAGCGTCTATATGGGGCTAAACGCGTACCGGCACACCGACGAAGCGGTCAAAGGGCTGGCGGAAAAAGAGCGGCTGTTCGTCGAATATGCGCGCCGCCGAGGCGTGTCCGGCATTTCGACGTTCAACTTCGCCCATTATTTCATGAGGGCGATGCCCGAGCGGGATATTCCGCTGGAGTGGGAAGAGCTGGAGTCGCCCGGCGTGAAGCCGGCGTATATCCCGGCCTACTCGCTGACGCTGAACAACGGACTGCTGCCGCCGGAATATCCGCTTTACCGCCCGAACCCGTCCTTTGCGATCATGAAGGAAGCTTTCCGCCCGGCCGCGCTCATCGCCGCCGAATACGATCGCTGCTTCTTCGACGACGGGGAGATCGCGCGAAGCTTTGACGTGCATAACGATACGCTGACGGGGCGCGACGTCGAAGTGGAATTTACCGTGACGCAGAACGGAGACGAAATCCGCCGAGAGACGCTGATGTTCCGGCAGGAGCCGGCGGAAACGAAGACGGCCGAATTCCGCTGGATGCCTCGTCCGGCATCGCGCCCGGCAGGCCGGGCGGCGGAAGCCGGGTATGCCGAGGACGCCGCGGAACTGACGGCTGTCCTGTATCATGACGGCGAGCCGGTGCACGAAGTCCGGAAAACGTACCGGATCTTCCCCGCCGCCATGAAGACCGATCCGGTGACGGTCGACGGCGAAAGCTTCTATGTCGGAGGGGCGGACGATTACGGGCTGATCCGTTCGCTGCTGCCGGGCTGCCGCGAAGTCGAGCCGGAAAGATTGGCCGATCTGCCGCGGGGGGCGCTGCTGATCGTCGGCAGCCGCATCCTTGATCGGAGCGGAGTCATCGAGCGAGGGGCCAAGAGCTTCGCTGCGCGCGGAGGACGCCTGCTGGTGCTGGAACAGGACAGCTTCTCGATCGGCGGCCTGGCGCTGAGCCGGCGCGATTTTCTCCGCGCCCATTCGGGCGGCCGCGATCATCCGGTGCTCGCCGGACTCGGCGACGACGATCTTATGTTCTGGGACCCGGAGCTGCGCGAGGAGGGGCCGGTGCCGATCATCGACGCCGCTTTCGAAAAGCCGGCGGCGGGCGACTTCCGCCTGCTGCTGGAATGCGCCGCCGGCGACTTCGGCGACGGCGGCGATCTGTGGACGCCGCTGCTGGAATACCGCGGCGGGGAAGGATACATGCTCGCGAACCAGCTCGGGCTGACGGGCCGGTTCGCGCGCGTGCCGCAGGCGTGCCTGCTGCTGCGCCGGCTGCTGGCGCATGCGGGCCGCGCCGACGCCGCGCGGGCGGGGGCGCGCGGCGCCCTGACGGCTCCGCCGGGCGGAGCCGAAGGAAGCGCGGCCGCGCCGGTGCGCTTCCTGGCCGCGCGAGGCGGCATGGCCGAGCGCTTCTTGGCGGCGCTGTCGCTGCCGTACGAGCCGCTGCGCCGCGCCAGCGACCTGTCGGCGCTGGCGGTTCGCCTGAGCGGGGAGAGCGCGCCGGAAGCTGCGCGGAGCTCGGCCGTCCGGCCCGGACTGCTGCTGCTCGATCCCGCCCTGCTGCGCGAGCCGGGCGCGCCGGAGGCGGCCCGCGCCTTCGCCGAAGCCGGCGGCGCGGTGCTGGTGCTGCCGTGCGACGAATCGCACGGCGACGCGCTGTCGCGCCTGCTCGGCCGTCCGGTCTCGGTGACCGCCCACGAGGCTTACCAGCTGGAAGCGGATTATGCCCGTCCGCTGGCCGCCGGCCTGAGTCCGGCCGATCTGTTCGGCCTGGACAAAGTGCACCTTTCGCCGCGCGACGTCGACAATCTGCCGCTGGGCCTGCACCGCATCGACGCCGAAGGCGTCCGCCGGGTCTGCGTCAGCGTCGAAGGGACGGCATGGAAAGATTATTTCGTGCACAAGCACACGGCCGAGCACAGCCGGTTGGCGCTGGTCGAGCTGAATCGCGAGCGCGCGAGAAGACCGGGTGCGTTCGTCGTCGAAGCGCCGGTCGGCTCCGGCTCGATCGTCTGCTCGCAGATTCCTCTGCGGCCGGGGCTCGACAAGAGCCTGCGGGTGTACGCCAGGCTGCTGGCCAATATGGGCGCCGCTTACGCGGACGATCTGTGGAGCAGCGCCAAAGGCGACGCCCAATACGCGGCGGAAGCGATGATGGCGCTGCCGTGCGAGCCTTATCAGAACGAAGAAGAGATGAGGGCCTATTATACCGATCCCGAATTTTCGCTCAACAATCTGGGCGAAGGGCTGTACGGCTGGATGAAGAAAAAAGAACGCAGTCCCGAAGACGGGAAGATGCGCATTCAAGGCTCGGCCGGGGGGCTGTGGTTCCTGAGCGCTTTCGTGCTGCCGCCGGAAACGGAGCCGCGGGAAATGGGCGCCGCGGAATCGGATGCCGAAGCCGGACGGCCTTTCCGGCTGCGGATCACGGGAAACGCGGTCTCGGTCGAGCCGTGGCTGAACGGCCGTCGGCTCGAAGGCCCTCATTATCCGTCGGAGCTGCGTCCGGGCGTCAACCGCCTGATCGCCGTCGTCCGCGGCGCGGCGGAAGATATCGCGCTGGGCGTCTTTTTCGAACATCCGGACGGCACGCCGATGGACGATCTGCGCTATCGCATGACGATCGACGAGGTCGAACCGAAGTAAACGGGGGCCGACAGAGGCCCGACTAGATTTTCCGAATCCGCAGACCGCAGCCGAAAGGAGCGAATCCAACCATGAACGTTAACGAAAAACGAAGCGCAGCCGGGAATGCCGGCCGATTGTCCGCGCTCGGTCCCGCCGCGGCCGCGGCCGCCGGGGCAGCGGCGCTGTCCGCCGCCCGTTCCGGCGCCGACGGCGCTTCGTCCGTCGGAGAGACGGTGCCGGACACCGCCTCTCCGTCCGCCGCCGGCATGCCCGAACGCCGCTCGGACGGCGCTTACGCTTTCCTCGACGAAGCGCGCGAAATCGAGTTCTACCGCCGCGATCTGCCGACGCCCTGGATGAACTACCTGTCCAACGGCACTTTTCATATGATGCTGTCGCATGCCGGAGGCGGAGTCGCCTTTTACAAGTCGCCGCAGATCTGGAGAATTACGCGCTACCGCTTTTTCCACCTGCCGACCGACCGCTCCGGTCCTTATCTGTACATCCAGGAAACGGACCGGGGAAGCGGTTCGGACGCGGGTTCGGCTGCCGATTTGAATCGGGCTTCGGCGGAATACTGGTGTCCGACCAACGAGCCGTCCTTCACCCGCCCGGACGCCTGGAAAAGCGCGCACGGCATGGGCTACACCCGCTTCGAAGCGGCGAAGGGCGGCATCTCCGCCCGTACGGTCTATTTCGTCGGTCCGGAAGAGAATTCGCTGATCTGGAACCTTAATCTGACCAACGACGGTCCCGAGGAAAAAACGCTCAACGTGTACGCCTATGCCGAATTCGGCATGATGGAATTCATGCGCGAGCTGCAGTGGCAGTGCTACAACAAGCATCAGGTGTCGGTCACGCATGCGGAAGGCGGCGTGCTGCTGTACCGCTACGGCGTCGAGAACCAACCGAAGCCGGAGGAGACGCCGCTGGTCTATTTCGCCGCCGACGTTCCGCTGACCGGCTATGACGGCGACCGCGACGCGTTTATCGGCAGCTACCGGAGCGAATCGAATCCGCTGGCGATCGAGCGCGGCGGCTGCACGAATTCGACGCTGCTCGGCGGCGATCCGTGCGGCGCGCTGCAGATGACGGTGACGCTGGCGCCCGGCGAGACGAAGGAGATCAACGTGTTCCTCGGCACCGCGCCGGACGAGGCGGAGGCGCTGCTGGCCGTGGAGCGGTCTCGGCAGAAGGACTTCGCAGCGCGTTCTTTTGCCGGATTGCGCGAGAACTGGGACGATTACCTGGGCGCCTGGAACTGCGAACTGCCGGACCCCGAGGCGCAGCGGATGCTGAACGTCTGGAACCCGTATCAGGCGCAGCGCAACTTCCTGTTTTCCCGCAACATCTCGTTCTACGCGACGGGCACGTTCCGGGGCGTGGGCTTCCGCGACACGGCGCAGGACGTTCTGGCCGTCGTCCCGCACGACATCGAAGCCGCGAAAGACAAGCTGCGCCTGCTGCTCGGGCAGCAGTACGCCGACGGACACGTGAACCATTACTTTTTCCCGCATGAAGGCTGGGACCCGGTGACGAGCGTCCATTCGGACGATCATCTGTGGACGGCGCTGGCGGTGTGGGATCTGATCGCGGAGAGCGGGGACGCTTCCTTTTTGGCCGAACAGATTCCGTATTACGACGGAGGGGAAGGCAGCGTCTACGAACATCTGCGGCGGGCGATCGATTTTACGGAAGACCATCTGGGCGCGAACGGCTTCCCGCTCATGCTGCGTTCGGACTGGAACGACCAGCTGTTCCGCGTCTGCCGCGAAGGCAGGGGCGAGAGCATCTGGACGGCGATGCAGTTCGGGACGGCGCTGCTCAAGATGATCGATCTGGCGCCTATGGCGGGCGGCGGCGAAGACGCGGAACGCTACCGGAAGCTGTACGATGACCAGCAGAAGCGGGTAAACGAGGCGGGCTGGGACGGCAAATGGTTCCGGCGCGCGGTGATGGACGACGGGCGCTTTCTGGGAACGGACGAGCACGATCAAGCCAAGCTGTGGCTGAACGCGCAGACGTGGTCGGTGCTCTCGGGCATGGCGGACGGGGAAAAAGGGCGGATCGCGATGGACAGCGTGAGGGACATGCTCGATACGGAGCTGGGCATCAAAAAGCTGCATCCGCCGATCGTCGATTTCCCGAGTGCCGAAGATCCGCTCACGAATTACAATCCCGGAACGGGCGAAAACGGAGCGGTATTCTGCCATGCCAACACGTGGGCGATTATCGCGGAGTGCATGCTGGGCCGCGGCGATCTGGCGTACAAATACTACCGGCAGCTCATCCCGAGCGTGGCGATGGACAAGGCCGGAATCGAACGCTACCGCGCGGAGCCTTACGTGTACGCGTCGAACCTGTTCGGCCCGGATTCCGACAAATTCGGCCTGGCGAACGTCTCCTGGCTGACGGGAACGGCCGCCTGGATGTACGTGGCCGCCACGCAGCATATTTTGGGCGTCCGGGCGTCGCTGGAAGGGCTGCGGATCGATCCGTGCATCCCGCCGGAGTGGGAAGGTTATACGGTATCCCGCCGTTTCCGGGGCGCCCTGTACGAGATCGAGGTTCGCAACGAGAGCGGGGAAGGCCGCGTCGTCAAGGAAGTCTTCGTCGGCGGAGAACGCCTCGAAGGGAACCAGCTGCCGATATACGCTCCGGGAGAGACGGTGAGGGTAGAAGTCGTTTTGTGATTCGCATTGAACCGAACAGGGATGAACCGGGCAGGCCGTCATTTAAATGGCGGCCTTTTCGCTTTTTTACAAAAAAGTTACGGATGGAGAATAGATATTGAAAAAATGAAGCTGAAGACTTAATGTATATACACACCAATAAATTACATAAAATAAGAATATCGAGAGAAGCTTAAGCCAATTCCGGAACTCGCAGCTTATATTAAGGAGGAATTTTCATGGAAAAACGTCACGCCTGGATTTCCGTACTGGTCACTGTCATTTTTTTGGTTTCGGGTATTGTATACGCGGTAAAAGGAGATCTGCTTTTTACGGTTATCGCGTTCGCGGTTGCCGCTTTGTTCGGGCTGCGTTTCTTGAAGGCGGGCCGTAAGTAATGCGGCCGCTGCAAATCGAAGGGTTATCCGCGTGATACAAGCCGGGAGAAATCGTATTGGATCGTATCGATTTAACGCTGGAAGGCGGCAGGGTTTACGGGCTTCTCGGGATAAACGGTGCGGGCAAGACGACGCTCTTGCACACGATTTGCGGGTTGAATCGGCGTTTTTCGGGCGGTTTTCGAATGTCCGAAGTCGCCATCAATCCCGAATCCGATGAAGGGGACTGGTTCAGGGTCAAATGCGAGCGTTACTTGGCTGCGGATTCGCCGGTTTTGTTTGGCGAGCTGACGATGAGGCAGTACGCGGAGTTCGTTCATAAGCTGTATCGCCGTTCTTTCGAAGAAGGGGAGCTCGTCGAATTGGCCCGGCAGTTTCATTGCGAAGCGTACTTGGATCGGACGATTGGCGAACTGTCTCTCGGAAATAAACAAAAAACGGTTCTCATGACCGGCCTGCTATTGAATACGCCGCTGTTTATTCTGGATGAACCGCTTGTCGGCTTGGACGTGGAATCCATCGAGGTTTTTTACGATAAAATAAGGGAATACTGCCAGCGGGGCGGGAGCGTCTTGTTTTCTTCTCACTTGCTGGAGATCGTTCAAAGATTTTGCCAGTCGGTCTTTATTTTGGATCGTAAAAAAATTGCGCTGCATGTGCCGGTCGATTCGAATACCGATCTTCACCGGATTTTCTTCGAGGTGGTTCGCCATGAATGACGTTTCGTCGATGTTTCGTTTTCTGACCCGGCAGTTCTACGGCAAGTACGGTAAAAAAGACGGGATTCGGATCGCGTTCGGTCTTCTGGTCCTCGTCGTATTGGAAGTATCCCTGCTGCGGCAGGCGGGAATCGGAGCCGCGATTTTGGATCGTCCTTATATCATCGGGTCGCTTATTTTCATGAACGTATACTTGACGGCCTTATTCGTGTTATCGCAGTGGAGAGACTCTTTTATGGAATTGGTATGCACCCTGCCGATTTCTTCCCGAGTATTTTGGACGGCGGAAGTGTTGTTCGTCCTTATGGATACCTGTCTGCGAAGAACGGTTTTCTTTTTGATTCTTCCGGTTTTTCTGGTTGTTCGGAGCGAACTGCCTTTTTACGAAAGTCTATACTGGCTGGCCAAGTTCGCGACTTTGACTTTTTATGCGGTCATGCTGGGCATTTTGTTCGGAAATCTTGTGCTTTATGCTCGCCTGGCGAGAATCGCGTTACACGGGGCTGCGCTGGTCGTCGTTTGCGTGGCGGCATTTCATTGGAGAGCGGCTTACGCCTTTCCTCTTCTGCTTCATGCCGCTTGGATGCTTTGGAAGGAATATCCGCTTTTACTCAGACCTGTCCCCCCAAAAAAACATGCGGCCGATCGAGCTCGAAAAGGAAGTTTTTCTTTTTATCGGCGAGAGTGGAAGAGATTCGTTTCATCCAAGCCGATGCTTTTGAATTATGGAGTCATGGCCGCCTTTTCGGCTTTTTTCTGTTATAACTTCGTTCACTCGAGAATTGCGGGGTTATCGGGGGCTCTGACCGCGCTGGCCGCGCTCCTGTTATCCGTTTCGCCGATCGCGCTGCTTTATTCCATCGAGAAAAACAATCGCATTCTTTTGTTGGCTCTGCCGATTCGGCCCAAGTCTCTTTTTTGGCAGAAATACGGATTCTACTCCGGCCTGTTGATCGCGGCTTTTGCGACGATCGTCGCGGTTTTGTCCGGGGTGCTGAAAGAAAGGCCTTCCTTGTGGGCGGTCCTGCAAGGATTGGAACTTGTCGCCGCCGGCGCGGCCATCCGTCTTCGCGTTGACGAACGGCAGCCTCTTATGCAGTGGACGACCGAACAAAAGTTGTGGAACAATTCCCGCAAATACCGGTCCTACGCATTTTGCGCGCCGTTGTTCCTTGCCGCGCTGCTGCCGCAGCCTTATTCCAATCTGGGCGTCATCCTGCTTTTTGCGATCATATTTTACATTTTGAGTATAAGGGAGGGCGGCTTCTTTGCTTAAAGCGAAGGCGAGCCGTTCCGAATCGGATGTAAAAAAAGGACGCCGCAGGCCTGCGGCGTCCTTTCTTTTTGAACCGGGGAGACTTCGCGGTCCGAATTCTATCTTCTCCGCAGCAGCGCGAACTGGCCCACGAAGCCGGCCGCCGCGAGCGCGAGGCTCAGCCAGTACGGAATCGTGACGACGGGCATGATCCGGATCAGCAGCAATCCCGCGATCCCGACGGCAACGAGCACCGCCAGCATCGTGCCGACGTTACGCGCGTTGAATTTCGGCGGCGCCGGGACGCCCTCGCCGGGATCTCGGCGAACGAGGCGCATCAGCACCTCGACAAGAACAAGCGCTCCGACGACGACGATCAGCAGCAGGCCGATATTGACGTTCTCGGTTTCCGGCGCGAATAACGCGGTCAAGCCGAGCAGAAGGAACGTCCAGCTCAGCGCCGCCCAAGGGGCGAGCAGCCACAGGCGCGAACGGTTTTCGGCTCTGCGCTGCGGCAGTCCGGCGAGCGCTCCGTCGGCGAAAGCGACCGGATCTTGCCCGAACAGTTTGGCTGCCGTGCCGCCTTTTTGCTGGGCGGCAAGCAGCTCGCGGCCGCGCGCCAGCAGCCAGTCCTCGCCGCTTTCTTCCGTAACCCGGCTCGACCTGACGTGCACGATGACTTCATCGAAATATTCGGCGTTCTTTTTGCTTAATTGGTCGCGGATACCGTTGATCTCGCGAATTGTTTTTCTGACGCTCAAGCTTGTAATCCTCCTCGATATCTCCTGGATGGCCTTGATGGGAACGGGAACGGATCAGTCCGCCGCATGGCCGCGTTCGTCTGTTTCCCACGACTGCGACTGAAAGGCGAGAAAGAGACCGATCCACCGGTCCCCTTCCGCGAAGCGGACCAGAATCGCTCCGTCCCGAAAGGCGCCGTTATCGTCATGCCACGGCCGCGCGTTGCCCTGATTCATATGGATGTTATGCAGCCCCCGTCCGGGGCGAAAGCCGAAATAATAGTCCGGCGTCTCCGGTTCGGGGCCCCAACTGTCGCCGAAGACGTACAGATCCGCGCGGGCCGCGATGGCCGAATCGATCAAGGCGACGATCTTCTCGTTCAGGTCGTTGTCCGGTCCCGGCAGACTGGCCGGCAGCGGGACCATTTCTTCGCGGCGGAACAGCGGACGACGGACGAAATCCAATCCCCGAACCGGCAGCTCCTTCTCGATGGGAGTAAGCCCGCGGGGCAGCGCTTTCAGCTGCTCGGCATCGCCGGGGAAACAGGGACGGATGCAGTAAAGCAGCTCCGACGGCGAAGCTTTGGACTTGATGTTGATCGACGCCCGGTAGCGGGTTCCCCGGTCGTCTTCCAAGCAAATATGAAAGTGCGGCTGACTGCCGAATCCGTGAATCGACCGAACCGCCTTGGCTTTCAGCACGCCGTAACGATAGCGGCTCAATGGACATTCCCTCCCGTGCTGTTGGACTCTTTTAAGCATATCGCAATCGGAGGTTCGGGTCTACGCCGGAAGAGGTCAGCTTGGCGGAGACGAAGAAGGAAGCACGGACGAAGTTCAAATTGACAGGAAGTCGCTCGGGGCGGTAAGATAGATATAATTCATACCAAAACACTAGGGATTAAAAAACGGGGAGGCTGCTGCCATGGAACGCCAGATTCTGATCCGCCACGAACAACACGATTTGACCGCCACGATTCATTACCCGACTTCGGGAGGCTGTGAAGGCCGTCTGCCGCTGACGGTCATCTGCCACGGATTCGTCGGAAGCCGGATCGGCGTGGATCGGCTCTTTGTGACGACGGCGCGCGAACTCGCCGCCGAAGGGCAGCTGGTCGTCCGCTTCGACTATGCCGGCTGCGGGGAGAGCGGCGGCGTTTACGGCGAAGAGGGGATCGAATCGATGATCCGCCAGACGCGGACCGTGCTCGATTACGCGATGACCTGCGCGGATATCGATCCGAGCCGCGTAACGCTGATCGGGCACAGTCTCGGCGGCGCGGTGGCGCTGCTGACGGCGGTCCGCGACCGCCGGGTCAAGAGCCTGGCGTTGTGGTCGGCCGTCGGCTACCCGTTCAACGATATCGTCAAGATTACGGGACGCGGCACGTATGACGAGTCGGTCCGCACGGGCAGCGCCGATTACCTCGGTTATTCGTTTACGCCGGTATTTTTCGAATCGCTCGGCGCGTTCCAGCCTTTTCAGGAAGCGGGCAAGTTCTACGGCGACGTGCTGGTCGTGCACGGGACGTCGGACGATGTCATCCCCGTCGACTATGCCTTCCTGTACCAGAAGCTGTTCTGGACGCGGGAAGACGCCCGCTGCGACAAGGAGATCATCTTCCAGGCGAACCATACGTATTCGTGCGGCCCGCACCGCCGGCAGCTGCTCGATATTACCAAACGCTGGCTGCAGGACCGGCATAAGAACGAGGTCGATTGGCAGCACTGGACGATCTGACGTCTCGCGGAGCGCTGCCGGGGCTGCTGGCAGCATTGGACAATCTGCCGCGCTGCCGGGGCGGACGATCCGGCTCTTCAGAAATAGAGGCGCGAGAGCACCTATTTCGCGCAAATCCTCGTCTAAATTCAAAATAAGTGCAGGAGAGCAGCTATTTTGCGAAAAAGAACGAAATCAGAGGCGGAAAAACGTAAATAAGTGCTCCTACGCAGTTATTTTGTCAAAAAGCACTCATAAGCCGAAAATAAGTGCCCCTGCGCACTTACTTTCGGTTTTTCTTTGTTTCCGGCCTGCCGAGGCACCGCCGCTCCCTAGCGGAGCTCGGGAGCTCCCGAATTCCCGAGCTCCCAAGCTCCCGAGCTCCCGAGCTCCCGAGCTCCCGAGCTCCCGAGCTCCCGCTCCCGAGCCGCGAACTCGCAATCCCCAACCCGCCCAGTACCCTCCCGATTCGCCCCGCATTGTGCATCAAAGTCGCTGCTCTTCGCAGCCCGTTTGCCCTTTTCCTTTCAGGCTCGTTTAATAAACGCAGTGTAAATTGTAAACAGATCTACAAGGGTTCCGGAACCCGAAAAAATATTAATCCGCAGGAATCGGCTTTTTTGTTAAATTAATTGAGTTTTCATGTAAAAATTACGTGAAAATCGTAAGAAAATTTCGTTTGAACCTTTACATTGTTATGATAAAATGATGGAGGTCGCAGAAGCGGCTTCAAAGTCCTGTCCAGGATTTTGAAAATTTGAAAAGGGGTTTTAAAATGCGTGCAAAAAAGAAAGATATTTTCTTTCAGACTTTGGAAAACATGGCCGATACGATCGTACAGGCCGCCGACTATTTCTCCAAGCATGTCGCGGATCTGAAAGACGTCGACCTGTTCGTCAAAGATATGAAAGATTATGAATCCAAATGTGACGAATTTACGCATACGATCATCACCGAGCTCAACAAAACCTTCATTACCCCGCTTGAGCGAGACGATATCCTGAAGCTGGCCACCACGCTCGACGACGTACTGGACGGGCTCGAAGCGACCGCTTCGCGTTTTTATATGTACAACCTGGGCCAGCCGGATAAATATATGGTTCAGTTCGGAGAAATTCTGCGCGAATCGGCGTACGAAATTCAAAAAGCGATCCACCTGCTGTCGCAGAAGAAGCTGCTGGCGATCCGCGAATATACGATCCGCCTGAACGACCTGGAGAATCAGGGCGACGAGCTGCTGCGCATCTGCATCAAGGAGCTGTTCGCGAACGTGACGGATCCGATCGAGCTGATCAAGCGCAAGGAAATCTACGAGCGCCTGGAAACGACGACCGACAACTGCGAAGACGTTGCCGATATTCTGGAAACTATCATTATGAGCAACTCCTAAGCGGAGCCTGCCATTTTAGGGCTAAAGGAGGTCTGGACCGCTTTTTTCCGAGATGCGCTTCCGAGCTTGGGCTTCGTCTCATCTTCGGCGTTTGTTTCGTAAAAAGACAGCGGCACGGCGTTTGCGGGACCGTAAACGCGGCGGAGCCGTCTTTCTTGATGCGGTCAACATACTATGGAAACAACTATTTTGGTTCTCGCGATCGTCGTTATTCTGGCGCTCGCCTTCGACTTCATCAACGGGTTTCACGATACGGCCAACGCGATCGCGATGTCGGTATCGACCCGCGCTCTGAAGCCGCGTACCGCCATTCTGCTGGCGGCCGGGATGAACTTCCTGGGCGCCATTACGTTCACCGGCGTCGCGAAAACGATCGGGGGCAGCATCGCCGACCCGACCAAGCTGGACAACGGGATCGAGATCGTCATCGCGACGCTGATCGCGGCGATCATCTGGAACCTCGCGACCTGGTGGTTCGGCATCCCGTCCTCGTCGTCGCACGCCATGATCGGAGCGCTCGCCGGCGCGGTATTCGTCGGCGCGGGTTCGGATAGCGTCAACTGGAAAGGGTTCCTCGAGATCGTCGAGGCGCTCATTTTCTCGCCGCTGATCGCGTTCGCCGTCGGTTACGTCATCATGATGATTCTCAAATATACCGTAGGACGGCGCAGCCCGCATACGGTCAACAAAGGCTTCCGCTCCATGCAGGTGCTCACGGCCGCGCTGCAGTCGTTCGCGCACGGCACGAACGATGCGCAAAAAGCGATGGGGATCATGACGTTCGCCCTGATCTCCGCCGACAGATGGGACACGCTGGAGCCGCCGCTGTGGGTCAAGTTGGCCGCGGCGACCGCTATCGCGCTCGGCACGTCGGTCGGCGGCTGGAAGATCATCAAGACGCTCGGTACGAAAATTTTCAAAATCGAGCCGATCAACGGCTTTGCGGCCGACGTGTCTTCCGCTTCCGTTATCTTTACCGCAACGATGTTCCACCTGCCGATCAGCACGACGCATGCCGCCACTTCTTCGATTCTCGGCGTAGGCGCGGCCAAGCGCTTCCGGGAAGTGAAATGGGGCATGGCCGGACGGATCGTGGTCGCCTGGTTCATTACCATCCCGATCGTGGCCGTCATGGCCGGATTGATCTTCAAACTGCTGTTCTGATACAAAGCATGACAAAAGACCTTGCGGAATCATCCGAAAGGTCTTTTTTTTGCAAGCAGAAATGATCAGAAGGAGATTGTCCGTACCGCCGCCTTTCCTGCGGAGGAGGAGTCATCGACAAGGAAATAAGCTTTTTTCGAGGCCGGATCGTAACGGAGAAATCTCGCTTTTGTTGCCAGGTCCTTCTGCGCCGAAGCGACCGGAGACGAAGCGTCGGCGGCGTACAGGTTCCAGGTTCGGGCCGTCAGATCGCGCACGAAAACGTAATTGCCGGCGACCTGCGTTTCCCAGCCGCTCGGCTCAAGGCCTTCCTGTAGATCGAACATGAGCGCATGGTCAAGAGAGACTTTGCCGGAATCCAGATTGTATACCGTGTGAAAAGACTGCTTCTTCGCGGGATCGGGACTTGCCGCGTTTGCGGGTCTGATCCCGTTGTAGCCGAAAGAGTTCCAGACTTGGAGCCGATTCCGCGCGTCGATCTTCAACTGCTTGTAGATCTCGAGGCTCGGCAGCTCGCGAACGGACTTGTTATAAAGATTCACGGTGCGGACGAAAAAATCCGAAGCCATGATTCGCTGTCCTTGATACTGGATCGCAAGGTACGGATATGCGGAGAAGTCCCAACCTTCTATGCTTACGTATTCGTACATCGCGCTCGGCTGGATGCCCGCGTCGTAACGCAGCACTTGATGCCCGCCCGAATCGTATAGAACAAAAAGATTTTCGCCGCGTACCGCCAGCTGTTCCTTCGCTTTGGCGGAAGGCGCGCCCCAGCGAGCTTCTCCGCGCTCCGGCAGCTTTAGCTTATAGACGGTGCTGCTTATTTCCTTGCCGCTGCCGTCGTAAACGTGCTTCTCGATCTTTCCGGATTCGCCGGCGGTAAGCAGTACCACCTTTAGCGGATTTGACAGCACCTCGGCATCGAGTGTTTTTTGGTCGGGCAAAAGGCGCTTCAGACGGCCGCTGTCCAGATCGAGGAAAGCCGCCGAGTCGGAGGATCGCAGCAGAGCGGCGCCGCCGCCGACAGGCAGCACCTTTTCGGCGGACAGCCAACGATCGGACAAAAGCGTCTGCGCAGCTGCCGAGGCGGTGCCGATCGGGAGAATTGCGGCGGCACAGAGCAGAAGAGCGGCCGACACTTTCGATAGAAGCAACTTCATCATACAAAACCCCTTTCTTGACGGTGCGAATGTGTATGGATATTTGATAGACATCCGCAGAACGGCTTTCGCTGGTTGTTTTGGCGGAAAGGTTTCGTGGTGTGTATTATACAATATGAAGCAAAATCGCCGCCGCGTTATCTGTAACATTTTCCGGCGGAGACCCGTCTAATAATTATGGAGGTGTTTACGATGAACAAAACCGCGAAAATGATGAGCCTGGCCTCCGCGCTGCTGTTGACTTTTGCTTTGACAGCCTGCTCGACGGCCAAAGCGCCGGCGCCAGAGCCGGGAGAAGTGCCTGCCAATACGACCCAGGAACCGCCTGCCGATCCGGCGCCGAGCGAACCCGCCAAGCCCGACGAATCGCAGCACGAAGCCGTCGAAGCGACCGGCGTATATAACGGACAAGCCGATCCGCATACGATCGAAGTGAACGTGGACGGCAAGCCGACTTCGTTCCAGCTGTCGGAAGGAGCGGCGTCGCAGCTCGAAGGCCTCAACGAAGGCGACACGATCTCGTTCGAATACGTGGAACATCCGGTCGAGGGCAGCGGCACGCCGCAGCTGGAGATTCAATCGCTGGCAAAAGCCGATGCCGCTTCGTCGGGAGAGGCCGGAGAAGGAACGGGAACGGCAGGCGGAACGGAAACGCCGGATGAGACGGCGGCTTCCGAGCGCCCCGCGACCAAAGAAATCTCCATGATGAGCGAAGGCATGCCCGATAAGCGTACGGCCGCATTGAAGCAGGGCGACGGCTACTCGCTGTACGTGTTCGACGCCTATACGTTCGATGACGCGAAAAACCGATTGTACCTGACCGCTTATCCGGACTACTATGCGGATATCGAAGTGCTGCCGGCCAAGGTGAATCTGGACGAACTGCGCAAAAGCGGCGAAGCCGAATTCAAGCAGTACGGGGAAGTCAAAGAATACTCGGGCGACCAGCTCGCGGAAGGGCCGCTGTACGGCGCGTCCCTGCTGCTTCAGGTGTCGGACGAAAAAGGGGTGCACGATTACGTCGTCTGGGAGCCGGGCGGCTCGAACGCGTACGTGTTCCGCGTTCACGCCCCGAGCGGAGAAGCTTCCGAGACGTTCCTGACGCCGGCGCTGACGTCGCTGACTTCGATTCAGGCCGATTCCGGCACGGGCACGGCGAAAAAGTAACTTTTACGGGTAGACAAAAAGGGACGCATTCGACAAGCGAATGCGTCCCTTTTTTCGTCTTCACAGCCCGCAGATTTCCGTCAGCGCCCGGTCGCCGACGCCCGGCAGCCATTCGTGGCCGTGCTCATGCAGCAGGATCATTTCTTTGTCCGCCGTAATCTTGTTGTAGGCGGCGAACTGCGTGGACGGCGGGCAGACCGTGTCGGTCAATCCGGTCACCCAGATCACGCGGCCGCGAATGCGGGGAGCCAGATTCTGAATGTCGATGTAACCGAGCCTGCGGAACGTCTCTTCCTCGCGCTTATGCTGGGGGTCGAACCAGCGGAAGTAATACGAGAGCTCTTCGTAAGCGGAAGAGACGACTTCCATTTCCCACGCGCGGCGGTAATCCGACAGGAACGGATAGACGGGGATCGCCAGCGCGATGCGGGGTTCCAGCGCCGCGCATGCGGCCGTCAGGGCGCCGCCCTGCGAGTAGCCGTAAGCGGCGACCCGCGTCTCGTCGACTTCCGGCATGCTCATCAGGATGCGCGCCGTCTGCACCGTGTCGAGGAACACGTTCCGGTAATACAGGCTGTCCGGACTGTCGTCTTCGAGACCCCGGATGATATGGCCGCGCAGCGTCGGGCCTTTCGTCCGCAGATTGTCTTCGGACGGCCCGCCCTGCCCGCGGCAGTCCAACGCCAGCACGCTGACGCCGCTTGCCGCATACAGGATCTTCTCGCCCCAGTCGCCGCTGTCGCACGAATAACCGTGGAACATGACGACGCCGGGACCGGCTTCGACGGGTTCGGCGCCGGCGGGGCGTTTGGGCCGCACGTATTTGGCGTGTACACGAGCGCCGCCCACGCCGGTAAAGTACAGATGAAAGCACTCGGCCGCCGGGCTGGTCATCTCCGCGGGCACCAGTTCGTAATCCAGCGGCTGCGCGTCGAGTTCGGCCAGCGCCCGCTCCCAATAAGCATCGAAGTCGTCCGGGAGCGGACTTTTTCCTTCGTATTCGCGCAGTTCGCGCAGAGGCATATCCCGATCCATGTTCATTCCCCCGTTTTCATTGGAAATAGCGGCTCCGGTTATCCGACTAACCGAAACCGCTTTCTTTCCCAGTATATGATTTTCGGGCGTCGATGCCCAGTCCTGTTACATCCGTCCGATCTCGCGATCGTCGCCGATGATTTCGTTCGTCTCGATCACGTAGCGGACGATTTCTTCCGCCGTCGTGTAGGCGACGCCCACGTACGTATCGGCCGCGCCGTAATAGATGGCGATGCGTCCGGTATCCGCGTCGTGCAGCGTGGCGCACGGGAACACGACGTTGGCGACGAAGCCGCGTTCTTCGTACCATTCCTCGGGCGTCAAAATGAAGTTGGCGGAGCGGTATTTGACCTTGGAAGGTTCGTCGAGATCCAGGATGACGGCGCTCATGCTGTAGACGAGACCGTTGCAGGTGCCGGTCACGCCGTGATAGAACATCAGCCAGCCTTCGCTGGTCTCGATCGGAGCAGGACCGCCGCCGATCTTGACGGACTGCCACCAGCCCTGGCCGCCCTTGCTCATGACATGGCGGTGTTTGCCCCAGTAGACGAGGTCGGGGCTTTCGCTCAGGAACACGTCGCCGAACGGCGTGTGGCCGCTGTCGCTCGGACGCGACAGCATGACGTAATTGCCGCCGATCTTCCGCGGGAACAGCACGCCGTTGCGGTTGAACGGAAGGAACGGGTTTTCCAGCCGGACGAACGTCTTGAAATCTTCCGTGCGGGCCAGCCCGATCGCGGCCCCGTAGAAATCGGTGCACCAGATGATGTAATAGACGCCTTCGACCTGAACCAGCCGAGGGTCGTAGGCATAGCCCGGATTGAACGGACGGCCTTCTTCGTCGACGAAGTCGATCGGCCGTTCGTCGAACGTCCAGCTCAGCGCGTCGTCGCTCCAGCCCAGCGACAGATGCGGACGGCCGTTGACCGTCTCGGCGCGGAACACGCCGACGAAGCGGTCTTCGTACGGAGCGACGGCGCTGTTGAAAATGCGGGCGATGCCGGGAGCGGGGTTGCGGGGAACGATCGGATTGGCGGAATGGCGCCAGATCGGCGCTTCCAGGCCTTCCGGTTTGTTTTCCCACGGCATGCGAGGCAGCGAATTTCCGATGATGCGTACATTGGACATGAGGACAGTCTCCTTTTTATGAGCGTAAGATTTGCCGGGCTGAGCCCGGCCGTCATCTTTCGGGCAAGAGTGCGCGGCGCGACGAAATCAGCCTTTTTCCGAGCCTTGGGCGAAGCCGTTATAGATGTACTTTTGCAGCGACAGGAACGCGATCAGCGTCGGGATAATCGTAATGATGATCGCCGCACAGATGACTTCCCACTGGGAGCCGTACGGGCCTTTGAACTTGAATAAGGCGGTGGATATGACCTGCAGCGACGTCTTGGGCATGTACAGGAACGGTGTATAGAAGTCGTTGTAGATGCTGACGCCTTTGATAATGACGACCGTGACGATCGCGGGCAGCAGCAGCGGCAGGATAATGCGGAAATAGATGGTGAAATACGAAGCGCCGTCCAGCATCGCCGATTCGTCCAGCGAGACCGCGATCGTGTCGAGGAACTGGAGGAAAATGTAGACGGCGATGATGTCCGTGCCCAGATACAGCACGATCGGCGCCAGTCGCGTGTTGAACAGATTCAGATCGTTGATGATCTGGAACGTGGCGACCTGCGTCGTTACGCTCGGAATCAGCGTGGCCAGCAGGAACGCGCCGAGCAGCAGTTTTTTGCCGCGAAATTGGAACCGGCTCAAAATATACGCGATCATCGATCCGGTAAAGGTAGCTCCGACGATCGACACGACCAGAATAATCATGGTGTTCATAAAGCCGACCATCATCTTGCCGTTGACGAACGCTTTGGTGTAATTGTCGAAGTTCAGCCAGTTCGACGGCGGCGTCAGCGGTCCGGTCGAGCCGTATTCGGCCCCCGTCTTGAGCGAAGCGAACAAGACGACGACGATCGGCACGAGCGCGGCCAGCGCGCCGATGATCAGCGAAGCATACTTGACAATCGAGGCGGCCGTATAGCGGAACGTATGCGAACGGGATGTATGGCGTGCGGCGGGTTTGGCGGCCTGCATCTATTTCTCCTCCTTTACGAACAGCTGCTGGATCAGCGTGACGACAACGACGATGAAGAGCAGCACGACGGCCATGGCCGAAGCCAATCCGACTTTTCCGTATTTGAATGCGACGTCCACAGTCTGAATGACGAAGGTGTTGCTGCCGTTCGAGCCGCCGGTCATGATGTACGGAATATCGAACGCGCTGATCGCGCCGCTGATGGACAAGATGATGTTGAGCTGGACGATCCTTTTGATGCTCGGCAGGATAATGTGACGGAACTGGTGCCAGCGGTTGGCGCCGTCGATGTCCGAGGCTTCGTAAATGTCTTTCGAAATCGAAGAGATGGCGCCGAGGAATACGATGAAGTTGAAGCCCATGTATCTCCATACGGAAGCTCCGGCGAGCGACACGTTAATGATATTCGGGTTCAGCAGCCATTTCTGGGTGAGGAAGTCGAGGCCGATCAGGCTCAGCACGGTATCGAGGGTTCCGCCCGGCTTGAAGAAGAACAGGAAGATGAAGCCGATCGCGACGCCGTTCAGCAGATACGGGAAGAACAGTACGCCTTTGAAAAAGTTTTTGCCGCGAACGTTAAAGCTCAAGATCGTGGCAAAGTACAGGGCAAGCCCCATCTGCACGAACGTGGCGAAGAAATAGTAGAGACTGACCTTGAAGACGGAAAAATATTTGGGATCGGTAAAAATGCTCTTATAGTTGTCGAACCCGACATACTTGAGCGTCTTGCTGTACCCGTTCCAGTCGGTAAAGCTGTACCGGAACATGTTGACGACGGGCAGATAGGCAAACGTGATGAGCAGCGCCAACGGAATAACGGTAAAGCAGGCGATAATCAGGATTCGCTGGTTGCGGTAACTCAAATTCCACACCTCCGTAAGGGTCTTTCGTCCGGTCCTGCCGGCTATAAAAAGGAAGAGGAGACGCGGCGCGTCTCTTAGTCTGTCGAGAATGTCTTATTCGTTCTAGAAGCGCAAAGGCTGCGGGAGAAATTCGTTCCGGTCGCGTGTTGAAATCGAGAAAAGAGATCGAATTTGAGCGGGATTTTCTCGATTTCAAAGGCGATCACTATCGTTCCTCCACTGAATTTCTCCCTCCGCCTCCTCGCTTCACTCGGAATTAGACTTTCTCGACAAGTTAGGAGACGCGGCGCGTCTCGTTCCTCCGAAGCCCTTTTCTATGTCCGCCGGCCGAAGCCGGCGGTGTTTGCATGTGGCGCGATTACTTTTCGCTTACGACTTTGGCGCGGGATTTCACCCAGGCATCGTTAAGTCCCTTCATGATGTCGTCGTAGGAATCCGGACGGTTGCCGATGCCGGCTTCGATGATGACTTTCTTGAAGTCCGGCTGCCAGAGACCGATTTCCGCGTCCTTGTCGATCTTGTCGACCCAACCTTGTTCTCCGTCTTTGGCCGGCGTCTGCGTTTCGAACTTCACGTCGGTTCCTTCGAACTGCTTCAGAATTTCCGGCAGCTCGGCGCCTTTGACCGGGCTCATGCCGCCGCCTTCGGTCGTCGGATAGCCGGATTCGTTGATGAACCAGTCGACCCAGGCGCGGGCCGCGGCTTTGTTTTCGCTGTGTACGTTGATGCCGAGCGTATAATCGTCGGCCAGCGGCACGATGCGCTCTTTGGCATTGGTCGGGAACGGCATGAAGCCGATATCGTCCGGGTTCGGCGCGATTCCTTTGATCTGGCCGATCGCCCAGGAACCGAGTACCATCGTTCCGATTTTGCCGTTGGCCAGATCGGCTTTGGACGATTCCCAGTCGGTCGTCGTCGGATCTTCTTCGATGAGACCGTTCTTGGCCGCGTCGTACATCACTTTATACAGCTCGTAATGCGGAGCGCCCGGGACGAAGTTGTCGTCCGTGTTCGGCTGCTTGATATTGACGTAATCCGCATCGCCCGCCACCGTGGTCAGCACGGCTTCCCACTGCGTCAGCGGCCAGCCGGCGGCATAGTTGGTATAGATCGGCACGGCGTCGGTCTTGTCCTTGATCGCCTGCAGCGCCTGCATGAATTCGTCGATCGTCTTCGGAGGATCGGCGATGCCGGCCTGCTGGAAGACCGCTTTGTTGTAAATGACGCCCGAGTAGTTGATCGTGATCGGGATGCCGTAAGCTTTGCCGTCGACTTCGCGTTCTTCGAGTCCGTCGTACTGCTTGGACAGCTCGTCCATCGTGCCCAGCGGCTCGAAGAATGTCGGCGTGTCGGCCAGCGGAATGCTGGTCGGCAGCAGCAGGACATCGCCGTAATCGTTCGTGTTCATGCGGATTTTGATCTGGTCTTCGTAATTGGCCAGCGCTTCGAAATTGACGTGCACATCGGGATACTTTTCGTTGAACTTCTTGGCGTAGTCCTGGAAGACGGTGTCGACGATGTCGGTACGCTGGGTGATGACGGTGATGTCGCCTTTCGGCGCGCCGTCTTCGGCGGCGCCGTTCGAACCGGACGCGGACGTTCCGCTGTCCCCGGAGGAGCAGCCGGTAAAGAGGGAAGCGGACAGCGTCAGAGCGGCCAGACTCATAATGGATTTGCGTTTCTTCATGATTTTGAACCCCTTTCTTTGTTGGGAACTGCTTGATTTCACACGCTAACAAAATAGATAAAATCAGGCGTATGACTTAGGTGTAGTGGAGATGAATGCGCTTTCTGATATGGATTATAGACCCGCGGAATTTTTTTATCGATGTGCTGATTTGTTATTTATAGTCGTGGTTTGTTATTCTTCGTTTTGTTATTTTGTTTTGGAAGTTTAAAAGGGGCGGAGAGGTTGGCAGCATGGGCGGAAAATAAAAAAACGGAAGAGCCGGCGATGCGGCTTCTTCCGTCAGGAGCGTGAACGAAAAGCGTTGTTTTTATAGTCTTTGGGCGTCATGCCGACGATTTTTTTGAACAGTTTGTTGAAATGGACGGGGTCTCCGTAACCGACCTTCTCCGCCACCTCGTAGTTTTTGAGTTCCGGCTGTTCGACCAGGAGCCGCTTCGCGCGATCCATTCGCAGGGCGATCAGATAGTCGGTCAGCGTCTGCCCGGTTTCGAGCTTGAACAGCCGGCTGACGTAGCTGGGATTCATCCCGAGGCGTTCCGCCAGCTCCGCGAACTCCAGCGGTTCGGCATACTCGCTTTCGATCATCGACTTCAAGCGCTCGACGGCGTAATGATCCGGGGAAGATTCCGTTTCCGGTGCGTCCGATCCGGCAGAAAGTTCCTCTTCCTTCTTCCGCGCGGAGCGGATCTGCGTCAGCAGGGCGAGCAGCTCGGGTTTGTCGATCGGCTTAAGCAGATAGTCGGTCACGCCGAAGCGCAGCGCGCGTCTGGCGTATTCGAAGTCGTTGAATCCGCTGAGCACGATGACGGGGAGATTCGGCATGATTTCGCGGCTGCGCCGGATCAGTTCGAACCCGTCCATGACGGGCATGCGGATATCGGTAATCAGCGCGTCGATGCCGCCTGGCGGAAGGGTCGACAGCCGGTTCCAGGCTTCCGCTCCGCTGCGGTGCGAGCCGACGATTTCGGCGCCGGGCACTTCGCGCAGGCAGATCTTCTCAAGCCCCAGTCGGATCAGATCCTCGTCGTCCGCAATCATGATTTTCATGGCTGGGTCCTCCTTGTCTCTGTGATTTGTTATTTATTTGTTTCTTTATCATACCGCAAAAAAGCAAAAAAATGTTTTTGAATATTGTGAGAGTTGGACTTGAAAAAGCGTTTGAAAACGTTTATAAAGAAGTTATTGAAATGATTTGTAATTTAAATAACAAAATAATAACAAAATGCAAGGAGGGTATATGGAAAAGCTGGAGGAGTTCGTTTGCGGGATGACATGGGGCTTTATGGGGATACGCGGAAGCTGGGGAAATGACGAGGCTCGGCGGTCCATGCGGGAAATGGCGGAAACGACAGGCGCCGATTGGATCGCGATCGCGTTCTCGGCGCTGCAGGATACGGCGCATTCGACCGAAGTTCGCTTCCGGGAAGAGCCGACGGTGACGGACGAGGAAGTGCGCTGGGCCGTGGCGGAAGCGAAAAGCCTGGGCTTGAAAGTCTGCCTCAAACCGATCGTCAACTGCGCGGACGGCACATGGAGGGCGCATATCAACTTTTTCGACAAGGACGTTCCGTGCGAGCCCAAATGGTCCGACTGGTTCGCTTCCTACGGACGCTTCATGACGCATTACGCGGAAATCGCCGAACAAACGGGCTGCGAGATGTTCTGCGTCGGCTGCGAGATGGTGCAGACGGATCGCAGGGAGAACGAATGGCGGGAGCTGATTGCTCGCGTGAGAGAAGCGTACTCCGGGATCGTGACCTACAACTGCGACAAATATCAGGAAGATAACGTGACCTGGTGGGATAGCGTCGACGTCGTTTCTTCCAGCGGCTATTATCCTTCGGACGATTGGGAAGCTCAGCTGGATCGGATCGAGAACGTCGTGCGGGCGGCGGGGAAGCCTTTTCTGTTTCTCGAAGCCGGCTGTCCGAGCCGAGAAGGCTCGTCTGCCGTTCCCAACGATTGGACGCTGGAAGGGGGCCCGGACGAAGAGGAACAGGCTGCCTTTTACCGGGCGATGTTCGGCAGCTGCGAGCGGCGTTCCTGGGTCGGCGGCTTCATGCTGTGGGACTGGCCCGCGCGTCTGTACGAGCGGGAGAGCGCGGCGCAGGACGACGGATACTGCATCTACGGCAAGACGGCGGAAGGAATCGTGCGCCGCTATTATGAAGGGAAACGGGGGAAATCCGAATGAGCGCGGCGGACTTGACGGCCGGTTGGCGGGAAGAGCTGGACCGGGAACTTCGGCATAATATTTTGGGGTTTTGGATGGAACATGCGCCGGCGGCGGGAGATAGCGGGTTTGTCGGAGAAATCGGGGCGGATATGGACGTGCGCGGGGACGCGGACCGCAGTCTGGTTCTGAACGCGCGCATTCTGTGGACGTTCTCGGCCGCCTACCGCCGCTTCGGCAGCGAGGAGTACTTGAGCATAGCCGACCGTGCGTACCGCTATTTGCAGGAGCGTTTCCTGGACCGGAAATACGGAGGTTACTACTGGATGGTGCATGCCGACGGAAGCGCGGCGGAGACGAAGAAGCAGGTGTACGGCCAAGCGTTCGCGATCTATGCGCTGAGCGAGTACGCGCAGGCGCTGGACGAATCGGCGCGGGCGGGCGCTGCGGAAGCGGGTTCGGAAGAACGCCGCTCGCTGCGAAGCGAACTGGAATCGGGCGCGCGCGAGCTGTACCGCCTGATCGAAGCCCACAGCCGCGATCCGCTGCACGGCGGTTATATCGAAGCGCATGCGGAGGATTGGAGCGATACGGAAGATTTCAGTCTCAGCGGCAAGGACCTGAACGAGAAAAAATCGATGAACACCCATCTGCACGTGCTGGAAGGCTATACGAATTTGTACCGTATCTGGCCGTCGGACGAGCTCAAGAACCGGCTGGGCGAGCTGATCGAAGTCACGCTGACGCATATCGTCGATCCGGCGAGCGGACATTTTCGTTTGTTCTTCGACGATGAATGGAACGTCAAGTCCGATCACGTATCCTACGGACACGATATCGAAGGCAGCTGGCTGCTGATGGAAGCGGCCGAAGCGCTCGGCGGCGAGGCGCTGATCGAACGCGCGAAAGCGACGGCGCTGAAGATGGCGGAAGCCGTGCTGCGGCGCGGCGTCGATGCCGACGGCGGCATCTGGAACGAAGCGTCCGGGGGCAGTCTGGTGGACGATTCCAAGGATTGGTGGCCGCAGGCCGAAGCGATGGTCGGGTTCTACAATGCGTACGAGCTGACCGGCGATGCCGCCTACAGGGAAGCGGCGGCTCGGTCCTGGGCGTTTATCCGCGACTATCTCGTGGACCGGGAATTCGGGGAATGGTACTGGAGCGTCTCGAACGACCGGACTCCGAATCGCAAAGAGCCCAAAGTCAGCGCCTGGAAATGCCCGTACCATAACGGACGCGCCTGCCTCGAGATGCTGGCGCGCCTGGAGCGGACGGAAGCGGCTTTGCAGGAATCGAGCCGGTAACCGATACCGGTAACCGAGCCGAAGGGCGGAACGAAGACAAAAGACAACGGAGGAGAACAAGATGCAGATGCAGGAACCGAAAACGGACAGAGAAGTAAACGGGCAGCGCGCGGACGGAGAAGGCGCGGCGCTGTTCGAGCGGCGCAAACGCCAGGTAACCGAACGTTACGAAGCGCTGGTAGCCCGGCCCAACGAGCGGATCGAACCCGGAAACGGAATTTATGACCGTTACGTCAATCCCGTGCTGACGGCGGAGCACGCGCCGCCGATCTGGAAGTACGACTTCGATCCGGAGACCAATCCTTACTTTTCGGAGCGTCTGGGCGTAGGAGGCGCGTTCAACCCCGGCGCCATGTATTGGAACGGCCGATACGTGCTGGTGGCCCGCGTGGAAGGAGCCGACCGCAAATCTTTCTTCGCCGTCGCCGAGAGCGACCGTCCGACCGAAGGATTCCGCTTCCGCGACCGTCCGATTCTGATGCCGGAAACGGAAGATCCCGACGTGAACGTCTACGACATGCGGCTCGTGCAGCATGAAGACGGATGGATTTACGGCCTGTTCTGCACGGAGCGCCGCGATCCCGCCGCGGCTCCGTCGGATCTGTCCAGCGCCGTCGCGCAGTGCGGCATCGCCCGAACGCGCGACCTCGAACGTTGGGAGCGCTTGGCGGACCTGAAGACGCCGTCCGCGCAGCAGCGCAACGTCGTGCTGCATCCCGAATTCGTGGACGGCAAATACGCGTTCTACACCCGCCCGCAGGACGGCTTCATCGACGCGGGTTCCGGCGGCGGCATCGGCTGGGGACTGTCCGATTCGATCGAAAACGCGGTGATCGAACGGGAGATCATTATCGAAGAACGGGCTTACCATACGGTCAAAGAGGTGAAGAACGGACAGGGTCCGGCCCCGATCAAGACCGATAAAGGCTGGCTGCATATCGCGCACGGCGTGCGAGGAACGGCAGCGGGACTGCGCTACGTGCTGTACGCCTTCCTGTCCGACCTGCGGGAGCCGTGGAAGGTGACCCATCGCCCAGGCGGACATCTGTTGGCCCCGGAAGGCATCGAGCGGGTCGGCGACGTGTCGAACGTGCTGTTCTGCAACGGCGCGACCGTTAACGAAGACGGAGACATCCATATCTATTACGCCTCGTCCGATACGCGCATTCACGTGGCCGCGACCAGCGTCGAGCGTCTGCTCGATTACGTCCTGCACACGCCGGAAGATCCGCTGCGCTCCCATGCCTGCGTCCGGCAGCGGCTGGATCTGATCGAGCGGAACCTCGCTTATCGGGAGGCGGAGCAGAGCGGACGGGCCTAAGCGGCCCGTCGACACCGCAAGGCCGCCGAGGCCGCGCGCCCGGGCGGCGACTGCCGCCGCGGCCGACCGAGAAGAAGCCGGATTTCGTCCGAAGCCGCCGAATAAAAGTCCGGCCCGATCCGCGGCAGCGAAAAGCCCGACCCTTTCGCTCACGCGAAAAGGTCGGGCTTTTTCGGTTGGCCGGATTCGGGGACCGCCCGCGGCCGGTCAGGCTTCATTTTCCCCGGCAGCTTCCCGGGCGGGAGCGCATTCCGTCACGGAATGGCGGAATACAAGGTCGGACGCGACCAGAATTTTCTCGAGCGGGGCTTTGGCATCCTGCACGCGTTCCAGCAGCCGCAGGGCGGCGCGCCGGCCCATCGCTTCCTTCGGCACGTGCACGGTCGTCAGTCCCGGCTGCGCGCGCCCGGCGTCCTCGATGTTGTCGAAGCCGGTCAGCGAGACCTCCTCGGGCACCCGGACGCCGACGGATTCCAGCACCCGCAGCGCCACCAACGCCACGGAATCGTTGGCGCAGACGAGCGCCGTCGGCATCGTGCGCTGTTTGCGCCGCTTGAGCAGCCATTGGCGAAGCTCGCCTTCGAAGCTGCCGTCGTCGATGCCGGTCAGCGTATTCATGGGATCGTCGCCGTCCTGCGGCTTGATCCCGTGCGTCTCCAGCGCGGCGCGATAGCCGCTCCAGCGGTCGCGGAAGCTGCGGGAGAAGCCGGAGCTTCCGATAAAATGAAGCCGGCTGTGGCCGCTGCCGAGCAGATGGTTGGTCAGGCGCATGCTCGCGTCCGTATTGTTGGCGAACACGCTGTCCGCGGGGATCAGCGGATCTTCGTGATCGATCAGCACGGTCGGCAGGCCGATCCGGTGCACTTCCAGCAGCAGCGGAGTCGAGATTTGGCCGATCCCGATCAGCCCCAGGATGCCGCTGGGATTCAGCACGCTGGTCACGGCGTCGATCCGCTGCTCCGAGATGATGATGACGCCGAAGCCTTTCTCTTCGAGCGTCTCGGTCACGCCGTCCAGAATGCGGCCCCAGTACAGGGACTCCCGGGTCTGAAAGCGGACGTTCGGCATCAGCACCAGCACCGATTGACGGGCGGAAGAAGCGGATGGGAGCCTTTCGGGCTCGCGTCTGGCCGCCTGTCCGTAACCTCGGGGCTGCGTGAAGTAGCCGAGCTGCGAAGCGGCCTGGATGACGCGTTCCCGGGTGCTTTCGCTGACGCCGCCTTTGCCCGACAGCGCTTTGGAGACGACGAATTTGGAAACGCCGAGCTGGTCCGCGATTTGCTGCATCGTTATTTTTTTTGCCATGATGTTCGCTCCTCTATTTCGAATAACCTCCGGAACTCCGGTCGGTCTATGGTTTGGAACTCGTGCTGCGCGCTTCCTTCCAGTTGCGGTTCAGCCGATCGAACGCCTCGCCCAGGTCGTCCGCGGCGATCAGTTCCTGCATGTAGCCGCCCGACCAAAAGGAGAAGTTCGCCCGCTCCGCCAGATCGATAAACGCGTCCCCGGTCTGAACGCCTTCCACGAAGGTCGGCCGGAACGAGAGGAATTCCCGGAACTGCGCCATCTTGGGAGTCTGGGTGCTGTCGACCGGCAGAAAGCCCCAGTCGTCCACGAACCCCGATTTTTTGACGAAAAATTCGACCCAATCCTGGGCCAACTCCGGCTCGGCGCTGAATTTGCTCACCCCGATAAAATAGTCGGGATTGAGCGGGGCGTAATACGAACCTCCGTTATCGTACGGGAAAGGGAAAAATCCGATTTCGTCCGGATCGGCTCCGGCGTCGACGAGCTGCCGAATCGCCCAGCTTCCTTGAAAATACATGGCGGCCCGTCCGGAAGCAAGTTCCGTTTTCGACGTTTCCCAGGTGTTGGCGAACAGATTCTTCTCGGCATAGCCTTCGCGCACCAGCCGGCGCACGATCTTCAAGCTGTCGCCCCAAGGACCGTCCAACTGCCAGGGCTCGTCGGTCAGCGCCATCCGGTTGAGGTAGCCGGCACGGCCCGAAGAATAATTGACCAGGATGTCGCCCCATTCCTTCAAAGGCCATTTGGCGCCGTAATTCAGGTACACGGGAACGATGCCGATGTCTTTCAGCTTGGCGCAGGCGGCGAAGAACTCGTCCAGCGTCTGCGGAATTTCGTCGATGCCGGCCTGCTCGAACGCCTTTTTATTGTAAATGATTCCGTCGGTAGCGGTGCCCGTCGCGAGTCCGTAGCGCCGGTCTCCGTATTTGCGCATATCCGCAAAGCGCATGTTCTCGAACAATTCGTCCTTCAAAGGGGCGAAAAAGTTCGGGAGCTCGCTGCCGGGCATGTTGATCGGCAGCAGCAGCACGTCGCCCGCTTCGCGGGTGGACAGCCTCGTCATGATGTCGCCGGCATAGTCGGACAAGCCCTCGAAGCGGACGTCGGCGCCGGGATGTTCGGCTTCGAAGCGCTTCGCGTAGCCGTCGAACACGCCGTTCTCGATCAGGTCGATCCGGTTGGTCAGGACGGTCAGCGACCGCGTCTCGGGGGCGGGCATGGCAGGGACCTCCGGCGTACTGCCGGGCGCGGTGCAGGAAGTCAGCCCGAGCAGCAGCGCGCACGCGGCCGCGCGGACGATCCGCCCGAAGGCGGCCGAATGGATCATATTCATATTCCGGGCTCCGTTTCTTCAATAGTGGTGCCGGGTGCCGGACCGCCCGGAGGCAGCGACAGATCGACGGTCGTTCCGATTCCCGGCTCGCTGAATACGCGCAGACCGCATCCCGGTCCGTAGCGCAGCGCGAGGCGGTGGTGAACGTTCTTGAGTCCCACGCCGCCCCTCACCCGCTTGCGGGAAGGCAGCCCGCCGGCAATGTCCCGGTTCAGCCGCTCCAGCGTCGCCGGGTCCATGCCGCAGCCGCTGTCGGACAGCCGGAAGCGCAGCTTATCCTTTTCGCGTCCAGCTTCGATGCGCAGACGCATCAGCGGCTTGTCGTCCAATCCGTGATAAGCCGCGTTCTCGATGATCGGCTGCAGCGTCAGCCGGGGCAGACGCTCGTCCATCAGTTCTTCCGGAACTTCGATCTCCAGCGCGAAGCGTCCCCGGTAGCGATAGTTCAGCAGATCGACGTAACGGGCGGCGTGTTCCAGCTCTTCGCGCACCGTCGCTTCGCCGCCGGGGTCGCCGGTGCTGTAGCGGAGCATGCGCCCGAGAAGGGCGATCATGTCCGCGGAATCGACGTCGTCGTTCAGCTCGGCGGTCATCCGGATCGCTTCGAGCGTGTTGTACACGAAGTGCGGATTGATCTGGCTTTGCAGGGCGCCGAGCTCCGCTTCTTTTTTCTGCGCTTCGATCCGGTAGATGTCGGCGATAAGCTCCTCGATGCGCACGAGCATAAAATTGAACTGGCTGCCGAGCCGTCCGATCTCGTCCCGCCGCCGAACCTGAAAACGGACGCCCAGGTCGCCCTGCTGCACGCGCTTCATCAGCTGCATCATGCCGTCGAGCGGGCGGGTCAGCGCCGAAGAGAGGAAGATGGAGCTGAGCAGCGCGATCAGCGTCACGCCGAGGGTCGCGGCAAGCGTGGCGTTTCGCGTATGGGCCGCTTCCCGGGTCAAGGCGTCCAGCGGAATCGACAGCACGACTTTCCACCCGGTCTGCTTCGAAGTATCGTACACGACCAGCTGTTTGCCCCGGCCGCTTCCGGCGTCCGCGGGCGGATCGTATACGAAACTTCCCTGCTCTCCGGCAAAACGGAGGAACAGGTCGCTGCCCGAGATGTTCGTGCCCAGATCCCGCATGCCGCTGCCGTAAACGAGCACGCCCGCCGCGTCGACGACCAGCGAGCGGCCTCTCGTCACCTGGTCCAGCTCGTCGAAGGTCGGCTCGAACGCGCTGACGTTCGTGTCCACCGCGATCAGCCCGATCGGCTTCTGAAAACCGTCCATGACCTGGCGCACGACGGTGAAGGCGTAGCGGGTGCTCTGCAGGTTGCTTTCGAACGCCTGGGTCGGCAGCAGCAGCGCTTTGCCGCCCGAGTCCCGGGTCTTTTCCCGCCAATACCGGTAGCTGCCCTCGATGTCGAGCCGCAGTCCTCCGCCGGCCGCCGAATAATAGCTGCTGCCGTAGCTGTCGAACACGTAAATCGAGCTCGAGTTTCCTTTGAACGTATTGACCATATTCATGTTGTCTTCGATCCCCCGCTGAATGGACAGCCGCAGCACGTAATCGTCCGAAGCCGAAATCTGCTCGCCGAGACCCGCGTGCTGTTGGGCGTAACGGTTGGAGAGGTCGAGGTTTTTCTTGAAGTCGTCGACATAAGAAGGCATGGCGGAGAGCGCCGTCATGTCGTCGATATAATCGTCCAGGCGGTCGATCACCTGACCGATCAGCTTCTGCGAATAGGCGGCCGTGTTGTTTTGAATGGAATGGGAATAGCTGCCGTACGAAATGGCGCCGATGAGAAAAAGCGGGAAAAGGATCAGCAGGACAAAGACGACCAGCAGCTTTTTTTCCATCCGCATATCGGCAAACCGGAAACGGGAAGAGCGCTTGGGGGCAGACATCGCGATATTCACCACTAACCTATAAATTGTTTGCTGTATAACATAAATTTAGTATAACAAATCGGAAAAACCGACGTCCATAGCCGGCGTCGGGAAACGGAAATTTTATCGGGCGCAAGCCGGCTGCCGAGGCGAAAAGGGAAAGATTGCAAGCCGCCGCGGGAGGCCTTACGATAGAGAAGCATTTGCGCGGCGCGGGGAGGCAGGGCCGCTCGGCCGAAAAATTCGAATTCTACCATCGAAAGCAGAAGGAGGGCGGCCGCCTTGATTCGGACGCTTGCTGTAACTCGCGATTATCAGGTCAAACTCGATATTCCGCTGACGGAGCTGGAGCCGTCGGATTATAAATGGTTCTGGGCCGATTTTGTCGCGCCCACCGCGAAAGAAACGGAACTGCTCGATACGTATTTTCATTTTCACCATCTGGAAATCGAAGACTGCCTGAACGATGTCCAGCGTCCCAAGATGGACCCGCACGAAAAATACGTGTTCCTGATCACCCACGCGCTCGGGAAAAGCGGCCTGGAAGCCGGGGAAGTGGACCTTTTTCTCGGGCAAACGTTCCTCGTCACTTTCCACTTCGAACGCATGAAGCAGATCGACGAGGCCTGGGAGCGCACCGCCGCGCGCGGAACGGACCCGTCCAAGGAAACGAATCCCGTGACGGCGGCGTATCTGGTGCTCGACGCGCTGGTGGACGAATATTTCCCGTGCGTGTTCCAGATCGAAGACGAACTGGCGGACTTGGAAGAGAGAGGACGCACGGAATCGGTCGACAAGCTGCTGGGCCAGGTGTTCGATCTGCGCGCGCGGCTGCTCAGGCTGCATCACACGGTTGTTCCGATGCGGGATCTGCTGTACCGGATCATCAATTCGCAGCATGTCGACGACGAACAGAGATACCGCGTGTACTTTACCGACATTTACGATCATCTGCTGAAGTTGTCCGAGATGATCGATTCGAACCGCGAAATGACGGCCGATCTGCGCGACAGCTACATCTCGCTCAACTCCAACCGGATGAACGGCATCATGAAGACGCTGACGGTGATCACGACGATCTTCATGCCGCTGACGCTGATCGCCGGCATCTACGGGATGAATTTCGACAATATGCCCGAGCTCCGCTCCGAATACGGATATTTTGCGGTGCTCGGCATGATGGTGTTCTTGGCGGGTGCGATGATCGGCTGGTTCTGGCGCAGAGGCTGGTTCAAATAAACGAAGTCGGAAATGGCGGGAGGAAGCCGAAACGGGTCGGCAGCGGATCCGCAAAGCGGGCAAAGGTTCGCCTGGAGCGGACACCCGCCCCGTCAAAAACGCGAAAAGTGACGTCCTGACGGCAGGTGTTGTCCGTTTGGCCTGCATCGCGTGAAACCGTTAACGCTTGAAAAACATAACTTGGGCCGCTACAATGATAAAGTAAGCACAAATATTCTGGCCTTCAGGCTTATGACTCGGCATCGAAAGCGTTTCGAAAGCCGGGAAATCCCGGCGGTTCGCCGCTTTGAGCCTATAACCAGTAAACGGTAGGGGATGATCTTTCAGTGCAGCTGAAAAAGTTAAACGATAAAACGGTCGACCAATTGTTCGAGGCGATCCTGACGCTCAAAGATCTGGAGGAATGCTACGTATTCTTCGACGATCTGTGCACGGTCAACGAAATCCAGTCGCTCTCGCAGCGTCTCGAAGTGGCGCGCATGCTCGGCAAGGGCAGCACGTATAACCAGATCGAAGCCGAGACGGGCGCCAGCACGGCGACGATCTCGCGCGTGAAGCGCTGTCTGAACTACGGCAACGACGGCTATAAGATGACGCTCGATCGTCTGGGGCGCTAACTTATGACGATCAAAGCGGGCGCGCTGATTATCAGCCACGGTTCGCCGCAGCCCGAATGGGTGCAGGCGGTGGAGGAAGCGGCCGGCGAAGCAAGAATCAAGGAACATATGCCGGTCGCGGTGTCGTTTCTGGGCAATGTGGAGGGCGCGTCGATCCAGGACGGGATCGACGCGCTCGAAGCGGAAGGCGTCACGGATATTTTGGCCGTGATGCTGTTCGTGTCGGAAGGCAGCACGCATATCGACGAGATCGAATACGCGCTCGGCATGAAGAGCGAACCGGATAAGGAAACGGATCTCGAGCCGTTCCGAATCTCGGCGCGCATGCACGTCGGCCGTCCGATGGGCGACGATCCGGACGTGGCGCGCATGGTCTGGGACAAAGTATCCCCGGTTTCGGTAACTCCCGAAAACGAGGTGATCCTGCTTGTCGGCCACGGCAGCATTCACGACGGCTTCCGTCAGCGCTGGGAAGCGGGAGCGTCCGCTTTGACGAAGCGGGTCGGCGAGACGAGCGGGCTGGTCTGCGATTACGCGCTGCTCAATCCCGACAACGTGCGGGCCAAGACGCAGGAATGGACGGAGAAGGGACGCCGGGTGCTGATCGCCCCGATCTTCCTGAGTACGGGCTATTTCCTGCAGACGGTCATTCCGCGCAAGCTCGAAGGCTTGACGTACGGATATACGGGCGAGGCGCTGCTCCCTCACCCGCTGCTGCCGGCCTGGGTCGAGCGGCAGATCGAGCAGCTGCTCGAAAACGTCGGCCGGGAAGACGCGGCGGAGTAACAAGATGACAGGAAGCGAAGAAGCGAAGGTCCCTCCCGAGGCGGCCTTCGCTTCGAAGCGTATCGGCGACCGCCGCATTCGCCGCCGAATTCCCGGCTGCCGTGCGGAGGGCAAGAACTTATAAGGAACGGGTGGAGTTTGACAGATGAGAAGAGCGAGGCTGATCTACAATCCGACGTCCGGACGCGAAGAAATGCGGCGGCGGCTGCCGGATATTTTGCAGCGCCTTGACGAAGGCGGAATCGAGACGACCGTGCATGCCACGACCGGCGAAGGCGACGCGACGATCGCCGCGGCCGAAGCGGCTAAGCGCGGCTACGATATCGTGATCGCGGCAGGCGGGGACGGAACCATTTACGAGGTCGTGAACGGACTGGCGAACCAGGAACACCGTCCGGAACTGGGCGTATTTCCGCTCGGCACGACCAACGACCTGTCGAGAGCGCTGGGCATTTCCCGTCAGTGGGAAGACTACTGCGATCTGGTACTGCGCGGGGAATCGCGTCCGATCGACGTAGGCCGGGCGAACGACCGTTATTTCATTAACATCGCGGGCGGCGGCTCGCTGACGGAGCTGACGTACGAAGTCCCGAGCCGGCTGAAGACGATGATCGGACAGCTCGCCTATTACTTCAAAGGCGTCGAGAAAATGGTCAACCTGACGCCCATGCAGCTGAAGATCGACGCCGAAGGCCAGGGGCCGATCGAAGGCGAGTTCATGATCTTCCTGATCGGCAACACGAACTCCGTCGGCGGATTCGAAAAGCTGATGCCGGGCGCGCGGATCGACGACGCCCAGCTCGACGTCATTCTGCTCAAAAAGTGCAACCTGGCGGAATTCATCCGTGTCGTCTCGATGGCGCAGCGCGGCGATCATTTCAACGATCCGAACGTCATCTATTTCCGCACGCAGCGTCTCGAAGTGACGTCGCCGAACGACGT
This sequence comes from Saccharibacillus alkalitolerans, assembly GCF_011090185.1. Taxonomy (GTDB): domain Bacteria; phylum Bacillota; class Bacilli; order Paenibacillales; family Paenibacillaceae; genus Saccharibacillus; species Saccharibacillus alkalitolerans. The sequence continues at coordinate 633,300 of NZ_JAAFGS010000002.1, read as the reverse complement.
GCTGCTGAATCTGGACGGCGAACTCGGCGGACGCCTGCCGGGCGTGTTCGAAGTGCTTCCGCAGCATCTGCGGGTGTTCGCGTAAGATAAGCGTGTCCCGCCGGGAAATAACATGTTACAATACGGGAGGAACGACCGCTTCGGCGTCATTCCTCTTTTTTGTCATGTCCGGAAAACAGAGACGGGCGTGCGGCGAATCGCTTGTCCTATGAACGAATAATAAAGATCAATACGAGCGAAAGAAGTGAACTTATATATGAAGAACAACAATAACCGCGGAGGTTCGGCAAGAAGCGGCGGGTCGGGCGGAAAACGGGGTTCGGCAGCCGGTTCTTACGGAAAAGGCGGCTCCTCGCGCGGACGCGGAGCGTCCAGGCCGACAGCTGCAGCGGCGGAGATCGAAGGTCTTCCGGTCGCCAAAAACGACGAAGTCACGCTCGACATTATCGGCATGAACCACAGCGGCGAAGGCGTAGGCCGAGCGGACGGATACACGCTGTTCGTGGCGGGCGCGCTGCCGGGCGAGAAGATCTCGGCCAAAGTGTTGATGACCAAAAAGCAGTACGGGTATGCCAAAATGCAAAAGCTGCTGCAGCGCAGCCCGGCGCGGGTCGAAGCCCCGTGCGAAATCTTCGACCGCTGCGGCGGCTGCCAGATCCAGCATATGGACTACGCGGCGCAGCTCGAATGGAAGCGGCAGCAGGTCGCGGACAGCCTGCAGCGGATCGGGAAGCTGAACGTGCAATCGTTCGTCGCGCAGTCCGCGAACGGGACTTCGGACGAGGACGAAAATCTCGAAGGAAGCACGCGGGTATCCGGGGATACGGCGCGGGCAGGAGCGCATGCGGCCGGGCTCGGCGAAGCGAGCCGTCAGGGCGATGCGGCTTACGAGGTGTCGCCGGCAGCCGATCCGGCGGCGAGCACGCAGAGCGAGGCGGCCGAATACGCGCTGGAAGCTTCAACGGATCAGCCTCGCCAGACGCTGGAAGCGGAAGCTTTCGGCGGAGGAGAAGGGCACGAGGATTCGGGTCAGCCGGGCGAAGAGAGCAGAACCGGAAATGCGGCGGCGGAACAAACGCCCGAAGCGGCCGGCACGGCCGGTTACGACGAAAACGCAGCTGTTTCCAGCGGGGGCCAGGCAGCTGCGGGTGAGGGCATCCTCGTGCCGCCGACGCTCGGCATGAGCGAGCCGTGGCGCTACCGCAACAAAGCCCAGGTTCCGATGGGCGAAGAAAGCGGCCGCCTGATCGGCGGCTTCTACGCGCGCGGCAGCCACCGCATCGTCGACATGCAGACGTGCATCATCCAGCATGAAGCCAACGACGAGATGGTCGAAGCGGTCAAAGCAATCGGCCGCGAGCTGGGCATCTCCGCTTACGACGAAGAAACGGGACGCGGCCTGCTGCGCCACGTCGTTGTCAAAGTTGCTTTTGCCACGGGAGAGAAGATGGTCGTGCTGGTCACGAACAGCGACCGCCTGCCGAAGGCCGAACAGTGGATCGAAGCGATCCGCGAGCGCGTGCCGGGCGTCCGCAGCATCTGCCACAACGTGAATACCCGCCAGACGAACGTCATCTTCGGCGACAAGACGACCGTGCTGTGGGGCGAAGAAGTCATCCACGATTATATCGGCGACGTGAAGTTCGCGATCTCGGCCCGTTCGTTCTACCAGGTGAACCCCGCGCAGACGGAAGTGCTGTACGGCAAAACGTTGGAGTATGCCGGCCTGACGGGCAGCGAGACGGTCATCGACGCCTACTGCGGCATCGGCACGATCTCGCTGTTCCTGGCGCAAAAAGCGAAGCGGGTCTACGGCGTCGAGATCGTCAAGGAAGCGATCGAGGACGCGCGCAAAAACGCGGAGATCAACGGCATCACGAACGCCGAATTCGAAGTCGGAGCGTCCGAAGACGTGATTCCGCGCTGGCGGGAGCTGGGCATCACGCCCGACGTGATCGTCGTCGACCCGCCGCGCAAAGGCTGCGACGCCCGCCTGCTGGAGACGATTATCGAGATGAAGCCGGAACGCGTGGTGTACGTGTCATGCAACCCGGCCACGCTGGCGCGCGACCTGCGCGTGCTGGAAGACGGCGGGTTCAAGACGGTGAAGGTGCAGCCGGTGGATATGTTCCCGCAGACGGTGCATGTGGAGGCCGTGGCGCTGCTTGAGCGGCTTGTGGAGCTTCCGACCGATTGAGCAAACGCAGCGGAATATTCCTAAAAGAGATATAGAAGCCTTTAGGACAAAATGTGTGAATTCACTTCATTATCCAAAAAGACCTCGAATCCGCTTCGGCGCGGATTCGAGGTCTTTTTGATTTTCTATACGAACAAATTGTGGTTGGCCTGCGCCGCATGACCCAAATAATAACCCACGCCGCCGCTGCGAACGGGGGCGATCAATTCTTCGCGCTTGATGCCCATCAGATCCATGGACATTTGGCAGGCGACGATCTCGACGCCCTGATCTATGGCGCTCTGAAGCAGTTCTTCCAGCGAAGGCACGTTGTGACTTTTCATCAGGCCGCGGATCATTTTGGGACCGGCACCGAACATGTTCATTTGGGACAGACCCAGCTTGCGGCTGCCGCGCGGCAGCATCATGTCGAACATGCGGCCCATCCTATTTTTGGACACCCGCGGGCTCGCGTTTTTGCGAATGATGTTTAATCCCCAGAAGGTGAAGAACATCGTCACTTTGCGGCCGCTGGCCGCCGCGCCGTTGGCGATGATCAGCGAAGCGATCGCTTTGTCGAGATCGCCGCTGAACACGACCATTGTGCTGGCGGAATCGCCGCTTGGAACCGTACCCGGCGCGTCGGCCGAGAGCGAAGGAACCGACGGAGTTGACAGGGCCGAAGCCGCCGCGTTTGCCGCAGCTTTCTTGGCGATCACGGCTTCGATCACGCCGCCGGCCAGACGTTCGCGCTGCACCAGCGCATTGCCGGTCATTGAAGCCCAGGCTGCGATATCTTCATAGAATCCCGGATCGGACGCTTGAACGCGCAGCGTCTGTCCGTCCTCCAGACGGTCCATCGTCTGCTTGACCTGCATCAGCGGTCCCGGGCAGCTTAAGCCCCGGGCGTCCAGCTCGCGATCGATAGAACTCGGAGCCGCGGGAGCGGACGGCGCATGCTGCGCCTCCGCGGTCTGTACCGCGTGTTCTTTTACAATGGGAGCGGCAGGCTGTAAACTTTTACTTCCGCCTCCGCCGTTGTCGTCGTTATCGCCGCCGGGAAGAGGGGCCGGCTTGAACTGCGCCTGGCGATACGTTTTGTAGCCGCCGCTCAGGTTTCGGACGTCGAATCCGTGCTGCCGCAAAATTTGCGAAGCCGTGTACCCGCGCAGGCCGACCTGACAGTACGCCCAGATTTCTTTGGCAGGGTCCAATTCGTTCAGCCGCCCGCGAAGCTCGTCGACCGGGATGGAGATCGAGCCGGGGATGTGTCCGCCGCGGTGTTCCAGATCGCTGCGCACGTCCAGCAGAACGGAGTTTTCCGGGATGCGCTCGTCAAGCTGATCGTACGTAAACGAGCGAACACGGCCTGCCATGATATTTTCCGCCGCGTAGCCGGCCATGTTTACCGGATCTTTCGCGGAAGAGAACGGCGGCGCGTAGCTCAATTCCAGCTCGGTCAGATCGCTCACATGACCGCCGAAGTGGATCGCGACCGCGATATCGTCGATCCGTTTCTCCACGCCTTCATAGCCGACGGCCTGCGCGCCCAGCACCTTGCCTTCCGGCGTGAATAGCAGCTTCAGCATGATCGCGCTGGCACCCGGATAATAGGAAGCGTGGGAGGACGGGTGCACGATCACGCTGCGGTAGTCGACGCCGAGCCGCTTCAACGTTTTTTCGCTGCTGCCGGTAGAGGCTCCCGCCATGTCAAATACTTTGATGACGGACGTGCCCATCGTGCCTCTGTAAACGGAGTTCAGTCCGGCGATCCGGTCCGCGACGATTCGTCCCTGCTTGTTGGCCGGTCCGGCCAGCGGGACCGCCGTTTGGCCGCCGTGCACGTAATCGCGCACTTCGATCGCGTCGCCGACGGCGTAAATATGCGGAATATTGGTCTCCAGCGCTTCGTTGACCATGATATGTCCGCGCGCGCCGAGTTCGATTCCGCTCGGTTTCAGGAATGCCGTGTCCGGGGTTACCCCGATCGCCAGAATGACCAGATCGGCGGACAGAACGCGGCTGTCGGCAAGCTCGACGCCTATTCCCCGGTCAAGCGAGCGGAAACCTTGTACGCGCTGCGAGAACAGCAGCTTCACGCCGTGCTGCTCCATCTCCTGCGCCAGCGCCGCCGCCAGCTCGGGATCGAAAGGAGCAAGCAGCTGGGCATTGCCTTCGACCAGCGTTACGTCCAGACCGGCTTCTTTCAGGTTTTCCGCCATTTCGACGCCAATGAATCCTCCGCCGATCACGACCGCGGATTGTCCGGTGCCGGAAGAAACTTTCTCCTTGATCCGATCAATATCGGGGATATTGCGGACCGTATAGATCAGCGGATGGTCTTTGCCCGGCAGATCGGGAACGATCGGACGTGCGCCCGGCGACAGGATCAGCTCGTCGTAGCTTTCTTCGTAGAGTCCGCGTTCCCGGCTCTGCACCTGAACGGTACGGCTTTGCGGATTCACCGAGATCACTTCGCTTTGCGTGCGGACGTCGATCCGGAAGCGGTCGGCCATGCCTTTCGGCGTCTGAACGAGCAGGCGCTCGCGCTCGGCGATCGAGCCTCCGATGTAGTAAGGCAGGCCGCAGTTGGCGAACGAGATATAGGGTCCTTTTTCGAACATGATAATCTCTGCATGCTCGTCCAATCGGCGCAGACGCGCGGCCGCGGAAGCTCCTCCTGCCACACCGCCGACAATCAATACTTTTTTGCTCATGCTTGACACTCTTCCTCTCCGAATAAGGCTTTCACGACTTCTTCAATTCGTTGATCGGCCAGAATATAATTGACTTCGAGACCTTTGCGTTCAGTCGTCACGATGCCTGCTGCGCGCAGTTTCTGCAGATGCTGGGAGATCGTCGACTGCGGGATATCCAGGCATTCCTGCATATACGAGACGTTGCATTTCTTTTTGCGCATCAATCCGCGGACAATGCATAGGCGAATCGGGTGGGACAAAGCCTTCAACAGATTGGCGGGTTCGTCGAACTGGTTCAGATCGTTTTTATCAAAAGCGGGTAGCGTCATCTTCATCGCTCCTATATCGTTATATTCAAATAATACGATATATGACTCGGAGTGTCAAACGGATTCGAATTTCCTAAGGCGAGCGAGTAGGAGGCCGGATCATCCGATCGTCCCGAATTTCCCGATTTCCGGATAACCCGGGCACGTTTCGGTTAATAAGAAAAGGGAGATCTTCCATTCGCAATCCGAATTTTCGGAAAGAAAGGAGCATCATGATGAACGAGAAACAATTGGAACGGATCAAGAACGGCAAAGGATTTGTAGCGGCACTGGATCAGAGCGGAGGCAGTACGCCGAAGGCGCTGTCGGAGTACGGCGTGGAAGAAACGGCCTACTCGGACGAAGAAGGCATGTACGCTGCCGTGCACGAGATGCGGACCCGGATCATCAAGAGCAAAGCGTTCGATTCGGAGCGGATTCTCGGCGCCATCCTGTTCGAGAACACGATGGATCGGGAGATCGACGGCAAGCTCACTTCCGATTATCTGTGGGAAGAGAAAGGCATCGTTCCGTTCCTGAAAGTGGACAAAGGACTGGCGGACGAGGAAAACGGCGTTCAGCTCATGAAGCCGATGCCGGACCTGGACGGGCTGCTGAAGCGGGCGACAGAAAGGAATATTTTCGGCACCAAGATGCGTTCGGTCATCCATAAAGCCCAGCCCGACGGCATCAAACAGGTGGTCGACCAGCAGTTCGAGATCGGCAAACAGATCGCCGCGGCGGGCCTTGTTCCGATCATCGAGCCCGAAGTCAGCGTGCTGATCGACGACAAAGCCCAGGCGGAAGAGCTGCTCAAGCACGAGATCGCCAAGCATCTGTCCGAGCTCGACCCGGATACGAAGGTAATGCTTAAGCTGACGATTCCGACCGAAGACAACCTCTACCGCGATCTGATCGAAGATCCTCATGTGCTCCGCGTCGTGGCGCTGTCCGGCGGTTATCCGCAGAAGGAAGCGAACGAGAAGCTGACCCGCAACCACGGCCTGATCGCCAGCTTCTCCCGCGCGCTGGCGCAGGACTTAAGCTTCAGCCAATCGGAGGAAGAGTTCGACCGGACGCTGTCCGCTGCGATCGAATCGATCTACGCGGCTTCGATTACCTGATTGCCCTGATCGCTCCGTACAAGCGGACATCCGCAATCGAATCCAATTCCTTTCGGCCATCAAAGAGCAAAAACCCAGAACTTCCTAACGGAAGTCCTGGGTTTTTGACTATTCTGCCTGCCGTTATTCTTTTCTCCATGCACCAAATTGCAAAAGATCTTGAAAAACGCCTACTCCCAGCAGCGCCGCTATAAAGAGCATGCAGCCTAAATTCATCTTTCGACTAAATCCTCGTTTGAATCCGTCCGCGAAAATATACACAAACAAGAGCAAATTAGGGATCAGTAAAATCACGTAGATTTCAAACATGTCCCATCCCGTATAAGCCTGCGGCGCCAAGACGAAGGCGCTTATACCGAGAAACCAACCGGCGACATAAAACGGGATAAGCAGAAGATTAAGAACGATATAAAAAAGCACGGTTTTAATCAAAGTATTTTCCTCTTAGTCGATCTCGTTTGAATAAGGATAGAAATCAGTTAGAGCGTGGTCATGCACCCGTTCTCCTGAGGCATCCAATACACCGTAGATTTGGAACTCATTTCATTATACAGTTTGGCCAACTTTTTTTCGGCTAAACCACAGGTGCACAACCGTCATAATTTCATGTTTACCGAAATCGAAGAGGCGGCGTAAAAAGAGGTCGAGCAGCGCCTGCTGAAGCTGATTCATTTACGCAACGAATACGGCGCGTTACCGGGGCAGAAAAAAGTCAAAAAAGAGACGCGATTAAATTCGCGTCTCTTTTGCCGTGGGGCGAAATGAGCTTGCTCAAGCTTACGCTTCGGCAGACCACCGGGCGAAAATTTCGCATTATGAAAGCATACAGCTTTTTATCTCAATTGGAACGAAGTCGAAGCGCTGCTGCCGGTGTAGTTGGACAGGGAAACGGCGGCTTTGACTTGATAAGTGCCTTTCACGCTGCTTTTGCCCGTAGGGAAGCTGAACGAAGCCGTGCCGCTCGATCCCGTCGTGGCTTGGGCCGTCGCGACGGTGCCTTTAGGGTTGGTAACCGTCAAGGACACGGTCGCTCCCTGCAGAGCGATACCCGCGGAATCCGTCGCTTTGACCGAAATGGCGACCGTCTCTCCGGTTCTGTACGACGATTTGTTGGTCGATACGAAAGTCTTCGTCTCCAGCGTAGGAGCCGGTGCCGGAGCAGGGGCCGGCTGGGAACCGGTCGATTGCGGCGCTTGAATCAGGCCGTAACCGAACCAGTTATCGCGTCCGGCCGCGCCGAGGTCGATCACGCCGCCGGCGAGTTTGGCTCTCAGTTCGACGTGCGTCAGCGACGGATAAGCCTGTTTGAGCAGGGCCAGATCGCCCGCGACGTAAGGAGCGGCCATGGACGTTCCGCTCATTTTGACATACTGATTGCCGAGGTAGGTGCTCAATACGTTGACTCCGGGAGCGGCTGCTTCGATCGCGGAGCCCGTGGCGGAGAAGCTGCCTCTTTGATCGGCGGAATCGACGGCCGCCACGGCGATGGCCGAATCGTAGCGCGCCGGGTAGTTGACCGTATCGCCCGATCCGTCCGCAGTGCCGTTATTGCCGGCTGCCGCGACAACGAGGATGCCCTGCGCATAAGCTTTATCGACGACCTGCTTGAGCGAAAAAGAATCGCTTGTGGCGCCGAGGCTGAGGTTGACGATGTTCATCTGATTCGTGATCGACCAGTCGATGCCGGCTACGACGTCGGACAGGTATCCGCTGCCGTTCTGATCCAGCGCCTTGACGGCATATAGGCTGGCATCCGGCGCGATCCCGACTGTGCCGATGCCGTTGTTCAAAGCGCCGATGATGCCGGCGACATGGGTGCCGTGTCCGTTATCGTCCGAATAAGAAGACGTGTAGGAGACGACCGAAGCCCCGCCCGCGATCGCCAGATCTTCGTGAGCGGCGATGCCGGTGTCGATAACGGCGACTTTAACGCCTTTGCCCGTGTAACCGGAAGTCCAGGCCGACGGAGCTTTCGTTTTCGAAATGCCCCAATCTTGGGTCTGCTCGGTACGGACCGGTTGGTCGATTTCGATCGATTCGATATTCGGATTATTTTTCAATCCTTGAATGGCTGCGGCCGGAATGCTGACGGCGAGAGCCGGGATATTTCGGAATTCTTGGTTGACGCGGCCTTTTGCCTGCTCGACCAGTCCTTTGTCCGCTTTGTCTTTGAAGGTGACGATTACCCGCTCTTCGGCCGAAGAGGCGGCGGATTCAACCGTTTGTTCCGACGTTTGCTGCGCGACTTTTCCGCCTCCGCCGGCCGGCTGGGGCAGGGTAGAAGGTTTCGCCGAAGCCGCTGCGGGAAGCGTTCCCAGAGCGAGCGAGAGAGACAAGATGACTGAACTGATTTTTTTCATGGAAATCCCCCTATGCCATTCTTATTCTTCTCTCCGGTTCAAGAAAGAAGCTTGCTGTCTTTATCGGCGGTGGGAGAAAGAAAGTTAACAACGAGCAGAAGCGAAGATTCGACATTTTTTGCGGCTGTCCGAAATTCGAAATGCGGCTCCGGCGTCGGCGTAGCCGGTGGGCGGCGGCTTTCGGCTTGCATCCCCGGATGCCGCGGAGTTGAAAGGAAAAACGGAAAGGATTATCATATACATAACTAGGTTATATAATATCTCAGTTATGTATTTGGCGGCGAAAGCACGCAAGGAAGGTGAGTGAATGGGCAAGAACCAGGAGCATGAATACATTCGGCTGATCGGCGCGCGGGAAAAGAACCTCAAAAACGTGGACGTGCAAATCCCCAAAAACAAAATCACGGTCTTTACCGGCGTGTCGGGCTCCGGCAAGTCGTCGCTCGTATTCGATACGATCGCGGCGGAATCGCAAAGGCAGCTCAATGAGACGTATTCCAGCTTTATCCGGCATCGTCTCCCGCATTACGGGCAGCCGAAAGCCGACGCGATCGAAAATCTGTCGGTGGCGATCATCATCGACCAGAAACGGATCGGCGGCAGCGCGCGCTCGACCGTGGGCACCATTACGGATATCCACGCCCTGCTGCGGCTGCTTTTTTCGCGGAACGGAGAGCCTTTTGTCGGCTATTCGGACGTTTTTTCGTTCAACAATCCGCAGGGCATGTGTCCCGAATGCGAAGGGCTGGGGCGGGTGGACCGGATCGACGTCGGGCGTCTGCTGGACCCCGAACGTTCGCTGAACGAAGGCGCCGTGCTTTTCCCGACGTTCGAGCCGGGGGGATGGCGGCTGAAGCGGTACGTCCATTCCGGGCTGTTCGACAACGATAAAAAGCTGAAAGATTATACGGAGCGGGAAATGGAACTGCTGCTGCACGAGAACGGGCTTAAACTGTCTTCCCCCGATCCCGAATGGCCCAAAACGTCGCTGTACGAAGGGCTGATCCCGCGGATCGAGCGCAGCTTTTTGCAGAAGGAAGAGGGGGAGCGGGCGAAGTACAAGCGGGAGATCGCCCGGATCGTCGGCCGCGAAATCTGCCCGGCCTGCGGCGGGGCGCGTCTGTCGAAGCATGTGCTGACGTGCACGATCGGGGGAATGAACATCGCGGACTGCTGCGCGATGCCCGTATCCGACCTTGCCGCCTTTATCGGCGGCATCGATCACCGGGCAGCCGAGACGATGGTCGACGCGATCGTCGGCAGGCTCGAACATTTGACGTCGATCGGGCTGGGCTACCTCAGCCTGGACCGGGAGACGTCCACGCTCTCGGGCGGCGAATCGCAGCGCATCAAGATGGTGCGTCAGCTCGGCAGCAGCCTGACGGGCCTGCTGTACATCTTCGACGAGCCGAGCATCGGGCTGCATCCGCGGGATCTGGAGCGGGTCAATACGCTGATGAGGATGCTGCGGGACAAGGGGAATACGGTGCTGATCGTCGAACATGATCCCGACGTGATCGAAATCGCGGATCATGCGATCGAGATGGGGCCGGAAGCGGGCGCCGCGGGCGGAAGGATCGTGTACCAGGGTTCGCTGGAAGGGCTGAAAGCTTCGGATACGCGCACGGGGCGGGCTTACCGCAGCCGTACGCCGATCAAGCGGCAGCCCCGAACGCCGTCGGGCCGCTTGAGCATTCGGAACGCGAATCTGCATAACCTCAAAAACGTCAGCGTCGATATTCCGAGAGGCGTGCTGACGGTCGTGACCGGGGTGGCCGGTTCGGGGAAAAGCACGCTGATCAACCGGGTGCTTCCGAGATCGTATCCGGATATCCGCTTGATCGACCAAAAGCCGATCCATGCGTCCAAACGTTCGAATATCGCGACGCACAGCGGCATTTTCGACGATATCCGGGAATTGTTCGCCGAAGCCAACGGGGTCAAAGCCTCGCTGTTCAGCTTCAATTCGGCGGGCGCCTGCCCGGCCTGCAAAGGGCTGGGAATCACCTATACCGATCTGGCTTTCATGGACCCCGTCGCATCGGTGTGCGAGCGATGCGGAGGCCGCCGCTTTACGGAAGAAGTGCTGGCTTATGCCTGGAACGGCAAGAACATAAGCGACGTGCTGGCAATGACCGTCGACGAAGCGCTCGATTTTTTCCGGGGACATCCGCTCGCCGCGGTGCTGCGCAATCTGCACGAAGCGGGCGTCGGCTATATCGCGCTCGGGCAGCCGCTGAACACTCTGTCGGGAGGCGAGCTGCAGCGGGTCAAGCTGGCGCCGGAGCTGGATCGCGGCGGCGGCGTCTACGTGCTCGACGAACCGACGACCGGCCTGCATATGTCCGACGTCGCGCGGCTGATCGCCGTGCTGAACCGCATGGTCGACGCGGGCGGCACCGTGATCGTGATCGAGCACAATCTGGACGTCGTCGGGCAGGCCGACTGGGTCATCGATCTCGGTCCCTCCGCAGGCCGCGAAGGCGGGGAGATTCTCTACTCGGGCGAAGTGCGCGGACTGATGAAGTGCGAACGTTCGGACACGGGCAGGTATTTGAAAAACGATCAGAAGGGGGAACACGATGCGGAATAAAAATCTGGAAAGCCGGTATATCCCGTTTCAATGTCTGATCTTGAGCCGGGTCAACCGCTTCAGCGTCGAAGGCGTCACGACGGCGCAGTATACGATTCTCGATATTTTGGACAAGCAGGGGGACAAAACGACCAAGGAACTCACCGAGCTGCGGGGCATTTCCCAGGCGGGCATGTCGAAGCTGACGAAACGGCTGCTCGACAAAGGGTATATCCGGCAGAGCCGCAGGGAGACGGACCGCCGCGTGTACGATCTTTCCCTGACGCCGGAAGGCCGGGAATTTCTGGCGAGATCCGAACGTTTCAGACATACGATGCTCGACCTGATCGAAAGCAGGCTGACGGCCGAGGAAGCGGAGCAGTTTGCGGCTTTGTGCGAAAAAATATCGGCGGCCGGGGACGAGGAGTGAAGCAGCGGAATGCCTCGTACGGGATCGCACGAAAGGCCGCTTTCCCGCTCCGGATGTGATAAAATAAAGGATCAACCGCCGTTCCGATCTCAGACTTATAATAGGAGGATTCCATGTCCTGGAGCAAACTGCAGCAGCAGCTGGAGAGCTTTCTGTCTCCGGCGTTGAAAGGAAGAGTCGAATACCGCGCCACCAGCTACCGGTATCTGCTCGATAAATCGGGAACCTGCCATATCGCGGTGGATCAGAAAAACATCCTCAATATGAGCGACAAAAACAATGCTATCCGCTGGTATCAGAGCGAGCAGGAGATCAAAAGCGACCCCGAATTTTACGTTCCGGTCGGTCCGGAAGACATCGAGGCGGTCAGAAAAAGCGCCAAGGGCCCTATTCCCGAAGACCGGCTCAAAGTCATGGCCCGAAGCAAAAAAGCGGGGGAACAGGCCAAAGCGCTGATGTCCGCCCAGGCTTCGCTGACCAAATCGAATTTCGTCGCCGCGGCGAACAAGTTTTTGACGACGCCGATCGAAGAAAGTCTGGAAAGCCCCGATATTCTGCCGAACATTTTGGCTTTGATGGACAGACGGGTCGGCAAAAAGCGGATTCAGAACCTGTCCGAACAGATACAGACGAAGCATCCGATCGTGCGGTATTTTTACGAACTGAGACGCGACGCCTGATCGGAACGTCCGCCGCGCCGACAGATCGCGCGTGCGGCGTGTGCGAGACACGGAAAAACCGGACGGCCTCGGCCGCCCGGTTTTTTGCGCTTCTTACTTCTTGAGGCTTCAGCTCGCCGCGAAATGCACGACGGCGCTGTACAGCATTTTATTGCGAACCGGATCGAACGTGACTTGATGCTGAACGTGCTTCACCCGAAGCAGCAGCGGCTTGTTGATTTCGACCCGCTCTTCGATCTGGCGTTCCAGCTCGCGGAAGTCGTAGGCCTGCAGGCATTCGACTTTGTCTTTGATCATATCGAGAATAAGTTCCATATGCGGGATAAGCCTCCTCTTCAGACAAACAGGATATGCAAGAGAACTGCAGGATTCATTGTAGACGAGCCGAAGGAAGGCGGCAAGACGCTTGCGACCGAAAAATCGACGATTGCGACAAGCCTTGTCGTCTGAAGACAAACGATTCCGATTCAAAAACGTTCGTTTCGGATAAAGCCGGCTTTATCGCTTGAGGGCGGGTTAAGATGAAGTCAGGAGGTGGGCAATGAAAACGCAAGCGATGCCGTGGCCGGAAAGGACGGCTCTGGCGATTACCGACCGGTTGACGTCGAATCGCCAAGTCGAACGTCTGGATTACCTGAAATGCAAACTCGGGCTTGAAATGATGTTGATCAACGTATCGAAGCTGATTGTGGTCTATGCATTGGCATTCCTCATGCAAGTCGCCGTTCCGACGCTGCTGTTCCACTTGGCTTTCTTGTCGATTCGGACATTCGCTTACGGGGTGCACGCGAAATCGAGTCTGGTTTGCACGTTTGTCAGCAGTCTGTTTCTGGTCGGGATTCCGTTTCTGATCACGGACCGGTTCATTCTCCTGCCGCTGCCTGCGCTTCTCGCGTGGGGCATATTCAATGCTTTTTTTCTAGCCAAATACGCTCCGGCCTCGACGGCCAAAAACGCCATCGGTTCTGCCGCGAAGAAAAAGCAGCTTCGGCGTAAAGCGCTGGCGTCCAATGCGATCGTCGTTCTGCTCGCGGCAGTTATGCCTTCCCTGGAAGCAGCCAATCTATTGGTGATCGGAAGCTCGGTCGCCGTTATCTTCGTACTGCCTCTCACTTATCGTTTGTTCGATCCATCATCCCATAAGGAGTGAATGAATATGAAAGAGAGCTTGATTAATACTTTTGTGAAATTCGGAGAAATGAGCATAGGGTCCTGCTGCGCGTTTGCCTTTTACGAACCTGAAATTCCGTATGAATTGAAAAAAGATATGGAAGAAGAAATTATGGAAGATTTGGACAAGTGATTGTATAATGAGTTCATTCTTATTTTAAAGGAATGACTACATAATGAGCGTATTCATCGTTATGCTCCAACTGCTGCTGATGGTCTCTACGGCGCAGATTATAAATCAAGGCAAATACATATCTTGGAAACCATTGGCAGTTACCATTGCGGCGGGCATTTTGTTCGCCTTTTCTTTTCGTTGGTTCGGAGTTTACACCTCGATTCCCATGCTGTTAGGGGCTTTTCTTATTTTGTACATGAGCGAGCGCGATGCTCTGAAGGTGCTGGGCGGATTATCTTACGGAACCATTTTGCTTCTTCTGAGCGACGCGTTGGTGACTTTGATCGAAAACGCCCTATGGTTCACGATCGGAAGTCCTGCGTTTTATGCCGTTTACGCAGTTCTGCTGATCGTATTTTCATTGGCGGGAAGTATCGGAATACGCGTGTTCAAGCAGTCCGTTGAACGGAAAGAAATGCTGGACGACCGACTTAAGAAGCTGCTCGTTTACTTGGGAGTGCTCACCGTCGTCGTTTACTATCTCTGCATCTACTTGAGCGCCTACATCGGCGAGACGGTCGAGCTGATCCAGCTGAACCTGTTCTTCTTCGTCGTGTATCTGCTGATCGCTTTTCTGGCTTTTTACTTCTATTCCAAATCTCTTCGCAAAGCGTACGAAATCAAGCAAAAAGAACTTCAACAAGAGGCGATGCAGCGCTACACGCAGGAATTGGAACAGCAGTATACCGAGATTCGCAAATTCCGGCACGATCATCAGAATATTCTGTCTTCGCTCGATGCTTTTATTCAGGAAGAAGACTTCGAAGGGCTCAAGCGGTATTACCGGCACAAATTGAAGCGGGCGTCGGAGCATCTTGCGGCCGAAAATTTCAAATTGGAGAACTTGAGCCGGATCAAAGTCAAGGAAATCAAAAGCATCGTCGCCTCGAAGCTGATCCGTGCGCAGGAACTGGGGATCGACGCGACGTTCGAAGCGCGGGAGGACATCGAGTTCGTTCCCGCCGATTCGGTCGCAATGGTGCGGGCGCTCGGCATCCTGCTGGACAACGCGATCGAAGAGCTGCAGGAGGTTAAGAGCGGCAGCATGACGGTAGGGTTCATCCGGGACCGGAAAGCGCTCCATATTATCGTACAGAACAGCTGCAGGCCGGATATGCCTCGGGTACACAAATTGAAAGAAGCCGGTTTCTCCACCAAAGGGAAAAACCGGGGATTGGGACTTGCCAGCTTGACGGAGCTGATCGGACAGCTTCCGAACGTGGTGTCCGAGACGATCGTCGAGGATGGGCAGTTCAAGCAGATTCTCGTCATTAATTATACGTAGAAGGTGATCCTATGCTGTCCGTATTCATATGCGAAGACGATCCCAAGCAGCGGGAGCGGCTCCGCAAAATCGTAACCGATTATATCATGATCGAAGCGCTCGATATGGAGCTGGCGCTCGATACCGGCGATCCCGTCTCGGTGCTGGATTATCTGGAACGCCATCCCAAGACGACGGGATTGTATTTCCTCGATGTCGATCTGCAGCACGAAATGTCCGGCATCGCGCTGGCTTCGGAGATCCGCGAACGGGACGACTCCGGCAAGATCGTGTTCGTGACCACGCACGGAGAGCTGTCTTACCTGACGTTCATCTATAAGGTGGAAGCGATGGATTATATCATCAAGGACCGGCCGGACGAGATCGAACGCAAGGTGAGGGAGTGCATCGCGGTAGCCGACAAGCGCCATTTGAGCGACAGCGGAACGCAGTCGCGCCGGTTCAAGGTCAAGGTCGGCGAGAAGACCCGCTCTATCGACCATAAGGATATCATGTTTTTCGAATCGTCCAGCGTTCCGCACAAGATCATTCTGCATATGGACAACAGCCAGCTGGAATTTTACGGTTCGATCAAGGAACTCGAAGAGATCGGCGGAAGCTTTTACCGCTGCCACAAGTCTTACGTCGTGAACAAGGACAATATCAAGAGCGTCGATCGGGCCAAAAGGGAGATCGAGATGATCAACGAAGAGATCTGCCTGGTGTCCGTGCGCGCGCTCAAAGGATTGGACTGACCCCGCGCCGACGCGATCCAACTGCTTATATAGAAGCCGCTTTGCCTCCGTATTCCGGAAGCGAAGCGGCTTTTTCGTGCGTTCTTTTTCCTTCCTCCTTTCCGACGATTCGGATATCGCGAACGTTTCTTGCGGCGCCGAGCGACGATTCTGCGCGAAATCCGCGGTTTTGCGATCAAAACCGGGATGAAGGAGCCGTCCGCTCTATACTTAAGCCACAAGGAAGAGAACCATAAAAACGCGCAGAGGAGAGACCGAAATGCCGATCCGGATTTACGATTACGAAGGGAGCAAGCTCCCGCTCATGCTGAAGCTGGCGGAGGAAGTGCTGGAGGTTCAAGTGCCCGGGAGCTACTACCTCGATACGGACTGGCTGAACGGACCCAACATTCTGGTGACGCTGGAAAAGGCGGAAGACGAAGGACGGCTGCTGGGACCGCTCGAACGCTGCACAGCGGACTATAAGCAGGAACGCCCGCTCGACTTCGAGACGGTCGAGAGAGTGAAAGCGAAGTACCGCAAAGAGCAGCGCAGGCTGAGCGACCTGGAACTGCGTTCGGGCGCGGACGCCGTCATGCGGGAAGACGGCGAAGTGCGGCTCGGAGAAGGGAAAACGGGCGTATACAACTCGGAATACCATCTGGAGCTGTTCCGCCGGTATCGCTGCCTTCTTCAGCCGGTGCACAACAAAATGCTGGCGGGTCTGGGCGAACTGGACGAGCCGCGCCGAATCCGGATGTTTACCGACATGTTCCTTCATATCGCGACGCTATACAACGGGGACGCCGCGCAGGGATACATTTCCTATCTCTCGCATGTGCTGGGGTTCTTCTCCAGGCTGAAGCTCGAAGGGCATATGGAAAACGTGCAGGAGCGCTTCGAACGCTTGTACCTGAACGTTTTTGCGGAAGAGAGCGACGGCGGCCGGGAGAAGGACGGAGCGGCGTTGGACGAGTGGAAGCGCGCCTGGGCGGACATCGACCGGGATATGCGGCTCAGCTTTGCCAAAGAACTCTTCGAAGAAGAAGATCATATGGATCTGGGCGAGCAGTACCGGAGATTCGAACGGTATATCGCGGGGATGGACAA
Source organism: Saccharibacillus alkalitolerans (assembly GCF_011090185.1). GTDB lineage: Bacteria > Bacillota > Bacilli > Paenibacillales > Paenibacillaceae > Saccharibacillus > Saccharibacillus alkalitolerans. The sequence continues at coordinate 616,498 of NZ_JAAFGS010000002.1, read as the reverse complement.
TCCCTTCCACAAACGGCTGCTCGAACGGGGCGATCTGGAAGAGATGATGATGTCCGACGACATGCTGATCTACCGCAATCTCATTAACCTCTTCTACATGACGCTGCCTCTGTTCGAACAAGGCATGGCTCAGAAGCACGTCTACGGCTACTGCGCGATCCGCCGGATCGAGGAGAGCCGCACGGGCCTGTTAATGAAAATTTAGAGAAAGGAGCTGCCGTTATGCCATCCGTTAACCCGTTTATCCTGGTGCGAACGAATTCCCTGGACAAACAGGCGGTCGAAATCGACTGCCGGAACGAATTGGAGAACCGCAATCGGGAACTGCTTGAACTGCGCCGCCGTTTCGATGCCGCCAAGGCGGAAGTGATCGCGGCTCTGGAGACGCTTGTCGAAAGCGAAGGTTCGAGCCGGCTGCTGAATCTCAAGCGTGCCGTGTACAACGAAAAATTCGCCCGCTTCGAAAAGCTGCTGCGGGAAGCCGGACCGGAACTTGCGTCGGCCGCCGGAACGGTGGAAGAGTTCCGTAAGCTGTGGACCGCGCTGGCCGAAGCGGACGTCGCATATACGGACTTTTACGACGAAGTGTGCATCCGCGCCAGACGAAGCATGCATGCCGCCGCCGGCGGCAGCGCCGAACTGCAAAATAATCTGCTGATGATCCAGCCGAATATTCATCCCAAGCTGCGCAGGTATCTCGATACGCCGCCCGAGCAGCACAAGAACGCGGAGAGAAAGCTCGACTACACCCTGTACAAAGTTCTGGCAAGAGCCGCCTTCAAGACGAGCCCCTTCGCCGAAATTACGCGGGTAGGCCGCGCCGAACTGGTCCGGGGAGGCGGCGCGGAGCCGACAAGCGGGGCGGAACTGCGCACGGAGAGACGCTGCAAGATCAATTACACGTTCCTGAACCGCCTGATCTTCGAATACCTGCTCGGCGAGGACAGCTTCTACGGCCGGGTGCGCTACAAAATTCCGCCGCTGTCGATCGAACGCGCGGACGGGCAGGTGGCGATCAGCTTCGTCGCGACCCGGGACGACCGCAAAAGCGAGAAGATTTTCGAAACGAGCGAGATTCTGAAGAAGCTTCGGATGACCGAAGAGCTGGCGCGCTTCTTCAAGTCGAACAGCGTCAATCACACGGTGGGCCTGTCCGATTTCGAAGATTTGTTCCGGGGAAGAGGAGTCGCGCGGGCCGAGCTGTGCCGGCTGCTTCGCGAATATGTGCAGATCGGGCTGCTGATTCCGGCCGTCGGATTCTCGCAGCAGACGGAAGCGGGCTTTATCGAAGAAATGCTCGAGGCGGGACGCCTGTATCTGCCGGAAGACAAGTTCGATGCGCTGAAGCGTACCCTGGACCAGCTCGTCGCCATCAAGCTGGAGCTCGAGCGGTGCGGCGATACCGCAGAGCGGAGCCGGCTGTACGCCGAGGTCGGCGGGCTGCTGGGCGAGCATCCGGAAACGAGACGGATTCGCATGGACCCCAGCCGGATTTTCTACGAAGACGGCATTATATCGACTCCGCTGCCGTTTGCGCAGGAGTGGATCGAAGACGATCTGCGGACGTTCGAAGCTCTGCAAAAAGTCTCGCTGCTGTTCGACGTCAATATCCGGATGCAGCTGGAGCTCGGCGCGCGGCTCGACCGGGAAGGCGTCGGCGAACTCGACAGCCGCTTCTTCACCGTCCTGTTCGAAGTATCGAAGCACATCCTGCCGTATTGGTCGGGGCCCCTGTACAGCTACGAAGGCAGCGGCTCCGAATGGGTGAAGACGCTCGACCGCCTCAAGCTGCGTTTTATCGAAGAGCTGAACACGCTCTGCGCGGGCCGCGCGGAGGCGGATATCCTGCCGCTGGTCGAAGCTTACGGGCGCCGGATTCCGGAAGAGATCTACCGGATGGCCGACCTGTCTTCAAGCTTTTTCATCCAGGTGAACGGGCAGCGCAAGATCGTCAACGCCATCTACGACGGACAAGAGAAATATAAATCGAGATTCATGGATTACTTCCCGGATTACCTGCACGAGAGCGAAGCCTACAAGCGATTCGAAGAAGATTATTATTACGCCCAGGGTTACCGGGAGTATACGGAGAACTTCGGCTTCAACGGCAACATCAAGGAGTCGACCCTGACGAAATGCGTCAAGACGGTCGGCACGGGCCGCAAGCGATTCTCGAAAATCGCCGAGGATTACCTCAAGGTCGAAGCGCTGTCCATCGGCTGCGACCCGGCCACGAAGGCGGTCCGCTTCTTCGAAAAAGAAACGGGAATGCCGCTCAAAATTTTGTTCAGGGGATCGCTGATTCCGACGGCGATGCCGGGCTATATCTCGACGCTGCTGCAGCTGTTCGCTTCGGGCCGCATGACTTTCAAATTTTCCGATCTGATCCGGGAAAGTACCGTGCCCCGCATGACGGCCGGACGGGTCGTCGTCTGCCGCCGGAGATTCGCGCTGGCCGCCTCGGCTTCTCTGCTCGGAAAAAGGGAGGAAGAAAGCGCGGCGGATCATTACAAGCGGCTGAACCTGCACTTCGCCGAGCGGGAAGAGAGCACCCGGTTCTTCATTACGGCAAAGCGGGATCTGTCGGACAAGACCTTCAGGCTTATCGACTTCAAGCCGTTCTATGTGGACGCGGCCAATCCGGTATCCCTGAAAGTGCTGGAAAAAGAAATCATTCAGAAATACGCCGAATCCGGCTACGAAAACCTGTATATCGAGGAATTCCTGGGGGATGACGCGCCTTACGCCACGGAGTACGACATCGAATTTTACAAAAAGGAGGGACAGCCGTGAATCCGGACCTTCGGCTGCTGAACCGGGAGAACGTGATGGTCTACCGGGGAGAAGATACGACGCTGCTCAAAACCAGTTACAAAACGTTGAAATTCCGGCTCGATGCCGCCCGGCATGAACGGCTGCTCGACATTTTGCGGAAGACGAAAGGCGGCGCTTCCCTTGCCGAGCTGGCGGGCGGAGAGCGCGGGGAGAATCTGAAGCTGATCAAGATGCTTACCGGAAGCGGCGTCCTGTTCGCTTACGGGGAAGGGGATGCCGTTCACCGTTACGGCGGCGAAGCGTGGTTCCCGATTCTGGCCCAGTATTGGCCGCACGCGGATGCGCCGCACGGGGCGATCGAGCGCATCGTACATACGCCGATTGCCGTTTCGCGGGAGCTGGCGCAGAGTCTGCCGGAGCTCGAAGGCACCTTCGAGAACTACGGGAAGAAGGCCGTCGTCTACGACCGTCCGGACGAGGTGCCGGAAGAAGCGCTGCTTATAACGGCGAACCGGGACGACCTGAACGGCCGGCGCGATTACGTGCTGCTGCAGGCTTACAATTCCGGCTGGTGCGGAACGGCGGTCGGCCATCTCGAATACAAACGGCTCACCTCCGAGATCCACCCGCTGCTGCGGAAATTCGGGCCTTTCTATCTGCTGATCTTCGCTCTCAAAAGGCTGGCCGGTTTCGGCCGGGACACGTTCTATATCAACGAAAACATCAAGTTCATCGAGACGGATTCGCTGCTGGGCGAAATCGAGGTGGTCAGCACGTCTCAGGCGCCTCTGACGGTGCACGAATGTTCGCCGATCGAGCGCATTGACCGCTTCGAACGTTATTTGACGGAAGGCAGGCTCGGGCTGCGGATCGCGAACCAATCGGACGAATACGGCCGGCTCAAGCAGATCGGATTTTCCGCTTACGGCATCCGCGATACCTCGGACCGCGAAGAGTACGGAACGGCGGGACTGAATTTCGAAGAAAACGGCGTGGACGCGATCATCTTCGCGCTGGAGCGGCATTTCGCCAAACAGACGGGCGGCGAATGGCTGGTCGCGAAGGCGGACGATTATTACTACCGCAAGACGCAGCTGCTTCTCGGCCACCTGGAAGAATCGGGTCGGCGCTTCAAGCTCGACTCTTCCGCCCGGGAATCGGTCAAGACGCTGCGCGCGTACCGGGATTTCCTGTCCGGTACCGAAATTTGCCTGGAGCATTTTCCCGTCTCGGGTTCCTACAAGGTCTGGATCGCGGACCCGAACGGAAGGCTGTTCGGAAGCGGACTGAAGACGATCCGACTGCGCGAAGAGCTGGAGCGGGCGGTCGTCCATTATATTTGCCGCAGGCTGAACGAAGAAGTGCGGATTCGCCTTCCGTTCGACGCGAGAGAGACGGAGACCGACCCTGCCGCGCTTCCCTGGGGGATGCTGCCGGAAGACGGCGACGAATCGGCGTTCATCGAAAAAGCGCTGGAGCTGTTCAAAGCGCACAATATCCGCTACGAAGAGCGGGCCTGGAGCCGCGAATACGAGCTGCTGGAAGCGGGCTTGTGCGCAAGGCGGATCGACGTGGGTGAGTACAGTGCGTGAGGAGCGGATGTTCAACAAAGTGCGGGAAATGGTCGTCGTCAGCGAAGCCGAAGGCTGGAACGGTTACATCGCTTCCAGATTGGCCGACAACACGGAATTCGAGATCGAAGAGTGGGACGAAGGAGGCCTCGGACGGCTTGACCTGGACATGACAAGGGCGCTGGCGGAATCGGCCGGTCCGGAAACGTACGGCGTGTACGACTTGATCGGCAAGCGGATCGAGATTCGCAGCCTGCTCGATCACGCCCCGCTCGATACCCGAGCGGCGGGCGCGGATGAGCCGGACGATTCCGGGAGCGTCACGTTCGAGCAGTTTCGCAGCCGGGATTTCCGTTCGGTCGTCGAAGCGATCGAACCTTACCGGTCCAGCCTGGTGCATCCGCTGTTCGGAATCTTCAAGGGACATTACCGGGGAATCGCGGATTCGATGCCGCTGATCGCTTTCGATGCCCGGCTGGGCACGCGAAGCTACGACGCGTACGGACGTTCTTCCAGCTACGAAGAATCCTATTATACGGGCCTGCTGGAAGCGTTGGAGAGGTTCCACGGAGCCGCCCCGCAGAATGCGGACTTCATCCGGATGAGCGAGAGCGAACTGGAGGAGGAGGGAACCCGGTACGTGCCCATGCGGCACTTCTGCCGCTACACGGAGAAGCAGTACGGGATGAGCGCGTTCGCCTTCGGCCGTTATTCGCCGGAGAAGCGGATCAAGTGGAGAAAAGCCTACGATTACGGACAGTCATGCGAGGTGCTCGTTCCCGAGCAGATCGCGTACTTCTCCAGCGAGCAGCTGGACCGCTTCGATCCGGAACCCCGCTACGTCGCGGAGACGTCCAACGGAACCGCGATCGGGAGCAGTTGGGAGGAAGCGGCTGTCGCATCCTTGATGGAAGTGATCGAACGGGACGCCTTCCTCGTCCACTGGTACACGAAGTCGAGCCCGGTGCGTCTGGAAGGAGCCGAACGATACTCCGACCCCGAGATCCGGCTGATGATCGCGTATTTGGAAGCGATGGATTATCGGACCCATCTGTTCGACATCACGCTGGATTCGGGCATTCCCGCTTACTGGGTGCTGCTGGAATACAGGGGCGAAGATCCGGACTGCCTGGCGTATTATACGGCGGCCGGAGCAAGTCCGAACCCCGTTTCCGCAATCCGCTCGGCTCTTGTCGAAGCTTCGACTTCGATCAAAGTGTTCAAAGCTTATATGTACGCCAAATACTCCAAGGAAGAACTGGAGGAGCTGCAGCGGGATTACGCGAACGTAAGCCGGCTTGAGGATCATCTGTATCTGTATTCGTCGAGCGCCATGAAGGAGCATCTGCTGTTCGCTCTGGAGACGGAGCGTACCGAAGAATTGGAGCGCAACGTCGTCAGGCGCCGCCTCGGAAACGGAGAGAAGCTGGGACGGCGGGAACTGCTGGACCGCCTGCTGAAGCCGCTGCTGCCGAATCATCCGGAGATCTACATCTCCGATCTGAGCCAGAAGTTTCTGGGCGAAATGGGCCTGAGCTGCACCAAGATCCATATTCCGTCGATGCAAAATATCGGCTTCGGCATGCAGTACCAGAATATCAACCTTGAACGGCTGGAGCAGGCGACCCGCCTGAACGGTCTCGACGGAAACATGCGGTTGGCCGACAGCATTCCCCATCCCTTTCCGTGAAAGGAGCGGCATACGTGGAAGAATTGGAATTCGAGTATTACAAGCGGTATTCGCAAAGCCGCTATCAGATGACGCATCTGACGCATTTGACTCCGTTCGTCAAAAGGCCGTACTTCTCCGGAGGAACGATCGCGCATCCCGAGAAGGGAAGCGGACTGGAAGCGCTGCTCGATCGCCTGACCGCGGATACGCTGCGGATCGACCGGTTCGATATTCTGAGCCGCTATCAGGATCATAACGCTTCGCCTTCGACGAGAAACATGCATTCCTGCCAGCTGCTGTTCGTGATCGACCGCAGGGTGCACTTCTATGACCTGTACGAAGACCGGCTGTATCTGACGGACCCGCGGGAATTGGGACCGTGCTGGAACAGGGACCGGATCTATGTGATCGGCCTGTCCGATCTGCTGAACATCTCCAGGTATTACAGCGAATTTTCGCTGTATCTGAGCATTCTCGACGCGGGACATGTGCTGGGCAACGCGAAGAACGCGCTGAATGCGCTGGGAGTCCGATACCGGATCTACGAAGCGGCCGACACGGAAGAGGTATTCGACCGGTTGGGCATACCGACGGATTCGATTTACGGCTCGTTCATGCTCGACTTGGAACGTCCGCCCGGGTCTCTGGCCGTGACCGGAGCTGCGCGGAGCAGCCGGATTCCGGCGCTGAAAAGCTTCGACGAGCTGCGGCCCACGGAATATGTCAGTCCGCTGCTCCGAAGCTTCCGCGCTGCCGGCGGAGACCGGAGAAAAGCCGAAGCTTCAAGCGGCGTCGTTCCGATCCCGGCCTGCAGGGGTCTGCGCAGTTCGGCGCACACCATGATCGGCAACTTCAATATGTCGGAAACGTTCGAACGATTCGAACCGGAAGAAGCGGTAAGGCTGCTGAGCCGGGTGAGGGACCGATCTTCCAATCCCGCCCTTCGCTTCTGCGTCGCCGAGAAGGAGAAGATTTGGACGGACGACGGAGAGTTCGTAGACAAGCGGATCGACTTCAAGCGGATCCTGTACAACGATCACGAATTTTTCGACCTGCAGACGTATTCCAGGGTGGTGATCTGCTACTCCGAGGATCGCGAGATGCGAAACGCGGGCTTGATTCCGGCGCTGATCCCGGCCGGAGAGCTGATGCAGGCCGCCTGCCTGTACAGCGCCGACCGGGGCTACGCCTTCCGGCCGATGAAAAATCACAACGACGCTTATCTGAAGGAAGTGCTCGGATTGGGAGAAGGCTGGGAGATCAATTACATCGGCGTCTTGTGCGGCAGCGAAGTCAGTCCGCTCAGGCGGGTGCTTTAGAAAGGAGGAGCGAAGATGTGGCATTCGTTTCACGCTTACATTCACGATTATTCGGCGCTGGACCGTTACTTGCAGCTCGAGTTTCCGGCCTTCGTCAAGGAGCGGATCGCTCCCGGGGAAGACTGGTTCTTCATCCGCTACTGGCTGGGAGGGCCGCATATCCGTCTTCGCCTCAAGAGAGCGGAAGGATTCGGCGCGGAGGAGTTCGCGGAAGCGTTCGGCCGCTCGGTCGGTCGATTCCTGGAGATGAACCCCGTCCGCCTGATCGACTATGAACGCTTCTACACGGACGCGATGCTGGCCGGCGAAGGCATTACGGAGACGTACTGGAAAGCTCACGGCACGGTGGAACCCGATCGATACGAGCCCGAGTACGGCCGGTACGGGGGAGCGAACCATATGGCGCGTTCGGAAGCGGTGTTCCGCGCCGGCAGCGAGCTGGCGCTGACGCTCAATACGTTGGCTTTCCCTTATCGGGTACTCGCCGCCTGCGACCTGCTGCATTGGAGCCTGGGCGGACCCGGCGCCGCCGAATCCGCGTTCGGACGCTATGCGGAATTGTGGAAAAGTTACCGTTCCCGCGACGCATCGTCTTTCCGGAGCTTGAAGGAAGCGGCGGTCCAAAGAGCGGGAGCGCTGATCGCCGCGGATTCTCCGCCCGAACGCTACCGGAACTATCTGGACTCTCTTCGGAACCTCGGAGACCTGCACGAAGGCGTGCTCTTCTCCCACGTGCACATGATGAACAACCGGATCGGCGTTCACCCCGAGCTTGAATACGAGCTTGCGGCGCTGCTCGCGGAAGAGGGGGAGAAGCGATATGCGCGGCATTGAGGAGAAGGCGGAGCAGGGCGGCACGCTCTGGTGGGAGACGGAGCCCGACCGTTCGGCGCTGCGCAGATACTTCCACGAACGCTCCGTCTCGCGGAAGAATTACACCTCGGTCCAGATCAAGAAAGTGAAGGCGGTCAAGCGGTGGGACCGGAAGGAAGGCTTGGCGTTACGGCGTTTCGAACCGCAGACGGAGCTTGAAGAGCTGCTGCTGCGGCGCCGAACCCGGCGGTTCAGGTCGGCCGCCGAACCCGACGCGGAACTGCTGGCCAGGCTGCTGCAGTTCGCGGTCGGAGTCACCGACGAACGCAGCGGATACTTCGCCTATCCGTCGCCCGGAGCGCTCTATCCCTGCACGCTGTTCCTGAGCGTCGACCTGCCGGAACTTCGGGGGAACGTTTACCGCTACAATCCCTATCTTCACGTGTTGGAGCTCTACGCGCCGGGACGCGCCGATCCGTTGGAAGCCGCGATTATCGACCGGGAACTGGCCGCGTTTCCGATCAAGCTGTTCTTTGCGAGCGACTATCAGCTGCTGGAGGAGAAATACGGCGAGCTGTCCTACCGGCTGCTCAATCAGGAGATCGGTCACATGGCCCAGAATTTGTCGCTGTGCGCGGAAGATCTGGCGCTGAACACGGTATGCATCGGCGGATTTTACGAAGAGGAATTCAAGCGGGCCGTGCCGGATTACGACTTACTCTATGTCATGGTGGTGGGCTGAATGTTTTGTATATTGAAAGCCGAGAATCGGCTGATCCGGGATGGACAGACCTTGTATATTGAACACATTTTCGACAAAAGCATTGCGCAAATCCGCCTCCGTCCTTCCGTCGATTACGCGGCGCTGCACAAGATGCTGTACGAAGGAATCGGGATCGGAAAAGCGAAAGCGGGCGGAAGCGAGGAGGCGCGGCTGCTGCTCGGCATGGCGAAGGTTTCGCCCGAGCGCTTTCTGATCGCGGACGACCCGAGCCTGCTCAACAAGGAATTGAATCTGCGCAACGTCTTCCTGCTCTGCGAACGCACCGGAACGCCGACCGAGGAACTGCGGCACTACCGGGAGGCGCTGGAGCGCACGGCGGTCCGGGTGTTGGGCGATGCGAACGGAATGCTCTCGGCGCTTCTTCTCGGCAGCGGATTCCGATTGGCCGGGCAGGGGGAAGGAAATCCGGCCATCGCGGTCGCGGAGCGGGAATGCCTGAAGGAACACGAGGAAGAGTTGAAATCGTTCAGCCGCATCCTGCCGTACTCGACGACGGAAATGACGCTCGGTCCCTGCCTGTTTTCGCCGGAAGAGAGGGAGTCGCTGACGCGGCGGCCCGCCGGCGGCGAAACGGAAGTTCCTTCGCGCGGAGCGAGTCCTTCCTACGCCAATGTGCTGACCGTGTATTCGCTGCTGATCAACAATCTGATGTATCTGATCAACGACACGCACCAGAAGCTTTACGTGGACGCGGCGCTTCCGATCAACCGGATCTTCCGCTTCACGCTTCCCGAGATGAAGTTGACCGCCGCCCAAGTGTTTTGAACAAAAAGGAGGGAATCCCATGTCTACTCTGATCAAGATGGAAGGCCTGTCGAAAAAGTACGGAAGCAAGCAGGCGCTCGAAGACGTCAGCTTTACGGTGGAACGGGGCAGCATCGTCGCCGTGCTCGGCCACAACGGCGCCGGCAAGACGACGCTGATCAATTCCATCATGGATATCGTCGATTACGAAGGGCGCATCGAATACGGCTTCGATCGCAAGGAGCTGTACCGCAAGGTCGGCTATCAAATGCAGTCCTCCTCTTACGAGAAGGAAGCGAAAGTATACGAGGTATGCAAGCTGTACCGAAAAATACTGAAAAGCGACGTCGATCTCGACAGCCTGCTGGAAGAATTCGACTTCGCGTCCTGCCGGAACATGTACGTCAAAAATCTCTCGGGCGGCCAGCGTCAGAAGCTGTCGATCCTGCTGACCCTGATCGGCGAGCCGGAGCTTATCATTTTCGACGAGCTGTCGACCGGCCTCGATTCCATGACACGCCGCCAGATCTGGGACTACATCAAACGGCTGAACGAAGAGAAAGGCGTGACGATCATTCTGACCAGCCATTTCCTCGACGAAGTGGAATATCTGGCGGATCGGGTCGTGATTCTGGACAAGGGCCGGATCAGCCGGATCGGCGACGTGTCGACCCTTATCCGGGAAGAGTTCGAAGCGGCGAAGAAAATCGAGTTCCGCACCGACGACCGCGAAGCGTTCGGACAGTGCTTCGGCAGCGAGCTCTCGAATAACGGCGGCCTGCTGTGCATTCGCTACAAAGAAGACGCCGAAGAAGAGATTTACCGGCAGGTGAAGCGGCTGGGCGGCTATGATATCGCGATCAAAAACTACACGTTCGAGGACGCCTTCCTGAAAATGCTGGGCTACAAACTCGTGAAGAATGGAGAGATCTCGCATGGATAACCTGCTCGCCCTCTCGGGCTACCAGATCAAGCTGGTGATGCGCAACGCCAAGAGCCTTATTCTCGGATTCTCGCTTCCCATCGTCATGTTCTTCATCTTCAGCAATCTGTTGGCCGGCTATAAGGTCGACGGCGGCGTTCCGCTGACGGAGCTGCTCGTTCCCGCTTATATTCCGATCATCATCGTCAACGGGGTGTTGGTCATTTACGGCCAGACGTTCCTGCTGTACAAGGAGCAGGGCAACCTGCTGAAGTTCAAGCTGCTGGGCATTTCCGGGCTGACCGTTTCGTCCGGATTATATATCGCCACTTTCCTGTTCCAGATCGCCGCCTCTTTTCTGCTGATCGCTTTCGCAGCCGGAATCAAGCATATCGCGATTCCTTATGCGAGCCTGCCGAATATCGCGGTGGCCTTCCTGCTCATCAACCTGTACCAGTTCGCGATCACTTACTTCCTGACGTCGTTCATCGGCAAAAGCGTAACGTACCAGGGCGTATCCCAGATGGTGTTCTACTATCAGATCTTCCTGGGGGGACTGACCTTCCCGCCCGAGATGTTCCCGAGCTTCCTGCGGGAGTTCGTCTACATCTTCAATCCGATCGTCTACGGGCTGGAGATGATGCGCGGACTGTGGGCAGGCAGCGGAACCCTTCTCGATTACGGGAAGGAAGCGCTGATCCTGGTCGGCGTCTCGCTGGCTTTCGTCGCGGCGGGCGCCGTGCTCCAGAAAAAATTCGGAAAGCTGAATTGAAGCCGAAGTGCCGGCGAAGCCGCGGCGTTACCGGATCGTAATGGCTAGCGGAGGCGGGGGTTTTTCGAATCTTCAAAGCCCGACCCGAGCTATTCATCATAAAGCACAACCAACCCCATTCAAAGGAGAGATCGAACATGGAAAACACGAACAACAAGCTGGTAGAGGAACTGTTCTCGGACATCGAGGATTTGGATTTCGTGGAGATCAGCGAAGCGACCGCGCTGCCGGAAACGGCGGCGACGAGCGGATCGATGGTCAGCAACGGCTGCTCGACCTGCGGTTCCAGCTCCTGCTGCTCGTCCTGATTCACAGCTTGCGGTCACGCCCCCGACAATGAGCTTATAAACGCATTTTACTTATGAAAAGGAGAGATCGAACATGGAAAACGCGAACAACAAGCTGGTAGAGGAACTGTTCTCGGACATCGAGGATCTGGATTTCGTGGAGATCAGCGAAGCGACCGCGCTGCCGGAGACGGCGGCGACGAGCGGATCGATGGTCAGCAACGGCTGCTCGACCTGCGGTTCCAGCTCCTGCTGCTCGTCCTGATTCACAGCTTGCGATCACGTCCCCGACAGTGAGCTTATAAACGCATTTTACTTATGAAAAGGAGAGATCGAACATGGAAAACGCGAACAACAAGCTGGTAGAGGAACTGTTCTCGGACATCGAGGACTTGGATTTCGTGGAGATCAGCGAAGCGACCGCGCTGCCGGAGACGGCGGCGACAAGCGGATCGATGGTCAGCAACGGCTGCTCGACCTGCGGTTCCAGCTCCTGCTGCTCGTCTTGATTTCGCACATACGCATCCGGGCGTTCAGGCCGGTTTGAAAGGCCGCCGAACGTCGTCACCCGGCACGGAAAGGAGAGAGTCGAATGGAAGAACTGCTCGGGAAACAACTCGCCAAGCTGGAACTGCCTTTTTTCGAACAATTGAGCCGCGAAGCTTTTGCGGATGATACGCTGTACCTGTTATTCGAAGCGGCGGCGGAGCACGAGCGAAACGGTCTGAAAGGAAGCTCGCTCCGATTCTTGTTCGTGAATGACGGAAAAGCGTTCATGCGCTCGGACGGCCGGAATTCCATCCATATTTACGAAAGCGGACGTTTGGATCTGGCGCGAGGAGAATCGCAGTATATCCTGCTTCTCGGGGAAGAGGAACAGGATTCCCTTTCCAAGGAAGCCGAAGCGCTGTTCGCCCGGCTCCAAAACGTGCTGCGCCGCAAGCGGGTGCAGTACCGGACGCTGGAATGCGAAGCCGTCCCTTCCGCGAAGCACGGCGTCCGGGTGCTCCGGGCGGCTTCGCTTCGGATCGGAGCGGCGGCGATGCTCTGACTGCGCGGCAAACTTAACGAACATGAGCAAAAGGAGAGTCCGGGCGGCCCGAAGCTGTCAGGATTCTCCTTTTTTCGTCTTTTCCGCTGCCGGCCGCATCCGCGCAAGAAAGGACATGCGTCGTTGACAGTCTCTTCCATGGCTTATACAATTCCTTCTATGATTATTCATAGTTTGTTTCATCAAAGGAGAACCTTCAACCATGCCGCATAACCCCACGGGCCGTGAGCGCCTGGGCCTCGCCCTGCTGCTGTCCACGCTCGGCATTCTCGGACCGCTCAACATCGATATGTATCTGCCCAGCTTCCCGGGCATCTCGTCCGATCTCGGCGCGCAGGCGTCGCTTGTCCAGCTCAGCCTGACCGCCTGCCTGATCGGGCTGGCGGCCGGACAGATCATCGTCGGTCCGATCAGCGACGCGCGCGGACGCCGCGGCCCGCTGCTGATCTCGCTGCTGCTGTTCGCGGCGTCGTCCGTGATGTGCGCGCTGTCGACCAGCATCGAGATGTTGATCGCCGCCCGATTCCTGCAGGGACTGACCGCCTCGGGCGGCATCGTGCTGTCGCGCGCGATCGTCCGCGACGTATTCAGCGGCCGCGAGCTGACGCAGTTCTTCTCGCTGCTGATGGTCATCAACGCCGTCGCGCCGCTGCTTGCCCCGATTGCCGGCGGCGGGGTGCTGCTGCTGCCGGGCTCGAGCTGGCACACCATCTTCTACGTGCTGGGCCTGCTCGGCTTCCTGATCCTGCTGACGGTCGGATTCAAGCTGAAGGAGACGCTGCCGCCGGAGAAAAGGGTGCCGAGCTCGATCGGGCACTCGCTGCGCACGATGGGCAGCCTCATGCGGGACAAGTCGTTCATGGGCTACGCCCTGACGCTCGGCTTTATCCACGGCGGAAGCTTCGCTTATGTGGCGGGCACGCCGTTCGTCTATCAAGACATTTACGGCGTGTCGCCGCAGACGTTCAGCATCCTGTTCGGCATCAACGGCATCGCGATCATTACGGGCAGCTTCATTATCGGGCGCTTCAGCAGCATCGTGCCCGAACGCAGTCTGCTGCGAATCGGCGTGATTACGGCGGCGAGCGCGACGTTCCTGCTGCTGATCGCTTCGATCGTGCAGGGCCCGCTGTTTACCATCGTCGTCCTTCTGTTCGTGTATATGATCACGATCGGCATCACGGCGACAAGCACGTTCACGCTGGCCATCGCGCGCCAGGGCCACCGGGCCGGCAGCGCCAGCGCGGTGCTCGGCCTGTTCCCGCTGCTGATCGGCTCGATCGTGTCTCCGCTCGTCGGCCTGGACGAGACGACTCCGGTACCGATGGGCGCCATCTTGTTCGTTACGGCGCTGCTCGGCGCGGCCGCGTTTTTTGTGCTGACGCGGGCGGACAAGCAGACGGACGCAGCCGCATAAACGAGCAGGACGATTCGCGGCCCCTGAACGGATTCCGTTCAGGGGCTTTTTATATGCGAAATCGGATTCGAAGAGCTGAAAAGAAGACACGCCCTAACCCTGAATATAATTTTTTTTGTTTTTTTTTGCGGGACACTTAAGTTGAATGTTTTATTCGAATCGATGATGCAAAAGCATTCTGCATGAAGGAATGTCCTCTCTTAAGGAACAACAGTCCCTTATGAAGACTACACGGGCGCTGCGAGGGTGATCTTTTCTGTTGTGTTCCCGGCTGGCTTGTCATAGAATTTGCTGGTGCGTTTTGGCGGTGCCGGAACGCGGAAAAACGGCAAAACATATATGGGGGCACAGCTTTATGGAAGAAAAACAACTGAACCGGGGTCTGAAAGCCCGGCATATCGAGCTGATCGCGCTGGGAGGGACGATCGGGGTGGGCCTGTTCATGGGTTCCTCGAGCACGATCCAATGGGCCGGACCGTCCGTGCTGCTGGCGTATATGCTGGCGGGGATCGTCATGTTCTTGGTCATGCGGATCATGGGGGAGATGCTGATCGCCGAGCCGGTGACGGGATCGTTCGCGACGTTCGCGCATAAATATATCCATCCGGTCGCGGGTTACCTGACGGCCTGGAGCTACTGGTTTCTGTGGCTGACGGTCGGCATGTCCGAAGTGACGGCGATCGGCATTTATTTCGGTTATTGGTACCCCGACATTCCGCAGTGGATTCCGGCTCTGGTCGGCGTCGGCATCATCGCGGCGGCGAATCTGGCGGCGGTGAAGTTCTACGGCGAGTTCGAATTCTGGTTCGCCATGATCAAAGTCGTCGCGATCGTCGCCATGCTGATTCTGGGGACCGGCCTTATCTTCTTCGGCTGGGGAAACGGAGGCGTGCCGATCGGACTCGGGAATCTGTACGAGCACGGCGGATTTTTCGCGGGCGGGCTGAAAGGGTTCCTGTTCGCGCTCTGCATCGTGACCGCCGCTTACCAGGGCATCGAGCTGATCGGCATTACGGCGGGGGAAGCGGAAAATCCGACGGTTACGCTGCGCCGCGCGATCCAGAACATCGTCTGGCGGATTCTCGTATTCTACGTCGGCGCGATCTTCGTGATCGTGACCCTTTATCCGTGGAACGAAGTCGGCGTAACGGGCAGTCCGTTCGTGCTTACCTTCGCCAAAGTCGGCATCACGGCGGCGGCCGGCATCATCAATTTCGTCGTGCTGACGGCGGCGATGTCCGGCTGCAACAGCGGCATTTACAGCGCCGGGCGCATGCTGTACACGCTGGCCGAGCACGGCCAGGCGCCGAAATTTTTCCGTAAAGTCTCGAGCAGCGGCGTGCCGCGGAACAGCATCATGACGACGATCGCTCTGCTGCTCATCGGAGTGCTGCTCAATTACTTGATGCCGGGCTCCAAGCTGTTCCTGTACATCTACGGGGCCAGCATTCTGCCGGGCATGATCCCGTGGTTCGCGATGGCGATCGGACAGTTCCGCTTCCGGCGCGAGCATGCGGACGAAATCGGCAGTCATCCGTTCAAGTCGCTGTTCTTCCCGGCGGCGAATTATTTCATTGTCGTGTTCTTGATCCTTGTCCTGACCGGGATGGCGATTAACGCGGATACGCGAATTCCGCTCGCCGTGGGCGGAGGGTTCGTGCTGATCATGCTGGCGGCCTATTACGCGCTCGGCATTGGCAAAAAAGCGGGGGAGTCGCGCTGACGCGGCCCCGCTTTTTTTTGCGAATGTTTTTACAGAGGATTCCAAAAAAACCAGGAATAAAATCTCATTCACATTTGTCGAAATTTGCCGATAAAAAGAATAAGATTTTAACCGGAAGGGTGATCCGAATGCTCAAGAGACTGCGCTTTAACAATATGCCCCTTAGTTTTAAAATGCTGTTTCCTCTGGCTCCTCCGTTGATTGCGCTTGTGCTGCTGTCGGCGCTGTCGGTAGGACTCGTCTCGCAATTGTCGAACCGGCTGATTGACCGTCTGTACAACGAAGCGCATCAGAGCATTTCCTGGCTGCTGAACGCCGACCGGGACTTTTATCAGGCGCTGTCGGATCAGCAGGCTATCACCGCTTTGGGCGGCGGTACGTCTGCCGAACTGCAGGCGAGCTTCGACGAAAACGTCGTTCAGACGGAAGAGCGCGTGCTGAAGGCCGAATCCATTATGAAAGCGAATGCGGAACGCTTCGAAAGCTACAAGCATCCGGATTCCGGCAAGACCGCGTTCGAGCTGTTCGACGAATTCAAAACGCAGTTCGCGGCCTGGAAAGCGGGACCGGTAGGCGGCTCCATGGAGCAGTTCGACGCGGCGCGAGGCAGCATCAACGAGATCGAGGAAATTTTGGACGTTTACAGCGAAGACGTGATCGCCGAGAGCGCCGCTTATCAGCAGCAGCTTCAGCGCACGATCTGGATCGGCCTCGCGGCCGCGCTGCTGGTGTCGGCCGCCATCGGCGCCGCGGTTATCCGCAACGTTCGCCGCCGGACTCAAATCGTCGTCGGCCTGATTCGCAAGACGGCCGACCTCGATCTCAAATACGATTCGACCTATGAGCGTTTCTTGGAGGAGAAGGACGAGTTCGCCCTGCTGATCCGCTCGGAAGGGGAAGCGCGCAAAGCGTTCCGGGAGATCATCGAAAACGTGCAGCGCGAGAGCCGGGAAATCGAACAGACGATGGATCGCGTCGCCGGACGAATGGCCGGGCTCGACGACAGCGTACAGGATATTTCGGCCACGACGCAGCAGCTGTCGGCAGGCATGGAACAGACCTCGAGTTCGACGGCGGGCATGAGCGAGACTTCGATCGAAATCGGACGGGCGCTGGAGTCGATCGCGCTTAAAGCGCAGGAAGGCGCGCGATCGTCGGAACGCCTCAGCGCCCGGGCCGCCGAACTGAAATCGACATTCCAGCAGTCTTATCGGGAAGGTACGGCTTCTTACGAGGAAGTGAGAGGCAATCTTGAGCAGGCGATGGAGGAATCCCGCGCGGTGGAGCGCATTACGCTGCTGGCCGAGTCGATTCTCCAGATTACGGCGCAGACGAATCTTCTCTCGCTGAACGCTTCCATCGAAGCGGCGAGAGCGGGCGATGCCGGCCGAGGCTTTGCCGTGGTCGCGGCGGAAATCCGCAAGCTGGCCGAAGATTCCAAACAGGCAGCCGACGAAATTCAGGAAGTGACGGGCACGGTGCTTCGTTCGGTCGGCAGCCTGAAAGACAATTCGGAAAACCTGCTGGAGTTTTTCGCCGAAAGCGTTCAGGGAGACTATGCCCTGATGCTGCGGGCGACGGAAGAATATGCCGAAGGGGCTGTCGATACGGAGGCGCTGTCGACCGATCTCAGCGCCACGACGGAAGAACTGCTGGCCTCGATGGAAACGTTGGTCAAAGCGACGGACGAAATCGCGATATCCGCGAGCGAAGGCGCGAGCGGAACGGGGACGATCGCGGAGAAAGCGGGGCTGGCCGCGGAAACCGCTTCGGACGTGCTGAACGGCGTGCAGACCTCGAAGCGCGGGATCGACACCCTGGCGCGTTCGGTCGAGAAGTTCAAGCTGTAAAAAAACGAATCAAAGAGCATCAGCCGCATAGAAGGGGGATCCGGCCGGATTCCCCTTTATTTTTTTTGACTCTTCTCTTCTCAGGGCGAAGCATACCGTTATTTGATCGGTTAGCTAACTTGTTCCAAAAATGTTTTTGAAATTATGGATGCGTGCTATGTATTTTCTGTTATAGTGTGTAAGGAAATTGAAAATCCGGGGAGGGAAAAGCGTGAAGGGGCCAAAGCCCGAATACATACAGGAAGTAAGTACGGTCAGGGTAATTGCTTGTCTGAGCATCGTTCTGCTGCACGCGATACACTTTACCGTAGGATTCGACATGGAGCAAGGATCGACGGCCGCGGATTACGCCTTGTTGACGGCAGCCGGAATCTTGTCTTTCGGGACTCCCGCTTTCGTATTTATATCGGAGATGCTCCTGGCACACTCTTATCCGGACCGTCTGACCCGCGAGTTTTATAAAAAAAGACTGCTTTTGATCCTGCTTCCCTTCGCCTGCATGGCCGTTTTTTATGCGTTTTTTGCGCATTACAACGAGCCGTCGCAGATTCCCCGATTCCTCCTGCTGAACTTCGTGGGCGGCTATCACGGATGGTTCGTTCTGGTCATTTTTCAGTTTTACATTCTTCATCGGCTCTTTACCAAATACTTATCCAGAGTCCCCGCAAAAATCATGCTGCCTGCCGCGTTTGCGATCAATGCGGCGTATCTGTGCGTGTTCAATTTTATCGAGCCGCCCGATTATCCGGGAACGTCTTTCGTCTGGGAAAGAGGGTACTGGGTTCCTTTCTTCGGATGGTTCTTCTATTTTTGCCTGGCGTATTATTGGGGAAAAGATTACGGCAAGTTTCTGGCGGGGATCCGAAAGTTCCGAGCGGGAATCGCGGCGTTCGTTCTTGCTTCTCTCGCTCTCGTCGTATACGTCAATTCGTTGGGTTTCGGATTGATCCATTTCAACTCCAAACGGGCCGACATGCTTCCTTTGAGCGTCTCGCTGATCCTGCTGCTGTTCCTGGCCGCATCCCGGCTGAACGTCAAATCGCGCATCATGAGCCTGGTCGACCGCTGTTCCTTCGGGATCTATCTGATCCACTATGCGTATCTGACCGTGTACGGCGGAATAATCGATGCACTCTGGGAGATCGGATATTGGAAAATCCCGCTGCTGTTCGTCTTCGCGCTGGCTTCTTCGATCGCCACGGTTCTGCTGGTCAACAAGCTGCCTTTCGGCAAATACATATTGGGAAGGACCGGCGGCAAAAAAAGAAGAGCGGGAATCGGCCTGCTTGCCGGACGAAAAGGGATGGAACTGTAGCGATTTTCGTTTGCGAGGGCCTGCCTCCCGGCAGGCTTTTTTTGTGCTGAAAAGAAATGAGCGAAAACGTTATACAGTGTGTCATAATAGAAGAGAAAGAAGCCTGTATCGGCGAAAATGGGCTTATAATTGCTGCTTAATGAGTTCATAAGCAAAAATAATAGGTTAATAGTACGTCATATATGTTTCATTTTATGGATTAGTGTCGTATTATATGTGTACGCAGAGGCGGATACGGATGAAGATTCGTTACCGGGCTCAACGCGAAAGCAGGAAATCGGAGGGTAGCCGTGATCGAATTGACGGCAAGGCAGTTGAAGATCGTAGATATCGTGAAGAAGCAGGCTCCGATCACCGGCGAGCAGATCGCCGAGAATCTGGGGCTGTCCCGCCCGACGATCCGCTCGGATCTCTCGCTGCTGGTCATGCTGGAATATATCGACGCGAAGCCGAAGGTCGGGTACTTCCCCGGCCGCAAAGCGAGCGGCGGCGGAAACGGCAGCGACCGGATGAGGGAAGCGAAAGTGCGCGACATTCAGAATGTGCCTATCATCATCCGCGAGACGACGACGATTCAGGATGCGGTCGTGACGCTCTTTTTGCAGGATGTGGGGACGCTGATCATTTGCGACGAAGAAGGGAAGCTTGCCGGGGTCGCTTCGCGCAAAGATTTTTTGAAGGTGACGCTGGGCAATCCCGGTTCCGCCTCGATGCCGGTCAGCATGGTGATGACACGCATTCCGAAAGTCGTGACGACGTCGCCGGGCGAGTCGGTGCTGGAAGCGGCGCACAAGATGATCATGCACGAGGTAGACAGTTTGCCGGTGATCGACGCCGGCCCGGAAGAAGCGGGCGGCAGACCGGCGATCGTGGGACGGCTGACGAAGACGGCCATCGTCCAGCTTCTCCTCGAGATCGAAACTACGGGATAACGGGAGGACACGCAGACGATGGGACAAGGCACGCCATTCATTACAATCTGTTCGGACTCGGTCGGCGATACGGCGGAAGCCGTCGTACAGGCCGTCATTCACCAGTTCGAGCACCGGGAAGTATCGATCAAGCGCTACGGCAACGTAAGGCACGAAGAGGAGCTGCGCAGGCTGATGGAAGAAGCGGCCGAGCATAAGGGCTTCGTCGCCTATACGCTCGTTCAGCCGGAGCTGCGCGAGACCATTCGCGAGGAAGCGGTTCGGCTGGACGTGCGGATCGTCGACATCATGGGTCCCATGATGCAGGCGTTCATCGACACGTTCAGCGGAGCGCCGCCGACCCGGCGGCCCGGCGTGCTGCGCCAGATGGACGACAATTATTTCCGGCGGATGGAGGCGATCGAATTTACCGTGGCCAGCGACGACGGCCGCGACCTCGGCGCGATGCTGAAAGCCGACATCGTGCTGATGGGGATTTCGCGCACGTCGAAGACGCCGCTCGGCATCTTTCTCGCCCATCGCGGCAAAAAGGTCGTCAACTATCCGGTCGTGCCGGAAATCGCGCCTCCGCAGCAGCTGCTGGGGCTGCCCAAGGAGCGGCTGGTCGGCTTGACCATCGCGCCGGAGGCCATGCTGAAGATCCGTTCCGAGCGCCTTCGCTCGCTCGGTCTTCCGGTCGGTTCGCAGTATGACAGCCTGGAGCGCATCAAGGAAGAGTTGGAATATGCCGAAGCGCTGTACAATCGAATCGGCTGTCTGGTCGTCGATATTACGGACAAGGCGATCGAGGAGACGGCGAGCCTGATTCTCGGCAGGTTATAACGTTTCCGGCAGGCGCACATGGAATGCCGGCAGACAGAAGGCCCGCAGAGAACGGCGCGAAGACAAGAAACGACGGAAAGTTCAAAGGACGTTCGGCGTTCATCGACTTGACGCGGATCCGCTCGGGTTTCATGGACGGTTCTCCGGTTGAAGCGAACGCTGGCGGACTTTCGACACTTATAGGCTTTAACGCGGGGATCGGGGAATGCGTTCATCCCCGGCCGACAGGCGCCCGACGAATCGAATGGAGGGATTGGAAATGGAACGGGAATTGACTCTGGAAATTGTACGCGTAACGGAACTGGGTGCGCTCGCGGCGGCGAAATGGGTCGGCAGAGGGGACAAAAACGCGGCGGACGACGCGGCCACGACGGCGATTCGCTCCATGTTCGATTCGGTTTCCATCGACGGCACGGTCGTGATCGGCGAAGGCGAGATGGATGACGCCCCGATGCTCTACATCGGCGAGAAAGTCGGCACCAAGGAAGGCCCGGAAGTGGACGTGGCCGTCGATCCGTTGGAAGGGACGGAGGTCGTGGCCGCCGGCCTGCATAACGCGCAGGCCGTTATCGCCATCGCGGAGAAGGGCAGCCTGCTGCATGCGCCCGACATCTATATGGAAAAGCTGGCCTGCGGCCCGGAACTCGCGGGCAAGCTGAGTCTGAACGACCCGGTCGAACTGACGCTGCAGAAGGCGGCGCACTATACGGGCCGGGCGCTGTCCGATCTGACCGTCATGGTGCTGGAGCGCGAACGTCATGCCGACCTGATCTCCCGCCTGCGCGCGGCCGGCGTGCGGATCAAGCTGCTCGGCCACGGCGACGTGGCGGGCGCGATCGCGTCGGCGCTGCCGGACAGCGGCGTCGATCTGTACCTCGGCTCCGGCGGAGCGCCGGAAGGCGTGCTGGCCGCCGCGGCCATGCGATGCCTCGGAGGCGACATGCAGGGACGCCTGCTGCCGGACGGGCCGTTCGAGAAGCAGCGCTGCGTCTCGATGGGCATCGAGGACCCTTCCCGCGTCTTGACGCTGGAAGACATGGCGGGCACGGGCGACGTGCTGTTCGCCGCGACGGGCGTCACGAGCGGCGAATTCCTCGACGGCGTCCGCATGATCGGCTCAGACCGCGCCGAGACGCATTCCGTCATCATGCGCGCGAGCAGCCGCACCGTCCGCTACATCCGCAGCATGCATTACCTGCCGCTGAAGCAGTTCCCCGCCGGCCTGCCGGAAGTGCCGAGCATGGGACGTGCAGCTTCGCTGTAAAAATGCTCCTTACCCCGCCCCGGTTTCCGATTTTATGCGGAACGGGGCTTTTTTGCGTCTTTTTCGCTTCTGCCGCGTATGAACAGCGGGAACGAGTACGTTTTACCCTCGATAGGCAATTATACTGCGGCCGGCACGGCGCACCATTAGGGAGGAACGGGATGAAAAGTTATGATTTCCGCGACACGATCCATTGGGGAAGCGAGAGAAGATTGAGGGTGGATAATGCAGCCGGTGAGCAGGTCGGCCTGATCGGACGCGGCAGCTTGGAAGGCTGCGAGCGCAAAAATACGTTCGCTTACTGGCCGGAAGGCGGCAGGGAACCGTACCTGCTGGGGATTCGCAAACGCGGAATCACCGACCTGTTGGCGGTGAGTTATGCGCTGACCGGACCGGGATCGGCCGGCTCCTTCCGCGATAAATCGGGCAACAGCCTGCTGTATTTCTGCGTAACGGGGATGCTGGACGGAGTCGAGGTGCGAATCGAAGAGAACTGGGACGAGGAGTTGGAAATCAAAACGGCCGGCCGCCTGACGGCTCTGATCAAGCAGGAAGGCTTTTCGCTGCGAACGGCCTTGCAGATCGACGAGGCGGCGGAAGAAAATTCTTCGCTGTTCGCCCTGTCGCTGATGGCCGTGTTTATGTTCAACGTTTACAAAAAGGAATCCGCCTTTATCGAGGAGTTGCTGTTCAACTGACCCGCCGATCGGCCTCCGTTTCGCACAGTTTGCAGCCTGAAGCCAATTCTTGCCCAGAGTCAACAAAGTTTGGTCGCTATCAGACTATTTGCCGGGGCTTACAACGTTCGCCGGCGGCTATAATGTTTCTCTAGACCCACTGCCAGCCCGCTTGTTATGATGGACAACGTTCCTGAAATACAGGGTTTGGAGGCGGAACGATGGTCGACATTTATGACAAAATCAAAGAAGGCGAACGAGGGGCCTGGGCCAGCATAGTCGCTTATTTGGTGTTGTCCGCGCTCAAATTGACAATCGGCTACGTTTTTCTGTCCAGCGCGCTGCAGGCGGACGGATTGAATAATTTAACGGATATCGTGGCTTCGGTCGCCGTACTCGTCGGACTCCGGATTTCGCAAAAACCGCCGGATGCGGATCATGCCTACGGTCATTTTCGCGCGGAGACGGTCGCGGCCTTGATCGCGTCCGTCATTATGGCGCTCGTCGGACTGCAGGTGCTGATAGACGCGGCACGGAAGCTGGCCGGCGGAAGCGGAGAAGCGCCGCAGGCCTGGGTAGCGGGCGTCGCCGTGCTCTGCGCGGCGGCCATGTACGGCGTCTACCGGTACAACCGCGATTTATCGATCAAGACGGGAAGTCAGGCGCTGATGGCCGCGGCCAAAGACAACTTATCCGACGCTCTCGTCAGCATCGGCGCGGCGGTCGGCATCCTCGGCTCGCAGCTCGGCATGCCCTGGCTGGACGTGATCACGGCTTTCGTCGTCGGGCTTATTATCTGCAGGACGGCCTGGGAAATTTTGAGCGACTCCCTGCACCGGCTGACCGACGGTTTCGACGAACAAAAACTCGCGGAGATCCGGGACACGATCGGAACGGTCGAAGGCGTCCAGGAAGTGCGCGAAGTCAAGGCGAGGGTCAACGGCAGTCAGACCGTGCTCGACGTGGTCGTCGAAGTTTCTCGCGATCTGAGCCTGGTCGAAGGGCACGATATCGCCGACCGGATCGAAGAAGAGATGAAGGCGAAGCACGACATTTATTTTGTCAGCGTGCATGTGGAGCCGAAAGAGGAAGAAGCGCAAAAACCGGCAGCCGACAAAGAAGTATAGGCGTATGCCGTCGGCGGTTGGGCTGTACGGAATGGGGCTGCACGACAAAAAAGGACTTCGAATCCCCGCCTTGGCGCGAAGACACGAAGCCCTTTTTTCGATTGCGGTCTTTTTTTGTTCCGCGTTCGGGAAGCGCTCGAGATTTCCGAACGTTTTACGTATGCTCGACCGCCCCAGGGCCCGCCAGGCTTGCCGCGCGTTTCCGGTCGCTTCGGCCCACGTACAGCACGAGCAGGAAGCAGAGGAAGAGCACGATCGAAGCCGAGACGTACGGATAATTGATATTGACGTCGAACAGCGCGCCGGCGACGATCGGTCCGGCAATATTGCCCAGACTGCTGTAAGCGGAGTTCAGGCCGGCGGCGAAGCCCTGCTGATCGCCGGCGCGGCGGGAGATCTGCGTGCCGATCGCCGGACGCAGGATGTCGATCGCCAGGAACACGATAAACGTGACGGTCACGATCAGCCAGTACGGATGCACGAACAGCGTCATCAGCACGAAGATCGCGGCGGCGGCCAGACAGATGGAGATGACCCGCTGCTCGCCGAAGCGGTTCAGCAGCCAGCCGAAGATCGTCGCCTGCACGACGGCGCCGGCGATGGAGCCGAACGTGATGATCACCGCGATATCGCGCGCCGTAAAGCCGAACTTGTGGTCGACGAACAGGCCGAACACCGTCTCGTAATTCGCCAGACCGAACGCGCTGACGAACACGATGACCAGGCTGAGGAAGTACGGCGTCCGGTACGACGTCATCAGCTGCTTGAACAGGCTGTCGCGCTTGCCTTCGGCCGCCTTGGCGATTTCGGCCCGGCGCTCCATGCTGAGCGATTCCGGCAGTACGAGCAGCGTGATGAAGCCGGAGATCAGGGCCGCGATGCCGGCGGCGAAGAACGGCACGCGAATGCCGAATTCGGCGAGGAAACCGCCGATGCCCGGACCGATAATGAAGCCGGTCGTGATCGCCGCGTTAATGAATCCCATGCCTTTGGCGCGTTCTTCGTCCGAAGTAATGTCGGCGGTGTAGGCCATGACGGCCGGCATGATCAGCGCGGCGCCGACGCCGCCCAGAATCCGCGAGACGAACAGCAGCCAGGGAGCGTTGGCGATACCGAACAGGAATTCCGACACGGCAAAGATCAGCATGCCGGCGATAATGACCTTTTTCCGACCGAGTCGGTCGGACAACCGTCCGGCGATCGGCGAGCAGACCAACTGCGAGACGGAAAACGTGGCGACGAGCAGACCCACGACACTGCCTCCGATATGCAGCGTATTCATGTAGGTCGGCATGATCGGGACGACCAAACCTATTCCGGTAAAGACGAGAAAAATATTGAACATGAGCAGCAGCATGGCCGCCCGGTTACGAAGCATTAACGACATGGTAAACATCCTCCAACGATGTGCTTTTGATAAGCGTTAATTTTATATACTGAATATTCGGTCTGTATCGGAGCGTGAAAAAAGCGCGAACGGCCGCTAAGTCTCCGGCCGCCCCGCGATGCCGTAGAGAAATACTTCGATCGCCAGGCGATAAGTGTCGAGCGCCTGCTCGAGGCTGATGCGCCGGGACACCTGGCTGAGCCCGATCACGAGCGCCTCCAGCACGACGGCAAGCCCTTCGGCCGCACCCGGCTTGAATTCGCCGCTGTCGATGCCCTGCTGGATCAATCCGCGGTTGAACGCGAGATGGCTTTCGACCATTTCCGCCAGCCGGTCTTCGACTTCGCACGTCTTGTCGCCGCCGACAAAGAACTCGTCCGCCGCCTTGGTCAGCGGATGGTTCAGGTCTTCCCGTACCATCTGCTCCGCGAAGCCGTACATTTTTTCCGTAATCGACGTATACAGATGTTCCTTCTCCTGCCACTTGGCGATCCAGTCGCGGTCCCACTCGTCGAGCAGGTAGAGGAACAGGCCTTCCTTGCTCTTAAAATGATAATAGATGTTGCCCTTGCTGCTCCCCGTCGCGTCCGTGATGTCCTCGATCGAGGTCGCTTTATATCCTTTCTGCACGAACAGATGGCGCGCGGCATCGGCGATGCGCTTGCGGGTCTGTTCGCTCTGCAGCTGCTTTTTGTTCAAAACGGCGCCTCCTTGAATCCTGAACTTTCGTTCAGTATATTAACACGAATATCCGAAGAAATGCAACTTTATCGCTTCGGAACGCTTAACGCCGGGCTGCCGGCATGCCGAGAGGGAGCCGAAAGGAATAGGAAATCGTTCCGAATTTTGCGGCGGCGTTCCGTATTCCTTATAATTGAGGGAAGATCCCAAAAAGGCACGGATCGTATCCGTGTCTTTTTGCCGTAGGGAGGAGTGTCGGTATGGAGCTGCTGCGCCGGGCCGAAGAGCCCGGATTTGAGGTCGCCGTTTACGAGACGGACGAGCTGTACGGGGAAAAAGGGCGCTTTCGCGTGCTGCAGTTTGCCGACGGTGATGTGCAGGGCGCGCTCGATTTGAACGATCCGAAGCGGATCGTGCTGGAATACCCCCGGGCGATCGTTCATTTGATGGAGCACAACGATCCCGGATTCGAGCGGGCGTTCATCGTCGGGCACGGGATCGGCACGATCGCGGGGCACTTTGCGGGCCGGGACATCCGTACGGCGGAGATCAGCCCGACGATCGCCGAGTGGAGCCGGACTTTTTTCGGTTATGCGGGACCGGCCGCGGGAATCGGGGACGGACGCGAGCTGTTGGAACGGGAAGCGGACGGTTCGCTGGATTACATCGTGCTGGACGCTTTTACGGAAAAAGGAACGCCCTGGCATCTGTTCACGCGCGAATTTTGGAAGTTGGCGCGGCGGAAACTGAACGAAAGCGGGACGATTCTGCTGAACGTGTTCGGCCGGGGCCGGCGGGATTCGTTCGTCGAAGCGGTATGGGCCGGCCTGTCGGAAACGTTTGCCCATACGCGGGGGTTCGCGCTGCCGACGGACGACCCTCGGGATCCGACAAACCGGATTCTGGTCGGGGCCAAGCGTCCGATCCAAGGAAAACTGCGGCGGATGGCGGGCTTCGAGCCGTCGGAACCCGAGCCCGGTACGGTACTGGAAGATGTCATGTTCGGTTATTCGGACATGAGGCGCTGAATTCGATAGACAGGGGGACATACATAGATGAAAAAAAATATCGAAACGCCGGAGCAAACGGACGAAAAGAAAGAAACGGCGATCACCACGCTGTACATGACCCGGCACGGCCAGACGGAATGGAATCTGGAAGGCCGATTGCAGGGGAGAAAAGATTCGCCGCTGACCGAAAAAGGACTGCTGCACGCCCGCTGGCTCAGAGATTCGCTGGCGGACGCGCCTCTGGACGCGATCTATTCCAGCTCGAGCCCCCGCGCCCTGAGAACGGCGGATATTCTGCGCGGACGCCGGGCGCTGGAAGTGACGGCCGTGGACGATCTGCGGGAGATCGACATGGGGAATTGGGAAGGCCGGACGGGAACGGAAATTCAGGCCGAACTGCCGGACGATTACGACCTGTTTTGGAACGATCCGCATTTGTTCGAGCCCGTGCACGGGGGCGAATCGTTCCTGGATCTGGGGCACCGCGTCGTTCCCGCGATCGAGCGCATATTGAACGTCAATCAAGGTCGCAGTCTGCTGGTCGTGACGCATGCCGCCGTGCTTAATTTGCTGATGACCGCATTCCGCCGGCAGCCGGTCTCGGAAATGTGGAAGCCGCCCGTTCTGGAATCGACCTGCCTGTGCAAAGTCGTGTACGGACCGGAAGGGATGAAAGTGGAGCTGCACGGGGACGTCTCGCATTATCGGGAGCAGGCTTAACGCGCCGAAAAAAGCGTCCGATCAACGAATCCCAAGGAGGCACACCGTAATGTTGGAACTGAGCGACCCGGCATGGAGCCGATTGACGACGGCTTACGGGGAAGGGGACGAGGCGGCGGAACTGCTGCGCCGTCTGAGGCCGGACGCGGCGAACGGGGAACTGCGGCAGGAGCTGATCGAGCTGCTGCTGCATCAGGGTACGATCTACGCGTCCACGCTGGCGGCGATGCCGTATTTGGCGGACATGGCGGAAAAAGCGGGCGACGAAGAGGCGCTGATCGATCTGTATATCGCCGGCGGGATGATGACGGCAGGCCGCGAAGGAGAAAGCGGCGAACCGGTCGAACGATCCGGCGAATTCCGGCGGAGCCGCCAAGGAGAGCTGGATGCGAAAATCGTGCGGAGCATCGCGGCCGGCTGGCGCGAGGGGGTAAGCCGGCTTGCGGCTTTGCATGAGCGCGCGGCGCGGCAGGCGCTGAAAGCCGTACAGGCGGGATCCGCGGAAGCCGTCTATCTGCTCGCGGCGCATGCCGCATATGCCGGGCACGCCGAGGCGGCCCGGCTGCTGTTCGAGGGTCCGGCCGGCGACGAATATGCCGGGATCTGCCCGTCCTGCGGCGCGGACTGGTATGTCCGGCCGGAAGCCGGCGGCTCCCGGTCCGAAGGGGAGCCGGAGAGATGGGTCGTCTACACGGACGACCCGGTCATGCCGGGGACGGACGGACTGCCTTCGGCGGACGTCCGTCCCGCGGCGCAGGCGGAACTGCGCCCGGCACTGCGAATGCTTGGGAGCGAAGCGCGGCGGCTCGGCGCGCGCCGCCTGGCCCGGGCGATCCCGTCGCTGGATGGCCGGGCTTCCTGCCCGGCCTGCGGGCGGGAAGCGTCGGTATGGGAGGCGCTTACGGCTTGGCGGCGGACTTGAACGTAGCCCGGCTGCTTCTCGCCTTCCGATCTTTGCTCCGACCGAACGATCGAGCGGCCGAATGAGCGAATGCCGCCCGACAAAAAGCCGTCTTGACCGCTTCTGCGGCCGAGACGGCTTTTTTGTTTTTTTGGCTGGGGAACGGAAGCGAAGCGCTTAGCCCTTTTTCAAGAAGGCAGTGCCGTCCTTGCGCTTGCGCGCGCGGTCGGCGGCGGCGGTAAAGAGCACGTCGGTCGAAGAATTCAGCGCCGTTTCGCACGAATCCTGCAGCACGCTGATAATGAAGCCGGCGGCTACGACCTGGATGGCGATCTCGTTCGGGATGCCGAACAGGCTGCACGCCAGCGGAATCAGCAGCAGCGAGCCGCCGGGCACGCCGGAAGCTCCGGCCGCCGCTACGGTGGAGAGCAGGCTGAGCAGCAGCGCCGTGCCGAAATCGACCGGAATGTTCAGCGTATGGGCCGCCGCCAGCGTAAGCACGGAGATCGTGATCGCCGCGCCGCCCATGTTGATCGTGGCGCCGATCGGAATGGAGACGGAATACGTTTCTTTGTCCAATCCCAGCTTCTCGGACAATCTCATGTTGACCGGGATGTTGGCCGCCGAGCTGCGGGTAAAGAAGGCCGTGATGCCGCTCTCTCCCAGGCAGGTCAACACCAGCGGATACGGATTGCTGCGAATCTTGAAGTAGACGATCAGCGGATTGACGACGAAGGCCATAAACAGCATGCAGCCGACCAACAGGATCAGCAGTTTGCCGTAATCGATCAACGATTCCAGACCGTTCGCGGTAATGGCATCGAACACCAGGCCCAGAACGCCGAACGGCGCCAGGTTGATGACCCATTTGACGATGAGAGTCAGGGCGTCCGACAGACCGCCGATTACTTCCTTTACGCCTTCCTTCGCATGTCGCAGCGCGATTCCGAGCAGGACGGCCCAGGCCAGAATGCCGATATAGTTGGCGCTGATCAGAGCGTTGACCGGATTGTCGACAATCTTGAGCAGCAGCGTTTGCAGCACTTCGGCGATGCCCTGCGGCGGGCTGAGTTCCTCGGAAGTCGTGACGAGCGACAGGCTGACGGGAAACAGGAAGCTCACGATCACGGCGGTCAGGCCGGCGAGAAACGTGCCGATCGCGTACAGCGCGATGATCGATTTCATATTCGTTTTCTGGCCTTGACGGTGCCGCGATATAGCCGCCATGACCAGGAACAGCACGAGGATCGGAGCGACGCCTTTCAGCGCCCCGACGAACAGCGTGCCCAGCAGCGCGATCCATTTTGCCCCGGGAAAGACAAGAGCCAGAATGATGCCGACGACAATGCCGACGAGAATTCGCTTAACCAGGCTGATTTGATTCCATTTCATGATCCATGTACGCATAAACACCCTCCGAAATCGAATATGGCAATATCGCCGCCGTTTCGTTTATTTAGCCGGCCGGCAATATAGGTTTGTGACAGTTTACCACACAAAAGCGTTGATGTATGCACGTATTTGAAAGTTTTTATGAAATCTTTTGGAGGCGGCATGCCGTTTCGGCAGTCGGAAAAACGGTCTGCGCAAACAGCCCGATCCGAAAAGTTTCGGACCGGGCTGCTGTCGTTATCGTTCAAACGAGTCGGGTTACTTGATCTCTTTGGTGCTGAGCAGCGTATGGGCTTTCAGGGCGCCGTCGACCACGCTCAGCTTATAAACGGAGTTGTAGCTTCTCGCCGTACCTTCCATATCCTTGTTGTAGATGATGTAGGACTCGCGCGTGGACACGGTATACGTGGAGTCGCCGTTGTCCTTGAAGCCGGTCACGACGGCGTCTTCGAATTGTTCCGTAATCCCTTTCGTCTCCAAATATCCGATGTAGTCGGACGATTCCTTGGAGGCCGGCCCCGACGGGTCCATATGCCAGGTTACGTAGCTGAAATCCCGGGCGTTGATGGCCGCGACCGATGCGTTCAGATAGTCGAGCATGAAAGATTGGGCGTCTTCCTGCTTGAACGCGGCGCTGCCGGAAGCCGATGCCTGGACGGCCGAGCTGCCCGAAGCGTCTGCGGCGGAAGCGGCCGCGGCGCTCTTGGACAGAGCCGCCCGTTCCTTCTCGAACGCCGAATTCGCGCGTTCGACGTTGGCTCCCGATTCGCTTACGTAAGCGGAATTGTAATCGGTGATCCACCATTCCTTTTGATCGCCGTGACGGGCGATCTCCAGACGGACCGCCGAATGTTCTTCTTCGTCCGGGCTGTCGGAATCGACATACTCATACCGAATATCCGCCGTCAAATAATCTTCGTAAAAGCGGATGCTGAGCGGATTGACGGCGACTTTGCTGAGCGCGTAGCGTCTGTCGGGGTTATTTTCCATATCCCAGGTCAGAAATTCGGAAAATCGTCCGTTCGGGTCGTAGCCCGTCAGCTGCTTTTTGCTGTGAGAGTTGGTCGCCTTGGCCCAGTTTTCCATCGTCGAGTAGGCCAGGTCGGCGACTTTTTCGGCTGCCGCCTGCTGGAGGGCGGAGCCGATCTCGTAGTTGGATTCTTCGGCGGTATCGATCTTCGCCTCGCTGCTGAGCTCGACGCCGTAAGCGTCTGCGGCGACTTTGAGATCGACCTGCTGCGGGAGAGGACCGAACGTCTTGTAGTCGTTCGGCGCTCCATCTGCTTCCTTGCCGTTCAAACTGACGGTCGTCGCGATGTCGGGGAACTTGAGCGAGAGGCGGTTCATCCGCGAAGCTTCGAAGATGACGGTATTCGGCGCCGTATAATCGAAGGCGCTCACCTGTCCGTCGTACGGCTGGCTGCCGTACGCTCCGGTCAGCGCGCCTTCGTAATCGTAAAAGGAAGGCCATAAATTTTCGACCGTATCGGCGTCCGCCGCTATTCCGCCGACCTTCATCGAACTTTTGACGTCGTCGGACGGCTCGGAATTCTGCGCGGCGACGGATACGGGAGCGACATGCGCGCTCCATTTGCTGCCTCTCCAGGAGCGCTCTTTGACAAAGGTCAGCCAGGCGTCCGGCAGATCGGCGTTCGGACCTTCGAGTTCTTCCCTGAGCTGGTCGCTGAACGAATCCCGGCTCGGCGCGTCTTCCTCGGTCGTCTCGGCCAGCTGGATCGCGGACAGGATGCCTTCCTTGTAGGCGCTGCGGACGCTTTCGTTTTCCAGCGTCGCCCCGAACGCCTTGAGGCGATCGTCGGCCAGAATCGGCGAATCCGCGTCGTCCAGGTAAGAAGCCAGCGCAGCCGGGTCTTTGGCGTCGATCGCCGCGTTAAGCTTCTTCGCCAGTTCTTCCGGAGTGGACGGTCCGTAGGTCATCCGCAGAATCAGAAAAGCGGCGGCCAGCAAAACGACGACTCCGCCGATCGTGCCGGCCAGGATTTTGTTCTTCTTCGACATGGGCCGCTTGGGCTTGGCTGCCGGAGCGGCCGGGACCGCAGGGGCTGCCGAATCGCTCCGCATCGCGGGCATCGGAGTCGGAGTCGGCGTCGATGCCGAGGGCGACAGCGGGGCCGCCGGTTCGCCGGCGTGATTCCGCTCCAGCGGAGCGCCGCATTTTTCGCAGAACTTCCAGGCGGGATCGGCCGGAGCTCCGCATTTCTGGCAGTACATCAATCAATCATTCCTTTCGGGAAAATGGCATCGCCTGCATGAACGCTTAGAAAAAATTCATAAACTGCGCAGCCGTTTTTTCGAAAGCGGCCTGCAGTTGGAGATTGAACGTAATGGCCGTCACGGCAACCACAAGAAGCATGAACAATCCGACCAGAGGAAGGATGCGGGCTTGGGAGACGCGGAACAGCTGGGCTGCGGCGAACAGCGTAAGCGCAAGCGCGGACAGCACCACGACCGTCAGCACAACGAAGCCGAAGCGGAGCGACACGAACAGCATCAGGGCGGACACGAGGAAGCCTGCGCCGACCGAAAGCTGAACCGCGCCGATCTTCGCCAGACTTTCTTTCCAGGAGACTTTATGCGTGCCGAGCCCGCCGCCGAGCAGAATCGCGCCGGCCGTCAAGGCGATAAGCGACACGAGTCCCAGGACGAACATCGGACTCAAAATGGCGAATTGATCGCTGGCATACTTATAGCCTTCTCTCCATTCGGATCGCGAACCGCCGCCGCTCAATTCGAAAACGGTATGTATGACGTTTCTTTTCAGCGACCAGGCCCACAGCATATAGCCGATCAGCGAAGCCGCCAATCCGATCAGACCGTAACGCAGGTCGGATTCGCCGCGAAGCTGAAGTGCCGACAGCGGATTTTTGAGCAGTTCCAGCAGCGTGCCTTTTTCGAACTTGGACAGCTCGCCCTTGACCAGCTCGCCGTAATTGCGGGCATTCGGCTCGCCGCCGGCGAAGCCCGACGGTTGAGAAGCCTGCTGAGGAGCCTGCTGAGAATCTTGAGGGGAAGCCTGAGAAGAAGCCTGCTGCGAAGCGGGAACGGACGGAACCGAAGCCTGGCAGACGTGGGTCTGGCCTTCCGTGATCGGACTGCCGCAGTTTGTGCAAAATGACATGAATGTTTTACCCTCCTGGTATGTAGTCGCATAGACCGGATGATTTTGCCTTTTTTATCTGTATTCAGGCATTGTTTATAATAACATTTTGCTAAGTGGGAGACTAGAAGAGTTTATGAAAAAAGTTGCATTCCCGGGCCTCGGGAACAGAAAAAAAGCTCTGCCGGGTTCTGGTGCCCGGCGAAGCTTTCGTACACGCCCTAGTTCTTGAAGCTGTGAATCGGTGCCGGTACCCGTCCGCCGCGGTTGACGAACGGCGCGCAGTCGAAGCGGTTGACCGGCATGACCGGCGCATAGCCGAGCAGGCCGCCGAATTCGGCAATCTCGCCGACGTCCTTGCCGATGACGGGAATGAGGCGGACGGCGGTCGTCTTGTTGTTAACCATGCCGATCGCCGCTTCGTCGGCGATGATGCCCGCGATGGTCGAGGCGCTCGTGTCGCCCGGAATCGCGATCATGTCCAGTCCGACGGAGCAGACGCACGTCATCGCTTCCAGCTTCTCGAGCGTCAGCGCGCCTCGCTGCACCGCTTCGATCATCGCCTGGTCTTCGCTGACCGGAATGAACGCGCCGCTCAGGCCGCCGACGTACGAGGAAGCCATGACGCCGCCTTTTTTGACATTGTCGTTCAAGATGGCGAGCGCCGCCGTAGTGCCCGGAGCGCCGGCTTCCTCGAGCCCCATCACGCGGAAAATCTCCGCGATGGAGTCGCCGACCGCCGGCGTCGGAGCGAGCGACAAGTCGATGCTGCCGAACGGCACGCCGAGGCGTTTCGCCGCTTCCTGGGCGACGAGCTGGCCGGCCCGCGTGACTTTGAACGCCGTCCGCTTGATCGTTTCGCACAGCGTCTCGAAGTCGGCGTCCTTCACTTCTTCCAGCGCTCTTTTCACCACGCCCGGTCCGCTGACGCCGACGTTGATCTCGCATTCCGGTTCGCCCGGTCCGTGGAAAGCGCCCGCCATGAAGGGATTGTCTTCGACCGCGTTGCAGAACACGACCAGCTTGGAGCAGCCGAGCGAATCGCGGTCCGCCGTCAGCTCGGCCGTTTGCCGGATGATCTCGCCCATCTTTTTGACCGCGTCCATGTTGATGCCGCTGCGCGACGAGCCGATATTGACCGACGAGCAGACGCGTTCCGTGACGGCCAGCGCTTCCGGAATGCTGTCGATCAGCATGCGGTCGCTGTCGGTGTACCCTTTTTGCACCAGCGCGGAGAAGCCGCCGAGGAAGTTGACGCCGACTTCGCGCGCCGCGCGGTCCAGCGTCTCGGCGATCGGCACGTAGCTGTTCGTCTCTACCGGACCCGCCGCGATGGCGATCGGCGTGACGGAGATGCGCTTGTTGATGATCGGAATGCCGAATTGGCGCTCCAGGTCCTCGCCCGTCTTGACCAGCTTTTCGGCAAGGCGGGTGATTTTGTCGTATACCTTTTGGTTGAAAATTTTGAGATCCGAATGTCCGCAGTCCATCAGGCTGATGCCCATCGTGATGGTGCGCACGTCCAGCTTCATCTCGGAGATCATCGTGTTCGTTTCCTGTACTTCGAATTTCGAAATCATGCGAAGCTTATCCCCTTTCTCAAATCCGGTGCATGCTGTTGAAAATGTCTTCGTGCTGCAGCTTGATTTCGACGCCGATGCCGAGGCCCAGTTCGTGCAGATCGGTAATCAGATCCTCGAACGCCTTGGCCGGCTTCGCAATGTCCACGATCATCATCATGTTGAAGTAATCCTGCACGATCGTCTGCGAGATGTCGAGAATATTCACGTTCTGCTCCGCGAGATAGGTGCACACTTTGGCGATGATGCCGACTTGGTCTTTGCCCAGTACCGTAATAATGCCTTTCAACGAAAAAGCCCCCTTATTCATATACGCCTGCGATTGCGGGATACCCGCCAAAAGCGGTACCCGGTAATGCTTCAACGCGTTAAGTTATGACTCATTATGTCAGATAGCGGGCAAGGCTTCAATCGAAGATTTTGTGGAGAAAAAATGTAAGGGCTTTATCGCTTCTGAAGCCTGTTTGGAGGCAAGCCGAGACGGGCCGCGGATCGAACGCTGAGGAGGCGGGGGCGAAAGTTCGTTCAGAATTCGTTCAGAGCCGGTTGGTATATTGGGCGAACGATATAAGCGCGGGCCTCGGACGATATGCCGGGCGCAGAGAAGGACAGAACATGGGGGTAAGGGCTTTGAATATTCGAACACGCAATATGGAATGCGGCCGGAAAGGCCGGCACGGCGGGGGACGCAGCGGGGACCAGGATAAGGTCAGGAAGTGAACGAGGGGGACGCAGGAGGAAAGCGGAAGAGGAGACGGCAGGGCGGGATGAAAGAGCGAGGTAAGAAGGCGAGATAGAAGAGCTGGATAAGAAAGCGGGATAGAAGAGCGGGATACAAGAGCGGGATAAGAGATTAAAGATAAAAATATTAAGTGATTAAAGATTAAAGATTAAAGATTAAAGATGAAAAGATAAAAACATTAAAGATAAAAACATTAAAGATAAAAACATTAAAAGATGAAGACGGGGGAGCCGGGGGGGTCGGCTTCCGTCTTCGGGGGGGCTTGGGAGAGCGGTTAGGCTCTCTTTATTTAAAAGAATTCGCTCGGCGCGGCCCCAACTTTTCATCCGCACGGAGTGATGCACCGAAAAGTTGGGGCTTGTTCAGAAAATGTTCAGATCGGGGGGTTATACTCATACGGTAACCACCCGGCGGGGAACCCCAACTCTCTCCGCCGGAAGCCTCGCTGAAACCGCCCCCGCTTCATGGTTTCGAGCACCGAAAGACACCCGTACAGTTTGTTCTGTGCGGGTGTCTTTTTTCGGGTTCGGCGGAAAATGCGATTTTAATCTTTTTCCGCGGGCCTGCTTGCCAAGATGGACGGAACCGGGTAATAAATGGAAGAGACTGCCGGAACCGGACAAGAAACGGCCCTGCGCCCATTTTCCATAGAAAGGTGTGACCGCCATGACCCGCATCCCCCGCGCGCTGCTGCTCGTCGTATGGCTGGCCTTCATCGTGTACGCGCTGTTTTTCGCGCCCGGAGCGGGCGGCGGGGAGGACCCCTGGTTCGTGCCGCTGCTGACGCTGCAGGCCGTCGAGCCTTCGCTGCTCGCCATGTTCACGCTGCTCGGATTGTTCCCGCTGACCTATGCCTGCCTGCTGCTGAGGCACGACGATCGCGTCGTCCCGGCCTGGCCGTTCGTGCTGCTGTCTTTTGCGCTCGGCGTATTCGCGCTGCTGCCTTACTACATTCTCACGTCGCATACCCATGCCGGATCGCATACGCTCCGCCTGTCCGAAAGCATACGCCGAACGGCGGAGTCGCAGGTCACCCACGCTATCCTGTTCGTCCTGACGCTGGTGGTCATGGGCTGGGGATTCCTGGCGGGCGACTTGGGCGTCTATGCGGAAGCGTTCCGCACGTCGCGGTTCGTCAACGTGATGACGATCGATTTCGCGCTGCTGACGCTGCTCTCGGTATACGCCATCTATACCGGCTCGCGCCGGCGTTCCATGCCGCAGGCGATGGCGCTGCTCGGGCTGATCCCGATTCTCGGGCTGCTCTTATACATCTGGATGACGCGGATGGACCAGAGCGCCTCGCCTTACGTTCCGTCCCATAAGCCGGCGAAGAACCGGCGCAGGGCGCGCAGCAGCGGCTGAATGCCGCGCTGCCCGGCTGCGAATCGAATTCGGCGAGACTCCGCAGGCCCCGGCTTATCCGAGGCGGCGGAGTCTTCGGCGTGCCGTCTGTCAATCCGTGCTCGCTCGGGCGTCCGGATCCCGTCTTCCGCTGCGGTACACGACGTCCGGGCCTTCCAGCCGGCTGCGGATATACTCCAGCAGCTGGCTCGCCATATAGTCGGGGGAATGGGCGAAGCTCCCCTTGATCCACTCCAGAATCATGCCCCAGATCGCATAGGCCTGATAGCCGGCGAAGAGAGCGCGGTCGATTCGGGGATTAAGCTCGGCCGTTTCCAGATCGTGCAGGCTCAGTTCCTTGATGACGGCGCAGATCCGATCGGGGAATCCGGGCAGCGCCCGCGACTCCACGATCAGGGCGTAAAAGGCGGCGTGACGATGCACATGTTCGAAAATCTTGATGCCGGAAGCGGTCAGTTTGCGGATATCCAGCGAATCGGCATGCCGATAAGGCTCCCGGTAAGAAGCGATCAGGTCGGTCATCGTATCGTCGACGGCTTCGGCGAGCAGCTCTTCTTTGTCCCGGTAATGCTTGTAGAAGGTCCCCCGGTTCAGGTCCGCGCCGCGCACGAGATCGGTGATCGAGATGTCTTTGAAATCGCGCTCCCGCATGAGGGCGATCAGCGTCTCCTTGAGCGCTTTTTTGGAACGGCGGATGCGTCGGTCGATCGAAGAGAGAGAGTCGGGCATGGCGGATTCCGCCGGTGTGCCGGGCATGGACAGTCCTCCTTTTCAACAAAAATAAACATAATGAACAGAGAAGCGGGAAAATGGTCGTTAACGCACAAAACGCTCCCTTTTTACCGATTGTATGCGCTGTCTATGATTTATTATACTGGTCTCAGCGGTAATTAATGAACATTTGTTGAAAAAACAATTCCAACCTACAGGAGGCCAAAAAGATGAAACTTCAGGGCAAAACGGCGATCGTAACGGGCGCGGCATCGGGCATGGGACGCAGCATCGCGATTCTGTACGCGGCGGAAGGCGCGAAGGTGGCCGTGTCGGACATCAATCTCGAAGCGGCGGAAACGGTCGCGCAGGAGATCAAGGACGCGGGCGGCGAAGCGTTCGCGATCAAGACGAACGTGGCGTCCGAAGAGGACATTCAGCAGTTGGTCGACCGAACGGTGGAACATTACGGCACGCTCGACATTCTCGTCAACAACGCGGGCATCATGGACGGCTTTACGTCCGCGGGCGACGTGACGGACGAGCTGTGGGAGCGCGTCTTCGCGATCAACACGACGGGCCCGATGCGGGCGATCCGCAAAGCGCTCCCGATTTTCCTCGAAAAAGGGCAGGGCGTCATCGTCAACATCGCTTCGGCGGGCGGCTTGAACGGTTCGCGCGCGGGCGCGGCGTATACGGCGTCCAAGCACGCGGTAATCGGCCTGACGAAAAACGTCGGCTTCCAATACTCGGTCAAAGGCATCCGCTGCAACGCGATCGCGCCGGGCGGCGTGGCCACCAACATCTCGGCTTCCATGGGCCAAGTGAACGAGTTCGGCATGGAGCGCGCGATGATCGGCATGGGCATCAACCCGCGCGTCGGCGCACCGGAAGAAGTGGCCAAAGTGGCGCTGTTCCTCGGCTCCGACGACGCCAGCTTCGTCAACGGCGTGACGATTACCGCCGACGCGGGCTGGACGGCTTACTGATCGGGGAACGCCGTCCGCAGCAGGAGGCTTCCGGACGACCGGCGGCGAGCGCTTTTTACCGACCTTTTCGGCTTCTGCCGGAGAGGTCTTTTTTTTGCTTTCTCTAAAATTAACAACATATTTTTATTGTAAAACGATAAATAATGCGATAAGATCGAAGCAAATCCAATCATAAGCGAGGGAAGGGTTATGCATCGAGGAACTACGCTTTTTTTGAAGGCGGCGGTCGTGCTGATCGGGCTTCCGATTCTGGCGATCTACATTTTTCTGGTACCGGGAATCGGGAATTTTGCGGCGGAACTGTACCCGGAGTATACTGCGATCAGGATCTGGATCTGGATCGATCTGTACGCGACGGCGATTCCGTTCTATCTGGCGCTGTACCAGTCGTTCAGGCTGCTGATCCATATCGAGCGCAGGCGGGCGTTCTCGGATCTGGCCGTGCAGGCGCTGAAAAAGATCAAATACTGCGGAGCGGCGGTGGGCGGATTGTTCGCGATCGGCATGCCTCTCTACTATATGATGGCGGAACGGGACGACGCGCCTGGGATCATCGTGATCGGCCTGGTCATCATCTTCGCTTCCTGGGTCATCGCCGTGTTCGCCGCCGTGCTCCAGAAGCTGCTGCAGGAAGCGATCGCGATCCAGCTTGAAAACGAATTGACGGTCTGAGGTGAAATCCATGGCAATCATCATTAATATCGACGTCATGCTGGCGAAGCGAAAAATGAGCGTGACGGAATTGTCCGAGCGGATCGGCATCACGATGGCGAACCTGTCGATCCTCAAAAACGGCAAAGCCAAAGCGGTCCGCCTGTCGACGCTCGAAGCGATCTGCAAAGCGCTCGATTGTCAGCCCGGCGACCTGCTGGAGTATCGGGCGGACGAAGAAGAAGCGCCGGAGCAGGCGGAGTGACGGCTTGGCGGGGGAGCGGCCTCCCTGCCGAATCCGACCGTCTGCGCCGCAGTACCCAAGTTTTCCCCTGCCGTCTGTCACGGTTTTGTCGAAATCCTTTTGCCGCTGTTCTCTATTAAGAGACGCGAGGGATGACGTACACTGGAAGCAGGCATAAGCGACAGGGGGAGCGGGAATGAACATCTACGAGGAATTGGAAAAAGTGACGGGGCGCGAAGGGTTCGTATCGTTTGTTCATCGGTTGGCGGGGGATCTGGAGAACAATTCGGATAAATGGGCGAACGTGACGCTGAAGGATTATCTGTTGAGCATCGCTTCCTGGGTCGAGGACGGCGCGCCGGAACGGGAGGAAAAAGAAAGACGGGTGCCGGAGGCGGCGTTTTCTTCGGGAAGAGACGTGGAGTGGGAGCGTCTGGCGTTCCTGCTGTTCGCGGCGAGCCGATACGAATAAGCCGGCCCCGCGATTCGCGGAGCGTCGGCCGTGCGATAACCGGGACCCTTTCCGCCGAGGCGGGAAGGGTCTTTTGGCGAAAAGGAAAATGCGGCGGGCGGCTTGCCCGCAAAGCGTAGTCGCCGGACTCCCCTTCATGGTATAGTGAACACGGAAACAATGGACGGACGTTGGCGGTACGCAGCATGCGGCACGACAGTTATTCAACAATTTTATAATAGATGGAGAGTTAACAGCGATGAGCGAACAAAAAGGCAAGTTCAAATCGACGGGATCGGCGAACGGGAAAAAGGACCGCGAGCGGAACGGACAGGGAGCCGGACGTCCGGACGGGAAGCGTGCGGACGCGCGCGGAAGCCGTCCGGACGGCGGAAAAGGCGGAGCGGGACGCAAGCCGGAGAGCGAAGGATTCGGAGCGGCGGGCGGCAGCGGCGCCAAGAGCGCGTCGGGACGTCCGTATGCCGGCCGATCGGCCGCTCCGGCCGCGGGCCCGGAGCGCACGGGACCGGGACAGCGCGACGGCAAGCGCTACGACGAGCGCGCGGCCGGTTCGGCCTCGCGCGGCGCGGGCAGCGGATCGCCGGCTTCCGGCAGCGCGTCGGGCCGTCCGCATGAGGGCGCCAAGCCTTATGCCGCCGGCAAAGGCCAGGGCAAGCGCACGGCCGCTCCGGTCGACGCGGAGCAGATCAAGATCGGCGACCGCATCGTGGTGACGATCAAGCGGATCGGCATTAACGGCGAAGGCGTCGGCTACTACCGGCGCAAAGCCGTCTTTGTCGACGGAGCGATCACGGACGAAGTCATCAAAGCCGAAGTGACGGAGACGCAGGAGAAGTTCCTGAAGGCGAAGCTGATCGAAGTGGAAAAGCGTTCGCCCGACCGGGTGGAACCGCCCTGCCCCGTATTCGGCATCTGCGGCGGCTGCCAGATCCAGCATATCTCGTACGAAGGCCAGCTGAAGGCCAAGCTCGAGATCGTGCGCGAAGCGTTCAGCCGATACGCGAAGCTCGACAACCTCAAAATTAAGCCGACGCTCGGCATGGACCGTCCGTGGGACTACCGCAACAAGGCGCAGCTGCAGGTCGAGCGCCGAGACATCAAGGGCGGCAAGGTCGAGATCGTGGCCGGCCTGTACGAGATCGGCAGCCACGAGATCGTGGACATCAGCGGCTGCCCGATTCAGCATCCGCAGGTCAACCGCGCGATCGAGCGCGTCAAGGCCGTGCTGGGCGAGCTGAACATTCCGCTGTCCAAAGGCGACAGCCGCGGCGGCCGCAGCGACATCAAGGGCAGCGGTACCCGTAAAGGCGTCCGCACGATCGTGGCCCGCGCCGGCTTCCAGTCCGGCGAGATTCAGGTCACGCTCGTGACCGAGACCGCCGATCTGCCGCGTCAGGACGAACTGGTCGAACGGCTGCGTCTTGAACTGCCGGAGATGAGCGGACTGTCGATCAACGTCAACCCGCTCAAGACCCCGCTGATCTTCGGCGAGAAGACGGTCAATCTGTGGGGATCGGAAGCGATGAAAGAATCGCTCGGCGATCTGCAGTTCGAACTGTCGCCGCGGGCGTTCTTCCAGCTCAACCCGGAGCAGACGATCAAGCTGTACGAGACGGTGAGAGCCGCGGCCGCCTTGACGGGCAAAGAGACTGTCGTCGACGCTTACTGCGGCACCGGCACCATCGGCCTCTGGCTGGCGCCTTACGCCGCCGAAGTGCGCGGCATCGAAGTGATCCCGGAAGCGGTCGAAGACGCGCAGCGCAACGCCGAACTGAACGGCCGAGGCAACGCGCAGTTCTTCGAAGGCGAAGCGGAAGACCTGCTGCCGCGCTGGGCCAAATCCGGCCTGACGCCGGACGTCATCGTAGCCGACCCGCCGCGGACCGGCCTGGACCGTACCTTCCTCGACACCGTGCTGCGCACGAAACCGAAGAAATTCGTCTACGTCTCGTGCAACCCGTCGACGCTGGCGAAAGACTGCAAAGTGCTGCTGGACGGCGGCTACGAAATCCAGTCGGTGCAGCCGGTCGATATGTTCCCGCAGACGAGCCAGGTGGAAGCCGTGACGGTGCTGGTGCGCAGCGAAGCGTAGAGGCTTGTCAGGCTGGCGGCAGACGTGTGAGGCGCATTTCATAGCCAAAAAAGAGAAGCGTCTTTCCTAAGACGCTTCTCTTTTTTGGCATGAAATAACCGAGGAAGTCCGCTGCAGATCCGCCGACCGCTGCTAACGGATCGCATGTCCGTTAGAGAGGCGTTTGGGGCGCCGCTCGAATTTTAACGGATCGCAGCGACCGTTAGACGTCCCGATCCTGCTCAAACGGCCGAGAAACTCGCCTTTTTGCCATCTAAGCGCCGCCTCGATCCGTTAAAAAATCAGCATCGCCCGATTCGGCTTCTAAGCGTCGTGTCGATCCGTTAGCGCGAAACGGCCCAGTCGATCGGTTCCGAACCGAAGCCCGCCGCCCTGCCGCGTTTCACTTTCCCACATTGACGATCCTGCCGCTCCAGCCCGGCTCTCCGGCTGCCGCGCGTATCAGGCAGTCGGCGCAGTCCGCGTACGGAATCGGGCGAAGCGGGGCGATACGGGCCCGCGGACCCGCGGTATAGTTCAGCGTGGCGTCGGCGTATTTGAGCACCGAAGCCCGCACGATGATCCAATCCAGGCCGCTTGCCATCACCGCCTGCTCGGCCGCGCTTTTGTCTTCGATCGCTGTCCGGAACATGCGGCGCATGCCGCGCACCATGCCGCGATGGCAGAAGGCCAGTTCCGTTCCGTCGCTCAGATTGATGCCGCTCTGCATAATCAGGCGTTTGACCCCGGCGCGCCGGCTGGCGGCGAGAATGTTGGCCAGACCTTCCGACATGATCGTGCCCGGCGCGAAGTTCGCTGCGGTTACCTTCAATCCCGCCCGCAGGTTCGTCCATCCTCCTGTTCGTTCATCGCTTTGCGGCATGCCGCCGGGCGCTGATCGAATGGATGGCGGAGAAAGAATTCGACAAGATCACGATTCAAGATCTGTCCGAACGGGCGGACGTCAGCCGAAGAACGGTGTACCTGCATTACGAAGACAAGTTTGACCTGCTCGACCAACTGATCGCGGAACATATCGGAAATTTGGAGAGAATCTGCGAAGACATGGACGAAGACGTGGATTACGAACGCGCGGGGCGGCTGTGGTTCGAGTATTTCGAAAGCGCGGCTTCGTTTTTCTCCGCCTTGCTGACGAGCAAGGGAAGCCCGTTTTTTCGCCGGCATTTCCTGGACTTTTTTATCCGCGAATTGGAGAAGGGTACACCGGCATCGGCAAAAACCGAACAGTCCGTGGAAATCGGAAGAGATGTCGAAATGCATTTTTTGGGCGCCGCTATGGTCGGGATCGTGGAATGGTGGTTCCAAAACGGCAGACCGTATCCGCCTTCGACGATGGCTTCCCGCTTGGGAACGCTGCTCGAGCGGAACGCCGAAGCCGTATTATCCTCGACATAAAAAAGCCGCTCCCCGCCGAGCGCGGAAGCGCGTCGGACGTCGGGAACGGCTTTTGGCTGATAGGTTGGCGATCGGTGCGGCATTCGGAGCCCATCCGGCTCAATACACCGCGATCGGCCCGTACGGCCCCTGCATGATCTCGATTTTCGTTTCGAAAATATCGGTCAGCAGCTCGGGCTTCATGATTTCGTCCACGGTGCCGAACGCGGCGATCCGGCCGTGTTTCATGGCGCAGATCCGGTCCGAATATTTGGCCGCGAAATTGATGTCGTGCAGCACGGTCAGAATAGTCCGGCCGAACTCGGAAGCGGCGTACTTCAGATGCTCCATCATCTGCACGGAACGGGCGACGTCGAGGTTATTCAAAGGCTCGTCGAGCAGCACGTATTCCGTTTCCTGGCACAGCACCATCGCGACGTAGGCCCGCTGCCTTTGACCGCCGGACAGCTCGTCCAGATACCGGTTCTCCAGCGCGGTCAAATCCAGAAAGTCGATGTACTTGGAGATAATCTCTTCGTCTTCGTTCGTCAGCCTGCCTTTGGAATACGGAAAGCGTCCGAATCCGGCCAGCTGCCTCACGGTCAGCCGCGTCACGAAATGATTCTCCTGCCGCAGGATGGTCAGAACCTTGGCCAAGTCTTTCGATTTGGAGGACGAGACGTCCATATCGGCGACCGTGATCCGTCCTCCGTCCGAATCGAGCAGCCTGCCGATCATCAGCAGCGTCGTCGACTTGCCGGCGCCGTTCGGTCCGATGAGCGAAGTCAGTCCCGCTTTCGGAATTTCGATATTCAGAGGGCCGATGGCCGCTTCGGACGTATACGATTTTTTGACGTTCTCGATTTGTATCATAGACTGCCCCTTCTTAAGATCACGATTAAAAACAGGATGCCGCCGAACAGCTCGATAATGATGGATACGACGCCCTGCGCATGGAACACATGATTCATGATAAAGTAAGCGCTCGTGATAATGACGAACGCGATCGCGAACGCCATCGGGAACACGTACCGGTGATCGTACGTTCGCGCGGCCTGATAAGTTAACGTGGCAACCAAAAATCCGTAAAACGTAAGCGGACCGACGAGCGCCGTCGAGACCGCCATCAGGATCGACACGAGTACCAGCACATAGATGACGCCGGCTTTGTGCCGGCTTCCGAGCGAAGTCGAGACTTCTCTTCCGAGCGACAGCAGGTTCAGGCGCTTGGCATTAGCCAGCAGCAGGACAGCCGCGACGACGACGATGGGAATCGCGATCGGAAAATAAGCGGCGTCCGCGTTGTTGACCGAAGCGAACAGCCGGGTCTGCAGCAGATCGAACTCGGACGGCGCCAGCAGTCTTCGCATGAAAGCGGAGACGGAACCCAGGCCGGTTCCCATGATGATTCCGACCAGAAGCAGGATTTGCAGATTGCCGTACTTGCCGGACAGCAGCCAGCCGTACAGGATCAGACACATCAGCACCATGGCCGCCACTTGATACAGAAAAGAATCCACGCCGCTGAAATTCACGAATGCCGCAGTGCCCAGGAAAAAGAGCGTGCTCGTATGGATCGTGGAGTACAGCGCTTCAAAGCCGAGCAGCGACGGCGTAATGATCCGGTTGTTCGTAATGCTCTGAAAAGAGACGGTGGCAAGGCTCTGGCAGACGGCCGCGATCAGCATTGCCGCGATCGCGACAGTTCTTCTTTTGACGACCGGGATAAAAGA
Source organism: Saccharibacillus alkalitolerans (assembly GCF_011090185.1). GTDB lineage: Bacteria > Bacillota > Bacilli > Paenibacillales > Paenibacillaceae > Saccharibacillus > Saccharibacillus alkalitolerans. Next base: position 571,499 of record NZ_JAAFGS010000002.1, on the reverse strand, counting down.
AGGCGAAGTGACCGGAACGGGATTGTTATACACCAACAGCCCGTAGGAAGCCAGAAGGCCCAGGAGCAGCAGCGTGACGAGCAGCAGCCAATAGTTCCGGACTTCTTTCGGCGTGCGGAAAGCTCCGGACGATCTTCTTTTCCCGGAAAGCCGGGTTTGGGTTCTGACGGGTGACGGATTGCTTTGCGTTAGTTCGCTCATCGCGGTGTTCTTGCGGACCTCCTTTGCTTCAACAAAATCAAGATGAACACGGCCGATCCCACCGTTCCGAGAATCAGGGAAACCGGGATTTCGAACGGCATGATCAGCACCCGCGACAGGATGTCGCATGTCATAATGGTTCCCATCCCCAGCAGGCACACCCAGGGCAGATTGCTTCGGAGATCGTCGCCTCTGAACATGGATACGATATTGGGCACGATCAATCCCAGGAAAGGCAGGTTGCCGATGACCGCCGCGACAATGCCGACCGCCAGCGAGATCAGCGCCGTTCCGAGAAAGATAATCCGGTTATAGTTGACGCCCAGACTCGTGGCGACGTCCTGACCCAAGCCGGCCAGCGTCAGGCGATCGGCGCAGATGAAGATCAAAACCGTCACCAATACGATAATCCACAAATATTCGTATCTGCCGATTTGAACGTTCGAGAAGGAACCGATGTACCAGCTCTCGATATTCTGGGTCATTTGGAACAGAAGTCCGACGAACGTCGAGATTGCGGAAATGACCGCTCCGAGCATCATCCCGACGATCGGCACAATCAACGACGAACGCAGCTTGATTCTTCGCAGCAGCAGGAAGAACAGCGATGTCCCGATAAACGAAAAAAGGATCGCGCCGGTCATCCGCAGCAGCAGGCTGGGGGCCGGGAAGATCAGGTAAACGGATAAAAGCCCCAATCCCGACCATTCGATGGTTCCGGTCGTGGTGGGCTCGACGAGGCGGTTCTGCGTAACAAGCTGCATGACGAGTCCTGCCATGGCCATCGCGGCGCCGGTCAGCATCAACGAGAGGGTTCTCGGCACCCGGGTGGTGAAAAACATCTCTTTGCCGTCAGCTTGTCCACGAATATCGTAAACGCCGGTGAACAGGGAAATCGCGCCCAGAGCAAGAATGGCGAAGACGGCCAGAATGAAAGGCCACGTCCAAAGCTTATTATGATGATGCCGGAGCGGGTTAGAACCCACTCCGGCCATTTGTGACGCTGCATTTTTCAACACGATGCGAGACTCCTTTGGATTACTCGGCTAAAGTCGCCGCGAGGTTGTCGAACAGCTCGATGTATGTTTGGATCGACTCGTTGGTGTACGTATCGTTCGGCGCGTATACGGTATGTCCTTCTTTGATCGCTTTGGTGTTTTTCAGGGCAGGCGCTTTGTCGATCACGTCCTGCGCGGGCACGGCTTCCGTTTCGCTGGCGATCGCCGCGTCGCGGTCCAGCACGAAGATCCAGTCCGGATTGCTCTGCGCGATGGCTTCAACCGAAATATCGTCGCCCTGGTGGTCGGTAGAAGAAGCGGCGACTTCCAGAGCCGGAGTCCAACCGAAGATTTCGTACATCGGTCCCCAGACGCGTCCGTAATGCGGAGCCGCGAATCCGATATCCCCGCCGGACACGATCACGCTCATCACCTTGTCTGTTCCGTTGTAAGCGGCTTTGGCTTTGGCGATCGAATCGTCGAACTTGGCGATCAGAGCGTCGGCTTCCGCCGTTTTATCGAAAATTTTGCCCAGATTGACGGTCGAATCTTCGAGCCCTTTCACCAGGTTTTCTCCCGGCGTCGCCGATTTTTCGGAGACGTCGAAGCTGAAATCGACGACGGCGGCGTTAGGAACGAGCTTTTTGATGTCTTCGTAATAGCCTGAGAATCTTTGTCCGACAATGACCAGATCGGGATCGGCGGCGGCCAGAATTTCGAGATTCGGCTCGCGGTGATCGCCGATATTTTGAACCGATTCGTCCGCTACGTAAGGAGAGTCGGCAGGCATGACAGTTTTCGGCGCGGCGGCCAATTTAATGCCCCAGTCGGACAGCGTTTCGAATGTCCGGTTGTCCAGAGCGACGACCTTTTCAGGGTTTACGGGTACGGTAACCTTGCCGTGAATATCGGTGATTTCGACGGTCGCGGGCGCTTCGGCAGCCGTTGTCCCGGCAGCGGGAGCCGCGGCGGAAGCTTCGGGCTGGGCAGCCGGCGTACTCGAATTGGAGCAGGCGCTCAGCATAAGCATCGCGGCCAATACCGGAGCGGACGTCAATTTCAACAAAGCGGATTTTTTCATAACAACCTCCTGAGATAAAGTGTATGTAAGTTTCTGTGTGCGGCGCGTGTCGGCCGGTCGGCTCCTCTTGCAAAGAGAGTGCCAACGAGGACGATATAGTCAGATAATGATAATCATTATCAACCAACGAGATTTATTATAACAAAATCCATGTATTAATCAATCATTATTGTGCATAAATTTTGTTTTCGTCGTTTCGATTGACAAATTACTCCTAGTGATTCATAGTGTACTTGTTGAATAAGTACACTACAGTTCGGTAAGGTGGTTTCATGTGGAGATCATAATCAGCAGCAATACGAGCAAACCGATTTACGAACAGATCACGTCGCAGATGAAAGCCATGATCATGAACGGAGAACTGCGGACGGGCGATCCGATTCCGTCCATGCGTTCGCTGGCCAAGTCCATCCACGTCAGCGTAATCACGGTGCAGAAGGCTTATGAGGACTTGCAGCGGGACGGCTTCATCGAGACGACGGTGGGACGGGGCAGCTTCGTGGCGGCGAGGAATCGGGATTTCATTCAGGAGGAACTGCAGAAGAAGCTGGAAGAACATCTGAGCTTGGCGGCGGAAGCGGCTCGAACCGGAGGCATCTCCTTGGATAAAGCGATCGAATTGCTGACTCTATTCTATACGGAGGAGTAGGAAGTCATGACGTACAGTTTGGAAATCGATAATCTGACCAAAACCTATCCCGGTTCGGACTTTCGGCTGGACAATGTCTCGTTCTCGATCCCCCGCGGGACGATCATGGGATTCGTCGGCGAGAACGGAGCGGGCAAGACGACGACGATGAACGCCGTGTTGAACATCGTCAAAAAAGACGGCGGCACGATCAAAATCTTCGGCCGGGAAATGGGCGATAAAGACCGGGACATTCGCGAGCAGGTGGGCGTCGTGTTCGACGGAGCCAACTTCCCCGAAATGCTGACGCCGGCCAGGCTGGCGAAAGTAATGGCCGGTACCTATAAGCAGTGGGATCAGGAACGCTTTTTGAACATGACTGCGAGATTCAACCTGGATACGGGGAAGAAGATCGGCCGGTATTCGAGAGGGATGAAGATGAAGCTGGCGCTTGCCGTCGCGTTGTCGCATCGGCCCAAGCTGCTCATTTTGGATGAAGCGACCGCCGGCCTGGACCCGATCGTCAGAGACGAAATTTTAAGCGTTTTTCTGGAATTTATCGAAGACGAAGACCATTCCATCTTGATGTCCTCGCATATCACCGGCGACCTGGAGAAGATCGCCGATTACATCACGTTCATTCATCGGGGCCAAATACGGCTGACGGAGAGCAAGGATCGCCTGATCTACGAATACGGCATAGTCCGCTGCAAAGCCGAACAATTTCGGCTGATCGACCGCGCGGATATGATGGCCTACAGAAAAAGGGACTATCAGATCGACGTGCTGGTGAATAACCGGGCAGCCTTTGAACGCAAGTACGGCGGAATGGTCGTGGACCGGGGGAGCATCGACGAGATCATGCTGCTTCTGGTCAAGGGAGGAGATTAACATGACCGGTTTGGTAACAAGCAACTTTTATTCCATGCAGGGCAATATCAAGCTCTCGCTTATGATCGCTCTGCCGATCGCGCTCGTTCCGTTTCTGCTCGGGGACGCCTCCATGATTCCGATGATTGTCGCGATCCAGATCTTTGTTTTCGCTTCCAATACGGGAACTTCTTTGAAGATGGACGAGTCGTCCAAATGGAACAAATTCGAAATCACCCTGCCGGTCACGCGCACCGCGATCGTCAGCGCCAAATACGTTTCTTTTATGCTGCTGATCCTGCTGGGACTTGCGACCAGCCTCGTTACGGTGCTGCTTCAAAGCATACGGGGCGAGCTGTCTTTCGATCTGCTCTTCTCCGGGTACAGCTTCGGGCTGCAGCTTTCTCTGATGACGATCGGAATCGTCTATCCGCTCATCTTGAAGCTCGGCGCGGAAAAAAGCGAAACGCTGCTGTTTGCGGCGGCGGGTCTGTCGGTCGCGCTGCGGTTTCTGCTCTGGTATCTGCTGCATCTGTCCGACGCGACGATCGATTTCAGAAGTTCCGAGGTGGACCGAGTGTCCCTGATGGTCGCACTGGCGATTTTTGCCGCGTCTTATGCCGTATCCGTCATGATGTATCGCAGCAAAGAACTTCACTGATTCGGGGGGATTTCATTGGCCGGAAAACGAAATGCGGTTCCGTTTTTGAAAAGATATTGGGTATCGTCTATCGGCGTTTTTTTGTTGTCGCAAATTTTCTTTATGGGGTCCGAGGCGGCGGGGTGGATTCTTCGTTACCGGGATCCCGAAGGGACGGTATTCGGAAAGATTCTGAACTCTTCGCTGATTACGGAATGGTTCGATTTTTACGAAACGCCTCAGTATAATCTGCTCACCGTCTTTTTCGGCCTTTTTTTCCTTCTGCCCGGCATAATAAGCGCGGTAAAAAGCGGTCTTCGTCTCCGGATGTCTCAAAATACGCATTAGTCTATTCGGCGGCGGCTATGTATAATGTTATACGGAAATCAAGACGCTGTTATCATCAATACGAGATAGAGAGGTTTTTGCAATGACGCAAAATTTTTGGAACGAGCTTCCTCGTCCCTTTTTCATATTGGCCCCGATGGAGGACGTGACGGACGTCGTGTTCCGCCATGTCGTAAGCGCGGCGGCCCGGCCGGACGTTTTTTTTACGGAATTCACGAATACGGAGAGCTACTGCCATCCCGAAGGGAGCCACAGCGTGCGCGGACGTTTGACCTTTACGGAAGACGAGCAGCCGATGGTGGCCCATATCTGGGGAGATAAGCCGGAATACTTCCGCCGCATGAGCATCGGCATGGCGGAGGAGGGGTTCAAGGGCATCGATCTCAACATGGGCTGCCCGGTGGACAACGTGGCGGAGAACGGAAAAGGCAGCGGCCTCATCTGCCGTCCCGAGCTTGCGGCGGAGATTATCCAGGCCGCCAAAGCCGGGGGACTGCCGGTCAGCGTGAAGACGCGGCTCGGCTTCACCGAAGTCGACGAATGGCGCGGCTGGCTGACCCATATCCTGAAGCAGGACATCGCGAACCTGTCCATCCATCTGCGGACAAGGGAGGAAATGAGCAAAGCGGCCGCCCACTGGGAGCTGATCCCGGCGATCAAGCAGCTGCGCGACGAGATCGCGCCGCAGACGCTGCTGACGATCAACGGAGACATTCCCGACCGCCAAACGGGGCTTGAGCTCGCGGAAAAATACGGCGTGGACGGCATTATGATCGGCCGCGGCATTTTCCACAATCCGTTCGCGTTCGAGCAGGAGAAGAAGGAACACGGCAGCGAAGAGCTGCTGAACCTGCTCAAGCTGCATCTGGATCTCCACGACAAATATTCGGCGGAGCTGGAACCCCGTCCGTTCAAAGCGCTGCCGCGCTTTTTCAAGATCTATGTCCGGGGCTTCCGCGGAGCGAACGAACTGCGGGTCAAGCTGATGAACGCCAGATCGACGGAGGAAGTGCGGGCGGGATTGGCGGAGTTCGAGAGCCGGATGCGGGAAGGGGCAGCGGCGGATCACGGCGGCGAGTTCGCTGAATAAAAGGTTTAAAAATTCACTTGAATCGTTGATCTATCAGTAGTTTGAATTGAACTTCCTAATCGTCACTGCTATAGTCATACTACAAAGAATTCAATGCAAAAGGAGCCGTGCGTCAACACGACTCCCGATGCAATAGCCGCTTTTAAGGGCGGTGGGCTTTAAGGTTGGCCTCAAAATGAATAGACCGCTGCCTTGGCTGAGGGCGGTCTATTTCTTTTTGTGGAAAGAAAGAATCAGTACGACCAATGCTGCGAACGAGATCATCAACATCCTAAAACGCCCATCCTCTTTTCTCACGATCTGTGGTACGCTTATCCGATATCCGCACAGCACCAAGCGAGACCGAAGGAGTTTACCAAACATGATCGATAACAATCCGAATTCCGACATCCAGCAAAGCGGCTCGGCTCAGGCTGAACCGTCTGCTTTCTCCGACTACAACCTCGGCCCCGACATTCTCCGAGCGCTCGAAGCGCTGAATTACAGCAGCCCCACCCCCGTCCAGCAGCAGGTGATCCCGCAGGCTCTGCAGGGCCGAGACGTCACCGTCAAATCCCGCACCGGCAGCGGCAAAACGGCGGCGTACGGCATTCCTTTGTGCGAAAAGCTCGAATGGGAAGAAAGCCGTCCGCAGGCGCTGATCCTTACCCCGACGCGCGAACTGGCCGACCAGGTGAAGGAAGACATCATGAACATCGGGCGCTTCAAGCGCATCAAAGCGGCGGCGATCTACGGCAAGCAGCCGTTCGACCGCCAGAAGCGGGAGCTGACGCAGCGCAATCATGTCATCGTCGCTACGCCCGGACGCATGATGGACCATATCGAAAAGGACACGATCGACCTCGAACGCGTCCGGTATCTGGTCATCGACGAAGCCGACGAGATGCTGAGCATGGGCTTTATCGAGCAGCTGGAGAAGATTATCAAGCAGCTGCCGACGGAGCGCGTCACGATGCTGTTTTCAGCCACGCTGCCGCAGGACGTCGAACGTCTCTGCCACCGCTACATGAACGAACCGGTCGATATCGAGATCGGCTCGCCGACGGACAAACGTCAGACGCAGATCGAGCACAGGCTGTACCGGATCGGCGAAAAAGCCAAGCCGGCGCTGCTGCAAAAGGTGACGGTCGTCGAAAATCCGGACAGCTGCATGATTTTCTGCCGGACCAAGGACAATGTCGACGCCGTGGCGGCTCAGCTCGAGCGTCTCGGCTACCCGGTCAATAAGATCCACGGCGGCATGGAGCAGGACGACCGCAACCGCGTCATGAACGAGTTCCGCGCCGGGCAGTTCCGCTACCTGGTCGCGACCGACGTGGCCGCGCGCGGCATCGACATCGACCGGATCACGCATGTCGTCAACTACGACCTGCCGATGGAAAAAGAAAGCTACGTCCACCGCACCGGCCGGACCGGCCGCGCGGGACAAAGCGGCATCGCGATCACGTTCGCCACGCCGTTCGAAGACAAGTTCCTGGGCGCGATCGAGAGCTACGTCGGCTTCGAGCTGCCGCTCGCCGAGGAGCCTTCCGCTTACGCGGTGTCCGAAGCGCAGGCGGCGTTCGACCGCAAGCTGCGCGACCGCCCGGCGCCGAAGAAGAGCCGGGGCGAAGAGCTGAACGCGGACATCATGAAGCTGTATTTCAACGGCGGCAAAAAGAAAAAGCTGCGTCCCGTCGACTTCGTCGGCACCATCGCCCGGATCGAAGGGGTGACCGCGGACGATATCGGCATCATCAGCGTCCAGGAAACCGTGACTTACGTGGACATCCTGAACGGCAAAGGCGCTAAGGTGCTGAAGGCGATGCAGGAGACGACGGTAAAAGGCAAGCTGCTGAAGGTGCAGAAAGCGCGGACCTGACGCAGAATCGAACAGAGGAAGAAGGATCGGCAAAAAGATCTTTCTCGCGCAAAAAAGAGCCTGGACAAACGCGTTGCTGCGTTTGGGTCCAGGCTCTTTTCGTTAACCGTTCGGTTCTTCGGCTCAGTACAATTCCTGCACGGCGGCCGGGGAGAACGCCACCAGCTCGTCTTGGCGTCCCTGCCGGACTTTGTTCGCCCAGGCCGGATCGGCCAGCAGGGCGCGGCCGATCGCGACGAGATCGAACTCGCCGTCTTCCAGACGCTTCAGCAGGTCTTCGATCCCGCTCACTCCCGCGCCTTTGCCTTCTTTGAACAAAGTCAGGAATTCGCCGTCCAGCCCGACCGAGCCGACGGTGATCGTCGGTTTGCCGGTCAGCTTTTTGGTCCAGCCCGCGAGGTTCAGGTCGGAACCTTCGAATTCCGGCTGCCAGAAGCGGCGTGTGGAGCAGTGGAACACGTCGACGCCCGCTTCGCTCAGCGGCTTCAGGAACCGCTCCAATTCTTCCGGCGTTTCCGCGAGCTTCGCCGTATAGTCGCTGCCTTTCCATTGGGAGAAGCGGAACACGATCGGGAAGTCCGATCCTACGGACGCGCGGCACGCTTCGATCACTTCGACCGCGAAGCGCGTGCGCTGGACCATATCGCCGCCGTAGCGATCGGTGCGCGGATTCGTTTTGGCCCAGAAAAATTGATCGATCAGGTACTCGTGCGCGCCGTGCAGCTCGATGCCGTCAAAGCCGGCTTCCTTCGCTGCCGCTGCCGAATGCGCGAACTGCCGCACGATTTCGGCCACTTCTTCCTCGGTATACTCGCCCACTTGGCCGCGAGCGCCCATATGCCAGATCTGCGGAATGATCTTGCCGCCTGCCGCGTGGACTTGGGACACGACGTTCTTCCAGCCTTCAAGCGCCGCTTCTCCGTAAATATGCGGCACGTTCGGCTGATTGGAGGCGTCCGGGTGATCGATGATCGTGCCTTCCGTCACGATCAGGCCGACGTCGTTCTCCGCTCTGCGGCGGTAGTAAGCGGCCACATTCTCGCCCGGCACGCCTTCCGGCGAAAATTGACGGGTCATCGGCGCCATGACGATCCGGTTGGATAAAGAAAGAGTGCCCGAAGAGAAGGGGCGGAACAGCGATTGAACGGAGCGATTGGATTGCGAATCGGTCATGAAAGTCAGCCTCCTGTTATATGTGTAATCAAAATTTTAAGTATGTGAATGCGGCATCCGTCTCGTCGAACATTCATTTCGTGCATCTCTCGATCGGCTATCCGGTATCGAGTATCGGGCCTCACCTCCTTCATATGGGGTTCAAGTTTTTGACTGCTCGGTCAAGTAAGAGGCGGAAAAGAACCGGCGTATCTTCCCGATAAGCCGGTATCTAAATATCCGAAGGATCGCGCTTGGTTTCTTCGATCAGCGCAATCGTCGTGCGCATCACGCCGCAAATCTCTTCTCGCGGGATGCCGGACTTCTCCATCATCTTCGCGCCGTTGATCGCGTTGCCCAGATAAGCGGCCAGTTCTCGGCTGCCCAGCCGCGAAGTAATCGTGCCCTCCGCCTGCCCGGCGCGAATCGCCTGCTCGATCATCGCTTCCGTGCGCTCCATCATCTGCCCGATCTGCCGATTGACGTCGGCATCTTCGCTTCCGAATTCCTGCGAAGCATTGATTATCAGACAGCCGCGCAGCCGCGCTTCTTCGTCGGGGTATAACGCCGCTTCGCAGATCGCTTCCAATTGGCGAATCGGCAGCGTCTCTTCGGCGATCCTTTTTTCCAAAATCGACAGATTCCGTTCCCTATACAACGCCAACGACTGTAAAAATAATTCCCGTTTGTTTTTGAATACGCCGTACAAACTCTGCTTCTTCACCTGCGTGGCGCGGGTCAGGTCTTCATAGGACGTGGAGTGAAAACCTTTCGCCCAGAACACCTCCATGCATTGATGAAGCGCGAGGTCGGCATCGAATTCCCTTGGTCTGCTCATGGGAGAAGCTTATCAGTTATTGACTGCGTAGTCAATAATCAATCGGAACAGCCGCTTCCAAGGACGGTCTGTTACCGACATGCTATAATGAGCCCAAATTCCTCCAAAGCGAAAGGAGTCGGTCCATCCATGAACATGCAGGAAGTCATGAACGAGCTGGAGTCCCTCGGCACGGAACGCACGAAAAAGCGGTATCTCTCCGAAGGCGCGCGCGAGCCGGTGTTCGGCGTAGCCGCCGGAGCGATGAAGCCGATGGCGAAAGCGATCAAGAAGGATCAAGCGCTGGCGGAAGAGCTGTACCGGACGGGGAACTACGACGCGATGTATTTTGCCGGGGTGATCGCCGATCCTTCGGCCATGACGGAAGCGGACTTCGACCGCTGGATCGACGCCGCGTATTTCTACATGATCGCCGATTTCGTCGTGGCGGTGACGCTGTCCGAGGCGGACATCGCGCAGACGGTGGCGGACAAGTGGATCGCAAGCGGGGACGAGCTGCGGATGTCGGCCGGATGGAGCTGCTACTGCTGGCTGCTCGGCAGCCGGAAAGACGAAGAGTTCGACGCGGAGAAGCTGGACGGCATGCTGCGGCTGGTCGAGCGGACGATTCGCGAAGCGCCGGAGCGCGCCAAACACGCGATGGCGAACTTCGTATATACGACCGCCGTTTCGTATACGCCGCTGCATGAGCGGGCGCTGGAAACGGCCGAATCGACGGCGCCGGTGGAAACGGGACAGGGACCGGCCAAACGCAAAGTGCTGCAGACCGCGGAAAATATTCGGAAAGCCGCGGAAAAAGGGCAGCTGGGCTTCAAACGGAAACATGTGCGCTGCTGATCGCCGTATCGAAGACTGCCGGGAGATTCCCGGCAGTCTTTTTGCCGCGGATTCAGTACAAGCGCTGCTGCGAAGACAATTATTTCACGAGGCGGATTGTGATTCGTACGTTGATCGGTTATGATACTAATGTATCTTAAAGATACATAATAAAAAACGAAAAAGGAGGGGAGCATGAAAAGGATCAACACCACCCACTTCGCCATTTTGGGGCTGCTGCGGATCAAGCCCATGAGCGCCTACGAACTCGTGAAGTTTTCGAAAGAAAGCATCGGCCTGTTCTGGAACGAATCCTACGGGCATATCCACAAAAGCATCAAGCAGCTGGAAACGGAAGGCGACGTCGAAGTCGTGGAAGAGGCGGCGACGGGCAGGCGGAAAATCGTGTACGGCGTGACGGGACAAGGGCGCGAACGGCTCGATTCGTGGTTGGTTCGGCCTCCCGAAGAGTCGGTCATACGCAACGAACTGCTGATGAAGGTGTTCGTCGCGGACGAAAGCCGCATTCCGCAGATCGTCGCGTTCGTCGAGGAAGAACTGCGGGCGAGCGAGGAGATGACGGCGGTACTGGCGGGAATCAGAAGCGGCATCCCGGCCGGACACGACAGGCAGACGCAGCTCTGGCTGCTCACGCTCGATTACGGCGAACGGTATGTGCGAATGACGACGGAATGGTGCAGGCATGCGCTGGACACATTAAATCATCCGAACGAGGTGCGGGAACATGGGTATGATCATGAATAAAAAAAGAGTCGGCGTTATTCCGGTCGCGGCGATTACGCTTGTCGCGATTGCGTGCGCTCCCCTGCTGGTGTGGCTTAAAGGCCATGCTCCCCTTGCCTTGAACGTATTCGCGAACGAACGGTACAACCTGGAGATCGGTTATCAAGTCACCGTGCTGGCTCTGGCCGCGATCGTGATCGGCCTCGTTTACGCCATGACGGGCCGCGAAGGGCTGGCGTATCTGAACCTGAGGAGGCGGGGCGGCGTCATCCGGCCGGAACCGTGGATCGGCGTCAAGCCGAAAGCGGGGGAAACGTGGAGACATCTGGGATTGAACTTTGCGGTCGTCATCACGCTGGCCACGGCGATCGTCATCTATTTTCAGGTAGTTCACGGGAAAAGCATAAGCTTCGACTGGGTTCCCGGCATTTTTCTGGTGCTTGCTTTTGCGCTTGCGAACGCTTTTTCGGAGGAAATCCTGTTCCGCTTCTCGTTCGTCGCCGTCGTAAGCAAATACGGCTATTCGCCCTACCTCGCGCAGGGGCTGGCGGCCGCGATCTTCGGCGTCGTGCATTATTTCGGCAACCCGGGCGGCTTGGTCGGCGTGCTAATGGCCGCTTTTATCGGATGGTTCCTGGCCAAGTCGATGTTGGAAACGAAAGGGTTCTTCTGGGCGCTGATCATTCATTTCCTGCAGGATGTCGTGATTTTTACCGCTTTGTTCATGGAGTAGCGCTGCGACGTTCGGCTTTGCGCGGCGAAAAAATAACCGAAACCTTTGCCCGGAAGCAAAGGTTTTTTTGTCGTTTAGCGACTTGTTTTTAAGTTAGTAAACGAGCGGAAAATTTCAGAAATCCATTTAATAAATATTGTGGAAATCTTTTATATTCGGTAAGATGCCTATGAGGGATGTGGTTTTCAAAGAATTAAAAGTCTGTTTTTAGTTAAATGATGAGGAGGTTTGATCGATTTGAAAAGAATGAGGGCAAAAGTACGGCAAACCGCGCTTTTATTCGGTACGGCGGTATTGGGGATATCGCTGATCGGTCCGGTCGGACCGCTGCCTGCAGCGGCCGCGGAGAGCGCCGGTGGGTCCCGGCAGATGGAATATCTGGAGCGCGGGCTCGTGGCGGTAAATACGGGTGAAGGCGTCTTCGTCAGCTGGAGACTGCTCGGAACCGATTCGGAAGGCACGACGTTCAATCTCTACCGCGACGGACGGAAGGTAAACGCCGAGCCGATCTCGTCGAGCACCAACTACCTGGACGCCGATGGGCAGACGAATTCAAGTTATTATGTAAGCGCTATACTGAACGGGAAAGAAGTCGGCACTTCGGACAAAACGAAACCCTGGACCGATTCGTACAAGTCGATTCCTCTGCAAAAGCCGGCGAATGCCGTGCTGCCGGGCGGCGAATCGATCCCTTACAGCGCCAACGACGCCAGCGTCGGCGACCTGGACGGCGACGGCGAGTACGAGCTGATTTTGAAGTGGAGCGCCGGCGATCAGGACAATTCCCGCTCGGGCTACACCGGCGAAGTGCTGATCGACGCTTACAAGCTCGACGGCACGCGGTTGTGGAGAATCGGGTTGGGCAAAAACGTACGGGGCGGCGCGCATTATACGCAGTTCATGGTGTACGACCTGGACGGCGACGGCAGAGCGGAAGTGGCGATGAGAACGGCCGACGGCGCGAAAGACGGAACCGGCCGAACGATCGGGGACCCCGATGCCGATTACCGGAACGCGAACGGATACATTTTGCAAGGACCCGAATACTTAACGATTTTCGACGGAGCGACGGGCCGGGAATTGGTCAGCACCGATTTCTCGCCGGCGCGGGGCAATATCGGGGATTGGGGCGATACTTACGGCAACCGGGGCGATCGCTTCCTGGCGGGCATCGCGTACTTGGACGGGAAGCGGCCGAGCTTGATCATGACACGCGGCTATTACGCGAAAACGATGCTGACCGCTTACGACTTCCGGGGCGGCGAGCTGAAAAAGCTCTGGACGTTCGACAGCGACGACGGCAATCAAGAGTATGCGGGGCAGGGCAACCACAGCTTGAGCGTCGCGGACGTGGACGGCGACGAGCGGGACGAGATCGTCTTCGGCGCCGCGGTCATCGACCACGACGGTACGGGATTGTACTCGACAGGTTGGCGCCATGGAGACGCGCTGCATGTGGGCGATCTGAACCCGAACCGGCCGGGACTCGAAGTGTTCCAGGTGCACGAGTCCGGACCGTACGGTTTGACGATGCGCGATGCCGCCACGGGCGAACTGCTGTGGAGCGTGGCCACGGGCGAAGACACGGGCCGCGGCCTGGCGGCGGATATCGATCCCCGCTATCCGGGAGCGGAAGCTTGGGCCATCTCCGGCGAATGGAACAGCAAAGTCGGCCATCTGCATACGGCTGCCGGAGAGAAAATCGGAGAAGATATTCCGAGCTCGAACTTCGCGATCTGGTGGGACGGCGATTTGTCGCGCGAGCTGCTCGATCACGACTGGACGGATTACGATATCGGGATCGGAACGCCGCGCATCGACAAATGGGATTACGAGAACGGCAAACTCGTTAATCTGCTGACGATGGAAGGCGCGACTTCGAACAACGGCACCAAAGGCAATCCGGTTCTGCAGGCCGATCTGCTCGGCGATTGGCGCGAGGAAGTGATCGTGCGGAATCTCGACAGCACGGAGCTGCGCCTCTACACGACCACCGATCTGACGGAACATCGCATTCCGACGTTGATGCACGATCCGGTGTACCGGTTGGGAATCGCTTGGCAGAACGTGGGCTACAACCAACCGCCGCATACGAGCTACTTCCTGGGCACGGGCATGGAGAAGCCTCCGGTATCGAACGCCGACTACATCGTGCCCGCGAAGATCGACATCGACCCGCACGTATTGGCCGGCAAATTGACGGGCAGCGTGAAGATCGGCATCGGGATTCCGGACAACGCCGCAGCATTGGCCGGTTCTTCGGTTCGGCTTGCGGTGAACGGGAAGGACGTAGCCGCGGAGATCAAAAAAGACGCAAAAGGCTATCAAGTGAAGGCGGATCGCAGAGCGTTCGTGCAGGCGCTCGCCGGACAGACCGGCGAAGTGGAAGCGAAGATCGCCATCGTCTCCGATACGGGCTCCGCGTTCGTCGGAACGGATACGGTGATCGTCAAAACGGAATCGCTGACCCTGTCCGTTCGGGGAGACGACTCCGTGAAAGCGGGCGAGGAATTCAGTCTGAGCTATGCGGTGAACGGAGCGGGCGACAGCATGCGCGAATTGAACTTGAATCTGTCCTACGACCCGGAAGTATTGGAATTCGTGGCGGCGGAGTCCGCCGTCAAACAGCTGAATTTCAGCGCCGAAGCCGGGCAGCCGGGCCGTGTTACCGTGAAGGCGAGCGGAACGTCGAATCAGCTGTTCAATAAGGAAACGTTGTTCACGGTACGCATGAAAGCGAAAGAGACGGAAGCGGCAAGAAGCGAAGTAGCGGCTCGTGACATCGTCTATGCCAACGCGAAAAAAGAACGTCACGCGATCGCGGACGCCGTGCATGCTATTAACTTGTTCTTCGAAGCGCGCGAAATCGCGGTGAGCGGGGAAGGCGGCGCTTCCGCGATCGATTCGAACCGGGGCACGCTGCGCCTGAGCGCGCAGGTCAAGCCCGCCAACGCGAATCAGTCCGTGACTTGGTCCGTGTACGGCCTCGACGGCGAAGCGACGGAGCTCGCTTCGATCACCCCGGACGGCCTGCTGTCCGGCAACTCGAAAGGGCTTAACGGCCAAGTGAAAGTCATCGCGACGGCGACGGACGGAAGCGGCGTGACGGGAGAACTGACCGTCGATATTTCCAATCAGCTGCAGGCGCTGACAGGTTCCTTATTCGGAGCCGAACCGGCATGGGCGGCGGGCAGCGAATACGACAAAGCTTTCGACGGAGACGTGAATACGTATTACGATTTTAAAAACGGCGCGGGAGGCTATGCCGGCATGGACCTCGGCGAAGGGGCCGAGGCACGCCTTGACCAAGTCCGGTTTTATCCGCGCAAAGGCATGGAAGTCCGAATGGTCGGAGGCAAATTCCAGGGCTCCAACGTATCGAGCACGGAAGGGTTCGTCGATTTGCACACGATCGGCGAACAGCCGGCCGCGGGATGGAACACGGTAAACGTTTCGGCGGATACCGCATACCGTTACATCCGTTACTATACGCCGGAGACCGGGAACGCCAATGTCGCCGAACTGGAATTTTACGCGGCTCCGGCCGCTTCGGACCTGATGCCGGAATAATCGGGATCGGAATCCGGCAGGGCTTCGAAGCAGCCGACAAAGAATCCATAAAGAACCGCAGCGTCCGCTGCGGTTCAACGTGTCGAGAAAGTTCAACGTGACAAGAAGCAAGAAGACGGAGAGAGAAATTCAGTGAAGGAACGACAGTGTTCGCCTTTGAAATCGAGAAAATTCCATCAAAATTCAATCCTTTTTCTCGATTTCAACACGCGACCGGAACGAATTTTTCTCGGAGTCCGCTTGCTTCCCGTGTCTACGTACTTTTCTCGACAACCTGAACCGCAGCGTCCGCTGCGGTTCTTCCGCGTTTAAAAGATCCGTCTGAGCTGCCCGCTCAATGTCTCCGACACTTCCCCGATCCCCGGCAGCGCCTCCAGCAGCCCGAACGTCTCCCCGCCCCATTCGCCGTCCGGGTCCCAGACCTGTCGGCCGATCCGCACCTTTTCCCCGTCCGTATAAGGTTCGATCCGCGCCAGCGCCTCTTCGACGAATCCTTCCGGCAGCGGTCGGCCGAGCTTTTGCGACCATTCCGTCAGAAACGACAGTCCGCGCAGCAGATCGTATTCGAAAAATCTCGGGAAGCACGGCTTCAGCCAGTCTTCGTTAATGACCTCGCCGCTGGACTTGGAGCAGACCAGGCGGTGTTCGATCAGATACCGCGCGCCTTCGTCGAGAACGTTTATTTCCCGATCGGTGAACGCCCGGTCCGTATGCCGCAGAATCGCTTCGAGCGGAGGAAGGGTGGACACGAGGGAGCTTTTGCGGGAACCGACATAGGCATCGGGATCGCAGTTCAGTCCGCCGTCGGGCAGCTGATGACTCAGCAGCCATTCGCGAATCCAAGGCATCTCCTCGTCGACCGGACGGCCGCAGGCGCGCAGAATCATGTAAAAGACGGCGAGTTCGCAGTGGCAGCAGTCCCATTTGGCGCGGTCGGCTTCGTTTTGCGGCGCGTCTTCCCCGGTAATGACGAACCGCGGCCAGACGCGCGTTCGGAGCAGCCGTTCGGCTTCGAGAATCGCGGATTCCGGGATGCGCCCCGCTTCGCCCAATTCGTGCAGCGCCGACATCCGCCACCAGGCGCCGTCCCATTTGCGCCGGCTGTCTTCGTCGCTCCCCGGGTCGAAGTGCGTCGTCGTTTCCAAAAAACGGACCGATCGTTCGATGGCGGCGGCGACAGCGGATCGAGAGCTCATAAGCATTCCCCTTTGACGTTTGTTTTTTTGCCTGCCGTCAGGCTTTCCCTGTATCATGGAGCATAACGGAAAAGAGTTCAAGGGAAGGAATGAAAGCATGGGACAACGGGTCAATCTGGCGCTGGTTCGCGGAGGCGGATACCGGCTTTATTATCACCATTGGTGCGCGGAGACGCTGACGAGGGACTTGTTTTGGGGAGAAGAATACGCTTTGCGTTTTATCGAGGCGCAGCGCGGGGTGGAACCGGAAGAATGGATGAACGAAGATTGGGCGGAAGGCGGAGCGGTCGTCGACCTGGATCGGAAAACGCTGCTGCTCTACGGAGGGGGCGACATTTTGCTGGATATTCCGCTCCGGCAGATGTATATGCGCCTGCTGGGAGCGTCTTGGCCGGGCTGGGAGGTCAAATGGGCCGGCGAAGGGATCGTCGGGCTGGCCGATTACGTCGGCTATGCGGGACATCGCCTGCTGGGAAGTTTTCTGCACGATCCGGACATTCCGCTTCTGACGCCGGCGGAGAAAAAGGAGTGGATCCTCACGGTCGCGAGCGTCCGTTTCCCGGACGGGGAACTGCTGCTGTATCCGCAGAGCACGTTTTACGAGTATACGCTGGAATACGGGGAACGTTCGGCGGCTTATTTCGACCGTTCGCTCGGGGTGAAAGAGCTGTATACGCAGGATTGGCCGGAACCGGTGCCCAGCGGAGGGCTGCATCTCGATATCGCCGAGCGTCTGCTTTATTTTTGGCATGCCGATTGCGTCAGCGGCATGGCTGCCAAGCTGGCTCCGTACTGGCCGGGTTGGACGATCGTCGATCTGGGAGAAGAATACGGGCTTCATGCCGGCCTGGCGGAAGGAAGACTGACATTCGGCGAGCCGGACCCGGAAAAAAAGCTGGCGAGATTGCGGGAGATGCTGCTGTACGAGTGGAACAGTCCGGTCGAAGGCGTGCTTCGGTTCGCGGAGTCTCAAGCGGAAGCGGGCAAAAGCGTCGCGGTCAACGCGGCCGCGCTGTCGGACGATCGGACCGAACCGGATCGGGAGACGAAAAAGGAAATTTTGGAGCGGGCGATCCGCGGAGCGGGTTTGGGATGAATCAGGGGGGATGAACTTGAATTGGACGCATATTTTGGGACAAGGACTTTTCGGCGAACACGGGCGGCCCGACGGCCTGTATTGGAACGAAGACCGCAGCTTGATGGCCGTGACGTCCACGTTCGATTCGATGCAGTGGAGCGCGCGGGACCTGAACGGAGGATTGAAGGTGCGCCGGCGGGTGTCGATCTATCGCACCGAAAGTTTGAGCCGGTTGGCCGTACTCGACCTGCGGGGGCCTTGGCCGATCAACGACGCGGCGTTCCGCCCCGGCCGGAACGAACTCGCGATCGGGAGGGGAAGTTATGACGGCGGTTATTTGTTCGAAGGCGAACTGCTGCTGTGGGATTACGAGAATGACGTCAGCCGTTCTCTGTTGGACGTCTCCCGGGAAGTGACGGCCTGCCGGTTCGACGAAAACGGAGAGCGGCTGTACATGATGCTGCGGCCGTTCTCCGAAGAGGCAGAGGAAGGCGATCCGTTCGAAACCTACGAAGCGTACGAAATGGAAAACCCTTCGGCCGAGGGCCGCGTGGTCGCGGGAGAATTGAAGCCGGTTCCCGCCGAAAAAACGGGAATCGCCGAGCCTTATGCCGAGCAGGACGCGAACGCCGTGCTCGGCCTTTTGCAAGAAATGTCCCGCGGCGATTTCGAGATTCGCCGCCGCGTGTGGGATATTGCATGGCTGGGCGAGCGGGAGATCGCCTGCGTCGGAGGCAGCCGCCAGCTGGAGCGATGGGATCTGGATACGGGACGGACCGGTTCGTGGGGCAGCGATTCGGCGGGAGAGGCTTACGAACTGATTCGTGCCGCAGACGGCACGCTGCTCGTCAACTGCTCGAAGCGCGAGCTCGACGGCGGAATGTTGAAGCACCGGTCGACGCTGCTGCGGTGGGACGCCGATTCGGGAAGCTGCTCGGCCGTGCTGGAAACGGACGTTCCGTATTCGCTCAGCCGAAACGCGGCAGGAGTCCTGCTGGCCCGGGACTGCTCGGGCAGCCGGAGAAAAGGGACCGGCACCCGCGATTTCCTGCTGAACGGCGGATTCGAACGGGAGGAAGACTTGAATCTTGGGCACTACGACCTGTTCAACCATTACTTGAGGATCGACGGCGCGCCGGGGCTTTATTTTTTGCAGGGAACGCCGGCTTCTTCGCACGAGCACAAATGGGTATGCGCGTTCGAGCCTTCGAATTCGCAGGTTCGCAGGCTGTTCCCGCTGAACACCGATTCGACCGAACGCGAACATTTGATGAGCGACGGCGGATGCTTCTGCACGGACGAGCTGGGCGAGTCGCTGGTTCTGGCCGCCGGTATTCACAGCTACCGGCCGGGACGCGCCGCCGATTCGGAAGTGCTGGCAAGGCGCGCGTTGGAAGACGGGAAGACGCTCTGGGAGCTGCGTTTCGGAAGCCCGGTTACGGCGGTGACGTTCGAGCCGGAAACGCGGACCGTCTGGTTCGCGCTGGCGGAAGGGAAGCTGGGCTGCGTCGACTCGGCAAGCGGCAGGCTGCTGGCTCTGGAAGACGTGAGCGTCGAAGGGATCAGCACGGTCATTATGTCGCTCGCGCCGCGCGGAGGACGGATCGCCGCGGGCACCATCGAAGGATGGATTCTCGTAGGGGAAGCTTCCGGCGCTTCCGCGAAATTTGAATAGAAAAAAGGAGGACTCGAATGACGAGTCCTCCTCAGGCTGTCCTCGAAAGCTGCGTAGACGCGGGAAGCGAGAAGACTCCGAGAGAAATTCGTTCCGGTCGCGTGTTGAAATCGGGAAAAGAGATCGAATTTTTGCGGAGTTTTCCCGATTTCAAAGGCGAACACTATCGTTCCTTCACTGAATTTCTCTCTCCGTCTTCTCGCTTCTAGCTACGCTGGACTTTCTCGACAAGTTGAGGAGGACTCGAATGACGAGTCCTCCTTCGAACGTTATATGAGGAAGCTTTCAAGTCGCTTCCGCGGATTCCACCGCCAGCGGGAGCGTCACGGTCACCGTCGTGCCCACGCCGTACTCGCTGTCGATCTTGATCTGTCCGCCGTGCAGGCGGACGATTTCTTTGCTGATCGCAAGGCCCAGGCCGCTGCCGGACATTTTGGAGCTGCCTTTGTAGAAGCGTCGGCCGATCTTTTCGAGGTCTTCCGCCGGAATGCCTTCGCCGTCGTCCTGTACGGAGATGTGAACCTGCAGATCTTCGCGTACCGCCGTCAGCCGAATTTCGCCGTTCAGTTCCGAGAACTTGATCGCGTTGTCGATCAGGTTGACGAACACCTGCTTGAGCCGGTTGAGGTCGGCATGCATCGGCAGCGGTTCTCCGGGCAGCCGGGTGCTCAGCACGACGCCGCGCCGGTTGCCGGCAAGACTGTACTGGAGGTCGAGCTGCGCCAGCAGGTTGTTCAGGTCTACGGGAACGGACCTCATCCTGATCTCGCCCGCCTGGTATTTGGAAAAGTCGAGCAGGTCTTCGACGAGCCCGATCAGCCGGTCCGTCTCGCTGGTAATGACGCCGAGACCCAGCATGGTCGTCTCCTCGTCTTCCAGCCCGCCTACGACCAGCGTTTCGCCCCAACCTTTGATCGACGTCAGCGGCGTGCGCAGCTCGTGGGAGACGGTGGAAATGAAGTCGTTTTTCATTTTCTCGCTCTTGGACAGCTCTTCGTTCATATGATTGAGCGATTCGGCCAGCGTGCCGACCTCGTCGTTATGCTTGAGCACGGCCTTGGCGGTGAAGTCGCCGGTCGCCATTTTGCGCGAAATGACCGTCAGCTCCTTGATCGGGGCGACGATGCGGCGGGCGATAATCAGGCTGAGTCCGAATCCCAGCAGCAGCACGGCGGCTCCGATGCCGATCGACCAGCCGATCAGCTTCGCTACTTCCCGGTACAGCGGCTCGGTCGAAACGGAGAAGCGAAGCGTCCCGATCACTTCACCGTAGCTGACGAGTGGGCTGGACACGGCCATGATCCGCTGCTTGAAAGCCTTCGAGTAGCCCGTATAGCTGCCGACGCCGCCCTGCTGGGCGACACGGACATCGGGAGTGCGAATACGCTGGGAAGAGGAGAAGCCGTAGGAATCGACGACCGTCCGCCCCTGCAGATCCAGCACCTCGACGCGGCTGCTCTCGCCCGGAACGAGGTTTTCCAGAATGTAGCGGGCCCGCTCGGGCAGCGTATACCCTTCCATGAATTGATTGGACAGCGTTGCCGCCGTAACGGCGCGGGACTGCACGATCTGCCGGGCGCTGTCGAAGTAATACGTATACACGGCCGCCGCAAAAATGGCTTCGAGCACCAGCACGATGGTCAGGAGCAGCAGTCCGATTTGGAGCAGGAGTCGGCCCTTAATGCTCTTCAACATTGCTGTCCGCCTCCTCTGCCTCGTCGGTGTCCAGTCCGGCCAGCTCGACCACTTCGGCTTTGGTGAGCCGGAGTTCTTCGTATTTGTCGGCTTCTTCGCCGGTTAATCCGGCATTTTCGGCGGGAAGAAGGGCGACCGTGATCTCCGGCGATCGGCCGGGCATTACCGAGCCGGTGCCGCCGAGCACCACATAGTCGCTTTCGCTGCTGTCCAGAACCGTCTTCAGGCGCTCCCATTCTTCGGGAAGCAGCTGGCGCAGCGTCAGCAGCGGAGCAGGCTTTCCGTTTTCCGGCACGTACATGAACCGAACTTCCCCGGCGGCGTTTTCGCTGCCCGCAGGAAGGTCGATCCGATACAGGCCGAGCCAGCGGTCCGGAATGCGCAGGTCGAACCCCCACTGCCAGAACCGGTCTTCGACGAACGTCATGCCGCGTCCGCCGTCCCATCGGTAATACGACTCGCTCCACAGCTGCGGCGTGCCCGACGAATCCTCGGCGCTCGGCAGCGGATTGGGAAGAGCGACCTCCAAAATGCCGTCTCCGTCGACGTCGCGGTTCTGCGCCGGATAATCGATCCACCATTTCTGTTCCGTAGCGCCCAAATCCCGGCTGTAATCGGGACGGCCGAGCTTCAAGTTCTGCCGGGATGCGCGTTTGCCGTAGTCGCTCTGCGTAAGCGAGAGCACGTTGGCCAGCCTGCCGCCTTCCCAGGCAAACAGGACGGCATAGCCCGAACGGGTCGTGCTCAGAATCTGAGCGAACAGTCCGCTGCGGTCCGCCGAAGCGCGTTCGATTCTCATGTTGGCGACGGCGCCGTCGGTGCGGCGTTCCGCGAGCGCCGCCAGTCCGCCGTTTTTTGCGCCGATCAGCGTAATCTCCGAGTGCGTGTCCTCGGTGCCCACGGCGGGAGGAACGAGGGCAATCTGATCCAGGCCGTTCCCGAGCAGGTCGCCGACCGCGATCTGTTCGTACGATTGATGGAAGAGCGACTGGGCTTTGCCGCCGGAGAAAGAGTACACGAACAGCTCTTTGGGCAGTCCGGAGCCGCCTCCGTCATAGCCGAGCAGCAGTTCGTGCGACGATGCGTCCGTCAGCGGCTTGATGGCCAAATAATCGAGATTCATGCCGCTGCCGGTAATCTGGTCGGCTTTTTTCCATACGCCGTCTTTTTTGTTCAGGATCAGCACATTGACTTCGTAGTCGGTATCGGGTTTCTTATAGGAAACGATCAGTTCTTGCTCGCCGTCGCCGTCGAGATCGGCCAAACGGATGGCGCTGCCCTGATCGGATTGGTCGGGAGTGGTAAGCTGGTACCCGGCAGGCAGGAAGGGCTGCACGGCGCGGTACAGCGACTGCTCTTCGTTCGCGAGGTTGGGCGCGTGCAGCAGGTCGCCGGGCGAAGCGATCCGGCCGCATCCGGCGGCAATCATCAGAAGAAGCAGCAGTCCGGCGATTTTTAAGGCGTTCATAAGCGGGTTCTCCTTCGGAAAGTCAGAGCTTTTTTTATTTTATCGGCATCCGTGCCCGGTTTGGAAATACGACAGCCGTAAGGTTCGGCGGTTCATTTTCGCAAGTAAACGGGCGCAGGTCAAGGGGAAAATTCGGCCGGACCGAAACGGCGGACAGCGGAGGGGCCGCGGGTACGCCGACCTCGAAGCCCCGGGCGGCCGCGCAGATGCGCGAACGGCAAAAAACGCCGACCGTAGGCGGACGCGCGGCGAAGAACCGGATCTAAACGAAACGTTATCGGCTGTTCAGTTTGAATTTATTATTGGAGGTTATGCTGAGGTCATCAACCGAAGACCAGGAGGTTTCCCGTCATGCAAAAAAACGTCACGAACAAAAACGATCTTCCGCCGCTTCTTCCGTTCCGGATTGCGGCCGCGGCGCTGAAAACCTTATATGTGCTGCCGCATGCCGCCGTCATCTTGTTCGGATACGGGCTTGCGTTCGTATTGGCCGCGATGTCCGGTTATGCGTTCAATGCGGCGGCCGCCAACACGGGAGGCGGCCCGGGCGCGATGCTGCTGAGCTTCGGCGCCGGGGCCGTCCTGCTGGCTGCCGCGCTGCCGGTCGGACTCAAGACGACGAACTTTGCGCGCCGGTTTCTGCGCGGGAAGGAAGCGGGAATCCGGAATCCGTCCAGACGGCCGGCCGGAATCCGCACGCTCGAAGAAGCTTATCGAAGCGGCAAAAGCCTCTTCGGCTCTTTGGCGCTGACGATGTTCGGAACCGGATTGTTTTCGCTGGGGCTCGGCATGGCGCTGGACGGACTGAACATGCTGATGCTGCCGGGCGTCGCGCTTTCGTTTCACTCCTGAAGGCGCCGAAGGCATGCCCGCCTTACAGGGCGCCTTCGGCGGATCGCCATCCGTCGGCCCGTCGGCCGCCGTTATTCTCTCGGCAGCGTCACCGTCACGGACGTGCCTTCGCCGGGATAGCTGTCGATCCCGATCTCCGCTTCGTGCAGCGTCAGAATCTTGCGCACGAGCGTCATGCCGAGTCCGCTGCCTTCCGAAGCGTGCGAGGTGTCTCCCTGATAGAACTGGTCGAAAATTCGGGCCAGCGTCGCTTCGTCCATGCCCGGCCCGCGGTCGCGCACCGTGACGGTTACGGCGTCCGGACCGCCGTTCACCCGAACGCTCAGAAGCGAGCCGTCCGGCGAAAACTTGATGGCGTTGTCCAAAATGTTGACCCAGACCTGATTCAGCAGCCGGGCGCTGCCGAGATATTCGGTCTCCTCGAGCTCCAGATCGAAATTGAGCGCCTTGGCGGACCATTTGCTCTCGGCCATCAGGATCGCGCGGCGGATCTGTTCGCTGACGGAGAAGATTTCTTTTTCCGAGGCGACCCGTTTGGATTCCAATTTGGACAGTTCCAAAATGCTGTTCGCCAGTTGGGCCAGCCGGTCCGATTCCGCGATCATGATCGACAGATATTCCTCCCGTTCCTCTTCGGACACCCCGCCTTCCCGCAGCAGTTCCGCAAACCCTTTGATCGAAATGATCGGCGTTTTGAATTCGTGCGAAAAGTTGTTGATGAAGTCTTTGCGCAGCAGTTCGACGCTTCCCAGCTCTTCCGCCGCTTTGTTGTAGCTTTTGGCGAATTCGTTGATTTCCAGCGAATGCGAGCCTTTGTTCAGCCGGATGCGGGTGGCGAAATTCCCTTTCGCCAGTTCGTTCATCGCCGCGATCATATGCCGCATAGGCTTGATCAGCACGCTGTTGA
Organism: Saccharibacillus alkalitolerans; assembly: GCF_011090185.1. Taxonomy (GTDB): domain Bacteria; phylum Bacillota; class Bacilli; order Paenibacillales; family Paenibacillaceae; genus Saccharibacillus; species Saccharibacillus alkalitolerans. The sequence continues at coordinate 547,058 of NZ_JAAFGS010000002.1, read as the reverse complement.
TCATCAGCAGGATGGCCGCGCCGATCATGAGACTGATTACATAAGCGAAGATCAGCAGGGGAACGCTCGGCTGCTCGTAGAAGTTGTCGGGCAGCCAGCCCCAGTGGATCAGCAGCACGCAGAGCAGCGCCGCCGCGCTCAGCAGAAACAGGATGATCACGAACAGATTGATCGACAGCAGCAGGAACAGGTTCAGCTTGGAGGCCGGAGAACGGAGCTCTTTCATGCCTTTTTCACCGCCCGGTATCCGAGCCCGCGTACCGCCTGAATCTCGAATTCCGGATAATGCTCGAAGCGTTTGCGCAGCCGATTGACATGCACGGTGATCGTGTTTTCCCCGCTTTCCGTCTCCAATCCCCAGATTTCGTCGAGCAGCTGCAGCCGCGTGAATACTTGGCCCGGATAAGCGAGCAGCTTGTACAGCAGATAAAATTCCTTCGGAGGAAGCGCCTGAATGTCGTCGCCGCGAGATACGGTCAGCGCGTCGTAATTCAGCGTCACGCTGCCGATCGCGATCCTGCGCTCGTTCACGATCCGCGAACGCCGCAGCAGCGCCTGAATGCGCAGCAGCATTTCCTTTTTGTCCACCGGCTTCGTCATGTAATCGTCCGTCCCTACGAGAAACCCCTTGTGCTTGTCTTCCGGAAGCTCCTTGGCCGTGACCATCAGGATCGGCATCCGGTAATCGGCTTCCCGCAGCATTCTCGTCAGCTCGTATCCGTCCAGATTCGGCATCATGACGTCGGCGACGATCAGATCGAACTGGTGCTCCTCCAGCTTCTCCAGCGCTTCCCGGCCGTCGAAGGCCGACGTCACCGTATAGCCTTCGGCCCTCAGCACGGCTCCCATCAATTTGTTGGCGTTACGGTCGTCTTCCGCAATCAGGATATGAAACAAATCCGCCCACCCCTTTCTTCTATTTTAATGATATAGCGGCCGAACGTAAACTTAAGCTAAACGATTTCGCGAAGAAAGTTTATTTTCGATTTAGGTTGGCGGACTATGCTGGACAGGGCAACAGAAAGGAGAAGGGATTATGCGGCACATGAAAAGCGGGAAGAATCACGGCGAAGAAGCGTTTTGGAGTGATTCCCGTCAGGGGCAACCGTCCGAAATCGTGATCAAATCGATCTTCGCGCCGTTTCTGTTCCCGTTCAAAATGATTTTCTTATTGTTTCGACTGCTGTTTCTGGCCGGCGGCTGGGGAATGGTCGTGACCGCATACTGCGCGGTCCTGGGAACGGGCTTGATCGGAGCCGCGGGACTGCTCGGAGGTTTCTTATCTGTCAAAAACGGCTTCGGCGCTTCGCTGCTCAGCTTCGGAACCGGATTTTTCTCGCTGGGCTTGTGCCTGCTGGGCCTGGCGGCGGCCGGTGCGGCCGCGGGCGCGTTCATCCGCATGATGACGGGGAGAACCGCTGCGCAAAGACGAAGTCGCGCGGAAGAAGGCCGGCTTTCGAAGTTCGGGAGCGGGAACGGGCTGAAGCTGGCGGCAATTCTGCTGGCGGCAGGCCTGCTGACGGGCGGGATCGGCGTCCTGGCGGGCGGCTTCGAACACACGCCTCGTCCCGAGCTGCCCTTCTGGCATAACGGCGAATGGGATGATCGGAACGGAGGAGGGGGAGCGCCATGAACGCCGAGAGAATGGCCAGGCAGATGCGCTTCTCCGCCTGTTCGGCCGGCTTCAATCTGCTGATCGCGGCCGCCAAACTGGCGATCGGCCTGTTCGGCACTTCGCTGCTGCTGTGCTTGCATGCCTTCTGCAACGTAGGCATGGCGACAGCCAAACTGACCGCGGTCAAAAGCCACCGCGCTTACGGGAAGACGGACGATTCCCGACCGGATTCCGGCGAAGAATGGCTCTGCTGCCTGCATATGGGGCTGATCGTGGCAGGGTCGAGCCTGATCTTTTTGCTGTACGGCGCGGCGGTTCGGCATTTCGGTTATTCGCCGGCCTATTCGTTCAAGGGAGCTCTGCTGATCGCGGTCGTCTCGTTCACGGAAATCGGCATCGCGGTATTCGGCATGTTTGTGGCGGGAAGAGCGAAGAAGCCTCTGGTCACGGCCATCAAGCTGACGAACTTGGCTTTTTCGCTGTTTACGCTGGCGCTGGTCCAGACCGCGATTCTGTCGTTCAAGGAGCAGCAGGATCATTCCGCCTACAACGGCATGATCGCCATGGTTCTCGGCGGCGTGTCTCTGCTGATCGGACTCGGCATGGCGATGCGGGCTTCGTATAAGCTGCAGGAGATCGGCGAAGCGGACCGACCCGAAGCTCCCGTTCCGTCTGCGGCGGCCGCGATTCGGTTTCGGAGCCGGCCTCGCTCTGGTATGATCGTAGATAGACAGCGGCCGATGCCCGACCTGATCGAGGCTCGGTCCGAATCAAGCGACGAAGGAGAGAGTCTGACATGTATTACGGCACCGACAAAATGACGGAACTGCTTAAGCGCGTCTATGCGCGCGAGCCCGGGGCCCGGGAGGAACTGGACGCGATCGAAGCGCCGCATGCGCTTTCGGCGGACGGAACCGCTCTCGTGCTTCTTCAGTTCAAGCATGCGCAGCGTCTGCCGAGCGGGCGAATTCGCATTTTATCGAAAGCTCCGGAACCCGATGCGGAATCGTTCCTATGCGCGGACCTGTACCGCTGCCTGCCTTCGGGCGGAACTTCCTGGACCCATATTCCCGTTCCGGGTCCGTTCGGGCCGGCCTCGGTCTTTTTCGAGGAAAGCGGCGCCGGAACCGGAGCGGAAGGTCGCTTCGTTTTCGAATCGGCCGACGGCCGACGGGCGAGCGCTTCGATGGCCCAGATGGGCATGTCGTTCCGTCAGTTGGATCTGATTATGGAAGGCGCGGAGGAATCGGAGATCGAAGAGGAATTCTATGCGATGGGAGAAGCGGTCGTGCCTCCGCCTCCGATCAAGCGAACGGCCGCCGACAATCCTCCGATCGGCTGGGCCGGCGGGCTGTTGACGTTCAAGACGGAGCTTCAATGGTTCGAGGGCGAATGGGAGGCGGAAGGGCGGCGCATCGACATTCGTCTCCAAACGCCGGAAAGAAAGCGGGCGTTGGAGCTGCTTCCGATCTTGGAGCAGCGGATCGCCGGTCTGGAATCGACGGACACGTCGGCCCGCCGTCTGGCGGCGGATGAACTGCTCGACGCGAAAAACGATTTTTGGCTGGACGAAGACGAAGAAGAAGCGACTCCCGAACAATTTGCCGGCTTGATGGAACTGGAATCGCTGACGCTGGACGAAGACGGGGACGTGGCGCTGTGGTATGACGACGGAGAACTGTTTGCGGGCCATACGATCTGCGTCCGTTTTGATGCGGCCGGCGTTTTCCTGTCGGCCGACATGATGGGATGAATCGGCGAAAAACGATTGGCCGCCGCGCCGCCGAAAAAGGGGCTTGCCGATTCGTTTTTTTCTGCGCTCAAACGGTTACAAATAGTGAAGAGGCACGACGTTCGGCGAACGGATCGGCCGGCGCAGAGGAGGACACACACATGTACAAACGGCTGATTGCGGTTTTGGCGATATCCATCCTGCTCGGCGGCTGCGGCAGGGAAGCGGAAAATGCGGCGGCTCCGGGCCCGGCGGCGGCTCCGATCCGAAAGGAGGCAGCGGCGGCCGCGCGCGATTACGAGGGCGAAGGAGAAGCTTGGACGGCCGAATACTCCATGTATGTGCCGGAGGACGGAGGAAAGCTTCGCGCGCGCTTGACTGCCCGTTACGAAGGCGACGAGCCCGCTCCGACGGGCGAGGTCAAATATTCGTATTACGGAGCGGACATCGAAGCGGGCAGCGGCGGTCTGGTCGTCAAGCAGGTGCCCGATAACGGCATTTATCTGCTTCGGGACCTGACCACGACGGAATATGTGCCGGACCAATCCGGCACGGTGGAACTTCTGCTGATTTGGAACGGAGGCAGACGTTCCGAGACGATTCGCCTGAAGCCGGCGGGAGAGTATTTCTGACCGGTCCGCGCATCGAACGGCGGATCGGGCGCATAAGAAGCGCGGCACGTTTTCCGGCAGTCGGGAAACGTGCTTTTTTTTGCGCTGCTCGCCCAAATTCCGCCGCATTTTTCAGCTTTTTTTCAGGCTTGTTGCCTATACTGGTTGAAGACCGTTTCCTTATGGGAATTTTTTGCCGAGAAGGGGCTGGACCATGCCGCAAGTATTCAAAAAAGCTTTCTATCTGATCCTGACGTTTTTTTTCGGACTGTTTGTCGTCTCGTCGTTTTTCGTGCGGGCCGAATATAACTTTGCCGCTTACGGCGACAATCCGATTCTGGACACGCAGCGGCCGATCGTGCTGATTCTGCTGCTGCTCGCCCTGGCGGCCCTTGCGCTGTTCGCCTACCGGCTGTGCCGAAAGCTGAACCGGTATTCCCCCGCCGCTGTCGTTCCGGCCGTGCTGGGCGCGTCGCTGCTCGTGCAGGCCGCGCTGATCTTTCTGCTGCCGCGGCTGCCTACGGACGACTCGCAGACGGTGCTGGCGCTGGCGCTCGATATGCTGTATCGGAACGACTACTCCACCTTCGAGCCGGGCGGATATCTGCATATGTTTCCGTTCAATTTCTCGATCGTGCTGTATCTCAAGACGCTGCTGGCGATCTTCCCGAACAACTACCTGGTCATCAAGCTGTTCAACATCCTGTTCTCGCTGCTGACGACGCTGATGATCTATCTGATCTACCGGGAGCTGACGGGACGGAATAAGGCGAACGATTATGGCGTGCTTCTGTTCGCCGCGTTCTATGTCCCGTCCCTGCTGATGCCGAATCTGATCTACAACGACGTGATCGGAACGGCTCTGCTGACGTCGGCGATTTATTTCGTACTCCGGTTCGTCAATACGAAGTCGTTCAAGTCCATCGTCTTCGCGGCGCTTCTGCTGGCGCTGGGCAATTATTTCCGCGGCATCGGCGCGATCGTGCTGATCGCTTCGGTTCTCTGCATTCTGCTCGGCATCCGCAGAATCGGCGTACGGCGCGGCCTGCTGTCGCTGCTCGTGTTGGCCGCGCTCTTCAACGTGCCGGCCTGGACGCAGAACGCGGCGCTGCAGGCGGGCGGCGTGACGGAAGATCCGGCCACCGAACATTCGGCGCCGGTCTACATGTGGCTGAACATGGGGATCAACCTGGAGCGCTTCGGTTTCTGGGACAACATGCAGAGCTACCGGATCTATCAAAGGGAAGCGGGGTACGACAAAGCCGTCAGCGCGGAGCTGTACAAACAATCCATCCGCGAAAAGCTGTCGGACGCTTCGTTCGGCGAGCTGCTCGGCATGTATTATAAAAAGCTGATCTGGACCTGGACCGAAGGCACTTACCAGATCGACCGCTACGGAATCGGCAGCGGGTCGCCGGACCGAGGATTCGCCCGATCTTCCATCGCCGGCAGCTACAGCTACGATACTTGGCTGACCGGGCTGTTCGAGGGCGATTCGGCCGCTCGCGCCGGCCTGCTGTGGGCCCTGTACGCGGCCGGCGTGCTCATGTACGCGTTCGCCGGCGTGAGGCTGGTTACCGGCATTCGCGCCAAGCGTTACGGCGAAGTGCTGCCGGTACTGGTGCTGCTGGGGTTCATCGGCTTCTATCTGCTGTGGGAGATCAAATCCCGATACTTGTATCCGGTCTATCCGCTGTTGATCGTGCTGTCGTACATGGGCTTCAAAGATACGCTCGCCCTGCTGGCGAACAGCGCGTTAGGACGGCGGTTGGTTCCGGACGAGGAGGAATCGATCGATGGATAAAAAAAAGACCGGAACTCTGCTGTCGCTGCTCGGCTTGTCCGTCCTGCTGTCGGCCTGCGAGGCCGTGACGGCGCAGAACATCCCGAGCACGCTTACCGCCGCCGGAAGCGGAGGAGCCGGCATGGGAGGGCCGGGCGCGCGGATGGAGATGCCCGGAAGCTTCGCCGGGAGAGGCGGATTTAACGGGCGCGGCGGCATTCGCCAGGCGCTGGACGCCGATCTGATCGGCCGGATCGCGGCGCTGGAAGGAGATAAAATGACGCTGGAACTGCTCGAGAGCGGAACCGGGACGGCTGGCGGCGGCTCACGGTCGCCCGGGGGCGCCGCAGCCGATCCATCGGATTGGGAGTCGACCGGGATAACCGTAATGCTGACGCTCGGGAGCGGCGTCAAGATTACGGGCGAATCCGGTTCGCTGCGCTCCGACGGGCTCAAAAAGGGGCAGGTCGTGATGGTTTGGTATAAGGAAGGGAGCGAGAGAGTCGAACGGATTCGCACGTTGAAATAGCGGGATTCCGTTAGTGCCGTGAATGAAGAGCGAGAAATTGAATTGTGAAAATTTAAATTTCGAAGAATTAAAGCTTACGAAGTCGAAATTAGAGGTAAAACCGCGAATAAAGTAGAAAAAATTGTCTGTTTGAGGCGTGACGCCTGCCTGCTTATCCTTTATAACAAGCTCATATACCTATTCCGGTACAACTATAGACCCATGGAGGCTTATTATGAAACCGATGAAGGAACAGCGGCAGGATTTGATCCGGATCACGTCCAAAACGCTGTTCTCGCTTTTGCACTCCGTCATCGATGCCAATACTTTTTTTATGGCTTACAATAACGGCAAACAGAACACGATTCTCAGTACCTGGAACGCCGATGAAGAGATGGTCAGGGAAGGAAGCGTTCTGCCTTATCCGATCTCTTACTGCAGTCTGGTCAATAACGAAGGACCGATTATCATCGAAGATACCACGACTTCGCCTCTTACGCGGGAAATGCCGGTGACGTCGGAGATCGGGAAAGCCAGCTTCCTCGGCGTTCCGATCCATCTGGAAAACGGCGAATTGTACGGCACGATCTGCTCGCTGGACCGGGAGCACGCCTTCACTGCGGAGGATGTCGAGCGGCTGAGCCATGTCGCCTCGGTCATCGCGAGTCTCATTCATCTGGAAGAGACGACGTATTTCGACGATTTGACCGGCTTCCTGCGCCACAGCGCCCTGGAACAATTTTACGAGCGGGAACTCGAAGATTCGCCCAAAGCCGTAATTTTCATGGATTTGGACAACTTCAAGGAAGTCAACGACGGCTACGGACACACGACCGGGGACCGCGTCCTCCAGTCGCTGGCGGACGCGATCCGCAAAGCCGCCGACGACGACTGGCTGCTCTGCCGATACGGCGGCGACGAATTCGTGATCGTTCTGCCCACGAACGAAGCGGAGCGGGTGCAGGAAGCGGTCGACCGTCTGGTCGCGGCTTTTCGCGTCGAAGATCTGCCTTTGACCGAGCAGGAAGAACAGCTGACTCTCTCGATCGGGGTCTGCCTGGAAGCGGACTCGCTGCGCGAATATATCGAACGGGCGGATACGGCGATGTACAGCATCAAAAAGGGCGGAAAGGCGGGGATGGGCATATTTCGCATCGAGGATCAGCAGGCGGAGCTCGATATGCGGCAGGCTCTGCAGAAGGGCGAATTGGAGCTCTATTATCAGCCGATCGTCGATTCCGTAACGGGATATCCCGTATCGTACGAAGCGCTGCTGCGCTGGAACCATCCCCAGCGAGGGCTCGTCTCTCCCGTAGAGGCGATCGAAGCGGCGGAAAAGGCGGGATTGATCGAACAGGTCGATCTCTGGGTACTGCGCGAAGCGTGCCTGGCGCAGCGCATGCTGAGCCCGGAGAAACGCATTCATGTCAACATTACCGTCAAGTCGCTGCGCGATCCGTATTTTGTCGAGCTTGCGGCGGAAGTATTCGTGCAGACCCAATGCCCGCCGGAAAAAATCGAGATCGAACTGAACGAGACGACCCAGCGGCTTGACGCTTCGCATATTTTGCCGCAGATGCTTCGGCTGAGCGAATGGGGCGTGACCTTTTCCCTGGACGATCTCGGAAGCCGTTCTTCCTCGGGCATAGGACTGCTGCAGGAGCTGCCGGTCGCCACGCTGAAGATCGACCGGATGCTGATCCGCAATGCGCAGCAGAATCCGGTCAGCCGCGCGATGATCCGCGGCATCATGGGGCTGTCGAGAGAACTGGACCTTTCGGTCGTAGCCGAAGGCGTGGAGACCGAAGAGCAGCGCGCCCTGCTGGTTTCGCTCGGCTGCCGGGAGCTTCAGGGCTACCATTTCTCGCGTCCCCAACCTCTGGGAAGGCTGCGCCCGGAACCGCGGTCTTATTTGCGGGAGGAAATTGTGTTCGGGAAAGATGCAGGAGGCGGCTTGAAAGCTCAATGACGGGGCCGAAAGCAAGAATGCGGCATGGCGGTATGGATGCGGCATAAGAATACGGCCAGACCAAAACAAGGTTCCCCAAATGGCGGGGAACCTTGTTTTCGTTGCAGGGACGGATCAAGGGCTTTCCCTGCGCCCCGCTGCCGGCCGACGGACCGTACGTGGACCGGCAGCCGCGCGCCGCGTCTTACGGTTTCGGCGTCGAAGTCAGATCGACCGTCTCGTTGAGGCCGGGTTCCGATTTCGGATCGGAGCCTTTGCCCACCGCTTTTTTGAGCAGATGGGTCATCATTTTCACGGCGCTGCCGCTCTCCCAGTATTCGGCCGTTTCCGCTTTGACGCGGATAAGGACGAGGTTGGGGTCGTCGTAGGGCGTATCGAGAATTTTTTCGTACATTTTGTTCCACAGCACTTTTTTGCGGGCGTCATCCTCGACGAATTCCGCTCTGCCGCTGATCGACACGTAAGACTTGTCCGCATAGGCCACGTTGACGCGGGGGTCCTTAACGATTTCGTCGTATTTGGCCGTATCCTTTTTCGTCAAAAACCACAGGTCGCCGTCGAACTCGATATGTTGGGTTTGCATCGGACGGGACACCAGGCCGGCATCGGTCACCGTGGTCAGCATCGCCGTTTCGATATCTTTGATCAGATCGCGCACGGTCTCGACCGCTTTCGGATCGGAGGTCGTGGCATGTTCGCTCAGGTTGGACATGGTGAATCGCTCCTTTTCCGCAATGGGCATTTGTTAAACCCTTAAACGTCAGGCCCTGCGGATAAACGGCTATTTTTCGACAAATCGGCAGCCGGATCGCCTCGTCGAAAAAATGTCATAATGCCGCCGAAAAGAAAACGCCGCATTACCCGAAAAGCGCTCGTTTAAACCGCAACCGCTGCGGTTACATAGAAAAGGAGTTCGACGGCGGCGGGCATTTACCGTCCCGGCATAGGCCGTCGATACACGAAACGGTTGTACGGAAACGACGGCAGCTTGCATGAAGTCCATTCATTATGACGAGGAGGCGTTCAGCATGACCGACCAGTATACGTTTCAGGATCCGACCAAGCAGTTCCCGAAAGCGGGACCGGAGTACGAACAGCAGCAGGAGGGACCGGGCCTTCAGCAGGACATGGCTCCGAAGCCGGATTCCGGCGAGACGTCGTACGTAGGCAAGGGACGGCTGACCGGCCGTAAAGCCGTCGTCACGGGAGCGGACAGCGGCATCGGCCGCGCCGCGGCGATCGCTTACGCGAGAGAAGGCGCCGACGTGGTGCTGTCCTATATGCCGGAGGAAGAGCCGGACGCGCAGGAAGTCGTCAAGTTGATCGAAGCCGAAGGCCGCAAAGCGGTGGCCGTGCCCGGCGACGTGAAAGACGAGCAGTACTGCGTGAACTTGATCGAGACGGCCGTCAAAGAATTGGGCGGCCTCGATATTCTCGCGATTGTGGCGGGCAAGCAGCAGTTTGTCGAAAGCATCGACGAGCTGACGACGGAGCAGTTCGACGAGACGTTCAAGACGAACGTATATGCGATGTTCTGGCTGTGCAAAGCGGCGATCAAGCATATGCCTCCGGGCGGATCGATCATCAATACATCGTCGATTCAGGCGTACAAGCCGGCTCCGATCCTGCTGGATTACGCGACGACGAAAGCGGCGATCAACACGTTCAGCAAGGCGCTGGCGCAGCAGGTCGCCGAAAAAGGCATCCGCGTCAACGTGGTCGCGCCGGGTCCGGTCTGGACGCCGCTGCAGGTCGCGGGCGGACAGCCGCCGGAAAAACTGCCGAGCTTCGGCGAGCAAACGCCGCTCGGGCGCCCCGGCCAGCCGGTGGAAATGGCGCCGGCGTACGTCTTCCTGGCCAGCCAGGAGTCGAGCTATGTCAGCGGCGAGACGCTGAACGCGAACGGCGGCATGCCGACGCCTTAAGCGGAGGCGGACGGCATAAGCCGCAAGAAGATTCCGAACTTGTCATCGGCAGACGCTCATCGCGAACAGCCCGCCGGAACGCCGCAAGCGCTGCGGCGTTCCGGCGGGCTTCATAAGGAGGAGAATAACATGACCGATCAATATACGTTCCAGGATCCGACCAAGCAGTTCCCGAAAGCCGGCCCCGAATTTCAGCAGAAGCAGGAAGAGCCGGGCCTGCAAAAAGAGATGACCCCCCTGCCGGACTCGGGCGAAACGTCGTACCGCGGCACGGGCCGATTGACCGGCCGCAAAGCCGTCGTGACCGGAGCGGACAGCGGCATCGGCCGCGCCGCGGCGATCGCTTACGCCAGAGAGGGCGCCGACGTCGTGCTTGCGTACCTCCCGGAAGAGGAAGCGGACGCGCAGGAAGTGGTCAAGCTGATCGAAGCCGAAGGCCGCAAAGCGGTTGCCGTCCCCGGCGACGTGCGCGACGAGCGGTACTGCGTGAATCTGATCGAGACGGCCGTCAAAGAACTGGGCGGCATCGATATTCTGGCGAATATCGCCGGCAAGCAGCAGTTCGTGGAACAGATCGAAGACCTGACGACGGAACACTTCGATGCCACGTTCAAGACCAATGTATACGCGATGTTCTGGCTGTGCAAAGCGGCGATCAAGCATATGCAGCCGGGCAGCACGATCATCAATACAGCCTCGATCGAAGCTTACGAACCGGAGCCGATCCTGCTGGATTACGCGACGACCAAAGCGTCGATCAACACGTTCAGCAAAGCGCTGGCGCAGCAGGTCGCCGAGAAGGGCATCCGCGTCAACGTCGTGGCGCCGGGTCCGGTCTGGACGCCGCTGCAGGTCGTCGGCGGCCAGCCGACGGAAGTGCTGAAGGAATTCGGCGAAGAGACGCCGCTGAAGCGTCCGGGTCAGCCGGTCGAAATGGCGCCGGCGTTCGTGTTCCTGGCGAGCCCGGAATCAAGCTACGTCGTCGGCGAGACTTTGAACGCCAACGGCGGGATGCCGACGCCTTAACGGACAAACCGGGCCTGCCGCCTCACAAGGCCTGCCCGGATCCCGGGCAAAAGGCTCGGAACGTCCGAAAAACCGATTCTCCGTCCGGAGAATCGGTTTTTTTCGTCTTCGGGGACGCGGACCCCGGTTTACTGCGAATCCGGGGGATCGATTTGCAGGTAGAAGTCGGGCTTGAGCAGATATTCGGGCGGGTACAGATCGTCGCGCGACGACAGCAGCCCAAGGAAACGGATGATCGGAATACCGACGGGGTCCTGCCTCGCCTTTTCCGAAAGATCGGGAATTTCGTGCGCCGACAGGGCGGCGATTACAAAGACGTCTTCGCGATCCGACATGCGGTACAAAATATTGCGTTCGTCGAACACTTTTTCCGAGTCGTCAAGGGTTAGCAGGCGAAAAAGCCGGCTTTTCCAGCGCACGTCGATGACTCGAAAAACCTGGCGGTTCACCAGTTCGATCATGCGTTTTGCTGTCAGATTCAATTCGATGCCCGTAATATAACCGTTCTCGTCCATATCGTTGCCGTACAGCGTATCGTAGCCTTTGCAGAAATCCTGCTTGTAAGTGAGCTTGGCGATCTTCATCCGGTCCAGCTTGGGGGCCGGATCTTCCGCGGGTTCCGCGATGTGGGGGATATGCAGGCGTTCCGCAGGCACATGGCCGAGAATGTCGCCGGCAAGGCCTTCCAAGGTCGAGCGGTGCGTCGGAGGCATCAAATAAATGTGACCCATCGGCCAGTATCCGTCGTCGAAGCAGGTCATGCGCATAAGAGGAAAGCTCCTTTTTGAGGAAATATTCATGGACGCCGAGGTATCCCCGAACGGTAAAATAGACGCCGTCCGGCAAAAAAGGTTGCGCCGCGATCGAATCGATGAGACCTGCAGCGTCCCGGTAACGTTTATATAGAGATTGGAAAGAAAGGAGAGGGTCGGATGAAAAGGAAGCAAGCCGTGCCGGGTCTGCTGTCGGCTGCCTGCATCGCCATGACGGTCGGCTGCGGCGGGGAACGGGAAGAAAAATTCGAACCCAACGTATTTTCCGAGCGGGATATGTGCATCGTCAAAGCGGAGGAGACCGGTTCGCGTGTCTGCTACGGGATGGAACGGGAGGAAGCCGAAAAAGCCGTCGGAGCGCTCGTCGGCGAGGAGAAGCCCGGTGGTATCGCTTACGAAGAAGGAGTCCGGCTGACTTATCGGGAAAACAAGGTCGTTGGCATGGATCTGCTGGAGGACTCGCGTGGTCGCTACCAAACGGCGCGGGGCGCGCAGGTCGGCATGTCCCGCGAAGAACTGGTTAAGCTGTACGGCGATCGTTACATGAAGCCCGAAAGTCCGGGAATGCTCGTTTATTATTACGACTCGCGGACGAAAGAACTGCTAACGGAGGCAAACCCGGAGATGATGAAAGGGGGGATGGATGAGGCGCAGGATTGGTATACCGCATCCGTCATTCTCCGCGCCGACGACAAGGCCGAGTTTATTTCGCTCATGGACAGACGACGGGCCGTTTATATGAATTGACGGCGGTTCGATCCCGGCGGAACGCGGCAGGAAGCGCGTCATTCAAGCCGAAAAAGGTCGTTTCCCGACGGACGGGAAGCGGCCTTTTTTGGGGAATGAAAAAGACTTACAGTTCCTTCGTCATGAACATGCTGTTCGGATCGAGCGCATAATCCCCGAACGGTCCGCACTCCGCAAATCCGTGCTTCTCGTACAGCGTGCGGGCCGGCACGAACGCGTCCATCGATCCCGTTTCCAGACTGATCCGCTTGTATCCTCGCCTGCGGGCCTCTTCGATAATATGAATCAGCAGCTTCTCCGCGATGCCTTTGCGCAGGTGACGGCTGTCGGTCTTCATCGACTTCAATTCCGCATGGGTCGGGTCAAGCTCCTTGATTGCGCCGCAGCCGAGCAGCTCGCCGTCTTCCCAAGCGCTCCAAAACGTGATTTCCGGCTTGCGCAGCTTGTCGAGATCCAGCGCGTGAATGCTCTCCGGCGGCGAATGCAGCTTCATGCTATCCAGATGATCCTGCAGCAGCGCCGCGACTTCCGGACCTCTCAGATCGTCGATTACAATATTCATGGCAAGGTCCTCTCATTTAAGTTATGTTTGCTCACATAAAATGATTATATCTCCTTTTTTTCGTCTCTTCAATTCTTTTCGAAACGTATTTGACTCTCTTTTTGGATATGTATCCTTCTTTTGTGATAGGTTAAATCACATAATCGTCTCCATCAAGGCATAGAAATAAGAAGGGTCGCCGGTATTGAAGTAGTTATACCAAGCCTCCAACGTTTCCGGACTGAACAGTTCCAGCAGCGCGATGACTTCGCGGGCCAGCAGGAGTCCGCCCGAAGCGCCGGTAGTGATCAGATTGCCGTCCGTCACGATCTTTTCGTCCCGGTAATAAGCGGAGCCTCGGTACGCGGGGCAGAATAAATTCAAGTATTCCAACCCGTTGCTCGTATGCGGACGGTTATCCAATATGCCGTGATTGGCCAGCGCCGCGGTTGCTCCGCATATGGCGGCCGCCCTGCCCCCCGCATTCAGCAGTTTTTCGGTTTTTTCGATAATCGGCAGATGTTCGGGATCTTCCCAAGTATTCGCGCCGGGCAGGAGCAGAATAGCGGAAGTCTCGTGCGTGACCTCCTCGACCGTCAGATCGGGCTGAATCGTCATGCCTCCCATCGTGGTGATCGGACGTTTGGAAGCTCCGACCGTTTTGACGGGCAGGCGGCTGCCGCGATGTTTGAAATATTGTCCCGAGTTAAGCTGCGCGGTGACCATTCCCAGTTCCCAATCGGCCATCGTGTCCAGCACGTAAGTATAAGCGTATTTCATGGCTCCTCCTTGGCGGTGCGTTTATTTGTCGAGCAGAGCCCAACCGTACAGCTTGAACATGGACAGCGTAATGTCGAGGATCGCGAAAAAAAGCGGCGGGAGCATTCCTTTCTTTTTCTCCTGGGACGCGCTTGACCGAAGCTTTGTTTCCCGGGTACGGTACATACAGAATACGATTTCGCCAAAGGAGCTTTTTTATGAACAAAACGATCGGAATGCTGGCTCATGTGGACGCGGGCAAAACGACGTTCGCCGAGCAGCTGCTTTACCATACGAACAGCATCCGCAGCCGCGGCCGGGTGGATCACAAGGACGCTTTTATGGACAATCACGAGATCGAGCGGGCGCGGGGCATTACCGTGTTCGCCGGGCAGGCGGTCATGCGGTATCGCGATTCGACGTATTACCTGCTCGATACGCCGGGTCACGCGGATTTCTCGGCCGAAATGGAACGCGCGCTGCGGACGATGGACTATGCGGTCGTGCTGCTCAGCGCGGTGGAGGGCGTCGAGGGGCATACGGAGACGGTCTGGCAGCTGCTGCGTCGTTACGGGATTCCGGCGTTCTTTTTCATCAATAAAACGGATCGGGAGGGCGCGGACGTCGAGCGGGTACTGGGCGAGATCCGCAGCCTGCTGACCGAAGACGCGGCGGAGATCACGGAATCGTTGAAGCCGGCCGGCTTCGAAGAAACGGCTTCCGCGGCTTCCGTAGAGAGAACGTTTATTCTCGACGATTCGCTTAAAACGTTCCTCGCGGAACGGGACGAAGCGCTGCTGGAAGACTACCTGGAAGACCGATTGACGCCGCGGCAGTGGACGGACTCCCTGATCGCCATGATCCGCGAGTGCCGCGTCTATCCGTGCCTGCACGGCTCGGCGCTGCTGGATAGCGGGGTGACGGACTTTTTGGACAAGTTCGACCGGCTGACCGTGACCGATTACGCGGCGCCGGAGCGTGCTGCGGAAGAAGCGTTCGCGGGACAGATCTACAAGATCGGGCACGACGAGAGCGGGACGCGGCTGACGTATATTAAGGCGCTGCGCGGTTCGCTGAGCGTGCGGGAATTCGCGAAATACCGGGGAGCGGGAAACGGCTTGCTGGAAGAAAAGGTCACGGGAATCCGTATTTACAGCGGCGATCGTTATACGCAGGCCGACCGGGCCCATGCGGGCGAGCTGTTTGCCGTGACCGGATTGACGGAAGCGCAGGCCGGAGCGGGAATCGGAGAACTGGCCGACGAACGCGTCCCGTTCGAGATGACGCCGACGCTGACGGCGGACGCGGCTTTTCCGCGCGAGCTGCCGGTCAAGGACGTGCTGCGGATCTTTCGCATGCTGGAAGCCGAAGATCCGGCGCTCGGCGTAGTATGGGAAGAAGAACTGCAGCAGCTCCATATCCGCATGATGGGCGCGATTCAGCTCGAAGTGCTGAGCAGCGTGCTGAAGGAACGGTTCGGGCTTGACGTTTCTTTTGGAACGCCGGAGATTTTGTACCGGGAAACGGTAGCGGCTCCGGTAACGGGCTACGGGCATTTCGAGCCGCTGAAGCATTATGCCGAGGTCCATCTGCGGATCGAGCCCGGCGAGCGGGGGAGCGGCGTCCTATTCGCGGATGCCTGCCATGCGGACGATCTGTCCGTCGGCTACCGCAATCTGGTCGGACAGCATGTGCTGGAGCGGGAGCATCACGGCCTGCTGACCGGTTCGCCGCTGACGGACGTCAAGGTCACGCTGCTGACGGGAAGGGCGCACAACAAGCATACGCACGGCGGAGACTTCCGCGAAGCGGCGCTGCGCGCGCTGCGGCAGGGGCTCGAGAAGGCGGACAACGTGCTGCTGGAGCCGTGCTATCGCTTCCGCATTCGGGCGGAGCTGGAACATATGGGCCGAGTGATGGCCGATGTGCAGCAGGCGCACGGCATCTTCGATCCGCCGGAGACGAGCGAGACCCATCTGCTGCTGATCGGCCTTGCGCCGGCGGCGACGTTCATGAATTACGGAACGGAGCTTGCTTCTTACACCCGCGGGAAAGGTCTGCTGAGTCTGACTTACGGCGGCTATCGTCCGTGCCACAACGCGGAAGAGGTGATCGCCCGGCGCGGATATGACAAGAACGCCGATCCGCTGTATACGTCTTCGTCGATCTTTTGCGCCAAAGGGGCGGGATATTCGGTGCCTTGGGACGAAGCGGAGGCGGCGATGCATTTGCTGTAACTCGATCATCCGGCCCGACTGGCCAGGGAAGGACAGTCGGGCTTTTCGAGGCAAAAAACTTACAAAATTTATCATATATTGTTGACATTTGCTTTAGATCAACCTAAACTTTTATACATAAAGCTGAAGTTAAAGCGCATACATAATTCGGGAGCTTTGGCGGAAGGCTTTAGGAAAGGAGGAGCGAAAGGAAGAAACGGCGGTTTTTGAAAGCGTTATCTATTTGGTTGGGATTACTCACACACGTACAGAAGGGCAGGGATAAACCGAAATGAAGCGCAAATTCGGCATTTTACTTATCGTGCTGACCGTTATGGCGGCAGCGCTCGGCGAAACTCGCAGTTATGCGGCCCATTGGGAATTAAGCGGCGATGTCGGCGTGCATGATCCTACGATCATCAAGGAAGGCAGCAGCTGGTACGTCTTTTCGACCGGCCCCGGGATTCAGGTGCTGCGTTCCGACGACGGCGCGAATTTCTATCGGGTTCCGCAAATCTTCTTGAACGCTCCGTCATGGTGGAAAACCCATGTTCCCAATCAGAATCCGATGGATGTCTGGGCGCCCGACGTCAAGTCGTATAACGGAAAAGTATGGCTCTATTATTCCGTTTCGACCTTCGGCAAAAACGTATCGGCGATCGGTCTTGCCTCGGCGAGCAGCGTCGGCGCGGGAAGCTGGAAAGACGAAGGAATGGTGCTGGCGACCAACGGCACGCAGGATTACAACGCGATCGATCCCGAGTTGGTCATCGACGCGAACGGCGATCCTTGGCTGGCCTTCGGTTCGTTCTGGAGCGGATTAAAGCTGACCAAGCTCGATAAAAATACGATGAAGCCGACCGGCAGCCTTTACTCGATCGCCCGGCGCACCATAAACGACGGAGCGATCGAAGCGCCTTCCATCACGTATCGAAACGGCTATTACTATCTGTTCGCTTCCGTTGACAAATGCTGCAGCGGAGTGAACAGCACGTACAAAATCGTGTACGGCCGTTCGAAAAACATTACGGGACCTTACGTGGATAAAAACGGCGTAAGCCTGATGAACAACGGCGGAACCGTTCTCGACTCCGGCAATGCCCGTTGGAAAGGACCGGGCGGTCAGGACGTCTACAACTCGAACCTTATCGTTCGCCACGCCTACGATGCCGAAGACGGCGGCAATCCGAAGCTGCTGATCAGCGACTTGATCTGGGATTCCGGCGGTTGGCCGAGTTATTGACGGTTCGGCCCTGCGGTTGCACGCTTTTCCGAAGCGCGTTATCCTTATGAGACAGATGCGGCGGCTTAAGGCTCCGCTCCGACAAATTCATAAGGAATCGAGCGATAAATCCATGATCACACTCAAAAGCGAACGCGAAATTCAACTGATGGACGCGGCCGGGGATCTCCTGGCGGCCTGCCATAAGGAAATTGCCAAAATGATCAAGCCGGGGATCACCACGATGGAGATCGACCGGTTCGTGGAGAAGTATCTGAAGCAGCACGGCGCCACGCCGGAACAAAAAGGCTATAACGGCTACGAATACGCCACCTGCGCGTCGATCAACGACGAGGTCTGCCACGGGTTCCCTCGCCGCCAGCCGCTCAAGAGCGGCGACATCGTGACGATCGACATGGTCGTCAACCTGAACGGCGGATTGGCCGATTCGGCCTGGACCTACGCGGTCGGCGACGTCTCGGAGGAGGATCGGCGCCTGATGGAAGTGACCCGCCGCGCCCTGGAACTGGGCATCGGGCAGGCCGTTGCCGGAAACCGGCTGGGCGATATCGGCTACGCCATCCAGAGCTACGTGGAAGGCGAAGGCTTCTCCGTCGTGCGAGAGTATACCGGACACGGCATCGGACCGACGATTCACGAGAAGCCGCAGGTGCTGCACTACGGCGAACCCGGCAAAGGCCAACGCCTGAAGGAAGGCATGGTCATCACGATCGAGCCGATGGTCAACGCGGGCGTCTGGCAGACGTCGCGCGACGACAACGGCTGGACGGCCCGCACGCAGGACGGCCGCAACTCGGCGCAGTACGAGCATACGCTGGCCATTACGAAGGACGGTCCGCGGATTCTGACGTCGCAGGACTAAGCGGCCGGCGCAAATCCGGGAAAAGAGCAGGGAGAAAGCGGGACTACCCGCCGACTCCCTGCTCTTTTTTTGATACGGTGAGAAGCGCGGGGGAAAGCGTCCCGATCAAGTTGACGGCCGTCCGCTTTCGTTCGCGCGATCTCGTACGATTCTCGCAGCCTGGGCATAATCCCGCGCGGGCGCGTCAAAAAGCCCTTTCCCGCCTGGGGAAAGGGCTTTGATTCAGAAGGAACGGGTTACATGCTTCCCGCGCTTCCGTCGGTCGGCTTGTCGCCCGTGCCGGAAGTGCGCATGGAATCCTGCACGTTCGATTTGACGTCGCGCGCCGCGGATACGGTATCTTCCTTGAGTTCTTTCACGGCGCCGAGCGTTTCCTTGACGACGCCCGTCACTTCCTGGCTCTTCTCGGCCAGCGCATGACCCTGCTCGTTGACCTGAGGGCCGACTTCGCGCAGAGCTTCCGCGGCGTCGAGCACCGTGTGGCGAATTTGCTCGCCCTTCTGGGTAGCGACGAGAACGGCGGCTCCGGCTCCGATCAGCGCACCTGCTGCGGCGCCGATCGCGGCTGTGGTAACAAAGGATTTTTCCATGGTTATAATCTCCCTTCGATTAAAATCTTTGTTCGTTATTACCCGGTTGGCGGAGCTTTTAACAGAAAGCGGTTCTAAAAAAGCTTGAGTCCGTTTATCGAGCGGATGGAATTATTCTATTTTTTACATAGAGATCGATTCGATAAAACCCCCTGTTAACAATTGACTGCTATGCTGGAACCCGACTGGAGAGGGGTTTCCAGAATACATAACGGGGAGCGAATCATGCTTAAAACCTGGGTACGCGCATTATCGGTAACGCTGGCTTTTGTTTTGCTGTTGGGAGTATTGAGTCCTGGATTGTCCGTTCGCCACGCGGCGGCGGCAGACGGCGCGCAGCCGAAGATTCTTCTGGCAGGAGGCTCGCAGTGGCAGTATCTGGATAACGGAACGCAGCCGCAAACGGTATGGCAGAGCGTCTACGAAGACGGAGCGTGGCAGTCCGGTCCGGCTCCGCTCGGATATAAAGAACCGGCCGACGAAGCTTTCTAAACCGCCGAATTCGGCGGTCTGAAGACTTCGACGGGATACGGAGCGATCCAAAGCCCGCAGGGCGAAACGGCTTACTTCCGCGCCGAAAAAACGCTGGACGCTTCGCAGCTTCAAGAACAAACGAAGTTCGAAGCGCAGTTCGGGCATTTCGGCGAAATCGTTTTCTATGTCAACGGTCAAGAAGTTTACCGAAGCGCATCCGGCGGAGCGGTTGAAGCGAGCGCCCTTCCGCGCGTCGATAAAGTCGATCTCACGGAAAAATTGCGGGGCGTCCTGAAAGAGGGCTCCAACGTGTTCGCGGCGGAAGTAAGCCGCGCGAACGGGTCCGACTTGTACTTCGACATGAGCCTGACCGCTCAAGCGCAGACGGAGACCCCGATCCCGGCGGGACGTCCGGAATCGATCACGCTGAACTTCAACGGCGACCCGTCCACGAGCATGGGCTTCGCCTGGTACGCGCCTAAGGACGTGACGGGAACCAAGCTTGAAGTGGTCGAAGCGGACCGACGCGTAAACGGAGCTTTCCCGGCCGAAGGCGTCATGACGTACGAAGGCACTTCCGTCACGACGGCGGTCTACGAGACCAAAGCCGACAAAGACGCGAAAAAAACTACCGAGTACAGCAGCCATAAAGTGGTGGCGAACAACCTGAAGCCGGGCACGACGTACGCTTACCGCGCCGGCGACGGAAACGAAGGCAACTGGAGCGGAATCTCCACCTTCACGACGGAAAGAGCGGGACGCGAAGATTTCGATTTCCTGTTCACGACCGATTCCCAAGGCACCACGCAAACCGATTTCAAAATTTGGAATACGGTGCTCCAAGCGGGACTGAACAAGTTCCCGAAATCGGAATTCGTGCTGATCTCCGGCGACGAGGTGGATAACGGAGACCGCGAAGAGCAGTGGAAATGGTTCTTCGGCGAAGCAAGCGAAATCTTGACGAAAATGCCGCTGATGCCGGTCGTGGGCAACCACGAGAGCAAAAACTACGACAATTTCGCGACCCATTTCAATCTGCCGAATCTGTCGGCTACGGGCGCCAAGCCGGACGGGTCGGTCTACGCGTTCGACTACGGCCCGGTGCATTTCATGGTGCTGAACAACGAATATTCGGGCAGCAGCTCCGACGCGAATATTCGCGACGTGTACGACAAGCAGGTTCAATGGCTGCGGAACGAAGCTTCGCGGACCGATCAGAAGTGGAAAGTGGTCGTCCAGCACAAGGCGCCTTATTCGGTGGCCAACCATGTGGACGATACGGACGTCAAATATTTCCGCGAAAACCTGACGAAAGTATTCGACGAATTGGATATCGACATGGTGCTGAGCGGACACGACCACACGTATACGCGCAGCTACCAAATGTACGATAACCGTCCGCTCACGGACATCGTGCCGGATCAAGACGGATTCGTCACGAATCCCGAAGGCACGCTGTACCTGATCACGAACGCGGCCGGCAAAAAGATGTACAAGATGAAAACGGACCGGACATTCGACTACGCCGCGAAATCCGGGCAGCCGAATCTGCCGATGTTCTCGGGCTTCCGGGTCACCGGCGACACGCTGAGCTACCAGACGTACACCGTCGATCCGGACAGCGGCGAGGCGGTATTCTTTGACCGTTACGGCATCCGCAAAACGGACGAAAGCGCGGAAAAGCCGCAGGTAAGCAAAGTGACCGCGACGTTCCACGGCGACAGCCGCACGTCGAGAGGCCTGACGTGGTATACGCCGCAGTCCGTGACGGGCAGCGACGTTCAGGTGACGGAGAACGGCGCTGACTTCTCGCAGGCGATTCCGTTCAAAGGCGACAGCTACATTTCGACCAACTCGCCTGAAGAGCGGGTGCACAAAGCCGTCGTATCCGGATTGAAAGCCGGAACGACGTACAGCTACCGCGTCGGCGACGCTTCCCGGGACATCTGGAGCCAAACGGGCACGTTCCGTACCGACGACGGCAGCAATTCGTTCACCTTCATCGATCTAGCCGATACCCAGGCGAAGGAAGAAGACGAAGCGGCGCTGTCGGCGGAGACGCTGGAAAAGGCGCTGCAAACGGTGCCGAACGCCGAATTCGTCGTGCATAACGGCGACATCGTCGACACGGGCACCAAAGAACTGCAGTGGGATTGGCTGCTGGGCCATTCGCAGGACAGCCTGATGCGGACAACGATCGCGCCTTCGGCGGGCAACCACGAAGACGAGAACTACGCGTTCATCGACCACTTCAACCTCGATACGCCGGAAGGTTCGGCAACCGAGACGGGCGCTTACTACTCGTACGATTACGGCAACGCGCATTTCATGGTGCTGAACTCGAACGAGAATTCGGAGACGTACGCCAACTTCTCCGTCGATCAGGTGGAATGGATGAAGCGGGACGCGCAGGCCGCCAAAGCGGCGGGCGCCCAGTGGATTATCGTCAATATCCACAAAGGCCCTTACACGACGTCCAACCACGCGACGGACAAAGACATCATCGGAGAAAACGGCGTACGCAAAAAGATCGCTCCGCTGATGGCGCAGCTCGATATCGACTTCGTGGTGCAAGGACATGACCACATCTATGCCCGCACCAAGCCGATCAAGAGCGACGGAACGGCCGGACAGGCTTCCGTCATCAAAGAATCCGTCGGCGGGCAGCAGGTGGAATACACGGTGAATCCGGACGGAACGATCTACATGATCCCGGCTACCGCCGGCGCCAAAGTGTATTACAAGAACAAAAAAGACGCGCTCGGCGACGCTTATTACAATCTGTTCGAGCGTGCCGAGGAGAACCATGCCGCCAAATACGGCCCGGACCCGTCGAATAATACCCGTCCGGTACGCGGACAGGTGCAGAACTTCGTCGCGATCACGATCGACGGCGGACGCTTGACGGCCACGACTTACGAAATCGATCAAAAGATCGACAATGCCGCTCCGTTCGTGATCGACCGGTTCGGCATTGTCAAAGAGACGCAGGCACCGGCACCGGCTCCGGGCGGAAGCGCGCCTTACGTGCCTGGAAATCCTGCGCCGACGTTCCCGGCTGCTTCGTCGCCGGCACCGGCCGCCCCGGCTCCGGCAGCGCCTACGCCTACGCCGGCGGCACCTGCGGCACCGGCGCCGAACGCTCCTTCGGCGCCTGCGGATAACGCGACTGCCATCCCGCAGCCGGCGCTGAACGATCTGGCCGGACACTGGGCGGAATCGGCGGTACGCCGAGCCGTAGCCGCCGGATTCGTCAGCGGCTACGCGGACGGAGACTTCCGTCCGAACGCCAAAGTCACGCGCGCCGAGTTCGTGACGATGATTGCCCGCGCGCTCGATCTGCCGACGCAAGCGGCACCTGCTTCCTTTGCGGACAGCGATCGCGTCGGAGCCTGGGCGGCGCCTCACGTGGCGGCCGCGGTCGAAGCGGGAATTATTAGCGGCTACGCGGACGGAACGTTCCGTCCGGGCAAAGCCATGACGCGCGCCGAACTGACCGCGACGATCGTCCGGGCGGCGAAGCTTCCGGTCGATCCGGCGGCGAAACTGTCGTTCCGCGACGCGGCGGACGTGCCGAAGTGGGCCGTGCCGTACATCGCGGCAGCGAACAAAGCCGGTCTCGCCGGCGGCACAGGCGGCGGACGTTTCGCTCCGAACAAGGAAGCGACCCGCGCCGAAGCGGTCAGCATGATTCTGGCGATGATGAACAAGTAAATTCGCTTCGCGCGGCAAACGTGTCGACGAATAAATGGAGACGAATAGATCGAAAGGAAACGGCTTTCCGTTTGCGAAGACCCATGAAGAAGCGCTTTCCCCGGCGCTTCTTCTTTTTTATGCCGAATTCCGCCGAGCCGAAAGTTGTGGCCGACCGAAACGCTATCTATACTGGGACTAGCGAGAGATCGAATACGAAGCAAGCGGAAAAAGGCAGCGAAGGAGTTTTCCATGAACATCGAACATAACAACCAAACGATCGAATTCCACGTCGAATACGCCAAACGCAAAAAAATATACGTTCAGCTCGATCCGAACGGCTTGGTCACGGTCAAAGCGCCGAACGGCATGCCGGAAGAGGCGATCCGCGAGGCCGTCGCGGGGCAGGCCGATTGGATCTTGGAGTCCCGGGCCAAACAGGAAAAAGCGCGCGAAGGCCCCAGACCGAAAGAATACCGCGAAGGCGGCGAAGGAGATTTCCTGCATTTGGGCCGCCGCTGCCGACTGGACGAGCTGATCGCCACGGAAGGGCGGACCGAAGAGCAGCTGCGCGCCGACTTGAAGAAGTTTTACTTTTCCAGCTGCAAAAAGGTCGTGAACGAGCGGATCGGCGCCTACGCCAAGCAGCTCAAAGCCGAACCGAAGTCGATCGAGATCATAGAATCCGCGACCAAATGGGGCAGCTGCGATTCGAAAAGAAGGCTCAATTTCAACTATCTGCTGGCGATGGCTCCCGTGTACGCAATCGACTACGTCATCGTGCACGAACTATGCCACATCCACCATATGAACCATGACCGCTCGTTCTGGCGCAAGTTGGGCAGCATCCTGCCGGACTATAAAGAGCGGGAAGCCTACCTCAACCGCTACGGGCATTTTATGGTCATGTGACGCTCCGGCATCGGGAGAAGACTAATCCGGGTGTACGCATTTGGGAAGGAGAGCTGACTTATGATAGCCGGGCAAAACGAATATGCCGCTCTGCCGAAGATCATCGAACGCGCGGGGCTCGAAGTCAACAGCCTGGTGCTGCTGCGCGGAGGCCGCTCCGTACTGGAATGGTACCGGAAGCCGTATCGGCGCGGCGTTCCGCAGCTGCTGTATTCGCTCAGCAAAAGCTTTACCTCGATCGCCGTCGGCATCGCCTGCGACCGGGGCCTGCTGAAGCTGGACGATCCGATCGTTTCCTTTTTTCCCGACAAGCTGTCTGCCGGCATCGGAGCCTCTCCGAATCTTGCGGCCATGAAGGTCCGCCATCTGCTGTCGATGACGGCGGGGCACGAAGGCGATATTTATCCCGCCGTCGTCTCGCGCGAGGATTGGGCGGCGGCTTTTCTGGAACAGCCCGTCGAGCGCGAACCGGGTACCCATTACCGCTACAGCACGCCTTCGAGCTATATGCTGTCCGCCGTTGTCGAACGCGTGTCGGGCATGAACCTGGTCGATTTCCTCATGCCGACGCTGTTCGATCCGCTGGGCATCGCCCGGCCGGCGTGGGAGGTCTGCCCGCTCGGCGTGACGGCCGGCGGAATGGGGCTGAGCCTGGCGACGGAAGACGTCGCGAAGGTCGGACAGATGCTGCTGGACGGCGGCCTCTATGACGGACGGCGCATCCTGTCGGCCGAATACGTCAAGCAGGCCTCTTCGGAACAAAGCGACAACCGCGCCGGCGTGGGGCCGGAGCGGATCGACTCGGCGCAGGGCTACGGCTTTCAGTTCCATTTATGCCGCTTCGGGGCGTATCGCGGCGACGGCTCGTTCGGGCAGTTGTGCCTGATCTCGCCGAAGCACGGTCTCGTGGCGGCCGCGGGCTGCGCCTTTCCGAGCATGGGCAAACTGCAGACGCTGCTGGACTTCATTTTCGAACTGTCCGGCGAAGCGCCGCCTCGCGTCGATCGGTCGGCCGAAGAAACGGATGCCGATCTTGAGGCGAAGGCGATATCCGGCGAATTCGCTTCCCGAATGCCGTTTATTCCGGGAGCCGTGTACGAACTTGAGGACAACCCGGCCGGACTGCTCTCCGTCTCTTTCCGTTTGACGAAAGGCGGACTGGAGCTGACGGCCGACTACGGCGGGGAAGACGAGAGAAGCGGCACGCTGCCGTTCGATTTCGGGCGGCCGCTGGAAGCGGAAGGCGTCTTCGTAAAAGACTTGTCCCTGCATCGTCAGCGTGTCGTGACCTCGGCCGAAAGCGCCGGGGAAGGGGAGCGGATTCTGCGGCTTACGATGCGGTATATCGAGACGCCTTACATCGCGGTTCATACGATCCGCGAAGCCGACGGAGGCATCGAATGGAGGTTCTCCCTTAACGTTTCGTTCGGCTTCAAGACTTATAAAGCGCTCGGACGAATGAACGGAACACGGGCGGAAATCCGGCATCCGAGCCGGCGTTAGGTTCCCCGCCGGCAGGAGATTGGTTACCGAATTTTAACCTCGAAGTGACAACGCGTGCGGATGCTGTCACTTTCGCGCTTCCGAAGTTTGTTATACTGGCGGCGAATGAGGAGGTTATCATCATGATGAAACGACACCGATTTTCGATAAATGCCGGCGGCTTGGCTTGCGTGCTTCTCGCGGGCAGTCTGCTGGCGGGCTGCTCCGCGCAGAGCGGGCTTGCCGGCACGGGAGCTTCGCCGCTGCCCGTATCGCCTTCTCGGACGGCTTACGAGCCGTCCGCCGCAGAAACGCCGGAGCCGGAAGCGAAAGCTGAATCCGGCACGCCTGCCGAACAAACGCAAACCCGCGAAACTTATCTGGACGACAGTCTGGCGGGCTGGAAAATAGAAGCTCAAATAAACGGCAAGTCCAATATCGACAATACGCTGTACGCCACACGGGACGGCGGCCAAGAGTGGAAAAAGATCGACGATTCCCGCAAAGGCTCTTTCCCTTCCGGTTCGGTGGGCGCCGTGCGATTCGCCGACGAACGGCGCGGATGGGTCTCGGTCGATACGCCGCAGGAAGGGAACCCGCTTCTGTTCGAGACCCGGGACGGCGGCTTATCCTGGAGCCCGACGGCACTGAAGATCCCGGCCGACTTCCGCACCGCCCGATTCCGGCCGAAAGCGCCGCTTCTGTTCTCCGGTACGGAGCTGGGCCTGTTTATCGCGCAGGCCGATTACGCAGCCGGCAGCGGAGAGGAAAATCCGCTGCTGTTCTACGTCACTTCGGACGGCGGCGAGACTTGGTCCGATCCGCTTCGGAGCGAGCAGGGGGAACTGCACGGATTAAGCTGGAAAACGAAGCGCCTCGCCGACGAGACCGGGCGCGCCTGGTCGATCACGATCGAAGGCCGAACCTGGACGTTCGAGCGCGGCGACGAGTGAGGCGGGAAGAAGATGTGACGGGAAGAAGAACGGAAGGAGCCGGATGCCGGTTCCTTTTTTTTGTCGACGCCTCGCCGAGCAGGAGGGTGCGCGGACTGCCTCGCGGCTTCGTTTTCGGCCTCCGGCGGACCGTATTCTTTTTCGCTTTCCTGTGATAAACTGGATCAAATTCGGTTTCGGGAGGTTGGGAAATGGAGCATTTCGGGCTGTTTGCGTTCATGTCGTTTCTGCTGATTCTGCTGCCGGGGCCGGACACCGGTCTGGCGACGCAGAATACGATGATTTACGGGCGAAAAGGCGGCGTCCAAACGGTATTGGGCAGCGCGGTCGGCACGCTGGCGCATACGTTTGCCGCCGTGCTCGGCCTGTCCGCGCTGATCGTGAAGTCGGCGCTGCTGTTTTCCGTTTTCAAATATGCGGGAGCGCTGTACTTGATCTACCTGGGCATTACGTCGCTGATCGCGCTGCGCCGGAACAAGGGCAATCCTGCGGCCGATCCGGATAACCGCCATCGAAACCGCTCGCCGCTCCTTCAAGGAATGCTGACGAACATGCTGAATCCGAAGGTCGCCGTCTTTTTCCTGACGTTCCTGCCGCAGTTTCTCGCCGCCGGCGCGGAACCGCTGGTGCCGTTCCTGCTGATGGGCTTGACCTATACGGTCATGACGGTAGTCTGGATGTTCTTCTACGTCTGCCTGCTGGATCGGATCGGCGCCTGGCTCAAGCGTCCGTCCGTGCGCGGCGCGATGCAGGGCGTGACCGGTTTCGTGCTGCTGGGCTTCGGCGTGAAATTGGCGCTCGAGCGGCGTCCGTAGATCGACTCGGCGATTCGCGGCGAGCCGAAAAAAGACACGGGGATGGGAATCCCCGTGTCTTTTGCGTATCTCGCTTGCGATCTTTTCGTCCGCGCTCGTCCGCCGGTGAGGTTATGCGTCCAGCCGCTTGGTCTCCCCCGCGCCGATCTCGATCGCCTGTCCGTCGGCCGTCACCCAGACGGATACGGCCGACGGATTGCGCACCATCGCCCCGCTGACCGAAAACTCCAGCCTTTGCAGGGCATCCAGATAATCCGCGATTTCGATATTCGTCGCGTACCAGATGTCTTCCCGTCCGGAAATGCCGGCGCAGAATTCTTCGATCTCCTGCCAGTTGTCGTCGTTGTCGAATTCGTAGCTGTGGCCCCAGACGTACAGCAGCGCCAGATTGGCGTAGTGGGCGGGCGGATCGAGCTCCAGAAACTTTTGTCCGTACTCGCGCATCTGCTTGTGATGGCAGGTCGGGTGCCAGGTCAGCGGCCGCCGGGGCACCGCGAATTCGCCGGTCGAACGGACCGTGCGGCAGTAGCGGATGCCGAGCGATCCGATCGCTTCCGCGACTTCCTCCGTATAGGCGCCGTAGGGGTAAGACATGCCCCGCACGGGATAGCCCGCCAGTTCCTCCAGGGCGCCGCGGTCGTCCATCACTTCCATGATCAGGCGCTCCCGCGGAATCCGTTCCAGAAACGGATGGTTGACGGTATGCGCGGACACTTCGTGCCCCGCGTACAGCGCCGACACTTCCTCGTACTTGACGTAGCCGGGTTCGTCGAACTTGCCGGAATTGAGGTGGAACGTCGCCTTAAGGCCGTGCCGATTGAAGATCTCGACGAGCCGCCGGTCCTGGGTGCGTCCGTCGTCGTAGCTGAACGTCAGCGCTTTGTGCCGTCCGCCGGGAAAAAGGTTCAATACAAGATTCATGCTCTGCCCCCTTGTTCGGTGTGACCCGGGTATTTCGCGGCGATTTCCGCTGCGGGATTTCCGCGATTCCACGAATAGAATACGCTTACAGCATGCCGCGGTCAATGCCGTCTAAGGCCCGCAGGCGGGTCTTTGCATAAAAAAACGGCCGTGAGCCTCGCATTCTTTCGTTCAGCGGGTACAATAACGGTAAGAGGAAGACGGCGAGCCGGCGGACGCATGCGGCAGCCTTCTTTCATTCAAACGAAACGGGAGGGATCGCCCATGTGGAGACTGTTTTTCGGTCCGAAGGAAAAAAAAGGGCCAAAACGCCATGTGCCGACTCAGGAAGAGCTCGAGGAAATCTGGTACCGCTACTTTTACGAAACGCATCCCCGGCTCGAATTGAAGGAATGGGCCGGCCGCCTGCGGGTATTCCGGTTCTGCCGGGCCAATGCCGACCAGACGGGCGACCGTGACCGGCTGATGGCGGCGTTCCGCGTTTCCTCGCGGGAAGAGCTGGAGAAGGTATGCGGACAGCTGGGCATTACGCTGGAAGAACTGCCGGAAACGGACGAAGCGAGCGCGGCCGCCGATCGGTTCCGCATCCCCAATCATCCGAACCTGCGCCAGCCTGGCCATCTTCGTCTGTTCGGCCTGCCGGCGCACGTCTGGGTACGGCGGGATAAGCTCGTCGTGACGATCTCCGATGCCGACAAGCCGTCCGACGTGACGCCGCGGACGGTCAAAGCGGTGGAAGGCCTGGAAGCGAAGCTCGGCGAATTGGCCGAACGAGCCGTCGATCCGCCGCTGAACGACAAGCACTGCCTCAGCCCGAAATTTTATCCCGAGCTGTTCGAACGCTAAGCGGCGCGGCATAAATTCCTTTTCCAACCCTGGGCGTCATGGTAAAATACATCAGTTCGTTCACACCGGCAACCAAGCATTAGGGGGAAAAAGAAAGCATGATTCTTGCACCGCGCATTTACGCTACCATTCAGCATTTGTTTATGAAAGGCATCATCGAGACGGTCGAGCTCCGGGAAAAGCCCGAAAGCGAAGAAGAGGGCAAGCGGACGTATCTGCTGACCGCGGACGGAAAACCGAAATACGCGCTGCGCATGGACGCGCCCGAAAATATCGCCATGGCCGAGCAGCTGTACAAAGCTTATCCGGACAGCCCGCTGCTGCCGAAGCTGCTGTATGCCGATCCGGTCAAAGGTTATCTGGTCCAGCCTTACGTCGACGGAACGGCGGGGGGCGAAGCCGCGGACCGGGGATCGAAAAAAGTCTGGCTGCCGCAGCTCGTCGACGAGCTGCTGAACCGCTACGAAGCGGACGAGGCGGGAGGCAAATGGGGAAGGCTGACCGAGCCCTGCTCGTCCTGGAGCGAATTTAACGAGCGGGAGCTGTCGAAAGCCCGGGAGAACTTGAACGGCCTGCAGCCGGCGGAAGACTGCGAGCGAGTGGCGCTGCTGCTCGAGCCGCTGGCGGAAGCCGGAGGCAAATACCTGCTGCACGGCGGCATGGATGCGCGCAGCCTCGTGTTCCGCAAGGCGGAGCTGGTCGGGGTGCTCGAACCGAAGCCGACGGCCGGACCGGTGCTGTACGATTTTGTGCAGGCCTTCTGCTCGACGCCGGACGACCTGTCGCTGGAAGTGCTGTTCGGCGCCTACTCGGGGCTCGGCATCCAAACGGCGGATCAGGAGCGGCTGGTGCAGGAAGCGCTGCTGCGCCTGTACTGCCGGATGGGCGTGTGCGCCGCGGAGAACGGAAGCGAGCTGCCGGAATATCTGGCCGCCTGGCAGTTCTGGCGGATGCTGCTGCCGGAAGCGTAAGCGGAAGGGGAATCGGCCGCGCGGAAACGGAAGATGAAGACAAGGAAGCGGAGACCGCGATGCGGCCCGCTTCTTTTTTTTGCGTTGACAACGGGACAATCCGGCATTAACATCTAATTTAACAAATAACTAATTAGATTTTTGTTAAATTAGATAGGGGGAAGGAAGAGCTCTCTTTCCCCCGGCTGGAGGAGAAGCGAACATGATTGAACGGGAAACAGCGGAAACAAACGAAAATCCCAAGCCGGAATCGCTCCCGGAGGCGCTGCGCAGGCAGAGGGACTCGGTCATCCGGAATTTTTTGGACAAGGAAGGCCGGCTGAAAAGCATTCCGTCGCAGTTGAAGAAAAAGTTGATCGTGCTGGAGCATCTGACAGGCAAGCTGGAGCCGGACCGCCCGTACTCGGAGAGCGAGATCAACGCGTTCATCCGCCTGTATCATGACGATTACGCGACGATTCGGCGGGAATTCATCGTGCAGGGCTTCATGACGCGGGAAAACGAAATTTACAGGCGAACCCCGGCGGCTTCGGCCCGCCGCTGGGAAGAACTGTCGTAAGGGGGGGCGGGATGAACGAACTGCTGAAGGTAATGAAAAGCGAGCCGGCCTACCGCAAGCTGGCGGCGGCCAACTTCGTCAGCGGGATCGGCGACTGGTTCAGCAGCGTGGCGATTCTGAGCCTGCTGCTTCAACTGACCGGCTCCGGCATGGCGGTCGGCATTACGCTGGCCGCAAGGACGCTGCCGTTTCTGGCCATGGGACCGATCGGCGGCATGCTCGCCGACCGTCGGAACAAAAAGGCGATTCTCGTCGTTTCCGATTTCTCGCGAATCGGGCTGGCGCTGTCCCTGCTGCTGGTCGACTCGCCGGATCGGGTCTGGATCGCTTACGCCGCGACGGTCGGGCTGGTCGTGTTCTCGGCGCTGTCGCTGCCGGCCAGGCAGGCGCTGATTCCGCGCATCGTGCGCGCCGAAAATTTGCAGGCTGCCAACGCCTTCGATCAGAGCCTGGCGGGCATGAACATGACGCTCGGCGCGATGCTCGGCGGCGCGGCCAGCGCGGCATTCGGGCCGCAGTGGTCGTTTCTGCTGAACGCGGCGACGTTTCTGGCGTCGGGGCTGCTGGTTTGGCGCATGCCCTACGGGGAGCCTGGGCAGGAGGAGGGGCGCAACGCGCA
Organism: Saccharibacillus alkalitolerans; assembly: GCF_011090185.1. Taxonomy (GTDB): domain Bacteria; phylum Bacillota; class Bacilli; order Paenibacillales; family Paenibacillaceae; genus Saccharibacillus; species Saccharibacillus alkalitolerans. The sequence continues at coordinate 515,913 of NZ_JAAFGS010000002.1, read as the reverse complement.
ATCGCCGAAAGGCGCCGGACGGAACGTCCGGACCGCAAGGGGCGAACAGGCCCGGCAGATCGGACGCGCCCGAGAGGCCGAGCAGATCAGAAAGGCCGAGCAGGCCCGAAGCGAGTCCGACTTCTGGAAAACGTTCCGGCGTTTGGCCTTGATGAGGGTCGTCGCCGTGCAGTCGGTCGCCTGGCCGATCGGCGGCGGAGCGATCAACGTGCTGATCAGCGTGTACGGGTATCAGGTGTTCGGCGCGGGGGACCGGGGAGTCGGGCTGCTGTACGGCTGCCTGGGGATCGGTTTTATTCTGGGGGGCCTGCTGGCGCCTTATTTTAAGCGCTGGCCGGTGCAGGTGTTGATTGCGGGCGCCGCGGCGGAAGGGCTGGCCCATATTCTGGTCAGCGCCGCGCCGAATCTGGCGCTCGGCGGCGCCTTCATTCTGCTGGCGACGCTCGGCGGAGGGGTCGGCAACACGGCGCTGGCGACGCTGATCATGCGCGCCGTGCCGGAACGGGTCCACGGGCGGGCATTCGCGTTGAACGAGACGCTGTCGAACGTCACGATGGGCGTGTCGATGCTGGCCGCCGGCGTCTTGTTGGATGTTCTGCCCGCTAGGACGATCGGTCTGGGAGCCGGCCTGCTGATCGTCTTGTCCTGCATCCCGGCGCTGACGCTGCTGCCGCAGAGGCGGGAGCTGAATGCCGCAGCGGGGTCCGCGCGGCCGCAGCCTCAATCTTGAATACGCGGAGGATAAACATGGACATCACGTTTTGGCTGATTCGCCACGGTTTGAAGGAGGCGTCGATGGGCGACGTGCCGCTGACGCCCGAAGGCGTCCTGCAGGCGCGGGCCGCCGCCTATGCGTTGAAAGACCGTCCGCTCGCGGCGGTCGTGACCAGTCCGCTGCGGCGCGCGCGGGAAACGGCGGCCTTTGTGGCCTCGGCATCCGGGCGGGAAGCCCAAGTGGATAGCCGGCTGCGCGAGCGCGCGAACTGGGGCGACGTGCCCGGGCAGACGTTCGGGGAATTCGCAGCGGTCTGGGACCGCTGCACGAAAGACCCCGATTATGTCCCGCCCTGCGGCGGAGATTCGGTCCGTCTGGCGTCGGCGAGGCTGGGTGCCGCTCTGCGGCACTGGGCGGGCTTATGCGCTCCGGGCGGCGAGATCGCTTTCGTCACGCACGGCGGACTGATCACCGATTTTCTGGCCTGCACGTTCCCGGAAGCGGAGCTGAATGCCGTTTGCCCGAACTTTGCCGACGAGCAGAGCGGGCTTGTGCCGGAATGCTCCTTGACCGAGCTGATCGCCGGGACAGGCGGAACGTTCCGCCTGGGCGTTTTCGCGGACGTCCGCCATCTCGGCCGCGATTAGAGGTTTGGCAGCTTCGGCAGGGAGCGTCCGTCAAGGTTGCTTCCTCTGCCGGATTCATGCTCTAATTGGGGAAGAAACGGAATCAACCCGAGAGGAGTTCGGTTGGCATGCAATTGGAGAAACTGGTCGCTTACCACAAGGCGCTGGCCGATCCGACGCGGATTCGGATGCTGATCCTGCTCAGCGAAGGCGAGCTGAACGGGCAGGCGCTTGCCCAGCGGCTGAGCGTCACGCCGGCGACGATTACCCATCACGCGTCGAAGCTGCGGGCGGCGAGCCTGATCCGGGAGCGGCGGGACAAAAATACGATTTATTTTTCGCTCGACGATTATTTTATCCGCAGCAGCGGCTCGGCCACGGCCGAATTGATCTACCGGCGCGGAGCGGAAGCTTCGGAAACGGCAGCCGATTCGGAGATGCTGGAGCAGCGGGAGAAGACGAAAGCTTCCGTGCTGAAAAGCTTCTTCGCCGCCGACGGCCGTCTGAAAAGCATTCCGGCCCAGCTCAAAAAGAAGCTGATCGTGCTGGAGGAGATGGTCCGCCGGCTCGAGCCGGGACGCAAATACGAGGAGCGGGAGATCAACGACTTTATCAGAACGTTCCATGACGACTTCGCCACGCTGCGTCGGGAATTCATCATGCATCAATACATGTTCCGCGAAAACGGCATCTACGAGCTGAACCCGCCGGAATTGTGGGAGCGTTGGGAGACGCTGAAATAAAGCGAGGCCTGCGTGCGGCGCCCGTTTGCGATGCGAATACCGCAAGGGTGCTCCGCGTGGATTCCCGAGCGGCTTATGGTTTTAACGGAATCAGCAGACGCTTAGCGGGCATTTGGAGCGGCGGGGAAATTTTAACGGATCCAGGTGACGCTTAGAGCAGAAATCAGCTGATTTTTGGCGGAAAAAGAGGCTGGGCGAGCGGCTAACGGACATGCGATCCGTTAAAATCGCGGAGAGGCTTGATTTGCCGGTCTAAGGGACATAGAATCCGTTAGCCGAGCCGAGCCGAGCCGAGCCGAGCCGAGCCGAGCCGAGCCGAGCCGAGCCGAGCCGAGCCGAGCCGAGCCGAGCCGAGCCGAGCCGAAGGCCGCCGCTGCGGGCAGGCTGCCGGGCTTCCGCCGGCGGTCGCATGCTCGCCGGACAAATCCCCGATTCTGCACAAGGGAACACCCGCGAAAAAAGAAGCTGCAGGGCATTTGCCCGGCAGCTTCTTCGCAGTATACGCTTTCGCAGCACGGCGCGCTTCTTCGCTCAGCGTTTCTCCTTCGGAGGACGCGTCGCCCACAGGATCCACCAGATGAACAGAGGCTGCACCAGCAGACGGAGCCACAGGTAGATCGGCGGCGTGTAGTGCTGGCCCGGCATCGGAATGTTCATGATGGCGGAATAGATGTTGGCGGGGAAGATCGCGATCAGGAAGATCGCGATGATGATGCCCATCTTTTTGCGGATCGGCGGCACGAACAGCAGGATCGCCAGAATCCATTCGACCACGCCGGAGATCCAAACAATCCATTTGCGCAGCGGCACGAAGTCGGGCAGCATGGCGGCGAATCCGATCGTTTCCTGAAAATGATAAATGCCCGCCGCCACGAACAGCAGGGCGAACAGGATGCGCCCGATCGTGCGCGGGACGGTTGTCGGGGGATTGCGGTCGTTCATCGCATTCAGCTCCTTTTCGATGGATGGGTCCGGATACGGTTGCAAGTTTTCGTCAGGCAAGGATGCGAATACCTGTTATTACCCGCCTGCCGCCTTGCGTACACCGCGAAGGGGAAAAAGCCCGGTCAAGCGGCGCAACACGGATGGCGGCACGCAAAAAAACGGAAGGTCCGCGCAGCGTTCGCCGGCGGAAGCCTTCCGCTTTTTTTAAGTTGGAATCCGGGCTGCCGCCCCTTGCTTTAAGACGCCGTGCCCGTCACGTTCGAGCCGTTTTTAACGATCGTATACGTGATTTTCTCGCCGCTCCAGAAGTGGAACGTCAGCTTGACCGTGCCGTCGTTCGTTTCGTTGAAGAACGCCGGCTGCAGCTTGATGCTGCTCGCGGTCGGGCTGAATGCCGTTTCAAATTCCTTGAACGTCGTCCAATTCTGCGGGCCGGCGCTGCCGCCGCTCGCGTAGACGGCTTCCATCGTGGCCAACTGGTCGCCGTTGAACGCCGTCGGAATCGAGAACGAAGCGGTCGTGCCGCTCGAGTTCGACAGCTTCGGCGTCTGCTGGAGCACGACGTTGAACTTCCAGTCCGCGCCGCCGCTGAATTTGGCCGTAATGACCGCGCTCTTGCCGAGCGTGCCCGACGAAGTCAAGCGCGACAGCAGGGAGGCCTTGAACGTCAGCGTGCTGCCGCTCAGCGAGTAATCCGTGCCGGATTTAAGCGCCGTGCCGTTTGCCGTCAGCGAGGAGAGCGCGCGGCCGTTCAGGTTGAGCGTCACGCTCTTGTCCTGCGCGGCAGCTCCTTTTTTGACATAGACCAGGTCGCTCGAAGCCGTGGCGGAACGTCCGCTCCAGCTCGCCTTGACGATGTTGAACAGATCGGCGTCGGACCATTTGTAGGTCGTGCGGTTGAAATGCTGACCGTTGTCCCACAGCATGGACGCGATCTGTTTTTGTTTCAGGTAATGGCCGATGTATTCGAAAAATTTCAGCTTCTCGCCCTGCTCGATGACGCCGGTGTTTTTGTCGAAGCCGAGCAGGCCGTATTCGCCAACGATGACCGGAATGCCTTTGGCCACGAAAGTGTTGTAGACATTGTCGAAGGTCGTCGTGATGTCGTTTTGCACTTCGGCGTTAAATGTCGTGTAGCCGGCGATGTTCACGCTGAACGGCCAGAAGCCGTAGTAGTGAACGGTCGCGATGATGTTTTTGTCGTTCCATTTGGAGATCGCGTTATAGGTGGCCGTCATGCGTTCCTGCGACGGCGAAGCTTCCAGCGTCGAGATGACGAGCGGACGGGCCGCGTTGCCGCCGCCGGAAGCGCGAACGATCCGATGAAAAGAATCGTTCAACTCGTTCAGCAGCGCCTGCTGCTTGGCTTCGTCGGTCGTGCCGCCGTCGGTGAAGCGAGGCTCGTTGACGCTTTCGAACATCAGCTTGTTCGGGCTGTCTTTGAAAGCATTTGCGATCTGCGTCCAGACCGCGTTGTAGCGGGCGAGGGTTTGGGTACGGTTGCTTTCCATCTTGCTGAGCCAGACCCACGAGTCGTGGTGCACGTTGACCATGACATAGAGGTTCGCGTCGAGCGCCCACTGGGTCACTTCCTTGACGCGAGCCATGTAGGCGGGATCGATCGCGTAGTTCGGCGCTCCGCCGATATGGGCATCCCAGGTTACCGGGATCCGAATGCTTTTATAACCCTGGGCGGCGATGCCCTGAATGAGTTCCTTCGTGACGCGGGGATTGCCCCAGGCCGTCTCGTCGGCGCCTACGGCATCGAGCGAGTTGCCCAGGTTCCAGCCCGGCTGCATCGCTTCGACGTAAGATTGCATGGCGCTCTGCGGAGCGGCGGCCGATGCGGGGGAAGAGACAGGCAGCAGCGAGAACAGCAGCGCGGCGGCGAGCGCCAACGCGGCGAACGGTCTGACGGATCTTTTTCTCATATCGATCTCCTTTTCGAGGGGATGTCGCAAACGAAAACTGGAAATGTAAGCGTTTGCTGATACTAAAATATCATAGATATAAATTTGGAAACACCCGAAGAATCAGTCATAAAATCATATAAAAATCAGGCATTCGCACAAAGGGACGGAGGAGAAGGTCTTTCGGCTTCAGCTGCGATCGAGTCTTCCTCGCGGACGACCGCGAATCGCAAAAAGTCGACGTCTCGCGAGAACGCAGGTAAAAGCCTGTTCGAAGGGGGCGGCAGACAAAAAACGGCCCTCCGCATGGAGGGCCGTACTTCTTCGATCTGAGTTTCCGCAGAAGGCTGCGTATACCTTCTTCGGCGAAGGTTCGCGAAACGGAGGATGCAAGGCGGGTTCAGATCAGGTTTTCCGGATTGAGTCCTTTCAGGGAGTCGACCACGAACCGTCCGTTTTTGCTGACCCGCACGTCGTCGAAATAGATTTCGCCGCCGCCGAATTCTTCTTTCAGCAGCAGCACGATATCCCAGTGGATATCCGACGCGTTGCCGTTATCGGCATTCTCGTAAGCCTGTCCGAGCGCAAAATGGATGCTGCCGTTGATTTTCTCGTCGAAGCCGATATCGTTCATGATCCGGTTCACGTAAGGGTTGGTGCCGATCGCGAACTCGCCGATATAACGGGCCCCTTCGTCGGTATCGAGCAGCTCGTTCAGCTTGACGTTATTGTCGCTGCGGCAGGACACGATTTTCCCTTTTTCGAACGTGAACGACAGATCTCCGAAGCTCTGTCCCAAGTAGGAAGAGCGGGTGTTGAACGTGATCGTGCCTTCGACGGAATCGCGGACCGGAGCGGTATAGACTTCGCCGTCGGGCAGGTTGACTTTCCCGTCGCACTTGATCGCGGGAATGCCTTCCACCGAGAAGCTCAGGTCGGTGCCCGGCGCCTTGATGCGCACGCGCTTCGTCTCCGTCAGCAGCTTGGCCAACGGGTCCATGGCGGCGGACATGCGGCTGTAGTCCATCGTGCAGGTATCGTACAGGAACTGCGTGTACGCTTCCGTGCTCATCTCCGCCAGCTGCGCGTAAGCTTTGGTCGGGTAGTTGAACAGAATCCATTTTTTCTTCGTCTGCTCGTCCGTGACCGGCTTGTACCATTTGCGGTAGGCGTCGCGTTTGGCGGCCGGAACGTCGGCGTATTCGGAAACGTTGTTTTCGCCGAGGATGAGCAGGACGGCGTCCATTCGTTTCATCTGGTCGAGCTTCATCGCCGCGTCGAGCTTGAACTGTTCTTCGCTGCCGCCCAGCATCATGCGCCGATTGACGGCATAGTCGCTGACGTCGACGAAGGCATGTCCGCCGGCCTGGTGGATCTCGTCGATAAACGGCGCAAGGATATCGGCGTCATGCACGTCGAGCGCGCGGATCAGCACGTTTTCCCCCGGCCGCACGTCGGCGGAATAATGCACGACGGTACGCGCGAGCTGCTGTAATCTGGGGTCTGTCATCATAAAAGTTCCTCCCGGGCTTCCGTTCGTCGGGCCGGCCCGGCCCTCGAGAAAACGGAGTGCTGCCGGAGCGTTGGAACGGATGTCATGGCTGTCTGTTCGTGGCTGCCTGGTCTGACTTAATCATAAGGCAAAACAGGATAGCTGTCTGCCGGCAAAAGGAAAACCGCCCGGCATCGTGGAGCGATGCGGGCGGCCGAAGTCGGCATTTTTCGTAAAATGGCGTTACTGCGCCGGCTGTCCGCTTACGCTTCCGCCGGTCTTCGTGATCGTGTAGGTCACCTTGTCGCCGCTCCAGAAGTGGAACGTCAGCGTAACCGCTTCGTTATCGCGCACCTCGTTCAGCAGCGTCTGCGTCAGCGCAATCTCGCCGCCGGCGTAATCCGGGTCGAAAGTCCGCCCGAATTCCTTGAACGACGTCCAGTCGTTCGGTCCGGCATTGCCTCCGGATACGTATACGGCTTCCATCGTGGCGAGCTTGTCGCCGCCGAAGTCGGCCGGGATGGCAAAGTCCGCCGCTGTACCGCTCGCGGCTTCCAATACCGGCGTCTTATGCACGGTCAGATAGAAATTCCAGTCCGGGCCTTTGGTGAAGCCGGCGGTCAGGACGGAATTGACGCCCAGCTTGCCGGGCGAGGTCAGACGCTGCAGCGTGGCCGCCGGGATCGTCAGCGTTTCGCCGTTCAGGCTGTATTCCTTGTTGCGGACCAGACGTTTGCCGTCGGCTTTGAGCGACGTCAGCTTGTTGCCGTTGAGCTGCAGTTGGATGACGGCATCGGTTACCGTTTCTCCCTGGCGCAGCATGATCAGATCCGTTTCGGCCACGGCCGAACGCTGCTTTTGACCCGAGCGGATGATTTCGTACAGTTCGGGGTCGGACCATTTGTATTGGGTGCGGCTGAAATGCTGTCCGTTGTCCCACCACATGCCGGTCAGGCGTTTTTCTTTCAAATAATAGGTCAGGAATTCGAAGAACTTCAGTTTTTCTCCCTGTTCGACGACATCGAGGCCCTGATCGAAACCGAGCAGGCCGTATTCGCCGACGATGACCGGAATGCCTCGGGCCGTAAACGTGTCGTACACGTTGTCGAACGTCGTGACGATATCGTTACGGGTCGTTTCGTCGAACGTCGTCGTGCCGGCGACGTTCACGCTGAACGGCCAGTAGCCGTAATAGTGAACGGTGGCGATCAGGTTTTTATCGTCTTTCAGCTGCTCGAACGTTTGATACAGCGCGTCCATGCGTTCCTGGGAAGGGGATGCTTCGAGCGTGGACAGGACGAGCGGTCGGGTCGCGTTTTTGCCGCCCGAACTCCGGACGATCTCGTGGAACGACAGGTTCAGCTCGTCGAGCATCTCCTGCGCCACCGCTTCGTCGGTCGTGCCGCCGTCCGTGAAGCGCGGCTCGTTGACGCTTTCGAACGAGAGCTTGTCGGATTCGTTTTTGAAACGCTCGGCGATCTGCTTCCATACCGCGTTATAGCGGGCCAGCGTCTCGTCATGGTTGCTTTCCATCTTGCTGATCCATACCCACGAGTCGTGATGCACGTTGATCAGGACGTACAGGTTTTCCGTACGGGCCCAGCCGACGACTTCCGCGACGCGGTCGAGGTAAGCGGGATCGATCTTATAATCCGGAGCCGGTCCGATATGGTTATCCCAGGTGACCGGAATGCGGATGCTGTTGAAGCCCTGGCGGGAGATCTGCTTGATCAGTTCGCGCGTGACGCGCGGATTGCCCCAGGCCGTCTCGTCGGCGCCGACGGAATCGAGCGTGTTGCCCAGGTTCCAGCCGGGCTGCATACGGTCGACGTAAGTTTGCATCTTGCTTTTCGGCGGATTTTCCGCGGCGGAAGCTTTACCTGCGGCGGCGGGCAGCATCGAGAGCATCAGCACGGCGGCGAGCAGCACGGCAAAAGCGGGCTTGAAGCGTCTTTTGAACATGTGAACCTCCTTGGGGGTATGTAAGTTCTGTGACAGTGCGCGGCCAGACATTTTTGTAACCGCTTTATCCTTTACCCCGTCAAACTTGCGGTGAATATAAAACGTTATCGAAATGAAGGGTTTTTCAAAAATAAAATCGTTTCTCTCAAATCCGGAGCAAAAAGTCGCAAATTTTTCGGCGGGGCTTTATATTCGGAATCGATTTTCCGATAAAACAAGTACTGGAATTTGCCTTACATTTCATGGATTTTATTCACAACAGGGAGAGTGCAGAACAGAATGAAAAAATTCAGGCTCAACATAGGCGCGAAAATCGGAGTCGGCTACCTGCTCGTGATCGTGGCCTTGGCTGCCGCCATTCTCATCGTGCGCGGCCAGATCGACAAGCTGGAGAACGAGATGAACTTTATCGCTGGTCACGACATGGACGTTCACGACCGCATCAGCCAGATCTCGAAAAGCGCGGTCGACATGGAAACGGGCCAGCGCGGCTTCATTATTACGGGCGAAGATAAATACTTGGGTCCATATAACGCCGGCAAAGAATCCTGGCAGCAAAATTACAACGCGCTGTACGAACTGGTGTCGGATAATCCGGCCCAGCAGGAGAAATTGAACGAAATCAAAGCCAAGATCGAAGACTGGATTCAAGTGGCGGGCGAAGCGACCGTGGCGATGAAGCGCGCGGGTGACACCGAAGGGTTGAACCAATTCTTCGTGGACGACCCGGGCAAACAGGACATGGACGTTTTCCGCCAACTGGTTGACGGCTTCGTGACGACGGAAAAAAATCTGACGGAGAAGCGCGTAGCCGATCTGCATAACAGCAACCAGACGCTGGAAGGACTGCTTCTCATTCTGCTCGGCGTCGTCGTAGTCGTCGCGCTCCTGCTGGCCTGGTTCATTTCTTCGGGCATCTCGCGCAGCGTGAGAACGGTGACCGGCACGATCCGCGATATCGCTTCTTCCGGCGGCGATCTCACGAAGCGGATCGAAGTGAAAACGAGCGACGAGATCAAGGATCTGGGCGAAGCGACCAACCTGCTGCTGGCCAGCCTGCAGGATATGATCCGCGACCTGAAAGACAACACGACGCAGCTGATCGGCGCTTCCTCCGCGCTGCAGCAGGGCGCGCAGGAGAACTCCCGCGCCGTCAAGGAAGTGACGACTTCGATCCAGCGCGTGGCCGAAGGTTCGGAACGTCAGGTATCGCAGACGGAAGACATTTCCGCCGTCATGCAGCAGACGATCACCGGCTTGGAACAGGTGGCGGAAGCGACCTCCGACGTGGCCGAACTCGCGAAGGAAACGCGGGGCGTGGCCGCCGACGGCGAGCAGCGCATCAAGCGCAGCGTCGCGGAAGTGCAAAGCGTGGCCGATGCCTTCCTGAGCATTCGCGGCAGCGTGTCGGAACTGGCGGAACGTTCGAACGAAGTGCTGTCGATCACGAGCTATATTTCCGAGACGTCCAGCCAGACCAACCTGCTGGCGCTGAACGCGGCGATCGAAGCGGCCCGCGCCGGAGAGCACGGATTGGGCTTCAGCGTCGTCGCGTCCGAGATCCGCAAGCTCGCCGACCAGTCGTCCCGTTCGACGCAGGACATCAGCCGCATCATTACGGCCATGACGAGCGGCATCCGGGAGATCGTCGACCTCGTCGAAGCCAGCTCGGGCAGCGTCGATCACGGCGTCGCTTCTCTCGGCGACGCGGGCAGCGCGTTCGAAGCGATCGTCGAGCGAGTCAATTCGCTCAGCGGCCAGATGGTCGAAGTGGCCGCGACCGTCGAACAAATGTCGGCGGGCTCGCACAGCGTCGGCACCTCCGTCATGGAAATTACGCGCGTGACGGAAGAGATGGCCGCGCTGACGGAAGAAGTATCCGCCATGAGCGAAGAACAGGCCGCTTCCATGAGCGAGATGGAAGGAACTTCGCTCCGCCTGAAAGAAATGGCCGATTCGCTGTCGGACATCGTGGAGAAATTCAAGATTTAAGCGAAAATACCGAAAGAACGTAAGCAAGCCTCCGGCGCCGCGCCGGGGGCTTTTTGTTGTTTGCGGGTTACACTGTCCGGTTCGCGGGCTCCGGGCTCTCCATAGCTGCGAAAAAGCACTTATTTTCTTCCGAAGCGCTTTTTTTGGAGAAATAGCTGCAGGAGAGCAGCTATTTGGCCGTAGGAATGCTCTTTTCCTCCTTTTTTTGTGAAATAGCTGCTCTGGTGCAGTTATTTCTAAAGGATGTCCGTCAATTCGGCATTCGGCGGAGCATGCCAACCGGCAGCCCGGTCAGGTTCGACAGACAGAGCAAGAAAAGTTCGGAACTCCTCCGTATGCTCCCTTATAATGAAGAGAGCACACGGAATTTGAGGAGGAAACGGTTTATGCGAACCCGACTGATCCTGGTGGAAGGCCTGCCGGGCTCGGGCAAGACAACGACGGCGGAGACGATCCGGAGGCTGGTGGAAGAAGGCGAACCGGAGACGGATGTCCGCCTGTACGAAGAGGGAAGAACGGATCATCCCGCCGATTACGAAGGCTTCGCTTATTTGACGGACAGCGAGTGGAGAGAGCTGGAAGCGGCGCTTCCCGGATGGACGCGGCAGCTGAAAGCGGAAGAGAAGCGCGAATCCCTGATCGAAGACGGCGGGACGCTGCTGGCCTATCGCTCGATTCGGGAGCGTACCGGCCGGGATCTGCCGGAGCCCGCGCTTCGCGCCATCGAAGGACGAGATGTTTACGAACTGCCGCTGGGGCTGCACATCGAGCTTATCGCGGCGGCCTGGAACCGCTTTGCGAAGCAGGCGTCGGCATCGGCGTCGCGGGGCGGCGGCAGCGTCGCGTACATCTTCGAGTGCTGCTTTATTCAGAATCCCGTGACGATGGCCATGATCCGCTGCGGCGCGGAACCGGAGACGGCAATCGGCTATGTAAAGCGGCTGGAAGAAGCCGTGCGCGAATTGAATCCGCTGGTGGTCTACGCCGATCAGCGGGATGTCGGGAAAACGTTCCGGCGTGCGGCGGAGGAACGCCCGGGCGAATGGTCGGACGGGTTCATGGACTACTATTTGAATCAGGGCTGGGGGGCGGCCAACGTAAAGCTGCCGGCGGACGGCGAAGCGGCCGGTTCTTCGCGCGAATCCGCCATCGCCGGGACGATCGAGGTGCTTCGCGCGCGGCGCCGGCTGGAGGAAGAGATTCTCGGCCGGCTGGAGATTCGAACGGAGAAGTTCGATAACTCCGCATATGACGAAGAAGAACGGACGGCCGCGCTGCGCCGCATGCTGCGGAACTGAACGCTTTTTTCGGATCGAGAGGGGAAGGAAGATGAAGAACACGGATATTCGGCTTGTGCCGCTCGCGGCCGACGATGCCGACGCGCTGCTGGCATTCGAGCGGGCAAACCGCGGTTATTTCGAACGCTCCGTTCCCGGACGGGGAGACGCTTATTACGAGCGGGATGGTTTTGCCGCGCGGCATGCCGCGCTGCTGAACGAACAGGCGGAAGGCGGATCGCGGTTTTACCTGGTCAAAGACGGCGAAGGAACGATTATGGGACGCGCCAACTTGAACGATGTCGATCCGGCCGCATGCTGCGCCGAAGCCGGTTACCGGATCGGCGAGCGGTTCTCGGGCCGCGGACTGGCCAAGCGGGCGCTGACGCTGCTGATCGCCGAAGCGTCCGCCGCCGGTCTGGAACGGCTGACGGCCAAAACGACGCTGTCCAATCCGGCTTCGCGCCGCGTGCTGGAGAGCTGCGGGTTCGAGCAAACGTCGGTCGAAGAAACGCCGTACGAACTGAACGGGCAGCCGGTCGTTTTTGCGCACTATACGCTGGAGTTGGAACGAAGCTGACTTCCGAAGGAGGCTATCAAGCATGTTTATCGTAAATGTCGAAGGGGCGATCCGCAGGCACGGACGCTGGCTGCTGATCAGACGCGGCGCGAAGGAAGAGCATGCGGCCGGCACGCTGGCGCTCGTCGGAGGCAAAGTCGAAGCGGAAGGCGCTTCGGCGGACGTATTGGAAGAGTCGCTGCGGCGCGAGATTAGGGAAGAGGTCGGCATAAGCGTCGCGGAGCATATGCGCTACTCGCACAGCACCTCGTTCGTGACGGACCGCGGCGATCCGGTGGTGAACGTCGTTTTCGCCTGCGAGTGGACAAGCGGAGAGGCGTTTGCGGCGAGTCCCGAAGAGGTGGCGGAAGTGCTGTGGCTGACGACGGAGGAAGCGTTCGATCGCGCGGACGTGCCGGAGTGGACGCGGGAGAGCGTGCGGCGCGCCGAGAACGCGCTGGCACGGCGGTGAAGGATTTACTCTAACGAATGCAGGAGAGAAAAGCAAAAAGAAAAAGCTGCCGGTGCTCGATTGAACGAGCGCAGGCAGCTTTTTTGTGGGAATCGGACCCGAAGTTGCGATGATAATCGGCGGTTCCGGGATTCAAGCGAAGCGAACAGACGGCTCTTCCCCGTCCCGGCTCCACAGCTCCCGGAAGTATTCGCTTCGCTCCAGCAGCTCGTCGAAGCTTCCCTGGTCGACCAGCCGCCCGCCGCGCATCAGCAGAATGCGGTCCACGCTGCGGATCGCGTGCAGCCGGTGGGCGACGATGATCAGGGTCCGTCCGCGGAAACGCTCCAATACCGTTTCCATGATGATCCGCTCCGTGATGTTGTCCAGCGCCGAGACCGGCTCGTCCAGCACGATCATGCCGCGGTTCTGAGCGAACACGCGGGCAAAGGCCAGGCGCTGTTTTTCGCCGCCGGACAGCTTCGCGCCGCGTTCGCCGACCGGAGTGTCCAGACCTTCCGGCAGACTGCGCGCTTTCTCGCCGAACCGGGCATCATCCAGCGCCCGGTACAGCTCCGCCTCGTCCGCCGGTTCGTCGAAGACCAGATTGCCGCGCAGCGTATCGTCGAATACGGGCGCATCCTGAGAAATGTAAGAGAGGCGGGCGTACAGGCTGTCCAGTCGGAGTTCGTCGATATCCGTTCCGTCCAGCAGGATGCGTCCCGAATCTTTTTTCAGCAGGCCGAGCATCAGCTTCACGACCGTGGATTTGCCGCTTCCGCTGAGGCCGACGATCGCGACGGACGAGCCTGCGGGGAGCGCGAACGAGACGTCCTGCAGCAGCGGAGGCTCTCCCTCGCCGTAAGCGAAGCGGACCTGGTCAAAAACGATCCCGCCGCGCAGTTCCGCGACTTCCCGGCCCTGTTCCAGATTGCGGTCGGCGGGCGCGCTCAGATAACGCTCGAAACGCTCGTATGTCAATCGGTCCAGCTTATAGTCCACGTAGATCACGCTCAAGATGGCGATGGGCGAATATACTTTGTCGATCAGCAGCAGCAGGGCCAGTACGACGCCGACCGTCGTCCCGCCGGCGGCGGCGTCCCGAATGCCGAGTGCCAGCACGACGATTTTGATCAGAATGACCAGCAGCTCGAACAGCGCGAAAAAGGATTCGTGAATCATGCGGATCCGTACATTTTTGCGGACGATATCCTCGGCGGCGGAGGTCAGCTTCCCGATCTCGTGCCGGTAGCGCCGGTTCAGCCGGAAAACGACCAGCTCCATGAATCCGCGCACGGAATACCGGGAACTTTTCTCCTGGCTTGCCAGCAGCGATTCTTTGACCGAGTAGAGGAAGCGCAGCAGCAGCCGCGTCAGAATGAAGACGATCACGTATCCGGCCAGAACCGCGAGCATGACCGCCGGGCTGTAGAAGCCGATGAACAGCAGGCTGAACAGCATCGCCGGCAGCAGCTCGTGCAGGATGCGCAGATAGAATCCGTACACGATACCCGCTCCGGCCTGGGCTCCGTTTTCGATCGTTCGGATCAATTCGCCCGTGCCGAGGCTGCCGTAAGCGAGATAGTCCATGCGGGAGATCCGGGACAGCGCAAGCAGCTTGAGACGTTCCGCAATCCCTACGGGAAGCGCCGTCTCGGGATATTCGGTCAGATAGTTGAAGACGGCGCAGACCGCCAGCAGGCCGCCGTAGAGCAGCAGCGTGCCGCCCAGCTCGCCGAGGCCGGAAGACAGGGGAACGGCGTCGATCAGACGCTGAAACGTATGAATGCCGTAAGCTCCGAAGAACTGCAGCGCGAAGCCGAGGAGGATATACAGCAGGATTTGTTTTTTGAACAGGGAGACGCAGGATTTGAGCACGATGAAGCCGCCTTTCGAAATGGGATGAAATGCTGCGCGCAGCAAAAAGAGAATGCCCTGCCGGGCATCGCGTCGAAGAATGAAGAGTTTGATCAAAAGGGCGGACTTCCCCCTTGATAGCCGGTACGCGTTTTGATCCGGCCCGAAACTCAGTTACTTCGAACGATGCGGCAGAACATTCTCCGATTCACCCCGTTTGGAAAGATGCGTTTACTATAACAAAAAAACGGAAACCGGTAAAATCGAAAAAAACTTTCTCCCTTTTGCAACTAAATGATTCGGCCGAGCGTCATTAAAAGAGAAGGCGGCGGGCGCGAAACTTTTTTGCGGCCATACGCGTATAAGTCTCCCATGTGCGGCGTTCGCGCCCAATCGATTGGAGGCTAAGCGGAATGAAAAAAACGAAATTCAATGCGGCAGCGCGCACATTGGCGCTCCCGCTGGCGACGATGCTGATCTTGGCGGCCTGCGGCGAAGCCGACAGCCGGGATGCGGCGGCATCCGACACGGAAGAAGCATTCTCCTCGGCGGCCGAGGACAGCGCGGAAGCGGGGACGGATACGGCGAAGGCGAACGAGGAGGAAGGCGGCAGAGGTACGCCGATTACTCCGGGTACGCCGATCAAGCCGGGCAAAGCGATCGAACCGGGGACTCCCATCAAGCCGGGCAAAGCGATCGAACCCGGAACTCCCATCAAGCCCGGCGAGCCGATCACTTTCGGCACAGGAGACGAGCCGGTGAAGCTGGAGATCGAGGATACGCTGCTGTTCGATTACGACAAAGCGGAGTTGAAGCCGGAAGCTTCAAAGACGCTGGACGGAATCGTCAAGGCGCTGAAGGAGTTGGACGGCGCTTCGGTCGAGATCCAGGGGCATACCGACGACCGGGGTTCCGACGATTACAACCTGGATCTGTCGGAACGGCGCGCGCAGGCGGTGCTTCGCTATTTTGAAGAAAGCGGGCTCGAGAACGTGAACTTTACGGCGGCAGGTTACGGCAAAAAGCAGCCCGTAGCCTCGAACGATACCGAAGAGGGACGCGGACGAAACCGCAGGGTCGATCTGGTGGTCGCTCCCGACTGACCGCTTCGGCCCGGGACCGCGTCCGAAACGTCCTCCGCCCCGAAACGATAAAACCCGTTCCCCGGCTCATGCGCCGGAAGGAACGGGTAAGTGAAAAGTATTTAGTTGGATGAGTACATAAACGACGATCAGCTTTCGATCATTTGGCCGTAAGTCCAGTCGCTCGTTACGCGTTTGGCCGTCACATAACGATTGGCCCAGTACGAGTTGGACAGGCTTGCGATGCTGACGCCTTTGCTGCTCGAAGAGTTGGCGAACTTGCCGTTGCCGACATAGAATCCGACATGCGAAATGCCGCGCCCCGTCGTGTTGAAAAAGACGAGATCGCCTACGCGAAGATTGGACTTCGATACGGTAGTGCCCTGCTTGGCCTGGCTTGCCGCGGTGCGGGCCAGCGTAACGCCGAATTTTTTGAAGATGTATCTGGTAAATCCGGAACAATCGAAACCTGATGTGGTGGTGCCGCCGTATTTGTAAGGCGTTCCTGCGACTTGACTGACTGCGGTGTTGATCGGCATGGAGCTGGCTGCGTATGTACTCGCTGCCCCTGAAGTGAATACAATGGCTGCTCCCAATACGGAAATGACTAGCTTCTTCAAAAAAGTTTTCCCCCTGATGCCTACGGAGTTAGCTAAGGGTTCGGTGGAAGGAATTTCCCTATACTCCCTCTGGAACAAGAATAATTCACCCGCGATGGTTCCCCCGTTTTCTTGCGAAAAAGAAATTCGGCATTTATTAAGATTTTGTAACTATTGATACTTTACCTTACTGCCTGCTGATTTGTCAAACTCCCCTGAAAAACTTTCGGTACCGCATGATTATAACAGCCTAATTATGAAACACAAGTGACAAAATTGTAATTAAACCTAGGAAAAACGTACGTATTTGTTACAAATAGCTCTATAGGGTGACTGAGTTAAGCAATTTCGAAGCTTTCGAATAATAGTTTTCGGCAGAAAACGAGTTTTCGAACAGCTTTTTTCAACAATAATTTCGATAAAATATTGAGTTTCACTCTTTCCGGAAAACGAACTTTTACCGATTTATGGGTTAAGAGGAGTCGTATGGGAGGTTGTGGGGATGAAAAGCAAAGAAATCCAAGTTGAAATGGAGCGCCAGCGCAGCATTCTTCATCAGTTGGCGAGCGAATACGGATTTTTGGACAATCGGGTTCTGATGCAGTCTCAAAAGCTTGACGAATGGTTGAACAAATACGAACGTCACAAAAACGGCTGAAGCGGCTGCGCTTATTTGGGGGCGGCCGCATTTTCGACTTCTTCGGTTTCGGGGTATACTGAAAGAGACGGAACGGAAGAAGGAGGAGAGCGCGAAATGGCTATGGAGATCGAACGCAAATTTTTGTTGGACCGCAAGCCGGACGAACTGATCGCCGAAGGGGCGTTTACGCGCCGGACCCGGCAGGTGATCGAGCAGACCTATCTGGCGCTGGACGAACAGCAGGAAATTCGCGTGCGCCGACTGGTCGATGCCGACACGGGCGCGGTCGAATATACGCATACTTTCAAGCAGGGCAACGGAATGAGCCGGGAAGAGGTCGAATATTCGATTACGGAGAGCATTTACGAACAGCTTTTCCGGGCATCCGGCGCAGTACCGCTGACGAAGACCCGAACGACCGGCGAGTGGAACGGGATCACGGTCGAACTCGACCGCTACGATCAATTGAACCTGACGGTGGCGGAGGTGGAATTCGATTCGCTGGAAGAGGCGGAATCGTTCGTTCCCCCGGAATGGTTCGGCGAAGATATCAGCTCGAAACGCGAGTACAGCAACAAAAAAGTCTGGCGAGACCTGCAGAACCGAAAATGAAGCCGATAGGACTCGGGATTTCCGAGCATGCGGGTTTAATGTAAGAGGAAGCAAAGCGTCCGCCATCGAAGTCGAAGCCTTGTCCGCGAAGCGGGCGGGGCTTTTTTTGCTCGAGCGGAAAAGATTCGGAAAGAGAGCGCGAACGTGGACGAAACCGCTCTTCGCCGCCTGAAATCCGATTTAGCCAAGCCGCTTGCGGCGGGCGTATGGTACAATGAAGCCAATCCGTGCAGGTTAACATGGAAATCAATGAAAGAGGTGAGGATCATAGCGGTTCAAATTCATATTCAGCATACGCCTAATCCCAATGCGGTTCGCGTGGGAGCCGACGCCGTTTTGTTCGAAGGTCCGAAAAGCACGTCCGTGAAGGCGGGAGAATCCAGCGATCATCCGCTCGCCGCGGCGCTGGTCGCGATCGACGGCGTCGACAATATTTTCGGGATGCGGGATTTCGTAACCGTCAGCAAACTGCCCGATGCCGATTGGGACAGCATTCTTCCGCAGGTGGAAGAGGCATTCCGTCAGGTGTACGAATAAGCGCTCCTTTCAGGAGCGTTTTCGCTTTTCGGCAGGCTGGCAGCAGGTTATTACTATAGAGAGTAAAGAAAGTTGGCAGGTTTCATGCGGATCAACAAATACATCAGCGAAACCGGCTATTGTTCGCGCCGGGAGACGGACCGGCTGATCGCGGCCGGGCGCATTACGATCGACGGGGAAGTCTGCGCCGCCGGCGCCGAAGTTTCTCCCGGCAGTCTCGTCAAGATCGACGGAGAAGACATTCCGCCCAGGGAGAATCCCGTCTACCTGGCGCTCCACAAACCTCGGGGAATCGTCTGCACGCACGACAGAGGAGTATCCGGCAATATCGCGGATTATATGAACTATCCGGTGCGCATTTTTCCCGTAGGCCGGCTCGATAAGGATTCGGAAGGCTTGATCCTGCTCACCAACGACGGTGGCATCGTCAATCGGATGATGCGGGCCGAGTACGGGCACGAGAAAGAATACGCCGTAACGGTGGATAAGCCGGTCACCGAAGAGTTTTTGGGGAGGATGGCCGCCGGAGTCGCCATTTTGGGGACCGTCACGCTCCCCTGCCGGACTTACCGGATCGGCGAGCGGGCTTTCGGAATCGTACTGACCCAAGGGCTGAACCGGCAGATTCGCCGCATGTGCAAAGAATTGGGCTACCGGGTGACGGAGCTGCGCCGCGAACGTATCGTGAATCTGCATCTGGGCGGGCTGGACGCGGGACGCTGGCGGGAACTCGAGGCGGAAGAGCTGGAGGGCCTGCGGGCGGCGCTGGGCGAAGCGAACGATTCCGTCCGTCAAGCAGGGAATCCGGGGCTTCTTCCCGAATAAGAGCGGTGTTCGCGAACGCGGAACAACGCTCTTCGCGCATCGAGCGCCGGACGCGCGGGTACGCAGCGTTCGGGACGGCGCGGCAGGGAGAGACAAAGCGGCGGAAGCGACGTCGCGATTATAGAATGAAGGGGCTGCTTTCGATGTTTGAATTCGACCAGATACCGTTTGCCGCGGAGTTTGCGGAAAATCCCGAGCCGAGATGTCCGTGCATTTTGCTGCTGGACACCTCGTATTCGATGAGCGGACAGCCGATCGATGAGCTGAACCGCGGACTTGCTTCGTTCAAGGAAGAGCTGATGACGGACAGCATGTCCGTCAAACGCATCGAGCTGGCCGTAGTCAGCTTCGGGCCGGTGCAGGCCACGTCCGATTTCGGCACGCCGGACGATTTTTATCCGCCGATGCTGACGGCCAGCGGCAACACGCCGATGGGCGCGGCGATCGAGAAGGCGGTCTCCATGCTGGAGACGCGCAAGAACGTGTATAAGCAAAACGGCATTTCCTATTATCGTCCATGGATCTTCCTGATTACGGACGGGGCGCCGACCGACGACTGGCAGCGCGCCGCGTCGTTGGTACGCGAGGGAGAGGCGGCGAAGTCGTTCATGTTCTTCGCCGTCGGCGTGGAGAACGCCGACATGAACGTGTTGGGACAGATCGCGACGCGGACGCCGCTGAAGCTCAAAGGGCTTCGTTTCGCCGACCTGTTCTCCTGGTTGTCGAACTCGCTGAACTCGGTCTCGCACTCGACGCCGGGCGACCAGATCCGTCTGGAAAATCCGGCCTCTCCGGAAGGCTGGGCGCTGATCTGATGTGGCGGTATTCGAAAGCTTCCGTACGGGGAACATCGCATGCGAAGACGGACAAGCCCTGCCAAGACCGTGCGCTGTGCCGGACCTTCGACGGTCCGGGCGGAGCGGAAGTGCTGCTGGCGGCCGCTTCCGACGGAGCGGGCAGCGCTTCGCGTTCGGAGGAAGGGGCCGAGCTTGCTTGCTCGATGTTTGCCGATGCGGTGGACCGGCATCTGAAGTCCGGCGGCCGCGTCGAGGAGCTTACGCGCGAATTTTGCGAAACGTGGCTCGGCCGGTTCCAGCGGGCGGTGCGGAGGCGCGCGGCGCAGGCGGGCTGCCGTTCGCGCGAGTATGCCTGTACGTTCCTGGCCGCGGTCGTGTGCAAAGATGCGGCGGTCTTCGTCCAGATCGGGGACGGCGCGATCGTACTCTCGGAGAAGGAGGACGACTATATGTGGGAATTTTGGCCCCAGCAGGGCGAGTACGAAAACACGACGTATTTCGCGACGCAGAGCAGCGCGAAAAAAGCGATGCAGCACAGCCTGCATGCCGGCCGGACGTACGGCGAAGTGGCCGTGTTTACCGACGGGCTGCAGCGGCTGGCGCTTCATTATCAGACCAAGACGGCTTACGGGCCGTTCTTTCGTCCTTTTTTCTCCGTATTGAGGCGGTTGGAGACGGCGGAAAATGATCGTTACGACGACTCGCTGCGCAAGTTCCTCGACTCGGAGCGCGTAAACGAGAGAACGGACGACGATAAGACGCTCGTGCTGGCGACCCGAATGATGCCCCGGGAAGACGCGTCATGAAGCGGGCGGCCCGGATCGTCGACGGAAGCGGCAGAGAAGTGGCGTTCGGACGGGAGCTTGGACGGGGCGGGGAAGGCTCGGTATTCGAGATCGCCGGTCGTTCGGATCTCGCGGCCAAGGTATATCACAAGCCGCTGCCCAAGGAGAAGCAGGAGAAGATCGAAGCGATGGTCCGGCTGAAGACGGAACGGCTGCTTCGTTTCACGGTCTGGCCGGTCGACGTGCTGCGCGACGGCGCACGCCGGGTCATCGGCTTCTTGATGCCCGTGCTCAGCGGCAAAGAGATCCACAAGTTGTACGGGCCTAAGACCCGTCTGACGGAATTTCCCCAGGCCGGCTATTCGTTCCTGATCCATACGGCCGCGAACCTGGCTCGCGCTTTTGCCGCGGTGCACGAGGCGGGGCATGTAGTGGGCGATATCAACCACAGCAATTTCTATGTCACGGACCAGGCGACCATTCTTATGCTGGATTGCGACAGCTTCCAGGTTCAATCGGACAGCACGCGTTTCGGCTGCGACGTCGGCATTCCGATGTACATGCCGCCGGAGCTGCAGGGCGCGGCTTCCTTCCGGGGCATCGTTCGCACCCGCAATCACGACAACTTCGGACTGGCCGTCTTCATCTTCATGCTGCTGTTCATGGGACGGCATCCGTTCGCGGGCAAATATTCGGGTTCCGGCGACATGCCGATCGAGCGGGCGATTCGCGAATTCCGCTTCGCTTACGGTCCGGGCGCGTCCTCGCGGCAGATGCAGCCGCCGCCGGGCGCGCTGCCGATTCACGTCCTGCCGCCCGAGGTGCAGTCGCTGTTCGCCCGGGCATTCTCGCAGGATTCCATGACGCGGAGGCCGGACGCGCAGGAATGGATCGCGGCCCTGCAGGATATGGGCGGCAGCCTGGTTCCCTGCGCCGCGAATCCCTGGCATCAGTATCCGGCCTCCGCCGGTTCCTGTCCGTGGTGCGCGATGGAAGGCGCGACCGGAGGCCTTCTGTTTCGGCCTGCGGACCCGGCCCGCGGCTCTGCGGGAGCCGCCGGCGCGGCGCAGACGGGCGGGGTTCACCGCGCGGCGCGCGACTCCGCGGGCGGCTTCCAGCTGCCTGTCGCCTGGACGCAAATCCAGCGCGTTCCCCCGCCTCCCCCGGCTCGGACACTGCCGGAGCCTTCATCGCTGCCTTCGCAGCCGTCCGAGCCCGTCGCCGCCTACTTGCGGCGGCGGAAGCGGCTGGGCGCGCTCTCGATCCTGTCGCTGGCGGCGGCGGCCGGCGTCTGGATCTTCCTGCCGGGCTTCTGGATGATTACGGCCGGCTCGCTGGCCGGATTCAACCTGCTGCTGCTCGCGGCGGGAAGAGGACGCCGCGCGCTGCGTTCCGCGCGTACCGAAGAACGCGATCTTCTGCGTTTGCGGTGGAACGAACTGTCCCGCCGTTACGCCGAGGCCAGCGAACCGCGACCTTTCGCGGACAAGCTGCAGGAGCTTGAACGGGCGAGGAACGAATATCTCTCGCTGGAAAGCTTCAAGGCTGCCGAACTTCGGCGCCTGCAGGCCAAGCAGCGAAGCGGTCAGATGAAGATTCATCTGCGCCGTCACCGGATCGAGCAGGCGCATCTCGACGGCATCGGACCGGGCCGGAAAGCCTCGCTTGCGCTGTTCGGCATCGAGACCGCGCTGGAGGTCGAGACGCATCGTCTGGCGCGCGTGCCGGGCTTCGGCCCGGCGAACACGCGGATGCTGCTCGCCTGGCGCGATCGGATCGAGCGCCGCTTCGTCTTCGATCCGGTGCTCGGCCGGGTGCCTCAGGCCGAAGTGCTTGCCGTGGAGCGTGCGGTCGAAGCCCGCACGCGCGAGCTGGAGCGCCGGCTGTCCGCGGGCGCATCGGAACTGATGCGCATTTCTTCCGGCATCCGCTCGCGCCAGGAAGCCGCGCTGCGCGAGGCGGGCGGAACGGCCCAGGCGCTTGCGCAAGCGGAACTCGACGTGAATGCCCTGTAACGATAAAAAGCGAGACGAACCGAAAGCCGCCTTGTGCGGCTCTCGGTTCGTCTCGCTTTTTTTTGCGTGTTCGGAACCTGTTCATTTTTTGTATATGTGCTTGGGATATGCTTCTGTTCAGGCAAGTGCCGAGCAAGCATAGGTACATATACCATTTAGGAGGGTAACGAAACATGAGAAAGCGAATAAGCCTGCTGGCCGTCGGCCTGCTGCTTGTCGTTCAGATTCTGCAGGGCTTCGGCTTTGTGGCGAACGCAAGCGCGCAGCCGACGGTGACGGAAGCGACGTATACGGCAGAGGGAGCCGGCGGAGCGCCGGAGCAGCCGGAAGTGATCGTAGGCGGCGGAGAACAAACGTCAACCCCGGCAGAAGCGGGCAAGACAGACGCCAAGACCGGACTTTCCGCCCTGGCTGCGCAGCAGAGAGAACCGAAAGCCATGACGGAAAACCTGATCACTTCCGTCGATTTGACGGTATTTGATTCGGCAGGCGGCACGGTGACGGATGCCGTCTACGAACAGGGAGCGAAAGTAAAGCTCGATTTCAATTGGGTACTTGGAGACGGGCACGATTACGTGAAAGGCGACACCTTTACTTTCGATCTGCTCCCGGCAGACAAGTTCGTGCTTTTCAACGACATTTCCGGCGACCTGATGATGGATGACGGGCAGAGCGTCGGCACGTTCGACGTCAATCGGCAAACGCGCCAAGTCGTGATGACGTTTAACGAGTGGATTGCCGAATATGACGCGGTTCAAGGCAAGATCAGCCTGGAAACCCAGTTCGACAAACAGAAAATTACGGGTTCCGCGCAGCAGCAGATCAAATTCCCGATCCGGAGCGGCGAGCAAGTCGTCGATCTGGTGTTCAAAACGGACGTCAAGCCGTTGATGAGCAAAGCGGGAGCCGCGAACGGAAATTTGAATGCCAAAAGCATTAATTGGACGCTTGAAGTGAACCGCGGCGGTCAGACCGTGCAAAATGCGGTCGTGACCGATCCGCTTCCGAAGGGACTGAAGCTGGACCCGAGTTCGGTTGTCGTTTATCCGATGACGATCAATCTGGACGGCACGGTAGCGGCCCAGAGTACGGCTTTGCCGGCAAGCGAGTATACCCTGGGCAACACGGCGGACGGGAACGACTTTACGCTCTCGTTCAACAATCCGATCAGCTCCGCGTATCAAATCAAGTTTTCGACGGACCTGACAAGCGAAGCGGCATTCGTGAACGACGAAGCCGGATTCGAAAACAAAGCGACGTTCGGCGGAGACGGAATCGACGGGGCGAATGCGTCCGCGACGGTCACGGTCAAGTCCGGCGAACTGCTGAACAAAAAAACGACCGGCTACAGCAAAGAAAAACAGACGATCGATTGGGCAATCGAGTACAACTACGGCGAGCAGCCGATCGCAAACGCGGTTCTGACCGATTCGTTCGACGATTCGCACAAGCTGAACGGCAGCGTGAAAGTCTATCGGGTTTCGCTGGCGACAGGCAATCCGGTGAAAGGCGCATTGGTCGATTCCTCGGCTTACGAAGTCACGAACACGCCTGCAAACGGAGGGAAAGCAGGTTTCGTGCTTACCTTTAACGGTCCCGTCGATTCCGCTTACCTGATCGAATATCAGACGGTGGCGGCGGGCGAAGTGTACAAGGACGGCTCCGTCGTCAACGAAGTCACGACGAACGGCGTCACGAAGAAGGCGTCCCGCAGCGTCGTCCAGGTTTTCGGAGAAAAAGGCTTGAGCGGCACGAACTATGCGACGCAGCGCGCGAATTGGACCATTACGCTCAATCAAAACGAAGCGGACATGAATAATCTCAAAGTTACGGACACATTCCCGAACGGCGGATTGACGCTGCTGCCGGGTACGCTGTCGGTCAAGGATTCGAGCGGCGGCACGGTCGATTCGGCCGCTTATACGCTGGCTCCGTACGGAGATCCGGCAAGTTACAGCAAAGGATTTACGCTCGAATTCAAAGGTACGGTCTCCGAAAAGTACACGGTAACGTACCAGACTTCATTCGATACCGACGACCTGACGGGAACGGACAAAACGATGCCGAACCGCGCCCTGATCGCGTGGATCGATACGGTTACTGCCGAGCCGCACACGGTTACGAAAGTAACGCCGTTCGATCCGAACGGCTACACGAAAAACAACGGCTATAAAAACGGTTCTTACAACGCGAAAACCAAGGAAATCACCTGGAACGTAGGCGTCAACTACAACCGGGACAGCCTTGCCGACGCTTCGATCGAAGATACGCTGGAAGCGAACCAGAAGTTGATCGAAGGCTCCGTAAGCCTGCACAAAATGACGATCGCTCCGGACGGTACGCCGACGGCCGGAAGCGAGGTGGCGGAAGCCGACTATGAAGTCGATTACGACGCCCAAAGCCGCAAGCTGGTCGTTACGTTCGGCGAAGCGATCGATTCCGCTTATATCCTGACCTTCAAGACCAGCCTGGAAGGCGAAATCATCAACAACGCGGTCAAAAACACGGCCGTGTTGAAAAAAGGATCGACCGCTTCCGCTTCGCTGACAGGAACGGTCAACATTCCGAACGGCGGCGAATACGTTTCGAAGAAAGGCGCGCAGAACGGGGAAGTCGTCGATTGGCAAATCGTGATCAACGCCGGACAGTCGTACGTAAGCGACGCGTTTATCACCGATATCCCGAGCGCCAACCAGGTCCTTCTGCCGAATACGTTCAAGCTGTACCAAGCCGAAGCCGCTTCGAACGGTACGCTGACGAAATCGGGAGCAGTATTGAAGGACGGCGAAGCGTACACGCTGAAGATCGAGCGCGACGCGCAGGGCAAAGAATCGTTTGTCCTGAGCTTTAACGAAGACATCTCGACCGCTTACATGCTGGAATACCAATCGTTGATTAACGCCAACAACGGCGAAAAAGTGACGAACAGCGTTTCGTTTGCAGGCAACAACGTGAAGGAAGTGACGCTGGATAAGCCGAGCGAAGTTACCGTCGGCGTATCCTCGGGTTCGGGCAGCGGCAGCGGCGTTCGCGGTCAGCTGACGGTCGTCAAAGTCGACGCGCAGGACCCGGCGCAGATGCTGGAAGGCGCGACCTTCACGCTCGACCTCAAGCGAAATGACGGCACGATTGTCCGAATCGGTACGCAGACGACCGGCGCGGACGGCAAAGCCGTATTCACCAAGCTGCTGTCCGGCAGCTACATTCTGAAAGAAACGAATGCTCCGGAAGGTTACGTGCTGGATCTTGCCGCCGCCGAACATGCGGTAACCGTCAATGCTTCCGGCACCAATGCCGTAACGATCAAAAACAGCAAAAAACCGACCGATCCGGTTACGCCTACGGATCCGGAGACGCCTCCGACAGACCCGGGTACGCCGCCGACCGATCCGGTTACGCCTCCGGCAGACCCGGGTACGCCGCCGAGCGATCCGGAGACGCCTCCGGCAGACCCGGGTACGCCGCCGAGCGATCCGGGCACGCCTCCGGTAAACCCGGGTACGCCGACGCCGGAAACGCCGACGCCTAGACCGCCGGGCCTGTACTTCCCGGAATTCCCGCTTCCGACTCCGCTGATCGTGGTTCCGGAAGACGGCTCGCCTTCGGGCGGAATCGAAGTCGATCCCGATCCGGTCACGCCGGAACCTGTGCAGCCTGCGCCGACTTCCCCTGTCGCGCCGCAGCCGGCCGTGCAGCCGGAACCGGACGACAGCGTGGACCTCTTCGACGAGACGCCGCAGGGCGGACTGGATGTCGATCCGGATGCCGTGCCGGTACCGCAGGAGCCTTCCCCGTTACAGTCGCCGGACGAACCGACTCCTTCCGGAGCCGCAGCGCCTGCGGGCGGCCTGCTGCCGCAGACGGGCGAAAGCGACCAACTGCCGCTTCGCGCCGCCGGATTCGGACTGATCCTGCTCGGCCTTATCGGATTCCTGCTGGTTCGGAAACACAGCACCGAAAAACAAAATTGATTTGCAGCTGTGCATGAATTCCCCCAATCCCCCTCATCAAGCTATAAGAAAGGCCGCTGCCGAAGTGCGAATGCACTTCGGCAGCGGCCTTTCCGCATTCAAAACTCGGCAAGGGAGAACCGGGCGAAGCCGAAGCTCATCCCGCGCCCGAGCGAAGAGCGGCGGGCAGGGCATCGGTATCGGAGAATTCGCCCGCATTCCAACGCTCGTACCACTCGGACAGCATGTGCGGCATCTCTACATCCAATTCCTGCTCGAACAGACGCTCCGCCTGCCGATATTGAACGTCCACGGCGCCGCGGTCGCCCAGCAGCGCGTACGCCTGCAGCAGGCCCAGATGCGCATGCTCGGAATAAGGATGCAGTTCCGTCAGCTTTTTGTACTCGGCGGCCGCTTCGACGCTTCTCCCCTGCTCCAGCAAAAACAAAGCCAGACCCGAAGCATGGTGAAAGTGGATCGCGCTCAGCCTTTGACGCTCGCCCTGCGCCCAAGCGTAATCGTAATCGGCGAAATATTCGCCGATGTAAAGCCGGGACAGCCGAAGGTGCTCGGCACAGTTGGCTTCGTTCACGGGGCCGAGCGATTGCACGCCGGCTTCGAACCGATCGACGTCCAGCGAAGCCTCGCCCAGACGAAGCGTATAGCCTTCGCCGCCGCTTGCGTTGACGATCTCCGCGCCGATGCCGCTCTGTTTAAGGCATTGGCGAATCTGATAGATGGTCGTATACAGATAAGTGGATGCCTGTTTGAACGGCGAATCCGGCCAGAACTGCTGGAGCAGCGCGCCTTTGCCGACAAAGCGCTCGCGATGATGGACCAGGTAAGCGAACAATTCCTGCGCGCGGGTCGTACGCCAGCGGAACGGCTTCACATCCGCCGCGGGTTCCGGCAGGGCATGGGCTCGCAGCGTTTTGAAGCAGCCGATCACCGTTTCCGCCGTTTGCGTTTCCGGTTCCGGAACGGTTTGCCTTCTTCCGTTCAACCGGGACAAGGTCTTGGCCAGCCGGACCCGCTGGACGGGCTTGAGCACGTAATCGAGCGCGTTGAGCTCAAACGCTTCGATTGCGTATTTGTCGTATCCGGTGACGAATACGATGTCCGAATCGGGGCTTGCCTGCTGCATCATTTCCGCGGCCTGCATGCCGTTGATCTCGGGCATTACGATATCGAGAAAAATGACGTCCGGCCGGTTTCGTCGCGCGGCTTCGACGGCCGCCGCCGGATCGGTGTAAGATTCGATATTTCCGAATTCCGGAAGCTCGCGCAGCAGCTTTTCCATATGCATCACGGCCAGCTTTTCATCGTCGATCAGCAGAGCCTTCATCATGTTCGTTTCACCTCTTTACGATTTTGCGTTTAGTCTGAAGCCATTTCGCCGTTCGGCTTGGCCGCATACGCCGCCGGGATGCGGAACGATACGGTCGTGCCGGCTCCCGGTCGGCTGTCGATCGCCAGGCCGGAACCGTACATCCGCTTCAGCCTGCGATCCGTGTTCAGCACGCCGATGCCCTGCCGGCCGCTGCGGGCGGGAGTCAGCAGGCTCCGCACCATGTCTTCATCCATGCCGACTCCGTCGTCGCGGACCGTGAACACGATGCCGTCGCTGCGGAGTTCGGCGTTCAGCGAGACGGACCCGCCTTTGGAACGGCTGAGCACGCCGTGCCGAACCGCATTTTCCACCAGGGGCTGGATGCAGAGCGGCGGCAGCATGATTTCGTCCGGGTCGATCTCTTCCGCGATATTCACCTCGACGCGCAGACGGTCCTCGAAGCGCATCGATTCGATGTACAGATAAGAACGGACCAATTCCAACTCCCGTTCCAACGGGACGAGCGGACGGGAACTCCAGTAATCGAAGCTGATTTTGAGGTACGAGCCGAACGCTTCGATCGTCTCGTTCATCCGATCCAGATCGATCCCGCTCAGCGCCGTAATAGAATTCAGGGCGTTGAACAGAAAATGGGGCTGGATCTGGGCCTGCAGATAAGCGGCTTCCAGGCTCAAACGTTCGCTTACCGAGCGCTTGAGGTCGGTTAACGCCTTGACCCGGTAGTTCAGCTCCAGCGCATCGGCCGGCTTGGAGAGATAGTCGTTCGCGCCCGCCGCAAATCCGGCATAAATGTCTTCCGGCCGGCTGCGCGCCGTCAGCAGCAGGATCGGCAGTTCCGCTCGGGAATACCGCTCGCGAATGCGGGCAGACAGTTCGTAGCCGGACATCTGCGGCATCATGACGTCCGCGATGATCAGATCCCAAGGGCATTCCTCCAGCCGTTCCAACGCTTCGGCGCCGCTTAAAGCGGAAGTCACGCGGTAATGTTCTTCGGGCAGCATGCTGCGCAGCACGCGAAGGTTGACCGGATCGTCGTCGACGGCGAGCACAGTCGGCCGGGAATCGGAATCTTCCGGCCCGTCGTTCCAGCCGGGTTCCCCGCCGCGAACTTCGGCCAAGCCGGCCGCGGCCGGGTGCGCGGGCAAAGGCGACTCGCGGCGCTTTTCCGGCGCTTCGGCAATCCGCCGGACATCGGCGTCTTCGTCGAAAAGGAACAGGGCCCCGGCAGGGGCATCGGCGTTCCTCCGGTTCCCGGAAAGCGGCTCTCCGACGGAGACTTCCGCAAGCGGCAGAGAAAAGAAGAAGGAAGAGCCCCTGCCGGGCTCCGATTCCGCCCGAAGCTCGCCGCCGTGCAGTTCGGCCAAGCTGCGGCTGATGCTGAGCCCCAGGCCGATCCCTGCCGCGTTGCGCAGCGAATCGCCCTGTTCGTACGGGGAGAAGATTCGCGCAAGCTCCCGGCCGTCGATGCCGATTCCGGTATCGGAAACCCGGATTTCGGCGTGCCCGCCGACGACTTCGGCCCGCACGGTTACCTCCCCCGAAGGCGTGAATTTGATGGCGTTATGCACAAGGTTGAACAGAATCTGCGTCAGCCGCTTCTCGTCCGCATAGACGGCAGGGAAGCCATCGGGGATCTCCAACTTTAATTCCAGCGGCTTGCCGGCTGTCATATACCGAAGCATGTCCAGGACGCCGGCGGCCGCGGACTGAACTTTGACCGGCCCCGGGCGAACGGTCAGCCGGTTTTCGCGCAGCTGCGAAACGTCGAGCAGGTCGCCGAGCAGCACGTTCATGCGGCGGCCGACCTGGCCGAGCAGCTGCAGATCCCGGCGGGAGCGTTCCGTCAGCGCGTCTCCTTCGGCAGCGAGGACGCTGTCCGCCATATTGATCATGCCGTGCAGCGGCGTGCGCAGCTCGTGCGAAGTGTTGGCCAGGAAATCCGCTTTCGTCTGATTCGCTTTTTGAAGCTCTGCCGCAAGTCCGGCCAACGCCCGGTGGTTGCGGAAATAATGCCTGATCGCATAAGCGACTGCGCCGAGGAAGGCGAGCAGGATATCGAAGGCATAAAAGCCCGGCTCGACCCAACCCGCATTTTTGAAGCCGCCCCAGATCAGGGTCGAAGTCATGCCGGCAGCCGCGATTAACAAAAATACGGCTCCGCGATCTTTAAGAAGAATGTGGCGAATCAGCAAAATCGGTACCCAGAAGGAAGGGAACAGCGTAGCGACGCTGAAGACGCCGATCCTTGCGGAATAAAGTCCGGCTTCGACGGGAGCCAGTACGATGAACGCGCCGTAAAGCCACGCCAGCCCGAAGTAAATCCGGTACTTCCGCTGACGCTCGGGCTCCAACGCGAAGGAGACGGCGAGTTTCAGCATCAGGGTGGACATGGCGGCATAAGCGAAAATGGAAATCTTTTTGGCCGCCGCATAATCGAACGGCCATACGGCCAGCAGAATTTTGTCCTCGTCCAGCGAAATGCTGAACATGGCCGCGATCAGAAGCAGGGTGAACAGCAAAAAGACTTTATCCCTTTTGCTGAACAAGTAGATCATGGCGCTGTACAGCGCGTGCATGAGCAGGATGGCGAGCGTGATCAGCTGCATGCCGACGTTGTAGGTCCGCTCGGAGTTGATCGCGTTGGACGAACCGAACTTGATCGAGCGTACGATGCCGCCTCTGCGGGCATTCTCGAAATTGGCGGCTTCGACCACCAGCTCGATTTCCGCCGTTTCCGGCAGCGACACCAGCTCGGTATTGACGTTCGCGATATGGGCTTCCTTGGTCTCGGAGGGGCGGCCGAGTCCGTCTTTTAATTCATTGTTGACATACAGGCGAAAGGAGGTTTGCACCTCTTTGACCATAAGCTTATAAGAAAAATCCTGCGAAGGATCGGTCAGAATGCGAAGACGGTAGCTGCCGAATCCTTCGGCCGAGTCGGAGCCCGTTCCCAGCCTGCCTTTCCAATTCGCGGGCACCTCGATCAAATCCGGACGTCCCTCGCCGGAAACACCCGAGCGGATGAAGCGGCCGGGGTAAAATTCCCACTCTCCGTCGAGCCGCAGCGTATGCCAGTTGTCGAGCTTCGTTCCCCGAAGGTCGAGCACGCCGTTCGAAGCGCGGGGCGCTCCCTGCATAGAATAAGGGTTAGTCAGCACGAGGCGCAGTCCCGCGAGAACGACCAGGAGCAGAATCAGCATCAAAAATACCGAAAGGGTAGGCGATAGCCGAAAAGGTGTTTTGGTTTTTTTAGAGGTAGAGTGTCTCATGTTATCTACTTTAAATCGAGCGGGCGATCGAATCCATACTTTATTTTCCTGATTGCGCATAAATTCGGCATTCGTTCCAAACAAAAAGCCGAAAAGGGGAAGAGTCCCGTTTTTCGGCGTATGACGGTTATTTTTCGGTAAGGCGGCGTTCGGCGGGGAATCATCGTTCCTGCAGCAGATGTCCGTAATCCCTGTTCAAAAACTCCATGACTTTGTCGCAGATCAACCGATGGCCTTCCTTGTTCGGATGAATACCGTCGGAACAAAGGAAGCGGGTAAAATCCGGATGCTCCAAAAACGCTCCCCGCACGTCGATCACTCGGGTTCCGGTCGATTGCGATACGTTCAGGATCGTCGAATTGTAGCGTTCCTGCCACCAATAAATTTTCGTGACGCTGCCGAGCCACTGAAGAATGCTGCGCTGCGCTTCCGGATCGTTTCGGCTGACCCATTTGAAATAACTTTCCGCGTTCAGCGGAGGCAGCGTCATCAGCACGGGCGTGATCCGCAGGCTTTTGAGATAATCGATCGACTCGATCAGCATGGTCTTGAACTCGTCGAATCCGGTCTTGGGCCGGTGCTCGGCGTGCGGATCGCGGGCGATCTCGTCCCAATCGAAATCGCAGTCGTTGCCGCCGTACTCGATCAGGACGATGCTCGGCCGGTCGTTCAGCGCGTCGCGCTTGAGATGGCCGATGCCTTTGAGCAGCGTGTTGCCGAATCTGGACGTATTTCGAACCGCGCCCTGGAGGCTGCTTTGAAGCAGCGAGACGTAATTTTCTTTTAAAATGACGTACTTGCTGCGCGCCTCGTCGTACACGACGCCTTTGGAGATGGAGTCTCCCGATACCAGATAGCGGATGCCTTCCTCCGCGCTCGGCGTTTCCGCTTTGTTCGTGCTTTCCCGATTCATTCGCTCACCCCGCGTTTTTCGATTTTGCGATGCGCTGCCTTCATGTTTCCGCGTCGTTCGCTCTACTGTTCATTGTACGCCCCGCTTCCGAACAGGGGCAAGCCGGAACGACGGAACGGGTTCCTTTTTCGAAAAAAAACGGCCGCTCCACCAAGGAGCGGCCGTCAACTTGTCGAGAAAGTCTAATCTAATGAAAAGCCGACAAGCAGGGGAGGAAATTCAGTGCAGGAGCGATAGCGTTCGCCTTTGAAATCGGGAAAATTCCTTTACCATTTGATCCTTTTTCCTGATTTCAACACGCGACCGGAACGAATTTCCTCCGCAGTCCCTGCGGATTTTCTACGTACTGGACTTTCTCGACACTCTAGGCCGCTCCACCAAGGAGCGACCGTTCATCGTTTTTTCGCCAAAAGGCCCGTTCCGCTGAACTCCGGCTTACAAAATCAACATTCCCGCCAGTCCGCAGAGCGCGCCCAGCACGACGACGGAACCGGCGACGAACAGCAGCACTTTTTTCGGGAAAGAGCGCGATACCATCAGCAGGGAAGGGAGGCTGACGGCCGGCAGCGTGAACATCAGCGCCGCTGCGGGTCCGCCTGCGAGGCCGAGCGCCATGAACGACTGCACGATCGGGATCTCCGCCGCCGTCGGGATGACGAACAGCATGCCCGCGATCGCGAATCCGGCGATCAGCAGCAGCTGATTCCCGCCTTCGATTCCGCCGGCCGGGAACAGCCATACGCGCGCCGCGCCCAGCAGCAGCACGAAGATGAAGTAAGCGGGCACGAGCGTCAGCGCCATGCTGCCCACGCTCTTGATCCAGCGGAGCAGCAGCGGCTGTTCCGGCGCGGCGGAAGCCGTGGTCAGCGTCCCTTCGGGTTCCGGCTGCATTTCTTCCGGCAGCTTCGCTTCCGGGGCAAAGCGGTTCGCCCAGTAGCTGACCCCGAACACGAGCAGGATGCCGAAGACGATCCGCAGCGCCACGAACTTCCATGAGAGAACGAAGCCCATGAAGATCAGCGTCGCCGGGTTAAGCGTCGGATTGCCCATCCAGAAGGCGAGGCTGGCGCCGACGGATGCTTGTTTCTTGCGCAGGCCGACGGCGATCGGAGCGGCGCAGCACGAGCACATCATGCCCGGCAAGCCGGCCGCTCCGCCCGCGAGCGTGCTGCCGAACGACGTTTTGCCGAGCGTCTTGAGCAGCCACTGCGCCGGCAGCAGCACCTGCACGAGCGAACCGAGCAGGATACCGAGCACGGCGGCTTTCCAGACGGCTTTGAAGTAGACGACGGCATAGTCCCAGGCCGCGGCCCAGGAAGGCGCGGCTTGCCCGCCTTCGCCGAGAATCGACGATCCGATCGAATGATCGGCCGCCGCCTTGAACGCTTTATGGTAATACGGCCACCATTTCACATAAAAAAGCCCCGCAGCCGCGATCAAAATAAATACGGCGGCAAGCAGGATTGCTTTGTTGCGTTGGGAATGGGAGCCTGAAGCCGAAGAAGCAGCAGACATGTTACAAAAACCCCCTGTTGTCGAATATGCTTTACAAACGCCAATTATAGCATAACCGCCGCAAAACGATATCGTTTTTTACGCTTGCTATCTAAAAGTTTTCCTAATTTTGCTATCGCTTCTTCAGGAAACTTACAGTATACTGGTTTAGAATGCTCATTATTCGGCTGCTTCACCTAGGTCGTAGAGCCGATGTGTCCGAATTCTGGGCATATCTTGACAAGCTGGGCCGGTGTTTGATGATGAATGAAAAAGAAACAATCAGCCTGGTGACGAGTTACGTCGGAAAGCTGCTGAGAAATCGTTTCGGCAAGGGCCCCGAAGCGGTAAACGTCTTTCTGTGCGAGCGCTGCATCGTGTTCCATCTGCGCAACTTCATGGGACCGGTGGAGAAGTTTTTGCTGACGCAGGAAGAAGAAAAAGCGTTCCGTTACACGCGCGAGCTCCTGATGGAATCGCTGCTGCCGGAACTCAAAGTTTTTTTGCAGGAAAACGCGGATTTGAACGTATCGGAGTTTTATTACGATTGGGGCGTTCATAACGCGTCCGGAGCGATCGTCGGTATGTTCGGTTCGGCGCTCGACAGCCAGGAAGATTATCCGGGCAAAGAGGACGTTCACGAAAAAGTCGTCAACGTGACGGCCGCGATCCAAAAAATTCCGGAACACATCGACTCCTGGTGGGTCACCCCGAAAATGTTGGCGGTCTTTAGACAGGGTATAACCGTACTGCTGGAAAAAGAGATGGTCGAGTTGGGCTATACGGAAGTCCTCAAAGCGACCAAGCGTCGTCTGGAAAAGCGCATGCTGGAACAAGACGCGAACGCCGGCGCCATTCTGAACAAAAAGTTAACGGATCTGTACGCGGATTGGGATTTCGATCGCGATCGCAGCGTCGTCATTTACATATTTCAGGAATAGAAGCCTGCCTGAAGCCGCATAAGCGCGGTTTCGGGCAAGTTCGGAAAAGAATACGATCGGCAACGATTCAGACTCCCGCGGGATGCGCTGATCAATCGGGTCGAAGAAAGGGTGCGGGCGCACCTCTTCTTCGGCCTATTTTTTTGGACAAAGGAGGGTCAACTTGGTCAAAGATGCGATGTGCGTGCTCTATATTGAAGACGATCGTTCCAGCATGCTGCTGATGCGGCATATATTCAAGAAGAAACTGCCCCGGCTTACCCTGCTGGAGGCCTGGAATGTGGAAGAAGGGCTGGCGCTCGCGCGTCTGCACCGTCCGAAGTTGATTCTGATGGACATTCAGCTGCCCGACATGGACGGGTACGAGGGAGTGGCCGGTCTGCGTTCCGATCCGAACACGACATCTATTCCGGTATGGGCGGTTAGCGCAAGCGCGCTCGACGACGACGTAAAGCAGGGACTGGAAGCGGGATTTCAGAAGTATCTGAAAAAACCGCTCGGAATGGGAAGTTTCGTCAGATTGGTCGAGGAAGCGCTGGAACCGGAAACGGCCGAAAAATAAAGCCGGAAAAATACGGAATTCGGCCCTGGTTTGACCAATGTGCGCGAAATAGGTGTATACTGGTGGGGAATGCTCACGTTCGGCCACGCCGCCAGCACCCAGATCCTGAACGCCGGGTATACCTTGGGGAAGTGAAGTACAGGTAACCTAGACATGATGAACAAAAAGGATCAAATCAAGCTGATTACGGGTCATGCGGGCCGACTGCTCAGAAGCCGCTTCGGCAAGGGACCCGAAGTGCTGGGAGTCGCTCTGGATGACCGCAGCGTCGTGCTTCATTTTAAGGGATTCCTGAATCCCATGGAAGACGTTCTGCTTGCCGAGAAAGAGGAGAAGACGCTGAGATACGCCCGGGAGCTTATGATGAAGTCCCTGGTACCGGAGCTGCAGACCTTTTTCGAAGAAGCGCTCGGGTTTCGGCAGACGAAAGTCTTCTACGACTGGAACTTGGATGACGCTTCCGGCGTAATCGTCGCTCTGTTCGAACAGGAACTGAGTACCGTCCGGGATTACGAAGGCAAGGAAGAAGTGCATCGGCAGACCGTCGAAGTGCTGACGAAGACGCAGGCAAAGCCGAGCACGATCGAATCCTGGTGGGTCGATCCGCGGACGCTGCTGATTTTCCGAAGAGGAATCGCGATTCTGTTGGAAAAAGAACTTAACAACCTCGGTTATACGGACGTCATGAAGACGGCCAAGCGCAAGGTTGAAAAGAGGTTGCTGTGGCAGGACGCTCGTTACGGAAGAGCCGTGCGCAGGCCGCTGCAGGACCTGTATATCGATTGGGACTTCGATCGGGACGACAGCATCATCGTCTGCCGATTCGATGTCTGAAAGGCCGGAAGGCCGGAGGGCCGGAGCAAATTCATAAAGCGGGAGCGAATCGGACATCTTCGGATGAGCCGAACATTCGAGCCGGAACGAGGACGTGCATGCGCGTGCCTTTGTTCCGGCTTCTTTTTTTTAAGGAGTGATTTTGTTGCAAAACGCGAAAAACCGGATTTTGTATATCGAAGACGACGTCTCCAACATGTTGGTGATGCGTCACGTGTTCAAACAGAAGCTTTCACAGCTGACTCTGCTGGAATCCCTCACCGTCGAGGAAGGCCTCGAGCAGGCGCGCGCCGCAAGTCCCTGCCTGATCCTGATGGATCTCAAGTTTCCCGGCATGGACGGATATCAAGGGCTGACCGAGCTGCGCCGCCGGCCGGAAACGCTGCTTATTCCCGTGTGGGCGGTAAGCGCCTGCGTACTGGACGAAGAGATCGAGCAGGGAATGCGGGCGGGATTCGACGTTTATTGGACGAAGCCGCTCGAAATGAAAAGCTTCGTTCAGGCAGTGAGGACCTTTTGGAGTTCCTGTTCGTGAAGAGCGGCACCGCTGCCGGAGGAAAAGTGGTAGAATGGACAGGAGCGCATCCGTGCGCCGAGTTCGATCTTCGCGATTCGCCGGACGGCTGTCCGGCTTCCATAAACGGAAATGACGAAAGGAAGGTTCCCATGTCCACACCCGAAAAAATCAAACTGACTTCCCTCTCCTCCAAAGGAGGCTGCGGCTGCAAAATAGGCCCCGCCGATCTGGCGCAGGTGCTGCGCAACCTGCCTCCGCAGGCCGCCAATCCCAACCTGTTGGTCGGACTTGATACGAGCGACGACGCCGGCGTCTACCGGCTGACCGACGAGCTGGCGCTCGTGCAGACGCTCGATTTCTTTACCCCGATCGTCGACGATCCGTACGACTTCGGCCAGGTGGCCGCGGCCAACGCGATCAGCGATATCTACGCGATGGGCGGACGTCCGCTGACCGCGCTGAACATCGTCGCGTTTCCGATCCATACGCTCGATAAATCGGTCCTGACCGATATTCTGCGCGGAGCGGGCGACAAGATGGCCGAAGCCGGCGTCACGCTCGTCGGCGGCCATTCCATCGACGATAAGGAGCCCAAATTCGGCCTGGCGGTAACGGGCACCGTTCACCCGGACCGTGTGCGCACGAACGCCGGCGCCAAGCCGGGCGACAAGCTGATTCTGACCAAGCCGATCGGCGTGGGCATCCTGACGACTTCGATCAAGAAGGACCTGCTGAGCGAAGAAGAGATCGCCCGGGTCACATCCGTGATGGCGACGCTGAACAAGACGGCCGCCGAAATCATGGAGCCGTACGACGTGCACGCCTGTACCGACGTGACGGGCTTCGGCCTGCTCGGCCATGCGACCGAGATGGCCAAAGGCAGCGGAACCGGCATCGTGATCTCTTCCGGCGACGTGCCGCTGCTGCCGCGGGTGCGCGAACTGGCCGAAGGCGGTTCCGTGCCGGGCGGCACGCGCAACAACTACGCGCATATCGAAGGCGACGTGACGTTCCCCGAGGAGATGGACGAGATCGGGCGCTTCATTCTGTGCGACGCCGTGACGTCCGGGGGCCTGCTGATCGCCGTAGCCGGCGATCAGGCGGACGAACTGCTGGGCAAGCTGAGAGCGGCGGGCGTGGAAGCTTCGGCGATCGGCGAAGCGACCGCCGAGAACGCCGGCCGCATTACCGTCATTTAACATTTTGGGCGGCCGGACACGGAAAAGGTTCGGCAGTCGTTCGGCGGCCTTCCGGCGGCTCATCAAAGGAGAGAACGAATTTGTTTCAGGATATTACGATAGAAGAACTTTTGGCCAAGCGGGCGAGCGGCGAGATCTCGACGATCGACGTACGCTCCCCGTCCGAGTACCGCAGCGCCTCCATCCCGGGCAGCGTGAACATTCCGCTGTTCGACGACGAAGAGCGAGCCGAGGTCGGCACGCTGTATAAACAGGTCGGCGTCGAACAGGCCAAAGATCGGGGCCTGCAGATCGCCTCGGCCAAGCTGCCGGAATTCGTCCGGCAGTTCAAAGAGGTCGAAGGACAGAAAGCCGTTTTCTGCTGGAGAGGCGGCATGCGCAGCCGGACGACGGCGACCGTGCTCGACCTGATGGGCATCCGCGCGTATCGGTTGAACGGCGGATTCCGCGCCTACCGCAAGTGGGTCGTGGGGCAGCTGGACACTTTCGAGCTGAATGCCCGCGCGTTCGTGCTGAACGGCAACACCGGCAACGGAAAGACGGCCATTCTGCACCGGCTGCGGGAAGAGGGCTATCCGGTCATCGACCTTGAAGGAATGGCCGGGCACCGGGGGTCCGTATTCGGCGGCATCGGCGTGGAAGCGCGCAATCAGAAGACGTTCGACGCCCTGCTGCTGGAGCGCCTGATGCAGATCGGCGATGCGCCTTACATTCTGCTCGAAGCCGAGAGCAAACGAATCGGCAAAGTGGAAGTTCCGGCTTTTTTGATGAAAAAGAAGGAACAGGGCGTGCAGCTGCGCGTCGAACTGCCGATGGAGGAACGGATTCGCCATATCATCGAGGACTACAGGCCGGAAGAGCACGCCGAAGCCTGCATGGCGTCTTTCCTGCGCATCAAAGAGCATATCCACCAGCCGATCGCGGCCGACATTCATCGTTTGATGGAAAGCGGCGAGTACGCCGACGCCGTGCGGATGATGCTGGAATTCTATTACGATCCCAAGTATGAGTATTCCGAGGGCCGGTTGAATCCCGAGGCGACGCTGGAGATCCGGACTGCGACGGCCGAAGAAGCCGCGGAGCGGATCAAGGATATTCTGGCGGCGGAGTTCGGGAGACCGAATCGCTGATCGAATAAAACGTGACGGAGAGGCAATCATGATGAAAAGAATGTTAACAATCTCGTGTGTCGTCGGATTTTTGCTAATCGGGGCAAATTCGTCCGGGCCGGCCCATGCAGGCTCGACGGGGCTCCATACGGATTTGATCCATACGGGCACTTTGGCGGAGACGTCTTCGGTAAGCGATGATTTATATCCCGTTATTATCGGGGAGAATCAAATCGGTTTTATCGATGCCGGGGGGAACGCAATCGAAGGGCTTGTGTACAACCAAAACGAACTGGGTACGGATCTGTTTATCGAGGGTCTGATCGGCGTGAAACAAGGAAAGCTATGGGGATTTGCCGATCGGACGGGGAAGCTTGTTATTCCTCCGAAATACCAAGACATAAGATCGTTCAGCAGCGGACGGGCGGCCGCGAAGGCAAACAACAAGTGGGGGTTCATAAATCGTGCGGGCAAATGGGTCGTTCAACCGACCTACCGCGAAGTGCAGGACTTTCATGAAGGACGGGCGGCCGTCAAAATCAATAAGTCTTGGGGATATATCGACCTGAACGGGAGCTTAATCGTCAAAGCCAAATTTAAAGCAGCCGGACAATTTTCGGAAGGACTCGCGGGAGTCCAAGTGAACGACACTTTACTAGTGTATATAGATAAAAATGGCAGGGAGGTTATTCGTTATCCCGCTGCTCCATTCGGAACGCTTGAAGCCGGACCTTTCAGAAACGGAGCCGCTGCCATAGTTATCAACGGGAATTCTGTTTTCTATATCGATAAGACGGGAAAATTAATTTTCGATAAAGGTCAGGACCCCGAATACCGTCACTTTTTATCGGATTGGCCTGATTTCTCTGAAGGACTTGCCGGAGTGAAAAACTCCAAATATGCTTACCAGAAATACGGTTTTATCGATACGACGGGCAAATTCGCGATCAAGCCGGCTTACGATTTCGTGAAACCTTTTCATAACGGGCTGGCCGCGGTAAGCTTGAACGATAAATGGGGATACGTTAACAAACAAGGAAAAGTCGTAATCCCCATTCAGTATGATAACGCCGACGATTTTAAAGGGGAGCTGGCCATGGTTAGCCGTAACGGACAGATTATGTACATCGGCAAGCAGGGCCAAAGGGTATGGACTTTTGCTTATCCGACCCCATGACGAATACTTAAAAGCTGCGGTAGAGAAATCATTTGCCGAAAAGACCTTTAGGGGTCTTTTCGATATGCCTTGAAAGCCCAATTTGTTGTAAAAGCTTGTCGGCTGCGGGAGAAATTCATTCCGGTCGCGTGTTGAAATCGAGAAAAAGGATCAAATTTTAGCGGAATTTTCTCGATTTCAAAGGCGAACGCTGGCGCTCCTCCACTGAATTTCTCCCTCCGCCTTCTCGCTTCACTCGTAATCAGACCTTCAAGGCACGTTGAAAAGACCCTTCGGGGTCTTTTTTTTACGCTTTTTTATGCCGCATGATTTTTGAATTTGCCTATCCGGTTTTGCGGCCGGCTGTGATACAATGTGTGAGTCTATTTTCGGACCGGCGCCGCTTAGGGCGGCAGAAGCAGGAGGATTCCCAATGAACCAAGTTCCCTTTATCGCCGTGGAAGGACCGATCGGAGCGGGCAAGACGACGCTCGCGACGATGCTGGCCGCGGAATTGAATATGCCTGTGCTCAAAGAAATCGTCGAGGAAAATCCATTTATGGAGCGGTTCTATCAGAATCTTGACGAGTGGAGCTTTCAGCTCGAAATGTTTTTCCTGTGCAACCGGTACAAGCAGCTC
The DNA here is from genome assembly GCF_011090185.1 of Saccharibacillus alkalitolerans. Taxonomy (GTDB): domain Bacteria; phylum Bacillota; class Bacilli; order Paenibacillales; family Paenibacillaceae; genus Saccharibacillus; species Saccharibacillus alkalitolerans. The sequence continues at coordinate 475,557 of NZ_JAAFGS010000002.1, read as the reverse complement.
GGCGACACCGAGTCGAAGCTGATCCGCCAGGGCACGCCCGTCGTGTCGGATTATCATATTTACAAAAATTTGATCTTCTCCGAACGCACCCTTAAAGGACGCGAGCGCGAGAAGTATCGGCAGATTTATCATGTGCTGACCGACGATCTGCCGAAGCCCGGCGTCATCGTATATATCAAAGCCAGCCTGGAAACGCTGCTCGCCCGCATCGCCAAGCGCGGACGCTCGTTCGAGCAGGACATGGACCGAGCCTATTTGCGGCAGCTGATCGAAGATTACGAATCGGCGATGGCTTCGCTGGCCGTAACCGAGCCGGAGACGACCATCATTACCGTCGACGGCGACGCCGTGGACTTCGTGGCCGAGCCGGAACATTTTGACGCGATCGCCGAACAGGTCAAAGCGCATATTTACGGCGGTCCCGTCCGCTGAACGAGGAAGCCGCTTCGCGCAGCCGAATCGAGTCCCGCGACGATATTTTCAATTACAGAAGGAGTCTGACATGACCATGACACAATCCCATATTCCCGCCGATGCCCTCATTACGGTAGCCGGCACGGTAGGCGTCGGCAAATCGACGCTGACCGCGGCCCTGGCCGAACGTCTCGGTTTCAAAACTTCGCTCGAAAAGGTCGACCACAATCCCTATCTCGAAAAGTTCTACCACGACTTCGAACGCTGGAGCTTCCATCTGCAGATTTATTTCCTCGCCGAGCGCTTCAAGGAGCAGAAAGCGATCTTCGAGGCCGGGGGCGGATTCGTGCAGGATCGCTCCATTTACGAAGACACGGGCATTTTCGCGAAAATGCACGCCGATCAGGGCACGATGTCCGCGGTCGACTTCGAGACCTATTCCAGCTTGTTCGAAGCGATGGTCATGACTCCGTATTTCCCGCATCCCGACGTCCTGATCTATCTGGAAGGCAGCCTGCCGTCCATCCTGGGACGCATCAACGAGCGGGGGCGCGAAATGGAGATCCAGACGGAAGTGACCTATTGGGAAAAGATGCACGTCCGCTATGCCGATTGGATCGGGAAATTCGACGCCTGCCCGGTACTGCGCCTGAACATCGACGAATACGACGTGAACGATCCGGCTTCGCTGGACGAGATCATCGTCAAAGTGAGCGAAAAAGTTGCGGAAGCCCGCAGGGAGAAAGCCGGCTTGAACGTCTAATGACCGAATACGGAGGTGGCGGCGCATGAATCTGTTCCGAATTTCGCCTGTCGTGCAGGGGAAGAACCGCATGGAAGACTTTCTGCGTGACTGCTTCGTCAGCATCGGTTACCCGGGGATCGGAAACTTGGAAGAGGCCGACGGGACAGAGGTTTCTAAGCGGCTTAATCGGGTGTATGGATATGAAGGGAGCGAGCTTGAGCGCCGCGCGGAGGAAGTCGTCCTGTTCGTCCGCGGCATGAAAGACGGCGATTACGTCTTGGTTCCCTGCGGAGGCAGCGTCTGGTTGGGCGATCTGGGCGATTACTATTATCGCGAAGATTACGACAATCCGGATGAGGCGACCTGCCACCGCCGGGGCGTCACCTGGCTCGGCGTGCTTCCGGCGGCCTCGCTGAATCCGCTGCTGCGGGAATTCGCGGCGGCGCCGGAAGCCGAAGGAACGGCGGCTGCGGCGTCGCGTTTTCCGCTTCCGGCGGAACTGGCGGGCCTCGAAGCGTTCGCCGCTCAGGCTCCCGGCGGGAGGCTGCCCGGAATTCAATCGGCGGCGACCTCGGAGGCGAATGCTTATAAGGCGGGGCAGCTTGAGCAGCAGGCCGTTCCTTCGCCCGCCGCCGGATTCGCGGCATCGGTCATAGACGAAGAAACGCTGCGCGAAGCGGTCGCCGTACTGCGGGAAGCGCTTCGCGGCGGCGATCCGCAGCTGCGCGTGCGCGCCGCGGAAGCGCTGCTCCGGTATGCCAGATAACCCGGCCGCACCGAAGCGTTTCCTTCCCCAGGGAGGCGCTCTTCGGTTCCGGCGGAAAACCGCCGTTCGGCTGTCGATTTCGCATGCTGACCTGCCCTGTATCGCCGTGCTAAGATAGGAAATGCCTTAGAAAAAAGAACGCGGAGAGGCGTGAGAGAGTGGACTGGGATTTATTTTCCTTATTCAAGTCGCTGATTTTGGGGTTTGTCGAAGGGATGACGGAGTTCGCTCCGGTATCGTCGACGGGGCATATGATCATCGTCGACGATCTGTGGCTGAAATCGAGAGAATTTTTCGGCTCCAAAGAGGTGGCGAATACGTTCAAAGTCGTGATTCAGTTGGGTTCGATCCTGGCGGTCGTCATCTTGTTCCGGGAAAAGTTCTATCAGCTGCTCGGTCTGCGCGGACGCCATTCCGGCGCGCCGGCGGGTACGCCGAAGCTGAATCTGCTGCATGTGCTGATCGGCCTGCTTCCTGCCGCGGTTCTCGGGCTGCTGTTCAACGATTATATCGATGAGCATTTGTTCTCGCTGGAGACTGTGCTGGGCGCGCTCGTGATCGGAGCGATTCTGATGATCGCGGCCGATATCGTCATGCGCAATTCCAAACGCAGAACGATCGAAAGCGTGGATGAGATTACATACGGAAAAGCTCTTTATATGGGATTGTTCCAGTGCATCTCGCTGTGGCCGGGTTTCTCGCGCTCCGGCGCGACCATCTCGGGCGGCGTCTTGGTGGGCATGAGCCACCGCGCCGCGGCCGACTTTACGTTCATTATGGCCGTTCCGATCATGCTGGGAGCGAGCTTGGTATCGCTGCGGCACAGCTGGGCATCCTTCACGCTGGACGCGCTGCCTTACTTTATCGTCGGCTTTATCAGCGCTTTCGTATTCGCGATGATTTCGATCCGCTTCTTCCTGAAGCTGATTAATCGCATCAAACTGATTCCGTTCGCGATTTATCGGATTGTGCTGGCGGTCGTTCTGTACTTCGTATGGTTCTGATCGTCCGCTCGGCCCGCTCTTTCAAAACCGTACGGCCTTATCGGCCGTACGGTTTTTTTAGGTGCTTATCCGAGACAATGTGACAATAATCCATGAAATATAGTAATCATTGTCCATGGACGAAGGGGAAAGGCATTTGTTATGATCTCCATGGATATGATAATGATAACCATTATCAAAATACATATAGGGGGATTACACATATGTACAAACGAAAATACCGCCTGGCGGCCGCGGCTTTCCTGCTGCTGCTCGTCATGGTGCTCTCGGCCTGCGGGGCTTCGAACGACGCTCAGAAGGCGGAAGGAAGCGAAAATGCGGCGGCTGTCACGGAAAAGGAAAGCGCGTCTGCCAATGAGGGGGCCGATAAGGCCAAGACCGAAGCCGAGCCGGCAGCGAAGGAAGAAGCGTCCGACGGCGAGATGCGCACCTATGCGAGCGTTAAGGGCGACATCAAAATCCCGGCCCATCCGCAGCGGATCGTAACCGACTACTATGCGGGCGAGCTGCTGACCGTCGGAGCGAATGTGGTCGGCGCGGAACCGAGCGTCAAGGACAATCCGTTCTTCGAAGGCCTGCTGAACGATACCGAAGACGTCGGCTACCCGACCAACCTGGAAAAGGCGATCACGCTTAAGCCCGATCTGATCGTCGTCATGTACGACGACCAGTACGACGCGCTGTCGAAGATCGCGCCGACGGTATACATTCCTTACGGCACGGCAAGCACGGTCGAAGACAACGTCAAGCTGTTCGGCGATCTGACCGGACGTGCGGCGGAAGCGGACGCGTTCCTGGCCGACTTCGAAAAGATCGCCGAGGAAGGACGCGCCAAGCTTGCGGGCGTCGTCGACGAGAACGCGACGTTCGGTCTTTACGAAATCACGGACAAAGGCGAGCTCTGGACGTTCGGCGAAAATTCCGGTCGTGCCGGCCAGGCGATCTACAACGCGCTGCAGCTGAAGATGCCGGAGAAGATCAAGACCGATGTCGCCGACAAAGACGGCTTCCTGCAGCTGTCGATGGAGGTGCTGCCCGACTATGCGGCGGACTACATGTTCGTGACCTCGTACGATCCGGAGAAAAAAGGCGACAAGCTGAAAGAGCTGCAAAATTCCGCCGTATGGAAAAACCTGCCGGCGGTGAAGGCTAACCGCGTCTTCGTCAACGACTTCGACAAGTTCTACCGCTACGATCCGATCTCGATCAAGGGACAGGTTACGGAGATTGTCGACATGCTGACAAAGAACGCCGAGGAAAGCAAGTGAAAATATTTTGAATCAACAGGGAAACGGCGGCGGGACGCATGAAATGGCCTGCCCCGAAACCTCTGCCTTGATCGAGCCCGCGGCCGCCTTTGCGATGCTGCGGGCTTTTTCGCGGTTCGGCGCGGATCGAAGGAACAGGCCGGGGAAAAACGGCGAAAACGCGACTTCGGGTATAATAGACACGTATACCGTAAGAAGTATCGGAAAGGAGCGCGGGTATCGTGACTCTCGGAAGTCTGGCGAAAAGTATGCTCAGGGGCATCGTCTTCCTTTTTTATTTCCCCATTTATTTGATTCAGCTTGCCGCCGGATGGCTGTGGGGCAAAGTGCTGGAACCGTCGGTTTCCTGGCTGCTGCTGCGGATCATGGTCCCGACTGCGGAATGGGTATGGCGCCATGCACTGGGGCCGCTGTGGCGGTACGCGTTCCAAATTCCGGCCCGTTGGCTGTGGGAGAAGCTCGTTCGGCCGGCGCTGCGTTTCGTTTCGGCGTATATCGTCTATCCCTTTTTCCGTTACGCCGTGTATATGCCGCTGCGGTTCATTTGGATTTACGGACTGCGGAGCTTCTACGTTCATATTTTGCGTCCGGTCATGCACGCCTGCCGCATCGCGGCGTTCTGGCTCGGCACGGCTATCGCCGCATTGTGGCGCTTCCTGATTCTTCGCCCGCTTCGCTGGTTGTGGAGAAACGCAATAAAGCGTCCGATCCGCTGGCTTTATCGGGAAATGGTCGCTCCGCCGCTTCGCTGGATCAAGCGGGAAGTGCTGAAGCCCATGGCCCAATGGCTTAAAGATAGGTTCCGTTGAACGGTTTACGATTCGGATACAATTCGGAGGCTTTTTCGCAATGCATGCTGTATAAAATAGACGAAAGACGGGCGGGAAAAGCGGCAAAGGATACAGTTTTGTCTCTTTTGCGCAAAACAATAGCAAGCGGTTTAGTTTAGGGTAAAATAAAACGGCGGCGCTTTCGATGCGGCAGCGGATAAGTCAAATATTGTCGATTTGTGCAACTTATCTCGCCCCGCCGACGTCTAATGATAAAGAAGCGTCCGATTTACACGGTGCTGAATGCACGACGCAACAGGAAGGGGATACCTCACATGAAAAATTTGAGAAAATGGATGACGGCGCTGACTTTGCTGGCCTTGTTCGTCGGAAGTTTTTCGTTCGCGGGAGCCGCGCAGGCGGCAGGCGGCGATCAGCTGCTCATCATCAACAAAAAGACGAACCAATTGGCCTTTTTCGATAACGGGAAGCTGAATTCGACTTTCCCGGTCGCAACCGGCAAAACGAAAGACTTGACCCCCGAAGGCAAATTCAAGATCGTCAACAAAATCAAAAACCGCCCTTATTACAAAGACAACATTCCGGGCGGCGATCCGACGAATCCGCTGGGAGACCGTTGGCTCGGCCTCGAAGTCGGCAGCACGTACGGCACGACTTACGCGGTCCACGGCAACAACAACGAGAATTCGATCGGCAAATATGTCAGCGCCGGCTGCATTCGGATGCATAACAAAGACATTCGCTGGCTGTTCGATCAGGTCGACAAAGGGACTTATGCGGTCATCACGTCGTCGAGCCTGAGCTTTGAGCAGATCGCGGCCAACAACGGCTACTCGCTGAACGGCAGCGGCGAATTCACCGGCAGCGTGTTCGTGAACGGCAAGCTCAAGACGATGGACGACGAAATCATGAACATCGATTCCCGCCTGTACATGCCGCTGCGCGAAGGCTTCGAAATGCTCGGCGGCACGGTCAACTGGAACGCCAAAACGATGACCGTAACGTCCAAAGTCGGCAGCAAAACGATCGTCCATAAGGCGAAAAGCGGCACGGCCAAAGTCAACGGCAAGTCCGTGAACATGACCGCTTCCCGCTTCGTCGGCAACAAGCTGTACATTCCGCTGCGCGACGTATCGAAGCTGTCCGGCTATACGGTCAAGTGGTACGGCAAAGAAAACGTCGTGTCCCTGATCGCGCCGAAATAAGCATGAACGTTTCGGGCGGCCGAAATCCTCGGTCCGCAGCGCCGAACGCGGAAAAGCGCCTCTCCCTTCGGGGAGAGGCGCTTTTTGCCGTTGGCCAGAAAGAGAACGGAAAAGAATCGGGCGACGAAGCGACCGGGCCGCGGCGCATTCAACGATATTTCCGCGTCTGCAAAAATTCGATCATCGGATGCAGGAAGATGCCGACCGCCAGCAGAATCAGCAGCCAAGGCGATTGGACATCGTATAAATATCGCTCTCCTATCACCGACAGGAACAGCAGGACCAGCAGAACGTAATAGCCGATCATTCCGCTTCGTTCCGAAATGCGCCGCCCCAGTTCTTCGTCCTGCCGGACGCCGTCGTCCTCGCCCTTGTGTCCCCAAGCGATCGCGGAGAAGAACATCGACAGAGTAATGCCGATCGCGTAAATCTCGCTGCTTCCGATTTGCTGCCCGTTTGCCATTTTGTACAGCGTGTAGCCGATTACGATCAGAGTGGCGGAGCCGGAGATCCAGCCCAGAATTTTTTTGGTCTTCACGGTTCATCCCTTCCTTTCCGGTATGAAGCACTGTTCCATGGTGAGCCCCAAAATGCGCGCGAGATCGAAAGCAAGCTGAAGGCTCGGATCGTATTTGTCGTTTTCGATAGCATTAATCGTCTGGCGGCTGACGTCGCACAGTTCGGCGAGCCGGCCCTGGGACAGACCGAGACGTTCGCGGTATTCTTTGATTCGGTTTTGCATGGCATGACCGCTTTCTGCAGAGAGTGGGCGCAGGAGCATAAAGACTGATCCCGGGGTTGCCGGCTCCTTCGACATTTAAGATGGGTGTCAAGAATGTTTTACACTTTGATTGTAGCGAAAAGGCGTAATTTTGTAAAGACGGATGGGAGGCGAAGCGCGGAATGCGCGGAATGCGCGGAACTGCCCGGCGGAAGCGGCGAAGAACGGTGTCTCCGTTACGCGGAGCGTCTCTGTCGGCTCGAACCGGGACCCCGGTGCTTTCGGAATCTCGGTGCCGTTCGGAATCCCGGTGCCGTTCGGAAGACCGGTATCGTTCGGAAGACCGGTATCGTTCGGAAGACCGACGAAGCCGGGCTTCGCCTGCTGCGGCAGCCGATTCTGTTCGCGTGTCTCTGGTAATTAACGCGGATATGCGTTACCGTAGAAGAACGAGATACCGGGCAGCCGGCGAAGGGAGAAGAACGGAATGAACGGGATAGTGGAAGTGAGAGGCGTACGCCTGGGAGAGGGCGCGCCGAAAATTTGCGTGTCGCTGACAGGGCGAACACGGGAAGATCTTCGCGAAGAGGCTGCGATGCTGCGAACGATCGACCTGGATTTCGCGGAATGGAGGGTCGATTTCTTCGAAGCGGTCGATTCGATCGGTACGGTACGGGAAGTACTGGCGGAGCTGCGAGGCCTGCTGGGGAACATCCCGCTGATCTTTACGTTCCGCAGCGCCCGCGAAGGCGGACAGCGGGAACTGCCGACGGACGATTATATCCGTCTGAACCGGGAAGCCGCGGCTTCCGGTCATGCCGATGCCGTCGACATCGAGCTGTTTGCCGGAGACGAGGCGGTTCGCGATTTGACGGCCGAAGCCTGCCGTCTGGGCGTCGTCTCGATCGTGTCGAACCACGACTTCGACAAGACCCCTCCGAAGGAGGAACTGACGGCGCGCCTGCGCCGGGCGCGCGAACTGGGCGCCGACGTGCCGAAGCTCGCGGTCATGCCGCGAGATCCCGGCGACGTGCTGGCGCTGCTTGAAGCGACCTACATCGCGAGCTCGGAAGGCCTCGGTCCGGTCATCACCATGTCGATGGACCGGACCGGCGCGATCAGCCGCGTCGCCGGCGGCACGTTCGGCTCCGCGCTGACGTTCGGCGCGGCGAAGCAGGCTTCCGCGCCGGGGCAGCTTGCCGCGTCTGAGCTGCGCGGCATCTTGAACGCGCTGTACGGCGGGTAAGACCGGCGGAGAAGCGAAGGCCGTGGAGCTCCGGGGAGCGGCCGGAAGGAAATCCGCAAAGAAGCGCGACATTCGGCGCGGCGGCTGTGCCTGTCCCCCGCGTACGACCGCAGCCAACGAAAAGGCGAAAATAAGTACGCCACGACACTTATTTTCGCTTTTTTTGCGTTTTGGGAACAAATAGCTGCGTATAAGCACTTATTTGGCAGATTCCGTGCGTTTCTCGGCGATTTTTTGTAAAATAGCTGCTCCGGTGCATCTATTTTCTTTTTCGCGATCGATTTTTGTTAAATAACTGCTTATATGCACTTAATTTAAGATTCGATGATCCGATCGTTGGTTTGGCTATTGGTTTGTCTGCTGTTCAGGCTTTCAGGTCCTGGCATTTCCGACCGCCGATCCTCAAAAGGAAGAAGATGACTTGGACTTTGCGGTCAATTTTGGAAGCTTCGCCGGGATCGTCTGCATAGTCCTTTTATGCGTATCCACACTGTTGCCTTTGACTGTACCCAGGCTGCCGGAGGACAAGATCATGAACAAGGAATACCGCGTCCGACTCCGGCCTTTGTTCGGTAAATTTGAATTGCTCAAAAAATAGATAAAACTTTGTGAATAATATTACATTCCTTTCTATAGCTTTGTGATAGATTGAACAAAGTAAAGAGAAAATATGCATAAGGGGAGACATAATGATGAACAAAGCAGCAGCAGGTTTGGGATTGGTACTGGGATTCGCATTGCTGGCAGGATGCGGCAATAACGATGCGACGACGGCGACGACCGAAGGCGAACAGAATCCGGCGGCAACCGAAGCGCCTGCGAAAACGGAAACGCCTGCGGCAGCCGAAAAGACGGATGCGCAGACAAGCCCTTCCATCGTAAACGATCAAGACGCGTTCCTGAACGCGATCAGCGCCAAAGGCACATGGATTATCGCCGTGCTGAACGACATGACGATCGATCAAGATCTGGTCCTCGACGGACAATTCGAAAATAAAGGCGAGCCTGCGCGCAAAATCGCCCTGTATTCGCAGGATGCGGACCGCAACGTAACGGCACGCTACACGCTGACGGCTCCTAAAATGACCGTCAACAGCGAAAATGCCCGCATTCAAGGCGGCACGTTCAAGGGAGACGTCTACGTGACCGCCAACGGATTCCAAGTGGTCGACGGCACGGTCGACGGCAACCTGTACTTCTCGACGCAGGAACAGCTGGACGCTTTCAAGCTGGAAGACGGCGCGAAAGTTACCGGCGAAACGGCCGTCAAAGCCGAGTAAGCGAATCTTCGGCGACTTTTCACAGCGTAACCCCCACTCTCCGGAACCTTCATTCGCCGGAGCCGAAGCTCCGAACCGCCAAGCGGTTCGGAGCTTTTTTGCGTGCGCGGCGCAGCGCCTGGCGAACGCAGGAGCCGCGAAGATCGCCATACTTTCGCCCTTCCGGCCGGCTTCCTTTTCCTCCACAATAAAAAGCATCCGATCAACGGCAAAGAGATCCGTCAGGACATCCGTCATAAGATCCAGCAGAAGGAGGAGAACGACCATGACCCTAATCGATTCCGCCATGCGTACCCGCATCCGGCAAGAACTTGCCCGCATCGAACACGAAGAGAACGTCCGCATCCTGTACGCCTGCGAGTCCGGCAGCCGGGCATGGGGGTTCCCTTCGCGAGACAGCGATTACGACGTGCGCTTCCTGTACGTGCACGAACCCGACTGGTACTTGTCCGTATTCGACCGCCGCGACGTGATCGAGCGCCCGATCGACGATCTGCTCGACGTCAGCGGCTGGGATCTGCGCAAAGCGCTGCGGCTGTTCCGCAAAAGCAATCCGCCGCTGCTGGAATGGATGCAGTCGCCCATCGTGTACGTGGAGCGGACGGAAGCGGCGGACGAAATCCGTTCGCTGGGCGGGCCCGCTTTTTCGCCCAAAGCCTGTACCTTCCATTACCTGCACATGGCGCGCGGCAATTACCGGGACTACCTGCAGGGCGAATACGTGAAAAGCAAAAAATACTTCTACGTGCTGCGTCCGCTGCTGGCGTGCGCGTGGATCGAACGGTTCGGCGAAATGCCTCCGATGGCGTTCGATACGCTCAAAGAACTGCTGCCGCCCGGCGAGCTGCGAACGGCCGTCGACAGGCTGCTGGAACGCAAAAAATCCGGCATCGAGCTGAAAGAAGAACCTCGTATCGAGGTTGTTAATCAATATTTGGAAAACCAAATTTCTTATTTCGAACATGCAGCCGCGCAGATGGCAAGTTCCGGCGAACCGGTCGACGACCGGCTCGATCCGCTGTTTCGGTCCGTGCTGCGGTCGGCCTGGGAGGAGCGGTAAACGATCATGGCCATCATTCAACTGAGCTCGACGCATCCCGATTTCACTTTTCTGATCCGCAAAAATCCCGAGACCGGCATGCTGATCCGTCCCGTCCGCAAAGGACTGGCTTACGGCTGGTACAGCGATCCGCGGACGTTCAACGTGTACTTCAAAGACGCGGACAACGAAGTTTCCTACAAACGCAGCGAGCAGGAGGAATTCGAATATTTGAACGTGTCCCGCTACAATACGCCGCTGTTTCCGCTTGGCGCGATCAACGAGTTTTTCTCGCATCCGCTCAAGCCCGACGAACGCGATACCGCAGGACATACGCATACGCTGTTCGTGAACATGATCCATGTGGAGCGCGACCGCTACATCGACTTTTTCGCCAAACATCTGCCGGATATCTCGTTCGAATTGGAGCATCTTGCGCACAAAAGCTATTCGCTCAAAATGACGACGGACCGCAATCTGTATGTGCTGCTGCATGCGGCAAGCGTGCTGTTCCTGTTCTTGTCGATGTTCGGCAAAGAATTTCTGGACCTTACCGACGCCGTGCTGGAAAAATACATCCGCAGCGTGAATATCATCGACGCGCCGTTCTACATTCGGAGCTTGTTCGTCCGCAATTTCCTGAATTCGCGCGCCCGGTTCCGCAAATATGCCGGCGAGCTGGAGCGGACGGACCGCTGCGAGATCCGGTTCGATTTCGGCGGCACGGCCTATCAGCGGCGCAGCGCGATTACGGAGCTGCTGGCATTCGACAAATCGATCCTGGACATCGGCTGCGGAGAAGGTTTTTACGCCGTTCCGTATGCGGAACGGATCAAGGACGATCACGGCTATTACGCGGTCGACGTGAACGAGGAAGCGCTGGCGCAGACCGCGTCCAAGGCGCAGCGCAAAGAGCTCGAAAACCTGATTCCTTTTTCGTCGCTGGAGCATTTTTTGGAAAGCTACGGCGGCGAGCGGGTAGACGTCATTTTGACGGAAGTGGTCGAGCATATGGGCAAAGAAGAGGCGGCGTCGCTGGTGCGGCGCGTGCTGGACGACGTCGACTTCGAGCGTTTCGTCATCACGACCCCGAATGCCGACTTCAACGCTTACTACGAATTGGAAGGGCTGCGGCATGAAGATCACGACTGGGAAATGGGGCGGCGCGAGTTCCGGGCATGGATCTCGGCGCTGGCCGAAGTACGGGGATTGGACACGCAATGGCTGGAGATCGGCGACCGGGTAAACGGCACCGCGACGACGCAGGGGGTCCGGTTTATCGCGAAAGACCGATACGCTTTGACGGGAACAGGAGGAGCCGCGCATGACGGAATGGAGCCATAACAAGGAAAAGAAGGATGAAGGACAAACCGCGCCGGCCCAAACGCCGGAAATCCGGACGAAAGTCCATACGATTCTCATGCTGGTGGGACCGACGGAATGCGGGAAAACGACGTTCGCGAACCGGGTGCTGATCCCCGCGCTGCGGATGGAGGACGAGGAGCGCGGACTGCGCGGCAACGTGCAGCTGCTGTCTTCCGACGTCATCCGGCAGGAGATTCTCGGATACGAGTACGACAAATACGACTCGGTCATGCTGGAATCGAGCGAGCAGGCGTTCCGATTGCTGTTCGAACGGCTGCGGCTGGCGACGAGCTTTCCGATCAACGCGGAATTCGTCATCGTCGATACGACGGGACTGGCGGAAGACTTTCGGCAAAAAGTGCGCGAGGTCGCCAGAGACAACCATTACCGTGTGGAAGCGGTCGTATTCGATTATCGCAGACGGGGCGACTATTATGCCTCGGAGCGCTCGAAGCGGCTGATCTCGAACCATATCGGCCGGCTCAAAAAAGACGTGCTGCCCGTGCTGGCGAGAGAAGGGTATGACGCCGTGCACCGGATTCGCGCGAAAGATTTCGGCGGATACGAACCGACCGCCTATTCCGTCGTGGTGGAGAACCGCCGGGAGTACATGGACTGCATTCTCCCGGGCGGCCGGAATTACGTCGTGATCGGCGACGTGCACGAAAGCGTGGACGCGCTGCGAGGACTGCTGCTCGATTACGGATGCAGCCTGGAAGAGGATCGGCTGCTGCCCGAAAAGCCGGCGAATACGACGTTCATCCTCGCCGGCGACTGGATCGACAAGGGCAAGCGGACGAAGGAAACGGTCGAATTTCTGTACTTGAACCGGGATCGTTTCCTGTTCGTCAAAGGCAATCACGAGAACTTCGTGTACAAATATCTGCGCGGGGAAGTGGACGGCGTGGATCGCGAGCTGCTGGACAACTACTTCGATTCGATTCCGGCGCTGAGGGAAGACGAGGCGCTGCGCGCCAAATTCGACGAGCTGGTCGAGGCGTCGCTTCCGTTCTGCCGGCGGATCGGCGTCGGCGAAGGACAGCCTTCCTTCTACGTCACCCACGCGCCGTGCGAACGGAAATATATCGGCAAGTTGGACGCGGCGGCGCAGCGGCATCAGCGGACATTCCGGCTGCGCCCGGACCTTCCGAAGGAAGAGCAGCTGTCGTTCCTGCCGCTCGAAGCGGTCGGGAATCATCCGTATCATCTGTTCGGCCACGTCGCCGCCAAGCGGGCGTTCCGGCTGCGCAACAAGCTGCACCTCGATACGGGCGCGGTGTACGGCAATCTGCTGACGTCGGTCAGCATGGGTTACAAGCCGTTTTTCAAGGCGCATAAGTCGCCTTCCGCCGGTATCGCCGAAGAGCTGGAGACGCTGTTCCCTCAGGAACGCCGCATTCGTCCGCGCGAACTCAGCGAAGACGATCTGCGCCGTCTGCGCTATATTTCGCGCCGGAAGATCAATTTCGTCTCCGGCACCATGCCGCCGGCGGATAAGGACCTGCGCGCCGGCGAGCTGGAATCGCTGCGGCGCGGGCTCGATTACTTCCGGGGACACGGCGTCCGCGAAGTCGTGCTCCAGCCCAAATACATGGGCTCGCGCTGCAACGTCTATCTGCACCGCGGCGCGGAGGAGAGCTTCGCCGTCAGCCGGGGCGGCTACAAGATCAAGGGGACCGATCTGACGGCGATCTACGCTCGCCTGCTGGAACGCTTCGGCGGCTATATGGAGCAGCAGGGCATCCGAATCCTGATTCTGGACGGCGAGCTGATGCCGTGGCATACGCTCGGAGAAGGCTTGATCGAGCGGCAGTTCCGGCCGATCGGCGCGGCGCTGAAGAGCGAGCTGGGCTTCCTGCGGAAACACGGCTTCGAGCAGGCGCTGGACCGCCTGACGGAACAATACGACGCAAGCGGCTTCGACCGCGACCGCATTCATATGCCGAAGGGCAAGCTGAGCGAAAAGTACGGAAACGGCGCTTACCAGAACTTCAAATACGTGCACCAGATCCGGCAGGCGAGAATGCCTCTGGCCGCTCACGAGGAAGCGTATGCCGTCTACGATCGGCAGCTCGATCTCTACGCCGGCGAAGGCGAAGCCGAATACAAGCCGTTCGGTCTGCTGAAGATCGTCTATGAGGACGGGCGCGAAGAACAGCCCGGGCTGACCCGGAAGCAGTCGGAGCTGTACGGATTGCTGTCGGACGACGCGCAGCTGCAGCTGAATTTGGAAGAAGAAGGCGCGTACGAACGGGCGGCCGCCTTTTTCGAGACGCTGACGTCGGAGCAGGGCATGGAAGGCGTCGTGATCAAGCCGGAGCTTCCGAAGGACGGCGCGGCGCCGAACATGAAAGTGCGCAATCCCGAATACCTGAGCATCGTGTACGGCTACGATTATCGTTTTCCGCATAAGTACGGCAAGCTGCTCAAGCAGAAAAGCATTCAGCGCAAGCTGCGCACTTCGGTCGACGAGCATAAGCTCGGCCTGCGCATGCTGGCGGTACCGATCGACGACATCTCGCCCGAACACGCGGAATACCGCGAAACGGCTTCCGACCTGCTGTTCGAGGTGGCGGGAGAGAAGGAGATCGATCCGCGGCTGTAACCGCATGATGCCGTTAAATCGTGTGAGGGAAGGGCTCGCTCGGGACCGTCAATCGATCGCCAGCAGCTGCCACTGTCCGTTTTCGTCCTGCTCGAAGTAGTAATAATATCCGCCGTTCTGCACGGAATCGCTGCCGGCCATCAGCACGTCATGGTCGACCTGCACGAGCACGCGGTTTCTCTCTGCCCGGACATCCGTAACTTTTCGGAAATCGTACTCGTCCTCCAGCATGTAATCGAAAGCTCCCGGGGAATCCGGTTTGACTTCTTCGTTTAATGTCTTGGCGTCTTTTCGGATCACGGCGTCCAGGACGGCTTTTAATTTGGTTTCGATCCCCGGATTCCACAAGGGACTGTCCACCGCATCCCAATCGACATGAACCCCGGGATCGATCCGGGCCTCGCTTTTGGCGGGGACGGCTTCCGTATTTGCGCTTTGAACCTCGGGGGGGCTGTCGACATCGGATTCGGGCCGGCAGGCTGCCAAAGAGCCGACAGCCAGCAAGACGATGCCGAGGGCAAAAACGATTTTCTTCATGGGGTGCCTCCTTTCAATGAAGTGCTTTCTGTAATGAAATATCTCTTTTGATGAAAAGGACGATTAGCATGCCCGAAAGGTTACGGCTTCAGTCGCGCTAAAGGAAGGAATAAATCGAGGAAGGAAACAAAAAGAAGCCCGATCGTGCCGAACGCACGCGACCGGGCTTCTTTTTTTGGCGGTTGGAAGAGCTGCGAGGTGTATGCGGGCCGCAGCTTCGGCTTACCTTATCGGCAGGCTCCCTGCGAAGTCCGCTCCAGATCGATCTCCGGATTCAGCGAGATCTCGAACGCGCGCCACCAGATGAAGTCCGGGTCGTCTTGCGGCAGCACGACGCCGGCATACTGAGCGAAGCGCCAGTCGCGGGCGTTCGGACCGGGCTCGCCCTGCGGAACGCCGAAGCGGCGGATGGCGCAGGCCGGCGTCCTGCCGCCGATGCCGAACGCCGGCATGGCGGCCAGCTCGTTCGTGCGCGTCTGCATGTCGGCGCGCAGCAGCTGCGTGAGATACTCGTAATCTTCCGGCGTGTTGAAGATGCGCATGTTCTGGTCGGCCGTCACGTTCGTGTACGGCGTGCGGGCGCGGGATTCCGTCCGGATAACGCCGATTTCCAGCGTTTTGTACGAATAGTCTTTCAGGAAGCGCTTGAACAGCAGCGATCCGTGCGCGTCGAGCGCGGGGCCGAGCTGCCGTTCCTGCGTTTCTTTTTTGAGGAAAAAGAAACGCGACAGCGCCATGCCGAGCGAGATGCCGATCTTGTTGCCGGCGGTGTTCCAGCCGCTGTAGCCCAGCAGGCTGCCCGTCGCCGGAGTATTCAGCAGCTTCGGCGTGACGACCGCGCCGGACGAACCGCCGCGCGTAAAGTCGACGACCAGCGTCGGTCTATTCGCCGCGCGGTTGGCTTCCAGATGCGCGACGGCGCCGTCGACGGCGTCTTCGCTCGTCAGCGCCACTAGTTCGAGTTCGAACGCGGCGGCATCCGTTTCGGAAGCGGCCGGCGAACGGCCGTCTCCGCTGTAAGTTCCGCCGGCGATGTCGATATGCCGCAAAATGTTGGTATGCACGTCCATATATTCGTACGCATTGACGATCTCCGATCCGTCCCGTCCGAAGTAGCGGACGGCGACCGCCGGCTTGACCGGCTGGGCGTTCGCGTGCAGGCGCGCCGCCATGCGGGCCATCAGCGCGTGTCCCAATCCGTCCGCATCCGGCAGAATTACGGCTCGATCCGGATTCTGCCCGCCGCTGCCGCCGAGCATCTCGTCGATCCGGGCTTCGATCCAATGAATTTCGTTCGCCTGCACGCCCTGCGTCGAAGCGTCGTCGACGCCGAAGGCGGCGAAGTCCGCGCCGGCGTCCCGAACCAGCGCTTCCAGCACGAAGCGGTTCGTCTTGAACTTATGCCGGCGGGCGTTGTAATAGAGCGTCTTGTCGAAATGAACCGTGTCTTCGTAAGGCGTACCGTCCGGCTGCAGATCGTACCCGTTCAGGATTTCGTCGAATTCCGTCCGCTCCGCGCGGGGCTTCATCATGAGCGCCCGGGATTCGTTGTACGTCTCGATGCTCAGTCCTTCGGCCATCGTCGTGGTCGCGAGCCGCATCACCGTATCGAGCAGGAACACCGGCTTGTCCGGATACCGGCGCTTCAGCCCGGCGACCGTATCCAGCAGAGCCGTCGCGGCCTCGTCGTAAGCGGGATACTCGCCGCCTCCGTCTTCCCGCAGCCGGCGGCTGCCGATCAGCCCGCCGTATACGAGCATGTCGATCGAGATAATGAAGCCGTCGGCTTCGGCCGCGCGGCTTTGCAGAAACTGCCGCACGCCTTCCGTGCTGCCGTATACGGCGCCGCTCGTGCCGACCACTTCCGTGCCTTCCACCTCTGCGGTATCGTCCATCCGGTTGCGGATGACGGCGCGGTCCGGCGTCAGCACTTCCAGTCCTGCGGCTTTGCCCTGCACAATGACGTCGTCGAGATTGGCCGGACGGTCGTCCAGCGGAATGTACGCTACTTTTTTCATGGGGATCGCTCCTTCGGTTCGATTTGGTCTGAAATTCCGGTCTTCACTTAGGGAGGAGGAATAGAAGCTCTTTTTACAACCGCCTCTCGAAAAAAATATGTATAAAAAAATCCCCTCTAACCGTGTACGCGGAGACGCCGGAAACGTTGTGCAAAGAAGAAACGAGACAAATGGTTCTATCCAAAAGGCAACAGTTATATTATAATCGTATCGAACAAGTGTTCCTATTTTGGGTGCGAGGGGTGAATGCGGTGGAAGAAAACACAATCGGCTACTATCGACGGGAATTGGAACGCGCGGCTTGGCGGGAACGTTATTATCAGCGTAAAAAAGCCGCCCGGGAGATCGCCTGGAGCGATTCCGGCCGGGAAAACGAACAGGCCGATCCCGGGGAATTCGAGGCGGAATGCGCGATGCGCGAATATTTGGAGCTGATTCCTTTTGACAATGGGAGGAAAGTGATGCGGGCGCTGTATGCGGAAGGGAAGACGGAGGCGGCCGCCGCGGCCGAATTGCGGATCAGCCAGCAGGGGGTGAGCAAATGGAAACGCAAATCGCTGGAGCATCTTCGCCGGACGCTCGATTTATGAGTCTGCTGGAACGTTCGCGCTCCGGCGATTCCGAAGCGCTGCGCAAAGTGGTCGAACTGCTGGAACCCGATATCGAACGGCTCAGCCGCCGCATGCGGATGGAACGCGAAGACGCCAAGCAGACGCTGCGGACGGAACTGATCGGACTTGTGCTGGGCGAACGGCGGTGAACGAACTGCTCGGAGCACCGCCTGCTTTTTGCGCGAACGGCCGGGCCGAATGTTCAGCAGACCAATAAATAGCTGCGTATAAGCAGTTATTTATGCGTTTGAAGCCTGCCGATCGAAAATAACTGCGCCAGAGCAGCTATTTTGCAAAAAAGAGTGCCAAAAGAGGGGCAAACGGACAAATAGCTGCTCTCCTGCAGCTATTTTCTGCGAAAAGGTGTTTTGTAGAGAAATAAGTGCTTTTTTGCAGTTATTTCGCAAACCGCCGCCGCCCGGCTTTGACTGGAACGGCAGCGGAATCGCAGTTCGCCGGCCGAACGGGATCGGACGGCGGCAGGTCGGCGCTTCGGCGCGGCGTGCGCGAGTCGGCCGGAAGAGACGTCGGTCCCTTTTTCGTATGTCATGAATTTGGAGATTTTAATGAAAAACGCGAACAAGCCGCGACAAAATCGCGATCGATTCGTTCATACTTATAAAAGAGCTTTAATGACGGGAAGTTTCCGATGACAGAAGGTTCCTTATGGAAAGCCGTATGCCGGCAAGCCTTCCCTGCGCCTGCAGGGACCAAGGCGCCGGATGACGTCTGTGTGGACAGAGGGGAAAGACTGCACATCCATTTTAAGGGGGATTCGCGATGAACATCGAAACGGGATACGGAAGCATCAGAGTCGCCGAGAAGGCGCTGCAAAAAATCGTGGCCGGAGCGGTCGCGGAGACGGAAGGCATCGCGCTGTCCGGCGATTCCGCGGCTCTGCAGGATCGGCTGCGCGCGGCGGGCCGAAGCGGGCGGATCGTGCTGCGCATGAGCGACGCGGGACTCGAGATCGAGCTGCGCATCGACGTGCGGTTCGGCGAACGCATTCAGGAAGTCTGCCGCCGGCTGCGGGAGAACGTGCAGGCGAGCGTCGAGAAGCTGGCCGGCCTGCCGGTCCGGGCGGTCAACGTCGCGGTGGAAGGCTTGAGCGGACCGAGAATCGACCGCGGCGGCGCTTTTTCCGTCTGAGAGGCTTTTCGGGGTTGAGCTTTTTCCGGCGGGGACACATAATAGACACAGAACCCACACCCGGAAATGGAGCGTCAATTCTTGAAAACATTCAAAAAAGTCTATATCGAAATTACGAGCGTGTGCAATCTGTCCTGCCACTTCTGCCCGCCGACGGCGCGTCAGGCGAAGTTCATCAAGCCCGAGACGTTCGAGCAGATTCTGGACAAGATCGATCCGCACACGAACCATATCTATCTGCATGTCAAAGGCGAGCCGCTGCTGCATCCGAAGATCGACCTGCTGCTGGACGCGGCGCACGAGCGCGGTTTCAAGGTGAATATTACGACGAACGGCACGCTGATCGAGAAAAACCGGCATAAGCTGCTGGGCAAGCCGGCGCTGCGCCAGATGAACTTTTCGCTGCACAGCTTCGACGGCCATGCCGGTTCGACGGACCGCAACGGTTATCTGGCCGATATTTTGACTTTCGTGCGCGACGCGTCGGAGCATGAAGTGTCGAACAAGGTCGTCTTCTCGTTCCGCCTGTGGAACTTGACCGAAGACAATATGACCAACGTCGCCCGCAGCCGCAACCGGGAGACGCTGGAGCTGATCGAGCGCGAATACGGCCTGGACTACCGGATCGAAGAGAAGTTTGAGCGGGGCAAAGGACTGAAGGTGTCGAACAACGTCTACCTGAACCAGGACCACGAATTCCAATGGCCGAGCCTTAGCGCGCCGGAAGACGACGGCAAAGGCTTCTGCCATGCGCTGCGCAGCCACGCGGCGATTCTCGTCGACGGCACGGTCGTGCCGTGCTGCCTGGACGGGGAAGGCGTCATCAATCTGGGCAACGTGCTGGAGCAGGAGTTTTCGGAGATCGTCGAGAGCAAGCGGGCCAACGACATCGTCTACGGCTTTTCCCGCCGCGAAGCGGTGGAGGAGCTGTGCCGCAAATGCGGATACCGGAAGCGGTTCGGGGCCTGAGTTCGCGGCGCGGGAAATCGGGTTGCGCCTTGACGGACTACAATATAAAAAAACGCTATAATTCAAGGCGATAAGCGGCGGTTCGGAGATTTCGATACATAAATCCGAGTCGGCCGCTTTGCTTTTGCATGCTTTTTTTCTCTATAATGAAAGGAAGACATGAACAGGCAGGGCGCGGTCCGGGCGAAGCCGCTCGAGACGTCCGGACGGCCCGCGAAAGGGATGAACGGCATGAGACAAAAAGCGATCGACGTTTTCGTGAGAAACGAACGCGAGGAACGGCTGGCGGTCTGGGCGGACGCGCTGGCGGAACGGTTTGCGGAACGTGCGGCGGAGCACGACCGGGAAGGTTCGTTCCCGTTCGATAATTTCGAAGAATTGAAAGCGGCCGGCTACGCCAAGCTGACGCTGAGCGAAGAACAGGGAGGAGACGGGCTGTCGCTGTACGAATGGCTGCTCGTGCAGGAGCGCATCGCTCGCGGAGACGGTTCGACCGCGCTCAGCGCGGGCTGGCACGGCGGCATGATGCTGCATTACCGAGAGACGGACATCTGGCCGGAGCCGAGTTACTCGGCTTTCTGCCGGGACGTCGTCGCTTCCGGCGCGATGATCAATAAGTTCGCGAGCGAGCGCGCGACCGGCAGTCCGACGCGCGGAGGACGTCCGCAGACGACCGCGGTGCGCGTCGACGGCGGCTGGAAGCTGAGCGGGCGCAAGACGTACAGCACGCTCAGCCCGCTGCTGACCGATTACATCGTCAGCGCGGGGATCGAGAATTCGCCGGAAGTCGGCGATTTCGTTATCCGGCTCGGCCGTCTCGGAGAGGAATCCGGGGCCGCGGCGGCTTCTCCGTTCGCGCGGGGCGGAGCGATCCTGCCCGCGCCGGCGGACATCGCCCGCCGCGCGGAAGCTTCGCAGCGCCGCGCGGCGGAGCTGCGGGCGGCGGCAGGCGTCACGCTCGAAGAAACCTGGGACACGCTCGGCATGCGGGCGACCGGCAGCCACGATATCGTTCTGGATAACGTCTTCGTGCCGGACGAACAGGTCATGGGCATTTACGCGCCGGGACAGCCCAAAGGCGGAATCGACGACGGCGACGGCTGGCTGCTGCATATTCCGGCCTGCTATCTGGGCATCGCGCATGCGGCGCGGGATTACGCGCTGAACTTCGCGAAGAACTATACGCCGAACAGCTTGAAGGAGCCGATCGCGACGCTGCCGCATATCCGGCAGTGGATCGGCCAGATCGAGAGCGAGCTGCGTCTGGCGCGCACGGCGCTGTACGATATCGCGGACCGCTGGGACCGCCTGCCTGAAGAGCGGGCTTCCATGCGTCCCGAGTTCGGGTGGGTCAAATACAACGCGACCCATCTTGCCGCGCAGGTCGTCGACAAGGCGATGAAGATCGTCGGCGGTTCCAGCTTGTCCAGAAGCGTGCCGTTGGAGCGTTATTACCGCGACGTGCGGGCCGGCCTGCACAATCCGCCGATGGAAGACGCGGTGCTGCAGACGCTGGCGCGCACGGCGTTGGAAGAATAAGAGGTCGGTCTCCGGAGGTGCGGAGCCGGTTTGCGCGAACTCGGCCTTAAGGCAGGGTTTTTTACGCACCGGCGCCGGATGCCGGGGACTTTACGACGATAACCCGTCCGCTCCCGCGGCGGGTTTTTTTGCGTTCCGGATTCTGGTAAAATAAACTTCAAGTCATATAGGAACGTTTATTCGCTTTTCGGAAAGGTTCATGGAACGAACGGTGAGGAGGAATCGAGATGAAGCTGACCGCAATGGTGAAAAGTCCCGGCCGCAGACGCGGTATCGCGGGACGGGAATTGGATCTGCCGGGCATGCCGCGAACGCTGCGCGAGCTGATCGAACAGACGGTTGACCTGATGATAAGCGAGTACGAAGACAAACGCATCGGAGGCGATCTGCTGCCTTATTTGACGGAGAAACACATCGATACCGGAGCGAGCGCCGGAAAAGTGGGCTTCGGCAGCGTTTACGGCGACAGCGCGCCCGACGCGGAAGGTGCGACGTCGGCTGCCCTGCTCGGATTCGAGGACGGGTTATATCGGGTGTTCGTGCGCCAGGAGGAAGTAACGGGGCTTGACGTTCCGCTGACGCTGGTAGACGGCGACGAAATCGTCTTTATGCGGTTTACGATGCTGGCCGGCGGACTCTGGAGAAGGTAAGGAAGCTCCGGCGGCGGGAAACGGAACGGCGGGCGATCGAGAAAAGGCATGACAAGCGATAAAGGAGGCTTATGCAGAATGAACGAGGATCAGGATCAACGGATGCGGAAAGAGCGGGAGGAACGCTATTTCGAAGCGCTGAAAAATAGGGCGCGCGAGCTCGAAGGCAGGGAAGCGGAGATTGCCGGCCTGCTGCTGGATATTGTCGAGGAGGGCTATGTCGACGAGCGCCACGAGCCGGTGCGGCAAATCCGCGCTCTGTTGGAAGAAAGGGCGCAGGACGAACCGGATACGATGCTGGAGCCGCTGGAGTACGTCGTTTTCCTGCTGGCGGGAGAAGAGGTATCGGGCCGCGTATCCCGGGCGATCGAGCTTGCGGCGGAATATCCGTATTCCGCCGGATACATGCGGCGTCCGTTCCGCACTTCGGACCTTTCCGCGCATCTGGTATCCGTCCTGACCAAAATTTCGGGGCTGCTGTGGATGCGGGCGTCGGATTTTTCGCTGGAAGATTACCTGAGCCTGCCGGAATATTCGAACAGCCGGACCCGGTCGTTCTACCGAAGCAGCCGGGTGCTGCCGGACCTGATCGCGCAGCGCCTCGACGAGGGCGACGAGCGGACCGAATCCGCGCTGCGCGAGATCATTCTGGGCGAGAATCAGACGGCTCTGCTCAGCCGCGAGATGATCTCCGGCATGCTGATGAGCCATCGTCCGGACATGCACGAGCTGGTCGGGAAGCTGCTGATCGCGGCCAGGCTGCAGGAAGGGCTTCGGCAGTCGATCGTCGAGAGCATGGATTTCGGGACGCCGGAAGCTTTCGCATACCTGCTGAAGCTGATTCTGGATCAGGGGTTCGTCCGCTACGCTTCTGTCGTCCGCGCGGCCGCGGTCTGGTCGGGGCTGCCGCTGGAAGCGTCCGAGGAGCGGGTCGTGTCGAAAATGCTGGAAAAGACGCATGCGGCGCTCTCCGACGCGGCGCTTCGGGCGGAGTGGCTGGATTCCCGCAACGGGCAGGAGGTGTACGTCGCCCTGTTCGCCCAGGCGATGATCGAGGAGAACGAACTCCCTTCCCAGGTGAAGCGAATCATGGAGGACGGCGAGCATTACCGTAAAGTAGCCGCGCAGTATGTGCTGTCCATGAGCCGGCGGGAAGAGCTGAAGTACGCTTCGGCGCTCGATCTGCTGCATGGCGAAGAACGCGATCCCGAACTGCTGTATTGGATGCTGAGCAATTATACATACGATTACGAAGCGAAGTGGACGGCGGAACACGAAGTTGACGAAGACACGGCCTGGATGAAGGACGATCCTCAGCGGAGGCTGAATTTTCGCCCGGCTCCCGGGCTGGAAGACAAGGAGGAGCGGCGCCGACAGTTCGAGGCATGGACGAAGCTGCTCGAGAACGGTCCCGCCAAGCCGATCAAAGGTACGTCGGGCGCGCTCGATTTCCTGTCTTACCGCTATGACCCGGCAGACGTGCTGCGCAAGATGATGTATCTGACCGCGTTCGACATGGACCGCGAATGGACGGCGCGGCTGATCGCTCTGTCCGGACGAATGAGTCGGGACGGCCGCCATGATCTGCTGAAATTTTTCTTGAAGCATTTGGAGGCCGAGGAACAACGGAACTTCGTGTTCGAGATGCTGGCGGACAAAAATATGCGCAACCGTGAAACGGCGCTCAAGCGGGCGAAAGGCTTAACGCTGTCGGATGACGAGATGCGGCGGGTCGAAGGGCTGCTTAAGCTCAAGACGGGAACGCTGCGGCAGGGCGCGATCGCGCTGCTGCTCGAACAGCCTTGCGAAGCCTTGGCCGGCTCGCTGGAACGGCTGCTGGGTGCGAAGGCGGAGCTTCAGCGTCTGGCCGGACTGGAACTGCTGACGGAGCTGTCCTCGAACGAAGAACGTTCGGCGGACTACGAAGCGCTGCGTCCGCTTGCGGGCAAGGTGGAGAAGCCGACGCCGAAGGAAGAGCAGCTGCTCAAGAAGCTGGAGACGCCGGAGCGGCGCAGCGAATACTCGGCGGCCAAAGGTTTCGGATTATGCGATCTGAACGCGGTAGAGCCTTGGCTGCTGGAATCGACCGAAGAACCGCTGGACTTCCAAAAGTTCTTCTCGCTCGATCCGAAGCAGGCGGAGGGTTTTATCCGCGGCTTGGACGAGCTGGTGCACGAATTCCGCGATTACGAATACGAATATTCCTATTACGCCGGCGCCAAGCAGCAGGCGCTGGTCGGGACGGATTTTCGGGTGATGGCTTATCGGTCGACGGACTGGGTATCCCTTGTTCTGGATGACGGGTGCCGCCGCGAACCGGAATTGGATCGGTACCCGCTGGCGGAGAAATGGAGGGCGTATGTCGAAAACAGCGGATTGGATGCGCTGCAGCTGCTCCAGCTCTATCTGATCGTACAGACCAGAGATCTTGCGGGAACGCTGGACGATCATTATCACGAGTTCTCGGATCATTACGATTATCAGAAGAGGGGGCGCATGCGGCTGCTCGACGGTTGGAGAGGACAGTGTGTCGCGAATCTGTACCCGCTGGAGTATCTCCGCCCGCTCTGGAAGCTGCTAGGCAAGTGCCGCTACGAAGACGCGGTATGCACGCTGATCAACGTCTTCTACACGGACAGCGATCCGCAGCCCGCCTTCGAGGCCGCGGCTTCGGCGATGGAGCGGCTGCTGGCCGAGGTTCCCGCGGATGCTCCAGACAACGAACGGCCGGTCTGGCTGGTGCTCGCCAATACCTGGCTGCCCGTCCTGCGCGGACGGATCCACGACAATGCGTCCGTGCGCCGTTATCTGCCGCTCAACGTGCGTTATGACGAAGCCCGGAAGAAGCTGGGCGAAGATGACGGATCTTCGATCGATATCCGCCTTTTGCTCAAAGCGCATAGCGAAGGCTGGATCGGCGACAACGAGGTCTATAAAGCCGTTCTTGGCAGCCGCCGAGGTTATGCGCTTCGCCAACTGACCGCGAATCCGCCGGAAGAATTGAAACAAAGCGAACAGCTGCAGACGATCCTGAAACGAATGATCGATCGGCTGCTCGAGATCGAGCTGGCCCGGGGCGATCTGGCGACCGAAGCGACTCCGCTTACGATGGTTCTTCAGCGCATCGAGGGTCTGGATACGTTTATCCGCATCCTGATCAGCCTGGGCGGGGAGACGTTCGTCCGGGGGTTCATCTACAGCTACAGTGACAATCAGACGAAGGAGGAGTCGCTGAGCCATCTGCTGCGCGCCTGTTATCCGGCCAAAGACGATAACGCAGCCAAACTGGCAGAGAAGCTGAAAGGAACCGGCATCTCGGAGCAGCGCCTGCTGGAAGCCGCGATGTACGCGCCGCAGTGGATCGACATCATGGCCGAACATCTGGATTGGCCGGGACTGCGCAGCGCCGCCTGGTATTTCCACGCGCATATCAACGAGAGCTTCTCGGCGGAAAAAGAAACGGTCGTCGCGCATTATTCGCCGATCACGCCGCAGGAGTTCAACGACGGCGCGTTCGACGTGCAATGGTTCGAAGAATCGTACCGGACGATCGGCGAGAAGCGCTTCAAGCTGCTGTACGACTGCGCCAAATATATTTCCGGAGGCTCCAATCACCGTCGTTCGCAGCTGTTCGCGGACGCGGTGCTCGGCAAGCTGAAGCTCGAAGATACGCGCAGGCAGCTCGAAAGCAAGCGCGGCAAAGATCGACTGCTGGCGTACAGCCTGATCCCGCTCGGCAAAAATCGCGAGCAGGATCTGCGCGATCGTTACGATTTCCTCCAGAAGTTCCTGCAGGAGAGCCGGAAATTCGGCGCGCAGCGCAGAGCCAGCGAAGGGGCGGCCGTTCGGATCGCGCTCGGCAACCTGGCGCGCGGCGCAGGTTACGCGGATGCCACGCGGATGCAGTGGGACATGGAAGCGGGCAAGATGGACGAGCTGGTCATCTACACGCGGCCGAGCAAGATCGAGGATGTAGAGGTTGCATTGGCAATCGCTGCTGGCGGCATGCCGGACATCGAAGTGACCAAAGGCGGCAAGAAGCTGAAATCCGTGCCGTCCCGTCTGAACAAAAACGAACATATCGTACGGCTCAAAGAAATCAAAAGCGAGCTGACCGACCAGCACCGACGCTTTGTCCGCGAATTGGAGCATTCGATGGAGCACGGAGCGATCTTCCGGGTATCCGAGCTGGTCAAGCTTCACGGCAACCCGGTGGTCTCGCCGCTGCTGGATCATCTCGTGTTCAAGCTCGTCGGCGCAGCGTCGGAGAAGCCGGTGCTCGGTTATTTCCGGGAAGACGAACGTTCGCTGACGGACATCGAGACCCGTCAAGGCATGCGGCTGGCCGAAGACGCGGAGCTGGTTATCGCGCATCCGGTCGATCTGAACGGCAGCGGGCAGTGGCATGTGTATCAGCGCGATTTTATCGACCGCAGCCTGCATGCCGAATCGACGGGCCGCTTCGAAGCGCCGAAGCAGCCGTTCAAGCAGATCTTCCGGGAGCTGTATGTCCCGAACGCGGACGAGAAAGCGGCGGGCGCGTCGTCGTCGCGCTACGCGGGACATCAAGTGCAGCCGAGCAAGACGGTCGCGCTGCTGCGCGGACGCGGCTGGACGGTCAGCTACGAGGAGGGACTGCAGAAGGTCGACTACGAACATAACGTGATCGCGACCTTGTATGCGATGGCGGATTGGTTCTCGCCGGCCGATATCGAAGCGCCGGCGCTGGAAACGATCGAGTTCTCCGACCGCCGCACGCGCAAGCCGCTGAAGCTCGAAGACGTGCCTCCGGTATTGTTCTCCGAAATTATGCGCGACGTCGATCTGGTGGTCAGCACGGCTCATGTCGGCGGCGTCGATCCGGAGGCGAGCCTGACCACGATCGAGCTGCGGACGGCCATCGTGCGCGAAGCGCTGGATCTGCTCGGCAAAGAAAACGTCCGTCTGGACGGAAATTATGCGCGTGTTGCGGGAGAACTGGGCGAATACGCCGTACATCTGGGCAGCGGCGCGGCGTACAAGCAGGCGACGGGCGCGCTCAATATCATTCCCGTCCATGCCGGTCAGCGCGGTCGACTGTTCCTGCCGTTCCTGGACGAAGATCCGCGCACGGCGGAGATTCTGTCGAAGATCGTGCTGCTGGCCGAGGACGCGAAGATCAAAGACCCGCAGATTTTGGCGCAGATCCGGGGCTGAACGCCGAAACGAAAAGCTTGGCCGAAGACTCGCGCTCCCGTCGTACTTCGTCGGCGGCCGCAGCGGCGTTTTTCGCCCGGCGTTCGGGGAAAGAGCCGCCTTTTTCGAAAATAGCTGACCTGTCGCCCCGCTTCCGGGGTAATCATAGTTAGGGGTTGACCTGTTCGGCGGAAGCCGGCAGGCAGCACGCGATCACGGAAGGAGTGTGCCGGAATGGCCAAAACGATTATGGGAAAAGTCCGTTCGAACACGCAGGGGAAAGGCAAACCGACTCTGGGAACCTATCTGTTCGATTGTTTGCGAAAAGAAGGCGTCACGGAAGTGTTCGGGGTGCCGGGCGACTACAACTTCACGCTGTTCGACACGTTGGAGGAATACGAAGGGATCAAGGCGGTTCCGACCCGCAACGAGCTGAACGGAGGCTACGCCGCCGACGGTTACGCGCGCGTCAAAGGACTGGCGGCGCTCATTACGACGTTCGGCGTCGGAGAACTGAGCGCGGTCAACGCGATCGCCGGAGCTTACAGCGAAAACGTGCCGATCGTGCACATCGTCGGTTCGCCGAAATCGGAAAAGCAGAAACAGCATAAGCTGA
Organism: Saccharibacillus alkalitolerans; assembly: GCF_011090185.1. Classification (GTDB taxonomy): domain Bacteria; phylum Bacillota; class Bacilli; order Paenibacillales; family Paenibacillaceae; genus Saccharibacillus; species Saccharibacillus alkalitolerans. The sequence continues at coordinate 447,844 of NZ_JAAFGS010000002.1, read as the reverse complement.
TGCACCACACGCTGATGGACGGCGATTACGACGCGTTCCGGCGGGTATACGAGCCGATCTCGGCCTATACGGCCGTGCTGACGCCCGACAATGCGATGGCGGAAATCCCGAAGGCGATCTCGATCGCCAAGCGGTTGAAAAAGCCCGTCTACCTCTCGGTCGCCATCGATCTGGTGCAGCAGCCGATTTCGATCAAGACGCCGAAGCCGGAAATGCGGAAAACGAATGAATCGTCGCTGAAGTCGGCCTCGAAGCACGCGCGGAAGATGCTCAAACCGGCGAAGAAGGTCGTTCTGCTCAGCGATGCCAAAGTGAAAAGCTGGAAATGGGAACCGCTTGTGCGCGAAGTGGCGGAAAAGCTGCAGATCCCGGCCGCTTCGACGGCGATGGGCAAAGGAGGATTCGACGAAAGCCATCCTAACCATATCGGCATGTACGGCGGAGCTTTCGGCAGTCAAAAAGTTCGGGAGATCGTGGAAAGCGCCGACTGCCTGATCGTGGCCGGATTCGTGCCGTCGGACATCAATCTGGCGAGCGAGACGGCCAATCTGAATCCCAAAAAAATGATTATCGTGCAGCCGGAGTCCGTCAGCGTCGGCGGTCAGGAATACACGGATATTTTGGGAGCGGATATGCTGCGCGAATTGGCCGGCCTCGGCTTGACGGGCGAACAGCCGATTCCGGGCGCCGATCGCCCGTACAACAGCGGTACGCAGCTTGACGGAAGCCTTCCTCTGGCGGCGAAAGACTACTATCCGCTGATTCAGCGGCTGCTGCAGCCGGGGGACATTATCGTCGCGGAGACAGGTACTTTTGCCTATGGCCTCGGACAGACGCATCTGCCGCAGGGAGCGACCTATATCGCGCAGGGCGGCTGGCAGAGCATCGGTTACGCGACGCCGGCGGCGCTCGGCGCCTGCATGGCCGCCCCGAGACGGCGGGTGCTGCTCTTCACCGGCGACGGCTCCCTGCAGCTGACGGCGCAGGAGCTCAGTTCGATGATGGAATACGGCTGCAAGCCGATCGTCTTCGTTCTGAACAACGGCGGGTATACGATCGAGAAATACTTGAACTTCCGGGTGCCGGTCGAAGACCAGCCTTATAACGAAATTCCGGGTTGGAATTACGTGAAGCTGGTCGAAGCGTTCGGCGGCGGCGCCTACGCGCAGCGGGTGAGAACGATCGGCGAACTGGCGCGGGCGTTCCACGATTCCGAGCTGCAGCGTTCGGACAAGCTGTGCCTGATCGAGATGATGGTGCCGGACGACATGGACGCGCCGGAGTACTTGAAACGGATGAGCGAGGAAATGGAGAAGCAGGAGAGCGGCGGCAAAAAATGACCGAAGCGCGCGCGTGAAGCGGCTTTTCCGGCAGGAGCGGAGAGAACGGAGGCCCGGCGTCCGCGCCGCGTCATAAAAGAAGCGGTGCCCGGTTACCGAAAGGAACCGGCGCCGCTTCTTTTTTTGTGCGTAAAATCAAAAGAAAACAAGTCTCCGCAGTGAAACTTTAGCTTTCGCCCGGGCGTCTATATCTACGATGCGCTTTTTGCGGCGCGTTCAATATTTTTGGGAGAAGGAGAGATACGGGGTGGAAGAAGCATGATGAAAAAAGCGGGGCGGACGGCATTCGGAAAAGTCTGGATTGCGGCGATTTTTGCTTTGGCGGCGGTGTTTTTCCTGTCGGTGCAGGTGAGCCAGGCGGCTTCGGCGACGAAGATCGTGCTCAATGACAGGGAAGTGACCGGTGCCAGAGACGTATTGACCGTGAAAGGGACGACCATGGTGCCGATCCGGGTCATTTCCGAAGAACTCGGTTACGCGGTCGGCTGGAATTCAAGCAGCAAACAGGTCACGGTCGGTCCTTCGGGGGACCGGATCACGCTGACGCTCGGCAGCCGCTCCGCGGCAGCGCCCGAAGGAACGGTTACGCTCGAGCAGGCTCCTTTTTCGCAGGGGAACACGACCTATGTGCCGCTGCGCTTCGTCGGAACGGAGATGGGGCTTACGGTCAAGTGGGACGGAGCGGGCAAGACCGTTTACCTGGAATCGCCGCCCATGCTCGAAGAGCCCGGAACGAAGGGACCGAACGATGACGTCGATCCGCCGGCGGAAGTGCCGAGCGCGGGGCAGCCGACATCCGCGGCGGTCGAACAGATCAGCTTCAGCGATAACCGGCTGATGATCGGCGTGAGCGGCAGCGTGGAGCCCAAAGTCTCGGCGATAGATTCGCCGAACCGGATCGTCGTCGATCTTCCGGACACGTCGTTCAGCCCGCTGTTCGCCGAAGGCCAAGGACTGTTGAAGGGACAGCAGGGGACGATCGCGGCGAACGGAGCGCCCGGCGTGACGGGAATTCGTTTCGCGCTGAATGACGATTCGCCGATGCGGGTACGGATCGTCCTCGACCTGAGCAAGAAGACAGGCTATCAATTGTATCGGGAAGGCAGCCTGATCTTTATCGATTTGAACAACGCGGGAGGAACCCAGACGCCGGGCGTAGGAGACAACGGCAAGAAGATCGTCGTGCTCGACCCGGGACACGGCGGGAAAGCGACCGGAGCCATTTATACCGGCGGTCCGACGTTGATGGAGAAAGACGTCAATCTCGACATGGCGCTCAAAGTGGAGGCGCTTCTGAAACAGGTGGCGGGGCTGGACGTCGTCATGACCCGCAGCGACGATACCGACGTTTCGCTGCAGGGACGCGTGGACATCGCCGAGAACTTGAACGCCGACATCATGGTTTCGATTCATGCGAACAGCATGACGAAAGGGACCAAACCGACGAGCGGCACGGAAACGCTGTACACGAAACCGGAGAGCAAAAAGCTGGCGGAGACGATTCACAAGCATCTCATCAAAGCGACCGGACTGCCGGACCGCAAAGCGAGATATCAGAATCTGCACGTCGACCGGGAGTCGAACCTGCCGACCGCGTTGGTCGAAACGGGCTTCCTGTACGCCGGCGGGGACGTGGAGAAGATTACGGATCCGGCTTGGCAGAACCGAGTGGCCGAAGCGATCGCAGCGGGTATCGTGGAGTATTTAGGATTGTAAAAAAAGGGCCTTCCTTCGGGAAGGCCCAGGCTGTCGAAAAAGTCACGTAGACGCGGGAAGCGAGCAGACTCCGAGAAAAATTCGTTAGCGTATGCTTACGAAGTGCCTTTCTTCGAAAGGCTGTAGGTCGCGTGTTGAAATCGAGAAAAAGGATTAAATTTTGATGGGATTTTCTCGATTTCAAAGGCGAACACTATCAGCGTATGCTTCCGAAGCGGCTTTCTACGAAAGCCTGTACTTCACTGAATTTCTCTCTCCGCCGTCTCGCTTCTAGCTACGTTAGACTTTCTCGACACGTTGAGCCTTCCTTCGGGAAGGCCTTTTTTTGTTGGAAGAAGGGGGAGAGCGCGCGGGCGCCGCAAAAGAAAGATTGTGCGGCGCGAAGTGACGGGATAGGCTCGCGGAAAGGGTAAAAGGGGATAGACCGCCGCGGCGGAAGAGCCGAAGTAGGCGGACAAAGGAGAAAACGAATACATGAATACATCCGATCGGGAAAAATCGAAGGGACAGATACCCCCCGCGGAGACGGCGGCGGACCAAACATTATCCCCGACGTCTTCGGGCCGGCGCGGAATGCGCTTGGCCGCTTACGCGGGGGTCGGGCTGGCGGCGGGAACGGCACTCGGGTTGATCCTTAAGGCCGTGCAGTCCCTGAGCGGGCATCGGGTATATCGGCTGCTGTTGAACGCTGATTATGTGCCGGTTCTGAAAAATTTTCGTTTGAGCGAATGGACGGAATTCGTCATTCATCTGATTATCTCGGTTGTGCTCTGCGTGGTGCTGGGACTGCTGTGGGAGCGGCGGGCGAAACGTTCCCTTCCGTCTGCCGGACGGATGACCGGCATAACGGCCTTGATCGGCGGCGCAATCGGTCTGCTTCTGTATCCTACGACGCTGCTGTCCCGGGGAGGCACGCCGCCGATCGACAGCCTGCCCGCCTGGCTGTGGTGGCTGGGGGTCCATCTGCTGTACGGAGCCGCCGTAGGCCTGCTGCTGTACGCCGTTTTGCGCGCGAAAAATTCCGATGCGCTTCCTCGCCGATAGAGGCGGGAAACCCTCAAAGGCATGAGGAAGAAAAACGTTTCTACGAAAAAGTTTGGACTTTGTTGTGGCGACAAGCATCCCCGCCGCTGCGGCAAATGTAAAAATAATATTAAAATTCTTGCTAAAAATGGTGACACAGAGCGCCAGTTACCTTATAATTTAGTCGATTAAAGAATGTAACAGCTTCGAAAAATACTGATACAAGGAGGGCTCGACCATTCTATCCCTGCAGGAAGTCAGCAAGACGTATACGGCGCAGGGCCAGACATTTCGGGCCGTTCTTCCCGTCAGCATGGAGATCGAGACGGGCGGCATTCACGGCATCATCGGGACAAGCGGAGCGGGCAAGTCGACGCTGCTGCGGCTGATGAACATGCTGGAAAGACCGGACAACGGGAAGGTGCTGTTCGAAGGACGCGATCTCATGCGGGTAAGCGAGCGGGAACTGCGCGAAGCGCGGCGGTCGATCGGAATGATTTTTCAGCAGTTCAATCTGGTGCATAACCGTACCGTGCATGGCAATGTCGCTTCGGCGCTTGAGCTGGCGAGAACGCCCAAGCACAAACGGGAGGCCCGCATCAGGGAAGTGCTGAGCTTCGTCGGTTTGGAAGACAAGATCCGCCAGTACCCGGCGCAGCTGAGCGGCGGACAAAAGCAGCGCGTCGCCATCGCGCGGGCATTGGCGAGCAGCCCCAAGCTGCTGCTGTGCGACGAGCCGACCTCGGCTCTCGATCCGCAGACGACGGAAGACCTGCTTAACGTACTGCTGCACATTAATCGGACGCTGGGGGTCACGATCGTGATCGTGACGCACGAGATGGAAGTCGTCCGGCAGATCTGCACGCGCGTCTCCGTCATGGAGATGGGGGAAGTCGTCGATACGTTCGACCTTCCGAAGCGCGCGGAAGAGAGCGTCCGTCCGAAGCTGTCCTACCGGGAACAAATTCTCGGCTTGGTACATAAGGAGGAGACGCCATGAGTATCGACCGGATCATGGAGATCTGGGCGCAGTATCACGAGCAGATCTGGAAAGCGATCGGCCAGACGTTTTATATGGTCGGAATGTCGACAGTCGCGGCCGTAATTCTGGGCATTCCGCTAGGAACGCTGATCTATTTGACGCGGCCCGGAGGAATGCTGGCCAACCGTTCGGCTTCCGTATCTCTGAATACGCTGGTCAACGTCATTCGTTCTTTCCCGTTCCTGCTGCTGGTCGTGTTCATGTTTCCGCTCACTCGGGCTATCGTGGGCACGACGATCGGGACGACGGCAGCGACGATTCCGCTGGCGGTTGTGGCGATCGCAGGCTATTCCCGTCTCGTCGAACAGGCGCTGCTGGAAGTGCCGCGGGGCGTAGTGGAGGCGGCGAGGTCGATGGGCGCGTCGCGTCTGGAGATCGTGTACAAGTTTCTGTATGTGGAGGCGCGTTCGGGACTCGTGCTCGGCTTGACCACCTCGATCGTCAGCTTCATCTCGTACTCGACGGTCGTCGGCATTGTCGGCGGCGGCGGCGTGGGCGACTTCGCCATCCGCTACGGCTATCAGCGTTTCGAGATGGACGTTACGATCTGCATGATTGTGCTTATGGTACTGCTCGTCCAGATCGTGCAGGTGGTAGGCAGCACGATTTCCCGCAAGATCGACAAACGATAACGGAAACATCGGCAACACAATACACTTAACGGGGGTACAACACGATTATGAAAAAGTCTCTGATCCTTATCTTGACCGCACTGTTTCTCGTATTGGCAGGCTGCGGACAAAGCGCCTCGACGTCTTCGGACAAGGCGAACGGCACGACCGACCAAGCCGCATCCGAAAGCAAGGACAACAAGGAAATGACCACGCTCAAAGTCGCTTCGCTTCCGGCGCCGATGGATGCCATCCTGCTGCTCGTGAAGCCGCTGCTCGTCGAAGACGGCATCAACCTGGAGATCGTCGAAATGTCCGACAATATCCAGCCGAACGACGCGCTGGCGAACAAGGAAGTGGACGCGAACTTCTTCCAGCACGTGCCTTACGCCGAAGCGTACAACGACGCGCACGACAGCAAGATCGTGCCGGTACAGCCCGTGTATAACGCCCTGTACGCCGGTTACTCGAACAAATACAAGTCGATCGACGAACTGCCGGACGGCGCTTCCGTCGCGATTCCGAACGACCCGCCGAACATCGCGCACTCGCTGCTGCTGCTTGAACAGAACGACCTGATCGAGTTGAAGGAAGGCGCGGGAATCAAAGCCACCCTGCAGGACATTACGTCGAATCCGAAAAATCTGCAGTTCAAGGAAGTCGATCTGCTGACGCTGAACCGTATGATGGACGACGTCGACATGGTCACCATGTATCCGGCTTACGCCAAGCCGCTCGGCTTGTCGGCCAAAGAAGACGCCCTGATCGTCGAGAAGGACATGCAGGCGTTCGCCATTACCCTGATGGCGCGCGAAGACAACAAGGATGACCCGGCGATCCAGAAACTGGCCGAACGCATGCGCGGGCCGGAAGTCGAGAAATTCCTGAAAGAAGAATACACGGATACGTATCCGGCGTTTTAACTTTTTGTTAAACGGATAGCGGGAAGACCGATCGGCTGAGGCCGATTGGTCTTTTTTTGTCGAAAAAAGACCGACCGACCTTAACTTAAGGAATACACCTGCCGAAATAGTATGGAGAGCAATTGGATTTGCGGAAATTATTCGGGACAGCAGAGGAGCGGCATCAAGATGAAGCTTACGATCAGGCAGAAGTTACTTGGCGGATTCGGGATTATCATCGTATTGATTATTGCGTTGAACACCGTGACGAACTTGGGGACGAGAGTGCTCGGGGAACGGGCCAACGAACTGAAGGACCAGCATATTCCTAGCGTCGTTAGGCTCGAGGAAATCAACGACCGGTTGAAGACGATCGATCAACTGACGATGCGCAACATTTTGGAAACGGACAATGCCGGCATGGAAGGCAGCCGCAAAGAGATCGATCAGGCGATCGTGGACATGGACGACGCGATCGAAAGATATTCCGCGGCGTTGACGTCGAAAGAAGAACAAGAAGGGGCTGCTGCGTTCAAGCAGGCGGCGGACGGTTATAAAGCCGCCGTGATGCAGATTTTGGAATTGTCCGGAGTCAATCGGGATGACGAAGCTGCCGCCATGCAGAAAAACACACAGGAGCTCGTGGTCAAGATGACGGAGGCCCTGCGCGGCTCGATCGACCAGAAGGTCCAGACGATGAACCAATCGGCCGAGGCGCAGGCGGAAGAAACGCGCAGCATTCTGAAAATCTCCATTGCCTCGGTAGTCATCGCCGTCCTGCTGTCCGTTCTGCTGGCTTTCGTGATCTCCCGCAGCATTACCCGCCCCCTTGCTTCGATGACCCGTCAAGTCGGTTATATGGCCGAAGGGGAATTGGATAAACTGGACGAACTGCCGACCGGTCTTAAAGGGGAAATGGGCCGACTGGCTTCCGCCCTGCAGAAGATGGGCCATAATCAGCGAGACATTCTGCTCGAAGTCGGACGTACGTCGGGAGCGCTTGCCGACTCTGCCGAAAACTTCAAGTCGGTAGCTCAGGAAAGCTCGGAAGGCGCCGAACACTCGGCTTCTTCCATGCAGCGGATGGCGGAATCGAGCGAGGCGCAGTTGGAAAGTTCGCGCGCCGGCGGCGAATTGATGCAGCGTATGATGGATAAAATTTTTATCATTCGGGACCGGATCGGCGAAACGTCGGAAGCGGCCGAGAACGCGAGTGCCCATTCGGAGCAGGGCGGCGAAATCGTCGGGGAAGCGGTCCGCCAGATGGAGTCGACGACGGAAGGCATGGGCGAAATGACGGAAGCCGTCGAAGCGCTGAACCGGCGCTCCATCGAAATCGGAGAAATCGTCCAACTGATCACGAATATCGCCAGACAGACGAATCTGCTGGCGCTCAACGCCTCGATCGAATCGGCGCGCGCCGGCGAACACGGTAAGGGCTTTGCGGTCGTCGCCGGCGAAGTCGGCAAACTGGCCGAGCAGTCTTCGTCCTCCGCCGCGCAGATTATCGGCATGATCGACATGGTTCGTGCGGATGCCGAGCGGCTGAGCGAAGTCATCAAGCAGGCGTCGAGCCGCGTCGCGGCCGGAAGCGAAGCGATCCAGGCGACCGGCGAACTGTTCGGACGCATCCGCGAAACGGTCGGCCGGGTCGGAATGCAGAGCGAGCAGGCGGTTCAGGCGTCCGGAGAAATGGTTCAGGTCGTCGAGACGGTGGCGTCGTCCATTATGGAAAGCGGAACGCAGATGGAGCGCACCGCGGAAGAAATTCAGAACGTGTCGGCCGTATCGGAACAGCAGGCGGCTTCCATGCAGGAAATGTCCGCCAGCGCGGTATCGCTGTCGGACATGGCCGCGGAGCTGGAGCGTTTGCTGGCCCGGTTCAAACTGTAAATCCGAATTCAAACCGGGACCCCATTCTTCAAGAATGGGGTCTTTTGGCCGATAAAGGAAAAGATAGCCTGTGAGCAATCAGAGGCGGCAGAGAGAAAAAAGGGGATGACGGGGTTGAAGGGAAGACGCGGGGAATTCAAAAGATTATGGGCGGTCGCGTTGGCCGCGGCGCTGCTGACGGGAACGGGAGCGTCGCTGCAGCCCGGCAAAGCCGAGGCCTACAGCGTCTGGAACGTGTACAACGAGGCTATGAGATTGAACAAGCAGGGAAAGTATGCGCAGGCGATCGCCAAATTCGAACAGGCCGGGCGCGAAATGGCGGCCAGCCGCGATTACGGCAATGCGGGGCGCATGTACCGCAACGCGGGCGAAGCTTACGTCAAGCTGAAGCAGTATGACAAAGCGGTGTCCAGTTGGGATCTCGAATCGGGCTATTATGCCAAAGTGAATCTCGTTCAGGACAGCATCGCGGTCAAACGCAAAGCGGACGCTCTCCGCAGTTCGGTAGAGCTGTATTACGAGACGGGATTGTCCGATTCGGCGCTGCGGAATCGCAATCGCGATCTCGCGCCGTTGGAGCCGGCGAACGGCATTTTGCTCGGCGCGTATGCGGAACAGAACAAGAAGGTGCATAATTCGGCGGGCGGGAAGTTCTATGCCGACGAATATCCGAAGTTTGCCGGGAAAAAGCATGCCGGCTACCTGATTTATTTCACCTACAACATGCCGCTGTCCAAGATTCAGTCGCATATCGATGCGGCCAAACGCAACGGCACTGCGCTGGAGCTCGGGGTACAGCCGATGAACGGCATGGCGGAAGTGCAGGATAACGCCTATCTGCATCAGCTGGCGAAAGACGCGGCTGCGTCCGGCGTTCCGATCTTCCTGCGTTTCGCCAACGAAATGAACGGCAACTGGGCACCGTGGACCAGCACGCCGCAGACGTATATCGACAAGTTCAGAATGGTGGCGGACGTCTTCCATAAGGAAGCGCCGGACAACGTGGCGATGGTCTGGGCGCCGGGAGCCAACCCGATCGACAATATTCGGAGCTACTACCCGGGCGACAAATACGTGGATTGGGTCGGCGTCAGTCTGTATTCGATCTATAATCCGACCGCCGATCCGCTGAAGCAGGGCATCGACCGGAGCAGCCATATCGCCAAGCTCGACGCGGTATATAACTGGTACGCGGACCGGAAGCCGATCATGATCGCCGAAGGCGGGGTATCGTACATGTATCCGGAGGAGAAGCGCGACGTGACCGATTGGTCCGTCTATCAGACGCAGCAGCTGTTCGCCACGCTGCCGATGAAATATCCGAAGGTCAAGGCGGCCTTTTGGTTCGATGTGGATGCCAAGGGCACGACCGACCGGATCAAGTATTACGGATTGTCGAACAATGACAAAATGCTGGCAGCCTACAAAAAAGCGATCGCGAATCCGTATTACCTGAGCGCTGTCGGAAGCGGTACGACGCTGTCCTACAACCCGATCGCATCGACGGTTCCGGCAAAAAAATTGAAAGTGTCCGGGTACGTCAAGACGTGGTCGCCGACGCTCGGCAAAGTGGTTTACAAGATCGGCGGCAAACAGGCAGGCGCCGCGGCGGCTCCGCCGTGGACGGCCGAGATCGATTTTGCCAAGTACAAAGGCAAAAATATCGCGATCGACGTGCTGGCCTTCGACAAGCAGGGCAAGCTGGTGACGACGCAGACGGTGAAGACGAAAGTGCAGTGAAAAAAGCAAGGGAAAAGACTTGGGTTTCAAGTCTTTTCCCTTATTTTGTATTCAGGATTCCACTTTGATTTCCGCGCTTTGCGCCTCCAATACATGCCGCGCATAACGCTCCGCGCTCTCTTGGAGCTCTTCTTCGCTTGTCCGCGAATTGACTCCGTATTGAATGAAAGGCTTCTCGTAGCCGCTTTGCAAATACCTCGCCGTCATCTCGAACGGGAGCAGCAGCGTGTTCATCTCGTGGAGATAGTCGCCGTTCGGGCTGTAATCGCCGTCCCGGAGACCCGTGGATACGGCAAGTCCGATCGTCTTGCCTCGGAACAGCCAGGAACCTTCGCCGAACGCCCATCCTTCCAGCAGCACTTCGTCCAGCCACTGCTTCATCAGCGGCGGGCAGTTGAACCAATAGAACGGAAATTGAAAAATAATGCGGTCGTGCGCTTCCGCCAGCGCTTGCTCCGCTTCGATATCGATCACGCTGTCGGGATATTTTTCATACAGAGAGCTTACCGTGATCCGATCCGGATATTTGCGGATCTCTTCCAGCCATCTGCGGTTGAGACGCGAAGTGTCCAAAGCGGGATGCGCGGCGATTACCAAAGTTTTCATAACGGATGCTCCTTCCTGTTCTTCGAATCGATAAGCTTAAGCCTATTGTAGAAGCGGCGGGACGGGCTGTTAAGTACGCACTTTCCGGTAACCGCGGGGCCGGTCCGCGCAAAACGGCGGGACGTCGGCTTTATTCCGAACCTTCTTCCGCCCCGGAACCGCCGAAGTTCTCTTCCAGCATCAGGCTTTTGTCGCCGTACACCCGGTCCAGATGGGCTTCGCCCCAATGGCAGAAAAAGTCCAGCACGCCGATCAACCCGCCGCCGTATTCGCTTAATTCGTATTCCACTTTCGGCGGAACTTCTTCGTAGTCTCGGCGCAGCACGATGCCGTCCCGTTCCAGCTCCCGAAGCTGCTGAGTGAGCATTTTATGGCTGATGTTCGGGATAAGCCGCCGAAGCTCGTTGAATCTTTTCTTTCCCTCGACAAGGTGATACAAAATCACGCTTTTCCATTTTCCGCCGATCACGTCGAGCGTGACTTCGACGCCGACCCGGTATTTTTTTTGAGGCTGCTGCACAGTCCATGCCCTCCTTTTGCTTGTCCGCCGCCGATTCGCTGTTTCGGGGCGGCTTGGATATATGTCTCAGTCTAACACGGCGCGCGGGCGAAAATATGCAACGAACAGAGCCCGGCCGACGTTTATAAAGGATAAGGCAAGACGTATGCAGATCGATGAACCAAGGAGGAACTCTCATGGAACTTTATTTTTCGGACAACTTTTTCGGCATGGGCGAGACGGAAATCATGAACGAGGCCGGGGAAGCGGCGGGCACGCTGGATTTGCGCAGCGCGTTCGGCTCGTCGCTCGACGTGTACGCCCGTTCGGGCGAACTGCTGTACACGGGCAAGTTCCGCATGATGATGAACCGGTGGCGGGTGCTGGACGCGAACGACACGGAGGTCGGAATGCTGCGCCCCCGATTCACGCTGTTCAGCAAGAAGTTCGAATACGACGCGGGCGAACGCGGCGTGTACGAAATCGAATCGCCCAACTTTTCCAAGGAATATTCGATTACGGAAAACGGGACGGAAGTGGCAACCTTCGCCAAAACGAACGGCTGGCTGCGCAGCGACGCCTATGTGCTGAACAACCGGTCGAGGCTGGACGATTACGAGCTGGTCGCCGTCGTGATGGGCGTGAACGCGATTCGCAAACGCCAGCAGTCGGCCGCCAATTCCGCCGGGAGATAAGGTCGGCCGGGCATGACCGGCAGGCTCTCCGGCACTTATGGTACACTGGAATCAAAAGGATCGGGGAGGCTGCATCAACGTGAAAAATTTGCTGGTCACCGGCTACCGCGCGAACGAGCTCGGCATTTTCAACCAGAAGCATCCGGGCATTCCGTTCATTCGCGAGGCGATCAAGCGCCGGCTGATTCCGCTGATCGAGGAAGGGCTGGAGTGGGTCATCACTCCCGGCCAGTACGGCGTCGATCTGTGGGCATGCGAAGCGGCGATCGAACTCAAAGAAGATTATCCGCAGCTCAAGCTGTCCGTGCTGGCCGCGTTTGCGGGCATGGACGAGAAGTGGAGCGACGAGAAGAAGGACTATTGGCAGAACCTGCTTAAAAAAATCGACTACTACGGGCTGGTGAGCAAGGAGCCGTACAGCGGACCGTGGCAGTTCAAAGCGAGAGACGGGCTGCTGCTGCGCAAATCGGACGGCATGCTGCTGGTGTACGACGACGAAGCCGCGCCCGGCAGCCCTCGCTATTTCCGGGAGGCGGCGCTCAAGATGCGCGACGAGGAAGGGTATACGCTGATCCAGATCACGCCCGAAGACATTCAGTCGGTAGCGGACGACATGCAGGCCGATCTGGTCGAGGCTCAGGGCGACGGAGGAGATTGGAGTTAGCACGAAATATCAAAAGGTGTCGGCATCAAACCCGAGGGGGAGGCAGGCATGGAGCTTTATTTCTGCGGACAAAAAAGGCCGTTCGGCAAAGGCGTCATCCGTCAGATCGGCGGGAATCGGAAAGGATCGATCGATTACAAAGGAGAAGGCGAAAACGGTCTCTATGTGCTGGACGGCGAAGATTACGTGCTGTACCGCGGCTGTCTGGAACGTTCGCCGAACAAATGGACGGTCCGTGACGCGAGGGAAGAGATCGTAGGACGCCTGAGCCGGGAAAAAAACGGAACCGAAACCTACTTCGGATACGACGCGGGGCAGCGCGGTTACTACCGGATCGAATCGGATATCGGCGGATATCGGATCAAAGGGACGAACAAAGAAGCGGCTTTCGTCGATATGAAGAAGCATTGGTTGAAAAGCGGCGAGTATTGTCTGCAAACCGAAGACGGCATGGAATCGGCCGTCGGCGAATACGAATGGGTCGCGGTCATGCAAGGCATCGAAGTGCTTCGCGGTCAGCGTCCTTTTTGGCAGAAAGCGATAGCAAAAGTGATCAGCGGCACGTTTTTCTGATAACCTATACGGCGGAAAATGCCGAAAACCGCTTGGAGACACGTTCGAACGTGTCTCCAAGCGGTTTTTTCGCGGTGTCGGCGTCGCCCGCGTCCGACGCGTCGGATCGCCGAAAGACGCTGCCCGACGCTTATTTGCGGTTGAACGAAAATCCTTCTTCCGCCAGATACTCTTCCGCTTCCTCGCGCGTCTCGAACGCCATTTCCAGGCTGAAGCCGGAGTAGACGAAGAACGTCTCGTCCTCGAATTTCAGGATCAGCTCCTGACCTTCTTCGTCGGTCCAAATCTCGTCGCCCGGAGACTGCGCCGAATCCGCGGAGCCGCGCTTCGGCGCGGATGCGCCTTCGGCCGGAGCCAGCGAACGAATCGACGCGTCGACGATTTCGCGCAGCTGCGCCTCGGTATAGTCGCGGACGTTGACGAAGCCTTTGTCGTCCGTGTCGTAATCGCCGACCAGTCCGGCGAATACGTAGCCGTTGCCGTTCGGATGGAAGCGGTAGCCGACCGTTTTCTTCTCGTGGGCGCTGCCCTCGAAGTGATAATTCACCCGTCCGAGCGAGACGTCGTTGCGCGTAAGTTCCGGAAACGAATCCAAAATGGCGAGCTTTTGTTCGAAAGTAAGCATATAAAAGTGAACCTCCAGTGGAGTGAATTGATCTGCTTGTCATTATAGCATACGGTCGCTGAAGTACGCGGGCTCCTTTTCATTCCGGGGGCAAAACCGATATAGTTTAAATAGCGAGTAAAAAAGAGAAGAGGCTGTTCAATGCTGAATAACGCGAAAATATTGATTGTCGAAGACGATGCTCCCATCGCCGACCTGCTGGCCTACGGACTCGCGATGGAGGGCTTCCAGACGCGGACCGCTCCGAACGGAGCGCGCGGTCTGGCCGAACTGGAACAATTCGTTCCCGATCTGCTGCTGCTCGATTGGATGCTGCCGGACCAGAGCGGACTCGATATTTGCAAAAAAGTAACCGCGACCCACAATATCCCCATTCTTATGATCACCGCCAAGTCGGACATTACGGATAAAGTGCTGGGCCTGGAGTTCGGCGCGGACGATTACATCACCAAGCCGTTCGACCTGCGCGAGGTAGTCGCCCGGGTGCGGACGATTTTGCGCCGGACCGTTCAGACGGAAGAGGAGCCGGGCGGAGAGAGAAGCGAAGAAATCCGCGCCGGAGAGCTGACGATCGGAGTCCGGGAGCGCGAAGTCCGGATCGGCGAAGAATCCGTGGAATTGACGCCCAAAGAATTCGATCTGCTGCTGACGCTGGTCAAGCGTCCGGGACAGACGTTTACCCGTTCCGAGCTGCTCGATCTCGTATGGGGCTATCAATTCGCCGGGGACACGCGGACCGTCGACACCCATATCCAGCGGCTGCGCAAGAAGCTGGGAGACGGAGGCCAGCGGATCGCGACAGTGTTCGGCATCGGCTATAAATTCGAAAAACCGCCGGGAAGCGGCTCATGAAGAGGATCAGCACCAAGTTTTTGGCCGGTTTTTTCCTGATTTTTCTCGTTTCCTTCCTCGTTCTTAACAGCGCCGTCAAGGAAACGATCTTCACGAGCAACCAGGAGCGCGTCACCTCCGAATTGGCCGACTTGAAAAACAACAGCAGCGTGTACGTACGGCAGGCTTTCCTGATCAATCATTTCACGAACAACGAGCTTTACTTCGGTCAGATGGCTCAGGAGATGGCCGCCGACCTCAACCATGCGACCGGCAGCATCGCGGGCGTCTACACGGTGGACGGAGAGCTGCTGTATGCCACGGAGAAATCGAAGTTCACCGGCGTGACGACCAGCGACCTTCGGCGCGCGATCGGCGGTCAGACCGCTTACAGCATCGCGTACGACTCCACTCGGGCCTCGGTGCTGTTTTCGTATCCCGTCGTCATCGACGGAACGAAGGTGGGCATTCTGCGTTTCGCCAAAGATTTCAGCCCGCTGTACGCGCAGACCGGCCGGATTTTGGATATCGTGTTTTACGTGACCGTTCTGATCTTTGCCGCGGCGTTCCTGTTTTCTTACGTGCTGTCCCGGCATATCACCATCCCGCTCGTCCGGCTGACCCGCGCTTCGAACGAAGTGAAGAACGGGAATCTGAACGTCCGCCTTCGCTTCAAGCGCAAAGACGAGATCGGCCGGCTGGCCGACAACTTCAACGATATGATCGCCCAGCTCGACCGTCAGATCGCCATTATTCAAAAGGACAGGGACCGGCTGAAAGAGCTGAACGAGCAGGAGAAGCTGTTTTTCGACAACGTGACCCATGAGCTGAAGACGCCGTTAACGTCGATTCTCGGTTATGCGGAGCTGATCCGGCAGAAGGAGACGCAGGACCGCGAATTTTTCGAAAAAGGCATGAATCATATTATCCAGGAAAGCAAGCGGCTGCACGAAATGGTGATCCGGCTGCTCGAGATGGCGCGCAAAAATCCGCCGGAAAACGAGCTGGAGCCGGTTCCGGCCGGCCGGATTTTGCGTGACGTGTGCGAATCGATGACCATTCGGACGCAGCGCTACAAGAAAAGCATCGTGTGGGAGATCGACGAAGATCTGCTTGTGACCGGCCAGAGCGACCGGCTGCGGCAGCTGTTTATCAATCTCATCGACAACGCCATCAAATACAGCCTGCCGGTTTCGCGGATCTCCGTCTCGGCGCGCGAACGGGACGGCAGAGCGCTGTTCGTTTTCGATAATCCCAGCGAGCCGATCGAGACCGAACGCCTTGACGAATTGTTCCGTCCGTTCCGCGGGACGGGCGGCGGAACGAGGGAAGACGGGAGCTCGGGGCTCGGGCTTGGCATCGTTAAATCGATCGTCGACGATCACGGCGGCTCGATCGCTTTGACGCATGCGGACGGCCACACGGCGGTTACGGTCGAACTCGCAGGAATGGATGCGGAAGGGAAGGGGGAGCGGAGATGAATAATAAAAAAACGGTTTTCCTGCTTGCCGCCGTCTGTGTGCTTTCCGTCCTCTTCTCCGGCTGCGGTTCGGGAATGAAGACGGCTACCATCGTCATGTCGGACGGTACGGACGAGCCGGGCATCGGAGGACGGAAATTCGAATCGTTCCATATCGCGGACATTTATCGGCTGCCCGAATCGTTTACCCGGAACGAACGGATACTGGGCTGGTCGGCTTCCGGCGGCGTGCTGGCTTTTGCCCGGGAACGGGACGAGACGGGCGCCGCGATGATCAACCGTATCGCTTTTCCTTACGAACAAAGCGATACGCTGCGCAGAGTCAAGCCGGACACGACGGAAGGCGTCCTCTCTCCCGACGGCCGGTTCATCGCCGAGACCCCGTCTTCCGCTTCCCGTACGTCATCCGCGCTGCAAATCGTTTCGCTGGCCAATGCCCAAACGACGGCGATTCCGACGAGCGCCATGCCGAGTCCCGCGTTCATTCAGAACTTCGGTTGGTCGGATAACGGGCGCTATCTGGTATATCTGACCGTCGATCCGAGCGGAGGCGGCGACGCGCGGGTCGGAGTGTACGAGGTGAGCTCGGGCAAAGCGCGCGTGTACCGGATCGACGGATCTGACGAAGCCGTCGAAGGCAGGACGCTGCTGAGCGCCGACGTCTCCGACGACGGACGGAGCGTTCTGCTGACTGCTTTCAAAAAGTCCAGAAACGACGATAAAGAGGTTCTTCTCGGTACGGTGCGCGGAAACGCAATCGAGATCGTTTATACCCATTCGATCGAGTCGGAGCATACGGAATGGATCGGTTCCGATCAATTTCTGTTCCTCGGAACGGAAGGGACGCTGTATCAATACGACCGGAGAAACGGCGCGCTTGCCGTGCTGCTGGAAAAGGTGGACAGTTTCGCGCTTTCCCAGGACGAAAGCCGTATCGCTTATTCCCTGTACGACCAAGAAACCATATACGCGGGAAAAATGCAGGGGAAGAACGTGCTGTACAACGAGCCGGTCTATCACGGCCTGCTGCCCGAGCTGCTGACCTGGAGCCCCGACGATAGCGGCAATCTGCTTATTTACGGTTCGAAATTGTACGCGTCGCAGTCCTATGCCCCGGGGGACACGGAAGGGCGTCAAGCGTTCGTCATTCGTTTTCAATAATCTGCGCCGCTGCCGCGTTCGGCGGCGGTTCGTATCGGCCCGACGTCTTTTTCGGCCTGCCGTCCCTTTGGACGGCGGGCTTTTCGGGCTGCTTGTCCTGCAAGTTCTTCAGCCGCATCCCGCTCGGTTTTTGTGACATTTTGTTTACATCCTGATCAAACTTTCGCCACATGAGCTCTTTATGATGGAGACGAGCAGGAAATGCAGAGCGGAAAACAGCGAACAAAGGCAAAGAATCCGGAACAATTCCGGGAGTCGGCGTTCTCTTCGTCGTCTCCGGCGATGTGCCGGATTCGGGAAATCGCGCCTTTCGAGCGAATGAAGAAAGGAAGAATCGGAATGACAGCGAAAAAAAGCGGAATGACCGCCGGGAAAAAGAAAATTTTAATCATCTCGGCCGCCGCCGTGGTGCTCCTGTTAGGATTTGCGGCCTATTATGTCTTGTCCCTGTATCGGGGGTTGGAAAGCTTGAGCAAGCCGCCCGAAAGCTCTCCGTTCAAGGCGGTGAGCACCGAGGACTTGAAAGTCGCGGCTCCGCCGGAATGGAAGGGGACCGAACCCGTAAACATTTTGCTGATGGGCGTGGACGCGCGCGACGCGGAGGACGACGACGTGCCTCGTTCCGACAGCATGCTGGTGGTCAGCCTGGACCCCGTCAAGAAGAGCGTGCATCTGCTCTCCATTTTGCGCGACGTGTACACGGAGATTCCGGGGCACGGAAAAGGCCGGATCAATACCGCGATTACGTACGGCCCGAATACGGCCATGCAGGCGGTGAGCGACCTCCTCGGCGTGCCGGTTCAATATTATATGTATACCGACTTCCAGGGATTCATCAAGCTGGTCGATGCGGTAGGCGGCGTGGACTTTTACGTGGAAAAAGACATGTATTATCCGAGCGAAGCCGACAAGCATCAATACGACATCGATCTGAAAAAGGGCGAGCAGCATCTGAACGGAGACGCCGCGCTGCAGTACGTGCGGTTCCGTCACGACGCGATGTCCGACTATTCGCGGACCGAACGGCAGCGCGAGTTCCTCAAAGCGCTGAGCGAAAAGGTGAAATCGACCACCTCGATCATGAAGCTGCCGGATATTTTGAATCAGGTCGCGCCTTTCATCGATACGAACCTGTCGGTCGACGATATGTGGAAACTGGCTTCGGCGAGCTACCAGAGCACGCTGGAAAGCACCGAGCAGATTCCGCCGATGAACCTGATCAACGAGACTTACGTCGGCCGCGCGGCGGTATTGAAAGTCAAAAACGAGAATGAATTGAAAGAATACGTCCGGCGGAAGTTGGACAATCCGGATTCCGAGAAGCCGGAGAACAAGGAGAAGGTGGAGGCCGCGGAGACGGACGGCACGGGAACGGCCAATTAAGAGGATTTCAAAAAGGACGGCGAAATTTCGCCGTCCTTTTTTCTGTTCGAAAAGTTCGTGCCGTCGAAAAGCCGTTCCCGCCCAAGCGCAGAAAAAGCAGAGACGCAGCTTGAGGCGGGGCGTGCGGGGAGACTCCTCTTCCGCTACAGCAGCCCGACCATTTTCAAGCCGTGGGCGATTCCGTCGTCCTCGTTGGTCTTCGTGACCCACTTGGCGGCTTCCTTCGCTTCCGGCATTCCGTTGCCCATCGCGACGCTGTTCGGAATGCCGCTAAGCATCTCAAGATCGTTCAGCGCGTCACCGAACGCGTACTGGCGCTCCGGCGGAATGCCTAGCTTTTCGGTAATTTTGCGGATGCCTTCGAGCTTGCTTCCTCCCGCGGGGAGGACGTCCGCCGACAGCGGGCTCCAGCGGATGAAATGCAGCGAAGGGAAGATCGCTTCGTACAGCGCTTCGTCCGCTTCGCTGCAGAACAGCGATGCCTGATAAACGAACCGTTCTTTGTAAAAATGCGGATCCGGTTCCGACAGCGAGATGTAATTCAGCATCATGCCGAAGCCCTGCGCGACGAATTCGTCGTCCGGCACGGTCGCTTTCATCTGTTCGTCGTCGATCAGAATGACCGGATGGTTGTGTTTCAGCGCGATCTCCGTCATCTGTTCCAGCGAACGCTTGTCGATCGGATTCGCGTAGATGACTTGGCCGTTCAGCACGACATACTGCCCGCTGTAGCTGACATAGGTATCGATCCCCAGCTCTTCGCGGATTTCCTTGAACATGAACTGCGGCCGGCCGGTCGCGATCGCGACGATATGGCCCCGGCGCTTAAGCTCGGCTACCGCTTCCTTGGCCGACTGCGGAACCTTTTTTTGTTCGTCCACCAGCGTGCCGTCGATATCGAAAAAAACAATGCTCTGTTCCATGCTTGCGCCCCCGTTTCTTAAGTTTGGATGCTGCCCGGCGCGCGTTCTCGAAGCCTGCTAGGGCCGACGGAAAACGAGCCGTTCCGGCCGCTCCCTTAGAGCAGTCCGGCCAGCTTCAGTCCGTGCGCGATGCCGTCTTCGTTATTCGACGTCGTGATCCATTTGGCGGCTTCTTTCGCTTCCGACAGTCCGTTGCCCATCGCGACGCTGTTTTGGATTCCTTTCAGCATCTCCAGGTCGTTCAGCGCGTCTCCGAAAGCGAATTGGCGTTCCGCCGGGATGCCGAGTTTTTCCGTGATTTTGCCGATTCCTTTGAACTTGCTGCCGCCCGCCGGAAGAACGTCGACCGAGAAGGGATGCCAGCGAATGAAATCGAACGCGTGAAGCAGCGACTCGTAAGGCTTCTCTTCGCCTTCGGCGCAGAAGAGCAGCGATTGATAGATAAAGCGGTCCTTGTAGTACAGCGGATCGTGCGTCGGCATGATGTTCACCTGCAGCGTGCCGATGCTCTCGTTGATGCGGTCGCTGTTCGGCACATTGGCGCGCATGTCCTCATGGTCCATGTATACGATGGCGTGGTCGTTTTCCAGCGCGAGATCGGTCAGCGTCTGCAGCGCTTTTTCGTTGAGCGGGTTCGTGAACACCACTTCGCCTTCCAGCACGACATAAGAGCCGTTATAGCTGACGTAGGTATCGATATTCAGTTCTTTGCGGATATGCTCGAAAAAGAAAGGGGCCCGTCCCGTCGCGATCGCGACGATATGTCCCTGTTCCTTCAGCGCGGCGATCGCCTCGCGGGTCGAGTCGTTGACTTGTTTGTCGTCGTTCAGCAGCGTGCCGTCAAGGTCGAAAAAGATGATGCTTTTTTCCATATGCGTTTCCCTCCGTTTGCGGCTGCCGCGGATGTTCCGCGGGTCGGCGCGATTTGTATCGGTTTTCTCTAGGGGCAGTCTCGAGAACGGCCGCGCCTTGTCTTTGCAGGGCGGACCCTTGTCCCCGGACTGCCGGATCTCTGTCTTCCCTATTATACCATGAGGAGAGCAGGGGAATCTTTTGTTTAAAAACTGTGATATAATAAGTCCGAATTTGGTTTGTAAGCGTTATCAGAGAGCGAGCGAGCTTTAGTGCCCGCCGCCAATCCGTATCCTCAGGAGGTAGACGATGGCCCTTGGAACGAGCATGATCATACGTTTGCAGATGGACAAGAAACAGGTGACGTTCGGCGAGGTGGCCGGCGCGATCGGCGACGGAGGCGGGGACGTGGTCGCGATCGACGTCATCCATGCCAGCCCCGACCACACGATCCGCGACCTGACGGTCAATCTTCCGGAGAAAATGCGCGAGTCGGTGCTGGAAGCGGTCGAAGCGCTGCCCGGCGTCACGATCGTCAACGTGTCGGACCGGACGTTCCTGGCGCATCTGGGCGGGAAGATCGAGATCCGGTCGAAGACGCCGGTCAAGAACCGCGAAGACCTGTCCCATGTGTACACGCCGGGAGTGGCCAAAGTGTGCCGGGCGATCCACGAAGATCCGCAGAAAGCGTTCACGCTGACGATCAAGCGCAACACGGTGGCGGTCGTGTCCGACGGAACGGCGGTGCTGGGGCTCGGCGATATCGGACCGCGCGCGGCGATGCCGGTCATGGAAGGCAAAGCGATGCTGTTCAAGCAGTTCGCCGGCGTGGACGCGTTCCCGATCTGTCTCGATACGAAGGACACGGAAGAGATCATTCGCACGATCAAGCTGATCGCGCCGGCGTTCGGCGGCATCAATCTGGAAGACATCGGGTCGCCCCGCTGCTTCGAGATCGAGCGCAGGCTGAGCGAGGAATTGGACATTCCGGTCTTCCACGACGACCAGCACGGGACGGCCGTCGTCGTATTGGCGGGGCTGCTGAACGCGCTGCGCATCGTCGGCAAAAAGCTGGAGGACGCGAAGATCGTCGTGCTCGGCGTCGGGGCGGCCGGCTCGGCCTGCATCAAAATGCTGCTGTCCGCGGGCGCGCGCAATCTGATCGCGGTCGATCGGTGCGGCGCGCTGCACAAAGCGGAAAAGTACGATAACGAAATGTGGGATTGGATCGCGGACAACTGCAACCCGAACGGGGAGACCGGCGAGCTGGAGCAGGTGATCGCGGGCGCCGACGTCTTCGTCGGCGTGTCCCGTCCGAATCTGCTGACGCTGGAACATATCAAGTCGATGGCGCCCGATCCGATCGTGTTCGCGATGGCGAATCCGGACCCCGAAATCGATCCGGAACTGGCGGAAGAGCATGTGCGGGTGCTGGCGACGGGCCGAAGCGACTTCCCGAACCAGATCAACAACGTGCTCTGCTTCCCGGGAATGTTCCGCGGCGCGCTGGACTGCCGCGCCAGCGTCATCAACGAGGAGATGAAAGTGGCCGCCGCCCAGGCGATCGCTTCCGTCGTCGAAGACGACGAATTGAACGAGCAGTACATCATTCCGAGCGTGTTCAACGACAAGGTCGTCGACCGCATCCGCGACGCCGTCGTTCAAGCCGCGCTGCGGACCGGCGTGGCGCGGCGGACGCCGCCGGAGTTTCGCTAAATACAAGCATTATAAAAGGATGACAGCAAAAAAGGAGCGCGCGCAGCCGCTCCTTTTTTATGCCGAGCTTCTATATGGATTTTATCTTTTCGAATCCGAATCATGCATGCGGCAACGGGCCAAAACCTTCAGCCTGATCCCCTACGCTTACTCGCCTTGGATCACGGTTCCGCTTTTTTCGGCTAAAGCCGTTTTTTTGCTGGGCGAAACCGCGGACGAACCGACGAACAAACGGTCGAACCGCCGCATTATCGTTTCAAGCGGCCCGCCCGGAAGCCGGGTAAGCAGCCATCCTGCCGCAACGACGCCGATCGCGACCAACCCATCGCCGAATGGCACTTCGCCGAGCCCGCTTTCGATCCCGTTCAATCCGAGAATCCATACGACGACAAATTGAGCCGCATACAGAGTCAACGATACGCGGCCGACGGCAGCGAAAGGAGACAGCAGGGCCGCGGCTTTTTTGGCGATCAGTCCGCATAAGCCCAAGACGAGCACCGCCAGGCCCGTACCGGTGGCCGTTTGAAAAGTCGAGGCTGAATGCGGTGCCCAACTGAACAGCATATGCCACAAAGGCCCGTTCGTGTTGAGCGGCCAGGTCGCGTATTCGTCCGGCGGCTGGGCATGAGCCGGATCGGCAGCGGCGACCAACCACTGTTCGAAGGCGGCGGACCAGCCGGGCAGAACGTGGACAGCCATGATTCTTCCGGCGATAAAAAAGAACAGTCCGCTTGCGGCTAGGGTTATTCCGCTGCGAAGCGAGGTCAGATCCAGCCGCCCGAGCGCCATGCCCAGCACGAACGTAGGCGCCAGTGCCAACGCGGACATGGGACCGCCCGCCAGATCGCCGAGCAGGAAAGCGCCCGAAAACAGGCTTCCTCCGAGGATCATAAGCGGCGGAGCGATCAGCAGCATTGCGCCTGCCGTAACGAACAGAGTCCGTGTCGAACGGCGAATCAAGACGAGCGCCAGAACAAACAGTCCCGCGTAAGCGGGCAGGATCACGCCGAACGGGCCGTTAAGCATAATCAACAGATAGCCGATCAGATCGACGAAGACGGCGCGGGCCAGCATGCGGGCGCGAAACGGCTTGATATCATTTTCGCGCTGCGTCATGCGTCCGAACATAATTGAGTAAGAAATGCCGCCGCATAAAATAAACAGCAGGGTCGTATTGCCCGATACGAGCGATCCGTTGATGCCGTTCAGAGCGAAATGCTGGATAAACATGCCGATCACGGCAAGTCCGCGGGCGGCATCCAGTGCGATCAGGCGTCCCGCTCCTTTGGGTTTGAGTGCGTTCATCAGTTCCTTCCTTTCTGTGCGTCAAGCATGCGGCTTACGATAACGGCAGCCTGCGCGCGAGTCGTAGTTTGTTTCGGACCGAATTTGGAATCGTCCAAGCCTTGAATAATCTGATTTGCGCTTAACAAAGCCGCAGCGTCTTGCGCGTAATCGGCAATCTCATTTTGATCCGAGAAAACGACCGGCGCTTTCGATCCGGGGCTGCTCGGCGCGGCGGTACCCGAACGGTTGCGTTCAAATGCTTTTGCAACGATGACGGCCATCTCCTCGCGGGTAATCGGCCGATCCGGCTGCAATCGACGGTTCCCCGTGCCGCCCGCCAATCCGGCCGCCGCGGCGGCTTTCAGCTCGCGGTACGACCATCTTTCCGGATGGACGTCATTGAACAGAAACGGAACCTGCTGTTCGCGAAGATCGAGAGCCCGTACTATCAGGGTCAAAAACTCGGCCCGCGTCACCGGTTTGTTAGGAGCAAAACGGCCGGGAGCGACGCCGCTGATCATTCCCCGTGCCGACAAATCCTTCACCGCCGCTCCGGCCCATTTTGTCGCAGCGCCGAGATCCGAAAAGGCTGCGCCGGCAGAAGCTTGATTGCTGCTGGTGCTGCCGGTTTCGGCATCGAAGATCGCATTGGCAAGCAGACGGTATTGATGCTGCGGATGGCCGATGTTGGTCAATTCATTGGCGAAGACCGTAATATGTTTGCCGTCGCCTTTGTAAGTGAAGGCTAACGTTTTTCCTTTGGCTTTATCGTGTCCCGGCCACCAGCCTGCTTTGAAAAAGTCGCTGCGGCTGCTGATCGAGGCCAGTACCTGCGCGGGCTTCGGAAGCTTCGTCACGTAAGCGCCGGTAGACGTGTAGAAATATTCCTGTTCGTCATAAGGAGCGGTAATCGGATTGTCCTGCTTCACGTCCGTCAGGAACAAGCCTTCGTAACTTTCCCAGTCCGGACTTGCAAAAGCGAAGCCGGGCATCCATTCTTGAATATTCTGCATGCCCATTCTGCCGTAGGCGATGTAGGGCACTCCTGCTTCCACAAGCTTATCCGAATCGAAAGTATTGACGAGTACGCCCGCGCGGTTTGGTTCGCCGGCGACTTTAAAACCCAGATTTCGCAGCACGTAAGCGGCTTCTCCGAGCGCGCTGACCGTTACCGCTTCGAGCTTTTTCCCTGCGGGCGGCTGATCGCCGAAAGCGAACAGGTCGAGCGTATAGTCGGAAGCCAGCGGTTCAAGATCGTCGTAAGCAGCCGCGAAATCTCCGGCTTCGTATCCGTCTCCGCCGGTCGTGAGCATGGTGACCGTTTTGTTCGCGTTCAACAGCGCATTGACCGCTTTGATCGCATCGTTGTTGGTGTTGGCGATTCGAATATAAGCGGAACGTTCGGGCATCTTCGACTTAGGAATAGAGACTTCGCTTACCGGAACCGTTTTATCCGCAAAAGCGCCGGCCTCGCGAATCGTATAGCGGTCGAACCCGCGCAGATCGGCAAAGTTCTGCACCACCGTGGCGGCCACGCTTTCGAAGTCCGATACGTCCGGGCCGTCGTACAGCACCGTATTGGCCAAAGCCCGCTCTGCCTGCCGCATGTTGACGACGAACGATCCGGCAGGGTACGTCGCACTGCCCACGCTGACGTCCGCTTCGGAGCGTTCTACCTTGATTCCGTTGCGAAGCAGGTATTGAATCATGCGGTAAGCTTCCAATGGATTTTTTTGCAGCTTCCGATCCACGGGCAGCACGTAATAATCCGGGAAAAAGGTCTCGCCGTTTTTGCGCGGCCGTCCGATTGCTTGTTCCTTGGCATTCACGAGATAGCGGTCAACGGCAGGGTCATCGATATTATCGATGCCGCGTTCGTAAATTTTCAATTGATTGAAAAATAATTTTTGTTTGTTCTTCTGAACGAAGTGGGTCGCCGCGGCTGCGCTGTAGTACAACGTTCGTACTGATTCTTCGTTCATTTCCGGCGTTTCCAGCGTATGCCCGAGCGCGCCGTGGTGCATCGCGTACATGGCAGTGAATACCGGCGAAGCGTCATCCCAACCGGAAGACGTGCCTTTGGATTCATAAGCCGGATTTTTAACCTTTTTTTGGTGTTCAACGTAAGGGATATGATAATAATCGTATTTGGTGTTGGCGATCCCGGCTTCGCCCATCGCTTTCGCCTGCTCAACCATGCTGTCGATCAGCAGATCATATTCCACATTGGGATCGTGAGGCGGCGTGGACGGTTCGATCAAGAATGCCGTATCGAATCCGTGCATATCGAGAAAAGACAACGGCGACCATTTGGCGATCTGCTGCGTAACGCTTTGGGTCTCCGGCTGCGTCTGATACGAGTTATCGCGGTTGAGGTCGAAAAACTCGGCATTGGTTCGCATCGTATGGGTCATGCCGTCCGGATTGTCGGTATATACGAAGATAAAAAAGACGTCGTTGAGCGTATCGTCCGTCTTCATATTGACCTGCTCCGGTTGACCGTTTTCTGAAGTTGTTTTGTAGTTCACGGCATCATCCAAAGCCATGCTTTTGAAATAATTGACGATCGCATCGACGCCGGGCGATTCGTGCGGATGGATATTGTTCAGCCAGATCGGAACCTGATAGTCCTTGACGCGGCCTGATTCGATATCCGCGCGAAGCTTGGCCGGATCGTTCATCATCGCCGGATGCGTCACTTGAAGATAGTTGTCGACGACGTCTTTATCGCGCGCGACGACGGTCATGTAAATATCTCGGCCTTCGACGGATTTGCCGATCGAAGACGTCTTGATATAACGGTCGTTTTGCTTGGCTGCCTGGGCGGTCACTTTATCGATTTCCGGCTTGAGTTCGTCGTAGGTATGGAAACTGTCATACGGAACCAGCTTGATCGGCGCCTGAGCCAGAACCTTTCCGGCCACAGAGGCTTGAAGTTCAAACGTGCCCATAAGCGATAGGTAACGAGGCGGCTGCAGTAAGCCGGAATCGCCCAAGTCTTCCACCCCGTAAGCGAGATCGAAACTCAGCTCTGCCGTGAGTTCCCCGTTTTTAACCGTGGTCTTGGCGATGCGGATAAAAGGCTTGCCGGTGTAGTCGCGTGTGTTCAGGTCGAATGACTTCCATTGGGAAAGCGGTTTGCCTCCGTAGGTCCATTGGATTTGCTCGGCCGAAACGTTTTTGGGCAGTTTGAATTTGACCCTAATCTTGCGTTTCTGCGACAAGGAAGCAACGTTCTGACTAAGCTGCAATCGAGGTGGCTGTTCGCTCGGTGCGAGCGCCGCTGCGGTTGGCGGATAGGCATAAGCGGACGGAGCCGCATGGGCAAGACCGGCAGTCGATAGCATGACCGCCGACAAAGCCAGCAGGGATTTACGTTTGATCGTTGATGGTTTCACTCTGATTTCTCCTTCTCTGCATCTGCCCCGCCGGAAGTCCCGGCGGCGCGGATGATGGGGGCAAATGGTTTGTTGCTCGCTTTTCATGCTAAGCTTGATCAATTATAAAGAAAGGGTATGGCGGAAGTTTGACCAAGATGTCAAAGAAATGTCACAACGCGCTTTGAAGGACTTCGAGGCGCCATAAACGGTTTCGCTTGTTGGGAACAGGCTCGAATTATGGGAACGGAGGATTAACGATGCTGCTTGAAGTAATCGCCTGTACGCCGGAGGAAGCCGCGGCAGCGGAAAGGGGAGGCGCGGACCGGATCGAATGGATCGCCGATCCGCTGTCCGGCGGCGTAACGCCGGACCTGTCGCGCGCGGCGGAGATGCGCCGCGCGGTAAAGCTGCCGATCCGCGTCATGGTCCGGCCGCGGGGAGGCGGGTTCGTCTACTCCGAAGACGAACGGGAAGAGATGCGGCGGGACATCCGCCGCATCGCGGCCGCAGGCGGGCTCGACGTCGTGACCGGCGTGCTGACGCCGGAAGGGACGGTGGACGAGTCCGCGCTGGCCGGACTGCTGAACGCGGGGCCGGGCCTCGCGTTCACGTTTCACCGCGCGTTCGACGAGGCCGTCGACCTCCCGCGCGCGCTGGAGACGCTGTCCGTCTACCCGCAGGTGACGGACGTGCTGACCTCGGGCGGAGCGCCGGGCGCGCCCGAGGGAGCAGCCGCCCTGGCGGAGCTGCTGCGCCGCTCCGCGGGGCGGCCGCCGCGGATTCTCGCCGGCGCGGGCCTGACGGAACGGAATTTGCGTCCCTTCCTGGACGCCGCCGGCGCGGACCGGATTCATATCGGGTCCGCGGCCCGCTTCGGCGGCGATCCGCTGGCTCCGGTCGATCCCGAGCGGGTGCGGGCGCTCCGCCGGATTATGGAGGAACGGGCGGCGGGCCGCTAAAAAGCTGCCGTAGAAGCCGCAGGGATGCGGCGGCACGCCGAAAATGCAGCCTCAAGGATGAGCCGGACACGAGGAGCCGGAGACGAAGGCCGCCCCGGTTTGTCCCGTCAGTCTGAAAAATAGCTGCGTATAAGCAGTTATTTGCGTGCATATCGCTCGATTTTTATAAATAGCTGCATAAGAGCAGTTATTTTGCGAAAAAGGGCGGAAAAAGGAGCTCTATGGAAGAAATAGCTGCTCTCCTGCACCTATTTTCTTAAACGCACCATTTTATCGTGAAATAAGTGCTTTGTCGCAGTTATTTGGGTAACGGAAACAGCAGGAAACAGCAGCAGCGAAACCCCGGGCGTTAAACTTTCGTAAAGAGGACGACCCCGGGGCAGCCGGGACCGGAACGTTCGGCGGGAAGACTCGGCGAGCATGCACGAAAAGCAGAGGGAGGAACCCGAACATGCTGATTCGCAAGCAAAATGAAAACCGCTTTTACGAAAAATCGACGGATTATCTGCCTGAACTCGGATCGACCAAAATCACGGTGTTGGTCGATCGCGAGACAGGCGTGAACTATGTGTATACCTGGTGCGTTCCGAATTCGAGCGGAGGCTTGACGCCTCTGCTGGACGCCGACGGGAACGTAGTGGTGGATGAAATCTGACGCCGGACGGAGCTGCTTCCCCGGCTGCCGCGGCCTGCGGCAGCTTGGACCGAAGCCTCCAGCCGTTCGGCCAAACGGGCCGGGCAGCGAGAAGACGGCACAAGCCGAAAAAAGCGAAAAGACCGAAAAACCGGAAGAACATAAAAACCGGAAAGAGCGTAAAAATCGGAAAAGACCGGGAAAGAGCGTAAAAACCGAAAAGGACCGGGAAAGCCTAAACAAGGCTTTCCCGGTTTTTTGGCGTTTCGCCGAAAACGCAGCCGATTTCCCCGTCTCCGAGCGACCTTCTCCCCGCGCCGCTTCCCCGGTTCTGCCGCCGCAGCTCCGCCCCCGTTCCTCCTTTTCCCAAAAAAACGCTTGCATCCCGATTCCTGTTTCTGTTATATTGGTGACCTTCTCTTTTTTTCTCACCTTGTCTGAAGTGGACGTTCACCGTCAACACAAAGCTTATCGGAGGTGCAAGATGATTTCTTTCAGGACCCGTTTGTTCAAGAGCAACCCCAGGCTTTATTCGGCGCTGGCCGCCAAAGCCTACGCCCGCAACATCCAGTACAGGGGCTCGCATCTGCTGCATAATTTCGCGAGCGCCGTGTTCGGCTACCTGTACGCCTGCATCTGGATCGGCCTCGGCCGGGATCATTCGCTCGGCGAATACGGCATTCTCGGCATGATGCAGTACATCACGTTCACCCAGGCTTCGCTGTGGATATCGAGCTTCACCACGCCGGGACTGGGCATCCCGCAGTCGGTCCGCACGGGGCAGATCGCGCTCGATTTGATGCGGCCGGTGCATTTGTTCGCGCATTTGGCGGCGAAGGAATGGGGGCAGATCGGCTATCAATTCCTTTACAAGTCGATCCCCGTCTATGTCATCATGCTGCTGGCGCTCGGCCTGACGCCCGCGCATCACGGAACGACGCTGCCGATCGCGCTCGTCGCCCTGGCGGGGTCCGCCTACCTGTCGATCTGCATCGGCTACCTGATCGGGGTCAGCGCGCTGTGGACGACCGAATCGTCCTGGCTGCATTGGGGCAACCAGGCGCTGATGAATCTGCTGGCCGGATTTTTCATTCCTCTCCAATGGCTGCCGGAATGGCTGCAGGCGATCGCCTGGGCGTCTCCTTATCCGTTCATGCTCTATGCTCCGACACAGCTGTACCTGAGAAAAGAACATCCGATCGTGCTGCTCGGGACGCTCGCGTGGTGCGCCGCGCTGACGCTGACCTGTCTGCTCGCGACCCGAATGCTGCGGCATAAAGTGGAGGTGCAGGGCGGATGAACACTTACATAAAGCTGTATCTTCTGCTGGTTCGAACCAGCATCCGCAGCCGTATGCAGTACCGCTTCAACTTCGCGTTCGGCACGATTCTGGCGGCGTTTATTCAGCTGTCCGAATTTCTCATGATCGCGATCGTGTTGGCCAAATTCGGCGCGGTACGGGGATGGAGCGTGCACGAAGTCGGTTATTTGTTCGCGGTCATGACCCTTTCCAAAATGCTGTACCGAACCTTCGCCGACGAGGTCCACCATCTGGAGCGCTATCTGGTCGAAGGGGAGCTGGACCAGCTGCTGACCAAGCCGCTGCCGGTGCTGCTGTCGCTGATGCCCCGCGGCTTTCGGCTGATGCCCGGCGAACTGCTTCAGGGAGGAGGAATTCTGGCCTGGGCGCTCGGCGCCATGCTGGCCGGAGGCCAGGTGACGTGGTGGGCGGTTCCGCAGACCCTATTCGCCGTTCTGACGGGAGCGGTCGTGCTGTTCGCGATCGGCCTCGCGACGGCGACCTGCGGATTCTGGACGACCCGAATCTCCATGCTGCAAAATATGACCGAAGACGCGGCGCAGACGGCGGCGCGTTATCCGCTGACGCTGTATCCGGGCTGGATGTCGGGGCTGCTGCTGACGGCGCTTCCGGTGGGATTGGTCAATTACGTGCCGGCGCTGTACATTTTGCGGGGAGAGCTGGGAGCGTGGGTCTTTCCGCTGCTGGCCGCCGCGGCCTGCCTGGCGGTGCTGCTGGCACTGCGATTCTGGAAATTCGGCATAAGCAAATATCAGAGTACGGGAAGCTGAACACGGAATGCGGGCATGCGAAACGGGAAAGGACAAGCACTGCGCGAAGGAGGAAGAAGATGACGGATTCAGCGGCGGGTCAAGCTTCTCATGAATCGTCAAGGCGAACGGAAACGGCAATCGAAGCGGTCGCCTTATGCAAAAGTTTTAAAACGCCGGTGGCGGCGAAAGGAAGGTTTTCCGGCATCCGTTCGATGTTTTCCAGGGAATACACGGTCAAAGAGGCGGTAACGGACATCGGCTTCACGGTGGAAAAAGGAGACTTCGTCGGCTATATCGGTCCCAACGGAGCGGGGAAGTCGACGACGATCAAGATGCTGACGGGCATTCTGCATCCGTCGTCGGGAAGCGTGAAGTTGGCAGGCATTGATCCCCATCGGGACCGGACGAAGTGTGCTTCCAAGCTCGGCGTCGTATTCGGTCAGCGGAGCCAGCTCTGGTGGGATCTTCCGGTGAAGGACTCGTACGACATTCTGGCGCATATGTACGGGGTGGAAGAGAAAGACAAGCTTAGGCGTCTGCCACAGTTCGACGAACTGTTGGCGCTGGGCGAGTTCTGGGATACGCCGGTGCGCAAGCTGTCGCTCGGCCAGCGGATGCGGGCGGATATCGCCGCCGCGATGCTGCACGATCCCGATCTGCTGTTCCTCGACGAACCGACGATCGGACTGGATGTCAACGCCAAGCGGAATATTCGTGGTTTTCTGAAAATATTGAACGAAGAGTTCGGCAAGACCATTCTGCTCACGACCCACGACATGGACGATATCGAGCAGTTATGCCGGCGGGTGATGGTGATCGGCGGCGGGCAGTTGACCTATGACGGCACGATCGAAGGACCGCGGCGGGAGATCGGGCTGCCGACGGAGATCAAGATCACGTATCAAGGTAGGTATGAGCTGCCGGACGAGTGGAACGCGGAAGATGCGGCGCAGGGTCCAGCTGACTTGTTTGTCAGGGTTGACGAGGCAGGGCCAGCCGGTGCTGCCGGAGGGGAGCCGCCGACCCTGTCATCGGCATCCGGCGTTATCGGCCGTGCGGAGCTTCCGCGTATGCGCATCGTGTCGCGCGGCGAGCGCACATTGACCGTCGAGGTCAACCGGCAGGAAGTCCGCACAATGGATGCGCTGCGCGAACTCGGCCGCTGGGGCGAGATCGACGACGTGGAGATGCGCGAACCGGATTTCGAAGAGATTATTCGGCGGGTGTATGGGTAGAAAACGCAGAGAAGCCGTTCAGCTAGCAGCGAAAAAAAGAGCCGACAGCGCCGATGCTGTCGGCTTTTGCTATGTTCGGATCAATTTTCTCTAGACGAGGCATCGGCGTCGGACAGTCGAAAAGCTTGCATACGCCCGTCCGCTTGCAAGTCGATAAACAGCTTCGCTTCCGGATGATAAACGGCATCATGGAATTCGATCTCCGTGACCGGATGCGGCGCGGAATCGGGAAGCGCACGGGCCGCAGAGTTCGAAGCGGCGCTTTCGACAGCCGTTTCCGGCCGCGAATCCGCGAGATCCGCAGAAACGGCTCCGACCTGCGGCAGCGCCCAGATGTGCAGCGGCACGCCGCGCCCCCAGAAGAACAGCCGATTTTCCGCGGCTGCCATGCCTCCGAGCGGATAAGGGAAACATTCCGAACTCGGCACGAAAGCCGTCGACCGCAGATAAGGCGGAACATCTCTCGCGACGAGGGAGACCGAGCCGGTACGCGCGTCATGAATAGCGATCACGGGCTCGGAGCCGATCTCTTGATAGTCTTCTTCGTCGAGAATATCCGTATCGACTCTGCCCCAGGCGGCAAGCCGTTCGTTATCGATCCAAGCGGCCGGCATATCCCAATCTTCGGTCTGGAAAAAATGCTTCAGCGACTCCCCGTTTTCCGAAGCCCACGGATCGTCCAGCCATTCCCGCAGAGACCAGGCGGCGAGCAGCCCGACCGGCTGCCACACCCAACCGGTATCGGCGATCCGGCTTCCGTCCGGCGACGTCAGCAGGCCGCCGTGAAAATAATTCAGCTCCGGCAGCGTCGGGCTGTCGGCTTCGGCCGTTTCGGAAGCTTCGCCCGCTTCGTCGCGACCGGGAAAAGCCCGCTCGGCAAGCGGCCGAAGCGAAGGCAGTTCGGTCAATTCGACTCGGTTCCAATCGGAGCCGTGGATCAACAGCGTCCGCTTCTCCAGCTCGGCAAAAGCAAGCGGAAACCGGCTTTTGTCCGTGTAATAACTGCCTCGATCGAGTGTCAGCAGCTCCGCGGTTTTTTCGATCGGACCTTCCGGCAAAGCGTATACGGCCGCATAGCGGCCGTATCGATTGGATACCGCCGCATAACGTCCGTAAGCGTCGACGACGATTTGAATCGGCTTGAGCGGATCGAATTCGGGGATATTCAGAGCCGATAAGATCCGTATGCCGCCCCGCAGCGGCGACACCTGCAGAAGCTCCGCGCGATCGTTGACGGCGAGCAGCTCGCAGAGCTCGGCAGACTCCGCATTCGGCTCGGCAAGCGGGCAGGGAGCGGCAGATGCCGCAGATGCCGCAGCGCCGACCGGCGCCGATAACTCGTCCGATGCAAGAGCCGTTCGGTGCGGCAGCGGATGAATAGCAGTGATCCGGCCGGCCGAAGAAGGCAGAGCGGGGAAAGGGACAGCAGCCAGCGACATGATCCATAACCTCGTTTCTATAATGTTCGATTTCCGTCATGCTTTGTTTCTATTATCTCTTAGGGTTCTTTTTTTATTCCTCGTCGTTCGTTTGAGTCTCGTCGTCGTGCGAAAGCAGCGTATCCAGCGCACGGCTGTATTTCGCCAACCGTTTTTGATCTTTCTCCGACGGCTTTTTGATCCGGGTCAGATCCATATTGTCCTGCAGATCGAGAATTTTGACCCGCGCTGCCAAGCGGTTCTCTTTGATGCGCAGAATGAACTCGTGGTAATTCTCGTCGTCGCGGCGGGACAGCCGGTCGATGGCCTCGACGATCTCGTCGGAGAATCCTTCGCGGCGCAGATCGTCGAGCGTCAGGTCGGTATCCTCGATCGTATCGTGCAGCACGGCGATGATCTGTTCTTCTTCGGTCAGCGCCTTCAGCATGAGCCGAATCGGGTGGAACACGTAAGGATTGCCGCCTTTGTCGGTCTGGCCTTCATGATAACGGGCGGCAAGGGCAATGGCTTTGGATAAGGTAGACATCTGGGTTCCTCCTTTTTCCTTCATCTCTTCTCTATTTTACCCCATTGGATCCTAAACCAAAAAGCACCCCGGAAGGGGTGCTCAGACTGCAAATGGGCTCAGGCGTTCTTAGAAGCCGGCTGCTGCGTTCTTCGCTTGGCCGGAGCCAGTTCCTTCGCTTCCCGGTTCAGCGTCTTCAGCAGGCTGGCCGCCATCATAATGATGACGAAGGAGAACGGGAACGCCGCGATGATCATGGTGTTCTGCAGCGCCTGAAGACCGCCGGAATACAGCAGCACGAGCGCGATGGCCGTGAGCAGGGCGCCCCAGGTCATTTTCAGGACGTTGTTCGGATTCTGGGAACCGTTCGTCGTCATCATGCCGAGGACGAAGGTGCCGGAATCCGCCGACGTGATGAAGAACGTGCCGATCAGGCAGATGGCGAGAACGGAGATGACTTCCCCGAACGGGAAAGCCGCCAGCATGCCGAACAGGGACTGCTCCGTGGCCAGGGAAGAGATGACCGCCTGTCCGCTCCGCTCGAGCGAGATGGCCGATCCGCCGAAGACGGAGAACCACAGGAACCCGATCACGGAAGGGGCGAGCAGCACGTAGGCGACGAATTCGCGGATCGTGCGGCCTTTCGAGACGCGGGCGATGAAGATGCCGACGAACGGAGACCAGGAAATCCACCAAGCCCAGTAGAAAATGGTCCATCCGTTGATCCAGGTGCGGTTTTCCTCGTTGAGCGGCGAAATTCGGAAGCTCATGTTCAGGAAGTTCTGCAGGTAGCGGCCGATCGTATCGGTAAACAGGTTCAGCGTGAACAGCGTAGGTCCGAAGACGAAGACGAGCGCCAACAATCCGGCCGCGAGCAGCATGTTGACGTTGCTGAGAATCTTGATGCCTTTGCCGATTCCCGTCAGGGCCGAAATCATGAACAGCACGGTCACGGCCAGAATGATGATGAACTGATTGGTCATGTTCGAAGGAATGCCGAACAGGTACGACAACCCTCCGTTAATCTGTACGGCGCCGAAGCCGAGCGATGTCGCAACACCGATCACCGTGGATATCACGGCGATGACGTCGATCGTTTTGCCGATTCCGCCGCTTGCGTGTCGTCCAAGAATCGGCTTCAGCGTCGAACTGATCAGACCCGGTTCGCCGCGTCTGAACATAAAGTAAGCCAGGGAGAGGGCGACCAGACCGTAGACGGCCCAGGCGTGAATGCCCCAGTGGAAAAACGTGTACTGCATGGCTTCGCGCACGGCGAGATTCGTTCCCGTCTCGCCGCTGGGGGCGCTGATCGCGTAATGGCTGATCGGCTCGGCCGTTCCGTAGAACACCAATCCGATGCCGACGCCGGCGCTGAACAGCATGGCGAGCCAGGTAGGGCGGGAAAATTCGGGCTTGTCTTCGGCTTTGCCGAGTTTGATCCTGCCCAACGGACTGACCAGCAGATACAGGCAGACCGCGACGAAGCCGCTCACGATAATCAGGTAGTACCAGCCGAAGCTGTCGGTCAGGAATCCCTGGATCGTGGCGGTCACCCGCTCGAACGCCTGAGGGATCAGAGCGCCGATCAGGACCAGCGCCGCGATAATGGACGCCGAAATATAAAATACGCTTGAAGCTTTCTTCATAACAAAATGACAACTCCCATCTTTGATTTGCTCGCAGAGGGTTTTCTCTTTATGATTTGCGAGTCGGTCAAGCAGACTTAGGAAACGGATCTTAAATATGAAGCCTGGCCGGTGTTCGAGGCTCAAGTATACCCAACTCTCGATGACGATGCAAAAATTCAATCGTGTAATCTCGATTTTGTAAGCGCAACCAACTCAGCAGGGATAAGGGCTGGCAAAAAAATAAAAAAAATTGCTCGTCGTACCGAAAAAACGGTTTTTTCCGTACAAAAAGTCCGCCTGCACGCGTAGACGAAGCGCTGCCTGAATCGGAGAAAACGAATCCGTTTTCGGCATCCGAACGATGCTGCCCGGAATCGCTCCATACGAAAAACCGCCTTCTGCGAAGAAGGCGGTTCGAGCGGTCCGTGACCGAGTTTTGTTTTAAAGGAGTTCCCCGATCGTGAGCCGATCAGAAGTTGAAGTTATCCGGGTCCGGACCGGTGCGCTCGTTTTTGTTCAGCGCTTCGAGGCTCGAAATGTCTTCCGGCGTCAGCGTGAAGTCGAAAATATCGGCATTTTCGACGATTCGGCTTTCCTTGACGGAGCGGGTCAGGACGATTACGCCCTTGTCCAGCACCCAGCGGAGCAGGATTTGCGCCGGGGATTTGCCGTACTTGTCGCTCAAGCTTTTCACGGCTTCGTTGTCGAACAGGCGTCCCTGCGCCAGCGGAGACCAGGCTTCGACTTGAATGCCTTTTTGCGCGCAGTAGTTCAGCAGCTCGCTCTGGGTCAGCAGCGGGTGGAATTCCACCTGATTGACGGCCGGTACCACCTCGGCGTCTGCCAGCAGGTCGTCCAGATGATGCGGCTGGAAGTTGCTGACGCCGATCGCGCGAATGCGTCCGTCTTTGTACAGTTTTTCCATCGCGCGCCACGTGTCCTTGTATTTGCCTTTGACCGGCCAGTGGATCAGGTAGAGGTCCAGCACGTCGAGGCCCAGCTTCTCCATCGTGGCATCGAAAGCGGCCAGCGTTTCTTCGTAGCCCTGATCGCCGTTCCATACTTTCGATGTAATGAACAGGTCGTCGCGGTTGACGCCCGACTCGCGGATCGCTTCGCCCACGCTTTGTTCGTTTTTGTAAGCGGCCGCCGTATCGATTCCGATGTAGCCGGCTTTAATCGCCGCTTTAACGGAATCTTTCGCCTCGTCGCCGTCCTTTACCTGCCATACGCCCAGACCGAACCATGGCATTTCCACGCCGTTATTCAGCTTTACCTTTGCGGTTAAACTCGTCGTCATTCCAAACTCCTCCTCTGTCGTCAACAAATTAAGCGATTCTTCCTAAAGACGCGAATCTGTCTTGAATCGGAATATCGCTATTCGGTTACTAATTATAACAAACTTGCTTCGCATAACAAAACTCATTTATAAGATACCCGCCAGGTACAGCTTCAATCGGATTTCGGCAAAAGGAACGCAAAAAGCCGAAAATAACGCGTTCGCGCGCAATTTCGGCTTCGGTAAACGGAAAAGGAAGTTCGGCATCCGCAGAGCGGAGCCGGCGCTTCCCTTTTTTTAAGCTGCGGGTTCTTCCGCCGGCTTCTTATAAGGAACGCGCAGCAGCACGGCCAGACCGATGACGGCCATCACGACGAGCGACAGCAGCGCCGCGCGGCTCGCCAGCGTGCCGTGCCCGGCCAGCGCCCAGGTGACGGTGCCGTATACGAGCGGACCGAGCACGGAAGACAGCTTGCCGGAGAAGGCGAACAGTCCGAAGAACTGGCCTCTTTTGTCGGGAGGAGACAGCTCGACGATCATGGTGCGCGACGTGACCCAGAGCGAGCCCATGGCTACGCCGTACAGGCAGGCGGCGGCCCAGAACACGGCGTTCGAGAACGCGGCGGCGGCTAGGATCAGCGCGAGGATCAGCACGATCGCGACCAGTCCCGACGATACTTTGCCGCCGACTCTGCGCGTGATATGGCCGAAGATGAACGAACCGATGATCGCGCAGACGGTCGCCACCAGATACAGCAGGATAAACTGTCCGGCGCTGAAGCCCATTACCGCCGTGGCGTAGACGCTCATCATGGCGATGGCCGTCGCGACGGCGTCGTTGAAGAAGAAGTAGGCGACCATGAAAGTGAATACGGCGCGGTGCTTTTTCGCTTCCTTGAACGTCTCGTAGATGTCGCGGTAGCCGCTGAAAAACGATCGGCGTCCTTCGCTGGCGGCCGGCGCCGGAACGGCCGGTTTTTCCTTGTACAGCAGCATGATCGGCAGCGAGAAGATCAGGAACAGCGCGGCGGTCAGGATGAACGCGAACGGGTAGTCGCCGCTGCCGACGATCGCGTACACGACGAGCCCCATCAGCGTGCCGACGTAGCCGACCGCCACGCCGAAGCCGGAGACCAGCGGAACCTGCGGACCCGTGGCGATATCGGGCAGCATATTATCGTAGAACAGCTGGCTGGAGTTATAGAAGAATTTGGCCCCCGTGAAAAAGATCAGCACCATAACGATGGTCAGCGGCAGACCGAACATCGACGAAGGGCTGTCCGTGTAGGCGGTGAATCCCATCAGGAACGTAAAAAGAATCGCGGCGAGCGCGAACGGAACGAGAAACGCTTTTTTGCGGCCCGTTCGGTCCATCCACACGCCGAGCAGCGGAGTGAACACGACGAGCAGCAGCCCCGAAGCGGCGTTGGCGTAGCTGATGAACGTGCTGGCGATCTGATCCATCCGGGCGTCGCCGCCCAACACCTGCTGGAGATACAGCGGGAAGAAGATGGTAACGATGTTGGAAGAAAAAATGGTGTTCGCAAAGTCGAACAGCGCCCAGGACAATACGGGCAGCGACAGGAACAGCCCCGTACCGAGACCGCTTTTGCGGGTACGGCGGGGCGGTTTGGAAGCGGCGAGCTGAGACATGACAATCCCCTTTTCGATGGATTTGGACTCCGGCGGCAAGCCGGGTTTTGGATAAGTTCTCTTAACCGGATCATACCATTATTGAAGGGCCGTCGAGGACGAAAGCGGGCAAGATTTACGGCGGGCAAACAATTTTGACGCAGTTTTACAGTGGATGTATCGAACCGCATAAAAAGAACCCTGGCGCTTCATGCGCCAGGGTTCTGATCGACTCGTCCAATCCGTTTAAAAGGAAGGACGGGTCTTATTTGCTGAAGTTCTCTCCGCCTTCGGGGCGCAGAGTAAAGCTGTGATTCCGAGAAGCTTCTTCGATCTCTTCGTAAGCCCAGTTCGAAACCGGAACGTCCGGCCAGCTGGCCGACCCTGTCTCGTACAAAGGTCCGCGGTCGAACAGGCGATTGACGATCTTGACCGCTTCGCTTCGCGTCAGCGAAACGTTCGGGCGGTAAGTGCCGTCCGCGTAGCCGCTCAGAATGCCGGCTTTCCGCGCCGCGGAGATATCCTTGGACGCCCAGTGGCCGCCCGTGTCTTTGAAGCCGCCCGCAGCCGAAGAGGAGGCCAACTTCTTATAACGGGAAGCAATGGCCGCCATTTCGCCCCGGCTGATCGGAGCGTCGGGCCGGAACAGACCTTTGTCGTTTCCGACCATCAAACCGCTGCTTCGTACAAAGGCGATTTCTCCCGCTGCCCAATGCGAAGACTTGACGTCGGGGTAACCCGATGGGGCGGACGCCGCCGTATACCCGAGATTTCTGGCCAGGATAGCGGCCATTTCGGCGCGGCTTATCGTGCGGTTCGGTTTGAATGTGCCGTCTTTGAAGCCTTTGATATAAGCTTTGTGGGACAGCGTGCCGCCGTCGGCGTTTCCGTTCGGGCTGTCGTTCGAATCTCCGGTGCCGTTCGCGGGACCGAGCAGGCTGTCCAGATCGGCGCCGTTCATGTTCAGTACGGTAAACGTACTGAATTTGTTGACTCCGAACTCGAGGCCTTTCAGACCCTGCTTATAATCGACCACTTTGGCCCGGATCAATTCTTTGTCCCCGTCGCTGTGCTCGATGAAGATGGCGAGGTCGGACAGGAACGCTTCCCTTTCGGCCGGATCGCTCGGGAGAGCGACGCCGGTCAACGGCAGAACCAGCGTTACGGCCCGGCTCTGCATGTTCGTTTCGATCGTCATCGGGCGCGCCACAACCGTGATCTGGTCGTTTTGGGCGACTTGGCGAACAATTCTTTCCACTCTGGCGCGGCTTTCCACGGCGAGTCGTTCCGACTCTTCCTTGATCGGCACCAGATGGAAATAAAGGTCTTCGTCGAATCCGTTCATCGATGCTTGAGGCACGATGATTTTGATGTTTTCCGTAAAGAGTTCCATATCCACGCCGGCACCCCCGAGAGCCTGAACGGCGGCTTTCGCCACATTAAGACGCTGGTCGGTGACTTCGTCCTTGTCGTCCGGGATGACGACGCGAGCCGTCTTGCCTCCCGATTCGGCAAGTTTTTTCAACGCTTCGGTACTGTACTCTTGGCTCAACGTCACGATGTCGCGTACGCTGTTTCCTTCTCTCGTGCGATCGATCGGGATCTGCGTCAGCAGAGGTCCCTGATTCAATTCGCCGGTTTCGACCCGGATCGTCACTCTCTCCTTGACCGGAGCCGGCGACGGACTTGGCGTCGGAGCCGGAGTCGGCGACGGACTTGGCGTCGAAACCGGAGCCGGCGACGGACTTGGCGTCGGAGCCGGAGCTGGCGACGGACTTGGCGTCGGAACCGGAGTCGGCGACGGATCGGGTGTCGGAACCGGAGCCGGCGACGGATCAGGTGTCGGAACCGGAGTCGGCGACGGATCAGGTGTCGGAACCGGAGTCGGCGACGGATCGGGTGTCGGAACCGGAGTCGGCGACGGATCGGGTGTCGGAACCGGAGCAGCGGCGCGTTTGACGGTAAGCACATAGACTTTTACCGTTCCGTTTTCGGCCAAAACGACGATATTGAATTCGCTGCTGCCTTCCGGCAGACGATCGAGCGACGCGCCGTTCTTGCCCGTGATTTGGTATGTCGCCGTCTTCGGATCGGAGAGCACGGCATCCAGTTCGAGGGCTTGGACTTCATGTCCGACTTCGAGCGTGTACTGCGTAATTTCCGGAGCGAATTCCGGATCAAGCTTGCCTGCATTCGGCGCAAGCCGGATCAAGTTGGCGTCTTTGGCCGAATGCTGCCGAACGAGATGGAGCGAGTAGATTTGCTCCGTCCGCCCATCCTGCGCCGATACCCGGATTTCGAATTCGTTGTCGCCCTCCATAAGAGCGACTTCTTTGGCGCCGCCGACAGAAATGCCGTTGATCGACGTCTTTGCCAGAGGGTCTGTTGTCAACGCTTCGATCGATGCGCTGCGCACGTTATAAGGGACCCGTGCCGTATAACGATGTTCCTTGGCGGGGAAGTCCGGCGTAAGCGCTTCTGTTCCGCGTACGGACGTCACGTTAAGAGAAGCCAAGGTAGCGTCCTTCGGCAAGATTTCGCGATGAACGACGACTTTGTAAGTCTTGAGCGTCACGCCGTCGGGAGCCTTGACGGTTACGGTAAGGATGTTGTCGCCTTCTTCCAGCGCGACGTTTCCGCCCTGAACCGGCTTTCCGTTTTGCGTGATCGCATACGTTGCTCCGATGGCGTTGACCGTCGGATCGGCAGCCAGCTTATCGACCGAGTGGTCCACGTTCAAAGCGTATTCTTCCGTTTCCGGAGAGAAGGCCGGGGACAATCCCGGAAGATTCGGGCCCAGCACCAGATTTTTCAGCGTGGCATCGGTGCTCGGATTTTTGATCAGGTTGATCGTATAGCGCTGCATGCTTCCGTTTTGCGCCACCGCATAGACTTCGATGACGTTCAAGCCGGTCTGAGGCGCGAGCACGTAAGGCTCTTCCGAGAGGGTGCCGTTCATATAGACGCTCACGCCCGCATTTTCGTCCTGTGCTTTCACGCCCAGCGTGACGGTGTTCACCGTGGCGGGAACCGAAGCCCCGTACAGGAAAACGTTCGGAGCGAAGTTCGGAACGGGCACGACGGAAGCTCCCTGGTCGTCCGTCAGCGACAGCTCGCCCAGATTCGCGTTGCCGGAAGGAGCGCGTACAACGGTAACCGTGTACGTTTTGCTGGTCTGTCCGTCCTGAGCCTTGGTCACGAACGCGATCCGATTTTCTCCGACGGCCAGATTGATCGGCGCCTGTTTGACGGACAGATCATTGACCGTGTAAGAAGCGTTGGGATCGGCCGTTACCGCGGAAGCGGACAGGGCCGTTACATTGTTCGCCACATACTCGCGGTAAGTCGAAGTCGACGGATCGAATCCGCCGCTCAGCGTTTTTCCGTTCAAGAAAATGTCGGCGAGGTCGGCATTGGAAGACGCTTTGCGCACGACCGTTACCGTGTACGTTTTATAAGTTCTTCCGTCCTGCGCTTTAACGACGATTTCCGCCGTGTTGATCCCCGTTTGAAGGTTCAAAGCATAGCGTCCGCCGCTTTGTATCGGCAGGCCGTTCAGCGACAGTTGGGCATTTTCGTCGTCAGCTGTAGGAGAGAACTCCAGCTGCGTCGTCGCATTTTCCACCGTCACCGCGTATTGGACCTGATTGCGTTCGAATGCCGGAGACAGCGTGCTTTCGGATACGTTCAGAGCCCGGAGGTCGGCGTTGGAGGACGCTTCCCGCACGATGGTGACCAGCGTCGTTTTTTCGTACGACTTACTCTCGGAAGTGACTTTGACGACCGCCGTATTGAGACCGACGCGAAGCGTCTTGTCGTAGGCGGTGCCGCTCTTGTGCGGCGTTCCGTCCACCGTCAGGCTTGCCGACTTGTCGGAAAGCGTAGGCGTCAGCGCGATCCGCGAGACGTCGTTTGCCACACGAACGCTGTAAGCCGTATTTTCGTTCGCGAATGCCGGCATCAGCGTTCCGGGATCGGCCTTCAGATCGGCCAGATCGGCGATATCGGAAGGCGCTTTGACGATGAGCAGCTTGTACGTTCTCGAAGTGATGCCGTCTTCGGCCGTAACTTCGATATTGAAATAGTTGTTCCCGCTGATCAGATCTTTTGCGGTGAAGACCGTTCCGTCCGCATGGTCGATGCCGTTGACGCGGAGAGAGGCTCCGGGAGCCGCAGTAGGTCTGAAAGCAGCCTCCGTCGCATTGTACGGAACATTCAGAACGTAATCGCCCTTGTTGCTGTCGAAAGAAGGAGACAGCCCTCCCGGCTGGGTCGACAGGCTAAGCAGTCTCGCGTCGGCCGACTGCTTGCGAATGACGATGACCGTATAACTTTTGACGGTTCTTCCGTCTTCGGCCGTAACCTGCACCGAGACGGTGTTCCGGCCCGGTTTGAGATCGACGTTTCCGCTGGCTTTGGTCTCGGCTGCGGAGCCGATCGGGCTTCCGTTAAGCTGCACGCTCGAGAACGGTACCGATTTTTCGACGTCTACTCTAAGCCGCTGTACGCTGCCTTCGACTTCGGCCGTGTAATTCGGCGTATTGCTGGAGTAAACCGGCGTCAGCGGTACGGGATTCGTCCCGTTGAACAGCGCCAGGCCGTTGACGGCCGCGAGGTCCGCGTCGTTGCCCGGATAACGGATGATATCAAGGCCGTATTCCTTGAATCCGGTGCCGTTTTTGTCGGATACCCGAATTTTGACCAGCTTGTACGTGCCGACCGCCAAGCCGCTGACGGTGAACTTCGGATAGGAGCAGGTTACCTTGACTCCGCTGCCGTTGTCGGCATAAGCCGTAACCAGAACGTCGTTCGGATTGGCCGCGGTGACGCTGACCGTAATGTCGTTGTTCGGATTGCCGTTCGTTTTATTCGGAACGTGCACTTTGTTATACGTGATCGTTCGGCTGAAGAACGGGTCCATGACGCCCACCGAAGGCTTGATGGAAGTCAAGTCGTATTGGCCGGCGACGACGGCGAGCGAGAAACTGCTCGTGCTGACGCTGTTGGCGAGCCCCTGGCCGTCATCCAGCTTGACGGTGATCTGGGCGGTGCCGGCCTGGTCGAAAGCAGGCGTCAGCGTAAGTTTCTTCTGCGCGCCTTCGCCGCTGATCGCGATATTGCCGTCGGGGATCAGTTTTTGGTTCGACGAAGTGACCGCGATGCTTACAGGATCGCCGTCCAGCTCGTTAACCATGAAATCTTTGGTTGCGGGCGTGTTGACCGTCGTTTTCACCCCGTAATTGAAGCCTTCGCTCGATTTCCATTTGCCCGCGACGATGCTGCCGTTTTTGCCCGCGGGCGAGTAATCTCTGGCGACGGCCGCGTCGCCCGGATTGTCGAACCGGTAAAGCGCCGCGAGGCCCGGTTCGGTGCCGCCGAGACGAATGCCCATGTCATTGGCGACTTCGTTCGGGGTCTTGGCTTTATTCCAGAAGCGGACGTCTTTTATGCCGCCGGTGTAGTTGGCGTCCTGCGTCCATGCGCTTTCGCCGATATAGTTGATCGGTCTCGGGCCTCCGCCGTTTTCTTTGCTGGCATTGACCATCAGGCTGAGGTCCGCCGGGCCGGAAGCTTTCAGAACGCCGTCCCAGTAAATATAGGCCGTTTTCTGAGCATGATTGTATACCATGGCCACATGCGTCCATTTGTTCGTCGGAAGCACTTCCGAAGTGGCGACTTTATACTCTTTGATGCGAGTGCCCTTCTGGGGAAGAACGGTGAGACTTACTCTTCCGGTGTTGCCCTCGAATCCGAAAAATACGTTGAAGTTGTCGGGACCGTAGGCGCTCTCGAAAAAGCGCGCCCAAGTCGGCCGGCTGGTCGGATATACCCAGCTTTCGAACGTGAACGAATTCGCGTAAAGTCCGAGGTCGGGAATGGAAGCGTAGCTGCCTCCGTCGAGATCGTAATAGAAGGATCCGCCCACTTCGGTCACGAATGGAGCATCGTTGACCGGCGTTACGGTAATCTGCGCAACTTTCACCTCGCTGCCAAAGTGATCGGGTACGGCAGAATAATTCGCGTTTTGATCGATCCAGTTCTGGTTCGTTCCGTTAGGATCCGCGAGCCAGTCCCGGTATTTGATCTGAGCCGTACCGTTCCAGTTCGCTTTCGGGACGAAACGGATCGGAACGTTGCCGCCGAGCACGAAGATCGTGTTCGGCTTTTCGAGCGCATACCAGACGGTGCCGTTAAAATACTGCCATTGACCGTTGGTATTGTCCATTTCCGTCACGCCGACTCCCTGAGAGTAGAGCGTTGAGGCTTTTTGTCCCGGCGATTCGAATTGATCTTCCGCGATGGGAGTCAGATAGACGTTCGCGGTTACGCTTTGCGCCGAAAATTGAGTCGAAGCGTCCTGCGGAATATCCGTCATGGCAGGATCGGAATCGACGACCTG
Organism: Saccharibacillus alkalitolerans; assembly: GCF_011090185.1. GTDB lineage: Bacteria > Bacillota > Bacilli > Paenibacillales > Paenibacillaceae > Saccharibacillus > Saccharibacillus alkalitolerans. Next base: position 403,118 of record NZ_JAAFGS010000002.1, on the reverse strand, counting down.
AGATTCTTCTGCATAAACGCCGATCAAGGGATAATTCGAAGTGCCCAGCAGGAAGGAGAAGATCAATAAGCAGATTAATACTCTGGATAGTTTCTTTTTTCGCACGCTTTCATCTCCATTTTCTTCGATGTCCTAACATTTGCTGCGGGTGTCCTCGGTACGAGCGCTTCTGGCAGGTCGAAAAATTCCCCTGTACTGCTCGTTTATACAGTCCTCCTTCCGCTTGCCTTACAGATGGAAACTACGCCATAGTTATCGGTGAGATATAGCCCTCAGTGTATACTTTCCATCCGAAAGAATATAAATTTTTAGATTTAATGAATTTCTTGCGAAATCGGCCGAATGATCGACAAATTTCTTCGGGAATAATAGGATACAGAGAGTATGAAAAAAGGAGAGGATACAATGGGATACACGGGGAGAGCCGGATTTTCGTCTTCGGCGGGAGGCGGCGGTTCCCGGCTTCGGAAGTGGGGAAGAATGCTGCTGCTGGCCGGCAACCTGATCTCGCTGGCGCTCGGGATCATCTATTTGTTTGAAGGGCGGGCCGCCGGTTGGTGGAATTTATACGGTCTGCTGATGCTGCTGACGCTGCTCGGCAACCTGCATTTGGCGATGGGACGCGGTTTACATAGGGGTTGGGAATATGCCTATCTCGCTCTGCACGCGCTGGGAATGATCGCGGTACCTCTGCTGAATACGGCGGCTTCGTCTTCGCTGGGCGATCACGATTCCCGCAGCGTCTGGTCGGCGATCCTCATGCTGGCGCTGTTCGCGTTGGGAGCGGCGGTTGCTTTCCTGAGATGGAGAAGCGGCACGGAAGATCGGGGAGAAGGCCGCGGATACGCCCCATATTCCGCTTACGGCGGTAGTTCATCGGGAAGCGGACGGCTCAAAAAAACGCTCAAGGCGCTGCTGACGCTCTGGTTCCTGCTGAACTTCGCGTTTGGCGTCTACGTGGCGGCGATTCTGCTCGGAACGGTCGATCCCGGCCTGCTGGAAGTGGTCGTGCCGGAATACGCGCTGTTCTTCGGATTGATGGTTCTCGGCGCAGCCGCGCTGTTGGTCAAAATGTACGGGCGTTCCGAGCGTTTTGCGGTCGGCGTGCTGCGCGCCGGGGTTCGGTGCATCGGATTGTTTGTCTTGATCGTCTGCCTGCTGCCGCTCGCTTCCGCGCCCAAGATCATCAGCGAAGCGAAGGAGGCTTATACGGCGGCGTTCGGCGCGGATCCTTTGAATGCGCAGGACGAGCATTTCATGAAGACCGCCTTTTTGCTGCCGGATTATTTTTACGGAGCCAAAAGCGAAGATTACCGGGTGCAGCCGGATATCGTCTATTATGAAGGCAAGGAAGGCGTGGATGCCGGCGTGAAGCTGGCTTTCGACGCTTATATGCCTCCTGAAGGGGCCAAGGATCTACCTGGACAAGGATCGGTGCTGATCCGCATCCACGGAGGCGGTTGGACGATCGGCGACAAGGGAGCCGGCAACTATGCGCAGATGAACAAACACTTCGCTTCGCAGGGCTATGTCGTATTCGACGTGCAGTACGGGCTCAGCGATCAGAAAAAATTCGTGGAATCCGCGCCGGTGCCGGAGCAGGTGGTCGGCAGCTTCAATATCGACGATATGCTTCGCCATATCGGGCTGTTTACGACCTACATGGCGGATCATGCGGAAGAATACGGAGCAAATACGGAATCGGTATTCCTGTCGGGCGGTTCGGCCGGCGGTCAGCTGGCGGCTGCGGCCGGACTCGCGCCTTATGCCGAAGGGTTCGGGAAAATAATCGATCCGCGCATCACGGTAAAAGGCATCATTCCGTACTATCCGGCCAACGGCCTGGCGGCGGACGTGGGCATTACGGGCAGCACCGACGAACTGGCCGATCCGGCGCTGCTCGTGAACGAGGACAGTCCGCCCGCGCTGATCTATCAAGGCCAAAACGACGGCATCGTCGATCCGGAGATCGCGCGAACGTTCGTCCGCGCGTACCGGGATGCCGGGAATGACCGGGTGGCGCTGGTGGAGATGCCTTTCGGTACTCACGGCAGCGATATCTACTACGCAAGCTATTACAACGAGCCGTTCACGTACATGATGGAACGGTTCATGAGCCGCTATAAATAAACCGGTTCGGCGGCGGTATATATCCGCGCCGCCGAACGCAAAAAACCGCCCGAGCAATCGGGCGGTTTTTTTACGGAGTTCAACGTCGGTCACGAACGGACCGGGACGGGAGAAGGGCTGCGGCCGCTTTTTTGTTCGACTGCCGAGCTGACGTCGTCCGGGCTGCCGCCGTTTGACGCCGAGCGGGCGGGATCTTCCAACGGATAAGCGATATCCGTCGGAACGATCAGGCCGAGCGTTTGCAGCTCGCCCAGGATGCAGGCCACGTGATAACGGTAAATGACGGCCTGCGACTCGGGAGAGAGCGCGCTTTCGGCTTTTTGGTTGGACGCTTGAAGCAGGCTGGTACCGAGGCTCGCGACGCCCTGGGGATCGGGATCGGTCAGCAGCCGGATCATCCGCATATGCGAATAAGTGTTGCGATAGACGTCGAGTTCCTGCTCGATACGCGAGACGAGGGCATGGTTTTTGTTTTTGCCCAGGTCGAATTCTTCCTTGTACGTGTCGCAGGCTTTTTGCAGCGCGGCGAGATCTTTTTTGAGCGGGCTGATATGGATGCCTCCGCCCTGGCGCAGCAGTTGACGGACCAACGCCGACAAATGGCGCCGGACGGCCAGCCTGGACTTTTCCAGGTTGCGGTCGTGCTTGGGAGGGAACAGGAAGTAGTTGACGAGCACGGCGACCCCGATGCCCAGCAGCGTGTCGAGCACCCGGTGCAGCGCGTAAGCGAATGCCGGCTCTCCGTCGCGCAGATTGAGCATGATGGCGAGGAACACGATGCAGGCGATCGAGACGGACTTGTTCCATTTCAGCAGATTGCAGACGGCGATGACGCAGACGATGCCCAGCGCGGAGAGGTAGGCGTTATGCGGCTCGATAAAAGCGAACAGACCGCCGAAGGCGGCGCCGACCAGCGTGCCCATCGTCCGGTTTTTGCCCGCGGCGTAAGAGCTCGTGATGGAACTCTCCATGGCGATGACGGTCGCGATAGCGGCATAGAACGGATATTCCAAATTTAAGGCAAACGAAATCAGTACGCAGAGCAGCACGGCGACGGCCGTCTTGATATTCCGCATCCCGATCGAAAATCTCATGGTGGATTCAAGTCCTTCCTATTGTCGGATTTCAATTATCGGATTTCAAATTTAAATAACCTATTTTCAAAATGTTTATCCATGTGAAATATTATACGTACTCCGAAGGCATAGGGCAATTGTCGAAAGTGTGGCGGGTTGCGAAAAGCTTCGTAGGCGGTTAAGGTGGAAAAGAATATGCGTCAAGGAGGGGATACAGATGATCGAAGCGTTTATTTTCGACATGGACGGAGTCATTATCGACAGCGAGCCGATGCACTTCGAAGTGGACCGGCGGATTATGGCGGATTACGGCTATCCGGTTACCCAGGAGAAGTTGGAGGAGTACGTCGGCATGACCACCCCCGAACTGTGGACCGCCATTCGGGCGGAGTTCGGCATGAGCCAGACGGTGGAAGAAATCGTGGCGTATCAGATGGGGCATAAGATCGAAGCGCTGCGCGCCGCGGACATGGAGCCGATCGACGGCATTCGCGAGCTGCTCGCCGAACTGAAGAGGGCGGGCATCCCGTGCGCGGTCGCTTCTTCGTCGCCGCCGGCCTTTATCGAAGCGGTGCTGGAAAAGTTCGGGCTGCGAGGCGAATTCGCGGCGGTCGCGAGCGGGGAGGAAGTACCGCGAGGAAAGCCGGCGCCGGACGTATTCCTGCGCGCGGCCGAACTGCTCGGCGCGAATCCGGAACGCTGCGTCGTGCTGGAAGATTCGAAGCACGGCATCGACGCCGCGAAGGCGGCGGGAATGAGCTGCATCGGGTTCGTGAATCCCAATTCCGGCCGCCAGGATCTGACGCGCGCCGATCTGATCGTCGACGACATTCGGAAGATCCGGCTGGACGATCTGGCGAAGGCGGAGGAGAAATAAGGCCGGGGCTGCCGGCGGCACGCTTCGAAAACGGACCGATCTGCGAAGGCGTCCGAAAGCGGGCGCTTAAGTACGTCCATCCTGAAATCGGACCCGATATCGGCGGCGAAAAAGGCTTCGAAGCGAAGACGAGGCCGGAATCCGGAAAAAAGGCACGAAAACGAAAAAAGCCGCGGCGGCGCCATGAGCGCTTTCGCGGTTTTTTCGTGCGAACGGATTCGGTTCGACTGCAAGGAGGCCTTTGATCGTTCGGGAAAGGAAGCTTCCCAGACGAGCCGAAGATGGAAAAAGTTGTATCCGGAATCGGGATTAAGCCGTTTTTTCGACGAGCTCCGGCTTGTCGGCTTTCTCTTCGGAGCGCTCGGTCAGCCCGCGCAGCGCTTCGATCATCGTATCGAGTCGGCTCACGCTGTCCGAAATCTGACGGATCGAATCGCGCTGGCGGTACACGCCGCTGGCGACCATCTCCACGGAAGCCGACGTCTGCTGGCTGATCGCCGAGAAGTCGGCGACCTGGCCGGCCACGCCTCCGTTGAATTCTTTGAGGCTGACGATGTTCTGCTGGACTTCGGCCGACTTGGCGAGCACGGTCGCCGCATCCTGCGTGATGCGATCGAACAGTTCTCCCGTTTCGTATGTGCTGCGCTCGAGGCCTTCCAGCGTCGATTCGCTTTTGCGCACATAATCCGATACGGTACCGGTCTGGCTGCGGATCTGCTGCAGCAGTCCGGCGATGTCTTCGGCGGAAGATTGGACGTTGCCGGACAGGCTGCGGATTTCGCCGGCGACGACCGCGAAGCCGCGGCCCTGCTCGCCGGCGCGCGCCGCTTCGATGCTGGCGTTCAGCGACAGCAAATTGGTCTGGTTGGCGATTTCCGTAATGGCGGTCAGGATCGCCTGCGCTTCTTCGGCATAACGGTTCAGCAGATCGACCTGAGAGACCGTCTCGGTCATGCTGCCGCGTACGAGCGACATATCTTCGCGCAGTTCCTCGGCCTTGCGGCCGCCTTCTTCCGTGAGACGCGTCGTGCTGAGGGAGAGAGCGTTCATTTCGCCGGTCTCCTCGCTGATCCGTTCGATGCTTTCGCCGGATTGGATCATCGCTTCGTTGATTTCCTGCATGTTCTGCGCCTGAATCTCGATGCCTTTGGAGATTTCCGCGAAGCTGCCCGCGGCTTCTTCCGAAATGCGCGACGTCTCGTTCGCGCCGGAGGCGACCGACTCGCCGAACGTTTTCAGTTCGGACGCGGAGCGTTCGACTTCGACCAGCAGCGCTTCGATCATGCGTTTTTGCCCTGCGGATTCTTCCAGCATGTTCCGGCCGATGGTGCAGACCGCGTAGTTGGCGACGCCGACCATGACCATGACGATGTACAGCACCGCGTAATCGAGCGGGCTGTAAGCCGGGACGTGAGAGTTGACGAACAGCTGGAGCGTCAGCGACAGGACGCCGGCGATGCCGCCCATGACGATCACCTGCTTGCACAGATAAACGAGCGAAAGCGTCATATAAATGAAGAGCGCCACCCAGATGATCGTGCTCGGGATAAACAGGAAAAGGATGTTTCCGACGATGAAGCAGCCCAGTACGAGCGGATACTTGCCCCACTCCTTGTCCGCGACGAATTTATACAAGGCGTAGTAGACGCCCATCAGTACGGTGTTGATCGCCAGAACGACCAGCGTGCTGGAGAGCGTCATGAGCCCGGTCAGCCAAAGAATGGCGAAGATCGGATACAGCGAGACGAGCAGCGATTCCAGGGTAAAGAAGATCAAAGTGGAAGAATGTCTTTCGAATTTGGTCGGCATTGAGCGGATGTCCCTTCTTTCTCGTTGAATATAATGTTCGCATGCGGCGAAGGTGCCGAGATTGCGGCTAACTATGTTATCGTCAGCCCAAGAGCATTTATTGACTGAAAAAAATAAGGTTTCGACAGAAAAGGCATAAAAAATGGAATTTCGAGGCGCGTAACGAGAAGAAGCCGGACTTCCGCCCGAGGCTTCCGAATTCGGATAAGCGATAGCGCGGCAAAAAAAGATTCCCCGGAAAAAGCTTCCGGGGAATCTTTGCCGGGCGAATCCGGCTGCGCAGGACCGATTTACTCGGCGACGACAGGCTTATCCGAATTCAGCGCGAGCTGATACAGATACACGCCGCTGCCGGTAGCGATGTCGTAGTTCATGACGCGTTTGTTGACCGGTACGAGCGAGGCGCGGTAGAGCGTCGGAAAGACCGGTACTTCGTCGACCATCAACTGCTGCCAATCTTTGTAGACCTGCTGACGATGAGCCACGTCCATCGACGCTTCCGATACGCCCTCCTTCAGCAGACGGTCGTTCTCTTCGTTGGACCAGCGGGAGAAATTGAACAGGGCATCCCGGCCGTAAAGGGCGGTCGGATCGACGTCGTAGCCGAGCGACCAGGCGCCCTGGAACACGTCCACGCTCGGATCGTCGTCGCCGTTCTGTCCGACCCGGTCATAGAACGTGTTGAATTCGAGCATTTCCAGCTTGACGTTGAGCCCGATCGCTTTCCAGGACTGGACGTAATACTGGGCCAAAGGTTCGGCGACGTCGCTGCCCGTCATGGAGACGAAGTTGATCTCGAGCGGGGTGCCGTCCGGATTGGTGCGGAATTCGCCGTCCATCTTGTAGCCGGCTTCGTCGAGCAGCCGCTTGGCTTCTTCCGGATCGTAGGCGACGCCCGGATTTTCGGTATCGTGGAAGTCCGGGTGGGACGGCGCGATCAGCGTCGTCGCGTTCCAGCGCAGACCGTGATAGAAGCGCTGTCCGACCTGGTCGTTATCGACCGCGTACCACATGGCTTTTCGCAGGTTGACGTCGGCCATTTTCGCATCGGGATTCGTGACGACTTCCTTCGCTTTTTTGTCCCAGGTTCCGAGCTTAAAGCCGATATACGTATAAGCCGCGTCGGTGTCGCCGAGATATTGGACGTTCGACATGTCGGCGTTATCGGGATACTGGTCGGCGGGGAAGGCGTCCACGAGATCGACGCCGCCCGTTTCGAGCTGCTGTACGACCGTAGACGGGGAAACGACGCGCAGCGTAACGCCGTCCAGCGCCGGCTTGCCGCGCCAGTAGTTGTCGTTGCGCTTGTACGTCACGGATTCGCCCGGCACGATGCGGTCCACGACGAACGGACCGAAGCCGATCGGATGCTCGCGGGTTTCGGGAGCGGCGGCCATCTCGGTAATCGGAATGTCTCCGTAAACATGCTTCGGAACGACGCTGGTCCAGAGGCCGCCGCTGAGCAGGGAAGGGGTGGCCTTCAGGAAGGTCATCCGCAGTTTTTTGTCGCTCAGCGCGACGAGGCCGGAGATCGTATCGGCTTTGCCTTCATGGTATTCCGCCATGCCTTCGATGTTTTCGATGTCCGATCCGTAGCGCGGCCCGTCGTATTCCGGATGGCCGATCACTTCGAACGCGAAGATCCAGTCTTCCGCCGTAACGGGTTTGCCGTCCGACCAGTTGACTTCGTCGCGGATCGTGAAGGTGAACACGCGTCCGTCGTCGGATACTTCGTATGTGGCGGCGCCGTCGTTCGTGTACACGTAGTTTTCGTCGACGGTCAGCATGCTTTCGGAGAAAAACTGCGAAACGTTCGCGTCCGGGACGCCGGAGGAAAACAAGGGATTGAGCGTGCCTTCGAACGGCGTGTCGGAAACGAGACCGTAATTCAAGCTGCCTCCTTCGATCGCCGTGCCTTCGTTGGCTGCGGCCGTATCGAAGTCTTCGATCGAGACCAGCCCGTCTTCCGACTTGTCGTCTTCGGCGGCCGTCCCTCCGCCTGCCGCCGCCTGGCCGGACTCCGCAGCTCCCGCCGCCGGTTCGGCCGTCTCCGTTCCGCCTCCGCAGGCGGACAATACCATCATCATGACCAGCAGCAGCGTAAAGAGACGAAATGCCCCCGTATACGATTTCTTCATTTCTCTTTTCCTCCCTTATCCTCTTCTTTGTCTGGCATCCGTTGCGCGCTTCAAGGCTTGACCGACATTGTTTATGCAAAGCATCAATACAAGGATCAGCACCGATGCGGGCAACCATATCCACCAGCGGGATTCCAACGTCTGCGGGTTCGTCGCGTAGCTGACCAGCGTGCCGAGGCTAGGCGTGCTTTCGGGGAATCCGAAGCCGAGGAAGGACAGACCCGATTCGAGACCGATATTGCCGGCCAGATTGAGCGTAAGCGTCACGATAATCAGGGAACTGAGGTTGGGCAGCACCTGCGCAAGCATGATTTTAAAATGCGGGGTGCCCATCGTGCGTGAAGCTTGGACATATTCCATTTCCCGTTCCTGCAGCGCCCTCGATCGGATCAGCCTCGCTTTGCCCATCCAGAGAAAGGCGGTCATGATGAGGGAAAAGGATACGATGCTATATTTCGGAACCGCGGTAACGAACGCGATCACGATCATCGTCATCGGCAGCACCATGAAAAAGTCGACGACCCGCATCAGCGCATGGTCCACCATGCCCCCGAAATAGCCGGCGACGAGGCCGAGCGTGATTCCGATGATGCCGGCAAGTCCCGTCACGATAAAGCCGATGCTGAGCGAATTTCGCGTCCCGATAATTAGCTGTCCGAAAATGTCGCGTCCTCCGTAATCGGTGCCAAGCCAGAAGTTGGCGGACGGTTTCTCGTACAGGGCGAACAGGTCGACCCGGACGATCTCGTCCTGATCCAGGAATAGGGCGGTGCCGTACACGGCCAGTACGATAAGGGAGAACAGAATCAGCGAGATCAGGGCGACTTTGTCCCTGACGATTTCGCGCCATAAAATGCGCAGCCCGGACGGGCTTTTCTCGTCGATGCCGCGGACTTCAAGATCCTGCACGACCAGGTTGGGATCGATATTTTCCATGAATGACGGCGCTCCTTTCCGAGGCGGATACGGTTATTTGATGCGGATGCGCGGATCGACTGCGCTCAAGATCATGTCGGACAGCAGCGCGCCGACGATCGAAGCGATGCCGAACAGCAGCACCAGGGACGTGACGACGCTGAAGTCGCGGATCGAAATGGAGCTGATAAACAGCTGGCCCATCCCGGGATAGCTGAAAATGTTCTCGATGAACACGGTGCCGCCGATCAGGCCGGTGATCTCGTATCCGAAAAAAGCGGCGATGGGCAGCAGCGAATTGCGCAGAATATGGCGGTTGTAAATGCGCGATTCGGAAGCGCCTTTGGCGCGGGCGGTCAGCACGAAATCTTTCTGCTTCGTGTCGATGATTTCGCTGCGCAGATACTGCACGGTCGAGACCGTGGTGATCAGCGCCATGGACAGCGACGGAAGCAGCAGATGGTAAATTTTGCTCATCGCATAAGCGAACGTGCCCGCGGCGCTGCCCGGCGCCACGCTGCCTTCGGTCGGGAACCAGCCGAGTTGGAACCCGAAGACCCAGAGCATCAGCAGCGCGAAGATGAATAAGGGAGCCGCGAAACCGAGATATGTATAGCCCGTGATCAGCCGGTCCGACCACGTATCGTTGTAGCGCCCGCTGATGATGCCGAGCGGAACCGCGATCACGTAAGTCAGGATCAGCGTGGCGACGGAGAGCCAAACAGTGTTCATCATCCGCTCGCCGATCAGCTGCGTTACCGGCATTTTGAAGCGGAACGACTGCCCCAGGTCGCCGGTCACGGCGTTTTTGATCCAATCCCAGTACTGAATGAACCAGGGGTTATTGAGGCCCAGCCGTTCCCGCTGCGCTTCGATGGCGGCCGGGTCGATGTTCGGGTCGATGGAACCGGTCAGCGCGTCGCCGGGCATCGCTTTGGCCAGCAGGAACACCAGAAGGCTTAAAAAGAAAATTTGCGGAATCATGACGAAAATGCGTCGGACGATCGTTTTCCACACGGGCGTCAGCTCCTTTCCGGAAGTGCCGCGAGATGGGTGTCGGAGACGGGACGGAGGGCATAGGCGAGTCCCGCTTCGTCGAAGTAATCGGCATAACCGTTTTCGTACTCGGCGTTGACAGAAGCCCGGAAGGCGGACAACCGCTCGCGCCGACGCGGATCGACATCGGGGATGGCGGACAGCAGGCGTTTCGTATAGATGTGACGAGGCCGCTCGAAAATGTCTTCGGTCGTGCCTTGTTCCACATGCCGGCCCCGATACATAATGCCGATCTTGTCGCACATATGCCGGATGATTCCGAGATCATGGCTGATGAAGAGATAAGTCAGACCCAGCTCCTGTTGGATATCCTGAAGAAAATTCAGCACCTGGGCCTGGACGGACACGTCGAGCGCCGATACCGGCTCGTCCGCGATAATCAGCTTGGGCTTCAGGGCGATCGCGCGGGCGATGCCGATCCGCTGCCGCTGCCCGCCGGAGAACTGATGCGGATATTTATAGAGGCTTTCGGGACTCAATCCTACCCGTTCGAGCAGTTCGGCCGCCCGGAATTTCTCTTCTTTATGAGAAAGCGATTCGTAATTGCGCAGCGGCTCGGCGATAATGTCGAGCACTCGCTTCTTGGGATTGAGCGAAGAATAGGGATCTTGAAAAATCATCTGCATGTCCCGGCGTGCGGCCGAACGGTTTCTCGCGGCGGTCAATTCCTGACCGTTGAAGAGGACGCTGCCCGAAGTAATGGCATTCAGGCCGATGACGGCTCGTCCGGTCGTCGTTTTGCCCGAGCCCGATTCGCCGACCAGGCCGTACGTCTGTCCCGGTTCGATGGACAGCGAGACGCCGTCGACGGCTTTGACGAATCCCTGCGTCCGGCCGAATAGGCCGCCGCGAATCGGGAAATGGACCTGCAGGTCGCGGACTTCAAGAAGTGCCATAGCGGAATTCCTCCCCGTTTATGGAATAGGCGTCTGCCGAAGGCGGCAGGCCGGCGTCCGAAGCGGAATCCGGAAAGCGAAAACGGAGATGGCAGGTGCAGCGGACGAAATGTCCCGGTTCGATCTCGTGCAGTTCCGGTTCGCTCTCGTGCTCCGAAGCTTCGATCCAAGGAATACGCGATTGAAAACGGCAGCCGCGGCGGGGAAGATGTTTGAGCGAGGGCACGATGCCTTGAATCGTATGCAGCCGGGAGCCGGATTCCGCCGAGTTCGGAATCGATTGAAGCAGCGAGCGGGTATACGGATGCTTGGGGTTGGAGGTGAGCGTGAAAATGTCGGCGATCTCGACGATTTGTCCGGCATACATGACGGCGACGCGGTCGGCCATTTCGGCGACAACGCCCAGATCGTGCGTGATCAGGATGACGCCGGCGTCCATATCGTTCTTCAGCGCTTTGATCAGATCGAGAATTTGCAGCTGAATCGTGACATCGAGCGCCGTGGTCGGCTCGTCGGCGATCAGCAGGCTCGGCTGGTTGGCGATCGCGATCGCGATGACGATCCGCTGGCGCATGCCGCCGGACAATTCGTGCGGATACTGCGCAGCGGTGCGTTCCGGGGACGGAATGCCCACTTTGTTCAGCAGTTCGATTGCGGCGTTCCGGCGCTGCGCGCGGGAAATGCCGTTTCGGTGAAGCAGAAGCGATTCTTCGATCTGTTCGCCGACGGTCATAAGCGGATTAAGCGCGGAGAGCGGGTCCTGAAAGATCATGCCGATTTCGCTGCCGCGCAGCTTGTTGAGCTTGGCGGCCGGCATGCCGATCAAATCTTCGCCTTTGTAATAGATGCGGCCGTCGATGCGGGCGTGAGCATGCAGTCCCATGACGGAGAAAGCGAGGGCGCTCTTGCCGGAACCGGATTCGCCGACGATGGCGAGCACCTCGCCGCGGTTGACGGTCAGCGATACATCGTCGACTGCCGCATAGTAGTCGTCGCCGATCCGGAAAGAGGTGGTCAAACGTTCGATTTTCAACAGGCTCTTTTTCAATATTCATCCTCCATTCCTTGTTTTGTCACAATCATGTAATATTATTAGCTTGATTGTTCGATATCCCGGACTTTTCGGAAGAGAAATAAGTGAATTAAGCTATTTATGGGATATAAGATATCATAAAAGAAAGAAAATGTAATCCATTTTTCGGAAAAATGATTTAAAATCAAATTCATGTAATAAAAAATAACGTATAAAGATAGATATAAATTAATCTTGTTAAAGAATTCGCTTCCTTGCCCAAGAGTCTTCGGACAGGAAGCGCCGCCCGGAAGATTTGTTCGTTCGAAAAACAGGTAATACGTTGACATGGAAGCATGCTTCAGCACGAAAGGAGAGAATCGCCATGACACAGCAAGGACAAACGCCGCAGGAGCATACGCCGGACAACAGCCTGGCTCTGCTCAAGGACGGCTACGATTTTATTTTTAAGCGGCGCAGGGAAATGGAGACGGAAATCTTCCGCACGCGTCTGCTGGGACAGCCGGCGATCTGTATCGGAGGCAAGGACGCGGCGGAGCTGTTTTACGATACGTCGAAGTTCCAACGTTCCGGCGCGATTCCGAAGCGGATCCAGAAATCGCTGTTCGGCGAGAACGCGATTCAGACGATGGATGGGGACGCGCATCGCCACCGGAAAATGCTGTTTATGTCGCTGATGTCGCGCGAGCGTCTCGACGTCTTCATGCAGCTGCTCGCGCAAGAGTGGGAAGCGGCGATCGGCAGATGGGAAGGTGCCGGCGAAGTGGAGCTGTTCGGCGAATCGCAGGAGCTGCTGCATCGGGCGGCCTGCCGCTGGGCGGGCGTGCCGATCGAAGAGGAGACCGTTCGTAATCGTGCCGACGACATGGGCGCCATGGTCGAAGCGTTCGGCGCGGTCGGTCCCCGGCATGCGGCGGGCAGACGAGCCCGGCGGCGAACCGAAGAGTGGCTGGAAGGATTCATTTTGGATCTGCGGGCCGGCGAGTTCAAAGCGGACGAAGGCACGGCCGCTTACGCGATGGCGTTCCACCGCGATCTGCAGGATCGGGAGCTGGACTCCCGAATGGCGGCGATCGAACTGATCAATATCGTCCGGCCGATCGTGGCGATCGGTCGCTACGTGGTCTTCACGGCGATCGCGCTGCACGAACATCCCGAATATCGGGAGAAGCTGGCCGCCGACGAAGGCAAATACCGGCAGTGGTTCGTGCAGGAGACGCGCCGTTATTATCCTTTCACGCCGTTCCTCGGCGCTTCGGTTATTCATGATTTTACCTGGAAAGGGCATGAATTCGAGGAAGGAACGATGGTGCTGCTCGACGTATACGGCACGACGCACGATCCCGCGCTGTGGGACGAAGCCGACAAGTTCAAGCCGGAGCGGTTCGAGAACTGGGGCGGAAGCCCGTTCGATCTGATTCCGCAGGGCGGCGGCGATCCGAACAGCGGCCACCGCTGCGCCGGCGAATGGCTGACGATCGACGCGATGCGGGTCTCGCTGGAATTCCTGACGAACCGTATGGCGTACGACGTGCCGGAGCAGGATTTGGAACTGAGCCTGTCGCGCATGCCGGCGCTGCCGGAGAGCCGATTCGTGATAACAAACGTACGGCTGGCGAGCAGCGAGGCGGCACCCAACAGAGGTTGATTTACCGTTGTAATAGGAAGCAAAAGAGCTTCGGATACCCAAGTATCCGAAGCTCTTTGACGTCTAAAGCAGGAAATTTAGAGAAGACCATCGAAAGCTTTACAGTCCAAAGCGAGTTAGCAGGTCTCGGAAACGGGGATAACGAGGGGAGAACCAAAGTGAATAGGACGAGGGGAAGCAAGAAAAGTCGACATCATCAGGGGAGCGGAAAGAAGCTGAGCCGCAGGTGGGGAGTTTGCTTATTGGCCGCGCTCATGGCCGTGACGGTCATGCCGGCGTATCCGGCGAAACACGTATCCGCCGCTTCGGCGGCGCAAGGAAGCTTCACGCAGGATCAGCTGGACGGATTGGCTTATCTGAACGAGATTCGGGCAAAAGTAGGGGTTGGACCGTTGGAGCTGGATGCCAGGCTTTCGCAGGCTTCTCAAGCTCACGCCGCTTATTACAATCAATATCGCTTTGAAGGATTAGAGGCGCACCGGGAGAAGGAAGGGACCGCAGGGTTCACAGGCATTACAGCCGGAGATCGCGGCAAGGCCGCCGGTTGGCCGAATCAGTCCGTAGCCGAGGTCATGTCTTATAACAATGCTACGACGCGGAAAGCCATCGACTCCTGGCTGAGCACCGCCTATCATCGCAAGATCATTTTGGACGGCAAGTACAACTCGGTCGGTATCGGGCTTCAGGAAGGCACGGCTGTCATGAATCCGGCTTATCTGTCGTATACGCCGAACGGACCGGAAGTAACGGTCTATCCGTATGACGGCATGAAAGAGGCGAACATCGGATTTTACGGCTTTGAAATTCCCAATCCGCTGGATCGGATCGGCGTCGAACATTCGGGAGGTATCATCTCGGCGTTATCCGGTCAGAAAATCGAATCGTTCCAGGCCAGCATTACGGATTCCAAAGGACAGGATGTGCCGTTTTACAACGAGCTTCAGTACGATACGTTGTACCTTTATCCGAAAGAAGTGCTCGACGGCTACAGCCTTTACACCGTGAACCTTGACTATACGGTGCGCGACGAATCGCAGCCTCGCCATAAGACCTGGTCGTTTACCACAGGCAAAGGACGGGAAATTCAAAGACTATCGGCTCAGTATGACGAATTGGTCGTGAATCCGGGCAGCAAACTGCCGCTGCGAATCGCCGCCCGATATAATGATGGCACATCCGGGATACCCAAGACGGCTCTAACCTATTCGAGCAGCTCGGCTGCGGGGCTGAAAGTCTCGGCGGACGGCGTTCTCGAAGGGGTTAAACCCGGCAGCTACAAGCTGACGGTCAGTTCGGGTTCGGTGCGTGAGCAGATTCCGGTCAAGGTCTTCGAACGCTTGAAGAGCAAAAAATATCCGGCCGGCGATCCTGCCAAAGCGAAAGACATCGCCGGACACGCCGATCAGGCGGCGATCGAGTGGGCACTGCGTTCAGGAGTGGCTGCGACGGATGCAGGCGGCAACTTCCGTCCGGATGCTTCGGTGACGGAAGCGCAGTTTCTGACCATGCTGCTGCGAACTTACAAAGTCGATTACGAAGCTTATGCTTCCAAGAAGAAAAAGCATTGGGCGGAAGGGGCATATAAAGTTGCAGCAGACCGCAACATGCTGCTGTTCAGCTCGAAATCGGGCAAAAGCGACTTCCGCGACAAACCGATCGATCGCTACCGCGCAGCCGGCCTGGTCGCGTCGGCTGACGGCGTAAACTTCGACTTTTTAGAAGCGGTAAAGTATGTCCAGGCTAACGGTTACATGCTCGGCAAAACCGGCAACCAGAGCTGGATGTTCGGTTATGACGATACGGTCACCCGCGCGCAAGCGGCCGTCATTCTGATGAAGCTGCAGTCCGAGATGAAGCAGCTGACCGGCGCGCCGGCTTCGGTTACGCCGAAGGAGAAACTGCCGAAAGAACCGTTCCCCGAAGTGTACGTAAAGCCGGAGTTCGGGCAGAAAACCCTGATCGCCGAATTCCTTGAGAACGGCACGCTGCGGGTTGAAGGACAATTTGTCGATCAGGCCAACAAGCAGCTGGATATTCAGGTATCCGAACGCACGGAAGAGGGGCGGAGCAAAGGAGAACTTGAGGTGATCCCGGTTTCGACGGATGCGGCAGGCCGCTTTTCCGTCGTTTCGACGAAAGCTTATGCCGAATCCATGCTCAATCTTTATTTCCGAACAGGAAATGTCAGCTACTTCATTCAAGTTAAAAAAGGGGCGATGAACGCATCCGAGTACTCGAGCTAGAATGATCCATAGGCATAAATGATCGTAACGGCCAAGCGCCTCCGAATCCATTCGGAGGCTTTTTGTCGTTAAGAAGGGTGATCCTTCGTTCTTTAGAGGCGGAAATAACGATCCATCCATCTTTTTCGATACTGATGCGGAGTCGCGTTCATATTCTCTTTGAACAATTTGCAAAAATAAGACACGTTGGTCAGCCCGATTTCCTCGGCGATCAGCGAAACCGGCTTGTCGGTCGTCGCGAGAAGGCGGACGGCCTCATGGATTCGGCGGGTCGAGATGTATTCCGAGATGCTGACGCCGATCGCGTCCTTAAACAAGTGAGATAGATGATACGGAGAAAGGTGCAGAGCGGCGGCGAGGTCGTCCAGCCGGTACGGCAGATGGTAGTTCGTCTCGATCCAGCTCAGAATTTCTTCGGCCCGGTGAAGCTTGCGCGCGGCCGAAGGCGAGGTTTCTCCCTCCGAGCGGTTCCACATCGGCTTGATCGCATGGAACAAGTTGATGAGAAACAGCGAGATCTCTTCGCCCCGTTCGGCTTCCGTCATGCGGAGCGAACGATCCCGGAAATCCCGAAACAAATGCGCCAGCATATGATCATCGCCGATGCCGTACAGGCACGGATCAGGCAGCCGTTCCCGATGCAGCCGCGCGAAAAAAGCATGCAGCAGCGGCCATTTTTCGAAATACGCTTCGAACAGGGTCGGCTCGAACACGGTCAGCGAACGTTCGAAGCTTTGGCCGTCGGAGTAATCCGGTCTCACCCGGTGCAGCTGATAAGGCTGAAACACGCAGAGCATGCCCGGCTCGATCCGGTAGCTGCGATTGTTGACGATCAACGTTCCGCGTCCCTGATGGATCAGCAGCAGCTCGATGCCCAGATGGGAATGGAACGTTTCCGGATGCTCGTTGTCGACGCTGCGGCGCCTGTAAGCGAAATCGATCGATTTTTCGTTGAAACGATAAACGTTGTTCGCCATGCCGCATGCCTCCCCGGTTTTCCATTTTCCGATAAACCCACTATAAATAATCTCCCGCACAACCGCAATCCAGCGTTATTTTTTCAGCCTTACAGCCTCACAATCGCACGGAAAAACACTTTATTCTTAGGGGGCAGACAATAATTCTCAGGAGGAACCCTCTTATGTTAAAAGTTGCGATCATCGGCACGGGCGCGATCTCCGGTGCTCATATCGACGGTTATTTGCGGTTCAAGGACCGGTGTCAAATCGTGGCGCTGTGCGACCTGTATCCCGAAAAAGCGGAAGCGAAGAACCAAGCGCACGGCTTGAACGCCAAAATCGTAAGCGATTACAGGCAGCTGCTGGACGACGAAATCGATCTGGTCTCGATCTGCCTGCCTCCGTACGAGCATGCGCCGGTCGCGATCGATTTTTTGGAAGCGGGCAGTCACGTATTGGTCGAAAAACCGATGGCGTCCTCGTTGGAAGAATGCGACCGAATGCTCGAAGCGGCGCGGCGTAGCGGCAGGATGCTGTCGGTCGTGGCGCAGAACCGGTTCACGAACCCGATCATGAAGCTTAAGCAGATGCTGGATACCGGTCTCGCCGGCCCGATCCTGCATGCTCAGGTCGATTCGTTCTGGTGGCGCGGGCACTGCTATTACGATCTGTGGTGGCGGGGGACCTGGGAAAAAGAAGGCGGGGGCTGCACGCTGAATCACGCCGTGCACCATATCGACGCGCTGATCTGGATGATGGGGCGTCCCGAGCGGATTCAAGCTTTCATGAGCAACGGGGCGCACGATAACGCGGAGGTCGAAGATCTGTCCGTCGCGCTGCTGAAATATCCGAACGGCGCGCTGGGGCAGGTAACAAGCTCGGTCGTGCATCACGGCGAAGAACAGCAGCTGATTTTTCAGGGAAAACAGGCCCGCCTCTCGGCTCCATGGAAAGTGAAAGCTTCCGTATCGCGGCCGAACGGCTTCCCCGAAACGAACGAAGTATTGGAAAAACAGCTCCAAGAAACGTATGAGGCTCTGCCGGATCTGCCGCATCAAGGACATGCCGCGCAGATCGATGACGCGCTGAACGCGATCGAAAACGGGCGGCCGCCGCTGATCGACGGCGTCAGCGGACGCGCGACGCTGGAAACGATCACCGCCATCTACAAAGCGGCCGGCACCGGAGAGAACGTCGTGCTGCCGCTCGCGTCCGACGATCCTTTCTATACGCGCGAAGGCGTGCAGGCGAACGCGATCCGTTTTTACGAAAAAAGCGGACACGTCGAGAACTTCGCCGATCAATCGATTACCGTCGGAACCAAGTTGGAATAGCGTGTCCCGATCATCCATCCCATACCCGAGGTGACTTATGAATAAAAAAGACGGAATGAATTACGCGCCGGTCGGCAAACCGAAACCGGTCGTTCATGGCGGAGAATTCGCGTTCGCGGCGATCGCGCTGGACCACGGCCATATTTACGGCATGGTCAACGGGCTGCTCGAAGCGGGCGCCAAGATCAAATGGGTGTACGACGCCGATCCGGCAAGAGCGGAACAGTTCAAGAAGACGTATCCGCAGGTTCGCGTCGCGTCGTCTGAAGAAGAGGTACTGTCCGACCCCGAAGTGCGGCTGGTGGCGGGCGCGGCCATCACGTCTCGGCGCTGCGCGCTCGGCCTTCGCGTCATGGATGCGGGCAAAGATTATTTTACGGACAAAGCCCCGTTCACGACGCTGGAGCAGCTGGAGCAGGCCCGGGCGAAGGTGCGCGAAACGGGCCGCAAATACATGGTCTACTACAGCGAACGCATCCACGTCGAATCCGCCGTATATGCCGGTCAGCTGATCGACAGCGTCGCGATCGGTCGGGTCGTGCAGGTGACCGGTTTCGGCCCGCATCGCCTGAACGCGCCCAATCGTCCGGAATGGTTTTTCCGAAAAGAGCATTACGGCGGCATCCTGTGCGATATCGGCAGCCATCAGATCGAGCAATTTCTGCATTACGCGGGCTGCAGGGACGCCCAAGTGCTGCACAGCAAAATCGCCAACTACAGCTGCCCGCAGTACCCGGAACTCGACGATTTCGGCGACGCGACGCTGCTGGGCGACAACGGCGCCACGAATTACTTCCGCGTGGACTGGCTGACGCCGGACGGGCTGAGCACATGGGGAGACGGCCGCACGATCATTCTCGGCACCGAAGGCTATATCGAGCTGAGAAAATACGTCGATATCGCCCGCGACCGTTCCGGCGACCATGTGTATCTGGTCAACGGGGAAGGCGAGTTCCGGTTCGAGGTCGGAGGCGAGGTCGGCTATCCGTTCTTCGGCGAGCTGATCCTGGACTGTCTGAACCGGACCGAAAACGCCATGACGCAGGAGCATGCTTTCCTGGCGGCCCAGCTGTGCCTGGAAGCGCAGGCGGGGGCCGACGTCATCCCGGCGGCGGGAGCGGAAGAGGCACCTGCCGGCATTCGAAAGTAGCCGCCCAAAAAGGCTGTCCCGAAATCCGCGAACCGGATCCGAGGCAGCCTTTTCTGTTCGGTATATCTTTTGCAAGCTTATCTTTTTGGACTTAATCCGTTTTCCCGCTCCGAAGCTCCGCTACCGCCGCCTTCAGCTGTTCCATCGCCTGTTCGACGATCGAGCGCGAGCAGGCGACGTTCATTCTCATGTAGCCCGCGCCTTCGAGGCCGAACATCGTACCGTCGTTAAGGGCGATGCCGGCTTTGTGCAGCAGGAACTGCATCAGTTCCTTGGCGTTCAGGTTCAAGCCGCGGAAGTCGATCCACAGCAGATAGGTCGCTTCCGGCAGGTTCATGGACAGTTCCGGCAGATGCTCTTCGATCTGATCCCGCACGTATTCCATGTTGCCGCGGACGTACGCCAGCAGCTCGTCCAGCCATTCGCCGCCGTGGGTATAAGCGGCTTCAGTCGCCGTCGCGCCCAGCGTGCTGATCGAACCCAGGCCGTGCATTTTGGCGACCGTGCGTTGGAACGTCACGCGCAGCTTGCGGCTCGGAATCACGATGTTCGAGACCGACAATCCGGCCAGGTTGAACGTCTTGCTCGGCGCGGTGCAGACCAGGCAGTTGTCGCGCGCCGCGTCCGAGACGGAGGCGAACGGCACATGCGCTTTCGGTTCGAAGATCAGGTCGGCGTGGATCTCGTCGGCGACGACGAGCACGTCATGCTTGAGGCAGATCTCCGCCAGCTTCTCCAGATCGGCGCGGGACCAGATCCGGCCGACGGGGTTGTGCGGACTGCACAGAATGAGCATTTTGACGTCGTCCGCCAGCTTGAGCTCCAGATCCTCGAAGTCCATCTCGTAGCCGCCGTTCTCGGTAACGGTCAGCGGGTTCATGACCAGCTGCCGCCCGTTCTCGCGCACCACGTTATAGAACGGCGGATAGACCGGCGTCTGAATGGCGATCTTGTCGCCCGGCTTCGTGAAAGCTTCCACGGCAAAAGCCAGCGCGGGCACGACGCCCGGCGTAAAGGTGATCCACTCGGGATCGATCGTCCAGTCGTGGCGTTCCTTCATCCAATTCACGACGGCGTCGAAGTAGGCCGGTGTGCGGAACGTATATCCGAAGACTCCGTGGTCGACCCGCTTGCGCATCGCGTCCAGTACTTCCTGCGGCGCGGCGAAGTCCATGTCGGCGACCCAGAGCGGCAGCGCGTCCGGCGCGCCGAATACTTTTTCGCGTCCGTCCCATTTCTCGGAAGCGCTCTGCAGACGGTCGATCTGCGTATGGAAGTCGAAGCGGCTTTTTAACGTCATGTTCACGATTCCTCCTTGGTTTCGGCAGGCGGTTCGGCGCGTCCGCGAAACCCGCGTTCCGCATGCTGCGTTCCGGTTCGAAGACGCGCCGAAAGCCGGCCCGTATCTGATTCATTATGCGTCATGGCCCCGTTTAAAGCAACGTTTCGAGACGGGAAGAAGGCGGCCGTTTTGTTCGGGTTTTGTTAAAAAACGGCGGCGAAAATGCATTTTATGTAAAAGCTATTTACTTTTGCTTGCTTGTTTATATATGATTGTGGGGAAAAAGTCGGCTTTTTGTTCGGGTTTTGTAAGGAAGAAGCAGAGGCGGCGACCATTACTTTTCCTCAAGGGGGCAAAAGATTCATGAAGAGAAGCAAAGCGAAGAAAAACGTCCGTGCCGCATTGACGGCCGCGGTGCTCGTATCCGCGCTGACGCCGGCGCTGGGCGGACAATCCGCGCAGGCCGCGGAGACGACCGCTTCGAACGGATTCGATCTGCGCATTTTACATACGAACGACACGCATGCCCATTTGGACAATATCGACCGCCGCGTGACGGCGATCAACACGGAACGCAACGACCGCACGCTGCTGCTGGACGCGGGCGACGTCTTTTCGGGCACGCTGTATTTCAACCAGTACGGCGGACTCGCGGATCTGTATTTCATGAACCAGCTCAAATACGACGCCATGGTATTCGGCAACCACGAATTCGACAAGGGACCGGCGGGCCTGGCGCCGTTCGTCAAAGAAGCGAAGTTCCCGTTCGTCAGCTCGAACATCGACTTCTCGGCCGATAAAGATCTGGGACCTCTCTCCGTCAAAACGATCGGCGATCCTGCGGCGGCAGGCAAAATCTATCCGTCCGTCATCAAAGAAGTGAACGGCGAGAAGGTCGGCATCATCGGCCTGACGACGAGCGACACGGTCGCGCTGGCTTCCCCGGGCGAAACGGTCAAATTCAAGGACGATATCGAAAGCGCGCAAAAAGCGGTGGACGAACTGACGGCCAAGGGCATCAACAAGATCGTCGCGCTGTCCCATCTCGGCTATGCGGAAGATCAGGAGCTCGCCAAGGAAGTGGACGGCATCGACATTATCGTCGGCGGCCACTCGCATACGCAGCTCGACGAGCCGACCGTGTACGAAGGCGGAAAAGCTCCGGTCGTTATCGTGCAGACGGGCGAATACGACAAGAATCTGGGCAGGCTCGACGCCACGTTCGACGACAAGGGCGTGCTGACGAAATGGGAAGGCAAGCTGATCAACCTGGACGCCCAGAACGAGGACAAGTCTTACGTCATCAAAGGCGACGAAGCTTCGGCCGCCAAGCTGAAGGAATACGCGGCCAAACTCGAGGAATTGAAAACGACCGTGATCGGCAAGTCCGACGTGACGCTGGACGGAGAGCGCGGAACGGTGCGCAAGCAGGAAACGAACCTGGGCGACTTCATGGCCGACGGCATGCGGGCGAAGGTCGAGAGCATCGTCGAACTGGGCGACGCCAAAGCTTACGTGACGATCCAGAACGGCGGAGGCATCCGCGCTTCCATCCCTGCCGGCGACATTACGCTGGGCAGCCTGCTGACGACGATGCCGTACGGCAACAATCTCAGCGCGCTGAAAATGACCGGTGCGGAGATCAAAGCGGCGCTCGAAAACGGCGTCAGCGGCGTGGAGACCGGCGAGGGCCGCTTCCCGCAGGTATCCGGCATGAAATTCACGTACGATTCCAAGCAGCCGGGAGAGAAAATCGATTCCGTAACGGGGCAGGTGACGCAGGAAGGCTCCCGCATTACCGATATTCAAATTCTCGGCGAAGACGGCAAGTATACGCCGATCGATCCGAAAGCGTACTATATCGTGGCGACGAACTCGTACATCGCGGCGGGCGGAGACTTCTACAGTTCGATGGCCGCGGCCAAAGAAGACGGACGTTACTACGAGCTGAACCTGGTCGACTACGAAGTATTCCGCGAGTATCTCGACAGCGTAGGCGACGTCAAGCAGAAGACGGAAGGCCGCATCACGGACGCTGCGGGATCGGCGGTCGAAGCTCCGGCAGGCGGGAAGCCGGCGGCGTCGACGTTCTCCGACATCGCGGGGTACGCGAAAGCGGACGCGGTCGAAGCGGCCTACTCCGCAGGAATCGTGAGCGGTTACGCGGACGGCACGTTCCGTCCGGCGGCAGCCGTGACGCGCGCCGAATTCGTGACGATGCTCGGACGCGCGATCGGCGCCGAAGGCGACGCGTCGAAGCACACGTACATCGATAACGTTCCGGCATGGGCGGCTCCTTACGTGTCGGGATTGGAAGAACGCGGGCTGCTCGGCAGCTTCCAAGACGAAGTCTTCGGCCCGAAACTGCAGGTAACGAGCGGCGAAGCGGCCGAGCTGATCGCGCTGGCGGCGAACGTCGATCCTTCGACGATCGAGCTCAGCGGCTCCGCCGATACGAAAATCACGCGCGGAAACCTGGTCGACATGCTCGCGAAATACCTGATCAAAGGCTGAACCGGCGGCATGCCGGCTCCCGCTTTTGACGCAAACCCCAAAAACGGCGGCCCGCCTCCTTCAAGGAGCGCGGGCCGTCTTGCGTACCGAAAATGCTTGCTGTCCTGCTATTCGGAAGAAGAGGGCGAGTCTTCCTTTTTTGCATCAAAAGAAGTTTTTTTGTAAGGTAGTAGGGGAGAACGATAGAATCCGAACGTTGGACACGCCTGTCTCTCGGACAGGGCTACAAGGAGGAGAAATCAAACATGTACAAGCCGACCACCCACAGATCCCGCAAACGAATCTTAATTCTGGCCGCCGCTTCCCTGATCGCGGTGCCCGCCTTGAGTTTCCCGGCCGCGCACGCGGAGCAGACGCCGCCGTCCGCTTCCTCGGGTGCGCCGTCCGCCGGCGCCGTATCGCCTGAGCCGTCGGCTCCGCCGCTCCAAGCCGCTCCGCCGACGGCTCCGTCCGCGGGGCCCGGAACTTCGATGCCGTCCGACGAGGTTCCGCCCGCCGACGGCGTCTCTGCCGCTTCGGAAGCTCCCGTGCAGTCGCTTCCGGGCGACACGGCGGCCCCGGCTCCCGCTCCTGCGGGAACCGATAAGACGCCGGCCGATCGGACGAAGACGCCGGCCGCTTCGGCGACGGGCAAGCCCAAGCCGGCTGCCGGAACTCCTGCGGCTCCCGCCTCTCCTACGGCGCTCGCAGCCAAAGAACCTTTTTACGATATCGCCAAAGACCCGAATCGCGACGCGATCATGACGCTGTATAACGAAGGCATCGTCAAGCCGGCCAAAGACCGTAAATTCCGGCCCGCGGCGGAGATCGGCCGTGCCGACTTTACGGTTATTCTCGGCCGCGCGATGAACGCGAACGGCAGCATTTTCGACGTGTATTTCACCGATCCCATCCCGGACTGGGCGATCCGCTACGTCGGCGGCCTGTCCGCGGCGGGTATCTACGAAGGTTATCTCGACGGCGACACATTCGGCCCTAAAAAGCCGGTGACCCGCGCCGAAGCGGCCGCCATGGTCGCGCGCGCCGCTCATCTGGAATCGCAGCCTCTCCCGCAGGGACTGGGCGGCGTAGGCAACATTCCGGTATGGGCGCTGGACGACGTGGGCGCGGCCTACGCGGCCGGCCTGATCGAAGCGACGAGCACCGGAACGCTGAACCCGAACAAAAAAGTCACGCGCAGCGAAATGGCGGCCATGGTCGCTCCGCTGCTTGAGGCGGACGCCTTCCACACGCCGATCAAGATCGAAGAAGATATTACGCTGCCTCAGCAGCCGCAGCCCCAATTAGAGCCGGTGCCGCAAACGCAGCCAGTGCCGCAAACGCAGCCGGTGCCGCAAACGCAGCCAGTGCCGCAAACGCAGCCGGTGCCGCAGCCGCAGCCGGTGCCGCAAACGCAGCCTCAGGGCTAAAGCCAGCCGGCGTGAAATGTTCGTCGGACAACGCGGAAACGCCGCTTTCCTAAGGGAAGGCGGCGTTTTTTGCGAGGCGGCGTAGATTTTTCCGAAAAGGTTTTATATAATCGTACTCGTAAAGTAAAGCGTTTACATGAATGCGCAGCACATCGGTATCCTACCAAAGGGGGCAGCACTCGATATGACGTATAAAGACGCATCGAAGCCGGTACAGGAACGTGTGGACCATCTTCTTGCACAAATGACGCTGGAGGAGAAAATCGCCCAGCTCACATCCGCGCGCACGGGAAGCATGATCTCCGACGTGCAAAACTTCGTTTTCTCGGCCGAATTGACGAGCAGGAACGTCCCGCACGGCTGCGGCTATATCGGACGGATCGGAGGAGCGACGGATCTGCTTCCGGCGGAAATGGCGCGCGCGATGAACACCATCCAGAAGCACTTCGTGGAAGAAACCCGGCTCGGCATTCCCGTGCTGTTCATGACCGAGGCGACGTCGGGCGTGCTCAGCCGCAACCATACCCTTTTCCCGCAAAACATCGGCGCCGGCGCCATGTTCGACGAAGAGCCGGTGCGCCGGATGGCCGACGCCATGCGCCGCGAGATGATCGCCACCGGCGAACGCTGGGCGCTCGGGCCGGTCGTCGACGTGATCCGCGACCACCGCTACGGCCGCTACGAGGAATCGTTCGGCGAAGACGTCTATCTGGTCAGCCAATACGGCTCGGCCTACGTGCAGGGGCTGCAGTCGGACGATCTGACGAAGGGGATCATCGCGACGCTGAAGCATTTCGTGGCCCAGGGGATCAGCGACGGCGGGCGCAACTGCGGACCGGTGCATATTACGGACCGCGAGCTGCTGGACGGCTACGCCGTTCCGTTCGAAGCGGCGATCCGCGACGCGGGCGCACTGTCGGTCATGGCGGCGTACCACGAGATCGATCAGGTTCCGGTGCACGCTTCCTCCCATATTCTGCGCGAACTGCTGCAAAATAAATTGGGCTTCGAAGGCCTGACCGTCTCGGACGGCAACGGCATCCAGCTGATCCAGTCGTTCCAGGAATACTGCGAGACCCAGGAAGAAGCGGTAAAGCTGGCGCTGGAAGCGGGCATCGAATGCGAACTGGACTTCATGTTCGAGAAATATTTGAAGGGACTCGTGGAAAAAGGCGAAGTGGAGCCCGGATTGGTCGACTCCGCCGTGCGCAAAGTGCTCGATCTGAAATTCCGCCTCGGTCTGTTCGACAATCCTTACGTGGACGAATCCGCGGTTGAGTCTTCCGTTTGTACACCGGACATGGTAGAGCTGTCGAAAGAGATGGCGCTGCGCACGATGACGCTGCTCAAGAACGAGAACGGCATTCTGCCGCTGAAGCCTTCGCTTCGCAAGGTGGCCGTGGTCGGTCCGCTCGCGCACGTCAAAGAGTTCGCTTACAGCGACTATTCGTATCCGGCTCATATCGAAGACATGTATTACCATTCCGAAGGACTGACGGAAGAAGAAGTGCTGGCCCGGACGCTCTTTTTCAAAAAGAAGGACACGCGCTACGAGGACCTTTACCATCAGGACATGCCGACCGTCTACGAAGCGCTGAAAAGCGCGCTGCCGCAGTCGGAAGTGACGTATTCGATCGGGATCAAGGACACGTTCGATTATAACGGCGACGCCGACTTCTACCAGATCGAGGCGGCGGTCGAGATCGCTCAAGACGCGGACGTGATCGTGGCGGTCTGCGGCGACACGAGCGGCATGGGACGGGAAAACGACAGCGGCGAATCGACGGATCGCGTGGAGATCTGCCTGTCGCACGAGCAGAAAAAATTGCTGCGTGCCCTCAAGGAAACCGGCCGCCCGGTGGTGCTGGTGCTGTGCAACGCGCGTCCGCTCGAGCTGTTGGAAGAAAGTCAGTCGATGGACGCCATTCTCGAAGCTTGGAAGCCGGGAATGCGCGGAGCGGAAGCGATCGCGGAGACGCTGACCGGCGCATACAATCCGGGCGGTAAACTCTCGGTCACGCTGCCGAAAGCGCTGGGCCAGCTGCCGGTGCACTATTCGCAGCTCGCCACCGGACACAAGCAGTTCTGGCGCGGCAAATACTTGGAGATGGATCTGGCGCCGCTGTACCCGTTCGGCTACGGCTTGAGCTACACGACGTTCGAAGCGGAAAACGTCCGGTTCGAGCAGACGGCGGACGGCATCGCGGTAACGGCGGACGTGCTTAACACGGGCGGCCGCGAAGGCGATCAGGTCGTGCAGGTGTACGTCCGCAAAAAGTACGCCAGCGTGCTCCAGCCGGAGCGCGAGCTGAAGGCGTACAAGCGCGTGAGCATCCCGGCCGGCGGCCGCGTCTCGCTGAAATTCGAGATCTTATTCGATTCGCTCGGCTACCACGACCGCGATCTGAAGCTGGTGCTGGAAAACGTGCAGCTCGACGTCATGCTCGGCTTCTCGTCGCAGGATATTCGGGCGGAGGAGACGTTCAAGCTCGCGTTCGACGGAGGAAAACGGGAAATTGCGCGGCGGGTGTTCGCGAATTCGGCCGAACTAAGCGGAAACTGAACTTGTCCGCGGAAAAGTGCTCTTGCAAACTGGGAATGTGAAGAGGTCATGCGAATAGAGCATACGAATAGGGGAAAGGAAGGCCGAAGCGGCGCTGCGAGCAGGACACGTACTCGGCACCCTGACGGAATAGCTGCATAAGAGCAGCTATTTCCTGAATCATCGAGCGTTTTTTGAAAATAACTGCGTCAGAGCAGCTATTTCGCGGAAAAGGACGTAAAAAGGGGATTAAAAGCAAAAATAGCTGCTCTGCTGCAGCTATTTTCTGAGAAAGACTATTTTGGAGCCAAATAAGTGCTTATTCGCAATTATTCGAAAACGGAATCCGTCGGCCTGTTCCGGAGCGAACGCGCTGTATGCGCCGGCGGCGATCATCCTCGGCTCGGTGCGCTTCGCTTCGTCGGCGGCTTGCTTCGGCAGGCGACTGTTTGCTTCGCAAAAAGGCGGCGCGGTCCGGCGGCGATCATCCTCGGCGGGAAAACGGCTCGGTGCGGTCCGCCGGCAGCTTGTCGGCTTCCCGTTCTCCGCTTCAACAAGCGGCCGAAATGAATCTCGCGCGCAGTCCCGGACTTTCCTCACGAGGACCTTCTCCCGGCGGCAAGAAGCAGCCTTCCAGGCTGCTTCTTTTTCCGTTCCGAGTCTGGGTCGAAGTCATCCCACGAACAGCGATTCCGCCCCGTCGATATGCACGACCGCGCCGCTGATGTGATCCGACTCCTCCGAAGAGAGGAACAGCACCAGATTCGCGACCTGCTCCGGCTTGCCGTTGCCTTCCGGCAGCGGTACCGTGCCTTCCGGGTATTCGACGGGTTTGGTGTTCATATCGTCCGCTTCCGGTTCCTTGTCCTCGCTGCTGAAAATGTTCGTGTCGATCGTGCCCGGAGCCACGACGTTGACGCGGATATTGGACGGCGCCAGCTCGAACGCGGCCATTTGGCCGAACGCGGCGATCGACGCTTTGGACGTGCTGTAGGCGGAGAAGCCTTTTTGCGAAAAGACGCGGGTGCCGCTGAGCGAGCTGGTCAGGACAATGCTGCCTTTGCCGTTTTCTTTCAAGTAAGGAATGGCGTATTTGACGCTGGTGAACGTGCCTTTGACGTTATTCGTGATCGTCTCGTCCCATTCGTCGTCTTCGATCGATTCAATCGGGCCGACGACGCCCAGGATGCCGGCGTTGGCGAACAGCGTATCGATTTTGCCGTATTCGCCTGCGACCTTCTCCAGCGCTTCGCGGTACTGGGCGGGCGCGGAGATGTCGACGGTCAGCGCCAGCGCTTGTCCGCCGGCCGCTTCGATCTCGGCGCGGACGCTCTCGACGAACTGGGAATCGCGATCGATCAGGGCGACTTTCGCGCCTTCTCGCGCGAGCAGCAGCGCGGCGGCGCGCCCGATGCCGGAGCCGGCTCCGGTAACGACCGAGACTTTGCCGTTCATTCTTGGGGAATTGGGCATCAAGATCACTCCTTCGGTTTGATGGGCTTTCGATTCTATAGTTACCCTTTCGCAAATTCGCTAATCACGCATAAATATGCGAAATTTTAACATTCGCCCTCCGAGGAAGTTTTTCGGCTTGGTTGGGGGGTAAATAATTTTTAACATAATCCGGTATAATGGAAATATCGCTTTTCAAGGGGCGCTTGCAAGGTTGTTGGTCGGATGGTTTCGGTTGAGGTCTTTAACATTAAACGCTGTACGGTTCGGAGGAATGATCATGTCGCTAGTGTTTGCCTTTTTAAAAAAATACCGTACCGCATCTCTTCTGGCGCTGCTCATGATGGTCATCGAGCTGGCGGTCGAGCTGGCTCAACCGTATCTGATCTCGAAGATTATCGATGACGGCATCGCGAATTCGGATCTCGGCGTAGTCTGGATGTGGGGCGGAATTCTGGTCGCGGGAGCCGTATTCGCGTTCGGAGCGGGGGTGGCCAGTTCGTTCTTCGCCTCCTATGCGAGTCAGGGCTTCGCCAGCGATCTGCGCGAAAAATTGTACGACAAAGTGCAATCGTTTTCTTATTCCGTGTTCAGCAGGTTCGCCACTTCGTCGCTGATTACGCGGATGACGGGCGACGTCACGATGCTGCAGGATACGGTATTCATGAGTCTGCGCTTCATGACGCGGGTTCCGCTGGTCGTCGCGGGCAGCGTGATCATGGCGATGATCGTCAATATCAAGCTGGGTCTGCTGCTCGCTCTGACCGTTCCGCTGCTGCTCGTGTTTGTCTTGTGGATCATGCGCCGCGCGGGCGGAATGTTCAAGAACGTTCAGCGCCGGCTCGATAAGGTCAACAGCGTCATCCAGGAAAACCTGACCGGTATCCGTCTGATCCGCGTCTTTGTCCGGATGAAGCACGAGAACGGCCGCTTCGCGGCTTCCAGCGGCAAGCTGATGAAAAACACGGTGTCGGCGCTGCGCCTGACGGAAACGACGATGCCGTTCATTATGCTCGTCATGAACGTTGCGATCGTCGCCGTGCTGTGGTTCGGCCGCGCGGACATCGCGAGCGGAAGCGCCAGCGTCGGCGAAGTGGTCGCCGTCGCCAATTACGCGCTGCGCACGATCGGCGCGCTGTCCGCCTTTTCCTGGATCGCGGTCACGTTCTCGCGCGCCGGAGCTTCCGCGCAGCGGATCGGCGAAGTCATGGACACGGAGAGCGGCGAATTCGCGGACCGCACAGGAGCAGAGCGCGGCCGTGCCGAAGCCGGAGCTTCCGCGCTGCCGAAAGTTCCGTCCGCCGATTCCGCCGACCGGTCGGCCGAGCCGGCCGTTCAAGGCGAAGTCGAATTCGAAAACGTCGCGTTCAAATATCCGACCAGCGATATCAAAGTGCTGGAAGATATTTCGTTCAAGATCGGCGCGGGCAGGCGGGTCGCCATTATGGGCGCCACCGGTTCGGGCAAGTCGTCGCTGGTGCAGCTCATTCCGCATCTGTACGACCGCGACCGGGGACAGATCAAGATCGACGGCCGGGGCATCGACGAATGGAACACGGAACATCTGCGCCGCAGCATCGGCTACGTGCCGCAGGAAGTGCTGCTGTTCACCGGCTCGATCCGCGAAAACATCGCCTGGGGGCGCGAAGACGCCTCGATCGAAGAGATCGTTCAAGCGGCGAAAATCGCCCAGATCCACGAGACGATCGAGAAGCTTCCGAACGGCTACGACACGCAGCTCGGCCAGCGGGGCGTGAATCTGTCCGGCGGCCAGAAGCAGCGCCTGTCGATCGCCCGCGCGCTGGTCCGCCGGCCGGCAATCCTGATTCTGGACGACAGCACGAGCGCGCTCGATCTGGCGACCGAAGCGAAACTGCTCGGCGCGCTGGAAGACATCGCGTGCACGACGTTCCTGATCACGCAGAAGATCAGCTCCACCGAAGCGGCGGATCTGATTCTGCTGCTGGACGAAGGACGTTTGATCGAAAGAGGAACGCACGGCGAACTGATGCGGAATTCGAAGCTTTACCGCCACATTTACGAATCCCAATTTGAAAAGGGGGAAGCGCTGCATGCCTAAGTCCAATGCGCTGACCGAGCCCTTCCTGCAGCCTCGGCCGCCGGTCATCGCCGATCCGTCGAAGGCCAGCGGCGAATACAAGAAGAAAAAGCGGGCCAAAAACGTCTCCGGTACGTTGGCCCGAATCTGGGCCTACCTGGCCCGCCGCAAGCTGAAGCTCGGATTGGTCCTGTTTATGGTATTGATCAGTTCGGCGCTGTCGCTGCTCGGCCCGTATATGATCGGAGTCGCGGTCGACGACTACTTGAGCGGAGGAGACGGCTTCTGGGGGCTCGGCTGGGGCCGCTTCCTGATCGTGCTCGGCATCGTCTATCTGCTGGGTCCGATCGCCATGTTCCTGCAGAGCATCTGGATGATCGAGATCGCGCAGGAAACGGTATACCGGATGCGGGTCGATCTGTTTTCCCATCTGCACAAGCTGCCGATTCCGTTCTTCGGCAAACGTCAGCAGGGCGAGCTGATGAGCCGGGTCACGAACGATATGGAGAACGTCAGCGCCACGCTGAACAGTTCGGCGATCCAGATTTTTTCCAGCATTCTGATTCTGTTCGGCACGCTCGGCGTCATGCTGTCCTTAAGCCCGCTGCTGACGCTGCTGACGTTTATCGTCGTGCCGCTGATGGCGCTGGGCATGCGATGGATTACCCGGCGCACCGGTCCTTTGTTCAAGGAGCGCCAGAGCAATCTGGGCGACCTGAACGGCTATATCGAGGAAACGCTGTCCGGACAGCGCATCATCAAGGCATTTTCCCAAGAAGACCGGGTCAAGCAGGAATTCGCCGTGCGCAACGAGCGCATCCGGCTGTCCGGCTTCTGGGCACAGACGATCTCCGGCATGATCCCGAAGCTGATGAACAGCCTTAACAACCTCAGCTTCGCGCTCGTCGCCGGGCTCGGCGGCATTCTCGCGATCAACGGCCAGGTGACGGTCGGCGTGATCATCATTTTCGTCGAATACGCGCGCCAGTTCACCCGTCCGTTGAACGATCTGGCGAACCAGTGGAACACGCTGCTCTCGGCGATCGCCGGCGCGGAGCGGGTATTCGAGATCATGGACGAAGAAGTGGAAAACAAAGACGAAGGGAAAGCCTCCAAGCTCGACCGGATCGAAGGCGCGGTCAAATTCGAAGACGTCTCGTTCGGATACGACGAAGGACAGACGACGCTGTCGGACATCTCGTTCGAAGCGAAGCCCGGCGAGACGATCGCGCTGGTCGGTCCGACCGGCGCCGGCAAGACGACGCTGATTCAGCTGTTGTCCCGCTTTTATGACGCCAGCAGCGGCAAGATCACGATCGACGGCCGCGAGATCGGCTCGATCCAGCGCGAGAATCTGCGCTCGCATATGGCGTTCGTGCTGCAGGATACGTTCCTGTTCCAAGGCACGATCCGGGAAAATATTCGCTACGGCCGCCTGGACGCGACGGACGAAGAAGTCGAAGAAGCGGCCAAGCTCGCCAATGCGCATTCGTTTATCGTCCGGCTGGAGGGCGGCTACGACAAGATGTTGGATAACGGCGGCAGCGGGATCAGCCAGGGACAGAAGCAGCTGCTCGCCATCGCCCGCGCGATGCTCGCCGATCCGGCGATTCTCGTGCTCGACGAGGCGACCAGCAGCATCGATACCGTGACGGAGATCAAGATTCAGCAGGGGCTTCAGCGCCTGATGAAAGGCCGGACCAGCTTCGTCATCGCCCACCGGCTCAACACGATCCGCCAGGCGGATCAGATTCTCGTCTTGAAGGACGGCGGCCTGCTGGAGCACGGTTCGCACGAAGAACTGCTGGAGCAGGGCGGGTTCTACAGCGGGTTGTACAACGGACAGGATATGCACGAGGAAGCGGGGGATTGAGCGGTCGAGCGATAGGACCGGGTTGATTACGCTGTGGAATCAGGTTCCGCGATTTGCGTTGACCCCGACTCTTTACGGAGAGTCGGTTTTTTTGCTGTACGTTCTGCAGCAGAGCGAAAGCGCAGCGGTGCAGCTTTGGCCGGGAATATGACCGCAGACGAAGCGAAGTCGCTCCTTCATGCCGAATCGCCTATAATCAAAAGAAAAAGCATGGAAAGAAGGACGGGACTTGCTTACTTATTTGCTGCTGGCATTCATGCTTCTCTCATTGGGATTTATCGGTTATCGCACGGTCCGGCACGGCCCTGAATATCGGTTAGTGGAAAATGCGGGATTGGCGGTCGTGATCCTGGTCGCGGCTTCGGCATTGGGCGAAGCGGCCGGGGCCGGCGATTGGTTCCGCTGGGCTCGTTATGCCTACGCGGTTCTCGGCGCCGCTTATATCGCTTACGGCGCGTATGCGAAGTACCGCGGGGGAACGGACGGATACGGTCAGTAAGGGAAGCATCCCTCGTAAAAAGACAACAAAAAATGCGGCCGCTAGGCCGCATTTTTGTTGTCCTTGCACCTGCGCCGTTTTACCGCCTCTGCGGCGCTCCCGTTTACCGGCTTTCCTGCCCGTATTCGCTCGCCAGCATCGAATAGGCGGCCAGGTCCACGTAGCGTCCTTTTTCGAATTCGTGCTGCCTCAGCAGCCCTTCCCGCACGAAGCCGAGCTTGTCCATCAGCCGGACCGACGCCGAGTTGTCCGGGTCGACCCGCGCTTCGATCTTGTTGGCGCGAAGCGGGCCGAAGCCGAAGTCCAGCACGGCGCGCACCGCTTCCGGCATCAGCCCTTTGCCCCAATGTCCGCGCGCCAGATCGTAGCCGATCTCCATCCGGTTATGTTCGCGTTCGATGCCGAGGAAGCCGCAGGTGCCGACGAAGGCGCCGCTCTCCCGCTCTTCGATCATCCAGCGGATGCCGGTGCGTTCGCGGAAAATGCGGGCGTGCCAGCCCATTTCGTCATCCGCTTCTTCCGCCGTTTCAAAAGGATCGAGCGGCAGATAGCGCATCACTTCTTCGTCCGCATAGAGCGCGAACAGGCCGTCGCGGTCTTCGGGCCGCGCTTCGCGCAGAATCAGGCGGGGCGTCTCCAACAGCGGGAATTCGCTCCAATCGAAAATGGAGCTGCCGTTTTTCGTTCTTGTTTCGTTCATCGCTTCAATTCCTCCAATGTTTCTTCCCACCGCGCCACGACGGCGCCGGGGTCGTGCAGTTCGATCGTGATGCCGCTCGTCAGCGCCGCGTATTTGGCGACGTCGGCGCGGGTTTCCAGCACGGACGCGGCGAAGCGGGCGCGGGGATGCCGCGCGTCCGGGAGTTCCGGCAGCGGCTCCGCGCGCAGGCGGACGGTATACGACACCCCGCCGCATACGACGCCGAGCAGTCCTTTGCCGTCGCGCAGCAGATTGCCCGCCGTGTTCGTGCCGAGCCACAAGGCGATTCGCAGCCGGCCGCGCGATTCGGCCCACACTTCGCCGGCGCTGACCATCGCCTGATGCGGATAGCCTTCCCCGTCGACGGTGTGCAGCGTCATGGCGATCTCCGTTTTGCGCTCCAGCCGCGTACCGTCGAGCAGGGCATAGAGATCGTCGTTCAATGAAGCGGTGTTCGCGGTGTCCATTTCTTCACTTCCTTTTGCGAAAATGCCGGGATCGGCCCCAAACGGGAACCGTCGCTTAGGCCGGGTCCACCTGCACCGCCGCCTGTTTGCCGCTGACTTGAATGCCGGTTTTTTTCTGCCCGGTTCCTTTCAGGTCGCGCAGCAGCTCTTCCAGCAGTTCCTTCGCTTTCGCGCCTTCCTTGCCGGATACTTTCACCACGAATTGGACGGAATCGCCGCCTTCGAGGATGCGCTGCGCCTGGTTCTTTTTCGTCTCGTAATCGTGCTCTTCGATGTTCGCGGTCAGCCGGATTTCTTTTACTTTCGCCGGCCGGGCCGCTTTTTTCTCCTGCTGCTTCGCTTCCTTCGCTTTGCCGGAAGAGATCAGGGTGCAGGGAGGAGGACTGGAGTAAAGGGAGGTGCAGACCAGGTCCACGCCCAGCTCCTTCGCCAGCTTCAGCGCTTCGCTTGTGGGCATGACGCCCAAAGCTTCGCCGTTTACGCCGGTGACGTCCACTTCGGCGGCTTTGATTTTTTCGTTTTTGATCATGGGGAATGACTCCTTTTATAAGGGGATGCACCGCCCGAACGGGACGGGATCACTCAGATTCGTTCCGTCCCTTTTCCGGCTGCTCTTTCTTCGTATGGTTCTCCGGGCCGCTGCTCCGCATGACGACCGCGACGGTCGGCTCCGCCGGAAGAATTCGGTGTCTAAACGTTTCCCGGCGTAAAAAAGTTGGGTCGAGGCATCAGCTTTTATGCTGTCCTTCCGCCGTCGATTCCCGGGGGATCGGCTTGGTGTACACATGGGTGACCTGATACGGCTGCTGCGGATTCCGGATGCGGGACAGCAGCATTTCGCCGGCTTTGACGCCCATGTCGCTGCTGTAAATGTGCACGGTCGTCAGATGGGGTTCCACGATCCGCGATTCCGACGAGTCGTCGAAGCCGCAGACGCGCACGTCGCCGGGCACGGACAGCCCGCTGTTTTTGAGCGCGCGCATCAGACGGACGGCGATAAAATCGTTGGCGCATACGAACGCCTGCG
This sequence comes from Saccharibacillus alkalitolerans, assembly GCF_011090185.1. Classification (GTDB taxonomy): domain Bacteria; phylum Bacillota; class Bacilli; order Paenibacillales; family Paenibacillaceae; genus Saccharibacillus; species Saccharibacillus alkalitolerans. The sequence goes on along the minus strand of NZ_JAAFGS010000002.1, from coordinate 368,030 downwards.
GCATGTTCGCGATCCGCTCCAAGCGGCGTTCCATCCAATCGGTCTCGAACAGGAAAAAGCGGTCTTCGTCGAGGATGGATTGTTCGCGGGGAATGCCGAGGCCGGCATCCGTCAGCGCGCGTCCGTAGCCGATCCAGCGCTCGCGGAAGCTTTTGCAGTGGTTATAGTCGCCGACGAATCCGATTTCGGTCAGGCCGTCCTCGATCAATTTGCGCGTCATCGCATAGGTGCTGTGTTCGTTTTCCATCAGCAGAACGTCGGCGCCGAAGTCGGGGTAGAAAGCGTCGGCCGCGCAGTCGATAAAGATGACCGGAATGCCGAGTTCGGTGAGCAGGCGGCTGTAGACGGGATCGAACAGCTCGATGCAGACGATGCCGTCCACGCCGCCCGCGTCGAAGTTGACCGGAAGCGCGCGTTCGCCCCGCTCGTCGTCGCGCACGATATGGATCGACAGATTATAGCCTTCCAGGCTGATCTTTTTTTCCAGTCCGCTGATGACCTGGGAGCCGAAATGCGACGTGTTCGGCATATTGGTCGTCAGCAGCGCGATATTGCCTGTTTTTTTGGGCAAAAAACCGTCGCTTTCCATATACGCGAACTGCTTGTACTTCAGCTCGATCGCCTTTTTGATCACGCGGGCGCGGGTTTCTTCGGGTATGCTCCCGCTGTCGTTCAGCGCTTTGGAAGCCGTGTTGCGGGAAATGCCGAGCGCGTCCGCGATATGTTGAATGGTCACTTTCTCTTTGGCCATGGATGCGGTCCACCTTTTTCGATTCGGTTAGGATAAGAAGCTTCTGCCGCCGGTCGGCGCGAAGATAAGGCTTACATCGTCAAATGTAACGCAAAAAGTGCCGAATAGCAATCCGTTGTTTACAAATGTAAATTTATAAAAGCGTTAATGCCTAATGATTATCAAACAAATGTAAAAATTATTTTGACAAAATGAGTTGACATATGAATCATCCCTCTGTTAAATTGTAAACGCGGAAGAGGTCAAACGTAAAATGTAAGCCCTTACGATCTGCCGCGACCAAATCGATCAGCAAGGAATGGAGGAAGGGGAATGGAGAATTCGGCAGAGACCGGGACCGGCAGCCGGCCGCTTCACCGAAAAAAAGCGGCGGGCAGTCGGCTGGGGACGTTCAAAAAGAACGGATTTCTGTACCTGCTGCTTGCACCGGCGCTTTTATTAACCGTGATCTTCAAATACGTGCCGATGTACGGCGCCGTAATCGCTTTTAAGGAATTCAGTCCGATCCGGGGAATTCTGAACAGCGAGTGGGCGGGACTGAAGTACTTTGAGAAGTTTCTGTACTCGCCCAATTTCGAAGTCATCTTTATGAACACGCTTAAACTCAGCTTCTACGGACTGCTGTTCGGCTTTCCGGTTCCGATTCTGTTGGCGCTGATGCTCAATCAGGTCCGCAAAGCCGGAGCGAAAAAGAACATTCAACTGTTTCTGTACGCGCCCAATTTCGTGTCGGTCGTCGTCATTGCCGGGATGCTGTTCATTTTCTTGTCTCCGACCGGGCCGATCAACGCGGTGGCGACCTGGATCTTCGGCCAACCGCTGATGTTCATGACCGATCCCGCTTACTTCCGCTGGGTGTACATCCTGTCCGACATCTGGGCGACCGCCGGCTGGGCTTCGATCATTTACGTGGCGGCGCTGGCGGGCGTCGATCCCGAGCTGCATAACGCGGCCAGCCTGGACGGAGCAAGCCTGCTGCGGCGAATCTGGCATATCGACCTGCCGACGATCAAGCCGATCATGGCCATCGTCTTCATTCTGGCGGCGGGCGGCATCATGTCGATCGGCTTCGAGAAAGCCTATCTGCTTCAGACGTCGATGAACCTCCCGTCTTCGGAGATCATCGCGACCTACGTCTACAAAGTCGGCCTGCAGTCGGGGGATTATTCGTACTCGGCGGCCGTAGGATTGTTCAATTCCGTCATCAACGTCATTCTGCTGCTCACCGTGAATTTCGTCGTCAAAAAGCTCAACGACAATCAGGGCCTCTACTAATCTTGCCGGAAAGGAGGGAACCGCGATGACTGTCAAAAATACGCCGTTCGACCGGTTTCTGCTTCTGTTAAACGGATTGTTCCTCACGTTGGCCGTTCTCGTCGTCGTCGTCCCGTTCGTGTATATCATCGTGGCTTCGTTCATGGACCCGACCGTGCTGCTCAATCGGGGACTTTCGTTCAGCCCGTCCGATTGGAGCCTCGAAGGGTACCGCAAAATTTTGAGCAACGACGCCATGATCCGCGGCTTCTTCAACTCGCTGCTGTATGCCGGGGCGTTCGCCATCTTCACGGTTCTGGTCTCGGTCTGCGCGGGGTACGCGCTGGCGGACGAGACGCTGGCCGGGCGCAGGCTGGTCATGACGCTGTTCATCATCACGATGTTTTTCGGCGGGGGACTCATTCCGACCTACCTGCTGATCCGGCAGCTCGGCATGCTGGACACGCCGTGGGCGCTCATCATACCGGGCGCGGTCAACGTGTGGAACATCATCCTGGCGCGGACTTTTTTCAAAAGCATTCCGAAAGAACTCAAGGAAGCCGCGAATGTCGACGGCGCTTCGGAATTCAAAATCTTTATGCGCATCGTCATTCCGCTCTCCAAGCCGATCATGTTCGTGCTGGCGCTCTACGCGTTCGTCGGGCAGTGGAATTCGTATTTCGACGCCATGATCTATCTCGAAAACTCCAAGCTGTTCCCGCTGCAGCTCGTGCTGCGTTCGATCCTGATCCAGAACCAGGCGGCGCCCGGCATGATCGGCGACCAGCAGGCGATGGCGGAGCTGAAGAGACTGTCGGAAATGATCAAGTATTCGTCGATCGTCGTGTCCAGTCTGCCGCTGATCGTGATGTATCCGTTCTTCCAAAAATATTTCGAAAAAGGCGTCATGGTCGGTTCCTTGAAGTAACCCTGCCGCTTCGTCCACTATCCGAAGGAGGAAATCGCAAATGAAGAAGCTTCGCCTGCCTCATTGGAAAAAAGCGCTCGCCGCATCCGCCCTGTCTGCCGTGCTCGTCGTAACCGCCTGCGGAGGCGGTTCGTCCGAACCGCAGAAGACCGCGGACGGCAAACCGATTCTGCGCGTGCTGACTTCAAGCTCGCCGCTCGCTCCCGCCGATCCCAACGAGAAGCTGGTCGTCAAGAGACTCGAAGAGAAAACCGGCGTGCATATCGACTGGACCAGCTATACGAGCGACGTGTTCGCGGAAAAGCGCAATCTGGCGATGGCCAGCGGCGATCTGCCGGACGCCGTTTTCGCCGCGGAATACAGCGATTACGATCTGCTCAAGCTGGCCAAGGACGGAGCGATCGTACCGTTGGAAGATTTGATCGACGGGCAGATGCCGAATTTCAAAAAGGTGCTTGACGAACATCCCGAATACCGGTCGATGATTACCGCGCCGGACGGCCATATCTATGCCTTCCCGTGGATCGAGGAATTGGGTTCGGACAAAGAGCGCATTCAGTCGGTGGACGATATGCCGTGGATCAACGTGGAATGGCTGAAGAAGCTGGGGCTTGAGATGCCGAAAACGACGGACGAGCTTAAAGAAGTGCTGATCGCGTTCAAAACGCAGGACCCGAACGGCAACGGCAAAGCCGACGAAATTCCGCTCTCGTTCATCGATAAGCCGGGCGGCGAAAATCTGACGTTCCTGTTCGCCGCGTTCGGCCTTGGCGAAAATCCCGATCACCTGGTCGTGACGGACGAAGGCAAAGTGGTCTTCACCGGTACCGAACCCGGTTACAAAGACGCGGTCAACTACGTGCACGACCTGTACAAAAACGGACTGGTCGATATCGAATCGTTCCAGCAGGACTGGAATACGTATGTGGCCAAAGGCAAAGACGACCGCTATGGCCTGTATTTCACCTGGGACAAAGCGAACATTACCGGCATGAACGACAAATACGATCTGATGCCCCCGGTCGCCGGACCGAGCGGCGAAGTCAACGTCACGCGCAATAACGGCATGGGCTTTTTCCGCGGCTCGATGGTCGTGACCAGCACGAACAAGCAGCTGGAGACGACGGCGAAATGGGTCGATCAGCTGTACGATCCGCTGCAGTCGGTGCAGGACAACTGGGGCACTTACGGCGACGAAACCCAGCAGAACATCTTCGAATTCGACGAAGCCAAACAGATGCTGAAGCATCTTCCGCTGGAAGGATCCGCTCCGGTCGAACTGCGCCAGAAGACGAGCATCGGCGGACCGTTGGCCATTCTTGACGAATATTTCGGCAAGTATACGACGATGCCCGACGACGCCAAATGGCGGATGGACTTGATGAAAAAGGTGCTTGTGCCGCATATGACCGCCGAAAATACGTATCCGAACGTCTTTTTCAGCATCGACGAACTGGACCGTCTCTCCACGATCGAGGCCGATCTGTTCCCGTATATGCTGCGCAAACGCACGGAATGGTACCAGAACGGCAAAGCCGACGCGGAATGGGACGCTTACTTGGCGGAGCTGGATCGGCTCGGGCTGCAGGAATGGCTGAAGATCCGGCAGGACGGCTACGATCGCAGCGCCGTAAAATCTTAAGAACGAAAACGCAGTGCCGATAGCAGGCAATAGGAGGCGGACCGGATATGACAATGCAAAAAACGAAAACCGATTACCGGGGAACTTATCACTTCTCTCCGCGGCAAAAATGGATGAACGATCCCAACGGCATGGTGTACTTCGACGGCGAATACCATTTGTTTTTCCAGCATCATCCGTTCGGCGATACGTGGGGTCCGATGCACTGGGGACATGCGGTGACGCGCGACCTGACGAACTGGGAAGAGCTGCCGATCGCGCTGGAACCCGACGAACACGGCACGATCTTCTCGGGCAGCGCGGTGGTGGACTGGAGCAACACAACGGGATTTTTCCCGGACGGACCGGGACTGGTGGCGATCTTTACCCATCACTCGGAGCGCGAGGGCGTTCCGACCGTGCAGACCCAGAGTCTGGCTTACAGCCGGGACAAAGGGCGCACATGGATCAAATACGAAGGCAATCCGGTGCTGAAACGCGCGGACCTTCCGGATTTTCGCGATCCCAAAGTTTTCCGGCACGAACCGAGCGGACAATGGATCATGGTCGTCGCCTGCGGGCAGATCGTCTCCTTCTACCGGTCGCCGGATTTGAAAGAATGGACCTGGAGCAGCGACTTCGGCCAAGGGATCGGCTCGCATGACGGCGTCTGGGAATGCCCGGATCTGTTCGAACTGCATGTCGACGGCGATCCGGCCAAAAGCCGTTGGGTGCTGCTGGTGAGCATCGGCGACGGGGGGAGCGGAACGGAAGGCTCGCGGACGCAGTATTTCACGGGCGATTTCGACGGCAGTACATTTGCGCCGGACGAAGCTTCGCGGCAGGTTCGCTGGCTCGACCACGGCCGCGACAACTATGCCGGGGTCAGTTGGTCGGACATTCCGGACGAAGACGGCAGGCGGCTGTACCTGGGCTGGATGAGCAACTGGCGCTACGCGAACCAGACGCCGACCGACGGCTGGCGCGGCGCGATGACGATTGCGCGGGAACTGACGATGGAGACGGCGAACGGCGTCGAGACGCTGATGCAGCGTCCGGCACGTGAACTGGAAGCGGCGCGCGTGCCGGTGCTGGAGTTGACGGACGTCGCGCTGCCCGAGCTGCGGCAGGCGCTGAAGCCGCTGCGGCTGGACAGTTTCGAGCTGGATGTTCGGGCCGAAGCGGGCCGTTCCTTCGAATTCCGGCTGCGCGAAGGGGAAAGCTGCGCAACGCCGGTCGGCTTCGACGCGGAAGCCGGGGAGCTGTACATCGACCGGAGACAATCGGGCGAATGCGGATTTCACGCGGATTTCGCGGGATACCATGCGGCGAAAACGGTCGGCGGAGCGGCGGACACTCGGCTGCGCATATTCGTCGACCGCTCCTCGGTCGAGGTCTTCGAAAACGACGGACGTCTGGTCATGACGGATCTGATCTTCCCCGAAAGCGGATCGGATCGGCTGTCCGTATTCGCGGACGACGAGAATTTGATATTCCGCCGTGTGGGCATATACCGGATTGCCGGGTCGGTCGGCGAAGCGGCGGACGAACAGCCTCGGCGGAAGAGCGATGAACAAGCGGGAAGAGAAGAAGCGGATTCGGTGCCGCCTTCGGACGCCGATCCCGTCAAGGGGGCGTAAGGGATGACGGACGGATATTTCGAACGGGCGCCGCATTCCGGCAGGCCCGCGGTGATCGGCGCGATCGAAGCCGGCGGCACCAAGTTCGTCTGCGGAATCGGCGACGATAACGGCTCGATTCACGATTCGATCAGCTTTCCGACGGGGCGTCCGGAAGAAACGCTGCGCCGGGCGATCGATTATTTCTCCGAAAGCGGCGTAAAGGCGATCGGCGTGGGTTCGTTCGGGCCGATCGACCTGCGCCCGGAAAGCCGGACTTACGGCTTCGTCACGACGACGCCGAAGCCGGGCTGGAACGGCTTCGATTTTCTCGGCGCGCTGCGGGGCTCGTTCGGCGTGCCCTGCGGCTGGGATACCGACGTGAACGCCGCGGCTTACGGCGAAGCGATATGGGGCGCCGCCCGCGGCCTCGACAGCTGCGTCTACTATACGATCGGCACGGGCGTCGGGATCGGCGTCTATGCCGAAGGCCGGCTGCTGCACGGACTGCTGCATCCCGAAGGCGGGCATATGCGCCTTCGCCGCCATCCGGACGACGGCTTCGCGGGCGTCTGCCCTTACCATGGCGACTGCCTGGAAGGCATGGCCTCCGGGCCGGCGCTCGAAGCGCGCTGGGGAACGAAAGGGCACGAGCTGGCGGAGGATCATCCCGCCTGGGAGATGGAAGCCCATTATATCGCCGAGTCTGTCGCCTCGGCGATCCTGCTTCTCTCGCCGCGCCGGGTCATTCTCGGCGGCGGCGTCATGCAGCAGCAGCATCTGCTGCCGCTGATCCGGCGGAAAGCGGCCGATATTCTGAACGGTTACGTCGCCGCGCCGGAACTTGCCGAAGGACTGGACGATTATATCGTCGCGCCGGGACTGGGCACGCAGTCCGGCCTTCGCGGGGCGCTGGCGCTCGGCATCCGGGCGCTGGAACGATCTGGCGAGCAGGCCGCGGCATCGGAATAAGAAAAGAGCGGCGATCGAAAGCCGCGCGCTGTCAGGGCCCGCTAACTCGGATTGGAATCGTTAGCGGGCTTTTCGTTTTGGAACGGCCCCGATCAGACAGAGTCGAAAAGAGGAGGATTTTCATGAACAAAAACAAAACGGCCGTCTCGCTGCTGTGCGCGGCGCTGCTGCTCGGCATTCTGCCGATAAACGGAATTCGGGCATCCGAGCCCGCAGCCGTTCGGGAACCCGTCTGGAACCACAATTTTGAAAGCGCCATCATCGAAACCGGCACCTGGACCGCCGACGAGCGCGGCATACGCGGCACGGCGGAAAGCGGATCGGCCGCGGGGCGCATGTACACCGTAAACCAGTCCGGCGGCTTTGTATTCGGCGGCGACCTCTCGCCCGGATCGGCGGACGCTTCCGCCGGGTTGGTCTTTCTGGCCGAAGCCGACGGGACGGGCGGTTACGCCGCGCTGCTGGAGCGGGAAGCGGACCGCATGCGCGTGCGGCTGGTCGGACCGGACGGAACGGCGGCCGAGTCGGCCGGCACTTATCCCAGCGAAGAAGGGGTAAAGCATCGGCTGGAGATCGTGGCCGAAGACGGCCGGGTGCGGATTTATGCCGACGGTTACGAGCCGGCGGCGATCGAAGCGGAACTGCCGACGTCCGGCGGGCAATCCGCCGGATTGTCGGTGCTGCGCGGAACGGCCGTTTTTCAAGACACGTATTCGACGCCTTTGGAAGATTACTACGACGAGGCGTATCGGCCGGCATACCATTATTCGCCGCAAAGAGGTTCCGCCAGCGACCCTAACGGAATGATTTATTACAAAGGCGAATATCATCTGTTCCATCAGGACGGAGGACGCTGGGCCCATGCGGTCAGCACGGATATGCTGCATTGGAAGAGTCTGCCGCTTGCGCTGGAATGGAACGAGCTGGGCCATATCTGGTCGGGGTCTACGATCGCCGACCCCGGCAACGTCTCGGGATTGTTCGACGGATCGCCGGACGGCGGCGGCATGATCGCGTATTATACGTCCTACAATCCCGACGCGCCGGGCGGCAATCAGCGGATCGGGATCGCTTACAGCTCCGATCGGGGCCGAACCTGGCATTATCCGCAGGACCGCCCGATCGTGATCGACAATCCCGGCCGAGAGGGCGACGACCCCGGCAGCTGGGATTTCCGCGACCCCAAAGTGGTGCGCGACGAAGAACGGAATCGCTGGGTCATGGTCGTATCGGGCGGCGACCATATTCGCTTTTTCACTTCGACGAATCTGGTCGACTGGACGCTCACCGACAATTTCGGTTACGGCGAATACGTGCGCGGCGGCGTCTGGGAATGTCCCGATCTGTTTCCGCTCCCCGTGGACGGCACCGACGAGAGCAAATGGGTGCTGATGATCAGCACGGGAGCCAATCCGGCGACCGAAGGTTCGGACGCCGAATATTTCGTCGGCGAATTGACGGATGACGGCAAATTCGTCAACGACAATACCGCCGGACAAGTGCTCAAGACCGATTGGGGCAAAGAGTTTTATGCGTCTTCTTCGTTTACCGACGCCCCGGACGGCCGGGTCGTCACGATGGCATGGATGACCAACTGGGATTACCCGTTTGCGTTTCCGACAGCGGGCTGGAAAGGCGTGCTCAGCCTGCCGAGAGAACTGACGCTGACTCGGACGGACGAAGGGATACGGCTCGTTCAGCGGCCGATCGCCGAACTGGACGGGCTGCGCCGCGAGCTGCGCGCGATCCGCGAAACGGTCGTAACCGACGCTTCGCCGAATCCGCTGCAGGGATTGTCCGCCGGCGCTTACGAGATCGAAGCGGAGCTTGAACTGCCCGCGGACGGCGCGGCGGACGCATTCGGTTTCCGGGTGCGGGAAGGAGGCGGGCAGCGGACGGAGATCGGCTATTCGGTCAAAGAGGCCAAACTTTCGATCGATCGTTCGGCTTCGGGGATGACGGATTTCTCGCCGGCGTTCCGTTTGCGTCAGGAAGCGGCACTCGAACCCGAAGACGGAATCGTCAAGCTGCGCCTTTTCGTGGACGAATCGTCGGTCGAACTTTTCGCTAACGCCGGAAAAACGGTCTTCTCCGATGTCATTTTCCCGGACCCGGCAAGCCGGGGCATGAGTTTCTACGCGCAGGGAGGCTCGGTCAAGATCCGCTCGCTGAACGTACATGCGCTGAATTCCGTCCGGAAAACGCAGCCCGCTTCCGATCTCGTGCTGGATGCGGCCGAAGTGGAACTGGGCCCCGGCGAAGTCCGGAATCTGTCGGCCGCTCCGCGCGCGTCCGCTTCCGAGGGATCGCCGCTGAGCTGGACCAGTTCCGATCCGTCGGTCGTGTCGGTCGCGGCGGACGGCGGCACTGCCGCGCTTCGGGCCGTCGCTCCCGGCCAAGCGTCGGTCACGGCCAGAGCCGCCGACGGGACTTCCGGCAGCGTGCGGGTGACCGTGCATGGAGGGCGCTTCGTGTCCGAGCTCGGCAGGCTCGATACCGCGCCGGGTTCCGCTTCCTGGATTGTGACGGAAGACGGTCTGCGCGGAAGCGATAGCGGGGATACGACAGCCGTCTCCGCGCGGCAGGCCGGCGACTTTACTTATGAAGCGACCGTAAAGCTGGATGCGCGGGGCGGCGCGGCTTCGCTGCTGTTCCGCTCCGATGCGTCCGGCGGCAGCGGCTACTACCTCAATCTCGATCCCAATATGGACGCGGTTCGGCTGTTCTACAAAATAAACGGAAAATTCGAGGAACGCCAGGTCGTCGGGAACTCGCCCGCTTCGATCGAATCCGGCGGCACGTATCGGTTGAAGGTACAGGCCAAGGGCCCCGTGCTCCGGGCTTGGCTGGACGGCAAACGGGTAATCGACGTCAAAGACGGAACATTCGCCCAAGGAAGATTCGGTCTGCACGCTTTCGGCGGCAGGGCTTCGTTCCAAAACGTCAAAATATCCAAACTCTCGCCGCCGCGCCTGGATAGCTTCAAAATTATGAATCCGTCTTCCGGATCGTCGCTCGCGGCATCCGAGAGCGAACGGGGTGCTTCGGTCGTCCTGACGTCATCCGTCGGTGCCGCGCCGGCTTGGACGGCAGTCCCGACCGGCGGCGAAGACGGCTCGATCTCGCTGCGGATCGAATCCGGGCCGGCGCTGGACTTCGATACCGGCCGCGGGATGCTTCAGCTGTACGATTATATGGGGTACGACAATCAGCGCTGGATCATACGCAAGCGCCCGAACGGAACGGTGCTCCTCATAAACGCCGCGAACGGGCTGGCCCTGTCCGCCGAAGCGGACGGCCGTGCGCAGCTTCGGACTCCCGATCCGAACAGCGGGGCCCAGCAGTGGAAATTGAAAAAATAGTCCGGGAGCCGCTTCCGACAAGCAAGGTCGTCGGAAGCGGCTCTTTTTTGTCGTTGAATCGTTCTTCGGCTGACGAGGCTTATTCGGTTTTCGTCCCTGACCATGGATAAGCTGCCCGAAATTGAACATTTTTGGCCATCAGGAAATTCCCTCCTTAATCCTCATGAATTGTGCTACATTATAAGCATCCAAGCAGGCGGATAGGTACAACGGTCCGTAAGCTTGTTCAATGGTCATACGAATCGCTTACTTACGGGAGGGGTCCTGAATGTATTGCAATCACTGCGGAGCGCGTCAGCCGGCGGACGCGGCGTTCTGTTCGTCGTGCGGCATGCGTCTGAACGCCGCGGAACCGAGAGAAGAAACCGCCGGGCTGCCGGTGTCCGCGCAGCTGGCCAAGCGGCCGATCCATGAAGCGGCGGAACCGAACAAGTCCGAAATGACAGCCGTCCCGGTCAAACGCAAAGGCGGCTTCCGGCATCCCATGTGGATCATCCCGGTGCTGCTGCTGGGAATCGGCGCAGGCGGCGTGTACATGCTGTACGAACGGGAGACCGATATCAACGAACAGGCGTCCGCGCTGCATCAAGAGGCCGGCAAGCTGGCGCTGGACGGGAAATACGACGAAGCGCTGGCCAAGCTGCGGCAGGCCGGGAAGCTGCGCCCGGAATTCGCGGCCGCAGAGACGGACCGGGCGCTGGTGGAGACGGCGCAGCGGGTGCACCAGAAGCTGAATACGGTCGCCTCCCAACTGAAGCAGAACAAGCTGGAGCCGGCGGAGAAGTCGCTCGGCGTGCTGGAAGCGTCGCTGAACAAGCGGCCCGAGCCGCTGTTCAACCGGGAAAAAGCAGCAGCGGCGGACAACCGCGACCGGCTGTCCGTCCTGCTGGTCAAGCAGGAATTGGACAAGCTGAACGACGTGGAAGCGCTCGGCTACAAGCTGGAAGAAGTGGATCGGCTGGCTGCGGAAGAAGCGGACGAGGTGCATAAGCTGATCGTCGGCAAGATCGTGGCGATCAGCACGAAGAACGCCGAAGCGCTGCTGCAGGACAAAAGCTTCGACGAAGCTTCCCGGGCGGTAAAGACGGGGCTGAGCTACGCGAAGAAGGACGCAAGCCTGCTGGCTCTGCAGGACCGGATCGGCTCCGAGCAGGCGGCGTTCGAAGCGGCCGAACAGGCACGCATCGAGCGGGCGCAGCAGCAGGCGGAAGCCGACGACCTGACCAATCGCACGGCGGCGGTCGACGTAAGCGGACTGAATATCGAAGTCTCGGACTACGGCGACATTACAACGACGGGGACCGTAACCAACGTGGCGACCCGGCCGATCTACGGCGTCGAGATCCATTATTCGGCGTACGACGCGTCCGGAGGATATCTGTTCTCTTCGTCCACTTACGCGTCTCCGTATGATTTGGCTCCGGGCAAGAGCGGCACGTTCACCTCTTACGATTACGGCTGGTACGATTACGTGCAGATCCAGGTCGACAACGTCACCTGGTATCTGGAATAGGAGGAGGCTCGGCATGAAAAAAGGATGGTTATTCAGCGGGTTGGCCTCCCTGCTGATCGCGGCCGGAACGGGCGGCGCTTCGTGGTATGTCATGGAGCGGGTGCCGCAGGAGATGGACGGAGCGCCGCTGTTGGCGGCGGCTCCCGCGAGCAAGGCGGCTGCCGCTAAGACGCAGTCGCAGAAGCAGGAGCAGGCTCCGAAAAACGCCACGCTTAAGGAAATCATCAACGAGACGCAGAAAAAAGTCGTCATGATCCAGTTGGAGGACGGCTCGCTCGGCTCGGGGTTCCTGTACAACGAAAAAGGCGACATCATCACCAACGCGCACGTCGTCGAAGGCGCCCGCAAGGTGAAGGTCAAAACGGCCGACGCCCGCACATTGGACGGCGAAGTGATCGGCGCCGGCACCGATACCGACGTGGCGGTAGTGCGAGTGCCGGAACTGGCCGGCGAGACGCCGCTGAACATGGCGGAGAAGGAAGGGGAGGTCGGCGACGAAGTGCTGGCGCTCGGCAGTCCGCTCGGTTTGCAAAATACGGTCACGACGGGAATTATCAGCGGAACGGGACGCGATCTGACCATCGACCCGTACGTGTACAGCAACTTGTACCAGATCTCCGCGCCGATCGCGCCGGGCAACAGCGGAGGGCCGCTGGTCGACGCGAAGACCGGGTCCGTGCTGGGGATCAATTCGGCGAAGGTCACGGAGGAAAATTCGATCGGCTTCAGCATTCCCGTCGCCGAAATGATCGACACGGCCCGGGGCTGGTCGAAGAATCCCGGAGCCGACCTGCCGGAGCTGGTCTCGACGGAAGGCACGGACGCCGGCGATTACGGCTGGTCGGCGGCGGACGATGCCGAGTATCTCGTGACCGCGTACTATAACAGCCTGTCCGCCAAGGACTACGTTACGGCTTATTCCTTCCTGGGCAGCAGCTGGCAGGCGGGTACCGACTACAACGGCTTCCGCGACGGCTATCTGAATACCGGAGACATCTTGGTCAACTCGATTTCTTCCGAGCAGAACGGGGACGAGATCAAGGTCGTCCTGCACATCACGGCGGAGGAATTCAAACAATCGGGCACTGTCTACACGGATTATAAACTGACCTACCGGGTAGGATACGAGAACGGCATGCTGAAGATTATCAGCGGCAAAGGAGAAAAATTGTCCTGAGCGGATGATAAGAAGAATCGAAAAAGGAAAATATTGTTTGCAAGGCGGAGAGCGGGGTAATGGTGAGCAGAACGTTCTCGGTGCAGGCGATGAAGGCGGCGCCCGAACAGGGGGCCGCCTTCGTACGTTTGATCCGAATCCGGGCTCCAATCCGCAAGCTGTGAATTTTGACACAAATAAACCGCTTTCATTTTTTTCTTTACAAGAGCGGAGGAGGAGGCGTAAGATAAAAAAGAAAGTTGTATACAGGTATACTTGTTTAATTATCGACTGTGCCGTGTATGGAAATATAGGAAACCGCAGAAGGAGTGGACAGCATGAAAATTGGCATGATCGGCCTCGGCAAGATGGGCTATAATCTCGTATTGAATCTGTTGGAAAACGGGCATGAAGTCGTCGTGAACGACGTCAACCCGGAACCGGGACGCGAACTGGCGAAGAAGGGCGCGTCGGCCGCGGAATCGGTGGCGGATCTGGTCGGACAGCTCGAAAAACCGCGCGTCGTCTGGGTCATGGTGCCGGCCGGCCCGATCGTCGACGGGGTGCTGAACGGCCTGTCCGACCTGCTGGAAGAAGGCGATATGATCATCGACGGCGGCAACTCGCAGTATAAGGACTCGATCCGCCGTTCCGAGACGTTGGGCCGCAAAGGCATCTTCTTCTTCGACGCGGGCACGAGCGGCGGCATGTCGGGCGCGCAGAACGGCGGCTGCTTCATGATCGGCGGAGACAAGGAAGCGTTCAAGACGATCGAGCCCCTGTTCAAGGATCTCGCCGTAGAGAACGGCTATCTGTACACCGGGCCGAGCGGCAGCGGACACTACCTGAAGATGGTGCACAACGGCATCGAGTACGGCATGATGCAGGCGATCGGAGAAGGCTTCGAAGTGCTGGAGAAAAGCGCGTTCGATTACGACCACGAAGCGGTAGCCCGCGTCTGGTCCAACGGTTCGGTCATTCGCGGCTGGCTGATGGAACTGACGGAGAACGCCTTTTCCAAAGACCCGAATCTCGACGAGATCAAAGGCGTCATGCAGAGTTCGGGCGAAGGCAAATGGACGGTGCAGGAAGCGCTCGATCTCGAAGTGAGCACGCCGGTCATCGCGCTGTCGCTGCTGATGAGATACCGCTCGCTGGAGAACGACACGTTCCACGGCAAAGTCGTCGCGGCGCTGCGCAACGAATTCGGCGGACACGCGGTCGTGAAGGAAGACTGACCGCCTTCCCGTGCGGAACTTTCCCTTTAAGTATGATAAAATCAGGGGAAGTGCGTTTGCCGGGGAAGGGAATACCGCGTTCTTCGGCAGGGCAAATTCGGTAACGGGGGTTTGACCATGCAATATCCTTCCGCTTGGCTCCAGGGCGCTTCGCTCGGCGAGTCCATCGCCAGCCGGCTTCGGCTGCAGATTATCAACGAAGACATCAAGCCGGGCGAAGTCATCTCGGAAAACCGCGTCGCGGAAACGTTCGGCACCAGCCGCTCTCCCGTGCGCGAAGCGCTGAAAATGCTGGCCGGCGAAGGGCTGATTCGCCTGGAGCGAATGGGCGCGGTCGTCGTCGGGCTGAATCTCGAAGACGTGAAGGAGCTGTACGACGTGCGCTACCTGATCGAGAGTTTCGCCCAGCAGCGGTTGGCCGGCCGCGACAACGCGTCGCTCGCTTCGGCGCTCGAACAGGCGATCGACCGGATGAAGCTGGCCGCGAAGCACGGAGACTACGTGGAGTTCGCCTACCAGGACTTTTCGTTCCATGAGCGGATCGTGACGGAGGCTCGGCATACCCGCATTTTGCATCTATGGAACAGCATCCGCCCCATCGTCATGACCGTCATTTTGCTGACGACGGAAAAGGGATTCAAGCAGGGCGTCGACCGGATGAACTGGGTGGCGGACAAACACCGGATGGTGATCGAAGGGCTGCGTTCGGGCAGCGCCGACGAGATTCGGGAAGTCGTCAAAGCCTATTTCGACGATTCCGGCGAGACGCTGGATCGCAGCTTGCCTTGAAGAGCGGTCTCGGTTGACAGTGGCCCGGAAACCGGCTTCGGCCGGCTTCTTTCCGGCTAACTTGTCGACAAGTATACTAAGCAAAAAAGCAAGCGCATACTTAAGGGAAGGCATACGGAGACTTTTCGGTTCGCGAAGGGCCGGAGGTTAGGAGTCTTCGATCGGAGAAGATTTTGTAAGCGTTACGAAACGAAAAATTGCGGCTGCCCGCAAACGGGTGCCTATTTTGAAGGAGGATCTTATGGAAAGTTTGTTCGGACTCAGCCACAATGCCACGCTGCTCGTATGGACGGCGGTCGCGATCGTATTTCTCGTTCTTCTGATCGCCAAATACAAATGGAATCCGTTCGTCACGCTGCTGATGTCCGCGCTCATTCTCGGCCTGCTGGCCGGAATGGAAGCGCAGACACTGATCAAGTCGGTTACCGGCGGCCTCGGCGGCACGCTCGGAACGATCGCGATCGTCATCGGTCTCGGCACGATGCTGGGCAAAATGATGGCCGAGTCGGGCGGGGCCGAGCGCATCGCCAATACGCTGATCGACAAATTCGGCATCAAGCGCGTCCACTGGGCGATGGTGATCGTCGGCTTTATCGTCGGAATTCCGGTCTTCTTCGAAGTCGGCGTCATCCTGCTGATTCCGATTATTTTCCTGGTCGCGCGCAAAACGGGAATGTCGCTGCTGCATATCGGCATCCCGATTCTGGCGGGCCTTTCGACCGTGCACGGCCTCGTGCCGCCGCATCCGGCGCCGATGATCGCCATCGAGGCGTTCGGCGCCAATCTGGGCACGACCATTCTGTATGCTTTGATCGTCGGGATTCCGACGGCGATTATTGCGGGTCCGGTGTTCGGCAAGTTTATCGGCAAACGCATTCTCGTTGCGCCGCCGTCCGAGCTGGCCGACCAGTTCTCGGCCAAGAGTTCGGACAACCTGCCGGGCTTCGGCATCACGCTGTTCACGATTCTGCTGCCGGTGCTGCTGATGCTGCTCGGCTCGATTGCCGGCATCGCCGATCCGGCGGGCACAAGCGGATTTACGCACTTCGCGGAATTCGTCGGCCATGAAGTCATCGCCCTGCTGATCTCGGCCGTCTTCTCGTTCTTCTCGCTGGGCTTCGCCCGCGGGTTCACGAAAGCGGACATCTCGAAATTCACGTCCGACTGCCTGGCGCCGACCGCTTCGATCATCCTGATTATCGGCGGCGGGGGCGCGTTCAAGCAGGTGCTGATCGACAGCGGCGTAGGCGACGCGATCGCCGCGCTGGCAAACCAGTCGCATATCAACGTCATTCTGTTCGCCTGGCTCGTGGCCGCGCTGATCCGCGTCGCGACCGGTTCGGCTACCGTCGCCATGACGACGGCTGCCGGCATCGTCGCTCCGGTGCTGGCCGTGTCGACCGGCGTCAACATCGAATTGGTCGTGCTGGCGACGGGAGCGGGTTCGCTCGTGCTGTCGCACGTCAACGACGCCGGCTTCTGGATGATCAAGGAATTCTTCGGCATGACCGTCGTCCAGACGCTCAAGTCGTGGACGGCGATGGAGACCATCTTGTCGGTGGTCGGATTAATCTTTATTCTTATCTTGAGCGTTTTCGTTTAATAGAGAAGAGAAGCACGGAAAATAAGCAGGCAAAAGCGGGCCGGAACCTCCGGCCTGCTTTGCCGCATTCGGAAGGAAGGATCTCGACTTATGAACGATAAACTGATGATTGGCGTCGATATCGGCACCACAAGCACCAAGGCGGTGGTGTTCAAGGAAAACGGGGAAGTGGTCTCGCAGGCCAATATCGGCTATCCGCTGCATACGCCGTCTCCGTCGGTGGCCGAGCAGGACCCCGACGAAATCTACCGCGCTGCCGTCCGGGCAATCGCGGGAGCCGTACGCGAAGCGAATGCGGAGCCGGAACACATTCTGCTTCTTTCTTTCAGCTCGGCGATGCACAGCGTGATCGGCGTCGACGTGGAAGGGGCCCCGGTAACGCCGTGCATCACCTGGGCGGACAACCGCAGCGCGTCCTGGACGAAAAAGCTGAAGCGGGAAATGAACGGACACGAAATCTACCTGCGTACGGGAACGCCGATCCACCCCATGTCGCCGCTGTCCAAGCTGCTGTGGCTGCGGCACGACGAACCGGAGCTGTTCGAACGGTCGGCCAAATTCGTCTCGATCAAGGAATACGTCTTTTTCCGCTTGTTCGGCAAATACGTGATCGACCATTCGGTCGCTTCCGCGACGGGCATGTTCAATCTCGAAAAGCTCGATTGGGACGAAGAAGCGCTTGAAGCCGCCGGCGTGACGCCCGAACGTCTGTCCATGCCCGTGCCGACGACGCACATCGTCAAAGGGCTTGAGCCGATGTTGGCGGAAGAGCTCGGGCTGTCTCCGGATACGCCTTTCATTGTGGGAGCGAGCGACGGCGTGCTGTCGAACCTCGGAGTCGGGGCAATCCGTCCGGGCGTCGTCGCGGCGACGATCGGAACGAGCGGAGCGATCCGCACCGTCGTCGACCGTCCGGTCACCGATCCGAAAGGACGCTTTTTCTGCTACGCGCTGGCGCCGGGGCTTTGGGTAATCGGAGGACCGGTCAACAACGGCGGCATGCTGTTCCGCTGGGTACGCGACGAGTTTGCGGCTTCGGAGGTCGAAACGGCCAAGCGGCTCGGCATCGATCCGTACGACGTTCTGACCCGGATCGCCGAGCAGGTGCGACCGGGCTCGGAAGGACTGCTGTTCCATCCGTACCTGACCGGCGAGCGCGCGCCGCTGTGGAACCCGGATGCGCGGGGATCGTTTTTCGGCCTGACGATGAACCACCGCAAAGAGCATATGATCCGCTCCGTGCTGGAAGGCGTCATTTTCAATCTCTATACGGTGATGCTGGCCATGGAAGAGCAGATCGGGCGGCCGCAGAAAATTCACGCGACCGGAGGATTTGCCCGCTCGCCGCTGTGGCGGCAGATGATGGCGGACATTTTCGACCAGGAAGTCGTCGTGCCGGAGAGCTTCGAGAGCTCCTGCCTGGGCGCCGCCGTGCTCGGTTTGTACGCGCTCGGCCGCGTCCCGTCGTTAGACGTGGTGGAAGACATGATCGGCGGCACGCATCGGCACGAGCCGATGGAAGACAACGCGAAAATCTACAAGCATCTGCTGCCGATCTTCATTTCCGTGGCGCGCAGCCTGGAGAACGAATACGAGTCCATCGCCCGCTTCCAGCGGGAGATGGCGGGAGAGATCTGAGCGCCGAAGCATCGTTTTTTCCGCGGTATCGAGATACGAATACCGGAAAACGCGGAGCATGATGCGCATGTCAAAAGCCGCGTGGCCGTCGACGATCGTCGATCGGGCACGCGGCTTTTTGGCACGCTGCGGGAGCGGGGACATGAAGAGGAAGCAGGCGCGGCCTGGCGGGCTCCTACCGGGGCCGCTTAACGGGCGCCGCTCGGCGTATGGTCGATCGACGCGGCCATTACGTCGCCGTAGGCCCAATACGACGGAGGGACGTCGCTCCACGTCATCGGCAGCCCGGCATCGGCCGGCCGGCCGATCAGCCGGTTGATCAGCGCCGCGATCTCGGCGCGCGTTACCGCCCGGTCCGGCCGGAAGCTGCCGTCCGGATAACCGCTCAGCGCGCCGTGCGCCGCGGCGGCCGCGATAGCGCCGGACGCCCAATGCCCGTCCGTGTCCTTGTACGCCGTGCCGGAGCCGCCGCTTTCCGCGCTCCAGCCGAACACATTGGCGAGGATGCGCGCCAATTCCGCGCGGCTGACTTCCCGATTCGGTTCGAACCGGTCGGCGCCCGTGCCCTGCATCCAGCCGTTCGCGGTGACGAACGCGACGCTGGCCGCCGACCATTTGCCCGGCTCGACGTCGCGGAACTTCATATCGGCCGCCGCGTATTCTTGGCCCATCGACCGCTGCAGGATCGCGGCCAGCTCGACGCGGGTCACGTTCTGCTCGGGACGGAACAGGCCGTCCGTGTAGCCGCTCATGTAGGCGGGATACTTATGCGCCGCCGGGGTCATCGCGAAAGCGTAGTCGGCGCCGGCCCCGCCGACGCGAAGAACGCCGCCTGCCGCGCCGGCGGCGTTCTGGTTTCGGCTATCGAAAGTCAGATAGCCGGCTTTCTCGCCGACAACGTAATAGTCGGCTTCCGCCGGAACCGTTCGCTCGTACCGGCCGGCTCCGCCGCCCTCCCGCGGGAGCGGCCCAGCGAAGACGGAACGGCCGGGGACGCGGCCTGCGGACCGGTTGCCGGCGGTATCGGCCCAATACAGGGTGAGAGTCACCCCGTCCAGCGGCTGCCGGGTCACCGCGTCGGTCACGCTGACGCGCAGCGCGGCCGCGTCGGCGGCCGGCATTCCGCTCCCGGCCGCTTCGGGGAAGGCGGCCGGCGAAGCGGAAGCGTAAGACGGCGCCGGGAACAATAGGCCGGCGCCCAACAGCAGGGCGGCAAGAGACGGACCGACGCGCTTGGGCGTCAGGGGTTTGGACTTCATGGCAATCGCCTCCGTAATCGGGATAAAGTCTTAAACCGAGCGGCAGAAAACGGCTTGACGGACCGATGACGCTGTGCGAGCATTCGGGGGGCGGGCGGCTGTGAAGAAGCGGTGTATACGTATTACATAAACCTGCACCGTACAGCCTGACCCGCGAGCCGCAGCTTGTAAGGAAAAAATGTTAAAGGATGGGTTTTGAGGAAGCGGAAAAGAGCCTTTCCGCAGGCGAGCCGGGAAAGCTCGTTTGCGAAAAGGCTCCCGTTCCGAAAGCGCCGACGGTCCGGATGATTGCATTTGAGGATGGAATCACGCGTCTGATGCAGCCGGGATCGGAGCGAAACGCGAACCGATCCGGTGCCTGTCGGCGAGAAGACAAGAGCGGCGTTGGGACGGCCGGGCGCGGGAAGCGTTCCGGCGGGCGAAGGCCGGCGGCGTGGGCCGAGGGCTTCGCGTATAAGAACCGGCGGAAGCCGGGCTTACGCGGTAAGTGAAAGAGCGGGAGCAGGCGGCGAAGAGGCGGGAAAGGCGAGACGTCAAAAAGCCTCTTCCCGATAAGAAGAGGCTCGAATAGGCGAAGGTCTCTTCTTATCTCTCCGTGTATTCGGCCGGCCGCGCAGCGGACGGAACGAACATACGAGCAAGAATTAGCACCGTGCCCCGTAAAGGGGTCGGTTGCCGGGCTTCATCGGGCTGGTCCCTCCGCCTGCTCTTGATAAGATGTTCAATTCATCATCTATAAAAGGTGCATATGTTTGAATTATGGCATGCCGTATCGGGACTGTCAACGGTGGCAGCGTTTGCAATTGCCATCTTCTATCGTATAGGCTTAAGAGAAACCCGCAGCCGCATAAAAAGCACGGTTGAGGAATGGAGGCATTGCGATGGCGAAATGGAAAATCACCTGCATTCAGTACGATATCGCATTCGGCGATCCGGAAAAGAACTACGAGGCGATCGAAGCCCGAATCGAGCGGGCCATGGAAGACAAGCCGAATATTCTCGTTCTGCCCGAGCTGTGGACGACAGGGTACGACCTGACACGATTGGGCGAAATCGCCGAAGACCAAGCGTCGCGCACCAAAAGTTTCCTCTCGGAAATGGCCCGCAAACACGGCGTCCATCTGGTGGGCGGATCGACCGCGAAGAGCACTCCTCAAGGCGTGTTCAACACGATGCTGGTGTACGACCGCGAAGGGCGCTTGTGTTCGGAGTACGATAAGGCGCACTTGTTCCAATTGATGGACGAACATCTGCATCTGAATACGGGAACCGAAAAAGGATTGTTCGAACTGGATCATGTCCGAAGCGCGGGTGTCGTCTGCTACGATATCCGTTTTCCCGAATGGATCCGCGCGCATATGTCCGACGGCGCGGAAGTGCTGTTCGTCGTGGCCGAATGGCCGATCGAAAGGCTGGATCACTGGCGCGCCCTGCTGATGGCCCGGGCGATCGAAAATCAATGTTGGGTCGTCGCCTGCAACCGGATCGGCAGCGATCCGGATCATGACTTCGCCGGGCATTCGACGATTATAGATCCGTGGGGAGAAGTGATCGCCGAAGCGAACGAGACGGACGAGTTTTTGACCGCGGAGATCGACACTTTGGCCGTTCAGGAAACGAGGGGCCATATTCCGGTCTTCAGCGACCGAAGACCGGAGCTTTACCGGTAGGCGGTAGGCCCAAGAACGTTCAGACTTTGATTTTGCGGCCTTTCCAATTCACGGAATGGAAAACGTTCACCCGGATGAACGAATACAAATAGATGCCTGCGAAAAACAAAAAGAAGATCGGATAAAAAAGGAAAACCGCTTTTTTGAAATTACCCACCCGGCCGGCAAACCATGCGGTCTGAACGGCGTACAGCGCATACAATGCCCCGCTGAACAGGATGGAGGCCGGATTCCAGGCGATAAGGGAAGAGATCAGGGCCGATGCGGCGATGAAGCTGCCGGAAATCCAGAAGATGACCATGAGCATGACGATGGGATGAGTGGATTTGGAGCCGACGGCGAAGCTTTTGCACCAACCCTCGATCAGGCTTCCTACGCCTTCCGGGTACATGCGCAAAGAGATAAGGCCTTTGCCGCCGAGGCAGCGAACAGGAAGATCCTGTTCGAGAAAGACTTCTCCCAGCGCCAGATCGTCCATGATGGCGCCCTCGATTTTTTTGTGGCCTCCCGACAGGAAGTAATCGTCCCGATTGCATAAAATGCACGGGCCGAACGAACCGGCCGTTTTGAACCGCGAGCCCCAAACGGTGAAAAGGTTCATTCCGACCACGACGATAATATTAAAGACGACGGAGATGTATTCGTACAGGCGCTCGACGGTGTGAAACGGCTGCAGCGCCGTAATGCCCCGGGCGCCCTTTTCCTGATAAAAATGCAGCAGCCGGCTTAACCCGTCCGCGCTTTCGAACTTTGTATCGGCGTCCAAAAACAATAACCAGCTTCCTTTGGCCTGCTGAGCGCCGTACCAGCAGGCCGACGATTTGCCCGCCCCTTCATTCCGCAGCACCTTTGCGCCGAAGCTTTCCGCGACGGCCGCTGTCCCGTCCGACGAATCGTCGTCGATCACCAGAATTTCGAAGGACTTGAACCGCTGCTCCCGCAGCGACCGCAGCAGGGGGAGGATTCGGCTTTCTTCGTTTCTGGCCGGAATAATGACGGACAGAAACGGAAGGCCGGTCGCAGAGCCGGAGGAGGAAGCCGGGACCGGCAGCGACCGGAACACGAGAACACCGGCTATCACGGCCGCAAGTCCGACCGCCAGCTTAATGATATCCACAGTCGTTATAACATCCGCCACCTTTCCTATCTTACGGTTTTTATCTCGCTTTCCTTATCTCGCCTATTTCACCGAATAATCGAACAGCTCGCCCGTATCGTCCTGGATCAATTCCTGGGCGGCAATCTTGGCCGACAGAAGCACGATCGGGACGCCGGCGCCGGGATGCGTGCTGCTTCCGGTAAAGTACAAATTTTCGCAGTGGCTCGCTTTGCTTTGCGGACGATAATGGTTGCTTTGTTTCAGAATGGGCTGCAAACCGAATGTGGCGCCGTTATACGCATTGAATTTCGAACGGAAATCGAGCGGCGTCGTATGCGTCTCGGTCACGATCTCGTTCTCGACGTTTTCGAAGCCGCGAATCTTTTTCAACTCATTCAGGATGTAACCGCGATAATAAGCAACCGTCTCTTCGTTCCATTCGTAATCGGATTCGGCCGCATTGGAGACGGGCATCAGGATATACAAGCCGTCTTTTCCTTCCGGCGCCAGAGACGGGTCCGCTTTCGAAGCGATGTACACGTAGAAAGAAGCGTTCGTCAGCTTTTTGCCGTCGAAAATATCTTTCAGATTCTGGTCCAAGTTTTCGTTGAAAATAAAATTATGCACATGCTCCGTTTCTTCGTACTTCCGGTCCATGCCGAGGTACAGCAGGAAGCAGGAGCAGGAATACTTCATGCTGTCGACCTTTTCGTCGGTATACTTTCCTTTGGCAGGCTTGTCTTGGACCAGGTGCTTGATCGCGTACGGGAAGTCCGCATTGCAAACGACGTAATCCGAAGAAATTTTTTGCCCGTCCACGATAATCCCGTCCGCTTTTCCGTTTTGAATGGAGATCTCCTCTACGTTCTTGCCGTAATGAACGATTCCTCCAAGCTCATTGAACAGCCTTTCCATCGACAGGGCCATCGTATACATGCCGCCCTTGATAAACCATACTCCGTACAGGAATTGAAGCATGGGAATCATCGTATAAAAAGAAGGGCTGGTCAGAGGGGAGATGCCGATGTACAGCGTTTGAAAACTGATCATTTGCCTCAGCCTTTTGTTCTTGATATACCGGCCGACGAACTGATCCGCGGTGTCGTAAGGCTTCAGCTTCACCGCTTTTTTCAGCATCGGAAGATTATAAAAGTCGGACCTTTTGCGGAAAGGCCTCGGAAGAATGTAATGCTTGGCAATGACGAATTTTTGGTAAATTTCATTCATATACCGAAAAAAGCCCGCCGTGTCTTCTTCGCTGATCGCTTCGATCGTTCGGGTCAGCTTGGTCATGTCGGAAGAGATGTCGAAAGGCTGGTCGGGAATATCGCTGAAGTAAGCCCGGTAGATCGGGTCCAGCTTTTCCATCGGAATGTAATCGTCCGGATCGCGGCCGCACAGTTCGAAGACTTCCCGGTAGATTTCCGGCAGCATCACGATGCTCGGCCCCAGATCGAACCGGTATCCCCCTTCCAGTTCGATGCGGTTCATTTTCCCTCCGGGCGTTAGTCCTTTTTCGTAGATCTCCGCCTGATAACCCGCATGCTGCAGCCTTATGGCGGCGGCAAGCCCTGCTACACCTCCTCCGATGACGATCACCTTTTTACTCATGTAAACCCTCATTTCCGTCTCGTATTTGCTTCGTTTCTTCGATTAGAGCAGCCACTTTCGCAGCTTTTTCAACGCGTTCAGGTTCTGATCGGAATACGGCGGAAATTTCCCCGGAAAACGCAGGTAATGATAGGTTCGGACATTCGTTTTTTCATAACTGAAAGCCAGAAAGCCGGCTTTGCCGTGATAAGCGCCGTATCCGCTTTGTCCGACCCCGCCGAAGGCGATATGGGGACTCGCGGCATGATGGATCACTTGATTGACGCTGATGGTGGAGGAGCGCATATAGTCGTTGAACCGCTGAATTCGATGTTTGTTTGTGCTGAAGATGTATCCGGTCAGCGCATCGCGCTGAAGGCTGTCGCCGGACAATAAAGTTTCCAGATCCGTATAGGGAATGACCGGAAGAACCGGACCGAAGATTTCTTCCCGCAAAACGGGACTTCCCGGTTCGATATCCGTTAACACGGTCGGAGCGATAAAGCGTTCGGAGGAATCATGCTCGCCGCCGAGGCGGACCGTGCCCTGCCCGATAAATTCAACGACCTTTTCAAAATGGGCGTCGGTACAGATCCTGCCGTAATCCCCGCTTGCCTGCGGCTGCTCTCCGTAAAAAGCGGAAAGCGCGGCGGAAATTTCGTTCAGCGTCTGCTCGTAAACGGAGCGATGGACGAACAGGGTATCCGGCGCGATGCAGGTTTGGCCCGCATTCAGGAACTTCCCCCAGACGATGTCTTTGACGGCGGCTGCCGAAAAGCCCGTTTCGTCCAGGATGCACGGGTTTTTCCCGCCGAGTTCCAGGATCACCGGCGTAAGCTGCTTGGCGGCCTGATCGGCCACCAGCTTGCCGGTTTGTCCGCTGCCCGTGAAAAAAATCAAGTCGAAAGGGGCCGAAGTCAGCAGGGCCGCGGTCTGTCCGTCTCCCGTCACCACATGCAGCTGTTCGGGAGGGAAATTTTGATTGATGATCTCTTCCAGCAGTTCGGCCGATGCCGGCGCGTATTCGGACGGTTTGATCACGCAGGAGTTCCCGCCGGCGATCGCTCCGATCACCGGCATCAGCGTAAGCTGGACCGGATAATTCCACGAACCGATGATCAGGGCGCTGCCGTACGGATGCCTCTTTTTTCGGAGTCTTTCTATGCAGCCCAATTTAAGATGCAGCGATCCCCCAGGCCGGTTCCATTTGGATAGATGCTTGCATACATAATCGATCTCGTTCAACAGAACGGCAATCTCGGACGAAAAAGATTCGAAAGCCGGTTTGCCCAAATCGGAATAAAGGGCATCGGTCAATTCTTTTTCGCGCTCCGAAAGAATGGTTTTCAGCTTTAAAAGCTGCCCTTTACGCATCTCGCTCGAAGGGCTGCCTTTGGACAACAGTTCTGCCCGCTGCCTTTCCGGTAAGGCTGTCAAAAAATCCGTTTTATCGTCCGGCATGGGAAAAATCCCTTTGAACGATTTTCTTGCTGACAAGCTGGCCGCTTAACGTGACCATAGGCATTCCGCCTCCCGGATTTACGGTTCCGCCCACGAAGTATAAGTTGTTATAGCGTTCACTTTGTTTGGGATGCTTGAAGCCTTTATTTTTTTTGCGGTCCGACAAGGTTCCGTAAATCGCGCCCCGGTCGGAGCCGTACATTTTTTTGATATCTTCCGGCGTCCATACGTCTTTGGTTACGATATTGGCCCGCAGATCGTGCAGGCCCATTCGCTCCAACTTGATCAGGGTCCGCTCGGCGAATTGTTCGTATTCCTCCCGGGTAATGGGGTGCTGATCCTGAATATAAGGGATATGGGGCAGCACTTTGATGTTTTCGTGTCCTTCCGGCGCCTGCGACGGATCCGTCTTATTGACGTTGACCAAATAAATGACCGGATCGTCCGGCAGTTTATGCTGATGGAAGATGGACTGCATCTGCTGCTTCATGTTTTCCGCGAAAAAGAAATTATGGTGGCGAAGCTGCGGATAGCTTTTTTTCACGCCCAAATGCATCACGAGACCGGAGCTGGCCGGTTCGAATTTTTTCTTCAATTTGCCTACGAAATCGCTGTCTTCTTCCAGAAGCCGTTCGTAAACCGGGATGACTTCCATATTGGAAACGTAATAATCCGCGGTCAGCCTTGTTCCGTCTTCCAGAAGAGCGCCCGTAATTTCGCCGTTCTTTTTTTCGAGCTTGGCGACCGGTTTGCCGAGGTGGAAATCGACTCCGACTTCCTCGGCCAGCTTCACCAATCCGCCCGCCAGCTTATTCAAACCGCCGGGCACGTACCAGACTCCCTGTTCATGCTGCATGTAGATCATCATGTTCAGCACGGCCGGCGCGTCGTAAGGAGACGAACCCACGTACTTGATGAAGTAGGACAGCATATCGCTGAACTGTTTGTTGCTGATCCGTTTGTCGATCGCCCGGCGAACGGTGGAGAACAAATCGAATTTTTTCAAGGCAGCGAACAGGGTCGTATGTTTCATGATTTCTTTCGTCGAGTCCACGCCGTGCGTAAAATACGTTTTATCCGTCATCTCGTAAAGCATCTTCGAATAATCGAGCAGTTCCCGATATTCGCGCATGTCTTTTTCGCTTAGGGAGTTGTTCTTCTCCTGCATTTCCCGCAAATCTTCGTATAAGTCGATGACGTTGCCGTCGGGGAAAAAGGAACGCCATTGATGATCAAGCTTTTCGATCCGAACGTAATCCTTCATCGATTTGCCGCTGGCCGCGAACAAATCTTCGAACACTCGGGGCATCGTCAGAATGGACGGACCCAAATCGAAGCCGAAACCGTCCTGGTCCAGCCGGTTCAGCTTTCCTCCGATATGATTGTTTTTTTCGTATAACGAGACATCGTACCCCGCCTGAGCCAGCGAAATCGCGGCCGACAACCCTCCGAGTCCGCCTCCGATAACCAGTACGCTTTTGTTTGTGTTTTCCACTTGTCGGATTTCTCCTTCCCATGAATCGAAAATGGTGTTCGTTCCTGCGCCAACCCGGCATGCGCTTTACGTTATTGTACCTGCCGGGGAACGCTTGATCAGAAGTGCTTAATTCGCGGGAAATTCGGCCGCCTCCCTGATTTTGCGCGCGACCGTTTCCCAGGCTTCCTCCGCTTTTTCTTTCGGACCCAGATGGGTAAAAGCGTGTTTGCAGTCTTCGAACAGGATTTCCTGAACGTCTACCCCGGCTTCTCTTAATTTCTTCGCGTAACGTTCGGCTTCCGGCCTGAACGCGTCATGTTCCGCGATCACGATAAGAGCGGGCGCCAATCGGTCGCTGACCGTCGCGTAAACGGGAGAAGCGAGAGGGTTCTCCGCTTGGCCTTTTTTCGGCACGTAACACATGTTCAAAAGATGGGCGGCTTGAGGATACCGGGCACGCAGCATGTCCGGTTCCGGTTTGTTCGAGTGCGGGGTGGCAAAATCCAGCATCGGACAGTTCAGCACTTGAAGCCGGGGTTGAGCCTCCCCTTTTTCTTCCAGATAAAGACAAAGAGCGGCAGCCAGATTCGCGCCGGAGCTTTGCCCGCCGATCATGATCCGTTCCGAATCGAAATTCAAGTCGTCCGCATTTTTCTTGATCCACCGAAAAATTTCATACAGCTGTTCGATCGGCTTCGGAAAAGGATACTCCGGCGCTTTGGCGTATTCGACGTTCGCCACGACGCATTCCGTCCGGTTGGCCAGGTAGCGGCAGTACGGATCGTCCATCTCTTTTTCGTGCATGATGAACGCTCCGCCGTGGAAATTGATGTACACCGGGAGTTTTTTGCGCGCGGCTTCCAAAGGATAGTACAGGGCGATATCCGCGGTTTTCACGGATGTCTCGACTTTCATCTCTTTTTTCTCTCCGACCGGCTCGAAGGGGAGCAGGGGCGTCTTTTTGGCCTGATTGGGCAGGAGACGAAGGAGCCTTGCCGCCATAAGGGTGAACAATAGGATAACCTCGCTTTTTTTAACCGTTTCGCTTGAAGACAGCCTATGTATGCTTCCGCAACACTTATAGTTACCCGAAAAAGAAAGCGGCGGATGCAAAACTTGGTCACTTCCGCAAAAAAAGGTTTATTCTGCTGTCGGATACGGGCCGGTTCGTTCCGAAAAGATTCGTTCAGCAGTCCTTCATCCTAATAAAGACGCCCGACTTTGATTGAGAAAAGTCGAGCGTCTTTGTCTTTTACTGCATGCGGGGTACCCGCAAATGATGAATCGGCCGGCATCGGATATCAATAGCCGGGCTGCAGCAGCTTCTCGTCGAACGCCGGCACCAGGCCTTCGCGGGCCGCGCGGGTCAGCAGCGAACGGATCGCCGCGTAGCCGTCTTCGCCGAGATCGGCGGTGAACTCGTTGACGTAGAGCGCGATATGCGAATCGGCGACGGACGAATCCATTTCCTGCGCGTGCTCCAGCACGTATTCGCGTGAAGCTTCCGGATGCTTCCAGGCGTATTCGACGGAAGCGCGCACCCATTCGGCGATCGGTTTCGGATCGACGGCGCCGCGCTTGGCGATGATCGCGCCGAGCGGGATCGGCAGGCCGGTATCGGACTCCCACCAGTCGCCCATGTCGGCGAGCTTGTGCAAGCCGTAGTTCTGATACGTAAAGCGGGCTTCGTGGATGACGAGTCCGGCGTCGATCTCGCCGCTTTGCACGGCCGGCATGATCTTATCGAACGGCATGACGACCACTTCTCCGATGCCGCCCGGAATGCTTTGCGCCGCCCAGAGGCGGAACAGCAGGTAAGCCGTCGAGCGTTCGCTCGGCACGGCGATGCGCTTGCCGGACAGGTCCGCCGGCGACGCGGCGTCCTTCGTCAGAACGAGCGGGCCGCAGCCGCGGCCCAGCGCTCCGCCGCAGGGGATCAGGGCGTATTCGTTCAGCACCCAGGGAAGGGCGGCGTAAGAGATTTTCATGACTTCGGGACCTTCGCCGGCCGCGGCCCAGTTGTTGGTGATATCGATATCGGCATACGTCACTTCAAGCTCCGGCGCGCCTTCGATCAGGCCGTGCGTCAGCGCGTGGAATACGAACGTGTCGTTGGGACACGGGGAAAATGCGATCTTCAAGCGAACAACACCTCCGGTAAAATTGAGCTTGCCATGCGAAGCGCGCCCAGCGCTTCGCCGATCTTCCAGGATTCGCGGTCGCGCGGGCCGACCGCGTTCGAGATCGCCCGCAGCTCAAGCGCGGGCAGCCCGAACTGCCGGGCGGCTTCCGCCACGCCGAAGCCTTCCATGCCTTCGGCCGCCGCGCCGGGCACGCGCGCGGCAAGCGCCTGCGCGCCCGCAAGCGTGCCGGTCGTCGTGGCGACCGTCAGCACCGGCCCGAGGCGCGCGTCCAGGCCGGCGCCCCGCAGCGCGCAGGCCAGAGCGGCCGAGACTTCGTCCTCGGCCGGAATCACGGACGAGCCGAAGCCCAGCTCGTCCACGGAAATAAAGCCGTCCGGGCTGTCCGAGCCCAGATCGGCCGCAACGATTCGGCTCGCGACGACGAGCGAGCCGATTTCCGCCGCGCCGGCGAAGCCTCCGGCAATGCCGGCGCTGACGACGCGGGCGTAGCCGCCGCCCGCCAGCGCGCGCGCCGTGCCGGCGGCCGCCGCGGCGACGCCGACGCCGGCGGCGACCACGTCGAAGCGCTCATCGCCGTTCAGGCCGGCGAGCACCGCTTCGCGCTCCGCCTCGACGGCGGTCACGACGAGCACGCGCGGCTCGGCCGGGCGGACGCCGCCGGCTTCGTTTAGGTTCTGCTGCGGCTGGTACATTCGATCGACTCCTTGTATGATGATAAGGGCTGTTCATCATAAAGATTTGAAACAACCTATTCGTTAACGGTAACTCTAAAACTAACGATTGTAAAGCGACTGCCGGATGCCGAAAGACATGCCGGAAAGCGGGCTCCGCACGGAACGTCGTTTCCTGTCGGGCCGGCTTTGCTTTGCGGTCGGCCGGAAAGGGGAGTGCCGGCCGCCATGCCGGAAATCAACGATCATCTGGACCACGGGCTGTCCGTGCTGTTTATCGGCTTCAACCCGAGTCTCCGTTCGGGAGAAACCGGGCATCATTATGCCAATCCGCGCAACAACTTCTGGCGCATCCTCGAAGAATCGGGACTGACCCCGCGGCGCTACTCGCCCGCGGAGGACGGAGAGCTGCTGAAACTGGGTTACGGCTTTACGAATATCGTTGCCCGCCCGACGCGCGGCGTCGAAGATATCGCGCGCGAGGAATACCGCGAAGGCCGTAAGATTCTGCGGGCCAAGCTGTCGTCGTATCTGCCGAGGGTAGCCTGCTATGTGGGCAAGGGAGTCTATACCGAATTTACCGGCCGCAGACAAGCGCCTTGGGGCTTTCAGCCGGAGTCCGCCGTCGACGGCGTCGTCGACTTCGTGGCTCCTTCTTCCAGCGGGCTCGTCCGTATGCCCATGAGAGAAATCGTGGAGATTTATACCGAGCTTCGCTTCTATCTCGAGGACGAGCTGAAGCATTGAACCGGGGGACAGAAGCCGACGGGACCGCCCAAACCGGCATATGCAGGCTTGAAAAAGGACCGACTGCCGGAATTTACCTGTCCGAAGGACGGGAAAATGCCGATATAACAGATAGCTTAATCCGTCTGTCGACCAAGATCGTCAGATAAGAGGCAGGGCTCGAAAGGGGAAACACATGGAAATTGCACAGGGCACATATAACCTCGGACTGGTCGTTGTTTCCTGCATCATATCGGTACTCGCGTCGTACGCGGCGCTGAACCTTGCCGGCAGAATCCACTTGGCGCACGGAAAGTCCCGAGCTTTTTGGCTTGCCGGAGGCGCGGTGTCCATGGGCCTCGGAATCTGGTCCATGCATTTCGTCGGCATGCTGGCTTTGGAGCTGCCCATGCGGATGACTTATAACATTCCGCTCATCATTCTGTCGATGATCATGCCGATTTTCGTCTCGTTCATCGCGCTCTGGACGGTGAGCCGGCAAAATCTGACCTGGCGTTCTCTGCTCATCGGCGGGCTGCTGCTCGCTTCGGGCGTGGTCGATATGCACTATACCGGAATGGCTTCCATGGCGATGAAAATAAGCTACGATCCCTGGCTGGTCGCCCTCTCGGTCGCGGTCGCGGTCCTTGCCTCCATCGCGGCGCTGGCTCTGATGCGCGAACTTCGCCGAGAAGGGAGACGGCTGCCGGTCAAAGTGGCAAGCGCGCTCGTTATGGGGGCGGCCATTGCCGGGATGCACTATATCGGCATGGCGGCAGCAAGCTTCCACGTTCATGAAGGACATATTCCGGAATTCGGAGGCAGTCAAGTCGATACGAACAGCCTGGCGCTGATCATCGCGCTGAGCAGCCTGCTGCTGATCGGTTTCACGATTTACGGCGCGTTTATCAACAGCCGCCTGAATCAGAAGGACAAACTGATTCGGCGGCAGGAAAAATGGTATAGAGCGCTGTACGAGAACAACGTCGACGGCATTATTTCCATCGATACCTCAGGCGAAATCGCGGACATCAACCCTGCGATCTTGGATCTGACCGGCTTGAAGCGCGAAGATTTCGTCGGTCAACCGGTCGAAGTGCTGCGCCGATTTTTCGATCCCGAGGCGTACCGGCAGGTCCGGGTTCGGCACGGCGAAGCATCCTTATCGTCGGCGCTGGCTTACGAAACGCAAATTTCGCATCCGAACGGGCGGACCATTCAGCTCGGCGTCGTCAGCGTTCCGGTCAATCTGGAAGGGGGCATTACCGGAACCCATATTATCGTGCGGGACATCACCCGGCAAAAAGAAACGCAGGCGCGCGTCGAACATTTGGCTTATCACGACGAGCTGACCAATCTGCCGAACCGCCGTCAGTTCGACGCGACCGTCCAGGAACGGATCGAGCGATCGCTCGG
The DNA here is from genome assembly GCF_011090185.1 of Saccharibacillus alkalitolerans. GTDB lineage: Bacteria > Bacillota > Bacilli > Paenibacillales > Paenibacillaceae > Saccharibacillus > Saccharibacillus alkalitolerans. The sequence continues at coordinate 336,073 of NZ_JAAFGS010000002.1, read as the reverse complement.
CACGGAGCGGTTGGCCGTGATGGTGCTCGACATTGACCGCTTCAAGATGATCAACGACTCGCTCGGCCATGCCTACGGCGATACTTTTCTTCAGAAAGTCGCGCAGCGGATCGGCGAAGTGATCGATCCGTCCAAGGCGGCGCTGTCGCGGATGGGCGGGGACGAATTTGCTTTGCTGTGCCATTCGTTTGCATCGGACGAAGAAGTCGCGGAACTGGCCGGGCGGATCGTTTCGATCCTTCAAGTTCCTTACACGCTGAAAGACAACGACTTTTACGTCAGCGCAAGCATCGGCATCGCCATGTACCCCGAGCACGGCGAAACCCGCGAAGAATTGATCAAGAACGCCGACTCGGCCATGTACGAAGTGAAGCGCGGAGGGAAGAACGGCTATCGTTTGTATTCGGCGGAGCTGGACGACGAGCTCCTGTTCAAGATCGAAGTCGAAGCCGATCTGCGCAAATCGATCGAGCGCGGCGAGCTGGAAATTCACTATCAGCCTCAGTACCGGATGCCGGACCGCGAACTGATCGGGATGGAAGCGCTGCTGCGCTGGCGTCATCCGGTTCGCGGGATGATTCCGCCGGGACGCTTCATTCCGATCGCGGAAGAAACGGGACTGATTATCGAGATCGGCAGTTGGGTGCTTCGCGAAGCGTGCCTGCAGGCCAAAGCCTGGCACGACGAAGGCCGGGCTAAAGTTCCGGTGTCGGTCAATCTCTCGACCCAGCAGTTTCACCAGCCCGACCTCGAGTTCGAAATCGAACGCATTCTGGCGGAGACCGGTCTGGATCCCCAGTACCTCGAACTCGAAATTACGGAAAGCATGATGATGGACGCTTCCGCGTCGATCGATATCCTGAATCGGCTGAACGGGCTGGGGATCCGTCTCAGCCTCGACGATTTCGGGACGGGTTACAGCTCGCTCAGTTACCTCAGCGTACTGCCGATCAACCGGCTTAAGATCGATCGCTCGTTCGTCATGCGGCTCGAAGAAAGCGGGAGCGAGCAGGCGATCGTCAAAACCATCATTGCCATGGCTTACAGCCTGGGCATGGATGTCATCGCCGAAGGCATCGAAACGGAAGGACAATTGGAGATTCTCACCGGGCAGCGCTGCTTGGAGTTTCAGGGTTATTACTTCAGCCGCCCGGTTCCTCCTCATCACCTGTTCGACGGAGAGACGCAGCGCGGAGCCTAAAGGCTCCGCCAGGCTGTCGAGAAAGTTACTTCAGCGCGGGAAGCGAGAAGACTCCGAGAGAAATTCGTTCCGGTCGCGTGTTGAAATCGAGAAAAAGATTAAATGTTAAGCGGAATTTTCTCGATTTCAAAGGCGAACGCTGTCGCTCCTTCACTGAATTTCTCTCTACGTCTTCTCGCTTCCAGTTACGCTAGATTTTCTCGACACGCAGCGCGGAGCCTAAAGGCTCCGCGTTTTGGTTTGCCTCCGTTTTTGGTTATAGTTGGAGGGAAGGCCCGGGCGGCCGATCAAGCGAAAGAGGGGATGCGCGATGAACCGATATTCGGCGGACGAGATCCGCGAGGGATTGAACAGCCGGACCGTCCGATTGGCGGACGGAACGGAACTTCCGGCAATCGGCCAGGGGACCTGGTATATGGGCGAGGACGCCCGGAAAGCGCGGCAGGAAGTCGAGGCGCTTCAGTTGGGACTGGACCTCGGAATGACGGTGATCGATACGGCGGAAATGTACGCAAACGGAGGCGCGGAGCGCATTGTCGCGCGCGCGATCAAAGGAAGGCGCGACGACGCCTTTCTCGTCAGCAAAGCGCTTCCGAGCCATGCGGGACGCCATTCGATCGTTAAAGCTTGCGAAGACAGTCTGCGCCGTTTGGAGACGGAGTTTATCGATCTGTATCTGCTGCATTGGCGGGGGAACGTGCCGCTTGCCGAGACGGCGGAGGCGATGGAGAGACTGAAGAAGGACGGGAAGATCGGACGTTGGGGAGTATCCAATCTGGATACGCGGGATATGGAAGAGCTGTCGGAGACGCCGGACGGCGGCGGATGCGAGATCAATCAAGTGCTGTACCACCTGGGCTCGCGAGGCATCGAATACGATTTGCTTCCCTGGCAGCGCCGCGCTTCGATGCCGATCATGGCTTACTGTCCGCTGGCGCAGGGAGGCTCGCTGCGCCGCGAACTGATGGACCATCCCGAAGTTCGACAGATCGCACAGCGATTGTCGGCCGCGCCGGCCCAAGTGCTGCTGGCCTGGGTCATCCGAAGCGGCGACGCAGTGGCGATTCCGAAAGCGTCCGATCCGGATCACGTGACCGAGAATGCCTCAGCCGCGCTGATTGAACTGACCGAAGAGGACCTGAAGCGCCTGGACCGCGCCTTCCCGGCACCGGGGAGAAAAGTCCCGCTCGATATCGTCTGAACGGCGAAAATCCGGCGGACGAAGAACTTCTTAAATTTTTGACATCATAACAAAAAGACCCGGCTTCCTCATGAAATGCGGAAGTCAGGTCTTTTTGCTTGGCAAACGTCGCGGCTGTCTCCTCATAGGCAGTTAACCCTGGACGCCGTCTTTATAATGTTTGCTCCAGTTCTTGTCGCCGGTGTGCAGCACGTCTTGTACCGTTTTTTCCAGCGTGGAGAGCAGGTCGGCCTTGATTTGCGACACTGTATCGAAATAGACGCGCTCTTCGTTTCCGTTGATTCTTTCTCCGTAAATCGCGAGAGCGGCATTGTCGCAACGATGTTTTTCGACGAGTTGATCAATCGACTGGAGTGCGTGCTCTACATAGGCCGAAATGCCCTTGTGTTCTTTCGGGAGCAGGTCTCGCAGTTCTTGTACACGGTTTTGCATTGGCATGATGGGTCACCTCTTTGATGAATGTAAATTTACAATATCACATTTTCACAAAATATTCATTAATTTTTCCTTAAATCTATTTTTACATATGATTAAAGGGATAAAACCAATGAAAATAAGGAAAATGCAGCTTGGGGAAAACCGGCTTAGCGTCAGGAAAGGTCGATTTTTGAAGTTTTTAAAGTGTCTAACTTGTGTCTAATTGATATTTCGGTTGGTTGTTTTCATTTGTTTATAGTTTTTCGCTGCTTGGTAGATAAAAATTTTAGGACTATTTTACTAAAAAGCCCCAGGCTCGAAAAAACGCGAATTTTCTAACAATCTGTAACTTTTTTTAACCGCGATGTAAAGACATGCCGCCCGGCCAATCCCTATACTTGGACGCAGGAGTTGGAACCGGGCACAGCGATGAAGCACCCGTACGAAAATTCCGTAGCATCCGGACAGACGGCCGCCGAAACGGCAATAACGAGCGGCCCCCCGGAAAAAAACGGAGGTAGGGACAATGAAAAGCTTCGATTGGAAAAGGATTTGGAAAAGCGGAGGGCTTGTCTGTCTGACAGCGCTGCTGCTTCTGGCGGCGGTGCCGCGGGCGGAAGCGTCCGGCGTTCGCGAAATTCCGCTGGGTTATAATGACGAATTGACGGGCATCAAAGCGGAAATGAAGGACGGCGCCTTGTACGTCCCGCTGCGCGAAACGTCGAACAAGATTCATCTGGCGGTCAGCGGCACGAACGAAAAGATCGTACTCACGGGCAGCAAGCATCGCATCACGATCGTTCCGGGCGCGCAGGAGGCGATCAGCGGCGGTCAAACGGCCCCGCTCAAGACCTACGTCAGCGCAGGTCGCACGATGATTCCGGCTTCCCTGCTTAAGAGTGCTTTCCATTTCGGCGTCGCTTACGATGCCGGCGTGCCCGTGGTTCGGATCACGAGCGGCAAGCAGAAGCTCAGTCTTCAGGATTTCGTTCTGCAGAACCGCGGCACGGAGGACGGCGGCCGGGGCAAGACCGAAGACAAGCCGCAGCAGCAGAAGCCGGTTCCGACTAAGCCGATTTACTTGACCTTCGACGACGGACCGACGGCGCATACCGGCGAGCTGCTCGATATTTTGGACAAGTACGGCGCGCGCGGCACGTTCTTCATGCTGGGGCCGAATATCGCTTCTTACCCGAACGCGGTCAAGCGTCTGGTGCAGTCCGGGAACGCGGCGGGCCTGCACGGCATGACGCATGTCAAAAGCAAATTTTACGCTTCTCCGGCTTCCGCTTTGAAGGAGATGGAACAGGATAACGCAGCGCTGCGCAGCGCGGCGGGCATCGACACGACATTGATCCGGACGCCTTACGGCAGCAAACCTTATTTCACGGAAGCTTACCGCAACAAAATGATGTCCGCGGGATTCCATTTATGGGATTGGAACGTCGATTCGGAGGACTGGAAGTACAAGACCGATCACAACAAGGTCATCCGAAGCGTACTGCAGCAGATCGAAACGGTAGAAAAACAGGGAACGGTCCCAATCGTGCTGATGCACGACCAGCCGGCGACGCTCAAAGTGCTGCCGGAAGTGCTGAAGACGCTCAAAGCCGAAGGCTTTACGTTCGAAGTCATTGACGGTCAAACGACTCCGGTCAACTTCTGGCACGACAAACGTTAATCGTATCGGAATGGGTCCTTTCGTGAAGAAAGGGCCTATTTTCTTTTGCCGAAGGGGTTCAAACCGCCCGGTCAATGTGGGATAATCGTCTCGGGTTGAAAAAAGGAGATCGTGATTGGCACCGGAGGCACGCAGGGGGCGTGTAAGGAAGGAGGATAAACAAATTTGTTTTTTTGTTAATTGAAGCGTTTACAAATTCGATATAAAGAATAACAAGCGGGTTTGAAGAAGGCCGAAAGCGTCTGTTCCGGGGGGGACGGCGGAGACCGGCCGGAATCGGCGTCCCGCGCGATTGTCGATCGCGGAGGGCGGAACCCGGAATCGAAGAGTTGGGGGACATTGCAGATGAAGTGGAATCTAGGAACCAAAATGGTCGCCGGTTTTGTTTTGATTTCCGGCGTGACTTATGCGACAAGCGCTTTTTTTATTTTCTTTTTGAAAGCTTATATCGCTCCTTCGATGGCCGATTGGCTGTACACGGTCATCATTTTGCTGCTGGGCGTCTTTTGGAGCGGGGTTCTGGGCTGGCTCGTCTCGAAACTGCTGACCAAGCCTCTCGTTCGGCTCGCCAAGACGGCGCGCGAAGTCTCGGACGGGAACTTGGCCGTCGACGTGCCCGTTCGCGGGACGCAGGACGAAATTACCGTTTTGAACGACGCGTTTCGCCAAATGGTGGGCAGTCTGCGGGATATGGTTGAAGATATCGCTTCCGGTGCGGGAGTGACTTCCGAGAACGTGCGCATGATGAGCGCCGCCATTTCCGAAGCCGCCGATCAAATCGAGGAAATCTCGGGCGGCGTCGATCGGATTTACGAAGGGGTCGAGCATCAGCAGCAGTCCACGGAAAGTTCGCGCCGCAATGCCGACGAAATGCTCGAAGCGTTTCGCGGCATGAAGCACAGTTCGGAAGAAATGATCGGCCTGTCCGGCGGTATGGAAGACTCCGTTCGCACGACCCGCGACATCTTTTTTTCGCTTCGGGAGGGAATGGACGAGCTCGCCGCTTCCAGCGTCCGCTCGGAAGAGATGGTTCTTCGCCTGGAACGCGAAGCCGCGGACATCGAAGTCATCAACCGCTCGATTCGCGATATCGCCGAACAGACCCATCTGCTCGCGCTGAACGCTTCGATCGAAGCGGCGAGGGCCGGCGAACACGGTTCCGGATTTGCGGTCGTGGCGCACGAAATTCGCAAGCTGTCCGAACAGAGCGCGGATTCCGTCGGGCAGATCGGCGATCTGATTCGCCGCATTCAGGATCAGGTTCGCGATACGGTGGCGCTGATCCAGCAGCAGGGCGAACGGGTAACGCGCGAGGCGCAGCATACCGGCGCCGTCGAAGAGAAGCTTGAACTGCTGGGAGCCGCGGTCGACAGCATGGTGTCTTCGGTGCGCAGCATCGAAACGATGATCTCGCAGCAGACCGGCCGCGTAGACCTGGCGCATCGTCACGCCGGCGAAATCAGCGAACGGGCGATGCTGTTCGCGGAAGAAGCCAAACGAATTTCCAGTTCGATTCACGAAGAGACGGCGATCATGCAGGAACTGTCCTCTTCGTCGGAAGAACTGAACCGCATGACCGGACGTCTGCTCGACAAGACGACGGCATTCCGCATGTAAAAGCCGGAGGCCTCCTGGCGGCGTGCGCGCGATCCGCGCGGCGTCGTCCATCCGAAGACCCGTATCCGAACCAAAAATCCCGCAGCGGATAGACGGACGTAAAGTCCGCCGCTGCGGGATTTTTGCGTTCGGCAGCCTGCGCGTCAAGCGAACTGTTCCATTGTAGCGGGCTCGGGGCCGCGGAGCTGTGAAGGATGTCTCAGTCTAGAGGCCCCGGGCGACCGTAATGAGGATAGTGACCGTGACAATATTGAGAATCGTCGAGACCAGTACCGTCTGGGCGGCGAAATCCGGTTCGTTGCGGTATTCTTCGGCCAGAATGGAAGAATTGACGCCGGTCGGCATGCCGGAAGCGATTAGCAGCGCCTGCGCCGGAAGCCCTTCGAGACCGAGCGCCAAAATAAGCAGGTAACCGATAACGGGAGCCGCGATCAGCCGCAGAATCATGCTGAAATAAATATCGAGCCGGCCGAGCCTCAGCGGATATTTGACGATCTGGGCGCCGAGCGTGAGCAGGGCGACCGCAACCATCGAATTTTGAATATAGCCGAGCGGCTGCGTAACGAAATTCGGCAGAGGCACGGAAAAGACGTGAAATACGAATCCGAGCACGAGCGCGTACGGGACCGGCATTTTCAAAAAGCCGATCAGGACGCTGCGATAGTTTCCGCTCAGCTTGGCTCCCTGAATCGAGATGACGCCGTACGTAAACGTCAGCAGACTCTGGAACGACATGATCAGCGCCTGGATCGAGGCCGCAAGCGGCGCGCCGGCGAATACAAGCTGATTGATGGGCAGCCCGTAGTTGCCGGAGTTGTCCAGCAGAACGCTGTTCGTGAAGGCTGCTTTCATGCCGCCCGAATATTTCAGCGAACGGGTTAGCGCGAACGAAATCAAGTAAAGTACCCCGATATAAAGGCTGTAAAAAAGCGCCACGCTGCCGAGCAGCTCGAACGAAATATTGGATTGATACAAGCTCATAAAAACGACGGCGGGCGTAATGTAATAGAAGTTTATTTTGGACAGGGTATACAGGTCGAGTCGAAACAGCCGCTGCATCAACGAGCCCGCGATAATCAGGACGAAGACAGGCAGTACGACGTTAAGCAAAATCTGGACAATCATCGGAGGCTTCATCTTCTTTCGATCGGGTTTTCGCCGAAAGGCGAATCGTGTTCCATTATAGCACCAATACGCGCGGCGGAGTGCCGGACGGCTGCGGGAATGAAAACGATTCGGGTGCCGATTTGCCTATTATTTTCCGTGTGAGCTTTAGACTTTTGGTTATTAACCTGCGCTGTAGGACGGCATTTCTTAAGTCTCCGGCAGGAGTTGCGCTTTTTTGGGCTGATTTTTGCCAGGTAAAGGGTAAATAAATATTTGATTATACATATAATTTTCCGAAAAGGGGGCATCATGATGGAATTGTTCGAACGCTTCGGTGAGGAACGGAAGCGAAACAAGCGCAGCAAGCGTCCGGTCGAAGCCGGACAGTCGCTGCTCGGCTTCGTGCTGCTGCGCGAGCGGGAATGCGATTTTCCGCGTTTCATCCGCAATCTGAAAAACGATTGGGATCTCGGAATTTCCGCGCTGCCGGAGCACGGGATGATGGAATTCGAAGCCGACGGGTTGACGGTGACCTGCTCGCTGGTACGCGCTCCTCTTCCCGGCGACGAAGTGGAAGAGTGCTGCAGCGTCAACCCGCTCTGGCCGGAAGCCGCGCAGTCGATCGACGGCTACCGCGCCCATGTGATCGTATCGGTATCCGGAATCGCCGATCCGCTCGGCGGCCATGTGCTTTTTACCCAGGTGCTGTGCAGCATGCTGAAGCAGGAGCACGCGCTGGCTCTGTATATGTCGCCGATGGTCGTGTCGGCCGAGGCATACGTCCAAAACGCCATGCTGCTTAAGGAAGGCGAACTGCCGGTGCAGCTGTGGGTATTCGTAGGGCTGTACGAGGAGGAGGAAGGCGTGTCGTCCTATACGGTAGGGCTTCGCAATTTCGGGCACGAAGAGATCGAAGTGCTTCGTTCGCGCCGGGATCTGGCCGATGTGTTCGAGCTGACGTTCAACATCGCGGGTTACATCGTGGACTGCGGCGCGACGCTGCGTGACGGCGAAACGATCGGATTTTCCGTGGAGCAGCGTCTGCCGCTGAAGCTGTCGCCGGGCATAGCGGTCGAAGGGCAGTCGATCAAAATCGGTTATTGAGAAATATTTCGGACAGGCGGTTTAATGGCGAGTCCCGCCAGCGAGACGGCGGCAAAGATCAGGAAAGTCTGATCGTAGCCGACCGCTTCGATCAAGCCGCCGGCTGTCCATGAACCGGCGGCTTGGCCGACGCCGAGCGCCAGGAAAGAGAGGGAGATCTGCGCCGCCGCGGCTTTCGATGCGCCTGTCCCCCACAGAATGAACAGTCCGGTCAGGAACATATAGGCGGCTCCGAAGGAAGCGGCCGACAACAAATTGATCCAAGGCGACGCCAAAGGGACCGCGGCGATCGAAAGCGACAGAAGCAGAACCCCCGCGGCATAAGCCCGGCGCAGGCCGAATCGCCGAACCGCCTGCCCTCCCAGGCCGCCCGCGAGCCCGGCGACGCCGATCGCGATCCAGTACAGCGATGACGTCTGAGCGGAAACGCCTTGCTCCGACTGCAGGTGGCTCATAAAATAAGTCCAATAAACCGCGGAGCCGGCTCCCGTCAGCAGGGAGGCGGGGAGAAGAAGTCCGGAGCGGCGCGCTTCCTGTACCAGTTCTGTCCGTGCGGGCGCCCTTCCCGAACCGTATGGGACTCTTTTTGCCAGCGCCGCGATGACGAGCAGGCCGATCAGGGCGAACAAGCCGTAAGCGCCGCGCCAATGCCCGGCCAGCAGCAGCGCCGCCGGTCCCGACACGGCGATTCCCAGACTGGTTCCGCTGTTGAGCCGCGCGTTCAAACCGTCGCGCCGCGCCTCTTCGACGCTCTCGCCGACGAGATGCCCCAATGCGGGAGATACCCAGCCCGTGCTGACGCCTGCGACGAACAAACCGGCTGCCAGCCAGTACGGGCCCGGAGACAGCGCGATGCCGGTCAATCCCGCAACGGCAAGCAGAGCCGTAAGCAGAAGGGTCCGTTTCGTTCCGGCAATTCGCAGCGCGAAAGAAGCGGAGAGCAGGCCTGACGCATACGCGGCGTAGCTGAGGGCCTGCATCAAACCGGCCGCCGCGCTGCCGATTCCGAGCTCTTCCGAGATTTCGGGCAGAAACAAGCCGAAAGCGAACCTGGCAAATGCGTAACAGAGCGCGACTAAGGCCATTCCGGGGAGAAGGATCGATTTCATAGTTCTTCGCCTCTTTCTTTTTTGAAAAATTTAGATAGAACGATCACTATATTTTGTCCAAAAAAGCAGCACCTTAAAAAAGAGATCAGGTACCGCTCCCCTCGTCCCGCGAATCCCCATCCCGCGGGGCGCGGCAGGCATCCCGCCGGCATCGCGGAGGACGGAGGGCGCAGAATCGGTCGCGCGGAACCGCTCAAAACTAGGGCTTGCTGCGCGAAGCGCCCGCCGGGGGAAACAGCAGCTCGGCCATGGTGACCAGCTCGCGCGCGACCGTATCCGCACTCTCGCTCTCGGCCAGAGCCGTCGATCCTTCCAACAGGAGGCAGAGCCGCAGCGTTTCTTCCGGGGAACGCAAAGGATCCGAAGCCTGAACGAATTCCTTCAGCCGACGCTTGTGGCCGTTCGCCAATTCGACGATCGGATGGTCGGGTTTCGAACCGTATTCCTCTTTGGCGCGCAGAAACAGGCAGCCTTTGGAGGAATGGTCGGTCAGCCAGCGGGCGTGGGCGACCGCGATCCGCACGAACGCGGAGTCGGGATGCTCGCCGTTGTCCCGAAGATAAGTATCGAAGAACGTCAGATGATCCATATACCGTTCTTCGCGGCGCTTCAGCACTTCCGTCGCAAGCTCGTCTTTGGAACCGAAATGGTTGTATAAAGTCATTAAGGCGATGCCCGAGTCGCTTACGATTTTTTTCAATCCGATCGAATGAAAGCCATGATCGTAAAACAAAATTTCGGCCATGTGAAGCAGGTCTTCTTTTTTTGTGCTCATGTCGATACCTCCATAAATAGATAGAACGATCACTCTACTATAACTCATAACCCGAAATAAAGACCCGCGACACGCGAAAAGCCGCCGAAATTGTTCGGCGGCGCAAGTTTCCGGCACGCTTACGCTTACGGGCTCACCCACAGCGACGGATTGCCGAAGCTGCGGTCGAGCTTTCCGCTGAACCAGCGGCCGTTGGCTCGAAGACCGGCATCGATTCGCCGTTTTTCGTTACGATTTATAATACTTGCGATATACGGCGGGCGTGATTTCTTCGTACTTTTTGAACGTTTTGATAAAGTATCCCGGCTCGTTGAAGCCCAACTCGCCGCTGATCTGCGCCACCGGCATGTCCGTGTTCTCAAGCAGCTGCTTCGCCCATTTGATCTTCAGGCGGGCCGTATAACCGGAATAGCTTTCTCCCGTTTCTTTGGCGAACAGGCGGCTGAAATAGCTGGGACTGATATGGCAGAGTTCGGCCATCTTTTTCAGCGGGACGGATTCGCTTTTGTGCGCATACAAATAATCGAAAGCGGGCTTCAGCACCGGGTTGGCGCATCGTTCGCCCTCTTCTTCTTCGGCGCCCAAATAGGCTCCGGCCAAAATATGGGTCATTTCCTTGCGCACGTTCTCCAGATTTTTCATCGTATAGCCGGGCAGAATATCGGACAGACGTGGAGAGGCGCCGGTGCCGGAAGAAGACGCTTTTTCGAACATTTCCACGATCAAATTTTTGTTCAGCGCCTCTTCCACGATATAGCTGCACAGCAGCGAGAGCATGCCTGCGATCGTGACGATTTCCTGGTAGGACATGACGGGAAGGTCGGCGTAATGGTCCTTCAGCTTTTCCCATTTTTCGCTGTACAGTTTGCGGTTCTTGGACGTCAGAATTTGTTCCAGTTCGGCCGAACCGGAAGGATCGGAGAGCCGGACCTGTCCAGCCATGACGGCGCCTATGTATTTGTCGTCGATGATGACGGGAACCGCGATATCGATGATGTTGTAATGGCAGAGATAGATGTAAGGTTTATTCGAACGGACCGCTTCCAGCCCGCCGCGCGAATCGCATTTCTGGCAGTAGGGCAGCAGGTCTTCGTCCTGGCGCACTGCTTTGCAGAACGACTGGCAGCCGCTGTGGCTGGTGACGGCGTTGCCTTTGTAATCAACGGTCAGAATCGCCAGCTTGGTGACGGAGGCAAGGGAATCTTGAAGGCGCTCCCATTTTGGCAGATCGAAAATTTTTTGAATGCTGAGGTGTTCGCCGATCACGGGGATTCCTTCTTTCGGAAATGGGATTTTGAACACTGATTAATGATAAAAAGAAGTTGTAAGCGATGACAAAAAGGTGCCATTTCGCAGGCGAAGTACATTAAATTACGATTGCAGATTATAATATATTGCTCTTAAAGTCCAATGTAAACCTAAAATTTGTGGATTATCATGGAGGAAAGCGCGGCCAAGACACAATTTAGCCACTTTTATCGCACTCTTCAGGCACCCGGTCACGGCCGGCACATTCATTTTATAAACGGAGGGAATTATTATGAGAAAAGCTTTTATCAGCCCGTCGAAGTATGTACAGGGAGAAAACGAACTGCTGAATCTGGGTTACTTCGTCGGCTCGTTCGGCAAGTCGGCTCTGCTGATCGCCCATCCGGACGACGCGGCGCGCGTCAAAGACAAGCTCGACGCTACCGCGGAGAAGTTCGGAGTCACTTTCGTTGAAAGCGGTTTTATGGGCGAATGCTCCCGTCAGGAAGTGGCGCGTCTCGAGCGGATCGCGGCGGAAAACAACTGCGACTGCATCGTAGGCCTCGGCGGAGGCAAAGCGATCGACGCGGCCAAGTGCGTGGCGAAAGGCGAGTCGCTGATCATCTGCCCGACGATCGCCGCGACGGACGCGCCGACCAGCCACTCCGCCGTGCTGTACACGCCGGAAGGCGCGTTCGACGATTATGCGTACTTCAAGCAGAGCCCGAGCGTGGTGCTGGTCGACACGACCGTCATCGCGAACGCGCCGACGAGATTCCTCGTCTCCGGCATGGGCGACGCGCTGTCCACGTATTTCGAAGCCCGCGCGACGTCGCGTTCGTACTCGAAAGTCAACGCGGGACTGCCGAGCGGCGTCCGCGAAGGGCTGACGGCTCCGGCGTTCGGCACGAACGCGGCCATGGCGCTGGCGACGCTCTGCTACGAGATGCTGCTGCGCGACGGATTGAAGGCGAAAGCGGCCTGCGACGCGAACGTCGTGACTCAGGCGCTGGAAAACATCGTCGAAACGAACATCCTGCTGTCGGGTCTCGGCTTCGAAAGCGGAGGCCTGGCGGCCGCCCACGCGATCCACGACGGCCTGACGGCGCTGGAAGGCACGCACCATTACTTCCACGGCGAAAAAGTGGCGTTCGGCACGATCGCGCAGCTGGTGCTGGAGAATGCCCCGACCGAAGAACTGAACCAGGTGATGGACTTCTGCCTCTCGGTCGGTCTGCCGGTCTGCCTGGCGGATATCGGCGTGGAGTCGATGACCCGCGAAGAGCTGCTGGAAGTGGCGGAAAAAGCCTGCATCCCGGAAGAATCGATTCATGCCATGCCTTTCCCGGTTACGGTAGAAGAGGTGGCGGCAGCCGTTCAGGCGGCCGACCGAATCGGCAGCGCGTACAAAGCGTCCAAAGGGCTTTAAGCCCGGAAGAGAAAGAGGAGGGTTCACGTTTTGAAAAAAGTCATCAACAAACCGGAAGATCTTGTTATGGAAATGTGCAGCGGGCTTGCGCTGGCGCATCCCGAGCTGGAATTCGTGCAGAAATATAAAGTGATCAAGAAAAAAGAACCGAACGCGAACAAAGTCACGCTGATCAGCGGCGGGGGCAGCGGCCACGAACCGGCGCACGCCGGCTTTGTCGGCAAAGGGATGCTGGACGCGGCGGTCTGCGGCGACGTATTCGCTTCGCCTTCGCAGATTCAGGTGTACCAGGCGATCAAAGCGACCGCCGGGGACAAGGGCGCGCTGCTCATCATCAAAAATTACAGCGGCGACATGATGAACTTCAAGAACGCCGCCCATCTGGCGGGCGAAGACGGCATCGAGGTCGATTACGTCCGCGTCGACGACGACATCGCCGTCGAGGACAGCCTCTATACCGTCGGACGCCGCGGCGTGGCGGGCACGGTGCTCGTGCACAAGATCGCGGGCGCCGCGGCCGAAGAAGGCCGCAGCCTGGCCGAGGTCAAGGCGGCCGCCGAGAAAGCGGCGGCGAACGTGCGCAGCATCGGCTTCGCGCTGACGTCCTGCACGGTGCCGGCCAAAGGCACGCCGACGTTCAAACTCGGCGAAGACGAGATCGAATACGGCGTCGGCATTCACGGTGAGCCGGGCATCCGCCGCGAGAAGATGGTCACGGCCGACGAGCTGGCGGCTCACACCGTATCGGACCTGATCCGCGACATGAAGCTCGCGGGCGGCGAAGGCGAAGAGATCGCGCTGCTGATCAACGGCTTCGGCGCGACTCCGATGCAGGAGCTGTATCTGTTCAACCATGCCGTCACGCGCGAGCTGACGGAGAAGAAGATCAAGATCAACCGTACGTTCGTCGGCAACTACATGACGAGCATCGACATGGCGGGCATCTCCGTCACGTTCATGAAGCTGGACGACGAGCTGAAAAATCTGCTGTCGAGCGAAAGCGACGCGCCGGCGTTCAAAGTGTCCGGTCCGGTCGCGCCGCCGGCTTACGAAGAACTGCGCCGTTCCGGCGCGGACGATCTGCCGGCTTCGTTCAAGGTCGAGACGCCGGAAGAATACGCGAAGGTATCGGGCGATAAGATTACCCTGGGCAACATGATCTACCTGATCGACAAGATGAGCGAGGTCATCATCGAGAACGAAATTCCGTTCTGCGAGCTGGACTCGCACGCGGGCGACGGCGACTTCGGCATGAGCGTCGCCAAAGGCTTCAAGCAGCTCAAGCGAGAATGGAAAGACATCCTCGCCCATGAAGACAAGTCGATCGGCGGTTTCCTGAACGAGTGCTCGCTCGTCATCATGGAATACTGCGGCGGCGCTTCCGGGCCGATCTGGGGTTCCGCGTTCCGCGCGGCCGGACGCTCGGCGGGCGACAAGACGGAACTGGACGTCTCCGGGTTCGCGGAGCTGATGCAGGCCGCCGTGGCCGGCATCCAGTCGACCGGCGAGCGGTCTTTCGGCCGCGGGGCGGTCGTCGGCGACAAGACGCTGATCGACGCGCTGGTTCCGTGCGCGGACGCCTGGACGGCGAGCGCGGCTGCCGGTGACGACGTCAAAACGGCGTTCGCCAAAGGCGCGGAAGCGGCCGCGACGGGAGCCAAAAAGACGGAGGAGATCGTGGCGCGCATGGGCCGCGCGGGCGCGGTCGGCGAGCGCAGCATCGGGTATCCGGATGCGGGAGCGCACGCTCTCGGCGTGATCTTCGCGGCGCTGTCGGACAGCTTGAAGTAAGAAGAACGAATAAGCGGGAACGCAAATAAAAACAAGGGGCGGCGGTACGGCTGGAATCCGGACCGCCGGTTTTTCTCCTGCCTTCATAAGCGACATTTCATAGACTGATGCGATCCAATCGCGAGGAGCCGAATTTGTGAAAACGATATCCAATCTGTTCAAGAAACCGACGGGCCTGCTGGCCTTGTCCCTGGTTCTGATTCTGCTGGGCAGCTGGCTTGCCGGCATGTTCAACACTTCTTTTTATAAAGTGAACGTCAAGGAAATCTCGTTCAAAGCCGACCACGGCACGCTGAACGGTCTGCTGTACATGCCGAAAGGAGCGGGCCCGGACGATCCCCGTCCGGTCATCGTGACTACCCACGGCTATCTCAATACGAAAGAAATGCAGGACGCGCCGGCGATCGAAATGTCGAGACGCGGTTACATCGTGCTGGCGCTCGACATGTACGATCACGGCGATTCGCGTTGGGACGGCGATATCAAGGTCGGCGAGCAGTTCTCGACGTTCTGGATCTACTCCCAGTTCGACGCCGCCAAGTATATGTACGACCAGCCTTACACGAAAAAGGACGAGAACGGCAACGCGTACCTCGCGGTCAGCGGCCATTCCATGGGCGGCTTCTCCACGCTGCTCGCCATGTACATGGACGAAATGAATGCGCTTCAAGCCGGGCACCGAATGATCTATACCGGGATCTCGGTCGGATCGGACTTCTCTTACGCCGCGGCCGTCGCGCCGCAGGATCAGCTGACGGCCGCTTACGGCAGCCGCACGGTCGGCATGATCGCCGGCCGTTACGACGAGTTCTTCTTCAATAAGTCCGACGAAGAGAAGACGGCCGAAGAGAAAGAAATCGTAGGCACCGTCATGCGCAAAGACTTCGCCAAAACGCTGTCGGGACGCGCCTTCCTGGGACTCGGTCCGGACAGCGCGGAACAAGCGCAGGCCGGGCGGTATTATACGGTCGACTCCGGCGACGTGAAAGTCGAAGATCAGATCGTACGTCCGTCGCAGGGCGGCGAACGGATCATTTACACGCCGAACCAGACGCATCCGTGGAATCATTTCTCGCCGGAGACGACCGGTCACCTGATCGACTTCTACGCCCACGCGTTCGAAGGCGTCACTTCGCCGAGCCAGACCGATGCCGGCCTGTCGTCCGGCAATCAGATCTGGTGGCTGAAGGAAGCGTTCAACTTCGTGGCCATGATCGGCTTCTTCCTGATGATCGTGCCGCTGTCGGCGCTGCTGCTCCGTCTGCCGTTCCTGAAAAAAGCGGTCACGACGGTGACCGCTCCTCTGGCCAAGCCGCTGCGCGGCGGACAGACGGCGGCGTATTGGATCGCGATCGTGTTCAGCGCGCTGATTCCGGCGATCCTGTTCCCGACGCTGATGGACAAGCAGGCCGGAGGACTTCGCGTCCTGACGATCGTCGCGATCGCGCTGCTGTTCGTGTCGATCGTGTCCGCCGTCGTCGGCTTCGTATCGGGCCGCAAATCCGCGGCGATGAAGCATGTCGGCATCGGAGGCGCCGTGCTCGCGATCGTATCCGCCGTCCTGTGGATTTTGTTCGCCAAGGCGGACGGCATCGTGCCGCTGAGCCCGTTCTTCAACGAACCGACGACGAACCAGATCGTCTACTGGGCGCTGGTGTCCGCTTCGATCACGGCGTTCATCACGTTCGCGTTCTATTACTTCAACAAGAAGCGTTCCGGCGCGAGCTTCGGGGATTACGGCATCAGCCTGAATCCGGTAACGATCGTCGCCAGTCTGTGCACGGCGGCTCTCGCCGTCGCGGTCGGCTATCTGCTGCTGTTCGCCGTGCAGGCCGTGTTCGGCACGGACTTCCGCATTTGGACGTTCGCGGTGCGCACGTTCACGTTCGAACATTTCGTGACGGCGCTGCGCTACATGCCGTTCTTCCTGATCTACTATTTCGTCAGCGCGATCGCGCTGAACGCGGATACCCGTTCGCGCAGAGGAGGCTACGCGCTTGCGATCTTCCTGAACGTGGGCGGCCTGATCCTGTGGCTCATCGCCCAGTACGGACTCGATTTCGCCCGCGGCGTCGCGCTCTATCCGGACCAAAATCTGAACGGCATCCTGCTGTTCGCCCTGGTTCCGGTGCTTATCGTCGCGGCGATCTACGCCCGCAAGCTGTTCGAGAAGACGAACAACGTCTGGCTGCCGGCCTTCGTGAATACGATTCTGTTCACTCTGGTGACAGTCGCGAATACGGTCATGTTCTGGAATCTGGTTTAATCCCTACAGGTCTTATCGAAAGCCGCCGCATTTTTGCCGGCGGCTTTTCTTGTTTTTGCTAAAAAAAACACCCCTGCCGGCAGATATAAATAACGTGGACAGCAAATGCTTGGCGGAGGCAGATAAGATGAATAAAATGCTGCAGGACCTTTTGCGGGGCAAAAAGTTCGTAGGTTCCAATCTAATCAGAGTCAATATCCTATTCATGATTATATTCGCGTTGAATGTCATTTTCGGGTTCGGCTACATGGCGCATTCCGTACGGGCCGATTATCAAAAGGTACGGCAGGCGGCCGATCTGCGCATTCAGCTGCTGATGCTCGAGAACGCGCTGATCGACCAGGAGACGGGACAGCGGGGCTTCCTGCTGACCGGAGACGTGCAGTTCCTCGAGTCGTTCGACGAAGGCGTGCAGAAATACGCCAAAGTCGCCGCGGGCCTGTCGAACGGGAGCGAAGGGGTAAAGGAATATCCCGATTTGCAGGAAAAAGTCGCCGCCCTGATCGAGGAAGGAATAAAGTGGAAGACCGAGTACGGAGATCCGCAGGTCCGAAAGATCGTGGCCGGCGGAACGATTACGAAAACGGAACTGCTGAGCGGCAAGCAGCAGTTCGATACTTTCCGGGCGGCGGAAGAAGATACGCTGAAAATCGTCGAAAAACTGCGCGATGATCGCCGGGCGGTCATGCTGCGCAATCTGTATTACTTGTTCGGCGCAGTCGGAGCGATATTCATCGTGGTCCAGTTCATCATGCTCTTTTATCTGCAAAAAGGATTGACCCGAATTACCCGGCCGATCATCCAGCTGGACGAAGCCGTCGCTTCGTACGAAGCGGGCAATATTCATTCCGGGCTGCCGGCCTATCGCGAAGACAACGAAATCGGTCGTCTGGTAGGCAGTTTCGGTATGATGCACGAAGAGATGGCCAGGGAGAAGGTTATCTTGAAAGAAACCTACCGGATGATCAATGTGCTGAATCAGACGCGCAGCATCGAAGAAGCTTACCGGGTGACTTTGGATTCGATCCGGTCGCTGGTTCCCTGCGATCGGGTCTCGGTCATCACCCAGAACGAAAAATACGGGTTTTCGATCAAAGCGCTGTTCGAGCACGATTCGTTTACCCGGCAGGACATTCCGCTCGGCGGAGAAGAAGGGGACGTGTACGATCTGCTGCGCGGCGGATTTTCGATGATTCATGCCGACTGGTCGCAGTACCGGGCCAAGGGCGTCATCACGGATAAACTGTACGAGAACGGAATTCGTTCTTCCATGCATATCATTTTAAGAAAAGAAGTCCGGATTTTCGGCGTGCTGAACCTGATGTCCAGCGGCAGGAACGCTTTTTCCCAACAGGATAAGGAACGCCTCGAACTGCTGGCCCCCATGATCGTCACGGCGCTGGAAAACGCGACGGAAACGACCCGGATTCGGGAAATGGCTCTGCACGATTCGCTGACGGGATTATGGAACCGCAGACATTTCGATCATTCGCTGGAGATGCTCGCGGACAAATACGGACAGAGCGAACGCGATAATCCGTTCAGCCTGATCCTGCTCGACGTCGACCGGTTCAAATTGTTC
Source organism: Saccharibacillus alkalitolerans (assembly GCF_011090185.1). Taxonomy (GTDB): domain Bacteria; phylum Bacillota; class Bacilli; order Paenibacillales; family Paenibacillaceae; genus Saccharibacillus; species Saccharibacillus alkalitolerans. The sequence goes on along the minus strand of NZ_JAAFGS010000002.1, from coordinate 317,545 downwards.
AACGACACATGGGGACATCCGGAGGGCGACCTTGTGTTGAAGCATCTGGCCAAGCGGCTTGAAGACTGCGTCGGTCCGGGCGATATTCCGGTGCGTTTCGGCGGGGAAGAATTCGCTGTGCTGCTGCCCGGGACAAGGCTGGAAGAAGCGAGACTTACGGCCGAGCGAATCCGGGAAAAGCTGGAATCGGAATCGCCTTCGCGCAAATACAAGATTACGGCAAGCTTCGGCGTAGCCGAATGGGGCACAGGATTGGATCGGCAGGGGCTGATCGAAGCGGCCGATCAAGCCCTTTATCAAGCCAAGGAGTCCGGACGAAACCGGGTATGTGTCCACCGTCCGGGAAAAGGCGGAGAACTCGCTTAAGAGAACGGTTAGCCGCCGTTCCCGCAACCTCGGAACGGCGGCTCTCTTGAAGGAAACAGCGGATTCGAGGGCGAACGACAGGGCAAAGACAGCCTAGGCAGCATGCGGGCTGTCTTTTTTTGCCGTTCAAAGAAAACGGTTGCGGCAGGGATACGCGGGGCGACCTCGAATGTTTAAGGCACACGCATGCAAGCGAACGCGCAAAGGCATGCAAGCGAACGCGCAAAGGCATGCAAGCGAACCTCGAGAGGAGCAACCGTCATGACACAGCCGCAGAAGAGGCTTACTTACGAGAGCGTCCGCATGGGCGTCGACTATTACCCCGAGCATTGGGAAGAAGCGCTGTGGGAGGAAGACGTCTCGCTGATGCAAAAATCCGGCGTCGCCGTCGTCCGGATCGGAGAGTTCGCCTGGAGCCGGATGGAACCCCGGGACGGCGAGTTCGACTTCGGCTGGCTGGACCGGGCGATCGACTTGTTCGGCCGATACGGGATCGACGTCGTCATCGGAACGCCGACCCATACTCCGCCGAGATGGCTGACGGACAAGCATCCCGACGTGCTGCCGGTCTTCCCGGACGGCTCGGTGTATTATCCGGGCGTGCGCGGCCACCGCTGCTTCAACAGCCGGTCGCTGCGCCGTTACGGCGAGAGGCTGATCGACAAGTTGGCGGAGCGTTACGCCGGTCATCCGGCCGTAATCGGCTGGCAGACCGACAACGAATTCAGCATGCTGGACAGCCAGAGTCCGCAGGCGGCGGAAGACTTCCGCGACTGGGCATACCGCAAATACGGCACGCTGGATAACTTGAACCGCGAGTGGGGCACGGTCGTCTGGAGCGGAGAATATTCGGACTGGAGCGAGATTACGCCGCCGCTCGGCGGATCGCCGTATCAGAATCCGTCGTTCCTGCTGGACTTCGCCCGCTTCCAGTGGGACACGGTCGCCGATTTCCAGAACGGGCAGATCGCGGCGATCCGGAAGCACTGTCCGAACCATTTCATCACCCACAACTTCCACAGCTACCCGCAGCGCCTGGATCTGTACAAGGTCGGCGAGGCGCTGGATTTTGCTTCTTTCGACTACTATCCGAACACGTCGCCGGACAAAGCCGCGACGTCGCCTTACAGCGGCGCGCTGTCGCTCGACGTGACCCGCGGCGTCAAGCGGAAGAACTTCTGGATCATGGAGCAGCTGAGCGGCTCGCCGGGCGCTTGGATGCCGATGTGGCGCATGCCGCAGCCCGGCTATATCCGGGCTTACGCCTGGCAGGCGATCGCCCGCGGCGCGGACACGGTCGTGCACTTCCGCTGGCGCAGCGCTCCGATCGGCGCGGAGCAGTTCTGGCACGGCTTGATCGATCACAGCAGCGTGCCGGGCCGCCGGCTGGCCGAATTCGCGCAGACGAGCGAGGAAGTAAGGCGCCTCGCCCCGCTGCTTGAAGGCACGGCGCCGGAAGCTCAGGTGGCGATCCTTATGTCGCACGAACAGCTTGAAGCGCTGCGCATCCAGAAGCAGACCGACAATTTCGATTATTACGAAAATATCAAGGAATACCACCGGGCATTAACGAAGCTCGGCATCGGCTGCGACGTGATCGACTGGCGCCAGCCGCTGGAAGGCTATCGCGTCGTTATCGCGCCGAATCTGTATCTGCTGGACGAAGAAGCGGCGGAACGGCTGTGCCGTTTCGCGGCCGACGGAGGCACGCTGCTGCTGACGGCGCGAACCGGCGTGAAGAACATGAATAATGTCTGCGTGATGCGGCCGCTTCCCGGGCTGCTGTCGGACTGCGCCGGCGTGACGGTGCGGGAGTATGACCCGCTCGGCAGCGATATCGTTCGTTTGGATACGGAAGAGGGCGGGCAGTTCGCCTGCAGCCAATGGGCGGATATCCTCGACCCCGTAGAAGGCGAACGCACGGAAGTGCTGGCCCGATACGGCGGCCATGTCTTTTTCGCGGGCGAGGCGGCGGTGACCCGCCATGAGTTCGGGCGGGGAGAGACGTATTATCTCGGCACGCATCCCGAGGAGGATTATTTGCGCAGCCTGCTGCTGCGCATCGCCATGCAGCGCGGTTTGGCCTGCGCGGAAGGACTGCCCGCAGGGGTGCAGATATCGGTGCGCGGCGGCGATTCCGGTTCCTATCTGTTCGTGCTGAATCTGGGACGCGAAGCGCGCAAATTCCGATTGGGCGGCATTTATGCCGAAGCGGTCCGAGGGGAAGGACTGCTGAGCGGCGAACGGCCGGGAAGCGAGCTGGAACTGCCGGCTTACGGCGTAGAGATTTTTCGGTTATAATTTTTATTAAGCCGCTAACTTTATTTTTGTTTTCCAGACTTCCAATCGGAAAGGGGCATGCCCTACCATGATTCAAGTATATCCGGCAAGTTCGCGTTTCGAATACGACAAAGGCTGGCTGAAAGGCGGCCACAGCTTCTCCTTCGCGGAGTATTACGACCCGGAGAACGTCAAATTCGGTCCGATGCGCGTCTGCAACGACGACGTCATCGCGCCCGGCAAAGGCTTCGGCGCGCATCCGCACAGCGACATGGAGATCGTCTCGATCATTCTGTCCGGCAGGCTGCGCCACGAAGACAGCCTGGGCAACGTCGCCGTTACGGGCTTCGGCGGCGTGCAGCGCATGAGCGCGGGAACCGGCGTGATCCATACGGAGCATAATCCGTCCGAACACGAAGACGTGCATATCTTGCAGCTCTGGTTCGAACCGGCGGAGCGGGGCAAAGCGCCTTCCTATACGACAGGCGAGTTCGATACCGCCGCGCTTGACGGCGCTCTGGTGGCGATCGCGTCCGGTCAAGGACTCGAAGGCGTGACCGATATGGGACAGGATATGACGATTTATTTGAGCCGGATGGAGGAAGGACAGAAGATCGGATTCAAGCAGGCGGCGGGACGCCGCGTCTTCCTGTTCGTCATCGAAGGAGAACTGAACGTCTCCGGCGCTGGCGATACCGTCAGCCTGGGACGCCGCGACACCGCCCGGATCACGGAAGCGCCGGAGCTGTCGCTGATCGGAAACAGCCCGGTCTTCTACATGCTGGTCGATCTGCCGTAAGCGGAAAAAGGAGGAAGCGACATATGACTGCATCAGAACATGATTACGAGCGCATTCTCGTCAAGCACGCGGTGACGGGGCGCATGTTCGTCAACAGCGGGACGGACGACGTGACCTATACGCTCGAACGGTTGGGCGAGGACGGCGGCGCCGTGCTGAGCATTCAGGGAATTTCGCCCTGGCTGGCGGAAGAGATCCGGGAAGTCCGCCGCGAACTCAACGTATTCCACTTCGAAGAGCCGCCCGGCGCGCCTCCGGTCAAGCACTGGTTCTACGTCGGCGAGCACGATGTGACTTACGACGAATCGACTTCCGCGCTGACGATCCGCACGGGAGCGGAAATCACGTACAAGCCCGACGAGTACTGGGCGTAACGATCGGAGAAAAAGGAAGATCAAGAAGAGAGCCGCACGGTGCGGATTCGGGCACCGTGCGGCTCGTTTTCGTTTGGCTTAGGCTGCTACTCGGCTGCTACTCGGCTGCGCCTCGTTCTCCCAGCAGCTTTTCCATAATCATCACGTCGACTCTGCGGCCGTTCAGCATGCCCTGCTGCTCGAACGTACCGACTTCCCGGTAGCCGGCTTTGCGGTACAGCTTTCGGCCCGCGGCATTGAAGGGGAGGGCAAGCAGCACGATTTTATGGAAATCTTGCTCCAGCGCGGCCCGCTCCAATTGTTCCAGCAGCCGGGTTCCGACGCCGGTTCCCCGTTCGGTGCGCGCGATATAGACGGACAGATCCGCTACTCCGTCATAAGCGCAGCGCTGCGCATAACGGTTGAGAGAGGCCCAACCGACGACCTCGCCGCCCTTTTCCGCGACCCGTACGGCGTATCTGCCGCGATGTTCCTCGAACCAGGCGAGCATGTCGCCGGACGTCTTGGGCGCCGACTCGAGCGTGGCGAACCCGTCCTCGATCCCTTGATTGTAAATGTCGCGAATCGTCTCGAGATCCCGCGCTTGCGCGGGACGAATCGACAGAGACGACGAAGAGAGTATCCCGGTTTTTTCTTCCATGACAGTACCCCCTCCGATTTTTAAGGCTTGACGGCGCGAATAACGGCCGAGCGGATGTAGTCGTCGATCTGCGCCCCCGGCACCCAATCGCGGATGAAGCTTCGGGATTCTTCCTTGGGTTCGATGGAGATATCCGCAAAACCGCTTCGTTCCAGCATTGTCGTCAGTTCGGCGGCGGAAGAAGCTCCGGAAATGCAGCCCGAATAAAGTTCGTGCAGATCGTTTTTGATCGCGGGCGGCAGCTCGGCCGTCGTCACGATATCGGAAATCGCCAGCCGGCCTCCGCTGCGCAGCACGCGGAACGCTTCGTCGAATACCTGCTGCTTATCCGGGGAAAGATTGATCACGCAGTTGGAAATAATGACGTCGATCCCGTTGTCCGCGACCGGAAGATGCTCGATCTCGCCCAAGCGAAATTCGATGTTGGACGCCTTGGCCTTTTCGGCATTGCTTCGGGCTCTGCTGATCATTTCCGGAGTCATGTCGACGCCGATGACTTGCCCTGCCGCGCCGACCTGCCGCGCTGCCAGGAAACAGTCGAAGCCGCCGCCGCTGCCCAGGTCGAGCACCGTCTCGCCCGGACGCAGCGAGGCGATGGCCTGCGGGTTGCCGCAGCCCAGACCCAGGTTCGCGCCTTCGGGAGCGGCCTGCAGCTCGGCGTCGGAATAGCCCATCAGCGCGGAAGCGGCGTTCGCGTCCCGGTCGGGAAGGCTGCTTGCGGAGCAGCAGGAAGAAGGAACTGCGGCAATCCCGCGGTAATGGCTGCGTACGTTTTGACGAATCTGGTCTTTGTCGATCGAATTCATGAGGGATCATTCTCCTTTTGATAAGAGGGATTGAATTATATTTTGTTGCATAAATCAAGTTATTCGGGATCGTTCGGCGTTGTATCTTCGGCTTGATCGTCTCTGATCGGGGCGCAGCAGCGGTCGGATTTGGCCATGGCGCCGTTCAGCAGATCGATGGAACGGAGCACCGTTTCGCGTTCGAACGGCGTCAGATAGGAAAACACTTCGTCCAGGTAGCCGTTCATCTGGGTATCGATCGTCGCGGCGACGAATTTGCCGGTAGTCGTCAGCGAGAGCAGCGATACTCTGCGGTCGGCGGGAGACGGCGACTTTTCGATCAATTCCATTTTGACCAGGCTTTGAATCTGCCGGCTGAACGTCGTGATATCGGTTCCCAGCGACTCGGCGACCTGCTGCATGGAAGGGGCTTCCGCCCGGTCGATCTCGTACAAAATGTGGCTCTGCGCGGCGGACAGGTCGTGCCCTCCGACGCTGCAGCAGTTTTTGTTCAGCAGTCCGAAACGTCTCGTCATGATTTGGAACAGTTCTCTTTTGTTTGTCATGGTTTCACCTCGTGACTCCGTTATAAACTATTTATTTGCATTATGCAAGTTATTTTTGGGGATAAATAAGTGCTTGCTTATATTAGAGCGCTGTACTATGATGATTTTGCAAGAAGCGAAGGAGGAAGAGAATGGACCCGATCGGTGAAATGGCGGAACATCTCAAGCTGCTCGGCGACCGGACAAGGCTGACCATGCTCGCCCTGCTCCGTCAGCGCGAATGGTGCGTGTGCGAATTCGTCGAAATTTTCGATATGTCGCAGCCGGCCGTGAGCCAGCACATGCGCAAGCTGAAAAAAGGCGGGCTGGTGCGCGAAGAGCGGCGCGGACAGTGGGTTTATTATTCGCCGAATATCGAAGACAAACCTTATATCGCGGCGATTCTCGGATCTCTGCCCGAGCCGGCCGAAATTTTGCGCCTTATGGGAAAAAGACAACCCGAAGCCGCCTGCGGCCCGGAATCTTCGATTTGCTGTTCTTAAAAGAAAATCCGTTCGTCTCCCCGAAAGGAAGAGGCGCGTTTAATATATAAGCATATGCTTATTTAATAAGGCATATGTATGCTGTGGCTTTCAATTTATCGACGGAGGTTTCGCCGTGCTGTCTGTTATTCTTGCTTGCCTGATTTTCCTGATTACGCTGACGTTCGTGATCTGGCAGCCCCGCAACCTGTCGATCGGGTGGTCGGCCTGCGGCGGAGCGCTGCTGGCGCTGCTGCTGGGCGTGGTCGACCTGCAGGACGTCGCGGACGTGACGGGAATCGTGTGGAATGCCACTTTGGCCTTTATCGCCATTATCCTGATCTCGCTCATACTGGACCGGATCGGCTTCTTCGAATGGGCCGCCCTGCATATGGCCGCCGCGGCGAAGGGAAGCGGCATCCGCATGTTTGTCTACGTGACGGTGCTGGGCTCCCTGGTCGCCGCCTTTTTCGCCAACGACGGAGCGGCGCTCATACTGACTCCCATCGTGCTGGCCATGGTGCGCGCGCTGCGTCTGGACGAGAAAAAGGTCTTTCCGTTCATCATCGCCAGCGGCTTCATCGCGGACACGACTTCGCTGCCGCTCGTCGTCAGCAACCTGGTCAATATCGTATCCGCGGACTTTTTCGGAATTACGTTTATGGAATACGCCGGACGCATGATCGTGCCGACCTTATTCTCATTGGGCGCAAGCATCCTGGTACTGTACTTGTATTTCCGCAAAAGCATCCCGGTGCATTTCGACGTCCAAGGGCTCAAAACGCCGGCGGACGCGATCAAAGATAAGCGGATGTTCCGGCTCTCCTGGTACGTGCTGGCTCTGCTGTTGGTCGGCTACTTCATCAGTGAATTTTTCGCCGTTCCGGTGTCTGTCGTGGCAGGGGTCATCGCGCTCTTGTTCCTGTTGATCGCCGGCCGCAGCTCCTCCGTTTCGGTTCCGGAAGTGGTCAAGGGCGCGCCCTGGGCGATCGTCTTCTTCTCGGTCGGCATGTACGTCGTCGTGTACGGCCTGCGCAATGCCGGACTGACGGATGTGCTGGCGGGCGCCATTCAGCGGGCGGCCGACGGAGGCCTGTTCGCGGCGACGATGGGCATGGGCTTCCTGGCGGCTTTCATCTCGTCCGTCATGAACAATATGCCGACGGTGCTGATCGACGCGCTGGCGATCGACGCGACGCATACGTCCGGCAGTATCCGGGAAGCGCTGATTTATGCCAACGTCATCGGTTCCGACCTGGGTCCGAAAATCACTCCGATCGGTTCGCTGGCTACGCTGCTGTGGCTGCACGTGCTGAGTTCCAAAGGAGTCAAGATTTCCTGGGGCACTTATTTCAAAACGGGCATCGTGCTGACCATCCCGGTTCTGTTCATTACGCTGCTGGGCTTGTATCTGTGGATGCTGGTTTACTGATTCCGTTATTCCATTCAACTTGAAGGAGAGATCGATCATGTCCAAAAAAACGCTGTATTTTCTCTGCACCGGCAACTCCTGCCGCAGTCAAATGGCGGAAGCCTGGGGCAAAAAGTATCTGGGAGACGAGTGGAACGTGCTCAGCGCCGGCATCGAAGCGCACGGGCTGAATCCGAACGCCGTCAAAGCGATGCAGGAAGCGGGGATCGACATTACCGGCCAGACGTCCGATATCATCGACCCGCAGATTCTGAACAGCGCGGATTTCGTCGTGACGCTGTGCGGGGACGCCGCGGACAAATGCCCGGTGACGCCGCCGACGGTGCGCCGCGAGCACTGGGGCTTCGACGATCCGGCGAAGGCGCAGGGAACGGACGAGGAAAAATGGGCAGTATTCCGGCGAGTGCGCGACGAGATCGGCGAGCGGATTCGCACATTTGCCGAAACGGGGAAATAAACCGGAAAGCAGACCGAAGAGCAGACCGAAAAGCAAAGCGGAAAGCCAAGCGAAAAGCAGACCGAAAACCAAACCGAAAAGCAAGCGATAAAAGAGCCTCTTTTCTCCGCGGAGAAAAGAGGCTCTTTTTCTTGGCTTGCGCATCGGCCGATCGGATTGCCGGCACGGACAAATAACTGCACAGGAGCAGTTATTTGCGGAAAAAACAGACGAAAATCGAAAATAAGTGCAGGTGAGCAGCTATTTCGCGCACAATCGGCATTTGGGGCACGAATTTGGCGAAATAACTGCTCATATGCGCTTAATTTATTGAAATGCCCGTACATTTAAAAAATAGCTGCTTATTTGCAGTTATTTTGCGCGGCGGTCGTCGAGAACGTTTCGAAGAAGCAGCTCCGGCCGAGCAAGCGCCTTCGCCGCCGAGGCTGCTTCGACGGAGCCCCTGCCGCCGCGCGCCGGCACCGCACCGCGTCAACCCTGCTTCGCCGCACGCCGGCACCGCACCGCGTCAACCTTGCTTCGCCGGCACTTCGCCGGCACCGCACCGCGTCACCCCTGCTTCGCCGCGCGCCGGCACCGCGTCGCGCCGCCTTACTCGCCTCGCAGCACGACCGGCTCCGACTTGTTGCCGCTGTAATCTTCCAGCACGACTTCGACTTTCGAAGCCGTCGAGACGAAGCTGAGGCTCGCTTTGGTCGTGCGGCCGCGGATGATCCGGTCGCGGTCGCCGACGTTGTACGTCGTCGGGAACGAGCGAAGTTTGCCGTCCTCGTAGACGTACAGATAGCGCCAATCGCGCGTATTCGGCATCGGCAGGCTCAGCGTGTCGCCATTCCAGGACCAGTCTTCCGCGTAGGGCTCGGCGACTTTGTCGGCAAGCGTCCCGGCGATCGAGACCGGGGTCAAGCCGTTTTTGCTGACGGTCGCGATATATTCGTCGCCGTTTTCCGGCAGATCCTTGAATACCGCTTTCGTCTCGCCGTGCGGGATCGTCAGCGTCTTTTCGATCGGCTGCCCGGTCGTCGTCCGGTTGACGGTGCGGATACCGACCGTCGTATCGCCCTTGACGCTGCGCGGCACGGTCCAGCTTACCGTCAGCTCGCCGTTCGCGCCGGAAACGGCTTTGAGCTGTGCGGGCGCTTTGTTCAGGTTGAACGGAGCTTCGGCCGCGGCGCTTTCCTTACCGTCCGGTCCGACCGCTTTCACTTTCACGACGCCCGACTGCGCCGGAATGTTTTTGATATAAAACGTCTCGTCGTATTTGCCGCCTACGAACGTATCGTTGACGTAGACGTTGTACATCTGTACGTCGTCGTAATTTTCGTCAAGATTCCAGTTCACGACCATCTCGCCGCTTTCCGGGTAGACGGAATCGATCGAAAGGCCCGTAGGCGCGGCAGGAGCGGCCTGCGCATCGTTCGAAATCCGAAGCTCGCCGACGTTCATGCGGTAGTCCTGCACCGGCTTGGCGCCGGGAGCGAACGCCAGTCCGAACGCGGCGACCTCGCGGCCCGCGTAAGCGCCGAGGTCCAGCTCCGCCGTTTTCCATCCCTGCGTTTTCTTTCCGCTGCCGGGCACTTCGACCTTCACGACTTCTTCGGGAGCGTCCGCGAAGATCAGGCCGACGCTCATGAGCGAGTCGTCGCTCTTGACGTTCTTGTTATACGTCACCTCCAGCGTCGAATCCGCTCCGAGAGACAGATCCGTCTTGTACAGCCGCAGGAACGTCTCGGCGTCGAGTTTTCCGCGCAGCGCCAGCGAGCTGCCGCCTTCGTACGCGCCGATCAACGGATGGTCGAAGCGGCCGCCGGTCTCGTACTGACGGCCGTAATCGAAGGCGACGTCAAGCCGGCTGCCGTCCGTTTCCTGCCACCACTGCCAGCTCGGCAGGATGTCCTGCAGGCTCATGTTGGACCATTCTTCGCCGTTCGACACTTTGCCGTTCACGTAGTAATCCAGACCGTGCCCGGTGTTGAAGTTCGTGCGGAACGTATCGCCGCCCACGACCGAACGCTCCGCGATCACGGAAGCGATGCCCGGCCAATAGCGATTGTCCGCATAGACGTCGGACGCCGTGTTTTGCGCGGACACGGCCGTGTCGGACGGATCGAGATTCGGCCCCGACCACCAGAGCCGTTCGCGGATATCGGTCATCCACTGATAGCCGTTTTCGCTGCGGCGGCTGCTCGGCCAGCCCTGGCCCATGTCTTCGTCGAGGCCCGCGTGCACGAAGTCCGCGCCGAGCGTCGCCAGGCTGGTCCGGGGCTGCCCGCTCTCGCTCAGCTTGGCTTGAAGCGCCGAGCCCTGAACGTTTTTGAACCGGTCGCGGCCCGCTTCCAATCCGGCGTAGCCGTGGTCGAACAGATTGAAATCCGTGCCGTACTCGGCGTTCCAATCGGCCAGGAATTTCTCCGCGGCGTCGATCTGATTTTTGCCCATGCCGTAATCGAAGAAGAACGAATCCGACACCTGCTGCCCGTCTTCCTTGTCGTGCAGGAACATGATGTTGTTATCCCGGAACGTGCGCGCGAACGTGTTCGAGCCTGTATCCGTATCGAGCGAATCGTACCACTGGATGTACAGGCCCGACTGCTTCAGCGTCTTGACGAACTCCTGATAATCCGGAATATCCGCGACGGCGACGTTCGGCCCGATCTCCTCCTGATTGACGAAGTAGCCGTCGTAGCCGAAGTATTTCGCCATCTCGATCAGCTTTTCCGCTACCGGAAAGTTCCCGTTTTCGTCTTTGACGATCATCTGCTTGTACGTCTGCTGGCCGCGGTCGTTGTTGGAGAAAAAGATGCCGGCCAGCGACATGACGCCGTTTTTGTGCGCCGCGTCGGTATAGGTCGGGTTCGGAATGTTCAGCATGCCGAATTCGAACCATTTCTGCTGCCAGTCTTTTTGCGCAAGTTCGTCGTAATATTCCGGCGGCGTATAAGCGGTCGCGGTGCCGTGCCAGTACGAATAGTAATCCGTGTACTGCCAGAAGTTGAAATGGTACTGCGCGAACTTGTTGGTATAAGGCGCATTTTCGATAAACGCGTTGCCGTAATCGCCCGCCACGTTCATCATATGCACGTCCGGGCTGAGAGACGGATTCGCCTGGGTCGCGGCGAACGGCGCGATGCGCGGCTGAAGCGGCACGCGCGAACGCAGCAGCTCGGCGTCGGGATCGCGTTCGGGCGTCCAGTCGAGAATATGGCCGGCGGTATATCCGTGCACGCTCGGCTGGTTTTGTCCGTGGGCGCTGTCGCCTCGGAACGGCCAGGTATCGCCGGCGCTGGCCTGAAGCGGCAGGGCGGACGCGATCAGGGCAAAAGCGAGCGCCGCGGCAGCGGCTCTGCGGGGAAAACGGGACTGGGAACGGCGGGACGGCTTGATCCTTTTGCGGGTGCTCATGGGATTCCTCCGTTTCGGTAAATGGTCAAAAGCAGACGACGGATCTTTTGAAGCGGGTTCCTTATCTAAGCTATACGATGAAAACCCTTACAAAAAGGGGCGAAACTAAAGATCGAAGGGTCAAAATAAAGAAAAAGTCCGAATTTGCACTCCGCTGGCATTCTTCCCCGTTTCGTTCTACAATAAAAGCAATCGTTTTTTTGTACGGATCGGCGACGAAGAACGTCCCGCTCCTTTCCTGTTACCGGGAAAGGCAGCCGGGGCGTTTTTTGTTTTCTTGCCGCCCGTACTGCCTGTACGCACTCTTAGACCCGGGAGGTATTTTTATGGATTTTGACTCCGCGCATCGCCTGTTTCTCGAGCATCATCTTGCGGAGCGCTCCGGCGAACGCCGGGATCGCCTGCAGCGCGGACACCGCGAAGCCGAACGGCTTTTCTGCCGAAACGTCTGGTGGCCGCTTCGCCAAAACTTCGACCGCCTGCATCCCGAGTACGAAGTGACCGATTGGAGGGGGTTGGCTTATTTTTGCGATTTCGCCTGGATCACGCCTTACGTGAAACTGATCATCGAGATCAAAGGCTTCGGCCCGCATGTCCAGGACATGGACCGCCGCAAATTTTGCCGAGAGCTGAACCGCGAGACGTTTCTGACCGCTATGGGATTTCAGGTAGTTTCTTTCGCTTACGACGACGTGTCCCAACGCCCGGAATTGTGCATCACGCTGCTGAGGATGCTGTTAGGGCGGTATACGAGTTCCGAAAGTCCGGTATGCGTCAAATCAGGCTTGCTTGCGGAACGGGAAACGATTCGATTGGCCTGCACGCTGGCTCGTCCGCTTCGACCGATCGATATCAAAACGCATTTTCAAATCGACCATCGCACCGCGATCAAAATTTTGCAGTCTTTGTGCGAAAAAGGCGCCCTGAATGCGGTCTACGCCAATCCGAAAACGGACAAACCCCGATATATCGTTCGTTACGAGCTGCGCGGCGAGGCGTTGAACTGGCTTTGATCCAATGAATGCGAATAAAACGACATAAAATGTTGCAGCCATCCATCATTTTCGCTCTCGTCTACCGATTTCCTCGAAAATGTTGCAGCTATCCATCATTTTCAGCTCTTTTTAACGATTTGAGGCTCTTTCTTGTGAAAATGATGGATACTCGCAACATTTTACGTCGATCAGTCATTGATTAAGTGAATTTGTTGGATGCTCGCAGCATTTTGACTATATACGGAAACGCAAAAAGGGCGGTATTCCCGCCCTTAGGTTGTAGAGAGAGTCACGTCGGCGATAGAAGCCGGCAGCGTCGGACTTTCTCTACGCGTTGAGATTGTTATAAAAGCGATCTTTTAGCAAACTTCCAAAAAGATTAGCCCAACACCACGACGACCTCATGGCTGCTGCCCGCTTCGAACACCGGCAGCACATTGCCTTCGACCGCTGTGCCGTCGACGGTGACGGATTTGACGCCTTTGGATACATGATCCGGGTTCTGAACGGAGATCTTGTATTCGGCGCCGCGGAACGAACGGACGATGCTGTAGCCGTCCCACGCCTGCGGAATGCAAGGGTTCACGCGCAGGCCGTCGTAATCCGGTTGGATGCCGAGAATCGCCTGCGTGATCGCGACGTAGTTCCAGGCCGCCGTGCCGGTCAGCCAGGAGTTTTTCGCTTCGCCTTCGCGCACCGCGTCTTTGCCTGCGATCATCTGCGAATAGACGTAAGGCTCCATGCGGTGCACTTCGCTGATGTCTTCGAGATACGCCGGCGCGATCTTGGCATACGTCTCGAACGCGCGGTCGCCGCGGCCGATGACGGTCTCGGCGATCGTCACCCAAGGGTTGTTATGGCAGAAGATGCCGGCGTTTTCTTTGTAGCCCGGAGGATAGGTCGAGATCTCGCCCAGGTTCAAGTAATATTTCGAGTAAGCCGGCTGCTGAAGCATGATGCCGTAGTCCGTTTCGAGACGGTCGCGCACGGAGTTCAGCGCTTTTTCGGCCAGTCCTTCTTCGACGCCGATGCCCGCCATGACGCAGAAGCCCTGCGGCTCGATGAAGATCTGGCCTTCTTCGTTCTCGCGGCTGCCGATCTTCTCGCCGTGGTAGTCGTAAGCGCGCAGGAACCAGTCGCCGTCGAAACCGTGCTCCATCGTGACTTTGCGCATGTTTTCGATTTCGCGTTCGGCGCGGGCCGCTTCGTCTTCCAGGCCGCGTCTGCGGGCAAGTTCCGCGTAGTCCGGTCCGGCGAACACGAACAGTCCGGCGATGAAGACGGATTCCGCCGTTTTGCCGTCCAGGTTGGTCGTCGTCTGGAACGATTCGCCCGGTTCGTTCGAGAAGCAGTTCAAGTTGAGGCAGTCGTTCCAGTCGGCGCGTCCGATCAGCGGCAGGCCGTGCGGGCCGAGATTATTCGTCACGTGGTCGAAGGAACGCTTCAGGTGCTCGAACAGCGTCGCGCTGCCCTGGCGTCCGCTGTCGAACGGCACTTCTTCGTCGAGGATGCCGTAATCGCCCGTTTCCTTGATATAGGCGGCCGTGCCGGTAATCAGCCAGAGCGGATCGTCGTTGAAGCCGCTGCCGACTTCGTTATTGCCCTGCTTGGTGAGCGGTTGGTATTGGTGATAAGCTCCGCCGTCGTCGAACTGGGTGGAGGCGATATCGATAATCCGTTCGCGGGCGCGGTCCGGAATCTGATGCACGAAGCCGAGCAGATCCTGGTTGGAGTCGCGGAAGCCCATGCCCCGGCCGATGCCGGATTCGAAATACGAAGCGGAACGGGACATGTTGAACGTAACCATGCACTGATACGGATTCCAAATATTGACCATCCGGCTCAATTTCTCGTCGCTGCTGTCGATCGAATATTTGCCGAGCAGTCCGTCCCAATAAGCGGCGAGGTCGGCCAACGCGGCATCGACCTGATCGTCGGTGGCGAACGCTTCGATCATCGCTTTGGCCGGCTTTTTGTTGATGACGTTCAGGCTTTCCCATTTCTCTTCCTGCGGATTTTCCACATAGCCCAGCATGAAGATCAGGGATTGTTCTTCGCCCGGCGCTAGTTCCAGATTGATGCCGTGCGAGGCGATCGGCGACCAGCCGCTGGCGACGGAGTTGCCCGATTTGCCTTCCGCGGCGACCTTCGGCGTGTCGAGCCCGTTGAACGCGCCGAGGAACGAGTCGCGGTCGGTATCGAATCCGTCGATCCCGCGGTTGACGGAATAGTAGGCGTAATGGTTGCGGCGCTCGCGGTATTCGGTCTTATGGTAGATGACGGAATCCTCGATTTCGACTTCGCCGATGCTCAGATTGCGCTGGAAATTGGTCATGTCGTCGTGCGCGTTCCAGAGACAGAATTCCAGGTAGGAGAAGAGCGAAACCCTTTTCGGGGAATCGCCGACGTTGCTCACGGTCACGCGGTACACTTCGGCGTTGAATCCGAGCGGAACGAAGGCCAGCTGGTTGACCTTTACGCCGCCGCGCTGTCCGGTGATCGACGTATAGCCGAGGCCGTGGCGGCATTCGTAAAAGTCCAGATCGCGCTTGACCGGCATCCAGCCGGGCGTCCAATAATCGCCTTCGTCATGCACGTAGAAGTAACGGCCGCCGTTGTCGAGCGGGACGTTGTTGTACCGATAGCGGGTCAATCTTCTCAGTCTGGCGTCGCGATAAAACGAGTAGCCGCCCGCCGTATTGGAGATCAGGCCGAAGAACTGCTCGTTGCCCAGATAGTTGATCCACGGATAAGGCGTTTTTGGCGTCTGAATGACGTACTCCTTGCGGGCGTCGTCGAAGTAACCGAATTTCATCGTATGGACTCCTTTCAAAATACCCTCGATTGGTCGTAAACAACTAGAGTATAATAGGGATGTAAGCGGTTTACAATGGGTTGGGCACAAATGACTTGGAATGTTCAGAAATCGTTTTCGAAAAATGAGGAAAAAGAGCGGCCGCCGACGGAGAACGATACGGGCGGCCGCGGGAATAAGCGTTGGCGAAGCGAAAAAGTCTCGGAAAACTTCGGGAAAAGCCGCGGCCGTCCGGGTGGACGTGCCGCGGCTCCGAGCGGATTCGCGTTGATGACGCCGCGCTTCAATCGCTCCATGTGCGCGCGCGTTTACCGTCGTCCAGGGTCAGAATGAAGCCGCTGCCCAAATGGGCGAATCCGCTGCCCGTCGTCCCGCGTTCTTCGCCGGCCAATTCCGCGCTGAATTCGGGGCCGACATACCGGGCTTGCCGGGGCGGGAGCACGATCGGATCGAACGAGACGTCTGCTCCCTGCTGCCCGTCCGCGGATCCGTAGTCGATCCGCGCTCGAGGCTGAATCGTGACTTCGCTTCCGCTGTTGTTTTTGACCAAAATCGAGCATTGGCCGGCGACTTTGCCGTCTTCGAACTGATAAGTGCAGTTGCTCTGGTCTTGATCGACGGCAAGCGCGTAGACGCCGGATGGGACGAGCATTTGATAGCCGGTCAGCGCCGCTTTGCTCAACATCGGCAGCAGCCACAGCAGCGCCAAGCAGAACAAGATCCGGTGCCGATTGAGCGAATCCCAGATCAGAAACAGCGCCCGAAGCCCGAAACCGAGAAAGATCAGGCCCGAATAATTGAAATTCCCGCCTCCGGGAAGCGGAATCGACAGCGGAATATGCAGAGCCAGCAGCGTTTCTTCGTACAGGGGACGCGTACCGGGATAGCGGATCGACAGCAGCGTCAGGACGGCGGTCAGAATCATGGCCCTGCGGAAACGTTTTTTGTCGCGGATCCAGGGCGTTTTGCCGGAATAGTAATCGGCCGCGGACGGATTGTGGGATGGATTGTGCATGCGAATGGCCTCCTTTGCCGGTGCTTGGATCGAAGTCTTTTTAGGATGCCTGTCTTGAATTGAACGCTGCGCGTACAGTTTTCGTTACGGTTTGTCCGGACGGAAATGGCGGGAGCGTCAGCGCCGGTCCGTCATCCAGGTGCGACCCCATGTCCGTTCCCGGCGGCCGTCGCTTATCGTGAGCAGAAAATTGCCGTTTTGGAGAGCGCTGCTTATGCCTGACGTTCCTTCAAGGTCTTCAAGCCGCGAAGGCCGAACGGTAAAGCTGCTTTCGATTCTTGCCGGGCCGCGCGGGTCCAGATGCACGGGATCAAGCTCCGCGTCGACGAACGTGTCCCGGTTCATGCCGCCTTTATAGAAGATCCGTACCGAAGCCGCGCCGTCGATCGCTTCGCTTCCGTGATTGTGCGCGACCAGCATGCAGCCGCCGGATATCTGCGCGTCTTGAACGACTGTATGGCACACCGATTGTTCCTGATCGAGATCGACCGCGTAGATGCCCGGCGGGACCAGCGTCAGGAAACCGGCCAGCAGCGCTTTGTTGAGGAAGGGAATCAGACAGACGAGAAAAAGGCAAAACAGAAAGCGCTGGCGGTTGAGCGAGTTCAGGATCAAGTAGAGCGTCCACAAAATGCCGCCGATAAACAATAATCCGGTATAATGAAAAGGTTGGACGCCGCCGGGCAAGTGAAGAAAGAGCGGGATTCGCAGCGCCAGCAGCGCTTCTTCGTACAAGGGACGCGTGCCGGGGTAAGGAATCGAGAGCACGGACAGGGCGGCGGTCAGGATCATGGCCAGCCGGAACCGCTTTTTATCGCGAATCCAGAGCTCGGACCGTGAAGAAGGCCGATCCGCGGAGTTTGAATTCATAGGCTTCTCCTTTCCATGGAGATTTTCGGCTTATTTAAGCTTATACGTTTCAAAACCGCTTTCCGTTACGGCCAAGCGGCAATTCGGGTAATGAACGGTATGACGACGGAACAAAAGGACGGGTGCGCGGACCGGCATCGCTTCCGCGTCCCCGCCGCAAAGAATGGGGGAACCGACCAATGATCGTACGCGAGACCGAACACCACTTCGTGCTCGTTCGGCAGCATGACCACGGAAACTTTGCGGGGCAGGCGGCCGAACGTTTTCAGGACAAATTTTACATGATGGAAAGAGTGGGGCCGTCGCCGGGTATGCCGGAAGTGACGAAAGAGGCGATCGTGCTCGGCGTCACGGAACACGACCGCGCCTGGATCCGTCCCGACGAAACGCCGGTATGGGACGACAAGCTGCATGCGCCTTACTCGTTCAACGAGTACCCGCTGCTGCCGAAGCTTACCTTTTACCGGATGGGCATCGACGAGCTGGAGGAGAAGCATCCCTACGCGGCGCTGCTGAACACCCTGTATTACAGCGTGTTCGAGGATATCCGCACGTCGGACCGCGAGGAGTGCGTGGCGTTCGTGCAGCACGAGGAAGAGCGCCAGCAGCGTATTCGTTCGAAGTATACGGGCGTGCAGGAAGAGACGCTGCTGCTGCACCGCCAAGTGCTGCAGACCTGCGACGGCATGTCGCTGTACGTCTGCTTGAACGCGCCGGGCACGCCTAAGGAAGAGGAGCACGAATGGTTCAAAGACGGCATTCCGGGCTCCGAGCCGTTCGGCGGAGGCGGGCTGCTGCAGCTGAGCTGGCAGGACGAGCAGACGATCAAAGCCGATCCTTCGCCGTTCGGCGGGAAGATCACGGCGACGCTGCGCGAGAAGGTCGTGCCGAAAGACCGCATCCGCGAAGTCGGCATCGCGCAGGCGTACGAGGAGACGGAGTGGAGCGAGCGGGAGATCACGTTCGTGTAATCCGCAAAAAGAAGACGGACGAAAAAGAGGCCGAGCCGGAGCGATCCGGTTCAGCCTCTTTTTTATGCGGAATTCAAGCTCCGGATGCCAGCCCGCCGGAGCCTTCCGGTTCGGCCGGCCGCGTATCCGCAGACGAGGGAGCTTCCGTCCGCGCCTCGACGTCCGGCCCGGCAGCCGCGGCGTAACCTGCTCCGGCCGCGTCTGCCCCGGTTTCCGCCTCAGCCTCCGCCCCGTACAGAGCCAGCGCTTTTCTCGCCGTCATCCGCATCCGGTTTTTCAAATACTCGCCTTCGACGACTTTCACCCGTTTGCCGAGAAAGCGCAGTTTGGTCAGCACGTATTCGCCTTCGCTGCCGTTAAAAGTCAGGTGAATCCGGTACGTCCGTTCTTCCTCGTCGAACTCGACCCGCTTGTCGAAGCAGGAAAAAGCGTGCAGAATCCGCGTCAGCTCGGCATTGAACACGCGGATGACTTCGACGGTCGCTTCGTAACGCGGGCCTTCCGCGATCCTTTTCTGCGCCTGCGCCGACAGTTCTTCGTAACGGGAGCGGGCCATGCGCACCTCTTCCGCGGACACGATATGGCACAGCCGCGTATGCATCAGCGAACGGGTCGCCGAGTTGTACCAGTGCAGATACCATTCGCGCTTGACCATCGAATACTCGAGTTTGCAGGGAATGCCCGGCTGCGGATCGTTCAGTTTGCCTTTTTTGGTCCGGCATTGAAGCCGCATTCCCTGACGGCGGCGCAAAACGGAGCGGAGCTCGCCCAGCAGCGGGTGAACCGTCTGCACCTCGCGGCTGCCGGCTTTCTGCTCCAGCCCGCCGGTCAGGTCCGGCATTCCGTCGTCCAGCGTGCATTCCCGCAGCTTCTCGATCGTGCGGGGTTCGAGCGCTTCGGCGGCCGCCGGGTGTTCCAGCATCAGCTTCAGCCAGGAGCGCTCCTGCGACGTCAGCGTGTAGACGCCCGTATCTTCCAGACGGGACGACAGCTGGTAGCTGAATATTTTCTCAAACGGATGCATCATAATAGTCCGCGATCTCCTTCCATTCGTCGATGAACGACTGTCTGAGCTCCGCCGGTTCCAGCACCTCGCAGCTCGAGCCGAATCCGCGCAGCCACGGCCGGATTTCGGTGATACCGTTGACCTTGATCTCGTATACGAACGATTCCGGCGTTTCTTCCACGATCTCGCCCCACTGTCCCTGCAGCCGGACGCGCTCTTCGATGAAGTCCGCCTGTCCGTTCGCCGGCCGGTAGAATCTTGCCCGTACCGTCACCGTCTCGCCCGTGTCGATCAGCCAGCTGAAGCGCATGCGCTCGTCGAGATCGGCTTTTTTTAACGTGAAATAAGGTTCCGGCACCTGCTGCTCTTCGGCGATGTCGACCATGCCTTCCATGCGGAACTTGACGAACCGGCCTTTGGGCGCCGCTCCGATCAGATACCATCTGCCGTACTGGTGGTCGTAGACGACTTTGAGCGGGAGCGTGCTTTCGCGCCGGGCTTCGCCTTCGCGGCCGAACAGGGGATTGGTGTCTTTGGCGGCGTAGCTTTTGCGTTTTTTGGGCGAAAAGTATTGGAACGAAATGCGTGTGCGCAGCCGGATCGTCCGCAGCAGCGTGTACAGATGGGCTTCGTCCAGAATGCGCGCGTCGTAATGATATTTATAGGAAAAAGGCTCCAGCAGCCCGTCGTCCCACTCTTCCTCGGGCACGGCGGCTTTGAGCGCTTTTTTGAGATTGTCGCGCAGCAGATAGCCCTGGACCGAGGGGATCTGCGTGTTCGCCATGATGTCGACGAATTCGTACAGGTCGATCAGTTCCTTACGCGACAGGCAGTCGGTCAGGTCATTGTTCAGGATGTAGCGGTACGGCCGGCCTCCCGGTTCGCGCCGCACGACGCCGATCTCTTCCAGATAACGCAGGTCGGAGCGGATCGTTTTCTCGTCCGGCATGACGGCGTCGGGCGGAAGCTGCTCGCAGCAGGCGTCCATCAGCTCGGCGGCCGTCTGCGGGTTGCCTTTGAGCGACGTCAGCAGCAGCGGCAGCCGGCGGCTCTCGGATTCCTTCATCGACTTGGCCCGGTACAGGAACAGCAGTACCGGCTCGGCCGAATCGGCGTACCCGTAGCGGAACAGGTCGGCAAAATCCGCGTCTCCGCTCACTTCGCGCAGGCGCCGCACCGTTTTGTCGAAAGTATGTACGGAGATGCCCAGCCGTCCCGCGAACTGCTGCCGGTCGTAGCCGCCGCCGGTCAGTGCCAGCAGGCGGAGGAACTGGATCTCCTTGTCGAAGCTTTCTTTGGCCATGAGACTATCCTCCGTTTCTCGTACCTCTTTATTGTAGGGATTATGAAATCATTTGTAAAAATCCGGGCGCTTCGCGTATGCACATTTTAAGCGGAAAGGAGGGAGGAGGGACAGGGCGTAAGTATGGCAATACATATATTGTCTCACACTGCCGAGAAAGTTACGTCGGGCAGAGCAGCGAGCTGGCCCCTGGAGAAATGACTTCCAGCCGCGTGTTGAAATCGGGAACAATGATTAGATTTTTAGCGGACTTTTCCCGTTGAAAGAATATGCAACTAATGACTTAGCATTGACAAAACAGTCATCGCTCGATAATGTAACGAATGAATATGAGAATCATTATCAGAATAATCATCAGAAAAAGAAAAGGGGAACTTTTGCATGTTCAATATCCATCGCCGTTCGGCGGTACTGATCGGAGCGTTTTTGCTGCTGGTTGCTTTAACGGCTTGCAGCGGCAAAGAAGAATCGAAAGCGACTGCCGAATCTTCCGCGCAAGACCAAGCTTCGGCCAAAACGATTACCATTTCGTGGCCTCGCGATATCGGGACCATGAATCCTCATACGTATAACCCGTCGCAGCTGTTCGCGCAGTCGATGCTGTACGAGCCGCTGGTCAGCTACGGCAAGAACGGCAAGTTGGAACCCGCGCTGGCCGAGTCCTGGGACATTTCCGAAGACGGAAAGAGCTACACCTTCCATCTGCGGCCGAACGTGAAGTTCTCCGACGGCAGCGACTTCAACGCCGAGATCGTCAAAAAGAACTTCGACGCGGTGCTCAAGCATCGGGATACGCACGACTGGCTGGGCGTCGTCGGCGTGATCGACCAGACCGAAGCGGTGGACGAGCATACGTTCAGACTGACGCTGACCGAACCGTATTACCCGGTGCTGCAGGATCTATCGGTCGTTCGGCCGTTCCGTTTCCTCGGCGAAGCGGGATTCCCGGATAACGGCGACACGGCGGAAGGCGTGAAGCAGGCGGTCGGAACCGGTCCGTGGCTGCTGGCGGAATACAAGCAGGACGAATACGCGGTGTTCAAGCGCAATCCGAATTATTGGGGCAACGCGCCGGCGATCGATCAAGTGACGGTGAAGATCATTCCCGACGCGGAAACGAGAGTGGCGGCTTTCGAAAAAGGCGAGCTGGACCTGATTTACGGCGAAGGCGTCATCAGTCTGGATGCGTTCCAGGAGCTGCAGGCGAATGACGAATATACCTCCAAGCTGTCCGACCCGGTCGGCACGCGCAGCCTGCTGCTGAATTCCTCCAATCCCAAATTGGCGGACATTCGGGTTCGCACGGCGCTGCATCAAGGTTTCAACAAGAGAGCGATGGTCGAAGGCATCACGTCCGGGCTGGAAGAGCCGGCCGATACGATCCTGTCCAAAAACTATCCGTATACCGACGTGGATCTGAAACCTGTCGAATACAATGTCGAACAGTCGCAGGCTCTGCTGGACGAAGCGGGTTGGCTGCTGCCGGCGGGCAAGACGGTTCGGGAGAAAGACGGCCAGAAGCTGGAGTTCGAATTGATCTATGAGAAGACCGATCCGATCCAGAAAGCGATGGCGGAAACGATTCAGGCGGAATGGAGCCAGCTCGGCGTGCAGGTCAATCTGACGGGACTGGAGCTGACCGTGCAGATCAAGCGCCTTAAAGCGAACGACTTCGATCTGTATTTCTGGTACAACTACGGCGCGCCGTACGATCCGCATTCTTTCGTGAACGTGGTATCCAGCCCGGGCTTCGGCGTCTCCGAGACGCTGAGCGCGATTCCGATGAAGCAGGAGCTGGACAAGAGCATCCATGAAGTGCTGTCCTCGACCGACGAGAACAAGCGCCGCGAACTGTACCGCTCGATTCTGGAGACGCTGCAGGAGCAGTCCGCGATCGTTCCGATTTCGTACATCAAGAAAACGGCCGTGTATCAGAAAAAAATTACGAAGTTCGAATTCCCCGCGAACCGTGACGAAAATCCGTTCGCAGGGTTGGAGACGCAGACGCCGTAACAAGCGCCGCGCGGTTCATCGAGGAGGACGCAGCATTGATTCGTTATGTCGGCAAAAGAATGTTGGCCATCGTGCCGATCGTGTTTATCGCCACGCTGGTGACGTTCGCGCTTATCCATATTTCCCCGGTCGATCCGGCGGAAGCTTATCTGACGGCGGCCCATATTTATCCGACGCCCGAGCTGCTGGAACAGAAACGGCGGGAGTTCGGATTGGACCGCCCGTTGATCGAGCAGTACGTCGATACGCTCGGCCGAATCGCCCGATTGGACTTCGGCAGTTCGTATCTGACCAATCGTCCCGTATGGGACGAAGTGAAAGCAAGGCTGCCCGCGACCGCCGAACTGGCCGTAAGCAGCATCTTGTTCTCCGTGCTGGTCAGCGTGCCGCTCGGCGTTCTGGCCGCCGTCTACCGGCGGGGGTGGGTCGACCTTCTGACCCGCGCGATCGCCTATTTCGGCGCTTCGATTCCGCAGTTCTGGCTGGGCTATCTGCTGATGTTCTTTTTCGCGGTCAAGCTCGATCTGCTGCCCGTCGAAGGACGGGGGGACTGGCGGAATCTGGTGCTGCCGACAATCACGCTGTCTTTCGTGCTGATCGCCTTATATACGCGCATGCTGCGTACCGCCATGTCGGAGCAGCTTGACGAGACGTACGTGCGATATGCCCGGACAAGAGGGCTGCGCGAACGTTCCGTCGTGCTGAAGCACGCGCTGAAGGTCGCGATCATGCCGCTGATCACGAGCATGGGCATGAATATGGGCAGGCTGCTGACCGGAACCATTATCGTGGAGCAGGTCTTCTCGTGGCCGGGGTTCGGGCGGTATTTCGTGGAAGCGATCTTTAACCGGGACATTCCGGTCATTCAATGTTACGTCTTCCTGGCGGCCTGCTTGTTCATCGTATGCAATCTGATCGTCGATCTGATCCAGATGTATATGGACCCGCGGATCTTGACGGAAGGAAGGGCGAATACGTGAGCAAAAAATGGCATACGGCCTTGAAAGGTCGGCATACGATCGCGGCCTGCTCGGTTTTGATTCTCTTTTTCTTCGCCGTCGCGATCTTCGCGCCCTGGATCGCGCCGCATGATCCCGTGAAAGTCGATCTGGCGCATAAGCTGGACGGACCGTCCGCGCAGCATTGGCTCGGCACCGATCACTTGGGCCGCGACAATCTTTCCCGCCTGATCTACGGAGCCAGAGTCTCGCTCGGCTTCGCGTTCGTGATTTTTCTGTCCTCGTTGGTGCTCGGGATTCTGATCGGCGCTCTGTCGGGTTACGTCGGCGGTTGGCTGGATAATCTGATCATGCGCGTCTGCGAAGGGATTATGGCTTTTCCGAATCTGGTACTGGTGCTCGGCATCGTGGGAATCTTCGGACCGGGGCTGATGCAGGTGCTTCTGGCGCTGCTGATGGTCCAGTGGGTGTATTACGCGCGAATCTGCCGAAATATGGTCATCTCGCTGAAAGAGCGGCCGTTCATCGCGGCGGCGCGGGTCAGCGGCTCGTCTTCGTGGCAGATTATCCGCAGGCATATCATTCCCAACGTGCAGCGTCCGATCGTGGTGATCGCGACGCTGGAGATGGGCTGGGCGATCATGGACATTTCCGCGCTGTCTTTTCTGGGACTGGGGATTCAGCCGCCCAACGCGGAATGGGGAGCGATGATCCACGAAGGCACGAGCCATATCCGCAGCCACCCGGAGCTGATGATCTACCCGGGAATTTTGATTCTGATCGTCGTGATCACGTTCAATATCGTCGGCGAAGCGCTGTCCG
This sequence comes from Saccharibacillus alkalitolerans, assembly GCF_011090185.1. GTDB lineage: Bacteria > Bacillota > Bacilli > Paenibacillales > Paenibacillaceae > Saccharibacillus > Saccharibacillus alkalitolerans. The sequence continues at coordinate 293,214 of NZ_JAAFGS010000002.1, read as the reverse complement.
AACGTTACGGCGTCGCCAAGCGTTAAGCCGGAAAGCGAATGCTGAAAAGGAGGGGGAAAGATGCGGGAAACCAACGTGCTGGAAGTCCGCGGTCTGCGGGTCGGATTAAAAGCCGGCGAGCCTGCGGAGCTGCTCCAGTCGGTCGGCTTGAGCCTCGGGCGCGGCCGGGTGCTGGGGATCGTCGGCGAAAGCGGAAGCGGAAAATCCCTCACCTGCAGCGCGATTCTCGGGCTTCTGGATACGCGATCAATGACGGTGGAGGGGAGCATCCGGTTAAACGGGCGGGAACTGACCGATCTGCCGGGCAGAGCGTTAAGACGAATCCGCGGCAAAGAGATCGGCTGCATCATGCAGAATCCAATGAACGCTTTTACGCCGGTATATACCGTCGGCTCGCAGTTCGTCGAGACGCTGCGCACTCATTCGCGGCTGTCCAAAGCGCAGGCCCGGGAGCAGGCCGTCCGCTCGCTGGAATCGGTCAACCTGCCCGAGCCGGACAAGATCATGAAGCGTTATCCGCATCAGTTGAGCGGAGGGATGCTTCAGCGCGTGATGATCGCGATCTGTTTGTGCCTGCGTCCGGATTTGGTCATCGCCGACGAGCCGACGACCGCGCTGGATGCCGTCAATCAGCTTCAGGTGCTGCGGGAATTGGAGCGGCTGAAGACGGAATGCGGCACTTCCGTTCTGCTGGTCTCGCATGATCTCGGCGTGATCGCCCAGATGGCGGACGAGGTCGCGGTGATGAGAAAAGGCGAGATCGTCGAATATGCCGGCGTGCACGAACTGTTCGACGACCCTAAGCACGAATACACGCGCATGCTGCTGCAAGCCAGACCCCGCATCGGAAAGGAAGCTTGATATGCTCCAGGTTCAGGAAGTCGGTTACGGCTACGGTCATCGAAGTTGGTGGAGATCCCGAAGCGAAAGTGATTTTGTGCTGAAGCGGGTCTCCTTCGAATTGGAAAGCGCCTGCTGTCTCGGACTGCTCGGGACGAGCGGCGCGGGGAAAAGCACGCTGGGCCGGGTCGTGCTCGGTCTGCAAAAGCCCCACCAAGGGCAGGTCTTGTTCGAAGGCCGGGATCTGTACGCGGCCGGCGGCCGGCTCCGCAAAACGCTGCGCCGGGAGGTGCAGGTCGTGTTCCAGGACTGCCATTCCTCCGTCAATCCGCTGATGACCGCGGATCAGATCATCGGCGAGCCGCTTCGCAATTACGAGCGGCTGTCGGCCCGAGAGTTGAAGCGGCGGACAGGCGAACTGCTGGAACAGGTCGGATTGTCCATTGACGACGGAAGCAAACGACCGGATCAATTCAGCGGCGGACAGCTGCAGCGGATCAATATCGCCCGGGCTATCGCGCTTCGTCCCAAACTGATCGTGCTCGACGAGCCCGTCAGCAGCCTGGATCGGATGCATCAGTCGCTGATTCTGGACCTGCTGGCCGAGCTGAAAGCTTCGCTCGGCGTGTCGTATCTGTTCATCACGCACGATATTCAGGCCGCGATGACGCTGTGCGACCGGGTCGCCGTCATGGACCGGGGAGAGATCGTGCATCTGACGGACTCGCCGGATTCGCTGCGGGATTCCGGGCAGACGGCGGTCAGGGATCTGATCGAGGCCGTGCTGCCGGAGCATCCGGCCGATCGGCTTACGTTATTTTGATTTTGGACGGCCTTCCCTTTTATGAGGGGAAGGCTTTTTGTTGTGGAAATTATCATGCTTTCGCTAAGACGCGAAGTATATCAGGCAATGATCTGCCTGGCCGCAAGCTTCGCGATGCGTCTTCGCAGGAGCCATGCTTCCGCCAAGGCGCGAAGTATAACAGGCAATAATAGTTATTGCCATACTTCCGCCCTGTTCCCTCGCTCCGCATCGTGCGAATATGGACACAGGCAAGGGAATACGCCAAGGCCGGCAGGCCGGAAGCGGAATTTCCGATCGTCCGAGGCGCCAGAGAGGGTTACTTCGACTTCTAATCGGCAGGTCGCCGGTTCGAATCCGGCTTCCGTCATTACGCGGCGGAATAGCTCAGCGGATAGAGCAGCAACGTTCCTTCTCACCATTCTTCCTCGGACGAGCTTTTACTTATATGACAATCAACTTTTCCAGTTCGACCGGCGAGGCGCCGAAGAGGGCTACTTCGACCCTACGAAACCCAAACGGCAGCAGGCGGGTTCGAGTCCCGCCGCGGCCTTCTTCATCGATTTCCTCGCCGGATCTTTTATCGCGATTCCAATATTCTTTTACCTATATAAAAAGGAGGCCGCCGACATGAGCCGAGCCGTTCAGCGTTTTACCCCGCCGCATGCACCCAACCGAGAAGGATACCGCAGCTATCGGCGCAGCATCGAAGAAGAATATCTGCAGATGCTGCTGACCAACACTTTAGGCCGGACGTTTTACGCCGACGCGAACGAGCTGCTGGCTCAGGCGGCCGAAACGCACGAGATGATGGCCGAACTCAATCCGGAATTCATGGCGCGGGCGCTGCCTTTCGCCCGCAAGCAGGGCTTCATGCGTCTGCAGCCGATCTACGGTCTGGCCGTGCTGTCGAAAGCCCGCCCCGATCTGTTCGCCAAAGTCTTTTCGCAGGTTGTCCTGATCCCGTCCGACCTCGCCGAATTTCTGACCATTCTCAAAAGTCAGGGTCGCGGCCAAGGCGGGCGCGCCGTTAAGCGGCAGGTCGCGAACTTCCTGCGCGGAACGACCGAATATTGGGCGATCAAATACGGGGGCCGCGGCCGCGGTTACAATCTGGGCGACGCGATCGCCACCGCGCATCCGGTTCCGGTCGACGAGCGCCAGCAGGCGCTGTTCCGTTATCTGCGCGGCCATGAGCCGAGCCTTGCGCAGCTGCCGCAGATCGCGGCCGTCGAGCAGCTCAAGAAAGCGAACAAAGAGAAAGAAAAAGTTCGCCTGATCCGCGAAGGCAAGCTGCCTTACGAGACGGTCACGGGCGCGGTCACGGCCACCAAAAGAATCTGGGAAGAGCTGCTGTATCAGATGCCGACGTTCGCGCTGCTGCGCCATCTGAACATGTTCGAGCGCGAAGGGCTGTTCGAGAAACCGCAGCATCTGCGTTACGCGATCGAACGCCTGACGGATGCCGAAGCGCTGCGCAAAAGCAAAATTCTGCCGATGCGTTTCGCGACCGCTTACGATCAGGTGAAGCGCGCGTCGCTGAAGGAAGCGCTGGCGGAAGCCGTCGAGCTGACGTTCGCCAGCCTGCCGGATCTGCCGGGACGGACCGCGATTCTGCTCGATATCTCCGGTTCGATGGAAGGCGAATATCTGCGTACCGGTTCCGTGTTCGCGCTGGCTCTGCATAAAAAAACGGGCGGCAATTCCATCTTCCTGCTGTTCGACGACCGCGTGCACGATCCGAAGCCGTCGAAAACGGCGGGCATCATGAGCCAAGCGGCGAGAATCAAAGCCAGAGGCGGAACGAATACCGGTCTTCCGGTACGCCATCTGACGGAGCTGCAGGAGAACGTCGACCAGATCATCATGATCACGGACGAGCAGCAGAACGAAGGCAGTCCTTTTTACCGGGAGCTTCGAAACTATCGCAGCAAGATCAATCGGAACGCGCAGGCGTTTATCGTGGATCTGGCTCCCTACCGGGGTTCGATGGTTCCGCCGGAAGACGAGAACACGTATTACGTCTACGGGTGGAGCGATCAGGTGCTGCCTTATATTTCGGCGGCGGCGCGAGGTTTCGGTCCGATGAGCGAACGCGTGGCGAAGATGGATCTGGACCGGCAGGAATGACGAGGCGGAGATGTCTTCGAAGGCCTTAAGGGTAATGGAGAATAAACGATGACTGCGGCGGCTACGCGGGATGCGTATCTGTCGTTTTTTCAATATAGAAGGGAATGAACAAATATGAGTTACGAGACGATCGGAAAAGTACGGGTATGGGGAAAGACGGACGAAGGCGCGCTGAAACAGGCCCAGACGTGCGCGTATCACGGCAACGTGGTGCAGGCGCTGCTGATGGCCGATCATCACAAAGGGTACAGCCAGCCGATCGGCGGCGTCGTCGCGTACGAGGGACAGATCTCGCCGAGCGGCGTCGGCTACGACATCGCCTGCGGCAACAAAGCGGTGCGCACGAACCTGATGGCCGCCGACGTGAAGCCGAACATCAAACGCATCATGGACGAGATCGCGCGCCGGATCGAATTCGGCATCGGCGGCGTCAACGCCAAAAAGTCCGACCACGAGCTGTTCGACGATCCCGACTGGTCGGTGTACCGGCAGGTCGGCGGAGCCGGCGACGTGCACGACAAGCTGCGCAAGCTGGCGCGGGAACAGCTCGGCACGGTCGGCAGCGGCAACCATTACGTCGACATTTTCGAAGAGCCGTCCACGGGGCGGATTTGGATCGGGAATCACTTCGGCAGCCGGGGCTTCGGGCATAAGACGGCGAGCGGGTTCCTGAACCTGGCGGCGGGCCGCGAATTTCTGGGCAAAGCGCCGGGCGAAAGCATGGACCAGCCGCCGGTGCTGCTCGACCTGAACAGCGAACTGGGCGATCTGTATTACCGCGCGATGAAGCTGGCCGGACGCTACGCTTACGCGGGCCGCGATCATGTCATCGATCAGGTGCTGGACATCCTCGGCGCGGAGAGCGACTTCGAAGTGCATAACCATCACAATTTCGCCTGGAAAGAAGAACATGACGGCAAAGAATGCATCGTCGTGCGCAAAGGGGCGACGCCTTCGGCGCCGGGGCAGCTGGGCTTTATCGGCGGCAGCATGGGCGACATCTCGGTCATCGTGCGGGGGAAGGACACGGCGGAGAACCGGGAAGCTTTTTACAGCACGGTACACGGAGCGGGCCGTGTCATGAGCCGGACCCAGGCCGCGGGGAAAATGAACTGGAAAACGCGGGTGCGCCTCGGCGGCGAAATCAGCGAAGACCGGATGATGAGCGCGGTCAAGCGGTTCGGCGTGGAGCTGCGCGGCGGCGGAACGGACGAAAGTCCGTTCGTGTACCGGCAGCTGCAGGAAGTGCTGGACGCCCACTCGGAGACGCTCGACGTGCTGCATACGCTGAAGCCGATCGGCGTGGCGATGGCGGGCGCGAACGAATACGATCCGTATAAAGATTGAGCTTGGGCAAGGCCGCGAGTCCGCTGTCCGTCATTGCGAAAATTCGGCTCCGGGGAAACAAACGGGGCCTTTTTCGCGTTCAATAAAGAAAGGGGAAGTTAGCGATGGAAGAAGATCCGAAAATCCGGGCCTTGTATGAACGTTTGGACCTGCTGACGATGCGTCTGGACGAGGATGCGGAAAAGGCTTTGATCGCGCTGATCGACCTGCATGCGGAAGCGTCGGAAATCGTCGGCCTTCATGATATCGTCGACTTCGTCGCGCTCGCGATCGACCGGGAAGCGACGGCTCGCGTGGCCGTAGAGAATAAAAAGAATTGAGGGAAACGCAGTATGGGGAAAACGAAAAAAAAGCAAAACGGCGAACCGCCTAAACCGCGTGCCGGCGCAGGCAATCCGTATCGCGGACCGGGTCGAGAACCCAAGCTGTCCGCAGCCGAACGCTACAAAAAAATCAGCAAGCTGATGTCGATGATGCTGCGCCATTCGCCGGAAGAATTCGGACTGACACTCGATCCGGAAGACGGTTCGTGCGGCCTGGACGAGCTGCTCGAGGCGGTGCGCCGCCGCACGGGTTACGAACAGACGACGGAGGAAGACATTCGCGGCGTGGTGCGCAGATCGGACAAGCAGCGGTTCGAGATCGTGGAAAACAGAGCGGTTGACAGCGAAAGCGGCCGAGCGGCAGGAGCGGACGGCGGCGAAGCGGCATCGGAACGCAGCGGAAGGATTACGGCAGCTGGCGGGAAGCCGGAAGCTCAAGGCATCTCGGAAGCGGAAGAAGAGCCTCCGGGCGCTCCGCGCATTCGGGCGCGTTACGGTCACAGCTTCGGCCGGGTGACGTATCCGGAAGGCACGCCGCCGAGCGTGCTGTATCACGGCACGAGCCGACATGCCCTGCCGTCGATCGCGGAACACGGGCTGCTGCCGATGGGTCGTGAGTATGTGCATTTGTCGGCCGAGACGCAGTTCGCCGCGCTGGCCGGACGGCGCAAAGGCCGACTGGTCATGCTGCGCCTGGATACGGCCGCCGCGTCCGAAGCGGGCGTCGTGTTCTACGACGCGGGCAGCGGCGTCTGGTTGGCGGAGCGGATTCCGCCGGGCCTGATGGACGAAGACGAGGAATTCGAAGGAGGATTACCTGAACCATGAATATGAATCAAAAACGAGAACAAACTCAACGCAGCCGGTCAAGCGGCCCAGCCGGACGGAACCGGCCGCCGCAGACGATCGATATCGGCGTCAATCTGATGCACCGCTCGTTCGGCTCCGACCGCGAGCAGGTGGTCGAAGCTGCCGCGGCGGCCGGGGTGACGCCCCTGGTCATTACCGGAACGAGCGTGCGCAGCAGCGAAGCCGCCGCCGAGTATGCGCGTCGTCATCCGGGCCGCCTGTACGCCACGGCGGGCGTGCATCCGCATGATGCCAAAAGCTGCGGCGAACGTACGCTGCAGAGCCTGCGGGATCTGGCCGCGCAGGACGAAGTCGTGGCGATCGGCGAATGCGGACTGGATTACAACCGCAATTTTTCTCCGCGCGACACGCAGCTGGAATGGTTCGCGAAGCAGGTGGAGCTGGCGGAGGAGCTGGAGCTGCCGCTGTTTCTGCATGAGCGCGAAGCGCACGAAGATTTCGCCATGATCCTGCGCCGGATGAAGCCCGCGGAGCTGCCCGCTGTCGTGCACTGTTTTACCGGCAGCGAGCAGGAACTGCGCGCCTACCTCGATATGGATCTCCATATCGGCATCACCGGCTGGATCTGCGACGAACGGAGGGGACGCCATCTGCGCGAGCTGGTGCGCCTGATCCCTCCCGATCGGCTGATGATCGAGACGGACGCGCCGTTTCTGACGCCGCGCGATCTGATACCGAAACCGAAAGACGGACGCAACGAGCCGGTCTATCTGCCGCATGTCGCGAAAGCGGTCGCCGAGTGCACGGGCAGAAGCGCGGAGACGGTCATGGAACAGACGACGGCGGCGGCCCGGGCTTTTTTCCGCATTTAAGCCCGAACGCCGCACACAGATCATTTCCGCCGATCCGCAGCTTCGGTTGTCGCCGATGTGCAGCTCGATTCTCATCAATGTGCAGCCCTATTTTCATCAATTTGCAAAATGATCTTCGCCGATCCGCAAGGTTTGCGGGGAATCGTTCGTCTTTACGAAGAACGTTCAAAATCGATGCAGGGGAGATGCGAATATGGACAAGCGATACGGCGACGAACGGTTTGAACTTATAAACTCGACGCTTGGGCAGATCGGGACGAATATGGATAACATGCGCGAGACCGTGAACAGGGCGGCGTCGGGCATCGAAAAGGCGGCGGAAGGAACCGGCGGGCTGGACCGCGGTCTGCAGGCGATTCGCGATCTGATGTCGGAACGTCGGGAAGAGGGCTTCCTGGCCGAAGATCTGGCGGATCTGGCTCAAGACCTGAAGGGACTGCGCGAGGATCTGGCGGACTTGAAGCAGGATCTCGGAACGGTCCGCGAAGATCTGGCCGATCTCAAGCAGGACCTGTCGATGCTGAAAGGGGACCTGGCTGACTAAGCGCCTGCTCCGCGTCCAAAAAGTTCGGGAACTCCGGAAACCGCGTCTTCTTAAGCGGGTCCGGGGTTCTTTTGCCTGCCTGAGCCCGTTACGATAGCGCCGCCTGCCGCGAAGCTTGCGTCGAGGTTAATCCGTTTTAAAAGTCTTCATAAGGGACCGATGAGAGGCGATACGTGATCGATAAGGGACGATAAGAGGCGACGAGCGGCAGCAAAGGACCGGTGTAGAGCCAACGGGGAACGGTGTATGACCGTGGGAGATCGGTGTATGACGGACGGGGGATCGGAGGCGAGGAGGTCCCGAATGGCCGGTAAATTTTGCGCAGACGTTCTGCAAATAGCTGCGTATAAGCAGCTATTTGCCCGATTATCGTCCGATTTTCGGAAATAACTGCGCCAGAGCAGCTATTTGTCCGAAAAGGACGGGAAAAGGCGTTCCAACAAACAAATAGCTGCTCTCCTGCAGCTATTTCTTTGAAAAAATCGTTTTGGAGGGAAATAACTGCTTTCACGCAGCTATTTTGGACGGCGCGGTAAGCGGCATGACGGAGGACGGCGCGGCTGACGGGCCGACGGCTTTCCGCTGGCACGCTGCGGGTTGCCGAAGCCGAGCCATCCTCCGCTGATGCCTCGCTCGGCCGAAGCCGGGCCATCCTCCGCTGACGCCTCGCTCGGCCGAAGCCGCGCCTTCCCGCCGCTGACGCCTTGATCGGCCGAAGCCGAGTCATCCCCCGCCGATGCCTTGCCGCGGGCATTCCGCCTTTGCCAACGCCGAGCCGCGCTCCGCAGTTTATCGGCATCGCGCCTTATCCCGCCGACGCTCCGCGATCCGGCGGCATTTTGCCGGCTTGCGTTCATGCTTCGGCCATCGCGGCAAGCGTTCGGAGCTCGTTCGGCGTTCCGGGGCATGGGGGCGAAGTTTTGCACGGACAAGCCGGATTATGCTCAAAAAAACGTTAACGGGTGCCGAAAAAGGTTAGAAGTAAAGTAAGGGGACGTTCGGGCGGCGGGAAGGTCGCGTTCGGGCGGAACCTCCCGGGAGCTGCGGCAGCGCGAACGAAATTGAATGAACCATTTCGAATTGATTATGTTAAAATGAAAATTATCATAATCGTTGAAGCAGAGGCGCGTTCCCATGACGCAAGCGTGGGGAAACGCACCTATTCATTCTAAATCAGCCATCAAGCAGGCAAGTGAAGGGGATGAAAGACAATATGCGCAAACTGGTATTTTTCGTAGGGGGAGCCGGAAGCGGCAAAACGACGATCGCCAAAGGAATCACGATCAAGGAACATCCGGTCTTTCTCGATATGGACACGGCGTCGCGTCCGGCCAGCGAGAAGATCATGACGCTCGCGGGACACGATCCCCATGATCGGGACTCGCAGGCGTACAAGGAGCTGTGCCGCGATCTGGGCTATCGCCTGACGATGGACACGGCGCTGGAAAATCTGGAGCTCGGCTCCGACGTCTTTGCGGTCGGGCCGTTCACGAGCGAAATCCGCGATCCAAACTGGATTCACGAAGAGCTGGCGAAGATCGGGGCAACCGTGAACGACGTCGAAGTCAAAGTCGTGTACGTGTACCTCGGCGACATGACGCAGTACAAGAAGCGCATCCAGGACCGCGGCCACAAAGCCGACGAGTGGAAGCTGGCGAACTGGGACCTGTTCGTGCAGCGGATGCAGCGGACGGAAGTGCAGTGGGAACTGCCGGGCCGTTCCGTGCTTTATTTCGACAACTCCCTGGGAACGCTGGAAGAGAACATCATCAGCGTGGAACGGTTCATTTACGGCGATCCGGAAGCGACGGAAGACGGCATTCCGGTATCGCTGGGCGAAGCCTGATCGGGCCGTTCGCCGAATAAGGAAGCCGCAGTATGAAAAAGCAGTATAAAAAAAGCCCGGCCTGCCTCATCCAGAGGCGGCCGGGCTTTTTGCCGTGGACGCGGCCGGCTGTCCGCTCCGGAAGTCTCCGCTGCGCGAGCGGCGGGCCGCAAGCGCAAGTATCGCGCCGGAGCCTACAGGTCTTCTTCCCGGTCGTACAGCCGGCTCTTGGGCTGCTCGCTCTTGACCTCGGCCGATACGCGCCGGAAACGGCGCAGATTGAGGACGAAGGTATAACCGCGCAGCGCGGCCAGCAGCAGCGGAAGCAGAATGCCGGGCAGCGTGTACAGGTCGAAGAAGAAAATGGCGGCGATCGCGAGGGCGACGAACAGCACGTCGAACATCATCTTCTGCTGCAGCCGCAGCTGAAGCTTGCGCTTATCCATGCTCCCCGCCCTCCGATTCCGCGGAGCCGGCCGCCGCTTCGCTCAGCCGGGCGGCGAACTCGTCCTCCGACAGGATGCGGACGCCGCTGCCCGCCGCGGCCAGGCGTGCGGCCGACTGCGTCTTGCCGCTTGCAGGGCCGCCTGCGGCGTATTTCGCGTAATCGCTGCGTCCGATGACGACATAATCGGTCTTCCATTCGACCGATTCCGAGCAGAGAGCGCCGAATTCGGCCGCTCGGCTCTGGGCTTCCGCCTTTTTGAGGCCGCTCAGCCGCCCGGTGAAGACGATCCGCTTGCCGTACAGCGGATTGCCGCGGTCCGCGCCCGGGTTGGGCGCCGGAGGGACCGCCTTGGCTTTCGCGGTTCCCGCCGAACCGCCGGCCGTTCCGGCGCCCGAAACGCCCGTCTTCCGCGCGCTTCGCGTGCGCCCGCTTTTCGAAGCGGACGACGAGAAGGAAATATGACCGCCGTCCTGCAAAATCTGTCCGATCCGGTAGCCGTAACGTTCGGCCAGGCTGCCGCAGTCCGTCGCTTCTCCCGCTTCGGAGCAGCGGAGAAAAATCTTCGCCGCCGTGCGGGCATCGTCCATCGCGTCGTGATGCTTGAACGCGCCGAGACCCAGCTCGCGGGCTACCGTGTTCAGTTTATGGTTCGGCATGTCCGGCCAGATTTTGCGCGACATCAGGCAGGAGCACATATATTGGATATGCGGCATGTCCAGTCCGTGATCTTCGGCGCTGCGCCGCAGCACGCTCATATCGAACGAAGCGTTATGCGCGACGAGAATTCGGTTCTCGATCCGGCGGCGGAGTTCGGGCCAAATGTCGGTAAAGGAAGGCGCGTCCTCGACCTGGTCCGGCGTGATGCCGTGCACCGCGATGCAGAAGTAATCAAAATCGTCGTGCGGATTGACAAGCGTGTAATATTCGTCGACGATACGCCCGCCGCGCACGTCGACCAGGCCGACCGCGCAGACGCTCCCGCGTTTGGCATTGGCCGTTTCGAAGTCGATCGCCACGAAGTCCATTGTTCCGATTCCCCCTCTATATACAGGCGCGGACGCAAACTCGCCGCTGCGGACTGGGAAAGAGGCTTCCGTCCGGAGCGGCATCGGGATTGCCCGTTTTGCATAGGCGCCGTGATGTGTTTCGCTGCCTGCTTACGACCTTACGACCGGGAACGCCCAACCTTTCGGCGAGGCGTCCGTGCCGTCAGCTGCCGATGAACGGACAGTGCCGGACGTAGTCCGGCGTCTCGATCTGACCGACGAGAAAGCGTGCCACATCTCCGTTGTAGATGCGGTTGCTTGTCATTCGCTGGAGGTCCGCCTTGACCGCGCAGCCGCCCTGGCCCTCCTTGACGACGGGGAGCCGGACGAGCGTCCAATCGACGGAACTGCCCTGCAGCACCGCCAATTCCGCTACCCGATCTTGGGCGAACTGGGGATGGAGCGAGCGCAGCATGCGCGATACGACGCGGCCGCCGAGCGACTTGTGATCGCCCGGCAGCTTCAGCGACAGGCCCGTGACGCCGATATAGCGCCGAACCCCCGCCCGCTCCATTTCTTCGAGCACCTGCCGGGTGACCGCGCTGTACATTGGAGCTTCGTGCGGAGGGCGGCCGAACGTATTGATGACCGCCGAGCATCCGTGCAGCAGTTCGCGCAGCGAATCGAAACGCATGGCGTCGCCCTGGACGACGGACAGCCTGGCGGCCATTTCCGGCGGCAGCTGCATGCTCCGCACGCTGCGGACAAGCATCCGGACCCGATAGCCCTGCTGCAGCGCGCAGCTGACGACGTATCGTCCCACGCTGCCGGTCCCGCCGATCACGGCAATGAGCTTGGATTGATTCATGTGACCCTCCATCTATACCTATCCTGGAAATTCGTTGGTCGATTCCTTTTCTAAACGGAAAAGGCCTCCTTTCTATTATGCGTTTCCGGCGGCCGCGTTTCAACTTTGAGGCGGGAAGCGAGCCGCCAGGGAGGGTTTTTTTTACACAAATCGTAACTCTTCTTAATATTCCGCAAACGCTATCTTCCTACACTGGAAAAGGTTTCAAAACTAGACAAAAGGGAGTGGAACGATTTGCAAAAGGTTGGATCGGCACGCGAAAAGCGCAAGGCGACGACATGGATGGCCGGGGCTCTCTCGGCGGCAATGCTGCTCGGAACCGGAATGCAGACGGCGGCGGCTGCGGAGCAGCCGAATATTTCGGCGCAGAATGTCATCATCATGATTCCGGACGGCATGGGCATGGACGGCACGACGCTGACGCGCTGGTATAACGGCGGAGAGCCGCTGGCGATGGACGAAATGGCAAGCGGACTCGTGCGTACATATTCCGCCGATGCCGCTATCGCCGACTCGGCTCCGGCCGGAACGGCTTTCGCGACCGGGCATAAGTCGCACACGGGCTACGTCGGCGTGCTGCCGGACGAAACCACGATGCCGGGCCTGGATCCGATCGCCGAAGGCGACGCGAAAAAGCCTGTGGCGAACGTGCTGGAAGCGGCGCGGCTGGCCGGCAAATCGACGGGCATCATCGCCACTTCCGAAATTATGCACGCGACTCCGGCGGCGTTCAGCGCGCACTATCCGGACCGCGGCAACTATGACGCCCTGAGCGAGCAGCAGGTCTACGCGGGCATCGACGTCGTGCTGGGCGGCGGCGCCAAATACTTTACCCCGGCAGGACGCAAAGACGGCGAAGACCTGCAGGCGGTTATTCGCGACCTCGGCTACGATCTGGTCAAGACTCCCGCGGAGCTGACGGCTTCCGATTCGGACAAGCTGTGGGGCATGTTCGCCGACACGGCGATGAGCTACGACATGGACCGCGATCCGAGCAAGCAGCCGAGCCTGGCCGAGATGACGTCCAAGGCGATCGACGTGCTGGACCGCAACGAAGAAGGATTCTTCCTGATGGTCGAAGGCAGCAAGGTGGACTGGGCCGCGCATGCGAACGATCCGATCGGCATTATCAGCGACGTGAACGCGTTCGACAAAGCGGTGGCCGAAGCGCTCGCGTTCGCGAAGGAAGACGGCAACACGATGGTCATCGCGGTAACGGACCACGGCAACGGAGGCATTTCGATCGGCGACCGGGCGACGACGGGCACGTACGACGAAGAGCCGCTCGAGACGTTCACGGGCCCTCTGCTCAAAGCGAAGCTGACGGGCGAAGGCGTGGAAGCCAAGCTGGCCAGCCCGCGTACGAACAACAATATCAAGCAGGTCATGGCCGAATACTACGGCATTACGGACCTGACCAATAAAGAAGTCGAAACGATCCGCCGCGGGGACAAAGGCAAGCTGAATTCGATCATCGGTCCGATGATCAGCGAGCGGGCGCATATCGGCTGGACGTCGGGCGGCCATACGGGCGGCGACGTGGTGCTGTACTCGTACGCGCCGAACGGCCAGAGACTCAGCGGCGTGCTGGAAAACACGGATATCGCGCGCGCGATGGCTTCCGCTCTCGGCGTCGATCTGGACGCGGTAACGGAGCGCCTGTTCGTGCCTGCCGAAGCGGCTTTCGAAGCCAAAGGGGCCGAATGGGAAATCGACGACAGCGACAAAGCGAACCCGGTGCTGGTCGTGACGAAAGGCGAAGATACGCTGCGCCTGCCGGTATATAAAAACATCGCGGAACTGAACGGCGAAGAAGTGACGCTGGACGGCAGCGTGGTCGATAACGGCGAGCGGATTTTCGTGCCGCAGGATGCGGTGGATCTGCTGCCTTAAGGCGGCCGGACACGCGGCGGGCTGCGGAACACGTTGTCCTCGGCCGGCGCGCATCCACGTCTGCGGCAGCGGAACGAACACCCCGGAATAAGAATTCCGGGGTGTTTTCCGTGCCTTGAAATCCGGTGCGGGTTCGGTCCCGCAGAAGGATTTCGGCACCTTCGAGCCGCGTTCCGCCGTTTTTTGATCTCGCGTGATACCAAGCGGCCAAAAGCGGGTATTGATAGGAGAAAGCAGGCGCTTGGATCGCGGGAGAAATAAGACCGCTGCAGGCCGACGCTTTCTACGACAATCGATCCGGGAGAAAACTATGATCTCATTTGAAGGAGTCACCAAAATTTATCCCGACGGCCGTACGGCCGTCGCCGGACTGTCTTTCGAAGTGCAACGAGGCGAATTTTTCGTCCTGATCGGCCCCAGCGGCTGCGGAAAAACGACGGTACTGAAGATGATCAACCGTCTGATCGAGACGAGCGGCGGCCGAATCGCGATCGACGGGCGCCCGATCGGCGATTACAAGCTGAACGAGCTGCGCTGGAATATCGGTTATGTGCTGCAGCAGATCGCCCTTTTTCCGCATATGAGCATCGCGGAAAACGTGGCGGTCGTGCCGGAGCTGATGAAGACGCCGCATGAGGAGACCGACAAACGGGTCGAGCGCCTGCTGCGCATGGTCGGACTCGAGCCTGACGTGTACCGCGACAAAAATCCGGCCGAGCTGTCCGGCGGACAGCAGCAGAGAGTGGGCGTCGTCCGTGCGCTTGCCGCCGACCCCGACATTCTGCTGATGGACGAGCCGTTCAGCGCGCTCGATCCGGTGACGCGGGAGAAATTGCAAAACGACCTGCTGGATTTGCAGCGCGACATTCACAAGACGATCGTGTTCGTGACCCACGACATGCGCGAAGCGCTGAAGCTGGGCGATCGCATCTGTCTGATGAACGAAGGAGAAATCGTGCAGATCGGAACGCCGGCGGAGATCGTCCACCGGCCCGCGAACGACTTCGTGCGCGAGTTTTTGGGCGATGCGGGAGCCGGCGGCGGCCGGTCCGGGCTTCCTGAGCTCACCGCGGAAGACCTGGCCGAGCTGCTGCAGCCGGACAGCCGCCTGATGAACGACGGAGCGGTCACGATCGCGGGCAGCACCGCAGTAAGCGAGCTGCTGCGGCACTTCGCCGCCGAGGAGCGGCTGCTCGTACGCCGCGGCGACGACGTTATCGGTCTGCTGGACCGGGAACGTACGCTCAAGCGTCTGGCCCGCGAATTCGAAGAAGGGGGCGAAGCTTGATGTCGACGTTTCTGGACGTGCTCCGCGAACGGCAGGACCAGCTGTGGACGACGCTCGGTGAACATATCGCCCTGTCGTTCGTCTCCCTGCTGATTGCCGCGCTGATCGCGGTGCCGCTCGGCCTGCTGCTCGCGCGCAATCCGCGCGGCGCCGAAGGCGTGATCGGCGTCACCGCCGTGCTGCAGACCATTCCGTCGCTGGCGCTGCTCGGGTTGATGATTCCTCTGCTCGGCATCGGCCGCGTGCCGGCCGTGGTCGCGCTCGTGATCTACGCCCTGCTGCCGATTCTGCGCAATACATATACGGGCGTGCGCGAAGTCGATCCTTCGCTGCTCGAAGCGGCCGACGCGATGGGCATGAACCGGCGGCGGCGACTGATCAAGGTCGAGCTGCCGCTGGCGATGCCCGTCATTATGGCCGGCATCCGTACGGCAACCGTGCTGATTATCGGCACGGCCACGCTGGCCGCCCTGATCGGCGGCGGCGGTCTTGGCGAACTGATCCTGCTCGGGATCGACCGCAACGATACGAATCTGATCCTGCTCGGCGCGATTCCGGCTGCCCTGCTGGCGATTGTGTTCGACTTCGCGCTGCGCTTTCTGGAGAAGCTGTCGCTCAGAAGAACGCTCGCGGCGTTGGGCGGATTCGCTCTCGTCATCGCGCTCTTCTTGATCGTTCCGCTGCTCGGCCAGTCGAACAAGGCCGATCTGGTCATTGCCGGAAAGCTGGGCGCGGAACCGGAAATTCTGATCAACATGTATAAAGAACTGATCGAACAGGATACCGATCTGACGGTCGAACTGAAACCGGGTCTCGGGAAAACGTCGTTCGTCTTTGCCGCCCTGCAGAGCGGGGAAGTGGACATTTATCCGGAATTTACGGGCACGGCGATCAGCGAATTTTTGAAGACGACGGCCGTCAGCACCGATGCCGCCGAGGTGTACGCCCAGGCCCGCGACGGGCTGAAGAGCGAATTCGGCATGGCGCTGCTGGAGCCGATGGCTTATAACAATACGTACGCGCTGGCCATGTCCAAGCGATTGGCCGACCAATACGAAGTAACGTCCATCTCCGGGCTCAAGCCGCTGGAAGACAATCTGGAAGCCGGCTTTACGTTGGAATTTTCGGATCGGGAGGACGGATACCTCGGCATCCAGAAGCTGTACGGGATCGAATTCCATACCGTGTTCACGATGGAGCCGAAGCTTCGTTACCAGGCGATCGAGAGCGGCGATATCGATCTGCTGGACGCTTATTCCACGGACAGCGAGCTGGCGCAGTACGACCTGACGGTGCTCGAAGACGATAAAGGACTGTTCCCGCCGTACCAGGGAGCGCCGCTCATGCTGCAGAAGACGCTCGACGAGCACCCCGAACTTGCGGATGCGCTGAACGTGCTGGCCGGACAGATCACGGACGACGAGATGCGCAAGATGAATTACGCGGTCAACGCCGAAGGACGTCCGGCGGAGGAAGTGGCACGCGAATTTTTGCAAACGAAAGGGCTGCTGCGCTAAGATCGAAAGACCTATTCGACATCGAAAGGGAGAAGACTTCCATGGATATGGAGAAACGGACAGAAGGCGGCGGGCCGCTGCATTTTTACCAGAAACGGGGAAAGGCGCTGCAAATCGCCCTATTCGGACTTCTTTTTGTGGCGGTGGGCGTATATCTCGTGAGTCTCGGTTCGAGTCCCGGACCGGACCGGTCGGTTTTCGGGGTGCTGATCGGCGCATTGTCCCTGCTGCTGGGAGCGGCTGGGCTTTGGTTCGGCTTCAGGCGGGCTTTCCGTCTGTCTCCGGTGCTGACGCTCGACGAAAAAGGCTTCCACGACCGGGTGGCCGCGGCCGGCGCCGGCTTCGTCGCCTGGAGCGAAGTCAGCCGGATCGAGCCTTACACGCTGATGGATCAGCCTTACATCGGCGTCGATCTGCATGATCCCGGAGCGTTCATGGCGCGCCGCGGCGGTTTTATGAAAGGGTTGATGAAGGCGAATCGAAAATTGGTGTCGATGCCGGTCAACATTCCCATGCAGGGCTTCGGTCCGGAGGCGGCGGTCATCCTGCGGGAGATGGAAGAATATTGGCTGCGTTTCGGCGATCCGAACCGATTCGACGAGCAAGAGGAAGAATGAATGCGTGCTTATGCCGAAGCTCTGCCGATTCCGGCCGAGCCGCAGCCGAAAAACACCGGCGTCCTGACGGACGCCGGTCAGGCTGTCGAAAAAGTCACGTAGTAGAGAGAAGCAAGCCGGCTCCGAGAGAAATTCGTTCCGGTCGCGTGTTGAAATCGGGAAAAGAGATCGAATTTTAGCGGAACTTTCCCGATTTCAAAGGCGAACACTATCGTTCCTTCACTGAATTTCTCTCTCCGCCGTCTCGCTTCAAGCTACGTTAGACTTTCTCGACACGTTGACCGGCGTCTTGACGGACGCCGGTATTTTTGCGCGTTCTTTCGCTTTCGGGAAGCGGACATTCGTTATTTCGGAATATTCCCTCCGGCGATCCGGTCTCCCGAGTCCCCTGCCGGATCGGTCTTCTGATCGTCCGGACCCGCGTGGATAATGATCGAGCGGCCCGCGATGGACATCGGGCTGTCCGGTTGCAGATTCGCGTCTTCAAGGAAGAATTCCTGCACCGCCGTGCCGTCGGAGGCGGCGGTCAAATTTTTGGTGAAGTCGCCGACATGCGCGCCTTTCGGATTGTCATGGCCGTGTTCGTGTTTCGTCGGATTGAAGTGGCCGAGGGCGGTGGCGAAATCGTTGTTTTTGACCGGCATCTGGTGAACGTGAATGCCGTGCGGTCCCGGAGGAAGGTTCGACAGGCTGACTTTGACGCGGACGCCGCCTTTCTCCTCCGTCAGATCGATCCCGCCGTGCACGGCGCCTTTCGCGTCCTTGACGAGAACTTTGGCCGACCCGGCCGAAATCGCGCCGTTCGTGCCGTCCCAATAGATCGGTACGTCCAGCATGCCGCCGAGCGCGCGCACCGGCACGTAGGTCGTGCCGTTGTAAGTCAGCGCGGCGGGCGCTTTGGAGCCGTCGCTGCCGACAGGAGCCGGCGCCTGCTGCCTTTCGCCGAACGCATAGAACGTCAGTTTGGATGCCATGGCCGTCACGGACGTATCCGCCGCGGCCGCGGACAGACCGGAGAACAGGACGGCGCCGCACAGAAAAGAAGCCGCCAGATGCCGTTTGCCGAGAGGTTTTTTCGACACGTTGAAATTCCTCCTCGAAAGTCGGGATTAAGAACGAAAAGCGCTCTTTGCTGCTCCTTACCCCTCGCGAAAAACGGCGAAACGGCATGTGATTACAATTACATAGGCACATCTGTAAAAAAAATCTATTCAGAGAGCGGCCGATTTGCTACAGTAGAAAAACTGGATTCCGGGAGATCGGACTTCAATATTTTTGGAATAAAATGTTATAATTTAAATATCTTTATCCAGGGAAGAGGGATCGCGCTTGCACAAGACGATCAGTCTGGCGCTCGGTTCGATATGCGCCATTTTTCTGTTTTTTACGATGATTTCGGCGATCCGCTTCATGCAGTCCGCCTGGCAGCCGCCGCAGACGCAGGAAGAATCGGACGAACGCTACCGGCTCGTGCTCATTACGCAGGATCTCGGAACGCCGTTCTGGAACAAGGTCGGCGAAGGCGCCGAAGAAGAGGCGGAGCGCCTTGACGTGAATCTGGAAGTGTGGGGCACGTACGGGGAAGACCGCGAAGATTTTCTCAAGCAGCTCGAGATCGCCATCGATTCGGGAGTGGACGGGATCATCGTGCAGGGCATGGACGAGGATGCGTTCGACAACCTGACCAAGGTCAAGGCGGCTTTTTACGGCATTCCCGTCATCACGGTCGCGAGCGACGTGCCGATGTCCGAAAGCATGCGGAAAACGTATGTGGGCTCGGACGCGCTGGCGGCGGGAAAGATGATCGCGAACCGCCTGATTGCCGATATGGGAGAAGAAGGCGTGGTGGTGATCATGGGAGACGACCGCGAGGAATACGATCAGCGGAGGCGGCTCGAAGGGATTCGGAGCGTGCTGGACGATTATCCGGGCATCCGCGTCGAATATACGGTCACTTCCGACGAAGGGGAAGAGATCGCGGCCGCGACGCAGGAGGTCATGAACCTTTCTCCCGACGTTAGCGCTTTCGTTTCGGTGGACGCCAACCTGACTGCCGCGATGGTGCGGGAGATCGGCAGGCGTTCGCAGCTGAAACCGTATCACATCTATTCGTTCGACGATCATCCGGACATATTGCCGCTGCTGCGTCAAGGCAAGCTGGACGCCGTAGTGGAGCAGTCTCCGTCCGAGATGGGCGAGATCGGCGTGCGGATGATGGTGCGCTGGCTGGACGGCGATACCGTTCCGCTCGATGCCGAAGGGTACCCGACGGACATTCGCCTGCTGACGACGGAGGACGCGCAATGATCGGAATTCAACGGAAAATTTGGACGCTGACCGCCCTGATCATGTTCATCATGGCGTCGATCTGGATCATGCTGACCTATTACAACCAGAAGACGCAGGATCAGTACAACGATATTCTCCAGCGCTATCTGCACATGAACGAAGTGACGGCGTCGAGCCGGCAGACGGTCAATTCGCTCAACATCTACCTGCTGACGCCGACCGAGGGCAATTTGAGCAGCCTGAAGCGGAACGAGCAGCTGCTGAGGGAAGCTCGGAGCTCGGTGGCACTGCTGCGCAACGAAGAGAACGACTTCGCGCTGACCAGCTACATGAACCTGATCGACAGCCTGCTCGAGGCGACGGACCGCTCCGTCATGTTTCAATCCGAGCGGGAAAACGAAGATTCGTCGAAGGCGTTCGCGGAAGCGACGCGCATTTCCCGTTACATCTCGGAAATGACGCTGCAGCTGATCGACATCGAATTGAATACGTACGAACGCTTCTACCGCAGCATCATCGAACAGGCCGAAGAACTGAAGAAGCTGGGCATCTGGATTCTGCTGTCGATCACGTTCGGGCTGCTGCTGTTCGCCTACTGGTTCTCGCTGAGCATCACAAGGCCGGTGGAACAGCTCACGAAAGCGGCCCAAGAGCTGGCAAAAGGAAAGTTCGAGCGGCAGATCGTGGTCAACTCGTCGGACGAAATTTACTTTTTGGCCACGACGTTCGAGCGGATGCGGGTCAGCATCAATAACCTGATCGTGGAAATGCAGGAAAAGGCGAGGTTGGAAAGCGAGCTTCAGAAGAGCCGCCTGCTGCTGCAGGAGAGCCAGCTGCGCAGCCTGCAGAGCCAGATCAATCCGCATTTCCTGTTCAACATTCTCGATACGCTGTCCAAAAAGTCTTTTCTGGAAGGGGCGGAGGAGACGAGCGACCTGCTGGTGAGCGTCGCCGGACTGCTGCGTTACAATCTCAAGCGGCTCGACCGCGCGGTAACGCTTCATGACGAAGTGCGCGTGATGCGTCAGTACATGGAGATCCAATCGGCGCGATTTACGGATCGGCTGCGTCTGGTGACCGAGATCGACGAGCGCTGCCTTTCCGTGCAGATGCCGGGTCTGACGCTTCAGCCGATCGTGGAAAACGCGGTCATTCACGCGATCGAGCCGTCGGAGAGCGGAGGAACGATTACCGTCGCGATCACCGACGAAGGCGACCGGGTAGCGGTGGAAATTGCCGACGACGGCCCGGGAATGGACGAAGACAAAATTCGCGGCATTCTCGAAGAACGCGAGATGCAGCCGGAGGGGCACTCGACGGGAATCGGCTTCGGCAACGTCGTGCGGCGGCTGCGGCTGTTCTACGGCGTGACGGACGTGATCGACGTCGAGAACCGGCCGGGCGGAGGCGTGCGGGTAGTGCTCAAATTACCGAAGACAAGGAGAAGCGACACCTATGACAAGACTGCTGATCGTGGATGACGAGCAGGTCGGCCGGGAAGGCCTGCAGGCCATTTTGCAAAAAAGCTTTCCGGAACTTGCGATCGAACAGGCGAAAAACGGCCGGATGGCGGTCGAACTGGCGGATTCGTTCCGCCCGGACCTGATTCTGATGGATATTAAAATGCCGGGCATGGACGGACTACAGGCGGCGGAAATTATCGGGGAAAAATATCCGCACGTCAAGATCGTCATGGTGACGGCTTACGATACGTTCGATTATGCCCGGCGCGCGCTCAAGCTCGGGGTAAAAGATTATCTGCTCAAGCCGAGCAAGGCGGGGGAGATCAAAAAGACGGTCGGCCGGGTGCTGGAGCAGATCGGGGAAGAAGCCCGCGAACGGGAGCGCAGCCGGCTGCGCGAAGATGCGCTCGAGCGGGTAATGCCCGTAATCGAGACGGATATCGTGACGCAGCTGCTGTTCGATCACGTGCACGAAGTGCATTCGGACGAGCTGGTGGCCTGGTTGGGCGCGGATGCGGACAGCGAGACGTTCGCGCTGTCGGTATTGGTGCCGGCGGGGGCGGAAGGCGCCTATGCGGCAATCCGCGATCGAATCCGGCGCGACGGAGCGGGCTGGGTCGGCGCGCTTTACGGCCGCCAGATTCCCATTATCGCTTTCCGGGACAAGAACCGTCCGTTCCGCGTGCAGGCGTCGGAACTGGCGCGTACGCTGCTGGAGGCGGCCGGCGGCCATTCCCGCGAAGGCTGGCTGATCGGCGTGGGCAACGTCTGCGATTCGCTGGCCCGGGTACGGCAGTCCTACCGGGAAGCGCTGATCGCGATTCCCGACCCTTCGCAGCCGGTCCGCTACCGTCTGTACGCGGAGAAGCCGGAGCGGGGGCCGGGAAATTCCGTACTGGACCTGCCGGACAAGCGCTGGGAGCAGCATTTCTTCGAGCAGATCCGGGTCGGCGACTGGGACGGCATCCGGTCGGAAACGCTGGATTTCCTGCGGCAGTGCGAGAGCGAAGGCGCGGATCGGCTGAACGCCCAGCAGCGGGTGCTGGAACGCTTATGGGTCGCTTCGCGCGTGCTGGCGGAGATGGGCGTGGAGATCGGGACGCCGACGTTCTCGTTTCAGGCGCAGGATTACCGGCAGCTGCGGTCGGAAACGGGCGCGGTTCTCGACCGGATCAAGCAGGCGTACGCGGAGCATTTGGAGCGGATCAAGCCAGATACGGTCCGGCGGATCAAGCAGTATATCACCGAGAACTCGCACGAAGACATTTCGTTGGAGGCGATCGGCGAGAAATTCGAGTTGAGCCCATTTTATATCAGCAAGCTGTTCAAGGAGCAGATCGGGGTCAACTACATCGACTTCCTGACCCAGTGCCGGATCGACAAGGCGAAGAAGCTGATGAGCGATCCGGCCCGTAGCCTGAAAGAAATTACGTTCGAAGTGGGCTACCACGACCCGAATTATTTCAGCAAAGTCTTCAAAAAGATGTGCGACATCTCGCCGACGGAGTACAGAAAAGCGCTGCTGGGAGGTGCGGAATGACCGGAGGGCCGAGCGCAGCGGCAGGAAAGGCGGACCGGAGCCGCAGCCGCGGAGCGGCAGAAGCCGGCAGCGGCCCTTCGTTCCGGCAGCTTGCGGCGCTGGCATGCGCGCTTCTGCTTCTGCTGCTGGCGCTGGCGGGGTGTTCGAGCGGAAGCGGCGGGCCGCAGGCGGCGAACTCGGCCGAAGACGGCCGTTCGTCCGCCGAATCTTCCGGCGGGGCGGGGCATGGTGGAGGCTGGGACGGCGCGGAGGCAGGCGCTTCATCCGGTTCGGAGCAGGCGTCCGGAAGCGGGGAAGAAGCCGCGCCGCCGGCCAAGCCGGACGCGATAAGCGGGGAAAAGCGGATCAAGATCGGATTCGCCATGGACACGCTGCTGGAGGAGCGGTGGAAAAAAGACCGCGATCTGTTCGTCGAGGCGGCGCAGCGGCTGGGCGCGGAGGTGATCGTCAAGTCCGCGGACGGAGACGACGCGAGGCAGATCGCCCAGGCGGAAGCGATGATCAGTCAGGGCGTCGACGTTCTGGTCATCGTTCCGCATAATGCGGAAGCGACGGCGGCGATCGTAAGCAAAGCTCATAAGTCCGGCATCAAAGTCTTGTCCTATGACCGCCTCGTGACGAACGCGGACGTCGATCTGTACGTCTCCTTCGACAATGTCGAAGTGGGGCACCTTCAGGCGGAAGCCATCATGAAGATTGTGCCGAAGGGGAATTACGTCTATATCGGAGGCGCCGATACGGACAACAACGCCCGCCAGTTCAAGGAAGGCGTGTTCGAGGCGCTGCAGCCGTCGATCGAGCGGGGCGACATTCGCATCGTGTACGACCAATGGTCGAAAGATTGGAAGCCGGTCTACGCGCTGGAGAACATGCTCGAAGCGCTGAAAGCCAACGGAGCGGGAGGCATCGACGCGGTCATCGTCGCGAACGACGCGACCGCGGGCGGCGCGGTTCGGGCGCTGGAACGATACGGCTTGGCGGGAAGCATCCCGGTCGCCGGACAGGATGCGGACCTTGAAGCCGTCCGCCGCATCGTCGACGGCACGCAGACGATGACCGTCTATAAGCCGATCGGCCGGCTGGCCGAAGATACGGCAAGACTCGCTGTCGCGCTGGCCAAGGGCGAGCCGACCGGAGCAACCCGGCGGGTCAACAACGGCAAGATCGAAGTGCCGTCGATTCTGCTGTCCCCGATCGCGGTCGACGCTTCCAATCTGGACGGGACGGTGATCGCGGACGGCTTCCATTCGCGGGAAGAAGTCTACGGAAAAGGCGGCGAATAGGGAGGACGATCCCTATCCGCGAAAGACTGTAAAAATTTGTCGTGCCGAGCGCGCGTTTATTCCGGATTCAGGAATGAAAACGCCCGGACTTGACGGATTTTTGCAGTCTTTTTTTGCATGGCGGAGCAGAAAACCGTCTCATGCCCGATTTCGGAATCCAAAGCCCCTCAGTCAGGAAAACGGCTTAACGGCGCGGTTTTTCAGACGGTCGCTCGCTTGTTCGGAGCGTTGTCCCGCACTTTTGTGCAAACGCTTTCCCGAAGAGATTAAAAAAGTACAGAAGGTAGCAAAAGAGTGCTAATGATAAGCGCTTACAGAGAATGAAAGCGGTGTTATATTTAATCCTGCCAGAACGATTTACTCCATCATCAGACAAACCGAAAGGGGTTAGGTCAAATTGAAGAAACACTTTAAGGGGATTGTGCTTCTCATTGCGGTCATGATGTTCTCGATCGTCGCAACCGCCTGCGGCAACGGCGGCGGAACAAGCGGCAGCGGAGGAAGCGTAAGCGTCGGAATCGTACTGCCGACCAAAGACGAACCGAGATGGGTGCAGGACGAGCAGCGTTTCAAAGACGCGCTGTCGGGCACCAAGTATACAACCGAAATTCTGTTCAGCCAGGGCTCTTCCGCCAAAGAAAAAGAAAACGTGGAAACGCTGCTGAACAAAGGCATCAAAGTGCTGATCATCTGCCCGCAGGACGGCGACGCCGCGGCGGCAGCGGTAGAAGCGGCGAAAAAAGACGGCGTGACCGTCATCGCTTACGACCGTCTGATCACAAGCACCGACGCGGTCGACTACTATGTCACATTCGATAGCCTCGCGGTAGGCGCGGCTCAAGCGCAGTACCTGATCGACAACGCAAAAGGCAGCGGCCAGCCGCTCTACCTGTACGCAGGCGCCGCTACCGACAACAACGCTTTCCTGTTCTTCCAAGGCGCATGGCAGGTTCTGCAGCCTAAAATCGCGGACGGCACATTCAAAATCGCCAACTCCACGGAAGCCGAAAAGCTGAAAGACACGAAAGACCTGTCCCGCGACCAAATGAGCAGCATCATCGGCCAGGTTACGACGAACTGGGATCCGAACGAAGCCAAGAACAAAGCTCAGACTCACCTGACGGCAGCCGCGGCGGACATGAAGGGCGACGTTGCCATTCTGGCTCCGAACGACGGCACGGCACGCTCCATCGCCGACGTATTCGGTTCCGACAGCGCGGTAACAAGCTACGTCATCACCGGTCAGGATGCCGAGCAGGCTTCCATCCAGTATATCCTCGACGGCAAGCAGTCCATGACGGTCTTCAAAGACGTGCGTACGCTCGTTAAAGACGCAATGGGCATGGCAGTCGAAGTACTCGACGGCAAAACTCCGGAAACGACAGGTTCTTACAACAACGGAGAAGTGGACGTCAAAGCGAAACAAACCGACGTTATCGTCGTCGACAAAGCAAACGTGCAAAAAGAACTGATCGATTCGGAATACTACAAAGCCGAAGACTTCACGGGCCTGTAAGCACAGGACGGCGGGTTAACCGTATACCACAGCAAACAGCCGGCTGAGAAGCAGGGACGGGGACGCCCCGTTCCTCTTTCTCGGTAAACCGGGCGGTAAGGGGTGCGATAGAAATGGGCGGAAATATACTGGAAAAAACGAACGGACCTACAGCCGGAGGCCCGAACGGCAACATTTTGGAGATGCGGAACATTTCCAAAAGCTTTACCGGCGTCAAAGCGCTGCAGGACGTGAATTTTCAGGTCAAAAAAGGCGAGATTCACTTTCTTGTCGGCGAAAACGGCGCAGGCAAATCGACGTTGATGAAGGTGTTGAGCGGGGTCTACCCGTACGGCACATACGAGGGCGACATCGTTTACGAAGGAACGGTACAGCAGTTCGCGAAGATTACCGACAGCGTCAAGACGGGCATCGCGATCATCTACCAAGAGCTGGCTCTTTTTCCGGACCTGAGCGTATACGAGAACATTTTCGCGGGCAACGAGGTCAAAAAAGGCGGCGTGATCGACTGGAACGAGACGATCATCGAAGCTCGCAAGATGCTGGACAAGGTTAAGCTGAACGTCAACCCCGAGACGCTGATCCGCGATCTGGGCGTCGGCAAGCAGCAGCTCGTCGAAATCGCCAAAGCGCTCAGCAAAGACGTCAAGCTGCTTATTCTGGACGAACCGACGGCGGCGCTGAACGAAAACGACAGCGAGAACCTGCTTAATCTGCTGCGCGAGCTGAAGAGCCAGGGCATCACCTGCATCATGATCTCCCACAAGCTGAAGGAAGTCATCTCGATCGCCGACAAAGCGACCGTGATCCGCGACGGCAGAACGATCTGCACGCTGGACGGGTCCAAAGGCGAAATTACCGAAGCTTCGATCATCAAGAACATGGTCGGACGCGATATCGAGGACATCTATCCGAAGCGGCCCGATAAAAAGTTCGGCGACCCTATTCTCGAGGTCAAGAACTGGACCGCATTCGACCAACAGCTGGGCCGCAATGTTGTCAAAAACGTCGACCTCTATGTGAAAAAAGGCGAAATCGTCGGTATCGCGGGCCTGATGGGCTCGGGCCGTACGGAGTTCGCGCTCAGCATTTTCGGCAATCCGAGAAACTACAAGCTGGACGGCGAACTGTACGTCGACGGCAAGCGCAGCAAATTCTCGCATACCAGCGAAGCGATCAAGGCGGGCATCGCTTACGTGACCGAAGACCGCAAAGGCGACGGGCTGTTCCTTCTGCAGGACATCAAGAACAACGTCAGCGCGGCGAATCTAAAAGGAATCGCGCCCGGCGGCGTCATCAACGACAACGAAGAAGTCAAAGTCGCCAACGAATACAAAGGCTCGATGAACATCAAGGCGCCTTCCGTGGAACAGCTCGTCGGCAATCTGAGCGGCGGCAACCAGCAGAAGGTCTCCCTCGGCAAATGGCTGTTCGTCGGACCGAAGCTGCTGATCCTGGACGAACCGACGCGAGGCATCGACGTCGGCGCCAAATTCGAAATCTATACCATCATGAACAAGCTGATCGCCCAGGGCATGAGCATCATCATGATCTCGTCCGAACTCGGCGAGGTGCTCGGCATGAGCGACCGGATTTACGTCATGGCCGAGGGCCGGATCAAAGGCGAAATCCCGGCCGAAGAAGCCGATCAGGAAAAAATCATGCATTTCGCGACGCAGTAAAGCGTCCGCTGCATGCCGTGCAGCTTTGCGTTACGCCGGGCGTGTCCGATTAAAGACGCGAAACGAATAACGCACCTAACGCATTAGGAGGGGAAAACCATGAACTTCTTCCAAGAAGCCAAATCTTTGCTCAAAGTGAATATCCGCGATTACGGCATGTACATCGCTTTGTTCGTCATCATGCTCACCTTTACCATCTTGACGGACGGTCTGTTCATGTCCTCGCGCAACATCAGCAACCTGCTCGACGCCACCGGCTACATCGCCGTTCTGGCCGTCGGCATGACGCTGGTCATCGTCATCCGCCACATCGACTTGTCGGTCGGCTTCGCCGCCGGCTTTATGGGCGCCATCGCGGCGATCATGCTGTCGCAGCTGGGCGTGCCGGTCTACTTCACCATTCCGATCATCCTGATCCTCGGCATCGTGATCGGCATGTTCAACGGCGTGCTGGTCGCGTCCGTCGGCATCCCGGCCTTCGTCTCCTCGCTCGCGGCGATGCTCATCTTCCGCGGCGCGCTGCTCCAAGTGACCGAGAAGACGGGCACGATCATCGTCAAAGACGATACGTTCAACGCGTTGGGCAACGGCTACCTGCCGTCGCTCGGACAAATCGCGGGCCTGAACGTGCTGGCGCTGATCCTCGGCGCGCTGGTCATCCTGTACTTCGTATACGCCGAAATTTCGAAACGCGGCCAGAAGATCAAGTACAAATTCGACGTGCCTTCCAACAAGATCTTCGCCGTCAAGCTGGTGTTCGTCTCCGCGATCATCGCTTACGTGACCTGGATTCTGGCCGGCTACAACGGCTTCTCCTGGACGGTCGTCATCACCCTGCTCGTCGTGGCGATCTACCATTTCCTGACGACCAAAACGGTGCTCGGCCGTCACATCTACGCGGTCGGCAGCAACCCGGAAGCGGCTCACCTGAGCGGCATCAACGTTAAAAAGATTACGTACATCGTATTCGGTTCCATGGGCATGCTGTCCGCCTTGTCCGGCATCCTGTACACGGCGCGTCTGCAATCGGCAACGACGACGGCCGGCACGCTGTTCGAGCTTGACGCGATCGCGGCCGCTTACGTCGGCGGCGTATCCGCGGCGGGCGGCGTCGGCAAAGTCACCGGCTCCATCATCGGCGCGGTCGTCATGGCTTCCCTGTCGAGCGGCATGAACCTGCTGGGCGTCGGCATCTCGTACCAGTACATGATCCGCGGCGCGGTTCTGGCGCTTGCCGTTATCTTCGACGTCATGACTCGCAGAAAAAGAGCTTAATCTGTCGGCTTCGCTCCCGGCGATCGCCGTTCGAACCCCGATCTTCCGCAGCCGCTTTTGCACTTCTTTCCTTTCCGGAGAGAGTCGCAGAAGCGGCTTTTGGCATTGCGTCATCGCGTGGGCGGCCGAGGCTGCGGAGTCGGCCTTCTATCGGCGGCCGCGGAAGGCTGCCGGGCATGCTGACGGAACGAGCCGACGCGGAGAGGCGAAATGCGGCTGGTTTGACAATGTAACGGAACCAGGAGACGCTTAACGGGTATTTTGAGCGGCGGGAAAATTCTAACGGATTCAGGTGACGCTTAGAGCGGGAATTAGCTGATTTTTGGCGGAAAAAGAGGCTCGGCGGGCGGCTAACGGATATGCGATCCGTTAAAATCGCGGAAAGGCTTGATTTGCCGGTCTAAGGGACATGGAATCCGTTAGCCGAGCGGTTTGCTGCACGGCGGCCGTCTCGCTACCTTTTCCCGAGCCGATCTGGTAAAGTATACAAGGAAAGGCCTTACATAAAAGCGGCCCCATGCTAAACGATAGTCGAAGCGGCTGTCCGAACCCTGCGGCAGACGGGCCGATATGTAAATCGAAAACGATTTCTATCTATCAAGGAGGAGAAACAATGAGCGAGGCGGCAAACGGCAACATCAAATGGGGCATTTTGGGGACGGGCTGGATCGCCGAGCAGTTCGCTTCCGACCTGAAGCATGCTTCGAACGGCGAACTGTACGCGATCGGTTCGCGGACCGAAGAGAGCGCGCGCAAATTCGCGGATAAGTTCGGCGCGCCCACGGCGCACGGCAGCTACGAAGATTTGGCCAACGATCCGGAAGTGGACGCGATTTACGTAGCGACTCCGCATCCTTTTCATAAAGAAAACGTGCTGACGGCCTTGAACGCGGGCAAAGCGGTACTGTGCGAAAAGCCGTTCACGGTTAATGCGGGCGAGCTGAACGAGCTGATCGAGACGGCGCGCGAGAAAAAGCTGTTCCTGATGGAGGCGATGTGGTCGCGTTTCCTGAAGCCGCTTGAACAAGTTCGGCAGTGGCTGTCGGAGGAGAAAATCGGCGATGTCCGCGTCGTCAAAGCCGAGTTCGGCTTCGATGCCGGATGGAATCCGGAAGGCCGTCTGCTGAACCCGGAACTGGGCGGCGGCGCGCTGCTGGACGCGGGCATCTATCCGGTCTCGTTCGCTTCGATGATCTTCGGGCCGAATCCGGACAATATCTGGACGACCGCGCATATCGGCGAGACCGGCGTGGACGAGCATTTCACGATCCTGCTCGATTACGGCGACGGCAAGACGGCTTCGCTGCACGGGGGAATCCGCCTGGATATGCCCAACGATGCCTTTATCCACGGAACCAAAGGCTACATTCATATCCCGCAGTTCCTGTTCGCGAAGGAAGCGACGCTGTACGTTTCCGGCGAGGAACCGGTCAAAGTCACGGACGACCGGGAAGATCGCGGCATCAAGGGCTACGCGTACGAAGCCGAGGAAGTCGGCCGCGCGCTGCTGGAAGGCCGCCGCGAGAGCGGCGTGATCTCGCTGGCCGAGTCCATGGGCATCATGCGGCTGCTGGACAACGTGCGCGCGCAGTGGGGACTGAAGTACCCGTTCGAGTAAAGGTTTTGCGCGAAGCGAAGCCGGCCGGGCCCGATTTTCCGAAAGGGAAATCGGGTTTTTCGCGATGCCGGGACCGAAATCGTGGGTAAATAACTGCTAGGCTTATGTACATACGAGAGAGGGGAAACAGACATTGAAAAAAAGAACATCCATCCTGCTTGCGCTGGCTTTGACCGTGTCGGTCTCGGGAGCCCCCGGATTACCGGCGGCGCATGCGGCCGACAGTGCGGCAAGCATCGTGAACGGCACGGCCAAAACGGTAAGTTACGACGCGATCGGCGGATTGAGCGAAGGACTCGCTTTCTTCTGGAACGCCGGCAATAAGCTGTACGGATATACGAATACGGACGGCAAGACGGTCATCAAGGCGCAGTTCGACGAAGTCAAACCGTTCAGCGAAGGTCTGGCCGCCGTCCGCAAAGGGAAACTGTGGGGTTTCGTGGACAAAAAGGGCAAAATAGCGATTAAACCGCAGTACGAGCGGGTCGTCGAAGGCTTCAACGGCGGACTGGCGGCGGTCAAGAAAAGCGGCGGCAAATGGAATTATATCGATAAGACCGGCAAAACGAAGCTCACCGCCGCTTACGACGAAGTTCACGAGTTCAAAGACGGCATGGCCGTCGTATGGAAGCGCAAAGGATCGGCGTATGTCGGCGGCTTTATCGACCTGAACGGCAAAGAAGTCGTCAAGCCGCAGTACGCGATGCTGGACGTGTTCAGCGAAGGCCTGGCTCCTGTCATGAAGAACGGGAAGTGGGGCTATATCGACAAAAAAGGAAAAACGGTCATCAAGCCGCAGTTCGACGGAGCCGCGCCGTTCAGCGAAGGTCTGGCCCTGTTCCTGCAAAACGGAAAATACGGCTACGTGAACGCCAAAAGCAAAATCGTCGTCAAAGCGCAGTATACCGGCGGGCAGGCGTTCAGCGAAGGGCGCGCGGCCGTGAAAGTCGGCGGCAGCGCAAGCGACCGAAGCGGCAAATGGGGCTACATCGGCGCAACCGGCAAACTGGTCATTCCCGCGCAGTACAGCGACGAAGGCGCCGAGGTCGGTTCTTTCAAGGAAGGAATCGCTTTTGTGCAGCGCCAAGGCGGAAACAAAATTCTGATCGACCGGTTCGGCAAAGCGATCGTCGATTTGCGAACGAACGATATCACGGTCGGCGAATTCGAAGGCGGCGCGGCCGTCGTGAATGCGCCGGTCGGGCAGGGACATTATTACTTTATGAAGAACCCGCTGAAGAAGTGATTGCGGGAGCAGCCTTCCCGGCGCGAATGCGCGGTTGAAGCGAATATTCGTGCCGACAAGCTGAGCGACCAGACCCGAACGACGAACACCGAACGACGAAAAGAACCGCCCGACGGACCGGAGTCCGCGAGCGGTTTTTTTTTGTCGCTTGGCGAAACGATCACTCCGCCTGTTCCGGCTCCGCGAGCGGCCGTTCGGCTGCGGCAGCCGCCGCTTCCGGCCGGGACGCGGAATTCGCGGCTTCTGCCGCAGCGGCGCCTTGAGGAGCTTCTTCCGCCCGCGTCGGCATCGGGAATGCCGGCAGCGCGTCGAAGTAAGCGCGCAGTTCCGCTTCCTTGCGCGGATCTTCCAGCGCAATTTTCCCCTTCAAATAATGCTCCACCGCCAGCTCCCACGTCGGCGCGATGCGGCGAGAAGCCAGCGACTTCGCCGCCGAGCGGACGATGCGGCGTTCCTTCGAATTCGAGAACGTGTCTTTGTATTCCTTGGCCAGCGTCAGATCGAGCTTCTCGTAGGCGGCGCGGAAAATGTCGGCGGTCATCTTCGCGTCGTCCAGCGCGCGGTGGGCGGCTCCCGAAGCTTCGATGCCCAGCATTTCCAGGGCGCCTTCGACGCTGACGTCGTTCTTGAGCCCCTGCGTCTGCAGGAAGCCTTTCAGCAGGTCGAGCGAAGGGGTCTGCGTCCAGTACGTCTCGTCCAGCTTGTGCATCCGAACGTCCTGCACGATGCGCTTGATGTCCTCGCCGCCCCAGACGACGAAGGTGACGGGACCCGGCTTGGCGTCCAGCCATTCCCGGAAATCCCCGATAACTTTCGGGAAGCGGGCCGCGCCGTCGATCGATTCCTGCGGAATCCCCGTCTTTTTCTTGATGAAGGAATTCAGCTTGGCAAAATACACGGGCTTGATGAATGCCGCGAACGTATCGGTATCCCGCAGCGATTCGTCCAGCCGCACGGCACCGATCTCGATCACTTCCATCGGGTGCGGGCTGGCAAACTTGCGGCCGTTAAACTCAATGTCCAAAACGATATAATTCAAAAGTTCTGCCTCCATGCCGTATAGAAAATGAAAAACAATCGCTTTGTACAGTTTAACAAAAAAACGGCCGCAAAGGGCAAAGGAATGCGAAACCTCCACGCGAAAAAGCGATTCGTTCATTTTTGCGGCGAACGGAGGAAAGAGGCTGCATTAGGAGCTTTCGGTGCCGATGGCAAAAAAATGGGAAAAAATAGTTAGGAATCGTGTAATTATTTTGTCGAAAAAGGCCGATAAAACGCTTATAGCGGCCGGGAGTGGCCCATGTGCAGAAAGGGGTACAAATAATGGCGAAACAAATAAAGGAACAGAAGCAGAACGAACCGAGGAAGGCGAAGCGTCTTTCGCTGAAAGTCAAACTGCCTTTGCTGATTAGCTTGCTGATCGTGATCGTATTGGTAGGTTCGAACCTGCTGGCTTTCACTTTCAGTTCTGCTTTGATCACGGTCAAAAGCAAGGACGAGATCAATGCCAATGCGGACCGGACGAGCGAGAGCCTGTCGGCGCTGGTCGATCTGGAAGGTCAACTGGCCCATAACATATCGGTATCGCCCAGTCTTCGGAATCTGCTGGAGCTGAGGGATGCCGGAACCATGAACGAAGAGGCATTCTTTTCTCCGTCAAACGCGCTGCAGGCCCAAACGAACGAGCTGTTCAAGGAAGCGCAGGCCGGGTCGACCGGAATCGAGTCGATGATGGTTGCGGACAGCAAGGGAACGATCGTGGCTGCCAGCAATCCGGATTCGCTGAAGGGAGACCGCTCGGACCGCGAATACTTCCAGAAAGTGATGCAGTCGGGCCAACCCTTCATCAGCGATGCGATTCTGTCGAAAACGACGGGCAACCTGATCGTCGTTTTCGCTCAGCCGGTTAAGGGAAGCAGCGGAAAAGTGCTCGGCGTGTCGATCAATACGATATCGGCCCAATTTTTCGTCGAGAAGCTTCAGAACATCCAGATTAACAAAGAAGGCTCCCTCATCGTGACAAGCCGCGGCGGTACGGTTATGTACGATTCGAAGGACGACTCGACAGTGGGGAAACCTTATGAGTCGGAAGGCTTCGAAAATCTGTTGGCCGAGGAAACGAACGGGGAAATTTTGAAAGGCAGCGTGGAAAACGATCAATCGTACATCCGCTATTCCAAGATTCCGGCTGCGGATTGGGTCGTGCTCGTACAGGACTCCTACAAAGATATTCAAGCTCCGCTCGGCGGCCTGCTGAAAAACATGCTGCTGGCGATTCTGGTCTCGATTCTGCTGGCCGTAGCGGTCGGTATCCTGATCTCGCGCAGCATCACCGTGCCGATCGCGCGCCTGAACGGACTGTTCAAGCGGCTGGCGGAGGGGGATCTGACGGCCCGTGCGGAAGGCAAGTACAAGAGCGAACTCGCCGACCTGGCGGACAGCTTCAACACGATGGCCGACAGCAACAAGCTGCTGATCGGGCAGATGAACCACTCTATCGAAGTGCTGACCGCCAATACGACCGACCTTGAGCGCACCTCGCAAAGTACGGCGCGTTCGATCGGCGAAACGTCGGTCACGACGATGGAAATCGCGAAAGCGATGGAATCGCAGTCGCACGACACCGAGCGTATCGTCGGCCGGTTCTACGGCATCGGCGAGCGGATCGAGTCCCTCGGCCGCAAGACGGAAATCATTCAAGGCAGCGCCGATTCGATCAATCAAGTCTTCGATGCCAGCAGCAGCGTCGTGAGCAGCCTGATCGATATCAACGCCAAAAACGAGCTGGAAATTCAAAATATTTCGACGACGACCGAAATGCTGGCCGAAAGCTCGCAGCGGATCGGACAGATCACGGACGCGATCAATCAGATCTCGACGCAGACGAACCTGCTGGCGCTGAACGCTTCGATCGAGGCGGCAAGAGCCGGAGAGCACGGACGGGGCTTTGCCGTAGTGGCGGATGAAATTCGCAAGCTGGCGCAGCAGTCGGCCGACCAGGCGAACGAAATCGGCGGCATTATCCGCCAGACGCTCGAACAGGTGGAGAAGAGCAACGAAAGCGTCGGAGCGATCCGCGAAATTTCGTCGACGCAAAACGAATACGTGGACCGCACCCGCCAGTCGTTCGAAGACATCATGCAGAGCGTAACGGCGATTACGGGTCAAATCCGCGACATGGCGTCGGAATTCAAAGCCATGGAACGCGATAAGGACGAAGTGCTGGAAGCGTCGCAAAGCATGTCGGCGTCGGGCGAGGAAGTGTCGGCTTCGGTTCAGCAGGTGACGGCGACCGTGCAGGAACAGTCGGGCATGGTCAGCCACCTCGCCGATATGGTACAGAGCATCGAACGTCTGACCCAGGAACTCGGCGAAGCGGCCGCCAAATTCAAGATTTAAGCGGCCTTGGGCAGCCGGAGGACGGAGCCGCGGCCGAACGACGCTTACGCACCTGCAACGAAATACCGTCGCCCGGCCTTCGCTTTTTCGGGAAAGGCCGGGCCTAAGGAGGAAGCCGCATCATGCCTATCAAGCCGATCAACAACGTGAGAAACGCTTCCCGCGTCGTTCCGGTTCAACCCGTGCAGCGTCCCCAGGCGGCCGGACTGAGATTCAAGCTGCCGGGCACCGAGCAGGCGGGACGCCCCGTGCATCGCCGCAGGTCGTCGCCCGGCCGCCGGCTGGTTATCCATGAAGACGGCTGGGTCCGGGAGTACGGCATGCTGCCGGACGGAACCCGCATTTTGCTCGCCGAAACGCCCGAGCATAAAATGCATGCGCTGCCGATGCAGCCCGTCAATGAACGAAGCGTATCCGTTTCGCCGTCCGCGGACGAGCACGATCCCGAATGCAGCATGAGAATCAGCGGGCGCAAACTCAAGTCGCTGTTGGAAGACGAGGCGTGACTTGACGAAGTCCGCGAAAACGAATCACGAGCGGCCCGCATGTTCCTATAGGGACATGCGGGTTTTTGCATTCGGAGAAGACGAACGGAGAGCAGGACGGCCCGAAAAGACGGGCTTCGGCGAAAATTTGTAAATCTATCACTTTCCTGATAGAATAACCCCGAATAAAGAGATCGTGCAGCTTCGTACGGATGAATGTCCGGGAGCCTTAGCGAACGCGAACAACAACAGGAAAGAAGGAACCGTGATGACTTACAGCTATCTTTCTCATCTGCACTGTCCGAAATGCGGCACCGAATACGACGCTTCGCAGCTGCATCAGCTCTGCGTCTGCGGCGCGCCTCTGCTTGTCGACTACGATCTGGAACGCCTCGCAAGCGAAGTGAAGCGCGAAGATATCGCGGCGCGCCGCCCGGATCTCTGGCGCTATCACGAACTGCTGCCGGTACAAAGCGAAGCCAACGTCGTATCGCTCGGCGAAGGCATGACGCCTTTGCTTCCGGTTCCGGCGCTCGGCGAAAATATGGGCATCGAGCATTTATACATGAAGGACGAAGGCATTATTCCGACCGGATCGTTCAAGGCGCGGGGAGCGGCGGTCGGCGTCTCGCGGGCAAAAGAACTCGGCGTGACGGAGCTGGCGATGCCGACCAACGGAAATGCCGGAGCGGCATGGGCGCTGTATGCGGCCCGAGCCGGCATTCGCGCGACGATCGTCATGCCGGTCGACGCGCCGAAGATTACCCGCAACGAATGTGCCGTATCCGGCGCCAATCTGGTACTGGTCGACGGCTTGATCAGCGACGCGGGCAAAATCGTCGGCCGCGCGGTGCAGGAATTCGGCTTGTTCGATGCTTCCACGCTGAAGGAACCGTACCGGATCGAAGGCAAAAAGACGATGGGACTGGAGCTCGCCGAGCAGTTCGGCTGGGACGTGCCAGACGTGATCCTGTATCCGACCGGAGGCGGCGTGGGGCTGATCGGCATCCATAAAGCGCTGAAAGAGCTGCAGGCGATCGGCTGGATTCCGGCGGAACGCAGACTGCCGCGTCTCGTCGCGGTGCAGGCCGAAGGCTGCGCCCCGATCGTCAAAGCCTGGGAAGAAGGGCGGGAAGAATCGGAGTTCTTCCCGAATTCCGAGACGATCGCGTTCGGCATCAACGTGCCGAAGGCGCTGGGCGATTTCCTCGTGCTGCAGGCGCTGCGCGAGACGGACGGCTGCGCGATCGCGATCGGAGACGAAGCGCTGCTGCGCGAGCAGGAGAACGCCGCGCGGCTCGAAGGCGCGTTCGTCTGCCCGGAAGGCGCTGCCGTATTCGCCGCCGCCCGCGCGCTGCGCGCTTCCGGCTGGATCGCGGACGGCGAACGGGTCGTCGCGCTGAACACCGGCGCCGGCATCAAATACCCGGACACCGTATCGGCCGAAGTGCCGGTGCTGCAGCCGGAGGACAGCCTGAAGCGCTAAACGCGCGGTGATGTACTCGCCGCTAAGGCTGCCAGCTGGACTAGCGCGTTAGGCGCTGCTTGCACGCAGCCGAAGACGGACTGCCTGCCGCCGGCAGCCGCGTTTTTCGCGGCAGCGCGGGCTATAAGGCGGCAGCGGCAAGAGCGCGGAAGGCGGGAAGCCGGCCGTCAAAAAAAGGATCGCCTGTGAAGGCGATCCTTTTTTTGAGCCAATATTGAACGATCCTGCGCGCTCGCCGGTCAAAGCCGCATCGAAGCCGCACCGAAGCCGCAGAAGAATCACTTTGAAAGACGCGACCCGTCGAGCGCTCCGAAATAACTGCAGGAGAGCACTTATTTTACTTCGAAACGGCCTTTTTAACAAAATAACTGCAGGAGAGCGCTTAATTCGTTCTTTTTACCTCAATTCCGGGCCTTTTTCGCGAAATAGCTGCTCCGGCGCAGTTATTTCTATAACTTGAGTCTAATTTGCGGAAATAGCTGCTTATATGCAGTTGTTTTTCGATTCTCTTGCGCTCCGCCGTTCCTGTCGAGCACGCTCATCCTTCCTGCGCGCTTCACCGTTCCTTTCGTACTCCGCCGTTGCTCCTGCGCGCTTCGCCGTTTCTTTCGTACTCCGCCGTTGCTCCCGCGCTTCGTCGTTCCCCGCACGCTCAGCCTTCTTTCCCGCCTCTATAAATACCCGAATGCCCCGTCGCTCAGCGAGTACCGCACCACCCGCTTGTTCTGCGCGCCCGATTCGCGGGTCAGCACTTTTTGTTCGCACAGCGCATTCAGCAGTTCGACCGCCGTTCGGTGGTTGACGCCGAGGTGCTTCCGCACGTCGATCGGGCGGATCGGGCGTCCCAGCGCGCAGGCGAGCCGGACAGTCTCGCGTTCCGCGCCGGAGGAGCGCGTGCCGGGGCTTCCGCCGCCGAGCTCCGCGTGATATCTCCCCAGCACCATCCGCAGCAGCGTCATACAGAGTTCCGGCCGCTGGGCTACGTCGTCGTAGGCGAAAGAGATGACCTGAAAGCCCACGGCGGTCAGGAACGTCTCCCGGTTCAGTTCGCGGCAGTATTTTCGGCGGTCCATGTCTTGAACGTGGGGGCCGAAGCCCTTGATCTCGATCACGAGCCTGACGTACGGCGTCATCCAGACAAAATCGCAAAAATAGTTCAGTCCGCGCCAATCCGTCACTTCGTACTCGGGATGCAGCCCGTCGAAGTTCTGCCGGAGCGGCCACCAGACGTTTCGGCAGAACAGCGTCTCGGCCTCGCGATGCCCGCGCCGCAGCCGGTCCCGACGTTCGCCGGTTCGCGCCTTCAGATGTCGGTCGAGAAAAAAGAGATGCGCTTCTTCGAAATCCATATTTGTTCCTCCTTGCGTAGGTTTGATCGACGCGCAAAAAAACGCCCCGGCTCGCTTCCCCGTGAAAAGGAAAGGAGCGGGACGTTCTTCGTCGCCGTTCGGTAATGGGACGATCCGGCCGGCAGTCGGCTGCGGATCGTTTGAAAGTATCTTCATTGTAGAACGAAAGCCTCCGGTCTGCCAAGCGTTCGGAGGAAATCCGGATTCAGCCTTTCGATGACTGCGGGCGAGCTCGGCCGGCTCGGCCGCCGCCGCTGCACTTGCGGTCGCCCTCCGCGCGCCGTCTGCCGCCCCGCAGTCGCCCTGCCCGCAGCACGCCCATCGCCGCTTCAGTCGCCTCGCCCGCCGCGCCGCCGCTGCACTTGCGGTCGCCCCCTCGCGCGCCGTCTGCCGCCCCGCAGTCGCCCTGCCCGCAGCACGCCCATCGCCGCTTCAGTCGCAGCGCCCGCCGCGCCGCCGCTGCCAACACGCCGCTGCCCGCTGCCAACACGCCGCTGCCCGCTGCACCGCTTGCCGCCCGCCGCACAACGCCCCGCCCGCGGCCCGTTTGCCGCCAGCCTTCCCCGATCGCCGCGCCGCCGCTGCACGGCTCCGCCTTCCGAACCGCTCGCCACCGCCCGCCGCGCCGCCGCGCCGCCGCGTGCTGCCCGCCATCGCCTTCCGTTCCCGCCAGCCTACTGGCCGGCCGTTCCCGCTTTGTCCGAAGCCGGCTTGATTCCTTCAAGCTCCGCTTCGATCAGACCGGCTTCGTTCGGCTTTTTCCGGCTGTCGTGGGTATAGCTGATCAGATACAGTCCGCCCGGTTCGATCAAGTTCCAGGTGTTTTCTTCGTCGACGCGGATCTTCCACGTCTCGCTGTCCGCCGCTTGGGAGGAGAACGAATTGTAGGCGGTTATCGACAGTTGATGATCGCCTTCGGTGCTTTTCTCCTTGATCGTCAGCAGGGCCGACGTGTGGGACGTTCGCCCTCCGCCGCATGCGCTCAACGCGATCGCGCACAGCAGCAGAACCGTCAGCATCGCGAAGCTCTTTTTCCTATGCATAGCTGTTTCTTCTTTCCTATTCATAGACGTTTCTCCTTTCGTATTCGGCTGCTTCCGTTTCTCGGCGTCCTTGTTCCCGTTCCGATAAAGGCATCCGCTTGGCGTACGCCCCCGGCGGCATCCCTTTGATCTTACGGAACACGCGGCCGAAATATCCGGGGTCCGCATAGCCTACCGTCCGCGCGATCTCCTGCACCGGCATATCGCCGCGCCGCAGCAGCGCTTCGGCTTCCTGGACGCGCAGCATGTTGACGTATTCCGTAAGCGTCCGGCCGGTGGAGCGCTTGAACACATGGCAAAAATACGTCGGCGTCACGCAGCAGAACTTCGCCGCGTCCCGGACGCCGATCGGCTCGCGGAAACGGTCGCTCAAATGCAGCAGCAGAGGGTATACGACGCTGTCGCTGCCGGCATCGCCGCTTCCGCGGCCCGTCCGCCCGCTCCGTTCGGCCGCTTCGCCCGGGGCGGAAGCGCGCAGTGCCAGAGCGAAAGACGCCAGCAGCGCCGACTTCACCATCAGCTCGAAGCCCGGCGCGCCGCTTCGGTACTCGTCGACCGCGCGCAGCAGATGAGCCCGAATGTCCGCCGCCTCTTCTTCGCCGTAAAAAGAACGGAGTCCCAGCCGGCCTTCCAGCAGCGGACGGACGTAGCGCGTCTCCGTATGGTCGAGCGCGTGATTGCGCAGCAGCGCCTCGCCGAACACCAGCGCATGCAGTTCGCTGCCGGGTTCGAGCGGAAACGCCGCATGCAGCTGGGCCGTGTTGACGAACGCGCAGCCGCCGGCGGCCAGTTCGCGCAGCGAGGAACCGACCTGCACCCCGAAGCGGCCCCGCGACACGACGATCCATTCCAGATGTTCGTGCCAGTGCGGCGGAATGCAGAACATGTCGGGGTCCGACTCGCGAATCCGGAACGCGTTCAGCGGAAACGTCCGGTCCGGAATATGCGTATGTTCGCGCCGCCGTTTTTCGTTCTCGGATGCGGCGGTCACGCCAAGCGCGAAAGCCATGCCTTTTCCTCCTTTACCCTATCATGAAGGTTCATGCTGCCCAAAACGTAATTTAGTCCTATCTTCCCGTATTCGGCGCTCTGCTGCTCGCCCCCTGCTTCCCGTTATAATAAGTCTGAAAAAAGATAGCGTGATCATCACGGCCTCACAACCGACAAGAGGAGGAACCCCGATATGCTGTACGAAAAGGACAACGCGCTGATCTGGGAATACGACCACGAGAGTCTTCGCATCGAACCGTGGGGAGCGAACGCGTTTCGCGTGCGGGCGTCGAAAGACGCTCTGCGCGATGACGATTGGGCGCTGCTGCCGGCCGGCGAATCTTCGCCGAACGCCGCCGTTACCGTCGCGGAGGACGGCCGCGGCGCCGCGATCGTCAACGGCAAAATCCGCGCCGAAGTGGACAAGAGCGGCCGGATCGCGTTTACGAACGACAGGGGAGAGACGCTGCTGCGGGAAACGGAGAAGACGTATCAGCTCAAAACCGGCGGGCGCGACATCGTGCCGATCCCGGGCAGCAGCGATTATGCCGTCACCGTACGGTTCGAATCGAATCCCGGCGAGAAGCTGTACGGCATGGGGCAGTACCAGCAGTCTTTGTTGAATTTGAAAGGCTGCCGCCTCGAACTTACCCACAGCAACAGCCAGGCGAGCGTGCCGTTTCTGCTGTCGAACCGGGGTTACGGCATGCTGTGGCACAATCCGGCGATCGGACAGGCGAGCTTCAACGTCAACGTGACGGAATGGACCGCGGCGTCGACCCGGCAGCTCGACTACTGGATCGCGGCGGGCGATACGCCGGCGGAGATCGAGGAAGCGTACGCCGGCGCGACGGGCAAAGTGCCGATGATGCCGGAGTTCGGGATGGGCTTCTGGCAGTGCAAGCTGCGCTACCGCAGCCAGGAGGAGCTGCTGGGCGTCGCGCGCGAACATGTCCGACGGGGACTGCCCGTCTCGGTGATCGTCATCGACTTTTTCCACTGGACGAACCAGGGCGACTGGAAGTTCGACGAGAAATACTGGCCGGACCCGGAAGGCATGGTGCGCGAGCTGAAAGAGATGGGCATCGAGCTGATGGTATCCGTGTGGCCGACCGTGCAGACGGAGAGCGAGAATTACGGCGAGATGGTGGAAAAAGGGTATCTGGTCCGCTCCGACCGGGGCGTGCGCACGCAGTTCCAGTTTCTCGGACAGAACGAAATTTTCGACGCCACCCATCCGGACGCGCGGCGCTTTCTGTGGGAGAAGATCAAGCGCAACTATTACGACAAAGGCATCCGGCTGTTCTGGCTGGACGAAGCCGAGCCGGAATTCGCCGTCTACGATCACGATATTTACCGCTATCACGCGGGCCCGGCGCTGCAGGTCGGCAACTGGTATCCGAGCCAGTACAGCCGTACGTTCTATGAAGGAATGACGGGGGAAGGCCAGGACAACGTCATGAATCTGGTCCGAGCCGCCTGGGCGGGCAGCCAGCGCTACGGCGCGCTCGCCTGGTCCGGCGATATCGCGTCGACCTTCGAAGTGCTGGGGCATCAGGTGCGTGCGGGGCTGAATATGGCGATCGCGGGCATTCCGTGGTGGACGACGGACATCGGCGGCTTTCACGGGGGGAACCCGGACGATCCGGCTTTCAGGGAGTGCATCGTCCGCTGGTTCCAATACGGAACGTTTTGTCCCGTCATGCGGCTGCACGGGGACCGCGCGCCGTACCGCGAAGCGGACACCGGCCTGCCGGGCGGCGGGCTGTGGGGCAGCGGCGCGGACAACGAAGTCTGGAGCTACGGGGAAGAGGCGTACGACATTTTCGCGGATCATATGAGGCTGCGCGAGCGGCTGCGTCCGTACATCGCCGAACTGATGAAGGCCGCGCAC
The DNA here is from genome assembly GCF_011090185.1 of Saccharibacillus alkalitolerans. Taxonomy (GTDB): domain Bacteria; phylum Bacillota; class Bacilli; order Paenibacillales; family Paenibacillaceae; genus Saccharibacillus; species Saccharibacillus alkalitolerans. The sequence goes on along the minus strand of NZ_JAAFGS010000002.1, from coordinate 251,546 downwards.
GAAAAAGGCACCCCGCCGATGCGCCCGCTGTTTTACGATTTTCCGGACGACGAGGCGGCATGGGACGTCGACGATCAGTTTCTGTTCGGGCCGGATCTGCTCGTCGCGCCGATTCTGCAGGCGGACGCGCGCAGCCGAAGCGTCTATCTGCCGGCCGGCGCGAAGTGGACGGACGCGTACGGCGGCGAGACGTACGGCGGCGGACAGACCGTGTTGGCCGAAGCGTCGCTGGAACGGATTCCGGTATATCTGAAGAACGGGGCGAAGCTGCCGATTCGGGAGAACCGAGACTAAGGCCGCCCGCGGTCCGGCTTCTGCTCATGGCGCCGTGCTCCGGTGTGCTTCGAAGCGGGAGACGCTGGTCTTCGCCATTTCCCGCTGGTATACTGAGGAAGGCTTGCGAATGGGCAGGCCGACAACTCCAAGCGAGCGAAACAAGGAGGAGACCATGACAGAGAAATTCAAGATCGAAGCGGACCCGTCCCGGAAGTTGTTTGTGGCAGCGGTCGGAGGCTCTTTTCAAATAAGCGACGCGGGCGGATTGGCCATGGCTTTCCTGCAGGAAGGCGGCAAAATCCAGTCCCAGACGAGCGAGTATACGTTTGTCGCCGACACGCGCGAACTCGAAAGCGTCGATCCGGCTCTGCTGGAGATGCTGGAGCAGGCATTCAAGATGTACAAGACGATCGGATTCAAGAAACTTTATGTCGTCGAATCCAAGTCCGCCGACACAAGCCGGCAAATCCGCGAAATCGCGGAGAAGATGAACTTCGGCGGCGAATTCGTACAGAGCATGGACGAGATCAAGTAAATCGTTGACGGCTATCGACAGCGATAGGCCGAAACCGCAAGAAGCCGTTCCGAGCGCCTCCGCGTTTCCCGGAGCGGCTTTTTGCGGTTTTCGGCTGTATTCGGAAAGCGCTTGCGAAGCTTCGGGCACTGCGTTAATATTTAATCGAATGATTAATGTATATAGAAGTATATCGAATTCGAGGAGGAACCATCGATGAAATACCGGAATCTGGGCCGCACCGGCCTCAAAGTCAGCGAGATCGGACTGGGCAGCTGGCTGACGTACGGCACGGCGGCCGAGCAGCAGGCGGCGGACGCCTGCATCGAAGCCGCTTTCGAGCAGGGAATCAATTTCTTCGATACCGCCAACGCGTATAACCGGGGCGAAGGCGAGAAAGCGATGGGCGCCGCGCTCCGCAAATACGAGCGTTCGAGCTACGTGCTCAGCACCAAAGTATTTTTCCCGATGGGCGACGGTCCCAACGACCGCGGGCTGTCCCGCAAGCATATCATGGAGCAGTGCGAAGCCAGCTTGAAGCGGCTCGGCACGGATTACATCGACGTCTACTTCTGCCACCGCTACGACGGCGAGACGCCGGTCGAAGAGACGCTGCGCGCGCTCGACGACCTGACGGCGCAGGGCAAAATCCTGTACGCCGGCGTCAGCGAATGGACCGCCGCGCAGATCACGGACGCGGCCGCGATCGCCGACCGCCGCAATCTGCGCCTGCTCGCTTCGAACCAGCCGATCTACAACCTGTTCGAACGCTATATCGAAGAAGAAGTGCTGCCCGTCTCGCAGAGCGCCGGGCTGGGCCAGGTCGTCTTTTCCCCGCTGGCGCAGGGCATCCTGACCGGGAAATACAAGCCCGGCCAGCAGCCCGCCGCAGGCACCCGCGGCGCGGACGATTCCGTCAACCAGGTCATCGGCAGCTATCTGCGCGACGACGTGCTGACCGTCGCCCAGGAGCTGAACGCGCTGGCCGACAGTCAGAACCTGAAGCTGTCCCAGCTGGCGCTGGCCTGGGTGCTGCGCCAGGCGGGCGTCAGCTCCGCGATCATCGGCGCGAGCCGTCCGGAGCAGGTGCGCGAGAACGCCGCCGCGTCGGGCGTCGTCTTGAGCGAAGAGACGATCGCCGAGATCGACCGGATCATGGAGCCGGTGAAGGACTTCGCGCCGGCGCGATAAGCTTCGGCCCGCATGCTAAACAGACCGCGGAGAGAAATCCGCGGTCTGTTCGGCGTATACGCGTAATCGGTGCCCGTTCTTTTATTCCACCCACAGCGCCAGCAGGATGAACGCCGCATAGGACGCGGCGACCGCGGCCGCCGCGCCCAGCGGAACCGCCCACAGCAGGTGGGTGCGCAGCGGCTTCAGCGTCTCGAGCAGACGCCGGCCCGGCGGCATCAGCTCCCGGCGGCCGCGCTCCAGCATCCGCGATACTTTTTCCGCGTCGGCTTCCTGCATGTCGGCCCAGAGCTGCTCGTACTCCGCCCGGATGCTTTCGAATTCCGGACTGTCTTTCACCGGATTCGCGGTTTTGGATCGGATGATGCTCAATGTCCGATGCATTCGAATCTCCTCCTTATCGGTATGCCGGATCTGACCGGTATTGACCTGCCGTCTGCTCGCGAGGCGCTATCTTCCGCATCCGCGGCTATTCCGCGATCCGAAACTGCGGATTGCCCAGATGGTCCCGGTTGCGCTCCGTCATGTTCGTCAGGAAGCCGCGCGTCCACTTCTCCGGGCGAGGGGCGTTGTAGGCCTCGTACCCGCCTTCCAAAGCCAGTCTGCGGATATCGAGACTGACCGCGTACAGCTCTTCCAGCGCGGCCCGCTGCCGCTCGTCGGGAACGATGAGAGCGTCGTCGGCCGGAACCTCGTCTTCCGCTCCGTTCGCCGGCGGCAGGTAGGTCGTAGACGGATAGGATCGGATGAAAAATTCCGGATTGACCAGTTCGTTTTCCCCGGGCCGCGAGAAGAGCGAGTAGAGATTCCAATACGCATCCCGAAGTTCGAACTGCTCATGACCCAACTGCCGAAGCTGCCAGGCGGGATAGCTTTCTTTTAATCCTACCACGGGCACGCCCTCGGGGGTTGTCTCGATCAAGCCGATGACGGAATCGGCGGCGCTCGCCATGTCTCCCACCGACTCCCCGTAAAAGATCCGGCTCACTTCGCGGTAATGCAGCATCTGCGCCCATGCGTACGCGAGCGCGCCGGCGAGCAGCAGGACCGCCGCCAGCAGCGCAAGTCCCGCCCTTGTCCGCAGCAGCTGCGCGAGAGCGGAAGGAGCGGAGGGGGCGGCCGCTTTGCGTTCCTTTTCCAATTCGAGCCGTTCGTTCACTTCCGCCGAATGACGTCCGTCCATCCGAGTGCCTCCTTTCGTTCCTCTTTATTCATTAACCTTTCGGCACACGCAAAAGTTACGTTTTTCGCTGCTTCTTTTTCGCATTCGGCTGCCGCGGACGGTCCGCTTCGGCGTCTTAAAAAAACCTCCCCAGAAATTGTTCCCAAAAGGTTTATTTTTCTCCGCCTTATGCAGATATATAACAGGGGAGTACATAGATCCGGGTTCGGTGCATGCGCCGTACGAGAACCGGACGGAGAGGGGCCTACACCATGAAGAAAACAATCGGAAGAAAAACAATCAAAACGCTGCTCGCGGTCGCGCTGGCCGCGGGCGTGACAACGACCGGAATCGCGCCGGGAACGACGGGGAAGGCGGCCGCCGCGGTCTCGTCCAAAACATTCGGCTATTCGGACCCGGCGGCCGGCCGGACCTACGTGCCGATCCGCGTGCTGAGCGAATTTTCGGAGGCGAAGGTTGGCTGGGACGCGTCCTCCAAGCGAATCGATATCGTCAAAGGCAAGAAGAAGATCACCCTGCACGCCGGCAAAAAGAAAGCTTACGTCGACGGCAAGCCGGTCAAGCTCGACGCGGCGCCTTTCAGCGACCGAAACGTTACGTACGTGCCGCTCGGGCTCGCCGCCGCGGAGCTGGGACTCGGCCTCAAGTGGGACGGCGCGACTTCCTCCATGCATATCGAGAGCGGGGAAAAGGAAATGGACCTGCCGGTCATCAAGCGGGGTTCGCTGACGAACAAGCCGGTCCGCTATCGCCAGCAGAAATTTTACGTCGGCGGTGCGCCGCTTACGGCGAATATCGTGACGGTGCAGCTGATGAACCCGCGGGTATCGCTGGACGCCGCGTTCGCGAACCACAAAGTCGGCGCCGTGCAGGATCTGCGCAGCATCGCGGCCCAGAACGGCGCTTACGCGGCGATCAACGCCACTTATTTCGACGCCTATACGTCCGCGGCCTATAAAGCGCCTTACGGCTATCTGGTCAGCAACGGCCGCATGAAGTTCGTCAACGGCGGCACGGACCGGACCGTATTCGCTTATGACGGCAACCATCTGGCGCGGCTGATCCCGGGCCTGAAATTCGGGGCGGCTTACGAAGCGGGACAGGTCGAAGGGGCCGTTCAAGCGGGACCGCTGCTGCTGAAGAACGGCAAGCTCGCGCTCCGCGCGTCGGCGGAAGGCTTTCGCGACCCGCATGTGCTGAACGGCAGAGCGGCGCGCAGCGCGATCGGCATCACCGCCAACCACGAACTGATTCTGCTGACCGTTCGCGGAGCGACCTTGAAGCAGCTGGCGGGAATCATGAAGCGGGCCGGCGCGTATCAGGCGATGAATCTGGACGGCGGCGCTTCGAGCGGACTGTACGTCAACGGAAAATATGTGACAAAGCCGGGACGCAAAGTCAGCAATGCGCTGTTGGTCAAAGTGAAGTAAGCGGGATCATCCAACGAAATTAGAACTAAAGTTGGAACTTTAGTCTAATAGGAACAAGACTTTATTCCGATAAAGAATAGGGGCTTTAAGAAAAAGATAGGGATGTGAACGCGATGAAGAACTTGAATCAACTGCATTACGAAGATTTGCGCCTCAAAAATCAGCTGGTGTTCTACTCGCTGACGGTTACGGTGCTGTTGGCCATCTTGATGTACGCCTTGGTCGAGATGAACACGGCATCCCGGGTCATGCTGATCGCCGGCGACCTGATCACGCTGGGCGCGGTAGGTTTCCTGCATTTCGCGCGCAAGCAAGAACAGGCTTTGCCTTACGTGGCGCTGAGCATGCTCGCGATCGCCCATACGGCGGCCAATCTGATCGTGCCGAGCATGGTAAATATCGTGCCGGTCTATCTGCTGCTCGTGCTGTCGCTCGTCTATATGCGCCGGGGACCGATGTATACCGGCTTTGCGGGGGGCGCGCTGCTGCTGGCCGCGTATTTGTACCGGGGCGGCGATTACGGCATGGAAAAAGACCAGGTTATCGCGCATTTGATCTTCTTCCTCATCATCAGCGCGATCATGTACAACTTCCAGCGGATCGGCGACCGCATGACCGGGCAGCTGGAAGAAGCGCAGCGGCAGACCCAGGAACTGCTGGAGATCACCGAGCGCAAGAGCGCTTCGCTGCGCGAAAACGTGCGGGTCGTGTCGGAGAACATGGAGGCGGTATCGACGGGCAGCGAAGAGAACGCCGTATCGTTCGAAGAGATGCATGTAGCCGTGCAGGAAGTGACGAAGGGCGCCGTCTCGCAAAACGAACTGCTGACCGGCGTGACCGATTCCATCCGCGTCAGCGGCGAACAGCTCGGCAGCATGCTGGAGTCGCTGCATCAGCTGCGCGAGAAGAGCGTCACCGCGGCGGATTCGTCGCATAGAGGCGACGAGATCGTCGGCGGGCTGTACCGCTTGATCGGGCAGTTCGAGACCCAGGTGCGCGCCGCCGCGGAAGAAGTCAATCAGCTGGCGGAGCAGGTATCCGCTTCTTCGCAGCTGATCGGCACCATTCAGGAAATTTCGTCTCAGACCAATCTGCTGTCGCTCAACGCCAGCATCGAAGCGGCGCGCGCCGGCGAATTCGGCCGGGGCTTCTCGGTCGTCGCGGGCGAGATCCGCAAGCTGGCCGAGCTGTCCGCGAGAGCGGCCGAGCAGATCTCCGGCAATCTGTCGTTGGTCGGCGGCCATTCGGACAGCACGCAGCGCAGCATGCAGTCGATCGCGGTCCGGATGCAGGAATGCATGGGCATGGTCGAAGAGACGCGCGACGTGTTCACGTCCATTACTTCGTCCGTCGAGGAAGTGAGCCAATCGGTCGTGCGCTACGACGGCATGATCGGCACGGTGCACGCTTCGTCGGAAGAGATCGAGCGTTCGTCCGAGAGCCTGGCCGCGATCAGCGAGCAGTCCACGGCCGCGCTGCAGCAGGTATCCGCGTCGCTGACCGAACTGGTCCGCAAAAACGGCGACATGCTGGAACGTATCCGGCATAACGAGAGCGCCCTGCGCGGCATGGCCGGCGAAGACGCCGAGCCGCAGCGCGCGCTGGAAGCCTGATCAGCCGCAGCATCCCTTTTACGATAAGAAAGCCCGCCGGCCGAAGCATTCGGTCAGCGGGCTTTTTTGGGCTAGGGCAATGACCGCCCAGCCGTAAACGGATAACAGCATTCGAACTCCTCCTTCCGGTCGAAGCGCGGGTACCGGTTCAGCGTCCGCCGCTGCCGCGTTCGTGCCAGTGGGTCAAGATGTAGAGGATGCCGCCGAACATGCAGCCCGCCGTCGCGGCGCTGATCACGAATACCAGCAGGACCATCCCCAGCAGATGAGGCTGAGGCGAACTTAGATTCATGGCCAGCAGCAGCGTACTCAGCAGAGTCGGAATCCAGAACGATTTGGAGCGGAAAAAGGGTCTCATCGCGAAACCTCCTATCAGGTAAAAGTAATAATACAGCCGCTTCCAGCGTAAGTCGTCCGAAAGTAAAGGCCGAAAAGCAAGCAGAGGCAGCCGATCCGGCAGAGCGTGACCGGAGGCAGATCCCCGAAGGGCACCGCGCCCGGCAGCGCAAGCGCGCCGCACGTGATGCCGCACGTATACCTTTTCAAGCGGGGCGCATCCTTCGTCTGCCGCCGGCGGCTCTACATGCATTCATCCCGGACGGATACCTGCCCGTCCTTCCCGATCGTCACGGCCGAAGAGCCGGTCAGCCGATCCGTATAGCCGCATACCGTTCCGGTATACGCGCGCCCTTCGGCGTCGACGGCCCGCAGCTTCACGGAACCCGCGCTGTCAAGGCTCAGTTCCGGGCGGATATTGCGCTTCTCGCCGGCCGGGATCTTCCGTTCGTAGCCGTACCGCGACTGTTGGCCGTCGACGGACAGCTCCACCGATACGAGCTCCGAGCCGGAGCGGTTGTCCAGCGTAACGACCAGCGGCCGCATCGATTCCCAGACGGGCTTCAGCTTGAAAAAGCAGAACAGGGCCGCGGCAAGCAGAATCGCCGTTATCGACAGCAGGACGATTCGCTTGCCCGGACGGACTTTTTTGTCGGCAGTGCGTGCGGATCTCACTCGGCATTCCTCCGTTGATCGAAATGAGGCGGTTCGCCCCTTAAATAAGACGGAGGAAAACGCGAAAAAGTATCGACGAAGCCGGAATCAGAAATAGGTCGCCCAGGCATACAGGCCGCAAACTGCGCAAAAGCAGCCGATCCAGCAGAGCGTGACCAGATGGCGGCGGGTATTCGGCAGGTACTTTTTCTCCAAATACATGAAGATCAAGCCCAGCGAGAGCACGATCGCAAACGCGAGCAGATCCGTTTGAACCGGAGGCAGATCCCCGAAGATCACCACGCCCAGCAGCGCCAGCGCGCCGAATGTGAGGCCGTACGTATACCTTTTCAAGCGGGGTACGTCTTTCATCTGCCGCCGGTCCGGGCCCGTCACGATAAAGCGCGGAAAGACGGCATGGACCAGCAGGATCACGATCAGATTGCCGAAAGCAATGATGGGGAACGACGTCGGATTCATCGGTTAGACCTCCTATTCGTTAGAGCATGGTCCAGCACTGCCGTCAAGGCAGCGGGTTCCATGCCATGTAAGCCGCGAACAAAGCCAGCAGAATGCCGAAAGACAGCAGCGTCGCGATATGCCTGCGGGTATTCGGCAGGTACCTGCGTTCCAGTAGGGCCTGTGCCAGCGCGAACAGCGCCACGATGCCGAGCATCGCCCAGAACTTGATATCTTTGTCCAGCTCCGAAAACGTCAAGACGGCAATCGCGACGATCATCACGATATTGGCGATATACGCATAGAGGCTGGGCCTTCCGCCCAAATCCCGAAGGGTCCGCCGGTCTTCTCCGCGCACGATCATCCGGTGAACCAGCGTATAGATTCCGAGGACGACGACAATCACGATCAGAAAAGGAAGAAGGGTCATGGGGTTCACTCGCTTTCGGCTTGGAATGCTTCGTTTCTATGAACAATACGCGTCGAGCAGCGGAAAGGTTACACATAAGGGAATATATGCATGAAATTCCTGTTATAATTTAAACGGAGCGGAGATCGGGAGGACGATGAAAATTCGTTTCTGAACAGGGCAACGTTTACCGAGATCGATGCGTTATAGAAGCATGATGGACAATCCGTACCCGGATTCGCCGTCCGGCTGTCCGATCTGTCCGAGAGAAAACAAACCGATGGAATTCGAGTCCGGAGCGAAGATCGAATGACAGATGCCTAACAGAGGAGAAAAAGAAATGAACGAACAAGCAATTTTGCGCAGAAACGAATTCGAAAAATGGATGTTGAATAAGAAGCAGGGTAACGGAAGGCCTTACGCTCCGAAGACGATCAGTGATTACGCCGTAGCTCTGGCGGGAGCCGCTAAAAAGTTGAAAGAAGCGTCTGCGCTGGAAACGACCAATATGTTCGAAATCGGCGAATACGATCGTTATGTGAAAGTGAAGGCCATTATTACCACAGCGGAAGGGTTTGAAGAGATCGATCGCAAAGCCCGTACTCAGGATTTTACGCAAGGGCTGAAGTTTTACAAAGAATTTCTTGAAGACAAGGAGCATGCAGCCATGACCGAATCCGCTCGATCTAATTCCTCTGAGGAAGCGTACCACGACAAAAACATCATCCTCTACGGCCCTCCCGGAACAGGCAAGACGTATCACACGGTGATCTACGCCGTCGCCATGATCGAAAACAAACCGCTGCAGGATATAGTGGAAGAAGCGGGGGCGGACGGGGGATACGAACAAGTCAAGACTCGCTACGACAAATATAAAGCAGCCGGACAGATCGTTTTTACCACGTTCCACCAATCCTACGGTTACGAGGAGTTTATGGAAGGGATCAAGCCGGTCATGGCGAATGCCGAAGAAACGGGCGCAGACTCGGGCGATATTTCTTACAAGATCGAACCCGGTATATTCAAACGGTTCTGCGAGAAAGCCGGCGAACCTATAGTGGCAGCCGATAATGACTACGGCATTCGAGAAGAGCCTGTTATCTGGAAAGTTTCGCTGGGAGATTCCAAAGACAAAGGCGTTATCAAACGTTACTGCTACGAACATGGAATGATCCGCTTAGGTTGGGACGAGTACGGGGAGAACGTGAACGAGGCTACTGTATATGCAAACGGCGGCAAAGGCGTGATCAACGCGTTCGTGAATGAAATGCAGCAGGGCGATATTGTGCTTGTGCTCAAAGACGAGAAACATATCGGAGCGATCGGAGTCGTTGCAGGGGATTATGAGTGGCGCGAAGATCTGGACAGTTATAAACGCACCCGAAAAGTGAATTGGCTTCTCAAGGGAGACGATGTGAATATAAACGTGGTGGAGATGAACGGCGGCGTAAAGCTTACATTATCTTCGGTTTATCGCCTGCACAGGGTCACTCTCAATAATGTGCTGTCCATCTTGCAAGAGCACCAAGCGGCCCTGCCTCAGTCCGTCGCCCGCGAGAACCCCAACAACTACGTCTTCATCATCGACGAAGTCAACCGCGGGAATATCTCCAAGATCTTCGGCGAGCTGATCACCCTGATCGAGCCTTCCAAACGTCTGGGCATGCGGGAGGCGACCAGCCTGCAGCTGCCGTACTCGGGAGAGCTTTTCGGCGTGCCGAATAACGTCTACCTGCTCGCCACGATGAACACGGCGGACCGTTCCATCGCCCGGCTGGATACCGCGCTGCGCCGCCGGTTCGCTTTTGCCGAGATGATGCCGCGGCCGCAGCTTCTGTCCTCGCTCCAGATCGACGGCACGGGGCTGGATCTGGAAAAAATGCTGGATATGATCAACCGGAGAATCGAAGCGCTGTACGACCGCGAGCATATGCTGGGACATGCGTATTTCTTGGGTTTGAAGAACGAACCGACGCTCGAAAAGCTGGGGCAGCTGTTCGAACATGCCGTCATTCCGCTGCTGCAGGAGTATTTCTACGACGACTACGAGAAGATTCGTCTGGTGCTCGGAGATAACCGCAAAGCCGACGAGCGGGATCGCTTCATCACGGAAGTCGCCATTAACGCAAACGATCTGTTCGGCAGCGGCGGAGACCGTTACGCGGACGAGCGCAAGACGTACCGCATCAATGCGGAAGCGTTCAAGCGGGAGGAAGCTTACCGGGGCATTTACGAAAATCGATCTGCGGCGAACGCGGCGGTGCAGCCGTGAATGCGCGACCGTCAGCTCGGGGCGCAGCCTTCACGCTGAGGGAATACGACACGCTGTGCCGGGGAGCGGGCGTTAACGCGTACGGTTATGTAGGTCTGCCCGAGAAGACGTTCGATCAGTTGGAAAAATTCATCCTCGAGACTCCGACGGCCGGCGACCCGCTCGACGATCCCTCGATGCTGCTTGCCCTGGGCAGCCGCCCGGGAGCAGGCCGCACGATTACCGCCCGCAATTACGTGGGCATGATCGCCCTGCCGGACGGCAGCGTCGTCGAGATTCTGCCCAAGCTGTACGACCGCCGTGCGGAGAACCCCGAGCAGTCGGCCGAACGGGCGCGGCGGACGTTCCTGCATATGCTGCGCACGATCGGCGATATTCCCAGCAAAGTCTCGCGGCAGACCGGCCTCGGCACGTCGCGCGGCACGCTGCTCGATATCTTTATCCGCATGTTCGCCGAAGAAGCGCTGCTGCTGGTCAAGCGGGGCTTGAAGTCGGATTACCGCGAGCACGAGGACAACGAACGTTTCTACAAAGGCAAACTTCAGGTCTCGGCGCATATCCGGCACAATGCCGTGCATCGGGAACGTTTCTATATCCGTTACGACGAGTTCGGCATCGACCGGCCGGAGAACCGGCTGATCAAGACGACGCTCGAGCGGCTGATTCGTCTGACCGGCAGCAGCCGCATTCAAAAAGAACTGCGGATGCTGCTGGACGCGTTCGACACCGTCCCGTCCTGCGCTGATCCGGCGCGGGAGTGGGACAAAGTGTCCATGGACCGCAATATGCAGGAGTACCGGACCGTGCTGGATTGGTGCCGCATTTTCCTCGACAGCAGAAGCTTCACCCCGCTCGGGGGAGCCGACCGCGCCTATGCGCTGCTCTTCCCGATGGAGCGAATCTTCGAACGTTATGTCGCTCTGCTGCTGAAGCGCCGCTTCGCCGAGTCTTCCGTACAGGTGAGCACGCAGGATACGGCGCATAAGCTGTTCGAAGAACCGGCGCGTTTTCCGCTGAGACCGGACATCGTGCTGCGGGGAACTCCGTCCGGCACGATCGTGATGGATACGAAGTGGAAAATGCTGTCCCGGCGGTATGGGCGGGATTACGGCATCTCGCAGTCGGACATGTATCAGATGTACGCGTACGGGAAAAAGTACGGCGCGAAGAAAGTGGTTCTGCTGTATCCCCGAGCGAATTCGGAAGACAGCTTCAAAACCCCGGTCGAATACGACAGCGGGGACGGAGTGAAAGTAGAGGTGATGCTGCTGGATCTGGAGCTGGGGGAGCAGTGCGTGGACGAAGCGATCCATAGCATACTGCTTGCGGAAAGTTAAAAGGTAGCGTCCAAACTCGAACGCGGCTGCGGCGGTTCCGCGCAGCCCGTTCAGCGGAACAAAAACAGCGCGATCGCCAGCACCGCGTGTACGGCAGCCATAATTCCCGACACGACATGCTTTTTCGTTCCGCGCACGTATTTCAGATCGACCAGAGCGTGCACCAGGTAGATCGGAGCCACCGTACCTATAGCGGCCGGCAGCGCGGTCTTTTCCGGGAGCAGGCAGCCCTCTCCATAGACGCGTCGGAACACCTAAAAGTTAAAGAGAAGAATAGTTATTCGAATGAATTCGAGCCTAAAATTGTTATTTCTTCGTGAATCGGATTCCCATTTCCGCCCAGACCAAGTACAATAAGGACAGCAAGCAAAGTCTTATGACCCATGACATTAGACATGCGCAATCGTGAACTGCCCCTTTATATTAGGCGGCGCGGACTCTGTGAATCCGGGCCGTCCCATCATCTCGCCAGATTCCGGAAGCACCGGACCTTCAACGGGATCTGACATCATCAGGGAGTGACAACCTATGGCTTATATGATCCCGGAAACCATCCCCAAGAAAGCTACGGCGGGCGAACGCCTGCTGTTCCATACGCTCCGCGAACACCTTCCCGACGATTACATCGTCTACTACGAACCCCAAATCGGCGGCCGGCGCCCCGACTACGTCGTGATCGGCCCGGACCTCGGCATGCTCGTGCTGGAAGTGAAAGACTATACCGAGAGCACGCTGTACGAACTTTATCCCGACGAATGGCGCGTCTATAACACCCAGGGCCAGCTGAGCACGGTCAGCAACCCGCTGCATCAGGCTCGGGGTTACGCGTTCCGCATTACGGACAAGCTCAAAAAAGACAAAAGTCTCGTCAAAATCGGCGGTACCTATCACGGCAATCTCAAATTCCGCTTCGGCTTCGGCGTCGTGCTGACCCGCATGCGGGAAACGCATATCGTCAAGCACCAGCTGCACCGGGTGATCGATCCCCAGTTCCTGCTGACCCGGGACGATATCGACACGGAACACGAAGACTTCGACGGGGTCAAGCTGCTGGAGCGGATGCTCGGCATGTTCACCGTTCCTTTTCACCAGAGTCAGCTGCTCAGCGAAGAAGACGTCAAAGCGATCCGCTACCATCTGTTCCCCGAAGTGCGGATCAGCGCGGAATTCAAAACCCCTGCGCATTACGACGATCAGCTGCTGCTGTCGCTGCATAATCTTCAGGCGATGGACCTGCATCAGGAATCGCTCGCGCGCCAGATCGGCGACAAGAACCGCTTGATCCGCGGCGTCGCCGGCAGCGGCAAGACGCTCATCCTGTCCGCACGCGCCCGCCTGCTGGCGAAGGATCATCCGGAGTGGAAGATCCTCGTGCTCTGCTACGGCATCCCGCTGTCCCGCGTGCTGCGCTCCATGATCGAGAAGATGATGGAAGAGCCGGAGGATTTGTTCGACTTTGCCGTTATGAGCACGGACGAAAACGGTAACGGCATTGCCCCCAAGCACAACATCGAAACGGCGACTTTTCACGAATGGCTGTGGAACGCGCTGAAGATCCGGGACGACGGCATCGAAATGCTGCTGCCCAAGATCGACCGCGGCGAGACCATCCTGCCGAAATACGACGCAATATTAATTGACGAAGGCCAGGATTTTGAACCCGAATGGCTGGAGCTGCTCAGCAAAGTCTTAAACCCGGAAACGCAGTCGCTGCTGCTCGTGGAAGACAAAGCGCAGAACATTTTCAGACGGAAAACGAGCCTGTCGTCCAGCACCGGACTCGACTTCCGCGGACGCTCCAAGATCCTGAGCATTAACTACCGCAACACGTCGCAGATCGTCAATTTCGCCTGGGACTTCTACCGCACGCATTCGGCGCTGAAGGATCGGGTCAAAGAAGGGACAAGCATCGAAGGTGTAGAGATCATCCCTCCTCAGAGCACCAAACGCAAAGGCGCAGAGCCGATCATCAAGCAGTGTGCCAATTTCAATGAAGAAGCCGCCTGGGTCGCCGCCGCGATTCGCAAGCTGCATACGGAGAAAAAGGTCCCTTATTCGGATATCGCGATCCTGTACCGGATACGGAACCGCTATTCGTATTCGTACGTGGACCGGCTGCGGAAAGAGCTGGATCGGTTGGAGATTCCGCATGACTGGATCGCGGAGAGTACGGCGTCCAAACGGGCCTACGACCGCGGAGCCGAGAAAGTGAAGCTTTCGACGATCGACAGTTCGAAAGGACTGGACTTCAAAGCGGTGTTTATCGTGAACGTGGAGAGCATGCCGTTTAAGCTGGAGGAGAACGTGGAGCGGGAGGTTTCGCTGTTTTATATCGGGATGACGCGGGCGATGGATTGGTTATTTTTGAGTTATTGTGAGGCGGAGGGGTTTGCTGGGTGGTTGGAAGGTAGGCAGCCCGTTAATGGTAGTATTTTCAAGCTACAACAAAGGTGACAATCAAGTAGCCAGTAATTATTGATATAGTAAAAGAAGATGGATTTTTAAAAAGAATGACCTTATTACAGGAGATAGGATGTAGATTTGCGAATTGTTAGTATTAAAGAAACTGAAATTATCGTACTGACTTATAGCTAACATTTAGTTCGGAGGCCCTTACATGACTTCTATTCAACCGAATCACCTCATTAACATCCTAAAACGCTGTAAACAATCATCCAAAGAAGCCGTCGAAAACCTCGAAAGCTTCAGTGATTTTAAACAATACATGCATATTCAACGCCCGGTAGAAGTCGAACTCGAGCAGCATATCAACGAAGCCCATGATTCTGCTGAACCACGCTTGATTCTGGTTTGCGGCGGGGTAGGCGACGGCAAGTCGCATATCCTGTCGTATCTCAAAAACAAGCATTCTTTCTTGAATGATGAGTCGCTTTTCTATCTACATAACGATGCGACTGAAAGTTTTTCTCCTAAAAGAACCTCGATTGAGACGCTGGCGAAGGTACTGCAACCTTTCTCCGATGAAGGCTTGCAAGCCGGCGGTACGCAAAATATCGTACTGGCGATCAACCTCGGCGCCCTGAACAACTTTATCGATTCGGAAGAAGGCAAAGCTTTTTCAAGATTGAAAACTTATGTATATCAAAAGAAAATCTTAGAGTCGGTCATTGCCGACGAAGCAAGCCCCGATGATCATATCTTCAAATACGTGAATTTTAGCGATTATCACATGTATCAGTTGACAGCTGACGGACCGAAATCGAATTATATTAAAGGCATTTTCCAGAAGGTTACGCAACAAACCGCAGATAATCCTTTTTACCAAGCTTATCTGCGGGATCGAGAAGAAGATTCGGAGATTGCCGCCAAGAATCCGATTATGCAAAACTACGAGCTGCTTCAGCACGAAGACGTACAAGACAAGATCATTACGCTGCTCATTCAAGTCATGGTTAAGGAAAAGCTGATCATCTCCACCCGGGCGTTGTTGGATTTTGTATACAACTTGCTTGTCCCGTCCGTTATGGAAAACATGAGTCACAAGAAAATCGTCGAATATGTACGCGAACAGGATTTTCAAGATTATGTAGCTTGCCTGCTGCCGTTCCAGATTTTCGAAAAGGTTGATACGTCGGCTATTCACCAAGCGATCGATCGAATCAATCCGACTCGTATGCGTACGGAACAGCTTGACCAGTTTTTAATCGAGTTCAAGTCCAATCGAGAGGGTGCCGGGCTTTTTGCCAATCATATCAGCATCACTCGACTGCCGTATTTTTCACGATCTCTATTTCAACAGTCGCCTTGGCGCAATGGGGACAATAAAGAGCAGACTTACAAACAGCGCTTGATCAAACTTTTCGTTTACCTTTACTACTTTATTCCGAAAGAACAACATCAATCGTTCAAGGACAAGACATATGAGCAGTTCATGCGTTATCTGTTCTATTGGAACAAACATGAAGTGCCGATGCTTGTGAGTTTGTATCGAGAAGACATCCATGATGCGATTTATAAATGGAACGGCGAAGCGAACAACGACTTGGTTTATATACAAGTCGGCCAGCCGCAGACTCAATATTATGCGCTGCAGAAGCTGGAGATTGAGCCGCATATCGAACGTGCTAATACTCTTCCCGAAACGGAACTGTTCAAATTCTTAACCATGATGAGAATCCAGTTTAGAACCAAAGGAGCGAATTATGCCGATGGCTTCGAGATTCCTACGATCGATATCGATTACTCTTTGTATTCGCTCTTGATTCGCATCAAACAAGGGTATCGCCCAAATAAGAAAGATAAGTTCCAATACATCAAGTTTGTCGAGTTCATTGATAAGCTGAACAACGCCGGGACACAAAAGAACGAAATGGTCTTTGAAAGCAAACAATTCGGAAAGTCGACTCGCTACCGTTTGCAGTACGACGAGACATTCGATCAATACTCGTTTATGGAGACGTGAATCTAATGAGTTATCACTTGAATCTTGAAGAAGTTCGCAAGCAATTCAAGTTCGATTCTTCGATCAAGCACAATCCGAAAGTCGACCTTGAATTTCTGCCATATACAACAAAGTTCAAAGAAACCCAGTATAACTTCCGGGAAGTGACGGGGGAGTTTATGCGATTGGTCGGACAAAAGAAATTGCCGGAAGCTGTCGATGCGGAAAAATTGTTGAGCACGGCGTTGGACTCTATTCATTTTAACCAAGCAAATCAGCGCGGCGAGTTTAGACAAATGATGAAGACCCTTTTCTTGGACGAGAACGATCAGCTTTACTTATTCCATCCACAAACGTTGTATTACATCAATACTATAGAAAATGAAAATAAGAGATTAGCGCTCTTTTTATACAATGTGCTCTGGAATCGGCAAAAGCCTTGGTCTGTCGACACATCGGATCAGACGGACGCAGACTTAATGAGCAAGTTGTTATTCCGCTCTTTGCCGGCTTTAATGGATGCGAAGGAAGGTAGCAAAAATTATGCGGTAATGCTGCCTGAGATTTCGGATTTGTTCATTCAAGATTTTCAGTGGCTTACGACCAAGAACGAGCTGTTTACGCAGCAAGTCGAGAAAATCATTTCTTATTACTACTTCTTCTATGTCACGCAATTCGCCATTCGAAACGAAGCTTTATTCAATTCGAATGATAATGCAATTCGTCCCGTTTATTTCACTTTCGAAGAAGAAGAACGGTTGTCCAAAACAAGAGTGAGCTATGAGTATGGTTGGAGAAGCTTGGAAAAGTCGGTTGGACGAATTTTCTCGCATGTGAATCTGCTAAAGATGTTGAATTTTGCGGACGTTTCTCAAGAGGGACAATCTTTGCAGGTTCCGCTTTCTTATGAGCAAATCGCGGAGCAAGTTCGGCATATGAGCTTGGAAGAACAACAAGTCTTGGAGCAACAACTTGATCAATTGATCGAGGAATACCAACAGAAGCTGTCGGGCGATAGCCGGTGGGCGCTGATGGGAACTGTAGCAGATCGTTACGAATTTCCGGCCTTAAATAAGATTCATCATCTCTATCGCATGATTGATCATCAATTCAATCAGACTTCCAGATCCAAACCCTATAACGAATATAAGCAATGGTTTGTCCATTTTTGTCAAAAGACCTTCCTGAAGTCTCGCGGACGTTCGGGCAAAATGTTGATTTTGGACACCGATTATTTGCTGTTCTTGACCAAATTAATTATCAAAGACGAGGACAAAGTCCGCTTGAAGCGATTGGTCGACGAGTTTGAAATTCGAGGGATTATATTTGACCGAGACACGCTGACTGCAATTGTCGATTATTTCGAAAAGCTAAACTTATTGGAGAAAAAAAGCGATAGTGGGGATGCTATATATGTCAAAGCATTTTTATAATTACCTGGCTGAACGCATCAAGCGTTTCTTTAACGACACCAATATTCAGCCCGGCGAAAAATACCATATTCAATTTGAGCGAACCGAACAAGTCGAAGACTTAGTTGCACAAGTTAAAACATTGTCAGATGCCGAGCCTTTTTACATGCAGACTGAAGAAGGCGTCTATCAATCGGTTTGCTTGGTCGCTCCTGAAGCGAAAGTTCTAGTAGCTTCCAATTCCAATGAAGTGACACCGGACTTTTTGACGACGTTGCGAAATAAAGTCGGTACGCAAGAAGATCCTTTTATGGATAAAGCAATGCTGCTCATTCATAATTCTAACCTGGATAGTCTTGTGCAAGGGATGACTTCTTTCGGTAAAGAGGGCATGCCTTTTCATATCAATTCGATCGAAGAGAACTTGCAAGAGATGATGAGCAGCTCCAAATTGTCTCAAGCGGAAAAGCAGATTTTAAAATTCAGTATGGCCGCCAACAAAGCTCAGCAAGGCATTCATGAGCAGGTCACGTTGTTCGATTACGAGAAAATTCTGACCGTTCTTAATAATCAGAAACTTGAAGATAAAGATTACAAAGATTTTGGTCTGTTCCGAGATTCGGAGTTATTCAACACGCCTATGAAGGAGAAACAGATTCAAGAACGTTTGATTCAAAATCAAGCACTTTTTAGTAATGTAGAAATGGCTCACCAGTACGGCCCGATCGATATCAGCTTGGAACGCCATTTCGACGAGCAAGGGGTCAAAGAGCTCTCAGCGATGGATTGGCAGTCTACCGATTTCGGCAGAGTCATACGTTCCAATCAAAAAAAGCTTGAAGGTAAAGGCTTGGAATACATCGAACCCATCAAAAAGCTCACGCTTGAAGGATTGACCTATTGGGAACGCCCGGACGGAGAAACCAAAAGCAAACAACGTAAGCGCAATTTGATCATCTTTAATCCAGAACAGCATAGAAAGGTTACTCTGGAGTTGCCGTTCAGCGATTTTATCAAAAACCAATTCATCTCGAATACGACGATCAAATACAACATTAACTCCGAAGCGTCGGGCAAAAAGATCAAAGTCGAATTGACTCACTCGCCGGGACAAACCAACTTTTACGGCGTGAAATATAAAACAGACGTCTCGCAAACGTACGATTTCAGAATCGCGATTGTCGAAACCGAAGAGAAGCTGCTTCAAGCCATTCAAACTTCTTATACCGTGAACTTGGTTAAATCGAGATCCAAACATTCCAGCATCCTTATCAATTCGGACGATGAACAATGGATCTTTAACAAAGACCAACCGGATGTCATGAAATTCGAATTGATGGAAGAGTTCGAGCAGAATCAGTTCGAGATCGCGGAAACGGACGAGCTTGTCGTAACGAAAAATCCCGATATGGCAAGCGAAGAAGAACTGATCCATTTTGTCATCAAATTGGTTAACACCGAGATCCCGCTGTCTATTCAGGATGTCGTGGACCGCCCGGTTCCGATCGGCGGTTTCAACGTGTGGAAGATGAAGCGCGAGAAACAAGAACACTTCGTTTATCGCATCGAAAACGACAAGATGAAGATCATTCAAGGGACAAGAGAGACTTACGCTCAAGGCGAATTCAAAAAGAATCTGGAGCGCGAGCTTAAACTGATCGAAGCCAATCACCTTTACTTCACAGAAGAGGTTGGCACTTTGAATCCTGAGCCGATTAACGTGCCTGAGCCTGTCAAAGAGGCCTATATCGATCTGCTTCGTTATTTCCGCGACAATCAATTGCTGCCTAGCTTGGCTTATTTCGACGAAGATTATGCTATTCTCGCTAAGCGCTATGTACAAGCTTACTTGAAAGAATTAGAACAGCTGCAAAACGGACAATCTCTGCTTCCTTCCCACCGGGAGATGGTTCTTCTAGGAACAATTCGAAAGGGCTTGAAAGATCCGGAATGGTTATATACGCCGCTTCATCCGCTTAACCTGGCTTATCAACTGCAGATAAACGACTTGATCGGAAAAGAAGCGATTAACGACGAACTTTTACGTTCGCTCCGACCGACCCATCTACTTCCTTATGTTTCTTATAACAATGCGCTGTATAAAGCAATTGAGCCAAGCGATTCTTACGAATGGACGACTTATATCGATCAGAGCTTGCCGAGATTCGAGTCGTCGAAGATGTTCGTAAACAAGCTCGTTCAAGAAAAAATCGAAGAATTTACCGAACATTTCTCTTACCTGTTCGATCTGGATTATCGCGCTCCGCTGAAGATCAACACGATCAATATGGGAGATTGCCAGGAGATCCTTCAAGGGCTGTTCGAGTATTACAAGCGGCAATTAAAGCGGGAAATTGAAAAAAACGATCTGTTGCCGATCGAGCTGCACATTTATGCGGAAAAAGGCATCAACAATGTCTTTGAAGAGATGTCGCAGTATAGCGATGCCGAAGAGATTGCCAAGAACTTTAACCTGAAATTGGAGCTGGAAGGTTATCACTCGGAAGAGCTACTGAATATTTTCCGCGATCAAGTGAAGTTCTACTCTCGCGACGTAGCGGCTAACCAATACGAATACAGCCACGTTACTTTCTATCAAATGAGCAGGATCGAGCAAGTGGCGACGAGCAATGCTTCCGAAATGATTACCGGCGTATCGCTGTTCGGACTGGTTTCGGGTATTCCGTCCGTCTTCATTAACGAAGATTATAAGACTGGTTTCGGAACGAAATACTATAGAACTTCGGACGCGCCTTTGCTTGCTTTGGTTCCAAAGCTTAATTCGCTGCTCCGTGTAGCTCGTACCCTGGATAACTACCAAGAAGATATGAACATCGTAACCGCGATTTCAGCCGAGCATAAGCAGAAGTTGGATGCTGTATACGATTCCGCACATTGGGTGACTTTCATCGAGCCTAAAGTAGACTTGAGTTTCTTCAAAAATAACGATGCGCAGAAAGATTTGCTGGTCATTCATTACAGCGATCAGTACACGTCTTCAAGCGGTTTTGATGCAATAACGGTAACAAGACGCTCGAAGCAATATCAGAAACTGATCAAGGAGTTTTTGCATTCGCATGAGATCAAAGCTACGGATGAAGTCTTGCCGCCGATCATCAATTTCTTTAACGCGATTAACGGCAACTGGCTGCTCCGTTTATTGGCACAGAAAAATCAATTCCCTAGAGAAAAGATTAGTATATTGTCTGCGGTGAAATTAGCATTGGCTGCCTTTGCGCATAAAGACATCATCTGGATTCCGATCTCCATGGAAGAAATTCTGCGAATCTCCGGAGGAACAGGGCTTCGTCAATCGGAAGGACTGTTCTCGACTCGTAACCTGGGTAGATTCGGTTCTTATAGCGACGATCTTCTGCTGATCGGCATCGAGCAGCAAGATCAAAACGTCAAAGTTCACTTTTACCCCATTGAAGTGAAGATCGGTCATAACCCGTCTGGGGTTTACGAGAAAGCGATAGCACAAGTCAAAGAGACTCGGCAACTGTTGCTGGACTTTTTGACGGAGAGCGAAGAAGATCCGTTCAAAGCCAAACTGTATCGCAATTTCTTCATGCAGCTCGCAATTGCCAGCGCCGAGAAAATGGATCTCTATTCGATCTGGCCGGAACAGTATTGGCAGAATGTAACGGACAGCGGCTTGAGAGAAAAACTGTTGAACGATGATTATACGATCTCGAATGCTTTGGAAGAATACATCGGTGATGGAGCGGTCATTTCGTTCAAGAAAGAGCTGGTCTTTACGGAGATCAAACGGACGGAAGACGTGCTTGTGTTCGATTATCCAGAGAAAAGCGGATACGACTTCATCATCAAGGATATTGAAGAAATCAAAAATCATATCCAGAGCGAATATGGCGATATTCCGGCGGATCAGTTGCTTTCGAAGCTTTATGTTGCTGGAGAAGAGGAAGTTGTGGTTTTACCGGGGACTAGAGAGACTGAGGACACTAAAAGCATAGAGGGCTCGAAATGGCCTCAGCTTGTGGCGGAAACCACTGAAGGCTACGAAGCTGATCAGAGGGAGCGGGCTGCATCCGATAGTTCGGAACAGCCGGGTGACACGAGGCAGCAGAAGGAGAAAGTACAGCCAGTCGCAATGGAGCAGAGCAAGCCACTGGAGATTTTGTTTGGACATAATGCTCAAACCCAGGAAGAGATCAAGTGGTATCCGACTTCGACAGATAAAGTCATGCACACGAATACAGGAATCATCGGCACAATGGGAACGGGGAAGACCCAGTTCACGAAGTCATTGATCACACAGCTCAGCCGCAGCAGCCAAGATAACGTGAACGGTACAAAGATCGGTATTCTGATCTTCGATTATAAAGGCGACTATATTAAGCCGGACTTTACAGAGAAGACTGGGGCGAAAGTATATGACCTTTACCACCTGCCATATAATCCACTGTCGCTCTACGTCACGAAACCAATCCGTCCGTTGCTGCCTGTGCATACAAGCGGCTCGTTGACCGATACGATTGCCAAGTCCTTTAACTTAGGGCAGGTTCAAGTGAATACTTTGAAAGGGGTCATTATGGATGCCTATAATCAGAAAGGCATCATAAAGAACGATCCAAACACTTGGGAGCAGCCAGCACCGACGCTTAGCGAAGTGTACGACATCTATGCAGGAAGAGAAGATGCGAAGGTCGACAGCTTGTATGCAGCTTTGCAAGAGCTGTACGAAATGGAAGTCTTCGAACCCGATGCGAGCAAGACGATTCCGTTATTTGACATGATTGATGGGATTACCGTTATCAATTTGTCTGGCTTCAACGCAAGCATTCAGAATCTAGTGGTATCGATTACGTTGGACGTATTCTACAATCAGATGCAGATGCAAGGGCACAGTTCGATCAATGGGAATTATCGTGAGATCACGAAAATGATCTTGGTCGACGAGGCAGACAACTTCTTGAGTAAAGACTTCACTTCGATTAAAAAGATTCTCAAAGAAGGACGTGAGTACGGAGTAGGAACGATTCTGTCTACGCAGTTCCTAAGCCATTTCTCGACGTCGGATAACGATTATGCTAATTATATTCTGACTTGGATCGTGCATAATGTTTCGGAGATGTCCGCGAAAGAGATTCGGATGGTGTTCAGCACGCAGAGCAAGGGCGAGGAAGAGAACATCATGAATCGGATTAAGTCGTTGCAGAAGCACTTTAGTATTGTGAAGGCTGGAGCAGGACAACCGGTTTGGATGCGGGATCGGGCTTTTTGGGAACTTAATATTTAAATAAGTATTTTCTATAATATATAAAATAATGAGTTTCGGAGGATCTTATGGGATTCAAAAACTTAAATATTTCTTATCAATATAGATCGGATCAAGAATCAGGAAATATTATTAAGGACTTTTATATCCCAGTTTTATCACAAACCAAAATATATAAAAGAGCTGTAGGTTATTTCTCTAGCGGTTCCTTGATGCTTGCTGCAAAAGGAATTTCTGAACTCATTGATAAAGGCGGCAAAATGCAATTAATAGCTTCTCCTCGACTCAATGAAAAAGATATTGAGGCTATTGAACTAGGCTATCGGTTAAGAGAAGATGTGATTGAAGATTCTATAATAAGATCTATTACCAAGCCTACTACGCTTTTGATGAAGGAGAGGTTTAACTACTTGGCATGGCTTATTGCCAATGAACAATTGGATATAAAAATTGCTATGACTAGGAATGTCCTGAGCTATGGTCTTTACCACGAAAAAATTGGAATAATGGAGGACTGGGAAAATAACAAAATCGCCTTTTCTGGATCATCTAATGAAACAGAGGGTGGTCTATACAATAATTTTGAATCAATCGATGTATTTTGTAATTGGCAAGATGGTGACGATATTCGAGTCCAAAGAAAAGAATTAGACTTTGAAAAACTCTGGGGAAATTCTACAAGCCAATTAGAGATCATTGAATTTCCACAAGTAGCCAAAGAAAGGTTATTAAGCTATAGAACCTCCCAATATGCTGAAAGAGATCCGGAAATAGAAGTCACGCATGTAGACATAAATAAATCAAACTTAAATACTCCTCGCATGCCAGAAAATTTAGAAATTAGAGATTATCAAAAGGAAGCTATCAAAAGCTGGTTTAGAAATGAATGCAAGGGTTTGCTTGAAATGGCAACTGGAACGGGGAAGACGATTACCGCTATCACAGCAGTGACTAAGCTGTGGGAAGTAACCCAAAGGCTTGCTGTAATCGTAGTTTGTCCATATACACATCTCGTTGATCAGTGGGTAAAAGATTTAAAAAAATATAATATGAGTCCGTTGATTGCTTATAATTCTAGGAACCTGTGGGAAGAAGATGTCAATAATCATATTACGGCTTTTCAGTCAGGAGCCATAAATCACTTTTGTTTGATAACAACAAATGCTACTTTTTCACTGCCTCATATGCAAGTGATCCTTAGAAAGTTAAATAAAAATGTAGTCTTCATTGCTGACGAAGCTCACCATCTGGGTGCTGAAAGTAGTAGAAAGCTTCTTATTGAAGAATTCCCTTATAGGCTAGCTTTATCTGCTACTCCTAATCGTTGGTATGATGAAGATGGAACTGATTCCTTGCTCTCTTATTTTGGTAATCAAGTTGTCTTTCAGTTCGGTTTAGAAAAGGCTATTGGCAAGTACCTTACAGAATATTATTATCATCCGCATATTATTTACCTTGATGAAGATGAAAGTGAAAAGTATTATGAAGTTACTCGGAAAATTGTAAAGTTGTTCCCGAAAGATGGAAACTTTAAAAATGATGACTCAAAAGGGCTCACAAGCCTTCTTATTGAAAGAGCTAGAATTTTGAGTAGAGCAAGGAATAAATTAATTAAACTAAAAGAACTTTTAAGTAATAGAAAGGATTCCTTGTACAATATTGTTTATTGTGGTGATAGTTCTGTTGATGGAGAAAGGCAGATAGATGCAGTTAGTAAGTTGTTGGGAAATGATTTAGACATGAAGATACATTCGTTTACTTCTCGAGAAGATGCAATTCAACGAAAAGAATTGCTGGAACGCTTTGAAACAGGTGACCTACAAGCACTGATTGCGATTAAATGTCTTGATGAGGGAGTTGATGTTCCAGCAACACAGAATGCATATATATTGGCAAGTAGTACAAATCCACGAGAATTCATTCAGAGACGTGGTAGAGTTTTAAGAAAACATCCCCAAAAAAAATATTCTTATATTCACGATTTTATTGTCCTTCCTCGTGAATTAGATCAAATTGAATTAATCGAACCAACATTATTTAATATGGAGAGAAATATAGTAAAACGTGAATTAACACGACTCTCTGAATTTGCTGATTTGGCTCGTAACGGACCTTTAGCGCACGAAGAAATTGCTAAAGTAAAGCATGCTTATAATCTATTAAATTTTTAGGAGGATTCAAACATAGTGGAAGAGAAAGAAGAGATCCAAGCAATTTTAGCAGAACTTCCAGAAGCACATGCATGGATACTTAAGGAAATTTTGCAGCAGGAAAAGGAATTGTTGAATAGGAAGAATCTTCAAGGCAGCAACATTGTTAATCAGATTATGGATATTGTCAAAGAAAGGGTGAAAGATTAGTGTTATTGGAATCCATAAAACTTTTTAATTTTAGGCAATATTATCAAGAGCAATATATTGAATTTTCTCAATCCTCTACTCGAAATGTAACCGTTATTCACGGCGAGAATGGCGCCGGGAAAACGGCGTTGTTAAATGCGTTTATGTGGTGTCTATATGGGACACTCAATCTCCCAAATGGAAAGAATATTATAAATGAGCATGCCATTTCTACTGCACTAGAAGACAGTGAGGTAGAAGGTTCTGTTACGTTGAAGTTTACAAGTAATGGGAAAAAGTATACCCTTGTTCGTAAAGTTACAGCAAAGAAAAGCTTAAAAGACATTTATTACCATGATCCTGAAGTGGTTCTAGAGTATCGGGAAGATGGTCAATCAGAGATTATTACAAATCCCACAGTAGAAATTGGAAGGATTTTACCTGAGGATCTTAGAAGTTATTTCTTTTTTGATGGAGAGCGTATTGATAATTTGTCAAAAGAAAGTGGTTCTGCAGATATTAAAAGAGCTATCAAAAATATTATGGGTCTGGAAATTTTAGAAAGAGCCATTTCGCATACTGAAAATGCTAGAAAAAAATTCCGCAGTGATCTAAAAAATGTAGGAGATTCTAAGACAGCCAATCTAATAGAAGAAATAGAAAAGTTAGATCAACAAATGATTGATTTTCAAAACCAAGAAAAACTGCAAAAAGAGAATTTAAGAGCTACGAATAAACAAATTAA
The DNA here is from genome assembly GCF_011090185.1 of Saccharibacillus alkalitolerans. Classification (GTDB taxonomy): domain Bacteria; phylum Bacillota; class Bacilli; order Paenibacillales; family Paenibacillaceae; genus Saccharibacillus; species Saccharibacillus alkalitolerans. The sequence goes on along the minus strand of NZ_JAAFGS010000002.1, from coordinate 225,729 downwards.
AGAAGTTGAAGATCGTTTGAAGCAGATCGAAGGAGCAAAACATTTACAAGAGCTGCGAGATCAGAAAACCAACCAGCTAGAAGAAATAAGAGGAGTTATAAAAGATGTTCGTAAAAAGTTAACCTTATTAATAAGTAAAAATGGTTATCTTGCATTTAGTCATTTGGTAGCACAAAAAGCAGAAGCATTTGTTAGAAGTAATAAAAGTCAGAAGCCGATTACGGGAATTAAAAGACACTTTATTGAATCTCTTGTGGAAAATAGAACTTGTATTTGTGGAGCAGAATTAACAGAAGGCTCTTCACACTGGCATCATATTAATAATCTAATGAGTAAAATTAGTAATGATCAGGTCGAAAATAAAACATTTGATTTTATGGGTGATTTGAAAATAATTACCGAGAAGAAAAAAAACCTTTTTTCTGAAATGAAGCAATTAAAGGTAGAAGAATTAAGCAAACTACAGGAAGAAAAAAAACTAAATGAAGAAATTGAGGAGATTAGTCTTCAGTTAACAGGTAAAGATTCTGAGGAAATAGCAGAATTAGAAAATCGAAGAATTCAGTTGATTGAAGGTAAGAGTGAAATAGATAGAAAGATTGGCGGTATAATATCTAAAATCGAGGATATAACAAAGCAAATTCAATCAAAACAATTTGAACAATCAAAAATAGATAAAATAGAAAGTAGAGCTAAATTGACACAAAAAAGAATGGATACTTGCGAACATTTAGAAAAAACAATGCGGAAGATTTTAAACATTCGTGAGAAGCTAGTAAGAATACAATTGCAGGATAAAATTTCGAGTGTATACTCTCAATTTTTGCGTAAAGGTTATACTTTAAAACTCTCAGATTCTTATGAGTTGAATGTATTGAATAATACAGGAAACATTGTAGGGATGTCGCAAGGAGAACGCCAAATTACTAGTTTGTCTTTTATCGGAGCAATTGTAGATATTGCGCGTGAGCAATTCAAAAAGGAAAATAAGCAAGATTTTGACGAAGGAGGGATTTATCCATTGGTTATGGATTCACCTTTCGGCGCTTTAGATTCTGATCATAGGGAACGCATAGCTAAAGGCATACACAAACTAGCAGATCAAGTCATTGTAATTGTTTCAACTTCGCAATGGAAAGGAGAAGTCGAGAACCAAATGAAAACATTGATTGGTAAAGAGTACAAGTTATCTTACAATGATCCACGTACAAGTGATCAGCAATACGAATTCACAAAAGTTGAGGAGGAGAAAAGAAATGGTCACGAGAAGGAGAATCAGGAGGCCTAAGGAACAGGAGTTGCTTTATAAGAAGCTTGTAGACGAAGAGGAATTCGGTGTCTTTTCGACTTATAAAGATGCATTCATGCTTGCGGGCGCTGTCGGGTTTATGGAAAAAAAACGTATCGAGTTCACGTCACAGGCAGAGGGAATGCCTTGGAGTGTATTTAATTTAGAAACTGATGAACCTTTTATCGATGCTATTGCGCTTATCGAGACAGAAGATCTTAGTTTGTTTAATCAAGATGATGAAGCGTTTGATAAAAAAATGAAAATCTTTGAAGAATATGCTGCAGGCGGAATTGAGATTATTTATGAAAAGATTATGGTACACCCCAAACAATCATTAAATAACTTTTTTGAATATATTATGAGTATGGAAGATGATTTAACTGATAAAGAAAGAAACCTTAAAGGCATAGCAGATATACTTTTTTGAAACTATTTTATATTTGAGAAGTAGAAGCCTCTCGTTTTGTGAAAGAAGTAAAATATATTTCTTATCTCAACAATTGTAATGAGTGATTTGAAGTGGAGGCACATCATGGATATCTTAGGGATAATAGATGATTTTTTGGACGGTGATAGGTTAACAGATAGGCAAGTTAAAGATGCGATCACTGAACTCAATGATGGGATGCTTTTAGAAGAAGTTGCTAAGAGATTAGGTGTTAGTGTTAAAAGCTTGAGAGAGAGACTTCTAAAAGAAGACTATGAGATTGATTCAGACAATATTGTTATTAACAATAGAGAAAACAGAAATTCTAATACAAAGGTGGGAAAAGAAAAGATCGATCCAGACTTACTCTTACGAATTGCTGTAGAAACACAATATAATTCAACTGATTTCGTAGCTAAGGCATTTAACATCAATTTGGATCATCTTGTATCTCAACTAAAAGAAAACGGCTATAAATTACGATGGCTTGTTCATTGTAAAGGTGGAGTTCTTAAAGATAATTCGCTTTTAAATGTGCTTGCTGAACTCAATTTAAATAATAAAACTTTAAATGAGGTTTCTCTTGAACAAAATATTAGCTCAAGCCAGATGTTAAGACAATTTAGAAAAGAAGACATTAAGGAAAGTTGGGTATATGAAACTAGTAAAGATGGTTCTACAAGTATTGCGGACATGGATGAAATTAGTGTTTTGACCGATGTAGTAACTGGAAAATTGTTGTGCTTAAATTATAACAATCAAAAGGTTATAGATAATTATCAGATTGATACTATATTCGGAAGAGATTTCATAACAAACATACAAAGGAAATTAATTGAAAATAAGCATTATATTATTTTGGATAAAATTCTTATAAGGAAAATAAAAAACTACCTGCCTCAATTATCGTATCTTTCCGAATGTATTTTTTACACAATTGAAGGTGTTAAATTCTTATCGAGAAATAAATGGTCAGTAGAAGAAAATCTAAAAACTTATCGTGATAGCAAAGCACTTGAAGAAAAGCTCCCAATATTTTTCACACAAATTTCAAAAGAATCACATCCACATCTTTTAGAAGACAATAAGAACAGCTCTAAAGAGCAGCAAGAGCTAGAAAAAACTAATATTCCTTTAGCTGAGCCAACAGGAGCTAGAGATTACCATTTAGATTCTGAAAAAAAACAATTGCCGATGTTGAAGGAAACGCAAGAAGTACCTAATAAAGCAGAAGAAGAAGAGCAGCCTACAACTGAGGAATCACAGTTAGCGCTGAAAGATGTTTTCTCAAAGGAAGATATAAAAATCCTACATGAGATAATTGCAGAAAGAAAACTTAACATTATAGAACAATCTAAATTTTCTAATCAAGTTAAGTCTTCAAGTCAAACGTATACCATACATTTAAATGATAAGATTAATGATGAATTGATAAGTTTTAGCGAAAGAAACAAGTTGTCGATTTCTAGAGTGATTGAAATAGCCTTGCGAAACCTTTTTCGAAAATAAGTACAAGTTTGAATTAGGTGATTTTATTGATTTGAGAAGCTGTGAGTTTGAATGTGATAATTTATAAAGAGCCATTTAGCATTCATAAATATTTTATAATTTTATTTAGATTTACTCTAATGGCTCTTTGTTTTTCTAATTAGTTAATCTTAATTAATTAGAACTAAGAATTTTAAAAATAGGTTTACGTTATTGAATTTTTTTGAATATAAATAAGTCTTTTTCAGAAACCTCTCTTTCTAGACTGATTCGTATAGTTTGTCTTACTTCTTCTAATGACCTACCAGCAGCACTCAACACATGACTCGGCTTACTAGAACTACAAGCCGATCCAGAAGAAAGCGCAACATAATCAGCCAATTTCTTAAGCAGCAGCTCATTATTCACTCCAATGAACTGCAAGCTAATCAACCCAGGAATCTTATCTTTTTCATCACTGTTGAATTTGATCTTCCCAGATAGGTTAGTCTTGAAAATGTCAGTCAAATACTGCTCAAGCTCAGTCAAGCGCTGTACATTCTGCTCAAGGTTAGCGGCAGCCAATTCAGCAGCTTTACCCAGCCCCACAATATTATGAACGGCAAGCGTACCGCTACGATAGTTGTTCTCTTGCCCACCTCCATGCATCAGAGGAGTCAAACGAGTATAAATCTCTTTCGACTGCTTGCGAATGATCGCAGCGCCTATCCCTTTCGGGCCGCCGATCTTATGTCCGGACATCGAGAGGAATCGAACACCTTTCAGGTTCTTCAAGTCGACTGGCACTTTACCGATTACTTGTGTAGCATCCGTATGGAAGAAGAGACCATTCTCCTCGAACAACGCGGATAGCTCGGCAATCGGGTTAAGCGAACCAATCTCATTATTTCCCCACATGATCGAAGTGAGAAGTGGCTGCGTTTGTGCAGCCGCTTCTTTTATTTGTTCTACCGTTACTCGCGCATATTGATCCACATCCAAGAAAGAAACCTCATAGCCGCGCTCTCCTAAGAAGTTGAACGTCTCGATCACGGAAGGGTGTTCCACTTTTGTTGTCATGAGACGTTTATTCGCTCCATCTTCCCGACCGTAATAATCTGCAATGCCTTTGATAATCATGTTATTGCTTTCCGTTGCGCCGCTAGTGAAAACGACTTCGTCCGGATCGCAGCCAAGCAGCGAGGCGACTTGCTCGCGGGCTTTGGCTACGGCTTTTTTGGCGTTTTCCGCTAAGGAATAAAATTTGCTGGACGGGTTGCCGTACTCCTCTTGGAGATAGGGCATCATGGCTTCCAACACTTCAGGGTGAATCTTGGTTGTTGCGCTATTATCCAAGTAAAGCATGCAGATCCCTACTTTCCGTTAGAGTATTAAGGCACGGAGAAAACGCTCGGAATTACCTGCGCTCTTATATTCGCCTGCAAGAGAACGAATCCCGCGTTCCAAATGGGCATTGAAGTAACCCGGGAAGTATTCTTCGTCTGTTAGTTCTTTGCCTGCTGCTTGCGTGATAAGAGCTTTGAATACATAGTCGTATTCGCCTGTTACGGTATTACGGTTCAGCACCAACCCGTCCGAGAAGTCTTTGGTTACAGGTTCGACTCCGCCATCTAGAACGCTATTTCTAAGCGATAGGCTGACTGCGTAACGGATCAAGATATTCGGCGTGATGCTTGTAGCCGAGCTTAATTGAGTTAGATTGTCTTTGGCATATTTCGATGTTCGTAAAGTGAAGTTCATAGCTGGTTGCTCTCCTCACTGATGGTAAAGTAGCGACCCTTCACGATTTTGGCGCTGTCCATGGCTTGATCGAATTCGAGGGTGTAGCACTTGGCTGTAATATCTTTGAGAAGTTCATATTGTTCCTTGGAAACTTCGGAATCGGTCGTAAACATCAATACTTGATCGCCGCATCTTGGAATGAAATGTTGAATGAGAGCTCTCTTATGATCCTGATCCAGACGACCCATTAAAGTATCGAATACAAACGGAAGTTTCCAACCTGAGACTTTGAACATGGCCCAAATCACGGTCAGCATGAGCATTTCCTTTTCGCCTGCTGAGAGACGTTCTTTGGTGATCAAATGCTGCTGACGATTATAGAGATGCAACTCAAAGGTCGAATGATCGATATGAATACGGTCGATGTATTCTTTTTTGCGGAAAAGAATATTAACCATCTTGGTCGCCTCATTCGCTACGTCGTCCAACTTTTTACGCCATTGCCGGTCTCTGAACCGTTGGCTGACCAACAGCAGTTTTTCGGTCATTGCAAAGGAATTCTCAGCTTTGTGATATTCACGAATTTTGTCTGTGATTTTATTTGCCGCAGCAGTATGAAGGCGGATCGTTTCCGTAGCTTCATGAATTTCTTTGTTGTAGTGCTCGATGAGCAAGCGCAATTGCTCAACGCGTTTAGTCTTAGTTTCGATCTGTGCAAGGATTTCTCTGAATTCGCTGGACTGATCGTTGACTTCAATCGCTTTACGCAATCTTTGAGCTTCGATGAGCAATTCAGCGTTTCTGTCATATAGTTGAATATATTGCTTGGGATCGATTTGCTCGATCTGCTTGAATAAGTTATGAATCTCGCTCCGTTGCGCGAACGAAGCTCGATGAATTAATTGAATGTTCTCTGGCTGCATAATCTCTAAGATGCCCTTATGTAGCTGAGCAATATCAAGGCTTACATTCGATTTTTGGAGCTGATGAACCAGTGCGTTTAACTTCTCTATCTCTAGAGCGGAAGAGACATATTCGAAAGACTCATTTTCTTTCTCTAAATCCAATTGCTTTACGACTTTACTCAACAAATCTTTGGCAATATAGAAGGGAAGGAGAGAGTTTGTAAACGAACGAATTTGTTCGGTGTTTGCTTTTCTCTCATTCTCGATTACGTTAACTTGGCTAGCCAGTCGTTGCCGTTCTTCACGCTGCAAACCGCCATGTTCGTCGAAGTCTTTCTTATGCTGCTTGATCTCATCGTTTAGATGAGTAATTTCATCTTCACTGAGGACAATTAGAGAGGCTTTTTCCTCGACAATCGTTTGAAGCTCCGCAATTTTGTTCATTAATTCTTGTTGGTCGGCAATTTCTTTAGCCGCACTTGCGTTCTTCTGAGCATATTGCATTCGGTAAGTCTGCAGATCTTTTTCCAAGTTCATAAACAAATCCAGATTGAATAGGATTTTACCGGACTCGCTCAAGTACTCCGGGATCTTTTCGTCCGATACGATCCTCGAAATGTCCTCCCCGTCAAAAAGACAAAGTTCAAAAAGACGGGGAGGCATTTCTTCGCGCAAGCGATTTTGGAAGTCGGATTGTTCTTGATTATTTAAGTGCACACCATTTCTTTGGACAGAAAATTCTTCTCTAAGTTTTCCTTTTTTGAAATGCCAATGCCTAATTATCACGTAACGGGTTGGCTCGAATTCTTCAATCGAAGTGTATTCTAATCTAATTTGATATTTGTTTTCTCCGCTTTGAACAGCTTTACGATTTAAGAGAGAAAGAATTTTTTTGAAATAAGGCTCATTATCGACCATGAATCCATACGCCATTGAGCCAAATAAAACGATACGTAGAGACTCTAGAATTGTCGTTTTTCCGGCTCCGTTTTTACCTCCTAACAAAACTACGTTTCGTTCCTTAGTAGTTTCAAAGTCAAAGGCGTGAGATGGGCCATAATAAGCACCAATGTTGCCAAGCAACAGCTTAGTAATATGCATGAAGAGCTAATCCACCTTTACAAATGCAAGAAGTCTTGCTTCAGAGTTTTATCGAATGCTTGGAACAGTCCGCGTCTTACTTTTACGCCGGAGTAATCTTTTTCTACGGAGATCAATTGTTTGAGTACGCTCAAGTTCACGCCCTCTTCTTGGCAAAGCGTCTCCAGATCAGTGAGTTGATCGTCTTTGAATACAGGTCGGTCATTGTGATCCCAATCGTACACTTCGCCTGTTTCTTCTTCAACGATCATCGGCAGGCGGTCTTCCCACTGCAGGTCGTCGTGCCAGTATTTGCGGATGGCTTTCAATTCTTCAATAGTGATCAGTTCAATCGTCGGATCATGTAATTCGCGAATTTGTTTCTGCGTGCGCAGCAATTCTCTCAAGATTTCTTCGCGAGCTTTCAAGGTGAAAGGACCTACGCCCAGGCGCTTAAGTTCATCTCCGTCTTGAATAACGATATCCAATTCTTCCACGGTAGCCAGGTTGATATTGTTTTCATCCAAGTATTGCTTCAAATTTTCTTTGAGGATCGGCTCGCGACCATTGAGCTCGTCATTAAAAGGAAGCAGATAAACTTCACCGTTCATCCGTTGTTTTTGTCTTTTGGTTTTATCTTCTCGGATTTGCACCAAGAAGCTTCTGAAATCATACAACGGACGCAGCCAGTCTACGCCGTTATTGATAAATCCGCTCAAAGCTTTGTCTTCGCTTACGACCGTGCAAGTCCAGCAACCAAAGCGGCTATTTCCGCAAGAGCCGGCGCTTTCCTTAACTTCTTTATCTACGATCAACGGGCATTCGCTATTGGAGCTTTGGTAAAGTTCAAGCAACTCGTTATTGTCGTCTCCCCAAGGGGATTCATATTGAAGCAAGAATTCCCAGACATCGTCTACGTTAAAAGTACGAATCGGCGCAAAAACAAAAGCGTTTCTCAAAGTCGAATGACGCATGAGCTTCTTGCCTTCGATCGTGTGCGACTGCATGACGGCAGCGCGAGTAGCACTTTCCGAATCGCGTACGCCGAGCAGCATGATGACTTCGCCGAATTGGTCGACTTTATCCAAAATGAAACGGTTAGCAGGCTCAATTTTCAAACGGTCCGTACACCATCTGAACTTTTGACGCGGCGTCGGATAACCTTTGCCGATAATCGAAGACCAGAAAGTTTGCTCGACTTTCGGGCGTACTTTTTGCGTTTCGAAAGGCAGACCGAGTTCCAAAGCCTTGGCTTGAATGCGACCGAGCGTTCGCGTAATCTTATCGATAATAAGCGGCGTCTCCACCTGAGTGTCCGAGGAGATCACATAGACTTTCTTATGCAGTTGGGAAGGTTCAAGTTCTTGAAGAGCTTGAAAGACGAGCTGAACGACGGCCGTCGAATCCTTACCGCCGCTGAATCCTACAACCCAAGGGCGTTCGTCCATTTGATAGACTTCTTTGACGAGTTCTTTGGCTTCCGTAAATTTGGTGCCTGTGTTGAATATGTTAAGTCCGAAATCAACCATTTTGAGAAGCCTCCTTGAACTTGTTCTCCATCTTCTGTTCTTGCTCGGTGAGAGGGAGACCGATTTTTGATTTGATCAGGTTAGCGGTGAGCTGCACCGTTTCGCCTGTTTTATTAATGCGGCCGGTATTGCCGTAAGCTCGGCCTTGCCAGTCCGTTTTGTTTTCGCGATTCCAGTCAATACTCTTGAGTTTCTTAATGTAAGATTGCCATTCATCCGGATGATTGAGATATAAGTAGTAGCCTATGACGCCCAAGGCTTCCAAAAAGATTCCGTGCGCGACTACCGAGTGAACTCTAAGTTCGCGCGGAGAGATTTTCTTTTTCAAGACGTCTTGCCACTCGGGAATCGAATTGCAAAGCAACTCCCAAAACTCCGACACAAAAGATTTTTCTTGCTCCGAAACCAAGTCTCCTTTTCGCTTATTGATAAGCTTGGAGGTGGCGTTAAAGATATGATTGAGAGCAAAAAGCTTAGGCGAGTTCTTGGACAGCGATACTTTCTCGCGATCCGTATAACGCTCCAACAGAGGAATATCGGCAATTAGGCTCTTGGTAATAAGCGAAAGTTGATCCCGATGATCATATAAGATTCCGATCGAAGACGTCGTATTTACGGCATGTCGATTGAGGTCCGAGAACATCTGCTGAGAGCGAGTCAGGCCTAAATCATGAAAAAAGACCACTGAGATCGTCTCGTCGCCAAGATCGGGAGAGATTTTCAGGGCTTCTTCGATAGCGGCTCTACGATGTTGACCGTCATTGATCAAGAACTTAGAATCGAGAGAGATGGTTAAATAGCCTATGTCTTTCATATCCTTCGAGCTTTCCTTGAACTTCATGTCTCCGTCTACCGAAGCTGTAAGAGAAGAGAAAATGTAGTCTTTCGGATTCTCTAAAATATAATTGGCGATGTCGGGAATTCGCGATTTGTTCATCAGACGCTGCGCGCGATGTTCAGCCGGAATTTCTTCTTCATCGAACAAAAAGATCTTAGGAATTAGACGCAACGGACACATGACGGTGTAAAATTCTCTACCCGCCTGAATGCCTCGGAGTGCAGGGAAAGTATAACTGAAGTTCATCAGCATTCTCCTTTATTACGTACGTAATAATGTGCTTTGTACGTGTATTTTACCTTAAGACGAACAGACGTTCAAGAGAACATGAGCGATTTATCGTGTGCGTTTTGCTAAATTTGATTTATAAGTGACGTTTTTTTCGCATACTAAGAGCAAGCCTTTATAAATTCACGCAAAACGTTTTTTTATCTCCGTAAACAGATCCCGACTTACCTCGAACTGCATCTGCAGGGACGCTCGATCAGCAAAGCCTACCGCGACGAGTTCGGTTCGTATGTCGGCTTCTTGAGTTGGGCCGAAATGTTGAACGAACGGGAGCAGCAGGTGTACGAGCGGTACGAAGCCTGGCTGCGCGATGTGGAGAAGACGGTCATGACGAAAAGCTACAAGATGATCGTGCTGCTGGATATGCTGGAACACGGCGCGAAGCACTGGGATGAGCCGGTGACGGCGGAGGAAGCGGCAGCGTTTTTCCACGGGTATCTGACGGAGAAGGAATACCGGAAGCGGATCGACTTCAGCGACAAGGAATCGAAGCGGCTGTGGGATTGGAACGAGCAGACGCGGGCGAAGGTGGCGAAGCTGATCGCGGACATGCCGATGAGCAAGTGGGCGGGAGCGAAAGGCAGTCAGGTGGAGTTTGCGGATGGGAAGTTTCGATTGGCGTTCGATGTGGCGGAGGAAGATCGGGAGCTGCTGTATCGGTGGACAAGGGAAATCTGCGAGTATCGGCTGCATGTGCATTTTGAGCGGCGGGCGCAGACTGAACATTTACAATAAGAAAGCACGGTTCCGTCGCGCTCACGGAGCCGTGCTTTTTGGTATGGATACAATCCTATTATTCTTCCCCGATCAGCAAATGCTCCAACTTGGCTCGAACTTCCTGGAAGTGCGGGTCTTGAGCAACAAGTTCCAAGCCTTCTGCCGGCACCGTCACAAACTGTTTCTCGACAAAATCGTATAATCGTTTTTCTTCCGGAGCACAGAATAGGAGATAGACAATGAAATCTTTGATGTTTCGAGTCACTAAGATGGCGTCGTTCAGATAGGCGGAAACAAGAATACGAGCGTCGGAGGTTTGCAGGTATTCGAGTTTGTAGTCTTTCATTCCGCCTTGCGTAGTTGTTTGCTGGCGAGGCCGAATTTGATCTTGATATTTTTGAATCGCATAACTGCTGAACTTCCTCAGTTCATATTCGAGAGAAGAAGAGAGATCGAAACTTTCTTTCTCTAAAGAAGCTATGATTCGATTGAGTTGTTCCTGAGTTTCATTGGGCAGCACGTGCATTTGGACGCTTAACTCGCGCACGACTTCCTGCGGAAGCAAAATTGCGGCACCGGTATCTCTGACCTCGTGCAGACTTTTTGTCCAGAATTCTTCTGCACTTTCTTTTAAGCGCTGCAGCTCGGCTTGATTTGAATCTTTCCCGGTCAAGTAGCGCAGCAGGTTGGTATCCAGCATATAAGTCACAGGCGCATCCGGTTGTTTATTGCTCATGATCGTCGAGATCCTTTTCAGGAATTCCGTTACGACCGTCCCGCCACAGTTCTATCGCCATTTTCGCAGCTTGCGCCGTTCTTTCGGCAATTTTGTTTCTTTCCTGAAGAAAGTCTTGGAACCCTTCTTCAGATTCAAATTGTTCGCTGGAAATTCTCCATGAAGAGTGTTCCCCTGCGACCTGCTCAGCCTTATACTTTCCGGCGATACAGTTCCGTCTAACCTGTTGAGGCGTAATGCCTTTGTATTTTGAGACTTCGCGCACGGTAAAATATTTGGGCGCAGCCCGCTTGTTTGGATTCGAAATTTCTTCTTCTCTTTCTAATTCGGAAACGACCCGTTGGATCTCTTCCTGAACGTCGCCGTCTTCGATCGTTTTTGAAAATTCGTCTTGAATTTCCGGGGACAGCTTCGCTTGAGCTTGCTGCAGTTTTCTTTCGGCTCGAAGTTTGAGAATATGCGCCTGCACCAGCGTATCGGCATCCGTTTCGCTGATTCGCATCTTTTTAATAATTCGATTTTTGAGGCCATCGTAAGAGGAATCTTTTTGCTTAAGGCTTCCCATAGACGACTCAACTCCTTTTGTTTTATGGTAGAAATATACCACAAACTATTCGAAAAGAACATTTGGAACATGGAGGTTGCGTACATGGATAAAATCAAAGACTTGCTTTTGAATGGACACGAAGGTTATGAATTAGATTTTAAAGCCGTTCAATATTCTCCAGCGTATCTTGCAGAGTTAATCAAAGATATTGTGGCTATGGCGAACTGTCATATAGAAGGCGACAAGTACATTGTCATAGGTGTAAAAGAGCGTTCGGAAGGAAATGAATATAAGGGTATTCCACCAGAAGAATTTATCGACTCGGCCGTTTACGCTGAAGCCGTACATAACCATGTTGAGCCGGAACTTACTTTTGAATATTTTAAATACGAGTACGACGGCAAGTTATTTGGTATTTTTAAGATTTTTAATAGTGAGAACAAGCCATATATGATCAAAAAGAAAATTGGGAAATGGCAAGAGGGTGATTCGTGGATTAGGAGAGGGAGCAGAAATGATCGTTTGAAAAGACCTGATTTCGATAGGATCTATGAAGGAAGAGAGCAAATCGATATTGCCTTTTGCGAAGAAGAGTTATTTGCTCGTAAGGAAGAGTATGGTTGTGCTTCGATAGAGGTTTGTATTTCGAACTATTCCAAAAAGCCAATAACTATAATTTCAGGTAGTTTTCAGATTATTGATTTGAACGGCCGTTTACGAACGAGGCACTCGGTACGTGGGTGGAAAGAATATTCTAATAACGACTTTAAATTATCGTTGAAGCCATTTGATGAAGAAGTAGGCCATATTTTCGTGAATTTCGAGTCTAATGACGCGCTACTGCTCCGAATGAATGAGTTTGGAAATCCGGACCAAGAATTTTTTAAATTCAGATTGATTCTGAGAGATGCCAGAGGAAAGGAATATATTAAGGAAACTGTGGGATCTGTATTTGCGCAAGGCGAAGTGTTATGGAAAGTCCAAAAATTTTTAGAGAAGCCCAAAGGTTGGTTAGGAAGAAGGCGGTAAGAAAAGAGGTTACAGTCAACTTACAACTGTAACCTCTTTAACATATCGATTTCAATCCCCCGTCAAATACCCATACAACTTACTCTCCACCGCATGCTCCAACACCAAATTCATATGCACCACCGGAATCGAATTGCCGTTTTCGTCCGCCATGGTGCTCTCGACCGCGCTTTTTCCGTCGTAATGCGCTTGTCCCAGGTAATAATATTCGGGTCCTTCCGAGTCGTCTTTCTTCACGAAGATATGCAGCTCGATGCCTTCGCGGTCGGCGTCCAGGATGAGCTGGACTTCTTCGGATTGCAGGGTTCGGCGGCTGCGGGTGGACCATTGGAGCACTTCCGCGTTGACGAATTCGTCCTGGTACTTGGTGCTGGCTCCGATGTTTTCGTGCTTCTTGTAGGTGACGAAGATCGGGCAGGTGCCGTTTTTGATCTTGTAGCCGAATATCGTAGGGGTGCCGTCCTTGTCCCAATTCAGCAGCTTGCTGGCGTCTTTTCTGGAATATTTCTTGTACAAGGTCATTGTCGCTTTGTTGTCGTACTGCTCGTTTTTGGTAAAGGCGGTTTGGATCAGATCCGACACCGACTGCAGGAAGTAATCGTCTCGACGCAAAGCTTCTGCCATCGCGGGATGGAAGCTGTAATTCCCGTCGTCGTCCTGCCGGACAAGCGGCGTGTTTCCGTATTTTTGCCGCGCCTGCTCGTTGAAGAATTCCAGGCTCAGCACTCGCATGACCGATTCCAGCGTATCCACGCCTACCCGGCAGCCGTCCGCGCGCAGCCGTTCCAGATAATCCGACTTCGCGACGGCGCCCTGCTTCAGCAGCATGTCCAGCAGCAGAATCTCGTGCCGTCTTTTCCCGTTCAGCATTTCGCCGGTGAGCATCGTCAAAACCTGCTGTTCCGGCTGCGACAGACTCGGCACCGGTTCTCGGACCCTCAGCAGAAAATGATAATAGCTCGGGAACTTGTCGGCAAAAATCAACGGGTCGAGCGAATGGTTCTCCACGAAGTCCATCAGCAGCGGAATGCGGTTCAGCCGATTTTTCAATTCCAGATACGCTTCTCGCAGCAGCTTGAACGCGGTCAGATTGCTTTCGCTGATCGACTTGAAGATCTGCTGCCGCGCGACTTCTTCGAAGTTGATCGAAGACAGGCCGCGGATATAGCTGGTGTCTTTCATATGCCGGCGGATATTGTCTTTATTTTGCGACTTGTCTCCGGATAGGGCGATCGGGATCAGGTAGTTGTTTTGGTAGTTGCCGATGAAGTCGATCACGGTCACGAATTCTTTGCTCTCGTGCTTGCGCAGTCCGCGGCCGAGCTGCTGGATGAAGACGATGCTGGACTGGGTCTGACGCAGCATCACGACCTGGTTGATCGACGGAATATCGATGCCCTCGTTGAAAATGTCCACGGTCAGGATGTACTGCAGCTCGCCCTGCTCCAGCTGATTGATCCGGCGTTCGCGTTCTTCTGGACTGTCAGTGCCGTCCAGCGCCGCCGTTCGGTAACCGCGAGCATTCAGCATGGCGGACAATTCGGCGGCTTCCGCTTTGCGGCTGCAGAAGATGAGGCCGCGGACGGATTCGCCGGAGTGCCCGTAATATTCGATTTTTTCCGTCAGATAATCGACGCGCCGTTCCCGATCGTCTTCGGATAAAGCGGAAGCGTCGGCCAACAGCTCGCCGTTACACCTATAATCCGTCACGCCGAAATAATGGAACGGGCACAGCATGTCTTCTTCCAGCGCTTCCTGCAGCCGAATCTCGTACGCGATATGGTAGTCGAACAATTCGTAAATGTTAAAAGTATCCGTCCGTTCCGGCGTCGCGGTCATGCCGAGCAGGAACTTGGGACTGAAATGTTCGATCAGGTTGAGATAAGAAGCCGCGCCGGCTTTGTGAACCTCGTCGATCAGGATATAGTCGAAAGTGTCGGCGGCGAACAGGCTCAGATGCTCGGCTTTGGATATCGTTTGGATCGTGGCGAATACATACTTGGCCTCCGCGTCCCTTCGATCGCCGGAGAACATGCCGTAGTCGCTGTCGGGTCCGCCGATGATTTTCCGGTAGTCGCTGATCGCTTGGTTCAGAATCTGCTCCCGGTGCACGACGAATAACATACGGCGAGGTGCCGCGCTTTTGACGTCGAAGGCGGACAGATACGTTTTGCCGGTGCCGGTGGCCGAGATGACCAAGCCTCTGCGGGCTCCGCTTTCGCGCAAAGCGCCGAGGTTTCGCAAAGCCTGCCGCTGCATCTTGTTCGGCTGTACCGGGCTTAACACGCCGTAAGGCGTCGTGTTTTCCGGGAGCGGCGGAAGTTCGGCCTGCAGCTTCTTGTCCGCTTTGCGCGTCTCGGTGTACATGATCTGATAAGCTTCAATCCATTCGGACGAGAGAGGCGTAGCCGCCTGCCAGGCTTTGTCGAATTCGGCGTGGAACTGCGCGAGCAGACCGCCGTTTTCGAATGAAGTCAGCTTCACGTTCCATTCATAGTTGGTCTTGAGCGCCGCGGCCGTCAGGTTGGCGCTGCCCATGATGATCGTTGAATGCCCGGGATGCCGGAACACGTACCCTTTGGCATGAAAACCGCTTAATTCCGTCAGACGCACCTCGATATTGGGAATCTTCAGCAGCTCCCGAAATGTCTTGGGATGATTGAATTTCAGATAATGGGAAGTCAGGATTCGGCCGCTAACGCCTCGGGCATGCAGATCGGCGAGGTGGGCTTTGAGCACGGCCAGACCGCTTTCCGTGATAAAGGCCACCGAGAACGTAAACGACAAACAGTGCTGCAGCTCATCCAACAGCGGGGTCAGGATATAGTCGCCGTTTTGCCGATCGTTGAGAAGCAGCTTGGGCTTGTATCGCTCCGGCGATTCCTGCTCATGGTTGATAAATCCCCAATTCAGGGATTCGTTCAAATGTCGCGTAGAATGGTCCATCAGGGCATCATCCGCTCCTTAATCTTCTCTACCGCCGGAACATCCGCCGGTGCCCAGTCCAGCTCCCCGAGCGCCTCGGCGGCCAGCCATTGGATGTCGACATGCTCCGTCAGCGTCGGCCGGCCTTCGATCAGCGAGCAGTAGAAGGTCGACAGATGCACGAAGCCGAAGTCGTATTCGTGCACCGTCGTTTCGATAAACTCCCCGATCTCCACCGTGCAGTTCATCTCCTCGCCGATCTCGCGCTTCAGCGCTTCCTGCGGCGTCTCGCCTTCTTCGATCTTGCCGCCGGGGAACTCCCACTTGTAAGGCAAAGCCTTCGTATTCCCGCGCTGGGCGCACAGTATTTTGCCGTTCTCCACGATGACGGCTCCGACGACGTGTATGTGTTTTTTCATGAGTTCCTCCGGTATCCAAGGGTAGGTAGAACTAGAACATAAGAGGCTTCCTGCTTCTTATTTTAGTATGGAAAGGGGAGGAGAGCCAGGCCGGCGTATTCGGGGGCTGGGCTTCAAGATGCGGCATCGTCAGGCGAATCTTATATTTCCCAATCCAAGCAGCAACTAGATGTGGAATTTTGCTCGCCTGCTTGGTATGATTCAAGAAAAAGCAGCGGGGGTTGTCGTGAGAATGAATGATTTTGTGAAGGAGCAGATCGGGTCGACGCTTCATAAGCTGGCCGTGATTCTGTTTCCGCTGGCGGTCTTTTCCGCTTATTTCGGGCCTTATGTGTTTGCGGGCGCCATGCTTGTGTTTTTTCTGGTCACTTCGTTCGGGATGCTCAAGAAAATGCTGTTTTACATGCTGCTGCTGGGCCTGGTCTCTTTGATTCCCGGGCTGAACATCGTGGTGTGGGTCGTCATGGTGATCTTTTTCTTGATGAGAATCGGATTCGTGGTCAAACATTGGCGGCCTTTTGCGTCGGGCGTGGCGATCTACGGCGGCTCGGCGTTGATCGCGACAAGAGGAAGTTACATTGCGGAATTGAGAAGGTTCGCCGAAGAGCTCGGGAATCCTGTACCCGATACATATTGGTTCGAGGCGGTGCTGGTATCGGTATCGGCGGCGCTGGCGCTGCATCTGACGCTTCGCTGGTTGTATGCGCATCGTTACGGCAGCGCCGCGGCTCTGGGCATTATGGGAAGCGTGCCCTTGATCATCATTTCCTTCATTCTGCCGTTTCTTAAGCTGCATATCGGAGGAGACGCCGTGGCGCATTATCATGGGACCGGCGAGCATTTAGGGCACGCGGGAGAACCGCTGGGAGGGCACCATGGAGGAGCGGAAGTGCAGGACCCTCAGCATCTTCATGTCAAATCTCATCTGCGTACACCGCCCGACGGCGATCCGACCAACAATTTGTCGTACCGCGGTCCCGACGCGAAGCCGGTCAATCCGGATACGCTTGTCCATGTAGGCGAACATATGCGTACGGCCCCCGACGGCATCGCGGAAAACAACTTCTCGTACGCGGGTTCCGAATCGACGGCTTTCTCCGGCATCGCGCCGCCCTTGCACGCGCCGGATCGAACCGCGATCGACGACGACCTGATGGACGAACTGCTTCGGGGCGGATACGGGAGCGGAATTGCGGTCGAAGGCGAGAAGGATGAGTATTTCTACGGCAAAGACGGAGTGCTCTTAAGCGCAAGCGCATTGGCCCCGGCCGTTCGCCAAAAAATGACGGAAGTCGACAAGCACAGGGCGGTCGGACAAAACGCGGTGGATCGCATCATCAATCAGCACGGCCGAAACGACGGTCTGCAGTCCTGAACGGACGAAGGCCGCAAGCATCCCTTTCTTCGGAAACGGATGCTTTTTCGTGTGTGCGGATAAACGGGGATAAGGAACGCCGTGCGGAAGAGCGTTTTGACGGCGCCCCACGCCAAACAGCGCCCGCCTCCCCATCGGAGACGAACGCTGCCTGGCGATCCATGCCGATCGGGATCCTTGCGGGTCCGGTCGGCTTTTTCGTTAATCGAGTTCTTCCTCGTCTGCCGCTTCTTCGCCGTCCGCGTAGTCCGCGAACAAATCCAGCGCTTCCAGCAGGGTGGTGACGTCTCCGGATACTTGAAGCAGCACGGTCTCCCCGTCTTCGACGCCGGCGCGTTCGTACTGCACGTCGGTCAGCAGGTCGCTGTCCGTCAGCTTCATCGAAAGGTGGTCGGCCAGTTCTTCGGGACCCAGATTCGAGATTTCGTCCAATCCGACCGGAATCACGGCTGTGATCCGATTGTTTTCTTGAAGGGATTTAATCTGTTGAAGCGTGAAAGGTTGGGTAAGGATGTCCTGCGCAGATCCGGATGTTGTGGCCATAAGTGAGCGCTCCTTTTGGATAAAAGATGTGAGGGTCAAGCGGCACAGCGTATAGAGATCAGGAAGTGGAAGGTCGAACTTGGGGAATATGTAAAAAAGTAAAGGTACACTCCTATTCTAGAAGGGGATACCCAATTTGGGTATTTAGTAATATGATATCTCGAGAAAAATGTTGAACCAGGCATAAATCCCTAATCGTTCGTCTGGTTACAAAGCTCCGAAATAGGGCTCTATCGGTTCATGGGACCGCCCGCCGAGAAGACTGCGCGAATCTCCTCCCGAAGTGGTAAAATAACCGGAGTTCGACGATTTTTCTTTTTAAACCGAAGCGGAAAGGAATTCTCTCATGAAAAAAATCATCGTCGTCGGCTCCGGTATTCTCGGGGCATCGGCGGCTTATCATTTGTCTCGCTCGGATGCGCGGGTCACGCTGGTGGACGCCGGGCATCCCGGACGCGCGACGGACGCGGCGGCCGGCATCATCTGCCCGTGGCTGTCGCAGCGGCGCAATCAGGCGTGGTACCGCCTCGCCAAGGGCGGCGCGCGCTATTACGCCGAACTGACGGAGCGGCTGCGGGAAGAAGGCGAGCGCGATACAGGCTATGCCCGGGTAGGCGCGATCAGCCTGCATGCCGATCCCGCCAAGATTCAGCAGATGCGGGAGCGCGCCGAGAAACGCCGGGAAGACGCGCCGGAGATCGGGGAGATCGAAGTCTTGGACGAAGCGCGGGTGCGGGAGCTGTTTCCGCTGCTGGGCGAAGGCTATCTGGGCGTTCGCGTCAGCGGAGCCGCGCGGGTGGACGGACGCGCGCTGCGAGGCGCGATGGTATCGGCGGCCCGGCGGGGCGGCGTGACGGTGCGGGAAGGAAGCGCCGTGCTGAACGCGAATGCGGCGGAAGGCCGCGTCACCGGCGTTACGGTAGGCGAAGAGACGCTGGAGGCGGACGAAGTCGTGGTCTGCGCCGGAGCCTGGGCCGGAGAGCTGCTGCGGCCGCTGGGGCTGGATTTTCGCGTAACGTTTCAAAAAGGGCAGATTCTGCATCTCCGGATGCCGGATCGTTCGGGCGGCGGAGAATGGCCGGTGGTCATTCCGCCGACGGATCAGTATCTGCTGGCTTTTGACGACGGGAAAATAGTCGCGGGCGCGACGCACGAGAACGACGCGGCGCTATCGGACATTCGCGTAACGGCCGGCGGCATGCATGAAGTGCTGGACAAAGGAATGGCGCTGGCGCCCGGCCTGTCGGACGGCGAATTGGAAGAGGTGCGGGTCGGCTTCCGGCCGTTTACGCCGGGCTTCCTGCCGGTCATCGGGCGGGTGCCGGGCTGGGAAGGGCTCATCGCGGCCAACGGCCTCGGCGCGTCCGGCCTGACGATGGGACCGTTCCTCGGCCGCCAGCTGGCCATGCTTGCGCTCGGCCTGGAACCGGATCTGCCGCTGGACGATTACGCGGTGGAGAAGGCGCTTGGCGAAGGCTCGCTGCCGCATTGAACATAATCAAGCCGCCGGGAAAGTTCCCGGCGGCTTTTTTGAAACGGTAAGTCTTCTTCTTATGGGAATTCGGCGTCCGGCTATACCGTTTGGAAAGCAAGCAGGGCGGGCGTCGACAGGCTGCCGGCCGTGGAGGCGGACAGAATCCGGGTCAGCGATTGATTCGGCGCAAGCGTAACGGTCGCGACTTCGACTCCCGCCTGAGTCGTGGCGCCCTCCTGGGGTCCCGCCAGTGTCGGAACTTTGTAAGTCACGCCGTCTCCGCTCCACTGCAGCGCCCCGCCGTAAGGTTTTACGCGGGCTCCGACATAAATTTTGACGGTCTTTTGGACGGAAGTCGGATTGCTCAGATTGACGGTCAGGCTGTATTTCACGCCGTAATGGCCTTTGTTGCTGGCGACGGCTTTGGTGCTGCCGGGGGACGGATCGTAGGAGTTTTCCGAGGTCATCAGGTTGTCCTTGACCCCGTTGCTCATGTTGTAATATTTCCAGCCGTCGCCCGCCGCGTAACTTACCGAGCTGTCGATATCCGCAAAGTTCCAGGAACCGCGCGGATGAAGCTCGCCGTTCCCTCCGGTTACGTAATCGGTGACCGGGTTCTGGTTGAGGCGCAGGTTGGCGGAAGAATTGGAGGCCGCGACCGTACGGAGGCGGTAATTCAATCCGACGGATGCCGCCGTATTGCTGAGCGTGAATTCCAGTACGCCTCCGACGAGCGATCCGGCCGGAACGACCCATTCTTTGACGACTCCGACGTTGCCTGCCGCGATCGAACTGTCGGTCGGGGCGATGTTGTCCATGGTTCCGCCCAGCAGCGCCGCCGCCATGCATTTGCCGTGCTCCACGTAATTGGCCGCGATCGCAACGGAATTGCTCAAATTATGCACAGAGTAGGAAGTCGACCCCGCGTTGCCGATCGTGATCCCCAACTTGATCGGAGTGCTTCTGCCGTTCAAATGCCATAGGAAGACGCGGTAGCGAATACTGGAACGTCCCGTCGTCGTGTCGTGCCAGAGCGTGACGAATCCGTTCGGAAACGGAACGCTGCCGCTGATCGTTTCCGGATTGTCCGAGCAGACGAAGCGAGTAGCGGTATTTGCCTGCGTACCGGTCAGATGTACGGGGACCGAACCGGCTGGAACGACGGGGAAAGAAGTGACGGATTTCGTTGGCTGTGTGCAAGTCATGGATATTCCCTCTTTTCGTCAAATTGAAAGTATGAAGGCTCCGAAAGGGAAGAAGAAAGAAGCCGTCCTTCCCCGACGCTTCTTTCTTTTTTCGTTCTTCATTAAGGGAGGAAAGGAAAAGAGGATTTTCACAACCGCAGCACCGAACTTTTTGGAAGGGTTCTGTTTTCGCCGTTCTACTCCGTCAGCCGGGTGCATTCGTTGTATTCGCCCGTGCATACGTCGAACGGGGAATCGTCCTGCAGGCTGCGGTATCCGCTGCCGTCGGCGTAATAGATGCCCGGGACTTCGGTCGCGAAAAAGGATTCTTTTCCGGCCGCCCACAGATCGAGGTAGATCGTATACGGGGCGCCTTTGACGAGATGTTTCAGCTGCTCCGAGGTCAAGGTGCCCGGCTCGTCGAGGTCGCGGCGGACGGGAAAGGTCGTCGTGCGGTTCATCCGATCCTTGTCCAGGGAGATCATGTCGAGCGGGTTAGTGGAGGTGAGGATCGCGACCGTCGGCTTGAAGTCGAGGCTGACCAGCGTATCGCCTTCCAGCTTGTAATCGACCAGGATGCCTTCGTAGGGATGCGAATGCGTGTCGGCATATTCCCAGTGCTGCGGCGAGCCGTATGGGGCGGCCGGCACGGGCTTCGTGGGCTTATGCCGAATTACGCGGGCGGGATCGATGTCGGGGGCTTCGTAGTCGATGACCGGCTTGGCGTCGACTGGCGGCTGCTTGGCGTTCGCGGCCGGAGCGGAATCGGCGGCAGGGATCTCCTGCGCGGAGCCGCCGCCGGCGCGGTCCGGGGCCGGGGTACAGCCGGCAGAGGAGACGGCCAGTCCCAGCGCAAGCAGCGCGGACAGCGTTTTGGAGATCGTTGCAGCGGTAAACTTCATAAAGCAGGGCTCCTTTCGGTGATGAAGATGCGGTCTCTGCGGACTTTTTTTCAGCATACCGATTCGTAAAAGGGTAAAAGTAACGATCATGTGGCCTGGCGGTAACGATCTGTTCACCGTGCGCGTTTATTAAAAGGTAGGGTACGCGGGAGAGAAGATCCTAAAAGGAGCGTGGAAGCATGACCGAATCGGCGAGCAGGCAGGAGCTTCGGCGAAATATGATTTGGGCGGTCGGATGTATAGTTTTTTTGGTGGCGATGATGGCGGCGCTGGCGATTATGGGGCGCTATACGGCCATCTGGATTGCCGTTCCTCCGCTGCTTCTGTCCCTATGGATGCTGCGCAGATACCGCCGGGAGAAGCGGCGAATCGGTACGGGAAGCGAAGAGCCGAACGCAAAATGAATATCGGGCATGACAAAGGCCCCGCCCGGGGGAGCGCGATTCAGCACTCTTCCGGCGGAGCCTTTTTATGTCGAGATCAAGCAGGCGGCGGCCGGAACCCATCTGCTGCTTTTCATTGTCCGCTCCTCCCGTCTCTCTAATCCAGCAGCCGGATCTCCACCGGCGAAAAGTCGTAAACGGGATACGAGTAGAACGAGCCGTTCTTCGTTTCGTCCGCTTGAATCTCGATGCCGTTCATCTTATCGTCCGCGTTCTCCGCTTCCTTCGCTTCGTCTTTCCGGGGGAAGACGTAAGGGATTCTGCCCTTCGTCTGCGGCTGTGCCGCCGGCTTCGTGTAAGCCTGCGAGTCGCCCGCCGCGGCTTCGCCGCCGGGAGCGGAAGCGCGTTCGGCGCAGAAGGAAATCGGCAGCAGCAGGAGAGCGCAGACGGCGGCGGTTTTCCGGGATTTCATGGCGAGACCTCCTTGTCCGAGTATCGTTATGCTTATTTTACACGAAAAAGATGGAAAAAACTTCAATCCATCTCCGATCTCTTCAAGTCCCGAAAAGGTAAGCGAGCGGCGTCAGCATAAACAGGTACAAGATAAGCACCGCCCATGAAGCATATGTCGCGATTTTGTACAGCGGGGGCCTGCGGCGGAGCGGAAGAAGCCTAAGGGCGAGCAGGCCGGCGATCAGCGCGAGCAGAAACCCGGGCAGCCACTCGGAACCGTACAGACGGAAGGACGGGAAAAAGAACAGGTAAGCGGAGACGGCGCTCATCGCAAGCAGCAGCGGCGCCAGCAGACGATCTTGGATACTCAGGGCAAATCCCTCCTTCTTTTACCGAATTAAACGGGCGCCGGAAGCGGAAAGTTGCCGGGAATCGAAAAAATAAGCCGCGCCGGACGTTCGTTCGTATGGGATTCAACAGGAAAAAAGCCGGTCTATTTTTTCAAACGTTTCGATCGGTTCGTATAGATGAAAGGAAAAAATGGACATCAAATCACTTAAAGTGTTATTTTAATTAACATATAAAACTTGTAAAGAAAAATATATTGCGAATAACCTCTCTATCATGTAAGTTATACTCACTCGACACGAGGCCGAGGAGTAGACGACAATCCAATATACATAATGAACATGACATGTTGGGCTTGACGGGCGGCGTGCGCGGGCAGAATGCGATCTTGAGGGGAGCGTACTGTTCATGAGAAAAAGATTAGGTTGGCTGTTTCCGGTCATGTTGGTGCTGGTACTGATGTTGGCGGCGTGCGGCGGAGGCGGAGAGAGCGCTTCGCAGCCGGCGGCGCCAAGCGAGGCGGGAGGAGAGACGGCCGCGACGGAACCGGCGGCCGAAGGCGGCAGCGGCGGTACGCTGATCGTGGGACGCGGCGGCGATTCGGCGGCGCTAGATCCGTCGATCGTCACCGACGGCGAATCGCTGAAGATCGCGCAGCAGGTGTTCGATCCGCTGCTGGCGTACAAATCCGGCACGACGGAAGTGGAGCCGGCGCTCGCGGAGAGCTGGGAAATCTCGGACGACGGTCTCAAGTACACGTTCAAGCTGCGCCAAGGCGTGAAGTTCCATGACGGGACGGACTTCAACGCCGATGCGGTCGTGTTCAACTTCACCCGTTGGAACGACCCGAACAGCGAATACAAATTCGAAGGCGATTCGTTCGACTACTACGATTCCATGTTCGGACCGGAAGAAGCCCGCGTGATCAAAAGCGTGACGGCGCAGGACGAGTCGACGGTCGTGTTCGAACTGAACCAGCCGCAGGCGCCTTTCCTCCAGAACCTGGCCATGCCGCCGTTCTCGATCGCCAGCCCGAAAGCGATTCAGGAATCGGGCGCGGACTTCAAGGCGAACCCGGTCGGAACCGGCCCGTTCGTGTTCAAGGAATGGAAGAGAAGCGACTCCATCACGCTGGAGAAGAACCCCGACTACTGGCAGGAAGGCCTGCCGAAAGTCGACACGGTGATCGTGCGCTCGATCCCGGACAACACGGCCCGCTTCAACGCGCTGCAAAACGGCGAGATCGACCTGATGGAAGATCTCAGCCCGGACGATCTGGCGACGCTCGAGAGCAACCCGGATCTGCAAAAGTTCAACCGTCCTCCGTTCAACGTGGCTTATCTCGGCTTCAACGTGACGAAGAAGCCGTTCGACGATCCGAAGGTGCGCATCGCGCTGAGTCACGCGGTCGATAAGCAGGGCATCGTCGACGCGTTCTTCGCGGGGCAGGCCGAGCCGGCCAAGAATCCGATTCCGCCGTCGCTGTGGGGCTACAACGACAGCATCGAAGATTACCCGTACGATCTGGAAAAAGCGAAGCAGCTGCTGGCCGACGCCGGTTACGCGAACGGCATCGAGCAGCCGCTCACGTTTTACGCGATGCCGGTAGCCCGTCCGTACATGCCGGACGGCCGCAAAGTCGCCGAAGTCATCCAGGCGAGCTTCGCGCAGGTCGGCGTGACCGTTAATATCGAATCGCCGGAATGGGCGACTTATCTGGACGACCTGAGCAAGGGCGAGAAAGACGACTTGTTCATCATCGGCTGGACGGGTGACAACGGCGACCCGGACAACTTCTTCTATCCGCTGCTCGACAAAGATTCCATCGGCGGCAACAACTACGCGCAGTACGCCAGCGAGCCTCTGCACGAGCTGCTGGTGAAAGCGCAGCAGGAGACGAACCAGGACGAACGCGCCAAGCTGTACGAAGAGGCGCAGGTCGTCATCCACGAAGACGCGCCGTGGGTGCCGCTCGTGCACTCCACGCCGCTGCTGGCCGCTTCGAACAAAGTGCAGGGCTACGAGCCGTCGCCGACGGGATCGGAACCGTACGCGGACATCTCGATTCAGGAGTAAGACGGCCGCGTCCGAGGCCGCGGCGAAGGATGCTCCTTCGCCGCAGACGGGCGGATCGATATGATCGACCAAGTGGGGGAGACCGCGAGCCTGAAGCTCCGGTCCTGCTCCCGGCTGCGGCCCGAGAGGAACGCCCCCGCGAGCGGCGCTCTTCCCGGGCCGTGCCTTATAATCCCGTATTCGAAGCGGCCTTCGCATCGTTCGTGCGATGCCGAGCCGGCCGCGACCACTACAAACCTACGGCGGGTGATGGATAAGTGACTTCTTACGTTTTCAAAAGACTGCTGGTGCTGATTCCGGTGCTGCTGGGGATGACGATCATCGTGTTCTCGATCATCCACGCCATTCCGGGCGATCCGGCGGATACGATATTGGGCGAAAAGGCCACGGAGCAGTCCAAGCAGGCGCTGCGCGACCAGTTGGGATTGGACCGGCCGTGGCTGGAGCAGTATTTCAAGTACCTGGGCGATCTGCTGACCGGCGATCTGGGCAATTCCATCCGCACGCGGGCGCCGATCTCCGAAGAGATCGTGCCGTATTTGGCGGCGACGTTCGAGCTGACGGCGGCCAGCATGCTGTTCGCGGTGTTTTTCGGCGTCAATGCGGGGATTATCAGCGCCTGGAAGCATAATTCCTGGTTCGATTACATCTGCATGCTGATCGCGCTGCTCGGCGTCTCGATGCCGGTATTCTGGCTCGGCTTGATGGAGCAGTGGATCTTCGCGAACGAGCTGCACTGGCTGCCGTCGAGCGGACGGATGAACGCGCGCGATCCGATGGAGGCGGTGACCGGATTCTATGTGTTCGACGCTATCATTCAAGGGCAGTTCGGGCAGCTGTGGACGGTCATGAAGCATCTGGTGCTGCCGGCGATCGCGCTCGGCACCATTCCGATGGCGGTGATCGCGCGGATGACCCGATCCAGCATGCTGGAAGTGATGCAGCTCGATTACGTGCGCACGGCGCGGGCCAAAGGTCTGTCGCAGTTCGCGGTCGTCTACCGGCACGCGCTCAAAAATTCGTTCATTCCCGTGCTGACCGTCATCGGCATCCAGACGGGCGCGCTGCTCGGCGGCGCCGTCTTAACAGAGACCATTTTCGCCTGGCCGGGCGTGGGGCGCTACATTTTCGAGGCGATCAGCAATCGGGATTATCCGGTGATCCAGTCCGGCATCTTGATCGTCGCCGTCATCTTCGTTTTGATCAATCTGCTGGTGGATCTGCTGTATGTCGTGTTCGATCCGCGCATCCAGTATAAATAGGAGGGATATCATGAGCGACGCATTCCTGAAAGCCGATATCCGTCCCTCCGAAGGTACGGTGAACAAGAAAGCGCAGCCCGGCCCGTGGCGGGACGCGGCCCGGTCTTTCGCGAAAAACAAGACGGCCGTGGTCGGTCTGTGCCTGGTGCTCTTCTTCGTGCTGCTGGCGCTGCTGGCCCCGCTGATCGCGCCGTTCGATTACAAGACGCAGGTGCTGACCGACCGGCTGAAGCCGCCGTCCGGCGAGCACTGGTTCGGCACCGACGATCTGGGGCGGGATCTGTTCAGCCGGGTCATCTACGGCGCACGCATCTCGCTCTGGGTCGGTCTGCTGTCGGTCGTGGGCTCGATCGTCGTCGGCACGCTGCTCGGCATCATTGCCGGTTTCTACGGCAAATGGGTGGATATGATCATCTCGCGTCTGTTCGACATCCTGCTGGCCTTCCCGGGCATCCTGCTCGCGATCGCGATCGTGGCGATCCTCGGCCCGTCGCTGCAAAACGCGCTGTACGCGATCGCGATCGTCAATATCCCGACCTACGGGCGGCTTGTCCGGTCCCGGGTGCTGTCGCTGCGGCAGGAGGAGTTCATCACGGCGGCCCGCGCGCTCGGCGCGAACGACGGCCGCATCCTGTTCAAGCATATTCTGCCGAACAGCTTGACCCCGATCATCGTGCAGGGGACGCTTGGCGTCGCCACCGCGATCATCGAAGCGGCGGGCCTGGGCTTCCTCGGTCTCGGCGCCCAGCCGCCCGACCCCGAATGGGGGAAAATGCTGTCCGACTCGAGGCAGTTTATCCAGACCGCGCCGTGGACCGTCATTTTTCCGGGACTGTGCATTCTGCTGACCTCGCTCGGCTTCAACCTGATGGGCGACGGGCTGCGGGACACGTTCGATCCGAAAATGAAAGGAAGATAGCGCGGCGAATTTAATGAAGCGAAACGAAAAAGAAAAAGGTTGTTCGGATCCGCGTCGGCGGTCCGGGCAGCCTTTTTTTGTTCGTTCGGCGTCTTCGCGGGAGCGGTCTTCTTTTGATTCCGGGAGCCAGCGGTTAAAATAGAACTATTGGCCGCGTCTCGGCGGTACGGCGCACGGATAGGAGGAGAAGAGGCTTATGATCAAACAAAACGGAAGCTGGTGGAAAGACGACCGAATCCCCGGCCTGATCGCGCGCAAGCAGGTCGACGGATTTCTGTTCGGGCACGGATTCGCGATTCCGGCCGATTTTTACCCGGACTTCGGCGAAGCCGGCGGCGGCTCCCTTCCTGCGATCGGGGAGAGCCGCCCGGTTCGGCTGCTGCACGAAAACGGCGGCGTGTACGCCACGTACGAAGCTAGGCTGGAGCACTGGCGCATCGCCGTGCCGAGCGGCAAATCTTCGCTGGAGATCCGTTACGACTCCAACAAGGAACTGAAGCAGTTCCTGCTGTCCGTCTTCTCCTCCACTTACTTGGAGGTGAAAGAATGGGCGGAGCGGCTCGCCAGTCAGCCGGCCCGTCAGGACGGCGGTTCCGCGCAGAGCCGCGAATACGGCCCGGCCGGCGTCTATGCCGCCGCGGCGGAAGCGCGGCAGGCGGAAGCCGCCCGGCGCGCGGCCGCCGGCAGCCGCCGCATTCCGCCGCGCGGCGAAGCGGCGGACAGAGCCGCGGCGCGCAGCCCGTTCGATACGCCGGACGCGTATCTTCCGCGCGAGGAGCGCGCCGAATATCTGTATCTCTACCGCACGGATACGCCGTTCACGTACCGGCTGGAGCTGCGCCCGCTGGGCGGCCAGGAACTGCGGCCCGCGCACTTTTTCGTCACGGAGACCGGAGCCGAATATTTGGTCGCGCCTCCGCCGGAAGACGCAGGAAAGCCGGCCGAAGCGGGCGGTCCTCCGGTCGAGCCGCGGCCGCATATTCCCGATGCGGGCGTGCGCGCGGCGGTCGGGAAAATATCGGCGTATATCCGTCAGAGAGGCTTTTCGTTCCCGGACGGTCTGGTCGAGCATTTGTATCTGTCGCTCAAGACCCGGCCGTTCGTGATCCTCGCCGGCATCTCGGGCACGGGCAAAACGCAGCTCGCCCGGCTGTTCGCCGAAGCGCTGGGCGCGTCGACGGACAACGGGCAGTTCGCGCTGATCCCGGTGCGTCCGGACTGGAGCGATCCCGCCGATCTGATCGGCTACAGGGATCTGTCGGGGGCGTTCAAGCCCGGTCCGCTGACGCTGGCGCTGAAGGAAGCGGCACGGCCGGAGAACGCGGACAAACCGTATTTTATCGTGCTGGACGAGATGAATCTGGCGCGGGTCGAGCATTATTTCAGCGACGTGCTCAGCTTGATGGAGACGCGCCGCCGGACGGTCCGGGAGCCGGAAGAAGACGGAAACGGCGATCGCGGGGTTCGGAACGGACCCCCGCCCGGCGAGATCGCGACGCAGCCGCTGCTGCCGGAATCTGCCTTGGAACGCGAGGAAGACCGGCGGGCTTACGGCAATCTGTCCATTTCGGGCAACGTGTACGTCATCGGGACGGTGAACATGGACGAGACGACCTATCCGTTCAGCAAAAAGGTGCTCGACCGCGCCGGCACGATCGAGTTCAATCATATCGACCTGATGCAGCTGCCGCGGCTTCGCGCCGAGGCGGAACCGGAAGCCGGCACGCTGACGGCGGACCGGCATCTGCTGGGCGGCGACTATCTGCAGCTGGTGGACGCGATGCGGGATTATGCCAAACTGATCGAGCGCACGTCCGAAGAGCTGGCGCAGATCAACGGGATGCTCGAGGAGATTCAGGCGCACGTCGGCTTCCGGGTAAGGGACGCCGTGTGCTTTTACCTCATTTATAACGAGCGCTTCGGCCTCATGACCCGCGCGGAGGCGTTCGACAACCAGCTGATGCAGAAGATTCTGCCGCGCATCCAGGGAAGCCGATTTTCCGTCAAAAGGGTGCTGCTGGATCTGCTGCGGCACTGCCTGGGCGGCGAAGCGGCAAAAGCGTTCGACTGGCGCGAGCTGGAGGATTCGGCGGAACCCGTCTATTCGGGCCGCCGCAGCCGGGAAACGCTGGCCGCCGCCCGCTATCCGCAGAGCGCGCGCAAAATCGCGTACATGCTGCGGCGGCTGGACGAGGACGGGTTCACGTCGTATTGGTTGAGCTGAGAGAGAGCCGCCGGCCCGCTGCCGCTGGCCGAACGTCCGCAGAGGCGCTATAATACAGAAACGCATCATCCATTTAAGCGAACGAAACAGGTGAACTTTATGCATCCGAACGAACCGAACGGACTTTTGAATAATTGGCTGGAGCTGGCGAATATCCAGGCGGGAATCAATGCGCGGCTGGAACGCGCGCTGGAGGAAGAGCCGGGCTTGTCGCTGAACGAATTCTATGTGCTGCATTTCCTGTCGCTGAACGAGAAGAAAAAGCTGCGGCTGCAGCAGCTCCAGGAACGGGTCGGACTCAGCCAGAGCGCGATGTCGCGCCTGGTGGTCCGGATGGAAGCCCCGAAATGCGGCGCGCTGCGGCGGCATATGTGCGAAGACGACCGGCGCGGCGTGTATACGGAAATGACGGAGCTCGGCGCGGACAAGCTCGAGCGCGCGCGGCGGACGGTGGACGCCGTGCTGCGGTCGCTGGTGGAGCAGGAAGGACTTCCGGACGAGCTGCGGACGTTCCTGCTGCGCGCAGGCTCTCCTTTATAGAACGCGGATAGAAGAAGTTAGGGGAAAGTAAAAGTAAAAGTAAAAGTAAAGGCCGGGGCGGGTACGCTTCGGTTTTTTTGCGTGCATGCGGCCGCCGTTGCGGGAAGGTTCGACTCGGCGTGCGAAGTCCATGTTAAATCGGCATTCGGTTTGCGGCATGTGCGCCGAAGCAGAAGTCGGGATTCCGCACGGGAAGCCTGCTCCGGCACGCTCGTGCCCGCTCGTGCCCGAGACGGATGGCCGGACCCAAATTGACAGGGAAAAAAGGATAGGCTAAAATACATGCAGACGCATACATCTAAACGGAACCGAGGCGAATTTTACATGGAAAACTTGTTCAGCCCTTATACATTGAAAAATCTCGATCTTAAAAATCGCGTGGTCATGCCGCCGATGTGCCAATACTCCGTGGAGCAAAAAGACGGCATCGCCACCGATTGGCACTATGTGCATTACGTGAGCCGCGCGGTCGGAGGCACGGGACTCATCATCGTCGAAATGACCGACGTCGAACCCGACGGCCGCATTACCGACAACGATCTCGGCCTGTGGTCGGACGAGCAGATCCCGGCTCTGAAGCGCATCGTGGACGCGGTCCACGGTTACGGTTCGAAGATCGGCATCCAGATCGCGCACGCCGGACGCAAAGCGGAAGACGCGGAAGTGCCGGTCGCTCCGTCCGCGATCGCGTTCGACGAAGGCTGGAAAACGCCGCGCGCCCTGTCCACGCAGGAAGCGAAAGAGATGGTCGGCAAGTTCCGCAGCTCGGTGGAGCGCGCGGTCCGCGCCGGTTTCGATACGATCGAGCTGCACGGCGCGCACGGCTATCTGATCCATCAGTTCCATTCGCCGCTGACGAATAAGCGCGACGACGAATACGGACGGGATCGCACGCTGTTCGGCCGCGAGATCATTCGCGCCGCCCGCGAAGTGATGCCGGAAGACATGCCGCTGATCATGCGCATTTCCGCGCAGGAATACGTGGAAGGCGGCTACGGCATCGAAGAAAGCGCGGAGATTTCGCGCGCGTATCGGGAAGCCGGCGTCGACATGTTCCACGTCTCTTCCGGCGGCGAAGGCCCGATCGGCGCGGGAGGCAGACCCGGCACGCATGCCGGCTACCAGATCCCGCTCGCGAGAGCGATCCGCGAGAAGCTGGACGTTCCGGTCATCGCGGTCGGCCGTCTGGACGAAGCCGCGCTGGCCAACGCCGTGATCGGCAACGAAGACGCCGACCTGGTCGCGGTCGGCCGCGGCATGCTGCGCAATCCGTACTGGACCATCGAAGCGGAAGCGCAGCTGCGCCGGCCTTCGACGGCGCCGAAGCAGTATGAGCGCGGATTCTGATTCTGCGCTGACGTAAGCGGCCCTCGGGGGCCGCGGCGTGCGACGAGCTTACGAGTCGCGCCCGGACAAGCCGCGCGCCGGGTGGATGGCGCAGGGCCGCCGCGTGTGCGGGGGAACCGCACAGCCGCCGAGTCGAATGCTGGCCGGATGGGGCGGAACGGCGCAAGCGCCGCGTCGAATGTTCGCGGCATGTGACGGAACGGCGCAAGCGCCGCATCGATTGCTCGCTGCACATGGCAGAACCGCCTAACCGCCGCGTCGAATGTTCGCCGTATGTGGCGGAACCGCAGAGCTGCGCGCCCGGCTCCCTGCTCCCGCAAATAGCTGCGTAAAAGCACTTATTTTTCTTTTCAAAACCCTTTTTTAAGAAATAGCTGCAGGAGAGCAGTTATTTCTCCGTTCAAGAACATTTTTTCGCTCTTTTTCGTAAAATAGCTGCTCTGGCGCAGTTATTTTGAATAATCGAGTCCTTTTTGTTCAAATAACTGCTTATACGCAGTTATTTGGCGAAGCAGATGCGGGGGCCCGTCGGATGGCTCGAATGTGATCAGGCTCGTGCCCGATTCCGCGGAGCGAGCCGCACAGCGAGCGAATGCGGTGCGGAAAAGCGCTTCGAGCAGGCGGCCGGAGCCGCGGGGCAGCGGAAGCGGCGCGGCCCGGCGGACCGGTCTGCCGAAGGTCCGCCGGCCGAATCGATCCATACAGGAGCCGAGAAACTCGCCCTCCGTGCCGGAGGCCGGGTTTCCCGGCAAGCCAAAAAGCCGTTTTCCCTCAGGAAGGGAAAACGGCTTTTCGAGTGCCGCACGGCTGTTTCGAGTGCCGCACGGCTGTTTCGAGTGCCGCACGGCTGTTTCGAGTGCCGCACGGCTGTTTCGAGTGCCGCACGGCTGTTTCGAGTGCCGCACAGCTGTTTCGTTTACCATGCAGCCGCTCCGGCCGCATTAAAGCGCTAGTCGTCCAGGTTCACCGTCGAGATGCCGGGCAGGCCGCTCTTCGACGGAGTGAACCAAATATCGCCGTCGTCGACCATCGCGCCCTGCCAGTTCACGAACAGCTCGGAGAACGAGGTGTCGGCGAGGCTTTCGCGGATGTCTTCCGTGAAGATCTTGTTATAGTTGTTCAAGAATTGAGCTTTGGTCTTGATGACCCGCTTTTTGGTCTTCGCGTCGTCGTCGCCGTTATACACGGTCAGCGGATAATGGACGCGGGCCGCGACGGCGGCTTTGTCGCCTTTGGCGACGGCGCGCTTCAAGTTGGCGTAGTAGGCTTTGAAGTTGGCCGCGCTTTTGAAGCCGGCCACGTCGACCAGCCGCTTCTCGACGGACGAAGCCGCTGCCGAAGCCGCCGTCGCGGAACCCGCAGCCGTCGAAGCCGATGCCGCGATCGAAGCCGCGGAACCCGCGGCCGCCGAGAACGGCTGCGCGGATACCGGAACGGCGAGCGAAGCGGCGAGCAGCCCCGTCGCGGCCAGAGCCGTCGTTTTTCTCCATGTATTTTTCATCGTGAATCCCTCCAGTCGTAAAATCAATGCCGTCCAAGCGCCGTTTTCTATTCGCCCAAGCTTCCGTAAGTCCCGTCGTCCACCGGTTCCATCCACTCCGTCTCGCCCGGCGTCAGCGCCAGGTGTACGAACCAGCTGTCCTTCGTCGCGCCGTGCCAGTGCTTGACGTTCGGCGGAATATTGACGACGTCGCCCGTTTTGAGCGTCCGCGCCGCCCTGCCTTCCTCCTGGTACCAGCCTTCCCCGCCGGTAACGATCAGCACCTGGCCTACTTTGTGCGAATGCCAGTTATTGCGCGCGCCCGGGGAGAAGGTGACGCTGCCGATCGCCGCGTTCAGCGGCGTCGGATCGGTGAAGATCATGTTCAAGTACGTGTCGCCGGTAAAGTAGTTGTTTTCGACCTTGTCGCCCAGAGGAAAAAGGCCGCCGCTGTTCAGCGATTCGTGAGCCATGGTTCATCCCTGCTTTCTATAGAGGTAATGAAGTGCGTTAATATACGCTTGTTCATTAAGTATAAAACCTTTCCGGAAGTCCGCAATCGACAAAAGA
Source organism: Saccharibacillus alkalitolerans (assembly GCF_011090185.1). Lineage (GTDB taxonomy): Bacteria > Bacillota > Bacilli > Paenibacillales > Paenibacillaceae > Saccharibacillus > Saccharibacillus alkalitolerans. The sequence continues at coordinate 192,708 of NZ_JAAFGS010000002.1, read as the reverse complement.
GGCCGGGATATTCAATAATGAACGAAAGACGCTCAAGTATCCGGATTTTTGCGGGCTGTGTCCGCTTTTGTTTTTGGATATACTGGAGAACGGGAAGCGGGAGAGAACGCCGGCCCGCAAACGGGAAAAGCGGAAAGGGTGAAAAGATATTGGAAACGATCAAGATCGGCAGCGCGGAAGAGTTGGAGCAGGCCTTTTTGATTAGAAAAACGGTATTCGTAGAAGAGCAGGGAGTGCCGCTGGAGGATGAATTCGACGAATTTGACCGTCCGGACGCGGCCTGCGAGCATGTGCTCGTCTTTTACGAAGGCAGGGCGGTCGGCACGGGCCGGATTCGCGTCGTCCAAGGCACGGGCAAGCTCGAGCGGATCTGCATTCTGGAGCCGTACCGCAAGCACGGCATCGGGCGGCGAATTCTCGAAGCGCTGGAGCGGATCGCGGCCGAAAAAGGGCTGGTCGGCGTGAAGCTGCACGGACAGAGTCAGGCGCGGGGCTTCTATGAAAAGCTTGGCTACGCCGCCGCGTCGGACGAGTTCATGGAAGACGGCATCCCGCATCTGCTGATGGTCAAGGCGCTGCGTGATTCTGCGAGCGAGCAGACTTCCTGTTCGTAAGTTATGCCCAAAGGTAAGGGATGGTTATGAATAAGCTCAAACCCGTGGTGGCTCTGTTGATTTTTTCTTTCGTTTGGCTCCAGGCAGGCTGCTTGAGAAGCGGCGACGACGTTTATTTTCGCTCGGAGTACGTCGGGACCTCGGCCGCGTTCGATATTCGCCTGGTTGCCATCCAAACGAACCCGTCCGCGCCCGAAACTTCAACGCTGCTGATCGAGTCGAAGGATGAAGACGGAGCGAAGGCCGGAGAGAAAGTGAAAATGTATTTTAAGCTTTCCGAAGGGATGATCGAAGGGACGGTCGGAGAAAAAGTAGAGGTGCCGATCGATCAGATTCCGGATCAGGTCTTGAACGGGCTTGATTTCGAGACGACGCTGGTATACGGCGACGGCGAAGAAGAGCAGGCCGTCTTCAGCCGAGAAAGCATACAAAGAAAGTTTTTTAACCCGTAATTAGTGCCGATGCCGTTTCCCGGATCAACGGGGAACGGCTTTTTCGCGCGGTCGCTTCGTCGCTTCGTCTGTATTTCGCCGGTGTTCCGATCGTAACCCGCGCGTTTCCGTTTCGTCCCGCGCTCGGGTAATATAGGGGAAAAGCCTATTTATCGAACGCCGGAAAGGGGAACGCCTCACTTGAAACTGTTTATTCACCGCAAAGACCTTCGCACCGAAGACCTGACGGCCTTCGACTATCTGCACGAAGCGGGCGCTCCCGCGGCGCATCTGCTCATTCTCGATCCTTTTTTGCTGAAAAGGGGCCGGGAGAAGGAGCACAGCGGCGTCAACTTCCTGCGTCACGTCAACCGTCTGCGCAGCAGGTACGAGCAGGCCGGCCGCGTCCTGCATATCGCCTACGGCGCGCCGGAAGAGGTGCTGTCGCATCTGCTCGGCCGGCTCGAAGGCGGACCCGAGGAGATCGACGAAGTCGTCGCCCACCGGGATTTCACGCCGTACGCGCGCGATCGCGACCGCAAGCTGAAAGGAGCGGCGGAGGCGCACGGAGCCGCGTTCACGCTGCTCGTCGACACGCTGATGATCGAGACGGAGCGGTTCGCCGAATTTACGGGCAAAGACGGCTTTTACAAAATCTTCGCGCCGTTTCACCGGAAATGGCTGGAGTATTTGGCGCATGCGCCGAACGAACCTTCCTCCGTCGCGCTGGGCGACCTGCGGGAAGGCCGAATCGAGCCGGAATGGCCGAGCCGCTTCGATCTTCCGTTCGATCTGGACGAATACGAGCCGGCCGACGAATGGAAGGAGAAGCTGGAGCCTTTTCTGGAAGACGGCATCGCGGAATACGGGGAAAAGCGCGATTATTACCCCGAGCTTCCGGCCAGCGGCGTCAATCCGCACGTCAGCGCCGGCGCCGTCTCGATCCGCGAGCTGTACGCCCGGGCGATCCGCCGCGAAGGCAGCGACGAATGGGTGCGCCAGCTGGCGTTCCGCGACTTTTACCAGTACCTGGCGATCTACGACAAAGACTATTTTTCCTATGAGAAAAAATACGACCTGTCCGCCCTGACGGACGAGCATTTCGAACGCTGGGCCAAAGGCGACACCGGCATTCCGGTCATCGACGCGGCCATGCGGGGCCTTAACGAGACGGGGCTCATGCCGAACCGGCTGCGGATTCTGTGCGCCATGTTCCTGACCAAAAACCTGCAGTGTCCGTTCACGCTCGGGGAGAACTATTTCCGCCGCAAGCTGCTGGACTACGACAATATTCAGAACCGGGGGAACTGGCTGTGGTGCGCGTCGCTCGGCGCGAATTCGGCTCCGTATTTCCGCGTTGTCAATCCCGTGACCCAATCCGAGAAGTACGATCCGAACGGCGAATACATTCGCGAATGGCTGCCGGAGCTGCGGGACGAGGACGCCAAAAAGGTGCATCTGCCGCGCCCGGACGCCGTCGTCGATCTGAAAGCTTCGCGGGCGGCGGCGATCGGGACGTACAAATCCATCGTAAACGGCCGGCAGGAGGAAGCGGAACCGGAATAAACGCGAAAAGGAGTTGGGAAAATGCGGATCATCGACCTGCACGGCGATGCGCTGGCCAAGATCGAAGCTTCCGGCGGAGGGCTGTCCTATACGGACGCCCCGGAGCTGATGACCAATCGGAACCGGCTGAAGGAGGGCGGCGTGGCCGTTCAAGGCTTCGCGATTTTCGTCGATCCGGCGCTGCCGGGACACATGCGCTTTCAGTCGTGCCTCGACCAAATTCATTATTTTTACGAGGAGATTCTGGATAAGCACGACGACATGACGCTGATTACCGATTGGTCGCAGATCGCGCAGCCGGAGGAAGGGAAGATCGGGGCGCTGCTGACGCTGGAAGGCGCGGACCCGATCGAAAACGACCTGAAAAGGCTGCATCTGCTGTATCGGCTCGGCGTGCGTTCCGTCGGCTTGACGTGGAACTATGCGAACCAGGCCGCGGACGGCGTGCTGGAGCCGCGCGGGGGCGGGCTGACGTCGCTGGGCCGCGAGATCGTGGCGCTGAACAACCGGTACGGCATGCTGACGGACGTCAGCCATTTGAGCGAGCGGGCTTTCTGGGACGTGCTGGAATGCGCCGATTATCCGATCGCCAGCCATTCCAACGCGAGGGCGCTGTGCGGTCATCCGCGGAACCTGACGGACCGGCAGCTGCGGGCAATGTTCGAGCGCGGCGCGCAGGTGCATGTCGTGTATTTCCCGCCCTTCGTCGTCGACGCGCAAGAAGGGCGGAGTGCGGGGATCGGCGACCTCGCCGCGCATATCGACCGGATGTGCGAGCTGGGCGGCGAACGCCATATCGGCTTCGGTTCCGACTTCGACGGCATCACGGAGACGCTCGAAGGATTGGAGCACGCGGGGCGCAGTCAGAACCTGATCGACGCTCTGCTGAAGCGCTGGAGCGAGGAACAGGTGCGGGGATTCGCTTACGGTAATTTCGCGCGTTACGTATCGGGCATCGGACGCGCGGCGAAGTAGGCAGGCGGGCCGGGAAAAGGCGGACGGAACATGCGGCTTATGCCGGTGCGGACGACGTTCGGCGGAACGCGTGTCGGGAAAATCAATTATTCGAAAGAAGGCGAAGCCATGTCGTTCTCTTCTCCGGTCGGTCCCGATTCCGGCACCGAGCTGCTGCGGATCGAGACGGATCTGTTCGAACTGTATATCGCCGGCGAACCGCTGCACGAGACGGCGGAACGCCTCGGGCTGCATCGCGATCCGGACAGCGGAGAGCGGCTGACGGCCCGTTTCGGCGCAGAAGCGGCAAAGACGCGGTTGACGGAATGCCGGGTGAAGCTGTTCTCGCCGGAGAGCGGGGCGGCGGAAGCCTGGGAGCCGGGAATGCCGGCTTACCCGTGTTTTTTCGAGACGAAGGCGTACGAGCTGACGCTGGTCAAGGCGAATCCGGCGCTGGATTTGACGTTCCATCATGAAAACGTCAATCTGCGGCGGCGGATCAAGCCGAGAGGAAGCAGCGTGTTATCCGGCACGCTCGATTTCGGCAGCGAGATCGGCGAGACGGAGCTGGAAGTCCGGCTGAACGGACGTCCCCTGCTGACGGTCGGCATCGAAGTGTTTCCCGCCAAAATGGATTACCGGCGCGATTACGTCCGGCTGATGGAGGAAGTGAACGAGGAGGCGTACGACTTGACGTTCGACTTCCTGCGCCGGACGTACCGACCTGCCGAAGAGCGGGAGACTTTTCGTCAAAGCCTGACGGAATTTCATACGATACTGCGCCGGGTATTCGATCGCATGGAAAGCGCCATGAGGCGTATCGAATCCCATCCGCATCACCGGCTGGGCAGCGAGCGCCGGCTGGTCGAGGCCGGACGCGCACGCCGAACCGACCGGAAGGCGCTGGACGATCTGCGCCGGCATCCGCAGCGGCTGCAGGCGGACGAGCGGGGCTGGCTGGAGATCGAAGCTTTGGGGAGCCCGGAGAGCGAAGGAAGAGGCTTCGGCGCAGGAAGCGCAAAGCCTACGCGCTACATGCCGACCCGGCTGCTGGAATCCCGGCGGGTCATCTCGGCCGATACGGACGAGAACCGCTTCCTGCGCTGGATGCTGGAGCGGACGTCCCGGCGGGTCGACGAGCTGCGCGGGGAACTGAAAGGCAGCCGCGCCGGGCGCGATCCGCTGCTGGAGCGCGAGCTGGAGACGATCAGCCGGCGCCTCGGCGTCATGCTGAACGCGGACTTTCTGCGCGAAGCCGGTCCGCTGCGGCGGATGAACGTCAGCCTGGTGCTGCAGATGGCGCCGGGCTACCGCGAGATGTACAAGCTGCATCTGCTGCTGCTCAAAGGTCTGTCGATTCGCGAAGGGATGCTGCGGTTGTCGCTTAAGGACATGGCGCAGCTGTACGAGTATTGGTGCTTCCTGAAGCTGCGGCGGCTGCTGGAGCGGCGCTGCCGGGTAATCAGCCGCGCGGGTTCCGGCATCGACCGGAGCGGGCTGTTTCCGTCGCTGGTCCGGGGCGGCGCTTCCCGGATCGATTACGAACATCGCGAGAGCGGCGCGGAGCTGTCGCTGGTTTATAACCCGTCGATGCTCGGACGGAGCCGGCCGACGACGGAGCAGCGGCCGGATCTGCTGCTGACGCTGCGGCGGCCGGCGGACGGGCCGGCGGGAGGCGGACTTGCGGGCGGCAGCCGCAGTACGTTCGGCGGCAGCGCGGCCCAAAGCGTCGCGGCCGGAGCCGCCGGAGATCGCGGCGCGCGGAAGGGAGCCGGCGACCCGGGCAGCCGGGAGACCGCCTTCGTGCTCGACGCCAAATACCGGCTCGATCCGGCCTTGCCGGGCAGCGCCTATGCTTCGCTGCACGGGACGCCGGGTCCGCTGGAAGAGGACATTAATGTCATGCACCGCTACCGGGACGCTATCGTGCGGCGCAGCCGGGAGAGCGGGGAGTACGAGCGAAGCGTGTCGTCGGCCTGCGTGCTGTTTCCGTACGCGGACGAGTCCGAGTATGCCGGGCACCATTTTTACCGGAGCATCGGCAAGGTCGGGGTGGGCGCTCTGCCGTTTCTGCCCGGTTCGACGAGGTTGGTCGAGCGCTGGCTGGACGTACTGCTGGGAACGGCTGGTGCGGCAAGCGAAGATGGGAGAACGGCCGAAGAAAGGGGTAATGACGGGGGGATGCAGCCCGACCCCTACACGAAAAGGATGTGAGCGAAATTGGAAAACGTCATCGTCGTTTTTTTCAATGAGGAAAGCAAGGCTTATCAAGCTCTGTCGGAACTGAAAAGCCGCTCCGTCGCCCCCGATTACACCGTCACGGAAGCCGCCGTCGTGAAGAAAGAAAACGGCCGCGTCACGTTCAAGGACGGGTACAACTTCGATACCGGCTTCGGCGGCCGCCTGCTGGCGGGCAGCCTGATCGGCTCCTTCGTCGGCATTCTCGGCGGGCCGTTCGGCATCCTGCTCGGCGGCAGCATCGGCTCGCTGATCGGCGCCTCGATCGCCGGCAGCAAAGCCGAGGAGAATATCGGCATTTTGGAGCTGACGGCCGACTCGCTCGCGGAAGGCGAGAGCGGATTGGTCGCGCTGGCGCAGGAAGAACGGATCGATTCGCTGAACGCCTACTTTCAGTCGCTCGGTTCCCGCCTCGTGCTGCGCCGCGACGTGGAAGACGTCGAGGACGAGCTGGTTCAGGCGCGCGAAGCGGAAGAAGAGATGGCGAAGGAAGCCCGCCAGAAGCTGCGGGACAAGCGTCAGAACGAACTGCGGGATCGGGCGGAGAACGTCCGCGACCGAATCAAGGAAGAGTTCGACCAGTTCCGCGAGCGGTTCAAGGGCGATCGCTGAGGCGGCGGATCGTTCCGGCGCCGAAGGCGATAAGGCGGCCTTTTTCCCGGAGCCCCAGGGCCCGAAGCGGCCGGGCCGACCGGCGGCCCCGCTGCGCAGAAGCGCGAAGAACGCGCGAAAGCCCGTAAAAGGCGCGAAAAGGCATCAAGGCGCGAAAAAGGCACGCATGAATATTCATGCGTGCCTTTTTCTGCCGCTCGTTCGAGCGGCCTGCCTCTGTGAGCCGACTGCTCGAGCGGGCCGCCGCAGCCGCTCCGTCAGCCGCTTCTCCCGCCGGACGGCCGGGCTTTCGGCGGGAGAAGCGGGAACCTTACGCCCGGTTATTTCGCCAGCGCCGCGATCTCGGAGGCGCTCAGCGCTTTGTCGTACACGCGGACTTCGTCCAGACTGCCTTTGAAGTAAGGGTCCGCCGCGAAGCGGCTTTTGCCCAGCCACGCTTCGCTCGTCCGCAGGTCGCGCGGTTTGTACGTCATCGCCGCATTGGTTCCGGCGGCTTTGCCATCGAGATAGAGCGTGCCCGTATCGCCGGCGAGCGTGACGGCGACATGGACCCATTTGCCCGTCGGCAGCGGCGAAGAGGTCAGGATGCTCTGGTCTTTCCCCTCGCGGTGAATGGTGAACTGCGCGCCCTGCCCCTGCGAAGGAGTGAGGAACATATAGCCGTCCATGCCGCCGCCGAAATCGAAGACGCGCTGCCAGTTCGCGCCGCCGTCCCATTTGACCCAGGCGGCGAACGTGTAATCGGAAGCGTCGGTCACCGCGGCCGGCAGATTGACGTAGCCGTCTTTGCCGTCCAGCAGCGCCGCTTTTCCGCTTTTTCCGTTCTTCGCGTACGAAGCGCCGTTTTCGAGCGTGCCGTTGTAGCCGTTCGGCGAAGCGTCTTTCAACCGGTTCTTCGAAGCGTCTTCAAAGTCGTACGAAGCGATCAGCGGGCTCTGCGCCGCTTCCGGCACGGTGAGCTTGAACGATTTGTTCTTCTTGGCGCCGCCGTTCGCGATCGTGGCGGTCAGCGTCACTTTGGCATCGCCTTTGCCTGCCGCCGGACGGGTAACCGCGCCGGTATTCGAGACGACGGAAGGCTTGGACGAAGACCAGGAGATTTTCGTGCCCTGCGTGGCGGAAGTCGGCAGCGTCAAGTCGTAATAGACGTCGCCGGACAGGCTCAGACTCAGCGCTTTGTCGACGGCGGAGACGATGCTTTTCGCCGTGACGTTCGCCGCCTTCGTTCCCCAGACGCCCGTGCCTTCCGCGGACAAAGCGGACAGGGTCAGCGTCTTTTCGCCGGATTCCGGGTTGGTTTCATGCAGGAAGACGCCTTTGTACGTTTTGCCGCCGGTTTGGATCGTGACATTGCGCTCGCCTTCGAGCTTCCACGTGCCGGATACCGCGCCGCTCAGCGTTCCGTCCGCTTTCAGCGTCACGGAGACGTCTTTGACGATGTCGGCGCTGATTTCTTTGGTCTGCGCGATCCAGCGGTAGCTGCCGGGAACGTCTGAAGCTTTGACCGCGGCCGTGGAATCGGCCTCGCCCGCATAGCGGTACGGCGCCACGACCGGCCAGCCGTCCGCGTTCATGGCCATCTCGTGCACGCGGATCTCGTGCTCTTCGCCGCGTCCTGGGAAGCGGGAGTGGAAGATGAGGAAGTGCTTGCCGGTCTCCTCGTCGTAGTAAGCGGAGTTATGCCCCGGCGAGACCGCTCCGATGCCCAAGCCGGCTCCCGGGTCGCCGAGCTGGCGCTCGAACAGATAGTTGCCGATCAGCTTGACGCCGTACGGCTCGATCGAATCGTCGTCGAACAGCGGCTTGGACGGGTCGGCTTTGACGTTCGCCATGTCATGGCCCTGGGCGTCGAGGAACGGACCGTCCGGCGTTTTCGAGCGCACGACGCGCAGGTTGTAGCCGCCTACCGCATCGAGCCCTCCGAAGGACAGGAACATGTAATAATAATCCGTTTCCGGGCTGTACAGCATGTACGGGCCTTCGATCCGGCTGTGGTTGCCCCCGATCAGCTTTTTGCCGTAGCCCTGGCCGGGCAGCGGCTTGCCGGTCTTGGCGTCCATCTCCATAATGAAAATGCCGCCGGAGTAGGAGCCGTACACCATCCACAGTTTGCCGTTTTTATCGAAAAAGACGTCCGGGTCGACCGCGTTCGGATGCTTCGTCGCATCGTAGATCGTGCCGTCTTCGCTCTTCTCGTCCCACATGCCCGATTTCAAAAAGATGCCGGCATCCTTGTACGGTCCTTCAATCTTGTCGGCGACCGCGATGCCCATCGCCGAGCGCGGAGAGTCGCCTTTGCAGGCGTTGTAGTACATGTAAAACTTGCCGTCCGCCAGCTGAATGACGTCGGCCGCCCACAGCGTGTCGCTCTGCGCCCATTCCAGCGCTTCCTTCAATTCGGTCTTCACGTTCGGGATGATCGGATTGGAATCCGTCACGCCGGAGGCGATCAGGTCCCAATTCATCAGGTCCGTCGATTTGGCGGCCGCGAGATGCGAGCCGAATACATAGAACGTATCCCCGACCTTAATGACGGACGGGTCGTGTACGGAAGCCTCCCGGAACGTCGGCGCCTTGGCATTGAAGGTCGGCATCGTGACGGACTTTTGCGCGAGAACGGCGGAAGCCGGCGCTGCGCTTGCGGTCGGAAGGGCCCCTGCGGAAGCGGGGAGCAGCAGAGCCGCGGCGATTACGGTAATGCCTGTTTTGGTCCAAGTTTTTCGGTTCATGGAAATCTCCTTTGCTTTTTAGTAAACTCTAATATTAACTTAACTAGGGATATGTCTAAGTTGATTTATCCGAAACAAAACCTTGATACCGCTTACAAAAGCTATTAAACACATAATTCGTTTATTTTTCAAGACTTTATTTCGGGTTTCGTCAAATAATCTTTTATTTAGTTAATATTAAAGTTAATCAAATTCTCGGGTAAGCAAGCTCTCCGGATCTGTAAGAAGCCTTTAGGTTTTCAACAACCCGGCAAGCCCGCCGGGACCAGCCGGCGGCTGAAGCGTCGCAAAAAGCCCCGACTCCGCGAGAAGGAGTTCGGGGCTTTGCGAATGGGGAATCGGACGGGAAGCATCCTGCGGGCATCGGAATCGCCTTCGTCAGCCGACGGCAGGAAAAGGATTGTGCTTCAGGCAGACCAGCGTGACATAGCCGTCGTGCACGGATACGACCGCGCGCGTCGTGCGCATGCCGTACAGAATGTACGAGCAGCCGTTGTCGCGCCGGCCTTCGTACTTATCGATCCGGCGCGGAGAACGGAGGAACTCACCCAGCATCTCGTCATCGAAATGGGCGCGTTCCATGTCTCGTTCCGCACGTTCGGTCAGCAGCAGCCGATTTTGCTCCAGCGCCTCTCTCAAATGTGCCGTAATCATTTCCGAGTCCACTTCGGGGGATTTGATCATCAGTAAGCCTCCTTCTGCTTTTTTGCGTTTTCGCTTTTTAGCTTTTTCGCTTTAATGAATGAATGGATTTTGCTTAAACTCTATTTTGCACAAAAAAGCTTGTTTCGTAAAGAAGTTTAATAAACCAGTTGTCAAATTACCTTACGCGAATGAAGCGGAGAAGGTATTGAAACAAGGGAATGGCGAAGGCTTTGCCGGGCCGCCGTATAAATCATAGTGCCGCTTCCGACCGGAGAGATAGGAACAAAGTCATTGTTTTTTGTTTTGTAAGCGCTCTATGACGGAAGATGCCGCCGGCTGCCCGCTTGGTTGACGAAAGCCCCTTTTTTGTTTATTCTTGAAACCGTTATGCGTCCGATTTTTCAAACAAATGGACTTATGCGGATAAATGGAAACATTAACAATATTTTTACTTCTTTGGCGGGCATTTATGCTATTCTCGTGGGCAAGGAGGTGTTCAAGCTGAGCGGCATCGTGTTTTTATCAGCGTCGACGTTTATCATCCTGATGGGCGCTTCATACTTGATCTATAAAAAATTTCCTTACCGGCAGCAGTTGACCTACATTCCGTCCGGAGTCGCGCTGTTATTGAGTTTCCTGATGATTTTCATAAGCTTCGATCTGAACCGATTCGACGGGTTGACCATGAGCGGCATGAGCGTGGCGGTAGGGCTGGCCAGCCTGGCGGCTTTTATGTGCTCTCCGCTGATCGATTATTTCTTGCGTTACCGGCAGCATTGACAAAAGTACCCGGCGGGGGCTACAGTAGACAACGTAACGTCACCCGCTCGTCGGGCAATCGAATAACGCATTCCACTGGGGGGGCCGCGGCGCGGCTGAGACAAGAACAGTTCTTGGACCCTTCGAACCTGATCCGGCTCGTACCGGCGTAGGGAAGTGGAGCCGGTCCTTTTCAGAAAATTTTGCTTGCATCGTCGTTTGTTCGTACGGATGCCGCGTTTGCCGCCGCCTTATCCTTTTCCAGCGGGAAAAGGATAAGGCGGCCGAACGGCAGCCGGTCGGCCGGCGCCGCGTGCTGCGTTTAACGGGAACCGCTCCATTTCGGAGCGGTTTTTTTGCGTCCGTTCCTTCCGTGGAAATGTCCGTTCGGGCGGGAGCCCAAATTACCGGAGGTGCGTCAATTTATGTCTTTTACCGAAGAACTCCGCCGCGGAGCGGACCCGATCTACGAAGCGATCTTCAAACATCCGTTCGTGCGCGGCATTGCCGAAGGCACTCTGTCGAAAGAGCAGCTGATCCATTACGTCAAACAGGATTTCGAATATCTGAACGCCTACATGCGCATCTACGGCATCGCGATTTCCAGATGCGAGAAGCGCGAGCATATCCAGATGTTCAACGAACAGATCTCTTTTATTCTGAACAGCGAAATTCATCCGCACCAGAACTTCTGCGAACGCGCGGGCGTCACCTACGAGGAGCTGCAGGGCTATCCGCTGGCGCCGTCGGCGCACCACTACACCCGGCATATGCTGAACGCGGCTTACGAAGGCACGCTGGAAGACATTTTGGCCGCGCTGCTGCCTTGTCCCTGGACCTATACGGAAATCGGACGGCGTCTGCTGGACGAAGTGAATCCCGCCCCGGATCATCCGTTTTACGATTGGATGCACTTCTACGGCAGCCGCGAGATCGGCGTCACGGAGAAGATGCGCGAACTGCTCGACGAATGGGCGGAAGTCCTGACTCCGGCGCGCAAGGAGAAGCTGAAAGAGCAGTTCGACGCCAGCTGCAGGCTGGAATACATGTTCTGGGATATGGCGTACAAGCTGGAGGAATGGCCGGTCTGACCGTGAAAAGCGGAGGCGTACAGCCGGAAACGGGACCGAAGAAGGGCGGCGTCCGGCTTTCCGCGGCGGTCGCGAATGTCGACGGCGGTCGCAGGCCGTAGGCGGGCACCTTGCGCAGGAGCGGGCATCCAGGTCAGGAAAGGGCGTCCCTGCCTACAAAAGCAGGGACGCGTAATCACGAAGCGGAGGACGATGAAGATGCGAAAAGAAACGGGAGAACTGCTTGAGCGGCTGCGGAGCGAGCGGCCGCTGGTTCATAACATTACGAATACGGTGGTCACGAACTTCACGGCCAACGGGCTGCTGGCGCTGGGCGCTTCGCCGGTCATGGCTTATGCGCGCGAAGAAGTGGCGGACATGGCCAAAGTGGCGGGCGCGTTGGTGCTGAACATCGGCACGCTGACGGCGGAGCTGGTCGAAGCCTGCATCATCGCCGGCAAAGCGGCCAACGAAGCGGGCGTGCCGGTGCTGCTCGATCCGGTCGGCGCGGGAGCGACGCCGTACCGGACGGAATCTTCGCTGCGCATTCTGCGCGAAGTGAAGGTCGCGATCGTGCGCGGCAACGCGGCGGAGATCGCTCATCTGACGGGCGAAATACGCGAGATCAAAGGCGTGGACGCGGGCGACGGAGGCGGCGAAGCGCCGGTGGAACTGGCCGTGCGAGCGGCGGCCAAGCTGGGCACGGTCGTGGCCGTGACGGGACGCGAGGACGTCATCACGGACGGAACGAAAGGCTTTGTGGTCGCCGGCGGCGACGAGCTGCTGGCGCGCGTCACGGGAGCCGGATGCCTGCTGACCTCGGTCATGGGCGCGTTCGCCGCGGTGGAACGCGATCCGCTGCGGGCGGGCGCGGCGGCGCTGACGCTGTACGGCGCGGCTGCGGAGGCCGCGGCCGTTCAAGCGGGCGGACGCGGACCGGGCAGCTTCCAGATCGCTTTCCTGGATGCGCTGGCCGGACTGTCCGCGAATTCGGCGGGCGCGGATGCGGTGCGTCCGCTGGAGCTTGCGGCCGGGGGAGGCGCAAGATGACGGCGCCCAGAGCGCTGACGATCGCCGGCTCGGACAGCGGCGGCGGCGCGGGCATTCAGGCGGATATCAAGACGTTCCAGGAGTTGGGCGCGTTCGGCATGTCGGCGATCACGGCCGTTACGGTGCAGAACACGCTCGGCGTCGGTGGCGTCTATCCGATGACGCCGGCCGCGGTGGTGGAGCAGATCGACGCCGTCGGCTCCGATATCGGCGTCGACGCGCTCAAGACGGGCATGCTGTTCGACGCGGCGATCATCGAAGCGGCTTCGGCGCGCATTGCCGCGTTCGGCTGGACCAACGTGGTGGTCGATCCGGTCATGATCGCCAAAGGCGGAGCGGAGCTGCTGCGCGCCGAAGCGGTAGAGGCGATGAAGCGCTATCTGCTTCCGCTCGCACTCGTCGTTACGCCGAACATTCCGGAGGCGGAAGCGCTGGCCGGGATGCCGATCCGCACGATGGAGGACCGCCGCGAAGCGGCGCGGCGCATTGCCGCGCTCGGCGCGAAGACGGTCGTCATTAAAGGCGGACATGCCGAAGAGGGCGCGGAAGGCGGCATCGACTCCGGAGCGATCGGGGGAGTGAGCGGAGCGGAAGCGGCTGCGGCTGAAGGCGGCGCGGAGGCAGACCACGGACGGACGCGGCCGGTTGAAAGCGATGCGGCGGAAGCGGAGGCCGGTCGGATAAGATCGGCCGAAAGCGATACGGCGGAAGAAGGCATCGCCATGCCGAGCGGAGAACGTCCGCTGGAAGGCGGCGCGGAGGCCGGGCATGCCGCGGTGTCGGCTCTGCGCGCCGACCGGGCCATGCCGGATGCTGCTCGCGCGCAGGTCGTGGTCGACCTGGTATACGACGGGCACAGCTTCGAGGAGCTGACGGGCGTCCGCATTCCGACGCGCCATACGCACGGAACCGGCTGCACGTTCTCGGCCGCGATCGCCGCGCGGCTGGCGGCCGGCGCGGACGTGCGCGAAGCGGTGCGGACCGCCCGCGATTTCATTCAGGCCGCGATCGAAGGCGCGCCCGAATTGAATCTGGGCGGAGGCCACGGACCGACCGCGCACTGGGCCTACCGCCGTCTGAAGCGGGAAGGCCGGTAAAGACAAAAGCTAATAGCAGAGACGGAGCTGGACGCAAAGGTAAGGCCGCGCTCTCCCGGCGGAGCTCCGCGCACGTACGGGAACAGTTGGCCGAGAACCATAAGCAGCTGCCCTAGCACCGTAAATAGCTGCATATAAGCACTTATTGCTCTTCTTTTTTCAGTTTTCGGGCCAATAAGTGCATATGAGCAGCTAAATCCGATTTTTCGTGCCAAATAACGCTGGATCGGGCGAAATAGCTGCTCTCATGCACTTATTTCAAAAACAACTCCCAAATCAAGCAAAATAGCTGCTCTTATGCACTTATTTTTAGCAATCGACGATCGAACGAGCGAACCCGCTGCCTTTGCGGAAGAAGTCTCATCTTTATCGCGAATTGCGTTCCTTTATGAAAAAACAGCCCGGGCAAAAAACAAGCCCGGGCTGTTTGGCGTTTGGAGCGGGCGGAGTCCGCTATTTTTGATGTTCCTCCGGCGGAACGTTTTTCGTAAGGCGCAGCGTTCCGCAGGTTCCTGCTTCGGCCCGGACCCGGCAGAACGGGAATTTCCTTGGGCCGAAATCGACCGGCATGGCCACCCGCCTCCCGGCGGACTGCCGCCCTCCCGGCGGACTTGCCGCCCTCCCGGCGAACTGCCGTCTTCCGACGGCCTCCCGCGCCGAGGCAGCAAAAAATGCCCGCCGGCGCGCGCCAAGGACCCCGTAACGCTTGCAGGCGGGGGCGACAGGTTATGGTCGGCTGCCGATACAGCCGGTTCTGAATTCATTATGTATGCGGAGAACAAGCGGCGATTGCAGCGGTGTCCGGTGGATTCATTGCGCGGAACGGCTATCGTTCTCCGGCATCAATCGAGAAACGTCAGAATCGACGAAGACGACGGAGCGCTGTTGACGGCCAGCGAAGCGGCTTCGTGACTCCACGTCCAGACGCTTGTCAGCAGCAGCGCGGCGGCCAGAGCCACCAGCCATTTGTTCTTGTTGCGGTTCGGCATGGGAACCTCCTTCTGCGTGGAATAGTGTCGGTTTGCATTTAGTTTAATTTTTTTCTATTTTAAAACAGGTTCGCCGGGAAAGCTATGATTTCCTTCTCTTTTTCGCCCGAACGCGCTAAAGTTTTGTTATTTCGCGCCGCCGTCGAATACGGAAAGCCCTTCTGCCGCCGTTTGAACATAGGGCGGAGACAGAAGGGCTTTTGAAATTTCGCGGTTTGCGGCTCGGCATCCACAAGGTCAAAGCTGCCGCAGCAGGGAGAAGGCCGCGCCGGCGACGCCGGCATGATCGCCGAGCGAAGCGGCATGCAGGCGGATGCCGGAGCCGCGATAGACCGGCATGATTTGCCGGTCTACCCGCTCGGCGATTCGCGCCAGCAGGAAGTCGCCCTGGGCGGCGATCGCTCCGCCGATTATGAAGTCTCCGGCGTTCAGGGTATGAATGAGATTGACAAGGCCTGCCGCGACGCGAGCGGCGTATTCGTCGACGATCTCCAGCGCCAGCCGGCCGCCGGCGCGAGCCGCGTCGAACAGAACCCGGGGATCGGCGGTTTTCGAGGCTTGCATACCGCGGAGTATGCCGGTGGGTACGTCGATGCGCGTATCGTCGCCGTGCACGCAGGCGTGCGCGACAGTGCGTATATCGTCGTCCGCGCCGCGGTCCGCTCCCATGTGCGCGGTACTGTCCGCGCCGCGGTCCTCTCCTATAGGCGTGCCGCCGTCCGCGACTACGTCCGCGCCATCCTCTACGCCGCAAGCAGGGGCTTCGAAGAAGCCTTGCGGGGCCCGTTCGTCGATCAGCCGTTTCAGCGCGTTGACGGACGCGTAGCTCTCCCAGCAGCCGGACATTCCGCAGCCGCACGGAATCCCGCCTTCCCGCATCACGATCTGATGCCCGAAGCCGCCGGCATGGCCGTCCCGGCCGCCGAAGATCCGGCCGTCTTCGATGATGCAGCCGCCGATGCCGGTCCCCAGCGCCACGCATACGAAGCTGCGCAGCCCGAGAGAGGCGGCCGTTCCCAGCCACAGCTCGCCCAGCGCCATCGCGTGCACGTCGTTCAGCGCCACGGCGGGCAGGTCGGTGGCGCTCTCCAGCTCCCGCCGCAGTTCGGTACCCGTCCAGCCCGGCAGATTTTCGGTCGCGTAAGCGACGCGGCCGCTGCCGTCGACGAAGCCCGCCGTGCCGATTCCGGTTCCGAGCAGGCGGAATCCCTGCGCGGAGGCTTCGCGGCCGGCCGTATGGCAGGCTTCGCGAAGCGTCGACAGCAAATGTTCTTTTCCTTTCGCTCCGTCGGTCGGAACCGTGCGGAAGCGATGAACCGTCCCCTCCCGATCGACCAAGCCGATCTTGATTCGCGTTCCGCCCAGATCGAACCCGAGCACGGCGTCTCTCGTGCCGCTTCCGTTCATAAAAATTCCTCCTCCGAGCCGCCCGGTCGGGAAACGGCTGCGTTTTTCCTTTCCGCTTTCCTCGCAGGCTGCTCCCGCTTCAGCGCGTCCGCGAAACGCCGGGACAGCGTATGCGGCCGCGTGATCGCGGTGCCGACGACGACGGCGTGCGCGCCCCGCATCAGCGCTTCGGCCGCGAGTTCCGGCGTGTCGTAGCGCCCTTCCGCAACAACGGGAATGCCGCACTCCCGCGACAGGCGTTCCACCAGCTCCAAGTCCGGCCCCGAATCCTGGCGGCTGTAAGACGTGTAGCCCGAGAGCGTGGTCGAGAGCAGATCGAATCCGAGCGCCTCGGCGGCCAGTCCTTCTTCGAAGGTAGACACGTCGGCCATCAACAGCGTTCTGTCGCTGCCCGAAGACTCGGTTTCGCCGCCCGCGCGCAGAGGCCGCTCCGAGAAGCGCCGGACATTGGCCAGCAGGCCCTCCAACGTTTCGCCGCCGGGACGGGAACGCCGCGTAGCGTCGAGCGCCACGATTTCCGCCCCTGCCGAGATCAGCGCGAGTACGTCGGAGGCGGAAGGCGTGATGTACACCTCGGAGTCCGGGAACGTCTTTTTCCAGATGCCGATGACCGGGAGCCCGCAGATTTCGCGGATCGCGGCCACGTCCTGCGGAGAATTGGCGCGGATTGCCGCGGCTCCGCCGTCTTTGGCCGCCTGCGCCATAGCCGCCATATGATGGCTGCCGTACAGCGCTTCGCCGGGATAAGCCTGGCAGGAGACGATCAGGGCGCCCTTCAGTTTTTCCAATAGTCCATGCATGTCGATTCCTCCTTGAACTTCGTCGATTGTCGAACCGGATTCGGCCTGGAAGCTGCCTCTTCCTGCTTACGAGCTGCAGTTTGCTTTCTTTTTCGGGACTTCCTTTTCCTGGGTCCAGTATAGTTTTCACACATCTAACATGTAAAGAAAAATATTTTCTAAAAAACCGGACAAAAAGAAAAAAATAAACAAAAAGCGTTTACAAGTTAAAAAACCTCTGCTAGTTTATAGGCATGGATTTTGAAAATCCTGGATGCGAGAACGCGATAGGAAATTAGCGGAGGAGGGATGCGCAGATGAAATCGTATGACGTAATCGTAATGGGCGGAGGCGTATCGGGGGCCATGGCGGCCTGCGCGGCGGCCAGAAGCGGCGCCAAGACGCTGATCGTGGAGTCTCAGGGGTACCTGGGAGGCACATTGACCGCGAACGGAGTCGGCCCGATGATGACTTTTCATGCCGGGGACAAGCAGGCGGTCCAGGGAGTGACGGACGAACTGATCGAGCGGTTGAAAGCCGTCGGCAAGTCTCCGGGACATATTTTCGACACGGTCGGCTATACGTATTCCGTCACCCCGTTTGATGCGGAAGCGATGAAAGTGGAGCTGGAGTCGATGGTGCTGGAGAGCGGCGGCGAGATTCTGTACCATACGATGCTGGCCGAGTCGAACGTGGAGCACGGCAGAGTAAGCTCCGTTACCGTCTGCAACAAATCGGGGATCGGAAAGCTCGAAGCGAAAGTGTTCATCGACGCGACGGGAGACGGCGACCTGTCCGTGCGTTCGGGGGCGGAATTCACCAAAGGGCGCGAGTCGGACGGAGCCGCGCAGCCGATGACGCTCAAGATGAAGATGATCGGCGTCGACATCGGCAAAGTCAAAGCGTACATCCATGCCCATCCGGAAGACTTTCCGATCTACAAAGGCGATACCTCGATCATCGAGCGCGCGCCGCGCCTGTCGACCGCCGGCTTCGTCGGTCCGTTCAAAGCGGCCAAAGCGAGGGGAGAGCTGCATATTCCGCGCGAGGACATTCTGTTTTTCGAGACCAATACGCCCGGGGAAGTCATTTTCAACACGACGCGCATTCTCGGACATGACGGCACGGACGCCTGGAGCCTGAGCCGGGCCGAGACGGAAGGGCGCAGACAATGCCGGGAGCTGGAACGGTTCGTGAAGACGTATATTCCGGGATTCGAAAACGCCGTCGTCACCTCGACCGGTCCGTCGATCGGCGTCCGGGGCTCTAGGCAGATCAAAGGATTGTACACGCTGACCGCCGACGATATCCTGAACCAGACCAAATTCGAAGACACGATCGCGCACTCCGGATATCCGATCGACATTCATAGTCCGGACGGAGAAGGGACCAACAGCCGCAAGCTGGAATGGGGCGGCATGTACAGCATTCCTTACCGCTCTCTCGTAACGGAAGGCGTATCCAACCTGATCGTGATCGGCCGCTGCCTCTCCGCCACGTTCGAAGCGCAGGCGGCCGTGCGGACCACGCCGACGACGGGAGCCATCGGTCATGCGGGCGGGGTAGCCGCCGCTTTGGCCGCGCAGGGCGGCGGGGATGTGCGGACGGTGGACATCAAGCGCGTGCAGGAGCGGCTCAAGGAACAAGGGGCATATCTGGAAATATAGCAGGGGACCGAGGAGAAAAGCAGCGGCGGATCGGGTTTTGCGGAACCGATCCGCCCGAAAGCGGGGCAGGCAGTTTACCTGAACATAAAAGGGGAACGATTCGATGACGACATGGATGTGGGTACAGGCGGTTGGCATTCTGCTGGTTTTTCTGATTTTCGTCGGGTTGATGATGACGCGCAGGATCCCGACCATTCTTGCGCTGCCGAGCATGGCGATTCTGTTCGCCTTGATCGCCGGCGTGCCCTGGCGCGCCGCCGATCCCGAGACGGCCACGATCAGCGGCACGATTCTCGCCCAGGGGGCGATGAGGCTTTCCACTGCGATCGCCGGGCTGATCTTCGGCGCCTGGTTCGGCCAAATTCTCAACAAGGTCGGCATTACGAAAGCGATCATCCGCAAGGCGGCCGAATTGGCCGGCGATAAGCCGATCCTGATCGCGCTGCTGTTTTTCGTGACCGGCTCGATCATCTTTTCCGCGGCGAACGGTCTGGGCATGGTTATTCTCGTCGGCACGATCGTCATCCCGATCATGCTGACCGCGGGCATTTCCCAGTTCGTCGCCTCCATCGTCGTGCTGGCCGCGGTCGGAATCGGCGCCTTGTTCAACGTATCGACCTGGGCCGTCTACGTCGACGTATTGGGACTGCCCGTTTCGACAATTGCCGATTACACGCTCATCGCGGCCGCGCCGCTGTTCGTGGTCAGCGTCGCCATGATCGTGTTCCATATCAAGCGCGGCGGCCAGGGCCGCAGAGCCTGGGCGATGCCGAACGGATCGTCTTCCGGCGAAGGGAGAAAAGTCCCGACGATCGCGCTGATCAGCCCGCTTGTGCCGGTTCTCATGGTCTTCATTTTCAAAATGGACATCGTGCCCGCCGTCATTATCGGAGCGCTCGCCACCCTGATCCTGTCGCTGCCCAAGCGCCCGGTACATATTTTGTCCAGCGCGCTCGTCGAAGGGATTCAGGACGTGGCCGGAGCGCTGGGACTCATGATCGGCATCGGCATCCTGCTCAATTCCGTCATGGCTCCGCAGGTCACGGCCGTCATCTCTCCGCTGATCGAGAGCGTGCTGCCCGGCAGCCCGTGGACGTATATCCTGTTCTTCACCGTGCTGTCGCCTCTGGCGATCTACCGCGGCCCTCTCAACGTCTGGGGGCTGGGCAGCGGCATCGCGGCCCTGTTCGTGGGCGCCGGCATGACGCCGGTCGCCGCGATGCTCGCGCTGCGGGTCGTCAGCAACGTGCAGGCCGTATCCGATCCGACCAACTCGCATAACGTCTGGGTAGCCGATTTTACGAAAAGCGATATCAACGACATCTTGAAAAAGACGCTGCCGTGGATGATGGCGTCCGTCCTGTTCTCCATGCTGTGGGGCGCGTTTATCGTATTTTAGAAAGGAGCTGGCGCAATGTCCCGGAAAGTAAGAGTCGGCATCGACGTCGGCGGCACGTTTACCGATGCCGTCGTGCTCGACAACGAGACGTTCGAAATATTGGAGCAGATGAAAATCCCGACGACGCACCACGAGGAGGAAGGCGTGGCGAGGGGAATCGTCGACATTTTGCAGGCCGTGCTGGAGAAGTGCGGCGCCGCGCCGGAAGACGTGGCGTTTATCGCCCACGGCACGACTCAGGCGACCAACGCGCTGCTCGAAGGCGACGTGGCACCCGTCGGCGTCGTGGGCATGGGGACCGGCATGGACGGGCTGAGCGCGCGCGGGGAATCCAATCCGGGACGGATCGAATTGGCGCCCGGCAAGCTGCTGGAGACCCGGCATACGTATCTCGATTCCAAAGGACTGACCGACGAGCGCGTGAATGCGGCCGTGGAAGAGGTGCTGGGGCAGGGAGCCGAAGTCGTTGTCGCCTCGGAAGCTTACGGCGTCGACGACCCGGCCGCCGAGCTCAAAGTGATCGAGGCCGCGAACCGCAGAGGCGTTTTCGCGACGGGAGGGCACGAAATTTCGCAGCTGTACGGGCTGAAGACCCGGACCCGTACCGCCGTCGTCAACGCCAGTCTGATTCCGAAAATGATGGAGACCGCCAACATGACCGAGAAATCGGTCAAAGACGCGAATATCGCCTCCCAGCTCATGATCATGCGCTGCGACGGAGGCGTCATGAGCATCGAGGAAGTCCGCAAGCGGCCGATCCTGACCATGCTGTCGGGCCTTGCCGCCGGCGTCGCCGGAGCGCTGATGTACGAAAAAATCTCGGACGGCATCTTCTTCGAAGTCGGCGGCACGAGCGTGGACATTTCCGTCATCAAAAACGGCAAGGTCATGATCCAGAACGCGCAGGTCGGCGGTCACCGGACCTACTTGCAGTCGCTCGACGTGCGCACGCTCGGCATCGCCGGAGGCAGCATGATCCGCGTCCAAGGCCGGCAGATCGTCGACGTCGGTCCCCGCAGCGCGCACATCGCGGGTCTGGCTTACGAATGCTTCGCCGACCCGGCTGCGCTGGAAGGGGCGGCCGTGTCGTTCGTCAGCCCGCGTCCGGGCGACCCGCAGGAATACGTCATCGCCGGCATGCCGGACGGAACGTCGTATTCGTACACGCTGGCCGGCGCGGCCAACCTGCTGGGCTATGTGCCCGAAGGCGATTACGCCTACGCGGGACGCGAAAGCGCGGCGAAAGCCTGGGAAGCGCTCGGCGCTTACCTCGGCGTAAGCATGGAGGAAGCGGCGCGCCGGGTGCTCGACCTGGCGATCGCCAAGACGATGAAGACGGTGAACGAGATGATCGCGGACTACGAGCTGGACCGTTCGTTCATTACGCTGGTCGGCGGAGGAGGCAGCGGTTCGGTGCTCGTGCCGGCGATGGCGGAAAAAGAAAATTTGAAATGGAAAATCGCGAACAACGCGCCTTACATTTCCACGATCGGAGTCGCGCTCGCCATGGTCAAGGAGCAGATCGAGCGTACCGTCATTAACCCGACCGAAGCGGACATCAAGCGCATACGCGGCGACATTTTGGACAAAATCGTGCGCTCCGGCGCGAACGAGGACACGGTCGAGATTTCGATCGAGATCGACGCGCAAAAAAACGTGCTTCGCGCCATCGCCACCGGTTCGACGGAGCTGCGCTCGAAAGACTTGTCGCAGGCCGAACTGAGCGAAGCCGAAATGCTGGGCATCGCCGCCGCGTCGGTGGATGCCGTTCCGGAACAGACCCGGCTGAACGCGCAGACCGGAAGATGGCGCCTGTTCGTGGCGGAAGAAGTGCGCAAAAGCTTTTTCGGACTGCTGAAGAAACGCAGGATGTCCGTCAGCGTGCTCGATCGGGAAGGCGTCGTCCGCTTCAAGCAGGGAAACGCGCAGTACGGGCTTTTTCGCAAAAAAGAACGGGATGGACGGTTCGCCGAATTTCTCGACGACAGCACCATTTACTCCGACGCGAACGCCACGATTCCCAAAGTCTTTTTGTTCTACCGCGAAAAAATGCTCGATCTGACGGGCATGCAGACCAAAGAGCAGCTGATGTCGATAATCGATCTGGAGACGGAACGACTCGAAAGCGAAGAGGAATGGATTGCGGTCGCTTACCATTAAGAGAAGGACTGTCAATCGGGTTGGCGAAGGGAGGAGAGTCATGCGCGTCAGCATGGAAGATCACGTAGGAAAATCGGAGTCGGATGCGATTCTGGGTCTGATGGAATTGAAGCGCGATCCGCTTTTCAGGCGGATTCCGGAGGAACGCCGCGGGTATTATGTGGAGCGTTCGCTGGCGTTCGGCCGCGAGGCCGCCGCGGAGCGTGCCGGCCGGCCGATCGGCGAGTGGCTGGAGCGCGAAGGAATCTCGGTACGGATCGACGACTCTTCCGGCAGTATGTTCGG
The DNA here is from genome assembly GCF_011090185.1 of Saccharibacillus alkalitolerans. Lineage (GTDB taxonomy): Bacteria > Bacillota > Bacilli > Paenibacillales > Paenibacillaceae > Saccharibacillus > Saccharibacillus alkalitolerans. The sequence goes on along the minus strand of NZ_JAAFGS010000002.1, from coordinate 170,257 downwards.
CACGGCGCTTCGCGCCCAAATCGATTGGACGGCCGCCGTGCCACGCATTACCGTCTACCGGGAATCGATGCGCCAGCTGGCCGAGGCGGCATCCGTGTTTCCCGAAATGTTCGGAACGCTGACGCCCGAACGGGCGGCGGACATTCACCTGGCGCACGAGTACTACCATTGGCTCGAATACCGCAGCGGCACGTTTACCAAAGATCGGCTCGATCCCGTCGAGACCCGGCTGGGTCCGCTGCGAAGGAGGTCGGCGGTTCGGCAGTGCGGGGAAGTGGCGGCTCACGCTTTTGCCCGCGATCTGACGGGTCTGCCTCATCTGCCTAACCTGCTCGATTACCTGTATTTGATGCATGCGGGAGAGCTAAAAAAAGAAAATTTTGATGAAGAAATGGAAAAATGCAGGAAGGCTTTGGGCGTCGGAGGGCGGCATATGGTATAATGGGGCAATCGTTGATGTCGCAAGCGCGATGCGCGCTGTGCAGGAGGACAAAACATGGCTCAAGAAGTACCGGCTGTCATCGCGAAGATCGTGTCGCAGCAGCAAAAATTCACTTACGGCGAGAACCAGATCGCCAACTTCGTCATCGAACATTCCGACTTTATTACCCGCCATACGATTACCGCCCTGGCGAACGAAATCGGAGTGTCCGAGACGAGCATCAACCGCTTTTGCAAAAAGATCGGGTTCAAAGGCTTTAACGATTTCAAGATCGCGATTGCCCAGGACTCCTTCTACCGGGAAATGCAGACGCGCAAAAAAGAACGCCGGGAAGTCAACCTGGTCGACGGCCTGGCGCTGGATTACAATGAATTGATCGTGAGCACGTCGGCGATGGTGGAAGAAGCGGAGCTCCTCCGGTTGGCGGAACTGCTGAAAAACGCGCGCCGCGTACACGTATTCGGCATATTCGATTCGTTTCTGGCGGCGACCGCGCTAAAGAACCGCCTGCTGCTGCTCGGCATCCACGCCGAAGCGGCGAACGACAGCCGTGCGATGAAGATCGCCGCCTCCCAATGCACGGAGGACGACGCGGTCATCGCCTTTACGCGTTCGGGAACGACGCAGGAAATCGTGGAAGCGATCTCCGCGGCGCGCGCCAACCGCGCGCAGACCGCGGCCATCACCTGCTACCATTCCTCGCCCGTAACCGAGTCGGCGGCGATCAACATCATCGTGCCGGACAAGAAGTCGGTCAGCAGCAGCGCCATGATGTCCAACCACATCACGTTTTTGTTCGTGGTGGACGCCGTGATGAGCCTGCTGATCTCTTCGGACAAGACGTATTTGAAAAAGAAGCTCGACAGCGAAGGATTGATTTCCAACCGTCCCCGTCTGAGCGACTACTACTAAGCCGGCGGAGCCGGCTTTTTTTGCGTCTTTATTTCACGACGTCCCGGATTCTCAGGATGCTGCCGGTTGTCGCGGTCGGCGTTTTCTCGTCATGGGTGCCGAGGCCGAAGTAGAAGTCCCCGTCCTGCAGTTCGAACGAGCGGGCGAACGTATTCTGCCGGAAACGAACGACTTCTTTCCAGGCGTCGGCGTCGGCGACGGAAGAGACATCCGCTTCGAATACGAGATTGGTGTAGGTGTTTCCGGTTTGCGTATACGCGAGCACATAGGCTTTGTCGCCGCGGACGAGAATGTCCATCGCCGAAGCTCCGCCCGGCAGGCCGATCGGCGCGGCCTGCTTGATCGAGGAAGCGACGAACAATCCTTTCGGCAGCCATTGATGGTCGTTATGCGTCTCGGCGCCGATGTAGATCAGCCGGCTGCCTGCGGGCGTCGGACGAGCCATGCGGATCAGCGTCGGAGAGACGGAGCCGGCCGGCGGGTCGATTCCGGGGAACAGCGCGGAAGCGGCGACGTCCGAACGCGATGCGGCGATGCCGTTCGGGGTCGAGGCGTCTTCGCGAATTTCCAGCACGCCGTACCCTTTCGCGATTCCGCCGTCAGGCTGCGCAAGCAGCTGGCTGAGCGCGTAAAGCTTGCCGTTCAAAGGAAACAGCGTGAAGTTGCGGGCCGCTCCCCAGTAGGAAGGAACGCCCTGCGGAGCCCAGGATTTCCCCCGGTCGGCCGACATCAGAATCTGCGGTGGGGAAGAGCCGTTGCTGCCTGTGGCGGCAAACAAATAACCGTGATAAGCGGCCATATCGTATACGTGCACGGCATTCGGGACGGAAGTCGTTTGGGTCCACGGTCCTTTGTCGCCGAGAACGTAGAAGCTGCTTGTTTTGGAGCCGACGACCGTCGTATCATGGCCCGGAATGTAGAGTCGGCCGTTTAAGGTCTTGAAGACGTCGATCTGCTCTTCGGGAATCCGATCCGTCAGACTGCCGTCCGCCTTCGAGATTTGATCCGACACGAAGCGGCCGGATGCGGGATCGTAAGCCCGTACGGGGACCGGCCCCGCATTCGGCGAACTGCCGTAATTGCTGCTGTTGCCCTGCCCGATATAAATTTTGCCGTTCCAAAGCTGCATGTCCCATATGTTCTGCGCATAGGCTCCCGCTTCGGCAAAAGGCCGCCCGAGATTTTCGACCGGCGCTCGGGACGGTTGGGCTGCGGCGGAAGCGGAGGATTCCGCATCGGCCGGCGACTGGGCGGAAAGGGGCGCTTGGCCGAGCAGGGAGAACAGCAGCAGCGAGCAGGCGGACGCGCGCGCGGCCGACCCCGCGGTCTTGCGTGAAAAACGTTGACGCATACTGACGGACATCGTGTAAGCCTCCTGAATGGAATTTGCCGGCCTGAGCCGACAACTCCATTATAGAAGAAAAAGCAGCCGTTAAAGCGGAATGGACGCAAGAAGCGAAAATGGTTTCGGAACCCGCCGGGCGCCAGTGTAAAAGGACGCAAAAAAAGCCGCTTTGAGGCGGCTCTTTTGCTTTTGAAAAAGAAGATCGGCAAGCGACCCGGTCAAAAGCCTCCCGCCAGCCCCTGCACGGCCATCGCCGCGATCAGAATCGCCCCGCAGCGGATGGTCATGGTCATGGACATCGCCATCAGCGACCTGTGCGACTGAAGCGTTCGCTCGGTTCGCATTTTGCGGTACATGCGCACAAGCGGCCAGGCGGTCAGCAGCGCGATCAGCGCATAGGCCGGCAGCGCTCCCGTCAGCACGCAGGCGACTACGCTCAGGCAGACGAGCAGCAGCAGAATAGGGGAGAGGCGGAACGATTTGCGTTCGCCGAGCGAAACGACGAGCGTGCGCTTGCCGGCCAGACGGTCCGTCTGCCAGTGCAGAAAATGATGGTTGAAAAAGACCAGCGTCGTCAGCAATCCGATCGGCAGCGACAGGGGCAGCAGCCGCCAGTCGAAATGCGAGACCTGCACGTAATAAGCGCCCATCACCGGCAGCAGGCCGAAGCAGATCACGTGCGCGAGCTCGCTGGTTCCCTGTCCCCAGTAGCCGAAGCGGACCGGAGGGGCGACATAGAAAAAGGCGAGAAATCCGCCGACCAGACACAGCGGAACGACGCCCCAGCCGCTGCTCAGGAACAAGATCAGGCCGCACAGGCAGGCGATGCCGCCCATCAGCAGCGTGACGATCAGGAAAGCGGGCAGACTCCAAATTTTTTGCGTCAGGAACCCGGAATCCGTCGAAGCCGTATCTTCCCGTTCGTAAGCCGCTTTGTCCGCGCCGCTGAGGTAGTCCCAGAAGTCGTTGAACATGGTCGAAAAGAGATGGGCGGCGCAGGAGCCGACCAGCGCGAGCACGAATGCGACCGGATGAAAAACGCCGTTCCAGACGTAAGCCGCCAGCGTGCCCAGAGCGATGCAGATCAGCATGATCGGCAGAAACAGCATGCGGGAAGCTTGAACGAACTGCCGCAGCCGCAAAATGACGTTGGACAAAATCTCGCCTTCTTTCGGATAGATTGAGGGTGGATTTGCGATTAAGACGAGCACGGGCCATGCGACCGAAACGGGATGGCGGCGCGAACAACGCGTAAAAATTTTAACATCTTAAAATTAAACGTTTGAACCGACAAGCAAACAGGCGAATCGATTCCGTCGAACAAACTTTTCGTGTAACTGCCGCAAGGTGCGGGAAGGGAACGCCGGTACGGGGAGGATAGTGGAGTGGGGACAGGGAGCGAGCGCTGATGCGGAAACAAAAGCGAATGCAGAAAGGGGGTGCTGGCGCGGAAACGAGAGGGGGCGGAGCAAAAGCGCTGGCACGGGGATGAGAGCGGGTGCAGGGCACGAGTGCGGTGAGGGAAACGAGAGCGGGTGCAGGACAGAAGCGTCGGTGCGGGAAACGAGAGCGGTGCGGCAATGAAGAACGGCATTCGGTCGGGCTGCCGGCCGAAGAGCTGACCGTCCTTGCCGATACGGAACGCTGTCCGTATTGCTGCTCAAGGGAGTGTCCGAGGCGTGAAGACGGAGGCGGAGACGGAGGCTGAAGCTGGGGGGACTGCCTAAGCGGCTAACGGATCGTATGTCCCTTAGCGGGGCATTTTGCGAGCTTTCCGATTTTTAACGGAACGCAGAAGCGCTTAGCCGCCGAAAAGCCGTTCAAACCGCCGCTGGTCGAGTCTTTTATGCGTCTAAGGGTTCTCTCGTTCCGTTAAAAATTTCGAACGGCAGAAATACGGCTCTAAGTGTCGCTCATTTCCGTTAGAAGGGAGGCGTGCGGTGTGTGGGGGGACTGGCAGGCTCAGCATGCGGAGAGCAAAACAAAACGGCCCGCCAGACGAGGCAGACCGTTTTGTTCGCGTATTTGTTTTCCTTCTGCGTCAGCCTTCGCTCAGCGTGACCGTGAACGAACCGCCGCGCGCCGCGGGCGTCAGCACGACGCCCTGCTCGCCGGCCGCGGCATCGGCGCCGTCGGCGGACTCGATGCCGCCGATGCCGCGCAGCACCAGCGTCCACGGCCGGCGCTGGGCGGTGCCTGCGGCTTCGCCGCCGCGTCCCGGCTCTTCGGCCGTGACGGTCAACACCCGTCCGTCGCGCCGCACGGCGACGGACAGCTCCGGCCGGCGCTCCGCTTCGCCGCTGGCTGCTTCGCTGCCGCCTCGCTCCGCGCTTGCCCCGCGCCCCGCGCCCGCTTCGCCGCTTGCGCTCCACATCGCGCCTGCTTCGCCGCTGGCCGCTTCGCTGCTGCCTCGCTCCGCGCTTGCCCCGCGCCCCGCGCCCGCTTCGCCCGCTCCGGCCGCCGCATAAATCGCCGCGCGTGCCTCGCGGCCGTCCTCCAGCGCGAACAGATGCAGCTGCGCGCCGTCGGCGTAATCGTAATCCGGGCGCGACTCGTTCGCGCCGAGAGCCAGCAGCGTATTCGGCCGCACGAATAACGGCAGGCCGAAGTAATCGTAATTCTCGCGGCGCCAGCGGCCGCCTTGGACTTCTTCGCCGCTGAGCAGGTGGGTCCAGCGGCCTTCCGGCAGGTAATAGAGCGCTTCGCCGCGCTCGTTGAAGATCGGCGCGACGAGCAGCGAGCCGCCCAGCATGTACTGGCGATCCAGCTCTTCGCAGGCCGGATCTTCGCCGAATTCCAACAGCATGGCGCGCATCATCGGCAGGCCGCCGGAGACCGCTTCCAGCGAAGAAGCGAACAGATAAGGCATCAGCCGCATCTTGAGCGCGGTGAAATGCCGGAGCACTTCGCTCGCTTCGTCGTCGAACAGCCACGGCACCCGGTACGACTGGCTGCCGTGCAGCCGGCTGTGCGACGACAGCAGGCCGAACGCGCTCCAGCGTTTGTACACGTCGGGCGAAGCCGTATTTTCGAAACCGCTGATATCGTGGCTCCAGAACCCAAAACCGCACAGTCCGAGCGACAGCCCGCCGCGCAGCGTTTCGGCCATCGAGACGTAGGAAGCGGTGCAGTCGCCGCCCCAGTGCACGGGGAACTGCTGGCCGCCGGCCGTTGCCGAGCGGGCGAACACGAGCGCTTGATCCCGTCCTTTGACTTCCTCCAGCACCTCGAACACCGCTTTGTTATACAGGAACGTATAGTAATTGTGCATTTTGACCGGATCGGAGCCGTCGTGGTACACGACGCCTTCCGACGGAATCCGTTCGCCGAAATCCGTTTTGAAGCTGTCGACGCCCATCTGAATCAGCGGGCGCAGCTTGGACTTGAACCATTCGGCCGCGTCCGGATTCGTGAAGTCCACCAGCCCCATGCCGCCCTGCCAGCGGTCCCACTGCCAGACGTCGCCTTCGGTCGTTTTGACCAAGTAACCGCGCTCCATGCCTTCCCGGAACAGATACGACTTTTGCCCGATATACGAGTTGATCCAGACGCAGATATTCAGGCCTTTGGCTTTGAGCCGGTTCAGCATGCCCTGCGGGTCGGGGAACTGATCGGTGTCCCAGCGGAAATCGCACCATTGGAATTCTTTCATCCAGAAGCAGTCGAAATGGAACACGTGCACCGGAATGTTCCGCTCGAACATGCCGTCCACGAAATGGTTCACCGTGTCTTCGTCGTACGGAGTCGTGAACGACGTGCTCAGCCACAGTCCGTACGACCAGGCCGGAGGCAGGGCGGGACGTCCGGTGAGCGCGGTATAGTTGGCCAGCACGTCTTTGAGCGTATCGCCGCCGACGATATAGTAGCGCAGCCGCTCGCCCGGCACGCTGAACTGCACCTTTTCCACCTGTTCCGAACCGACCTCGTACGATACTTTTTCCGGATGATCCACGAACACCCCGTAGCCGAAGCTGGACAGGTAAAACGGTACGTTTTTGTACGCCTGCTCGCTGCACGTCCCGCCGTCTTCGTTCCACAGATCGACGACCTGGCCGTTTTTGACGAAAGGAGTGAAGCGTTCGCCGAGCCCGTAAATGCGTTCGCCGACGCCCAGGTCGAGCTGTTCGCGCATGTACGTGCCGTCCGCCGTTTTGAGATGTCCCGGGCTTTTGTAGCCGCTGCCGGTCAGCCGCCGTTCCCCGTAATGAAAATGGGTGCTCCAGCCGTTGTTTTTGTCGATGCGCACGCTCAAATTTCCGCTGGTCAGCACCGCTGATTGCTCGTTTTCGGTAACGGTGACGGGCGCGTCCGGATGTTCGTTTTTCTCGAAACGAGGCCCGAGCACCCGCTTGCCTTCGTGATGCACCGATTCGACGCAGATCACGTCCGGCATGGGGGAAGAGTAGCGGAACGTGAGAATGGCCGTGTTGAGCGTGTCGCCGCGGGTGACGATCTTTTTGCAGGCGCCGAACACTTGAATATGATCGGATTCGGCGTAGACGTCCCGCACTTCCACGGGATAGTTGAGCGTGACTCCGGGTCTGATATGCCAGTAGCCGTCGGTAAATTTCATGGACATGCCCTCCAGGTCTTTGGTATAGGTACGGATGCGGGTCTGATTCGGATTCGAATCGCTCTATATATAGTAGGAAAAATTCAATCTTTCATCGCGCCCGACGTGACGCCGCCGACCACGTAGCGCTGCATGGTGATAAAAATAACGATGATCGGCAGCGCCGCGATCGTGGCGACGGCCATCAGATTGTTCCATTCCGTGCCGTACTGGCCGATAAAGCTGTACAGGCCGAGCGTCAGCGGCTTGACCGTATCCGACGAAGACAGCGTCAGCGCGAAGATGAAGTCGCCCCAGCCGAACAGGAAGCAGAATACGGCGACCGTCATCAGCCCCGGCTTGACGAGCGGCAGAATGATGCGGACAAACGCGCTGAACTTGTTGCAGCCGTCGATCTTCGCCGCTTCTTCGAGTCCGGACGGCAGTCCGAGAAAGAACGGTCTAAGCGTAATGACGGCAAAAGGCAGCGAATGAATCAGGTCCGCGAAGATCAGTCCGGCGTAATTGTCGATCAAGCCGACGCGCGAGAACATGATGAACAGCGGCATGGCCATCATGATGCCCGGCAGCATCTGGATCGACAGCAGCAGGATCATGATCAGCGCTTTGCCTTTGAGCGGAAGACGCGCCAGGGCGTATGCCGCCGGAACGGCGATCAAAAGCGACAGCACCATGGTGCCGGTCGCGATAATGAAGCTGTTGCCGATATAGCGCAGCATGTCCCGGTTGCGGACGAAGTTGTCGAGATACGCGTCCATCGACGGATTGGCCGGGAAGATCTGCGGCGGGTTCTGGTACAGCGCCGTGACCGGAGTCATGGACGTGCGGATCATCCAGTAGACGGGGAACAGGAACACGGCCAGCATCAGCAGCGACAGGGCGGTCTTCGCCCAGGGCTGCCAGCGGACTTTGCGGCGGGGTTCTTCGCGAAGTCCCGCGCTCGGAATCTGCATCTGTGCCATCAGTTCGCCTCCTCTTTGCTTGTCAGTCTCAGATAGAAGATCGCGATGACGATCAGCATGGCGAACATGATCATGGACACGGCCGCTCCCCGGCTGAATTCGAAGGTGGAGAAGGAGAGCTGGTACGCGTAGATCGGCAGCACCGTGGACGAGTTGACCGGCCCGCCGTTCGTCATGATGAACACGAGATCGAATACTTTGAACGTGTAGATAATGCCCAGCATCAGCAGCACGAGCAGCGTCGGCCGCAGCAGCGGCAGCGTGATATGGCGGAACTGCAGCCATTTGTTGGCGCCGTCCAGCTTCGCCGCTTCGTACAGATGCTCAGGCAGCGTCTGCAGTCCGGACAGCAGGATGATCATGTTGAACGGAATCCCGGTCCAGATGTTGGCGACGACGGTGGCGAGCAGAGCGGTCTTCGGCTCGCTGAGCCAGTTGTAAGGCGCGTCCAGAATGCCGACCGACTGGAGCAGCGCGTTGACGACGCCGTAATCGCCCGACAGCATCCATTGGAAGATGGTGCCCGTGATGACGACCGGCAGCATCCAGGACAGCAGGGTCAACGAGCGGAACAGATTGCGGCCGGGGAACTTCATGTTGAAGAAGAGCGCCAGCGCGAAGCCGATCGTGAATTGGAAAACGATGCTCAGCACGGTGAAGATGACGGAATTGACGAACGATGTGCCGAACACGGGATCGCGGAACGTCTGGACGTAATTGTCGAGGCCGACGAAATTGCGCTCCTGGCGGAAGTTGTAAATGTCGACGTCTTGAAAACTGAGCACGACGTTGTAGGCGATCGGATAAACGATGAAGATCGCCATGAACAGCAGCGCCGGCAGCAGGAACAAATAATTGTTCCAGGAAGAGAAGCCTTTGTAGCGCCGTCCGGCTTTGCGTTTGCCTTCGGCGATCGAAGCGGTCTTGGCCATGATTGAATCTCCTTTCCGGGTAGGGGATGTTAAAGCTCCTGTTCGATCTTGGCGGCCGCGTCCTTCACGGCTTCTTCAGGCGTCTTCATGTCGATGATGACTTCCTGGGTCATCAGCTGGATCGCTTCGGACATCTTCGGATAATTCGGTCCGTAAGCGCGGGCACGGGCGACGGACATATTGTCCGCGAAAATCTTGAGCTGCGGATCGTCCTGCCAGAACGGGTCCTGCAGATAATCTTCGCGGCTCGGCAGACGGCCCGCGGCCTGCAGGAACTTTTTGGATTGTTCCGGTTCGCTGGCGAACTTGATGATGTCGAACGCGATGTCTTTATGCTTCGACGCGTCCGTGATCGCCCAGTTCTCGCCGCCCAGCACGGTGGCGCTCTGTTTGTCCGCGGGAAGCTGAACGACGTCCCAGTTTACCTTCGCTTCTTTGCGCAGCAGCGGAATCTGCCACGTGCCGTTCATCATCATGGCGACTTTGCCGGTCGAGAACTGGATCACGGTGTCGGACTGCTTCTGGTTCATGATTTCTTTGGACATGTAACCGTTTGCTACAAGTTCGTCAATCAGGGTCAGAGCGCGTACGGTGTCCGGATTATCGAAGTTCGTCAGATCCGATCCGGACTGATACAGCAGCGGCAGGAATTGAAACGTGCCTTCCTCGGTCTTGACCGCGGTCATGGCGAATCCGTATACGCCGGGCTTGCTCAGCTTCTCCGCCGCGGCATACAGCTCGTCCCACGTCTTCGGCGGCTCGATGCCCGCTTCGTTCAGCATGTCCTTGTTGTAATAGAGCGCCAGGTTATTGCTGCCGATCGGCACGCCGTAATTGCGGCCTTCGTACACGGTGGAGGACCAGGGCCCTTCGAAATACTCGTCCGCTTCGCCCCAGGCCTGGACCTCGTCCGTGATATCGGCCAGGATGCCGGCGGCCGCGAACGATTGGTGGTCCGGGCTGTCCATCCAGACGATGTCCGGCATGGTGCTGCCCGCGGAACCGAGCAGCAGCTTGTTCTTCATATCGGCGAACGAGACGTAGGTACGCTCGATCTTGACGTCGGGATGGGCGGATTCGTAATCGGCGATGATCTGCCGCAGCGCTCCCTGGGTGGCTTCGCTGGTCATGGTGTCCCACCAGCGAATGACGGTGCGGCCCTGGGCGTCGGACGAACCGGCCCCCGAAGAGCAGCCGGACAGTGCTAGCACGAGCACAAGCAGAGCGAGCAGCGGAAGCTTCATGCGGGAACGAAGCCGCGGAAGCCGGGAATGCTGATGCTGCCTGCATGCGGACCGGGCGGAGAGGGAAGGTTCTTTTTGCGGCGGACATCGGAAAATACGAGACATGGGAAATCCTCCTTTGACGATAGTGGACGAGCAAACATCGATGTCGAAGAGACGGTCCTGCCATTCCGTAAGCGATTTCAAAACGATCTGCGAGCCGAGTAGAGGTAGAGCGGCTGTCGGCCGGTCACGTCAAAAGACCTGTCGAGACGGATAAACAAAATGATGATAATAATCAGAAAATGATGTACGTACATCATTTTGGCGCAAACGGAAGGACTGCCCCGTCGGGCCGGTCTTCCGCCTATGCCGAACCGGATTCTTACTCGTAATCGCTTGACTCGATCTATCGAAGACAAGCTAGTAATACATGGCGTTCTCCCGGGTAACGAGCTCGAGCCGGCTCATGTTTTCCCGCGCGCCGGGCAGTTTTCTTGAAGACATATACTCGAACAGCGACTTGACGATCAGATAGCCTTGATTGAACGGGTCCTGACAGATGGAGGCCGTGACCGTATCGCGCTGCAGGCCGTCCCGAATCTCCTCGTTCATGTCGTGCCCGATCAGCACCGTCCGGCCCGCCAGACCCGCCGCTTCCAGATGCCGCGCGATGACGTGCAGCTTGGCGCTGGCCACATAAATGCCGTCCAGGCCTTCGAAATAGTCGGAGAATGTCTCGAACGACGTGTATTCCTCCTGATCGACTTTGAGCGGCGCGCGAAGCTCGACTTGTGGGTAACTGCCGATCACTTCGCGGAACCCCGTCACTTTTTGCTGCATCTGGAAGTTGGTATAGGACATAATCAGTCCGATCCTGCCCCGTCTGCCCACCATCCTGCACAGCGTATCCGCGGCCAGCCGTCCCGCTACCCGGTAATCGCAGCCGACGTAGAACAGCCGCGAGCTGAGCGGGGAATCGCTGTTGAACGTGCCGACCACGACGCCTTTGCTCATCGCGTAGTCGATCACGTCGGTCATTTCCTGCGGATCGTTCGGCGAGATGGCGATCGCGTCGTATTCGCCGGAGTCGACCAGCTGCAGCATCGTTTTTTTCTGATCGGTCAGATCGTAATCTTTGGAACGGATCGCCCGGACTTCCAGACCGAAATCCCTCAGCTCCCGGACGGCGGCATCGATGCCTTTCTCGACCTGGCTCCAGAAATACTCCGGCAGTTCGGGGAAAGCGACGGCCAGCGAGATGCTGCGTCCTTTCGACAAAAAGCTGGCCGAACGGTTGGGGGTGTACTCCATCTCGCGAATCTTGTCCATGACAAGCTGAACGGTCTGCGGTTTGACGTTGCCTCGCTTGTTCAGCACGCGGTCCACGGTGGCGACCGACAAGCCGACCTCCCGCGCGATTTCTTTGACGGTCAGACGTTTTTTCGTATTCATGGCATCGGATCCTTTGCATAAAATGGCGGCAGAACGGTATGTACCCTTCTTGCAATCGCTTACTCCGGTTTGGGGAAGATGATAGACCAATTGCGGCAGGGTGTCAATGCCAATGATCGGATTTTGTCTGATACAAAATGATGTAAAACCATCATTTTGTGGGGTGTGGGGAAGGATGGAGAAGGCGGGAAAGAGGCGAATGAGCCGGCAATCAGGTATAATGGAAAGAAACTTTTTCATGGATGTGAACCTGACAATGACCCCGAAAACGGAAGAACGCAAGCTGTTCGTCACCGATATTCACGGCGAATACCGCGGACTCATCGAGCTGCTGCGGGAAATGGACTACGATGCGTTCAACGACCGGCTGACGGTTGGCGGCGACCTCATCGACCGCGGACCGGACAGCGCGCTGGTCGTCCGCTATCTGCGCACGCTTCAGCTGACGCACCCGGAGCGGGTGACGGTGCTGACCGGCAACCATGAAGAGATGCTGAAATGGTACCGCGCGGACAAATCGAAGATGTGGCTGATCCACGGCGGAGCGGAAGCGCTGGCGAGCTTCGAGCGCACGTTCGAGGACGACGCGGAAAGCCGGGAAAACCTGGATTGGCTGCTGACGCTGCCGATGGTGGCGGAAGACGACGAGTATGTTTATACGCATGCGGGATTCGTGCCGGACCAGCCGCTTTACGAACAGAGCCGGGATATTTTATGGATGTCGGAAAATGAATTTTACGCGTATTCGCGCGAATCGGTCCTTCAAGCGACGGGGGGCCGAACGGTCGTGCACGGCCACACGCCGTGCGAATTCATCTGCTTCGACGGCGCGCGTCTGAACTGCGATCTGGGCTCGCACACGTATGCGATCGAGGAATCGCGGGGGCTTGCGCTCGTGGATCTGACCGGCCGGGAATACGCGGTGTACAACTGCGGAAGCGGTGCGGTGACAAGAAGGAGGCTGCGGGGTTGAAGGAGGATGCCCGGCCCCGCTTTGGATGCGGCGAGCGCTCCGGACATCGAAAAGCCGACGGAGAATTCCGTCGGCTTTTCGGCGTTAAGGATTGCTTGGGGCGGAGGAAGCCTGCTTCTTGCGTTTGCGGCGCAGCAGCAGGAAGACGGTCAGCGCGATAACGGCGACCAGCACGGCGGAGGCGGCGTAGACGATCTGTCGCACCTTCGGCACGGTCAGCGTCAGCTCGATCCGGTTCTCGCGCGTGGCGGCGATATTCCAGATCAACGTCCGGCCGTCGGCGGAGACCTCGTCGGCATTGTTCGCGTCCGGCTTGATCGGGAGAGTGAGTTTGAAGTCGAAGTCGAACTCTTTTTCGACGAACCGGCTCAGCAGGCGCGATCCGATAAAGCCGGTCAGCGACGAAGATTCGCGCGGAATCAGTTCGGGCGGGTCGGCGACCACGACGAAATGATGGGTTGTCGAGAATAAGCCTTCTTCCTTGCGGTCTTCCACCGTGATGCCTTCCGGCAGTTCGGGCAGTTCCCCGCCGCTGATCTCTACCGTGCGCGAGGCGCTGATCCCCGACTGTCCGTCGCGGCTGATCGCCCGGGCGTCCAATCCCTGTTCGCGCAGGCTCGAAGCGATCTGTTCGGGAAGATCGTTCTGGCCGATCGTCTTCAGCGCCGATTCGTCGATGGTGGCGTTCATGAGAATATCGGCGGTACCGTTCGTTTTGACGGTGACGTCCACTTCGCCCCGGGCACAGGCGCTCAGCAGCAGGGAGAACGCCAGCGGAAGAAGCAGCATGGCGAAGCGGGAACCGAATGGTTTTGCGGATTTGTTCATGGGGGTTGCACTTTCCTTTCCGGACCGGATTCACGTTTTAAATATAACCGATTTCGCCCGTGAGGTCACACCCGGACGCGCCGCCGCAAAAGCGTCCGGCCGAAGCATGCCCGTTTCTCCCGGTCGTTTGCGCTCTGCGCGCGCCGCCGGGCTCGACAAAAAAACCGCCGGTGCGCCTGATAGGCGTCCGGCGGTTTTTCGCGGTTTTTTAACGGATCAAGGTGTCGTCTCGCGTTCCAGCCATGCGAGATAGGCAAAGGCCTCCTCGGTGGAAGAACCGCACATTTCGGGAGAAGGCGGCAGTCCGCCGCAGACGGCCGGACGTTCGGTCCGCCCGAACAATTTGCAGCGTCGGCGCTCGTCGAGCTGCACGCACGGCACGCCAGCGGGCTTTCCGCCGGGCATGCCCGGAATCGGAGAGGCGATCGATACGGCGGTGCAGCAGGCTCCGCAGCCTTCGCGGCACTCGAATTCGGTATCCATGTTACTGAATCTTTTCCGGTTCCGGATATTCTTTGCCGAAGGTGTCGACCGTAACGGTCTTCATCGTCGCGCCTTCCGTCGAGCTCGGCTTGTCGTTGGTGCCCGTCGGCAGCATGGCGACGGCATTCACCACGTCCATGCCCTCGGTCACTTTGCCGAAAGCGGCATACAGATCGTCGAGGCTCGGCTGTGCCGCCAGCATGATGAAGAACTGCGAACCGGCCGAATCGGGTTCTTCCGTACGCGCCATCGACAGAACGCCCTCGGTATGCTTGAGCGTATTGTTGAATCCGTTCGAAGTGAACTCTCCCTTGATCGCGTAGCCCGGTCCGCCTTTGCCGCTGCCGTTCGGGTCGCCGCCCTGAATAATGTAACCGGGAATCACGCGGTGGAACGTCAGTCCGTCATAAAATCCCGATTTGGCCAGCGAGATGAAGTTGTTGACCGTATTCGGCGCGACCTCCGGGTACAGCTCCAGCTTGATGATGCCGCCGTTATCCATTTCGATCGTCACGACAGGATTCTGTCCGCCGCTCTGCGTCGGGTCGCCCGCTGCCGGAGCGGTATTCGTTTCGGTTTGACTTTGCGCTTCCGCTGCCGGCGCATCCTTCTGCGGGGCCTTGGACCCGCAGGCGGCGAGCAGAAGCAGCGTCAGCATCAGGAGCGCGGCCAGCATCGTTCTGCGTCCGGCTCTCCCGTTTCTGTACATGGTGTTGCCCCCTTGATTGAATGAATTGTGGCGATCCTGCGCCATTGTGCGTATCGCTGCATCTGATTATAGCACAGCCGGCTGCGAACTCCATTGCGCGGCGGGCTAAATCTCATTAAGATGGAGGGGAGAGGGGGCAATCAGGCATGCAATATCAAATCTTGTATCAAGGCGCGTTCCCGCTGCTTCAGGTTCAACTCGAAGGCGGGGAAAGCATTAAGGCCGAATCGGGCGCGATGGTCTCCATGTCGCCGAATATCGAACTGAAAGGCACCGCGGACGGCGGCATCATGCGCGGTCTGGGGCGGATGCTCAGCGGCGAGTCGTTCTTCTTCCAGGAGCTGTTGTCGGTCGGCCGTCAAGGCGAGGCGACGCTGGCTCCGTCCAGCCCGGGGGCGATCGAAGCGGTGGAGCTCGACGGTTCTTACAGCCTGCTGGTGCAAAAAGACGGATTTTTGGCCGGCACGGCCGGAATTCAAGTCAACACGAAAATGCAGAATCTGAGTCGGGGGCTGATGTCCGGCGAAGGCTTTTTCATCATCGAAATCAGCGGAAAAGGAACGGTATTTCTGTCTTCTTACGGCGGCATCCACGCGATCAATCTGGGAGTGGGGCAAGAAGTCGTCGTCGACAACGGGCATCTCGTGGCTTGGCCGGACTACATGCGCTACGATATCGAAAAAGCATCCAAAGGCTGGGTGTCCAGCTTCACGAGCGGAGAAGGCCTTGTCTGCCGCTTCCGCGGGGAAGGCGTCGTCTTGATTCAGACCCGCAGTCCGAAGTCGTTCGGCGAATGGATCAGACCGTACATTCCGGGCGGCCGCAGCTGACGCGAACGCTTATCCGCCGATTTAAGGGCTCGCTCCCGGGCGAGCCTTTTTGCGTGTCTCGAAAGAGAGGACGAGCCTCTTCGCCTAGGGGCTTTTTGTCATTTTTTCGTTTCCGCTTCGTCTCCTGAACGTAACTTTTCTTTTTTTGCCCGGTGATAAGATAGGAACAGGAAGAAAGGTCCGCCAAAGGGCCTTTTTGTCGGGAGCCAAGCCTTCCAGGGCCCCCGAGAATCGAAAGGAGCAATCAGAATGAAGAAGAACAAACGGGAGTTTTCGTCTGCCCGCAGAACGGCGGCGGCGGTGCTGGCCGCGGCCATGCTGTGCACGCCGGTACTGGCCGGTCAAGCTTCGGCGGCGGCCGAAAAATCGACGGATTTTACGACGTCCGAGCTGACGAAGTCGATTCCGCAGGGCGCGAAAGTCTCGTCTGCCGCGGCCGCGGCCGCGGTGCGGAAGCTGTTTCCGGAACTGACGCCGGATCGGGTGACGACGGCCGAATACAGCGCCGACTACGAGAGCGACCATATTGCCGTCAAAAGTTGGAGACTTACATATACGCTGCCCGGAAGCGAAGACGATTCCGCTTCGGCGACGGTCGATGCCGTGAGCGGAATCGTGGTGGACGCCTACACGACGGCGTTTTCCGCCCGAAACACGGATCCCGAGCTGACGCGCGACAAGGCGGCCGAGCGGGCGCTCGCCTTCCTGCTGCGCGCGCTCCCCGATAAAAAAGCTTCCGACTTTGCGGGAGAAAACGAGTCCGACGAAAGTGCCGATACGATAACGCCGTTGTTCGGCAGCCCGGATTATTCGTTCTGGTTCCTGCTCAAAGTAAACGGGGTTCCTTCGCGAAGCGAAACGCTCACCGTGTCGGTCGACCGCGCCGGAAACGTAACGGCCTATACGCGCGGCCTGAGCCGCCTGCCGTACCCTTCGGCCGTCCCGAAAATCGCGGCGGACAAAGCGCGCGAGGCCTTCGCATCGGCTTTCGGCGCGAAGCTGGCTTATATTCCTTCGGGCAGCCTTGAAGGAGCATTGTCCGGCTATTATCTGGGCTATGCGCCGTCGGACGCGTCGCTCGCTCCCATCGACGCGTCCGACGGAGAGCGGCTGGACCCGACGACCGGCCTTCCCTACGCTTCCGCCGCGGCGCCGGAAGGCGAAGCGGTCAAATCGGCCGCTTCCGCTCCGCCGGAGCCGCTCAAGACGGAAGAAGCCGCGCGTCAGCGGATCGAGAAGCTGGGACTGATCCCGCAGGGGTACAAGCTGAGCAGCCAACAGACCCATACGCAGGACTACCCGAAAAAAGGAACCGAAGTATGGGTGCTCGACTTCAGAAGCGTCGTGAAAGGCCGCACGAACAGCATCAATGTGCAGTTGGATGCGGCGACCGGGCAAATCTACAACTATTATTTCTTCGACCAGGCCGGACAGGGCGCTTCCGGAGCGAAGGCCGAAGCGCCGAGCAAAGCGCGCGCGGCGGCATGGGCGGCCAAGCTGCTGCCGAACGCGGAAAAATGGAGACTGGTTTCCGCGCCGCAGAAAGGCGACCCGATCCTGACGTACGGATTCCAACGCTATGAAAACGGGCTTCCCGTCCTGGGCGACACGGCCAGCGCGACATTCGACGCGCAGGGAGCGCTGACGGAATATTATGTCAACGAACCTTCGCTTTCGGTCAGAGGAAGCTTCCCTTCCCCGGACGCCGTCAAGATTTCCGCGGCCGAAGCCAAAGCGAAATTCCTGGAAGCGACCGAATTGGGACTTTACTATAACCGTTTCGGCCGTCCGACTTCCGGAGCTTCAAATGCGGGAACCTCGGAGATGAAATTGACCTATCTGCCGATGCTGAAATCCGGCAGCCAGCTGAGCGTCTCCAATGTGCTCGACGCTTCGGACGGCAGCTGGAAAACGCTGAACGGTCCCGATGCCTCCGGGCATCCGTCCGACGCCGCGTCCGACATTGCGGGACACGAAAACGAGGCCGCGCTCAAAGAAATGCTCGATCACGGAGTCCTGACGCTCGACGCGGCGGGCAAAGCGAATCCCGATGCCCGTTTGACGCGCGGCGAATGGGCGGATATGCTGGCGCGTGCCATGCAGCCCGATTACTCGGTTTACGACGCTTATACCGGCATGGCCTTGTTCCGCGATGTGGATGTGGACAGCCCGTATCAAGCGGCGCTGGGATACCTGGCCGGCCAAAACTGGGTGACGCCGAACAAGTTGTCCGATTTCAAACCCGAAGCCGAGCTGACCCGCGACGGGCTGGCGCATCTGCTGATGGGCGTGCTGAATTACGACAAGCTCGCCGGCTACTACAACTCGGCCGTCGACCTTCCGGGCATCGCCGATTCCGCGGCGATCGAACATAAAGGAGACGCGGCGTTGGCGATGAAATTGGGCCTGCTTCCGGCGGTGAACGGCAGCTTCCTGCCCGAGAAAGCGGTAACCCGGGCAGACGCGGCTTTCGTGCTGAGCAAGCTGGCCGATCTGCAGGGGAAGACGGATACGTTCATGAACTGGAATTCGTGGTAAGCGATCCGCGCTCGCGGACAATATACCGAGAAAAAAGCCGGGACTGCAGTCCCGGCTTTTTTCTGTGTCCGCCGCAGGAAGACGAAACCATCTAAAGGATTTATTTTCCTTATTTTTGTGTAGCATTTTTTATCATCGTTTGCTAATATAGTTGGCAAGTAATTTTTAACCATGCATTTACATAAAGGGAGGGACGCCGAGGGTTCGATTCGAGCCTTTTTATTTACCCGAAACTGACCAATGGTCAAGCTATTCATCGTTTACCTACAGAGAGGGGAAGTTATGTTGACAGGAAGAAGCCGTTTTGCACGTAAAATTTCGAATCTTTCATTTGCGGCCGTATTGACGATCGGGACGGCGCTTCCTTACGGCGCTTCGGCGTTCGCGGCGACCGCCGATAAGACGTTGGAAAACAGTCTCAACCTCGAGGCTCGGGAAACCTTGGCTCCGGCGGTGATTTCGTCCGAAGTCGATACGCAATCTTCGCGCAAGCAGCGGGTAATCGTACAATTCAGCCGGGAACCTCTTGCCGCGAGCCTTTCCGAAGAAGGCCTCGGCTTCGGTACGCTCGAAGTCCGCAGCGCGGAGCAGGCGATCGATACCCAGCAGAGCAGTTTCGTCAAGCAGGCGAAAAAGCTCGGCGTCAACGTAGTCGTCAACTATACGTACGATACGGTTCTCAACGGAATGGAAATCACGGTGGCGGCGAAGGATATTCCCAAGCTTGCTTCCATTGCCGGCGTTACCTCGATCGATCCCAATCAGCAGTATTACGAGATTCCGGTAGACGAAGCCGCAGGCGCTTCGATGCGAGATAGTTTCGAATTATCGCCGCTGAAGCAAATCGGTGCCGACCAGGCGTGGGCGCAGGGCTTCACGGGCAAAGGGTTGAAAGTCGGCGTCATCGATACCGGCGTCGATTACCTGCATCCGGACCTCAAAGACGCTTATAAGGGCGGCTACGATTCCTTCGAAAAAGACGCCGATCCGTACGAAGAGCCTCCGATCGTCATCGACGGCACGACGTATGCGGGGACGAGCCACGGCACTCACGTATCCGGCACGATCGTCGGACGCGGCACGAATCCGACGTCCGAGCTGGTGCAAAAAGGCGTGGCATACGAAGCGGACCTGTACGTCTATAAGGTGCTGGGACGCAATATCGAGACGGGACGCGCTTCCGGTTCGTCGGCGCAGGTCATCGACGGCATCGAGCACGCGGTCAAAGACGGCATGGACGTCATCAACTTGTCGCTGGGCTCGGACTCCAACAAAGACCCGAATTCTCCGGACGCGGTCGCGATCAACAACGCCGTCTTGTCGGGCGTAACGGCGATCGTCGCCAACGGCAACGCGGCGGACGAAGGCCCTTATTACTATTCCATGGGTTCTCCGGCAACTTCGCAGCTGGCGATTGCCGTAGGCGCGGTCACGACCGAAACCAACCATTATAAAGCCGAGTTCTCCGCTTCGGTAGGCGAAACGCCTGCGGCAGAGAATCAAATCGAACAGCTGACGGAAGAAGCGCCGGCGCCGGCGCGGGAAGAATCGGAAGCGGCGGCCGAAGGCGCCGAGGCAGCGGCGGAGGCCGAAGCACAGCCTGCGGCATCCGAGGAGCAGGCGGCATCCGGCGGAGAACAACCTGCCGAGCCCGAAGAACAAGCGACGGCAGAAACGGCGGACGCTTCGGCGGCGGAAGACTTCGCGGCGGCTACCGTATCGCAGGCGGTCTACGGCGATTACGGCCCGTATACGACCGACATCCTGGCTTGGAAAACGGGACGGGAAGACTTCGCGGCTCAGTTCGGCACGGGGCCGAACGATGCGGTGTACGCGAATCTCGGCGCGGACGCGGACTACGATAAGCTGGCGGAAGAGGGCGTCGACGTGGCGGGCAAAGTCGTCGTCGTTTCGCGCGGCGCTCTGACGTTCGATGCGAAAGTGCGCGGGGCCGCGGCTCACGGCGCCAAAGCGATCGTCATCTTCAACGGCAACACCAAGCCGGGCAGCACGAAGGAAGCGGATCTGTCCGAGTCGATTCCGGGCCGCGACGAGCCGGTCGGTTCCGTAGCGTTCTTGGGCGACAGCTTCAATTATGTGCCGTACTTCGACATGAGCGGCACGGAAGGGCGGAAGCTGGCGAGACAAGCGCTGGAATTGGATACGCCGGAATTCGAAATCACGTTCGGAAGCGACTATCCGAAGACGGTCGTCGAAGGCGATCGCATGGCTTCGTTCAGCTCGCGCGGGCCGAACGGGGACGACAATTTGAGCATCAAGCCGGACGTGGTTGCGCCCGGCGTCAACATTCTGTCGACTTATCCGGAATACGGAAAGAGCACGGAAGGCGTGAGTTATGACGAAGCGTATGCGCGTTCCAACGGAACAAGCATGGCGGCTCCGCACGTCGCGGGTCTGGCTCTGCTGCTGAAGCAGAAGCATCCGGAGTGGACGCCGTTCGATGTCCGTGCGGCACTGGCCAACACGGCCGACGAGATCGTCGACGAAGAAGGCACGCCGTACGACGTATATTCGCAGGGCGCGGGCCGCGCCGACGTGGCGGCCGCGCTGAATACGCCGGCACTGCTGCAGGCCGTCGAAGAAATCCGCATTTTGAATACGGATCTGGTCGAAGTACCCGTGACCAATTATTCTCCTTCGATCTCGTTCGGCGTGATGGCGGCGGGCAGCGCGGAAGCGAGCCGCAGCCTGCAGCTGAAGAGCGTGACGGGCGGGCCGGTTTCGTATTCGGCCAGCGTGCTGTGGCATAACAGCGTGACTTCCGATCCGAACGATCCGATCGCGACGCCGGATCCGAGCAAGATTTCGGCGCGTCTGACGGGACTGGGGGCGGGCGATACGGTCAGCGCTTCGGGCGGCGCGCCTTCGGCGTTCGGCCTGACGATTGCTCCGGCCGCAGACGCGGCGAAAGGCGTGTACGAAGGCGAAGTGCTGCTGCAATCCGCCGGATCGCCGGATCTGCATCTGCCGTTCGTGCTCCATGTCGGCGACGAGCAGCCGGCGACGGGATTCGGCATTCAGGACGTCGAAGTCTCGAACCGGATTATTACGCCTGACGGCGACGGCGACCGCGATACGACCGACGTATCGTTCACTCTGTCTGCGGATAACGTGAACTATATCCAGATCGCCGCTTACGGCATCAACGACGAATATATCGGTACGCTGGACAAGATCAGCGTTCCGGACGACAGCGGCGAGATGCTGGAACCGAAGCGCTACACCTTCAAAAACATCGGCGACGAATACGTCAACGAGCGGACCGGAAATGAAGGCAAATTGGCCAAAGGCGCTTATCAGCTCGAGATTTATGCGGTTCATATGACGCCGGAAGGCCCGGCCGCGGAATACTACGCGTATTCCAGCTACCGGATCGCCGAAGGCGGCAGCGTGCTTGTCGACGAAGCGGCCGCGGCGTTCGATAAGAAGGCGGCCGTCGTCAATACGACCGCAATCGGCTTGAACGTGCTCGATCTGAAATCGACGGATAAGGTCAAGTTCGCGGTGACGGCAAGCGACCGGCCGAACCTGATCGACGCGAACGGCGTGCTGCGTGCTCTGCCGACCCAGCCGACTACCGTCAATCTCGACGTGAAAGTCTCTTATATCCCGAATGAAACCTTCAGCGAAACGCTGACCGTACCGGTCGTCCTGCTTCCGGGCCAACCTGCGACGGGAGGCGGTTCGTCGGACGGCGGCGCTGCGGGAGGCGGCGTTTCCGGAGGCGGAGGTTCGGCGCCGGTAAGCACGGCCCCGGCGGCTCCGGCCGCTCCGGCCGCCGGTGCGCCGACTGTCGAACAACCTGCGGTTCCCGCTTCGTCGTCTGCGGTCGCGAACGCGGCCGCTCCGGCGGGTCAGCGTCAGATCGTGATCGTGCCGACTCTCTCCGACCGTACCGGCGCATCCGTTAAGGCGGGTCTCACGGACGCGGCGCTGGCGGAAGCGCTGAAAACGGCGGGCGGAAGCGCGGCTTCGCTGATCTTCTCCGTGCCGGTGCAGTCCGGTCAAGGAGCGGAGGTGTCGATCACTTCGGCCCAGCTCCAAAAGCTGGCTGCCGGGCAATCCGGAACGGCTCTGGTCATCGATGCCGGAACGAGCGCGGTTTCCCTGCCGGCCAACCTTTTCGCCATTCTTCCGCAAGACGTTTCGCTGCGCATGAATATCGCGCGGGCGGAAGAAGAAAAAGCAAAGTTCGCTTCTTATGCGGACGGAGCCTCGGTCATCGGCTCGCCGGTCGCGTTCGAACTGCAGACGGTCGATGCCGCCGGCAAAGCGTCTGACGTCGTTTCGACCGGTTCGGTATTCGTTCCGCGCTCCTTTGTCGTTGACGCTGCCATACCGGCCGGCGGAGCAGGCGTATTGTATGAAGAAAACGGACGCCTGAACCCGGTCGCGTCGAAATTCCAATCCCAGCCGAGCGGCGGAACGATCGCGACGGTCAGCCGTCCGGGATTCTCGACCTACGCGGTCGTTTCGTCCCCGGCCACTTTTAAGGACATCCAAGGCTCTTGGGCGCGGGGCGCTATCGAGAACCTTTCGGGCAAACTGCTGATTAACGGCACATCCGATACGTCGTTCTCGCCGAAGCGCAGCATTACCCGCGCCGAGTTCGCGGCCCTGCTGGTTCGTTCGTTGGGGCTCGGCGAATCGTCCGAAACGCCGTTTGCCGACGTGAAGGCCGAAGACTGGTTTGCGGCAGACGTGGCCGCCGCTTACCGGGCAGGACTGATCAGCGGAACGGGTTCGGGCAAATTCGATCCCGACGCAGCCATCACGCGCGAGCAGTTGGCGGTCCTGCTGACCAATGCGGCACAGCTGCTCGAGCTCAAAACGGAAGGCAGCGGCGGAACATATGCCGACGCCTCCGAATTCTCGGCTTACGCCAAGGAAGAAATCGGCTACGCGGCCGCGTACGGCCTGATGCAGGGCAACGTGCGCGGCGGCAGATCCTATTTCGATCCGAAGGCCCCGGCTACTCGCGAAGCGGCAGCTCTGACGCTGCAAAACCTGCTGGGCAAAGCGGGAATGATCGAACAAAAATAACGGAATCGGCTGCCGGAAGACCGATTTCTCCCGGAAAGCGTCTCATCTGCGGATGAGGCGCTTTTTCTTATGCTGGCCGTTTGCCAAAATAGAAAGGCAATGTCGAATTTTTAAGTCTTTTGGCTTATCATAACCCCCGTTTAAGCAACCAAAAGAAGGGTGAAGGGCGATATGAACCTGTCAGCTTCTTTACACGGTTAAGACTTTTGCTTACTGCGTTTGAACGATTTTGCGTAAATATGCGAAAAGTCGATTTAAAATCCGACATGTTTCGCCAAGTCACTGAACTGAAACCTCTTTTCGAAAAAATTTACAAGTGGTCAACTTTTACTGACGGTGCTAACATAGGTGGCAAGCTTTTTGACAAGAGAATGAAGGGAGGCCGGTTTTCGGAACGTTTATTGAATTGTTTGTGAAGATAGCTGACAAGAATTGAAGCGAAGCTGCAGCAATGCCGTTCACATTTCAAGCCACAGAGAGGGGAAGTTGCATTGAAGAAAGAGCAGCATTTGTTCCGTAAATTGTCGGGCGTATCGCTCAGCCTGGCGCTGGCGCTGGGGGCGGCGCTCCCGGGGGCAGCCTCCGCGCAGTCTCCCGGCGATCTTGTACCGTACAACCTGTCCAAAGATTCGCTGGGCAGCGAAGCGGCGGAAAGCGGCACGATGAGCGCGTTTGCCGTTCAGACCCGCGATCCCGCATCCGTTATCTCGCCCAAGCTGGACACCGAATCTCTACATAAAGTGCGGGCAATCGTCCAGCTCAGCCGCGAACCCGTGGCCGCCGCCGAATCTTCCGCCGAAGAATCGGGGATGAGAAGCTTCTCCGCCGCTTCCGCCGAGCAGTTGGTCGAAACCGAACAGTCCGACTTCTTGAGCCGGGCCGCCGCGCTGGGAATCAACGTGCAGGTTAACTATCAATACAATACCGTTCTGAACGGACTCGAAGTAACCGTGGCCGCCAAAGATCTGACGGCGCTGGCTTCGATCCCGAGCGTCGTGTCGATCGACGAAAACCAAACCTATTACGAAATTCCGGTAGACGAAGCTTCGGGATCGGCCGGCGATAACTTCGAAATCCAGCCGCTCAAGCAGATGGGCGTCGACGAGGCATGGGCGGAAGGATATACGGGCAAAGGGTTGAAAGTCGGCGTTATCGATACCGGCGTCGATTACCTGCATCCGGATCTCAAGGACGCTTATAAGGGCGGCTACGACTCCTTCGAAAAAGACGACGATCCGTACGAAGAGCCTCCGGTCGTCATCGACGGCACGACGTATGCGGGGACGAGCCACGGCACTCACGTATCCGGCACGATCGTCGGACGCGGCACGAATCCGACGTCCGAGCTGGTGCAAAAAGGCGTGGCATACGAAGCGGATCTGTACGTCTATAAGGTGCTGGGGCGCAATATCGAGACGGGACGCGCTTCCGGGTCGTCGGCGCAGGTCATCGACGGCATCGAGCATGCGGTCAAAGACGGCATGGACGTCATCAACCTGTCGCTGGGTTCCGCGTCGAATAAGGATCCGAACTCGCCGGATTCGGTCGCGATCAACAACGCCGTACTCTCCGGAGTGACCGCGGTCATCGCGACGGGCAATTCGGCGGACGAAGGTCCGTATTACTACTCGATGGGCTCCCCGGCCTCGTCGCAGCTGGCGATCTCGGTCGGAGCCGTGACGAGCGAAAGCAACCATTATACGGGGACGTTCTCGGCTTCGGTAGGCGAAGCGCCGGCAGCAGAATCTTCTGCGGAAGAACCGCCGGTATCGGAAGAAGAAGCGGCCGGGCCGGAAGTGCCTGCCGCTCCGACGTCGGAAGCAGCGGCGGACGAGCGGACCGACGCGCAGGAGTCGGCCGACGAGGCGCCGGCTGCGCAGGAACCTTCCCCGGAAACGACGGATGCCGATAAATCGGCCGCGGCGGAGGAAGCTGCGGCGGATACGGTATCGAACGCCGTTTACGGCGAATACGGTCCGTATACGACGGATATTCTGGCCTGGAAAACGGGGCAGGAAGACTTCGCGGCTCAGTTGGGCACGGGGCCGAACGATGCGGTGTACGCGAATCTCGGCGCGGACGCGGACTACGATAAGCTGACCGCGCAGGGAATCGACGTAACGGGCAAAGTCGTCGTCGTTTCGCGCGGCGCTCTGACGTTCGATGCGAAAGTGCGCGGGGCCGCGGCTCACGGCGCCAAAGCGATCGTGATCTTCAACGGCAACATAAAGCCGGGCAGCACGACGGAAGCGGATCTGTCCGAGTCGATTCCGGGCCGCGACGAGCCGGTCGGTTCCGTAGCGTTCCTGGGCGACAGCTTCGATTACGTGCCGTACTTCGACATGAGCGGCACGGAAGGACGGAAGCTGGCGAGACAAGCGCTGGAATTGGATACGCCGGAATTCGAAATCACGTTCGGAAGCGACTATCCGAAGACGGTTGTCGAAGGCGACCGCATGGCTTCGTTCAGCTCGCGCGGACCGAACAGCGACGAGAACCTGAGCATCAAACCGGACGTTGTGGCACCGGGCGTCAATCTGCTGTCGAGCTATCCGGAATACGGGAAATTCGATGAAGGCGTAAGCTACGACGAGGCCTATGCCCGCGCCAGCGGCACCAGCATGGCGACTCCGCATATCGCGGGCCTGGCGCTGCTGCTGAAGCAGAAGTACCCGAGCTGGACGCCGTTCGACGTTCGCGCGGCACTGGCCAACACGGCGGATACGATCACGGACGAGAGCGGCACGCCGTACGACGTGTACTCGCAGGGAGCGGGACGCGCCTATGTGGCGGATGCGCTTGACGCGCCGGCCCTGCTGCAGGCCGTCGAAGAAATCCGTATTCTCAATACCGATCTGGTCGAAGTTCCGGTGACCAACTACGCGCCTTCGACCTCCTTCGGGGTGGTCAGCGCGGACAGCGGCGCGATCAATCATCCGCTGCAGCTGAAAAGCGTGTCGGGAGCGCCCGTTTCTTACGAGGCAAGCGTAATCTGGCACAATAACGTGACTTCCGATCCGACCAATCCGATCGCGACGCCGGATACGAGTAAAATTTCGGCTGTATTGACGGGGCTGGAATCCGGCGGAACGGTTCGTGCATCCGGGGGAACGCCGACGGCATTCGGGCTGGAGATCGACCCGGCATCGGATGCGGCGAAAGGCGTGTACGAAGGAGAAGTGCTGCTGAAGTCGGCCGGATCGCCGGATCTGCATCTTCCGTTCGCGGTTCATATCGGCGACGCAAAGCCGGCAACCGGATTCGGCATCCAGGATGTGGAACTGACGGAACGCATTATTACGCCTGACGGCGACGGCAAACGCGATACGACCGACGTATCCTTCACCTTGTCGGCGAGCGACGTGAACTATATCCAGATCGCCGTGTACGGCGTGGACGATAAATATATCGGCCTGCTGGGTCAAATCGTCGGCGAAGACAACGGCAGCGGCGGCATGAAGCTGCTGAAGCCGGGACGTTACACGTTCGAAGACATCGACGATTATTATCTCAATGAAAACACGATGCGGATGGGCAAGCTCGAACCGGGCACTTATCAGCTCGAAATACTGGCGGCTCAGCTCGATAACGCCGGACATGTGGTCAACGACAAGACTTACCTGGCCTACTCGAGCTACCGGATCGCGGACCGCAGAGAACTGCTGGTCGACGAAGCGATCGCCGCATTCGACAAGCAGGCAGTGATCGTCAACACGACCCGCATCGGTCCGAACGTGCTGGAACTGAAATCGACGGGCGAGGTCAAGTTCCAGGTAACGGGCAGCGATCATCCGAATCTGATCAACAGCAAGGGCGCGCTGCGTGCCCTGCCGAAGGAACCGACGGTCGTCAATCTGGAAGTCACCGCGTATTATAAGAAGAATTCCAGAATCAACGAGTCGTTTACCGTACCAGTAACGCTGCTGCCGAAGAAGTAAACGGCAGAAAAAATCAAGAAACCCGATGATCCGAACGTCGCTGCGGCTCAGGCCGCAGCGACGTTTTTTTGTGCGCCGAAGAGCGGGAATAGGAGGGAGACGCCTCGATTTCGGCGAAAACGAACAAACCGTATAGAAAAAGCCGGTCTCCCGTGAGGAGACCGGCTTCGACATTTCCTTTTATGGATCAGGTAGTCCGAATGACCACTTTGCCGCGGGTTTTTCCCGATTCGGCCAGTTCATAAGCCTGTCTCGTTTCCTCCAGCGGGAACACGGCTTCGATCGTCGGTCTCAGGCGGCCTTCGCCGCACCATCCGCGCAGCAGGCTCAGGTCGGCGTCGTTGGAATTGGCCACGACAAAACGGGCTTTGCGGCCGCCTGCCGCCGTCAGCGCGCGCCGCAGCATCACGGCAGGCCCCGGCACGGTCGTCACGTAAGCGCCCTGCGCGGTCAGCAGGGAGCGGCAAGTCCCGAATCCGTATTTGCCGGCCGCATCGAAGATGACGTCGAAGGTCTGTCCGCGCTGCCGGAAGTCTTCCCGGTCATAGGCGATGACTTCCTCGCAGCCGAGCTCGCGGGCCGCGGACTCGCCGGACGAGCGGCACACTCCGGTTACGCGAGCGCCCAGAATGCCGGCCAGCTGCACCGCAAAATGTCCCACGCCGCCGGTTGCGCCGATAATCATGACCCGCATGCCGGATTGCAGTCCGCCCGCCTTCGTCAGCGCCTGGTAAGCGGTCGAAGCGGCGAGGGGAACGGCGGCGGCTTCCTCGAAGTTCAGCGCGGCAGGCTTCCTCGAAGCGATGGAAGCTTGGCAGCACAGACTTTCGGCCAGTCCGCCGCCCTGCGCGGCGCCGTTCGTGAATCCGTACACTTCGTCGCCGGGGGAGAAGCCGGTCACGCCG
The DNA here is from genome assembly GCF_011090185.1 of Saccharibacillus alkalitolerans. Lineage (GTDB taxonomy): Bacteria > Bacillota > Bacilli > Paenibacillales > Paenibacillaceae > Saccharibacillus > Saccharibacillus alkalitolerans. The sequence goes on along the minus strand of NZ_JAAFGS010000002.1, from coordinate 142,145 downwards.
GAGCCGCATTTTTCCACGATGCCCGAGAAGTCGGAACACAGGATCTTGGGAAAGCGGAATCCGGACAGGAAAAACATGTACCCTCTGCGCACCTTGAAGTCGATCGGATTGATCGACGTGGCCCGCGTGCGAATCTTGATCTCGCCGGCCGCGGGATCGCGTTCGGCGACTTCTTCGAGCCGGAAAGCGTCAGGCCCTCCGTATCTGCGTATGACTGCGGCTTTCATCGTAAGCTTCGCCTCGTTTCTTCGTTCGGAATGGGAATTTCGGGACGGCGGTGACGGAACGGCGGCCGCTCGGACACCCGGCGGTCTCGCGAATACTATAGTTCATTCGCCGGCGCTTCGCCAGTCCCGGCTTGATCCGCCGCGCGAACAGGTACGCAAAAAAAGCTTCGTCCGGGCAGGGAACCGTAAACCGGGTTCCCGTCCGCGGGACGAAGCTTTGGTAGGGGCGAAAAACGAGTGAGGTTACAGTCCGCTCGTAACCGGCGCTTCCGCCGTATCGAACAGGAAGTCTTCGTCGCGCAGCGGTTCCACGTGAACCGTGCGGACGTAGCCGTTGCCTTTTTTGGAGAAGAAGTCGTGCTGCTTGGTCTGCGTCTTCAGGCCGTTGAGGACGATCGGGTTGATGCTTTCGTCGTCTTCTTCGAACTGAGGCTCCAGGCCGAGGTTCATCATCGCTTTGTTGGCGTTGTAGCGCACGAACTTGTCGACTTCTTCTTTCAGGCCGATCTTCGTGTACAGCTGGGCCGTGTACTGTTCTTCGTTCGCCTGCAGCGTATGCAGCAGCTCGTACAGCTCTTTGGTCGCCGCCTCGGCTTCCGATGCCGGGAGGTCGCGCAGAATCTCCTGGGCCAGTACGCCGACGTACAGGCCGTGGATGCTTTCGTCACGCAGAATCAGGTCGATGATCTCGCCGCTGCTCGTCATTTTACCTTGTCCGGCCAGATAGAGCGGGTAGAAGAAGCCGCTGTAGAACAGGTAGCTTTCCAGCATGACCGAAGCGCCCATCGCCAGATAGAGATCTTTTTGCGACTGGATGTTCTGATAGTACTTGGAGATGATCTCCGCTTTTTTCTGCAGCAGCGGATTTTCTTCGACCCAGCGGAATACTTTGTCGATCTCTTCGGTCGAAGCGAGCGTCGTGAAGATGCTGCTGTACGACTTCGCGTGGATTTGCTCCATCATGCCCATGAACGCCAGCACGGCTTTGCGCTGCAGGTTCTCGACGTGTTCCATGATCTGCGGCATGCCGACCCCGCCCTGTACCGTATCGAGCAGCGTCAGGCCGCCGAGTACCTGCATGTACGCTTCCTGTTCGTCCTCGTTCAGCGTGATCCAGGACATTTTGTCGTCGGACAGCGGAATCTCTTCGTCGGTCCAGAACTGCATAATATTTTGATTCCAGAACATCTGGGTGAAGTCGTCGGCAGGGCGGTTCCAGTTGACGGCTTTGATCATGTTCGGTCATCCCTTTCGTCGTAAAGTGGGTGTAGACATCTATAATAAAGGAAGATGTGGATATTGTTGGATGCGGCAAGCCGTAAGTAACGGCCGCTCCGGAAAGAGCGACGCACAAGTTACTTATTATGGGCCATAAATTTGCAAAAGTAAAGCGGGGCGTTTTGGTCAGACCGGCAATCCGGATCGTGAAAAAGGCGCCCCGCAGATTCGCATTATCGTTCGAACGGCATTCGGAAATTTCGAGCCTCGGCGGCGAATTCCGAGCTTTTTAGATCGCGCAGCTGATGCACTCTTCCACGCTCAGGTGGTTCGTGCGCGTGTAGTAGAGAGCCTTAAGCCCTTTGCGCGCCGCATACAGGTAATAACGGGCCAGATCGCGCGTCGTCACGTTGCTGTTGACGTGCAGGATAGCGGAGATGCCTTGATCGATATGCTCCTGAATTTCGGAGATCAGATCGATGACTTTGAACTGGTTCATCTGATAAGCCGATTTGTAGTAGAAGAAGTTCTCCTGCGACAGGTACGGCATCGGATAATAAGTCGTCGAGTTGGCGTACGTACGCGTTTCGATCGCGTCGACGATCGGCATGACGCTCGACGTGGAGTTCTGGATGTACGAGATGCTCTGCGTCGGCGCGATCGCCAGACGGTAGGCATGGTACAGGCCGTTGGCTTGAACGAGCGTGCGCAGATGCGCCCAATCGGCGGTCGTCGGGATATGCATGTCGCCGAACAGTGCTTTTACTTTATCCGTGCGCGGGCTGTAGTCGGTCTGTACGTACTTGTCGAAGTATGTACCTTTCGCGTATTCGGATTTCTCGAAGCCTTCGAACGTGACGCCGCGGTCGCGGGCGATTTCCATGCTCTTTTCGATCGAGTAGTAGTTCATCATCATGAAGAACGTGCGGGCGAAGTCGATCGCTTCGTCGCTTTCGTAAGCGATTTTGTTTTTCGCCAGGTAGCCGTGCAGGTTCATCGCGCCGAGGCCCACGGAGTGCATCTCGCGGTTCGCTTTGGCGACGCCCGGAGCGTTCTGCACTTCGGTCATGTCGCTGACGGCGGTGAGGCCGAGCATCGCTTCGTGCACCGACTCGCGGATCTTGCCGAGGTCCATGACGTTGGCGATGTTCAGCGAAGCCAGGTTGCAGCTGATGTCGCGGCGAATATCGTTGTCCTGGCCGTAATCGCCGATCGTCGACGTTTCCTGCAGCTGGTAGATCTCCGTGCACAGGTTGGACATTTTGACCATGCCCAGATCTTTCAGCGCGTGGTTCTTGTTGGCGTTGCTCTTGTTCATGATATAAGGGTAACCCGATTCCAACTGGATCATGGCGATCTTCACCAGCATGTCGCGGGCGCTCATCACGGTCTTTTTCTTGATGTTATCGTTGGCCAGCAGCTCGTCGTACATGTCGTCCAGATCGAGGTCGTCCAGGTGCTTGCCGTACTCTTTGTACACGGAGTAAGGACCGAATACCACCAGCGGCTTGTTTTCTTCCGCCAGCTTGTAGAAGCGGTTCGGTACGATCAGGCCGATCGACAGCGTCTTGAGGCGCGATTTCTCGTCGGCGTTGATCTTCTTGCTGTCCAGGAACTCCAGCACGTCCCAGCCGAAAATGTTGTAGTAAGCGGCGCCCGAACCCTTGCGCTGACCCATCTGGTCGGCGTAGGAGAAGGCGTCTTCCATCAGCTTCAGCACCGGCATGATGCCTTTGGCCGCGCCTTCGACGCCCTTGATCGGCTCGCCGCGTCCGCGCAGCTTCGACAGGTTGACGGCTACGCCGCCGCCGATCTTCGACAACTGCATGCAGGTCGAGAGCACGTAGTTGATGGAGTTGAGCGCGTCGTCCATTTCCAGCAGGAAGCAGGAGACGAGCTCGCCGCGGCGGCTCTTGCCCGCGTTCAGGAACGTAGGCGTCGCCGGCTGCACGCGCTGTTCCATGATCGCCGTCACGAGAGCTTTTGCCGTTTCCGCGCTGCCGCCGCCCAGGTGCAGAGCGACGATCGCGGCGCGGTCCGCATACTGTTCGAGATACACGGCTTTATCGTTGCTTCTCATCGCGTAGTCCGTGTAGAACTTGGAAGCGGCCATGTACGAAGCGAATTCGAACGGGACGTTGTGCGACGTCTCGAATACCGAGATCACTTCTTCGCGCGTGTAGTTCTCGTAGACGTTCTCGTAGTAGTCGTTCTCGATCATGTAATCGACCTGCGAGCCGAAGTCCGGGAAAGTCAGGCTGCGCTGCGCGACTTCCTCCATGAATGCGGCTACCGCTTCTTTATCTTTCTCGAGGCGGAAAAATCCGTCCGCGTTTCTCAGCATCAGTTGGTTGTTCAGTTCAATATGCCGCAAGGGTGTTCAGCTCCTCTTTGAAGTGTTGGATATCTTTGTTCGTTCCCGATAATTCGAATTTGCAGAGCACCGGCACCCCGTATGTCTGGGAGATCGTGTCCGCGCTCTTGGCAAAAGAAAGTCCCCAGTTCCGGTTGCCGCTGGCCGATACGCCTCTGAGCTGCTGTCCGTTCTTCTGGAGAAAGAGTTTGACTTTATCCGGCACTTGGCCGAACCCCGTAGTGTAAGTGACCAGGATGAACGGCTCTTCCAGCCTCATCGTTTCGTCAATTTGCACCGCCGGAAGTTCCAGTTTTTCGATGAATTTACGCACGTTTCCGGTCTTGGAATCGTAAGCGATCACCATGTTCATTCACGCTCCTCAACACCCGGCAATAACTAGATATAGGTTTAACCGGGTCAGTGTTACTCATTCTATAACCATATATGGGGTTTGTCAAAGCACAAATTTTAGAAAATAAAAGGGGTGAAATTGTCTGGGAAGGCGAAAAAGCGAGCAATTGAAGGGAAACGGGAGATTTTGCCGGGCAAGCCGCTTCAGACGGGGATTGACGCAGAGGAAAGCAGGTGGCTTTTTCGGAAAATGGCTTAACGGTGCGGAACGCGGAGCGGGCAGCGTCCGAAAAAGGGGAGAGAGCTGTAAAGAAGTGCAAATAAAATTGCCGAAGTAGAGTGAGAAAAAGTTAGAAGCGCGGGAAAAGGAGGAGTGAACGGCAGCCGAATCGGAAGGCGGCATAGCGCCGAAAGTTGTGGACAGCGGGGATAACAAAGGGGCGGAACGTTGTGGACGGCGGGGATAATGGGGATAGCGAAGCGGCTGCGCCGAAGTCTGGGAAACCGGGCAGCAGGCGGCAGACTGTACAAACACGCAGGCGCAATCTCCGTTTTTGCATGAAAAGAGGCGGCCGCAGGGCCGCCCTCGTTCATACCGGCTTGATCATCCGGTCGTATAGATGCCCGCTCAGTTCGACGGAGCCGTCTTCTCGGTAGCCAAGCCGCTCGTACAGCGCCCGGGCCTTCGGGTTCGCGCGGTCCACCACGAGCATGGCTTTGCGCCAGCCGAGCTCGGCCGCCCGGCGCTCGAACGCTTCGATCAGGGTGGTTCCGATACCCGCCCCCCGATAAGCGCCGCTCACCGCCAGCGAATCCAAGTAATATTCGCCGGGACGCGCTTCCGGCACCAGACCGTCCGTCGGCAGTCCTTGCTCCCGCAGGCGGCGAAGCAGCGGCTCATCCAGCGCTTCCGCGTCGTCGCCGGCGTAGCCGAGAGCAAAACCGGCGATGCCGCCTTCTTGGTCCTCGCAGACGATAGCGTTCGAGAAGCTCAGCCGGCAGCCGGGCTGCCGGAACAGCTCCTCCAGCGCAGCCAGCGTATCGGGGAGGTCGGTGGTTCCCGCGATCGTATGGGCGATATCGCCGATCGCTTCGTACATCAGCAGCGAGACGGGGTAAGCGTCGGCCGGCTCGGCCGGCCGGATGCGAAACTTCGCATTGTCGTTCATGTCCATGCTCCTTTTCAATCAGACTGCCGGACTGCCGAGGTTCAATCCGGATCGTGGTCGGGATCGGCCGCCTGGCGCTTCTTCTTCTCCACATGTTCGGGATGTCCCAGATAGAAACGGCGGATCGGCTTCGCGTCGTCGTCGAGCTCGTAGACGAGCGGAACGCCGGTCGGAATGTTCAGATCCAGCAGTTCATGTTCTTCGAGGTCTTCCATAAACTTGATCAGGGCCCGGATCGTGTTGCCGTGCGCGGCGATCAGAATATGTTGGCCGTCCTTCACCATCGGTACGACCCGCTCGTCCCAAAACTCGCCGACGCGCCGGATCGTATCCTGCAGGCTTTCGCCGGCGGGCAGCTCCTCGGGCGCGAGGCCGGCATACCGGGGATCTTCGCCCGGAAGGCGATTGTCTCCCGGCTCGAGCAGCGGAGGCCGCACCGAAAGGCTGCGCCGCCAGAGATGCACCTGCTCCTCGCCGTACTTCTCGGTCGTTTCCGGCTTGCTTAGCCCCTGCAGCGCGCCGTAATGGCGTTCGTTCAGTTTCCAGGACTTCTCTTCCGGAATCCACAGCAGTCCGAGTTCGTCCAGCGCGTAATGCAGCGTCTTGATGGAACGCTGAAGCACCGAAGCGAAGGCGGCGTCGAAGGAGTAATCGGATTCCCGCAGGATGCGGCCGGCGTCTTTGGCTTCTTCGATGCCCTGCTCGGTCAGGTCGACATCCGTCCAGCCGGTAAACAGATTTTTTTTGTTCCATTCGCTTTGTCCGTGCCTGATCATCACTACCCGGTACATAATCGCATCTCCTTTTGGCAAAAATCGTCGGCGGTTCCCTTAAGGCACCCGGCAGCGAATCAGAGGCGAACGGCCTCCGCTTCCGCTCGACGAACGGGGCCGGTTTTTAAGGGATAAACGAAAAAATCCTTCCCGCCGGCCGGAAGCCGAAACGGAAAGGATAACGGACGCCGTCGGTTATTTGGCTTCCTTGATGTCGGTAATCGTGATCACGGTCGTGTCGGCGTCGAACTGCTCTTCCGTATAGGTGAAAGTCACTTCGGCGTCCGCAGGAATCTGGCCGACCTGTTTTTGGGCTTCCTCGGACAGCTGGTACGATACCGGCTTGCCGTCCACTTCGATCTCGGCGGTGTGATTGTCCGCCAGTCCCGAATAGGTGCCTTCGCCGCTCTGTTCTTTGGCTGCTGCCGGAGCGCTGCCTTTCGAAGAATCCGCGGTTCCTTCCGACTTCGTGCCGGCTGCGGAACTGTCTGTCGCGGCATCCGTAGACGGGCTGCTCGCAGAGGAGCTGTCCGTCGAACCCGACGAACTGTTATCGGTCGAGCCGCTTCCCGCCGCCGCGTCGGAGTCGTCCGTCGTCGTCACGTCGAGGTCCGTGCTTTCGGTCGCTGTGCCGGTATCCGGACTTTCCGCCGCTTCTTCGTCGATTTCGATATCCGTTTCATTGGTCGGATGAGCGTCGTTGTCCGCGGCCGCCGGAATGTTCTCGATGGCTTCCTCGGCGTTGGACTGGGAATCCGGCGAAGCGGCCTTGTCGCTGCCGCAGGCGGCCAACACGCCGGTCAGCATCAAACTCACGGCCAGGCAGGATAAAGTTTTCATTTTAGTCATTCAGTTAAACACCTCCAAATGGTTATACGTCGAAGTTCTTCAAAAGTTACACGGCCGGCGGCCGCGGCGAAAAAATCGAAAAGATGCGGCCGATCGGCAAAGAACCGCGAGAACGACCCAAAAAGGGCCTACTCCGTATTGTTACCCAAAAAGGGTGCCGGATGCAAACCCGATCGGTCAGCAGGAGCGGACAAGCCGACATTTCGGTTCGATTCCGTCTTCTTTTCTTTTTTGTGAAGAAAAATAAACAGAAAGCAACATGTAAATGTGACTTTTATTGCTGAGTGAACGTAACCGCGGGAAGTAGGATGAACCTGTACGGCGCTTCAGGGAAACGGAACGCAAATCCTGCCAAACGAGAAAGGAAGAGACCTTTGACTACTCACGTCTACTATGTACCTCCCGTCAATTTGATGGGCCGGGGCTGCCTGAACGAGGCCGGCCCGTATATCCGTCAGCTCGGCGGGCGAAAAGCGCTTGTCGTCACGGACGCTTTTTTGCTGAAGAACGGCATTGCCGATCGCGTGTTGGACGTTCTGCGGAAGGAAGGCTTCGAAGCCGTCGTTTACAGCGACGTTCGCCCGAACCCGACCTGCAAGAACGTGCATGACGGCGTCGACCTGCTGCAAAAAGAAGGATGCGAGATCATCGTCTCGGTGGGCGGAGGCTCGCCGCAGGACGCGGCGAAAGCGATCGGCATCATCGCGGCGAACGGCGGGCATATTACCGAATACGAAGGCGTTCACAAGTCGCGGTTCAAATCGATGCCGATCGTGGCCGTCAATACGACCGCCGGCACGTCGAGCGAAGTCACGATCAATTACGTCATTACCGACGAGAAGCGCAAAGTGAAAATGGTCATGGTCGACAAAAATTCGCTTGCTTCCGTCTCGGTCAACGATCCCGAACTGATGACCGGCAAGCCGGCCGATCTGACCGCCGCGACGGGCATGGACGCCCTGACGCATGCGATCGAAGCTCTGGTCACGCCGGGCGCCTATCCGGTCACGGATGCGACGGCGCTGGCGACGGTGCGCCTGATCTTCGATTATCTGCCGCGCGCCGTGAAAGACGGCGGCGACATCGAAGCGCGGGAACAGATGGTCTACGCGATTTTCCTCGGCGGTCTGGCGTTCAATAACGCGGGCCTCGGCTATGTGCACGCGATGGCGCATCAGCTCGGCGGCGTATACGATCTGCCGCACGGCGTATGCAACGCGATGCTGCTGCCTTTCGTCGAGGAAGAGAACGCCAAGCACGTGCCGGAGAAATTCCGAGCGATCGCCCGGTCGATCGGCCTGGACGATTCCGACAGAAGCGACGCGGAATGCGCGCGCTACGTGATCAACAAAATTTCCGAACTGTCGCACGAAGTCGGCATTCCGGCCAAGCTGTCGGAGCTGGGCGTCGACGATCCCGATCTCGACCTGCTGGCCGATAACGCGATGAAGGACGCCTGCGCGCCGGGCAACCCGTTCCAGCCGACGAAAGAAGAAGTCGTGCGGATGTTCGAACGGATTCTGTAAATCCGCTTCGGGCAGGGTAAACGGGCGATCTTTGAACGCGGAACATTATTAATAGAAGAAAAATATAAAACAGCGAGCGAAAAAAGCCGCCCGACAGCCGATAAGTTCGGTTCCGCGCGGCTTTTCGAGGCTGTCTTCGCATTCCTCTTCCCGATTGGGTACAATGATAGGGAGCGTCTATTATACCGAGCGCCGGTGCCCCTGCAGTCAGGAAGCGCTGGGCACAATCGAGAGGAGCTTTTCCCCATGACCCAAGAACAGAATCAACAGCAGCAGGTGCGCGAAGCCGCCGAACTGGCCGCGCATTTCGACGTAACGGTGGAACAGGCGAAAGAGATGCAGTTTTCGGAAGGGCAGACGCTGATCTGGACCGAAGCTTTCAAATTGGACAGCTGGCTGATCCTGATGAAGCCGTCCGACAATCCCGAGCAGCCCGAACCTTTCTTCGGCAACGTGGACGGGCACGGTTGGGCTTTCCTGTTTACGGACCCGATGCACGCGCAGGTATTCGGACGGCAGAACAATCTGGTTACGGCGTCCGGCAACGTCATGATCGCCAAAATGAAAGTGGACCCGATGATCGAGTGGCTCGAAGAAATCGGCAAGTCCGGCCTCTACGGCGTACGCTTCAACGAAGGCGAGAACGGTTGGTTCACCCCGGTGGACAGCCTGCGCGCGATGAAGGAATACGTGGAGATTCAACAATCCCGGGGCAGCGAGCAGGAGTAGAAGAGCGGTTTTCGATAACAAAAAGAAGCGCGCGGGGCGAGAATCCGCGGCGCTTCTTTTTTTTTCGTGAGGACGTTCCGTGACCGTTACTCGGGGACGACGCCCGAACTTCCTGTCTGCGGGATCTGGAAGGACCAATCCGCGTCCCGGTACAGTCGGTGGACGGCGGTCCGTTTGATCGTCAGCCGTTTCGGCAGGCTCGTCATGCCTTCGGCGATAAATTGCTGATCGCCGTCGAGTTCGCCGCCTGCCGTATCGCTCGTCACGGCGCCTCTGAACGTCAGCGGATATCCGCGGCCGGATTCATCGACGGCGATCCAGGTATCGCTCGGGAACTCGGGATTGTTGAAGTGCCCGCTGAAGGTGAGAATACCGACGGAAGATTCGGGTGAGCCGTTCGGATCGGGACCGACCGCAAAGCCAGTAAAGGCGAAGCGGTCGCCGGAATCTGCAAACTCGGCGGGCCGGTCTTTCGACAGCTCTTCGGGACGGAAGCTGACGGAAGCATCGCTTTGCTCCTCGATGACGTAGCTGTCCAATACGAAGCGCAGCGGCCGGCTTTCGCTCGGGAAATTGTTGAACGGACAGAACCAGCGCGTGCGCCCGCTCCAGCGATCAAAAGTCGAAGAAGCGTTAAATTGGGTCTGCAGATTGTCCGCCAGCGATTCGCCTTCGCCGCTTTCGATGCGGAAATAGACGGAATGTTTTCCCTGCGCGCCTCCTTCTGCCCGCTTTCGGGCTTCCGCGTTCAAAAAGGTTTCGAATTCCAGCGTTCCGCCGCTCGGGGTGCGCGAAGTGCCCAGCATTTCGATCCGCAGGCCGTGCGGCGTTTCGTAAGACTCTTCGATTCGGGTCGTCTTCGACAGGGCGTTGGCCTTCGACAGATCCGATTTGACCAGAAGATTCCAACTCCCTTTGATCGTCTTGTTTTGACTTCCGTCCGACAAGTTCTCGCCCGGGCTCACGGCGATTTCGTCGGCTTCGATATACAGGGAGACCTCGCTGCCGACCGCGGAACGTCCGAAAGTGAAATCGCGTCGGTCGATGCTCGGGTTGCCGCCGCTGCCGGAGCGGAACGGAATCTCGCCCTGATCGTCGAAAATGCGATAATGGGCACCAAGAATCGTGCCCGCCGCCGGCTTGCCGTCTTTATCGAACATGGCCACGCTGATCACCATCCGGGTCGAGTCCGCGATCACCTCCTGCACTTTCAGCGTATAGCCCGCATCGGAGGCGGCAGCGTCGGAGTCCGCGACCATGCCGGCCTCGCGGGCTTCGCGCATTCCGGTGTCCGCGTAGCTGTCCGCAGCGAACAGCGAGCGGAAGCGCTCCGCGATCGTCGGCTGCGTATAGACCAGCAGGCCGCCCGCAAGCAGGAGCACCGCCGCGGCCGCCGCCCAGAACGATTTGCGCGCGGCCCATTTTTTTCGATAGGGGCCGCGCGGGCCGGAATCTGCCGACTGTCCTTCATGTTCGGCAGCCCGGAAATCTTCCTCGGCTTCGATCTCCAGCGATTCCAGTTCCGCCATAAAGCGCTCCGTAAAATCTTCCGGCAGGGTTTCTGCCGACAGCAGCTCCGTCCAGCGCGCGTCTTCCGGCAGTTCTTCGGACCTTTCCTCCGATCCTTCCGCAAGGGAGGGACGATGCTGCTCCGTCCGCTTTTCTTCTTCGCCGCCTCCGGTTTCCCGCGGGCTATACGCGGCTTTTCCGGCTCCGGTATTCGGCCGCCATTTCATAACGCGTTCCCTCCTTCTCCGTTATCTGCCGCCGCAGGCTTTTCTTCGCCCGATGCAGCGCATTGTTCACTTGAGATACGGTCATGCCGGTCATGCCGGCGATCTCTTCATGGCCGAGTTGGCCGACGTAGCGCAGGACCATCGCCAGCCGGTAATGCTCCGGCAGCGTATCGAGCAGCGCGTCCAGTTCGCTTCTCAGCTCGGCGCGCAGCACCCGCTGTTCGGGAGCGTCGCGGTCGGGAGCCGCCTGTTCGGCCGTCTCCTCGCGGGGAACCGGCACTTTGCGGCGTCCGCGGTCGCGGTACAGATTGACCGCGATCGTATACAGCCAACCGGCGAAGCTCTGCTCCGGGCGCTGGGACGCCAGCTTGCGGTAGGCTTTGAACAGCGTTTCCTGCGTCAAGTCTTGGGCGTCGGCTTCGGACAGACCCATTTTGCGGAACAATCCGTAAAGTTTGTTTTTATAGCGGTCGACGAGCCCCGCATAGGCCTGCTTGTCGCCCGCGAGCACCGCGCCGACAAGGGTCCGGTCGTCCGGCATTTCCACTGGTGGGTCACCTCTTTTCTTTTTTCACTGCTAAGACGCGAAGCGGGAAAACTTCTCTCGCCGCGGAATCGATTTTTTTGCTCCGTGTTTTTAGGGTATCATATAGAGGACAATTTGCCGGGCACCGCGAACAAGGAGTAGGCGGAAGAAAATGGGGCCGCGCGGGAAGACCCGCATGCCGATCGGCACGAATAAAACGGAAACCGAAAGGAGCGAACGTTATGGGCAGCGCCCTGGACGAAATACGCGCTTACATGGAGGGCGAAGAGGAAGACGAAGGGCTGGGCGCGCGCGGCGTCGACGAGCTGCCGCCCTGGCTGCAGATTCTGGCGTCCGCCGAGGAATACATCGTCAATTACGAGCGAATCGGCTCGATCGGCGAGCTGGAGCAGCTTAATCCGGTATTGGCCTATGTAGAACGCAGTCTCGATATTTTGAACGGACTGCAGCTTTCGTTTTGGATGAAAGAGCTGCTGGAAGAAGTGCTGGCCTGGAGCGAAACGGCGAAGGGCGGCACGAGACTCGACCGGATCGGCTGGCAGCGCCAGGGCATCAACGTATTCGTACATAACGAAGGATCGGCCGATCTGTATCTGGCGAAGTCTTCCGGCATCGCCGGCGACCGGCGACGGCTGACGGCGCTGCTGATCCGCACGCACGGGCTGCTCGGGCAGTATCTGCGCGGCGAAGTGCCGTTCGCGGCCAATCTGCCCCTGCACGGACCGGTGGACGAAGGGCTGCTGACCGAGACCGAGCTGGCCCGGCTGCTGATGGCGCTGAACCGATGCGTGATCGGGGCGGTGTCCGAGGAGCTGTGGCAGTCGGTCGAAAGCGATCTGGAAGCGTGCGTGCTGCACGTCTCTCTCGGCACGGTACCCGAAGGCGACGGGCTGGAGCGGCGTCTGCGCAGACTGCGCACGGAATCGATCCGGCGCGGCGAAGACTTCGGCGGCGAGCTGCAGAGCGTGGACGCGCAGCTGCGGGAGGCCGGCCTCGAAGGCGGGCTGGAGCGGGCTTTCGCCCGTCTGGACGACAAGACGCTGTGGTACGTCGAGGCGGCGCTGTCCGAATTCTCGTTCGAGGAATTCGCCAAGATGATGCTGCTGGCGCTGCGCGGCGCGGAGGAAGGCCCGGGCGCGCGGCATATCAGCTTCGAACGGCTGATGCACGGCTTGTATTACGATTATAAAGGCGTCAAAAAGATCAATCTGTACAAGAAACGGATCATCGAGAAATATTTGCGCGAAATGCATTGGACGGCCGTCTGCGAAGGCGAACGCCACGGCGACAGCCCGCATCTTCAGCACCGGACAAGCCGGGAAAAAAGCAACGGAGACACCTGCTTCTTCGGATTCGTCTTTTCCCCGGCGGCGGAGAAGCTGATCGATTTCTGCGTGGAGGCCGAAAAATCGCCGCTGTACGAACGGGCCGTGCTGATGCTGATGGACCTGTTCGGGCTGCGGCGCGACGCGTACGACCGGTTTCACAACGAAGACGAATACTTGGAGACGATGAACGGGTCGGCGGGCGACAAAAAGATTCTGCTGGACTGGATCGCCGGCTCGCGCGTGCTGGACATCGGCCCCGGCGGCGGCGTGCTGCTGGATCTGATCGAACGCGAGCTGCCGGACAAGGAAGTCATCGGGGTCGACATCAGCGAAAACGTGGTCGAGGCGCTGGAGCGCCGCAGACGGCTGGAAGGCCGTTCCTGGCGGGTGATGAAGGGCGACGCGCTCAATCTGTCGGAATCCTTCGAGCCGGGGAGCGTCGACACGGTCGTCTTTTCGTCCATTTTGCACGAGCTCTATTCCTACATTCCGTTTAACGGCAAAAAGTTCAATCTCGATACGGTGCGGGCGGCGCTGACCAGCGCGTTCGAACTTATTCCGGAAGGCGGACGCATTCTGATCCGGGACGGGATCATGACCGAGCCGGCCGGACAGTTCCGGCGTTTGAAGTTTCTCGATCCGGACGCCATGGGCCGGCTGGAGCGGTATGCGGCGGACTTTGCGGGGCGGCGGATCGCTTACGAGCAAATCGGTCCGGACGAAGCGCGGATGCCCGTCAACGACGCGATGGAGTTTCTGTACACGTATACGTGGGGCGAGGAGGCGTACGTGCACGAGGTGCAGGAGCAGTTCGGCTATATGACGCCGTCGGAATACGAAGCGTGCATCCGCGAGTTGTTCGGCGACCGCGCGGAAATACGGCTCAGCCGCCACTTTTTGCAGGAGGGCTATACGCTCGCGCTGCGGGATAAAGTCCGGGTGACGGACGACGCGGGGGACGAGCTTCCGCTTCCGGACAGCACCTGCATGATCGTTATCGAGAAGAAGAGCAGCGCGTAAAAAGCGGACCGCGAAAGCGCGGATCGAGGAGGGGCGGCGCCGTTTTTATGAACGCGGCAGCATTTCGGCCGGAACCTGACCCGCCGCCGCGGCGTAACGTAACGGGTAAACGCAAAGATTTGAACGAACCGTTCGCGGAAAGCGAAGGTTCGCGATCCGTTTGAGGAGGTTCTACCATGCCAAAATGGGCAAAAACGGTGCTGTATCTGCTGGCGGCGGCGGTACTGACCCGGCTGATTCCTTTTTCGTCGCTGTTTCGCAATCTGGATACGATGATTCACGAATTCGGCCATGCGGTCGTGGCGCTCGCCACGTCGGGCCGGGTATCGCAGATCGACCTGAACGCGGACCACAGCGGCGTTACTTACGTCACGACGTATTCGACCTGGAGCTCCATCGTCGTCTCGCTGGCCGGATACATGTCCGCTTCGTTGTTTGCGGTGCTGATGTTCTACGGCTACTACAAACGGCAGCAGAAGCAGGGACTGATCCTGATGACGGCCGTGGCGCTGATCATGCTGATTCTGTACGTGCACCAAGGATTCGGCGTCGTCTGGCTGATCGGATTCATCGCGGTGAACGCGGTGATGTACTTCATTTGGGAACCGGCGCGCAACTTCTACTACTTGCTGCTCTGCTTCCTGACGCTCGAAGAATCGGTCATCAGCCCGCTGTATCTGGTTTGGGCGTCGGTGACGTCCCCGAGAGCGGCCGGCGACGCGGCGCTGCTGGCGCGGGAAACGTTCGTGCCGGCGATCGGCTGGTCGATTTTGTTCGTGGCGTTTTCCTTGTTATGCGCGAACTGGGCGATCCGGCTGTTTGCCAAGACGCACGAGAGCCGTTCGGCGGGTCGCAGCGGTTCGGGCAGCGGCTCGCGGCGGTCGAAGATGCGGGTCTAGCTTCCGGATTTTCGGCCGCGCCGAACGCGGGCAGCAAAAAAGCGTTCCATACGAAAAGGAGGCCGCAAAATGGCGGACAAAAAAAATTGGCGGGATCGCGCGGCGGAGTACGGGCGGGACAGACTCGGGATCGGCATGAACGATAACAGCCGCGCGGAAAAACTCGACGCGGCCGCAGCGGCGGGAAGACCGATCGACGAAAGCGAGCTGAAATCCCGAATCAAAGGCTACGGCAAAGAGTATTCGGACGAATCGTTCTGGGACAAAATCAAGAAATTCGGCAAAAAAGCGGGCGTCAAAGTCGTCTACGCGGCGCTGCTGCTGTTCTATACGCTGAAAGACGCGGACGTTCCGCCGTGGGCGAAATCGGTCATCATCGGCGCGCTGGCGTATTTTATCGCGCCGATCGACCTGATTCCGGACTTTATTCCGGTCGCGGGCTATACGGACGATTTCGGCACGCTGCTGGCGGCGGTCGCGGTCGTGGCGAAGCATATCGACGACGGAACGCGCGCCAAAGCGCGTGCCCGCATCGTATCCTGGTTCGGCGAGAGCGCGACGCTCGATCTGGGCGAAGTGGAGGACAAGCTGCGCGATTAAGAAGTGCGGCAGGACAAAAAGACGCAGCCTGAGAATCGGCTGCGTCTTTTTTTCGCGTCGAGAAAATATGCTGTCAGGCGAAGCGTCTTCATCCGCGAAGCGCTTCGATCCCCAGCGCCAGCGAACCGGCCAGGCCGGCGTTGTCGCCGAGGGCCGGCGGCACGATGTACGTCTCCAGATCGTCCAGCGCGGAAGAGGCGACGTAGCCGTTCAAGTTCCGGGCGACTTTGCCCCGGATCAGCGGGAACAGTTGGCTCTGGTGCATGACGCCTCCGCCGAGGATGACTTTTTTCGGCGACAGCAGCAGTACGGCGCCGGTGATCGCCTCGGCCAGATAATGCGCTTCGATCTCCCAGGCGGGATGGTCCTCCGGCAGGCTGTCGCCTCCCTGACCCCAACGCTTGGCGATCGCCGGGCCGGCGGCCATGCCTTCCAGGCAGTCGCCGTGATAAGGGCAGGCGCCTTCGAACTTGTCGTCCGGATGCCGGCGCATCGGGACGTGTCCGCCTTCGGGATGCACCAGTCCGTGCACCAGCTGCCCGCCCGCGTACACGCCGACCCCGATTCCGGTACCTACCGTATAATACAGGCAGCTGTCGAGGCCTTTCGCGGCGCCCCAGCGCGCTTCGCCGAACGCCGCCGCGTTGACGTCCGTATCGAATCCGGTCGGAACGTTCAGCTCCCTTTTCAAGTGTCCGAGCAGGTCGTAATGGTTCCAGCCCGGCTTCGGCGTCGTCGTGACATGGCCGTAGGTGGGGCTGTTCTTGTCCAGATCGAGCGGGCCGAACGAACCGACGCCGAGCGCTTCGATGCCTTTGTCCTTGAAGTACTCGGCCGCGCGCTGCGTCGTCCGTTCCGGTGTCTCCGTCGGAAAGCTGATGCGGTCGAGAATCTCTCCGTTTTCGTTGCCGATGCCGCAGACGAATTTCGTTCCGCCCGCTTCGATTGCTCCGATGATCATATGCGTGTCCTCCTCAGATGGGTATGAAGCGGCAGATGCCGTTTGTCCTCTTGCGATCATTATACCCGTTATGCTGTACCCGTTTCCCGCATTGTGCTATTTTAATCAAGAAGATTGGAAGCGTTATCTCAAAGGGGGAGCGAAACGATGGGCAGAAGCGGAAGCGGCGGTACGAGCATTACGGAATTGAGCGGAAGCTGGAGAATCAAAGATTTTGCGCCGGGAACGGTACCTTCGCAGGAAAACGCGGCGCCTATGCTGGATGACCGGTATTGGATGACGGGCGCGGTGCCGGGAGACGTACACAGCGCGCTGACGGAACGTCGAATCATCGACCCTCCGTATTACGGGCACAACGATCTGAACAGCCGGTGGATCGAAGAACGGGAATGGTGGTACCGCCGGGGATTCGAATACGACGGGGAGCTGACCGGGGAAAAAGCCGAGCGGTTCGAGCTGACCTTCGAGGGACTGGATACGTTCGCGACGGTGTTCGTCAACGGTCACGAAGTCGGCACGGCGGCCAACATGCTGATGCCGCATACGTTCGACGTGACGCGCGTCATCCGCCGGGGATGGAATGCGGTCGCCGTCCGTTTCGATCCGCTTGGGCCGCATCAGCGGGACAAAGAGCGGTTCGACTGGTCTTCGTATACGAAGGAGCGCCCCTGGCTGCGCAAAGCGGCGATGAACTTCGGCTGGGACTGGGGTCCGAGGCTCGTGACGGTCGGCATCTGGGGCGGCGTGCGGCTGAAGCGGCATCTGTTCGCCAAGATCGAAAGCGTATTCGTTCAAACGGAAAGCCTGCAAACCGATGAGGCCGCGCTGCGGTTCGACGCCGAGATCGGGACGTATCGCGGAATGCCGGATCTGCCTCTGCTGCTGCGCGTGAAGCTGGAGGACGCGGACGGAAATACGGCTTATGACGCGCTGCTGGCCGACGAAGAAGCGATGCGCTCGGAGAACGGCATGCCGGCACACTACCGTCCCGCCCGCCGTCGTCAGGCGAACTTCCGCGCGTCTGCGGCGATCCGCCAGCCCAGACTCTGGTGGACGCACGATCTGGGGAAGCCTCATCTGTATACGCTGACGGCCGAGCTGTACGCGGGAGACGAGAGGATCGATACGGTGACGCAGGCGGTCGGGGTGCGCACGCTCGAACTGCGGACCGAAGACGAAGAGGGCCGCGCGGCGTTCCGCTTTTTCCTGAACGATAAACCGGTTTATGCAAGAGGCGCCAACTGGATTCCCGCGGACAATATGATCGGGGCGATCCCGGATTCCCGTTACGGCGAGCTGATCGCCCTGTCGGCGGAAGCCGGCATGAACATGCTGAGAGTGTGGGCGGGCGGGATCTACGAAAAAGAGATTTTCTACGACGAATGCGACCGGCGCGGCGTCTTGGTCTGGCAGGATTTCGCTTTCGCTAACGCGTTGTTCCCGGACTTCAATCGGGATTTTATGGACAGCGTTCGGGCCGAGGTCAAAGCCAATGTGCGAAGGCTGCGCGGACGGGCTTCTCTGGCGCTGTGGTGCGGCAACAACGAGATCGACTGGCTGTACGACATGAAAAGCGCGAGCGGCGACATCAAGAGCGAATTTTACGGCGAGCTGATCTATCACGACCTTATTCCGGAAGTGCTGGAGCTGCTCGACCCGAACCGGCCGTACTGGCCTTCCTCCCCTTATGGCAGGGCGGGGGACCAGGACGACAACGATCCGGCGGTCGGCGACCGGCATAACTGGCAGGTATGGCACGGGTCCGTCTATCCGCGGGCGTTCGGCGAAGCGCCGCTGCTGGATTACAGCATCGAAGGCGTGACTTTCCGCAATTATAAGCAAGACATGGCGCTGTTCAGCAGCGAATTCGGCATGCACGCGTCGGCGAACCGCTATACGCTGGAGAAAAACATGCCGGAGGGCGAACTGGTCTGGGGAAGCGAAGAGATGGCGTACCGCAACAAAGACACCAACCATCGCAAAGGCATCCTGCTGATGGAAGGGTACACGGGCTTGCCCCGGGACATCGAGGAGTACATGAACTTCTCCATGCTGACCCAAGCGGAAGGGCTGCGTTATGGCGTCGAACATTACCGGCGCAATCCCCGCAGCGGCGGGAGCCTGATCTGGCAGCTGAACGACAGTTGGCCGGGCACGAGCTGGTCGATGATCGATTACGAACTGCTCCCCAAGGCTTCTTACTATTATGCAAAAAGGTTCTACGCGCCGCTGCTGCTCTCGCTCGAACACGAGCCGGGGAAGCCGCTGCGGGTCTGGGCGGTGAACGACGGGCCGGAGCCGGTCGAAGTCGAGGCGGTGCTGGAAGTTCGGCGTTTCGACGGAGGAAAAGTCGGGGAATATGTTTTCCGCTCGGACGGCGGCGTTCATGGACCGGTGCTGCTCGGGGAAGTGGGCGAAGCGGAAGCGCTGGACGGCGGAGACGCGGCGGAAACGCTGGCGCGGCTGCGTTTGGCAGAGCGGAGCGGAAGCGGCCTGGCGGGAGCGGAAGCGTGGGGAACCGTCGAAGCGCCGGAAAGATTCATGCAGACGTATATGCTGCGCGATCATCGTGAGCTGAAGCTGGGGCAGGCGGAGCTGGAACTGGAATGGAGCCTGCCGGAACACGGCGAAACGGCGGCAGACGGAACGAGTGTGGACGGAAAAGCCGGCGAATCGGCTCGGGCCGACGACGAGAAATCATCGGAACCGGACATCGGCGGCTCCGGCGCTGGCGAATCGGCGGAAAATCGCGATATTCGCGCGGCCTGGCTGATGGACGAGACATTTGCGGCGCGGACGGGCCGCGAAGCTGCCCGGGCGAACACTCCGGACGCGGAAAGACACGAAAACGCACACGCAGGAGGGAGAAGCGGCGAGCTTTCGATAGCGCCGGCAAGCGCAAGCGGCGCAGGGGAGCGAACCGGCTGCGCGGTGACGGTCCGCGCTTCCGGTTCGCTGGCGCGCATGGTGAAGTTGGAGCTTCCTCTGGGCCGGGTGCGGTACAGCGACAATTATTTCGATCTGCTGCCGGGCGAGAGCCGGACGGTGGAACTGTCGATGCTGGACGGCTCCGCGCTCGAAGCGGAGTTCGTCCGGAAGCATCTGCGGGTAAGCGCCATTAACGCGGAAAGCCGCACAAGCGGGGGACGGGAAGAAGACAGCGGAAGGTAAAGCGGGAACGGCGGTACGGGGACGGCGGTACGAGAACGGCAAAGAGGAACTTCGGCAAAGATGCCGGGGGAGGCGCCGCGGAAGACGCGAACACGAATTGGCGTTTCGGCCGGAGATAACGGCGGATGGTGTCGGCATCCCCGTCCGTTTCGGATTCGGAGACCGAAGCGGCGATCCGGACGCCGGCTCGGGAAAAGAAAAAATGCGCTTTCGCCGATCAGGCGGGGGCGCATTTTTGTCGGAACATGGGATGGGAGACGAACACGGAAGGAACGGGAAACGGGATAGACCCGGCCCGGTCCGTTCTGCGTTCTAACGGAACGGAGCGCCTTTAAAAGGGCGATTCGGCCGTCTGCGAAATTCTAACGGAACGTATGGACGTTAAAATCGATTTTTATGCCGATTTTGCGGGATTCGGGCCGGTTAAGAGGCGCTAAGGGCAATAAGATCCGTTAAATCTTCAAACGCGCACCGAAAAGGGTTCTAACGGCGCTGAGTTCCGTTAAACTTTTGCTGTTTGCTGTCTGCTGTCTGCTGTCTGCTGTCTGCTGTCTGCTGTCTGCTGTCTGCTGCCGCTCATCGCTTACGGCCTGCCGCCTACCGCCGCCACGTGTCGCCCCGTTCGTCGGGGGACTGTTCGATCGTCACGCCTTCCAGGTGCCGGCGCTCCATTTTATGCCGCTTTTTGCGGTTTTCTTTGGAGTCGAGCACGATGCTGAGATCGTAATCTTCCGGGTACAGCGATTCGCGCGGGATATGCGGCTGAAGCCGTTTGCGGGCGATGCGGAACTTTTTGCCCTGGATCTGCACGCCGATCGTACCCATGCCGTCTTCTTCGGAATAGACGATGCCCGTCTTGCCGAGATAAGGAACGGAGACGCTGTCGCCGATCCGGAAAGCGGGCGGCTTGGGCTCGCTTCCTTCCGGATCGCCCTCTGCGCCGGCGTTCGCGTCGGTATTCCGCGCCGGCGGTTCCGGCTCCGCCCGCCGCAGCGAGGCGCCGGGGAGCAGGCCGGGATCTTCGGCCGGAAGATCGGGCGGCGCGGCCTGCCGCTCCGCCGTTTGCGGCCGGCAACCGCCGGGACCTGCGGCATCGGCCTGCCTGCCGTCCGCCGTATGCAGGCCGGCGGCGGAAGCCGCTTGCGCCGCCGTTTCCTTCGTCTGCCGCTCGTCTGCCGCGTCCGCATCCTTAGGCAGCAGATCGTCCGCCGCATCGCCTTCCGTCTGCCGCGCGGGGCCGGCCGCCCTGACCGTCATCGGCGCAGGCGCCGCATCGCGTTCGCCGGCTTCTTTGGAGCCGCGCCGCGTCAGCTCTTCCGCCCGCCGGGTCACGGCGTCCGGAATGCCGAGCTTCTTGGCGATGGCGAAAGCGTAGCTGCGGCCGGCTTCGCCGATCGTCAGCCGATAGAGCGGCTGCAGCGTCTCGGCGTCGAATTCCATTCGGGCGTTCTCGCAGCCCGGGGTGGCCGAGGCGAAATTTTTGATTTCGGTAAAATGCGTCGTGACTACGACGCAGGCGCCGCGCCGGTGCAGCTCTTCGAGCACGGCGATCGACAGGCCGACCCCTTCACCGGGGTCCGTGCCGGAGGCCATCTCGTCGATCAGGACGAGCGTGCGCCGATCCGCCGTCTCCAGAATGCTTTTGACCCGGCGGATATGGGCCGAGAAGGTGCTGAGCGCCTGCTGGATGCTCTGCCCGTCGCCGATGTCCGCTTCGATGCCGGTAAATACGGCGATCTCGCCGCCTTCTTCGGCCGGGATAAGCAGGCCCGATTGGGCCATCAGGGTCAGCAGGCCGACCGTTTTGAGCGCAAGCGTTTTGCCGCCGGTGTTCGGTCCGGTCACGATCAGCATCCGGAAGCGGCCGCCGAGCTCGAAATTCAGCGGGACCATCTGCGCGCCCATCAGCGGGTGACGGGCGCCGCGCAGGGAGATTCGGCCGTGTTCGTTCAGCTTGACGTTGACGGCGTCCAGCGCCAGCGCATAGCGCGCTTTGGCGAACAGGAAGTCGTATTCGCCGACCAGCTCGGCGTTGACGGCCAGCTCCTGACCGAACTGCTCGGCCAGGCCGGTCAGCTCGCTGAGGATTTTGGTCTCTTCGCGCGCTTCCTCGGCGCGCAGCAGTTCAAGCTCGTCGTGGAACTGCCGGATTTCTTCCGGCTCGATGTAGACGGTCTGGCCGCTGGACGATTCGTCCAGCACCGTGCCTTTGACGAGCTTCCGGTACTCTTTGCGTACCGGAATGGCGGATCGTCCTCCGCGCTGCACGGCCAGGCTCTCCTGCAGGATGGAACGATGCTTGGCCATCAGCTCGGCCAGTCTGCGGGAGCCGCGCTCTTCGGCGGTGGCCATGCGGCGCCGGACTTTGGACAGCTCGCGGCTGGCGGAATCCAGCACGCGGCCGCCGCGGACGCAGCGCTCGATCTCCTCGCGCAGCCGGTCGAGCCGGTGCATGCCCGACGCGTAAGCGGCCGCGTTCGGCGCCCAATCGGCTTTGGCTCGCATGTAGTCGATCAGCTGCGCGCAGCTGCGCAGGAACTGATGCAGGTGCATGAAGTCCTGCTCCTGGAACACGTAGCCCGTACCTAGCAGATCCAGGATCTGCTCCATGCCGGTCAGCGACGGCAGGGGAATGCTGGCCCCCCGGCGCAGCACGCCTGCGGCTTCGTCCGTTTCGTCAAGTTTTCGCCGCAGGGCTCGGGCGTCGGATACGGGCTGCAGGGCGGCGATATGCCGTCTGCCGAGATAAGAGACGGCGTAAGCGGACAGCTCGTCTTGAATGCGTCCGTATTCGAGACGCTCCAGCGTTTGGGGATTGAGGATCGGTATGGCGGTCATTGGGAATCGCTCCTTGTTTTTTCGATTTTGGACATTCGGACAGCCGGAATACAAAAAAAGACGGAAGACAGGCCGATTCAGCCGTCCGTTACGGAATCGAGGTGCTCGATTCCGCAGCGGACTTCAGATCAGCTTATCTTCCGTCTTCCGAGGTTCGGTTCCGGCGCTCCCGCGCCTCCGGACCGCGCCGATGCGCGGCGCGATCTTCGGACGACCGGAGCTTCGCGGCCCGCGCCTATGCGCAGACCCGAAAGCCGCCGATGCGTCCGTTCCTTCCGGCTGTCCGTCCGTCTCCCGCAGCTGCCGCGCGGAAGGGTTTGCCGGCGCGCCCGAGCGGGAGGCCGGCTGCCGCCGGCTTCTTGCCCGTGCGCGCGGCAAAAGCCAAAAAGGGCCGCGCTTCAGCTACAGCGCGGCCCGAAAAGTCGAAAGGATAGGAATAACCCACCTCAAGCTTATGGAGAAATGATTCGCTGTTCTTAACTGAATTCCGGACAGATTCGAACAGGCGTCGCAAAAACAACCGCCAAAAGCGATTTTTCGCGCGTTCCCGCTGAAACCGTCCAATATGGAATTGATTAGTTAAGAACATACCCCGTCATCAATATTTCCCCTTTGCACTCAAAGTTATTTTCATCATAAGACCGCGGAAGCATCCGGTCAAGACCGAAATTGCGCAGACGTCCGATAAGGAGCGCCCGGCGCAGCCCTTTCTTCAAAAGAAAGCGAAGGACGGCCGCCGTAAAGAGCGGCCGTCCGCGAACGGAAAGCGTTAAGGCTTTATTCGTCTTCGTCCGTATACACTTCGTCTTTGTATCCCTGGTCGGTCTCCGAGTCGATCAAGTTCTTCTGCACGTCGTCCGGCAGGGAACGCGGGAAGGAACCTTCGCGGAACAGCCCGCCTTCCGGATCGGTATCGCGTTCGGTGACGAGATCGCCGGACGGCTGCGGTTCGGTCTCCCGGTCGCCGTCCGTGATGAGCGGCCGGGCCGGGTCGTCCGATTCGGCGGCCAATTCGCGGCGGCCTTCTTCTCCGCCGGCCCCGTTCAGCAGGTCGGTGCCGTGAGGCTCGTCCTGGACGGGAGCGGCCGGATCGACCGGCGTGTCCGGATGCAGATCGTCGGCGTCCGGCACGTCCTCCAGCAGCGGCGAGCTTACGTTGGGGTCTTCTTCGGTCCGGTTCGGATAAGCGTCCGGATCGGTAACGGCGCCGTCGGTATCCAGAGCGTCCTCCTGGACCGTGTCGACATATTCCATCGTCTCCGAAGGAATATCGCGTTCCGTGAAGTCGTTGTCCTGGGAGAGCTCGTAGCGCTCGTAGGCGCGATCGGATTCGTTGCGTGGATCGTAAGCCATGGTTATCCTCTCCTTTTCATGCGTTCTTACATAGGCTTTACCCGAAAGCAAGACATCGGAACCGCTCGCGGCCGTCCTTTGCGGCGAAGACTTTGCCTCGCTTATTCGGAGCGGCGCGCGCGGGCACCGGAGCGAAATCGGATCGCCGGGGAAGAACGGAGCCGCGATCCGCCAAGCCGCTGCGTCCCGGGGAGCCTGCCGCGCCAGATCGGCCGAAACCGCAGTTCAACTCCTCAGATCGCCCCGGGACCTATTGGTCATTTTCGTAAACCGAGAGTAAAATTAATAAGTTGAAACGATCGGAACGTTTGCAGCGCGCGATTGAGCCGGCGGGGGTATCGCGCGGATGAACAGCGAAGGACGGCGGACGAACCTCCGGAATCTGGCGGTCGGCGGATGTGAGCGGGCCCGGAGGAAAGCCGTCGTTCTTTCGAAGACGAAGGGACGGGCTGGCTATGGAATTTTCCTGGAAGAAAAATTTGGTCGTATTATGGGCCGGCGTGTTTTTTTGCAGCATGGCGTATTCGATCTCGATTCCGTTTCTGCCGATCTTCATGCACGAAGAGCTCGGCGTCGGAGAAAAATATTTGTCGATCTGGGCAGGGTTGGCGTTCGGCATTACGTTTCTGTCGAGCGCGTTGATCTCGCCGTTCTGGGGCTCGCTCGCGGACAAGTACGGACGCAAGCCGATGCTGATCCGCTCCGGTTTCAGTCTGGCGGCGCTCTATTTCATTAACTTCTTCGTGCAGGACCCCGTTCAGCTCGTGGCGCTGCGCTTGTTCCAGGGCCTGCTGGCCGGCTTCATCCCGGCGGCGATCGCGCTGGTCGGGACGAACACGCCGGAGGACAAGAGCGGTTACGCGCTCGGCGTCATGTCGACGGCGACCGCTTCGGGGAATATCATCGGACCATTGATCGGCGGGGTGGTCAGCTTCACGATCGGCAACCGCAATGCGTTTCTGTTCTCGAGCGCCATCGTGCTGATCGCGGCGCTCGTCGCGACTTTCCTCGTGCACGAGAAGGAGTTCAAGCGCCCGAAAGTCCGCTCCAGGGTCAAGGACGACCTGAAGCAGGCGGCGGGCATTCCCGTATTCTTCGCGCTGCTCGGACTGGTCGCGATGAGCAACTTCTCGGTCATGATCCTGGAGCCGCTGATTACGATCTACGTGCAGGGCATGGGCATTTCGTCCGACCGGACCTCGCTCGTGTCGGGCATCATCTTCTCGGCGGTCGGCGTCGCCACCGTTATCATGGCGCCGCGCTGGGGCCGGATCGGCGGGAAGATCGGCTACGGCAAAGTGCTGCTGATCGGCCTGATCGGCGGCGGCGTCGGCAACCTGCTGCAGTTTTTCGTGACGGGTTACGTCGGCTTCGGCATTCTGCGGTTCGTGTACGGACTGTTCTTCGCGGGCGTGTTCCCGGCGGTCAACGCGATGATCGTTCAGGTGACGAGACCGGAGTTCCGGGGCCGCGCGTTCAGCTTGAACCAGTCGGCGACCCAGATCGGCACGATGGCGGGACCGCTGATCGGAGGCGTGCTCGGCGCGCTCATGCCGATCCATTACATCTTCGTGGTCAACGGAATCGCGCTGCTGATCTGCGCGTTCATCGCCCATTACAAAAAAATCGATCAAACCTCGCCGTTCCGGCGCACGGTCGTGGAAAGCGGCGAGTCGAAATAGGCGGCAGCATCGGCGTCGGCGGACGGTTGACAAGACCGACGCTTCGTCTTACCATTACCGAAGGCCGCGGCGCGTTCCGTTAATCGGATAAAGCGCCGTCCGCGGCCCGCTGCCGCTCGCCCTTGGGCGGGAAGCGGCAGAAGATGCGGGATAGCAGGCCGGCGCGCCCGAACGATCGGGCCTGCCAACAGGCTTAAAATAGAAGATCCAGGAGGCGTTTGCGAAATGACGATACCTAAAGTTTTGACGATTGCCGGTTCCGATACGAGCGGAGGAGCGGGCATCCAGGCCGACCTGAAGACGTTCCAGGAACTGAACGTATACGGGATGACGGCGCTGACCTGCGTCGTCACGATGGACCCGCAGCTGTGGAGCCACAATGTGACGCCGATGTCGGCGGAACTGCTGGAAAGCCAGCTCGATACGGTGCTGAACGGCATCGGCGTGACTTCGGCGAAAACGGGCATGCTCAGCACGGTCGAAATCATCGACGCCGTAGCCCGCAAGATCGAAGAGCGTCCGCTGAAGCATTTCGTGGTCGATCCGGTCATGGTCTGCAAAGGCGAAAACGAAGTGCTGAATCCGGATACGGCCGAAGCGATGCTCGAGAAGCTGGTTCCGAAAGCGACGGTCGTGACGCCGAACCTGTTCGAAGCTTCGCAGTTGGCGAAAACGGCGCCGATTCGCACGATCGAAGACATGAAGGCGGCGGCGGTCAAGATTCACGAGACGGGCGCGCAGTATGTCATCATCAAGGGCGGGGTAAAGCTGCTGCATGAGAAAGCGGTCGATTTGATCTATGACGGACAGGAATTCGAGCTGCTCGAATCCGAACGGATCGAGACCAATTACATTCACGGCGCGGGCTGTACGTTCTCCGCGGCGATCACGGCCGAACTGGCAAAGGGAGCGGACGTGCGCACGGCGGTCAAAAACGCCAAGGCGTTCGTGACCGCGGCGATCCGCCACGGTTTCCCGATCAATTCTTTCGTGGGTCCTACGCTGCACGCCGCTCAACGGCTGTACCGCGACTGAAGCGAATATGAGGGCTTCGCAGCCCGGCAGACGACAAAAAGACGGATTTTTCGCGGCCGAAAGGCCGTGAAATTCCGTCTTTTTGTCGTTCGGGCGTTTAGTTCCGTCCCTTTTGCGTTTATGCGTTTATTGGAACATCGGAAATACGTAGCGGACCAGGAAGTATAAAATTCCGAACGTAATAATGATGTACGCTGCATATTTGATGAAAGTTGAAGCGACCATGCTCGAATCCGATTTTTTCTCGATTCTGCGTTCTTCGACGTCCACGTCTCTATGCGAATTATTCATGGTGAAGACCTCCTCATTGGGGCTCCGCCGTACTTCGGCAGGCCGGAATTCGTTGAAGTTGCTTATTAATACACAGGCCGTAAGACCTTGAAACAAGGGCTTTTTACCCGGAACCGGCAAAAGGACGGGGCAGGAGGCAGGGAACGGAAGGGCCTGCGGCGAATGTTCTTCTTAAATGGATTCGGTCGGATCTGCAGAATCGATACCGGCATGCCGCTCGGGCGGAATCCGTCGCTGGGTCGGGTAGACGCCGCATTTGCCGCGGACGATGCAGTAGGGGGTGCAAATGAGAAACTTACCGAAAATGCTGGCCGTCCTGATCGGACTGCTGGCCGTCGTTTTCCTCGGCGTGGAAGCGTACCCAAAAGATAAAAACGAGACCGATGCGATCGAAGTCGGAACGTGGCAATTTCTCTGGGACCCGGCGGACAACCAGACTGCCGCGGAAGCGCCGCCGGAATATGTGCTGCATTCAAGCGATTGGACGCCGATGAACGAAGAAACGATGCCTCCGGCCAAGGCGGCAAGCACGGATTGGGCCTGGATCCGAATCGACGTGCCGCAGCTCGGCTGGCCGATTCCCGCCGTTCTGATCGAAAAAGCGTACGGACGGCACGTCGTCGCGTATACGGAGTATCGCGAGCTGTTCGATTCCCGGCGGCAGTATCGCTACGCCATGAACGAACTTCTGCTGCCGCTGCGCGCGGAAGATGCGGGCGGTTCCGTCTATATTCGTATGCAGGTTGCGGAGCCGCGGCCGGGCATCGTGCAAAATATCGCCTTCGGCAGTTTTTACGAACTGCTGACCGTCTATTTGACCCGGGACATACTGGACATTATGCTCGGCGGCTCTTTTGCGCTGATCGGGCTTGTCATGCTGATCTGCGCCGTTTTCCTCAACCGGAACTATTCGAAAGCCTGGCTGTCGCTGAGCTGCGTCATTTTGTCGATCGGCCTGCTCGTCATTTCGTATTCTCCGTTTTTGTTTACGCTCTATCCGGATTACGGCGGCATTTTGCAGCGGATGTTCGACGTGGCGCTTTTCGCGCTGCTGCCGTCTTTCCTGTTCTTTTTCCAGACCGTTTTCGGAAAAGGCTACAGAAATTCCATCCTGCATTTGAGCCGTTTTCAATTGGGCTACTCCTTCTTTTGCCTGCTGCTGCTGATCGGCAACGTCCTTACGGGGGAACGTTACTTCTCCGTTTATTATTTGCTCACCACGACGGTGCTCGGCGTCCTGATGATTGTCGAACTGCTGACGATGCTGACCTGTTCGGTGCTCTACAGCCTGCAGCGGAACAAGGACGCGCTGATCTTCAACGCCGGCTTGGCCGCTTTCGCGGGAATCGGAATTTTCGAGCTGTTCCGTTATTACGCGAGCGGAGAGCAGTACGACCTGTATTGGTGGAAATGGGGAATGGTGATCTTCGTCGTCTCGCTGATCGTCGTGCTTGGCCGTCGTTTCGCCGAAACGCATAACCAAGTGCTGGAATACTCGCGGCAGCTGGAGACGTTCAACAATGAACTGCAGCGGGCGGAGAAAATGGAAATCATCAGCGAACTCGCCGCTTCGGTAGCGCACGAGGTCCGCAATCCGCTCCAAGTAACACGCGGATTTTTGCAGCTGCTCGGCGAACGGTCGGCGGCATCGGAAAAAGCTTACATCGGGATGGCGCTGGAAGAGTTGGACCGGGCTTCGGGCATCATCACGGATTTTCTGACTTTTGCCAAACCCGGCGCGGAAAATGTCAAAACGCTGTCGATCGCCGAAGAGTTCCGTCACATCGAGGGCGTGCTTACGCCGCTGGCCAGCATTCATCACGGCAAAATCACGCTCGATATCGCTCCCGATTTATACGTGAAGGGGAATTCTTCCAAGTTCAAGCAGGCGTTCATCAACATGATCAAAAACAGCATCGAGGCGCTGCAGGAGGAAGGGAAAATCGCGGTCCGGGCGGCAAAGGAGGACGGAGAGGTCGTGATCCGCATCCGCGACAACGGAGTGGGCATGGGACCGGAAGAGTTGAAGCGGCTCGGCGAACCGTATTTTTCGAATAAAACGAAGGGGACGGGGCTGGGGCTGATGGTCACGTTCCGGATCATCGAAGCGATGCAGGGAACGCTGACTTTCGACAGCGAAAAAGGAGCGGGAACCGAAGCGACGGTCCGTTTTCCGGAAGCCTCCGATTAGGAGGCCCGGACGGACGCCGCGGGGTTCCCGCTCTTTGCGCGCGGATGGTCGTATCGGGCTCGAAAAGGGACTGCCGGACGGTCAGCCTCCCGTTCCCCACATGGCGGCCGGCTCGATGCTGATGCGGTCGGCCTGCGGAATAACGGCCGAAGGATGCGGAGGGACGACGAGATAGAAGTGCTGCGCCGTCTCCTCGACCGCCGTCAGCTTCACGCCGTCCGGCAGCTCGACGCCGAAAGCGTCGCGCAGCGCCGCCTTGGCATCGGCGAGCAGCCGGGCGCGGAATTCGGGATCCTCCCATGCTTTTTGAATCACTTGAGTTTTGAGAGCAGCTTCTCTTGTCAGGTTTGTCATTGAAATCATCCTTTCGCGTGCGAATTGGCGATGATAGGCCGCGCGGCAATAGATGAGCAAGAGATAATGCCGGCACGTTGAAAGACAAGCGACGCCAGAGCCTGGGCCTGCCGAAATCGGCAGGCTTGAAAAGTCTGTATTTTTGTGGAAGATTATAGCATGCGCTTTCCGAGGAAACAAGCGGGCCGGCAGGATGACGCGAAGCCGTTGGGGTCAGGACGGATGCCGGTTTCCGAGGAGCCAGTAGCTGAAGCCGCCCTGCGCCAGATCGCGCTTTTCCGTTTCGATTCCCGCGGCGATGCGTTCGAGATCGCCGGCCAATGCGGCATGGAAAGCGATCAGTTCCCCGAAATCTTCCCGGTAAGTCTCCAATTCGAGCTGTCTGCGCGCCGCGAATTCCGCATATCGGCCCAGCAGCCCTCCCGCGTAGACGGCGTCGCCGATTTCCCGAGCCTCGACCGGCGTTTCCGCAGGAAGGCCGCGTTCCTTCCGGTACAGCGATACCAGGCTGTTATACGAACCTTCGCGCAGATCTTCGGCATAGTCGGCCCAGTCGTCCGCCATTTGCAGCGTAATCAGCGTTTCGCGCACGGCGTGCAGCGCCCGGGCGCGCAGGCTTTCGCGTTCTTCGAACAGGGAGAGCGGGCAGAGCAGAAGGGGGGCCGAGCGGGAGGCGAGGTCCTGCTGCCGCTCCGGGAAAGGGTCGGATTCCCGTTCCGCGGCCATTCCGGAAGCCCATTCGGCCGTGCAGGCGAGCAGAGCGCTTCGGAACGCTTCGGGCGAGCGGAACAGCGCCGCATAGCGGGCGATCATTTCCGCGTTGAGCAGTTGGGACAAGACGATATGCGTACGGTCCAGTACGGCCGCGCGGTCCGTCCGTTCATCCTGAAGATGAAAATGCAGCATGCCGAAAAGGTTCGCTTCGGCGATCGGGCGGCACTGCTCGAGCGGGATGCCGGCCGCCTGCCGCAGCCAATAGGGGAGCAGGCAGCAGATGTAATTCGTCGGTCCCCCGCCGCGATCCGGATCGAAACGGTCCAGATAGCGGACGCCGCATTCCGCAAACGGAACCGGAAAGCCCTCGATCGTCTTGCGGCACGCTTCGAACGCCCGCCTCATTTCGCTTTTCATTTCGACCGGCAGCTGCATCGTTGTACGCCTCCTCCAGCTTTTTGATTTCAGTCCTTATATACCCCGACGTCTGCGGCAAATCGCAAAAATTATTTGGTCGAATCGCCCGTCTTATAGTATGCTGAGAATCAGAAACTTCTATATAAGGATTTGTATAAGGAAGGAAGATCCCTAACCATGAATTCCAATCAACCTACATCCCTGTCCCCGCTCGTCGAACTGCTGGGACTCGAACGCCATGTCGAAGGCGGCTGGCATAAAGAACTGTGGAAATCCTCGTTCAAAATCCCGCAAAGCGTGCTTCCGAAAGAATATACGGGAGACCGTTTCGCGGCGAGTTCGATTTATTTCCTGCTGCATCCGGGCGAGTTTTCGGAATGGCACGTCGTGCATTCCGACGAGCTGTGGCTGTGGCATACCGGCGGACCGCTGGCGCTCACGCTGGGCGGCGACGGCGAAGAGCCGGTCGAAGGCGGAGAAGAAATCATTCTGGGTCCGGATGCGGCGAACGGCCAATCCTTCCAGGGACTCGTGCCGGGCAAAGTGTGGCAGAAGGCGCGTCCGCTCGGCGACGAGCCGGTGCTCGTCTCCTGCATCGTGGCGCCCGGGTTCCATTACGACGACTTCAAGCTGATCGAGCGGAAGTAAAATGGACCGATACACGTTCGGTCAGATGCTGCATCGTATCGAACTGGGGCAGATTGCGGAAGCGGCGGACGGAGTCCGCCGGATGCGCCTGCTTCCCGAGGGGCTGTTCTGGTTGAACGGCCCTTTTGCCGGCGACTTGGTGCGCGTGCAGAATTACCTGCTCAGCGATCTGTGGACGATTCGCGAAGACGAAGGGAACGATGATCCGCAGCTCGGCAAGCAGGCGCGGGAAGAATGGCAGCGTAAACGGGTGGAAATGCTGGAGAACCAGCTGTTCGAACAGCGCGCGCGCCGATTCGATTCGCGGGACACCCGAGAGTAGACTGAACGAAGCGGAGGGCATGCAGGTGCCGAAAATAAGACGTTTCAATATTCGCGCCAAAATATTGGCCGGATATCTGTTTATTTTGGCCTGTCTCGGATTATCGCTGTTGGCGGTATCCGGGCAGGTCCGCAGTTTGCAGGAAGCCAACGCGTTTATCAGCAATCATGATATTGCGGTTCACGACGAGCTCAGCGAGCTGCAGAAAAATTTGCTCGATATGGAGACCGGCCAGCGGGGGTATTTGCTGACCGGGGACCGCAATTATTTGGAGCCTTACAATAACGGCCGTAACCGGTGGGAAACCAGTTACGGCAAGCTGTACGAGCTGGTCGGCGACAATCCGGCCCAGCAGGAGAGCCTGCGTCTCATTCGCGCCAACGTCGAAGACTGGATCTCCGAGATGGGCGATCGGACGATCCAACTGAAGTCCGAAGGGGAAGACGAGGCGGTGCTCTCGTTCTTCGCCGGCGAAGCCGGCAAACGGGAGATGGACCAGCTTCGCGTTCAGTTCGACACTTTCCGCGAGCAGGAGCAGGCTTTGACCGAATCCCGGGTAGCCTCGCTTAAAGCGGAGAGCGACCGAACGATCTATGCGATGATCGGCTTGTGGGCGCTTGTCGGGATCGTTTCCATCGCGGCCGCTCTCGCTATTGCGGGCAATATTTCGAAAACGATCTCCCGCGTAACGGACGCGATTCGTTCCATCACGGCCGGCGGCGATCTGCGGAAAAGGATCAACGTCCGTTCGAACGACGAAGTCGGCGATCTGGGCGAGTCGACCAACGCCCTGCTTGCGAAGATCGAAGCGGAAGACCAGCATAAGGAGCGCCTGATCCGGCTGGCGGAACTGCTGCAGGAGCAGTCTTCGTCTTCGATCGCGAAGCTGGCGGAAGCGTTCATGTCGAGGGTGTCCGAGTCGACCGGCATTCCGGTAGGCGTCTTCTATTCGGCGGATTCTTCCCGGCATACCCTGCTGAAAACGGCGGCGATCGCCGAAGATGCCGAACATGCGATGCGGACCGGAAATGTCGAAATCCCTTTCGGCGAAGGCCTGATCGGACGCTGCGCCGTCGAAGGCAAAACGATACATCTGCGGGACGTTCCTTCCGATTACGTCAAAATCTCTTCGGCCGTGGGAGCGGCGGACTCGGCCGAAGTGCTGCTTGTTCCCGCCTGCTACGGCGGAGCGGTCAAAGCCGTTATCGAATGGGCGTCGGCCAAGCCGTTTACCCGGGACGAGATCGAGCGGCTCGAACGCAAAGCCGAGCTGCTCGGCAGCACGCTGGAATCCGTCGAAGCCCGCCAGGAAATCGAGCGCCTGTACCGCGAATCCCAGACGCTGAACGAAGAGCTTCAGGTGCAGTCGGAGGAACTGCAGGTGCAATCCGAGGAGCTTCAGGTTCAATCGCAGGAACTGATGACGCAGCGGGACGAACTGGAGAGCATCAACGAACAGCTGTCTTCCCAAAAACACGAGGCGGAGACCGCCGCGCGGGAAATCGAAAAATATGCGCAGCAGCTGCAGATCAGCTCGAAGTACAAATCGGAATTTTTGGCGAACATGTCGCATGAGCTGCGTACGCCGCTCAACAGCATGCTGGTTCTGTCGCAGATTTTGGCCGAGAACGAAGGTCGGACGCTGACCGCGAAAGAGCAGGAATACGCCTCCAGCATCTATGCCTCCGGCAAGGACCTGCTCAGTCTGATCAACGACATTCTCGATCTGTCCAAGGTGGAAGCCGGCAAAATGGATATTGACCTGGGACTGGTCGATCTGGCCAAAGTGGCTGCGGACATGAACCGCTACTTCGAGGAACTTGCCGTCCGCAAAGGGCTCGATTTCCGGATCGAGATCGAAGATAACGTGCCGGGCCTTATCTTTACCGACGAGCTTCGGCTGCAGCAAATTCTGCGGAATCTGCTCTCGAACGCGTTCAAATTCACGGAACACGGCGAAGTGGTGCTTCGCATCGGACGGGTGCCGGGCAAGCGGATGAGTCCCGAAGGCGCCGCTTACGATCAGCTGGCGTTCAGCGTCAGCGATACCGGGATCGGCATCACGGAGGAGAATCGTCAGCTGATCTTCGAGGCGTTCCAACAGGCGGACGGCACGATCGCCCGCAAATACGGAGGCACGGGGCTGGGCCTGTCCATTTCGACGCAGTTGGCCGCGCTGCTCGGCGGAGAGATCACCCTGGAAAGCCGATACGGCGCCGGAAGCACATTCTGTCTGTACCTGCCGTGCATCAAAGACGACGAAGAGCTCGCCGATCTGTTCATTCCGCTCAGCGTGCGCCGTTCGCTGGCGGGCAAAACGGAATGGACGGATGCGCTGCCGCCGGACAAGCCGGAGTCGGATACGAACGGAAAGTTTACGCCCGGAAACGATCGCGAACGGCTGCTCTCCGGCCGCGCGGACGCAGTCCGGATCGTGCCGGATTCGGAAGGCGGAGAGACCGGAGGTCCGTATAACGGCGGAACGCCGTTTCCCAAGACGACCGGCCGGACGGAGATGCCGTTCGAGGGGATGCGGATGATGATCGTCGACGACGATATCCGCAACGTCTATGCGCTGACAAGCATGCTTGAGAATCACGGCGTGGATAATATTACGGTTGCGTTGACCGGTCTGGACGCGCTGGATAAGCTTCATGCGGAAGGTCCGTTCGACATGATCTTCATGGACATCATGATGCCGGAATTGGACGGTCTGGAAACGATGCGCCGCATTCGTCTCGTTCCGGGGCTGGCGCATATCCCGATTCTGGCTTTGACCGCGAAGGCGATGAAGGAAGACCGGGAGAAATGTTTGAACGCCGGAGCTTCCGATTATTTGAGCAAGCCGCTGGACATGGAACTGGTCGTCGAGCGGATAAAGGCGCTGCTGAACGCTTCCAGGGTGATTGCCGATTGACGGCAGAGCCTGCGAATCCGCCAAAAGCGGACACAAAAAACCCGTAACCAAAATGGTTACGGGTTTTTCGCATGCCGGCCGATCGGCGCGCGGCTCCGTTCCGCGCCGGGTGCCCGCACGGCCGGGAACTCGTTTCCCGCAGAACCGGCAGCCCGCAAAGGGCTGTCAGCCGGGCAGCTGCTCCCGTCCGGACTGACGCGCATGCCGATACAGTTCGGCGTAATGACCGCCGCGCGCGAGCAGTTGAGTATGCGTCCCCTGCTCGGTCAACCGGCCGTCCTGCATGACCAGGATGCGGTCGGCGTGCATGATCGTCGACAGGCGGTGGGCGATGACGACGGTCGTGCGTCCCTGCGATACGGAGGTCAGCGCTTCCTGCACCAATTTTTCCGTTTCCGAATCGAGATTGGCCGTCGCCTCGTCCAGAATCAGAATTTTCGGACGGAAAACGACGATCCGGGCGAAGGAGATCAGCTGGCGTTCGCCCGCCGACAGCCCGCTGCCGCGCTCCGACAGATGGGTATCGTAGCCGCCCGGCAGCCTCAAGATCATGGGATGCGCGCCGACGAAGCGGCAGGCCTCGATGACCTGCTCGCGGGTGATATCTTCGCGGAACAGTCGCACGTTATCGACGATCGAGCCGGAGAACAGATAAGGATCCTGCTGGATCAGGCCGACGGCGGCATGCAGATCGCTGCCGGCAATTCGGCGAATATCGATACCGTCGATCTCGACCGAGCCTTCGTCGACGTCGTAGAATCGGTTCAGCAGGCTGATCAGCGTGCTTTTGCCCGCCCCTGTCGTTCCTACGACCCCGATCATCTCGCCGGCTTTGATACGCAGGTTCAGCTTCTTCAGCACAGGGCGGTCCGCCCGGTAGCCGAACGTCACGTCCCGGAAATCCACTTGGCCGCGGATGGACGGAGCCTCGAACGGCAGCCGTTCCTTTTCCGTCGGTTCCGGCACGTCCGGCTTCGTCTCCAGTACCCGCTGAATGCGCTCCACCGCCACGGTCGTCGACTGGAACGTGTTCCACTGCATCGTAATCTGGTTGATCGGCTGGAAAAACTGACGGATATAGCTGACGAAAGCGTACAGCACGCCGACTTCCATGCTCTGTCCGAGCACGGCGCGCCCGCCCAGCCAGACCATCAGGACGAGCGCCGCGTTGCCCAGAATGTCGAACGTGCGGTTGAACAGAACGTTCGAGCGGATCTGCCGCAGGTTGGCGTTCCAGTAATTTCGGTTCTGCTCGGTGAAGCGGCCCAGCTGTTCTTCCTCCTGACGGAAAGACTGGATCAAGCCCATGCCCGACAGATTCTCGGCGGTGAAGGCGATCAGTCTCGACAGCCGGCTGCGCGCCTGCTGGTACGTGCTGCGCAGATAAGAGCGGAACAGAGCGGCGACGACGAAGATGACCGGCAGGATCAGCATGGAAAAGGCGGCCAATTCGGCATCGAGGCTGAACATCAGGACGACGATCAGAATCAGCATCATCCCGTCGCGCACGAGGCTCAGCAGCACCTGGGTGAAAAATTGGCTGATCGTTTCCGTATCGTTCGACACGTTCGTGACCAGGCTGCCGCTGTGCGTCCGATCGAAGAACGACATGGACATTTTCGAAATATGCCCGAACAGGTCTTTGCGGATGCGGGCGACGATGCTTTGTCCCGCGTACTGCAGCAGATTGTTCTGCAAATAGGTGAAGACGAAGCTGACGACGGCGATGCCCAGATAGAGCAGGCCGAGCTTTACGAGCGCGCCGCCGGCTTCGCCTTTGACGATATGGTTGTCGATCGCGATCTGGACGAGCAGCGGCTGCAGCAGCTCGGCGGCGATGCCCAGCAGCGCGCAGAACGCCACCCCGAGGAAGGCCAGCTTA
The DNA here is from genome assembly GCF_011090185.1 of Saccharibacillus alkalitolerans. Lineage (GTDB taxonomy): Bacteria > Bacillota > Bacilli > Paenibacillales > Paenibacillaceae > Saccharibacillus > Saccharibacillus alkalitolerans. The sequence goes on along the minus strand of NZ_JAAFGS010000002.1, from coordinate 106,041 downwards.
TGCGGCTTGGCGTAGCTCATTAACAGCTTCAGCGTCGAAGAGGCGGAGAGCTTGGCTTCCTGCGGAACTTTGCCCCCGGCCGGCGCTTCCGCTTTATTCGTATTCGTCATGGCGAAGTCCCTCCTCCTGCAGCCGGTGCATCATGGCGTAAGCCCCTTCGCGCCGCAGCAGCTCGTCGTGCGTGCCGCGCTGGACGATCCGTCCTTCGCTAAGCACGACGATTTCGTCCGCATGCTTGACCGCGCTGATCCGGTGCGAAATGATGATCGTCGTCTTGCTGCGGCGCTCGCGGATCAGATTGCCGAGAATCCCCGTCTCGGTCACGGCATCCACGGCGCTCATGCTGTCGTCGAGAATCAGCACCTGCGCCTTCTTGGTCAGGCCGCGCGCCAAGCTCGTCCGCTGGCGCTGGCCGCCCGACAGCGTCACGCCGCGTTCGCCGAGCCGGGTCTCGAAGCCTTCGGGGAAACGTTCGATATTATCGTAGATCATGGCCCGCTTGGCGCCGCTTTCGACTTTCTCCATCGGCGCTTCCCGATCGCTGAAAGCGATATTGTCGCGGATGGTCGTACTGAACAGGAAGCCGTCCTGCGGCACGTAGGCGAGACGCCCGCGCAGGCTCTCGAGCGACAGGTCGCGAATGTCCGTTCCGCCGAAAAAGAGCGTGCCGCGAGGCGATTCGTAGACGCGCAGCAGCAGCTTGACGAGCGTCGTTTTGCCGCTGCCGGTACGCCCGACGATGCCGACGGTCTGCCCGGGCCGGATCGTCAGGTTAATGTCCCGGAGCGCCGGCTCGCGGCTGCCCGGATAGGCGAACGTCAGATGCTCGAACCGGATTTCCTCCGGCCGATCGAGCGTTTTGGCGTTTTCCGCGTCCTGAACGTCGGGCTCTTCGTTCATCAGGCGGTTGACCCGCTCGAGCGAGGCGCCGGAACGCTGCATCATATTGATCACGTTGCCGATCTGCTGGAGAGGACCGACGATGATGCGCATATACAGCGTAAGGGACACGAAGCTGCCGAGCGTGATATTGCCGTTCAGCGTCTGCGTCCCGCCGATCAGCAGCGCGAGCACGAGCGACAGGGCGCCGAGAAACGGGATGGACGCTTGGAACAGCGAAGACAGCCGGACGAGAAAAAGCTGGGCGCCGCGGATCTGATCCACTTTTTCGCCGAAACGGTTCTCTGCGATTTGCTCCGTTCCGAACGTCTTGCTGACCCGGATGCCGCCGAATTGTTCTTCCGCCGATTCGGTCATGCCCGCGAGCGACTCCTGCACGTTCATCGATCGCTCGCGGATCTGCGGTCCGATGCGCACGACGATGAGCGGGATGAACACGAGCGGACTGATGCAGATCAGAATGAGCGACAGCGGGATGCCGCCGATCATCATCATGACGATACAGGACAGCAGCAGCACGACCGCGTTGGTCGTCTGGGTGACGCCGTTCGAGATGGACTCGCGCACCGACTGGACGTCGTTCGTCACGTAGCTGAGCAGTTTGCCCGTTCCCTGTTTGGAAAAAAAGTGCTCGCTCAGCGTCGAAAATTTGCCGAAGAGCTTCTGGCGCACTTCGAATTCGAAACGCCGGCCGAGGCGCATGACCTGGTACTGGCCGAGCCCGAACAGCACGCCGTACGCGATCCCGATCCCGAGCAGCAGAAGCGCGAAGTCCGTGACGGACCCGTAATTCAGCGCGCCTGCCTGAAGATCGTCCGTAAACCGCCCCAATACGAGCGGCAGCGCGGACTGCACGGCGTTGGCGACGATAATCAGCAGCACGGCCAGCAGATAGCCGGGAATATGGGCGGTGACGTAGTCTTTGAGCAGTTCTTTGCCTTTCAAATGTGCTTCAACTCTCTTTCGGGCCGCCGGGCGGACGAGGAATCAATCCGAGCGGAGAAAGGCGCGAAAAGGCAGAGCGGACGTCCGCCTGCCTGGAGATCGCATACCTGCCTGCCGGTCGTCCGACGGGAGCGGTCTTCTATTTCATCATATACATATTACCCGGCGCTCGGAAAGGCAAACTTGATAACGAACAAATGCCGTCGATGCCGCTGCATTTGTTCGTTATGGAGTTTGCGGTTTGTTCGTTTTCCGTTTACCGTCCATTTACTTTCGCTTTTTACAATGGGCTCGAAGCCGACGGAACGACACTCGTACGTTGACCGCATCAAATCCGCCGAGAATTCTATGGGAAGGAAATGAAAACATGAATCATATGCCGGTAGTCCGGTTTGAACGCGCAGCGAAAAAAGTCGGGAAAAGAACGATCGTTCATGATCTGTCGTTCGATATCGCGGCCGGGGAAGTGTTCGGTTTCCTGGGTCCCAACGGGGCAGGGAAAACGACCACGGTTCGCATGATGGTAGGGCTGATCAAGATCAGCCGAGGCGATATTTTCATCAAGGGCCACAGCATCACCAAAAGTTTCAAACAGGCGATCCGGCATGTGGGGGCAATCGTCGAAAATCCGGATTTATACAATTACCTGACGGGATATCAAAATCTGAAGCATTATGCGCGGATGGTTCCCGGCGTTACCTCGGACCGTATCGAAGAAATCGCGGAAACCGTCGGATTGACAGGCAGGCTGCACGACAAAACGAAAACGTACTCCCTCGGCATGAGGCAGCGTCTGGGAATCGCACAGGCTCTTCTGCATCGGCCGTCCCTGCTTATTCTGGACGAGCCGACCAACGGGCTTGACCCCGCCGGCATTCATGAACTTCGCGGTTATCTCAAAAGGCTCGCCCGGGAAGAAGACGTCGCGGTGTTCGTTTCGAGCCACCTGCTCTCGGAAATGGAATCGATGTGCGATCGGGCGGGCGTGCTGCAAAACGGAAAGCTGATCCGCATCGAAAAAGTGAACGATCTTGTGCGAGGCGGCGACAAAAAGCTTGTATGCCTCACCCTCGATCCTGCCCAGGCGCAGCAGGCCCGAAACTTGATGACCGCGTCGAATTATGAAGTCCGCTCCGAAGAACGGCCGGGGGAGCTGCGGATTCCGCTGCGTCCGGACGAAATTCCGGCCGTCAGCCAGATGTTGATGCAGGCAGGCATTCGAATTTACGGCATTCAAATGCGGGAGCCGTCTTTGGAGGATAAGTTTTTGGAGTGGACGGAGGAGAAAAAATGATCGGATTGATCGCCAACGAAAGCATGAAAATATACAGCCGAAGATTGACCTGGATTCTTCTGCTGCTGTTGTTGGGCATTACGATCGGCGCGTCCGTTCTGGGGAATGTGAATTCGGCGCGAGCGGCGGACTGGCGGACGGAGACCGAGCAGCTTGTTCGTCAATACGAAGATCGCCTGCGGATCGCGGAGCTGTCTCCGACTCTGCGTGCCGATGCGGAGAACAAGCTGAAGATCGCGAACTATCGGCTGGCGAACGATGTTCCCGCACCCGACCCCGATCCCTGGACGGCTTTGCTTTCTTTTTCCGGATTGATCGAAACGGTGATCGTGTTCGCGATCATCGTCGGCGCGGATATCGTGGCCGGAGAATACACGGCCGGCACGATGAAGCTGCTGCTGATCCGCCCCCACAGCCGCGCCGCGATTTTATTTTCCAAATATATCGCCGTGCTGCTGTTCGCGGCCGCCATGCTTGCGCTTTTGCTCCTATGCGGTTATGCCGCGAACGTTTTATTTTACGGTTGGGGCGACCTTCGCGCGACGGATCTGTTTTTGAACGGACAGGGACAAGTCGTGCAGTCGACCGTTTCGATGCAGGTGTTGAAAATGTACGGGCTGAGCCTGTTCCCGATCGCGGCGTATGTCACGTTCGCTTTCGCGGTGTCGACGATCTTGCGAAGCGGCGCTTTGGCGATCGGAATCTCGCTGCTGATCATGATCGTAGGCAATTCGATGATCGAAGCGACCGCCAAGATCGAAGGGTTGAAATACCTGCCGTTCGCCAACAGCGATATGAGTCTGTACATCTTCCATCTTCCGGCCAGACCCGAGATGACGCTGAACTTTTCGATCGCCGTTCTGTCCGCGTATATCGCGGCGCTGCTGCTGCTGAGCTGGATCGTTTTTCAACAGCGCGATGTCTCGTTCTAACCTTCATGGCCGATGGTCATTCCGCCGCATTCGTCGCATAATGAAGGAACAGGGGGCCTGCCGGGAAAGGAGGAAGAATCGTTGCGTCCGCAAAATATATTGATCGTCGACGACGAGCCCGGCATCGTGAAGATGTTGGACACGATTCTGCGCAAAGAAGGTTATGCTTCCGTCGACTGCGCTTTGACGGGGGAAGAAGCTATGGAGAAGATAAGACGTCATGCTTACGATCTCATTGTGCTGGACGTTATGCTGCCCGATACGGACGGATTCCGGTTATGCCAAGAAATCAGGCGGCATACCGACGTGCCGATCCTGTTTTTGACCGCCCGTTCCGGCGACCTGGACAAATTGACCGGGCTCGGAATCGGAGGAGACGACTATATCACCAAACCTTTTAATCCGCTTGAAGTCGCCGCGCGCATTCATGTGCAGTTTCGAAGACTGGAGCAGTATCGGACAGCGGGACAAGCGCCGGAGATTTATCGCTTCGGTTCGGTCGTGATCGACAAGAAAGCGGCCCGGTTATGGGTGAGCGAAAAAGAGGTGTTTTGTCCCGCCAAAGAATTCGAGCTGCTGCTGTTCCTGGCCGATCATCCGAATCAGGTATTCACCGCAGGGCAGCTGTACGAACGCGTATGGGGATATGACAGCATCGGAGACGAGAAGACGGTAGCCATCCATATCATGCGTCTGCGCAAAAAAATCGAACCGGACGCCAAAAACCCTTCCCTGATCGTGACGCTGAGAGGAATCGGCTATAAGTTGGTTCCTCCCGGAGGGGGAAATCCGGCATGAAGACGCATTGGGCGAACGGCAGGTTGGTCGTTCGATTTACGTTGAATTTTATCGCGCACCAGATCCTGCTGTTTCTGACCGTGTCGCTGCCGGCGGTATTCTACATCGTCGTGCTGAACCGGCCGGAGAAGCTTTTTGCTGTCAATGCGACGACTTGGATGATCTTTATCGCTTATGGTTTGTATTGTTTGTTCTACGGCTATTATGTCGCGAGGCCGATGGCGGATATTTTGGCGAAGATCCGGCAGCTGTCCTGCGGAGAATACCCGGCTTTCGGCGAGCGCGGGAGATCGTTTCCGTTCTCGAGCCGCCTGTACCGGGAGTGTACGCCGACCTTGAATCTTTGTCGTCGGTCCTGCGGGAAAACGAACGGAAACGGCGGGAGTTCGAGCAGGCGAGGCAGGACTGGGCATCGGGCGTCACCCACGATCTGAAGACTCCGTTATCTTATATTTCCGGTTACGCCGACATGCTGCTATCGGATCGGCATGAATGGAGCCCCGACGAGCAAAAGGAATTCCTGCAATCGATTCGGGAAAAGTCCGCTTATATGGAAGAACTGATCCACGATCTCGGGATCGCTTTTCGAATGGACCGGTCGGCGGGGGTCGAACTTGCCGCGCAAAGTATCGAGCTGACGGAGTTCGTTCGCAGGACGGTCGCCGAAACGGCGAACCTGCCTTTGCATAAACAGAACCGTTTCGAGATATCGGGCGGGGAGCAGCCTCTGTACATTTGGGGAGATGCCGGATTGCTGAAAAGGGCTTTTTCCAATCTGCTTCTCAACGCGATCGTTCATAATCCGGCAGGCACTTCCGTCTTTGTGCGCATGGAAAGCGCGGAAGGCGGATCCCGGGTCCGACTGCAAATCGCGGACAACGGCGAAGGAATGGACGAGCGAAGCGTCGCCCGTCTGTTCGACCGGTATTATCGCGGAACTTCGACGGATACTCCCGCAGGCGGCACGGGACTGGGAATGGCGATCGTCAAGCAGATCGTCGCCGCGCATCAAGGAACGATCGAGGTCGAAAGCCAAGTCGGCCGCGGCACGTCGATTACGGTCGTGCTATCTGCAGATCGCCGCTCGGAAGCGGACGAAAAGCATGAATAGAAGATGAAAAATAAGAACTTATGAAAGAAGTGCATGAGAATATAGGCATAGCACGAAATGCATGAAACTCGGCCCTCCGAAACCAAAGTTTCGGAGGGCCGAGTTGTTTGTTCGGAAGGATTTATCTTGGGCAGGCATCCGGAAGAAGAACGGCTTCCCGCTTTTATCGGCGCGGCGGCGCGCAGGCAGGGCGCAGGGTGCAGGGAGGTCGCAGGGTGCAGGGAGGCCGCAGGGTCAAGTGAAGTGCAATCCGTATAAATAAGGCAGCGGAATCGGCGTCAGCCAGTCCGGCACGTCGTCCGAACGCGGGTATTCCGGATCGAACAGCAGGCCGGTCCACTCCGAGCGGTCGATCTGCCGTTTGCCGGAAGCCGCGAACAAATTACCCCGTCCGTCCGTTTGCAGCGCTTCCCGCCACGGCCGGGACCACAGCTCCTGCGCCTGATTCAGCAGATGTTCCGGATCGGTAATCAGCAGCGTGCCGGCGTTGGGACCGAAAGCGACTTCCGCTCCAGCCTTTCGCAGCAGCGACAGCAGCTCCTCTTCCTGCCAGGGGACGGGGATATGCAGCTCGTCCAGACCCCATCTTTCCGCCGGATACCGCAGCAGATCCGCGGCATAGAGGGGAGCCCCGCCGTAAGCGATCACGGTCGGCGGGGAGGCGGGAGCCGCGTCCGGAACCCCAGCCGGAGCGGGAGGAGGCGGTTCGATCCCGTCGAACGAATAATGTTTCAGATGGGGCGGCATGCCGATCACGGCGTAAGCGACAGGGGTGTCCTCGATGCTGGCGAGCAGGACTCGCTGCTCCAAGCCGAGCACGCCGCACTGGGCGGCCGCCGCGATCAGGTCGCCGAGTCCCGCGGCGCCCTCTTCGAAGGCCGTGCCGCCGGCCGAGTACAGCCCGTGCAGGCGCAGCAGATCCCGCGTTCCCGCTTCGCGCACGGTGAGCGGAGGCGGAGCGGCGGGCGCATACAGGGCGCGCCGGACGGCGGCGGAGGCGTGGGCGAAGGCGTCCGCGGCGGCTCGGAAATCCGAGGGAGCGAGCGAGTCCGAGCGGACGCCGCGAAGGACGGCGTTCGCGGCGCGGCCGAACGGGACGCAGCCCGCCCGCGTGTAGAGCGTGCGGTCGCCGGAGACGAAGAGCAGCGGCGCTCCGGCATGCCGGGCGTAAGCCGTGCAGCGCTCCAGCAGCCGGCCGGCAAGGCCGGCGCCGCGGTGCTCGGGCGCGGTGCAGACCGAGCCGATCGAGAAGGCGCGGATCGTCGCCGCGCCGCCGACGCGCAGCGTCGAGGGGGCGAGCCCCATGAAGGCGGCGAGGCTGCCGTCTTCGGCGAACGCGCCGAAGGAATGCGGCATGCGCGGCGAGAACAGGCGCGGAAACATCTCGGCCATCGACGGCCGTGCGCCTTGCCGGAATACGGCATCCGACAGCCGCGCGGCTTCGGCGAGTTCGTGAGATTGCATTAAGCGATAATCGATCATGGACGCAGCTCCTTTGAACAAGCGATTCTGCCGCGAATATAACAGAAAGCGCTTTGATTTGCAAAAAAGCGGGGTCTGAGCTGCGGCCGAGAGAGGGCCGGTTGTACGGCGTCCGGTCCGGCATGGCATCGGATGCGGTCCGCCGCCTTTTTGGCTTGCCGTATGTGCGCGATAGGCCGCGAGCTTAAAAATAGCTGCAGGAGAGCAGCTATTTAAGCGAAAACGGCGGTTTTAAACGAAATAACTGCAGGAGAGCACTTATTTGCTAAAAATAAGCGCAAAAAAGTTCCGAAACAGCAAAATAAGTGCTCTGACGCAGCTAATTGAGAAAAAGGGTCAGCGGTGAGCAAAATAAGTGCTTTTATGACGCTATTTTTGCCGAGGCGCGCCGCTCGCGGGAAACCTTTCGATCGCGGCTGAAGCGTTCCGCGAACGAAAGCTCTTATTGTAGTCGCTCAGTGGATTTTTGCGAAATCTCCAAGATTTCGCAAAAGACGATTGGAAGCCGCTCACGGGAAACCTTTCGATCGCGGCTAAAGCGTTCCGCGAACGAAAGCTCTTATTGTAGTCGCTCAGTGGATTTTTGCGAAATCTTTGACTATGATAAAAAGAGGTCTTTTACGATTCGTTTTCGGAGTTTTTCATTTTTGGGGTATTTGCAAGCTTTTCCATTTTACATAAACCATTTGGGGGCAAGAGAGACCATGGACACATTTGCACAAAAGTTGGAACAGTACGCGGAATTGGTCGTAAAGGTAGGGGTCAATATTCAAAAGGGGCAGGTGCTGCATCTGCAGTCCCCGATCGAAGCGGCGGAGTTCGCGCGGCTGGTCGTCAAAAAGGCGTACGAAGCGGGAGCGAAGTACGTGGAGATCGAGTGGGAAGACGAAGCTTCGACGCGGCTGCGTTACGAGTACGCGTCCGAAGATACGTTCGACTACTATCCGGCCTTTAAGGCGGAGGCGCTGGAGAAGCTGGCCGAAGAAGGCGGAGCGGTCATGCACATCAAGGTGCCGGACCCGGAACTGTATCGCGGCATCGATTCTTCGCGCGTGGCGCGCGCGACCAAAGCGGCCGCGGCGGCACGCAAAGGCTACCAGCAGTACGTACGCAGCAATAAGCTGTCCTGGTGCCTGATCAAGGCGCCGACGCGGGCCTGGGCGAACAAAGTGTTCGCCGACCTGCCGGAAAGCGAGCGCGTCGACGCCATGTGGGAAACCATTTTCCGCATGAACCGGGTGGGCGAAGGCGACGCGGTCGACAACTGGCATCGTCACATCGACACGCTGAAAGACCTGCAGGCCAAGCTGAACGCGAAAAGCTACAAAAGCTTGCATTACCGCGCGCCGGGCACCGACCTCAAAGTCGAACTGGCTCAGAACCATCTGTGGCTCGGAGGCGGCGACACGAACCAATCGGGCGTGTACTTCGTAGCCAACATGCCGACCGAAGAAGTGTACACGATGCCGAACCGCACGGGCGTAAACGGCAAAGTAACTTCGACCATGCCGCTCAACCTGAACGGACGCCTGGTGGAGAAGCTGTCGCTGACGTTCGAGAACGGCCGCGTGACGGACTTCGACGCCGAATCCGGACGCGAACATCTGGAGTCGCTGCTGGACACGGACGAGGGCGCGAAATATTTGGGCGAAGTGGCCCTCGTGCCGCACGATTCGCCGATCTCGAACCTGAACCGCATTTTCTACAATACGGGCATCGACGAGAATGCTTCCTGCCATTTTGCGCTGGGCAGCGCTTATCCGGTTAATATGAAGGGTGGCACGGAATTGTCGCAGAACGAACTGCTCGCCCGCGGCGGCAACACGAGCCTGACCCACGTGGACTTCATGGTCGGCTCGGATGCGCTGGATATCGACGGCGAACTGCCGGACGGGACGGTCGAGCCGGTGTTCCGCGCGGGGAACTGGACGATTTAAATTCCGGTTTTGCAAAATCTTTTAATTAAAAATTTATCAATTCAGCGGCACAATATGGTACATTAAATGAAGGAGGGATGGGCATGGAGGAGCAGTATCAGCGCCAGCTCGAGGAGCAAAAGCGGCTGTTCAAGCAGCTCGGCATCAAGCTCGACGCGTTGCAAATTCATGAGAAAGATTTCCCCGTTAAAATGCGCGGGTATACGAAAGAGGACGTCGACGCTTTTCTGGACGATATCATTGTCGATTACGAGCGTTTTTATCAGGTGATCTCGGACCTGCTGGACAAGTACAACGCGCTTCAGCGCCGCCACGGCTACGATCTGGAGAAGAAAGATGCCGAGATCGCGCGTCTGGCGGAAAAAGCGAAGGTTCAGGATTATCTGGTCGACCGCCGCATCGTGGAAGAAGCCGTGCAGGACATGGAACGCGCGCTGCAGGCGGCCAAACGGCGGATGCGTCCGGGCTCGGGCGATTCGTACGCGGACCCGTACTGATCCGGGAAACGCCGGCCTTTTATACGTATATCCGATCTGCGGCAGCGGGCCCGGCCCCGAACCCGAGAGGAGAATGCGGATATGGAACGAATCGAAAGCTTGGAACAATATAACGAACAGATCGGCGGAGACGGATTGACCGTCATCAAGTTCGACACGAACTGGTGCCCGGACTGCAAAAACCTGGACCGGTTCATCGGCGGCATCATCGAGAAAAATGCGGACAAGCAGTTTTTCGCGATGGATGCGGAGAAATTCCAGGAAATCGCGGAGTCGAACGAAGTGCGCGGCATTCCGAGCCTGCTCGTGTTCAAGAACGGCGAGAAGATCGCGCATCTGCACAGCAAGTTCGCGAAGACGCCGACGCAGGTGTCCGAGTATCTGGAATCGATCGGCAAGTAAAACCAGCTTCGAACGCGCGCCGCTCGGCATAAGCCGGCTCGGCGAACGTTTCGGACACGGGAAGGGCGGCCTCCGGCCGTCCTTTTTGGCGTGCGAATTTTTTTGGGCAAAAAGGGAACCGTTTCTCGCGCTTGCTAGTTCTTATAGGCGAGCGATCGCTACAGAGGGGCAAAGGAAGTGATAAAAGTTGGAAGATAGAGAGCTGTTCGAAACCCATAAAGAGGCGGTGTACCATTACTGCCTGTACATGCTGCACAGCCGCGCGGATGCGGAAGACGCCTGCCAGGAGGTCTTCGTCAAGGCGCTGTTGGCGGACCGGAGCGGCATCGAATACGTCAAAGCCTGGCTGATGAAAATCGCCGCCAACGAGTGTCATTCGCTGGTACGGCGCAGAACGAACGGAAGAGTGAAGGAGAAGCGCGCGTTTTGGTTGACCGTGCCGCTGAGTTCGTCGCAGTCGGTGGAGCAGACTTACGAACGCACCGAGACGTCGGGCGAGTTCGAGGAAATGCTGGGCCGGCTCAAGCCGAAGCTGCGCGAAGCGCTGCTGCTGTATTATATGGCGGATCTGTCGACGAACGAAACGGCGGAAGCGCTGGGCGTGCCGCTCGGAACGGCCAAGTCGAGAATCAGCCGAGGACTGAAGGCGTTAAAAAAGCTGACGGAAAAAGAACCGGCGCTGCCGGAGAAAGAAGGTGACGCTCGTGCTTCGAGTTACTGATAACGATACGGAAAAAAAGCTGCGCGGACTTCGGAAAGAAAATCCGAACTACGACGCGATGTGGAATCGGATTCGGCTGGAGACGGACAAGCGGAATTCGGGGTGGCAGGAGCATACAGCGGTGCCTCAGCCGCGCCGCGGCCGCCGCAAATGGGCCATCCCGGTCGCATGCGCTTCGCTGGCGGCCGTCGTCGCGCTGGGCGCCGCGGCGTCGCAGGGGTATTTCGAAAGCCTGTCTCCGCAAGCCCAGGCGGCTTCGGTCGGGCAGGCGATGCAAGCGCAGGCGGAAGCGGAAGGCATCGTGTTGAAATTGAATAACGTCGTGCAGGGAAAGGACCGGGGTTACGGGCAGAACGAAGCCTTGAGCAAGATGGTGCTGGACTTTTCGCTCAGCGGTTTCGGCAGCGAAGATGTGCAGGTCGCGGGATTCGACAAGTCTTCGATCACGGACCTCGACACCGGCAAAAAGCTGGAACTGAGCATGGGCGATTTCAATACGAACGATATTCGCAGCGTCGATGCTTGGGAAGCCGACCGGACGCTGAACACGTCGGCGAGAGCGACGGGGGAGCTCGGCGAGGCGGAAGGGCCGCATCGCTATCGGCTGGAGACGTCCGATTTGTACATGATCCGCCGCACGACGGTGCCGATCGAAGGCGGCATAAAGTTGGGCGCGGAGTACACGGTGCTTCCGGACCGAGATTTCAAAATGAAGATCACGGATATCAAATGGAACAAAAAGTCGGGAATGCTGAAGATCAAGTTCCTGCCTGACGAAAATGTGCCGAAAATCGAAGCGCAGGACAGCACGCTGCTGGCCATGGATCGCGGCAACTCCGTCGGCTTGAAGCTCGGCGATCGGGAGCTCGGATGGGACAGCTGGTCGGAAGGAGGAAATTCCAGGGAAGCGGAAGGTTCTTACAATGTCAAAGGTCTGACGGAAGATCAGCTGTCCGACATGACGATGACCTTCACCTACGCCGAGCCGCTGCGGGTCGTCAAAGGTCCTTGGACGATCGACTTCACGATCGATCCGGCGAAAGCCGAAATTCCGACCGAAACGATCCCGGTCGAAGACGATTCCGCGCTGACCGAGCAGACGGGCTGGAAGCTGGGAGACGCGCAGCTCGATGCTTACGGCGTCACGATTCCGCTCGATCGGGGAGCCGAAGACCGCCCGCTGCATGACGGACAAATCGTGAATTACGGCAGCATCTCGCTGACGGACGGAGAAGTGACGACTTTAGGGGGGCAGGATCCCACTCCCGAGATGAAGATGAACGGATACCGCTCCGAAGAGCAGGAGTTCGTCAAGTTCGGCGTGCAGGGCATGGTCCGCAACGGAAACGAAAACAAAACGACCAACGATTACTGGGAAAGCTACGATTTCCGCGGCAAGCCGCTGACCGCCACGTTCAGCGGCGCCTGGATCGCCCATATCGATCCCGATCGCTGGGTTTCCCTGGGCGTCCCGACCGAGGAAGAACAGAAAGTCACGGACACGCTGGCCGACGGCAAAAAGGTCGTGTACACGGTTCACCGCAAAGGCAAAGACGTACTTGTTGAGATCGAGGTGCCGGACTACGCGTCTTTGTACGAAGGCACGCGCCTCCGGGTGGACGGGAAAGACTACGCCTACGATAAGGAGCCGACCGAAGACAGTTCGATTCAAAACGCTCGGGGTTACTACAACCAAGTAGACATTTATCGCAATGTGCCGGAAGGCGAGAAGTTCGAAATCAACCTGCTCGCTTACGGAACGGTCGACAACACGAAGGACGCCAAAGTCATTATCCGCAAATAAAGGACTCGCCGAAGAACGCCCGGTTTTTGCAACCCGGGCGTTCTTTGCCGCGTATATTAAGGATTGACAAGAAAGCGGGTGATCTTGATGATCGTTATTCCTCCGGTCGTCGCTATTCTGATCGCGCTCCAATGGCTGCTCGATCGAATCGTGCTGGACAGCAAGGAAAAGATTTGGGAGACGGACGGTTTCAAGCCTTACGTCTGGTTCGGTGCCGCCAGCGCCGTCGCGGCGGTCGTCTGCGTGATCCTGTTCAAAGAGCCGTTCGGTTACGTATGGATCGGGGCGCTGCTCGCGGCGATCTTCGCGGTGCGGGGCGCATTCGAACGCCGATACATTCCCGGCGCGCGCCGGCATGTCGTTTCGTACGGAATGGCGGGGCTCTGCCTTGCGGTAACGCTGCTGCTTGCGATCGGCATTTACGGTTGAAAAACAATCGGTTAGGATGAAGCTGCCGGGCATGTTCCCGGCGGCTTTTTTTGTCTGCTCGTCGGCCTTTTTTTCGGCCGCGCGGAGCTTCGGGTTGCTGCCGAAGCTCTGTTTTTTTCGGCCGCTCGGCAAACGGGAACCTCTTCGCCGTTTCGTCAGTCCTCTATAAGAAGCGCGCGCTCATTCATCATATGGGCAGGGAGGCAAAAGGAAAGCGGAAGCTTATAAGGATGTGAGAAGAAACATGGACGACCTGGAGTTGTTCGAAACGTATAAAACGACGGTATACCGGTACTGTCTGTATATGCTCAAAGACAGAAGAGATGCGGAAGACGTATGCCAGGAAGTATTCGTGAAGGCGATGCTGGCCGACCGGACCGATCTGCGGAGCGAAAAGGCCTGGCTGCTGCGCATCGCGGCGAACGAATGCCACGGGCTGATGCGCCGCAGGATCAGGGGCCGGGACAAAGAGCAGAAAGCGTATCTTCGGACCGCCCCGCTGAATCATTCGCCGTCGGTGGAAGCCGGATACGAGCTGCGGGAGGCAAGAGCCGAATTCGGCCTGAAGCTCCGGCAGGTCAAACCCAAGTTCCGGGAAGTCCTGCTGCTGTATTACATGGCGGACCTTCCGATGGCGGAAGTGGCCGACATGCTGAATCTGCCGCTGGGCACCGTCAAATCCCGCATCAACCGGGGATTGAAAGCATTGAAAAAGCAAATGGAAGACGAGAATACGGCCGTACAAACGAAAAAAAGGAGTGACATCCATGTCTCGAATTATTGATTCCGATCTGGAGAACCGGCTGCGCGAAGTGGACGACGGCGATCCCGATTACGTCAGCATGCGAAGACGCATTGTCGAGGAAGCCGGCAGGCGGAGATCGGGCTGGAAGGAAGTAACGCCGGCAGCCGGAAGAACCGTCGGCCGCAAATGGGCGTTTCCCGCGGCTTCGGCGGCGCTGGCCTGCGCCGTCGCGGTGGGCGTCTTGGCCTGGCAGCCGGACTCCGATCCGGATGTGCCTGCGCCGAGCTATGGCGCGCCGGCCGGTCAGTCTTTGGAAGCGTCGGCTGTCGTGGACGGCGTGAAGCTTACGCTGAACAGCGCGGTTCAGGGACACTTTGAAGGAACACGGCTTGCTGCGCCGGAGCGGAAGGATCGGCTCGCGATGCAAATGAGCTTGAGCGGCCTGAACGTGCCGAATGCCGAATACGCGGGATTCGGATCGGGGCGGTTGATCGATCTCGACAGCGGAAAAAGCAAGGAGCTGACCAGCGGAGCGTACTTCGATCTTCGAACCGGCATGGACAGCGCCAAGCTGGCCGAAGGCGATTGGACGAAAGAAGGGGAAACCCGGCGTCTTCGGCTCGAGATGGACGATTTGTACGTCATTCGGCGCCATGAGGCTGCTCTTCAAGGGAAACTCCAGCCCGGAACGGAATACAAAGTCCCTTCCCTCCCGGGAACCTCCGTGCTGCTGACCGGTTCCGAATGGGACAAAGATCAGGGACTGCTGACCTTGACCTACAAACTTCAGGGAGCGGAAGAGAACGCCTCCGCTTCGTACCCCGAGTCGCTGTCGATCGAGAGCAAAACGCAGCTGCTCTTGAACGCGGGTTCGAAAGCCATCGAGCCGACGTCGGGAACTTGGAACGGGAACGAGGTTAACTGCAGCTACCAGCTGTACGACATGAGCGAGCAGGAGCGTCAAGCGCTCACCCTGACGTATAGTTACGCCGAAACGGTTCGGAAAATCGACGGCAGCTGGAAAGTGGACTTTACGCTCGACGGATCGAAAGCGATCGATCGGGCCGTCGCCATTACGCCGGAGAACGCGGCAGAGATCGAGCAAAAAACAGGCTGGACGCTCGGCGAAGCCGTCGTCGGCGCGTACGGCGTCTCCCTGCCGATCGAGCGGGAACCGCAAAACCGCGAGCCGCATGACGGACTTGTGCTCTACTATCAAAAACAAACGTTGGTTTCCGAAGGAGCCGAGTTCGGAACAGGGGAGTATCAAGGCGGTCCTCTCCAGCTGATTTCCGGCCAAGCCGGTCAGGAACAGCAAGCATTATCTTTCCGTATTCTGAGCGCGGATATTCGCAGCTTGAAAACGGGGCCTCTGTCCGTCAGATTGCAGGATGCGGTCGTTCTCAGACAGGCGCCGGGCGACTTCTGGACCCCTCTTGCCGCTCCGCGGCAGGAGGAGCAGAACGCCGACGCCGAACTGCCGGACGGCAGCGCGCTGCATCACCGTTACTTGCGCGAGGGCGACGACCTCAAAGTCGTGACCGAGACGAAGGACCGCCTGCAGCTGCTGGAAGGCACCGTCCTGAAAGTCAACGGCGAAGTGCGAAAGCCCGACAAAAATTCTTCCTATAATTCGTACCGGGAACAGGGAGATTACCGGATCGACATTTACAAAAACGTCCCGAAAGACGCCGAGCTGGAGCTCGGATTGGGTCTTTACGGTCAAGTCGATCCGTCTTTGAACACGGAAATCGTGCTGCGGAAGTAACGGCAAGAGCGGCGCGAAAATCTCGAATAAACAAAGTGTGAACCCGCTTGTCCCGTCAAGCTCGGTTCGGTCTGCAAGAAGACCGAATCGGGCTTTTTGGCGTTTTATCGAAAAAGCAAACCGTTTTCGGCGTCTGTAAGTCTCTATAGAGGGAAAGACTCATAATCAGAGGGGCAAAGGACGTGAGAGATGGTGGACGATAATACGTTATTCCAGACGTACAAAGAAGACGTATACCGTTACTGCTTACATATGCTTCGAAGCCAGACGGACGCGGAAGACATCTGCCAAGAAGTTTTCGTCAAAGCGATGCTGGCGGATCGGGACAAAGTCGAGCATATGAAAGCCTGGCTGATGAGAATCGCCGCCAACGAATGCCATTCGTTGATGCGGCGCCGGACGAACGGGAATATGAAAGAGAAAAAGGCCTTTTCGATCAACCTGCCGCTGCGCTCGCCGCAATCGGTAGAAAGCGCGTACGAACGCGCCGAAACGGCCGACGAGTTCGGCAGGCTGCTCAATAAGCTGAAGCCTAAAGTGCGGGAAGCGATGCTGCTCTATTACATGGCCGATTTATCGACGGCGGAGACGGCGGAAGCGCTGGGCATACCGGTCGGAACGGCGAAGTCCAGAATCAACCGCGGAGTGAAAATGTTCAAGAAGCTGTATGAGAAAGCCATGGAATCGAGAGGGAAAGGAAGTGACCACCATGTCTCCAATTACTGAACAGCAGATCAAGCAGGGGATGAGCCTTTTATCGGACGGCAGCCCGGACTACGGCGAGATGTGGAACCGGATTCGCGCGGAAGTGGAACGTCGGCGCTCCGGATGGGTCGAGGAAACGAGTGTCATCGAGAACAAAAGAGGCGTTTCGCGCGCTCGCCGATGGGCGCTTGCGGCTTCGGCCGCCGCGATCGTAGTGGCGGCAGGAGGAACGGCGATTTATTTCGACCAGCAAACGGAAGTCATTCCGACCGAAATGGGACAGAAAATCGACGCTTCGGCAGAGGTCGGAGGCGTCGAGTTGACGTTGAGCAGCGTGGCGATAGGCCGCAAACCGCTGGAGGAAGAGCAGCAAATGGCGCTGCGCCTGCGATTGACCGATCTGCAAAAGCGCGGTTTCGGCACGGTCGAATTCGGGGAAGCGACGTTGACCGACTTGAGCAGCGGACAAAACCTCGCGGTATCGGGGGATAAACGCAACCTGTTCGAGTTCGAGGAAGGCGGCAGCGCATCGACGCTGACTCAATATTTCGAAGGCAATCTGCCCGCGGGCGGTGAAAGCAGGCAATATCGGTTAACGTTAAAAGATGCGACCTACTCGACGGCTCAAACAATCGATTCGATCCAAGGGGACTGGGTCGTCGAATTTACCGTCGAGGGCGAGCAGGCTGCCTCGGCAACCTACGCCGTACCGATCGAAGAGCAGGCGGCGATCGAAGAGCGTACCGGGTTGAAGCTGGGAGAAGCGCAGATCAGTCCTTTCGAGATCAGGATTCCGGTAATTCGCGAACAGGGCTTCTCCGTCGATCAAGGCGATTTCATGTATTACAAGGATTCTACGCTGAAAGTGGACAATATCGGCGTACAAGGGCTGTGGACTCCGCTGCCCGGGCGCGAACAAGCACAGCCGGGTCTCGACCCGAACGCGCCGGAAACGCTCTATTTCAACCTTGCGGCGAACTCGCTTGAAGACGTGAGAAAGAGCTCTTTGACGCTGCAGCTGAGAAACGCCGTGGTCAAACGTTCGTACCCGGATATTTGGACGCCGGTAGCTCCTCCGAGCGAGACAGCGCAGTCCGTATCGGAAACGCTGCCTGATCAGAGCGTCATGGCTTACAAGGTGAAGCGGGAAGGCAAGGATATCCATGTCCATATACAAACCCGAAATGATTTCTTCATGATCACCGGGACCCGGCTCCGGGTCGACGGCAAAACGTACGAGCGCAGCGAGAGCGAATCGTACAGCAAGTATAACGGCGATACCGGCTTCCAGGTGGACGTGTTCAAAAACGTGCCGGAAGGCAGCGAATTCGCGATTAACGCGGGAGAGTACGGCGTATACGATTCTTCGCGGGATCTGGACATTCCGATTCAGAACTGAAGTCGGAACGCGCGGGAGCCGCAAATCACCGTCAGCAAAAAGGGAGAGCCGTATCGGCTCTCCCTTTTGCCGTTCCCGAAAACTTAAGCGTCCGCTCCGTTCGCCGAAGCCCAGCCGTTCAGCTTCCGGTCGCCCGGCAGCAGGAACGTCAGCACGCCGAGCAGCGGCAGGAAGCTGCAGAAGCGCATGACGGCCGCCACGCCGGCGGCATCCATCCAACTGCCCAGCACGAGACCGCCGAGTCCGCCCATGCCGAACGCCAGACCGGTAACGAGGCCCGATACGGCTCCGACCCGGCCGGGAATCAGCATCTGCGCGTATACGACCGACACGGAGAAGCTCGACAGCAGGATGAAGCCGATAAGCGACAGCAGGATGCCGGTCCAGAGCAGGTTGGCGTACGGCAGCGCCAGCGTCAGCGGAGCCGCGAACAGCATGGAAGCGAACAGAACGTTGCGCTTGCCGAAACGGTCGGCCAACGGGCCGCCGAGCAGCGTGCCGACGGCGCCCGCCGCGAGGAACAGGAACACGTAAATCTGCGCGTCGGCGATGCTGACGCCGAAGACGTCGCGCAGATAGAACGCGTAGTAGCTGCCGACCGACGTGACATACCACGAGCGGACGAAGACAAGGAGCAGCAGCAGCGTCATGGCGGCAGCGACTTTGCGGCGCACTACCGGGTCCATGGCTTGGCGGACAGCCGTCTTCTTGGTCTGCGCCGCCGCTTTCAGCGTGCGTCCGTACCAGCGGGCGATGAACAGCTGCACCGCTATACCGAGCGCGGCGATGCCCGTGAACCAGATCGCGCCGAACTGGCCGAGCGGAATGAAGATGAGCCGGGTCAGCAGCGGAGCGAGCGACTGCCCCGCGTTCCCGCCGACCTGAAAGATCGACTGGGCGAGACCGCGTCTCGGCCCGGCGGCCATATGGGATACGCGAGAGCCTTCCGGATGGAAGGCGGCGGAACCGAGACCGACGAAGATCACCGCGACGATCACGGCGGCATAGCCGGGAGCGTAGGCGAGCAGCAGCATACCGGTCAAGGTAGACGCCATCGCCATCGGCAGCAGCGCGGGAGTCGGCCTTTTATCGGCGAACAATCCGATCGCGGGTTGCATAATCGACGCCGTGAAATTGATCGCGAACAGAATCCAGCCGAGCTGGCCGTAGCTGAGGCTCATGGAATTCTGCAGGATCGGCATGATGGCCGGAATGACCGCCTGCATCGAGTCGTTAAGAAGATGCACGAATCCGATCGCGAACAGGACGCCGTAGACGGTGGCGGGGGGACGTCCGCCGGAAGCGGACGCCTTATCGCTTCGCCCGTTCGATGCGTCAGGAGCGGCGCTTTCGGCTCCTGGTTTGACCGACATAAACATTCCTCCGCAGCGTGGCTGAATTTTCCGTGTTGCAGGAATGTCTCTCATTGTAATCCAGCGCGCGGCAAAGGCCAAGAGCGGCCGGGCCGAAGCCGGGCCGCTTTCTGCCGCGCTGCTTCCCGCCGCGCGAATGCGTTTAAAGGTGTGGGAGCGGAACAGGCGCGTCGGCCGCAATGTCAATGCTTGTTCAAAATGCGGGCCGTTTCTTCCGGACCGAATACCCGTTTCAATTCTTCGAGCGCGGTCAAATACAGAAGGCCGTTGCCTTCGAAGTAGGGCGAAGTGCCGAGCGGAACCGTCCGGCGCACAAGCTGGGCGTACAGCTCGGGTTCGGTCAGGCTGCGGCCAAAGCTTTCGTTGGCGATTACCTTGATCAGCGCCATCGCGCCCGACACATGCGGCGTGGCCATGGAGGTGCCGCTCAGGGAAGCGTAGCCTCTGCCCAGGTAAGCGGACAGAATGCCCTCGCCGGGAGCGACCAGATCGACTTCGTTATTGGTGTTCGAAAATTCCGAGGCCTGACGGGCCAGATTGACCGAGCCGACGCTGATCACTTCGTTATAATAGCCGGGATAGCCGAATTCGTTCGTGCTTTCGTCGGAGTCGCCTTCGTTGCCCGCCGCGCAGATGACGAGAATGTTCGCGTCGACCGCGCGCCGGATCGCTTCGTGCAGAGCCGGCACGTCTTCCGGTCCGCCCAGCGACATCGAAATAATGTCGACGCCCTGCTGCACGGCATAATCGATTCCGCCGATAATCCAGTCGTATTCGCCGGAACCTTCGCCGTTCAGAACTTTCAAAATCAGCAGATCGGCTTCCGGCGCGACGCCGGTAACGCCGGAACCGTTCCGTACGGCCGCGATGGTGCCCGCGACATGGGTGCCGTGCCCGTTGTAATCTTCGTAGATTTCGGGATTCCCGCCGTCGTCGTCCGTGAAGTTGCGGCCGCCGACGATTCGTTCCGCCAGGTCGGGGTGATCGGCGTCGCAGCCGGTGTCGAGAATGGCGACCGTGACGCCTGCGCCCCGGGTGCGTTCCCAGAGGCGCGGGGCCTGAATGAGCTCGACGCCTTCGGGAATTTCTCCGACCTGCTCGGACCGGGCCGTCATGCGATAAGGAATGACGCGAAGTCTGTTTTTCATTAAGGTTCCCCCCCGTATTTAAGGATATGGTCCAACCGTGTAAGAAGAAAGGAGTCGTCCTATTGATTACCCATCAAATCGTCCTCATGCTGCTGATCGGTTACGTCGTCTACACCGTCGACCTGCGAAAGAAGTATTTTCCCGTTCCCGTCGTCCTGGTCGTGCTCGGAATCGGGCTGTCGTTTATTCCTTACTTTTCTTCGCTGCATATTTCAAAAGAAATCATCTTCAACGTATTTCTTCCCGGTATTTTGTTCACGTCGGCCTATCAATTTCCGCTGAAGCGGTTCAAGGAAGACTTCGGGTTGATTGCGGCGCTGAGTACGGGCGGGCTGATCGTCAGCGCCTTTTTGCTGGGATCGGGCGTTTATTACGCGGCGCAGTGGATGGGAAGCCCGCTGTCCTGGGCGGGAGCGCTGCTGCTGGCGGCGATCCTGATTCCGACGGACCCGGTATCGGTGACCGCCATTTTGAAGCAGAGTTCGGGTTCCGGCAGGCTGTCCGGCGTGGTCGAAGGCGAATCGATGATCAACGACGGGACCAGCATCGTCATTTTCACGATTTTTCTCTCCATGCTGCAGACGGGGGAGGGATTTTCCGTCGGAACGTTTGCTTCCGAGTTCCTGCTCGTATCCGTCAAGGGAGTCGGAACGGGACTTCTGCTGGGCTGGCTGCTCAGCCGCGTCGTCCGTTTCAACGATAACAAAGCATATCGCGTCATGGTCACGCTCGCTGCCGCGTACGGAGGCTTTTATGTCTCGGAAGCGATCGGAGGCTCGGGCGTGCTGGCGACCGTGGCTTCGGGAATGATGCTTGCCTACGAAATCGGACATACGGAGGGAGAAGGCGGCTTGAAAGGGCATCTGGACGGCTTCTGGGATATCGTCAAACCGAGTCTGCTCGCCGTGCTCTTCTTATGGATCGGCCTGGACGGGGCGGGGTATTTGGGGTTCCCGGGTTGGGGGCTGGCTGCCGTGGTCTTCATGCTGTCGCTGCTCGTTCGCCTCGTCATGATCACGGCTTCGATGTATTCGGTTCCGGCATGGAGACGGAAATTCGGGCATGCGGGCCGCGCTTCGCTGCTCATCACGTGGTCGGGCATCAAAGGCACCATGTCGGTCGCGCTGCTGCTGTGGACGCAGGAGGCGGTATCGGGCCCCGACGCGCGGCTCGTGCCGCTGGCGTTCGCCGCCATTTTCCTGTCTCTCCTGCTGCAGAGCACGGGGGTGTATCCGCTGACCCGGCTGCTGAACCGCGACAAGTAAGGCTTTCTTCTACATGCCGAAAAGCCGGCATCGGGCTGCGGCCCGGGCCGGTTTTTCGCTGCGCCGCTTTATCGGTGCCTTTTGCCATCCTGCGATGGCCGGCACGGTAGGAGCGGGCGGATTCGGTTACGCTTCTTCGACGTCAAAGCCCGCCTGCTTCCAGGCCGCCGTTCCGCCGTCAATGTACGCCACGTCGGTGAAGCCCATCAGCTTCAGCGCATAAGCGCCCAGGGCGGCTTGTCCGCCGGCGCCGCAGGTGACGAGAATCGGGCGATTGCGATCGCTCAGGCGCTCGTCGCGCAGTTCGGCCGGCACGCCGAGGTCGGCGCGGATCGGCAGCATGCCGAGCGAAATGTTGACGCTGCTCGGAATCAGGCCGCAGGCGCCCGCATCGGCGGCGTCCTGTACGTCGATGATGAACGTATCGGGGTTGGCGTTGATTTTCTCGCGCGCTTCCTGCGAAGTGACGCCCGGTACGTTGTTTTTTGCCTGGGTAACCATGTCCGTAAATGTCAGAGCCATTGTTGATCATCCTCTCGGTTGGGTATGGGCGAAGCTTTTTCTCTTCCCGTCCCATTATACCCTCAGAAAAATCCCCGCGTCACTTCCGGATTTCGAAAGCGACGCGGGGATGCCGGAGGTCTTTTAGCGGTTGTCCACTTTTTCCGGATACAGATCGTGGTTCATCATCCGGTTCCATGCCAATTCTTCGTACTTCGTGCCCGGCTTGCCGTAGTTGGTGTACGGGTCGATGGAGATGCCGCCGCGCGGCGTGAATTTGCCCCAGACTTCGATGTAGCGGGGATCCATCAGCTTGATCAGGTCGTTCATGATGATGTTCATGCAGTCTTCGTGGAAGTCGCCGTGGTTGCGGAAGCTGAACAGATACAATTTGAGCGATTTGCTCTCGACCATTTTCACGTCCGGAATGTAGCTGATATAGATCGTCGCGAAGTCCGGCTGTCCCGTGATCGGGCACAGGCTCGTGAACTCCGGACAGTTGAATTTGACGAAATAATCGCGGTAGGCGTGCTTGTTGTCGAACGACTCCAAAATGCCCGGATCGTATTCGAACGTGTATTTGGTGCCCTGGTTGCCCAGCAGCGTCAGGTCTTCCAGACCGTCTTGGCGGGAATGGCTCATGAAAAATCTCCTTTATATGAAAAAGTTATAGATGAAAAAGTTAGACGCCGCGCTTGTTGCCCCAGACGAGCGTATGCAGCTGCGGCAGCGCGCGGGCGTCCTTAAGATCCGGCAGTTCGGACAGGCGTCCGATCAACCATTCGTAGCGCTTCAGCAGGGAAGAGACGTGATCGTCGGACTCGCCGGAGACCTGCGGATTGCCCGTCTGCAAAATGAACGGCACGTCCGGATAACGTTTATGCACGGCTCGGGCGTAAGTCAGATCGTTTTCGTCGAAAATGACGATCTTGATGCACAGGTCGCGCCGGCCGGGCGCTTCCAGCAGGCGGGAAACGATGGAATCGAGCGCTTCGAAGTCGGTATCCATGCCCGAGCTCGGCGGCTTCGGGGACAGCGTCACTTCGTCGATGCGCACCAGCCAGTCCTGCCAGCGGGAGCCCTGGGTCTCGACGGCGGTCCGGATGCCTCGTTCGCGCAGCTGCTGCACGAGGCAGGACATCTGCGAGATCAGCAGCGGATTGCCGCCGGAGATCGTCACGTGATCGAACGTATCGCCGCCGAGGGCGAACAGTTCTTCGACGATCTGCGCCGCGCTCAGCATGCGGATTTCGTCTTTGGCGCTGCCGTCCCAGGTGAATTTGGAATCGCACCAGGAGCAGCGGTAGTCGCAGCCGGCCGTGCGAACGAACATCGTTTTGCGGCCGATCGACATGCCTTCGCCTTGAATGGTCGGGCCGAAGATTTCCAATACGGGAATCGGGCGCGCCGACGGATCGGGAGGAAGGGTTTTCGCGGAATCGCTCATTCTTCCATCCACTCCCGTCTCGCTTCGGCATAGGAAGTCGGCGTCTCGAACAGACGGACGAATTCGGTGCGGGCGCCGAGCGTCCGATATTCGTCGGAGCGGAGAGCGGCTTCCATCTGCTCGTAGATCCAGACGACCATGTTCTCCGCCGTCGTATTCATGAGCGGAAGCGTCTCGTTCAGGTAGCGGTGATCCAGATACGTCTCGATCCGCTCTTTCCAGATGGTCTTGATCTCGCCGAAGTCCACCGCGATGCCGTTCGATGCGGGGACCGCCGAGATGCCGAATACGACCTCGTAGGTGTGTCCGTGCAGATTTTTGCACTTGCCTTCGTAGTCGTGCAGGTGATGGGCGGCGTCGAACGTGAACGACTTGCTGACCATGACTCGTTTGCGGTGATAGCGGAGCTGCTCGCCCGTAATGTCTTCGCCGAACACTTGAAGCTGCCGAACGATATGAAAAGGTCCCGGTTGGCGGTGCTGCTTATCCTGTTCGCTCATGCTTTTGCCTTCCGTTCCGTCATATATTTGTCGAGACCCGCGCGGCGCAGCCGGCAGGCCGGGCATTCGCCGCAGCCGTCGCCGATGACGCCGTTATAGCAGGTCAGCGTACGCTCGCGCACGTAATCGAACGCGTCCAGCTCGTCGGCCAGCGCCCACGTCTCGGCTTTGTCGAGCCACATGAGCGGGGTATGGATGACGAACGGATAATCCATGGCCAGGTTCAGCGTCACGTCGAGCGATTTGACGAACGTATCGCGGCAGTCCGGGTAGCCGCTGAAGTCCGTTTCGCACACGCCGGTCACGATATGGCGCGCGCCGGACGTTTTGGCGAGGATGGCGGCGAAGCTGAGGAACAGCAGATTGCGGCCTTCGACGAACGTGCTCGGCAGCTCGCCTTCCTCATGCGCGATTTCGATGTCGTCTCTCGTAAGGGCATTGGGAGCGAGCTGGTTCAGCAGGCTCATGTCGAGCACGGTATGCTTGACGCCGAGCTCCTGCGCGATGGACTTGGCGCATTCGATCTCGAGCTTATGCCGCTGGCCGTAGTCGAACGTGACCGCCTGAACTTCGGCGAACGTCCGCTTCGCCCAGAACAGGCAGGTGGTGCTATCCTGGCCGCCGCTGAACACGACGACCGCTTTTTCGTTTTTGAGCATGCAAAAAACCTCTTTCTTCTTCATGATGGGAAGGAAAGAGGTCCAGGAACTTGCCGTAAAAAACAGTGCCGACCGAGCGCGATCCGCGCAGCGGTTCCAAAAAGGCACGCCGAAAAAGCCTCGAATTCGGCGGGGCGGCGAATAGTTTTTTATAGAGGGAGTTCTCGAACCTCTCCCGCGCCTTAGGGGCGCGGAATCTCTTCATCTGGCGATGATATGCGATTATGCCGGAATCGGCAGCCGCCGAAGCGGCATCCTCGAGTATAACATGATTTTGCCCGGCTGGATACGAAGAAATGCCCGTTAGGGAGCAGTTTTTCGGGCGGCGGAAGCCGCGAAAAAATCCCCGAATGCCCGTTCGCAAAAATTTCGTGTTCGTATTGAGACGCGAACAGGGGTGTGATATGATGAAAAAGACGAAAATTTACATAAGCCTTGCCAAAAGGTTAAAGATAATTCGACGATTCGGGGAGCGTGTTTCCGTTGTGAAATAAAGGCTGAAGAAGTTGTTGATCATATACGCGAAAGAGTGCTCCGAGAGCATCCCGACCGCCTGCCGTAACGGAACTGTTTCCATATGGGGAAGCGCCGTTCCTATCATTGCCGAACAAACGAAAGGACAACCAAGACCATGATGGGAAAAGCTCATTTTATTATCGGGACCGGCGTATCGCTGTCCCTGCTGGCGCTGACGGGAGCGCCGGTCACGCCGGGAGCGGTCGCGATCGCGGCGGTCAGCTCGCTGCTGCCGGACATCGACCATCCGAATTCCATACTCGTTACCCGGGCGCTGCCCGACCGCCTGCTGCGCATTCTGCAGTCGGCTATGCTGCTGATCGGCGCTGCGCTGTTATTTTATGCGCCGATCGAGCAGCCCTGGAACAGCGTACTGGCCGCCATCGCGGTCGTCGCCATGTTCCTGCCCGAACAGGCGCTGCGCAAAGGCGCGTTCGTGCTGATCGGGCTGGCCGTCATCGTGCTCGGGGAGCATTACGCGCCCTGGAACCGGATGGGAGGCATTTTGCTGATCGTCTTTTCGTTGGCTCCGCACCGGGGAATCACGCATACGTTTTACGCGACGGCAGCCTGGACGCTGCTGCTGTACGGACTCACCGCTTCGCACGGACCGTCGATCTGGCTGGCCGGAGGGCTGGGCTATCTGCTGCATCTGGCGTGCGACTCGCTGAGCAAGAACGGCATCCGCCCGCTGCCGCCGCTGAAGTGGAAGATCCGCTTCGGCCTGATGACGACGGGCAAAAAATCGGGCAAGCGCGTCGAACGGATCGGCATTTGGATCACGGTGATCCTGTTTGCCAGCGTATTCGGCATTCGATTGATCGAATACGGGGCGCGGCTGTATGTAAAGCTGACGTCGTAAAGCCGGGAATTCCACCGATCGTTTTAGTCAACTCGACTTAAAGATCTTTGATAAACGCATACCGGATGCTTCGACAGGAGAGAACCCGATCATGAAAAAACAATCGTTCTACTGGCTGTGGAGTTCGCAAACGATGTCCAACGCGGCCGATATTTTGTACGTGACGGCGCTCACCGTTCTCGTACTGCAAGGCACGGAATCGGTCGTTTCGACCATTCTCGTGCCCTTTTTTCGTATTTTCTCGCAGATTCTCAGCGGGTTCCTTGCTCCGCTTATGCTGCGCAGATTTCGCCTGCCGCGTCTGATGCTGCTGTCTCAGGGCGGCCAACTGCTTGTTTTTGCGGCGCTGCTGCTGTATTTGCGGGCGGGCGAAGGCTCGGCGCCGCTCGTTCCGGTCTTCGCGCTGGTGTTCGTCATGTCGTTTCTCGACGGCTGGACGACGCCGGTGCGAAACGCTCTCGTCCCGCGCCTCGTAGAAAAGGAATGGCTGATGCGCGCCAACGGCCTGATCTCGGTCAGCGATCAGACGGTACAGTTTGCCGGTTGGGGCGTCAGCGGGGTGATCGTCGCTTTCGCCGGCGCGTCCCGAACGCTGTTGGTTGCCGGCGTGCTGTATGCGGCCGCGCTGCTGTTCACCGCGCTGATCCGCGAGCCTTCCGGCCGGAAAGCATCGGTCTCGGTCGGCTTCGGGACTGCGGAGGGAACGGCCGGCACGGCGCCGGACGATGCGGAGTTGATCGGGGACGAAGCCGGACAGGCCGAGCTTTCCCGCCGCGAAGCGCTGCTCGAGGGCTGGAAGCTGATCGGCCGCAGCCGGAAGCTGCGCGCGCTGACGCTGATCGATTCGATCGACATGCTCGGCGGATCGGTCTGGGTCGGCGCGTTTACCCTGCTGTTCGTGCAGGAGGCGCTCGGGCGGGGCGAGGAATGGTGGGGATTCATCAACGCCGCTTATTTTGCCGGAGCGGTACTGGGGGGACTGCTGGTCGTCGCGCTGGTCAAAAGGCTGCAGCGTCGGCTGTTCGATTCCATGCTGACGGGTATTTTCGGTTATTCGCTTCTGACGATCGCGTATTCGCAGACGTCTTCGCCGTCCGCCGCGCTGCTGCTCGTTCTCGTCATGGGACCGTTCGCCGAGCTGTCGATGGTGGCGCGCCGCACGCTGATCCAGCAGAGCGCGAGCGACGACGAGCTGCCCAAGGTGCTGTCCGCGCAGGCGACGGTGCTCAACATCATCTTCTGCGCGTCGCTGCTCGGTATGGCGAAGCTGGCGGAAACGATCGGCATCGTGGATCTGTATCTGTACGCCGGGGGGATATCGCTGCTCGCCTTCTTTATCGGGGCGGCGGTCCGACGGTACTTCGGCGTTCGCGACTCGATCGAAAAAAACGTTTAGCCCATTTTTTTGAAAAAAGCTCCGCAGGTGTTACAGTGAGAACAAAGCTGACCCGCAGGCGGCGGGCGGAAAGGAGATGCAGGGCATGAGTATCGATTTGCGCAAAAAAGCCGAGGAGAATCTGATCAGCCTTTCCAAGACGGCAACGATTTCGCTCGGCAAAAAAGGATTGGGCAATCAGCGGGCACGCGTCGCGCTGGCGCTGGACATCTCGGGTTCGATGACGGGACTGTTCTCGAGCGGTATCGTTCAAGCGGTATGCGAACGGACGCTGGGTCTCGGCATGAACTTCGACGACAACGGCGCGGCCGACGTCTTTTTGTTCGGCGTCGGCGATTATTCCGTCGGCGAGATCGGCAAGGAGAATTTCTACGAGTTCGTCGACCGGGAGATCCGGCCCAAGTACAAGCTGGAAAACGGAACGAATTACGCGGGCGTTATGCAGCGGATCGCCGACTATTATTATCCGGGCGCGCTCAGCGTGAAAAAAGGATTATTCGGGCTCGGACGCGCCAAGGTGAGCGTCAGCGCGCCGCGTCCCGAAGAACCGGTGTACGTCATTTTCGTGACCGACGGCAACTGCTTCGACGGCGAACGCGCGGCGGAAATCGTACGCCGGACGTCGCGTCTGGGCATCTTCTGGCAGTTCGTCGGCGTGGGGAAAGAAAATTTTCAATTCCTCAAAAAGCTCGACGACCTGGACGGCCGCCTGATCGACAACGCGAACTTTTTTCAGGTCAACGATCTGAAGAAGATTTCCGACGAAGAGCTGTACGACCGGCTGCTCGGCGAGTTTCCGGACTGGCTAAAAGCGGCGAAGGAGAATTCTCTGATTAAATGAGTTATACTGAGGTTACATCAGGAAGAAGCAAAACGGCATCTCAGACCAATTGCGAAGGTTTACCCATTTCCTAATCAAACGGAGGCGTATAAGATGAGTTCGTTTCAAAGCTGGCTGAACAAGACAAAGACGGGTTTGCAGGATCAGGTAAGCCGTTTTAAAAATAAGGATTTGATGGATGCCATTGTGGCGGGCTGCGCGATCGTATCGGTAGCCGACGGCACGATCGACGCTGCGGAAAAACAGAAGATGGCGGGGTATATCGGCCGCAACGAACAGCTCAAAGTTTTTAACATGAGCGAGGTCATCGACCGTTTTAACCACTTCGCCGGCAACATGGAGTTCGACGTCATGGTCGGCAAGCAGGAAGCGCTGCGCACCATCGCGAAGTTCAAGTCCAAGCCTGAAGTCGGGCGGGTCATTGTGGGCGTCTGCTGCGCGATCGGCGCCGCCGACGGCGATTTCGACGAGCAGGAAAAAGCGGCCGTACGCGACATCTGCAATGTGCTGAATCTGAATCCGGGCGAATTCGGCCTGTAAGCGGCAAACGGGATTGCGGGCGGAACCGATCCGAATCGATAAGGGAGGAAGAACCTCCGGCATGTCCGTTTTACGGTCGCGGCCGGAGGTTTTTTCGCAAGCCGCGTTAAAATTCGCGCTCGTTGAAACCGGATTGCGTTTGCGCCGTATACCTAACCATGCGGCCGAGCCCGGACGATCGGCGCGGCCCGAACGTTACGGGCGAAGTTGTTTTGTACCCGGACGAACAGGTATAATTTGATTATCAGTTCGAACCATACCATTCCAATTGGGAGGGCAATAGACAGCAATGACAATTTCTCTGGTAAAAGGTCAGAAAGTCGATCTGACGAAAGGGAATGCCGGCCTGTCGAAGATCACGGTCGGACTGGGCTGGGACCCGGCCGAGTCGGAAAGCCGCGGCTTGTTCGGCATGAAGAAGAAAGCGGCCAATATCGACTGCGACGCATCGGTACTGCTGCTCAGCGAGCAGGGCAAGCTGACGAACGGCAAGAACGTCGTCTGCTTCCATAACCTGCAGAGTCCCAACGGCTCCGTGGTGCACGGAGGCGACAACCTGACGGGCGCCGGCGACGGCGACGACGAGCAGATCCATATCGATCTGTCTTCGGTGCCGGCCGACGTTCACCGCATCTTGGCGGCCGTCAACATCTACGACTGCGAAGCGCGCAAGCAGCACTTCGGCATGATCCGTTCCGCGTTTATCCGCGTGTTCGAGTCGGGCAGCGGCCGAGAACTGATCCGCTTCAACTTGACCGACGACTACTCCGGCATGACCGCGCTGCTGGTCGGCGAGATTTACCGTCATGGCGGCGAATGGAAGTTCAGCGCCATCGGCGAAGGCGCGCAGGCTCCGCATATCGATCTGCTTGCACGCCGCTACAGCTAATCCATATATTCGAATTCCAACCAAAACCAAACAGAAAGAAGGAATTTAATCATGGCAATCAGCTTGCAAAAAGGTCAAAAAGTCGATCTGACAAAAACGAATCCGGGCCTCAAAAAAGTACTGGTAGGTCTTGGCTGGGATACCAACAAATACGACGGCGGCAAAGACTTCGACCTGGACTCCTCGGCGTTCCTGCTGGGCAGCACGGGCAAAGTAACGGCTGACACGGATTTCGTCTTTTACAACAATCCGAAAAACGCCAACGGCTCCGTGGTACATACCGGCGACAACCGCACGGGCGAAGGCGAAGGCGACGACGAGCAGCTGACGGTCGAACTGGCTTCCGTGCCGGCAGAAGTTGAAAAAATCTCCTTCTGCATCACGATCCACGACGCGGCGGCGCGTTCGCAGAACTTCGGACAAGTCTCCAACGCTTTTGTTCGCATCGTGAACGAAGAGACGAACGAAGAACTGATCCGCTACGATCTGGGCGAAGATTTCTCGGTGGAAACGGCGATCGTCGTAGCCGAGCTTTACCGTCACGCTGGCGAGTGGAAATTCAGCGCGGTAGGCAGCGGTTACCAAAACGGCCTGGAAGGCCTCGTACGCGACTTCGGACTGGCTGTATCCTAATTCGATAGGCCGCTCGTTATCCGAATTTTATACCCGAAGGCCGTCTTTTACATAGACGGCCTTCGGCCGTCCTTAAGCCTATTCATTTATGCTCAAACAGATTTGAATAAACGAAACGGAGGAATCACCCATGACGATCAGCCTTTCCAAAGGACAACGTATCGACCTCACCAAAACGAATCCCGGCCTCAAAAAAATCATGATCGGCCTTGGCTGGGATACGAACAAATACAGCAGCGGCGCGGATTATGACCTCGACGCGTCGGTCTTCCTGCTGCACGAAGACGGACGCGCCAAAGGCATCGAAGACTTCGTTTTCTACAATAATCCGAAGACTCCGAACGGCGCGATCGTGCACACGGGCGATAACCGCACGGGCGAAGGCGAAGGAGACGACGAGCAGATTCTGGTCGACTTCTCGCTGGTGCCGGCTAACATTACCCGGCTGGGTATCACCGTAACGATTCACGATGCCGAAGCGCGCGCGCAAAATTTCGGTCAGGTATCGAACGCATTCGTGCGCGTCGTCGACGAACAGGATAACCGCGAAGTGCTCCGCTACGATCTGGGCGAGGAATTCTCCGTCGAAACGGCCGTCGTCATCTGCGAGCTGTACCGTCACGGCGAGGACTGGAAATTCCAGGCGATCGGGTCGGGCTTTGCGGGCGGGCTTGCCGCGCTGTGCAAAAACTACGGCCTCGACGCCCAGTAATACGATACGCAACCGACCGTACCCCTTAACGAAAGGCGGAATTTGCTGTGACGAGCACGATTATCAGGGGGCAGAAGGCCGACCTGACCAAAACCAATCCCGGTCTTGACCGGATCGTCGTCGGAATGGGCTGGCAGGCTTCGCCGGGGGTCGATCTCGATTTTTCGGCTTTCCTGCTCGGCGCCGATTCCAAAGCGGCGGCCGACGAAGATCTGATTTTCTACGGCAATCCGGCGGGAGCCGGGGGCGCCATGCAGCTGCAGACCGGCAGCCGCAGCGCTTATGCGGGCGTCACGGACAACGAACAAGTGTCCCTTTCGCTGCGCGGCGTGCCGGCAGCCTACGAGCGGATCGCCTTTACGTTGACGCTGTACGAGGGTGAGAAGCGGCGGCAGAATTTCGCCGGCGTGAACGGCGTGTATCTGCGAATTATCGACGAACGCGGCGGCTCGGAGCTTGTCCGCTTTACGCTGGACAAGACCTCGGGCGTCGAAACGGCGATCGTCGTGGGCGAGCTGTACCGCTATAACGGCGAATGGAAGTTCAGCGCCGTCGGCAGCGGCTATACGGGCGGACTCGAAGCGCTGTGCCGCAGCTTCGGCATCGAAGTGCAGACGGAACCCGATCCGGTTCCGCCGTCCGCTCCCGCGCCGACGCCGACGCCGGCCCCGCCCGCGCCGCGCCCGGCAAACCCGGCTCCTACGCCTTCGCCCGCTCCGCCGGCGCAGCCCCCGAGCGGCGCGAATCCGTCGCCGCTCAACCTGGGCCGCCCTTCGCAGCAGGGAGGCGGAACGCCTCCCGCGCCGCAGGGCGCGCAGGACGGGGCTTCGCCCCGCGTGCTGCCGCCTCCTCCGGGCGCACGCCCCGCTCCCGCGCCGCAGGCGGGAGCGCCTTCCGCTTCGTCGCCTTCCGCAAGCCCGCAGCCTTCGGCTCCGAGCCTGCAGAAGATCGAGCTGAAGAAGCGAGGCGACAAGATCAGCCTGGAGAAGAAGGCGGGCACGGATTCCATCGGCGAGATTTTGATCAATCTGAACTGGAACCAGCGTCAGGGCACCGGATTCTTCGGCAAGACGTCCGGAGTCGATCTGGATCTGGGCTGCCTGTTCGAGCTCAAGGACGGATATAAAGGCACCGTGCAGGCGCTCGGCCGTGCTTTCGGTTCGCTGCACGACGAGCCGTACGTTATGCTCGACGGCGACGACCGCACCGGAACCAAAGCCGGCGGCGAAAACATGCGTATCAACGGCGCTCACCTGCGCGACATCAAGCGCATCGTGGTGTACGCCTTCATCTATGACGGCGCGGCGAACTGGGCGCAGGCGGACGGCGTCGTGACGATTAAGGGCGGCGGTCCCGATATCGTCGTCCGCATGGACGAACACGCCAGCCGCAAAGGCATGTGCGCCATCGCCATGATTACCAACGTCGGCGATCAGACGTTCAGCATCGAACGTCTTGTGGAATATTTCTCCGGACACCGCGAACTTGACCAAGCTTACGGATGGGGACTTCGCTGGACGACCGGAAGCAAGTGATTTGACTACGGCCGTGCGCCGCAGACATAGAGACGGCATAAGCTTTTGCATCCGACAGAAAAGCATGACGGTTCGTTCCGTCCTGTACAGGTCTCTGCCCGCATGGCAATGCCCGCAGTCTCCGCAGCAGGCCGCCTCTGAACCGCCTTGAAGGAGAGAGACGTCATGGCGGATTTTTTTCAGAGTTTCTTCGGCAATTTCGCCAACTATTTTCAATGGGAGCATGTCGGCGCCATTTTGAGCGAACCGGCGACCTGGGGCGTCATCGGTACCCTGGTCATTCTGGAGGGGCTGCTCTCCGCCGACAATGCGCTTGTGCTGGCCGTGATGGTTCGGCACCTGCCGCCGAATCAGCGCAAAAAGGCGCTGTTCTACGGCATTATCGGCGCCTATCTGTTCCGTTTCGTCGCCATAGGCGTCGGAACGTTCCTCGTCAAGATCACGTGGGTCAAAGTGATCGGCGGGGTGTATTTGCTCTGGATCGCCATGAGCAATCTGTTCGGACTCGAACTTCGCTGGGGACGGGTCGGCGGGATTCCGCTGATTCCGCATATCGGCCGCAAGCCGGATTCCGGCGACGACGAAGTCGAAGAGAAAAACTACGGATTTTGGCGCACCGTGCTCGCCGTCGAGATGATGGACATCGCGTTCAGCATCGACAGCGTGCTGGCGGCTTTCGGCCTCAGCCAGGAAGTTTGGGTGCTGCTGCTCGGGGGCATGATCGGGGTGCTGATGATGCGCGGCGTGGCCCAGCTGTTTCTCGGGCTGCTCGAGAAGTTCCCGGAGCTGGAACGCGCCGCGTTTATTCTGATTACCATTATCGGTCTGAAAATGATCGTGGCGGCCGTATTCGATTACGAGCTGCCGCAGGAAATTTTTTTCCCGCTGCTGATCGCCGTTTTTGTCGGCACCATTCTGCTCAGCCTGGTCCGCCGTCGCCGGACGTAACGCCGTTCGGCTTACGCCCAAACGGCGCGGT
Organism: Saccharibacillus alkalitolerans; assembly: GCF_011090185.1. GTDB lineage: Bacteria > Bacillota > Bacilli > Paenibacillales > Paenibacillaceae > Saccharibacillus > Saccharibacillus alkalitolerans. Next base: position 72,376 of record NZ_JAAFGS010000002.1, on the reverse strand, counting down.
CGGGCAATAGTTTCGCTTTTTTACTCCTCCGCATGCGGAGAAAGGCCGGCTGACCGGGAAGTACCGGCAGCGTTTCGCTCGCGCCGTGTCGCGTCGGGCAGAAGGTTTTTCTCCGTCCACGGTACGTCTTCAAAATTTCGATCTTTTGAAGATGCTCCGTCGGCGGAGTTTTTTCGAATTAGCGGCGGGACGCGTCTTCGGGACGCATCGTTGTCCCTTCTGCGTCCGTGCTGCGGACGCCGCAAGACGCACTTATATCGTGGGAGGCAGGATCATGCGTTATTTCGATTATTTATCGGTGGAAGAGACGGAAAAGCTGTTCTACCTCGCTCCCGCACCGTTTTGCAACCGGTCGGATAAAGAACGGCTGTCCCATGCGCTCGGCGCGGCGCTGTATATGCCCGCGACCCGCCCGACCATTGCACGGGACCTGAGCACCGGCAAGCATATGGGGCTGACCACCGTCGTCATCGACCTGGAAGATGCCGTTGGCGACCTGAAGCTCGAAGAGGCGGAAGCGTCGCTGGTGTCGCAGATTCGAAGTCTGGGCGAATGGGCCTCGAACGGCACGATCGATCCCGAATCGCTGCCGCTGATTTTTGTGCGCATCCGTACGCCCGATCAGGCGAGGCGCATACTGGAGCAGTTGGGCGAAACCGTCGCTTTGCTGACGGGGCTTGTGTTTCCCAAGTTTGACGTGTCCGCGGGAGAGCGCTATCTGGAGCTGCTGAGCGCTTATAACGAAGCCAAGCCGCCGGATCGTCCGACGCTGTACGGCATGCCGATTTTGGAGAGCGCGGAGATCATCTACGCGGAGACGCGCCGGGAGAGGCTGCTCGGCATCAAATCGCTGCTGGACCGGTACCGCGAATACATATTGAACGTAAGGATCGGGGCGACGGACTTTTCCAGCCTGTTCGGCCTCCGGCGAAAACCCGACATGACGATCTACGACATCGGCGTTATTCGCGACTGCGTGGCGGATATCGTGAACCTGTTCGGCCGCGCGGGCAGCGGTTATGTGATTTCCGGGCCGGTATGGGAGTACTTCAAGAGCGACCGGGTGCTGAAGCCTCAGCTGCGCGAGACTCCTTTCCAGGAAACGGCGGGAAGGGAAGGACTTCGGCTGCGGATGCAGTACATCAACAAGTACGTGGACGGCTTGATTCGCGAAGTCGAGATGGACAAGGAAAACGGCATCGTCGGCAAGACGATCATCCATCCCACGCACATATGTCCGGTACAGGCTCTGTATACGGTTACGCACGAAGAATATATGGACGCTTCGCATATTCTCGCCAGCAGCGGAGGCGAGATCGGAGTCGTCAAAAGCGGTTACGAAAATAAAATGAACGAGATCAAGCCGCATCTGAATTGGGCGCGGCGTATCTTGATTCGTTCGAAAATATACGGGGTGCTGAATGAAAACCAGAATTTCACCGCATTACTCGTTCGCTGACGACAGATCGGCGCGCGGCTCGGCAGCCTTCGGCGGCGAAGGAGCGGCCGAGTACGTGTATGAAATGCCCGAAGGGCTGACGGTACGGGTTCGTTTGACCGCCAATCCGTTCGGCCTGCATCCGGACGATTTATTCCGGATGGCGGCACGGATCAATAAAAAGCGCAGCTTCCTGTTCGTCAGTCGGATTCTAGGCAAGCATATTCCGGTCGATCCCCATCAGTCGCTGCTCGGCGGCGCGGCGCTTGCCCTGCTGTGGCAGCGGCGCCGGGCCGAAGAGGGCGCGGGCAACGATAAGAGTCTGTCCGCCCCCGTGCAGGACACCTTGGCCTGCAGCCTGGAAGAAGTCTGCTCGGCCCTTCGCGGCGGAGGGGAAGAGGCCCGAGAGCTGTACGGACGGCTGAAAAACCGCAAGCTGGAGACAGAGACGCCGACGCTGTTTATCGCTTTCGCGGAAACGGCGACCGCGCTCGGCCATGCGATGTACGACTGCTTCGCCGGCGATACGAGATTCCTGCATACGACGCGCGAGATGCTGGTCGGGCAGGAACCGGTTCTTCGCTTCGAAGAAGAACATTCGCATGCCACCGCGCACCGCTGCTACGCGCGCGAAGCTTCGTTTTTCGAAGGGGAAGACACGGTCGTGCTGGTCGACGACGAAGTAACGACCGGCAAGACGGCGTTGAACATTATTCGCGACCTGCAGGGCAAGCATCCGCGCCGGCATTATGTCGTCGCCAGCCTGCTGGACTGGCGCGGCGTCTCGGACCGGGAGCGGTTCGCCGAACTCGAAGCCGAATTGGGCATTACGATCGAGACCCTTTCGCTGATCGAGGGCGTAATCGAAGTGGAAGGCGGTCCGGTGGAACGGCTGCCGCAGCCTGCGCCGGATCGGCGCGAATCGGGCGGACAGCAGCTGATCCGGCACGACCTGGCTCCTTTCTTCACCCACCTGGCAGCCGTATCGGCCGACTCGGCCGGCAGAACGTCCGACTGTCCGTATCTGGAGTGGACCGGCCGATTCGGTATGCACGAAGCGGACAATGCCCGGTTGGACCGTCAGGTGCTGGAGGCTTCCGCTTACCTGGCTGCCCGGCGCACGGGAACGCGCACGCTGTGCATGGGAACCGGAGAGTTCATGTATGTGCCGATGCGGATCGCGGCCGGAATGGGGGAAGGCGTACGATACCAATCCAGCACGCGCAGCCCCATTCATGTTCGGGATGAAGAAGGATACGCGGTGCGCAGCGGATTTCCGCATGTTTCGCCCGACGATCCCGGGGTGGCCCATTTCTTTTATAACGTTCCCGCAGGGGAATACGACGAAATTTTCGTATTCCTGGAGCGAATGCCGACCGAAGCGAACTTGAAGCCTCTCCTGCGCGCGCTGGAAAACACCGGGGTGCCGGTCGTGCATTTGGCCGCTGCGGGAGCGGCGGACAGAGGCATAGAGGGGGAAGGAGCATGACTATGTTGAACGATTTACCGGCTTCCAAACGGCTTCCGCATCCGGAGCGATTGGGCAGCTACCGTCCCGAAGACGTCGTTTTTTTGCTGAAGGACTTAAGCGACGCCAAGCTGGAGAGAGGCACGGAGGACAGGGAGGAAGCGATTCAGGGAGGCACTCACTATTCGGAGATGCTGCCCGTCGAATACCGGCCGACGCCCGAGTATTTGGCGCTGTTTCACGAGACGCTGGAGACGACGGCCCGAAAAGTCGCGCTGGCCGCGGGAATCGTCTCGGAACGTCTGGCCGCGCGGCACGGCAGCGATATCGTATTGGCTTCGCTGGCCCGCGCGGGAACGCCGATCGGCATTCTGATCAAACGCTACTTCCGCGCCGCCTACGGAACGGAACTGCCGCATTACAGCATTTCCATCATCCGGGGCAAAGGCATCGACGAGAACGCGGTGCTCTATATGCTGAGACAGCATCCGGAAAGGCGCATCCAGTTCGTCGACGGCTGGACGGGCAAAGGAGCCATCCGTAAAGTGCTGGCGGAAGCGAAAGAGACGATGCGGGCCAAGTACGGGATCGAGCTCGACGACGATCTGGCCGTGCTGGCCGATCCCGGCCGCTGCTCGGAAACGTTCGGCACGCGGGAAGACTTCCTGATTCCGAGCGCCTGCCTCAATTCCACGGTGTCGGGGCTGATGAGCCGGACCGTGCTGCGAGGCGACCTCATCGGTCCGGACGATTTTCACGGGGCGAAGTATTACAAGGAGTGGCTGGAGGACGACGTGTCCAACCTGTTCGTCGACCGGGTCAGCCGTTACTTCGAAGAAGTCCGCGAAGAAGCGAAGGCGGCTGCCGCGGAGCTTGAAGACCTGCCGGAAGCGAACGTATCCAGTTGGCAGGGAATGAAGGATATCGGCCGGATTCAGCAGGATTACGGCATTGCCGACGTCAACTTGGTCAAGCCGGGCGTAGGCGAGACGACCCGGGTGCTGCTGCGGCGCGTGCCCTGGAAGATTCTCGTCGATCGGCTGGACAACCCGAATTTGCGCCATATTTTGCTGCTGGCCGAAGATCGCGGCGTTCCCGTGGAAGTGTATCCCGAACTGACTTACTCCTGCTGCGGCATCATCAAACCTTTGAACGGGGGCACGACATGATCTTTGCCAGCGATCTCGATCGAACGCTGATTTACTCCAAAAAGGCGATAGGGGAAGGGTTCGGAGCCGCCGAGGTCATTCCGGTGGAGCTGTATCAGGGCGAGCACATCTCGTTCATGTCGCCGGAAACGGCCCGCCTGCTCGTCGAGCTGTCGAAGACGGCGCTGTTCGTCCCGGTCACGACGCGGACGATCGAGCAGTACGAACGCATTTTCTATATCCGGGAAACGTTCAAACCGCGATATGCCGTCACGAGCAACGGAGGCAATGTGCTGATCGACGGCGAGCCGGACCCCGATTGGCGGCGCCATGTGGCAAAATCGTTGGCGGAGAGCGAGGAGGCGGAAAAGGTCATCGAGGCGTTCGGCCGAATCTCTTCTCCGGAGTGGGTCAAATCCTACAAGCATTCGGACAGTCTGTTCTATTCGATCATTCTTGACCGGGAGAACATGCCGCTGGAACAGGTCGAAGATTTTCGCAGGGAGCTGGCCGGCATGAGATGGAATCTGTCCGTGCAGGGACGCAAAATGTATCTGGTTCCCGACGGAGTGAGCAAAGGGGCCGGGCTGCTGTACGTGAAAGAACGGACCGGTTCTTCCCGGATTGCCGCTTCCGGCGATTCGCTGCTGGACGAAAGTCTGCTGCGGGCGGCCGATTATGCGATCGTGCCGCGGCACGGAGAAATTTACGCTTCCTATATGGAGGCCGGATTGTATACGTTTACCGAACGCGACGGCATGGGAGCCGCCGAGGATTTGATCTCGAAGATCGCCGAGTGGTTCGCTCTGCCCGCGGCGGAGAACGATTCGCCTTCCGCGAAATAAGGCCGGACGAAACCGCGCAGCCTTTTGACACGTAATACACCGTAATTCCGCCGGACCTGTTAGTTCAAAACGCCGAAGAGGAAGATGAACGATGAGAAAAATATGGTTGAACCGCTGGTTCTCCGTCGCTTACCATTACGTAAACTTGATCCGCGACAACGAAGACGGGGAAGGGTTCGAGTTTTACGGTACGCATCCCAATATCGACCACGCTTCCTTAAGCGCCTGCGACGTCAAAGAGACCGAACCGCAGGCCGAGGGCGAAGATTATATCGAATTCTGTCTCGACTTCTGCCGCAGGCACGGGATCGATCTGTTCATTCCCCGCCTGCATATGGAATTGATCGCCCGTCATATCGGCCGTTTTGAGGCGATCGGCACGCGGGTTATGGTCTGCGGCGATCTGGAACTGCTGGAAAACATGATGAACAAGGAAAAATTTTATCGTTCGCTCGAAGGGCGGGGGATCGTCGATATTCCGGACTACCGGGTCGTTCGCACGGCAGGGGAGTTCGCGCAGGCTTATCGGGAACTGAGGGCGGCCGGCCAAAAGGTGTGCTTCAAGCCGACCGAAGCGGAAGGCGGCATGGGCTTCCGGATCATCAAGGAAGAAGCCGGCGATCCGCTGCAGGAACTGTACGGATGGGTAACGCTCGAAACGACGTACGAAGAAGCCTACCGAACGCTGTCGTCCGCCGAAAGCTTCGACGATCTGATGGTCATGGAGCTGCTCGAAGGCGAAGAATACAGCATCGACTGTCTGGCGGATGCCGCGGGCAATCTGCTGACGGCCGTCCCCCGGCGCAAGTCGGAAGGGCGAGTCTATCATTTGGAGCGTTCCGAAGAGCTGCTGGCGCTGTCGCGCCGGATCGCGGAAAATTGCCGCATTCCCTATGCTTTTAACGTGCAGGTGAAGTACAATAAAGGTGTTCCCAAGCTGCTCGAAATCAACCCGCGCATGTCCGGCGGTCTGTATATTACCTGCTTGTCCGGCGTCAATTTTCCGTATTTCGCCGTCAAGGCGGCGTTCGGCGAGGAGTGCCGTCCGCCGGAGCCGGAGTTCGGCATCAAGGCAAGTTACGTGGAGCAGGCCGTGAGATTGGACCGTATTCGCAGCGAGGCGGAAGTGACCGGCCTCTGAAGCGCTGCGGGCGGAGCGGTTTATGCTCGGCCATCAAGCTGGAGGTGTTAAGGCATGATCGATTATATCAAACGTTTCGGGCTGCCCATTACGGCCCTTATCGCGGGTTATGCGGTCGCGGTTGTGACTCAGGGATTTTTGCCCGAAGAGATCTCGATATTGATTCCGGGAGGCGCGGTGCTGCTCAGCATCGGAGCGTTCAAGCGCAGAAAGCCGAAGCAGCCGCCGCAGCCGGCCCCGATCGATGTCTCGTCCCAGCCGCAGCCCGAGATTCTACCTCCGAGCGGCAGACGCACGGGCATCCCGGCGGTCGACGAGGCGGTGCAGCGCCGTCTGCGCGAAGAAGAGGCCGCGCGCCGCGAACAGGAACGCCGGCAGGCGGCCTCCGCGGCCGCGAATCCTCCCGCCGCGCCGGCGGCGGCTCCGGCTAAGCCGGCAGCGGCCCCGGCCAAGCCCGCGGCGGAGCCGGACGAGCTGTGGGACCCGGTTCACGAATATATCTCGGTCATCGAAGAGTTGATCATTTCCGAAGGACAGAAAAACGCGCTCGACGACGAGATCGTCGAAAAGACGACGTCGCTGCTGGCCCGCCTGTCCCGTCTGATTCCGCAGCTCAAAGAATTGAACGACAGCAAGATCAACCATAACATTCAGCGCCTGGTGTTCAAGGATCTCAACGGAGCGATCAATCCGTTCCTGAAGCTCAGCGGCGAAGCGAAACGCAAAAACCGCAGGCTGCTGCTGGACGCCATCAAGGACATCAATTCCCGGCTGTCGCTCTACGTGGAGACGATCGAGCACCGCGACCTGATCGAACTGCAGAGCCGCATCGATCTGATCCAGCAGCGCTACCGGACTTCGGATTAAGGCGGAAACGCCGTAAAAGGAGGAAACTTTATGTCTATGAATCTTGCGGTCGAGTTGAAAAAAAACGATGTGGATAAAGTCGAGCAGGAAGCGAAGCAGGTCATCCAAAAAGTGGCCAACACCGACAATATGCAGCTCGACGAACTGATGGATCAAATCGGACGGATGGGCCAGCGCACGATGGAGAAAGCCGGCCAGTCGCTGGAAATGCTGCAGCGCCCGGTCAACGATATGGTAGCCGGCAAGCGCTCGGAAGTCAGCAACAATATTTTGCGGCTGCGGACCGAGATCGACTCGTTAAGCAAGAGCAAGCAGCTCGGCTTTATCGACAAAATCATGCGCAAGACCCCGCTGAAGAATTACATTTACAAGTACCAATCGGTCAAGACGAACGTGGACGCTATCGTCGTCTCGCTGCGCAACGGCAAAGATACGCTGGAAGAAAATATGGCGTATATGCGCAATCTGAAGCGGACCGCGATCGAAGAAGTATACAATCTTCAGATGCGGATCGCGATGGGCAACCGCTTAAAAGCGCTGTTCGAGGAAGAGATCGCCAAGCCGGAGAACGAAGGCCGCAAGGCGACGCTGGAACGGGGACTTCGCAAAGTCGTGACTCGCATTCAGTCGTTTACCGAGATGATCATGCTGTATCAGCAGGCGATCGCCGGAGCGGATATCATCAACGACAATAACGACAAGCTGATCGATTCCGTAGACGCCACGATCGACAAGACGCAGCATTTGATTACCGTCTCCGCGATGATCGCCATGGCGCTGCAGGATCAGATGCAGACGATCGAAGCGGTCAACACGGCGAACCAGACGCTTCAGAATATGTTCGAAGAGAACTCGCGCATGCTGAAGGAAACGACGCAAAAAACGAACGAACTGCTCGGCAAGCCGGCCATGCAGATGGAAGCGGTCGAACGCGCGATGGGCGACCTGTTTACCGCAATGGATTTGTACGAACAATCCAATCGCACGATCATCCAGTCGGCGACGGAACAGACCGGCCGCATGACGGAGATCAACCAGCGGATGCACGACCGTCTCGGCTTGATGCAGGGCAGCTCGGGCGGCACCGAGCCGGCGCGCGTCGGAACCGGGCAGCAGAGCGAATCGCAGCGCCTGCAGTCGATTTCGAGCCTGCTGGAATAGACCAAGCCGGACGGAGCCGCAAAATGACCGCAGCCGGGTTCGCGTTCGCCGGAGCGGAAGAGACAAAAGCCCGCACGCCGGGAAAGATCGAAGAGAGGGGACTGCCGCGAATGAACATCAAGATCCTGAATGCCCGTATGGAGCGCAGGGAAGACAAGAGCTACATGGGCAAAGTCGAAGTCGAGGTCGAAGGGCATAAAGAACCTTACGAGCTGACGATCTACAGCAAAAGCGGGGATGCTTGGGAGTACAGCCTGCATTTCCTTCAACAGCCGGGGCCGGAGGAAGAAATTCTGGCTTTCGAAGAACATATCGAGAACGACGACGAAGCGTTCGATAACCTGGTCGACGCGGCTTGGGATACGATGGAGCACGAAGCAGAGTAAGGAGCCGAGAAGCAGAAGCCTGCACAGCGAAAACCGCCTTGTCCCGTACGCGGGAGGCGGTTTTTTTGGGCTGTTCGGGGGGATTTTCAAAGCTATTTAATAAATACATTGCCGAAAGGGATGGCTTCCCGCAAGATCCGCTTGACCAATCCGTCATCTTCCATATGTTCGCGCAGTTCCTGGCTGCGCGTGCCTCCGGCCTGAAGCAGCACATGGCCGCGGCCGGTCATTTTCCAATGATAGTTCATATGCTGGCTCGCGAGGTGGTTGCCGTAAACGGCGAGATCAAGCCTGGCGTTCTCGGGATAGGCGAGGATGCTGCCGGCATTGACGAAGAGCGGTTCCTTTTCGTGGAGTTCGGCCCGAAAAACCGTTCCCTGCGTCATAATGCCGATCTGTCCTTCGCCGGAAAATTTCATTTTGATCGCGTCCTGGGTAATCAGCATATTTTTCAGCTTCAGAATTTTGCTCTTCATCTCGATGCCGTCCGTATAGAAGAACAGCTGGCGGAAGTCGTACAGCATATCGCTGCCCCCGGCCAGCTCGAGCGTCTGCAGGCCGAATCCGGCCGGCAGGACGGCGGTGAACGTACAGCGGCCGCCGAAATCGGCGCGGATCAGCTTGCGCTTGCGCATCATGCGGCTGATCTCCAGCAGGCGGTCGCTGCGTCCCCGCGGATCGCCGCGGTAGGCGATCACCTGCTGCGGATGCAGCACGTGGGCGGCATCGCCGACATCGAGCTCGAACGTGTAGGCCTGCGCCCCGAAAGAATCGCCCGATTGTTCGTGGATAATGTTCATAAAAGGCCTCCGATCAACGTCTGCCGCGCAATCCGAGACGCAGCACGCGGATCAACAGGAAATAGCCGACAAACAGGCCGACGAGAATGAAAATGATGAACTTCATCGTCCGTGCGCTGCGTTCGCGTTCTTTTTGCGCGGCATTCAAAGCGGCCACCGTCTGCTGCAGCTGCCGGTTTTGTTCGTCGAGCCGCACGTTTTGTTCGTTCAGCTGGGTGATTTGCTGCTTGTAAGCGTCCATATCGTCGCGATAGCCTTGGATATCGGCTTTGGCCGCATTCAATTGGTCTACGGTTTCCTCATAGCCCTGGCGAAGCTCGTTGACCTCGCCTGGCAGTTGGCCGAACATCTCAAGCCCGTTGACGAAATTGTCGAACGGTTCCCAGGCCTGGGCCCGGTTTCCGGCAGGAAGCAGCAGCAGAGCCGTAAGCAGGCCCGCCGCGATGCTCCGGCCGGCAGTACGGGCGAAACGATGCTTCATGATGAAAGGTCACCTCAATTTAAAAAGTCGAGTACGTTAACGCCGACCGGGCGGCAGACGTCCGCTCGGGGCGGAAAATGTTTGACGAGCGAACGGAACGGGTAAACATAATCAGCGCAGGCGGCGGATCGCCGCGACCACGCAGCGTTTTTATGCAAAAGATCATACGTCAATTGTACGTCATTAGTGTACCGAAGTTCCCGTTCAAACACCAATTTCGGATAAAAATTTGGTTTACATAGAATGACGGACCCTTATTATAAATCATCGACTGGAGTGAAGCGACATGTATACGACAAATACGAACTTTAAAAAAATCACGGTGACGGTGAACGGAGAACCGGTAGGCAACGGCCTGCTGCTCGACAGCGTCACGTTCCGTCCCGTGAACGAGGATACCAACCTTCTGGCCGTCTCGGAGAAGTCGGCTGCGAAGCAGTTGGGATAAGTGCCGGACACGGCGGAAACCCTGTCAACAAAACCAAAACGCTGCCTTCCTCTCTTTCGGCGCCGCGCCGGCAGAGAGGAGAGCAGCGTTTTTTTGGTTTGTTCGATCCGAACGGCGATTTTTCTCCGCTCAGATCTTAAAACGGCCGACCAGCGTAAACAAATCCTCGGACAGATGCGACAGCATGGCGGAAGAAGCCTGGATCTCCTGCATGGAGGCATGCTGCTCGCCCGACGAGCCGGCCAACAGCTGTGCCCGTTCATACGTACCGTCGGCGATCGAGGAGATGAGTTTGATCCGCTGCGCCACGGAGCCGGCATCTTCGGCCAAGCGCTTGACGTCGGTCATGGCCGCGCCGGCATTGGTCTTGGAAGCCGACCAGGCGCTCCGGATCGCGCCGAACGATTCGGAAGCGGAAGCGAAGGTGCGGGTTCCGCGGTCCGCGGCGGCGGATACGGAATTCATGGAGCCGGCCGCGGCTTCGATCTGTCCCAGTGTCGATTCGATAATGCCGTGAATTTGCCGGACGGACGAACTCGAGCGCTCCGACAGCTTGCGAATATTGTCCGATACGACGGCAAATCCCCGGCCGTGTTCGCCGGCGCGCGCCGCTTCGATGGCTGCGTTCAGCGCGAGCAGATGCGTCTCTTCCGAAATTTCGGTGATCACGCCCAGAATATGCCGAATTTCTTGGGAGTGCGCACGCATGTCTTCGATCGAAGACTTAAGTACGCCAAGCGCTTCGCTTGTCAGGTTAATCTGGAGCGCGGCTTGTTCCAGGTCGCCGCCCGCCGTATGGGAATGCCGTTCCGATTCCGAAGCGCTGCGCGCAAGGTCTTCGACTCTGCCGAGCACCTGCTCGGCGAAAACGGAAATCTGCGTCAGCAGTTCGGAACTTTCCGAGAGGGAAGCGCGCTGCAGGGACGCTTCGTCTTCCAGATTCATCGCGACGTCGTGAATGCGTTCGCCGGCCTGCCCCGTCTGCCCCGCGCTGGCCGTAAGCTGTTCGGAAGCGGCAGCGACCTGATGCGAGCTGTCCCGGACTTCCGTCAAGATGCTGCGGAAACTGGCGGCCATCGCATTGAAGTCGGAGGCGAGCATGGCGGTCTCGTCCCGGCCGCGAACGGGCATCTCCAGCGTGAGGTCTCCCCTGGCCAATAAACGCGTCTGTTCGGATAGGCGAACGACCGGCGACACCATGCGGCGGATAATGAAGTATACGGCGATCAGCGCGGCCGTAAGCAGCAGGGCGCCGATCAGCAGCGGGAGTTCGAATACGGAGAGCGTACGCTCCCGAATAATCGAAGAATCGAAGTTGATGGCCATAAGCGCGACGACTTTCCGGTTATTGCCCTCGCCCGAATAAATGGGACCGTATCCCGTTTTCAATCCGACTCCGTCGTATGTATACACTTTCGAATAGACGCCATGGGACATGGTCGCCGCCATTTGACGATCTTCGTCGGAGAAATAAAAGGGATCGCCGGCTTTGTATCCGCGCTCCCTGAGATTGGAGTCGGCCGCCAAAATTTTTCCGTCTAGCGACAGGATGAAGGCTTCTTTGAAGATCGGCTTGTGTTCGTGAATCCAGTCGATCTTGTCTTGAATCTGTTCGAGCTTGGAGCTGCTGCCCGCCGCGAGCGCTTCGACGTCGGCAGGATCGACCAGCCCGGTCGTGATGTTGGCGCAGCCGACGAGTTCGATGCCGACGGCTTCGTCGACTTGTCCGTAAGCGGCGCGGTACGCGAGCAGGCCGACGGCCAACCCGATCACAAGGAATAGGGATACAATGGCGCTGGTGATTTTTCCGGCTAATTTCATAATCGTTTGTGCCTCCTAAAAGTGCCTTTGAACAACGTCGTGCCTGCCGCCGCCGTCATTCGGAACGAATAAAGCCGGAGTGGACGAATGGCCGGAGGAATCCCGAGTTGTATCATACGTTCATATCCTGCAAGATCGGACAAAGGGTTGCTGTGATAAAAATCTCAAGAAATAGAAACGCCGAAAATTTTAATCAATACGGAATCCATAACAACCAAATTATTCATGAAAAGAAAGAGTTGAGGGGAGAAAAGAAAGGAACAAAACGGCGAGCTCGGAGCGCCGAATAGGACGGGCGAGAACGCGAAAAAGCGGATGCCGCATCCTCGTGCGAGGAGCGGCATCCGCTTGATGCGCAGGCAGTCGCTGCGCTTGGCTTACTTCTTGACCGTTACCGAAACGGTAACCGTTTTGTTTCCGAACTTGCCTTTGATCGTCGCTCGGCCTTCGGCGACAGCCGAGATTTGGCCGGAAGCCGAGATCGTGGCTACGGAAGGCTTGGAACTGGTCCAAGCCGTCTGGGCGGCTACGTTGGCGGTTACTCCGGTATCGTAGGCAGCCGTCACGACGACGGTCTTGCCGGCGCCCGGAGCGAGCTTCAGCGATTTTTCGTCGACCGTCAGCTTGGTGAGCTTCGGCACGACGCTGACGTCGACCGTCAGCGGAATGCCCTGATACGAACCGCTCAATCTGGCCGTGCCTTCCGAGACGCCCTTCACGGAAGAAGTCGTAATGGAGGCGACCTGCGGATTGGAGGATTCCCAGCCCACTTTGCTGCCCAGCGAGACTTTGGAGCCGTCCGCGAAATAGCCGGTGACTTTGATCGCCTTGCTGGACTTGATGTTAAGCTGAATCGAAGTCGGCTCGACGACGATTTTGGTGATCTTTTGTTCGATTCTTACCGGGACGGTGATCGACTTGTTCAAGTAAGTGCCTTTCAGCGTCGCGGAACCTTTGATCAGACCTTTGATCTCCTGGCCTTTGTCGGTCGTCTTGATCACGGCGTTCGAGCCGCTGACCGTCCACTTGACCAGCGAAGAAATGTCTTTTTCCTCTCCGTCTTCCCACACCGCGCTAACGGTCGGCAGAGAGTCCGTATCGCCGACGATCAGGCTGAGCGTTTCGTCGGGACCGATCAGAACAAGCACTTTCTCGTTGACCGTAACTTTGAATTCAACGGTCTTGCCGCGTACCGATACGTCGCCGGACGGCGTAGTGACGGAAGCGACGTCCGGGAGAGAGGCGGTCAGGGTGACGGTTCCGGCCGATTTGGCGACCAGTTTTCCGTTCTCGATATGAACGACTTCGTCGTCGGCGGAAGTCCATTTGACGTCGCTGCTCAGATCAAGCTTGGAGTTGTCCAGCTTGATTCCGCTGATCTTCGGCAGAGCTTCGGATTCGCCTTTGTACAGCTCGGTTTCGTCTTTGGCGGACTCCAGCGACTTCAGCGTCGGATAAACGGCGACCTTGACGTCTTTGGAGATGCCGCTGTAGTCGGCTTTGATCGTCGTGCTGCCTACTGCCTTGGCCGTTACTTTGCCGCCGTCGACCGTAGCGGCAAGCTGGCTGCTCGACGTCCACTTGGAAGAAGCGGATACGTCAAGCGACGAATTGGCGCGATCGCGCACTTCGGCTTTCAGATCGAGCGTTTCGCCCAGGAAAAGGGTCACCGATTCCGAAGGAACCAGCAGCAGCGCCTCGTACGGGGAACGCACGTACACGTCGACTTTGGAAGTGACGCCCAGATACTGGACCGTAATCGTCGCTTTGCCGGCCGCGGCGACGGTCAACGCGCCTTTGTCGACGGCAACGACGGATTCGTTGGACGTGCTCCAGGTCGCATCGGCCGTCACGTCATGCTCGCTGCTGCCTCCGGCAGCCGGAGCAATGGATTTCAGCTTGATTTCGTCGCCGATCAGCAGCTCCAGATCGGAAGCTTTGCCTTTGTCGTCGCGGATCTCCAGGGACGAGTAAGGCAGTTCGACCGTCGCCTTATACGTTGCGCTCAAGCCTTTGTATTTGGCGGTGATCGTCGCGGTTCCTTTGCCTGCCAGCGTAATCTGTCCGGCGTCGACGGTCAGCGCCGACGTGTTGGAGCTGGTCCAGGTCGCGAGGGAAGTGACGTCGGTAACGGCGTCTTTTTCGTCGCCGCCCGTCATTTTGGCGACGATCTTCAGCTCTTTTTCGGAATCGCCCAGTTTATATGTACCGCTTTTGGCAGGTTCGAGGGCGAGCTTGGTGTAAGGATAGGAAGCCGAGACTTCGATGGTCGCGACGGCGCCTTCGTACGTAGCGGTAATAAGCGCGTCTCCGCTTGTCTTCGGCGTGACGAGACCTTTCACGACCTGCGCGACGTCCTCGTCGGAGGAAGTCCAGGCGGCGGCTGCCGTTACGTCTTTTTTGGAGGTGGAGCCTTCGACGGTCGCATAGACCTTCAGCTGTTTCGCCGATTGCCCGATGACCAGTTCTTTTTTCGTCGCATCGTCGAACGATATCGAGGTGACGTCTCCCGTGGCGGCAAACATCTTTGCCGGAAACGCGAGCGAGGCGATCATCAGCAGGACGGCCAGGGTTCGCATCACACTTTTTTGTCGGATCATGATCTTCTCCTTCAACTAAATGGGTTTGGATGGCAGCGCAAGCCGGTTCCATCTTTTTTATTATCGGAAAAAAGCCCTTGAACGTTACTCTTTTTATATAAAAAAATGGAAATGGTCAATTTGACCTACGGTCGGCGGAAAGGCTTGACGAAGCCTGTCGAACAACCGCGAACCGAAAAAAACGCAGCGATTGGAACGTATGTTCGATCATCGGGCAAAAAAATAAACGCAATCCGCGGGAATTCCGCTGCGCAGCAGAAACCGCTCGAACGGCTCGCCGGGAATCGGCTCCGTCTCGCTCGTCAGCAGCAGCAGCGCGAAGCGGTTGGCCTGCCGTTCCAGCTTGCCCGCGCTGAAAAACGAATGTTCTTCGATAAAGAAGCGATTGACGCCCTTATGCAGCCGGTCGTGTCCCAGTTCGTGGGCGCAGACGAAATTCCGCCATTCTTCGGGCAGCCGTTCGTTAATGACGATAAATCGCCGTCGCAGCTTACGGTAATACAGGCCTTTGGTCGATTTGCCGAGATCCATATAGCGAATGTGGATGCCGAGCGCTTCCGCCATGGCGAACGGATCGGTCGTGCGGGTCTTGCGAATGAGGCGGGTTACGAGCTTGTCCATCGGGTCCACCGTCCGTTTCCTCCTTTGGCGGAATGTATCGGGCGCCGACTGCGGCGTACGTTCGATCGGAAAGATTCCGAATCGGACGAAAACCGCCCGTCAGCTTCTGCGCTTGTTCATCTGCTTCGCTTCCCAGAACAAGCCGGTCAGGACGTCCTTGATGCGCTGCTTGTCTTCCTTGTCCAGGGGAATGCCGTCGAACATCAACTCGCCGTCTTCTTCCAGCATTTTCTTGAAGTCACGCTTGTCGCGCGAGCTGGCCCAATCCGGTACCGAATGGTCGTGAGCATCGGGCAGGTAGCCGGCCTCGTTCATCATCTCTTCGTACGGAACGCCGAGCGCCTGGGCGATCTTGGCGATCGTCTGCGGCTTGGGCACGCCCCGGAGGCCGTGCTCGATGCGGGAAATCTGCGACGTGCTGACGCCCGCCGCTCCGGCCAGGCGGTTGATGCTCCAGCCTTTGCGTTCGCGAACCTGTCTCAAATAACTGCCGAACCGGTTTTCCATGTGCGCACCCTTTCTCGTTTCCTCAATTTAGCCGGCCGCGCATGCGGCGCTCCATCTCTTACTTAATATACCCCAATATCCCGTGCCGGGTAAATGTGTGCGGAGAAAATATTGCCAAAAGGCGGAAAGCCCGCCGCACAGCCGGTTTTTTCGCGCGGGTGGAAGAAAACGCCAAATTGTCTCTTTACGAGTTTGGAAACGATATGGTAAGGTTAAAATGGAAATGCGAACAAAATACGAACACATCCATAAAATAGCAGAAAAAGTTCGCTTTAATTGTTGCCAAAAGACAATAAAAGGAGAGATAGACATGGACGAAGCGTTGAATCTGCCGAAACTCGACCGCCGTAAGACGCAGGCCGCCATCGAGGCAGCCATGGAAAAATACCGGATTTACAAAACGATCACGTTCGAAGAGCGGGAAGCCCGCATTACGTCTTCTTACAGCGAAACGCGTTCGGGATTTACGGGCACGACCAGCGATTCGACGGGGCAGGCGGCCGTCTACAACGTCGATATGCCCGCTGCCCGCGCCGCTTATTGCGAACGCATCGAACGGATCGTCGATCGCCTGAACGACCGGGAACGGCTGCTCATGCGCGAACGTTATATGAAGCAGGACGACGTGTTCGATTACAAAGTGTACAACCACGTATTCGATCCGCCGATCAGCAAGGATACGTACGTGAAGGTGCGGACCGGCGCTTTTTACAAAATGGCGCTGACGCTGTCGGCGGCGGGACTGCTGCCCCTGGGCGATCTGCTGACCAAGGAAGCAGTGAGGAAAAAATCCGGCCGAGCGGAATAAAGAAAATGAAAGTCGGATTTTTTGCCGAAAAAGGGAACGATTCCGGCTCCGTCTTGTCTAATAGGGTAGAAGAGGTGAGGAGATGGATAAAATCAGAGAACGTTCGGAAGGACGCATGGAAGCCGCCGATCCGGACACCGTCGTACGCACACACTGGGGCGAAGTGTGGAAATATCTCTTCTTCATGACGGGCAGCCGCTCTGCCGCCGACGATTTGACGCAGGATACGTTTATCCGGGCGATTCGCGGGCTGGAACGCTTCCGAGGGGACTCGTCGCTCAAGACCTGGCTGATGCGCATCGCAAGAAACACGTATATCAATCATAAACGTTCCGCGTTCGTGCGCCGGGTGCTGCCGTTTTCGCAGGTGGAACCGGACGGAGCGGCAGCCTCGGCGGAAAAAGCGTACTTGGCCGAAGCGGGCGAACGGCGGTTATGGGAATTGGTCTTCCGGCTTCCGGACAAGCTGCGCGAAACGCTGCTGCTGGAAGCGCACTACGGCATGACGGCGCGCGAAGGAGCGGACATGCTCGGCATTCCGGAAGGCACGTACAAGTCGAGGCTGTCGCGGGCGCGCAGCCGGATGGAGCGGATGATGAACGAGGAGGAAAACAGATGAGCCGATTCAATGAGCCGGACGACAGCCGAAATAACGGCGCGGGCAGCGAAGGCCGGCCGGATTGGTACGACGCGCTGAGAAGCGAGCCGGGGCGGATGAGCACGGAGCCGTCGCTTGCGCAGATGCGCAGAATAAAGGAGGAATCGGGCATGGAACATACAAATACGCAAATGTCGACGAAACGAAAAGGGAGAATCGCATTGGGGTCCGTATTGGCAGCGGGAGTCGTATTCGGCGGAGTCTGGGGCGCGAACTCGGCCGGTTGGCTGGACGGAACGCCGAATGCGGCGCAGACGCAGATCGCCGGGCAGACGCAGAATGCTCCGGGATCCGGAGGGAGCAATGCCGGAGGAGCGGCCTTAGGCGGCCAAACGGATTGGCAGAGTGTGGTGGCGGCGGAAAAAGAAGCCGAATCGCAGGCGCGGGAAGTCGCGGAGACGTTCAAACGCGAAGATCTGACCGTGACGAACGAACAGCTGGATGTGTTTAAACGAGAGTTTCAATCCAGGGATGAAGACGGAGAAAACATGATCACATGGATCGAAAGACGTCACGCCGAATTGTCTCCGTACGCGGAAAGCGAATTTTTGTCGGTTTATTTCAAGAATCAGGCCGGCAACCTGCCTTACGAAGCGGCCATCAGCACCGACTCCGAGCTGTCCATCGATCATGTGCAAATGACGTTGAAGGAGCTCGAGAAACAAAATGAACGGGTCACGCGGATCACGTTCGATTACACGTTGGACATTATGTTCTCAAGCGGACGTGATCCGCTGCCGATGAAAGGCACGATTCGGATGCAAAACGGAGAAGACGGTTGGAAAGTGCTCAAAGACACGCCGCAAAAAGCGAGCTATCTGGAGTTGTATAAGATCGCGCATCCCGAATTGGCGGGCGACGAATGAGTAAAATCAACGAAGCGCATATTGGAAGAAGAATCAAAAACGAAAAGCCGTGATTCCCGTTTGGGGAGCCGCGGCTTTTTTTGCGTAAAAAAGCAAAAAAAACAGGCGTCGGAGTAATCCGCTGCCTGGTTGTAGAAGTCCGCTTGCGCGAACTTGATCTTACATGTTGTATTTCTTTTTGAAGCGTTCGACTTGGCCGCCAGCGTCGAGGATCTTCTGTTTGCCAGTGAAGAACGGGTGCGAATCGGAAGTGATTTCCACTTTGATCAGCGGGTAAGTGTTGCCGTCTTCCCATTGAACCGTCTCGTTCGACTTACGAGTCGAGGCGCTCAGGAACTGGTGCCCAGTGCTCGTGTCCATGAACACAACTGGTTGGTAATCCGGGTGGATTCCTTGTTTCATCTATTTTCAACTCCTTCACAGAATAATCAATAATCACATACACTATATAGTAGCATAAGGCAAGAGTGTTGACAAGAATGAAATAGGGATGGAAAGAGGGAATTTGAATATGCCGCTTCCGTATACCGCAACATAGCTGTATTTATGGAACAAAAGCAAGCGGCTGTCCTTTTTATCACCCGAATGTCGTCTTTTTTCGCCCTTTTATTGGACATAAATCCGACGCTTCTCCTTCTTCGTTTGGAGAAAAAGGCGGTAAGATTGTATTATCGGGAAGTCGAGCGAGAGACCGGACGCCGAAAGCTTAAAGAAGCTGTTTGCGTCGGGAAAACGGGTGCTGCCCTTCGGGGAGATGCAGCCGTTTTTGTCGTGCGAACAGCGGCGTAAGCCGACTCCGCGAAACTCCTGAGGACATGAAGGGAATCGAAGCAAGTAATAGAAGCCTACAAGCGTTGGAGCCGCCTTTCTACACACGGAAGCGGCTCCAACGCTTGTGGGAAGAGAGGAGGAGATGCGCGAGACGATCAAGAAAGCGTTGGAAGATAAGATGCCGATATTTGCGGGCCGCGCTTGAGACCTGGCGTCGGATGATTCGAAAATTCACTCTGTGCAAACGGAAGTACGCTTATCGAAAAGGCCGGAGGTCAAATATTAAATAGAGCGCTGCGGCGGCCGTAGCCGTGGACGGATAGGAGGACTGTCAATGCTTATTTGTTTACTTCTGATCCTCATTGTCTTGAATGGGCTGACAAGTTGGGCAGCTAATTGGATATGCGGCGGGCTGCGGAGTCGGGTCAATCTTAAAAAGATCATTCGCAAAGTCGCGATCTTTGCCGTTATCGCTATTGCCCACCTAATCGATTTGGTACTTGGCGATCTGCATATATTCCGAAACGCGGTCATTTTCTTCTATCTGGCGAATGAACTTTTGAGCGTTACGGAAAATATGGGCAAAATGGGCGTACCGATACCGCCGGCGATTCGGAGTGCGATGCGGATTTTCGAACATCGTGCAAAGGCCGAGGAGGGGCCGCGGCTCAACTTGGACGAACGGCCGGAGATGCTTAAGGTAGAGCAAACGGGAAAGACTGCTTCGAAAGCGGAAGAAAATAAATCAACCTAATTACAAATCGAAGGAGGAACCCTACCTTGAACCCGCAAAAATATCCCATCGAACGCCGCTACATCGCCAAGCGTTCGAACACGCGTCCCGGCCTCCGGCTTACCACCGGAGCGCCGGCTTTTTTTGTCGCGCACGATACCGGCAATCCCGGTGCGGGCGCGGAGAACCACTACCGTTATTTCAACAGCCTGGCGGATCGTTCCGCTTCGGCGCATACGTTTATCGACGACGTCAAGATTCTGGAGATTATTCCCGCGGGCACAGGCCCCGATCCGGCGGAAAAGGCATGGCATGTCATCTACAACGTCACGACAGACAACGAAAGGTTCGGTTATAACGCCAACGACGCCGCGCTCGGGGTGGAGCTGTGCTACGGCGGCGGCATCGACTTCGAAGAAGCGTACAAGCGGTTCGTCTGGTACCTGGCATTCTGCTGCAAAAAGTGGAACAAGGATCCTCGCCTATTTATCCCCAGCCACAAGCAGCTCGATCCGGCGCGAAAAATCGACTGCGACAACGCGCTCAAATTCGGCGGCCGCACGCTCAAAGACCTGATCGCCGACGTGACGGCGGAGCTGGGGAGTATCGGCGGCGCATCTCCCGCGCCGAATCCCGGCTCTTCGCCCGTTACCGACCCGAAGCCGCCGCAGTCTGAGGCTCCGTCGACCGATTTCGTCCCGCTGCCCGCGGACATGGCGCTGGCGCTGATCGCCGAATACGTGCGTCCCGCCTGGGCGGCGGCGCGCGCGGCGAACCGGCAGCCGGAAGCGGATCACTTCCACCGCCTTGCCGTCAATTTGCGTTCCGCCGCGGGTATCGACGAGGCGGGCGGCAGGCTCCCGGCGGCCGTCAAGCTGCACAAGTCCAACGTGCAGGAGCTCATTTTCCGCTGGCTGTCGCCGGCCTGGTACCGGGCCAAAGAGGAAGGAGACGCCCAAGCGGCCGACGCCGCTCACGAACGCGCCGATCGTCTGCGCCTCGCGGCCGGTTTGCCCGTGCAGAATGAGGTATGAGATGTGAGGCTTGTCCGCGCGCCGGAGCCGCCCTATCCGTTAAGCTGAATGCTTTACGTCGGATTCGGACAGCTGATCTGGATTTCGGTTCAGACTTACATGATGAACTCGGTTTCCGCGGTGCATCTGGTCTATACGGGGCTCGCTCTGGCGATTTTGATCGCGACGCTTCTTCCTTCCGTGCGTAAAGTCTTTCTCGAGCAAGCGTCCTGACATCCGGCCGAGCGGTCTTTCGTTCTTCTCTTTTCGTCTTTTTTGCGCCGGCCGTACACGCGTTCCGGGTTTCAAACCCGCACACTCTGGTATAATGGAAAGCGGACGACCCGACTCTCTTTTACGCGCATGGGAAAACGGGTATAATCGACTCTAATCGATTGATCAGACAGAGAGGGCGAGGCTGGACCGATATGAGTTTGACGGACAAAAGAGAACACCGGCAGCATGCCGAAGACAAGCACGAAGCTTCGCGGTCCTCGTTCGAACGGGACTATTCGAGGCTGATCCATTCCCCGACGTTCCGCCGGCTGCAGGGCAAGTCGCAGGTATTCGGCGCGGGGACGGGCGACTATTATCGCACGCGGCTGACGCATTCGCTCGAAGTGGCGCAGATCGCGCGGCAGGCGGCGAAAAACCTCGTGTTTCAATATCCGGAGATTACGCTGGAACGCGCGGACAATCCGGGACTTGTGCTCGATCCGGAAGTGGTGGAATGCGCGTCGATCGCGCACGATTTCGGCCATCCGCCGTTCGGGCACAAGGGCGAAGAAGTGCTGGCCGACATTTTGGAGAAGCTGATCGAGGAACGCACGCGCAAGGCGCTCCGGGGCAAGAAGGAAAATGCCGAGCAGAAGCGCGAGAAACGCAGCGAAATGCGCTACCGCTACGAACATTTCGAGGGGAACGCGCACAATTTTCGGTTAATGATGTTTTTGGAGAAACGGGAAAATCTCGACGGGCTGAATCTGTCGGACGCGGTGCTGCTCGGCATCAACAAATATCCGTTCTCCGGGCTTGAAAATAAAAAAGGGATGTACCGCAGCGAATGGAATTACATCTCGGAGATCCGCAAGGAATGGCGCATTCCCGAACGCCGGACGACGCTCGAAGCGCAGCTGATGGACTTGTGCGACGACATCGCCTATTCCGCGCACGATCTGGAGGACGGCATCAAGGCGGGCAAGATCGAAGTGCACGAGCATTTCATGCACGACGAGAGCACCCACCGGCTGATCATCGAAAAAATTCAAACGCTCGAAGATCGGGTATGGCAGGGAATGGGGCGCGAAGCGATCAGTCTGAAGGTCAGCTCGGTGCTGGACGACTACCTGCGGGTCTGGAACGCGAAATGGCCGGTATGCGACCGTGACTTTTCCCGTACCCGCCGCGAAGTGAAAGCCTATTGGGTCAACCATTTCGTCAGCAGTCTCGGCGTAATCGACGACGGCAGCTGGAAAAAAGTGACGTTCGTCAAAGACGGCGCGGAAAACGACGATATGCTGCGGACGGTAAGCGTGCTGAAAAGCTTCGCCTGGGTTACCATGATTCGCGACCTGCGCGTGCAGCGCCTGCAAAAACGCAGCGAGTGGATTATCCGGCGGCTGTGGGACGCGTTCGTCGATCCGAAAACGGCGATCTCGATCATTCCCGGCGACTGGATTCACCGCTTCGAACGCGACCAGCGGCAGGAGACGCCCGTGTGGACGTGGGAGCGGATGGTCATCGACTACATCGCCGGCATGACGGACATGTTCGCGGAAAAAATCTACAACGAGCTGTACGGACTTAAAGTCGGTTCCATCTACGACATCGACTGACCTTTCTTTGCTTCCCGCAACAAATCGGAAGAAACGGCGTCAAAGGAAGCAGAAGGCGGAATCCGCATACGAAGGGACATCCAGCCTTCGGCGGAAAGCGCCGGGAAGCGTGAAGAACGGCGCCGGCGAAAGCCGCGGCATTTGGCCGGACAGCAAGAGAGAGCGGCGGACCGGAGCAATCCGGACGCGAGGGAAGGGGCATGAGGCATCATGACGAAATTGGCATTGGGAATCCTGGATATGTCGCCGCGGCTCGGGGGAGCCGCGGACGAAGAAGCGCTGAGCCAATCGGCAAAACTTGCCGCCAGCGCCGAGAGCTGGGGCTACGGGCGCTACTGGCTGTCCGAGCATCACGGCATGGAGTCTCTGGCATGCACGGCGCCGGAAGTTATGTTGGCGCATATCGGGGCGCGCACCAGCCGCATTCGTATCGGTGCCGGTGCCGTACTGCTGCCGCACTACAGCCCGCTCAAGGTCGCCGAATGCTTCAACCTGCTGTCTGCCCTGTACCCGGGCCGGATCGATCTGGGGATCGGGCGGGCGCCCGGCGGCGACGCGCATACGACGATGGCGCTGAGCGGCAATTTCCTCGCGCATGTGGGCGAGATGCCGGAGAAGGTGCATCAGCTGTGCGAACTGATGAACGGCAGCTACCGCTACGACGGCGAGTCCGTAAGGGCGCGGCCGGAACCTGCGCAGCCGCCCGAATTGTGGATGCTCGGGACAAACACGAAGAGCGCAGGCATGGCGGCTTCCTGCGGCGCTTATTACGCGTTCGGGCAGTTCATGAGTTCGGGCGACGGGCCGGAAATCGTGGAGAGCTACCGCGAAGCGTTCACGCCTTCGCCGACGCGAGAGAAGCCTTACGTGATGGTCGCGGTGCACGCGATCTGCGCGGAGACGGACGGCGCCGCTTTGACGCTGGCGGAGCAGTTCCGGGCGCAGTTCCCGGAATCGCCGGTCGGACGTCCCGATCTGAAAGGCAAGGACGACCGCATGTCGCTCGTCGTGGGCGATATAAGGCGCGTGCGCGAACGGCTGCTGGAAATTCGGGACGCTTACGACGCGGACGAAATCATGGTCGTCTGTCCGGTCATGAATTACGGGGACCGGCTGGAGTCTTTCCGTCTGACGGCGGAAGCGGCAGGTCTGATCGAATCGGAACAATGAATCCGGATGCCGGCGGCGCAGCCCGCGGGAAGCGAAGGAAAATCTTCGCTTCCCGCGGGCTTTTTGGCATTGCCGCGCGTACACGGCTTCGCGAACGGAAGATGCGGTTTCGCGGCCGAAGAAGTCTGCCGCGCCTTGCTTAATCCGTTTCCCGGCATTCCTTCGCTCCGTCGCTCCGTCGCAGGCCGCCTGTCGACTCGGTCCGAAGACGGACAGGAATTCCGGTCCGGCGGCCAATTCGAAAGATCCTCGATTCCCTTATACTGGATACGAGAAAGAAAACCAAGGGAAGCGGGGAGAAAAAATGAATGGCTCAATCGAGGGTAATCCGGGAAACCCGGCAAAAGGAACATTCAGACGGATGGCCGCCTACATAAGAAATTACAAAGCGCTGTATACGGGCTTGAGCGTCGTCTCGCTGGCGAAAATCGCTTTGAGCCTGAGCATCGCTTGGTTTCTGGCACTGGTCACGAACGCCGCGGTATACGGTTCGGAACAATCGTGGGGAACGCTGCTGTCGATCGGCGGAGCGATTCTGGTCGGCGAGATCATCGTAGATTACATCGATCAGGTGATGCGGACGAAAGCTTCGGCCTCGATTCGCAAAGATCTGCGCGAAGATACGCTGCACCATATTCTGCGACTGCCGACCCGATACACGGATAAACATCACTCCGGCGAATTCCTGTCTCGCATGACCACAGACAACCAGGCGGTGGGCGAAGCGATGGGCACCACGCTGTTCGGATTGATCAGCAACCCGCTGCTGGCAATCGGAGCGTTCGTCTACCTGCTGACGATCAGCTGGCCGATGGCGCTGCTGTGCTTCGCGATGGGACCGGTCATGATCCTGATCGGCGCGATGACCGGCAAAGCGATTCGGCGCAGCGCGGCCGGTCAGCAGGAGGCGATCGGCGAAGCGACCGTTTATCTGCAGGATGTGTTCGGCGCGCCGTCCGTAGTCAAGGCGTACGGCATGCAGCGGCGAACCTTCGGCGCTTTCCTGAAACGCAGCCGGGAGATCCTCGACTGGGAAATGCGCAGCGCCCGCATCCAGGGCGGCAGCGCGGCGGGCAGTTCGTTCGCCGGCAATCTGATGTTCGTCGGCGCGATCGTGGTGGGAGCTTATCTCGTGAAGACCGGCAGCATTGCCGTCGGCTCCATGCTGGCCTTCATCCAGCTGATGAATTATCTGGTCATGCCGTTTACCGTCCTCCCGGGCATGTGGGCGAGCATGCAGCAGGGAATGGGCGCGGCCGACCGGATCTTCAAAGTAATCGACGCGCCGGCCGAGACGGAGGAACTGCGCGAAAACGGCGGAGCGTCCGTCTCGCTGGACGAACTGAAGATCGAGAATATGAGCTTCTCGTACGGGACGGACGGAGAAAACGCAAATGGAAGCGGGGAAGAAACGGAAGGCAAAGGTCTGCGCAATCTGAATCTGACCGCGCAGGCCGGCGAGACGGTCGCGCTGGTCGGCGAGAGCGGAGGAGGCAAGACGACGCTGTTCAAGCTGCTGCTCGGGCTCTATCCGCCTCAGTCGGGCCGGCTGCTGCTGAACGGCAAGGATGCGGAGAAGATGGACCCGCAGCATCGGCGCAGTTATTTCGCATGGGTGCCGCAGGAGGCGCATTTGTTCTCGGGAACGATTCGCGACAATATCGCGGACGGGCGTCCGGATGCGGGGAATGAGGAGATCGAATGGGCGGCCAGGATGGCGGAAGCTTACGACTTTATTCGGGAGTTCCCGGCCGGTTTCGAGACGAAAATCGGCGAACGCGGCGCTCGCCTGTCCGGCGGTCAGCGGCAGCGGATCGCGATCGCCCGGGCGCTGCTGCGGGATGCTCCCGTGCTGCTGCTCGACGAAGCGACCTCGGCGCTCGACAACGAATCGGAACGCAGGGTACAGAAGGCGCTCGATCAGCTGAAAAAAGGGCGGACCACCTTCGTGATCGCCCACCGTCTCTCGACGATACAGGGCGCGGACCGGATTATCGTGATGGAGCAGGGCAGAGCGGCCGAGATCGGGACGCACGACGAACTGATGGCGTCGAAAGGCCGTTATTACGCGCTCTACCAGGCGCAGGTTAGGGAAGAGGGAGCGGAAGCGTCGGCGGTTACGGCTTCCTGAGGACAGGCAAAGGACAGAGATCGTTCCGTCTGCAGCCAAGCAAGCGGACGGATTGCTTCGGGCACCGGATTCGGCAGGGCGGCAAAAAGAAAGCGTCCGGGATAAATACCCGGACGCTTTTTAATGACGGGCCGTGCCGTTTTCTTCCGCTACCTGTCCGACTGCCGCTGCGCATATTCGCGCAGCAGCGCCACGCCTTCCGCGATGCGGCGTTCGTTGAGCAGCGAGTAGCTGAGCCGGATATGCCGGTCGAGACGACCCGACGGATCGAAAAACGAACCCGGTACGAACGATGCCGTCTCGCCGCCTTGTCCTCCGTTCAGCGCATCGGCCAGCAGCCGCGCCGGATCGACGCCTTCCGGCAGCTCGACCCACAGGCTGAGGCCGCCCGAAGGGGAGTGCCAGTTCCATCCGGAGCCTTCCAGCGCGGTCTCCATCGCTTCCTTCCGCAGCTGCAGCGCGATGCGCAGCTTGTGCAGATGGCGGCGGGAGCGTTCCGACTGGAAATGATGCACGAACACTTTTTGGTTCAGCAGCGGCGTTCCGCCCGAGCTGCGCGCTTTGGCGGTCAGCAAGCGGCGCATGATATCCGCCCGGGCCGCCATGCAGCCGATGCGAAGACCCGGGAAAATATACTTGCTGAAGCTGCGCACATAGATCGTATTGCCGGCCGTGTCATAGCCGTAGATCGGCGGCGGAGGGGGCGTGCCGAAATAAATATCTCGGAACGCGTCGTCCTCGACCAGGATGCAGCCGTATTTTTCGGCCAGATCGGCAAGCTGTTTGCGCTGCTCGGCAGGCACGCAGCGGCCGGTCGGGTTATGGAAAGTGGGATTCAAGTAGAACAGAACCGGCCGGTAACGGCGCATCAGCGCTTCCAGCTCCTCGAGGTCGTAGCCTTCCGGGTGGATGCCGACCGGCACGAGCCGGGCGCTGCGGTGCTTAAAGATCTCGATGGCGACGCTGTAGCTGGGCTGCTCGATCAGCACCGCGTCGCCTGGACGGACGAGCGCTTCGCAGACCAGATGGATCGCTTCCTGGGCGCCGTTCGTGACCAGAAGCTCCTGCCCTTCCGGCACGAAGCTGCAGGTCTCGGCCAGATAGCGGCGCAGCGCGGCCAGCAGATCTTCGTCTCCCTGCAGCGGAGCGTAAGTGCCGAGCACGCGCGGATACAGATCGAACACCCGCTTGGCTTCCTCGGCCAGATACGAATTGGGCAGCAGCAGCGGGTCGATCAGCGCCTGCGAGAATTGATAGCGACAGTCGACGCTGTGCAGTTCGCCGAGCAGGGCCGGCAGAGGAGGTCCTGCTTCCGCCGGCTCCTGCCCGCCGCCGGAAGCAGGACGGAATTTGAAGACGCTGCCGAAGCCGGATTCCACCGGCCGGCGGGATACGGTCAGGAAATAGCCGGATTTTTCCCGCGATTCGATCAACCCTTCGTCCTTGAGCAGATTATAAGCTTTGTAGACGGTGAGCCGGTGCAGTCCGGTCTCTTCCGACAGCCGGCGCACCGAAGGCAGCTTCTCGCCTTCGATCCAATCTCCGCGGGCGATGCGGATGCGCAGCTCGGCCGCCAGCGCGTTCGAGGTGGCGAGCGGCGCCTGGAAGGGCGGCTGGGCGTCGCCGGTATGTCCGGCGCGCACCGCGCTGCCGGGCTTGGCCGCCCGGTCACGTCTGTTGTACATGGAATGCTGTTGTTCCATAAGCGATTCTCCCTGCTTCCGGTTCTGCCGGATCATAGATAATGTCCCTGTCTTCCGATTGCTATTGTCCGTTTATTCGTTATATCGTCATCATAACCGATTTCGGCGAGAGAGGAGATCGGATCTGTTCTGTTTGCCTCCTTCTGTTCTGCGGACCTTCTCTTACAATAAGGCAAACGAAGGAGAATGAACAGATGAACCTGCTCGGTTATTTGACGATGTGCCTGATTTTCGGGACGACTTTCTTGGCGACCAAGCCCGGCGGCGGATCGTAAATCGCGGCGTCCAAATCACAGCGAAAAGGGGCTTGAATCCGGCAAAAAAGCACGGCGGCCGCATCGTGATCCGGCTGTCCGTGCTTTTTTCTACTATAATATAGGAACTGGAATATAGGGGGTTTCGTTCTAATACTTGCGCGAATAGTCCACGAGGTTGCGCGGCAGCGTTTCGCCCCGGACGAAGGCTTTCAGATTGTCGATGAAAATGTCCGCGGCGCGCTCTTCGTAATGATCCGTATTGCCGGCTACGTGCGGAGTGAGAATGAGATCTTCGCGCTTCCACAGCGGATGATCTTCCGGCAGCGGTTCCTGCTCGAAGACGTCGAGCGCGGCGCCCGACAGGATGCCGGAATCGAGCGCCTCGATCAGCGCTTCCGTATCGACGCTCGGCCCGCGGCCGACGTTGATGAACAGGGCGCCTTTTTTCATCCGGGAGAAGCTTTCTTTATCGAAAAAGTGATGCGTCTCGTCGGTCAGCGGCAGAATATTGACGATCACGTCGCCCTGGGCGAAAGCCTGCTCCAGGCCGTCCGTCTTGTACATCTCGTCGATGTATTCTTCGGGCCGCCCGGAATGGCGCACGCCGATCGTCTTCATGCCGAACGCTTTGGCGAGCTTGGCCGTCGCGCGCCCGATATGACCGGTGCCCACGATGACCATCGTTTGCCCGGACGCTTCGCCGTAGGTGCCGCCTTTGTCCCATTTGCCGCGTACCTGGCTGCGAATGTTGCCGTGCAGATTGCGGGTCATGGCCAGCAGGACGGCGAAAATATGCTCGGAGATCGGAATGGCGTGCACGCCGCCGGCGTTGGTCAGCAGCACTTTTTTCTCCTCGAAGCGGTCCATCGGGAAATAATCGACGCCCGCGGACCAGGCCTGAACCCATTTCAACCGATCGCTTTCCAGCGCGGCTTCTTCCGTTTTGCGGTTCCACCCGACCAAAATATCCGCTTCGCGGATCTGCTCGGGGGTCACTTCTTTGGTCGTCGCGCTTATCAGTTCGTAGTCCGGCGCGATGTCGCGGATTTGCTCAGCTTGTTCTTCGGAAAATTCGTACAGCGTCAAGATCGTCGGCATTTCGTACTCCTCCTTCGGCTTCGAAAAGATCTACCCGTTTATCTTAGCAAAGTTTTCCTTATAAATCTTCCTGCCGCCCCGTTCGCGCAAGTTGTAGGCGGAAAACGGGTATAATACGAGTAGGCAAGGGGGCGAAGGACGAAAGATTTCCCCCCGTACACCGGCCGAATAATTTTGAAGGAGACGCCATGATCGGAAAATATGCGATGTACGCCCTTGATTTCGGCTACCGGCTGTTCAAGCAAATCCGAGACGACGAGGTGGGCGGTATCGGCGCCCAGCTCGCTTATTATCTGCTGCTGTCCTTTTTCCCGTTTCTGATCTTTCTCGTCACGCTGGTCGGCTACGCGGATCTGTCGATCGAGGAAATGATGAAGCTGGCGCGCCAGGTCGTTCCGGAAGCGGCGATGAACAGCGTGGAAGGCATTTTGAGCGAAGTGACGCAGGGCAGCCAGGCGCTGCTGTCGATCGGGATGATCGCGACTCTGTGGACCGCTTCGCGCGGCATCAATGCCGTCATTAAAGGACTCAATAAAGCGTACGATGTCGAAGAAGACCGCAAATTCTGGCAGATTCGCCTCGTATCGCTGCTGTCCACGCTGGTTCTCGGAGTCGTGCTGCTCGTCAGCCTGCTCCTGCTCGTATTCGGGAGCTGGATCGGCGATCAGGTGAACCGGCTGCTGAATTATCCTTCCGGATTCGAGCGAATCTGGAGCACTCTGCAGTACAGCATTCCGCTCGTGGTTCTGATCGCCGTATTCACCGCCCTGTACTGGATCGCGCCGAACCGGAAAATTCGGCTGCGCGAAGCGATCCCGGGCGCGATATTCGCGACCGTCGGCTGGCTGCTCACGTCGCTCGCTTTCTCGTTCTATGTCAGCAACTTCGGCAATTTCACCAAAACGTACGGCAGCCTCGGCGGCGTGATCATTCTGCTGACCTGGCTGTATCTCAGCTCGATCATCATTATCGTCGGAGGCGAAGTGAACGCGGCGCTCAAGGCAGGCAGAAGCGAACCGCTGGAGCGGCGCGGCGAGAAAAAAGGATTGGATCCGCAGTGAACGCGGGTATCCGGGAACGCGGACATTCCGGCGGAAAGTACCTTTTCTCGGGACAGGCCGTCCGAGCTTCCCGTTAAGCCTGCGTCAAAGAAAGGGGAATGCGCATGAATACCGATCCGGCTTCGAAGACTGCCGGTCCGCAAGCCGAAACGGACCGGCGGAGCCCCGGTCCGAACGAAGAGAGCCGGCCGCGGATTTTCGCCGCGGTACCGGTCGGAGAACAAGCGGCGGCCGTGCTCGCCGAGTGGATCGAATCGGCTTACGGAGCGGAGAGCTTCCGCCGCCGGACGGATCCGCGCGACGTTCATTTCACGCTCAAGTTCCTGGGCGACGTGGAGAAGGATCGCATCCCGGCGATCGAGGCCGCGCTGCGCGAAGCTTTTAGGCGCGAGACGCCGTTCGCGCTGACTTTGAACGGCGCAGGCACCTTCGGGCTGCCCGAAGCGCCGCGGGTGCTGTTCGCCGAGCCGGACGAGGGCTCGGCGGCGCTGAGCCGCCTGGCCGCGGCGGCGGAAGCGGCGCTGGCGCCGCTCGGCTTTGCGCCGGAGAAGCGTAGCTTCCGCGCGCATGCGACGCTGGCCCGCAAGTATGCGGCGGGACGGCGTCCTTTCGAGCCGTCGCTGCTGGAGACGGCTCCGGCCGTATCCGCCGGGATCGCGGACCGGGCGGTGCTGTACCGGACGCATATGCATCGGCGTCCGATGTACGAACGGATTGCCGAGTTTCCGCTCGGCGAGGGCTGAGCGGGGGAGCGGCATGCCGACGCCCTGACGGGCGGGAGGGCGTTCGCTCCGCGAAAGAGCCGAAGCTTTCGTTTTAAGGCCGATGACAAAGCGTACGTAGCGCAGGGAACCGCTTCCGCTTCTGCCAGCGGGCCAACCCGCCTTTTTGCCCTTTTGATCCGGGCCGGTCAGACCCCGTCGGCTTCGATCGGAACGCAGAGCTCGCAAAATCCTTGCAGCAGCTGCGTTCCGGCATACCGCTCGACAGCCGGCTGATCGGATAGACGACAGCCGGCTTTTTGCAGTGCGGGAAAAGCGGCTGCCCAAGCGGCTTGCATGCCCTCGGCCGTGTGTGGGACTCGGAACACGGCGTAGGTTCCGCCTTCAAAGCGGCGTTCGAAGACGCCCTCCTCGGCTCCGATCGGCTCCCCGGTGACGATACAGGCATCGTAGCGGCATTGTTCGGCAGACACGGCTTGAGGATGGTCAAGAGGCATTCCGTACAGGACCGCGGCTTCGGTCAGCAGCCCGCGTTCTCGCGCCCACGCTTTCAACTGCTCCATAGCCTTCGCGTTTTCCGGCCCGTAGACGCCCCTGCGCCGTACATAGACGATTCGGACCGGTTGAAGCGTTTCAATCTTAAATTCCATTTCTTCTATTCCTCTCCGCGGCCTGTTTGCGCCGCAACTAGAAACTAACAGGATATAAAATGATAATCAATAATTATTTTTATAAATAATGGAATTTATTTATTAATTAAAAAAGAATAAACGAAGAAAGACCTTGAACTTTTCGGAAGAAAAGTTCAAGGTCTTTGCGGTTGCGGCCGAACCGGATCGGCCGTATTTTATCGGTTGACGCTTCGGTTCAGC
Source organism: Saccharibacillus alkalitolerans (assembly GCF_011090185.1). Classification (GTDB taxonomy): domain Bacteria; phylum Bacillota; class Bacilli; order Paenibacillales; family Paenibacillaceae; genus Saccharibacillus; species Saccharibacillus alkalitolerans. The sequence goes on along the minus strand of NZ_JAAFGS010000002.1, from coordinate 40,946 downwards.
CGTTCAGCGCGCCCATCAAGACCATGCGGCCCCGCGGCTGCTCGCCTTCGGCGTCCGGCTCCAGCGTAATGGCCACCATATCGTAATCGTCCGGCTGCATCGTGTAGGACAAAGCCCCGATGCCGTTGCCCGATTGGAAAGTGCCCGCGTTGATCGGCCGGTCGTCCTTGATCAGCCACACCTGATAAGCTTCGCTGCCGCTCAAATCCGGCAGGTCGTTCGCTTGGACAACCAGGTGCATGCCGGTATCGTCTTTCACCATCGCGGCCATGCCGCTGGCGTTCGGATCGTCTTCGCTGCCGACGAGAGGCACGGTCCGGGCGACCTGGGCGCCGACGGCAGGCTGGGCCGCCGCGGCCAGCTGCCGCTCCATGTCCGACGTGCGCTGCTGCATCGCGGTCATGTCCGATCGCATGTCGTTCAACTCGCCGCGCAGCTGGCCCGAGTAGATGCCCAGCATGATCGCCGCTGCGGCCATAACCGCGGCCGTACCGGCCCATAAGCCCCGCGTCCCGCGCGCCCGCGCGGCACGGCGCGTCGTTTCGGCCTGCGCGGCCGACGGTCGGCCGATAGGGGCCGTCCCGCTTTTCGGCAGCGCCGATTCGCCGGATGCGGGGATGCGGTCCCGCTCCGCCGTATGGGACTCGGCCGCCGCCGCGGCAGCGCCGATTGATTCCGCGGATTTGTCTTCGCTTCCGCCGTGCGTTACGCTGGCGGCCGGCTCTTCCGGCGTTCCGATCCTGCCGATGCCTCCGCGCTCTTCCGCGATCCGCCGGGCTTCTTCGGCTTCGATCGTCTGCCGAGCCTGCTCGAGCAGCTCTTCCGGGTTCTGCAAGGACTGTTCGGTTCTTGCGTCCGCCGTGTCTGCCGCGTCCTTCTGACGAGGCGATACGCTCGCGTCTGCCAACACGTTCGCCAGAATTCTCTTCTTCATTCCGGCCGGGGGAGCGGCCGGACCGACGGCCAGAGCCAGCATGCCTGCCGTGTCCTGCAGCTCGGCGACGAGCTGCCGTTCGTCGGCGCTTTCCCACAGATAAGCTTCGTATTCGGCTTTTTCCGCCTCTTCCAATCCGCCGAGCACATAAGCTTCCGCCCAGCCCGCCATAGATTTATTAGGTTCGTTCATGCCTGCGATTCCCCCCTTTCCATTCCCGCAAGCCGCTTGTGCAGCTGCCGCAGTGCGAGCCTTACCCGGCTCTTGACCGTCCCGAGCGGGATGGCGCAGCGGTCGGATACTTCCTGCTGCGTCAGTCCCTTGTAGTAGATCAGGTCGATGACCTGTTGTTGTTCTTCGCCGAGTTCATGCAGCGCGGCCCGGACCGTTTCCCCCTCCAGCGTCCGCTCCACGGTGAGCTCCGTATCGGCCGTCTCGTCCAGCACGGCGTTCAGATGTTCGTCTTCGACCGGAACGGCGGCAGCCCGGGCGCTTCTCCGCCGGAGCATATCGATCGAAATATTGCGCGTCAGCGCGAACATCCAGGTCGACAGCTTGCCGTGGGAAGCGTCGTAACGCTCCGCGTTGTTCCAAATGCGCAGGAACAGCTCCTGTACGGCTTCTTCGGCCGCCATTGCATCGTTCAGCAGCCGGTAAGCGAAAGCGTAAACAGGCCGTTCGTAAATGTCGTATAAATGCTCGAGTGCTCCCGCATCCCGATCGGCAATTCGTCCGATCAGCTGCAGGTCTTCCGCTTGTTCATTCATCCAGGAGCTCCTCTCAATAATTCTCCCTTCTATTATAACGTTCGCAAAATCTTTTGCTATGGATTACCGGAAAAGAAGAAGATTTTGGCCGCCGGGCAAAAAAAACGAAAAAATTACGTTACAAATAAATCCAAAGTATACAAGCGAGGCTGAAAAATCGGCCGAAAAATTCCGTAAGACGCGCGAGTATACGTGGATAAAAATTCCAGAAAAATACCGAAAGGAGACGGGCCGGCCGACTTGCTGCCCGAAATTTTTGCAAGGTGTGCACAATAAAGAACGATCATAGCGGAAAACCGCGCGGTTGAGGCAAAACTGCCGATTTTTCAGGATGAAAAAGTCGAAGATTCGCGCGTTTGAACACGCTTGAAAAAGGGGGAGCAAAGAGAACGTTTATGAAAAAAGGTGAAAAAAATCGCGTTTTGCGATATAATAGCGTTTGTGCATTTTTTAGATCGACCCTTCCTTGTATGAGTATTACCAAAAAAAGCGAACATGCTTTCGGCAAAATGCGGATTCAAATCGCATTGGAACGGTTACATAGGAAGGGAGTATGCCGAGAGCTAGGAGGATAATATGGAACAACTCAAAAATAATCGTTGGGTCGTGCTGCTTGTCGGTGTGATCTTGATTTTCATTTGTGCAGGAACCGTGTGGGCTTCGAACGGCGTTCGTCCGTCTTACGCGGAATCGGCAAGCGCCGGCATGGGGGCCTGCGAACTGACCGACGTCGTTTTCGATGAAGTGCTTCATCCCGAATTCATAGCAAGGACCGCCGCTTGGACGCAGCAGGAAGAGACGCAGCAAATCTCTTCGGCGGACAAGCAGCAGGAAGAGCGCCAGCCGGCCGTCAAAGCCAAAACCGTGATCAAAAAAAATCCCGAAACAAAAACAACAGCTTCTTCCAAAACCGCTCAAAGCGAGACTTCTTCGAACGTCTCCAAGCAGCACAAGAGCGACAAGCAAACGGCTGCGTCCACGACCGTTTCCGCTCAAAAAAATCAAAAGTCCGCATCCGCAGCACAAGCCGATCGAAAAAAAGAAGATTCGGCTCCGGCTCGACAGGCCATCGTCAAGGAAGCGGCAACATCCCATACTCCCCCAAAAAAATTGTTTTTCACACAGACCGCGCTGCTCAGCCAGGATCAGGCTTCTCAAGCGACCTGGTCTTACGCTCTGTCCAAAGAAGACCTTCTTTTGCTGGAACGCATCGTCATGGCGGAAGCGGAAGGCGAACCTTACGCGGGCAAAGTAGCGGTCGCCAACGTTGTGCTGAACCGGCTCCGGTCTGCCAATTATCCGGATACGATTCGCGACGTCATTTATCAAAGATATCAGTTTTCCCCTGTGCAGAACGGCCGTTTCGATCGCGTCGTGCCATCCGAAGACTCCGTTAAAGCCGCAGCCGAAGCGCTGAACGGCCGCAAGGAAGTGACGGACGACACGTATTATTTCGTGTCCATGGAACTGGCGACGGACATGACGATTCCGAATACGCGCACGCCTGTCAAAAAGATCGGGCATCATACGTTTTTTAAATAACCGGCATCTCTGGCGAAGCGAATACGAATTTGGTATACATACTTTTCACGCGTTATAATGATGAAGTGAAAATCGTATATACCTGATCCCCTGAGGATAACGGCATCCCTGCGTCCGATTTCGGATACAGCGGTGCGGGAAATTCCAAGCAGGTCAATTCGAACGCGAAGGGAGCATTTCGTCTATGAAAATTACCTATCTCGGTCACTCCGCGCTGTTGGTGGAAGGCGGGGGCAAGTCCGTCATCATCGATCCGTTCCTGACCGGCAATCCGAATTCCGGAGTGAAACCCGCCGACATCAAGGTGGACGCCGTGCTGCTGACGCACGCGCACAACGACCATTTCGGCGACACGATCGGAATCGCCAAAGCCAACGATTGTCCCGTGGTCGCTCCCGTGGAACTTGCGAATTACTGCATGGAACAGGGCGTGAAGACGGTCGGCATGAACATCGGAGGCTCGCATCAATTCGACGGTTTTAAGGTCAAGTATACGCTGGCGTTCCACAGCTCCTCGCTGACGGTGGACGACAAAGTCATCTACGGAGGCGAACCGGCGGGCATTCTGCTGACCATGGGCGGAAAGACGCTGTATCATGCCGGCGACACGGCGCTGTTCGGCGACATGAAGATCATCGGCGAACTGAACAAGATCGATATCGCGGCGCTGCCGATCGGCGACTTTTTCACGATGGGACCCGAAGACGCGCGGATCGCGGCCAAGTGGGTCGGAGCGCCGAAAGTGCTGCCGCTGCATTATAATACGTTCCCGGCGATCGAGCAGGACGCGGAATCGTTCTGCGAGCGTTTGAAGGAAGACGGCATTGAAGGCATCGCGTTGAACAACCGGGAAAGCGTCGAAGTCTAAAAGAAACGGGGCGGTTCGTTCGAGAAATCGCGCGGATTCGCGGAATGACGTCTCTCCATCCGAACGCTGCGGCTTGTCCGCGGGCAGCCGGTCCTTTCCGCAGCAGCGGGAAGGACCTTTTTTAAACCCGGCGAAGGAAGGCGGATAAATGTCTTGCCATCCCCGGGACGGTATGATAAATTGAAATTGACCGAATGACCGTTTTGTAATTTTAGTCAAAATACAGACAAAAAGAGGAGGGGGAGTATGGCTGTCGTCGACCGCCGCGAGCAGGTGCTGCATGCGGCTGCCCAGTCGTTCTCGCTGTTCGGGTACAAAGCGACCACGATGGACCAGGTTGCGAAGATTGCCAACGTGGGCAAAGGGACCATCTATACTTTTTTTGAAAACAAGGAAGAGCTGTTCGACGAAATTCTGCTGGGCGCCATCCGGGAGCTGCGGCGCAAAGCGGAGGCGGAAATTCATGCGGAGCGCCCGTTTTTCGAAAATGCCTACCAGGCGCTCGATGCCATTCTGGAGTTCCGCGAAGAGCATGAATTATTCCTGAAGCTGTCGCAGGAACTTCGGGACATCGGCACGCCCCAGGCGAAGGCCGCGCTATTCAAGGTGGAGAGCGTCGTACTGGAGTTTCTCGAACGCGTCATCCGCGAATCGATGGACAAGGGCGCGATCCGCGAAGGCAGCGCCGAGGTGATCGCATTCGGCATGCTGAAGCTGTTTATCGCGCTGACCGGCGAGTGGGAGATGCATCATCCGCCGATGTCGAAGGAAGAACTGAAGCGCCACATGTTCACTTTTTTGACGGAAGGTTTTACCGCCGCGCCCTGAAACGGGATTCGAAGGCGACGGGCCTGCTGAAAAGCGGGCCGTTTTTTTGCTCTAAAATGACTAAATGATCGAATTAGTCATTCGGTCCGAAAAAGGCTGGATAAAAAAAGAATGAAATCGGGGAGAGAAACAAATTGAAATCTTTAGGCGTATTTTTCAGCGATTTGAAGACTCATTTGAAAAATCCGAAGATTCTGATTCCGATCGTCGTCGTTCTGTTCATTCCCGTACTGTACAGCGGGCTGTTCCTGACGGCATTCTGGGATCCTTACGGTAAAATGGACGAAATTCCGGTCGCGGTCGTCAACCTCGATCAGGGAGCGCAGTATGACGGAGAGACGCTGCAAGCGGGACAGGATCTGATCGACGAATTGAAAAAGGACGGTTCGTTCGATTGGCAGTTCGTCGATGCGGACACCGCCGCCCGCGGTCTGGAAGACGAAACGTATTATATGCGGATCACCGTTCCGGCAGACTTTTCGCGGAAAGCGACGACGGTCCTGGACAAGCAGCCGCAGACGGCGGAGATCGAATTTTCGCCGAACAAAGGGTATAACTTCCTGGCCGGCCAAATCGGCGAAACGGCCATGAAGGAAATCAAAGGCAAAGTATCCGAAGCGGTCACCAAAACGTATACCGAAAAGCTGTTCGCCAAACTCGACACGATTTCGGAAGGATTCGGTGATGCCGGCGAGGGAGCGGGCAAGCTGAAAGACGGAGCCGGCGACCTGGGCAGTGGAGCCGGTGAATTGAAAGACGGCGCTTCGCAGTTGAAGGATGGGCTGGTTCAAGCCGGAGACGGTGCCGTCGCTTTGAAAGAGGGAGCCGGCAAGCTTCAAAACGGCACGCTTCAGCTTCAAAACGGAGCGGCGACGCTGCAGGAGAATCTGGACAAGCTGGCCGCCGGGGCGGTCAGCCTGCAAAGCGGACAGAGCAAGCTTCAAAACGGCGCCGCGCAGCTGAAGACCGGAGCGGGTTCGCTGCAGACCGGAGCCGGCAAGCTGGCGGGAGGTCTCGGCCAGCTGTCCGATGCGCACGGCAAGATCGAAGCCGGAGCGGCCGGCCTGACCGAAGGCGCGGTGCAGCTGCAGGCCGGCATCGGACAAGCGGCGGGCGGAGTCGGCAGCCTGCGGGATGCGCTTAAACAAAGCGCGGCCGGCAGCGCGCAGCTCAAAGACGGACTTGCCGCTTCGAGCCAGGCGAGCCAGCAGCTGAATGCGGGAGCGCAGGGCGTAGCCGACGGGCTGGAACATCTGCTCCAGGCATCGCCGCAGCTGGCGCAGAGTCCGGACGCGCAAAAACTGCTGGCAGCCGCCCAGGCGGTCGCGGCCGGCAGCGGAGAACTTAGCGCGGGCCAAGCCAAGCTGAGCGAAGGCGCGGCCAAGCTTGACGGCGCGCAGCAGCAGATGCTGAGCGGCGCGGAGCAGCTTGCCGCGGGGGGCACGAAGCTTCAAACCGGAGCGGACAGCCTGATTGCCGGACAGAAGCAGCTCGGCGAAGGCCTGAAGCAGTTCGGCGCCAAACTGGACGAAGCGGCGGCCGGCGGTCGGACGCTTAGTGCCGGCGCGGGACAACTGGCCTCGGGCAGCGCTCAATTGGAAGCCGGGCTCGGCCAGGCGTCCGCGGGCGCAGGCGAACTGGCTTCCGGCGCGCGGCAGCTCAGCGCGGGGGCCGGCAAGCTCGGCAGCGGCGCGGGCGAGCTGGCTTCGGGCGCCGCGCAGCTCGGCGCGGGCACCGACACGCTGGCTTCGGGAGCGGTCAAGCTCCGTGACGGAGCGGGCAAGCTGGAAGACGGCGCCGGACAGCTCCAAGACGGAGCCGGCCGATTGGCCGACGGTTCCGGCGAGCTGCAGAGCAAGCTGAGCGAGGCGGCGGCAGAGACCGCCGACGTCAATAAAGGCGACGCCAACGCGCAGATGTACGCCGCCCCGGTCGAACTGAACGAGACCGTCTATCATGACGTGCCGAACTACGGCACGGGCTTCGCGCCGTACTTCCTGTCGCTGGGCCTGTTCGTGGGCGCGCTGATCTCGACGCTGGTCGTGCCGCTGCGCGGCTCTTCCGTCGCCGAGACGACAGGCTGGAACCGGTTTGTCAGCCGCTTCTTGTCATTCTTCGGCATGAGCCTGCTGCAGTCCGCTTTGGCGGTCGTCGTGACGCTGTTCGTGCTGAAGATGGACGTGCAGAGCGTGCCGCTGTTCTGCCTGTTCACGTGGGTGGCCAGCTTCTCGTTTACGATGATGATTCAGGCGTTCGTCACCTGGCTCGACAATCCGGGCCGGTTCATGATGCTGCTGCTGTTGATCTTCCAATTGACGACCAGCGCAGGCACGTTCCCGCTGGAATTGATCCCGAATTGGATGAAAGCATTCAATCCTTGGATGCCGATGACCCACACCGTAATCGGCTACAAGGCCGCCATTTCGACGGGAGCCGCCGACGTCGTCTGGCATCAAACGATTCTGATGGGGGCGATCGGCGTCGCGTTCCTGCTGTTGACCCTGTTCTACTTCCTGCGCGAGCGCGACGTGCGTCAACCGGAGACGAGCGCCAATCCCGCTCCGGCAGGAGCGCACGCTTAAGCGGGATCGGATTCGAAGCCCGGCGCCTGCCCGCCGCATGCGCCGGGGTCGCGTCCTATATAATAGTAGATAGCCGACATTGTTAAGGCGTATACCATAGGCGGACACGGATTTTTCGCTGTTCAACCCTCTTCTCCGCGCGGGAAGAGGGTTTTGCTTTTTCTTCCGCTATTTTCGTTCAAAGGTTCCCCCGCTCCGATTGCATGGAAGTTTTGCGTCGGATTTTGCACATTTTGCATCATTGCTTGGACAAATCGCCCCAGGCATAGGCAAAGCGTAAATTTTGTCGTATAATGACTCAAAATCATGCCGTCCACTCCGAACGCCGCCGCGGGCGCATGGCTGCTCATTTCAGTACATCAATGCGCTAATGCTTCTCTGCGAAAACTTTTTCTATCGGGCGGATAAAAGATTTAAATTGCATGCTGTGTAAGCTGAATGTTACAATGGGGGAACTAAAATCCAACTGCGAACCCGCTTTTTCGCGGGATGTGGAAGACTGCTTTTTGACCCCAGCGGAACCCCCGCCGGGTGCGAAAAGGAGTCTGTTCTCTTATATCTGCGGCTTTTCGGTGGCGTGCCACGCGCGAGCACCCTTATCTCTTTGTCGGGATGAACGAATTTCATTATAGAAAGGTTGTTTGATGAAATGACTGGATTGCCTCCGAAACAGGGTCTATACGATCCGCAGTTCGAAAAAGACGCCTGCGGCATGGGCTTTATCGCCAATATCAAAGGAAAGCCCGCGCACGATATCGTCAGCCGGGGACTGACCATGCTCGAAAACATGGAGCACCGCGGCGGCCAGGGGGCCGAACCGAACTCCGGCGACGGAGCGGGCATCATGCTGCAGATTCCGCACGGGTTCTTCGCGTCGCAGGACCTCGGCTTCGCGCTGCCGGCCGAAGGCGAATACGGCGTCGGCATGCTGTTCCTGTCCACGGACGACAAGATCCGCGCCCGTCACGAGTACCTGCTGGGCGAGATCGTGCAGGCGGAAGGACAGAAGCTGCTCGGATTCCGCACCGTGCCGACCGACGACAGCACGCTGGGCCATTCCGCCAAGGCGGCCAAGCCGTGCGTGCGCCAGATTTTCATCGGACGCGGCGAAGTGAACGGAACGGACGACCTGGCTTTTGAACGCAAACTCTACGTCATTCGCCGCCTGGCCGAAATGTCTATCCGCTACGCGGAAGGCGAAGGCGCGGAAAGCTTCTACATCCCGAGTTTGTCGAGCCGGAAAATCGTGTACAAGGGCATGCTGACCACCGCGCAGGTCGGACAATTTTACCCGGATCTTCGCGACGAGAAGCTGACTTCGGCGATCGCGCTGATCCACTCGCGTTTCAGCACGAACACGTTCCCGAGCTGGGACCGCGCGCACCCGTACCGCTTCATGATCCACAACGGCGAGATCAATACGATGCGCGGCAACGTCAACTGGATGCACGCGCGCCAGACGCTGTTCGAGAGCGAAGTGTTCGGCCCGGACCTCGATAAGGTAAAGCCGGTCATCAACCCGGACGGCTCCGATACGGCGATGTTCGACAACACGTTCGAATTCCTGTACCTGAGCGGACGCTCGCTGCCGCATGTGGCGATGATGATGGTGCCGGAGCCGTGGAGCAAGCACGAGACGATGGACGATACGAAAAAAGCGTTTTACGAATATCACAGCTGTCTGATGGAGCCGTGGGACGGCCCGGCCGCGATGGCGTTCACGGACGGCGTGCAGATCGGCGCCATTCTCGACCGCAACGGCCTGCGCCCGGCGCGCTACTACGTCACGAAGGACGACGAGATTATTCTCTCCTCCGAAGCGGGCGTACTGGACGTGGCTCCGGAAAACATATTGTACAAAGACCGCCTGCGTCCGGGACGCATGCTGCTGATCGACACGAAGGAAGGCCGCATCATTTCCGACGAGGAAGTGAAAGAGCAGATCGCTTCGGAGCAGCCGTACCGTCAATGGCTGGACGAACATATGATCAATCTGGAGGAGCTTCCGGACGCGCAGGAACCTCCGGCGCCGAAGCACGAGAACGTCACGCAGCTGCAGCTGTCGTTCGGCTACACGTTCGAAGAGCTGCGCAAAGTGCTGGAGCCGATGGCGTCCACCGGCATCGAAGCGACGGGCTCGATGGGCTACGACGCGCCGCTCGCGGTGCTCTCCGACAAGCCGCAGCGTCTGTACAACTACTTCAAGCAGATGTTCGCGCAGGTCACGAACCCGCCGATCGACGCCATCCGCGAAGAGATCGTCACGTCGGCTTCGACGGCGATCGGCGCGGAGCGCAATCTGCTGCATCCGGAACCGGAAAGCTGCCGCATGATCGCGCTCGACACGCCGGTGCTGTCCAACGAAGATTTTGCCAAGATCCGTCATGTGCACCGTCACCGTCCGGGCTTCCGGGCGATGACGATTCCGATCTTCTTCGAAGCCGCGCGAGGCGCGGAAGGACTGCGGGATGCGCTGGACGAGATGTGCGCGGCCGCAGACCGGGTCATCGAGAAGGGGCATAATATCCTGATTCTGTCCGACAAGGGCGTGGACCGCGACAATGCCGCCATCCCGGCGCTGCTGGCCGTCTCGACCATGCATCACCATCTGATCCGCAAAGGCAGCCGGACCAAGGTCACGCTGCTGCTCGAATCGGGCGAACCGCGCGACGTGCACCATTTCGCGCTCCTGCTCGGCTACGGCATCAGCGCCGTGAACCCGTATCTGGCGTTCGAGACGCTGAAGGACATGATCGCGCAGAACATGCTGAGAGGGATCACGCACGAGAAAGCCGTCAAGAACTACATCAAGGGAACGACCAAGGGCGTCGTGAAAATCCTGTCCAAGATGGGCATCTCCACGATCCAGTCGTACCGCGGCGCGCAGATCTTCGAAGCGGTCGGCCTGAAGTCCGAATTCGTGGACCGCTACTTCACGTGGACCCCGTCCCGCATCGGCGGCATCGGCCTCGAAGAGATCGCGTTCGATACGCTGCTTCAGCACAACCGGGCGTTCTCCGACAAGGAAGGCATCGACAAGGTGCTGGACTCCGGCGGCGAATACCAGTGGCGCAGCGACGGCGAAGAGCATTTGTTCAATCCGCAGACCATTCACCTGCTTCAGCAGGCGGTGCGTACGGGCGATTACGAAACGTATAAAAAGTACGCGCGTCTCGTCGAAGGCGAGTCCAAGCAGCATCTGACGCTGAGAGCGCTGCTGAACCTCAAGCCGGCGGGCGAACCGGTGCCGCTGGACGAAGTGGAACCGGTCGAGAACATCATGAAGCGCTTCAAGACCGGCGCCATGTCGTTCGGTTCGATCAGCAAGGAAGCGCACGAAGCGCTGGCGATCGGCATGAACCGCGTCGGCGGCAAGAGCAACACGGGCGAGGGCGGCGAAGATCCGGCGCGCTTCGTGCCTGACGCCAACGGCGATTCCCGCCGCAGCGCGATCAAGCAGGTGGCGTCGGGCCGTTTCGGCGTCACGTCGAACTATCTGGTCAACGCCGACGAGATTCAGATCAAGATGGCGCAGGGCGCCAAGCCGGGCGAAGGCGGACAGCTGCCGGGCCGCAAGGTGTATCCTTGGGTCGCGGAAGTTCGCGGTTCGACGCCGGGCGTCGGACTCATCTCGCCTCCGCCGCACCATGACATCTACTCGATCGAGGACCTGGCGGAACTGATCTACGATCTGAAAAACGCCAACCCGCGCGCGGACATCAACGTCAAACTGGTATCCGAAGTGGGCGTCGGCACGATCGCGGCCGGCGTCGCGAAAGGACGCGCCGACATCATTCTCGTCAGCGGCTACGACGGCGGCACGGGCGCGTCTCCGCAGGGCTCGATCCGTCACGCGGGCATGCCTTGGGAGCTGGGTCTGGCCGAGACGCACCAGACGCTGATCCTGAACAATCTGCGCGACCGCGTCGTGCTGGAGACGGACGGCAAAATGCTGTCGGGCCGCGACCTTGCGGTCGCCGCGCTGCTCGGCGCCGAAGAATACGGCTTCTCCACGGCGCCGCTCGTGGCGGTCGGCTGCATCATGATGAGAGTGTGCCAGCTGGACACTTGTCCGGTCGGCGTCGCGACGCAGAATCCGGAACTGCGCAAGAACTTCATGGGCGATCCGGAGCATGTGGCGAACTTCATGCGATTCGTGGCGGAAGATCTGCGCGAGATCATGGCGCAGCTCGGCTTCCGCAGCGTGCAGGAAATGGTCGGCCGCACCGACTGCCTGGACGCGGTGGACGCTTCGCATCACTGGAAGAAGAAAGGCCTCGACCTGACGCCGCTGCTGCACACGCCGGAGCTTCCGGCCGGCAGCAAGCCGTTCCGGGCGCAGACCCAGAACCACGGGCTGGAGCAGACGATCGATATGCGCGAACTGCTGACGGCGGCCGCTCCGGCGCTGGAGCGCGGCGAAAAGGTCGAAGCGTCGTTCAAGATCACGAACGTGGACCGGGCGACCGGCACCATTCTCGGCAGCGAAGTGACGCGCCGCTACGGCGCGGAAGGCCTGCCGGAAGACACGATCAAGCTGCATTTTACCGGCTCCGCGGGTCAGAGCTTCGGCGCGTTCGTGCCGAAAGGCATGACGCTTGAAGTGGTCGGCGATTCCAACGACTATGTCGGCAAGGGACTGTCCGGCGGCAGGATTATCGTCAAGCCGGACCCGAAAGCGACGTTCAAGTCCGAGGAGAACATCATCATCGGCAATACGGCGTTCTACGGCGCGACCGGCGGCGAAGCGTATATCAGCGGTATCGCCGGCGAACGCTTCGCGGTCCGCAACTCCGGCGTCAAGGTCGTCGTCGAAGGCACGGGCGACCACGGCTGCGAATACATGACCGGCGGACGCGTCGTCGTGCTCGGCGAGACGGGCCGCAACTTCGCGGCCGGCATGTCCGGCGGCGTCGCTTACGTCTACGACGGAGCGGGCGACTTCGTGAGCCGCTGCAACCTGGAAATGGTGCTGCTCGAGCCGCTCGAGAACGAAGCCGAGAAGGACGAAGTTCGCGGCATGATCGAGCGTCACGCCGAGCTGACCGGCAGCGGCGTGGCCAAGCTGATCCTCGACGGCTGGGAACAGACGTCGGGCCGCTTCGTCCGCGTCATTCCGAAGGACTACAAGCGGATGCTGGAACAGATCGAAAAAGCGGAATCCAGCGGCCTGAGCGGAGATGCCGCGCTGCTGGCCGCTTTCGAAGCCAATATGCGCGAGCTGGCGCGTACCGGCGGTTAAGGGACGAGTTTCTTTTCCGAATAGCATGCATTTCGCAAAAATGCTGAATCAGCAGGCCTACCCCTTTCTCCCCAAGAGAAGCGGGTAGGCTTTTTTTGCGGAAACGATCGAATGAAACCGCAGAGCTATGTTACATTGGTAAGGCGGGGGCTTTTTTCGGGGAAAGGGAGCGGTGCAAACGGAAGCGGAGGCGAAGAAACAAATCGAATAAAAGGAGGAGCACATCCGATATGGAAATCATAAGCGACAAGATGCCTCATTTGAACGAAACAAGCGGCATTGTCGGCGAACCTGTCGTTCGCTTCAACAATGTCGTCAAACGGATCGGCCGCAAAACGATCATCGAAGGCTTGACGCTCGACGTGCCGCCGGGGCAGGTGTTCGGCTTCCTCGGACCGAACGGTTCGGGCAAAACGACGACTATCCGCATGATGACGGGGCTGATGGCGCCGAGCGCGGGAGATATTCTCGTCTGCGGCCGCAGCATCACCCGGGAGTTCGAGCAGGCGATTTCGCAGGTCGGGGCGATCGTGGAAAACCCCGAGATGTACGGATTCCTGAGCGGCTACCGGAATTTGCAGCAGTACGCCCGCATGCGGGCCGACGTGCCCAAAGAACGAATCGACGAAGTCGTGCGGTTTATGGGGTTGGAGCATCGCATTCGCGACAAAGTATCTACATATTCGCTCGGCATGCGTCAGCGGCTCGGCGTCGCGCAGGCGATTCTGCATCGGCCGAAGCTGCTGATCCTCGACGAGCCGACCAACGGTCTAGATCCGCAGGGAATTCGAGAGCTGCGCGATTATTTGCGGGAGCTGACGCGCCTGGAAGGGACGACCGTGTTCGTGTCGAGCCACCTGCTGAGCGAAATGGAGCTCATGTGCGATACGGTCGCGATCATTCAGGCGGGCCGGCTGATCGACGTGCGCGAACTGCACGGCGAAACGGATCTCGAAGCGGCGGTGGAAGTCGCGTTCGAGGTGGATCGGCCGGAAGAAGCGCTGCGGCTGTTCGGCGACGGGGCGGGAGAGATTCGCGAAAGCCGACTGATCGTAAAAACGAACCGGGAAGGGATCGCGGAAGCCAATAGACGCCTGGTACAGGCCGGCATCGCCGTATACGGCATCCGAATGCTTACCCGTTCGCTGGAGGATCAATTCCTGGAGATGACGGGAGGCGGGCATATTGTCTAACTTTTTCGGATTGGTTCATAACGAAAACGTAAAAATTTACGCGCGGGTGCGGACTTGGATCATGCTGGGCATTATTGCGCTGACGGCGCTCCTGATGCCTGTCCTGATGTACTTCGTCAGCGACGAAATCGGGCTGTGGAGCGTCATGAATACCCTGCTGCTCTTCAAGTTTCTGCCGACGGTATTCGCGATCGCCGTAGCGGCCGACTCGGTGGCCGGCGAATTCGCCAGGGGAACGATCAAGCTGCTGCTGATCCGGCCGTGGAGCCGGAGCAAGGTGCTGCTGGCCAAATATTTGTCGCTGGTGCTGTTCATGCTGGGCCTTTTTACGCTGTTTACCGGACTCGGGCTGCTGGCGTCGGCGATCTTGTTCGGGACGGGCTCCGCTTCGGACGACTTGCTGGCCCAAATTTCCGGGAGCATGAGCGCTTACTTCTGGTGGTCTTTGCTGTACGGAATCGTCGAGAGCCTTATCTATATGACGATGGCGTTCATGTTTTCGGCGGTCTTCCGAAGCAATTCGCTGGCGGTTGCCCTGACGATTATCCTGCTGTTTATGGGAAATGTCATCACGCTGCTCGTCGATCCCGCCAAATACGCGATCGGCCGCTATCTGCTGTTCGCCAATCTCGATCTGACCCAGTATATCAACTCGGCGACCGGGCAGCACGGCGTCATGTCGCTTGGATTCTCGCTGGCCGTGCTGGCCGTCTATTACGCCGTTTTCTTGGGGCTTGCGTTCTGGGTATTCCGAAAAAGGGACGTGGCGGCTTAAGGCGCGGCGGTTTTCCCGATACCCGAAAGCCGCTGCGCGCATCGGAGCGGCCGTATCGGATCGAAAATAAATCTGTCCTGCCCGCTTCGGCGGCGCAGGACGTTTTTATTCGGGCGGGGAGGAAAGCGGGAGTGCCCGCGGCGAATCATTTGCGTTATAATGAAGAGATCAACGAAACGGCCGGTTTTTTTGAAGCCCGTGCCGAAGGGGAAGCGAAGGTGGAACGAAGCGTGCACGCATACGAAACAATCCGCAGGGAATGGATCTCTCGCGGCGAAGCCGATACGGCCGAATTGGCCGCCTATTTCGCCAAGCTGGCGCAGCCGGGAACCGTCATCGCGCTTGACGGAGACCTGGGCGCGGGCAAAACGAAGTTTTCGCAGGGCTTTGCCGCCGCGCTCGGCGTCCGGGGCGTAGTGAACAGCCCGACGTTTACGCTGATCAAGGAATACGAAGGCAGACTGCCTCTCTACCATATGGACGTCTACCGGATCACGCAGGACGAAGCGGAAGATCTGGGGTTGGACGAGTATTTCGAAGGAAGCGGCGTATCGCTGGTCGAATGGGCCGTGCTGATTCCCGACCTGCTGCCGGAGTGCCGGCTGAATCTGCGGATCGAGCATGCGGGCGGAGAAAGCCGCCTGATCCGCTGCGAAGGCGTGGGCGCGCCGTATACGAAGTGGGTCGAATCGCTGCCGGAGCCGGCACGTCCGCCCGGGGCAGAGAACGCGGCAGCGGAAGAAACGAACAAGAATGGGGAATTCGAAAATGGAAAAGCATAACCGGCCGGAGGGCCGGATTTTGGCGCTGGACACGTCGAGCGCGGCGCAGGCCGTAGCCGTACTGGACGAGAACGGAGTTTTGTACGAAAGCTGCAATCCGGCCGAGCGCAATCATTCCGTCAATCTGCTGCCGGAGATCGAACGTGCGCTGCGCGAGTCGGGAACGGATAAAAGGGAACTGGCCGGCATCGCCGTCGGCATCGGTCCCGGCTCGTATACCGGCGTTCGTATCGCCGTCACGTCCGCGAAGACGCTGGCTTGGGCGCTGAAGCTGCCGATAGCGGCGGTATCGAGTCTGGAAGCCCAGGCGGCTTCGGGACGGGAAGCCGCCTCTCCGCAGGGCCGGGGGTGGATCGTGCCGCTGGTCGACGCCCGGCGCGGGCAGGCGTATACCGCGCTGTTCGGGACGCCGGAGCTTCCCGCGAGCGGCGGCGATGCGGCCGAAGGGAACGCGCCGAACGGCGGCACGGAGAACGCTGCGCGGTTGAAAAGGCTGGCCGACGATGCGATTCTGATGGTCGATGATTGGACGGCGCGAATCGCGGATCGCCTGAAGAAACTGCCGGAGAGCGAGCGGCCGGAATACGTGCTGTTCACCGGCGAGACCGAAAAGCATGCCGAAACGGTTCGGGGACTCGCTGAACTGGCCGGACTGCGGACAGAACAGGTCCTGCTGCGGGACTGCCCGGCGGAAGGGCGCTGGATCGGCCGGATCGGCCGGCTCAAGCTGGCCGCCGGCGAGACGTCCGACGCGCATGCGCTGCTGCCGAACTACACTCAGGTCACCGAAGCGGAAGCGAATTTGCTGCGCAGGCCGTAAGCGGGGCATAATGGGGAAGAAGCGAACTGCGCGGCGTCGTGCGGGCGCGCGCAGTATCGCGGGAAGACACCGGATATCCAATCTTGCAGAAAAGGGGGCCGCACCGGATGCAGCACCGAGAAACCGAACCGGCACAGTCTTCGGGCAATCCGTCCGTATCTTTTCGCGCCATGCGGCTCGAAGATATCCCGGACGTGATGATCATCGAACACGAGTCGTTTTCGCTGCCGTGGACGGAACAGGCGTTTCGCAGCGAGATGACGCTGAACCATTTTGCCCGTTATCTCATCATGGAAGTGGGCGGGAAGCCGGCCGGCTATGCCGGCATGTGGACGGTCATCGACGAAGCGCATATTACGAATATAGCCGTGCGCACCGCCTACCGCGGGCGCAAACTGGGCGAACGCCTGCTGAACGAACTGTTGGATACGGCGAAGGCGCTGGGGCTTGAACGCGCGACGCTGGAAGTGCGCGTCAGCAACGGCGTCGCCCGGAATCTGTATACGAAAATGGGATTCCGCGAAGTCGGGATCCGCAAAGGGTATTACTCCGACAACAACGAAGATGCCGTCATTATGGTGGTCGATCTCAAGGATCGTCCGAAGGCGGCCGGAAATACGGAAGGAAGCGTGTAACGGGCATGAACATGGCACCCAAGCAACAAAAGGAAGACGCGAACCGGAAAAGCACCTGCATCTTGGCCGTGGAAACGAGCTGCGACGAAACGTCGGTCGCGATCGTCAGGGACGGCCGGGAAGTGCTCGTCAATCTGGTCGCCAGCCAGATCGAGACGCATAAAGCGTTCGGAGGCGTCGTGCCGGAAGTCGCGTCGCGGCAGCACGTCGAATGCATCACGCTGCTCATGGAGCAGGCGATCTCGGAATCGGGCGTCGCTCCCGAAGAACTGACGGCGATCGCCGTAACGGAAGGCCCCGGACTCGTCGGCGCGCTGCTGGTGGGCATCATGGCGGCGAAGGCGCTGGCCTTCGCGCTGGACAAACCGCTGATCGGCACGCATCATATCGCGGGGCATATTTACGCCAATCGGCTGACCGAAGAAATTCAATATCCGGCGATTGCGCTGGTCGTCTCCGGCGGACATACGGAAATCGTGCGGATGGAGAGCGAAGGACGGTTCGAAGTTATGGGACAGACGCGAGACGACGCGGTCGGCGAAGCGTACGACAAGGTCGCCCGCGCGCTGGGATATCCGTATCCGGGCGGTCCCCACGTCGATCGGGCGGCTCAGGCGGCCGAATCGGCCGTTCCGCTGCCGCGGGTATGGCTGGAAGAAGGCTCGTACGATTTCAGCCTCAGCGGACTGAAGTCCGCGGTGCTGAATCTGGTCAACCAGAGCCGAATGAAAGGCGAAGAGGTCGACGCGGGAGGCATCGCGCGAGGATTCCAGGAATCCGTCGTCGAAGTGCTGGTCGGCAAAGCGATCCGCGCCGTGCACGAATTCGGGGCGAAGCAGCTGCTGCTCTGCGGCGGCGTGGCCGCCAACGGCGGGCTGCGGAGCGAGCTTGCGGCCCGCTGCGCGGCGGAAAGCATTACGCTGGCGATTCCGCCGATGAAATACTGCACCGACAACGCCGCGATGATCGGCGCAGCCGCCCATGTCAAGTGGATTCACGGCGAAGTCAGCGACCTGTACATCAAAGGCGAGCCGGGCATGTCGCTGGAAGGCTGGTCGGTCGGGGCGTCGGGCGCTCGCTGAACCGGCCTTCGGCAGGCGGCCCAAGCGGCCGACAATTCGAAATATCCGAGAGCCTCTCCCGATCGGGAGAGGCTCTTTTGTGCGTACGCGCCGTCTCTTTCCATCGTGTAAAATGCGGGTAAAAAAGTACGCGGCTGCGAAACTCTTTTAACGCACGTTTTACTCTCGCTTGTCAATCCCTGAATAATCTTATCCACATATCCCCTTTGAGTTGTGAATAAACGCTTCCATCCCGCGCCAGACGGCTGCTTTCTTTTCTCTGCAAAAGGGGATATGTTTTTCATGTGGAATCCTATAAATCTGTGGATAATGTGCATAACAAAGTGGATAAAATTGGTTTCAAAGCAGAAGAGCCGATTTAAAAAGCAAAAAACCGGCCTGGAAGGCCGGTAAGTAAGCGAGCTGCCTCTTAAAAATGTGGATAAGCCGGTGGATAAAAGGGATAGATAAAAATGCCGCTTGACAAAAAAATTATTCCGCAGCCAGCGACTCCCATTCATCGTAAGCTTCCGCCAGCTGCGTTTTGTTGGCATCGATGGCCGTCTGCCGTTCCTGAATCGCCATGTAATCTTCGTAAATTTCCGGAAGCGTCAACTCCAGTTCAAGGGCGGCGACGGCGCTCTCGAGCTCGGCGATCACCGTCTCCAACTGTTCCAGGCGGCGCTGGCGGCTTCGCTCTTCGCGTTTTGCCTGTTTGCTCTCCTCGAACGAAGTCGGGGCGCTCTTGGATTCTTCGGCCGAAGGCGCCTGAGCGGCGGCTGCGGATTTCTGCTTGTTTGCGCCGGTCAGCGCAGCTTCGCGCGCAATTTCTGCAAGCTCCTGCTTTTTTTCCACATAGTCGTCGTAGTTGCCCAGATAATTGGTGATGCCGTCCGGGCTCAGCTCGACGACCCGCTCCGCCATTTTGTTCAGGAAATAACGGTCGTGGGAAATGAACAGCAGCGTGCCTTCGAAATCGATCAGCGCCGATTCGAGCACTTCCTTGCTGTACAGATCCAGATGGTTGGTCGGTTCGTCGAGCACCAGCGTGTTCGCTTCGAGCAGCATCAGCTTGGCCAGGGATACCCGCGCTTTTTCCCCGCCGCTGAGCGCCGAAATTCTTTTCAGGACGTCTTCGCCGCTGAACAGGAAGCTGCCGAGAACCGTGCGGATACGGGCTTCTTCCATGTGCGGATACGTGCTCCACAGTTCTTCCAACACGGTATTCTGCGGGTTCAGCGTGTCCTGTTCCTGATCGTAATAGCCGATCTGCACTTTGGCGCCCCAAGTAATCCGGCCGCGGTCGGGCTTAAGGCGTCCGATCAGCGCCTTGAGCATCGTGGACTTGCCGACGCCGTTGGGACCGATCAGCGCGACCGTCTCGCCGCGGCTGAGCGCGAACGAAGCTTCCCGGAACAGCGGATCTTTGCCGTCGTAGGAGGCGGATAGGCCTTCCACCTGCAGCACGTCTTTGCCCGAAGTGTACGCGGCCTGGAACGAGAAGTTCGCCCGCTTCAGGTCGCCGGCCGGCCGGTCGAGCCTGTCCATTTTCTCCAGCGCTTTGCGCCGGCTTTGGGCCCGTTTGGTGGTGGAGGCGCGGACGATGTTCTGCTGAATGAACGCTTCCATTTTCGCGATTTCGCCCTGCTGCTTCTCGTACTGCTTCAGATCGGCCTCGTATTCCGCGGCCTTCAGCTCCGTATAGCGGCTGTAGTTGCCCGTGTAGCGGCGCGCCCTGTGGCGTTCGATCTCCACGATCGCCGTTACCGTCTTGTCGAGGAAGTAGCGGTCGTGGGAGACGATCAGCAGGCCGCCTTCATAGCCGCGCAAATAATCTTCGAGCCAGGTCAGCGTCTCGATATCCAAGTGGTTCGTCGGTTCGTCCAGCATGAGCAGGTCCGGTGCCTGAAGCAGCATTTTCGCCAGCGCCAACCGGGTCCGCTGTCCGCCGCTGAGCGTCGACACGACCGTTTCCGGAGCGAAGTCGCCGAAGCCCATTCCGTGCAGCACGCTGCGGATTTTGGTGCCGATCTCGTAGCCGCCGTGATCGCGGAACCAATCGGAACGCATCGCGTAACGGTTCAGCAGATCCTGGTAGGCTTTGTCGCTTTCGGAATGCGAGGCGCCTTGGGTAATCTGCAGTTCCATTTCGCGGATTTCCTTTTCGGCTTCGATCAAGTCCGCGAACACGTCCAGCATTTCCTCCTGGATGGTGCGGTCCGACTGCAGCCCGCTGTTCTGGGCCAGATAGCCGATCGTCGTTTCTTTGTTTTTGAAAATCTGTCCTTCGTCGTGCGTCATCTCTCCGGCCAAAATCTTGAGCAGCGTCGATTTGCCCGCGCCGTTTACGCCGACGAGGCCGATCCGTTCGCGCTCCAGGATTTGGAACGTAATGCCTTCCAGAATGCTCTGGACGCCGTATCTTTTCGTGATTCCCGTTGCTTGCAGCAGCATGTTTCCGAGTCCTCCGTGCTTGTGAAATGGTCTTTTGTGATTTTATTTTACATTAATAGAGACGAAAAACCAAAGAAGTCTTGCAGGACGCCGGCCGCGCCGCGGCGCAGAACCGCCTTCGGGCGCAAACGCGTTCAAGAAATGCCGGCCGCGCCCGGAGAGCGTTTCCGAAGAAAAAACCGCCGGCGGGTCCGGCAGGGGCCCCGGGCGGTGGTTATTTGCGCAAAACAATGATAAACTTGAGCATGTGAGAACAAAAAAGAGAACAGCAGAGAATTCGGGAGGGGAACGGCATCGAACCTTTGGCGGATAAGGCGGAGCTGCGGCGCCGCATGGAGCGGGTGAGAGCGGAGCTGCCCGGATCGCTGCGCGAGGAAGCTGCGAACGCCGTCTGCGCAATGGCGGCGGAGCGGCTCGCGACGCTGCGCGAACGCAAAGGCGGACCGCTGGTTCTGCTCGGCTATCTGCCTTTTCGCGGGGAGTTGGACGTGCGGCCCTTGCTGGCGGAATGCCGCCGGCGAGGAGACGTCGTGCTGGCGCCGCGGATCGAAAAGCAAACCCGACGGATGCGTCTTCTGAGGATGGAAAGCGCGGAAGACGAAGTGCCGGGAACCTGGGGAATCCCGGAACCCAAGGAGGGGCTTGCGGAATGGCCCGAGTCCCGGCTCGGGGAGATCGACGTCGTTCTGGTGCCCGGGCTGGCGTTCGACCGAAAAGGCGGACGGATCGGCTACGGAGGCGGCTTTTACGACCGGATGATGCAGAGGTTCGAAGCGGTCCGGGCGAAGCCGGGCCTGTGGGCGCTTGCTTTTGACGAGCAGGCGGTCGGCGAAGTGCCGATGGAACCGCACGATTTCCGGGTGGAGCTTCTGATCGTGCCGGACGACATGACGAATACGACGGGACGGGCGTAAAGCAGGCCGAACAGGCCTCTTGAGGCGATATAGATCTGACAGGGACGGCCGATCGCGGAAGCGGCGGACGATTGCCACGAATGAACGCGCAGCACAGGCGGGAAGAACCGCACGGCTTTGCGCGGAAGCAAAAGGCTTCCAAGGCCGGGAGCAAGAAGAGCGATGGATGAGAAGAGGTGACCTCATGCTGTGGAAAGTGGCAATCTTGACGGCCAGCGATAAGGGAGCACGAGGCGAGCGGGAGGATACGAGCGCGCAGGTGATCCGGGAGCTGGTGGAGGAAGAAATAGGCGGCGAAATTATCGAATATCGGATCGTGCCCGACGAGTCGGACGAGATCGTGGCGGCGCTGATCGAAATGACCGATTATTTTCAGGCGGATTTGGTGCTGACGACCGGCGGTACGGAGCTGGCCAACCGCGACGTAACGCCGGAAGCGACAAAAAGAATCATCGAGCGGGAAGTGCCGGGCATGGCGGAAGCGATGCGCATGACCGTCATGCAGAAAAACAGGGCGGCCATGCTGTTCCGGGGCATCTGCGGCATTCGCGGAAGATCGCTGATCGTCAATCTTCCGGGAACGCCGAAGGGCGTGCACGAGAATCTGGCGGCCGTTATGGACCAGCTGCCGGAAGCGCTTCTGATGGTAACGGGACAATATCGGCAGTAAGGCGGAGGCGCCGGTCGTCCGCATTCCTTGCAGCCTTCATACGACCGGCCGTTCAAACCGCCCTGCCGGGTCCGGAGGCGCCCCGCCCCGTTCCCGGCGAAAGGCCGAATAAGAAAGACGACCCTGAATGGCAGGGGTGTCTTTTTTTGTGAGAGGGGACTTGAAATTTTTCTCGGAGGCTAGTAATATAAGACTTGGCTGTTAGCACTAGACGTTGTCGAGTGCTAACGATGAAGCATCATCCTTTACTTAATTCCAATTTTACAAGGAGGCTATTTTTCATGATCAAACCGTTGGGTGAACGCGTACTCGTAGAACCGATCCAGCAGGAGGAGACGACTTCGTTCGGCATCGTGCTTCCGGATGCTTCGAAGGAGAAACCGCAGGAAGGCAAAGTCGTTGCCGTAGGCAGCGGTACTCTGAAAGACGGTGTCCGCACTCCGCTTGAAGTCAAGGAAGGCGACCGCGTCCTGTTCTCCAAATATGCCGGAACCGAAGTGAAATACGAAGGCAAAGAATACCTGATTATGAAAGAAAGCGACATCCACGCCGTTCTGGCTTAAGTGTCATCCTTACACATAACCGTTTTTTAGATTGAGGCAGAACCCGATCATTCACCATACCAGGGAGGTTATTCGATAATGGCTAAAGACATTCTGTTCAGCGAAGAAGCACGCCGTTCGATGCTTCGCGGCGTCGACGCACTGGCTAACGCGGTAAAAGTAACGCTCGGACCAAAAGGACGCAACGTGGTGCTGGAGAAAAAATTCGGCAGCCCGCTGATCACGAACGACGGCGTGACGATCGCAAAAGAAATCGAACTGGAAGACGCTTTCGAAAATATGGGCGCCCAGCTCGTTAAAGAAGTCGCGACGAAAACGAACGACGTAGCCGGCGACGGCACGACGACCGCTACCGTTCTGGCTCAAGCGATGATCCGCGAAGGCCTGAAAAACGTTACGGCCGGCGCGAACCCGATGGTCGTTCGCAAAGGCATCGACAAAGCCGTCAAAGCGGCCGTGCTCGAACTGCAAAAAATCGCGAAGCCGATCGAAGGCAAACAGTCCATCGCTCAAGTTGCGGCAATCTCCGCGGCTGACGAAGAAGTGGGCCAACTGATCGCGGAAGCGATGGAAAAAGTGGGCAAAGACGGCGTGATCACCGTCGAAGAATCCCGCGGATTCGCGACGGAAATGGAAGTCGTGGAAGGCATGCAGTTCGACCGCGGCTACATCTCCCCTTACATGATTACGGATACGGACAAGATGGAAGCGGTTCTCGACAACCCTTACATCCTGATCACCGACAAGAAAATCAGCACGACGCAGGACATTCTGCCGCTGCTCGAGAAAATCGTTCAGCAGGGACGCGCTCTGGTCATCATCGCCGAAGACGTCGAAGGCGAAGCGCTGCCGATGCTCGTCCTGAACAAACTGCGCGGAACGTTCAACGCCGTTGCCGTCAAAGCTCCTGGCTTCGGCGACCGCCGCGAAGCGATGCTGCAGGATATCGCCGCTCTGACGGGCGGACAAGTCATCACCGAGAAACTCGGCCTGGAACTGAAAGCGGCGACGCTGGATCAGCTGGGTACGGCTCGTCAAGTTCGCGTAACGAAAGAAAATACGACGATCGTGGACGGCTCCGGCGACAAGGGCGACATCGACGCTCGCGTCAACCAAATCCGTTCGCAGCTGGAAGAAACGACTTCCGAATTCGACAAGGAAAAACTGCAGGAGCGTCTGGCTAAACTGGCCGGCGGCGTAGCGGTTGTCAAAGTCGGCGCGGCAACGGAAACGGAACTGAAAGAACGCAAACTGCGCATCGAAGACGCGCTGAACGCGACTCGCGCGGCCGTCGAAGAAGGTATCGTATCCGGCGGCGGTACGGCGCTGGTTAACGTCTACAACGCGGTAGCGGCCGTAGAAGTGGACGGCGACGAAAAAACGGGCGTGAACATCGTCCTGCGCGCTCTGGAAGAGCCGATCCGCACGATCGCGGCCAACGCCGGCGAAGAAGGTTCGGTTATCGTGGAACGCCTCAAAAAAGAAGAAGTCGGCATCGGCTACAACGCGGCTTCCGGCCAATGGGTCAACATGTTCGAAGCGGGCATCGTAGACCCTGCGAAAGTGACGCGTTCGGCTCTGCAAAACGCGGCTTCCGTAGCAGCCATGTTCCTGACGACCGAAGCGGTCATCGCCGACAAGCCGGAACCGGCAGCGCCTGCAGGCCCGGATATGGGCGGCATGGGCGGTATGGGCGGCATGATGTAATCGGTTCGCCCAGAACCTTGATTTAACAATATTAAAAGGCTCCCTCGGGAGCCTTTTTCTTTTTTATCGCAAAATCCGACGAGTTCCGTGTACAAGACCGGGTTTTATCGACACGGACCATCGGATATGCAGACAGGATCTCATGAAAAAGCCGCCAGCGTAATATCCGCTAGCGGCTTTTACCTATGATAGAATCGGTTGAATTAGTTCAGCTTCTCGAGCGCCGCTCTGATCGACGGGCTCAGGCTGTAAGTCTTGATGATCGTTTCGATCGCTTCGGCGCGAGTCGTTCCGCTGTTCGGATCGAAAGTGCCTGCGGCTTTGCCCTCGAAGATGCCGAGCGCCGTCGTCTTCTTGATGACATCGGCGGCATAAACACCGTTCAGGTCATTGAATTGAACTTTGGACGTGTCGACGCTCAGGATGTTCGCGTTCAAGACCCGCGTAATCATAAGCGCCATTTCCTGGCGGGAAATGGTCTGTTCGGGACGAATCGTGCCGTCCGCGTAACCGGTCAGCACGCCGACCGCCACGAGTTTCTTCAGGTTATTCGTGGACCAGTGACCGTTAATATCGCTGAATTTCGCAAAGTCCGCTTCGTCGATCGTAACTTGGCGCGAAGCCATGCCGACGAATCCGCGTTCGATCATGGCTGCGAATTCGGCGCGGGTGATTTGCCCGTTCGGCTCGAATCCTCCGTTCGGATAGCCGTTAATAACGCCAAGCTTGGTCAGTTTCTCGATGGAAGGAAAAGCCCAGTGCTGAGCCACGTCTCCGTAAGATACGGATGCGAAGGCACTGCCTTTGGCGAGAATGTCCGCGGTTCTGTTTTCTACGCCGGCAATGACGTTGCTGTCCGCGCTGACGACACGGCTTCTGAAAATGTCGTCGGGGTTTTGACCGTCTGCCGGCGTTTCGACCGTGCTCGGCTGCTCCGGAGCAGGCGTTGGGACCGGCGCCGGAGTTGGAGCAGGAGCCGGAGCAGGAGTAGGAACCGGAGTCGGAGCGACCGGCGGAACATATGGCGGGTTATAAGGTTCATAGTAAGGCGGATCGTACGACGGAACACCCGGAGTCGGACTGCCGCCTGTGCCGCCTCCCGTACCACCGCCTGCGGAATCGCCGGTGACGACTTGGATCATCGGTTCGGATATCAGATCGGCTATGCCGTATCGGCTGTCTCCGAAGTATTTGGCCGTAAGCGGATGCTCGCCGACAGTCAGATCGCTTGTCGTGAACCGAGCGGATGCGTCGCCGTTGGAAATGCCGTTCGGCCACATGGCGAGTCTGGCCAATTCCTTATCTCCGTCCATGAGAATAACGCTTCCCGAAGGGTCGCCGCTTCGAGGCAGATTCAATCTAATATCGAAATTCAAAGTTTCTCCGAATTTGGAAGGGTTGCGGTAGCTGTTGACCGTGAGCTCCGTCGAGACGGTCGCGGGAACCGCATCCGGATTCTCCGCTACGGTTTGGGTAACAGAATCGGAAACGTTCGCGGCAAACTTATCGTCACCGCCGTATTCGGCCGTAATCTGATGCTCGCCGGCTTCGAAGCTCGGAGCCACGATGAAGACTTCGCTTGCGCGGGTAACATCCGTCCCCAGCTTGGCGCTGCCCAACTCGCGATCTCCTTCTTTCAAAGTCACGGTGCCTGTGGGCATGCCGGAAGATCCTCTTACGGTTGCCATAAACGTAACCGGCTCTCCCGGAGCTGCCAGACTGCGCGTGCTGGCCAGCGTGACCTTCGCGGCAGCAAGAGTCGGCGTGTCGTCCGAAGGGGCGGAACTTTCGTTTGCATAAACGGCAGACGTCGAAGTGATCATCAATGCCGTTACAAGCAAAGCGCTGACTTTCTTTTTAAGTGCGATAAACATCTACGTACCTTCCCCTTTATCGTGGTGTGTGTGCTGTATGCGCATATTATCGGCGGAAGTGGTCGGCAAGTAAATACTTCACCGCGATAAATAGTGAAAAATTTTCTCTTTTTATCGACCGGTTTTGCAGGGCTAAGACCCTGCCGTCATGATCGTAGCGCAGCGGAATATGCGGGCGACTATTACGCGGGCCGTCTGGCTTTAACGAAGCGCAAGCACGGAGCAGGCGAAGCCTGGGACTACGGCGGGGCGTTCATCTCAAACCTCGCGTTCACGGAAAGTTTGCTTTCCATTTTTCCGAGATTGTTTTACCTTAAGAATGGAAAGCATACTTTACATGGAAGGAGCTAAAGCGTGCGAAACCGGCTGGAAGAGATTCGCAAAGAGCGGGGCATCAAGCAGGAAGAACTGGCGGCCGCGCTTGAAGTGTCGAGGCAGACGATCGGTTCGCTCGAGAACGGCCGTTATAATCCGTCCATTCTGTTGGCGTTCAAGATTGCCCGTTATTTCGGAATGAAGATCGAAGACATTTTTATTTACGAGGAGGAGCAGGGATGAGAACGATCAAAGGAAGCGTGCCGGCAGCTGCCGGGATCTTGCTGTTTGCCGTGGGGATTTATTTGGTCAAAGGACTGGACCGGCCCGACGGCGTGCTGAGAGCGCTGCCGTATGTGTGCGTCGGATTGGGCTGCGGCTTGTTCGGACAGGGAGCAGGCGAGCTGCTGAACGCACTGATCCTGCGCAAGCACCCGGAACAGGCGAAGAACCTGGAAATCGAGCGCAGGGATGAACGGAACGTCATGCTGTCCGAGCGCGCCAAAGCCAAAGGCTTCGACGCGATGACGTATATCTTCGCCGCTCTGCTGCTGGCGTTTGCCCTGATGGGCGTATCGTTCGAAGTCATCCTTCCGTTTGTCATCGCTTACCTGCTGGTCCAGTTCTATGCGGTATATTGCAGAATCAAGCAGGAAAAGGAATACTGAGCAAGGAATTGCAGACAGCCGCTTTTCTCTCCGCCGAGTAAAAAATACCCGATTTCAAGCAAGCTTGTGTTACAACACCGATAAATCAAGGTATTTTGAGGTATAGAAGGAAAGCGAAAGGTAGATGCCCATGGACGAAGGAAAAAGAAAAGCGGAAACGCCGGCATCGATAACCGGCGTTCCCCTGCTCGCGGAGGAACAGCAAATCTACCGTTCCCTGTATGCGTACAGCATTGATGCGATTTTTCTTCTCAATGCCGAAGGCGGCGTCGTCGACATCAATCCGAGCGGGGAGCGGATGAGCGGCTATAGCCGGGAACAAATGCGGAATGAAGACTTTAACCGATTCGTGCTGCCCGCGGATCTGCCCAAGACGTCGAAAAGTTTCGAAGCGGTGTTCGCGGAGCGGCTTCCGGGCAGGCTGCAGTTTTCGTTCCGCGCAAAAACGGGAGAGCTGGTGACGGTCGATACCACGGTGATTCCGATCTTGAAAAACGATACCGTCGTCGGCCTGCTCGGCATTTCGCGGGATATTACGGAACGCGAACAGTCGGCCCGTATCCTTGATGTCCAAAATCGCGTGCTGGAATTAATCGCGAAATCGACTCCGCTTGAGGAGACGCTGGATAATCTGCTGCGCATGGCGGAATACGAAACCGGAGCCAAGTGCTCGATTCATCGCTATGACCCGGACCGGAACGCGCTGTACAATCTGTCGGCTCCCAGCCTGCCCGCCGACTATATGCAGGCGATCGAAGGGTTGGAGGCCGGAGAGCGGGGCGGTTCGTGCGGTGCTTCGGTTTCCCGCCGGGAAATCGTGATCGTCGAAGACATCGAACGGAGCGCCCTGTGGGAAAAGTGCCGGGATGCGGCATTGAAGCATCATTTGCGCGCCGGCTGGTCGCTTCCGATGATCGACGGCCGGGGCGAGGTGCTGGGAACGTTTGCCGTCTATTATGAAGAAACGCGTGTGCCGACGGACAAAGAAATGGAATTCATTCGAAAGACCTGCTATCTGGCACGCCTGGCTATCGAACAGGATGCCGCCGGAGCGACCATTTACCGGATGGCTTATCACGACAGCTTGACCGGCCTGCCGAATCGCCGTTACTTTCGGGAAAAGCTGCGGCAGTCCATCCTGGAATCGGAGGAGCAGGGCTTGAAGCTGGCCGTGCTGTACTTGGATTTGGACCGCTTCAAAACGATTAACGATTCGCTCGGGCACAGTGCGGGAGATATTTTGTTGGCCGAGATTGCCGAGCGCCTGAAGGAATGCCTGGATAAAGAAGCCTTTATCGCACGGCACAGCGGCGACGAATTTTCCGTGCTGATCAAGGACGGTCAGGTGCCGGAAACGGAGCGGGTCGCTCAGCGGATTCTTGCGGTTTTCGACCAACCTTTCGAAGTCGGCGGCTATGAAATCTTCATGACGCCGAGCGTCGGCATCAGCGTCTACCCCGAGCACGGAGAGGACGCGGGTGTCCTGCTCCGGCATGCGGACGCCGCCATGTACGCGGCGAAAGAAGCCGGCAAAGATACTTACGCGCTGTATAACCCGCAGAGCGAGACCAAGGACGGGGACCGGATTCTGCTGGAGAACGATCTGCGCAAGTCGCTGGAAAGAAATGAACTGCAGCTGTTCTATCAGCCGCAGGTATCGCTGTTTCCGACCCGGCGGATCGGAGCGGAAGCGCTGCTGCGCTGGAATCGCGGACATGCGCAGTGGATTTCCCCGGCCGACTTCATTCCGCTTGCGGAAGAGACCGGATTGATTCTGCCGATCGGGGAATGGGTGATCCGGACGGCATGCGAGCAGGGGAAGCGGTGGATCGATGCCGGATACGAGCCGTTTATCATGGCGGTCAATTTGTCTCCGAGACAATTCCGGCAGCAGAATCTGGTGGAGCTCGTTCGCGACATTCTGCGCGATACCGGCTATCCGCCGGAATATCTGGAGCTGGAAATTACGGAAGGGATGACGCTGGATGTCGAGTCGGCTTCCGAAAAAATGCGTCAGCTGCGCGAACTCGGCGTACAGATCTCGATCGACGATTTCGGTACGGGATACAGTTCGCTGAACTATTTGAAGCGTCTGCCGATCAGCCGGCTCAAGGTGGACCGTTCTTTTGTCCGAGATATCGAGAGCGATCTGGGAGACCGGGATATCGTGAAAGCGATCATCTCGATGGCGCACAATCTCAAAATTACCGTCATCGCGGAAGGCGTGGAAAACGAAGAGCAGCTGTCTTTCCTGCAGGAGAACGACTGCGACGAAGTACAGGGATATTTCTTCGGCAGGCCGGTTCCGGCGGACGAATTCGAACGGGGCATGGATATTCAGAACGTACCGCGCGGTGGTGAATAGATCACAGAGCTAGAAGAAAAAGTTAACCTAAGCAAAAGGAAGAGTGTGTGCAGGGAGTTGATGGATTGATGCGTTTCGGCATCGGTGCGGTACATTGCCGGGCAGACGAAGCAGGAGAAAAGTTGAAAAATCAATTCCAATAGGGATCATAAGACAATTAAATAGCAGACGGGATTTGCCGTTTACTATCCGCCTACATTCATTCTCAATTAGCATTGGCTAAATGAATTCAATAAACAGGTGTTCTAACGCAAAAAAAGCTCCCTCGAAGGGGGAGCTCAACGTGCCTTGAAAGTCTGATTTCCAGTGAAGATAGGAGGCGGAGGGAGAAATTCAGTGAAGGAGCGCCAGCGCTCGCCTTTGAAATCGGGAAAATTCCACTGAAATTCGATTCTTTTCCCGATTTCAACACGCGACCGGAACGAATTTTTCCCGCAGCCTTTGAGCTTCTGTAGCGAATAGGATTTTTGAGGGTAGTCTGAGCTCACTCAAGGAAGCTTTTTCGGGTGAATCCGAGCGGGTCGTGCAGCGCGCTTCCTAAGAAGCTTCAAGCGCTCTGCTTCGAACTCCCGTCTCCGTCCGCATCGCGGCCCGGAACCGTCTCCAGCAGCTCGTCTCCGGCTTGGACCGGACCCTGCTGCAGAGGCAGTACGTCCTCGTAATCGAACGTGTTGGTCACGATGACCGGAGTGACCGTCGGATAGCCGGCGGCGCGGATCTGCTCGATATCGAACTCGAGCAGCAGCTGCCCTGCTTTGACGCGGTCGCCTTCCCGGATATGCGACGTGAAATGTTGCCCGTCCAGCTTGACGGTGTCCACGCCCACATGCACGAGAATCTCCGCGCCGGTATCGGATACGACGGCGAGCGCATGCTTTTTCTTGAACGCGACGGTCACGGTGCCGTCGAACGGAGCCACGACGCGGCCGACGCTCGGCTCGATCGCGACGCCTTTGCCCATCGCTTCGGCCGCGAAAGCCGGATCGGGCACGTCGGCCAGCGGAACGACGGTGCCGCTCAGCGGGCTGAGCGCCGTCTCCGCGATTCCTCCGGCCGCCCGGGCCGTTGCCGGCGCGCCGGTCGGAGCCGGAGCCGCAGCCGGCGTGCCGGAAGCCGGAGCGGAAGACTTATCGGTACCGGCTTTGCCGCCTTCGCCTTCTTCGACTGGATCTTTGAAGCCCAGTACGTAAGCCAGAACGGCGGAGATCAGGAACGAAGCGACGACGCCCGCGATCAGGGCCGGGAAGCCCTGTCCGCCGGGACCGTAGAAAATAGGCAGCGTCAGCAGGCCCGGGGCGCCGGAAGCGAATGCCTGCGTGCCGCCCTGGCCGATGATGGCGCCGCCGACCGCGCCGCCGATGATGCCGGCGATGAACGGACGCTTAAGCGGCAGGGTTACGCCGTATACGGCCGGTTCGGTAATGCCGAACAGGGCGGACAGGGTGGCGGAACCGGCGAGCGTCTTCAGCTTTTTGTTTTTCGTTCGCAGCATGACGCCGAAAGCGGCACCGGTCTGGGCGAAGACGGAAGCCGTCGCCGCCGGTTTGATGCCGTCGCGGCCGTAGACCGCGATATTGTTGATGAACACCGGCACGAGTCCCCAGTGAACGCCGAAGATGACGAGCAGCTGCCAACCCGCGCCCAGAATCGCGCCGGCGATCAGCGGGCTGAAGGAGAAGGCGGCGAGCAGGGCGTCGGCGATGCCGTTGCCCACGTAGACGCCGAACGGTCCGAAGACGATCAGGGTCAGCGGAACCATGATGGCGAGCGAGAGCATCGGCGTGATGAAGTTTTTGACGCTCTCGTGGATGACGCGGTTGAAAAACTTTTCGAGCTTGCTCATGACGATGACGGCCAGGATGATCGGGATGACCGTCGACGAATAGCTCATCATGACGACCGGAATGCCGAAGAAGTTGACGTCGAATTCGGCTCCGTTCAACGCGGTGACGGAAGGGAGCAGCAGCGCTCCGGCGATCGTCATCGCGGTGAAAATATTGCCGCCGAATTTGCGGGCCGTCGTGACGGCGAGCAGCACCGGCAGGAAGTAGAACAGGCTGTCGGCCGCTCCGAACAAGATAATGTAGGTCGGATCGGTCTTGGGCAGCCAGCCGAAGTTGTCCGCGATCAGCAGCAGCCCCTTCAGAATCCCCGCTCCCGCCATGACGCCGAGCAGCGGAGCGAAAATGCTGGAGATGACGTCGATGATCGCGCCGAAGCCCTTTTTGCCGGATGCGGCTTGATCTTTCGACTTTTCGCCGTCTTTCGATTCGTTCAGGATGCCGGATACTTCGCCGATCGCGGCGTATACTTCCGGAACCTTGTTGCCGACGACGACTTGGAATTGTCCGCCGCTTTCTTTGACCGTGATGATGCCGTCCGTTTTTTCCAGCGTTGCCTTATCCGCTTTGGCGTTGTCCTTCAGCGTGAAACGGAGCCGGGTCGCGCAGTGAACGAGGGAGACGACGTTGTTTTCTCCGCCGACGCCCTGCACGATGTCGCGCGCCAATTTCTCGTAACTCATAACCTGCACCTCCAAATATTTTCTTAACATGAACATTTTGGCGGATTTTGACAAACAAAAAACCTAAGCCTCGAAAAAGAGCAGAGAGAAAATTCCCGCTGTTTTTCGCGACTTAGGTTTTGCCTGCATCACCAGTAACAATCCCGATTGATGATATTCAATTTGGATGTGTCTAGAATATAACGCTTTCACGAACTTGTCAACGCATACATTTCGGATTTTCGAATTTTTTTACGAATTTTGCCGACTTTTAACGGTTCACGACCCGCTCCAGGTGGACGGTCAAATACAGCATTTCCTCGTTTGTGAGTTCATGATTGTATTCCTTGAGCACGAAAGCCCGGATTTTCTCCGTGCATCTGGCGGCGTCCGGATGTTTTTCCCGAATGGCATCGTACAGATGGTCATAGTTGTTTTCGTAATGGGCGCCTTTGAACACCCGCTGAGCGAAAAACTTCAGGTGGGTGATGAAGCGGAAATAGCTCAGCGATTCTTCGTCGAATTCCGTTTTGAAATGGTATTTGACGATGTTGATGATCTGCTGCATAAACTTCGTGATGTTCATCGTCGTCGACACTTCTTCGTTCATCTCCGCGTTGACGATATGGATGGCGATGAAAGCCGCTTCGTCTTCGGGCATATCCAGCCCCATCTTTTTGCGGATCTGTTCCAGCATGTTCAGGCCGATATCGAACTCGTCCTTGTACAGCTGCTTCACTTCCCACAGCAGAGCGTTTTTGATCTCGATTCCTTCGCGCTGGCGTTCGACGGCGAAATTGATATGGTCGGTCAGCGAGACGTACAAATTTTCGTTCAGCTTGCGCCCGAGCGTCCGCTTGGCGTGGTCGATAATTTCTTCCACGATGACGATCAGCTCGATCGGCACTTCGCGCAGCAGCATTTTGAAATTGTCCGAAGTCTGTTTGTTTTTGAGCGCGAATACTTTCTGTACATTGCGTTCGTCGACCGAGTCGCCCGGCTTTTTCTTGAACGCGATGCCCCGGCCCATCACGACCAGCTCCGTGCCGTCCGTTTGATAGACGCTGACGACGTTATTGTTGATGACTTTGGCGATTTTCACGCGGCGTCCCCCTTGTTCTCTGTCTGTCCCCATTGTAAAACGAAAAAAACCCAAGACACAACAAAATAGGCAGGGCCGGATGCGCGTATGCGGAAGCCCCGATTGCTGTGGCTCAGGTTTTGCCTGACGAATCAGTAACAATCCTGTGCGAATTATTCAGTTACGTCCAGTGTAAAGCGAGAAGGGAAGGGTTGTCAACGCTTTCAGCGGCTCTCGCGGAAAGCGGTTCGAAGCGGCGGATCCGAGCGGGAAGAGGCGAACGGGAAAAAGCGGCTCCCGAATTTCGGGGCCGCCTGTCTGCGCGAACCGCTTATCCTTCCAGTTCCGCGCCGTTCGTTTCGATCACTTTTTTGTACCAGCCGAAGCTCTTCTTTTTGGAACGTTCGAGAGTGCCGTGTCCTTCGTTGTCGCGGTCGACGTAGATGTAGCCGTAGCGTTTGCGCATTTCGCCGGACGACGCGCTGACGATGTCGATCGGTCCCCAGCAGGTATAGCCGATGATGTCGACGCCGTCTTCGATCGCTTCGCCCATGGCGGCGACGTGGCGCTTCAAGTAATCGATGCGGTAGTCGTCGTCGATCGAGCCGTCCGAATCGACTTCGTCATGCGCGCCGAACCCGTTTTCCACCACGAACAAAGGCTTCTGATAGCGATCGTGCAGCTGGTTGGCGGTGATGCGCATGCCCAGCGGGTCGATCGTCCAGCCCCATTCGGATTTGTCCAAATACGGATTGGCTACGGAGCCGAACACGTTGCCGCTCGTCTGATTCTTGTTCACTTCCGGATCGGTGCTCGTCGTGCGGCTGGAATAATAGCTGAAGCCGATATAATCGACGGTGTGCGCCTTCAGAATCTCGGCGTCGCCGTCGTCCATAACGATGTTCAGGCCGTTGTCGCGGAAGAAGCGCTTGGCGTAGCCCGGATATTCCCCTCGGGACTGCACGTCGATGAAGAAGTACGATTCGCGGTCTTTTTCCATGCCCTGATACACGTCGGCCGGGTTGCAGGTATACGGATAGAAGCTGCCCGCCGCGAGCATGCAGCCGATCATGGCGTCCGGAATGATCTCGTGGCATGCCTTGACGGCGAGGGCGCTGGCCACGAGCTGATGATGGGCCGCCTGGTATTTGATCTGCTCGACGTTGTCGCCTTCTTCGAACGCGAGACCCGCTCCGAGAAACGGCAGATGCAGCAGCATGTTGATCTCGTTGAACGTCATCCAGTATTTGACCTTGTTTTTATAGCGTTCCAGCACGGTCTTGGCGTATGTCTCGAACAACCCCACCAGTTTGCGGTGGCGCCAGCTGCCGTATTTGTCGACCAGATGGATCGGCACGTCGAAGTGGGCGAGCGTCACGACCGGCTGGATGCCGTTCTTCAGCAGTTCGTCGAACAGGTCGTCGTAGAATTTGAGGCCGGCTTCGTTCGGGGTCTCATCCTCGCCGGTCGGGAAAATGCGGGCCCAGGCGATCGATACCCGCAGCGCTTTGAAGCCCATCTCGGCGAACAGCGCGATGTCTTCCTTGTAGCGGTGATAAAAGTCGATCGCTTCGTGCGACGGATAAAACTCGCCTTCGAGGGGAGTCAGCGAAGGCACGCTTCCCTTCATGATCGCGCGGCGCTTCTCGCCGGTCGGCAGCAGGTCGACGACGCTCAGTCCTTTGCCGTCTTCGAGGTAGGCGCCTTCGGCCTGGTTAGCCGCGATCGCGCCGCCCCACAGAAAGTCTTTCGGAAATGCGGAATAGGTCATGTTCGTTTCCTCCCGGACATTGAATGTATGGGGATGCGGCCGAATCCGGGCAAATAAAAAACCCGAACCGCCCCGCTGCGAACGAACGCAGATGAGGCTGGCTCAGGTTATGCCCGAATGGTAACATCCCATGAAAGTGTATGCGGTTTATGACCAAACTTTAACAAGGATTCGGAGCGATGTCAATTTGCGGACGTGCCGCCCGGCGTAAAAGAAATACGCACGCCCAAAAAAACCAACTATATTTATAGGTTTTATGATAGAATAAAATTCGTCTTGAAGAGGGCTTTTTCGGCCCGATTTTTCATTTCAGCCAGATGCATATAAAAGGAGGCTTCATGCGTCTTAACCTGCTTACCCAAATTTTGATCGCATTCGTCTTATCGATCGTCCTGGGATTGATCTTCGGTCCGGCGATTGCCGTCATTCAGCCTCTTGGCGATCTGTTTTTGCGGCTGATCAAATTCGTCGTCGTTCCGCTCGTCCTCTCCTCGCTCGTGATCGGCGTCGCCGGCACGGGCAGCCTCAAGCAGCTCGGGGCACTGGGCGGCAAGACAATCGCCTATTATATGGTCACGACGGCCGTCGCCGTCGGCATCGGTATCGTCGCAGGCTTGATCTTCATGCCGGGAGCCGGCCTGTCGATGCCGGGTACCGGAGAGAAGCCGGAGGTAGCGCAGGCGCCGGGCGTCACGGATATGCTGCTGGGGATCGTTCCGACCAACCCGGTGGAGAGCCTGGTCTCCGGAAATATGCTGCAGATTATTTTCTTTGCCGTCTTTGTGGGGCTCGGCATCACGATGCTCGGGGAAAAGAGTCGGACCGTATACAAATTCTTCGAGGAATTCGCCGAGATCATGTACAAAATCACCGGCATCGTCATGCGCTTCGCTCCGTTCGGCATTTTGGGCCTGACGGCGCCGATCGTCGGCCAATACGGCCTGTCCGTGCTGCTGCCGCTGATGAAGCTGCTGCTTGCTTTCGCAGCGGGATGTTTGGTTCATTTCGTCGTGACTTACCTTCTCGCCGTTCGCGCGCTGGGCCGAATGAGTCCGTTAGTCTTTGTCCGCGGCATCGCTCCTGCGATGCTTGTCGCTTTCAGCACATCGAGCAGCTCGGGAACCCTCCCGGTCACGATCAAATCGTGCGAAGACAATCTGAAGGTCCCCCGCCGAGTAACCAGCTTCGTGCTGCCGCTGGGCGCAACGATCAACATGGACGGCACCGCCATGTATCAGGGACTTGCGGCGCTCTTCATCGCGCAGGTGTTCGGAATCGACCTGTCGTTTACCCAACTGCTCATGATCGTACTTACGGCGACGCTCGGTTCCATCGGAGCGGCTGGCGTGCCGGGCGCGGCGCTCGTGATGCTGTCGATGGTGACGGCTTCGGTCGGTCTCCCGCTGGAGGGCGTTGCCCTGATCGCCGGGGTAGACCGGATTCTGGATATGTTCCGGACGACGCTGAATGTCAGCGGCGACGCTTCGGCGGCCGTCGTGGTCAGCGCGAAGGAACGCCGCCGGGTACAGAGCCCGAAAGAAGCCTCCGTGCTCTGAAGCGGCTTTCGATTTTCCGCATCCCGCTTGTATGACACTGCATATCGGTTAAAACAAAGGACAGGCGGCCCGCGCGGCGCCTGTCCTTTTTGCCTGGTTTCGGATTATGGGGAAGGGAATGCTCTACTTTCACAGACTGTTCGAAAAAATGCTAGCGCTTTCCTTGCTGCGTCTTATATATTAAAATTTGTAAACCATCATTTTATCGGGCAGCTTCGGGAAGGGAAGGCGGGCAATATGAAAAGCGAAAAAACGTATAATCTCGTCATCGCGGGTTTCGGCGGGATGGGCAGTTATCACGGACAATTGGTGGAACAGGCGGAGCGGATCGCCGTGCACGGCGCATACGATCCCATCGAATACCGAATGGACCTGGCGCGAAGCCGGGGCTACCGGACTTATGACAGCTTCGAAGCGGTCCTGGAAGATCAGGAAGTCGATATCGTGCTCATCGCGACGCCGAACGATGTGCATAAAGAGCTGGCCGTTCAGGCGCTGCAGGCGGGCAAGCATGTCGTATGCGAAAAGCCGGTGACCGTCAGCTCGGCGGAACTGTCGGAGATCGTGCGGGCGGCCGAGGAGGCGGAGCGCGTATTCACCGTGCACCAGAACCGGCGCTGGGACGAAGATTTCTTGATCGTCAAAGACCTGGTCGAGAAGAAAAAAGTCGGGGAGGTCTTCCATCTGGAATCCCGCGTGCAGGGCGCGAACGGCATTCCGGGCGACTGGCGCCAGCTGAAAGCTTACGGAGGCGGCATGCTGCTCGACTGGGGCGTGCATCTGCTCGACCAGCTGCTGCTGCTCACGAACAGCCGGATCGAAAGCGTACATGCCGACCTCAGCTACATTCTGGGCACGGAAGTGGACGACGGGTTTACGGCGACGATCAAGTTCAAAGACGGGCTGACCGCGGTGATCGAGGTCGGCACGACCAATTTCATCAAGCTTCCGCGCTGGTATGTCAAAGGAACGGAAGGGACGGCGGTCATCCGGGACTGGGACCTGAGCGGGGAGATCGTGACGCGCAACCGCGAAGTGGAACATGTCGAACCCAAGCCGATTCAGGCGGGGAAAGGGCTGACCAAAACGATGGCGCCGCCGTCCGAGGAATCGACCGTTCGCCGACCGATCGAGCACGTCGAGGACTTGTCCGAGGGATTCTACGCCAATCTCGTATCGACGCTCGAAGGAGCCTCGAAGCAGGCCGTTCCGAACAACGAAGTGCACCGCGTGCTGACGCTGATCGAAGCGATCTTCGAATCGGCGGAGAACCGTTCGGTCATCGTGCGGGAGATTTGATTATCGGATCGCCTGCGACAGAAAGACGACAAAAAGACATCCCGGTTTCGCGCCGGAATGTCTTTTTGTCGTCTGTTGGATGGAATCGGGACCGGGGAAAGCGGACGCAAAGGACGTTCAACTGACCACGATGGACAGCTTGTAATTCACGTACCGGTTCAGGTCTATAAGAAATCCGTCCAAGACTTTGTTGGAAGGAAAGCGGCATTCCAGCAGGTAGCAGCTTTCTCCGCTGATCTTATGGTTGCGGATCACGTATTCGTCCTGCGTCGCGATAAAGGTCAAATAAGGTTGATGGGACAAGCCGCCGGTCCAAATGTTAAGAAAGGCATGAACGGGATAGCCCAGCTGTTCCCGATCGACATCGACCGTGTAGCGTTTGATGACGCCGCGATCTTCCAGCTTCAGCACTCTCGCCGCGGCGGCCTGTCCGGTCAGGTGCACCCTCTCCCCGAGTTCTTTCATGGTGATTCGGCCGTTTTGTGACAGCTCTTCGACGATTCTCAGATCGACATGGTCCATCTTGTCGCTTCATCCTTTCGGCATTTGCGCGTCTTCGCGTCTTAGGGCTGTCTGACCAGGTTGAGCAGCAGCGGCACGTCGCGGGTGGAGCCGACCGTGATGACCGTTTTGCCGGCGTCGTCGGCGAATTTCTTCAGCCTCTCGGCCAGGTCCGAGCGCGTGACGATCACATCGGCGCCGCGGATCGCCGCGATCGCTTCCTCTTCCGTCAGAGAGGAGAGGTCCATGCTGCGGATCTCGGCGGAGGTCAGCCGCTTGATCTCGTCCAGGTAGAACACGCACGAGCTGTCTTTGCATTCGACGAACAGATAGCGCGGCTGCCGGTTCCGACGCTGGCCGAACAGCTGCATATAAGCGAAGCCCGACAGCAGCACGTCTTCGGCGGACAGGTTCGCTTCCCGCGCTTCCTCGATCATTTTTTCCGCGAAAGCGAAATGGGAATTGGACGCTTTGAAGCGCGCGATTTCGTCTTCGCCGGCGACCCGCGTTCCCCGTCCTTTTTGCATGAGCAGCAGCCCGTCGTCTTTCAACTGGGTATAGACGCTCTGAATGGTGTTCCGGTTGATGGACAGCTGCTCGGCCAATTGATTGGTGGAAGGCAGCGAATCGCCCGGCTTGAGCAGGTCCTTGCCGATTAACCACTTGATCTGCTCCTTGATTTGAAC
The DNA here is from genome assembly GCF_011090185.1 of Saccharibacillus alkalitolerans. Lineage (GTDB taxonomy): Bacteria > Bacillota > Bacilli > Paenibacillales > Paenibacillaceae > Saccharibacillus > Saccharibacillus alkalitolerans. The sequence continues at coordinate 1,990 of NZ_JAAFGS010000002.1, read as the reverse complement.
GTGCAGAGGCAGCGGAGACTGCGAGTCGACTCTAAACAGCAAGTCCGGCATTTCCATCGTGGCACTCCTACTTTCTTAATTGCCTATTGATTTAGATATTCCAAGCTTAAAAAAGAATCGGGCAAAAATCAAGCCGGGCGTTTACCCGCAAGCCGGAAGCACGCGAAAAGCCAACCGAATCCCCGAAAGGAAGCGGTTGGCTTTGACGTTCATGCCGATCGGCGGGGAATCCGGCTAAAACGAATACGATTCGCCGTCTTCCGGAACATTGACGAAGGCGGACATGCCTTTTTCTTCCGCGAAAGTTCTCAGCTCTGCCCGGGACAGGTTCCAGTGGTTGACGGCTTCCATGTGCACGCAGACGATTTGGGCTTCTGGCGCGGCGCGATGGACTTCGTGGACGTCGCTTCGGTCCATGACGAGCGAACCGCCCTGAAGAAACCGGTTGTCGCCCGCGTTGACGACGATCGTCTTTGGCTTGTGCGTTTCAAGAGTGCGGCGGACGGCTTCGATCCATACGGTGTCTCCCGCCACGTAAAGCGTTTTTTCGTCCGGGTGCTTGAACACGACGCCGCATACGAGCCCGGTCCGGTTTAGAATGTCTCCGCGGCCGTGTTCGCCGTACGTTTTGATCAGCGAGATGCCTTTGAACGTCGTGCTTTCCGTCAGTATCTCCACGTTCGTGAAGCCGTTATCGCGGATCGCCGCCGCGTCGCCTTCGTTTTGGGCGAACAGTTTGACGTCCTTCGGCAGGGCGGCTTTGGCCGCGTCGTCCCAATGGTCGAGATGCAGATGAGTGACAATGACGGCGTCGATTCCTTGAACGATCTCTTCGATCGGAATAGGGAGGCCGACCAGCGGATTTTTGCGGTCCTGCCTGGCGGAATTCGGAAAAGGGGCATAGCTGCCCTGCTCCGCCAGCATGGGGTCGACCAGGAAAGTTCGGCCCGCGTATTCGATCACGAGCGTCGCGTTGCGGATAGATTTGATGTTCATCATAAAACTCCTTTTAGGAAGGGTGTGGGCAAGCGCCGTTTGATTTCATTTTACGAAATTCTTTTTCTGCCGGTACAGGGATAGAATCAAGCGTTTGCCCCGTTTGACTTGATAAATGAAAGTGCTGAGCGTCCCTCTTGACAACCCGGGCGCCGGGTATTATTCTATATACATAAATGATTATTTAACTAGTTAACCGTTAAAAATATGGATTTTGCATCGATCGTCTGTCTGAAGGAGGGGATGAGAGATGAAGGAAGTCCGCGAATTGAAAACGATCGGCGAAGTCGATGCTTTTCTCGCCGAACACGAGTTGAGCTTTCTTTACGTGTCGACGCCGGGCTGCAGCACATGCGAGTCGCTGATGCCCAAGCTGAGGGAACTTCTGGACGACTATTCCCCGATCTCGTTCGGACATGCCGACGCAAGCGAAGTCGAAGAGGTGGCGGAACGTTTTCTGATTTTGGCCGCCCCGATCATGCTGCTGCTGATCGGCGGCAGGGAATATCTGAGGGAAGACCGCTTTGTTCGTTTCGGCCCTCTCCGGGAGAAGTTGGACCGGATTTGCGGCTTGTATCAAAAGTAAAAGATCGCGATTGCGAACCCACAGGAGGAATTTGACATGGCAGTTGCACATACGACGGATCAAACGTTTGCGGAAGATATCAAGAGCGGACTGACGCTGGTGGATTTCTGGGCGCCCTGGTGCGGTCCCTGCAAAATGATCGCTCCGATTCTCGACGAGCTGGACGGAGAATTGGCGGGTTCGGCGGACATCGTCAAACTGAACGTGGACGAGAACCCAGAGACCGCATCGGCTTTCCGGGTCATGAGCATCCCGACGCTGATCCTGTTCAAGGACGGCCAACCGGTGGAAGGCGTCGTCGGCGTCCAGAACAAAAATGCGCTGAAACAGCTGATCGAGAAGCATCGTTAAGATTCAGCCCGCCCAATTGTTTCATAAACGGCAGTTAAAAAAGCCCTTTCCGTCTAA
>NZ_JAAFGS010000019.1 GCF_011090185.1 Saccharibacillus alkalitolerans | reverse complement strand
GGCCTTTACCGTGCACAGCGGTGAAGGCTTTTTTTGTGCTTTTTGAACATGGTAGAATATAAGCGTACATCTATTTAGCGTTACTACAAGGAGGTCAATCAAGAGTGTCGTCAAAGACAGGGATTCAAAATGCGGCTTTGTACAGCTCGAATTTCGATCTTGCAGCCGTTGCGGAGGCTTTAAGGGACATTTTCGGAGACAAATCGGTAAGCCTCTATGAAGAGGGTACATATGCGAAAGTCAAAACGGGAAGTTGGCTGGGAAAATCCGAATACGGATTCCGATCGATGACCAGCCGGACCGAGCCTGAAAAATTCGGAGAAATGCAAAATGGAATGTATCACTTTTTTGCGCAAATTCCGGCGGAAAAACCGAAAGTTCATGAAAAGCTGCTGATTAAGCTGCAAACGTTGAACATGGTTATCGGCATTGAATCGGACAAAGCTTTTTCTCACGCTTTTCAAGAACAGATTTATGCGATGGCGCGGAAATTGGACGCTATTGTGTTAATGGGGACGCGCAGCATGATGGACGGGGAAGGAAGGCTTCTTCTCGATTTGGACGGCCGTTCGGAGGTGGACGATTTTACGGTGACTGCTCATACAAGCTTCTTGCATGAAGAGAAACCGCCGTCTGCCGAGGCGCTGCTGCGCAAGGAACGCTCGGAGCTTCTGCTCCGCGAGCAGGGGGTTCCCGTCAATGTGCATCTGCCTGCGATCGAAGAGGAAGAAGAAACAACCATTCGCAGCCTCGAAGAAATCGCCAGACGCGCGGTTGCCCTCTGCGTTTCGGCAGTCAAAGGGGAAAGCGACGCAGCCGGTGAAGAGGCAGGAGAAACGAGGGGGCTCATCGAGCGGATTATCGGGCAGTATGAGGCAGACGACTTTTTCACAGAGCGGGAACGGTTCTACTTGGAGGAGAGTTCTCCCGAAAGAGGGACGATCGCGACTTTTTCCTGGGGATACGAGTCTTATTGGGTTATGTTGTGGGCACTCGGATTTGTCGAAAGGCTGGATAGACCGGATCAAGTCTGCGACGTAGGCCGCGCCGTATCGATTTTGCAGGGATACGACAGTTTCGAGTCTTTTGTTCGCGCCGCCCGTCTGCGCAGCAAGCAGGAAATCATGGACGAGGCCGACCTGATTTACCGCTATGATTGGGCTTGCGTGGATGCCAGAATCAACAATCGGCAGGCGCCTGCGGGTCTGGATGCCGGAGTCGTTTATGAACGTCATCGTTCTTTGAATTGGCTGATCGGCTATATGGGGCAGGAATGGGATCACGTTACGACCGATACCTGAGCCTTAAGCTCCGAATCGCAAAAAGCTTCTGCAGCGTAAAAACGCGGCGGAAGCTTTTGTAGGTTTCGAAAACTTATTTTATATCTTCACCAACGTACGATCACTCCGGAGTGGGTCAGCCCCGCCCCGAATCCGTACATCAGCAGGGTGTCTCCTTTTTTTATTTTTCCTGCATCAAGGCCAAGTTGAAGGGCGAGCGGAATGGAAGCGGCTGACGTATTGCCGTAAAACTCGGCGCTTGTCAGCGTCCGTTCAGCGTCGATACCGGTTTTTTCCGCAATCGAGTCGATCATTTTCAGATTTGCGCTGTGCGGAATCAACCAATCAATGTCTTTCAGGCCGCCGGGAAGAGTTTCGGTCAGTTTTTGAACGCCTTCGGGAACGGTACGCACGGCCCACTTATAGACTTCGCGTCCGTTTTGCACGACTTTGCCTTGTCCGTCCAGGGGCATTCCGTTCAACTGATCCGCCATACCGGTTCGGTAGACATGCTGCCCGCCGCTTCCGTCGCTTCCCATATGGCTGCCGAGGAAAGCTCCCTGTTCGTCATACTCGATCACTGCGGCCCCCGCTCCGTCGCCGAACAGGATACAGGTGCTGCGGTCCGTATAATCGATCGTTTTGCTCATGCATTCGCCTGCGACGACGAGCACCTTGCGATGCAGACCCGAAGTAATCAGGGCGTTCGCCAAATGCAGGGCATAAGTAAAACCCGAACAGGCGGCGCTCAAATCGAGCGTACCTGCATTTTTCAGTGTGAAGGCATCCTGGACCAGGCAGGAAACGGTAGGAAAAGGGAAGTCCGGCGTTGTGGTAGCGGCAAGCACCATATCGACGCCGTCCAGCGCTTTCGGATAACGGCGCAGCAGATCCTCAACCGCCTTGATGCAAAGGTGGGAGGTGAACTCGTTTTCGGCGGCAATACGTCGTTCCCGAATGCCGGTCCGTTGAACGATCCATTCGTCATTGGTGTCTACCATGGCTTCCAGGTCGTTGTTCGTCAAGATGCGCTCCGGTACATAAGTGCCGAGGGCGGCGAGGCGTGCGGTCGAACGAAAAGAGGTCATGCGCAGTTCAGCTCCTTTAGCACTTTGTTTTAGCACCTGGTACTAATATAAAAGCGAATCGAAGTTTTTGCAAGTTTTTCGGAATAGCGCGCTGTCGACGACATCATGGATCAAAGCAGAGGCATTTTCTTCTTTCGGATATGTGATAAAGTTTAGAAAGCTCGAGGAAAGGGTGGGAAAATTGAATTCTGAAAAAGCGGTTATCGGATTTGCGGGTATCGGAGTCATGGGCAAAAGCATGGCGGGTCACATTATGGAAAAAGGCTATGAGGTGCATGTCTACAACCGGACGCCGTCCAAAGCGCAGGAGCTGCTTGACCGGGGGGCCGTATGGCAGGATACGCCGGCCAAGTTGGCGGAGGCGTGCGACGTAGTGATTACGATGCTCGGTTATCCGCAGGACGTGGAAGCCGTTTATACCGAGGAAGACGGTTTGATTCCGCATGCCAAGTCCGGCGCTTATCTGATCGATATGACGACTTCGAGCCCTCTGTTGGCCAGACGCCTGGCCGAACGCGGGCGCGAACGCGGCATAGGCGTACTGGATGCGCCGGTATCCGGCGGAGACGTGGGCGCCAAAAATGCCAAGCTGTCGATCATGGTAGGCGGGGAGAAGGCCGACTTCGAGGCGGTACTGCCCCTGCTGGAGATCATGGGCAGCAATATCGTGTATCAAGGCGCTTCCGGAGCGGGACAAAATACGAAAATGTGCAACCAGATCGCAATCGCATCCAATATGATGGGCGTTACGGAAGCCATCGTATACGCCGAGAAAGCGGGACTCGATCCGCGGACGGTGCTGAAAAGCATCGAAACCGGAGCGGCAGGCAGCTTTTCGCTGAGCAACCTCGTACCGCGGATGCTGGACGGAGATTTCGAGCCGGGTTTTTATATCAAACACTTCATCAAAGATATGGGCATCGCTCTGGAATCGGCTGCGGACATGGGGCTGGAGCTTCCGGGACTTAAGCTGGCGGAGTCGCTTTATCGCAAATTGGCCGATGCCGGTTATGCGGACAAAGGGACGCAGGCGTTGTACAAGCTTTGGGAAACGAAGCGCGAGAATTGACGGTTTCCCTTACCAAATTTAGCTTAAATACGGATCGGAACTCCCGGTTTGCACCGGGAGTTTTTCTATCGACAGGGCGTTTGGAACGGCGGCCGGACGGGGTAATAATAGGCATTGCCGCATGCTGTGTAAAATGTGTTTTAAGTTTTTTAAAGTTTTTTGTTAAAAAGGGTTGACCCCTGCTTGGTGGCATGGTATATTATTTCTTGTCGCCACGGACGACACGCTGAAACGAGCGAGACGCCGGTGAGGATGAAATGCCATTAA
>NZ_JAAFGS010000018.1 GCF_011090185.1 Saccharibacillus alkalitolerans | reverse complement strand
AAATTCGTTCCGGTCGCGTGTTGAAATCGAGAAAAAGGATTGAATTTTGATGGAATTTTCTCGATTTCAAAGGCGAACACTGTCGTTCCTTCACTGAATTTCTCTCTCCGTCTTCTTGCTTCTTGTCACGTTGAACTTTCTCGACACGTTGAGGCCGTCCCAGAGGGACGGCCTTTTTTGTCGCGAAGTCTTATTCGAAGAGCGCTCTCAAATGTGAAATTTCTTAAAAGTCATTGACTTACTTTTATAAAGTTATTATTCTAAAGATACATAGCGAGCAGACAACTGCTCCTTACCCTAAAATAAACAGAAACGTAGGTGTCCCCATATGCAGGATCTGACCTCCCTTGTGAAAAGCCGCCATTCCGCCATCAAATTTTTGCCCGATACGCCGATCTCGCAGCAGGAGCTAAGCGAAATATTCGAACTCGTCAAGCTGGCTCCGTCGGCGTTCAATCTTCAGCACACCCGCTACGCGGCCGTCACGGATGAAGACGTCAAAGAGCGAATTTACCAAGCCTCCGGCGGCCAATACAAAATCAAGCTGGCTTCCGCCGTCATTGCCGTATTCGGCGACACGCAGGCTTATACGCATATTGCCGAAATGAACGAGGGCTTCCTCTCGCTGGGTATCATCGATCGCTTCGAATTCGAGACCACGGTACGCGACGTGACCGAATTTTACGAAACGCGAGGCGCAGATTTTCAGCGCGAAGAAGCGATCCGCAACGCAAGCCTGTCCGCCATGATGCTTATGCTGATCGCCAAGGACAAAGGCTGGGATACCTGCCCGATGATCGGCTTCGATCCGCAGGCCGTACGCGAAGCGGTCGGAGCGCCGGAAAATCTGACGCCGGTCATGCTGATCGCGATCGGCAAGGAAGACGCGGACAAACGCCGGCCGCGCGGCTACCGCAAGCCGGTCTCCGAATTCGTGACTTTCGATCGCTTTTAAACACGGGTAAGGCCGGCGGCTTCAGCCGTTTCGGCCGTTGAAGGACGGCTTTGCCTTTCGACGGATAAAGCAAAAAAGACCGTGACCGCAGAAATTTCGCGGTCACGGTCTTTTTATTCGGAGAAGCCGCCGAGAAGCCGGGACTCCGGTTCTTTATGGCATTCTCGGTCGGGAGCGTCTTCGCTCCCGCAATCGTCGGCCCCGACTAACGGGAACCGAAGCTCTGTTCTTAGTGCGGCAGATGCTCCGATTGGGCCTCGCCTTTAGTGCGGCTTACATTGACGCGCTTGATGAAGAACGCCACGATCAGGCCGATGACAGCCATGCCGGCCGCCATCTTGAACGCGCCGCTGACGCCGACCGTCATCGCCTGAGCGAAATAGCCGGTATCCGTCGGGTCGCCCGGATGGGACTGCATATAAGCGGCCTGGCGGGTCGTCAGCAGGCTGACGGCCAGAGCGGTACCGATCGCGCCGGCAACCTGCTGCAGCGTGTTCATGATCGCCGTGCCGTCCGGATAATATTCCGGCGGCAATTGATTCAGACCGTTGGTCTGCGCCGGCATCATGACCATCGAGATGCCGATCATCAAGAAGCTGTGCAGGATGATGATCAGGACGACCGACGAAGTCGTCGTAATGCCCGAGAAGAACCAGAGCGTGACGGCCGCGATGATAAGACCGAAGATAACGAGCCATTTCGGACCGTATTTGTCGAACAGACGTCCGGTGACCAGCGACATGGCGCCGTTGATCAGGCCGCCCGGCAGCATGATCAGGCCGGTGACGAACGTCGTCAGCAGCAGTCCGCGCTGCAGATACATCGGCATGAGCAGCATCGAGGACAGGATGATCATCATCGCGATGAAGACCATCAGCAGACCCAGCGTGAACATCGGGTACTTGAAGACCCGCAGGTTGATGATCGGCTTGGCCATTTTCAGCTGACGCCAGCTGAACAGCACCAGCGCCACGACGCCTACGGCGATCGCGATGATAACGCGAGGGCTTTCCCAGCCGCCGCCGGCTTCTCCCGCGCCTTCGCCGGCGCTGCTGAAGCCGAATACGATGCCGCCGAAGCCGATCGAAGACAGCAGGATCGACAAAATATCAAATTTCGGCCGGGTCGTCTCCGAAATGTTTTGCATGTAAACAAAACCGAAGACCAGCGCGAATACGAGGAACGGCAGACTGATCCAGAAAATCCAGTTCCAAGTCAAATTCTGCACGATCAAGCCTGAGATAGTCGGGCCGACGGCCGGAGCGCTCATAATGATGAGGCCGATCAAGCCCATCGCCGCGCCGCGGCGTTCCGGCGGAATGACGACGAGAATCGTGTTGAACATCAGCGGAATCAGAAGCGCGGTACCGACGGCCTGTACGACGCGTCCGATCAGCAGCACTTCGAACACCGATGCCAGTGCCGCGATCAATGTACCCGAAATCAGAAAGCCGAGTGCCGTAATAAACAGCTGGCGCGTCGTAAAACGCTGCAGCAGCAGTCCCGATACCGGAACCAAAATGCCGAGCACGAGCAGATAGCCGGTCGTCAGCCATTGAATCGTGGCCGGCGTGACGGAGAGATCCTGCATCAGCTGCGTCAGCGCGACGTTGAGCGCCGTTTCGCTGAACATGCCGATGAAGGCGCTGAGCAGCAGTGCCGTCAGAATCGGTACGACCTTTATATCTTTTCCGGCCGCCGCCGACGGAGTGTTGCTTTGTGCGGTAACTTCCACTCTATTGTCCCTCCTATGGAACTTGCTAAGGTTTTATATATCAACGCATCCCGTTCCCGCAAGCAGCGGTTATCGCCGGGAATGCTGTTTGATCAAATCGGGAACGTACTTGGCCGCCGTCAACAGCGGGCTCACGTCCTTGGTCGTCGTCGCTACGATCAGCGTGCCTTCCATCATCGTAATCAGCATCATGCCGAGTGCTTCCGCGTTTTCCCTCTCCACTCCGTCCGATTCCAACTTGTCGGCCAAAACTTTCTGCCAACTGTGGAATACATCCGTGCAGGCTTGGCGCAGCGGCGTGCTGACGCAGGACGTTTCGACCGCGGCCCAGAAGCTGAACGGCATGAAGTTTTCGAAATCTTTCTTTTCCATTTCTTCGGCCAGTTCGGTCATCAGCACCGGCAGGCCTTCGGCCGCGTTTTCATAATCGTTCAACTTATCCCAAAACATGCTTGCGACGTCGCTGCCGATTCGCTGGATGCATTCGAGCGCGAGTTCTTCCTTCCCGCCCTGAAAGTAATAATAAAGAGAACCTTTTGGCGCTTCGCTTTCTTTTACGATCTGGTTAAGCCCGGTGGCATGATAACCCTGCGTGAAAAAGAGGCGGCCCGCCGTCTCCAATATCGCATCCCGGGTGTTTTTTTTCACGGACAATCGGCTTCCCCCCATAGATTATAACGATCGGTCTATATAACTAAAACAAAAAAATTTAACAAAGTCAATTGGTTTTCAGAAATTTTACATAACAAAGAAAAAAGGATAACGCTTGTTTTCAGCGTTATCCTTCTTCATTCGGATATTCATCGTCGGTCGATTCGATCAGCCTTCGATCAGTCGGTCGTTTCTTCCTCGAACAGTTCGCACAGCTCGTCGACGAGCGAACCGACATAGTCGACCGCGCTGCGGATCGTCGACGGGTCGGACATTTCGACGCCCGCCATCCGTGCCAATTCGAGCGGCGTTTTGGAACCGCCGGCTCTCAGCGTGTCCAACCAACGGTCGATCGCCGGCTGCCCTTCTTCGCGGATGACCTTCATCATGGCCGTAGACAAGGTCAACCCCGCCGAGTAGGTGTACGGATACAGACCCATATAATAATGAGGCTGACGCATCCAGGTAAGCTTTGCGTCTTCCGTCATCTCCAGCGTATCTCCCCAGAAGCCGGAAAGCACTTCGCCTTTCAGCTCGCTCAACACTTTGGCCGTAATCGCCTGGTCGTTCATGGCGCGGTCGTAAACGCGGCGCTGCAGCTCGCCTTCCAGCAGGTGCGTGACGAAGTTATGATAATACGTATTCAGCAGCTGCATGATCACCCAGCGGCGCAGGCGCTTGTCTTCGGACCGCGACCGCAGATGTTCGGCCAGCAGCAGTTCGTTCATCGTCGACGGCGCTTCGATGAAATACAGCGAAGGACGAGCGTTGGTCATGCGCTGATAGCGTTCGGCCAGCATCAGATGGCCCGCGTGACCGACTTCGTGCGCCAGCGTGAACGCCCCGCGCATATTGTCGGACCAGGAGATCAAGATATAGGAATGCGAACCGTAGATCGAGGAGCAGAACGCGCCGGTCGACTTGCCCACGTTGGTCGCGTAATCGACCCACCGCTGCGTGAAGGCCGCTTCGACGATCTCCCCGTATTCTTCGCCGAGCACGCTCAGCGATTCCTGAACCGTTTTGCAGGCTTCTTCATAAGTGATCGACGGGCTGTATTCCGGATCGAGCGGCGCTTTGAGATCGCAGTAATACATCGTGTCCAGCCCGAGCACTTTCTTTTTCAATTCGGCGTACTTGCGCATATGCGGCGCAAGTTCCGTCTGGATCGTGTCGAGAATCGCGCCGTACATCTCTTCCGTGACCTGCTGAGGACGCAGCAGCATCTCCGTCACGGAATCGTAGCCGCGCAGGCGCGACATGACGACCTGACGCTTCACCTCGGCCGCGTACGCTTCCGCGAACGTGTTGCGGTAAGCATGCAGCCCGCGGCTGAACGAAGCAAAGGAAGAGCGGCGCAGTTCGGTATTCGCGTTCATCTCGTAATCGGTTTCGTACGAGGCGAACGATACGGGATAACTGCGTCCGTCCACTTCGACGGGTTCGAACGTCATGTCGGCCAGCTTGCCCCGCAAATATGTACGGTACGGCGCGCCGTGCACTTCGGACAAGGAAGCGAGCACTTTTTCCGTTTCCGGCGACAGGCTGTGCGGCTTTTGCTGAAGCAGAAGTTTTAAGCTGCGTTCAAAATCCGCCAGCCCCGGCTCTTCCCGCAAATACCGTTCGATCGTCCCGTCTTCGAGTTCCAGTATTTCCGAGTCGATAAAGGTGAACTCCGACGAAAGCTTCGTCAGCGCATCGCCCGATTTCGCCGAACGGGCCTGATTGTCCGGATTCGTTCCGTCTTCCGTCTGACGCAGATGCGCATAAGCGCCTACCTTGCGCGCCCGTTCGATGACCGCTTCCTGCGCGTTCAGGCATTCCAGCAGTACGGCAGCGCCTTCGCCGAGGCGTCCTTTGAATTTCGTCACTTCGCCCGCGCTTCCCGCGACGAGCTCGAGTTCTTGGTTCCAGTCCTCTTCGGTCAGGAAGAGATGTTCCAGATTCCAGGTAGATTCTTCGGGAACCTCCGCTCTTGTCCACACTTTCTCGGTCATCGTCTCCACTCCTTCTCGCAAAATAAGGCGCGGACAGCGCCCGAACTGTGCAGTCCGCTCGCTTCCGCGCCTTTTCGGCAGTCGTTCCGTGCCGGGAATCCACTTTTACATTTTAACGCGGATACCGGATTGTTGCAAAAATGCCAGAGAAGGTTAGCTTTCTATCCGATGCATGCAGACCGGATTTACGGTTCGATGCCGTAAACAAGTTGGCCGTTCACGTACAACGCTACCCGATTCCATTCCGCGAATTCCGATTGCCCCGCTTTGTAGGAGTAATCGTCCGTTTCGTCGTAATTGCTCCAGTCCGCTTTGTGGACGCGCGACTGAATTTCGCCGCTTTCCCCGCCTGCGGGCACCGAGCCGGAAGCAAAGCTCAATTCGAGGTAATCGGTCGCTCCGGCCGGCGAACCGGACGTACGGCCGAAGGTCCCTTTTACGTTCGCCGAGCCGACCTGGGCCCAATCGCAGAAGTAATTTTGTCCGACTCCGCCTTCATTCGTATAGTAGTAGCGAATCTTGACGTTTTTCAGATCCACTGCCGAAGAGCCCGTATTGCGAATATTGAAAATGGGACGCAGCGCGTTGTCCGCAGAGTTGCTGTCCATGGTGCGATACAGCAGTTTCAAATCGCCGCTGCCGCCCGTGGAAGGCGGAGTCGTCGGCGGCGTGACGGACGCGGAAGGCTTGGCCGACACTTCCGCCGAATCGGCTCCCGCCCCTTTCGCGTTGACGGCGCTCACCTTGTACCGATACGAAGTCCCGTTGACCGCCGCCGAGTCGGTAAAGCTCGGCTGAGTGATTCCTTTTTGCAAAATCGAATACGTGCCTCCGCCCGCCGCGCGCTTGACGATGTAGCTGTCCGCGCCCGATAGCGCGTTCCATTTCAGCGTCACCTTCGAACTGCCGGCTTGCGCTGTCAATCCTTGGACTTGACCGGGAACTTGAACCGGCGTCGCGCCTCCCGGAGCGGAATAGCCGGCCCGCATCTGTTCGCGCACGAATCTGCCCGACTCGCTGAGCTGCGATTGCGTCCAGCCCCCCGTCAAGCTCGCGCCCGGAGCCAGAGCCGCCGAGGCTTCCTGCTTGTCCGACAGCGACCAGTTCGCCCAGCTGATGCCGCGGTCGGCCATAAAGTCCGTCCATTCCTTGGAAGGCGCCAGGAAAGGTCCGCCATTGCCCGAAGCGTCGCTCGTTCCCCATTCGCTCACGAATACCGCCAGCCCTTTGTTCATGGCGGCATCGATCCGATCCCGCAGCCAGGCTCCGTGCGTTCCCGCATAGAAGTGCACGGCATACAGGACATTGGAAGCTTTGAGAGGCGACGCCGCCGCATCTTGAATGTCCTGGCTCCAGGTTCCCGTTCCGACGATGATCGGGTTATCGGGATCTTCCGCGCGAATAGTCGCAATGACCTCCTCCGCGTAAGGCTTGATCTGGTTCTGCCAGTTCACGTTTCCGTTCGGTTCGTTCGCGATTTCATAGATGATGTTCGGCGTATCGCCGTAAGTCTGGGCCATTTCTTTAAAGAACGCTTTCGACTGGGTCTTGTATTTGTTCGGATCGCCGTCGGACAAAATATGCCAATCGACGATCACGTAGATGCCCAGTTCGACAGCGGCGTCCACCGCTTCTTTGACTTTATTTTTCAGGGCGGGATTCGAGATATAACCGTCCGCTTCCGTATACATCGCCACCCGGAACACGTTCAGTCCCCAATCGTCGCGCAGCCACTTCATGCTCTCCTTGTTGACATAGCCTCCGAACCATTGAATGCCGTGGGAGCTCATTCCTTTCAACTGCACGGGATTTCCCGAGGCGTCGATCAATTTCCCGTTTTTGACCGCCAGCTGTCCGTGCTTCCCGACAAAAGTGGAAGCGGAGGCCGATTGAGCGGTCCGAACGGCCGCGGCCGATTGCGCCGTCTTTTGCTTCGTCGTTTTTTGGGCGGCTTGCTTGGACGCTTCCTTCGCGGATGCCCGGTTTCCCGCGCCCGCCCATGAGGCCAGTGCGGCTACCAGCAGGCAGGCCAGCATAAGACACAGCCCTTTTCTAAACGAACGGTTGTACATGAATTCCCCTCCAATGCTTTTTTTGGATGATCTTCCCTCCATTATTACCCTCTCAACGACAGTCCTCTTCAAAAATACCATAAAAATGGAAAAAATAATTGAGGCCAAAGCCGCTTTGTCCTGCAGCCTATTGTCCTAAAAACGGCAAAAAAGCCCGACCCCAGAAGGGGCCGGGCCGTCAGCACCGGAAGAAGCGGGCGATACTCGCCCTGTCCGCGCTATTCCGCCAATTCCGTGCCTTTGGTTTCTTTTCCCAGGAAAGCTACGGCGGCCGCGCCGATCAGAATCATGACGCAGAACATAGTGAAGATCGCGGTAAGCGCAACTCCCTGCGAAATCAGGAACCCGACGAGGAAAGGAGCGATAATGCCGCCTACCCGGCCGAACGAAGCGGCGAGGCCGGCTCCCGTCGTGCGAACGCTTGTCGGATAATGTTCGGGAGTATAAGCGTAAAGACCGCCCCAGGCTCCCAGGTTGAAGAAGGAGAGGCAGATGCCGGCTGCGATCAGCGACGGCGTCGTCGTCGCGAGACCGAACCAGATCGCGCTTGCGGCAGTCAGCACCAGATAGACGACCAAAACGAACTTGCGGCCGAACTTTTCGATAAAGTAAGCGGCGGTGAAGTAACCCGGAAGCTGCGCCAGCGTCATGATCAGCACGTATTCGAAGCTCTTGGTCAGGCTGTAATCCTTATAGACCATGACCTGCGGCAGCCACAAGAACATGCCGTAGTAAGAGAACACGACCGTAAACCAGAGAATCCAGAGCATGATCGTCGTCTTGCGGTGCTCCGGCGCCCAGACCTGGGCGAAGCGCTGCCGAACGCCGAGCTTCTCCGCTTTTTTCTTCTGCGAAACGAAACGCGGCGAGTCGTCGATTTTTCTTCGCAGATACAGCGCATACAGCGCAGGCAGCGCCCCTAGCGCAAAAGCGATTCGCCAGCCGGATTCGAAGTGCGGAATGATGAAGTAAGCGATCAGCGCGGCGGCGATCCATCCTCCCGCCCAGAAGCTTTCAAGCAGGACCACGGTACGCCCGCGTTCGTTGGCGGGTACCGATTCCGATACGAGCGTGGACGCGACCGGCAGTTCTCCGCCGAGGCCGAATCCCGAAACGAATCGAAGCACGCACAGCATAATAAAACCGGTTGCGACGGCGGATAAACCGCTCGCTACAGAGAAGATCAACAGCGTCCAGAGAAGGACGGACTTTCGTCCGAATCGGTCTGCGAGAATGCCGGCGCAGGCGGCTCCTACCGCCATGCCGACCGAGTTGATCGCGGTCAGAACTCCCAACTGCTGCGGTCCGAGCGACCATTCCAGCGCGAGCGCCGCGGCGACGAACGAAATCAACGCCACATCCATCGCATCGAACAACCAGCTCATGCCCACGCTTGCCAGCAGGCTTCTCCGTTTCGGCTTGCTGAGCACCTTTACATTTCCCATTCTTTTTCTCCCCATTTCCTCTTGGTGGGCGCGGCCATCGGAAGGCATCATTCCATTCGGAACGTGCGAACTCCGTGACTGGCATCGGGGCAAAGGCTTTGTCTGCTTCGTCGAAACGAACCCGCTTCACATGACCTTCCGCTCAAAAATTGTGAATTCGCGCTCAAACTCGACGAAGCGGCTTGCCGTTTCTCCCCTGACGCACGCGCCGGGATCTCTTTCGAGTCTGTTTCACAGTCTATCCGTTCCGCGCTTACATGTAAAGACACCTGTAAAGAAAATTTACGAAAATATAAAAATGCTTTTCATCCGCACGGACGAAAAGCATCGTTTGGCCTTGCCGTTCTGTTTGCGATTTCCCGCTTGCGCGAGAAGTCAAACTCTCCCGCGCACGACCGAAGCGGCAAGCACGGTGCCCGCTCCGACGTACAAGAAGGCCTGCACGTAGTCCGGGTACAGGAAGGAGCGTACTCCGGCCGCCTCGAACAGAATGACCAACAGCGCGCAGCCCGCGATTTTGACTTTTGATGACATCTCTATACGCCTCCAGCCATTCGGGTTGAACTCTTATCGAGTTGACTATATAAGAAATCGCGAAAGCTGTAAATCTCAATTTCTGATTACCCGATTTGAAAGCGATTAAATGTGTGGCGAAAAATAAAAATCCGACGGGGCGTAAGCCCTGTCGGATTTTCTTATCTCCAATTGCTTAAGGAAGATACTGCTGCACGATCTTCACGATGACGCCGTCCTTCACCGTAATATGATACGGGAAAGCGCTCAGGTCGAGCAATCCGAGCGGATTGTTGTATTGGGCGTCGAATTTATCCAGGCTGATCGCCTCGTTCCAGTTGATCTGCATGTCTTCGTAGTTGCCGGTATGGTCGTACAGCTGCATCAGCACCTCGGCGTCAGGGGCGACCGGCAGCCGAACTTCCGTCAAATCGTTATTGACGATATAGTAGCCGTCAGGTGCTCCTCCCAGCTCTTCGACAGCATCCGGGTTAGCTTCCAGAAACAGCTTGTCGGCCGCTTCTCCGGTGTACCAGCCGATGCGGTCCGTATCCATCTGCACGGTGCCGTTTGCGTCTTTTTCAACCGAGTTGATGAATACCGTATATGTTTGTTCCGATGCTTCAGTAGGAGTTTCTTGGCTTTGCGTCAGGGTTTGTTCTGCAGGAGCGGCAGAAGCCGGAGTCATAATGTTGGAAGCGGGGAAATACCCGAATCCGATCATAAAGGCCAGAATGCCCGTACCGATCATGCCGAATGTTGTTTTTTTCATAGTTGCTCTCCCCTTTCAGAGGTCACTGTTGTGCAAGTTGTCGGTAGTCTCTATTACCCGAAAGCTTGCTTGCAAAAACTCTTTTTGCAAATTTCCTTTATGTTTGTATTATAGGACCTGGTATTAAACAAAGGGTGTCGATTCGATAAAGATGTTCTTACAAAATTGACTTAATTGAAAGAGGATACAAGAAAGAGAGCCGGTAAACTGCGCACAAAAAGAGCGAAACGGCTGGGCCGTCTCGCTCTCGGGCGGGTTCGGGAAAATGTTCGTCACTCTCGAACGTCCGCGATGATTATTTAAAAACCTTTACGCGTTCTTCGATCGGCTGGTACGTTTTCTCTCCGGCTTCGACGGTCGGATTGCCGAAAGGCATTTGAGCTCTCAGCAGCCAGCTGGAAGGCAGGTTCCAGGCTTCCTGAACTCCGGCGTCGATCAGCGGGTTATAGTGCTGAAGCGTGGCGCCCAGGCCCGCGTCGTTCAGAGCGGTCCATACGACGAGCTGCAGCATGCCCGAGGACTGATCGGCCCAGATCGGGAAGTTGTCCGCATACAGCGCAAATTGATTCTGCAGGTTCTTTACGATATCCTGGTCTTCGAAAAACAGTACCGTGCCGTAACCGCTCTTGAACGAATTGATTTTGTCGGTCGTAGCCGCGAAAGCTTCTTCGGATACCGCCACTTTTTTCAGCTCGGCCAGCGTGATGTCCCACAGCCGGTCATGCTGTTCGCCGAACAGGACGACCGCGCGGGAAGTCTGCGAGTTGAACGAAGTCGGCGTATATTTCACCGCATCTTCCACGATTTTCTGGATTTTGGCGTCGTCCACCGCTACGTCTTTGCCGATCCCGTAGATGGAACGTCTGGATTTGAGCGCTTCGAAAAATTCTTTTGCCACTGTAAAACTCCTCCTCACCAGGTCACGAAAATATTTTTAATAACTTTTCGTAATAAACTATATATCAGTCCGGATAAGGAGTCAAGTTTTTATTCTTCTTTTTGAAGCCGGCCAAGCGGATTTTGCAAATCCGAAGTGTTTCCCGGGCCGCTCTCGGTTCCCAGCGGCATCTCCCAGTCTAACCGTTGCCACAGGCTGTTGGGGTGGGTCAGCAGCTTCGACACACAGTCGACGTAAGGCTTCGCGGCTTCGGCGGAAGGTTGGTTGGTCCAAATCTGCCGCCCCGCCAGGTAAGCCGCCGCGAACTCCGTCCAGTCCCGGTATATTCGCTGGGCCCGCCGTGCGGCTGCCGCGGCCAATTCCAGCGAGCGCCCGGCTTCCAGCCAACCCGCGGAGTGCGCGGTACGACAAATAAACACATACTGCCCGAGATCCCAGGCCGCAATTCCCGCCCGCGGAAGCTTGCCGCTGTACATTTGAACCAACCGCGCGTGATTGAACAGCGCGGCATTTCCTTGCAGCTGCTCGAAGTAGCGCTCCCGATCGCGGAAGGACAACGCGCTCAAAAACATCTCGGTTTTGCGATACGAAGCCTGTCCGCCTTCTTCCCATAACCAGTTCAGGTGGCGCTCCAGCGTATCCTCGTCCTTGACCGACCAGGTATGGGCCAGCAGCTTGCGCAGTTCGTCCCTTCGGGAAGCCGGCCATGCAAAGCCGGTTTCTTCAAGCAGGCCGTTCATTTGAAACAGCACGGCTCCGATCGCGAACGCGCGCAGGCTGCGTTCGTCCGTTTCCCGCATACGCAGCGTATCCATACTTGTCAGCCCCTCTCTTGAACTTGCCGAGTCCGTCCGATGCCGTTAGACTCCGTGAAAATCCGGGAGCGGATCGCCCGCAGGCTGCGGGAGAGCGGGATGGGCTTCCGCTTCCGGCAGTTCGACTTCTCTCGGACGGCCGAACCATTTCCATTTGCGGTCGGAACGCCGCTCCAATGCGCGTCCGATCTCGGCCAGCCTCGGACGTCCGGCATCCGCGGCGAGCGCCTCGGAAGCAAGCGCTTCCGCACGATCGTAACGGCCAAGCGCCGCATAGCAGCGGATCAGATATTCTTCCGATTCGCGCCGCATCCCCACCTTGCAGGCGGCCTCCAGAAATTCGATCGCCTGTTCGTGCTCATTCAGCCGAAACAGAATGTAACCGCCGTAGAGCAGCACGATCGGATCCTGTTCTTTCGGCGCGATCCGCTCCGTATAGAGGACAATCGCCGATTCCGCTTCCTCCCAGCGCCTGTCCTCGATCAGCAGGCGAATACGCTGAAGATGAGCCCAGCCCCGATTCGGGTGCCGTTCGACCAGCCGTTCCAGCTCTCCGTACGCTTCCCGGTCGCGATTGAGCCTCAGCAGCATCTCGGCAGCCAGACGGGCAGGCAGATAGTCGCCCGGCGACAACCGGGCCGCTTCCCGGTAACGTTCCAGCGCCTGTTCCGGACGCCCCGACGCCCGGTCGAGATCTCCGGCGATCACGCGGCTCAGCTGATCGTTCGGGTACCGCGCGGCATACGCGTCAGCCAGTTCGGCGGCGGCGTCCGAATCGCCCGACCGAAAATGTGCCTCGGCCATCAGCAGCAGCACCGCTTCCGGAAATCCGCGCCGGCGGGCTTCGGCGAAGTACTCCAGCGCATGGGCGTAGTCGCCGATCCGCAGGAAGCAGTAACCGGCGCGGAACCAGGCTTCGGTCAATCCGCGATCATACTGGATTACCCTCAAATAATCCAGCAGCGCTTCCGGATAACGCCGAAGCGAATAGAAGCAGTCGCCTCTCGCCGAGTGATAATACCAATTGGACGCCAGTTCCAAAGCATGATTCAGCAGCTGCAGCGCTTCCTCGTAACGCCCTTCCATACGGAGCGATTCGCCGAACCGGTACAGCGCTTCGGGATCGGAAGGCTGGAGCAGCAGTACCCGCTTGAGATCCTCCCTCGCTTCTTCGAAACGTTCGAGCGCGATACGGATCAATCCCCGCAGCTTGAGCACGTCCGCCCTTTTCAACGGATTGTCTTCCAGCTGACCGACCGCGCGCGTCAGCCGCTCCTCGCTTTCCGCGTAGCGTTCCAGCTTGCCCAGCGCCTTGCCCAGCAAAAAATTCAAATCCGCATTCGGTTCCTGGCTCTTCTCCGCCTCCAGCAGCAGTTCGGCGCATTCCCGCTCCCGCCCGGTATCCAAATACAATTCGGCCAGCGTCTGCGTCCCGGACCGCTCGTCCTCGGAACTTTCGGCCAACTCGTTCGCCAATCTGTCGTTGAGCAGCAGCAGGCGAATCTGGGCGTCCAAATCTTCCGGATAGCGTACGGAGAGTTCTTCATAAACCTTCTTCGCTTCCCACAGCCGACCGAGCTCTTCCTGGCAGGCCGCGATGCCGCTCAGCGCGTGGATGCTGCCCGGAAGCAGCGAGAGGAGAGTCCGATAATCGGCCAACGCGCTTTCCCATTCGCCGCTGCGCCGCAGCGCGTCCGCATGCATCAGCCGCGCTTGCGGATCGTCCGGCTCGTCTTTCAGCCACTGCTCCAGCACTTGAAGCGCGGACTCCGGCTGATCGTTCCTCATGTAAAACAAAGCGATCAGCCGCAGGCAGTCGGGCTCCCGATTATGAAGAAGCGCGGCTCCCTTGAGCGCTTTTTCCGCCCGCTCCAAGTCGTTCAGCACCAGCGCGTAATGCGCCTGCTCGCGGAATCGGAGAAAAGCATCGTAGTCGTAAGGCTCGTCCGCGATCAGTCGATCGTACCGCAGTTCCCAAAAACTCGAAAATCGTTCCATGAAAAGGCTCACTTCGGCTTTGTCGTAATCGTCATACAGCCGCCGCTCCCTCGCCGTCCACTCGAAATGGCCGTCAAGCAGGCGCAGCACTTCTTTCGGCAGATAAGGATGCTTCAGCAGGAACCCGAACAGTTCGCGCCCGATTCGCTCCCGCGTCTCGATCGGCCAAAACAGTTCGTCGTCGAGCAGTTCCTGCCACTGCGCGGGATCGATTCTTCGGGCGATATCGGCATACAATTCCTCGCATCGGCGAATAAACAGCGTAACGGGCGCCTCTTGTCCGGGCTCGGCCGCGGCAGGTTCGGAACTTCTCAGCTGTTCCAACTCCGCGCCGCTCAGCGCGGGTTCGGAATCAGGTTCGGCCATCAGCTTCGCTTCTTCGAGCGCCGTCTCGTAGGATTGTCGGATTCGCTGGAAACTTTCGGGGTTTTCTTCCGGATGACATTCTTTCAAACGGCGGGCGTAAGCCCGCTTGATCGCTTTGACTTCCGACGTCGGTTCAATTCCAAGCATGGCCCAAATGTTCATGTCACTCCTCCGGCTGCTTTTCCGCCAGTTCCAGCAGCTCCTTCAGCATCCCCGCTTCCTTGCGGATTTCCCGGTCGTCCTGTCGGCCAAGCGCCGTTTCGAAACGCCGCAGCGCTCCCGCGATCCGCGTGCGCGTACTGCCGAGCGACTCTTCGTAAATGCGGTCGCCGCGGGCAAGAAGAAGCCGGTTTTCCGCCTTGTCCCGGGGATGGATTTTGATCGCTTCAAGTTCCTGAAACCTTTTTTCGACTTCTTCCAGCGACATGCCGCTTCCGTCTTCGCGAATAAGCAGGCGATGCGTTTCGCCGGTGGACAGCGTCGTCACTTCCACTTCCAAAATACCGTTGATATCGTACGTAAAACGGACATCTACCGCCTGTTCGCCGGCTCTGCCCGCAGGTACGGGAATTTCCAGTTGTCCCAGCTTGATATTGTTGCGGGTCAAGCGGTTTTCGCCCTGATAAATTTCGATCCGAATCGTTTTTTGGTCGTCGCTCACCGTATAGAAACGCTCGACCCGGCTTGCCGGGATCACGGTATGGCGTTCGATAATCGGGAAAAAATGTCCGTTGTCGTAACCGCCGTCGCCGCTTTTGACCGTCACCATCGTGCCCAGCGTATACGGGCAGACGTCGGTCAGCACCACTTCTTTCAACTCCTCGCGGCGTTCCTTCATGGCGGCGACGATGCCGGCTCCGATCGCGATCGTCTCGTCGGGATGAATGCGCGCCGCGGGCAATCGTCCGAACAAGCGCGCGGCAAACGAATAGATCAGGGGCATCCGAGTCGCGCCTCCGACCAGAATAATCTCGTTCAGTTCCCGGGGACTGAGCGAAGCGTCCTTAAGGGCGCGTTCGACCGGATGCCTAAGACGGTTCAACAGCGGCTTCGACAGATGGTCGAACAGTCCGCGGTCGATCGTCCATTCGTGCGTTTCGCCGTCTACCGTGCAGGCGAGGCGGGCATCCTGCTGCATCGTCAGCATTCTTTTCCCCTGTTCGGCCTGCTTGCGCAGCGCCGCCATCGTTCTCTTGTCGATTCGGTCCCCGTCCAGTTTGAAGCGTTCGAGAAAGCGCGCAATCAGCATGTCGGTAAAATCTTCGCCGCCGAGAAAAGCGTCCCCGGCTACCGATTTCACTTCCATCACGCCTTCGAACATATCAAGGATGGACACGTCGAACGTTCCGCCGCCGAGGTCGAAGACCAGAAATTGGCTCTCCTCCTGCTCCAGATGCAGTCCGTAGGCGACCGCCGCGGCCGTCGGCTCGTTGATCAACCGTTCGACTTTCAATCCCGCCAGTTCCCCGGCCCGTTTCGTCGCTTTGCGCTGTATGTCGTTAAAGTAGGCGGGAACGCTGATGACCGCCTCCTCGATCGGTTCGCCCAAATAAATTTCCGCATCCTGCTTAAGCGAGCGCAGAATAAAAGCGGACAGATCCTCCGGCGAAAATTCGTGCTCGCCCAGCTTATAGCGCCGGTCCGTGCCTATGTATCGTTTAAACAGCGCGGCGGTTCGTTCGGGGTGCGTCATCAGACGCTCCTGAGCGATCTCTCCCACCAAAATTTCGCCGTTGTCGTCCACTCCGACCACCGAAGGCGTCAGCACGTTTCCGAGCGCGTTCGGAATCAGCGTGCTGCCTTCCTCCGTCCGATAAGACGCCAAGCTGTTCGTCGTTCCCAAATCGATTCCGATAATCGGCAATACGTTCACCTCGCTCTTCGGCTTTTTTTTGAAGCTTGCTAACTTCTTTATTATACACTTTATTCCTACGTGAAACGCAAAAAGGAAAACCTTCCATGCTTCCGGAAGGCTTTCCCAAAATCGGTGTCTGCTCTAGTACATTGTAAGCTGTATGCGGGTGCGAATCCGATTTTTGTTCCGATCGGCCGGCGGCTTTACGGCCGCTCGGTCGATGGAGCCGTCCTTCTTTATGGCTTGACCGGGTCTTAAGAAGACTGGGCCAGGCGAACCAACAGATGAGCCAGCTTGTGACGCTGATCTTCGTCGCCGACTTTCCACAATTCCTGCAGAAGTTTTTCTTCGCTGTTGCGCGGTTCTTCGTTGGCTGCCAGGTAACCGGCTACCTTTTCCGCGACTTTCGCCAGCTGCTCTTCGCCCAGTCCGATGCTTTCGCCGATCTTGATGCGGTTATGCAGGTACTTTTTAAACTCGTCAAAGTCCTGTAAAATTTTGTCTTTTTTGTCGTCACTGATACGATCGATCGTTTGTTCGACCTTATCCGTTTGTACCTCGCCGTCTTTCGTCACTGCGTGCTCTTGTTCTCTGATGTCGCTCATTGTTCATTCTCCTCTCGGTTGTCAATTTCTCGAAGCGGATCATGGAGTTCCTCAAAGCTTTGTAGCACCTGCTGCACTATTATTAACCCCTGAGCGGGAGATGAACCTTTCCGGGTTATCTTTTATGAATTTTGCGCAATTTTTTATGAATCCATATAGCGGCCTGCGTCCCTTCTCCCATCGCGATCGTGGAAAGCTCGGAATGAAGTCCGATATCGCCTGCTGCCCATACCCCTTCCACATCCGTCATTTTGGTCCGCGGATCGGTCTTGATATGCCGGTTGTCTTCCAGCGTCACGCCCAGCTGCTGCGCCAGCTCCGAACGGACATGGTTTCCCCCGAAGGCGATGAATCCCCGTTCGGCTTCAAGCACCCGTCCGTCTTCCAGCACGACGGATTGAATGTCCCTTTGCTCGTCGGATCGCACTTCGGATACCGGCTGTTCCTCGTAATCGATGCCGAGCTTGCGCAAATGCTGAAGCAGCCGCTCCTCGATCGGTTCCTTCTCGTGATTGACATAGGTCAGATGCGGGGTGCGTTCCGCCAGAAGCACCGCCATGGCCGATCCGTGTTCGCCGGAACCGATCAGCACCGTTTTTCGGTCCACGATCTCGTAGCCGTCGCAATCCGGACAGATATAGACGCTGTAACCGAGCGCGTTTCGCAGCCCGGGAATTTCCGGATACCGATCCAGCATGCCGGTCGCCATCAGAACCGTATGCCCGATAAAACGTTGGCCGTCCCCCGTGGTCACGACGAATTTCTCTCCGTCCTTCGCCGACTCCGTCACCGTTTTCTGGACGAACTCGACGCCGAGCGCCTCGGCTTGTTCCCTTCCTACGCGCCGCAGATGCTCGCCGGTCACGCCTTCCGGCCAACCGATAATATTATGATACGTGTGGCAGACCGAAGACCGGCCGTAACCGGAATCGATCACCAGCACTTTGTATGTGCTGTAGCGTCCAAGTTGGATAGCGGCCTGGGTACCTGCGATACCTCCGCCGATAATGATGCAATCATACAGCATGAGCAGACTCCTCTCCGATATCCGGGCTTCCGGCCCGGTCTTTTATAAGTCCCGTCATCCGGCGCCCGCTTGCTTTTGTACAGTCGGTTTCAAAAATATATACACCAAAAAGCGCTTGTTGAACGTCGATTTGACACGTAAGGAGCATATCCATACAATTTGTTTAGCTGCGCCGAGTTTCGCGCTTTTGCGCTCCGCGCAAAATTCGGCCGTGGATTCAACGGAAATTTTGCCGACAGAAAGGGGGCGTTTCCCTTCCGGAACCGAATACGACGGCCCCGTCACGTTTTTCGCGGCGTGAAAAACGGGGGCAATTTCCTGTTCATTTTTTTGTTGACCCTTGTGCTGTGTCTGTCGCCGGCCATCCTTAAAGATGCGGATCCGATCGACCTCGACGAGGCGCTGGACAATCTCAACAGCGCGGACACCGGCGTCGGTCTTCTGCCTTCCGGCTTGTCTTCGTTTTTGTGGATGTCGGGCTTCCTGCCGGTCGATCCCGTTCCCGCTCCCGCCTATGATCCGTTTTTCCCGCTGCATGCGGTAGAGCTGCTGATCGGCTGGGCGGTTCTGCTTCATCTGAAACGGATGCTGCTGCGGCCGCTCAAGTTTCTCTCCAATTATGTGGACGCAACGCGTTTTTCCTCATTATAAAAACGCGTTTCATACACGAAGGGAGAGACATACGTCCACATGGGAGTCACCATTGCCATTAACCTTACGCTCGTCGCGCTGCTGATCGCGGCCACCGCGTATTTCGTCATCACGGAGTTTGCCGTTATCAGAGTCAGAAGCAGCCGGATCGATCAATTGATCATGGAAGGCAACAAGCGCGCCTTCAACGCCAAAAAAGTCATCACCAACCTCGACGGGTCGCTGTCGGCCTGCCAGCTCGGCATCACGATCACGGCGCTCGGTCTCGGTTCGCTCGGCGAACCGACGATGGAACTGCTGCTGCATCCGGTCTTCGAAGCGGTGCCGGCCGTTCCGGAGGCGGTCGCTTCGATCCTGTCGTACGTCCTGGCTTTCGTCATCATTACGTATCTGCACGTCGTCGTGGGCGAACTGTTCCCGAAAACCGTCGCCATCCAAAAAGCCGAAGCCGTGACGCTTGCCGTCTCCGGTTCGCTGCTGGTATTTTACAAAGTCATGTACCCGTTCATCTGGCTGCTTAACGGTTCGGCGAACCAAATCGGCCGCCTGATCGGCATGAAGCCGGCCAGCGAGCACGGCGAAGCTTTTTCCGAGGAAGAACTCCGACTCATCCTGAACGAGAGTTACGAAGGCGGACAAATCAACCAGAGCGAGTACGGCTACGTCAGCCGCATCTTCGCTTTCGACGAAATGCTGGCCAACGAGATCATGGTGCCGCGTACGGACATGGCCTGCCTGTATCTCGATAAATCCCGCGAGGAAAACCGGCGCATTATCCTCCAGGAACAGTACACCCGCTTCCCGGTCGCCGATTCCAGCAAAGACAACATCGTCGGCATGATCAACACGAAGCAGTATTTCCTGGCGCTGGAGGAAAATCCGGACCTCGACGTCGCTTCGCTCGTCCATCCGGTTATGTCCGTCTCCGAAACGATGGCCGTCAAGGATCTGCTGAAAAAGATGCAGAAAGAGAACACGCATATCGCGATTCTCGTCGACGAATACGGCGGCACGTCCGGCATGGTCACGATCGAGGACATTCTTGAAGAGATCGTCGGCGACATCCGAGACGAATTCGACGCGGCGGAGGAAGCGGAACTGGTCCAGGTGTCGGACGATCATCTGATCGTGGACGGCAAAGTGTTCATTCATCGCATCAACGAGATTCTGATGACCGACCTCGACGACGAGGAGCTGAATACGATCGGCGGCTGGCTGTACGGCCATAAGCCGGACTTGATCGTAGGGCATAAATGGCAGTACGAGAATCTGGAATTCACCGTGCTCCGCCGCGGTCCGCGCCGCTATCGCAAGTTGGAAATCGTTCGTCACCCGGTGGTGCCGGACGAAAATATCGAACGCAGCGCGCTGGACGAGGAAGCATAAGTCTCTGCTTTCATCCCCTGCGGGCGCATTTGCGCCGCTGCATCAAAACGCCCTTCCGGCATGCCGGAAGGGCGTTTTTCTGGATTCCCAAAGCGCTGCGCGGCCTGCGAGCTTTCAAGGCGCCTGCGCGGCCCGCTTCAGAAACCGCTTTTATACTTGTCGTCGCTCGAAGAACGGCTTTTGCGCGTGCCGTCCTTGTTTTTCTCTTCCTGCTGCTCCATGGAGATATCCTCCATCGGAAGAGGATCGACGTTCATCTCGCTTTCATGCATGTCGAACAAGCTTTCGTTGCCTGTCGGATATTGTTCGGCGTGGTCGTGCGGACCCTGACGGTTGTCGTCCTTCTGGCTCTGCTGCGTCGCTTTCGCTTCCTCGCGTTCCTTCGCCTTGTGATGTTCGTTGTCCATGATATTCTGACACCTCCTGTTATCGGCTTCTTCCTCCCTTTACCCGCAAGCGGAAGGCCTTTAAACGAAAGAACGGAAAGCCGGCACGGAAAAAGGCCCGGCGGAAACAA
>NZ_JAAFGS010000017.1 GCF_011090185.1 Saccharibacillus alkalitolerans | reverse complement strand
TCGGATGTGATAAAGCTCTCTTGAAGAGCCGTTTAATAATGTACCATCTACACAGACAGCAAGTCAACAAAAACTTTTGCTTTTCTGCATTTAATTGACGCGCATTGCTGCCGCTCCCTAGCTTGGATGGCTGCAATAAATGGATTATACAATGAAAACGCTTCGCTGTCAGCCCGTTAAGCAAATTCTTATAAAAAATACGGCCTCGGATTCGAACTCCGGGCCGCATTTGCTGTACTTTCCCTAAGAAAGCGGGTTTTAAAGCTCTCTTCGTCCTTCCAAAGCTTTGGACAGCGTAACTTCATCCGCATACTCCAGGTCTCCGCCTACCGGCAGACCATGAGCAATTCTCGTTACTTTAATCTCGAACGGGCGAACGAGACGGGAAATATACATCGCCGTCGCTTCGCCTTCTATATTAGGATTGGTCGCAAGAATCAGTTCCTGCACCCGTTCATCGCTCAAACGGTTCAGCAGCTCCTTGAGGCGGATATCGTCGGGACCTATGCCTTCCATCGGCGAAATCGCTCCGTGAAGCACGTGGTAGTACCCGTCGAATTCTTTGGTCCGTTCCATCGCCACCAAATCTTTCGGATCCTGTACCACACAGATCACCGAGGCGTCGCGGGACTTGTCCTGACAGATTTTGCATGGATCGGTATCGGTGATATTGCCGCATACGGAACAGTAATGCAGATTGCGCTTTACGCTGACGAGCGCTTTGGCAAAGTCGATGACATCGTCTTCCTTCATGCTGAGCACGTGGAAGGCCAGTCTCGCAGCCGTTTTCGGCCCGATTCCGGGCAGACGGGAGAACGCTTCGATCAGTTTGGCAATCGGCTCGGGATAATACAAGGCCACACTTCCCTTTTACGAATAGTTTAGAACAGACCCGGAATCTTCATGCCGTTCGTGAATTTGCCCATGTCCTGATTGGCGAGTTCTTCGGCTTTGGCAAGCGCGTCGTTAACCGCCGTCTGGATCAGGTCCTGCAGCATTTCCACGTCGTCCGGATCTACCGCTTCCGGTTTGATGTTGATGGAGATTACTTTTTTATGACCGTTGACTTCTACCGTTACGACTCCGCCTCCGGAAGTGCCCTCGACTTTTTTCGTGCCGAGTTCTTCCTGGGCTTTCATCATTTGTTCCTGCATTTTCTTGACCTGCTTCATCATTTGGTTCATATTGTTCATCGCAATCGCTCCTTAAAGTGGGCCTCGGCCGCATTCCGTCGAGACGGAGCGCCGGGCAGCTTTTATTCTTTTATGACAACCAGATTTTCCCCGAACAGATTCAACGCTTCGTCGACCCAGGGTTCTTTGCTGCCGCCTTCCTCTTCTTCATGTTCGAGCTCCAACACTTCCGACTTTGGTGAAGAGGCGGATTCCGCCGATTCGTTCCAGTCTTTTTGCATAATCGTCGTCAAATGCCATTGGCCGCCCAAAAACTCGGACAGCACCTGTTCCACGACTTGGCGGTTCGCCGGCTTTTCGATCGTCTCGCGGTGAATGTCGTTTTTGAACGCTACCAGCACGGAGTCATCCAGCGCCGACACGGGCTCCCCGTTGGTAAACCAGGCGTGCACCGTCACCTTTTCTTCTTTTACCCGCTGCAGCACCTGATTCCACTTGCCTCGGATATCCTTAAAAGATTCGTCGTTCTGGCGCGCGAGATACTGATCCATGTGCGGCGGAAGCTTGGCCATTCGGGAGACTCTCGGTGCATTTTGACGCGCCGCCGGACGCCCTCCGGCCGGTTCGCCTCCTCCTCCCGAAGCCGGCACCCCGCTGCGCATGACCTGTTCCAGCTTCTTCTCCAGTTCGGCAATTTTACCTTCAAGCCGCTTGACGGCCTGAGAATCGGCAGGAGGTCCGCCGGCGCTCAGCGCCTCCCGCCCCTGTACCGCGGCTTGTTCGCCGAGACTGAGCAGGCTGAGCAGCGCCACTTCGAACAGCATCTGCGGATTCGCGGCATACTTCATCTCGTTCTGATAGCGGCTGAGCGTATTGATCGTACGGAACAGATCTTCTTTGGAAAAACGTTCGGCAACCGCTTGAAAAGACGAAGCATCCAGCACGCGTTCCGTCATATGCTCCGCATTCGGCACCATCTTGATCATCAGCAGGTCGCGGAAATAATAGAGAAGGTTCTCCATGCATTTGTCCGCGCTCTTGCCTTCCTGCATCCAACCTTCCACCGTCTGCAGCACACCGCCCGCGTCTTTCGAGGAGAGGCGCTCGGCCAGTGCCGAAAATTGTTCCGACGCGATGCCTCCCGTCATGCCGAGAACCTGCTCGTACGTCACTTTGCCTTCTGTAAAAGCCGAAATCTGATCGAGCACGCTCAAAGCATCCCGCATTCCGCCGTCGGACAAACGCGCAATATACTGCAGCGCGCTATCTTCGGCGTCGATCTGTTCTTTCTTGCAAATTTCGGTCAATCTCGCCGTCTGCTCCTCCAGCGACACGCGCCGGAAGTCGAACCGCTGGCAGCGCGAAATGATGGTAGCCGGCAGCTTATGCGGCTCCGTCGTAGCCAGAATAAACATGGCATGCTCCGGCGGTTCTTCCAGCGTCTTCAGCAGGGCGTTAAACGCTTCCGTCGTAAGCATGTGCACTTCGTCGATAATATAAACTTTACGCCGAACTTCCGTCGGGGCGTACTTGATCTTCTCGCGCAGATCGCGGATCTCTTCCACGCCCCGGTTGGAGGCGGCGTCGATCTCGAGCACGTCCATCACCGCGCCGGCAGCGATTCGTCTGCACGTCTCGCATTCATTGCACGGTTCGGGAGCGGGTCCCTTTTCGCAGTTGACGGCTTTGGCCAAAATCTTGGCGGCGCTCGTCTTGCCCGTACCCCGCGGACCGTTAAACAAATAAGCATGGGATACCCGCTGTTCACGGATGGCATTCTGCAGCGTTCGGATAATATGCTGTTGTCCCACCATGTCTTGGAACGACTGTGGCCGCCAAGCACGGTAAAGCGCAATATGTTCCATCAGCGGCTCCTTCTTTTTGGACTATCGTCTTCCTCTAATTATACTATATTTCGAGCTCGATAAAAAACAAAAAACATCCATGCCCACGGCAAAGATGTTGGTCGTCTCAAACGATAAAAATAAAACCGTGCACCCGTCTTCGATACGATGCCATCCAAGCGGCACCTCTACACAATAACTCGGGCCAGGCCACCCTCCGGCACAAAAGCGGGCTTGCTTATGGCTGCTTCCTTCCGGACCTGACCAGGTTCACAAGTGCTCATTGCGGAGGACCCAACCGTCAACATTATGTGTAGAGACCAAACCTTACAGGGCAAGACCTCGAACGGGAATTCAACCTCGCTATAGCGGATTGCGAGTTACAGGGCACCGCTACCTCCCCATCTAGCACGGCATCCTTTATTATACGTGAACAAACGAGAAAACGCAAACAGGCCGGCAATGTTTCTGCCGGCCGCGGCGCGATGTCGATCTGTGCTCCGCTTGGTTTCGCGCCCCGAGATAGCGACCGGACAGAATCAAGCGAGACTTATGCGTGCCCGCCTACCGGACGTTTCGCCCGGCGCTGATCGACCGGAGGAACATGAGTGTACGAACCGATCACGACGTTCGGCAGCTCTTCGCGGAAGATTTCCAGCATTTGTTTCATGCCCAGAATCTCTCCTTGAGCCGGAGGTATAAGCTCCATGTAGCTTTCCGGGTCGATGTTCAAATTGCGCATTTGGATCAACTTGAGGTCCGTGCGGCGCGCGAATTCGATCATCGCTTCGATCTCTTCCTCGCGGTCGGTAACGCCCGGGAAGATCAAATAGTTGATCGACGTGTAGACGCCCTGCTGCGCCGCATAGATCATCGACTTCTCGACGTTCTTCAGCGTATAGGCGCGCGGCTTATAATACGCATTATAGTGATCGTCCAGCGCGCTGATCGTGCTGACGCGCATGAGATCGAGACCGGCATCCACGATACCGCGAATGTGATCGGTCAGACCCGCGTTCGTATTGATGTTGATATAGCCCATGTCCGTGCGGGAACGCACTTCGCGCATCGCTTCGATAATGATCTTGGCCTGCGTGGAAGGCTCGCCTTCGCAGCCCTGTCCGAAGCTGATGATCGATTCCGACGTTGTCAGGTGCTCCATCATGACCTGCACGATCTCTTCCGTACGCGGACGGAAGTTCATGCGGGTCTGCGGCGCGACGAAGCCGCTGTCGTCCGGCTGTTCCGAAATGCAGCCGAAGCAGCCTGCATTGCAGGAATAAGATACCGGAACGCCGCCTTCCCAACGTCCGAGGAACGTATTAGACGACGTCAGGCATTCATAACCGAGCGCGCAGTTCGACAAATGCTGATACAGTCGGTTCTCCGGGTATTTCTCGATGTAGTCGTGGACTTTCTTGTTCAGCACTTTGCGGTCGCAGTTCTCGGGATTCCACTTTTCCGGATCGTCGCATTTTTCGGCCGTCACGAAGAAAGCGCCGTCTTTCCAGACGACTGCGGAGTAACCGAACAGCGGCAGCTTATATTCTTTATCCGTTTTCACATAACCGGGCAGCGCCAGACGCGTGAAGCCCTGCGGAAGCAGCGCGCCTACGGCCTGCATGCCGTCAAGCGCCACCATTTCGCCGCTCTCGGGATCGAGCGCGACGGGCTTGGTGCTCGGCAGGCCGACCAGCGTCGCGCCGTCGGGCAGCGGAATCAGTTCGTCGTCCATAATTTCGATAATCATGTCGGCGCTGCGCGCCAAAGCAAACAGCTCGGGGTGATCGTATACGTTGCCGTTTTCGTCGGCATAAACCAGATGCATGGGTAAAGTCTCCTTTATATAGCGGGCGGGCGCTTAATCTCCCCGACGACAGGCGAAAGCATCGCTTGCCGACGGAGACTTCTTAATTGGTGGTTACAGGTGCGGAAGCGGTCCGCGCCGGGCGTCTTGTCACGCCGGAACCGGAAGCCGAGCTTCCGCCGTTCTTCGATGACGAAGAAGAATTCGACTTGGAAGAAGCTTCGCCGGCGGCATCGAAGGAAGCCAAAAACTCGGCGTTGGTTTTAGCGTTTTTCAGCTTTTTCAAGAACCCTTCGACAAAGTCGAACGAATCGTTCATATTTTTGCGAATATGCCAGACGGTATCCAGCTCTTCCTTGGAAAGCAGCATCTCTTCGCGCCGCGTGCCGGAACGGCGAATATCGATCGCAGGGAAAATCCGGCGCTCTGCCAGCTTCCGGTCCAGATGCAGCTCCATGTTGCCGGTACCCTTGAATTCTTCATAGATAATATCGTCCATTCTGGAGCCGGTGTCAATCAAGGCAGTGGCCAAAATGGTCAGGCTGCCGCCTTCCTCCACGTTCCGCGCGGAGCCGAAAAAGCGTTTCGGACGATGGAAAGCGGCCGGGTCGATCCCGCCGCTAAGCGTACGGCCGGACGGCGGAATGACGAGGTTGTAAGCGCGCGCCAGACGGGTGATGCTGTCGAGCAGGATGACGACGTCCTTTTTGTGCTCGACCATCCGCAGGGCGCGTTCCAGCACCAGTTCGGCGACTTTGATGTGATTCTCGGGCAGTTCGTCGAACGTCGAAGCGACGACTTCGCCCTTGACCGAACGCTGCATGTCCGTTACTTCTTCCGGGCGTTCGTCGATCAGCAGCACGAACAGCTCGATTTCCGGATTGTTGGCGGAGATGCTGTTGGCCACTTCCTTCAGCAGTTGGGTCTTGCCCGCTTTCGGAGGCGCTACGATCAGACCGCGCTGGCCGAGGCCGACCGGAGCAAGAAGGTCCATAATGCGCGCGGACAAGCGGTTTTGCGTCGTTTCGAGCGAGAGCTTTTTCTCCGGATACAGCGGAGTCAACGCCGGGAAATGCAGGCGTTCCGCCGCAGTAGCCGGATCTTCGCCATTTACCGCATTGACCTGGAGAAGACCGAAATAGCGTTCGTTTTCTTTGGGCGCCCGGCATTTGCCGGAGACCAAATCGCCGCTGCGCAGATCGAATTTACGGATCTGGGAGGCGGAAATATAAATGTCTTCCGCGCTCGGCAGATAGTTGATCGGGCGAAGGAATCCGTATCCCTCCGGAAGAACTTCAAGCACGCCCTGCATGAACATCAATCCGCTTTGTTCGGCCTGGGCACGCAGGATGGCGAAAATCAGTTCCCTTTTCTTCATTTGGCTGTAATACGAAATCTGGTACTGCTTCGCCAATTTATAGAGATCCGTCAGCTTCATTTCTTCCAGATCGGAAATTTGCAAATCCATGTAAAATAACCACCTATTCAATTTTATATTGGAAGGCTCTATCGGCTCCCCGAAAGGGAACGGCCGCATAGAGGCCATATTGGCTTCGTTGAAAAAGCATATTGCAAAGCAAACGCAAAGGATGAGACCTTGCGAATCTATCGGAAATGGCGGATTCGGCCGCCTTGAATGTCGTCGCTCCATGAGGACGATTAGGAAGTTCGGAATGAATACACGTTGTCACAAAAGTTAGAGGCCGGGCAATTCCCGAACATTTTGGAGTAAAACGACTGGAAATGAAAGAAAAACGGAGAAAAAACGTCCATTTACGATAAGCATTACCCATTTTCTTAAACCCTGATTCGATAAACCCGAAAAAAGTGCAGACGCGGCGGAATCCCGCGTCTGCCAAAAATCAGATCGTTTGGCGCCAGACATCCGCTCCGAGGCTGCGAAGATTCGCCACGAGATTGTCGTATCCGCGGTCGATGTATTCTACGCCTTCAATCTCGGTCACGCCGTTGTCTACGGTCAGTCCGGCAATCACAAGCGCCGCGCCGGCACGCAAATCGGCAGCCTGAACTTTGGCCGCGTTGAGCTGACCGCCTTCGATCACGGCCGAACGGCCCTCGACACGAATTTTTGCGCCCATGCGAATCAATTCCGGCACATGTTTGAACCGATTGCTGTACACGAAGTCGCTAAGGACGCTTGCTCCGGCAGCCTGCGTCAGCAGGCTGGTCATCGGCGACTGCAGGTCGGTCGGGAATCCCGGGTAAACCAGCGCTTTGACGTCGACGTGCTGATAATCCGGTCCGCCGATGATCCGAATGCTTTCGTCCATCTCTTCGACGGTTACGCCCATTTCCTGCAGTTTGGCCGTCAGCGCCTCCAAATGCTTCGGAATAACGCTGTCAATCAGAACGTTGCCTCGTGTCGCGGCGGCGGCAATCATATAAGTACCGGCCTGAATACGGTCGGGGATAATCGAATGTCGGCAGCCATGCAGTTCCTGAACGCCTTCGATACGGATGGTTTCCGTGCCGGCGCCCTTGATGCTGGCTCCCATGGAGTTAAGTAAAGTCGCTACGTCTATAATTTCAGGCTCTTTGGCCGCATTTTCGATAATGGTGGAGCCTTTGGCTTTGGCGGCCGCCAGCATGATGTTGATCGTCGCGCCTACGCTTGCGACGTCCAGGTAGATTTTGGTACCGCGCAGTCCTTCCGAGTGCAGATGGATCGCGCCGTGTTCGTTGACCGCTGTCGCGCCCAGCGCTTCGAATCCTTTGATATGCTGGTCGATCGGACGGGGTTCAAAATTGCATCCTCCCGGCAGCCCGATCAGCGCCTCGCCGAACTTGCCCAGCAGAGCGCCCATCATATAATAAGAAGCCCGCAGCTTTTTGACCGGCCCGTTAGGCATCGGAATCGACTTCACGTTCGAGGGATCGATCCGCATCTGACTGCCTTCCCAGGATACGCGCGCACCGAGTCCTTCCAGAATCTCGGCATAGACCGCTACGTCGCTGAGCAGCGGGAGATTGTCCAATATCACTTCGGAATCCGCAAGCAGCGCCGCGGGAATAAGCGCGATCGCACTGTTTTTCGCACCGCTGATCGTGACCGTGCCTTGGAGCGGACGTCCACCGGTGATCATTAATTTCTCCATAAGTTGAAAGGTCCCCCTACTTGATGTGCAGCCATTCGAAAAAGACTGGAAATGATGTTGCCGAATTTAAAACAAAATGGAAAGACACCGGTTGAACGGTGACCTTTCCATAATGAATGAGCGCTTCGGATTTTGCAATAAAAACTGAAGCCGTGCGCAAAAATTACGCCCTTCAGCCCAATTATCGCTTAGGCTTTGTTGCTGGAACCGAATTCTTTGATTTTGCCGATAACCGTTTGCTTGATTGCGTCGCGGCCCGGTTGAATGAATGTGCGCGGATCGTAAGCGTCCGGCTTGGCAGCCAGAACTTCGCGTACGACTTTCGCGAATGCGATTTGGTTCTCGGTGTTCACGTTGATTTTCGACGTGCCCAGCGAGATCGCTTTTTGGATGTCGTGAGTCGGGATGCCCGTACCGCCGTGCAGAACGAGAGGGAGCTTAACCGCGTCGCGGATTTCTTCCATCTCTTTGAAGCCCAGGTTCGGCTCGCCGTGGTAAGGACCGTGTACGGAACCCAGAGCCGGAGCCAGCGTGTCGATGCCCGTCTCGTTGACGATGCGTACGCACTCGTCGAGGTCGGCATACATGATTCCGCCGATTACGTCGTCTTCCTGGCCGCCTACCGTGCCGACTTCGGCTTCTACGGAAGCGCCTTTGGCATGAGCGTACTCCACGACTTTTTTCGTCATTTCGATATTTTCGTCGATCGGATGGTGCGAACCGTCGATCATAACGGAAGTGAAGCCGGCGTCCAGAGCCGCTTTGCACTTGTCGAAGCTCGAACCGTGGTCGAGGTGGATCGCGACCGGAACGGTGATGCTCATGTCCTGGATCAGGCCTTCGACCATCTTAACGACTGTATTGAAACCGCCCATGTGGCGAGCCGCGCCTTCGGATACACCGAGGATTACCGGAGATTTCTCTTCTTCGGCAGCGCCCAGGATGGCTTGCGTCCACTCGAGGTTGTTGATGTTGAACTGACCTACCGCGTATTTTCCTTCGAGAGCTTTGTTCAACATGTCTGTCATCGAAACTAATGGCATGGTTGTTCCTCCTAATTAAATGTTGGATTTCTATATTGAGCCGACATCCATACTTCCTCATTATAACACTGTCGCCCCAAATACTAAACAGGCAGGTTGCAAAGTTGCAAGGAATTTGCATGAACGACAAAAACGTTCGGAACGCTCACTCTCCGCGAAGATAGCGGCCCACGGCCAGACGCATTTCGTCGATGTCGAACGGCTTGGTAAAATGCATCAGCGCGCCTTGATCCTTCGCTTCCTTGATCATGTCGAGCTCGCCGTAGGCGGTCATCATGATCACCTTGATTTCGGGGTCCATCGCCTTGATATGCCGAAGAATCTCCAGACCGTCCATGCCCGGTATTTTCATATCCAGCAGCACGAGGTCCGGCCGATCCTGCTGCAGAAGGTTAAGCGCTTCCTTGCCGTTGGCCGCCTGATACGTCTTGTAGCCTTCGCTTCCGAACACTTCGGTCAACAGCATGCGGATTCCGTTCTGATCGTCAACGATCAATATTTTATGTTCGCTCATGTTCACTAATCCTCCCCCGATTTTCCCGCCGGTCAGCGGCATGACTTCTCCCGCCGGAGCATCTAACCCGGAGGACCCGCTCGAGCGCTGCCGTCTTGTTTGTTCAAAAACTAATTCGACCTTTTCCATCCTACTCCTGCTAATTCCAGCAAACAAGGCCGAATATTTCCCATTAACGGCGAGGATCGGAAAGCTTCGCGGCCCAAATCGGACGACTGCCGATCCTGGAAAGCTCCGGACGCAAAAAGAAGCCCGGACTTCGTCCGGGCTTCAGGCTGTCATGCATTAGATCGTGTACGTAATCGCGGCTTTGACGAATTCGCGGAACAGCGGCTGCGGACGGTTCGGTCTGGAGGTGAACTCCGGGTGGAACTGTACGGCCAGGAACCACGGGTGATTCGGCAGCTCGACGATTTCGACCAGACGTCCGTCCGGCGAAGTGCCCGAGATCACGAGGCCCGCCGCTTCGATCTGCTCGCGGTAAGCGTTGTTGAACTCGTACCGGTGACGGTGTCTTTCGTAGACCAGCTCGTCGTCGTAGCACTGCATCGCGAGCGAACCTTCCACCAGCTTGCACGGATACAGGCCCAGACGCATCGTACCGCCGAGGTCTTCGATATCCTTCTGCTCCGGCAGCAGATCGATGACCGGGAAAGGCGTGGACGGATCGATCTCCGAGCTGTTCGCGCCTTCCATATTCGCCAGGGCACGGGCATACTCGATAACCGAAACCTGCATGCCGAGGCAGATCCCGAAGAACGGCACGTTGTTTTCGCGCGCGTAACGGATCGCCGTGATCTTGCCTTCGATGCCGCGATCGCCGAAGCCGCCCGGCACGAGAATGCCGCCGAGTCCGCCGAGCATTTCCTCCACGTTCTCTTCGGTAACTTCTTCCGCGTCCACCCAACGGATTTTGACGTCCGCATTCGCGTCGAAGCCGGCATGCGACAGCGATTCGACGACGCTCAGGTAAGCGTCATGCAGCGCGACATATTTGCCGACGATGGCGATTTCGACCGTCTTTTCCAGTTTGCCGATCCGGTCGACCAGCGCTTCCCATTCCGTCATGTCCGGCTGAGACGTGTCGAGTTTCAGGTGATTGACGACGATCTCGTCCAGGCCTTCGGCGCGCAGATTAAGCGGCACTTCATACAGGGTCGCAGCGTCGCGGCATTCCACGACGGCATTCTTGTCGAGGTCGCAGAACAGCCCGATCTTGGCTTTGGTGTCCTCGGACAGCTCGTGTTCGGTCCGGCATACGATCACGTTCGGCTGAATGCCGATGCTGCGCAGTTCTTTTACGCTGTGCTGCGTCGGTTTGGTTTTGATCTCGCCGGCAGCCTTGATATAAGGAATCAGCGTGACATGGATGTACATCACGTTATCGCGGCCTACGTCGCTGCGCATCTGGCGGATGGATTCCAGGAACGGAAGACTCTCGATGTCGCCTACCGTACCACCGATTTCGGTGATGACGACGTCGGAACCGGATTCGCGTCCGGCACGCATGATGCGTTCCTTGATCTCGTTGGTGATATGAGGGATAACCTGAACCGTTCCGCCCAGGTATTCGCCGCGGCGTTCTTTGCTGATGACCGAAGAGTACACTTTACCCGTCGTCACGTTGCTGTTCTTCGACAGGTTGATATCGATGAACCGCTCATAGTGCCCGAGGTCGAGGTCCGTCTCCGCCCCGTCGTCGGTCACGAATACCTCGCCGTGCTGATACGGGCTCATCGTTCCCGGGTCGACGTTGATGTAAGGATCGAATTTCTGGATGGTCACTTTCAGGCCTCTGTTTTTCAATAGCCTGCCGAGCGATGCGGCCGTGATGCCCTTGCCCAGCGAGGACACGACCCCGCCCGTTACGAAGATATACTTGGTCACTGTGTAAAAACCCCCTGTACTTTCAATGTGATTGAAGCTGTAAACGTTCCGGCGCATCGGATGAAGCAGATCGGGATGGCTGTGCGTATGGAAAAACACCCTATAAAAACAAAAAAAGTGACACCCGTGTCCACGGGGCACTTTTTATCGTCTCTTGCATATATTCCGTACCTAAATCAAAAGCCCAAGCAATAGTTTACCTTTTGACCAGAGGGCTGTCAAGCAGGGAAAGCAGGCATTTTCAGCCCGCTTCTCCGCCCGCGAAAAGCACCCGAAGAAGGCGCAGCGAAGGACTTACTTCTCGTCCTCGCCGTCGAACTCTTCTTCTTCCTCTTCCTCTTCTTCCATAATATCTTCGTCTTCGATCTCTTCGCCTTCGATCTCTTCGTCCTCTTCGATTTCGTCGTCGACGATGACGTCTTCATCCACGTCGTCCTCGTCGCCGTCGAACAGATCGTCATCCTCGTCCTCGTCGTTCGTATCGTCGAACGATTCTTCGTCGGCATCGGCGATGTACGAAGTTTCCTCGTCCAGATCGTCGTCGTCCTCGTCGTTGATGATGCGCGGACGCTTGGCGCCCACGACCGGGTCTTCGGACTTCTCGATCGGGTACCAACGCTTCAGGCCCCAGAGGTTGGTTCCGACGCACGCGAAGCGCCCGTCGATGTTGATCTCCGTATACAGCTGGGCGATCATGTTCGCCGCTTCTTCGTCGGTAAGCCCGCGCTGGCGCGCGACTTCCTTCATCAGATCCGGATAATAGTAAGGCTCGTTGACTTTCTTCAAAATCATGAAAGCCAAATCGACCATCGGCATTTCGCGGATTTTCTCGTTGTCGATCGACAGTTCAATCGGTGCAGGTGTCAAATGGACACTTCCTCTCAAAGCATAATGCAATTCGTAAAGTTCAAGAAAAAAGTCAAGATAAGTAAAACGCATTCGCGCTTAAAATGCAAGAAGCACCGGCGATTTTTAACGCCGCCCGGCAAAAGGCACCCGTCCCTTTGCTGCGCAGGCGGCGAAAAGGCCGCCTAGCGGCCTCTTCCCGCGGGAAGTCTCGGCCGAATCCGCCGAAACGTCCCGTTCTTACATCCGCTCCGGAGCCGATACGCCGATCAGACGCAGAACGTTGGCGATGACGATGCGAACCGCGCCCAGCAGCGCCAGGCGCGCCTGCGTCACGGCGGCGTCTTCCGTAATGAAGCGTTCCGCTTTGTAGTAGCTGTGCAGCATCGCGGAGACTTCGTAGACGTAACGGGTCAAACGATGCGGCGCATAGCCTTCGGCGGCGATGCGAATCTCTTCCGGCAGTTCGCCCAGCTTGCGAAGCAGGTCGTACTCGTGCTCGGCCGTCAGCTTGCTCAGATCGACCTGATCGAGCGGCAGTACCTTGACGTTCTGCTCTTCCGCCTGACGGAAGATGCTGCAGATGCGCGCATGCGCATACTGCACGTAGAAAGCCGGATTCTCGTTCGACGTCGAAACGGCAAGGTCCATGTCGAAGTCCAAGTGCGAATCCATGCTGCGCATCGTGAAGAAATAACGCATAGGATCGACGCCGACTTCGTCCATAAGATCTTCCATCGTCACGGCCTTGCCGGTGCGCTTGGACATTTTGACTTTCTCGCCGCCCTGGAACAGGCTGACCATCTGAGCGATCAGCACGACAAGCTTGTCGGGGTCGTTGCCGAGTCCCTGCATGGCTGCCTTCATCCGCGGAATGTAGCCGTGGTGATCGGCTCCCCAGATGTTCATCACTTTGTCGAAGCCGCGCGCGTACTTATCGCGGTGATAAGCGATATCCGGCGTCAGATACGTGTAGGTACCGTCGTTTTTGATCAGCACGCGATCCTTGTCGTCGCCGTAAGCGGTCGTTCTCAGCCACGTCGCGCCGTCCTGTTCGTACACTTCGCCGCGGCTGCGCAGCTCGTCGAGCGCGTCCAGCACCTGACCGTTCTCGTACAGCGACGTTTCGCTGAAGAAGACGTCGAAGTGGACGCGGAAGCGGTCAAGGTCCCGGCGGATTTTTTGCATTTCTTTTTCCAGCCCGAACGTGCGCAAGTATTCCATCCGTTCGCCCTGGCTCATCGAGAGCAGACGGTCGCCTTCGAGCTCGACGAGTTCTTTCGCGAACCCTTTGATGTCTTCGCCGTAGTAGCCGTCTTCCGGCATCTCGGCGTCCTGACCCAATTCCTGCTTATAGCGGGCTTCGAGCGACAGGCACAGGTTGGTGACCTGGTTGCCGGCATCGTTGATGTAGTACTCCCGAGTCACGCCGTAACCGGCAAAATCGAGCAGGTTGCACAGCGCGTCGCCGACGGCGGCGCCGCGGGCGTGGCCAAGGTGCAGGCTGCCGGTCGGATTGGCGCTGACGAATTCGAGCTGGACGCGCTTGCCTTTGCCGTCCTCGATCCGTCCGTATCCTTCGCCCTGCGCATATACCGTGCCGATGACCGGATACAGATAGCTTTTGTTCAGCGTGAAGTTGATGAAGCCCGGTCCGGCGATTTCCGTACGCTCGATGCCGGCCGCGGCGCGGTCCAGGTGCTCGAGGATCGCTTCGGCGATCATGCGCGGATTTTTCTTGGCGATCCGGGTCAGCTGCATGGCAACGTTGGTCGACAGGTCGCCGTGGGATTTATCTTTCGGCACTTCGAGCGCGACTTCCGGAATGTCGGAATCGGCCACGAGGCCGGACTTGGCAATCGCCTGGGCGACCGCCGTTTTTACGGTATTTTCAAGCTGTTCAAGCGGGTTAATCGTCATGTCGTTTGACTTCCTCCTGTATGGTTAAGCTGACGGCGAAATGGCCCGAGATCGCATCGTGGATTTCCAGCTCGTACTCCCAGTAGATCTCCCCCGATGCTCCCTGCATACGCACGCGCAGATCCCGGGTGTGGGCGATCAGCGCGAAACGCGTGTAAGGCGAACGGTAAAAACCGGACAGACTGCTTCCCTTGCGGAAGGACTGCTCCGATTCCACCTCGCCGTGGCGAATAACTTTCAATTCTTCCTGCGTGACCTTAAGCAGCGTCCGTACGCTCCCCCGGCTTCCGTCCGCGCCCGGCTCTTCGTAACGGATATACAGCGACTTGCCTTTCCGATAAAGCTGTCCGGCGAGCGTCTGCTCGACCGTCTCTTCGTCCTGCCGGCTGACGATTCGGATCAGGACGGGGCTCATGCCTTGCATCACGCTCTCGCTCCAATCGCTCTGATAAAGATTTCTTCTATGATACTATAGCATATTCCCGTATGTTGACCTAGTTCAATTTGCGGTTTGCGGGCGGCGGCAGACGTTTATGATAGTAATATTGGAAAGCGAAGAAAACGAACCCGGAACAGGAGGATATCCGATGCCAATCGAACCGCAATCCGCGACGCCGCATGCTTCCCGCCCCCGTTCCCCATTCAAGCCGCTGCCGGCCTCCTTGTTTGCGTCCACCGCGCTGGAAGCTTCGCCGCGCCTGCTGGGGCAAACGCTGGTGCGCCGCACCGAGATCGGCGAAATCCGCAGCCGGATCATCGAGACGGAGAGCTACGGAGGCGTCGAAGACAAGGGCAGCCATGCTTACGGCGGCCGCCGTACTTCGCGCACGGAAATCATGTTCGGTCCGGGAGGACCGGCTTACGTGTATCTCATCTACGGCATGTATCATTGTTTAAACGTCGTGACGGGCGAAGCGGGCAATCCGCAGGCCGTGCTGATCCGCGCCGTCGAACCGCTGACCGAAGAAGACGAACGCCGCATGCGCTTTTTCCGAAAGATCAAATCGAAAAAGACTTCCGATCTGTCGGGAGGCCCGGGCAAGCTGTGCAAAGCGCTCGATATCGACAAGTCCCTGAACGGCTGCCGGCTGACCGTGCCGACGAGCCCGCTGTATCTAGAAGCCGGCGACGACGTCTCTTCGCTGGATATCGTCTGCGGCCCCCGGATCAACATCGACTACGCCGAGGAATACGCGGCCGAGCCGTGGAGGTTCTTCATTAAGGACCATCCCTACGTATCGGTCAACGACAAAGCGCACCCGCCTATGCCTTTTTATCTGTAGCCAACGCGCCCCGTTCGAAGAATGATCAGCCGAACAAAGAAGCCGCCCCTGCAGGGGCGGCTTCTTCTTTGAGTGCTTCGGTGCTCCGCGGACTCCGGCTCAGCCGGAAGGCCGCCCCGGTAAAATCGCGTCCCGCTAACCGCCCAGCGCTTCTTTCAACTCTTCGGGCGAACGGCTCCACCATTCTTCGTTATGCGCCGTGAGCAGCGTCTTCAGCGCCGTCTTCGATTCGTCGTCCATTTCCTTCAGGATAATTCTGCGCTTGATCGCGTAATCGAGCTTGTTTACGTGATCGGCCAAAATTTTGAAGCCGCGCTTGGTCTCGCTGTTGATCCACATTTCGCAGGCCGTCGCGCCCGCGTAGCTTCCGCCTTCTTCGGTCTTGTCGACCGCCACCCAAACGAGCCATACCCGGCGTCCGCCTTCCGCGTCCTCGCGGTTGGCCGTGAACTTGATTCCGCGCTCCACCTTGCTCTTGGCATGCATCGCGCCGACGTCGATCTTGGCTTCGCCCTCGTCTATAATAATCGGAGATACGTTGTTCAAATTGATGGCGCCCGTACCGAAGCCCTTATGTTTGCTGCTTTTTTGGCTGCTGCTGATAATGTTGAGGCCAAGCTGTTTTTTGCCTGTCTGCTTTTCTTCCATGACGGAAATCCGCGCCCCTTTCGGCGAAAAATGAATACAAATTCTTGCAAAAAGTTAACCTTTTTTCATAAAACTCTTCAGCTTTCTCTATTCTATCCGATAAAAAGACGAAAGCAAAACAAAAAAACCAGGAAGCCGCCTAGGCTAAACTCCGGGTTTGAAGCCTGCCGGACCGTTATACGAGTCCCGAGCAAACGTAAATTTATGTGAACGTCACCTTTTTTAACTTTCGCAAAACCCTACAGCCGCGCGGTTTTGCTCATCTTGGTGGAAGGTCCGCGTCAAGCGCGCACCAAAATAATGTTAAATAAAGGTTTGCCAACGGCTAAGTCCTTTGCTACAATGTGTTTTGTGAGTAGTAACAACTTTGTAAACTTTGATTGAAGCCATAGAATCGCAAAGCACGGTACGGACAACAACGACATACAACTGGAGCTTTTTCGGTGCAAACCAAGATCTGAGCCAAATTCCGGCACCGGGAAGCGGGGGAACCAGTTATGGGTGAATTGACTTCGCAACAGAGGAGTCATAGGGGGACCTTCTCAACCGAATCCTTAAGCTAACCTCGCAGGCAAATGGAAGGGGTACAAAGTCTTTGAAGAAGAAGCTGACAGCCGCAGTAATGGGTCTCGCAATCGCGTTCAGCGTTGCAGCCACAGGAAACGCTCATGCAGACTCCAAATTGGACAATGTAATCGACACGGCACTTGGAACACCTTACCGCACTGCGGGAACTTCGCTTAACGGATTCGACTGCTCGGGATTCACGAGCTATGTGTTCGACAAACTCGGCATCGACCTGCCTCGTCAATCTTCCGCTCAATACAGCGCGGGAACAAAAGTCGACAAGAGCGACCTGCGCGCAGGAGACCTCGTATTTTTCAACACGAACGGCAGAGGCATTTCGCATGTGGGAATTTACGTAGGGAACAACAAATTCGCCCATTCCTCGTCTTCGAACGGAGTTC
This sequence comes from Saccharibacillus alkalitolerans, assembly GCF_011090185.1. Lineage (GTDB taxonomy): Bacteria > Bacillota > Bacilli > Paenibacillales > Paenibacillaceae > Saccharibacillus > Saccharibacillus alkalitolerans. The sequence goes on along the minus strand of NZ_JAAFGS010000017.1, from coordinate 13,967 downwards.
GGTACGATAGCCTGGGCTCGAGTTATTATGCCGAACGTTATGTGGGCGCGGCTCGCGTAATGAGCACGACGACTTACAACACGCTCGCCAGCAATTAATTTCCAACGCTTTGCACAACTTCACGAATTTCTGATCCTACAGTGATTATAACGGCCGCATTTTGATGATTGCCCTCATCAGATGCGGTTTTTTCATGCCGCCGACCGTTTCCCTACTCTATAAACGAAGAGGGAAATGAAAAAGTTTCAAGCAGCCATGAAAGGTTTCACCGTTGTATAAATGATTTACCCCGCAGAGTCGAGGCTAAACGGGCTTTTTTCTATTTATTGGTCATTTTTTTATGGATCATTTTTTCGAGAAGGAGCGAATTCAAGATGCAGGCTGAACCATTCGAGATTCGTCCCATGACGGAGAAAGAAGCGGAAGCCGTTTGCGGTTGGAATTATGAACCGCCGTACGACATATACGGCTGGATGCCCTGGGAAGAAGTCAAAAAGCTCGGGATCGAATTCGGCGATCCCGAGCTGCGCGCGCGGCAGTACGTAACGGTGCATCGAGGCGGCGTGTGTTACGGCTTCGCCCAGCTCTTTCCGCTGGGCGGCACGACACGGCTGGGCATCGGCATGCGCCCGGATTTATGCGGCCGAGGCCTCGGCTCCGCTTTCGTCCGCGCGGTGGCGGAAGAAGCGCTGCGCCGCATTCCCGGGCAGGAAATCGACCTCGAGGTGCTGACCTGGAACCAGCGCGCGATCAAAGCCTATCAAAAAGCCGGCTTCGCGATTACCGACTTGTACGAACGGATGACGCCCGCAGGCATGAAGCCGTTCTACTGCATGGTGTATCAGCCGCCGGCGGAATAAAGCCGGCGCACGTCCGCCTCGGCGGGCATGCCGTCCTGCGCGCCCAGGCGCGTAACGGCCAGTGCGGCCGCGCAGGCGGCATAGCGCGCGGCCTCAGGCAGCGCGCTTCCGCGCGCCAGCGCCACCGCGAGCGCGGCGCTGAAGCAGTCCCCGGCCCCTGTCGTATCGACGACCGGGCCGGCTTTGACGGCCGGGACCGTCTCGGGGGCCCGGCCCGGCCGTTCAAGCACGAGCGCTCCGGCTTCGCCGAGCGTCGTGACGACGGCGCCGCCGCTCGCGGCGGCCATGTGCTGCGCGGCTTCGCGGAGCCGCGATTCGCCTTCGGCGGACTCGCCCGCCAGCACGGCGAGTTCGCCGCGGTTCGGCGTAAGCACGCTCGCGCTGCGCAGCAGAGCGCCGGGCAGCGCCGCCGCCGGTGCGGGATTGAGCACGACGACCGCGCCGGCTTCGCGCGCGATCGTCGCGGCCCGCTCGGCGGCTTCCAGCGGAATCTCCAGCTGGATCAACACCGCGTCCGCCTCTCTCAGCAGGCGGACCGATTCCGGCGCGGCGATATCTTCCGCGCTCAAGCTTCCGTTGGCGCCCGGATAGACGACGATCCGGTTATCGCCGCCGGCCAGCCAGATCGACGCCGCTCCGCTCGGCGTCTCCGCGCGGCGAAGCACGCGGGACGTATCGATGCCCTCGCGCTCCAACGCTTCGGTCATCTGCCGGCCGAAGCCGTCGCTGCCCACCGCTCCGATCATCGCTACCGAGGCGCCGAGCCGGGCCGCACAGACGGCTTGATTGGCCCCCTTGCCGCCCGGCAGCAGATGCATGGCCGTTCCCAGCAGCGTCTCTCCCTCCTCGGGCGCCCGGCCGCTCTCCATGACGATATCCATGTTGAGGCTGCCCACCACCACAATTCTCGGAGCGGCGGACGTTTCCGGCCCGTTACCGGCATACTGCTGTTCCTTCATTATTTGTCCCTCCGATTCCTCAGACCAGCGTCACGAAAGTCATCTGTTTTTCTCCGATTAAAATATTGATCCGATGCAGCACTGCATCATGGATCACGACCGCGCTGCCGACGTTAATGGACGGCTGGGTACCCAGCGCGTAAAAAAGATCTTCCGCCAGCGCCTCGTGCACTTCCAGGCGATCCTCCGCGCCCAATCGTTCCCAGTCCTCCGAATCCATCTCGAAGAACAAGTAACTGTCGGGAATCAATGAGACCGCTTTCGTCAAATCCTGCAAAATTTCCCCGTAATCTCTTCCGTGTTTGACTCCCATTTGGCCTGCTCCTTTTTCGTACGTAATTGTGAACCGACTACCTTATTTTCATTATAGCGCAATTTATCTCTTAAAAAAAAAGCTCCCCCTGTCGATAAAAAACATATCGAGTCGCAAAGGGTTTTCAGCCAAATCCTCCAATGCGTGCCGGCTTTGTCCTTCCATGGACGTCGGCGGTTTGCAAGCACGTCCAAAAAGTCTCATCAGCGTTTCAGGTTTGTTTCTGCAATTCGCACAGGCCAGGGATGGCCGTACGTGCTAAGAAAGTTTATATTCTCATGGATGAGGTGCTTACATGGAATTATCGTCTCTTATTGGTTTGGTTCTTGCATTAATCTCCATCTTTGTCGGCATGATTTTAAAAGGCGCCCCGTTGGGAGCCTTGATGGTCCCGGCAGCTTATCTAATTATCATCGGAGGTACGGTATCGACGGTGTTCGTCGGTTTCCCGATGAGCGACCTGAAAAGCGTTCCGAAGCTGTTTAAGATTTTCTTCTTCAAGCCGAAAATGATCGATAAGACCGAATTGGTCGGCATGTTTATGGAATGGGCATCCATTACCCGGCGCGAAGGCCTGCTTGCACTCGAGTCCAAGGTCGACGAAATCGACGATGATTTCCTCCGCAACGGAATGCGGATGATCATCGACGGCAACGACCAGGAATTTGTCAGCGATGTACTGCTTGAAGACATTCATGCCATGGAAGAACGTCACCGGGTAGGATCGCAGATCTTCTCCCAGGCCGGCATGTATGCTCCGACCCTCGGCGTTCTCGGTGCGGTAGTCGGCCTGATCGCCGCGCTCGGCGAACTGTCGGATATGAATAAACTGGCGCATGCCATCGCGGCGGCATTCATCGCGACCCTGCTCGGGATCTTCGTCGGTTACGTGCTTGCCCACCCGATCTCCAACAAGCTGAAGCGCGTCTCCAAAAAAGAAGTGGAAATTCGCATGATGATGGTGGAAGGCCTGCTGTCCATTCAATCGGGCGTATCCACTATCGCGATCAATCAAAAACTGGCCGTGTTCCTGACGCCTACGGAACGTAAAAAATTAGAGGAAAAGGGAGGCGGTTCGGGTGGCCAAGAAAGCTAGACCGGAACACCACGAAGAACACGCCGACGAAAGCTGGCTGCTTCCCTATTCCGACTTGATGACGCTTCTGCTCGCCTTGTTCATCGTGCTTTATGCCATGAGCTCGGCTAACGTCAGCAAATTCGAGGCGATGGCAGAAGCATTCGACTCCGTATTCCACGGCGGAAAAAGCATCATGGACCATACTTCGTCAACGCAGGACAATAACACGCAGGACGGCACGAAATCCGTCGAGGAGATGGCCAAGCAGGCGGCGGTCAACAAGAAAGATACAGCCGACGAAACACTGGCCAAGCTGAAGCAGAAGGAACAGGCGGACTTGACAAAGTTAAAGAAACAGCTGGACAGCTACATTGCCAAGAACGGCTTGAGCAGCCAGCTCGATACGAACCTGAACCAATCGCAGCTGCAGATCACGATCAGCGACAAAGCGCTGTTCGCTTCGGGCGAAGCGACGGTCAAGCCGAGTTCGCGGACTCTGGCCTCGGCCATTGCCAACATTCTGAAGAACTTCCCCGGTTATAACATTCAAGTTATCGGTCATACCGATAACGTTCCGATCTTCAACAGCGACTTCAAATCCAACTGGGATCTGAGCTCTTCCCGCGCCAACAACTTTATGCAGGTTCTGTTGAAAAATCCGAATCTCGATCCGGTGCGTTTCACTTCGATTGCGGCGGGCGAGTACCATCCGGTCGCTTCCAACGCAACGGCCGCCGGCCGCGCGCAGAATCGGCGGGTAGAAGTCTCGATCATTCGGAACTATCAGGATTCGGCCAATACGATCAGTACCGTAAATACTTCTTCGCCTTAAAAACAAAATCTTGTCTCAGCCTCTTTCCTCGGAAAGGGGCTTTATTTATCCACAGGCGATTCACAAATCCACAATCCTCATGTAGAATATGTGCATAACACTGTGGATTAGTCCTTATTTATCCACAACCTTGTACACACGATGTTAACAACAGAATGCTTGTTCGATGGATATCCCTTTGTGACGCAAAGAAAGGAGCCTTATTGTTTTGGAAGTTCCACTCGATAAAAATCATGAATATTGGATGAGCCTGGCTATAGAAGAAGCTCTTAAAGCCCAAGCGATCGGGGAAGTACCGATCGGCGCCGTTATCGTAAAAGACGGTGAAATTATCGGGCGAGGCTATAATCTTCGCGAGACGACGCATGATGCTACCGCGCATGCGGAAATGATCGCCATTCGGGAAGCCAGCGAACGCCTGGGTGCCTGGAGGCTGCTCGGCTGCACGCTGTACGTCACGCTCGAACCCTGCCCCATGTGTGCCGGAGCCATTGTGCAGGGGCGCGTACCGCTGGTCGTCTACGGCACGCCCGATCCCAAAGCCGGCTGCGCGGGAACCTTGATGAATTTACTCCAGGAGCCGCGCTTCAACCATCGGACGGAACTGATCGAAGGCGTGATGCAGGAAGAATGCGCCAACCTGCTGTCCGACTTCTTCCGTGGACTTCGTCAGCGACTGAAAGAGCGCAAAATGCTGTCCAAGGAAAACGAATCCGCCGCGGAAACCTCGGTGCAGGTGCCGGAAGATCCTTTTTCGCCTTCCGGTCTCGGCAGTTCTCTGCCGAAATGACTGCCGCGGTTCGGTTCTTTATCTTCCCCTTCCGAACAAACGAGTAGAACAAAAAGGCGGCCCTTATGGGCCGCCTTTTCGACTTTCGCAGTTTGGTTAGGACTGCGGGGGTCGGATCTTAGTAGTTCATGTTCTCCAGCTCGTCCAACGTGATCGTATCGGTAGGAATCCCGATTTCGAACGTCTGCTTTTCGTTGACTTTGCTGTAAGTCGACGAACCGGTCAGGGATACTTTACCCGAAGAATCGGATTCCGGATCTTTGAAGTCGACGTCTACCGTCATCTTCTGATGAATCGGGAATTTGTCGGCATTCAGCGCCGAATCGATTTGGAACGTATTGACCGTCAGGTAGTTTTTCAGCTCGTCCAGATCTTTGCTCATTTCTTCGTTGTCCGTCGTGCTCAGTTCGCTCTTGGCATCCTTCAGGTCCTGTTCGGTCAGACCCAGCATTTCGCGATATTCCGGCGTGTCGAGCGTTTCGATCGCTTTAGGCAGAGCCACGTTCACCAGAGTCGTGATCGCGTCTTTGACGTTGTCGTTCGTTACTTCAAAGCGAACGACGTCTTCGGCTTTTACGCCTTCAGGCAGTCCGGCTTCGCCGACAGCCACCTTTTTGAAGTACTTGCCTTCGTCGAAGCTGTCCAGTACGGCTCCGCTGAGGTCCGCGCTGAGTTTCTGCGATTTTTTCGGATCGAGCATGGCTTCGTTGAATTCCGTGCCCTGCTCCGCAGCCAGTTCTTTCAGATCAAATTCGATGAACTTGCCGACCAGGTTCTGCGGCAGCGGCAGAATCGCAATGTTCGGGATCTTCATGTACATTTTTTCTTTCGTCATGACAATCGGCAGTTTGATCGTCATTTCCATGTCGCCTTTCAGCTTAACTTCCATCATCATTTCCATCTGCATCGGATCGCCCTGGTAGATGGCGTTCACGTTGAATTCCGCGCCTTTCAGCATGCTGACGACTTGATCGACGCTTGCGGAATCCGCACTGCTTGCAGGCATTTTGACCGTCAGCTCATTCAGCGTGAAGTTGCTGTCCATTTGATACGACGTTGCAGCCATTGTGCTGGCTACCGATTGTTTCAGCAGTTCCTTCGGCGATGCTTCCTTTACGGCCGCTGCCGAGTTGCTGTTATTCCCGCAGCCAGACAGTACGAGCGTACCGGCCATAACGACGGCGCTCAAGCTTCCGAAAACCTTCTTTTTCATGTGAGTGTTCTCCCCTTCAAGTCTGTATGTGTTTTTTAAACGCCTTATTACCCTCTTACCCCTGCAAACCCTTCATCCAAACTTCAAATGCAGCCAGGTGCGACGGACATGTCTAAGTATACGTCAACTGTTTTTAAAAAGTTTCAAAATTCTAAAATCGGACATTAAGCCTTACAAAAAACACAGGACCCAAGAACTACTTATCCCCTTAAGTCCTGCAAAAATACCCTATTATTCACATTCAAAATTTTAGTGGATATCTTTTTTCTTGAAGCGTCCGCCTTTCACGTCGTGGATATTGCCGATGGCGAGAAAAGCTTTATCGTCGAATTGATTTACGATTTCTTTCAGCTTGGCTTCTTCCAAGCGCGTAATTACGCAAAAAATGACTTTCTTCGGATCGCCGGAAAATCCGCCTTCGCCGGCCAGGTAGGTCACGCCGCGGCCGAGACGGTCCAGGATGGCGTTGCCGATGTCGTCGATGCGGTCGCTGATGATCCAGACCGATTTCGATTCGTTCATTCCTTCGATGGTTACGTCGATCATTTTGTAGGCAATGTAATAAGCGAGAATCGAGAACAGCGCGCGATCCCAGCCGAATACGAAACCTGCGCCCGAAAGAATGAAGAGATTGACGAACATCACGATCTCGCCGACCGAAAACGGAGTTTTGCGGGAAACCAGAATCGCGATAATCTCCGTTCCGTCGAGAGAACCGCCGTTGCGAATGACAAGACCGGTGCCCACTCCGAGAAACATACCGCCGAACACGAAGGCAAGCAGCGTGTCGGTGACGAATGCTTCGACCGGATGAAGCAGCACGGTTCCGATAGATAAGACGGTAATTCCGAGCAGCGTGGATAAGGCGAACGTTTTTCCGATTTGCTTATATCCGACAATCAGGAACGGAAGGTTCAAAATAAACAGAAAGATGCCGAGTTTCCAGCCGCTTAGATAGGAAGCCATGACGGAAATGCCGGTAATGCCGCCGTCGGTAATCCGATTGGGGACAAGGAACAATTCCAACGCCACGGCTACGATGATCGCACCCAGAACGATAAAAAAAGTCCGGATCAAAATCTGCTTGGGAGTCCGTTTTCCATGTGCACGCGGTACCGAAGGCTTGGGCGCCGAAGGTGGAACTACAGTCTCGCTCATGATTCACGTTCCTCCCGTATAAAAATAGTTTTCCTTGGTTGCTGCCTCTATACGATCGGACGAACGATATACCGCCGCATACAATTACGCATATTTTAATTATGCCATACGTTTTGAACTCTTGTCTCGCCTGTATTCATTTTAAAACAGGGCTTTAATGGGATTGCGGACATATCAAAAACGCATCTTACGGCTATTGAACGGTAAAATGCGTTTCAGTCAGACTTGCCGCAAATCCCGATGCGGCAAGGAAATTATTAAACTGGCGGAGAGGATGGGATTCGAACCCATGTGGAGTTGCCCCCTAACGGTTTTCAAGACCGCCCCGTTATGACCGCTTCGGTACCTCTCCCTAACCAACAATAGGTGCTGGCCATAATCGCGGCGCAACACCTATCATTCTACCTTATTCTCTCGGTAGGCGCAAGGCGGGAAGGCCCGTTCCTTGGGCATCCGAGCCTTCGGAGCCGGGCCTCGCGGCGCAGGCTCGCTCTTAAGCCTGAGGCGCGATTACCTTTACGCCGCGCATGTACGGCTGAAGCACTTCGGGAATAACGACGCTTCCGTCTTCCTGCTGGTAATTCTCCAGGATGGCGGCCACGGTACGGCCTACCGCAAGACCCGAGCCGTTCAGCGTATGCACGAATTCCGGCTTGCCTTTCGGCTCGCGGCGGAAGCGGATGCCCGCACGGCGCGCCTGGAAGTCTTCGACGTTCGAGCACGACGAAATCTCGCGGTACATGCCGCTTTCGGGCAGCCAGACTTCAAGGTCGTACGTCTTGGCTGCCGTGAAGCCCATGTCCGCGGTGCAGAGCACGATAACGCGGTACGGCAGGCCGAGCAGCTGCAGCACGCGTTCCGCGTTGGCCGTCATCTGCTCCAATTCGTCGTAAGACTGATCGGGATGCACGATCTTGATCATTTCCACCTTGTTGAACTGGTGCTGACGGATCAAGCCGCGCGTGTCGCGTCCCGCCGAACCGGCTTCGGAACGGAAGCAGGCGCTGTAGGCGATGTATTTTTTCGGCAGGTCCTCCGCTTCGAGAATCTCGTCGCGGTGATAGTTCGTAACCGGCACTTCGGCTGTCGGGATCAGGTAATACTCCGTATCCTTCAGCTTGAACAGGTCTTCCTCGAACTTCGGCAGCTGGCCGGTTCCGTACAGGCTGTCCTGATTGACGATGTACGGAGGCAGCATCTCCTCATAGCCGTGCTCCTCGCTGTGCAGATCCATCATAAAGTTGATCAGCGCGCGTTCCAGGCGAGCTCCCAGTCCTTTATAGAACGTGAAGCGCGAGCCTGTTACCTTCGCAGCTGCTTCAAAGTCGAGGATCCCCAGATTCTGCGCCGTTTCCCAGTGGGCTTTCGGCGTAAAATCGAACTGACGAGGCTCGCCGACGCGGCGGATTTCCACGTTGTCGTCTTCGGACGCGCCGATTGGCACTTCCGCGTTCGGAATATTCGGGATCGCCATCGTAACGGCGTCGATTTCCGTCTCCAATCCGCGGACTTCTTCGTCCAGCTGCTTGATGCGGTCGGACACCTCGCGCATTTCGGCAATCAGGTCGTCGGCGTTCTCGCGGTTCTTTTTCAGTTTGGCCACTTCGGCCGAAACCGTGTTCCGGCGATTTTTCAGCGTTTCCACTTCCTGCAGCTTCTCGCGGCGTGCGCCGTCGAGACGCGGGAAGTCGGCGATCAGGTCTTCGGATTTGCCGCGGTTCGCGAGCGCCTGCTTAACCCGATCGTAGTCGTTTCTCAGTATTTTCACATCCAACACGGGAGCTTCATCCTTTCGATTCTCCGGTCTTGGACTGACGCACCATATGCGTAAAATATTCATGCAGCCGGTAGTCGTCGGTCAATTCCGGATGAAATGACGACACGAGAAGATGCCCTTCGCGCGCCGTTACCATTTCTCCATTATAAACCGCCAGCACTTCGACGTCTGCACCGATTTCGCGAATTAATGGCGCCCGGATAAAAACGGCCCGGATCGGCTCCTCGATTCCCTTGACCGGAAGATCGGTCTCGAAGCTTTCCCGCTGGCGTCCGAACGCGTTGCGGGCCACCTTCATGTCCATCAAGCCGAGATGCGGCTCTTCCTGCCCCTCAATATCTTTGGCGAGCACGATCAGCCCGGCGCAGGTGCCGAAGATCGGTCTGCCCGCTTCCGAAAACTCGCGGATACGCTCGATAAAGCCGTATTGGCGCATCAGCCTGCCGATCGTCGTGCTCTCTCCTCCCGGAATGACCAGGCCGTCGAGCTCGTCCAGCTGTTCCGTTTTTTTCACGGCAAAGCTTTCCGCGCCCGCTTGTTCCAGACTGCGGATATGTTCCGAAACGGCGCCCTGGAGAGCCAGGACGCCGATTTTGAGTTTATTCTCCGTCATATGCGATTACCAGCCGCGGTCCTGCATGCGCTCCGAAGGATGCAGCTGCTTGATGTCGATGCCTTTCATCGGCGTTCCGAGGTCTTTCGACACTTCCGCGATCAGGCGGTAATCCTCGTAATGAGTCGTCGCTTCGACGATGGCACGCGCAAACTTCTCCGGATTATCCGATTTGAAAATGCCGGAGCCTACGAATACGCCGTCCGCGCCCAGATGCATCATCAATGCCGCGTCCGCAGGGGTCGCCACGCCGCCCGCTGCAAAATTGACGACCGGAAGCTTGCCCGTCTCGTGGATGTTCAGCAGGATCTCGTAGGAAACGCCCAGGTTTTTCGCTTCGGCATACAGCTCGTCTTTCGACAGGTTGCGAACCTTGCGAATCTGCCCGTTAATCAAGCGCATATGCCGAACCGCTTCGACAATGTTGCCGGTCCCAGGCTCGCCCTTGGTCCGCAGCATCGACGCGCCTTCGCCGATTCGGCGCAGCGCTTCGCCCAGGTCTTTCGCGCCGCAGACGAACGGAATCGTGAATTCGTGCTTGTCGATATGGAATACTTCGTCCGCAGGCGTCAGCACTTCGCTCTCGTCGATGTAGTCGACGCCGAGCGATTCCAATACTTTGGCTTCTACATAGTGACCGATACGGGCTTTGGCCATGACCGGAATGGAAACGACCTTCATGACTTCCTCGACGATCGTCGGATCGGCCATCCGGGCTACGCCGCCTGCCGCCCGAATATCGGACGGAACGCGCTCCAACGCCATAACGGCCGTCGCTCCCGCCGCTTCGGCGATTTTCGCCTGCTCGGCGTTCATGACGTCCATGATGACGCCGCCTTTTTGCATCTCTGCCATGCCTCTTTTAACGCGCGATGTTCCTGCTTCCATATTCATAACCCCCCGTTGGTGTCCGCAGTTGTACGGATATTCTAAGGGTAGATTTTACAGCAGCGGCAGGAGCGGTACAATCGATTTCCGGCGATTTAGAACAGGTTCTTGATGCCTTCGAACAGATCCGAGAAGAATCCGCCGATCGCTCGCAGCAGCTGCTTGAACCAGCCGGCTTTTTCCACGTCTGCGGACGCGACAAGATCGACCGTCTTGGTCTGCGGTTCCGCCATGCCTGCCGCCTGGTAAGTGTATGTCGCAGTGCCGACTTTATCTCCTTTGGCAACCGGCGCTTCCAGTCCCGACTCGACGCTGGTCTGTACTTTCAGACCGCTGGCGTCCGCACCTTTAGGCACGACAAAGCTGAGCGCCCCGGCTGTCTCGTAAGACACCGACTCTTCCTTGCCTTTGGACACGGCCACCGGCTCTTCCCCTTCGATCGCCTTGTTGGCCGCGACCATTTCCTTGATCTCGAAGTTGTTGAAGCCGTAATCCAGCACTTTGCGCGTCTCGACGAAGCGGGATCCCTGGTTGTTGACATCCGTTCCCATCACGACGCTGATCAAGCGCATGCCGTCGCGTACGGCCGTTCCCGTGAAGTTGTTGCCCGCCGCGTTCGTATGACCCGTCTTCAAGCCGTCGAGCCCTTCATAGGCATAGGCTTTGAAGTTCGGTACCGATGCGTTGGCTTCCAGCATCCAGTCGAGATTCTCGATTCTTCCGCCTGCTCCTTCGCGGAACTGGTACGATTGGAGCGTCGTGAATTCGTTAAAGTCCGGGTGATCCGTTACGATGTATTTGGCCAGAATGGCCGCGTCCATCGCGGACATGACCGTCTCTTTTCCGTCCGAAGGGCGGGAATCGGCCGGCATATCGGCAATATCCAGACCTGTCGAGTTGGCAAAGTGCGCCGTCTTCATGCCCATGCGCTTGGCTTCGCTGTTCATCAGTTTGACGAACTCCTGCTCCGTCGGCGCGACCGTTTCGGCCAACGCCACCGTCGCGTCGTTCGCGGAACCGATAGCCATGGCGATATAAAGGTCTTTGACGCTGTGCTGGTCGCCTTCGGCGAGGAAAACGCGGGAACCGACCTGCGCGGCCGCGTTCTTGCCGACGGTCACGATGTCATCCCAGCTCATTTTGCCCTGCTTGACCTGTTCGGCCACAATGTACTCGGTCATCATCTTGGTCATGCTGGCCGGCGGCAGAGCCGTATCGGCGTTCAAGGACAGTATGACTTCGCCGGTGGTCGGCTCGAGCAGCACCGCCGACTTGACGGCGAGATTGAGGCTTTCAACGGTCGGAATGGCTTTGGCGGCTGCCGGAGCGGCCGCCTTGGATTCGGTCTTCGTCTGCGTCTGGGTCGTGTCGGCGGCAGCGCCGGCCAGATTAGCCGGGACAACGGACAGGCAAAGCATATGGATAAGCAGAACGGAAGCCGCGCTTCTTTTCAAAAATTTGGGCGGACTGATCCGATTCTTTTCGATTTTGCTTTTATAAGTAGAAGGCATGCGTTTCAATGGATGGATACTCCCCTCGAGCTAAGTTTCTTGTCATTCCCCTCTAGTCTAACACAGGGATATGCGGCGTGTCTTCCTGCCATGCGGCTTAAAATCCTATTCGCGGCAAAGGACTGGGCGGCGCCGGGAGGAATTCGTTTCGGCTTATAAGGCTCATCAAAAGAAAAAAAGCGGCGTGCGGAGAAAATCCGCGCGCCGCGTTCGTTATGATAAAAAATTAAACGGAATAGTTCGGGGCTTCTTTGGTAATTTGGACGTCGTGCGGGTGGCTTTCACGCAGGCCCGCGCCGGTGATGCGGACGAATTGGGTATCGTTTCGCAGCACGTCGAGGTCTTTAGCTCCGCAATACCCCATGCCGGAGCGCAGGCCGCCGACGAGTTGATTGATGGTGTCGGACAAAGCGCCTTTGTAAGCGACACGGCCTTCGATGCCTTCCGGCACCAGCTTTTTGTCGTCGTCCTGGAAGTAACGGTCTTTGCTGCCCTGCTTCATGGCCGCGATGGAGCCCATACCGCGATATACCTTGAATCGGCGTCCTTGATAAATCTCCGACTCGCCCGGGCTTTCTTCCGTACCGGCGAACATGCTGCCCAGCATGACGGCGTGGGCGCCGGCCGCGATGGCTTTGGTGATTTCGCCGGAGTACTTGATGCCGCCGTCGGCGATGATCGGAACACCGTATTCGCGGGCGACCGACGCGCAGTCGTAGATGGCGGTAACCTGCGGTACGCCGATGCCAGCGATGACGCGAGTCGTACAGATGGAGCCCGGACCGATACCGACTTTAACGACCGAAGCGCCGGCTTCGATCAGATCGCGGGTCGCTTCCCCGGTCGCCACGTTGCCTGCGACGATCGTCAGCTCCGGATGCCGGCTGCGCAAGCTGCGAACGGCGTCGAGAATGTTGATATGATGTCCGTGCGCGGAATCGACGACGATCATGTCGACACCGGCTGCTACGAGCGCATCGACCCGTTCGACCGCATCGCTCGATACGCCGACCGCCGCGCCGACCAGCAGGCGGCCCTGCGCGTCTTTTGCCGCATTCGGGAACTGGATCGCTTTTTCGATATCTTTAATGGTAATAAGGCCTTTGAGCACGTTGTTCTCGTCGACCAACGGCAGCTTCTCGATCTTGTGCTGCTGCAGAATGCCTTCGGCTTCTCTCAGCGTGGTTCCGACCGGAGCGGTGACCAGATGTTCCTGGGTCATGACTTCCTTGATGGCGATGCTGTAGTCGTGAATGAATCGCAGATCGCGGTTAGTCAAAATACCGACCAGTTTCTCGTCTTTATCGACGATAGGCACGCCTGAGATCCGATACTTGCCCATAACGGCCTCTGCATCGGAGACAAGATGATCCGGACTCAAAAAGAACGGATTGGTAATGACGCCGTTTTCGGAACGCTTAACGCGGTTGACTTCGTCCGCCTGCTTCTCGATCGGCATATTTTTATGGATGACTCCGATACCGCCCTCGCGCGCGATCGCGATTGCCAGTACCGCTTCGGTTACCGTATCCATGCCTGCGCTGATCAACGGAATGTTCAGTTTCACATTTTCGCTTAATTTCGTGGACACGCTGACTTCCTTCGGCAGCACGTCCGACTTTCTTGGAACGAGCAGTACATCATCGAACGTTAGACCCTCTTTGTCAAACTTGCTATTCCACACCCGTTTTTGCCTCCTTTTTTCTCTCGTCCTAACCGCCGTTTTTCCTTATATGGAAAGCTGAAAGGGCTTTTCTGAAAATATATTATTGCAATCTTAGCAAAGGGGGTATGGGCTGTCAAGGTGAAAGAAAGTGAGTCGCGGCAAGATTTACAGACGTTCTAGCTTGCTGGAAATTTGTCCTCCTTAGATGGACACATCCTGGCAAGCAACCATGCCTTTCTCGCCATGGGCAGAAGAAAGGAAGAGCACGCGAAGCCTGCGAAAAAAGATTGAAACAATTAAATCTACAAC
>NZ_JAAFGS010000016.1 GCF_011090185.1 Saccharibacillus alkalitolerans | reverse complement strand
TGTTGGAAATGTATTTTTTCAGAGAATTTTCGAAAAAAAATATGTCGAAATTGTAACTTTTAATAGGTTTTTATAGTAGAATGGGGTTTGGGTCTAACGATTACCCGGCAGATGACCGATACAAACGGTAGGGCTTTTTTGAAAAATCAATTTTCTTTTTCATATACGGGACGGAAACAAAGAACGATAAGTTTGCTCCGGCTCCTTACGAGTGTTAATTAGAGCCCGGCAGTCTATTCCACCGGGCATTTCCCTTATTTTTCGCGCTAACGGGCAAGCCGATATAATGACCTTTAATCCACCATTTTGGGAGGTACGTCTTGAACAAAAGCAAATTTTTATCCGGCCTGGTTGCTTTGTCTTTGGGAATAGGAGGGGCTGCAGTCGGCGGAACGTCGGCTGACGCGGCTGCCGTAACGCAAACCTATTCGTCCTCGCAGGGGTTCGGCACGCAGCAGCAGGGGGCCAACCAATGGTATTATGAAAAGCTGTCGGGCACCGCTTATCTTGACCTTAACTATGATAAAAAAAATAATCGCTGGGCGGCGCCGAACGGTTATCCTTGGGTATCCGCTACGGCGCTTCATCCCGATCAGAACTTCGACGCGGTTCGGAAGTGGATTTCTCCGGGAAAAGGAACGATTTCGATCACGGGCAGCGTCAAAAAAGGAAGCGGAGAAGGCGACGGCATCGCAGCCAGCATTCGTAAGGACGGAAAAAAGCTGTGGAGTTCCGTAATCACGGGTACTTCAGCGATTTCGCCGACGGGGGTTTCCGAAGTATCCGTAGAAGAGGGCACGGAAATATCTTTTGTGGTGAACAAGCGGGGCAACGCCAATCATGACCATACTTTATGGGAACCCGATATCGTCTATACGGGATCGGCAGGCAGCACTTCGCCCAAAGCCGCATCGACCGCCCCCAAAGCGGAATCTTCGGCCAACGCCAAACAGTCAGCTTTTATATCCGTGCTGGATTATGGAGCCAAAGCCAATGATTCGAAAGACGACTATGCGGCGTTCGTAGCGGCAATCGACGCGGCGAAGGCAACCGGCAAGACGGTTTATGTTCCTGCAGGCAATTACATGCTCAGCGATATTTTAACGATAGACGGCGTCAAGGTCAAAGGAGCGGGCAAGCTGTTGACAACGCTGACTTCGACGAATCCCAAGCGCGGCTCGATCGATTTGAAAGGAAGCGGAGTCGAACTGAGCAGCCTGAAGCACGCTTACAGCACGACGGTGCCGCGGGGAGACGGAGCGAACGAAAAAAACAGCATCACCGTCCGCGGCGCGAAAAATTTCAAAATTCAAGATGTTTATATCAGCAAATCAAGCACGGCTGGGATTATGGTCACTTACGGTTCGACAAATGGGACGGTAAGCGGAAATACGCTTGATTCGACCGGAGCCGACGGCATTCATGTTACCGGAGGAAGCAGCTACATTACGGTGGAAAACAACATTGTTCGTAAGGCGGGGGACGATACGATCGCGGTAGTCAGTTATATCGATAGCGATGCTCGGGCTGCCCATCATATTACTATTCGCAAAAACCATGTGGGTTACGGCTCGAAAGCCAGAGGTATCGCGGTAGTGGGCGGCACGGACGTAACGATCTCGAACAATTCCATTCAGGATGCGAACATGGCCGGCATATATATTGCGGTAGAAGCTTCTTATAACACGCGCAATGTCGATCGGATAACCGTATCTTCGAATATGATCAATCACACGGGCATTGCGGAACCGCAAAATCATCCGAACGTACTGGTTTACGCTTCGCAGGGAATTGTAGATAATGTCGTTTTTAACAATAATACGATCAAGAACGGCGCTCATCGAGGAATCGGGGTGTGGGGTGAAGGGATCATCAAAAATGTGACGTTCAACAAAAACACGCTGATTAACCGGGTCGGCGCTCCAACCACCTTTAGCAACGGCAAAATCAAATTGAACCAGAATGTAGGATTTTAAAAAGGTGCGAAATCGAGGATTTATCAGATTCTGCAAGAGAGAAGCGGATATCGGCAGCTGCCGGCATCCGCTTTTTTGCATAATTGTTCGAGTCCGTGCTTAAAAACGGACTGCGCGGTTTATATAACACTATTCCTGCTTAACCGCTTTTCGCCGTTCTGAATCATGCAGCAGCCGCATTTTTGCGAAATCTGCTTGCTTGAATGGATACACGGAAACGTTATAGGCTTGAATGTGGAGAACAGACAAGGAGATTGAAGGAGGAACCTATGAAAAGAAAAACAAACAAAAAGGTTTGGGGGCTGATTTCGGTTCTCGTCATAGCCGCAGCCGCGCTGGCCATATGGAGAGGCTCGACGCTGATGAAGGAAGAAACCGCAGTGGAAAAACCGGAAACGGAAGAGAAAGCTCCGCTCGTCCAGGTGCCCGAAGGAGCCGTATCGATCGTCGACGAAGGAGCGACTCCCGATGACGATACCGACGATTTGGCGGCGATTCAATCCGCGCTCGATCAAGCGAAAGAAAAGAATCAAGCCGTCTATATTCCCCCAGGCAATTACCGACTGAGCAGCATTCTTGTAGTCGATGGAGTCAAGCTGCTTGGAGACGGAGCCGACTTGGCAATTCTGACTTCCACCGATTCGGGCAGCGGCTCGATCGATGTAAAAGGAGACAACGCCGTTCTCAGCGGGTTTGCTCATGTATACGAAAAAACAGAGGAGCGCGGTAACGGAGCCAACGATAAAAACAGCATTACGGTGCTTGGCGCGACCAACTTCACTATTCAGGGCCTAATGATCGACAAATCGAGCACGGCAGGGATTTTTGTTGGCGACGAGTCTTCCAACGGGAAAATTATCGACAACACGCTTCAAAACACAGGCGCCGACGGCATACATATTACGAATGGGAGCAGCAACATCGTGATTGAACGCAACAAGGTAAGCCAAGCCGGAGACGATACGATCGCCGTCGTAAGTTATGGAGAAAATCCGAAAACGACGAAAGACATCATGATCCGCGGAAACGATGTCGGTTACGGATCCAAGGCACGGGGCATTTCGGTCGTTGGCGGAGAAAACGTTACGATCGAAAAAAATCAAATTCGCGACACCGAAATGGCGGGCATTTATATTTCAGTCGAAAAAGAATGGGATACGCGCAATGTGAAAAACGTGGTGATTAATGAAAATACGATCGAACATACCGGTACGCGGTTAAATGCCGAACATCCGAATGTGCTGGTGTATGCGTCGCAAGGAAACATCGACGAAGTGAAGTTTAACGGAAATACCATCAGCGATTCCGTTCACGGAGGAATCGGAGTGTGGGGCAGCGGAGAAATCGGAAACATTTATTTCGATGCGAACAAGCTGGAGAATACCAAAGGCCTAGCAACGAACTTCAAAAGCGGAACGATTCATTCTGAAGGAAATATAGGCTTTTGATTTACAAAAAGAAGACAGCGAGCAATCGCTGTCTTCTTTTTTGTTACTTTCGGTTGCTAGATCTCTTAAATTAGGTATATGAGTCTGCTTGTTTGCGAAAAGCACATAGGCCTTAAGGACCTAAAAAGAGATTGGGTAAATGAAATTGATTCAAGCGAAAATCGGGGGTTTATAAACTAGACATCGCAAACGCAAATCAAGAAAGTCTGAGAGCAAGGTTAAGAATTTGAAAAGTTTTCGTGAACATTTTGTTGAAATTTCACCGATCGAAGCGAATGACGGACTCGGATGAGCAGTTCAACAATAGGACCAAGCAGCAGGAGAGAGCAGAAAGAGGTGATTTTGAAGTCGATATCAAAAAAACAATATAAGGACTTTTGGCATCCCGCGCGAAACGACTTCTTTTCGATGTTTCTCTGGTGTCCATTACGGAAAGGAGTGGATCGCGAAGCTTGATTGGACTACATAACTCGTACAGTTCCGCAAGAAAGGTAAATAGTTCAGCCACTTGTAACGAACCCGATAATCGCCTGACAGCCGGCGAAGGTTCGAATTTTGTATTTGCAATTTTGAAAAAATGTAAAATAAAATCAATATATTTACAAAACTAATCGTCCTTTTACTTTCATAACCTTTTATTTTGGTAATATTAATTTTTATTTTACAAAACTAATGGAATTGCGCGGCAGCATCTTTTTTTGCCTGATGCTCCTCTCAGTATGTGTCGAGTCGGCCGCCAACTATTCATGAAGACGGAGGGATCATGGAATGGAATTAAAGGAATATTTGAGCGTGATCAAAAAAAGATGGTGGGTACTGGGATTGGCCTTACTGTTGTGCCTTGCGGCTGCCATTGCGTATAACTCGAAATATCAGCCTATGTACAAAGCGTCGGTGGACTTGATCGTGAACGAACCGTCGATCACAAGCACGGGCCAAGCACAGGTCGATTCCAATTCGATCGAAGCGAACTTGAAGCTGATCAATACTTACAAAAAAATCATCACTTCGGACTCGATTACCAAACTTGTGGTCGAACGTCATCCGGAATTGAACCTCACTTCGACTCAGGTCGGCAATAAATTGATGATCGATTCGACGCAAAATACGCAGGTCATCAACGTTTCGGTAGAAGATTCCTCTTACGAAACGGCGGCTACCATTGCCAATTCGACGGGGAATGTATTCATCAGCCAGATTCCCGAAATCATGCAGGTTAACAACGTGAGCGTCTTGAATGCCGCCGATCCGAACCTGTCGCCCGATCCGGTCAACGACCATCGGCAAATGGTGATCGCGCTGGCTTTGGTGGTCGGACTCGTGCTTGGGCTCGGAATTATGTTCCTGCTGGAGTATCTGGACGATTCCGTAAAAACGGAGTTTGACGTAGAAAACGCGATCGGACTGCCGGTGCTGGCAAAGGTCGACCGGATTGCGAAAAGCGATCTGAAAAATCAGGCAAGCACGTATTCGGGGCAGCAGGAAGACACGGCCGTATTACGAACTGCCAACGAGCAGAGATAAACGAGGTCAACCATGAGATTCATACAACCGGAAATTCCCGTGCTTATTTATCGGGATCAAATTCTGCCGCCGTCCGAGACTTTTATCAAAAGCCAGGCTGAACGATTTGAATCTTTCCATTCGTATTTTATGGGTTCGCGTCTTGTGCCCGGATTGCAGATCGAAGCCGATAAGCGGATCATCATCAATACCGGAGGCGTGGCAGGCCGAAGAAAAGAGCTGGAATTCAAGCTGATGGGACCGGGACGCGGACTGACGCGGCGCCTTAAGGCTATTCAGCCTAAACTGATTCACGCTCACTTTGGTCCGGAAGGCTGTCTAGCGATGCCGATCGCGGAGAAATTGAACATTCCGCTGATCGTGACGTTCCATGGTTACGATGCGACGACCAAAGACGAATATGCCAGAAAGTCTTACTATACACATCGAAATTATCTGAAACAGCGGCCGAAGCTGCAGAAAAAAGGCGATCTCTTCATTGCGGTTTCCGACTTCATTCGAAACAAATTGATCAGTCAGGGTTATCCGCCGGAAAGAATCGTTCGCCACTATATCGGAATCAACCTCGAAACTTTTACTCCGGACCTTTCCGTCGAGCGCGAGTCTACGGTGCTGTTTGTCGGAAGGCTGGTCGAAGTGAAAGGCTGCGCCTATCTGATCCGCGCCATGGCTGAGGTTCAGCGCAAGCATCCCGAAGCCGAACTGGTGGTGATCGGCGACGGGCCGCTGCGCGGCGAGTTGGAACGGATGGCGGCGCAGGAGTTGAAGCGCTATCGCTTCCTCGGAACGCAGCCGCATCATGCGGTGCGTGAGTGGATGAACAAAGCTCGCGTATTCAGCGTTCCGAGCGTCAAAGCGGAAAACGGCGCGGAAGAAGGGCTGGGAATGGTGTTTCTTGAAGCGGCGGCGATGGGGCTGCCCGTCGTCAGCTTCGCGACCGGAGGCATACCGGAAGCGGTTGAGCACGGAATGAGCGGGTATCTTGCACCGGAATGCGATTCCGCAAGGCTCGGCGGCTATATCGAACGGCTGCTCGCGGAGCCCGAATTATGGCAGTCGTTCAGCGAGTACGGACGCATTCGCGTAAGCAGGCAGTTCGATTTGGACGAACAGACCCGCAAGATGGAGGAACTGTATAAACTCGTCATCTCCAAGCAGTTTGTCGGCGAATGCGTTAACTTCGAGAAGATGCTGCCTTCCGTCAATGAAGCTCAACATATTTTGTAAGCATTTCTTTAGATAAAAACAAATCTTATTCCATTAGAGGAAGGCGATGTAATCGATGACTAGAGCTATGAGCAGCGGTACGTATCTGGTTGCCAACAAAAATTCGAACGCGGAAGCTTCCGAGTCCTATCGTACGCTGCGGACCAACATTCGGTTTTCCGCGATGGGACGTTCCTCGAAAGTTCTGTTGATCACTTCGGCAGGCAATGAGGAGGGCAAAACGACAACGGCAACCAATCTCGCCGTATCGTATGCGCAGGAGAGCAAAAAGGTGCTTCTGATCGACGGCAACCTGCGGAATCCTTCGCTGCAGCGAGTGTTTCCTCGCTCCAATAAGCGCGGTTTGACGGACGTCGTCAGCGGACAGTGCGGCCTTGAAGCCGCCGTCTCGACGACCGCGATTCCGAATTTATCGGTATTGACCGCAGGAACCGTTCCGCCGAATCCTTCGGAGATTCTCGGTTCGGAGCGAATGCAGGAACTGCTAAAAGAGGTTGGCGCTTATTACGACGTCGTTCTGGTCGATTCTCCGGCGGCATTGACCGTCTCGGACGCTCAGATTTTGGGAACCATGGCGGACGGGGTTGTACTCGTGGCGCACCAGGGGAAAGTAACGAAAGACGAGCTTAAAAAAGTCAAAAGAGGAATGGATCATGTCAATGCGCACATTTTGGGCGTAGTGCTGAACAAAGCGTAAACAGCGAACAATGACGGCTCGACACCCGAAGACATCCTAGACAAATGGAGGGGAAATCATGAGTGTAGTCAACAACGACGCCGAAGCGAGAGAGTACAACGAGGTTGCATTCCGTAATCTGTCCTGGAATCGGGGAATCCTGTTCAATACGACCAAACGCAGTATGGATGTGGTGGCATCCTTGATCGGATTGATTCTGCTTTCGCCCGTATTTCTGGTCCTGGCCGTATTGATCAAGCTTGAAGACCCGAAAGGCCCGGTGTTTTTCAAGCAAAAGCGTTTCGGAAGAAATTCGAACATGTTCAGCATCTACAAGTTCCGTTCCATGGCAACCAACGCCGAACAGAGGCTTAAGGAAGACAAAGCGCTGTATGAAAAATACGTTGCCAACAATTACAAGCTTGAACAGGACGAAGACCCCCGCATCACGTCCATCGGCCGTTTCCTTCGCAAGACGAGCCTCGACGAACTGCCTCAGCTGTTGAACGTGCTCAAAGGCGAGATGAGTCTGGTCGGCCCTCGACCGATCGTGGCTCAGGAACTGAAAGAGTACAAGGACCGCAAAGACGATTTGTTATCGGTAAAGCCGGGAGTAACCGGTTATTGGCAGGTTAGCGGGCGAAGCGACGTCGGATATCCGGAACGCGTGGATCTCGAGTTGTATTATGTGTATCACCGTACCATTCTGCTGGACATCCGAATTCTTTTTGCAACAGTCGTTAGCGTTCTGCTCAAAAAAGGCGCTTATTAATCCCTCGCCGTTTCAGGGCAATCGAGGGAACGAGGCCGTTTTCGGGCAGGAAGCGCGCAGACAGACACTCTATCCAAAAGGAAAGGATGAAGCCGAATGAAAGTCGCGATTATACACGATTGGCTGACCAGTTATGCCGGATCGGAGAAGGTGCTGGAACAAATGATTCACATTTTTCCCGAAGCGGACATCTACAGCCTGGTCGATTTTTTGCCGGAAAAAGACCGCGGATTCCTTCGGGGCAAGCAAGTACATACTTCCTTCCTCCAAAAGCTGCCGCTCGCCAAAAAGAAATACCGCCAGTATCTGCCGTTAATGCCGCTGGCCATCGAACAGTTCGACCTGTCGTCGTACGACTTGATTTTGTCGAGCTCCCACGCGGTAGCCAAAGGCGTGATTACGGGACCGGATCAGCTCCACATTTCTTACGTCCATTCGCCGATCCGTTATGCCTGGGACATGCAGCCTCAGTATTTGAAAGAGTCTGGGCTGGAGAAAGGGCTTAAAGGTACGATGGCCAAGCTGATTCTAAGCCGGATCCGGCTGTGGGATTACCGAACGTCGAACGGCGTCGATCACTTTGTCGCCAACTCCCAGTTTATCGCCAACCGGATCTGGAAAGTCTACCGCAGAGAAGCTTCCGTCATCTATCCGCCGGTAAACGTAGGAGCGTTTACGGTCAGGGAAGAAAAGGAAGATTTCTATCTGACGGCTTCGCGTATGGTTCCTTATAAAAAAATGGACATGATAGCGGCGGCTTTCGCGCAAATGCCCGATAAAAAGCTGATCATTATCGGCGACGGGCCCGACATGGAAAAAGTGCGCAAGCACCAATCGCCGAATATTCAAATTTTGGGCTACCAACCGGACGACGTGCTCGTCGATCACATGCAGCGCGCCCAGGCTTTTGTCTTCGCCGCGGAAGAAGACTTCGGCATTACGCCGGTCGAGGCGCAGGCATGCGGAACTCCGGTCATTGCATTCGGCAAAGGCGGAGCGCTGGAAACGGTCAAAGGGCTGGATGAAATCGCTCCGACCGGCGTATTTTACAGCGAACAAGATCCTGCCGCCATCAAGGCTGCCGTTCAGCGCTTCGAACAGGAGAAATCGAAAATTCTGCCGGCCAACTGCCGTAAAAACGCGATGCGCTTCTCGCCGGAAGTGTTCCGTCAGAATCTGCAGACGCATATCCATAACAAGCAGCTTGAAGACGGACGCCGCTTCGGCGCCGAACGGATGATTACGCGGGTGCTTTAAGCCGACTCTCAAACCAAAGGAGACTTACTTATGAAATTGACATTTATCGGGACCGGTTATGTCGGTCTGGTGTCGGGCGTATGCTTTTCGGAGATCGGCAATCAGGTGACGTGCGTAGATAAAGATTTGGACAAAGTCGAACGGCTCAAAAAAGGCGAAGTTCCGATCTACGAACCCGGCCTGCAGGAATTAATCGAGAAAAACACGAAACTCGGCAACCTGGAATTCACTTCCGACCTCACCGCTTCGGTGCGGGAAGCGGATATCGTGTTCATCTGCGTCGGTACGCCCTCGCTGCCGAGCGGCGAGGCGAATCTCGAATACGTGGAACAGGTGGCTCAAGATATCGCGCTGGCCATGAACGGCTATAAGATCGTGATCACGAAAAGTACCGTTCCGGTCGGAACAAACGATAAAATCAAGCAGATCATCAGTCAGCTCAGCCCGCACAACTTCGATGTCGTGTCCATTCCGGAGTTCCTCCGCGAAGGTTCCGCCGTCAAAGATACGCTGAATCCCGACCGTATCATCATCGGCACAAGCAGCGAGCGCGCAGCCGCCACGCTGACCGAGCTGCACAAGCCCCTTACCGACGAAATCATGGTTACCGAAGTGCGGAGCGCGGAAATGATCAAGTACGCGTCGAACGCTTTCCTCGCCACCAAAATTTCGTTCATCAACGAGATCGCGAATATCTGCGAGAAGGTCGGCGCGGACGTTACCAACGTGGCCAAAGGAATGGGATACGACAAGCGGATCGGTTCCTCGTTCCTGCAGGCGGGAATCGGCTACGGAGGTTCGTGCTTCCCGAAAGATACGCACGCGCTCATCCAGATTGCCGGCAACGTGGATTACGAATTCAAACTGTTGAAGTCCGTTGTCGAAGTGAACAACGACCAGCGGTTCAACATCATCGCGAAGCTTAACCATTCGCTGGGCGATCTTCAGGGCAAGACGGTCGGAATCTGGGGGCTTGCCTTCAAGCCGAACACCGACGACGTCCGCGAAGCGCCTGCGCTCGATATCATCAAGACGCTGCTTGAGCAAGGCGCGGTCGTCAAAGCGTACGACCCGATTGCCACGGACAACTTCCGCCGCTTTTTCCGCGGCGAAGCGGATGTGCAGTGGTGCGATTCCGCCATGGAGACGGCCGAAAGCTGCGATGCGCTCTGCCTGCTGACCGATTGGTCGGAATTCAAAGAAGTCGACCTGCAGCAGTTGAACGGCGTCATGAAGCAGCCTGTCCTGATCGACGGACGCAACGTCTACTCGAGAGAGCAGCTGGCGGAGACGACGTTCCAATATTACTCGATCGGACGGCCTGAGCTGGAAAGCCTGTCGCCGTTCCGTAACTCGGTGGCCTCGGATTAATCCGGGGCCTGCACCATTGAAGAAAGGAGGAACGAATGATGAACGGCAACAAGACAGACCGGAACGGAAATAGCGGCATGCGAATCTGGTGGCTGAATCCGACTATTATATTCGCGCTGTTGATGACGATCATATTGATCGGCGCTTACTACATTCCGGGCGACAGCTATCTCTCGTTTTACCGGGTCAACAAGTTCATTAACGAGTCGAACATCATTTTTTCCATCCTTCCGGTATGCTGTTTCGTGTTCGGCGGCATCCTTGCTTTCCTGGCCGGGAAAGGAACGAAGCCTTCGAACGCATTGGGCGAAGTGATGGAGAAAAAAGATTCTTTCATTAAAATGTGGATCGGCCTGCTGTTCGCTTTCACGATGTTCGGCTACGCGGTCTGGTTTTTGATCATGCTTCGCAACGGATTCAGCCTCGCCTTGTTCATGAGCGTGCTGAGCGGAGAACCGGGAGCGATCTACGGCATTAAGGAAAGCTTCGACAACGTGGCGGGCGTAACGTCCTTTACCAACTTCGGCATTCCGTTCGTGATTCTGACCAGCTACTACCTCTTCTATAACAAAAAGAAAATCTACATATGGATGCTGCTGGCCGTATTTTTGTTGACGATGATGCGCGCGCTCTTCTTCCTGGAACGTCTGGCCATTATGGAATTTCTGGTGCCGGCCGCCGTCGTCTATTTCTCCATGCGGGCCAAGCTCGGCCGGCGCACGCCGCTGGTGGGCTTGTATCCGTTCATCGGCGTAATCGCGCTCGTCGGATTTTTCGGGATCAGCGAATATTATCGGTCCTGGCTCAGCTACTACGTCAATTACTATCCGTCCTTCTGGGAATTCATCGTGACCCGCTTCTTCGGTTACTACGTGACCGCCATCAATACGGGCACGCTGTACTTCCAGCATCTCGGTTTCCATTGGCTGCCGTTCCCGAACTCGACGGCGGAATTCGTCTGGAAGTTCCCGGGAGTTCCCGACAACGCCTACGAATCGATTTACGGCTTCGAGCCTCAAGCGATGATCAACAACACGCTGGCCACGATGGGCAACCCGGAATTCAACAATCCTTCGGGCCTGCTGCAGCCTTACAACGATTACGGCTTCGGCGGCGCATTGGTGTTCTGGGTAATCGTAGGGTTCTTCACCGGCGTGCTGTACACTCATTTCCAAAAAGGGCATACGTTCGGCATGATGATTTACCCGATCTGGTTGGTCGGCGTGCTCGAAATTCCGCGTTACTTCTACTTCGGCAGCGGGCGATTCTTCCCGTGCTGGGTAATCATTCTCGCGTTTACCTTAATCCTTCACTACAATCGGAAAAAGCTGACCAGTTGGCGGCTGAAAGGAGTGGGAGCCGGTGAATAAGACTCGCATTTATATTAACGGACGTTTTCTCAAAGCTTCCGTGACCGGAGTGCAGCGCTATGCGTACGAACTGCTGCGCACCGTAGACCGTCTGATCGGCCGGGACGACCCGGCGGTTCGCGGTTACGAATTCGTCGTGCTGGCACCGACGGGCGACATTCACGAACTGGGGACGCGGCATATCGAAGTCCGTCAGGCCGGGCGCTTCGGGGGCCAGCTGTGGGAGCAGCTGTCGCTGCCGAAGCTGGCCAAGGACGGCTTTCTGCTCAATTTGTGCAACGCGGCGCCCCTGTTCAAGCGCAGGCAGGCGGTAACTTTGCACGATGCGGCCGTATACTCGGTACCGGACACGTATTCCGCGGCCTTCAAGCTCTGGTATAAGCTGATGTTCCGGACGCTCGGACGCAGCGCACCGCTGATCTTGACCTGCTCGAAAAATTCGAAAGACGAACTGATGCGCCACTGCGGAATCCGGGGAGACAAGATCCAAGTCATCTACCACGGCAAGGAGCACGTGCTTCAAACGGGGACGTCGCCCGAATTTCCGGAGAAGCAAGGGTTGAAACGGCCGTTCGTGCTGGCGGTAAGCAGCAGCAGTCCGAACAAAAATTTTCGTTCGATCGTTCGCGCCGCCGAATTGATCGGCGATCAAGGGTTCGACTTCGTCATTGCCGGCGGAACGAATCCGAAAATTTTCAAATCCGAAGACACGGAACTCGGCGAAAACGTCCGCCATGTCGGTTATGTGGAAGACGAGGAACTGCGGACGCTTTACGAGAGCGCGGCCTGCTTCGTATTCCCGTCTTTTTACGAAGGATTCGGATTTCCGCCGCTTGAAGCGATGGCCTGCGGGTGTCCGGTCGTCGTCTCGGATACCGCTTCGCTGCCGGAAGTTTGCGGAGATGCGGTTCTGTACTGCGATCCCAGCCGACCGGAAGATATCGCGGAAAAGCTTGCGCGGGTTATGCACGACCCCGCGCTTCGGGAAGAGATGAAGCGGAAGGGATTGGCGCAGTCCGCCAAATTTTCCTGGGAGAAATGCGCATACGAGACGTTGGCGGAAGTGAAGCTGCATGCGGCGGGACGCACCGCCAATCAAGCGGCCAGAAGCGAAAGCCGAAAAGCGGAAGCTTGACCGTAGCGGCGTCGCCCGGCCCCGGACCGGGCTGCGGACGAGCCGCCGAGACAGGAGAGGAGGAGAGCTGAGATGAATATCATGTTCGCTAGTCACACTTATATGGGCAGTCCCTTCGTGGTCGGCTCCCATCACCTATCGAGGGAGATGGAAAAACTGGGCCACTCGGTCATTCACGTCAGCACTCCGCTCAGTCCTTTTCATCTGCTGAAATGGAAAGACCGCGATATCCAGCAGCGGTTTCGGATTCTCCAGGGCAAGCAGGTGGATACGACGGCAGTGGTCAATTCCGTGCCGATGTCGCTGCTGCCTTGGGAGATCGCCGGACCGATTTTTAAAAAGACCCGCAAAAACTGGATGCTTCCGTCGATCAAAAAGGTCATGCGCGAGCACGACATGAATTCGGTGGATCTGCTGCTGATCGATCAGCCGCGCTTTGTCGGTCTGGAGAAGCTCGTTTCGCCGAAGGTAACGATCTACCGACCGACGGACATCTACAGCAAGATGACCGGCGACGCGTCGATCGCTTCGGCCGAACAAACGCTGATGTCCGTCGTCGATGGGCTGGTCTCCACGTCCGGGCCGGTATTGTCGGAACTGCGAGAGTACAATCCGGCCGTGCCGACGCTGCTGCTCGAGAACGGCGTGGAGTTCGATCATTTCTCCGCTCCCGCACCGGAGCCCGACGACCTTAAGCCTATTCCCGGACCCCGTGCCGTCTACGTGGGCGCGCTCGACGAACGGCTCGACCTCAAAGGGCTGAAGCTGCTCGCGAAGGAAAAGCCGAGCGTCAGTCTGGTGATTATCGGTCCCGTCAACGACGAGACGAAGCGGGATTTCTCGGAGTTCGCCAACGTGCATTTCCTGGGCGCGAAAAAATATGCGACCGTCCCGGCCTATCTTCAACATTCGGACGTGGCGCTGCTGCCGCTCAGCAACCATGCCGCCAACGCGGGGCGAAGCCCGATGAAGCTGTACGAATACGCGGCCGCCGGACTTCCGGTCGTCGTCACTGAAACGCCCGAGCTGCTGCGCCGTCAAGAGCAATTCCTGCACTTTTACCGCGACAGTTCCGATCTTCCGCGAAAAGTGGAAGAAGCGCTGGGAGCCGGGGCGGACCGCGTCTCGATTCGCGAAATGGCGAGAAGCCATGCCTGGGAAGCCAAAGTGAACACGCTTCTCGATTTTATCGACAACCTGTAGATACAGAAAAGCAGTTAAAGGAGTGGCGAAATGTCTTCATTAAAAAAGAAAGGGATCAAAGCGGCCAAATGGTCGAGCCTAGCCACGATCATCACGATCGTCATCCAGCTTCTGCAGCTGGTAGCCTTGTCCCGGATTCTCAAACCGGTCGACTACGGTCTGATGAGCATGACGATGGTCGTTGTCGCGGCGGCAGTCAACTTGACCGACGCAGGGATCTCGAACGCCATTATTCATCGCCAGGATGTCACCAAAAACCATCTGTCGAGTCTTTACATATTGAATTTGGCGACAGGGGCTTTCATCGCCACCGTAATTTTCTTTTCCGCCCCGCTCGTCGTTTGGTTTTACCAAGAGCCGGAGCTGCTTAACCCGGTTCGCTGGATGGCGCTGCTATGCCTGCTTCCGGCGTTCGGCCAGCAGTTCGAAGTGATGTTCCGCAAGGAACTGAAGTTCGACAACATCGCCAAAATCCAGATCGTGGCTTACTTCGTCGGTTTCGTTCTGGCCGTAGGCGGGGCATTGGCAGGGTTCGGCGTTTACGCATTGGTGCTGTCCAATCTCGGCAACGCCTTTGTCAAATCGATGCTGCTGCTGATTCAGGGCTGGAGAAAGTGGACCCCCGCCCTGCACTTTGCGCGGAAAGACTTGAAAGGTTATCTGAGTTTCGGCGCGTATCAAATGTCGTCCAACGTGATCCAGTCGCTGATGTCCAATATCGACTACATCATTATCGGACGTTTATATAGTGCCCAGACACTCGGCTACTATTCGTTCGCCTTCCAGCTCTGCACGATGCCGGTGCTGAAACTGGCGCCGCTCATCAACACGGTCAGCCTGCCGCTGTATGCCAAAATGCAGGACAATCTTGAACGTCTTCGCGCCGGTTACATCAAAACGGTCAACCTGGTCAGTTATT
This sequence comes from Saccharibacillus alkalitolerans, assembly GCF_011090185.1. Lineage (GTDB taxonomy): Bacteria > Bacillota > Bacilli > Paenibacillales > Paenibacillaceae > Saccharibacillus > Saccharibacillus alkalitolerans. The sequence goes on along the minus strand of NZ_JAAFGS010000016.1, from coordinate 26,064 downwards.
TGAACGCGCCGATCTACATGGGTCTGCTCGTGACGGCGCCTATGCTCGTTCCTTTTATTTTCGGAGACAAATGGGAACCGAGCATCATCCTGATCCAAATCCTTTCGGTCGCCATGCTTCTGCGTTCGCTCACCGTTCCTATTCAGCCGCTGCTTCAAGCGAAGGGCCGTATGGACATGTATTTCCGTTACACGCTGATGGGAATGAGCGTTCAGGTGCCTGGACTCGCAATCGGCACGTACTTCGGAGGCATTATGGGAACCTGCATCGCTTACGTGCTGATCCAATTCACGGTACTCGTGATTCAGTATCAGTATGCGATGCGCCGCACGATCGGTCCCTGCCTGCGCGAGTACATGCGCAGCATGGCCCCGGGCCTTCTGTACGGTCTGATCATGGTCGTCGGCGTCGTGCTGATCAATTACTTGTCCGTCGCCGTCTTCTCGCAGCAGGCCAACTTTATCATTCAAGTCGCTGTCGGCGCCTTGATCTATGTTGCCGTAATTTTTCTTTTTAACAAAGATTTGTTTCAAAGCGTTAAGAATAGGCTTATAAGTAAAACTAAGTTAGCAAAATGACGGCGGACGTGTCAAAGAAGTTTACATTCTCGCTTCATACAACCAAAGGAGGGCATCAACATGAGTAAAGTCAAAAAAGCGATCATCCCGGCAGCAGGTCTTGGAACGAGATTTTTGCCCGCAACGAAAGCGATGCCTAAAGAAATGCTGCCGATCGTGGATAAGCCGACGATTCAGTACATTGTCGAAGAAGCCATGTCTTCGGGAATCGAAGACATCATTATCGTGACGGGCCGAAGCAAGCGGGCCATCGAGGATCATTTCGACAAAAACATAGAGCTGGAAGCCGATTTGGAAGAAAAAAATAAAGAAGAGCTGCTCAGCATCGTGCGTGAAGTGACCAACCTGGTCGAAATCCACTGCGTTCGTCAAAAAGAGCCTCTCGGTCTCGGACATGCCATCTGGTGCGCCCGCAAATTCATCAATAACGAACCGTTCGCGGTGCTGCTCGGCGATATGATCATCGACAGCAAAGTACCGTGCCTCAAACAGATGATGGACGAGCAGGAGCGGACCGGCGGCAATATGATCGCGGTCGAAGAGGTGCCTTGGAAGGACGTCAGCAGCTACGGCGTCATCAAGGGGGACAAACTGTCCGACAACCTGAACCTGATTACGGATCTGGTGGAAAAGCCGAAGGTAGACCCTCCGTCCAACCTCGCCATGATCGGTCGTTACATTCTCGAACCGGAAATCATGGACATCTTGGAAAATCAGACGGCGGGCGTCGGCGGCGAGATCCAGCTGACGGACGCGCTCAAAAAGCTCGCTCAGCTGTCGCAGATGTACAGCTTCCGTTACGACGGCCAGCTCTACGACGTCGGCAGCAAGATCGGCTACTTGAAAGCCAACGTCGACTTTGCGCTGAAGCGCGAAGGACTGGGCGACGAACTGCGCGACTATCTGCTGGAAAGTCTGGTTAATCCCGCCGCGACAGCCGAGAAAAAGGAAAATCTTAAAATCGTTTAAAAGCGCAACGCTGCGAAAGATTGGACATCACCGAATCGAATCGACAGAATGGAGGGGCAAGCATGAAATTGGTATTGTTGTCCGGAGGCTCGGGCAAGCGGCTGTGGCCGTTATCGAACGACGCCAGATCGAAGCAGTTTCTGAAAGTGTTGGAGAACGAACGAGGCGAGATGGAGTCGATGGTGCAGCGAGTCTGGGGGCAAATCAAAGGTGCGGGCCTGGCCGATTCGACGGTTATCGCGACAAGCAAGGTGCAGGTCGAGATTTTGCAAAATCAGCTTGGCGGCGTGCCGATCATCGTCGAGCCGGAACGCCGGGATACCTTCCCGGCGATCGCGCTGGCCGCTTCGTATTTGTATGGACAGGGAGTCAGCTTGGACGAAACGGTATGCATTCTGCCGGTCGACCCTTATGTCGACGACCGCTTCTTCGACCGAATCCGCGACCTGGAGAAGGCTCTGCACCATTCCGGAGCCAAAATGGCGCTCATGGGCGTTAACCCGACCTATCCGTCGTCCAAGTACGGCTATATCGTGCCCGAAGCGTCCGATAATGCCGGCGGTTATCAGAAGGTAGGGCGCTTTACGGAGAAGCCGAGCGAAGAGCGGGCGGAGCGCCTGATCGAGCAGGGCGCCCTGTGGAACTGCGGCGTCTTCGCGTTCAAGCTGGGATATATGATGGACACGCTGCTGCGCGAAGGGATGCCGATCCAATACGAAGAACTGCTGTCCCGCTACGCGTCGCTGGAGAAGATCAGTTTCGACTATGCGGTCGTGGAAAAAGAGCCGCATATCGCGGTCATTCCTTACGACGGTTATTGGAAGGACCTCGGAACCTGGAACACGCTGACGGAAAACATGGGGCTTCGCCACATCGGCAACGGCAGCATCAGCGACGATTCTTCCAATACGCATCTGATCAACGAACTGGACATACCGGTTACGATCATCGGCATTTCCGATGCGATCGTCGCGGTCAGCCCGGACGGCATCCTGGTCTCGGACAAGGCGGCAAGCCCGCGCGTCAAGGACATGATCGAAGGCGGGCAGCGTCCGATGTACGAAGAGCGGCGCTGGGGCTGGTACCGGGTGCTCGATTACTCCAAGTTCGGAGACGGCACGGAAGTGCTGACGAAGCGGATCGGGCTTGGCGCGGGCCGGAACCTGGGCTACCGCAAGCATATTCACCGGACGGATACATGGACGATTATCAGCGGCGAGGGCATTCTGGTGAAGGAAGGTTCCATTACGCCGGTCAAAGCGGGCGATGTCGTGACGATCGAACCGGGGACTTACCATTGCTTGAAAGCCTTTCGCGATATGGAATACATCGAAGTTCAAAAGGGCGAAATCGTTCAAGAAGAGGATTTCGAAGAAATGTTCAGCAGCTGGAACGATATCGAACGCCACTGCGTGGGAAGCGGCGCGCAGGCGGCCGCTTCCGGCCGAAGCGCTCTATGAGACGTTGGGCGAAGATTGCGCTATCCGGCGCCGCCGTTCTGGCTATCGGCCTCGGCGGCTACGCCTATTCGATTTATCGCCCGGTCGTCGATACGATGGAATCGATCTATGAGCCGCTTGAATCGGATATCGCGATCGGAGCGACCGATCCGGCCGGCGGAGGCGCTCTGACCGCTTCCGTCGGCACGTCCGGCGCGCAGCGCGCGGTGCAGGAACTGCCGGCCGACCTGAGCGAGAAAAAGCCGTTCAATCTGCTGGTGCTCGGGGTCGACGAACGGGAGAACGATACGGGGCGTTCGGATGCCATCATGATGCTGGCGGTGAATCCGGAAAAGCGTTCGATTCTCATGTTCAACATTCCGCGCGATACGCGAACGGAGATCGCGGGTCGGGGCACCGTGGACAAGATCAATCATGCCTATGCGTTCGGCGGCGTGAATATGTCGGTCGATACGATCGAGCAGTTTCTGGGCGTGCCCGTGGATTATTACGTCAAAGTCAACATGGAAGGGCTGGAGCGGATCATCGATATTTTGGGCGGCGTAACCGTGGATAATCCGTTCGAATTCAACTTCGAAGGCACGGATTATGTCAAAGGACCGATCGAGATGAACGGCCACGAGGCGTTGATGTATTCGCGGATGCGATACGACGACCCGAAAGGGGATATCGGCCGCAACGACCGGCAGCAGCTGGTGCTGTCCGCCCTGATCGAAAAAGGCAAAAACATTTCGAATTTGACCAAGGTCAATTCGCTGTTGGACGCGGTCAAAGATAACGTCAAAACAAATCTTACCAAGGATGACATGATGGATATCGTGACCAAGTACCGCACGGAGATCGAGACGGTCGACAAAGACGAAGTGCGGGGCGGCGGAAAACGGATCGGCGGAATCTACTATTATATGGTGGATGAAGCGGAGAAGGCGCGCATCCGGGAAAAACTCGCGCAGCAGCTGCAAAACGAGAATTCATGAAGAAGCGAAGGGAAGGACGGCAATGGCGGTCAATCTGTTTTTCATTCCCCACCAGGATGATGAAGCGCTTACGTTCGGGGCGGGCATTCGCAACCACCTTAATGTCGGCGACGAGTGTCATGTTATTTTATACACCGACGGTTCGTCTTCCAACGTCGTTCGGCAGTTGAACGGCGAAACGAAAAGCAATATGCATCGCAAGATGCTGGAACCGAAAGCCGAAGGCTATGCCCCGCTGGACCGTTCCGATTTGGTTCGCTGCCGCAACGACGAATTTTTGCGTTCCTGCCGTGCACTCGGGCTGCCGCCGGAACATGTGCACGTCGTGCAGCGGCTGCAGGACGGGACGACGACGGTCGAAGACTGCGAAGCGCTGATCCGCGAGTATGCGGACCGATACGACGGAGCGAGGGTAAAGACGTTTACCGACCTCGGCGGCAATCACCGCGACCATGCGAATATGGGGACGGCGGCGCTCAACTTGTATCGACAGGACAAAATAGCCGATCTGCGTTTGTATATCGAGCCGTACAACTTGAGGCAGGCGAAGAAAGCCCGCCGCGGACTCGAAGTGCTGAAAGAACGGCCGGAGAGCAATCGGGACTCCGTCGTCGCTTCGCTGAACGAATACAAAAAGTGGAATCCTGCGCTGGAACAGTTTGCGATCGGGTACCACTCGGTACGAAAGGAAATCGACGCGGCGATTGCCAATCCGGTGTCCTATTATCATAAACCTTACTGAATGATGCCTGCCGGAACGAAGACCAAATGACAAAAAAGGGGCTGCGAACGGATGAGCAAAATTTTGATTGTAGGCGGACAGATGGAGAACAAAGGCGCGCAGGCGATGACGTTTACGGTTATCAACGAAATCAAGAAGCGTCATCCCGACAAAGAAATTTTGGTCAACTGCATCGATCCCGATCGGGGTTACGCTTTCGATATCATTAAAATAGGCAAAAAGCTGAAGATCGAAATGTTGGGCGGCCTGTTCGGTACGCTGGGCAAGCTGGTTCCGAACGCCAATCATGTTAACGTGACCCGGGCGCAAATGGAACAAATCATGAAGGACACCGACATGATCATCGACATCAGCGGATTCGCGCTGTCCTCGCAGTTCACGATCCGTCATTCCGTCAATTATCTGGTCAACATCATGCTGGCTAAGCGCTACAAAGTACCGATGGTGCTGATGCCCCAATCGTTCGGCCCTTTCAATTACGAAAGCAAATATAAGTCGGCGATCATGGCGCTGATCAAAAAATATATCACTTATCCGACTTACATATATGCGCGCGAGGACGAAGGCATGCAGTTTTTGAGCCGTTTCACGACCAAAAACCTGAAGCGTTCCATGGATCTCGTTCTGCAGGGCAGCAGCGCTTACGATCTGGACGTATTGTTTAAGCCGGGCGCTTACAACCCGAACGAGCGGGTCGTCGTCAAAGAGAATTCCGTCGGCATCGTTCCCAACGTAAAAACGATGAAGTACGGCTCGCGCGAAGATCTGCTGCAGGCGTATCGCAAAATGACGGACCATCTGCTCAAGCGCGGCGTGAACGTCTATCTGCTTCGCCACTCGACGGAAGATCTCGAGATCTGCAAAGGCATCAAGCAAAGCTATCCGAACGACGATCGGGTCGTTCTGCTGGAAAACGAATACGACTGCATCGAGATTCATCATATCTTGGAGCAGTTCCGTTTCATTATCGCTTCGCGCTATCATTCCATCATTCACGCCTACAAGGACGGCATTCCGGTGCTTGCGCTCGGATGGGCGACCAAGTATCAAGAACTGCTGGGACGCTTCGGACAGAAAGAGTACATGTTCGACGTGCGCGACCTGGCGCATGTGGAGCAGGAGATCGAGCGCAAGATCGACTTGATGCTCGCGCGCCGCGACGACGAATCGGACAAGATCAAAACGGTAACGGCCGAAATTCAAGCCCATACCATCTTTAACGAAGTATTCGGAGAGCTTCCGGCCGCCGAAAAGAACGAAGGCGCCGAAGGATTGGAAGAAGAAACGACGCTGCAGATCGGCTGATCGCCGGCGGCGAAGCAGGGGGCTGCGCAGAAAGACCTTTATCGACCGGCTGACAGGTTGGACGATAAAGGTTTTTTTGCGCGGAAACGCGGTCGGAAAAGCATAGGCAAAGCCGCGGATTTATGCTAACCTTCTTACCGGGATACGCGGAAGACGATTTGAAGAAGAGAGGAAGAGCGATAGCGATGGAGCAGTTGTTTATCGGAGAAGTTTCACTCAGCGACGGGACGATCGAATCGGTACTGCTCCTGGAAGCGGCGGCAAGAATCGAATTTAGGACATGGGACGGATCGAAGGCGGTGTTTCGTTTCAAAGGAGTGATCGGCGTGCAGGACCGCAACTCGGCCGGACAAGAAGTGGAATCGCTGATTACGGAAGAGATCCCGCTTATTCCGGGCAGCCCGGGCTTTCTGACGGAACTGCTTGAGGAGCGGCCGGAAGGCCGCGCACAAGGAATCACGCGATACGCGTTTATCGGGTCGTGGACGATGCGTCCCGTCCTGGAGATTTTTGCCGAAGAAGTGGAGTCGGAACGGATGTACGGGTTCTGAAGAAACATGGGAAATAGTGGTCTTTCTTCTCTATATTACATCCGGATCGGCGGTTCACGATAGGAAAAAAGAGGTTATTTACATCTACCCCGTATCGCATCAGAATCGGCAGCCGTATGTCCGCGCAAAAACGACTTTCCATTCTTCCATTCGAAGGAGATGAGACGCATGTCAATAGACCGTTTCATTTGGACCAAATTAAGCCGAGTCACCGACGATCAAACCAAAGATAATCTGGCCAAACTGCTGGCCATTCGGATCCGTAAAGCCGAAAATGCGGAAAAAGCGGCGAAAACCGCGCGGCGTCTGACCTCTTGAGCGACCTGGGAGCCGAAGACATACAAAGGAGGTTCCTCTCGGAACCTCCTATTCGGCCTTTAAGCCGGCCGAAGCTTCTTCGCACTCCTGCTCTGCCGCATGAAGCGCTTGTTCTTCGATGTCTTCGTTCTGCGGTTCGTTGATCCATTCGTCCGACCAGCCTTGAATGCATTCGATGGTCGATTGAAGCGCGCGTCCTTTTTCCGTCAATTCGTATTCGATCCGGACCGGAGTCTCGGCATAGACGTGGCGTACGACGATCCCTTCTTTCTCGAGATCCTTCAGCCGTTCGGACAGCAGGCGGCCGCTCACCGGAAAAGCCGACTGGATATTGCAGAAACGCTGCGGACCCGACAGCAGGCGATAAATGATCAGGCCGTTCCAGCGCTGCGACAAAATCTGCATCCCTCTCTCGAAACGGGGACAAAGCGTTGAATTTTTCATATGTTCACCTCCAGACTTTCCATAGGAAAGGCGTCTTGCAAGTTCCCTTTATCTTTTTAATTATATCATGAATCTTACGTAGAGTGAGGATTTCGCCCATTATTTTCCGTCGGATCATGAAATTTAGGAAGAACCTTTCTTTTTACGGAGTTCCTCTTTAAAAAAGAGGCTTATCTGACGAAATTAAATAGTGACCGACTAAATTCATTTTTGCATAACGATCTCGCCTACGGAAAGAGGGAAACCCCGTGAACATTCTAGACGCACTCGTACTCAGCATCCCTTACTTGAAAAAAATGACGAAAGAAGATTTCATGATCGGCATTACCGACAGGGAGAAGTTTTTGTATTATGCGCCTTCTTCCGATCTGGATTTCGGCCTGAGCGCGGGTACGCCGATTCCTGCCGACGATGCCAATCTGAAAAAGGCGCTGAGCGGACAGCTGTCCAGCACGCGGCTTCCGGCTTCGGCCTACGGCGCTGAGCTGGAGGCCAAAGGCATCCCGGTGTTCGGCGAAGACGGAAAGGTCGTGGGCGCGCTTGCCGTCGCGTATACGATGAAAAACGAAGAGTTTTTGCAGGGCTTCGGCGACCGAATGGAAGCCGTCAGCCGCTCGCTGACCGATTTCGTCGCTTCCATCGCGGCACAGTCCCAGCAGCTCGCCGCCGCGACGACGGAAATTCGCGAAAACTCCGGCCGCGCCGTTACCGACGCCCGGGAAGTCAACAAGGTTACCTCTTTTATCCGGGAGATTTCGGAACAGACCAATATGCTGGGGCTGAACGCGGCCATCGAGGCGGCCCGTGTCGGAGAGCTGGGCGCCGGATTCCAGGTGGTGGCGAGCGAAGTACGCAAACTGTCCGTCGACACGAAAAAGGCGACGCAGAGCATCGAGCAGGCGCTCAATAACGTGCAGGGCAGCATTCTGCGCATGGAACAGGAGATTTCTTCGATTTCCGACGCTTCCAACGAGCAGGCCCATCTACTGGGGGAATTCAGCAGCCTGACGGACCATTTGAATGAATTGAATGCCGAATTTTCCGAATTCACTCGTCATCTGCTTGAAGAACGGGCACGGCTGACATGATGGCTTGCGGCGTTCCGAGTGAGCGCCGCAAACAAGAAATCAAAAAAGACATTCCGGATTTCCGGAATGTCTTTTTATGTACCGCGCCACGTTATTTTAGTAGAGGGACAAAGCAAGCGTGTCGCTTTCGCGGTACGAGTGCAGGATGGCTTCCGAGCCTACGATTTCGATACTGATCAAGGAACCGATACATTTTTTCAGAGCTCTTTTGCCGTTGTTTAACTTATTATCTAATGCGCTGGTCAGCAGTCTAAGCATTTTTTGAGCGGGTTGTGTATTCTCGGCGTCAATGTAAACGGGGACCAGTTTTTCTTGAACTGTAATCGTCGTTTTCACTACATTCACCTCATTATCTTTATCTATCCTTATGATTGTATTATAAACGGGCTTCCTTAAAAACAAATTAAAAAACGCTTAAATTTCTTCGTAAATGTTACTATTTTCTCGTTTTTTTTAATAGAAACGTCACATCCTCCCGTTTTCTCTCGTTTATCGGCAGCGATCACCGGTCAAATTTAATAGTTGTTTACCCGAGCCGACCGCTTTATGAAAACCTTTTTACGTGAATTATTAATCATTTTTTGAAAAATCAATGAAAAGCCGGGAAATGATTGAACGCCGAAGCATTTGGGGTAATGAATAACCTGATCGGGGCAGCCGTCTAACTGTTTCGTATGCGCCTTGGAAAGGACAATATTCATCAATCGAGAGCGAAGGAGTGTATCGCCATGTCGGTACCACGTTTTGAAAATAGGACCGTGATCGTTACCGGCGCGGGCTCGGGGATCGGCCGGGCCGCCGCGCTGAAGTTCGCGCAGGAAGGCGCGAATGTGGGACTGTTCGAGCTGAATCCCGAGCGCGCCGAAGAAGTGCGGCAGGAGCTGGAAGCCATCCGTCCGGGATCGGCGCTCGTCTGCGAGGTGGACGTTTCCGATCTGGAAGCGATGGAAGCCGCCTATCAAGCGGTAACCGACCGATTCGGCGGACTGGACGCGGTGTTTGCGAACGCGGGGATCAACGGAGCGATGGGGCCGATCGAACATATGGAGCTGTCCGAGTTCCAGAAGACGATCGACGTCAATCTCGGAGGGATGTTCCTGTCCGTGAAGCTGGCCGTTCCCCATATGAAAAAGCGGGGCGGCGGAAGCATCGTGATCACCAGCTCGGTAAACGGCAACACCCGCTTTTCCAGCATAGGCATGTCTCCTTACAGCACGTCCAAAGCCGGGCAAGTCGCTTTCGCAAAAATGGCGGCGCTGGAATTGGCCCGCTACCGGATTCGCGTCAACACGATCTGTCCCGGCGCCATCTCGACCAACATCGAGGAAACGACCGAGACGAACGAACGGATGGAGGAGATCGCTATTCCGCTGGAGTTTCCGCGCGGCGGCGATCATCCGCTGGCCGGACGGCACGGCCTGCCGGAAGAAGTCGCGGATTTGGCCGTCTTCCTCGCCTCCTCGGAAGCCCGCCACGTGACCGGAGCTTCCATTACCGTAGACGGGGGAGAATCGCTGCTGTTCTGATCGGCAAGCGTACGCCGCAGGCTTTGCCGATCGGCAGGCCGAGGCTTCCGAAGTTTCGCCGGGCCGCGAACCCGGCTGTTCAGAGCTTACCCGGAGCTTTTTTTCGGGTAAGCTTTTTTGCGTTTGAAAGGTGGAACGGCGAAAAGGAAGAAAACGTACTTCGCGGACTCGGTTTGGGCGGCGGAATCGGGTATAATAAAGCGACGAAATCAAAAACGTTTATCCGGGAGGGAAACGAAGATGGGATGGTTATCGTGGCTGGCCGAGCAAAAGATCGAAGAAGCGATGCGCGGCGGGGAGTTCGACAACCTGCCGGGCAAAGGCAGACCGATCGAAATGGATGATCTGTCGGGCGTTCCGGAAGAACTTCGGGTTCCGTACCGGATTTTGAAAAACGCGGGGGTGCTTCCGGAAGAAATCGTTCTGCGCAAAGAATGTCTGGAACTGGAAGATCTGCTTGCGGCATGCCGTTCGGACGAGGAGCGAGAAGAAGTCGGAAGCCGCCTGAATGCCAAAAAGCTCAAGCTGCGCATGGCGGAAGAAAAAAGAGGCTGGAGCGGCGGAGCTTACGGGCAGTATGCCGACAAAATACGCGAGCGGCTGGGCGGGTCCTAACATCGTTTCGCGGCGGAGCCGCCATGGCGAAAAGCCGCGGGACATAGGGTTGTAAGAGAATCCGATTCAGATAAGCCGATTCGAAAAGGCGGCCCCGCATATGCGGGGCCGCCTGCGTCCGGCAGGGCACGGTCCTTAGCCGGGCCGGTCCGGGAATGCGAAGACGGACCGGCGAAGGTCCGGACGCCGGTTTAGATGTCCGGCACGTCCACGACGACCGGTTCGCGCGGGATGCGGGCGAGATCGAACTCGCCGATCAGTTCGGCCGCGGAAACGGACTCGGGACGGTCGATCAGGCCGCTGACGTGAGCCAGCCAGCCAACGAGCCGTTCGGGCGGCGCGCCTCCCTCGCGGAAAGCGGAAATGGCGATGCCGCCATGGCGTTTGGCAAGGCGCTTGCCGTCCGGACCGTTCAGCAGCGGCACGTGCAAAAACGCGGGAGCTTCCAAACCGAGCGCTTCATACAGCAAAATCTGCCTTGGCGTGGAATCGAGCAGATCCGAGCCGCGCAGCACGTCGGTGATGCGCATGTCCGCGTCGTCCATCACGACGGATAGCTGGTAAGAGTGCAGGCCGTCGGCCCGGCGGATGACGAAGTCGCCTCCGCTTCCCGGTGGAAAGAGCTGAGGACCGGCTATGCCGTCGGTGAAGCGGACTTCGCGGTTTTCCGGGAGCGCAAAGCGCAGGGAAGGTTCTTTATGCAGCGCCTTCTCGGCGCGCCGGGCGGGCGTCAGATGCCGGCATGTTCCCGCGTAGGCAGGACCTTCCGAACTCAGGCCGTGCGGCGCGCTGGCGGCGGACAGGATATCCGCGCGGCTGCAGTAGCAGGGATAGACGGCGCCCGAAGCTTCGAGCTTGCGCAGCGCGGCTTCGTAGCGCTCCAGACGCTCGCTCTGCGTATAGGGGGCGTAGGGACCTCCCACGTCCGGGCCTTCGTCCCAATCGAGCCCGAGCCAGCGCAGATCGAGCAGAGCCAGCTCCGCCCATTCCCGGCGGGAGCGCGCCGTGTCGATGTCCTCCATGCGAAGGACGAATTCGCCGCCCAGCGAGCGCATGTGCAGCCAGGCCAGCAGCGCGGTGCGCGCATTGCCCAGATGCATGCGGCCGGACGGCGTCGGTGCGAAACGTCCGCGTCTCATGATCGTTCACTTCCTCGAAATCTGAATTCGGCTGCGGATATCCGCGTCAGAACCGTATTCGTTAAGCATAACGCCGAGGGAGAGCTTCTGGCAAGACCGCGGCCGGAAGGGCGAGCGGAACGGCAGAAAGGCCGGCAGCGGCCTGCGGGAAAATAAGCATGCTTTTAGACAGAAACGGAGTGGACAAGATGAACAAGGAGCAGGAACGAAATCGAGAAAAAGACCCGCAGACCGGCAGGCCGCCGGAAGGCAGCGGAACACGGGAAAAAGGCGCCGGCGCGCTCCCGGTCGACGCCGCGCTGCCGGAGTTGAAGCGGAGCCTCGCCGCAAACCGGCCGGCCATTTTGATCGCGCAGCCCGGAGCGGGCAAGACGACCCGGGTCCCGCCGGCGCTGCTGAACGAGCCTTGGCTGAACGGGCGAAAGATCGTCATGCTGGAGCCTCGCCGACTGGCGGCCGTATCGGCCGCCGATTACATCGCGGAGTCGCTCGGAGAAAAGGCCGGCGGCACGGTAGGCTACCGGATCGCGCTGGACAGCAAGTCGGGCCCGAATACGGCAGTCGAAGTGGTGACGGAAGGCATTCTGACCCGCATGCTGCAGTCCGATCCGTCGCTCGAAGACGTGGGGCTCGTCATTTTCGACGAGTTTCACGAGCGGAATCTGCAGGGGGATCTCGGTCTGGCGCTCGCCCTGCAGAGCCGTGCCGTACTGCGGGAAGATCTGCGGATCCTGATCATGTCCGCCACTATCGACCCGGAACCGGTCTCGCGGGTGCTCGGGGGAGCGGATATCGTCCGCAGCGAAGGAAGGGTCTATCCCGTCGAAACGGTCCATCTGGCGGGATCGCGCGACGCCGCGCTGGAACGGAGGGCGGCGCAGGCCGTGCGCAGGGCATGGGAAGAGACCGAAGGCGGCATTCTGGTCTTTCTGCCCGGCGTGCGGGAGATCGCGCGCGCCCGCGAGGAACTGGTACGAGGAGGCGGCCTGCAGGAGGCGGACATTTTGCCCCTGCACGGCGGGCTGAGCCGCGAAGAGCAGCGCCGCGCGGTCCGGGCTTCCTCGGCGGGCAAACGGAAAATCGTGCTCTCGACGACGCTTGCGGAGTCCAGCATCACGGTCGAGGGAGTAACGGCCGTCGTGGACAGCGGTCTGATCCGTACCCAGACCTTCTCTCCGAGGACGGGCATGTCGCGCCTGGTCACGCTGACGGAATCGCTCGAATCGGCCGACCAGCGCAGGGGCCGTGCGGGGCGGACTGCGCCGGGTGTCTGCTACCGGCTGTGGAGCCGGGAAGAGGAAGCGGGAATGCCGGCGGCGCGCGTGCCCGAAGTGCTGCAGAGCGACCTGGCGCCGCTGGCGTTGGAACTGGCCGCATGGGGAGTCCGCCATCCCGGGGAACTGGATTGGATCGACATGCCGCCGGATGCCGGTTATGCCGAAGCGCAGGCGCTTCTGCGCCGGCTCCATGCGCTGGACGAGGGAGGCGTCATCACGGCCGAAGGGCGCGCCATGAGCGTGCTCGGCGTTCATCCGCGGTTGGCGAGAATGATTCGCCGCGCGATCGGTCTCGGTCTGGGCGCGTTGGCCTGCGACCTGGCTGCGCTGCTGCAGGAGCAGGCGTCTTCGCCCGCGCCGTCCGTCGGCGCCGTGACGGACGCCGTCTCGCTGCTGCCGCGGCTTGAGGCGCTGCGCGCCGCCTCGAGGGCGGGAGCTTCCGGCGGCCTGCGCACGCCGGAGGACCGGGCCGCCGAGCGCGCGGCCCGGCTGCGCCGCATCGCCGGAGCGGCGGACGGCCCTTACGGCGATGCCGGCCGGGCGGGACTCCTGCTCGCCTACGCTTTCCCCGATCGGGTCGGCCGGCGGCGGGGAGGGGGCCGCTTTCTGCTCAGCGGCGGACGCGGCGCGTACGTGCCGGAGCGCGAGCTTCTCTCGCGCGAGGAATATCTGGTCGCCGCCGACATCGACGACCAGGGAGCCGAAGGCCGCATCTGGCTCGCGGCCCCGCTCGAGCCCGGAGATCTCGAGCTTTTCGCCGCGGAAGAAGGCGCGGAGGAAATCCGCGTCGAGTGGGACGCGGAGCGCGAAGCGGTGTCGGCGCTGCGCATCCGGCGCATCGGCGCCGTCGTGCTGAAGTCCGGTCAGGCGTCTTCGCCGGACGAGGAGGAGGTGGCCGCCGCCCTGCTGGCAGGCATTCGCGGCAGCGAAGGGCGGCTGCTGCCTTGGAGCAGGGAGGCGCGCGAACTCCAGCATCGCATGATGTTCATGCATCTGGCCGATCCCGAATTCCCGGCTTCGGACGACGCGGCGCTTCTGGAGGGATTGGAAGAGTGGCTGCTGCCCTACGTCTCCGGTATCCGCAGCGCGTCCCAGCTCAAGAAGCTCGACATGGCGCAGCTGCTGGAACGGCGGTTGACGTGGGAACAGCGCCGCACGCTCGACGCCGAAGCCCCGGTCCGGCTGAGCGTGCCGAGCGGATCGAGAATCGCCGTCGATTACGGCGATCCGGAGCGGCCGTTCATGGCGGTGAAGCTGCAGGAGATGTTCGGTCAGACGCAGACGCCGCGAATCGGCCGAGGCCGCATTCCGGTTACCGTACAGCTGCTTTCGCCGGCGCGCCGGCCGGTACAGATCACGTCGGACCTTGCTAATTTCTGGAAAGAAACGTATTTCGAGGTCAAAAAAGATCTGAAAGGCCGCTATCCGAAGCATTACTGGCCGGACGACCCGAACGGCGCGGAAGCGACGCGGCATGTGCGGCCGAGAAAGTAAGCGTCCATGAATCGCGCGATCGGAATCGTTTCGTCACGAGCTTAGCGGGTAATAAAAAGCGAGCACAAATCCCAATTCAGTCTTGAAGGAGGATTTAACGATGGCGCAAAAAATTGTAGGCGTATTCGAAAACGAACGGGAAGCTTCCCAGGCGATTCACAATTTGCAGGATCGCGGATTCACCTCGGACGAGATTTCGGTAGTGGCGAAAGACCGCAACGACTTGCGGGCAATCGATGAAGAGACGGGAACGAAGGCGCCGGAAGGACTGGCCGCGGGCGCGGCGACGGGCGGCGTTCTCGGCGGCGTGACCGGGCTGCTGGCCGGCGTCGGCGCGCTGGCCATTCCGGGGATCGGCCCGATTCTGGCCGCGGGGCCGCTTGCGGCGGCACTGGCGGGAATGGCGGTCGGAGCCGGAGCGGGCGGCCTGGTCGGCGGCCTGGTCGGACTCGGCATTCCGGAGGACGAGGCTCAAGAATACGAAGGACATTTGGAACGGGGCAACATCCTCGTACTCGTCGACGAAGACGAGCGCAGCGGCAACGTGTACGACTCGTTCCGCGAAAACCGCTCCCTGAACGCCGACCGTTACCATCTGACGGAAGAAGGTTACGGCAACGAGATGCGTACGGGCGGATCGGTCAATCCGGAGATGGACCCGGCAATCGAAAGCATGAAGCGGGAACCGGGCCTGACGAATACCACGCCGGGCATGACGAATCCGAGCCCGTCGGTAGGACCGAATGCCGGCATGTCGCCGAACGCGATGCCGGAAGCGGACCGTCGGCGCGCTGTCGACGATCCGGCGGATACGCTGCCGCCGCGCGGCGACCGGAGAATGTAACGATACGCAGAGGCCTCGCTTTCCCGGCGGCGGACCTGCGCGGAATATAAAGATCGGCGAATCCGGTCGGCTTCTGAAGCCGGCAGAAGACGGATCGCCGCAGGAGAGGCGCCTTGGGCGCCTCTTTTTGCTGCGGACGGATAAATGTCGGCGCGGCGAATCCGATCGGTCGGCGATCTTCGAGATTTGACGATCCTTCTGCCGAGAACAAAAGAAAAAATATATCATCATATGAAAAATTCATAATAGAAAACAAAATCGGTCGCTTCATCCGTGCCCGCAAGCTGTGTCTTCTCTCTACCCCTGAAAAATGAACAAAAGCGCCGAATCGCACTTTTTTCGCCAAAAAGCCCCCTCAAAAGATGTGAAATGCCGCAAAGTCGATTATAATGGAAGGGAACAAGCGTTCACCCGAAAAGGAGGAGGAAAGCATGGCCTTCATGATCGCCCAGCGGGCATTCATCAAACTGTACCTCATCACCATGGTCGAACAGCAGCGCGGATACGGATATCAGATGCTCGAAGAGATGAAGGAGAACTTCAAGCCCTTCGGGTACGTGCCTCCCCAGAGCGAAATTTATCGCGCGCTGCACGAGCTGGTGCACGAGGGAGTCTTCTACCGAACGAAGCAGCTCAAAGGCAACGATCCGCGCGTCGATTTTCAAGAGATCGTGCTGTATCATTTTACGGACGACGGCCCCGAAAAGGCGAAGCTGTACAAAAAACAGGTCAAGACCGACCTCGACCGCTGTCTGGGCATGCTGAACAAAGCGGCGGAAGACAATTACGGCACTTGAAGCCGGCCAAAGCGGCATCGCAGGCTGTTCGGGCCGGTCGCGAAAGCCGTAAGCGGCAGAAGAAGGATGAAGGTCCTTCTTCTTTTTTGCGCGGAAAAAGGCGTTTGGCATGCAGGCAAGAAAACGTTATCATTAAAAAGACGGAAAGGCGCCGATATGCCGGACCGGATCAACGGGCAGAGCCCAAGGAGGAAAACAGTTATGGTTCGAAGGCTGAGATGGGGCATCGTCGGGACCGCGGCGATTGCGGAAAACGCTTTTGTTCCGGCGGTACAGCAGTCCGAACGGGGAAGCGTAACGGCCGTTGCCAGCCGAAACGGCGATAAAGCCCGGGAAATGGCGGAACGGACCGGCATCAAGCGGCATTACGGAAGCTACGAGGAACTGCTGAACGATCCCGACATCGACGCCGTCTATATTCCGCTGCCCAATCACTTACATAAGGAATGGACCATTCGCGCCGCCGCTGCGGGCAAGCACGTACTGTGCGAAAAGCCGGCGGCTCTGGACGCGGAAGAGACGAGGGAAATGCTGAAAGCCTGCGAAGCGGGCGGCGTGAAGTTCGCGGAAGCGTTCATGTACCGTTACGGCGAGAAGCACCGCCGCGTGCGCGAGATCGTCGCGTCCGGCGAAATCGGGGACGTACGCTCGATGAGGGGCGTGTTCAACTACTGCACGCCGGACGATTTCGGCAACGTGCGTTTCAACCGGGCGATGGGCGGAGGTTCGATCTACGACATCGGCGTTTATCCCGTGTCGGCCGCCCGCATGATCATGGGCGGCGAGCCGCTGTGGGCATCGGCCCACGCTTTTTTCTCGCCGGAACACGACGGCGTGGACATGGCCGCCTCCGGGATGCTGGCGTTCGCGGACGGCGTGGCGCTGACGTTCGAATGCGGCATGTGGGCGTATAACCGTTCCTACTTCGAAGTGAACGGAACGAAGGGACGCATAGAACTCCCCCATATGTTCGGCTGGCGGGAAAATCCGCAGATCGTCGTCGATACGGACCGGGAGCGCAGAGAGGAAAAGCTGCCCTGCGTGAACCATTACAAGCTGCAGGCCGACGCGTTCGCGCGCGCCGTCTTCGGCGAGGAGCCGCTTCTTTTTTCCGGAAACGACGCGCTTCTCAACATGCGGGCGATCGATGCTTGTCTTAAATCCGCGCGGGAAGGCTGCCGCATCGAAGTGGCCCGCGATTAGACGGCATAAAGTGACATGAAGCGAAATGAAATTGAAAGCGTCTCCTGCGGCGCGGTATAATAGGTCATGAGCGATTCCATCTTGATTTAAAGGAGACTGTATATGTCGATGAATCCAAATGCCGGAACCCCTCCGGTGTACGAAGCAAAACGCGGCGACTACAACGGGGAAGAGGCCGTTTGGCTAAAATACGGCGATTACGAAGCGGCCGTGCTGCCCCGAATCGGCGGCAACCTGATCGCTTACCGCGATACGGCGCGCGGATTCCGTTTTCTGCGCGAGCCGGAAGACATGCAGGCATTCGTGTCGGACCCGGGCACGCACGGCATTCCGCCGCTCTTTCCCCCGAACCGTTATGACGGCGGCCGCCTGAAATGGAACGGCGAAGAGTACACGTTCCCGGTCAACGAAGAAGCGACAGGCAACTTCCTGCACGGTTACCTGCACACGCTGCCTTGGGAAGTCGAAGCGTTCGGCGCTTCCGAAGCGGGCAGTTTCGTTTCGGTTGCCCACCGCGTCGGCGAAGGGCATAAAATGTTCGAGTATTTCCCGTACGCGTTCACGCTGCGCATTCGCTACACGCTCAGCGCGCTCGGCTTGGAACAGGACGTGACGCTCTTCAACGAATCGGGACGCAAGCTTCCGGCTCTGCTGGCGTTCCATACGGCTCTGAACGCTCCGTTCGCGGAAGAAAGTTCCTCCGAAGACTGCCGCATCAAGGTGACGATCGGTCAGCGCCGCCAATTGGACGAGCGCATGCTGCCCACCGGAGGTTTTCAACCGCTGACGGAATGGGAAGAAGAAATGCGCGAAAGCGGGGTCAACCCTTACGTCGACTCGATGGATAACCATTACACGGCAGTGCCGCAGGGCGGCCGCAACCGGGCGGAAATTACCGATACCCGGCTCGGCGTCAAAGTCGTCTACGATGTAGGAACTTCTTATCGTCATTGGATGATCTGGAACAGCGGCGCCGGCGGTTCGTTC
Organism: Saccharibacillus alkalitolerans; assembly: GCF_011090185.1. Classification (GTDB taxonomy): domain Bacteria; phylum Bacillota; class Bacilli; order Paenibacillales; family Paenibacillaceae; genus Saccharibacillus; species Saccharibacillus alkalitolerans. Next base: position 7,750 of record NZ_JAAFGS010000016.1, on the reverse strand, counting down.
ATCTGTCCCGAACCTCAGGTGAACCTGGTCAACGCTCCGAACCTGTCGCTTCCGGCCGAAGACATGGGACTGTTTGCGATCGAACCGGGCGAAGTTTGGCAGGCGACCAGCCGTATCTATACGGTTGATCTTGCGAGCGGCGTGTAAAATTTCATTTTCGTCAACAAGGAGGAATCGCAATGAACGTATCGGAAGCGATCCGTACCCGGCGCAGCGTCGGGACGGTCAAGGATGAAGCGGTGCCGCGCGAGCAGATCGAGCGCATTCTCGAAGCCGGAACGTGGGCGCCCACTCATCGGAAGACCGAGCCATGGCGGTTCTTCGTTCTGCAGGGGGAAGGACGCGCCAGGCTTGCGGCTGCGATGGCGGATACCGAAGCCGCGGAGAAGGGGATCGATCCGTCGCCGGAAGAACGGGAAGAGCTGCTGGCTTCGGCATTGAAAAAAGTGTCCCGCGCCCCGGTCATTATCGCAGTGGGCTGCGAGCCCGCATCGGGTCCCAAAATTATTCCGTTGGAGGAAACGCTGGCCGTGGGATCGGCGATCCAGAACATGCTGCTCGAAGCGCATGCGCTTGGATTGGGAGCGGTATGGAGAAGCGGCAGCCCGTGCTACCATCCGCTGATGGCGGAACGCTTCGGCCTCGGACCGGACGGCCAGATGCTCGGCTTCATCTATTTGGGCTATCCGGATCGCGAGCCCGGCGACGGCAAACGCGAACCCGTTTCGGCGAAAACGGTCTGGATCGACGGGGCGGAAGCCTGATTCGGCGGAAATTTTTCTTTATTGCGCGAAAATGCGGATTTGTATAGGTGTTCCATTGCCTGCCGGTCCCGCTTCTTCAGACGGAAGCGGGGCCTTTTTGTGCGCCGCCGCGTACGGCGATATAATAAAAGACGGACGGCGGAGACCCGTTTCCGCCCGAAAGGAGAGAACGACGATGCAGGAAGTATGGACGGAATCCTTCGCCGCTTCGGTGACCGAATCGGACTTTGCCGGCCGCGTCCGGCTGTCGGCGCTGCTCGGCGCCATGCAAAACGCGGCGGACCGCCATTTGGAACACGCCGGCGTGTCCGTCGGCCGAATGCTGGAGGAAGGCATGGCCTGGGTGCTGATGACGACCCGGCTCGAATTTTCAAAAATCCCCCGGCTGGGAGATCCGCTCTCGCTGGAAACGTGGAACTGCGGCGCCGCAGGCGTGCTCTGGACCCGGGATTACCGGATACTGGACGCGTCCGGCGAACAGCTCGCGCAGGCTTCGACGGCCTGGACGCTCGTCGATATCGCCAAGCGGCGCATTTTGCGCCCTACCGCGTTTCCGTTTCCGCTGCCTGTCAGCGGTCGGCCTTCGCTGGCCGGTCCGCCGGAAAAAGTGGCGCTTCCCGGCGAAGGGGCCGGATGGAGCGAAGCACAGACTTATACGGTGCCCTACAGCGCCGTAGACTGCTACGGACATATGAACAATGCCCGCTACGCGGACCTGTGCACCGATCTGCTGACGCCGGACGAACTGAAGACCCGCGATATTCGCTCGTTTCGCATCACGTACAGCCGGGAAGCCGCGCTGGGCGACGGGATCGCGCTTCGGCGGGGAGCGGACGAAGAAGGCCGGGTGCTCGTGTCGGGAGAATCGGACGGAGGACGCCGGACGTTCGAAGCGGTGTTGGAGCTGCGTCCGATCGATCGGACCGGAAACGAAGAATCGCGTTGAACAAATCGGTTAGCGAAAAAATACAGCTGAATCGGAAGGAGTGCGGAAGCATGAAACGGAACAAGCTCGGAAGTTCGGACCTGATGGTGGGAGAAATCGGCTTCGGCTGCATGTCGATCGGAACGGATGAGGGAAAAGCTGTCGCCCTGCTGCACGAAGCGCTGGAGCTGGGCATCAATCTGCTCGATACGTCCGACCTGTACGATGCCGGACGCAACGAGGAGTTGGTCGGGAAAGCGATCAAGGGACGCCGCGGCGAAGTCGTGCTGGCGACCAAAGTGGGCAACCGGAGGATCCCGGGGCAGGAAGGCTGGACCTGGGACGCCTCCAAGGCCTACATCCTGTCCGCCGTCAAAGACAGCCTGCGCCGGCTGGGCACCGACTATATCGACCTGTACCAGCTGCACGGCGGAACGCTGGACGATCCGATCGACGAGACGATCGAGGCGTTCGAGCAGTTGAAACGGGAAGGCGCGATCCGTCATTACGGGATCTCTTCGATTCGGCCCAACGTGATTCGCGAGTACGTCTCGCGCTCGAACATCGTCAGCGTCATGAGCCAGTACAGCGTTTTGGACCGACGCCCGGAAGAAGAAGTGCTGCCGCTGCTGGAAAGCAGCGGGATCGGCGTCATTGCGCGAGGCCCTGTCGCAAGCGGCATATTGACGGACGGCGGGGACGGGAAGCTGTCGAAGGGGTACCTCGGCTATGCCGAGGAGGAACTGCGCGGTTTCCGGAGCGGCGTGCAGTCCGCGGCGGATCGACCGCTCGCCGAGACGGCGCTGCACTATCCGCTGGCGTCGCCTGCGGTCGCCTGCGTGCTTGCCGGAGCAAGCACGTCGGAGCAGCTGCGCGCCAACGTCGAGGCGGCTTCTCGCGCGCCGCTGAGCGCGGAAGAGCTTGCGGCGATCCGCTCGGCCGTACCGGCGAACGTATACGCGCAGCATCGTTGAGCATGCCTGCCGCGAGTCGGACAAAATGAAGGAAGACACAGGAAAGTTCCGGGACGACGACGCCGATGTCGTCGTTCCGGAACTTTTTTTGCAGCCATCTTGAATGTCCCGCTCCCGTATGGATTCGGACCTTTTTAACAGCAAGTTAACGGTTACCGTACGAACCGTTAATAGAGCGATGATAAAATAGAACGGTTCGGCAATTCAGGAAGACAGAGAGGGGAAAACCCAAAAGTATGAAGAGGATTTCGGCTAAACAGAAGAGGAAATGGCCTGCGCTGCTGGCGGCTGCCGTGCTGGCAACCAGCATATTCCCGGCTCCCATCCCGGTATCGGCAGCTGTGGATAACAGCAATATCGTGATCTCGCAGGTATACGGCGGCGGAGGCAACAGCGGCGCCAAATACAAAAACGACTTTATCGAGCTGTATAATCCGACCGGCGCTCCGATCAGCATAGACGGATGGAAGCTCCGTTATGCTTCCGCCAACACGGAGCTGACTGACACTAAAACTGTCGCATCGCTGACAGGCAGCATCGCGCCGAACGGCTATTATCTGATCAAGGCCGCGGCGGGAAGCGGCGGCACGGATGCTCTTCCGACGCCGGACTTCGACATCTCGCTGAATTTGTCAGGAACGAGCGGGAAGCTCGACCTCCTCGATGACCGGGGAGCAAATGTCGATTTGGTCGGCTACGGCGCGGTAAATACATACGAAGGCGACGGAGCGACCGGCGCGCTGAGCAATACGACCGCGGCCATCCGCAACGAATCCGCTTCGCTGCCTGCCGCGAACCGCGGCCAGGACACCGATTCCAACGCGGCGGACTTTACCGTCGGAGCGCCGGACCCGCGCAGCAGCAGCTATGTCGATGCTCCCGTAACCAGAGCCGAAACCGTAATGCCTTCGCTGCCGGAAGGCGCGCTTCCTTCGGGCAGCCGGGTCTCGTTCGGCAGCGCGACGGCGGGGTCGACGATTCGCGTATCCGAGGCCGCCGCCGGCGAACCCGATCGATTCGTGCCGTATACCGGCCCGATTACGATCGACGGCCCGAAGACGATCAAGGTTTACGCTTCCGCGGACGGTCTCGAAGACAGCGAAACGGCGACTTACGCCTACAGCCTGATGGACAGAAGCAGCGTGGCCGAAGCCCGTTCGGCGGCGCTCGACAAGATTGCTTTTACGGAAGGCATCGTGACGTTCATCAGCGGTTCGGAAGTCTATATTCAGGACGAGACCGGCGGTATCGTGCTGTACGGCTATAACTTGCCCGACGCGGCCGTCGGCGATCGGGTAACGGTCAGCGGCAAAATGGCCGTATACCAGAATCTTCAGGAGCTGACTCCCGTATCGGGCCTGCCCGATGGCGTTATCGAGAAAAACGTCGGCGTGCCGGCTGCCCGGGAGCTGACCGCTTCCGATCTGTCGACGGCAAACGGCGAGCAGCATGAAGCCGAGCTGGTGCGGCTGAACGATGTCGAAATCACCGCCAAAAACGGCAGCACCGTCACGGCCGGTCAGAACGGGACGACGTTCACGATCTACTCCAATTCGTCCAAACTCGCGGTAGGCAAGTCTTTCGACAGCGTAACCGGAGTCATCAAACAGTACGGCAGCGTGTACCAATTGATTCCGCTGGGCGACGACGCGCTCGTCGAGGAGACGTTCTCCGTCACCGTCAACCCGCAGCCCGGCAAGATGATTCGCGGCGGCAAAGTGACGCTGTCAAGTCCGATGCCCGGCGCGTCTATTTATTATACGTTGAACGGGGAGGCGCCGACGGAATCGAGCGCGCTTTACGCGGATCCGATCGCCGTGGACGAAGACGTGACGATTAAAGCGATCGTCGCGGCGGAAGGCCGGACGAGCGAGGTTTATACTTTCGCGTATACTGCCGTCGACCAGCCGCGCATCCACGATATTCAAGGCCGTTCGCATACTTCCGAGTATAACGGTCAAGCCGTCTCGAATATCGAAGGCGTCGTGACCCAGTACGGATATTCGTTCGGAAACGGCGCTTACAAAGGCTTTTACCTGCAGGACAACGAACCGGACAACGATCCGTACACGTCGGAAGGAATCTTCGTGTATTCGACGAACGACAAAATGAAGCCGCAGATCGGCGATCTGGTGCGCGTCTCCGGTACGGTAAGCGAATATAACGAAGGCAGCGCCGGCAACCTGAATTCGACGCAGATCACGATGAACTCGATCGAGAAGGTCACGGACAAACCTTACGAAATGCCGGAACCGGTCGTGCTCGGAACCGGCGGCAGAATCATTCCGAATTCGGTCATCGACGACGACGACATGACGGAATTCGATCCGGAGACCGACGCGATCGACTTCTACGAATCGCTCGAAGGCATGCTCGTCACGCTGCCTAAGCCGACGATTATCAGTCCGTACTGGACAAGCGGCGGCGGCAGCTCGCTCGTCTATAATATCGCGACGCGCGTCGACAACGGCGCGGGCGACGTAGTCTCTCCGGCCGGAGGCCTCGTGCTGAAGGAATACCTGAACTACAACCCGCAGCGCCTGCTTATCGCTTACGGCGATCCGGGGCAGGAAGTCGGCACGGGCGATACGTTCGACGCCGACGTGACCGGCGTTATCGGCTATAACAACGCCAACTATAAAGTCATTCCGGCTCAGGGCAAGCTTCCGACCATCACGAAAAGCGAGCGCGGTCAAGAGACGACCGATATCGTACCGTCGGAAGACAAGCTGATGATCGCATCTTATAATATCGAGAACTATTATCCGGGCACGGGAGCGGAGAAGATCAAAAAGCTCGGCCGATCGTTCGCTTCCAACATGAAGCAGCCGGACATCATCGGCGTCGTGGAAATGCAGGACAGCAGCGGCCCGGCCAATGACGGCGCCGTCGAAGCGGACGCAAGCGCGCTGATCGCGGCGATCGCCGAAGCGGGCGGTCCGACGTATCGGTACACCGACGTCGCTCCGGCCAATAACGAAGACGGAGGACAGCCGGGCGGCAACATCCGCGTGGGATTCCTGTACAATCCGGATCGCGTGCAGCTGTCCGAGAGCGTTAACGGCGCCGAAGGCGGCGCGAAAACGGCCGTCGCCTACGACGCGGCGTCGGGACATCTGACTTACAACCCGGCGAGGATCGATCCGACGAACCCGGCATTCAACGCATCGCGCAAGCCGCTGGCCGCCCAGTTCGCGTTCAAAGGCGAGCAGGTTATCGTGATCGCGAACCACTTCAATTCCAAAGGCGGCGACAACTCGCCGTTCGGCAGTATCCAACCGCCGGTTCTGTCCAGCGAAAAGCAGCGCCACGAGATCGCAAAGGTGGTCAACGGATTCGTCAAGGATGTTCTGGCCGGCAACCCGCAAGCCCGCATCGTGGCGCTCGGCGACCTGAACGACTTCCAGTTCACGCCGACGGCCGAAATCCTGCGCGGCAGCGAGCTGGTGAATCTGATCGATACGCTGCCGCTGAACGAACAGTACACGTATACGTACGACGGCAATTCGCAGGTGTTGGACCATATTCTCGCCAGCAAAAACATCGCGTCTTCCGCGAAAATCGACGTGGTGCATTTGAACGCCGACTATCCGGAATCGAGAGGACGAGTGTCCGATCACGATCCCGTCGTCGCCCAATTCGATTTGAAAGCGGAAGCCGTAATTCCGGCCCCCGGGACAGATCCGGGCACGACGCCGGATCCGGGCACGACGCCGAATCCGGGAACGACACCGAACCCGGGCACGACGCCGAACCCGGGCACGACGCCGGATCCGGGCGCGACGCCGAATCCGCCTTCGAGACCCGATCCGGGCAGCGGAGGGACAAGTGGCGGAACCGCAGCGGATAACGGACAAACGGGCGGAGCGAATCCGTCGGCCGGCACGGTCCCGGTCACGACATTGACGGCTGCCGAACTGAGCGCGCGGATCGCGGCCCTTCCCGGTTCTTCCGACGAATTGGGCATCGCGCTGACTTCCGCCCCGGGCGGAGCTGAAGTCGTCCTGCCGGGTGCGGAACTGCTGCGTCAGGCTTTGTCGAAGCCCGGCATGGTCGTGTCGTTCGCGTCGGAAAACGCGTCTTACTCGCTGCCGCTTCGGGTATTGAACGAAGCGAATCTGGCGGCTCGATTCGAGGGAGACTTCGAACTGAAAGTTTCGATGCTCGGGGCGTCGGCGGACGTGGCAAACGGCGCTGCGCGGGCGGCGGCTCAAAGCTCGCTCAAGTTGGCGGCTCCGGTCATCGACTTCCGCGTCGCGGCGCAGAGCGGCGGCAAAGTCGTCAATCTGACCGAGTTCGGCGGCACCTACGTGAAGCGTGCCATTGCGCTGCCGGAAACTCGGAATACCCGGAACCTGACGGGCGTAACCTATGATCCGGTCAGCGGCGAATTTTCGTTCGTGCCTTCCGTCTTCGCGACTGCGGGAGGCAAGAGCACGGCCGTCCTGATGCGCAACGGAAACAGCTATTACACTGTCGTCGAATCGTCCCGGACTTTTGACGACATCGCGGGACATTGGGCGCAAGCCTCCGTCGAAGAACTGGCCTCCCGCCTGATTATCGACGGTACGGGCCGAAACAAGTTCGCCCCGTCGCGCAGCGTGTCCCGCGCCGAATTCGCGGCGCTCGTCGTGCGTTCGCTGGGGCTGACGCAGAATGCCGCGGCCGCTTCGGCTTTCGGCGATGTCGACGGCGGCGCATGGTACGCCCGGGCGGTAGGAACAGCCGTCGAAGCAGGCTTTATGTCCGGTTATCCGGACGGCAGCTTCAAGCCAAACGCCCCGATTACCCGCCAGGAGATCGCGGTCGTATTGTCCAAGGCCGCCCGATTCACCGGCAGCGAATTGGACGCGTCTCCTTCCGCGGCAGTAGGCTTCGGCGATCTGAAGGAAGCTCCGTCCTGGTCGCGGGCAGCACTTTCGCAGCTGATCTCGGCCGGCATCGTGCAGGGGAACGCGCAGGGGCGGATCGCCCCTCGCGCCGAAGCGACCCGCGCCGAGACCGCGGCCATGCTGGAGAAGCTGCTCAAGCGTCTGCAATTCATCGATTGATTTTCGTCCGGATACAGAAAGGCCCGCGCGGATTTG
>NZ_JAAFGS010000015.1 GCF_011090185.1 Saccharibacillus alkalitolerans | reverse complement strand
GGCTTCTTGCGAAGCGTCTATTTCGATCACTTTTGGACCTGCTCACTCACTCGAACCGCACCGGCGCTCTCTCAAGGCCGTTCCTAGAATATATCATGCTAAGACAATCAATGCAAGCTTTTTTTCACAAAAAAAGAGCAGAACCTAATCTGCTCTTTAATTTACCTCTTCTTTTCCTCTGGCAAGCCGCTCTTTTATAAATCGCGAGCTGCTTTTCGAGGCCATAGGCTGTAGCTGAAGCTGATAAGGAAATCCACGCCGAGTATCAAAGCCCAATATACAATCCACTGCTTTAGCGGTGCTGCCCTGTCGGCGTCGCTGATCAACAGAATCATGATTGCCAGAAGCGCGCTGCCCACCGTCCATGCCAGCAAATGCCGATACCAGCCCTTTCTTTCTGCAGCCGCATGTTCTCGGCCCCTCTTGGGCCCTTTCTTCGGCCGCTCTCCTCCCGCGAATCGGTAAGCCGCTCTCTCATCCGCCCATTTGATCATACGATGCCCGTAGGCGACGGTCGCTCCAATGTATACGGCCGCCAACCCATGCATGAAATTCACTTCCGCTCCGCCGCGAATATCGATCACGGTGGCCGCGAGCAGCACCAGGTCGACGACCGGCGTCAGCAGAAGCAGGAGAGCACCGAGCTTTCTTTGTTTCAACAAATAGCGTGCCGCCAACCCTGCCGCCACCAGCACCCAAAAGCCGACTTCGCATCCTATGATTAACCAACCGATCATTAGGGTCCGCTCCTTTCTCCAATGCAGTTCTTCTTCGAAATTATATTAACACAATTGTATTAAAAAAATCAATGATTACAAAATAGTCGCGTGTTATAATTTAGGCATGCCAAAAATCGTTGATCACGCACAGCAGAAAATCAAAGTCGCCGAAGCCGCCTGGCGGGTCATCCGCCGGTCGGGGATCGAAAACGCCTCGGTACGAAATGTCGCTCAGGAAGCCGGCATTTCTCCCGGGTCGATGCGTCATTACTTTTCCACGCAGGCCGAGCTGTTTTCTTTTTCCATGAATCTGGTGTCGGAACGGGTAAACCAACGCATTCTTAAACTTTCTTTTGAACGCCCGGTGCCTGAAGTCGCCCGGGATCTGCTGCGGGAAATGGTACCCTTAAATGAGGAAAGTCGGTCGGAAATGGAAGTCTGGCTCGCCTTTACGTCCAAATCAATGTCGGAGCCTTCGCTGCGCGATCATGCCGATCGCGTTTACGAAGAGATGAGGCAGGCGATGGCGCGGATCCTTCAAGCCATGGTGGAGTACGAATTCGCTTCCGATAACCTGAATGTCGAGGAAGAAGCCGTGCGGATGCAAACCTATGTCGACGGTATCGCGCTGCACGGATTGCTCTACCCTGACCGCATGCCGCCTTCCCGAATGGAAAAGATGCTGGACGATTATCTCGCCTCTCTCTGCAAAAAGGAAAACTGACCGTCCGCCGAGACGCCTGCCGACCCCCATCCCGCATACCGAGGAGGAAAACAAAAAAGAGAAGGTGCGTACGCACCTTCTCTTTTTGTCTTTATTATAGAGAGAACCTCTTGTCCGTTCGTCTTTTTTTACAGATTCCGCATGTGCGGGAACAGCAGGACGTCGCGGATGGACGGCGCGTTCGTCAGCAGCATGATCAGACGGTCGATACCGATGCCCAGACCGCCGGTAGGCGGCATGCCGAATTCCAGCGCGCGAATAAAGTCTTCGTCCATTTCATGCGCTTCGTCGTTGCCTTGTTCCTTCTCGCGCAGCTGCGCTTCGAAACGCTCCCGCTGATCGATCGGATCGTTCAATTCGCTGAATGCGTTCGCGTGCTCGCGCGCCACGATAAACAATTCGAAGCGATCGGTGAAACGAGGATCCTGATCGTTCTTTTTCGCCAGAGGCGAGATTTCGAGCGGATGTCCCGTTACGAAGGTCGGCTGAATCAGCGTCTCCTCGACGAACTGCTCGAAGAAAGCGTTCAGGATATGACCGAACGTCATATGCTTTTCGACCGGCACCTTGTGCTCTTTTGCCAGCGCATGCGCTTCTTCGTCGGTCATGTGGACGCCGAAGTCCACGCCCGTGACTTCCTTGACGGCGTCGACCATCGATACCCGGCGCCACTGCGGCGCAAGGTCGATCTGCTGACCCTGGTATTCGATCGTTGTCGTGCCCAGCACTTCCTGAGCGATGTGCGCGACCATGTTTTCCACCAGATTCATGATGTCCTTGTAATCGGCGTAAGCTTCATACAGCTCGATCATCGTGAATTCCGGGTTGTGGCGCGTCGAAGTCCCTTCGTTGCGGTAGACGCGGCCGATCTCGTACACCTTCTCCAGACCGCCCACGATCAGGCGCTTCAGATGCAGCTCGATGGCGATCCGCATGTACAGTTCCATGTCGAGCGCGTTGTGGTGCGTGATGAACGGACGCGCCGCCGCCCCGCCCGCGATGGAATGCAGCGTCGGCGTTTCCACTTCGAGATAGCCCAGCGAGTCCAAATAACGGCGCATCGACTGGATGATCTTCGAACGCAGAATGAACGTCTGCTGCACTTCCGGATTCACGATCATGTCGACGTAGCGCTGACGATAGCGCAGCTCAACGTCCTTGAGTCCGTGATATTTGTCCGGAAGCGGCTGCAGCGATTTGGTCAAAACGGTCAGTTCCGCCACTTTGATCGTCGTCTCGCCGGTCTTCGTCTTGAATACCGTTCCGCGGACGCCGACGATATCCCCGAGGTCGAGGATCGAAAACGCGTCGTATTGTTCTTCCGGCACGCTGTCTTTGCGTACATATAATTGAATGCGGCCCGTCAGGTCCTGAATATGCGCGAAGCTTGCTTTGCCCATGGCGCGCTTGGCCATAATGCGGCCGGCCAGACGCACTTCGATCGCTTTCTCTTCCAGTTCGTCCTTATCCATCGTATCGTACTTGGCCATGATGCCGGCCGCCGTCTCGTCGCGTTCAAACTTGGCGCCGAACGGGTCGATGCCGAGCTCTTTCAATTCACCCAGTTTCTCCCGGCGTACCTTGAGCAGTTCGCTCAGTTCGACTTCCTGGTTTTCCTGGTTCGTATTTTCTTCAGACACGTATGTTTCAGCTCCTGTCCTTAGCGATCGCCCGCATGGCTGCCGCCGCGCTGGCTCCGCTTATCGTCAACCTATATTATCGTTCCAAATCGTCCGGTTCGTCAACCGCGAAAGCCGCTGCGTTGTTCCGTCATCCGTTCCGAACCGACGAAGACAAAAAAAGTTCCCGCCAACCTTCCGGCGTTGATCCGGAACAGCGGCGGGAAGCTCTGAAGCCTTCAGGCATCCGATTATTTTTTGATGTCGAGAATTTGGTATTGAAGGACGCCGGCCGGAACGTTCACGTCGACCGTCGAACCTTTTGCTTTGCCGATCAGCGCCATGCCGACCGGGCTCTCGTTGGAAATGCGGTTCTCGAGCGGATTGGATTCCGCCGAACCGACGATCGTGTATTCCATTTCGTCGCCGAATTCCAAATCTTTGACCTGTACGGTCGAGCCTACGCTCACCACGTCGGTGCCGATCTCGTCGGCGTTGATGATCCGCGCGTTGCGCAGCATTTTCTCCAGCGTAATGATTCGGCCTTCAATGAAGGCTTGTTCGTTCTTGGCATCTTCGTATTCGGAGTTCTCGCTGATATCCCCGTAGCCGATTGCTACTTTAATACGCTCCGCGACTTCGCGGCGTTTTACGGATTTCAGGTTTTCCAGCTCGTCTTCCAGCTTCTTCAGCCCGTCCTGGGTGAGAATGACCTCTTTATCGCTCATCTGTACCGATTCTCCTGTCATGTGAATAGTAGATTTTCGCACTCTCACATCCGGTTAATTACGAAATCCCTGTAAAGACGGCAACGGCAAAATAGAAACGACCACGCCCTTAAAGCAATAGACATGTTCCGCTTCTCGCTTAAGAAATATAGTCACGGGGCAGCCGGAGCCAAAGCCGTTATATCTCCAAGAACGTCGATACCCGGCGCGTAGACCGTACGATAAAGTCGTAGCGTTCAACGTGCGGCGCACCGTTCGCGTCTATCAAATGCCGAATCCAGGCAAAGCGTGAATATTCCGTATTTTGGAATTTATGCTGCTGAGGCGAATTTTATACTGACAAATTATAGGGGAAGCCTTGCGAAAAGTCAATGCGTTTCCCTGCTCAATTGTAACCGTTTTACCGGGAAGAAAAAGAGCCGTTTCCGGCCCTTCCGTCGAAAAAACGCGGGTTTTGCCTAATTATGTTCCACGGGGAGCAATCAGGCTTCCGCGGACGCCAGCTGCGGCAGATTGGCGATGTAATCCTCCAGAAGGCTGACCATTTCGTTTCGGCTCGTGCCCTCCATGATACTGTCCTTAATCCGGGCCGAACCTTTCAGCCCTTTGAGATACCAGGCCAAATGCTTGCGCATCTCGCGCACGGCGACGCCTTCGCCCCTCAAGGCGATCAAGCGATCCATATGCAGAACGGCGATACGGATTTTTTCCTCCGGTTCCGGGTCGCCGAGCAGTTCTCCGGTCTCCAGGTAGTGGATGGTGCTGTAGAGCATCCAGGGATTGCCCAGCGCGCCGCGGCCGATCATGACCCCGTCGCAGCCGGTCGTATCCAGCATGCGCTTGGCGTCTTCCGGCGTCGCCACATCCCCATTGCCGATAACCGGAATTTTGACGGACTCCTTCGCCAGCTTGATCCAGCTCCAGTCGGCATGTCCGGTATAAAGCTGCTCGCGCGTACGGCCGTGAACGCTGATCGCGCTTGCTCCGGCCGCTTCGGCCGCCTTGGCGTTCTGCTCGATAAAGATATGCTCGCTGTCCCATCCGATTCGCATCTTGACCGTCACCGGCTTCTGCACGGAGGCGGTCACGGCGCTCACCATCTCGTAAATCTTGTCGGGATTAAGCAGCCAGCGGGCGCCGGCATCGCACTTGGTTACCTTCGGCACCGGACAGCCCATGTTGATGTCGATAATGTCGGCGTTGGTTTCCTGGTCGACAACTTTCGCCGCTTCGACAAGCGATTCTCGGTTGCCGCCGAAAATTTGCAGACTGAGCGGTTTTTCGCGTTCGTCGACGAACAACATTTCGCGCGTGCGTTTGTTGCCGTGCAGGATCGCCTTGTCGCTGACCATCTCCGCGCAGACGAGTCCCGTTCCGAACTCCTTCGCGATCAGGCGGAAAGCGGGATTGCAGACGCCGGCCATCGGAGCCAGCACGACGCGGTTTTTCATTTCGATATTGCCGATCTTCAGCATGGGGAATCACCTCTTTGATGTAAAAAAACAATGCGCAGACGCGGGAACCCGCGGCTGCGCGGACTTATACGACCGGCGAAACGCGAAGCGCCTTTAGGCGCTATCCGGCGGAAAGTTTCTTAGGGGAACGGCGGCCCGCCGAAGCGGACGATTCCGGAGGCTTCGCCGAGTTCCATCAGCGAATCGTCGACCAATCGGCGCAGACCCGAAGGCTCGTCCTGCGGTACGACATCGTCGAGCGGCACCAGCACGAAGAACCGCTCATGCATGCGCGGGTGCGGAAGGATCAGCTCTTCGCTGGTAATCGTCAGGCCGTCCATCCAGAGCAGATCCAAATCGGCGGTCCGCGGTCCGTAACGGATATCGCGTACCCGTCCCAGGCTGTTTTCCACCGACTGCATGACTTCGAGCAGTTGATGAGGCGCCAGCGAAGTGCCCAGCACGGCGGCCATATTCAAAAACGGCGGCTGGTCGGCATAACCGACCGGGTCGGTCTCGTATAAGTCCGAAGCGCGAAGCACGTCGATCTCCGGATATTCGCTCAGCATCCGCAGCGCTTCCCGCAGCGTCTCCTCGCGCCGGCCGAGATTGGCCCCCAAAGCAATATAAGCCTCTGATCGCTCAGAGGTCAAATTTCGGATCGTGTCCTTTTTCATGTCAGAAGTCTCTCTTTCGGCTCCGACGAATCTCTACCGTAACGCCTTCAAAATGGATATCGAACGGAGGATGCGGCTTGGTGACCTTCACGGTCGCCGCTTCCACCCTAGTATACGTGCGGAGCACGGCGGATGCAATACGTTCGGCGAGCGTCTCGATCAGCTGAACCGACTCTCCTTCCACCACGCTTTTGACCGTCTCATGCACTTCCGCATAGTTGACGGCCTGCTCCAAATCGTCGGTCAGCCCGGCAGCAGACAGATCAAGCTCGAGTTCCAACCCTACGTAAAACCGCTGGCCCAGACGCCGTTCTTCTTCGAACACGCCGTGGCGTCCATAGTATTCCATGCGGGAAATGATCATTTTGTCCATGGGCTTACCGCCTTTTCCTGAATAGTTTGCCGAGCGCTCGGCAAATCGGATACCGCGGCACTCTCTTCGTCCGCCGCGGTATTCGACGCCTTTTTATGTAAGAAGAGCTTCGTAGGAACGACCGGGTTCGGCATACAGCATCGCATCGCACATGGCCACGGTCCGCTTGACGGAAGCCACGTCGTGCACGCGCACGATTTGGCAGCCTTCGGCGATGCCGAACGCGACGGTAGCGGCGGTCCCTTCCACCACGTCGTTTACCGGCAGATCGAGTACCTCGCGGATAAACCGTTTGCGCGACGTGCCGAGCAGCACCGGAAAACCGAGTTCGACAAGTCGGCCGAGCTGTGTCATCAGACGCAGATTTTCTTCCCCGTTCTTGGCGAAACCGATGCCCGGATCGAGAATGATGTTCGAGTCTCTGACGCCTGCGGCGCGGGCAATCTGCACGCTTTCCATCAAGTCCGCCGCCACGTCTGCAAGCAGATCCGAATAATTCGTATCGGGACGATTATGCGTCAAAATAACGGGACAGCCGGCTTCCGCCGCCACCTGCGCCATCCGCGTATCGGCCTTGCATCCCCATACGTCGTTGATAAGATGCGCTCCGGCTGCCAGCGATTGGCGGGCGACTTCGGCTTTGTAAGTATCGACGGACAGAGGGACATGCGGCAGCTCGCGCCGCAGCGCCTCGATCACCGGCAGAATGCGCGACAGCTCTTCGTCCAGCGAAACGGGGTCGGCCCCCGGCCGCGTCGATTCGCCTCCGACGTCGATCAAGTCGGCTCCGGCCAATACCATCTCGCGGGCATGGCGGACCGCCGCGTCCACATCGACATAGCGGCCTCCATCGGAGAAAGAATCGGGCGTCGTATTCAGAATTCCCATGATGCGTGTGGCACGGCCCAGATCCAGACGGACGTCGTCCCAGGCGTAATGCCGGATATGAAGGGTTGGCTTCATGTTCGGTTCCCCGTTTCTTTCGTATAGTGGCGGTACTCTTCCGTCAACCGGACGGTCAGCGGGCCGGGGCGGCCGCGGCCGACAACCTTTTCCGCTCCGTCTCCATGCCGCAAAACGCGCACCGGCACGATGCCCTGCACCGAACCGGTCAAAAAGATCTCGTCGGCAGCATTCAGATCCGCAATCGTATAAAAGCCTTCTTTCGCTTCAATCCCGGCTTGCGCCGCCAGCTCCAGCACAAATTGGCGGGTGATACCCGGCAGAATCCCGGTACCGATGGCCGGCGTATACAGCGTGCCGCCGGCGGCGAAAAACAGGTTGCTGACAATCCCTTCGGCCGCGAAGCCTTCGCGGGTCAGCATCAGCCCTTCGGCACCTTCGGCTCCGGGAATGCCGTCCAGCTCGCGGCGTCCCAAAATACCGTTCATGTAATGAAGGGACTTCAGCCGCTCCGCCCCTTCGGGCGTATTGCGGGGAGTCTTCAGCACCTGAAGCGTTCGCCCTTCGGCGTACCAGGCCGTCGGCGGTTCCGGCAGCGCCTTGACGTAGACAATGCGGCAGGGATGCTCATAATGCCGACCCGACGGCAGGCCCAGCCCGCCTTCGCCCGCCGTTAACGTCAAACGGATATACGCGTCCGCAAGACCGTTTGCGTTCAGCAGGGCACCTACCTCCGCGCGAAGAGCGGCATGATCGGGACTCCAGGCGATCCCGAGTTCGTCCGCCCCCCTTTTCATCCGCGCCAAGTGGCGCTCGAACAAAAACGGTTCGCCGCCGTACGTGCGGAACGTCTCGAACAGACCCATGCCGTACATCAGGCCGTGATCCATGACGGACACCGAGGCGGCTGCCGCGTCGACGACTCGGCCGTTCAAGCCGATATAACCGCTCACGGGCTTACCGCCGTTTCCGGGCTTCGGTTCAGGAATCGGGCCAGCATCCGGTGTCCATGCTCCGTCACGATCGACTCCGGATGGAATTGAACGCCTTCGATCGGATAATCCCGATGCCGAAGGCCCATAATTTCGCCTTCGGCCGTCCAAGCCGTCACTTCCAGGCAGTCCGGCAGGCTCTCCTTCTCCACGATCAGGGAATGATAGCGGGCCGCGATGAACGGCGAGGGCAGCCCTTCGAATACGGAGTGTCCGTCATGCAGGACCGGCGACGTCTTGCCGTGCATCAGCCGCTCCGCGCGCACGACGCGGCCGCCGAATGCCTGCCCGATCGCTTGGTGGCCGAGACAAACTCCCAGAATCGGAATCTCGCCCTTGAACGAATGGATCACATCAAGCGTGATTCCCGCTTCGTTGGGCGTGCAGGGTCCCGGCGAAAGCAAAATATGATCCGGCGAAAGCTCCCGAATGCCCTCCGGGCCGATCTCGTCGTTGCGGCGCACGATCACCTCTTCGCCGAGTTCTCCCAAGTATTGAACGAGGTTATAAGTGAACGAATCATAGTTGTCGATGACCAGAATCAAAAGGCGGTTCCCTCCTCGGCTTGGGCGGCACGCTCCGCGCACCAGACGGCGCGGCTTACGGATCTCGCTTTGTTGTGGCATTCGCGATATTCCCGGTACGGTTCCGAATCGATCACGATGCCCGCTCCGGCCTGCATATGACCCATGCCGCCTTGAACGACAAGGGTGCGAATAATAATATTTAATTCCATATTGCCGTTATAGTCAATCCAACCCATAGAGCCGGTATAAGGCCCACGGCGCACCGGCTCCAGCTCCTCGACGATCTGCATCGTGCGCACTTTCGGGGCGCCGGTGATCGTTCCGCCCGGAAACACGCCGGCGATCACGTCGAATGCCGTTTTTCCCGGCGCAAGATCCGCTTCCACCTGAGAAACGAGGTGCATAACATGCGAGTAGCGTTCGATCGTCATCAGTTCCGGCACCGTGACGGACCCGTAAGCGGCCACGCGTCCCAAATCGTTGCGCTGAAGATCGACCAGCATAATATGCTCGGCGCGTTCCTTGTCGCTGCCGGTCAGTTCCTCGGCCATGCGCCGGTCCTCCTCGTCGTTCGTCCCGCGCCGCCGGGTGCCGGCAATCGGGCGGGCAGCCAATCGGCCGCCCTCCAGCCGTACCAGCAGTTCGGGCGAACCGGATACGATCTGAAAATCCGGGAAACGCAGGAACCCCATATACGGCGAGGGATTCACGATTCTCATCCATTCATAGATTTCTTCCGGCGAGGCGGACAGCTTTCGCTGTTTGCGCAGCGACAAGTTAACCTGAAAAACATCGCCGCTGCGGATATATTCCTGAATGCGCAGCACGGCGTCTTGGAAAGCTTCCCGTTCGAATACCGTATCGAATCCGTCCACGTCGTTTCGTCCGGCCGTATGCCGTTCCGCTTCCGCGGCAATTTCGTTTCGGCGTTCCTCGCTCCACGGCAGCTCCGATTCTTCGAAGCGGCGCCAGCGTTCCAACATTCGCCGCGCTTCCCGGGCCGATTCTTCGTAGGCGGAAATCAACGCCCTCTCGGCTTCCGCTTCCCGAGCAGTCCTAGGCTCCGCTCCGCCTTCCGGCTCCCGCAGGGTGTCGGCCGGTACGGATACGCAAATATACACCGCGTCCTCTTCATGATCCAGCACCCACAGCTGCCTCAGCCGCATAAAGGCGTAATCCGGAAGGCCGTCCTGCGCCAGATCGTCTTCGGCCAGTTCCGGCAGCTTCTCCAGCGAGCGCGCGACGTCGTAAGCCAGAAAGCCCACCGCGCCGCCGCAAAATTTCGGCGTTCCCGGTACCCGAGGCGCGCGGTGCGGCTCCATCCAGCCGCGAATGATGTCGAGCGGAGAGCCGTACACGTCGGCATCTCCCGCCAATCCTCGACCGCAATCGGTGACAACCGCTTCGTTCCCCTGCCCCCGCAGAACCGACTCGGCTTGAAGACCGAAGAACGTATATCGGCCTTCTTTGCCGCTCTCCAGCACGAAGGCGTAAGGCGAAGCTTCGCTCCAAGCCTTCTGCCAGGACTCCGGCCGCCTCTCCAACTTGTTGCGCATAACGTAAGGGAGACGGGTATATCCGCGCCCTGCCCATTCCGTCCACTGCGTAAGGGATGTCATGATTTCGTTCAAGCTTTCCGCACTCCTTCGGCCCGCATGTTTAAAAATGATCGGATTCGATTTTGTCCATTATACGATGAAGGTGCGATACCGCGGTAGCCAAAACCAAAAAGCGGGCCGAGTCCCTTCGTCTTCAAAATCCGGTTTCTTCGCAAAAAGCCCCCGCGGCCGATGCGGTTGCACGGGGCGGGGGCTTGCTTAGACTTCTATCTCATCAATCCTGTGGGCCCGAAAGCCCGCCGACGAAAATTAAGCTTCGAAGTTGTACAGCGGCGTGCTGAGGTAACGTTCTCCGTTGCTCGGTACGACGACGACAATCCGTTTGCCCTTGCCAAGTTCCTTCGCGACTTTAAGAGCGGCGAAGATGGCCGCACCCGACGAAATGCCGGACAGAATGCCTTCTTCTTTTGCCACGTTGCGGGCCGTTTCGAAAGCTTCGTCGTTCTCGACGTGAATGATTTCGTTATAAATATTCTGATTGAGAATATCCGGGACGAAGTTCGCGCCGATCCCTTGAATTTTGTGCGGACCCGGTTTGCCGCCGGCCAGAATCGGAGAAGCCGCAGGCTCGACCGCATAGATCTTCACTTCCGGGAAGCTGGCTTTCAGCACTTCGCCGGCGCCCGAGATCGTGCCGCCCGTACCGATGCCTGCGATAAACGCGTCCAGCGTTCCGCCGATCGACTGAATCGCTTCGACGATTTCCGGTCCGGTCGTCTCGCGGTGAATTTTCACGTTAGCTTCGTTCTTGAACTGTTCGGCCATGAAGTAATCCGGATTTTGCTGCAGCAGCTCTTCCGCCTTGCGGACCGCTCCGTTCATGCCTTCCGCTCCCGGCGTCAGCACCAGCTCCGCTCCGTAAGCGCGCAGCAGGTTGCGGCGTTCCAAGCTCATCGTTTCCGGCATGACGATAACGGCTTTGTATCCTTTCGCAGCCGCTACCATGGCCAGGCCGATCCCCGTATTGCCGCTCGTCGCTTCGATGATCGTGCCGCCCGGTTTCAGGCGTCCGTCCGCTTCGGCCGCTTCCACCATGCTGATGGCGATCCGATCCTTGACGCTCGCGCCCGGATTCTGGTATTCCAATTTCACGTAGATTTCCGCACTGTCTTCCGGTACGATCCGGTTCAGGCGGACAAGCGGCGTATCTCCGATCAGATCCGTAATACTGTTAACGACTTTGGCCATGGTAAATCCTCCTCCGTAATAGGTAAACTTGGATACATTCGACACCTGCCCGCGCGCTGCGAACAGCCGCTTGGCAGAGGCGCCGTTTATGCAAAAGCGGTTCCGGTTCTGCATGCCCGGGGCCCGCCCGATCAGCCGAGTGACGTTCCGCAGCCGGTGAGGCGACGCCGCCGACTTAATCCGAGTAGAAAAGTAGGTTTTTAACTCCCTTTATCTTAGCAAATCCCCGGGGCTC
The DNA here is from genome assembly GCF_011090185.1 of Saccharibacillus alkalitolerans. GTDB lineage: Bacteria > Bacillota > Bacilli > Paenibacillales > Paenibacillaceae > Saccharibacillus > Saccharibacillus alkalitolerans. The sequence goes on along the minus strand of NZ_JAAFGS010000015.1, from coordinate 41,539 downwards.
ATGTCAACGAACACTCCGAGGCTCCCAAAGCGTCCGGACTTCTCTAAAGCTTATCGTTCAATGAGCGTTTCGTATTCCGAACAGCGGGTAATTTTCGAATAAGCTCGATTCAACGCTCAACCCGAAACGAAGCCGCGAAGAAACGGCGTGTCCAAGCGTCCGGTTTGTTCGCGAAGCCTGTTCGTTTCGAGGCCGGGCGACTTTGCACTTATCCGTACAATCATAAGGAGGACGACAGCATGAAACGGAAAAACACGCTTCTTGGAGTTGCCGTTGGTCTGGGAGCCGCTTATCTTCTTCGGAATAAGGACTCGCGCGGCAAGCTGATGACTCAGCTTCAATCGATGGGACGCAGCAAACAAGACAAGAACAGTGCCAGCACCGTTATCTGACGGTCGATCCCGCTTCTACCGAAGCGAGGCAGAAAAAATAAATCGCAAAAAGCCGTTCCCCGGGAGGAACGGCTTTTTGCGTTTGTTTATCTATGATCGAAAAGGAACTCTCCATGCAAATCCGGGTTCCGCGACGCGCTCGCAGCGGTCCGATATCCGTTCCCGCCGTATGTCGGGGCATCGGGGTCGTCCGGCGATTATCTGCGGGTCTGTTCCAAAATTTGTTCCAGATCTTCCCGCTCGAATTGATAGGTTTCGTTGCAGAAATGGCAGACGACCTCGGCTACGCCCTGATCGTCGATAATGCCCTGAATTTCCTCGGAGCCGAGGCTGATCAGGGTCCGTTCGACCCGTTCGCGCGAGCATTCGCAGCGGAATACGACATCCAGCGACTCCTGGATATTCACGTCCGGCAGTACCCATTTGATCAGCTCTTCCGGCGACAAGCCTTGATCGATCAGTGCCGACACCGGCGGCAGCGTCGAGATCGCTCGTTCGATCGCGTCGATCTCTTCGTCCGACAGACCCGGCAGCAGCTGCACGATCAATCCGCCTGCGCTGATAACCGAATTGTCCGGCGCCACCAGCACGCCGATTCCGACGGCCGAAGGCGTCTGTTCGGATGCCGCGAAATAGTAGGTGAAGTCTTCGCCGAGTTCGCCCGAGACGATCGGCACGCTTCCGCGGTACGGCTCTTTCAAGCCAAGGTCCTTGGTCACGTACAAAAAGCCCTCGGTACCCACGGCGCCGGCCACGTCGAGCTTGCCCATCGCATTGCTCGGCAGGTGAACGTGCGGATGATCGACGTAACCCCGAACTTCACCTTTGGCATTGGCGTCGGCAACGATTTGCCCGAGCGGTCCGCTGCCTTTGACCTGAATAGTCAGCTTCTCCTCGCCTTTCAGCATGGCTCCCATCATGGCAGCGGTAGTCAGCGTGCGTCCCAGCGCTGCCGTTGCCGTCGGAAACGTATCGTGCCGGCGGCGGAGTTCCTCCACCAAATTCGTGCTGCGTACCGCGAATGCGCGGACTTTGCCTCCGAGCGCCGTACCTCGGACAAGATAGTCGCGCTCTTCCGGGTTTTCGGACCCGCCGTTATGCGTATGCTCCAGATTTTCCATCTGCAGTCTCCTCCATTCCAGCCGCCTGGCGGCATATAAGTTGGTTATAAACGATTATTTCATTTGGCAAAACGATTGCGCTCATAAATCAAACGCAGTCCTTCCAACGTCAGCATCGGATTGACCTCCCGGACCGAATCGGTCTCGGCGCAGATCAACGGGGCCAAGCCGCCCGTCGCCACAACCTTCGGCTCCGTATCCATCTCCTGTCGAATACGTTTGACGATGCCGTCCACCTGTCCCGCGTAACCGTAGATGATGCCGGCCTGCATGGCATGAACGGTGTTGCGCCCGATCACCTTTTTCGGCTTCTCCAGCTCGATTCTCGGCAGCTTCGATGCCCGCTGATACAGCGCTTCGGTCGAGATTCCTATGCCCGGAACGATCGCTCCCCCAAGATAATTGCCCTGCGCATCGATGCAGTCGAACGTGGTTGCCGTACCGAAGTCCACGACGACGAGCGGACCGCCGTACAGCTCGACAGCCGCAACCGCGTTGACGATCCGATCCGCTCCGATCTCCCTCGGGTTTTCGTAGCGCAGATTCAACCCCGTCTTGATGCCCGGACCGACGACCAGCGGCGTCTTCTTCAAATAGGTGCGGCACATCTGCTCGATTACGCCGACGATCGGCGGAACGACGGAAGAAATCATGACCCCTTCGATCTTGTCCGCATCCACGCCCGACATTCGGAACAGGTTATAAATCATTACCCCGTATTCGTCGCTCGTCGCCTGCCGGCTGGTGCTGATCCGAAAATGATGCAGCAGCTCGGTGCCTTCGTACACGCCGAGCACAATATTGGTATTGCCGATATCCACTACAAGAATCACGCCGTCGTTCTCCCCCTCTGCATTCGTTCGAAGCCCAAAAGAAAAACGGCAAGCCGAACGAATCGGCCGGACGGACCGCTAAGCCGCCCTGTCCGTTTGACCGCCTTCTGCATTGTACCATTATCCCGAAAAGCGGGCACTATCCCTTCCGCCGAACTCCCGCACACGAAAAGACCGGAAAACGAGGGTTCGTTTTCCGGTCTTGCTTGCGTTGAACCTGGCTTGAGAAAAGGTCGTGCACGACGATGAACGCCGCCTGCCGTCCTGTTAGGACTGGGTCGTCCCTCCGCCGGAATCTCCGCGCTTATTCATCGGGTCGTTCGGAATGTCTCCGTCCTTGCCGAGATCCACGGGATCCGATTCATCCAGACGCACATTGGTATTGCCGATGCTGTCGAACGTCGGGTCGGCTGCCGGTTCGGAGTCTTCCGGTTTGTTCGTGACGGCGCCCTCCGGAGCTTCGATCGTGCCGTATTCGATCAGATTGCGGATCTGATCGATTTCCAGCGTCTCCACTTCGAGCAGCGTATTGGCGATCAAGTGCACTTCCTTCGCATGATCGGTCAGCACCTGACGCGCTCTCTCGTACGATTCGTTGACAAAACGCTGCATTTCCTGATCGATCTCATGCGCTACGGCGTCGCTGTAGTTCGGTTCGTGTCCGAGATCGCGGCCCAGGAAGACCTGGCCCTGACCGGTTCCGAACTGCATCGGACCGAGCTTCTCGCTCATGCCGTATTCCATGATCATGCTGCGCACGATGCCGGTCGCCTGCTGGAAGTCGCTGTATGCGCCGGTACCGATCTCGCCGATGAACAGTTCTTCCGATACGCGTCCGCCCAGGAGGCCGGTAACGCGGTCGAGCAGTTCCTGCTTCGTCACGAGCATGCGGTCTTCTTTCGGCAGCATGATGACGTAGCCGCCTGCGCGGCCGCGAGGAATGATCGTGACTTTATGCACCATATCGGCGTGTTCGAGGAAGTAGCCGACGATCGTGTGACCCGCTTCGTGGTAAGCCACGATGCGTTTCTCCCGTTCGCTGATCACGCGGCTTTTCTTCTCCGTACCGACGATGACGCGATCGATCGCTTCGTCGATCTCCTGCATCGAGATATCTTTGCGATCGCGGCGCGCCGCGATCAGCGCCGCTTCGTTCAGGAGGTTCTGCAGATCGGCGCCCGAGAAGCCCGTCGTGCGCTTCGCGATTTTGTCGAGCTGAACGTCCTTCGTGAGCGGCTTGTTGCGGGCGTGAACGTGCAGCACCGCTTCGCGTCCTTTGACATCCGGGCGGTCGACCGTGATTTGACGGTCGAAACGTCCCGGACGCAGCAGGGCCGGGTCGAGGATATCCGCGCGGTTCGTCGCCGCGATAATGATGATGCCTTCGTTTTCGCCGAAACCGTCCATTTCGACGAGCAGCTGGTTGAGCGTCTGCTCGCGTTCGTCGTGTCCGCCGCCGAGACCTGCGCCCCGCTGACGTCCGACGGCGTCGATTTCGTCGATGAAGATGATACAAGGCGCGTTTTTCTTCGCGTTCTCGAACAAGTCGCGGACCCGCGAAGCGCCGACGCCGACGAACATTTCGACGAAGTCGGAACCCGAGATGCTGAAGAACGCCACGCCGGCTTCGCCGGCTACCGCGCGGGCGAGCAGCGTCTTACCGGTACCCGGAGGGCCGACAAGCAGCACGCCTTTCGGAATTCTCGCGCCGAGAGCGGAGAATTTGCGCGAATCCTTAAGGAATTCCACGACTTCGACGAGTTCCTGTTTCTCTTCGTCTGCTCCGGCAACGTCGTTGAAGGTCACTTTCTTCTTTTCTTCGTTGTAAAGTCTCGCCCGGCTTTTGCCGAAGTTCATGACTTTACCGCCGCCGCCCTGGGCTTGATTGAAGAGGAAGAAGAACAGCACGAACATCAGAATCAGAGGAATGAACGAGGTAAGCAGCGTAACCCAGATGCTAGGACCCTGCATCGGCTTCCACGAGACCTGCACCTCGTTGTTTTCCATCGTATCGATCAGATTGTTAACCACCGATTCGGTGGACGGAATATACGTCGAGAACGTTTTTGGCCCGTTTTCCTCAAGCGGAGCCTTATACGTTCCGGTCACCAAATAAGAGTAGTTGTCGAACTGGAACGTGGCCTTTTCCACGTTGTCGTTCTGCACCTGCTGGACCAGTTCGTCGTATCTTGGAGCTTGGGCCGTATCCCGGCCGCCGTTCAAAAACTGAATAATGCCTACCACGACAAGAAAAAGGATTAAATAAAAGCCAGAATTCCGGATGAACCGATTCATCCCCAACCTCCTCTCAAGACACTGAAGTTATTTTAACATAGTACGTTCACACATCACAAATTCAGACGAGGAGCGGACTTCGGAGCGGACAAGCCCCGGTCCGGCACGCGAATTATTTCGTGTAAACCTCCGGTTTGAGCACGCCGATATACGGCAGGTTGCGGTAGTGCTCCGCGTAGTCCAGACCATAGCCGACGACGAAAGCGTCCGGCAGAACAAAGCCCGTGTAATCCGCTTCCATCTTCACCGAGCGGCCCGACGGCTTGTCGAACAGCGTGACAACCTTCACGCTCTTGGCGTTGCGGTTCTTCAGCAGCTCGATCAAATGGCTCAGCGTAAGTCCGCTGTCGATGATGTCTTCCACGATCAGTACGTCGCGGCCTTCCACCGTCGTATCCAAATCCTTGATAATTTTAACCACGCCGGACGATTTGGTCGCCGCTCCGTAGCTCGATACCGCCATAAAATCGAGTTCGATCGGTACCGTAATGCGTTTGACCAGATCGGCCATAAAAATGAACGCGCCTTTCAGTACGCAGATGACGAGCGGATTGCGGCCTTCGTACTCGCCGCTGAGCTGCTCGCCCAATTCCTTGATTTTGGCCTGGAGTTCCTCTTCGCTGATAAGCACTTCCTGAATGTCGTTTTGCAACGTGCATGACCCTCCCGTAATCGTGATCTGATTCGATCTTCTTTCTATCTTATAAACCAAAACCGTCAACAAAGAGCCCGATCTATCCGAATATATAGAATCTTCTCGCTCCGACGGTCCAACCAGGCGTGCTTGGAACGCTTCAAGCCGCCGAGCCAGAGTATGCGTCCTCCGGCGTCGCAGACGAGCGGAATCAGGCCGCGCTGGGACGGAGCGATCTTTTCGTCGATCAGCAGATCCTTGACTTTCTTCGTGCCGGCTCCGCGCGGAAGCTCGATCCGGTCTCCCGGAAGGCGCGAACGCACGGTCAGCGGGTATTCGAGACGATCCGCGTCGAAAGCGGCTTCTTCCGGTCCCAGAGTCGTGAACGCCTCGTCGTCCGGGACTTTCCGCTCTTCTTCGAAGATCATTCCGAGACTTCCGAACCGCAAGGTCCGGATACCCGGTTCCCTGCCGATCGTCTCCGCCCGAAGAACGCCGGGCTCGGGCCTGCCGAGACGGAAAAACGCACGATCGTACTCGCGCGTACAGGTCCGGCCGTATCCGAGGTCCAGCGTCCAGGTCGAATCGTCCGGGGAGAGCAGACGCCGGCGGACAAGGTCCACCTTGGCGAAGTCGGTCTCCGCCCCCGGCTCCGACAGGTAATTTAATATTAATTTAACGAGCCTGCGTTGTAAAGCGAAGGGCAGGGCGGAGAAGGCCGTCCGATCAAGCTCGGTTCCTTCTTTCCGGCCCCGGCAGGTTTGTTCGAACGCCAGAAGCGTTTGTTCGTGCAGATAGTCTTCCTCCGGCCCGAGCGTGTCTGCCAGGCGGTTCAGCGCCGCCGACAGCTTTGCGTTGTAGCTCTCCAGGTGGGGAAAAGTATCCAACCGCAGGCGGTTCCGGGCATAATCGGTGCCTGCGTTGCTGCTGTCCGTCGCGTACCGGATACCGTTATTTTCGCAAAAAACGACAAGGGCTTCTTTTTCGAACCGCAGCAGCGGACGAACGACTCGCAGACCTTCCCACAGCCGGATCCGCCGCATGCCCGCCAGACCTCCCGTTCCGCTGCCTCGCAGCAGATGCAGCATAACCGTCTCCGCCTGGTCCCCGGCGTGATGGGCCAGCGCAATCGCGGAAGCCCGATGTCTCAGGGCGGCTTCCCTCAGAAAGCGATATCGCAGTTCGCGTGCCGCGGCCTGCGTGCCGAGCCCCGCTTGCCTTTTATACCCGCGCACGTCGGGTTCGCCCAGTTCGAACGGCACGCCGAGCCCTGCCGCCGCCGCGCGAACCAGTTCCGCTTCCTCCGCGGATTCTTCAGGTCTCAGCCCGTGGTTGACATGCGCGCAGACCAGGCCGAATCCCTCTTCCCTCGACAAAACGTGCAGCAGATGCAGCATCGCCATGGAATCGGGTCCCCCCGATACGGCGGCGACGACGGTGTCCCCGGTCTTCCACATGCCGTATTCCCGGATTTCTTCCCTTGCCTCCCGCAGCAATCCGTTCCGATCGTTCATTCCCAGGCCTCCTTCTCTCCCGCCGATTCCTTACAGCGACAGCACCGTATACAGCACGGCGGCCAGCAGCAGCAGCGAACCGCAAAACGCGGCCGCCAGAAGCTTGGAGGCGCCTTTGCGTCCGTCTGCGGGCAGACGCCGGCAGAGCGCGTTCCAGTAGGCATGCGCTTCCCGCGAATTGACGAAACCGCCGCGCAGGGCGCGATCCAGCCACGGTTCGAACGGGCGCAGAGCAGGGATCTTCCCGGCCAACTGCACCAGGTCTTCGGGACTGCGCGTCTGCGGCAGCAGTGCGGCGTCCAGCCGGCGCAGTCCCCGTTCGTCGAATACATGCAGGCACAGAACCGCAAAGGCGAACAGATCATAGCCGGGATCGGCCGTCCGGCTGCCCGCATTCCAATACTTGCGGTCATACCAGCCGCTGTACTGCTTGACGTTCCCTCCGATGGAAGTCGCGCCGCCGTAATCGACCAGCTCGACCCCCCCGCTTTCTTCCACCAGCACGTGGCAGGGCTTAAGGTCGCCGAAGATAAATCCCGCCTGATGCAGGCCCGACAGGCGATCGAGCAGCCCGAGCCCCGCGGCGCCGATCTGGCGATATCCGTACTTGCGGATGTAGGCATCGATCGGGACTCCGCGGACGAATTTCATCACGTAAAAGGGCACCGAACGTCCGTCTGTCTTAAACCGGTCGGCATCCAGCAGAAAAGGCCGGCGGCTTCCCCGGTCGAGCTCGTGCTTTTTCAGCTCCGCCAGCACTTCGACTTCCGCTTTCAGTTCGGGCTTTTCCGGACCGGCCTTGAGCGCGGCCTGCTGCCCGCCCGCCGTCCGGACCAAATACACGTTGCCGTTGGAACCTCGTCCGATCAGCGACTGAATCGTGTATTGTCCGCCCTGGGACGCTCCGGTTACGACCGTTCCCGGCGTAAATCCCGGTAAATCTGGTGCAGCCACTCGGCATCCCGTCCTTTCCGGTGCGATTCCGGCGAAATTCCAAATCCGCCATTCACATCCAGTGTATCATAACGCTTCCGGCCGGGCAGCCCTGCCGGGCGACCGTTCGGATTTCCTGTTCCCGTTCTTTATCGGTCAATCCGGGGAGTTCGCTGAAGCCTTTGTTGCGGCACAAAGCAAAAAACCGCGAGCGGCTGAGCTGAGCCATTCGCGGTGCTCGAAACTATAATTACGATCTCTTGGCGCCACGGCCTCCGCGTTTGGATTCCGTGTTTTTCTTGATCGAAGAAATTCTCTCTTCGCTGTCCTTAAGGAAACGGGACAATTTATCATCGAACGAAGGCTTACCGAATGCGGGCTTGCCGAATGCAGGTTTACCGCCGCCAGGAGGTCTGGATGGTCTTCCGCCGCCGCTGCCGCCGCGGTTGAATCCTCCTCCGCCGCCACCGCCGCTGAAGCGTTCGCCCCCGCCGCTGCCAGGGCCGCGATCTTGTCTGGGCGGACGGGAAGATGGCGCAGGCGCAGAGCCGGCAGGACGATCCACGGTTTGCTTGATGGACAATCCGATCTTGCCGTCTTTGTCGACATTGATGACCTTAACCGTCACGACGTCGCCGATCTTCAGGTGGTCATTCACATCTTTTACATAGTTATCGGCGATTTCCGAGATGTGAACGAGACCCGTGACACCTCCGGACAAATCCACAAATGCTCCAAAATGCGTGATGCCTGTCACTTTGCCCTCTAATTTGGTGCCCACTTCAATTGCCATAGAATAAAATGATCCTCCCTTAAAAATATACAGCCGAATCAGTCACATTCCGGTCTGCGGTGATTTGATTATAACGGAAGCGCAATCGGCGGTCAACAAACAAAACCGCGTGAAACCGCGGAAAAGCTACTCTCCTCCGCCTTCTCCGGTGACCCGGATCGGGATCTCTTCCGGTTTGAACATATTGTATTCCTTACGTGCGATTTGCGCGATATATTCGGGATCCTGGAGACGCTTGATCTCCGCTTGAACGTCGTTAAGCTTCGCTTCGCTGGCGACTTTGGCTTCCCGGGTCGTTTCCAGCTCCGCCGCTTTGTCCGCGATGACGGAAGACTGCCCGATCAACGTATATACAGCCCAACTGCACAAAGCGATCATTAAGACGGCCCACAAACGAAGACGTTTCTTACCGCTCTGCTGCCGATTCGACGAAGTTCGCCGGACCTCGGTCCGAGTCGCCTTGGACGTTCGTTCAGTCTGATGGTTGTCTGGCTTGGGTGCTGCGGAAGTCGCTCTCATGGAACCCTCCTTCACCGGACTGCTTCCGGCTTTTATGTAAAATGACGCATGGCCGATTCCCCGACAAACGGCGGTTTGGCACACGATCCAATTCTTTTATCGGAAAGCAAGCGGCCCAGCTCGATAGAGCGGCAGAACTATTATTAAGCCGAAAATGCTCGGTCAATAGTCTCTCCTGCCTAACTTTCATGTTCATCTTAAACATTAACACAAAAAATCGAACTGTGAAGCAAAAAAAAGTCATATTTATGCCGAAAAGGCGCTTCCGCGTTAGCGGAAACGCCATAAATCGATATTCGGCTATCAAAAAGCGGGTCTGTCAGAAGTTCAATCCGTCTTCTCTCGGAAGCGGCTCTTCCTTCACGACGGTGTACATGCCTGCGGCTTCGTCCTTGCGGGTCGTGTCGGCGATTCGTTCGACGCGAACGGTAACGAGCTTCTGGCCGAACTGCACGGTAATTTCGTCGCCGATCTTCACCGAAGCGCTGGGCTTGGCCTCGCGGCCGTTAATCAGCACGCGGCCCTGCTCGGACACGTCCTTCGCTACGGTGCGACGCTTGATCAGCCTGGACACTTTCAGGAATTTATCGACACGCATAATTACTTAACCGCGTCTTTGAGTTTGTTGCCGGCTTTGAACGCGGGAACGCTGGACTCGGCAATCGTGATCGGTTCGCCGGTTTGCGGGTTGCGGCCCGTGCGGCCTGCGCGCTTGCGGGTTTCGAACGTGCCGAAGCCGATGAGCTGCACTTTGTCGCCGCTTGCCAGAGCTTCGGTTACGCCGTCCATGAATCCGTTCAGTACGGCTTCGACTTCTTTTTTGCCTACTCCGCTTTTTTCCGCGATGCTGTTGATCAGTTCTGTTTTATTCATTGGTTTCATTCCTCCCGGGATTTTAAAATCGCGTCTTTTCGCCTGGGCACCGGACGCCGAATCGGAATCCGTACCGGTACCGGGATCGAGACGCTCAATAATAATGATAAGCGGAGCACGGGAATGATCCGCGCCGCCGCGGTTATCCGTTGTCTGAGCAGCCTGCACGCTTGCGGGCGCCTATCCTCATATTCTGGATTCCGACGCGTTTTCCTCTTTCGCGGACAGGCGCTTTGAAAATTTTGTCACTTCGTTTGTTCCGCGCCTTTGGCTTCGTTCCACAAAGCATCCATTTCCTCGAGGGTGCTGCCTTGCGGCGAGCTTCCCTGCTCGCGCAGCCGATCCTCGATATAGCGGAAGCGGCGGCGGAACTTGTCGTTGACGAGCGACAGGGCTTCTTCGGGATCCGCATCCAAGAAGCGCGACGCATTGACCGCGGAGAAGAGCAGATCGCCCAATTCGAGCTTAAGCGATTCCGAATCGGCTCCCTCGGCCAGCGCTTCGCGCAGCTCGCCCAGTTCCTCTTCGATCTTCGCAAAGACGTCTTCGATCTTCTCCCAGTCGAAGCCGGCCTTCGCCGCCTTCTTCTGGAGCTTGTACGCCTTCATAAGCGCCGGGAGATCTCTCGGAACGCCGTCGAGCAGCGAAGCTTCGGGCGCGGATGCGCCCTTGCGCTTCTTCTCTTCCGCCTTCATGGCGTCCCAATTCTTGAGCGCCTCGTCGGCGCTGCCGGCCGCCCGGTCTCCGAATACATGGGGATGGCGGAAGATCAGCTTCTCGTTCAATCCGCGAATCACGTCGTAGACGGTGAACGTGCCGACTTCCTCTTCCATGCGGGAGTGCAGCATGATCTGCAGCAGCAGATCCCCCAGCTCTTCGCGCATATGGTCCGGATCGTCGTCGTCGATCGTTTCCAGCACTTCGTACGTCTCCTCGATCAGATTTTTGCGAATCGAGGCGTGCGTCTGCTCCATATCCCACGGGCAGCCGCCCGGACTGCGCAGAATGCCCACGATCTCGTGCAGCCTCGCAAAGCTGCCGATCGTCAGCGACTCGTCGTCGGCCTTCGGTATGTAGACGAGCGACAGATTGCCGTACCCTTCCAGCCGATCCAACTCGTATAAGGGAACGCGCAGAATCCGTTCTTCGCCTTCCACGCCGAGCGCATGACCCACGATAACCGGATGATCGTCGGGGTAGACTTCCATCAAACCGAGTTTAACCTCCGAGGCAGTCAGCGAATCGTAGACCTGCCCGATCAGCGTGTGCAGGGAAGGGCGGATGCTCTCGACCGTCACGTCCGAAGAGTCCAGCAGTTGGAACCCTTCGATCGGATCGAAGCCCAACCGGACAAAGGCCTGGTCGAGGAAGCTTTCCCCGCCCAGCACCTTCAGAGGAATCCCCGCTTCCTCGGCATATTCGCGCAGCAGCAGTACCGTCTTCTCCGCGACCATGGGATGACCCGGAACCGCATAGACAAGCTCGCCGGAGGCGGCAAGCTCGACAAGCCGCCGGGCAATCGTCTCGTACACGTCGCTGAACGATCCGTTGTTCTCGTAGACCGAGTCGAACGACTCGAAAGCGATGCCCTCCCCGGCGATCCGGTTCATGACCGGATGCTCCTTGGTCCGCACATAAATCCGGGACGCGCCCTGAAGAACTTTCCATATACCCAGCGTCAGCTGATCCGGATCGCCGGAGCCAAGTCCGACGACCGTAATTCCCGTACCCATTGCCATTCCTCTCCTTCCGCTGCACCTCGCATTTTACCACTATATCACGGGTTCCGGCGAATTGCGAATCCAAAATGCGTACAGACGTTCCCGCAGACCAAAAAAGCAAAACCCGCCGGATGCGACGCCGGCTACGCTTCCCGCCGAAGACGCCGTGCCAAAGCGGCGAGCTTCGCGCCGCCGGGCAGCGCGGACAGCTCCGCGTCCGACACCGCGCGGGTGTAGACGAGCGCGGCGGCGAAGACGAGCACGCCGGCGGCGACGCCCGCGACGCTCGTCAGCAGCGCGCCCGCGCGGCCGCCGAGTTCCGCGGCGGAGAGCAGCACGCCGCACAGCAGGCGGGCGGAATAGGCGGCCAGCGCCGTCAGCCCCGCCAGCAGCAGGGGCTGGAGCAGCGCGCGGCGCACGCCGCCGCGCAGGCCGGTCAGACGGGCGAGCACCAGGACGCCGAGCAGCGCGGCGGCCATGTAGGAGACGGCGCCGGCCAGAGCGGCGCCGGAGATGCCCATCTGCGGCACCAGCAGCAGATTGAGCACCAGCTTCAGCGCGGCCGAGACGATCAGGAACAGCGCGGGCGCGCGCACGGCGCCGATGCCCTGCAGCAGCGCGGCCGAGACGATGCCGAGCGTGCCGCCGGCGGCCGACAGCGCCGTCCAGCGCAGCGCGTCCGTGCCTTCCGCGTCGGCGTACAGCATGACGTTGACCGGCTCGGCCAACGCGGCCAGGCCGGCGGCGGCCGTCAGGCCGAGAATCCACAGCCAGCGCAGCGACGTACCCGCGGAAGAGCGGATCCGGTCTTCTTCGCCGCGGGCTTTCGCCTCGGCGATCGCGGGCAGCAGCAGCGTCGAAAGCGAGGTCGCCAGCATGAAGACGAGCTGCACGAGCGGAATACCCCGGTTATAGACGCCGAACTGCTCCATGGAAGCCAGGTCGTTCCATCCGGCTCCCTGCAGCAGGCGCGGCACGGTGAGCGTATCGACCAGATTTAACAGCGGCTGGGACAGCGAGCCGACAAATACGGGAACCGCATAGATCAACAGCCGCTTCGCCCACTGCCCCGACGTGAAGCGCTTCGGCCGTTCCGCCGAATCGGCCGCCGCTTCAACGAAGCCGGGCTCCTTCTCCGCATAAGCATCCGAAGCGCCGACCGACCGCAAAGCTTCCTCTTCGGCCTCGCGTTCGGCCTGCACGGCCAATTTCGCCGCCGACGGGCGCCAAGCGCGGCCGCTGCGGCCGTAACGGCGCCAGAACAGCAGCATGGCGCCCAAGCCCGCCAGTCCGCCCCCGGCCGAGCCCAGCGCGGCTCCGGCCGCGATACGCTCGTCCGACGCTCCCGCCGCGTTCAGCGTCAGCAGCAGCGCCACCATAACGCCGACGCGGACGATCTGCTCCGTCACCTGCGACACGGCTGTCGGCAGCGCCTGCTGCAGCCCCTGGAAAAAGCCGCGCAGCGCAGCCATCGGCGGTACGACGAGCAGCGCCAGCGCAGCCGCCCGCAGCGGAAGAAGCGTATGCTCGCTCCCGATCCAGCCGGACAGGGCGGGAGCGAAGGACCACATGCCCAGCGCCATCAGAAGACCGGCGCTGCAGGCCGTCAGGAGGCCGGCAAATAGCACCTTGCGCACGCCGCGCTCGTCCGATTCCGCCGTCCTTTCCGCGACGTACTTCGAAATGGCCGCCGGCAGAGCCGCCGTCACGAATACCGCCAGAAACGCATAAAAGGAATAAACGGTCGTATAAATGCCGAACACGCCGTCTCCGCCTATGTTTTGCAGCGGGATTTTCTGCAGCGTGCCGATCAGCTTGGACAGGATCGCCGCGGTTCCGAGGATAAAAGCGCCCCGCAGCAGACCCGATGAAGCGGGCGTCTTCATGCGGCGCCCTCCTTTCCTTCCGGGAGTCCTTCGGACTCCCGGCGTTTTTCGGCTCAAAAAAATAGCGCGGGTTGCGCGCTATTTTGGGGTTTCGTTATGAGTCGCGATTTACTTGCCGTCCGTCTTCGTATCGGTCGTCGTTCCGGCATCGCCGGATCCGTCCGTCGCGGCGCCCTGATCGGCCGGCGCGCCTTGATCCGCGCCTTCCGTGGCCGCTCCGTCCGTGCCTTCGATCGAAGTGCCGTCGGTTCCTTCGGCCGGCGCTCCGTTCGGATCTCCGGCTGCAGGCGCTTCTTCGTCCTTGAACTCTTCCTTGCTCTTCGTGATGCCTTTCAGCTCTTTTTCCATGAAATCGTTCAGCTTGGTGGAAGCGAGGTTGCGGCGAACCGATTCCTTCACTTCGTCCGTGAGCGTGTCGTTTCTTTTCTCGACTTTGATGACATGGTAGCCGTATTCCGTCTTGACCGGATCGCCGACTACGCCGACTTCTTGTTCCATGGCCGCTTTCTTGAACGCCTCAACCCATTGGCTGACGGCAGCGTCCGCGTACAGGCCGCCGTTCGAAGCCGAACCCGGATCTTCCGACAGTTCCTCCGCGACTTTGGCGAAATCTTCGCCTTTGTCGACTCTTGCCTTGGCTTCCTTCGCCAGCTTCAGCGTTTCGGCGTCGGTACGCTTGCTGCCTTCGGCGTCGGTGAAGTTGATCAGAATGTGGCGAACGTCCGCCGTGATATAAGCTTCCTTGTTGGCGTCGTATTCCTTCTGCACTTCTTCGTCCGTCACTTGGTCGGACATATACTGCACGGCCGTCATTACCTGAGTCATGTAAGTCGTCAGGTCCTGTTCGGTGATGTTTTGCGACGTCAGCATCGTGTCGAGCTGCTCCTGATCGACCTGCGCCTTCAGCTGGTCGATTTGCTCGGTCGCCATATCGGCGCCCTTCTTCTTCTCTTCGTCCGTCGCTTTGCCTTCCAGATAGTTATAAGCGATCTGTTGGTCGAGCATATAGTTTTTGATTTCGGCCGAATCCATCAACGAAGCATAGGTCGGCTGAAGGAATTTCATTACGTTCAGTTCGGTATTGAACTGGTCTTCCGTCACCGTTCCTCCGTCGTAAGTGGCCAGTACCTTGCTGTCGTCGGTCTTTGCGGTGTCGTTATCGGCTTTGTCGCCGCAGGCCGCCAGCACGGAAAAAGACAATACCGCGACTGCGCCGAGCGACGCCAATTTTCCCCATTTTTTATGACTTGACTGCATCATGAAGTTCTCCCTTCGATTTGAACGCTTCTTGGAGGGCGTCCAGAACCCGCTCCAGCGTCTCCAGCCGTTCGGATTCCGGCAGGCTCTTGCCCTTGATCGTAAACGCAAGAGGCATGCCCTGCTTAAATTGTACACTGCTTTCGAACCGATTTCCAATTCGCGCGAGTTTGGACGGTTCGGCCGCCTTTTCCTGTCCTTCGTAGAACGTCACCGTGAAGTCGTCGCCTTTTCTCGCGATGCTCTCGATGCCGTACATCCGTCCGTAAATCTTGAAGCGCGCCACCTGCATCAGGCGCACGACCGCTTCCGGCATCTCGCCGAAACGGTCGAGCAGCTCGTCCTCCAATTCCAGCACGTCTTCGAAGGTCGTGGCCGCAGCCACTTTTTTGTAAATCTCGATTTTTTGGATGCTGTCGTAGATATAGTCCGAAGGCAGATAAGCGTCGATCGACAGGTCGATCATCGTGCTCCAGTTCTTGTCGTCCGCCGGCGCTTCGCCCAGCATCGAGATTTTGCGTTTCTGAATTTCTTCGGCCAGCATCTGCGAGTACAGATCAAAACCGACCGACGCGATAAAGCCGGACTGCTCCGCGCCCAGCAGGTTGCCCGCGCCGCGGATCGACAGGTCTCGCATCGCGATCTTGAAGCCCGAGCCGAGTTCCGTGAATTCCTTGATCGACTGAAGGCGCTTCTCGGCGACTTCGGTCAGAACCTTATCTTTTTGATAAGAGAAGTACGCGTAAGCGATCCGGTTGGAACGACCGACCCGTCCTCTCATTTGATACAGCTGCGACAAGCCCATTTTGTCCGCGTCATGCACGATCAGCGTATTGACGTTCGGGATATCCACCCCGGTCTCGATAATGCTGGTGCTGACCAGAACGTCCGACTCGCCTTCCAGGAAGTCGAGAATGGTCCGCTCCAGCTCCTGCTCGCTCATCTGGCCGTGACCCACGCTGACGCGCGCGTCGGGTACGAGCTCGGAGATTTCCGCCGCTTTTTCATGAATGCCCTGCACGCGGTTGTACAGGTAGTAGACCTGTCCTCCGCGGGCAAGCTCCCGTTCGATCGCTTCGCGCACGAGCGTCGGGCTGTATTCGACGACGTACGTCTGCACCGGAAACCGGTTTTCCGGCGGCGTCTCGATAACCGACAAGTCGCGTACGCCGAGCATGGACATGTGCAGCGTGCGCGGAATCGGCGTAGCCGTCAGCGTCAGCACGTCCACGTTCGTTTTGAGGCGTTTGAGTTTTTCTTTATGCGTGACGCCGAAGCGCTGCTCTTCGTCGACGATGAGCAGGCCCAGATCCTTGAATACGAGGTCCTGGGACAAAATGCGGTGCGTGCCGATAATGACGTCGATCGTGCCCTGCTTGACGCCCTTGATCGTCTCGTTCTGCTCTTTGCGCGAACGGAAACGGCTGAGGACGCCGATATTGAACGGGTAGCCCTCGAAGCGTTCCTTGAACGTTTCGTAGTGCTGCTGCGCCAGAATCGTCGTCGGCACGAGAATGGCCACCTGCTTGCCTTCGATCGCCGCCTTGAACGCCGCCCGGATCGCCACTTCCGTCTTGCCGTAGCCGACGTCTCCGCACAGCAGGCGGTCCATCGGACGGCTCATCTCCATGTCGCCCTTGATCTCTTCGATCGCCCGGAGCTGATCCCTCGTCTCTTCGTAAGGGAACGTATTTTCGAATTCCTGCTGATCCGGCGTATCCTTGTCGAAGCTGTAGCCGGCCGAAGCCTGGCGTTCCGCGTACAGCTTGATCAGGTCGTCGGCGATATCCTGCACGGACGAGCGGACTTTGGTCTTGACCCGGGTCCATTCGTTGCCGCCCAGCTTGTAGACCTTCGGCTCTTTGTCTTCGGCGCCGACGTATTTCTGAATCAGGTCGATCTGCTCGATCGGCACGGACAGCTTGTCTCCGCCCGCGTACATGATATGCATGTAGTCCTTATGGATGCCGCCGACTTCGAGCGTGCCGATGCCGAGGTACTTGCCGATGCCGTGGTTTTGGTGCACGACATAGTCGCCGACCTTCAGCTCGGTGTAGCTCTTGATGCGCTCGGCGTTGTCGATCTGCTTGGACCCGCTGTTTTTACGGACTTTGCGCTGCTTCTGCGCGAACAGCTCGCCTTCCGTAATGACGACCAGATGCGCGGACGGAAGTTCGAAGCCTCCCTGCAGATGGCCGCGCACGATCTCCGGCGTTTCGATCTCGTAATCGTCCAGCACGCGGCGGATGCGCTCGGCCCGTTCGTCGTCTCCGGCCAGCATGATGACGCGCATATTGGACTTTTTCCAGCGGTCCATCTCGGCCTTCAGCACGTTCATTTGTCCGTGGAAGTCCTGCATGGTCCGGCTGACCACATTGACGACCTGCCCCGGATGGGTGCGCGGAATTTGCCGGACGAACAGAGACAGGAACAGCGTCTGGAACGGGCGCTGATACACGGCCCCGTCGCCTTCGATCGCCAGCGGCAGATCCGGCAGGCTCTTCCCGCTCTGCAGCAGATGCAGATTCCACTCGGCTTCGTCGCGCTCGAGCTGCGAAGCCGTGTCGAGCAGACGCGAAGGCTCGTCCATCAGCAGCAGCGTGTTTTCCGGCATGTAATCGTACAGCGTCCGCTGTTCCGGATAGATCAGCGACACGTATTTGTACATCTCCGGGAAATGGATCTGCTGACGCAGCATGTCGATCTCGCGGCCGATTTCCTGCTGCATCGCCGTTTTGGCTTTGCGGTCGGTCATCCGTTCGAGCTGCTTCTCCAGCAGCGCCGCGGCCGCGTCGGCCGCTTTACGCATCCGTTCGCCGCTTGCCACAAGCTCACGGCTCGGCAGGATGCGGACACTTTTGACCTTATCGATCGAACGCTGGTCTTCCGGATCGAACGTGCGGATCGAGTCGACCTCGTCGTCGAACAGTTCGACCCGGTACGCAAGCTGCGACGTCATCGGGAAAAAGTCGACGATTCCGCCGCGCACGCTCATCTCGCCCCGGGTCTCCACGCGTTCGACGCGCGAATATCCGAGTTCGACCATTCGCAGCAGAAACCGTTCGAGATCCAGCGTTCCGCCTTCTTCAAGCGTGAACTGGGCCTCGCGAATTGCCGTTGGATCCGGCACGAAGCGGCGCAGGCCCGAAAAAGGCACCACCAGAACGCCCTTAAACCCGTCCGCGCAGCGAGTCAGCACTTCGATCCGCTGAGCGATCGTCTCGGGACTGGAAATGGCCGATTCCGCGGCGACCAGCTCGTTGGCCGGGTAGAACAGCACGGTCCCTTCAGGAAGCGCTTCCTGAAGATCATCCGCGATTTTTTGAGCCGAAAAAATATTATGCGTCACAATCAGCAGCGGACGTTCCAGCTCCTGATGCAGGCCCGCCATCATCAACTGGCGCGCCGAGCCCGACAAGCCCGCGACCAACTGCTCCTTCATCCCCGCCGAAACGGCGTCCTTGATGGAGACGAAGTCGTGATCCCGGGCAACTTCTTTGATAAGCGCGTTTAACAAGGGGGGCACCTCTCTTATGCTTGTAAAGTCTCAGACTGGGAAAGTAAAAGGATACGGCACGAAGGCCTTGCGGCACGTAAGGACGTGCGACGAAAAAGGCCTTCTTTATCCATTGAACCGGGCCATCGTTTGTTCAAACGTATGGTCCAGGCTGTATTCGATCGCTTCGCACGTTTTTTCGATCATTTCGTCCAGCAGCGGCTGCTCCGCTTTGGCGAAAGGAGCCAGTACGTAGTCGACGACGGCCATGCCGTTTTGAGGACGGGAAATGCCCATGCGCACGCGGTCGAACGTCTGCGTGCCGGTATGCTGAATGATCGACTTGATCCCGTTATGGCCGCCGGCGCTGCCCTGATAACGCAGCCGGACCCGGCCCACCTCGGTATCCAGGTCGTCGTAGACGACGATCAGGTCTTTCAGTTCGACCTTGTAGTAATCCATATAGGCGCGCACCGATTCGCCGGACAGGTTCATGAACGTCATCGGCTTGATCAGCACGATCTTCTCGCGGCCGATCATGCCTTCGCCGACCAGCGCCTTGCACTTGCTCTGGGTAATCGATATGCCGTGTTTTTGTGCCAATCGGTCCAATGCCATGAATCCGACATTATGGCGCGTTTTTTCATAATTTTTGCCGGGATTCCCCAGCCCAACGATCCATTTCATCTGCCGTGGCTCCTCGTTCGCAATCGTTATGGTTCTGATGCGTATTTTTGTTACAATATAGGGATAAAGCGCAAGGTCGCGCGGCTGGGCCGCGAATCGCCTGCGAGTCAGTATCAGCAAAGGAGCTGTAAAGCGACATGTATTCATTCGGAGCCGTACTCAAAGAAAATCGCCACTTTCACGATCATATGAACGCCGGAGTCCCCGTCGAGGTATATCACCAGGACGTTCCCGTCGATATCGGACTCGTTACCGGCATCCACGACAGCTTCATCGAGATCGGCCAAGCTCTTTATCATCGCGGCCGGTACGTGTTCCTCTCCCGCCCCGGTTATTGACCTTCGGGCCTTCCCCGCCCGCCTTCCGGACGCTCCGGACTTTCCCGCGAGCGCCGGAAACGTTCACGCCGAGAAGGGTTACGCCTCCTTCCGGGAAGGAGGCGTAACCCGCGGCAGGCTTATCGCGATGGGAAATCTTAGAGTTCGAACAGCTTGCTGATCGACAGCTCTTCATGGACGCGAATGATCGCCTCGCCCAGCAGCGGAGCCACGGACAGCACTTTGAGCTTGTTCGTCGGATTCGGATGCGTGATCGGAATGGTATCGGTCACGATGACTTCCTTCAGCGGCGAATTTTCCAAACGATCCATCGCCGGTCCCGAGAGAACCGGGTGCGTGCAGCAGGCGTATACTTCTTTCGCTCCGCCTTCCACCAGGGCGTTCGCGCCGAGCACGATCGTGCCGGCGGTATCGATGATGTCGTCGATCAGAATCGCCGTTTTGCCTTCGATATTCCCGATAATGTTCATGACTTCGCTGACGTTCGGTTCCGGACGCCGCTTGTCGATGATCGCCAGCGGAGCGTTAAGCAGATCCGCCAATTTGCGTGCCCGCACGACGCCGCCGTGGTCCGGCGAGACGACGATCGGATTCTCGATCTGCTTCGAGCGGAAATACTGCGCCAGAATCGGCACGCCCAGCAGGTGATCGACCGGGATGTCGAAGAAGCCCTGAATCTGCATCGCGTGCAGATCCATCGCGATGACGCGATGAGCGCCGGCTTTTTCGATCAGGTCCGCTACCAGCTTCGCCGTAATCGGGTCGCGGGAACGGGCTTTGCGGTCCTGACGCGCATAGCCGTAATACGGAATGACAACGTTAATGCTTTTCGCGGAAGCGCGCTTCAGCGCATCGACCATAACCAGCAGTTCCATCAGATTGTCGTTGACGGGAGCGCAGGTGGACTGGATGATGTAGACGTGGCTGCCGCGCACGCTCTCCGACAGCTTAACCTGAATCTCACCGTCGCTAAAGCTCGTCGTGTGCGATTCGCCCATCGGGATTCCGATATAGTCGGCGATTTGGTTCGCCAACTTGGGGTTCGAATTGCACGTGAATATTTTCAGCTTTGAATCGCAATAAGTCATAGTATTGTAAACCCTCCGTGCTGGTCATTAGTGGTCAGGCGCGCCATAAGCGCCCTGGCTCTGAATATAGCGATGCCGCTCCGACTGGCGGAGCTTTGCCCTTCACGCCGCTTCGAACTCTCGCGAAACGCCGTCCGGTCTCTACCCGGACGGCCGTTTCGCTTTTTATTTGTCTTTGCCTGCTTCTTTTTTCGCCTTGGCGCGCGCCTTGATCTTATCGGCGTAGCCCTGCTTGTTCTCCTGGCGCGCTCTTGCGATCGCCAGGTCGCCTTCCGGCACCTGCTTCGTGATCGTGGAGCCGGCCACCACATAAGCGCCTTTGCCGACATGGACCGGCGCGATCAGGTTGACGTTGCTTCCGACGAACGCGTCGTCTTCGATCTCCGTCAGCGATTTGTTGAAGCCGTCGTAGTTGACGGTAATGGCGCCGCAGCCGATGTTGACGCGGCTGCCGACTTTGGCGTCGCCGACATAACTCAGATGGGACACTTTCGAGTCCTGTCCGATTTCGGCGTTCTTCACTTCCACGAAATTGCCGACCTTTACGCCTTCGGCCAGGCTTGCGCCCGGACGCAGATGAGCAAACGGTCCGACCGAGACGTGATCGCCGACTTTCGAATCGCGGATCACGGAATGCGATACGGTCGTGCCGTCGCCGATTTCCGCGTTTTCGATCTCGCTGTTCGGGCCGATTTTGCAGTCTTCGCCGATCGAAGCGCGGCCCGTAATGACGGTGCCCGGGTAGAGCACGGTATCGGAGCCGATCGATACGTCCGCGCCGATGTACGTCGAAGCCGGATCGATGACCGTTACGCCGCCGAGCATATGCTCGCGCACGATGCGCTCGCGCATCGCCGCTTCAGCCTGGGACAGCACCACGCGGTCGTTGACGCCGATCGACTCCGTGAGATCCTGCGTCACGTAGGCGGCGATTCTCTCGCCTTCGCCCCGCAAAATGCCGATGACGTCGGTGATGTAGTATTCGCCCTGGGCATTGTCGTTCGTAACTTTGGACAGCGCATCGAACAATTTGCGGTTGTCGAAGCAGTACGTTCCCGTATTGATTTCCCGTACGGCGGCTTCTTCCGGCGTGCAGTCCTTCTGCTCGACGATGCGCACGACGCCTCCGTCTTCGCCGCGGATAATGCGGCCGAGGCCGGTCGGGTCTTCCGGAGTCGCCGTCAGAATGGTGGCCGCGGCGCCTTCGCTTTCGTGCAGCGCGATCATCGCTTCGATCGTTTCCGCGCGCACGAGCGGCGTATCGCCGCAGATCAGAATGGTCGTTCCTTCTTCTTTACCCAGAAGTTCTTCCGCCTGACGTACCGCATGTCCCGTGCCGAGCTGCTGCTCCTGCAGCGCATACTCCGCCTGGTCGCCCAGATAAGCCTTCACGTCTTCGGCTCCGTGGCCTACGATCACTACCGTACGCTCGCTGTTCGTCCGGCGAACCGTGTCCACGACATGGCCTACCATCGGCTTGCCGCATACCGGATGCAGCACCTTGTACAGCTTCGACTTCATTCGTTTGCCCTTGCCGGCGGCCAGGACAATCGCCATCCTTTTCAATGCCATGCCTCCTCTTCGTTTACCCGGAAATAACCGTTGCCTATGGAGGCGACGGTTATGAGGGGTTCGGCGCTTCAGCCGTTATTTCTGCGTCTTCTGCTGCGTCTATGTCATTCATCCGACCGCGAAGATTGTCCGCAGCCTTCACAAATGCGAATTGAATCGTTATTCCGAACTAAGATTCCGCCGCGAAAAAAACCGTTTGAGTCGGCATCCTCGCCTCGCTTCCCTATTTCGCAATAACTGTTTACTATACTGAATATAGCGCATTCCGGGCAAAAAGAAAAGGGAACCGATACTCCCCGGCTCCCCGTTCCGTCTGTTATGTGTGTCTTACGCGCCTTCTTCGATCGCTTCTTCGACTTCCGCGCCTTCCACGCCGGCCCGTTCGTATTCTTCCAGAACGGCAGCTTGGATCTTCTCGCGGGTTCCCGAAGAGATCGGATGGGCGATATCCCGGAATTCGCCGTCCGGTGTACGCTTGCTCGGCATTGCGACAAACATTCCGTTATTTCCATCGATCACCCGAATGTCGTGAACGACAAACTCGTCGTCGATGGTAATCGAAGCGATTGCCTTCATTCTACCTTCGGAGTTGACGCGGCGGAGTCTCACAGCCGTAATTTGCATCTAGGTTCACCACCTTTATCATTAGAAGACTTGGTGTATTATTCCACACCCACTTTCAAAATCCTTCTTTTTGCAGACAAAAATTCAGGAATTCCGTAATTTTTTTTGCTTTTATTCATGAAATCGACAGATACCGCCGTTTTACGCTGAAACTCGTTATCAATACGACGGATTTGCGAAAAGGTTTCAGTTTTTTGGACGTCCTTTTGCGAATTTCGCCTCCGTTTTGCAGATTTTATCGTTCCTAGCGCCTTGGTCGGCGGCATAGATGCAAAAAGACGCTTTCCGGGGGGAAAGCGTCTTTTTGCATCTATGCCGAAAACGGAACCCGCCCGGCGTTACTTGTCGAAGTAATTGCCCGGCTTTACGCCGACTACCCGATTTTTCGCGTCTACCGTCTCAAGCGTCGCCAGCGACACGTAGTCCTCGAACAACCGCTCTTCCGAATCGACGGAACCGGAATCGAGCAGCACGCCCACGCCTGCGACTTCGGCATCGAATTCGGCCAACAGGTCGATCATCCCGCGTACCGTACCGCCCGCTTTCATGAAGTCGTCGACGATCAGCACGCGGGACTTCTCCTTCATCGCCCGGCGCGAGAGCGTCATCGTATGGATGCTTTTGTGCGAGCCGGAGACGTAGTTGATGCTGACCGCCGAGCCTTCCGTCACCTGATGGTCCCGGCGTACAAGCACGACCGGCAGATTGAGCTTGGCTCCCGTCGCGTAGGCGATCGGGATGCCCTTCGTTTCGACCGTCATCACGACATCGATGTTCTTCCCGCCGAAGATGGTCGCGAAAATGTCGCCGATCTCGTTCATCAGGTGCGGCTGCCCAAGCAGATCGGACATGTACAGGTAGCCGCCGGGCAGTATGCGGCCCGGCTCCTCCAGCTTGGCGCAGACCCCGTTAATGATGCCGAGCGCTTTCTCGTCCGAGACGCGCGGAATATATTTTACTCCGCCCGCCGCGCCCGCCAGCGTCTGCAGCTCGCCCATGCCTTCTTCTTCAAATACTTCCTTGATGATTGCCAGATCCTCGCTGATCGACGACTTCGCCGCTCCGTAACGTTCCGCGAAAGTCGTCAGCGGAATAAGGGAATGCGGTCGGGCCAGCAGAAATTGGGTTAACTCGACTAAACGTGCACTGCGTTTTAATTTTTTCACTAGGGTTTCCTCGCTAAATCCGAATGTTTTATAAAAAATATATCATTGATGTACGTATTTGTACATGTGAATGTTTTATAAAACTCTAAAAAAGCAAGGAAAATCAGAGAAATTCAGGAAAAAAGGCCGGATTGGCCGAATTTCCGAGCTTTAAATCCCCCAAATGCTCCCCTTCGAATTTTATAAAACACCGAACGCCGATAGGATGGGCGTTTCTTACCCGAGCGTTCTGACCGCATACACTTCTTCGCAGAATCCCCGAAGTCCGTTGCAGATCTGCCGCGCTTTTTCTTCCTTTGCGACCAACGCGAATACGGTCGGTCCGCTCCCGGACATCAACACGCCGTCCGCGCCGAGGCTCTCCGTCACCTTTTTCAGCCGCTCCACAGCCGGATACAGCTTCAGCGTCACGTCTTCGAGCACGTTGCCCAAGCCGCCGCAGACGTCCCGGAACGAGCCGCGTTCCAGCGCCTCCCTCATCTTGGAAGAGGAAGGATGGACGGCGATCTCCCCCGCTTTCAGATTGCCGTACACGTCGGCGGTCGATACGTTGATCGGCGGCTTCGCCAGCACCACCCAGCATCGCGGAGGGTTAGGCAGCGTCTCCAGCTTTTCGCCCCGTCCGGTAGCCAGCGCCGTTCCTCCCCGCACGCAAAACGGCACGTCGGAACCGAGTTCGGCGCCCAGCTCCTCCAGTTCGGCTTCGGACAGCCCGAGCTCCCACAGCCGATTCAGTCCGCGCAAAGCCGCCGCCGCGTCGCTGCTTCCTCCCGCGAGTCCGGCCGCTACCGGAATCCGTTTTTCCAGATGCATATGTACGCCGCGGCTTACGCCGAAGCGCTGCTTCAGCAGACGCGCCGCCCGAACCGCCAGGTTTTTGTCGTCCAGCGGAATGTATCCCGATTGGCTCGACAGCGAGATCCGGCTGCTGCCGGGATCGCTCAGCGTCAGCCGATCCGCCAGATCGACCATCGTCATCACCATCTCCACTTCGTGAAACCCGTCTTCTCTTTTATGTAAAACGTCCAGCATCAAGTTGATCTTCGCCGGCGCTTTTTCGTAAATGTACAAGCTTTCCACCGCCCCTGCATGCTGACCGAGCTCTCGGCCGCCCTCTCTAAACAGCTTTAGATATTATATGAAAAATCAGGGTTGAAGTCTATTTATTGAACGAACAAAGGCGGCCTTCGCATAAGCGAAAACCGCCTTCTAGAAAAACGTGTCAATCAGGCGCCCGCGTAAGCGATCGGAGTCTCCGAATCTTCTTCCACGAGCGAAAGCTCAACCGTCTCTGTCAAAACATCGGCATAACTGTAAGATACGCGGCCCGAAGCGTGCTCGGCCTCTTCTTCAAGCATGACGGTAAATACCGCCGGGTAAGTTCCTTCGAGGACTCCGGTCTGCTCAACCGTCTTGCGTCGGCCTCCGTTGGCCCGAAGCATGATGCGGTGTCCTACGTGAGCGTCGAGACTGCGTTTGATATCCGATAGCGTTTGATTTGCCATTCTTCTCAACCACCTCTCTCATGCACTTAATTGTAACATTTTGAGAGGTTCATGTCAAGTTTAATCGATAATTATATCAATACCCTTTGTATCTTGTCAACGAGGTTTTTTCTGGTAAATTACTGACGTTTTACCGAATGCCTTCCCTGAGAAAAATGCCGCTCAGCCGCGCATATTCTTCCATCGACAGCGTCTCGGCGCGGCGCGAAGGTTCGATTCCCGCTTCCTGCAGCAGCCCTTCCATCCGCTCGCGTCCCTCCTGCGAAAAGTAGCGCGCGCGCAGGTTGTTGGCGATCGTCTTGCGCCGCTGCGTGAACGACGCCTGCACGAGCGTGAAGAAATGCTCCTCGTCCGCCACTTCGACCGGAGGCTTCTCGCGCACTTTCAGGCGAATGACCGCGGACTCGACGTTCGGCTGCGGAATGAACACCGTGCGCGGCACGATGCAGACCAGTTCCGTTTCGCTGTAATATTGCACGGCGATGCTGAGGCTGCCGTATTCCTTTCCGCCCGGGGAAGCGGACATCCGCTCGGCGACCTCCTTCTGGATCATTACGACGATGTTCTCCAGCGGAAGCTTTTCTTCCAGCAGCTTCATCAAAATAGGCGTCGTTACGTAGTACGGCAGGTTGGCGACGACGCTGACCTTTTCGCTGCGGACGAATACTTCGTCGAACAGCGCCTTCAAGTCGACTTTGAGCACGTCGGCTTCACGCACCGTGACGTTGCCGTACGGGCCCAGAACATCCTTCAGAATCGGAATGAGACGGCGGTCGATCTCGATGGCGGCCACTTCGCCGGCGTTCAGCGCCAGCTTCTCCGTCAGCGCGCCGATGCCGGGACCGATTTCCAGCGCTCCCTTGGAGGGATCCAGACCGGCGGCGTCCACGATTTTGCCCAGAATATTTTGATCGATCAGAAAGTTCTGACCGAGGCTTTTTTTGAATGAGAAACGGTGCTTGTCGATGATTTCCTTGGTTCGCTTCGGCGAAGCGATGCCTTCTCTTTCGTTCATGGGTTCACGATCCTTCTTCTTCGATTTGGGCAAGCGCGTCGGCGAATTCCTGCGGAGAAATCTGGAACATGCGCAGGCGATTGTGGAACTGCTTGCCGTTGCAGTACCCGATGCCAAGCAGGTTGCCCATCGCCATGCGGCGCGCGGCCGCGTTCTTGTGCACGATCAGTCCCGCCTCGATCAGATCCTGCCAGTCGAGCATGCTCTCCTTGCCCTGGACTTCCGTATGCACCCGTTCCAGCGCGCGCCGGATCGCCTCGGGAGACGCGTTCTCCACGCCGATGTCCCCTTTGCGGGTCGCGTCGGCTTCCGGAATAAAAGCATGCTTGCAGCCCGGTACCTTCTGCGCCACGATCTTCCGGATGCGCTCGCCCGCAAAATCGGGATCGGTCAAAATGATGACGCCCCGGCGTTCCATCGCCAGCTTGATGCGGCGAATGACGGCCGGTCCGATCGCCGATCCGCCGGTCTCGATCGTATCCGCCTCCACCGCGCGCTTGACGGCTACCGTATCGTCGCGTCCTTCCACGACAATGACTTCTTTGATCATGGTTGTTCTCCCTCTCATAACAAAAAGAAGAGGAGAACCTCCTCTTCTTTGGCTTCGTTCGTTCCTATACGGTTGAGTATACCATCTTGCGGCCGTCAGCGTAAACGTCCGCTTCGATGAAAAGGCTTGGCATACCGGTAAAGGCATGCCAAGCGCTTTGAAAGAAACGGGTTAGTTTACGGTCTGTTCGGACCGATTACGTAAATGGTCAGACCGGATTTGCGGCCGAAGTTCAGCGCGGCTCCGAGGCTGTCATAATACATATCGATCTTCTTGCCTTTGATGGCGCTGCCCGTGTCTTCCGCTTTGCGGTAGCCGTAACCTTCGATGTACACCCACCATCCGAGCGGAATCACGTTCGGATCGACGGCGATGGTACGGCCTTCGGTCACGGTCGTGCCCGTCGCGGTGCGCGTTCCGATTCCCGGCTGCTGCGAGGAATAGGCGGTTGCGGATACGCCGGTCAACACAGTCTTATATTCGAATCCCTTGCTGCTGGACGAACCGGAAGAAGTCGTCTTGGCGGCGGCTGCCGGCGCAAACGTCTTCTCGACGACCGGCTCTTTCGTGCCGACGGCGATGATCTCGTCCCGCTTTTCGGTTTTGACTTTTTTATCGACTACGTACTTCGTCACGAACTCTCCGTTCTGGTAGACCTTTTCGATCGTTTGGACCGTGACGCCTTCGACGCCGGCCTGAATCGTTTTGGTCTTGCCTTTAAGCAGCGACGAGTCTTCTTTTTTGACGGTTTCGTAAGGCACCTTGATCTCCTGCTCGGCGGTAAACTTGTTGATCCGGTATACGGCAACGTCCATGTTTTCCGTCAGCGGAGTCGTCGTTCCCGGATAGACTTTGTCATGCTCTCCGAGTTCGATGCCTTTGTCGGCCAGAACGGATTCTACCGTTCTCGCGGTCGTGTACGTCGTGCTCGCGTCCTCGCCCACTTTCAGCGTGACCGGAATGGCGGTCGTGATCGCGATCTTGCCTTCCGCTTCGACTGCCGAACTCAGCGGCACCGAAATTTTGTCGTGGGCGCTGAAATCGACGTTCCAACCTTCGAGCGCGGCGGCTACCGTCTTTTCGGCCGTATACATCTGCTTGCTTGTCCCGTTGACGGACAGCGATACCGGGACGGCTTTCGTGATGGCCACGGTCGCGCTTTTTTCGACTGCCGAGCTGACCGGCACCGAAATCTTGTCGAACTGGCCGAGCTTTACGTTCCAGCCTTCGAGCGCGGCGGCCACCGTTCTCGCGGTCGTGTACCGCTGCTCGCTCTTCCCGTCGATCGTCAGGGTTACCGGCAGTGCCGTCGTAATGGCGATCCGGTCGCCGTCCTGAATCGAAGCGCCGAGCGACATCGATACATCGTCCTGCGGTTTGACGCTGAGCGAGTGTTCGTCCAGAAGTTCCTGGAGACTCCCCTTATGCGTGCTCAACGTCTGTTCTTTTCCGTCGACGACCAGCACGATCTGCTTTTCGGCCTGCGCATACAGTCCGAGCAGCACCATCGTCACCAGTGCGACGACGAACAATGCGACACCCAAAATTTGGAGCCCGTTCTGGCGCTTCCAACGCAAAGCGTAAGTCATGCTGGATGATCGTGAACCATGGGTGTCTTCTTTAGTGAAAATGCCCACTCTTCCGTCCTCCTCCATAGCCCCGCCGTCAAGTACGTACATGAAAAAATTGACGCGACTACTTGCTATTTTTTCGTAGAAGCGCGCGGCACAACGTTCGTGTTTGCCCGGCAGGCCGGTAGCGCCGCTTCTACGTCATTCCCGTTCTAATAGCTCAGCCCATGATCCACACTTATGTACGCTGTTCCCCCGGCTTATGCGCCTAAAACAAAAGAAGCCTGGGAAAAATCGACTTAAGCAAACTTAAGAGGACTTTTCCGCGGCTTCCCTCTGTATACAATCGACAAGTTGACGATCTGAGGAAAACATAAGGCGCGTGGCTGCCTCTCTCTTATTTTACGCTTACGAGGTTAGCTGTCGGGTTCGGACGAAGAGAGTCGTCCTATGTCGGTTCTTCCGCTCATGGCGAGAAGACCTCCAATTCACCCCGTAGACCCAGTTGAAAAAGGAATCGACCACGGCAGCTTCTTCCGGCGATTGGGCCGGTTATTCGATCGGGCATGCCGCTTCGGGTTCCCCCGTTCTCCGTTTATGTATGACGAAGATTCAGCGAGACGGTACATGAATTTATCGGATTAACCGAACATACGGCCGATTAATCACTGACAAGATAATAGCTTTTTTCAGAGGAGTTTGTAAAGCCGCCCGTTTTCACGTTTATCCGTGTAAAAGGTTAAAACTTTGTAATCTTCTACTCTTTTTTGTAACAAAGAGATTAATATCTCGTAAATACTCTCTTTTTTGCCGGTTTTACTCCCGTTTTTAAACGATACCAAAAAGATTGTTGGCATTTTTCGTTGTCTGTTCGGCAATTTCTTCCAGAGAAACGCCTTTTAACAGCGCGGCGGCCTCGGCAACCAAGCGTACATAAGCGGTCTCGTTTCTCTTGCCTCGATATGGGTGAGGTGTCAAATAAGGGGAATCCGTCTCGATCAGCAGGCGGTCCATCGGCGTCTTTTCGAGCACCTCTTTCGGCTGCTTGGCGTTCTTGAACGTAACCGGACCCCCGAATGACAAATGGAAGCCCATATCGAGACAGATTTTGGCCGTTTCCCAGCTTCCCGAGAACGCATGCATGATGCCGCCGACCTCGGACGCGTTTTCTTCTTTCAGGATCCGGATCGTATCCTCGTGCGCTTCGCGGTTATGAATGACGATCGGCAGCTTGACCCGCTTGGCCAGCGCGATCTGTTCACGCAGTACCCGGTGCTGTATCTCTTTCGGCGACTTGTCCCAGTGGTAATCGAGGCCGATTTCTCCTATCGCGACCACTTTTTCGTGGCTGCACAACGATTCGATCCATTCCAGGTCGCCTTCCTGCATATCGATTGCATCCACCGGGTGCCAGCCGATGGCGGCATAGACAAACGGATATTTTTCGGCCAGCGCCAGCGTCGTCGGAATGGTCTCCCGGTTGAACCCGATATTGACCATACGGCTTACTCCGGCTTCCACCGCTCGGGCGATCGCCTCGTCCCGGTCTTCTTCGAATTCCGGCGCATCCATATGAGTATGAGTATCGAATAACATGATTCACCATCTCCAATTCATAAAAATGGACAGCCGGATTTTTCGCCGACTGCTTTCTTTCACGACTTTTCTGACTGTTTTTCAATAAGGCGAAATCGGGAAACAGGTTCTTTTTTCAAGAAGAAATCGGCATTTAAAGGCTTTAATCGGCCGAAATCGGGAAAATCGACGCAATTTCCGGCGGCAGTTCCGAGATCACGTCCGCAAGTTTGTGGTGAGGGTAATAGAGATGATACTTTCCGCGATGCAGTCCGCTGATCGACCTTATGATATCGGAAACTTCGGAAATTTCTCTCAATTTATCCTGTTTTCCAAGAAGCAAGATTTGACTGCCCCTTTTGGAGTCGTCAGGCCGGAACACATCATACGGAAGATCGGTCGGAAAGTCGATTTCGAAGTCGTATTCCGGATGCAGTCCGACTTTCGCGAAGCTGCTGCGAATCTCATCGATCGTTTCCATATCGATGGACTCGACCTCTACATATTTATACAACCTGCGATGCAGGAATCGGCAGCAAAGCTCGCTAAGAATAGGATCTTTTTCGTCGCTCCACTGCATAAACGTCGTTTGGATCAACGATTCATCGAGTTTCAGATATTCTTTGACGGTCAGATTGTTTCGGAACAATCCCGGCAGCGGCTGCGGCAGAAACGCAAAAGAGTATCCTTCCCGATAAAGCTCGCCCGCCCGGCGGAAAATTTGCCGCAGAATAATTTCGGAGCTGCGCGTTACGGGATGGAAATAGACCTGCCAGTACATCTGGTAGCGGGACATCAAGTAATCCTCGACGGCGTGCATGCCCGACTCCTTCACCACGATTCTTCCATTATAAGGGCGCAGCATCCGCAAAATCCGGTCGATGTCGATCGTTCCGTAATTGACGCCGGTAAAATAGGCATCGCGAAGCAGATAGTCCATTCGGTCCGCATCGAGCGGGCTTGTGATGAGATTGACCACGATTTCTTTTTCGTAGTCCTTGCGGATGACCGAAGCGACCCGCTCCGGCAGGTCCGCCGATACTTCGCTCAGCACCCGGTTAACGTCCGTATCGCCCAGAATGATCTTGCAGGTCCAGTCCTCGTGGTGCATATGGAACGCTTCTTCGATCGAGTGGGAGAACGGACCATGTCCCAGGTCATGCAGCAGGGCGGCACACATGGCGACCATATTTTCTTCGACCGGCCAGTCGGGATAGTGGCCGCGTTCGAATTGGGAAATGATTCGCCGGGTAATCTCGTATACCCCGAGCGAGTGGGAAAACCGGCTGTGCTCCGCTCCGTGGAAGGTCAGATAGGTCGTCCCCAGCTGCCTGATTCTGCGCAGCCGCTGAAATTCCGCCGTGTTGATCAGCGACCATATGGTGCGGTCCTGCACATGCACATAATTGTGTACGGGATCTTTGAATACTTTCTCTTCGCGCAGCGGCTTGATATAATTCGGCAAGGTTTTCACTCCCTTAAATAAAATGATGGATGATTGAGCCTATGTCGTTTTTTGTCGTTGCGGTTAACGAGGGCTTTCCAATTATGTCATATCGTCGTTCTTGGCTCTTTTTCGGATTCCAATCGTTTCTTCATCCAAAATTCAGTTTTATTTCATTTTTTATCAAATTTTAAGGAGATTTTCATTTTTTCTGGGTTGACTGTTCTGGGAAACATTGTTATTATGAGGAGCATAAAAGCTAGAACAATGTCGAAAAATGACACTGGATGGACACTTAAGCCGATCTTCAGCTGACGTAGACACCACTAACCTTTTAAATTCTCACTTCCGGGAGGCAAAATATTATGATGAAATCGACTGGCATTGTAAGAAAAGTGGATGAATTGGGACGTGTCGTCATCCCGATCGAACTGCGCCGCACGCTGGGCATCGGCGAGAAGGACGCGCTGGAAATCTACGTCGACGGCGAGCGCATTATGCTGAAAAAATACGAGCCTGCTTGCATTTTCTGCGGCAATGCGGATAATGTTACTTATTTCAAAGGCAAAATCGTCTGCTACGATTGCGTTTCGGAAATTCCGGCTCCCGTAGCGAAGTAAAGACGGTTATCCGAGATGCCATGCTGCAAGAAGCGGCGAAGCACCGATGTTAAAATCAAGCAATTTGCTTTTGCAAAATAAGCCTGATCGGTTATAATGAAAAAGACCAGAGAAAAAACGATCCGATCGGGGATCAAGCAATCTTAACGATGTTAATTCTAACCTTTTTTATATCTCCTTGCACCCTTGAACGTCCGGAGACGGCGTTCAGGGGTTCTTTTTTTTATTTTATCTTTTTTCGGAATTTTTTTAATCCAATAAGGCATTATAAATGTCGCGCTTGGACAATCCCCGGTCCGCAGCCGCTCTCTTCATCGCGTCTTTCCGGGATAATCCTTCTTCTTGCTCATAATGAGCCACATGTTCTTCCAGTTCCAGTTCCTGCCACCACGCATCTTTGCGCTCTTTGGCTTCTTCCGCGCTCTCGCCCTCGACCGCAATGCAGTATTCGCCGATCGGCGGATGCTGATTCAGCAGTTCAAGCAGTTCGTCCAGCGTTCCCCGCGCGATCTCTTCGTGCCGCTTGGTCAGCTCCCGCGCCAGCGCCGCGCGTCTCGGCCCCCATGCTTCCTTCATCGCTTCCAGCGTCTTGACGATTCGGTGCGGCGATTCGTAGAACAGCAGCGTGCCTTCCAACTGCCCCAGCGATTCCAGGGCGGCTCGACGATCTTTGTTTTCCCGCGGCAAAAAACCGGCAAAGGTGAACCTTTCCGTCGGCAGGCCGGATACGATCAGCGCAGATAAGGCGGCATTGGCGCCCGGCACCGGGACGACGGCGATTCCCGCCTCGACAGCCAGCCGCACCAGGTCAGAGCCGGGGTCGGAAACGGCGGGCAGACCGGCATCGCTGACCAGCGCCAGATTTTTTCCTTCTATTATATAGCGTATCAATTCGGGGCCGCTGGCCGCCTTGTTGTGCTCGTGGTAGCTGAACAGTTTCTGCGGCACGATCTCGAAATGGGTCAGCAGCTTGCGCGTCTGCCGCGTATCTTCCGCCGCAATCAACTCGCACTCGCGCAGCGTACGCACGGCCCGGTAAGTCATATCTTCCAGGTTGCCGATCGGCGTTGCGACCAGATACAGCGTGCCGGCTCCGTTGGATTTAGGCTCAAAGCTTTTTTGGACCTGCATGTTAGGCCTCCTCGCCCGGTTTTCCGTAATAGATGGTCATGATCTCGTCGCAATATTCGCCCTGCTCGTTATATACGATCAGCGGAGGCAGAATGCGCATTTCCGGCTTGCCGTCGCGCAGACCTTCGACCAGTACCATGTTCGCTTCCATGCCGGCGCGCGGATGAACGAACCGGACTCGCTTAGGTTCGATCCGGTATTGGCGCATCAGCGTCAAAATGTCCGCCAGACGGTGAGGCCGGTGTACCATCGATACTTTGCCGCCCTGTTTGACCAGTCTCGCGCCGGCCTGCACCACGTCTTCCAACGTGCAGTGAATCTCGTGACGGGCGATCGCTTCATGACGGTTGGCCTTGATCTCGCTGCCGGTCAGCTGCGTATAAGGCGGGTTGACCGTAACCGCGTCGTACATGCCGTGTCCCGCCGTTTCATGAAAGCTTTTGAGATCGGCCTGATGAATGCGAATCCGCTCCTGCAGTCCGTTCATCGCCACGCTGCGCTCCGCCATGTCCGCCAGGCGCTCCTGAATCTCTACTCCTTCGATGTCGGCTTTGGTTCGGGTCGACAGCAGCAGCGGAATGACTCCGTTGCCCGTACATAAATCCAGCACCCTCCCTCTGGCGGGAACGGAAGCGAACCGTCCCAAAAGCACCGCATCCATCGAAAAGCTGAATACTTCCCGGCTCTGAATGATATGCAGATTTTGTGTGAGCAGGTCGTCGATCCGCTCTCCTTCCCGCAGCGGGATCTGATTTGATTTTTCCATATTGAACGCTCCTCTTTCAAAAAAAAGCCGCAGGCAAAAAACGCCGCGGCTTTCAGGCTGATTCCGGATCATTTATTCAAAAAAGACAGGCAGAACAAGCAGTCGCCTTCCGTGCGCAGATGGCCGTAGTACACGTTGCAGATATGGAATCCTTCGTGATACAAACGGGCCAGGTTGTCGTAACCTTCGCCGACCGTGTCGCTGACTTCCTCGTTCTTCTTTTTCGGCTCGCTGAGGACGTTGTACGGTGCGGGAGGGTTTCCGGAGAGCGTTTCTCCCTGGGCTTCCCTTTTCAAAATTTTCCGCAGACGTTCGTTTTCGGTAAGCAGCCGCTGGTTATCTTCCATCAGCTCTTTGACCGCCTGCTTCATCGTGCCGAGTTCATTTTTGAAGCTTTCCACTTGCGTTTCCATCTCGTGTATCTGTGCGAAAACATTTTTCTTCTCCAAGTAAACTCCACCCCAGAGCGGTTCCGATTGACTTACTTAACGACGATGTCGTCCATGGATAATTCCTTCACCTTGCTGACCTCGAACAACTGCACCTGTACCATACGCTTCCCGACATTGAGACCTACAACCTTGCCTTCTCCGAGCGAAGTGACGACCAGCTTGCCGACGGCAGGCAGTTCTTCCTTGCTGCTCTCGTAATTGTCGTGCTCGAACTTCAGGCAGCACATCAGCCTTCCGCAGAGCCCGGAAATCTTGGTCGGATTCAGCGAAAGATTCTGATCCTTCGCCATCTTGATCGACACCGGCTCGAAATCGCCCAGCCACGACGAGCAGCACAGCACCCGACCGCACGGCCCGATGCCTCCGAGCATTTTCGCTTCGTCGCGGACCCCGATCTGCCGCAGCTCGATCCGTGTCCGGAAAATGCTGGCGAGATCTTTGACGAGTTCGCGGAAATCGACCCGGCCTTCGGCCGTAAAGTAGAAAATGACTTTGTTGCGGTCGAACGTATACTCCACGTCCACCAGCTTCATTTTCAATCCGTGATCCTTGATTTTATTTAGACAGATGGCGAAAGCTTTGCGTGCGGCTTCCTTGTTCTCTTCCACCACGCGCGCATCCGAATCTCCCGCGATGCGGATCACCCGCTTGAGCGGAAGAACGACGTCGCTCTCCTGCACCTGCTTCTTCCCTACGACGACTTTCCCGTATTCGACTCCCCTTGCCGTTTCCACGATCACGCATTGTTCCTGCTCGACGGGAAACTCCAGAGGGTCGAAATAATATACCTTGCCCGCCTTCTTGAAGCGGACTCCGACTACACTGTACAAAGCTAAACCTCCCTTGCGCGCATTCAAAACGTTCGGTCCCGGACTGCCTATCGGACCTTGTACCAACGTCCCGGCTTCCCTTCCTTGACCGCGTTAAGTATTCGATTTTGTGAAAACCGAACTTATGCGCGGACCGCCTTACTGGCGGGCGCACCGGGTCAAGGGGCTAAATTTACCAAAAACTGCTCAAGACAAAGCTGGGTGTTCATGTTGGATTTGAGCTTCTTTTTGCTCTCCGCGGTCATGGACATGCAGGATATCCAATATTCCGCGCTGCGGGAACCTGCCACTTGGGAGATAAACTCCAGCTGATCTATAAAAACGATATGCTCGCGCCGTTCGGATTGAACGTAAATCATATCTCTAAACCACAAATGGAAAAGATCGAACAGACTGTCCAGGTGCTCGCCGAGTCCCGCCTTGAACACTTGCTGCTGGGCGGTCACGAGGCTTGCTCCGCTTCGGCCGATCGACTCCTTCCCTAATTGTATCACTACATTTCTTATTTCTGCAAACCAATTCTCTGCTGCAAGCGCTTTGCATTCCTCGGGTCCCGGCGTCAGGCAGGCGGCGCATCGCGCTGCGGGAGTCGCCAGCCCCTCGGCCGCAAGGGCGGCGAGAATATCCTCCGCGCCGAGCGCCGTAAAAGGAACGAGCTGCGTCCGCGAACGGATGGTCGGCAGCAGCGTCTGTCCGTTCTCCGCCAACAGAATCGCGACGGCCGGAGCCGGCGGCTCCTCGAGAAACTTCAGCAGGCTGTTGGAGGCCTGAACGGTCATCTTGTCCGCTTCGTCAATAATGTATACTTTTCGGCCGCTCGAGCCCGAACGATAGGAAAACATCTTCTGCAGCTCGCGAATCTGCTCGATCTTGATCGAAGCGCCGTCGGGGCCGATCGCCTGCAGATCGGGATGATTTCCGTGCTCCACCTTGCGGCAGCTGAGACATTCTCCGCAGGCATCGCCCAATTCCGCGCCCCGTTCGCACAGCAGCGCCTTGGCAAAAGCGTCGGCCGCCCGGCGCCGCGCGCTGCCGCCGGGGCCGCTGAACAGGTAAGCATGCGAGATCCGTCCGCTGCGCAGGCTGCTTCCCAACATGCGTTTGGCGTTGGTCTGACCGCTGATCGTTTGTAAAGACATGATAGTGAACGGGCTCCTTTCTCGTTATGCGCCCACTGAACGGAAGCCGGGAGCCTGCAAGGCCCCCGGCTTTCTGTCGAGCGAGTGTCACACTCCTGCGTTTAAAACAAAAGGTTCATCAGCAGGCCTCGAACTTCGCCGATCTGCTCAAGCAGATCGATACGGCCTTCTTCGCTGGCCAGCAGATCGTCGGCCATCGCCAGCAGCTTGCCGTCGATTTCGTCGATCAGCTTATAACGCTTGGTCCGTCCAAGCCGATCCCAGCCTTTGGTGTCTTTCATGCCGACGCCGCGGCGGACCGTATCTTCCAGGAAACGCTTGACCATCGTCCGGTAAGCCTTCAGTTCGCGTATGGTCATCGAACGCGCCAAGCGATCGCCCTGGCGGTTGATCTCCTGCATGCGGCGTCCCAGCTCGTCCTGCGTCGCCTGCGCTTCCTGATGCCGAATCGCGTCGGCGAAGCTGCGCTGCT
The DNA here is from genome assembly GCF_011090185.1 of Saccharibacillus alkalitolerans. Lineage (GTDB taxonomy): Bacteria > Bacillota > Bacilli > Paenibacillales > Paenibacillaceae > Saccharibacillus > Saccharibacillus alkalitolerans. The sequence goes on along the minus strand of NZ_JAAFGS010000015.1, from coordinate 4,727 downwards.
CGACGGGACGCGCGCCGGTATCCGGCGTGATCGGCGTATTGTTTAAAGGGCGAAAGCCCGGGTTGATTTTCATGGGATATCCCTGCCTTTTATATCCGTGAGGACGAGCGGTCTCCTTGCGGAGACCCTGCTCTCCCTCAGGCCGGCTGTCCGCCGGTGAAATGGTCGTTCAGACGGCTGCTTTCGACTGCGTACGTACGCAAACGCTTCGGTCCGTTCGAAATCGCCTGAAAACTCAACGTCACATCGTCTTCTGCAGCTGCGGCACCCAAAAAACTCTTCTGCGGAAATCGTTTGGGATCGGCGCACGCGTCATCGCCTCGTTTTCCGACGGCCGGCGGGACAGCTCGTACCTTCCTGACGCTCCCTTGCGGGAACATCGGATCAGAAATGTTCGAAACGGTCAACCGGAAGCACGAATACCGTCGCGCCGCCGACCTGCACTTCGACCGGCAGCGGCAGATACGAATCCGTCGTTCCGCTCATCGGCGTAACCGGCGTAACGAGCTGTTCGCGCACTTTACAGCTGTTGCGAATCACGCTCATTACGGCCTCTACCTGGCTGTCGTCCACCCCGATCAGAAAAGTCGTATTTCCCGCTCGCAGAAAGCCGCCTGTACTTGCCAGCTTCGTAGCCCGGAAATTCGATTTGACCAGCTCGCCCGACAGGCGGTTGCTGTCTTTATCCTGTACGATCGCGATAATCAGTTTCATCCGTGGTCCCTCCCTTTCGATTGGGCTGCCTGTCAAAAAGACAGAAAGAGCCGTATAAGACTTATTCGACGCGATGCCTTGATAATCCTGCTTGCTCCGGCGCTTCTCCCGAAGCCGCCGGCCTCCCTCCGCCTCTTCCGCGCAGTCCGCGCGTGCCGGACGAACGACGCGTCAATTCGGGAAGAGAAGAGATTCAAGCACTTCTTTTATATCGGCAAAAACCTTGTCTTCGCTTTGCGAAGCGTCGACCGTCGTAAATTGTGCCTCATATTCGCGAATCAGCCGCAAATAACCTTCGCGGACTCTGCGGTGGAACTCCTCCGCCTCCAGGTCGAGCCGGTTAATCTCGCGACCCGCATGTTTGGCATGAATCCGCTGCAGACCGATCTCCGGCGTTACGTCGAGATAGATATTCATATCCGGCCAATATTCGGCGCCGTTTACGTTGATGGCCCGTTTGTTGATATCCAGGACGGCCTCTCCAAGCTCCCGTCCGTACCCCTGGTAGCTGAGCGAGGACATGATGTAGCGATCGCAGATGACCGTCTTGCCCTGTTCCAACGCCGGAAGGACTTTCTGCATCAAATGTTCCCGGCGGGCCGCCGCGTACAGCAGGCATTCGGTCAGCCCGCTCATGGCGTTGTCCACGTCCAGAATCACGCTGCGAATCTTCTCCGCCACGAGCACGCCGCCCGGCTCCCTCGTGGAGATAAAGTCCACCCCCCGCTCCCGCAGGTAAGTTTCGATTCGGCCGATCTGCGTCGTTTTCCCGCTGCCGTCCGGGCCTTCCAATACTATAAACTTACCCGAATGCTTCATGTTTGGTTACCGTCCTCTGTCTTTTTTATGCCAAGATCCCTATGGGGATTTCATTTTATTGGTTTTGCGCGGCAATGCCAATAGAGAAGCGAACCGTGCGGCCATCCCCTAAGCTTCCGCGAGGCGGACCCTCAGCGTAGTCAGCGTACCGTCTGCCGCCCCTTGAAAACGGGCTCCGGCTTCGCGCAGCCGAATCAGCTGCTCTGCTGCGGATGCCGTGATCCGCTCTCCCTCGTAAATCAGCGGAATGCCCGGCGGATAAGGCACGATCATCTCCGCCGCGATCCGTCCTGACGCATCTTCCGGCCGTACCGGCTCCGATCCGCCCGCCGGACGCAGGTCAAACGGAACCGGCTCGGAAACGAGAGCTGAATTCGGAATCCGCGCGACCTTAAGGGCGGAAGCCGCCGGCACTCCGCCGGATTCGCCTCCGCCGGCCTCATGCGCGGAAGGCCGGCCGTCTTCGGCATCGAGCTCGCGCTGCAGTTCCCGCAGCGCGGCGACCAGCCGTCCGGCATCCTCCATGCCGGACCCCGGTCCGAGCGCCAGCACCGTGCGGCGCTCGTCGCTCATCTCCGCAATGCAGCCCGCGGCCGCCAGCCGCTGCTGCAGCGCGTAGCCGCTCAAGACTCGCCGTCTGTCATAGACGGAGATCTTGAGCGGGTCCTGTTCGGCGTAGGCACGGTCCGGCAGCTCCGGCCGGACGTACCCGAACCGGGGCAGCCGCTCCAGCTCGCGGCGGATATGCGCCGCGGCCTCCAACGCGCCGCTCCAGGCTCCGGCTCCCCTGTGCTGCGTTACGCTTCGCGCCAAATCCAGCGAAGCCATGATCGGATAAGACGGGCTGGAGCTCTGCACCATCGCCAGCCGCTTGCGCAGCAGTTTCCGGTCAAGCAGGCTGCCCTGAACGTGAAGCATCGCGCCCATCGTCATCGCGGCCAGCATCTTGTGCGTCGACTGCACGACGCCGTCGGCGCCTTCCGCCAGCGCGGAAGCCGGAAAGGCGGGATGCAGCCCGTAATGGGCGCCGTGAGCTTCATCCACAAGCAGCGGCACGCCGTATTTATGGCAAAGTTTCGCCGTTTCGGCGATGCTCCTGCCCATTCCGTAATAATTCGGTCGGGTCAATAACACGCCGCGCGCCTGCGGATATCGCTCCAGCGCCTCCTCCAGCGTCTGTTCTCCCGGCAGTACGGCCAGCCCGCTTCCCTCCTCTTGATCCGGTACAGCGAATACCGCCCGTGCTCCAGCCAGCATCAGCCCGTTCAGCACGGACTTATGAACATTCCGCTGAACGATCAGCAGGTCTCCCGGTTCGGTGCATACCGTCAAGATCAAAGCCAGATTGCCGACCGTGCTTCCCCCGACAAGAAAAAAGGTCTCTTCCGCGCCGAAGAAAGCCGCCGCCTTTTCCTGCGCTTCCCGAATGACCCCCTCCGGATCATGCAAATCGTCCGTGCCTTCGATTTCGGTAGCGTCGATCTTCAGCACTTCCGCGAAGCCTTCCGGCATCGTTCCTTCTCTATTCCGATAAAAGTGCCCGTCCTTATGGCCGGGCACATGAAAAGAAGCTTCCTTACGTGCGGCGTAACGAAGCAGCTCCGCATAGAGCGGAGCATCATCCGAATCCCATCCGCTCATGCCGCGCCTCCCGTAAACTGCATTTTTCTTATCTATTGTACCTGATTTGGAGCCGGCACTAAACCCGATTTTATAACTCGCCCGCAGAAAGCAAAAACGATTTTCAATCTTCCGATTGCCGCCGCAATGCGTTATGATAAGATAAGCTCGCTTCCCAAATTCGGGAAAGCTTGATCAGCAACAGGAAGGAAGGTCGGACATGCTGGAGCAACAGCGCGAGAACGGGAATGCCACGATTTATCAGTACCAGCTTATACGCAAGTTTCATATTCCGCGGCTTTTGCTGCTTTTTTATTTGTTGTTTCCCATCCCGGTACTGCTTGTCGGCACCTTATGGTTTTCCTGGCCTGTCCTTGTTTATATGCCGCTCGCTTTCCTGCTCGTTCTGTGGATCCACTTCGTGGTTTCGCATTCCGTTCTGCTGATCCGGGGCTCGATCTATCGCAAGAAATGGCGTCTGCGCTTCTCCGGCATCTGGCTCGGCTTCCTGCCCGATCAGCATACCGGCTACTCCGTTCTTCAGCAGGTGCTTCTGCAGAACCTATGGATCGGATTCGTATTTATCGGTGTCCTGATTGCCTGGCTCCCGCTTCCGCTGACGCTGGCGCTTCTGTTCTGGCATCTGTGGTTTATGGCTCCGCGCCTTTCGATTCTCTTCAGCATGCGGGGACAGCGCAAAGATATCATGATCAAGCTCAATCCGCAGGACATTTCCTTTTACGTACAATAACGGCCGCTTCGGCATGAATCAAAGAAAGACCGGTCTTCGACTTTATCGTCGAGCGCACCGGTCTTTTGTCTTTCTTTATACGGCTTTCCGTTTTGCTTTATTCGTCTCCTGCTGTTCTCAGTCTTCTTTGGGAACCAGAACCGTCAAGTAACTGCCTTCAAGCGATAAATGCACGGTCGTATTGCCTTTGGAAAAAATCAAGATCGGATTCGGTTCTTCCCGATTTTCCTGATCCGTTTGTTCCGTCCATCCCCACGCTCGAATTGCATCCAGGTAAGCGTCGGGAATTTGATCCAAACTATCGAGTCCAGGCACGGAATAACGTACATAGCTCATCTTTGTATTATCGGCTGTTACATCTGTTTTACTTGCTTCTTGAGGCACGGGAAAACTTTCTTCGACCGTTGCGCCGTTGTAGATCGCCCAGGAAGAAGGCTCCTCCGACGTGCATCCCGTTAGAAGAAGAAGTGAAGTGCAGAATAGGCAAAAGGCTAACGAAGCCACCTTTCGCTTCATATTCAATTCCCCCTTACATCGTTCTGCGCAGTTCTTATGAAACCTCCATATGGTTCTTCTCTCCCGGTTCTAAATTCCCTGCTTGCAAACCTGGAGTCCCCTAGAAAAACCGGCGATTTATTGTGCAGACTTTGACTTTTTCCCTGAATTAACGACTGGCAAGGTCATTCAATCCATTTCCCCATTATACCGAGGATACAAAAGTGAACGGTTACAAAAATGTTACCTAGAAACCTGAGCCCAAGCCGCTTCGCGGAGCTATCGGCTGCAAGAGCAAAGTCGCAGGATCAAAGAAACACAGAAACAC
>NZ_JAAFGS010000014.1 GCF_011090185.1 Saccharibacillus alkalitolerans | reverse complement strand
GTATTTATGCAAAAATAATCGATTTGCTGATTTGCGCAGCAAGCATTTGGTTTTATATAACAAGAAAAAACAGAAAATCGGAAGTGGAGGAATCATATGAAAACCCAAGCAATTAAGGGGAGACGGGGCCGTCTGGCTTCACTGGTTTTAGGGATATTGAGCGTTTTATTGATTTTCCCGATTTCGCCGCCGCTGCACGCCGCCGCTCCTGCAGGTTCAATCTCGGTCACGGCCTACGGCGCGGTAGGGAATGGCAAAAAAGATTCACTTAAAGCATTCGAGAAGGCGCTGAGTGCCGCTAAAAAGCAGGGGAAAAGCGTATACATACCAGCCGGAAACTTTCTGCTGAGCGAACGTCTGAGCATAAACGGAGTGAAAGTGAAAGGAGCCGGGGCCGATCGTTCCGTCTTGACCTCGACCAATCCGGAGAGCGGCTCGATCGATCTCAAAGGGAAAAGCGCGGGACTCCAAGACTTGACCCACGTTTATCGGAAAACGGGGAAGCGCGACGGTTCCGATTCCAAAAACAGCGTTACCGTGCTGGGAGCTTCGGACTTCTCCATTACAAACATACGCATTATAGGTGCCGGAACAGCCGGTATTTTGGTGCGCGACGGGGCCAACGGAGTCATCTCGGGCAACCTCGTCAAGAGCACCAAAGCGGACGGTATCCATATCACGGAGGGGAGCCGCCAGATTACGGTTGAAAACAACATAGTGAAGCAGACCGGAGACGATGCGATCGCAGTCGTCAGTTACAACAAGGACCCGGGAACGACAAGCGGCATCACCATTCGCGGCAATTCCGTCGGTTACGGTTCGAAAGCGAGAGGGATTTCCGTGGTCGGAGGCAGCGACGTCACAATCGAGAAAAATAAGATCAGCAACACGGAAATGGCCGGGATTTACGTCGCGGTCGAATCCAGATGGGATACCCGCAGCGTCAACGACATCAAGGTGAGCCGCAATACGGTAGTCAAATCAGGAACGCGCCCGACGGACGATCACCCCAATATTCTGGTTTTTGCGGATACGGGCAAAATCGACGAAGTGCGCTTCTCTAACAATGTCATTTCGAATTCGGTCAATGCAGGAATCGGAGTCTGGGGGGACGGGGATATCGGCAATATTTATTTTACGTCCAACCAGGTGTCGAATTCGGGAGAAGGCGCAGCGACCTTCAAAAAGGGCAACATTCATAAAGAGGGAAACAGCGGATTCTAAGCAGCGCCCAAGAGAGGTTGCAAGGAAAAAAAAGGCTGCGGGATACCGCGGCCTTCTTTTTGCATGCGGGTTTTCCCGAACGCTTGGCAATCAGAAAAAATATGATATAATAGATACAAAGTCAAAGAAAGTCAAAGTCAACGAACTTGCAGTTCTATCTTTGCCCTGCGACACGCCGCAAACGGACGGTGCCTCGAAACAACCAGACGTTTCTTCCTTTTTGCGGAAGGGTTATTTTAAGAGTAGGCTCCACATCCGGAACATAAGGCCGGGCGGCGGCTCAGGCAGATCGTGGAGGGTGAATCGATGCGTAATATATCCGATATCATCGAACATTATTTAAAAACGGTTTTGCAGGAAAGTCAGGGAGGCATGATCGAGATTCAGCGCAATGATCTGGCCGATCGGTTTTCCTGCGTGCCTTCGCAGATCAATTATGTGATCAGCACCCGATTTACTTTGGAAAAAGGTTACCTGGTCGAAAGCAAGCGCGGGGGCGGCGGCTATATTCGCATTCAGCGCATTGAACTGCCCGCTCACTCCGAGCTGCATGCCCACGTGCACGAAACGATCGGGAGCGAAATGAGCCAGTCGGCGGCGGAAGGGTTGATCTACAGGCTGGAAGGCGCGAATCTCATTACGGGACGCGAAGCCGCTTTGATGCGTTCGGCCATCCTGCGCAACACGCTGCTGCTCAAGCTGCCGTATCGGGATGAAATGCGCGCTCGCATCATGAAGGCGATGCTGATCGCGTTGATGGGGCAGCAGGAGTAAAGCGCTACGGATGCGAAGACGAACGTTTATTAGGCGAAGGAGGTGGGGCGAATGCTTTGTCAGGAATGTCAGCAGCGGCCCGCAACCCTGCATTTCACAAAAATCATTAACGGCGAAAAAAACGAATTTCATATTTGCGAACACTGCGCAAGGGAGAAAGGCGAGATGATTCCGGGAACCTCGGGAGGCTTCTCGATTCATAACTTGCTCTCGGGCTTTTTGGATTTCGATATGTCGGGCAAAACGCAGTCGGGAGGAGCGGCGCAGTCTCAGCAGCTGCACTGCGAGGAATGCGGCATGACTTATGCGCAGTTTCGGAAAATAGGACGTTTCGGCTGCAGCTCCTGCTACAAATACTTTGACGGCAAAATCGATCCGCTGCTCAAACGGGTGCACGGAGGAACCGTGCATGTCGGCAAAGTACCGAAGCGGGGCGGCGCCGATCTTCAGATTCAAAGGGAAATCGACAAGCTCAAGCAGGAACTGCAGGAACGGATCGAGAAGCAGGAATTCGAAACGGCCGCGCAGCTCAGGGACCGCATTCGCGAACTTGAACTGCAGCGGTCCCAGCGCTAAAGGAGGAACCGATCCATGTCGGATTTTGCGTTTACGGAAAATGCGCTCAGCACCTGGATGCGGGGAGAAGGCCGGGATTCCGATATCGTCATCAGCAGCCGGGTACGGATTGCCCGCAACCTGCGGTCGCTTCCTTTTCCGCTTGTCGCGAGCGAGGAGCAGGCGGAACAGGTGCGGCAGACGGTCATCGGCGCGGCCGAACAAGCCTCGGAAGCGCTCGGACCGCTCCAACCGGTCCGGCTCGACGAGCTTAGCGAAGTCGATCGGCAGGTGCTGGTCGAAAAGCATTTGGTCAGCCCGGCGCTGGCCAACGAGTCTCAAGAAGCGGCAGTGGTCTTGAGTGCCGACGAATCGCTCAGCATCATGGTAAATGAGGAAGACCATCTCCGCATCCAGTGTCTTTATCCCGGTTTTCAGGTTAAAGAGGCATGGGAGCGGGCAACGTCGGTAGACGATGTGCTGGAAGCCTACATCGATTACGCGTTTGACGATCGGCGCGGCTATCTCACAAGCTGTCCGACCAACGTGGGAACCGGACTGCGGGCTTCGGTCATGATCCATCTTCCGGCCCTCGTCATGACGCACCAGATCGGCCGCGTCCTCAATGCCGTGTCCCAGGTGGGGCTTACGGTGCGCGGCATTTACGGGGAAGGCAGCGAAGCGCAGGGCAATCTGTTCCAAATTTCCAATCAGATTACCCTCGGCCAGAGCGAAAAAGAGATCGTGGACAATCTGGAAGGAATTGTCGGGCAGATTATCGAATATGAACGTCAGGCGCGAAGCCGGCTCGTCAGCGAATCCAAGATTCGCTTATACGACCGGGTCATGCGATCCTACGGGATATTAACCCATGCGGCGATCATGGACGGCAAAGAAGCCGCCCAGCGGCTGTCGGACGTACGTCTCGGCGTCGACCTGGGCTGGATCGACGGGCTGCCGATGACGCTGCTGAACGAATTGACCATTTTGACCCAGCCGAATTTCCTTCAGAAAACGTTCGGTGCTACAATGAACACATCGGAGAAGGATATGTACCGGGCGCAGCTCATCCGGGACAAACTGGTTAAAAGTAAAGAATAACACCCGGTTCGGCGGCCGGATCTGTATCCGGCCCGGAGCTGACTACTTTGTGGAGGTGCTTTGCATATGATGTTTGGCAGATTTACGGAACGCGCGCAAAAAGTTCTGGCTCTCGCCCAGGAAGAAGCGGTGAGACTCGGACATAACAACATTGGCACCGAACATATTTTGCTTGGCCTGATTCGCGAAGGCGAAGGAATAGCGGCCAAAGCGCTGATCGGGCTCGGTCTGGGACTGGAACAAATTCAAAACGAAGTCGAAACTTTGATCGGACGCGGGCAGGAGCAGCCGACGAATATCGCATATACGCCGCGTGCGAAAAAGGTCATCGAGCTGTCGATGGACGAAGCGCGTAAGCTCGGTCACACCTATGTGGGCACGGAACATATCCTGCTCGGGCTGATCCGCGAAGGCGAAGGCGTGGCGGCACGGGTGCTGAACAACCTCGGCATCAGCTTGAACAAAGCGCGCCAGCAGGTGCTGCAGCTGCTCGGCAGCAGCGAAGCCGTATCGAGCCATCACGGCACGCCGGCCAACGTCAGCACGCCTACGCTGGACAGCCTGGCGCGCGACTTGACGGCCTATGCGAAAGACGGCAACATCGACCCGGTTATCGGCCGCAGCAAAGAAATCGACCGTGTCATCCAGGTGCTCAGCCGCCGGACGAAGAACAATCCGGTATTGATCGGCGAACCCGGTGTCGGTAAGACGGCGATCGCCGAAGGTCTCGCACAGAAAATCATCAACAACGAAATTCCGGAAACGCTGCGCGAAAAGCGTGTCATGACGCTCGATATGGGTTCCGTCGTGGCAGGTACCAAATACCGCGGCGAATTCGAAGACCGTCTCAAAAAAATCATGGACGAGATTCGTCAGGCGGGCAACGTGATTCTGTTCATCGATGAGCTGCATACGCTGATCGGAGCGGGCGGCGCGGAAGGCGCGATCGACGCGTCGAACATCCTTAAGCCGGCTCTGGCACGCGGCGAGCTGCAGTGCATCGGGGCGACGACGCTGGACGAATATCGCAAATATATCGAGAAGGATGCGGCCCTGGAGCGCCGCTTCCAGCCGATCACGGTGGATCAGCCTTCGGTCGACGAAGCGATTCAGATCCTGATGGGACTGCGCGACCGCTACGAAGCGCATCACCGGGTGAAAATTACGGACGAAGCGATCGAGCAGGCCGTAAAGCTGTCGGACCGCTATATCACGGACCGCTTCCTGCCGGACAAAGCGATCGACCTGATCGACGAAGCGGGTTCCAAAGTAAGGCTGAACTCTTACACGGTACCGCCGAATCTGAAGCAGTTGGAGAATCGTCTGGACGATATCCGCAAAGAAAAAGATTCGGCCGTTCAAAGCCAGGAATTCGAGAAAGCGGCGGCTCTCCGCGATACCGAGCAGAAGATCCGCGAAGAACTGGAAATGACCCGCAACCAGTGGAAAGAAAAACAGGGCCGCACCGACTCGGAAGTCACGCCGGAAGATATCGCGGACGTTGTCGGCAGCTGGACGGGGATTCCGGTCAGCAAGCTGAAAGAAGAGGAAACGGAGCGTCTGCTGAACATGGAGCAGCTGCTGCATGACCGCGTAATCGGTCAGGACGAGGCCGTCGTTGCCGTCAGCCGGGCGATCCGCCGGGCGCGCGCCGGTCTGAAAGATCCGAAGCGCCCGATGGGCTCCTTCATCTTCCTCGGACCTACGGGCGTCGGTAAAACGGAGCTGGCGCGCGCGCTGGCCGAAGCGATGTTCGGAGACGAAAATGCCGTCATCCGGATCGACATGTCCGAGTATATGGAGAAGCACTCCACTTCCCGTCTCGTCGGCGCGCCTCCGGGCTATGTCGGTTACGAAGAAGGCGGCCAGCTGACCGAGAAGGTCCGCCGCAAGCCTTACTCCGTCGTTCTGCTGGACGAGATCGAAAAAGCTCACCCTGAAGTGTTCAACATTCTGCTGCAGGTGCTGGAAGACGGACGCCTGACCGATTCCAAAGGACGCGTCGTCGACTTCCGCAACACGCTGATCATCCTGACGTCGAACGTCGGCGCGGATGCGATCCGCCGCAATTCGACGCTCGGATTCACGGCGGCCGCGGACAGCGGAGCGGAATACAGCAACATGAAAGGCAAAGTCATGGACGAGCTGAAGAAGAGCTTCCGTCCGGAGTTCTTGAACCGGATCGACGAAGTCATCGTCTTCCACTCGTTGGAAGAGAAGCATATCGCCGAGATCGTGACGTTGATGTCCGAAGAGCTGCGTAAACGTCTGAACGAATACGGCGTGAACTTCAAGCTCACGGACGAAGCCAAAGCTTTCCTGGCAAAAGAAGGCTACGATCCCGCTTACGGCGCGCGTCCGCTGCGCCGGGCGATCCAGAAGCATATCGAGGACCGCTTGTCCGAAGAACTGCTGACGGGCCGCGTAGCCAAAGGAGACTTCCTGCTGATCGACGAGAAGGAAGGCGCCCTTACGGTCGAAAAAGCGGAAGAACAACCGACCGTATCGGTTGAGAAGTCCGAATCTTAATAGGCGCAGCTTGTTCGGAAATGCGCCGGAGATTTTAAAGCCCGGGCCGGGCGAAGCTTCGCGCTCATCCGGTCTGCAGGCCGTTCATAGCCAGACCGCGGAACTTCGGGTTCGCGGTCCGGCTTTTTTTGCTTGACAGGCGGCTGAAAGGCTGTATGGGCCCTACCTTTTATAAACAATAAATGATAAACTTTTAAGGAAGAGCTTTCCGTATGCCGGAGGCGAACGGACGGGTTCGGACTGCCGGGGGACCGGTAAGAGAGGAGATCCATGGCCAAAACGAAAACCAAGTTTTATTGCACCGATTGCGGCTACGAGTCGCCTAAATGGTACGGAAAATGTCCCGGCTGCCAATCCTGGAACTCGATGGTGGAGGAGACGGTCAGCAGCGGCGTGAAAACGCAGGGCATGAGCGGCATGAATTCTTCCCTGTTTCAAGGGACGACGAAGCCGCAGTCCATCGTCGACATCGAAGGCGGGCAGGAGCCGCGGGTGGATACGAAGATCGGAGAATTGAACCGCGTGCTCGGCGGGGGAGTCGTGCCCGGTTCGCTTATTCTCGTCGGCGGCGATCCCGGAATCGGGAAGTCGACGCTGCTGCTGCAGACTTCGCACTCGCTGGCGGCGTCGGGACTTAAAGTGTTGTATATTTCCGGCGAGGAATCGGTCAAGCAGACCAAACTGCGAGCCGAGCGTCTGGGCGCGCTGTCCGCGCAGCTGTACGTGCTTTGCGAGAGCAATATGGAGCAGATCGAGCAGTCGATCGAGCAGATCGCGCCCGATTTTCTCGTCATCGACTCGATCCAGACGGTGTACCAGCCGGATGTTACCAGCGCACCGGGCAGCGTTTCGCAGGTCCGCGAATGCACGGCGCGCTTTATGCGGCTGGCCAAAAACGGCGGAATCGCCATCGTCTTGGTCGGACATGTGACGAAAGAAGGCGCTATCGCCGGTCCGCGCATGCTGGAACATATGGTGGACTGCGTGCTTTATTTCGAAGGAGAGCGCCATCATACGTACCGGATTTTGCGCGCGGTGAAAAATCGTTTCGGATCGACGAACGAGATGGGCATTTTCGAAATGCGGGAAGAAGGACTCGACGAGGTGACCAACCCGTCGGAGCTGTTCCTGTCCGAGCGGGCGATGGGCGTATCGGGGACGACCGTCGTCGCCAGCATGGAAGGAACGAGGCCCGTGCTGGTCGAGATCCAGGCGCTGGTCGCGACCACGCATTTCCCGTCGCCGCGGCGTATGGGCACCGGCATCGATTACAACCGATTGAACCTGATCATCGCCGTGCTGGAAAAGCGGATGGGGCTGTATATGCAGACGCAGGACGCCTACGTCAACGTGGCCGGCGGCGTCAGATTGGACGAGCCGGCCGTCGACCTGGCGATTGCCGTCAGTATCGCTTCGAGCGTGCAGGACAAGCCGACCCGGCCTTACGATGCCGTGTTCGGCGAGATCGGCCTGACCGGAGAGGTACGCGCCGTGGCACGGGCCGAGCAGCGGGTAAAGGAAGCATTGAAGTTGGGGTTCAAACGGGTCATTTTGCCAGAGAAAAGTTTAAAGGGATGGAAGCATCCGAAAGGAATCGAGCTGATCGGGGTCGAGACCGTTTCGCAGGCGCTCAAAGCGGCGCTAGAGTAGGGCATCGATCGAAACCTTTCAGGCGGTCGATGCAGTAGGAGGCAGGCAATGAAAGAATCGGAATCCGTAAAAATGAACGAGCTGCTCAAACTCGTCGCCCCGGGAGCGCCTTTCCGCGACGGGCTTGAGAATGTGCTGCGGGCCAAGACCGGCGCCTTGATCGTCGTCGGCTACAGCCCGGAAGTGATGGAAGTCGTCGACGGGGGTTTTTCCATCAACTGCGATTTTTCACCGAACTATTTGTACGAGCTGGCGAAGATGGACGGCGCGATCATTCTCAGCGAGGATCTCAAGCGCATTCTGTACGCCAATACCCAGCTGATTCCCGACCCGGCGATTTCGTCTTCGGAAACGGGAATCCGCCACCGGACCGCCGAGCGCGTAGCCAAGCAGACCGGGAAATTGGTCGTATCCATCTCGCAGCGCCGCAATATCATTACGCTGTATCTCGGTAATCTGCGCTACGCGCTGAAAGAGGTCGGGGTCATCTTGACCAAGGCCAATCAGGCGATCCAGACGCTGGAGAAGTACAAAGTCGTCCTGACGCAGGCGCTGACCAACCTGACCGCCTCCGAATTCGAGGAACTGGTTACGCTGGCCGAAGTGGTAGGCGTTATCCGGCGGGTCGAAATGGTGCTGCGCATCAAGACGGAGATCCAGCGCTACGTAAGCGAATTGGGCAACGAAGGCCGGCTGATCGCCATGCAGATGGAAGAGCTGGTCGGCAATACCGAGCGCGAAGTGCTGCTGCTGATCAAGGACTATACCGCGCATACGGGCGAAGACAAAGTCAAAGAAGTGCTGTTCGCGCTCCGGCGCTCCACGGACGAAGAACTGCTCGATACGGCGCATATCGTACGTCTGCTCGGTTATCCGGCACAGGTGTCCGTGACCGAAGAGCTGCTGACCCCTCGCGGTTACCGGGTGCTGAGCAAGATTCCGCGCCTGCCGAACGTCATCGTGAACAATTTGACCGAGCATTTCGGCCAGTTGGGTCACGTGATGCGCGCCGAGCTGGAGCACTTGGACGAGGTCGACGGGATCGGCGGCGCCCGTGCCCGGACGATCAAGGAAGGGCTGCGGCGGCTGCAGGATCAGGTGTTTATCGATCGGCAGGTATGACCGAGTCCCGGCAAGTGCGCGAAGAAGCCTTCCCTTCGGGAAGGCTTCTTTTTCGTTCGGGCACTCTTAAGTTTTCGCCCGAGCTTGTAGTTTTCGCCGTCCGCCGAGGGTATACTAAAGAGACGCGAAAAAAGCGAAATGGTCATAAAGGCGGGACTGGACGAATGGAACGGAATTTGAGCGTGATCGTGGTCGCGGCCGGCCGCGGTTCTCGCATGGGAACCAAGGAAAGCAAGCAGTTTCTCGAGCTCGGAGGGCGACCGCTGTTCCTGCGGGCGATCGAAACGTTCGGAAGGTTCGAGAGAACCGCCGAAATCATCGTCGTAACCGGCGAGTCCGACGTCGAACGCTGCTCTCGCTACATCGGCGAAGCGGGATGTCCGCTCGTGAAGACGGTCGTGGCCGGCGGAGCGGAGCGCCAGCATTCCGTGTACGAAGGATTGAAGCTCGCCTCGTCGCCATGGGTTATGGTGCACGACGGCGTAAGGCCTTTTATCCGGACGGAAGACATCGCCTCCTGCTACGAAGAGATGCTTCGCCGCGGGGCGGCGGTGCTTGCCGTGCCGGTCAAGGACACGATCAAGACCGTGGATGCCGAAGGGGTCATTGTCGACACGCCTGACCGCAGTCTGCTGTGGGCCATACAGACGCCTCAGGGCTTCCGCAGGCAGCAGCTGCTGCAGGCGCATGAACGGGCGGATGCGGAAGGGTTCGTCGGTACCGACGATGCGATGCTGGCCGAACGGCTGGGCGTTCAGGTCGGCATTGCCCGGGGCGACTATACGAATATCAAGATTACGACGCCGGAAGATTTGGTGTACGGGGAATTTCTGCTTCGGGCGGAGCAAAAGGAGACAGAGTCATGATCAGAGTAGGACAAGGATTCGACGTGCATCAGCTGGTGGAAGGACGGCCCTGCATCATCGGCGGCGTCACGATTCCGTACGAAAAAGGGCTGCTCGGGCATTCCGATGCCGACGTGCTGCTGCATACGATCAGCGACGCCATTTTGGGCGCGCTGGCGTTGGGCGACATCGGCCGGCATTTCCCGGATACGGACCCGGCATTCAAGGACGCGGACAGTCTGAAGCTGCTCGAGCATGTCTGGAAAATGGCGGCGGAGCGAGGTTACGCGCTCGGCAACGTGGATGCGACGATCATCGCGCAGAAGCCGAAAATGGCGCCTTATATCCCGCAGATGGTAACGGTCATAGCCGGAGCGCTGGGAGCGGACGAGTCGCAGGTGAACGTCAAAGCGACGACGACCGAGTGGCTCGGCTTTACCGGGCGGGGCGAAGGTATTGCGGCGCAGGCCGTTGTCTGCCTGACGAAGGGTATGCTATCATCTTGAAAGAGTTTTAGAAACGATACGGGAGGAAGACAATCATGACCAAGGAAGTACGCGTGCGCTATGCGCCGAGCCCTACGGGCCATTTGCATATCGGCAATGCCAGAACGGCGCTGTTCAACTATCTGTATGCCCGCAACCAGGGCGGCAAGTTCATCGTGCGCATCGAGGACACCGACGTGAAACGGAACGTGGCGGGCGGCGAAGAAAGCCAACTGAAATATATGAAATGGCTGGGGATCGAATGGGACGAAAGCATCGATATCGGCGGAGACTACGGACCTTACCGCCAAACGGAACGTCTCGACATCTACAAAACATATTGGCAGGAGCTGCTGGATAAAGGCTTGGCTTACCTGTGCTACTGCACGGAGGAAGAACTCGAAAAAGAGCGCGAAGAACAGATGGCGGCCGGACAGACGCCGCGTTACTCGGGCAAACATCGAGATCTGACCCTTGAACAGCGGCAGGCGTTCGAAGCCGAAGGCCGGGTGCCGAGCGTGCGTTTCCGCGTGCCCGAGAACAAAACGTACACGTTCGACGACATGGTCAAAGGCGAGATTTCCTTCACTACGGAGGATATGGGAGACTTCGTTATCGTGAAGCGCGACGGCATTCCGACGTACAACTTCGCCGTCGTCATCGACGACTACCTGATGAAGATCTCGCATGTGCTGCGCGGGGAAGATCATATCTCCAACACGCCGCGCCAGCTGATGATTTACGAAGCGCTCGGCTGGGAAGCGCCGCGTTTCGCGCACATGACGCTGATCGTGGGCGAAGACCACAAGAAGCTCAGCAAGCGCAACGAATCGATCATTCAATTCATCTCGCAGTACGAAGAACTCGGCTATCTGCCGGAAGCGCTGTTCAATTTCATCGCCCTGCTCGGCTGGTCGCCGGAAGGCGAAGAAGAGATTTTCGGCCGCGAGGAACTGATTTCGATCTTCAATGCGAACCGATTGTCGAAGAGCCCGGCCGTGTTCGATCCGCACAAGCTGGCGCATATCAACAATCACTACATCAAAAACGCCGATCCGAAACGAATCGCGGACCTGGCCATTCCTCATCTGCAAAAAGCGGGCCTCCTGCCGGAGACGCTGGATGCCGCGCGGCAGGATTGGGCGGAGCGCCTCGTCGCGCTGTATCAGGAGCAGATGAACGCCGCGTCGGATATCGTGAATCTGTCGGAGATGTTTTTCCGCAAGGACGTGGAGTTCGGCGAAGAAGAGCGCGAAGTGCTGGCCGACGAAAAAGCCCCGGTGGCGCTGGGCGCGTTCCTCGAAAAAGTCGAAGCCTCGGACGAGTTCTCGCCGGAACGAATGGCCGCTCTCATCAAGGAAGTGCAGAAGGAGAACGGGATCAAGGGCAAACAGCTGTTCATGCCGATCCGAGTCGCGCTGACCGGTCAAATGCACGGCCGCGACCTCAATCAGACGATCTATCTGCTCGGCAAAGAGACCGTGATCGAACGCCTGAAGGCGCAAAGCGTTTAAGCCGGAGGCCGAAGGTTCCCGGACAGAACGGCCGCTGGGCTTCTCGGGACGTCGCCGCGGCGCTTGCCGGGATGAATCGAATTGCGGATCGAGGACGGATTGTCAGACCGCTTCGATTCGTTTATAATGGCTAAACAAGATCTATCCCATACCGTCATTAATCGAATATTTTGATAGCGAAGAACAGGAGAAGTACGTCGTACGCCGAATCCCCAGAGAGGACGGCCGGACGCCGAAGCCCTTAAGGGCCGCAGGCGCGGGCTGGGAGCCGTCCGGAGCCGGCAGACGGAAATGCGCCTGGGAGCTGCGGGTTCGAACCCGGACGCCGACGGCGCCGGGCTAGAGTCCGCCGGCCGGTCCCCGTTACGGACTTGAACGAGACGGATCGGCCGGGCGCCCGGATGATCCAAGCAGAGTGGAACCGCGGTCGAA
Source organism: Saccharibacillus alkalitolerans (assembly GCF_011090185.1). Classification (GTDB taxonomy): domain Bacteria; phylum Bacillota; class Bacilli; order Paenibacillales; family Paenibacillaceae; genus Saccharibacillus; species Saccharibacillus alkalitolerans. The sequence goes on along the minus strand of NZ_JAAFGS010000014.1, from coordinate 44,081 downwards.
CGCCTCTGCAGCATGATGCTGCAGAGGCGTTTTTATTTTGGGGCAATGGAAGCGAGGAAGCGTGATGTTCAAATCGATGAGGTCCGATATACGCGCCGTTTTCGATAACGATCCGGCCGCGAGAAGCATGTTCGAAGTCGTCTTCACCTATTCGGGGCTGCACGCGATTTGGGCTCACCGGATCGCGCACAAGCTGTATAAGTGGCGGCGCTTCACGATGGCGAGGACAGTATCGCAGATCGGACGCTTTTTTACCGGAATCGAGATTCATCCGGGCGCGACGATCGGCGATCGCCTGTTCATCGACCACGGAATGGGCGTAGTGATCGGCGAGACGTGCGAGATCGGCGACGACGTCGTCATCTATCAGGGCGTCACGCTGGGAGGCACGGGTAAAGAAAAAGGGAAGAGGCATCCGACGATCGGCAACAACGTGGTCATCGGCTCCGGAGCCAAGGTGCTGGGCTCCATTACGGTGGGGGATCAGAGCAGCATCGGATCGAATTCCGTCGTGCTCAAGGAAGTGCCGCCGAACAGTACGGTGGTGGGCATCCCCGGCCAGATCGTCCGGCAGCACGGCCGTAAGGTCGACCGGCTCAGCCATCAGATGCCCGACCCTTCGCACGATGCGATCTGCGAGCTGCGGCGCCAAATCGGCGAGCTTCAGCGGGAGCTGGAAGCGGTTCGCCGCGAAACGTACGGCGAGCCGCCGCGCGCGGCGGGAAGCGGAGACGGTCAGAAGTAAGCGACGAGAACGAGAGAGGAATGTGGAGAAATGGCCCTGCAAATTTACAATACGATGACGAGGGAAAAAGAGAAATTCGTGCCGGTAAATCCGGATAAGGTCAATATGTATGTATGCGGCCCGACCGTTTACGATTATATCCATATCGGGAACGCGCGTCCGGTCATCTTTTTCGACGTGGTCAGAGCGTACCTGGAAGACCGGGGATATGACGTCAACTACGTGGTGAACTTTACCGACGTCGACGACAAGCTGATCCGCAAGGCGGAAGCGATGAACACGACGGTGCCGGAGGTGGCGGAGAAGTTTATCGCGGCTTACTACGAGGATCTGGAAGGACTCGGCGTGGAAAAGGCGACCTTGAACCCGCGCGTGACGGAGAACATGGACGACATCATCGCGTTCATCGACGAGCTGGTCAAAACGGGGCACGCCTACCCGAGCGGCGGCGACGTGTATTTCCGTACGTCGAGCTTCGAGCAGTACGGCAAGCTGTCGCGGCAGAACCTGGAGCAGCTGCAGTTCGGCATCCGGATCGAAGTCGACGCGCGCAAGGAAAATCAGGAAGACTTCGTGCTCTGGAAAGGGGCGAAGCCGGGCGAGATTTCCTGGGAAAGTCCATGGGGACCGGGGCGGCCGGGTTGGCATATCGAATGCTCGGCGATGGCGCGCCGCTATCTCGGCGACACGCTCGACATTCACGGCGGCGGACAGGATCTGCAGTTCCCGCATCACGAATGCGAGATCGCGCAATCGGAGTGCTTGAGCGGCCACGCGCTGTCCAATTATTGGATGCATAACGGCTACGTCAATATCGACAACGAGAAAATGTCCAAGTCGCTCGGCAACGGCATCACGGTGCAGGACCTGCGCAAGCAGTATAAAAAAGAAGCGCTGCGCTATTTCGTCCTGTCGACGCACTACCGCAACCCGCTTAACTTCAGCGCGGACAATATGCAGCAGTCGCTGAACAGCGTGGAGCGGATCGAGAATGCCGTCGGAGCGGTGCATCATCGCCTGGGAGCGGCAACGGCGGGAACGGAAGCCGTGACGGACGCGCTTCGCGGGAAGCTGGATGCGATTTTGAACGATTTTTACGCGAAAATGGACGACGACTTCAATACGCCGGATGCCGTGACCGCGATTTTCGAATGGGTGAACGAGGCCAACCGCGCGCTGCGCGAAGAAGTGGCCCGCAAAGCCGATCTCGAAGCGCTGCTCGAAGCTTTCCGCAAAATGAACGGCGTGCTGCGCATTGCGGCCGAGCCGAGCGCGGAACTGCTGGACGAAGAAGTGGAATCCCTGATCGCCGAACGCGCCGAAGCGCGCAAAGCGAAAAATTGGAGTCGTTCCGACGAAATCCGCGACCTGCTCGCCGAGCGCGGCATTTTGCTGGAAGATACGCCGCAGGGCATGAGATGGCGGAGAAAATAAGATGACCGAACACGATAAAAGGGACGGAGAGGCAGGCGGGGACCTCCGCGAAGCGGCGGAGACCGAACGGAGAAACGGAGCGGACGGGCTGCTGTTCGGCTACCCGCCGTCCAAGCCGCCGGGACTGCTCCCGCCGCTCGTGCTGGCCTATATCGGCGACGCGGTGTTCGAAGTGGCGATCCGGCAGTACCTGATCGGACATGCCAACCTGCGGCCGCATCATCTGCACCGCGAGGCGACCAAGCTTGTCTCGGCCGGCGCCCAGGCGCGGCTGCTGTTCCGGATCGAAGACGCGCTGAGCGAAGAGGAAGCCGATATCGTTCGCCGCGGACGAAACGCCAAGTCGGGCTCCGTGCCCAAAAACGCCGACGTGCTCGAGTATCGGCATGCCACGGCGCTGGAATGTCTGGCCGGCTATCTGTATTACGCCGGGCGGGCCGAGCGGCTGGAAGAGCTGATTCGGTTGGGATTGGCTTCTCCGGACGCGGACGTTCCCGGACGGACCTGATGGATCACATACGAGAGCGGCGGCGAAGCGCCGCCGGCAGAAGGGGAGTATCAGCATGGAAGAAGAATTGATTGCCGGCAAGCACTCGGTCGCCGAGGCGCTGAGAGCCGGAAGAAGCATCAATAAAATTTGGATCGCCGAAGGAACCCAGCAGAAGCAGATGCAGCCGATTCTGACGGAAGCGAAAAACCGCGGCGTCGTCGTCCAGACCGCCGACAAGCGCAAGCTGGACACGCTCGTGCCGGGCATCCAGCACCAGGGCGTGGTCGCCCAGGCGGCTCCTTACGTCTACGCGGAGGTCGAAGACCTGCTCGCGGCGGCGGCCGCGAAGGACGAAGATCCGTTCCTGCTGATTTTGGACGAAATCGAAGACCCGCATAATCTCGGTTCCATCCTGCGTACGGCCGACTGTACGGGCGTGCACGGCGTCATCATTCCGAAGCGCCGTTCGGCTCAGGTCAACGCGACGGTGTCGAAGACGAGCGCGGGCGCGGCGGAATACGTGCCGGTCGCGCGCGTGACGAACCTGGCGCAGACGATGGAGAAGCTGAAGGAATCGGGCGTCTGGATCGCGGGCACCGACGTGCGGGCCGAGGGCGAAATTTACGAAACGGATGTCTTCAAAGGTCCGGTCGCGCTTGTGATCGGCAACGAAGGCGAAGGCATGGGACGTCTCGTGCGCGAGAAATGCGACGTGCTGATCAAGCTGCCGATGCAGGGCCGGATCAATTCGCTGAACGCTTCCGTCGCCGCGGGCGTCGTCATGTACGAAGTGCTGCGCCAGCGCAGCGGCAGAAAGTAGCGTAGGACGATGGCCGATTTGCGGGATGTGCTTCTGGTGGACGGCTACAACATGATCGGAGCCTGGCCCGACCTGGCTTCGCTGTCGCAAATCGATATGGACGAAGCCCGCGATCGCCTGCTCGAGCGGCTGGCCGATTACCAGGCGTTTACGGGACGGCGGGTGATCGCCGTCTTCGACGCTTACCGCGTACCCGGAAAGGGGAAGTCCTTCAAGCAGGGCAAGGTCGAGGTCTACTTCACCAAAGAGAAAGAGACCGCGGACGAAGCGATCGAACGCTTCGCCGGCCAGCTCGGCGGAAAGCGCCGGCTCGTGTATGTGGCGACGAACGACTTCGTCGAGCAGAGCGTCGCCTTCGCGCAGGGAGCGCTTCGGGTACCGGCGCTCGAGTTGTTGGTCGATGTCGAGCAGAGCGAGCGCGAGATCGGAAAAAGAATCGCCGAGCAGGCCCGGCTGGGAAGCCGGAACACGCTCGACGGCAAGCTCACGCCCGAACAGCTTAAACTTTTTGAACGCTGGCGGCGCCAATAGGCGCCGCTTTTTCGCGGAACAAAAGTAAGCGTTTTATTACAACTCGGTGTACAAAAAGGAATTATCCGCCATCAGGCCCCTCTTTTGGTCGTTCTGCGGTTGACGGTGTAAGGTGACATAATATATACTGAGGCTAACTTTTACGACAGGCTCGAAACTTGCGCCGCGGCCGGAGGGATTGCTGGTGAGTGTAGATCTCAAAGACGTCATAGTGTCACCTTACGATTTCCAGAGCGACGAAGAAGTCGTGGAAGCGGTTCATCTCGGCGACAGCGAGGCGCTGGAATATCTGATCAACAAGTACCGGAATTTCGTGCGCGCCAAGGCGCGTTCGTATTTCCTGATCGGAGCCGACCGGGAAGACATCATCCAGGAAGGCATGATCGGACTGTACAAGTCGATTCGCGATTTTCGCGGAGACAAGCTGGCTTCGTTCAAGGCGTTCGCCGAACTGTGCATCACGCGGCAGATCATTACGGCGATCAAGACGGCGACGAGGCAGAAGCATATTCCTCTCAATTCGTATGTGTCGTTGGACAAACCGATTTACGAAGAAGATTCGGACCGAACGCTGCTGGATATCATTTGCGTATCCCAGGTCTGCGATCCGGAAGAGTTGATCATTAACCGCGAAGAATTCAACGGGCTGGAAGACAAGATGTCGGAAATTTTGAGCGAACTCGAACGTCAGGTGCTTATGCTTTACCTGGACGGGCGTTCCTACCAGGAAATCGCCGTCGATCTCCGCAGGCACGTCAAATCGATCGATAACGCGCTTCAGCGGGTGAAGCGCAAGTTGGAGAAGTATTTGGAAGTACGGGATCAAGTGTGAATGGGCTGCGTCAGGCCGGTTACATATACAACAAGCCGCCCGCGAGGCAAGGGCGAGGAGAAAGACTCCCTTCAGGGAGTCTTTTTCTGCATAATGCGAAAAAACCGCGTCCGATCAACGTTTTTCGTTGACAGCATATACCGGCTATGCTAAAGTGTTTTAGGTAGGCCTAAAATCATGATTTTAGGCTCAATACGAGTTCTTCTTGATTGAAGGATATCTTCGGGAGGTGTACATCTATGCGGGTTATTATCACGTTGGCATGCACGCAGTGCAAGCAGCGCAATTATACAACGATGAAGAACAAACGTAATCACCCTGACCGCATGGAGATGAAGAAGTATTGCAAGTATTGCAACTCGCAAACTCCTCATCGTGAAACCAGATAGTTAGTTGGAGGTGTCGTCGGCGTGAAAAAGAGCTTCAAGTCTATGTTTTCCTTTTTCTCCGAAAGCTGGGCTGAACTTAAAAAGGTTCGCTGGCCCAATCGCAAAGAACTGACCAATTACACGCTTGTTGTTTTGGGAACGATTGTTGTGATGGCTGTATTCTTTTGGGTAATCGACATCGGACTCTCCTATGCGATTGAAGCGATAATTTAAGGAAGGGCCTGTAGGTGGCTTGATATGGAAAAAAGATGGTACGTCGTTCATACCTATTCCGGGTATGAGAACAAAGTCAAAGCCAATTTGGAAAGACGCGTAGAATCTATGGGCATGGAAGACAAGATTTTCCGGGTTCTTGTTCCGATGGAAGAAGAACTGGTCGACAAAGACGGCAAGAAAAAAACCGTCATGCGTAAAGTGTATCCCGGTTATGTCTTGGTGGAAATGATCCAAACCGATGATTCTTGGTATGTTGTCCGCAACACGCCGGGCGTCACCGGGTTCGTAGGTTCGACGGGTTCCGGTTCCAAGCCGACAGCCCTGCTTCCGGAAGAGGTAGAACAAATTCTGAAGCATATGGGCATGGACGAACCGAAACCGAAGATCGAATTCGATCTGAAGGAATCCGTGCGTATCAAAGTGGGACCTTTTGCGAACTTTGTCGGAACAGTGGAAGAAATTCTGCTCGAGAAAAGCAAGCTGAAGGTTCACGTCAACATGTTCGGGCGCGAGACACCGCTTGAGCTGGATTACACGCAAGTCGAGAAGATTTAATTAACGCAAGGAGGTGTTTCTCAATGGCAAAGAAAGTCATTAAAATGGTGAAACTTCAAATTCCTGCAGGCAAAGCGAACCCTGCGCCTCCGGTAGGTCCGGCACTGGGTCAAGCGGGTGTGAACATCATGGCATTCTGTAAAGAATTCAATGCTCGCACAGCCGACCAGGCAGGTCTGATCATTCCGGTCGAGATCTCCGTATTTGAAGACCGTTCGTTCACTTTCATCACGAAAACTCCGCCGGCAGCAGTCCTTCTGCGCGTCGCTGCGAAGATCGAGAAAGGCTCGGGCGAACCGAACAAGAAAAAAGTTGCTACGGTTAACCGCGACACCGTTCGCCAAATCGCCGAGCAAAAAATGCCTGACCTCAACGCTGCGAACGTCGAGTCCGCAATGCGCATGGTCGAAGGTACAGCCCGCAGCATGGGCATCACGATCCAAGACTAATTGATTCTTGAGTATCGTCCAAAGCCGAGCCTCAAGGCAGTGCGGCATACGTGGGAGGGTTACCCGCTAACACCACAAAGGAGGAATACACAATGGCTAAACACGGTAAGAAGTATCTCGAAGCTGCCAAGCTGATCGACATCGAAGCAGCTTACGAACCGGCCGAAGCCGTAGGTCTCGTCAAAAAGACCGCAACGGCTAAATTCGACGAAACCGTCGAAGCGGCAGTACGTCTGGGCGTAGACCCGCGTAAACAAGACCAAGCCGTCCGCGGCGTCGTTGTCCTGCCACACGGCACAGGCAAAACGCAGCGCGTACTGGTATTTGCAAAAGGCGATAAAGCGAAGGAAGCGGAAGCTGCCGGAGCGGACTTCGTAGGCGATCAGGACATGATCAACAAGATCCAACAAGGTTGGTTCGAGTTCGACGTCTGCGTAGCAACGCCTGACATGATGAGCGAAGTCGGTAAACTGGGTCGTCTGCTCGGCGGTAAAGGCCTCATGCCTAACCCTAAAGCAGGCACAGTTACATTCGACGTTACCAAGGCTGTTCAAGAAATCAAAGCCGGTAAAATCGAATACCGTCTGGACAAAGCGGGCCAAATCCATGCACCGATCGGCAAAGCGTCGTTCAGTGAGGAGCAGTTGAACGATAACCTGAAAGCACTGATGGACGCGCTGAACCGCGCTAAACCGGCTGCTGCCAAGGGCGTTTACCTGAAAGGCGTAGCGGTGTCCGCAACGATGGGACCGAGCATTCGCGTAAACACAACTTCTTACAGATAATAAAGTGTTGACTTCGGTCGACCTTTCACTTATACTGTGATAGTTGTTCGATTCCGTTCTTTTGAACGGTTGACTAAATTTGAATATGCTTACCGTAGACAGTAGGTGCTTTCGAGCTTAATTTCCTACCGAGGTGTCGTGATAGAATTTCAGCTTTGCTGATTCGTCAAGCCTTCGTCTTCTGCGGAGGCTTTTCTTATTGCCTACGGTGCATGTCCGGACTTCGGTTCGGACATGCCAGCAACAAGTGGGAACGAGCGGAACCGCCCGGCGCGGCGGTCCTCTGTTTCACTCGAATTCAACAGGAGGTGTACGATTTGGCTAACGCAAAAGTAGTTCAAGCTAAACAAGAAGCGGTAGACGTAATCGCCGGTAAACTGCGCGACAGCGTAACGACCGTCGTTGTCGACTATCGCGGTCTGAACGTAGCTCAAGTTACCGAGCTGCGTAAGCAACTGCGCGAAGCGGGCATCGAGTTCCAAGTTCTGAAAAACTCGCTGGTTCGCCGTGCGACTGCAGCTTCCGAACTGACCGATCTCGACGCGGTTCTCACAGGACCGACCGCTATCGCATTCGGTACGGAAGACGCTGTAGCGCCTGCCAAAATCCTGAACGACTTCGCGAAAGCGAATGACGCTCTGGAACTGAAAGGCGGCGTGGTAGAAGGACGCGTAGTAAGTGCGGACGAACTGAAAGCACTGGCTTCCCTGCCTTCCCGCGAAGGTTTGCTGTCCATGCTCCTCAGCGTGCTCCAGGCTCCTATGCGCAACTTCGCGCTGGCAGTCAAAGCCGTTGCGGAAAAAGACGAGCAGCAGACTGCATAAGACCGCTTAGCGGCCTTGCGCAAAACGTTTTATCCCGTTTCACAAAATCGACAGCCTTAGCCGGCTGATCCCACATACCCAAATGGAGGTTCAATCATGAGCAACGAGCAAATCCTTGAAGCCATCAAAGGCATGACTGTACTGGAACTGAACGACCTGGTTAAAGCAATCGAAGAAGAATTCGGCGTAACTGCAGCAGCTCCTATGGCAATGGTAGGCGGCGGCGCAGCAGCAGCTGAAGCTGAGCAAACTGAATTCGACGTTATCCTGACAAGCGCTGGCGCTTCGAAGATCAACGTTATCAAAGTCGTTCGCGAAATCACAGGCCTGGGCCTGAAAGAAGCGAAAGAAGTTGTAGACAACGCTCCAAAAGCAATCAAAGAAAAAACTTCCAAAGAAGACGCAGAAGCGATCAAAGCAAAGCTCGAAGAAGCTGGCGCTTCCGTAGAAGTAAAGTAATCGCTTTTTAAATAAGCGCTACACAGGGCAGACCCTCGAAGTTATCCTGCTTCGGGGGTCTGTTCTCGTATTTGCGCCAATTTCCAAACGGACGCTTTTTGCGAGGTTGGCGATTAAGCCTTCGATCAACGATAAAGGGGTTGAATCGGATGTCGGATCATTATTATTCCAACCGTCCTTCCGCTGCGCATGACCGGAAGACGATTGACGTCGAACTGCGCGGCAAAAAAGTGCGTCTGGTTACCGATGCCGGCGTTTTTTCCAAAAGCGGACTCGATTACGGAAGCCGGGTGCTGATTGAGGCGCTCGAAATTCCGGAGGGAGCTTCCGTGCTGGATGTAGGCTGCGGCTACGGTCCGATCGGCATTGCGGCCGGTCTAATGGGGGCTTCGAGCGTTACGATGCTGGATGTCAACGAACGGGCGGTCGAACTGGCGCGCGAAAACGCGGCGGCCAACGGCATTTTGCAGGCAAAGGCGATGCAGAGCGATCTGCTCGAAGCGGTCTCGGAAGAGAGCTTCGATGTCATTATTACCAATCCGCCGATTCGCGCCGGCAAGGAAACCGTGCATCGTCTGTTCGAACAGGCGAGCGATCGACTGAATCCGGGAGGCTCGCTGTGGATCGTCATCCAGAAAAAGCAGGGTGCGCCGTCGGCAAAAGCAAAACTGGAGTCGCTGTTCGATCGGGTGGAAGAAGTGACGAAAGACAAAGGGTATCGAATCTATCAAGCGATAAAAGGCTGATAGGGAGGAAAAGAAGAATTTTTTCGGAGAAGTCCGGAGAAAGGGTTGACCGACCTGTGAGGCCGTGTTATAGTTGTAAAATGTCAGTATAGAATGCCCTACGTGGCTTTAGCATATTAAAATGTCAAGAGGCTCCGCAAAACAGCAAAGGAAGCGCGGTTTTGTTTGGGGCTTAATATTTTGATGCGCGAAGGCGGATGTGCGGGCATTTTTGACGGCACTTTGAAAGATATGCAGCGACGTTTCATTACATGCTTCGATTCATTATTGATCCGGCCATGCGACGCTCTTTTTTCGAATCATACTCGATAAGGGCTTTTCTGCATGTAAGGGTCGCGCCCGTCTTTGTCTCATTATACGTGATTCAAAGTAAGGGTCGCAATGGAATTTTTAAACTCGGCATTTTCATCCAAAAAGTGCCTAAAGTTGAGTAGACATTGAGGGGTGAGTATAGTTGACGGGACATCTTGTTCAATATGGTCGACGCACTCGGCGGAGTTATTCGCGAATTCATGAGGTGCTCGAAGTTCCGAATCTGATCGAGATTCAGCAGAAATCGTACGAGTGGTTTCTCGAGGAAGGCCTTCGGGAGATGTTTCACGACATTTCGCCGATCCAGGACTTTACCGGAAATCTGATTCTGGAATTTATCGATTACAGCCTCGGAGAACCGAAATACACGACAGACGATGCCAAAGAGCGTGACGTAACGTACGCGGCGCCGCTGCGCGTGAAAGTCCGCTTGATTAACAAGGAAACGGGCGAAGTCAAGGAGCAGGAAGTGTTCATGGGTGACTTCCCGCTGATGACCGAAACCGGTACGTTTATCATAAACGGTGCGGAACGGGTTATTGTCAGTCAGTTGGTTCGCTCTCCAAGCGTCTACTTCAATACTAAAGTGGACAAAAACGGAAAGAAAACATACAGCGCGACTGTCATCCCGAACCGCGGCGCATGGCTCGAGCTCGAGACGGACGCCAAGGACATCATCTATGTCCGGATCGATCGTACCCGGAAGATTCCGGTTACGGTACTGCTTCGTGCGCTCGGTTTCGGCAGCGACGCCGAAATCCTGGATCTGCTCGGCAACGACGAGTATATCCGCAATACGCTGGACAAAGACAATACGGACTCGACGGAGAAAGCGCTGATCGAGATCTACGAGCGTCTGCGTCCGGGCGAACCGCCGACATTGGACAACGCGAAAAGCCTGCTGATCGCTCGCTTCTTCGATCCAAAGAGATACGATCTCGCCAATGTGGGCCGCTATAAAATCAACAAAAAACTCCACATCAAAAACCGTCTCTTTAACCAGCGCCTGGCCGAAACGCTGATCGACACCGTAACGGGCGAAATCATCGCGGAAGCGGGCCAAATGGTGGATCGTCGTCTCCTCGACGAAATTCTGCCGTACCTGGAGAGCGAACACAGCGTGAAGACGTATCACGTCGCGGGCGGCGTACTCGACGCCAACGACATTCCGATGCAGTCCATCGACGTGTTCTCTCCGATCGAAGACGGCAAAGTCGTCAAGGTTATCGCGAACGGTCTGATCGACAAAACGGTCAAACACATCACGCCTGCCGACATCGTGGCTTCGATCAGCTACTTCATCGACCTGCTGCACGGCATCGGCGATACCGACGATATCGACCACCTGGGCAACCGTCGTCTGCGTTCCGTAGGCGAACTGCTCCAGAACCAGTTCCGTATCGGCCTTTCCCGTATGGAACGCGTCGTGCGCGAGCGCATGTCGATCCAGGACGCCAACGTGATCACGCCTCAGGCACTGATCAACATACGTCCGGTCATCGCGTCGATCAAGGAGTTCTTCGGCAGCTCGCAGCTGTCCCAGTTCATGGACCAGACGAACCCGCTGGCGGAACTCACGCACAAACGCCGTCTGTCCGCACTCGGACCCGGCGGTCTGACGCGCGAACGCGCGGGCTTCGAAGTTCGAGACGTTCACGCCAGCCACTACGGCCGGATGTGTCCGATCGAGACGCCGGAAGGACCGAACATCGGTCTGATCAACTCCTTGTCCACGTTCGCGCGGATCAACGAGTACGGCTTCATCGAAGCGCCTTACCGCAGAGTCGATCCGAAGACCAACAAAGTCACGGAGCACATCGACTATCTGACGGCCGACGAAGAAGATAACTACGTGGTAGCGCAGGCGAACGCCAAGCTGAACGAAGACGACTCTTTCGCGGAAGACATGGTCATCGTCCGTTACAACAAACAGGCCGACAACATCCTGCCGATGCCGAGCGATCGCGTCGACTATATGGACGTTTCGCCGAAACAGGTCGTATCCGTCGCGACGGCGCTCATTCCGTTCCTGGAGAACGATGACTCCAACCGCGCGCTGATGGGATCGAACATGCAGCGTCAGGCCGTTCCTCTGCTTATTCCTAAGGCTCCGCTCGTCGGAACCGGCATGGAACACAAAGCGGCCAAGGACTCCGGCGTATGTATCGTAGCCAAACACGACGGTTACATCGAACGTTCGACAGCTAGCGAAATTACGCTGCGCCGCGTCGAAACGATCGACGGCCAGGAAGTCAAAGGCGACTTGGTCACTTATAAATTACACAAATTCATGCGTTCGAACCAAGGGACGTGCATCAACCAGCGTCCGATCGTTCGTGCTGGCGACATCGTGAAAAAAGGGGATATCCTGGCGGACGGTCCTTCGACCGAAATGGGCGAATTGGCTTTGGGCCGCAACGTCGTCGTAGCCTTCATGACTTGGGAAGGTTACAACTACGAGGATGCCATCCTGCTGAGCGAGAAGCTCGTTAAGGAAGACGTATATACTTCGATTCATATCGAAGAATACGAATCCGACGCGCGCGACACCAAGCTCGGACCGGAAGAGATCACGCGCGACATCCCGAACGTCGGCGAAGAAGCGCTGAAAAACCTCGACGATCGCGGAATCATCCGCATCGGCGCGGAGATCGCCGCCGGCGATATCCTGGTCGGCAAAGTCACGCCTAAAGGCGTAACGGAACTGACAGCGGAAGAACGGCTGCTGCACGCGATCTTCGGCGAGAAAGCCCGCGAAGTGCGCGACACTTCCCTGAGAGTGCCTCACGGTACGGACGGGATCGTCGTGGACGTCAAAGTCTTTACCCGCGAAAACGGCGACGAGCTGCCTCCGGGCGTCAACCAACTCGTTCGCGTGTACATCGCGCAGAAACGGAAAATCTCCCAAGGCGACAAGATGGCCGGACGTCACGGTAACAAGGGTGTCGTATCGCGCATCATGCCTGAAGAAGATATGCCGTTCCTGCCGGACGGCACGCCGGTTCAGATCGTGCTGAACCCGCTGGGCGTACCTTCGCGGATGAACATCGGACAGATCTTGGAAGTCCACCTCGGCATGGCGGCGCAGCGTCTCGGCATCCACGTCGCGACTCCGGTATTCGACGGAGCGAACGAATACGACGTATTCGATACGATGGAAGAAGCCGGCATGCAGCGCAACGGCAAAACGGTCTTGTACGACGGACGTACCGGCGAACGCTTCGAGCGCGAAGTCACGGTCGGCGTCATGCACATGATCAAGCTGGCGCACATGGTCGACGACAAAATCCACGCCCGTTCCACAGGTCCTTACTCGCTCGTTACGCAGCAGCCTCTGGGCGGTAAAGCTCAGTTCGGCGGACAGCGTTTCGGGGAAATGGAAGTATGGGCGCTGGAAGCCTACGGCGCGGCATACACGCTGCAGGAAATTCTGACCGTCAAATCCGATGACGTGGTAGGACGCGTGAAAACGTACGAATCCATCGTCAAAGGCGAAAACGTGCCGGAACCGGGCGTACCGGAAGCGTTCAAGGTCCTGATCAAGGAACTGCAGAGCTTGGGTATGGACGTGAAGATCCTGAGCGAAGACGAAGAAGAGATCGAAATGAAAGAACTGGACGACGAGGATGAACCGACCGGCGGCGACAAGCTGGGCCTCAACTTGGAAGGTTCGGAAGTCGGCGTAGAGCAATAAGTTTTAAAAATCAGGAACCGCATATAGGGAGGGTTGCTCCTTGTTGGATGTAAACAACTTCGAGTTTATCAAGATCGGGCTCGCTTCGCCGGACAAGATTCGTTCTTGGTCCCGCGGCGAAGTGAAGAAGCCGGAAACGATCAACTATCGTACGCTCAAACCGGAGAAAGAAGGTCTTTTCTGCGAAAAGATCTTCGGACCGACCAAAGACTGGGAATGCCATTGCGGCAAGTACAAACGGGTTCGCTATAAAGGCGTTGTCTGCGATCGCTGCGGCGTCGAAGTCACCCGTGCAAAAGTACGCCGCGAGCGGATGGGCCATATCGAGCTCGCCGCTCCGGTTTCCCACATCTGGTACTTCAAAGGGATTCCGAGCCGTATGGGTCTGGCGCTGGACATGTCTCCGCGCTCGCTCGAAGAAGTCATTTACTTCGCTTCTTATGTCGTCACCGATCCGGGCGAGACTCCGCTGGAGAAAAAGCAGCTTCTGTCCGAGAAGGAATACCGCAGCTACCGTGAAAAATACGGCTACGGTTTCCAGGCCGGCATGGGCGCCGAAGCGGTGAAAAAACTCCTTCAGGATATGGACGTCGACAAAGAACTGGAGTTCCTCAAAGAGGAACTCCGTACGACGCAGGGACAGCGCAGAAGCCGGGCGATCAAACGTCTGGAAGTCATCGAAGCGTTCAAAAGTTCGGGCAACAACCCGGACTGGATGATCCTCGACGTGCTTCCGGTTATTCCGCCGGAACTGCGTCCGATGGTACAGCTCGACGGCGGACGTTTCGCGACTTCCGACTTGAACGATCTGTATCGCCGCGTCATCAACCGGAACAACCGTCTGAAAAGACTGCTCGATCTGGGCGCTCCGGACATTATCGTGCAGAACGAAAAACGCATGCTGCAGGAAGCGGTAGACGCCCTGATCGATAACGGCCGCCGCGGCCGTCCGGTTACGGGCCCGGGCAACCGTCCGCTCAAATCCCTCAGCCATATGCTTAAAGGTAAACAAGGACGTTTCCGTCAGAACCTTCTCGGTAAACGGGTCGACTACTCCGGCCGTTCCGTTATCGTCGTAGGTCCGAACCTGAAGATGTACCAGTGCGGTCTTCCGAAGGAAATGGCGCTGGAACTGTTCAAGCCTTTCGTGATGAAAGAACTGGTCAACAAAGGACTGGCTCATAACATCAAGAGCGCCAAACGCAAAGTCGAGCGCGTCAGCGCCGAAGTGTGGGACGTGCTGGAAGAAGTCATCAAGGAGCACCCGGTTCTTCTGAACCGTGCCCCTACGCTTCACCGTCTCGGTATCCAGGCATTCGAACCGATCCTGGTCGAAGGTAAAGCGATTCGCCTTCACCCGCTCGTATGTACGGCATACAATGCCGACTTCGACGGCGACCAGATGGCCGTGCACGTTCCGCTGTCCGCAGAAGCGCAGGCGGAAGCGCGCATTCTGATGCTGGCATCCGGCAACATCCTGAACCCGAAAGACGGTAAACCGGTCGTTACGCCTTCGCAGGATATGGTCCTCGGAACATACTACCTGACGATGGACAACAACCAAGCCATGGGCGCAGGCATGATCCTACGCAACATTAACGAAGCGGTGTCCGCTTATCAGCGCGGCACAGCCGAGCTTCATGCTCGCGTAGCGATTCCGGTCAAAGCTCTCAACAAAACGAGCTTTACCGACAAACAGCAGGACGCCATGCTGATTACGACGATCGGCCGGATTATCTTCAACGAGATTTTCCCGGCAAGCTTCCCGTATATCAACGACGCGACCCGCGCCAACCTTTTCGAAGGCGTAGCGGAAGATTTCTTCATCTACGAAAAAGGCGAAAACGTCACGGAGCGCATCATGAACGCGCCTCAGACGAAAGGCATCGGCAAAGAGTATCTGGGCGAAATCATCGGACGCTGCTTCGAGGTTTACCAGACGACTCAAACTTCGATGATCCTCGACGAAATCAAACAGCTCGGTTTCACGTACTCGACCCGTTCGGGCGTAACCGTAGCCGTTTCCGACGTCGTCGTGCCGCCGGAGAAGAAAGACCTGATGGAAGAATCGGATAAGAAGGTCTCGGTCATCACGAACCAATACCGCCGCGGCCTGATTACCAACGAAGAGCGGTATGACCGGGTTATCGAAATCTGGTCGCACGCCAAGGATCAAATCAGTGACATTCTGATGAAATCCATGGACCGTTACAATTCCATCATGCTCATGGTCGACTCCAAAGCCCGCGGTAACAAATCGCAGATCACCCAGCTGGGCGGCATGCGCGGCCTGATGGCCAACCCGTCGGGTCGCATTATCGAACTCCCGATCAAGTCGAACTTCCGCGAAGGCCTGACGGTCCTCGAATACTTCCTGTCTACGCACGGAGCGCGTAAAGGTCTGGCCGATACCGCGCTGCGTACCGCCGACTCGGGTTACCTGACCCGTCGTCTGGTCGACGTGGCCCAGGACGTTATCGTACGCGAAGACGACTGCGGTACGGATAAAGGCTTCATGGTCGGCCGCATCCAGGACGGCAAGGAAGTCATCGAAGATCTGTACGACCGTATCGAAGGCCGTTACTGCTTCGAGACCGTCCGCCATCCGGAGACGAACGAAATCATCGCCCGCCGCAACGAACTGATCACTTCCGACAAAGCGGAAGAAATCGTCAAAGCCGGCGTGGAAAAACTGCAAATCCGTTCCGTACTCAGCTGCCGCGCCCGTCACGGCGTCTGCAAAAAGTGCTACGGACGAAATCTGGCGACAGGTAAACACGTCGAGATCGGCGAAGCGGTCGGCATCATCGCCGCCCAATCGATCGGCGAACCGGGAACCCAGCTCACCATGCGTACGTTCCACACCGGCGGCGTAGCCGGAGACGATATCACGCAGGGTCTGCCGCGTATCCAGGAGTTGTTCGAAGCCCGTAACCCTAAAGGTCAGGCTACGATCAGCGAAATCGACGGCGTCGTGAAAGAGATCCGCGAAGCGAAAGACCGCCGCGAGATCGAAGTTCAGGGCGAAGCCGAAAGCAAAACGTACTCCGTCACTTACGGTTCCCGTCTGCGCGTTCGCGAAGGCATGGCGATCGAAGCGGGGGACGAGCTGACGGACGGTTCGATCGACCCGAAAGAAATGCTGCGCATCAAAGGCATCCGCGGCGTGCAGAACTATATCCTTCAGGAAGTTCAGCGCGTATACCGGAACCAGGGCGTAGAAATCAACGACAAGCACGTCGAAGTCATGATCCGTCAGATGCTGCGCAAGATCCGCATCGTGGATGCAGGCGAAACGACGCTGCTGCCGGGATCGTTCGTGGATCTGCACGAATACGAAAAGGCAAACAAGGAAGCCATGCTGAACGGCAAGGATCCGGCTGTTGCCAAACCGGTTCTGCTCGGGATCACGAAAGCGTCCCTGGAGACCGACTCCTTCTTGTCGGCCGCATCGTTCCAGGAGACGACTCGCGTCCTTACCGACGCGGCGATCAAAGGCAAGGTCGACCAACTGCTCGGCCTGAAAGAAAACGTGCTGATCGGTAAGCTGATTCCTGCCGGCACCGGCATGAGCCGTTATCGCAACGTGCGTTTTGAAGAACCGGAAGGCTTGGAAAGCGGAGAAGAATCGCTCGAGACCGTAACGACCGAATAAGGCCGCTGCGGTTCGGAGGAATCGGGGCGGAAAGGGACGGGAATTCCCTTGAAGCCCCGAAATTCTTTGCTTGACATACCGCTCTCCCCAGTGCTAATATAGCAAAGGTGCGTGAGCAGCATGTATTGATCCTGTCTTTTGGAGGATATGCCGAATGTCTAATGATAAAGGACTCCAGGACGCTCATGTCAAAATCGGTACCAAGCAGACCGTGCGAGCGGTCGAACTTGGACAAGCTTCCGAAGTTTATGTAGCCATGGATGCAGACCAGCGGATGATCGCCAAGATTACATCGCTGTGCGGCAAGTCCGGCGTGAAGGTTACCGAGGTAGAGACGATGCGAGAGCTCGGCAAAGCCTGCGGGATCGAAGTCGGAGCGGCGATGGCTGCGGTTCTGAAGTGAGAAAGTCATAACTGTGTAAGAACGTTTTTGTTTCAGAAGCGTTAAGCGGCTGGGGCAAAAACTTTCATTTGTTCTTTTATGAACCACCTGGGTCTGTGGACTTGGGGGAAACGGTTTGTAACAAGGATGTTCACCAATATGGGAAGGGGGTGGCAATGAAAATGCCAACTATTAACCAACTCGTCCGCAAAGGACGTCAAGCGAAAGTCGTGAAGTCGAAATCCCCAGCTCTGCAAAAGGGTTTCAACGCACTGAAGCGTGAAGAAACGAACCTGAGCGCCCCGCAAAAACGCGGTGTCTGCACTCGTGTAGGTACGATGACTCCACGTAAACCGAACTCCGCGCTTCGTAAGTATGCCCGTGTTCGTCTGACGAACCGTATCGAGGTGACTGCTTACATTCCGGGTATCGGGCACAACCTGCAAGAACACAGCGTCGTGCTGGTTCGCGGAGGTCGCGTAAAGGACTTGGCGGGTGTACGTTACCATATCGTTCGCGGTGCTCTTGATACTGCAGGCGTAAACGGACGTATGCAAGCCCGTTCGAAATACGGCGCTAAGCGTCCGAAAGAAAAGAAAAACTAATTTAATTTGAGCGCCTAAGGGCGTTCAACTATCGGAGAAAGGGGGATATCCATGCCACGCAAAGGTCCAGTTACCAAAAGAGACGTACTGCCGGATCCGGTGTACAACAGCAAACTGGTTACTCGTCTGATCAACCGCATCATGATCGACGGTAAACGCGGTGTAGCTCAAAACATCCTTTACAACTCGTTCAAATTGATTCAGGAACGTACGGGCAACGACCCGATGGAAGTGTTTGAAGCCGCAATCAAAAACATCATGCCGGTTCTCGAAGTTAAAGCCCGCCGTGTAGGTGGTGCGAACTATCAAGTACCGATCGAAGTTAAGCCTGAAAGACGGACGGCTCTCGGTCTCCGTTGGCTCGTCAACTACTCCCGCAACCGCGGCGAGAAGACGATGGAAGAGCGTCTGGCGGCTGAAATCATCGATGCATCGAACAACACCGGCGCATCCGTGAAGAAACGCGAAGACACGCACAAAATGGCTGAAGCGAACAAAGCGTTCGCTCACTACCGCTGGTAGGATTTCGGCTTAGCAACCAATACTGAATTTTGAAGGGAGAATCCCATTCATGGCAAGAGAGTTCTCCTTGAAAAATACACGTAACATCGGTATCATGGCGCATATTGACGCCGGTAAGACCACGACCACGGAACGGATTCTGTTCTACACAGGCATCACGCACAAAATCGGTGAAGTTCACGAAGGTGCTGCGACGATGGACTGGATGGAGCAGGAGCAGGAGCGCGGAATCACGATCACGTCCGCCGCTACGACCGCTCAATGGAAAGGTCACCGCGTCAATATCATCGATACCCCGGGACACGTCGACTTCACGGTTGAAGTCGAACGTTCCCTTCGTGTATTGGACGGGGCAGTAGGCGTATTCAGTGCCAAAGAAGGCGTCGAGCCGCAGTCGGAAACCGTATGGAGACAGGCTGACCGTTACGGCGTACCGCGGATCGCATACGTCAACAAAATGGACATCATCGGCGCGGACTTCCTTAACGTAGTTAAAGATATGGGCGAGCGTCTTCAAGCCAATGCGGTAGCGATCCAGCTGCCAATCGGCGCGGAGAATGACTTCGTCGGTATCATCGACCTGGTTGAGCAAAAAGCTCACATGTACAAAGACGATCTCGGTCAAAACATCGAAGTCGTCGACGTGCCTGAAGAGTTCAAAGCACAGGTTGAAGAACTGCGTGCAGAACTGGTAGAGAAGGTTGCCGAACTGGACGAAGAATTGATGATGAAATACCTTGAAGGAGAAGAAATCTCCATCGAAGAGCTCAAAGCGGCTCTGCGTAAAGGTGTTATCGACGTTAAGATCTTCCCGGTTATCTGCGGATCTTCCTATAAAAACAAAGGGGTTCAGCTCATGCTGGACGCCGTTATCGATTACCTGCCTGCTCCGGTCGACGTTCCTGCTATTCAGGGTCAACTGGATGACGGTACGGAAACGGTTCGTCACTCTTCGGACGAAGAACCATTCTCCGCACTGGCATTCAAAATCATGACCGACCCTTATGTAGGTAAGCTGACGTTCTTCCGCGTGTACTCCGGCGTGCTTCAATCCGGTTCGTACGTGCTGAACGCAACGAAAGGCAAACGCGAACGGATCGGCCGTATCCTGCAAATGCATGCCAACAGCCGTCAAGAAATCAGCGTCGTGTACGCGGGCGATATCGCGGCAGCGGTTGGTTTGAAAGATACGGGTACAGGTGATACACTGTGTGATGAGAAGAACCCGGTTATTCTGGAATCGATGAACTTCCCTGACCCGGTTATCGAAATCGCGGTCGAGCCGAAAACGAAGGCCGACCAAGACAAGATGGGCGTGGCTCTGAGCAAGCTCACCGAGGAAGATCCGACCCTTCGTGCCCACACGGACGAAGAGACCGGCCAGACGATTCTGGCAGGTATGGGCGAACTCCACCTTGATATCATTATCGACCGGATGCGTCGGGAATTTAAGGTAGAAACCAATGTGGGTAAACCGCAGGTTGCTTACCGCGAAACTTTCCGTCAGCCGGCCCGCGTAGAAGGCAAGTTCGTTCGTCAGTCCGGCGGCCGTGGTCAATACGGTCACGTCTGGGTTGAATTCGAACCGCTGGAGCCGGGTACAGGCAGCCAGTTCGAAAGTAAAGTCGTAGGCGGTTCCGTACCGCGCGAATACATTCAACCGGCACTTGCAGGTATCGAAGAACAAATGAAGAGCGGCGTTATCGCGGGCTTCCCGCTGGTAGACGTGAAGGCGACGATCGTCGACGGATCCTACCACGATGTCGACTCCAACGAAATGGCGTTCAAAATCGCCGGCTCGATGGCTCTCAAAGCAGCTAAAGACAAGTGTAAGCCTGTCCTGCTCGAGCCAATCATGAAAGTCGAAGTAACCGTGCCTGAGGAGTACATGGGCGACGTTATGGGTATGCTGAACTCCCGCCGCGGCCGTATCGAAGGTATGGATTCCCGCAGCGGTGCTCAAATCATCCGTGCGAAAGTACCTCTCTCCGAAATGTTCGGATACTCGACGACTCTGCGTTCGGGTACGCAAGGACGCGGCGTGTTCTCGATGGAACTCTCCCACTACGAAGAAGTTCCGAAGAACATCGCTGAAGAAATCGTATCGAAGACGAAAGCAGGGGAGTAATCCTCGTTTTCACCGCCGGGCGGACGCTTCATCTTAGGAAGAGTGTCTGCCTGGATTGATTCAAACCTATAATCTTTCTACATTAAGGAGGAACTGTTTCAAATGGCAAAAGCTAAATTCGAACGTAATAAGCCGCACGTTAACATTGGTACGATCGGTCACGTCGACCATGGTAAAACGACTCTGACTGCCGCAATCACAACTGTTCTGTCGAAGACTTACGGTGGTGCTGCAATCGCATTCGACCAAATCGACAAAGCTCCTGAAGAAAGAGAACGCGGTATCACAATCTCGACTGCACACGTAGAATACGAGACTCCTGCTCGTCACTACGCACACGTAGACTGCCCAGGACACGCCGACTATGTTAAAAACATGATCACCGGCGCTGCCCAAATGGACGGAGCTATCCTGGTTGTATCCGCAGCTGACGGCCCAATGCCGCAAACTCGCGAACATATCCTGCTCTCCCGCCAGGTAGGCGTTCCTTACATCGTCGTATTCCTGAACAAATGCGACATGGTTGAAGACGCTGAGCTGCTGGAACTGGTTGAAATGGAAGTACGTGACCTGCTGAGCGAATACGACTTCCCAGGCGACGACACTCCGATCATCCAAGGTTCGGCTCGTGAAGCTCTGCAAAACCCAGAGGGCGAGTGGGCTCAGAAGATCGTTGAAATGTTCAACATCATCGACGAGTACATCCCGACTCCGGAACGCGACACGGACAAGCCTTTCCTGATGCCAGTCGAGGACGTATTCTCGATCACTGGCCGTGGTACGGTAGCAACTGGCCGTATCGAGCGCGGTACGGTTAAGATCGGCGACGAAATCGAAATCGTTGGTATCGCTGAAGAGTCCAAAAAATCCGTCGTTACGGGCGTAGAAATGTTCCGTAAACTGATGGATTCCGCTCAAGCCGGCGACAACATCGGCGCCCTGCTGCGCGGTGTAGACCGTCAGCAAATCGAGCGTGGACAAGTTCTGTCGAAACCAGGTTCGGTTAAGCCGCACACTGAGTTCACAGCTCAAATCTACGTCCTGACTAAAGAAGAAGGTGGCCGTCACAAGCCTTTCTTCACAGGATACCGTCCTCAGTTCTACTTCCGTACAACTGACGTAACGGGCATCATCAACCTGCCGGAAGGTACGGAAATGGTAATGCCGGGCGACAACATCACGGTTACCGTTCAACTGATCGCTCCGATCGCTATCGAAGAAGGAACGAAGTTCTCCATTCGTGAAGGCGGACGTACAGTAGGTGCCGGCGCCGTAGCAACAATCCAAAAATAATAACGGTTCTTAACCGTTAAATAAAGCAACAGTGTACTGGAACGAGTAACAATGTACTGTAAACGAAAGCGCGAGGCGGGGCCTTTATCCCGGAGTCGGGATGGGGCCTCGCTTTATTTTTGTGTAATTTCAAAAAAGTATTGCATTGTTGCTGCGCATTCTATATAATAATGAATGTTGTTCTGCGACGTTGCGATGATGCGAGAGGTTACCGACACACCCGGCTCCTTTGCCATAGTGGGTCGTGCGCGGAAAATTTTCGCGGAGTATGTCCGATACCAAATTGGGCGATAGAAGGAGGGAATTATAATGGCAAAGCAAAAAATTCGTATTCGTTTGAAAGCTTACGATCACAGAGTTCTGGATCAATCCGCTGAGAAAATCGTTGAGACAGCTAAACGTTCGGGTGCTGGTGTTTCCGGTCCGATCCCGCTGCCTACCGAAAAGCAAATCATCACCATTCTCCGTGCGGTGCACAAGTACAAAGACTCGCGCGAACAGTTCGAGATGCGTACGCACAAGCGTCTGATCGACATCGTTAACCCGACTCCACAAACTGTGGACGCGTTGATGCGTTTGGACCTGCCGTCCGGTGTAGATATCGAAATCAAACTGTAATACTCCTGAATAAGGACATAAACGAAAAGAGGTGTCAACATGAAAGGTATCTTAGGGAAAAAACTGGGTATGACCCAAGTGTTCACCGCTGAAGGTAACGTCGTTCCGGTAACGGTTATCGAAGCAGGCCCTTGCGTGGTGCTGCAGAAGAAAGACCTGGAGAACGATGGATACGAAGCGGTACAAATCGGTTTTGCGGACAAGAAAGCCAGCCGTTCCAACAAACCGGAGGCAGGTCACGCTAAAAAAGCGGACACTGCACCTAAGCGCTACATTCGCGAACTTCGCGGTGTTGACCTCGGAACATTCGAGGTTGGACAAGTGCTTAAAGCGGACGTATTCGCAGAAGGCGAATTCGTTGACGTAAGCGGCGTTTCCAAAGGTAAAGGTTTTGCCGGCGTTATCAAACGTTGGGGACAAAGCCGCGGACCAATGGCGCACGGCTCGCGTTACCACCGCAGACCGGGTTCGATGGGTTCCATCCAGGCTAACCGCGTACCGAAAGGCAAGCGCCTGCCAGGACACATGGGCCACGACTCGATCACTGTTCAAAACCTCGAAATCGTAAGAGTCGATGCGGA
Organism: Saccharibacillus alkalitolerans; assembly: GCF_011090185.1. Taxonomy (GTDB): domain Bacteria; phylum Bacillota; class Bacilli; order Paenibacillales; family Paenibacillaceae; genus Saccharibacillus; species Saccharibacillus alkalitolerans. The sequence continues at coordinate 21,016 of NZ_JAAFGS010000014.1, read as the reverse complement.
ACGCAACGTGCTGCTCGTTAAAGGCTCCATTCCGGGCCCTAAAAACGGCTTCGTTAAAGTCCGTGCATCGGTGAAGAAATAATAAACCTTTAGAAGAAAGGAGGAACATGAAATGCCTAAAGTAGCAGTCTACAATATCGAAGGCAGCCAGGTCGGCGAGATCGAACTGAGCGATTCGGTATTCGGAATCAACCCTAACGGACACGTGCTTCACCAGGCGGTAGTGATGCAGCAAGCATCCCTGCGCTCCGGTACGCACAAAGTCAAAGGACGTTCGGAAGTTCGCGGCGGCGGTCGTAAACCTTGGAAACAAAAAGGTACGGGACGCGCGCGTCAAGGTTCGATCCGTTCTCCACAGTGGAGAGGCGGCGGTATCGTCTTCGGACCGACTCCGCGCAGCTACTCCTACAAACTGCCTAAAAAAGTTCGTCGTCTGGCGATCAAATCGGCACTGTCTTCGAAAGTCATCGCGAACGAAATTATCGTTCTGGATGCACTGAGCCTGAACGCTCCGAAGACTAAAGAATTCGCGGGTATCCTGAGCAAACTGAACGTAGATCGTAAAGCCCTGGTAGTGGCTCCGGAATACGATAACAACGTTGCTCTGTCCGCGCGCAACATCCCGGGCGTAAAATTCGTCCAGGCTGACGGCATTAATGTTCTCGACGTTCTCGTGCATGATAAGCTCATCATCACGAAGGACGCAGTACAGAAGGTAGAGGAGGTATTCGCATAATGAAAGATCCTCGTGACCTTATCAAACGTCCGATCATTACGGAGCGTACGGCTGAAGCGATGAGTCAATCGAAGTACGTGTTTGAAGTGCAAATGAGCGCTAACAAAACGGAAGTGAAAAAGGCGGTAGAATCGATTTTCGGCGTGAAAGTGCTGAAAGTTAACGTTCTGCGCGTGCCGGCTAAGCCGAAGCGCTACGGCCGTCACTCCGGTTACACAAGCGAATGGAAGAAAGCGATCGTAACGCTGACTCCAGACAGCAAGTCGCTCGAATTCTTTGAATCTGCAGAGTAAGGAGGGAAACCAACGTGCCAATCAAAAAGTATAAACCGACATCCCCGGCCCGCCGCGCGATGAGCGTGTCGACGTTCGAAGAAATCACCACGAACCAGCCGGAGAAATCGCTGCTGGCGCCGCTGTACAACAAAGCGGGCCGCAACAACCAAGGTAAAATTACGGTTCGTCACCAAGGCGGCGGACACAAACGTAAATACCGGATTATCGACTTCAAGCGGACCAAGGATGGAATTCCAGGCCGCGTTGCTACGATCGAATACGATCCGAACCGGACTTCGAACATTGCATTGATCAACTATGCGGACGGCGAAAAGCGCTACATCCTGGCGCCTAAAGGTCTGAAAGTTGGCGACACGATCTTCTCCGGTCCTGATGCAGACATCAAAATCGGTAACGCGCTGCCGCTGGAAAATATTCCGGTAGGTACAGTTATCCACAACATCGAGTTGAAACCGGGCAAAGGCGGACAAATGGTTCGCGCTGCCGGCACAGAAGCTCAACTGCTGGGTAAAGAAGAGCGTTACGTATCGATCCGCCTGTCTTCGGGCGAAGTTCGCCGCGTACTGAAAGTTTGCCGCGCCACAATCGGTTCGGTAGGCAACCAGGACCACGAACTCGTGAAGATCGGTAAAGCAGGACGTAACCGCTGGTTGGGCAAACGCCCTGAAGTCCGCGGCGTAGTCATGAACCCGAACGATCACCCACACGGTGGTGGTGAAGGCCGTGCTCCGATCGGACGTAAGTCCCCGCTGTCTCCTTGGGGCAAACCGACACTGGGCTACAAAACTCGCAAGAAAAACAAATCTTCGGATCAATACATCATCCGTCGCCGCACGAAGTAATGCGCTTATCCCGCATTGCTTCGCCGGCTAGGGTTATGGAACAAGCCAGCTGAAGGGAGGACTACAATCGATGACACGCAGTCTCAAAAAAGGCCCTTTCATTGACGGATACCTGCTCAAAAAGGTAGAAGTAATGAACGAAGCCAGCAAAAAGGCCGTTATCAAAACTTGGTCCAGACGCTCCACGATCTTCCCACAATTCATCGGACACACTTTCGCCGTTTATGACGGTCGCAAACACGTGCCGGTATACGTAACGGAAGACATGGTCGGACACAAACTGGGTGAGTTCGCGCCGACGCGTACTTACAAAGGCCACACCGACGACGACAAGAAAACAAGACGCTAAAACGGACCGAAGTAAAGTCCGAAGGGAGGTTATGATAGAATGGAAGCACAAGCGCATTTGAAATATTCCCGCATCGCTCCGCGTAAAGCGCAGCTGGTCGCTGATCTGATCCGCGGCAAACAAGTGGGCGAAGCAATCGCTATCCTGCGTCACACGCCAAAAGCGGCATCCCCGATCCTGGAGAAACTGCTGAACTCGGCAATCGCTAACGCAGAGCACAATCATTCGATGGACGTAAACAAACTGGTGATTTCGCAGGTTTACGTAAACCAAGGACCGACTCTTAAACGTTTCCGCCCTCGGGCTATGGGACGCGCAAGCCGGATCAACAAACGCACCAGCCATATCACTGTGGCTGTATCTGAAAAGTAAGGAGGGACACGTGTGGGACAAAAAGTAAATCCGGTCGGACTCCGCGTAGGGATCATCCGTGACTGGGAATCCAAATGGTACGCTGGCAAAGATTTCGGCACCCTGCTGATGGAAGACGTGAGAATTCGCGAATACCTGAAAGCAAAGCTGAAAGAATCCGCTGTCTCCAAGATTGAAATCGAAAGAGCGGCAAATCGCGTTAACGTAACGATCCATACGGCTAAGCCGGGTATGGTAATCGGACGTGGCGGCGCTGAAGTTGAGGTACTGCGCGGTGAAATCACGAAGATTTCGGGCGGCAAAAAAGTACACATCAACATCGCGGAAATCAAGAACCAAGAACTGGACGCTGTTCTGGTCGCAGAAAGCATCGCACAACAGCTGGAACGTCGTGTATCGTTCCGTCGTGCGCTGAAACAATCGATCCAAAGAACAATGCGTGCAGGCGCTAAAGGAATCAAGACTGCGGTTAGCGGACGTCTCGGCGGCGCTGAAATCGCGCGTTCTGAAGGCTACAGCGAAGGAACTGTTCCACTTCATACCCTGCGTGCCGACATCGACTACGGTACTGCTGAAGCGCACACGACTTACGGTCGTATCGGCGTTAAAGTATGGATCTATCGTGGAGAGATTCTTCCGCCAGCTAAGAAACAAGCTGCTCAGGAAGGAGGCAACTAATCATGTTGGTACCTAAACGTGTAAAACACCGTAAACAGCAACGCGGCAGCATGGCCGGTCGTGCTAAAGGCGGTACTGAACTGAACTTCGGCGAATTCGGCCTGCAAGCGACTGAACCTTCGTGGATCACGAACCGTCAAATCGAAGCGGCACGTATCGCCATGACCCGTTACATCAAACGGGGCGGTAAAGTCTGGATCAAAATTTTCCCTGACAAGCCGATCACTCAAAAGCCTCTCGAGGTCCGGATGGGTAGCGGTAAAGGTAACGTTGAAAGATGGGTAGCGGTCGTAAAACCGGGTAAGATCATGTTTGAACTTGCCGGTGTATCGGAAGAAATCGCTCGCGAAGCGATGCGCCTTGCTGCTCACAAACTGCCTGTCAAAACTAAGTTTGTGAAACGTGAAGAATTGGGTGGTGAAGCAAATGAAGGCTAAGGAACTGCGTGATCTGACCACTGCCGAGATCGAACAGAAGGTTTCCGGGTTTAAAGAAGAACTCTTTAACCTGCGCTTTCAGCTCGCTACCGGTCAGCTCGATAACCCGACTCGCATCAGCGTAGTCCGCAAGGAAATCGCTCGTGCCAAAACGGTTCTGCGTCAAAGAGAACTCGGAATTACTTCGTAATTCTTTTGAACCCTCCGGGTCTGTGAACCCGTTATTTAGGAAGGAGGCTAACCATGACCGAACAACGCAACTCGCGTAAAGTGCTGGTAGGTAAAGTCGTGAGCGATAAGATGGACAAAACGATCGTTGTTGCTGTAGAAACTTACAAAAAACATGATCTGTACCATAAACGCATCAAGTCGACGAAGAAATTCAAAGCGCATGACGAAAACAACGAAGCGAAAATCGGCGATACGGTAAGAATCGTTGAAACTCGCCCGCTGTCCAAAGACAAGCGCTGGAGACTGGCAGCAGTCACTGAAAAAGCGATCATCATCTAATTGAACGATAAAGCTCGTCCGAAAGGAGGACATTCAGAATGATTCAACCATTTACTCGTTTGGCTGTAGCCGATAACTCCGGTGCGAAGGAACTGATGTGCATCCGCGTACTCGGTGGTACGGGACGTCGCACAGCTAACATCGGCGACCTGATCGTGTGCTCGGTAAAACAAGCAACACCAGGGGGCGTTGTCAAAAAAGGCGACGTAGTTAAAGCGGTAGTCGTTCGTACGAAGCGTTCGGTACGTCGTAAAGACGGATCTTACATCGCATTCGACGAAAACGCAGCGGTTGTAGTAAGAGACGATCGCGGCCCTCGCGGTACGCGTATCTTCGGACCAGTTGCCCGTGAACTTCGCGACAAGGACTTCATGAAAATCGTTTCCTTGGCACCGGAAGTTATCTAATAGACATGCACGATTTTCTTGTCGGCCCGGCCGGTAAGTCATAGGAGGTGTACCTAATGGCAAGAGTGAAAAAAGTTCTGGAATCCCACAACAACAAACTTCACGTGAAAAAAGACGATGTCGTAATCGTGATCAGCGGTAAAGACAAAGGCAAAAAAGGCCGTGTCATTGCAGCTTATCCGCGTGAGAACCGCGTGCTGGTCGAAGGCGTGAACATGGTGAAAAAACACCAGAAGCCTAGCCAAGCGAACCCGCAAGGCGGAATCGTGGAGCAGGAAGCTTCGATCCACGTGTCCAACGTAATGCACGTTGACCCGAAAGACGGCGGCAAAGTAACCCGTGTAGGTTACAAGACGCTGGACAACGGCAAAAAAGTGCGCGTTGCGAAACGTTCCGGAGAAATCATCGAATAATATCATTTTTTTGGAAAGGAGGTTCATCTTTCATGGTAACAAGACTGAAAGAACGTTATTTGAACGAAAGCACTCCTGCTCTGATGCAGAAGTTCAACTATACAACGGTAATGCAGGTTCCGAAACTGGAGAAGGTTGTCATCAACATGGGTGTCGGCGAAGCCGTATCCAACTCCAAAGTTCTCGACACCGCAGTAGCCGAGCTCGAGCAAATCGCCGGCCAAAAACCGGTCATCACTCGCGCTAAAAAATCGATCGCAGGTTTTAAACTGCGTGAGAACATGCCGATCGGAACGAAGGTAACGCTGCGCGGCGAGCGCATGTACCAGTTCCTCGACAAACTGTTCAACGTTGCGCTTCCGCGCGTACGTGACTTCCAGGGTGTATCCAACAAAGCCTTCGACGGCCGCGGCAACTACACACTGGGTCTGAAAGAACAGCTTATCTTCCCAGAAATCCAATACGATCAAGTGGACAAAGTCCGCGGTATGGATATCGTTATCGTTACGACTGCGAAAACAGACGAAGAGGGCCGCGAACTTCTCGCCGGTCTCGGAATGCCTTTCGCAAAATAATATCGGCCAGTATCTAGGGCCATGATCCATGACCCTGTTCTTCCGAAACTATCCAGGAGGTGTCAGGCTAAAGTGGCAAAAACTTCGATGAAAGTTAAACAGCAACGTACACCTAAATTCAAAGTGCGTGCATACACGCGCTGCGAGCGTTGCGGTCGTCCACACTCGGTATTGCAAAAGTTCAAAATCTGCCGTATTTGCTTCCGCGAATTGGCTTATAAAGGCCAGATCCCTGGCGTGAAAAAAGCAAGCTGGTAATTACCGCATAAGAAGGAAGGAGGTTCACACATTATGACTATGTCCGATCCGATTGCAGATATGCTTACACGTATTCGCAACGCGAACGTGGTTCGTCACGAGAAAGTCGAAATGCCGGCTTCCGCGATGAAAAAGCAAATTGCTGAGATCCTGAAACGCGAAGGTTTTATCCGTGACGCGGAATTCGTACAGGATAACAAGCAGGGCATCATCCGTATCTTCCTGAAATACGGACAAAACAACGAGCGCGTTATCACTGGTCTGAAAAGAATCAGTAAGCCGGGTCTGCGCGTGTACACGAAGAGCAACGAAGTTCCTCGCGTACTGGGCGGTCTGGGTATCGCGATCATCTCCACGTCCAAGGGAGTTATGACCGATAAAGAAGCTCGTCAGGCGAAAGCCGGCGGCGAAGTAATCTGCTACGTTTGGTAATTACGTCAGAACACAAGGAGGTGCAACACACATGTCGCGTATTGGTCGCAAACCAATCGAAGTACCGGGCGGCGTTGAAGTAACACTGAACAACACGGTGATTACGGTCAAAGGCCCTAAAGGTACCCTCACTCGTGAACTTCATAGAGATATGAAAGTAACGGTGGAAGGCAACACAATTACGGTAGAACGTCCTTCCGACAACAAAGAGCATCGTTCCCTTCACGGCACGACCCGCAGCGTTGTCAACAACATGGTAAGTGGTGTAACGGAGGGCTTCTCGAAGTCGCTTGAACTGGTCGGGGTCGGATACCGTGCCAGCAAGTCCGGAGAGAAAATCGTCCTGAACGTAGGTTACTCCCATCCGGTCGAAATCACGCCGGAATCGGGCATCGAGTTCGAAGTTCCTTCGAACACGAAGATCATCGTTCGCGGAATCGATAAAGAGCGCGTAGGCGCTTATGCTGCTCAAATCCGTTCGGTACGTGAACCTGAGCCGTATAAAGGCAAAGGGATCAAGTACGAAGGCGAACGCATTATCCGTAAGGAAGGTAAAGCCGGCAAGAAGAAATAAGCCGCTTTCCTTCGCATTACCCTTAGCTTGCTCATGTGAAGCTGCTTAATAAGCAGATGGGAAGGAGTGAAAGTAGTCATGATTACCAAAGGTGATAAAAATAAAGCTCGCTTGAAAAGACACTTGCGCGTGCGCAAGAAAATTCAAGGTACGGTTGAGCGTCCTCGTCTGAACGTATACCGTTCGGAGAAACACATCTATGCCCAGCTGATCGATGACGTGAACGGTGTAACCATCGTTTCCGCCTCGACAATGGACAAAGAGCTGAAAAGCGAAATCACAAACGGCGGCAACGTTGAAGCTGCCCGTAAAGTCGGCACCCTGGTCGCGAACCGCGCTAAGGAAAAAGGTCACACCGTAGTCGTTTTCGACCGCGGAGGATACCTCTACCATGGACGGATTCAAGCACTGGCCGACGCAGCCCGCGAAGCCGGACTGGAATTCTAAACCGAGACAAAAGGAGGTTAACGACTTGCGTGTAGATATGAGCACTGTAGGAGAACTGACGGAACGCGTTGTACACATCAACCGCGTAGCGAAGGTTGTAAAGGGCGGACGCCGTTTCAGCTTCAGCGCACTGGTTGTCGTGGGCGACGGTCAAGGCAACGTTGGAGCCGGAATCGGTAAAGCCGGAGAAGTTCCGGACGCGATCCGTAAAGGTATCGAAGATGCCAAGAAAAACATGATCCACGTTCCTCTCGTCGGAACGACGATCACTCACCCGATTACAGGTAAATTCGGAGCGGGCAGCGTACTGCTGAAACCGGCATCCGAAGGTACAGGCGTTATCGCCGGCGGTCCGGTACGTGCAGTACTGGAGCTTGCAGGCGTAGGCGACATCTTGACAAAATCCCTGGGTTCTTCGAACTCCATGAACATGGTCAACGCGACTTTGGAAGGATTGTCCCGCTTGAAGCGTGCCGAAGATGTGGCGAAGCTTCGCGGTAAATCCGTCGAAGAACTGAGAGGCTAAGGAGGGAAAAGCAATGGCTAAATTGGAAATCACCCTCGTACGCAGCCTGATCGGACGTCCGAAAAACCAACGCACGACCGTCAACACGCTGGGACTGCGTAAAACGAACCAGGTCGTTGTACAAAACGACAACGCTGCGATCCGCGGTATGGTAAACCAAGTCAAGCACCTGGTTTCCGTAAAAGAAATCGAAGCTTAAATCCAATCGCTTCGTCAGAAGCGAATCAATAGAATGAATCAAGGAGGTGCAACGAACGATGAAGTTACATGAGCTTTCTCCAGCTCCGGGTTCGACTAAAGAGCGCAAACGCATCGGTCGCGGTACGAGTAGCGGTACGGGTAAAACAGCCGGACGCGGTCATAAAGGCCAAAACGCTCGTTCCGGCGGCGGTGTTCGTCCAGGCTTCGAAGGCGGCCAGAACCCGCTGTATCGTCGCTTGCCTAAACGCGGATTTGTTAATCCGACCCGTAAAGAATATGCCATCGTGAACATCGAAGAGCTGAACAACTTTGCAGAAAACACGGAAGTTACTCCTGAGCTGCTGAAGGAACAAGGTATCGTAAAAGATACGAAGAGCGGCATCAAAATCCTCGGCAACGGTAACGTGACGGTGAAACTGACTGTTAAAGCAAGCAAGTTCTCTCAATCTGCGGTGGAGAAAATCGAGGCTGCCGGCGGTAAAACCGAGGTGATCTAATGTTCAACACCCTGAAGAATATATGGCGGGTCGAAGACCTCCGTAAACGGATTCTGTTTACGTTGATGGTTCTGGTTATCTACCGTATCGGTACGTTCATCCCGGTTCCGGGAGTCAACACGGACGTACTCCAGTCGGCCAACGAGGCCGGCAGCCAGTTGATGGGGCTGCTGAACACCTTCTCCGGAGGGGCGCTCATGCAGTTCTCGATCTTCGCACTCAGCATCTATCCGTACGTAACGGCATCGATCATCGTACAGCTGCTGTCGATGGATGTCATTCCGAAATTCACCGAGTGGTCCAAACAAGGCGAACACGGAAAGAAAAAGCTGGCGCAGGTCACTCGATACGGCACCATTGTTCTGGGTTTGATCCAGGCGTTCGCCACGGCGATCGGCTTCAACCGCATTTATAATGCGGAAATGATCCCGAACGCTACGACCGTCGACTACATCCTGATTGCCATTGTCCTGACTGCCGGTACGTCCCTCCTGATGTGGATGGGCGAGCAGATCACGGAAAAAGGCATCGGCAACGGGATTTCGATTCTGATCTTTGCCGGGATCGTCGCAAACATTCCAGGCTATATCTCGACAACGGCTCAATCCGATTTCATCGTGGACGGTCAAACGTTCCTGAACGTGATGAAAACCGTGATTATCGTTCTTGTCTTGATCCTGATCATTGTCGGTGTTATCTTTATTCAGCAGGGGATCCGGAAAGTTCCGGTCCAATATGCGAAGCGGGTCGTCGGCAATAAAATGTACGGCGGTCAAAACACTCACATTCCGTTGAAAGTCAACGCTGCGGGTGTCATCCCGGTTATCTTTGCCGTATCTCTGCTGCAGTTCCCGGTTATTCTTGCAAACTTCTGGTCGACGTACGCGTGGGCGGAATGGGTGCAGCAAAACCTGAACTACAGTCAGCCGCTCGGCATGGTCCTGTACGCGATCATGATTATCGGCTTCACGTTCTTCTACACCTTCGTGCAGATCAATCCGCAGCAGATGGCGGAGAACATGAAGAAAAACGGCGGTTACATTCCTGGAGTTCGCCCGGGTAAGGCGACCGAGAAGTACATCACTCGCGTGATGTCGCGTCTCACCGTTACCGGCGCGTTATTCCTCACCGTAATTTCTCTGCTTCCAATCGCATTCGGTTCGTTATCCGGTCTTCCGCAGTCGGTTCAAATCGGCGGCACTTCGCTGCTGATCGTCGTCGGGGTTGCGCTGGATACGATGAAGACGATTGAAAGCCAGCTGATTAAACGGCACTATAAAGGTTTTATCAATAAATAGCTCAGGTTCCGGACGGGTCCGACTCCATGCGCTCGCCCGGCGCCTTTTGTGCTGTTAGGCATGGGTAAGACGTAAGGAGTGGACATGACGTGAACATTCTATTCATGGGGCCTCCCGGGGCAGGTAAAGGAACACAGGCGCAGGTCATTGTCGATGCGTTCGGCATTCCTCATATTTCGACGGGCGATGCATTTCGCCTGGCGATCAAAGAGGGAACCCCGATCGGGGTCAAAGCCAAAGAATACATCGACCAGGGTCTGCTCGTACCGGATGACGTAACGAACGGTATCGTCCGCGAACGGCTGAGCCAGCCGGATTGCGATAAAGGTTTCTTGCTCGACGGATTTCCGAGAACTCTGCTGCAGGCCGAAGCATTGGATGTACTTTTGCTCGAGTCTGGCCGTAAGCTTGATCATGTTATCAATCTGAACGTCGATCCGGAAAAGCTGCTTGTCCGCATTACGGGTCGTCGGATCTGCAAAACCTGCGGTACGACTTATCATGTGATCTTCAACCCGCCGAAGCAGGAAGGCGTGTGTGACAAAGACGGCGGTGAACTTTACCAACGTCCGGACGACAATGAAGAGAGCGTACGCACGCGGCTTGAGGAATATGCAAGCAAAACGGCGCCTCTGATCGATTACTATGCAAACAAAGGCTTGCTGCGGCAGATCGACGGAGACCAGGAGATCGGTACGGTATCGGAAGGAATCCTGTCCGTACTGCGAGGTTAACTGTAATGATCATTTGCAAGTCCGAAACGGAGCTCGGCTTTATGAGAGAAGCGGGACGGATTGTGGCTGAGACTCACCGTGTGTTGGCTAAAGCGATCGAGCCGGGCGTTACGACGGCCGAACTCGACCGGCTTGCCGACGCAACCATCCGCAGCCAGGATGCGGTGCCGTCTTTCAAAGGCTATAATGGTTTTCCGGCCAGCATATGTGCGTCGGTCAACGACCAGCTGGTTCACGGATTCCCCAGCGAGCGCAAGCTTCGGGAAGGCGATATCGTCTCAATCGATATCGGCGCGCAGTACCGCGGTTACCATGGCGATTCCGCTTGGACGTACCCGGTAGGGCGCATTTCCGATGAAGCCCAGCGGCTGCTGGACGTTACGGAAGGCTCCCTGTACGCAGGACTGGCACATGTAAAGCCGGATGTGCGTCTGTTTACCATTTCGCATGCGATTCAGCGATATATCGAAGAGTCGGGAATGTCGGTCGTTCGCGAATTCGTCGGTCACGGCATCGGCCGGAACCTGCATGAAGAACCGAACATACCGAATTACGGCATCGAAGACCGCGGTCCGCTGCTCAAACCCGGTATGGTGCTGGCCATCGAACCGATGGTTAACTTCGGCGGAAGACAAGTTCGGACGCTGGAAGATAACTGGACCGTCGTTACGGTGGACGGTTCGCTGTGCGCTCACTTCGAGCATACGGTGGCGGTGACGAAAGACGGACTGGAAATTTTCACAAAATTGGGCGCGTAGGTGATACACTTGAAAAAGGAACATCCCCTGCAGATCGGTCAACTCGTGAAGATCCGGAAAGGCCGCGATGCCGGTCAGGCAGCGGTGGTCGTAAGGCTTGACGAGGATCAGGGTATTTGGATCGCGGACGGACACAAGCGCAAGTTTGATCGTCCGAAGAAAAAAAATCCGCTGCACCTCGAGCCCCAGACGACGATCAGCAGCGAAGTCGTAAACAGTTTGCAGGAGAGCGGCAGGGTTACGAATGCGAAGCTGCGTCATGCAGTGAACGTATTTATGGAATCCGACGCACAGAATGCTAAGCAGAAAGGAGAATGATTGTGGCCAAGGAAGATGTCATTGAAATCGAAGGCGTGGTTATCGAACCGCTGCCGAATGCGATGTTCAAGGTGGAACTCGAGAACGGTCATCAAATTCTCGCTCACGTTTCCGGGAAGCTGCGCATGCACTTTATCCGTATTCTGACGGGAGATAAAGTGGTCGTACAGTTATCGCCTTACGATCTGACTCGCGGCCGTATTACTTACCGCAAGTAAGGATACGTCGCTTTTTGGATATACAACGTTCTGGTGCTTGGAACGATTCCGGTCCGGCCGGAATGTTCATGCACGATCAAACCGAATGCTTTTGAGGAGGTAATAATCATGAAGGTTAGACCGTCGGTCAAACCAATCTGCGAAAAATGCAAAGTCATTCGTCGCAAAGGGAATGTCATGGTAATCTGCGAAAATCCGAAACACAAACAAAAACAAGGATAAATTAGAAGGGGGTGTAGCGTAATGGCTCGTATTGCTGGTGTGGATTTGCCACGTGACAAACGCGTTGAGATCGCCTTGACTTATATCTTCGGGATTGGTAAAACAACTTCCCAAAAACTCCTGAGCCAAACAGGAATCAGCCCGGACACTCGTGTTCGCGATCTGACTGAGGATGAGGTAAGCAAGCTGCGTGAAACGATCGACGCTAATGTGAAGGTAGAGGGCGACCTGCGTCGCGAAGTGTCTCTGAACATCAAACGTCTGATCGAGATCGGATCTTATCGCGGTATCCGTCATCGTCGTGGATTGCCGGTACGCGGACAACGTACGAAAACGAATGCTCGTACTCGTAAAGGTCCTCGTCGTACTGTAGCGAACAAGAAGAAGTAAGAAAGGGGGATAACTGACAATGGCTAAACCGAAAAAAGTCGTACGTACGAAACGTCGCGACCGTAAAAATATCGAATCCGGCGTGGCACACATCCGTTCCACGTTTAACAATACGATTGTTACCATTACGGATCCGCACGGAAACGCGATCTCCTGGGCAAGCTCGGGCGGTCTCGGTTTCAGAGGTTCCCGTAAATCGACTCCGTTTGCCGCTCAGCTCGCCGCTGAAACAGCAGCTAAAGCCGCAATGGAGCACGGTCTGAAAACCGTTGAAGTTATGGTTAAAGGTCCTGGTGCAGGCCGTGAAGCGGCTATCCGCTCCCTGCAGGCAACAGGTCTGGAAATCAACCTGATCAAGGACGTAACACCGGTTCCTCACAACGGATGCCGTCCTCCTAAGCGTCGCCGCGTATAGTATTCATAAGCATTGTGCATTCAGTATGCTTGGTTTCACGGAAGCGACGTTTTGAAGGAGGGGTATTGTAGTGATAGAAATCGAAAAGCCGAAAATCGAGACCGTAGAGATCAACGACGGAGGCACGTACGGTAAATTTGTCGTTGAGCCTTTGGAACGTGGATACGGTACGACGCTTGGAAACTCGCTTCGCCGCATCCTGCTGTCGTCGCTTCCAGGCGCAGCGGTCACTTCGGTCCAAATCGACGGCGTTCTGCACGAATTCTCGACGATCCCCGGCGTTACGGAAGACGTAACGGAAATCATTCTGAATCTGAAGGCTCTTTCGCTGAAGATTCATTCCGATGAAGAAAAGGTACTGGAAATCGACGCGGAAGGCGAAGGCCTTGTAACGGCTGGAGACATCCGCGCCGATAGCGATGTGGAGATCCTTAACCCGGATCTGCATATCGCCACTCTTGCACCGGGATCGAGACTGCATGTGCGTATTTTCGCCGGCCGCGGCCGCGGATATGTACAGTCCGTCAAAAACAAACGTGACGATCAGCCGATCGGCGTCATTCCGATCGATTCGATCTACACTCCGATTTCCCGCGTAAACTACGCCGTGGAAAACACTCGGGTGGGTCAAGTCACCAACTACGACAAGCTGACGCTTGAAGTCTGGACCGATGGCAGCATCCGTCCGGAAGAAGCGGTAAGTCTTGGCGCCAAAATTTTGACCGAGCACGTCATGCTCTTCGTAGGTCTGACCGACGAAGCTCGCGACGCGGAAATCATGGTCGAAAAAGAAGAAGACAAAAAGGAAAAAGTGCTGGAAATGACGATCGAAGAACTCGACCTTTCCGTGCGTTCCTATAACTGTCTGAAACGTGCCGGCATCAACACGGTACAAGAGCTGACCACGAAATCGGAAGAAGACATGATGAAGGTCCGCAATCTGGGCCGCAAGTCTTTGGAAGAAGTTCAAGAGAAGCTCGAAGAGCTTGGCCTCGGTCTTCGTCAGGAAGACTAAGAACGAAGAGCATGATGTAGAAGGAGGGAAAACGATGGCATACCAAAAGTTGGGACGTAACGCCAGCGCGCGTAAAGCTCTGCTTCGCGACCTGGTAACCGACCTGTTCCTGTACGAGCGCATCGAAACGACGGAAGCGAAAGCGAAAGAAGCTCGCTCCATCGCTGAAAAACTGATCACCCTTTCCAAACGCGGAGACCTGCATGCACGCCGTCAAGTGGCTGCATACGTTCGTCGCGAAACGGTTGACGGTGAGCAGGATGCAATCCAAAAATTGTTCGCCGATCTGGCACCGCGCTACGCGGACCGTCCGGGCGGATACACACGTATCCTGAAGCTGGGACCTCGCCGCGGCGACGCAGCACCTATGGTTTACCTGGAACTGGTTGACCGCGCTTAATTGCCGGCGTAACCGTTCGGGCCGGGGGTAACCCCGCCAGTGGATTCCCGAGAAACGTATGCCGCCTGTCCAAGGCGGCAGAGCCGTTTCTTTTTTTTTGAACTGCGAAGAGATGGAGGTGACCCTTTGCGCAATCTGTGCATGACCGTCGCTTACGACGGAACGAATTACAACGGCTTCCAAACGCAGCCGATGGGGAAGACCGTCCAGGACGAGCTGGAAGCATCCATTCTGGCTCTGACGGGCGACAAACCCAAGATCATTGCTTCGGGCCGCACGGACGCGGGCGTGCATGCTTACGCTCAGGTGTTCAACTTCCATACGCCTTCACAGATCCCTGCGGATCGCTGGCCGCTGGCGCTTAATGCCCGTCTGCCTCAGGATATCGTCGTGACGCGTTCCTGGGACGTACCGCTGGAGTTCAACTCCCGTCATGCGGCCAAACGGAAGACGTATCGCTATACGATCAACGCTAACCGCTATCCGGACGTGTTTCAGCGGCATATGCAGTTCCATCATCCGGCGCCGACACTTGATGTGGAAGCGATGAGTGAGGGCCTGCAGCATCTGGTCGGAACCTATGACTTTACTTCGTTCGCCTCCAGACACTCCCAGAAAACCAATCACGTACGTACGCTGCTCGAAGCTCGAATCGAAGTGGATCGAACGACCTGCCGGCCGGGGACGGCCGATCAGGGATTCATTCATATCTTTTTGACGGGCACGGGGTTCCTGCAGCATATGGTCCGCATCATTACCGGCACGCTGCTCCAAGTGGGGGAAGGCAAGCGCAAGCCGGAGGATATGAAGACCATTCTGCTGGCCTGCGACCGTGCAGCGGCAGGACCGACCGCGGTAGGGAAAGGCCTTGCGCTGTGGAACGTCGACTACGGCGATCTGCTGCCCGAGTAGCCAAAACTTCTTTGCGGAATTGCTTGAAAATGTATTGCGGTTTACCCGTTGATCATGTAGAATAAAAGTTGTGTTTTCTTGAAGGCTTCCCACGGCCCCCAATCAAGAATAACGCATAGAATCATTTGATTTAACTTTAACTATCCATGATCGCAAACATAAATCGTTCCGGCAGCCCCGGATCTTAGCCCGGCGGCATGGAACGTCTGACACCGAAAACGAACTATTATTGCAAAGATTAGAAGGAGGAACTTATTCATGCGTACTACCTACATGGCTAAGCCGAGCGAAGTTGAGCGCAACTGGCACATCATCGACGCCGAAGGCAAAACGCTGGGCCGTCTGGCCAGCGAAGCTGCTGCCCTCATCCGCGGCAAGCACAAACCACAATTCACTCCACACGTTGACGGCGGCGACTTCGTTATCGTTATCAACGCGGAGAAAATCCACCTGACAGGCAACAAGCTGCAGGACAAGAAATACTATCGTCACTCGATGCACCCGGGCGGTCTGAAAGTAACAAGCGCCGGCGAAATGATCAAAAACAAGCCTGAACGTCTTCTGGAACTGGCCGTAGCCGGCATGCTTCCTAAGACTCGTATGGGCGACAGAATGAAACTGAGACTCAAAGCGTATGCCGGAGCAGAGCATCCACATGCAGCACAAAAACCGGAAGTTTACGAACTTCGCGGCTAAATAAAAGGAGGACCCTTTCATGGCAACTGTACAATACTATGGGACTGGTCGTCGTAAACATTCGGTAGCTCGTGTTCGCCTTGTACCGGGTGAAGGACGCATCGTCATCAACAAACGTGAAATCGACGAATACTTCGGTCTGGAGACGCTCAAACTGATCGTCAACCAGCCGCTGAACCTGACTGAAACGGTTGGCAAGTACGACGTAATCGTACTGGCACACGGCGGCGGCACTTCGGGCCAAGCCGGCGCCATCCGTCACGGCATCGCTCGCGCGCTGCTGAAAGCTGATCCTGAGCTGCGCGGTTCGCTGAAAAAAGCGGGCTTCCTGACTCGTGATCCACGTATGAAAGAACGTAAAAAGTACGGCCTCAAAGCCGCACGTCGCGCTCCACAGTTCTCGAAGCGTTAATTCCTTTTGGAATATCGAAACAGCCTGTTTCCGATTTATTCGGAGACTGGCTGTTTTTTGTTTCTGCAACAGACAGTCGGAAAGCTCAAAATGTTTTTCTCAGTTTGAAATAAAGATTGATTGTTGAAGCGGGAAGTTTTATACTAATAATAATTCGGATTAGAATAGTTGGTTTAATTCAATAAAGCGTTATAGGAAGCGATAACCGCGTCCCTGTCGGCTCTCTTTTATTCGCAGCTGCCGTACGGGAACTTGAATTTCATTCCATTCACCATTCAGAGATGGAGGGTTTTTAACAATGAATTTGCTGGAAAAAGAAGAGTTCGCCCGTATTAAAGCCGAGGAATTGGAGCATTTGAGCGCAGAGGAAGTCATTCGGTTTGCAGTACAGCAGTATTCGAGCCTTACATTCGCTTGCAGCTTCGGAGCGGAAGACGTAGTCATCGTCGATATGCTTCAGCATATTAGTCCGGAGACGGATATTTTTTATCTCGATACCGATTTTCATTTCAAAGAAACCTACGAGACGCGCGACCGAATGGTCGACCGCTATAACCTGAATTTCGTTCGCGTATCCCCGCTGATCACGCCGGAAGAGCAGGACGAGCAGCACGCGCCGCAGCTTTGGACTTCCGATCCGAATCTGTGCTGCAATATCCGCAAGGTCGAGCCGCTGACGCGCAACCTGTCGCGGTACGACGCCTGGATCACCGGCATTCGCCGCGATCAGGCGCCGACCCGCGCCAATTCGAAGAAGGTCGAATACGACTACAAGTTCGGCTTGATGAAGTTCAACCCGCTTGCCGATTGGACGAGTGAGGACGTATGGAAATACATTCGCGACAACGACGTCATTTACAATCCGCTGCACGACCGCAATTTCCCGAGTATCGGCTGCGAACAGTGCACCCGCGCAGTCATGCCGGGCGAAGATCCCCGTGCCGGACGCTGGTCGGGCAACGACAAGACGGAATGCGGATTGCATAAATAAGATCAGCGTAACTACCGATCACACCCCGATAAAGGAGCGACTGCCGATTATGACTTCCATCAAGCCGCACGGCGGCACTTTGATCAACCGTCTCGCCGAGGGCGAAGAACGGACACGCCTTCTGGAAGAAGCGAAAGGGCTGCGTCACATCCCGATCAATGCCTGGACGCTGTCCGACCTCGACCTGATTGCCGTAGGCGCCTTTTCCCCGCTGACCGGATTCATGAACGAAGAGGATTATAACAGCGTGGTCGAACGGATGCGTTTGGCGGACGGTACGGTATGGAGCATTCCGATCACGCTGCCGCTCGAAGGAGCGGATCAATCCTTAAAAGGCGAACGCGTAGCCTTAGTGGGAGAAAGCGACGGCGTCGTCTATGCGATTCTGCAAGTCGAGAGCATCTATTCCGTCGACCGAGGCAAAGAAGCGGTTAACGTCTTCAAAACGGACGATTCGGAGCATCCCGGCGTGAAAAAGCTGTTCGAGCGTCCCGTAGAGCGAATCGGCGGTTCCGTGCAGGTGCTCAATCGTCCGCAGCCGGAACGCTTTAACGAATTTTACTTTGATCCGTCGGAGACAAGAAAGCAGTTTGCGGAAAATGGCTGGAAAACGGTCGTCGGTTTCCAGACCCGCAACCCGGTTCACCGTGCGCACGAATACATTCAGAAATCGGCGCTCGAGACCGTGGATGCCCTGTTTCTCAATCCGCTCGTAGGCGAGACCAAGTCGGACGACGTGCCCGCGGACATCCGCATGAGAAGCTACCTGGTCCTGCTGGAGAACTATTATCCTGCCGCGCGGACGTTTTTGGGCGTATTCCCGGCCGCTATGCGTTATGCGGGGCCTAGAGAAGCGATTTTCCATGCCATCGTGCGCAAAAACTACGGCTGTACCCATTTTATCGTCGGACGGGATCATGCGGGGGTAGGCGATTATTACGGCACGTACGAAGCGCAGGAGATCTTCTCCAACTTTGAACCGGAAGAATTGGAGATCACTCCGCTCTTTTTCGAGCACAGCTTCTTCTGCACGCACTGCGGCAATATGGCGACAAGCAAAACATGCCCGCACGGAAAAGAGAAGCATCTCACCCTGTCGGGAACCAAAGTACGAGCGCTGCTTCGAAACGGAGAATGCCCGCCGCCGGAGTTTACCCGACCGGAAGTGGCGGAAGTGCTGATTGAAGGCATGCGGGATCGTACGGCCGAGCGGGTATAAACGGAACGCCGACCGTCAGAAACATCAAGTCCATAGAGCACCGGATCGTTTTCCTTCAGGGAGGCGGCCCGGTGTTTTTGTTTCATGTATAATGAGGAGGAGATTCCCCCTTACAGAGGGAGAGAGGATGAACAGCATGGTAACGAGAGAGGAAGTTGTGGAAGCGCTTGAAGCGGTAATGGATCCGGTATATCGCGTGCGTTTATCCGACCTGCGGCTGATCCGCGACGTCGTGATCCGCGATGCCAAAGTATCGATGAGCGTCGTATGCCTGGATAGCGGCGAGGAAACCCGGCAGGGACTGGAGACGCAAATCCGTTCCATTCTGCAGTCGCTGGCGGTAGAGGACGTGCATATCCGCTTCAAGGAAGCGACGGAGTTGGAAAAAGAACGCAGCCGCGCGATCATCGAAGACAGTCGGATCGATCGCGGTGACGATACGGCGGAGGAAGAAGATCCCGTTTTGGTTAAAGGACATGCGGCCGGGCTCGAGAACCTTCCCATTCTGAGTCCCGATTCGCCGACCGTATTCATTTCCGTGGCCAGCGGCAAAGGCGGGGTCGGAAAGTCGACGGTAGCGGTCAACCTGGCCGTTGCTCTGGCTCGTATGGGCAAGAAGGTGGGACTGATCGACGCGGATATCTACGGATTCAGCGTGCCGGATATGATGGGAATCGAGGAAGGTCCCGAAGTCGTAGACGGAATGCTTCAACCGGTAGAGCGCTTCGGAGTCAAAGTGATGTCGATGGGCTTCTTCATTCGGGAAAATAATCCTGTCGTATGGCGCGGTCCGCTGTTGGGCCGAATGCTGAGGCAGTTTTTCGAGGAAACGGAATGGGGAGAGATCGATTACATGCTGCTCGATCTCCCTCCGGGAACCGGCGATATCGCGCTGGACGTCCATCAGATGCTCCCCCAGAGCAAGCAGGTGATCGTAACGACCCCGCACGGCACGGCGGCCTTTGTCGCGGCCAGAGCGGGCGCCATGGCGCTGCAGACCGGGCACGAGATTCTCGGGGTAGTCGAAAATATGGCGTATTACGAGAAGAACGGAGAACGCGACTATGTATTCGGCCGAGGAGGCGGCGGTCGTTTGGCTGAAACGCTGCACACCGAGCTGCTTGCGCAGATCCCGCTTGGCGTACCGGATAATCATATTTCGGAACCTGACTTTTCGCCTTCCGTTTATAAAGCGGAAACGCCGACCGGAGGCATGTACGACGAGATGGCTCAGGCCATCGTAAGAAAAACAAGCAAGAGCTCAGAGACGGAATAAAGGGAGGCGCATAATGAAGATCCTGTCGTTCAGACAGTTTATCAAGGGATTGGGTCGAAACAAAGGATATATGCTGAGCGCGGCTCTACTGTTTATCGTCGGGATCGGCGCAGGAGCTCTCTGGGCAGATGACCTGCAGCGGCTGCTGCTCTCCCAATTGGACGGGCTTAAGGCGGTATCCCAGTCGCTTGAAGAGTCGGACAACGTAGAACTTAGCTTTTTTACTTTCATTTTCCTGAATAATGCGATCAAAGCGGTAATAGTCATGCTTTTAGGTGCATTCTTCGGTTTGGCTCCGCTGGGCTTCCTGCTTCTTAACGGTATGGTACTGGGCTTTGTAGTAGAGGTTTCGCATAGACAAGGACAGGATCTGGCGGTGTTAATCTTCAAAGGGCTGCTGCCTCACGGCATTATCGAACTGCCGGCAATCGTAATTGTGTGCGGCTATGGGCTGAAATTCGGCGGCCTTGTAGTGAGCAGTTTGTTTAACCTTGGAGAAGGAAAAAGGGAGCGGTTGTCGGCGCGCTGGGAGCAGGGGATGAAGGAGATGCTCGGGGCTGCCGTATGGATTGTGATTCTCCTGTTTGTCGCGGCCATAATCGAAAGTACCCTGACTTATCACCTGCTGCGTTAAAGTAGGGAGAGAGCCATGAGGTGCCTGACATGCGGGTTTTGTAAACTTTTACGCATCGAAAGGTTACCCTTGCTTCGTTTTGGGTTAAATCAAAGTTGAAATAGCAATTCAACATTGATACCGATCCGGAAGGAAGGAGGGACTGTAATGCTCGGCATGATGTTCAATGAGATGGAGTGCAAAGAATTTGCCTATGTACTGCGCAAAGAGCTGGACGAGATGCTGTTCGATCTCAGCGACAAGCGCTTGGATAAAGATATGCGGCAGGCCATTTCTAAACGATACCAGACAATTTTCCAAATGTATGCGAGAGTTGCGCCTCCTAAGGAGCTGTCCAAGTATGTGCGCGATAAGCGCCACAGCGGCGAAAGATAAGGCGTAAATCGGCTCGATATAGCGCGCAAAAGCGGTCGGAGGTTTTCCGGCCGCTTTTGGCATGGAAGCTTCGTTTGGGGTCGAAAAACAAAGAGAAGAACTTTTTTAAAAAGGTGTTGACTCGCTAGGTTGATTTATGATAAATTATTAATCGGCTCTTCGAGAGATGGCCATCACATCCGG
>NZ_JAAFGS010000013.1 GCF_011090185.1 Saccharibacillus alkalitolerans | reverse complement strand
TGTACAGGTGACGGGCCTTTCGGTATTCGATGACGAGCTCGGCGGAATGCGAATCTGCTGAATTCTTCGATCGACTGTTCCTTCGTTTTGTTTGTGCCGATGTACGCTTGCATGATCTCCTCGAGTTTCTGACGGAACATACCGATCGAGCAGCGTCTGCGTCCCGGTCGTGACCGTAACTTCGCTGCCGTCCGTCATCGCGATCACCATGCTGCTGCCCGGCATGGAATTGAGGGCTGTATCCTCCGTTTCCGCTTTTCCCCATAGTCGGCTTCATCCTACCGCCCGGCGACTTTTCGGATGATGACCCGGTCGGCAGGACGGTCGGCAGCCCGCTACAAGCAGGACCAGCAGGCATCCGACCAAAAGCAGTCTCTTTCGCATAACGATTCCTTCGAATCCTATCGTCTGCCGCTTATCCTTCCGAAACGGTTTCATTCCGGAGTGAAAACGACGTCTTCCCCATCCTGGTCCACGTAGCCGTAATCGACCGCCGCCGGCTTTTTCACGAGCATCATGCGGTTTTCGCTGTCGTAAGCGGCTTCGAAACGGGGCGGGATACGGTAGCCGCCGCCGGCGCCGATATACCCCCATAATCCGCCGGGCTGCCGAACAGGTGCGAGGCCTTCCGAAAAATCTTTGGCGTCTTCGAATTTCGGCTCGATCTTCACCGCTCCGGACCCGTCAACGAAGCCCCATAATCCGCCGAGCCGGACTTTGGCGAAGCCTTCGCTGAATCGGCCGACTTCCTCGTACCTGGGCTCGATCATCTCTTGTCCGCTCCTGCCGATGAATCCCCACCTGTTCCCGGTCATCACAGCCGCTTTGCCTTCGCTGAAGCCCCGGGCCGCATCGTAGACAAATCCCGATAAGGGCATGCCTTTTTTATCGACGAAGCCCCATTTTCCGTCCTTAAAGACCACCGCGAACCCTTCCCGAAAATCGCCCGCGTAGAGGTAACCCCCGCTTAACGCCACGTTTCCTTCCGGATCGATAAAGACCGCCTCGCCGTTCTCTTCCGGCACCACGGAAGCCAGTCCTTCGGAAAACGTATTGGCCCGGTAGTAATCCGTCCGCAGGGCGAATTCGCCGTGCTTGTCGATATACGTCCAGTGTTCGCCGGCCTTCCCCGCCTGCTCCTCGGCCCGCTTCATCACGACGGCCAGCCCGCTGCTAAAATCGCCGCCGCCGCGTTCGATGACCCGCTTCCCGGAAGCGTCGATATAACCGGTCTCATCTCCGATCCTTACGTAGGCCAGCCCTTCCGAAAAATAACGGGCTTCGTCGTACAAGGGAGGAAGCACCAACCGATTATCGTCGTTCGCGTAGCCGTACCGGCTGCCGATCAGTACCGGACGCCAGTCTTTCGACCGCAGCGAATCGACTGCCGTGACCGGAGAAGAAGCCCGGCGAACTCCGTCCTCCTTACAGCCGACCGCAAGCAATAATGCGACTGCAAGCATCAGCAGCGCGACTCTGGATACGGCCTTTCCCACCCGATCACCTCCCGCGGAAAAATGCGAAGAAGGAACAATTATCGCTTCTCTTAGTTATCCCTTAACCAGCGGGCGGGAGCGGCCAAACGGCTTTAAGAAAACGGAAAATGAAAGGGTTATAGGCCGGCGGCAGTAGGCCGGTCCGATCCCGCGGCATGAAGGCGCTCCGAATTCGAATTGCGGAAATCGGTACGGGCGTCTCTCCGCGCGAACCGACAGCGAGCAGATGCAAAAGCGGCAAAAAGCCCGACCGGACGCGACATTAGTCGGCGTCCGGTCGGGCTTTCCGTGCTGCGTTTATTCCGCCGCGGAATCCGAGCGGATGTCATAGCTTTCCTCGTCGACGGTCACCCGTTCGACGGGAGAATTCAGCGGAGTCACGATGCGATAAATCGCCTTGTACGGGTAGTCCGCAGGAGCCGCCTCTTCGTAGGCGGCTCCGCTTCCGGCTTCGGCGCCTTCGCCGGCCGCAGCGTCGTTCCCCGAATCGGCTGCTTCGCCCGCGGACGGTGCCGTGCCCGCGCCGGACGTATCGCCGGCTGCGGTTCCCTGCTCCGCGCCGGTCGCGGAGCCGGCGCCCGCATCGGTCCCTTGGCCGGACGCTTCGCCGGCCGGCTCTTCCGTTCCGGCACCGTTGTCCGTGCCGGTCAGGTCAGCGCCGGACGCCGCGGCTCCGGGTTCGCCGCTTTCGCTTCCGGCACCCGCGCCGTCGCCCTGAACCTGTTCAGTGCCCGTGCCGCCGGCCGGCTCTTCGCCCGCAGGGCTTTCCGGAGCGTCCGCTCCTTCGGTCGGCTCGGGGTCGGTTCCCCGTTCCAGAATCGGGCTGTCATAAGTCGTTTTGGAGCCGTCCGCCAGTTCCAACGTCAGACTGTGCGGTTCGTTCATGAACGCGTCCCGCGCTTCGGCGGTACGGAAGCCGAATTCCACTGTCTTCCCGCCCGTCGGCGCGAACACCAGCATCGCGGGTTCGCCGCTGCCGGCCGGTTCTCCCGCCGGGCTTTCTCCGTCCGTGCCCGTAGTATCCGTGCCCGCGTTCGCGGACGGATCGTTCGCCGGATCGGCGGCAGGTGCCTGAGCGGTCTGCTCCTGACCGCCCATTACGCCCGTGGCATACAGCACGCCGACCGTTGCTCCGCCGACGATCAGCAGGGCGAGCACCCCCATCAGCACCAGCGTCAAACCGCGGTTTTTGCGCATCCAGCGTACCAGCGCAGGAGCCTGCTGGGCCTGCACTTTGCGGTACACGGAAGCAAGCGGAGCCGGAGCCGCATCGAAATATTCGCGCCGGTTGTTCTTGTCCCGGAACGCTTCCCGGTCGTGCGCCGCGAAATAGCGAACGATCTCCTTTTCGTAAGCCGGGTCGAGTTTCCGGTCCTGCACGTACGGCTCCTGTTCGGCCGACCAGGCGAAGAACCGGTATACTTCTTCGCGTCCGCCGGTTCTCCCGGCGTTGATCCGCACGGCGTCGACGAGGCGCCGGTAATCGACGTCTTCCCCGCCGCCGCTCAGGCTGCGCGAGAAAGCCGGCAGCAGACGGTTGTAGCGTCCCGCCGCGATCTCCGCCGGCAGCAGACGCTTGCCGAGCATTTGGACTTCGTCCATCTCTTTCATGCCGAGTCCGTCCAGGAGAGTCGCGTCCGGCCGTTCCTGGGTGAACCACAGGTAAGCGGCGCGCAGCGCGGCATATTTGCCGGTGCCCCGGGGACCGCGCACTTTGCGTTTGCGCTCCTCTTCCGTCTCGCCTTCAAACAGAAAGCCCAGTCCCGTGACCTGCTGCAGCGTTACTTTTTCCCATTCCCATTCGTCCAGCAGATGCTGGACCGCTTCGTCCGCCAGCGTCACGCAGAGCGGATGCTTCATCAGCTCTGCGCCCGTGCCGTCCATCAAGCCGGCCGTCGGGTTGCCGTCGCCGCGCAGCGTCTCGACGACGCCGCGCACGGCCGACACCGGTTCGCCGGAGCGGCGGAGCTTGCTGCCGAGCACGCGCCGAGACGAATCGCAGAAATGCTCGTTGTTCAGCAGGCCCGAATGGTCGTCGGACCACTTCTGCACCATCCGCACCACTTCCGAAGCGTCTTCCGCCGACTCCAGTTTCCGGTCCAGATAAGGCTCAAACAGAATCGACGCCAGCTGGCGGTTGCCGATCAGTGTCGAGAAGAACATGTCCGCCAGCTCGGGATCGCTTTCGATCACCGAATAATACGCCATTCCGCCGTCTTTGCGCTTCTGACGCGTCACCAACGGCATCAGCGTCAGCAGATACCGCAGCACGGAAGCATCCGCCCCTTTGCCGCCGACCCGGTAATAGACCACGAGGTCGCGCAGCAGATCGGGTTCGGGTATGCGTCCCGCCAGCAGTTCCCGCATTTCGCGGTCGAAACGTCCGCCCAGCAGATCGAGCATGCGCGCTTTCGGCCGCGACTCGCCTAAGCGGCGAACCCAGCCCAGCAGCAGGCCGAGAATGCCGCGCCGATCCGCTTCGTACGGCGTTTCGTCGCCCTCCTCGATCCGGAACAAGAGGGACAGCTCCAGGTAGCGTTCCGGATTCAGATCTTCCGGCGTACTGCCGAGCGCTTCGTCCGCGAAAGCGAAAAAGCGCTCCAGCCGCTGCGGATCGCGCAGGCCTTCATGCAGAAAGTCCGCCAGCTCCTGCAGGCTTCCGCCTTCGGCCGCGTTCACGATCCGGCCGCGCGAGAAGTCGAACAGGAAGTCTTTTTCGATATTCCGGTCGCCCGGACGCATGGAGCCCTGCTCCACGAACGTCAGATGCACGCCTTTGCGGCTGTGCGGCTCGCGCGAATACGTCACGAAGCCGAGGCGGCGGCGGAAAGCCGGCGGCAGCGCGGCGTACAGCACTTCGAGCAGCCGCAGCGCGCGGGCGCTCATATCGGCCACCGGCGCGTTCAGCGTCACGTACACTTTGCGGCGTCCGCCGATCGATTCCATGACGGCCAGCAGCAGACGCTTGAACGAAGCGCCGTCCAGGCCCAATTCTTCGAGCTTGTCCGGGCCGGTCTTCGGCTGCGGCCGCTCCGCTCTCATCGGCAGCGATTCGAGTTCGGGCAGCGCGGCGCCGCGCGTCTCTTCTTCCGCCTGCCCGCTCTCCTGCGACGCGTAATCCGCATAGAGGAAGCTCATGTACTCCGCAGGCAGGGCGTCCGCCTTTTCCGCCGGAATGACATAGTTATGGGTGAAAAAGGTGCTGCGCAGTCCCGCGAAGTCGACCGACTTGTACAGGCTGCGTCCCAGCACGACGTCTCCGTTTTCCAACTGCACCAGGTGCACGGAATCCGGATAGGCCGATTCGTCCTTGACGCCGGAAGCGGTCAGTTCGGCCGGCGCATCATAGGAGCAGAGCGGATGCAGCGTTTTTTTGACGAACGCATCGTCCAGACCGGCCGAGCGCGCGATCGTGTCGTAACCTTCCGTATCCCTGAAAATGCCGCGGCGCGCTCTCGTATACAGCTGCTGGCCGATTTTTTGCGAGGAGAATGTGCTCAACGTCTACTCTCTCCCCTCGATATACTTCAATTTGTACAGCAGCCAGATGAACGGCTCGTCGACCCGCATCGGGCTGACGACGCCCTGAATCTTCTGATCGACCGGATTGCTGCCGAGCGCCGATACCGCGAAATAGCCGGTCTCGTTGAAATAGACGTCCATCGTTCCTTTGAACGGACGATCCACTTTCTCGATAAAGCGCCGCACTTCGCCGTCGATATTGTCGAATTCGTTCAGGTCGAAATAGTCGTGATGCTCCATGTTGTTGAAAATGTTGCTGTTCGGACGTATGTAATCCCCGTTCTCGTCGGCCAGCGAACGCAGCATGTCGCTCTTCGTCAGCACGACCGCCGTCGGAATGTCCGTTTTGCCTTTTTCCTGATGCGAAATGAAGTCGCTGAACATGGTCAATACCACGTCGCGCGGTTCGTCGTAGCGGTTGGTCCATTCGCCCGGCTTGTCGCCCAGCATGATGCGGATGCGCTCGCGGATCGAACGGATCTGCAGCGGATCGACCATGAACAGGATGCCGGCGGAATTTTTGATATGCCGTCCGTGCAGGTTCAGGTATTCCTCGTCCACCATGCCCTCGCCCGCCACGTCGAAGAACACCAGCGTCAGCGGAGCTTTGTTTTCGTCCTTGAACACGAATTGGAAAATGAACGGTTCCTGCATCCGCTCCTTCTGCGTGGAAGCCAGCAGATCGCCGCGCTCGAACAGCGGGTCTTCGTAGTTCATGCGGAACTTGCGGCTGATCTCCGCGTTCAGCGGCATGCAGGCGGCGTCGAACCGATCGGCCGTCGTCTGCTGCAGCGTGTGGATCAGCGACGTCATATAGACGGACTTGCCGACCTGCGACGCGCCCACGATCGATATGATGTTGCTCGGCACCTTGCCCGCCGTCACCGGCAGCTCGTTATGGCAGTGCGGGCACAGACGGCGGCGCGTCGTTTCCCCGTACCGGTCCGTCAGCGCCGTCAGCACGTTGTCCGTATAAGTGCGATGTTCCGGCAAAATGTCGCGCGGATACAGGATCGCTTCCATGTCGTATACCGTATCGAGCCCGAAACGCTCCCGATACCGATTCAGCGGTTCGTCTTCGCGCAGCGCGTAATCTTCGTCGTCCTCGCGGTGATGCGAAGCGCGGAAGACCACTTCCTCCGGCGAAAACTTGCTGAAGCAGTACGGACAGACGATATCGTAAAACAGCGGCCTCGGCTCTTCCTGAGGCTTTCTCTTGAATCGGCTGAAAAAGCTCATTCCCCGTTCCCCCTACCCTCATATGAAATCATTATTCCAACCCGCGGCTTCATCCAATATCCCCCTGGGCAAGTGGATAAGCCTCGGCGGCGCAGCCGTTTACTGCAGTCTCTCACTGCAGCCCTTCGCTGCACTCTTTAACCGCGCCGCTTACCGCAGCCGCTCACTCGGGCAGCAGCTCGTACAGCTGCCCACCCGCGGCTTCATCCAATACCCCCTTGGGCAAGTGGATAAGCCCCGGCGGCGCAGCCGCTCACTCGGGCAGCAGCTCGTACAGCTGCCCGTACTTCTTCCCGTCCGTGAAAAATACCCGGACATAATCGTTCTTCCCCACCTCGATCTCCGGCAGGCCGGTGCGGCCGGCCGGGAAAGGAGCGGCGAACGGATACACCGTCCCGTCCTGCGGGCCGGTCGGGTACGCGCCGCTCTTCTTCACGTAGCAGAGCACGTCCTCGGCCAGCGGCACCTCGCAGGAAATCTCGATCCGCACCGTTTTGTAAGGGCGGAGCAGCGGTTTCTTTTCCCGGACGGAGTAGCGGATCTTCGCCCGCCCCGCCGGCGTCTCCACCCTATTCGTTCCGTCCGGCTGACGGACCAGCACCGGCTCGCCGGCGCCCGGCAGCGCGGCATATACCGTATACGCGTAGCGCCCGATCCCGTCGAGCCGATCGCGATAACCGCCCGCGGCTTTATATTCCTCGCGCGTATACAGTTTCAGTCCGGACTCGTCGAAGCCTCCGTCCGGCCCGAATACGGCCGTTCCCGCTTCCTGCCGCGCTCCGGCATGCTCCGCATCCAGCGCACGGCGTCCGATATACACCGAATCCGTGCCGGCGGGCCACTGCCACTGCAGCGTGCAGACGTCGCCGCTTACCCGCCGCGTCAATTCGCGGATCACCGGCGAGTCCGGAGCCGCTTCGATAAACCGCATTCCGGATATCCCCTTTCGTCGCTTCTTTCGTCATGCTTCATAGCTTTCTACATTATAGCACAGCCGGCTGCCGCCTTCCCCCGCCCGAAGCCCAGGACCGGGACGCAAACGAAAGTCGTGCCGGCACGGAAAAAGCACGAAAAGCGCGCCAAAAAGGCAGCCGACGTCCATTCCGTCGATCGGCTGCCTCCCGGAAAGCTTTTGCGTTTCGGAAGCTGTCGCTTCACCGCCGCCGCTCGCGAAGCGCAGCGCTCGGAAAAATTCCGAGCCCCGCCTTTATTCCCCCTGATCCTGCGCCTGACGCAGCAGTCCCGCAATCGTGGATTCGAACGAAGGGAACGCGTAGATGAGCTGATCCGCCTGTTCGGCTTTCAGCTTAAGCGCGATGAACGGCGTCAACGCATTGATGATCTCCAGAGCCTCCATGCTGTAGGCGGCCGCGCCGGCCAACCGGCCCTCATTATCGAAGACGAGCGTCAGATGCGCTTCCGTATCGCCTCGTCCGACAAAGTCCCACTGCTCGCCCAGCTTGACGGGTTTGACCGCGTAACCGCCGCTTTGTTCCGCTTCTTCCGGCGTCACGCCGATCTGCGCGATCCGGGGCACGGTGAACGCGATCGTGGCGATCGGCGGATACTGGATCGGCCGGTCGACCGCGCCCGTCAGCGAAGCGGCGAGATACTTCGCTTCAAAGACGGCCGTCGGCGTTAGCCGCGGCTGCTTCTTGTCCAACACGTCGCCGCTGGCGTAAATATGAGGCTGCGACGTGCGCAGGTACTCGTCGACGACGATGCCTTTTCGGGTGTGTTCGACGCCGGCCGCTTCCAGACCGAGGCTGTCCGTGTTCGGTATTCGTCCGGTCGCGTTAACGACCAGGTCGACGGGAATCTTCCGCCCCTTTTCCGTCGTCAGCAGCAGTTCCCCTTCGCCCTGCTCCACGCTCGCGGCGCGATCGCCGAAACGGAACGAAACGCCGTCGCTCTTCATCTTCTCGGCCAGCTTGTCCGCATAAGGCGGATGGAAGCCGTTCAAGACGCGATCGGACGTCTGGACGACGGTCACCTCGCGGCCTGCCTTGGACGCGATCGAAGCCAGCTCCATCGAGACATATCCGGCCCCGATGAACGCGATCCGCTTCGGCAGTTCCGGCAGATAGAGGAAATCGTCGCTCGTTTTCATCAGCTCTTTGCCCGGAATATCCGGCATGGCCGGCCGCTGACCCGAAGCGATGACGATCTTTTCCGCCGAATAGGGCTGCCCGTCGATCTCGACCGTATGCGGATCGGCAAACCGCGCTTCGCCGTGCAAAACGGTCACGCCCGCTTTTTCCAGCATTTGCTCCAGCATGCCGGGCAGCGGGTCGATGATCGAATTTTTATGCGCCATCAGCTCGGACCAATTCAAGGCAAACTGGCTGCTTAGGCCTTTTCCGGCGTAAAGCTGCGCGTCCTCCATGACTTTGACGGGGCCATCCAAAACGATCTTGGGATCGCAGCCGTAATTGGTGCATACGCCCGCAATTTTGTGGCGCTCCGCGATGGCGACCTTTTGGCCGGCTGCGGCCAGCGGCAGCGCCGCGTTCCATGCGGCCTGCCCGCTTCCGATAAACAATACGTCGAATGTGCTCATGGGATCTCTTCCTCTCCGGTTGGGATTGGGAACAAGGGACGATTGCGATAAGCAAAACTTTAAATTCAATATGACGCTATTTAATTACGCGCTATCCACAATATTCCTTACCCTTCCCCGAGGTGTCTCAACCGAAGAAAAGCCCCTATCCCCCGATCCTTTGCCGCTCCGATCGAACGTCGGCTTCGAGTCCGTACGGCAAAGAGGACGTTGCCCGGCCGGTCAGAATCCGCTGCTGCGGTCGCCGGCACGGCCGCCGAGGCCTGCGGAAGGATTCGTCGTCGCTCCTTTGCGTCCGCGTTCTTTGCGCTGCGGCTCCCGTACCGGCACGATCAGAGTAAACAGCGCGATGACGGCCGCCAGCGCCAAATCGGCCAACAGTCTCGTCGTCGAGCCGCTGAGCGTATCGCCCTGCAGCCCGAACTCCAAGATCAAGCCTGCCGCCAGTCCCGCGACCGCTCCGCCGATCCCGAAGCTTTTGGCGAGGAAACGGTTGTCGAACATGACGCCGAGCGCGGCGCCCAGCGCGGCGCCGATCAGCAGAATCAGCACGATATGCAGAATTTGCAGATAAGTGCTTCCCGCAGGCGCTCCCGTCCGTTCGGTCAGCAGCGTATGATCGTCCAGGTTCCGGTAAATGTCCTGGAAAGCCAGCGAAATCTGATCCGCGTTCTTCACGTCGGTATACGTGCCGCCGGTACGGTCGGAGATACTTTGCAGCCGCTCGAATCCCTTGATCAATTCCTGGCGATCCTGTTCGTTAAGCTGCGGGTTGTCCCGATTGCCGAGCCCGATCGCGTTGATCGGCACCCGACGGTCGCGATACTCCTCCAGCACCGCGTTCATGTCCACGTCCGTAACGCCGTCCGACAGCAGAATGACCATCGCTCCGCTGTCCGGGCTGCCCTGATCGCGAATATGATCCATGGTCGCCGTAAGCGCCTGGTCGATCTTCGTGCCGTAGGTCGTCGGCTCGATCGCGTCGATCTTGGCGTAAATCTGCTGCTTGTCTCCGTTCGTCGCGGTCGAGGTGAGCGGCTGAATCAGCTGCGGAACTTCGTCGAACGTGAATACGGCGACTCTCTTTTCCGCATCCATGCGCCCGATCAATTCCTTGGCGGCCGTAAAACGCTCGTTCTCGGGGTCGTTGCCTTCGTGTTCCGCATCGCCCGTCATGCTGCCCGAATTGTCGATCACGAGCACGATGTCGTTGATCCGTTTTACTCCGCCCAGATCCAGCTCGTACACGAATTCGAACAGCGAGCCCAATGCCAGAAAAGCGGCCAGCGTCACCGGAACGAGCATCTTCCACGACAGTCCCGCGTAACGCTCCCTCCAAGATCTTCCGTTCAGCTTCGGCGAAACCATCTCCGCGATCAGGCAGCCCAGCCCGATGCAGAAGGCGAGCACGCCGAAGTAAATCCCGATGAGCAGGATGCTCGACATTTCTCCTTCATAACGATTCAGCAGCCACTCTCCGATGCCGAACCCGACCGCTCCTCCCGCGATCGCCAGCAGCAGCAGAAGCAGATTGATTTTTCGCTGCACGCTTCCTCACTTCCTTTCCCCTTTTCTCTCTGTAAAGCCGCCATTCATGGCAGCCTGGCCGCAGACAGCAGCGTACGCGCACAGCCGCTCGGCGATTCCGAGCGGCCGTTCGATGACCCTGCCAGGCTATCGCGAATGTTCTGCGAAAATAGCTGCGTCAGAGCAGCTAATTCCGTCTTTTCTCTTGTTTTTTCGAAAATAACTGCATCAGAGCAGCTATTTTCTCAAAATCGAACCAAAAACAAGCTTTGTGGCCGAAATAAATGCACTTACGCAGCTATTTCATCCAAATCGATGTTAATCCGCAAAATAACGACCCTTACGCAGTTATTTTGCCAAGTCGACTACCCGCAGGGCCGGCAGGTCGCTTCGCCAGCCCGACAGCCCGCTCATACCTCCGGCAGAGTCTCCGCCTCGATCGCATGGAACTGATATCCCGCCTTCACATAAGCGTCGTAGTAGACGCGGCCGTTACGGTAGTACATCAGATCCTCGATGTGGAAGCCGCCCATCAGGTTCAGCTTCTCGACGCCGTCGCTGCGGCGTTCGTGAACGTAGCCGACGCGGTAAATGCGCGACGTCTCCTCTTCGTTCAGCGCGTAGCGCATGAATTCGCCGTTCGCGTCGCCGAAGAAATACTTTTCCTCGTGGCGGTGTTCCTGCGTGTAGTCGAACAGCCGCAGATTGATCGCCGCCCGCTCTTCCAGCTTGCGGTACAGGATGCGGAACAGGTCTTCCTTGGTCATCGTCTCGCGGTTCTCGTACTCGACGGCGACGTTCGCCCGGCGCAGCAGCTCCTCCTCGTACGTCTGCACGAGCGGCTCCGCGCCCAACAGCTCGCGGCCGCACAGCTCCGCCAGCCGCGCAAGCAGGCGGCGTTCGCCGGCGGAAGCCGGCGGAAGCCCCGCATCGCTGACGCCGGACAGCACGCCGCCGGCATAAGCGGCCGCGTACGGACTGCCTGCGGAAACGGAAGCCGCACGGTCCGCGCCGCCGGAAGCCGAAGCGCCGGAACCGTAAGGTCCTCCCGCGTCTCCGCCGCCCGTCGCCGAAGGTCCCCGTGCTCCGCCTACGCCGTTCGAACCGCCGCCCGGCCTGCCGGCATTCCCGGCCTTCCCGTAATCTCCGCCGTCCGCAGCGCCGGCCGCTCCGTATCCGTCCTCCGGACGCTCCGCGATCAGCGCGGCCAGATCGCCGAGACGACGCTCCTCGAAGTAATAATCGCGGCCCCGCCGATCCTCGGCGTCGCGCATCAGATTGTCCACGACGCGCTCGTAATAAGGCATCAGATTCTGGCCGATATAGTCGTCGGCGCTCTTCGCGCTGTACTCCGCGGCGCGGCGCAGCCGCTCTTCCAGCTGTTCTACGCGGCGGATCATCGCTTTGTATTGAGCGTGCAGAGCGACGAGCGCGTCTTCGTAGCGGCGGTACAATTCGACTTCCGTCTCCAGCCGCAGAATGTTCAGCTTCAGGCCGTACACGCTCTCGAAAAAGTAGCGCACGAAATTGCGCACGTTTTGGCCGTCCCGCAGCAGCGCCTTCTTGAACGGCTGGTCTTCGACGATCCCGCCGTAGACACGGTCCAGCTCTTCCCGCGCTCCGCTTAGCTCGAGCATTGCCTCGCGCATCCGCTCCAGCAGCGCCGACGGCGCCGCATTCGCGGATTCGGACGGATCGCTCCAGGCCGCGATCCGGTACAGGCCGTGCCGCGCGTCTTCCGCCGCGGCGCGGGCGGCGTATTCGCGCAGCCCCCGGCCGATGTCGGCCTCGCCCATGCGCCGCTGCGCTTCCGCCTCGAAATTGCCGCGGAAGAAACTCTCCGCCGCCGAACCGAACAGCGCCTCTTCCGCTTCATGCAGCGTCATCCGGCGAATCGACGAATACGAGGCGGACGAACTCATGATGCCGTTCATGTCCTCCAGCCGGCCTTCGTCCGGCGCGAGCCGCTCGGCCCGCCCCCGCATATGCGGACGGTCCAGCTCCAGCCGGGCAAGCTGCTCCGCGGCCGGCGTATCGGGAATGTCCCGCATGCGGCGGTTCAGGCCGCGCGCGAAATGGTACAGCACGGCCAGCGCGATGGAGCGGTCCGGCCGGGTCACCCGGGCGAACCCGCCGGATGCCAGGCCGCGGCGGCCGGACTGGCCCGCCAATCCGCTCTTGAAAGCGGAATTGTTATATTGTCCGGCGCCCGTCTTCAGCCCTTCCAGCGGCTGGTCTTCCGCGGTTCCCGCGGCTCCGGCGAGTCCCGCCGCCGCCGAACCGCCGTCGTGGCGGCGGTTCTTGAGCAGGTGCGCGTGGCAGATGATTTCATAGCCGCCGCGCAGCCCGCCCGGGGAGGCGATCCCCCGCTCGTTCTTGTCCGACAGGATGTAGACGAGGTCGAACAGCGGCGACGGCGCATGGTTGACGTCGATCGTCAACCGGTTTTCCGTCACCTGAAGAGGCGCGGAGAAAGAATACTCCGGCCGCTGCATCACATCCAGTTCGCGCAGGAACGATACCCCGACGGAGCTGGAATAGCCGAAGGACTCCGACTGTTCCTGATCGCTCACCAGCACGTACAGGTCGGTCTGCACCGACTTGAACGACTGCCCGAATACCGCGCCGGCCAGCAGCGCGATCTCCGGCGTCAGCACGTTCATGACGTCGTCCGCATGAACGACGACGGACAGGTGCAGACGGTCGAACGACGGAAACAGCCGTCCGCTCTCCGACAGCATCCGGCTGGACCGGCGCAGCGCGCGGTTCAGCTCGTACAGATGGTCGGCAGCCGGGTCCAGAAACGCCCGGTGCGTATCCCGCCGCAGCGTCTGCTCCTGCGGAGATCTCCCGCCGAAAGCTTCCCAACGGAAGCGCACCGCCTGCCTGTGTCTATCCAGCGCGTCCTCCTTCAGCGAAGCGTCCGCGACGTGAAAATACGCTATGCCCGCCGCATTGTCGTACTTGCGGGCGTTCATCTCCGTCAGCGCCGACGCCGCCTCGGCCGCCCGGTTCCCGACGAACAGGAAAGCGGCCGGATAATGCAGGCCGCTTCTCCCTTCCGCGAAGCCGGGCAGCTCTTCTTCCCTCGCCGCGTACGCGGCGGCGAATTGCTCCAGCAGCTCGTTCATATTATTTCAACCTTTTGCGCAGATCGTTCAGCTTGGCCGCCGTTTCCTGATAGAAGCGGTAAGCTTCGTCGCCGTTGACCAGCTCCATGCGCTCGTATTCCAGCTGCTGGCGCGCTTCGATGAACGTCGTATACAGCTCGTCCAGCTTGCCCAGCAGCAGAGACACGTCTTCCGAAGCCGTCAGCTCGTTCGAGCGGCGGGAAGCTTTGCGCAGCAGCGTCTGACGGTCTCTGTCGTTCAGTCCGCGGAAGACGTCGTAGATCTCGAAATGCGGGTAGCTGCGGCTCTTCATGAGATTGACGAACGGCTCCCAGCTTTCCTCGTCCTCTTCGCGGTCGTACACGTACAGCGCGCCTTTCTTGACGATCGTGTCCGTATAAAGCGCTTCGATGTACTGATCCAGCAGGCGTTCCTCGCCGGCGTGCTGCGACAGCAGCGATTCCAGCTCGGCCGCTTTGGCTTGGATCATCTCGTACTTCGCCAGCTCCTCGCGCACGCGGCGGGTCTGTTCCGGCGAACGGATCAGGTTTTCCTTGGCGAGATCTTCGTTGATGCTGCCGAAGATGTCCTTCGTCGATTCGCGGTCGATGCCTTCGCTCAGCAGTCGCTTCAGCTCGGCATGCGCCCGCTTCACTTCGCCGAGGTTCGGCTTGGCGCTCTGCAGCTGCATGTCGAAGCCCGACAGCGCCGCGAACAGATCGAACGGCTTCGTCGTCACGACCGAATAGCGGCTGCTCGTCGTTTGGTCGGCGTCTTTTTCGATGATGACTCCGTACTCCCTCGCCCGGTTAAACTCGCCTCGAACCCGGTCGTTATACGCTCTGACGCGGTCGTTCAGATACACGTCGCCCCACGACTGCTGCGGAATCGGCGAAGGCAGGTACGTCCAGTTTTCGCGTTCCGTCTGCACCAGGTGGCGTCCGACGCCTTCTTTGCCGAGAATGGTGCGTTCGTAGTTTTCCTCGTAGACTTTCAGCGGCGTATAGACGAACAGAGGCACCCCGTTGCGCGTGTTGAGCCAGAAGATCCGGTTTTTGACGCGGCTCTCCTTGACCGTGAAGTTCGACTTGCCGATCGCGTTCTCCTGATAATTGCGGATGCCTTTCAGAATGCCCGGCGCCTCCACCGGCACGGACACGAAGCCCCACGACGGGAAGTGCAGGTTGCCGGAGCTGTTGCTCAAGTGGAACACCGGAATCGCTTCCTCGTCCAGCTTGCCCGCGATGTTGCGTTCCACGAATTTCTCGATCGATTCGTCCTCGCCGAACTTCATCCGCAGGAAGTCTTCCATCGACTGCGTGATCAGATCGCCGAATTTGCTCGTCAGGAAGTCCGAGATCGAGCCGACGATATCCACTTCCTGCTCCTTGATCCAGCGGTCCGAATGATCGAGCAGCTCCTGGGAGAAGTCGCGGATCAGATCGTCCACGTCGCGGCTCTCCATAATGCTGCCCACCACTTTGGAGATATCCGGCACGCTGACCACGTTCCAGTAATACGTTTTGTTGCCCTTATGATCCACCTGCTCGTCGCCCCGGGTCAGAATCTCGCCGTTGCGT
This sequence comes from Saccharibacillus alkalitolerans, assembly GCF_011090185.1. GTDB lineage: Bacteria > Bacillota > Bacilli > Paenibacillales > Paenibacillaceae > Saccharibacillus > Saccharibacillus alkalitolerans. The sequence continues at coordinate 79,010 of NZ_JAAFGS010000013.1, read as the reverse complement.
TCGAAGATGGAGCTCAGCGCGTTCAGAATTTCGGTAAACACGCCGTAAATGCGGTTGTTTTCACGGTTCAGCAGTTCGTAAAAATCTTCGTAGAACTCGATCATTTGCTCGGTGCGCTCGATGTCGGCCCGCAGCCAGTATTCGGTCATTTTGGCTTCGATATAGGCGTTCTTTTTCTTGTCCCGGGAAATGAGCGCGCTCTTCGCGTCACCCAGACGCTCGTTCGCCTGCTCTTCGGCCGCCTCGATGTCGCGCGGGATGCGCAGCAGCGTTTCGCGCAGGTTCTCGATGTACGCCTGGAGCATCTTGAGCAGGGAGAAGCCTTTTTCCGTATAAATCAGTCGCGATACGTAGAAAGGACCTTGTTCCGGGCTCAGGAAGCTGCGGCGGACCTGCTCGGAAAAACGTTCCATCATGTCGCCCGGCAGCTGTTTTTTCATTTTGATGTATTCTTCGCGCGCACGCGTCAGGAACGTCTGCTCCAGCTCGACGTCCATGCTGACGTTCTGCATTTTAACGACGTTGGCGTAGCTGAGGCGTTCGCTGTTCTGGTAGCCCGGGATCGGTTCCGGCACTCTCGACTCGAATGTCTTGAGCATGGAATCCGGGTCGAGGCCCAGCTTCTGCGCGAAGCGCTCGATCTCTTCCTGGTTCGGCGCGTGCTGGAACATCTTCTCCATCTTCTGGAACAGACGGAACGCGAGGTAAGTCGTCATTTCTTCGATCGGCAGCACCGCGGACGAAGCGCCGATGATGTTGTAATCGTAGTTGGCCGGATACGCTTTGTTCATCTGCGCGATGTTCGTGCGGATGTTGCTGATATAGTCGTGGATCGCGAACTCTTCGCCGGACGCTTTTTCCTCGCTGGCCATGAAGTTCGTGATGTTCTCCGCCGTCACGTTCATGCAGTAATCGTACGCGTTCTCCAGCAGCTTGCCTTCGGTATTGGTCGCGGAAATCAGATGGCACAGGTTAAAAGGCGGCAGCGGCGAGTTGACGGTCAGGATGCTGCCGTACTGCTGCTTGAACCGCTCTCCGCGCGCGTCGACGTTCATCCAGTAGTCGAGCTCTTTGAGCGCCGCGTAGCCGTTCTTACGGACGTATTCGCGCGTATGTTCGCTGAGGCTTTTGTTCGACAGGTTGACGTCCGGCGTGAACAGGTAGCCCAGCATGTTGAGACGGTCGATACCGGCCGATCCGTGATCGCGCTCGACCAATCCGCGGATGATGTATGAAATATCGAGGAACGAGCCGCTGCCCGTACCGCCGGACAGCCCCGTCAGCAGGAACACGGTCAGTTTTTTGTTGGTGCCGACGGACAGCGTCTTGATCTTCTTGTCGATCGCCTGGACGACCTGATTGATCTTGGTGAACAGCAGCAGGCGTCCCGCCTGGCGCACGCCGGCCGCGCCGTTCATGCCGTCGGTGATACTGAGCTCGGGCGACAGCCATTCCGTGATGTAAGGCTCGAGGATGCTGCGGTTCTGCAGCAGGCCACCGATCTCGGCGTTGGCGAGGAGCACGAATTCGTTGATCGGATCGAGCCCGATGCCTTTGTAGCGCTTGCCGCGATCCTGTTCGTTCGTCTCGAACGCGAGGAATTCGACGTTGGACGGCTTCTCCATTTTCTTCTTCGAAACGGGATCTTCCGGCAGCTTGAAGCGGCGGTTGATCTGGTATTTGAGGCGCAGCAGGGCGTCGATGCCCGTGCCGCCGAGACCGATAATAAGCATCGGGTTATCGATGGTGTCGACGCGGATCTTCTCGCTGACGATGCCGCCTCCTAGCGAGACGTCGAGCTGCTGGATATGTTCTCTTACGATCGGTTTCATGTGCTGCTCCTTTCGGGATACGGCCTTGACGCGGGGTACGCGGAAGGCCGGTCGGTAAATGTAAAGTAAGGATGGAATACATCCCTGGACTGAATACTGACGAAAAAGCAACATTTTAAGCAAACAATCAGATTTTCACAGTGAAAGCCGGCAAAAAGCCCCACTGCTTCGTTCAACTGGTCGGAACCGCTCTTCGGATTCTTCGATCATAGTCGCTATGGGTTGGGCGAAGCTCCCAGCTTCGTTCAGTCGATCGGAACCGCTCTTTTGGATAGAACTCGAAGTCAGTTAAACCGTCCGGCTTCGAGTTCTTCGATCATAGTCGCTATGGATTGGGCGAAGCTCATTACACCAAATATTCCATCAGGATCGTTTTGCCGGCTTGGGCCATCGGGATCGTGAGGCGGTCGCCGCTTTTGAGCTCCAGCCCCTTCGACGTGTCGACGACGCGGCCGGACTTCTCGATCGGCACGCCTTCGGCGCTGCTGCGCAGCACGATGCGGTCTTCGGAGCCGGGCGTGAACACGATATTTTCCGCATCCTTCAGCTCGGGAGCGAGCTGGAGAAGCTGATGCAGATTAAGACGGCCTTTGTACGTGTTTAGTTTCTTATACTGCGGATAAGAACGTTCGCCGGTATTTTCGTCGCGGATCTCGATGACCATCTGGCCGACGAAGCCCTTGTTCGCTTTTTTCAGATAACGCATGACGAAGAACGCGATTGCCGCCAGCAGAATCAGGGCGAGCACGCCCAGAATGACCGGAACCAGCGGGAACTTTTTCTCCGTGCCCGCTCCGCCCGACACGGCGCCGGATGCGGCGTCGATGGTGATCGGCGGGGATTCGCGGTAGAAGCTGTCGGCTTCGGCCCGGACCGTCAGCGTGTACTTGTGCGCTTCGGGCAGCTCGTAACTTCCGTCGAACTGCGTCCCGTCCAGCGTCATCGGAACGCTCGTCTCGGTGCCGGTATCTTCGTCTTTCGCGACGAGCGACGCCTTCATCGTGCCGTACAGCTCCGGCGAATCCAGCTTCTGTCCGCCGCTCGTCAGGTAGGCGGATACGTCGACCGTATCGCCCTTGCCGTAAGAGGAAGCGCTCAGCGGAGCGGTCGCCAGCTCCAGGTCGTAGTTGAACACCAGATTGATATCGATCTGATCTTTGTCCGCGCCTTTCACGCTCAGCGTCCAATCTCCTTCCTGCGGCTTAATCATTTTCAGCAGCGAGTACGTCTTGGACGTGGACAGCGTGACGGAATCGGACGGAATCGCGATTTCGGCGCCGCTCGGATCTTTCAATTTCAACTCGACCTTCTGCGAGGAAGTGATCGATACGTTCGCTTCCAGGACATTTGCGTTCGGTACGGCGATCGTCACGTCCTGGAAGCCGCCGTTGCCCGTCAGCGAATCGACCGGCACGATGTTGAGCTGCTGGTGGCTGGCAAAAATCTCGCTCAGAATGCCCGGCAGGTCGTCGGCCGAATCCGTCACGAACGATTTGCCGGCCGTATCGGCCGCGATTTTTTCAAGCTCGGCCTGATTCAGCTTGCCGTCGGCGTTCAGCCCGATCGTATAGATCGGGATGCCGGCGTCTTTCGCCTTTTGGACCGAGTCCGCGAGCTCCTGCTGCGACTGCTCCGGCGTCTTGGACTTCGTCGTATTGAGCTGCGTATTGCCGTCGGCGAGCAGCACGATCATCGGTTCATGGCCGGACTGCGTACTGCGCTGGAGCATATTCACGGCTTCGGTCACGCCGACGGCCGTATCCGTATAGGCTCCCCGGCCGAGCTGGCCGATGAACGTCTTGAGCTCGTCCTTGTCCGCCTGGCTTTGGATCTCCAGCAGCGCCTTCTCCCGCTGAACGACATCCGTATAAGAAACGATGCCGACGCGGTCCCCCTGAACCGGCAGCATGTCGATAAAGAGCCTCATCGCCTCGTTGCCTATTTTCTGCGGATCGCTTGTCGCCATCGAATTGCTGGCGTCAAGCACGAGCACCGCGTCGATCGGAGCGGAACCGGCGGATGCCGCCGCTCCTCCGCCCTGCCCGGACGCCGTGCCCGAAGCCGCGGCCATCCGCGCTCCCGCCGGGAACAACCCCGCCGCCAGCAGCAGAACCGCCAGCAGCGGATAAACCAGCCTTTTTATTTTCGGTCCCATTTCGGCAAAACCCCTTTGTTTTATCTATTCGTTCGGTATTCCAACATAATGACGCGGTCCGTCCCGCCCGGCAGCACCGTCACCCGGTCGCCGCCCTTCAGCGGAAGATCGTAGGCCGGTTCGGCCAGACGCCCTCCCCGGCGGATCTCCACGTTCGGGGTCCGGCTGCGCAAAATCAGCGTTCCTCGGCGTCCCGGCCGAAGGAAAATCCGTTCCGACTCCGCCGTCTCCGCTTCTTCGAGCAGCCTCTGAAGACTCACCCTTCCGCGAAGCGCGGACAAGTCCGCGGCGCGTTCATGCAGCACGCGGCCGGAAGCTTCTTCGGCGACCTCGATATGAAGCCTGCCCGAAAAACGCCGGTTCGCACGCGTCAGCCAGAACGTCAGTCCGCCGGCAGCGGCGGCGCCCGCCGCGCCGAACAGTCCCGGCACCGCCGGAGCCAGCGCGGCCAGCAGGCCGTTCGTCTCGGCCGCGGCCGGCTGCGTCGATACGGAAGGCCCTCCGCTGACGTCGATCGAGACGGGCTCCGTTTCGCGGTAGAAGCTCGGCGATTCCGCCCGGACCGTCACCGCGTAATCGTAAGCGCGGCTGAACGTATAGGAGCCGACGAAGCGGCCGTTTTCCAGCGTAAGCGGAACGTTCTCTTCCAGTCCGCTCTCCCGTTCCCGGACGACCATCGTCGCGTTTGCCGCTTCGTACAGTTCGGGCGCGGCAAGTCTCCTGCCCGACCGCGCCAAATAAGCGGCGATGTCGAGCCGGCTGCCCCGTTCGTAATACTTGCCCATCGGCTCGGTGACGAGTTCGAAGTCGTAGCTGAACACCAATCCGAGCTCGACCGGCACCCCTCCTTCGCTTTTGACGCGCAGCGTCCAGACGCCGCGTTCGGGCCGGACCAATTTAAGCAGCGAATAAGTAGACGATCCCGACAGCGCAACCCCTGCGGACGGAATCGCCACGCTCTCTCCGTCCGGCCCGATCAGCCCGATCTCGTCGGCGGCCGCGCCCGTGACGGACACGTTCGCTTCAACGACCTCGCTGTCGGGAACGTTTATTTTGAATTCCTGAAATTCATTGCTCCGCGCGGCATCCGCCTGCACCGGAATAACCCTCGACCGCTGATGCCCGGCGAAGATTTCGCTCAAAATATCGGGCAGGTCGGCGGCCGAAGAAGTCACGAACGCTTTGCCTCCGGTCTCTTCCGCAAGGCTTTCCAGCGCGGTCCTGTTCAGCGTGCCGTCCGCATTCAACCCGATGGTATAGATCGGGATGCCGGCATCCCTTGCCTGGCCCGCCGCTTCGGCGAGCTGCGCCGCGGAATCCGCCGGGGTCCGTGTCCCTTCGCTGTCCAGCGAAGTGTTGCCGTCGGCCATCAGGACGATCAGCGGATCGCGGCCGGCTTCCTCGCCCCGAAGGAGCATGCGTACCGCTTCGGTTACGCCGACCGACGTGTCGGTGAACGGCCCGCGTTCAAGCCCGCCGATGAACGTCTTCAGCTCCTGCTTGTCGGCTCCGCCCCGAATTTCGAGCAGAGCCGTCTCCCTCTGCACGACATCCGTATACGAAACGATGCCGACTCGGCTGCCTTCCTCCGGAAGCATGTCGATAAACAGCCGCATAGCCTCCGCGCTGACGCCTTCCGGGTCGCTCTCCTCCATGGAATGACTCGCATCCAGTACGAGCACGGCGTCGATCGCGGACGGGCTTCCGACGTCGGAAGCCTTCGCAAACGGTACTGCGGCGGGCGCCGCCAGCGCGGCAGCCCATAATCCTGTCAATAATACAATGGCCCGGCGTCTCATCCTCGGCAGTGCACCTCTCGATTGTTCATTTGTGCGGGACTCTTCGCTTCCTCGTCCCCTTACTGCCTATCGTCGAAAATCCGACGCCGCCGGTTCCGGCCCGAAGCCGGAAGCCGACGACACTATCATAGGCCTGTTTTCTGTGAAAATCCTTAATATTTCGTTAACAACTTCTGAAAAGGCTGTAACTTCGCGGTCGGCCTTCCTGTTTCGGCTAGACCGGCCCCGGTTGCGCCCGGCTCCGTTTCCGGCTATCTTTAAGCAAGAAGGCGCTGCCCAAATTATAGCGTAAAACGCGCAGCGGTTCACAATTCGCATCCGTCATGAACGGCAGATGCGATTTTTCCCGTTGAATATTAGGAAATATGCCCGCTACCGGGCCAGGAAAGGAACGTGCAGCGATTGTCCGCCTATTTGATTTATCTCACATACGGAGCGCTGGGGATTTTGTTTCTCTTTACGGCGATTAAATCCCTTCTTTATATCCGCAGTTCCAAGAAAGCGCCCGCGCGGGCCCAATTGGACGAGCGGCTGTTGAACACCTTGAACGAACGGCGTGAGCAGCCATGAACAAAAAAAACGCCGTGACAATCAAGCCCTACGAACGCACGGAATATGCCTACGACAAGCTGCGGGTCTGCCGCAAATGCGGCAGCTACACCGTCCTGTCGCAAAAAGTATGCCCCGCCTGCGGCAAACGGACGTTAACCGACGTGCCTTCCGCGGCGAAACGCGAAGTGCGGCGTTCGATGCAGTCGGAGCGGCTGTTCGCCGTCCTGCTGGCTCTGCTGGCCATGTTCTTCGCGGACACGATTCCCTGGATGGCGATTTCGGCGGCGGCGGGCCTGCTGCTGACCGCCATGCTGTGGGTCGTTCAGCGCCGCACGACGGAAGCGCAGATCCGCATTCGTACCGACCGGATGTTCGCTCGGGATCAGAACCGGATTCGCCACGGGATGATCCAGGACATCAAAGCGGCGGAAGGGCTGCTGGAAGCCCGGCCCGCTCTTGCCTACGAGATGCTGCGGGAAGTGAATACGCTGCTGCGCAACGACCCGATCCGCAACCTTCAGGCGGAACTGCTGCAGACCTTCGTGCTGCGCCGCGATATGGACCTGCTGTTGGAACCTTTGATCATGGACGGATTCTCGCCGCATCTTGCCGGTTACATCGGAGAGGTCGCCAAGCTTAACCGCGAATTGATCAAGGAAAGCGCGATCCGCTACTGCCTGCGCTACGAGCCGCAGATCCGCGGCATGCACCGCGGCGAAGACATTCTCGCCGCCGTAGCCGGCGCGGCCGTACGGATGAAGCGTTACATCGAGCTGTATCCGGAATTCATCCGGCGCTACACGTACAAGCTGCCCGCGGAACGGCTGGAGAGGCTGCGCGAGGTAATCTCGCAGCATCCGGGCAGCTTCGAACAGCTGAAGCTCGAAGCTGAAGCGGTCCATCGTCTGCGCTTCGGCGGCCGGGATTCCCACGCTTCGTCGAATGAGGGCGGGCAGGGCGGCTCTTCATGGTAAGAAAGCTCAAAAATCTGTTTGCGGCAATACGCGGCGTTCTGATCCTGCGCAATCTGCTGGCCGTACTGTGCGCCGCCGCGCTGATTGCCGTAACCGTCAAGGCGGTTCGGATCGAAGCGAAGATCGGGCAGGTTCGGCAGGCCGACGCCTACTACGAGCAGCGCCGCCTTATTCCGGCCGAAGCCGCGTATGCGGCGGCGCTGTCCGATACGGTCGTCCGCTACCGCGAAGGACATATCCGGGAAAGGCTCGCCGGGCTGGTTCCGGTGACCCGGCTGCGCGAAGAGCTGCTGAAGACCAAAAGCGAGATGCTGACGGCTTCGGAGAACGGCGACTTCGAAGCTTTTCTGCTGGCTTACGAGACGTACGACGGCTTCGACCGCTTGTCGTCGGAAGGCGAATTCGCGGCCGAATACCGGGAGCTGAACGAGCGTTACGAGCTGACCGCGACGGCGGCGAGCGGCTTTGCCGATTTCCGGGCAAGCTTCGAACAAGCTCTTGCTTCGAATCTCGAAAACGAAAGCTACGCCGACGAATCCGCCAAGTGGAAGCTGCTGCAGATTCCGGCGGCATTTTTCGCGAATGCGGATTCCGGAACTTTGTCCGCATCCGAAGGACAAAATGCTGCGGACTTCGAGTCCGTCAAGACGGAAAAGCTGAACGCGCTGCTGCAGGATTACGATCGGCGCAAGCTGAAGAAGCTGGCCGCCGCCGGACGATATGCGGATATGCTGAACGAAGCGGAGTCCACAATCGCCGCTTACGGACAGCGCGGCTTCGAAGCGCCTTGGGTACCGGATCAGGCGGAAAAGACGGCCGATACCGTTCTGCGCAAAGACCTTGACGCCGAAGCTTACCCCGCTTTCGCGGCGCACGCCCGCGAATTCGCGGATTTCGCGGCGCAGACCGGCCCAGGCTCCGGCCTGGTATCATGGATCGAGGCCCGGGTCGACGGCTTGATGAACCGCGCGCGTTCGCTGGTGGCGGACAATCGATTCGAAGAAGCCATCGCGCTCTATAAGGCGCTGTCCGGTTACTCCGACACCGCGGAAGAGATAGCGCAGGCGGAAAATGCCTGGACGGAAGCCGAGCCGCTGCGCATTCTGCGGGCGGCGGACCCGTCGCATACGTATTCTCTCGCGATCAGCGGCAAAAACCGATTCGGCGCGGATTTGTACACGGCCGCGCTCGACGAAAACGGCACGCTTTATTTCGGCACCAAAGACGGAAGCGGCACCTCCGTATTTACCGGTCCGCAGATGCTGACCGGCCTTGACGTGCTTCGCCTGGATATCGAGGAAAGTCTGTCGACCGAAAGCTCGCCTGTTATTTTGGCCGAATCCGAATCGGCGTCGCGCAGGGCCGTCTACACCGCTCTGCAGCTTCGCGATTCTTCGTTCGTTCAGATGTTCCAAATCGATGCCGACGGCTACGCGATCGAAAACGGAGGCCGGACGCTGCGCGCCGATCGTCCCGCCGATGCGGAAGAAGACGGCCAAACGGCAGTCTACGAACGTTACGGCGACGTCTTCGTCTTCGATATGTTCGAAGGCGGCACGCTGGAGATCGGCGGCGAAAATCCCGCCGGGCATGCCGGCCGAAAAGTACGGACGCTGCTGACTGTCGTCGAATCGGGTTCCGGCCAAGCGCTGGCGCTGGCTGCGGACGGTTCGGACATTCTGCTGCGCGGCGGCTTCGACTTCGAACCGGGAACGTATGCGGTGACCGGTACGTTCCGGGGCGAGTACGCCCGGATCGCCGTCGACGATCCGGCGGCATCCGGCGGGAGCGCCCTTCCGCCGGAAAGCCCGACAAACGCCGAAACCGGAGGCACCGACTTTCCGGAAGGCGGCGAAGCGGCGGAAGATCCGTCCGCGGCCGTTCCGAATCCGGGTCCGGATACCGCGGAAGACCTCCCCGGCGATTCCGGCGCCGGAGAAGCGCCCGAAGATCCGGCGGCATCCGAAAGTCCGGCCGCTCCGAACGATTCCGCCGTGCCGAACACGCCGGCTTACCGTTCCGTGCCGGTCTTTGAGGTCGACGCCGTCGCGCCCGGAGCGTGACCGACCGATTCGACCATGCGAAAAAGCGCGGCTTCAAAGTGAAGCCGCGCTTTTCCTTTATTCCAGCCCCATCACTTCCAAAGCATAAATCCGCGCCGCGGTGTCGCCGCCCTGCGTCGGCTTGTCCACGACAAGCCGCACGTAGCGCGCGGACGTCAGCGGAATGGCGTGCTTGCTCAAGCCCGACGCATTGTCCGTCACTTTCACGGCGTCGGTCCAGTTCTCGCCGTCATCGCTGATCCGCAGCGTAAACGCCCGCGTATTAAACGCGGCGGGCTCGCCGCCGGTCTCCGCATGCTTGAGGACGAATTCGCTGATCTTGCGCGCTTCGCCCAGATCGACCGTCAGCGTATGCGGGCCGTCTCCGACGGCGCACCACTTGGTCTTGTCGTCGCCGTCGACCGCCATCGGCGGCGCCTCGTTCGCGTTCGTAAAGCCCGACGCCGTCACATCCGCGCCGCGCGCCAGATCGGTCACGCCGCCGGCCGCCTCCTCCGTTACAGTAATCATTCGCCGGGTCAGCGTATCTTCGCCGACCCGGTTTTTGGCGATCAGCGTCACTTCGTATTCGCCCGGCTCGTTGTAGACGACCGACGGATTGCGCTCGCCGCTGGACGAAGGCGCGCCGCCCGGGAAGCTCCACGACCATTCCGTCGTGACCTCCGACGAACGGTCGGCGAACCGCACGGTCTCGCCCGGCGCGATCAGCGTGCGATCGGCTTCGAAGCCTGCCTGCGGAGCGGGGTAGGCCGGCCACTCGAACGATACCCGGCTTTCCTTGCCGGCTTCGTAATGGCGGTTGACCGGCGCGACGATCAGCGTCGTCTCTTCCTCTCCCTCGGCCCGGCGCAGCTCCGGCACATAATAGACCGTATTCGGCGTCTCGCCGACCAGCTCGCGCGCGCCGTTCGCCTTCTCGCGGTATACCCGGTAGAACGCGGCCGATTCTCCTGCGGCCGGCGCGTTCCACTTCAGCCGGGCATCCCCGTAGATGCCGTCCCGGAAGTCGTTGTCCGTGACGGCAAGCCCGGTCACCGCATCCGGCTTGCGCGCGTTGTCGCTGACGGTGCGGACGGCCAGCTCGCCGATGTTGGCCCGGTAAGTCTCGTCGCCTGCCTTGCCCCCGAACTTCAGGGCGATTCCGGCGATCGTGCGCCCTTTATAGGCGTTCAGCTTGACGCTGCCCCGCTGCCAGGATTTGTCCTTGCCGGCCGACTGCCAGTTTTTCGGCTCCAGGAATACGTAATCGTTCGGGGCTTCCGCGAAGGAAACGCCGATCTGCACGGAGGCGTTCTTCGACGATTCGTTCACGACCGCCGAGATTTCCATCGTTTTCTCGACCGGGATCTGCGTGCGGTACAAATTCACCGTAGTGGAAGCCCCCTTGACCAGGCCGCCTTCGACCTTCAGCGAGCTGCCGCCGTAATAGGCGCGCTCGAAATCGAGCGAAGGCTCGAGCGCCTTCCCGTCGCCTTCCGAACGGATCATCCAGCGCCAGGTCGGCAGGATGTCCTGAAGGCTGCGGCTGCTCCACTCGCGTTCCCGGACGATTTCGCCGTTCACGGCGAACAGCCGCCCGTTGCCCGTGCCGAAATGCGTGATGAATTCCGGCCCCGTCACGACGCTCTTGTCCGCGATGTCCGCCGCGATCCCCCTCCAGGCGTACGGGTTTGCGGGATCGATCGCCGCCGCCCGGCTCGGATCGCCCGCCGGCCCGGTCCAGAACGTCTCGTCCTTCTCCAGAAATTCCTCCTGGGTGGACGAATTCTTGAACGCCCAATCCGGCCGGTACAGGCCGAGCGACATCGGCGCTCCGCCCGCGGGGAACAGCTCCGGCCAATTATAGCGCCCGTTGTAACCGTTCGCTTCCACGTCGATGCCGGCGAACAGGTCGTACGGGCTGCGTCCCAGCGCCTCGGCGGCGGCCGGCGAAGAACGGAACGCCGGCAGATAGCTCGAAGACTGCCAGCGGAAGTCCAGGAACATCGCGTCCGAAACCGTCTGCCCGCCTTGTTGGAAAAATCCGTCGTTCTGTCCGTTCAGCGCGCCCTGCCAACGGATCGGGCCGGATTCGATCATCGAATCGTACCAGAGAATCTCCATGTCCGGATCCTTGATCTGCTGCAGATATTTCAGGAAGTCCTGCATGTCCGCCGCGTCCTGCGCCGTGCCTCCCTGCGTTTCCTGGTTGATGAACCAGCCGTCGAACCCGTAGTAGCGGGCCGATTCGATCAGCTTGTCCGCGACCGGGAACGTCCCGTCCGAATCCTTTTTCAGCATATCCCGCATCCATTGGATCTTACCGCCGTGCTCCGTCTGCGGCAGGAACACCGTTCCGTAGACCGGCACGCCGTTTTTGTGGGCGGCGTCGATCACGTCGGCGCTCGGCGGCAAGATGATGCCTTCGCCCGCCGAACCGCCCCACATGACCAGCTTGTCGACGTACTGCCAGAAGCCGAACGCGTACGTGTGGAACACGTCCGAACCCTGAGAAGGCGCGCCGCTCGTGCTCGGATACATGGCGGACAGCGCGATGACCTGCGCATCCTTATCCGCGTTCGGATTGACCGGCGCTCCCTGAATCCGCTTGGCCTGCAGCGGAATCGATCCACGGTTGAACGGCGCGTCGGGATCGGACGAAGGCGACCATTCCAGCAGCGTGTTCGGGTACCAGTAGGACGAATGCGGTTGGGCGGCCTCCGCCTCCCGGCCGAAACTCAGCGCGGAGAACGCCAGAAGCGCCACCGCGGCGGTTCCCAGCGTTTTTTTCCAGACCGGTTTCAGCGTTAACTTCGAATCAGCGAACTTCGAGCCGGAGCTTTTTCCCACGTTCAAAGCGGGCTTGCGTCTTTTCGTCTTCATATAATGTCTCATTCCTCCTGGGTCATTGATGGATTGACGGATCAAACGATCGGCGTCGGACATGCCGCAAAAAAAGCACGAAAGAGCAAACGGTGCGGCCGCTTCGTCTTTCGTGCCTTAAATTCGGGAAACCTGCTATATCCGCTCCGCCGCAGTGCGCGGCATGCCCGTTTCATTTTTCGGCGCTGCCGAATATCGCGGTGGAGGGGCGGACCGGACGGCGCATTCGTTACTTTCGGGTTCGGCTGCCTCTTACTTGCCCTGCTCCGCCGCCCAGGCGTCGTACTGCTTCTGGGCTTCCTCGATCACCCGGTCAATGCCGGCTTCCTTGAATTTCTGCTGCGCTTTCGGCAGATACTCGTTCGGATCGACCGAGCCGGTGAACAGCACCGGAATAAACTCTTTGGCCACGTTCGTGATGGACGCGACCTCCGTCTTGACCGGCGCGGTGTCGAAGTTGAAGCCGAACGTCGGCGCGACGATCGCGGATTTGTTAAACTCTTCGAACTGCTCCCATTTGTCTTCCGGGTCGCCTTCGTGCAGGTAGGTCAGGAACAGGTTGCCCAGCGCGAAGCCCGGCATGGCGTAATTCTCCTGCATCGCCGGCAGGTCTTCGATGTAGCTGCCTTCAAGCTTCTTGTAATGCACGTCCTCGATGCCGTACTGAATCAGGTTGCGCAGATAAGGATCGGTGTTGAGCAGGTTAAGGAACATCATCGACCGCTCCGGGTTTTTCGAATAGGACGAGATCGCCATCATGGAACCGGCGGCGGAGCCCGTCGCGATGACCGGCTGCTGCATCGGGCGGCTGACGATATCGTAGCCCGCGCTGCGCGACCAGCCCAGATCGGCGTACGGCTGCGTGATTTCCTTGTCGACCAGCCATTTGCCCGTTTTCATGTTGTCGATGCCTTCCAGCGTGGCGATGTCTTCGCGGACGTAGCCCGCTTGATAGTATTTGCGCATCGTGTCCAATGCCTGCTTGAACTCCGGCGTATCCAGCACGTTGACGTATTTTTTGTCGCCGCCTTCCAAATACATGCCGATCGGAATTTCGTCGCCGATCAGGAAGTCGAACGGCAGCGGCGGCTTGAACGATTTAGGGACCGCAAGAGGCGTGATGTCGGCCGGCTCGTTTTCCTTGATCGTTTTCAGCAGCGGCTCCAGGCTCTCGAGCGACATGACGCTGTCGATGTCGAGCTTGTATTTGTCCACGTATTTCTTGTTAAAGCGCCACACGGCCTGCGAAGCCAGCTCTTTCTGGTTCGGCACCGCGTAGTTGACGCCGTTCACTTGACTGCCTTCGAGGAAACGCGGGTCGATCGTCTCCTTGATGCCCTGTCCGTACTTGTCGAGCAGATCGTTCAGCGGCAGGAATGCGCCTTTCGCGGCATTCGGCAGATAATCGAACGCCCAGGCGCTCGTGAACGCGATATCGTAGTTCTCGCCCGAACTGGTGATGACCTGCATGCGCTGGGTGTAATCGCCCCAGTCGATCATCGAGATATCGAGCGTCGTGTTGAGCTTTTCTTTCAAATATTTGTTCATTTCGTCCTGGACTTTCGGCAGGTCCGTCGGCGTCGGTCCGATCAGGTACAGCTTCAGCGTGACGGGATCGAGCTTGGAGACGTCTACGGTACCGTCGCTCTGCACCGCTTCTTCCTCTTTGGCCGGCGCCGCCGTTTTCGCTCCGCCTCCGCATGCCGCCAGCAGCGACATCATCAGCATCAGGGCGAGCAGCAGCGGGAGCGTTTTTCTTTTTGCCATGAATGAACCCCTCCATCTTCAAAGTAGTAACGCTATCAAAAATGCGCGATTCAGCCTTTGACCGAACCGACGGTGAGACCTTGAACGAAGTAGCGCTGGAAAAACGGATACGCCATCACGATCGGCAGCGTCGCGAGCACGACCATCGCCATGCGGACCGTCTCGGTCGGCAGTCCGGCCGCGGCGTCGAAATTGCCGAGATACTGCGCGTTTTGCGTGAGGAAATCCATGTTTTTCTCGATCCGCATCAGCAGATACTGCAGCGGCGGCGTCAGCTCCGGCTTGTTATAGTACAGCAGGGCATTGAACCAGTCGTTCCAGTAGCCCAGCGCGCTGAACAAACCGATGGTGGCGATGCCCGGCAGCGAGATCGGCAGCACGATGCTGAAGAAAGCGCGGAATTCTCCGGCCCCGTCGATTTTCGCCGATTCGATGACCTCGTCGGGCACCGTCGTCTGGAAAAAGGTCCGCATGACGATGATCGAAAACGCGCTCAGCGACAGCGGAAGGATCAGCGCCCAGATCGTGTTTTGCAGATGTAAAAACTGGGTCATGACGATGTAGCCCGGCACCATGCCGCCCGAGAACAGCATCGTGAAGAAGGCCAGGAAGCTGAAAAACCCGCGGAACTCGAAGCTTCTTCTCGACAGCGCGTAAGCGTAGGTCGTGACCAGCGTCAGCGTCAGCAGCGTGCCGATCACGGTCACCGACAGCGTGACGCCGAACGAGACGAGCAGGTCGCTGCCGGCTCGGAAAATGTAGCTGTACGCCGCGGTGCTGAACCGGCTCGGCCACAGGCTGAACCCCTCCAACGCCAGCGTCTGTTCGTCCGTCAGCGAGATCATGATGACGAACAGGAACGGGAAAATGCAGGAGAAGGCGAACAGCCCGACGATAATATTGAACAGGACGTTCCACAGCGGCGAGATGGCGTTGTAGTCGCGCTTTTTGCGCTTTTTTTCCGGAATCTCGCGCGGTTTGACCGCCGTTTGAGCCATGATTGACGTTCCCCTTTCCTAGAAAATCGCTTGATCGCGGTCGATCTTGCGGACGATATAGTTGGCGGTCAGAATCAACACGAGGCCGACGAGCGATTGATACAGTCCCGCCGCGGTGCTCATGCCGATGTCGCCCATATTCATCAACCCCCGGTACACGAAAGTGTCGATGACGTTGGTGACCGGATACAGCGCGCCCGAGTCTTTCGGCAGCTGGTAGAACAACCCGAAGTCGGAGCGGAAAATGCCGCCGATCGCCAGGATGGTCAGGATGATCATCAGCGGCCGCAGCAGCGGCAGCGTGATATAGCGGATCTGCTGCCATTTTCTCGCCCCGTCGATCGTCGCCGCCTCGTAATACGATTTGTCGATACCGGTAATGGCCGCGAGATAAATGACGCTGTTATAGCCGATCCCTTTCCAAATGCCGACGAACAGGATGATGAACGGCCAGTATTTCGGTTCCGAATACCAGCTCACGCTGTCCGTTCCGAAGTAGGCGGCGAGCTGATTGAGCACTCCTTTGTCCGGGCTCAGGAACGTGAAGGCGAAGTAGCTGATGATGACCCAGGATAAAAAGTGCGGAAGAAACATGCCGGTCTGGTACACCTTCGCCAT
The DNA here is from genome assembly GCF_011090185.1 of Saccharibacillus alkalitolerans. Taxonomy (GTDB): domain Bacteria; phylum Bacillota; class Bacilli; order Paenibacillales; family Paenibacillaceae; genus Saccharibacillus; species Saccharibacillus alkalitolerans. Next base: position 63,390 of record NZ_JAAFGS010000013.1, on the reverse strand, counting down.
TCGCTTGTTCAGCAGCTCGCTCAGCAGGACCGCGAAGCCGACGGCGCTGACCAGGCCCAATATGATCATCGCGACGTTGTACAGAATGGTATTGCGGGTGATGACGTAAGCGTCGCTGGTCTGAAACAAATACTCGAAGTTCTTGAAGCCGACCCAGTCGCTGCTCAGCACGCTGGCGAAAAAGCCGTCCGGACTGATCCGGAAATCTTTGAACGCCAGCACCGTGCCGAACATCGGCAGGTAGGCAAAGATCAGAAACCAGACCGTTCCCGGCAGCACGAGCAGCAGCAGCGCCCGGTTGCGGACGATCTTTTTCCAAAAAGCCGCCAATGGAATCCCTCCTCGGATGATATCGTGTGCCGCTGACCGGCAGACCGAATAGGCGTCCGCGCGGAGCATACGGGTGCCTGACCGGTGAATCGCGATGGTTCCGGCGCCGTTCGGGCTGTATCGCGCGTGCCGGAGGAAGCCGGACAACAGCAAACAGAAAAGAAGAAGCAGAAAAAGTAACCTTTCGGCGGGCCGCGCGGCTTCGGATCCCCTAAGATCGGCTGCGTAACGCTCGCCTTCGACACTTTCAATTCTGGATGAAAGCGCTATCCCCAACAAGTTGAAAAATGCTAGGTTTAGATGGACAAACTAAAGAAAAGCCCCTGAATAGGAGCTTTTCGATCGAAAAGTCGGCGTTGGCGGCCGCTGGCGCAGTCTGCCGCAAAGGAGGCTTGAGCTTAGGCGGCCTGAAAGATAACGCGGTCGGGAGTACGGGGCATTCGAAGAAATTCGGGCGGTCCGTGGGAGCTCGGAGCGGTCCAAAGAGACTCGGAGCGATCCAAGGGGGGCGGTGCACTCCAAGACAGGCGGGTTATGGCCGAATCGGCAGTCGAGACCCGCGCCGCGAAAGCTCTGACGACGAGCGGGCGAAAAATAGCTGCGTAAGAACACTTATTTTCGCTTTATTTGCGGTTTTCGGAAAAATAACTGCGGATAAGCACTTATTATTCCGTTTCCCCGTGTTTTCGCCCCTTTTTTCGCAAAATAGCTGCTTCTGCGCAGTTATTTTTCGTTTTGACAGGAAATGAGGCGAAATAGCTGCTCTCCTGCACTTATTTTCGAGCCGCCGCTCAACTGCCGTACATCTGGCGCAGTTCGGTCGGCGATACCCCGGTATATTTCTTGAATTGCCGGTAAAAATACGAATTGTCGAGATATCCGACTTCCGCTCCGATCTCCGCCGTCCGCCGGTCCGTATGCAGCAGCAGCGCCGTCGCGCGTTCGATCCGGCGGCGGTTGAGCGCCTCCGAGAAATTGCTGCCGGTCTCCTGCTGGAACAGCTGTCCCAAATAATTCGGATGCAGGTCCAGCCGCTGCGACAGCGTCTTGAGCGACAGCTCCTCCGCGTAATGATCGCGGATCTGCTCCAGCAAAAAGGCGACATGAACGCTGTGCGCGTGACCGTCCGCCCCCGCTGCGGGATCCGCCGCCGAACCGCGCGTTCCGTGCCGCAGGAACTCGCGGACGTGCTCCCGCAGCCGCTCCAGCGTGAAAATGCGCTGGAGCGGCGCGTACAGCTCCGCGTAATCCGGCTCCGCCGGCCCGCCGGCTTCGCGGGCCGCCTCCACCATGATCCGCACGGCCGCGTTCATCGGCTCGCGGCGCGGCAGCAGTCCGGCGGCTTCCGGAGGGCCGCCGAGCAGCGCCTCTTCCCAGGAACGGGAAGAGGCGGGCATGCTTCCGGGCTCCGTATCCGGCCCGGTGATCCAAAGCCGCCGCCCTCCCGCGGGAAGCAGGCGGCGGAACTGCTCTTTCGCCTGCGCGCAGCAGGCGTGGACGCCGACGATGTCCGGCGAGGCCCCGCCGCCGGCCAGCCAGACGGCGGCCCCGGCCAGGCGGCCGAGCTGCCGCGCGGCCTCGGCCAAGGGGTCTTCCGGCTGCGGAGCGCCGGAAGCGTCGGCGCGCGGCGGTTCGGCCGCGCGCCTGCAGCGGATGCAGACGAGGTCGCCGTCCGCATCCGCGAAGCAGATCGCCGCCGCGCCCGGCTCGGCGGCGGCAAGCAGCGCCTCGCAAGCTTCGGCGAGGCGCCCGGGTTCCGGCCGCGCGCCTTCGCGGCCTCCCCCTCCCGCACCGGCCCGCGCAGCGCCGCCAATTCCTGGCTCCGCTTCCGGCCGCGCGCCTTCGTGGCCTCCACCTCCCGCACCGGCCCGCGCAGCACCGCCAATTCCCGGCTCCGCTTCCGGCCGCGCACCCCCGCGGCCTCCGCCCTCCGCACCGGCCCGCGCTTCCCCTGACTCACCCCCAAACCCGCTTGCCCCGTCGAGCTCTTCTCCCCCGTGCAGCAGCCGAAGCACGTCGACCCGGTACGCCGCGCAGTCCGTCGGAATGTGCAGCAGCTCCGCCCGCTGCACCAGCTCATCGCGCTCGATCGCGCCCTCGGCCCAGCGGGCCAGCACGTTGCTCCGCAGCACCCGGCGGTCTTCCTCCTGCCGGACTCGGCTGATTTCCTCGCGTTCCCACACTTCGCCGATTCGGCGAATGGTCGCTTCCAGTTCTTCGATGTTGATCGGCTTGAGGATGTAATTCTCGATGCCGAGCCGAATGCCCACCTTGACGTACTCGAACTCCTCATAGCCGCTGAGCACGATAAATCGCATATTCGGATAACGCCTTTTCAGCTCTCCGATCAGCTCAAGACCGTTCATCCTCGGCATCATGATGTCCGTGATGAGCAGATCGGCCCCCTGCCCGCCGAGCCGCTCCAGCGCCTGAACGCCGTCGCCGGCATGCCCGATCGGCCGCAGCCCGTGACGCTCCCAATCCATGATCGACGACAGTCCCTGCGCGATCAGCGGTTCGTCGTCGACGAAAAATACCGTCCGCATCTTCCTCTCTCCCTCCGCTCTATTCCCACGCCTTCCGGCGCGCCGACGGATAAGTCTGCCTGACGCGCTTTCTTTCCGTGCGATCCGTCTTTCCCCGTTACGGCCGCCGACCCCCTATCGTTCGGCCCGTTCATTCACCGAAGCTCCCGGGTCGTCTGCCGATTCCGCCGGAAGCACCATCCGTACCGTCGTCCCTTGCCCTTCCTCGCTGTCCACCGTCAGACCGTAAGCTTCGCCGTAATTCATCCGAATTCGCTCGTGCACGTTGATCAGTCCGATCGAGCGATGCTCCTTATCCGGCGCGGGCGCGCCGCCGTCCAGCATAAGGCGGATCTCCGCCAGCCGTTCGGGCGGAATGCCCGTGCCGTTGTCCTCCACTATGATCGTCAGCCGCCTTTTCTCGGCTTTCGCCCGGACCGCGATGCGGTTGTCGGCGTCCAGCGGACGAAAGCCGTGCACGATATAGTTCTCTACTACCGGCTGGACGAGCAGCTTAACGATCCGGCAGTTTTGGGCCGCCTCTCCGACTTCGATGTCCGCGGTCAGACGCCCCTCGTAGCGGATGCGGAACAAGTCGAGATACATCGAGCAGATCTCGATTTCTTCGCTCACGCTGACAACGGTGCTTTTTTTGACCAAGCTGCGGAACATGACCGACAGGCTGTAAATCATTTTCCCCACATCCTGCGCGCCCAGCGAGTAGGCTTTCATCCGGATCGACTCCAAGGTGTTGTACAGAAAATGCGGATTGATCTGCGACTGCAGCAGCGCCAATTCCGCGTTTTTCTGCCGGATCTCCGAGGTGTATACCTGATCGATATACGTCTCCAGCTGCTCGCACATGGCATTGATGCGCTGCGCGATCTGCTGCAGCTCATCTTCGCCGGACAGCTCGATTCGCGTCGTGAGATCCCCGGCGCCGATCCGGCTCGTGGAGCGGATAATGCGGCGGACCTTTTTCGAATGCGACCGCATGATAAATGCCGCCAGGCCGATACTCACCGCGGCGAACAGCACGGTGCCCAGAATCAGCATGCCCGTCAGCCCCGCCATGCTGCGGTCCACGGCCGCCTCGGACACGACGCCGAGCACCGACAGGCCGGAACCGGCCACGCTCAGCTCGTTCGTGCGGAAGGCGCCTCCCGGCAGCTCCGCGTCCCCCGCCGCGTTCGGACGATACGGATAGGCGCGCCCCGCATACCCGCCTTCCGAATCGTAAATGGCCGTCCCGTCCGGAGCCAGCACCAGAATCTGCCCGTTCACGGAAGGCGCCTGGCTTCGCAGCAGGGCATCGAGCTTGGCGGCGTCGAATTCGACAACCATCATGCCGATGCGCCGCAGCGTCCAGGGGTCCTGCAGCTCGCGCGCGTACAAATAGCGGCCTCCGGCAGGGCCGGATTCGCCCGGGCCCGGCTCCGATTCTTCTCCGGCATTCGCCGCCTCTTCCGCGAGGCTGTCCCGGCCGGGGCCGCCCGAACCGCCCGGGACGGGCCCGGCGGAATTCGTTTCGCCCGCCTTCCCGGGTTCCTCTCTGCCTTCCGCCGCGTCGCCCGGCGTGACCGAAGCCGGCGGCACGCCCCAATAGCCCGCGCGGTCGCCGGCCGCCCAATCTGTCCACACCGGATCGGAACCGCTTTCAAAATCGATTCTGCGGCTGTTCTGCCCGACGTACATCGAGAACTTCCGCGTGTAGCTGTAGACGCTTACGCTGCGCACCGACGCATCCTGCTCCAAATAATTTTTGATCGCCAGGTCGAAAGTGCGGCTTCTGGAGCCCGCGCTGCCGGCAAAGGCGTTCAACCGGTAGCCCAGATAATCTTCGTAATCATGATTGAGAAAATAAGCCATGTCGTCGCTGACCGTTCCGTCGCTGTACACCTGTTGAAGCATGTTCTGCAAATATTCGTACTGTCGGTTCAGATAAAGGCTGAGCACATGAGTCGTCTTGAGGTTGGCGTCCGTCTCCTCCCGGATCGCCCGCTGAAGCTGGTATTGATGCATCAGGCCGGCCGCGAACGCAAACAGCATGACCGCCGTCAGCGAGTACAGCAGGACGATCCGATTGAACATTTTGCGCTTCAGATGATTGAGATAGAACCTGCGAATCGCGCGCATTCCGCTCCCCTTTCCGCGAACCCGGAACGCGGGATGCCGGGCCGTCCTTTTCTGCGCACAGTGTACCACCGGCGTACGCGCTCGGCAAACGGCTCACACGGAAGCTCATTCCCGCACCGGGGGCTTCCGCCCCCCATGTCGCAATCTTGCACCTTTTTTTGTCGCGAATATCCGTTTGAAAACGGCTCCCTCCCTGCTTATAATGGCCTTAACGATCCCCTAAGGTCGCTTTGCCCCAGCGAAAAAGAACCCGGCACGCCTCCCCGCACGCGGCGAGTACCCCCGGCCCTTCTTGCGCACCTACTCGCCTCCGACCGTTCGACCATTCGTCCGACTACCCTAAGGAGGTTTTTTTCCTATGTTTTTGACCGAAGACAAGCTGCGTTCCCGCCTGCACGAGCTGTCCGACTACCGTTACCGGGACCGCATGCCGATTTCCGTTTTCCGCTGCCTTGAAGATACCCGCAAAGAGATCAATCCCGCAGTCCCGTCGCCTTCCGATTACGACGGCACGCTGAAGACCGGCGAGACGTGGAGCGGACGCGATCTGTACCTGTGGCTGCACGCCGATATGGAGATCCCCGCCGAGTGGAGGGGACGCCGCATTCTCGGCCGCTTCGATCTGGGCGAGACCGGCGGCGGCAACAACTCGGGCTTTGAATCGCTGTTCTATCTGCACGGCAAACCGTACCAGGGCGTCGACTCCAATCACCTGGAAGTGTTTTTCAACGAAGAAACGGCCGGCACTTCCCTTCCGCTGACGCTCAGGTTGTGGTCGGGCCTCGAAGGCGGCGGGGAGCGGCGGGATCAGACCCACGGCATCCGCCTCGCGGAAGTGTGCTGGCTCGACGAAGCGGCGGACGACTATTACTACACGCTGCTGGCGGTGTCCGAGACGGTCGAAGTGCTCGACGAGAATCTGCCGGAACGCTCGCAGCTGCTCAAAGCGGCGGACCGTTCGCTGCTGCTGATCGACTGGGCCTCGCCGGGCTCGGAACGCTTCTACGAATCGCTGCGCGAAGCGCGCGACTCCCTGTCGGACGCGATCGACGGCATGGAGAAGCATTCGGCGGTGGAGATCACGGCGATCGGACACACCCATATCGACGTCGCATGGCTGTGGCGGCTCAAGCATACCCGGGAAAAGGCGGCCCGCTCGTTCTCGACGGTCATGCGATTGATGGAGCTGTTCCCCGAGTACACGTTTCTGCAGACGCAGCCCCAGCTTTACGATTACGTCAAAACCGACTACCCGGAGCTGTACGAGGACATCAAAGCGCGGGCGGCGGAAGGACGCTGGGAAGCGGGCGGCGCCATGTGGCTCGAAGCCGACTGCAATTTGACGTCCGGCGAGTCGCTGGTGCGGCAGATTTTGGTCGGAACGCGTTTTTACCGGGAAGAATTCGGCGCGGAGTGCGATTATCTGTGGCTCCCCGACGTGTTCGGCTACAGCTGGGCGCTGCCGCAGATTTTGAAAAAATCCGGTATCCATACGTTCATGACGACCAAGATCAGCTGGAACCAATACAACCGGATGCCGCACGACACGTTCATGTGGCGCGGGATGGACGGCACGGAGATTCTGACCCATTTCATCACGACGACGGAACCTTGGTCTCGTCCCGGCTCTTGGTTCTACACTTATAACGGCAATATCATGCCCAAGACGGTCAAAGGCAGCTGGGACGCCTACCGCGACAAGGAAATGAACCGGAAGCTGCTGTTCTCCTACGGTTACGGCGACGGAGGCGGCGGCGTCAACCGGAACATGCTGGAAATGCGGCGCCGGATCGACCGGATGCCGGGACTGCCGAAGATGAAGACCGGTACGGCCGGCGATTATTTCAGGGAGCTGCGCGAGACGGTGGCGAACACCGACAGCTACGTGCATACGTGGGACGGCGAGCTGTATCTGGAGTATCACCGCGGCACGTACACGAGTCAGGCTTACAACAAACGCATGAACCGCAAGCTCGAGCTGCTGTACCGGGAGACCGAATGGCTGAACGCGCTGAACGCGGCGGCAGCCGGCGATTGGGACCGATACGCGAAAAAGGAATTGGACGAAGGCTGGAAGATCATTCTGCGCAATCAGTTCCACGACATCATTCCCGGATCGTCGATCCGCGAAGTATACGAAGACAGCACGATCGAATACGCGGAAGCGGAGCGGCTGGGGCTTGAAGCGCGGAGCGGGGCGGAAAAAAGCCTGCTGGCCACAGCGGCGAACGGGGACGCCGCAAGCGGCGTGCGCCGCTATACGGTCTGGAACGCTTCGCCGTGGGCGGAAAACGGAATCGTGGAAATTCCGGCGGCCGGCGGCCGGACGAGCGGCATCTGGACCAACCATCTCGGCGAGACGCTGAGCGCCCAGTACGCGGACGGCGTCTGGCTGGTCGAAGCGACGGACGTGCCCGCGATGGGATACGGGGGGCTGACGTTCGAACCGGGCAACGAAGCGGCGCAGAGCCCGGAACTGCCGGCGGATACCGGAACGTCCGGTTCGGCGGTGGCGCAGGCCGCGGAAGAAGCCGGAGCCGCAGCGGGAATCGGAGCGCAGGCGTCTCCGTTCACCCTGCGCGAGAACGGCGTCTCGACGCCGTTCTACGAGCTGGAGTGGAACGAACGCGGCCAACTGACGCGGCTGTATGACCGTTCGGCCGACCGCGAGGTGCTGGCGGCCGGGCAGCGCGGCAACGTGCTTCAGCTGTTCGAGGACAAGCCGCTGGCGCACGAAGCATGGGACGTCGATATCTTTTACCGGCAGAAGTCGCGGGAGCTGGACAACCTGACAAGCATATCCGTCGAGGAAAACGGATCCCTGCGCTGCGTCTTCCTCTTCGTCTGGGAAACGGAAGCTTCGCGCGTCGAACAGCGGCTGACCGTTTATGCGCGCGACCGCCGCATCGACTTCAAGACGAAGGCCGATTGGCACGAGCGCCGCGTGCTGCTTAAAGCCGCCTTCCCGGTCCATGTCCGCGCCACGGAAGCGACGTACGACGTCCAGTACGGCAACGTCAAGCGTCCGACCCACTGGAACACCAGCTGGGACATGGCAAGGTTCGAAACCGTCGGCCACCAATGGGCCGACCTGTCGGACAGAGGCTACGGCGTCAGCCTGCTGAACGACTGCAAATACGGTTATGACATCAAGGATAACGTCATGCGGCTGTCGCTGATCAAATGCGCGCAGCATCCCGATACGGAAGCCGATCAGGGGGCGCACGAATTCACGTATGCGCTGCTGCCGCATGAGGGAGATTGGCTGTCAGGCGGCACGGTGCCGAGCGCCTGGGCGCTGAACAATCCGCTCCGCGCCTCGGAAGGATCGCCCGATCGGGCAGCGCTGTCGATGTTCCGCCTGACCGTCGGCGGCGCCCAAGGAGATACGCTCGGCAGCGGCGATGCTTCGGCCGCGGACACCGCGCTCCCCGCTGCCGAGAACGGCGCTTCGCGGCGGCGCGGACCCGGAGGCACGATTCGGCCGACGGCGATGATCTCCGCCGTCAAGCGCTCCGAAGACGGCGGCTTCGTCATCGTGCGCGTGCACGATTTCTCCGGCAGCCGGCAGCGGCTTCTGCTGGAGAGCGACCTGCATATCTCGTCCTGGCAGGAATGCGACTTGATGGAGCGGCCGGAAGGCGAACGCGGAGAGGGTTCCGCGATCTCGTTCACGCTGGAACCGTACGAAATTCGTACGTTCGCGGTCGAGCTGCGCGCTTAGGTTCGCGGTCAGCTGCGCGCTTAGAACCGGCCCTTCCGATTTAAGGGCGTTAAACGGTGCAGGCCGGAAGACCGGGTGATCGGAAGGCCGAGCGGCCTGGAAGGCGAATAACCGGAAGACCGAGCGATCAGAAAGCTCGATGATTGGAAGGCCCGACGTTCTGGAGGGCAAATAACCGGAAGATCAAGCGATTGCTGCTTCGATTCCGAACGCAGGCCCTCCTCGCCGCACGGAAAGCAGGTGGGCCGAAACCTCAATAAACCCGACTTTCCATTTGGAAAGCCGGGTTTATTCGCGTTTTTTCCATATTAACGAAACCTCGGCGCCAACGAATCCTGATCACGCTATTTGCTTCGTAATCAGCTTCTGCGCAAACTAACGAATCCTAATCACCTTATTTGAGTTTTATCGGCTTTAAACGGGCTTTGTCCCGGTATATAGCGACAGGAAGATTCGTTAGAGTTTCAAAAAGGCCCCAAACCGGAAAATAGCGATCTCACGATTCGTTAAGACCCGCCGAGTCGAAGCGAAGATCCCGGCCCGCCCTGCGAAGCCCGACGATGATCGAAATCATCGCGACCAGGGACAGCAGAGCGGCGGCGAGCCACATCAAGGTCAGTCCGAGCTGCTCGCCGAAATTCAGCGCAAAAGGCGTGATCGCCGCTGCCAGCGCGGACGGAACGATATAGAGCTGCCAGCCGATTTTCATTTTGCGCTCCAATTCCTGTTCCCCTTCCTTCTCCGCTTCGCGTCTCGTCCCTTCGCAGACCGCGTAGACCAAGGCAAAGCCGACAAACATACCGAGCAGATCGAACCCCCACGCCCATGCCGGCATTTCGGCAAGTAAAGCTTCCGGGTCGCCTGGGAGAAAAGCATTGATTACCGACAGCAAGATCACGGTCAGGGCCAGGCCTCCGGCCTGTCGAAAGAGCGGGTTGACTCCCTTCATGCGCGACGCTCCCACGTATACCATGAGATAGGCGGCGACATCGATCAGTGTTCCGATCCACAGGCTTCCGACCAGATTGATCAGCGTCAAGATCAGTCCCCAACTGATCAAATTCACGTTTTTTCTCAAGACTTCTCCCTCCCCGATCGAACGAACTGCCGAATTTGGCTCTCGCTGGGCGAAGGGTTATCCTCGATAGAAGCAGGTCTCAGATCCAGCGTGCGTTCTCCGCTTTGCACCGTCATGACCGGAAGAAGCCGATATACGGTGCTCCAATCCCGCGAATCCCGGTCGACGAAGCGATACCCGAGCGAAGTTTTGTGTTTTTTGCCGACTTGCTTGGGCAGCGTCAGGTTGGCCAGCGGATTATCGCCGGCCGGCTGTTCCATGTCGAACGGCTCGTATGCGGTGCCGCTGTCGGCCCAGAACAGCGAGAGCTTGCCCGCCGCTTCCTCCAGATAAGGAGACTGAAGGGAAAGGATCTTCACGGGCGCGCCCGCCTCCAGCGTGGCGTGACCCGTATTGCGATTCGAAGAACCTCCGCCGATCGCATATAAGAGATCCGAAGGGGCGGCGCTCGGCGGGTAGAACCGGACTTCTCCGATGTCCGCCGTTTCCCGACTCCCGTCGTCGTACCGGACGTCCGCCTTTCGAACGACGATAGGCTGTTCATCGGAAACCTTCGCCGCGGGCGATTCCGTATCGGCAATCTCCAGCATGTATCCGTCCAACGTCTGCTGCCGGTATTCGATATGCCGAATCCTTGTCGTGCCGCGGACTTCGATACCGGGCAGCTCAATAGCCTCCACCCGGCGCTCGTCCGTGCGGTTTTGAAGACGGTACAGAATAAAGCTGCTCCCGGCTCCGTTTTCCGCTTCGATTCGATGCTGCAAAAAAACCGGCTTTTCCAATTGTCCCCGGTTGAAATAAACGCCGTTCAGCCCCCACGAAGCCGCCACCGCAAGCAGGATCGCCGTCAAAATCGCATACACCTTTTTGTCTTTTCCCGTCATTCCGTCGGCTTCCTCCTTTTCCTTGCAGGCTTTGGTTGATAAACGTCGTTCAAGTCCTTTCCGTTATGATTTAAAAGCATTATTGTCTGAAATTTGAATAAAGCGGCTCGAAATTGCGGTTCCTGTGTGCTTTTTCGGGTTTGCTCGTTGCATTCTGTTCGAAAATATGGATAATAGGAGTTAGAGAAGCATGATAATGATTATCATTCCTGCATGGTGACTTTACATCAAAGGAGAACAAAATCGTATGCAACCATCGACTTCCAGAGTAAACCTTACCCTCGACGATTATCTGGTTCTGCTGAATGTGGCCGTTCAGGTCGGCGACAAGAAATGGCAGAAGGAAATTAAGCGCAAACTTGAACGCATCTCGCGTTTTGAATCGGCGAAAGCCTGATAAAAAGCCGGTTCCCGCTCGACGGGAAACCCCCGGCACGACCAAAAGACCGGAATCCTCCGTTTGGAGAGTTCCGGTTTTTTGTCGTTTCGCAGAGCCGGGTTTTCCTGTTTATCCATGTGTCCTGAAATAAGCGATTCCGTAAAAAATCAGAAAAAATACGACGGCAAGCACGAGTCCTACGATTACCGTCTCCTTGATCGAGGAACGCCCCGTTTCTTTCCAGGCGTGCTGCGCTTTTTGCCTTGCGGCTTCTTCTTCCGAATTGTTCAGATTGCCGGGAAGCATAAAACCCCCTCCTTTCATCTGAATGATAACATCTATCCGATGCCCGGTCACGCTCACTCCGACAGCGTCAGCTTTCCGTCCGCCGTACTGATTCGTGCCGTTCCCGAGTCGCCGAACTCCGCTTTGAGGCTGCCGTACGCTTTTTTGCCTACCAACTTGATGACGTTCTCGCCTTCCGGCAGATCAAGGGTAAGCGTTCCGCCCGCAGCGGAAGAATCGGCCAGCTTGACTACCTCGCCGTCGGGCCGCACGTGAACAAGCTTGCATTTGCCGTTATCGATGCCCATTTCTAGGTCGAGCGTCACCCGCGATGCTTCTGCCGCATTTACCGTCCATAGCGTCTGTTTGCCCGAGAACTGCCTGAAATCGAGCACGGCTCCTTCCGGATCCGCCGCTCCTTCTCTCGAGCGGTAACTGTAGCTGTCGCCGTCCTGCGCGATCAGTTCGTTGCTGCCGTAAATCTGCAGCTGCGCCATCGTTTCCCGCACCGTCGAACAACCCGACAGCATTATCATCCCGACCAGCCCCAGCAGAATCGTCTTCCGTTTCGCCCGCTTGCGCCATTTCCGTCTGACCATGACAAAGCGCCTCCTTATTGATGTGTAAAGCTTGTTCAAGCCGACTGTCGTCACCTTCAGTCTACACCAATAAGAAAGCGCTTCAATGTGATTTTTCTCCGCTTGTGACTCCTTTTTATCAGCCGGCCGCGGAAGCGGATCGGGAAGCGGGCATGTCGGAAGGCGTCAAGCCCGCCGCGGCAAAACCGCTCATGAATTCCGCGCGCAAACGCGCTTTTTCCTCGGGCCGCAAAAACGCCGCTTCGACGCCGTTCAGAATCAGCGTGCCGATCTCCGGCAGCGTGAAACCGAACTTGTCCGTCAGCACCCTGTATTCGTCGACCAGCGAAGTATCGGATACGGTCAAGTTGTCGGTGTTGATCGTCAGCCGCAGACCCGCATCGAAATATTCGCGAATCGGGTACGTCTCCCAGCTGTCCATCGCTTTCGTCTGATAATTGCTGATCGGGCACATCTCCAGTACGATGTTCCGGGCGCGCACCAGTTCCATCACCTTCGGATCTTCCCGCAGCCGGACGCCGTGTCCGATTCGCGTCGCTCCCAGCCGGGTCACCGCTTCGTGGATATTTTCGGCTCCTCCCGCTTCGCCCGCATGGATCGTCACCGGCATGTCCAGCAGCTGCGCGTATTCGAATACGGCGCGATGCAGGTAAGCCGGGAAAGCCGCTTCGGGACCGGCCAGGTCGACCGCGACCATTCCGCTGTCTTTAAAAGCGGCCGCCGCCGCGATCACTTCCATGTTTTTGTGCGGAGAGTGGTGACGCAGGCACGCGGCGATGCCGCGGGCCATTACGCCGAATTCTTCTTCCCCCCGCCGCAGCCCGCGCAGCACGGCGTCGATCACTTCTTCGCAGGTCAGGCCCTCCGAGCGGTGGAGCTGCGGTCCGAAACGGACTTCGATATACCGGCAGTTCTGCTCGGACGCCTGCTCCACCACTTCGTAGGCGATCCGCTCCAGCACGTCCGTTTTATGAAGGAAACCTGCCACAAAATCGAATTTCCCCAAATATTCCAGCAAACTTCCGCATTCTCCCGTCACCTTCATGAAAGGAACGAGTTCTTCGGCGCGGGCGGCAGGGAGCTTCACACCCTGCTGCGCCGCGATCTCCCACAGCGTCGATGCCCGAATGCTCCCATCCAAGTGCAGATGCAGGTCGACTTTCGGCAGCATGCGGAGCAGTTCCGGCAAACGGTTATCCAGCATAAAACTTCCTCCTCTTCGCGCGGCTTTTTTTTGGCTTTCGAATTTGCGTGTATGGATATTGTCACGTTTTATACCATAACGAACCTGACACCGGCCAATAAAAAATATTTATTCGATCCGCAAAAACGATAACCCCCTGTAAAATACGGCGGCAGCCGTACCGGCAGGATATGTAACGCCCCGCAAAGCCCGCTTCGGTTCCGTCTGCAGCAAAAAGGCGCACCCGCTCTATGCGGATGCGCCTTCTTCTTTTCGGAAACAGCCGAACTCAATAATACGGAGCCATGAACAGATACACGATGACGCCCGTCAAGCTGACGTACAGCCAGATCGGCATCGTCCAGCGGGCGATCTTGCGGTGCTTCGGCACCTGCATCGTCCAGCCGAACACCAGCGTGAACAGCGCCAGCGGAACGATCAGCGCGGCCAGAATGCTGTGCGAGATCAGGATGAAGAAGTAAATCGGACGCAGGATGCCTTCCCCGCCGTACTTCGCCGTCTCCGGCGAGACATAGTGGAACGTCAGGTAGGACACAAGGAACAGCAAGGTGGAAGCAAAAGCAGCCAGAATAAACGCTTTGTGCACCGGTACGTTTTTCCGAATGATGGCGATCAGGGCACAGACGAGAAAAATAAACGTAAAGCTGTTGAAGATGGCATTCAGACGCGGAAAAATAGTCAGATTGAAGTCCACGCTGCCCTGGTAGCCGATCGGCGAGAAGAACAGCAGCAGGATAATGATATTCGCAACGACGGAAACGGTAATGATCAGTCCGGCGAAGCTTCGGTTCGTGGTCGGACGGTAATTCTCGTTTTCCTTGGGTGAGCTCATAAGGGCGTATTCTCCTTAAAATTTGTCGTTAACTATTATATCGCGCCAAAGCTTTGATGTTAAGTGACAACAATTTGAAATATTTTCGAAACCGGAAAGACATCAACTTTTTACTTCACAAGACTAAAATGGTAAGGTAATAAGTATCGCACAAGTCGAAAGGGGATCATCATGTACTCGGCAAAAGGAAACCGCAATCGGCATTACCTGATCAACACGTTAAAAATGAGCGCCCTGTCGCTGCTGCTGCTTTCGGCTGCCTGCACGTCGGACAGCGGGACGCAGGAAACCGGCAAAGACGCCAAGCCTTCGGGCGAAACGACGCAATCGGCCGCTTCGGTCTATGACACGGCACTCGAGCAGGCCAAGGCGCTGGAAAGCTACAACATCGAATCGAAAACGAATTACACCGTCGAACAGCCCGCCGCGGAAGAGGGCGCGAAAGCTCCCGACCCGGTGCAAACGGCGATCGACATCTCCGGCGGCGTCATCGCCAAACCGGAAGTCCAGTACGGCTTGAAGATCGATACGCTCGCGCAGGGCCAACAAGGCTCGATCGAAATTTACGCGGCGGGCGACGAACTGTACACCAAAGACGCTTCCGGCGTCTGGACGACGCAAAGCCTCGCGAACGCCGACGAGAGTCCGGCGATCGAGACGGACATGCTCGATCCGGCTCCGCTGCTTGAAAAGCTGAGCGCCTATAAGGACAGTCTTAAGCTTGCCGAGGACGACAACGGCTACACGCTGACGTTCGAAGCGAGCGGCGAACAGGCCGCGGCTTTGATCGAAGACGCCCTGACCCGCCAGCTCGGCGATTCGGCGCAATCCGCGCAGCTCTCTTCGCTGGTCAAAACCGGTTCCGAAGGCAAGGTGAACTACAGCCTGGTCATCGACAAGAAAACGCACCAGCTGACCTCTTCCAGCATGAAGCTCGACACGACGCTGGACGTAAACGAGCAGCAGATTCATATCACCGGCAGTTCGGACGACGTCTACTCCGAACAGAACGCGGTCAGCGAGATCGCCGTTCCCGCCGAAGCGACAGCCGATGCCTCCGCCAAAAGCGAAGACGCGGCCGAAAGCACCGCCGGCACTTCCGGCAAGTAACATTCGGACATGACGCGAAAGCCCCTCCCGGCTCGGGAGGGGCTTTTCGTCCATCTATTCATAAAGCCTGTCCGCACAGGCGCGAAGGGCCACCAGGGTCAGTACGGCCCGATGCGGCGCGTATTCGATTCGCCGTTCGCGGCTCTCGGTATACGTTCCGTCCTTGAAGCGGGTACCCGCATCGTGGACGATCAGCAGCTGCGTTCCGTCGTCCTCGATCCGGTAGCCGCATCCGACCGTCCAATGATAGTCGAACGCCGGGCGTTCGAGCCAGCGGAGCGAGAACCATTTGTCGAATTTGACCGCGACCGGACGGCCTTCGTCGATCTCGCGTCGATAAGCTTCGAAGCTTTTTAGACGCGGCGTCGATGCCCGTGCCGTCAGCCCGAGCCCGCGCAGCCTCGCGTTCAGCTGCCGGCGCAGCCCCAGCGCGAGCACGGGGGCGCTCATCCCGAGCGGCGTTCCGCCGCAGGCCCTATACATCTCGTTGACCGCTTGGGCCGGGTCGGCCGGCAGAGGAGCGAAAGAAGAGCCTTCCCTTTTCGGCAGACGTTCTTCCCAGTAGCGTACTAGTCCGGCAATGGCCGCAGGACCGCATGCGGAAGCGGGAGACCGGATGCCGGTCTCCCACTGGGTGTATGCTTGATAAGAAAGAATGTTCTGTCTCATGCGTCGCCCTCCCGCGGGGCCGGAACGATAGGGTCCCCCGCTTCCTGTGTCCGGCGGCGGCCGGCTCCGTACAGCTCGGAGCTCCGCCGTTCGGCTTCGGCGCGCGAGCGCCTGGTATGAAATAAGCTTAGACGATATTCAAAGTCACATCAATGTTGCCGCGGGTCGCTTTGGAGTAAGGGCATACTTGGTGAGCCGCTTCCACCAGCTTATGGGCCGTTTCCGCGTCTACCCCTTGGATGCTGACGTTCAGCGTCACTTCAAGCTTGAAGCCGTTGTCGGCCGTATCTTTAAGAATCGACACGTCGCCCGTAACGCTGGTGCCCGTGACTTCTTTCATGCGCTGCATGCGGATTACCATGTTCAGCGCGCTGTCGAAGCAGGCCGAGTAGCCGGCCGCGAAGAGCTGTTCCGGGTTCGTTCCGTCGCCGCCGGGACCGCCAAGACCCTTCGGCGTTTTCAGGCTGATATCGATGATCCCGTCCGAAGAAGTGACCTTGCCGTCGCGTCCCCCTACTGCCGTTGCTGTTGCGGTGTACAATGCGCTCATTTGAATACTCTCCTTTTCGCTTTTGAATGTAGGCGGTTAAAACCGCATTTCAATTGCTTACAATATAATTGTATTCTATTAAAAATACAATGTCAACATTGTTCGCAATTTAAATTGTGAACATTTCGTCACTGCCTGGCGCATGCGCAAAAAAAGTCCCGAAGCACCGCAGGGACGCGGCTTCGGGACTTGCTTCGGCTTTCCTTCGAACGCGGATACCGCCGGATCTCGACCGACTTAATCTTTCTGCCACACATCCGCATACGCTTCCTTGCGTTCGAACAAGGCGGCGGCAAACGGACAGACCGGATCGATTTTCGCTCCCTTTTCCCGCGCCAGCTCCACCACGCGTTCCACCAGCTGCTCGCCGGCTTTGCGCCCGCGCATGGACTCCGCCACAAAGGTATGGTCGATCATCAGGACGCCATCCTCGCTGGGCATGTACGTGACTTTCCCGACCTCCTGTCCGTCTTCGATCATGACGAAGCCGTTTTCTTTCTGCTCGATATTTGCCATGGTTACGCCTCCTCGGTTGTCGCTTTTCTTCGCACCCTTGTTTTTCGCCAAAAAGGCCCGGACGATTCGTTCTTACTCGTACTGCGATTTGCCGCTTAGAATTTTGAGCGTGTCCGAAGCTGCTCCTTCTTCGTACCCGACCTGATACACCAGATCGTACACCTCGGCCGCGGCTCCTTCTTCGCTGCGCTCGTCGGCCGTAATCGACACGTACACGCTGACGGTGCCGTCCGCGTTCTCGACGCCGACGCAGTAATCGAGGTAGACGCCCAGCGTGTCCTTATAACCGCCCGCGAATTTCTCATAGGCCTGCCTGTTCTTCCACTTTTCGCCCAGCAGCCCGTAAGCGCTCCGGTAGTCTTTCAAGGACACCGCATCGTAAAAGGCGTACAGTACGTCCTCTGCCGCATATTCCAGCTCGGTCGCACCGCCGTAGTCGTCGTCGCCGTACGCGTAGTCGTCGCCGTACGCTTCCGCATCGCCGCCTTCCGGATTGCCGAACGCATCATAGCCGTAATCCGGATCCGGCAGCACGTCCATCGGCTTCTTCGACCACTCCCGCGCCGCGTCGACGATGCTGACGACCGGGATGCTGAACCCGATGCCCCCTTCGTCCGTTACGGCCGAGTTGATCCCCAGCACCCGTCCCGTCGCGCGATCGACGAGCGGTCCTCCGCTGTTGCCGGGCGCGATCGGGGCCGAAATCTGGTACAACCCTTCATAATAATAAGGCGCGATGTCGAAAGTCCGATCGACGCCGCTGACGATACCCGTCGTTACCGTATTTTGCAGACCGAGCGGACTGCCCAGCGCCAGCACTTCGTCGCCGATCTCCGCTTCCGCATCGAGTTTCATTTCCAGCGGTTCTACTCCCTCCAGGCCGGCCACCCGGACGACGGCCACGTCGGTCTCTTCGCCGATGCCGATCACCGTGCCCTCCATGTCTTCGGACCCGGACGTCGTGACGGTCACATCCTTGAAGCCGGACACGACGTGGGCGTTGGTCAGAATGTCGCCGCGGTCGTTGTACAAAAAGCCCGAGCCGATCGACCCGTCGGACGTCTCGATCATCACGACCTTCTCGCCGACGGAGGAAATGATGTCTTTTAGCGTCCGCTCTTCGGAGGACGGTTCGCCGCCCGTACTTTCTCCGTTCGGCGCGGCTTTTTCGGGAGAGCTGCCGGAAGCGTCTTTCCCCGTGCCGCCCGCCCCGCTTCCGCCCGATACGGGCAAGCTTCCGGGCTCCCTCGAAGCGGTCTTGGCGCCGCCGGTGGAAACTTCCGCCAGCAGCGGGCCTTCGCCGCCGTGTACGGAATAACTTCGATGGATGGCATAAGAGCCGGCGGAGCCGGCGAGCAGCACGGCGGCGCTGACGATTACGCTGATTAACGTTTGCTTTTTCAACGCGTCCCCCCCTACTCCCTGTACCAACTGACGGAGTCGATAATGACGATTGCTCCTTCTTCCGCGGACGCCACCTTGTCCGTGAACGAAGCTTGGCCGCCCGGCTTCAGATCGGTCGGCTGAAGTTCCGTCCACTCTTCGCCCAGGAAAGAACCGTTCGCGTCGTAAGCCCGAAACTCGATCAGCAGATCGTACATCGGTGCCGAAGACGCGTTTGTAAGACGGCCCGAGAAGACAAGCCCTTCGTCCTCAAGCTGCCGCTCGAAGCCTTCCATACGCAGTTCGCCCGTTCCCGCCGCCAGTTCGGCGCCCGAGAGATAGACCAGGCCGGAAGAATCGGATCCTCCTTCGGAAGCGAGCGACGAGATCCGCTTCTCCAGCTCAATCAACCGCTCCGCCTCCGGCACATAGCTTCGGGCTTCGTCGACGACGGCGGCCGCCTCGTAATAGCTTCCGCTGGCGATGGCTTGTTCCGCCTCGTCGCCGCCCACCTTCACGATGCGGTCGCTGATCAGTTCCACGACCGGTCCCTTGTCCGGGGCGGGGGAAGCGGAAGCGGTCTTCATCAGACCGGCAAGTTCGTCCAGCGTCTGCGCCCCTTCCGCTTCGGTACGAAGACCGGCAAGCTCTAATTGTTCGCGCAGACGGTCCAGACGATCGCGCAGACGATCGTAAGCCCGGCCCTGCAGGCCGGTCAGTTGCCCCTGAACCTCGTCCAGAACGACCGCCGCGCCGGAAGCATCCGCTCCGCTCAACAGCCGCTGCGCCTCGGCAAGCCGGTCTTCAAGGCGGCGAATGGTCCGCACCGCCTGCAGGTCGCTCCGGATGCCGGGATCGCCCGGACGCTTCTCCAGCGCCTCGCCGAGCTTCGCCTCGGCAATTTCGTAGTTGCCGCCGAGCGCCGCGTCGGCCGCCGTGCGCTGGATGCCCGAGGCTTCGGCGCTGATGCCCCGCTCGACATTCACCTGCCAGAGAAGCGCTCCGGCCGTGAAGAGAGCCAGCAGCGGCGGAACGAGCCACACGCTCGCGCCGCGGCCGCCCGAAGACGTCCGGCGGTCGGGGCGCTCTTCCCCGCGCAGGACACGGCGATCGCCGTGCGGCTCCGGCGGCGGGGGAGCAAAACGGGCTTCCCGGCTCCCGGCGGCGACGGGCCGCATCCGAGGCGGCGATTCTTCCTCCGGGCTTTGCCTTTCCCCGCCCGGCGCTTCGGAGGCCGCTTCGCCGCCGGCCTTCGTCAGCCGCACGGCGATCGGTTCGACGACGGGCGGAAGTTCGGATGCCGGCACGCTTCGCGTATCCGGCCGCATGCCGCCGGCGGACGCGTCGCCGGAAGCGCCGTCCGTTCCGGCCGTGAACGGTTCGGCCGCCGGAACCGCCGATCCCGGTTCTCCGGATCGACACGGCGGTTCCGGCGAGTGTTCGGCGGCTTTTTCGGCCGCCGCTTCGGGCTGCCTTACGCCGCAGCTGATGCAAAAACGGCTGCCCTCCGGCAGTTCCGTACCGCATTGTACGCAATGCATCATCCTGCTCTCCCCCTTGTCTCGCCGTTAGCGGCTCGCATATCCGCCGCCCTGAAGCGGCGTATCGTCGTTCTTCAATCCGCCGTACAGCCTCTCCGCCTCTTCGCGGAGTTCGGCCGCGTCGTCCTGCGGCACGTAGCCGATCAATTCTTTCAAATAGCCGATATCGTAATAATTTTCCAAATTGGCGGAAGTGCCGTATAAGCTCAGAAAGTCGATGGAAGGGTCCGCTTCGATGCAGCAGACGAACAGGGAAGCCAGATCCCGCTCCGAGATCCAGATTTTCATCGCTCTCTCGGAAGCGGGCGGTCGGTCGCCCGGGTAGTTGCCGATCCGGACGTTGAACGAGGAGAGACCGTGCTTGTCGGCGTATAACCGACCCAGCAGCTCGATATAGCACTTGCTCAGTCCGTAGAAGCTGTCCGGCCGGTAAGGGTCTTCCGGTCCTACCGATTCTTCGGACGAATAGAAGCCGGTCGCGTGATTGGAGCTCGCGAACACGACCCGGCGCACGCCGGCTTCCCTCGCCGCCTCGTAAATATGATAAGCGCCCGTCACGTTGACGGGCAGCACTTTGCCCAAAAAGTCCTCTTCGTCCTCGGCCCAACCGATATGCAGAACGGTATCGACGCCCCGCGCCGCTCTGCGGACCTGCTCCGCATCCGTCATGTCCAGCGCGGCGATTTCTTTCGCCTCGTCCGCCTCCAGATCGGTCGCGGCAATCTCGTACCGGCCGGTCTCCCGCAGCCTTTTGGTGAGACTCCAGCCGACCTTGCCGGACGCCCCGGTAATCAGCAGCTTTTTCTTCAACGGGCCTTCCTCCTCTTACAGGTTATGGATTAAGCATTATTACCCACAATCAAGGAAGACGGCGACGCCGACGCAAAAGTTTATTCTTGCTTCTTCCCGTAAAAGCGCAAGGGCCGCCCCGATCCTCGAAAGGCTTATCGGAGCGGCCCGGCCGCACGGTGTCTATATGCGTTATCTATACTCAGATGCCGAGCCGGGCGATTCTCCGCTTCCATTTCTCGACCAGCGATTCGACCTCCGACGCAAACAGCGGTTTGCTGATAAAGTCCTGTATTCCCGCCTCCCGGTACTGCTCCCGGTTTTCGCGGTCCGCGAAAGCCGTCACCGCCACGATGACCGGCTCTTCGCCTCCCGGCAGTTCGCGGATGCGCGCGGCGGCCTCCAGTCCGTCCATTTCCGGCATTCGCGCGTCGAGGAAGATCAGATCGTAACGGCGGCTTGCGGCCGCCTCGACCGCTTCCTGCCCGCTTTTCACCACATCGCAGACGCAGCCGAATCTGACCAGCATCTCCGCCAGCAAGCGGCGATTCACCGAATGATCTTCGGCGACTAGCACGCTCAGCGTTCCTTCGGGCGCGACGAACGAGTACCCCTCGCGCGCTTCGCGTACGGAAGCGGCCGGATTCGGAATAAGCTCTCCGCTTCCTCCGAGCACTCCCGGCAGTTCTTCCTCCGGAACGTTCAGCGGGAGCGTGAAGTGAAAGCTCGATCCTTCGCCCTCCCGGCTCTGGACGCCGATGAAGCCGTTCATCAGTTCGACCAGCTTTTTGCAGATGGCCAGACCCAGCCCGGTGCCGCCGTACTTGCGGTTGATCGACGGGTCGATCTGGGAAAAGGACTGGAACAGCAGCCCCAGCTTGTCCGGCGCGATGCCGATTCCCGTATCCCGCACCGACACCTCCAGCGTCAGCGCGTTCGGCTGGTGGAAAAAGCCCGGCTCGATCGTGACCGCCACGCCGCCTTCCTCGGTAAACTTGATCGCGTTGCTGATCAGGTTGACCAGCACTTGTCGGAACTTGGCGGGATCGCCGATCAGCACTTCGGGCACGGACGGCGCGACTTCGACCGTCAGCTCCAGCCCTTTTTCCGCCGCCCGGGACGAAAACAGGTCGACCGCCTGGTCCAACACGCGGCGAACCTGCATCGGCTCTTCGTTCAGCGTCATTTTCCCGGCTTCGATCTTGCTGAAATCCAAAATTTCGTTCAGGATATGCATCAGCCCTTCGCTGCTCTGGGCGATGATGTCCACGTACGAGCGCTGCGACTCGTCCAACTCCGTCTCCGACAGCAGCGTCGTCATCCCGATCACGCCGTTCATCGGCGTACGCAGTTCGTGGCTCATGATCGCCAGGAACTCGGACTTGGCTTGATCGGCGCGCTCCGCCGATTCTTTGGCGCGGATAATTTCCTTTTCTCCGGTTATGTCCGTAAAGACCACAACCGCCCCTTTGCGCTCGCCCTGATCGTACAGCGGCGTCACCCGGTAGGAAACGAGAAAGCTCGAACCGTCTTCGCGCCAGAACACGGACTCGTTGGCCTGATGCGGCTCCCCGGTCCGCAGCGCCCGCATGAGCGGCGAATCGTCGGGGTCGTACTGAAGGCCGTCCGGGCTCGCCTGCTGAATCCCGTACAGGTTGAGCTTGTTCACGGCGTCGTTCGGCCGGCAGCCCAACATTTCCGCGCCCGCCGGATTGATGAAGACGAGCCCGCCTTCGAGATCGGTTCCGAAGATGCCTTCGGACACGGAGTTAAGAATCAGCGTATGTTCGTAACTCAGCTTCTCGATTTGCTTCAGATGCCGCTTCCGCTCCGTGATGTCGCTGGCAATTCCGTAGGCGCCGACGATGCGTCCGTCGACGATGATCGGCGTGTTCGTGACGCTTACGTCGATCAGGCTGCCGTCTTTGCGGACCAGGCAGACCTCGTCCGTCTGCGCTTCGCCGCGCTTGACGCTCTCGAAGCCCGATTGGACGCGGCCCCGATGCTCCGGCGACGCCAATTCGGCGATCGGAATGCCGATCAGTTCCTCTTCCCGGTAGCCCGTCAACATCTCCTGGCTGGCATTGACCGTTACGTAGCGTCCCTCCAGATCGTAAGCGTACACGCCCGACGGGTTATAATCGAACAGCGATTTGTACCGCTGCTCGCTTTCCCGGATGAGACGTTCGATCGTCACCTGTTGGGTAATATCCTGCACCATTCCGACGAGGCGCAGCGGCCTTCCTTCGGGTCCTCGCCACAGCTCGTGCCTTACCTGAATCGTCTTGACGGTCCGGTCGGCCAGGATGACCCGGTAAGTGACGAAAGGCTCGGCTTTTCCCTGAAGAAGGCGCTCCACGTATTCCTCGACGGCACGGCGATCGGCGGGGTGGATAATCCGCAGCAGCGAATGCGGGTAGCTCTCGTCCTGCCGCACTTCATATCCGAAAATCCGTATCGTCTCTTCCGAATAATGGAGCTTCTCTTCGAGCAGGTTCCATTCCCACGAGCCGATATGGGCGATTCGCTGAATTTCGTCGAGCATGTCCTCGTACATCTTGCGGGTAGAGACCTCACGGCCTATTCCCATAATCGTGTCCGCTTCGCCGATCCGTCCGGGAATAATTCGGAACATCGTTTCGAACCAGAAATAACGTCCGTCCTTATGCCGAATCCGGCGCATAAAAATTTGCCCCTGCGCGTCTTTCAGCGATAAATTCGCCATAGCCTCGATATCGTCGGAATGGTAGAATTCTTTCCGGTGGCGGCCTACCATTTCTTCCCGCGAATAGCCGAGCAGCGACTTTACCGAAGGCGACACGTACAGCAGCCGACCGTCCATCGTACTCTGCGTCACCAGCTCCCTGGTGCTCTCCATGAGCGCTTTATAAGCATCGCTGTTCTCCAGCAGCCTCTCGCGATCCTGATGCTCCGTCGTCACGTCGAGCGCGTGCACGATAATGCGCCGGTCTTCTTCCCCTTCCGTCTCCAATCCGGCCATATGAAAAGATACCCAGACATGGCTTCCGTCCTTGCGGCGGCAGCGGCACTCGAATTCGCGCGCCTGCTCCGGATTGCCGATCATTTCGCGAAGCTCCGCGTCGATCGGCTTCTCTCCCGCAGCGGCTCCGTCCCGCAGCAGCTGCATAAAGCCGATCCCGACCAATTCCTCCGCCCGGAAGCCGAGGATGCGTCCGAACTTGGCGTTCGCGTATAGCAGACGTCCGTCATGCGCCGCCAAAGCGGCGATTCCGACCGGAGACTGCTCATAAATTCGTTCGAAGACCGTGCTTTCCCGTTCCGGCTGCTTGTTCATCCCATTTCTCCTCGTTCTGCCGCATATTCCGCTTGGACGCCCGGATTCTTTCTCCGGTCTTCTGCGCGCATCATTTACCAATAGTATACATTTATTTTTTTCGAATCCAAAATTTTTTTGATTGTCGAATTTGGTCGAATATACTTAAACTTTTATGTCTTTCGATCTACTTATTAGCCTGCTTGCCGTCGATATATAGATAAGAAGCCTGTCCTCCGCTTCACGAAACAAAAAACGGTCAATAACTTGTGATAAAGCGAGCTGAATAACGATGACCCACTACTCCAAAGCGATCCTGATAAATGAATACTTTGCCGCAGCCGGACTGCTCTGTTCGGTCATCGCCTGTCTGATGATTCCCCTTCTGACGTCCGGAGGCGTCCGTTCCCTGCGCGAGCTGCTTTCTCCCGCCCGGATTCCGCGCCTTGCGCTCATGGGTCTCTGCTTCGGAGGGACAGTCCTGTTCGGCACGCTGGCCGTTCTTCCCGGGGAGTTCGTTGCTTATGAATTTCTGTATCTGCTGTTCCCCTCAGCCGCGGGTCTCCTGCTCTGCATGCTGGCGCTTCGGCTGACGGGCGATTCGGGAGGGTGGAAAGGCGCGCTGCACTTCACGAGCAGCGCCGCCGTACTGACCGTTCTGATTATCTTGTTCAATTATTCGAACGTGTATCTGCTGTTCGGGCGTGTCGACCTGCGGGCGGAAGTGATATTGACGGCCGCCATCGGACTCTTTTCGGCGCTGTTCTCGCTGGTCCGCCTGGCGCTGCTCGTGACGCGTCGAACCGGACGCATCTTCGAACGCTTCCCGCCCGCCGGGCTGCTCTTTTCGGCCGCGGCCACGACCATCATCCCCGCCGTCATGACCCTGTCCGCCATGCCGGCCGATATCGACAGTCTCGTGCCGGGCATTTCCGACCGTCTGGCTCCCTATATTTTATTGTTTACGGTTGCCGTAGGCCTGATGATCTTGACGGATCGGTACCGGGAAGAAGATGCCGAGAAAAAATACCGGGAGCTTCACGAGAAAGAAATGCATTATATGTCGCTGTTCGACTATAATCCCGACGCCGTATTCGCGCTCGACGACGGCGGCCGCATTTTCGACATGAACGGCCGCGCCCGAGATATGGTATCCCGGATTCCCGAAGGGGCGGGGCTCCATATGATTACCGAGTGGACGTCGACGGACCAACAGGATAAAATTCTTCAACACTACGAAAAGGTCCTGGGCGGCGCTTCCGACGAAATCGAAGTGACGCTTCAAATCGGAAGCCGCGAACCGGTCAATCTGATTCTGACCTCCCTGCCGATCCTGATCGAAGGGCGCTTTACCGGCGCTTACAGTATCGCCAAAAACATTACGGAGAGCAAGAAAAACCAGGAAAAGATTCGGCATCTTGCTTATTACGACGAATTGACCGATCTGACCAACCGCAAATACATGCGCGAATACGTCGACAACCTGGCGAGCGGAAAAAAGGACCTGCCTTTTTATTTGTTCTTCGTCGATTTTGACCGCTTCAAAAAGATTAACGATCTGTTCGGTCACGAGTTCGGCGACCGGGTCATCCGGCATTCGGCCCTCAAGCTGCAAAATGCGCTGCCCGCCGGCACGGTACTGTCCCGCTCGACGGCGGACGAGTTCATTGCCGTGCTGGATTCGGGACTTGATCCCCTTCAAGCGGCGCAAGCAATCGTCCGCGAGTTCTCGCTGCCGTTCCAGGTCGGCCAGCAGATGATCGGCTTGACGGCAAGCATCGGCATCGCCCGCTTTCCCGAAGACGGAATCGACGGCGAGACGCTGTTTAATCATGCCGACCTTGCCCGGTTCGACGCAAAAAGCCGGGGCGGCGGACGTTTCTCGCTCTTCGATCACAGCCGGGCGCAGGAAAATCAGGAGCGTCTGATTCTGGAGCGGGATCTGCAGGCGGCGATCGAGCAGGATCAGCTTGTTCTGTTCTACCAGCCGAAGGTAGATACGCGTACGGGCGAGCTGGTCGGCGTCGAAGCGCTCGTCCGCTGGAAGCATCCGGCTCTCGGCATGGTTCCGCCGCTCAAGTTCATTCCCGTCGCCGAAGAGTCGGGGCTGATCGTGCCGCTGGAGCGCTGGGTGCTGCGCACGGCCTGCCGCCAGATTCAAGCCTGGGCCCGCGAAGGCCGCCCTCAGATTCCGGTCGCCGTCAATATTTCGCAGATCCATTTGATGCAGACCGACATCGTGGAGAGCGTTCTGTCCACGCTTGAAGAACGGATGATCGACCATCGCCTGCTGGAATTGGAAGTGACCGAGAGCGCGATGATGCACAACGAAGAACAGGTCATCGCTATCTTGAGCCGCTTCAAGCAGGCGGGCATCGCGATCAGCCTGGACGATTTCGGCACCGGGTACAGCTCGCTCAGCTATATGCATCTGCTGCCGATCGACTGCCTGAAAATCGACCGTTCGTTCATCAAAGACATTACGACGAACGAGAACAGCCGGGCGATCGTCGAGATGATTCTGACCATGGCCCGTCAGCTCGAGCTGCGCATCGTCGCCGAAGGCATCGAGTACGAAGAACAGGTCGCGCTGCTGCGCGACCTGCGGTGCTTCGTCGCCCAGGGCTTTTACTACGGCAAGCCGGTCCCGGCGGAAGAGATCCATGTCTGCAGCGATCTGAGCTCCTGAACGAAAGGCGGCTGCGGCTCCGCGGGATATACGCGCGAAGCCCCCGCATCTCCCGCTCGTTCCCGCTGCATCAAAAGGCCGCCCGGCGTCTTGCGACGACCCGGCCGGCCTTTTTGCCGCCGCGCGGCGAACGTCCGCTGCCCGTTCGTCGCACCGCTTATGTCCCCTTCAATACATTCCCGAAAACGATCAGCAGATAACTTCGACTCCGCTCTTTTCCAGACGCTCCATCCATTCGTCGGAGGGCCGGCGGTCGGTGACCAGGTAATCGACGGCGCCGAAATCGAACAGCTTCACGAACGCCACTTTGTCGAACTTCGTATGATCGGCCAGCAGTACCGTTTTGCGCGCCTGCTTCAGCATTCGCTTTTTCAGCTCGCTCTCC
This sequence comes from Saccharibacillus alkalitolerans, assembly GCF_011090185.1. Taxonomy (GTDB): domain Bacteria; phylum Bacillota; class Bacilli; order Paenibacillales; family Paenibacillaceae; genus Saccharibacillus; species Saccharibacillus alkalitolerans. Next base: position 36,487 of record NZ_JAAFGS010000013.1, on the reverse strand, counting down.
GGTTCGTTCGAGTCGGTCACGCCGTATTCGGCGGACAGTCCTTTGCAGCTGAACAACGCCGTGTCGACGACATACTTCGATACCGTCTCGTTGGCGACCGCCCCGACCAGGGAATTGGAATGCGGGCGCAGCGTGCCCCCGGTCGAAATGACGGTATGCCCCAGCTTGGCGTATTCCGCGAAAATAATGCTGGAATTCGTAATGACGGTCAGATTCTTCTTCGTCCCGCCCAGCTCCCGCAGAGCCTCGAAGACCGTCGAGCTCGGATCGGCCATGAGCGTATCGCCGTCGGATACGAGCCGGGCCAGCTTGCGGGCGATATCGTTCTTTTCCGGCAGGTTGGTCGTGTGGCGCGTCTGGTAGGACAGATCTTCGTTCGTATGCACGTTAAGCACCGCTCCGCCGTAAGTCCTCGTCACGATGCCTTCCTTCTCCAGCTTCTCCAGGTCGCGGCGGATCGTCTCCTCCGTCACCTCGAACAGCGAGCTCAGAGCGGCGACGAACACTTTCTGGTCCCGTCGCAAAAATTCGATAATTCTCTCTCGGCGTTCAAATCCCAGCACATGCATCCCCTCGATTCGTTCATTCGGCGGCCGCCCCTTCGGGATTCGGCCTCGTCCCTGTGTATGTTCTGTATCAAGTATAGTGGATGAGGCGACGGGGGAAAAGAACAAAAGGCCCGGCGGACGATTCGTCGTGCGCGAATCGGGCCGCGGCACGCAAAAAAACCGGCCCTCCGAACGGAGAGCCGGTTATCTCGGCCGCCCGAGGCAGCGAATGCCTCGGCGACGGTGTTATGCTTCTTCGAAAGCTTTCGTCAGCACCGGAACGATCTGCGATTTGCGGGAAACGACGCCCTTCAGCAGCGCTTTGTTGCCTTCGAGCGTCACGCCGTAAGCGCGTTCGACCGCGTCGGCCTTGCTGCCGAGCACGATCGCGACGGAATCGTTGTTGAGGATGTCCGTGATCGCCAGAACGAACAGATCGAGGCCCTTATCGACGATCTTGTCTTTCAACGCCGCTTCCAGGTCGGCCTGCTGCTCCAGCACTTCGTTCACGTCGACCGCGTTGATCTGCGCGATTTCGACTTTGTTTCCGCCCATCGTGAACTCTTTCGCGTCGATGGAGATCAAATCCTGCGCCGTTTTGCCGCTCAGGTCCGCGCCGGCTTTGAGCATGTCGAGACCGTACTTGTCGAGATCCACGCCCGCGATTTCCGCCAGTTCCTTGGCAGCCGCCACATCCTGCTCCGTGCAGGTCGGCGACTTGAACAGCAGGGAGTCCGACACGATCGCGGAGACCATCAGGCCGGCTATTTCTTTGCGGATCTCCACGCCGTTTTCCTTGTACAGTTTGTTCAGGATGGTCGCCGTGCAGCCGACCGGCTCCGCGCGGTAATACAGCGGGTGAGCCGTCTCGAAGTTGGCGATGCGGTGATGGTCGATGACTTCCAGCACATGCGCCTGCTCGATATCCGACGCGCTCTGCTGACGTTCGTTATGGTCGACCAGAATAACGCCTTCCGACTGGTCCGCCACCGTCTCCACCAGACGCGGAGCTTCGACGCCGAAGTGCTTCAGCGCGTACGCCGTTTCGCCGTTCACTTCGCCCAGACGGACCGCTTCCGCGTCGACGCCGAGCTGCTTTTTCAATTCCGCGTACGCGATCGCCGAAGTGATCGTGTCCGTATCCGGATTCTTATGACCGAAAACCAATACCTTTGCCATGGTTGAACGCCTCCTCAGAGCTTATCTCCTGAATTCCGATGCTAATTATATCATTAATTCGGGCGCGGCAACATCTTTACCGGCGGGTTTTCCAAAAAAACGGCCGGCGTTCGGAACCCCGGGCCCCGGACGCTCCCGACCGAGCGACCGACCCGGCAGCCCGCTATCCGGATCGCTTACTTTTCCGGCATGGGCTTCAGCCCGCCGAAGACGATCGCTTCGTACGGCCGCAGCTTCGCCGGAATCCCGTGTCCGTCGGCCGGGTAGTTGCCGAGCAGCCGCCGCGCCGTGTCCAGGCAGCCGCAGATTTCCCCGGTAAGCTCGAACTCCGCCTCCCGGTCCGAGAGGTTCAGCAGGACCAGCCCCTGGCTGGCGGAGCATCGGCGCACATAGGCCAGCACCTGCTCATGCTCCTCCAGCACGGGCGCGTACTCGCCGTGCACGACGACGTTCGCATGCTCCCGGCGGATCTCGATCAGCTTCCGGTAGTAGTTGAGCACCGAGTCCGGATTTTTCTCTTCCGCTTCGACGTTGATCTCTCGGTAATTCGGATTGACCGGCATCCAGGGCTTGCCCTCGCTGAATCCGGCGTTGGGCCCGGCGCTCCACTGCATCGGGGTGCGCGCATGGTCGCGGGTTCCCGCCAGCACGCGCCGCTCGACTTCTGCGGGATCTTCGCCTTTTTCCGTCTGCGACCGATAATAGTGAACAGCTTCCTGGTCTTCGAGCCGGTCGACCGACTCGAACGGATAATTGGTCATGCCGATCTCTTCCCCCTGGTAGATGAACGGCGTGCCCCACAGCGTATGCACCAGCGTCGCCAGCAGCTTCGCGGATTCCACGCGGTAGCGGCCGTCGTCGCCGAACTGCGACACCAGGCGCGGCCGGTCGTGGTTGCTGCCGAACAGGCCGAACCAGCCTTGATCTTTCAGCTCCTTCTCCCAGCGCGTTATGATCTCCTTCAGCTCGCTCAGCTTCCAATCGCGGGACTTGAACGAATCGTCCGGATCGCTGCCGATATCGGGAGATTCCATCATGAAGATCATGCTCAGCTCCCGCCGTTCGGGAGCGGTGTAGCGCTTGACGTCATCCATCGAGACCATCGACGTTTCGCCGACCGTAATCGTGCCCTCCTTGTGCGAAAAGCCTTTTTCGTTCAGCTCCCTCAAGTATTCATGCACTTTCGGTCCGTTTTTGAAATGTTTGTATCCGCTGCCCTGGACCTTTTTCTCCATGCTGTCGGGCAGTTCGCTTTCTTTGGAGACGACGTTGATCGCGTCCAATCGGAACCCGTCGACGCCTTTGTCCAACCAGTAGCGGATCAGGCCTTGGATTTCTTCGCGCACCTTGGGATTGTCCCAATTCAGGTCGGGCTGCGTCTCGCTGTACAGATGCAGATAATATTCGCCCGTAGCCTCGTCGTACGTCCATGCGCTGCCGCCGAGATAGGACGTCCAGTTGTTCGGCGGAGATCCGTCCTCCTTGCCTTGGCGCCAGATATAATAATCGCGAAACGGATCGTCTTTCGAGGAACGGGAGCGCTTGAACCAACGATGCTCGGCCGAGGTGTGGTTCAGCACCAGGTCCATCCACAGTTCCATGCCGCGCTTATGCGTCTCCTCGAGCAGTTCTTCCCAATCCTGCATCGTGCCGAATATCTCGCCGATTTCGCGCTGGTCGCTGACGTCGTAGCCCTGATCCTCGAGCGGGGAACGGTAGACGGGGCAGATCCAGATCGTATCCGCTCCGATCGACCGGATATAGTCCAGCCGGGACACGATCCCCCGCAGATCGCCGTTCCCGTCCCCGTTCGAATCCTGAAAGCTGCAGGGGAAAATTTGATAGACGACTTTTTCTTTCCACAAATCGCGCCGTGTCATAAAAGAACCCCTTTCTCCGCCGTCCGTGTCGGACGCTTCGTTATGCGCATCCGTTTATAAAAAGGCACCTGCCTAAATGTTTACCCGGAAGGAGACAGGAATTACCGCTTGCTTGTCGGCGCTTCGTCCGCCTACGCAAAAAGGACGGCCGGAGCATTCCGGCCGTCCTTGAGATTCCGTTCTTAACCCTTGATCGTCAGCACCGTTACCGACATCGGCGGCAGCGTTACGGACAAAGCGCCGTTCTCGCCGCGTTCGAAACCGTCGAACGCCTGCGGAGCGATCGTGTCCGGCTGTTCGAACGTGTTATGCGCCTGCATGTCGCCGGAAGTCAGCACGCGTCCGCTGACGCCGCCTTCCGCTCCGATGCCGCGCAGATCAAGCTTCACGTCCGCGCCTTCCGTCGTGCTGATGTTGCACAAGCTGATATGCACGGCGCCGTCTTTTCTGGATGCCGATACGCTCACCTGCGGCAGCGTTTCGCCGTTCAGCTCGTAATCCGGCGTTTCCACGGCCATCTGCAGCACGTCGGCGTCCTGGTGCACCTTGAACATCTCGAACACGTGATACGTCGGCGTCAGCAGCATCTTGTCGCCTTCGGTCAGAATCATCGCCTGCAGCACGTTGACCATCTGCGCGATGTTCGTCATTTTCACCCGTTCGTGATGCTTGTGGAAAATATGCAGATGCAGGCCCGCGACCAGCGCGTCGCGCAGCGAGTTCTGCTGGTACAGGAAGCCCGGGTTGGTGCCCGGCTCACTCAAGAACCAGGTGCCCCATTCGTCGACGATCAGCGCCACTCTTTTCTCCGGATCGTATTTGTCCATGATCGTCGTGTGGCGGGTGATCAGCTCGTCCATATGCAGCGATTTCTTCATCACTTCGAACCATCCGGCTTCGTCGAAGCCGAGCGCCGGTTTCTTCTCTTCCCAGCTGCCTTCCATCGTGTAATAGTGCAGGCTGAGCCCGTCCATATGCCGGCCGGCTTCGCGCATCAGTACTTCGGTCCAATGGTAGTCGTCGACGTTCGGTCCGCCCGCGATCTTGAACAGCTTGTTATCGCCGTAATTGCGCGAATACGTCTGATAGCGGCGGTATTCGTCGGCATAATACTCCGCGCGCATATTGCCGCCGCAGCCCCAGTTCTCGTTGCCGACGCCGAAATATTTCAGTTTCCACGGTTTCTCCTGTCCGTTCTCCTGCCGCCATTTCGCCATCGGGGATTCGCCGTCGAACGTCATGTATTCGATCCATTCGCTCATCTCCTGCACGCTGCCGCTGCCCACGTTGCCGCAGATATAAGGCTCCGTCTCCAGCAGCTCGCACAGCCGGAAGAACTCGTGCGTGCCGAAATGATTGTTCTCCACGACGCCGCCCCAGTGCGTGTTGACCATCCGTTTGCGGCCTTCGCGCGGGCCTACGCCGTCTTTCCAATGATACTCGTCGGCAAAACAGCCTCCCGGCCAGCGCAGCACCGGAATGCTGAGATTTTTCAGCGCTTCCAGCACGTCCTTGCGGATGCCGTCCACGTTAGGCATTTCCGAGTCTTCGCCGACCCACATGCCTTCGTAAATGCAGCGTCCCAGATGCTCGGCGAACTGTCCGTAAATGTTGCGGTCGATCTTGCCCAGCGCCACGTCGGCGTTGACGATTACCGATGCTTTGGTCATTGAATATTCTCCTCTGCCGAAAAAATTATCCCTGCTTGCGCAGACGGATCACGTTCCACGAAGCTTTTGCCAGACGTCCGCTCACGATGCCGTCCTTCAGTTCGGAAGCGCCGCGGTTATGCGGAGCGACCTTCTCGCTGTCGGCCGTGTTGACGGCTTTGAGGTCGTCGTTCTCAAGCACGATATGTTCTTCGATCGCATAACCTTCGAAGCTGCGCACGTCGCACGTCAGATCGAGCGCTTCGGTCAGGTGACGGTTGAGCGCGAAGATCGTGAGCGTGTCTTCTTCTTCGTTATGCACAACGGCGGTGTCCAGATACGGTACATCCGTGTAATCCTGCGCATCGTATTTCGGCGAATCCACGACCGGCTTGAGCGAGACGCCGCGGCCGTAGACGGAAGCATGCAGGTACGGATAATAGATGGTTTGTTTCCACGAACGTCCGCCGTTCTCCGTCATGATCGGCGCGATAACGTTGACGAGCTGGGCCATGCAGGCCGACTTCACGCGGTCCGCGCGGCGCAGGAACGTCATCAGCATGCTGCCGACGAGCAGCGCGTCTTCGAAGTTGTAGACGTCTTCGAGCTGCGGCGGCGCCACGCTCCACGGGCTTCGGTCGATCTGAGCGTCCGCTTCGTTGGAGTGGTACCACACGTTCCATTCGTCGAAGCTGAGCTTCATCGTCTTTTTGCTGCGCTTCTTGGCCTTGATATAATCCGTCGTCGCGATAACCGTATGGATAAAGTGGTCCATGTCCATGCCGCGCGCCAGGTAGTTCGCCGTATCGTTATCCCGGTTGCCGTAGTATTGGTGCAGCGAGACGAAATCGGCCACTTCGTATGTGTGATCGAGCGTTTCCGCTTCCCACGACGGGAACGTCGCCATGCCGGTGCTGGAGCTGCCGCAGGATACAAGTTCGATCGTCGGGTCGATCAGGCGCATCGCTTTGCCCGTTTCCAGCGCGAGGCGTCCGTATTCTTCCGCCGTCTTGTGTCCGATCTGCCACGGTCCGTCCATCTCGTTGCCGAGGCACCACATCTTGATCTTATGCGGCTCTGCGAACCCGTGCTGCTTGCGCAGGTCGCTGTAGCGGCTGCCGCCCGGATGGTTGCAGTATTCCACGAGGTTGCGGGCGGCGTCGATGCCGCGCGTGCCGAGGTTGACCGCCATCATGACGTCCGTTCCGGCGTCTTTGGCCCAACGCATGAACTCGTTCGTGCCTACGTAGTTCGGCTCCAGCGTTCTCCACGCCAACTCCAGACGTTTCGGACGGTCTTCGACCGGGCCTACGCCGTCTTCCCAATCGTAGCCCGATACGAAGTTGCCGCCCGGGTAGCGTACGATCGGCACTCTCAGGTCGCGGATCAGCTGCTTCACGTCGCCGCGGAATCCGTATTCGTCGGCCGTCGGGTGACCCGGATCGTAGATGCCTCCGTATACGGCGCGTCCGAGGTGCTCGATAAACGATCCGTAGATCCGTTCGTCGATCTCGGAGATGCGGAACGACTTGTCGACGATCATTCTGGCTTTCAGGTTAGATGCTGTCATGCGGTTCATTCATCCTTTCCTTCTGCAAAAATATGATGAAGGCCCATCCCGATAGAACGCTTACATTTAAGGTTTTGTCAACTCTTCATCAAAGGATTGCGTGCTCTCAAGCGTACACGCTTCAGGTCCGTTCGAGGGCACGCAATCTTACTTATCACGTTGACAAAACCTAGTTGTCGAACCGCAAATCCGGACGGGCCTTTTCCTGCGCCGCTACCCGGTTGTACGGGCGGAAGAACCTTTACGCACCCAATGTATCACGCATGTCCGTACAAGTCAATTCTTATGTGAATCATTAATATTTATATTAAGTATATGTGCAAACGTTTTCCCTATACAAAATAGCAGAAAAGTATCCGATAACTATAGAAGGGCTTTGGCCTAATCGGCAAATACTGATCTATATACAGGTAATGGGGGGGTTCGATTTTGAAGTTATCGCTTCGCAACAGACTGCTTCTTAGTTTTTCTTCAATCATCATTCTTTTCGTGGCCACGGTCGGCATTACGAGCTTGATGAACCAGCGCATTACCCGGTTGAACGACGAGATCCAAGCGACCAATAAACGGATGGAGACCGTGCAGCGGCTGAATTTGTTCGCGCGAACCGCCAACGACGAAGGCGCGCATTACCTGCTGGCGCCGGACCATTTGAAAAGCGGCTTCAAGTCGCGTTTCGACGAGACGGTTTCTTTTCTGGACACCGAATTGAAACGGCTGAAAGAAGCGACCGTCGATCCGGCCGGCATCGAGCAAATCGAAAAGTTCAATACGCTGTGGTCGGCTACCGTCGCGGATAAACAGGCTTTGATGGCGCTGGCGGACAGCGGGCAAAAAGCCGAAGCCCAGCAAAAATACACGCAGCAGTCGTTCGATCCCGTGGCGTTTTCCCTGTTGTCTTTCGTCGAAGAGCAGCAGGCGAAAATCGAAAGTTACGAACAGGAAATTCAGGAAGCCCGTCTGCAAATACGGATCGCAAGCTACGTACTGGTCGGCTTGGCGGTACTCTTGTCCGTGCTGATCGCTTACCTGCTGTCGAATTACTTGATCTCCCGTATTCGCCCGCTGATCCGGGTTGCCGATTCGGCGACGAAAGGCGATCTGCGCGAAACGTCTTTGGCGGTTCGGGGCAACGACGAATTGGCCGATCTGACCCGGGCTTTCTCCGCGATGACCGACTCGCTGCGTTCCGTCTTGAGCAGTGCCGATCAGGTCTCGCATATGGTAGCGGCGTCTTCCGTGCAGCTTCAGGCCGGCGCGGAACAGACCAGTTCGGCGACCAAGCAGATCGCGGACGTGATGCAGAACATTACGGAAGGCACCGAGCGTCAAGCCAATCAGGTCGAACATAACCTGTCCGTCATTACGGGGATCTCGAATCAAGTGCAGAACATCGCGAGAAACAGCGAAGCCGTGATGGAAACGGTCGAGACCACTTTTTCGTCCGCCGAGCAGGGAAAAAGCGATCTCACCAACGCGATCCGTCAGGTGCGAGTCATCGAAAACAGCAACCAACGCCTGGGCGAAGTGGTCGACGGGCTGAGACGGCAGGTCGCGCAGATCGGCGAAGCCACGCAGCTGATTACGGAGATCTCCAGCCAGACCAACCTGCTGGCGCTCAATGCCGCGATCGAGGCCGCCCGCGCCGGCGAACAGGGCCGCGGATTCTCTATCGTGGCGAACGAAGTCCGCAAGCTCGCCGAACAGTCGCGTCTGTCCGCCGACCAGATTCACGGTCTGGTACTGGGCATTCAGCAGGCGACCGGATCGGCTGCCACGGAGATGGAATACGGAACGCAGGAGGTTCGCAAAGGCATCGATCTGATCGAAGTCGCCGGCGACTCGTTCGAAGACATTATCGGCATGATCGAAAAAGTCAAAACGGATGTACGGGAAGTGACCGACTCTACCGTGAGCATGCTGACGGACGCGGAACAAGCCGTGTCGGGCACCTCGCTGATCGCGGACATCTCGCGGGAAACGACCGCGGGCACGCAGAGCGTGGCCGCTTCGACCGAGCAGCAGCGCGCTTCGATGGAAGAGATCGCCGATTCCGCCACCTCGTTGGCTGATCTGTCGGACGAGCTGAAGTCGCTGATCGGCCAGTTCAGTTTGTGATGGGCGAACTTTCGTCCGCAAAGCCGCCTATTTCAACATTCCGAGGAGACTTCATATGAGAAAATTATCGTTTCTGCTGGCAGCTCTGCTGCTGCTCAGCGCTTGTTCCAATCTGTCCGCAGGCTCCGGCAGCGCTCCGGTGGAACTCACCTTCTACAGTTCTTACGACGGCAAGGAAGCGGAACTCGTGCAATCCAGAATCAAGATGTTCGAGTCGGAGAATCCGAATATCAAAGTCAACGTGAAAGCCGTATCGTTTTCTTCCGACAGCTTCAAGACCGCTTTGCTGGGCGACCAGCCGGTGGACCTTTTCCGTTCGGACAATTCTTGGGTACCCGAACTGGCAAGCCTCGGGCTGCTGTATCCGATCGAAAATATGATTTCCGCGGACGACCGGAAAGATTTCGTGCCTTCGGCGCTTCGTTCCGACGAATTCGAAAGCCATCTGTACGGCCTGCCGACGGTCATGGAATCTCTGGCTCTCCTGTACAATAAGAAGCTTCTGCAGGAAAACGGGTTTGCCCAACCGCCTAAGACGATGGAAGAATTAAAAACGATGTCGAAAGCGCTAAAAACGGCGAATCGCTACGGCATTTACGTATCCGATAACTCTTTCTATGCCCTGCCTTATATCTGGGCGTTCGGCGGAGGAACCATGACGGACGATCGGCAGGTCGAAATCGCTCAGCCGGCCTCGGTCGAAGCGCTGAAATTCATGCGGAATCTGATCGTAGACGGGGCCGCGCAGCCTTATCCGGATTTCTCGGACAGTTACAACGTCATGATGTCCGACTTCAAGGAAGGTCGTTCGGCCTTTATGATCAACGGTCCTTGGGCAGTCTCCGACCTGCTGGCGGGAGCCCAGTTCAAAGACGCTTCGAATCTGGGCATCGCGGTCATTCCGACAGGGCCGAAAGGCGATACCGGCTCGCCGGCGGGAGGCCACAGTCTGGTCATCTCCAAGTACAGCAAGCACCCAAAAGAAAGCTATGCGTTGATTCGGTATCTCACGAGCACGGAATCGCAGCTTCTGCATACGAAAGAACTCAAATCGCTGCCTTCGCGCAACAGCGCTTATCAAGACGAGCAGCTCATGTCCGACCCGATCGTGCAGGGCTTCAAAGTTCAGCTCGATGCTGCCAAACCGCGACCGCTGATTCCGGAAGGCGCGCAGATGTTCACAGACTTCACGCCTAACCTCGTGCAGATCCTGACCGGTCAGCAGTCGGCCGAAGCCGGCGCGAAGAAGATCGAAGCCGCTTGGCGTACCCTGCTGGGCTTGGACAAGTAAAAAGATTCGAAACGCGCACGTCAAGGGCTGCCCCAGCTATTCGGGGCAGCCCTGTTTGTCATTCCTATCGATCTCTGGCATGCTTCTATCCCAACCGATAAATCGCCGCCTCGTAAGGCCGCAGTTCGAAGTCGCTTCCCTGCGTCACGCCCGGCTCGTAATTGCCGAAGATGAATTCGCGCGGACGTTCGCACAGGCGTTCCGGACATTTGAACGTCGGCGTGCCGGAGAAGAAATTCAGCACAACCATCAGCGTCTCGTCTTCGAATGTGCGCGTGAACGCATAGATGTCCGTATCGAGCGGCAGCAGCAGGCGGTATTCGCCGTACAGCAGCGCCTGGCTGACTTTGCGAAGCTCGATCAGCTTCTTATAATAATGGAACACCGAATCCGGATCGGCGACCGCGCGCTCGGCGTTCACTTCTTCGTGACCCGGCGACATGCCGATCCACGGCTGCCCGGTCGTGAAACCTCCGTTGGCCGAAGCGTTCCACGGCATCGGGTTCCGGCCCGCGTCGCGCGTGTTGCGCCTCGCGATCTTGAGCGCTTCTTCTTCGTCCATCCCGCTCTTCTTGGCGTGATGCAGGAAGTTCAGCGTCTCTTCGTCGCGGAAATCTGCGGCGGTATGGAAGACGCCTCCGCCGACCAGCCCCAGCTCTTCTCCCTGATAGATAGAAGGCGTGCCTTGCAGCGTCATGAGCAAGGTCGCCAGCATCTTGGCCGACAGCTCGCGATACTCGCCGGTATGCCCGAAGCGGCAGACCGCCCGCGGCTGGTCATGGTCGGCGAGATACGTCGCGTTCCAGCCTTGTTCGTGCAGCACGGTCTGCCAATGGCTGATCGCCTGCTTCAGATTGAGCAGCGTCCAAGACTTGGTCGTCCAGCGCCCGATGCCCTGCGACGAATGGGTCAGCAGCATATGGTCGGAATTCAGCACCAGATTGGCTTTGCCCGGATCGTCGCCGATAAAGTCGAGCGTCTGCGCGGGATCGAGCCCGGCCGCTTCGCCGACCACCATCAGATCGTAGTCGGTGCCGTCTTCTTTGTGCAGCCTTTTGACGATCGCGTTGACCTTGTCCAGACTGGAGAACATCTGATACGCCCGCTCGACCGGTAGATGCTGCGTATTGCCGCTCTCTTCGTCATGGTTATGGCCTTCGGTCTTGACGATATGGGCGATCGAGTTGAAATGGAACCCGTCTACGCCTTTATCCGCCCACCATTTGACGATCTCGTACGCTTCTTCGCGCACTTTCTCGTTCTCCCAATTCAGATTGGGCTGGCGGCTGCTGTACAGATGCATATAATACTCTTCCGTCTCTTGGTCGAATTCCCAGACAGAGCCGCCGAAATACGAGCCCCAGTTGTTCGGGAAACCCGATCCCCGGCCTTCGCGCCAGATATAATAATTGCGTTTATCGTTTTTCTTGGAAGACCGCGATTCTTCGAACCACGGGTGTTCGTTCGACGTATGGTTCAGCGGCATCTCCAGCATAATCTTCATCCCGCGTTCATGCGCGTCTTCGAGCAGCCGGTCGAAATCGTCCATCGTTCCGAATTTGTCCATAATGCTTCGGTAGTCCCGAATATCGTAACCGCCTTCATGGTCGGGCGAATCGTAGACGGGGGTGAGCCACAGTACGTTGACGCCGAGTTCCTGCAGATAATCCAGCTTCGAGAGGACGCCCGCTAGATCGCCCACTCCATCTCCGTTGGAGTCTTTGAAGCTCTTGATATAAATCTCGTAGATGACGCTTTCTTTCCACCATTTCGGATTCACTGTAGGCTCCTCCTTCCGGTTTGACGAACCAAAAGAAGCGGAAGGGCTGCCCTTTTCAAGACGCCTTCCGCTTCCCCTCATTACCATAGAGCGACCTTACCCTTTCCCTCCCTGGAAAGAAGGGTATTTTGTCATGCCTCCGTCGGCAAACAGCGTGATACCCGTCACATAGCTGGATTCCGACGACGCGAGCCAGGCCGCCACCGCGGCAATCTCCTCGGGTTCACCTACGTAACCCATCGGAATCATGCTTTCGACCTGTTTTTTCTGCTCGGGATCTTCGAATTTCTTTTTGTTGATCGGCGTGTTGATCGCACCCGGCCCGATCGAATTGACTCGTATACCATGCGGCGCATACTCCAGCGCAAGGGTCTCGGTCATCATCTTGACGCCGCCCTTGCTCGCCGCGTAATGCACGAAGTGAGGCCATGGAATGATCTCATGGACGCTGGACATGTTGATGACCGTGCCTTTGACGCCATGTTCAAGCATATAGGCGATCGCCTCGCGGCTGCCGAGAAAATACCCCGTCAGATTGAGTTCGATGACTTTGTTCCAGTCTTCGAGCGAGAGCTTGTGCGATTCGACTTCGTTTTCCTTGCCGGCATTGTTGATCATGATATCGAGGCTGCCGAACGTATCGTGAGCGGCTTGGATCAGCTTCTTCACGCCTTCCTCTTCCGAGGTGCTGGCCTGAACGGTAATTGCCCGTCCGCCCGCTTGTTCGATGTCCTTGACCATGTCTTCGATGCCTTCGCTGTTGCTGTGGTAATTGATGACGACATTGGCTTTCTCGCGGCCGAGCCGCATAGCGATTGCCTTACCGAGTCCCGATGCGGCACCGGTCACAATCACGGTCTTTCCTTCCAGGTCCGGATACATAACCATCCCTCCTTCTCTTTATTAGTACACCCGTTCCCGGGAGCAGAAACTTTATTTTTTGCTATCGCCCTTTTAAAAAAATCCCCCGAGTTAAGCTTGGGTTAAGATTCAGTGTGTATAGTAAAGGCAGAACAGAAGTTCACGCAGACCCCCGACACCGACACCGGACGGACGGTCTCTCTCAGAAAAGGCAGCCCGGCGCGAGCCGGAACGGCGAACGAAACACGAAAAACCGGCGAGAACACATAAGCGAACATTCACACGGACTTAACCGAAGAAAGCGGGGAACAAGCATGAAAACCATGAAAAACGCGGGAGCAAAAGCCGCAAAAGCGCGCGGCGCAAAGACGATCGTCCAAAGCGGCGACCTTCCCGGAACAAATCGCATCAATCTGAAAAGAATCTGGATCATCGGCACGCTGGCGCTCGGCATTACGCTGGGCAGCAGTCTCGGCGGCGGGCGCGTCGAAGCGGGTGCGGTCTACCGCGAGACGCCGCCGGCTTCGAGCGACGAAACGGCGAGCGGCAAGGACGCGTTCCTGTACGCGCTGGGCGCGCAGAGCGAGCAGCAGGTGTACGATTTGATGTACGATAAAGGATTGTCGCTGCGCGAAATCGCGGCATTGAACGGCGGAAGCCAGGACGAACTGCTGGCGCTGCAAGTCCGCGAATTGGAGCAGCAGCTGGAGCAGAGGCTCGAGGGCGGACAGATCACCAAGGAAGCCTACATAGCGCACAAGGCCGAGCTGCCGGAGATCGTGGCGGCGAGCCTGTCGTCGAATATGGCCGCACACTGACCTTTATGCAGCGAATAGCGCATCCGTCTGCGCGACTTCACTTGACGGATCCCAAATAAGCCGCAGCAAAAAGGCGAACTCTCGTCCTCCGAGGGTTCGCCTTTCTTCAAGTTGTCCCGGTCTCGGATTATTCCGCCAATCCCGGCTGCACCAAACGAATCCCCAGCCGGTTCGTCAGTCCTTCGATACAATCGGCCATGACACGATTGTGGTTCCACACGAACGCCGGTCGAAAAAAAGGCGCCCAGAAGTTCATCCATCTTTTTTTCGTTCGCACTTCCCACGTATAACGTATCCGCGTGCAGGTCCCGACCTGCTCGAACTCCAGTCGGCCGACTCCTTCCAGGTGCCCGTCCGCGCGCAGCTCGATCAGCCGGGGCTTCCGCTTATTCACGATCCGCGCCGTAAAAGACAGCTTGTACAGCATCCGCGTGCGGATCACGGTCAGATACTCGTCGCCGATTCCGTCGCCGCCGGGGCCCGATTTGGTCTTGCAGATCGAGCAGCCCCGCCACCAGTCCGCTCTCTCCGGTTCCTCGATCAGCTTCCATAATTTCTCCGCGCTCGTCTCCAGCATCCAGTCGCTGACGAATCGGTATCCGTTCATGCCTCTTCGCCTCCCTGCCGATTAGGTTCCTTCTGTTCATTAACACCGGGCAAGGAAATTGAACAGCGGGTTATCACGAAAAGCCGGAAAATCCGACAACATTTTCCGTATGCTCAGGGGTCGTGTTTGGCGTATTCCAGAATATCGCACCCGACTCACTCTAACGGAACGAGGCGACGCTTAGAGACTGTTTTTTGGCTTTTGAAAATTCTAACGGAACCAGGCGACGCTTAGAGCGAAATTGTGTTTGTTTTTGGCGAAAAAAGCGGCGAATCAGACGGCTGACGGACATACGATCCGTTAAAATCGCGGGAGGGGCTGATTGTCGCTTCTAAGGGACATACGATCCGTTAGCGAAGCCCTTTACGTTTGCGGCCGTTCCTTTAGCGCAGCCAATCCAACACCGCAATAAAACCCACACAAACAGACGCCGCTAGAGTACCGACGCCCGCTCGTTTCTTCGTATATTTTTCATTATCCATTATTTTTTCGTCATCTATAAAGTTGTCTATCGAGAGACGACTATACCGTCACCGGCTTGAACGGATTCGGGAACCGGCTCCAATCTTCCTCTATCTCCGTTTCCGTCAGCAGCGCCGCGTCCAGCGATCGTTCGATCTCTTCCCCGTCCATCCCGATGCCGATAAACACCAGCTTCGTGACCCGGTCGCCCCAGCGTTCGTCCCAATCCGGCGAGTTCTCCAGCGATTCGCCTTCGCCGAAATAGAAGTCGCGTTCTTCCTGCGTCAGCGCGGATACCCACAGTCCGGCGCTCGCAAATTCTTTCGAGCTGCCCGCCTGGCTGAACGAATACGCTTTGCGGTTGTCGAACGCCATCCAGACGATGCCTTTGGAGCGGACGACGGACTCCGGCCAGCGGCCGATCCAGCGGCCGAAGCGTTCCGGATGGAACGGCACTTTGCGCTTATAGACGAAGGAGTTGATCCCGTACTCTTCCGTCTCCGGCGTATGCTCCTCTTTCGACAGCTCCAGCATCCAGCCTGCCGACGCGCTTGCCCGTTCGAAGTCGAAACGTCCCGTGTTCAGAATCTCGGCCGGATCGACCCGTCCCTTCACGCAGCGGATAAACTTCGCCGTCGGCTGCAGGCTGCGCAGCACTTCTTCCAGACGGTCCAGCTCTTCCGGTTCCACCAGATCGCATTTGTTCAGGATCAGCACGTCGCAAAATTCCACCTGCTCGATCAGCAGATCGACGATGGTGCGTTCGTCCTCGTCGGCGACTTCCTGTCCGCGGTCTCTCAATTTCTCGCGCGATTGGTAGTCTTTCCAGAATTCCGCCGCGTTCACGACCGTCACCATCGTATCCAGACGCGTCAGCTGCGTCAGGTCGATGCCGTTCTCCTCGTCCACGTAGCTGAACGTCTGCGCGACGGGGACCGGTTCGCCGATCCCCGTCGACTCGATCAGGATATAGTCGAACCGGCCTTCTTCCGCCAGGCGCTCCACCTCCACCAGCAGATCTTCGCGCAGCGTGCAGCAGATGCAGCCGTTGGACATCTCCACCAGCTTCTCGTCGATCCGCGACAGCCCTCCGCCTTCGCGCACCAGGTCCGCGTCGATATTGACCTCGCTCATATCGTTGACGATGACCGCTACCTTAAGGCCGGTGCGGTTATTCAAGACATGGTTGAGCAGCGTCGTCTTGCCCGAGCCCAGATAGCCGCTGAGGACGGTGACGGGGATTCGGCGATCCGCGCCTTCCCGTTTCGACAATGTATTCATGTTCGATCACGCTCGCTTTCGAAATAAACTTGAAATCGGAATTAATCGTAATAATTACTATTAACGATTTTCATCTTAATCCTCTTTCCTGCCGATTGTCAACGCGTCCCGATAAAAAACGATTCGCAAAACGGACACCGAGCTGTCCGCGTTTACGCTTTATAATGGAACGGGAAGCAAAAGGAGGACGATTATGCCAAGTTATCAGTATGCGTCGAAGCAGGAGCTGAAGGACGCGATTCATGCCGCCTATCTCAAGCTGGACGCCGAGTTCGACGGGATCGCGGAGGCGGATCGGGACCTGCGCCTGCCGGACGCCGATCGCACGCCCGCCGAGATTCTGGCTTATCAGCTGGGTTGGCTGGCTTTGGTACAAGGTTGGGACGCGGAAGAAGCCGCAGGCGGCACGCCGGAGATGCCCGCCCCCGGCTATAAGTGGAACCGGCTCGGCGAGATGTACGAAGACTTCTACCGGCAGCATGAAGCTTATTCGCTGACGGAGCTGCGGGCGATGCTGGCGGCGGCGGAAGCGAAATGGCTGGATTGGATCGAAGGCTTGAGCGAAGAGGAATTGTTCGTGCAGGGCGCGCGCCGCTGGACGGGCGACAAGCCGAACTGGCCGATGGCGAGATGGATTCATATCAACTCGGCCGCGCCGTTCGGGACGTTTCGCGGGAAGATCCGGAAGTGGAAAAAAGCGCGGAAAGCGGCGGAGTGACCGCGGATAAGGTGGATAACTACAGAGATCCAATCGGAAAGACTTCTACGTCTAACCGATGATTTCGCCCAATACGGATTTCGCTGCACCTTTTTGCCCGGCCCGAACGTCTATAAGGCAAATACTCGAAGGAAGGAGCCGCCTGCATGAAACTCCGCCTTTTCCCGCTGCTCGCCCTGCTGTCCCTGCTGCTGTCCGCCTGTTCCTCCGACGATATACCCGACTCCGTCACCGAAGACGAAGGCCAAGTCACCGCCATTAAACGTATCCCGGACAGCGATTTCGAGCTTCGTCTGGTCGTGGACCGTCTCGAAGAAGGCGACAAGGCGTTCACGGCGGAAGCCGGCCTGCGCTATGTGGGCGATCAGCCGGAGGTCACGATCGTGCACGGCGATCCGCTGTTCATCGGCAGCCTGATGATAGACGACAAGCGAGTCGGAGGCCCCGCCGGCATCAACACCGTCGCCATCTCCACCCCGATGAAAGCGGACGAATGGCTGACCGAGAAGATCGACCTGCCGGCTTCCAAGACGCAGATCAAGCAGTTTTACGAAAAAGACGGAAACATCACGCTCTATGCCGGCTTCAGTGCAGACGACTACGAAGACGGCCGGGGGACCGATGCCACCTTGACGCTGAAAGCCGAAGAGATTCCGCGTTGAAAAAGCAGTCGGTTCGCTGTTTGCGGACACACTCTAGACGAGCTAGACCAGCCGCAAAGCATCCAGATCCAAAATACGGATACGGCGCTGATCCGACTGCTCGATCCACCCCGCGTCTTCGAACTTGGCCAATTTCCGACTGATCGTCTCCGGCGTCGTCCCGAGAAAAGAAGCCAGGTCTTTTCTCGACATCGGCAGACGGTATTCCATGGATCGGTGTTCTTCCGCCTGCTGAGCCAGATAAAGCCCGATCCGGGTCTCCGCGTCTTCTGTTGCCAAGCGGGTGACCTGGCTTTCCGCCTGGTCAAGCCGGTCGGAAAATTCACGGAGAATTTTCCACGAAATATTAGGATACCGCTGCAGCAGCTCATGAAGATCGCCGCGCCGAATGCTGCAGATTTCGGTCTTTTCCAGCGCTTCCGCGTAACCGTCATGAATCGATTCCTTAAACAGGGCGAGTTCCCCCGTGAAATCGCCCGGCTGCAGAATCCGGATCAGCTGCTCCCTGCCGTTTTCCGACAGCCGGTACACTTTCACTTTGCCTTGATGAACGATATACAGCGAATCCGATGTATCGCCGGCTCTGTGCAGCAGCTCCCCTTTTTTCAAAGAGACCGCATGCGTCGCTTTGGCGACCTCCTCCATTTCGTCGTCCTGCAGATGATTGAAGATCGGAACGATGGACACGCAGCGTTTAGGCGCTCCCTCGTTTCCTTCCGTATGCCGGCATGCTTCATGATTCTTCATACTTCCCCTCCTCACCCGTATTTACCCTGCCGCTTTTCTCTTATTGTACCGCTCCTAGTCTCATTCTTCCTCTATTCCTGAACGCAAACGAGCTTCCCTTCTTTTTCCCGCCGCATTCGTTTCCGATCGAAGCCTATCAGTCTCATGGCGTTCAAGATGACGAGCAGGACGCTGGCTTCATGGATAAACATGCCGGACGCCAGATGGACGGACCCCATCAGTACCCCGAGCAGCAGCGCAGCGACAGTACCGACCGCGAAAAACGTATTTTGTTTGATATTGCGGATAGTCGCTTTGGACAGGGAGTAGGCATGGGAAAACTGCATCAGCTTATCGTTCATCAGGACGACATCCGCCGTTTCCATGGAAATGTCCGTACCGCCTTCCCCCATCGCGACCCCGATATCGGCCGCGGCGATCGCCGGAGCGTCATTGACGCCGTCTCCCGCCATCGCTACGACGTGACCCTGCTGTTTTAGCCGCTTTACGAACGCCGCTTTGTCTTCCGGCAGAAGTTCGGCATGGAAGGCGTCCAATCCCAATCGGGTCGCGACTCGTTCCGCCGTATATCGGTTATCGCCCGTGAGCATGATGATGCTATTAATGCCGTTCCTTCTCATCTGAGCCAGCGCGGCCGCCGCCTCTTCGCGAATCGGATCGGCGATGGAGAAAAAGCCGGCCAATTTTCCGTCCACCGCTGCAAAAATCACGGTGTTTCCGGCTTTTTCACGTTCTGCCGCATAAGTTTCGGCTTCAGGCGGTATGGCGATCTTGTTCGCGTGCATCAGCTTTCGGTTCCCGATCGTCAACCTTCGTCCTTCCACCGCAGCCGTCAAGCCGCTCCCTTTGATAACGTCGATGTCTTTCGGCCCTTGTTTCGGTGCCAGGCCGCGGCTCTTCGCTTCCTGGACGATCGCTCGGCCGAGATGGTGTTCCGACGCCGTTTCCGCCTGTGCCGCAAGCCGCAGCAAATCCTCTTTTTGATACGAACGAAAAACTTTAATATCCGTCACTTCCGGTTTCCCTTTCGTCAACGTACCGGTTTTGTCAAAAACGAGGGTGTCGACTTCCGCGAATCGTTCCATCGCTTCTCCGCCTTTGACCAGCACGCCGTTTTTCGCGCCGTTGCCGATGCCTGCCACACTCGACACCGGCGCCCCGATGATCAAAGCTCCCGGGCACGCAATGACCAGGAAAGTGATCGCCAGGTGAAAATCTCGGGTCAGGGCGTATACCAGAACCGACAGCCCGGCGATCCCCGGCGTATAGATGCCGGCGAACTTGTTCAGAAATTTTTCCGTTTTCGTTTTCGATTCCTGGGCTTCTTCCACCAATTCGATAATTTTCGCGAACGTCGTATCGTCTCCGACTTTTTCCGCGATGATTTCGATATAGCCGGTATCGATGACGGTACCGCCGAATACGCGATCTCCCGCTTTTTTGGACGCGGGAATCGACTCCCCGGTAATGGCCGCTTCGTTCAATAGAGCCTGCCCCGTGACAATCCTGCCGTCCACCGGCACTTTTCCGCCTGTGCGGATCATGACGCGGTCTCCCGCAGCCACTTCTTCCACCGGTACGGTCACTCTGCTGCCGCCGCGGAGGATCGTCGCTTCCTGCGGAGCCATATCTGCCAGGCTTTTCAGAGAAGAGCGCGTCTTTTCCAACGTGCGGACTTCCAAGTAATCTCCGAACAAGAACAGGAAAGCAACGACTGCCGATTCCGTATATTCCCCGATCAAAAGGGCACCCAGGACGGCGATCGTCACCAGCGTCTCGATACCGAACACTTTCATTCTCAGCGTCTGGAACGCTTTGATCGCAATCGGAAGCCCGGCAATAAACGTCGCGGCGATCAAGATGAACGGCCGTAGACCGGAATAGCCCATAATAGCCACAGCCGGCGCCATAATCAGCAGAAAACCGGCAAAGAAGGTGATGCTTTTTTGGTTTTGATGAATGAACCCGATCATTTCGTTCCTCTCCTCTTTCGCGGGACGGTTATTTTCCTCTTCCCTGATCTTAAGAGATTTCGAGGCGAAATAACTTGATCTCCGTCAAGGAACGCCGCAGAGGAGCGCTCTATACTTAAGGCAGAAAAAACAAAGGAGAGATTGACATGACCGCGGTAAAATTTCAATTGGAACCTCTCACCTGCCCGTCCTGCATCAAAAAAATCGAAGGCGCATTGAAGAAAACAGACGGCGTCGAAGAAGCGAAAGTGCTGTTCAACTCCGGTAAAGTGAAAGCCGTCTACGACGCGGACCGGGTAGCTCCGGAAGAGTTGAAAACGATCATCGAAAGATTGGGTTACACGGTCGTCGCTTAACATATTTCTTTTCTCTTCCTATCGAATTTCAAAAAAAGCCGCTTCCACAAACATTTCTGCCTGTGAAAGCGGCTCCTCCCGTATTTCTTATCTTAGCAATTTCAAGATAAGATAAATTCTTTGGCGAATTCCGGTTTTTCCTTAAGCACCTGGAGAAATCTTTGGGAAGAACCTGTTGGGTTGGAAGTTCCTGTTTCCCAAGCTTCGACCGTCTTTACGGAAACTCCGAGCACATTTGCAAAGGCGGCTGCGGAAAGATGCGTATTAGTACGGATTTCTTTGACTTCAGCTTTAGAAAACTTCGGAAGTGGTTTGAATTTGAGTTCGCGAACCGTTCCTTTTTTTGGATCCCCTTTTGCGAATTCGACCGCCTCATTCAAACTTGCTTCCAGCGCATTATAATAAGAACTGCTCATGCTAATCCCCTCCGTAATAAGTTTTTAATCGTTCTACTATTTTTTTTAAGTTATTTCTTTCGGCTTGGCTTAGGTTATCGCTTTCACTTTTATTAAAGACAACAAGAAGTATAATTAAAAATTCCTGATCGATATCCAAATAAGTTACCCGATAAGATCCACTCTTACCTTTGTTCGTGTGAGAAGGTGCAAAGCGAATCTTTCGAAGTCCTCCGGTCCCTCTTATTACGGGTGCTGCCTTCGGTGATTTCATAAGTATGGTTTCCAGTTCCAGCAGATCATCTTCTGTAAGCCCTAACTGCCGCCATGCTGATGTAAAGCTTGAAAGTTCAACAAATTTTCGCGATTGTTCAATTTCCCCTTCTGACATAAGTTCAACCTCTAACTTTTAGGATACTCTTTTTATACCCTATATTATAGGGTGTGTAAAGAAAAATATGATATTGGAGAGATTAGCTTCTAACCTCAAGTCCTTGTATTAAAGACCTTTATAAAAAAGCCGCTTTCGCAGGTATCATCCCTGCGAAAGCGGCTTTCTTAAGGCTGCCGGGCTGTGATTCTCTCAGAGCCGGTTCGCCCATTCACTTCATTCCCAATCCTTATTTCTTCGCCAATTTCAGCACCGTCGCATCCATCTGCTTGAACAGCTCTTCCTTGGTGATCTTCTTCGCCACGTAAGCCTGCATCAGGGCGCCGAATTCCTGGCTTGTGCCGTCCGGCAGCTTCGGCCACTGCCAGCCGAGCGTCTTGTCGGCCTGCACGTATTCCTGGATGCCCGCGGCGATGTCGCCGAGCTGTTCCGGTTCGTACGTGATCGTTTTGAGGGCCGGAATGAATTTGAACTCTTCGACCGTGTAGCGTTTGCCCGTTTCGGACGTGACCATCCAGTTGAGGAATTTCTTCGCTTCTTCTTTATTGGCCGAGTTTTTGTTCACGACCCAGTTGTTCGGCACGCCGACGAAAATGTTGTCGTTCAGCGCTTCGTCGTCGTTGATCGGCATCGGCAGGATGCCGATTTCGATCTCCGGATCGATGCCGTCGATCTGCACCTGCGTCCAGTTGCCCTGCTGCGTCATCGCCGCCATGCCGGAAGCGAACTCCGTCATCTGCGTGTTGTAGTCGGTCGTCAGCGGACGGTCGTTGCTGAATTCCATCGTCAGGTCGACCAGGTTGATCCAGTCGTTGAAGATTTCGTTGTCGACGACGGACGTCTTGCCCGCTCTCCACTCTTCGATGAACTTGTCCGGGTCTTCCTGTTTGGCGTAAGCGTCGTTGACCAAATGCTGGCCGATGACCCACCATTCCTGGTAGCCGTTCTCGAACGGCGTAATGCCCGCGTCTTTCAGCTTCTGCGCCGCTTCGCGCAGTTCCGTAAGCGTCGTCGGAATTTCCGTGATGCCGGCCTGCTCGAACAGCGCTTTGTTGTACAGGAAGCCGTAACCTTCGATGTTCATCGGCAGGCCGTACAGCTTGCCGTCCATGGTCATCGGATCTTTCACGTTATCGGTCAGGTCGGCCACCCAAGGCTGATCGGACAGGTCTTCCATACGGTCTTTCCACAGCTGAGCTTCGTTATAGCCGCCGTTGTTGAAAATGTCCGGCTCGTCGCCCGAAGCGAATTTCGCTTTCAGCGCCGCGCCGTAGTCCGCGCCGCCGCCGACCGTTTCGATCGTGATATTGACGCCGGTTTCTTTTTTATACTCGGCCAGCAGCTTCTCCATCGCGTCCGCGATTTCGACTTTGAACTGGAACATCTTAAGCGTAACGTCGGAAGTCGGCGTATCGCCGTCCGTTCCGGTTCCCGCATCCGTACCGCCCGTACCGGCTGTCGTGCCCGTTCCGTTCGTTCCGGCTTCCGGATTCGGCATGGCGCCTCCGCCTCCGCAGGCGGCGAGCAGCGAAATCATCAGCAGCAGCGCCATGGTGAGAAAGCTCGTTTTCTTCATGTGTACAGCCTCCCTTTTGTGTGTGTCGAAGCGGCCTTCCAAATGTGCTGAAACGGTATTCCCTCGAACTTTCCGACTCTTTCCAATCGTTCGGCAAGCGTTTACAATAGAATTGCTTTTATGTGATCATGCAACTTGCCCGTTTGTCGGTCCTGCAATCAGCCTTTTACGGCGCCGGCCGCGATGCCGGCGATAATATGCTTTTGAAGCGCAAGGAAGAAAATGATGATCGGCGTGATACCCATCAGCAGCCCCGCGAGCGCCAGGTCCCACTGCTTCGTGTACTGCGAGAAGAACGCGTTGGTCGCCAGCGGAATCGTTCGAAGCTCCGCATTGCCTCCGATAATCAGCAGCGGGAGCAGGAAGTCGTTCCAGATCCACAGCGTGTTCAGGATGAACACCGTCACGATCATCGGCTTAAGCAGCGGCATGACGATCCGGAAGAAGACGCCGAACGGCGAGCAGCCGTCCACGATGCCCGCTTCCTCGACCTCGATCGGCACCGACTTCACGAAACCGTGGAAGAGGAAGATGGTCAACGAGGCTCCGAAGCCCAGATAACAGATAATCAGACCCGGCAGATTGCCCGTCAAATTCAGGTTGGCCGCGACCCGCACCAGCGGAATCATGATCGACTGGAACGGAATGACCATCGCCGCGACGAACGCCATAAACACGATATTGTTGAATCGGCTCGGGAAGCGAACCAGACGGTACGCGGCCATCGAGCAGAACAGCGCCAGCAGCACGTTTGCCAAAATCGTAATGACGAGCGAGTTGGTGAACGCTTTCGGAAAATCGAGAATGTCCCAGGCCCGCGTAAAGTTGTCGAACGTGACGGCTTTCGGAAGCGAGGCCGAATTTTTCAGGATATCGGCGAACTTCTTCAGCGAATTCACGATGACGAAGTAGAAGGGAACGAGGAACAGCAGCGCCAGCAGGACGGCGATGACCTCGAGCAGCAGCGTGCGCCAGGAATACTTGCGGCTCGTCTCCATTTAGGACTGTACCTCCCTTCTCTTCGTAAACCAGACTTGAAGCGACGAGACGAGCGCCACGATCACGAAGAACAGAAGCGCTTTTGCCGTGCCGAGTCCGTAGTTGCTGTTCGTGAACGCCTCGGTGTAGATATTGAGCGCGAGCGACTCGGTCGAGCCGAACGGTCCGCCCCGCGTCAGCGCGAGGTTGAGGTCGAACATTTTGAACGCGTTGGACATCGACAGGAACAGGCAGACCGTAACGGCCGGCATGACCAGCGGGAATGTCACGAAACGAAGTTTCTGGCCGTAACCGGCCCCGTCGATCTCGGCGGCTTCGATCAGCGAACGATCGACGTTCATCAGCCCGGCGATATAGATGATCATCATGTAGCCGGCGGCCTGCCAGACGAACACGATGACGATGCCCCAGAAGCCGGTCGCTTCCGTGCCGAGCCATTCGAGATTGAAGAATCCGATGCCGGTCGCCTTGCCTACGGCCGCGAAACCGCGGATGAAGATGAACTGCCAGATGAAGCCGAGCAGCAGCCCGCCGATGACGTTCGGGATGAAGAAGAGCGTCCGCAGCAGATTGCGCATTCTAAGCGGCTGAACGAGCAGCAGCGCGAGCAGGAACGCGATCACGTTCGTCAGGATGACGACGGCAAGGGTGAATCGAATGGTGAACCAGAAGGAAGCCCAAAATTTCGCGTCCGCAAACATGGCGGTGAAGTTGCGTGCCCCCACCCAATTGACGGTAATCGCGACCCCGTTCCAGTCCGTGAACGAATAGTACATGCCCAGGAAAAACGGGATGACGACGACTATAATGAAGAAAAGCAGCGACGGACCCAGAAATACGCTTTGCATCAACAGGTTCATCCAGCGCTTGCGTCCTGCCAAAATGGTACACCCCCCGTTTTGTTCTTTTTTCGTCTACGCGTTTATTATATGCTCTAAAAGTAAGCGCTAACATGGAAACAAATGACGAATTAAGTGGACTATATTGACCTCTGTCCGAAGAAAGGAGAGCCGAATGATCCGTCAGTCTATCCGCAGCAAGCTGATCGTGTTTCTGGTGTTCGCTACCGCCCTGCCCATTCTGCTCTCTACACTGATCGCTTACAACCTGACCAAGGAAAACGTCAAGCGCAGCGCGATCGAAGACAACGCCAGCCTGCTCTTCCAAGGACAGACGAATATCGTCAACTATCTCGATACGGTCAACAAGCTGTCGCTGCAAATTTACGACGAATCCGTCTACGGCGACACCTTGATCGACATTATCCTGTCCGGCTCGGACGAATTGGAATCGGGGCTCGACCGCAACGACGTCATGGGCGCGCTGAGGCGCACCTATTACGCGATGGACGGGATTTACCAGGTCTTTTTGCATATCGACGAGAGCAGCAATTCCTATCTCTATTACGCGGGCAAGCCTTACGGCCCCACCCGTCAGGATCAGCTCCCCGAATACCGAAAATGGGACATGCAGGCGTTCGCGGGGGTGACCCACCGGGCCGGCAGCTACCGGCTTCGTCCGGAAAACGAGGAGCGGTCGACCGACGTGTTCACCTTCAACCGGATCGTTTACGACATTCCGCGCAACGAGAAAGCCGGGCTCCTGGCGATCGACGTTCGAATCGAGTTCCTTCGTTCGCTGACCGAACGCCTGGCGGCCGAAGGCGAGGAAGTCTATATCGTGGACAGCGAAGGACGGCTGATTGTCGGACCGGAGGACCGGCTGGGCGAAAAGCCGGAACTGAACGGGCTGGACGACGTGCTGGCGGCGGAACGCGAATCGGGCTATACCGTGCAAAAAGACGGCAGCGACTCCTTCCTTTTTTACGAAAAGATTCGCAGCCCTCTCGCCGACTGGACGCTCGTCAAAAGCGTGGGCGCCGACACGCTGTACCGCCGCGAACGCCAGATTCTGCTGCTGAACGCCGGCGTCGGCGCGCTGTCGCTGATCGTGGTCGTCGTGGCGACGGCATTCATCTCGCTGAAATTCACCCAGCCGATCCGCAAGCTGATCCGCGGCATGCAGCAGGTGGAATCCGGCGGGGTCCCGCTGGAGCTGGAGACAAACCGGACCGACGAATTCGGCGTGCTGTCGCGGCGGTTCGAAGGCATGGTCCGGCGGCTGAACGACTCGATCCTGAAGCAGTACCGGCTGGAGATCATGAACAAGACCAATCAGCTGCGCGCGCTCGAAGCGCAGGTCAATCCGCATTTTCTGAACAATGCCCTCCAGTCGATCGCGACGCTGGCTTTGAAAAAAGGCGATAAAGAGGTCTACGGCCTAATCTCCTCGCTGGGCCGGATGATGCATTATAATATGCATGTCGGCGACGCCTTCGTCCCGCTCAGCCGCGAAATCGATTATGTCCAGGATTATTTGGGACTGCAGCGGCATCGCTTCCGCGGAAACTTCCGCTTCTCTCTCGAAGTGGAGCCGGAAGCGAAAAACGTGCAGGTCCCTCGGATGATCCTGCAGCCGCTGGCGGAAAACTATTTCAAGCATGCGGGAGAAGCGCTGGAACAGGAAGGCGTGCTGCGGATCCGGGCTTTCGTAAGACGGGACGCCGAGGGCATGCCCGCGTGGAGGGAAGCGGCAGGCGTCCAGCCGGACGGCGACGGATCGGAGAAGACCCCTGCGGCGCGAAGCGGCTTTACGGATGCGGCATATGAGATCGCGCCTGCGGAATCGGAACGCGGGATGCGAACGGTGCGCGGGGTGAGCGAGCGCGAATATCCGGCGGGCGACATTCTCCCGCGGCGCGAATTGATCGTCATCGTCGCCGACAACGGCCCGGGCATCGAACCGGAGCAGCGGCGGCAGCTGCAGGACATGTTGGACCGGCCGCTGGTGTTCGGCCAGAATACCGAATCCTCGCAGATCGGCCTGCGCAGCGTCGGCGATCGGCTCCGGCTGTACTTCGGCGAATCTTCCGCCGTCTTCCTGAGCCGGGCGCTCGAAGGCGGACTCCAGGTCACGCTGCGGATTCCGCTGTTCGGCGAAGAAGAAATTCGGAGATAAAGAAATGGACAGGGAATGCGGACAGATATGGGGAGGCCCGAGATGAGAGTGCTGATTGTGGACGACGAAGCCCATGTTCGGGAGGCGATCCGCCTCCTGATCGATTGGGAGCGGTACGAACCGGCCGAAGTGTGGGAAGCTTCCAGCGGCCGCGAGGCGGTAGCGATGATCGAGCGGCACGCGCCGCAGATCGTCCTGACGGACATGATCATGCCGGCGGGCGGAGGAATCGACCTGCTGGAATGGATCAGCCGGAGCACGCCGGAGACGAAGACGTTGGTCATCAGCGGGCACGGCGACTTCGACTTCGCCCGCCAGACGCTCCGCTACGGCGGAATGGACTATCTGCTGAAGCCGATCGACGGCGATCAGCTCAACGAAGCTTTCGGGAGAGCGGTAGAGAGCTGGCGCAGCGGCGAAGAGAGCCGCCGCAGGCTGCTCGAACAGACCATGGAAGTCAATCGATTCAAGCCGATGTACCGCGATAAGCTGTGCTCCGACCTGCTGGGAGGCCCGGCCGCGAGAGAGACGGCCGAACGGGAACTTATCGGCGAATTCGGCCTGGCCGGAATTTCGGGCACGGTGCGCAGCGCCGTCATCCGCCCGGGCGACGATTCGCCGCTCTGGCACAAATACGCCGGCCGAACGGAGCTGTTGTTCTTTACACTCGCCAACGTGGCCAACGAGCTGCTGGGCCGAGGCCGGGAAGGCTATGCGTTCCGCAACCTGGGCCAGGAACGCGAATTGGTGGTCTTTTTTTGGAGCGGCGCCGCGCATGTCGGGGACAGGCTGGCCCGCATGAATGAAGGATTCGCCGGCGTGCTCGGCGAACCGCTGCATTTCGGACTCGGCGGATGCGCCGACGGGTTCGGGGAAGGGCTCCGGGCCTCGTATCTGCAGGCGCAGGAAGCGCTGAATCCGTTCAGGGCGATGCCGGACGGCTCAAGCGGATATATCCATGCGTTCGAAGACGGATCGGCCGGCGGCCCCGGTGTCATGGAAGAGATTGCGGCTTATATTCGCGAGCACTACCGGGAGGAATTGACGCTCCAGGACCTGACGGACCGCTTCTTTTTGAGCCGAGAATACATTTCCCGGCGATTCAAGCGGCAGTTCGGTCAGAACGTGTTCGACTATCTGGCCGGTGTGCGGCTGGAGCGCGCCAAGCAGCTGCTGCTGGACTCCGACATGCTCGTCGTGCGCATTGCCGAACTGGTCGGATACCAGGACGAGAAGTATTTCAGCCGCGTCTTCAAGAAGGCGACCGGGCGCACGCCGAACGAGTTTCGGCGGGGCGATGGGTGAAGGCTTGCGGAAAAGGCGCAAGGCAAACGAAGAAGAACGCAGAGCCGCGCGACATAAGTTCTGCTCACTTTCTGTTCCTGGTTTCTTTTAACAAAAAAAGACCGTCGAATAAAATCGACGGTCCTAAACAGAAACTTTTCATTGCAAGAGTATCAGAAACTCCTTTTCTATGTTTGAATCAGTCGAAAATAGATATTTAAAGTTTTATTCAAGATTGTTCAAGATCACCCAAATTTGCGGATCCAAATTTAACGTATTGCTTAAAATGACAACCGCTTCGGCTCGGGAACTCTGTCCTTTCGGATCGAATACTTCTCCCGGCTTACCGCTGACGATGCCGGCCTGGGCCGCTTGTCTTACCGCATCCGCCGCATAAGGGCTGATCTGCGACTGATCGACAAAACTTCCTCTCGAAGTATCCTTATTGACTTCATTCAGATTAACGATCCGAGACAATACGGCGGCCATTTCTTCCCGGCTGATTGTCCGGTTCGGTCTGAATGTGCCGTCTCCGTATCCTTTCAGAACGCCTACGCTTACCAGCCTTCGGATTGACTCGTTCGCCCAATGATTGTTGACGTCGTTCAGGACCGGCGCAGCCGCGCTCGCTTGTTCGACAGGGAAAACGCGGGACAGAATCGCCGCGAACTCTCCGCGCGTGATCTTATCATTCGGACGGAAGCTCCCGTCCGGATCGCCGGTTACGAAGCCGAGTCTGGCAAAAGTTCCGATTGCCTGCCGTGCCCAGTGCGCGCCCGTATCCGTCAATGTCGCTGCGCCGGAAGGCGCACTGTTCGCGGCGGCGGAGATTCTGCTTACCAGAGCCTCGCCGTCAACGACGCCGTTCTGGAAGACCGGAGCCGTCGTCGGAGCCGGTGCCGGCGGTACCGGAGCCGGAGCAGGTGTCGGAACCGGAGTTGGCGTAGGTGTCGGTGCCGATGGTGCAGGAGCAGGTGCAGGCGTTGTCGGAGTCGGATCCGGTACCGGGGTCGTCGGAGTCGGCGATACCGGCGCGGCAGCCCGATCGATAGTCAGGCTGTACGTCGTAAAGGTATCGTCTTCTGCCGTGACCTTAATCTGCACCGGGTTAGGGCCTACCGTCAGATCGGCTACGCGATACACATAAACATCGTCTGTCACGGAAACTTCGGTCGCTCCCGTTACGTCGAGACTTGCCCTACGGTCGGCCTTGGTTATGCTCAAATTCAAGGCCGTTACCGAATTTGGCACGTTTCTGACGTTATAGGTGAACGTCGAAGCCATAAAGACAGGGTCCAACGTCCCTTGGTCAACGGAGAAGCCGGATAATCTTGCGTCGGCGGACGTCCATTTCGCATACAGCGTCGTATTCTCGGTAATTGGCGCATTAAAGTTGAACGGAATCGTCAGATCGCTGTCGCTGTACCAGCCGCCGAACGTGTAACCGGTTCGCGTCGGAGCCGACGGTTCGGTAACCGTTGTATTATAGTCGACAGTCTGATCGGTTATCGCGCTTCCGCCGTTCGTTTCATAACTTACCGTGTAGCTGTTGATCGACCACTTCGCGTAGAGCGTCGTGTCCGCCGTAATCGGTGTGCTGAAGTTGAACGGTGTTTCCAGATCGCTGTCGCTGTACCAGCCGTCGAACGTGTAGCCGGTTCGCGTCGGAGCCGACGGCGCAGCCGCCGTTTCGTTATAGTTCACGGTCTGGCTTTCAACCTCGGTGCCTTCGTTCGAGTCGAAATTCACCGTATAACCGTTCGCCGTCCACTTTGCGTACAGCGTCGTATTGGCCGTGATCGGCGCCGAGAAGTCATACGGCGTCGTCAGTGCACTGTCGCTGTACCAGCCGTCGAACGTGTAGCCAGTCCGCGTCGGAGGGGAAGGCTGCGTTACCGGCGAATTGGCGTTTACGACCACGCTTTGTACGGGGCTTCCGCCTGTGGTTTCGAAATTCACCGTGTAGCTTCTGATGACTGCCGCATACTTATCGACTCTAAGTCCGTCGGGATGCCAATAGAGCGCATACAAGGAACGGTTCAAGTCCGTCGCGAACGACAATTCGAAGACATGCTGCGAAGCCGCACTTTGACCGATTAAGCGCCATTCCGTTCCGTCATACTTCACAATATTAGCCTGGTAGATCTCTTCGTCTTCGATATATATTAGATAACCCAAGTAAACGTCGTTGCTGACCGGGTCGGTCGCAAGCTCGGCACCATTTATGTCGGTACCGGGAAGGGTGGAGGGAGACACTGCTTCCCAACCGTTCGTACCGTACCTCATTACCGAAGCGGAATAAAAATCAGTCCCGTCTTGGTAGGCTACGTAAGGAATTCCTGTCGAATCGAATGCAAATGAAAGGTAAGTTGCCTGCCCTGATGAGAGAGCGCTTGAGCCTACCATGCTCCAAGTTCCTTCGTCATATTTCATCATGAAAGCCTTTTGATCTTCTTCATTACTTGTAAAGGCCACATAAGGATCTCCGTTAACCGGGTTTACTGCCAAACCGAAATAAAAACCACTGCCCGGCGAAAATCCGGGTTGCCCTACCGTTTCCCACGAAGCAAACAGACGATCATACCGTTTTACCGTCATTTTCCCCTGCCTCGAGTAATCGAAATAAGCGATATACAACGTTCCGGATCGATCAACCGCTAATTGAGTTTTGCCAACGGAAGAATCCGAAACTACCTGCATTCCTAAAGGTGCCCATCCGCCTTCGCCATAAGCAAGAACGACGGCTTTACTTTCAAGCGCATCATCTCGGTAAGATAAGTAAAGCGTTCCAGCGTTATCGACGACGATATCTACATAATCTCCGCTGCCTGTCGAAACACCTCTTTGACCGACGTAAGTCCATTCCGTTCCGTCGTATTGCATGACCGAAATTTTTCCGCCCGCTCCCTGATCGCGATAAGCCGCGTAAACTTTCCCGCTTTGTTTGTCAACCGCAAGCGAAGGTCTAGCAACGTTACTTTCCGTAAAAAAATCTTGTCCTAAAGTCTGCCAAGAAAAAGCATCTTCGGCATGCGCCGCTTTCTGACTTACCGGAAGCAGCTGCGCCATTAAAAACAGAACCAAGGCCCAAACAAATACCAACTTTCCCGCTTTTTCTTGCTGTCTGTTTTTTTGTACCATAGTTCCTCCTGAACGGAATAAATTTCTGTTTCTTTGGGATCTTTCACTTCTCGCCCTCTGGATGTTATTAGCGACAACAGCATGAGAGGTTTATGGAATTTAATTTCCATAAAATAATTTTAACTCCAATAAAGTAAACCTAAACCCGAACGTGACTTTAAAATTTTCGCCAGCATACAGACATTGCGCAGACTGTTCTTTCATCTGTCGCTTCCTTAAGCTGCGAGGAGGGTATAATGAAGGTAGAACCGCGCCGCTTACGAACGCTTTCCCGTTTCTAGGCGCAGTCAGAAATCCCCATTTTGACGCAAAGGCAGGTTGATTCGTATGTTTCTGTATTTATTCCACGGTACGCTGCCGGAAGATCCGCAGCTCGACAATGTGTATACGCTAAGCGGCGAAGACGAAACGCTGTATCTTTTTGAAGCCGTTACGCCGCCGGATACGTCCATCGACTCCCGTTCCGCTTACCAGGCGATCGACAGTTCGGGCTCGCTGGCCGGCAGCTATGCGGTCATGAACAACATTCCGGTCGTCGAAGGCGGACGGACCGCTTTCGAAGAGAGATTCCTCGGACGTGCACGCCGCGTCGAAGAGATGCCGGGCTTCTCGGGCATCCGGGTGCTGCGTCCGCTGCAGGGCGACACCTACGTGATTCTCACCGTCTGGAAGGACGAGGAGAGCTTCAAAGCCTGGCAGAGTTCGGAAGCGTACAATCATGCGCACAAGAAACGCGACACGTCCGAAGGCATCACCCAGCAGCGCCCGGAGATTTTTGCCCGTCCGGCGTTCCTGACTACCTATCGCATCACGCCGCCGGAACTCGGCAAGACGAGCAAATGTTAATCTGCCGGTTATGTTGAAGCCGCACAAAAAGCCGTGCGTGTCCCGATCGGGGCACGCACGGCTTTTTGCCGCGTCTTCGCCTATCCGGTCTCCCGCGCCTTCCCCTCCCTTCTCTGTCCCTATCGACGTGCGGGTCAGGAGAAAATAAAGGAAAAGACGGCTGTTTCCTTTGACGCTCGTAAAGCGCTCGTGATACATTTATAAAATCGGAATTTTGACGGAATCAGCGCGGCGCAAGCCGGACTTCGCCGAAAAATGAGCCATTTGGGCCGCTTCGCCGGGCACAGGCCGCGGCGGCAGCGAGTGAACGAATCGAGGGGACAATCAGTGGAGAGATCAACATCCAAATTTGAAAACAAACCTTTCGGCGCATCCTCGGCCAGGGTGCCCCGGGCCGAACTCGCGGCGGGAGCCGCCGCGCGGCAGACCGCATCGGTCGGCGGACAGCTCGGCGAGCTGGACGCCGCTTATTTTCGCGGACTGGAGCAGGCGGGCATTCGTCTGAATCCCGCCCAGATCGCCGCCGTACGCTGCACGGAAGGACCGCTGCTGACGCTTGCCGGCGCGGGCTCCGGCAAGACCAGCACGCTCGTCTGCCGCACGGGGTATCTGCTCGACGTGCGCGGCATCGAACCGTCGGGCATTCTGCTGCTGACCTTCTCCAGCAAGGCCGCGGCCGAGATGCGCGAACGGATCGCCGGACTGCCGGGAATCGGCGAATACGAAGCCGGCCGCATTCAGGCCCGGACCTTCCATTCGTTCTGCCTGTGGCTGCTGTTCAGCCAGGGAGGCCAGAAAGAAATCTTCGGCGACACGCGGCGGCAGCATATCCAACTGCAGCAAATCATGCGCGAACTGAGCCTTCAGGACGCCTATCCGCCGGAGAACCTGCTGGCGCTGCTGTCCTCCTACAAGGTGAACCTGATGACGGCGCAGCAGCTGCCGGAGAAGAGCGAAGCCGATCGGCAGATGAAGCGTATTCTGCTGCGCTACGAAGCCTGGAAGGAAGAGAACGGCAAGATCGACTTCGACGACGTGCTGACCGGCGCGCACGCCATGCTGAAGCAGCGTCCCGAGCTGCTCGAACGCCTGCGCCGCCGCTTCACCCATCTGATGGTCGACGAATTCCAGGACACGAACCTGCTTCAATACGAAATCGTCAAAATGATCGCCGCGCCGCGCAACAACCTGATGGTGGTCGGCGACGACGACCAGACCATCTATTCGTTCAACGGCGCCCGCAGCGAATTCATTCTCGAATTCGAGAAGCTGTATCCGAAAGCGCGCGTCATCACGCTGGACATCAACTACCGCTCCGTGCCGGCCATCGTCGGCCTCGGCAACGAAGTCATCCGCCACAACAAAATGCGGAGAAACAAGACGCTGCGCGCCGCAAACGGCGGATCGCTGCTTCCGGCGTACATGCGTCCGGATTCCGCCGACGACGAAGCGAACGAAGTCGTGGAATTCATCCGCCGCGAAGTGGCGGCGGGCCGGCGGGAATACGGCGATTTCGCGATTCTGTATCGTTCTTCGAGCAGCAACCGCGCCGTGCTGGAGCAGCTCGTGATCCGCGATATCCCGCATATCGATTACGGAGACGGGCGGCTGCTCTACGAGCATTGGCTCGTCAAACCGGTGCTCGATCACATGCGGCTGTCGATCAACCGACGCGATTTCGACGCGATGCCGAGCGTGCTGCCGACTCTGTATATCGCTCGGGACAAAGGCATGGCCCATATTCGCGAAACGGACGCCGGACGTCCCAAAAAGGGGCCTCTCGTTCATCTGCTGACGCTGCCCGGCCTGAAAGATTTCCAGCTGGACAAGATCCGTCAGCGGCTCGAAATGATCCGTTCGCTCAAGGGCCTGGTACCGGCCGCCGCGATCACTCAGATTCGTCAAAGCTTCTATGACGCCTATATCCAGGCGGGCGAACACAGCGAACAGACTTCGCACCGGGAAATGCTCAAGGAAATGCTCGACGAACTGGAGACGTCCGCCGGACGCTTCGACTCCATCGTCTCGTTTCTCGCCTTCGTCGACGACATGCTGCTGCGAAATCAGCAGACCGCGGCCGTGAAGTCGCAGGCTCAGGGCAACCGCGTGGCGTTGATGACGATCCACAAGTCGAAGGGCCTGGAGTTCCCCGTCGTCTTCCTGATCGGAGCTTCCGAAGGCACGCTGCCGCACTCTTCGGCGCTCGGGGCCGACTCTCTGCGCGATACCCGCGTAGGACTGGAAGGCGACGCCAGCTATGCCGAAGCGCTCGAAGAAGAGCGTCGTCTGGCCTATGTCGCCGTGACGCGGGCGAAAGAGCAGCTGTTCGTCAGTTCGCCCGCCATGCAGCGCGGCAAAAAAGCGGCCGTATCGCGCTTCCTTCTGTCCGCGTTCGGCCAGGACACCTCCGCTTCCGATGCCGCTTCGCGCGCCGAATTCGGCGGCCGCCGGGTCGGCGCTCCCGATCCCGGGCGGTTCGGCAAAGTCCGAACGGGCCGAATGGGCCGGGCGGATGCTCAACCGGGAAGCTCCGGCCAAAGCCGCGGCGCTGCGGCTCCGGCGAGAACACAGAGCGTACCGGTCTGGCTGTGCACGTCCGACTCCTGCGTCGCCTGGACGCGCATCATGCACAGCAAGGATATGAACGCGGCCCACAAGCCGTGTCCGCTCTGCGGCTCTCCGATGAAGAAAGGGCGCAAAGACGTGCCGGTGTGATAGACGATACCCGGCCGTCTCCCGTCAACCGTCGACGATGCCTCCTCCCCTCTCCGTGCCGCTTCCGTAGGCTGAGGGAGATGACAGACAGGCCTGATATTAGCGATCCCATGGCTTCGGCCGGGGATCGCTTTTTCATGTCCGGCTTCCTCCGGGACATACCGTCAATGCGGCACCTGCACCTGAAAATCGTCCTTGTACGACTTATCCGCGTTGAAGAACACGATGTCTCCGTCCTGCAGCGCGAACCTATTGCCCCACGAATCCCGGACGCCGCGCCGAAATCCTTCCTTCTGCCACTGGTTCATCAGCGGCGCATGAATGTACTGCAGATGGGGACTCGCCAGGTTGCCTTCCCGGATGCTCTCGATGTTGAAGTTCAAGATGATGTAACCGTCCCGCAGAAAGATAGGATCGCGCTTGGTCAGTCCGCGATGCGTCCGCCCGTATTCCGCCAGGTCGGTGCCTTTGGCGACGACGTACGGATCGCCGGGCAGGCTGTATTCGCCGTACCACCGCTGCACCGCCGCGTTGGCCCGCTCGTAATCGACGGACGGCGGCAGGCTGCTTTTCGGCCCGATCAACGTTCGGATCTGTTCCGGCAGCAGCAGCAGATCGTAGCCGCCGACCGGCGTCTTGAGCTTGGTGAACCGGCGGATGTAGTCGCTCACGAACATCTCCCGGCTGACGCTGCCGACTTCGGCGAATCCGTAATCGTGATTGTATTTGTTCCGGGCCGTGTCGCTCAGTTCCTCCTCCGGCACGCTGCGCAGCCGATCGTTCAAGATCACGTAGCGCTTCTCCGTATCGCGCGGCGAACCGACCTGGATGAACGTCCGGTGGTCGTCGTTGTAATACAGATCGACCGGCGTTTTCGTTTGGCCGTCCCGGCTGACGAACGTAAAGCTCGGCGTAATGCGGATGCCGTCCTGCCGGCCGAACATGTTGCCTTTCGTTTTCAAATCGAATTTCACGTGGTAGCCGGTCTTGACCGTCACGTTCTTCATCCCTTCCAGCGGATTGCTCCCCGGCAGAATCGGAAGGGTGAACGGCGAAGCGTTGCCCCGGGCCGCTCCGTCGATGCCCAGCAGTCCGGTCCAGTAGGTAAGTCCGGTATGGACGGCGCTGCCGATCTGCGTGCGGAAGACGCGTTCCCAGTTGTAATCGGCGATGTCCGTAATATGGAAGTCGTACAGACGGCCGATAACTTCGACGTCTACGGTGTCCGATGCGACATGGTTGGCAAGATCGAAGTTCGCGTCCTGCTGCGTCGGGGAGTCGCCCGGCGCATTTTCCGCGATGTTGCGGAACTGGACGGTATAGTCGCCCTCGTCGACCCACACAGGCAGGAAGAATTCGGTGACGATTTGATTGACCGGAATGTTGATCCAGGTGTTCTTCGGGTAGAAGGTCGACTTATCGGCCGAATAGGTATCGAACGGGAAGCTGACTTCTTTACTCCGGAAATACTTGGCGTAGTCCCGGTTGCCGTAACCCGGATAGTTCTGATGCTGTCCGCTGGTCGGCATGGTGATCGTAAACGGCCGATCCAAGATAAACGCCTGCCGGCTGTAATAGAGTGCACCCCTTAAAATGGACATTAGAAAACCCCTTGGGTAAAC
>NZ_JAAFGS010000012.1 GCF_011090185.1 Saccharibacillus alkalitolerans | reverse complement strand
ATAAACTGACGCCGGTAGAGTACCGACGCCAGTTCGTTTCTTAGGGTGTTTTTTCCACTGTCCATAAAATAGGGGCTTGACCATACAAGGGAGCGGGCTTTTTTTGATCGGGATACACGGGAGCGAAGCGAATCCGGCGAACATCCGGCGCAAAGAAAATCTCTTTATCGGACGTTTCCTTTTGCAAAAAGGGTATTGATTTTATGATGAGGCTTCTTTCTGCTAAGATGGGGGAAACCGTACCGAAGGACGGACGAAACTTCATGAGATTCTCGGCACAAAAGGGAAGGGAGGACATCGACCATGGCCAGCCGCATTATCCGACTCAACCGGATCGATCCGGTCGGGCGCTTCTGGAGAATATTCGAAAGCAAAGAACGGGATTGGTTCGAACGGCTTGAGCCGGATCCGGAAGGCGTGTTCGGCGAGCTGGGCCGGGCGCTGCAGGCAGTCGACGACAATCTGACTTTTGGCATTTCGGAAAATCTCGTGGACGGCAAAAGGCGGCTGGTCCTCTCGGCCGGCGGCATTCTCGATGCGTTCGGCAGCGTGGTATCCCTTTACGACGCCGCGCCCGCGTTCGATCGATGGGACATTCTCGCTTTTCGCCCCCGCATGGAAGGCGCCGAGGGAATCCTGATCCGGATGGACGAGCTGGAGCTGTCCTGCGCCGATATGTACTTCGACTGGGAGCGCCGGGATCGGCGCATCGATCTAAGCGTCTACATCCGGGATTACGATCCCGGCGATCTGCGCTTCCTTAACGCTTATTTTATTCTGCTCGACAGCCTGGTCGGCGAATTCGACGCGGTCAGCCGCATCGGCGAAACGACTTTTGCCCGGCTGGAGGACACGGATGGACTGCTGCCTTTACATAAGATCGTCGGAATCGTCGATGCGCTCGACGGGCTCGGGTAGCGTACATGCAGCCGGACCGTAGCTTCGTGGAAGGCAAAGCGGCCGTGATGCGGGGAGATCGATGGGGATTCATCGACAAAAACGGAAACGAGATCATCCTGCCGCAGTACGACGAGGTCGGGCCGTTTACGGAAGGGCTGGCAAAGTTCGAGTCAAACGGACTGTGAGGATATATGGACACCAGCGGAGCGTACCGGATCGAACCGCGTTTCGATGCGGCTTTCGACAGCGAGAATCGGATGATGCTGGTGAAGCGGCCGGAGACGGGGGAATACAGGTACGTGGATCATGACGGGAACGAGGTGCAGTTTTCGTCGGAGCACTGAAGAACTGCGCCTGTTCCCATAGAAAAAGCTTGGAAACCACTCTATTCGGCGGATTTCCAAGCTTTTATCGTTTACTTGTCGATTTTGATCTTTTAGTTCGAAAGTGTGAAATCGACTTGCTTAATGATTTGGCGATCTCTTTCGAAATAGACGGAATAATTAAGGGTATGAAAAGGGGAGGGGGATGAAGACGCTCCGTTCTTCACACAAACAGCCCACTTCCGGGGGCGGCACTCGGCCGTTCCGGAAGCGGGCTGCGTCTATTTCGGGTTACGAATGAATTCGGGTCACGAATAAAAATTCCGTTCCCAACGATGCGCCTTCAATTTCTCAATCTGTTCTTTCCGCAGTCCCTGCCCGTCGCCGATCCGCATGTTGCGCTCGACGTTGCGGATCGAACGCATGCCGGGAATGACGGTGGAAACGGCCGGATGGCTCAGCACGTAGCGCAGCGCCGTTTCGGCGATCGCGTCGTCCGCGATGCCGAGATCCTGCGTGATTCTCTGCACCCGCTCGAATACTTCGCGCTTGCGGTCGCCGCGGAAGTAGCGGCTGCGGAAGTCGTCTTCGGCAAACTCGGTCTCCGGCTTGATGCTGCCCGTCAGGCCGCCTTCGTCGAGCGCCACGCGCACGATCACGCCGACGTTATGCTCCAGGCAGGCGGGCAGCAGCTCGTCTTCCGGCGCCTGTTCGAAAATATTGTAGATGACCTGCACCGTGTCCACGACGCCGCTCTCGATCAGCTTGACCGCGTTGGCCGGCTGATAGTCGTTGATCGAGACGCCGAAGTGGCGGATTTTGCCCTGCTCTTTCAGCTTTTGCACGCCATCGAGCCAATCCCCTTGGCCGACCCATTCGTCCGACCAGACGTGGAACTGCTGCACGTCGATCGTGTCCAATCCCAGATTGCGCAGGCTGGTCTCGGTCGACGAGATCACGTGCTCGGCGGTAAACGTCTCGTCGGAAGGCACGCCGGCTCGCGCCGGCCATTGGCCGTTTTTCGGCGGAATTTTCGATGCGACGTAGACGGTCTCGGAACGCTCGCGCATCACCTGTCCAACCAGCTTCTCGCTGTGGCCGTCTCCGTAACCGAGCGCGGTGTCGATAAAGTTCAGTCCCAGATCGATGGAACGATGTAACGCTTTCAAAGATTCTTCGTCTTCCGCGCCGCGCCAGCCCGTGTTGCCGATGCCCCAGGCTCCGTAGCCGATCTCCGATACGTTCAATCCCGTTTTGCCAAGCGTCCTGTAATTCATGCTCATGGTCTGCTTGCGCCTCCTTGGTTGATTCCGGATGGATTGCAAAAGCTCGAAACATTATCTTTTAACCGGAATCGCGCCGAAATCCCCATAAGCTCGAAATCGCCGCTTGCGCATGACGCAACGTCAACCCCTATACTGAAACCATTAAGGGAAGGAGGGCATGGACAATCGACAACCGAACCTATACGGTAGGCGCTTTTGCCAAGCTGACGGGCGTTACCGAACGCACGCTGCGTTTTTACCATCAAAAAGGGCTGCTGCAGCCGTCCGGCTATAACGATCAGGGGCATCGCCTGTACACGGACCGCGACCTGATCCGGCTGCAGCAGATACTGACGCTCAAGTTTCTGGACTATCCGCTGGAGCGGATCGCGCAGGAACTGGAAGCCGACGAAGGCGAGCTGCGGCGCTCGCTCGAGCATCAGGCGAAGCTGCTGCGGGAGAAGAAAGAGCAGCTCGACCGCATGCTGCATACGCTGGATTATACGCTCGAGCTGACGGGGGACGGCGAAGGGGAATGGGAGCCGAGCGTGCTGCTGCTCCTGATCCGCTCGGTCGCGACGGAGAAAGAGCAGAGGCGCTGGATGGAGGAGAAATTCCCGCCTTCCCTGATGGAGAAGTTTCTGCCGGAAGAAGGCGGGCTGGACAATTGGCGCAGAATCGAGCAGGAAGCGGTACGCTGGATTTCCCGGCTCAAAAAGCTGATGCGCGAAGGGCGGCCGCCGGACGATACCGAGGTGCAGCGGTTCGTCGCCGACCTGACGCGCCGTCTCGAAGAAGGGATGCTGAGCCGGATCGGCTTTCCGCTGACCGAGGCGGAGATGGCCGACTTGGAAGCGTTCGGCAGACTGGAGCCGCCGTACTCGTTCCAGCTCCCGGTCATGTTCACGGCCGAAGAAGAACGGTATATCGAACGGATGTGGGAGGCGGCTGCCGAAGCGGAGAGCGGCAGGACGGAGCATGAGGCACAGCCGGAAAAAGAAAACGCGAAGAACGGGGGAGATTCCGATCGAAACGAACGAGACGAACGATAGGCGAGGCCCGCAGGCGAGCGAAACAGGTGCGGAAACGAAAGCTGCCGCCGGCCCTGCCCCGAGTTGGGGTTCATTTTGGAAGCTGGTCGCGAAGTATCTGCCGAAAGGCTGGCTGATCGCGGCCGCCGTCGTGCTGGGGCTGTTCGAGACGGTGTTCACGCTGGCGATTCCGCTGCTGACGAGCCGGCTGGTGGACGGATTTTCGATGGAAAATCTGACGGGGCGGACGATCGCGCTGCTGGCCGCCGCGTTTCTCGCCCAGGCGCTGATGTCTGGCCTTGCGATCTATACGATGTCTTACGTCGGGCAGTATATCGTGTCGGGGCTGCGTCGCGATCTCTGGCGGAGGGTGCTGCGGCTGCCGGTCTCTTTCTTCGATCGCAGCACGTCGGGGGAGACGATGAGCCGCGTGACGAACGATACGAATATCGTGCGCGACTTTATTACGGGACAGGTCATTTCGTTCCTGTCCGGCATCGTGTCGATCGTCGGTTCGGTCATTATCCTGCTGACGATCGATTGGAAAATGACGCTGTTCGCGCTGCTCGCCATCCCGGGCGCCATGCTGCTGCTGTGGCCGATCGGCCGCCGCATGTACGCGATCTCGCGCGACGCGCAGCAGGAGACCGCCGAATTCCAGGGCGATCTCGGACGAGTGCTGGCCGATATCCGGCTGGTCAAAGCTTCGTTGGCCGAACCGGCTGAGCGGGTTCAGGGGGAGAAGCGCATTGCCGGACTGTTCCGGTTCGGCCTGCGCGAAGCGCGGATCCAGGCGATCGTGTCGCCGCTGATGATGACGATCATGCTGCTGATTCTGGTTGCGCTGATCGGCTACGGAGGCGCGCAGGTGGCCAGGGGCGCTCTCACGGCCGGCGCTCTGGTGGCCATCATCCTGTACATGTTCCAGATCGTCGTCCCGTTCACGCAGCTCGCGACGTTCTTCACGCAGTTCCAGAAAGCGCTCGGCGCGACGGAGCGGATCCGGGAAATCATGGAGCTTGCGCCCGAGGAGCTTGCGCCCGAGGAACGGGAGCCCGCGGAAGAAGGGCGGCCGGGCGGCCGGGGCGTTCAGCTGCCGCTGATCTTCGATAACGTAAGCTTCGGGTACTCGGCCGACAAGCCGATTCTGCAGGACTTGAGCTTTACCGCCGAAGCGGGGCAGACGACGGCGTTCGTGGGGCCGAGCGGCGCCGGCAAGACGACGATCTTTTCGCTGATCGAGCGCTTCTATGAGCCGCTCGAAGGACGTCTGCTCTACGGCGCTGAAGAAGCGGCCGGCATCCCGCTGCGCGATTGGCGCGGACGGATCGCTTACGTGTCGCAGGAGAGTCCGGTCATGGCGGGAACGATCCGTGAGAACCTGACTTACGGCCTGGCCGGCGCGAAGGACGCGGAAGTCGAGGAAGCGGTTTGTCTGGCGAATCTGGCGGAATTCGTCGCCTCTCTGCCGCAGGGACTGGAAACGCAGGCCGGCGAGCGCGGCGTCAAGCTGTCCGGCGGCCAGCGGCAGCGCTTGGCGATCGCCCGCGCGATTCTGCGCGATCCCGACATTCTGCTGCTGGACGAAGCGACCGCGCATCTGGACAGCGCTTCGGAAGGCCTGGTTCAGCAGGCGCTCGATACGCTGATGCGAGGCCGGACGACGCTGGTCATCGCCCATCGTCTCTCCACCGTGCGCGGAGCGGACAAGCTGATCGTAATCGAAGGCGGACGCGCCACCGGGCAGGGCACGCATGAAGAACTGCTGGCTTCGCATGCTTTTTACCGAAAGTTGGTCCGGGGACAGTTCGAATCGACGACGACGTCCGACTGACATTTTTTTCGCCCGTATGGTTAAATGATTAGAATAGATATCGAATCGCCGCCGTATGCCGCGGCGTTCGTCCATACGGGAGGCTCTTATGAATCTGAAGGAATTTAACGCGATCGTCGGTCGGCCCGCCGACCTGCGCTATGAATATTTCATCAAAAAAACGGTGGACACCGAAATGCTCTGGGGGCTGTATCAAGACGGCTGGGCCATGACAAGCGATGCGGCCGGAACGGTTCTGCTGCCGCTCTGGCCCAAAAGCGAATTCGCGCTGCACTGCGCGGTCGACGAATGGGCCGGTTATTCCGGCCGCCCGCTCGATTTGCAGGCTTTCATGGAGAAAATCCTGCCGAAGCTGGAGCAGGACGGAGTAAAAGCGGCCATTTTCTATAACAACAGCGACTCGGCCATCGTGGAAGCGGGCAGGCTGCTGGCGGATTTGCATGCGGCGATAAAGAGATATTGAGGAGCCAGCTAAAAAAGCCTGAACCGTTTTAACGGTTCAGGCTGCCTTGAAAGTCCTATCCCTTATAGAAGCCCAAGGGCTGCGGGAGAAATTCGTTCCGGTCGCGTGTTGAAATCGAGAAAAGAGATCAAATTTTAGCGGGATTTTCTCGATTTCAAAGGCGAACGCTAGCGCTCCTCCACTGAATTTCTCCCCCTGCCTCCTATCTTCACTCGGGATCAGACTTTCAAGGCCCATTGAAGAGCCTGAACCGTTTTAACGGTTCAGGCTCTTTTCAGCTTTTTTTGTTTAACGATTTCCGGCCCGCGCAGATCGCCGGGAAACTTATTCGGCGGTCACTTCGTTCTCCGGGTTCTCCGGCGTCAGGAAGTGACGAGAAAGGTCGCCGATCAGCGAGTAATAATCGCCGTTGGTCAGCTTGTTTTCGTCGCCGATGAGGTTCAGCGTCTCCTGGCGCAGCCATCCGTCGGCGACAAGCGTCTCCAGGGCGCCGCCTTCCGGCACGGGCAGATCCATGGCGCTGGCGATCAGAGCGCCGGCCGCTTCCAGCGACAGATCCTGTTTCGCGGGATCTGCGATGCCGGCCAGAGCGCCCTGCATTTCGCCCGGGAAGAAGTCCGGGTGCAGCGAACGAACCGCGCGCATCGCGTTGAAGAAGCGCTGGACGTTGGCTTCTCCGTCAAGTCCCCAGCCGTCGTTCTCGTACCCGCCCGACGTCAGATACATATTGGCGGCGACCAGCATGCCGCGGTAATCCTTATGCTTCATGTATTCCGGTTCCGGCAGATCCGGCCGGGACAGATCCATGCCCTGCTTGCGCAGCTTTTTCTGCAGCGCCTTGATCTGCTCTTCCGAGCCGGAGAATTCGCGCAGGCTCATGTCCGCATCCAGCGCGAGCTTGACCGCGGCTCCCGCCGCTTCGGCGGCCGCCATTCCGACAGGGATGGTCCGCGCGCTTCCGTGCGGAACGGTATCGAAGCCGGCCGAGCGCCCGACGACGAGCAGGCCGTCGACGGTGCGCGGCACGAGCGAGCGGAACGGCACGCCGTATTGGGACGGCTTCATCAGCACGGTGCCGATCCGGCCGTCGCTCGTGCTCTGGATATCGACCGGATACGAACCGTAGGCCACGTCGTCCCAGTGCGAGCGGTTCTCCATGACGTCCGCCAGCGTCAGTCGGTATTCGGCTTTGAGATGGCGGGATTCGCGCAGATACAGCTCCGTCGCCACGCCGTCGTATTCGAGCGGCGCCATCTCCGGGAACCGCTTCTTGAGGAAGTCGACGATCTTCGGCGCTTCCGCCGTGCCGACCTCGATGCCCCGTTTGATCGATTCCGGATCGAGCGGGTCGACGCCGAACAGCTGCATCGAATTGATGAGGATGGTGCCGTCGTTCTGACGCCCGATATTCAATCCGCGCATGCGCACTTTCGTCGGATCGTCGGATTGATATTCGCCCGCTTCCTTGTAACCCCACACGCTCATCCGGTCGATGCCGGTATCGTCGTGCTTGCCGAGCTTTTCCCAAATTTCCTGGGTCATGCCCTTCATGCGGAACACGAGCGTGGAAGCCATGACGCTGTTCGTGTCGCCGATATCCTCGCGTCCCAGCGTGAATTCGGCTCCGGCTTCGGCCGCCACGTCCGCGTTCTGGGTCGCGTCGATGACGGCGGAGGCGAGCGCTTTGCGCTCCGAGCCGTCTTTCAGCGTCAGATTCATGCCCGTCACGATGCGGCGCCCGTCGCGCGTGTCGGTGAGCGGCGTC
Source organism: Saccharibacillus alkalitolerans (assembly GCF_011090185.1). Lineage (GTDB taxonomy): Bacteria > Bacillota > Bacilli > Paenibacillales > Paenibacillaceae > Saccharibacillus > Saccharibacillus alkalitolerans. The sequence continues at coordinate 87,930 of NZ_JAAFGS010000012.1, read as the reverse complement.
ATTGCCCGGGTCTCCATGACCAGGTCGATATTGGGCTCGGCTTTGACCATTTTATAGAATAGGTTGGCGGCTACGTTCACGTCGAACGAAGAGCCGTCAAACTGGTTGTACCATTCCTGGAAAATCCCTTTGTTCAGGTAGTTCGCTTCGCGCAGCTGCGGGAAGAAAAAGGGCTGCTTCGGCGAATAATTGAGATCGATCATGTTCAAACCGCCGACCGTCATGAGGCCGCCGAGCATGGTCCGGTCGTGTCCGTCGACAAGAAGGACCTTCAATCCGCTGCGAGCGGCGGAAATGGCGGCTGCGATGCCTTCCGGATCGGTGCCCGCGACGATCACGTCATACTGCTGGGAGATCATGTCGGTCGAGACGACGGGCACGAGCGCTTCGGGAACGCCGTGATTGACGAGCCTCGTATGCTCCAAATGCCGGATAAGCAGAAAGCAGGCAATGCCCAGTACGAAGACCGCGGCCAGGGAAAGAGCGACGACTTTTTTCCAGTTTTTCAAACGCATTTTTTATGTAAAATTCCTTTCCGATAAACGGCTTCGGGTGCCGGATTTGCATGGATTTTTTCCAGACGCATGTTCTGACTATATCGGGTTTTTTTCGGGGGAACAAGGTTTTCAGACGGATTAATGAGTAACAATTTTGTAATGATAAGTCTGCTAAAAACAACCCGGAACTCGAATAGGAAGCAGGGTTTTATTAAAAATGAAACTTTTGGAGGCGGTAAAAAGGCTGTAAAAGCAAGTTAAACAGGAATTAAGGCTCATATGTATTGGGTCTAATTACATAGTAATATTAGGCTGCCATCACGATTCTTCGGCACAGGGGGTGTACAAATTGGAAAAGGTATCTTTTGATAAGGGGAGCACGGGAGGCTGGATGGCGGAGTACCGAACTTCGGGCATCGTGAATCCGGACCTCGCGGATCAAACGCCGAAAAGCGAAGGGGCGCCCCGTTTGAAAAAAACGCAGACTGAAGGAAACGGCGAATCGACCGGGGAAAAAGAGTTGGTGAGCGAGACGGAACGCAAAAAGCGGGAAGCGCAGCAGGCCGAGAAGCTGGAAGAAGAACGGCAGGCTCAGCAGAAGCTGCTGCAGGCTTTTTACGCCGAGAAAGCACGGATCGACATGTCGCCGGAAAAAATCCGAGAGACGATGGAGATGCTGGCGGAGCGTTCCATTGAACAGCTCATGAGCCGGGAAGGCTCGTCCTTCAAAATCGAATGGAAATCGGAACTGCACCAGGTTAGTTTGGCGATCAGTATGGAAGCTTACGATAAGTTTCAGCAGGACGGCTTTAAGCCGCTGCTGGGCAGCGGCAGTTAAAGAAAGCGCCGGTTCGCTTTTCATAGCCTATACGCTTCGGCCCCGCTATTGCGGCGGCCGAAGTTTTTTTTGCGTTTTCGGGAACTTTCGGGCGGCTGCGCAGTCTTATTGGCGTAGAGCGGTACGGCTGCCGCGCAGGATCGTCCGGTCGATCGCCGGAGAGTCGGCCGCCGGCATCGAGTTGAGGAGGAAGACGGGTGGGAGAACGACAGGAAGAGAGAAGCGCGGAGCTGCGCCGAATGATGGAAACTTACGGCGACGACGTGTGGCATTACGCGTACTTTTTGACGCGCAGCCGCGACTTGGCCGACGACATCGCGCAGGATACTTTTGTGAAAGCCTACGGAGCGCTGGATTCTTTTCGCGGGGAGGCCCGGGTTAAGACCTGGCTGCTGGCCATCGTCCGCAACACGGCGTTCACCGGCAGACGTTCGGCCTTTGCCCGGCGCGTGCGCCTTCAAGCCGATCCGCCCGGAAAAAGCCGGGAATCGGCGGAAGACGAATACATGCGCCGCAGCGATCGGGAAGAAATATGGAACGCCGTCATGAAGCTGCCGGACCGCTACCGGGAAGTGCTGGTTCTGGATCTCAAGCACGGGCTGCCGCTAACCGAAACGGCGAAGCTGCTCGGAATCGCGGAAGGAACGGTCAAGTCGAGGCTGCACCGGGCAAGGGCCAAAGTCGCCAAAGCGCTGAAAGGATGGGAGTCATGAACGAGCGGAAACGGAATGAAGCGGAGAAGCCGGCATGGTACAAGCGGGCGGGGGAGGGGCCGTTCGGCGGCAAGCTTTTTACGGAGCGAATGATGGAGAATGTGGAGAGAGAGATCCGCGAGCACGGAGAGGGCGCCGCGGCAAAAAGAAGAACTCGGCGCGGCAAAAAAGCAGCGCGAACCGCGGCGGCCGCGGCGGCCCTGCTGATGCTGACGGGAGGCGGATTGGCGATCTACGGGGCGCTGGATAACGGAGGCGCAGGGACGGTTCCCGCGGCGGAAGTGTCCGAGTCTGCGAAAAACGCGGAAGCCGCCGCGCATACGGACGATATCGTCCCGCCCGACGGCGTATCGGCTTTCCGATTCGGCGGGCGCCGATATTTTTACGACGATTCCGCCGCGCGAATCCGCGAATGGACCCGCGCCGTGCGCACGACCGAGGGGATCGTCTGGACGCCGGCGCCGGACATGACCGGCAGCGCGAAGACGATCTACGGCATGAGCATGGACGATCGTCCGCGGACGCCTTTCAAGCTGTATCTGAGCGGGACGGAGAATCAGGAGCTGCGCGAGGCCGACTCGCTTAAGCTGCTCGAACTGCCGCTGACGGACGGAGAGCCGTACCGGCATCCGTATATCGACGACCTCTGGGCAGCCGGCCGCTATGCCGTATACGCGACGAGTCTTCACGTCGAAGGCGCGCCGCAGCTTAAAAACGAGCGGATCTGGATGATCGACACGGCGCAGGCGGGAATCTCGGGCCGCGCCGAACCCCGTTTCGTGACGGATTATCATTCGGCGGGCGGCGAAACGTTCGAACTGGCTTACGATGCCGAAGCGAACGTGCTGATTTATTTCCGAAGCGCTCCCGGCGAGACGGGAACGGATTCGGGTCTGTCGGAAGCGGTCGCGTATCATCCGGATACCGGCAAGCGGGAAACGCTGGATCGCGGCGGCGCCGTGTACGGAACAAGAGGAGACGTCCGTACGGTCACTTATCCGGCCGAAGCCGGGGGAAGTTATACGGCCGATCTGCTGAACGATTGAAAAGCGGGTGCTCCGTATTCGGGCCGCGTACGTTGCGGAGCGCCGGCTCTATACGCGAAGAAGCCGCGGGAGCCGGAGCTCCCGCGGCTTCCTGCCGTCCGAACGGTCAAGCGTTTGGCCAAGCGTTTAGGCATCCGCGCCGGACGATTTCTTTGTTCCCGCGACGCCGAAAGGTTCCCGCTGCGCGCGAGGTATCAGGTCTTTGCGCCGATAGATGCCGAGAATCAGGCCGATCGCCGCGAAATGGTACAGGGACGAAGTGCCGCCGTAACTCACAAAAGGCAGCAGGATCGAGGTGAACGGCAGCAGATTGAGCGAAGCGCCCAGTCCGTAAATCCATTGGCCGGCAAGCGGGATTGCGATCCCGGCGGCGAGCAGCCGCCCGTAGCGGTCCGAAGGGGCAAGCGCGGCGTGCAGCAGATGCCGGAGCAGCCAGGCGATCGACACGGCGGCCGCGGCCGCCACGATCCAACCGAAGCTGTAAGTCAGGTACGCGAAGACGGTATCCGCGTATGCGTACGGCAGCTCGGGCGCCGAAGCGTAACCTTGGCCGAACCAACCGGCTTCCCGGAAAGCTTTCGCCATCGCCTCGTTGGTGTACAACGTATCCGCATTTTGCAGCTGCGGCGCGAACACGGCTCCGAACCGGGATTTCCAGATCGGATTATGGGTCAGCATGACGGCCGCGAATCCGGCCATCCCCGCCGCTGCCGCATAGACGTACCTTTTCAAGCCGCCTGCCCGAACGTACAGAATTAATGCCGAGACGACGTACAGCAGCAGCGACAGCCAGGCGGTCAGACGGAAATAAGCGAACAGCCCGACCGGCAGCAGGATAAGCGCGATAGCGGCAATCTGTCGGCCGGAGAAGGCTCCGAACCCCGGCAGGTTCAGGCGGTCCAGCAGGCCGGGAAGCGAGACGGCGAACAGGAAAAACATGCAGAGCGCCCAGTCCAGCGGCTGGCCGGCGATCATGATCCAGCGGGAATCCCCGTTCATGGGAAGCGTCAGGAAGCGGAAACCCAGAACCATGCCGAGTGCCGCGATTCCGTACAAGGGCGCCGCGTATTTGCGAAGAAGCCGATAATCGAAAAAGTAGAATCCGGCCAGAAGGACGCTCCCGACCGCATAGTAGAACATCTGCTTGCTGCCCAGGCCGGCGTAAGCCCGTCCGTCCGCATAAGCGGCGCCGGCGGAGAACAGGGCCAGCAGCCCGATCGCCGCGATCGCCGCCAGCGGGATGAGCAGCCGCCAGTTGAACTTCGGCCGGTGCACCCGTCCGAGCGTTCCGCCGACTTCGTCCGCGTCTCCCATCTGAGCCAGCGCCCAGGAGGCGGCTTCGAGCGGCGAGGCGCCGGCGTCTTCCTTGCCCGACGCCAATTCGTCGATGTGCCCGCGCATCTCTTCCCGCAGCTCCGGATGGAGTTCTTCGGCTTTTATGCGGGCGCACATGCGGTCGAGATAAGCGTCGACGGCGGCGTTCGCTTCCCGGCGTTCCTTTTCCGCGTCGAATCCGCTCATGTCCGTCCCTCCCCGAGCACCGCGTTGACCGCGCCGCTGAACAGCCGCCATTCTTCCGTCTTGTGCTTCAGCTGCTTGAGCCCGGCATCGGTCACGGTGTAATATTTTCGCTTGCGCCCGCCGCTTTCTTCCCAGTGCGAATCGACCCAGCGCTCGGCCTCCATGGCGTGCAGAATCGGATACAGCGTGCCTTCCTTGAGCTCGAACACGCCGCCCGAGCGGCTGTCCAGCTCTTTGATCAGTTCGTAACCGTACATGCTTTTCGCCGACAGCACGGTCAGCACCAGCGTGCCGGTCGAGCCTTTCAGCAGCTCTTTGCTTACTTTCATCAAAAGCGGCCTCCCCAGTACATAGATTTACTATGTATCGTAATCCTAGGCTTATACCGGTGTCAAGCCGAATTGAAAAAATGGAAAATTGCAGGAATCGGGAACGGACGGCGCGAATGCTAACAGGGCACGGAAAAGGCCTACCGGGCCGGAAGGGCAAGCAGGGGCGGTGAAAGCGCCCGGCGGACTTCGAAGCGGGAGATCGACAATCGTACAGGGGGTTAGGATGAAAAAGGTAGGAATAGCGCTTATGGCATTCGTTCTCGTGCTGCTGACGCTTGCTCCGGCAGGCAGAGGCCGGGCGGCGGAAGCGAAGATCGTCGACCCGTCGGCCGTTTACACATACGGAGTGCTGACGCGGGACATTCGCGAGCTGGCCGCAAAGTATCCCGATATCATCGAATACAAATCCATCGGCAAAACGCTGTACGGGCGCGAGATTTGGGCAGTCGGTCTGGGCACGGGCAGCTCGACGGTCTTTTTCAACGGCTCGCATCACGCGCGCGAATGGCTGACCACGACGCTCAACATGACCATGATCGAGCAGTATGCGGCCGCTTACGCGGCCAACCGCAAATTCGAAGGCTACGACGTCAGGGACACTTTGGGGAAAACGAAGATCTGGTTCGTCCCGATGGTCAATCCGGACGGCGTGACTTTGCAGCAGACGGGACTGCAGTCGTTTCCGACCGGCGTGCATCAAGCGCTGATCCGCATGAACGACGGCAGCCGCAATTTCAAACGATGGAAAGCGAACGCGCAGGGCGTCGATCCCAATCGGCAGTACGACGCCAACTGGACCGAGCTGGTCAACAATTACTATTATCCGCGCTGGATGGGGCATAAAGGAACCGCTCCGATGACCACGCGGGAAAATAAGGCTCTGGTCGCGTTCACGCACGAGATCGATCCGGAGATCGCCGTGTCGTATCACTCGGCGGGCCGGATCCTGTACTGGAACTTCCGCACGCCGGCCGCCAATTACGCGCGCGACAAGCGCCTGGCGGATATCTTCACCCGTTTTACCGGCTACAGCCAGGTCAGCCCGAGCTACAACGCGAACGGCGGGGGCGGTTATACCGATTGGTTCATCCAGAAGCTGGGACGTCCCGCCTTCACGCCGGAGATCGGAATCAAGAACGGGGAGACCAACCTCCCGCTGTCGGCTTTTCCGGAAGAATGGCGGCGCAACAAAAAAATCGGCCTCTGGATCGCGCAGGAAGGCTACGCGCTCTGGGCCGCCAAAAACAAGAGCAGCGTCAAGCCGGTCTCTCTTTTCCTCGACGGCAAACGCATCGAAGGCGATCCGGCCGCTTTCAACGAAGGAGGCACGACCTATGTGTCGTACAAGCCTTTGCTGACGCGGCTCGGCTATAACCTGGCCTGGGACGGCGCGGCCAAGTCGGTGACGGCGACCGGGCAGCACGGCACGATCCGGTTCGCGCTGGGCAGAAAGCAGGCGGAAATCGACGGCAAAGCGGTAACGCTGACGGCAGCGCCGCGCCTGCAGGAAGGCACCGTGTACGTTCCGGTCCGGCTGATCAGCCAGGCGGCGGGAACTTCGATTGCGGCGGACAAAAAGACGGGAGCCGTATCGATCAAAAGCCCGGCGCGTACGACGGAACCTGCCGTTCCCGGCATGCCGGCCCGGCCCGATCCGCAGCCTTCGGAACCGCCTGCGCAGCCGGCCGATCCGCCTGCCGGGCAGCCGGCGATTCCGGCCGAACCGTCGGTGCCGGGAGAAGTCTCGCCGCCGGCTTCCGGCGGCACGGGGGACGTCGTGCCGGGCACGGTCGTTTTGCCGGGCGAGTAAGGAGAGCGGGCGTTCCGTATGGAGAGGCGGCTTTCGTCCCGTGTCCGTCCCGGATAGCGTTCAAAGCTCGAAAGTCCCGTCCGCGCCCCGCTTGACGCAGACCGGCTCCCAATGGTACAACTGTCTCACAGATTCGCTACGACATCGATCAACAGCAACGACCGGGGCCATGCCTCGCGTGCGCCGGAGCTATCCTGAGCTTATGGCGCTGACTGCCGACAGAGAAGAATCCCTTGGGCTGCGAGGATTCCCGGCAGAGACGCGAAGGTCCTCCCCCGCGAGCTGCGGCGCTCCATACGCCGCCGGACGTCCCCGTTAACGGACTTCGAGCCTTTGCGCGCCCGCCTACGATCCCTTTGGGCGGCCGCCGCGCAAAGGGAACCAGGGTGGTACCGCGAAGACGCATTCGTCCCTAACGAATGCGTCTTTTTTTGCGTTGACGTCCGTCCGTATCCCATTATCGAAGGAGAGATTCCCATGAAACAAAGTCAAATGCTTATTCCTACGCTGCGCGAAGCGCCTGCCGATGCCGAAGCGGTCAGCCACAAACTGATGCTGCGCGCGGGTCTGATTCGTCAGCTCGCTTCCGGCGTGTACACGTATCTGCCGCTCGGCTTCCGGGTGCTGAAAAAAGTACAGGAGATCGTGCGCGAAGAAATGGACCGCATCGGTGCCCAGGAGCTGCTGCTGCCGGCCATGCAGCCGGCCGAACTGTGGCGCGAATCGGGCCGCTACGACGTATACGGACCGGAGTTGATCCGTCTCAAGGACCGTCACGACCGCGAGTTCGCGCTCGGACCGACGCACGAAGAAGTCATTACGAGCTTGGTGGCGGGCGAGATCAGCTCCTACCGGCAGCTGCCGGTGACGCTGTATCAGATCCAGACCAAGTACCGCGACGAACGCCGTCCGCGCTTCGGGCTGCTGCGCGGGCGCGAGTTTCTCATGAAGGACGCTTATTCCTTCGGTCGGAGCTGGGACGAGCTGGACGTTACGTATCGGGCGATGTATGAAGCGTATTCGCGCATTTTTACCCGGGTCGGATTGAACTTCCGCGCCGTGCAGGCGGATGCCGGAGCGATCGGGGGCGAAGGCGAGACGCATGAGTTCATGGCGCTCGCCGATATCGGCGAGGACACGATCGTCGTAAGCGAAAACGGCACGTATGCCGCCAACCTGGAAAAGGCGGAGACGTTATGGGAAGAACCGGCGGCTTCCGATGCGGAAGTTCCGCCGATGAACCGCGTGCATACGCCGAACGCGCATACGATCGATCAGCTGTGCGCGCATTTCGGGCTGGAAGCTTCGGCGTTCATGAAGACGCTGCTGTACCTGATCGACGGCCAGCCGGCTGCGGTTGTCGTGCGGGGAGACCGCGAAGCCAACGAAACGAAGGTGCTGAACGCGCTCGGCGGAGAGATCATCGAGTTGGCGGACGGCGCCGTCGTCGAGCGTCTGACGGGAGCGGCCGTCGGATTTGCCGGACCGGCGGGATTGTCGGGCGTCAAACTGCTCGTCGACCGCGAAGTGCAGGCCATGACCTCGGGCATCGCCGGAGCCAACGAGACGGACTATCATACGGAAAACGTCAAGCCGGGCCGCGATTTCGAAGCCGATCTGGTCGGAGACTTCCGCAATGCGGCCGAAGGCGATTTGAGTCCGGACGGCAGCGGCCCGTTGAAGTTCTATCGGGGCATCGAAGTCGGACACGTCTTCAAGCTGGGCACCAAATACAGCGAGAAGCTCGGCGCCGATTATCTCGACGAATCGGGCCGCCGCCAGCCGGCCATTATGGGCTGCTACGGCATCGGCGTTTCGCGCATTTTGTCGGCCGTTGTCGAGCAGCACCATGACGCTAACGGCATCCTGTGGCCGCCGGAGATCGCCCCTGCACTCGTGCATATCATTCCGGCTTCGGCCAAGGACGAGGCGCAAATGAAGCTGGCGAACGATCTGTACCGGCGCTTTGCTGACGCGGGGATCGACGCGCTGCTGGACGACAGGGACGAACGGGCCGGCGTAAAGTTCAAAGACGCCGATCTGCTGGGTCTTCCGTATCGGATCGTCGTCGGCCGCGAAGCGGCTGAAGGCCGGGTGGAATTCAAATCGAGAGCGGAAGCCGACAAAGAAACCGTATCCGCGGACGAAGCATTTGATCGAATTAAGAATATGTAAACTATTCCATAAAAAAGCCCCCGAGCACCTACTTAATGGTGTTTCGGGGGCCTTTTTCTCATAAATAAAAAAGATATTGACAGAAAAATGAAAATTGAATTATACTCGCCTTAACCAAATAACCGATTAAATTCAGTGAAACGCAAACCGGTCGAAAGATCGGGACGCAAAGTCTGGAATCTACAGCGACACGTTCGCCATGATCGTCCGACCGCCTCAATACGATGGCGGTCTTTTTGTCGTCCGTAGATCCGGAGTCCTTTTCGCCGGTTCTGCTTCACAATGCCCCGCAGTATCGTTGTTCCCCGAGAAACGCAAACCAGCCGAAAGGCTGGGACGCAAAGTCTGGAATCTACGGCGAGCGCCCGCTCGTCATGATCGTCCGACCGCCACGAATGATTTTTCATTCGTGGCGGTTTTTTTATGCCTTCCCCCTACCCGCGAGTATACAAAAGTCCGGTACATAAAAAAATCAGAACCATCAAACCCAATTTTAGGAGGCTTATATTCATGAGCAAAATTACAAAAGTTTCTGCTGCGGTTCTGCTGACTTCGACGTTGTCGTTGGCTCCTTACGCAACGGACGCAGCCCATGCGGCAAGCGCGGCAAAACCGGTCAAGGAAGCATCGAATAACGGTAACGGGAAGAGCAATTCTCAAAACCCCGCCAATCCGAAAGAAAAAGGAACCGGAAGCGACAATGCGGCTGTTGGAGAAAATGGCAACGACAAACTGAAAAACAAAAAGCCTAAACCTGAGAAACCTCAAAAGCCGAGCAAGCCGGGCTGCGGTCCTGTAAAGCCGACACCCGTAGGTCCAAAACCGCCGGTCGTAACGCCTCCAGTCGTGACGCCTCCGGTCGTAACGCCTCCTAAGAACGAAGAGCCGGTCGTGACGCCTCCGAAGAACGAAGAGCCGGTCGTGACGCCTCCGAAGAACGAAGAACCGGTCGTGACAGATCCGAAGAACGAAGAACCGGTCGTGACAGATCCGAAGAACGAAGAACCGGTCGTGACGGATCCGAAGAACGAAGAACCGGTCGTGACAGATCCGAAGAACGAAGAGCCGGTCGTAACGGATCCGAAAAACGAAGAACCGGTCGTGACGGATCCGAAAAACGAAGAACCGGTCGTGACGCCTCCGAAGAACGAAGAACCGGTCGTGACAGATCCGAAGAACGAAGAGCCGGTCGTAACGGATCCGAAGAACGAAGAGCCGGTCGTAACGGATCCGAAAAACGAAGAACCGGTTGTCACAGATCCGAAGAACGAAGAACCTGTCGTGACGGATCCGAAGAACGAAGAACCGGTCGTAACGGATCCGAAGAACGAAGAGCCGGTCGTGACGGATCCGAAGAACGAAGAACCTGTCGTGACGGATCCGAAGAACGAAGAACCTGTCGTGACGGATCCGAAGAACGAAGAGCCGGTCGTAACGCCGAACGAACCGGCACCGTCAGCGCCGCCGACTACTCCGGATAGCGGAACGCCGAGCACCGGGAGCGATACTGTCGTCATTCCGTCCGATGAAGTACCGCTGGGCACGCCTACGATCGGCGTTCAGCCGTCGCAGACTCCGCAAGCTGCGCAGAATCCGGTCGTTCCGGGCGAAGTCGTTCCTGCCGGTACGCCTTCCGACACCGTGACGCTTCCGGACGAAGCGACGCCGCAAGGCTCGCCGGATCTGAATACGGCCGGCACGCCTGCGGAAGTAAACGTGCCGGACGAAGCAACGCCGCAGGGTTCGCCGGATCCGAACGCGGCCAAGACGCCTGCGGAAGTAACCGTACCGGATGAGGTAACACCGCAGGGCTCCGTCCAGCCTGAACCGGCCCAACCGGCTCAGCCTACAGCCGCAGTGCCGGCATCGGACCCTGAAGTAAGCCTGCCGGACGGCCCTGCTCCGCTGGGCAATCCGGTTGTAGAAGAACCGACTTCCGGCAGCCTGCCGACGACTCTGCCCAAGACCGGCGAAGCTTCTTCCGCTCCGCTGTACGCATTCGGCATGGCTCTGGTCGCGATGGGAGCCTGGATGCGCCGTCTGGTTAAGAAAAACTAACGGACCCTCGCGAACCGTTTTGCATCCGCGCAATCGCTTTTCTTAAAACTTCATTATTAGACGGCAGCCGTATTCGAGATTCACTTGAATGCGGCTGCCGCTTTATGCCATACTTTTGAGGTTATAAAAGGATCATGACAAGTTCGCTTGCCGGTCGATTATGGATTTGCGCATATAAGGAGGAAAGGCTTTGAAAAAATGGTCATACGTCATTATGCTGTTGGGACTTTGTATCATGCTCTATCCCACCGTGAATAACTGGCTGGATGATCGTGCCCAGGCTCAACTGCTCAAAGAAGCCGAAGTCGAAAGCGGAAAGCCGCTGGATCTCGCCCGGGTATCGAGCGAAGCCGCCGTACCGGACTACCGCAAAATTTCGAATTTGCTGGATGAAGGAGAAGACGGCGAAGAAGACGGGGAAGCGCTCGATGCCGACTCGGTGAAAGACGGAGAGCTGCTCGGGATTATCCGATACGATAAGCTCGACATCAAGCTTCCGATTGTGGAAGGCGCAACCAAAGCGAATATGAAAAGCGCGGCCGTGCATGTGACCGGAACGGGATTTGCCGGATTCGAAGACAGCAATATGGCCGTTGCCGCTCACCGCGCGCATAAGACCGGCAGGCTCTTCAATCGGCTTGGCGAGGCGAAGGTCGGCGACACGATCGAGATCGACCAGGGCGGAAAGACGTACGTGTACGAAGTGGATAAGATTCATATCGTCGAACCTACCCAGGTAGAGGTGCTCAATCCGACCGAAGGACAAACCGCGTTGACGCTGATTACCTGCGATCCGATGATTAATCCGACGCATCGCCTGATCGTTCATGCCGTTTTAAAAAGCTAGCATTCCGCCTGCCCGCTTAAGGCGGCACCCAAGTCCATTCTCCCCTTAGGGAGAGTGTTTTTTTTTGTTCACAATAAATTCATTTATGAAAAGCCGCCTTTTTGACGATATATAGGTTGCTGGCCGAAAAAGCGAAACGGGCTCGTTCCTTTGTCCTTGTTTCGTTTGAAACAGGTCTATAGCAGGAAAAAACCCTCCTTGCTAAATGACTTTTATATGATACTATGTAACTAGAAGCTTTTCCCGATAAAGGCAAACCTGCTCGAAAGACAGGGGCGCAAAGCTATAGGGCCTTACCCTCGAGGGGTTGGCAGCCAGCCGCCGAAAGACAAGGCTTTTTTGTATATCCGCATTTCGTGCCCCGGGCACAAACCTTGAAAGATAAGACTAAAACGATAAAGGCAAACCTGCTCGAAAGACAGGGACGCAAAGCTAAAGGGCCTTACCCGCACGGGTTGGCAGCCAGCCGCCGAAAGGAGTTTTATCCATGCGCAAATGGATTCTGAAGACCACCCTCGCATTTTGCTTGGCTGCCGGCTTGGCGCCCGCGGCCGTCGCACCGGCATCCGCCGCTTCCGCGGACGCTTCCTGGCTCGATACGTCTTACCTGGGACAAGGTACGATCGGAGTCAGCTACAGCGCAAATACCTCCAAACGAGTCAAAGTCATGATCACCAAAGCCAGCACCGTATATACGTACGACCTGAACACCGCGAAAAAAAGCGAAACATTCCCTTTGCAGTCCGGCGCCGGTTCTTACGAAGTGACGCTGCTGGAGAATACGAGCGGAACCAGCTATAAAAAAATCGATTCGACTTCCGTCGAACTCAGCAAAGACAGCGAAGCGAAAGTGTTCCTCGGCTCCGTACAGAACGTCAATTGGAAAGACGCCAAAAGCGCGACGGCTCTCGCTGCCAAGCTGACGGCGGGCAAGAACACGGATAAAGAAAAAGTACAGGCTATCTACAACTATGTCGTCTCGAATATCAAGTACGACAACGAATTGGCGGCATCGGTCGGCAGCGTCTACATTCCTTCGGCCGACAGCACGCTGGCTTCCAAAAAAGGCATCTGCTACGACTATGCTTCCCTGATGGGCGTGATGCTCAGAAGCTCGGGCGTTCCAGCTAAATTGGTTATGGGCAATACGACCTATGTGAAAGAATACCATGCCTGGAACGAAGTTTACCTGGACGGCAAATGGGTCATCGTCGATGCGACGGTCGACGCGGCTTACAAGCAGGCCGGCAAAACGATCGAATTCTCCAAGCAGGCGAACAAGTACAGCGCACAAAAAGTATATTGACCCAAAGAGTCCCATCCCAATGAAATCGATCCGATCCCCGTTTCCTAGACGGGGATTTTTATTTTTTCTAAAATTTGTGAAAAATAGGACGTGTCTCTCAGTCGGGGGTTTTTCGGTCTGCCGTTATAAAAAACAGGGACGCAGCAGCCCGAACCTAACCAAACGAAAAAAGCAAACCGGCTTGAGAGGAGCTTACTTTTATGTATAGATGGATTTTGAAGATCACGCTTGCCCTTAGCTTGGCAGCCTGCTTGACGCCGAATTTTTCGGATTCCGCATCGGCCGCGTCGGCCGACGCTTCGTGGATCGACACCTCTTCCCTGCAGCAGGGAACCGTGGGAGTTCGCTACAACGGCGGAACGTCCAAGCGCGTCAAAGTCATGATTACCAAAGCAAGCAAGGTATACACTTACGACCTGAACGCTTCCCGCAAAACTCAAACGTTCCCCCTTCAGTCCGGCAGCGGCGCTTACGAAGTCGCGCTGCTCGAGAACGTGGGCGGCACCAGCTACAAGAAGATCGATTCCGCTTCCGTTAACCTGAGCTCCCAAAACGCCAAGAAAGTATTTCTCGGTTCGGTGCAGAACGTCAATTGGAAAGACTCCAAAAACGCTGTGGCAATGGCCAAAAAGCTGACGGCCGGCAAAAAAACCGATCAGGCGAAAGCGCAGGCCATTCATAACTACGTCGCAACGAATATCAAATACGACTACGCCAAAGCGAAAGCGCTGGGCGGCGTCTACCTTCCTTCGGCGGACAGCACGCTCGCATCCAAAAAAGGCATCTGCTACGATTATTCGTCCCTGATGGCCGTTATGCTGAGAAGTTCGGGCATTCCGACAAAATTGGTGATGGGCAAAACGACTTACGTGAAAGAGTACCATGCTTGGAACGAGATTTACTTGAACGGAAAATGGGTGGTCGTCGATTCGACGGTCGACGCCGCGTACAAAAAAGCCGGCAAAAATATTCCGTTCGCCAAAGACGCCAAAAAGTACAGTGCGCAAAAAGTGTACTGATTCATATAGAAGAAACCGGGAGCTTCGCCTTGACGGCGAAGTTCTTTTTTTTGCGAAAAACAAGACGAAGCCTGCCGAGGAAGCGTTAGAAAAAGGAAGAGGGGGCGAGAGCCAATGAAAACAAAGTATGTGGTCGGGTTCTTTTTGATTCTCGGCTTAGGTATTTTTCTGTGGGAGAACACCTTCCCCAAGCAGATCGACAAGGACATTCCGGCCGTCCTGTCGATTGCCGACGAACCGGACCGGGGCACCGAATCTTCGTCCGAAGCGATGTCCTATACAAGCGAACCGACTATGATTCACGTCAAGGGCGGGGTCTATCGAAGATTGTTTCGCACGCCCAAGTTCAAGGTGGAAATTACGGTCGACGCATTCCCAGGAATGAAAGACCATGAGATCACGTACCCTTATATTCTTTTCGACAAAGACGCGCCTTCCAAAGACGGGCCTTATATGGGCGTCGTCGGCTATAAGAATTCCGAACCGGGCGCCGCACCCGAAAACAAGAGCAAACTCGTGACGGTATGGTTCGAAGAAGATTTCGACAACGTGCATATTCTGGCTTCCGCAGGAGAGTGGATGGAAGACAAGCCGGGGGACTTCCGCAGAATGTTCGTGACCGGAAAGGCGGACAACGCGGAGCAGGCCCAAGAAGTGCTGACACGAATGCGCGAGAAGTTCAGCCTTACGATCAAGGGAGAAAACAGACAGAATTATGCGACCGTTCCGGGTCCGGACCTCCCTCTCGGAGAAGAAAAGGTAGAGGAGTGAGACGGGCGGAACGTTGAAGGGAGCGGAACGAATGAAAACGACGCATGTCATCGCTATTTTCTTGGTTATTGTTTTGGGCGTCTTCCTATGGGAGTATCCGTTTCCGAAGCAGATCGACAAAGAGATTCCGGCCATGCTGACGGTCGAACATGTGCAGGACGGAAAAGGAGCGGCCGACGGGGACTCGCCCCGGCCGACGACGATTCACGTTAAAGGTGAAGTCTACCGCAAGCTGCTGCGCGAGCCCGAGTTCAACGTGAAAATCACGGTCGGCGAGTCGGAATGGACGGACGGGAGCCGAACTTCGGTTTCCAAGCCTCTTATCTCGTTCCGAAGCGGCGGCATTTACATGGCGAGTCTGCTGTATACGGACCGACAGCCGAGCGGCGTGATGGGAAACGAGACGAGGAGCGCCCTGATCTGGTTCGATGAAGATTTCGAACGGATGCAGTTCTGGATGCAGGAGCCTCAGACGGAAAAGGCGGCCGCGGAGCGGAACTGGTTCGTGACCGGCGAAGCGAGCGACGCGGAGCAGGCCGAGCATGTGCTTGGGCGGCTGCGCAAGGCGTTCGAAAGCGGAAAAGAAGGCGCCCGGTGGGGGATAAGCGGTCCCGATTCTTCTTCTTGAGCCCGCTTCCTCGTATAATGAGAAGAAAAAAGCACAGGAGGAACGCCGTATGTACCGCATCGCCGTTTGCGACGACGAGCGGCCGCGCAGGGAGGAAGTCCGGCGCATGCTGCTCGATCTGTCCGTAAAGTCGGGCATCGACTTCGATACGTCCCTGTTCGCTTCGGGCGAGGAACTGCTGAAGCATTACGAAGAGGGCGGGGAACCTTTTCATATCTGGGTTCTCGATATAGAGATGAGCGGATTGACCGGCATCGAGACCGCGCACAGGCTCCGGGACAGGAAGCGTCTGAGCGAACAGATCGTTTTTTTGACGAGCTACGCGGAATACATGCTGGACAGCTTCGACGTCATGACGTTCCAGTATCTGCTCAAGCCGGTAGATCCGGGCGTGTTCGAGGAGAAAATGCTCAAGCTGTGCCGCTACTTCGAGGAAAAAGAACGAGATATTCTCATCGTGAAGTCCGCGGAAGGCGAG
The DNA here is from genome assembly GCF_011090185.1 of Saccharibacillus alkalitolerans. GTDB lineage: Bacteria > Bacillota > Bacilli > Paenibacillales > Paenibacillaceae > Saccharibacillus > Saccharibacillus alkalitolerans. The sequence goes on along the minus strand of NZ_JAAFGS010000012.1, from coordinate 71,891 downwards.
CTGGTGCTGCATCAGGACGAGATTATCGCCATCGAAGCCGCCAAGAGCCTGACCGTGAAAAATAAGCTGAAAATCACCACGACCCGCGAGGTCCATGACGGCCGGGGGCTGATTTCGGGTTATGCGGAGTCGCTGAAAGGCGGGCGTTTCCTGCAGATTCATCGCTCGATTCTGATCAACTTATCCCATGTGCATAAATTTGCCGGCGGAAGGGTCGTCATGTCGAACGGCATGGAGCTGCCGATCGGCCGCTCGAAGATCAAGGAAGTGAAGGACGCCTGCACCAAATTCATGGTCGCGAGGGCCGAATGATGGAGAGTCCGCTGCTGCTGACGCTGCTGAATCTCGGCACGACGCTGGTCATGGCCGTGCAGGTCAACTTCTACTTCAATTCCGTCTTCGGCCGGGAGAAGAGCAGGAGGGACAAGAAGTACTGGGCCGCCGCTTTTTTGCCGCTGACTTTCCTGTATTTGACGTTCGAGCTGTCCGATCTGGCGTCTTCGGCCGCGGCGCTGGCGATCATTTTTTTGTATGCGCAGGGTTACGGCGTGTCGCAGAAGCTCAAAGCGATGTTCGCCATTTTATACGCGGTGCTGCTGACGTTCGTGAACCTCATTTTGGTCTATCTGCTCCATCCTTCCCTTCAGCCGAGCGATCCGGAGCCCGCGGGCCTGTCCGAGCGCATTCTGCTGGCGACGACGCTGCCGATCGGCTGCATGATTATGTTCGCGGTCATTCAGGCGATCCGGCTCGTGGCGAAAAGACGCCGTTTTCCGCTGGAATCGCGCTATTCGCTGCTGTTTCTGTGCGTGCCGCTGATCAGCATCTATCTGGTGAACGTGCTCACGGTCTACGGCGAGAAAAACGTACATTACTTTCTGTCCGTGTTCGGGTTTATCGTGCTGAACGTGCTGGTCGTCTATATGCTCGATACGCTCATCGCCCGGTTCCGGCTGACGCTTCAGAACGACCGGCTGCAGAGCCAGATGGACTATCAAGACGCCAATTACGAGAAAACGGTGCACAGCTTCAAAGAGATCAAGCGCATCATCCACGACACGAACAAGCATCTGCTCGTCGCGGCCGAATATATCGAGCGGGGCCGCAGCGAGGAGGCGCGCGAACATATCAAGACGACGCTCAGCGAGATCGACAATGCTTACCGGAGAGTGAATACCGGCAACCTGGTCGTCGACGCGCTGGTGACCAACGCGCTGAACGTCGCCGGGGCGAGCGGAATCCGCGTGGATACGGAGCTGGGCCTGCGGGAGCCGGAGCTGCCGATCGAACGCTATGACCTGTGCGTCGTGCTCGGCAATATGCTGGACAACGCCGTGGAAGCGTCCAAGCTTGTCCGGGTCGCCGAAGACCGGCATATCCGCGTTCAGATCCGTTCGAGCGAAGCGGCGCTGTTCATCCGGGTGCGCAACCGCACGGAGCGGGAAGTGGACGATCTGCGCAGCCGCAAGGAAGACCCCGACAACCACGGTTTCGGCTTGACCAACATCGAGCGGATCTGCGACAAATACGGCGGCCATATGACGATCGAGACGGACAACCGCATGTTCGACAATATGGTCATGCTGCCTTTTCCCGAATGAAAATCGGCCCTTGAACATGTCGTTCAGGGGTCTTTTTTTGCGTTTCGGCGCTTTTATAAAAAGGAAACGCGCATTTCCGCTATGCTGAGGCCATGGATTGAATCTGAGCAGAAGGAAGGGGAATACGCATGAACCGATCGAACAAGAGGAAAGACAGATGGAAAAAGGGCAGCGCGGCCGCCATGGCGGCCGTCCTGCTGGCGCTGCCGATAGCGGAAGGACGAGGGGCGGCGCGGGGAGCGGAAGCTCCGGCATCGGCGGCTGCGGAGAAGGCGGATCCGGCTGCTGCGGCTCGGTCCGAGGCGCCGAATGCGGCCCGGGTCAAGGCGCAGGCAATGGTGGACGCGCTGATCCAAAATTACGGCGTGACCGGGGCGCAGTACGCGATCCGCGATAAAGGGAAGATCGTACTGTCCGGCGGAACGACGTTGGACGACAACGGCGGGAAGCGGGAGATCGGCAAAACCAGCATGTTCGGCGTCGGTTCGGTCAGCAAAATGTACGTAACCGCCGCGGCGATGATGCTGGCGGACGACGGGAAGATCGAGATCGACCGTCCGCTGACCGAGTACATCCCCGACTTCAAAATGACCGACGAGCGTTACAAAGAGATCACGCCGCGCATGCTGATGAACCATTCGGCCGGCCTGTACGGCTCGCATTACAAAAACAGCATGCTGCTCGGCGACAACGATTCGCAGAATTACGACAGCCTGCTGGCGAACCTGAGCGTGCAGCGCCTAAAGTCCGATCCGGGCGAATATTCGGTATACGCCAACGACGGGTTCCAACTGCTGGAGCTGCTGGTCGAGCGGGTGAGCGGCATGGACTACAGCGAGTTCCTGCGCCAGCGCGTCGGCGATCCGCTGAAGCTGAACTTTACCCGAACGCCGATGGACGAGTTCGACCGCGGCGCGCTTGAGCCGATCCGCCTGCCGGGCATGCCGAAGGCTCTGCCGCCGGAGAACGCGAACATTCTCGGCACCGGGGGCGTGTATTCGAACGCGGAGGAGCTGACGCTGTTCGGAGACGTGCTGACGGGCGAGCACCCGGAGCTGCTGTCCGAACAATCGGTCGAAGCCATGCTTCAGCCGGAATACCGCAAAGGCGTCTGGGTACCGGAAACGAAAAACGCGTTCGGCTACGGACTCGGCTGGGATTCCGTCGATCTCGATCCGTTCGGCGAGTACGGTATCCGCGCGGCGACCAAGGGCGGGGATACGATCATGTACCATTCCGCGCTGATCTCCCTGCCGGACGACGACATTTCGATCGCGTTTCTCACTTCCGGCGGTTCGTCCCTGTACAACACGGCGGCCGCGACCGACGTGCTGCTGGAATACTTGAAGCAGAGCGGGAAGATCGCGAACGTGCTGCCGGCTCCGACCTACAAAAAGCCCGTGAAGACGGATATGCCGGCGGACATGAAGAAATACGCCGGTTTATACGGAACGGTGGGCGAGACGCGCCGAATCTCGTTGAACGACGGGGAAACGAAGATGCCGGCGATGATGAGCGGCATGATACCGGAGCAGACGTACGTCTACACCGGATCGGGAGAGTTCACGAGCGAAGACGGACGCACCGTACTGGCTTTCGACGAGCAGACCAACGGGCATACGTATCTCCGCGTTCGCAGCGATATCGAAATGGAAGGAATCGGCGGGACGCGGATGGCGTTCTACGAAGCCCAGAAGCTGGACGACAACCGTCTTGAAAAAGGAGCGGCCGCAGCTTGGTCGAAGCGCGACGGCAAAACGTACTACGCGCTCGACGAGAAGATCAATTCCCTCTTTTATATCTCGCCGTCGATTCTGACCAAGAAGATCGCGTTCGAAAAAGAAGGCGGCTACGCCAACGGCACGAAAATCGTCGATAAAGATCATGCGGTCAACGCCGCGGAGATTCCGGTCATGAACGGCCGAGACACGTTTGATCTGACATTTACCCGTCAGGGCGGCGTCGAATATCTGCAGGCCGACGGACGGACGTACGTCAGCGAAGACGGAATCGGCCCGCTTTACGCCGGACGCTCTTCCGTCGTGACGATCCCCGCTTCCGGCAGCGTGCGCTGGTTCAAAATCCCGGCGGCCGCGGCGGGCAAAACGCTGACGTCGGATTTCCCTGAAGGCGCAGGCTTCGCCGTTTACGACAAGACCGGCGCGCCGGTCGAAATCTCGGCCGCGAGCGGTTCGAAAACGGCGGTTCTGCCGGAAGGCGGCTTGGTCGTGTTCGGAGGCAAGGCGGGAGATGCGCTGAAGGTGAAGCTGGAGCGAAAATAAAAAAAGAAACGATGCCGCGCAAAGTTCATGAACAGCCGGTTCCCGATCGCATAATGGGAACCGGTTATTTTTGCGTGAGGAAGCGGCGAAAGGAACAAAGTTTCAGGAAATGTAAAAAAGTATACAAATCTTCGGGCAGAATGTCGAAAAATAGATACAGCCATGTATGCGAAAATTCATTCAACCGTCTTATCGCTGCTGCGTATTGAAAATTTGATCTAAGGAGACCGGCACTGTCATGAAGTTATTTCGGAATATGACCGAAAGCTTGTTTTTGCGTATTTTGTCTATTGTCGCTTTGTGTATCGCCGTATCAATGGCCGTATCCATCACGGCTATCGGATATATGACGGCCCGTTCCTACGAGACGATGAACACGAGTTCCTTAACGCGGGTCGCCCATGAAAAAGCAACCGAGCTTCAAATGGCCGTGGCGGGGCAGCAGGACTTGGTCGATTCGGTTTCCAAAGAAATCTACAATATCGACTTTTTCAAAAAGCTCGGCGAGACGGGCGTGACGGACACGGCCGGTTTTGCCCGCATTCAAAGCAATCTCGGCGAGAAATTGAATCAATCGAACGGATTGTACGAAAATATCTTTTTCACTTATCAAGACAAAGTTTACGTGGACGGTCTGTCCGGAAAATCCCAGGGCGCGGACATGTTTTCGACGTCGCCGTGGTACAAACCCGCTCTGGAAAGCGACGGCCCCCTGGTGGGCGAGCTGCAAACTTCGCCGGTTACGGGGCTGCCCGCCATCGCCATAGCGGCCCCCGTCAAAGACCCGGCGACCGGCCGAGTCCTGAGCGTGTTCGCCCTTCCGCTGAACGTAAACGTTCTGCTGGGCGAAATTACGGAACAGGACAGCGAGGAAATCATCACGACGGTCATTACGGATGAAAAGGGGCTGGTCATCGCGTCCCGGGATGCCGACCAGGTCCTCAAAACGGACTTTACCAAATTGAACAACGAAGAGGGACTTACGCGCATTGCCGAAGCTCCGAACGGGACGGGCTACGTCACGATCGACGGAGTCCGGTACCTGACCTCTTTCGTCAAAGACGAAGTTCTTCGGATGAACGTGGTAACCCTTCTGCCGGTCAGCGGCTACATGAACGACTTGTACGGCATGCTGACGACGATGGGCGTCATTACCGTCGTCACGCTGCTGATTGCTTTAGCCGTTCTTTTCCTGGCGGTCCGCAGCATCGTTCGACCGATCCGCGCGGCGTCCGAGCAGTTGGAGATCATGTCGCAGGGAGACTTCTCCCAAGTGCTGCCGCGGAAATACGAGAAGAGCGCCGGCGAAACGGGCGTGCTGATTCGTTCGATGAACAAAATGCAGGAAAATACGCAAAAAGTCATTCAATCGGTCAATCAAGAATCGGCCTACCTCAAAAAGGTCAGCAGCACCGTGAACGTCATGTTCGCGGATATGGACAAGGAGCTGCAGGATGTGGCGGCAACGACGCAGAACATGTCCGCGGGCATGGAACAGACGGCCGCTTCCGCGCAGCAGATCAATGCGTCCACCGACGAATTCGAAAAAGCGATCGAATCGATTGCCAAAGGCGCTCAAGAAGGCGCGGAAGAAGCGGCCGTGATCAGCAAGCGCGCGGGAGAGCTGAAGGTCGCTTTGGAAAAATCGATCGCCGATACGTCGAGCGTATACGCGGAAGTGAAGTCGGGCCTGGACGAAGCGCTGGAAAAGTCCAAATCGGTCGATACGATCAAGGAACTGAGCGAATCCATTCTGCAAATTACGAAGCAAACGAATTTGCTGGCGCTTAACGCTTCGATCGAAGCCGCGAGAGCCGGCGAGGCGGGCAAAGGATTCGCGGTCGTCGCCGAAGAAATTCGCAAGCTGGCCGACGCTTCCAAGGAAACGGTGGGCCAAATTCAGACGATCACCGGCAACGTGACGGATTCCGTAGGCAATCTTCAGCATTTCACGCAGCGCCTCGTGGATCTGCTGACGGGCGGCATAGCCGAAGATTACGCGATGATGAGCAAGACGAGCGAGTCCTACTTGAACGACGCGACCTATATGGATCGGATGGTGTCCGAATTCAGCGCGACCAGCGAGCAGTTGAGCGCATCCGTGCAAAATCTGGCGAAGGCCATTAACGAAATCTCCGCGTCCAACAACGAATCGGCGGAAGGAACGGAAGAGATTGCCGACAAGACGGCCGATGTCGTAAGCAAAGCGAACGGCATTGCCGGCGAAGCGCAGAAAACAAACGACAGCGCGGATCGCCTCAATCAAATCATCCGCCAGTTCAAACTCTGATTCGGATGTTCGTTCGGATCCTCGGAAAAGACTTCGCCGTTCTCTTCGAAAGAGAAGGCGGAGTCTTTTTTTTGCGCAAAAGACAAACGCCGCCGCTTGCGAAAAAAGCAGCCGCGTTCGCCTGCTGTCACGGATCGATTCCTTGTCTTTTATAGCCGAAAACCGTTCATGCATAGGCAAACGATGATATAATGAACGAATCGAAAATTCAGGAAAGCCCGTTATCGGCGCAGCTGCGCGGAGGGCCGGGAAAGGGGGACAGGGAAGCGAAATGAGCGATTTTTTCGCAAGGTCGGCACCTTATTCGTATCACTTATACCTGAGCGCGGACGGCGGGGGCAAGTTCTGGCTGAGCGCGACGGACGGGGAAGGTCCCGTGCTGCTGCGCGACGCCTTGACGCCGCTGCCGCGCTATATGCTGCCGGAGTATCGGCTGAACCGGGAAGAGACGCCGATCCGCGCTTCCCGGGTGCTTGTCGTGCGCGACACGCTGCTGAAGGCGATCGGGCGCGGCGACGCTCCCGGGCTGCATCTGCACATGGGCGACGAAGTCGAACTGGCGATGATGGCGGAAGCCGACGATTCGCGCGGCCTTACGTTTTTCCTGGACGGCGAGCGTTCTTCGCTGATCGGCCGGCTGCCGGAAGGGGCGCTGTATTTGGAGCCCGGCTGGCTCGGGCGCTTCGTCGACGCCGGTTACGAGCTGATCGATATGCCGGGCTTCGAAGAAGACGACCTGGACTGGATCGGTCGGCGAATCGAAACGGACGAATGGGAAGAACTGCTGGTCCGGGCGATCCCGGCCATGCGAGGACGCGGGCTGCCGGTAAGCAGCGCGATCGAATATTCGCCGGAACCCGCGGGACGGCTGGAGATCACGGACTGCGGCGAGGAGCATGCGACGATCAGGGTATCCGGGGGAGCCGATGTGCTGCGCCTGGCAGGGCTGCACGGTTATGTGCTGGAAGCGTCCGGAACGGACGGGATCGGCGCCTTAGGCGGCGCCGAGTCGGACCCGGCAGGCGAACAAGCCGAAGGCGGCGCTTGGGCCGGCGAAGCGGACCCGGGCGTTCCGCGCGCGGCGGAAACCGGGCTTCCGGCCGAGCCCGTGCTTGAAGCGCTGCCGGAAGCTTCCGAGCCGGGAGGATCGGAGCGTTATTTCATGCGCCCCTCCATGGAGACGGAGACGGTGCGCCGCCTGTTCGGCTCCGAATCCGGCGGCACGGCGCGCGGGACCGAGCTGGCGGAATTCGCCCGCCTCGCCGAACGCGAATGGGGGCCGCTGGTGACGGGGGAGGCCGCGGCGAAGTTCCGCGACCTGCACAGGCTCTACGACGCGGCCGACTGGAGCTGGTCGCTCCGCGGCGGCCCCGTCATGGCGCGCGGCGTGGGCGTCGTGCGCGCCGAGCCCGTGCTGAGCGCGGGCGGGCGGCGCTTCACGGCCGCCGAGCTCACCGACGCCTGGACGACGGGGCGTCGGTATCTGCGGCTCGAGGACGGATGGATCGACCTCGAGGCGCCGGAATTCGCCCGGAGCCTGCGCGAGCACGGCGCGGGCGGAGGGTCGGCCGGCCTGATCTCGGCCGGCTTCTCTTACCGGCAGCGGATCGGGCTGCCGGGAGAGAACGCGGCCGGGGAGCTGCCGCTGGCGCTCGAAGGGCCGAAGCCCGCGGAGGCCGGCGAAGAGCGGCCGGCGCTGGCGCATCTGCGCTACCTGGCCGGCTGGGGCATGAACGGCGGCCTGCACGGAGGAGCCGGGCGGTGGCTGGCGGAGCTGGGGGCCTTTGCGGCGGAGACGCTCGCCGCGTTCCCGGACTGCCGGCTGGTCGCCGCGGGACGGCGCGAGCTGCTGGCGGAATTGGCCGAAGCGGCCGGCAGGGCCGGAGCGGTGATGCCGGGCGCGGAAGAAGCATCGTCTTTCGGAGGACCGGATTCCGGTTCCGTCCGTACGGATGCCCGCGAACCCCTGGGCGGCAGCGAAGCGGAAGCCGCCGAATCTGCCGGAGGCGGCAGGCATTCCGCGGCCGGGGGGAGCCTCGGCTCGGAAAGCGCCGGGGATGCGATCGCGCGCCTGCAGCGCTGGGCGGACGAGGGCGAAGAATCGTCCGGATCGGACGGCGGAAGAAGCATTCCGCTGCCTCCCCGGGGGGCGCGTCCGGATGCCGGCGGGGCTTGGGCCGACGCTTCGGGCGGCGCCGATTCGGCGGAGAGCGGCGCGGCCGCGAAGGCTGTCGGCCCGTTGGGCGGCGGAGGCTTGATTCTGGTGCCGTCCTCGCTGCTGCAGCGCGCCGATTTCGAGGAGAAGCTGCGCGCGGATATTCTGCTGCTGCTGGAGCCGGACACCTTCGTCCGCTCGGACGAGACCCGTCCGTTCGCGCGGCTCGACTCCGCCGAAGCGAGAGTGCGAATCTCGGTTTATTCCGACGAAGGGCATATGAACGATGCGCGGGTTCGAGCCGTGCAGATTCGGCTGCTGAAGCTGTACGATTCGCTGACGCGCGGCTTCCTGCTGTTCGATCCGGACAAGGGGACGCCGACGCTTGGCGCCCGTCCGCCGCTTCGCGGCGTGCCGGATTTCAAGCTTCCGTCCTGGCGCAAGGAAGCCGGAGGCATGGCCGAAATGTTTGTCGACGAGCCCCGGGTGCTGCCGGAAGCGCCGACCCGCAAAGGTCTGGCGATTCCTCCGCGCCAAGCAGGCGGAATCGCGGGAAGCGGCCAAGAGCCCGATCCCCGCGATACGCGGACGTCGCGTCCGGAGCCGGAGCGCTCGCCTTCGCTGCCGCTTGCGGGCCGCCGGCCTCCGGCTCGCGGCGGAGCGGAAGCGCGGCCGGTGCGGCCGGTGCAGCAGCAGTCCGCCGAGCGCGAATTCGTGCGCCGGGCGAGGGAAAACGCGGACCGGACAGAGTCGGAAGTTCCGTTTGTGCCGTTTTCGAGTTACTGGCCGACCTATGCGGCCATGAAGCCGGAACAGGAACAGTGGTACTTCTACTGGAGAAGCGAGTTCCGCCGCGGCGAAAAGGTCGAGACGGATCTGTCGTATTTGTTCATTTACATCTATGAATTGATCAACGGCATAGGCTGGGAGCAGCCGCAGGACGGCATGGAAGCCATGATCCGCGTCTGGGAAAGCTACCGGGCCCGTTTCCGCCGCCTCGACGGCTACATGGCCGATTGGGTGCGCGAATTCGCGCTGGTGCACGCGCTCGATCTGCCGGAATCGCCCGCGCTGGAGCAGACGTCCGGCCAGCTCAAGGGCGAACTGCTGGATCTCGAGCTGGCGCGCCGCTTCGGGGAGACGCCCGCCGGCCTGACCTGGGAATTGATCGCGCGGCTGTCGGATTACGACATGACGGAAAGCCGTTTTTATAAAGAAGCGGGGAAAAAGACGATGCCGCGCGTGCTTCCGCACATCGTGCGCGCGGTCGACGAGCATCTGGTCCGCACGCGCGGCATTCGGCTGACGGGATTGTTCCGCGAAGCCGATATCCGCATTACGGAACGCTATCTGTTCCGCAGCGCGGTGTACGATCCCGAATTGTACGGCCGGACGTATCTGGTCCGCGCGCCCAAGCTCGGACTGCATGCGCAGCTGCGCGACTTTATGACGCAGCTGGTGCGCCAGACGGAGAACGAGCTGCGCGCCCGGTTCAAGTTCGGCGGCAGGCTGCGCGGCATCAAGCTGGACCCGGAGATCGCGGGAGTGATCGCCGAAGCGGCGGAACGCGAGTTTCTGCCGCCGGAACAGCGGACCGCGCCCGAACCGCCGAAGCGGCCCGAAGTCCGGCTCGATCCGGAGGAGCTGGAGAAGCTGCGGCGCGATTCGGATGAAGTGCTGCGCATGCTGACGGGCGAGCTGATGACGGGCGAGCGCGCGAAGGACGGAAGCCCGGCGGACGGCTCAGGGGAAAAGCCGGCCGCCGCTTCTTCGGGCGAGGGTGCGAACGCAGCCGGCCCGTCTTCGCGGCCGGAACGTCGTTCCGCCGAGGAAGAGGCCTCGGCCGGCGAAACGGCGAACGGGACTTCTTCCGGCAGGGATGACGAAGCCGCTTATGCTTCGGAGACGGCGGGCGGAGCGGCGGAAGACGCCCGGGAAGCCGCCGAATACGACGGCTTCGAAATGCTGGAGCTGCCGGAAGACGGCGGCGGAATGTGGCCGGCGGAGCCGGTTCCGGGAGCGCTGTCGTTCGATCCGGAAGAAGCGCCGGCCAAGCCGGCGGAAATGCCGAAGGCACTTCGCTCGAAAGAACGGGCGGACGACGGCGCGGGCGAACGCGCCGCAGCAGCCGGATCTCCGGGCTCGAAAGAGCTGCGGGGAGCGGACGACGAGTCTTCGCCGTTCCCTGACGGAAGCGCAGAAGGGACGAACGGCGCGGCATTCGGCGAAGCCGGAACTTCCGGCGCTCCCGATGACGGGCTCCGGGTTGCCGGAGCGCCGTCGTCTCCGCCGGACGCCGGAGTACCGTCGTCTCTGCCTGACGCCGGCGGCTGGGACGTTTCCGCGCTCGACGGGGACTGGCAGGCGTTCGCGGCGCTGCTCGGTCCCGCCGAACGGGACATGGTGCGCGCCGTGCTGCTCGGCTCCGGCGATGCCGAGCGCATGGGCATCGCCGGCGCGTCCGGCGAACTGCCGGAGACGATGATCGACCGCATCAACGAAGCGGCGATGGAGACGATCGGCGATCTGCTGATCGACGGCGGGGAAGTGCTGGAGGAATACGTGCCGAATCTGGAAGGACTGCGCGGCCGATAGCAGGCGGGGAAGCCGGTCGCCCGGCATGCGGCGATGTCCGAGTCCGAGTGCGCCGCGCCGAAAAATCTTCGGAAAGATCTTTTTTTTCGAACGGAACAAGAGGACCGTCTGTGGTATAGTGTGGGCGGGACGGTCCGCTTCGGCGGCGGTCCTGCCTTTTGTCTTGGCGCCGTTTTCCGTGGACCTGCCCGGCCGGGCATGCCGCGCGGCGTTCGATATTTTGGTGAAGCGATACTGTACGAACACTTCGAGGGAAGACAGCTTAGAAGGAAAACCGGAAGCAAACGGGTTTGCACGGCAACATTCGGAGGTGACTGAACGTGAATCAAACGAAGATCCCCAAGCGGATCTCGTCGGCGCTCGTAAATTCGTTGAGCGCCGGCGTAGTGCCGCGGATCGGACTTGAATATATAGCGGTCGGGCGCAAGCTCGAGATCGAATCGGTGCTGCGCGAGTTGGGCAATGTGGCCGAAGGCGGAGCGGCGTTCAAATTGATTACGGGCCGGTACGGCAGCGGGAAAAGTTTCTTGATCCAGATTCTGCGCAACTACGCGATGGACCGGGACTTCGTCGTGGCCGACGCCGATCTGTCGCCGGAGCGGCGCCTCGTCGGCACGAAAGGGCAGGGACTCGCGACGTATCGCGAGCTGATGACCCATCTGTCCACGCGGACCCGCCCGGACGGCGGCGCGCTGGAAGCGGTGCTGCAAAAATGGTTCGCCTCGCTCCAGCAGCAGGCGATGGCGGAGCTCGGCCTGCGGCCGGACGACGAGAAGCTGCAGGTCGAGGTGGAGCGCCGCATTTTCGAAGTGACGGGGAATATGGAGCATATGGTGCACGGCTTCGACTTCGCGCGCGTCTTGTCCGCTTATTGGAACGGCTACAAGATGTCCGACGACGAGCTGAAGCAGAACGCCCTGCGCTGGCTGCGCGGCGAGTTCCCGACCAAGACGGAAGCGCGCAAAGCGCTCGGCGTCGGGGTCATCATCGACGACGACAACTGGTACGACTACATGAAGCTGTGGGCGGAGTTCACGGCCCGCATCGGATACAAAGGGCTGCTGCTGTTTATCGACGAAGGCGTCAACCTTTATAAAATTACGAATACGGTCTCGCGGCAGAGCAACTACGAGAAGCTGCTGACGATCTTCAACGACACGATGCAGGGCAAAGCCCAGCATCTGGGCATCTTCCTCGGCGGCACGCCGCAGTTCGTGGAAGACCAGCGGCGCGGGCTGTTCAGCTACGACGCGCTGAGATCCCGCCTCGTGGCGGGACGCTTCGGCGAAGGGGCGGGCATGCTGCATTACGCCGGCCCGATCCTGCGGCTGGAGATGCTGTCGCACGCGGAGATTCTCGTGCTGCTGGAGAAGCTCCGCGACCTGCACGCGTCGCATTACGGCTACGCCGCGGCGCTCGATCAGCGGCAGCTGATGCGCTTCATGGAGTCCGAGCTGGGCCGGATGGGCGCCGACGCGCTGCTGACGACCCGCGAAGTCGTGCGCGACTTCATGGATCTGCTCAATACGATGCATCAGTATTCGGAGCGCGGCTTCGATCAGCTGCTGCCGGAAGCGATGAACCGGCTGCAGCAGAGCGGAGGCTTGTTCGACAACCTGGGCGGAGGGTCTGCCGCAGGCGAAGGTTCTGCCTCGGGCGCAGGGACGGCAGCGCGCGTCGGCGCCGGAAATCCGGCAGACGGCGCACCGGGCGGCTACGGCGAAGCCGGCGAATCGGGCGGCTACGGCGAAGCCGACATGTCCGGGGTCCGGGACGAAGGCGCGCAGAGCTACGGCGCCGGCCGGGGTTACGGCGGCTACGGCGCCGGCGCGGCCTCGCCGGAAACCGGCGGCGGCGCTGCCGCCGGCCGTCCGCAGCCGGCCGCCGCGCCGTCCGCTCCTCCGAAGCCGCGCGGAAGCGGCTTCGGCGAAAGCGGCGAGGAGCTGTCCGCCGCGGCTGCGGGTTCCGCTTCCCGGAGCGGAACCGGAACTTCCCGCCCGGATTATTCGGGGCGGGGCGATCTGTTCGCCGGCGGCTACGGCGCCGGCGAGGTTCCCGGGGACGCGCCGGAACGGGAGCGTCCGCGCTTGAACGCGTCCGCGAAGGAGGCGGACGCGGCTTCTGGGCAGGGCGGACCGCTGCGTCCGCGCGGGAGCGGCTTTCAAAGCGGCGAGAATGTCGAGACGCTGAGAAGCGGAGAGGTTCGTTCGGGCGCGGTCTCCCTGTCCGAACGGGACGGGGACGGCAGAGAGCGTTATGCCTCGGACGATTCGTCTCTGCCGCCTAGGCCGACTCGGCCGGACGACGAAGGGCCGGACGATATTCTCGCGGAGCTTGACCTGTGAGCGCGGAGCATCCTTTTTACCGGCTGGCTCCGTTCATCCAGGAATATATTTACCGCAGCGGCTGGGAAGAACTGCGCGAAGTGCAGGTGGAAGCGAGCCGCGTCGTCTTGGATACCAACCATCACATGCTGATCGCCTCGGGGACGGCTTCGGGCAAGACGGAAGCCGCCTTTTTTCCCGCGCTGACGCTGCTGGACCAGGAGCCTTCGCGATCGGTCGGCATCCTGTACATCGGGCCGCTCAAAGCGCTGATCAACGATCAGTTTCAGCGGCTCGAAGGACTGATGCGCGATGCGCATATTCCGGTCTGGCACTGGCACGGCGACGTGCCGCAGTCGGAGAAGACCAAAGTCATGCGCAATCCGTCGGGCGTGCTCCAGATCACGCCGGAGTCGCTGGAAGGGCTGCTCATGAACCGCCCGAACGCCATTCCGGCGCTGTTCGGCGATCTGCGCTTTATCGTGATCGACGAGGTGCACGCCTTCATGGGCGCGGACCGCGGCTCGCAGGTGCTCAGCCAGTTGGAGCGGCTGTCGCGCATGGCGGGATGCTCGCCGCGGCGGATCGGCTTGTCCGCGACGCTCGGCGATTACGATTCCGTGAAGCGCTGGCTCGCCGGCGGCACCCATGTGCCGGTCGAGCTGGTCTCGCCGCCGGGCGGCCGCAAGCTGCGGCTGTCGATCGAGAATTTCGCCATGCCGGACGCCCGCGACGAGCGGCAGTCGGAAGCGCTGGAAAACGCGAAGAAGGCGTACAACAACTTCGTGTACGACCATACGCACCTCAAAAAAGCGCTGATCTTCACCAACAGCCGCACGACCGCCGAAACGACCATTTTGGAGATGCGGCGGATCGCGGCGCTGCGGGAGCAGCCGGACGTGTTCCACGTGCATCACGGCAGCATTTCCTCCATGCTGCGCGAGGAAGCCGAGGCTGCGCTGCGCGAAGGATACGGCCCGGCCGTGGCGGCGGCGACGCTGACGCTGGAACTGGGCATCGACCTGGGCAGCCTGGAGCGGGTCATGCAGCTCGGCGCGCCTTACTCCTGCGCCAGCTTCGTGCAGCGGCTGGGCCGTTCCGGTCGCCGCGAAGGCTCGGTGGCGGAGATGATGTTCGTCTGCGCGGAAGAGGACGACGAGGAAGCGCAGCTTCCGGCGCGCATGCCGTGGACGCTGCTGCGGGCGATCGCCGTCTGCGAGCTGTACGTCAAGGAGAAGTGGATCGAGCCGCAGGTCGTCCGGCAGCTGCCGCTCGGCCTGCTGTACCATCAGACGATGAGCGTGCTGCGCAGCTTCGGCGAAGCCGAAGCGGGCGAACTGGCGCGCGCGGTGCTGACGCTGCCTCCTTTTGCCAACTTCACGACCGATCAGTACCGCGAACTGCTGGAGTATCTGCTTGCGACCGACCATATCGAGCAGACGGAGGACGGCAGCCTGATCGTCGGCCTGATGGGCGAACGGGTATCCGGCCATTACCGCTTCTACGCCGTGTTCAAGGACGAAGAGGAGCATTCCGTCTACGACGGCTCGGAGGAGATCGGCTCCATCACGACCGTGCCGCCGGCGGGCTACTGCTTCTCGCTTGCGGGCCGTCTGTGGAAAGTCGACGAGGTGGACAACCGGCATAAAGCCGTCTACGTCAAGCACGCCAAAGGCAAAGTGGATACGCTCTGGCTCGGCGCGGGCGGCGACATGCACACGCGGATTCTGCGCAAGATGCGCGACATTCTGCGGGAAAACACGCTGTATCCGTATCTCGCGCCGAACGCCGCCGCTCGGCTGGAACGCGCCCGCCGCCTGTCCCGCGAGACGGGCTTGACCGAACGGCTCGTGCTGCCGGCGGGCGGCGATTCGATGTTCATCATGCCGTGGGTCGGCAGCCGGGAATTCCGGACGCTGGAGCGGCTGCTGAAGAACCATCTGTCGCAGCAGCTGTCGCTGCGTTCGATCGTGCCGATGGAGCCGCATTACATGGTCGTCGCCGGCCGCACGGACGCGGACGAGCTGCAGCATCTGATTCTGTCGGAGACGGAGCGGATGGAAGATCCGCTGTCGCTGCTCGACGAATTCGAAGCGCCTTATCTCGGCAAGTACGACGAGTTCACGCCGCCGAGCCTGATCCGCGCCGCCTTCGCGGCGGACGGGCTGGATCTGGACGGGCTGCGGCGGGGACTGCGGATGCAGGATTTGTAGGTTCGGGAGTTTTTGGGAAAAAGGAAGAGCCCCGCCGGCTAGCCGACCTACGACAGCAAGAGCCCGGACAGAAGTCCGGGCTCTTTTCGCTTATGTATGCTTCCTGCCGGCCGTTTCTTATTCGCCGCTTCGTCCGGACTCCGACTGCCACGCCAACGCCCTTTTTTCCAACTCGCTGACAAAAGCTTTTTTCGCCGGGCTGTAGCCGCTCGTCTCCGCGTGCTCCGACGCCAGCCGCTCCTTGAGCGCGCTGTAAGCTTCGGCCTCGTCCGGGTGGATACGCAGATAATCCCGAAGTACCAGATGGCGGGCGATCTGCGGATGGTTGTCTTCGTACACATGAATGTGATGAGTCCGATCTGCTCCGCCTTTGCGGAAAAGCCGCCGACCCGGGATGCCCCAATCGCCGGCCGCCTCGTATCCGAGCGCGGTCATTTTTTCGTTGTAGGCGTCGATGCTGCCGATGTCCCGGACGAGCATCATCATGTCGATGACGGGCTTGGCTTTCATGCCGGGAACGGACGTGCTGCCGAAATGCTCGAACCGAACGATCTCGCCGCCGAACACGGTTCGCAAAAAATCGGCTTCTTCCTCGAAACGCCGGACCCAGTCCGGATCGTACGTCGATAAACGAACCTGCATGCCGAAGGCCTCCTTTTCTTGCTGCGGTTACAGCTATTCGATGGGCGATGCATGGGCTCCTGCCGGATGAGGCAAAATAAAAATGACATACTTTCCGGGCAGGGAGCGTCTAATACAAAAAGAGAACGGAGGGGGAGGCATGTTGGCAGACGGAATAACGGCGGCAAAACGGGAAAAGGACGCGGCGGAAGCGGCAGGCGAGAGGGAGCGGACGGACCGCTCGGGAGCGGCCCGTGACCCCGGGTCCGACGGAGAGCGGCGAATCGCCGAATGGTTCGAATTGTATTACGACGAGGTTTATCAATATTTGTTTTTCATGCTGGGCGAAAGGCGGGGGGAAGCGGAGGACGTGCTGCAGGAAGTGTTCATCAAGGCGTACCGTAATCTGCATGCGTTCGGGGATCGGTCTTCGCCGAAGACGTGGTTGATCTCCATCGCGCGCAACGCGGCGGCCGACGTCATGAGGCGCAGGCGTCCGGCTTTTGCGGAGCGATTTGTACGCAAGGAACGGGCCGCGCCTCCGGCGGACGAACCGGAGCATGCGCTGCTGGAGGAAGAGCGGCGGACGAAGGTGCTGGAGCTGATGAACGCGCTGAAGCCGGCTCAGCGGGAAGTGATCTTTTTTCTGTACCAAAAAGAGCTGAGCGTCAAAGAAACGGCGGAGCTGCTGGACTGCAAAGAAGCGAAAATCAGAACGATCCGGCATCGCGCACTGCGCCTTCTGCGCAAACGGAGCGAATACGAGCGGCTGATCGGAAAGGGGATCGACGATGAATAAGGAGACAAGAACAGCAGCGAAAAAGCCGGGCGGCGGCTTAATCGATATGCCGAAGTTGGATGAAAGCCGCAAAGAAGAGATTCGCGCAGGTATTTTGACGGAGATCCGTTCCTGGAAAAGGATGCCTGACGCTCGGCCGGAACCTATCGCGCGCAAACAGCGCGGATTCGCTGCCGGAGCGGCGCTGGGGGCGGGCGGCGTGCTGCTGATCGTACTGGTTCTTGTTCTGGCGCGTCCGTTGTGGCTCGGGAATGCGCTTGATCCGGCAGGTTCTTCCGTGCCGGTGCAAGGCGGGCCGGAGCAAACGGCCGTACCGCCTGTGCCGCCCGAAATACCGTCCGAAATACCGCCCGAAATACCGTCCGAATCACTGCCCGGCGCTTCCGACGATCCCGATCTGCCGGCTGCCGGGCATCGCCTGCCGACGACCGATCCGGCTTATGAACCGCCGCAGGGAGTTGCCGATACGGTAATGGGGCTGACGTATGACGAGTTTTTGGAACGTTGGGAAGCGGGCGCCGCCGGAGAAGCGGAACCGAGATTGTCTTTGTACGAAAGCTCGGCGGAGCTGAAAAACAGTCTCCCGGGATTAAATGAAACGCGTCAGGGATTCGGGAAACTCGGCAACAGCTACACGGCTTGGACCAATTACGACGACAATCAGCTGCGCGAACTGTCTTTCAGTCTGGGGACGTTCATCGAAGGGCAACCTCAAGCAAAGCCGGAAGTCGAAGTCGTTCGCTATCTGACGACGGTGCTGCAGCCGGATCTCACCGATGCGCAGCGCGACGCTCTGCTGGCGGATCTCGGTCTGCCGGAATTGCAGGGAGAACAATACTCGATGGAGCATATCGGCGGCGGACTGCGCTACACGGCGATGCACGGAGACGACCGGTTGTTTCTCGTCGTGGAGTTTTTGCGCAAAGGACAAAATGAGGATGAACTCGGAAAATGGCAGGATTCTCTGCTGGATACGGTTCGATAAAAGCAAGGTTCAAAAATCGATATTCAGCGTTTTTTGTTCTTTAATGTTCGTGAATAGGCGGTAAATAACAAAGAAAAAAGAGCGTATTTGTTTTATTTGCGAAAATAAGCGAATATTATTGCTGCGTTCAGGTTGACGATTCTCTCGCGATCGGTTATGATGGTTTTTGTTGAAAGGCGAACAATACAACAATTAACCATATAATCATTCGTATATTCCCGAAGATAAGGTTCGGGAGTCTCTACCAGGGAACCGTAAAGTCCCGGCTACGGATAGGATGCTTTTCGCATACCTGCCGGCAGCCGGGCTTTTTTGCGCGCCTGAGGCTTTGTCCGCCGCCGCGCCGATCCGATCGGATGTCGAAAATTCGAAGCACGGTATGCGCCCATCAGAGGAGGAGACTACAGATCATGACCGATTCCATCATGCTTGAACCCAACGAACTGAACGCCGAAAGTTCCAATAAATACGACTGCATCATCGTGGGCGCGGGCCCCGCGGGCATTTTCGCCAGCTACGAACTGACGCGCCAGGCGCCGGACTGGAAAGTGCTGCTGGTCGACAAAGGCCACGACATCTACAAGCGCCGCTGCCCGATTCTGGAGAACAAGATCCAGTTCTGTCCGCCTGCCGCGGGACGCAAAGAGTTCGCGGGCTGCCTGCCGGCCTGCTCGATCACGGCGGGCTTCGGCGGCGCGGGCGCGTACAGCGACGGCAAGTTCAACATCACGACGGAGTTCGGCGGGTGGATGACGGATTATCTGGCTCCTTCGCAGGTGCTGGAGCTGATCGAGTACGTGGACAGCATTAACCTGGAGCACGGCGCGACGGAATCGATCACCGACCCGACGACCGACACGATCCGCGACATCGAGCAGAACGCGTACGCGGCCGGCCTCAAGCTGCTGCGCGCCCAGGTCCGCCATCTCGGCACGGAGCAGAACCTGGAGATTCTGAAGTCGATCTTCGAGTATCTGAAGCCGCGCGTCGAGATGAAATACAAAGCGGAAGTGGACGATCTGATCACGGCAAAAGAAGGCGGAGAGCATACGGTTACGGGCATTCGTCTGAAAAACGGGGAAGAGTACCATGCGCCGCGCGTCATGATCGCTCCGGGCCGCGACGGTTCGGCCTGGCTGGCGGACGTATTCAAAAAGCGCCGCCTGAAGCTGACCAACAACCAGGTCGACGTGGGCGTGCGCGTGGAAACGTCGGATGTCGTCATGCGTCAGATCAACGAGCATCTGTACGAAGGCAAATTCGTGTTCAATACGTCGGTCGGCACGAGAGTCCGCACGTTCTGCAGCAACCCGTCGGGCCACGTCGTCGTGGAGAACCACAGCGGAGTCATGGCGGCGAACGGCCACTCGTACAAAGACCCGGCGCTCGGTTCGCGGAACACGAACTTCGCGCTGCTCGTCTCGCATAAATTCACGGAGCCGTTCGACAAGCCGAACGAATACGCCCGCGAGATCTGCCAGCGCGCGAACGACCTGTCCAGCGGCGGCGTTATCGTGCAGAAGTACGGCGACATTCTGCGCGGCCGCCGTTCCACGGCGGAACGCATCCGCGAAGGCTTCCTGGAGCCGACGCTCAAGGAAGCGGTGCCGGGCGATCTGGGCCTCGTGCTGCCGTACAACACGATGAAGAGCCTGATCGAGATGGTCGAAGCGCTGGAGAAGGTCACGCCGGGCATCGCGTCCGAGCATACGCTGTTCTACGGCGTGGAAGCGAAATTCTACTCCGCCCGTCCGAAGCTGGACGAGACGCTGGAGACGGAGATCCGCGGCCTCTACTGCGGCGGAGACGGCGCGGGCATCACGCGCGGCCTGGCGCAGGCCGGAGCGGCGGGCGTGCATATCGCGCGCGGCATGGTGAAGAAAGCGGCGGCCGGAAAGACGGCGGCGGAGCGGACGCTGGTGTAGACCGTCCGCAGCCCATATTCGAAAAAACTCCTTCGTCATATCCGGTCAACCGACCGGATCGCGAAGGAGTTTTTTTGAAGTGATCGCTATGGCGGCGATTGAGCGAGCGTTTTAAGCGTCTTAAGTGCGGCTTGGAAGTGTGAACGGCTAGGGAATCCTTATCACGCTATCGAAACGATTGCGTCCGTTATCCGCGATTAAGGAATCGTACTCACGTTATTCGGGTGAGGCGGCGGCTTTTTTTGTCGAATTCGGCCGAATAGCGTGCTTACGGTTCATTAGATTTCCAAAAGGGGCTAAAATGCCTTAATAGCGCTTGGACGATTCGTTAGAATTTGGTTCGGCTTATACCGAGCCTTTATTCCTGCTTCGGCAGAAAGCGATCTCGCCTTGTTCGTCGTCTCCGCCGCGCTCTCTTCGTGCCGATTTTCGTTCAGGCTTCGATTCAGTCCCCCTCCAGCTCTTTCCCCCGCACCGCCACCCAATGCCCCGGCGATACTTCGACCAGTTCTGAGTCTTCCAGCCCGTACTTGTCTTCGCCGCGGTCTTCTTCCAGCAGCGTGCGCTTTTTTTTCGATTCGATCGCCGGGTCCGGGACCGGAATCGCCGCCAGCAGCGACTTGGTGTAAGGATGCTGCGGGCTGCGGTACAATTCCTCGCTTTCGGCCAGTTCGACGATTTTGCCGGAATACATGACCGCGACCCGGTCGCTGATATGCTTGACCATCGACAGGTCGTGCGCGATGAACAGATAGGTCAGGCCGAGCTTTTGCTGGAGATCTTCCAGCAGCGTCACGATCTGCGATTGGATCGAGACGTCGAGCGCGGACAGCGGCTCGTCGCAGACGATGAACTTCGGTTCGACCGCGAGCGCCCGAGCGATGCCGATCCGCTGGCGCTGGCCGCCGGAGAACTCGTGCGGATAACGCAGCGCGAACGCCGGATCGAGCCCCACCATTTCAAGCAGCTCTTCGACGCGCGCCCGCCGCTGGACGGGATTCCGCGACAGGCCGTGCACGTCCATCGCTTCGCCGATAATATCGAGGATCTTCAGCCGCGGATTGAGCGAGGCATACGGGTCCTGGAAGATCATCTGCATTTCGCGGCGCATGAGTTTCATCTCTTTCGGCGACAGCCGGTTAACGGCCATGCCGCGGTACAGCACGTCGCCGCCCGTCGGTTCATGCAGGCGAAGAATGGCGCGGCCCGTCGTGGACTTTCCGCTGCCCGATTCGCCGACCATGCCCAGCGTTTCGCCTTCGCGGATAAAGAAGCTGATGTCGTTGACGGCTTTCAGCGTGCGGCCTTTGCCGAGATTGAAGTGCTGGCGCAGCGACCGGACTTCGAGCAGCGGACGGGCTTCCGGGTCCGCACGGAACCCGCCGTCCGGCGCCGCGCCGCTTCGCGCCGCGTCCGCCTCGCCGCCGCGTCCGACGTTCGCTTGTCCGGCTCCCGTCTCCGTGTCCGCGCCGCTTCGCCCGCGCTTCGGCTTCTTCGGCTGGTCGAGCCGCGGCAGCGCGTTCAGCAGCTTCTTCGTATACGGATGCCGCGGCCGGGCGAAAATGTCTTCCGTGCGGCCTTCTTCCACGATCTCGCCGCTTTTCATGACGACGACCCGGTCGCACATGCCGGCCACGACGCCGAGATCGTGGGTGATCAGGACGATGGCGGTACCGAGCTTCTCCTGCATCTGCTTCATGACGTTCAGAATCTGCGCCTGAATGGTCACGTCGAGCGCGGTTGTCGGTTCGTCGGCGATCAAGAGCGACGGACGGCAGGCCAGCGCGATGGCGATCATCGCCCGCTGGCGCATGCCGCCGGAAAACTCGTGCGGATACTGGTCGAAGCGCGTTTCCGGATCGCGGATGCCGACCAGCTTCAGCATTTCGACGGCCTCGCCGCGGGCTTCGCGCTTGGACATTTTGCGGTGTTTGCGCAGCGTTTCGGCGATCTGCTCGCCGATGCGCAGCGTCGGGTTGAGCGAAGTCATCGGATCCTGAAAAATCATGCCGATATCGCGTCCGCGGATCTGCTCCATTTCTTTTCTCGTTTTCTTTGCCAGGTTCTGTCCCAAGAAGACGACCTCTCCGCTTCTCACGCGCGCGGAAGCTTCGGGCAGCAGGCGCATGATCGCCCGCGCGGTCACGCTTTTGCCGCTGCCCGATTCCCCCACGATGCCCAGCGTTTCCCCTTTGTTCAATTCGAAGCTGACGCCGCGAACGGCTTCCGTTTCCGTTTCGCGAGCCGAAAACGACACGCGCAGATTAGTGACTTGCAGCAGTTTTTCCATTATCGCAGGCCCCCGTTATGTAAGTTGGCTAAAATCATGTTCCAAAAATGTTTTCGCGATGTCTTGACTTTCCAGAAGCATGAACCCTAAAATACGATTTATAAAGTCGAGTATATCAATCGGAATTAACGATTATTAACGAATTATACATTCGCTACGTTTTGGGAGGCAAGGTATTTATGGAAACGGCTGAAAAAAGGGTTCGTTCGTCCTGGCATGAACCGATCGGACGGCTGTACCGCAAAATGCTGGGCATTCCCGGCTATCGTTTCTGGCTGCTGCTGCTCGGAGCCCCCGTCAATCTGATCGTGCTTGTCGTGTGGCTCGCCCGTAGGGGCGGAGGAGGATACGCGGAGCTGCAGGCTTCGGCGCTGCGGGAACTGCGCGAATCCGGCCTGGAACGCGAACTGAAGCGGGAATTCGCCAGTCAGTTGGAAGAGAAACGACGCTTCTTCGGTCAGGAACCGGATGCCCGGGAGACGGAGCGAGAGGTGGACCGGAGAGCGGAGGAGAGGCTGTGGGTCCGCGCCGGCGAGATCGCGGCCGAGCGCGCGCGCGGCGGCGGCGTTGCGAGAAACGATTACGCCGCGGCGTTCGAATCCCTGATTTCGAATCCGCTGTTCGCGGCCGCTGCGGCCGTGATCGGATTCCCGATGGCGATCCTGATGCTGCTGTACGCGAATCCGTATTCCAAATACATATTCGAGCGTCTGCTGATGACGCTCTTCGTGGTGGTAGGGGTCGCCGCGCTCGTATTCACCATCCTGCATCTCTCGCCGATGGACCCGGCGGCCAATATCCTCGGGCAGACGGCTACGCCCGACCAGATCGAATCGTTTAACCGGATTTACGGGCTCGATCGTCCGTATCTTGCACAGCTCTGGGACAATGTTCGCGGCATCCTGACGCTCGACCTCGGCAAATCGTTCGCGGGCAACGAAGACGTGGCCTCGACCATCCTGCGCAAGTTTCCGGTCACGCTTCTGCTGGCGTCGTTTGCGCTTCTGCTGGCGCTGCTGATTGCGCTGCCGATCGGCATCCTGTCGGCCGCGCGCCGCAATTCGTGGCTCGACTACAGCTTTATGTTCATTGCTCTGATCGGCCTGTCGATTCCGAATTTCTGGCAGGGTCTGGTGTTCATTCTCGGGTTCTCGATCAAGTTGGGCTGGCTGCCGGCGACCTACACGCCGGGCAGCCTGCCTTCATTCATCATGCCGGTGATCGTGCTCGGTACCGGATTGACGGCGGCGGTGGCCCGGATGACCCGCTCCTCGACGCTGGAAGTCATGAACGAAGATTATATCCTGACCGCCAAAGCCAAAGGGCTGGGCCGGAGCACGGTGCTGATGAAGCATACGGTGCGCAACGCGCTTATTCCGATCGTGACCGTGGTGGGTCTGCAGTTCGGCGGCATGCTGGGCGGAGCGGCGATCACGGAAAAAGTGTTCAACATCAGCGGACTCGGCAGCTACATCGTCGACAAGCAGTTCGTGCCGGACATTCCGGCGGTCATGGGCGGGGTCGTGTACACGGCGATCGTCATCTCGATCGTCAATGTCGTCATAGACGTACTGTACGCGTTCATCGATCCGAGAATCCGGACCAAGATGAAGCGGTATTAGAGAAAAGGAGGGGCATGCGACATGTCCGAATTATCGGTTACCGAACCTTCGGCCGCGGGTTCTTCTTCCGCGTCGGGACTCGATGCGGGGATAGGAGGCGGGGCGCGTACATCGTCCGAGTACGCGCAGGCCGGCTTTGCCTGGATCGCGTCCCTGCTGCTGACGCTGATTCTGCTGGCGAACGCGTTCGATTACGGAACGGGAGCGGTCAAGCCGGCCGTGCTGGGGGCCGCCGGCGCCTACGCGTTTTTCACGCTCGTGCAGATCGTCATCGCGCTGCTGATCCGAAGAGACCTGCGCGCGGTCGGTCATATCCGCGGCGGAACGCGCGCGCTCGGCTGGGTGCAGCTGCTCAGCCTGGCGAGCGGCAACGTATTTGCCGCGGCGGCGGCGTTCCAATTGATCAAGAAGGTCAAAACGCCCGAATACATATTTGCCGGATATATGCTGATGACTCAGATCGGCGTTATCGCGATTTCGGCGCTTAATCTGTTCAAGCCTTACGTGGCGGACACGTTCCCGCTCGGCATGCTGGTGCTGCTGATCGTGGCGGGCTTCCAGTTCGCCTCGCTGCTCCTGATCGCCGCCTTCGTCAAGTGCGGAGCCGTACCCGGCTGGATGGTCTGGATCGCGCTGGCGCTGATCCTGACGGCGGCCGCGGGCAATTTGTTCGCGCTGCTGCTCGGCATCGTGCTGCTGGCGAAGATCCGCAGCCAGAAGTCGCCGGCTTCCCCGCGCTGGGAAGACGCGATCGACCGGCTCTCGCGCGGCACCACGTCGATGCTGGGAATGTTCTTCGTCTTCTTCCTGTTTTCGCTGTCGGTATGCAGCCTGTTCACGTTCGATTACGGCATGGCCGTCGAGAACAATTACGGGGCGATTCTGCAGACGCCGAGTCTGGCCTATCCGCTGGGTACCGACAACTTCGGCCGCGACCTGTTCTCCCGCATCGTATTCGGCGCGCGGATTTCGCTGATCGTCGGCGCGGTATCCACGCTGATCCCGTTCGTCGTCGGAGGAATCCTGGGCGCGGTATCGGGCTACTACGGGCGGCGCACGGATAATATCATCATGCGGGCGCTGGATATCCTGTATTCGATTCCCGGCATTCTGCTGGCGATCGCGATTATCGCGGCGTTCGGCGCGAATACGGTCAACCTGATTCTGGCGCTCAGCGTGGGAGCCATTCCCACCTATGCCCGAACGATGCGGGCCAACGTGATGATGGTGTCCACGTACGAGTTCGTCGACGCGGCGAGAGCGTTCGGTTCCGGCAATCTGTCGATCATTTTCAAGCATATCGTGCCGAATTCGATGGCTCCGATGATCGTCAAAGCGACGCTGACCATCGGCACGGCCGTCATTTCCACCAGCAGTCTCAGCTATTTGGGCCTGGGCGTGGAACCGCATATTCCCGAATGGGGCAACATTCTGAAACTCGGCAGTGCCTACCTGGAAACGAATTCCTATCTGGCGATCTATCCGGGGCTGGCGATCATCGCGCTCGTCTTGTCGTTCAATTTCCTGGGCGACGGACTGCGGGATGCGCTCGATCCGAAGCTGGATTAGCGGTCCTTCCGGGTCCGGCTGACGGCTTTCGGACTCAAATATACAGTTTCCAACTATGGAGGGGGAGAAAAACATGCGTCAATCTTATCGATTCACCAAAACGCTGACCGTACTGCTGCTGGCTTTGCTTCTGGTGCTGACAGGATGCACGTCGGTCAAGACCAAATCCGACACGGCCGCTCCGGCCGCCGAAACCAAGGACGGCGGCGAACAGAAAGCCGCGGACACGACTGCGGCTTCTCTGGTAGACATCGAGCTGCTGGCCATGACGTCCAGCGAGTCGGACGTCAACATCATCCGCGATCAGCTCACCAAAAACGGCTTTAACGTCAAGATGAACCTGCAGCCGGATTACGGCAGCTTCAAAGCGCAGCAGGAAGCCGGCAACTACGACGTGGCCCTGTCCAGCTGGACGACCGTAACCGGCAACCCGGATTATGCCGTACGCTCCTTGTTCAAGACGGGCGGCGACTACAGCATCATGTCCGATCCGGAGATCGACAAGCTGATCGACAAGGCCGCGACGCAGTCGCCGGAAGATTATACCGCCACCTACAAAGAACTCGAGCAGAAGCTCGTGTTCGATAAGGCCTACATCGCGCCGCTCTACATCTCGCTGAAGAGCCAGGCGATCAACAAAGACATTCTGAACCCGGAATCCGTACGTCTGTCCAAATCCCGCGCCCTGGCCTGGGAAGACATCGAGTTCAAGGATGCCGCCAAAAACAAAACCGAGCCGCTCGTGCTGACGCAGAGCGCGTCCACGCTGACGTCGCTCGACCCGATCAAAGGCAACGACGGTTCGATCAATACGATCAACACCAATATGTACGTGCGCCTGATCAACCTCACGGATGACGACAAGATCACTTCCGACGGCTCGCTGTCGCGCAATTTCGGCATCGCCGACGACAACTCGGAATACTACTTCATCCTGCGCGACGATATCGACTTCGCGAAGGTCGAGAACGGCAAAGCCGTCGACACCGGCGAGCGCGTAGGCGCCGACGACGTTATCTTCTCGCTTGACCGCGCGAAGAACAAAGACTCCGTGCCGGATCACCGCACGTACTCGCTGCACGAGCACATCAAGACGGTCGAAGCGGTCTCCGACCTGTCGCAGCTCGACTCGGTCAAAGCGTCCGGCGGCGGCACGATCCGCGAAGCGTTGGAAAAAGGCCTCGACGCGCCGATCTCCGAGCTGGTGGCGGACAAGAAGCAGGCCGACAATGCAGCCGGCAAATATCAGGTCGTGAAGCTGACGACGACCGAGCCTTTCCCGCAGGTACTGAACTATTTGGGGCACCAATCCGCGGGCATCGTGTCGAAAAAGCAGGTCGAGAGCATCAATACGTACGACGTGGCGAAATTCGACGTCACGAAAGACATCCCTTACGGCGACCAAAACACCGTCACGGAAGGCGCTTCGTACAACAACACGCTGTATGCCAGCGGTCCGTATATTCTGACCACCAAGAACGACTATGAAGCCAAATTCGTGAAGAACCCGGCCTATATGCCGGGCACGGACAACGAACCGAATATCTCGAACATCAACGTCCGCTTCATCGCGGACGCGGACAGCGCCCTCGCGGCTCTGCGCAGCGGCGAAATCTACTCGTACTACGGCGTGCCGGAAACGAAGTTCTCGGTCGTCAAAGGCGATGCCAAGCTGCAGCTGCAAACGATCGAAAGCAACGGCGTCTCCTATCTGCTGTTCAACACGTCGGAGAACCGTCCGGTCGGCAAGAGCGCCGACCTGCGCAAAGCGGTGCTGTACTCCATCAACCAGGACGAGATCCTGCAGTTCTACGAAGGCAACAAGATCAAGGCGGCTTCCACGGTCAGCCCGCTCGTCGATACGGGCAACGAGCTGACGGCCGATCCGGCCAAGGTCAAGGAATTCCTGGCGGCTTACGCGGCTTCGAAGTAAGCCTTGACCTGACGATAACCGTCTAAAAGGCGGCCGATCGGCGTAACCGAAAAGAGCTCTTCCCGTTCGGAAGAGCGTCAACATGTCGAGAAACCCGGCGATCCTTGCGGAATGCCGGGTTTCTTTTGCGCAGAGAGCCCGCTTCCGGGCTAATGCGGCCGAGGGAACGAGAATTCCGCGGGAGTTAGAATGCTGCGGAAGGAATTTCGCTCGCCTCCGGATTCTAACGAATCCTAGGCACGCTATGGGCTTGTTTTTCACGGTTTGAACGGTTTAAAGAATCCTCGTCACGCTATTCGATTCTGATTACGCTTGAACGGACGATATGCCGCCGCTTAGCGATATTCCGATTCGTTAGTCTTTTAAAAAGCTTCAAAATCGCGCTATAACGCTATCGCGGTTCGTTAGAATTCGGATAAAAGCGGGCTGCGGCCTTAAAGTTTATCGGATGGCGTTTGCGCGAGAAAAGGCACGCTCCCCTTGAAAGCCGCGCCGACGAGGTTCATAATCGTAAGCAAAAAAAGGGGGCGGGAATATGTCGATTTCCATCCAAACCGAACGCCTGATTCTGCGCGACGCCGTGCCCGAAGACTGGGCGGCCATACACGAATACGCGTCCGATCCACAGGTGGTGCGGCATTCCATCTGGGGGCCGAATACGGAGGAGCAGACGAAAGAGTACGTGGCGCAGCTGATCGAAATGCAGCGGGAGATGCCGCGCATGAGCTTCGAACTGGTCGACGCGTTAAAAGAAACCGGAGAGCTGATCGGAGGCTGCGGCATTCACGCGGCAGGATTTAACGCGGAGATCGGCTACACGTTCAATCCCCGTTTTTGGGGGAGCGGATATGCGTCGGAAGCGGCTTTCGCGCTGCTGCGGTTCGGATTCGAAGAGCTGGGCGTCCATCGGATCTATGCCACCTGCCGGCCGGACAACGAAGCCTCTGCCAAAGTAATGCAGCGGATCGGGATGAAGCGGGAAGGCCGGATGCGGGAGCACCTGTACTTCAAAGGCGCGTTCCACGACTCCGAACTGTATTCGATTCTGCGGCATGAACTATAGCGTTTGCAAAAAAGCGTTTCTCGAATGAAGCTTTCGGCAAAATACTCGGCATAAACGTAAGGCGTACGAAACGAAGCCCGGCAGAAATACTGCCGGGCTTCGGGTATGAGTTCAGGTGTTATAGGGAACGGCCGTCCGGGCCCGCTTGCTGCCGCTGCCGACAGAAGAACGGGGTTCCCCGGATTTCGAACTTATGTTACTGTTCCGGATCGATATGCGCCGAGTCGACGTATCGGCCGCTGTCCGGGACGGCCAGCCGGTCGAAGTCGCTGCTGAGGCGCTCCAATCCTTCGGTCAGTTCCGTTCCGGCCATCGGTTCGCCGTGCCCCGTTACGGCCGAAGCCGGACGCAGGGCCGCCAGTCGGGCGACCGAGGTGCGGGCCGCTTCCCAGTTGGGCGTGAAATAAGTCGGCGGCCCGTGAATTTCGCGCCGCTGGGTCAGCACGGCCAATGCGGATTCCTGCTTGACCGTGATAAAAGCGTCGCCCGCTATCAGCGTGCCGTCCATACTGCGGAACAGCGACACATGTCCCTCGGAATGGCCGGGCGTATGCAGCCAGCGCCATTCCGGCAGGAACGGCACGCTTCCGTCGGCCGGCAGCGCGCGGACGCTCGAGCCGATGTCGATGCCTTTGTTCGGATAGAGCGGAGCGGATGCCGCCATCAGGCCGCCGCCGACGGTCGGGTCGCCGGGCGGATAATCGGCTTTGCCCGTCAGGAAGGGCAGCTCCAGTTCATGGGCGTAGACGGGCACGTCGGGAAACAGGGCGATCAGCTCCTGAATGGAGCCGGTGTGATCGAAATGGCCGTGCGTCAGCAGGATCGCCTGAGGCTTCTCGGTGCCGAAACGCTCTCTCGCCGCCTTCAAAATTTTGGACTCGGAGCCGGGCATGCCGGCATCGACGAGGATCCATCGGCCGCTTCCGGGCATGCCGACCATGACAACGTTGGAAATCATCGTGCGCAGATAGGTGACGTCTTCGGGCAGCCGTCCTTCGGGACGGCTCGCATCGGGGGAACCGGAATTCGGATAGCCTTGCATAACTGCTGCACCTCCGTAATGTGGGTTGAATATCCATACAGCGGATAGACGATTTGCCTTGATTTACCCTTAACGGAGAGCGCTGACACAGTGGGAGAAAAGGCATTCCGCACAGTTTTCCGACAAACGGGAGAGAAGTTGAGCCCGATTCCGGGAGCGTGCTATGATGGGCGCAAAAGAACGAGCGCAGGGAGGGAAAAGGATGAAGCGGCATGACAAGGAGCGGCCGAACAAGGCGTCCGCGGGCCGTCGTTTCGCTGTTTGGCTGATCGTTCTGGCCGTCGCGGCGGTCTTGATCCGGCTGGCGCTGGCCTCCCGCTACGGCGGCTTCATGAGCGACCAGGAGCTGTTCGTGGACTGGATGCGGCAGGTACGGCAGCGGGGGCTGGGGACCGTCTACATAGAAGGAAGCAATATCAATTACCCGCCGCTGTTCCTGCTGATCATGGAGGCATACCGCTCCGCCGCCGGACTGTTCGGCATCGTGCCGGCGGCGGGCGAGCTGTCGTTCAAAGGCGTGCTGATCGCGCTGGATCTGGCGGCGTTCGGCGCCGCCGTCCTGCTGACGCGTTCCTCGGGCCGCACGGCAGGGCGGCTGTTCGTGCTGGCGCTGCTGGCGCTGAATCCGGCGCTGATCTTCGGCAGCGCCGTCTGGGGCCAGGTCGACATGCTGCACAGTCTGCTTATGGCCGCGTCGCTCCTGCTGCTGCCCGGTTCGCCGCCGGCCGCCGGCGCGCTGTTCGCGCTGGCGCTGCTGAGCAAATTCCAGGCGGTCACGCTGCTGGCCGTGTTCGGCATCTATTTCCTTCGCCTGCTGCTGCGGCGCGAATTCCGTCCGCCGGCGCTGTTCGCGGCCGGATTCGCCGGAGTCACGGGCGCCTGCGCCGCTTTCTTCGCTTGGTCGGGCGGCCTGCAGGCGATGCTGAAGGGAGCTTACCTCAGCGCCGTCGGCATGTATCCGCAGGTCACGATGAACGCGATGAACGTCTGGTACTATTTCATCGGCACGCCGCCGACGACGCCGGACACGACGAAAGTGCTGGGCTTTCTGTCGCTGCGAACGGCCGGCTTTCTGCTGCTCGCGCTGTGCGTGGTTTACGCGGCCGCCTGCTTGTGGCGCAGCCGCATGGATGCCGCGGCGCTGCTCAAATCGGCGGCGCTGGTCAACTTCGCCTTTTTCATGCTGCCGACCGAAATTCACGAACGCTACAGCGTGCCCGCTCTGGTGCTGGCCGTGTTCGTCTGCCTGTACGACCGCCGTTGGCGCCTGCCCGCCGTTCTTCTCAGCCTGAGCGTGACCGCGAATCTCTGGATGGTCCAGGCGGAACGGATCGGCGTGTACCCGGGGCTGGCCGTCGTGTACGTCAATGTGGCGCTGCTGCTGTGGATGCTGCTGGCGCTGGGCCGGGAAATGCGGGCAGGGCGCTCCTCCGATACGGCGGACAGGAACGCGAAGGGACGCCGCAAAGCCCGAGCCCCGGGGATCGGATGAAGCGAAGCGGGCTTTTTGACGCAAAAAGACCGGCCTCTCCCGGGGGGGAAGGCCGGCTGCTGCGCGGAATGTGATTTATTCGGTTTACAGCGGCGGATTGGCGTGGCATTTGCGGCAGACGGGGAAATAGCGGTCGTTGCCCCCGATCTGGATCTGCTCGCCGGTATACAGCGGTTTGCGGTTTTCGTCGACCCGCAGCGCCATCGTCGCTTTGCGCTCGCAGAACCAGCAGATCGTTTTCATCTCCTCGATTTTGTCCGCGTACAGAAGCATGTACTGGCTGCCTTCGAACAGCTCGTTGCGGAAATCGTTTTTGAGGCCGAAGCCCATGACGGGGATGTTCAGTTCGTCCACGATGCGCGTCATCTGCAGCACCTGCTCCTTCGTCACGAACTGCACTTCGTCGAACAGCACGCAGCTGATCTTTTTTCCCTGGTAGTTCTTGACTTCGTCGTACAGATTCGTGCTCGGATAGACCGGAATCGCTTCGCGCTTCATGCCGATCCGGGAAGACACATGGCCCACCTCGTCGCGGTCGTCGATGCCGGAAGTGAAGATCAGGACGTTCTTGTTCTGTTCTTCGTAGTTATGGGCGACCTTCAGGATCTCGATCGATTTCCCGCTGTTCATCGCCCCGTATTTGAAAAAGAGTTGCGCCATCGTATTCTCTCCTTAGCTCTGAAGTCCGACCTCCATTGTAGCAGGAATGCCGCGGCGGGAAAAAGGAATTTTCAAACGTTTTTTCTTGAAGCGACGAGGAAGAGGGCGATCGTTCGGAGGTACCCCCCGGGTGTATAAGCGTGCAAAACGAAAAGCCCGGACAAGGTCCCGACGCCCGCGAATCCCGCGGCCGCTTCGAATTCGCGCGCCGCGTTCACCGGAGCGTCAACTTTTTCGAAAAAAATATTCCCGGCCTCTTTACATACCCTATGGGGGTATATTAGAATGGAGAAGAATCAAGGACAGCCGAATGTACCGGCAACGAAGGGAGCGAACCTATGGCGATTCGGAAAAACGCGGAGACGGCTCCGGCGCAGGAACACTGCGGACTGCCCGGCGAAGACGGCAAACTGCCGAGAAAAAGCCATCACTCCGAGGAAACGAAAAACAACCTTGTTTCCCGCCTGAACCGCATCGAAGGCCAGATTCGCGGCATCAAAGGCATGATCGAGAAGGATACTTACTGCGACGACGTGCTGAACCAGATCGCTGCCGCCCAGTCCGCATTGAACAGCGTCGGCAAGCTCCTGCTCGAAGGCCATATGCGCAGCTGCGTGATCGAGCGGATCGAAGCGGGCGAGACCGAAGTGATCGATGAACTGTTGATTACGGTTAACAAGTTAATGAAGTGACTTTAAATAATCCGATCGCCGAGGAGGAATCATCCATGCAAACTACTACTCTCAACGTCTTGGGAATGTCCTGCAACCACTGCGTCAAAGCCGTCGAAGGGGCGGTCAAGGAAGCCGGAGCCGAGGGCAAAGTCGATCTGGGCGCCAAAACGGTAGACGTGTCGTACGACGAAGCGGCCGTCAGCTTGGACGCGATCAAAGCGGCCATCGAAGATCAAGGTTACGACGTACTCTAAAAAAAGTTCAAAAGCCCGGAAGGCGCCTAATCCGCTTCGACCGGGTTTTTCTTTATCGCTACATATACCCCGTAGGGGTATTAAAAGGAGGTTATCGACATGCAAACGCAAAGCGAAACGTCTTCCGAAGCTTCGTCGCCGGCGGAACGCGGACGCACGCAGCAGGCGACGCTGCAGATCGGCGGCATGACGTGCGCGGCCTGCGCGAACCGAATCGAAAAAGGGCTGAACCGGATGCCCGGCATCGCCGGAGCGAACGTGAATCTGGCGCTGGAGAAAGCTTCGGTCGACTATAATCCGAAAGAGACCGGCCTGGCGGAGATCGAGCGCAAGATCGAATCGCTCGGCTACACCACGGTGAAGGAGGCGTCGGACTTCGACATTTCCGGCATGACGTGCGCCGCCTGCTCGGCTCGAATCGAGAAGGGATTGAACCGGATGCCCGGCGTGCTTGGCGCCAGCGTGAACCTGGCGCTGGAAACGGCGCATGTCGAATATTCGCCGGGGGCGATCGAGCCGGGCGATATCATGCGCAAAGTGCAGCAGCTCGGCTACGAAGCCAAGCTGAAGCAGGACGGCGGCGAGCGCGATCGGGGCGGCGAGGAACGCAAGCGCGTGATCAAGCTGGCCGCAGCGGCGCTGCTGTCGCTGCCGCTGCTGTGGGCGATGGCGGGACATTTCTCGTTCACTTCGTTCCTGTACGTGCCGCCGCTGTTCGCGAACCCGTGGTTCCAACTGCTGCTCGCGACGCCGGTGCAGCTGATCATCGGCTGGCAGTTCTACGTCGGCGCGTATAAAGCGCTGCGCAATGGCAGCGCCAATATGGACGTGCTGGTCGCGCTCGGCACGTCGGCCGCCTACTTCTACAGCCTGTACCTGACGATCGGCTGGGCGGCGGACGGCGGATCGGGAAGCGCGATGGCCGGCATGGAAGGTATGGCCGGACACGGCATGCCGGAGCTGTACTTCGAGACTAGCGCGGTGCTGATCACGCTGATTCTCGTCGGCAAATGGTTCGAAGCGCGTGCCAAAGGCCGCTCTTCGGAAGCGATCCGCAGTCTGATGGGGCTGCAGGCCAAGACGGCGATCGTCTTAAGGGACGGGGCCGAGACGGAAGTGCCCGTCTCGGACGTCGTGCCCGGCGATATCGTCCGGGTGCGACCGGGCGAGAAGATTCCCGTCGACGGCGTCGTGACCGAAGGACGCTCCTCCGTCGACGAATCGATGCTGACCGGCGAGAGCCTGCCGATCGACAAGGAACCGGGGGCGTCGGTCACCGGCGCGACGATCAACAAAAACGGCTCGCTGCTGATGAAGGCGACGAGAGTCGGCCGCGATACGGCGCTGGCGCAGATCGTGCGCGTCGTCGAAGAGGCGCAGGGTTCCAAGGCGCCGATCCAGCGGATGGCCGACGTGATCTCCGGCATCTTCGTGCCTATCGTGGTCGGCATCGCCGCCGTGACCTTCCTGATCTGGTATTTTGCCGTGCAGCCGGGGGCCTTCTCCGAAGCGCTGGAGAAAGCGATCGCCGTACTCGTCATCGCCTGTCCGTGCGCGCTCGGGCTGGCGACGCCGACTTCGATCATGGCCGGCTCCGGCCGGGCGGCGGAGTTCGGCATCCTGTTCAAAGGCGGAGAGCATCTGGAAGCCGCGCAGCAGGTCGATACGGTACTGCTCGATAAGACCGGCACGGTGACCAAAGGCAAGCCGGAGCTGACGGACGTCATCGTTTACGGCGAAGGGCGAGGCGAGAACGAACTGCTGGCGCTGGTCGCCGCGGCGGAAAACGCCTCGGAGCATCCGCTGGCCGAAGCGCTCGTGCGAGGAGCCGGCGAACGCGGCACCGAGCTGCCGGCTGCGGAGCGGTTCGAGTCGCTGCCGGGCTACGGCATTTCCGCCGTCGTCGGCGGCGAGGAAGTGCTCGTCGGCACGCGCCGGCTGCTCGGGGAACGGGGCATCGACGCGTCCGCGGCGATCCCGGACATGGAGCGTCTGGAAAGCGAAGGCAAGACGGCGATGCTCGTCGCCGTCTCCGGTCGAACGGCCGGCGTGGTCGCGGTCGCGGATACGCTGAAAGAATCGTCGCCGGAAGCGATCCGCCGGCTGCGAGCCATGGGCCTGCGCGTCGTGATGATTACCGGCGACAATGCGGCGACGGCGCGCGCCATCGCGCGGCAGGCCGGCATCGACGCGGCCGACGTGCTGGCCGAGGTGCTGCCCGAGGGCAAGGCGGCCGAAGTCAAGAAGCTGCAGGAAGCCGGCCGCAAAGTCGCCATGGTCGGCGACGGCATCAACGACGCGCCGGCGCTGGCGACGGCCGATACGGGCATGGCGATCGGCACGGGGACCGACGTGGCGATGGAAGCCGCGGATATTACGCTGATGCGCGGCGACCTGAACGGCATCGCCGACGCCGTCGAAATGAGCCGGCGCACGATGCGCAATATTCGCCAGAACCTGTTCTGGGCGCTGGCTTACAACGTGATCGGCATCCCGATCGCCGCGCTGGGCTTCTTGGCTCCGTGGTTGGCGGGCGCCGCCATGGCGTTCAGCTCCGTCTCGGTCGTGCTGAACGCGCTGCGGCTGCAGCGGGTGAAGCTGTAAGCTTGGCGTTTGCGGCATTCGCAAGGGAAGCGCATATCCGAAATTCTCGATCCGCACGGAGGGGCCTCGAGCCTCTGCGTGCGGATTTTTCGCATGCGGGAAACGACCGGCCGAAGCGCAGGAATTTTTCGATGAATTTTCGGAATTGCGAGTCGTTTGCCCAATTCGCGCGTATATAGCCACAAGACAAATGATATCGGTTGCAAAAAGTTAAGCGCGAACGGGCGGCCGATACTCGAGGAGGGCTTGCGATGAGCGGAACAAGAAGATCACGCAAAAAAATTCCGGCGTTGGCCGCCATGGCGCTGATGACGGCGCTGACGGGTTCGGTTCTGCCGGCGGAGCGCGCTTCGGCGGCTCCCTCCGGCAGCGAGACGCCCAAAAGCGGCCGCGAAGCGAAGGCTTCGCCGAACGGATCGAAGCAGCGCCGTTCCGCGGAAAGGTTCGCCGCAGACGGATCCGCGGACCCTGCCGCTCCGATTCCGGCTTCGGCCGCGTACGGAGAACCGCCGTCCCTGCCGACGGCTTCCGCCGCTTCTTCCGATTTCGCCAAGCTTACGGCAAAAGGAAACGTGCAGGGGATGTGGCGGTATATCGACGCCCATGCGGCTTCCGCCTCCCCGGCTTCCGTGACCGTCTGGCTGCACCGCCTCGAAGCGGTTCAATTCAAGCGGCTTGCTCCGCTCGAAGAATCGCTGAGCGGCTCCGAAGTCCAAGCGGCGCTGATGAACGCCGATCTGTTCGCCGAAGACGGAAGCTGGAAGCGCGGCGTCCGCACCGGCCTGCCGCAGGCCGACGCCCTGCTGCGGGAGCTGGAGACGGACGGTTACGTGCTGGATACGACGGAGGGGTATTATTTTCCGAAGATCGATTACGAACGTTATTTGAAATACGCGGATGACGTCGGCCGGCGTTATGCCGATTACTTGACGATTCGCGCCGACGAAACGAGAAGCGAGCTGACCAAGGACGCGGGCCTGATCGTGAGCTGGGAAGAACTGCTGGACCGGGCCGAACGCCAACGCCTCTACTTGGAGCGCTATCCGTCGTCTCCGGAGTCGGACACGGTGGGGCAGATGTACGCGCAGTCGCTGTATATCGTGCTCTACGGAACGGATAACGTGCCGCTGTTCGATTTCCGAACCGGAGAGATCGATCCCGATGCCCGCGCCGCTTACAAGCGGAAGGCGGCCGAAGGCGGACCGTCGTCGTTCGCGAAAATGCTGCGAGGTTACGTGCGTCTTCTGGAACAGGGCGGAGGCAAGCTGACGCGGCAGGCGGAAGCGTTTCGCGAAGCGCGCAATCCCTGGAAGGAATAACACGTTAGCGGCGGAAAGAACGCCGTCCGAATTTGTCCGAAATGTGTCCGACCGCTCGAATTCTTCCATTTTTTTCAAGATAAGCTGAGTCAAAATTTTGAGGCAACGTTAAATATACAAAAAGCTCGACCGATATGTAGGATAAGATGACGCGAAGGGAGAGAAGAGAATGAGCAGAAGCCGCCGAGGAATCCAACAACATTTGCCGTTTACGGCCGCCTTCGCGCTTATTCAGGTGCTGCGCGATCCCGGGACCGCTCCCGCGGGAAAGGAATCCGATTCGGACCGCCGCCGCTGCGCTCCCCGAGGATCGGCCTGGATGCCGCCTTCCGCGGAAGAAATGGCGTATCCGCATCCATCCGAACCTTTTTGCTCGGATTTTATGAATGCGCTTTCCGGCGATTCGCTGCCGGAACAAGGCACGGTGCCTAACCGCAGAAGATGCGGAAAGTGAGAAAGCTTCGGCGTAGAGCCGGAGCTTTTTTTGCGTGCGCCGGCTTTTTGCCGTCCCATGCCATAACCCTTCCGATTCCTCCTCGCTTGCGCGCGCCGAATCGGAGTTTCATAATAGAAAGGAAACGGATCGGCCGCCATGTGCGCAAGATCCGGCAAACCCAACGAAACTCCGTACAGAAAGAAGGATTACCGATGAACGAGACCATTTCCCTGTTGATGAATCACCGCTCCGTGCGCAAATATACCGACCGCCCCGTCACCGCGGAGCAGCTTGAAACGATCGTGGCCGCCGGACAGATGGCTTCCAGCTCCAGCAACGTCCAGGCGTACACCGTCGTGGCCGCGACCGAACCGGACCTGAAAGACAAGCTGGCCGCCTATGCCGGCGATCAGGCGTATATCCGGGAATGCCCGGTGTTCCTCGTCTGGTGCGCGGATCTCTCCCGATTGAAAAAAGCGGCCGAAACGCATGCGCCGGATGCGCGTTCTTACGAAGGCGCGGTCGAGAATTTTATCGTCGCGACCGTGGACGTGGCGCTGGCTTCGCAGAACGCGGCCGTGGCCGCCGAGTCTCTCGGATTGGGTATTGTCTACATCGGCGGCATCCGCAACGATATCGAAGGCGTCTCCGAGACGCTGGGACTGCCCGACCATGTCTATCCGGTATTCGGCATGTGCGTCGGTTATCCCGATCCGCAGCACGGAGCGGGTCTGCGGCCGCGCCTTCCGCAGGAAGCGGTGCTGCATATGAACGGCTACCGCCCGGAGCAAAACGAGCGCGGCGTACAGGCGTACGACGAGACGATGGTCCGGTATATCAGCGAACGCACGGGAGGACAGCGCACTTCGTCATGGTCGGAGCAGATGGCCGCCAAGCTGACGGCGCCTTCGCGCATGCAGCTGCGCGCTTTCCTCGAGGAAAAAGGCTTCAACAAAGAGTAATTCGAAAGAAACGATACGGCCCGGCCGGCGCCCCGCTTCATGGGGGAGAAGCGGCCTGGCAAAGGGGTGCAGGATGCTCGAGTCCATCAAACAATTCATCCGCGCCTGGCGCGATTATCCGCTTCGTCCCGGAGAGACGGTCGGCGGCCGTTACGAAATCGCCGAGTGGCTCGGCATGGGCAGTTACGGCTTGAGCTACCGCTGCATCGATCGCCGGGACGGAAGCGAGGTGGCGCTGAAGCAGGCCAAGCCGAGCCGGCGCCGCCTGGCCGGTCTGCTGCTGTCCCGGGAACGGGACGCGCTGCTGGCGATGGACCATCCGTGCATTCCCCGCTGCCGAGACTTTTTCGCGGATCGGCGCTGCCAATGGCTCGCGGCCGATTATGTGCGGGGACGGACGCTGGAAGACCTGATCTTCGAAGAAGGGCGGGTGTTCGGCGAAGCCGACTGCCTGAGCTGGGCGCTGGAGCTGCTGGACCGCGTCGGGCATGCGCACGCGCGCGGTTACGTCCATCTGGATATCCGCATTCCGAATGTGATGATGGACGGCAGCGCCATTTATCTGATCGACTTCGGCCTGGCCCGCCGGATCGGCGAAGACGAGGTACTGGCGCCGGACGGGACTCCGCTGACCGGACGGATGCCCGCCCGGATCGTGTCGGATCTGGAAGATACCGGCCATCTGCTGCTGTACATGCTGTATTCCGGCTATACGCCGCCGGGCGATTCGCGCGGCGCGGACGAAGCGGAAGCGGAGAGGGTCCGCGCCGGGCGCGCGGCCGATTCGGGGGAAGCGGAAAAGAGCATGCCGGAGGAGTCCGTTCCTGCCGGCGCCTCCTGGGAGGAAGAGCTGGAGCTGTCCGCGCCCACCTCGGCGCTGCTGCGCCGGCTGCTGAGGCTGGACGCGCCTTTCGCGGATGCGGAAGAAGCGGCCGACGCGATTCGCGGAAGCCTGCGGGAACTGGGAGCGGCAGGAAGCCGGAACGGAACGTGAACCGGCTCGCCCGTGCCGCCGCAGTGCTGCCGCCGCAGTGCGACAATTCTGCTTTTCGCGACGGGCGGAGTTCGGACCCGGCCGTGCTCGGGCTTCTCGGCCGGGTCCCGGCGAAGCGGGATGCCCCGAGCAAAACAGGCCGTTCCCTTCGTCTCGTGACGAGGAGAACGGCCTGTTCGGGCTGCCGGCGTATGAGCTGCCGCAGCTGCGGATCAACTGGAGCTTCCCGATCTTCTTTTATAATAAGAATGACCGTGGCGTCCGTGTCCGCCGTGCCGGCGATCGGAAGACGAAGAACGCGAATATCTCGGACGGTCGCTGCTGGAGCCGTAGCGGCGGCGGCTTCGATGATCGCTGCTGGACCCGTGCTTGTGACTGGATTGGGAGGCGGAGTGAACGATCTTATCGACAATTTTTTTGAACATGAACGATTCCTCCTTGAATGAGATAGCCGATTCGCGCGGGCTTGCCCGGCGATGAAAGACATACGGCCGATTCGCTCCGGAGTTTCAATTCGAATCGGAAGCGAATCGTCGGAGTGTCTTCGTTAAGAGTTACCCGCGCGAGCGTCCGAAGAACATTAGAATCCTCTGAGAAAGCGCTCCGAAAAAAATAACCGCCGGATGATCGCTTCCGTCGTGCGGTTTACAGATGCGGCTTTCCCCCGTTACACTGGTCTAAGCAAGCTGACGCCATATCGAAAACGGCTTTGCCGAAGCTGCCGCAGCTGCGGCAGGCCGCTCGGGAAGCAGAGACTCTGGGAGGGTTCATCATGCAAAAAACGCAGGAAATTAACGAAGCCCGCGATTACATCGCCGGCAGAACGGAGCACAAGCCGACGATCGGCCTCATTCTGGGATCGGGCCTGGGCACGCTCGCCGACGAGATCGAGAACGCCGTGGTGATTCCGTACTCCGAAATTCCGTACTTCGCGAAGTCGGAAGCGATCGGGCATGCCAACGAATTGGTGATCGGAGAGCTGAAAGGCAAGACGGTCGTGGCCATGAAAGGACGTTTCCATTATTACGAAGGCTATTCGCTGAAGGAAGTCACCTTCCCCGTGCGTGTGATGAAGGCGCTGGGCGTGGAGACGGTCATCGTGACGAACGCCTGCGGCGCCGTCAATACGGGCTTCGAGCCGGGCGATCTGATGCTGATTACCGATCACCTCAACCTGGTGGGCGACAACCCGCTGATCGGGCCGAACAACAGCGAGCTGGGCGTCCGCTTCCCGGACGTGTCGCAGGTCTATGACCGCGAACTGCGCGGCCTGGCCGAGCAGGTGGCGAAGGAGCAGGGCACGACGCTGCGGCAGGGCGTATACGCCTGGTGGAGCGGCCCGGCTTACGAGACGCCTGCCGAGATCCGCATGATCCGCACGCTCGGCGGCGACGCCGTCGGGATGTCGACCGTGCCGGAGACGATCGTGGCCGTGCACGGCGGCATGAAGGTGCTCGGCATCTCCTGCCTGACCAACATGGCCTGCGGCATCCTCGATCAACCGCTCAGCCACGACGAAGTGATCGAAGTGGCGGCGCGGGTGAGAGAGAAGTTCGTCGGACTGGTGAAAGGCGTATTGGAAAAAGCCTGAGCCGGAGCGGACCGGGACGAACCGGATCGGAGCGGACCGAACCGAACCGGGAGAACTCGCGTACGGCGAAAGCCTAAGCCGGAACGGCCCGGGAAATCGTGTGTACGGCGAAAGCCGCGTTAAAGGTAAGGCCGTTGACGCTGCAAGCGGCGATGGCGCGCGAGAGCGGGCAGGGCGTAAGGAGGCTGCGGGGTGCGGCGAGAATGTACTCTTTTTCGAATAAGGCCATAAACGGACTTATTTATCCGCTGTCGCTGCTTCTAATAAAATAAGTCCATAAATCCGCTTATTTCAGCCGAAAATCCGATCCGATCGTCAAATGACGCGTTTTAAGGGGAGATTTGGACTTATTTTGCCGAAAACTTCGAGAATCCGGAAGATAGAGGGATATTTGCTCTTATTCGTTTTCAGTCATACGTAAGAGGCGGGATGATCCGGCGAAACGTCGTCGCCCGACGAAGCGTGCCCGCAGGTTGCCCGCCTGATCCGCGGAATGTCTCGCCATCGCTTCATGCCGCAATCCGGTCCGCCGGTTTAACCTTCGATCCTCTGAGGATCGAAGGTTTTTTTATGCGCAAAAAGTCAATTGCCTATCCGGCCGCAGTTACG
Organism: Saccharibacillus alkalitolerans; assembly: GCF_011090185.1. Taxonomy (GTDB): domain Bacteria; phylum Bacillota; class Bacilli; order Paenibacillales; family Paenibacillaceae; genus Saccharibacillus; species Saccharibacillus alkalitolerans. The sequence continues at coordinate 30,987 of NZ_JAAFGS010000012.1, read as the reverse complement.
CGAATGAAATATCCTTCTGCCGTAGGATGAACCTTCCATCCCAAATTTGATCAGGCGGTTCGGGATTCGAGCCGACAAACGTTCTGATCTTCGACGAGCCGACATCGGGGTGGAATGCGGAGAATGCGCAGCGGTTCTGGGATGTCGTATCGCGGGGAGGCGGCAGCGCGACCGTAATTGTCACGACGCACCAACCGGAGTAGACGCGGCATGCCGATCTGGTGCTTGTCTCCCATGAAGGCAAGTTGAAAGAAGCCGGCTCGCCTAGCGAGCTGTCGGAGCAGAAAGGGCGCTATTTCGGTTTGGTGAAAGAGTCGCAGAGAGACCGCGACCGACCATGACGGGCTTTGGCGTAGAAGCGAACAAGCCGAAGCAGCAAAAAAGCACCGGATACAGGCGAACGGCCTGCGCCGGTGCAGTTCGGGTCAAAAGAAGACGGGGCGAATCGACGGCGTTCAGAGCTTAGTTCGGCATGAAGTCAACCGTAGAAACGTTCGGCGTTCGCCAGCATTTTCTTCCGGGCTTCGTCTTCGTCCAGGCCGCGCAGCGACGCCCATTCGCGGCAGACGTCGGCGGTCATGGACGGGTGGGTGGCCCGGCCCGCGAACGGGCCTTCGAACGGCCAGGGACCGTCGGTCTCGCTCATGACGAGCGAGTCGGGATAACGCAGGGCCAACTGCCGGATCTCTTCTTCGTACAGGATGTCCGGAGTAAACGAGATGAAATAGCCGTTTGCGATCATGCGCCGGACGGTGTCCGCGGAGCCTTTGAACCAATGGAAATGCGCGCGCCGCACGCCGAAGCGCTCCAGCAGGTCGCATGCCGTGTCGGCGTCCTCGTACACCGCGTGCAGCACGATCGGCAGATCGTGCCGCGCGGCGAAAGCGGCGAAGCGCTCCAGCAGGCGGACATAGCCCGCCTCGTCCAGCGCCTCGCCGCGCTCGGCCGCCTCCTGCCGACTGTAGTACGGCAGCCCCACCTCGCCGACCGCCGCCATGCGGGGCGGAGCGGCAAGGCCGCGCGGCGAATCGCCGCCCGCCGCTCCGGCAGAGGCCGAAGCGGCTTCAAGGCCGCCTCCGCCGCCTGCCGCCCCGCACGCAGCGGGGGCCGGACCGCGCCGCGCGCCGCCGGCCTTGCCGCGGCCGGCGTCCGAACCTTCGCCGTGGGCGCTTCCGGCGTGCAGAGCGCCGGAAGCCCCCGCGGCTTCGCCCGGGAGCGTTCGCCTCTCCATCCAGGCGAACAGCGCCTCCTCTTCCTCGGGAGTCGGAAGAGGCTGCTCGGGGTGGAACCCGTAAGCCGGGCGCACCAGGCCCGGATACAGCTCCGCCAGCCGCTCGGTCCGGCGGGCGGATTCGAGGTTCATGGAGACGGCGACGACGTACGCCCCGCCGGCGTCCCGGAACTGGCGGAGCATGCGCTCCGCTTCTTCCGGCGCGTACTGCTCCAGATGGATATGCGTATCGGCGAATGTGCCGGACATGACGATCACCTGACCTTTCTGTTTTTTTGGATGGGATGAATGACGGACAGATTCGGCTGAATCTTGCGTATGGACGGTGCGGATCTGCTTGATGCGCGCCGCGAGAACAGGGAGGGGACCGTAACGGATATCAGCGACCCTTAGAAGCCGAAATCCGCCTGTTTCGATCTGTAACGGAACGAGGGGACGCTTAGCCGCGGAAAATCGTTTTTTTGTGGCGAAAATCCCACTTATTTTTCGCTAAGCGTCATCTGATTCCGTTAAAAATCGGACATGCGTAAAAAGCGTGCTCTAAAGGAATGACGATCCGTTAGAGGCCGCGGCGGGCGGCGAGGAAGCGGACGGCGGGCGACAGGTGCGCCCCTGCCGTCCGCATCGCGCAGCCGCAAGTTTCGCCCGACAGTCCATTCCGCGGTTCTTCCGTCCGCTGCGCCGCACTATCCCCGTGATGTCCTTCCGCGGTTCTCCGACCGCCGCGCCGCGCTGTCCCCGCGCTGCCCTTCCGCGGTTCTCCGACCGCCGCGCTATCCCCGCGCTGCCCTTCCGCCGTTCTCCGCCCGACTCTTCCGCTGTTCTTCCTTCATCAGACCGGTCAGCTCGCGGCGAAGCGCCAAGAATTCCGGAGTTTCGGCGATTTCTTCGCGGCGGGGACGGGGGAAAGGAACCTCGATCCGCCGCAGCACGGAGGAAGGACGGCCGGACAGGACGTAGACCGTATCGGACAGCAGCAGCGCTTCTTCGATATGGTGGGTCACGAACAAGACGGAACGCCGCGTCTCTTCCCAGATGTCGAGCAGCCAGGTCTGCATCTCACTGCGGGTGAAGGCGTCGAGCGCGCTGAACGGCTCGTCCAGGCACATCAGCTCGTGCGGGCTGAGCAGGGCGCGCACGAACGCGGCTCTCTGCTGCATGCCGCCCGAGAGCGTATGCGGATAAGCCCGCTCGAAGCCCGAGAGCCCGGCGCGTTCCATCCAGCGCCGCGCTTCGTCCAGCGTGTCGCGGCGCGGTATGCCGTTCACTTCGCGGTCGAGGACGACATTCTCCTCGATCGTGCGCCAGGGGAACAGCGCCGGCTGCTGCGGCATGTAGCCGATATGGCCGCGTTCGCCGTTGATGACCCGGCCGTCGAGCCGGATTTCGCCGCTATCCGGCTGGAGCAGTCCGCCGATGAGATGGAACAGGGTGCTCTTGCCCGATCCCGACGGGCCGATCAGACTGACGAATTCGCCTTCGCGCACCTGCAGCGACACGCCGCCGATAACCGGCAGCGGCCGGCGCCGGCTGCCGAAAGATTTCTGCACGCCGGACAGCTCCAGCTTGATCGGCGCAGGGCTGGCCGCCGAGGCCGTGCCCGCAGCCGTTTCCGCATTTTTCCGCTGGCTCGTCTGTACGGGCCCGTCCGCGCGGGCTGCCGTTTTTTGAATGCGCAGGTCTTCCGAATTGCGTTCGTTCATCGCGGATCTCCCCCTTCTTTATGGCCGCCCCGCCGTCCGCCGCGCACGACCAGCCGTTCGACCAGCGTGACCAGCAGGAACAGCAGCAGGCTGAGCGCGACGATGATGGCGATGGCGGCGAAGATCCGGTCCGTGCGGAACGCCGATTTTTGCAAAATCATGTAATAGCCGATGCCTTTCTGCGCGCCGATCCATTCCGCGATAACGGCGCCCATGACGCTGTACGTGGCGGCGATGCGCAGTCCCGAGAAGAGGGAAGGCAGAGCGTGCGGGAACTCCAGCTTGCGGAAAATCTGAATCCTTTTCGCTCCGATCATCCGCATGTAGTTCAGCATCGTCCGGTCGGTCTGCGCGAAGCCGTCCATCGCCGAGACGGCGACGGGGAAGAAGCAGACGAGCGTGATCACGATGATTTTCGGCAGCAGGCCGAAGCCGAACCAGATCATGAGCAGCGGCGCCAGCGCGATCGTCGGCACGTTCTGGCTCAGAATCAGCAGCGGGTACAGCGCCGACTTGAGCAGCGGGAGCAGATGCAGCAGGCAGGCGACGAGCAGCCCGACCGCCGAGCCGACGACAAAGCCGATCAGCGTCAGCCGCAGCGTGGACAGCGTATGCATCCAGAGCGAGTCCGCGCTGCGCGACGCCTCCTGCGCGATGACGCCCGGCGACGGCAGGATCCAGGACTCGACGCCGAAGAAGCGCACCGCCGCCTCCCACAGCGCCAAAAAGAAGAGGACCGCCACAAAGGGCGGCCACGCGGAGCGGAACCATCGGGTTAAGGTCGTTCGGAAGCTCATGGACGATACTTGGCGGTCAGACGCTCCATGCTGATGCCGTCCGGACTCGGATAATGGGCGATTTTGATCTGCGAGATGACGCTCGGCGCGCCAGCTTCGGTCAGCGCTTCATGCATCTGCCGCACGATCTCCAGCAGTTCCGGCAGCTCGCCTTCGAGCGTCGTTTCCAGCGCGTGCACCTCGTGCTTGACGCCGGAGCGCTGGATCACTTCGATCGCTTTGTCCACGTAAGGAATGGAATCTTCGCCGTTCGGCGTTTTCGGAATGACTTGAATGCTGAGCAGGGTCGTTGCCATGATCGATCTTCCTCTCTTTTATAAAAAGTTTACTTGGCGTCCGCCGCGGGCAGGTAATCGTTCGTGAACGCCTTCGTATAATCGAAGTCGCCCTCGAGCAGTTTCTGCGAACCCATCCAGTCGCCGTAGTTCTTCCACACTTCCGGCTTCTGCCAGCCCCACTGCGCCGCGTCGTCTTGATATTTCGGGCTGAGCCATTCCTGGCTGGCCTTGACGAGCTTCGGATCGAGATCCGGCACCGCTTTGATCAGGATATCGGCCGCTTCGGCCGGATGGTCGATCGCGTATCGATACCCTTCGGCCGTCGCTTTCATGAACGATTTGACCAGCTCGGGATCGTCCGCGATCTGCTTCTCGTTCGTCACGAGCACCGGCGTGTAGTAGTCGAGGCTGTCGGAGTAATCTTTGACGTACAGCATGTCGATCGGTTCGTTCCGCAGCTGCGCTTCGATGCCCGTCCACGCGTAGTAGATCCAGGCGAAGTCGATATCGCGTTTGACGGCGGTGAAGAAGTCCGCTTCGCCCATGTTGATCTTTTCCACCTTGGACACGTCCGCGCCTTCCTGGTCCATGATCGACTTCATGACCGCTTCCTCGACCGGGGAACCCCAGCCGCCGTAGCGCTTGCCTTCGAAGTCTTTCGGCGATTTGATGTTCCGGTCGGCCGGAGCCGCAAAGCCGGACGTGTTATGCTGAATGACCGCCGCGATCGACACGAGCGGAACGCCCTGGACCCGCGCCTGGGTGACGCTCTCCTGGTAGCTGACGCCGAACGGCACTTCGCCGGAAGCGACCATCTGGTCCGCGCCGCCCGCGCCGGGCTGCAGAATCTTCACGTTGAGGCCTTCTTTTTCGTAAAAGCCTTGATCGACCGCCGCGTACAGCCCCGTATGATTCGTGTTCGGCGTCCAGTCCAGCACCACGCTCACGTCGCGCATCTGCTTCGCTTCGCTGCCGTTCCCGGCGGCCTGGTCGGTTCCGGCGTCCGCGGCGCTGTTGTTTCCGCCGCCGCCCGAGCAAGCCGTCAGCGCCAGCAGCATCGCCGCGAGCGGAGCCAGCCAACGCATTCTTTTTTGGATCCCCTTTTGTGTGTTCTTCATTTGTTCATTTCTCCTTTTGCCGTATTGCCCGTTCCTCCATGCCCGCCGGAACAACAAAAAAGCGTCCCGGATTCCGGGACGCGTCACGTCGATTCAATCTGCGGGACGCTCTTCGATAAGATCGAGCGGCGTCTTCGCTTAAACGTTCCTACGCTGGCATTACCCAGATCAGGTATAAGGGTCAGTATCTGCTTGGGATACACTCTCAGCCGGCCATTCTTCCGGCTCCCCCCGGGGGATATGAAATTTTCGGGTTGCTTCCGTGTCATTATAGTCCTTAACAAGAAGACTGTCCAGCCGGACGCTCCCTTGGGCGGGCAGGTTCACTTTCGTCTATTCGGGTACTTACTATTATGCACGGCTTCGCCGAACCGACAGGCAGGCGTATGCCGCACTCAAATTCTCAACATACAGGAGGCTTATTCGCATATGGACCAACAACAGCTGGAACAGAAAATTACGGAAACGCTGGAACGCAACCGTTTCGGATCTTTCGCCACGGTCGAAAGCGGCCATCCGAAAGTCCGCTATATGACGGTATTTAATGAAGGAATGACGATCTATCTCGTGACGAGCTCGCAAACGCACAAGGTGGAAGAGCTCGAGCAGAACCCGAACGTGGCGCTGCTGCTCGGCTTCGAGCAGGGCGGCACGCAGGACGAAGTCCAGATTCAAGGGACTGCCGAGATTACCCGCGACGAAGAGCTGCGCAAAAAGCTGTGGAACGATACGTTCGAGCAGTGGCTGGAAGGACCGGACGATCCGAATTACGTCGTGCTGAAGATTACGCCTACGCGCGCCGAGTATGCCAAGAGCAAACATGAAGTGGAAGTATGGGAAGGCTGACCCCCGTTTAAGTCCGACTTCCGAATGTTTCGAATTTTAACAGCAAGCCCCGCCGGGACGAACGTGCCGGACGGGGCTTTTTTTGTCGAATAAAATAATTGTGTAAAATTTAATAAAATAATGAATAATGCCTCATAAATAAGTCGGAATTACCCGATTCAATAAAGGAGAAACTGGGTAATAGGGGGAGATCATCAAGCTTGGTTGCTAGGTTAAAAGGACTATGACTTATTTATCGATATTATCATTTACTCTGAGCTTGAGGAGGTTCCTCCGGATGAATCATATATGCAGCAGCTGTCAGTCGGTAAGGCCGATCGAAGATTGGGGAACCGTGTACCTGCGGCCGGTCGGCAGAATGCTCGGTCGGCTGGTCGAAGAACGGGGCTGGGTGGTCGGCAGGGAAGGCTGCGAGAGCGAATCGCTCTATATTTCCTACGCAAGCAGGGAACAATTTTTGGAGATGGCGGAATGGTTGAACAGTTTGCCTGTCGAATGGACCGAGCCCCTTCAGGTCAAGGTCTGCGGAGAAAAAGACTCGCCGGCCCTGCTGCCCTGGCTTCCGTTTGCGCAGCTTGCCGTACGTTTTCAAAATATGCACATGGTCGATATTATTACGCAGGAGCGCTTCACAAGCTTCATGCAGCCGATCGTCGACGGACGCGAACAGATCGTCGCCTATGAATTTCTGCTTCGTGCCGCGCCCGGCGAAGAGCCGTTCAACCCGTTCGAACTGTTCGACGTGGCACGGAGAACCGGCATGCACTCGTTCCTGGACCGGGCCGCGCGCATTTCCGCCATTCGCCGGAGCGCGGAAGTGCTGCCGAAAGGCATCAAGCGGTTTATCAATTTTCTGCCGTCTTCCATTTATAATCCCGATTACTGCCTGAATCATACGTTCGCCGCCATCCAGCGCTACGAACTCGATCCCCAAGACTTCGTATTCGAAGTGGTGGAGACCGAGCGGATCGGCGATATGCCGCATTTGCAGCGCATTTTTAACGTTTACCGTTCGCGCGGCGTATCGGTCGCTCTGGACGATGTCGGTTCCGGTTACGCGACGACCGAAGTGCTCAGCCAGCTGAAGCCGGATTTCGTCAAGATCGACCGCGGCCTGATCGACCGGTGCGACGAATCGTCCGAGAAGCAGCGGCGTATCGCCGAAATCGTTGCGCTGTCGCAGGAATTCGGCGGCGCCGTACTGGCGGAAGGCATCGAACGCCGCGAAGAATACGAGTTCTGCCGAAATCTCGGCATTTCGCTTGCGCAGGGGTATCTGTTCGGCCGGCCGGCCGCCGAGCTGAGCGCTTCGGAAGACCGTCTGACCGGGCAGGCGTAATGTTCGAAGCCGCCGACAGGGAGCGGCGGGGAGCTGTTCTGCGCATGCCTGCCCCGCTGCCGGGACGGATCGAACGGGAATAGACCGAAGAATGGAACGGGTTCCGCGCCCGGCCCGTTCTTTTTTGCGTAAATTTCACATCCGAAAGCCTTCATGGTAAATTAAATAAGATGTGTGCGGACTTTTTGGTTCGGGCAGATCTTATAAATACATAGAAGAAAGCGGGAGAGAGATGGAAGAAACCTGGCTGTGGCTAAAGTATTTGATTCTGGGCATCGTGCAGGGCGTTACCGAACCGATTCCCGTCTCGTCGAGCGGGCACGTCATTATCGCCCAGCGTCTGCTCGGTACCGAACAGACGGGACTGACTTTCGAAATTCTGACCAACACGGCTTCGCTCATCGCGATTATGTTCATTTTCCGGCATGACATCTGGAGATTGATCTCCAACACATGGAACTATCTGCGCACCCGGCGGGCGGAATACAAGTCCGACTTCATGTTCGCGGTCTACGTCGTGGTCGGCACGATTCCGACGGTCATTATCGGGCTGCTGCTCAAAGACTGGATCGAAGCGGTATTCTCGTCGATCAAGACGGTCGGCGTCGCGCTGTTCGTGACCGGCATCGCGCTCTGGCTGATCCGCAACCTGCGCGGACGCAAGCAGGACGGAGACCTGACGATGAAGGATGCGCTGTTCGTCGGCTTCGCTCAAGCGGTCGCGCTGATTCCCGGCATCAGCCGTTCGGGCGCGACGATCGTCGCTTCGATGGGCACGGGCATGAAGCAGGATACGGCTCTTCGTTATTCGTTCATGCTGTATATCCCCGCCAGTCTCGGCGCGATCGTGCTGAGCCTTTCCGATATTAAGGAAGCTTCGGGAGGATCGGGAATGACGCTGGCTTACACGCTGGCCTTTATCGCCACGCTGATCACGACCTACTTCTCGATGAAGTGGCTGATGGGCATCATGGCGAAAGGGAACTTGAAGTATTTCGCGTATTACTGCTTCGTGGCGGGCGTGTTGTTGGTGATTTTCTTGTAAACATAAAAAGGCGGGTCTCTCTAATGGAGAGGCTCGCTTTTTTATGTTCGCTTACGACGAAGTCGGCAGCGTATCGTATCAATACGATGCCAACGGCAATATTCGGTCTGTAACGGGCAGCGACGGCAAAGTGCTGAAGCGTACGTTCGATGCGCTGGATCGCGTCGAAGCGTATACGGACGGCGACGGCAACACCATCGGCTACACGTATGACGCAGCCGGACAACTGACGACGCTGACGTATCCGGACGGCAAAAAGGTCCAGTACACGTACAACGCGATCGGCAGTCTGTCTACGGTGACGGATTGGAAAGGCCGCGTCACCAGCTACGATTACGACGCCAACGGCCGTCTGATCTCCACCAATCGTCCAAACGGAACGCGAGAAACCCGCTTGTACGACGCGGCCGGACAGTTGACGAGCGTAACGGACATGAATCCGGACGGCAGCGTACGGACTGAAACGACGTATGCGTACGATGCCGCAGGCAACCTGATCCAAGAAAACAGCGGCGAGTTCGAAAGTGTGCTGGATGATGTAACGTACACCGAGAACGGACCGGGTCTGTCGCCGAATCCGGGAGACTTGACGATCTCGGGCAATATGAGCGGAGCGGCAGCGGAGAATAACACGGTGCAAAACGAAGTGTACGGTGCTCCTGCCGAGGCTGATATGCCTTCGCTGACGGCTGCCAATGATCCAACCGTCACCCAAGATGTCTACGGACTGTACGGCGATCTGCAGATGACCTACACAGCAGATAACCGCCTGGCGACCGTCAACGGCGAAGCCGTGACGTATGATGCGGAAGGCAACATGATCAGCGGACCGCTGGACGGCAGCACGCAGGCTTATCAGTACGACGCCCGCAACCGCCTGATCCAAGCCGGCGGCGTGAGCTATTGGTACGACAACGAAAACAACCGCAACTCCATCACCGTGAACGGCGTGACGACGAAACAAATCATCAACCCACACGCCGTACTGTCCCAAGTGCTGATGGAAACCGACGCTGCAGGAACACCGCAAGCATGGTACGTCTATGGCTTGGGCCTGATCGGACGCGAAGACGCGGCAGGACAGTACCAAACGTATCACTATGATCTACGCGGAAGCACGACTGCCCTGACCGACGAGCAGGGGCAAGTGACCGATACGTACAGCTATGACACGTACGGCGAGCAGCTGAGCCACGAAGGTGCAACGAACCAGCCGTTCCAGTACAATGGACGCGACGGCGTACAGACGGATGCGAACGGTCTGTACCAGATGAGAGCCCGCTACTACAACCCGGAGATCAAGCGGTTTGTAAATCGGGACGTACTGAGCGGAAGTATTGGCAGCGGATTGACGATGAACCGGTACGCATATGTCAACGGCAATCCGGTGTCGTATATCGATCCATTCGGCCTGAGTGCGGTGGCGCAACATGGTGGCAGACGGGATTGAGCTTCGCAGCGGATTCCCTGCCGTTTGTCGGGACGTTCAAATGGATCCAAGAAGTGTTCACCGGTGTGGACATGATTACCGGACAGCAAATGTCGGTGACGGATCGCGTGGCGACCGGAGTGGGAACGGTTGCGAGCGTGATTCCGTTCGGGAAGCATGTCGGGAAGTACGTGGCGAAGGAAGGCATTGAAGGCGGGGCTTGGCTGGCGAGGAAGCTGGGTAAAGAAAGCGATTCGCTCACTTCGCGATTGGCGAAAGGCTGCAACTGCTTTACCGCCGGAACCCAAGTGAAGACGGATCAGGGCGACAAGAATATCGAGGATATTCAGGTCGGCGACAAGGTCCTTTCCCAAGACGACGTTACGGGAGAAGAAGGCTACAAGACCGTCACTGCGACGTTCAACCATATGGCCGACGAGATCTATACGATCCATGTTGGCGATCAGGAGATCGAGTCGACGTATAACCATCCGTTCTGGGTCGAAGGAAAAGGATGGACGTATGTCAAAGATCTCAAGGTCGGCGATTGGCTGGAGCAAGCGGACGGAACGAAGCTGAAGATCGAGCAGATTGAACGAGAGCAGCGTCAGGCCCGTGTGTATAACATGACGGTAGACGAGTTCCATACGCATTTCGTAAGTGATTTGAGTATTTGGGTGCATAATACGAATGATAAAGCTTGCGCCCTAGGGGCAATTAAAAATAATAAAAAAGTTGATTTTAGGACCGGTGTGGGCTATGATGCAGGCGATAATCCTGTGCGTATAGAGGGCCCATGGTCAATCAATGATTTGAAACAAGCGCTTTTGGGGCACCCACCGCGAGGCATTGGTAGTCCAAACATACACCATGGTGGACAAATGCCAGGGGCTGCAAAACACGAAATCGTACCGTCCGAACATTTGAATAATCCTGCAATTCATCCAAACAAGTACAACCAAGGGGTTACTCCCGAAATGAGAGCTTTAGATCGCGAATTGCATTGGTGGTATCGGGCAAGAGAACAAGGAGCGGATATTATATTGCCAGGTTGGATTTATAATAAATGAGTATAGAAAGGAGTAGAGTGGTGAGGTACGATGAATTTTTAGAAATTGTTGCACAATTAAAGCAATCCAATCCTATATGGTTTGAACTTGATTCTGATCCACCTGCAACGAAAAACGATATTAAAACAGCAGAACGTCAATTGAACATTATTTTTCCTGAAGAATATAAAATGTTTATTCAAACTTTTGGTGGGGGTTATTTTGCTTTTACAGTGATTTATTCTGTTTCAGTTAAAGAAGAGTGGAGCTTAGTCAATCAAAATAAATTACTTGATTTGTTGGACAAGCAGCAATTTCTTGCTATATCAGATAATCAAGCAGGCGATTACTATGGTTACAAAATAGAAAAAGGAGTTTCTAAGAATACTATATATGTATACGATCATGAAGATCAAAAAATCAGAAAAACAAAGTATCAAAATCTTTATGAATACCTGGTAGAAGTCGGATTAAAACAATGATCTAAAGTCTTATGCGCCTTGATTGACTTCATGTCATTCAAGGCTTTTTTGCTCCGGGAATTTCCGACTTAGTCTGAATCGAATAAAAGATCCTGTGATCAATGGACAACTAATAAACGCACGTGATAAGGAGTTGATCGTTGTGAATGAAAGCTCGGAAGAATATATGTTAGGGTTCTTTCCGTCACTGCAACAAGCCTATAAAAAAATCAATTTCGGATTACGGCCAGGTACTAGAAACTGTAGTGCTTGAAGCCCTTTTTATTCCTCAATTGATTGAGTTGCTAAACGAAAATGCAAACGTCAATCTATTAGAACGTATCTTTGAATATGTTGAGGAAGTATTCGATAACGACGATATTCATTTAAGAAATCTTTTATCAATTACTCTTTTAGAAAGATTGGGTAATCACAAAGCTGTTTTAGAGACTGCAAAAAATACATGGGAACCCAAACAGCTCGACTTCACATTGAAGCGGATCGATCATTGGGGAGAATATAAGGGAAATAGCTTGTTAAGCATCATATACAATAAGTACGTGAATTATATCAAAAAGAAATGTTGGCAGATATTTTATGATCACTTAGTATAATTCGAAGTTTTGCAAGTGCAGAAGCATCTAAAGAAAAAATAAGACCACAAGATCCCGAATAAAGGAGGTTAGTTGCAATAATGAAAATTTTAAAGGAGAACAGATAAAACAATTCATTTCTGATGAAGAGGTAAGCCGGTCATACAGTAAAAATACGAATGACGCTGAGTTGAACAAGCTTTTTTTGTTTTATTGTTCCCTTAGAAAAAAATTATAGGATAGGGAGATGCAGCATGGATATTTTCATTTATATCGGTAATGGATTAACAGCGCCAAAAGATGAAATCGAAGATGCGCTGGATGACATGCTGCAGGATCGGGGAGAAGTGACGGGCGGAGGGGGAGGAAATACCGGGTTCAATATCGATATCGAAACTTTTGACGACGATTCTAGCCTGATCGAAGAGGTCAAAGCCGTTTTGAAAGGCTTCCGCGTGCCTATAGATGCAAGTATTGTTATCGACGGTCAAAGATTCGCGGTTTATGACCAAGAGCAGTGAATTGAATAGAAAATCAATCAAAGTCAGAAGCAGATCGGAGGAATAAGGGAATCCAGATGCATGAAAACTTAAATCAGATCATTGACCAAGTCAGAACAGAATTGCTAAAATCGCCGGAGCATATCGTAATCGGAAAAATAAAGGATGCCGCTGAATTAGACGAAAGCGCGAAAATAATAGCAAGCGACTACCGAAAAGTGCTGAACTTATTCGATGGGGCACGCTGTGGCGCGATCGACCTATGGTCGTATGCCGATCTCCGGCAGTATCAGTTTCGCGTTTCCGACGTGGAGGGCGGGCCGAACGCTTGGATCGAAATCGGACAAGTACTCTACGAGCCGCTGCTGCTTGACCGCGCCAAAGGTTCGGTTTATCTGCTGAATACCGATCGAGAGCAGTTACGTCTTTTGGCGGACAACCTGCAATCCTTTTTAAAAAACGACGTTTTCGGTCCGGGTTATGCGAAGCTTTTTCCTGATTGTGAGCATGACGATTGGTATCTTTTTTTGCGTAAAATGGGTCTTGTATATCTTGAAGGCTAACGTTCTAACTATTGTTCAATGGGGCTGTTGGAATTGTGATCATCAATCAAGGTAGCATCGACCATGTAATAAACGTAATTAATAGAAAGGGACAGGTATACTATATCGATACACAAATGGGTAGAATCGTTGAACTTAATCCAAGTTTGAAACTAGAATTGGGGATAAAATAATCATGAGTGGTTATATTCAAACAATTTCTTTTGAACAAGCAGAAAAGATTGCGGAAAGAGCAGCTTTTGAACAATTACAACCGTTTATGAATAACTCAAGGGTTAATGTACTTGATGAGAATTTTTTTGAAGCAGAGTGTTGTTGGTTCTTCTTCAGAAATAGACAAATTGAAGGTCCACCTGAACAGAATCTCAGGTGGGGGAAGAGCTTATGCAATAAGTAAAAGAGGAGAATTGCGACTAATAGTTGACTTTTTGAATGAACCAGATAAGTTGCAAGAATATCTTTTAACCATGTCTAATTATTTTAAAGAGAGAGAGCTATAATTTTAAAGGCATTGATAAGCATTATGCTTTTCAATGCCTTTTTATTTGACGGATTGTAAAATGAAGTGCAACACCTCGAACTGAATACAAAAAGGGCTCATGGCCGGATTCGTGTAGAATAAAGTCACCACAACCTCTCTACAAGGAGAATCCACCATGAGCTACACTCACTTTAGCATAATCGAACGCAGCGAACTAGAACTCTTGCTCAGCCAAGGAGTCGGGATTCGGGCGATTGGTCGAGCACTTGGAAGATCGGCAGGAGCCGTCAGTCCGAGAGCTTAAACGCAATGGGACGACTCAAACCTACAAAGCTCAGGAAGCTCAAGATGCCTATGCTTCCCGAAGAGAAAGGTCGAAACCACGTGGAAAGTGGAACCCGAAGCTGGCCAGCGAGATCGAGGCCGACTTTGAAAAGACCTACTCGCCCGAGCAAATCCAGCACAGTCGAAAGCGCAAAGGACTTCTAGCCGTGGCCTTTAAAACGCTGTACAACTGGCTTTACGCGGGCCGTCTGAGCCGAGGGAATCTGCAGGTCCTTCGGCACAAAGGCAAGCGCCAGAAACCGCCGGAGAAGCGTGGTACCATAGGGAAGTCGATCCGACAGCGCCTCAAAGCCATTCGTGACCGGGACACGTTCGGTCACTGGGAGCTCGGCACTGTCGTTTCTAGCCGGGGAAAAAGCAAAGCGTGCGTGACCACATTTGTGGAGCGAAAAACGCGCTTCTACCAAGCGATTAAAATGCCGAACCGAACTGCCTTGTCGATGGAAATCGCGTTTGGTGTGCTGGCTGCTCAGTATCCCAAGTCGGCTATTCAAACCGCGACCGTCGACCGGGGCAAAGAGCTTGCATGCCATGAAGCGTTGGAGCAGCTGCACGGCGTAGACGTCTATTTCGCCGATCCGTATTCCTCCTGGCAGCGTGGTTCCAACGAGAACGCAAACGGTTTGCTTTGAGCGTTTTTCCCTAAAGGCCACGATTTTGCACAGGTGACCGATGCCGAACTTGAACAAGCGCTCGCCTTGATTAACAACCGGCCTCGTAAATGTTTAGGTTGGAAGTCTACCCATGAAACGTTTCAGGACGAAGTGTTGCACTTGGATTGACAATTCGTCAATTTAAAAGATATTTAAGGAGGTAATATGGGTGTTTAAAATAGCAATGATTCTACTTGGATTATTATCCTATACGTCGGGATTTTTAAGTTATGTTTATTACCTACAATTAGTTTTTGATCAATCTCTGAAGTCAGATCTTGGATTTGTAATATTAATCACTCTTTTTGGTTTTCTCGGTATTGCATGTCCCATATATGTTGGGATAGTTTACTTTGTAGACAAAAAATTTAAAAAATTCAAACTATTACTTTATCCATTAGCTTGCGTAGCGATTTTCTTTATACCCACTCTTTTAGCACTCCTCCTCTGGGGTGGAATTAGCCCATTTTCGCCAGAAGCACAAAATTTTTACTTCTTCTATTTATCATCGGGTATAGTTTTTGGAGTAGGATATAGGATTATTCAAAAAATGAAATTAGGTAGCTTCTATAAATCTTCGAACGTTAAGGACTTTCAAAAATAAGCAAAAAATGTAGTTAGCTGAATGCTTCAATTTCAGCCAGCTACATTTTTTATTTTCCGCGATATTAAGAATTTTAAACTCAAATAACAAAGTTTGAGCTTGCTGATAAAGGCCAGCAGCGTCAGATCCGAGACGACCTACGTTTACGATGCCGCAGGCAACGTGATTCTGGAAAACGTCAACGGACTGTACGTCGACCTGCAAATGACGTACACGGCAGCACGCAGGCTTACCAGTACGACGCCCGCAACCGCCTGATCCAGGCAGGCGGCGTGAGCTGCGGCTACGACAACGAAAAGAACCGCAACTCCATCACGGTAAACGGCGTAACGACCAAGCAGATTATCAACCCGCACGCCGTGCTGTCTCAGGTTCTGATGGAAACCGACACAGCCGGAACGCCGCAAGCGTGGTACGTCTACGGCCTGGGCCTGATTGGGCGCGAAGACGCGGCAGGACAGTACCAAACGTATCACTATGATCTACGCGGAAGCACGACGGCTCTGACGAACGAGCAGGGCCAAGTGACCGATACGTACAGCTACGATACGTACGGCGAGCAGTTGAGCCACGAAGGTGAAAGTAGACAGCCGTTCAAGGTACAATGGACTCACCGGTCAGCAGCTGTGAGTGACGGATCGTGCTGCGACTGGACGGGAACAGCGGCAAGACTTTGCGTTGAACGATTCGGATATGGAAGTGAAATATGGATCGCATTCCTGTTGCCGATAATAAAAGATACTTACGCCTTGCTAACCCTGACATTCGCGAATCGGCCGAATACGGGGCTGAAGAGGTTTTAGAAGCGCAGATGCAGCATGGCACGGGAGAAGTATGGGGCGGAAGAGTGGGAAGTGCCGAAGTTTATCAAGAATATAAGAAGGTAAGCGCAACTAATCTATTTGAATATCTTCAATGCCAGCGATCAATTCACTACACATAAAGAGGGCTGTATAAACTATCTCAATGTCGATAAAAAACAGCCGAATTCCATCAACAGGAACATATACAGATTTGTATGAACGATTGTCAAACTATATATCGATATTTGATAAGAATTGGATAAATGAAATAAAAGCAGCCCCAAAAGAGGATATAGATACATTAAAACAATTAACTCAAATGAATAAGTACCCTTATCGATACCCGAAAGAGTACGAAATTTATCTTAGTTACATGGGAGAAGATGATCAGGGATTGCTAAACACCCAAATTCCCGGATATGCTTCGGTTTCTGAAATTATTGAATCGTATGAGGGAATACATGAGGAACAGCCGGAGACTTTAAGTGATAAGTATGTACATTTCTTTCAAAAGGAATTATTTGAGGATCAATTATCGTTCGACTTTACCCAAACAGATCACCCGCAAATTGTTATGACTGACGAAGACAGTCGGTTTGTAAGTTTTTTTATGGAGAGAATTATCGAAAAGAGCTTGTAGTCGGATACCCTTGTACTCTGAATACCGGAAAAAGGATCATCGCCACCACAAGGTCATTTCAATCCTGTAATCCCTGTATCATTCCGGTTTGCCCAAACAAGGACGGTGGAAAATGAGCATCGGTTTTATTGCATGGATGATCGTCATCAACACGATATTTTGGTTAGTCTGCTGCCTGGGGACGGCCCATTTGGTTCGATTCCTGCCCAAGTCCTGGTACGAGAAAAACGATTGGTTTTTCGCGGAGCGGCCGTTCGAACGGGAATTGTATAAAAGAATCCGGCTTGAGCGGTGGAAAGATAAGCTGCCCGAAGGCGGAGGGTTATGGAAATTCCAAAAGAAAAATCTCAATCGGGAACTTACGTTGGAGTATGCGGATAAATTCATTTCGGAAACGAAATACGGGGAAGTCGGGCATCTGGGTATGGCGATTCTGGGCTTTGCCTGCATCTGGATCAATCCTGGCGAGTATGCGCTTGTGTTCTTGATCTGCGCGATCGTGAACGTGATGGTGCAGATCCCGTTTTGTTTGATTCAGAGATATAACAGACCGCGGCTGCTTCGTTTGAGATCGCGCTTGGCACGCAAGGGCGAGAGCAGGGCTTAATCCAAAAAATGTTCCGGCAAATAAAAAAGCCCGACATCCCCAAAAAGGAGTCAGGCTTTTTTCGTACAAAGCTTAAGACAACCGCGAACTGTAATCCTCGAACTTGAACTCGCGGATCACTTTGATACCTTCCTCGTCGCTGTACGAAGCGATCGAAGGGAGGTTCACGCCGTTGAACATATGGTTCTTGACCATCGTGTAATGGGCCATGTCGCCGAAGACGAGCTTGTCGCCGACTTCGAGCGGACGGTCGAACGAGTAGTCGCCGATCACGTCGCCGGCTAAGCAGGTCATGCCGCCCAGACGGTACGTGATCGCTTTTTCGCCCGGCATGCCGGCGCCCGCGATGTTCGGACGGTAAGGCATCGCCAGCACGTCCGGCATATGGCATTCCGCCGACGTGTCGAGGATCGCGATGTCCATACCGTTTTTCATCGTATCGAGTACGGTTGCGACCAGGTAGCCCGTGTTCAGCGCGATCGCTTCGCCCGGCTCCAGGTAGACCTGTACGTCGTATTTGTCGCGCGCGAACTCGATGCAGCGGATCAGGCGCTCGACGTCGTAGTCCGGACGGGTGATGTGATGGCCGCCGCCGAAGTTCAGCCATTTCATGTTCTTGATCACATGGCCGAATTTCTCGTCGACGACTTTGAGCGTGTTCTCCAGCGTATCGGAGTTCTGCTCGCACATGGTATGGAAATGCAGACCGTCGATGCCTTCCAGATCGCTTTCGTCGAAGTTCTCCAGCGTGATGCCCATGCGGGAGTACGGCGAGCACGGATCGTACAGAGGCACTTCAAGCTCCGAATATTCCGGGTTGATGCGCAGGCCCACTTCGATCTTGCGGCCCGGGTAGTTCAGCACTTTGTCCTTGAACTTGCGCCACTGGGCGAACGAGTTGAACACGATGTGGTCGGTGTAGCTCAGCAGCTCGTCGAACTCGCGATCGACGTAAGCCGGCGCGTACACATGCACTTCTTTGCCCATTTTCTCGTAACCGAGACGCGCTTCGAACAGGGAGCTCGACGTCACGCCCGCCAGATACTTGCCGACCAGGGGATACTCCGCGAACATGGAGAATCCTTTCTGGGCGAGCAGGATCTTGGCGCCGGTACGCTCCTGCACGGAGCCCAGCAGTTCGAGGTTCTTGGTCAGCAGACGCTCGTCCACGACGTAGCAGGGAGACGGGACGGCGCTGAAATCGATGTCTGTCATGATGTTCTCCTACGCCCCTTTTAGTCCAGCAGCGTCGGCGAGAAATCCTCTACCCACGGCAGGCCTTGTTTGTTCAGTTCTTCCATGAACGGGTCCGGATCGAACTCTTCCACGTTGTAGACGCCCGGCTTTTTCCAGAGGCCTTTGAGGACCATCATGGCGCCGATCATCGCCGGCACGCCGGTTGTGTAAGAGATCGCCTGGGAACCCACTTCGCGGTAGCATTCTTCGTGATCGCATACGTTGTAGACGTAGTACGTTTTCGGCTCTCCGTTTTTGGTGCCTTGGAAAATGCAGCCGATGTTCGTTTTGCCTTTCGTGCGCGGTCCGAGCGATGCCGGGTCCGGCAGAACGGCTTTCAGGAACTGAAGCGGCGCGATTTTCTGACCTTCGAATTCGATCGGCTCGATGGAAGTCATGCCGACGTTTTCGAGTACCTTCAGGTGGTTCAGGTAGTTTTGCGAGAAGGTCATCCAGAAGCGGATTTTCTTCAGGCCGGGCATGTTCTGGGCCAAGGACTCCAGCTCTTCATGATAGAGGAGGTAGATGTCTTTCGGTCCGATCTGCGGCAGATCGTAGACTTTCTTCTCGGACAGAGGTTCGGTCTCGACCCACTCGCCGTTCTCCCAGTAGCGGCCTTTCGCCGTGATCTCGCGGATATTGATCTCCGGGTTGAAGTTGGTCGCGAACGGATAACCGTGATCGCCTGCGTTGGCATCCACGATATCGATCTGGTGGATCTCGTCGAAGTAGTGCTTCAGCGCGTAGGCGCTGAATACGCCGGTTACGCCCGGATCGAAGCCGCTGCCGAGAACCGCCGTAAGGCCGGCTTTCTCAAACTTCTCGCGGTAAGCCCACTGCCATTTATATTCGAATTTCGGATTGTCGAGCGGCTCGTAGTTGGCCGTGTCGAGGTAATGAACGCCCGTTTCGAGGCACGCGTCCATGATCGTCAGGTCCTGATAAGGGAGCGCCACGTTGATTACGATATCCGGCCCGAAACTTTTGATCAGCTCCACGACTTCTTCCGTACGGTCGGCGTCGACCTGCGCGACCGAAATCTTCGTGCGTCCTCCGTCCAACTTGGTCTTCAAAGCTTCACACTTCGACAGCGTGCGACTCGCGATACAAATTTCCTCAAATACGTCAGGATTCTGGACACACTTATGCACGACAACGCTAGCTACGCCGCCGGCACCGATAATCAATGCTTTTCCCAAAATCAAGTCCCCCCTTAGTCCGTTTGAAAAGATAGGTTTTACATAGCGAAAATGAACTGCGGTTAAAAAATCAACAAGAAGGATTATACAAACTATTCCGCAAAAACACAAGAAAAACGCGAAAAAAACGGCGGTTTTCGGAATCGGGCCGGGATTTTGACATAGTTTTAACAGAAATCCTCCGTAATTCGTCGTATTCCTCCGTTTTGTCCGCTCAGCAGGCCATTTGGGACCCCAATCGGGTCGCAGCGGGTCCGCATGGGCCGTGGGGCGTTTCTCTCTGTTTATTAACCGGACGGGCGCGCGGGAAATCCGGGGAAACGGAGCACAAAAAAGCGCCCTATTCGTCTTCAGGACGGCGGGCGCTGCTGGCGGTACTGTCTGGGCGGCAGACCCGTATGCTTTTTGAACGCTTTGGAAAACGAAAACAGGTCCGGATAGCCGACCGAATGCGCGATTTCCGACAGCGAGTAATTCGTCTGCTCGAGCAGCATCCGGGCTTCGTCGAGTTTGAGGCGCTGCATGTGGCGGACCGGCGTATGCCCGTAGCGTTCATGGAACTTTTTGCTGAAATAGGTGCGTCCCACGCCCGCGTGCCGCGCCACGTCCTCGACCGTGATCCCTTCCGCGTAATGGATCTCCATGTACTCGAGTCCGCGCTGCAGCCAGGAGATGCCGTCCGGCTCGCCGCTTTCCGGCAGCGCAGCCCGCTCCAAAGAGGCGAAGATTCGGTAGAACTCGGCCAATCGGTCCAAGTCGGAGAGGTCCGGGCCTTCGGCTGCCGCTCGGTTCAAAAAAGAACGCATGCCCGCCGCCGCTTCTTCGGCGCGTGCCGAAGCCACATGCGGGCGAGCGGGCGTAAGACCGATGCGGCGAAGCAGCTCCAGCGACATTCGGCCGTCGAACGCGAGGAAGATTTTGCGCAGCGGCTCGTCCGGGTCGGTCCAATACTCGTGCATGACCTGCGGGAACAGACAGTACATGCCACCGGCCGCCAGCGGATAGGTCCGCCCGTTCTGCGCGAACGTGCCGCGCCCTTCCAATACCAGCAGCAGATAGTAGTAAGCGGTCGTGCGCGGACCTATTCTGTAGCCGGGCTTGGCCAGGTTCGATCCGATCCGGATCGGCCAGGCGGGCCCGGACTTCTCGTATTCGGACGGCGTAAAAAAGTGAACCCGCAAATATTCATGGTGGTCTTCCTTCATATCATCCGTGTCGATCGGCATGACGGAAACTCCTCTCCTGAATGGCTATGTACGCAAAATGACAAAAAACCTCGGCGGCGAAATGACATTTACTATTCCGTAAGCCCTTGGTATCATTCTAACAAAAGTAATCCAACTTGTTTAGTCGGTATATAATATTTCAAAATTTAAATGCCAAATTCCAAATAAAAAGTTGAGCATAAACGGAGAGGACGGGATCGGGGATGGCGAACGAAGAACGGGAAGCGCGCGAAATCGAGTTCGGTTGGTTTCTGCCCACGGCGGGCGATGGCAAATACGTAGGCGTGGAGCCGGAGCGTCCGGCGACGCTGGATTATTTGACGGAAGTGGCGCAGGCGGCGGAAAATGCGGGCTTCGAGTTCGTGCTGATTCCGACCGGCGGTCCGTGTCTGGACGCCTGGGTCGTCGGCTCGGCGGTCATGAGCTGGACGAAGACGCTGCGGCCGCTCGTGGCGGTGCGTCCCGGACTGACCGCTCCGGTGCTGTCGGCGCGCATGGGCGCGGCACTGGACCAATTGTCCGGCGGACGGGCGATGATCAACGTCGTGACCGGCAGCTCCGTGCAGGATCTCGAGGAACTGGGCGACCCGCTGGCCCGCTCGCACGACGAGCGCTACGAACGGGCGGACGAATATCTGGAAGTGATGAAGCGGACCTGGGCGAACGGCGACAAGCCGCAGGCTTCGGAGTTTGCCGCGGCGGCTGATAACGGCCGGAACCCGCATAACGGAGGCGAAAGTGCCACGGCTTTGTCCGAGCCTTTCCGAGGCAAGCATTATTCGTTCGAACGGACTTCGAGTTCGCCGCGGACGGTGCAGAAGCCGCATCCTCCGTTTTACCTGGGCGGCAGCTCGGAAGCGGCGAAGAAAGTCGCCGTCCGTCACGCGGACACGTTCCTGATGTGGGGCGAACCGCATGCCTGGATCGAGGAGCAGATCGCGGAGATTGAGAGCCTGCGCCGGGCATACGAGGAAGAAACGGGCCGGCCGCGGGAGCTGCGCTACGGCATGCGCGCGCAGGTGCTGGTCCGCGATACGGAAGAAGAAGCATGGGCGGCGGCGCGCGAGATTATCAGCCAAGTCTCGCCGGAAGCGATCGAGCGCGCGGAGAAGGAATTCGCCGCGACCGACGCGACCAATCAGCGGCGCCAGAACGAGCTGCGCGAGCAGTCGAAGGCGGAGCAGTTCGTGGTCGGCCCGAACCTGTGGACGGGGCTGTCGGTCGTGCGCTCCGGCGGCGCGATCCTGATCGTCGGCACCGCAGACCAGGTGTCGCAGCGCTTGATCGAATACGCCGAACTCGGCGTGTCGACGTTCATTCTGTCCGGCTATCCTCATCTTGAGGAGGCCGAAATCTTCGGCCGCGAAGCGCTGCCGCTGTTCCGGGAGAAATGGGCGCACATGCAGAAGGATGCCGGGCGATGACGGGAACGGGAAAGCCCGTGAAAAAGCTTCGCTATAGCGCGGCATCGGCCGCGTCGGAAGCGGCAGGCCAGACAATCCCGCGCGTTGAAAAAGCGGCCTTTAACTGAAGGCTGCTTTTGGCGTATGCGGGCGCGCTCGACTTCGTGCTCGTCGGCTTCGTATAATAGAAGAAAACGCGCGGGGCGGGCAACGAGGCCCGTTTCTCGTTCGATTCCGGAGAGGGGCCTGAGGTTTGCTTATTCGCATTATCGTTTCTTTGCTCGTGTATCACGGGTTTCTTTTCTATATCGGTTGGAATTTGTGGAAGGGGATCAAAGCGTTCCGTCCGGCTATCCGGCGCCGCTGGCTGATCGTGCTGTCGGCGGGACTGCTGATTGCGGCTTGGTCGATGTTCTTCCGGTTCGCGTTCAGCGAATATGCTTGGTCGCATTGGGCGGCGGCGGTTTGGCTCATTTTCGCGTATGCGATGGTGTCCGTGCTGCCGATCACGAATCTGGCCGTAATTCTGCTCAGATTGTTCACGCGTATCGACCGCCGCAGACTGACTCGCTCGGTGACGGTATGCGCGTCCGTGTGCGTGCTGCTGCTGAGCGCTTTCGGCGTGTATAACGCGTACAGCCCGGTCGTTCGCGCTTACGACGTGAAGATCGGCAAACCGGCGCTGGACGGCCGTCCGTCGCTGAAGATCGTCATGGCGGCGGATATGCATTTCGGCGCCCTGTCCGGACCGGAACATGCGAAGCGGCTGGTGCGGATGATCAACGAACAGCAGCCGGATCTGGTGCTGTTCCCCGGCGACCTGGTGGACGACGATATCGTGCAGTACGTGAAGCAGGGCATTCCGGAGATCCTGCGCGGCATCGAGGCTCCGGTCTATGCGACGCTCGGCAACCATGACCGGATCGAGGCGGGAGATACGGAGCTGATCCGCACGCTGGAAGACAGCGGGATGGATCTGCTGTACGACGACGTCGTCAGCGAAGGGCTTCCGGTCACGCTGGTCGGGCGCAAAGACCGGACCGACCCGAATCGGATGTCCGTCGCCGATCTGGCCTCGGAAGCGGACGCGGCGTCGCCGCTGATCCTGCTGGATCACCAGCCGTACGATCTGGACCTGGCGGCGCGGGCGGGGATCGACCTCGAAGTATCGGGACACACGCATCGCGGCCAGATTTTCCCGGCGAACTTTATCACGAACCGGATCTATGAAAACGATTGGGGCTATCTGAAAAAGGACGGCATGCACTCGGTCGTGACGTCGGGTTACGGATTCTGGGGACTGCCGATGCGGACGAATTCGCGGTCGGAGATTACGGTGATCAACGTGACGTTCGATTAAGCAGCGTCTGAACGGCTGGAAGAGGCAAGCCGGTTTTAAAAGGCTCCGTTCCGATGTTTTCCGATTCCAAGGAATCGTCCTATCGTTAACGGACCGTTTCGGCTCAATCTGACGGCCTAAAGAACTTTTGTATCGTTATTATTCCGTTTTTGCTGTGGAAAACGGTCGTTTGTCCAAAATAGAAGGAGGACGATTCGTTAGAATTCGAAAGTGCCGAAAAAGGCAGAAATAGCGTATTTAAGGTTCGTTACCGCATGTGTGAGCGGATACCGCGTGCACGATGCCGAGCGGCGGAGACGTCAGCCGCCGCTCGGCAAAAGCGGGCTGCCGCAGGACGCACGCGAAAGAAGCCCGGTCTCCCAAGGAGACCGGGCTTCTTTTTAGGTGAATCCGTATAATTTTCGGCTCGGCTTGTCCGCGGGCTGCCGCTTCGAGTCCAAGCGGCTGGTTCGTTGGATTACTTCTTCAGCGACTCGTAAGCGTCCGCGATCTTCGCGTTCTCGCCGCTGTCTTCGGTGAAGCCGGTCGCTTCGGCGATCGCAGCTTCCAGACCTTTTTCCTGAATGGAGGCCTGCAGCTCGACGGACTGCTTGTCTTCCGGGTTGTTATAATGCAGGGCGGCGGCAATACCGGTCAGCAGGTTGTCGATCGGCAGGCCGAGGTCCAGCGCCATGCGCGCCGGGCCGCTCAGGCGGTCTTTCGGTCCGAGCTTGCGCAGCGGCTCGCGGCCGACGCGGCTGACGTCGTCGTTGAGATACGGGTTGCGGAAGCGCTTCTCGATCTTGTCGATGTACTTGGCATGCTCGTCCGCGTCGAAGCCGTGTTCCTTGACCAGGGCCGCGCCGCTTTCTTCCATGGCGTCGCGCACGATCTTGCGGACGGACTCGTCTTCGATCGCTTTGTCGACGGTCGGCAGATCTTTGAGATAGCCCAGATAAGCGGTGATCGCATGGCCCGTGTTCAGGGTGAACAGCTTGCGCTGCACGTAAGCGACCAACGTATCGGTCAGCTTCATGCCTTCGATCTGCGGGACCTCGCCTTTGAAAGCCGGCTCTTCGACGATCCATTCGAAGAACGATTCCACGCCCACGTCGAGCATGCCTTCGCCTTTGAACGGAGGCACGATGCGGTCGACGGAGCAGTTCGGGAAGCCGACGTGCTCGTCCGCGTAGGCTTTCGCTTCGTCGGACAGATGCGTGTAGACCTGTTCTTTCAGATGGGAGCTGGCGCCGACCATGTTCTCGCAGGCGATGATGTTCAGGAAGCCGGCACCGGATTTGGCGCGTTCTTCGAGACCCGCGGCGATGTTGACGGCGATAAACTTAAGTACGTTAGGGCCGACGGCCGTCGTGATGATTTCGGCTTCGGCGATGTGCTTCGACATTTCGGGGCTGTTCGAGAGGCAGCCGGACACGCCGGCGACCGGGATCTCGCGTTTGTCCAGGTCAAGGATATGGATGGTATAGCCGTGCTTTTCGTTCAGTTCGTTGATCATGGCTTCGTTGACGTCGGCAAATACGAGCTCGTAGCCCGCTTCGACGAGCAGCGCTCCGATGAAACCGCGGCCGATGTTGCCGGCTCCGAATTGAATGGCTTTTTTAGACATGTTGTGTTACCTCCATCGCTTGGAATAGGGGCTCGATATTTCCATTGTCGCTCCAAGTGAAATATTCGAGCTTAGCAGCCGAAAGTGTTGCTTTCTTAAAAGATCAAACCGTTTCCGGGAATGGGAAACGGCAGAATCGCAAAGATCGTGAAACCAAGGATAAACATAAGCTCGTAAGTACAAGCCTTGCAAAGCCGAGGACAGCAAAGGAAAAAGTCAAAGCCCAAGCCGGCAGAGGGGGATCCCTGCCGGCTTAAGCTTTTTCGAACGCCTTAACGGTTACTCGGGCTGCACGCTCAAGGTGTTATAGATATCGTTGACGTCTTTCGTGTTGGCCAGGCGCTGAACCGTCGATTCGTCCTCGATCGCTTCGGCGATTTTCGTCAGAATCTTCAGATGCTCGCCGCGGGCGCCGGCGATGCCGATAACCAGGTAAGCCGTGCCGGCTTCGAATTCGACGCCGTTCGGATACTGCAGCACGACGATGCCGGAGTTATCGATTTCGTTCTTGGCCGTGCCTACGCCGTGAGGAATCGCGACGCCGTTGCCGATATAAGTCGAAGCCACGCCTTCGCGTTCGATCATGGCGTCCACGTAACCCGGTTTTACATAGCCGGAGGCGGAGAGCAGGCGTCCCGCTTCGCGGATCGCTTCTTCCTTGCTGACGCTCGGCAGGCCGAGACGGATGTTTTCTTTGCGCAGGATGTCGGAGTGAACGACGCCCGCACCCGCTCCCGGAGCGGCTTTGTCCAGGGCGTTGTCGATATCCCACTGCGCGTCGGCCGTCGCGGTCGTGTTGCGTTCCGCAGGGGAATCGCCGGATTGGGAAGCTTTCAATTCTTCGATCAGGTCTTCGTAGACCGGATTGTTGATGAAGTTGTCGATCGAAACGTGATGCGCGTTGGGAGCTTTCGCTCTGGCGCGATCGGTAAGGTTCTGCTGCGTGACGACGATGTCGGCATCCGAAGGGATGTTTTCGATCGCGGTGTTCGTGACGTTGATCGGCAGACCCGCCGCTTTGACCTTTTTACGGAAGGACGAAGCGCCCATCGCGCTCGAGCCCATGCCCGCGTCGCAGGCGAAGACGATTTTTTCCACTTTGCCGTTAACGCGTACGGTTGTGCCGGCTGCCGAAGAAGCGGCTGCGCCCGGCTTGCTGCCTTTCATCGCCTGCGAAGCTTCGCGTGCTCTGGCCAGCTCTTCGTCATCCGCTTTGTAGTTGCGGAGGAAGAATGCGGATACGAGGAACGATACGACAGCGGCTACGACTACGCCCGCGAGAACCGCCAGGTGTCCGCCTTTAGGCGAAACGAGCATCAAAGCGATGATACTGCCCGGAGATGCCGCACCCG
Source organism: Saccharibacillus alkalitolerans (assembly GCF_011090185.1). Lineage (GTDB taxonomy): Bacteria > Bacillota > Bacilli > Paenibacillales > Paenibacillaceae > Saccharibacillus > Saccharibacillus alkalitolerans. Next base: position 4,520 of record NZ_JAAFGS010000012.1, on the reverse strand, counting down.
ACAAGCCGGCTCCGGTAGCAACGAAAGTGAACACGCCGGCCATACCGCCCAGGATGACGGACAGGATCAGAACCGGTCTCATCAGCACGTATGGGAAGTAAATTTCGTGAATACCGCCCAGGAAGTGAATGACGATCGCGCCTGGAGCCGAACTCTTGATGGAGCCTTTGGCAAATACCCAGTATGCGAGCAGGACGCCCAGACCCGGACCAGGGTTCGATTCGATCAGGTAGAAGATCGATTTTCCGATATCGGCCACCTGATCGCTGCCCAGCGGAGTGAAGATCCCGTGGTTGATGGCATTGTTCAGGAACAGAATTTTGGCCGGCTCAACAAATATCGAGACCAGCGGGAGAAGTCCCCAGTTGACGATGGTTTGAACGCCCGATTCCAGAATGCTGGTAAAGGCATCGAACAGCGGGCCTACGCCGTAATAACCGCCGATGGCAAGCGCGCCGCCGATAATGCCGGCGGAGAAGTTGTTGACAAGCATTTCGAAACCGGCCGGAATTTTGCCTTCGATGGCACGGTCGAACTGCTTGATGACCCAACCGGCCAGAGGGCCCATTGCCATGGCGCCCAAGAACATCGGAGTATCGGGAGCTCCGACAATTACGCCCATGACTGCAATGGCGCCGAGCACGCCGCCGCGATGATCCGCGACCATTTTACCGCCGCTGTAAGCGATTAACAGAGGCAGGAGATAGGTAATCATCGGACCGACGAGCGATCCCAAGTCTTCGTTAGGCCACCAGCCCGTCGGAATAAAGAGGGCCGTGATCAGACCCCACGCGATAAACGCGCCGATGTTCGGCATGACCATCGCGCTCAGGAAACGTCCGAATTTCTGAACGCCCTGTCTTGCGCCGCCCGATTTTGCAGGCGTCGATACGCTGCTCATAATTGTTCAACCTCCAATGTGTATTGTTCTATTTTTCTTGCATAAAGCTCTCTCATCATGTCCGCGATTTCGCCGCGCAGCTTATCGGGCTCGGAAGCGGACAGCCGCGAGGCGAATCCGGGGCGGTCGATCAGCGATTTGCTGATCTCGCCGGCCGCCTGGAGGTAGGACTTGCCGCTGGCCTTGGGAGCCAGCAGCAGCAGCGCCGCCTTGAGGCAGAGCGGCTTGTCTTCCGACTCGGCGGCGATGCCGTCCGGGAAGCGGAAGATGCCGAGCGTGAGCCGCTCCACGACTTCGGACCGGCAGTGCAGCAGGATCAATCCGTCCTGGGACAGCACCGTCTCGCCCAGCCGTTCGCGTTCATGCAGCTCCCTTTCGAGCACGGCGGCATCTTCCGGATTTCGCGTAAACCGTTTCGAGATGGCGGCGATCAGTTCGCCGACGTCCCGGGCCTCGATATCGTCCGCGATATCGACATGCTTGACGAGATCCAGAATCCCCTCGAGCGTCTGACGGTGATCTTCGAGCGTGCCGACAAGGTCGGTATGCAGATTTTGCCGCTGCTTTTTCCTTACGAAATGCCGCTGTTCTTCGCTTACGAAACGCCGGATTTGTTCGACGTCCTGGAAGGAGAGCAGTACCGACACCCGCACGACGGGAATCTCGGTCTCGACGTCGACCGTGGAGACGATGAAGTCCGCCTCGCGGTTCTCGGCCGCCTCCGAGGCGGAAGCGATGCCGATCAGATTGAAGGAAGGGAACTCTTTGCGTACGCGGGCCATCAGGAGTCCCGAGGTGCCCATGCCGCTCGCGCAGGCGATCAGCACTTTCGGGGAAGGCCGTTCCGCCCGCGCATATTCGCTCATCGCGCCGATGTGCATCGCGATGTACCCGATCTCGGAGTCCGGGACGTCGCGGTCGACGTACTCGGCGAGAATCTTCGAGCATTTGGCGGCAATATCGAATACGTCCGCGTACTGTTCGCGGATTTGCCGAAGCAGCGGATTGCGAATGTCGAGCCCCAGCCGCAGCCGTTCGACGGCGGGGCCGAGATGATGCACGAATCCCGCGAACAGCTTGCTGCTTCCTTTGAGTTCGTAACCGAACTCCGCTTCCGCGGCTTTCAGCATATTGCGCGCCAGCCGCACAAGTTCGAAGCTGACGTGGTCGTAATAATTGTCGTGCTCGCCGTCCAGCCGCGTCTCCGCGCCTTTCAGGTGCATCGTGATGTAGCCGACCTCGTCTTCGGGAATTTCGATTCCCAGCATTTCTTCCAGCCTGCCGGCAAGCCGCTCGGCTTTGCCGAATTCATCGAGCTTCTTCAGATCGCTCAGCACGCGTCCGTCGATCGAGATGCGCTGTCCGGAGCGGATACGCTGGATCGCGAGCGCGAGATGCACTCCGAGCCCGACGTAAGCGCTGTCCGTCAGCTTCAGGTCAAGGCTGTGTTCCAGCTCTTCGACCATCTGCTGAAGCTGCTGCGAGGCACCTTCGTCGATCAGATTAAGCAGACGGCTGCGGATGTGCGAACGCACCCTTGCCGGATCGGAAGCGGAGTCGCCGGGAGAACCGTTCAGCAGCCCCGCCATCTGGTCTTCGGCGACGCTTTCGTAGACCAGATGGATCAGGGCGGAGCGGATCGCGTTCTCGCCGCCTTCGACGTAGACGCCGTATCCCGGCTTGCGGACCAGGCGCAGACCGAACGGTTCCAACCATTGTTCCGCCCGGTCGAGGTCGGCGCTCAGCGTGCTTTCGGTAACTTTGAACTGTGAAGCGAAACTGTACGACTTGACGGGTTCGGCCGCGAGCAGCAGCTCGCTGATCAGGAAGTAATGTCTCTCGTCCTTGCTGTAATCTTTGGCCGAACCCGCCGCGCGCAGTTCTTCTATGAGAGCGTCCAGCTGCGCCTTGGCGGCTTCCAGTTTGACTCCGGCACCCGGTTTGCGGATCAGCCGGGCTCCTCTTGCCGAGAGCCAGTGTTCCACGCCGGGAAGTTCGCGCTTGACCGTTCTTTCGCTGACGTCCAATTCATCCGACAGATCCCGTACCGTAACGAACTCTCCCCTTGAAGCGAGAAGATGCTTCAGGATCGGCAGCAGTCGCCCGGTCGGTTTGTCCACACGGATTCCTCCTTCTCAAACCCCTCTTTTTGAAAACGGTATCATTTCCCCCGGAAAGGGGATGAGACGAACTGCCGCGGTACGATTCGCAGCATGCAAGACCTCGTCTTCTTCTCAAATTTTAAGCACCCCGTCTCGGAATAGCAAAGGAAAGATGCCGGATTTTGTCCCGAATCAACCAGTGACAAAGCCGAAGAACGGCGGACCTTTCCTTTAATATGCAAAAGTTTTTCAATCACTTATTACTCTAAACAGTCAAACATCAATCATTTTTCATGCAAGATCAAGTATGAATTTTCAATGTTTTTCACCCTACTCAATAAATTAAAATTTGTATTCCGTGGATAAGGATGGAATTCGGTGAAGAGGCCAAGAGTGGGGACGGAATACTTTTGTTTTTCAGGCTTCTCGAATCGGTGGAATGCAAGGATTGAACGGCATGAGAGTGCATGATTCCGCTTGCTCTGCCGCTTGTGCGCGGGGTAAACTGGACGTATACGGACGCGAAGCACGCGCCGCCCTCGATACGGAAGTATCGGAGGCGGCTTTTTGCGTTCTTTTTCAACTTGGAAAAAGGAGAGAAGGACATGCGGACGAATTTTGAGGAAACGTATGCGCAGTGGCTGGCCGCGCAAATCGAGGCGGAGGACGGCGTCCGCCGTCTGGAACTGCTGAAGCGGGGGCTCGGACACGGAACGATCGAATTTTTGCGGCGGGTCTGGTATCCGGCGGTAGGCAATTTGGACGATCTGCATGCGGAATGGGAAGTGCGCGATTACCACGGAGGTTATCGGTATATCGATCTGGCCTACCGTCCCGGCGGAGCGAAAGGCGCGATCGAGATTCAAGGTTACGGCTCGCACGCGCGCGACCTGGATACTCGGCGTTTCAAAGATCTGTGCTGGCGGCACGGCCTGCTCGGACTCGACGGTTGGACGCTGCTGCCTGTCGCTTACTTGTCAATCTGCGAGGAACGCGAGCGCTGTCAGCAGTTGGTGCTTGCTTTTGTCGGCCGATTCCTGTCGTTTGATCTGATGGCGGACGGACTCGGCTGGTTGGAGGAGGAGACTTTGAGGTATGCGCGTCGTCGGCTTGTGCCGTTCGGCGCCGGAGAGCTGGCCTCGCATCTGCGGGTAACGGATCGGCATGCGCGCGCGATTTTGCAAAAGCTCGCTGCGCGCAAGCTGATTACGGCCGTGAACGACAAGCAGCGGTACCGGACGTACCGGTTGGCGGCGGCGAGTCAGGTATTCGGCGGCACGGACGGGGGGCAAGGCTCGAAAAAGGACTAACCCGCATTCGAAAAGCGGCAAAGCCGAGACGGCGAAGGAGAAAAGAAAGGCGTAGAGCGCTCGAAATCGGGAGTCGGGCCGGCCGGGCGAATTCTAACGGAACGAGGCGACGCTTAGCGGGCATTTTGAGCGATGGGGAGATTCTAACGGAATCAGGAGACGCTTAGAGCGGAAATCAGCTGATTTTTGGCGGAAAAAGAGGCTCGG
>NZ_JAAFGS010000011.1 GCF_011090185.1 Saccharibacillus alkalitolerans | reverse complement strand
TTCTCGATTGCTCAAGAATCTTATATTCTCATCGACGACTCGCTAAAGGTCAAAAACCTTGTCGCTTGTCGCGGGAACTCAAATCGCTTTGCCCGGAGGGGTCAGCGGTTTTCGTTCCTGACTCACTTACTGTTCAGTTTTCAAGGAGCAAACCGTGTATCTCTTGTCTTTCTCGTTCGTCGCTGTTTCTCAGCGGCGACTTTTATATCTTATCACTTTCGCAAGCAGTTCGTCAAGCACTTTTTTTAAAAGTTTTTTTCGAACTTCGAAGCGATTACTTGTTCCCAGCGACTTAGCGCTGAGTCCCTTTGAAGGGCGAGATTTAATTTATCATACACAAGCATTAAGCGTCAACCCTTTTTCGAAATTTCATCGTTCCACAGAGGTTGTAGGCTCTTTCCCCGACTGCTTAATTCAGGCTGTACCGGATCTCCCCGCTGCCCCATCCGCCCTTGCCTTCATGGGGCTGCTGCCTGATCAGAGAGCGGTATACCAGCTTGCGCACCACCATCGGCAGTTCATTCTTCACATATCGAAGCTCCGGGTGCCGCATCAGTTCTTCGATAGTCCAAGGTACTCTGCGGCTGCGGAGTACGCGAATCAACAACTCCGAACAAGCGGCCATTTTCGACATTACCGAGAATTCGCACGCCAACAAAACAAGTTCCACCCGCTCCCGCAGCGTTTCCCGGCTGAATGCCAACTGTTCATACAGCTTATACACCTGCGCGCTATGCTCACGTACTTGATTCCAGATCGTTTTCTCCGGATAGACCGATTTCTGTACGAGTTCGATACATGCCCAATGGTGCAGAGCTTTGAGCGTACTGTAATAAGCGTCCATCTCGTGCCCTTCCGTCAAGTGACGCTTGGCTTCCACATAATGGCGCAGAAAGCGCGCAAATTCGAAAAACAACCGCTGCTCTCTAAGGGGCTGCTCAAACTGCTCGACCTGCTGTCTCAAATGCAGAATTTGTCCCTTCACGTCATCGATTACCTCCCCTTGCAAAAAATAATGAACCAGCGAACGGTGTTCGCCCGTTACGATCCAACTTCTCAGTTCCTCTGCCCGCAGACTGAGGAATTGGTAGTGAACGCCGTTTTCGATACGATGCTGAGTCTTGCCTTCTTCGTCAAGCGTTTCAAAAATCAAAAACACCAGCACATCAAAATCTTGAAGCAGTGCGCCATGAAACTTTTCGTTGGGCCGATAGCAGGCGACGGCGCCGAGAGGAGCAGGCTTTATCGTTCTCCAATCGCCAAACGTAAATGGACTCAATCCGACTTCCTCCTCCTGCCGGGTCTGCGCGGCATCCGATTACACAACAACTGCGCAGCAGGCTGCGCAGTTGTTGTGAGTTGTTATTGTACTTATTCTACGCCGCGCAGCCCATTCCTTCTTCGCATGTTCCGATTACGGTTTGCCTATCGTACCGAGCACTTTCCAAGCTTCGTCCGAAGCAAATCCGCGTGTCCAACTGGCTGCGCCCGCCAGTTCGTACCGCTTCGCCAATTCGATCCGCCGTTTCAGCGATTCGCCGTCCTCCAACCAGATTCGTTTCAGCTCTCCGTCCTCTTCATACTGTACGTAATTTTGTCCCACGTCTTCGAGAAACTCTTTTTTGGCCCCGCTTTCGGCAATCAATCGCTGAGCCGTAACCATTCCGACTGCCGAAGAAGAAATTTTGGCGTCTCCGTTTTCTTTCGTTTCCGTCCACACCCGCGTATACAGAGGAATGCCGAGCACGAGCTTGGCGGACGGAACTTTATCTTCTTCCAGAACGCGTTTGACGGCTTTCTCGACCCATGGAAGGGAAGCCACCGATCCCGCTGTCGGACTGCTGGCCCAATGCTCGTCGTATGCCATCAGCATCATGAAGTCGACCGTTTCTCCCAGCGCATGGCGATCCAAAAATGCCGACCACATTTCGGTATTGGATTTCGGGGTCACGTCAATCGAGACCGTAAGTCCTTCGTTTCGAGCCCGAACCGTAAATTCGCGCACAAACTCGACGAACGGCTCTTTGTCTTCGGTATATACATTTTCGAAGTCAAGGTTGATTCCGTCGAGATTGAATTGCTTGGCGTAAGCCAGAACCTGGCTGATCGCTCGGGAGCGGGTCTCGTAGTCTTGCAGCATATCGCGCGTACGGTCGGCTTCAAAGCTGTTGCTGAACAAGCCCCATACCTCCATGCCGCGATTATGAGCGCGTCCGACATAAGCCGCATCGGCTTTGCTGTTCACGCCGCCCTCGCCGTCCGCCAATTCGAACCAGGTCGGGCTGACCACATTGACTCCCTGCATCTCCTCGATGACGTCGGCGCTCGGACGACGCTCGTAGACGGCTTCCCAAGCCAGGTTGATCTTTTTGTCTGCCCATTTCTGCGCTGCGGCAGTCGCTTCAGCCTTCATAACCGGGATGTTTTCCTCCCCTGTCAGCTTTACTTGATCTTCGGGAATGTAACCCGATCGACCGTCGTCCGTCTGGGCGTAGAGCCATCCGTCCTGTTCGCTCCAGATTCGAAGCGGAGTCCCTTTTTCCAAATCCGCCGCGATCGGCGATTTGGCCGCCGCTTCGCTCCGCAGCTTCGGAGAACCGATCAAGCCGCCGTCTTGCGCCGTTCCCGTACGGAACTTGTCTCCGGCCTTGAGCAGAATGACGCTGCCGTCCGGGCTCTCCTCCGCAACCTGCACTCCGTACATATGCTCAATCGCTTCTATCGGCACATACAAAAATCCGCCTGCTTCCTGCACGGGTGAATCGAGCGCATAGCTTTTCCCGTTCAGTTCGGCCGATTCGCTGTCCGCGGCCATCACCAGCATTTCGCTGCCCGTAGTCAGAATCGCCGTCTCTCCGTCCGGATCGCCATAAGCATACGCATTGATTTGTTCCCGAATCAGCGGCAGAGGGAGCTTCAGCGAGCTTCCGCTCCCGATTGCCGTATAACCGCTCCATTTTCCCTCTATGAAAATAGGTTTGCTTTTCCCCGCCCATTCCGGTTCTTCATGCGAAAAGCCGGGCAAAAATTGCCAGACTCCCCAGCCCGCGGCCGCAATCACGACGCCCAACAGAAGAACCTTTCCTGCACGTTTCTTCTTTTTGCGTCCGCGCGTTTGTCTGCTTCTTGTCACTTAACAACAGCTGCCCTTCTGCATAAATGCAAAGATACGCCATAAAAAAAAGCGTGGAAGCCTGATGGCTTCACACGCTTTATTGTAAGCAAACGTTATTGTTCGCCGCAACTTTTGCATACTCCGTAAACTTCCAGACGGTGCCCTTTGACCGTAAATCCCGTCGACTTTGCCGCCGCATGTTCGACTTCTCCCAGATAAGGATGGTGAAAATCCTCGATCTTGCCGCACTTCTCGCAGATGATATGATAATGCTCGCTGACATTTGCATCGAACCGGCTGGAATTGTCTCCGTAAGTCAGCTCGTGAATCATTCCGGCTTCGATCAGCATCTTGAGATTATTGTACACGGTGGCGACGCTCATGCTGGGAAATTGAGGACACAGCGCACGGTAAATCTCGTCCGCGGTCGGATGACCCATATTCTCCATGAGATAGGTTAAAATGGCATGTCTTTGGGGAGTGATGCGCACACCGTTTATTTTCAGCTGTTCCAAAGCATGTTGTACGCGTGTCGTCATCCCGTTCTCCTCCTTGCCGTTATTCCTCGGGTTACTCTCCATTGTAAGGTTTGTGAATATTTTTTGTCAACGTGCGAACTTTGCGGCGCTGCCCTTTCATTCGCTTCTGAAAATATTCAAATCTCCGTTTCCGTCGGCTTTTACCGAAAAAGAACCGTCTCCATAAGTTCCGCTAAGCGTCCGATCCTGAATGGCGAAAGGCAGCTCGCTGCGAATATCGCCGTACCCGTTCGATCCTTCCATCCGGTAGTCGCCGAAATCCGGAAGGGTCAAATCGATGCGCCCGACCGCGCTGTATACGGACCAGTCTCCCCTGACGACGCGAGACCGGACGTCAATGTTGCCGTTAAGCGTCTGGGCGGCGAGGTTGAAGTTGACGCCGTCTACTTCGAGGCTGCCGTTCCGCGTGTCGAGAGCGATATCGCCTATCGTGCCGCTCACGGCGATATTCCCCAAAATCGTAGTCAGATTAACCGAACCGGCCACATTTTCGCTTTCGATATCTCCCTGCTGGGTTTCGGCTTTTACGCTGCCCGCGACGGTCGATATCTGAATTGCGCCTTTGGACGTGGAGGCCGAAACATTGCCGCTTATGTTGGTGAAATCAAGGTTGCCCCCTCCGGTCTGAACGGAGATGGAACGCAGCGCCTGCACGCCGTTCAACGTAACGGAACCGCCGTTCGTCCGAATCTCCATATCGAAGCTTCTCTCCGGCGGCAGCAAAATTTCAAGGTTGATTCTCGGCTGCCTCCGCCCGGATGCGCCGTAAGACTGGGACTCGGTCGTAACGGCCAGCGTTTCGCCTTCGCTAATCTTGATTCCCGTCTTCCCTGCGATAGCTTTCGCTTCCTCCGGTTCCGTCTGATCCACCCAGACCGTGCTGCGAACACGAATACGGTCGGAGAATCCCCGCCGGATCACGATGTCTCCGTTGATCCCTTCCACGGACAGCTTCGTCATCTCCAATGCCGCGTGAACGTCGACGGACGGCTTCGCGAATTTATTGCCTTCCGCTTCGCTGAATTCGATCGCGGAATTGGTCAGGTCGAGGCTGACCTGATTCCACAAATGCAAATAATGGTTCTGCTGCGTGACGATAAAAACGGAAGCGCTGAGCGCCGAAGCGAGCAGCATGCCCGTGAAATCGATCCGGAAACGCCGGCCGCCGCCTCTTCGTCGGCGAAATACCAACAGCATGATTACGTATTCCGCTCCCCAGAGCACAAAAGCGGCCGGCCACCAACGGATCAGCTGCAGCATATCGTCTCTTCCGCGCAGCTCATCGCTGAGCAGCAGCAGTCCGACCGTCATAAGCAGGAGTGAAGCCGTCCAGCGTCCGATCCGAATTTTAGGGTTCATGGCGTTCGCCCCCTTCCGCGGCAGCCGAGGGGTGGGAAGAAGGGATGGCGCGCGACTGCCGTGCGGCTCTTCGCACACTTAATGCCTGCGCGATCGCCAGAATAATCCCCAGCAGAAAAAGCGCAAATGCAGCCGCTTCCCGGCCGTACTGCTCGATCAACTGCCGGAACCAGAGCGGACGACTGTGGAAAACCAGCAGCAGGCCCCCTTCGCCGAGCAGGATCAGAGCAAACGTCATGCTTTTTCGCCAATTGTAAAATTCGTTCTGTCTCGCGCCCCGCCGCTCATTGGCCCGGTCCGTTGCCTGCAAAACGTCATAGACGCTGTAAAAGTAAATGATCGGAATCGTCAAAGCGAGAAGAATCAGCAGCGGCACGTTGATTTTAATGCCCGTCGACGAAAAGTACAGCATAGCCTCGATAACAAGCAGGATCGTCAGCATGAACGAAATGCCTTTTTGAATCAGTCCCAAGTAAAGGTGTCCCGTACCGGGAACGATGGCGGACAGCAAACAGGCAACCAACTTTCGCTTCCGCCGCCTTGCTTTAGCGGTCTTTCCCATCTTCCGGGCCCCCTTTCTCCAAGCAGCGGTCCGTATGGACCGGCGGTTCTATTCGATGGCGACGGAATAGACGCCTTCCATTCTCAGCAGCTGATGCGTCATTTCGGCCGGGTCCATCTGCTTTTCCGAGGTGAGGTGCATCGTGATTTCAGCAGCTCCCGAACGTTCTCCCGGCTCGGACGCCAAGCTTTCGTCTTTGACGTGCACTTCCATTTTGCGGATGCGCACTTCGCGTTCTTTCATAAAATCGGATACCCTTTCCATCAATCCGCTGCCCGTTCTTCCGCGTATCGTCACGATGTGCCTGTGGTGTCCGCGTATATACCGCTGTTCGACGACATTAAGCATAAGCAGCGTCACGAATACAAAAAGGGTGGTTAAGATCGCGGCAAAATAAAATCCGGCGCCTACCGCCAACCCGATCGCCGCCACGACCCACAGCGAAGCGGCCGTCGTCAGTCCCGTAATGGATTTGCCGGTGAACAGAATCGTACCCGCGCCAAGAAAGCCGATTCCCGAAATCACGGCAGTCGCCAGCCGCGCAGGGTCGACCCGAACACTCGGCTGGTCCACAAACGCAACGAACCCGTACATCGATAGCAGCATGATAAGTGCCGAACCTACCGAGACCAGGATATGCGTTCGCAGACCCGCCGCATGGCTCGAACGTTCCCGCTCCCAGCCGATGAGTCCGCCCAGCAGCACCGCGCATACCAGCCGAAGAAAAATATGAACATTATCGATAAGCCAAGGATTCGTCATGTTTGGTCTGTGCTCCTTCAATTATACGGAAATGCGGCATTCATTCCGGTCTCTTCGCCTCTCTCTCCCGTCGCATGGTCGCCAGTTCGATACCCGGCGCAATGTTCTCGCGCTTAAAAGGCACAAAGCCGAATTTTTCGTACAAGCGCATCGCGGGGCGGTTTCTCGAACCGGTCGAGACGATATAGACGGAGAAATCCGGATAATGCGCGAAGACATACTCGATCAAACGACTGGCGATTCCCTGCCGAAAAAAATCCGGATGTACCATCATCCGGGTCAGCGTAAGTTCGCCGGGCATCTCTTCCTCGACCGCAACGGCTCCGGCGAGTTCTCCGCTTTTTGCCGTATAGCCGTAAAACGTGTCGCTGCTGCGCTTTAAGGTCTCGAACGTGTCCGCAAGCGGCGGAATTTCGTCGAAGCCGATCAGCTTGGCTTCAAGACGGTAAGCCGTCGTCTGCAGCTGCAGCAGCCTATGGACCAGAAGATCGTCTTCCATATCAACCCTGTCGATCATCGCAATCCCCTCGCTTTTTCTTATTATTAACCGAATTTCCCGTTTTCGCTTTAATCCATGAGTTTGTTTGTGGAAGGGGGCCCACGATAAAGGACGCGTCCGCAAGCGAACGCGCCCTTCGTACGGCCGATCGGCCGAAGTCGGATCAGCCTTTCAGCAGTTCCGTAAGCAGTTTGTTGACCAGTCCCGGATTGGCCTTGCCCTTGCTCTGCTTCATGACCTGGCCGACCAGGAAGCCGATCGCCTTGTCTTTGCCGGCCCGGTAATCTTCGACCGACTGCGGATTGGCGGCGACCACTTCGGTCACGATCGCCTTGATCGCGCCTTCGTCGCTGATCTGGACGAGTCCCTGTTCTTCGACGATCTGCTGCGGACGCTTGCCGCTCTGCAGCATTTCTTTGAACACGGTCTTGGCGATCTTGCTGCTGACCGTGCCCTTGCCGATCAGTCCGACCAGTTCGCCGAGGCTCTGCCCGGTGATCGGAACGGCTCCCAGTTCCAAGCCGCTCGTATTGAGATGGCCCAGCAGTTCGCCCATGATCCAGTTGGATACGGACTTGGCGTCGTCCGTATGCTTCAGGCTTTCCTCGAACAGGTCCGCCAGCGGCTTCGAGGAGGTAATGACCTGCGCGTCGTAAGCCGGCAGGCCGTAATCCGCGCTGTAACGCGCACGGCGAGCGTCCGGCAGTTCCGGAATGCTCGCGCGGATCCGTTCTTTCCAATCGGCGCCGATCTCCACGGACACCAAATCCGGGTCCGGGAAGTAGCGGTAATCATGAGCCTCTTCTTTGCCGCGCATCGAGAACGTCTGCCCCTTGGCTTCGTCCCAGCGGCGGGTCTCCTGCACGACGACGCCGCCCTCGTCCAGAATCTCCGCCTGGCGGATTTCCTCGTATTCAAGGCCGCGCTGCACGCCGCGGAAAGAGTTCATGTTTTTGAGTTCTGCGCGGATGCCGAATTCCTTCTGTCCTTGCGGACGAATGCTGATGTTGGCATCGCACCGCAGCGAGCCTTCCTCCATTTTCACGTCCGACACTTCGCAGTACTGCATGATCGCGCGCATCTTCTCCAGGTAAGCGCGCGCTTCTTCCGGCGAAGAAATCTCCGGCTCGGATACAATCTCGACGAGCGGCGTGCCGACGCGGTTGAAGTCGACGAGCGAGCCGAAGGCTCCCGTATGAGTCAGCTTCCCGGCATCTTCTTCCAGATGCAGGCGCGTGATGCCGATCCGCTTGGTCTTTCCGCCGACTTCGATGTCGATCCAGCCGTGCTCCCCGATCGGACGGGCCGCCTGCGAGATCTGGTACGCTTTAGGCGAATCGGGATAGAAATAGTTTTTGCGGTCGAAATGGCTGATGTCGGCGATCTGGCAGTTCAGCGCCATCGCCGCCTTGATCGCGTATTCGACGGCCTGACGGTTCAGCACCGGCAGCACGCCGGGGTGACCGAGGCAGACCGGACAAGTATGGGTGTTGGGCGGCGCCCCGAACTCGGTGGAGCAGCCGCAGAAGATTTTGGATTTCGTGTGCAGCTCGACGTGCACTTCGAGTCCGATGACCGTTTCGTATTGTACGGTGGACATGACAGGCGGTTCCTCCTTCTTACGCGCGCGGATTAAATCTGCGGGCGGCGTTTGTGATGATCGGTACTCTGCTCGAACGCGTGCGAGACGCGCAGCACGGTCTGTTCGTCAAACGGTTTGCCGATGATCTGCAGGCCGACCGGCATGTCGTCCGCGAATCCGCACGGAATGCTGATTGCCGGCACGCCCGCAAGGCTGACCGGAATGGTCAGGATGTCGTTCAGGTACATGGTCAGCGGATCGTCCGTTTGCGAACCGATGGCAAAAGCGGTCGTCGGGGCCGTCGGCCCCACGATGACATCGAACTTCTCGAATACCCGGTCAAAGTCCTGCTTGATCAGCGTGCGAACCTTCTGCGCCTTCAGATAGTAGGCATCGTAATAACCGGAGCTGAGCGCATAGGTGCCGAGCATGATCCGCCGCTTCACCTCGTCGCCGAATCCTTCGCTTCTCGACTTCAGATAGAGATCGAGCAAATTGTCCGGATTGTCCGCGCGCACGCCGTAACGCACGCCGTCGAAACGGGCCAAGTTGGACGAAGCTTCCGAGGACGACAGCAGGTAATAAGCGGCCAGCGCGTATTCCGTATGCGGCAGCGAAACTTCTTCCCAGGTCGCGCCGAGCGATTCCAGCTGCCGGATCGCCGCCATAACGGATTCCTTGACCTGAGGGTCGACGCCTTCGCCCATGTATTCCTTAGGCACGGCGATGCGCAGTCCCTTGATGTCGCCCGTCAGCGCGGAGACATAGTCCGGCACGTCCACGTTCGCCGACGTCGAATCCCTGTCGTCGTGACCGGCGATCGCCTGCAGCACATAAGCCGAGTCTTCGACGGTACGCGTTACCGGACCGATCTGGTCAAGCGAAGAAGCGAACGCCACAAGGCCGAAACGCGACACAAGGCCGTAAGTCGGCTTCAAACCGACCACGCCGCAGTAAGAAGCCGGCTGGCGGATCGAACCGCCCGTGTCGGAGCCGAGGGTGAAATACACTTCGCCCGCCGCGACAGCCGCGGCGGAACCGCCGCTGGAACCGCCCGGAACGCGGTCCGGATTCCATGGGTTGCGAACCGGATAAAAACTGGAATTTTCGTTCGAACCGCCCATCGCGAATTCGTCCATATTCAGCTTGCCGATCGTGACGCTGTCGGCCGCGCGGAGCTTCTTCACCACGGTCGCGTCGTATACCGGATCGAAATTGCGCAGGAATTGGCTGGCGCAGGTCGTGCGCAGCCCTTCCGTCACGATATTGTCCTTGATCCCGGCCGGCAGCCCGAACAGCAGCCCCCGCTCTTCGCCCGCCGCCAGCTTTTCGTCGAGCTTGGCCGCCGAAGCCAGCGCTCCTTCTTCGTCGACCGTCAAAAAAGCTTTTACTTTCTCGTCGCGCTCCCCGACTTTTTGCAGGGAGTCCTTGACCAGTTCGGTCACGGACAGTTCACCGGCGTGCAGCCGGTTATGAATTTCCCGAAGTCCCAAATCGAACAATGTCACTATCGCACCTCCGCGTTGATCGTTAACTATTCAAGTACTGCCGGTACCCGGAACTGGCCGTCTTCGTCTTCGGGCGCATTTTGCAATACCCGCTCGATCGGCAAGCTCTCGCGTACGTTGTCTTCGCGCATGACGCTGTGCAGCGGCAGCACGTGCGTCGTCGGCTCCACGTTGTCCGTATCCAGCTCGTTCAGCTTTTCCGCATACTGCAGAATGGCGCTCAACTGCTCGGCGAACATTTCTTTTTCGTCGTCTTGCACATTCAACCGGGCAAGTTTCGCCACGTGTTCGACCTGTTCCACCGTAATTTTCATATCAAGTTCTCCTATCGTTTAAAGGGTTAAAGTGCCGAAACTCCTCAACGTCCCCATTATAGGTTAGCAACCCGCAAAAATCCAGACCGCCGCGCAGTCTTCAGCGTCCGCCTTCCGAGCCGTGCCGACGCGCGGCAGGCCGTACGAATAGTCTCTCCTAAAGAAAAAAGCCGGCAGCCGCCGGCTTTAAATCCATGCCCGTAAATTGATTCGCTTGATGAACTCGGCCTGCGACATCGGCTCTGCGGCCGCTTCGATTTCCGGTTCGGACGTTTCTTCTTCGCCGTTCATTACCTGATAGAACAGCTTCTCGTTGTGCGTTGCCAGCGCGTAATCGATCAGTGCGGCACGCTCGACCTGCTCCGCTTCGAAACGCAGTACGTTTACCTCCGGCTCGATATCTTTTTCGGTCACGAAAAAGTTGCGGTTGGCCTGCGGGATTCGAACGATATAATCGAAAGCGTTATCCGGATTACGATCGTAAGCGATCAAATAACCGTATTCCCCCACAGGGAGGTTTTGTTCGAAGACGTCGGCGACGATCACGATCTTTTCTCCCAGATGAAGCATTGTTTCTCCCCCTCGGTCGTCATCTATAAAGCCCGGCACGCCCGGGCGCTTCCGGCTTCATGGTCCACTTGTTCATGAAAAATGAATGTAAAGCAAATGCTTGACTTATATCGTACTAAAAAAAGGTTTTGCTGTCCACGCAATCGGCTCACTTCATGTGAGTTTTATACGAAAATCGAGTCCGAATTTTCCGGTAAGCGCCTACGAACGTCCGTTAACGGTGCCCGCCGGCTAAAAGCGCGGATCCTGTCTGTCCCGAATTCGGCTCAACCGCTCGTGCCAAGGCTGAGCTATCCGCCCCGCCCGCAGCTTGACCGAATTCCAAGAACGTACCGCGGCCTCTTCCGCGTCTTTGCTCCCGCAGCGGTAGACCGCTTCGGTTTCCCGAATTTCCGGCAGCTTTTCGCCGTCCTTCGTTTCCCGCTCCGTGCGCTGCCGCGATCCCCTTCTCGCTTCCGTCGTTTTCTCCCCATCAAAAGGCTTTGCTCCGTCCAATTCGCTCATCTCTCCCTCGATATTCCGATCCGTGCCCGGACCGACGGTCGCCGCATTGGACGAAGGTCACGGCCGGGCATGCATCGGTGGTGATTGGATTGCCATATGAAGCGTCGATCTCCCGAAAAAAGCAAAAAAAAGCACGCAAACCGGGAATGAATCCTCAGCTTGCGTGCTTCGCAGGCGTTAGGCGCATCGCGAAAATCGGCCTTAACGCCGTGTTCGCTGCCGCGCGTATGTAACTCAATAGCTGTATCTTACTACCGGGTTCGCCTATTGTCCAGCTTTTGAGCGTCCTAATGGGGAAATGTCCGCCATTTTACAAAGCCGGAACAAACGGATTATTCGCTTTCTCGTAACCGATCTTGGTTCGAGGGCCATGCCCCGGGTAGACGACCGTATCGTCCGGAAGCTTGTACAGCTTCAAACGGACCGAGTCGACCAAGTCGCCCTGACGGCCGCCGTACAAGTCGGTCCGTCCGACTCCCTCCCGGAACAGCACGTCGCCGGCGAAGAGGTCTTTGCCGCACAGGAAGCTGACGCTGCCCGGCGAGTGTCCCGGAGTATGCAGCACCTTGAACTCGTTTCCGATCAAGCTTAACGTCTGGCCTTCGACCAGCGCGAACTCGGCCGGTTCGGCCTTGATCGGTCCTCCCAGCTCGGACCACATCGCGGAACCGTTGAACTTCGGATTCCCGAGCCAATCGGCTTCCAAATCGTGCACGTATACCGGGCAGCCTTTCATCCGGCGCAGTTCTTCCACGCCTCCGATGTGGTCGAAATGCGCGTGGGTCAGCAGAATCGCCTCGATATGCAGGTGCTCGACCCGCCGCATCAGCGCGGCGGGATTCATGCCGGGATCGACCACGACCGCTTTCAGATCGTCTTCTCCGCGCAGCAGGTAAGCGTTGGTCTGCAGCGGTCCCAAGTTAAAAGTTTCGACTCTCAGCATCTTACACCCCCGACAGAAGCGTACGCAGCTCGTGCACGATCACTTCGTGAACGGAAGTGCCTTCGCCGTAACGCTCTTTCATCTGCTCGCGAACGATCTTCATGTTGTCGGCATAATCCGGCGCTTCGCGGTCCGGATTTTCCGCTTTGAATTTGCGCATCAGCTCCTGCACCTTTTCCGGACGAGGTCCCCACTGCGCCAGCGGTTCGCCGTCCGCATCGGCGAAAATGACGATCGGCACGGAACGCCCTCCCATCGTCAGATACTCGTCCATCAGATCGAAGTTCTCCTCCAGAATCATCACGTCGACCGGAATCTCAGCCGTTTCCAACACCCGGAATACGACCGGAACGTTGCGGGCCACGTCGCCGCACCAATCGGCCGCCAGAATGACGCTTCTCAAGTCTCCGCGCGAGCGCAGATTTTCAAAAAAGAGCCGGTCTTCTTCGTTCTTCCACGAGAAATCGCGGTATCCCGCTTCGAACGTTTCCTTGTTTTGCTGCATGGAATCCATGAATGCCTGCGGAGTCCGCCCGGTTCCGAACCGGGACTTCAAATTTGATTTGCCCATGGCTCTCCCTCTTTTCTCTCAAAATTCCGGCCGAAGCCGGGTGTCCGGATCAAGCGCGCATCTTCTTGCGGCGGGTGAGCACGGCTTTGACTACCAAATACACGAGCAGCACGAACGCCGCTCCCAAAATGATCGGGACGATATAAGGCGATGCTTTTTCGTCGATCTGCTCCCATTGCCCGCCGAGCTGATAGCCGAGGAAGATGAACAGGATCGACCATGGAATGACGGCAAGCGTCGTCAGCACCGTAAAGCGCCAGGTCGGCATTTTGGCCAGGCCGGCAGGAATCGAAATCGCGTGCCGAACGACCGGGATGAAGCGGCCGGTGAAAATGATGCCCGCTCCGTATTTGTTGAACCAAGACTCGGCATGATCGATATGAGACTCTTTGATAAAGATGTACTTGCCGAACCGTTTCAGTACCGGACGACCGCCGTAGCGGCTGATCCAGTAAATGAAGAGCTGGGCGAACACCCCGCCGATCGTGCCGAACAGCACCGCTCCCCAGAAGTTGATGTCGCCCGAATAGACCAGAAATCCGCCGTAAGCCAGCACGATTTCGCTCGGGATGACTTCGACCATCAGGCCGAACATGATGCCGAAATACCCTAACCCCTGAATCCATTGAAACAGCTGTGCCACAATATCCGAAATAACGCTCACCGTTTTCCCTCTTTCCTGTGCCGTTGCGTTGGCCGTCCCCGTGTCCCTGCCCTCCCGATTCGAAAAAATCACAGGACCGGACTTGGGATTGAAGCGCTCAACGTTTAGACTTATCGTTTAATTTCCCGCCTGCCGACTCCGCGTTCAGACGTTCGAAGCGGCGGGCAGACGATCGCGCAGCGCGTTTTCCAGGTACGGCGAAGCGCCGAGAAAACCGCGGAACGCTTCGTATTCGCGCCACAGTGCCGCCGTATCTTGACCGCCCGACTTTACTGCACGGATCAGAATGTTTTTGGGCGTATGTTCCATATCGATAAACTCGAGCAGTTGGGTCTTATACCCGACGATGTCGAGCAGCTTCGCCCGGATCGCGTCGGTGGCGAGCGCGGAGAAGCGTTCTTTCAGGATGCCGTGCGAAAGCAGCGGCTCCAGCACGTCATTTTGCACCTGCGAAAAAAGTTCATGCTGGCAGCACGGTACCGAGAGAATCGCCGAAGCTCCCCAGCGTACCGCCTTTTCCAGCGCGGCGTCGGTGGCCGTATCGCAGGCGTGCAGCGTGATTACCATGTCCACGGCTTCGAATTCGTCGTAATCGGCGATGTCGCCGATGCGGAAATGCAGCCCGACATAGTTCAGCGTCCGGGCCAGCGATTCGCAGTGTTCAATGACGTCCGCTTTGAGATCGAGGCCGACGACGTTCAGCTCGAAACCTTCCTGCACCGCCAGATAGTGATACAGCGCGAACGTCAAATACGATTTGCCGCAGCCGAAATCGACGATGGTCAGCTTCCGTTCCTTCGGCAGGGCGGGCAGAATGTCGCGCACCATCTCCAAAAAACGATTGATCTGGCGGAACTTATCATACTTGGCGGCCAGCACGCGTCCTTTGTCGTTCATGACGCCCAGCTCGACCAGAAACGGAACCGGCTCTCCCTCGTCCAATACGTAAGTTTTTTTGCGGTTGTGGGCAAGGTTCGGCGCTTCTTTTTTCGTCGGCGGTTTTTTCAAAATCGCCGTTTTGCCTTTTTTGCTGACCAATACCTGATAATCGGCTTCCAGCGTGCAGAACAGTCCTTGGCGCATATCGTTCTCCAACAGTTCCGCGATTCGCTTGCGCGCTTCTTCGAGGGTCAGATTATCATGCGTGACTTTTTTCTCGTAGTGATAGGCAAGCTGATAATGCAGTTCGTTTTTCAGCAGGACCGGCTTCACGGCCACTTTGGCGTAAGCTTCGCCATCCTTGCGCCGAGGCTGGCTGACGGTCGCCGTGACCAGCCTGCCTTCCGGCAGCACGGCTTCCAGCAGTTCGTCGATATTTTGCATGGGTGAATCTCATCCTCTCGGGTGTTGTCGTCTTGTTGTCGACATCGGACTTTTCGTCCGGAGCCTTATTCTTCTCGGAGCGCTTCGATGCCTTCTTCCAGTTCTTCTCGGGTCAGTCCTCCGGCCTGCAGCCGTTCTTCGTCGAGACCCGACAGCCGGGCATAGAACATTCTGCCTTCTTCCAACGCATTCGGATCATTCTCGGCGCTCGCGTTCAGCATCCGGTACATGGCATCTTCCGCCTGTACGTAGCGGCCTTCCCGCTCCTCATAGAGCATGACAAGCCGTTCCGCTTCGGCGGGCAGCCGATAGCGCTCAAGCAGAGCGTACAGTTCGGCAATCCGTTCCGGATAATCGACCAGTTCCCGGCTGCCGCCGTTCAATGCCGCGAACAAATACAGATGAAGCGCCTTGATCCGCACGGCTGCGGCTTCCTGTTCCTCGCCCATGTTTTCGCGGATTTCTCCGTTTTCCTGCAGCATCCGGGCGACAAGCTGAAGGCTTTCCGCATCGACGCCGTCCCTCTGCCGGAACAGCCCGATCAGTTCTTCGGGCGGAAGCGAACGCAGCATCTGCTCGCTCATGCGGAAGTTGCGCTTCAGCAGCCCGTCGAGTTTTTCGAGAGCCTGCTCGTTTTTTTGCTCCCGGCGGAGCCCCAACATCGCGCCGACCGCCTCGGTCATTTCTTCGATCATGCGTGTCAAATAATCTTTTCTCAGCAATGGAATCCCGCCTTTTCAAACATTCGGTGCCTTTACAGGCTCTCGGCAAAAGAAGCGATCTGACGAGCCAATTCCTGAGGCGCCTCGAACAGGCTCATATGGCCCGCGCCTTCGATTACGCGTTTTGTCGTGCGCGGATTCTCGGCGGCGAACGCCTTCTCGGGCGGCGCGATGCCGTCTTCGCCGCCGGCGATCAGCAGGACGGGCAGCTTCGAATCCCGGATCACGCGCTTCCGGTCGGGACGTTCGCGCATCGCAAGCGCCGCGCCTGCCGCTCCCCGGGGGTTCGTGCCGAATCCGATCTCCAGCACCCGGTCCAGCTCGGCGGTCATCCGCTTTGCGTTATCGGGAGCGAACCAATTGGGCGCGGATTGTTCCACGAACGGACGAACGCCTTCGCGCAGTACCCGCTCGGCAACGGCCGTCCGCTTCTCTCTGCCCGCCTCGTCGTCCGGCAGAGGCGTGGAATGGATCAAACCGAACGCCGAAAGCCGTTCGGGATACCGTTCCGCGAAAGACAGCGCCGTATACCCGCCCATCGAATGTCCCAGCAGCACGGCCTGTTCAATCTTCAACTCGTCCAGCAGCCGAAAAACGCCGTCGGCCAGCCGCTCGATCGTGTACGGGCCTTCCGGCGCTTCGGAAGCTCCATGGCCGAGCAGGTCAGGCACGATACAGCGGAAATGTCCTTCCAACAGCGGTACGACCCGTTCCCAGTAATCCGCGCTTCCCATAAAGCCGTGCAGCAGCACAAGCGCCGGCCCATCTCCACGGTCCGCATAGCGGATCGGCAGCCCTTGTTGTTCCCTTCTTTCCATTCGCACGCCTTCTTCCGTTATCGTTTTGCCGGACGGAGCGAATTCTGCGCCGTGACCGGTTCCAAGCCGAACGCCTTAACCGCCGAAGCCGCCGCCCGATCCGCCATCTGCAGCACAAGCCCTAGCGAAGCCGTTTGCAGCGCCTGATACGGTTTCGGGCCGTACACGTTAACGACCGCCGCGATGCTGTAATCGCCGATCGGCACAAACGTTCCTTTCATGGAGCCGGCAGGAGTCAGGGGAGCGCGCAAAGACAAAAATTTCCCGACCGATCCCGGCTTGCCCAGACATGCGTCGAACGCGACAATTTTCAATTCCGGAGGCAGCGCGGCGACAACCGCTTCCAAGCGGGTCGCATCACACGGCTCTTCCAACGTACCCGCAACATGAGGAAAACCGGCCGCTTTCAAGCGGCTTCCGACAAGCGGCCCGAATGCGTCTCCGCTGGAACGATCGGTGCCGATACACAAAAACATCAACTCTTCCGGGCGAAAAAGGGCCGATGCTTCATCAAACAGCTCGTCCGGGCCCGCGAAGCGATCTTCGCGTTTGCCTTCGCCCTGCGGCTGCGCCCATACCGATTCACTTATGCTCAAAGCCTCTTTCACCTCTTCATTCCGGTCTCCCGGGCTTCCGATCCTTCGATCGATTTCCTTTCGATTTTAACGCACTTTACGGGTATTCTGCAAAAAAGGATGAGTCCGCACACGGATCATGCTACAATGGGGGAACATGAGCCGTCGAACGGCGCGACTTTTCCAAGATTCGTTCTGGCGAAAAGCGACGTTCCCAGACGGAATTCGCCTGCCGGAAGGAGATTACTCGCATATGGATTTGTCCGAAAAAACCCAGGAAAATGTAGAGCACATGATCGAAGCGATCAAAAATAAGCTTCGGATGGCTTCCGGGGCGGCAATGCAGCCTTCCTCGTTTTCCGTTGACCAGTACGATGACATTTTTGATGTCTATGATCTGGTGATGAACAAACCCAGCCTCAGCATTTCCGAAGTCGAAGCGGTGGCTTCCGAACTGGGCCGCCTTCGCCGGAAATAAACGCGAGGCTGCCGCACCCCACCCGGAATTTCCGCCTTTCGTTAAGCCCGGCCTTTCGCGCTCGTATCCGAGCCGCGGGCCGGGTTTTTGTCTTTCTCTCCTTCATTCCCAGGCCTTTCCTCCTTGTGCCGCAGTGCCGGTTTGCCTGTTTCAGCGGGAAAACGGGCGTTTATATAGCAATTAAGAGCGGCGGCGCAGTCATACGCAGCAATGCGCAGCGGAAAGCCGGGAACGGAGGTGAGCCGGATGTGGGGGCTGGTTATCAGCCTGATCATGGCGATTGTGATCGGATTTATCGGAGATGCTTTGGCGGACAACATGATGCCTGGGGGAATAATCGGAGCCGCGGTTGCCGGTTTTGCCGGAGCTTGGGTAGGCAGTCTTCTCTTTGGCGATATCGGTCCGACCATCGCGGGCTTTGCCATCATCCCAGCCGTGCTCGGCACTGCGATCTTCGTCCTGGTTCTCGGACTCATTGCCAAGATGTTCAGACGCGCAGCTTAGAGATTCGACAGACGGAACAAATTGGAAGAATCCAATCCGTACCGACATGTGACCGTACGGCACATGACTACACTTAAGGAGTGATTTTGCATGAATGAAGCAGAAAGAGAATATCCGGCACAAAGCGGCACGACCTTTGCCAAAGGTCTCTTGATCGGTAGTCTGATCGGCGCCGCTGCGGCACTGCTGTTTGCTCCGAAACCGGGTCGCGATCTTCGCAGCGACCTTTCGGATAAAGTGGGAGCTGCTACCGACAAGACAAAGGGAGCCGCGAGCACAATCGGCTTGAAAGCCAAAGATACCGCTTCGGTCGTCGGCGACAAAGCCAAATCGGCAGCCGGCGTCGTAAGCGACAAGGCGACTACACTCGCCCAATCCGTATCCGAAAAAACGTCGAACGTCATTCAGTCGGTGCGCAAAAACGGAGCCGACGTAGCGGAGTCCGTCAGCGACGCTTCTGCCGATGTCGGCGAAACCGTAAAAAACGCTTCCGCCGATGTGGCAAACGAAGCGGTCAAAGCGGATAAAGAAGTCATGAAAGAAACGGCCGACAAAGCGAAAGAAGCGCAAGAAGAAATGAAATCGAAAAACTCCGGCTCGCCTACAAGCGAAAAGCCTGTCCTGTAACCCCGAACATTTTGAAAAAGCCGGCTGATCCAGCCGGCTTTTTTTATCGAATATCTTGAACCGCGCTTTATCCCACTGTCGTGTTTGCGTTACGCGAACCGCATACCTTAACCAACAACATGATCGAAAGCGGGGAATTTGCCATGGCAACCACAGAAACCAGACCCAATCCGGGCGATCGTTTCGCGAACGGAACAATAGATCAGAATGAGCGCACGCAGGATGGGACGCTTCGCCCCCAGGATTTGGCTAAAGATCACCCGTTCGAACTGCGTCACGAAGTGACCCGGTTGAACAAGCAGCTGGAAGACATCTCGATTGCGTTAAAAAAAGGCGATTTCAAAGATCTTGTCGAAAACTACACCGATTGGAAAAGACGCTTGATTTCCAACTTCACTGCCGGTATCGCCCGCGGTCTGGGACTGACGGTCGGTACGGTCGTCGTCATCGCGCTGCTTACCTGGATCGCTTCCGTGATGGCCAGCCTGGGCGTTCCTTATGTCAGCGACTTTTTCGACTATGTAGGCGGCCTGATTCAGGAAAGCCGCGATACCACGTCCTGATTCGGAACGGGATCATGCCGGACTTCCCGCAAAGCGTCCAAGACCGTTATTTCCGAAACGAACGGCACTTCCGTTTTGGAAATAACGGTCTTGGTTTATCGGGTTTTCCGCTGCGCGCGGCCGCATCAAAACGCAAAATGGCCAGGCCATTTTTAAAAAAAGAAACGGCCTGACCATTTTCTTATTAACCTGAATCGTCCCGGTCTTCATAGCGACGAAGAATTGGACATAATCTGCTTGAGCTTTTCGGTCGCTCTTTTTTGAATCCGCGATACGCTCATTTGGGAAACGCCAAGCTTCTGCGCGATCGCTCTCTGGGACTGCCCTTCCTGGAAGGCAAGCAGCAGGACTTTTTGCTCCTGCTCCTTCAGCTGGCTGAGCGCCTGCTGAAGGTCCATGCGGCGTTCGACGGTATCGTAATCGTTGACGTCGGAACTGATCAGTTCTCCGAGCGTTGCCGCGCTTTCCTCCTGGGAAAGAGGGGAATCAAGGGACACGTAATGATAGCATTCGCGGCCTGCCAGCACTTCGACCGTTTCTTCCACGCTCAAGTCCAGATATTCCGCGATTTCCTTAACGTCCGGCGAGCGCTCCAAACGGACCGTCAGCTCGTCGATCGCCTGCTGAACGAGCGCTCCTTTTTCCTTGATTCGTCTTGGCACTTGTATGTACCACGATTTGTCTCGCAAAAAGTTCTTCATGTGCCCGATCATGCTCTTCATCGCATAGGGCTCGAAAGGAATTCCCAATTGGATGTCGTACTGCTGGAGCAAACGAATCAGGGCCATTTGCCCAACCTGATACAAGTCTTCGTAAAGATCGGGCCGGTTTCTGGCAATTTTGCCTGCGGCCATCTTGACCATCGGCTCGTACTTTTTAATAAGCACCGTGGCGATTTCGTTATCCTTGGTCTGTTGATACTCCCAGATCAAGGATACCGCTTCCGACATGGATTCAGGCGGGGTCACTTTATCATTCATACTTTCTCCTCACTCCTGGTGAGACGCTTGGTCAGTACGACCTGCGTTCCTTTTCCGCTCTCGCTGACAACGCTGACGTCGTCCATGAGAGCCTGCATCAAATAGAAACCGAGACCTCCGATTTCCACATCGTGCAGTTCTTTGTCGTGCAGGGTCGGGGCATCAGGAGCCTCCTGCTGCGGCAGCGAGAAACTTACGCCTTCGTCTTTGACGGTGATCGTAAGTTCTTCTCCGTTAATGCCGAAGAGGACCTCCACCAATCCTCCTTCCTGTCCGTACGCGTATAAAACCGAGTTATTGCAGGCTTCGGATACGGCGACCTTCATGTCTTCGATGTCCTCGTAAGAGAATCCCATCTTGGACGCGATCCCGTACAGGTTAAGCCGTACAATATCCACGTAGTCGGCTGTAGCCGGTAAGTTGAGAGTAACGGTTTGATCTGCTTTCATGCGTTGTTCGATCCTTTCCTATTGGGAATTCTCTTGGGGTTCAAAAAACTTGGCGATGCCTGTCATGTCAAACAGTTTTTGAATTTGAGTCGGCACTTCTTCCACGCTGAACGAGGCGTTCATGGAATGCCGGGCTTTCAAAATGGACAGCAAAATGCCAATCCCCGTACTGTCGATGTACTTCAAATCTTTCAAATTGATAGCCAAATCGACGTCGGAATCCCCTACTAACGGTTCCATGACAAGACGAAAATCCGGCGCTACGGACAAATCGAGTTCCCCGGTCAAGTAAACGACGCTTTTTCCTTCTTCGGAAACCGTTCTTGCATTAAACTTATCGCTTTTATTAGTGGTCATAGACATTCTCCCTAAAAAAATGTTTTCTTAGCTTATTAAACGTAAACCAAGCGATTGAAACGAAATCTTGCAGATCCGTTGACACCTGCAGGCATTTAACCGGACCCGCGTTTCAAGAAAAGCCCGTTCTTCGTCAGCGGGCCGCCTTCTTGATAGGATAAGTATGATACAACGGCACGTGGCGCGCAAGAACCTGCTTTACTCCGGCCATTTTGACAGGCTTGCTGATGTAATCGTCCATGCCCGCTTCCCGGCAGCGCAGCTGAATGTCGTTCATGACATTCGCGGTCATCGCCACGATGACGGGGCTTTCGTCCGAAAAGCGTTCGCGAATCCGCCTCGTCGCTTCAAGACCGTCCATCACCGGCATTTGCAGATCCATAAACACATAGTCGTAAAGCCGGTCTTCCAACATTCGCAGCGCCTGCTCGCCGTCTTCGGCCGCTTCGACCGCAATGTTCATTTTCTGAAGCATGCTCACCATCAGCTTGCGGTTAACCGGGTGGTCGTCCACGATCAGGACCGAAGCCGTTCTCCCTCCTTCTTCGCGTACCGACGTTAAAGATTCGCTTCGAAAAGGATTCGGCTCTTCCGGCTGAAAGCTTTGTACCTGGATCGTAAAGACGAATGTCGCTCCTCCCTCGTCCATGGCTTCGACATAAATGTCTCCGCCCATCATTTCGACGAGCGTTTTGCAGATTGCCAGACCCAGTCCTGTGCCTCCGTACTTTCTCGTCATGGAAGAGTCTAGCTGAGAAAAAGGCTGGAACAACCGATTGATTTTTTCCGGAGAAATGCCGATCCCCGTGTCTTTGACGGCAAATTCGAGCGTCAACCGGCCGTTTTCTTCCCCTCGCCTCGAAACGACCAAATAAATGCCGCCCCGGTCGGTAAACTTGACGGCATTCGCCACCAGATTAATCAGAACCTGCCGCAAACGGGCCATGTCCCCGTACAGCAGATCCGGAACCGACTCCTCCGTAAAGTATACCATCTCAAGATTTTTGCGGGTCGTTTCCATTGTAAACAGATTGAAAACTTCGCTAATGCATGTTTTCAGCTCGAACGGATGCTCTTCCAATTCCATCTTGCCCGACTCCATTTTGGTAAAGTCCAAGATATCGTTGATGACGGTGACGAGCGCGTCCGCGCTGCCTCGGATAATTTCCGTATATTCCTTCTGCTCCGGCTTCAGCTCCGTTTCCATAAGCAGATCGATCATCCCGATCACGCCGTTCATCGGCGTACGGATCTCGTGGCTCATCATGGCCAAAAATTCCGTCTTCGCCTTGGCCGCGATTTCGGCCGCTTCCTTCGCCTTGACCAGCTCTTCGTTGATCTTCTCCAGCTCCTGCGTTTTTTGGTGCAGCAGGGCGGTCTGATCCTTAAGGCGCTTGTTGGCGAGGTACATGCTGACAAACCCCTCGATTTTGGATTTCAAAATCTGGGGGATGAACGGTTTGACCATATAGTCGATCGCGCCTGCGGAATAACCCGCAAACAAATGCTCGGACTCTTTGCTGTTGGCGGAAATGAAAATGATCGGAATGTCCTTGGTCTTCTCTCTCGCTTTAACGAGTTTAGCGGTTTCGATCCCGTCCATGCCCGGCATTTGGACATCGAGCACGATAACCGCGAATTCGTCCTTCAGCAGGCAGCGCAGCGCTTCTTCGCCCGAAGTCGCCTTCACGAGCGTATAACGCTCGCTGCCCAGAACGGCTTCCAAAGCGAGCAAGTTTTCCGGACGGTCGTCGACCAACAGGATATGAATCGGCTCTTGAACCACCATGGAATCCTCCTACACTTTCTATTTAATCTTCCGGTAGATCTTCTCGACCCGATCCAACGGTTCATAGCAGTCGCTGAAGCGGGTGA
Organism: Saccharibacillus alkalitolerans; assembly: GCF_011090185.1. Taxonomy (GTDB): domain Bacteria; phylum Bacillota; class Bacilli; order Paenibacillales; family Paenibacillaceae; genus Saccharibacillus; species Saccharibacillus alkalitolerans. The sequence continues at coordinate 93,506 of NZ_JAAFGS010000011.1, read as the reverse complement.
AGTGAATGGACTCTTTGGAACCGAGAACGAGGATGCCGAAACGGCTGAGGCTCTCGTAAAACAGGCCATGCACTTGATCCCGAAGCGTGTCGTTGAAATAAATCATTACGTTCCGGCAAAAAATAACGTTGAATTCGTTGAAAGAACGGTCGGTCGCAAGATTGTGCTCGGCAAAAATGATGTTTTTGCGCAGATAAGGCTGCAGCATTACCGAATTGTACTTGGCCGTATAATAATCGGAAAAAGACTGCGTCCCGCCTGCTTCCAAGTAATTTTTGGTATAAAGCTTCATTTTTTCGATGCCGTAAATGCCTTCCTTTGCCTGTTGAAGCGATCGGTCGTTCATATCTGTCGCATAAATGCGCGCTTTGTCGTAAAGTCCTTCCTCATGCAGCAAAATTGCCATCGAGTACACTTCTTCTCCGGTCGAACAGCCGGCGTGCCAGATTCGGATGTACGGATAAGTCCGCAGGATCGGCACGACTTCGCGGCGGAATGTCCGAAACAGTTCTGGGTCCCGAAACATTTCCGTTACCGGAATCGAGAGGCTTTGGACCATGCGCTCGAAACAGGCACGGTCATGCAGCACCTTGTCCTGAAGTTGGGAAATGCTGTTCAGGCTCTCGGCATGGACATGGTGCCAGATCCGGCGCGTCAGCGACGGCCTGGCATAGTTCCGGAAATCGTAACCGTACATCCGATGCACGCCTTCAAGCAGCAGATCGGTCTCGATCGCTTCCAGTTCCGTTGAATCAGGCGAACTTTCCGATAAAACCGCATCCTGAAAATCGTTGAATTTCATAAGTTCAACCCCGATTGTGTAAAAAATCGTCCTTAATCTTTGTTTATTACCCAAATTTATCGCTTACGAATACAACCAAACGCGCATTAAGGAAAGAAGCTGTTCGGTCTGAATCGGTTTTTTGACGTAATCCGAAGCGCCGGCCTCGATGCATTTGCCCCGGTCCTCTTTCATCGCCTTCGCCGTGAGCGCAATGATCGGAATGCGTTCGAACTTCGGCATCTGCCGGATCAATCGCATGGCTTCATAACCGTCCATTTCCGGCATCATCATATCCATCAGGATCAGATCGAAGTCTTCCTGCTGCTCCAGAATGTCGATGGCTTCTCTGCCGTTTTCGGCGAAGGTCACGTCCATGCGGTATCCTTCCAGCACGCTCGACAGCGCGAATACGTTGCGGACGTCGTCGTCGACAAGCAGAATCTTTTTGCCTTCGAACAGCGTCTCTTTGTTGTGCAGCTTCTGCAGGATTTTACGTTTATCTTCCGGCAGGTCGGCTTCGACCCGGTGCAGGAACAGCGTCGTTTCGTCGAGCAGCCGTTCCGGCGACTTGACGTCTTTTACGATGATCGACTCGGCGTACTGACGCAGCTTCGTCTCTTCCTTCGCGTCGAGATCCTTGCCTGTGTAAATAATGATCGGCAGATCGCGCAGACGGTCGTCCTCGCGAATCCGGTCCAGCATTTCGAACCCGGTCATATCCGAAAGCATCAGATCGAGCACCATGCAGTCGTAACGATGACGCTGAAGCTCTTCGAGCGCCTGCGTCCCCGTCCCCACCGCTTTGATCGCCACGTCGTCGTGCCCGATCAACTCGATGATCGCCTTGCGCTGAATTTCGTCGTCTTCGACGATCAGCAGGTGCTTGACTCCTTTATCCGCATAAGAACCGATATAGGAAAATGCGCGCTCCAATCCTTCCTTGTTGGCCGGCTTTTTCAGGTAAGCGATCGCTCCCATCATAAGCCCCTGCTTGACGTCGTCGACGACGGAGACGACGTGCACCGGAATATGACGGGTTTCCGAGCTGCTCTTCAGCTCGCTCAGAATGGTCCACCCGTCGATGACCGGCAGTTGAATATCTAGAATGATGGCGTCCGGCATGCGGCTGCGGGCCGTTTCGAGGCCGGTATCGCCCTGAACTTCGACTATCGCTTTATATCCGTTGCTTCTCGCCATGTCGCGAAGAATAACGGCGAATTTCGGATCGTCTTCAATAATCAGCAGAACTTTGTCGTGAGGATCGATATGGTCCCGATCGTCCTCGATTTCCGTCCGCTGCGCTTTCGGCGCGATCGGCTCCACGGCCTCCGGCCGTCTTTTCCGATTCAAGACGCGCTCCTCCGGACGCGACTCGGCGGCGGAGTTCTCTTTCGGGCCGGACTCTTCGCCCGATGCATAAGTCGTCAGCTTCGGAATGTACAGCGTGAAGCGGCTGCCTTGGCCTTCTTCGCTCTCCAGCTCGATTCCGCCGCCGAGCAGCTTCGCCAACTCGCGGCTGATCGACAAGCCGAGCCCCGTGCCGCCGTATTTGCGGCTGGTCGTGCCGTCGACCTGCTGGAACGCTTCGAAAATGATATCCGTCTTGTCCTGCGGAATGCCGATCCCCGTATCGATGACGGAGAATTCGATAAATTTGCGTTTCTTCTCCAGATAATCCGGCAGCTGTTCGGGTGCGGCTTCCCGTACCCGGAACGTGACCGAGCCTTCGGAAGTGAACTTGAACGCATTCGACAGCAGATTGCGCAGCACCTGCTTCAGGCGATGTCCGTCGGTCAAAAGGGCGCTCGGCAGTTTATCTTCGTCCGCCTCGATATGAAGTCCGATCCCTTTTTTGTCCGCGACCGCGGCGAAGTTGCCCGAGACAAATTTGGTGATCTCCTCAAGCGGCACCGGCTCCCGGTTGAGCTCCATCTTTCCGGCGTCGACTTTGGACAGGTCGAGAATTTCGTCGATCATCTTCAGCAGGTCGGAGCCCGACATGTAGATGGTCTGGGCGTATTCCACCTGTTTCGGCTCCAGGTTGCCGTCCTTGTTCTCCGCCAGCAGCTGCGAAAGGATCAGCAGGCTGTTGAGCGGCGTACGGAGTTCGTGCGACATGTTCGCCAAAAACTCGGACTTGTATTTGCTCGAGACGGCGAGCTGCATGGTCTGACGTTCCAACTGAACGCGCGCCAGCTCGACTTCCCGGTTCTTTTCTTCGGTCTCGTGCACCTGCTCTTCCAGCGCTCGGGTCTTCGCAATCAACTCGGTGTTGAAATGCTCCAGTTCTTCCTGCTGACGCTGCAGCAGTTCCTCCGAACGCTTCAGCGCATCGGTCTGCGATTCCAGGCTTTCGTTCGAGCGTTTGAGTTCTTCCTGCTGCGTCTGAAGCTCTTCGGATTGGCACTGCAGCTCTTCCGTGAGCGCCTGCGATTCGCGAAGCAGTTCCTCCACGCGCAGCCGTCCGTTGATGTTGTTCAAAATGACGCCCAGATTGGACAGCAATTGATCCAGCAGTTGGCGGTGAAGCTGGTTGAACGGCGTCAGCGAAGCGATTTCGAACACCCCGATCAGCTCGTCTTCCGCCACGATCGGATGGATAAGAATCTGCGTCGAGGCGCTTTCGCCGAGGGCGGAGCGGATTTCGATGTACTGCTGCGGCGCGTCCTCGAGCAGGATCGTGCGGCGGTCGGCCGCGCTCTGTCCGAGCAGGCCCTCTCCGATGCGGAAAGAAGGCTTGATTTTCGAATCGCCGGAAAAAGCATACGAACCGTAGAGGCTCAGTTCGTCCGGATTTTTCACGTCCACCAGATACAAAGCTCCGTACTCCGCTCCTAGAACGGGGGCGAATTCGCTGACGAATGTCTGCGATACCTTTTCCAGAGACATGATTCCTTTCAGCACGTCGGTAATGCGGGCCATATTGGAATTGATCCAACCCTGGGCGTTTTGCGCCTCCGTGTACTCGCGTTCCATGCGCTGCTTTTCTTCGATGTCCTCGGCCATCTCCTGGAACACGCGGGCCACGGTCCCGATTTCGTCTTTGGATTTGACTTTGATGCGCCGGATCGCCTTCAATTTCCCTTTGCCGAAGCTCGAGATCATCATGGAGACCGTATTAAGCCCCCGGGTGACGCTCGGAATGACCCACATCATCACGCCCAATCCGAGCAGGAGGCCGACAACCAGAAACGCGGTCGTGATCTGGGTCGAGCGTTGGTAAGCCTCTTTGACGCTGCCGACTTCCGCTTCCACCTGAAGATCCTGATAATTCGCCAGATCGTTCAAGACGCTCAGCGCCGTTCGCTGAAGCTCGATGCCCGTCGAGTCGCGGTAAGCCCTCGCCTGCTCGATTTCCCCGTTTTCCAGCAGCTGCATCAAATTGGCTTCGTAGCTCGAAAAGTTCTCCCAGGCGGTGCCCACCCGTTGAACAAGCCGCCGCTCCTCCGCCGAGCCCTGCTCGGCCGTAATCGAGTTCCAATACTGCTGCGTGCGCTCTTTGGCGTTCTCGATCAGCAGGCGGCTTTCCGACAATTCGGCCGACCTTCCGCCGAGCAGCTGGTTGGCGAGTTCGGTCGCGATGTTGTTGACTTCTCCCCTCATGCCGCTGCTGTAGCGAACCTTCATGTAACGGTCTTGATATACCCGGTCGATCTGGTCGTTCATATAGCTCATCCGATCGTAGCTGACCAGCGAAAGCGCCAGCATGATGATCAGCAGCGCCGAAAATCCGACGACCAGCTTGGTCTTTATTCTCATTTATTCAGCCGCTCCCTCTTTCAAAGAAATCCAGACCAGACATTTATCGTCGTCCTGCTCGGCATCGGGTTCCCCTACAAAGAACGCCTCTTCCATTCGGGCCTTATTGAAAGCGTGCCCTTCGCGCAGATGACTGATCAAAAAATTCAGCTGATCTTCCTGTTCGCCGTCCACCGCTTCGAGCAGCCCGTCCGTATACAGCACCAGATGGCTTTCGCCTTCGTAAGAAACCGTTTGGGGTTCGGCGTCGATTCGGTCGAACAAACCGACCGGATGCGAGGAACGTTCCAGTCTCACCACTTCGTCGCCGCGGAACAGCATGCCCGGAGGATGGCCCGCATTCACGTAATCGATCCGTTTGAAGCGCGTATCCACCACCATATAGATAGCCGTAAAGTAATATTGGATGAGCTGATTTTCGATATGCAGCTGATTGAAACGTCGGTTCAGCTCCTGAATGACCTTTTCCGGATCCACGTAAGTCACGACCGTGTCTTTGAGCACGGAGGCGATGAACATCGTGAACAACGACGAAGAAATTCCGTGTCCCATCATATCCAGCAAAATGATGCCGTAGCGCCCGTCGCCGAGCGGATACCACGCGTAAAGGTCTCCGGCCAGTTCGAACGAAGGCTTATACAGCGCGTCGATACCGATATGCCGTTCGTCGACCGGGAGGCTCAGCACGGCATTTTGCACAAGCGCCGCCAGCTTGAGCTCGTCCTGGATGCGCTGGTCTCGCTCCTTGTGCCAGTCTTTCTCCTGCTTGAGCCGCAGCGCCAAGCGGATGCGGGCCATCAGTTCGACTTTGTTGATCGGCTTCGTGACGTAATCGCCGGCGCCCGCGTCCAGCGCTTCGGCCAACTTTTTCGAATCGCCCACGGCGGTGACCATAATGATCGGAATATCGCGAAGGTGCTCGTAAGTCTGGACGATCCGGCACGCTTCGATCCCGTCCATTTCCGGCATCATCATATCCAGCAGAATAAGGTCGATGTCCGAGTTTTTCGATTTGACCCGGGGGTCCAGGTCGGCAATGCCCAGAATCGCGAACATTTCGCGTGCCGAAGAAGCGATCTCGATATTGCGGTAATCTTCTTTTTTCAGTATTTCGCGAATGATAATGACATTGGTAGGATTGTCGTCGACAACTAGAATCTTCATAATCCTCTCCCTCTTGCGTTGAACGCCTCATGTTAAACGCGGTGTGATGGCCTCTCTAAATTTCAACTGCGTCCGATTGAGTCGACGCACCCCTTGCACGCCTCTCATTCGAACGATTCTATTCGATTCATCAAATACCTTTTTATCCTGCAACAACCTTTTTATCAACTTCTTGTAAAAGGTTCCACAAACATAGATAAGGAATGGGACGCCGAGTTCCCATTCCTTATCTATACTTTGAATCCTTCAAAGGCGAAACCTTTATCATGCGCCGCTTTTTTATAAGCGGGGGGTTTGAGCCACTACCAAAACTTTGCCCGTTTCGAGCTGTTCTTCGTAATAAGCCGACTCTTGCTCCGAAAAACCCATCGATGCGATGCGCTCTCGAAGTTCTGCCGCATTCGAACGAAACAGCTGAGTCCCGGCCATTTCGGGATCGTCGGAATCAGGAAATACCGGACGTACTCCCGCTGCTTCCGCTGTTCGTTCCGTCTGTCCTTCATCGTAAGCAAGCACAAACAATTGGTCTCCCGTATAACCGGTCATTCGAAGCTCCCGGACCGTTTCGACGGCCTGGATACCGTTTTCGACGATTTTCGCATAAGCTTTCGCATCGGCAGCATCCATATTTCCGCACGCTCCTTCGCTAAATAAGCTCAAACAAGGGGCACAAACAATCATTTACCCCGTTTTTCTTTGCCTGAAACAACTATACGACATTTTTTGTTTCTTGTTGCGATTTTGCTCGGATCGTCATCGTCTCCACTCGGCTTATACCGATGTACTGTCGAAAAGATCGACGCTCCGAACGCTTCCGGTAGAAGGATCGACGAATACTTTAAGCGCTTGGCCGTCATGTTCGTATCCGAAACCATCGTCGGCCGTAAAGTCCGGTTCTCCCAGCACTTCGCGGATTCGCTGGCCGTCCATCGGCAGTTCGTGACCGTTCAGATTAAAGCTTTCCGCGCTCGAGGGAACGGAAATATAATAAATCCATTTTTCGTAAGTTCCTACATTCAAGCCGCCGTAACGGTATTCTTCGCCGGCCATATAGGCGGGCACCCGCTCGGAAGGTTCTCCGTACAATCGTCCGACTTTTTCAATGCGGTCTTGAAGCGTAAGCCCGTTCAGCGTTTCGTAACCGGACGAGGCCGGGTAAGCGGCGGTCGGGGTCTGCGGCTGCGCCTGATACGCCGCACGATAAACGGCCGTCGTATCAGGCGCGGACGCAGCATAGGAAGGCGCGTAATCCTGATTCGAAAGAGAAGACAACATTCCGGTCAGCATCATCATGATTGTAAACATCGTTCTCATCCTTTCGCATTGCTGCAGGGATTCGAGACGCCCGTCCATACCCGCAACCAAACCGATTACATCCATTCCTCGTTTTCAAAACGTTTGGTCCGTTTTCGGCGTTGACAGCCGAAGCTTTCGGTTAACGGCGGAATTTCTGCCACATAGACGCGCCCGTATCGATCCATTTCGCAAATTTTTGCACGCCGGCACGGTCGCCGCTTCCGGTTCCGTACGTCGCATTGTAGGTACGGACCGTCGGGCTGTCGCCCGAAGCAGGCAGGAGCGCCGCATTGTCGCTGCCGCCGTGTTCGCGTTTTTCGTGTTCTTTCTTTTCTTTATGCTGCTTGGCTTTCTCGATCATCCGGTGCGAATACTGCTGGGTCACCAGCGTCACTTCGTTCAGAAGGTTGCCCAGGTTTTTTACCGATTCCATGACCGGGTCCAGCTGCTTCAGCTTATGATTGGCATCCAGCGTAATATCGTTGGTATGCCGCACGACCTGCTTCACCTCGTAGGTGAGTTCATCCATCGTCTTTTGCACTTCTTTTAATGTTTGCGCCGTGTTTTCAAGCGTCTTGGTGCCGGCTTGCAGTGTTTTGATCAAAAATACGACAAGCACCGCAAAAGCTACGGCCACAATCAGTACAGCCCATTGCCACAGATCCACATTTAAAACCTCGCTTTCTTAAAGCCCATTTTATGTTGCCCATTGCACGGATAGTCCCCTGCATTACTCCATAGTTACCCTGACCTTTTTCGCCCGAAACAACGATGAAAACCCCTTTCAAGCCCCTCGCGATGCCTTGTTTCAATCCGAAAATGCCTGGTTAATTGGAGTCTACGAGACGCTGAAACGAAGGCGGACGCCTCACGATGCCCTATCTTTTCGCCTCTGCCCGTCGACTTCGCACAAGCCGACGCCGGAAACGGAAACGGAAAATCTTCGGTCTGCCTCGTTTCTACTATTAAAAAAGCTAAGGAGGGTGAAGGTCATGATGAAATGGTCTTTGATTCTGCTCGTTATTGCCGTCGTGCTGGGGATTTTCGGCTTTGTCGGAATCATCCAAGCTGCCGCGGCGATTTTCAAAGTTCTGTTCTGGGTGTTCCTGGTTCTGTTCATTATTTCCCTGTTCATGGGACGAGGACGATCAACCCGTTAGATTATCGGCTGCTGCCTGCTCGTTCGGACCGATGTCCGTATCGCAGCAGGCCCGCCTGACTCTGCCGCTTCCACGGAAGCGGCTTTTTCTTTTTTATTTTCCCTCCTTTTCCCCTCCCTTTCGATAAAAAGTGTTCAGCCGTTTTTTCAAAGCAACTTTATGCTCTCTTGCTTTCTTCTTCAATTATAGCAACTTTTCTTTAGTTCGCCTAAAGCTCGTTTATGTAAAATGGAGGTTACGATTCCGTTATTTTTTTTACGCTAGGCTGGTTCAATCGGTTAAGGTGGAGTTTATTCTTATATCAGGATGGAGCAAACAAGCTCCCTAAATACAAAGGAGGTTCATTTTATATGAAAAAATTAGTAACGCTCACAGCTTCGGCTATGCTCATGGCTTCCATGGCTACAGCTGCTTCCGCGGCTGAAACGACTACGGGAACGGTAACGAATGCAAACACTACTACGAATCCGGTAGATGCAACGCCTACTCAAACTCCCGCGACTAACGCTACGGTTACAGGTTCCACTTACAGCGGAACCGCAGTTAAGTTCGTCAGCGCGAACAGAGGCTTCAGCTTCACTCAGCCAGCAGTCTGGGGTACTGACGTTGCCACGCAAGAATATACAGCAGAACAATTAAGTGACATGGGAGAAACCGGAGTTTATCTTGTTCGTTTTACATACACTCCAACTGGAACTACAGCTACAGGAGAAGCGATGAAGCCAGTAACGATCGCTACTATCCGCGGCTATGATCGCACGGCTTGGAACTCGATGACCAATCAAGCTGCGCTTGGGACCGCACTGAACCAGGACGGAACTACTGTTTACGTACTTTCTCCTGTAACTAGCAATCCTTTCACAAACCAAGCAGACAAAGAACGTTTTCAATCGCTGATCGATAACGTTCGCACCGGAATCACTGGAACATTCACAACTACCGTACCTACTACAACGACTCCGACTACTCCGACTGCACCTCCAGCAGTACCTGTAGGTTCGGACACAGCGCTCATCCCAACTAACGATCCATCCAAAGTATCCGTGAACCCGACTCCGACGATCGAACTGACGAGCATGACGCCGTTCTACAAATCGCCGGGCGGCACGATGATCGGTTACCTCGGACCGCAAAAGCTCGATACAACGGGCAACGGCACGACGGATCCGGCTACCGGCCAATGGGTCGAAATCTACACTTGGATGGGTATGGCTTGGATCGTAGTCGAGTAATCGACTACCTCTCGGACCATATATCCGAAGAAGCACCGGCAGCCGCCGGTGCTTTTTTTATGCCCGCCTCTCCCCTCGGCCTCTCCGGCCCGCGCATAATGCCGAACAAAACGAATTTCCCGCTTGTCCCGCCGCTTGAAAGCGGCTAATATAAAGGAGAAATCCGCAGCGAACGGCAGCCCCGACCGGGACCTTTCGCCATGCTGCGCAGCGAGGAGGAGTTCCGCATGACCGAAGAAAAAGGGACCCGCAAAGTGGATCTGGCCGAAGCGATTCGCAACAAGCTCGAGCAGAAAAAGCAGCAGGCCGCTTCGAACAAAAACGGCTTTCAGAGCAACCAGACCAAGAAGCTGACGACCCAAAACAACAAAAAACCAAACAATCAGCGCCGCCGTACCGGAGGATCCTAACCGTCCATCCTTTTCGGTCGCGCCGACGCAAAAGCCCCTTTTCCGGCATGAGCCGAAAAAGGGGCTTTTTTGTAGGCTTGGAGCGTACGCCGCCACGTCGGGCAGCTTCCGTCCGACGCCGGGCAAGCACGAAAGGTTTCCTTGTCTTGAGTTAGACCTGAACCGCGTACATCCGCTCGCGCATCTCTTTGACCTCATCGCTTTCGAGATACTCGTCGTAGGTCATCACGCGGTCGATGACGCCGTTCGGCGTGATCTCCACGATACGGTTGGCGATCGTCTGAATAAACTGATGGTCATGCGAAACGAACAGCAAAGTGCCGTCAAAATCGATCAGGCCGTTATTGAGCGCCGTGATGGATTCGAGGTCCAAGTGGTTGGTCGGTTCGTCCATGATCAGCACGTTCGCGCCGTTGAGCATCATTTTGGCCAGCATGCAGCGAACCTTCTCGCCCCCGGACAGGACGCTCGCTTTCTTCTGGCTCTCTTCGCCGGCGAACAGCATCCGGCCGAGGAAGCCGCGCAGGAATGTCTCGTCCTGATCGTTCGAATACTGACGCAGCCACTCGACGAGGTTCAGATCGACGCCGTCGAAGTATTTCGAATTGTCTTTCGGGAAATAAGCCTGAGTCGTCGTGACGCCCCAAGTATATTCGCCGCCGTCCGCTTCCTGTTCGCCCATGACGATGTCGAACAGCGTCGATTTCGGCAGTCCGTGCGGACCGACAAACGCGATCTTGTCGCCTTTGTTGACGATCAAATTGAAGTTGTCGAGCACCTTTTCGCCTTCGATGGACTTGTTCAAGTTATCGACCGTCAGCAGCTGCTTGCCCGCTTCGCGTTCAGGCTTGAAGTTGATGAACGGGTACTTCCGGTTGGAAGGACGGATGTCGTCCAGAGAAATTTTGTCCAGCTGCTTTTTACGCGACGTCGCCTGCTTCGATTTCGAAGCGTTCGCCGAGAAGCGTTGGATAAAGGCCTGCAGTTCTTTGATCTTCTCTTCTTTTTTCTTGTTCTGCTCGCGGGCAAGCTTCAGCGCCAGCTGGCTGGATTCGTACCAGAAGTCGTAGTTGCCGACGTACATCTGGATTTTGCCGAAGTCGATATCCGCGATGTGCGTGCAGACTTTGTTCAGGAAGTGACGGTCGTGGGACACGACGATGACCGTGCCTTCGTAACCCATCAGGAAGTTCTCCAGCCAGTTGATGGACTCGATGTCCAAGTGGTTGGTCGGTTCGTCCAGCAGCAGGATCTGAGGCGTGCCGAACAGCGCCTGCGCGAGCAGGACGCGGACTTTTTCGTTGCCGCTCAGCTCGTCCATCTTCTTGTCGTGCAGATCGCGGTGGATGCCGAGACCGATCAGGAGCGCGGCCGCGTCGGCTTCGGCGTCCCAGCCGTTCAGCTCGGCGAATTCGCCCTCGAGTTCGCCGGCGCGGATGCCGTCTTCCTCGGAGAAGTCGCTTTTCGCGTAAAGCGCGTCTTTTTCCTTCATGATCGAATACAGACGGTTGTGGCCCATGATGACCGTTTCCAGTACCGGGTACTCGTCGTATTCGAAATGGTTCTGTTTCAGAACGGCCAGGCGCTCGCCAGGCGTGATGGAGACTTCGCCCTGGTTCGGTTCGATCTCTCCGGAGAGGATCTTGAGGAACGTCGATTTGCCGGCGCCGTTGGCGCCGATCAGGCCGTAGCAGTTGCCCGGGTTGAATTGAATGTTGACGTCTTCGAAAAGTGGCCGCTTGCCGTAGCGAAGCGTAACGCCGCTTGTACTGATCATATGCATTCCCATCCTTTATTATAAACTTTTCGTTAAGCTCCGATTTTGCCGTGCAGCTTCAACATGTCTAGGGTGCTTTTCAAAAGCCTATTATAGCATAAAAAGGGCGTCCGTAAGGCGTACATTGACTGTTTCTGCGTAAAATTTCAGGCGTTCGTCCGATAAAAGGGCCAAAAACCGCTCCGGCTGAACCGGGGCGGTTTTTTTCACGTCTCGATGACTTTTTGCTGCGCGTGCACGATCATCGTCTCGCCGTGAATCATCAGCTTGATGCAGTCGCGGGACGTTCCGGTACGCAGCCGTTCGGCTTCCAACCGGGCAAGCGCTTCTTCCGCCGTGTCGTCGGACAGTTTGAACGTGCCGTAATGCATCGGAATCATGACCTCGGCCCCGACATCGCGGAACGCCTGCAGCGCCTGCTCCGGATTCATATGCTGCGGCCCCATAAACCATTCGGGCTCGTACGCGCCGATCGGCATCATCGTGATATGAATGCGGAATCGGTCTCCGATCTCCCGAAAGCCGGCAAAGTACCCGCTGTCTCCGGCAAAGTAAATCGTCGGCGGCAGCGGAGTGCCGTCGGCCGAAACGTTGGCGTTCAGCGTATCGTCCCAACGGCCGCATTTCGCCTTGTCGGCGGAATCGATGGACGACGGAGCCGCGTGAGGCTCATAGCGCGAATGTTCCGGCGGATTGACGACTTTTCCGGGTACGACCCGGGCCGCCTCCGCAGGTTCGAGCACAAAACCGCCCCAATGCGACGTATTGGCGTCGAACAGCGTCCGGCGCGTCCAATGCTGGGTCGGCACGAACGTGATTTTCACCCCTTCGACGACAACGTCCTCCCACCAGGACAGCTCGATGCAGCGGCCGATCTGCTTGCGGGCGAGTTTTTTCTTCAGCCCGACAGGCACGATAACCTGCGTTTTCGGATTTTGCAGCCTGCGGATCGAAGCGATATGCATATGGTCGTAATGGGAATGGGAAATCAGGATCAGGTCGACCGGCGGCACTTTTTCGATCGGAATGCCGGGTTCGCTGAGCCTTTTGCCGACGCCCATCCGTTTGGCCCAGATCGGGTCGGTCAGGATGTTGAGCCCCGCGTACTGAACCAGAAACGTCGAATGTCCGACCCAAGTGATCGTCACGTCTTCGCGGTTATCCGTCAAATAATCCAGTTTTGCGGGCTGACTCGGAATGATATAAGAATAATCGCGCTTTTTGCGTCTGCGATGCAGATGCCGGTCGCGATGTTCTTTTAACGTTTTCCCCATCGGGGTATTGTTCGCGTTGAGATACTTAACCTTGGGCATATCCGTTCCTCCTTCTCTAGACTGCCTCTCTATCCCATTACCCTCTACTTACTTCTATCGACTAGGAAAGCTCAATTTTTTTGCATTCTTCCGCTTCTCCTATTGTGACATTTGTTACGGCGGCGTGTAAAATGGTGTTGAAGGAGGTCTGATCGCTTATGAAAATCAAATTGATCGAACCCACTCCCAGCCCGAACACGATGAAACTCCATCTGGACGAGACGCTGGAAGCGGGCATCCGAAAAACATACACGCTCGACAACGAACGTTCCGCGCCGCCGATCATCGCGCGGCTGCTGCATATCGAAGGCGTCAAAAGCGTCTTCCACACCACCGATTTCATGGCCGTGGACCGCAAACCGGGCGCGGATTGGCCGTCGATCCTGGCAGGCGTGCAGGAAGTGTTCGGCAGCCGTTCCGAGCAGCCCGTCGTCGCCGATATCGAGGATGCGGCCGGCCATTTCGGCGAAGCCCAGGTATTCGTCCAGTTCTTCCGCGGCATTCCGATGCAAATCCGCGTCAAAGCGGGCATGCAGGAAGAACGGATCGGACTGTCGCAGCGCTTCGTCGACGCCGTGACGGAAGTCGCGAGCGCGACGCTGATCAAGGAACGCAAATTGACCGATTACGGCGTGCGCTACGGCGACCTGCCGGATATCGCGCGCGAAGTGGAGCAGGAGCTCGAAGCCGCGTTTCCGCCGGAACGCCTGGAACGCGTCGTCAAGCAGGCCATCGCCCACGGCGCAAAGGCGGAGGAGTTCGTCGAAGAACGCCGGGAATGGTCGCAGGCGGAGATCGAAGAAGGCTTGGGCAGCGACGACTGGCGCCGCCGTTATTCCGCGCTTGAAGCGATGGAAGCGAGCGAAGGAAATCTGCCGCTGATCGAGCGGGCGCTCGATGACGACAAGATGCAGATTCGCCGCCTGGCCGTCGTGTATCTCGGCGACCTGAAGACGCCGGAAGCGATGCGGCTGCTGTTCCGGGCTATGAAAGACGGCTCCCCGGCCGTTCGCCGTACGGCGGGCGATACGCTGTCGGACATCGGCGATCCGTCCGCGACGCAGGTCATGCTCGAATCGCTGAAGGACGGCAGCAAAATCGTCCGCTGGCGCGCGGCCCGCTTCCTGTACGAAGTCGGAACCGCCGATGCCCGGGAAGCGCTCGAAGAAGCGTCGAACGATCCCGAATTCGAGGTCGGGCTTCAGGCGCGCATGGCGCTGGAGCGGATCGATTCCGGCGAGGAAGCGGCCGGTACCGTCTGGCAGCAAATGGCGAAAAGCCGACAAAAACCGAACGAGTCCGTCTAAATCGGCCGAAGGCGGCAAAGGACCTCGAACACGGCGGCTGCCGTGTACGGGAACGGTTCAAAAAAGCGGTCCAAGAAAGTGCCGGCGGCGCGGCTCTTCGGCGAACTCCGGCTCGCTCCGAACCGGCACGGCACCGCATGGCGGAATGTCGGCAAAGCTTGTGCAAAATAGACTTGCCTACACAAAGACAATCTCGTATACTGTGAAAGTTGTTCGCCCTGCGAATGTCAGGGCTTTTTCTTATCCAACCGAATAGTTTTCCCCTCATCGCACTCGGGTTCGAACCGGTGATGAGGTAGAGGTTGCGGTGGCGATCAGTACACCGGCGGAGGCGCAGCAGAGCGCCCGAGATGCCGGCTGGAAAGGCGCACCCGCCGAAGTGCGGACTTCTTCTGCTTGAATCCGTGCTGGGGCCGTCTCCGAAAGGAACGGAACTGTCATCCGCTTTGAAGCGGGTGTTGAGCTATCTTCACGAAACGAAGCGACTTTGCGATGCGGAATTTGCCACAGCCGGCGGACCCGTGTCCGCCGGCTTTTTGCCGTACGCTTCTTTTCGTGATCGACCAAAACCACACGAGGAGAGTTGAATCACGATGAAATTCACCCAAGAAAGGACGCCCCAGGCGTCCCAGTTGAAAAAGGGCCTGCAGGCCCGACATATGACGATGATCGCCCTGGGCGGCGCGATCGGAACGGGACTGTTCCTGGCCAGCGGCGGCGCGATCGCCGACGCCGGACCCGGAGGCGCCCTGTTGGCCTACACGGCCGTCGGCATCATGGTGTACTTCTTGATGACGAGTCTCGGCGAGCTGGCGACCCACTCGCCGGAACCGGGCTCCTTCAGCGCTTACGCGGGACGCTATGTCGATCCGGCGTTCGGTTTCGCCATGGGCTGGAATTACTGGTACAACTGGGCCGTTACGATCGCCGCGGAGCTTGCGGCGGCGACGCTCATTATCAAGTACTGGTTCCCGGGCACTTCCTCTTTCCTCTGGAGCCTGCTGTTTCTGGCCGTGCTGTTCCTGCTGAACGCGCTGTCGGTCAGAGCCTACGGCGAAGCGGAATATTGGTTCGCGCTGATCAAGATCGTGACCGTGATCGTGTTCCTGGTCATCGGCGTAGCCATGATTTTCGGCGTCATGGGCGGCGAAGCCGTCGGATTCACCAACTTCACGGTCGCTTCCGCTCCGTTTAACGGCGGATTCTTCGCCTTCCTGGGCGTCTTCATGGCGGCCGGATTCTCGTTCCAGGGAACCGAACTGATCGGCGTGGCCGCCGGCGAAAGCGAAAATCCTCGCCGCAACGTCCCTCGCGCGATCCGTCAGGTGTTCTGGCGCATCCTGGTGTTCTACGTTCTGGCGATCTTCGTCATCGGTCTGCTGATTCCGTACACCGACCCGAGCCTGCTGAACGGCGATCTGGAACACATCGGCGTCAGCCCGTTCACGCTCGTGTTCGAGCGCGCCGGATTCGCCTTCGCGGCGGCCGTCATGAACGCGATCATCCTGACTTCGGTACTTTCGGCCGGCAATTCCGGCATGTATGCTTCGACCCGGATGCTGTATGCGCTCGCTCTCGAAGGCAAAGCGCCGAAATTCCTGACCAAACTGACTCGCGGCGGCGTGCCGATCAACGCGCTGATCGTGACGGCGGCCGTCGGCATGCTGGCTTTTCTGGCCTCGTTCTTCGGCGACGGCGTCGTGTATACGTGGCTGCTCAACGCTTCCGGCATGTGCGGATTCATTACCTGGGTCGGCATCGCGATCAGCCATTATCGATTCCGCCGCGCTTTTATCAAGCAGGGGCATAGTCTTGACGAGCTCCCTTACCGCGCGCGCTGGTTCCCGTTCGGACCGCTGTTCGCGTTCGCGCTCTGCCTGGTCGTGATCGTGGGCCAAAGCTTGTCCACGATCGAGAACGGTACGGTAGATTGGCTGGGCTTGATCGCGACTTACCTGAGCGTGCCGCTGTTCTTGATCCTCTGGTTCGGTTACAAACGCGCCAAAGGAACCAAAGTCGTTCCGCTTGAGCAGTGCGACGTCAGCGGACGCGGCGACCTGTAACGCGGACGTGACTGCCCGTTTTGCGGCGGATTCGGAAGCCTCCCGCTTCTTCCGCCGTTTTCCGAGCGTTATACCGAAAAAAGAACCTTTGCCCCGATTCTAGGAGCAAAGGTTCTTTTGCTTTTTAAAGCCTTTAAAACTTTTCAGTTTACTTCCAATACAAAGTGATCTGCAGCCCTCTCGCGCTGCCGAGCGACTTGCTCGTATATCCGATCGGCGATACTCCGTGGTTATACAGGGTCAGAAGATCTTTTTTCAGCTTGGTTTTCGTTCCCTGATAGCGGAAAGTAAGGCTGTTCTGCCCGTCCGAATCGGCTTCTTTGACGATTCGCTGCAGCACGGACGCCGTCGACACGAGACTGTTCGAGGATGCCGAGTATCCCAGTGAGGCGCGCAGTTCCTTGGCTCCCGCGACCCCGCGCGCAACCAACACATTCAGCGCCTCGTTATACGGCGTGACCGCTTTCGGGTAGTCGGCCGTTTTCCAGGTGTGATCCCGCTTGAGCTGTTCGTCGGTCACCAGATAATACGCAGTCGATACCCGGTCTCCGCGGTCCGGAACCGGATCGTCCCACGTCGTATCGATTTGATACCATTTGCCGTCCAGCTTCACCATATTCCAGGCATGCGCTTCGTTTTCGACGTAGCCTTCGACGATATTCGTTTCGAACCCCGCCTGCTTCAGCATGTCGTAAGTAAGCAGCGCGTACCCTTGGCAGACCGTGCTGCCCGTCTTGAGGCCTTCGTAGGCCGTGAATTTCGACAGCGTCGTGTCGTATTTGAGATTGCGGACGATCCAATCGTGGATGGCTTTGACTTTCATATCGTCGTTCATGTCCGGCGTCACGATTTCTTTGAGCACGGATGCGACCTTCTGGTGCACGTAAGCGCTCTGCTCCGCCGTTTCCCGATACGTCAGCTTCACTGCGGCGGTCGATGCGGAACTGCTGCCGCGCAGCGAGTAGGCGTATCCTTTCATCGTGTAATGAATATAAGGATCCTGAGCGATCGCCGATTCGAGCGCAGGCTCGATCGCCGCCTTCAATTCGTTGATTCCGCCGGCATAGGTCAAATTCACGCTGTCCTTGCGCGCCGACAAAGCTTGAAACAGCTGGCTTTGCAGCTGATTTTGCGCTTGCGATACCGCAGCCGCGCTTGCCGTCTGTACGGCCGACAGCGGCTGAAAACCGCCCAGCGTCCCCCCCGTCACCAATGCGAGCACGGCGCTTACCTTCAACAGTTGTCTTCTTGCATTCCCCTTCATGTGGCTGCCTTCTCTCCTTTGATTGACGAAAGTTCTCTTTTGTATATCGGCATGCGGAGGGGATTTTTTAACTTTTTATGTAAATTCGCATGAAAAAAGCCCCACCTTTTATTATGGACCTCTCTCGCTAAAAAGCAACTTTCTCCGTTCTCTCTTACTGCCTGCTTAAGCACGGCAAAAAGCCGGCTTCCCTTTCCTGGGAAACCGGCTTTTCGCATCGAATCGGGCGGGTCTTTTAGTTGTCGCCGCCGCGGAACGCCGCCAGCCTGCGATTCAGTTCGGCCGTCTGGCCGTATACGTCCCGATACACGTCGAACAGCTTGCTGTAGACTTCGGTACGCCGAGCGTCCGGCGTGTACGTCTTGGCTTCGCGAATGAACTCGCGCGCGCAGTCCTGCAGCGTCTCGAACCAGCCGCTGCCGAAAGCCGCCAGCATCGCCGCTCCCATGGCGGGCCCCTGTTCGCTCTCCAGCTTGACGACGTCCGCGCCGAAGACGTCGGCCTGCATCTGCAGCCATTCTTGGTTTTTGGCGCCGCCGCCGATCGAAACGACCTTATCGACCGTCTTGCCGGCCGCGCGCAGAATGTCGATCGACTCGCGCAGCGAGAAGGTAATGCCTTCCATTACGGCGCGCGCGAAATGAGGAAGCTTATGGCTCGCGTCGATGCCGACGAAGCTGCCGCGGATGTCGGAGTCCGGATGCGGCGTGCGCTCGCCCACGATATACGGAGTAAACAGCAGGCCGTTCGCGCCCGGCGCCACTTCGCCGATTCCCGCAAGCAGATCTTCGAACGATTGGCCGCCGCCGAACGTTTCGCGGAACCACTGCATGCTGTAACCTGCTGCCAGCGTAACTCCCATGATGTAGAAGGCGTCTTTTTCGCCGTGATTGAAGAAATGGACCTTGCCTTCGAAATCGAGGTCGCGGCGGGTCTCGTACGACAGAACGACGCCCGACGTTCCGATGCTGCACATCGTCTGGCCTTCGTTCAGGATGCCCGCTCCGATCGCGCCGCAGGCGTTATCGGCGCCGCCGGCATACACGCGCGTCTTCTCCGTCAGCCCTGTGCTCGCCTGCATCTCCGGCAGCAGCGAGCCGGTATCGTCGAACGACTCGACGAGCGGCGGGAACAGCGAAGCCTTCAGACCGAACGCTTCGGCGATTTCGGTGCTCCATTCCTTGCCCGCCACGTCGAGCAGCAGCGTGCCGGCCGCGTCCGAATAATCCATCGCGGCACTGCCGGTCAGACGCAGACGGACATAGTCTTTGGGCAGCAGGAAGAGCGATGCCCGCTCCAGGATCTCCGGTTCGTACTCCTGCACCCAGAGGATCTTCGGCAGCGTGAATCCTTCCAGCGCGCGGTTGCGGGCAATCTTCAGCAGCTTGTCGCCGAGCGTCCGCTCGATTCTGCGGCACTGCGGCGTCGTCCGCGTGTCGTTCCACAAGATGGCCCGGCGCAGCGCGCGTCCGTCTTCGCCGACCAGTACCAGCCCGTGCATCTGGCCGGAGAAGCTGATGCCTTCGATTTCTTCCGGCTTCACGCCGGAAGCCGCCAGCAGCCTGTTCAGCGACAGAACCGTCTTCTCGACCCAGTCTTCCGCATCCTGCTCGCTGTAGCCCGGCTGCGGCTGGTAGAGCGGATACGCTTCCGATTCTTCGCAGACCACTTTGCCGGACCGGTCCACGAGCACCGACTTGACGGCGCTTGTCCCCAGGTCGATCCCGATTACGTAACTCATGAATTTTCCTCCTCGAGTATAAAGAAAGTACAAACGGTAAGAAGTAAGAAGGCGCCGCTTATCGAAAAACGTAAAACGGACGGCGTCCCTTCCCCGAAGGGAGCTTGCGGGAAGCCGTCCGATGTTGATTCGTCGATCGCCTAGGCGATTCTGTATCTATGTTTCAACCCTGACGCCGCCTGCGGCGGCTGGCCGGTTCTTGCCGGCTTTTTTTATGATGGTGCGGGGAAATGCTTGGGTGAAGGCTTAAAGGCTTAAAAGCTTAAAGGCTTAAAGGCTTAAAGGCTTAAAAGCTTAAGAGCTTAAGAGCTTAAGAGCTTAAGAGCTTAAGAGCTTAAGAGCTTAAAGGCTTAAAAGATTTGCGCTTCGCGCGGAAGCCGAGTCGCCTCGTTTGAAGGGAGACGGCTCGGGCTTGGGAGACTGTCGCTCGTCGCGGGAACTGCAATTCACCTTGCCCGGAGGGGTAAGTGAATTTCGTTCCTACTTTATCGCTCGTCGCGGGAACTGCAATTCACCTTGCCCGGAGGGGTAAGTGAATTTCGTTCCTAACCATAAATGTATTGGTTAAGGACGGATTGAAGCAGTTCCTGACGTCCGGATTTGTTCGGACGAGGGTTCTCGTTATTCAGCGCGTACTCGGCCAGGGAAGCCAGAGTCGTTTTGCCGGCTACGATATCGGCGCCGATGCCTTCGGAGAAGCTGCTGTAGCGTTCTTCGATGACTTTGTCGAACGCGCCGTCTTCGATCAGCTTGGCTGCGACTTTAAGGCCTTTCGCGTAAGTGTCCATGCCGGCGATGTGAGCCAGGAACAGGTCGTCCGCTTCGAAGGAATCGCGGCGTACTTTGGCGTCGAAGTTGATGCCGCCTTTGCCCAGGCCGCCGTTTTTCAGCACTTCGTACAGCGTCAGCGTCGCGTCGTAGACGTTAACCGGGAATTCGTCGGTATCCCAGCCCAGCAGCATGTCGCCTTGGTTGGCGTCGAGCGAGCCGAGCATGCCGTTGATGCGCGCTACGCGCAGTTCGTGCTCGAACGTGTGGCCGGCCAGCGTCGCGTGGTTGGCTTCCAGGTTGAGCTTGAAGTGCTTGTCGAGATCGTATTTTTGCAGGAATGCGATCGAAGTCGCCGCGTCGAAGTCGTATTGGTGCTTCGTCGGCTCTTTCGGTTTCGGTTCGATCAGGAATTGGGCGTCGAAGCCGATTTCCTTGGCGTAGTCGACCGCCATGTGGAACATGCGGGCGATGTTGTCCTGCTCCAGCTTCATGTCCGTGTTCAGCAGGGACATGTAACCTTCGCGGCCGCCCCAGAAGACGTAGTTCTCGCCGCCGAGACGTTTGCCGACTTCGAGACCTTTTTTGATTTGAGCCGCCGCGTGGGCGTAAACGTCCGCGTTGTTGGTCGACGCGGCGCCGTGCACGAAGCGCGGGTTCGTGAACATGTTGGCCGTGTTCCAGAGCAGCTTTTTGCCGCTGGATTTCATGTTCGATTCAATCAGGTCGACGATCGTGTCGATGTTCGCGAAAAACTCTTTGAGCGTCGATCCTTCCGGCGTGATGTCGATATCGTGGAAGCAGAAGTATTCCAGTCCCATTTTGTCCATGAACTCGAATCCGGCTTCGACGCGCGCTTTCGCCAGGTCCATGCCCTTGTACGAATGCCAAGGACGCACTGCCGTCGTGTCGCCGAACGGATCGCTGCCTTCCGCCGTCAGCGTATGCCAGTAAGCCATCGAGAACTTCAGGTGTTCGGACATCTTTTTGCCCGCGACCACTTCGTCCGGGTTGTAGAATTTAAATGCGAATGGGTTTTGCGACTGACTGCCTTCGTAAGCCACTTTACCGACATTTTCAAAATAAGCCATGTAAGAGATGCCTCCTCGTTATTTCGCAGAAATCGTTTACATCGCTATCCTAGCACATCCAAAAAACTTTGTCTATCGGATAAACTAAGTCTTTCGGGAAAAGTTTTTGTACGCTAGAATAAAGATTGATAACGCTATCAAATCAGCCGAAAAAATAAAGGGGGAGCGTCGGAACGTCTTCTTTTTGCCGCGCGCTTCGCTTATGATAAAGGTTCACAGGTACGGATGGAGGAATCGGAATGAGAGTAACGGGGGATCAGGCGCTCGTCAAGAAATTGAATAAATCGATCGTGCTGGATACCATTCGCAGGAACGGGCCGCTGTCGAGAACGGACGTATCCGAACGGACGGGACTGAATAAAGCGACCGTGTCGAACCTGACGCTGGAACTGCTGGAGCAGAAGCTCGTCGAAGAAACCGGGCTGGGGGCATCCAGCGGAGGCCGCAAGCCGCTGATGCTGCTCTTCAACGGAGCCGCCGGCTGCGCGATCGGGATCGAGCTCGGCGTTACGCTGGTCAAAGCGGCTCTGACCGACCTCAAAGGCGGCATTTTGCTGGAACGAAGCGCGCCTCTCGGTCGGCACGATCCCGATACGGCGTTTGCCGTCATCCTCGAAGCCGTGCGCCCTCTGCTTGAAGAAGCGCCCGATACGCCGCACGGCGTGGTCGGCATCGGCATCGGCGTGCCGGGCATGGTCGACGAATCGGGTACGATTCTCTACGCGCCCAATCTGGGCTGGGAAGGCGTCGATCTCGGCGCCCGGCTGGAAAAAGAATTCGGCGTGCCCGTCGTCGTCGACAACGAGGCCAACGCGGGAGCGGCGGGAGAACGGGAATACGGGGCGGGCCGCCATGTGCGCCATCTCGTGTACGTCAGCGCGGGCATGGGCATCGGCTCGGGCATGATCATCGACGGGCAGCTGTACAAGGGAGCCTGGGGCTACGCCGGCGAAACGGGGCATATGTCGATCGAAAGCGACGGCCGGCTGTGC
This sequence comes from Saccharibacillus alkalitolerans, assembly GCF_011090185.1. GTDB lineage: Bacteria > Bacillota > Bacilli > Paenibacillales > Paenibacillaceae > Saccharibacillus > Saccharibacillus alkalitolerans. The sequence goes on along the minus strand of NZ_JAAFGS010000011.1, from coordinate 71,385 downwards.
AGCTGCGGCAGCCGGGGCTGCTGGGAGCTGTACGCGTCGGAACGCGCTTACGCTTATGCTCCGGCGGCGGGCGGAAGCGCCGAAGGGAGCGGGGATGCAGATGTTCGCGCACGGGACGCCGCTTCCCCCTCCTCCCTGCCTGCGCTCACCACGCCGGAACTGGCGGAATATGCGCGTCAAGGAGACGCTGCCACGCTCGAGATGTACCGGGAAATCGGCCGTCGGCTCGGTATCGGCGTCACCAATCTCGTCAACGGCTTCAACCCGGAAAAGATCGTCGTGGGCGGCCCCCTGACCGAAGCGAAAGAATGGATCGAACCGGCGATGCTGGCGACGATCGCGGAGCGGGCGCTTCCGTATCACAGACGCGAGCTGGCCGTCTCCTTTTCCGAATTAGGCAGCCGATCGGCCCTGCTGGGAGCGGCGCATCTGGCGGTCTCTCAGTTTCTCGGGCGGGTGCGCGTATCGCTCTAGGCGGGACGCTCCCGGTAAAGGCTTCTTTGCCCGCCGTCTCCGCATAAGCAGCTCAAAAAGGCGAAGCCCCGAGGCTTCGCCTTTTCTTATGTGCCTGCTCTATCCGTTCGCGGCGAAGCCGGAACGATCGCGGCCGAACTTACGCGTTCAGCGCTTTTTCGAGCTGCAGCTTGTTCATGCCCACGATTTTCGCTTCGCCGATGACCGTTACCGGAACGGCGCGCAGTCCCATATCCCAGACCTGCTGCGCGAAATCGTCGCTCTGTTCGATGTTGCGCTCTTCGTAAGCGACGCCCTTGCCGTCCAGATAGCTCTTCACCTGTTTGCAGTGCGGGCAGTTGGTGCTTGTGTATACGATTGCCGTCGTCATTGTCTCTCCACCTTTTCAATATGTTTTTACTATCGGCTTTCTTTATTATAACGTCTATTCGGCTTTACACAAAACCGATCCGTGACGAAACCTGTGCAAATCGGCCGGAACGAAAGAACGCCGGGAAAAAATCCGCGACGCCCTGCCCGATTCCGTCTTTACAGGACCGCTTCCGCCGCAGCTTCCGCGAACTCCAGGCTTTCGATGAAACGCTCCGCGTCCATAGCCGCCGCGCAGCCGCTTCCCGCAGCCGTGATCGCCTGACGATAGCGCGTATCCTGCACGTCGCCGCAGGCGAAGACGCCAGGGACGTTCGTTTCGCTCGTGCCCGGGGTCACGACGATGTAGCCGTTCTCGTCGGTCGTGATCTGGCCGTTCAGGAAGCCCGTGTTCGGATGGTGCCCGATCGCGACGAATACCCCGCTGGCTTCGATCAGCTGATCTTCGCCCGTCTCGTTGTTGCGGACCAGCAGGCCTTTCAGGCCGTTCTCGCCTTTGACCACTTCGAGCGGCGTGCGGTCGAGCGCCCATTCGATCTTCGGATTCTGACGGGCGCGGTCCTGCATGATCTTCGACGCGCGCAGTTCGCCTCTGCGGTGCACCAGCGTCACCTTCGTCGCGAAGCGCGTCAGGAAGTTCGCTTCTTCGAGCGCCGAGTCGCCGCCGCCGACCACGATGATTTCTTTGCCGCGGAAAAAGAATCCGTCGCACGTCGCGCAGGTGCTGACGCCCATGCCCACGTTCTCTTCTTCGCCCGGAATGCCGAGGTACTTGGCGCTTGCGCCGGTGGAGATGATCAGCGTGTCGGTCACCAGTTCGCCCATGCCGTCAACGTTCAGCTTGAACGGGCGCTCCGACAGGTCGACGTTCTCGACCCAGCCCGTCCGGAACTCGGCGCCGAAACGTTCCGCCTGCTTGCGCATGTTGTCCATCAATTCCGGACCCATGATGCCTTCCGGGAAGCCGGGGAAGTTCTCGACTTCGGTCGTCGTCGTCAGCTGTCCGCCCGGCTGAGGGCCTTCGATAACGAGCGGGCTCATGTTGGCGCGCGCCAGATAGATGGCGGCGGTCAATCCGGCCGGGCCCGTACCGATGATGATCGATTTATACATAAAAGTGATCCTCCTCTTTCTCAGTCATTCCTAATTTATAATTATTACAATGTAGTTTCATTATGCTGTCTCCAATTGATTGTGTCAAGTTGAATTTCTTGCCATAAAAATGAAGATTTAATGAAACGACTTCTTGGAACGAAGCAGTCTCAATCCGTTTAACAAAACGAGAAGCGTACTGCCCTCATGGCCGACGACGCCTAACGGCAGCGCGATGCCCAGCGACAAGCTGGAGGCGATCAGCAGCAGGATGACGGCCGTGGCAAACGCCAGATTCTGCCGGATTACGCGTTCGGCCCGGCGGGCGAGCCGCACGGCGCCGGCTGCGGCACGGACTTCGTCGCGCATCAGCACGATATCGGCCGTTCCCAGAGCAGCCCCGCTGCCCCGAATCCCCATCGCCATGCTGACGTCGGCAGCCGCCATCGCCGGCGCGTCATTGACTCCGTCGCCCACCATAAGCACGGGGCCGTAACGTCGGCGAAGTTCCTGGATGCGGCCGACTTTGTCTTCCGGCAGCAGTCCGGCAAACACCTGCTCAATGCCGGCAGCCCGAGCCATATGAGCGGCCGCCCCGGTTCCGTCGCCGGTCAGCATGACCGATTCGATCCCCAGCCCGCGAAGCTGATCCACCGCTTCGCGCGCTTCGGGACGCACCCGATCGCTCAGCGCAAGCAGCGCGACCGCTTCTCCTTCCCGCCGCACGAAAGACACGGTCCGCCCTTCGGCGCGCAGTCGTTCCCGTTCAGGCTCCCACCAAGCCGAGTCGTTCCGCGGCATGTCTTCCGAGCGGGCCGTTTCCGCAGCGAAGCGGCGTATGCCTTTTTCCGCTTTTTCGGCAGCCGCTCCTTCCCCCGCCTTTCCGCTTTCCATGCTGTACGGCAGGCGGCCGACGCCCCACCGTTCGTTTCCGATGAAAGCCTCCGCCCCGAAACCCGGACGCTCGCTCGGCCGCTCGGCTTGCGGCAGGCTCAATCCGCGCGATTCCGCCGCCCGCACGACAGCCTGCGCCAAAGGATGGGAAGAATACCGCTCGACCGACGCGGCGAAACGCAGCACCTCGTTCTCTTCCACCCCGGGCGCGGTGATAAACTCTACCAGCTCGGGTCTGCCCTGGGTAAGCGTACCGGTCTTGTCGAAAGCGACGACTCGAACGCCGGCCAGTCTATCGACGCATGCTCCGCCCTTGAACAGCACGCCTCTGCGCGCGGCGCCCGACATCGCGGACAGCACCGGCGGCATGATCGAAGCCACGATCGCGCAGGGCGAAGCAACGACCAGAAAGACCATGCCTTTGTAAAAAGCGGTCTGCCAGCTTCCGTCCCACAGCCACGGGCCGAGCGCGATCAGAAGCGATGCCGCGACCAGCACAGCCTTAACGTACACGGCTTCGAAGCGTTCGACGAAACGCTGCGAAGGCGGCGAATCTTCGCGGGCTTGTTCGACCATGCGAATCATTTTGGCAAAAAGCGTATCCGCCGCATCCTGCGTCACTTCGATGCGAAGCTCCCCTTCTCCATTGACGGTCCCCGTGTACACGCCGTCTCCCAAGCTCCGGTCGACGGGAACGGACTCTCCCGTAATGGAAGACTGATCGACGGAAGAGCGTCCGCCGATCACGCATCCGTCCGCCGGAATGATTTCTCCGGGCGGAACGAGGACCCGGTCCCCGATTCTCAGCTCATTGGCTTCGACTTTCCGCACCGTTCCCGCTTCAATCTTCAGCGCGCGTTCGGGCCGCATCGCGATCAGCTCGGAAATATCCCGTCCGCTTCGATCGGAAGCGAAGCTCTCCAACGCGCCGCTGAGCGCGAAAATGAAAATAAGCAGCGCTCCTTCGTTCCAATATCCGATGGCGGCCGCTCCCAGCGCGGCCGCCACCATCAGCAGATTGACGTCCAACTCCCGTTCGTTTTTCAATTTGCGGACGGCATCGCGGGCTTTCCCCCAGCCGCCGAGACCGTAGGAAAAAACATACAGCACCGCGGCTGCCGCTTCGATCCCGGCATGCGCCATTCCCCAGGCGGCCAGCATCAGCAGGCCGCTGCCCAGCGCTTTTTGCACTTCGGAATGGGCGGCCAGCTCACGCAGCGACGCCCCTTTTTCTCTCTTCTTTTTTCCGAAGAATTTGGGTCCGCTGTCCGCGCCCGTTCTTTTCCCCGTCAGATTCCTGCTGCCAATCGTCTGCATCGACATGATTCTGCCTCCTTTTAATGAGAATGAGAGTTATTCCGACTGCCCCTAAAATGACACATGCTGCTCCGGAGGTTCCGGAGCAGCATGTGTTAAATGAGAATGAGACTCATTTTTCCTATATTCAATTTTATTGGTCAAGGGCAACTTATATTCGAATCGTACTCTTTTATTCCGAAAAAGTAAAGCGAATCTCTGCCTTCCTCTCGCCGCCTATAAAAAAACCGTGCTTTTCGCCTAAGCGAAAAACACGGTTGGCCGTTCATGAAACGGAGCGGTTGCAAGGCCTTGCTCCGACAGCCTTAAGCACGCCGGGACAGCCGGTTCAGTGTGCGTTCGAAGCCGCGATCGCCTGCTCCAGGTCATGCAGGATGTCGTCGATCGCCTCGGTGCCGATCGACAAACGAACCATGCCGGGCAGCACGCCGGAAGCTTCCTGTTCCTCCGGTCCCAGCTGCTGATGCGTCGTGCTCGCCGGATGGATGATCAGACTCTTCGAGTCGCCTACGTTGGCCAGGTGGGAGAACAGCTTGACGTTCTCGATCAATTTGCGGCCGGTCTCCACTCCGCCTTTGATGCCGAACGTCAATATCGCGCCCTGCCCTTTCGGCAGATATTTCTGCGCCAGTTCGTGTGACGGATGGCTCGGCAGTCCGGAATAATTGACCCATTCCACCCGTTCGTGGCTCTCCAGGAACTTGGCGACCGCCAGCGCGTTCTGGCTGTGGCGCTCCATGCGCAGATGCAGCGTCTCCAGTCCCTGCAGCAGCAGCCAGGAGTTGAACGGCGAAATGGCTGCCCCCAAGTCGCGCATCAGCTGCACACGGGCTTTGATGATGTAAGCGATGGGCCCGACGGCTTCCGTATAGACGACGCCGTGGTAGCTCGGATCCGGCTCCGTGAGCCCCGGGAAGCGTCCGCTTGCCGCCCAGTCGAATTTGCCCGCGTCCACGATGACCCCGCCGATCGACGTGCCGTGACCGCCGATGAATTTGGTCGCGGAGTGGACGACGATATCCGCCCCGTGCTCGATCGGACGCAGCAGGTAAGGGCTCGGGAACGTGTTGTCCACAATCAGCGGAACGCCGTTCTCGTGGGCAATGTCGGCTACCGCCCGGATATCCAGCACGTCCCCGCGCGGATTGCCGACCGTTTCCGCATAAACGGCTTTGGTCTTCTCGTTGATGGCGCGGCGGAAGTTCTCCGGGTCGCTGGAATCGACGAAATGCACCTTGATGCCGAGCTTCGGCAGCGTGACCGCAAAGAGATTGTATGTACCGCCGTATAGACTCGCCGACGATACGATTTCGTCGCCCGCTCCCGCGATGTTCAGCAGCGAATACGTGATCGCCGCCTGGCCCGATGCCGTCGCCAGCGCTCCGGCGGCGCCTTCCAGCGCGGCGATCCGCTGCTCGAACACGTCGCTGGTCGGATTCATCAGCCGGGTATAGATGTTGCCGAATTCTTTCAACCCGAACAAGTTCGCCGCATGTTCCGTGTCGCGGAACCCGTACGAAGTAGTCTGGTACAGCGGCACGGCGCGGGCTCCCGTTACCGGATCAATCTCCTGCCCTCCGTGTACGGCGAGCGTCTCAAAAGCGAGCTTTCTTTCTTCCGTCATATCCGATTCCTCCTTGGGCATATGGGCAACTGTCGGCTTTTCGCCGAAAAACGGTGGACTGTCCTGTCGGGTAGAAGCGGATTCTGGATGAGAAGGCCTTGGCGGACACTCCGATTCTTTAGCTCTTGAAAGCGTTACTTGGTTCTATTCTTACATAAATGAATAAGAATGAAAAGAGCGTAATTTAAATCCCCATCCGAATAGTGGGTTTTTAGCGTGATCTACATATTCGATATCCTACTGTCTGCAGCAAAAAACGGAAACGTCCGTTTTGCGTGCGGACGTCTCCGTCGTTTTCCGTGCCGATATGAATCGTCTGCTCAAGCAGGCCGTTATCCGCGCCCCTTCTTCAGTCTTCTTTCGGATACACCACGCCCCAGCCGTAGCCCGCTTCCTCGGACGTGTCTTCCGGCATGCCGGGCAGAATCAGGCCGCCGTCGATCCGCAGATTGATGCCCGTAATATAGGAAGCCTTGTCCGAGGCCAGCCAGGCGACCGCTTCCCCGATATCCGAAGGCGTGCCGAGACGGCCCAACGGGATCTTGCGGCCCAGCGGTTCCGTCCGCGCGTCCTGCTCCAGGTCGTTGACGGTCGCGCCGGGCGCGATGCAGTTGGTGCGGATGCCGTGCGGCGCCCATTCCAGCGCCAGCGAAGCGCAGGAGCGGATCAGCGCGGCTTTCATGCCGCCGTAGATGCTGTCCCCCGGATAGGCGCGTTCGCCGCGGGACGATGTGATAAAGTGGACGCTGCCTTTGATGCCGCGCTCGATCATCGACCGGACGGCATACTTCGACAGCACGATCGGCGCCGTATAATCCAAACCGATCATCCAGGCGATGTCCTCTTCTTCAAGCTCGGTCAGCTCTTTCATCGTGCTCTGTCCCGCGTTGTTGACGACCAGGTCGATCCGTCCGAAATGCTCCAACACCGCTTCGACGACCCGGCGCGGTTCGCCGGGCTGCGTCAGGTCGCTCTGCATGGCGAAAGGCTCCGCCCCGTAAATATGCTTCAATTCCCGCGTCATCTCTTCCACGTCGTCGAGGCTGGAATGATAAGTCAAAGCGATGCGATAACCTTTTTGCGCCAACACGTGAGCGATGCCTCGGCCGATGCCTTTGACTCCGCCGGTCACCAGCGCGACGAGAAACTGTTCCGAAGACTGCAGATCTTGAGTCATCCGATCCCTCTCCTTTTCGCCGTAATCTTGGGTTTAGGGCCCATTACCCGGCTGCGTCGGAGTATAACCGTGCATTCGGCGCAATTCGCTCAGGCTTCCGCATACAGCCGGCGCAGCGTATCGGCCGAACGCTTCGCCTGCTCCGCCGTCACGCCTTCGATCGAGATATCGATATGCGGCTTGCGCTCTTTCAGCAGGCGGTACAGCAAGTCTTTGTTCAGCAGCCCTTCCCCGATCGGACGATCGAGCCTAGGCTGTCCGCCGCCGGCCCAGTGGCCGCCTTCGCCGAAGTCCAAATCTTTGGCGTGGATCAGTACCATCCGGTCCGCCAGCGTATCGAACGCGTCCCGGATCAGTTCGTCCTGCTTGGGCAGCCGCTCCTCGTTCAGCAGGTTGCACGCGTCGAACAGCAGTCCGATCGAAGAGGAAGGCACTTCGCTCAGCAGCCGCCGAAAATGCTCAAGCGAATGCAGCGTATGTCCGGCGACCGGTTCCAGCGCAAGCTTGATTCCCCATTTTTCCGCTTCTTCCGCCAGCTCCGACATCGTCTCCCGCAGAACGCTCCAGCCGTGCTCTTCGTAATTCGACGGATGCGATTCGCTGTAGGTCCGGATCGATCCCGTCTCCGTCGCCACCATCCCGCAGCCGAAATCGCGAGCCAGACGCAGATGTTCCTTGAACCGGTCGATCTCGGCACGCCGAACGGTCGAGTCCGGATGCACCGGATCGATATAGCAGCCGAGCACCGCGATTCGCACCCCTTCGCGTCCGAACGCTTCAGCGATATGGTTCGCCAACCCGGGACTCAATTTGCCCGGCGAGCAGTCGATATCCCCGATCGCTTTGAGCAGCGCCAGCTGAACCGAAGTAAAGCCTTCTTCCGCGACTTTGCGCGCCAGTTCGGCCGCAGGCAGCTTGCCGTAAGTATGCGCCAGAATGCCAAGTTTCATTCGCCTTTCCTCCCTTAGCCGACAGAAGGCCGCGGCGGCGAGGCGGAAGTGCTCCCGCCTTCGCCGTTCGCGGCCCTCATCGGAATTATGGTCCTGCGTCTCGTTTCCGTTTCTTCATCCGTGCCTTTTCGCCGAACGGTTCGGCGTCAGCGGATCATCCAGCCTCCGTCGACGCACAGCACATGGCCGTTCACGTAATCGGCCGCCGCCGAAGCCAGGAACACCGCCGGACCGCCGACGTCTTCGCCCGTGCCCCATCGTCCCGCCGGGATGCGCACCGTGATCGAATCCGTGCGTTCCTTGTCTTCGCGGATCGGCGCGGTGTTGTCCGTCGACATATAGCCCGGAGCGATCGCGTTGACCTGCACGCCTTTGGACGCCCACTCGTTCGCGAACGCTTTGGTCAATCCCGCTACGCCGTGTTTGCTGGCCGTGTAACCGGGAACGTTGATGCCTCCTTGGAACGACAGCATCGAAGCGATATTGATGATCTTGCCGCTGCCGCGTTCGACCATATGGTTGCCGACCAGCTGCGTCAGATAAAAGACCGTTTTCAGGTTGATGTCCAGCACCTCGTCGAAATCTTTCCAGCTGTGCTGCGAAATCGGCGTGCGCCGGATAATGCCCGCGTTGTTGATCAAAATATCGATGCGGCCCTCAAACTCCAGACAGCGGGCGACGACGTCTTCGAGCTCTTCCGACTTGCTGAGATCCGCTTGAATGTCGTGAGCTTTGCGCCCGAGCGCACGCACCTTTTCCGCCGTGTCGGAACAGGACGTGTACGAGACGGCGATAATATCCGCGCCCGCTTCCGCCAGCGCAAGCGCCATTCCCTGCCCGAGCCCGCCGCTCGCTCCCGTGACCAACGCGACTTTTCCGCTGAGATCGAACATGCTCATCTTTTTTCCTCCCGAAATGTTGCCGGACCGATAGGGCGATTATGCCTGCTTCTCCGGTGCGCCGCTTCCGTCGTCCAGCCGTATGTTTTTCCGTGCAAAAAGCTCTTTCTGCTCCGGGTCCAGCCCGCCGTCCGTCACAATGACGTCCATCTCTTCGCACGCCGCGAACGTCCACAGCGCGAACTTGCCGAACTTTTGATGCTCGATGACCCCGTACACCCTGCGCGCCGTTTTGACCAGCGCCTTCTTGTACGGAACCAGGTCGCCCGTGTAGATCGAAGCGCCGAGCTCCGGATGAAGCGCCGTCGCCGACAAGAACGCTTTGCTGATGTTCAGGCCTTCGACGAACGTCGCGCTGCCCGTACCGATCAGCACGTTGCGCACCCGCTCCCCGCCCGGCACGACAAGCCGAATATTGTCCTTGCGCGCCAGTTCGCTGAGGATGAACAGGTCGTTCGTCACCACGGTCAGCGGCACGTTCTCGAGCTGCCGGGCCATTTCCAGCGTCGTGCTCCCGCCGTCCAGCGCGATGATGTCGCCGGGTTCGATATAGCGCAGCGCGCGGGCGGCAATCTCCGCTTTTTCCGCGGCGTGCTTATCGCCCGTCCCCTTCGACGACAGGATGCCGAACTGGTCGTTCTGGGCCAGCATCGCGCCGCCGTGTACCCTCAGCAGAAGCCCTTTTTCCTCCAGCCTCGCCAGATCCTCGCGGATCGTTTTGCCGGTGACTTCCAGCATCGAGCTGAGTTCGCCCACCCCGACCTCCTGGCGCTCGATCAAAATTTCCATGATTTTTTCGTGCCGTTTGAGTGCGTTCATGTCTGGATATAGCTCCTATTCCGAAAAAAGTCGTTAGGATCTATTTTAAGTCCTTCATATCCACCGCGTCCATATCGTCGAAAACCTGATTCTCGCCGGCCATCGCCCAGCAGAACGTATAGTTGTTCGTGCCGACGCCGCTGTGGATCGACCAGCTGGGGGAAATGACGGCCTGCTCGTTGCGCACGACCAGGTGACGCGTCTCCTGAGGTTCGCCCATGAAATGGAACACCGCGGCGTCTTCCGGCATATTGAAATACAGATACACTTCCGAGCGGCGGTTATGCGTGTGGCACGGCATCGTGTTCCACATATTGCCCGGCTCGAGCTCCGTAATGCCCATGACCAGCTGGCAGCTCTCGATGCCGCCCGGCAGGATGTATTTGTTGATCGTGCGCTCGTTGGAGCTGTCGATGCTGCCCAGATGGGCTTTGATCGCTTCGCCCTGACCGGCTTTTTTGGTCGGATACGCTTTGTGCGCCGGGGTGGATACGAGATAGAACTTCGCGGGACTTCCGCCGTCCGCGCTCTTGAACGTCACGTCTTTGACGCCGAGGCCGACGTACAGACATTCGTTTTTGCCGACTTCGAACACCTCGCCGTCCGCCGTCACCGAACCTTCGCCGCCCACGTTGATGATGCCGGCTTCGCGGCGCTCCAGGAAAAAGTCCGCGCCGATCTGCTTCAGATCCACTTCCAGCTTGATCTCCTTCGAGACGGGGACAGCCGAGCCGACGATATAACGGTCCACATGCGAGTAAACGGTTACAAGCTGATCCGGCGCGAACAGCGTCTCGATCAGAAATTCCTCCCGAAGGCGGGTCGTATCGAAACTTTTGACGTCGTTCGGATGCGAAACATAGCGGTTTTCCACAATATTCATCCTTTCGATTTGAAGTTGGATAAAACGGTGAGATACGAAGTGAACGTTTATATGGGTTCATATTAGTTCATTTTACACACTTTGTATACCCATTTCGAAAAAAAATCCGGTATTCCTCTCCCACCAAAACAGTCGGCGGGCGGCTTCCGTTCAGCTGGCGCTAAGCTTGCTTTCAGTTTCTTTTCATGCTTCGGCGTTATAATTAAAAGTATCATTAGACGGGGAAAAAGCGGCCGGGCTTAGAGGTCCGCCGCCGATCTTCGGTTCGGAGGGAGTTTCAAGTGGACTTGCGAAGGCTAAAAAATATCGATCCCGTTCCGGCGGCGCTTGCGCTGGCGGCTCTCTTTTTATCGCTGTATAATATTGAAAAATCCGGTTACTTGAACGCCTACTACACGGCCGCCGTAACCAGCATGACCCAGAGCCTACATAACTTTTTTTACAATTCGTTCGATCCCGGCGGCTTTATCTCCATCGACAAGCCGCCGGTCGCTTTCTGGCTGCAGGCGATCAGCGTCAAGCTGCTGGGGCTCCATTCCTGGAGCCTGGCGCTGCCTTCGGCGCTGGCGTTCGCCGGTTCGGTCATTCTGCTGTACCTGACGGTCCGGCCGTCGTTCGGTCGAACGGCGGCGCGGTTGGCCGCGCTGATCCTGACGTTTACTCCGATCGCCGCGGCCGTCAGCCGAACGAACAACGTGGACAGCGTGCTCGTATTTTTCCTTATGCTCGCCGTTCACGTGCTGACCCGCGCCGTCCGTACGGACAGCTTGGGGCAGCTGTGCCTGGCATTCGCTCTGGTAGGCGTCGGTTTCAACACGAAAATGATGCAGGCCTACCTCGTGCTGCCGGCCCTGTATCTGTTCGTGCTGGCGGCGCGCAGGCTTCCTTGGCAGCGGACGCTGAAGCGCTTGGCCGCCGCCACCGCGGTGCTCGCGCTCGTCTCGTTATCCTGGGCGGCCGCGGTCGATACGACGCCCGAAGCTCGGCGGCCGTACGTGGGCAGCAGCCTGCACAACTCCGTATTGGAGCTGGCGCTCGGCTACAACGGCATCGGCCGTCTGACCGGCAATCTGAGCGGCAGCGTGTCGCTGTCGCCGGAAGCGGCCAAGATCGCGGGACAGGAGGCCAGCCTGATTCCGGCTCTGCCCGGCGGCCTGGATGGCCGCCTGAAGAGCGAAGAGAAAAGCTCGGACGCTTTTTCCGCGGACGACAAGGCGTCCGAACGTCCGGCCCGGGGCTTCGCTCCGGCTTCGAGCGCCGGCACGATGAGCTCGGTCGGCGAAGACGGGCCGCCGGGACCGCTGCGGCTGCTGGACGCGAAGCTGGCCGGACAGATCACCTGGCTGCTTCCGTTCGCGCTGCTGGGCGCAGTCATGCTCTGGTTCCGCCGTCCCGAACGGCGGCCTGAAATTTTGCTCTGGACCGTCTGGCTGCTGCCGATGATCGTCGTGTTCAGCATGGCGGGATACTTCCACCGCTATTACCTGATCATGCTGGCGCCGGGCATCGCGGCGCTCTCCGGCGCGGCGCTCGCCGAGCTGATGCGGTCGCCGCGCCTTGCCTGGCTGCTGCCGGGCTGGGCGGTCGCCTTCGGTACGGCCGCTTACATCGCCTTCGACGACGAACTTCCGCGCATCGCCTTGACCGTCGCCGCTCTCGGCGTTCTGGCCCTGCTGCCTGCGCTTGCGCCGCTGCGCCGACGCTTAAAAGGCCGCTTCGCGTTGAAAGCGGCCTTCGCCTGCGGGCTTGCCGCGCTTATGGCGGCTCCGATCTATTGGTCGTTGACTCCCGCCCTGTACGGCGTCAGCGCCCGTCAGCCTTACGCTTCGCCTCATTTGGCGGAAGGCGGCGGCAGTTGGAGCCGCGACGGCGAACCGCTGAACGGAGCGCTCGTCGATTACCTGCTCCGCCATCAAGGAAATGCCAAGTACATCGCGGCCATGCCCTCGTCCAACAGCGGCGCGGACGCGCTTATCATTCAGACGGGCAAGCCCGTGCTGGCCTGGGGCGGATTCAAGGGAGTCGATCCGGCCCTCGACATTCAAGGACTCCGGGACAAGGTTCGCAAAGACGAGGTCCGCTACGCGCTGCTCAGCGAAACGCATGTTTCGAACAATCCCCTGGCCCGCTGGATACAGGAGAACGCGGCACCGGTCCCCGAATCCGCCTGGAACGCGATGCGGGGGAGCGACCGGCCCGCCGGCAGGATGACGGACGAAAACGCGTCCCCTTCCTCTTCCATAACCGGCGCGATCGGCCGCGTCGCCGACGCGCTGGGCTTGGAACACAGCTATCAGCTTTACGATATGAAGAAGGAGGAATAGTCCGGTGCCGCTCAAAATGAAGCAAGACTCCGCCCGTCCCCTGCGTTTCGCCGTCGTCGGCGTTTCCAATACGGTCGTCGATTTCGTCGTCTTTTTCCTGCTGCAGAGTCTGATCGGACCGTTTGCCCAGGCCGCGGGTTACGCCGCCGGCACCGCGAACAGCTATTACTGGAACCGGAGATGGACGTTCAAGACCGATCAGCCGAGACAAAAAGGAGAGCTGCTTCGCTTCCTGGTCGTCAACGCGACCGTTGCCCTGCTGACTTCGCTGCTGCTTGCCCTGCTCGATCTGTTCATGCCCGTTTGGACGGCCAAAGTGCTCGTGACCGTTCCCGGCATGGCGTTCAACTACGTGCTCAGCAAAGTCTGGGTATTCCGGCCGGCCGCGGCGGAAAAGCCCAATTTGTGAACCGTGCCGCGCAGCCGCGTTTCTTTACCCGAGAATCTCCCTGATGCGCCGCGCCAGCTTCTCCGCCGCTTTGGCATGCGTGCGCTTCGAAGGATGGAAGTCGGCGCCGTATCCGTCTTCCGCCCGCTGCACGTCGAATTTCATGACGGACACGTCGGAATCGCCCGACTCTTCGCTATAACGGGCGGCCGCCCGCTCGACAAACGGATACAGCCGATCGCCCATCATTCCCAGCGTGCAGAGAATGGGAACATGGGCGTTTTGGCGTCTGACCGTTTTTAAAAATTCGGTATAGCGTTCCGCAAACTCCGCCTGCCGCTCCGGATGATCCCCGGCGTAAGAGTCGTCGTTCGTTCCCAAATTGATCACGATCAGATCGGGCGCGAACGCCGCGAAATCCCACTCGATCTCCAGCGGGTCCAGCACGCCGTCCAATCGGCCTTCGGACTTCGCCAGCTTCGTGTAATAATCGGGAAGCAGATGCGTCAGCAGCTTCTCTCCGTTTTCCGTGTAGCCCGAAATGATGCCGTAGCCGCTGTACGAAACCATACTGTAATCGGCATTCACGGCTTGGGCGGCCAAATAGGCGTAAGCCTGCGTCACGTCCTCCGTCGCGGTCGAAAAAGGCTTTTCGCCCTCCTGCTCGTCTACCCCGTAACCGCAGGTGATGGAATCGCCGATAAATTCGATGCGATGCGGCTTGTCCGCCACCGGCTTAATACCGTCCGCGGCCTCGACCCCGATCTCCAAAATGCCGACCGTCGACATCGCCGCCTCCGACAGTTTCACGATCTGAACGCTCACTTCCTGCTCCGTATCGCTTTCGAACACGGTGTACGTTTTGAGCGCTTGATCGACCTGATCGTCGATCACCCGCGCTCCGTTCACGTAAATCCCGATTCTGGCCAAATTCACGCTGCCCGGCGCGACGTTATCGCCTTTGAGAACGATCTCCGCTTTTTTGCCGGTAAAAGAAAAAGCGGCTCCGCTCCCCGACAACCCCAACCACAATGCATCGTTATATTCATAAGTTCTGCCCAGCTTTTTCACGTATTCCCCGGTCGCTTTGAATCTTTTCATTTCGCTCATTCTTTCCCTTCCTTTTCGCTGTCGCTGATATGAACGCGGATCAAGATATCCTGATCGTGATTGCCGAAGCCCGCCCCGTAAAGCGTCAGTCCGCCTACGTTGGCCGCCTGCTCGTCGACTTCGAAACGCAGCGTCCAAAACGGTTCTCCCAGCCGAATGTCCTCCACCGTGATATCCGATAAGCGTTCCCCGTCGATAAAAGTGCCTGCGACGTCGATCCGGATCGTTTTCAACAGGCCGTACTGGTTCACGTTCCGGTGCCACCAGGGCGGCGTGTATTTGCCCCGCGCGGCGCGGCCGAAATCGGCCGGGCTGGTCCAGGTGCCAAGAAAGATGCCGTTGAACGCAATGCCGATATCCGAGGGCCAATCGTCGCGCAGGCCCGGGGCTTCCGAAGCCAGCTCCATCGAAATCTCGATCGCCTCCGCCGTTTGTTCCGGCAGCAGATAATTCGGCGTCTTATACTCGACAAATCCACGTCCGAACCACAGAATCGCGGCCTGCACCCGTTCGGGATCGAGGAAGTAGCGCGGATCGTCCCAGACGCCGATTTCCTTCTCCAGTGTGCCCAGCCCGCAGGTGGGATACACGTCGAACGCCGTGTAATGACCGATCGCGATCGTCTGCTCCCTTACTTTCGACTCTTCGCGGGAGGAGGGAAGTTCGATTTCGATCTTTTTCTGCTTGAGAAAACACAGCTTGTGCGTGCCGCCGTTCAATCGAACCCGGCGGCTTCCGATCAGCCCCGCCTGCTCCAGCTTGCGGATATGCAGGGTCACGATCGACGGACTAAGATTCATCTTCGCCGCAAGATCTTTGGCATTGATTTCGCCTTCGGCAATGAGGCTCATCATTTTCCATCTTACCTCGCTCGCCAGCGCCTCGTACAGCGGCATAAATTCGGCTCTGCCGTTCGCTTTGATCATGGCCTTCTCCTCCGTCCGCCTGTTGAATTCACAATTATATTCATTGAATTGATTTTAGCGGCTGATCCAACTTTATCATATTGTAAGCTTTCCGAGGATACTGTTTAATTTGCTTAGTCGCGATAAATTTACAATTCATAAAAATATGAATTCAGAAAAAGAGGTGCGGAATGAATTACAGCAATCCCGTCGTCAAAGGCTTTTACCCCGATCCCAGCGTATGCAGAGCCGGAGACACTTATTATCTCGTCTGCAGCTCCTTTCACTATTTTCCCGGCGTCCCGCTCTTCGAAAGCAAAGATCTGATTAACTGGACGCAGATCGGACACTGTCTGACCCGCGAAAGCCAGGTTCGGCTCGGCGGGGTCAACAGCTCCGGCGGCGTATTCGCCCCGACGATCCGGCATCACGGCGGTCGATTTTATATGACGACGACCAACGATACGACGCGCCAGAACTTTTACGTGTGGACCGACGACATTTACGGCGAATGGTCGGATCCGGTCTATGTCGATCAAGGCGGCATCGATCCGGATCTGTATTTTGAAGACGGGCGGGCTTACTTTATGAGCAACGGGGTAGGCGACGACGGGATCGGCGGCGTCGTGCAGTGCGAGATCGACATCGAGACGGGAGCGAAACGCTCGCCCAGCCGCTCCGTCTGGCAGGGCGCCGGCGGACGTTATCTGGAAAGCCCTCATATGTACAAAATCGACGGGCGTTATTATCTGATAGCGGCGGAAGGCGGCACGGAGTACGGCCACATGGTCGTGTACGCGCGGGGCGAATCGCTGTCCGGACCGTTCGAGGCGTATCCGGCCAATCCCGTGCTGACCAACCGCAATCTCGGCGGATACGAGCTGCAGGGAGTCGGTCACGGCGACCTCGTGCAGGACGGCGAAGGAAACTGGTGGATGCTGCATTTGGGATTCCGCCAGATCGGACGCTGGATGACTTATCACCATCTGGGGCGCGAAGTTTTCTTGACTCCGGTGACCTTCGGCGAAGACGGATGGTTTACTGCCGGACAAGACGGCACCGTGCTGAGCCGGTTCCAGACCGATCGCATCCCCGAAACGGTCGTGCAGCGCGAGAACAAGGTCGAGACGTTCGGCAGCACGGACTGGACGCTGGATTGGTGTTATTTACGCCATCCGCGTGCGGAAAATTACCGAACGGAATCGGATAAGCTGGTCTTGAAGGGCACGGAAGTCTCCCTGGATATGCCGGCTTCTCCGACTTTTGTCGGCATTCGGCAGAAAGATTTCGAAGCCGAGATCGCCTGCGATATCAAACTGAGCGGGGACGGCGAAGCAGGAATTACGCTGTATATGGACGAAAACCATCACTACGACTTGGCGGTTCGCCGGAACGCTTCCGGACTCCGGGCGATCGAACGCCTGAATGTCGGAGATATCAAATCCGTCGAGCATACGGCGGATCTCGCCATTGAAGGCCGGGCCACGCTGATCGTCCGTTCGGACGCCGAACGTTATCGTTTCTCCGTCGTTGTTGGCGGGCAGGAAATTTCGCTCGGAACGGCTCAGACCCGCTATCTGTCTTCCGAAGTCGCGGGAGGCTTCACGGGCGTGCTGATCGGGCTTTACGCCTATGGGCCGGAAGCGGAAGCCGAGTTCACGAATTTCAAATGCGAATACGCATAAGCTTAGACGAGGCCGGGAAAGGAGGCGCATCATGGAGATTGCCAGAGGCACTTACGGATTTCGGTTCACCGAACACGAAGAGCTGCCGCTCTGCCGCTTATTTGCGGTAGGCTGCGATACGGTGGACCGATCCGACTACGATTGGGACGGGCTGAGACGAACGGACGGCCCCCTGCTGCTGTTCCAATATACGCTGTCCGGCGAAGGGGTATACGAAGCGGAAGGCCGGAAGCACCGCATTTCGGCCGGACAGGCTTTTCTCGCCGAAATTCCCGGTCCGCACCGTTACTACTACGATTCGTCGGCCGAAGCGCCGTGGACCTTTCTGTTTTTGCTGTTCCGGCCCGACACGATTCTGCCTTACTGGCAAAAATACCGGCGCGAAGCGGGCATCGTTCCCCGGCTGTCCTCCGACAGCGCGCCGGTCCGGATGCTGCGCATGATCGTGACCGATGCAGCGGCGGGGAGAATCTCCGATCCGCTGATTGCCTCCTCCTGCGTATATCAGTTCATGACCGAATTGGTTCGCGCGCAGGTCGTAAATTCGCGCAGCCGCTCGAACTGGCCCGAGAATATCCGGCATGCCGCCGAATTCATCGAACGCGATTATGCGGACATGGTCAGCATCGACCAGCTGGCGGAACATGTCGGACTGTCCAAATACCATCTGATCCGGCGCTTTTCTTCCTCTGTCGGAATGACGCCGGGGGTGTATCTCGCACGAATTCGTATCGAAAAAGCGATGGAACTGCTGCGGGGCACGGAGCTGGGCATCGAGAATATCGCGCAGCGGGTCGGCTACTCGAGCGGAAGTTATTTGATCAAAACTTTTCGCCGGATGACCGGACTGACGCCCGGCGAATTTCGTCACGGCAGCGAAAGCCTGCTGTACCGCAAACTTTTCCTGGATTGAACGGCTTGGCCAGCGAAGGTTCCGGGAGAGCAATATCGTACAAGTTCCGAATCAAAATCGTTATGGATACGGTTTCATTGCTCCGCTATTATAAAAGTGCATGAGCAATAAAAATCAATGACGATCAAAGGAGATTCATTATGGATCATAAACTGTCAGCCCCTCTTCCGCCGCTCGGCTGGAACAGCTGGGATTGTTACGGCGCGGCCGTAACGGAAGAAGAAGTTCGCGGCAACGCGGAATATATGGCTCGGCATCTCAAAGAATTCGGCTGGCAGTACGTTACGGTGGATATTCAATGGTATGAGCCGTATGCCAATTCTTCGCAGTATCGGCCTTTTGTTCCCCTGATCATGGACGAACACTCGCGGCTGATGCCGGCCGAGAACCGTTTTCCTTCCGCTGCGGGCGGACGGGGATTCAAGCCGCTGGCCGATTACGTGCACGGACTGGGACTTAAATTCGGCATTCACATCATGCGCGGCGTTCCGCGTCAGGCCGTTCATGCCGCTTCCCCGATCCTGAAGACGTCCGCGACGGCGCGGGACATCGCGCACCCCAATTCCATCTGTCCCTGGAACACCGACATGTACGGCGTCGATGCTTCCAAGGAAGGCGCTCAAGCATATTACGATTCGTTGTTCGAGCTTTACGCGCAGTGGGGCGTCGACCTGGTTAAAGTAGACGACATCGCGGCTTCCCGGCTGTACGATACCCATCAGCCGGAGATCGAGCTCATTTCCCGGGCAATCAAGCGCTGCGGCCGTCCTATGGTGCTGAGTCTGTCTCCTGGACCCGCTCCGATCGAGTATGCGGACTTTTTCGCGGAACACGCCAATATGTGGCGCGTCACGGACGACTTCTGGGATCTGTGGCCGCTGCTGCTCGACATGTTCGATCGCTGCCGGACCTGGCAGGGCGTGCCGCAGCCCGGCTGCTGGCCGGACTGTGACATGCTGCCGCTGGGCCATATCGGCATACGGTCCGTCGACGGCGGCGGATCCGACCGCTGGACCCGCTTTACCCGCGACGAGCAGCTGACGATGATGTCGCTGTGGAGCATTTTCCGTTCTCCGCTGATCTTCGGCGGCGAGCTGCGGGACTGCGACGATTGGACGCTGTCTCTGCTGACCAACCGCGACGTGCTGCGAATGCATCGCGAAAGCCGCGGCGCGCGGGAAGCGCTGCGCGAAGGAGACCTGATCCTCTGGACGGCCGAAGGTCCGGATAAAGAGCGCTATGCCGCCCTGTTCAACATCGGCGACGAAGCCCGATCGTTCGACCTTGGTCTTGAGCAGGCCGGGCTGCAAGGATATCAGGACGGCCTGGAACTCTGGAGCGGTGCTTCGGCAGCGCTGTCGGAAGACGCGCTGAGGGCCGAAGTTCCGCCGCACGGCGTTCGCTTGTACCGCTTCTCCTGATCGGACGCCGGCTTCGGTTCAAGCTCTGCCCGCTATTTTCGGGCAGAGCTTTTTCGTGTTAGGTCGTTCTTGTCGTGCTCCGTTCCCTATGCTGTCCTAACCGTCGACTTACGCAGCAAAAAAAAGAGTCCGCGAATGCGGACTCTTTTTCGTAAAACATACTGCGGAAAGAATTGCCTGGGGCGACTCTCTACATTCTCATGCCGATCTGGTTGTTGCCCATGATCCAGATGGAGCCGATAACGATCGTCAGCAGAATCAGAATGCCGAATACGAGCGTGATCGCGTTCCAACGAGGCTGTTCGCCGTCGCGGATGTGCATGAAGAAGACCAGCTGAACCAAAAACTGCAGCGTCGCCGTGACCATGATAACCGCGATGGTTGCGGTACGGCCCATCATGTCGTTCATGACGACGACCAGCGGAATGATCGTCAGAATGATCGAAATGATATAGCCGATGACGTAGGACTTGACCGAGCCGTGCTCGTGACGTTCTCCGCCATGGCTGTTATGCGTGTTGTTGTGATCCGCCATCTTACATCACCTCCATCAGGTACACGATCGAGAGCAGGAAGATCCAGACGGCGTCCAGGAAGTGCCAGTACAAGCTGAATACCGTAACTTTACCCTTCGTATCCGAATTCAGGCCTCGGCGAAGGATTTGGATAATGATCGAAATCATCCAGCCGATACCGATCGTAACGTGTACGCCGTGCGTGCCGACGAGCGTGAAGAAGGACGACCAGTACGCGCTTGTTTGCAGCGTCGCGCCTTCATGCACCAGTTCGACGAACTCGATCAATTCGAGCGCGAGGAATCCCGCGCCGAGCAGTCCGGTAACGACGAGCCAGGTGATCATCGGCTTGACTTTGTTTTGGTGCATGGCCAGAACGGCCAGACCGCTGGTGAAACTGCTTGTCAGGAGCAGGAACGTTTCGGCGATGACGCCCGTCATGTTGAACAATTCCGCGCCCGTTTCAAAACCGTCGGTGCCGCCGCGAAGCACGATAAAGGTCGCGAACAGCGTTGCGAACAAGATAACGTCGGTTACGAGGAAGATCCAGAAACCGAGCAGTTTGATATCCTGCGGGTCGTGATGACCCGCAGCGTGATGATGATCGTGGTGATCCGTGCCGTGTGCCGGAGACTGTGCCATTATACCGCGCCCCCTCTTAACGTAGCTTCGGTTCTTTCAATTTCCTCAACCGGAATGTAGTATTCCGCTTTGTGGGCGCTGAAGGAACGAGCATACAAACAAATGAATACGCCGATCAGGCCAGGAATGGCCATCCACAGCCAGTGGAAGACGAGGCCGAAACCGAGAACGAACCAACATGCGGCCATAATGGCAGGGATCGCCGAGTTTTTCGGCATGTGGATCGGCTCGATCGGTCCGAGCTGCCAAGGCTTCTCGCCGCGTCTGCGGCGTTCTTTCTCTTCCCACCATTCGTCGCGGCTGTGAACCTGCGGGATAACCGCAAAGTTGTATTCCGGCGCCGGGGAAGGAATCGAGAACTCGAGCGTACGAGCATCCCAGATATCGCCCGTCGTGTCCTTCTCGTGACGGAAGATGCTGTAGCCGATCTGCGCCACTTGGAACAGGAAGGCGATACCCATCAGGTAAGCGCCGATCGTCGAAACGACGTTCAGTCCCGTCCAGTTCGGATCGCTGAAGACGCTGATCCGGCGTGTCATGCCGTCGAGGCCGACCAGGTACTGCGGCATGAAGCAGACGTAGAAACCGATATTCCAGAACCAGAAAGCCCATTTGCCGAGGTATTCGTTCAGCTTAAAGCCGAACATCTTCGGCCACCAGTAGTAAAGACCCGCGAAGTAACCGAATACGACGCCGCCGATCAGCACCTGGTGGAAGTGGGCGATCAGGAAGTAACTGTTGTGGAACTGGAAGTCCGCCGGCGCGACCGAGAGCATAACGCCGGTCATCCCGCCGACGACGAACGCCGGAATGAATGCGATCGTCCACATCATCGGAGTCGGGAAGGTAATCCTGCCCTTGTACATCGTAAACAGCCAGTTGAATATCTTGACCCCTGTAGGAATCGCGATGATCATGGTCGTTACGGCGAAGAAGGCGTTAACGTTCGCGCCCGAGCCCATCGTGAAGAAGTGGTGAGCCCAAGTGAAGAACGAAATGATACTGATGATAACCATGGCGAATACCATCGAAGCGTAGCCGAACAGCCGTTTTCTCGCAAAGGTCGCGACCGTTTCCGAGAAGACGCCGAAGGCCGGCAGGACGACGATATACACTTCCGGGTGACCCCACATCCAGATGAGGTTGATATACATCATCGGGTTGCCGCCGCCGTCGAGCGTGAAGAAATGGGCGCCGAAGAAGCGGTCCATGAACAGCAGCAGCAGCGTGATCGTCAGAATCGGGAAGGCGAAGATGATCGTCGTCGAAGCGGCGAATACCGACCAGGTGAACATCGGCATTTTCATCATCGTCATGCCCGGAGCGCGCATTTTGAGAATGGTGACGATAAAGTTGATACCGGACGCGAGCGAGCCGATACCGGATATCTGAATACCCCAAATGTAGAAGTTCATGCCGACGCCCGGGTTGAACTGCGAACCGGACAGCGGCGGATAAGCCAGCCAGCCGGCGTCAGGCGAACCGCCGATGACGAACGACAGGTTGAACAGCATCGCACCCGCAAAGAAGAGCCAGAAGCTGAGCGAGTTCAGATACGGGAAAGCGACGTCGCGCGCGCCGATCTGCAGCGGCACGACGATATTGAACAGACCGAACATCAGCGGCATGGCCATGAAGAAGATCATGACGACGCCGTGCGTCGTGAAGATTTGGTTATAATGTTCCGGTTCCAGGAAGTTCAGATCCGGAAAAGCGAGCTGGGTCCGCATCATGACGGCGTCCACGCCGCCGCGGAAGAGCATCAGGATAGCGGCCAGGATGTACATGATCCCGATCTTCTTGTGATCGACGGTCGTGATCCAGTTTCTCCAGAGCCAGCCCCATTTTTTGAAGTACGTCAGTACGAAGACGATCCCGAGCGTCGCCAGTACGATGGACGCGTCCGCGCCATAGATGAGCGGGTCGCCCGTTACAAAAAACTCGGATGCGAACTCTTTGATATTATCGAGCATTAGGGAGCTCCTTTCGTTGCGTTGAATGTCCGGGGCTTAATAGGCGGCCAAAGCCGGGTATCAATGCCCGCTATGCGAGGAAGAATGATCTTCCGAGTCCGCGTTGTTGGCGTCGGCCGTAGCCGCTCCGTTCGTTTCTCCGGCCGAAGCGCTGCCGTGTTCGTGCAGCTCGGCGCCTTCATGCATGTATTTCGTCACGATGCTCTCGTAGATGCCGTTCGGGAACGAAGCGTACAGCTTGGGTTCTTCCTTCTCGGTCGGCTTCGAAAGCTCTTCGTACGACTCCGCCGTCAGCGTCTCCGGAGAACTTTTTGCTTCGGCGATGAAGTTCTCGTACTCTTCTTCGCTCGTCGCATTGACGTCGAACGTCATGTTCGCGAAGTGCTCGCCGGTGAAGTTCGCGCCGGTACCGAAGTACGTTCCCGGCTCGTCGGCCTGCAGATGCAGCGCCATGGACATGCCGGACATCGCGTAGATCTGTCCGCCGAGTTCCGGAATCCAGAACGAGTTCATCGGCGAATCCGCCGTCAGTTCGAAGCGAACCGGATGTCCTTCCGGAATCGTGATCGTGTTGACTGTCGCGATGCCTTCTTCCGGATAGAGGAACAGCCATTTCCAGTTCAGCGACACGGCTTGGATGACGACTTCATCCTTGTCCGAAGCCAGCGCCTTGGAAGGCTCGAGTTCGTGCGTGTAACGAACCGTCACGATTGCCAGAGCGATAATGATGACAATCGGAATTCCCCACCAGATCGTTTCCAGCAGGTTGTTGTGCGCCCATTCCGGCTTATAATCGGCTTTCTTGTTGCTGGCCCGATAGCGCCAAACAATGACGAACGTGATAATCAGCACCGGCACGATGATAACCGAGCACAGTAACGTGGTGATGATAATCAGGTCCAGCTGCTTTTCCGCAATCGGTCCCTTCGGATCGAGAACCATGTAGTTCCCGCAGCCCGAGAGCAGCAGCATCGTCAGAACAAGAGTGACGGCCGAGAAAGCTGCACGAACGAGCGATCTTCGTTTTTTGCTCATGTAGATCCCCTCTCCTTGTTGAACGCTCAAGTCATTCGATAAGCATTTCACACAATAAAACGCAACTTTGATTCTACACTTAAAGATAACAGAAATGAACAGATTTTTCGAAAAGTTTTGACTTTGTTAACAAAGATGTCAAACTATCCGGTTTGTTTGGTGATATTGAGCCTTGAAAAAGGCCATATTCAACCATCTTACTTTCCTTCCATAACCGACTATTTTTCTGCTCCCCCCTCACTTTATTTCAATTTTTAATTTTTCTCTTCCTTTATATACTCTTAATAGCCTTTAACGTCTTCAGGTCCGATCCTAAACATCTTTCTGCGGTCCCTCTCCCCTCCTTCTTGCCTGTCTTTCCTCTATTATCGACCATTCGTTCGCCCTTTGCCTGCTTGGAAAATCGTTTTGTTCGACACTTCTGTGACATATCTCACATTTCCGGGAAAAATGCTCCAACTTCCGTTCTTATCCCCTTCTTTTTCCGAAAAACGCATTAAAAATCCCCGAATCGATTCCTCCCGGAACCCCATTCGGGGATAACGCCCAACAAAAACGGCTTGCGTCCGTAACCCGTCAGTTTTCGACCTTGCCTTTGCCTTCTTCCTTGCGCATTTGCGCCATCCCTACCGCCCGGCTGAGGCCGTAGATGATGATACTGCCGACGATAAATCCGATACCGACCATGACCGGATAACTTTTATCGCTAAAGTTGCCCAGATCCATGACGATCATCACGATTCCGATAACCATCAAGACAATGGAGATGATGGTCGCAACCAGCATGAGACCTCTGGTGTTCTTCGCTTCGCGGTTCATTGTCCTGCCCCCTTCTTTTGATGCCGCTTCCGCGGCTCGAATCGTTTGGTTACTTCCCATTAACTCTTTTGAGGGCCGTTTAAACAATCCGGCTAACCTGCCGGCTGCGGCATGCCGAAAAGGACGCGGGTTTTCGCGTCCTTTTCGCTGCCGTGGTTATTTGTCACGCAAGGCCGCTGGGAACTTCGTTCCCTACGCTACTCCTTGCGCTGTACCCGCAAGCCGCTGGGAACTTCGTTCCCTACGCTACTCCTTGCGGGTTTCCATCCAATTGTTTTTTACGACGTTCTGGTACCAGTAGAAGCTCTCTTTCGGCGTGCGCTTCAGGGAACGGTAGTCGACGTGTACAAGGCCGAATCGCATGCGGTAGCCTTCCGCCCATTCGAAGTTGTCCATCAGCGACCAGGCCATATAGCCTTTGAGGTTGATGCCGTCGGCGATCACGCGGTGGATCTGGGCGATATGCTGCTGAAGGTAGGAAATGCGGCGCGTGTCGTTGACTTTGCCGTTCACGACGTCGTCGTTGATGCAGGCGCCGTTTTCCGTAATGTAAATGTCGATGTTGCCGTATTTTTGCAGGTAATGGATGACGTCGTACAGGCCTCTCGACTCCACCGGCCAGCCGATATCGGTCTTGGTCAGGCCCATGTCCACTTCTTCCATCTGCAGATAACCGCCGTTCGGGTTGAACTTGTTGACGCTCATCGAATAGTAGTTGATCCCGATATGGTCGATCGGCTGCGCGATGGCCTCCATGTCGCCTTCCTGAATCGGAGGAACATGGCCGGACTGCTCGAACCAGTCGTACAAAGGCTTCGGATAACTGCCCTTGTAGATCGGGTCGAGGAACCAATCGGAATAGACTTGAATATTGCGATCCGCCGCGCCTTTGTCTTCCTCGCTCTTGGAGTAAGGAACGGCCCAAGCGACGTTCGGCGCGATGCCGATCTTGCCGTCCACGCCGAGTTCGCGGAATTTGGACACGGATTTGCCGTGCGCGACCAGCACGTGGTGGGCGACGTCCAGCGCGGCCTGCAGATCCTGCTTGCCCGGAGCATGGACGCCGATCACGTTCGACAGGAACGCGATGCACCACGGCTCGTTAAAGGTCAGCCAGTATTTGATTTTGCCGTCGAATTCGCGGTACATGACTTCGGAAAACTTGACGAAAGCGTCGATGCTGCGGCGGTTTTCCCACCCTCCCACGTCCTGAAGCGCCTGCGGCAGATCCCAGTGGTACAGCGTGCAGAACGGTTCGATGCCGGCTTCCAGCAGCTTGTCGACGAAGCGATGGTAGTAGTCCAGGCCTTCGCGGTTGATCTCCCCGTCGCCGTCCGGAATGATGCGCGGCCACGAGATGGAGAAACGGTACGTGTTAATGCCGAGCTCCTTCATCAGTTCGATGTCTTCTTCGTAGCGGTGATAGCTGTCGCACGCCACGTCCCCGTTATCGCCGTTATAGACCCGGCCGGGCGTATGGGAGAACGTATCCCAGATGGACGGACCGCGTCCGCCTTCCTTCGCGGCTCCTTCGATTTGGTAAGCGGCCGTGGCCGTTCCCCATTTGAAGTCGTTCGGAAATTGAAAAATCGTCATAGTTGTCGTTCCTCCATAGGCTTGTTGTCGTTTGGTTTATTGCAAAAATTCGGCAGGGCAAACAAGAACTTCGGCGGGATTCCGCCCCCTGCCTTGCGCATCGCCTACTCGAAGGCGATGCGCAAGGTCTGGCCGGCCGCGATGCTCAGCTCGCCGGCAAAGCTTCCCGCTTCGCCCGCCGCGGCCGGCGAAGCCCCTTCAAAGGCGCGGTCCGCGCGCAGCCGGACCGTGCCGGAGCGGTCGGCCGCGATCTCGGCCGACCGCAGCTGTCCGCCGCGCCATTCCAGCGCGACGGTAAAGCCTCCCCGCGCGCGCAGCCCGCGCACGGAGCCGTCCGCCCAAGCGGCCGGAAGCGCCGGCAGCAGATGCAGCTCGCCGAGATGGCTCTGCAGCAGCAGCTCCGCGATGCCGGCGGTTCCGCCGAAGTTGCCGTCGATTTGGAACGGCGGGTGGTCGTCGAACAGGTTCGGATGCGTCGAGCGCGCCAACAGCGTATGCACGAAACGGTAGGCGCTCTCCCCGTCCAGCAGGCGGGCGTACAGATTGATCAACCATGCGCAGCTCCAGCCCGTATGGCCTCCTCCGTTCGCGATGCGAGCCTCGAGCGAGGCCTGCGCGGCCCGAAGCAGTTCCGGCGCGTCCTGACGGTTGATGGATCGGCCCGGGTACACGCCGTACAAATGCGAGACATGCCGGTGCCCCGGCTCGTGTTCTTCCAGCTCCGTTCCCCATTCGAGCAGGCGACCGTCCGAGCCGACCTGCAGCGGCTGCAGGCGTTCCAGCGCCGAACGGAATTCGTCGGCTTCCCGGCTTTCCAGACCAAGCCGTTTCTCGGCTTCGAGCGTCTGTTCCATGACGTCGCGAATGAGCGTCAGGTCCATCGCCGAACCGAATGCCGTGCTGCACGGCTCCCCGTTCGCCATGCGGAACTTGTTCTCCGGCGAAGTCGACGGGGCGGTCGTCAGGCGGCCGTCCGGACCTTCGACGAGCCAATCCAGAGCGAACAGTGCCGCTTCCCGAAGAATCGGATAGGCTTGGTCTCGCAGGAATTGTTCGTTTCCGGTAAATAAGTAATGCTCCCACAAGTGGGAAGTCAGCCAAAGTCCGCCCATCGGCCAAAACGCCCAGCTGGCATCTCCGCCGGACGGCGTCGTCATTCGCCACAGATCGACGTTATGATGCGCCGTCCAGCCGCGGGCGCCGTAATGGATCTTCGCCGTGCGGCGGCCGGCCTGCGCCAGTTCCCCGATCATCTTCAGCATCGGTTCGTGGCACTCGCCGAGGTTGACGCTTTCGACCGGCCAGTAATTCATCTGCACGTTGATGTTCGACGTGTAATTGCTGTTCCAGGGCGGTTCGATCTGATCGTTCCAAATGCCTTGGAGATTAGCAGGCTGCGTCCCCGGACGCGAGCTGCCCATAAGCAGATAGCGGCCGTAATGGAAGTACAGCGCCTCCAGCGCCGGATCGGACGCCCCCTGCTTGTAGGCTTCCAGCCGCTCGTCCGTCGGCAGCTGCGCGCGCTCCTGGCCGCCCAGGTTCAGTTCCACGCGTCCGAACAACGCCGCATGGTCGCGGACATGGCGTTCGCGCAGTTCCCGCTCGCTCAGTGCCGAAGCGGCGGTAAGCCAGCTTTCGCACAGGCGGTCCGGGCGTCGGCCTCCGCTCTCGGGCAGTTTGTCGTACGCCTCGAAGTTGGTCGCTGCGGCCAGCAGCAGCACGACCTTGTCCGCGCCGCGGATCTCGATCCGCCCGTCCAACGCGCGAACTTCCCCGCCTTCCGCCAGCGTCTTCAGCTGCGCTTCGAAGCGCATGCCTAGACCTTCCTCGAACAGGATCGCCTGCGGATGATCGCGAAAATAATTCGATTCCACGTGGCTCGGCGCCATGCCTTTCATCGTCAATCGTCCATCCGTAAACGCGGCCGTCTCATACGGCAGAAGGCTTTCCAGCGCGACGTCGATATCGATGGATTCCGCCCGGTCGGCGCTCAATACGACGGTCAGCACCTGATCCGGCTCGCTGATCCAGACTTCGCGCACAAATCGGGTACCCTCTACCGTAAAGCTCGTCTTCAATATCCCGTTCGACAAATCGAGTTCGCGCTCGTATCCCGCAGTCTCCCCCCCGCCGATCCGGTCGATATACAGGTCTCCCAGCGGCTGATACGCTTCCGTATTCCAGCCCAGCATGCGTTGATTGATCAACTTCTCCGCCTCGTCATATTGTCCCGCGAAGATCAGTTCCCGAGCCTGCTTCAAATAGCGCTGCGCGTCATAATTGACTTTATCCCGCGGAAAACCCGACCACAGCGTATCTTCGTTCAACTGCAGCCGTTCCCGGCGTTCCCCGCCGAACACCATGGCGCCAAGCCGCCCGTTGCCGGCCGGAAGCGCCTCTTCCCAGCGCGCCGCAGGCTGTCGATACCATAATTTATACGTTCGATTCTGCTCCATTCCGACTAACCCCCGTTTTTTTAGAAAACGTTTTAGGTACGTTCCGGTTCACTCCTGTTGAAAATGCTTACAACCCGTTCTCAGTATAAGTCAGCCGGCAGCTGAGCGTCAATTCATTACTTTAAATTTGATCGACGATTTCGACAAATTGCAACCGTGCTCGAACATAAAAAAGCGGGGAGTTGGGGTAACGAATCGTTTACGCGCAGCTAAAAAACTTCGTAAAAACAGCCTCCATCCGCGGGGATGAAGGCTGTTCGCTTATGCTTGCCGTATGATTGTCGCCTGCTTATTTGGCCGACCAAGCTTCAACCGTGTCTTTGATCAGCTGCGTATACATCGCTTCCATTTCCGGAATGTTGGAACCTTCGAGGTCCGTCAGCATTTGATCGTAGATGGCGTCGAATTGATCCGGGCTCGCTACGATCGCGGCCGGGATAGCTTTGCGCACGATGTCCTGCGATTTTTGGAACGGTACCGTGAAGTCCGGCGTGCTCGGCGAAGGCAGATTGTACGCCGCGCCCCATGCCTTAACCGGGAATTCGTCTTTGCCCGGGAACAGGTCTTTCCAAGTCGTCGCGTTGTACGCTTTCAGCGCTTCCTTCATCGGCTCGCTGTAGTTCGCCGTGATCTGCTCCGGATAGTTCGTCGTGTAATAGTTGTCCGTCGAGTCCTTGACGCCGTCGCCGTAGCGGACGGACAGCGGAGCGTACAGGCCGATGCCGGATTCTTTCGTGAACGCGGCATTGTCGTTCGTCTTGCGGTCCTGCACGTCGTCCGGAATAACGCGCTTGCCGTTTTCGACTTTGTAATGCGTGCCTTCGATCCCCCAGTTATTGAGGATTTGCGCTTCGTCGGAAGCCATCCAGTCGAGGAACTCAATCGCGCGAACCTGCTCTTCTTCGCTCAGCGATGTCGTCAGACCGACGCCGTAGCCCGATCCGTTGCCGATATCGACGAAAGAATGGTCTTTATACTCTTCCGTGAGGGTCACCGGGAAGTGTCCGTACGTGCGCTCGTGCTTGCCGGCGCCTTTCAGGGCGTTTTCGGCTTCCTGGTAGTCCCAGTTCTGATCGATCAAGCCGAGGACGCGTCCGCTGGCGATCTTCGCCAGGTACTGGTCGTTCTTCTGCGTAAACGATTCTTTGTCCAGCAGGCCGGTGTTGTACATATGGTTCAGCCAGCGGAAGTATTCTTTTTCCTCCGGACGCTTGTAGTGCAGCTTCGCTTCGTGCGTCTCCGGGTCGATATAGAATTCGCCGTCATCCGGGCCGCCTGTCGCGTATACCGCAGGGTTGGTAACCGTGATCATGATCTTCCAGTCGTCCGCGTTCAGCGTCAGCGGAATGGTCGGCTGCCCGTCGATCGTCGGGTTCTTCTCGTAATATTCGCGCAGCGCGTTTTCGAAGTCTTTGACGGTGCGGATTTCCGGATAGCCGAGTTCTTTCAGCACGGCCAGCTGAAGCTCGAATCCGCCGCCTGCGTCAAAGTACGTGTGATCGACCATGGTATTGGTAGGGATGGTATAGATGGATGGATCGTCCTTGCTGTATTTCAGGCGGTTCATGTAAGGACCGTAGATCTTCTTGATGTTAGGCGCATGCTTGTCGATCAGGTCCGTCAGGTCCACCATCGCCCCGGCTTCGACCAGCTTGCTCGTCTCGCCTTTCGGGAAGATGATGTCCGGGTAATCGCCGGAAGCGATCATCAGCGCGACCTTCTGCTGGTCGGTACCGCTGACGGCAAATTCCGCGTTCAGCGTGACGCCCGTCTTTTCCGTAATGGCTTTGCCGACCGCGTCCTGCATGGAATTCCAGTTCGGGCTGGCATCGCCGCCGAAGAACGAAAAAGTAACCGGTTCGGTGCTCGGTGCCGTTTCGGCAGCCTTGTTGTCGCCTCCTGCAGACGCTCCCCCGTTTGCATTGTTTGTATTGCTTGCCGTATTGCCCCCGCTGCATCCCACTGCTGCCATAGCCATTGCCGTCAACAATACCGTCGCCTTTAATCCCTTACTTGTTCCCATTGTCTCTACGCCCCTTTGAAGATTGATTTTATAAGCAGACCCGACGATTTAAAACGCTTACATTTATAGTTGATAGAAAGCTTCCGCTTTACTTTTCAAACGGAAGCTTTCGCCTAACTCATGAGTCTCGCAACCGTAGGCCGCAAATTACTTGCTTACCGGTTCGCTTTCCCAAAGTTCAACCGTGTCCTTGATCAGCTGCGTATACATCGCTTCCATTTCCGGAATGTTGGAACCTTCAAGGTCCGTCAGCATTTGATCGTAGATGGCGTCGAATTGGTCCGGGCTCGCTACGATCGCGGCCGGGATAGCTTTGCGTACGATGTCCTGCGATTTTTGGAACGGTACCGTGAAGTCCGGCGTGCTCGGCGAAGGCAGGTTGTACGCTGCGCCCCACTTTTTAACCGGGAATTCGTCTTTGCCCGGGAACAGGTCTTTCCAAGTCGTCGCGTTGTACGCTTTCAGCGCTTCCTTCATCGGCTCGCTGTAGTTCGCCGTGATCTGCTCCGGATAGTTCGTCGTGTAATAGTTGTCCGTCGAGTCCTTGACGCCGTCGCCGTAGCGGACGGACAGCGGAGCGTACAGGCCGATGCCGGATTCTTTCGTGAACGCGGCGTTCTCGTTCGTCTTGCGGTCCTGCACGTCGGCCGGAATAACGCGCTTGCCGTTTTCGACTTTGTAATGCGTGCCTTCGATCCCCCAGTTATTGAGGATTTGCGCTTCGTCGGAAGCCATCCAGTCGAGGAACTCAATCGCGCGAACCTGCTCTTCTTCGCTCAGCGCCGTCGTCAGACCGACGCCGTAGCCCGATCCGTTGCCGATATCGACGAAGGAAGGATCCTTATACTCTTCCGTGAGCGTCACCGGGAAGTGTCCGTACGTGCGCTCGTGCTTGCCGGCGCCTTTCAGGGCATTTTCGGCTTCCTGGTAGTCCCAGTTCTGATCGATCATGCCAAGGACGCGGCCGCTGGCGATCTTCGCCAGGTACTGGTCGTTCTTCTGCGTAAACGATTCTTTGTCCAGCAGGCCGGTGTTGTACATATGGTTCAGCCAGCGGAAGTATTCTTTTTCCTCCGGACGCTTGTAGTGCAGCTTCGCTTCGTGCGTCTCCGGGTCGATATAGAATTCGCCGTCATCCGGGCCGCCTGTCGCGTATACCGCAGGGTTGGTAACCGTGATCATGATCTTCCAGTCGTCCGCGTTCAGCGTCAGCGGAATGGTCGGCTGCCCGTCGATCGTCGGGTTCTTCTCGTAATATTCGCGCAGCGCGTTTTCGAAGTCTTTGACGGTGCGGATTTCCGGATAGCCGAGTTCTTTCAGCACGGCCAGCTGAAGCTCGAATCCGCCACCTGCGTCAAAGTACGTGTGATCGACCATGGTATTGGTAGGGATGGTATAGATGGATGGGTCGTCCTTGCTGTATTTCAGGCGGTTCATGTAAGGACCGTAGATCTTCTTGATGTTCGGTGCATGCTTGTCGATCAGGTCCGTCAAGTCCACCATCGCCCCGGCTTCGACCAGCTTGCTCGTCTCGCCTTTCGGGAAAATGATGTCCGGATATTCGCCGGAAGCGATCATCAGCGCGACCTTCTGCTGGTCGGTACCGCTGACGGCAAATTCCGCGTTCAGCGTGACGCCCGTCTTTTCCGTAATGGCTTTGCCGACCGCGTCCTGCATGGAATTCCAGTTCGGGCTGGCATCGCCGCCGAAGAACGAAAAAGTAACCGGTTCGGTGCTTGCCGCCGCTTCGGAAGCCGAGTTATTCTCGTTCCCTTTCGGTGCTGCCGTCTTTGCCGTATCGCCGCCACCGCCGCATCCTGCCGCTACGACAAGCGTGCTTGTCATCAGCAGGGCTGCTATTTTTTTTGTATTCCCCTTCATCAATCTACATCCCCCTTTGGATGATTTTTTTATATGTGTACAACGGGCAGCGCCCGGTCATACCGTCGATTAGCTTTCTTTCTCTCTTCTCATTATTTCCTTTTTGAAGTTAATTGTCATATAAAGCGTTTACATTATTAGAAAATAATTAAACTTTGTTCTTAAGCCTGTTTTTAACCTAATTTATGAGTTATTTCGGATTAGGATAAAGCGGTTTCGAACAAAGCTGAAATAATTACTTCATATAATGTAAGTGCTTACAGTAAGAATATAACCCCAGTGCCGCTTCGTGTCAATACAAATGTTTATTTTTGATTAAAAAAGAAAAAGAACCCTTCTCAGGATTCTTTTTCTAGTGATTCGGTTATGAAATTCGACGAATTATTTGCCTGTGCCCCACAGCTCAACGGTGTCTTTGACCTGCTGGCTGAAGATTTCTTCCATCTTGACGATGTCCGGAGCGTTCAGCTCTTTGATCATACCGTCATAGATGGCATCGAATTTGTCCGGTGTTGCCAGAATGGCTTCCGGAATGCGCTTGCGCACGATGTCCGTTTGTTTTTGGAACGCTACCGTATAAGCAGGGTCGCTTGGAGCCGGCAGGTTGAACGCGGCACCCCAAGGGCTTGTGCCCAGTTCTTCCGGCTGCGGGAACAGATCTTTCCAAGTTTTCGCGCCGTATTCTTTCAGAGCGTCTTTTTCCGGTTGGGTATACGCACTCTGAATTTGTTCAGGGAAGTTCGTCGTGTAGTAATTGTCCGTAGCGTCCTTCACGCCGTCGCCGTAGTGAGGAGCCATTGTCGTGTACTGGCCGATACCCGTTTCTTTCGTGAACGCGGCGGTATCTTTCGTTTTGCGATCCTGAATTTCTTGCGGAATCACGCGTTTGCCGTTTTCGACGTTGTAGTGCTTGCCTTCGATGCCCCACTGATACAGCACTTGACCTTCGTCGGAAGCCATCCAATCGATGAACTTGATTGCGCGAATTTGTTCTTCTTCGCTCAGGTTCGTCGTCAGACCGATGCCGTAACCGCCAGGGAAACCTACGTCCATGAAGGAGTGATCTTTATACTCTTCGCTCAGCGTAACCGGGAAGTGTCCGAAGATGCGGTTCTGCATTGTGGCGTCGCTCGAACCTTTCAGCACGTTTTCGGCTTCGCTGTAATCCCACTCCTGGTTGATTGTGCCCAGAACGCGGCCGCTGGAGATTTTCGCTTTGTACTGGTCGTCTTTTTGCGTAAACGTTTCTTTATCCAGCAGACCTTCGTTGTACATTTTGTTCAACCAACGGAAATATTCTTTCTCTTCCGGACGTTTGTAGTGCATTTTGACTTCGAACGTTTCCGGATTGATGTAGAATTCGCCGTTATCCGGCAGGCCGGTTGCCAGGAAGGCCGGGTTGGTTACCCCGATCATAATCTTCCAATCGTCCGCATTCAGCGTCATCGGAATGGTCGGTTGGCCGTTAATTGTTGGATGCTTGGCATAATATTCCTTGATGGCGTTCTCATAATCTTCAAGCGTGCGAATTTCCGGATAGCCCAGTTCTTTCAGCACTTCCAGCTGAAGCTCGAAGCCGCCGCCCGCATCGAACGAAGTTTGTCCGACGCCGTTATAAGTCGGGATAATGTAAATCGATTGATCTTCTTTGCTGTATTTCAGGCGGTTCATATCTTCCGCAAACATTTTCTTGATGTTCGGGGCATACTTGTCGATCAGGTCCGTCAGGTCGACCAGCGCGCCGGCTTCCACCAGTTTGCTTGTATCGCCTTTCGGCATGATCAAGTCCGGATATTCGCCCGAGGCGATCATCAGCGGGATTTTTTGCGTATCGCCGCCGATTGCGTACTCGGCATTCAGCGTAACGCCCGTTTTTTCCGTAATGGCCTTTCCGACTTCGTCTTTCATGCCTACCCAGTTCGGATTCGGATCGGCGCTGAACATGCTGAATTCAACCGGTCCGGTTTCCGTATCTGCCGCTTTGCTGCTATCGCCCGTACTGCTGCTGCCGCCGCCGCAAGCTGTCAGACCCACGATGGATGCCAAGGCTACCGGTGCTACCCACTTCACTTTTTTACTTACCACTTCAAAAAACCTCCCTTTTTCAATCACCCTGAAAGTTTTATCTCTATTTGAGCTCTTTATCAAAATGTCCGAAAGAATGATTCAGGCGAATTTCGCAAAGCGCCCTTTGTAGATCGGGAGGCCGGAGCCTCCCGTAAATACCTGAGGAACAAGTTTCGGATCGAGATCCGATTACGATTTGACCGCGCCCAGCGTCATGCCGCTGACGAAGTATTTTTGCAGGAACGGATAGACGACGAGGATCGGTACCGTAACGACGATGGTAATGGCCATTTTGATCGATTCCGGCGAGATTTGGGACATCTTCTGCGCCATATCGTTTGCGTTGATCATTTGGCCGCTGCCGCCCTGCTGGGTGCTTTGAAGCACCTTCATCAGTTCGAACTGCAGCGTCGTCCATTCCGGGTGACTGCCGTTGTACAGATAGGAGTCGAACCAGGAGTTCCACTGTCCGACAGCCAGGAACAGCGCGATCGTCGCGAGTACCGGCTTACAGAGCGGCAGGATGATCTTCCAATAGATGGTGAAATCGTTCGCTCCGTCGAGCTTGGCCGATTCCTGCAGCGCATACGGCAGGCCGTCCATGAAGGAACGGATGACGATGACGTTGAACGCATTGACCAAAGTCGGCAGGACGTATACCCAGAACGTTCCCAGCAGGTCCAGATCGCGGAACAGGATGTAGACCGGAATCAGGCCGCCGGATACATACATCGTGACAACCAGGAACGTCGATGTGAATTTGCGGGCCTGGAAGTCGGGACGGCTGAGCGTGTAGGCCAGCATCGAGGCGCTGACCAAGCCGAACAGCGTACCGATAACCGTCCGGAGAACCGAAACCCAGAGACCGCGGATCAAACCTTCATACTGGAAGATCTGCTGATAGTTTTCGAAAGTGAAAACCCGAGGCAGGATCGTGATGCCGCCTTTGACCGTATCGGACGATTCGTTGAGCGAGATCGCCAGCACGTTCAGGAACGGATACAGCGTCACGACCAGAACCAGCGACATGATGATGATATTGACGACGTCGAATACTTTATCGCCCCGTGTGGCGTTGAAAGCTTTAGGTGCTGCCATAACGTTCCCCCCCTTACATGATGCTTTCTTTGGATACTTTTTTGAAGATGCCGTTTACCGTGAACAGCAGGATAACGCTGACAACGGAGTTGAAGATACTGATTGCGGTACCGTACGAGAAGCGTCCCATCTGCAATCCGTACTGCAGCGCGTACAGTTCAAGCACCTGCGAGTATTCCTGCACCAGGTTGTTGCCGAGGAGGAATTGTTTCTCGAAGCCGATTTGCAGCAGGTGACCCACCTGCATAATGAACAGAACCGAGATCGTTGTCCGGATGCCCGGAAGCGTGATGTGCCACATTTGTCTGTAGCGGTTTGCGCCGTCGACCCGGGCGGCTTCGTATTGTTCCTGATCGATGCCCGTGATCGCCGCCAAATAGATGATCGTGCTCCAACCCATTTCTTTCCAAACGTCGGAAGCGGTTACAATGTACCAAAACCACTCGCCTTTGGCCATGAACTGGACCGGTTCGTTAATAATATGGAGTCCGACGAGCAGGTCGTTGATCGCGCCCCCCTGAGTCGAGAGCATTTTGGTTACGATACCGGCCACGACGACCCACGATACGAAGTGGGGCAGGTAAGAGACCGTCTGAACGAACCGTTTGAACAGCATGCCTCGCAGCTCGTTAAGCAGCATGGCGAAAATGACGGGGATGATGAAGCCGACGACCAGGCCCATGACGCTCATCGCCAGCGTATTGCGCAGCGCCAGATAGAAGCGGTCATCCGTGAAGAGTTCCTGGAAATGCTTGAACCCGACCCATTCCTGAGCGAAAAATCCTTTGGCCGGCTTGAAGTTCTGGAAAGCCATCGTCCAGCCCCACAGAGGCAGGTAGCTGAATACGAAAGCCCAAATGACAAAGGGTAGCGACATTAGATACAGGTACTTTTGCTGCAGAGCAGTGCGCCAAAAGCTAGGTTTTTTAAAGCGCTTACCGGCGTTTGCTTCGGCAGCAGGAGCACCCGGGCTGTTTTTGGAAGTTCCGCCTGGTGTGAGCGTTTCCATGTATATGACCCCTCCTGATTTCCTTTATGTCCTAATGATAAGCGTTTTCTTTGAAAGCGCATACCCTATGAATTTTAGACAAAATCATGCGAAAATTAGACATCAAAAACGTCCCACCCGAAAATTCGCAAAAAAAGGGGGGATAAATTAGAGATCGCTCTCCGATTCATCCCCGGGCGCCCCTCTGACGGGACGATTCCTTGGTTCGGTGCTTTTTATTGTTCGCCGCTCTGCTGCTCGCCGTGCATTTCGTTCCGGTAAGCCGAAGGCGAAGTCCCGACGTATTTGCGGAACTTCGAGTGGAAATAATCGGCGTTGGAGTAGCCTACCCTCGCGGCAACCTGATGAACTTTCAGCCCCTGGCCCAGAAGTTCCTTCGCTTTGTCCACTCTGACTTTGTCGACGAAAGCGTTAAAATACTCGCCGGTATAATTTTTGAACAATTTGCCCAGATAGCCGCTGTTGTAGCCGAACATTTCCGCCAGCACCTCAAGCTTCAAGTTCTCGCTGTAGTTGCGCCGGATAAAGTCGATCATCTGTTTCAGCACCGTGTCTTTGTTCGCTCCGCCGAAGCGGTCGATCAGTTCGCCGAGCCGATCGCCGACCTGGCGCTTCAGCATTCCGTAGCTCTGCGCCTGGTTGACGTCCGACAGCAGCAGGCTGTGATAGTTCTGGGCCAGTTCCGCCGCGGAGGAAGCGCTCGAAGACAGCTTGCCGAGCGCCAGCGATAGCGTCCGGGAATATTCTCCCCGCACCGCTCCTTCGTCCATACGCCGGCTTACCGCCGTCCGCTCGAGCTCGGCCAGCACCTTGTCCACGGCATCGCGGCTGCGGATATCCAGCGCGTAATACAGCTTATCTCCGAGCTGCGGACCGTCTTCCGCTTCGTCGTCAGTCCCTCGGGCATCGCCGGCGGCGAAACGTTCCTCGTACGCCGCCCGGTCGATCAGCGAACCGCTCTCGAAGAAAAAGCGGGCGTGCAGCAGCTGTTCGGCTTCCCGGAACGAGGAGGCGATATCCGTCAAACGTTCGACGGTCGGCCCGCAGGCCGCGTGGAATTCCAGGTCGCCGGCCGCTTCGGCCAGCTGGCTTCGCAGCGTCTCTCCGCCTTCCACGTGACTCCGGCGCACCAGCAGCAGGCCGATATGGGAACCCGCCGAAAAAAGAACGTCCCCGCCTCTCTCTTCGAACGATTCTTTTAGGCGCTGACGGAACACGGCATGCTGCCGCGATTCCGTCTCGATTCCCCCGTGGGCGTCCAGCAGCGCGATGCGGTAGGCCGGCGCCGACAAGCCCAGTGCTCCGGCCAGCTTGGCCCGCTGCTCCTCGCCCAGAGGCTCGTCTTCGAACAGCAGCTCTTCGACGATCTGCGCCTTGGGCAGCGCCGACTCCTGCTCGATTCGGGCGCTTCGGGCTTCCTGCTCGCGCTGCAGCAGCTCGCGGACGCGCCGAAGCTCGTCCAGAAGTTCTTCCTCGTCCACGGGTTTAAGCAGATAACCGCTGACTCCGCTCACGATCGCGCGCTTGGCGTAATCGAATTCCGCGTAACCGCTCAGAATGAGGAAATGCGCCGACGAATTGTCTTTGCGCACCCTTTCGATCAGATCAAGCCCGGTCATTCCCGGCATACGGATATCCACGATGGTCAGATCGGGTTCGATTTGTCCGAATTTCTCCAATCCTTCTTTGCCGTTCGACGCCGTATCGACGATTTCGAATCCCTCGGTTTCCCAATCGACGATCGTGCGCAGCCCCTCGCGAATCATCGGTTCGTCGTCCACAATCAGCACTTTGTACATCATTCGTCCCTCCCGGCGGGTATCTTGAAATAAATTTGCGTTCCTTTGCCCAGCTCGCTCGAAATGTGCAGTCCGCATTCTTCCCCGTAAGTCATCACCAGCCGCTGATGCACATTGCGCAGTCCGATCCGGCTTTCTTCTTTCTCGTCTTTTTCGCGGATCGACTCTTCGACTTGGCGCAGCCTTTCGGGCGTCATGCCCGCTCCGTTGTCGATGACGTCGATCAGCACTTCTTCGCCGATTCGCGAAGCGTGAAGCGATACCGTTCCTTCCGCTTCCTTGTTTTCAAGACCGTGCACGATAGCGTTTTCGATCAAAGGTTGTACGATAAGCGGCGGCAAAAACACGTCCAGCGTATCGGGCGCGGCCGCCAGCTCGTAATGCAGCCGGTCGCCATGGCGGAACTTTTGAATTTCCAGGTAGGATTGGACCATGTCCAGCTCGCTTTTGAGCGAAGTATGCCTGTGGCCGATTTCCAGATTGCGGCGGATCAGCTTGCCCAGCAGCCTTACGATACGCGCGATATCCTTTTCCCCCTGGATATGGGCGCGCATGCGGATCGATTCCAACGCGTTGAACAGAAAATGGGGATTGATCTGGCTGGCGAGCATTTTCAGTTTGATTTCCCGCTGCATGACCTCGAGACGATTGTTGGCTTCGCTCGCCTCGTAGACCTGGTTCATCAGCTCTTTGATGTTGGTTACCATATAATTGAACTGTTCGGACAACTGCCCGATCTCGTCGTGCCCGTCGATTCTCGACACCGTATCCAGATCGCCTTCCGCTACCCGATTGAGGTTGCGGTTCAGCTTGAGCAGACGGGAGCTGATCAGGCGCGAATTGAAATAAACGGCCAGCAGCGCCATCAGCAAAATAAAGATAATCAATCCGGCTCCGATCAATCCGATCCGATTGGCGTCGTGCACGATGCTCTCGGACGAAAAGGCGGAGACGATCGTCAAGCCGTTTTTGCTGGATTCGGGAATAAGCGTATTGATCGAGACCCGATAATCCACGCCGTCGATATTCCGTTCGAAAGTCCGTTCCTGCTCCTGATCGCCGACCGCCACTTCGAATCCCATGTCGCTCAGCGTGCGTCCGATCGTGGAGCGGTCTTTGGCCGCGACGATATAGCCGTCCTTGTCTGCAACCATCGTATCGAACGGCTCCTGGCTGAGCAGCGAGTTCAGATAATCGGTATTCACCTGAATCACCAGTACGCCCAGACTGTTCGCGTTCGGGAAAAGAATCTGCCGGACCAGGCTGAGCTGCTTGGTCGCCGTCGCGTTCGACAGGTTCGTATAGGCCGTCGCGTCGTTTATATACGCCCATGCGATCGAACGCCCGCCGCGCTCGGCCGCCTCTTTGTACCAGGACGTTTCCCGAACTTTGCTGGTCGCGTTCATAAATTCCAAGTTGTCCTGCAGCGTCGGATTCTGCACGTACAGCTGGATGCTGCGAATCTCGCTGTACGCACGCGCATAGTCGGCAAAGTCGGTGTATCCCCGGTATGCATTGACCAGCATGATCGGATCGTCCGCCGGGTAAAGGGTAGTCGCCACCCTCTCCATATCCCGGTCAAGCAGCAGTTGGTTGGAGACGTTAATCGGTATCGTAATCTGGTTCTCGATCTGCGTCTTCATCCGCTGCACGTTGACTTCGGTCTGCTCCGTCGCCTTCTCGAGCGCGTCCTGCCTGAAATACTGGATCACGATAAAGCCGACGACCAGCACGGGAATCATGACAACGATTACATAGAAAAAGATCAACTTGTTGCGGATTTTCATGTCGTTCAGCCATCTGACAAATCGTTTTCTCACGTGTTTCATCCCCCGCATATTCGGCGGCGGCTGCCGCCTTCCGCCTTGCCGGTCGCACTGCGACTCGTTTTTATCATACCACAGAAAAGAGCCGCTGTTCATCCGGGCGGCAGGCGCCGCTTTCATCCGTTGCGAATTCGGGAAAACCGGACTATACTGACAACAGTGCCAAGCTGCGTCGCAGCCGGTCTTCGTACCGGTTCGCTCCGTACGTTCAAGGAGGATATATGCATTATTTAGCCGCTTTTCTGCTGTCTCTGGTCGTTGCCTTGATCCTGATTCCCTTTTTGCGCAGTTGGGCAATCCGGCTCGACTTCGTCGACAAGCCGCGCCCGGACAACGAACGCAAACTTCATCGCGAGCCGATTCCGCTGATGGCGGGAATCGCCCTGTTCGCCGGCTTCGCCGTTACTTACATATTTTTCAACGACATGACTCCTGCCGAGTCCGCCGCCATCCTTGGCGGTTCGCTTCTGATTCTGGCGATCGGGCTTGTGGACGACTGGTACAAAGTCAGCCGGCGCGAGTTTCCGGCGCTGCCCAAGCTGGTCGTGCAGCTCTCGGCCGCGCTGCTCGTCTACCTGGCCGGCATTCGCTTCTCCGGCTTCACCAACCCGTTCACGGACAGTTACGTCGTACTGCCGGAATGGCTGCAGCTCGTGCTGACGCTGCTGTGGATCTTCGGCGTCACGACCGTTATCAATTTCACCGACGGATTGGACGGCCTTGCGGGAAGCCTGGCGACGATCTCGGCGGGCACCCTGTTCGTCGTCGCCATCGCCCGGCACCAAGGCGATTCGGCGATCATGGCGATCAGCCTGGTCGGCGTAGGCCTGGCTTATCTGAAATTCAACAAACCGCCGGCAAAAGTGTACATGGGCGACTCGGGCGCCACGTTCCTGGGCTTCATCCTGGCGATCATCGCCCTGGACGGCGCGTTCAAGCAGGCCACGCTGCTCTCGCTGCTCGTGCCGATTCTCGCCCTGGGCGTTCCGATCTTCGACAACATTTTCGTCGTTCTGAAAAGATTGAAAAACGGCCAGAAAATTTACGAGGCCGACGCTTCGCAGATCCATTATCGTCTGCTGTCGAGCGGACTGAATCCCAAGCAGGTGCTGTTGGTGCTGTGCCTGGTCAGCGTCTGCCTCAGCTTGTCTTCGATCATTCTGCTGCTGCTGCCGATCTAGTCGGCTCCAACGCCAAACCCCCGCGTTCGATCATTGCGATCGGACGCGGGGGTTTTCGCTTTGCTGCCGTTCCGGCGGCCAGCAGGCCCGGAGACGCTATTTCCGGTTCATCCGGTAGTGAAGCAGCACCTGCGGACCGACAGGACCTTCCTGACGGTGACCGCGATCTTCGAATCCGGCCTGTTCGTATATATGCAGCGCCGCTTCGTTATGCTTGTTGATGACCAGCACGATCTCGTTCATGTCGGGGAAATAGTCGCTGACGAACTTGGGAAGCAGGCTCATTGCGCGCTTTGCGTAGCCTTTGCCCTGTTCGGGCAAATTCACCGAAAGCGAACGCACCAACATGGCGCGCGGCGACTCGGTAACGCTTCGGATCCGGTCCCCCCGGTGCAGAACGAAGAAACCTACCGGTTTCTTGTCGGCCAAAATCACGATCGGATGGCGGTCCCGGTCTTCCCTGCACAGCTGGATGGCCCTGACCGGCAGGGCCGTATATTTCTCCTGCTCTTCGGACACCTGATAGTCTTCGAACAGAGCCTTTTCGTACTCCGGACGGAAGAACCTCAGCTCCACCTTTTTCTCCGTCCCTTGGGGCATACTGCTCATCCTGCGTTCCTCCTGTCTTCCCTCCCGGCCGCCGCTGGGATGCGAGGCACGGCAGGAGCATATGAAGATGACGTTATTACCCTACTATTAAACGCGAATATTCCTTCTCTAATCGTCGATCGTTCCAAACGGAGCTTACTCGACGATCTGTTTGACCCGACCGACCTGGCCGTCCTGCAGCCGAACCTTGATTCCGTGCGGATGCGTGGCGGAATTGGTCAAAATATCTTTAACGACGCCTCTTGTCAGAGCGCCGGTCGGCTGGTCTTTTTTAAGTACGATATCGACCGTGAGTCCCGGCCGTACATCGGATCTGTTCTTTCCGTTCATCGTCTTCTCTCCTTCTTTTTCGGCTTTCCCTATCATAGCATAGTGCGTCGGTCGCCCCCAGTCCGAGAATTCTTTCCCTTTGCAAAAAAAGCGCCGGGTCTATGCCGAAAAGCCGACGCCCGCCCTGTCGGGCGAACATCGGCAAATCGGGCCGTGACCGGCCTGTGGAAATATCGGCGCGGCTATTCGTTCAGAGCCGCCTTCAACGCTTCCAGGTTGGTGCGCATGACGGAAAGGTAATCTTTGCCGGCGGCTTCTTCTTCCGCCGTCAGACCTTCGAGCGGATTCAGCACATCCGTTTTCGCTCCGATTTCGGAAGCGATCGCTTCGGCAACCTGCGACGACACGAGAGTTTCGAAGAAGATCGTTTTAACGTCGTGCTCCTTGGCGAATTCGATCACTTCCGCCATGCCCTGCGCGGAAGGCTCTTGGTCCGGCGACAGCCCCGCGATCGGAACCTGGGTCAGACCGTAGTCGCGAGCCAGATAGCCGAATGCGGCATGCTGCGTAATAAAGTCTTTGCGCTTTGTATTCGATAATCCGTCCTTGAATTCTTTGTCCAGCTCTTCGAGCTTGGCTGCGTAAGTATCGGCGTTGCTTTTGTATTGATCGGCATTGTCGGGATCGGCTTTGGCGAACGCGGCTTCGATATTGCGAACTTCGCGAATGGCTTCGGCAGGGGACAACCAGACGTGCGGATCAAGGCCGCCGTGATCGTGGTGATGTCCGTGGCCTTCTTCCGCTGCCGCGTCATGATCGTGGTCATGGCCTTCTTCCGCGGCCGCGTCATGATCGTGGTCGTGGCCTTCTTCCGCGGCCGCGTCATGATCGTGGTCGTGGCCTTCTTCCGCGGCCGCGTCATGATCGTGGTCGTGGCCTTCTTCCGCCGCCCCGTCGTGATCATGGTCGTGGTCGTCGCCATGGCTGTGGGAATGTCCGCCGGCGCTTTCCATGATTTCAAGGCCCGCGCTCGCTTCCACAGGGGTCATCTTGGAGCCCGACGAAGCGTTCACGACCTGATCAACCCAGCTCTCCATGCCTGCGCCGTTATAGACAAGCAGGTCGGCTTCTTGAATCTTTGCGATATCCTGAGGAGTCGGTTCCCAATCATGCGGCTCCATGCCCGCCGGAACGAGCAGATGGACGTCGGCCAAGTCTCCGCCGACGCTGCGCGCGAACTCGTACATCGGATAGAAGCTTGTCTCCACCTTCAGCTTTTCCGTCGGCGCCGCCGTCTGTTCGGACTGCGTACCCGTATCGTTTTCGGCCCCGTTATCCGTGTTCGCCGCGTTATTCGCCGCATTCGATCCGCATCCGCCCAGTACGAGCATCAAGCTGAGCAGGGAAGCTCCTACCGCCGCTTTTGTTCTGCCGTGTTTTCTATTCATTGTTTTCCTCATTCCTTTCAAATGGATGGTTCCGTTACGCCCCGTTTCCTTCTGATAAAGACCGATGCCTTTTGCAGGCCGATACCCAGCAGCAGGAAAGCCAATAAAATCAGCGCGATCGTTCCGCCGGGGGGCATATTATAAAAGTAAGAGACGGTCAATCCGCTAAAAATCCCCGTCAATCCGACGACGATCGCGATCACGACGGCCGAGAGAAATCCGCCGGCAATCCGCAGCGCGAGCGCGGCCGGCAGAACCAGCAGCGCCGAGACCAGCAGAACGCCCACGATCGGCATCGCCGCCGCCACGGTCATCCCCGTCAGAACGGAAAAGGCCGTCGTCAGCGTCCGTACCCGCACGCCGCTGATTCCCGCCGCTTCCTCGTCGAACGTCAGATCGTACATCGGCCGGCGAAAAACGAAGAAGAACAGCAGTCCGACGACCGTCGCGCCTCCGATCAGCCAGAGCTGAGTTTCGCTCACGGCTACGATCGAACCGAACAGGTATGAATTGAAGCTCTGCGAGAGCGTCCGGCCGAAATTCATCAGCACGACGGCCAGAGCAAGGCCTCCCGTCATCATGATGGCGACCGGAACTTCCGCATAAGTGCGATAGCCTTTGCGCAGCCGTTCGATCAGCAGCGCCGCGACGACCGCCGCGGCAAAACCGCCGACGGAAGGGTTCATGCCTGTGAGGGCCCCTGCGGCAACGCCGGCCAGCGACACGTGAGACAGCGTATCGGCCAGCAGAATCTGCCGGCGAAGCATTAAATAAATGCCCAGAATCGGCGCGATCAATCCGATCAACGCGCCGGCCAAAAAAGCGCGCTGCATAAATTCGTAAGCCAGCATCGCCGTTACCCCATTTCCCAACGGTCATCCGCGGCCGTTTTGCCGATATTCGCGGAAGTCTCGACCGATTCCGTCTCGAGACGCTCCAGCGTTATGACGCGGTCCAAATAGCGGCCCGCTTCTTCCAGACCGTGCGTGACCATGACGACCGTTACGCCGTGATGGCGCACCTGATGCTTCATCAGCCGATAAAGCGCCGTTCGGCTGCGCACGTCCATCC
Organism: Saccharibacillus alkalitolerans; assembly: GCF_011090185.1. GTDB lineage: Bacteria > Bacillota > Bacilli > Paenibacillales > Paenibacillaceae > Saccharibacillus > Saccharibacillus alkalitolerans. Next base: position 26,823 of record NZ_JAAFGS010000011.1, on the reverse strand, counting down.
CCGTCGTGGGTTCGTCCAGAATGAGCACGTTCGGACATTGCACCAGCGCTCTCGCGATACATACGCGCTGCTTCTGGCCTCCCGACAGCTCGCCTATGCGGCGGCGTCTGAGCTCCCACATGCCGACCTGCTCAAGACTGTCCCGCACGAGCCTCTCCTGCTCGGAACCGAAGCGGCCGAACAATCCCAGGCGCGAATGGCAGCCGGAACGTACCAGTTCGATGACCCGGCTCGGAAATCCGGAATTGAACGCCGAAGCGTTTTGAGGAACGTAGCCGATCACCGGCTTTTCTCCGTCGAACGCTTCTTGGTTCAGCCGGACCTCTCCGCTCCACGGCTTCAGCAGGCCGAGCAAAATTTTCAGCACCGTCGTTTTGGCCGTGCCGTTGGGACCGGTAATCCCCAAAAACTCTCCCTTATGGATATCAAGCGACACTCCGTTGACGACGGGGCTTTCGCCGTAACCGAACACGACATTTTCCATGGAAGACAATATCATGGCGAACACTCCTTAAATAAAACCCGCGCAATTTAAAAGAGGGGCAAATGCTTCCGCCCCCCTTGCTCTTGGCTTGCTTCCCGCAGCGACCCAAATCCGGAAATCCGAGCGGCGGGAGCTCCGCGCACATGCGGGCCGTCGGCGTACCGACAGCACTTCGCAGACGCTTCTGCGGGACTTACCGCGTTTCGCGGTGAATCGTATACTTTTTGAGACGCGGGCAGTATTTTTTCAGTTCCAGCCGCTCGGGATGGTTCCGTTTGTTTTTCGTGGTCGTATAATTGCGGTCTCCGCACTCGGTGCAGGCCAGGGTCACGATGACTCTCATGGTTGAATCCTCCTCTGTATTTGCGTCGGTGAGGCGAAAAGTCGAACCCGACTCTTAATAGTTATCGTAATTTTTACGATTAATTTTAAGCATAAGGAATGAATCGTCCCTTGTCAACTCCGACGGACGACTTGAGCTTTTATTTACCAGCTGGACTTCGTAACGCCCGGAATCTGTCCTTTGTGCGCCAGTTCCCGGAACATGATCCGGGATACTTTGAACTTGCGCAAATAGCCGCGGGGACGTCCCGTCATTTCGCAGCGGTTTTTCAACCGGGTCGGGGAAGAATCGCGAGGAAGCTTTTGCAGCGCCGCGTAGTCGCCTTTCGCTTTCAATTCGCGGCGCAGCTCCGCATATTTCGCTACCGTTTCCTGACGCTTTTTCTCGCGTACCACTTTCGATTTCTTTGCCATGTTTATGCGCTCCTTTTCATTTTGGGATATCGCTTCTTATTGGGTGCGAAGGGACCCGGACGCCGTCTTTGCGCTCTCTTACGCGTCGGCCGTCTCGGCGGCCGCCCACGGCAGCGGGTTCGGGAAGCTTCCCCAGTCCGCCTTCATTTCTTCTTCGCTGAGCAGGCAGGCGTCCAGCTCCGCTTCGATTTCTTCCCGGTCCATTCCGATTCCGATCAATACGAATTCGTTGATCCGGTCGCCGGTCTCGTCGTCCCATCCTTCCGACAGCTCGGGCTGCCCGGCCAACAATTCGCTGCGCTCCGCCTCCGGCAGGCCGGCAATCCAGCTTCCCGCCGGTCCGAACTGAATCGAGGGGCCCGCCTGGCTGAAGCTGGCCGCCCAGTCTTCTTTGACGGCCAGCCATATCAGGCCTTTGGCTCTCACGATTTCAGCCGGCCACTCGCCCAGCGTTTCGGCCAATCGCTCCGGATGGAAAGGACGTCTGCGGCGGTAAACGAACGAACCGATGCCGTACTCTTCCGTTTCGGGCGTATGCTCTTCCTTCTGCAGCTCGCGGATCCAGCCGGGCGCCAGGCTCGCCTGTTCGAAGTCGAACCTGCCCGTATTCAGAATCTCCGCCGGATCGACTTCGCCGCGCACCGTGCGAATGATTTTCGCGGAAGGCTGAAGTTTGCGCAGCACGCCTTCCAGCCGCGCAAGTTCTTCTTCTTCGACCAGATCGCATTTGTTGAGCAGCAGCACGTCGCACATCTCGACTTGGTCGATCAGCAGGTCGGTCACGTCGCGCGTATCGTCTTCGGCGGTCGCCTGACCCCGCGCGAGCAAACTTTCGCCCGATTCGAAATCATGCCAGAACCGGTAAGCGTCGACTACGGTCACCATGCAGTCGAGCCGTGCCAGGGAAGTGAGATCGACGCCCGTCGTCTCGTCGGCATAAGTAAACGTCTGGGCGATCGGAACCGGCTCGCTGATGCCCGTCGATTCGATCAAAATGTAATCGAAGCGTCCTTCGGCCGCCAGCTTCTCCACTTCGCGCAGCAGATCTTCCCGCAGCGTGCAGCAGATGCAGCCGTTGGACATTTCGACGAGCTTCTCTTCGGTACGCGACAATCCCGCTTCGCCGGCTACCAGCCCGGCGTCCACGTTGATTTCGCTCATGTCGTTGACGATGACCGCCACTTTCATGCCCTGACGATTGTGAAGAATATGATTGAGCAGGGTCGTCTTGCCCGACCCCAAATAACCGCACAGGACGGTAACGGGAATTTTTTTTGCTTCCATTTATACTGCTCCTCGAATCTAATAGTAATTATTACGATTAACAACCGATACTATACGCCTTTTCTTACGGGGTTGTCAATGTCCGCGCAAAAAAAAAAGAAACCCGGCTTCTGCCGGATTTCTTTTTCGAGCGTACAGGCTCTCCGAATTTATCGCTGCCCGCTTCATGCGTTCCTACGCTTAATCGTACTTGTTGATTTTTTTGCCTTCGCTCTGGCTGAGCAGGTATTCGAAGTCGTTTTCCAGACGTTTGCGTTCGGCTTTTTTCGCTTCCGCGGCCATCCGCTGTTCTTCTTCCCGACGCTCCTGCTCGGTCGCTTTCAGCTCGTTCGCCTGGGCTTGAAGCTTCGCCAGCACCTCGGGATTCAGCATATCTTTCAGCGTCGCCGGTTTGTCCGATGCGGCCGGACGCGCGGCGGCTTGTTTTTTCTTGGCGGCCATGCGCTTCCCCTCCCTTTTGTCGCGGTCCCTGTACGAAGGAACCTTCCTTTTCTATTATACGGCGGCTCAAATGGGAAAGGAACCCTCATGAATCTGTACCAGCCTGTGTATAAAATGCCGCTTACTCACAGGTTATTCTATCCTTATTCACAAGTTTATCCCCAAAAATCAGCTTTTTATCCCCAACCTGTTGAAATCTTTCACATATTCTTCACATAAAGGGTTTTCTTTATCCCCAACTTCCCGTTCTGCCTATATCGTCCATCGGTCGCCGACGATTCCGATCAACTGCCAATCGCTGCCGGTCTGCTCGAAGACGAAGCGAAGGCTGCCCCAGTCCATGCCTCCGACATCGCCGGCCCCGCTGCGTCCGCCTTTGACATAGAATTCGACAAACTTCGCTTTTGGATAGGCCTTCTTTAAGTTGCTGAGCGTATTGCCGCTTCGCACGACCCGGTTGTAACCGACGCCGTCAGGCGCCGTATAGGGCAGATTGTTCAGAAACCGGGCATAGTAGCCGCGAAAATCAAGCACGATCGGCTCTCCGCTTCCGTCGTAGGCGCCCCAAACATATGTTTCAGGATCCTTCCAAGCTTGGCGCAGCTTGCCGGGCGTCAACACGCGATCGCTTTTAAGTTCGACGTACGCGTAAGGAGAGAATCGAATTCCTCGAGGGGCCGCCAGATCGGCCAGCGCGTCGAAATCGCGATCCGCCAGCGCTCGCAGCGCCAGATTCGCTTCGCGCACGATTTCGAGCTTCGTTTTTTCCGCGTTCGTCGGATACGCTGCGGCGCCGGAAGCCGCGGCGGCACTCTCCTCGCTCCCCGCGTATGCACGAACCTCAGCCGTCCTTTCCGGCAGGAACACCAGCACGGCCGCGAATGCAGCCGCCGCTGTTCGCCGGATTCCTTTTTCGCGATTCATCATCCGCTCCTCCTTCTATTCCCCGCCTGTTCAATTCGGTTCCGCTTCCCGTTCGTTCCCCGCCGCGCGAACCGCTTCGATCTGCCCGATTCGGCCGCCCTGCATCTCGCGGATCGTCCAGTCCCAGCCGGCTTCGTTCAGCGTGTCGCCTTGCTTAAGATCGAACTTTTCCGACAGCAGCCAGCCGCCGATCGTGTACACTTCTTCCGAATCGATGTCCGTGCCGAGCTGACGGTTCACGTCATGCAGCAGCGCCTTCGAACTGAGCAGGAACCGTCCTTCTCCGTCGGGCCGAATCAGCGGGGTCGGAACCGCGGCGCCCGCCGGCGAAGAACCGGAAGGAATATCGCCCACGATCTCTTCCAGCAGATCCTCGAGCGTAACCAGTCCGGAAGTGCCGCCGTACTCGTCCATCAGGACGGACATATGGATGCCTTCCTTCTGCATCCGTCCGAGCAGGTCGCGCGCGCGTACCGTTTCAATGACCTGGATGACGGGACGGATATACGGCGCGATCGGCTGCGGGCCGCCCCCGCCCCGGCGCACGTAATCGCTCAGCACCTGCTTGACGTTCACCATGCCGACGATATGGTCTTTGTCCCCGTCCAGCGAGACCGGCACCAGGCTGTACGTCTTCGGTTCGATCAGCTCCAACAGATCGCGAACGTCCGCATCCTGCGGAATGTGGCGAATCTCGGTGCGCGGTACCATGATCTCCTGCGCGTCCCGCTCGTCGAAATCGAATACGTTGTTGAGATAGCGGTACTCGGTCGGCGTAATTTCCCCGCTCTTGAACCCTTCCGACAGCGCCAGACGAAGTTCCGCCTCGCTCTGCGCGGCTTCTCCCTCCGTCAGCGGCTTAAGCCCGAACAGTCCGCTGATGACCCGGGAGGAACGACTCAGAATCCAGTTGAACGGATACGTGATGCGGTAAAAAATAATGAGCGGACGCGCCAACGCGAGCGCCAGCGGCTCCGCGACCTGAATGGCGACGGTTTTCGGCACCAGCTCTCCGATCAGCACTTCGAAATAGGTCAGGATCAGGAACGCCAGCAGGAAGGACAGAATCCCCGTAACCGACCCCGGAATATGCAGCCAGACGAACACCGGTGCCAGCAGTTCCTCCACCGTCGATTCGCCCAACCATCCGAGCGCCAGCGACGTCAGCGTCGTGCCGAGCTGGCTGGCGGACAGAAACTCGTCGAGCCTTCCCAGTATTCGCTTGACCGCCTGCGCATTCTTGTTGCCTTGATCCGCAAGCTGATTGATGCGCGATACGCGCACCCGGATGATCGAATACTCGGAGGCGACGAAAAAGGCCGTTAACAAAATGAGCAAAATGACAAGCATCACATTTACGATTTCCACGCTGTTCCTCCGTTCCGCACGTTTTCATGATACCTATATACCCATTTTTACGTATCCTCATGCGGAAGCATGCAGAGCAGCAGCGCGGCAGCCGCCCGTTTACCCCGTATGGTGCTTGGCGTGAATTTCTTTCAAGTCTCCTAAGGGATCGTGAGTCGGAAAGTACTCGATGCCGACGTATCCGTCGTAGTCGGTCTGTTTGATGAAGTCGAAAATGCGGTCGTAGTTCAGTTCCCCGGCGAACAGTTCGCCTCGGCCCGGCACGCCGGCCGCCTGGATATGCGCGATCCGGTGGATGTTGTTTTGCATGCGAGAAATGACGTTGCCCTCCATGATCTGAACGTGGTAAAAGTCGTAGCAGACTTTGACGAGCGGATGGTCCACTTCGCGGACGATGCGAAACGCTTCCTCCGACGTGTTCAGGAAATAGCCGGCCAGCTCCTTGTCCCGCACCGTGTTCATCGGCTCGATCGCCAGCGTCACCCCGGATTTGTCCAGCAGGGGAGCCGCCTCCCGGAGTCCTTTGATCAGAATCTCCCGCGTGTCTTCCCTGTTCTGTTCTTCCACCTCGAAGCCGACGCTGTGCACCAGAGTCGGGCAGCCCAGAAAACGCGCGGCTTCCGCCGCTTTTTCCATTTCCTCCAGCGCTTCCGATCGTCCGTCGGGCCTAAGCAGCGTATCCGTCACCACGACGATCGAAGCGACATCCATTTCGTACTCCCCGCACAGTTCCTTGATCCGGTGTAAATCCTTGTCCGCCCAAGACCAGAACTCGATCGCTTTCGCTCCGACCTCGTGCAGAATGGGCAGCGCTTCGTAGATGCTTCGTCCGTTAAAAAGAGTCTCGGTATTGTAGGACAGTTTCATTGACATTCGCTCCCTTCGGCTCGGCCGTTCCGCGACTTTGTACGGAGACCCTCGTTTGCCAAATTTTATCCATCTTTTCGGCGCGCGAATCACCAGGGCCTCCTCGGCACAAAAAAAAGCCGCGCAGGCGCGGCTTTTCAGAAAAATAGTGCCGAATTCCTCGGCTTTCCGCGGGCTCATCCCGCAAATGCCGCCCTTTTCGGCTTGGCTTTGCGATTGACCAGATAGATCCCGCTTCCGATCAGCACCAGTCCGAGCAGAAGAAAGCGGCTGAACGGCTCGTGCAGCGCCAACGTCCCGACCAGGACCGACAGCAGCGGAACGAGGAACGTATAAGAAGCGACCTGGCTCGCTTCTCCCGCCTGAGTCAGCGTGATGTAGATGATCCAGGACAGCGCGATGCCGAAAAACACGCCGAACAGCAGGCCTGTCCAGTATGCGCCGTTCCAGACGATGTCGCCCCAGCTTTCGGACAGCGAGCCCGACAGCGTCAGCACGACGCCCCCCAGCGTGCACTGAAAAGCGACCAGCCAGAGCGAATCGACGGAAGCTCCTTCCTTCTTGATGAACACGGTGCCGAACGCCCAACTGAACGCCGTGGCGATCGCCAGCACGACGCCGATAACGGCGACATGGCCAGAGAAGCCGCCCAGGCTGACCGAGACCACGCCCAGAAAACCGAGCAGCAGGCCGGCAGCCTTCATCGGCGTCATCCGCTCCTCCAGCCACAGCGACGCGAACAGCCCGACCAGCACCGGCTGCAGGTAGACGAGCACGGTGAACAATCCCGACGGCATGTAGATCAGTCCGATCGTCTGCAGGCCGTAGAACAGCACCACGTTCAGCAGCGCGGATATCAGATATACCCGGCGGTTCTCTTTCCAGCGGATGCGGCCGCGCTTGGGCAGAAGGAAGAGCATCAGCAGCAGCCCTCCGATCAGCGTGCGCAGTCCCGCAAACAGCAGCGGCGGCGTGTAATCGAGCGCGACTTTATAAATGGACCAGGATACGCCCCAGATCAGCACGAGCGCGGCGATCAAGCCCAGGCGCTGCGCTCCCGTCAACGTTTTCATCGAATAATTCTCTCCTCTATTTCTATTTTTCGTTACTCTCTATCTTTAAGTAAGAAGACTTTTCGATCATACGCCCCCGTCCGGAAAATTTCAATACGGCGTCCGCTTCTAAAACGGGGCAGGGCGAAAAAGCGGCGGCGCGCCGCTCAGGCGCATCCCCCGCTTTTCCGCTTTGTTTCTGTCGTTCGCTTCGTTCGTCCGCACTTACTCTTTATGGTCCTGATCCAGACGGCTCAAGCCGGTCTCCAGCGTATTCATTGCCAGCGCCAGGCGGTCGGCCAGCTCGTTCAAATCTTTTTTGCCCTGAGAAGGGCCTTCGCTGACGGTCGGGATCGGGTCGCCGATTACGAGCCGGGTCTTGGTTCCGCGCAGCAGCTGCTTCAATCCGGTAGGACCCGCGTAAGCGGCCGGTACGATCGGCACCTTCGCCATATTGGCGATCGTGACGGCGCCGCGCTTCAGCGGCACGTCTTCCGACGAACGGGTGCCCGAAGGGAAAATGCCGATCGTCTTGCCCTGCTTCAGCAGTTGAATCGGAATTTTGAGGCTGCTCGGCCCGGGATTTTCTCGGTCTACCGGAAAAGCGTTGATGTCGCGCAGAAATTTATCGGCAATCTTTTTGCGGAACAATTCTTTCTTCGCCATGAAATGAACCTCGGTCGGCAGCAGCGAGCATCCCAGCGCCACGACGTCCAGCCAGCCCCGGTGCGTACAGGTAATGACGTAGCCGCCCTCCTTGGGCAGCTTGTCCGCTCCGATAACCTCGAATTTTCCGAATCCCCGCAATATCAGTCTGGCCAATCTGGCGATGGGTTGATACAACACGTCGACTGCTCCTTCCGCATTCCGCTCATTTATATGATTAGTATCTGGTCCTAAATTTAAGGTAAACCGCCGCCGCCTACAAAAACGCAGCGTATATGGCTAGTTTACCACGCCCTCATGTTCCTGAACAGCCGTCCGATCCGAAAAAGGAGGGGCTTTCGCTCCGATGCGGGTAGCATGGCGCGGCGGAATGACCTATAATGACGATAAAGCCAATCCTTTTGCCCGGCCGAATGCCGGACGCAGCAGGATTCTATCCGTAAACGAAGGAGACCGGCGTATACGATGAACGATTTTATTTTATTCAAACTGGCCGACAAAACCTACGGTATTCCGTTTCACGAGATCGACGAGATTCAAAATGCAAAGCCGGGCACGTCGATTCCTTTCTCCGCCAACTGGCATGAAGGCGTAGTCAAAATTCGAGAAGAAATTTATACGATCGTGAATCTTCGCAAAAAATTGAACGTCTCGCACGAAGACCAACGCGACACGGACAAATTCATCCTGCTGCGCCGCGAGAAAGTCGCCCTGCTGGTCGATTCGCTCGACGACACGGCTTCCGTTGCCGATTCGGCGCTGACGGATAACGAAGAAATGGCGAGCCGGCGTTTCCTGCCGTCCGTGTTCGAGCACGGCGACCGGATCGTTCTGGTGCTGAACGTGGACGCGCTGCTCGCGACTACGACCGGAGGCGGAGCTTAGGCTCCGTCTTTTTTCATCCGCCGGATTCCGCCGCGAGACGACTTCCCTGTGCTTCGCGGGAATGAACAGAGAAAAGCCCCGATTGAAAAAATCGGGGCTTTTTCTGTTCCGCGGCTGCCGGCGTACGAAGAAGAGAGCTGCGAACGGAGTGCGTCTATTGGAATGTCGCCGTGAATCGAAGAAGACGGACGCTGGATGATCGACGAAGCCTAACCGAAGTCGGGCGTTTACGAATGCGCCGCGGAAAGCGAGAGCGCCAGCTGTTGATGGATCAGATGGGCAATGGGGCAATAGGGCCGTTCAAGCTGTCGTTCTGTGGCGCTCTCACTTTATAAAACGCACAGCCTTCGATATTGGATCACTTTTCGCCAAAAGTTTTTGAAGAAAGGCGTGCCGGTCAGCTTCGCCATACGGCGGCGATCCGGGCGATTTGTTCCGGCGTCGTCCGGCAGCAGCCGCCGATCAACCGCGCTCCCGCTTCGTGCCAGGCGCGCGCCGACTCGGCGAAGCCGCCGCAGGCCTCCGCCGCGCCGGGCTTCCAGGTCTTGGTCGACGGGTCGTACGTTTCGCCGGAGTTCGGATATACCAATATCGGCTTGGACGTACTTGCCGCCAACCGTGCCGCCGCTTCGGCCGCTGCCGAAGACGGCGCGCAGTTTATTCCGACCGCCGCCACGAACGGGTACGCTTCGAGCGCCCGCGCGCACTCTTCGAGCGGCGTGCCTTCGCTGATTGCGCCGCCATCCCGCAGCGAGAACGACATCCAGGCGAACGTCCCCGGAAATTCTTCGAGCAGATCCGCGAGTACCCGGGCTTCCTGAAGCGACGGAATCGTCTCGAATGCGAGCAGGTCGGCGCCCGCTTCGACCAGAGCCCGCATCCGCGGGCGGTGAAACGAAGCAAGCCGTTCGTCCTCGACGCCGTAATGGCCGACATACTCCGAGCCGTCCGCCAGATAAGCGCCGTACGGACCGACGGAAGCGGCGACGAACGGCTTCGGACGATCGCCGCTTTCTTCCGCCGCCCAGAATTCGTCGCGGGCCTCGGCGGCCAGCGTTACCGTCCGGCGGATCAATTCCAGCGCCCTCTCTTCGCCGACGCCCTGCGCCGCAAAGCCTTCGACGGTCGCTTGATAACTGGCCGTGATGGCGCAGTCCGCGCCGGCACGGAAATAGTCGGCGTGCACGCGGCGGATCAGCTCGGGACGTTCCAACAGCACGCGCGCCGACCACAATGGATCGTTCAAATCGCAGCCGTGCCGTTCCAGCTCGGTTGCCAGCGCCCCGTCCAGGATCAATACGGGATAGCGCTCCAAAATGGCCTGGATCGGGTTGATCGGATGATTCGTTATCGATTCGTTCATGCTCGGTTTTCCCCTTTCGTTTCCCGCTTGCGGGCCGTGACGTAATAAGCCGCATAACAAAATAAAACAAACGGAATTCCGCAGTACAGCGCGATCCGCTGCGTCGGGTCGAACCCGATGCCGATGCAGGAGAGCAGGCACAGCAGGAACGAGGCGATCGGCACGAACGGATATCCGGGCGTTCGGAACGCCAGGTCTCGGACCGAGTGCCCTTCGCGGACGTAGGCTCGCCGGAACAGCAGCTGCGACACACTGATGCTCATCCAGACGGCGACGACGGCAAGACCGGAGATCGAGACCAGCGCGATATATACCGTATCCGGAGCCACCACGCTCGACAGCAGCGCGAGCGCGCCCCCCGCCATGCTCAGCGTCAGCGCGTTGAACGGAACGCCGCGGGCGTTAAGACGGGCCAGCGACTTCGGGACGGTTCCTTTATCCGCCAGCGACCACAGCATGCGCGACGACGCGTACAGACCCGAATTCGCCGCCGACAGAATCGCCGTCAAAATCACGAAGTTCATGACGTCGGCCGCGTAAGGAATGCCGACCCGATCGAGTACGGCCACGAACGGACTTTCCAGCACGCCCGCTTCATCCGTCGGCAGCAGCGCCGACAGAACGAAGATCGTGCCCAGGAAAAACAGCACCAGGCGCAGCAGCGTCGTCTTGATCGCCTTCGGAATGGTGCGTGCCGGATCGACCGTCTCGCCGGCGGCGATGCCGATCAGCTCGGTCCCGGAAAAAGCGAAATTGACGGCCAGCATCGTCATCAGGATCGCGAAGGCGCCGTTCGGAAACCAACCGTTCGCGGTCAGATTCGACAGCAGAGGCGCGGAGCCGCGTCCTTCCATCGGCACGATGCCGAATATGGCCGCCGCTCCGAGCACGATGAACGCGACGATCGTCAGCACTTTGACGAGCGAGAACCAAAATTCCGATTCCGCGAAGAAACGAACGCTGCTCGCGTTCAGGAAAAAGATCAAGGCCGCGAACAGCGCGCTCCAGATCCAGACGTTTACGTCCGGGAACCAGCGCTGCATCAGCAGTCCCGCCGCCGTGAACTCCGAACCGAGTGCCACGGTCCAGGTCAGCCAGTACAACCAGGCCACCGTATAGCCGGTCGCAGGTCCGATATATTTGGCCGCGTAGCTGTGGAACGCCCCGGTTTCCGGCATCTGTACCGACAGTTCCCCGAGACACAGCATAACGAGGTATACGGCGATTGCGCCGACCAAATAAGACAAGATAGCCCCGATAGGCCCGGCCTGCTGGATCGTGTAACCGGAGCTGAGAAATAACCCCGTTCCGATGACTCCGCCGAGCGACAGCATGACCACGTGCCTGACCTGCATGCTCCTTTTAAAATGTGCCGCTTTTTCTTGTTCCATCCTTATTCCCCTCTTCCGGTCCGCATGCAAAAAAGGCGCCTTCGCAGTGAAGACGCTCCGAAAACCCTTTCCTGCGGGGACATGTCTTCCATCTTTGTCGTCCCGCGTCAATTCGCCGTCTTTTCCCGTTTCCGATGCAGCATGAGACCATGAAAAGTCAGGAGGCGGCCGGTTTGCCGGAACGCCCGCGATTTGAACATACGCCGTAGGACTTGCGATTTTCAAACCAATATACCGGGACCGTCCCCGCCTGTCAATGATTATTTTATATCACTTCACCGCTTTGAACCGTCAGTCCGCATAAGCAAGCTTGCCATTTAGGAGGATTGCGAGGAAAAGATAAAGAAAAAGACCGGCTCAAGGCCGATCTTCTTTGTCTTCCTAACGTTCTGCCGGCACGATCCACTCCAGCGCTTCGTTCAACCTTCTCTCGAAATCTTCCGGATAATCATGCCCGGTTCCGGAGACGATATCCAACCGACACTCGAGACCGGCCGACTGCATCGCCTGCGCCAGAGGTTCCGCCGACCCCCGGCCTTCTTCGTCCGCTTCGCCCGCGATCAGCACACCTCGCGGCGTCCGCCCGTCCAGGCGGTCAAGCGACGTCGTCCATTCTTCCGGCTCCGCCAGCCAAGGCGATACCAGCAGCAGGCCGGCGGCCGGAAATTCGTCATGCAGCACAGCGTTCAGCGCGACTTCCGCGCCTGCAGAAAAAGCGCCGAGCACGACGGGAACGTCTTCTTGCGATTCCTCCTGCGCGCGCAGACTTTCCAGGTGCTCCCGCAGCTCGGCGGCGCCCAGATCGATATCGTCCCACCCGAAAGCGTCCGAAAAACGGATCTGCGACGAGCGGACCAGCCCTACCGTCCAGCCCGCCTGCAGCGCAGATTCCCAGAACGGGCGCGCGTCGCTTCCGCTTTCCTGGTCGCCGTGCAGCACCAGCAGCAGCCGCTTGGACGAAACAGAAGTTCCGTCTCCGGAAGACGAAACCGCCGGCTCTGTCGGTTTCAGCACTTCCAGGCCCGGTACGGCATTTGACAGTGCCGCTTCTTCGCGCCGTGCGCACAGATCCGCCAGCTCGGCAAAGCCTTCGAAGCTGCGCAAAGCTTCCAAGTCCTCGTCTTCCAGCAGGTAGTCCGACGGATACCAAAAGCCTCGTTCCGTCACCGCTTCATGCAGCAGCGAGAAGGCTTCGGCTGTCCGCCCGGAAGCGGAAGCCAGCGCATACAGCACATTTACCTGCCTTGCATCGCCGCGGTCGACGTACGCATGCGCAAAAGCGTAAGCATCCTCCGCGCCGTATCGTTCGCGTCTGTCCAGCGCTTCGTTGAACAGACGGGTCGCCGTCATCTTTTTCATATTGGACTCCTTATTTCGTCAGGATGATCGGCTCGCCTTTGGTGATGATCATCGTATGTTCGTACTGGGCCACCAGGCTGCCGTCGTCCGCTCTCAGCGTCCAACCGTCATGCTCGTCCTCGAACACTTCGCGCGCGTTGGTCGACACGAAAGGCTCGAACGCGATGACCGTGCCTTCTTTCCACAGATCGGTATCGGTCGGGTCGTAGTAGCTCAGGATATACTCCGGCTCGTCGTGCAGCGCCGTGCCGATACCGTGTCCCGTCAGCGTTTCGATGATGTTGAATCCGTGACGGCGCGCGACGTTGTAAGCCGCTTTGCCCGCGTTGTTGCGCTTCGAGCCGGCTTTGATCTTCGCGGCCCCCGCTTCGAACGCCTCTACGGCCGCTTCGCACAGCTCGACCAGACGAGGGTCTCCTTTACCTACGACGAACGATACGCCCGTGTCCGCGAAATAACCGTCGCAGGAAGCGGATACGTCCACGTTCACCAGATCGCCTTCCTGAATAACGCGCTCGCTCGGAATGCCGTGCGCCACTTCTTCGTTAATGCTGATGCAGGTATAACCCGGGAAATCGTACGTCGATTTCGGAGCCGATACCGCGCCGTGTTCCTCGAAGAGCTCGGCCGCTCGGCGATCGAGGTCGATCGTGCGAACGCCGGGTTTCGCCATTTCTTTCAATTCGTCCCGGATGATCGCCACGATCCGCCCGATTTTTTTCAATCCTTCGATTTCCTGTTCCGTTTTCGCTATCATGTTCGTTCTCCTTCGTCTTATTGAATAATGGGATCATCCTTCTGCCGATAACCGATTTCCGGCGGCTGTCCCACGCTTGCTTTCAGGCTGTCGGACCCGTTGCAACAACACGCGAATCCCGCCGGACAAGAACCGTACCTATCATGAATTCCTCTCCTTGCCGTTACCCGCTATTATACCACTGTGCGGCCGCTCTTTCTTCCCCCGTCGAAAAAAGGCTTCGGAGACTGCTCCGAAGCCTTACCAGCCCAGTATCCGGCGCAGTTCCGGCACGAGCCGATCGGCCATTTTGACGTTGCCCTGCGCGGAAGGATGCAGCGCATCGGTATAATCGCCCGCCGCTTCCGACAGCCAGCCGTCCGTGGCGATAACGTGCAGACGGGCATCCCCCGCCGACTGCCGAAGCAGAACGGCTTCCTGCGCTTCTTCGTTCATATACCCGTTCAGCGGCCGGATCACGATCAGTTCCGCTTGAGGATACGCTTTTCGCAGCCGTTCGAGAAACCGGACATACGCTTCCCGGAAAGTGCCGGCGTCGATGTCTGCCCGTTCGTCGTTGGTGCCGAGATTGATCACGACGGCGTCGGGCTGCCTCGAAGAAACGTCCCACTCCGGCGAATCGGCGTAGTCGAGCGGCTGCAGCTTGAAATACTGCTCGCTCATGCCGGAAGGCGGCAGACCGTTGCAGGATACGCCGTCCGTCAGGCAGATGCCGGTATACGCGATCTGCGTATGCTCCGCGTTCAGCCGTTCGCCGGCCAACCAGGCGTACGATTCGATCGACACGTTCGGCGTTTTGTAGCCGACCGTGATCGAGTCGCCGACGAATTCGATCAGACGCTTTTTCTCCGGCGGAGGCAGCGTCTGCGCGCCTTCGTCCAGCAGCAGTCCTTTGAATACGACGACGTCTCGAATATCCCGCGTGACCACGGTCAGCGTATGCTCGCCGGGCATCAGCCGTTCCGGCGTCAAATTGATGATGCCCGACGCATTTTTGTACAGATTGAAAGGCCCTCCGTCGACGGAAGCGTACAGATCCGAGCCTGCCGGCGGCGCGGCATAGCCGAGCCTCAACCGGACGCCCGTGCCCGTAAAAGCCGTCGTAAGCGAGGTTCCGGCCCAATAACCCCGGTAAGTGTCGGGTTCGGAAGCGTCCCATCGGCCGATGTAATGAATATTCGGATCATTCGGCCCGGTTGCGGCCATATCGGCGTTGACCCGGCCCACCGAAGGCGCGGCCAGCAGCACAGTGACCGCCACCAGCAGCCAGACGAGCCAGAAACGGCGGCGCAGCGGCGCGAGACGCCCTTCGGCCGAGATCGAAAAAGCGGAGGGGACGGGCTTACGGTTGTTCAATCGGTTCGCTCCTTTGATGTGTCCGGATCTGTTCCGGCATCAGAGCTTGCTTGCCGGATGATTTCGTAAATGATTCGACTGATCCATTATAGCTTTTTTCCCTGCAAAATCCAGCAACCGCAAGCAAAATCATAAATACGATAGGGTATAATTCCAAGACGTCCAACAAAAAAGGACCAGCGCGGATGCAATCCGGCTGATCCTCTTCGTTTATGCTTTACAAGTCAAGCGGGGCGTTATCTTATTCGACCGTTACGCTCTTCGCCAAGTTGCGCGGCTTATCCACGTCCAGGCCGAGAGCCAGCGAAGCGTAGTACGCCAGCAGCTGCAGCACAACAACCGACAGCGAAGCCGTCAGGAGCGGCAGCGTCTTCGGAATGGTGACCACTTCGTCGACGGACTTCATCAGTTCCTTCGCGTCTTCTTCGTAGCAGACCGCCAGAACTTCGCCGCCGCGTGCTTTCACTTCCTTGATGTTGCTGACCGTTTTTTCGATCAGCGCCTGCTCGGTCGCCAGGGCGATCACCGGTACGCCTTCTTCGATCAGCGCCAGCGTTCCGTGTTTCAGTTCGCCTGCCGCATAAGCTTCGGAGTGAATATACGAGATCTCTTTCAGCTTCAGCGAACCTTCTTGAGCAGCCGCGTAATCGAGTCCTCGTCCGATGAAGAACAAGTGATCGTGCGAAGAGAACTTCTCTGCGTATCCCTTGATTTCTTCTTCGCGAGCCAGAATCGCTTCGACCTGTTCCGGCAGCGCCTGCATGGCGGCCAGCGTCTCGGCAACCTGCTCTTCCGTCTGCGTGCCGCGAACCTGCGCGAAGTACAGACCCAGCAGGTAGAACGCGATCAGCTGCGAGGTGTAGGCCTTCGTCGAGGCGACAGCGATTTCCGGTCCGGCCAGCGTCGCGATGACGTCGTTGGCGTCGCGGGCGATGGAGCTGCCCACTACGTTGGTGATAGCCAGTACGTGCGCGCCGTGCGACTGCGCTTCGCGCAGGGCAGCCAGCGTGTCCGCCGTCTCGCCGGATTGGCTCACGACGATAACCAGCGTTTCAGGCGTTACGATCGGCGAACGGTAGCGGTACTCGGAAGCGACGTCCGTTTCGACCGGAATGCGCACGAGCCGCTCGATTACGGTGCGTCCGACCAGGCCGGCGTGGTAAGCCGTTCCGCAGGCGATGATCTGCACGTTTTTGATGTTTTTGATCTGTTCGGCCGTCATATGGAAGTCCGGCAGTACGACTTTCTTGCCGCTCTCGTCTATGCGACCGCGCATCGTATCTTGATAAGCTTTAGGCTGCTCATGAACTTCTTTGTGCATGAAATGCTCGTAGCCGCCTTTTTCCGCCGTTACGGCATCCCATTCGATGTACGTCATTTCCCGGGTAATGGCATTGCCTTCGATCGTCATCAGCTTAACGCTGTCGCGGGTAATCAGAGCCATCTCGCCGTCGTTCAAGATGAACACGTTGCGGGTATACTTCAGGATGGCCGGAATGTCCGAGCCGATGAAGTTTTCGTCCTCGCCGATTCCGACGATCAGCGGGCTGGCGTGGCGAACCGCTACGATGCGATCCGGCTCATACTCCGTCAGAACGCCGAGCGCGAAAGCGCCGCGAAGCTGCTTGATCACTTTTTGAACGGCATCCACGATGTCGCCGTTATACTCGCGCGCCACCAGATGGGAAATGACTTCCGTATCCGTTTCGGACACGAATTCCACGCCGCTTGCGATCAGCTCGTCTTTCAGCTCCAGATAGTTTTCGATAATGCCGTTGTGCACGACCGAGAACTTCTGCGTAACGTCCGTATGCGGGTGGGAGTTCACGTCCGAAGGCTTGCCGTGCGTCGCCCAGCGCGTATGACCGATGCCGACCGATCCGGTCAGCGGCGCGTTCTGCAGCTTGTTTTCCAAGTTAACCAGACGTCCCAGCGCTTTCGTCACCCGCAGGCCTCCGTCCGTATAAACGGCGATGCCCGCCGAGTCGTAGCCCCGGTACTCCAGCTTCGAAAGTCCTTCGATCAGAATGTCCTGAGTATTTCTTGGTCCGATATATCCTACGATTCCACACATAATAAATATCCTCCGCTCGTGATTGGTTTGGATCTTCGGACTCCGAGCGGATGAACAACGGGCAAAGCTTATCTTTTGAATGAAAACAAAGATGTGCCGCCGATTCGAATCTCCTTTTCAACAGACGGAACTCCGATTCGAAGCAGGCATGGCATAGGGCGAATTCTGTTCATTTAGACAGACTCTTCCCTTCGGTTTGTTCGATTCTCGAATTTCGCGCGCCGTGATACGAAGCCGCTGCTTGTTCACTCTCGGCCGCGCAAGCTTTCCGCTATTCATCCGCATACGAAAAGCCCGATGATGGTGCATCCGCGAATCCGTTTGTGCGGCCAGTCGCCTGTCCGTTTTCCGAAATTCGCTTACGGTCTGATGCAGTACCGGGAGGTCCCCGCCGAAAATTTCGAACACCTCCACCTCGTCAGCTCGATCCGTACATCCCCGTCGGACTTGCATCCTTCGGCGTTCCGATCTGTCGTTCGAGCTCTGGCGCTTATGAATCCGTAACCTTACGATCCTCACTCTCTATGTATGAGTCGGGGCAGCCGCTTACGGCCTCGCCCAATTGAATAGGAGTGCCCGCCTGAACGCAAGCGGGCACTCCAACATTATATGACATTGAACGTTGCTTTACAACTCGAGCTTTTCCGGCTGCTCAGACCAGCTCGCTGCGAACCACGTCGGCGATTTGGCCTACGACACGATCCAACTGCTCTTTATCCGGTCCTTCGGCCATGACGCGGATCAGCGCTTCGGTTCCGGAAGGACGCACCAGCACGCGACCTTCGCTGCCCAACTCCCGTTCCACGGCTTCCACGGCGGCAAGGATCGCTTGGTTGCCTTCGTAGTTCCGTTTGTCCTGCACCCGTACGTTGACGAGCAGCTGCGGATATTGGCGCATCATGGTCTTCACTTCGCTGAGCGGTCTGCTCGCGGCCACCAGAGTGTCGACCAACTGAATGGCCGTCAGCATGCCGTCCCCTGTCGTGTTATGATCGAGGAAAATGACGTGTCCCGACTGCTCGCCGCCCAGGTTGTATCCGCCCTTGCGCATTTCTTCCATGACATAACGGTCTCCGACAGCCGTCTTCAGCGTATTGAGGCCGAGTTTCTCCGTCGCCTTATAGAATCCGATATTGCTCATCACCGTCGTCACGATCGTGCTTCCGTTCAGCTTGCCGGCGCGGTTCATCGCATCGCCGCAGATGCACAGAATGAAGTCGCCGTCCACCACTTCGCCCTTGTCGTCGATCGCGATCAGGCGATCCGCGTCTCCGTCGAAAGCCAGGCCGATCTGCGCGCCGTGCTTAAGCACTTCCTCGCGCAGCGTCTCGGGATGCGTGGAGCCGACATGATCGTTGATATTCAGGCCGTTCGGTTCCGCTCCGATCGCGATCACTTCGGCGCCCAGTTCGTGGAACAGGCGCGGAGCCAGCTCGTAAGCGGCGCCGTGCGCGCAGTCGAGCACGACCTTGATTCCTTTGAAGGATTGCTTAACCGTCGTTTTGAGGTAGTCCAGATAAACGAATTTGGAGCTCTCGTCGTTCACGACCGTTCCCAGACCCGCTCCGACCGGACGCGGCAGTTCGTCGGCTTCCGCATCCATGAGCGCCTCGATCTGCAGTTCCGTCTCGTCGGACAGCTTGAAGCCGTCTCCGCCGAAAAATTTAATGCCGTTGTCTTCGACGGGATTATGCGACGCCGAAATCATGACTCCGGCGTCGGCTTTCATCGTACGAGTCAGATAAGCGACCGCCGGCGTCGACACGACGCCCAGACGCACGACGTTCGCTCCGATCGACAGCAGCCCCGCGATCAGCGCCGATTCCAGCATAAGACCCGAAATTCTCGTATCCATGCCGATCAATACCGTCGGTTTCTCGACTCTGCCCGCCAGCACGTAACCGCCGCAGCGTCCAATCTTGTAAGCCAGTTCGGCCGTCAGTTCTTTATTGGCGACTCCGCGTACGCCGTCTGTTCCAAAATACTTTCCCATATCGATTCTCGTTCTCCTTTTATTTCAAACCGCGTTCGCTCCCTCTTGAACCCGTTCAAGAAAACAGCGAAACGCCCTCGAATAATTAGTATTAGTTATTGTCTCACATGGATCAGGGGCCGCTTTAAGGCGTCTGCGTGCCTCCTCCGGCATCGCTGCTCTGTTCGGGCGCAGTCTCCGTTTCCGCCGATCCGTTCCCGCTGTCCTCGCCCGGCTGAGGTTGAACGCCATCCGGCGCCGTGCTCTCGGATGGCTGAGGTTCCTCCGGTGTGACCGGAGCGTTGCCCGGGTTATCGGTTCCCTGTTCCTCCTGATCCGGCGGCTGTTTGGAAGCGTCATTCTCGCTGCCCGTTCCCTGACCGGCGTCCGTCCCTTCGCTAGGCGGTTTCGGTTCGCTTGGCTTACCGGTCTCCGGCTCGGTCGCTGCAGGCGGAGTCGTTTCCGTTTCCTCCTCGATGTCGGCGATTTCGACCGTCACCGAAGGCGGCGAAGTTCCTTCCGTTTCGATGTATTCCGGCAGTTCGACCTTAAGTCGCACCTGATGTGTCCCGACTCCGAGTCCGCCCAAGTCGGCCGTCAATTTGATATCCGAGACGGTGACGTCGGATACCAGGCTCGGCGCTCCCATAATGGTCACATCCATTTGACCCGACGCCGGCTCCGTAATAACGGCCTTCGTCCCTTCCTGTTGTCCCGTCAGCGCAACCGGTACCTGCCGAATGACTTTCTTCTCATAAGGCACCACGGTTACCGTGTAGCTTACGGACGAAGGTTGAATCCGCTCGACGCCGCTCGGAGCGGCCAGCGACTTGGTGTAAGTGGTGGCCCCTTCTTTCGTGATTTCGCTCAAATCCAGGGTGACGGGCGGATAGCTTTCCACGCGATCCAACGCCCCCTCGGCGCCGTACAACGTGACCTGCTGCGCTCCGGCCTTGACATCCGATAACACGAGCCCATTCGGAAGCTTCCCGCTGTAGCTCACATTCAGGGGCAGCGTCTTTGAGGAAACGTTCGAAGAGACCGGAATCTGGACTTTGATCGAGGAAGGCTCAATAACCGCGTCGTCAAGCACCTCGCCGTTTTTCGAATAGGCCACCAGCTTGACCCGCCCGGATATGTTCTCGTTCGCTCCGGCTACGCTTATCTCGCCCTGCACTTTCTGTACCTGTTTCATTTCGCTGGCCGGAAGCGTCACCTGCACCTCGCTTCCCTCTTCGAATACGGGATCCAGTTCCGTAAATCCCGCCGCGGGCGTACCCGTCGTCAAAATGGCCGCATTAAACTTTTGAGTGACTTTCTCCTCGATCGTCACGGTCACTCTGGAAGGTTCGATCGACAGCAAGTCCACGCCCGAAGGCGGATCGAACTGCAGCGGTACGGTATACTGCCCGGGTTCGTTGATGCTGCTCAGATCCATCTTGACTTGATACTCGTTCGTCAGCAGCGAGGTGATCTGCGAACGCTGTCCCGAGATCTCGACGCTTACCCGCTGCGGATCGATGGATTGAAGCACGTATTTGTCGCTATCGAAGCCGTAGGGCTCGATCGCCAGGTTCGTAATGGTCTGGTTCCCCTGCGTCGTTCTTGTGAGTGTAGGCGCGTCCGTATCGACATGTACCATCGCCCATAAGATGACGGCAACAGCGAGCGCAATCACTTTTGCCGCCGTATTGTTCGCCAGCCACTTATCCATTAGACTCGTCCTCCTTCTTTCTCCAGAACAAGCCCTTCTTCTCTCTAACGGACGTATTCGGTTTCAGCAGCTCGTAAAGTTTGGATACCAAAGCTTCTTCGCTTATGTCGCGTACGACCTTGCCGTCCAAGGCAAGGGACACTTGTCCCGTTTCTTCCGAGACGATTACGGACACGGAATCCGCCACCTCACTGATCCCGATTGCCGCTCGGTGTCTCGTTCCGAGTTCTTTGCTGATGAAAGGATTTTCGGATAAAGGCAGATAGCAGGCCGCCGCCGACAGCGTACGGTCTTGGACGATGACCGCCCCGTCGTGCAAAGGCGTATTCGGAGTGAAAATATTGATTAGCAGTTCCGACGTCACTACGGATTTCATCGGGATTCCCGATTCCGTATATTCGTTCAAGCCCGTGCTCCGCTCGAAAACGATCAGTGCCCCGATCTTGCGCCGGGACAAGTAGGCCACGGCTTTCATCAGCTCGCCGATCATTTTTCCGATTTCCTCTTCGTCCGCGCTGCTTCGGCCTACGAACTTGCCACGGCCCAGCTGTTCGAGTCCTCGCCGGAGCTCGGGCTGGAAAATGATAAAGATCGCCACGACCCCGAATGTGAACATCCGGTCCATCAGCCATTTCAGCGTATAGAGATCGAGCCAGATACTGATCGCCCATATGATGACCAGCACCAAAATGCCTTTGAGCAGCTGTACGGCCCGGGTTCCTCGAACCAACAGAATCAATTGATACACAATATAGGTAACGATCAAGATGTCCGCGACATCCTTGACCGTATCTTTCAAAGTCAGGTTTGTAAAATAATCCATCATGACCCAAGCCCCCGTTATCTCCGTCTCTCTCAGGCTGCTGGCATTTATGTAGGTCCGCCGGCTGTCCAAGCTTCGGAACCGACTGCCGGTTCGGATTGTTATTCGGATTTGTATATCTATAGGTTATAACGTTCGTGCTTTCGTTGCAAGCGACGCAGTTCGAGTTCAACGAAAAAGGCGCCCTGCCCGATCGGGCGAGGCGCCTTGCTTCTACTGCGCTCTAGACGGATCCTAACGATAGGCGACTTCGGAGAAAATGTTCCCCAGCTTATACCAGACCCAGTCGAAAGCCTGATTGATATCTTTGAGCTGACCCGCGACATGAGCCGTCGAAGCCTGGTAGGACGAACCGTCGATCACCGTTACGTCCCCTTTTACCTCCCCGTAGATCTCCAGCTTTCCTCGTTCCACGGTAAGGTCTCCGGATACGGTCGTTCCTTCCGGAACAATGACGGTATTGCCGGCCACCTGCACGCTGCCGAGATCGCTGCCTTTCACGACCAGCTGCGTATCCGCGTTCCAGAAACTGATCGACGTGCCCAGCATAATCAGAAGAAAAGCGGCAGCGGCTGTCAAAGCCGGGTGTCTGCGAATCCAGTTCCATGCGGGGTTGTGCTTTTTGGGCTGCGGAAGAAAACTCATGATGCGATCGGTCATATCGTCGGATACCGACACGGATTCGGTTTTGCGGTTTGCGGCGAACAGCATCATCTCCGTCTCTTCGAGACGTCGAAAAGCCGCTCGGCAATCCGGACAGGCATCAAGGTGACTTTGTAATTCGCGTGCTTGCTCCGAAGGCAGATCTCCATCCAAATACTCGTGCATGAACGAGACGGCTTGTTTGCAATTCATATGAGCCAATCCTTTCGTGAAAACTCGATAAAATCTGATGTTGGCCTTATTATGCCCTACTTAATACGAGGCATCCCGGCCAGAGTTTCAATTGGAAACAACAAAATCGTACTTAAATTTGATTTTTATTCGGCGGCGTTCAATGTTTTGTAAAATTTGAAGTTTGCCCTGCGCAAAATTGCATAAAAAAACCGAAATCGCTCAGTAATTCTGCGATTCCAGCTTTTTTCGCAAAAACTCGCGTCCCCGGTGCACCCGCGTCTTGATGGTAGTGACGGGCATATCGAGCACGTCGCTGATCTCCTGCAGCGACAATTCCTGCAAGTAGCGCAGAATCATCACGGTTTTGTACTTCGGAGGAAGACCGTCAATCGCTTCATGAATCGTGGTACGCGTCTCGGAGATCATATATTCGGTCTCCGGAGTGCGATTGTCGCTCGGGATCAAAGCGTAGCCGTCGGCTCCGTCCTGGTCGCCGATTTCGGCATCGAGCGAGTATGTAGGTTTTCTTTTTCTAAGACGGTCGATACTCAAGTTCGTTCCGATCCGGTAAATCCACGTTGAAAACTTCTGCCCGGGATCGTAGCGGTCAAGATTCCGGTAAACGCGCAAAAACGTTTCCTGAACGACATCTTCCGCCTCATGCCGATTGCTCAGCATGCGATATGCGAGATGAAAAATTCGATCTTTATACAGATCAACGATTTCGGCGAAAGCTCTCTGGTCACCTTTGAGCGCAAGCTTCACCAATCTCGTTTCCAGATTGTCCACCGTGTCTCCCCCAGACTAAGCCCGCTGAATCGGGAACCTGAAGCGCCCTGTCGCTTCTTTTTCGGGGTTCCCTTAACAACTTAAGGCAAGCATTACATCCGGCCGTTCCGACGGCATACAGACAGAACATGCAAATGGCGCAGGTCTCTGCATAAGCCGTCAAAAAGCCATTTTATGCGTATGTTCAAATCGTAATTCATGCGGCGTTAAAAAGCAACACTGCTGTTGTAACTTCTTCCAGCCCTTTACATCCTAAGCGGAAATCAAGAACAAATCGACGGACCAGGCGTTATTCGCACAGAAAAAACCGTGCCTTTTCATATGAAAAGACACGGTCATCACTTCATTGAGCGTTAATCCACGAAGGAGCGCTTTCGACTGATTCGGACTCCCCTTGGAAGGCCGTCCGATCAGCCCGTATTCCGAAGCCCCGCAGCGATGCCGTTGATCGTAAGCAGCACTTCGCGCAGCAGCTCCGGATCATCCGGTTCGGACGCTTCGCGCAGAGCCCGCAGCTCGGCCAGCAGCTGCACCTGCAGATAGCTGAGCGGATCGACGTAAGGATTGCGCAGGCGAATCGATTCTTGGATCACCGGAACATTATCGAGAATTTCCTGCTGCCCGGTAATGTCGAGAATCAACTGTTTGGTCAGCCTGAACTCTTCTTCGATCAATCCGAAAATCCGGCTGCGGCTTTCTTCGTCTTTGTACATGGAGGCGTATTCTTTGGCGATTACCAGATCCGCTTTCGCAATTGCCATCTGCAGCGAGTCGATCAAAGACGTAAAGAACGGGAAGCTGGCATACATCTTTTTCAAGGTCTCCAGGTTTTCCGGTTTGCCCTGATAGAAACTCTGGATTCCTGTTCCAGCGGCATACCAGGCCGGAACGAGATACCGTCCCTGCGTCCAGGCGAATACCCACGGAATGGCGCGCAGGTCTTCGAAACGGTCGCTGTTTTTGCGTTTTGAAGGGCGGGAGCCGATATTCAACTCGCCAATCTCGGACAGCGGAGTCGCACCTTTGAAGAAAGGCAGGAAGTCCGGATCGCGGAAGATCAGATCCTGATACTTCTTTAGCGAAGCTTCGGATATGCTTCTTGCGATGTCTTCCCATTGACGTTCTTCTTCCATATAGGAAGTATCCGTTGCCGCCATGGCGGAAGTCAGCAGAGCCGAGGTCGCCTGCTCCAAGCTTCGATAAGCGATGCCTCTAAGCGAGTAACGCGAAGAGAGCACTTCTCCCTGCTCCGTGATCTTGATTCCGGCACCGACCGTATGCGGCGGCTGCGCGAGAATGCTTCGGTTGAGCGGCATGCCGCCCCGACCGAGAGAGCCGCCCCGACCGTGGAAAAATTTCAGCTTAATGTCGTAGGCTGTCGCCATCGCCGTAATCTCGTTCAGCGCCACCCGCAGCTCCCAGTTGGCCGCGACCGTACCGCCGTCTTTGCTGCTGTCGGAATAACCGAGCATGATCTCCTGCTGATCGTTCATCGCTTTGACTGCTTCGCGGTAAATCGGAATATCGAACAGCCGCTTCATGATGCCGCTCGCCGCTTGAAGATCTTCGATCGTT
Source organism: Saccharibacillus alkalitolerans (assembly GCF_011090185.1). Classification (GTDB taxonomy): domain Bacteria; phylum Bacillota; class Bacilli; order Paenibacillales; family Paenibacillaceae; genus Saccharibacillus; species Saccharibacillus alkalitolerans. The sequence continues at coordinate 2,086 of NZ_JAAFGS010000011.1, read as the reverse complement.
TCGAACAGCGGAACCGCCTGCAGCGTGCATACGACTTTGCCGTCCGAATGTTTGCGGAACAGCCCGACTTCCTTCGCGAAAACCATCACTTCAAGAATGTCGCTGGACGCTTCAGCCATACTGATCAGGTAACTGCTGATACAATTCCGTCCGAACTCGTTTTGCGCTTCGAATACCGTCCGGTAAACCTGCAGGCATTCTTCCGTGCCGTCGCTGTAAGTCAGATACGGGGTCGTAAGCGGCCTCGGATCTTCAAGCAGTCCAACCAGAAGTTCGACTTTTTCGTCTTCGGACAGCTCGGCATAATTCGTCACGATGTTCATGCTGCTCAAAATCTCGCTCATGGCTTTCTCGTGTTCCTGGCTGTGCTGCCGGATATCGAGAGTGGCCGTATGGAAACCGAACAATTCGACCTGACGAATCAACTTTTTGATCGAGCTGTTTGCCACATAATCCGCATGGTGATAGCGCAAACTCCGGTCAATGACCATAAGATCGGCAATCAGCTCGGAAGGATGGGAATATCGGTCCGGTTGACCTTTCTTCTCTTCGTCCAGCACGTTATCCAGCTTGTGCATCATATAAGTCAGCTTAACGCGATAAGGTTCGTTATCGTTATGCCAATTCGATTTCGGCTCAACCGTCACCGTACCGCGGTCGCGTTCGATCGACTCCAGCAGTTCGTCCGTCACATTGACGATGCTGCTGCTGAAGCTGAGCATTTGAATAAGTTCGACCAGGATACGATGATATTCGCGAATAGCCAGCTTTCGCTGCATTTGCAGCGTCTGCCAGGTTACGCTTGCCGTTACCGAAGGGTTGCCGTCACGGTCTCCGCCGATCCAGGAACCGAAGCGAAGATAATTGGGAACATGCCAATCGTGCTCCGGGTAATACTTGTCCAGACAGCGCTCCAATTCTCCGTAAACGTCCGGCAGCACGTGGAATAAAGTCTCGTGGAAGTAATACATGCCGTTTCGCACTTCGTCGAGTACCGTCGGCTTGCGATCCCGAAGTTCGTCCGTCTGCCAGAGGGCGATAACTTCGTTCAACAGCTTCTCACGAAGCTGCTCGCGTTCCCGGAAAGTCAGGGAAGGATCGTCAAGCTGCATGACGTCCGCCGCAATACGTTTATGGATATCTAAAATGACTCTCCGCGTCGCTTCCGTCGGATGAGCCGTCATAACCAACTCGAGCGACAATTTTTGCAGGAAAGCCTGTACATCTGCATAGGAGAAATTTTGTTCTTTCATTCGCTGAACCGCGGTCTCGATCGAACCGGGCTGCGGAGCCTCACCGGCCGAGCGTTCGTAATCCCGCTTTCTGCGGATTCGATGATTTTGTTCCGCAATGTTGACGAGTTGAAAATAAATGGCGAAAGCCCGGATCACCTGGTGCCGGATCTCGGGATCAAGCGAATCAATCTCCCGTTTGAATTCTTCGTGCATATCCGGCAGATAAACCGCGCGAAGCGATTTGCTGAGCTCGCGAATTTTCTCAACCTTGTCCAGGAGTTCCTGTCCGCTGTGGTGAACGAGCACTTCTCCAAGAATATTTCCCAGGAACCGCACATCGCGTCTGAGCAGGTTGTTGGAACTGCCTTTGTTTGCGGTTACCGTCAGTTCAGTCATTTTACTCCTCCTATCTTGTCTGCATCGCATGCTTGCTGATATGACATCTTCATCACATCATACAACAATTCATTTGATAAATCTTCACTTTACGGTGAAAAAGCGACCGGCTATTTTGATAGAGACGCATATGATCTATGAATGAAAGCGAAAACCTTATCAAGCAAAAATAAGACTCCCGCTTTAAAACTGCGCAGAGGAAAAGTTAAGAGGTATAAGAAAAGGGCGCCCAATTGAACGCCGGGAATATAACAAAAAAGACCGCTTCCGGTCTCGGCTTTTAAAAAATGGAGCGGGTGATGGGAATCGAACCCACGCTACCAGCTTGGAAGGCTGGAGTTCTACCATTGAACTACACCCGCAAAAGCAATCGGGATGACACGATTTGAACATGCGACCCCCTGGTCCCAAACCAGGTGCTCTACCAAGCTGAGCTACATCCCGTTATGCATTTT
>NZ_JAAFGS010000010.1 GCF_011090185.1 Saccharibacillus alkalitolerans | reverse complement strand
CTCTCGGAGCCGGCTTGCTTCTCTCTACTACGTGACTTTTTCGACAGCCTGAGGCCGTCCCCCTGGGACGGCCTTTTCGAGCTATAAACAAAGAAGGCGAGAGAACCTGCGCAATACTCAGCTTTTCAACAAATTGATATGCGACAGTTCGACGGAGTTGTTGAAAACAAACTCGACTTTATATTTCCCGCGTTTGTAGGTCAGCTTGGTTTGCGCGGCGCCGCCGCTTTTGATCGTCGTTGTGGAAATCGGCGTATACCAGTTCTTTTTGACCATGGACAGCGTGATGCCGCCGATGTTGGTCTGACGCTCGACATTGGTGCCGAAATAACGGATTTCTTTCAATACGCCCGAAGCATCGTAAGACATGGCATATCCGGGATTGCCCATATCGGCCGTGTAATTGTCGAAGCCGCTTACAGAAGAGCGGGGGACGTTCGGCGAACCGAACTTATCGATGATTTCGGTTCGCTTGGTCTCGCCGACCACGAAGCCGTCTGCGTTGCCCGGGAACTCGCCGTTCAAGGCCGGCTTGTAGAACGACATCAGCGTCTCCCGAGCCATGGCGCTGCTTGAGGCGGCCGACGTCTGCGCCGCCGAAGCGGAAGGCAGAAGCGTCGGTACGGCAGCTCCGAGCGAACCGAAGCCGACGAGGCCTGCGACGGATAACGTCAAAATGTTTTTGCGCATACGTGTAATTTCGATCATTACGAATTCCTCCTCCCAATCGACAAACGATGAACCTTTACTCATATTACCTGAACGGAAGGAGGCGAAACAAGTCGGCCCGCAAGGCAGGCTTAAGCTTTCTCTTTCAGCGTTCCGCCGCTGCCGGAGAACAGTTTGCGATACTGGCCCGGCGTGTGCCCCGTTTCCTTTTTGAATTTGCGGATGAAATTCGGCGCGTCGTGATAGCCGATGCGTAGGATGATCTCTTTGAGCGGTTCGTCGGTGGTCGTCAGTTCGACAATAGCCGCTTCCATGCGTTTCTGCCAAATATACTGAACGAAATTGGTACCGACTTTTTCTTTGAACGAGCGGCTGAAATACGACATGGAGATGGAATAATGGTGCGAGATCGTCTCCAGACTCAGCGAATGGTCCGCATAATGTTCGTCGATGTAAGCCACGATCTTGTCCATCAGCGTGTGCGCCTCGCATTCTTCCTTTTGTTCGATCCGTTCGCACAGCCGATCGACCAGTTCCAGGAAATAGGGCTCCAGCTCGTCGGGCGAGGAGAACATTTCGATTGGAGGAATGGCGCCGTTCAAGCTGTCGACATCCGCTTCGGCGGCCGCTTTCAAAATCGTATTCAAGATGTCGAAGCCGATGCAGCGCATGTATTTGGCGGACAACCCCGGCGCGCGCAGCGTTTCCATCGCCTCGGCTATCGAACGGGCGGCGATGTCCGCGTTGCCCTGTTTGAGGCTTTGCGACAGTTTGAGCAGCACGGTTTTCGGAACCCAGCACGCTTCGCCCGATTCGGAAGAGAGATCGCTGAAGTAAGCCAGGTTGATGCCGGCGCCGCGCGTGCGGGATTCGAACGCCGAACAGGCTTCGATAAACGACTGGCTCAGCCGCCGCGGGTCCGCGGAGCAGGTACCGATTCCGATCGCCGGGTTCAGACGGCCGATTTCCTGCAGATGATCGTATACGGCGCGGGCGATACGGTCGATCTGTCCCGCTTCGTCCGTGTCGTGGATCGGGTTAAATCCGACAATGACCGCGATCTGATCCGGCTTGGGCAGTTCGACGCCGAAGAGGCGGACGCCCAGTTCGGGATATTCCGCTTCGCCCAGCATCGTGAGCATCAGCTGCCAATCCTTTATTTCGTCCGCGGTGCCTCCCGGCCGTTCGCGTCCGATCAGCATGGCGAAATAACGCGCACGGTCGAAATTCAGGCCGAACGAATCCAGCAGTTCGGGCGAAGGATTCGTGTCTCCGCCGTGACGCAGCAGCATGAGCAGAACATGATTGCGCGCATAAGGCTCCTGCAGGTCGGCCCGCGCGCTGTAAGCCTGCAGGGCGGACCGAATCCGATCGAGTTCATTGCGGCCTGCCGCTTCGCCCGTTCGATCGGAATCGACGCTTCGTGCGGCCGGTTTGGATTCGGCGAATTCGGACAGCTGAAAAATGGGGCTGTACTGCCGGCGTGCCAGCAAAAGGGCGCCGATCGCGCCGAATACGACGACAATCGAAAATAGAGCGGCGATAAACGTACGGATGTGCAGCACGCTGCTGAAAAATTGCGAACTGGGCATAAGGGTCACGTATTCCCAGCCGTTCAATTCGGATTTGACGGATACGACCGAATGGGGCACACCCTGAATGGTGATGCTGTGGGTACCGGTGGACAGGGAAACGAGCGAAGCCAGCGCCTCCGGTTCCAGAGCTTCTTCCTGGCTGCTTTTCACGGCCAGCACCTGACCTTCGCCGTCAAAAATATAAGAAGACCCTTCATAGCCGCCCAGAATGGAATCGATCAGTCCCGTCAGGCTCGATTCCTTCACGAAATACATCAACGTCCCGTGCGGATTCGGACTATTAGGCACGACGGGAACCAGATAAGCCAGCGTCGATTGTTCGAATCCCGAACCCCGGCCGACCAGATCGGCGGGGCGCATCGTCGCGTAGCGCACTTCGTTCAGGTCGCGTTCTACCGTGCCGCCGCTCCAATTACGGAAACGATATTTGTCCGCGAATACGTCCAGATCGTACATGCCGACGCTGGAATAAATTTTCGGGTCGCCCCTGAAGTACAAAAACATCTCGTCCACGATGGGACTTGCCGCTTTGTAATTGCCCAGCGCATCGACGGCTTCCAAGCTGTAATAAGGATCGTGCACGCGGTAGCGGCTGAGCCTCGGATCGTAAGCGGCTCGGGAAGCGATATCGTTCAGCTGCTGCAGATGGGTATCGACGATCGTCTCGGCTTGATTCAGCTGATTGAAATGGGACTGTTCGATCTGTGCGCGCAGATTGCCTGCCGTGTTGTGGTACAGCACGAAGGTCAGGCAGATCAGCGGGATAAGCAGAACGAACAAATAGGAAGAAATATATTTCAGGAAAAGCCGCGACTTGAAGTAGCTCGGTTTCACGTTTACCTTCAATTTCATTCTCCTTTCCCGATCGCTTGGTGGAGGCGAGTTGTCTTCTGCTTAAAGTGTACGCAGGCGGCGGATTGTCGGACAATATGTAGAATTTGATCGGCTTCGGACAAGCGCAGCGGCGCTGTCTTTCGCCCCAAAGTATGTCATTCTTTACTTTTTTGCTTTGAAAGGCTGAAATCGCTTTTCTCCGTGATGTGAAATTTACTTAGAATTTTCATGAAAAAGAACTGGATCTGTAATATATTCTAACACATTTGTCTGATCTTGCGATTGTCCAAAATAACGACAGAGCCAAAATCACATATTTACGCTTAGCATACCTTTCTGTAAACTCGCTGTAAACCCGAAACGTCGAAAGGCTCAGCAAAGCGAATGGAAATGCTTACAAAAAAATAAACCCCCGCCTTTTCCGCTCAGGATGAACGGATATGAAGAGAAGCGGGCGGTACGAAAGGAAGTGAACCGGAAAAGAAGGCTTGTCAGGTAATGTAACTCTTCTATAACTCGAAACCTGATACGCGGACATTACAACGAGGGAGTGGGGAACATGATGCACGAAGGCGCAAAAGCGGTGCTGAACCCGCCGGACGCTCCGGCGAAAGGGAAAAGCAAAAAACTTCTAAAGAAGATCGCGCGGAACTGGCAGCTGTACATCTTCATGGCTCCCGCGCTGCTGACCGTCATTATTTTCAACTATGTACCGATGTACGGCATACAGATCGCTTTCAAAAATTACGTTCCGGCGTTCGGCATGGCAGGCAGCAAATGGGTCGGTTTCGACCACTTTACGAGGTTTTTCGAATCCTATTATTTCTGGGATCTGATCTGGAACACGCTGAGCATCAGTTTATACGGACTGCTCGTCGGGTTCCCGCTGCCGATCCTGCTGGCGCTGGCGTTCAACGAAATCCGAACGGGCCCGTTCAAGAAAACGGTCCAGACGGTTACATACGCGCCGCACTTCATCTCGATGGTCGTTATGGCGGGCATGATCATTACTTTTCTGACGCCTTCGACCGGCATGATCATCAATCTGCTCGAAGCCGTCGGCATTACGCCGCCCGCGTTCCTGACCGACCCGCGCTGGTTCAAGACGGTCTATGTCCTCTCCGACGTCTGGCAGGCGACCGGCTGGGGCACGATCATTTACCTGGCCGCGCTGACCGCCGTCGATCCGGGGCTGCACGAAGCGGCTATTCTGGACGGAGCGTCGAGGCTGCAGCGCATCCGGCATATCAATTTCCCGGTGATCATTCCGACCATTACCATTCTGCTGATCCTCAATATGGGCGGACTGCTCGGCGTCGGATACGAAAAGATATTGCTGCTGCAAAATCCGCTCAACATGGAAGCGTCCGACGTCATCGCGACGTCCGTATACCGGACCGGCCTGCTCGAAGCGCAGTACAGCTACTCCACGGCGGTCGGACTGTTCAACTCCGTCGTCAACGCGATCCTGCTGATCGTCGTCAACCAGGTCGTGCGGCGGACGAGCGAAAACAGTCTATGGTAACGACGTTCGCAGAGGAAAGGGAGTGAGAAAGAATGATCAGTTCGATCAAGGAAACGAAGCAGGACAAAATTTTTCTCGTCTTTGTCTATTTGCTGCTCACCGCGGCGCTGATCGTGGTCGCTTATCCGCTTATCTACATTCTCAGCGCTTCGATCAGCAATCCGACGATCGTGGCCGCCGGCCAAATGTGGCTGCTGCCCAAAGACATTACGTTCGAAGGTTACCGGCGGGTGTTCCAGGATTCCAGCATCTGGAACGGCTATCTCAATACGATCATCTATACCGTCGTCGGAACGCTGGTCAACCTGATCGTGACGCTGCCCGCCGCCTATGCGCTCAGCCGCAGGGATTTCGTCGGAAGGAACCTGTTCATGATCCTGTTCATCGTCACGATGTTCTTCGGCGGAGGTCTCGTTCCGACGTACCTGGTGGTGCGCAGCCTGGGCCTGGTCGACAGCATGTGGGCGCTGATCCTGCCCGGGGCAACGTCCGTGTGGAACCTGATCGTCTGCCGGACCTTCTTCCAGTCTTCGATTCCGAGAGAGCTGCAGGAAGCGGCGGAGATCGACGGATGCAGCAATTTCCGGCTTTACTTCCGGATCGTGCTGCCGCTCTCGACCGCGCTGATCGCCGTTATGGCGCTTTTCTTCGGCGTCGGACACTGGAACAATTACTTTTCCGCGATGATTTACCTGAACCAGCAGGAAAAATACCCGCTGCAGCTCGTGCTCCGGCAGATTCTCGTCCTGCAGCAGATGTCCGCGCAGGCGGGCACGGTCGACGCTTCGATGGCGACTTCGCTCAACAACAAAGCCGAAGTCGCGGCTCTCGTCAAATACGCCGTCATTATCGTGGCGACGCTGCCGATTATCGCGGTGTATCCGTTCCTTCAGCGTTACTTTGTGCAAGGTGTCATGATCGGTTCCGTCAAGGGATGATCTTGCCATAGCATGGCCATCAGAAAAAAAGGGGAGGATTCGGTTATGAAAATGAGTCGCAAAAAAGGGGCGGCGGCGCTGTCCGGTCTGATGTTGTTCTCGATGCTGGCTTCGGCCTGCCAATCCGGAGGATCTACGGAGACGGCGGCGGAATCGGGCGGCAGCGTGAGCAAAGAGGGCTTTCCGATCGTCGAAAAGCCGATTACGCTGAGCGTGTTCGCGCCGAGCGCCGACATGGCGCCGTGGGACACGATGCCGGTCATTCAAGAAATGGAAAAGCTGTCCAATATCAAAATCGAGTTCCAGACGGCCCCGATCGACAGCTTCCCGACGAAGAAAAATCTTGTCTTTGCCAGCGGCGAGCTGCCCGATATTTTCTACGCGGCGGACATTACTCCGGCCGAACAGGTCAGCTACGGCACGCAGGGCCAGCTGCTTCCGCTGGAAGATCTGATCGACAACTATGCGCCGAATCTGAAAAAAGTTCTCGACGAAAATCCGAACGTGCGCAAATCGATCACGACGACGGACGGCCACATCTACGCGCTGCCGTTTATCGACACCGCGGCCGTCTGGTACCGGGGACCGATGTGGTACAACGGTGAATTCCTGGAAAAGCTGGGCGTGGAAGAACCGAAAACGACGGACGAGCTGTACGAATACTTGAAAAGAGTCAAAACGGAAGACCCGAACGGCAACGGCAAAGCCGACGAAATTCCGCTCACTTCGGTCAAGCTCGACGATCTGCGCATGTATTTCATGGGATTCTGGGGCATGTATAACGAAGTGTACTACGCGGACAAGGACGGCAAAGTCCATTATTCGCCGCAGGAAGAAGGATACAAAGGGTATCTGACGTTCCTGAACAAGCTGTGGAACGAGGATCTGCTGGATCACGAGACGTTCTCGCAGACCGACGAACAGAAAAAAGCCAAAGGCGCGAAAAACCAGCTGGCGCTGTTCAGCGACTACTATCCGTACTTCACGCTCGGAGGAACCGAAGAAACGATGCAGGACCCGATGATGACGCCGGTCAGCAGCGAGATCGCGGGCACCCCGGTTTACGGCAAGCATCCGGGCATGTCTTCCAACGGAACGTTCGCCATCTCCGCGACCAATCCGAATCCGGAAGCGAGCATGCGATGGATCGATTATCAGTACGGCTATGAAGGCGCGACGCTCTGGACGCAGGGACCGCAGGGCAAAATGTGGGATTATGCCGACGAAGCGACGCACGAGAAAAAATTCCTCGATGTCCCGGGCGGCGGAGACCGCGAAGAATACCGCGCGACGCTGACGCCGAACTACGGCATCGTGACGCCGGGCGTCAATATTCCGGAGCTGACCAACGGCCTGCGCAGCGAAGTGGAAGACTGGGTCGTGAAGCAGAACGAGGAGAAGCTGGTGCCGATCGCCAAAGTGCCTTTCCCGAACGTGTACCTGACGAACGAAGCGCAGACGGAAGTGTCCGCGCTGCTGTCCGACCTCAACACGTACGTAGAGCAGATGGAAGCGAAATTCGTCACCGGACAGGAGCCGCTGAGCAACTGGGACAGCTATGTCGCGCAGCTCAAAAAAATGGGCAGCGACCGCATCGTGGAAATCTACCAGGAAGCGTACGACAAGTGGAACAGCGAGAACGCGCAGTAAACGCGGCTTGAATGCCGGAGCAGAATAGACCGGCGAGCGCCGCTTCTCGACTGCGGGAAGCGGCGATTCGGCGGAGAAGGAGGGTTCGATGACGGAAGCGAAGATCGCGGAAGAAGCCGTTCATGAAGAAACGGCCGTTCACGAGGGCGTGCACAATTATAGCAGCGAAGAGGAATGGGTCAAACCGGACGATCCTCTGCTGCTGGAACGTCTGGAATGGTTCAAGGATCAGAAGCTGGGCTTGATGATGCACTGGGGTCCGTATTCGCAGCTCGGCGTCGTCGAGTCCTGGGCGCTGAGCGACGGGGACGCCGATTGGGCGAGGGACTGCATCGACTGGGGCGTCGAAGGCGAAGAACTGAAGCGGGAGTATTTCGACCTGAACAAGACGTTCAACCCGATCCGTTTCCAGCCGGAACTGTGGGCCGACCTGGCCGCCGAAGGCGGATTCAAATATTTGAACTTCACGACCAAGCATCACGACGGCTTCTGCATGTGGGACACGCATACGACGGATTACCGGATCACGGGGCCGGCTACTCCGTTCCACCGGCATAAATACGCGGACATCTGCCGCAATCTGTTCGACGCGTTCCGCTCGCGCGGACTGGCCATCTCGGCTTATTTCTCGAAGGCCGATTGGCATACGCCGGATTATTGGGCGCCGGGCATGGAGCGGGGGGAGAAGATGTGGCGCGGGCCGTCGTACGATCCGCAGGAATACCCGTGGCTGTGGGAAAAGTTCGTGAAGTTCACGCACGAGCAGATCACCGAACTGATGACCCGATACGGACGGATCGACGTGCTGTGGCTTGATGCCGGCTGGGTCAACGAACGCCGCGGACAGGACATCCGGCTCGGCGAACTGGTCGACGGCATTCGCCGGGACCATCAGCCGTGGCTGCTGTCGGCGGACCGCACGGTGGGCGGCGCGTACGAGAACATCATCACGCCGGAGCAGACGCTGCCGGAGAGACCGCTGAACGTCCCGTGGGAAAGCTGCATCACGATGGGCACTTCGTTTTCTTTCAATTATGAAGACCGGTACAAAAGCGTCCGCCAACTGGTGCATCTGCTGGTGGAGATCGTGGCGAAGGGCGGAAACCTGGCGCTCAACGTCGGTCCGCAGCCGGACGGCCGCCTGCCGAAAGCGGCGATCGAACGGATGAAGGGGCTCGGCGCCTGGCTCAAAGTCAACGGCGAAGCGATTTACGGCACCCGGATCTGCGAACCGTATGCGTCGGCGGACAAAAAGCTGCAGTTCACGCGCAAAGGGGATGTCGTCTACGCCATTCGGTTATATGCGGAAGGCGAGACGGTGGAACGCGAGTTGGAGCTGCCGGCGAACGGATCGTTCGAAAAAGCGACGCTGCTCGGCCGCGAAGAAGAGCTGCCTCTGAGGAGAACGGAACGGGGATTGGCTGCGACGCTGCCGGAATGGCCGGCAGCCGAAGAGGCGCCGATCGCTCTTGCGTTTCGGTTGGAGTAGAAACGGTCGAAAAAGCGGCGGTACGCACCGGGAAGGGGAGCGCCGCCGCTTTTGGCATCCGGGAACGCGGAACCGAATCGGATTTCGGCCGAGAAACGGGATATCGGACATAGGAGGGGAGAACATGAATTTGAGCGGAATGCCGGAACCGGCGGTCGAATTTGCGCCGCGTTCTTATGTGTGCGGGCGCGCGCCGGGAATGTTGGAGCTGGACGGGCAGCTGGACAAGCCGTTTTGGGAAGCCGCGCCGTGGAGCGAAGCTTTCGTCGATATCGAAGGGCCGGCGAAGCCGAATCCCGCCAAGTCGACCCGGGTGAAAATGCTTTGGGACGACGAATACTTTTATTTTGGGGCGCATCTGGAAGAAGACGAGATCTGGGCGACGCTGAAAGAACGGGAATCGGTCATTTTTCACGACAACGACTTCGAAATCTTTATCGATCCCGACGGCGACAGCCATCAATATTACGAGTTCGAGATCAATGCGCTGAATACGGTTTGGGACCTGCTGCTGGTCACGCCTTACCGCGACGGAGGGCCGCCGGTCAACGGCTGGGACATCCGCGGTCTGAAGACGGCGGTACATATCGACGGGAAGTTGAACGATCCGTCCGCGGACAACCGGAGCTGGAGCGTCGAGGTCGCGATGCCCTGGAGCATTCTGCGCGAATGCGCCGAAGGACAGCGTCCTCCGCAGGCGGGAGATTATTGGCGGGTGAATTTTTCGCGGGTGCAGTGGAAGGTCGACAAAGATGGCGGAGCCTATCGCAAAAGTATCGATCCCGCGACCGGGCGTCCGTATCCGGAGGACAACTGGGTCTGGTCGCCGCAGGGCGTGATCAATATGCATTATCCGGAGATGTGGGGATTCGTGCTGTTCGCCGGAGAAGAAGCGCCGGACGTTTTCGAACCCCCGGCGGACGAGTCGGTCAAATGGAAGCTGCGGAAGCTGTATTACCGGCAGCGGAATCGGTACGAGCGGTCGGGCGCTTTTTCGTCCGAACTCGCCGATCTGCTGGAAGACGGAGACGAACAAGGGGAACTGGCGGCGTTCGGCGCTTCCGGAATCCTGATCGAGACGACGGCGAACTCGTTCCGCATGCGCGCGCCTTCGGCGGACGGCGGCGGGGCGTACTGGATCCGGGAAGACGGCAAACTATGGAAGGAGTGAGAGGCGGATGAAAATCGACGAGACGATGCCAGGAAGCGCGAAGGGCGGCATTAAGGACGGCGCGGGCGAGACGGCTGCGGAAAATCGGGGAATCGGCGGTTCTGCCGCGGCCGGCGGAGGCGGCGCGGACCGGGACGGGCGAACGCTCTCGCTCGGACCGGAACGAACGGCCGCCATTCGGGAAGCTTTCGCTCGGCGGAGGGAGCTGGCGTCGACTCGGGAGCAGGAGCTGTTCGGCGTGCTGGACGGGCCTTTGAACGGGGAAGAACGGTTGGCGCTCGAATTTCTGTATGCCCATATGCCGATCAACGATCTGGCGGATTATGACGGAGAGCTGTTCCTGACCCACGTGCGGCAGGCGCTGACCATGCGCCGACGGATGCCGTGGGGAACGGAGGTGCCGGACGAGCTGTTCCTGAATTACGTACTTCCGCCCCGGATCAATAACGAACGGCTTGAGGATTATCGGAGCGTCATCGCCGGAGAACTCGCGGAACGCGTCCGGCATCTGTCGATGGGCGAAGCCGTGTTGGAAACGAATTACTGGTGCTACGAAAAAGCGACCTACACCGGCAGCGACGCCCGGACGATCTCCCCGCTCGGCCTGATGCGCAGCGCCAAAGGGCGCTGCGGGGAAGAATCGACGCTGGCGACCGCGGCGCTGCGCAGCATCGGCATTCCGGCCAGGCAGTGCTATACGCCGCGCTGGGCGCATGTCGACGATAATCATGCCTGGGTGGAGGCTTGGGCGGACGGAGCCTGGCATTTTATCGGGGCGTGCGAGCCGGAGCCGAGGCTCGACAGAGGCTGGTTCGACGGTCCGGCGCGGCGCGCGATGCTGGTGCATACCCGCGTGCCCTCGGGCTATGCGGGTCCGGAGCCGGTCACATACTCGGACGAAGCGCATACGGAGATCAATCTGCTGGCGAACTACGCGCCGGTGCGCGCGCTGACGGTCCGGGTAACGGAAAAATCCGGCCGCCCGGCCTCCGGCGCGGACGTGCAATTTCAAATTTACAACTATGCCGAGCTGCATCCGATCGCGACGGTTCGGGCGAACGAAGCGGGCGAAGTCCGATTCGTGACCGGATTCGGCGACCTGGTTGTCAGAGCCGCGCAAAACGGGGCATGGGGCGAAGCCGCCGTATCGGGCAGCACGAATCCGGCCGAGGAAGAGACGGTGACGTTGGTGCTGGACGGCTTCGGACAGCCGGAAGGCGAGGCGGATTTCGATCTGACGCCGCCGAAAGAAATTCCGCCCGAGGCAAGCGAAGCGCCGCTCGCGGAAGAGGAGCTGACGCGACATCGGGAGCGAATGGCGGAAGGCGAGCGGATTCGCGCCGCTTACGAAGGCCGTTTCGCGACCGAGGCCGAAGCCGGCGCGCTGGCCGGCCGGTTGGGATTGGATGCCGATCGGGTGTTTAAAGTGCTCGGCGACGCCCGGGGCAATAAGAAAGAGATCGCAGGCTTTCTTGAAGACCGTACGCCGGATCACGGGGAATGGCCGCTGCGCCTGCTTGAAAGTCTGACGGACAAGGATATGATCGATGTCGGCCGCGAAACGCTGGACGACCATCTGCTGCAGGGACTGCGGGCACTCGAAGACTATGAGTCGGCGGAATCGGCGGGATTGGCTGGAAATGAAGCGGAGACCGGAACCGAATCGAAGCCGGGAAATCGTGCGGACGCTGCCGATCCCGGCGAGATTTCCCTTCCTTACGTGTTCTGTCCGCGCGTACGTTGGGAGCGGCTCGCTCCTTATCGTTCCCGGCTGCGCGAAGCGTTCTCCGCCGAGGAGCGCGCGGCGTTCCGCGCCGATCCCCGGCGGCTTGCGCGCCGGGTCGCCGAGGACTTGCGCGCGTTCGCCGGTCTGACGCCGGTGCCGGGCAAAGCTTCGCCTGCCGGCACTTTCGACTTGAAGGCCGGCGACCCGGAATCGGTCGAGATTCTGCTGGTCGCGCTCTGCCGCGCCATGGGCATTCCCGCCAGGTTGCACCCGGCGACCCGGCGGCCGCAGGCGCTGGCGGACGGCGAATGGATGGATCTGGAACGCCCGATCCCGTCCGGGGAGGAACGAAGCGCGGCCGTCGACAGTGCCGACCAAAAGCCTGGCACAACGCGCGGCACGCTGCGTCTGCTGCGCGCCGGAAGCGGCGGCCCGGCGATCGAAGCTTCATACCGCGAGAACTTCACGCTGGCACGGCTTGACGGAGGCATCTATACGACGCTGGAGTATCCTTTCCGCAGGAAAGACGTTTACGACAAGCCGTTCGAGCTGGAAGAGGGAGAATATCGAATGACGACCGGCGTCCGCCTGCAGGACGGCAGGGTGCTCGGCCGGATGTTTTACTTCACGGTGAAGCCTGGTCTCGAGACGGCGCTGCGGCCGGCCTTCCGGCTGTCGGGAGAGACGTTGCCGGTACTGGGCGCGGCCGCCGGAGCTTCGAGACTTCGGCTCCCGGGCGAGGCCGGTCGCACGCTCGGCGCTCTGGCCGGATCAGACGGCGCGCTGGTCGCCTGGATCGATTATCGGCTGGAGCCGACCCGGCATCTGCTGCGCGAAGCGGGAGAGTTGAAGAACGAACTCGAAGCCGAGAGCGTCCCGCTCCTTTTTATCATGCAGGGTCAACCGGAAGGGGAGGAAATCGAAGCCGCTCTTCCGGAAGAAATCCGGCCGTTCGTTCCCGGGCCGCTGCCGTCCGGCGCGTCGTTCGCTTACGATCCGTCCGGCGAAGCGTTCGGCGAGATGACGTCCGTCTGTCCGCCGCCCGGATCGGAATATCCGCATCTGTTCGTGCTGGACGCGGAACTGAACGTCCGCTATGCCGAATCCGGCTATAAGCCGGGCAGCTGCCGGGAAGCGCTGAACGTGCTGCGCGCGGTCCGCGGCTGATTGGTTTATCGCGCCCGTCGCCTCCTATCGCGCCGTCCGACCGATCCGTTCAGCCGATTCGTTCGACCGATTCGTTTGAGCGGTCGGACCTCCCATTTTAATAACAGAAAAGAGGAATCGACTTGACCGAACACCTTTCACGCAGTGCCGCGGAGCGGGCAGACCTGCCTTTCGGCTCGTCCGCATCCGCAGCTCCGAACGGCGATGTTCCCGCCTTCCGCACGGTCGGCTACGTCGGTCACGCCGACCTGCCGGACCTGCGCGCCGAAGACCTGCTCAAGCTGACGCATATCAATATCGCGTTCGGCCATGTGAAGGACGACGCCGTCGTCACCGATCATTTGCGGAATATGGAAGAAATCGCCCGCCTGAAAAAGGAACATCCCGCCGTGCTGATCCTGCTGTCGGTCGGCGGCTGGAGCGCGGGCGGTTTTTCCGAGGCGGCCTCGACCGAGTCCGGCCGTCGGCGGATGGCCGAATCCGCGCTGGAAGCGATCGACGCTTACGGCCTGGACGGCATCGATCTCGACTGGGAATATCCGTGTTACGGCGAAGCCGGCATCGGCGCGAGTCCGGCCGACCGCGACAATTTCACCCTGCTGCTTCGAAACATCCGCGAAGCTTTCGACGAGCGCGAAGCGGCGGAAGAGCGGCATTATTTGCTCACGATCGCGGCCGGGGCCGACCAATATTACGTCGACGGCACCCGCATGGACGAAGCGCAGCGTTATCTCGATTACGTGCAGCTGATGACGTACGATATGCGCGGCGGGTTTCAGGTGCTGACGGGGCATCATACCAATCTGCACACCCCGACCGGAGACCTGTTCCGCATCAGCGTCGAAGCGTCGGTCCGTCTGTTCGCGAACGCCGGCGTGCCGAAGGAGAAGATCGTGATCGGCGCCGCGTTTTACTCCCGGATGTGGAAAGGGGTACCGGACGTCGACAACGGCCTGCACCAAATGGCGGGCACAAGCGGCGGTTACGGACCGGAGTTCACGGAGCTGCACGAATCTTACATCGACCGAAACGGATTCCGCCGCTATTGGGACGACGAAGCCGCGGCGCCTTATCTGTACGACGGAGGCCGGCATGACGGCGGAACGTTCATCACGTACGACGACGAAGAATCCATCGCCCGCAAGTGCGAATTCGTGCGCAACGAACGGCTGGGCGGCGTCATGTTCTGGGAATACCGCTGCGACCGGACGGGAAGGCTGCTGGAAGCGATCCGCGCAGGCTTGGCAGGCGAAGCGGAAACGGCGCCGTCCGCCTCCCGAACCGGAGGAGCTTGAACGCGCCTTTGGCCGCGCCGGTGGACAAGGCGTCTTCCTGCCGCTAAAATCGAAAACAACGTCCGAAAGCCCCGCTTCCCGGAAGCGGGGCTTTCGGCATTCCGGCGAACGCGGCGAAGCCGCGCATTGTTTCGCGTATTCGCGATACTTCGATCGAAGCCGGCTGCTCGATTTTTCGAGATCCGATAAACAAGGAGCGAACCCGACTTGACGAATGAACCCCATGTTTCGAATGAACACGGCAATGACGAAGAGTACGATAATCCCGTGCGCTACGATCTGGAAAACGAACAATGGAAACCCGAACTGCCGCTGCTGACGCAATACGCGGAGGGGGCGGAAGGCCGAACGATCCTCGAAATCGGCTGCGGGACCGGCCGCACGGCGATTCCGCTGGCGGAAGCCGGATACACGGTGACGGGGATCGATCTGCATGAAGGCATGCTTGAGCTGGCGCGCCGCAAAGCGGCGGACAAAAACGCGGAAGTCGAATGGATCGCCGGAGATATCGCGGATCTGCGGCTGCCTTCGCCCGCGGGATTCGCCTACATGACGGGCAACGGCTTCCAGCATTTTTTGCGCAACGAAGACCAGGACGCGCTGCTGTCGGCCGTCTCGCGGAATCTGCGAAGCGGCGGCGTCTTTTTGTTCGACACCCGTTTTCCCGGAGCCGAAGAATTGATGCAGCCCGAGAGCGAACAATATTGGCGCGCCGCGGCGGAAGGGGACGGGACGGAAACGAAGCTGTACACGATCGCCCGCTACGATGCCGTAACGCAGATTCAGCATTATACGACGATCCGCCGCCGAGCAGACGGTTCGGAAGAACGCACCCGGATCGATCTTCGTTATACCTACCCGCAGGAACTGCGCCGTTTATTGGAACGTGCCGGCTTCGGGATCGAAGGTTTATATGCCGACTGGGATCGCACGCCGCTTCATCCCGGCGCCTATTCGATGATCTGCGTATGCCGCAAAAAGTAAACGCGGCACTCGGGCGGCCCTACCGCCGGCCAGCCGATACATAAAAGCTCGTTTCAGCTGCCGATTTTTACCGTACGCGCTTTCGTTATGTTAACTTACCTGCCGCAAAAAATGAAATTTTCGCATTTCATCTGGTGATTATTTATCAAACTCGTTATACTGGTTAAAATAGTCTGCACCATCAGAGGAGGAAATGCATTGACGACTTTCCAGCAGTTCGAATACGTACGCCCTAATATTGACCAGTTGAAGATTAACTTCAACGAATTGATCGCCAAGTTCGAAGCCGCGCAGAGCGCCGCGGAGCAGGAGTCCGTCGTGCACGAGGTCAACGCGCTGCGCAACAGCTTCGATACGCAGCATCAGCTCGTCAGCGTCCGGCATTCCATCGACACGACCGACGAGTTTTACAAGAGCGAGCAGGAGTTCATGGACGAAGTGGGCCCTGTCGTGCAGGAGTACATATCGGATTACTATCGCGCCCTGACGACGTCGAAGTTCCGCGGGGAGCTGGAAGGCAAGTGGGGAAGCCAGCTGTTCAAGCTGGCCGAAAGCGCCATCCGTACCTTCAGCCCGGAAATCATCGAAGACCTCCAGCTGGAGAACAAGCTGTCGACGGAATACGACCAGCTGATCGCGTCCGCGAAAATTCCGTTCGAAGGCGAAGAGCGCACGCTGCCGCAGCTGCTGCCGTTCGAGCTGTCGACCGACCGCGATATGCGCAAAAAAGCTTCGGAAGCGAGATTCGGCTTCCTCAACGAAAACGAGCCGGAACTCGACCGCATCTACGACGAGCTCGTCAAAGTCCGGACGCGGATGGCGAAAAAACTCGGGTATCCGAGTTTCGTCGAAATGGGCTACGACCGCATGATGCGGACCGACTACGACGCCGAGATGGTCGCGAACTTCCGCAAGCAGGTGCTGGAAGAAATCGTGCCTGCGGCGACCCGCCTGCGCAAGCGCCAGGAAGAGCGGATCGGCGTCGACACGCTGCGGTATTACGATAACGGCTTCAGCTTCAAGACCGGCAACGCGACGCCGAAGGGCGACCCGGATTGGATCGTGAAGAACGGCGAAGAGATGTACAAGGAGCTGGCGCCGGAAACGGACGAGTTCTTCCAGTTCATGCTGAAGAACGACCTGATGGACCTCGTCAGCAAAAAAGGCAAAGCGGGCGGCGGCTACTGCACGTACCTGGCGGATTACAAAGCGCCGTTCATCTTCTCGAACTTCAACGGAACGTCGGGCGATATCGACGTCCTGACGCACGAAGCGGGACACGCCTTCCAGGTGTACTCCAGCCGGATTCACGAAGTGCCGGAATACCTGTGGCCGACGTACGAGTCCGCCGAGATCCATTCCATGAGCATGGAGTTCTTCACATGGCCGTGGATGGAGAAGTTCTTCAAGGAAGACACGGATAAATACCGCTTCGACCATCTGGCCTCGAGCCTGCTGTTCATTCCTTACGGGGTGTCGGTCGACGAATTCCAGCATTTCGTATACGCCAATCCGGACGCGACGCCGGACGAGCGCAAGACGGCCTGGAGAGAGATCGAGAAGAAATACCTGCCCCACCTGAACTACGAAGGCAACGACTATCTGGAGCGCGGCGGCTTCTGGCAGAAACAGGGCCATATCTTCAGCACGCCGTTCTATTACATCGACTACACGCTGGCGCAGATCTGCGCGTTCCAGTTCTGGAAGCGGTCGAGAGAGAACTTCGAAGACGCGTGGAAAGATTACATCCATCTGTGCAGCCTCGGCGGCACGCAGTCTTTCGTCGGACTGGTCAAAGAAGCCGGCCTGATCTCCCCGTTCGAAGACGGCTGCGTCGCTTCCGTCATCGGCACGATCGAGGAATGGCTGAACGGCGTGGACGACAAAGCTTTGTGACGCAGACGCGGGCTTGTTGGCCGGAGCGAAAAAAGGATGAAGCCGTTAGCCGGCTTCATCCTTTTTGGCGTCAAGAGGCGGAAACGACCGACGCGGCGCGAAACTCTTGCGGCGTCTGGCCGAGCTGTTTGCGAAAGACGTGCGAGAAATAGCTTGCGGTCTGGAAGCCGCAGTCCATCGCGATTTCGGATACCGGCCGGTTCGTTTCTTTGAGCATTTCGCGGCTTTTGCGGATACGGTACTGGATCAGATAGTTGTTCGGCGTCAGATGCATATGCTTTTTGAACAGCTCGCAGCATCGGCTTCTGCATACGGAACCGGCCGCCGCGATATCGTCGATCGTCATCTTGGTTCCGTAATGCCGGTGGATATGGTCCGTCATGTCGTGGATGAGCGCCAATTGATGGGCATCCGCGGCTTCGGCCGGCTTTTCCCGGACGTGGTCGGCCGTGCAGGCGCAGAGTTCGACCGCCCGGGTCAGCAGATGCAGGAGATTGCCCGGTGCGTTTTGCATCCGGTCGTGCAGCTCCTCCAGCAGGCGCAAAATTTGCGGATGCCCGGGAACCTGCGGAGAGAGCAGCAAAAAATCTTCCGCGTTCAGGCCGAACTTTTGATCCAGATAAGCTTTGCCCGCAAAGGTGCTCTCGCCGAGCAGCGCCGGATGGACGGTCACCACGATGTACGAACAGTTCCCGCCGGGAGCGGATATCCCCCGATGGAGGCGTTTGCTGTTGACGAACACGGCGCTGCCGTCCTTGATCCGGATCGTCCGGCCGTTCACGAAATAGTCCATCGCGCCTTCGAGCACCAGCACGAACTCCAGATCCGCATGCCAATGATAAGCGAAAGCGTTCGAATCGTAATAACGCAGCGATCCCTTATAGACGCACAGGGGGAAATCCGGCAGATTGTATTTCAATTTCTCGGACAGGTCCGAAAAGATCTCAAGCGGCTTGTACATGGGACTCTCTCTCCAAACTTTATACGATATTGATAGTATACTACCCGATTTTGAGAGCGAAAACATCCTCTCTATTATACAATTTCGATAATGAAAGTTCAGTTTGCTTTTAATAGGAGTGTGAGAGAGATGAATGCCTTGATCATCGCGGACGATTCTTACGTGAAAACGTCTGTCCGAACAGCGCTTGGACGTTTCGATTCGGCGTGTACGATTTTTGAAGTGTCGTCGCCCGAAGAAGCTTTGCGATTGATGCGATCGGTGTCCATGTCCGTCGTGTTTTCCGAGGTCAACATGCGTCATATGAACGGTCTGTCTTTCGCCGAAGCCCATAAATCTTTCTTTTCCGGCCTATGCTGGATCGTGATCTCGGAGTTCGAAAGTTTTTACGATATCCAAAAAGCCATTAACCTCGGAGCGAGGGATTATCTGCTCAAGCCGGTCGACGAATCGGGAATCCGCGATCTGCTGAAATACGGGCTGCTTCAAAATGCGGGCGCGTACCGGCAGCGCTGCAATCCGTGCGTATCGTGCAGGTAGTCGGGGCAAGTGCACGCTTCAACGATCCGACAGCCGACCGTCATCGTCCCAACGCCCGTACATCCGGTTCTCCCGCGTATGGGCGATCAGCTTGTTCAGCCTGCGTTCGAACAATTCCGGCTGTCTGCGGCAGCCCTGAATCGTGTCGAGACGGATTCGGCGGTACAGTTCGGGAAAAGCGGAGAAGTTGGCGTAAACCTGCGGATCTTCCCGAAGACGCCGTTCGATCTCTTCGTCGATCGCGAAGGAATCGAGGCCGGAAGGCGGATAGACACGCCGCCCTTCTTCCCGCATCAGACCCATCCGTTCCAACCGCAGCGCGCGCTGTTTGTTCAATTCGGTCCACGAACTCCCTCGCGCCCTGGGGGAAATCCGCTGCGCGACTCCGCCTTCCGGCAGCGTCTTTTTGACCCCGTCGATCCAACCGAAGCACAGACATTCTTCGACGGCGTCCAGGTACAGCAGTTTTCCGGGAGAGGGCTTCATGCCGACGAGGACCCAAGCGCATTTTGCAGAAGCGGCATACTTCTCCAGCCAGCGCCGCAGCTCCTGCCTCGTCGTGATTTCCGCCCGCACAGGATTTCTGTTCTCCGTCTCGTCCATAGCTCCGTCCGCTCTTTTCTCGTTCACGCCGGGCCCCAATACCAGGTCATTTCCACCGCATACATAGGACTGAATGCCTCGGCGATCGTAGGGAAGGAAGTGCCGACTTCCCGAGTCCGGACCGAAGACGGCAGTTCGCCGATCCGGTTCAGCGGCGTTTGCGCGGCCCGGGCGTTGTAAAGGAACATTTGTGCCGGATGATTCATGAATAACGACCTCTTTTCGGTAAAGTAATAGTGAGCTTTCGAAATCAGCATAAACAAAGAAGGCTGACAGCAGTCTGTCAGTCTTCCGAAAGGTTTGCGATTGTTTGCAAAAGGCGTTACCGTTCGTCGTTTTCGTAGAATCGGAGGGCGCCGCTGCCGAAGCCCAGCAGGATGGACCACAGCCAACGAGCCTCCAGCTTGGCGGCAGACAGCACCTCGTGATTCAACAGCTTATAAATCATGGCGATCAGCCGCTCCAATTTCATGATGACCCTCCGCCTTCGAATAGGATAAATTTCGGAATCGATTATACCATGAAGCGAAAAACACAGGAAAAACACAAGTTCCGTCTACACTGGATACAGACTGATCCGTTTGCGCCTACAGCAAGGTTCGGTCATGCTGAACGAATGTGGAGTGATCATCGTGAAAAAAATGTTTCCGTCCATGCTGACGCTGGGCAACCTGCTGCTGGGGTTCGCGGCCATACTGTTGATTTTTCAAGACCAGAAGACGACCGCGGTGCTGCTGATCCTGCTCGGTCTGGTCTGTGATTTTTTCGACGGATTTTGCGCGAGGAAGCTGAATGCGGAATCGGCGCTGGGCAAAGAACTCGACTCGCTTGCCGATCTGGTGACATTCGGGGTGGCGCCTGCCATGCTGGTGTATGCGTCCGCGCTGCAGCATATGTCCGTGTTGGGGGCGGTATGCTGTCTCGTTTACGTAGCGTGCAGCGCCTTAAGGCTGGCCCGTTTCAATGCGGGACAGAGCCATATGTGCGGTTTCGTCGGCATGCCGACACCGATGGCGGCGGTTATTCTGATTCTGCTGACCGTTACGGCGAATCCGCCCGTACTGGCGGTCGGCGTGTGTCTGACCAGCATGCTTATGGTCAGCCGTCTTTCCTTTCCGAGCCTTAAGAAAATCAAGCCGGAAGTCGTAGAGGACTGCTGATGGATGCGGCTTTGAATTTTCTGTCGGATTACGGGTACATGGCCGTGTACACGCTGCTGACGCTCGGGATCGTGGGACTGCCCGTGCCGGACGAAGTGTTGATGACATCGGTCGGCTACTTGACTTCGATCGGAACGATGAAACTGCCTTATGCGCTGCTTTTCAGCTTCGCGGGCGCCTTGAGCGGCATGATGATCAGCTATGCCATCGGCCGGCAGGCCGGACGGCCTCTGCTGAATCGCTACGGAAAATGGATCGGCCTCAAGCCGTCGCGCATCGCCAGAGTGGAAGGATGGATGAGCAAATACGGGCCTGTATCCATTATGTTCGGGTACTTCATTCCGGGCTTTCGGCACGTGACCTGCTATCTGTGCGGAATCGGCCGAATGTCTCTGCGAAAGTATACATTGTTCGCTTCGATCGGCGCTTTGCTTTGGTGCACGATCTTTATTATGATAGGAAGGGTTTTGGGACATGCCAGCCATTGAACGCATAAAAGGAAAAATATACCGCACATCCATGCTCATGCTGGGGAACCGGTTTTTCAGCTTCGGCCTCAAACGTCTTTGCGACTCGGCGCTCAGCCGGAAGGGGATTCCTTCATTCATGAAAATGTACGGAATAACCGAGGAAGAACTGACGAGGCCTTTATCCGACTTTCGCTCGCTGACCGACTTTTTTATTCGGGACATCGATCCGCTGCGGCGTCCGATCGACGGGGAAGATTCGGCGGTTGTCAGCCCGGTGGACGGCTTCGTGCAGTGCTACGGGGATATCGGGGAAGACTGCCGCTTCCTCGTGAAAGGGAAAGCGTACACGTTCGAGGAATTGACCTCGATGAAAGCGGAAGATACGGCATACGCCGGGGGGAAATTCATTATTCTGTACTTGAGTCCGTCCCAGTATCATCGCTTCCACAGTCCGCTTGCCGGGGAAGGGGAGCAGACGGCCGAGCTCGGCCGCCGCTCGCTGCCGGTCAACAAAGCGGGTTGGAAATACGGAGGCCGATTGCTTTCGTTCAATCATAGAGTCGTATTCGAAATCCGTCGGCAGAGCATGTCGATGCTCATGATTGCGGTCGGAGCCTTGAACGTCAACTCCGTAATCCGAAGCAATCCTCGTCCGTTTTGGGAGAAGGGCGAAGAGGTCGGATACTTTTCTTTCGGATCGACGGTCGTTTGCCTGTTTGAAAAAGGAAAAATCGAATGGATCGGGAAGCTGCAAGAAGAAATGTATCTTCGGGTAGGAGAACGTTTCGCCGAGCTGGTCCCTCCGGATTTGTCGAGTGATGCTAAAAACTAAGGAAGGAAGGGCGGCGCATTGACCAAAAAAGTGCTGATTGTGGAAGACGAACACCGAATCCGGGAGCTCATCTCGGATTATTTTGCTGCCCGGGATTGGGCGGTTTGCCAGGCGGAAGACGGCAGGGAAGGCTTGTATGCGTTCGAGACCGAAATTCCCGACCTGATCATTCTCGATCTGATGATGCCCGAGATGGACGGTTGGGAACTCTGCCGCGAGATCCGCAAGCGTTCGGACGTCCCGCTTATCATTTTAACGGCCGTTTCCGGCGACGAGCGGCAGATCGAAGGTTACGAGCTTGGCGCCGACGATTACGTGACCAAGCCGTTCAGTCCGAAAGTGCTCGTTTCCAAGGCTGAAGCGCTGATGAAAAGGGTGGACGGCCAAATGTCTGCGAGTCCCTGCCTGCCCGCGGGGTGCGGCGTCCTGCTGAATACGCACACCCGCCGTCTTGAACGGGACGGAGAATCCTATGACCTGACGCCCAAGGAATACGACATCCTGCAGCTTCTGCTGCGCAACCGGGGAATCGTGCTGCCGCGGGATACTATTCTCGGACATGTGTGGGGCGGCGAATACGAGGGCGACGTGCGGGTCGTCGACACGCACATCAAGAAGCTGCGCGGCAAGATGGGACAGGCTGCGGACTGCATCCGGACCGTGTTCGGCGTCGGCTATACGTATGAGGAAATCCAATGAAAAAAGCCGGGATCACGACCAAGCTTTTTGTGGCGACCGCGGCCTTTTTCATTCTGTTTTACTTTATCGTTCTTTCGGGTCAGCTGATCGTCTTTCCCAATTTTTACGAGCAGCGGAAGTTCAAGAAGCTGGAGCAGGAGGCGGCTGCGCTGGCATCGATTTACCGCAGCGATCCCGAGGCGATTTGGGAGGACAGCTCTCCTTCCATACTCAGATTGTACAAGGACGGGGCCAACTTTGCGCTGACGGACTTCAGGGGGAATCTGCGGACGTCCGATCCTTACCGGATGGAAGTGGAGCGCTCGGACGGCCGGACGATCGACGTTTCGCTGTATTATCTCGCCAACGCTTTTCGGCCGGAATTCAGCCGGCTGCGTCTCTCGCCCGGTCAACAGGTGACGATGCGGGGCGTGTACGGCGACGATACGGAGAGAAACGTGTTCTATCCGCATTATTTGCAAAAAGCGGAAGGGGCGAGCATCGGGGAGGCCGGAGACGGGACCGACGACGGATCGGAAATCCAAGAAGCCGCGGGCACGATCAAACGGATCAGCATGCCTGACGCGAGCAAGGCCAGCCGGCGTTCCGGTCTGCTGTATCTGGCCATGGACGAATTTTTTCCGCTGTCGGCGGAGCATACGGAACGGTTGAAAAACATGGAGCCCGTCGAGCAGGAATGGGTCGATCCGTGGAGCGAAAGCCGCAGTCTGATCATGATTCAGCCGGTACGCCGCGGCGACGGCGAGATCAAACTGCTGTTTCTCGTGACTTCGATGCAGGAGCTCAAGGAAACGAACAGCGCGCTGCGCGTCTTCTACGCTTACCTGGGAGCCGGAGGACTCGTATTGATTCTGCTGCTGTCCAAATTTTATTCCCATCTGGTGACGCGGCCGCTTCTGCTGCTGAACAAAAGAGCGGAAAAGATGAAAAATTTGGATTTTTCCTGGGGCGAACCGATTCCGCGAAAAGACGAACTCGGCAGCCTGTCGCATACGCTGGTCGAACTGTCGGGCAAACTGGGACGTACGCTGGACGAATTGAACGACACGAACGAGCGCCTCAGAAGCGAGATCGAGCAGAATAAGGAATTGGAACAGCTGCAAAAAGATTTTTTCGCCAATGCTTCCCATGAGTTGAAAACGCCGATCAGCGTCGTGCGTGGATTCGCCGAAGGCATGCGGGACGGTATCAGCACGGGGCGGCAGGATCATTACATCGGCGTTATCCTGGAGCAGAGCGAGAAAATGGAGCGGCTCGTTCAAGATATGCTCGATCTGCTTCATCTGGAGTCGCCGGCCGTCAAGCTGTACAAATCGCCCGTGCTGCTCAGCGAGCTGACGGAAGACGTGCTGGACAATCTGGTGTATCAGATGGAAGAGAAAAAGGTAACCGCAAGCATCGACTGCTTCGAAGAACGTCCGGTCATGGCCGACGCAGGCAGGATGGAGCAGGTGGTGCTGAATTTGATGACCAACGCGATCCGCCACGCCAAAGAAGGCAGCGTCATCGAAATTTCCGTTCGCGGAGGAGCCGAGGATTGTTCGTATGTCGTCCACAACAAGGGAGAAGCCATTCCCGAAGAGTATCAGAAGCGGATCTGGGAACGCTTCGTCCGTGTGGAAGCTTCGAGAAACCGCAAGAGCGGCGGAACCGGACTGGGACTCGCCATCGTCAAACGGATTCTGGAGCTCCACGGCTGCGCCTATCGGGTCGAAAACAGGGACGGGGGCGTGACGTTCACGCTCTTATTCCCTTCCTGAAAAACTCGCTCGGACCGGCGGCGCATTCCCGCCGCTGCGCCTGCCATCCACAAGAACCGCAAACGCTCCGCTTTGCGGTTCTTTTCTTTGCGCGCGGAATGTGGAATGATAAAGGGTAAGGAGTTGAGCGAATGTTTAACGATTTCAGAACGGAAGGCGAAAGCCCCGCCTATATACAGTTGAAAGTTTATATCGAAACGCTGATTATGCAGGGCGTGATGCCTCTGCATCACAAACTGCCGTCGACGCGCGAATTAGCCGGACTGCTCGGCGTCAGCCGGACCACCGTCATCAGCGCCTACGAGGCGCTGGAGCGGACGGGCTGGATCGAAGCGGTCAAAGGACGCGGCAATTTCGTATCCCGGGCCGTGGCGCACCTCGAAGAGCCGCCGGGCATGATCGATTGGAAAGAACGTCTCGGCCGCCGGGCTCTTTTGTCGGAAGAGATGGATTTGATGAAGCACGGAATCAAGTGGGAAAAAGGCATGATCGCCTTTACCAGCATCGCTCCCGACGAGAAGCTGTTCGACATGGGCGGCGTCAAGCGGGCTTTCCTGGATCGGATGGCGCTTGAAGGGGATGTGCTTCTCAACTACGGCTATGCCCAGGGTTATCGTCCTCTTATGCAGTATCTGATGAGCTATATGCGCGGCAAAGGCGTCGAGGCGAAGGGGAAGGACATTCTGATCACCAACGGATTCACGGAAGGATTCGATCTCGTCCTGACGGCGATCGGCCGGCGGACCGGCCGGATTCTGTGCGAAAACCCGACCCACCAGACGGCGATCAAAATCATGAAACTGCACGGCTTCGAACCGGTCGGCGTTCGGATGGAACAGGACGGCATGGACATGGAGGAACTGCGGCGCGTCTTGGGAGAAGGCGGATTCGATCTGGCTTATCTGACGCCTTCTTACCATAACCCGACCGGAATCGTGACGTCGCCGGAAAAAAGAATGGAGCTGCTGCGCCTGCTGGGCGAACACGAAGTGCCGGTCGTGGAAGACGGCTTCAACGAAGAGCTTCGGTATTCCGGGGCTCACGCGGCTCCGCTGATCGCCTGCGCGGGAACGGGCAACTCCGTTGCGTACATCGGCAGCTTCTCCAAAATTCTGTTCCCGGGCATCCGCGTAGGATGGATCGTCGCGGACGGCGGGCTGATCGGTTACTTGGAGAGCCTGAAGCGCGCACGGACGATTCACACGTCGACGCTCGATCAGGCTCTGCTGTTTCAATATTTGCACAACGGCAATTTCGAGCGCTATTTGAAACGGGCCAGAACCGAATACAAACGCAAATACGAACTGGCGATCCGGGGGTGCCGGGAGCATATTCCGATGAAAAGCATGAGCGGCGAAGGCGGGCTGCACGTCTTCGTCGAGTTGGACGAGTCGCTGGATGCGCGTTCCGTGCTGGAAGAATGCCGCGCCCGGGGGGTCGTGTTTACGCCCGGCGACATTTTCTTCACGGACGGCGGAGGTCGGCATACGATGCGGATCGGCTTCTCGCGCGTGCCCGAAGAGCGGATCGAGGAAGGGCTTCGAATCATCGGCGGCGTGGTAAACAAACAATTGAAAGCGTCCGGAAGATAACGAAAGAGCGGGGAGAAGGGATCGAGATGAAAGAACCGATAAACGATTTCAAAAGCAAAAGACGGTCGAAGCCGAAAGGCGGAGACGGGCTGCGGGGCAAGCGATGGGCGTCCGCCGCGGCTTTGGCGTCCGTCGCGCTGCTCGGCGGCTGCCTTCGCTTCGGACCGCAGGAGGACGAGATGGCGAATGCCGTTCCCCGGGAAGAAGAGCAGAAAGTGCAGCAGAATACGGATTCGGCGCAAAACGGGGAGACGGACGAGAACGTGCGGGAAGACGTTCCGCAAGGCACTGCGGAGAACGGCGGGGCGGAGCCGGAATCGGGAGACCGAACAGAAGACGGAAGCGGCGGTCCCTCCGGCGAAGCTGAACCGGAAAGTCCGGAAGACGGAGACGAAATCCAAATCGTCCTCAGCCGCGACGACCCGGAGCGTACCGTCGAATTCGATCTGCAGAAGCTGCCGAGCGGTTATTCGCTATCGGGGATGTCCTGGGAACCCGAACCTGCCGAAGCGGTGGAGAACGGAACGCCGCAGGAGAGCGCTGAACTCTCGGACGAAGGTCAGGCGGGATCCGAAGCGCCGGAAGGAACGGAGGAAACGGAAGACGCGGCAGCCGAGCCGGAGCGCGTGAAGACCACGTATCACGATGCGGTCATAGCCGGAGAAGCGGGAACCGACGGTTTTTTCGTCGATCGCAGCGGCCAGCGGCTCGGGTATCGTTATGCCGAAGAGCAGACGGGAGAGTCGGGAACGGTCCGTCTCGAATTCCGGGACGAAAAAGGCGGCATCACGACCTGGGAATCCCGAATTTCGTTAGGTTATTTGGAGATTTCCGACGATGCCGCGGAGGTGGAAGAGCCGTAGCCGCCCCGCCTTTGGCGGCTCGGCTTTTTCTTCGTTTCAAGCAGGGATAAAGTGGATAAACATTCAATAAATTCGTGCCTGCGTTTCCTGCAGGCGCACCGGGGGAGGCGGAAACTTAGAAAATGAAAGTCAAAAACGGCAGTTGACGGTTCGCGGGCAGCCGGTAGCATCCCGTCTTCTTATCAGCCGTCTCGCTAACTTTTCGGCCGGGGAAGCCGATATATAGACAAGGAGAAACGGCATCGCATTATGCGAAACAGCGGTTTCGACTTCAAAATGGAAGCGTTATCAGTCCATTACGGAAAGAAGGAGACCACCTATGAGAGTACATGAGTTCAAAATCGAGAGCGATCTTAATCGCGACGAACTGCTTCGGATTTCTTCGCAGGCTTCCCAATTCGCTTCGGACATCAAGTTAACCTTCGGAGACGAAGATAACCAGCGGATCGTGGACGTCAAAAGCCTGCTCGGCATGATGCTGCTTCCCATACACGGCGGAAGCACGGTGCGGCTGAGCGCCCGAGGGCAGGATGAGCTGGAAGCGCTGGAATATATGTGCGGACTTTTTCAACAGTACGGATGCGCGCCTCATTGAATGAGGGGCCGCGCCGGAGGCGGAGCTGTTTGTCATAAAAATCGTCCGCCCAAAGTTTTTCGCATGCGGGATTTTCGGCAGTCTGCCGGAAGTCCCGCATTTTTCATGAGGGTTCCGGTAATAATCAACCGCTGGAATGCCGATATTTTCTTTATACAGCAAGCCGTACAGAATAGACGGTCGGCTGCTTTTAGGAGGATGTCGTCATTATGATTCAACTTTCTTTTAATCTGGGCTCACTGACGGAAGCCCATGCTTGCCTTGAAAATGACGAACTGCAGACCCGCGCGTCTTGCAGCCGCTCCGTTCTGGTGCAATTTTTCGCTTCCTCGCTGGATCCGAAAGTCGCGGTTCCTCTTGCGGAACGGATACACAGCCTTTTTCCGCAGGCGGTCGTGACCGGCATTACGACTTCCGGGGAAATTTATGAAGGCGAAGTGGTACTGGGGCGCACGATCGCGGTATTTTCCTTTTTTGAAACGACGGAGCTGATCCCGGTTGCTTTTCCGTGCCGGGCGGGCGAAGAGGAAGAGACCGGACGCCGCTTGGCGGCCGAAATTCTCGAGGATCGCGAAGTGGGCGGCGTCAAAGGAATCCTGCTGTATGCGACGACTCAGCGCATGGACGGAGCCGGCCTGCTGGTCGGCATGCGGGAAGCGCTGGACGGAATTCCGGTGTTCGGCGCGGGCGCCGGTTCTTATGTCAACAACGGAGAAGCCTGGATTTTTGCCTGCGGCCGGGTGTACGAAAATGGCGTGGCGGCCGTTGCGTTCCGCGGGCCCGATTTGGAGATCGAGATCCATCCTTACCTGGGTTGGGAGCCGCTGAGCCGCGGGATGACCGTAACGGGAATCGAAGAGCCGACTTTGATTACGACGTTGGACGGAATTCCGGCAGCCGAAGTGTACGAGAAATACTTGAGCATTCCGAACGACGAGAGCTTTTTCGAGAACATGCTGGAATTCCCCTTAATGCTTCAGAGAGGCGGCAGCATGCTGGCTAGGGTTCCGATCTCCCGGGGAGAGAACGGCAGCCTGCGCCTGGCGGCCGACGTTCGCGTGGGCGAACAGATCCGCTTGGGATACGGAAACCCCAAGCACATCGTCATCGACGCTTACGATATTCAAGAAAAAATAGGCGCTTTTCAGCCTCAAGGCATCCTTCTGTACTCCTGCTACTGTCGTCAAATTTATTTGCAGGATGCCGTTAATCTTGAGACCAGGGCATTCCAAAAATTCGCTCCGGCTTCCGGTATCTACACTTACGGCGAGTTTCACGGCCAAGGGGAAGGGCTGCAGCTTCACAATGCGACGATGATCGCCGTCGGCATGCGGGAAGGCGGGAAGAAGGAAGCCGCGCTGCCGCGGATCGAAGAACGGATCGGCCAGCGGGACACGAAGCAGATGGAAATGACGAGCCGGCTTGCCCGATTTGTCGGAGCCGTGGTCGAAGAATGGGAAAGCGTCAACCGCGAGCTTCAGGAGATGATGCAGACCGACAGCCTGACGGGACTGTACAATCGGAGGAAAATGGATGAACTGCTGAATGACGCGATCAAGGAAAACGGCGGGAAGCTTGCGATCATTTTGCTGGATATCGACCGCTTCAAGCGGATCAACGACGAGTGCGGCCATTTATGCGGAGACGCCGTCCTGCAGCGGGCGGCCAAGATCCTGCGGCTGCACGAGGGGGAGAACGGCACGGCCGGACGCTGGGGCGGCGAAGAGTTTCTGCTCCTGCTGCGCCATACGGGCTTGGAAGAGGCCGAAGCATTGGCGGAGCGGATTCGCGCCGACATGGAACGGACGGACTTCGGCAAAGCGGGGCGGGTTACGGGAAGCTTCGGAGTGACGGCGGCCGAGCCCGGCGAAGGGACGCGGCAAATTTTCAAACGCGCGGACGAAGCGCTGTACGCGGCCAAGCACGGAGGGCGGAATCGGGTAGTGGCCCAGTAAGGAACGTCTGCGACAAAAAAGAAAAAGGCTTCCGGCGCGTCGCGCCGGAAGCCTTTTTATCTCGCGAAGCTGGCTTTATGGAAAGCTTCGATATAGGCAAACAACTTCTTGCCGTCTCTCGGCAGCTCATTTTGACGGGAGGCGTCTTTGTCTTGGAGATCGAGCAGCATCGCGCGATACTTCTCGGGTACCCAGATATAGGAATGTACGTAATCCGTCGATTCGAAGCCGCAGCCCGACCAGAATTTTACCCGGTTCTTCCCCTCGGGGCTGTCGTCGTCTTCCGCTTCGATCAGCAGACCTTGAACGCCGTGCGTCTCGCGGGCCCAAGCGGCCAGTTCGAGCACGGTTCGCCTGCCGATTCCCCGTTCCCGAAAAGACGGCGAAACGGCGAGATAATCCACGATAAGCAGCCGGCGATCGGAACTGAGTCCGGTTAGCGCCATCGAGCAGACTTGACCGTTCAGAGTCCCTTCATGCAAAAACGCATCCATGCGCCCGAGCATGCTGCGAACGATCCGCTCGGGCTTGCGGATATGTTCGGGAAAGGAGGCTTCGTAAACGGGACGGATGCGCGCCCAGCGCGTATCGCTCCATTCCGCTGAAGCGGCCAGTTCGAATTCGGATCGGTGCAAGTCGGAATTCATGAGGTGTTCCTTCTTTCTTGGTTAGTGTAGAGGCCGATATAACAAATTAACCGAATCGGGAAGACAAGCGCACAGGCCGGACAAAATACCGAGCGGCCGGAAAGGGAGCCATGCGGGCGGACAAGCCGAAATCCCCGATGCCGGAGGCGTCGGGGGGTTCGATTATCGGTTTCTCATTGTCCGGACGACAGCTTGAAAAATTTGAGGTCGCTCTGCAGCCCGCCGGCCATGTCGCTGAGTGCGCCTGCCGCGCTGCCGATCTCTTCGAGAGCGGCCAGCTGCTGCTGAGCGGCGGCGGCCATATTTTGCGATTCTTCGGAAGAGTGCTGGGCGACGCGGGCAACCTCCGATACCGAAGCCGTCACTTCTTCCACGCCTGCGGAAATTTCCTCGGAAGCCGCCGAAATTTCCTGGATCTGATCGTTGACGCTTCTTGCGCTCTGTCCGATTTCGCCGATTGCGCTGCTGGCCCGATCGATGAAGGTCATGCCGTAAGTCGTTTCCGAATCGGTCCGCTGCATCAATTCGACCGTTTCGCCGATCAGCCCGCGTATATCGCCGATGCGCAGCGAGATCGTTTCGACGGAAGATTGCGTCTGCTCGGCCAGCTTGCCGACCTCGGAAGCGACGACGGCGAAGCCGCGGCCGTGTTCGCCGGCTCGCGCCGCTTCGATGTTGGCGTTGAGCGACAGCAGCTGCGTCTGCCGGGCGATGGCCTTGATCGAAGCGACAATGTCGTCGATCTGCCGGGAATGCTCGTCGAGCCGGGATACGCTGCCGGTCGAGAGGCTGACCGATTCGCGGATGCTGCGCATCTGCTCGACCGCCGCCGACAATTCCCGGTCGCCGGCATCGGCGCGCTGCGCCGTCTCGGCGGCCGATTCGGCGACCGAAGCCGAAGATTCGGCGATCCGGGAAATGCCGATAGCC
The DNA here is from genome assembly GCF_011090185.1 of Saccharibacillus alkalitolerans. Taxonomy (GTDB): domain Bacteria; phylum Bacillota; class Bacilli; order Paenibacillales; family Paenibacillaceae; genus Saccharibacillus; species Saccharibacillus alkalitolerans. The sequence continues at coordinate 133,104 of NZ_JAAFGS010000010.1, read as the reverse complement.
ATCTCGTTCATCGCCAGCGCCGTATCTTCGGTCATGCGCCGCTGCATCTCCGACCCTTCGGCTACGGACTGAACGGCTTCGGCGACCTGCCGCATGGCGAGCGAGGATTCGGTAGACACCGAGCTGAGCTGCTGAGAGGACTCTGCCGAACGTTCCGAAGCTCCCTGCGCGCCGAGCAGCGTCTTGTTCAGCGCCGCGATCATGCGGTTGAACGAATCGCCCACCTGCCCCAGTTCGTCCCGCGTCTCCAGCGCGATCGTACGCGACAAATCGCCTTCGGCCATTGCCGCGGAGCGCTCGCTCAGCAGGCTGACGGCGGAGTGGACGCTTCGGTAGAAGGCCGCGTAGAAGAGCAGGACAAGCAGGAGTGCGACCGCGATTGTCGAGACGATCAGGTTGCGCTGCGTTTCGAGGCGGTCGATCCGCTGATCCAGCAGGAGCGCGAGCGTCGACGAAGCTTCGCCGAAGAACGAATACGAGACTTCGATCGTCGAGGTGCCGGCCGCAAAAAATTCCGCCGGTTCCGACGACAGACTTTTATCGTCGAACAGGCGCTGCTGCACAAGCGTCAGGAAGGTTTCGATCGAGTCCGCCGATTGGTTGCCCGACGCTTCGATCTTCGCTCCGGCTTCCGGATTCAGTTCGCCGAGCCGCGCAAGTGCCTTGTTCAATTCTTTCAGATTGTTTTCCGCTTGGGCTTTCTTGACCGCGACGTCCGTCAGAGCCTCCGGCTTGGCCTGACGTTTCGTCAGCATGCCGTTACCTGTACCCCGAATCTGGGCCGTTTCTTCGATCAAGGAAGGCAGACGCTTGACGACCATGTCCATAAGGTAGAAAGAATCGATCTCCGTATCGAGCGACAGACCCGATTCGTCGGCGCTTTTGATCACAAAGTCGAGCATGCGGCCGATCAGTTCGCTGTGGCGCGAAAAGCTGTCTTCGGCGGAAAGCGAAGAAGTCTGCTGCTGCAGAGTCTTCCATTCCCCGAAAATTTCTTTCCATTCGGCGCCGGAGCCGGCCAGTTCGGCATTTTGAAGCGCCTTATCGATCAAGGCCGCATCGTTATCGGCTTGAAGGGCGGCTTCGGCCAGTTTGGTTTCGCTGTCCGCTCCGCCGCCGTTCAAATAAGCGTTGGCCTGTCCGCGATGCTGCTGCAGCGACAAGACAAAGGGAAGGGAAGCTTCCACCTGAGCCAGGCCCTTTTTTTCCAGGAGGGAAGAAGAAATCTCTTCCTGGGTCCCGGCGATCCATAAGCTGAACAGCAGCGCCAGCGGCGCTGCGAACAAGACGCTGATCAATATGAATTTTTGAGCGTATTTTAATCTTGATAACACGAATGTGAATGGATAAAGCAGTTTACTCAGCATAAAAATCCCCCTTGTAAAAGTTCGGCTTTAACGGATCGAAGTTCCATAATTGCTTCTGCCTCGGTATATATATCGGCAGAACGATTCGAAAATAATCCATTCGACTCTGCAAAAGCACGGGGATTTAACGCCTTTTTTACAAAATAACATAAAAATTTGCCGCTTCGTCACCTGCCGAACCTGCCGGAGCCTTCACTTAAACGCAAAAAGGCTCCGTCCGCGCTCGGCGCGTCGACGAAGCCTGGGAAAAATATTTTTTTGCTTGCACGGGTTCGGCCGGCGGCGGGCGCCAAGAAAGAGGCGCGTCCGGTGTTCTTTTGAAAAAACAACGTTCCGGACACGATTCAATGGATGCGCTCGAAGCGTTTAACCGCCCAATAAGGCAAAGTCACCGGACATTCCGACGTATTGATGGTAAAAAAACGGGCATCGTTCACGTGGGGAGAACAGGGACCGGTGTAAAATTCGCCGCTGACCAAGTGCAGACGAAGGACTTCTTCTTTGGATACGGCCTTTTTGATTTCTTGAACCGCCATGATGCAGGCCCCCTTAACAGTGCTGAATCAAATTCCTTTTTCAATACCTTACATTACCCGTGGCCCGGAGCCTCCAATCATATTGCAGACAATATGAATAAATTGTAACTAATATGAAGGAACTTCGAAAAAGCGGCTTCGGGACATCGAGCAAAAGAGGAACAAAAACGCGCGGAAAGAGATCCCGCTTCTTTTTCGTAGACGAACGAAAATAGGCCTGTTATACTTGAAATGATAATGAATCTCAATTAAAGCGGTAAGAACGGTCCGAAGGCGTGCGGAAGCGTAAGCGGAGTCGGGCCGATTGCATACATAAGTTCGGCTGAAGATGAGAAAGAGAATGTTCATGCCGTCTGCTGTCCGTACGCAGGTTCGAATCAGAGAAGACAGAAGACGCGCGAAGTCTGATGTTCATTCGGAAAAGGGTGATGTCGTGAAACAACTGCAAATTGACGCGAGGGGGACGAAACGAGATGAAATCGTCCGCTTTGCCTAAAGATCCGAACCAAGCCGTGCGCCAGGTGAAAGTCCGTTCGCGGCCGTGGGCGGCTTCGCTTATTCTGGTAGGAGGCCTTATCGCGCTTGTGTTCGGCATGGCGGCCGCCATTGCCATCGGGGCGAAGGATATCGCGCTGCCGGACGTGTGGACCGCGATTTTCCATTTCAACCCGGACTTGACGGAGCATCAGATCATTCGCGAACTTCGGATGCCCCGCGTGATCGGGGCGGCGATTGTAGGCGCGGCTTTCGCGGTGGCGGGCGCGATCATGCAGGGCATGACCCGCAATCCGCTCGCGGATACGGGGCTGCTCGGGCTCAATGCCGGAGCCAGCTTTGCGCTGGCGCTCTGCTTCGCTTTTTTTCCGGGGATGTCTTTCCTCGGCCTGATGCTGTATTCGTTCCTCGGCGCCGGAGCCGGCGTCGGCATCGTATACGGAATCGGTTCGCGTTCGAAAGGCGGATTGACGCCGATTCGTCTCGTGCTGGCGGGCGCCGCGGTCAGCGCGCTCTTTACCGCGCTCAGCGAAGGAGTCGCGCTTTACTTCAAAATCGGTCAGGATCTTGCTTTTTGGTATGCCGGCGGCGTAGCGGGTACCCAATGGCTGCAGATCGAAATCATTCTGCCGGCGGTCCTGATCGCGCTGCTTGCTTCTTTTGCGCTGTCGCGCTCGATCACGCTGCTCAGCCTGGGTGACGAGATCGCGACGGGGCTCGGCCAGCGAACAGGGCTGATTCGCCTGTTCGGCGTGCTGATCGTGCTCGTGCTGGCGGGAGCGGCCGTGTCGGTCGTCGGATCGGTCGGATTTGTCGGCTTGATCATTCCGCATTTGACGCGAAAACTGGTCGGCGTCGATTACCGCTGGATCATTCCCTGCTCGGCCGTGCTCGGCAGCCTGTTGATCGTGCTCGCGGATTTGGCCGCGCGCATGATCAACCCGCCGCAGGAGACGCCGATCGGAGCGCTCGTCGCCCTGATCGGGGTGCCGTTCTTCCTCTATCTGGCGGTCAAAGAAAGGAGGAGCCTATAATGGAATCGATGATCCACCAGGCGGAGCGCCGCAAGCGCAGCCGCGGGCTCCTGGTTATCGGCATTTTCGCGGCGCTTATCGTTGCCGCGTTTATCGTCAGCATGAACATCGGCTTTATCCGTCTCGGACCGCTGGAGGTCGTTCGGACGCTGTTCGGCGGAGGAACGGCGCAGCAGCATTTGATTCTGTTCGAGTTCCGGCTGCCGCGCATCGTCATTTCGATCCTTATCGGCGCGGGTCTTGCGGTATCGGGCTGCGTCATGCAGGGACTGTCGCGCAATCCGCTGGCCGATCCGGGCATTCTGGGCGTCAACGCCGGCGCGGGGCTTATGGTCATGCTGTACGTTTCGTTTTATTCCTCTACGGTCAGCGGCTCGGTATTCCTGCTTCCGCTGCTGGCTCTCATCGGCTCGGGATTGACGGCGGTGCTGATTTATGTGCTGTCGTACAAAAGAGGAGAGGGATTGGTACCGACCCGCATGCTGCTTGTCGGCATCGGAGTGGCGGCAGGAATCAGCGCGGCCATGATCGTGCTGACGCTTCGTCTGAACCCGGAAGAGTATCAGTTCGTCGCCTCGTGGCTGGCCGGCCGGATTTGGGGGACCAGTTGGAAGTTCGTCGTGGCGCTGCTGCCGTGGCTGATCGTGTTCCTGCCGTTCATTTTCTATAAAGCCAAAGTTATGAACGTGCTGAATATGGGCGACCAGACGGCGACGGGACTCGGGACGGCCATCGAGCGGGAGCGGCGGCTGCTGCTGGCCGCGGCGGTAGGACTGGCCGGAGCCTGCGTCGCGGTCAGCGGCGGGATCGGCTTCGTCGGCTTGATCGGTCCGCATCTGGGCCGCCGGCTCGTCGGTCCCAAACATCAGATTCTGCTGCCGGTTTCCGCGCTGGCCGGCGCGCTGCTCGTGCTGGTCGCCGATACGCTCGGACGCTGGATTTTGCAGCCGACCGACATCCCGACAGGAGTCGTGGTCGCCGTGATCGGAGCGCCGTACTTCCTGTATCTGCTCTCCAGAGCCAAAGTTTAGACCTGTCGGCCGGCTGTGTCGATACATGGAACGTAAGGCAAGACCGCGAAAGGCCTCCTGCTCCCGCAGAGCAGGGGGCCTTTCGCGGTCTTGCGGACAGCGGGGATTGCAAAAGTCGCCGCAATGGCCTATCATGGAAGCGCTATCCGGGCAGCTTGATCAAGACCGGTCGGGTGGGGGGCATAGAGTCCCGCCCGCATCACGAAGGAGTGAGCGGAATGAAGTACAGAAGATTGGGCAAGACCGAATTGGACGTTTCCGTCGTAGGCGTCGGTACCTGGCAGTTCGGCGGCGATTGGGGCAAAGATTATACGCAAAAAGACGCCGACGAAATTCTGAATCGGGCCAAAGAGCTCGGCATCAACCTGATCGACACGGCGGAATGCTACGGACCGCATCATATGTCGGAAAGCTTTATCGGCGACTTCCTTTCCCGCGATCGTCGAGAAGACTGGGTGCTGGCCACGAAGTTCGGCCATCACTGGCACGATCATTGGGAGAACGCCTGGAGCGTCGATCAGATTCGCACGCAGCTCGAAGAGTCGCTCCGCGCGCTGAAAACCGATTATATCGATTTGTATCAATTTCATTCGGGTTCGGACGAAGCTTTCGACAACGACGAACTGTGGACGATGCTGGACAAGCAGGTGCAGGCGGGGAAAATTCGAAATTTGGGCATCTCCATCGGCAGCAACGACAATGCGTATCAAACGGATAAAGCGGCCGAAGTGAATGCCAAAGCGATTCAAGTCGTGTATAACCGTATCGACCGGGTGCCGGAGGAGCGCGTCTTTCCGTCCTGCGAACGTCAAGATCTGGGTGTTTTGGCGCGGGTTCCGCTCGCAAGCGGATTTTTGAGCGGCAAATACAAGCCTGGCGCCGTGTTTGAAGACAACGTGCGCAAAGGCCGCGAACGAGGGGAAGTCGACGAGAAGCTGAAGCTGGTCGAGGAGATCCGCCGCAGCGAAGTTCCGGAAGGCATGGGCATGGCGGAATGGGCGCTGGCCTGGTGCTTGAAAAATCCGGCGGTCAGCTGCGTCATTCCGGGCTGCAAAACGGTAGAGCAGGTCGAATCGAACGCCCGCGCGGCGGAGATCGAGCTGTAAAGGAAGCCATATAGGAAATCGTTCGTCCCCGTGCCTAGAGAGGCACGGGGACGTTTTTTTCGAAAACGGTTCAATCCCGGCGTCAAAAGGCGTATTCTGAAAGGGAGAGAAGCGGACAAGCCGCCGCTGCACATTCGGTAAAAGGGGAATGAAAATGAACGGTTGGCGAGAAATCGAAGCGATACCCGAGCGAAAACGAATCTTGTTTCTGGGAGACAGCATTACGGAAAACGGAACGTATATCCGCGATCTGGAGGCGTTTTTTTTGAAATATTTGCCGGAATGCGAAATCGAATGGATCGGACTCGGCGTCAGCAGCGAGACGGCCGCGGGGACGCAGGAGAAATCCCATCCGTTTCCGCGGCCCTGCCTGCACGAGCGGCTGGACCGCGCATTGTCGGAAAGCCGGCCCGATTGGGCGTTCCTCTGTTACGGGATGAACGACGGCGTTTATCGGCCGCTCTCGGCCGAGCACTTTGAAGCGTATCGAAGCGGCATCGACCGGGCGGTCGGCGCGATCGAAGCGGCGGGCGCGCTGCCGATCCTGCTGACGCCTCCGCCGTTCGACGCCGTTTCGGCAAACGGCCGCCTGCAGCCGGACGGCGCGCCGGATTATTCGTTCGAGGAGCCGTATGAGCGCTACGACGAGGTATTGAGGCATTATGCGGAATGGCTGCTGCTGTACGGACGCGGGCGCGGAATCAAGACGGTCGATATCCGTCGGCCGCTCCTGGATTTTATCGAAGGCGAAAGAAAGCGGAATCCGGGCTTTCGCTGCGGGGACGGCGTGCATCCGGAAGCGGCCGGCCATGCCGTGATCGCGCACACGATCCTGCGGAAAGTGTTTCGTCTGGAATGGGAAAAGATGCCGGAGTGGCTGCATGCGAACGGGGAATTTCTTCGGCGGGTCACGGAACGGCGCGAACTGCTCAAAGCCGCCTGGAGGGAACATGTCGGCCACACGAACCCGTTCAAGCTTGAGGCGCTTCCTCTCGAGGAGGCGCTGGCGCAGGCCGAAGAGCGGCTGCCGGCTATCCGCGAGGCGGCCCGTCGCGAAGGAGGAACGTTCGACGAACGGAGATCGGATTGGAACGGCTTCGTCCGCAGGGATTATGTCCTGCAGGGCAGATCCTGTCTGGTCGTCGAGCCGGAGCGGGCGGCAGCGGGACGTCCCTGGATTTGGAGAACCGAATTTTTCGGCGCTTTCGCGAATGCGGATCTGGAATTGGTTCGCCGAGGGTGGCATGTCGCTTATATGAAGCTGAGCGATCTGTACGGATCGTCGTTCGCGGCCGAATCGATGGAGCGTTTTCGCGCCGATACGGCAGAACGGTTCGGGCTTGACCCCAAACCGGTGCTGCTGGGCTTCAGCCGAGGCGGCTTGTACGCCGTCCGATATGCGGGGATGTATCCAGAGCATGTGCGCGCGCTTTATCTGGACGCGCCCGTCGTGGATATTGCGAGCTGGCCTGGAGGGTTCGGCAGAGGACACGGCTCGCCGGAGGAATGGATGGACTGCCTGGACGTTTACGGGACTCGGGTCGGCGGCCCCGAAGCGGGTACGGGCACCCGCACGTTCGCGTTCGGCGAACGGGAGCGCCAGGAATCGGAGCGGGTGACGGAAGGACTGCTCGAACGGCTGGAGATTCCGGCAAAAGCCGGCATTCCGATTCTGCTGATAGCCGGAGCGGCGGACGATGCCGTGCCGTTTGAAGAAAACGGCAGCCGGCTGCGGCAGCGCTATCTCGAAGCCGGAGGCCGGATCGACAGCATCGTCAAACCCGATTGCGGCCATCATCCTCACGGACTCGACGATCCTGAGCCGATATTGAACTTCATCAATTCGTCATGGATCGATTGAAAGACCGGCCATGCGCGTATACAATGGAAGAATTAAAGACGCCGCGGCAGCGAAGAGACAAAGGCGCGCGGCGTCCTTATTTGATCCGATTCGGAAAGGAGCTGTCCCGTGCATAATCTCGATCCTCGGAACCTGGACGGCAAGCTTGTCTATAAATTGATGACCGGAACGATCGTGCCCCGCCCCGTCGCTTGGGTGACTTCGCTGTCGCAAGAGCACGGAACCGTCAATGCGGCGCCCTTCAGCTACTTTAACATGATCAGCTCGGATCCGCCGCTTGTGGCCGTCTCCGTCGTTCGTCGTCCGGACGGCACCATGAAGGATACCGCCCGCAACGTGACGGAACTCGGCGAGCTGGTCATACATATTTGCGACGAAACGCTGGTCGAGGAAATGAACAGAACCGCGGCGCCCCTGCCTCACGGCGAAAGCGAAATCGATTTGACGCGGCTGACGCTGGCCGGCAGCGAAGCGGTGGGCGTGCCGGGCATCGCCGAAGCCAAAGTGCGGCTGGAATGCCGGCTGGAGTCGCATGTGCCCATCAAGGCCGACGACGGACGGATCTCCCACGATCTGCTGATCGCCCGCATTTTGCGCTTCCGTCTCGACGAATCGATCTTCGACGAAGAGCGCGGTTACGTGCGGACGGAAAAGCTTCGCCCGGTCGCGCGCCTCGCGGGCAGCGAATACGCCGAGCTCGGCCGACTGTTCAGCATCGAGCGCCCGACCCAGCCGGGCGGCGGCGCATGACCTAACAAAAAATCCGCTCCAACCGCCGCGCAGGCGGAGTCGGAGCGGATTTTTTTGCCGAAACGCGCACGGCGGTTCTTACAAGATCGGGGACAACAGCCGGGTGAACGACTCGAGAATCTTGCGCAGCAGCGGACGACGTTTGTACATTTCGAGAGTCAGCACTTCGCTGTCCTCCATGTCTTTGCGGAACAAAGCTTCCAGCTCGCCCGCCTTCTCGGAATCGTAAACGATCGCGTTGACTTCGAAATTCAGCTTGTAGCTGCGGATATCCATATTGGCCGTGCCGACCGAGGCCAAGCGTCCGTCGACGACCATCGTTTTGGCGTGAAGGAAGCCTTTTTTGTACAAATAGCAGTTGACGCCCAGATCCAGCAGTTCGCCGAGGTAAGAGTAAGACGCCCAATAGACCATTTTGTGATCGGGCACTTTCGGGATCATCAGATGGACTTCGACGCCCGACAGAATGGCCATCTTCAGCGCGGTCATCATGCTCTCGTCGGGAATGAAGTACGGGGTCTGAATCATGATCGTCTCGCGCGCCTCGTCCATCATTTTGATATAGGCGAGCTTGATCGTTTCCCGGCTCTGGTCCGGACCGCTGGAGATGATCTGGGCGCCGACCCCGCCCGAGAACGGACGGTCGACCGTAAGGAACAGGTTTTCCGGCAGCTTCTGGCGAACGGACAGACTCCAGTCATGCAGAAAAATGGCATGCATCTGAATCAGGGCCGTTCCTTCGATGCGCAGATGCGTGTCGCGCCAGTAACCGAATTTTTTGACTTCGCCGAGATACTCGTCTCCGACGTTGAAACCGCCGATGTAGCCGCATGCGCCGTCGATGATGACGAGCTTTCGGTGGTTGCGGTAGTTCATTTTGAAGTTGATGAACGGAATGCGCGAAGGGAAGAAGGGAGCCGCCAGGCCGCCCGCTTCGCGAAATTGACGGAGAAAGCGGCGTCCGACCTTTTTGCTGCCCCAGGCATCGTACAAAACGCGGACTTCGACGCCCTGCTTCGCTTTTTCGGTGAGCGCGTCGATCATTCGCCGTCCCAGTTTGTCGTTCTGCCAGATGTAGTATTGGACATGGATATATCTCTTCGCGCGCTCGATGTCTGCCAGCAGCGCCTCGAATTTCTCCTTGCCGTCCGAGTAGACGGTGACTTCGTTATCCTGCGTGTACAGCGAAAAATCGCCGACCATGTTCATATGCAGCAGCTCGCGGTAGCGTGCCGTGCGCGGATCGTTGAACGGGAGTTTGTCGTCGAGCAGAAGCTGACGCTGAACGGAGACGCCGGGCAGCAAAATTTTCTCCTGTTCCCTGAGCTGGTAGCGCTTGACCCTGCTGAGGTTTTGGCCGAAAAACAGGTAAAGCACGAAGCCGACGATCGGGAGGAAAAACAGGACCATCAGCCAAGCCCAGGTGACTCCGATGTCGCGTCTCTCCAAAAACACGACGGTCAGCGCGAGGAGTAAGTTCAATACAAGCAAAAACCACGGAGAGTGGTCAAACCAATACAATTCCAATTGCTGCGACCTCCGCTTTCGATGAGGGATTCAAGGACGGATATCCTTAAAGGTTGATAGAAAGAATTTTACAGCATACCGAAGCTCAGTGTAACCGATTGTGAGCAATAAGTGAACATTTCGGACCGTCGGAAGCTTGAAAAAGTCGGAAAAGCGTCAAACGTAGCCCGAACGGGCCATTTGCCGGAGCGCTTTTTTGGTTAAAATTTAATGGACCGCCGATGCCGCGGAAGAGAAAGGCGGAGAGCGCATGAGTTACAAGCAGGTGAAGTGGCTGATTTTGTTTCTGCCGACGGTAGTCGTCGGCTTATGGGAATACATCCGTCATCAATTTCTGATGCCGGTATTGTCGATGGACGCGGGCAATATGCTGACGCCGGTGCTCGTCTTCCTCGTCAGCGTAACGCTGCTGCGCCGACTGTTCGCCATGCTCGAACGCATGCAGCGCGAACTGGAGCAGGCCCGTTCGGTCAAAGCGAATCTCGAAGCGCGCGAAGAATTGGCGAGGGAACTGCACGACGGCATTGCGCAGTCGCTGTTTCTGTTATCGGTCAAGCTGGACCGGATGGAGAGAAGGGCGGGCGATTCGGGACTCGGCGGCGAGCTGGGCGCCGTGCGCCGCACGGTCCGCGAGGTGGACCGTTACGTTCGCCAGGCGCTGGCGAACTTGAGGGAGCCGAAGGCGCGGACGGCGCCGGGAAGCGGGGCGGGGACGGGAAGCGGGGCGGGATCTTCCGCGCCCCGCCGCGGCCCGGAAACGGCGGTAGAAGCCGTTTCTGCGGGTTCCTCCGAGGCCGATCAACCCGCGGAAGAATCGATGGCCGCGCGCGTCGGGCGGCTGGCGGAAGAGGCGATGATCGACGTGGCGGTCGATTGGAGCCTGCCGGACGAGTCGCTGGCGAGCCGCGAGAAAGCGGAGCTGCTCGCCTGCATCCGCGAAGCGGTCATCAACGTTCGCAAGCATGCGCACGCGGCGCACGCGCAGGTGACCGGCCGGGGCTCCGCCTCCGGCTGGACGGTCGAAGTCGCGGACGACGGCCGGGGATTCGACGGCGATCCGCTGGCGGCCCCCGGCCGCTACGGGCTTAAAATCATGGCCGACCGGGCGCAGGAGATGGGCTGGCGCTTCGAATTGAATTCGAAGCCGGGCCGAACTTCGGTCCGTCTCGGCAAAGGGGAGGAACCGCGATGAACCGCTGCCGGGTATTGGTCGTGGACGACCACAAGCATGCGCAGGAAGCGATCCGCGATATCCTGTCGCTCGATCCGCTGTTCGAAGTAGTCGGCGTCGTATCGGACGGCGCCGAGGCGATCTCGTTTACCGAACAGTGGATGCCGGACCTGATCCTGATGGACATCCGCATGAGCGGCATGGGCGGACTGGAAGCGACGGGACGCATCAAAATGGCCTATCCGTACGTCAAGATCGTCATCATCACCGTATCCGACGATATTGCGTATCTGCTGGAAGCGTTGAAGCAGGGAGCCCAGGGGTATCTGCTTAAAAATCTGGCTCCTTCCACCTGGATCGAATATTTGAAGGCGATCGTCAGCGAGGAAGCGCCGCTTACGCGGGAGCTGGCGTTTCAGATCCTGAAAGAATTTTCCGCTCCCGCCGCGGAGCCGGAAAGCGACGCGCTGACGGCGAGGGAGCGCGAAATTTTGCGTCAGGTGGCATCGGGGCTTACCAACCGGGAAGCCGCCGAGGTGCTGGGGATTTCGGAGCACACAGTGAAGAATCATCTGAAAAACATTTTGCAAAAGCTTCAGCTGCAGAACCGGGTGCAGCTGACCCGGTACGCGATGGAAAAAGGCTGGGTCGGACGCGACGGGTTCGGCGGAGAGCGCTGAGCGTACAAGGTCCGTGCGGCAAGCTCTGCCCCGCGCGCCCGGTTCACGGCCGCAATCCGGCGATGTCGCCGGAAATTCACACGGAATCCGCGCCGGCCGGGAAAAGCTTTCGTGCAAATGCTTTCCCGGTTCGGCGTTTTTACGGAAAGGAAGAATAGGATGAAAGCAAGGCACGGATGGAAAAGGCTCGGCTTGATGCCGCTGCTGGCGGCGCTGCTGATCGCGGCGCTCGTTCTGCCGGGCCTCGCCTCGGCGCACGCGACGCTTCTGTCGTCGACGCCGGCCGACCAAACGTCGGTCGCGCAGATGCCCGAGCAGATCGAATTGACGTTCAACGAGACGATTCAAGGCGAGTTCATGTCGATCTCGGTTACCGATACGGCGGGAAAAGACATGCCTGTCGGGCAGGCGGCTCTGTCTCCGGACGATACTCATATCGTGCAGGCCGAGATCGGAGGAGAATTCCCGGACGGCATCTACACGATGAACTGGCGCGTCGTGTCCGCGGACGGTCACCCGATCCGGGGCACGATCCGCTTCGGCGTCGGTTCGGACGGCGTGCTGACCGATGCCGGCGTGGCCGGCGGCGCGGCGGATTATACGCCGGGCGCCGATACGGTCGCCCAGCGGGCCGCGCTTTATACGCTGCTGTCGCTGACGGCGGGCAGCATGCTGTTTCTCGGCTTCCTGCTGCCGCCGGAGCTGCGGGGCGTCAAGAAAGCGGCCCGTCCGGGGCGCGTCTGGTTCTGGATCTCGCTGGCCGGCCTGCTGCTGGTCGTTCTGATCGGGCTGCCGCTTCAAGCGAAGCTGTTCGCGGACGTGCCGTGGAGCGAGGCGTTCGGCCGCGAAATTCTGAGCCAGACGCTGGAAGGCACGTCTTCGGGCCGAATGTTCCTGCTGCAGCTGCTGCTGCTGATGATGATCGCCGGCGCGGTGGTCGTCAACGACTTGATGGGATGGGGCAAACGGGGCGGCCACTGGACGATCGCGATCATCGGCTTCGTGCTGCTGCTCGTGACGAAGGCGCTCACGGGACACGCGGCGGGAACGGAGCATGTCTTCTGGCAGGTGACGGCCGACACGCTGCATCTGCTCGGCGCTTCGGTCTGGGTCGGCGGCCTGCTGATGCTGCTGCTGGCGATTCCCGCCGGGTCAAGCGCCGACGGGGAAGGCTCGCCGTTCTGGAAAACGGCGTTTCGGCGCTTTGCGCCGTGGGCGTTCGCTTCGGTGATCGCGCTGGTGCTGAGCGGCGTCGTCATGGGCGCGGCGCATGTGCCGGCCTGGTCGGACCTGTTCACGAGCCGCTACGGCCTGCTGCTCGTGGCCAAAGCGGCGCTGCTGCTCGTCATGGCCGCACTCGGCTTTCTGCACTTCCGCCGGGCCCGGCGGAACGGGGACAAGCGGGGAACCGCGTCGCTGGCCGCCGAGCTCGCGGCGGGCGTCGTCGTGCTCGTTCTGGCCGGCCTGCTGACGAACGTGCCGACGCCGCAGCCCGCGGAAGCGGCTCCGGCGGCCTTTACGGACACGCAGCCGGCCGAAGACGCGGATAACGCGGTCATCTCGCTCGACGTGCGTCCGCTTCAGGTAGGGACCAGCACCTTTACGGTCCGTTTCGCGGACGCGGAAGGCGCGGAGCGGATCGATTGGCAGCAGGTTACCCTGCGCATCTCTCCTCAGACCGCGCCCGGGGATTACACGGAAGTGAAAGCGGAAGCCCGCGAAGACGGGAGCTACGCCGCTTCCGGACTTTACTTCGGCAGCGCCGGGACATGGAATGTCGAAGTGCACGGCTTGTCCGAAAAGTTCGAACAGGCCGACCGCACGTTTACGATGGAAGTCAAATAAAGAAAAAAACGAATAAAGGCGGGATCGGAAAATGACGATTGCGAATACGAAAATGAACAAAACTTGGAAAAAGCTGCTCGCTCTCGCGGCGCCGGCTTCCGCGGCTCTGCTGATGTTTGCCGCGGCGGCAAGCGCGCACGTGACCGTGCTGCCGAAAGAATCGGCGACGGGAGCCTGGGAGACGTACACGATGAAAGTTCCGGTCGAGAAAGACGTCAACACGAATAAGGTCGTGCTGAAAATGCCGGAAGGCGTCGAATTCCAGCAGTACGAACCGATTCCGGGCTGGACGACCTCGGTCGATGAAGCGGCCGGTACCGTCACCTGGGAAGCGGAAGGCAATGGAATCGCGGCCGGCCAATTCCAGCGCTTCACGTTCGTGGCGAAAAATCCGGCGGAAGAAGGCGAAGCGGCCTGGGACGCTTTCCAATATTACGCGGACGGCAGCATCGTGGAATGGACCGGCGACGAAAACGCCGATACGCCGCACTCGATCACGACGATCGGCGCTGCGGCCAGCGACACGGCGGCGGATGCGCACGGTCATGCCGCAGGCGCGGCCGGTGCCGCGGCGTCCGACGATGCGGCATCGGCAAACGAAGCGGCGGTCAGCGATCCGGCTTCGGCCCCGGCAGACGAAGCGGGAGAGCCCGCTTCCGATACGGATTCGGCGCCCGAAGCTTCGGCAGTCAGCGATCCGGCGTCCGCTGCCGCGGACGCGCCTTCCGATGCGCCTGCATCGGAATCGAATTCCGTCCTGCTGTACGTGACGCTTGCGCTGTCGATCGCGGCCATCGCGTTGTCCGGCGCGGCGCTGTTATCGCGCAAACGCAAATCTTAAGCGGATAAAAGTCAAAGCCGGCTTCGCGCCGAAGACTTACGAAGCGCCCGAAATTCGGGCGCTTTTTTGCTTTTCCGAGCCCCGGGCGGATTTTTACTCCGCCGTTACACTCCTCTTGAACAGCGCTTACGCTGGGGGCGTACGATGACGGATAAAGTACGGTAATCGTAATTAGGCGGCCCGGAAAGTCCGGGTAGGAAGCCGATCGAGAGGAGTTCTTCACAATGACGTTTGTCAGCGAAAACAAGATTCGCCCTTTGGGCCTGAATAGCAGTGAGACACTGGAGCCGATTGTAGAGGGAGCAGGGCTGTTGGCCGTTCCGGCGCCGGTGCTGCCCGACACCGCGACCTGCGGGGAGACGCTGCGCCTGCTGTCCAAGCGTCAGCACGAAGCCTGCGTCGTGATCTGCGACGCCAAGCAGCGCCCGGTAGGGCTCGTGATGAGCGATGCGTTCTATATCCAGATGAACGCGGAATACGAACCGGAGCATCTGTACGATCTTCCGGTCAGCCGCTTGATGAGCCTGCATCCGATGACCGTCGATTTCGGCGCGTCCGTCGGCTTCGTACGCGAACTCGCAGCCTTGCGTCCGTCCCGTACGCGCAAGGAAGCGATCGTCGTTACGCGCGGCGGAACGTTTTTCGGCGTCGTCCGCTCGGAAGATCTGCAGGGTTAAACGCAAAGCAAGAGCGAATACCTAAAAAGGCACGGAGCTTATGCTCCGCGCCTTTTTTTCGTCATGACGCGCCTTTCCGCCCGGGAAGGCGATCAAGAACGCGGCGCCGGAATTTCCGTTTCCAGCCACCGAAACATGCCCGCCAGCACGATCATCCGCGCCGCATGCGACATATGATGCCCAAAGCCTTCCAGGCGGGCCAGCGAAGCGGGTTTATTCCGCCTGAGCAGTTCTTCGTACATCCGCTCGCCGTGACCGTAGTCGACTTGAGCGTCCTGCGTGCCGTGAATGATTAGAACCGGACATTCGATCTCCCGGGCCATATGGATCGGAGAACGGTCGCGGTAGACCTCGGGCAGCTTATAAGCCGAGCCGCCGACGACCCGTTTCAGCATGCGCCGAAGATCGACCCGTTCTTCGTACGTTTGCGCCAGATCGGAAAGTCCGCCCAGCAGAACGAGCCGAGAAGCCCGTTCGTGAACCGCCGCGTCCGTCGCGTTGACCGAGCCTCGCGAGAAGCCCATTACGGCGAGCCGTTCGGGATCTGCCCAAGGGAGCGCTTTGGCGAGCCGCACCGCGACCCTCGAGTCTTCCAGATCGGCTCCGCCGAACCGGTCATGCCCGACCCCGCTTTCCCCGCCGCGATAGCAGGGCGCCATCACGATATGTCCAAAAGAAGCGAATTCGGCCAGCCAATCGAGCTGCACGCGGCCGACCCGGCCGATGCCTCCCCGGCAGTACACGAGCACCGGATAAGGCGCTTTATTGGAGAAAGCGGGTTTTTCCGTTCCGGCCGCCGCATATTCTTCGGGTGCATAGTCGGGGGCTTCGCCGGCAGCGCGCTTCGCCGCTTCGGCCGCCGCCGGCAGGATGCAGGCCGCCGCTGCCGCGGTCAGCCCGTCGTCCCCGCATTCCCGCCGGAGAAAGGCGGCCA
The DNA here is from genome assembly GCF_011090185.1 of Saccharibacillus alkalitolerans. GTDB lineage: Bacteria > Bacillota > Bacilli > Paenibacillales > Paenibacillaceae > Saccharibacillus > Saccharibacillus alkalitolerans. The sequence goes on along the minus strand of NZ_JAAFGS010000010.1, from coordinate 117,249 downwards.
GTTCTTCTTCCGTCGTCTCAAGCCCCGGCGGCAGCGCGACATATCCGGCTACCCGAAGCCCGTCCGACAAATACGTGATGCGATAAATCATGTCCGACTCCTTTCCCGCTTCGAAGCAGAAGTTGTATAGTCAAAAGATAACCCTTCCATTTTAACGTCCTATGCGTTTAATTTCGAATTTCAATTTTTTTTTGAAAAGACGGTATAAATTCCGGGAACCCCCCGTCTTTCCAGTGTATATACGGCAAGGAAGAGCGGCCGCACTTCACAAGGAGGTTTACCGATGGATAATTCTTATACGGAATCCGATGCGTTTCGCGCGGTATTTCTTGAATATTACCCCGGCGTGCGCCGGAAGCTGATCGCGATGGTCAAAGACGAGGCGACGGCGGAGGATTTGGCGCAGGAGGTGTTCCTGCGGCTGTACCGCAATCCGCCGGACGATCCGAGGGTGCTCGGCGCCTGGCTGCATCGGGTGCTGACCCGGATCGCCTACGACCATACCGATCGGCTGGTCCGGCAGAGGAAGCTGCAGGAGAAGCAGGAACAGTATTTCGACCGCGAAAATACGTGGGAGAGCGGCGAAGAAGCGCTGCTTCGCAGCGAAGAGCGGGAACAGGTGAGCGAACTGCTGGACGAACTGCCGGAGCGGGACCGCAGGGTGCTGATGCTTAAGTATTCCGGCTACAGCTACGCCGAGATCGCCGAAGAAATCGCGGTCCAGCCGCCGAGAGTCGGTTCGCTGCTGAACCGGGCCGCCGACAAGCTGCGCAAACGCGCCGCTGGCAAACCGAACGGATTAGAACTATAAGAAGCCGATGGCCACTCGAACTTGAACTTATTGGGAGGAAAAAAGGATGACAACGAATAAAGAAACCGAACGCGATCAAGCTCTGGCGCGGGAAGCTTGGACCCGAATGGAAGCCCGTTTGCAAAGCGAACCGGCCAATCCAGCATGGGCGACTTGGAACGAACGCAGGACTGCCGCGCAGAGCGAGCAAGCGGCTGCCGCTGCGGAAACCGTGACCGTTTCCGGAACTTCCGCGCGTAACGAATCGGCGGAATCGGCCGCTGCCGCGGTTTCGTCGCCGGCCGCCGCACCCGCCGCCCGCCGCCGTCTGTCTGCCAAAGCGCGCAAAAACATCGTCCGGCTGGCGGTGACCGCAGCCGCCGCGGCCGCGATCGTCACGGCCGTCACGCCGGCCGGCAACCGGGCGTTGGCGGATATGCTGAACCGGTTTACGATGCAGGACGTGGTGCTCGTGCAGGAGAACGATATGCGGAATATGATCCAGTCGGTCTATAACTACGGCGAGTCGTACGAATCCAACAACCGCTACGGCAGCTCCGAGAGCATTTCGCTGGGCAAATTCGAAGAGGACGAAACGCCGGAAACGTTCAGAACGAAACTCGGATTCAAACCGATCGTCGCGCCGGACGGAGGGGAAAGCACGATGAGCATGTGGAAAGGAAGCAAGACGGTCATGAAGCTGAACGTGGCGGAAGTCAACGAGACGATGCGCCGGCTGGGCGCGCCGCATCTGTTCCCGCAGGAAGCGGACGGCAAAGCGATCACGCTGATTTCTCCGGCTGCGATCTATTACAATTTCAATCCGGGCGACGACACCGGCAACAATTGGGCCGTGTTGACGCAGTCGAATATGCCGACCGTGGAATTCGACGATACGTTCCCGGTCGAAGAAACAATGAAGGCCGTCATCAATTTCCCGGCTTTGCCGGGAGAGTTGAAAAACAGTCTGGAACATTCGGCCGTATCGAGCGGAAAACTTCCGCTGCCGATGTATGCCAACGGCGCCGCGCACCAGATCGACGTGAACGGCGTAAAAGCGACTTACATGTACGACGCGGAAGGCAAGCGCTACACCGCTTTCTGGAGCAAAGACAATCAATTGTTCGAGTTTAATGCGAGTGAAAGCTTCCGTCAAAACGAAGCGGGCTTCCTCGAATTCCTGAAAGGACTGGTCGCGCAGTGAACGTAATCCCCGATGCGGCGATGCCTGCCGTTCATACCCAAGGACTCAGTAAAATTTACGATAACGGACGCGGCTGCAGGAACATCACGCTGACGGTGGGGAAAGGGGAAGCCTTCGGCTTCCTCGGTCCCAACGGGGCGGGCAAAAGCACGTTCGTCAAAATGCTGGTCGGACTTGTCCGGCCGAGCGGCGGCGAAGGCGAATTGTTCGGAAGCCCGATCGGTTCTTTGGAAGCCCGGCGTTTGATCGGTTATCTGCCGGAACTGTACCGGTATCCCGAATGGCTGACGGGCGAAGAGGTGATGCGCATGCACGCCGGTCTTCTGGGACTCGAAAACCTCGACGCCAAATCGAAAATCCGCGCCCGTCTGGACGAAGTCGGCATCGGCAAGCGCGGTTCCGACCGCGTCAAGCAGTATTCGAAAGGCATGCAGCAGCGTCTCGGATTGGCCTGCGCGCTTCTCGGCGATCCCGACATCCTGTTTTTGGACGAACCGTCTTCGGCGATGGACCCCGTCGGACGCCGCGAAGTGCGCGAACTGCTGCTGGAATTGAAAAAAAGAGGCAAAACGCTGTTTCTCAATTCGCACTTGATGGAAGACGTCGAAGCGGTATGCGACCGGATGGCGCTTATGCTGAACGGAGACATGATCCGCTCGGGTTCGGTACCGGATATGTTGAAAACGAAAGTCCGCTGGCGCTTCAAAGTCGGCGGGTTTTCGCTTCTTCTGCTGGATTGGCTGCAGGAAGAAAGCGGCGTTGTTTTGACGGCGGAAGTGCCGGCCGACGCCGGTTGGGACGAGCCCGTCTGGTTGGAAGCCGAACTCGAGGACGAGTACCGGGCCGCATTGCTGAACGCTTTGATCGTCGAACAGGGGATGACGTTGTACGAATCGAACGCTTACCGGGAAAAACTCGAAGATTGGTTCCTCGAAACCGTATCCGGACGCGACCAGAGGGGGGAGAGTCGATGAATACGATCATACGGGCGACGTGGCAGGAGATGGCCCGCCGCAAAATGCTGCTGATCACGCTCGTGCTGACGGCTCTTTTCCTGGCCGTTTTTTGGTTTATCGCGGATACGGTCGCGCTGCCGGGCGGAGGCGCAGCTTCCGATTTGATCGGCCAATTCGCCCGCCGCAGCGCGATTCTGTCTCTAGGCTTCTTTTTCGGCGGCTTCGTCGTCGCTTTCTTGGCGATCTTCAGCTCGTTTTCGGTCATTTCCGGCGAAGCGGAGCAGGGCGTGCTGCAGGCGGTGCTTACCCGTCCGATTCCGCGTTGGAAATGGTATGTGGGGCGCTGGATCGGTTATGTGTCGTTGATCGGTACATACGCGCTGCTGCTGTACGTTTGCATCGTCGCGATCACGGGCGTGCATGCCGGCTTCAATCGACATGCGGGCGACAATGTCTCTTCGCTGCTGTTGTTTTTGGCCGCGGTACCGGCTTTGGTCAGTCTTTCGATGCTCGGATCGTGCCTGTTCTCGGGAATCGGCAACGGCGTCTTCGTGACGATGATGTACGGAGCGGGCTGGCTCGGGGGCATGGTCGAAAAAGTGCGGGGCGTGCTTCCGGTCGAACCCGACGTCCAGGCGACTTTATCGCGGATCGGCGCGCTCCTGTCGCTCGTCATGCCGGGCGATGGACTCAACCGCCGTATGCAGTACGTGCTTACCCAGGGCGCGGGCGAAACGATTCCGTTTCTGACGGGAGGCAATCCGCCTTCGAACGCGTTTATCGTCTATGCTTTGATTTATACCGTTTTTGCTTTCGGGCTCGGATTGTGGTTATTTAAAAGGAAAGACTTTTAAGACCATGATGAAGGAAGGGAACGTTTATGGGCCGACAAACTTATCATATTCCGTTCGGAACCGAAGCCTCGAAACCGTCGCTCAAAGGAACGATGATTTATTACGATTCGTTCCAGCATACGACCGACGAACAGTTAGCGCGCGCGGCGCAGGCGGCCGCGGCGCGATCGTTCTCGCAGCTGGTGCTGTATCCGCTGCATGAAGCGACCGTCAAGCGTTTGACCGGAGAAACCGCCAGCGCTTTTTACAAACGGGACGACCGGGTGCACGAATGGCGGCGCGATCAGCGGATCATGCGCAACGTCACGGTCGAAAACTGGGACGGCAAGCGCAAAAAGTATACGCCGCTGGAGGCGGCGCTGCGGTTCATGGACGAAAAATATCCGTCGCCGCTGTTCCTGTACCTGACCGCCGATAACGCCAACCGGTTCGCTTCTTTCGCCACGTTCGAGGAATGGATCGTGCGCATCCGCCTTGTGGTGGACGAACCGCCTGCGCGCCTTCATCCCCGGTTGGAGAAATACCGGCATCGCTGGGATACCGTCGACGAACTGCTGGCGAAGGACAAGCCGGAGGAGCGTGAAGGGCGTTGACCCCGAAGCCGCTCCCTTTGTTGGGAACCGGAATTCGTCCGTTTTCGCTCTCCGTCTTCACCATGGCCTCATAACCGTATAAGCCGCGCTTCCGCCGCTTCCTTTACACTGCAACTGTAAAGGAAGCGGCTTTTGCTCGATTTCCGGCGTTATTCGCGCGACTTTTTCGCCGGAATCTTAAGCGTCCATCCAAAACCCCTCTCGCCAAGATCGGCTTTTCCGGTTATAATGACGGGTGGCCCGATTGTTGACTTTTTGACAATCGCCGTCTTTCAGGATCGATTCACCCAAATCCGCAAGTTCAATGGAGGCTATAACCGCTTTGACCACTACTTATCCGTTCACGTTCGATCCCGCGGCGCCTTTTTTGGATCAGGCATCCGACTGGATCGCGGACGTTTTTTACGATATTTTGCCCGAGGCGGGTTTCGAGACCCGCGACGAACAGATTTTCATGGCGTTCCAGCTGGAGCGCGCTTATAAAGAAAAAAAGACCATTTTCGCCGAAGCCGGCGTCGGAACGGGCAAGACGCTCGTGTATCTGCTGTACGCGTCGCTGTATGCCCGCTATACCCGCAAGCCGGCAGTCATCGCCTGCGCCGACGAGTCGCTGATCGAGCAGCTCGTCAAGCCGGAAGGCGATATCGCCAAGATTGCCCGCCATCTGAATTTGAACATCGACGTGCGTCTGGGCAAGTCGCAGGATCAGTACCTCTGCCTCAATAAGCTCGAAGAGGTGCGCGGTCCGGGCGAAGACGAGCAGATCTTTCAGGAGATCTACGAAGAACTTCCGCCGTTCGTGCATTTCCCGGACACGCTGCAGGCGTTTTACCCGTACGGCAGCCGCAAAGATTATCCGGAGCTGGACGACCGGCAGTGGAACAAGGTAGGCTGGGACGTGTTCCAGGATTGTCTGATCTGCCCGCGCCGCCATCGCTGCGGACAGACGCTGTCGCGCGACCATTACCGCAAAGCGACCGATCTGATCGTATGCTCGCACGACTTTTACATGGAGCATGTGTGGACGTACGAAGCGCGCAAGCGCGAAGGCCAGCTGCCGCTGCTGCCGGAGCACAGCTCCGTCGTATTCGACGAAGGACATCTGCTGGAAACGGCCGCCCAGAGCGCGTTGACCTACAAGCTCAAACATTCGGCGTTCGAATCGATCGTGACCCGGCTGCTCGAAGGAGAAGTCCGCGAGACGCTGGCGCTTGCCGTCGAGCGCGCGATCGAGCGCAGCGACGATCTGTTCGCGCTGCTGGAACGATACAGCACCAAAGTTCCGGCATCGGAGCGCAGCGAACTCGAATTGTCCGCCGAGCTGATGAACGGCGTGAGCGCGTTCCGCGCGGCGGTCGACGCGATCGAGGAAGAGATCGTGTTCGAGAGCGGCATGTTCAGCCTGGACGAATACCAGCTGCGCATCGTGGAAGAGCATCTGGAGATGATGCAGACGGCGCTGGCGCTGTTCAATAATCCGCGCGAGCTGATCTGCTGGACGCAGGACGACAAGGGCGACATGACGCTCGTGCTGATGCCGAAAAAGGTCAAGGAAATTCTGAACGAGCGGGTCTTCGGCAAAAAGATGCCGATCATTTTCTCTTCGGCCACGCTGTCGGCGGACGAGTCGTTCGACTATATCGCGGACAGCCTCGGCGTAAGCGACTACCTGTCGTTCTCTGTCGCATCGCCGTACGATTACGAAGAGAGCATGAAGGCCGCGCTGCATACGGAGGCGTCCGTCGCGGCCAAGGCGGATCACGTGCTTCGCGGACTGCGCCGCCGCGAGGGCGGCACGCTGCTGCTGTTCCCGTCGCGTGAAGCGATGGAAGCGTTCCGCGCCGAGGCCGATTCGCGTGCCGAGTTCGCGGAATTCCCGATGCTGTACGAAGGCGACGCGGAGATCAGCCGGCTCATCTCGGAGTTCCAGAACGGCACGTTCGTCAATCTGTGCGCCGTGACGCTGTGGGAAGGTCTCGACGTGCCGGGCGATTCCCTGAATCACGTCGTGATCTGGGAGCTGCCGTTCCCGCCGAACGATCCGGTATTCGCCGCCAAGCGCAGGGAGTCCGCGGACCCGTTCGGCGAGGTCGATATGCCGTACATGCTGCTGCGTCTGCGTCAGGGCATCGGCCGTCTGATCCGCACGAGCGGAGACAGCGGGCGAGTCGATATCTTCGGCGAAGCTTTACAACAACAGGACGTGCGCGAACGGGTAGGCAGCCTGCTGCCGGCCGGCGCCGCAAAGGAGAATGAATGATGGAATTCACGGAATACACGGTCGAGAAAATTCGCGACGCCTTCGGCATCGTACAGGGCGAGCGCTACGAATTCATGCTCGAATTCGAAGTCGACGAGGAGGACGAGCTGTATACGCCGCAGGGTCTGCTGCTGCGCGTAATCTATGCCGTGAACGGCGAGGAGAAGCGGATCGTCAAGCACGAAATCATCGAGCGCGGCACGCAGAAGGTGCTGGAATTCGATCTCGAGGACGACGAACTGGAAGAAACGGAAGCGTTCTGCGCCGCGCACTACGCGGAAGGCGAAGAGTAATTCCGGTCTGCGGCCGATGACGGGAACTTGACGCGGCGTATTGGCGGGTTGAGACAAATTCGGTTTTTTAAGGGGAGCCTCCGCAGGCTCTCTTTTTTTTGCTTCGAATTTGTCCAAATGAAGGCGAAGGATGAAGACCGTTCCCGAACGTGCTACGATGAAAGTGCACCGGTGCATCAATCCGGCCGGCGCCGCGCAGGGAAAGGAGAACCTCTCATGCTTCGACTCGAACGCATTTCCAAACGGTACACGACGGGGGACTTTACGCAAACCGCGCTGGATAAGGTCAGCTTGACGTTTCGCGAAAGCGAATTCGTCGCGATCCTCGGTCCCAGCGGCTCGGGCAAGACGACCTGCCTGAATCTGATCGGAGGCTTGGACCGCTACGACGAAGGCGATCTTTTAATTAACGGACAATCGACCAAGCGGTTCAAGGACCGCGACTGGGACGCCTATCGCAACAACAGCGTAGGATTCGTGTTCCAAAGTTACAATCTGATTTCGCATATGAGCATCGTGGGCAACGTGGAAATGGGCATGACGCTCAGCGGGATAAGCGCTTCGGTTCGGCGCCGGAAGGCGGAAGAAGTGCTTGAGAGGGTCGGCCTCAAGGAACACATGCACAAAAAGCCGGGACAGCTCTCCGGCGGACAGATGCAGCGGGTGGCGATCGCACGCGCGCTTGCCAACGATCCCGATATCATCCTCGCCGACGAGCCGACCGGCGCGCTGGACACGGCGACGAGCGCGCAAATCATGGATCTGATTCGCGAGATCGCCGGCGACAAGCTTGTCGTCATGGTCACGCACAATCCGGAACTCGCGGAACGATACGCCGACCGGATCGTGCAGTTCCGCGACGGGCAGGTCGTCTCGGACAGCAACCCCCCGGAGACGGGAGGCGAAACGACGGATTACATGCTGAAAAAAACGGCGATGAGCTACCTGACCGCGTTAAAGCTGTCGGGCCGCAACATCGCCACTAAGAAATGGAGAACCGCGCTGACGGCGTTCGCGTCGAGCATCGGCATTATCGGCATCGCTCTGATTCTGTCGCTGTCGAACGGCTTCGACAAGCAGATCAGCAAGTACGAATCCGGCGCGCTGTCCAATTTTCCCGTTACGATCAGCCGCACGGCGGCGAACATCGACTTCACGCAGCCGCCCCCGGGCACGCCGGGCGGCGACGAAGTCCCGCTGCCGGAATTCCCGCAGGACCGGCAGGTATACCCGTACAATCCGGCGATTAACACCGTTCTGCATGCGAACCGTATTACGGACGAGTATTTGGATTACGTGAATGCGATCGATCCGGCGCTGCTGGACGGCATTTCGTTTACGCGGGAAACCAACCTGAACGTGCTCAAGCGTTCGGCGGACGGCGAAGTATCCGGCGTCGATCCCGGCGGGGCGGGATTTGCCTCCTATCCTTCCAAGCCCGCGGGCGTGGGGGGGAGCTATCTGGAGCAGGTGTACGACGTGCTGGCGGGCGGGCTGCCGACGGAGCCGACCGATCTGGTGCTCGTCGTGGACGGGTATAACCGGATCGACGCTTCGGCGCTCGAAGCGCTGGGTTTCGACTTCGGCGCCCCCTCCATCGATTTCGACCGAATCGTCGGCGCGACGTTCAAGTTGGTTCCGAACGATCTGTTTTACCGAAGCGCGGACGGCGGGCTGTTCGAACGGGCCGCCGGGCCGGAATTGGATGCGCTGTACGAGAATCCGAAGTCGGTGACGTTGACCGTATCGGGCATCATTCGGAAAAAGCGGGATTCGCCGATGTCCACCATGGACCCGGGCATCGCGTATTCCGACGAGCTGACCGAACAATTCATCGCCGACGCGCAGTCTTCGGCGGTGGTGCGGGCCCAACGGGATAATCCGGCGGTCAACGTGATCGGGGGACGTCCGTTCAACCGGGCGAATCCGTTTTCCGCATTCGGAGGAACAGGCTTCGGACCTCCGGGTATGGGGGGGCCTTCTTCCGGAAGCGGCGTCGACCCGGCGGACGCGACAACGCTGGACCAGGCCTTATCCGCGCTCGGCGCTTCTTCGCAGCCGGCCTCGGTCTCGCTGTACCCGAAAGATTTCAACGCGAAAGAAGACATTACGGCCTACCTCGACGCCTGGAACGCGGGCAAAGAGACCGAGGATCAGGTGATCTATACCGACTTGGCGGCGACGGTCACCCGCTTATCGAGCGGCATTATGAACGGAATCACGATCGTGCTGATCGCGTTCGCTTCGATCTCGCTGTTCGTGTCGCTGATTATGATCGGCATCATCACCTACATTTCCGTATTGGAACGGACGAAGGAGATCGGAGTGCTGCGGGCGCTCGGCGCGCGGAAGAAGGACATTACCCGCGTGTTCAACGCCGAAACGTTCATCATCGGCGCGGCTTCCGGGCTGCTGGGCATCGCCATCGCGTATCTGCTGACGGTTCCGATCAACGCCGTGCTGAAGTCGATGACCGACCTGTCGGGCGTCGCGGTGCTCGATCCGCTGCATGCGCTGGCCCTCGTGGTGCTCAGCGTCGCGCTGACCGTGCTCGGCGGATTCATCCCGGCCAAGTTCGCGTCGCGCAAAGACCCGGTGGCCGCGCTGCGCAGCGAATAACTTCGGACGAAGAATGCGTCCTCGGGCTGTTTCGTCTTCCGGTTCTTTGGGGAAAAGGCTGTAGAGCAAGCCGGCGCAGGTCGGCTCCATTTTCCCCTGAGGAGGTCAATCATCATGAAGAAGCTGCTGCGTACGGTGGGCACGATCGTGACGGTCATTACGACGGCCAAGCAAGTGATCAATCTGGTACAGGGCATGCGCAAAAAACGCTGAGTCCTCCAGACCGACAAAGTCCCTTTAGGGGCTTTTTTTCTTTTTTCGGGTCGGGGAGAAGAAAAGGTTGACAGGAAGAAGAAAAACAATTATCTTTAATCAAAGAGATTTAAATTAAAATATATTGTCAATCGTTAAAGGAATCCGGATACGGCTGCGTACTTAAGGAGGTGAATTCAAATGGCGGAACACGAAGAAGAACAGCGAAGGAGTGCCCAAGCTCCGGCTGCGGAGACGGCGGACGCCGGACAGGACGAGGCGCTGAAGCTGTTCGTGATTCTCTCGAAAGCCTATAAGAACGTGATGGACCGCGCGGTCAAGGATATGAAAAAGCACGGTTTGTCGCCGTCCGAATTCACGATCCTTGAAGTGCTGTACAACAAGGGACGCTTTCCGCTGCAGCAGATCGGCGAGAAAATTCTGATCACCAGCGGCAGCGTCACCTACAACATCGACAAGCTGGAGAAGAGGGAGCTGCTGCGGCGCGTGCCGAGTCCGAGCGACCGGCGCGTCATTTACGCGGAGATTACGGAGAACGGACGAGAGCTGTTCGACCGGATCTTCCCTGAACATGCCGCGGAAGTGAGGCGGATCATGGGCGGCCTGAGCGCCGAAGAGACGGAAACGGCGGCGGCGCTGTTGAAGAAGCTGGGCAAAGGAGCGGAACGCGGATAGCGTTTCGTCCCCGGCACGGGGTCAAATTTCCGCACGTCTTATACTTTGGATTTAAGAAATTCAAATATGAATCATATAATATTCATGGCGAAAAGGAGCGATCATCATGGCTTTGCAAACGGCAGGGATTCACCATATTACGGCTTTCGCGGGCGACCCGCAGGCCAACGTCGATTTTTACGCGGGAGTGCTGGGGCTTCGCCTGGTAAAAAAAACGATCAACTTCGACGCTCCCGACGTGTATCACCTGTACTTCGGCAACGAAGAAGGCGCGCCTGGCACCATTATTACGTTTTTCCCGTTTTCCGGAGCGCGCCGGGGACGGATCGGCGGCGGGCAGGTCGGATTCACGACTTACGTCATTCCGGTCGGCGCGTCGGCTTTTTGGAAAAAGCGGCTGCGCGGCTACGGCATTTCGGTCACGGAAGCGGAGCGGTTCGGCGAACACTACCTGCAGTTTAAAGATAACGAAGGGCTGCAGCTCGAACTGGTGGAACGCGAGGAGGGCCCGGAATCGGGCTGGTCGTTCGGCGGCGTGCCTGCGAATCAAGCTATCAAGGGCTTCGGCGGCGCTGTGCTGTACAGCGTGAACCCGGAACGTACCGCGCAGGTGCTGGAAACGGTGCTGGGCATGGAAAAAATCGGCGAGTATGCCGGCTTTGTCCGCTTCCGGGCGACCGGCGAGCTGGGCAATCTGATCGACCTGCCGATGTCGGCCGTTCCGCGGGGAGCGGGCGGCGCGGGCACGGTGCACCATATCGCGTGGCGCGCGGCCGATTTCGACGAGCACGACAAGTGGCGCGGCGCCGTGAGCGAAGGCGGGTTCCAACCGACGCCCGTCATCGACCGTCAATATTTCCATGCGGTCTACTTCCGGGAAGAAGGCGGCATTCTGTTCGAAATCGCGACCGATCCGCCGGGATTCGCCGTGGACGAGACGCCGGACGAACTGGGCGAAGGCTTGATGCTGCCGGCCTGGTACGAGGACAAGCGGCGGCAGATCGAAGACGGACTGCTGCCGATCGAGGTCCGTGAGCGTGAGGCAAACGCCGGGCAATAAGAGCAAAACGCGGGCAGCGGGGAGCGCGGTTCCCTGCTGCCGCCGAACATGGCCGGAACGAAAACGATTCGGGAGGAGACGAAAACATGAAGCATATTTTCCGAAAAGGCGCAAACGAGGGGCTGCCTACGGTAGTCGTATTTCACGGAACGGGAGGAACGGAAAACGATCTGATTCCGCTGGCGGAAATGGTCGCTCCGGGAGCTTCGATTCTGTCCATCAAAGGAAACGTGTCGGAAAACGGCATGGCGCGCTTTTTCCGCCGGCTGGCGGAGGGCGTATTCGACGAGGAGGATCTGGTCTTCCGCACTCATGAAATTCGCGACTTCCTGCAGGAAGCGGCGGAACAGCGGGGCTTTGATGCTTCCAATCTCGTCGCGCTCGGCTATTCCAACGGCGCCAATATCGCGGCCAGCCTGATGTTCCACTTCGAAGGCGCGTTCAAGGGCGCGATACTGCACCATCCGATGGTGCCGATGCGCGGCCTCGATCTGCCGAACATGGACGGCGTACGGGTATTCGTCGGCGCGGGACGCAACGACGGTATGGTGCCGGCCGCCAACACGGAAGAGCTGATCGCTCTGCTGGAAGGAGCGGGAGCCGACGTCAAGGCGAACTGGGAGCACTTCGGCCATCAGCTGACGCGGACGGAAGCGGAAGCGGCTCGGCGCTGGTTCGCCGAACATTTTGCGGACTGATTCGTCCGCCTTGAAGGACCCTTCGAATTCGAGGGGTTCTTTTTGCTGCGGCCTTCTAAGCGGTTGGGAAGGGGAGCCTGGTTCGGAGAGCTTGCCCCGCGCCGATCGGGCGGGCTAAACTAGAAGCAGTTTTAGCGGGCAGCATGCATAAGGAACGCGGCTGTATACTTTTCGACTACGGGCAAAAGAAAGGAATCGTTCAATCCATGGAAATCATTCTGCTTATCTCCGTCGGCATGCTCGCTTCGGTCTGCGGCGCGGCGGCGGGACTCGGCGGAGGGTTCATCATCGTGCCGGTGCTGGCGCTGCTGTACGTCATTCCCGTATCGGACATCTCGGGCACGTCGATGGCGGTGCTGTTCGTCAGCGCCATCTCGAGCACGATCGCTTACGCCCGGCAAAAAAGAATCGACTATCGCAGCGGGTTGTCTTTTGCCGTCGCGATGATTCCGGGGTCGATTCTGGGCGCCTGGACGACCGGGATCGTGGGAAATCGGGTGTTTTTCGTCTCGCTGGGGATCTTCCTCGTACTGATGGCGATCTCGATTAATTTTAAGCCGACCGAAAGCCGTTCCGGATTTCTGAAGCCCAACGCAAGCCGCAGCCTGCTGGACGCTTCCGGCATTCGGCACGAGTACTCGTTCAATATGACCTTTGCGGCAGGCGTCGCTTTTTTCGTCGGCTTCTTATCGAGCCTGTTCGGCATCGGCGGAGGTTCGGTTATGGTGCCGACGATGATTTTGTTCCTGGCTTTTCCGCCCCATATCGCGACCGCTACTTCGATGTTTTCCATTTTGGTGTCGGCGTTCGTCGGTACGCTCTCGCACGCTCTGCTCGGTCACGTGATGTGGGATAAATTCATCTGGCTGGCGCTGGGCGCGCTGGCCGGCGGGCAGATCGGCGCGAGAATCGCCTCGAAAATCCCGGCGATCGCCGTCGTGCGCGTCCTGTCGGTCTGCCTGCTGATCGCGGCCGTCCGGCTGATGTTCAAAGGCTGAGCGAAGAGCCTGCCGGCAAAGATAAGCGGACGCCGGGGAGCCGAACCGGACAGGCTGCTGTCCGGGTTGACCTTGTACGATGAATGCGGAACTGCCGGGGAGGCAGGGAACGCGAGAAAGGGGAGCGGAACATGACACAGCGGCGATATTCGTTGACCCGGGAGCAGGCGAGGCGATTTCTGTTCGATTATCACGGTTTGTCGCACGAATTCGACTCGTCGGGCAAAGCGGGCATTCTGGCGTATATCCGAAAGGTCGGCTGCATCCAGTTCGATCCGCTTAATGTGGTCGGGACCAATCCGGAGCTCGTGCTGCAGTCGCGCATCGCGGATTTCGATCGCCGCATGCTGTGGGAGATGCTGTACGAGGAACGGAGCCTGGTCGATTATTGGGACAAAAACATGGCGATCTTCCCGATGGAAGATTGGCCGAATTTCGAGCGTCACCGGCAGAAGCATCAGGCCTGGTTCAACAAAAACCCCGCCGCCGCGACGGCCGTGCTGGAAGAGATCGCGGAGAGGGGACCGCTCTGCTCCGCCGATCTGGAATACGACGAGAAGATCGACTGGGCATGGGGGCCGACGCGGCTGGCCCGGGCCGCGCTCGAAGGTTCTTATTTTGCCGGGCGGCTGGCGCTTCATCGCAAAGCCTCGGGCCGCAAATATTACGACCTGGCCGAACGGATCGTGCCCGAAAAGTTATACGGCCTGCCGGACCCGTTCGTCGGCGACGCGGCGTATAACGAATGGGTTCTGCTGCGGCGGATCGGCAGCGTAGGGCTGCTCTGGAACCGTCCGAGCGACGCGCTGCTCATGACGGGCATGAAGGCCGCGCAGCGCACGGCCGCCTTCGGCGCGCTGCTCTCGCGCGGCGAGATCCTGATCGCGGATGTCGAAGGTCTCGGACATCCGCTGTATCTTCGCGCGGCGGACGCCGCGCTGCTCGAGGCATCGCTGGCGGCGGGGCCGCTCGCCGCGGAAGGAGAGAAGCGTGCGGCGGCGCGTCCGATGCGCGCCTGCGTGCTGGCGCCGCTGGACAATCTGCTCTGGGATCGCAGGCTGATCCTGGAACTGTATGGGTTCGACTACCGCTGGGAAGTCTACAAGCCGGCCTCGGAGCGCAAATACGGCTACTACGTGCTGCCCGTCGCGGCCGACGGGCGCTTCGTCGCCCGGTTCGAGCCGGAGAAGCAGCGCGGATCGGAGCCGCTGGTCCTCAAACATTGGTGGTGGGAGGACGGCGAAGGTGCCGACCCGGCCGTGCGAGGCAGCGTGGAGCGGGCGCTGCGCCGGTTCGCGGCTTCGCTCGGCACGACGTTCGAAGGGGAGCTGCCTGGATGAGGCGGCTTCTTTTTTTTTGCTCTCAAGTTGACATTGACGCTCCGGCAGGCTACACTTCAGGTGGATATGATAATGATTATCAACGGCGAATACATAAAAGGCCGAAATCGCGGGGGGATATTGAAATGATGAAAAAGAAATCGTATTTGGCCGCAGCCTGTCTGCTGCTGTTCATGCTCGTGCTGAGCGCCTGCGGAGGAGCGGCGGGCAGCGACGCGAAAACGGCTTCGCCGGAAACGGGGACCGAGGCGGCTGCCGGCGGCGCGGAAGAAGCGGCTTCGGGCACCGTGACTTACGAATCGGAGAGCGGGCCGGTCCAAGTTCCCGCCAATCCGACCCGGATCGTGGCGCTGACGAACGCGCCGAACGTGCTGTCGCTGGGCGTGACGCCGGTCGGCGTCGATCAATGGACGGGCAACAATCCGCTGTTTACGGAGAAGCTCAAGGGCGTGACGGTCGTAACGGAAGAAGATCCGGAAAGCGTAGCCGCTTTGGCGCCGGACCTGATCATTGCCGGATCGACGACGAAGAATCTCGATCAGTTGAACAAAATCGCGCCGACGGTCGTCTACACCTGGGGCAAGCTGAATTATTTGGATCAGCAGGTCGCGGTCGGCAAGCTGCTGGGCAAGGAAGCCGAAGCCCAGGCGTGGGTCGACGATTTCACGAAAAGAGCGTCCGAGATCGGCGGCAGGATCAAAGCCGAGTACGGCGACGACGTGACGGTATCCGTTATGGAAGTCGACGGCAAAAGCGCGTACGTCATGGGCGACAGTTGGGCGCGCGGAACGGAAATCCTGTATCAAGCCATGGGCTTGAAAATGCCGGACAAAGTCAAGGAAGCCGTGACGTCGGAAGGATACTATTCGCTCTCGCTCGAAGTGCTGCCGGAATACATGGGCGATTTTATCGCGGTCAGCCGCAAGCTGGACGCTTCCAACGAGATCATGGGTTCGGAAGTCTGGAAGCAGATTCCGGCCGTGAAGGAAGGGCATGTGATCGAATTCGAATCGAGAGCGTCTTCCTACAGCGATCCGACGACGCTCGAAAACCTGCTCGGCATTTTCGAAAAGGGATTCCTGGGCGATTCGAAATAAAAGATTCAGGTTCGGGGGAAAAACCGAACCGTCTAAATTCGGCGGACGGGCGCAATCGAAAGGCGCGCGGCGAATACGCGAAAGCATCCAAAAACCGGAAACCAAGGTCCGATCGACGGACCTTGGTTTCCGGTTTTTTACTGCGCGACTTTACAAACAAATCCTACTTTTTGTCTGCAAAGAAGGTATAATCAAAAATTGGGGACGGCAGCTTGCTTCGGTTCGGACGGCAGATTCAGATGCGTCTAATCGGGATAGGCTGCGGAATTTCGAATGATGAAGAATCGGAGGAGTGGAACGTATGGGGAAAAAGATCGCCAAGTGGGCAGGAATCGCTCTGGCGGCAGTATTGACGACCGGCGTGATCGGGGGAGCAGGAGCAAAAGCGGAAGGGAATTCTTCGAATTCATTCCGGGATATTCAACCCAATCATTGGGCAGCCGGCGAAATCGACAAAGGGGTAGCCAGAGGATACGTTGCGGGTTATACGAACGGCACCTTCAAGCCGGATGTGAACGTCACGCGGGCAGAGTTCGTCAAAATGGTCGTGTCGGCGCTGAATCTGCAAGTACATACGGAGTCGGGAAAATGGTATGAACCTTATGTGATCGCGGCCGGCGAGCAAGGCTTGTATAAGGCCGAGGACTTCGCGAATACCGACAGCAGTTGGAACGAAATCCTGACTCGCGAAGAAATGGCGCGGATCGCAAACCGAGCGATCGGCCAAAAAGAGAATGAAAAAGAACATCCGTGGATGTATATGCCCAAACACAAATCGATGTACACCGCGACCAAAAACGGATTGCTGACCGGCGTAGGAAAAGGCGAGATTGCACCGGACGGAGCCACGACGAGAGCGCAAGCTGTCGTCGTCATCGAGCGTATTCTCGCGGCGAACGCCGGAGAAAAGCTGCCGGTCGACAAGTACGCGGTCAGCAGCGCCGAAGTGTACTGGCACGGAACGAATATATTCACGGTGATGCCGGAGATCTTTTACAAGCCGGAGGAGAGGCTCGGAAGTAACGGCAGAAACGAATCGGCGGACTATTGGTACGAAGACAGAATGACGATCAATTCGAAAGACGGACTGTATCAGGGAAAGCTGGATGCCTTGATCGCAATCGACCTTGCCGATCCGAATGATCCGAACTTAAAGCTGCTTCCGCCTATCGAGGAATTGAAATGGTCCAACAATAGGCATAATCAAGACCCCAAAGATTTTATGGTCAAGGATCAGAAGGATAGTTACATTTTGTATTTCAAAACGCATACCGTTTACAACAAAAATCCCAAGGCTTATTCGACTACCAGCCCTCCACATCTTTCGGTGTCTGGCTTCGAAAGCCCGGATCGTGACGCATTTTATTATAAAAATGAATTAAACGCACTCACTTGGATTTATCATAAAAAGGATTCCGACCTTTCTGCCTACATCATCCCAAAAGGCAGATATCAAAAAAGAGACACGATCATCATCGATCTGGCAACGCCTGCGTTCAGTAACTATGGATACAGCAGCAATCGAATACTGCACTTATGGTTTTAAAGAAACACGTTTCCCCAAAAACGATGGGCGATAAGCCTTATCGTGGTTCCCGATAAGAAAAGCCGAGTTCATGCGAACTCGGCTTTTGATCGTTCTTATTATTCCGTATACGGATTTCCGTTCTCGTCAAGCCCGCGGAACAGGTTCAAAGCAACGATCAAAATGACGACCATGGCGAAGATCGGCATCCAGATCGCGCTGAAAGGACGGTGGATTTCCGCGACGCCGGCGACCAAAGCGCCGAAGCAGTAAATGGCGACCGACGCACAGCGGAGCCGGGTTTCGCCGCTGATTGTGCCGGATTCCCGTTTTCTTGCGAATTTTTTGCGAAAAAAGACGACGAAGTCTTCGATCGCGCTCGCCAAGTTATTGGTCAGAACCGTCGTGGAAATGCCGGCAACGCCGAGCTTTCGCGCCGCGGTCGTCTGCATGCCCATCGCGCTGCTGAGCAGCATGATCAGGACGTGAAGAAGGGTCTCGGTCATGACCGGGCCGCAAATCGCCGCGAAAATCGAATAAAGCCCTAATTGAATAAACAGGATCAGCGTGATTCGCGCCGGCCAAAAGCCTTTGGCTTTGTCGCCGCTCAGCAGAAAAGCCGCCGCCGCGTTGCCTGCGATAAAGCCGATGCAGGCGAGCCCCGCCCGAAGCAAAGACAGCTCGGCCACATTCGCGAACGACATGCCGAGAATGACGATGTTGCCGGTCATGTTCGCCGTAAACACCTGGCCCAAGTGGATGTATCCGATCACGTCGACGATACCGGCCGACAGGCACAGCAGCAAAACAATGCCGCCGCGCCAAGTTTTGGCGTGCAAAGCATTCATTCCTTTCCTATGAACTCACCTCTCCGATTTTCGCAAGAAAGCAGTCGGAATTCAAGAAAATACAAAAAAGAAATTATAAAAGTCGCTGTCTTTCCTTAACCGCCTTCTTCGGGTCAAAAGAGGCAGGGGGCGATAAAAAGGTTATGATGTAAAGGTAGGCCCGTCGTCTGCGGCAGGCGGCATGAAGACTGCCCTGCTGGAAGGACAGACGGTTTCGAAAAAGGATGCATTCGGAGAGGAGGGCCGTCTTGCACGAACTTTACCTGATTTTAAGTTGGACGTTGGCGGCGGTCGTTCTGCTGCTTCTGCTGCTGATCGTGATCGCCAGCGTGCGCAACGGCATCACGCCGATGCCGACGAGCCGCCCGGTTCGGCGCATGGTCATGCGCGAAATCGGGATGTTGGCGAACCGCAGCGAGATCGTCGAAGCCGGTTCGGGATTTGGCACGCTCGCGCTCAACCTGGCGAGGCGGTTTCCGATGTGCCGGGTGACCGGCGTCGAAAATTCGCTCGTACCGCTGCTGGCTGCCCGCCTGCTCGGCCGAATCAATCGGATGGGACCTTCGCGCCTCGCTTTTCGGCGCGGCGATCTGTTCCGCTATCCGTACGAAGAAGCGGATCTGGTCGTCTGCTATTTGCACCCGGCGGCGATGCGCCGCCTGGGCCCCGTCCTGCAGGAAAAGGCAAAAGAAGGCGCGCGGATCGTCAGCGTATTTTTCGCGTTCGACGATTGGGAACCGGATTCCGTATTGGTCTGCGGCGACCTGTACCGGACGAAAGTCTACGTGTACAGCGTGCGCCGGCATCCGCTCGACCTGCGAGTCTGAACGGCCGACGAGACGCGCGGCGCACTCTGCGCAGACCGGAAGAGATCCTCATTTTTCAACAAAAAGGAGCGAATTCAAACATGGACTACGTCAAGTTGGGACAAACGGGGTTGGACGTCTCCAGATTGTGTCTGGGCTGCATGAGCTACGGCATTCCGGACCGCGGCAATCACGCATGGACGCTGGGCGAAGAGGAAAGCCGGCCGTTCATCCGAAAAGCGCTGGAGCTGGGCATCAACTTTTTCGATACGGCCAACGTCTATTCGGACGGGACGAGCGAGGAGATCGTCGGACGCGCGCTTAGAGACTTCGCGAACCGCGACGAGGTCGTGGTGGCGACGAAGGTGCACGGCGCGATGCGTCCCGGACCGAACGGCGGCGGGCTGTCGCGCAAAGCGATCATGACGGAAATCGACCACAGCCTGCGCCGCCTGGGCATGGACTATGTCGATCTGTACCAGATCCACCGCTGGGACCCGAACACGCCGATCGAAGAAACGATGGAGGCGCTGCACGACGTGGTCAAAGCGGGCAAAGCGCGTTATATCGGCGCTTCGTCGATGTTCGCCTGGCAGTTCCTGAAAGCGCAGCATACGGCGGAACGCCATGGCTGGACGAAGTTCGTCAGCATGCAGAATTACGTCAATCTGCTGTACCGAGAAGAAGAACGGGAGATGCTGCCGCTGTGCGAAGCGGAAGGCGTGGGCGTCATCCCTTGGAGCCCGCTGGCGCGCGGGCGTCTGACGCGGGACTGGGAGGAGAGCAGCAGACGTTCGGAAAACGACGCTTTCGGCCGGACCCTGTACGACAAGACGGAGGAAGCGGATCGCCGGGTGGTCGAGGTCGTGGCGCAGGTCGCGCGGGAACGCGGCGTGCCGCGCGCGCAGATCGCGCTCGCCTGGGTGCTGCAGAAGAGCGCCGTGACGGCCCCGATCGTCGGCGCGACGAAGGAGCATCATTTGGAAGACGCGGCCGCCGCGCTGTCGATCAAGCTGTCGGACGAGGAAGTGCGGCGGCTGGAAGAACCTTATGTGCCGCATTCGGTGATCGGCCATAGTTGAAGGCTTGAGGGATTGACGGCTTGAGGCCAGGCAGTCCGCTCCGGGCCTATATGCGCGGATACAACCGGTCAAATCGGAAAAAGGATCAAGCGATCAAACGACCGGATCGGAAAATAGGAAAGAGGCGGAGAACCGCCTCTTTTTTGCATGCTCAGCGGGACGTGACGCGGAAAAACGGGATTAAAACGAAAAAGGCTATGGGTGGAAAAAATAAGCGCAAAAATCCTCTTATTTCCGTGTCTTTTTCGCTCTATAGGGAAATAAGGCCAATAATCCTCTTAATCTGTTTGTTTTTCGATGATTTTTTCGATTTCTTCGAAATTAAGGGGAATTATGCTCTTATTTTTTGCGAAGAGTGAAACAGTCGGGAATAAGGGGATTTTCGGCTTTATTTTGAAGCGATTCGGAAAGCTCGCAGTCAAAGGTAAGCGGATGAGGCATTTTTCATCGCGTATTTCACAATTCTTTTGCCCGAAGCGCCGGTTTGCTCTTCGAATGCTTGTTTCTTGCATAAATTTTGCAGCAAGTCCGTGGCGGTTCGACGATCGAGCCCCAAATGGCGAACTACGTCGATCGGACGAATCGCCCGCCCCAGCGTGCAGGCCAGCCGGATGATCTCCCGTTCGGCAATCGTAGCTTTTGGGGAAGAGGAGCGGGCGGGATCGAGCGCGGCGTACCGACCCAGCACCATTCTCAGCAGCGTGACGCACAGCTCCGGGTGTTGGGCGACGTCGTCGTAAGCGAACGAAATGACCTGGAAGCCCATGGCGGTCAGGAACGTTTCGCGGTTCATCTCCCGGCAGAATTTGCGGCGGTCCATGTCCTGGACATGCGGGCCGAAGCCTTTGATCTCGATGACGAGCATGACGTGGGGCGTGATCCAGGCGAAATCGCAGAAGTACCGCAGCCCCCGCCAATCGGTCACTTCGTATTCGGGATGCAGACAATCGAAATTGTGCCGCAGCGGCCACCAGACGTTCCGGCAGAACAACTGCTCGGCTTCGCGGTGGCCCCGCTGCAGGCGGTCCCGGCGTTCGCCGGTGCGGCCGTTCAGATGTTGATCGAGGAACAGCCGGTGCGCCGATTCGAAATCCATAACGCAAGCCTCCTTGATTGTGGTTTGTAGGGTCATCGCGCTCGGATCTTCCGATTTCGGCAAAAAAAGAACGTCCCGTCTCTATTCCCAGGGGAGGGGAACAGAGCGGGACGTTCTTCGTCGCCGTTCGAAAGAGGCTTTACGCTTGACGATATTGTAAAACAAGAGTCGAGCGTAAAGCAATCTTGCCGAGCGTCATGTCAAAGCGATGGTTCGCAAACCGACGATTCTCCGAATTACGAACCCGAAGCCGCCAGCGCCAGTTCGATGATGGAATCGGCATCGCTGGACAGAACGGTGTCTTTCGGCAGGAAGCTGCCCGGCGTACCCGGAGTCAGAATACCGGCCTGCACAAGCTGGGCGACCGGAGTTTTGGCGTAAGGGGCAACGTTCGAAGCATCGTCGAACGCGCTCAGCACGGAATTCGCGTTGACGGTCGGAAGCTGCTGCTTCAGCGCGCTTGCGAGAATCGCCGCCATTTCTTCGCGGGTAATCGAACGGTCCGGGTTGAACTTGCCACCGCCGATGCCTTTGATGTAGCCGGCGTTGAGCGCTTCGGCGATTGCGTCGGCGTAAGGAGCGTCGCTCTTCACGTCGGTGAAGGTACTGCTCGAAGCAGATACGGCGTTCAGGCCGAGCGCTTCAACCAGTTTGGATACGAAGTTCGCGCGCGAGATAAAGTCGGACGAAGGAATCGAAGGCGTCGAAGGTGCCGTTGCCGGGCCGTCGGCATCCGGTTTTTCCGATCCTGCGGCCGGCGTGTTGACGATGCGGCCTTCGGTTTTCGCCGTGATCTTGCCGCCTTTGAACGTGTCGACGACGTATTTGTAGAACACGTCGAGGTCGATCGGACCGGCAAGGGAATCCTTGGCTTCGGTCAGGACTTTATAGTTGTCGCCGCCTGCCGCCATGAAGTTGTTCACGACTGCCGTGTAAGTCTTGGCCGGATCGATCGGCGTGCCGTCAGCCGTCGTCAGCGAAGTGATACGTTCCGCAGCCGGCTTGTTCATGTCGGCGCTGTATTTCAGGCCGGAAATTTGCAGCGTTTTGGTGTTCGGCGTGCCGTCGGCATTGGTGCCCCACTGCTGCAGCAGCAGCTTCTTCACCTGGTCGCCGGTCAGCGTAAGCTTCACCAGCGTATTGCCGAACGGTTGGATTTTGGCGAGATCGGCAAACGTCACGTCGCCTTTAGGCAGGTCGGCGCGGATGCCGCCCGGGTTCATGAACGCGAAGTCCGCCGGAGCGGCCTTGTCTCCGAAATCCGCCGTGCGCATCGCGTCCGCGATCAGGTTGCCCAGAGCCGCTTCATTGTTGTAAGCGTCCGTGCGGGTAACGGAACCGTCGGTCGTGCCGACCGGCTTGGTCAGTTCCGGATGCTTTTCCAGATACTTTTTGATCAGGGCGACGCTGTCCGCGTCAGGCTTCACGCCTTCTTGGAACGTGGTCGTGATCGTGGCGGATTTCTCCGTCACGTCGCCCGTTTTCGGATCGATCAGCAGCTTGATGTCTTCGAACGCCGTGCCGTACGAGTAAGCTTGAACGATCAGCTTGCCGTTGACTTCGCCGTTCGCCAAGGCATGGTTGTCGCCGGCTACGATGACGTCGACCGGGGAGTTGGCAGGGAGCGCTTTGGCCAGGTCGGCCGCTTCGCCCGTCGTTGCGCCTTCCTTGGTGGAAGCGGGGTCATGAGCCAGAACGATAATCGTTTCCACGCCCTTGTCCTGCAGTTCTTTCGCGTATTTGTTGACGGCGGCCACTTCTTCTTCGGCGCTCAGGAAACGGACGCCGGCCGTGCCCGAAGGCGCGACTTTGGAAGGCGTGGACTTGGTCACGAGGCCGATAAAGCCGATCTTGACGCCGCCGACTTCCTTGATGACGTAAGGGTCGATCAGCGGTTTGTTCGTCGCGGTTTCGATGACGTTGGCATTCACGTAATCGAAATTCACGCCTTTATGCGTCACTTTGCCTTCTTTGGGATCGAGACCGCCCTTAAGCTGCGCTTTGAGCGCGGCGATGCCGTGGTCGAACTCGTGGTTGCCCAGCGAGCCCACGTCGAAGCCCATCATGTTCATCCATTCGAGCGTCGGCTCGTCGCGTTCGAGCGAGGAGATCGGTGCCGAAGCGCCGACGGAGTCGCCGTTATGGAAGAGGAGGGAATGTTCGTACTTGGCTTGCGCTTGTTTCAGATATGTAGCGAGAACGGGAGCGGTACCGGCCGGTTTGTCGCTCACGATCGAAGTCGTATCCAGTTGTCCGTGCAGGTCGTTGATGCCGAGCAGGTGGACCTCCACGTCGCCTTCCGCCGCCGAAGCGATATTTGCCGCACCCAGTACCTGAGCCGACAGCAGAGCCGCAGCCGCGAGGCCGACGCTCGGTTTTCTCCAATTTTTCCAGTTCATAAACTTGCATTCCTCCTAAAATATAATGAATCCCGTCACATTGTATCACAGGGATTTTTTTGAAATCAAAGGTTGTGTAAACTGTGTGTAAAATATATTTTAAATCGTTTTCGAGAAAACAGGGTTTGACAGGTTTCGCCCGATCGTGTTATAAAGTGAATCAACAAGCGCCCGGCCTGCGGAGCGCCATATGAAGCGTCGAAGGGAATCCAGTAGCGTTCGAATCCGTATTTTCAGAGAGCCGCCGGCAGGTGCGAGGGGGCAGACGGGCGAACGCGAATTACGTCCCGGAGCTTTCCACCTCGAAACCGCGACCGCGGAAGGGGCGGGACGGAGCCGTCCACGTTATCGGGCGTCAAAGTGGGAATCGCGCCGCCGCTCCGAATGCCGGCGCCTTTCCAATTAGGGTGGTACCGCGATTAAGACTCGTCCCTGCAGAAATGCAGCAGGCCGGGTCTTTTTTATTTTTCCGCTTTTTATTTTCCCATATTCCGAAGGAGGAACTGACCATGAGTAACGAACACGCCCCGATCGAAGCCAACGCCCTGCTGGACGATCTGGAGTATAGAGGACTGATTTACCAGGTGACGCACCGCGAAGAACTGCAGAAGAAGCTGAACGAAGAGAGCGTCACGTTCTACAACGGTTTCGATCCGACGGCGGACAGCCTGCATATCGGCCATCTGCTGCCGGTGCTGACGATGCGCCGCTTCCAGCTCGCCGGACACCGTCCGATCGCCCTGGTGGGCGGCGGCACCGGCATGATCGGCGACCCGAGCGGCCGTTCGACGGAACGCTCGCTGAATACGGCCGACACGGTCGCGGACTGGACGCGCAAGCTGCAGAACCAGCTGTCGCGCTTCCTGGATTTCGGTACGGGCGAAGCGAAAGTGCCGGCGAAGATGGTCAGCAACTACGATTGGCTCGGTCCGATCACGATGATCGACTTCCTGCGCGACGTCGGCAAAAACTTCACCGTCAACTACATGCTGGCCAAAGATTCCGTCGATTCGCGCCTCGCGAACGGCATCTCGTTTACCGAGTTCTCGTACATGATCCTTCAAGCGTACGATTTCCAGCGTCTGCATGAAGACGAGGGCTGCTCGCTGCAGCTCGGCGGAAGCGACCAGTGGGGCAATATCACCGCAGGCCTCGACCTCATCGGCAAAAACGGCGGCGGCGACGCCTTCGGCATGACGATGCCGCTCGTGACGAAGAGCGACGGCAAGAAGTTCGGCAAGTCCGAATCCGGCGCCGTGTGGCTCGACCGCAGCAAGACGAGCGCGTACACGTTCTACCAGTTCTGGATCAACACGGACGACGCGGACGTGATCAAGTTCTTGAAATACTTCACCTTCCTGAGCCGCGAGGAGATCGAGGCGCTCGAAGCGCAGCATCTCGAAGCTCCGGAAAAACGGACCGCGCAGCGCGAGCTGGCCCGCCGCGTGACTACGCTCGTGCACGGCGAAGAAGCGGTCGTCAGCGCGGAAAAAATCACCGCGGCGCTGTTCTCCGGCAGCTTCGCGGAACTGAACGAAGCCGACCTGTCGGAAGCGCTGGCGGACATGCCGAGCGTCTCCGTCGCGGCTTCCTCCGAGCCTCTGCTGATCGACCTGCTGGTCGAAGCCGGCGCCGCTCCGTCGAAAGGACAGGCGCGCAAAGACATCCAGAGCGGAGCCGTCTCCGTCAACGGCGAGAAGCGCACGTCGATCGAGACGACGATCGGCACCGAAGACCGCCTGCACGGCACGACCCTCGTGCTGCGGCGCGGCAAAAAGAATTACTACGTCGTCAAATTCGAAGACTGATTCGACGGTGCTCACTTAAATAGGGAAGAAAGCGGGCAAGGCGCTGCGGTGCCTGCCCGTTTTTTTTGTTTTCCGACCCGGAAAGCGACCGTACGACCGTTTTTCGAAATCCATAAAAAAATTACCGAAATCTATATTTTGTACAAGATAAAAGTTCCTTTCTTTATAAGAAACATCGCTTGTTTTCCTTTTACTTATATAACAATAAGGAAAAAAGGAAGCGCTTCCGGCCGGCGATTGCGTTTTCGGAAGAAAGCGCTTATCCCGTCTTCGAAAGGAGCCTTTTCTTTTTCCTCGGCAACAGTGTACACTAAACTTAAGGCACAGCTTCAGTCATCGAGACAGAGCTTTCATTTTGCAGGCGAGGTGAAGAGAGATGTTCAAAAAATACAAGTACGTCGCTCCCGAGAACGGATATCCCGAATGGAACAATAATCCCGAAATTTTTCAATTGAACCGCCTGGATGCGCATGCGACCCTGGTTCCGTACGCGAATGCGGAAGAAGCGCTTCGCGAAACGAACGGTTCCAGCCGAGTGCTGCCGCTCAACGGCATCTGGAAATTCCATCATGTCGACAAGCCGGCCGATCGTCCCCAAACTTTTTATGAAACCGGTTACGACACGTCGGACTGGGCAGACATTCCCGTTCCTGCCCATTGGCAGCTGCACGGTTACGATTATCCGCAGTATACGAATGTCCGCTATCCGTGGGAAGAGCGGGAGAAGATCGAGCCGCCGTTCGCGCCGACCGAATTCAACCCCGTCGGCTCTTACGTTCGGACGTTCACCGTTCCGGAAGAATGGGAAGACCATCCGGTCTATATCAGCTTCCAGGGCGTCGAATCGTGCTTCTACATATGGGTGAACGGCGATTTGGTCGGCTACAGCGAAGACACGTTTACGCCGGCCGAGTTCCTGCTGACTCCGTATTTGCAAAAAGGCGAAAATAAGTTGGCCGTGCAGGTGTACCGCTGGTGCGACGCAAGCTGGCTCGAGGACCAGGATTTCTGGCGCATGAGCGGCATTTTCCGCGACGTCTATCTGTATGCCAAGCCGAAAGTACAGATCGCGGACGTGCAGGTTACGGCAGAACTCGATGAAAGCTTCGAAAACGGACATCTTCAAATCGGCGTTCAGGTCGGCAACCCGCTCGGCAAGAAGGCGGGCGTCTACACGCTCGAAGCGCGTCTGCTGGACGCTTCCGGACGGGACGCTTCCGCGCGCATGACCGATAGCGTGGATGTCGCCAAAGACACCCTGTATGCCGCGCATCTCTCGGCTTCCGTGCCGAAGCCGGCGCTTTGGTCGGCCGAAACGCCGAATCTGTATACGCTCGTACTGGCGCTTTCGGACGAAAACGGCGAAGTCGAAGCGGTGAAATTCCGCGTCGGATTCCGCCACTTCGCGATTCAGGACGGCGTGATGAAAATCAACGGCAAACGGATCGTGTTCAAAGGCGTCAACCGTCACGAGTTCAGCGCCGACCGCGGACGCGCCGTGACCGAAGAGGACATGATCGCCGATATCAAACTGATGAAGGCGCATAACATCAACGCGGTGCGCACGTCCCATTATCCGAACCAGCCTCGCTGGTACGAGCTGTGCGACGAATACGGATTGTACGTCATCGACGAAACCAACCTCGAAACGCATGGAAGCTGGGAGTACGGGCAGACGGAAGAAGCCGTGCGTACCGTGCCGGGCAGCAAGCCGCACTGGCGCGCCAACGTGCTCGACCGTGCGAACTCCATGTACCAGCGGGACAAAAACCATCCGTCGATCGTGATCTGGTCGCTCGGCAACGAATCATGGGGCGGCGAGAACTTCCTGCATATGGCCAACTTCTTCCGGGCGGTCGACAAGACCCGTCTCGTGCATTACGAGGGCACGTTCCACGCGCGCGAATGGGATGCGGCTTCGGACATCGAGAGCCACATGTACACGTCTCCGCAAAACGTGGAGAAGTACGCGCTGGAAAATCCGAAAAAGCCGTTTATTCTGTGCGAATACAGCCATGCCATGGGCAACTCCTGCGGGAACCTGTTCAAATACACGGATCTGACCTATAAATATCCGGTGCTGCAGGGCGGCTTCATCTGGGACTGGATCGACCAGGCGATTCGCACCAAGACGGCCGACGGAACCGAGTATCTGGCTTACGGCGGCGACTTCGGCGATACGCCTAACGACGGCACGTTCTGCGGCAACGGCCTGATCTTCGCCGATCGGACGGTGACGCCGAAACTGCTGGAAGTGAAAGCCTGCTACCAGAACGTGCGCTTCGAAGCGGTCGACCTGACAAACGGGCGGGTGCGTCTGCACAACGATTTCCTGTTTACCGATCTGAACCGTTATAAGCTGGTCTGGGAAACGGCGCGCGAAGGCGAAGTGATCGAACGCGGCACGCTGCCGATTCAGCTGGCTCCGGGCGAGTCCGGCGAGATAGCCGTTCCGTTCGCGATGCTCGGAACGGAAGGCGAACACACGCTTACGCTGTCGCTTGCGGAATCGGAAGACCGTTTCTGGGCAAACGGCGGACACGAAATCGCATTCGGGCAGTTCGTGCTTCCGGCTTATCGGTCCGCGCACGCTTCGAAAGCGAAGACCGCTTCGGAGCATGCTTCGTATCAGACGGAAGACAGCGGCACGTCGCTCACCGTAACGGGAGAAGGATTCGCCGTCGTATTCGACAAACAAAGCGGGGATTTGTGCTCGTTCGTCTGGCAGGGCCGTGAATTGCTGTTGGCCGCGGCGCGTCCGAATTTCTGGCGGGCGCTGACCGACAACGACCGCGGTAGCAAGCTTGACGAGCGCAGCGGCATTTGGCGCGAAGCGGGCAAAAAGCGAGAGCTGCGCAGCCTGGACGTATCCGGCTCCGAAGACGGCTTCGTTTTCAAAGCGCTGCTGACGATTCCGACTGTACCGGCTTCGGAAGCCGAAGTCGTATACGAGGCGAAAGCTTCGGGAGAAGTCGCCGTATCGCTGACCCTGACGCCGGGCGCCGGCCTGCCGGAAATTCCGGAGATCGGCATGCTGCTGGAACTGAACGGCGATCTGGACCGGCTGAGATGGTACGGCCGCGGGCCGCACGAGAACTATTGGGACCGACATGCGAGCGCCCGACTGGGATTGTACTCGGGGCTCGTATCCGAGCAGTTGACGCCGTACCTGCGGCCGCAGGAGTCCGGAAACAAAACGGGCGTGCGCTGGGCGGAGCTTACGGACGCGGACGGTATCGGCTTACGGGTGGAAGGGACGCCGGAAGTGGAACTGAACGCTCTGCCGTACACGCCCGAGACGCTGGAGGCCTGCGATCACGGCTACAAGCTTCCGAAGTCCGACCGGACGGTGCTTCGCGTCAACCACCGGCAGATGGGCGTCGGCGGGGACGACAGCTGGCAGGCGAAGACGCACGACGA
This sequence comes from Saccharibacillus alkalitolerans, assembly GCF_011090185.1. Taxonomy (GTDB): domain Bacteria; phylum Bacillota; class Bacilli; order Paenibacillales; family Paenibacillaceae; genus Saccharibacillus; species Saccharibacillus alkalitolerans. The sequence goes on along the minus strand of NZ_JAAFGS010000010.1, from coordinate 88,615 downwards.
ATTCACGCTTCCGGCGGACCGGACCTACGCCTACCGCTTTACCCTTCGCGGCGTTTCGCCGCAGTAAAGACGCGAGTCCGTGACCCGTACGGGAAAATGAGGTAAACTCTTAAAAGAAGAAAACGCGCGGCGACAAAGGAACGGCCTTCGGGCCGTTCTTTCCTGCGTTGAAGCTTCGGTCGGGACGCGGCGCGACCGGAGCCGGAATGCGCCTGCGCCGCGGCAGATAAAAAATAAGGAAAGAAGGGGTCCGCAATGAGAAGCAAGCTTGGCCCCCGCGAGGCCGGTCCGGCTTCCCGGGTATACGGCAGCGTCGCCGACCTGATCGGCGAGACGCCGCTGGTTCGTCTGGGCCGCACGGCACCTGCGGACGCGGCGGACATTTACGTGAAGTTGGAGTATTTCAATCCGTCCGGAAGCGTGAAAGACCGGGCGGCCCGGGGATTGATCGAAGCGGCTGAGAGGGAAGGGAAGCTCCGCCCGGGCAGCACGATCATCGAGCCGACGAGCGGCAATACGGGAATCGGGCTGGCGATGATCGCCGCCGCCCGCGGATACCGGGCGATTCTGATCATGCCGGACAATATGTCGCGCGAGCGGATCAATCTGCTCAAGGCCTACGGCGCCGAAGTCGTCCTGACGCCGAGCGCGGAACGGATGCCCGGGGCGATTGCCAAAGCGGCGGAACTGCAGGCCTCGATTCCCGGAAGTTTCATTCCGCAGCAGTTCGAGAACAAGGCTAATCCCGACGCGCATCGAGGCACGACGGCGATGGAGATTCTGGAGCAGACCGGAGGCGCGCTCGACGCGTTCGTCGCCACGGCGGGAACCGGCGGCACGATTACCGGCACCGGCGAGACGCTGAAAGCGGCCCTGCCGGGGCTGCACGTCGCGGTGGTGGAGCCCGAAGGCTCGCCGGTGCTGTCCGGCGGAGCGCCGGGACCGCATAAGCTGGTCGGCACCAGCCCCGGCTTCGTCCCTTCGATTTTGAATACGGGCGTCTACGACGAAATCATCCGGATCAAGGACGACGAAGCGCTGAGCGCGATGCGAGATTTGGCACGGCTCGAAGGCATGCTGCTCGGACCTTCTTCGGGAGCGTCGGTGTATGCCGCCATGCAGGTCGCGAAGCGGCTGGGTCCGGGAAAGACGGTCGTCTGCATCGCGCCGGACACCGGAGAGCGGTACTTGAGCATGGGCGTGTTCGGTTGAAAGGGCAGCAATCCGCGGAGGTCCGTATAAAGAGGAGGCAGGAAGCATGAGCGAAAAAACGTTGGAGATCCGGGCTCTGCCGGGTTATCCGGAAGAAATCGGCCGGCAGCTGTGGATGATGGAAGACGTCCGCCGCGATCTGCTGCAGGGGCTGCGGAATGTGACCCGGGAAGAACTCGATACCCCGCTGGACGGAAACGTCACCACGATCGGAGCGCTGCTGTATCATATCGCGGACGTGGAGACGGGATGGCTGCATTTCGACATGTTTCTCCGTAAAAAGCTGGACCCCGAGATCGAGCCCTGGTTTGCGGCGCCGACAAGAAACGAAACGGGGGAAATCTGGTGCCCGCCGGGAGAAAGCCCGGAACGGCATTTTGAACGTCTTGCCGTCGTCCGCCGCGACTTCCTGGACAAGCTCCGAACGGTCGATAAGGAAGACTGGCGCCGAATCCGCAGCCTGCCGGGCGAGTACGACGTAACGCCCGAATGGATCGTCTATCATCTGATCGAGCACGAAGCGCATCACCGCGGACAGATTTTCCGAATCCTCGGCACGCTGCGCAGACAGGAAGAGAAGTAGGAACGGGCGAATAGGGTGCGGTCTTTTGTCCGGGAATGAATAAGGCGACTTCATCGCGAAAGCAAAAAAACAGCCTGTTCCCTCGGGAACAGGCTGTTTGCGCGGTCGGATAAACCAGCGGATCGCTTGAGCGCCGCCGCTATCTTTTTTCCGTAATGACGGTTCCTTGATGGGCTTCGATCATTCTAATGCTTCGGCCGCCGGAAGAGCTGACCGGCTGATAGCGGGGAAGATACCGTTCTTCTCCGGACGGATCGTTATAATCGATTTCCCATTCGAGCCGCAGATCCAGCGCATCGAGCAGCAGACGCTTTCCTTCTTCGGGGGAAAAGGCAGGAATCGGCGAGAGCATTTCAAGTTCCGGCACTCGGAGTCCGGCGCCCATATAATGGTTCACCCGCCCGGTTGTCCGGTTGACTCCGATGCTTACATGGTTCAAGAAGCCGGGGACGCCGTCTTTGCAGACGGAAAAGCTGAAAACGGCATTTCGGTTTCGGGCGGTTTCGGGCGCTTCGTCTTCTTCCGAATCGCCCGGCTCGGGTCTTTGCGGCGTCTCTTCGCGGGTGTCCTGCCGATCGTCGAGCCGCAGATAGGGGAGAAGCTCCGGATCGGCCGCATGCAGCAGTTCGAGGGCAATGTCGAGACAGGCGCGGTTGTCCAGCCACTGTTCCCCGCGCTCTTCGCGGAAATCCATCACGCCCGACAGCCGGCCCGATTCGCGATCGATCCGCACTTTGATCGTATTCTCGCTGCGTTCCCGCATGTATCGCTCAAGGGTATACGGACTTTGCGGTTCGGAGGCGTTTTCCGCGGCGGATCCGTTTTGTGCCTTTTCGGTTTGACTTTTTTCACTGTCTGCAGGAGCTGCTTTTTTTGCGTAGACGATCCCTCGCTCGCTGCCCATGTCGGCTTCCCGCAGCACCTCGTATTCGTCTTCGCGGACGCCGAGCAGCTCAAGCGGGCTTCGGGGCTCGGCGGGAAAAGTTCCGTTTCGGGCGCGGTTCCGAAATTCTTCGATCGGTTCTTTCGCTCCCGCGCAGGGATCGTAATCGTCCGGTTCCTCCGGCTCTTCTTCCACGCGGTCCGGCCCCTGCCGGAGCGCCGTCCTCGCGATCAAATACGGCTCGGGCATGTAAACGAGATGAAGCCGGTCGTCTCCTTCCGCATAGACGGAATCGTGCAGAACGTTGAAATAAAGCTTCATCTCCAGCTCCTCCGCCATTTCTCCCAGCACTTCATCGGGAGTGAGCAGATCGTCCGGCAGCGAAGGTTCCGGCTTGCGCCCGAAATATTTGAAAGCCGTCACAAAGCCCGACCGATGCAGATCGATCCAGTAGCCCGAGCGGGGCAAAGGCATGCCGGCGGCGTACTGGCTGACCGTGACAAAGAGGCGGTCTCCGCGGTCTTCCGTCCGGGGTTCGCCGAACCGCTCGGGCGCTTCCGGATAATGGTCCCGCACGAAACGCTCCCCGATCGCCAGCAGCTCTTCGGGCTCCAAATATGCCGCGCGTTCCGATTCTTCGTATAATTCCGGATCGACCGCGTAATCGACGAGATCGCCGTCCGGCGTCAGCGTAACGGATACGCCCGTATCGGTGCCCGGCTTCGTCCAGATGAACAGCAGCTCGCTTACAGCATCTTGTTGACGGAAAACGTCCTCGATAAACGGTTCCAGTCCGTTGTCCGCGAAGGCGGAATTCCGCTGCGCCAGTTCCTGCGCCCGGCTTCTGAGATCGTGCAGCAGCCCGGCCATTTCCGTTTCCATGTCCATATCCCTCCGCATTTCGTAGTCGGCTTGAGCCGCCTGTTTCTTTTTGCCGAGACGATCCCGATTGGCGACGTCGTCCGTTTTTCGCGCGAGCCGGCGATCCTCGATTTCGTCCCGATAATGTTCGCGCAGCAGATTCAATCCTTTGTTCTGGTACGTTTTGACGGTTCCCACCGGCAGCTCCAGCAGTTCCGCGATATCCGTTAACTTGAGGTCGTGCATATACTTGAGCAAAATGACGCGGCGGTACTTGGTCGGCAGATCATGGATCGCCTGCAGCAGGTCGAGCCGTCGGTCGTTTTCCTCGTGCACGGCGGGCAGCCGCTCGGCGGCATCGCCGGACGGAACCGTACGGCGCCCGCGCTGCAGCAGGTTCAGCGACGCGTTGATGACGATCCGCGTGAGCCAGGTTCGGAAGTATTTCGGTTCCCGGATCGAAGTCACGGCGGCAAAGGCGCGGCAGACCGCTTCCTGAACCGCGTCTTCGGCATCGACGGGATTGCGGACGTAATAGCCTGCGACCCGCAGCAGCTGCGGACGCTCCGCGCCGATCAGCTCGGCGAAAGCCGAAGCGTTTCCTTCGGCCGCCAGGCAAACGAGTTCGTCAAAAGCAGGGGAATCCGGGGAAGAATTCATCGGTTATCACTCCTTGTTGAAGCAGCATTCACGGATTGGACAGACGAAGAGCAGAAAAAGTTTTGGTTTTTTCATTATATCCCACAAAGATTGTCCGGGAGTCCGCTGCCGATGCGCTCGCGCGGAAAACGGTTCACGACCGAAAACGACGGGTATATGGACCCCAAGCAAGGAAAGCCGGACAGGCGCACCAGGGGCGCCGCCGAATCTGGCGAAGGAGAGGATTCCATGGCAAAGCGTGACGCTTATTTCGACAACATGAAGTTTCTGCTGATCGCGCTGGTCGTGATCGGGCATTTGATCGAGCCGCTGAGCGGGCAGGAGGCGTTTCGTCCGCTGTATCTGCTCATTTATTCGTTCCATATTCCGCTGTTCGTCCTGATCTCGGGATTTTTCTGCAAAAAGATCACGAGCGCCGATTACCGGATCAAGGTGATCGGTTCGTTGGTGGTGCCCTACTTGATTTTCGAGAGTCTGTATTCGCTGTTCGATTATTTCGTGATGGGCGCGGAGCGGCTGCGTTTCTCGTATTTCACGCCGTACTGGCTGATGTGGTTCATTTTCAGCATGATCATCTGGAAAATGCTGCTGCCGTACGCCGTCAAAATCCGCTGGGCGCTGCCGATTTCGTTCGGAATCGCCATTTGGGCGGGATACGCCGCGGACGCGGAGCATTACGCCAGCATTTCGCGCACGATCGTCTTCTTCCCGTTTTTCCTGGCCGGTTATTATTTGGACAAAGCGGATATCGATAAGCTGCGCACGCCGCTGACGAAATGGGCGGCGGCAGCGGTGCTGGGCGCGGGCGCTCTCGTTATGATAAACTACGGAAGCGTCATCCGTCCCGAATGGTTCTACGGCAGCCTGCCGTACCGGGCGCTCGATCATCCGGAATGGACGGCGGGAATCTACCGGATCGGCGCTTATGCGGCGGCGGCGCTGATCGGAGGAGCGGTCATGATCGTCATGACGGGCCGAACCATCCCGCTGGTGTCGGCGCTGGGACGCAATACGCTGTACGCTTATCTGCTGCACGGATTCGTCGTCAAAGGGATGATCGCGGCCGGTTTCTACGAAACGTACGGCGAAGCGGCCTGGACCTGGCTGCTGATTCCGGCAGGCGTTCTGCTGACGGCCGGCCTGTCGTCCGAATTCGTCCGCACGCGCTTCGGCTGGCTGCTGGAACCGAAATTGAACCGGCTGTTCAAACGGCAGACCCCGGACGGGGGAGCGGAGGCGGGGCGCTAAGGAGCACCGGGAACGAAACTCGATTTTCGCCGACGCCCGGCTTCCGTTTATTTTGAATAAAGTAATTTGAGTGAAGTAAGGAGAGATGATCATGAGCGAATCGCAGCAACCGATAGAAGGCGGTCAAGGAACCGCGCCGAAGAAAATAGGGGATATTCCGATCTCCGTGCTCGACCTGTCCCAAATTCTCGAAGGACATACCGCGGCGGACGCGTTCCGCAATAGTTTGGATCTTGCCCGTCACGCGGAAAAATGGGGATACAACCGCTACTGGGTAGCGGAGCATCATAACATGCCGGGCGTCGCCAGTTCGGCGACGTCCGTCGTGATCGGCTACTTGGCCGCCGGAACGTCGTCCATTCGCGTCGGCGCCGGCGGCGTCATGCTGCCGAATCACGCGCCGCTCGTCATCGCGGAGCAGTTCGGCACGCTGGAATCGATGTATCCCGGCCGGATCGATCTTGGACTCGGCCGCGCTCCGGGCAGCGACCGCCGAACTTCGCTCGCCCTGCGCCGCGACATCAACAGCGGAGAAGACTTCCCTGCCCTGCTGGAAGAACTGCGGGGCTACTTCGACGCTTCCAAGACTTCGTATCACGCGCCCCTTCGCGCCGTGCCTGGAGAAGGGTTGGATATTCCGATCTGGCTGCTGGGGTCCAGCGATTTCAGCGCGCGGCTGGCCGCTTATCAAGGACTGCCGTTTTCGTTCGCTGGCCATTTCTCGCCGGATTATCTCGACCGTGCGCTGGACGTGTACCGCAGCGCGTTCCGCCCTTCGGAGACGCTCGCGGAGCCTTACGTGATGCTGGGCGTATCGCTGATCGCCGCGGATACGCAGGAACGCGCGGAATTCCTCTCGACGACCATGCAGCAGCAGGTGATCGCGCTGACCCGAGGCCGCCCCGGCAAAATCCAGCCTCCGGCCGACCTGTCCTCGCAGCTCGATCCGCTGGAACTCTCCGCCGTGCGCAAACGGATGGAATCCGCGATCGTCGGCGACCGGGCAGCGGTCGAGCGCCGTCTGCACGAACTGATGGAGCGCACGCGGGCCGACGAACTGATCGTGACCAGCGGCATTTACGACCATGCGGAGCGTCTGCATTCTTACGAGATTTTGGCGGACATCGCCATTCCGGCAGGGAAAGCCGCCCGTTAAAAGAGAACGCAGAGCGGCGTCGGCCTTATCGGCAAAGACCGGGAGCTCCGATTTTCGACGCGAACTTTTAACAAATGCGATTTTCCGCTTTTTGATCGACCTTTATGCCTTGACCGGTTCCGCAGGACGTGCTTTTTCGTCTCGCAGTCCGTTCAAGGCTTTTTCGTGATGCCGTGACCCAGCGAATATGCGTGATCGGCGGCTCGCCCCGAATACGAACGCCTGTGCGTAATTTCTTTCGATAATTTCGTTTTTTTACGCGACCTGGGCAGGTAATAATGTTATAATGAAGAAATCACGCGTAACGCAAGGAGGAAGCGGTTTGGCAAAAGGCAAAGTGGCAAAACGGCCGACCCGCGACGAGTTTGTTCTGGAAGAAATAGGGAATCAACTGACTGAGGCCTACCAGGAGAAATCCGTTGTGGAATTGACGGTCTGGGGAGTGGAAGAAGCGGTACGGGGAATGATCGTCAAGATGGACCCGAGAACCGGAAGAGTGCACGTCGAGCGAGAAGAAGAAACGCAGAAAGTTCCATTCATGGACATTATGGCCGTGAACTATCCGCGCGACTGAGAGCCGGTGGCTCGATTTGCAGGCGTTCTGCACCGCGGAAGAACAGGCTTGATGAAATACAAAAAAGCTCTGCCCGAGCATTCTCGGATAGAGCCTTTTTTCTGATTAGGCATGTCAGACCCGTGTCGGGCAGCGCCCACACTACGGTCTTCCCGTGCCGGGCAAAGCCCGCACCACGTTTTTCCGTGTCGGGCGAAGCCCACACCATGGCCTTCCGTGTCGGGCGAAGCCCACACCACGGTCTTTCCGTGTCGGGCAAAGTCCACACCGCCGCATTTCCGCGGCCGGGCGGTCGCCGCGCTTCCCATGCAAGCCGGAGGCGCATAAAGACTCAAGCCGGATTCAAAAGGCTTGAGGGTTTTTTCTACCCTTATCCCAAGGCGAGGCGGCGTGCGGATGCAGCGGAGGGGCGGGGGAAGCTTGAGAAGCGGAGCGTTCGCCTTTAAAATCGGATTTCCCACCCTAGACCTTGTCTAATCAAATGGAAGGAAATCCGATTTTGACAGCGATCGAAAGGTCCCCCGCCCCGCAGCGTCACCCAACCGCCACCCGTCACCCAACCGCCACCCGTCACCCAACCGCCGCCCGTCCCGCAGCCGTCACACCGCCGCTACCGACTCTTTGCACTCGTCGGAGCAGTAATGGCTGTGCTCGTCCGAGCAGGCATCGCACACCAGATGCTGCAGGTTGCAGACCGGGCAGTTGACGTAAACGTCCGTCGGCTCGTCGCAGTGATAGCATTTTCCGACGACGCTCGGGTCCACATGGTTGATCGGCACCGAGATTCGCTCGTCGAATACATAACATTTGCCGTCGAACAGGTCGCCCTGCACTTCCGGATCTTTGCCGTAAGTCACGATGCCGCCTTCGAGCTGAGCCACGTTATCGAAGCCTTCGTCCAGCATGAATCCGGTCAGCTTCTCGCAGCGGATGCCGCCCGTGCAGTAGGTCAGAATCGTTTTGTCTTTGTGTTCGGCCATGTTTTTGCGGATCCATTCCGGGAAATCGCGGAACGAATCGATATCCGGGCGGATAGCGCCGCGGAAGTGGCCGAGGTCGTATTCGTAATCGGTACGTCCGTCGAGCACGATCACGTCGTCGCGCAGCAGATGCTCGTGGAACTCTTTCGGAGACAGGCGTTTGCCGAACTTCACGTTCGGATCGAGCTCTTTTTCGTAACGGAACGTCACGAGCTCTTCCTTATGGCGCACGAAAATTTTCTTGAACGCATGGCCTTCGGATTCGTCGATCTTGAATACGGTATCCGCGAAGCGCTCGTCCGCCAGCAGATCCTTCATATATTGCTCCGTCTGCTCGTAAGTGCCGGACAGCGTGCCGTTGATGCCTTCGCTTGCGATCAGAATGCGTCCCTTGACGCCGAGGTCTTTGCAGTACTGCAGATGGCGGGCCGTGAATTCGGCCGGATCGTCGATTCGAACGAATTTATAAAAAAGCAAAATGCGGTAAGGCTGTTTTTCCATTATATGATCACCACGGATTTCATTGATTTTTGCCGCCGCTTCCTGTAGGATGCTTGCGTGCAACTTAAAATTTTAGTCTTTTTATCGGCATTCGTCAATTGATTCGTTTGTTGACCGGTTGAAAAAACGGACGAATTTAACTATAGAAGACATGAAGAGGAGAGTTACGAAATATGACTTCGCAAAACCAATCGTTTGACCGCCTATGCCGCAGCGGCGTGGAACTGTCCGCTTATTCGACATACGAAATCGGAGGCGCCGCCCGGCATCTGGCGCTTCCGCGCTCGATCGAGGAGATGGCGGTCATGCTGGAAGGGGCCAAGACGAAAGGGCTGAATCCCTTCCTGTTCGGAATGGGGTCCAACACGCTGTTTCCCGACCGGCCGGACGACGAGATGCTGTTTTTCTCGCTGAAAGAACACATCGAATTCAAGCTGCTTCCCGGCCGGCTGTTCGTGTCCGCGGGCACGCCGATGACGCTGCTGGCGCTGTTCGGCCTTTATACGGGCATCGGCGCGTTCGATTTTACCTTCCTGCTGCCGGGAACGCTCGGAGCGGGCGTCTATATGAACGCCAAATATTTCAGCCATCAGATCAGCGACGTGCTGGAGACGGCTTACGTCATCGATAAAGAACATCCCGAGCGCGGCATCCTTTCCGTTCCGCTGAGCCAGTGCGAATACGGCTACAAAACGTCGATCTTCATGCGCAGACCGTGGATCGTCGTAGGCGCGGATCTTAAGCTGCCGGTCGACCCGAAGCTGACGCCGGAAGAGACGGAGGAGCTGTTCGCGCGGCTGAAAGCGAAAAACTTGCCGACTTCGGTGCTGCCCGACTATTTCCGTCATTATGCCGGCGAGCTGAATGCGGCGGCCAAGCAGGGGTTCGAAGTGCGCCAGGAGCTGCTCGACGTGATTACGGACCGCGGCGGCAAGTACCATTTCGATTATCCTTCGTGCGGGTCGGTGTTCAAAAACAACTACACGATCGGCGAGCCGATGGGCAAGCTTGTGGATCGTTTGGGACTGCGCGGAACCGTGCGGGGAGGCGCGATGATCTCGGATCATCACGGCAACATCATTCAGAACCGCGGCGGGGCGAAAGCAAGCGACGTGACGGACCTGGTTCAATTGGTACAGGAAAAGGTCGAAGCGGAGTTCGGGTTCCTACCTGAGCCGGAATTAATTATTGTCTGATTTTTGGGACGAAAGAACCGAAATTCGCATTTTGCGGGAATTTTACACTTTTTCTCACATATTTTACGAAACGATGAACTTTCCTGTGTGGGCACGTGCTAGAATGAGGCGCGGACGGCTTGATACCAAAATCTTGCGGTTCGTAAAAATGTTCTCAAACACAGATCCAATCAGGAGGCGGTTAAGTGGGAAAATTTTCGCTGTTTAAGTCCAAAGGGATGAAGGCGGTCCTGGCACTCTCCGTCGTGGCGACGATGGAGGCGGGATTGCTGTCCGCGGTTCCGGCGTCGGCCGAAACGGCAAGCGACCCGGCCCCGTTCATCGCGGCGAAAGTGGTCAACGACAACGCGGGCAAAAAGGTTCTGTTCGACAATACACACGGTCAAACGGCTGGTGCGGCGGATTGGGTCATCGACGGCGGCTTCTCCGATTTCGGGAACGGAATCGCGGGCGAAGGGTATGATGTCAAAGAACTGCGCAAAACGACGCCGATTACATATGCGGATTTGGCGGATTACGACGTCTTCGTCGTGGCCGAGCCGAACATTCCGTTCAAGGCGAGCGAGCAGGCCGCGATGCTGCAGTACGTGCAGCAGGGCGGAAGCATTTTCTTCATCGGCGACCATTACAACGCGGATCGCAACAAGAACCGCTGGGACGGTTCCGAATCGATCAACGGTTACCGCCGCGGCGCCTGGGAAGATCCGACCAAGGGCATGAGCGCGGAGGAGAAAAACTCGGCGGCTATGCAGGGAGTCGAAAGCTCCGACTGGCTGGGCGAGAACTTCGGCGTGCGCTTCCGCTATAACGCGCTGGGCGATATCAACGCCACGAATATCGTCGCGCCGGATCAGTCGTTCGGAATCACGGAAGGCGTGAAGAGCGTGGCCATGCACGCGGGCTCGACGCTGGCGATCATGGACCCGACCAAAGCCAAAGGCATCGTCTACCTGCCGAAGACCAACGCGGCCTGGGGCAATGCCGTAGACCAAGGCGTTTACAACGGCGGCGGCATCGAAGAAGGCCCTTACGTGGCCGTATCGAAAGTCGGTCTGGGCAAAGCGGCGTTCATCGGCGATTCCTCGCCGGTCGAAGACGCTTCGCCGAAGTACCTGCGCGAAGAAACGGGCAGCAAAAAAACGACGTACGACGGCTTCAAGGAAGTCGACGACGCGGCGCTGCTGCTCAATACGATCGACTGGCTCGCGGAGCAGGAAAACTACACGAGCCTGAATCAGGTTGAGAATCTGACGCTTGACCAGCCGACGGCGCTGCTGCCGTTCGAAGCTCCGGAAGCTTCGACCGAACCGCAGTCGGAGCCGTGGTCCGCTCCGGCGGCCGGCTACAAATGGTGGGACCCGTCGACGTTCAAATCGGGCTCTTACGGTTCGTCCGTCACGGTTACCCAGCCGGAATACAGCCTGATCCATCAGGATCAGCTGCCGAACGCGCAGGAGTTCCAAGTCCGCGTGCGCATCGGCAACCTGGCGCCTAACGCGACGGCCTCCGGCTACAGCGCCGGCATCTATGTCGCGGGCGGCACGCAGGTGGCCATGGTTCAGAATCCGGACGGCACATGGCCGACTTCTTACGGTTACAGCCAGGCGTTCAGCGTAACGGCCGATGCCAAAGGCGTCGCCTACAAAGACCTGAACGTCCGCATCAAGCCGGGAACGTCGGGCGCGGCAAGCCTGCGTCTGCGCCAGAACGGAACGAATCTGCTGACCAAGAGCGTCACGCTGGCCAACGTGCCGGCGCAGCCGCTTCCCGCGATCGAAGAGCCGGGCAGCAGCATTCCCGAGCTGAGCACGATCGCGGCGGCCCGCAGCCAGGCGGAAGGCACTGTCGTTACGCTGGAAGGCGTCGTTACGACGGAACCGGGCGCCTTCGGCGGCCAGGCCTTCTATCTGCAGGACGCGACGGGCGGCATCTACGTGTATCAGAGCGAGAGCGGCTTCCGTCAGGGAGACAAGATTCGCGTGACGGCGCCTCTGGCGCTGTACAACACGGAGCTTGAGCTGACGACTCCGGTGGCGATCGAGAAAACGGGTACGGCCGAGCTGCCGCAGCCGGCGGTCGCCGAGACGGTAACGGACGCCAACCAGGGTCAGCTGATTCAACTGAAAAACGTAACGGTATCGAATGTCGTGTCGGCGACGCCGGCAGGCACGTTCGAATTCGACGCCGTGTCGGAAACCGGCACGACGACGCATGTTCGCGTGGACGGACGCACGGGCCTGACGCAGGATCAATTCGCTTACGGCGAAGGCGACAAGCTGGACGTTACGGGCGTGGCGGCCATTTTCCGCGGCGCATTCCAGCTGAAGCCTCGCGGAGCTTCGGACATCGTTCCGGCCGCGGTAACGGAAGAGCCTCCGGGCGAAGAAGAACCGCCAGTCGAGGAGCCGACGGAAGGTCCCGCCACGGACGCTCCGGCCAAGCCGGTTCTGACGGACGATAACGGACAAGACAACGGGCTCAGAGACGGAAGCTACAATGTCACCATGAATCTGTGGTGGGGCAACAACGCCACTTCGTACAAGCTGTACGAAGAAGGCAAGGTGATCGCCGAAGGAACGCTCAAAGACGCTTCTCCGAACGCTCAGCAGTTCAGCGTTCCGGTCGTCGGCAAAAGCAACGGAACGTACAATTACGTCGTGGAACTGACGAATCGGTTCGGCACGACGAAAAGCCAGCAGCTCAAAGTCAAAGTGACCGATGCTTCGCCAGGCCAAGCGGTTCTGTCGCACGACAACTGGGACGGCGACGGCAGCTACCAGGTCACGATGAATCTGTGGTGGGGAACGAACGCCACGTCGTACGAACTGTACGAAAACGGCAAGCTGATCGATACGCAGGCCCTGACGGCCGCGACGCCGGGAGCTCAGCGCGCAGTGACGAATGTGACGGGCAAAGAACCGGGCATTTACGCGTACAAAGCCGTGCTGAAAAACGCGGCGGGCGAGACGGATACATCGGTGCTTCGCGTAAAAGTCGACACGCTCAAGCAGCAGCAGAAAAAAGCTTCGTAAGGAAGCTTCGCATGCAGGCCGGCGTTTCGAAGTTTGACGATCAACATGAAAAAGCGTCTTCCGAAGCCGTTCGGAAGACGCTTTTTTTCGCTGCCGTCTTCTTCGGGTAATGGGGACATACAGGCCATACAAGGAGGAGATCATATGAGCAGAACTAGCCACAACCTTTACGAATCCCGACGCCGCTTCCCGAACAGACGCGCTTCCGCGCGCAGTCTGATGAAGCTCGGTCCGGCCGCGCTCGCGGCCGCCCTGGCGCTCGGCGGCTGCTCGAGCTCCGCCGACCGTGCGCCGGATGAAGCGAACGCGCCGGCCGACGCGGCCGCGGAAGACGGCGGAGCCGGTACGGTTCCCGGCACCGGCCCGGCAACGGCATCCGGCGGAGAAAACGGGGCTTTGGCAGGGGAGACGGAGGAGAACGGACAGCCGAACGAAGGAGAAGCCGCCGCGGATTCCCCCGACGCCAACCTGCCGGATACGGAAGGCGTCGTCGATCAGGTTCGCGCTCAGCTCAAGCTGCCGAACGCCGCGCTGCCGACGGAATTCGAGATCGCCGACGGCCATTACTTGAGCGCCTCTATCGAGAAGAACGAAGATACCGCGTTCAACGTCGTGTTTTACGAAACGGACAAAGCCGTACCGGTCGACGACGAGTCGTTGGCTCCGACCGGCGAGACGCCGATCGCGGCGATCGTCAGCGCCGAGACGCACGAAGATCCGCCGAGCTCGGAAGAAATCTTTTTCCCTGCGCCCGATATGGACAATATTCCTTCCGAGATGGCGGTCGACCTGGGACACGGCGTCCAGGGGATGCAGGAGGGAGCCGCCGGTACCCAATACCTGACCTGGAAAGAAGGCCGTTGGGTGCTTCAAATCCGTTCCTTGAGCGCGGACGAGATGGATCAGCCGGACATCGCGAAAAAAATGGTCGATTACTTGGAAGATCACGCGCTTCCGGCGCCTGACGACGCGGGACGGATCAGCGCCCATTATCAGCAGGGAGGCGACAGCGTGCAGAATATCGTGGCATGGAACAAAGGAGACGTCGTATATCAAATCGAGACCCAGAAGGTGCCGCTTGAAGCATTGGCCATGACCGTATCGGTCAAATAAGCGGCTGAGGCATAAAGACGCGAAAAGGAAAGTTTGAGCATCCGAATGCGATAGCCGGGAGAAGCGGGCAGCCGCTTCTCTTTTCGGGGTGCTCCTTTGCTGCGGAAGCCCCGGGGATGCTACTATGGGGAAAAGCCCGCCGCTTTCGGGCGGGCGGATAACGGGGGACAGCAGGCATGGACAAATTCAACGTATTCGACGTTTCTTCGGCGCTGATCGAGCGGGTTCGCCGGGATTATGCGGAGGACGTCGCGATCGCCGCGTATTACGGTTCTTACCTCGACGGTACGGCGACGGATCGTTCCGATCTGGATTTTTTCTTTATTCCCGCCAAACCGGAGGGATACCAGGCGGGGTTATCGTTTATCCTGAACGGAATCAGCTTCGACTTCTGGCCGGTGAGTTGGGAGAGGGCGGAGAAGATGGCTCGTCTGGAAGACGGCCAAGCGGGCATTCTGGCCGACTGCAAACTGCTGTACGTCCGCTCGGACGAAGACTTGGAACGGTTCAACAACCTGAAGCTGCAGCTGAAGGATATTCGATCGTTCGAGGGCGAAGAAGCTTTTCTCGGCCGGGCAGAAGAGAAACTAAACGGGATCTATCCCGTGCTGCATGAGCTGCGCCGGGCGGGAACAGCGAAGCCGCTGTCCGGGTATCGGCTGCGGGCGTTCGAAGTCATGGCGCCTTTGTTCGAAGCGATCGCGCTGCTGAACCGGACCTATCTCCGCAAAGGCTGGGGCAAAAACCTGACCCAGCTGTACGATCTGCCGATCCGTCCGAACGATCTGGAGCCGACGGTCGGCACGATTCTGCGCAGCGCGGATACGCGGGAGATCGTCGAAGGATGCGAGCGGTTGGCCGACGCCGTAAAGCTTTTGATTAGCGAGCGCCGGCGTTCGCTGCAGCCGCCGACGGCGGATTACGCGAAGCGGGGCGCCGGTTTTTTCGAAGAATTCAAAGGTCTGCTGGACAAAGTGCAAACGGCCTGCGAGCGGCAGGATTACGAGCTGGCCTTTTTTGCGGCGGTTCATGCGGAAAGCGAGCTGAACGGCTTCCTTGTCTTTTGCGAGACGGGCCGGTGGGGCTCCGGGGAAGAAGCCGCCCGCGAAGGACGAAAGATTGCCGAACAGGCCAAGCTGCCCGCTCTGGTGCCGCTGCTCGATCCGGCCAACCTGATTCCGCTGCAGTCGGCCGCGCATTGGCTGGAAATTTCGCTGGAACGGTATTTGAACGAAAAAGGCGTCGAAATCCGGAAGTTCGGCAGCCTCCCCGAATTTCGCCGTTTCCTGCTCGGGGAGGAATAAGTCCGGGAACAAGCCTGAGGGCGGAGCGTCTTCGCCGGTCCGGCGCCCCGGTTTCAAGAACGCGGATATGGGGGAATTCCTGCCTTGACCTGCACGAAAAGCACCGCTTCGCACACGGAAAACTCCGTTCGAAGCGGTGCTTTTGCGTTGGACGGATTAGAGGGACGGCAAGACGGCCAGGGGGGCTTAAGAGTTCCCGCCTTGCATCGGGGATCGCTTGACCGCAACGCTCGACTCGCGCACGATCAGCCGGGGCTCGAACTGCACTTTTTCGTACGGCTCCCGGCTCTGCTCGCGGATGCGCTTGAGCAGCAGCTCGGCCGCCAGACGCGCCACTTCGCTGCCCATGATCGAGACGGAGCTGATCTGCGGGCTGCTGATCGTGGTCCATTGATTGTTGTCGACGCCGACGACGGCCACGTCTTCGGGAACGTTCACGCCAAGTTCCTTGAAGCGGTTGACCAGGCCGATCGCCACCATATCGTTGACCGCGTAGACGGCATCGGGCATGCGGGCCAAGCCGTGAAAATAATCGGCGGCGCGGATGCCCGTCTGGAGCGAGAAGTCGTCGCCGAAGTAAACGAGCGAGGCGTCGACTCTGTCCAGCGCGCGCTCGTAAGCGAGATATCGGTCCTCGATGACGTCTTTTTGCGTGCCTGCGTAAGCGATCCGGCTGCGGCCGATCTGCTTCAGATGGTCCATGACCAGCCGGCCTTCGAGCATCGACAGGCAGACGACGTCCGCCCGGAGAGAATCGTCGAGCTGCTTGCCGTAGTTGATGACCGAGATCGGCAGGCCGGCTTTGTTGATGAGGTCGGGCAGCGTTTTGGGGTAAGCCAGCGGCATGATGATCAATCCGTCCACATGCAGCTTTTTGATGTCCCGCACCACTTCCAGCTCGGCCCGGGCATTTCCCGCCGTATTGATCTGCACAACCCGGTATCCGTGCGCTTTGGCGGCCTGCTCGACGGCCCAGGCAATATCGGGAATGATCGCGTTGCGGATATCCGGCACGGCAAGCGCGATTTGATTGGTCAGCCGGATCTTGAGACTCTGGGCCGAAGTGTTGGGCACGAAGCCGAGCTCCTCGATCGTTCGCAGGACGCGCGCGCGCGTCTTGGCGCTGATCCCTTCGGCGTTGTTGATCGCTCGGGAGACGGTGGCGATGCCGACGCCCGCGTGCCGGGCCACGTCTTCGATCGTTACTTTCTTTGCTGTCACAGTTATTACCTCGCTTATCATCATGATCGGAATCGTTTCCGGTCTGTTCAAGAAAGTGGGGAATGAGTCTCTTTATTATACCATCCCGATTGCCTGCAAGTCGGAAATTCCGGCTCATATCCTTTTGAACGCTCTTTACTTAAGATGTGCGTGGGAAAAGAACGGAATTTCGCAAGGATATTTTAGCTTGTTTGGTTTGACAGTGTGTCGGAATTGTGACATATTTAATTCCGGAAACGTTTCCGAAAAAACGGAACGTTAATGTCTATATAACCGAAGGAGATGACCGGCAATGAAAGCATTGAGATGGCACGGCCCGAAAGATCTGCGTCTGGAACATATCGAGGAGCCGACGGCGCTGCCCGGAAAAGTGAAAATCAAAGTGGAATGGTGCGGCATCTGCGGCAGCGATCTGCACGAATATACGGCAGGACCGATTTTCATTCCGGCAGGCGATCCTCATCCGATTACCGGCGAATCCGCTCCGGTCGTCATGGGACATGAGTTTTCGGGCCGAGTCGTGGAGGCGGGCGAAGGCGTTACGCGCGTTCAAGCCGGCGACCGCGTCGTCGTGGAACCGATCTACGCCTGCGGAAAATGCGAAGCCTGCCGGAAAGGCAGATACAATCTGTGCGAAAACATGGGCTTTTTGGGCTTGGCCGGCGGCGGAGGCGGATTCTCCGAATACGTGACTGCCGAAGAATATATGGTGCACAAGATCCCGGACAGCCTGTCTTATGAGCAGGGCGCGCTCGTCGAACCTTCCGCGGTGGCGCTGCATGCCGTGCGCCAGAGCAAGCTTAAAGTCGGAGACAAAGCGGCCGTCTTCGGCGCCGGCCCGATCGGCCTGTTGGTGATCGAAGCGCTGAAAGCGTCGGGAGCCGCGGAAATCTACGCCGTGGAACTGTCGCCGGAGCGCAAAGCGAAAGCGGCCGAGCTGGGCGCGATCGTGCTCGATCCGAAAGAATTCGACGTTGTGGCGGAACTGCATGCCCGCACGAACGGCGGCGTGGACGTCGCCTACGAAGTTACGGGCGTTCCGCCCGTGCTGACGCAGGCGCTGGAATCGACCAATATCGGCGGCGAGCTGATGATCGTCAGCATTTTCGAAAAAGAAGCGCCGATCATGCCGAACCGCATCGTCATGAAAGAACGGAGCGTGAACGGCATTATCGGCTACCGCGACGTGTTCCCGGCCGTCATCAGCCTGATGGAACAGGGCTACTTCCCGGCCGAGAAGCTCGTCACGAAGCGTATCGAGCTGGATCAGGTGCTGGAAGAAGGGTTCGAGACGCTGCTGAAAGAGAAAAACCAGGTCAAAATCCTCGTTAAAGCAGAGTAAGCCGTCAGCCCTTTTGCGCAGTCGCAGACTACGCAATACTCGTTCGACTTTGAAACCGCGGAATTCGTTCCGCGGTTTTTTGCTGTGTCCGATTTTTGAAATCCGCGGCTTTTTACCGAAAACGCGACAAAACGGTTTGACAGAGATAGGATTAATGTATATATTGAACATATACAAAGTGATCTATTATTCCGCGACGGATCATTCGATTCGATGCGGCGCAGGAGGCGAGACATGAACATTTTGATTTCCAATTCGTCCGGGGAACCGATTTATGCCCAGATCGTCTCGCAGATCCGGCAGTTGATCCTGAACGGGGAATTGGAACCCGGAACTCCGCTCCCTTCGATCCGTCAGCTGGCGAAGGATCTGCAGATCAGCGTGATTACCACCAAACGGGCTTACGAAGAACTGGAGCGCGAAAGACTGATCGATTCGATGGTGGGCAGGGGATCGTTCGTCTCGGGCGTCAACCGGGAATTTTTGCGGGAGCGCCGTTTGAAGGCGCTCGAGGAGAAATTGGCGGAAGCGGCGGCCGAGAGCCGCATGCTGGGACTGGACAAGCGCGAGCTGTTCGAGCTGCTCGAAACGGTATACGAGGAGGATGAGCAAGCATGAATGCGGTAAAAGTCGAGGAAGTGAGCAAAAGCTACGGCGGATTTCGATTGGACGGGGTCAGCTTTGCGGTGCGCAAAGGATTTATCACCGGCCTCATCGGACCTAACGGTTCGGGCAAAAGCACGCTGATTCGGATGATGATGCAGATGTCGCGGCCCGACGGGGGACAGATCGAGCTTTTCGGGCAGCGATTGGATCGGGACGCGGCACAGCTGCGGGAGCGGATCGGCTACGTATCGGACGAGAATTACTTTTACGAACATTTGACGTTGAAAAAAATGACGAAGATTATCGCGCCGTTTTATAAAAATTGGGACAGCGAACTGTTCGGAAATTATTTGCACCGCTTCGAACTGCCGGAAAACAAAAAAATCAAAGAACTGTCGAAAGGGATGAAGATGAAGTTCTCTCTGGCGGTGGCTTTGTCGCATGCCGCGGAACTGCTGGTCATGGACGAGCCGACTTCGGGCCTTGATCCGGTATTTCGCAGGGAACTGCTGGATCTGCTGACCGAACAGATGCAGGACGAGGAGCGCACGATTTTGTTTTCCAGCCATATCACAAGCGATCTTGACCGGATTGCCGATTATCTCGTATTCGTCAACAGAGGCAAGCTTGTGTTCGAGGAGAGCAAAGACGAAGTGCTGGAGCGGCATGTATTGGTGAAAGGCGGAACGGAACTGCTGGATGCCGACGTCCGGACGCTTTTTCTGGGCCTTCGGGAAACGGGTGTAGGGTTCGAAGGATTGATGAGCGACCGGGAACGCGCCGAGCGGACATTCGGGAATATGGCTTTGATCGAGCGTCCGACGCTGGAAGAAATCGTGTACTTTACGGCCAAAAGGGAAGGAGTGCGGGTTCATGCTTAGCGTCGTGTATTTGATTCGCAAAGATATTCTGTTGGTTTACCGGTATATGCTGCTCCTGCTTCCGTTTTTCCTGTACATGGCGTGGGCGCAGATCGGAACGCTGCTCGTCTATGTAACCGTTCCGGCCATCTTCATGCTGATTACGTCGTGCACGTTCGATATGCAAAACACGAATCCGCGCTTCACCGCCAGCCTGCCGGTCAGCAGGACGCAGGTCGTGCTGTCGAAGTACGCCAGCCTGGCGCCGTTTACGCTGATCGGCCTTTTGTTCGCCGCCGTCCTCCAAGGAGGAGCGGCTTTGCTGAACCTGGATGCGGGTTCGTTTCGGCTGACGGAAATCGCTTTGGTGATTGCCATCAATGTGGCGGTCGCGTCCCTGTACCTGCCTCTTTACTTCTGGCTCGGTCCCAAGGGGATGCAGATCGTTCGTCTCGTTTTTATCATGATCGTGGCGATCGGAAGCAGCACGCTGGGCGCTCTGTCGCAGCGTTCCGATCTTCTGCAGCGATGGCTCGGCGGCAGCGTGCAGGGAGCCGGGATGATATGGGGCACGGTCTGCCTGGCGCTCGTCGTCTTGCTCGGTGCATCCGTGTTCTTGTCGCTGAAATTGTATGCCAAACAGGATATTTGAACGAAAAACGCGCCGTTTCGCAATTTGTAAAACTGCAGGGTAACCTCTATACTTAAAGTGACCGATATTCAAGGTATACGCAAACTCGCCTGCTTGTCACGAGGACCGGATTCGGAAGCTTCGGCGGGACAAAAACCCTGAAACTCAGGAGGAAACCGAGGCGGGGGCCGACTCTTCGTTTGCGTCAATACCGCAGCCGACGAATATTTGACGGGTGACGGACTTCCCGGTCCGGCGCCCCCTGCAGAGAGGAACGGAAACGAATTTCATGGAAAACAACGCTTTGGATTTGAATGAACGAATCGTGCCGATGGAGCAGCTTAAGTCGTTTCGCGAAGAAGTGACGCGCTTTATGATGACGTACAAGTTTGCGCTCGACGAGATGGAGACCAAAATCGACATTTTGAAGCAGGAGTTCCAGACGCTGCACGATTACAGCCCGATCGAACATACGAAATCGCGCTTGAAATCGCCGGAAAGCATCGTCAATAAGCTGCTGCGCAAGCAGCATGATATTTCCTTGGAGTCCATCAAGCGAAATATCCGAGACATAGCGGGACTCCGCATTACCTGCTCGTTTATCTCCGACATTTATAAGGTCCGCGAGATGCTGCAGCAGCAGGACGATCTCAAGGTACTGGAGATCAAAGATTATATCGCCAATCCCAAGCCCAACGGATATCGCAGCCTCCATCTTCTGATCGAAGTGCCGGTGTTCCTGTCCGACCGGACGGAGCATGTATGCGTCGAGCTTCAGATCCGCACGATCGCGATGGATTTTTGGGCAAGCCTCGAGCATAAGATTTTTTACAAATACAATCAGGACGTGCCCGAAGAGCTGCTGGCCGAGCTCAAGGCGGCCTCCGATTCCGCCAGCTCGCTCGATCTGCAGATGGAACGTCTTCAGCACGAAGTGCAGGCGATTAAGGATGCGCACGATGCGGAAGGAGGGGAGCTGCTGAAGACCATTCATATTAACGGACAGCAGTTCCGCCTGCCGGGAACGCTGCTGGACATATTGGCTCAGCGCTGACTATGAAAAGGACCGGGGAGGAAGCATCCTTCATTCGGTCTTTTTTCCTATATTCTAGGCTAAACTATGGATAAAACCATTGATTTTAACGCCAAGTAACTTTAGTATATGGTATACTTAGGAATTTTGTGCGGGGAACTCCGCGGTTATTCGTACGGAAATTGCTGCTGTCATGGGGGGAGAACCTTGCCGGATCAACATGTATATAAGAAGGGCGCACAATTCAAACAGCCGGATTGGAGCGCGCTTGCCCGCAAATTTGACTCGGGCGGCTGCACGCCGGAAGATTTTGCCCGGGTGCTCGACCTGCTGGAAATTCTGCCTTACCGTGATATCAACGCGGCGATCGTTCCGGTTCAGCAGGCGCTCAGCGCCGCAGCGCGGATCGGCAGGGAAGACCTGATTCAACGCACGCGGCTTATTCATGCCGACGTGCTGGGGCGCCAAGCTCAGATCGCGGAAAGCGGACGCATGATCCGGGAGATCAACGCGTGGGCCGCCGAGAACGACGAAGCGCATGTCTTGGCCAGAAGCCACCGGCTGCTGGGGAGTTTCTTCCGCCGCTTGGGCGATGACGACAGCTCGCTGGAGCATTCGCTGCGCGGCCTTAAGCATCTGCCCTCCGGCGTCGCCCCCGCGACCCGCGCGGACCATCTGATGATGCTGGCGCTGGCGCTGGACGAAGCGGGTTCTTACGAAGACGCGAAGCAGCGTTTCGACGAAGTGCTGGAGATCGCGAACGCGACCGGAGACGTGCAGTTCGAGCTGTTCGCGCTGAACAATATGGCGTTCACGTATTACGATTTGGGCGATCTGGAGAAGGCCGCCGAGCTGATTGCCCAGATCCGGCAGCTGTCCGAAAAGCACGGGTTTCCGCTGATCGCGATGCAGCTCGATACGATCGCGAAGGGCGAGATCCTGCTGGGACACCCGGAGGAAGCCGAGCGTACGCTGCTGCCCGTCATCACCGAGCCTTCCGAACGCCGTCTCAGCGAGCTGGCCTCGCTGCCGGAATGCATGCTGACCGTCGCGCAGGCTCAATTGATGCAGGGCAAGCTGGACGAAGCGCAGGCCATGCTCGACGAAGCCCGCCATCTGTGCGACGATCACGGATTATCCCGGTTGTCCGTACAGGTCCGGCTGCGACAATCGGAGCTGCATGCCGCGGCGGGACGCTACAAGGAAGCTTACGAGGAGCATCTGCTGTATCATGCCGAGGCCGAAGCGCTGCGCTCGGCGGAGCGCGAAGCCAAAGCCCGCATCTTCCAGGCCGTATTCGAAGCGGAGGAAGCGCGAAAAAGCAGCGAGCATTTCCGGGAAATGGCGCTGCGCGATCCGCTGACCGGTCTGCGGAACCGACGTTTTATCGACGGCTATTTGGATGATCTGCTGACGGAATCCCAAGTGAACGGCGAGCCGCTGACGCTGGCGATTATCGATCTCGATTCCTTTAAGCGGATCAACGATACGCTGTCGCACGTCGTCGGCGATACGGTGCTCATCAACATAGCCAAGATTTTGTCGGTGGCCGCGGCGGAACCGGCTGTGGTGGCAAGAATGGGCGGGGAAGAATTTATTGCCGTGTTCCCCCGTACCGACGAGAAGCAGGGGCGGGAGCTGGCGGAGCGGATGTGCCGGGCGATCCGCAGCGCCGATTGGAGTCCGATCACCGGCGCTCTTCCCGTAACGGCGAGCATAGGGGTACATACGGTGCACGGCGCCCCGATCAGCCGAACGGAACTGCTGGCCGTCGCGGACCGCAGGCTTTACGTCGCGAAGCGCTCGGGTAAGGATCGGGTCGTGGCCGACGACGTCTGCGAGCCGCACGAAAAATTTTGATCATTCGATTGCACAGCCGCAGCGGGCGCAGGAGCGTCCGCTGCGGCTGTTTGGCTTCCCTTTTCGCGAAAAAAGACGCTTCGTCATCGCGGGCTCGGGCGTTCGGAAAAGGCGTTTTGGCGTTTGGCGCGGGATGTTGTTTAATGAAAGAGAGAATCAGGCAGACGGGAGGAGCCGGAATGGGCAAAAAAGTATTGGTCGTGGACGACGAGCCGGGAATCCGCAGCGCGCTTGTCTATGCGCTGAAACGGGAAGGCTACGAGACCGAGACGGCCGCCGACGGCGAAGAGGCGCTGCGCAAGGTGGAGTCGTTCGCTCCTTCGGTAGTCGTGCTCGACGTGATGATGCCGAAAATGGACGGTTACGAAGTCGCCCGGCGGCTGCAAAGCCGCAGCGGAATCGGCATCATTCTGCTCACTGTCAAGAATGATATCGTGGACAAGATCGTCGGGTTGGAGCTCGGCGCGGACGATTATATGACCAAGCCGTTCGAGATTCGCGAGGTGCTCGCCCGGGTGAAAGCGCTGATGCGCCGGTTGGACAAAAGCGGGGACGGCGAACCCGCCGAAGCTGCGTCCGCCGCGGAAGAGGCGCGCGATCGGATCGAACTGGGCCCGCTGCGCATCCGCCTTTCGCATCGCTCGGCCGAACTGAACGGCTCGGAGCTGGAACTGACGCCGAAGGAATTCGACCTGCTGGCGCTGCTGATATCGAGACCGGCCCGCGTATTCACGCGCGACGATCTGCTCGACCGGGTATGGAGCATGGACTATGTCGGCGGCACGCGCACGGTGGACATCCATGTGCAGCGGCTGCGCAAGAAGTTGGGCGAAGAGCATCAAGGCCTGCTGCAGACGGTATACGGGGTCGGTTACAAAGCGATGGCTCCGGCCGGCGGAGATCCCCGATGAAAGTCGGCATCCGGCTGAAATTCACGCTGTTTCTGGCGGTTCTGCTCGTCCTGAGCATCGGGCTGCTGAGCGTGCTGGTACTGCGCGGCATTCGGGACAATCAGGCGGCGCAGATCGAAGACGTGCTGGCTCGGCAGACGCAGCTGGCCAATCTGCGGCTGCGCCAGGAATATTATACCGAGACGCCGCAGGTCGACGCTTCTGTCTTCTATAACCGGGAAGGGGTACGGCTGGCGAGCGAGCTGGCCGATCTGACCGGGATGCCGGTGACGCTGTACGCCGAAGGCCGCGTGCCGCTGGGATCTTCCGTCCGTTCGGCGCCCGGCGAGCGGCGAGAGCTGACGGCCGCCGAGAAGGAGTCGCTGGATTACGCGCTGACGGGGCGCATCGCTTATTTCCGGCAGGGAGAGAAGGCGGACCGCCTGCTGTATTTCGCGCCGGTGGAAGGGCCGGAGGGACAGATCGGAGCGATACGCTTCGATTATCCGATCGGCAGCTATCTGACCTTTTACGCCGCCATTCGCCGCTTGTTTCTGCTTGTCGGCGGAGCGGTGGCGCTGGCGGCTTTTTTGCTGGGCTATCTGTATTACAGCCGTTTCGCGGCCGCGATCCTCAAGCTTAAAGCTTCCGCAGATTCGATCCGCCGAGGCCGCTTCCTGAGCGAAGAGCCGCTCAAGCGCCGGGACGAACTGGGTGAGCTCGGACGAGGCATCGCCTACATGAGCGGCGAAATTCAGGGCAATATCGCGCGCCTCGAAGACGAGCGGAGCAAGCTGGCGCAGGCCGTCGAACGGCTTCAGGCGCTGGAGAACCAGCAGAAACGTTACATCGGGAACATCAGCCACGAATTCAAAACGCCGCTGACCACGATCAAAGCCTATACGGAACTGCTGGAGATGTACGGCGACGATCCGCAGCTTCTGGAGGAGGCGCGCGGGAGCATAAGCAAGGAAGCGCAGCGGCTGTACGAGATGGTCGAAAAGGTGCTGCGGCTCTCCGCGCTGGAGCGCTACGATTTCGAGCTCGAGGCGTCGGAGCTGGAGGTAATCGCGGCGGTGAACGACGCGGCCGGGCGGATGAAGGGGAAGGCCGAGCAGTTCGGCGTCTCGCTCGAAGTCGACGTGTTGCCGGCCGTCATCTGGTGCGATCCCGAAAGCTTCATGCACGTCTTTACAAATTTGCTGGACAACGCGATCAAGTACAACCGTCCGGGCGGCCGGGTGCGGATCGAAGGCGGGCCGGAAGGCGGCGGAACGCGGCTGCGCGTCATCAATACGGGGCTGTCGATCCCGGAGGAGTCGCGAAGCCGGATTTTCGAGCCTTTTTACACGGTGAGCAAAGACCGGGCTCGGCTGACGGGAGGTAGCGGGCTCGGCTTGTCGCTCGTAAAGCGCCTGATGGAAGCGCAGGGCGGGAATATCCGTCTGCTGGAACGGCAGGAAGAAGAGACGGCGTTCGAGCTGGACTTTCCGGCACCGCCGCAGCGCCTGACGCGATAAGAATCGCAAGCGGCGGTTTTGAAATAAGTTGGACGTAATTCCCGGTTATGATGGAGAGAAGCATAAAGGGGAGGACGATTCAGATGAACACCGAAACGAAAAAAAACGGCGTCAAAAAAGTCCGGTGCGCGTCCGCGCTGCTGGGAGGCCTGCTTGCGATCGGGCTGCTGGGCGGATGCGAAGACGAAGGCGCCGTTCAGGTCAAAGGCGGTGCGGAACCGGAGACAACCCCGGCGCCGAGCGCCTCTCAAGCTTCGACAGCCCCGTCCGTCACGGTCAAAGATAACCCGAACCAATCGGTCTACTCCGGCCTCAAGCTGGAAAAAATCGACGAAATGCAGCATACGTTGGGCGGCATCTGGCTGGACGATAATCATATTGTGGTGAGAAAGCCCGATCCGAATGCGGAAAAAGTATGGATCGGCGAGACGCAGATGCAGCCGTACAGCTTGTACATTCGCGACTTGACCGCCGGAGAAGACGAGCTGCTGCACGGAGGAGACGGCAAAAGTTGGGGAGCGCCGCTGCTGTCGCCGGACGGAAAAACTCTGTTTTTGATCAATGACAGCGGTCTGGACGGCATCCCCTACCTGCTGGACATGGACAGCCGCAAGCTGACCCGGATCAAAGGCGCGGCAGGCGGAGAGAGCGTCTCGTCGCTCGATGCGGGCTGGCTGGATCGCGAACACGTCGTTTACGCCAAACAAGGAGATGCGGGTCTATACATGGCGGATCTGGCGGGAACGGAGACGCGCATCGCCCAAGCGGACGGAAAAATGATCCTCGCCGGTTCGCTGAAAGCCGCATCCGATGGACGCATCTATTACGGGCTGTCGGACACGGATTGGGGCATGTACGTTTACGATAGGCAGACAGGAATCCACTCGTTAATCGGCAGCCCGATCACCGCCCTGGTGCCGTCGCCGGACGATACCCGGCTTGCCGTCGTGAGACGGGTCGGCGACGCGAAGGAAGAACTTCAGCTCGCGGAGCCGGGCGGCAAAGAAATCAAGACGCTGGCGGAAGACAAAGGCTTTTTCGGAATGGGCTGGTCGCCGGACGGCAAAAGCCTGGCTTATACGATCTATTCCGGCGGGGGATCGGATAAAGCGGGCTTCTATATCGCGGACGCTTCCACCGGCGAGTCGTTTCTGCTCTCTCCGGATCTGGCGGACGCGGGCGATCAGATGAAATGGAGCCCGTCGGGGAATAAAATCATGGCGACGAAGTCGGAACGGGTAAACGGGAAACTCGATTCGACGACGACGATCGTTACCGTTTCGTGGTAAGAACGCGAATTGCGCAAGTTCCGCCATATGCGGCGCTTCCTTCGCCCTGCGTCGGCAGCAGTGCGGACGCGCGAAGCGGCCCGGCCTCTTTTGAGGCCGGGCTTTTGCCGTTCCCGACGACAAACTTTGAGATTCCGTTTTCCTTGCCGGCTAATCAGAGATATACTGGAAGTCGAGGCGCTTTGCGGAAAGCGAAGCAGGCGAACGGAAAGGAGGCAGCTCAATATGACGATCATCAGCATCGAAGGGGCGAGCGCGGCGGGCAAAACGACGACTTCGAGCGCGCTTGCCCGGCAAACGGGAGCGCTGCATATCCAGGAAGTTGCGGCCTGCTGGAATAAACCCGAGCCGGAATATCCGGAATGGTTTTTCGAGCGTCAGGCCGATCGGTGGAGCCTGGCCGCGGAGAGGGACCGGGACGGACTCGCGATCATCGACATCGATTTGTTCCAGCCGTTTTGGTATAACTGGTCGTTTGATTTTACGCTGTTCGGCGGACAGAGTCTGGACTTCGTCGAGCGCTTTTACCGGCCTCTGCTTGAGCGGAGAGCAATCGGATTTCCCGACAAGTATTTCCTGCTCTCCGCGGCCGAACCCGACTTAAGACAGCGAAAGGCCAATGACGCCACCCGTTTAAGAAGAGGTTTCGAATTGAATTTGACATTCATCGAACCGCAGAAGCGATACTTTCAAGCGTTGAACGCATTTTGTCCGGGCCTCGTAAGCTTCATCGATTCGGTCGACGTCGAGAGCAACGTAACGAAGATCACCAGCGAACTGCCGAGCGGCGAAAGCCGGCATCGATACTCGGCAGAATTATTCGATCATATGGTGAATTGGCTGAGGGAGAACCCCGCGTCCGCCGCTGACTGAACATCATCTATTCCGACGGAGGTTATGATGACGAACATATCCGAGATTCACGAAACGAACCGACTTTACTGGGACACCCGGGGCAGCGAATTTTTGGAACCGGTCGTGCTGCCTTTTTACGGATCTTTTATTACGGAAGAAAAGTACCGGCTGTTCGGCGACGTGACCGGCAAAAAGATGCTGGAAATCGGCTGCGGCAACGGCCGGTCGCTGCTGTATCAGGCGGGGCGGCAGGCTTCCGAGCTGTGGGGTCTGGACCTTTCGGCAGGACAGCTGGAAAAGGCAAAGCAGAATCTGGCCGAGCGCGGACAGTCTGCCAAGCTGATCTGCTCGCCTATGGAACAAGACTGCGGCATTCCCGCGAACTATTTCGACTTTGTGTATTCGATCTACGCGATAGGCTGGACCACGGATCTCGAAGGGACTTTTGCGCGAATCGCTTCGTATCTAAAAAAAGACGGCCTGTTCATTTTCAGCTGGTCCCATCCCATACATCGAACAGCGGCTGAAGAGGGAGACAGACTCGTTTTGAACAAAAGTTACTTCGACGACGCTTGGTATCCGGTAGCTCCCGAGTTCTGTCAGGGCGAGCTGAAGTTATCCGACCGTCCGATCTCGGCTTACGTCAATGCGCTGGCCAAAGCAGGCTTCGCAATCGAGCAGATGATCGAAGAAAACGACCCGGACATCCTGCGGCAGGCGGACGGCAGCGGCGGCCTCGCGCTTCGAGCCAAAACCATTCCCGTTACTTTCGTGATCAAAGCCCGCAAACAATGAACGGAATCGGTCCGCGGCCGTTAAGCGGGGGAGGCGAAGGAATAAAACAAGCAACGGACAGTCTCGGTTCTGAAGTCCGAAGGACGAAACCGGGAGGTTCATTGACGGAGGCAGGAAAGAATGACGTTTGCGTTCGAAGAGTGGAAAGAAGAATTGACAGAAGCGCTGCGCGCCGACTTTAAGGCACTGTCCAAGCGGATCGCGGGAGAGACGCTGTACGCGGCTGCGCTCGTCACCGACAGCCACGCGGGCTCGGTCTACCTGGGCGTCCATACGGAAGAAGCGCTGCGGCGGCGGATCGACTATTGCAAAAACGAAGTCGGAATCGACACGCCTTCTATCGCTGCCGCACTGCGCTGGACGCCGGACGAATGGGAATACAGCGACGGGGACCTGGCAGAAGGCAAAATGCCGCAGGTCAGCCGGCGTCTATTCGATCGGGAAGATTACAGCATAGAGTCCCAGGCCGCCTTCTACGAAACGGCATCGGAAGCGCTGCGGCGGCTGGACGACGAAGAGCTGTTCGGCACCGGCGCCGCGCGGGAGGCCGTAACGCTGTTCCTGTCCGTAACGGACGACGACCGGACGGACGAGGTGGAGAACTACTCGGCGAAGCTGCTGAATCCGGAAGCGGTTTATCGGCGGTTTCTCGGCAGATTTGACGGGATCGGGGGATAAAGGCCCTTCGCTTGAGCCCGTTATAAATGCACTGGCGAAATTTATTCACCCGCCGCTTCAAGTCGGGTAAAAGCAGGAATCGGCAGAAGCCTCTGACGGAATAAGGTGACAAGGCCGCTTAAGAGCGGAAGTGTCACCGAGCGCCCGAAGAGGCTTTTTTTACTGAAAAAGGCAGGGCAGGAACGATGGTAAGACTTGGCGAAGTTTATATGGAGCAGCAAACACTTTTCGCCGGAGCAGCGTTTATAAAGACAGACTGCTCCAGGAGGTGAAAGTTCGGGAATACCTCGATAAGTGAGGGAAATACGAATTTCGTAATTTGAGCAGGATATAAGGGGATTTACGAAGTTCGGGAATAAGACGTTATAGGAAATCAGCGCAATCATATTCAAAGAATCGTAATAATCCAAAGACACTCTAACCTTCTTCAAATTTATGAAAGAACGAGGGATTATATGTCCGATTTTCTTTTATATGATTATTTAATGATTTATTCCGATGAGAAATATACAAAGAAAATAAAAGCGATTGAAATCGAGAAATTCTTCATTGAAATATTAGAGTTTAATAAAATAAGCAATTTGAAGTTTTCCAAAATGATTAATGATGAATTGATAATAGCTACTGGTCTTTTAGCTGAATCAGAAGGTAGTTATGCTTTTTATACGCTAGAAGGAATAAAAGAGATTAACTTAATAGAAATAGATATACCCCAAAAGATGAATATAGAAATAGAGGAGTCAATTTTAGAAATTGCAAATGCAATAGCAAGTAAATTCTCATGGATAGTAGATGAACGAAGATAATAAATGATTTTAGTGGGCTAAATCGAGGAAGGCGCTGACATCCTATAACATAATATTCACGCTACGGACATTCGTCCTTGATCCGGCATTCGCCGGACACTCGACATGCGTCGAGTCGTGAATACAGGAACGTTAAGTGAAATTCCAGTGAGAGTTGTAGGCTTATGAAATGGTATAATATAACCATCAAAAGACAGGAGGGACAACGATGAAATGGCAAGAAGTACAACAGATTTTTCCGAACCAATTCGTAAAGTTTGAAGTTCTTCATTCTGAAGAAAACGATAATCAAGAAATCATTGATGATGTGGCCGTGATTGGCCCGATCAGCGATGAAGAAGCTACGCGCGAATTATTGAATAGTAAGGATAAGACGCTGGTTTATCATACTTCCAAAGATCAAATCGTTGTGAAAGTACGGAAAAATATAGGATTAAGGAGAAGTCTTTAAATGAATATTGAATATAGAGACGGACTGTTATTTACGGAAATAACAGTCCATTTTAATAAGCAAAAGAAAGTGATATCGAATATTGTGATCGATACCGGAGCTAGTCACAGTTTGATTTCACAAGATGAAGTGGATGAGATAGGAATACAAGTGAGTATGGACGATGAAATCATAACTAGCTACGGAATTGGAGGTAAAGAGCATGCATTTAGTAAGAAGATCGAGGGCATACAGGTAGGAGATTTTATTTTAAAAGATGTATACATAGACTTCACTTCATTTAAATATCACAACATAAACGGACTTTTGGGGATTGATGTACTGACTGAAGGAAAATTTAATATTGATCTAAAGGCATTTAAGTTACTTCGTTCATAAGAGATAAAGAACATAAGAAATTGAGTGAGTGATTCGATGAAGGCTGGAACATCACTTAACAATATATTCACGCTGCGGGCGTTCGCCCTGGGTCCGGCATTCGCCGGACACCCAGCATACGCTGGGTCGTGAATACAGGAACGTTATAAGAAATCAGCACAAATCTCAACAATTTAAATCAAGGAGGAAATAAATTGTATACTATTTCGATACCTCAAATGAATCACCCAAGACATGTAAGTTCGTTTTTAAGACAAATAATTAATAATAAAGGTAAAGAAGTTTACGTTGATTTGTCTAAGGTTCAATCGGCATTTCCGAATGTATGTGTTCCAATCAGTGGGATGATTCAGTATTACCAAGAAGAGGGGATCACTTTTAAATTTAGCGATGTATATCCGGACTACTTAAATCAAGCTCACTTCTTTAAACCTTTAGCTGTTAAAGAGAATATTATTCAATTGAAAAGAAAATGTTTGGATCAAATCTGGATGTTCTCAAGTTCCGAAGATGTAAATGAAATTGTAAACGCATTTGTTAATGAAATATCGCAATCCATAGTATGTGAACAAGGAGTAGTAGATGGACTAACTTGGTGTATAAATGAAGTAATGGATAATGTATTGCAACATTCCAAAGTGACTGATGGATTTATCATGGGTCAAATTCATAAAAACACTAAGCATATTGCTATTTGTATTTTCGATTATGGACAAGGGATATTCAACTCTTTGTATAATACAAAATATTCAACAAGGAATGCAGGCGATGCAATCACTCAAGCAATAAAGGAAGGAATTACTAGGGACAAGAAAATAGGACAAGGCAATGGGCTATGGGGATTGCATAATATTGTGCAATCAAATTCTGGTCAATTATTCATTACTTCTGATAAAGCATCTTATATGCTTAGAAAAAATCAAATAGATATATTCACAAAGGTTCCTAAAATTTCTCAAGAAAAAGGTTGTACAATAGTAGATTTTCAAATTGATACTGATAAAACAATTTCTGTAGTTGATTCATTAGGAGGATATAATCAGCCTATCAATCTTCATATAGAAAATTTAGAAGATGATAATGGAAATCTAAACTACAAACTATCTGAAAAATCTTCAGGCACAGGTACAAGACAATCAGGTGAGAGAATTAGGATAGAAATTCTCAATATATATAATGAAACCTCTAAACCAATTATTATTAACTTTGATGGAATTTCAGTCATATCGTCTTCTTTTGCAGACGAGCTAGTTGGCAAATTAGTTATTCATTTTGGATTTTATAATTTCACTCAAATAATTAGGATGAGAAATACGAATTCGGTCATACAAGCGATAATTGATAGGTCCGTAAAACAAAGAATTAGTGAAAGTATAGGAAAGGATTTTTGATAGGTAGCAACATAGAAAAGATTAAACAATTTTATTGCTTTTTCAAAGAGGTTGCTGACATCTTATAACATAATATTCACGCTGCGGACATTCGTCCTTGATCCGGCATTCGCCGGATACCCGACATACGTCGGGTCGTGAATACGGGAACGTTAGGCGAAATTATTTAATATCGAGGAGAAAATATGAAGACCATACAAGATTTTTTTACTTTAGTACATCAGAGTGACATAATTGCATATTTATTTGGTATAACTTTAGGAATATTAACACTAGTTGGATTTGCTGCAGTTTTTGTATCAATTAATAGTCAGCATAAAGCTCAAAAAGCAAGGGAAACGTATTGGGAATTAGCTTCATTTCCATATTCTTTTTCAAATTATAAAGATGAGAATATAGGTAAGTTAATATTTCAGAAAGTGAATTTATACAATAATATAATTACTCCTGCTGACAAAAATACTACGAAAATAATTGATTGGATTAGACATTCATTACTTTCAGTTTCTATAGTTTGGTCAATTTTTTTGCTTATACTAGCTGCAAACCTACACCTTATAGAGTACATATTAATTTTTGTTCCAACAGTTTTAATTATAAGTTTGTTTTATTTCTTCACTCGTTATTTGAATAATTTGAAAAATATAAAAAAAGTTGCGGGATTATTCTCGATTGAAGAAATATTTGATGTTGGTAACATTTCATGCGACATACCAACGCCTAGTCTCGCAGCAATATCGTCAAGATTAAGAATAGCTAGAGAAGAAAAAAATTTATATTCTATTTCTGTAGGGTTTCCAGTTCCGTTTAATAACTTTGTAGTAAGGCCGATAATTACAGGAGTGAATGAAGTCACGGACAATTGGAATGAAAATTTTAAATTTATTAATGATACTGATTCAGAAAAAATTACTTTTATTGATTCGAAAGATACTACATGGTGGTTAGGAAGTCCTTTATACTGGCACGAAATCGAAAAAATTTCTTTACCTGAAGATATAAATGAATTGAATATACAATTGGACTATAACTCTAGAAAAGGTCTAACAATGGTATTTTTTAGATCTATACCTGTTCGCGAACTATTGAATTTAGATAGGATTACGAAATATAGTACTTTGCCTGATGGTATACAAGAACAGTTTTCTTTAAATTTTGATAAAGGAAGAAGACCAACAGAAAATGTACAAGATAATTAAAGAATAAATAACTTCGCCTAACATAATATTCACGCTGCGGGCATACGCCCTTGATCCGGCATTCGCCGGACACTCGACATACGTCGAGTCGTGAATACAGGAACGTTATGCGAAACCCTAAAGTCAGAAGGAGATACATAAATGAGTCAACTAGATGAAATGTTAGATTGGATAAATGCCAATAGTGCGTTAGTAGGGATTATAAATTCAGGAGTAACAGTTATCATTACCTTTTTTACTTTGGTGGTTACAATCATTTACGTGGTTGCAACTTGGAGGTTAGTTCATTCTCCGTACAAATCTTTTATCAAACCTGCAAATGTTCAAGTCGGTAAGCATATGAATATTTGGTTTTTTACTTTGGAGAATTATGGACCAGGGGTTGCAGTAAACGTGGAAGTAAAAACTAAGCAAGAAATTACAATTCGGAAAGAAAGTAATAAGAGGGAGGTATTTATATACGAAAAGGTAGTAAAACTTAACGGCTTAACTGAAATAGCAATTAATGAAAGGAAGAGTTATCAATTGATAGGTGTACCGAAATCTCCAATTGAAGTGTATATTACTTGGAGCTCGATAACAGGTAAACATTATAAATCATTTTGGACAGTAAACGATTCAGGAGGAATCGGATACTCGAACGTGAAGCCTTTAAGATTTTTTTGGAGAGCTTGCAATAGATTTAAATACATTATTTTCTGGCCGAGCAATACATATAAGAAGATAGAGCATTTAGAGCACAAGTATACTATATATTTGATACTTCTTAGACTTAGTAAAGAAGGAAAACTCTCATATGATTATATTTCAGACGAACTTAATAAAAACGACAATGAAACAAAACAGCTTTTAAATTTAATGCAGAAGAAAAAATATATATCATATGACGGGCAGGATGCCCAAATATTAAAGGAAGGAGAAATACGCTTAGAGAAATTAACTCAAAAATATCACGAGAAAGTAGAAAATTAAACAAGAAAGCAAGGCATCGCATAACATAATATTCACGCTGCGGACATTCGTCCTTGGTCCGGCAGTCGCCGGACACCCGACATACGTCGAGTCGTGAATACAGGAACGTTATATGCAACCCCTGAATTATATAATAAGCAGAAAATAATTTTCACAAAAAGTATAATCCGATTTTTGTTACCTTGCGTTACTCAATTCATACAAAAATATGTGATAGCTAGGCATATTCGAAACAAGTAACGTTACTTTTTTTATTTAGATAGAAACGAAGAATAGCGTATGACGAAACTAACTAAGGTATTAAAGCGTATAGATTAGATAAAATGTTTTGAATAATTTTCAAAAGGGAGAGAAGTATGGCAGAGAAAATTATAGTATTTATTTTTTTCATTCCTCTACTTGCTGTATTAGTATGGAGCTTTTTTGATCCAAGAGAGAGTTTATTATTAGGGAAAAGATGGATGTTTAATGAAGAACCAGAACCATCAGAAGGAGCGATTCGTTATATCAAAGTTGCTTCGGCAATTAGTATTGTTGTATTAATTCTTTTATTTATTTTAATAATATTTTTATAATGCGGAAATTAAATAAGAGCAGAGGGAACCCGAATAAATAGGGTTCCTTAAATTTTGTGAATTCTCAATAACAAAATTTAATTCTAATACATTAAAAATTGAAATAATCTGCTAAAGACGGAAACGTGAAAAATGACAAAACTTAAATAGCGTAGTTAAAAGCTTTAGTGGAATCGAAGAAGACAGGGGCAGCATATAAACCAGCTAATCAAAGTCAAGCCTTTTCATAAAACAATCGTTGAGCTGTCTAAATGGAACATGCTGAAATAAACCTACCTTAGAAGGTAGATGAAAAATGGATTCCATATCCAACTTCAGTGCTTAATGAGCTTGAAAGGCCGTTCCGGAGTTCCACATGCCAAAAATAATGCGTAAAAGCTTATGTGAAGCGGCCACAATGGCGACTTTTGCCGGTTTGCCTTCGTCCCGTTTTTGCTGATAAAATTGAAAGAGAGTCGAATTTCTCGGACCGTGAATCTGCTTGGAAATGCCGGCTACGGTCGCTTGATAAAGCGCTGTTCGCAGGTACGAAGAGCCCCGTTTCGATATTCGATTCTTCTTGGATTTGAAGGTTCCCGATTCGTGAACAGCTGAGTCTAGCCCTGCAAAAGCTGTTAGCTGCTTCACGGAAGGGAACCTTTTTATGTCTCCAATTTCAGCAACAAGCATGGCTGCTGTCAAGGGTCCTACCCCTGGAATGGTACGAAGCAGCGCGTAAGTTTCAATCGATTCGGCGAGGGTTTGCATCGATCGTAAAAGGTCATCCATGCAATCCTGATACGTTTGAAGAAGGTGGATATATGACCTGAGGACTGCCTTTTGAGCCTCGATGCCATGAAGATCTGGCAGGCTGTGTCTGGCTATTTCAAGCAGCTGCTGCCGCTTGGTTTCGTTCCAAGCTCGACCTCGGCGGTTGCTTAGCAGGAGGTTCAAAACCTCTTCCGGATCTGCAGCTAGAAGCTCGGCAGGAGTCGGGAAACGAGAGAGCAGCTCCAAAGAAGTGCGGTTGCAGACCTTTTGAAAAGCTTGATCGTAACCCGGAAAAAGGAGATCCAAAACGGCGCGAAAATGAAGCTGCGTCTGGCCGTATAAGGCTGTCCAATGCTGATATTGTCGGCAGAACACACGGAGCTGCTGAACGGTCTCGTCCAACGGTACATGAGGCTGAGGATCTTGCAAGTAAAAAACGTGAGCAATCCGCATCGCATCGATAGGATCGGTTTTCACCTTGCGTACTGCCTTTTGCTTTAGTTGGTGGGTTAATAACGGATTGAGAAGCACGACCGAATATCCGTGAGCAGCAAAGAAGGAAGCCAGAGGTTTCGAATAGTTCCCCGTCGCTTCAAGAACGACTTTAGGCTCTTGACCGGAAACGGATTTCAACTCCTCCAGAACAGCTAGAACCCTTTGAAAATCTTCTTGGGAATGATGAAATGTAAACGGTTTATACAGACAATTGTGGTAGGAAAGAAAAGCAGCCGCCACGCTTTTACCTTTGGCGACGTCAATGCTGAGAACAGGTTGATTCATGAGGACCTCCTTCATGTTCACTGGGGCCAGCACTTTCGTTCTCCACAGGTTGGCACGGTGATGCGGGCTCTGGGCCCAACCAGCTGAATCGGGGTATGAACAAAAGGCGAGGGCTTATAACACTTTACAAAACGGGATCGGTGTCCCAACAAAATATGCGTTATTCTGCCCAGTGTTTTCTCCAGTATAAAGAAAAAATTCATCCTCGAACGAGTCGGGGATGAACTGAGAATACCAACGTAATATTCACGCTGCGGACATTCGTCCTTGGTCCGACATACGTCGAGTCGTGAATACAGGAACGTTATCGGAAATAATTTCTAGAAAAGAAAGGAAATACAAAACATGAGTGATCTTTTCAATCTGCTGCCAAGAGATAAAAATGACTTTGAGAGAGTAAATGATTTAAAAGATCTGGATAAACAAGACCTGATAAAATTAATACCAGAATTATTAGAGTGGTTACAAGATATAAATTGGCCAATTGCTAGAGAAATATCGAAGTTACTATTAACAGTCCCTGAAGAAACAATTCCGTTTGTAATCATTGTTCTAGCAGGTGAAGATGATGTTTGGAAAGAATGGTGTTTGAGATATTTTGTAAAGAAGCTGCCTGCTCAATTAATTAAAAACTTAAAAGAAGAGCTTGAAAGAATTGCATACAGACCAACTAAAGGAGAAGAACTTGAAGAAGTACATGTAACTGCTCAAGAAATATTAATAATGTAGAGTATCTTCATGAAGTGAACTCTAATAATGATAGATACGGCTTTTGCTTTGACTTCGTGTGTTCAAAAGAAGTACCTAAGAAAAATAACAAGTAGGAGGGAATATTATGGGCTTTGAAGATGTCGAAATAAATGTTTCTGAAGAAACCATTAACGGGAATGACATCGATGCAATAATTGAACCGTTATGGTGGAATGTTAATATTTATGATGGAGAAAAGGAATACAAGGATGACTTAAAGAAGTTCACCCTCCCTCAAATATATACATTTGCAATAGAATGGTATCTCGCGGAAGTGAACAATGGCGGACATGATCAATTCTTCTCTAATTCTACAGGCATAGTATGGGAGGAGGCGTTAAACGGTTTTAAGGCTATAGGAATTGAAGATTATTATACGATATTGCTAGAAGCAGTAAATCGGTTAGGCGGAAAACCAAACATGGACAGAGAAAAGAGGCAGGACCAACTAGTGGAGTATAATGCTGATTTTGAAGATTTGGATCATAGAATTTATCAGTCGGAAAGCCATATTGAAGAAAAAATATTAAGCTATATAAGAGAAAATCAAAAGGAGTTTTTATTTAAGGGCATCGTTCATAAGCCTAAATAAGATAAAGAACGATTTGAGTACGCTGCATTAGGGAAGAGGGTTCTTGAATACAGGAACGTTAGCCGAAAGAAGTTTTTGTTTTAGGAGGAGTCTATATGATATTGGAAAAAGTTATAGATCGAGTTGTCATACAAAGTGAATATAAAGATTTTGTTAATAAGTATATCGATCATCTACTTGCCGAATTTAAAGATAAGATTCACAGCATTTATATGTGCGGCTCGATTCCGAAAGGAACGGCTAAACCTTTTCAGTCAGATGCAGACTTTACTATTGTATGCGTAAATCCTAACGATATTGATTACGAAAAATTGTCAGCTATTAAAGATAGGCTGTTGGAAGAATACCCAGTAGTAACTAAGATTGATACGGTCATTTGCTCGATTGACGATGTATTGAATAAACCGAATGAGTGGGGCTTTTGGGTTAAGATCATCTGTGTTTGCGTATACGGTGATGACGTTGGGGAAAAAGTGCCTCCGATCATGATTTCTCCAGATTTCATTTTAGACTTGAATACAGAGACTAAGGAGGAAGTAGATCGTATCATACATCGTTTACTTTCGCATGCTAATGACCGCACAATGACAACTAGACTTATTAAAGGCTATTCGAAGAGATTACTTCGTGCATTATATTCTTTGGTTTTGGAAAATACAGGGGTATGGGAAGATGACATGATCACGATGAAGAATGCCATACTAAAATATTGCGAGATTGACTCCGCTTTAGTGGAATATTTATATGCTTGTTACTTGGATAGCCATGTGCCTGTTGAAGAGTTTCTGGCAATTGCAGACGAAGGATATCGCTGTTTTGAGAACGCCTTAAATAGAATGGCTGCTTCCAGAACTTCTTTCAATTAACGCCATATTGACGCTCCGGATCGCTCTGAGAAACGCGTGACCATAGTCAGCTTCTTGAGCCCGTTGAGGCGTCACTGTATTAGATGGGCTGCAAGCTTCACAATTATAAGCAGTGAGTCCAAAAGGCCAGTACGTCGTCAATACAAGCGGGAGGGTTTCATATGCAATGGATAATCCTGATCGGTGATGAAACATTCAACATCAATTCCATACATAGAATTAAACACTTTGGTGAAAATACGGTTTCAAGCATAGAGAATAATAGATTTGTAGTTGATTACGGGAAAGAACATATCTTTTATGAGTTTTCTGAAAGCCTTATAAATGATTACGAGTTTGAAGAATTACAGAAGATTCCTTTTCAAAGCCCTAATTTCATCATGATGATCTATAAATCTAAAGAGCTAATGAAGAAAGTATTGAGTCAGGATAACTTTATCAAGGGCATTTATATTGATGATGACCACGGTCTGATAATGCCTATAGAAGAATATATTGAAACTTTTTCAAGCGAAAGATAGTCAAAGTTGCTGAGGGCAATAGAGATAACGAGAACCATTCTAGTGTTTTGCGATATTCATTAATCTTAGGTTAGGTGAACCGAAGAAGGGACAAAATCATGAAACTTATTTTAGACAAATGGAACTCCCAAAGGCTTATGATGTCGAATTTAAAAGAAGATGAGATTTCATTGGTACAAGATCTTTATGAAACAAGTAAGTATATGAATCAGTGGGATGGCCAAAGCTGCAATCCCGAGCATATCAAAGATTGTTTCTTTAAAGGCAACCTACCTCCGAGCGGTAAATTGGAAAATTACAGAATTTAAACCATTCGAAATAAAGAAGACCAAAATATAATAGGAATATTGAGTGTATATCACGGTTACCCGTCTACCGATTCTGTATATCTTGAATTTTTGTATATAGACAAGAGGATTCAAAAACAAGGCTTCGGACAAGAAGTCATCAATCAATTTATAGAACTAATAGCATCTTTGGGGTATAAAGAAATTCGGATCAACGTAGCGGTGAAAAATTGGCCGGCTTTAAAATTTTGGATTAAATCCGGGTTCAATCATGCAAGCGGAATTTATGGAGATCATGAATGTTCGGAAACGACTTATGCAAATTTAGAATTAATAAAAATATTGTAAGTGATTCAGGATGGTAGATTTCCTCAGATACCATCTTATTCATGCTGTTGACAGCCTGTCGATCTTCACAACGAATCGAGCCGCTATCAGAGGAGATCATTGATTTTGATAGGAATACCGCTGTTGAAATGGTGAAGAAGAAAGAAAAAATGGTTATTGATCTAGCTTTGAAAGAAAAAGTAACGAAATTGGAGTATGAAGCGCTGGAAAAAACTCTTGCCAAAGAGTTCGGAGATCAGGCCAGCGTTATTTTGTCTATCTTCTTCATTGAAGACTTGGATACCGATCCCGATTCGGAAATGGTGGAACATTGGATTCAGAGGGAATTGTAAATGATACTGAAATACAAAGATATTGGATACGGTGAGTCGTGTGAACGATTTTTGGAATGTGAGCGTCTAAATAAAGGAAGGAACGAGGAGGCAGACCTTTCATGGGAGGAACGAATGTATGGGATGCGGAGTGGGAGGTTAACGAAGAGCAGGCGCGGACGCTGATCGGCAGACAATTCCCTCAGCTGTCATCGAAGCAGGTGAAGCGATTAGGTTGGGGCTGGGACAATACGGTTTTCCTCGTCGGCGACGAGTACGTGTTCCGGTTTCCGAGAAGAACGATTGCAGTCGGCTTCATTCGTATGGAAGGGAAGCTGCTGCCGAAGCTGGAGAGCTATATAACCATCCCTTATCCGAAACCGTTGTTTTATGGCGAAGCAAGTGACGAATACCCGGCGCCGTTTCTTGGTTATGCCTACGTGCCGGGAGATTTCCCCATCGGTTTGACGGAAGAACGCCGGGCTTTATCGGCAGAACCGCTGGCGAAATTTTTGCGGAGATTGCATGAGTTTCCGGTGCAGGCGGCGCTGAAGTGCGGAGTTCAGCAGGATCATCGAAACTTGACGGATATCTTATCGCGCAAAGCGAAATTGGAAAGTTTTCTGTCGAAGGTGGCTGCACACTTGTCGCCGAAGGAGTCCGGTGTAATCGAAGCGTATATGAGCGGGCTGCAAACGGACCGCGTCGAAGAGGTGAATGTGCTGCTGCATGGCGATCTTCATTTCAAAAATATGCTGGTGAATGAGAACGGGATCGTTTCCGGCATCATTGATTGGGGCGATCTGAGCTTAGGGCATCCGGCCTGCGATTTAAGCGCTGCTTACAGCTTTTTACCGGCTTACGCTCGCGGCGTATTTTTCGAAACTTACGGAGGCGCGGACGAGGAAACGAAGCTGCTGGCGCGGCTGATGGCGGTATACATCCCTGTATTGATCTTGATGCAGGCGGTCGATGACGGGAATGAAGCGATTGCGGCAGAGGCGAAATCCAACATCATGCGAGCGCTGTCGGATTAGGCTCATGATTTTGTTGCGGCTTTGGGGGGATCTATGGGCAGGTCGTTTCGTGAATACAGGAACGTGATATGAAAGGGGCGAAGATCGCGAATGCAATTCTAGTTAATTCAAAGGAAGTTGAATACTATACGTTTCTTGGTCCTATTTTTAAAGCGATTAAAAATAAACAACGTGAATACAACTGGCTGATTACAGAACCCGAGTTGAAATGGATGCCTGATCGTTTTCTTGATTATGTGGATCGATACCAACTCAGCAAGAGTTCAGGGGATGGGGGAGATCGATATTGGTTAACCGGGGAATTCAGTTCAACATCCCAAGGCAGAAATAGAAATCATATGTTGGGACTCCACGTTAACTCTTTTAATTAGCAAAGATCAAACCGTAATTAAAGACTTCATGCATTTTTTTAAGGCTGCCCAAGATCTGGATCAATATAATTCAAAAAACTGATTCTTAGTCACGCTAGCTAAAATTCCCGGGAATCTGTTTCTGTGAGGTGTTTCAAGATGAAGGAACGATCTGGAATCATTCACGATTCTTCTAAAGACATTTATACAAAATTAGATGAACGAGTAAATGATTTTTGGGAATGGTCGAAAACTCAAAAACCTGAATATGAATGGGAAACCGAATACGAGAGTTGGGCAATAGTGAATTTCCTATTTTCTGAACTGGTAGAAACTACGGAACACTCGTATTGGTCTCGAAAAACGATCAATAATTTACTATACATGATCGCACGGGATCATGAATGTGGAATTCTAATTAATAAGTTATGCGAACGGCCCAAAAGTCTTCTATTTTTAGCACAGGAGGGGTTATTCCATCCGGACCCCGAGGTGAGATGGCAGTTAGCGCATTACCTCACAAAAATATCTGCGCAGTATTCGGAAGCTGAAGAAATCATCCGTGAATTTTCCGAGGATCATGATGAGTATGTCCGAAGAAGGGCAATATTAGCTCTTGGATACATCAAATCTAAGTATGCCGAAGAAAGAGCCGTGATGGCATGGAATACGAATCTGGAATATCAAAGAATTGCAGCTCTGGAAGTGCTGTACCAAATGAAGTCGAAAGAACTTGAACAATATTTAAAGTTAGCACGGAATAGTGAATTCGAGTATGTGAGATCCAATGCGGAAAGAATAACAAAGCAGCTGGGATAGAAGACCGAAGAAGCCATGAACATCATCTAACTTGGTATTCACGCTGCGGGCACTGCCTATCGGGCGGGAGAACTTTTTGAAGAGCGGATAGAAAACGGAAAAACCATACAAACGTTTGTCAGCTAGTTCAAGAAGACATGCTGCATCCGATAACAAAATAGAAGAAAAATTCTGGCCAAAGAGAGTATAGTTATGGATAAACCGAAAGTCAAAAGGATGGTGCGGATTTGAATTTATTTCCTGTTGCATACTCACTCTTGTCCAAGCAAGCATTAACGTCGCATATTGCAGACAATTATGAATTTCAAGAACCTATTCGTTTAAATTACTTCCTTAGAGGCATGAACGATACCTATATTTTAGAGACGGGGTCAGGTAAATATATCTTTAGAGTTTATCGTGCGGATCGAAGAAATAAATCGGAGATTGCTTTTGAACTGGATTTATTGAATGATTTGCATGGGAATGATGTAAGCGTATCAATACCGATTGCCAAAAAAGACGGGACCTTCATAAACGAGTTTTTTGTCGCTGAGGGTGTAAGATATGGAGTTATGTTTAGTTTTGCGGAAGGTAATGAAAAGCCGATCCATACCGTAGAAGATAGCTATTTGTTTGGGGAATCCGTTGCTGAAATCCATAAAGTTACCGAAAATTTCAGAAGCGAACACGTAAGAGGGGATCTTGATTTGGAATTTCTGATCGAGAAACCGCTTAATCTAATCGAATTACATATGGAACATCGTCCGGAAGATTATCGTTTTATTCGCGAAAAAATCTTAGGATTAAAGGAACGGTTAGCGATGAAGATCGAAAAAGGCTTGGATTGGGGTGTTTGTCATGGGGACTTGCACGGCAACACAAACGCAGCCTTCACGGACGACGGGAAATTAACGCATTATGATTTCGATATTTCCGGTTATGGGTGGAGAGCTTATGATATTGCGGAGTTTAGATTAGCGAGAGAAATTCACAGCGGCCATAACAAGGATGAAGTGGAAAGGCTTTGGGAAGCGTTCCTGAACGGATACAGACACGTAAGAGATCTCGGCGAAAACGATGTCGAAGCGGTTTCTATATTCGTTGTACTCAGGCAGCTGTGGCTCTTTGGCTTATGTTTTAGGGAATCCGAGCTGATAGGGGGAGCTGACTTCGATGACGGATTTATTGATAGCAAGATGGAGTATTTCAGGAACGTGAGGGTTTGATCTTTTGCATCGTTTTTTTTTTTTTTTTCGCGGATCTATTTAAGAATGGAGGACTTCAATGAGCAGCTTGTTACTAACCTGTTGCGGCTTTTATACGGAAGATATTAAAAATCAGTTTCTGAATTTTATCGATAGAGATATCTCTCGACTGAGAGTCGCTATTATTACAACAGGATCCCCTATGAAAGAAAATAATAGATATGCACAAAGGGCGATGCAAGAATTCAAGGACATGGGGTTTCGGCATATCGATTTTGTAGATATAGAATTTGATGACCCGCAAATTCTTATACATAGAGATGTTATATATATCAACGGCGGAAATCCATTTACATTATTGTATTACGCTAAGAAAAGCGGTGCTGATGAAACGATTAAAAAACTGGCCGCACAGAATGTGATTATAGTCGGAGTAAGTGCGGGAGCGTTATTGCTGGGGCCGAACATTAACATTGTCGATTTCTTCACTCCACAGATGAACGCCGTGAATCTAACGGATTTTAAG
The DNA here is from genome assembly GCF_011090185.1 of Saccharibacillus alkalitolerans. Classification (GTDB taxonomy): domain Bacteria; phylum Bacillota; class Bacilli; order Paenibacillales; family Paenibacillaceae; genus Saccharibacillus; species Saccharibacillus alkalitolerans. The sequence goes on along the minus strand of NZ_JAAFGS010000010.1, from coordinate 44,836 downwards.
GCATTAGGCGTAACCGACAAGCTTATTTTTCCTCACTATGATCGAGAAGATATTTTTAAAGATCATACCAATAAAACGATCGAAGAGAGAATAGTAGAATTTGAATCTCATGAGAACTGTAAGGTGACAAGGCTTAAAGATGAAGAATATATTTCAATCTTAATGAATTAAACACATTGGAAGTCGTGAATTCAAGTTCGTTTTTATTCTAAGTGCACGTTAAAGCTTGATGACTCGATTGAAGTTAATCTGTTTTTATCCTGCTCAATTAAAGCGATAGTTATTTTTATCGAATCTTGATCACTTAAATCTATAGCAATTGATCTTCGTTGGAATTCATCGAATACCCCTGTAGTTTTGATGACCGTATCCTGTTCAAACCATTGTCCCTCTTGATTTAAAACAGAAACTTGAAAAACCCGGTCCGGAATTTTTTTGGACGGATCGGATTGATATTCTCTTTTGCTGTACCATAATCCAAACTGAAGTTTTTTCGATTCCGGTAGATAGTAAAGAGGCGTTAAGTATACATGCGGAGTCGATAATGTCTGGGTTCGCGTTGTAAGTCGGATTGGTTCTTCTTGTGTCGAATAAGGCGGAAGCAATCCCTCTTTTTTTCATATAAACCCTCCTCGCTTCCTTTTATCCGTTTATTACACATAAACAAAGAAGGAGTAAGGGAATCGCAGAGACGTACCGGAACCAAGAAGAAATAAAATCGAATAATGGGAGGTTGCAAAGTGGGATTTCCAACACATATCGTATCAGCGGGTGGAATTGTGGAGGACGGGAAGGGAAACATCCTTTTGGTAAAAGCGCATGATGATGGATGGGTATACCCTGGCGGAATTACTGAAGTTGGGGAAAATCTGATTGACGGCGTGATTCGTGAAATCAAGGAAGAAAGCGGAATAGATGCGAGCGTAGGCCACTTGATTAACATTGTATCAAGCACAGGAATACATAAGTGGTATGACGGCGTAACCGATGTTCCAACGAAGGTTATGTTTGATTTTGTATGCAAAGCGGAAGGAGGAGAATTAAGCACCTCGGATGAAACGAGTGACTGCCGTTGGGTTCCAAAGGATAGGGTCTTGGATTTCATTACTCTGCCCGCCATTAGGATTCGTTACGAAGCTTATTTAAATTACTGCGGCTCGGTGAACTATATCGAGTATACGACTCCGACAACGTCAGAATGTAAGGTGAAGATTCAAAGGCATGTATAAGATTCATGAATACACGCAAGGTCAATTTCAGCATTTTAAAAAGAGCGCGCAATTACGGAGAGAATCTATGAACAATATAAATCATGAAAAGATTTTAAAAGCTTTATTTGAAGCGTGGTCGATAGAGTCCAGTTCCAAGTGGACCGTCAGCAACCCGGCCAGCGGGCAGTGCGGAGTAACGGCGATTGTTATTCAGGAGATTTTCGGCGGAGAAATAGTAAGAACGAAGATCTCGGATGGAGCGTGGCATTATTATAACGAAATACATCATAGAAGGTATGACTTCACCGAATCGCAATTTGATGTAGCGCCTCAATACGAAGATATACGATCCACTAGAGAGGAAGCATTTAGCGATACAAATCTGGACCAATATACTTATTTAATAAAAAGCTTTAAAAATGCATTGGGTATGGTGTGAAATACATAAACCGGTAATTATAAAACTCCTTGAGGTGAATTTTATGGGATCCAGAATCATGCATCTGATTATCGGAAATCAGATTGCGGAGAGATTGAATATCGCGGATAAAACTTCGTTTTTGCTGGGCAGTGTTGCTCCGGATGCCGTAGGGACAAAAGACGAATCCCATTTCTATCGAGGAGAGCATCGGGATTTCACAAGACATATCGACTATAAGGAATTTTTGGAAAAATACAAATCGCATTCGGATAACCTATACGTGCTTGGGTACTTTGCGCACTTGATTGCAGACGAGCAGTGGATGAAGGGGTTCTACATGCCTTGGCTAAGGAATCGAATGGTGGCAGACCCGGAAGTGACCCGCCTTTATCATAACGATTTCAGATTGCTGAACGGAAAGCTGCTGGAGCATTACGATATGACGAACGACATGAAGAAAGCCATCAAGGGAAAATCGAATGAAGTCATTGACCTGGAGGAAGTGAAATCCAGTGACGTTTTTGAGTTTGTCCCTCATGTGCTGGGCGATATGGACTATGAGGAACAGGTCGTTGATGAGCCCTTAAATGTCTTTAGCTTTATACAGATTCAGGGGTATATTGAAACGTCGGTGGATGTCGGAATAATGAATTTACAGTCGACGATGGCAAAGAATGTTCATCTGGAGGCAAAAGGTTGAACGAGTGCAAGCGGAATCAAGAAGCACGAAGCTTTATGTCATACAATATTCACGCTGCGGACATTCGTTTTTGGCCCGGCAGCCGCCGGACGCTCAGGATCGGCTGCTACAGCTATCAACGGTTGTACGTTGATCCAACCAAACGATATTGACGTGATTTTGAAGAAACCGGTAGATGTAGAGACGGTCGTATTGATGTTCGAACAATTCTTACCGGAGTCGCAAGCCATGGAAAGCGCGGATATGTCCGATTGGCTCTCTACAAGATTACAGCCCGTTATTCACTTCGAGGATTCTTTTCATCCTATGTGGACTTTTGCTCGATTTCTGATCGAAGACGTTAAGGTAGAAATAGGAAACATTAATCCAGGGTATGATTTTAAGTATGTTCCGGAAACAGGGATATGGGAGAGCGGTCCGGCGATTTGGCCATATATCAAGGAAGTCACGGTTAAGGATACGAGCATGCCCGTGTTATCATTGGAAATCCAATTGGAAACGAATATGAATAGAGAACTAGAACATAGAATTGCAAACATAATCGATGTCTTTAAAAGAGAAGGGTATAATTCTGAGCTGCTGAAGTTCTCGCTCAGCGAAGAGAATTATTTGAGCATAAGAGACAAGCCGTTGAAAAATATCTCGCCTGAAGAAGCCGAATTTTGAAAGAATGGCAAAGGCTTTTTATTGGTATTTGGAGTAGAATAAAAAGGAATGCGAGCGGGTGTCGGGTATAGATCGCTGCTTTATTTCAGCTGTACATTAAAACTCGATGACTTGATTGGGGTTATGAGGGTCCCGTCTTGTTCAATCAAAGAAATCGTTATTTCTATGGAGTCTTGATCACTTAAATCTATGGCAATCGACCTGCGTTGAAATTCATCGAACACTCCCGATGTTTCGATTACGTTATCGTTGTCAAAAATTCGGCCGTTTTTGCCTCGAACGCTAACCTGGAAAATTCGATCGGGAATTTTAGGAGAGAGAGCAGGGTGGTATTTTCTTTTGCTGTACCATAATCCAAACTGAAGTTTTTTTGACTCCGGCAAGTAATAGAGAGGCGTGATCTTTACAGTTGGAGCCGAAAAGCCTTGGTTATGTTGGGTAAGTCGAATCGCTTCCTCTTTTCTGTAGGGATTATCCCACTGCAAAGGTAAAGTCATGCCCGTTTTAAGCGCTATTACAGACCTGTCTGCATATAAGTAAAGCCCGGCCAAAGCAAAAATTGCGATCAGAATCGAAGTGACAGCCTTTCTTTTCATAAAACACCTCCCAATTGCCTTTTGATTCGTTAATTATACATAATGAAAGAATTTAACAACATGTATTAAAAATTATTGAAACTATAAATGTCTAGAGAAATCCCCTTTTTTAAGTCAAAGAAATTCTAGAGGCACCGGTATTGGCTCATGTCGCTCAGAAGGAGAAATACAATGAAAAAGATGATCGTCCTTATATCTCTGCTCGTACTCATCGGCTGTACAAGCAACTACACAAAAAGCGATTTTTCATCAGAAAAGCCTGAACCTGCGTCGGCTCCGGCCGTAGAAATCAGCGAACAGCCGGAGGCGCAATCGGGATTAAGCGAAAACGAAGCGCTTGAATGGGTGAAATCCAAACTAAGCCGGGAAGAGTTAAGAGTGTCGACGCTGTTTCCGGAAGGGATAGACGAGCAGGGGAACTATAAAATCAGACAGTCGAGTAAAGCAACAACCGAGGTCATGGAACGGTATGCTGTGAATCCGGCGACGAAAGAAATCGTTTGCGACTTATTAGGCGGGAACTGCCTGGACGACGGAGACGATTCGGCGGAACCGGAAGACCCGTCTTCGGATTCGGCTCCCGAACAAGAACAAGCTTTGGCGATGGCCAAGAAGTATGCGGCGGAAAACTTGGGCGAATATGGATGCAGTGAAGAATTTACATAGGTTTCTTTTGATCGCATGGAAGAGGGGAAATATGTTTTCCAGATCTATAATCCCGGTTCGGGAGGGACAAATACGTTAGATTGGTTGGCTGTGGATATGAAGCGGAAAACGGTGAGCTCGCTGTTTGACGGACAGGAATGACGCCAGCGCCGAACGGTCGGTTGGTAAAAGAAACGGGGATCGCGTACCTATGGCAAAAAAGAGAAAAACGTTACCGAAAAATTTCGACGAAATCATCAAAGCGGGCGACCCGGCGGCGTTTCAAGACGTATTCGCAAAGTGCGAATGGGACGCGCGCGGCGGTTACGGCAAGTCGACGGCCTTAAGCTTTTACGATATTCCGCCTGAATGGATCCGCTGGCTCGCAGAACAGGGAGCCGATGTGAACGCCGCCGATCAGTACGGCAGAACGGCGCTGCACGCGCATGCAGGCAGACCGGGCGGTCAGGTGCGGCTGCTGCTTGACTTGGGAGCGGACATCGAGGCGGCCGATTATCAAGGGGATACGCCGCTCTTTGCCGCCGCCGCTTTTTTTAAGCCCGATGCCGTTCGTACGCTGGTGGCCGGAGGCGCCGATATTCACGCGAAGAATCGAAGCAGGCAGACCCCGTTGGAAAAGGCGCTGGCCGCATGCCGAAATATCCATATCTTCGACATGGCGGAAGTAGGCGGAATTCTGCTTGACGCCGGAACGCCCGTCACGCCGAAAATGCAGGAATCCGTGAACAAGATCGGAGTCGAGTTCGAGTTCCGCCGAGAAGGATTCAACCCGGATATGCTCCCGCAGATCGACGCAGGTCTCTCTCGACTGTACGAGCTGTTCGGAGTTTCTCCGGTCCCGAGGCGGCAGAGGCATGACGGGACTTCCGAGATTGCCGTAAAGGCGAAGGATTGGCAGACTCAGCACGAAGAACTGTGGAGCCTGCTCGTTCCTGCGAGCGGCCCTGCTCCGACCGCCCAGGGCGAAGCGATTCGGATTACCGGCAAAGTGTCGCATGAAATCCTGGGCAACGGCGGAGGCAACTGGGACCGTGACTTCCGCGAGATGCTCGATCAATTGATCCGCTTTTTCGGGACGGGAACGCCGCTTGCTCCCGAGCTGCTGCAGGAAGCGGCGTCGCTCGCCAAGCGGGTTCGCGGAGGAGACGGAGACGACGAGCCGGCGAGACTGTGCGAATTGGCGGTGCGGTGGGTACTCGATAATCCGGCTCCGATCGCGTGGGAACAGCCGGGGTATAAGCGATAATCCGGTCCGGAGCCGCAGCTTTTTTCTAAAATAAAGGCCGACTTCCGTGATGCACGGTGTCGGCCAAATTCGGCGGTAGAGGATCTCTCCTGTCCGCCCGTTAATTTTCTTCTTTTGCTTCCGTTTCTGCTGCGGCATCTTCGTGTTCCGCGGCATCTTCGTATTCTTCCATGAACCACAACACGTCGTCGCAATCCTCTTCGCCGTTATAATTGATCAGAATCTCTTCGCCGGCTTTGATGTCGGTGTAGGCATAAAAGTCGAAGGTGTGCTTGTCGAAGCGAATCTCGTAAGTGGCGTTCGGCGTATAGGAATGGTTGAGCAGGCTGCCGTAGCCGAGCAGGATCGCCGTATGGTTGGCGCCGTATTGGAACACGTAGTCGGCCAGAATCGTCTTCTCGATATGTTCGTGCTCTTCGTTCTCGTAGGCGACGACCGGCGCTTCGTGGATCAGCTCGCCTTTCTTGATATCGCGTGTCGCGAATACGCCTCGCGTGAATTCTCCGCCGCTGAGCGTGGAATGTTTGATTTCGATCATGGAATCACCTTCGCAGTTCTTGGATTGGGATACATGGGGTTCGGGCATAAAGATCATTGTAGACCAACCGGGAGAGAACGGCAAGGAAGACGGGCACGGAAGACCTGATTCAAGGCAGGAATTCAAAAGGCAGAGGAGGGAAGAAAATGAAATATTCCGCGGCGTATCTGGACCGGTATTTCGATTCGATCGAAGAATACGGCTCAAAGGTGGAACTGCTGACGCTGGCCAATACGGGGATGAAGACGGCGGGAGAACACGGATGGATCTCGGGTCTGAACGAGCTTATGAGCTGGCAGGCGATGTCCGAGCGTTCCGGCGTGTGGACCTATTACGAAGCGGTCGACCCGCAGGACGCCGAAGCGGCTTCGGACTGGCTGCGGGAGCAGGCGGACGGCGAAGTCTTCGCGGTCTATTCGAAGGGATCGGGACATTGCGCGGACGAGCAGCTGATGAACGGGATCGACGAATGGATCGAGCGGAACGGGGAGTCAATCGATCGGCTGATCGAACGGACGCTTCGCGCGCATAAAGCCTGGTTTTATGAAAAGCTGGACGTATAGGAAGATAGGAATCGAGGCAAGGCGGTACGGCAGAAGGACGCGGGCGGCGTGCCGCACAGCGAAAAAGGAGTGCTTAACCATGATCGTATGGATCAACGGGGCGTTCGGCTCCGGCAAAACGACGGCTGCGGAGGAGCTGCATCGGCGCCTTCCGGGGTCGTTTCTCTATGATCCGGAAGAAGCGGGCTATTTTATTCGCAAAAATATTCCGGAACATCTGCATAAGAGCGACTTTCAGGATCATCTCCAGTGGAGGGAGATCAATTTGTCGATGCTGAGCCTTCTTGCGAAGGAGCATTCCGGACCGATTATCGTTCCCATGACGCTCGTCAATCCGGCATATTTCGAAGAGCTGATCGGCGGGCTGCGGCAAAAAGGAATTACGGTGAAACATTTTGCGCTGCTGGCCGAACGGAAGACGCTGCTGGAGCGTTTAGCTTGTAGAGGAGAGAACGAGGATTCCTGGCCCGCGCGGCAGATCGAGCGCTGCCTGACGGCTTTGTCGCGGGAGGAATTCGGAATGCATATTCGAACCGACGGAATGCCCGGCGATCGGGTCGCGGCTTCCATCGCCGAAGCCTGCGGTCTGTCGCTTAAGCCTGCCGGTCCCTAGAGTGGGGAAAAATTGGCTCGACGCCGGAAACTTTCGCGAAAGGAAGAACAATCGATGAATGTACGGTACGAAGAAAAGCAGGGACTTCCGAAAGTGCTGATTCCTCTTGTGGCGGTACCCACGCTGCTCATCTGGGGAATATCTCTGCTGCAGCTGCTGTCGGGCAAGCCGCTCGGCAACCATCCGCTGTCCGATTCGGAGATGCGCGTGATGCTGCTCGTTTTCGGGGTGCTCCTGCCGCTGCTTATATTGATCGTACGGGGAAAGATCGCGGTAACCGAAGAGCGGCTGACGCTGCAGCTCCTTCCTTTTTTTCGAAAAAGCGTACGGTTGGACGAAATCGTGCGGGTCGCGCCGCTGAAGATCGATCCGTTGGAAGATTTCGCAAGCTGGGGAGTCAAATATCGCCGGGGAACCTTGAGGTTCGTGCTGCAGGGCCGGGAAGGGCTTCGAATCGAACTGGCGGACGGACGCAGCATGGTCATAACCTGTCCGAGAAGGGACGAATTGATCGAGGCGCTCGGGAAGGAGCCGGAATGAAAGCCGACAAAATTTTTATCGTAGGCATCGTGGCCAGCGGCAAGACGACGCTCGCGCGCAGGCTTTCGGAAGGAACCGGCATTGCCTGGCACGAGCTGGACGATATTGTGCACCGCCGCCTGCCGACGGACGCGGCCGGCTCCAAGCGGACGCCGGAGGAGCAGCGGGAAGCGATCGGGAGAATCGACCGGGAAGGGTCCTGGATTTTCGAGGGGACGGACCGTGCTTCCTATTCCTATCTCTACGGGATGGCCGACCTCGTCATTTTCCTCGATCCGCCGCTCTGGAAGCGCCGGATCCGGATCATGACGAGATTCCTCAAGCAGAAGACGGGACGCGAAGCAAGCCGCTACACGCCCGACCTGGCCATGCTGAGAAGCATGTTCCGCTGGACGAACGAATTCGAGCGGAATCGACCGAAGTTCGAGGCCGAATTGGAACGATACGGAAACAAAGTGCTGCGCGTAACGGAAAGCCGGGATGCGGAAAAAATGCTTGGCGTTTGAGCGTGAGTCACCAACTTTTTGGAGCGGAGGATGTCGAAGGATGCGTAAAGACGAGAACGTGCTGAAAATGATCGAAGAAAGCGGCCTCGACCGGATTGCCGGCGAACTGAAAGAACTGACTCGGCTCTCGAACCGGATACGGACGGAAGCGGGAGATGATGATAAGCCGGCCCTAGGTCGTTCCAAGATCGGCGGCAGGCCCGACCTGCCCGGCGGAACGGAATGGCCGCTGCAGGGCGGCAGGCCGCTGACGTTTATCGCCCAGATCCGTCTCGAGGACGTGCCGTGGAAAACGGACCTGCTGCCGCAAAAAGGATTATTGAGCTTTTTCTACGATGCCGCCGATCAGCCCTGGGGTTACGATCCGCAGCACGCGGGAGGGTGGAAGGTGCTGTACGCCGCGGACGCCGATCTGCTGCAGCGCCGGTCGGCGCCGGAAGGAACGGAGCATGACGGAGACTTCGAACCGCTGAACGTCGAGTTCTCCGTGCAGACGACGCTGCCCCATTGGAATACGCTTGCCGTTCGGCGGATGGAGCTGACCGGCGACGAAATCGATCTGTACATAAAATTGATGGAGCAAATCACGGACCATAACGCGCCGGGCTTCCCGATCCACCGGTTAATGGGTTGGCCCGATCAGGTGCAGGGCGAGATGCAGCTGGAGTGCCAGCTGGTCACGCACGGCATCTACTGCGGCAATCCGATCGGATACCGGGATCCGAGACGCCAAGAGCTGGAGCCGGGAGCGGAAGGCTGGAAGCTGCTGCTTCAGATCGATTCCGAAGACGACATCGGCATGACCTGGGGCGATTTCGGGATGATTTACTTCTGGATTCGCGAAGACGATTTGGCGAAGGGCGACTTCGATAAAGTCTGGGTCGTGCTGCAATGCGGATAGACGGCGGATCGGACACCGGAGGCCGACGTATGGATCGGAATCCCGGAGATAAAAGAAATAACGCTGCTTTAAGCGTGCTGCTGTTCATGCTTCCGTCGTTCCTGCTGCTGTTTGTGCTGTTCGACTTTTTTCCGAATACCGGGCTGGGACGGATCTTGTCGACACCGGCCACGCTTTTGGTCAATCTGCTGATCACAATGGCGCTGGTACTCCTTCCGTACCGAAAGTTGTGGTTTCGAATCGTAAGGGGCGTGGTCGTGATTGTCTGCACCTGTTGGATCACGATCGCTTTTTACCCGCAGGAATTCAGTCCGCCTATCGAAGAACAAGCGGCGGAGGCCGTCCGGGCCATTCGCGACATCGATACCGTTACCCGGAACGATCTCGTCGACAGGGCACGCTTCGAAGATCCCCGGTACGTGGTCGCCCTGCACAAATATCTGGACGAGATTCCGTTCGACGGTTCGTATCAGCTGTACAGGCATCCCAATACGCATACCGACAATTATACGATCTCCAAGCGGAGCGATATCGTTCGCAAGCTGAAAGGTCATCATAAAGCGATGTGGTGGTACATGAATGTGTTTCACAGATAGCGTAGAGAACAAGGAGAAGTTCTGGATGCCAGGCGGTAACAAATAGCTGCCGCGGCGGAGAATCCGGTTTCCAAGCCGCCGGTCGGCAGTGAGCCTAAGTACGATCAAACGGGAGGTGACATCGATGCGAAAAGTGATATTTCCGCTGCTTCTGACCCTGATTGCATTAAGCGGCTGTTCGGACAGGAATACAGAAGAATCGCAAGCGGAACGCGTTCGGTTGGAATGCTCGAATGCAATCGTCGATTCCTCCTGCAGTGCTTACGATTCGGACGATCCGAAGGTTGTGGCCGCATTCGAAGAGGCTGTCGCGAACGCGAAAAAAATCCGCGGAGTGCTGGATTACGCCGCGGAGTATTCGTTGAACATGACGAGCGGTTCGGTCGTCCGAAGCTATTCGCTGGGATTGGGCTCGGATCGGGACATGCAGGGACTGCTGGTTAAGTCGTCCGACAGCTCGACGGGGTATGCGATTACGGTGGAGGACGCCAATCGGTTGAGGGATATTTTGCATAAGTGACCGGGCGAAGCGCAAATGCGGAAATCAGCGGAGAGTAAGGAGGAGACAACTTGGCAATCATCATCGGCATTATTCTATTGATCGCGAACATTCCGGTATACCGATTCCTGTTCAAAAAATGGTTCCGCGATGAACAAGATTTCGATAAATCCGTTAAGTACTCGTTCACGCCCAATTTAATTTCGTTATTTAGAGGAAAATATATCGAGGATCGGATCGCGTCGGCCAAACTTTCTTTTTATATATTCATGTGTTTCGCGGTTGTGGGGATCGAGTTTTTCATTCTTTACGGGCTGATCAATTGGATTGCCGGATAACGGGTGCGAGCAGCTTCGCGAGAATGCTCGAGCAGCGCGCTTACCGGAGAGGAGAGTGAAACTACCGATGCGAGCGCAGGGGAAAACGATGCAAAAAGTTGCCGTAATCGGTTCGCCGGGTTCCGGGAAATCCGTGCTGTCCCGCAAGCTTGGCGAATCGCTGGGACTTCCGGTCATTCATCTGGACAGCCATTACTGGCAGGCCGGATGGACGCCCACGCCGAGCGAGCAGTGGGACGAATTTCTCAAAGAAACGGTAAACGGGGAAGCTTGGATCGTCGACGGCAACTATACCCGGACGCTGGATGTTCGGATGAGGGCGGCGGACACGATCGTATTTTTGGATATGCCCAGGCTGCTGTGCATGTACCGAATCGTCAAGCGGCGGCTGATGTACCGGGGCAGAAGCCGGCCGGATCTGAACGCGGAGTGCGAAGAGAAGCTGGATGCCGCTTTTGCCCTATGGGTCTGGAACTACAGGAAAAAGGTTCGTCCCAAAGTGCTGGAAGCGATCGATCTGCACGGAGAAGGCAAACGGACGGTCGTATTGACTTCCAGGAAAGAAGTGCGGGATTTTTTGAAAGAGGGAGAATAGGATGGACAAAAAGCTCGAACAGAAGCTGGCGGGACAGATCGGAAGTAAGCTGGCAAAAGCGCTTGGGGAAACGGAATTCGTAAAAACCAAACCTGCCTTCTACACCCGCGTCCGATCGGACCGAATCGAATTCATCCATCTGAACAAGCTGGCTTCGGGTCCTTATTTCCGGGTCCATGTCGGCATCCGCTTCCTATGCGATCCTTTTCCGGCGGTGGCGCTGGAAGGGATCAGCTCGGACGAGGAGCGGGACTGCCGGAGACGGATGTCCTATACCCGAGAAGAAGATTCGCTGGACGCCTGCGCGGAAGCGATATCGGACTACGTGCGCGACCGGGGAGTGCCCTGGCTGGCAAGCTGGTCCGACCGGGATCGACTGCTTCGCGAGGAAGATTCGCCCGCGGCAAGATTCAGGGAAGCGTATAGGAAATACACGGAAAGCGGGAGCGCGGGCTTCGAACAGTCGGCGGCTTTAAGCCGCAGGCTGCTGGGGATCAAAGGGGATTGAAGACACGACCGGTTCGCGTGCCGGATGCATAAGGAGGAAATTCAATGTCTTCGCATAAACAAATCTACCGCAATCAAGCGGACGCCTACGAGTACATGATCGGCAGGCAGCCCGAAGTTCTGCCTTGGATCGAAGAAATCCGGCCCGTCGAAGGGCTGGACATACTGGATCTGGGAGCGGGTTCGGGACGTATAGCCGGCGTCGTCGCCGACCGGGCGAAGTCGCTGGTCTGCACGGACGCTTCCGCCCAAATGCTGGAGCTGCTGAACCGCAAGCTGACCGCAAAAGGAACTGCGCGTACTTGGCGGACGATCGAAGCCGATCACCGGAAGCTTCCTATTCCCGACCGCTCCGTCGATCTAGCCGTGTCCGGCTGGAGCATCTGCTACTTAGCGGATTCGGATCTCGAGGAATGGGAACGCAATCTGAAGACCGTCATGGCGGAACTCGAACGCGTCTTAAGACCGGGCGGCACGATCATCGTATTCGAAACGATGGGCACCGGCACGGAAACGCCCGATCCGCCCGGTTTTTTGACTTCCTATTACGAAGCGCTGGAACGGGATTACGGCTTCGGGCATCGCACGGTTCGCATGGACTACGATTTTGCGGACGTCGAAGAAGCGAAGGCATGCACGGGCTTCTTTTTCGGGGAAGAATTGACGGAGAAGATCGAGCGGAATGGGTGGGCGACGGTGCCGGAATGCGCGGGGATCTGGTGGAAGACGATAGGAGAAGCTTAAAAAGCCCGCGGAAAAAAGGCTGCCGGAAGGAGAAGCGAAGAATGACGATCGAAAACAAGCTGCGGAGGCTGGGCGCTGCGCTGCCGGAACGGGCCGCCGACGCTTTGGAACGCCATGCGCGGCTGCAGCGGGAAAAGGAATTCGCGCTGCGCTTGATGGGGGAAGAAGAAATCCGGGAGATGCTGGACGCGATCGGAGGGATCGACGTTTTCCGTTATCTGCTTCCGCTCTGGACGGACGACAATTCCAACTACGCGGCCGTGTACTTCGGAGGACCGCTTGAAGGCCGGGTCTGCTATTTGAACCACGGAGAAACGGACAATTCGCCGGCCTTCCGGTCGGTGGAATCGTTCGTCGCCCGGCTGGAACAAGACGAGCGGCAGGACTGGGACGATCTGCAAAAAGAATACCCGTACCCCGCAGACGTGCCGCAGTCGGAAGCGGACGCACGGAGCGTGCGGGAGCTTTTTGACCTGCTGGAGCAGGCTGATCTTGACGAAGACGTTCGCACGCAGCAGGCATTCGGCTTGATGGCGCTGACGTCCCGCGATAAGCTGCCGGTTCTGCTTCCTTTCCTGGAAGACGAAGACCCGTACGTGCGGGAGCGGGCGGCGGAGATATTCAAGCATCACGGAGTCAGTCCGGGGAAATTGAAACGGGATCTGACGCTGAACGCGAACGAAAACGAAAATCATAAGGAATGAACGGCAGGAGTGGGACAGAAGATGATGAACAGAAAGAAAACGGAAAAGACGTCAGGAGGGACGCGGCGGCGCGCAGGCGCCAAGCGGCGGCGCGCAGGCGCCAAGCGGGGAGGCCCGCTGCTCCTGCTTGCCGTCATGCTGACGGCCTGCCAATCGGGCGCCGGTTCGGCGCAGGCCGAGAATCCGGCGGGAGCGCCGGATCAGCATCGGGAGACGCAGCAGGAAGCCGGGCAGGGCAGCGGGACGCAGACTTTATCCGCGAACGAAAAAGCCGATAAGCGCAGCGGTTCCGGAACGGACGCGGCTTCGGCCGCTCTTGGCAAAGAGGCATCCCCGCAGAAAGAACGCAAAGCGCAGGAAGCGAAGACCCGGGCCGCGGGGAAAAGCGAAGCGGCGCTGATCCCGGCCGGCTGGCATGCGCTGAAGCAGCCGAACGGCGGGATTGCCCGCGCCGAAGGCGATCTGAACAAAGACGGAATTCCGGACCTTGCGCTCGTGATCCAGCAGGACGGCGAAGAAGGCGAGGCGATGCCGCGCAGGCTGCTGCTGGCTTTCGGCGAGAAGGGAGGCGGATACCGTCTGTCCGCAATCGCCGACCATGTCGTGCTGAGCGCGGACGAAGGCGGCGTATGGGGCGATCCTTTTCACGGGGTGACCGTCGAACAGGGAGCGGTCGTTATCCGGCATGAAGGAGGCAGCAACGATCGCTGGTACAACACGTACCGCTTCCGCTATCAGGGCGGAGACTGGAAGCTGATCGGCGCGACGGTCGGGTCGTACTTCACGGGAGCGCAGACCGCGGAATCGGCCGACGAGGACGATTGCAACCTGGCGACGGGAGATTATGTAAGCCGGCGAACGGACGAGCAGGGCCGTGTGCGGGTGAAGAAAGGCAATCGGGGCAAGCATCCACTGACGACGATCGGAGAGTTCGATATCAATAGGGAGATGGAGAAAGGGCTGAAACCTTAACGATGGAAAACCGGTTAGCGTTCCCATGCCGAGCCTGCGGCAGTCCGGCGGAGATGAAGACGGACGACAGCCGGGAGTTCGAAATCGTCGGCAAAATGGATATCGTGCAGTGGTCGGACTTTGTCCGCGCGGACGAACTGCCGGAGCCCGGAGCCGGCATATGGGCGCGTTCCGTCGTTATGCCGCGAACGGGAGAAATTCGCTTCGTCCAAGCCTCTTATCCGTTCAATCAGCAGATCGGAGACCGGTTTTGGACGCTGTTCATGCCCGCTTTGTCGGCGCTCAACGGCTGGGACGACCATCCGGAAGAAGTCGACGGATCCGGCATGGCGGAATGCAGCTTTCTGGAGGTGGTCAACCGGGGCGAGGATCAAGCATGGATCGCCGTCCGGGTGGAATCTATGATTCCTCTGAGCGAAGCCGCCCGTATCTTCGAGCCGCGGCGGGCCGCGAGGCTGCGAAAAAACTTTGAGCCGTTCGCGCCGCTGAACGCGGAGCGTTTCGGAAAATGGATCTGCATAACGGGAAGTCTGCAGGGGAATATCGGAGTCTGGGCGCTGATCGAGCGGACCGTACAGGGCGGCAGAATGATCCTGTACGGAGAATGGGAAATGCACGCCGATCTGGTATTCTGCGGGCATCTCGAGCTGTCGGATGACGAACTGGCCGAACTGCTGGAACTGGCGGAAACAAACACGGAGGAGGCGTAAGATCATGTCGATGTTGACCGAATTCAGATTGATCCCGATTGCCAGATTGGGCGAGTTGGAGCGCAGAGCCGATCCCGGACGGGAAGACGGAGAGTTTTATGCTTTTCTCGAACGAAATTCCAAAGAATTGACCGAATACAACGGCTCGGGCTACATCTACTCCGCGCTGCTGGAATACTTGATCGAGCGGGAGATCGACCTCGAGGAATCCGAATACGACGGATTGGCCGTGAAGCTGTCGCTGACGAAGTATGCGTTCTGCACGGCGCTGACCGTCTCGCATAAGAGAGCATATCTCGACAAGCTGCTTCCTTCGAACTTCGAGGCGGAAGAGCTGGGGGCATACTACAACGAGTTCAACGGAACGACGGACGACGAAGCCGAAGCGGGCGCGGATATGCTGGAAGCGATTCGCGTGCTGCACGCCAACTTGCAGCACGCGGACGGGGAGTCGGTCGTCCTGCTGCTCGGCGTGTAAGAGGGTTAGGCTGTTAGGACGGCGCGTGGAGTTTATCGATCCATGAACACCCTACATCATCGCATAAAGGAGGCAAACCGTATCAAAAGACTGCTGACCTGCCTGACGGTTGCGGCGATTTTTCTGTCGGGAACCGCTTGTTCAAGCTCCGGAGAACCGGATGGCCCTCCATCGTTGAGCGTCAGCGCTGAGGGGGAAGGCTCAAGCGAGAACATACCCGCCAAGCTCGCCACTTACAATTGGAACGGCGTCATGACTTACGGAGGGCCGTACGAAGCCGCGCGGAAGACCAAAGCGATGAAGGCGGAGCCGAAGTCGGTCATCCGGCTTGCTTTCGATAAGGCCCCCGAAGAGGTGAACGTGCGTCGCCATACAAGCTCTTCCGAGTTCGTCGAAGTGGAATCGGAAGCGGAAGCGGAAGACCATTCCTTCACGCTGCCCGAGCGTCCGGGGGAGTACGTGTACGGAATCGAAGGCGATTGGCCGGAAGGCGCGGCGATCTACGGCATCAAGATCAAAGTGGAATAAGCGGGTCGGGAAGGCACATGGTGTCTTCTCGGCCTTTTTTTGCCTGGGCCGATCTTGCATGAAGCAAAGAAGCCTTGTCATTTCGCTCTTATACGTCTATTATAGATATATAATATCTTTGATAGTCTTGATAAGAATAAGCGAAATCAAGAAAGGGCAGGGTGAACGATAACGATGAAACCTTTTTTCGACCCGTCAGTCTGGGAGCAGGAATGGAAAGCGTACGGAGAGGGCGCGGCAGCTCGGATGCGGAGATCGGGGATCGATCCGGCGACCGCATTCAACGCCAAAGCGGAGCAGTTCAACGAGCAGTCCTTTAACGAAGAAGGCCGCAGACGCAGTGCGAGAATCGTCGGCTGGCTGGAAAGCCGCGGGGTAAAATTCGAAGGAGCGACGGTGCTGGATGTCGGAGCCGCTTCGGGCGTGTTCACGGTGCCTTTCGCCGAACGGGGCGCCCGGGTTACCGCGTTCGAATCTTCGCCGCCGCAGGTCGAACTGCTGCAGCGCAATACGGCGCGTTTTACGGAAAATCCGGTCGAGATCGTGTCGGGCCAGTTCGAGGAAATCGATATCCGGGAAAAAGGCTGGAATCAAGCATTCGATCTGGTATTCGTCTCGATGTGTCCGGTCGTGCACGATTGGGACAGCGTGGAACGGATCTTAAGCTGCGCCCGCAAATTCGCGTATATCAGCATGCCGGTCAGTTCCTCGGAAAACAGCCTGGTGAACGAAGTGACGCCGCTGATCACGGGGAGGCCGTTCGAGCCGAAAGTGACGGAGATGGGCTATCTGCTGCATCTGCTCTGTCTCAAAGGTTATGCCTACGAGATTTTGGTCACGCGCGAGCTGAAAACGACCGAGCATACGCGCGAAGAAGCGTTGGAGGAAGCGATGATGTGGCTGCGCCATCATAACCTGCCCGCGGACGAGGGAAGCCGGAGCAGGGTCGCGGAGCATTTGAAGCAGGCCTATCCGGAAGAAAAAGTCCGGGTGCAGCAGGGCGGCCGCTTCGGTAAAGTGCTGATCCGGCTGCAGGATCAGAACATGTACGCGCAAGAGTAACCGAACGACAACCGCATAGAACAAATGCAAGCCGGCCGAGCGTCCTCCTATAGGACGTGCGGCCGGCTTGTGACTTTTCGTTTGGCCGCAGACTTCGGCGAGGCGTATACTGGAGAAGATGGAAGAGGCTGAGGGGGAGGAATCATGAAGGACAAGAAAATCGCGGATATCCGGCTTTTCGAACAGGAAACGGGTTCCGGCAGGCTGCCCGACAATATCGGAAAATTGTATGCAACCCGCAATCGAGTTAACGACCTTAGCGCGCGCATGGCCCGAATTTTGCGGACAAAAGGATTCCTTACCGGAGACTTCGATCACCTCTACGTCGTGCTGACGCCGGAGCTTCCGCAGGGAGAGGTTCGGGGACCCAAGCCGAGTCCGATGAAACGAATCCGGTTTTACGAGGCGGGACTTCCGCCGGAGCCGTTCAACGGGCGCTCTCGGGAAGAGCAGGAGACCGAACTGCTCGGGCTGCTCGCGGCGGTGCTGAAACGGATCGCGGGCGGCGCCGAGCAGCTTCGAATCGTCGAGGAGACTTATCGGCTGCTGCGTGAACGGGGAAGCGAAGCCGAAATTGATCATTTGAACAAGGAAACGCGGCAGTATCGGGTAAGCGTATCCTATCAAATTCGTCCTCTCGGCCGAAAATCGACGGCGATTATCGAATACATAGACCGGTTGAACGGCGTAACCCGGCGGAACGTTTTTCAAGAGCTGAACAGGTATGAGGATATTTATTTTCTGGCAGGCTCAATGACCGTCAAAAATGGCTTGATCGTCATCAGTCCGAGAACGTCGGATACGGCAAAGTTTCATATCCGTTCTTACCGCACGCCGATCGAGATTGCGCTAAACGACATTCCGATCGCGGATTGAAAATCCCCTTATTTTTCCTCTTGAAGTCCGGGCTGCAGCTGGTAAACTTTCGGAGAAGGCGCTAAAGGGGACAGGAGGCATTTCATGATTATTAAGGCTGCAAGAAGCCGGGCCGCGCTTGAAGAAGTGCAGGCCGTTTTTCTGGATCGGGACGGAACGCTCGGCGGAAACGACCAAATGATTCTCCCCGGAGAATTCGAATGCTTTCCGTCGGTGCCGGAATCGATCGATGCGTTAAAAGCCGCGGGCAAACGTATTTTTTCCTTCACCAATCAACCCGTGATCGCCCGCGGGCAGGCAAAACTCGAAGAGTTCGAGCGCGAGTTGACGGCATTCGGTTTCGACGGCGTATATGTGTGTCCGCACGAACACGGGGAAGGCTGCGCCTGCCGCAAACCCGCTGTAGGCATGCTGGAGCAGGCGGCGGACGAACACGACTTGGATCTGCGGAAATGCGCGGTCGTCGGCGATCGCTGGACGGATATGGTCGCGGCGAAAAAAGCGGGGTGTCTGGGCATATTGGTATTGACCGGAGCCGGACGCGGCGAACTTGAGCGTTATCGCGGCGGAGATTTTTCGGAAGAATGGAGAGCGGCCTATCCGGAGCATACGGCGGAAAATTTGAATGAAGCGATACGCTGGCTGTTGAATGCGAAAGGAGCGCTGACATGACCGACGAACGGCAGAGCGACTGGCCGGTCTGGGCGACGGAAGCGGTAGAAATCAAGGCGGCCGATCCGGCATGGGAAAGACAAGGAGAAGAGGAAGCCGAACGCTTGGGCAAGCTTCTTGCTCCGTACGGCGTTCGCGAGGTCGAGCATATCGGAAGTACTTCCGTACCCGGCCTGCCGGCCAAGCCGATTCTCGATCTGATGGCGAAAATTCCGTCCTACGACGAACTGAATGCCGTGATCGAGCGTTTAAGACAGGAAGACTGGCATTACGTTCCGGCCGAACTGGACGGTCACGGATGGAGGCGCTTCTTCGTCAAGGTGGAGCGCGATCGACGCAAATGCCACTTGCATCTGATGCAAGAACATGAAGAACGCTGGGACGTCCAGCTTCGTTTCCGGGATCTTATGCGGCGTCGGCCAAACGCGGTCGAGCGCTACGGAAAGCTGAAGCGGGAATTGGCGGAACGGTATAACAACGACCGGGAAGCCTATACGCGGGCGAAAAGCGAGTTTATCGAAAGCGTGCTGGCGGACGTCGATTCTTGAATGCCGCGCAGGAGTAAGAGAGGAGGGGTTCGGCGTGCGCTTTTTTGAAAAATGGAACCGAACTTCGAATCGGTACCTGATCGCTTCCGCGATATTCGGAGCGCTGACCGTCGTTTTATTTGCGTTGAGCGGCTTTGCTTCACTGCTGCGCGCCAACTACGCAAACGATCTAAGAGGCATCATGATGACGGTAATCTGCTTTCTTTGCTTCTTGTTCTCGCTGTTGACCGGACTTTCGCTCAAACAAATCCGTCAGGAAACGATCGACGAGGTTCGGCAGTTGGAGAACCGGATCATTCGATTGGAAAAAGAAAAGGAGTGACTCATGCAGACTATCGGCGTCCCGCTGCTGCCTTCTTCCGAACAGGTCGAAGCTGTCGAACGATCGGAGATCGAGTACATGACCGACCGCATGCTGGCGATTCGAAGCAGGGACGGAAATCCCGAAGGCGTGGAAATCGCGACTTTCGGCAGCGCCGTCGCTTTTGCGAGCGAGACGATGCCCTGGCCTGCTTTTAATACGGTAAAGGGCCTTACGGACGCGCATGCCGGCGACTTGGAATCCATTTTGGAATTTTACCGCGGCCGAGGCCGCAAAGCTCAACTGGAAATCGTGCCTTCCCAGGTAGGACCGGGCTTCCTAAGACGAATGGCCGAGCTGGGACTGCATCAGTCGGGATTCCACTGCTCGCTGATCGCGGCTCCTGGGGAATATGTTCCCGGTAACTCGGAAGCCGCCGCTTCCGGCGAGAACAAGATCGCGATCCGCGAAATAGGGCGGGACGAGTTCGAGCTTTATGCCATGCTGCACTGCCGGGGGACGGGACTGCCGGACAGCGGCATTCCGCATGTGAAGCGCAACAACGAAGTGCTGCACGGCCGGCCGGGATGGTCGTTTTACGCCGCCGAACTGGACGGAACGCCCGCCGCGGCAGCGGTGCTGTTCCGCCGGAGTGGCCGGGCTTCGCTCACGTTTGCCGCGACGCTGCCGGAGTTCCGCGGACGGGGACTGCATCGCCGGCTACTGGAACACCGGATCGCGCAGGCTTTTTCCGAGAACGGCGAGCTGGTCGTCGGGCAGTGCTCGTTCCTGTCGCAGAGCCATCGCAACATGGAACATGCCGGGATGAAGCTCGGCTATGTCCGGACCTCATGGACGGAGCTTTAAGCGGCGGCGAACGATGCCGAGAAAAATAACGTGCCGCCCGCCATGCGGCGTTCAAGCCGGCGCGAGAATGGGAGCAAGACAGAATGAACGAATACAGCCCGGACTGGATGAGCAAACTTCCTGCTGTTCGGGAGTCCGAACGAATCTTCAAAGCGGCGGCCATGCTGGATGCGCTGCTGTCTCCCGAGTGGGAATTCCGGTACTATTCCTATAACCGCGAATGGGGCGAAGGAGAAGAAATGGCGTCCATGCGCGACGGAGAGGGCAGTCATTATTTTGCGCTTTTTGCCGGGGAGCGTCTTATGATCAAAGGTTTCGACCATGAACGAGTGGAATCCGGCGAATCGGCTATAGGAATAGGACCCGTGCCGGACGAGATCGAAGAGTTTTTGCGCGAACCCGCCTTTATGGGCGACCTGACGACGTTTTGTCTATGGAATCTGCCGACGAACGGCAAATGGGAGGCGGATAAGTCTTACAGCGCTCCGGACTGCCGGCTGCTGCGGATCTTGACGGAAGAAGCCGCGTACTACCGAGATTGGGCGGCCGAATATTTCGAAGTCGAGTTGGAACCCGAAACGGTACGGCGCTTTTTCGATCTGGAGCCGTTGACGCCGGAACTGATTGCGCTCGTCAATGACGAACTGAGCCTGGAAGACCTCGAAGAAGATCTGCGGGAGATCGGTTATCCGGCAGGCGTGTGATAGAGCTCGCGGCTAGCTGCATGGATTGCGAATAATCGAAGCTTTACAACCTATACCGAAAGGCGGACAAGAAAATGAGCGATTCCCTTTCCAATCAAGTCAGAGGCGTATTTATCCCGGTGCGGGATATCGAACGGGCGAGAGACTGGTACTGCCGCTTGCTGGGACTTCCGGCGGACGGGGAAATCTTATTCGGCCATATTTACGTGCTGCCCATGCAAAGCGGCGTCAATCTGGTGTTGGACAGCAAAATTTATGCGCCGGAGCATGTCCATAAAGTTGCTGCCGTGCAGCTGGCTTCCGGCAATATTCGGCACTCCCGCGACGTCGTGCGTGCACTCGGCATCGAACCGGTTACCGAAATCGAAAACGGGCACTGGTTCAATATTCAAGACCCCGACGGCAATGTATTGATGATCTGCCAATGAAGGTTTCGTAACAGAAAGAGGCGACACGTACGACGCGGCAGGACGAGGAGGAGAGCGTAAAGTGAAGGATTACATCGTATCGCGAAGCCGGAACGAACGTTACGCGGAGATCGAATACGAGCCCGCCGAAGAACTCGATTATTATTTCAGAGGCAAAATGATTCAAAATCGCATTCCCGACCGATTGGCTTGGCTGCTGAACGAGCACGATGAGTTGATTCGCCATTTTGTCATGACGCTGTTGGACGATGTGGAAGAGGAAATCTCGACCTATGATTTGCGTTTGGAGACTTCCGGCGAACGGGTCTTCGATCTGCAGGTGGACGGCGAACGGATGACCTTCTTCACCCGCTACAACACGAGCGACGGCGTGCTGGAACGTTATCCTTGGGATAGCGAGAATGAGAGGGGCGACGCGCAGGACCAAGGGCGGGAACCGAAAGATACATAGAACAAATCGCAGGGCAGGTGAGAAGATGAACGTATCGCGGATCAAGCGCCGATTGGAGTCTAAAGGCGTCAGATTCGAACGGGGACTGACCGCCGGAGAAATCGCTCAGGCCGAACGGGTATACGAGTTCCGCTTTCCGCCGGATTTAAGGGAACTGCTGGAGCATGCGCTGCCGGCGGGCGGGAGCTTTCCGAATTGGCGCGGTTTTTCGGAACAGAATGTCCGAGCCGTTCGCGAGCGGCTGGGCCAGCCGCTCGAAGGCATTTTGTTCGACGTCCGTCATAACGCTTTCTGGCATGAGAGCTGGGGAGAACGGCCGAACGAGCTTCGCGAGGCGCTGAAGACGGCCGAACGGCGCTGCGCCGAATGGCCCCGGCTGATTCCGATCTATTCCCATCGTTACCTTCCCGAGACTCCGAACGAAGCGGGCAATCCCGTATTCTCGGTGTACCAGACGGACGTTATTTATTACGGCGCGAATCTGGAAGAATATCTGGAAGCGGAGTTTGGGCTCAAACCCTACGAGAACATCGCCTGGGAGCCCGTCAAATCGATCGAATTCTGGGGGGAGATGACGTCTTGAGCGAACGCATGACGCTTGTCTTCTATGAGAAGAAAGTCCCCGCTGCGGACAAAGGAGAGAGAATACGATGACCATGACCAAAACGGAATTCGAAGTTTTTTTGAAAAGCGCTTACGAGGAGCTCAATGCCAAGCAGGATCGGCTGATCGAGGAGTCCGGCGTGGCAGCTTATGCGGAATATTGGATCGACATCGAAAAAGAAACGCTGGATTTCCTTAACGGCGACCAGGACAAAATTTCGTTCGACGTCGTCTGCATCGGAACGTGGTCGCCCGCCAACGGAAGCTGGATGTGGGCTTGGGCGCACGAGATTTTCCCGGAAGAGGTCAAACGGCACTCCGCGCGGCTTAAGGAATTGGGAGAGATGACAGGCAGCCCGGTGTTTGCGGAAGAAGTATTCGAATGCAACGAAGGCGGAGCGATGGAGCTTACCGCGCTGGCCGTCCATCATCTGGACGCGATCGGCATGTACCGCATTCCGGGCGAGCAGGCGCATTTGTACGTAGCTTTAACGGGTGAACGCATTTCTTGAACAAAACGAAAAAGACGTCCTCCCGGCCTCCGGCCGGTGAGGGCGTTTTTGCGCCGCAGGACGCTAGGCGTCAGTTCGCCCTTTTTGTTTCAGATTCATTTAAGTTAGCTCTCTTATCATAGCCTCATCACAGAACGCGAAGAGGTGAGCTTCCCCATGAAGAGAGCAAATGCCCCCGTTTCAATCCAATCCAAAAAGAAGCGCAAATGGCCGATGATCGCCTTGATCCTTGCTATGGTGCTCGGGACCGTGTTATACGGCCTGGCTGACCGCTATCTGATTCCTCATGTACAGGTAGCCGTGGTCGACGAGTCCCTGAGCAGCGGAACGAACGCCGCAGCGGCGGACGTCGTCGCGGCCGCGGCGGAAGCGAATGCCGCATCCGATGATTGGAATTACAGCAGTGACGATATCGACATTGCCATCGAGAAAAAGGTAATCGGCTCCGGTTCGGATCAGACCATTTATTACGCCGCCGATGTCGTGCTGCGGGATGCGGCCGATCTCAAATCGGCGCTCGCCGGCAACAGCTTCGGTACCAATATTACCGACACGACGTCGAATATCGCATCGTCTGCCGGCGCGATTCTCGCGATCAACGGCGACTACTACGGTTTCCGCGACGACGGCGTCATTATCCGGGGCGGAACGCTGTATCGCGACGAGCCGGCGCGAGACGGCATGGCGCTGATGAGCGACGGCACGATGCGGACGTACGACGAAACGACGACGTCTGCCTCCGAGCTTCTCGCCTCCGGCGCGCTTAATACGCTGTCGTTCGGCCCGGTCCTGGTCCGGGACGGGGAGATTGCCGGAGATTTCGGCAGCGTCAGCATCGACAAAAATTTCGGCAATCGCTCCATTCAAGACGCGAATCCCCGCACGGCGATCGGCATGATCTCCGCCAACCATTACGTGCTCGTCGTCGTCGACGGCCGTTCGGAAGAGAGCCGCGGCATGACGCTGACGGAACTGGCAAATGCCATGAAGGATCTCGGCGCGACCGAGGCGTACAATCTCGACGGCGGCGGTTCCTCGACCCTGTACTTTATGGGGCGGGTCGTCAACAATCCGCAGGGCGAAAACAAAGAACGCGGCGTCAGCGACATTCTGTACGTCGGCGAGGGGGAATAAGCCATGACCATCCTCATTCCTTCCTACGAACCCGACGTCCGCCTCCTCAATCTGATCGTCAAACTGCAGGAGTTCGGCCTCGGTCCGATCGTGATCGTGGACGACGGCAGCGGTCCGGCTTACCGGGACATTTTCGCGACGGCTCAAGCCTACGGCTGCACGGTGCTGACGCATAAGCATAATCTTGGCAAAGGCTGCGCGCTCAAAACGGGCTTCCGCCATATCCGCGAACGGGCTCTGCGCGATCCCGTTATCTGCGCCGACAGCGACGGCCAGCATCTTCCGCACGATATCAAGCGGGTCGCCGGCGCGGTCGGACTTCTTCCTTCCGCGGGCATGGTGCTCGGCAGCCGCAAGTTTACGGGTAAAGTGCCGCTGCGAAGCCGCTTCGGCAACAGCGTGACCCGCGGCGTGTTCGCGGTATTAACCGGCGGCAAGGTGCACGATACCCAGACGGGACTGCGAGCCTTTTCCGCCGATATGCTGGATTGGTTGTGCGGCGTTCCGGGCGATCGGTTCGAATACGAAATGAACATGCTGCTGGCGGCGCGGCGCGAAGGGTACGCGATCCGCGAGATTTTTATCGAGACCGTTTATTTGGAAGAAAACAAATCTTCGCATTTTCGGCCGCTCGTCGATTCGTTCCGTATCTATCTGCCGATTCTGGCGTTCAGCGCTTCTTCCGCGGCATCGGCCTTGATCGATTTCCTGCTGCTGTTCGTGTTCCAGTATCTCACGCATAATCTGTTCTTGTCCGTCGCGGCCGCACGGCTGTGCAGCTCGGTCTTCAATTATTCGATGAACCGCAGATATGTCTTCGGCGGCAAAAATGCGGCGAAGATCGGCAGATCGATGCCGAAGTATTTTTCGCTGGTTGTGCTGGTGCTGCTGCTGAATTACGGGCTGCTGCATTTCTATAACGAGCAGCTGATTCTGCCTCTGGTCGCGGCCAAGATCCTGACGGAAATTTCGATCTTTCTGTTCAGCTTCTGGGCGCAGCGTCGGTTCGTGTATTGAGCGGGAATGCAGGGAATGCTCCTTCGGTTTGAACCGAAGGGGCTTTTTGCATGGTTCGCCGCTTGAGCCAACTTTTTGGAGGGGAAAGGTGCTTATGGATAGAGGGGGAGAGACGATGAACGAAAAAAGCAAAGTGTGGATATGGCTGTCGATCCCGCTGATCTGCGGAGCGTTATCATTCGTTCTGTTGTGGATCATCCCGCCGCGCGTGGGGGAAGGTCAAAAAGAAACCTCAAGTCAAAAATATTCAGGAGGCGGAAATGAGAAAAAAGATTCAAGTTATGCTCGCAGCAGCCTGCGCCGCCGTGGCGGTAAGCGCCTGCGCCGATAAGCCGGTCGAAACAGAACCTTCAACGGTTTCTTCAGCGGTTCCGAAAACGGACAAGACGGAGACGCGGCCTGATGAAGCACCGGCCGAAAAAAACGATAGCCCAGCCATGACTCCCGGCGTTCATGTCGACTGGGATCAGATCGACAGTCCGCTGTGGAACGAAAAAATGCGAAAAAAGCTGGAACCCGTGCTGCACGCGATCGTCGATAAAGACGCCGAAGCGTTGAATCGCGGATTGGATCTAGACGTGCCCGGAATGTTCGATTATATGCTCCAGAACGAATACGACTTCGAGAAGGTAGGTTCCATCCATGAGGAGTACGGGAGAGTTCTGGTACCGGTGGAAAGCATGCTCGGCTTGACCGGCGAAGCGCCGAAGCCGTATAACTGCACCTTTTACTTCGAGCAGGATAAAGCGGGCGAATGGCGAATCGTTTCCATAGACTGAGCTGAAGCAGCATCCGTATAAAGAGCATGGAATGGAGAGAATAAGATGAAAAATCTGATCGACTACTACAGCGCGTTCGACGAATGGGGCAGACTGGAGCGCGAGCCGCTCGAATTCACGATCAACCTGCATCATATATTGGCCAATCTGCCGGTCGGCGGCCGGGTGCTCGATAACGGCGCGGGACCCGGGCAATACGCGATGACGCTGGCCGGGCGGGGTTATCGAATGACGCTGACCGATCTGACGCCGAGGTTGGTGGAAATCGCCGAAGCCAAAGCGCGGGAGATGGACCTGCAAGACCGCTTTGACGGCTTTTACGCCCGGGATGCCCGGCGGTTGGAGGGGCAGGACGATCGGAGCTTCGACGCGGCGCTCATGCTCGGTCCGATGTATCATCTGCAGGCTGCGGAAGATCGCGAGCGGGCGATAAGCGAGCTGCGCCGCGTGACGAAGCCGGGCGGCACGGTCTTCGTCGCCTTTATGCCGAGAACGGCTTTCCTTGGCAAGTCGCTGGCGCAGCCGGAATCCTGGAAGCCGAACCATACGGCCGAAGGGCTGGACCGCTTGATGGCGACGGGAGCGTTCGACCATGCCGACGAAGGACGGTTTACCGGCGCGTATTATTTCGAGGTCGGCGAGATCGAGCCTTTTATGGAGAGCCGCGGATTCGAGTGTCTCAAGCTGATCGCCTCGAGCAGCATCGCGGGCGCGATGAACGCGCAGCAGTGGGAATATTGGCGGCAGCGAGGAGACGAAGAGTTCGCGGCGGTCATTCGCCGTCTGATCGACGTGTCGGAAGATCGGCATATTTTGGGAATGTCGCCGCATGTGCTGTATATCGGGCGCCGCGGCGTTTAAAAAAGACGGCGAGCGGAGGGGCATGCGCTTCAGCGCATAAGGCAGCGGTAATGATTTTTGGGAGGGCCGGCAGGAATCGGTTCCGCGGGATCGAATGGGTAAGCGTTATCCATCCAAAGAGTTATCCGTGAGGAGGAGAAGCATGATCGCCTATCATCGATTGAGGGAAGCGATACTGCAGGTGGAGCGGCGCCCGAACGATCTGGCCGGGGCCGAGATCACGCCGGAGAAGCTGGCCGAGCTGCGCGCGTCCAAGCGCTTTGAAGGACTGCTGGAAGAAATTCGCAGCGAAGCCGAATCGGGCGTGAACGAGCCGCTGCCGGAGCTGGATTTCGCGTTGTTCCGAACATTCCGCGCGCAGGGTACCCGTCTGGAATACGAACGGCCTTACTTCCAGCGCCGGGGAAGGCTGCTTGCGCTTACGCTGGCTCTGCTGATCGACGGGGAAGAAAGGGTTGTGCCGGCGCTGGAACGGACCGTCTGGGAGATCTGCGGCGAATACAGCTGGGCGATTCCCGCGCATCTGCCGTACTCCACTGCCGAAGCGGAAGAGACGCTGCCGTCCGATCGGATCGTCGACCTGTTCGCCGCGGAGACGGCGCATGCGCTGGCCGAGATGCTGCTGCTGGTCGGAGAACGTCTCCATCCGTGGATCGCGCAGCGGGTACGCAGCGAGGTCGAGCGGCGGATATTCGAACCGGTTTTCCGCAGCGAACAGCCTTTCTTCTGGTTCTCCGCGGAGCATAATTGGTCTGCCGTCTGCGCCGGAGCGGTCGGTATGGCGGCTTTGCTGCTGGTGGAAGACCGGGAGCGGCTGGCTTGGATGCAGGCAAAAATCGTCGATGCCATGGAGAGCTTTCTGTCGGGCTACGGCGACGACGGCTGCTGCATGGAAGGCGCCGGTTATTGGACCTACGGCTTCGGTTATTACGTGTACTGGGCGGAGATGCTCCATGCGTACACCGGAGGCCGGCTGGATCTGCTGCAGGACGGCAAAGTTCGCCGCATTGCCGATTACGCCGGGATTGTCGCCCTGACGGAGCCCGCCTGCATCAACTTTTCGGACTGCTCGCCGGTGAACCGCCTTCATCCCGGCCTGCTCAGCAGGCTCGGGAGCCGGATCGGCGCTTCTTCGCCGCCCGTGCCGCATCCGCCTTCTTTTCATTCCGACCACTGTTACCGCTGGCCGCACCAGGTGCGCAATCTGTTGTGGACCGACGAATCTTCCGGGGAAGGACGCGTCCCTGCGGGCACTACCCGCTTCCCCGATGCGGGCTGGGTAATCGATAAGCGCGAGACCCGGGCCGGATTGTTCGCGTTCGCCGCCAAAGGCGGCAGCAACGACGAACCGCACAATCACAACGACTTGGGGCATTTTATTCTTCATGTCGCGGGAGAGACGCTGCTGGCGGATTTGGGGCCCGGCGTATACACGCAGGACTACTTCGGTCCCGATCGTTACCGCCATCTGCATCCTTCGTCGCTCGGCCACTCGGTGCCGGTTATCAACGGTCAACCGCAAATGGGCGGAACATCCTACCGGGCCGCCATTCTTCGGAGCAAAAGCGACGGAGACCGGCTTTATTTCGATCTGGACCTCACACGCGCTTACGGGGAAGAAGCCCGTTTGACCGCCTACATGCGCCATTTCGTCTGGACCTGCCGGAACGGAGATCCTTCCGCCTCGCTGGAGGTAAGGGACGTCTTTGAATTTCAAGCCGGTTCTCGAAGCGACGAGCGGTCCGCAGCATCGGAAGGCAACCGGATTACGGAGCATCTGATCAGCTTCCATCGTCCCCATGCGGCCGACGGTTCGGTCATCTGGACGGGGGAACGGGGCAGCGTGGAGCTGCTGTACGACCCGTCCGTATTTCGGGCGGAGATCGAAGAACTGGACAGTCGGGCCCACCTGGGCGAAGAACAAAAAGTATACCGGACGGCGCTGACCGCCGACCTGCTGCCGCAGCGATTTGTCGGCGAGTGGACGCTGCGCTGCTCGGCGCATTAAAAGGGCGAGGCAGGCTGGGGCCGAAGTCCGCCTGGAACGGCATTTCTGAGCGTCCGGTCAGTCCGTGCGCCGCGAGGACGCGATTCCGATCGTCGGCATCCGCGGCGAGCGTCAGCTCGTGGACAATCTGAAGGCGCTGGATTCAAAGCTGACGGAAGAGGAACTGCGGTCCGTCGACGCGGTCGTGCCGAGCCCGTACCGCGATCATTCGGAAGACGGAAGCTTTACGCTGACGAAAATTTCGCTCCAGCCTTTTTGAGACCCGGCGCTTCGGATGGTATAATGTCGAAGAAATGTTTTGTGCTGTTCAAGACGAACTTTCAATCCCATTAAAATAGAGAGAGGGATCATGATGCCAAACGGACAACCGGGAGAACAAAAAGCGGATTTTCAGCAGGACGAGCGGCTCGGGCAGCTGCGCGATAACGGGATCGAGTGTACGGTCATTACGGTAAACGGAGCGAGAATCCAGGGGAAAGTGGAAGCGTTCGACCGTTTCGTCATCGTCGTGCGCACGCCTGCGAATAAGCAGAGTCTCATTTACAAGCACGCTGTTTCGACGATTGTCGAAGGAGCGGGCAAATAACGGAGCAGCATATGAAACGGCCTTCGGGGCGGCGGGAACTCGCCGTATCCGAAGGCCGTTTTCTCGTGCGGTATCCGAACGCGGACGATCTTTTGCAGGCGGATGAGGAATGCGGCGAAGTCGGAAGCCGGCGATTCGGGTAATGGATACGGAAGAGATAAGCCAACCAATCGTATACAGAGAGCGGGGAATATCCGATGACAGCATCATCCGAATCCACATTCGACCTGATCGTTCTCGGCACGGGCAGCGCGGGCCAGAGCGTCGCGACCGCATGCCGGGAACAGGGCTGGAGCGTCGCCATTATCGACTCCCGCCCGTTCGGCGGCACCTGTTCGCAGCGAGGCTGCGACCCGAAACGGGTGCTGGCCGGAGCCGCCGAGCTGATCGCCCGCAGCCGAAATCTGAAAGGCAAAGGCCTCGCCGGCGAAAATGCCATCGACTGGGCCGACCTCATGGCGTTCAAGACTACGTTCGTCGAAAACATTCCGCAGTCCACCGAAGAGAAATTCGAAGAAGCGGGCATTCGTTATTTCCACGGATCGGCTTCTTTTACGGGGAAAAACAGCATACGAGTAGGAGAAGAAGAACTGACGGGCGGCAAAATTGTGATCGCGACCGGCGCGAAGCCGGCGACGCTGGGGATCGAAGGCGAAGATCTGCTGGGGAACAGCGAAGGCTTCCTCGATCTGAAGGAGCTGCCGTCCACGCTCGCGTTTATCGGCGGCGGCTATATCTCGTTCGAATTCGCGCATATCGCGGCCGAAGCGGGGGCGAACGTGCATATTATCCACAATAACGACAAGCCGCTCAAAAACTTCGAACCCGATCTGGTCGATGCGCTCGTGCAGCGGATGAGAGAACTCGGCATCGTCTTCCATTTGAACGCGAAAACGGAAAAAATCTCGCGGACGGAATCCGGCGAAGGTTATGTGCTGGAAGGGACGGAAAACGGGCAGCCGTTCCGTCTGGAATGCGGGCTTGCCGTGCACGGCGCGGGGCGGGTTCCGAACGTGGATGAGCTGGATCTGGAAAAAGGCGGCGTCGAAGCGGACAAGAAAGGGGTTACGGTCGACGAGCATCTGCGCAGCGTCAGTAACTCCGACGTGTACGCCGCAGGCGACGTTTCCGGTTCCCCCGGCCTGCCGCTTACGCCGATCGCCGGACTGGAAGCGCGGGCGGTATCGGCCAACCTGCTGGAAGAAGGCAGCGTCAAGCCGAACTATACGGCGACTCCGTCGATCGTGTTTACGTATCCGATGCTCGCGTCGGTCGGGATGACCGAAGAACAGGCCCGAAAAAGCGGGAAAGAGATCAAGGTCAATACCGTGGACATGTCCGGCTGGTATACGTACAAGCGCATGGGCGAGAAGCCGAGCATGGCGAAGGTGATTTTAGACCAATCCAGCGGCTGCATCCTGGGCGCGCACGTGCTGAACGGGGAGGCGGAACATCTGATCAACTACTTCGCCATCGCGATGCGGCACGGCCTTACGGCGGCGCAGCTCTCCGATACGCTGTACGGTTATCCGACGGACGGAAGCGATTTGAAGTATTTGTTGGAGACGTGAAGGGATTAACCGATACCGAAACGACGGATAAGGGTGCGGCCGCGAATGGCGCGTCCGCCGTCGACGGTAGTCAAAAAGAAAAAGCCGAACCCGCCTTTTTGGCGTTCGTTCGGCTTTTTTTCTTATTCTTTGACGACTTTCAACTTTTTGAGATTGTTGAAGATCAGCACATACAGCTGATCTTTATCATAAAATAAAGCGTCGTAATAAGTGCCGGTTTCCGAGTCTTCGTAATCCGGGTCTTGTATGCGCTTGGTCGGATTGCCGAACGATTCCGATAAAGTCAATGTTTTGCGGTCGTACACGTACATATAATTGCTTAAAGGATGCGCCAAGGTCAAAGAATGGACATAGATGCGATCTTTATCGGCTTCCAGCACGTAAGAATAAGAGCCCGGAAGCGGGTCGAGCGGGTCAAGCGGAGAATGATGCAGGGTTTCTCCCTTGGCGTTCAGCGCGAAAAATCCCGCATTGTTCGCGTACATAAGCTTTCCGTCCAAAACGTAAAGACGGTTCGTGGAAGAGTCGATCGAGCGTTTCCATTTGGTTTGCCCTTTTTGATCGATCGCCACGAGGAGCTGTTTGTTGTCGGATTGTTGGATCTGAACCACGTACAGATCTTTGCCGAAAGGCTGAACTCCTCTCAAAAAATTTTTCTCGGGGAGCGTGTAGCGTATTTTGGTTTTCATGTTCCAATCCGTGATTTCCGCAAAGTTATGACGGCCGGAAGAAGTTGCTAAAATAAAGCCGCCGTTATACAAATTTTTGATCGATTTGTATTCGGAGGCACCGTTCTTAGGGATCTCTTTTTTCCATGCGACTTTCCCGTTTTTGTCGATGGCGTAAGCTGCGTCCTGGTTATAGACGAGAAGTTTATCGTTTACGAAACCGTGCATGTACACGAAACCGTCCAGAACGACTTCCCATCTTTGTTTTCCCGCCGAATCGAGCTTATAAAATTTGCTGCCGTTCGCCATTGCCCGCGGATTGAAGCCGACGGCTCCGTAAACTTGATCATCTTTCACGATGAAGGATTTTTCCACCGGAAAACCGAAACTAAATTTGCAGCGCTTGGTCAGATCGGGCTTGGAGACGAAGGCGCTTCTTTCGACTTCCCAGGTCAAAGGCAGATGCTGCTTAAGGCCTTCGGCGCGGCTGCCGACGATGCGAAGATCGGAGTCCTGGGAGGCGAACAGCATGCCGATCACGCTGAATTCAGGAACGAGCCGAATGAGCTTGTGTTTGATCCTATCGTAATGCGCGGCACAGGGAAGGTCCTGACAGAATCCCGGTCCGTCATTGTTGTATACTTCGATGATGCGATCGTTCGCGGATTCGCTGCACATCATGGCCGCATACATCGCCAGATTTCCGCCCTTGGAATGGCCGCCGACCCGATACGAGCGGCCGGGTCGGACGACCGACTCCAAATATTCAAGCGCGTGCAGCTGCGCGGAGACGGTCTGAAAGCTTAACGAAAAGTCTTCCCGCCATCCCAGAATCGAATTGTCGGTTCCCCGGTAAGCGATATAGCAGGTATCGTCGTCAAGCTCGGCCATCAGCGCGGCAAACTGCGTGACCTCTATTTCGTCCATCCGTTCGACGAAGCAGGAGAGCTTGACGTTCTTGAAGCGTTCCGAATCTGCCATTGCCTGCAGCAAAGCTTCGTCGATAATATTCAATCGTCGGAATCGTTCGAGAGTAGGGGCGGCTTCCTTCTCGTGCAGAGCTTCCCAGGCTTCTTGGACCGTCACGCTGCGTTTCTCCGTCGGGTCCGGCAGGATGCCTTCCCAGTCGAAATAAGAAATGGAAGATAAAATCAGATTGTCGACCTCGTTGAACGGCCTTTCTTTTAAACTCAAATCTCCGCGCCACTTTAAGTAAGTAATCATGTCTCCCATGTCTTCGCACCTCGAAATTCAGATATACAGTTTCTCTTCGACAGAAGTATGACAGAACTTGAGAAACTCAATCTAAACTTTCGGGCAAAAAAAAGCACCCCGGATTACCGGAGCGCAAGTTCCTCTTGAGGAACGGAAGTGTATGTCTGCCACGGAATGGATGCCGCGCCGAGTTCGGAGAGAGTAGCCACGCAATCGGAATCTCCGCAGCATTTCGGCACGCCGTCGGCATCCTGGGACATCAGAACGATCGGCATATCCGGGAAAAAGGGTGCGTACTTCGCGGCCGCTTCCTCGCAGGTTCCGCTGTACCCCAGCACGTGAAGCTTCACCGATACCACCGCGAATCTTTTGCCATTCCGTTCGATTACTGCGCCGTCAAAACTCATGTTGTTCGCCTCCATTGGAATTGGTCTACATGTCTATTAAAACAGATTTGAAAGTTAATGTTGTGAACGATATCACAAAGTTGAAGAAAACTTGCAAACGTTTTATTTAAAAACTGAAGTTTCGTCCGTTCATGAAGAAAACATGAGCCGGCTTAACACCTGGTCCTAATACATGCTATACTAAAAGCCATTCACTCCTAAGAGCGGGAACGGCTTTTAGTGTTGGTTTGACGACTACGTTTTTTCACAAAGGAGAAGGATCGGATGAAATACAGCGAATGGGTTGCTCCCGAACGATATAATTTGACTTCCGAAATGGAGCGCTACGCGCCCGGGAAAGTCGCGCTTAAGTGGCTTGGCGAAAATGGAGAAGAAGCGGAAATCTCGTACGGCGATCTGCTGAAGCAGGCGAACCGCTTGGCGGGCGGCTTGGCGAAGCTCGGGTTGGAAAAAGGCGACAAAGTGCTGGTAACGGTGCCGCGCCGCATTATCGCTTACGCCATTTATCTGGCCTGTCTGAAGCTCGGTCTGGTCATTATTCCGTCTTCGGAGATGCTGAGAGCGAAAGATCTGTCGTATCGGCTG
The DNA here is from genome assembly GCF_011090185.1 of Saccharibacillus alkalitolerans. Classification (GTDB taxonomy): domain Bacteria; phylum Bacillota; class Bacilli; order Paenibacillales; family Paenibacillaceae; genus Saccharibacillus; species Saccharibacillus alkalitolerans. The sequence goes on along the minus strand of NZ_JAAFGS010000010.1, from coordinate 11,143 downwards.
CGGCATTCGGAAGCGCGCGCGGTCATTTCCTGGCCGTCGGTGACGGGCGAGGTGGATCGGATCGAGGACGAGCTTCCCGAGCTGAAGCATCGCATCGTGGCCAAGGAAGCGGGCGATCTGTCGGCGGAAGAGGGTTGGCTGAACCTGAACGCTCTCATGGAAGGACAGAGCGATACGTTCGAGACGGCGGACACGTCGCGCGACGACATGGCGATTCTCGCGTACACGTCGGGCACGACGGGCAATCCGAAAGGCGTCGTGCACACGCACGGTTGGGCTTACGCTCATCTGCGCATCACGGCGTCGTGGCTCGATATCCGGGAAAGCGATACGGTCTGGGCGACGGCGGCTCCGGGCTGGCAAAAATGGATTTGGAGCCCGTTCCTGTCCGTACTGGGAAGCGGAGCGACCGGCCTGGTCTACAGCGGAACGTTCGAGCCCAAGCGGTATCTGCATCTGCTGCAGGATTACAAGATCGGCGTGCTGTGCTGCACGCCGACCGAATACCGCCTGATGGCGAAGTCGCACGGCCTGGACGAGTACGATCTGACCAATCTGCGCAGCGCGGTGTCGGCGGGCGAGCCCCTCAACCAGGAAGTGATTAACGAGTTCCGCAAGCATCATAATCTGACGATTCGCGACGGCTACGGCCAGACGGAGAGCACGCTCTTGATCGGGAACCTCGTCGGTTCGCCGGTGCGCCTGGGCGCGATGGGCAAGTCGATGGCCGAAGGGCTCGCGCTCGTCGTCGACGACGAAGGGACTCCGGTTCCTCCGGGCACGGTCGGCAATATCGCCGTTCACGGCGAACTGCCGGCGCTGTTCCGCGAATATTTCAAAGACCCCGACCGCAAACAGCAGTCGATGCGCGGCGAGTTCTTCATTACCGGCGACCGGGCGAAGCTGGACGAAGAAGGCTACTTCTGGTTCGAAGGCCGAGGCGACGATATCATTATCAGCTCGGGCTACACGATCGGTCCGTTCGAAGTCGAGGAGGCGCTGATGAAGCATCCGGCCGTCAAGGAATGCGCGGCCGTCGCCAGTCCCGACGAGATCCGCGGCAGCATCGTCAAAGCTTTCGTCGTGCTGCGCGAAGGCGTCGAAGGAACGCAGGAATTGATCAAGGACATGCAGAGCCGCGTCAAGGAATGGACCGCTCCGTATAAATACCCGCGCAAGATCGAGTTCGTGACCGATCTGCCGAAGACCGCTTCGGGCAAGATCCGCCGCATCGAGCTGCGCGAGCAGGAGAAGCGGAACGCCGCGAAGTAAGCGCGGCCGGAAGCAGGATGACGCAAGACGGGAAAAAGCAGGAAAAGGCCCTCCGAAAACGGAGGGCCTTTTGCCGATGTTTCCGGGAGCGCGAGAGCGGACGATACGGATCGAAAGCGGCCGGGAGACGTCAGTTCTCAAATACATAGATCAGCAGACTATTGTTTTCGTGGAAGGACCAATCCAGGTAGATGCCTTTCAGCTTGCGCTTCAGAATCTCCTCCACGCGGCTTTCCTGAAATACCACTTTCTTTTCCAGATTTCGCTTGACCTTTCTTAGAACCTCGGTGGCTCCCTGCTCGATGAAAGCTTTTTCGAGTTTGATCAGAATGCCTTCCCGGACGATCACGAGCACATGATCCGCGGCCCAGTACGAATAGGTGGCGTCGGGAACTTTTTCGATCTCGTACGTAATTTTGCCGATCTGCTGATGGATGGCGTCTTTGCCCAAATAATAATCTTCCTTGTCGCGGTAGGTCTTGCTGCCGAGCAGGCTGACCAGCACGCAGGACAGATCGTGATCCGCCCAATCGTAATAGAAGGGACCGGCTTCGACTCCCGTCAACTGCTGGATTCTTTCCGTCAAAGAAGGAATCAAGTGCTCGACCATCAGCTCCTGAACGGAGCGCAAAGCGTCGGGATCATGGGACTTGACCAGATTCTCCATCTGCGAGCCCATAAAGTCTTCGAGATGGATGATCAGAGACCGTTCGTCCAGAGAGACCCCGATCTTGCCCGGCTTATTGTTGAAACTGGTTTTGAAAAACTTTTCGACCAGATCGGCGATTTGCGATATTGATTCGTTATTTTCAGGCATAGCTTCACTCCCGAATTCATAAGGTGAGTTCATAAGTCCGCCGTACAAACACAGAAAGGACTTAACCTGTGTCTCTGGCTTTGACTCACAAGGAGAAAAAGAGGGTTGCGCGCTTCTGCCGATCGGCAGCGCGTTCTTGCCGGCCTCGGAAAGCGGCTTCGGATATTCTTTTTCTCGAAAATAGCTGGTATGATAAGTTCCGGCCGGCCTGTGCCGGCAATCGATCAGACTAGAGAAGTCGGGGAGACGGAGAGAAAAATGAAAAAGTCCATTGCCATTCCGCTGACCGTTTCGATCATCGCCATTTCCTTTTCGGCGATCTTCGTCAAATGGTCAAGCGCGCCGGCGCCTATTTTAAGCATGTACCGGATGTGGTTCGCCTGCATTCTGATGCTGCCCATCGTCTGGGCCAAACGGGAGGAGTTCAGGCGCATCGGCCGCAAAGAAGCGCGTCTGCTGATCTTCTCGGGGTTGTTTCTGGCGATGCACTTCGCGCTGTGGTTCGAATCGCTGAAGCTGACCACGGTCGCCAGTTCCACGATCATTCTGGCGCTGCAGCCGCTCGTTTCGCTGATCGCCGGTTTTATTTTTTTCAAGGAGCGTACGACGAGGGCCGCGATCTTCGCGCTGGCGGTCGCCACGTTCGGCGTGATGATGATCGGCTGGGGAGATTTCGGGTTGAGCGCCCAGGCGATCAGAGGGGATCTGCTGTCGTTTCTGTGCGTGATCGCGGTAGTGGGATACTTGTTTATCGGACAAAACGCGGTCAAAAAAGTCTCGCACTGGATCTACAGCTTCTGCGTGTTCCTGTCCGCCGCCGTATTCCTCACGCTGTTCAATCTCGCGACGAGCCAGGAATTTTTCGCTTATCCGGCAAAAGAATGGGGCGTATTCGCGCTGCTGGCCGTCGTGCCGACCATGTCGCATATCATCAATAACTGGCTGCTGAATTACGTCAACGCCACGACCATTTCCATGAGCATTCTCGGCGAACCGGTCGGCGCTTCGCTGCTGGCCGTATGGCTGCTCGGCGAGCATATGACCTGGCTGCAGATCGTGGGCGGCGTGCTCGTGCTGGCGGGAATGTTCCTGTTCCTTATTCGGCAGTCGGCCGCCGCGCGTCCGGCATCGGGAAAATCTTCGGACGCGCCAGCACGGACAGCGGAAACCCCATGAACCGTCCGTAAAGGCGCAAGTATTCGTCCTGCCCGACGGGACCGCCCTGCACGAGCGCTTCGTAAAGCACGCCGAATTCTTTGACGAGGAAGCCCGATCCGGCGTAACCGCTGCGCACGTAAAACTCCCGTCTGCGCCGACGTTCCTCGGCATTGGACGCGCCGGGATCGAAGGCTTCGATATTGAGCACGATCCGGTTGTCCGGATACGTTCTTCGAATCTGCTCCAGAATCCGGCTTCCGTACCCTTTGGAGCGCTGCCAGGGCTCGATCGCCAGATACATGACGAAGACAAGGTCCCGGTACAAGGACAGATAAGAGAACCCGATCAAGTCGTTTTCTTCATAATAGGCGGTAAAATCGACGAAGGGCTTGCGCGCTTTCCTGAAGAGGATCGACAGCGGAGCCCTTTCGTTTTGCGGAAAAGCTTCTTCGTACAGCGCTTTGATCTGCGGGAAATCGGGCGAACGCTTCGTTACCGCTTCGGTTTTCAGGCTCATGCCGACGCTCCTTTTGTTCGATCCGGATCTTTAAGTTAAAGTGTATAGATGTGGAATCCCGCGCGCAAATCCTTTATAGTAAAAATGCTTTACCCGCGTTATACATAAAAGGAGGCGAGGCCGTGAATACCGACGAACGGACGGAAGTGTGGATCGACGAGCGCAGACTCGAAGCGACCGGACTGCGCGAATTCAAGGTCGCGTCGCCGGACGGAACGAAGCGGCGCGTGTTCGCCTTCGACTTCAAGGTGACGCACGAAGACTATCACGAGGTCGCGACGCTGCTTTACAAGGGGGCTTTCCGTCTGCGCATTCCGGCGATCGGGCTCGAGTGCGGGACGGACATTCATAATTATTCGACGTCGCTGGACAATCTGTACGAAAAAGGCGCGGTCGGCGACTATCATCTGGAACTGGCCGAGCGGGACTGAACGCCGGACCGTCCGACTCCAATCGTGCCGAACCCCAAATCGAACGACCGGGAGGAAACTCATGACAAACCGCGAGATTTTGCTGGAGCAGCTTCAAGCCTGCCGCAACAAGAACGGCTGGTTCACGTCGATGGCCGCGTCCGTCAAGGGATTGACCCAGAAGCAGGCCAATTGGAAAAGCAACGAGGAAATGAACAGCGTGCACGAGATCGTGCGTCACTTGGAGTTTTACAACAATCGTTATCTTAAAAGATTTCAGGGAGCCGAATGTTCGCCTGCCGAGGTCGGCAGCAACGACGATACGTTCGAACCCCAGGACGGACAAGACGCCGAATGGAGCGCGGCGCTGAAAGCTTACGACGAGACGATGTCCGGCTGGATCGAAGCCGTCGAGCAGGCGGAAGACGACAAGCTGGATAAGTGGACAGGCGATCTGACCCATCTGACGATTCATAACGCCTACCATATCGGACAGATCGTGCTGATCCGCAAGCAGCAGGGATCATGGGACAAGAAGTACGGCGTCAGTTAAGGCCCGCAATTCGGGCATTATGAATAACCGGTGCGCGTGCGCCGGAAAGCGGGGGGAGCGCAATTGACCTTACAGCAGCTCAGGTATGCGATCGAGGTGGCGGGCTGCGGCTCCATCAACGAGGCGGCCAAGCGCCTGTTCATCTCGCAGCCGAGCCTCTCCAACGCGATCAAGGACCTGGAGCAGGAGCTCGGCATCACCATTTTCGACCGGACCAACCGGGGAATTACGCTGTCAGCGGACGGCGTGGAATTCATGTCCCATGCCCGTCAGATCGTCGAACAGGCGGAACTGCTGGAAGGGCGCTACAAGAACAAGCGGCGCGATACGATGCAGTTCTCCGTCTCGACGCAGCATTACGCGTTCGCTTCCGAAGCGTTCACCGCGCTTATGGAAGGCAACGCCGGAGAAGAATATACGTTTTCGCTGCGCGAAACGCAGACGGCCGACATCATCGAAGACGTACGGACGCTGCGCAGCGATCTGGGCATATTGTACTTATGCGACCGCAACGCCCGGGTAATGAACAAGCTGTTCAGCGACGGCAGCCTCAAGTTCACGCCGCTCTTCAACACGCAGCCGCATGTTCTCGTCGGCGCTTCGCATCCGCTTGCGCGCCGGGCCGCCGTTGCAGTGGAGGATCTGCAGCCGTATCCTTATATCACGTTCGACCAGGGCGAGAACAGCTCGCTGCATTTTGCCGAGGAGCTGCTGCATCTTCCGGAGGCGGCCCGCAGCATTAAGGTGAACGACCGCGCCACGCTGTCCAGCCTGCTCGCCGGAACGAACAGCTACACGATCGGCACCGGCATTTTGGCGCCCGAACTCGACGGCTCGGTGCTGAAATCGGTGCCGGTGGAGACGGCGGAGCTGTTCACGATCGGCTGGATCGCGCACAAAGACCGGCGTCCGAGCCGCGCTGCGGCGGCCTACGTCGATCTGCTGAACGATCTGGTGGCCAGACGCTATTTCGCGGCCAACCAGTTTCTGTTCTAGCGCCTTTCGGGCGTCCGTTTTTCATTCATACATTCGGGAGGGACGTATGCAAAGTCCAGTGATCGGCACAACCAGAACCAAACCGCCTTTTCGCTGCGATCTCGTCGGCAGTTTCCTGCGTCCGCCGGAGCTGATCGAAGCGCGGCGGCTGCACCGGGAAGGGGCGCTTTCGGATGAGGGACTGCACGAACTCGAGACGGCGGAGATCGCCAAGCTCGTGCAGCGTCAAAAAGAACTCGGACTTTCCGTGGTGACCGACGGCGAATTCCGGCGCTCGTGGTGGCATCTCGATTTCTTTTTCGGCGTCCGCGGAACGGAAAAGATCGATTTGAACGCCGAAGCGGGCCGCGTCGATGCCAAGCAGCGCGCGGAGACGTTCCGGGTCAGAGACCGCATTTCCTTCGGCGATCATCCCATGCTGCGCCATTTCGAATCGCTGCGGGATCTGGCGGGGAGCGGCGTCGTCGTCAAAATGACCATCCCTTCGCCGGCGCTGTTCCATTTCGTGCAGCGCTATAACGGCGGGGACGCTTACGGCAGCGACGAGGAACTGTTCGCGGACATCGTGCAGGTATACCGCGATGCCATTCAAGCTTTCTACGACGCGGGATGCCGCTATCTTCAGCTTGACGACACGTCGTGGGGCACGCTGTGCAGCCTGCTGCACCGTACCCAGCTGCGCAGCCAGGGGACCGACCCCGACAAGCTGGCGGAAGATTACGTCCGGCTGATCAACGAATCGATCGCGGAGCGTCCGGACGATATGACGATCGCGCTGCACGTCTGCCGCGGCAATTTTCACTCGACCTGGTTCGCTTCGGGCGGATACGAGCCGGTGGCCGAAGCGCTGTTCGGCGGATGCCGGGTCGACGCCTTTTTCCTGGAGTACGACAACGAGCGCGCCGGCGGCTTCGAGCCGCTGCGCTTCGTCAGGGACCAGTTCGTCGTGCTCGGCCTCGTGACGACCAAGCACGGAGGGCTGGAGAGCAAGGAGGTGCTGAAGGCGCGCATCGCCGAGGCGGCTTCTTTTGTTCCGATCGACCAACTGTGTCTCAGCACCCAGTGCGGTTTCGCTTCGACGGAGGAAGGCAATCTGCTGACCGAAGACGAACAGTGGGACAAAATCCGCCTGGTCGCGGAGACCGCGGCGGAAGTCTGGCCGGATTCAGGCCGCTTGTCGTGACAGAGAAAAGTCAATAAATCCGACGGCTGTACCCCGCTATAAGAAATCGCGATAGCGGGGTATAGCTTTTAAGCGTTATCCCGAGGGGTAGGGCGCATGGTATAGTAAGCCTTAATCTTGCCGCCAGCTCAGCAAGCGGGCTGACCATCGGCGGCAAACGGTTGATCCGGTTCGACACTTGCCAGAACATCGAATTCCGATTCCGCATTCCCAAGGAGGATTTTACTGATGAGCACGATCTTCGAACAAGCGATTCAAAGAGATACGGTTCCGTTCCGGCACGATATCGTCGGCAGCTTTCTGCGTCCGCAGGCGATCAAGGATGCGCGCGTCAAGTTCGCCGCGGGCGAAATCGGCGCGGAAGACCTGCGTAAGGTCGAGGACGAAGAGATCGTCAAGCTGGTCGCCAAACAGAAAGAGGTCGGCCTCAAGGGCGTAACGGACGGCGAATTCCGGCGTTCGTGGTGGCATCTCGACTTCTTCTGGGGGCTTGGCGGCGTCGACAAAAAGGCATCGGAAAGCGGCTATCTGTTCCACGGCGTCCAGTCCCGGGCGGAAACGGCGGTCCTGACGGGCAAAGTCGGCGAAGGCGCGAAACACCCGATGGTGGAAGACTTCAAATTTCTCAAAAGCGCGGCCGGCGACGACGTCGTGGCCCGCCAGACGATCCCGGCTCCGGCCCAGCTTCTGTTCGAACTGTTCCGCGGCGACAACATCAAAACGGTCAACGAGTTCTATCCGAACATCCAGGATCTGTACGGGGATGTGGGCACCGCTTACCGCGACGCGATTCTGGCCTTCTACGAAGCGGGATGCCGCAATATCCAGCTGGACGACTGCACCTGGGGCGCGCTGAGCGACCGACAGTTCCGCGCCATGCAGGAAGAAGCGGGCGTCGACATCGACGAGATGGCGAGAGGCTTCCTGCATGTCAACAACCTGGCGATCGAGAACCTTCCGGCCGACCTCGTCGTCACGACGCACGTCTGCCGCGGCAACTTCAAATCGACGTATGCCGGCGAAGGCGGCGGCTACGATCCGATCGCGGAAATTCTGTTCGGAGGCTCCAACGTGTCCGCGTTCTATCTGGAATACGACAGCGAGCGCGCCGGAGGCTTCGAACCGCTGAAGCACGTCAAGAACCAGCAGGTCGTGCTGGGTCTGTTCAGCTCCAAATTCGGCGAGCTGGAAGACAAAGCGCAGATTCTGGCCCGCATCGAGGAAGCCGCGAAGTACGTGGACATTAATCAGCTGTGCGTCAGCCCGCAGTGCGGATTCGCTTCGACCGAAGAGGGCAATGTTCTGACGGAAGAGCAGCAGTGGGCGAAGCTTCGATTCGTCAAAGAAGTCGCGGACGAAGTCTGGGGCTGAGGCCGCGCCTTCCCGGCGGCGCAGGGCAGGCGCGATTCGCGCTTGAACGTTCGTTCAACGTTCCGTCCGCTTCGATAGGGGTTCCGGTTTCGCAACCGGGACCTTTTTTTGCGTTCGATCGGAGTGCCTTTCTTTCCCGCAACCCTTTTCCTGTTCGATGCGTCTAGAGGAAAAAGGAGGAGATTCTATGCCGGAACGCATATTGACGACAATCTGCGGTCTGCTCGTGCTCATCGGACTGTCGGCTTGTGACAACGGCCGGGAAGCGGCGCTCGAACCGCTGCCGGAGGCAGGGATCGGCAGTTTGACCATAGATCGGCATATTCCGGAAGGCGAACCCCGCCCGCTCGGCGAATTAAGTTCGCCGGACGATCTGAACGCGTTCCGAAAAGCTTATCGACATGCCGAAAAGATTCCCGGCGCGCTGAAAATGACCGCGCCCGATTACGAGATTCGCTTCGCCTCGGGCGGCGAGGAGAAAACGTTTTGGCTTTGGAGTTCGCCGAAGGGCGAAAAAGGAATGCTCATGGATACGTCCGACACCTTGACGGGGTATGCCGTCGATGCCGACTCGAAGGACGATCTTCGCCGGCGCATCGAGAGCATCCCTTACGGCTGGGAGCAGTCGAAGCGGTACGGCGATATTGCCCAAGGTCCCTCCGGCACGCTTCATATCGAAAAATGGCAGGCTTTCCTGAAGCGGATCGATCAGCGGCAGCCGGCTTCGGTCCAAATCGCGCTCTATACGGACGAAGGAGACCCCGTTTTTGAAAATATGAATTACGACGGGCATTCGATTCACTATTTGTACGACAACTCGCTGGATGCGTACGGTTTGCCGGAGAAACGGAGCACGACCTGCGAAAAGATCGTCAACCGGCCCAAATTTCCGCATTCGGACGAACCGATGACCGAATATGTGCTGTACGGCTGCTCCGGTGCCGGCGGCGGGACGTTCAACCTGCTGCTTCGGAACTCCGATCTGGAAGCGAGCCGGAGTGCGGAAGACGGCGTGACCGTTCGGCGAGGCCTGCCCGGCGGAGAATCGGACAACTCCGTTTACGGGCGACTGGAAGACGGAAGCGCGCTGCGGGATTTTCTAGAAGCTTATGCGACGGCGAAAAAAACGAACGCGGAACCGGATCTCGAAGCGCCGGATTACGAAGCAAGCTTCACGGCCGGCAAAGAGCATAAACGCGTGCTGCTGTGGTTCGGGAACGAGGGGAGTTCGGGCATGCTGGCGGACGTCTCGGACTCGGGCCGGACCTATGCCGAACTGACGCCGAGTTCCGCCGAGCGGCTGTATAAGCGGATCATGGAGATTCCGTACGATCCCGAACGGGCATCGGAGAACGGCGATCTGGTCGCGAAGCCGAGCGGCGAACTGATCAACCTGGATAAATGGAAAGATTTCAGAAAGGCGTTAGAAGCGGGAAGTCCGGCATCCGTTCACATCGTGTCTTATACGCCGGAAGGCGATCCGGTCTTCGAGGATTTGCTTGGCGACGGGAACGTCATCCGTTACCGGTACGACAGTACGCATGACGCCTTCGGTACGGCGGAGAAACAATACGACACGTGCGAAAAGATCGTCGATCTGCCGCTTGACGAAGTTCCCGGAAGCCGAGTCATGCTGGACGGCTGCTCCGGCGAGCGGGACCGCCGAAACAAGCGGTTCGAGCTGACGCTACCGGCAGAGCCGGCCGGGCCTTAGCCCGCCGCCCCCGATTCGCGAAAAAAACCGCACGGCGCCTGGTTCAAGCCGCGGCGCGCGGTTCTTCGCGATAAGCGGGAAGAACGTCGGCGTGCGAAGCTTCGGTTCGCCGAAGACGCCGCCGAAACGCGAAAGTCCCGGTTTTGGAGCCGGGACTTTTTTTGTCTTCGGAATAAGAGTACAATAGGGAACCAAAGAAACCGACAGCCCAGAAGCTGCACAGAAAAGGAGAGAAGAGATTCCCATGAATGTTCATGTTCCCGATAATGCCCGGCGCGATCTGGCGCTGGTCGGCTGCCCCGAGTGCGCGTTCCGGTTCGAAACGCCGAACTACCGCCTCGGCATGCGTCATAGATGTCCCGAATGCGAAGCCGCGATCAAGCCGAAATACGTGCGCAGGGCGCAGGATTCCGGATACTCGCTCAGCTTCCATACTTTCCTTCAGCTGTTGACGATGCGTCCGTACCGCGACGATATCGTGCCGCTGATTTCTTCCTGGTTCGGCTACACGGCGGAATATCAGGGTCGTTCGCTCTTCATCCGCAACGCCGCCGGCCGCACGGTCGACGTGGAAAATATGCACGAAATGATTCAAAGCAGCCCCCGCTGGCAGGAGCAGCTGTACCGGAAAGCCGGAAAGTTTTTCAGATGAATTCGGATAAGAATTTTTAGATTTTATAAGCCGGCTTATAAGGGTCGGCTTTTTTGCGCGTTTTTCGGCGGCATACAAATTTTGATCGACCGGATCACGGCGGCTGATGCTTCTCATAACTTTTATTCCGCCTTCCGGATCGGGGCAGCGTCGGGGGAGACCCGGGAACGGGTTATAGGCGGTCTCCGCGTTCCCGGCTTGTCCGGCGGAATGCCGACGGCGAAAGCCCTTTGCGTTTCTTGAACGTGCGGCTGAAATGAAACTCGTCGCCGTAACCGCATGCTCCGGCGATCGCATGCAGCTTCATGTCCGTATGCAGCAGATAGCGTTCCGCATGCCGGAGCCGCAGCGCCGAAATGTACGACTTGGGCGTCTCGCCCGCATACCGCAAAAAAATCTTCCGCAAATGCGATGCTGACACGTTCAGTTCGGAAGCCAGCCGTTCCGCGGTCAGCGGCTCGGCGAAGCGGCGTCCGATCGTTTGAAGCCCCTGCTCGAAC
>NZ_JAAFGS010000001.1 GCF_011090185.1 Saccharibacillus alkalitolerans | reverse complement strand
AACAGCGAGCGGGCTTTTTCTTTTTCAGGCGCGAGATCGGCATGCAGCCGCGCGATCAACGACAGAAGAACGCCGCTTGCTTCGAGTTCTCCCGTCGGAACGCCGTTCGACCATAGGGCGGCGATCCGGCTGAACAGGGCGTCGATTTCCACGGCCGTTTCGCCGGAAAAAGCCGACCGATGAGGCAGTTCCAGCGTCGCGACGGGAGAAGGATCGGGCCAACGACCGTCGCTGCCGGACAGATGCGCGGCGTCGAACAGAATCATGAACATATCGAGTCCGCGGCCGCCGCGCGCGGCCATCGTCATGTTCAGACCGGGCTTTAAATAAAAAAGACTGCTGCTTTCCGCCGTATAGGAGCCTTGGTCCGACACGAATTTTCCCGTTCCCGAGCGCACCCAGTACAGGCTGTGGATCGCCGTCGTATGACGGATATCGTTCCAATCGGGCGGCGTTTTTTTCGGGGAGGCCCACTGGATTTTGACCGCGATTCCGGATAGGCGCTGCATGCGTTTCCCTCCGTTTCCGTTATGCTGTTTCTTTTTCCGCGAACGACCGCGAATAAACCGATTTTGACATGAAACGAACCTGATTGTCTATGGAGAGAATCTTGATGCCGCTCTAAAGTAAAGGAGGAGAAGAGATCGTCAGGGGAAAAGCGCGGTCTCGTCAAAACGAAAAAGACATGGAGGGACGCGAAATGATTCGTTTGTTCGAAACGCACGAGATTCGTCCGTCAAGGGAATTGGAAGGATTATGGGAATTTCATCCGGTCGGGCGCGAAGGAGAGATCCCCGAGCGCATGGACTATCGTCTGCCTGTTCCCGGCTGCTGGGAGACTCATCCCGATCTCGGGACTTACCGCGGCGTGGGGCTCTATCGCACGACGGTAAATCTCGACCGCAAAACGAATCTTCGATTGGAATTCAAAGGAGTCAGCCATACGGCCGACGTCTACGTGGACGGAAGCCGAATTGCGCATCATTATAACGCGTATACGTCTTTCGAGGCTGTGGTGCCGAACGTCGAACCGGGCGAGCACGAGATTCGGCTGTATGCGGACAATTCGTTCAGTGAGCGGTCGGCGCTGCATATCGCGAACGATTACTACACGTACGGAGGTCCTATCCGACCGATCGTGCTGGAAGAAGTCGGGGACGTGCACATCGATCGGGTATCGTTTACCCCCGAATGGCATAACGGGCTGTGGCAAGGGAAATGGCGCGCGATCGTCCGAAATATCGGCAGCGAGGCACGCGAAACGCAGTTGATCCTGGGCTTGGACGGTCTGCATAGCGTACGGGAAAAGCTGTTCGTCGAGCCGGGTGCGAGCGTCTTGTTCGAGCGTACGGAAACTTACGGCGGGGCCCGGGAATGGAGTCCGGAGAGGCCGACGCTGTATAAGCTGCGGGCGGAACTGGCGGAAGGAGAGCGGAAATGCGACGATTGGATCGATCGAGTCGGCTTCCGCAGGGTGGACACGGAGGGTGGCAGACTGCGGATCAACGGGCAGCCCGTGCTGCTCAAAGGCGTAAACCGCCACGAAGACCATGCGATCTGCGGCGCGAGCTTTTCTTTTGCCGACCTGCTTCGGGATATTGAGCTGATTCGCGATCTCGGCTGCAATTCGGTCCGAACCAGCCACTATCCGAGCGACGAGAGATTCCTTGATCTTTGCGACGAGTTCGGGCTGCTGGTCTGGGAAGAAAATCATGCGAGAGGGCTGACGGAAGAAGAAATGCGGAATCCCCGCTTCAAGCCGCAGAGCGAACAGGTCACCCGGGAGATGGTCGAACAGCACGGCAACCGTCCGTCGATCGTCATCTGGGCGGTGCTGAACGAATGTGCCAGCCATACGGCTTACGGGCGGACCGTTTACGAGAGCGAGCTTGCCCTGATTCGCGATCTGGATCCGTCCAGGCCGAGATCGTTCGCTTCCATGCACCGCGACCGGGATCTTTGCTTCGATCTTGTCGACATCGTGTCGTTCAACGTCTATCCGGGTTGGTATACCGACGAAGAGCCTGCCGAGCTGCTCCAGCAGGCCAAGCAATGGGCGGATCGTCTCGGTGGAGCGGGCAAACCCGTCATTTTCAGCGAATTCGGAGCGGACGGGTATTACGGCTTCCGCAGCCGGGACCGGGTCAAAGGCTCCGAAGAACGTCAAAGCGACATTCTGGACGCCAATCTGAAGGCGTACTTGAGCGGCGATTCGCCGCTGGCGGGCGTCTATGTGTGGCAGTTCGGCGACTGCCGAGTCTCCGAAGCGACGAACTGGCTGATGAGCCGGGGCTGCACGCGCAACAGCAAAGGCCTGGTGGACGGGTACCGGAGGCCGAAGCTGGCCTACGATACGGTCAAGGCGCATTTTCGCGGAGAAAAGGGCGGAGCGGCAAGTCCGGCTCCGACGGTTCCCGGAGCCGCCCCTGAACGGACCGGCCGCTGAACCGGGCCGGAACGGATCGAAAGCACCGGCTGACGCGGTAGGCGCATAACAAAGTTTCGGCGTCGAAATCGGCTTCCCGCCCAAAAGAAACGCCGCCCGCCCCGAGGATCGTCTGGGGAGGCGGCGTTTTATTCTGTTTGCGGTGCGGTAGGCGGCGGTCAATCCGTGAAAGTAACCCGGTTTTTGCCCCTTTTTTTCGACAGGTATAGACGTTCGTCGGCTTTCCGAATGACTTCGGTCACGTTTCGGTGATCCTCCGCGTAGAAAGCTGCGCCGATACTGCAGCCGATCGAGAGCTGATCGATGCCGACGACGAAGGGATTTCCGATCGATTTCAGCACTCGGGACGCCAATCTTTCCGCACTTTCCTTTGCGCTTGCGCGCGAAGTGCGGGAGATAAGCAGGAATTCGTCACCGCCGAGACGGACTACGATGCCGTTCGCTTCGAGCATCGCGACCCGAAGGCGCTGGGCGACTTTTTTAAGCAGAATGTCGCCGACCTGGTGTCCCATCGTATCGTTGATCTTTTTAAATCCGTCCAGATCCAGATATAAAAAGGCAAGTTTTTCGGAAGCCGGATCGAAGTTTTCGATCGTTTCTTCCAGGTAACGCTCCAGAGCCAGCCGGTTCGGCAGTTCCGTCAACTGGTCGTGCAGCGCCACGTTTTGCATATGTCCGAGCTCGTTTTCCGTGCGCAGCAGGGAATCAAGCAGCGTCTGCAGCGAATGCGATAAGCTGCGAATATCTTTGAAGCCTTTCGTATCCGGAATTTCCGCGGCGCCGCCATGCCGGATGCGATCGGCTGCCAGGGTCAGTCTGCGAATGGGTCGGGAAATGAATTCCGCCGTCGCCAGTCCGAAGCCCGCGAACAGGACGGCGGCGATCGCGACGATCCACACGAAATCGCGCTGGATTTCGGCGGCGGACGCGTACGCGACGGATTCGGGCTGCCGGACCAGCACGGTCCAACCCAATCCCGGATAGTCGAGATATCCGTCGCCGTAAGCGGATCCGGTCAAGTAATTTTTGCCGTCGGGCCAGCGCTCCAGCATCCAGGACCGCTGAGGCGCCTGCTCGCCGCCGAGGCCGGACAGAGCGAGCGTATCGCCTCTCCAGTCGCCGGGACCGAGCAGCACGGCGTTGTCTTTTTTGCTGACGATGAACAACTCGAATTTCTGGATTTGATCGCCCTGCGCTTCGAGCAGGCTTCGCTCCACTTCTTTGGCCCATTCCCAGCTCAAGTGCGCGCCCAGCACGCCGACGGTCTCGCCCCCGTCGTTTTTGACGGCAAAGCTGATATCGACGAACTCCAGCGGTTCTTCGCTCGGATTCGGCAGCAGTTTGGCGAGAAGCACGGCCTCGTGAACGTCGCCGAGAAACGATCCTTTGATCCCTTCCGCGAATACCGGGCGCTCGGCGATATTTTTCCCTACCAGGATTCCGCCCGTACCCGCCAGCACGTCGCCTTCCGTATTCATGAAGCCGATCCACGAGAAAGCGGGGAAATTCGCCTGCAGCTGATCGATCAGATTTTGGATAGCCTGCGGATCTTTCGCCTGCTTCAGCGGTTGAAGTTCCGTCAGCAGCTTGATTTCGCCCGAGCGCGACCACATGAAGTTGTCCAGCTTGTCCGACATTTGATGGGCCGTTTCGGCCAGCGAAGAGCCGATTTCTTTTTTGATCGCCTCGGCGGAACGCACGCTCATCAATGAACCGAGCGTTACGCTCAGCACGAGAACGAACGATACGAATATTAAAGCCAAAAAAGTTCTTATTTTAATCATGCGTGCCCTCCGTACCGAATAGTTCGCTTTCTTTACTTTCCCTTTATCGTTGCAACTCGGAGTGAAATGAATAGGGTGGACAGAATTTGTGATTTTTTTCGACAAAAAGTGCGGTAATTCTCGAAAGCCGTTCGGTGCAGAGCGCGAAGCCGACGAAAGTCCCTCGATTTTTTGTTAACCTATTATCAGAAAATCTGATAAATATCATAAAAGGAATCGAATTGACCGCTTTTTGTGCATATGATAGGGTCAAGAGAGCAAAATAAATTCTGATCGATTAACTAGGATTTTAATGAAATTCCGATTCGATGAATCGTGAAGCGATAACAATCGAAACGAGAACGATGCCGTGCGAGGTGGATATTTTGGAATTGAACGTAACCAACAGCCCATTTAACGAACAGCAGGCGGAACTGCTGAACCGCCTGCTCCCGACCTTGAACGAACACCAGCGAATCTGGCTGACCGGCTTCCTGGCCGCCGGCTCGGCTGCCGCGGCTCTTCAAGCTCCGGTCGCGAGCGCGCCGCAGGCCGCCGCAGCCGCGCCGCAGGCTCCGGCCGTTCCGGCGGCGCCGCGCGAAGCGACCATCCTGTTCGGTTCGCAGACCGGCAACGGCAGCGGACTCGCCAAGAAGCTGGCCAAGCGGCTCGAAGAGCAGCAGGTCAAAGCGGAAGCGCTATCCATGGCGGACTTTAAGCCCGCCAACCTGAAGAAGATCGACAATCTGCTGATCGTCGTCAGCACTCACGGCGAAGGCGAACCGCCGGACAACGCGCTTGCCTTCCACGAATTTTTGCACAGCAAGCGTGCGCCCAAGCTCGAACAGCTTCGCTACTCCGTGCTCGCGCTCGGCGACACGTCGTACGAATTCTTCTGCCAGACCGGCAAAGACTTCGATGCGCGCCTCGCCGAATTGGGAGCGACCCGCCTGGCGGAGCGGGTCGACTGCGACGTCGATTTCGACGAATCGGCCGGCGAATGGATGAAAGCCGTGGCGGAAGCACTCAGCGCTTCGCCGTCCGCTGCCGCTTCGGCGGCGGATTCCGCCGCGCCGCTCAGCGCCGATCCGGAGTCCGAATATTCGCGCAGCAATCCTTTCCGCGCCGAAGTTCTGGAGAATTTGAACTTGAACGGCCGCGGCTCCGCCCGCGAGACGCGGCATCTGGAGCTTTCGCTCGAAGGCTCGGGCCTGACTTACGAACCGGGCGACAGCTTGGGCGTCTATCCGGAAAATCATCCGCGCTTGGTCGACGAGATCATCGAAGAAATGGGCTGGAATCCGGACGAGATCGTTCCGACCGGCAAGAACGCTTCGGCGGCGCTGCGCGAAGCGCTGCATCGCTATTACGAGATTACCGTGCTGACCAAGCCTCTGCTGGAGCAGGCGGCGAAGCTGAGCGGCAGCGAAGCGTTGGCTAAGCTGACGGCGCCGGAAGCGGCGGCCGAGCTGCGCGCTTACATCGGCGAACGCGACCTGCTCGACCTGATCCGAGATTTCGGCCTCAAAGGCCGGACGGCCGCCGAAGTGACGGGCATTCTGCGAAAGTTGCCGGCCCGCCTGTATTCGATCGCCAGCAGCGCGAAAGCGACGCCGGACGAGGTGCATCTGACCGTTCGCACCGTCCGCTACGCCTGCGGCGGCCGCGACCGCTACGGCGTCTGCTCCGTGCAGATGGCCGAACGCTTGGAACCCGGCGATCAGCTTCCGGTCTTCATTCAGCACAATCCGAACTTCAAGCTTCCGGCGAACCCCGATACGCCGATCATCATGATCGGTCCGGGCACCGGCGTCGCTCCGTTCCGCTCGTTCCTGGCGGAACGCGAAGAGACGGACGCGCGCGGCAGGACATGGCTGTTTTTCGGCGATCAGCACTTTTCGACCGACTTCCTGTATCAGACGGAATGGCAGCGCTGGATCAAGGACGGGGTGCTGACGAAAATGGACGTTGCTTTTTCCCGCGACACGGACGAGAAAGTGTACGTGCAGCACCGGATGCTGGAGAAAAGCAAGGAATTGTACGAATGGATCGACGGCGGCGCCGCGGTATACGTCTGCGGCGACGAGAAAAATATGGCCCACGACGTGCATACGACGCTGGAAACGATTATCGCGCAGGGCGGCGGCTTCAGCCCCGAACAGGCATCCGAGTATCTGCTGCGGATGCAGCAGGAAAAGCGCTACCAAAGGGACGTATATTGATGCCGGAATCCGTACCGGACTATCGACAGTGGCCGTTTGAACGGAAAGGAGAAGCTTGATCATGACGCAGCAAACCGAATGGAAAAAGTATCCGCCCCACGACCGGCCGCACAGTGACGTGGAAGATATCAAGCGCAACAGCGATTATCTGCGGGGCAGCCTGGTAGAGACGCTCAGAGACCCGCTGACGGGCTCTATCCCGGAGGACGACAACCGGCTGATGAAGCACCACGGCAGCTATATGCAGGACGACCGCGATCTTCGCAACGAACGCAGCAAGTCGAAACTCGAGCCGGCTTATCAGTTCATGCTCCGGGTGCGCGCCTCCGGCGGCGTGGTGACGCCCGAGCAGTGGCTGATGATGGACCGGATTTCGCATAAATACGGGAACGATACGATCCGCTTGACGACGCGCCAATCGTTCCAACTGCACGGCGTGCTCAAATGGAACCTGAAAAATACGATCCGGGAAGTCAACGAGGCGCTGCTCAGCACGCTGGCGGCCTGCGGCGACGTGAACCGGAACGTGATGTGCAACCCCAATCCGTACCAGTCCGACGTGCATGCCGAAGTATACGAATGGGCGGACAAGATCAGCCGGCATCTCGACCCGCGTACGCGGGCTTATCACGAGATCTGGCTGGACGAAGAGAAAGTGATCGACAGCCGCGATTTCGAAGCGGAGCAGGAACCGATCTACGGACCGGTGTACCTGCCGCGCAAGTTCAAGATCGGCATCGCCGTTCCGCCTTCCAACGATGTCGACGTTTACTCCCAGGACCTGGGATTGATCGCGATCGTGGAGAACGGCAAACTGGCGGGCTTCAATGTCACGGTGGGCGGCGGCATGGGCATGTCGCACGGCGACGCGAAGACGTATCCGCAGCTGGGCAAGCCGATCGGCTTCGTTACGCCGGAGCAGTCGATCGATTTGGCGGAAAAAATCGTGACCATTCAGCGCGACTACGGCGATCGAGCCGTACGCAAGCACGCCCGCTTCAAGTACACGATCGACGACCGCGGGCTCGATTGGCTCGTGAACGAGCTGCACGGCCGTCTCGGCTGGGAGCTTCAGCCGGCGCGCGAGTTCCGTTTCGATCATAACGGCGACCGCTACGGCTGGATCAAAGGCAGCAGCGGCAAATGGCATCTTACGCTGTTTATCCAAAACGGCCGCATTGCCGATTTCGACGGTTACCCGCTGATGACGGGCCTGCGCGAGATCGCCAAAGAACACGACGGCGATTTTCGTCTTACCGCGAATCAAAATCTGATCATCGGCAATGTCAGTCCGCAGAAGAAGCGTAAAATCGACCGTCTGATTCAGCAGTACAATTTGACGGACGGCGCCCACTACTCGGCGCTGCGCCGCAGTTCGATGGCCTGCGTGGCGCTGCCGACCTGCGGTCTGGCGATGGCCGAATCGGAACGCTATCTGCCGGGCCTGATCGACAAGATCGAGCCGATGCTGGAAGAGGCGGGACTGCGCGACAAAGAAATCGTGATTCGCATGACGGGCTGCCCGAACGGCTGCGCGCGTCCGATGCTGGCCGAGCTGGCCTTTATCGGCAAGGGGCCGGGCAAATACAATATGTATCTCGGAGGCGCCCACGACGGAACACGGCTCAATAAACTGTATAAAGAAAATATCGGAGAAGAAGAGATTCTGTCTTCGCTCAAGCCGATGATTCAACGCTATGCGAAGGAACGCCTGGAAGGCGAACACTTCGGCGATTTCGCGGTACGTTCGGGTTACGTGGAAGCCGTTCACGACGGTCGGCAGTTCCACGCTTAAGCCGATTCAAGGCATACTCGAGGCAAAGAAAGGATCGGTCAGCCCATGCTGACCGATCCTTTCTTTTTTGTTTTTAATTGAACTTAACAGGTAAATATGGGTAATGGAAATTAATAAAGGGGTAGATCGACTTTGCTGCCTGCCGCAAAAAGATGTTTGCTCGCTTTTTATCCGGGTTATATATACTCAGGTTGACTTCTTGTATATACAGGGATACAATCAATTCGTAGGCATACTTGTATATACAGGAAGGGTATGGGCTGCGGATATTCGTCATCTGCGTACGGGATTCCGAAAAGTCTGCGGCTTCTGAAATACCCGAAGGAGGTACGCAGCAGTGACAACGATGAACTCGAACAGCAAGACGGAATGGTGGCGCCGATCGGTCGTTTACCAAGTCTATCCGCGCAGCTTTAACGATACGACCGGCAACGGCGTGGGCGACATTCGCGGATTGACGGAAAAGCTCGATTATCTCCACGATCTCGGCGTCGATATCGTCTGGCTGCAGCCGGTGTACGTGTCGCCGCAGAACGACAACGGGTACGATGTCGCCGATTACCGTTCGATCGATCCGATGTACGGAACGATGGACGACTTCGACGAGCTGATGTCCGAGCTGCGCAAGCGGAACATGCACTTGATGCTGGACATTGTGGTCAACCATTCGTCGACGGATCATTTCTGGTTCCGCGAATCGCGCAAGTCGAAGGACAATCCGTATCGCGATTATTACATTTGGCGCGACCCGGCTCCGGAAGGCGGAGTGCCGAACAACTGGCAGTCCAAGTTCGGAGGCTCGGCCTGGCAGTACGACGAGGCAACGGGACAGTATTATTTGGCGCTGTACGACAAGACGCAGGCCGATTTGAACTGGGAGAACGAGAAGGTACGGCAGGAAGCGGCGGATCTGATGCGGTTTTGGGCCGATAAGGGCGTGGACGGCTTCCGAATGGACGTCATCAATCTGATCTCGAAAGATCAGAGCTTCCCCGACGACGACGGCAGCATTATGACGGGCGACGGCCGGAGATATTACACGGACGGACCGCGGGTGCATGAGTATATCAAGGAACTGTACGAGCGAGTATACGGTCCGTACAACTTGGTCACGGTCGGGGAGATGTCGTCCACGACGCTGCAGCACTGCATCCGCTACTCGAATCCGCAGGAGCGAGAGTTTTCGATGACGTTCAATTTCCACCATCTCAAGGTCGATTATCCGCAGGGCAAGAAGTGGGAACTGATGCCCTACGACTTCGAGGCTTTGAAAGGACTGCTGTCCTCCTGGCAGATCGGCATGCACGACGGCGGAGGCTGGAACGCGCTGTTCTGGAACAACCACGATCAGCCTCGCGCGCTGTCCCGCTTTGCCGACGACGGACGGTGCCGCGCCGCGAGCGCGAAAATGCTGGCGACGACGCTGCACGGGCTTCAGGGCACGCCTTACGTATTCCAGGGCGAAGAGATCGGGATGCCGAATCCGAACTGGTACGACATTTCCGAGTTTCGGGATATCGAGTCCAAGAATATGTACCGCATCATGGTCGAAATGGGCAAAAGTCCCGACGAAGCGTTCGACGTTATCGCCAAGAGATCGCGGGACAACGCCCGCACGCCGATGCAGTGGAACTACGGTCCTCAGGCCGGATTCACGGACGGCACGCCGTGGATCAAAGTGGACGAACGTTATCCCGAGATCAACGTCAAGATGCAGCGCGAAGATCCGAATTCCGTGTTCAGTCATTACAAGCGGCTGATCGCCCTGCGCAAAACGGAGGATGTGCTGACGGACGGGCGTTACGTTCGCCTGGACGAGACTCATCCGCAGGTGTACGCCTATATGCGCACGAATGACCGCGACACGTTGATCGTGATCTCGAACTTTACAGGCGAAGAAGCGGAGTTCGCGCTGCCGGAGGTTCACCGGGGGCTCTGCGATTCGAAAGCAGAACTTCTGATCGGCAACATGAAGGACGAGCCGGCGTGGGGCGCCGTTCTCAAGCTCGAGCCTTACGCTTCGTTCATGTGGGTTATCCGGGGGTAACTCCCCCGGCATTTTATAAGAAAGAATGGAGATGAGCAGATGTCGGTAAGAAGAGAGGATGTCGAGAAGATTGTCGAAGCCATCGGCGGCAAAGACAATATCGAAGTCGCGACGCACTGTGTTACGCGGCTCCGCTTCTCGCTCGTGGACGAAAGCAAGGTCGATAAGAAAGCGCTTGACGACAACGAATTGGCGAAGGGCTACTTCTCCACCCAAGGTCAGTTCCAGGTCATTATCGGACCGGGTATCGTCGACAAAGCTTACGAGGAAATGATAGCGATTACCGGAGGCCAGCGGGCCAGCAAAGAGGACGTCAAAGCGGCGGCCATCAAGCACAAGAGCCCCGTTCAGCAGGTCATCAAGACGCTGTCCGATATCTTTATCCCGCTGCTTCCGGCGCTCGTTACGGCCGGTCTGCTGCTGGGCATCAACAACCTGCTGACCGGTAGAGACATCTTCTTCGCGGGACAGTCGCTTGTTCAGGTCTATCCGCAGTGGGCGGATTTCGCGGCGATCGTCAACACAATTGCGAGCACGGCGTTCACCTTCCTGCCGGCGCTCGTCGGATGGTCGGCGGCGACGAGATTCGGCGGCAGTCCGCTGCTCGGGGTTATCCTCGGTCTGATCCTCGTCAATCCGGCGCTGCTGAGCGCCTACGATTATGCCAGCGCGGTTAACGAAGGCACGGTACCGACATGGAACCTGTTCGGCCTGCAGATCAATGCGGTCGGTTATCAGGGACAAGTCCTTCCGATGCTCGCCGCGGCTTATGTGCTGGTCGTGATCGAGAAATGGCTGAACCGAAAAGTTCCGGATTCGTTCAAGCTGCTGGTTGTGGCGCCGGTGGCGCTGCTCGTTACCGGCTTCCTGGCCTTCGTGGTCATCGGACCTGTGACGTTCACGCTGGGCAACTGGCTGACGGACGGAGTCGTCTGGCTGTTCGATACCGTGCCTTGGCTCGGCGGCCTGCTGTACGGCGGCCTGTATGCGCCTCTGGTCATCACGGGGATGCACCATACGTTCCTCGCGGTCGATCTGCAGCTGATCAACTCGACCGGCGGGACGTTCCTGTGGCCGATGCTGGCGCTGTCGAATATCGCGCAGGGCGCCGCGGCGCTGGCCATGATGTTCGTCATCCGCACGCAGAAAATGAAGAGTCTGTCGGCCACCACTTCCGTGACGGCGTTCCTGGGCGTTACCGAGCCGGCCGTATTCGGGGTCAACGTTCGCTATAAATACCCGCTGTTCATGGGTATGCTCGGTTCCGCGATCGGCGGCGTGCTGCTGACGATGAACAACGTGCGCGCCTTTGCCGTCGGCGTCGGCGGTCTGCCGGGATTCCTGGCCATTAACGTCGGCGATTGGAGCATCTTCTTTATCGGCATGGCGATCTGTCTGATCCTGCCGTTTGTCGGAACGATCGTATACGGCAAAGTCGTGACCCGCAAACAGGGCGAAAACGGCGAAGCGCTTGAAGAAGATCTGGCGGACCGCGACGTGAAAACGGTCGAAAACGCGAAAAGCCCGATTCCGGATGCCGGAAACGCGGTGGTCTCGCATGCTTCGACGGCAGGTTCCGACCGGACCGCGGGCGCGCTTGCGGCGGACAAAGACGCGCTTAACGTCTTGGAGCTGCTCGCTCCGATTCAGGGCAGAGCCGTTTCGCTCGATAACGTGCCCGACCCGGCTTTCGCAGAGAAACAAATGGGCGACGGGATCGCGATCGAACCGTCCGAAGGGCGGGTCGTGGCACCGTTCGACGGAACCGTGGCGCATGTGATCGACAAGAGCAAGCACGCGGTCATTCTGGAACATGCGACCGGCGTTCAGGTGCTGATCCACGTCGGAATCGATACGGTCGGCCTCAAAGGCAGCGGCTTCAAAGCCCATGTCGCGACCGGAGACGCCGTGAAAGCCGGTCAGCTGCTGCTCGAATTCGATCGCGAAGTGATCACGGCGGGCGGGTATGCGACCATCTCCCCGGTCATCATTCCGGTCGGACAAGATATCGTCGCCGGCATCGAAGAATTGACGGGCGAGACGGAAGCGGGCAAAACGCCGGTTCTGCGCCTCCGTCTGACGGGTGCCGAAGATTGATTTTTGTTTCGCGGCGTACGGTTTTGCACGAATGAGATTGACGGTTCGCCGCCCGGCTTTTTTCCGGGAAGCGGACCGTTTTTTTATCGCAGCTTCCGATCGGACGGACGTGACGGACTTCTTTGCTTTTTGACAAAATACTCCGTAAAATGGGTCACGGTGATTATGATGAATAAAAACATATTTTCGCAAATCTACAGCGATTACACGCAGCGTATCGAGTCGGGCCTGCTCAAGACGGGAATCAAGCTGCCTTCCGAAAACGAGATTTCGGAGGAATACGGCACGTCGCGGGAGACGGTGCGCAAAGCGCTGCATTTGCTGTCGCAGAACGGCTATATTCACAAGATCAGAGGGAAAGGCTCGTTCGTGCTCGACATGAACCGGATGGAGTTCCCGATCTCGGGCCTCGTCAGCTTCAAAGAAGTGTCGGAACGCCTCGGACGTACGGTTCGGACTCTCGTGCACGAAGTGTCCAGGATTCCTTGTCCGAGCGGCGTGGCGCGGCAGCTGCAGGTCGCGGAGAAAGAGCCCGTTTGGAAAGTCGTCCGCGCGCGGGAGATCGAAGGGGAGAAAGTGATTCTGGACAAGGATTATTTTTTGGCTTCCCTCATCCCTTCGCTGACGGAAGAGATCGCGAACGATTCGATTTACGCTTACCTCGAAGGAGAGCTGTCGCTCAAAATCGCGTACGCCAAAAAAGAGATCTCCGTGGAAAACGTATCCGAAGAGGATAAGCGTCTGCTCGATCTGGCGAAAGATACGCATATCGTCGTCGTGCGCAATTACGTGCATCTCGAAGATACGACGCTGTTCCAGTACACGGAATCCCGGCACCGGCTGGACAAGTTTCAGTTCGTGGACTTTGCGCGCCGGGGACCGGGAGAAGATTAGACGGATCGTCGCGAAGCAGTCGCGCGGGTCGAAGAAGCCGAGTGTCGGCGAAAGAGACAGAGGAGCGGAAGACATGAGGCAGCGAACTACGGGATGGATTTTTGCGGCGCTTGCGCGGCTGTCCGTTTACCGCAAAATCTACGACGACGAGGAGAGGATACATCGTTACATCGCGTACAGAGGCAGGCAAAACGCCAGGCCGTACAAACCGAGAGGCAGGTTGAAGACGGCGTCGGACGTGGACTTTATCCGCAGAGGCGGCATGGACGGATTGCTGCTGCGGCGTCCGGACCGCATTCCGGGCCGGCATATTCTGTATCTGCACGGAAGCGCCTATGTGATGCAGCCTAACGTGTTTCAGCGAAGATTCTTTCTGAAGCTCGGTCGCATCTTTAAAGCGGAAGTTCTGATGCCGATCTATCCGAAAGCGCCCGGCACCTTGTTCGAAGAAGCGACGGAAAAGTTTGTTCGAATCTATGAGGAACTGCTGGCCGAGATCGAGCCGGAACAAATCGTGATCGCGGGCGACTCGTCGGGCGGAGCTTCGGCGTTGGTGCTGGCGCAGGCGCTATACGAACGGGGGCTGCCGCAGCCCGGCCGCCTGCTGATGGTTTCGCCGGTGCTGGATTCGACGATGACGAATCCCGGTATCGCGGCGCTCGAGCCGGACGATCCGCTCCA
This sequence comes from Saccharibacillus alkalitolerans, assembly GCF_011090185.1. Taxonomy (GTDB): domain Bacteria; phylum Bacillota; class Bacilli; order Paenibacillales; family Paenibacillaceae; genus Saccharibacillus; species Saccharibacillus alkalitolerans. Next base: position 1,321,103 of record NZ_JAAFGS010000001.1, on the reverse strand, counting down.
GACGGTGCTGGCCCTGCGCGAACTGGGCCGGGCCTGGGCGGGGAAAGAGAACCTCGACCATCCGGGAGTCAGCCCGATCTACGGACCGCTGGGCGGATTGGCGGACATGATTCTGGTCGTCGGAACGTCCGACATTCTGATGCCCGACGCGCGCCGGCTGAAGGAAGCCGCGGAAGCCGCGGGCAACGGGATTCGCTATTTCGAATATGAAGGCATGATGCACGACTTTCCGCTGCTGCCCATTCCGGAAGCCCGGCGCGTGCTGGAGGAGATCGAGGCGCTCTTATACCGCTGAGACGGAAACGGAAATTTCTTGATAACCGATGCGATGCAAAAAAGCCGGCCCGGTTTGCGGGTCGGCTTTTTTGCATCTTTTTTATGCCGAAATGCGTCTTTCATAAGCCTGCGAACGAAACCGACGCTCTCACAGCTGCGAACAAAAGGTTGACAGCCGAGGATTACAAATGTAGTATTCAATTCAAGGATTACTTTTGTAGTCAAAATTTGCAGAAGGACGGAGGCTTGCGATGAAACGATCGATTCCCCGCATCTCGGATGCGGAGTGGGAAGTGATGAAAGTGCTGTGGAACGGCTCGCCCAAGACGGCCAGCGAGATTATCGGAGAACTGGAGGGAAGCCGGGACTGGAATCCGAAAACGGTGCGAACTTTGATCAAGCGTCTGACGGAGAAAGAAGCCGTCGGTTATACGCAGGAAGGTCGCGTTTATTCGTATTATCCCAAGGTGCAGGAAGAAGAATGCGTCAAGTCGGAGACGACTTCGTTCATGCAGCGCGTATACGGCGGAACGCTGCGCCCGATGCTGGCCCATTTCCTGAAAGACGAACAGCTGACAAAAGAAGACATCGAGGAACTGCGCAAAATACTGGACGAGCGAAAGGACTGAGCGTCTTGCTGAACGCTTTGCTGAACGCGTCGGGAAGCCTGCTGGGACAGGTGCTTGCGCTTTCCGCGGCGGCCAGCGCGGCGGCGCTGATCATCCTGCTGCTGCGGATTCCGCTCAAAAACCGTCTGCACCCCCGTTGGATGTACGTGCTGTGGGGTTTGCTGCTTCTGAGGTTAATGCTGCCTTGGACTCCGGAAAGTTCATTCAGCGTGTATAACTGGCTTCCGGGCGGCGCGGCATTAAGCGGCCAGTCTGCGAAAGAGGCGGATATGAGCCGCTTAACGGCCGAAGAAGCGGGCGAAGTGCCGAATTTCTCGCCGACGGCCGGCGGCACCTTCCTGCAAAAGGCCGGCACGGAGGAAGCTTACGGCGGCGCCGCTGCTGCCTCGCAGGCCGGCGGAGGGCCGGCCGGATTCGCCGAAAGCCCGGAAAGCGCCGCGGAAGATCGGAAGCCGTCCGTTTCGGCGTCGGAAAGCCCGGTCGGCGAAAGGATGCCCGATACGAAGGCGGCCAACAAAGACTTGATTGTCGATCGGCTGAACGGCGAAGGCGCGGCCGTGCCGGAAATCCAAGTCTCTCCGCTCCTGAAAGGGCTGTCCGTGCTCTGGCTGTTCGGCATCGCAGCGGTGCTTGCCGCCGGAATCGGCGCCCATATGCGCTTCACTCGGCGTCTGCGGCGGGATTCCGCCGCTCCGCCGCTGCGGGCGGAACTTCTGCTGCGCTCATGCCTGCGCGAAATGCGCTTGCGCCGGCCGGTTGCGCTCGTCGTGACCCGGCAGGTCGGCATGCCGACGCTGTTGGGCGCCGTGCGCCCCCGGCTGCTCCTGCCGCCGGAAGTGCTGACGGAACTGGACGAATCCGGGCTGCGCCATGTACTGCTGCACGAATTGGCCCACGTCAAGCGCTTTGACATAGCGGTCAACATGTTGGCCGCTGTATTGACCGCGCTGCATTGGTTCAATCCGCTGTTGATTTACGCGTTTCGCCGAATGCGAGAAGATCAGGAAGTGGCCTGCGACGCCATGGCGATCGGCAGGCTCGAGCCCGAAGAACGTACGGCATACGGCCATACGATCCTCAAATTGCTGGAATCGTCGGCGCGGCAGGTTCGCCTGCCCGGCGCCGCAGGTTTGTCGGGCGGAAGATCCGAAATCAGAAGGAGATTAACGATGATCAAAAAAACGCAAGCCCGATCTTTTCGAAATACCGTGCTTGGCGCGGCTGCGCTGCTTTTGCTAGGCGGATGTACGCTTACCGGAGCGAAAAGTCCTACGGAACCGGCGGAAACGGCGCAGCAGGCCGAACGGACAAGCGTGTCGGCCGGAGTCCAGACGACGCGTCAGGGCGAAGCTTCGCGAACGGCCGACGGCGGCGGGGCGGAAACGCTCCTGACCGAAGAGAACAGTCTGCGCGTCACTTCGCGCGAAACGTCGGAAGGCGCGCCGTTGTACTTGATTTATGTGGAAATCGTAAACGGCGATAACGGTCCCGGCCGTTCCTATTTGTGGCGCGCGGCTGTCGATTCTGACCGCCCGGCACGGGCCGACTGGGCCGACGTGAACGGCGACGGCGTCAAGGAGATCGTGATCCGACTGGACGCGGGTTCGGAAGCCAGCATGCGTTTGAGCGAGATCCACGTCCTCGATCCGTATACGATGGAAGAACTGCAAGTTGCCGATTATTTGGATTTCGAACATAACCGATATCCGGCCGATCCGATCCGGGCTTACGGCGGAAAGGTTTACGTGAACGCGGGCTTGAACGACCGTTATATCGCGCGCGTTTACGACGATAAGGGCGAAGACTGGGACGATATTCTTCATTATTGGGGAGTTGCCCGCTACGAGTTGGTAAACGATCGGATCGTCGCGCATGCTTACGGAAGGGGATCGGCATCCGAGACTCCCGTCGAACTCACGGTGACTTACGGCACCGATCTGAAACCGGCCGCGTCTTCGCTGTATCCGTCCGGCGAATATGCGCCGCCGTTCTCGCAAAAGGAAGTGCGTCAATTCATGGACGATTGGAAGAAAACGGCGGGTTGGAACATGACGGAATCCAAAGGCTTATACCGTTTCGCGCCGGCCGAAGATTCTTCGCCGCGGAGCGGAGAGGCTGCGGGTTATGCGGTCAATCCCGATACCGGCACGGTTTTCGATCCGGTATCCGGCGCCCCTCTGCATACCATGGTCCGAATCGGCGGCGCCGAGCAGAACACGAATCTGTCGGGTCTTCAGGGCCGCGAGTATGAAAAAAGGGCGGAGCAGCTGCTTCAGCCGATTCTGACCGCCGCCAGACTGAAGAAAAACGGAGAAAATTGGATCGCGGGCTTCGAAGGAGACGGCTATGTACGCGCGAACGTGCTTCGGGCAGGCGAGCCGATGACGCTCAAAGCCGATTTGTTCACGGGCATGTGGGAGTGGATCGTCCCGCAAGAAAAACAATAAACGACGAAAGGATCGAAAGGAGGAAACAAACATGAATGGCATGTTCCACGTTCTGCCGGAACTGCTGAAGACGGGATTCCGGGAAGTTCTGCTGCTGTCGGCGATGGGCAGCGTGCTGGCCGTGCTGATTCTGGGTCTTCGTCGGCTGCTGGGGAAAAGGTTAAGGCCGGGCTGGCTGTACCTGCTCTGGATTCCGCTGCTGCTGAGGCTGATCATCCCGTGGTCGCCTGAAAGCCCGGTCAATCTGTACGGCTGGATGCCGCAGGCATGGACCGGAATCTGGACCGGCACGCAAACGGAAGCGCGGCAGGAAGCGGGAGGAGCCGTTTCGGCGGCGCTGCCTGTCGAAGGAAATCCGTTCACGGCCGGCGCGGACGGGTTTTCGCCGCTTTACGGGGCGGAACAAGCCGCACCGCCGGCGGACGGGCCTCAGGAAAAGGCCGCTCCGGCCGCCTCGGCTTCGGAAAGAAACGGCTCTACCGCCGGATTCGATGGGTGGAGCTGGGCCGCGCTGGTCTGGTTGACGGGCATGCTGGCGCTGCTGCTCGCGGGCACCGTCTCGGGAATCCGGTTCGGCCGCCGCGTACGCCTGGCCGTCGAAGACGGAGCGCAGGCCGCGCAGGCGACTGAGGCGGCTCAGGCCGAAGCGCTGCTCGAGAGCTGCCGCCGCGAACTCGGCCTTCGCCGCGCGCCGCGCCTGATCGTTACGGATCTGGTATCCGTCCCGACCGTAGTCGGGCCAATGTCTCCGCGGCTGCTGCTTCCGACTTCGCTGCTGTCTTCCCTGGAAGACAAGCGGCTGCGCCACGTGCTGCTGCATGAGCTGGCGCATATCAAACGGCGCGACATCGCGGTCAACGTGCTCGCCTTCCTGCTGACGGCCGTCCATTGGTTCAATCCGCTGCTGGCCTACGCTTTCCGCAAACTGCGGGAAGATCAGGAGACGGCCTGCGACGAACTGGCGCTCGGACGGCTGCCCGGCTCGGAAAGGCTGGAGTACGGTCTGACCTTGATCGCCCTGCTGGAGCGGAATGCGGTTCCGGTCAAGCTGCCGGCCGCATCCGGATTGTGGAGCGGCCGAAAAGAGCGCAAAAGGAGAATGTCCATGATCGCTTCTTATCGAAAAAACACCTGGAAAAGCATAATGGCCGGCACCGCCGCGGTGCTGCTGCTCGGCGGCTGCGCGCTGACGGGACCGGCTTCGCGGGCGGAAGAGCCGCCGAGCGCCGAAACGGCGGAAAATCCGGCGGCCGATGCCGCGAACAATCAGGCGAAAGCGCCGGGAAATACAGAGCCGGCGGGTTCGGAAAATTCGGCCGCCGGGACGATTCCGTCGACGAAGGCGAAAACGCCGCCGGCAGGCGAAGAAGGCACCAAGATCGCGGCCTTCGGCGGCGTATCGGTGTACGTGTCGGACCGAGTCGAAGACCCGCGGAAGCCGCTTCTTCGCCGGTTCACGATCCGCAGCGGAGACGGCAAAGCCGCGTCGTATTTATGGAACTACGATGCGGGAGGCGGCAATCGTTCCGTCTTGATCTCCGAGAGCGATCTGAACGGGGACGGGCAGAACGAGATCGTGCTGATCGTTCCGACCGGAAACGGGACGGAACTCAGCCTTCAGGAAGCGCATGTTCTCAAGGCAAGCGGCTTGGAAGAGATTCCCGCCGAAGATCCCGTCGCGAAGTTGAACGGGATGATGCGTTCGTCCATCGTGCGGAAGGACGGGAACGCCGTCTTGAACGCGGAACTGAACGGAGTGCACGTCACGAAGCGTTACGAAGATATCGGGCAGGCCGGATTCATTTTCGATAAGGCGGAGTTCGGCGCGATCGTCGGTTATACGCTCGCCGGGAATACGCTGAACGCGACCTTGGCCGGCCGCGCTTCCGCTGCCGAGTTTCCGATTCAGGTCGTCGCCAAATACGACCGCGATCTGTCGGTCTCGGACGTCAAACTGTACCCGGATACCGGTCTGTCCTACGATCAGGGCATGCTGCCCGAGGCGGTCGGCAAAAAGCTCGGGCTCGGGAACGCCGCCGCGACCCGGGACTGGAAAGTACGCGCGGAGAACGAACTTTATTGGATCGACGTTCCCGGCGGAGACGACAATCCGGGACAGGACTCGGCGTACGGAGTCAATGCGGTAACGGGCACGATATTCGACGGCACGTCGGGCAGCCCGCTCGCTTCGTTGAACCGACAGCTCCCGAACGAAGCGGATTTCGAAGATTTGCGCTCTTCCGACGGTTCGGTCTATCAGGCCGCGCTGGATAAGCGGGTTCGCGAACTGGCGGATGACGCCGGATGGAAGCTGGCGGCGGGAGACGGCTGGTTCGAAGGCTTCGAAGGCGACGGAAGCGTCCTGTGCAGCGTGGAATGGGACGGCCGGAAAACGACGGTCAAAGCCGATCTCTTTACCGGCTTTTGGTCGGAGACGAAGTAACCGTCAGGAAGCGATCGCCGGATCGTCGGCCGGAAGCGATGCGGGCGGCCGCGCAAAGCAGGCCAAGCCCGCGGCGTCCGAACGGACGCGATGCGGCTGCCCGAAGTCGGGACCGCACCGAAAGCCGGCGTACGCCGCCTATCGCTCTTAAAAGCAAAAGCCCGCCATTCCGCGTTCAAGCGGAAAGACGGGCTTTTTGGACTTTTTGGCGGTTTACGGGGCATCCTGCCCTTGCGCGAGGTTTGCGGCTGCTGCAAATTTCGCGGCGGCTTCTATTCCTTGATCGCGTCTTTGAGTTTCGGGAATACGTCCAGCGCGTTTTGGTAAAACACGTGATGCCAGTAGTTTTCCGGCACGATATGCTTCACGAAACGAATATACGAGTCGATCGGGATCAGCGGCCAATCGGTGCCGAAGACAAGCCGGTCGTAGCGCTCGGCGAACACCATCGCGCGTTTGAAATGGTCGACGTACGTCTGTTCTTTCAGCACGCGGGCGACTTTATCGTCGTCGCCGACGAACCAGCCTGAGAGGTCCGCGTACAGATTCGGATTTTTTTCCAGCATGGCCGCCGTATCCATGACCCACGGATCGCCGAGATGGCAGATCATGAAGGTCAGGTCCCGGTGCGCGAGCAGCGCTTCTTCCATGGACAGCGGATGCGAATACTTCAGCAGCCCGCGATCGGAATAGGTCAGGCCGCCGTGAATAACGATCGGCAGCTTGTATTTCGATGCCAGCTCATACACCGGGTCGTAGACGGGATCGCTCACGTTGAAATGGTAATAGCCCGCATAGAGCTTGATGCCGACCGTCTTCGGATGCTGCAGCGATTTCTCCAGCGCTTCCAGCTGCCCGGGCATCCGCAGCGTATGGGGATTAATGCCGGCGCATTCGAACACGCTGCCCGGCAGCGTGTCCAGACTGCCTCCGCCGAGATCCAAGCCCATCGGATTGGAGGCCGCGTTGTCGGGAAATCCTCCCGGAACGGTCTCGGTCACGCCCATGCCGACGGCGGCCACCACGCCCGCGCGGCGGAACTCGTCCGCCAATCCTTCGGGCGTGTAGCTTAAGCGCGAAACTTCGCTGGCCGTCTGATGGAAGCTTTCGATCTCGGAATAGTGAATATGGGCGTCGATGATTTTCATGGCTGCTGTTCCTCCCGTTCGAAGCGAATGCGGCGCAGGTCGGTCAATTCGTCGTCCTGCGGATCGAGATCGGTCAATACGTAGAAGTAAGGACGGGTGAAGCCGACCGCGCCGTCCCGTCCGTCGAATCGGTCGTTGTACAGCATGCCGGCCAATTCGTTGACCAGAACGGCATACTGCTGAAGAGCGTCTTCTTCGCCCGGCACGACCAGCAGCCGTTCGTCCCGCTCATCCGAATGCAGACGCAGCACGCCGCCGAATTCCAGGTCGGTATCGTAGCGTCCCGTTTTGTAGACGATGCTGTCGCCGCGCGAATCGCGAACTTCGAACCGGCCGTCGCGCAGATCGGCGGAGCTTTTGAAAAAAGCGTTTTTCTGCAAGGCCGCGTTCGCGATCGGCAGGCCGGTGCGCTGTTCGATCATCGTGACGCAGGCCATGACCGGCGATCCCGGACGAAGCAGGAAATACTGATGATAGCGCAGTCCTTTGAAAGATTCGTGCCGGACGACGTCGACCGTCACGCGGATGCCGCTCCAGAGATTGCCCGCGCTGTCGGTCAGCTCGGCGAATCCGGCGGAGACTTCTTCTTCCTGCACGGAGCGAAGGGTCAAGCCGGCCGGATTGGAGGAAATCCCGCCGAACCAGGGGTTCCAAAACGACTTCGGCCCGGCCTGCGGGAACGAAGCGTCCAGCCATTCGCGGCCTTGATACTGCAGCGAATAGAGGGCGGGGCCGAATGCCGGGGCGGCGCGCAGCGTCAAAAGGCCGTTGCCGGCTTCGAAAATGTCCAAGCCGTTTTCCGCGAAAGTTTCGGTACGAACGGCATTTTGCTCCGCTCCGGCGGCCGGGAAGACGAGACGCCGGCGGCACAAGGAGAACGCGTCCATATCGAAATCGAACGTGACGATATCGCATTCCGGGCGGGCATCCAGCGTCAATTTTTCCGCCACCCGGCGAAGCTCGAGCGACGGATCGGCATGCAGCTCCGCAGGAAGAATCGCTCCCCGTTCGGAGGAGAGGCGAAGCGTTCCGTTCAGCGCGACGTCCTTGCGTTCGAGCAGCAGAGCTTCGAACGCTTCCGGCAGGAACGGATTGCCGCCGTTCAGCGTGCCCGCGAGATGTTCGTCTGTTCGCGCTTCGCCGTGCGCCGCGCGTTCGGCAGGAGACAGGGGCCATGACGGGTGCGGCGCCAGCCTGCCGTTCTCCAGCGCATGGGCGCGAAGTTCCCGCCAATCGGCAAACGTGCCGACGAACACGCTCAGCGGAGCGGTCGAGACCGATTCGCCGGCTTGCAGCGCGCCGATCGGCTGGACAAAAGCGTAGCGCCAGTGATTTCGCTCCGGCTGCAGTTCTTTCGGCCATACGACGCCGCAGGCCGCGGACGGCCAGCGGAAGAACATCCAGTTTTCGGTCAGCTTATCCGGCTTCCAATAATCCATGTGGATGGAATCCGCGCCCGTTCCCAAGTCGAGGAAAGTGCCGTCGTAAGGCAGCACCGCGTTCAGGAACGAGACGGGCATCGGCTGCTTGAGCTCCGTGTTTTCCGGCAGCGGGGCGCCTTCGGTGCGCAGCAGACGGTGCGACAGCTGCATGGCACCGTTAGGAAGCAGGCGGGCGACCAGCGTCAGCCGGATGCCTTCCGGCTCCAGCCAGTCGTAGTCCGCTTCGAGCCGAATCGCTTCGCCGTCCCGCTCGAAGCGCACGTCCGAAGGCTTGCGCTCGGCGAAACGGTCGCTGTAAGAAGGACCGAGCTTCGGCAGATCGAACCAGAACGGCGGATGGGACTGCCCGGCGATCCGCAGGCTGAGCTGATTGTCGGACTTTCTGAGGCGGAGCGAGGCAGAGCCGCTGCCGGCGATCCATTCCCGGGGCGTCTCGCCCCAGAAAGTGCCGGAAGCCGACGGGAAGCAGATCTCCAGCTCGCCGCGTACGGCGAACTTTTCCCCGCCCGACGTGACTTCGATTGAGGCGCCGCTCGCCGCGACGCCCGGACGGCGAACCAGGGCACGGACCGAAGCCGAAGCTTTTCCTTCCGCGGGAAGGCGCAGCTTAAGCTTTGCGGGACGGAACGAGGCGGCTTCCGTCTCCGGCAGCGTCACTTCGATCTCCGTTTCTTCCGCGAAGCGGCTTTCGAACCCGATCTGAATCTCGCTCTCCTGCCTCGGGACGAAGGTGGAAGCGGCGGCGGCCGTCGTCATTTTGATCGGGAATACGGGCGCCAGGCCGGTCTTGAACGAGGCCCCGCGCCCGTTGATCGTCAGCTGCGCTTCAACGCCGGGATGCGTCCGCCGGTCGTTCGGCTCCTCGGGCATTTCGGCCAATTCGAAAAAGCCTTCGATCTCGCGGACGCCGCCGGCTTCGTTCAGCTGCGCGGAAGCGTCCAGCGCGAACTTGACGCCTTTGCCGTCCCGCCCCTGAATCCGCACGTCCAGCGGCGAGCCGCTTTTGTTGACGATCCGGTACGTGACCGGATAGCGCCGGCCGAACGGCAGGCGATGACGGGCGACGACGGCTTCCACCGAGTAGTCGTCCGTCTCGATTTTGCGCAGTCCCCGTCCCGTACGTTCGAACTGCATGAGCAGCGATCGGCCGTCTTTTTCCCATAAATAAGTGAAAAAGTCGAAGCCGTTTTCCTGCTCGCCGTCCGGACGGATCGACAGATCGCGTTTGCCGTCCACGTACCAGTCCGCCTGTTCGAAAAAGGGCGCGGCGGCTTCGGTGGCGAGCACGGTCGGGATAAAGTTCATCAGATGCGTCGTGTCGTCGCGTTTTTCCCAGAAAAATCCGCATTTTTTGTAAGCCGGAACGGCTTTGGTGTTGCCGGGCCACGTATAGAGGTCCAGCCGGGGCCAGCCCATCTCGATCGTGCGGCGCACGGCATGGAGCACCAGCGCTTTGCCGACTTTGCGTCCGTGGTAATCCGGGCGGACGTTGAGCAGCGGAATGTACATGGCGCCTTCGTCTTCCTGGTAATAGGAAAAGCTGCAAAAACCGACGGCCGTCTCGCCGTCCAGGGCGAGAAACGTCTGCAGGTCCGTGCTGCGTCCGCGTTTTTCCCGCATGCTGTCTTCGGTATGTACGTAAGCGTCGCCGCCCCAGCTGTCGCTGCTGCGATTCCACATTTCCGCGAGCGAAGCCGCATACTTGGGCTCGTACTCGACGATGGAGATTTCTGCCGTATCAAGGATACTCATGTTTGGCCTCCCTTGCCTGACATCGGGCGAAGTATAAGATGAAACAAAACAAGTATAAACTTAAACAGGACGAGATTCCAGAAAAGACCATGTCGGCGTTCGGCTGTATCCGGTCTGTCTGACTTCCGGTCGCAACCCGAGCGGATACGCTTTTGCGGCGGCTCCCGAAAGAGTGCCTGCCCGATCGCCGTTTTTCCTGTTGTTCCGCTTTGTTCGGGCGGTTCGCATCGTTTACCTGAAGGAGGGTCCGGGTATGTGAAGGTAAGGACGAAACCTGAAATTTATCAAATATCTCCACGGGAAAGGGTGAGGCGAATGGAATATCGGAACGACAATCCGGGCGGCGGAGGCCGGCGGCCGAAAAGAAGCAGCAGTTTGGGTTATTTTCTGTCGAGCCTGATCGGACTTGTGGTCGGTGCGCTGCTGGTGGCGCTGATTCTGCCGAGAATCGGGCTCATGGATAACGGGAACGACGCGGCCGATCCGAACGCCGGAACGCAAGCGCAGGAACAGACGGCGGCTCAGCCGGTCTCCGACAAGACGGATGATCCGGGAGGGACCCAGGCGCAGACGGCTTCCCTGGCCAATGGGGGAGCTATGGACGTATCGGCTGTCGTGGACGAGATCGGAAGCGCGGTGGTCGGCATTACCAACATTCAGACCCAGCAGGGTGGCGGCATGTTCGGCGTCCCGCGAAATACGGACGGCGTTCCGGTCGGAACGGGTTCGGGCGTCATCTATAAAAAAGAAGGCGATCTCGCCTATATCGTCACGAACAATCATGTGGTAGCGGGCGCCAATCAGCTTGAGATTACGCTGGCGGACGGAACCGACGTGGAAGGCGATCTGGTGGGAACCGACATTTGGACGGACCTTGCGGTCGTGACGATGGATGCGGCCGCCGCCGATACGGTCGTCGAATTCGGCGATTCTTCGTCGCTGAAGACGGGCCAGCCGGTAATCGCGATCGGCAACCCGCTGGGATTGGAATTTGCCGGCTCGGTTACGACAGGAGTCGTGTCCGGGCTTGAGCGTATCGTTCCGGTAGACGTAAACGAAGACGGAACGCCGGACTTTCAGTCCGAAGCGATTCAGACCGATGCCGCGATCAACCCCGGCAACAGCGGCGGAGCGCTGCTGGACATGCAAGGCAAACTGATCGGCATCAACTCGATGAAGATCAGCACCGAGACGGTCGAAGGTATCGGCCTGGCGATTCCGATCAACGTCGCCGTCCCCATTATCGAGCAGATCGAAGCGAACGGCGAAGTGCACCGGCCGACGCTGGGAGTGACGCTGATGGATCTGGCCGCGATTCCTTCGGCTTATTACCAATCGAGGCTGCGTCTTCCGGACGACGTGAAAGCCGGCGCGATCGTGGAGCGGGTCATGGAGAATTCGGCCGCCGCGAAAGCCGGACTTCGGTCGCTTGACGTCATTACGGCGGCCGACGACCAAAAAATCGAATCCACCGGCGACCTGCGGCAGTATCTGTTTACGGACAAGCAGGTCGGCGACGAGATTCGGCTGACTTTTTACCGCAACGGACAGCAGCAGGAAGTTACGCTGTCGCTGACGGACAATTTGCAAATTTGAAGCGGGCCGGGAGGGTTAACGCCTTCCCGGCTTTTTTGCGCTGCTTGTCTAAGAAAGCGTTTACTCATCCGCCGAGTAAGAGTAAAATGAACGTATAACCCGAAAGGGCTGTATTTCATCTTAGAAGACAGAAAGAGGGAGAAGAAGATGAAGGTACGGGATTTCATGATCAGGGACGTGCACACGGTAAATCAAAACGCGCCGGTGTCCGACGTGCTTCAGCTGTTCGTCTCGAAACGGGTTAACGGCGCTCCCGTCGTCGACGGGGACGGCAGACTTGTGGGAATGGTGAGCGACGGCGATATTTTGCGTTATATCAATCCGCAGCGCCAGACCGTTTACGACATGTTCAGCTACGTGTTTGTCAGTCAGCCGGAAGAACTGGCCGAAGCCCTATCGTACAAAGTGGGCACGCCGGCCAAAAAAATCATGAAAAAAAACGTGCAGTCGGTCCTGCCGGATCAAGATCTCGAGGAAGCGCTGTCGCTGCTCGCCAAGCATCATTTCAAAAAACTTCCGGTCGTGAACGATAAAAAAGAAGTCGTCGGCGTCATCAGCCGCGGCGACCTGCTGAAGCAGATTGCCGAACGCCTGAACGAGCTGAACGCGAATTCGGTCGGAGGCTGAACGCAAACTGTGCCGGGCCGTATATGACCGCAGACCGATTTGAAGCCGAGAAGACGGAAAATAAAAGCCCGGCCCGCTTCGCGCGCACGGAACGCGGAGGCGAGCCGGGCTTTTAAGCTTGCGACAAAACTCGACTGAATCCGGCGACATATGACGAAAGAACCGGCATTTACGCGAATTTTACACTCTGTTGACGCTTGCTTGGTTCCCGGGTGGTACGATAGACGCATAGAGACGCTCGAATCCAACTTCCAGCCTCGATTCCAAAGACACAAGGTGAACGAATATGAAATCCCCGCTTTTTATGCCCGGAATCATTGCCGCTTGGAGCGACCTGCTCGAGAGCGTTCAATCTTCGGCGCGGGCATACGGAAAGTCCAGAGAGCTGCACCGGATCGTTCAGGGACGCAAGCTTTCTACGTTTTTTCAGCCGATTCTGAATCTGCAGAACGAGAGCTGCCTCGGTTACGAAGTGCTGAACCGCCCGCCGGTTTCCCGCCACTTTCCGAATACCGAACTCTTTTACGATTACATCGGGCGTACCAATCGGGTGTTCGCATTCGAGCGTTACTGCCGGGAGACTTCCCTCGAAAGATTCGAGGAGGCGCGCAGCCGCATTCGCGTTCCGGAACGGGATCCGGGCAGCGTCGTCTTTATCAACGTGCATCCGCTGGTGCTTACCGATTCGGCTTACCGAAGCGGAGAAACGGCTCGCCTGCTGAAGCGGTACGGCCTTCCGCCGGAGCAGGTCGTGTTCGAGCTGACCGAGAAGCAGGCCGTGACCGATTACGGAGAATTCGAACGGGTGCTGTCCCATTATCGGGATCAAGGATTCCGGATTGCCGTGGACGACGCCGGATCGGGTTACAGCAGCCTGAAGACGATCGTCAGCCTGAAGCCGGAATTCATCAAGCTGGACAAGTCGTTGATTCGCGACCTGCACCTGCACGAAGACAGGCGGCGAATGGTCAAGCTGCTGCAGGAATTCGCGGAAGGCTCCGGCACGGCTATTATAGCGGAGGGGATCGAAACTTCCGAGGAAGCGGAATTTCTTAGGCGCGAAGGAATCGAATACGGGCAGGGCTATGCGCTCGGCCGTCCGGATCCCGAACTTAAGCCGGCTTGTTTTCCCGAAGAAGAGCGGCCCGTTCAGGCCGAGTCGTACCCGGTGCCCGCGGCGGCGGCGGAAATCAAGCCCAGAGGCCGCTTTGCTTGAAGGAGCCTTGAGCCGTTTCGTTAAACGAAGAACAGAAGGGGGACGCAGCGGTTGCTAACAAAAATCGGAGAGATTATGGAGGCGATTCCGGTCGTCGATGCGCGCACGAAATGCGAAGCGGTGGACGAGCTGTTTAAACGGAACCCGAAGCTCGAAGGTCTGGCGATCGCCTGCGAAGACGGCAGCGTCGCACTGATGATGCGGGTGCAGTTCTATCAGCAGATCGGCACGCGATACGGATTCACGCTGTTTATGAACCGGCCTGTCGGCGTCATGTCGAATTCGCGCACGCTGCTTGTGGACGAGGGAGAGTCGATTACCGACGTCAGCATCAGAGCGATGAACCGGCCCGAAGAAGAACTGTACGATCTGGTACTGGTCAGCGGCGGGGACGGACTTCGCGGCGCGGTCAGCGTACGCAATCTGCTTCTGTCCGTGGCCGACATTCGGACGCAGGTGGCGACGTTCATGAACCCGTTGACCGGGCTGCCCGGCAACCGGATCATCGAGGACCGGCTGCAGCAGACACTGGGATTGGAGAAGTTCAGCGTGCTTTACCTCGACTTGGATCAGTTCAAATCTTACAACGACGGATACGGATTCAAGCAGGGCGATCTGCTGCTTCAGGCGACGGCGAATTTGCTGAGCGGAATCTTCGGTCAACCGGACAGCTTTTTCGGGCATATCGGGGGCGACGATTATATTGCCATTTTGCATCACCACGATTACGAAGAGTGCTGCAGCCGGGCGATCGAAGAGTTCGAACGGCTCAAGCGGGATTTTTATCGGAACGAAGATCTGGTCAAGGGCGCCGTATCGGGAGAGAATCGTTTCGGCAGCCGCGGATTGATTCCGCTCGTCTCGCTGTCAATCGCCGTCGTGACGAACCGGAGCCGTCATTACGAAACGATCGACGAGATTGTGGAAGAGTCGGCGCGAATCAAGAAACGCTGCAAAGCCGTGCAGGGCAGCATCGTAGTCGCGGACGGTCAGCCGGCGGCACGCCTGGGCTGCTGAACGCAGTAGACCGGTACGCGGAAAAACGGACGGATGTTTTAAGGGCAAAAAGGTCGGGCGCTTTCGGGTCCGGCCTTTTTGACGTATGCCGATAAGCGGCGGAAATTCGGGCCTTCTTTCGAATTTCTTTCGTTTTTCCCCGGGAGTCCGTTTAGAACCGTTACGTACAATGAAGGCGTAACGTCGATAAAGAAAGGAGTCCGAAAACAGGATGCCGCGGTGCTGCGTTCGCAGGCCGCGAATGCCGAACCGTACATAGGAAAAAGCGGATATTCGCCGATCGGGGGAAGGGGCAATCATGACGTATCGCATATTGGTCGTGGAAGACGACAAAGAAATTTTGGAAGGCGTGAGCATTTATTTGCGCAATCAGGGTTACGACGTCCTTCAGGCCGAAGACGGCTTGGAAGGATTGGAGAAGCTCGAACAAGAAGAGGTGCATCTGGCGGTGGTCGACGTCATGATGCCGCGGATGGACGGAATCGCCATGACGATGCGGCTGCGGGAAAAGCATGATTTTCCGGTCATTTTTCTCAGCGCCAAATCGGAAGAGATCGACAAGATCGCGGGCTTGAACATCGGCGGGGACGATTACGTCGCCAAGCCGTTCGCCCCGATGGAACTGCTGGCCCGGGTCAATTCGCAGCTGCGGCGGTATGCCCGCTATTTGTCCGTGCTGTCGACCCGCGAAGAAAGGTGGGGACGCTATGCGGTAGGGGGATTGGAGCTGGACGAAGAAGCGGTGGAAGTGTACGTGGACGAAGTCCCCGTACGGTTGACGCCGCTGGAATTCAAAATTTTGAACCTGCTGATCCGGCATCCGGGCCGCGTATTTTCGGCGGACGAGATCTACGAGCGGGTATGGAACGACCGCGCCGTCTCCACGGAGACGATCATGGTGCATATCCGCAATATCCGCGAGAAGATCGAAATCAATCCGAAAAATCCGAAGTATTTGAAAGTGGTATGGGGGGTCGGGTACAAAATTGAAAAACAATGAAGAGAGTTTATCGGAACAATTGACGGAAAAGGAGCCGCCGAAGGCGAAGAAATCCTCCAAAGAAGGGTCGGGAAAATTCAAGCTGGGCCTTCCGGTCGTTCCTCTGATCGCGATACGCGTCGCGCTGCTTCTCGTCGTCGCATTGCTGGCGACCGTATCCGTACAGGGAGCGGCAGGCAAGGCGGCAAGGTGGATCAAGCAGGAAACGACGGACATTTCGTTAGCCGGCGTATCGCCGAAATCTTGGTTGAGCGTGATGGAGAAAGGGAATTATGTGCTGCCGCTTACGCTCGCGCAGCAAAACAACAAGCAGGACGAAAAAAACTTCGCTCCGTCCGAGATCTTTTTTCCCGGCAATCAAAACACGTATAATTCGTCCATGCAGAACCGTGCCCTGCCGCAAGACTTTGAAAGCCCGTTCAACGAGCTGATCGAAAAGTGGCAGGACGGCTTCGCAAGCGGAAGCGAAAATCCGTTTCCGATGGATTATTATGCGGAGTATAAGCCGGTAGAAGGGGGGGCTTGGATCGGCAATTCCGAATTGCTTGGGGTGCTGAACCAGTATCGTTCGTTATCGGGTTTCGACGAAGCGGAACTGCTGCGGAAGTATGCTTTTTATGCGCGGATCGAATTCGATGCGGAAGGCAACCTGTCGATTCCCGATTGGTACGGTCTCGAAACGCAGTGGAGAGACAGACTGCTGTTCGATCAGCTGCATCACCGGGCGCTGTCGCAGTCGGCGGACGGAATCTTGACGAAAGCCTCGGGCCTTTTCCGATCGAGCCCTTACACCGAGCAAATCCGGCAGCCGAAAAATTTCACGCTCGTTTACGCCCTTCCGCGTTCTTATTCATTTGCGCTCCCGAGCATCGATCATTATCGGACTGCCGCCATGAAAGAAGCCGGCTTCGGCTGGATCTGCCTGTTCGCCGTGATCGGCGCCCTGCTGATCGGTCTGCTGCCTTTGAACCGAAAGCCGCGCCTGCCGCTCGAGTTCTGGCTTCTGGGCTGCGCGATTCCGCCGATATTCTACGTCGAATTCGCGACCTGGTCCTACGACAGCGGATTGTTGGGATACGACTTCAGCGAATGGATGAAAGCCGCATCGGCTTTGGGCATATGGTTGGCGATTCTTTCCTTCTGGTGCGGGCTTTCTTGGTTCCTGTCCGAGGCCGTCCGCGAAGGGTTCGGAAGCGCGATGAGCCGGGGCAGCCTGACCGTCCGCTTTGTCCGCTGGCTGCATGCGTTCGATCTCGCGGATCGCGGAGACCGGTCGCTGATCCGGGCGGCATTCGCTCACTTCGCGGTGCTGGCTGCCCTTGTAGCGTCGGCCGTGTTTATTCGGTATTACGCGCTGATTCCGCTTGCCGTTTATCTGCTTGCGCTGGTCTACGTCGCCAAAAAGCGCAAAGACCGGTTTCGCTACGCGTACGATCGCTTCTACGGTTCCGTGCAAGAGATTGCGGGAGGAAACTTCGAGATCGGACTCGACGATCGTCTAGGCCCTTTCGATCCGCTCAAAAACGAACTCCGGCGCATCCGCGAAGGATTCAAACGCGCGGTCGACGAAGAAACGAAAAGCCAGAAGATGAAAAGCGAACTGGTGACCAACGTTTCGCACGATCTGAAAACGCCGGTAACGGCGATTCTGACCTACGTCAATCTGCTGCAGCAGGCCGATCTGACGGAGGAGGAACGCCGTGCGTACATCGACGTGCTGAGCGGGAAATCGCAGCGGTTGAGCCGCCTGATCGAGGATCTGTTCGAATATACGCGGGCGTCGAGCGGCAGCGCGGAGGTGGCGCCGGTCAGCGTCGATCTGGTGGAGCTGCTGAAGCAGGCGCATATCGAATTGGAAGACAGAATGGCGGAGTCGAACGTGCAGCTGCGATTCGTGCTGCCCGAGCACAAAGTTATCCTGCCGCTCGACAGCGAGAAAACGTTCCGCATTTTCGAAAATCTCTACTTGAACATCGCCAAATATTCGATGCCGGGCTCCCGGGCGTACGTCGAGCTGACGGAGGACGCGAGCGGAGCGACGGTTTCGTTCAAAAACGTCTCCGCCGCGGAACTCGATTTCAAGCCGGAAGAAATTACCGAACGCTTCGTGCGCGGCGACCGTTCCCGTCATACGGAAGGCTCCGGACTGGGACTGGCGATCGTCAAAAGCTTGGTCGAGCTGCAGGGCGGCGCGTTTGCCGTCGAACTCGACGGCGATCTGTTCAAAGCCGTGATTCGCTGGCCTAAGCCTGCCGGGGCGGAAGGAGCGGGAGATCTCGCCGCTGCCTCCGGCAGCGAAAGCTGAGCTCGGGAACCAAGCTTCGTATTCTTCGAATAACTGCGAAGCGACACTTATTATTTTGCCTCCATCGCGTTCAGCCGTTCCTGCACCCGTTCGGCGTCTTCGCCGGTCAGCAGGCCGATCAGCGTCAGCATCATCTGCGACATCCACTTTTTCGGATGCAGCAGCAGCTGCAGGTGGAAGCGCAGATCGGGATGGACGAAAGGAACGCTCGCCAGGCTGCCCCGCTGAAGTTCCTCTTCGACGGCGATTCGCGGCAGCAGAGCGATGCCCAGGCCGTTCATGACGCAGTGCTTGATCGCTTCCAGGCTGCCCAGTTCGAAGCCGATCCGATAGGACACGCCGTGTTCGCGGAGCACTTTCTCGAACGTGCTGCGGTACAGGCAGCTGCCTTCGGAAACGATCAGTTCGCAGCCGCCCAAGTCGTTCAGGCGAACCTGTTCGCCGACGGTCAGCGGATGACCGGGAGGCGCCACAAGCACCAGCGGCTCTTCTCGCACCGTGATGCAGCGCAGCGACGGATCGGCGGGCTTTCGGTCGAGCAGCAGCGCCAGATCGTATTCGCCTTCTTTGAGTTTATGCACCAGATTGCTTTCGCTGTCGGGCAGCATTTGGATGCCGATGCCGGGATGCTTGAGGCGAAGCTGCTGGAGATGGGGAGGCAGATAATAGGCGGCCAGCGAATCGATCGTGCCGATCGTGACGGATCCGTCCAGCTGCTTGCCGATCGCTTCTTTCGACTCGTCGTACAGCTCCAGCATCTGTACCGCCAGTTTGAGCAGCGCTTCGCCGGGCGGCGTCAGCCGAAGCTGACGGCCGTAGCGCTCGAATAAGGCTACGCCGTATTCGCGCTCCAATTTTTGCATCTGCATCGTAACGCTGGATTGGGCATAGCCGAGTTCCTCGGCTGCTTTCGTAAAACTCTGGCGCCGTGCCACTTCCCGAAATGTCCGAAGATATGTCAATTCCACCGTATCCGCTCCCGTATTTTTCGATTCATCAAAAACTTTGATGCGATGTATCATTTATTATAGCTAACGCTGATGGGATTTTCCATGATAAAGTAGAGCTAACAAAAGTCTGCTGGGAGGAAACCCAATGTTAACCGAACAACAGCTGCATGGTATTTATATGCCCGTCATCACGCCGTTTTTGCCGAGCGGAGAGCTCGACTTGGCATCTTTCCATAAGCTGTCGGCTTCGCTTGTCGAGCAGGGCATCCACGGTCTGGTCGTCAACGGAACGACCGGCGAATCGCCGACCGTAAGCCATGAAGAGCTGAGCCTGCTGTCCGCCGCCGCCAAGTCCGCGATCGGAGCCGCCGAGATCCCCCTTGTGCTCGGAACGGGAACGAACGACACGCGCGCTTCGGTCAAAAAGACCGAACTTGCCGGGAAGCTGGGCGCCGATGCCGTGCTGGCTGTTGTTCCTTATTATAATAAGCCTTCGCAGCGGGGGATCATCGAACATTTTCGCAAAATCGCCGAAGTGGGTCTTCCGGTCATCGTCTATGAAATTCCGGGCCGGACGGGTGTCCGCATGGAAGTCGACACGGCGCGCGCCATCATGGAAATGGACGGCATCGCCGGCATGAAAGACTGCTCGGGCAGCACGGAGCTTCTGCGGGCGCTGCAGGCTTCCGGTCACGCCAAGCCGGTGCTGAGCGGAGACGACGCGCGGCTGCTGGAGTTCCTGGATGCCGGAGCGGCGGGCGGCATGCTGGCGTCGGCGCATGTGCGCACGGAAGACTTCCTGAGCATTTACCGGAACTTCCGGGCGGGCCGCCGGGAAGAAGCGCTGGCCGTTTTCGAGCAGCTGATGCCGCTTATGCGGCTGCTGTTCGAAGAACCGAATCCGGCTCCGATCAAGTGGCTGCTTGCGGAGCTCGGACACATCTCGCACGGCACGCTGCGCCTTCCGATGGTGGAGATCGGCGCGGAACTGAAGGGCAAGCTGCTTCAGACGGGCGTGCTTCCGGGAGACGCGCTGGCTCTGTAAGCGGCGGGCTTGAACACCTAATGGCAGTACGAAAAAACCTTCGGTATCCCGCACTTTCGCGGGATACCGAAGGTTTTTTGCCGTGCGCGGCCGTCTGCCGTTCATGTTCAAAGATCGGGCATGCGTGCCGGCGCGGAACGGGAATTTCTCCTGCCGCTCCTCGCATTGCGTCCGGCGCCTCCCGTCAGCCATTTTCCGCCCGGCAGTCGGGAAAGGCCCGCGCACAGCAGCAGCGCGCACGGCGCGACGATCAGAGCCGTCAATAAGGCGGCCGTCACATGCCAGCCGGGGAAAAGCCAGTGCCGGGTCAAGATGGAGATCCAGGTCAGAATCATGGCGTGGCTCAAGTAAGCGCCGAACGAATACTTGCCGCACAGCGTGAGCAGCCTGCCGAGCCGGCCGCCGTGTTTTTGCAGCAGAAGCGCCCAGCCGTACAGCATGAAAATTTGAGCGGTCACGAAGAGGAAGCTGCTCGGCTTCAAGTAAGTGGAATAGTTCAAGTTGATCTGCTCGCCGGAACTGCGCAGCAGATCGTGCGTCATCCACACATACATAGCCACGGAAGCGAGCGTGCTCCACGGCAGCAGCTTCAGCACCAGCGTGCGCCACTGCCGAAGATGAGCGCCGCAGATGCCGCCCAGCACGAAGTAAAAAGCGTAATACGGAAACTCGAAAGTCCGGTAGTCGAGCAGCGTTTTCCACCATCCCGAAGTTTGCCATTCCGGCATCCGGTAGTAGGAAAGGTACATCAGCCAGCCGTAGGCGGCGGCGAGCAGCAGCGTCAGCAAGCCGATTCGCGTAAAGCGCGCTTTTTCGGTGTCTCCGGCTCCGGTCCAGCGGCCGAGACGGGAAGCGGACGAGCGGAACAGCGGGAAAAACAAATAAAACTGAAAGATCATCACGACGAACCACAGATGGTAGCCCACCGTCGGCGCGATGAACTGCCGGAGCAGGATCGGCAGGTCGCCGTCCTGCAGCAGAGGCTGCTTGGAAGCGATTTTGGTGCTGATCCAGTAAAGCAGCGTCCAGACGGCGAACGGAACGTAGATGTCCCCGATCCTTTTGCGGAGTACGGGCGCATAGCGCTTTTCGCTCTGCCCGTATCGGTAAAACAAGATCGCTCCGGCCAGAAACACGAACGTCAGCGTCCCGTATCGGACCAGATGATACAGCAGGGCGAGCGCGGCCGCGTCGGGATACAGAATATCGGCGCGGTAGACGTATTCGCCCAGGCTGTGCTGAATCACGATCGCGAAAAAAGACAGTCCGCGCAGCAGTCCCCATTCGTCGACCCGTTCAAGGGCGGCGCGCGGAGCGCCTGCGGCTGCCGGTATAGGCGTGTCCGGCATGAAAAGCTTCCTCCTTCGAATCGATTCCTTTTTTTGCTTGGTGTGTATCTCCTCATCTATAATAAGCGAAACGGATCGTTTAAGAATCAATTTGGCGGCAAATTTTAACGGAACGCGCTTTCAGGCCGAGAGAAAGGCGAGAGAGCGAATAGGAGGCGGAATGATGGAAAGAGCCGATTTTGCGGAAAAACCGCTTTTGTTGGGGCAAAAAACGATATTGAGGCCGTTCGGGCCCGGAGACGCCGAACGGATGATGCGCATCCTGGCGGAAAGCGAGGTCCGGCGCTTGACCGGCTCGGCCGCGAACGACGAAGAAGCTTCGGCGCCGATGTCTGCGGATGAGGAAGAACGCATCAAATCCTGGTATGCCGGCCGCAACGATCAATCCGATCGGCTGGATCTGGCTGTCGCGGACCGGGAAAGCGGGGAGCTGGTCGGCGAAGTCGTCTTTAACGAATACGACGAGAACGCGGGCAGCGTCAACTTCCGCATTCTCATCGGATCCGCGGGGCGCGGCAAAGGACTGGGCACGGAAGCCGTGCCGCTGTTTCTGAAATACGGATTCGAGAAGCTGGGACTGCACCGGATAACGCTTGAGGTGTTCAGTTTCAATCCGAGAGCGGAACGGGTGTACGTCAAAAGCGGCTTCGTGCTCGAAGGCGTCAAGCGGGAAGATTTCCGTTACAACGGCGAGTATGTCGATACGAAGATATACGGCATGCTGCGGTCGGACTACGAGCGGATCGCGGGTTCGGAGTAGAAGTTCCGCTTCCTGTTGAGCCGTTCATCGAAAAAAAGCCGCCGCTTCATCCGGAGATGAAACGGCGGCTTTCTATGCGTTTTTTTGTTGTCGGCCTTAAGCCGTTTTTAAGCGCCGGTTCCGCTGCCCGCATCGACGGTCCGCACGCGTTCCGAAGATCGCCGCGAGCGTCCCGGCAGTCTCGGCGGCCGCGGCAGAGCGCGGGAAGGGGACGGCTTGAGCCCCGATACCAGCACGCCGCCGAGAATCAGCAGAGCGCCCAGATAGCCCTGTATGCCCAGCATCTCGCCGAGAAACAAAAAGCCGAACAGCGCGGCGAAGACCGGTTCGAGCGAGAACAGCACGCCGATCCGTTCGGGCGTCGTATACTTCTGCGCTACGGTCTGCATAATGAAGCCGAAAGCGCTGCAGATCACGGCGAGTCCGACGACGGCGGTCCATCCGGAAGCGCCGCGGGGCATCGACGGCGTCTCGAGGAGGAAGCCGAAGATCAATCCGAACAATCCGATGAAGCCGATCTGCAGCACGCCGAGCGTGAGGCCGTCGGAACGACGGGCGAACCGGTTGGTAAGCAGAATATGCACCGCGTATACAAAAGCGCCGAGCAGGCACAGCACCGATCCGAATTCGAACGTCAGCGAATGCCGAAGCGTAAGCAGGGCGATCCCGCCCATCGTCAGCACGATGCCGCAGACGGTCGCCAGGTTCGGCTTGCGGCGCGTGATCGCGAACTGCAGCAGCGGCACGAAAACGACCATCGCGCTGGTCAAGAAGCCGGCAGAGGATGCGGTCGTCGTTTGAAGTCCCGTAATAAGCAGCGACAGCATGACGAACATGACGAAGCCGAGAAGCGCGCTCTGCCCGATCGTTTTGAGGTCGGCCGATCGCGCTCGGCGCCAGAAGAGCGGAGCCGTCAGGGCGAAGGCCAGCAGGAATCGCCAGGCGAGCAGCGTGAACGGCCCCATGCCGTCCAGTCCCATTTTCATCAGCAAATAGGAAGATCCCCAGCCGACCGACACCAGGGCAATCGCCAGGTCGGCCGTTTTTTTTGTCATACGAAGTTTCATTTTGTTCTCGTCATCCTCTTTCGGTCGTAAGGTAAAGGGAGCTGCATAAAAATCCGTTGATTTTTCGCCTCACCCAGTATAAGTTGAAGAAAAGCATGAGAAAAGCGAATGTTTTTCATGGTTATCATGAACAATTTTAATGATGGAATGAGGCGCAAGATGACCACCCATAAGTACGAAGCTTTCCTCAAAACGCTTGAAGCCGGCAGCTTGACCAAGGCCGCCGCCGCGCTCGGTTACACGCAGTCGAGCATCAGCCATATGCTGAACGCGCTGGAAAAGGAATGGAGGCTGACACTGCTGATCCGCGACCGTTCCGGTATCCGCCTCACCTCCGACGGCCAGCGCCTGCTGCCCTATATTCGAAACGTGGTCCAGGCCCATCGGGAGCTGATCGACGAGACGGCCAATTTGCGTGGGCTCCGTTCGGGCCTGATCCGGCTGGCGACTTTCACCAGCGCGGCCGTCAACTGGCTGCCGGGGTTGATTCAGACTTTTCAGCAGGAGCATCCCGGCGTCGATTTCGAGCTGCTGCACGGCCATTACACGGATATCGAGAACTGGCTGGATACCGGCCAGGCGGACTGCGGATTTCAGCGACTGCCGGTCCGATCCGATTTCGAGAGCCGATTTCTGGCCCAGGACCGGCTGCTGGTCATTTTGCCCGAGCATCATCCGCTGGCGGGAGAAGATCGCTTTCCGATCGAGGCGCTGGGCGAAGAGCCTTTTTTGCTGCTGGAAGAAGGAACGGTCAACGAAATCACGGAAATCTTCGAGCTGCACGGCATCCACCCGAAAGTGCGGTTTACCGCCAGAGACGATTATGCGATCATCTCCATGGTGGAAAGCGGATTAGGGATCAGCATTTTGCCGGAACTGGTGCTGAACCGGACTCCTTATCGGGTCGTGCAGAAGGAATTGAGCGTGCCCGCCTACCGTCGGCTCGGGATCTGTCTGCGCGGCGGCGAACACGCTTCGCCCGCGCTGCGGAAGTTTTTGGAACATGTGGAGAGCTACCCGGCCTTTCGGGAGACGCGGATGTCGGCGGCAAGGTAGACTCTTTTTGCAAAAAGCAGGAAGAGGCAGCCGGAAGCGCGAAGTTTTTTTCATATGGGAGACAAGAATCAGGGGTTCTCGAAAAATACAGTCCGCGCAGGCGGGGAGGTAGCATATGCCGATTTTCGAAGCAAAAGGCAGCCGCTTTTACTATGGGAACGAATCGATTCAGCTGCGCTCCGGCGCGATCCATTATTTCCGGGTGGTGCCCGAGTATTGGGAACATCGGCTGCGCAGCCTGATCGCCTGCGGCTTCAATACGGTGGAGACGTATATCGCCTGGAACGTGCACGAACCGAAGGAAGGCGAATTCGTCTTCGACGGAATCGCCGATGTGGAGGCTTTCGTCCGGTTGGCCGGATTGCTCGGTCTGCATGTGATCGTGCGTCCGAGTCCTTATATCTGCGCGGAGTGGGAGTTCGGCGGCCTGCCGGCCTGGCTGCTGCAAGACGGCGATATCCGGCTGCGCTGCTCGGATCCCGCTTACCTCGCCAAAGTCGACGCTTATTTCGACGAGCTGCTGCCGAGGCTGGAGCCGCTGCTGTGCACGAACGGCGGTCCGATTATCGCGCTGCAGATCGAGAACGAATACGGCAGCTTCGGTTCGGATAAGGCGTATTTGCGGCATCTGCGCGACGGCATGATCCGCCGCGGCATGAACGTGCTGCTGTTCACTTCGGACGGGCCGGAAGATTTCATGCTGCGCGCCGGTTCCGTCGAAGGCGCGCTGGCGACGGTAAACTTCGGTTCCGGCACGCAAAAAGCGTTCGAGACGCTGCGGGGGCATCAGCCGCAAGGTCCGCTCATGGTCATGGAGTTCTGGGACGGTTGGTTCGACCGCTGGCAGGGGCCGCACCATACCCGTCCTTCGTCCGAGATCATCGCGGAACTGGGGCGGATGCTGGACTTGGAAGCTTCGTTCAACTTCTACATGTTCCACGGCGGAACCAACTTCGGTTTCATGAACGGCGCCAATCACGTCAACTTTTACGAGCCCACGGTGACGAGTTACGATTACGGCGCGCCGTTGACCGAGAACGGCGCGCCGACCGAGACTTACTTCGCGGTGCGCGAGCTGCTGTCGAAGCGGCTTGGTCTGACTCCGCCGGAACCGCCGCCGCTTCCGCCGACAAAAGCTTACGGACGCGTGGAACTGCGCGAACGCGCGGAGCTGTTCGGGCATGCGGATCTTCTGTCCGGCGGGGCGATCCGCTCCGCTTCGACCGAACCGATGGAACGGCTCGGCCAGGCATACGGCTTCATTCTCTATTCGACCCGCGTCGGAGCGGAGCATGACGGAGGCAGGCTGTTCCTGCAGGAGCCGCGCGACCGGGCGCTCGTATTCGCGGGCGGCGAGCAGATCGGCCTGGTCAGCCGTTGGGAGGAGCAGCCCGGTCTCGAATTGAGCGTGCCGGAAGAGGGCATCCGGCTGGACATTCTGGTCGAGAACATGGGCCGGATCAATTACGGGCCGCTGATGCGCGACCGCAAAGGCATTACCGAAGGGGTGCGCATCGGCAATCAATTTCTGCACGGCTGGGATATCCGAGCGCTGCCGCTGGACGATCTGACGGAGCTGGAATTCGCGTCTTCGGAAGCCGCGAACGCGCCGCGCACCGGCGAAGAAACGGATTTGCCGAGCGCTTCGAAGGAGCCGGCGGATCATCGCGGAGCGCGTCCGGCCTTCTACCGGGGGACGTTCGTCGCGAAAGAAGCGGCCGATACGTTCGTCCGCACGGACGGCTGGCACAAAGGCGCCGTGTGGGTCAACGGTTTCCTTCTCGGCCGCTACTGGAAGACGGGCCCGACGAAGACGCTTTACGTGCCGGCGCCGCTGCTGAGAAGCGGCGACAACGAGATCGTTCTGTTCGAGCTGCACGGATTCGGCTGCGGGCTTTCCGGCGAAGCGTCCGGACAAACGCGGCCGTTCGTGGAATTGACGGACCGGGCGGAGCTCGGCTGAGGAACCGAAGCCGATCATTCAAAAAGGAGGCAGAGCCATGTCCTGGACTTCCGAAGCCGGAGGAGGAAGAGAATTCAATATCGGACAGAACGCGCTGCCCGATCTGCGCTTCTCGTTCCAGATGTGCGGCGCGCACTGGCGCCAGGTCACGACCGGCTGGTCTTATCCCGAACACGGTCACGAGCTGTTCGAATTGAATTACGTGATGGAAGGCGAGCAGATCACCCGGATCGAAGAAGAGCGGCATGTCCAGCGGGCGGGCGAGCTGCTGCTGCTGTCTCCCGGCCGTAGGCACGGGAGCCGAATCGGAAATTCGCCGTCGATGACGTATTTCTGCATCCATTTCGATATCGACGACGACGTCATGTACCGGCGGATCGCTTCGCTAGGCAGCGTTCTGTTCGCTGCCGACGCGGAACCGACGCTTACGCTGAAGCCCGAGCTGGAAAGGCTGGCCAGGCTGTGCGGCGAAGAGGCCGACGGCGCTTCGGAGGCTATCGCGCTTCGGGCTTCGCTGCTTCGCCTGCTGCTGGGGCTCTGCATGCACGCCCCTGAGCTGCCGCATCCGGAGGGCGCGGCGGACGCCGCGCTCGGAGGACAGCCGGAAGCGGCACGCCTGCTGCGCGAGCGATACGCGCTGGAGAAGAAAATTCAAGACTTTCTCGGCGACCCGAACGCGGGGGAAATATGGAGCGACCGCTCGCTGTTTCCTCCGTTTAATTGGGTCTGCTTGTTTACCGTCATGGTTCCGGATCGCGAATTTTGGGGAAAACCGGACCGTTTTCTGGCGAAAATGCTGCTTGACGACGCTTTGTCCGGATTCGGCATCGCCGTCGTAGCCGCCGGCGAACAGCTTCTGACCGCCGTCCTGTTCACGGACGGGTACAGCGTGCCGCCGCTGGAAGAATATGCGGCGGACTGCAAGAGGCTGCTGGAGCGGCGGTTGAACGAACCGGTCCGTCTGGGCCTGGGCGGCGTCGCCGCTTCGCCGGGCGAGCTGAAGTTTTTGTATCGGCAGAGCTTAGGCAGGCTCGGTCTGCACGAAACTTACGGCTCGATGCCGAATTTCGATTTTGTGAACCGTACGGTTCGGCTGGCGCTCATGGCCGCCGAGTCCGGATATGCCGACCCCGACTTGACGCTCGGAAGGCTTGCGGCCAAGCTCAAGCTGACGCCCAATTACTTGAGCGGGCTGTTTACCGCGGAGACCGGGCATCCTTTTACGTGGCATTTGATGCGAATTCGGATCGACCGGGCCCGGCGGCTTCTCAAAGAAACGTCTTTGAAGGTGCATCAGATCGCGCGCCAGGTCGGTTACGCGGATCAGGCATACTTCAGCCGCTGCTTCAAATCGGTCGTCGGCGTCAGTCCGGCCTCTTATCGTGCCAACCGGAGCAAAGAATAAAGAATGCGCTTACAATTTATCGTAGAATCGTCCAAAAAAGCGTAGATGCGTACATTGTCTGACCCTGCCGCCGATGACATACTGGAATCAAAGCGAACGGCGGGAGGGAAGGATATGTACAAAGTGATCGTGGCGGACGACGAGCCGCTGATGCTGGAAGGCTGGAAGACCATGGTCGATTGGGCAGGATGCGGTTATGAATTGTGCGGGTCCGCTTCCGACGGGGAAGAAGCGTTGGAGCTGTTCGGCGCAGTCGAACCGGATCTCGTCATGACGGATATTCGCATGCCGGGATTGGACGGGCTGGGGCTGATTCGGGCGATCAAGAACAGGCCCGGTTCCCATGCCAGAAGCGTGATCGTCAGCGGTTATGCCGAATTCGGTTACGCCCAGCAGGCGCTGCGCTGCGGCGTGGATCGCTACGTGCTGAAGCCTATCGTGACGGAAGAGATCCATTCCGTGCTCTGCGGCCTGCTGCCGCTGCTGGACAGCGGACGCAGGGAGCGGGAATCGGCTGCGGCTCTTCGCGAAGCGGAAGAGAGCGCTTCGGTCCTTCGTCTGCTGCAGGGCGGCTGTTCGGCCGAGCAGGCGTCGCTGCTGCTCGGAGGCTCCGCGGGCTCCCGCCTCTGCATGCTGCTTGCCGAAGCGTGCGGACAATCGGCTTCGCTTTGTGCCGGGCGGACTGCCGCTCTTGACGCGATGCGCCGGCTCGCGGATGAACTCGTCGCGGCAGGAACGCGGGCCTGGGCGTTCGAGGAGGGCGCAGAAAGAGCCGGACTGCTGTGTGCCTGCGATGCGCGGACCCTGGAACGCCGACTGGAACGGCTGCGGGAATCGGCCGCGGGCCTTGCCCTGTATGCCGGCGGCGAAGGGCAGGGATACGAGGCTCTTCCGGCGCTTTACGGACAAGCGCTGTCCGTCCGCGGGCGGGTGCTTCCGTTCGGCCGTCCCGGTCTGTACCGCCATGCCGATTTCGAGCGAATCGGCAGCGCCGGCTTCTCGGAAGCGCTGGTCTCGGCCGAGCGCGTGCTGAAGCACGCGGAAGCCGGCGATCCGGAGTCGGCAGCGCGGGCCGTGTCGGAATTGTTCCGGCTGTTCGATCGGCTTCGCGCGCCGGCGGGATGGATGGAAGGGGTCGTTCGCCACATCGCCGGCGAACTGCTGCGCCGCCGTTCAGATTCGGAGCCGGGAGATAATCGCGCGCCCGAAGAGGAGTCCGGCCTGAAAGATGCCTTTTGCATGCCCTGCACCGAAGCCGAGCTGCTGCGGCGCTGCACCGAAGAAGCGGAACGCCTCCGTCGGAGCCGCTCGGGACCGGAAGCTTCGGAAGGCGCGAGGCTGGCGGAAGCCGTCGAGCATGTACGCCGGCATTACCGGGACACGCTGCAGCTGAGGGAGCTTGCCGCCCGATTCGATCTGAATCCGGTCTGCTTCGGCCAGCAATTCAAACGCGCGACGGGGTACGGCTTCAACGACTACATACACCGCCTTCGCGCCGAAGAGGCGCGAAGGCTGCTGCGCCGTACCGACATGAAAGTGTCCGAGATCGGCTGCGAGCTCGGCTACCACGATACGGAATACTTTACGGCCAAGTTCAAGGCGGCGACGGGCGAGCTTCCTTCGCTTTATCGGGCCAGGGAACGGGTGAAAGGGCGATGAAGCGCCGGCGGACTTTCCGACTGCGGCTCGACGACCTGTCGCTTAAACGCAAATTTCTG
This sequence comes from Saccharibacillus alkalitolerans, assembly GCF_011090185.1. Lineage (GTDB taxonomy): Bacteria > Bacillota > Bacilli > Paenibacillales > Paenibacillaceae > Saccharibacillus > Saccharibacillus alkalitolerans. Next base: position 1,291,892 of record NZ_JAAFGS010000001.1, on the reverse strand, counting down.
CTGATCTATCTGCTGTGCGTGCTGCTGCCGATCATGTCGATCAATCTTTTTTTCTACTACCGGACTTCGGCGGACATTCAGGCGCGGGAGCAGGAAAATCTGCGCCGTTCCGTCGAACGGGCGGGCGGAGAACTGCTCGGCATGATCGACGAGAGCATCGCGCTGGGACGCTCGATCGCGGCCGACGACGCGCTGTACGCGGCGCTCGACCGGACGTACGCTTCGCCGTCCGATTATTATGCCGTATATGACGGGTTTTTAAGGGACAAACTCACCCGCTACATGTCCGCCAATATTTTGGACGTCCGCGTGTATACCGATAATCCTACCGTTCAGAACGGCTCCAATTACCGGGCGCTGAAGGCGTACGACCGACAGCCGGCATGGGTTCGGGCTCTGGAAGGGACGTCGTCCACCATCGCCGTGACCGCGTATCTGGACGAAGATTCGTATAAGCCGGGCCGGCGCATCAGCATCGCGGGAAAAATGGACGTCTTTCCTTCCTATTCGACTTATGCCAAATACTCGCGCATCGACCTGGATCTCGGGCGGGTGTCCGCGATTTTGAACCGGGAGCGGGGAAGCGTAAAGTTCAGGCTGGTGGACGATCGCAATCGCGTGGTGGCGGACGGGCTGGGCGGACGCGACGGGGAAGGTTCTTTTTACGCGAATCCTTCTCTTACTTCCGAACAAAAGAACTCCGGTTTCGTGCTGGAACGCCCCCTGGGCAGCCTCAATTACATAAAAGGCTGGAAGGTGGTCGGCGTCGCGGATACCCGATATATCGACGGGCTCATGCACGATTCCCTGCGCTCCATCCTGACTTTGGCCGTCATCAGCATCATCGTGCCTTCGCTGCTCATCCTGCTGATCTTCCGTTCCTATCACGTGCGAATCAAGCGGCTGTCAAGGCACATGGAGCAGGTTCGGAGCGAACGCTTCGAGCTGATCGACATTCGGGAAGGCAAAGACGAAGTCGGCGGGTTGATTCGCGCCTTCAATTTGATGACCGGGCGGATTCGTTCATTGATCAATGACGTGTATAAGTTGGAAATCCGTCAAAAAAATCTGGAATTGGACCGGGTGAGAACCGAGCTCGCCATGCTGCAAAGCCAGGTCAATCCGCATTTCTTGTTCAATACGCTGAATGCGGTGCTGGTCGTCTGTACCAAAAACGGCTACCGGGAAGTCACGGAGATCGTCAAAAATCTGTCTCTGTTGATGCGTCAGCTGCTCAGCAGGCCGGACGATCGGGTCCCTCTAGGCGAAGAGCTGCAGTTCACTCGCATGTACCTCGAGATCGAAAAATTCCGCTTCGGCGACCGGTTCGATTATCGGTTCGACATCGAGAACGGGACGGAGGAACACCGCATTCCCCGCATGAGCATCCAGCCCCTCGTCGAAAATGCGTGCAAGCACGGCCTTCAAGGGCGCAAGGAAGGGCGCTTGATCGTCGTCTCGGCTCGAATGGCCGGCGAAGGGCTGCAGCTCTCGGTCCGCGACAACGGAGTCGGCATGGGAGAAGAGCGGCTGCGGGAAGTCGAGGAGCGGATGCGCTCGGAATGCCCTTCCGGCGAAGGCAGCGTCGGGCTGCGCAACGTGCACCGCAGATTGGAACTGTTTTACCGGGGAGACGTCAGACTGCAGCTCCGCAGCCGGGACGGAGAAGGAACGGAAGCCGGGTTTTTGATTCCCGCATTCCGGTTGAGCCGCGGAGAAATCGGAAATTATCGATGGAACAAGGAGGCATGACGATGTACAACGTGCTGCTTGTCGACGACGAGCCGTTGGCGATCGAAGGGCTGAAGCTGATGGTCGACTGGGAAAAATACGGATTTCGTATCGGCGGAACTTGCGAAAACGGGGAGGAGGCGATCCGCCAGATCCGCCGCGACTCGCCGGATCTGGTCGTCACCGATATCCGCATGCCTGTCATGGACGGTCTGCAGCTGATTGAGCATGCGCGGGAAGCCTGCGAAACTTCGGCCCTGTTCGTCATCACGAGCGGTTATGACGATTTCGATTACGCGCGCCGGGCCATGCAGCTGGGCGTGTCGAACTATCTGACCAAGCCGGTCATGGGTGACGAAGCGGAAGAGATGCTGCGGACTTTGAGCAGGCGGCTCGAAGCGCGAGCGAGAGAATCCGCGTCAAACCGAAGCCGCGCGGCCCAGATCGAGCGCAGGGCGCTTGCTTTCGCTTTATTCGGAAGCGAAGAACAGCGGCGCGAAGCCCGGCCCGAATTGGAGCGGCTGTCCTCCGCGGCGAACAGCTGGATTTACGTTCGGCTGCAGGCGGAAGCGGAATGGATGCCCGAGGTGCGGACGGCTGTCGCGGCGGCCGGGGAAGGCATGGTTCGCTGCCGGTCGATCGAAGCCGGGAACTTTGCGCTGGGCATCGTGATCGGCGCGGAGGAGGCGGACGCGACCGAAGCGGCGCGGCTGTTCGCGGGACGGCTGATCGGAGCGCTTCCGCCCGAATCGGGAGGCAAAGTGCGGCTGTCCGCCGGACGGAGCGTGAAACGTCTAGATGCGCTGAGGACGTCGTTTCAAAGCGCGGAGGAAGCTTCGCGGTTCTGGTATTTCGGCGGCGAACCCGTCGTCGCTTTCGCCGACGTTCGGTCGAAGGAGCTCTGCTGCAACGCGTCCGTGCTGGGCGACGCCGATCGGATCGCCGCGCTTACGGAAACGGGAGACGACGGCGAGATTAAGGAAGCCGTCGCGGAAGCTTTTGCGCGTTTCGAAGCGCGGCCGACCCTGCCCGAACTCGTCGAAACGTTCGCGACTCGCGTCATCGTGCGCTGCGCCTCGATCTGCGGGGAGCTGGGCGGCGATTCCGAGGAGACGCTCCGCCGCTCGCCGCTCGGCGGTGCGGGCGCGCGCGGCCTGAAAGAAACAAAGCGGCTGCTTGAACGGTTCTGCCTGGACTTTCGTTCGGAAGCGGCGCGCTTGAGGGAACGAAGCAGCGGCGGCGTTCAGGCTCAGGTGGCGGACTTTCTGCGGGAGCGCTATACGGAGACGTTCACGATCCGTGAGCTGGCGGAAAAATTTTACGTGCATCCCGTTTACCTGGGCCAATCGTTCAGCCGCAGATATGGAACGGGCATCGCGGAATTCGTGCATGAACTGCGCATCGAGGAAGCATGCAGGCTTTTGCGGGAAAGCTCCCTGTCTTCCTGCGCGATCTCGGAAAAGCTCGGTTATAAGACGTATCAGCACTTTTTGAAGCAGTTCGAGAAGAACACAGGCGAGAAGCCGGCAGAGTACAGAGCGCGCGCCTCGCGGTGATCGCTCTTTTTTTATGCTCGGGCAGCAAGCCGTGAAATCCGGGGGGGAAGGACCTTAAATCCGGCTATGATGTAAGCGTATACATTCATTCATAATAAAGGAGCAAGAACAATTCGCATTCATTGAGGAGGCCAACCTATGGGGGGATACAAGATGAAAAAGCTGTGGGGCGGAGCATCGTTGGTACTGGCGGCGGCCCTGACGCTGTCAGGCTGCGGAGGCGAAGATTCGAACGCGGCCGACGACGGTTCCGGCACGACGACGATTTCCGCGTTTATCAGCACGCCGAACCAGGCGCCGACGGAAGATAATCGAATTTACAAAAAAATCCAGGACGAGCTCGGCGTCAAGCTGAACATGGAATTCCTGGTCGGCGACCTGCAGCAGAAGCTGGGCGTCATGATCGCCGGCGGCGATTATCCGGACCTTATCACAGCGGACACCAAGCTGGTCGCGGCCGGAGCGGTCATTCCGCTCGAAGACCTGATCGAGGAGCACGCGCCGAATTTGAAAAAGCACTATGAAAAATACTGGAACCGGATGAAGGATTCCAGCGACGGCCACATTTATTGGCTGCCGAACTACGGCGCTTATTCCGGCGAGTTCCACAGCAACGCGTATAACGGCCCGGCGTTCTGGATCCAGAAAGCGGTGCTGGAAGACGCGGGTTATCCGACCCCGAAAACGCTGGACGATTTCACGAAGCTGATTCGCGATTACGCCGCGAAAAATCCGACGATCGACGGACAGCCGACCATCGGCTTCACGTCGCTCGCGTCCGACTGGCGGACGTTCCCGCTGCTCAATCCGCCGGAGCATCTCACCGGTCATCCGAATGACGGCGGCGTCGTGGTCGACAACGACGTAGCCACCGTATTCGCGGACAAAGACATCTCCAAGCAGTATTACAAGGAACTGAACGACCTTTACAACGAAGGATTGTTCGACAAGGAAGCGTTCGTGCAGAATTACGACCAGTATCTGGCCAAGCTGTCGTCCGGACGCGTGCTCGGCATGTTCGATCAGCACTGGAACTTCCAGCAGGCCGAAGACACGCTGATTTCGCAGGGCAAGATCGACCGGACTTACGTCGGCTTCCCGCTCGTTTACGACGAGTCCATTCAGGATCATTATCTCGATCGCCCGGTCATCAATCTCAACAACGGCTTCGGCATCAGCAAAAACGCCAAAGATCCGGTCAAGATCATCAAGTTCCTCGACGCCCTGATGGACGAAAAATACCAGAAGCTGCTTAGCTGGGGCGAAGAAGGCGTCGATTACATGGTCGACGACAAAGGCCGCTTCTATCGTACGCCGGAACAGCGCAAGGAGCAGGAAGACCCGTCCTGGAAGCTCGCGAACCGGGCCGACGGATTCTACGGGGCCGCTCCCAAAACGCAGGGTACGTTCAGCGACGGCAACGCGACGGGGCCGGGAGATCAGCCGGAAGAGTTCTACGCGAGTTTGAAAGACGAAGACAAAAAGCTTCTCGATACTTACGGATTCAAGACGTGGAGCGATTTCTTCTCGCCGGCTCCGGAAAACGAAGTCTATTATCCGGCTTGGCAGATCGATCTGATCGAAGGCTCGGATGCTTCCGTCGCCAATAAGCAGATGACCGATACTTCGCTGAAATTCCTGCCTCAGGCGGTCATGGCGGGGGACGGCAAGTTCGATTCGGTATGGAACGATTACGTGCAGGCGTTCAGCAAAATCAATGTCAAAGCTTACGAGGACCGTATCAACGAACAAATCCAGTGGCGGATCGAAAACTGGGCCACGGAGAAGTGACCGAGGCGTAACGATTCGGGGAAAGCGGCTGCCGTTTTCCCCGATCTTAATCAGCCGACGCAGGCCGCAGGGCCGGTTAGGGGGAGAGCACCATGGCAAAAGCGATTTCGCGCAAGTCCGCGTCCGCGGATATACCCAAGTCTTCGTTAATGAAAAAGCTGCGCAGTCAAAAGCAGCTGATGTTCATGTCGCTTCCGATCGTCGTTTACATCCTGGTGTTTTCGTATTATCCGATCTGGGGTTGGACGATGGCTTTTCAGAATTACAGTCCCGCCAAAGCCCTTTCGGAGCAACAATGGGTCGGATTCAAGCATTTTGCGTTTTTATTTACCGATGAAGCGTTTCTGCGGGTGCTGCGCAACACGGTCGCGATGAGTTTGATCAACATGATTCTCGGCTTTGTGACCGCGATTTTGTTCGCCCTGCTGCTCAACGAGATCAAAGGACGTTTTTTCAAACGAACGATTCAAACCGTCTCCTATCTGCCGCACTTCCTGTCCTGGATCATCGTGACGGGCATTGTGGCCAGCTCGCTGTCCGTGGACGGCGGGATCATAAACGTGGCGCTGTTGAAGCTCGGGCTGATCAGCGAACCGATTATGTGGCTCAGCATTCCCGAATACTTCTGGGGCATCGTCGGCGGCGCCCACGTCTGGAAAGAACTCGGCTGGAACGCCATCATCTACTTGGCCGCCATCACGTCGATCGATCCTTCGCAGTACGAAGCGGCCGAGATCGACGGAGCCAACCGCTATCAGAAAATGCTGTTCATCACGCTGCCGGGCATCAAATCGATCGTCGTCATCCTGCTGATCATGAATATGGGCTGGATGCTGGAAGCCGGTTTCGAAGTCCAATACCTGCTGGGCAACGGCGTCGTCGTGGATTGGTCGCAGACCATCGATATTTTCGTGCTGAAATACGGCCTGCAGATCGGCAACTACTCGCTCGCCACAGCGGCCGGCATTTTCAAAACGATCGTCAGCATCACGTTAATCTTCGCCGCCAACTCGATCGCCAAGCGCTTGGGCGAAGACCGGCTGATCTAGTGACTTGCCTCGCTTAAATAATCGGATGCCGTTCATCCGATCGAGACAAGACATAAGCATGAGGGAGGACACTGAACGATGAATACGAAAAAGGTGCGGCTGGAGCCGCTTGTATTCCATACGCTGAACGGCCTGCTGATGATCGCCATAGCCGTGATCACGCTGTATCCGTTCCTCAATACCTTCGCCGTATCGCTGAACGCGGGCAACGACACGATTCGCGGCGGAATTTATCTTTTGCCCCGCGTCTGGACCGATCAAAACTATCGCGCCGTATTCGCGAACGGGCATATCCTGCACGCGTTTTGGATCTCGGTGGCCCGGACCGTCATCGCGACGGTGCTCAGCCTGTTCCTGACTGCGATGCTGGCGTATACGCTCAGCCGCAAAGATTATGTGCTGCGCAAACCGATCACCATCCTGGTCGTGCTGACCATGTATTTCAGCGCCGGCCTGATCCCGACCTACTTCCTGATGAAAGACCTGCATCTGCTCAACAGTTTCCTCGTATACGTTGTGCCGGGACTGGTCAGCGCGTTCAACATGATCGTCATTCGGACGTATATTCAGACGCTGCCGGAAGGATTGATCGAATCGGCCAAGATCGACGGCGCGGGCGACTTCCGCACGTTCATTTCGATCATTCTGCCTCTCTGCCAGCCCGTGCTTGCCACGGTCGCGCTGTTCGTGGCCGTCGGCCAATGGAATTCCTGGTTCGACACGTTCCTGTACGCTTCTTCCAAGCAGAATCTCAGCACGCTGCAGTTCGAGCTGATGAAGCTTCTGTCTTCTTCCATGAACCTGAACAGCAGCGCCGCCGTATCGAGCGGGGCCGATCCGGCCGCCGCCGCGCAAAATATGGTCACGCCGGTGTCGATCCGCGCCGCCATCACGATCGTGGCTTCGCTGCCGATCCTGGTCGTGTATCCGTTTTTGCAGAAGTACTTCGTGCACGGTCTGCAGCTCGGCAGCGTCAAGGAATAGCCGGCGGGCCCGGCGCGATCCGCAGGATCGACATCATCAACATCATTGCCATCATCGAAGGGGGAATCTTGCATGGACACGAAAACGCCGTCCCTGCACGGGGCGTACGCGGGTATATTTAACATAGGCGCCGCGGTAAGCACGCGCACGATCCGGCGAGAAGGGGGTTTTATCGCCGCACATTACAACAGCCTGACCGCCGAGAATCAGATGAAATTCGAAGAGATCCATCCCGAGGAGAACCGATACGATTTCGCGGCGGCCGACGAAATCGCGGAATTCGCCGAGAAACACGGGATGGCACTTCGCGGCCACACGCTCGTCTGGCACAACCAGACGCCCGATTGGGTATTCGAAGAAAAAGACGGGAGCCCGGCTTCGCGCGAAAAAGTGCTGGAACGTCTTCGCGATCACGCCGGCACGGTGATGGGACGCTATAAAGGCCGCATTTCCGCCTGGGACGTCGTCAACGAAGCGATCGAAGACAAGAGCGGCGCTTATCTGCGCGAAACGAAATGGCTGGAGACCGTAGGCGAGGACTATCTGGAGCAGGCTTTCCGGATCGCCCACGAGATCGATCCGTCCGCGCAGCTCTTTTACAACGATTATAACGAGACCGATCCGGCGAAGCGCGACAAGATCCACCGCCTGGTCCGTTCGCTGCTGGACGCGGGGACGCCCGTCCACGGCATCGGCATGCAGGGTCACTGGAACCTCTACGGCCCGCCGATCGAAGAAATACGCGAAGCGATCGAGCTGTACGCTTCGCTCGGCGTTCGGCTGCATATCACGGAACTGGATATTTCCGCATTCCGCTTCGACGATCGGCGTACCGATCTGCTCGCGCCGACGAATGAAATGGAGGAGCTGCTGACCCGGCGTTATGAAGAGATTTTCCGGCTGTTCCGCGAATACCGCTCGGCGATCGACTCGGTCACGTTCTGGGGAGCGGCCGACAGCGGCACCTGGTTGGACGGCTTCCCGGTTCGCGGACGCCTTAACTGGCCGCTGCCGTTCGACCGCGAATTGAAGCCGAAGCCGGCGTTCTGGAGCATTCTCGATCAGGCGCGCGTCTAACGCCGCACGCGGCCCATCAAATTTGTCCATAAAGGAGCATAACGATGACTACCGAATTCAATCAGCCGATCGTCACTCATATCTATACGGCCGATCCGTCCGCGCACGTCTTCGAAGGAAAATTGTACGTCTACCCTTCCCATGATCTCGACCATGACGGTCCCAGCAACGACAACGGCGACCAGTATAAAATGGAAGACTACCATGTTCTGTCGCTGGACGGTATCGGCGCCGAAGCGGTCGACCACGGCGAAGCGCTGCATCTGCGAGACGTGCCGTGGGCTTCGTCCCAAATGTGGGCGCCTGACGCCGCATACAAGAACGGCAAGTATTATTTGTTCTTCCCCGCCCGCGATCGCGAAGGCGTCTTCCGGATCGGCGCCGCCACGTCGGAGTCGCCGGCCGGACCGTTCAAAGCGGAGCCGGATTACATTCCGGGCAGCTTCAGTATCGATCCCGCCGTGCTGGTCGACGAAGACGGCGAGGCCTATATGTATTTCGGCGGGTTATGGGGAGGGCAGCTCGAGAAGTGGCAGAGCGGCGAATACGAGCCGGAACGGACGGAAGGGCCGGCGGCCGGCGAGCCGGCGCTGGGACCTCGGGTGGCGAAGCTGAGCGAAGATATGCTGTCGCTGGCCGAAGAAGCGAGCGAAATCTCCGTCGTCGATGAGGAGGGAAGCCCGATTCTCGCCGGAGACGAAGACCGCCGTTATTTCGAAGGACCCTGGGTGCATAAGTACCGCGGTCTCTATTATTTGTCGTATTCGACGGGCACGACCCATAAGTTGGTCTATGCGACGAGCCCCGATCCGAAAGGGCCGTTCGTGTACAGAGGGGTTATTCTGACTCCGGTCGTCGGCTGGACCACGCACCATTCCATCGTGGAGTTCGAAGGGAAATGGTATCTGTTCTACCACGACAGTTCCTTGTCGGGCGGCGTCAATCATAAGCGGTGTGTCAAATACGCCGAACTGCATTACCGCGAGGACGGGACGATCGAGACGATTCATCCTTATGAGGCAATCGAAGCGGAAGCTTGAAGCCGTAAATTTCGATGACGCGAACGAAGGGTCCGCCGCACACCTCGCGGCGGACTATTTATGATCTTGGTCAATCCTTACGAAAGCAGGAGGTTCCGATGACCGAACGTTACGGGGCTCCCGATTCTCGGGGCGCCGCTTATGCCAATCCGATCCTTGCCGGCTGTTATCCCGATCCGAGCATTACGCGGGCGGGCGATCATTATTACTTGGTGACCAGCTCGTTCGAATATTTTCCCGGCGTGCCGACCTTCCGAAGCCGCGACTTATTTCGCTGGGAACAGATCGGTCATGTGTTGACGCGCCGCTCGCAGGTCGATCTGCGCGAACGGGCGAGCTCGAGCGGCATTTACGCGTCCACGATCCGCCACCATGCGGGCCGGTTCTATATGATCACGACCGATGTTCGGGGAATCGGCAATTTTTACGTCACGGCGGAACGCGCGGAAGGCCCGTGGTCCGATCCCATCCTGCTTCCTTACGGAAATATCGATCCGTCGTTGTTCTTCGACGACGACGGGCGGACTTACGTAACGGCGCAGAACGGAGCCGATGACGAATCGCATATCATCCAATACGAGATCGACCCGTCCGACGGGAGGGTCCTGTCGGAGCCGGCCGTCATTTGGCGGGGCGACGGAGGACCGTGGCTGGAAGGACCGCATCTGTATAAGATTCGCGGCCGCTATTATTTGATGGCCGCTTCGGGCGGCACTTCTGCCGAACATCGGGAAATTATCGCCAGAAGCGACAGTCCGTACGGTCCGTTCGAAGACAAGCCGGAGCCGATCCTTACGCATCGCGAATTGAAAAAGCATCCGGTGCAATGCCTCGGTCACGCGGACTTGATCCAAGACGACAGCGGCGATTGGTGGGCGGTATTTCTCGGCATGCGCCCGATCGGCGGCCGTTATTCGCCGCTCGGACGGGAGACGTTTCTTGCGCCCGTGCGCTGGACGGAGGACGGGTGGCCGGATATCGACAATAACGAAGGGAGCGTCGAGGCGTGCGCCTTCGACGCTGCCGGAACCTTACTGCCGTCCGGCGTCAGGCCGGCAGACCCGGCCGGGGAGGAAGTCGTTTCGCTCGACGCCGGGGAGGGCTTCGGACCCCGCTGGGCTTTCCTGCGCGATTACGAGGCCGAGCGGTATGTCTGGGGCGAAAACGCCGAAGGCGTTACGATCGTCGGCAGCGCCTATTCGCTGGATGACGAAGCCCCCGCCACGTTTGCCTGTCTTCGACAGCGGCATGTGGACATGGAGCTGTCGGCCGATCTGGATTATGTGCCCAAAGCCGAAGGGGAACGGGCGGGTCTGGCCGCCCGACTGAACAATCGCGGACATTTCTTCGCGGGCATCGCCCGGTCGGATAACCGCCGGGTACTGCTGACCGAGCTGCGAAACGGCGAGCGGTTTGAACGCCGGATCGGCGGGGACCTCCCGGCCGAAGGGAAGATACGGCTGAAACTCCGTGCCGACGAATCGGGATACTTCGCTTCCTATTCGGAAGACGGCATTCATTGGACCGATGCGGGGCTGTTCGCTCCGGTCGCCGCCTTATCGCCCGAAGCGAACGGAGGCTTTACCGGAGTATGCGTGGGGCTTCATGCCTGCGGCGCCGGCCAAGAAACGCAGCCGGCTTCTTACAGCCGGGTCGTCTACTCGCCCCGAAGTTAGAAGGTTCGACAGAAGCGAATGGATCATACGGAACGCCCGCGGCCGCGCCGGGCGTTTTTGTTTTGTCCGATTTAAGTCGGCGGTTTTAGCGAACGGACAAGCAAACAAGCAGCTTTTCGGATTTGCCCCCGATATTTTACACTCTTTTTACAAAACAAAGGTTTTGCGTTAATTTTCGAATCCTACAATGGGTACTGTAAAGCGGCACGGACAACTCGGACAGAGAGAAGACGGCCGCAATCGTATGAATCCACTAGGAGGGTCTAACCAGACATGAAATCGAAAAAAACGTTATTCGGTACTTTAACACTTTCCGCAATGCTCGCACTTACCGCTTGCGGCGGCAACTCGGGCAGCACGGCGGCACCGGCGACTGAACCGACGACGGGCAGCACAGCGACTCCGGCAGCTAACGAACAGCCGGCGGACGCGACGGTATCGGGCGAAATCCTGGCAGTCGGATCGACGGCACTGCAGCCGCTGGTCGACCAAGTGGGACAGAAGTTCATGACCGAAAATGCTGAAGTTACGGTTCAAGTACAAGGCGGGGGCAGCGGTACTGGCCTGACGCAGGTATCCGAAGGCGCTGCGAACATCGGTAACTCCGACGTGTTCGCCGAAGAGAAACTGGAAGCCGACAAAGCGGCTGAACTGGTCGACCATCAAGTAGCGGTTGTCGCAATGGCAACTGTAGTTAACAAAGATACGGGCGTAACCAACCTGACGAAACAACAGCTTCTGGACGTGTTCAGCGGCAAAGTAACGAACTGGAAAGACGTAGGCGGCGCGGATCAGAAGATCACGATCGTTAACCGTCCGAGCAGCTCCGGTACTCGCGCGACGTTCGAGAAGTACGCGCTGGGCGAAAAAGTGGAAAACGTTGCGGGTTCGATCGAACAGGATTCCTCGGGTACGGTTAAACAAATCGTTGCCGACACGAAGGGCGCTGTAGGCTACCTGGCCTTCTCGTACCTGGACGACACCGTTACCGCTCTGAGCTACGACGGCGTAGAGCCGACGGAAGAAAACGTGCAAAGCGGCGACTACCCAATCTGGGCTTACGAGCACATGTACACGAAGGGCGAGCCTGACGGCGCAACGAAAGCTTTCCTGGATTACTTCATGACTGAAGAAGTTCAGAACGCCGACGTTACCGAGCTGGGTTACATCCCGGTATCCAGCATGAAAGTAACTCGCGATGCCGAAGGCAAAGTAAGCAAGTAATCGATTCGGCGCACCGGCAAAAAAAGAGGCGGTCTCTCCGCCTCTATTTGCGCGTTTATCAACCAATGGAGAGGGTAACCACTTATGGAAAATACTAAGGCTGCCGCGGGCAAAAAAAAGCGCGGCTTTGCCAGGCATCATCGTGAAGATCTGATCGGCAAAATCTATACGTACGTGTGCGTATTGATGCTGATCGTCGTCATCGTGGCAATCGTTTACTTCGTCGCGTCAAAGGGATTGACCACCTTTTTCAGAGACGGAGTCAGCCCGATCGAATTCCTGTTCGGCACGCATTGGAGCCCCGACGCCGACACGGCTGCGTTCGGCGCTCTTCCGTTCATCGCGGGTTCCTTCGTCGTATCGCTGCTGGCGGCTCTCGTAGCGGGGCCGCTGAGCATCTGCGCGGCTTTGTTCATGACGGAGATCGTGCCGGGCAAGGGCAAGCGCATTCTGCAGCCGGTTATCGAACTGCTGTCGGGTATTCCTTCCGTCGTATACGGCTTTATCGGTCTGACGGTTCTCGTGCCGTTCATTTCCGCGCTTACGGGCGGCAATTCGCTCGGTTACGGCGTAGGCGCCGGCGCTCTCGTGCTGTCGGTCATGATCCTGCCGACCATCACGAGCATCGCCGCGGACGCGCTGGCTTCGCTGCCCCGCGGTCTGCGTGAGGCTTCCTATGCGCTCGGAGCGACGCGCTGGCAGACCATTTACCGGGTCATTCTGCCGACGCTGGCTCCTTCGCTCTGGACGGGCGTCATCCTCGGCATCGCGCGCGCCTTCGGCGAAGCGCTGGCCGTTCAGATGGTTATCGGCAACGCGCCGTTCCTGCCGAATTCGCTGCTGACGTCGGCTTCCACGCTGACCAGCGTCATTACGCTCAACATGACCAACACGTCGACCGGTTCTGTACAGAACAACGTCCTTTGGAGCATGGCGCTCATGCTGCTCTTCATGACCTTCGTGTTTATCATCATCGTACGGTTGCTCCAAAGGAGGAATAAGCTGTGAACGCAAAAACCGCGGACAAACTCGCCACCGGCGTCATTATATTTTTTGCCGTTCTGATCGTGGCCATTCTGGGCGGACTGCTTGGCTTTATCTTGATTCGCGGCATCTCCCATATCGACTGGCATTTCCTGACTTCGCCGTCGCAAAACTTCAAAGCGGGTGGCGGGATCGGACCTCAGCTGTTCAACTCGTTGTTCCTGCTCGTGCTGACGATGATCATTACGGTTCCGCTCGGACTGGGCGGCGGCATTTACATGGCCGAGTACGCCAAGGAAAACAAATTGACCGGTTTCATTCGACTCGTCGTCGAAGTGCTGTCGTCGTTCCCGTCGATCGTGGTCGGTTTGTTCGGCCTCCTGCTCTTCGTCAACACGTTCGGATTCGGCTACTCGCTGCTGTCCGGCGCGATCGCGCTGGCGATCTTCAACCTGCCTCTGATGGTTCGGATCACGGAGCAGGCGTTCCGCGCCGTACCGAGAGAACAGAAGGAAGCGGGCCTGGCGCTCGGTCTGTCCAAATGGAAGATTATCACGTCGATTCTTCTGCCGGTCGCGCTGCCGAGCTTGATCACGGGCACGATCCTTGCTGCGGGCCGCGTCTTCGGCGAAGCGGCAGCGCTGCTGTTCACGTCGGGCATGACGACGCCTCCGCTGGACTTCACGGACTGGAACCCGCTTCACGCGCGTTCTCCGATCAACCCGATGCGCTCGGCAGAGACGCTCGCCGTGCACATTTGGAAAGTCAACAGTGAAGCGCGCATCCCGGATGCCAGAGACGTATCGGCAGGAGCTTCGGCCGTGCTCGTCATCATGGTATTGGTGTTCAACCTGGCGGCCCGTTGGTTCGGCCGCTTCGTCTATCGCAAAATTACCGCTTCCAAGCAAATCAACTAGGAGGGCTTCCGTTATGCAGACCAGTACGCAACCCCGCTTCGGTACGGAAGAGCTGAGCGTATTTTACGGCACGAACGAGGCCGTCAAAAAAATCAATATGGAATTTCCCGATAAGAGCGTCACGGCTCTGATCGGACCGTCGGGGTGCGGGAAATCGACTTTCCTGCGCTCCTTGAATCGGATGAACGACGAGATTGCTTCGGCACGCGTAACCGGTCGCATCTGGATGGACGGTCAGGACTTGAACGACAAAGAGACGGATGCGGTCACGCTTCGCCAGAAGATCGGAATGGTCTGGCAGCGTCCGAATCCTTTCTATAAGTCGATTTACGAAAATATTGCCTTCGGTCCGAGATACCACGGCACCCGAAGCAAAAAGGAGCTTGACGACATCGTCGAGCAGAGCCTTCGCCGCGCCGCGCTGTGGGACGAAGTCAAGGATCGTCTGAAGGAGTCCGCCCTGGCGCTCTCCGGCGGCCAACAGCAGCGCTTGTGCATCGCTCGCGCTTTGTCGGTCAGCCCGCAGATCCTGCTGCTCGACGAGCCGGCCTCGGCGCTCGACCCGGTATCGACGGGCAAAGTCGAAGAGCTGATTATCGAATTGAAAAAAGAACTTCGCATCGTAATCGTGACGCACAACATGCAGCAGGCCGCCCGAGTGTCCGATTATACCGCCTACTTCTATCTGGGCAATCTGATCGAACATGACGACACGACCAAGCTGTTCTCCAATCCTTCCAACCAGATGACCCAGGAATATATCATGGGCCGCTTCGGTTGATCAGGCGATCCGGAGCAGCCTGCGGGCTATACTCCGGCCGCCGCTTCGACAGCATTCATACGATACGGACTTGGGCCGCTTCCTTCGATTTGAAGGAGGCGGCCTTTTTTCTTCGGCTCGATGATTGAAAGGTTAACAATAAGCGTTGAAGTGCGGCGTGCAATCCAGTACGATAGACCAATGAGAAACATTCCCGATACGGAAAGGATGAAGCGACCATGTCCGAAGTTCCCAACTTCCAAGCCGACGAAAACGGAAAATCCGAAACGAAAACGCGGGATTCCGTTCTCGATACCGAACTGCTGCCCCAGTTTTACATGAGCGGCGAACCGAGCCCCGGAGCCGAAGCCGAGGGGACTCTGGCCGAACTGTCGACGCCGGAAGGAGCGGAAGCGTTTCTGCGGGTGTTCGCGGATATTTTGCAGGCACCGGATCTGCAGGCAGCGGTCACCTACTTTTGCAGCTGGTTCAGCGGAACCGTATCGGCTTCGGTGTACTTCCCGGCCGCGGCGGCCGTTCGCCCGGATTTTTCCGCCGACAATCTCGTCGCCCAGCTTTTCCGCCTCGACAACGGCGGGCATGCGATGCGGATCGTGCTCGGCAGCCGGTCGGCCGAACCCGCGCCTCAAGCGGAAGAAGCGTTTGACGAGTGGACCCTGGACGGCTTCCGTTCCTTCTACGGGCGGACATGCCGTGAACTGTTCGAAAATTTCTCGCGTCTGGCCGGTCTGCCGGTCGGCATGATCTGGGCGCAGCTGCCCGGACGGCTGTACTACTTCGCCGGGACCTGGCGCAGCCCAACGGAGAACGGATCGACGCTGGAACCGCATCGGGAGCGGTTGGAACGGGCTTACGGGCTGTTAAAGACTTTGGAGCCGGAGACGTTCGGACGCAAAAAAAATCCGTTCGATCTGCGCTTTCGCTGTGTCGAGCATCCGACCGACCCGTCGCAGACGATGCAGCTGCGTCCGAGCTGCTGCTTGTATCATACTCTTCCGGGTGCGGACTTCTGCTATAACTGCCCGAAGCTGAATGAACGGGATCGGGCGGAGCGGCGAGAAAGGATGAGAGCGCAATGAACCGAAACGAAGGGCGGACGGAACCCGTTTTGAGAAAAACGGGAAGTTCCGCGGACGGACAAAGCCTTGAAGCCGCCGAAGCTGCAGACGCGATCAAGATCGTCGCGGTGTCCGATACCCATATGCCCCGCATGGCCAAAGCGCTTCCGCCGGATCTTGTGCAGGAACTGCAGGATGCCGATCTGATTCTGCACGCCGGCGATTGGACTTCGCCGGACGTGTACGACATGCTGGCGGCCTATGCGCCGGTTCAAGGCGTAGCCGGCAACAATGACGGTCCGGCAATCGTCGAACGCTGGGGGTATCGCCGTATTGTCGAAGTCGGCAGCCGGCGAATCGGGCTGACTCACGGACATTTGGGACGAGGGAATGCCGCCGCCAATGCCTTGGCGGCATTCGAAGGCGAAGAGCTGCCCGGCATTATCGTGTTCGGACATTCCCACGTTCCGCTTCTTTCCCAAGAGGCCGGCCTCCCCGATTCGCCGAATGTCAGTCTGTTCAATCCCGGTTCTCCGACCGACAAGCGGCGCTTGAAGCGTTATTCGTTCGGCATCATTACGCTGATTGGAGAATCCGCCTCATTTCGGCACTGCTATTCCGATTCCAAGATTTGATTCGCTTCCCCAAAAAGCGCTCCGGGACTTTCGAGTCCCGGGGCGCTTTCTTTTTTGCGTAATTCGGCTCGAAGCAGCCTGACTTTTGGGGTTTTGTAAAGCCAATGTTTTGACCATGTAAAGAGAGTGTTTTATAATGAGTTGTTGAATCCACTTTTTAGTCAAAGAAGGTATATCATTCATGAAACTGATTTCGAAGCAAATTCAAACAAGCCGCAAGCCCGATCGTTTTTTTCTGACCTCGGCCTGCCTCTTGTTCGTCAAGCTGCTTCTGCTGCGTTGGTTTTTCTTCTCCGAGTTTGAACTCGGCGGTATCTTTATCGATCTGCTGACGGCGCTCGGATTGACCTGCCTGCTGGAGCTGTTGATTCCCCGCCGCTGGAAGAAGCGGGTCGCCTGGCCCGTCAATCTACTTCTGTCTGTCATGTTTTTTTCGGCGGCCGTCTATCATTCTTATTTCGGCTCCGTTCCGACTTATATCGTCCTGGGATCGCTGGGGCAGGTTCCCGAAGTGGGCAACGTGCTCGGAGGGTTGATTAAGCCTGTATATTTCCTGTTCTTCGCCGATCTGGCCGTCATGCTTGTCCGGGCCGCTTTTGTCCGAATCGGCCGGCGCAGATCGCGAAAAACTTTGTCCTTCGGCGGAGGAGCGAATCCGCGCGTTTGGAACGAAGCCGCTACCCGGATGAGCCGGGTCGTCGTGTCCGCGCTGCTGATCGTCTGCCTGCTGCTGTCGGGCGTATGGATCAACCGCGGCTCGGCGATCAGCAACGAAATCGTACGTGCGGAAAACATCGGCTTTTTGAACTACCAGGTCAGTACGGCGATCGAAAATCGCAAAGAGCGCGACTTTATCGCCTCGACTTCGCCTGAAGAGATCGCGACGCAGGTCAAAAAGCTGCAGCAGACCTTCCCTTACGTCGACCACAAAGCCGACACTTCCGCCGCGGCGGGGACGTCCGGCCAATCGCCCGCCCATTTCGGCGCAGCCAAAGGGAAAAACGTTATTGTCGTTCAAATGGAGTCGTTTCAGACTTTCCCGATCGGCTATAAGCTGGACGGAACCGAAGTAACGCCCAATTTGAACAAGCTGGTAGAAGAAAGCTTTTACTTCCCGCATATTTACCAGCAGATCGGACAGGGGAACACGTCGGACGCCGAATTCATCTCGAACACGTCCATTTATCCGACGGCGCAGATCGCGATGTCGACCGGCTACGGCGACCGCGTGATTCCGAGTTCGCCCCGCCTGCTGGAAGAGAAGGGTTACAAAACGGCGACTTTCCAGGTTAACAGCGCGACGTTCTGGCATCGGAACCAGCTGTACCCGGCGCTCGGTTTCCAGCATTATTATGACAAACCGAGCTATAACAACGATCATTTCAACAATTTCGGAGCTTCCGATGAAGAAATGTACCGGGTAGGATTGGAGAAAATCGACGAAATGACGGCGGACGGCTCTCCGTTTTATGTCCAATTCGTCACGACGGCCAGCCATGCGCCGTTCGACGTGCCCGAAGAGTTCCCGCAGATCGATATTCCCGACCGGCTTCAGGGCACCCAGCTCGGCAGATATATGAATGCCCAGCATTATACGGACTACGCGCTCGGGAAGCTGATCGACAGCTTGAAGGCCAAGGGACTGTGGGAAGATACGCTGCTGTTCGTCTACGGCGATCACGGCGGGTTGTCCACGGCGGAGAACGACCCGGAATGGGTATCTTCGATGCTCGGCATTTCTTACGAGGCCAATGCCAGCCGCTTCAATATTCCGCTGCTTATTCATGTTCCCGGAGCGGAGAAGGGGCAGAAGATCGAACTGGCGGGAGGCCAGATGGATTTCGTGCCGACGATGATGAATTTGCTGGGCATTTCCTTGGATAAGGAACGGTACACGGCATTCGGCCGGGATCTGCTCAATACGGACCGCAACGTGATCGGAATCCGGTATTACCTGCCGACCGGCTCTTTTGTGGGAGACGGCGTGCTCTTTGTGCCGGGAGAAGGGTTCGACGACGGAAAAGCCGTTTATCTGGACACGCACGAGCCGGTCAAGGATCTCGAGCCTTACCGCGAAGATTACGAATATGTTCTGAAGCTGATGAAGCTGTCCGACGATTATGTCAAAGTTCTGCCCAAACGCGGGCTAGGCGAATCGAAATGATCGAATTTCTTTACGGAAAAAGGAGCGGGTCGGGATGTCGGAGCTTCCGGTAAGATGCCGCTGGGTCAACGAAGACCCGCTGTATATCCGTTATCATGACGAAGAATGGGGAGTCCCCGTGCACGACGACCGAAAATGGTTCGAACTGCTGATCCTCGAAGGCGCGCAGGCGGGGCTGAGCTGGTACACCGTGTTGAAAAAGAGGGAGAGGTACCGCGAAGTCATGAACGGCTTCGATCCCGAAGCGGTGGCGGGGTTCGACCAGCGGAAAATCGACGAATGGATGGCGGATCCGGGTATTATTCGCAACCGTTTGAAGCTTGAAGCAGCCGTCAAAAACGCCAAAGCTTTTTTGCGGGTGCAGGAAGAATTCGGTACGTTCGACGCTTATATGTGGAAGTTCGTGGACGGAGTTCCGATTCCGGGACGGCGAATCCGTCCAGAGGACGTTCCCGCTCGAACGGAAATTTCGGACCGGCTGAGCAAGGATTTGAAAAAGCGCGGGTTCGGTTTCGTGGGGAGCACGATCTGCTATGCGCTGATGCAGGCCTCGGGCATGGTCGACGACCATCTGGCAGACTGTTTTCGGTTCGGAGAGAGCTGCGGCATGCCGGCTTCGGCGCAGCCGCGTCACGCAGGCGAGTCGGGACCGCACCGCATCGGGTAATGGCACGGTAGAGGACGGCCTCGGCCGTGCCGAAGCGAAAGGAGCGGAAATCGATGAAAATCATGATTACCCAGCAGGAAGCGATGCAGCGGAAGATCTGGGATCAAATTATCGACATGTTCGGCTTGGACAAGGACAAGGATTACTGGGAAAGCGAACAGTTTATTTTGACCGAAGAGCAGGCCCGCAAAGTAGGATTGATTCGTTAAGCCGGACGGGATCGCCCGGAAATGGAGAACGATACGGCGGATCGAAAAAAAGCTGTTCCGGCATCGCGTTTTGCGGTGTCCGGAGCAGCTTTTTTTGTCGTGCAGCCTCCAAGGCGCCGATCCCGGATTCGCCTGCTCACGGCCTGACCGGCAAATTTGCGGTAACGGGCTTTACACGACATGGCTTTGGAGATCGGGGAATCCGACGTCGGGCAGATCCTCGATGCCCATCGGACGGCAGATCAGATAGCCTTGAATGCTCGGACAACCCATATCGACGAGCCGAAGCAGTTGATCGCGGTCTTCGACGCCTTCGGCGACGACATCCAGATCCATCGCGCGCGCCATGACGAGCAGGGCGGAGATGACCGCGGGATTCATCTGCACAATGAACGAGCGGTCGATCTTGAACTTGTCGATCGGGATTTGCGCCAGAATGCCGAGCGACGAATAACCGGTGCCGAAGTCGTCGAGCGAGATCATGTAACCCTGTTCTCTGAGCCGTTTCAACGTCGCGCAGATTTCCTCGAGATTGCGCATGACGAGCGTTTCCGTCACTTCCAGGTCGAACTGGGCGGGGGTCAATCCTTCCTCCGCGATGATCGCGTTCAACCGTTCGACAAAATGCTCTTCCTCGAATTGGGCGCGGGAAATATTGACGGCGATACGCACGTCCGGGCCGAACTTTTCGCTGATCTTCGGAAAGTCTCTGCAAACCTGACGAATGACCCATTCGCCGATCGGAACGATCAAGCCGGTTTCTTCCGCGACCGGAATGAAGTCGGCGGGAGACACGAGACCGGCATGACCGAGGTTCCAGCGCAGCAGCGCCTCTACCTCGACCACTTTGCTGCGGGAAGCATTGAAGATCGGTTGATAATGCAGCAGCAGCTCTTCGCGTTCGATGCACTGGTTGAGGGCGATCTCGTAATCGAATTTGACCACTTGATCGTAGCGGAACGCTTCGTTGTACAAATGGTAGCGGCTTCGTCCTCTGCTTTTGGCATAGTACAGGGCGATATCCGCCTGGCGGAGCAGCGTGGACAGGTCGGTCCGTTCGGGAGACGAAGAGATACCGACGCTCGCGCTGACGCGAATCATGCGATCGTTGAGCAGGAACGGCCTGTCGAGCGCTTCGAGGATAAGTTTTGCTTTTTCTTCGGGATACGGAGTCGGCTTGTCGCAGGCAATGATAAATTCGTCCGCGCCCTGTCTCGCGATCACGTAAGGGGCGCCGAACGACTGCCTGAAACGCTCGGCTACTTCGATCAACAGCGTATCGCCCGTTTCGTGTCCCAGCGCATCGTTGATGTTCTTGAAGTTATCCAGATCGATCAAGAACAGGCTGAACGGCTTGTTCGTGAATTCGTATAAGAAGCGCCTGTTAAACAATTGGGTCAGTTCGTCGTGATAGGCGTAATGATGCGGATTCCGCGCGCGCTCCGGGCCGGCGGCCATATCCCGCGTCATACAAACGACCGCCTCGATCTCCTCGCGGGGACCGAATATCGGGGAGAGGATGCTTTCGCCGCTCAGCGCGCCGCTCGGCAGCAGCGTTCCGTCCGCAAAGCGAATGCTTCGGCGTTCGTCGATAACTTTCATATATTTGTGATGCAGATACCTGCCCATTTCCGGTTCGTGTCCGAATACTTCGAAAAAAGTTTGTCCCATATGTTCGGATCCGATTCCGCTGAGCTCCGCCGCCGCTCGGTTGACGTAACGGTAGCGAAAATGCTCGCCGTCCCAGTCCATGACGTAAATGCAGTCTTCAAGCGCATGAAGGAACCGGGCCAAGTCATGTTCCTGTTGATTCCTGTCTTCCATCGTGCAGATGCCCTCCCTTATTCGCGCAAATCCGTGATACCAAAATCTCATAGTCCTATAATACTATCTCGAAGTCCGGACGCCAAGAGAAGAAAGGGGGATAAGGCCTAGAAAAGAGGGTGAGTCATTTCCCATTTTTAAGCAAAGTTTGACGGCAACCTGGATCGGGTAAAATGGGATAAGCAGAAAATACGGGGAGGAACAGACCATGATCAAAAAAATTTCGGCGACTTTTGAACATGAAGAGCAGGCGGTACAAGCGATCCGAGATCTCCAACAATCCGGATACAGCCGCGACGACATTTCCGTCGTAGCCAAGGATACGAAAGAATCCGAAGAAATTCGCAATGAAACAGGGACTAAAGCCCCGGAAGGGATGACAACCGGAGCTTTGACTGGCGGAGCGCTCGGCGGAGCGGCAGGGGTAATCGCAAGCCTCGGCGCGCTTGCGATTCCCGGAATCGGACCGCTGTTGGCTGCGGGACCGATAGCGGCAGGTTTGGCGGGCGCGACGTTGGGCGCCGGAATCGGCGGACTGGCCGGCGGATTAATCGGATTGGGCATTCCGGAGAAGGAGGCCAAGTATTACGATGAGCGCGTCCACCAAGGCGACGTGCTGGTGATGGTCGATGCGGACGAAGCGATGCGCAGCCAGATTTACGAAATTTTCGAGCGCAGCGGAGCGAACAACACGTCGTATTTCGATCCGGACGGTACGGAGCGCACATCGAACATGGCGCCGGTGGACGAGAGAGTGCCGCCTGCCGGGGTGAACGAAGCCGGACTTCGCGACGCGCCGGAACATTCCGGACATCGCGTCCGGGACCGCGAGGACGACATCGATTTGCGGGATACGACCGATCCGACGCGGCAGTCGTCGAATCTGATTATCGGACGCGACGACCGGCCTTACACGGACGGGAAGTAAGCCGTCCGCGTCGTAAGAAGCGGGATTCGCCGGAACGAACAAATCCGGCAAGAGCCGGAGTGTTATCGACAAAAAGCGAATTGAGAAAGGACCGGAGCTTAAGCTCCGGTCCTTTCCGCATGCGACTTAAATTGAAGCTTTGCGCGCCTGCACCTCGGTCTGTACGCGACCGGGCGCTTTGCGCCGCTGCGAACGGTGATGCAGACCGTAATAAGCGGCCAGAGCCAGCAGAGCGGCGATGCCGCCCGTCAAGTACATCACCGAATAACCGGCCGAAGAAGCGACAAGGCCAAGCGCGTAAGAGCCCAGTCCGTAACCGAGATCGAACAAGACGAAATACGTACCGGTCGCGAGTCCGCTTCGGTGCGCGGGCGAAGACTGGATGGCCAGCGTTTGGAAGCTTGGAATGATAGCCCCGTAGCCGAGACCGATCACCGCGGCCGTCAACAGGAAGAAAAATGCGGAGCCGGCTTGACTCAGCGCGATCATGCCGAGCGCAAACAGCGCAATGCCGGGATAAACGAGCACGTTCGCTCCGCGCCTGTCGAACAACCGGCCCGTGAAGGGGCGCGACAGCAGCACGACGGCGGCAAAAACGACGAAGAAATAGCTGGCCGTGCTTTTCAAGCCGAGCGAAACGGCATATACGGAAATGAAAGTCGAGATGGCCCCGTAAGCAAAAGCGATCAGAAATCCCGCCGCTGCGATCGGAACGGCGCGGAATTCCAGAAACCGGTTGACGTTCCAGGCGCCAAGCTCGCTCGGACGGCGTTCATGCTGCGGGCTCGGCGTTACGATGCCGCAAACGCAGGCAAGCACCGCGAACAGAGCGATCAATACGAACAGCGCCGGGTAGCCGGCGTTTGCGGAGACGGATAATCCGACGAACGGACCGAATACCATGGCCAGGCTCATGAAAAGAGTGAAATAACCGATGCCTTCGCCTTTGCGTTCCTTCGGAATGACATCCAAAACGACGGTCGAAGTCGTGGTCGCCGCAATCCCGAAAGAGATTCCGTGAATGAAACGCAGCACGAGCAGCAGCGAGTAGCTCGGTACCCACAAATAGAAAAAGCTGCAGCCCGCGAACATGACGACCGAGAACACGAGCAATTTTTTTCGATCGATCTCATCCAGCCATTTGCCCGTCAGCGGACGGAACAAAACGGCGGCGATCACAAAGACCGTCGTGACCAAGCCGATGCCGTCCGGACTGCCGCCCAGATGCGTCAGCGCATACTCAGGCAGCGTCACGGCCAAAATATAAAAATTGATAAAAATAAAAAAACTGCTGAAACTTATCGTGAGAAAATCGCGGCTCCATAAACGCTCTTGTTGCAAAAAAATCGTCCTCCTACAATGATGGGTTCGCTCAAAGCGGCAAAAATAACGCGCATAATTAGTTGTCTTAACAACTATATAAGCATTCCCAACTCCTTGTCAATGGATTGGGAAGCGGTTCGATCGATTTTCTTCAAATTTGATAGAAAAAGAGCAAAACCTAACGCCGAGAAGCCGAAAGGGGCTTCTTTTTTCTCGTTTTCGCACGGATTATGATATGCTTGAGACATGCGGTCAAGTAACCGATGAACGAACGGAGGAGAATCCTATGTCGGACGAAGTCAGCCGGGTACACCGCATTCCATTCAGCCGAATTTGCGGGGTGCTGGGAATCAGGCAGAAGATCATCAACGTCTATCCGGACCATGTCAGCAAAGAGGTCGTGGTCGAAACGGACAAAAATGTACGCAATCCCAGCACGATCATCGAGGTGAAAAATACGTATCTGGACGTGCGGACGATCAGCGCCGAGGAATACAACCGGATGCCGTACACGCCGAACGTGACGGACAAGCTGAAAGGGCTGCTGGACGAAGCCGAGCGCGAGGCGCTCAGGGAGAGCCTGCATCTTGCGATCGCCGAAGCGGAGCATGTTTTGCGGGGCGAACTTTCGGAGGAAGACCGGAAGCGTCGGCAGGTCTTTTTGCAAAATGCGCGCCGGGCGTTCAACAAGCTGAGCGGCGATACGTAAGGTAGGCAGCCGAAGACGTATCCGGTAGGGTTAAAACAGGTAGAGACTTGTTCCTCTCCTTATTTCACGCTACAATAAACGGGTGTGAAAATTAGGACATAACCAATCAATGGAAAGCGAGCGGGATAGATATGGGTCGTAAATGGAATAATATCAAGGAAAAGAAAGCTTCCAAAGACGCCAATACCAGCCGAGTATATGCCAAGTTCGGCGTTGAAATTTATGTGGCGGCCAAAAAGGGCGAGCCGGATCCGGAATCGAACCGTGCGCTGAAAGTCGTACTGGAACGCGCCAAAACGTATAACGTGCCGAAAGCGATCATTGACCGCGCGCTCGACAAAGCGAAGGGCAGCGGCGACGAGACGTATACGGAGCTGCGCTACGAAGGCTTTGGACCGAACGGGGCCATGGTGATCGTTGACGCTCTGACGAACAATGTAAACCGTACGGCTTCCGACGTGCGCGCCGCATTCAGCAAAAACGGCGGCAATCTCGGCGTCAGCGGTTCGGTCGCTTACATGTTCGACGAAACGGCGGTCATCGGGCTTGAGGGCAAAAACGAAGAAGAAGTGCTGGAACTGCTCATGGAAGCGGACGTAGACGCCCGCGACATCGTGACCGAAGACGAATCGGTCATCATTTACGCCGAACCGGATCAGTTCCATGCCGTGCAGGAGGCGCTTCGCGCCGCGGGGATCGAAGACTTCACGGTGGCCGAAATCACGATGCTGCCGCAGACGTTCGTATCGCTGTCCGGAGATTCGGAAAAACAGTTCGACAAAATGATCGACGCGCTCGAAGACCTGGAAGACGTCCAGCAGGTCTACCATAACGTCGATTCGGAAGAAGA
Organism: Saccharibacillus alkalitolerans; assembly: GCF_011090185.1. Lineage (GTDB taxonomy): Bacteria > Bacillota > Bacilli > Paenibacillales > Paenibacillaceae > Saccharibacillus > Saccharibacillus alkalitolerans. The sequence continues at coordinate 1,266,715 of NZ_JAAFGS010000001.1, read as the reverse complement.
ATAAGCGGCAGACCTTCGCTTTTCGGTCAACCAAGCGGCTTCGCAGCCGAACGGAAGAGTTCCGTTCAAGGCTGCGAGGCTTTTTGCCGTCCGCGGTTAGAGTTCACCGGCTCCGGGTAAAGGTGGATAGACTAAACTTGCAGACAGGGAGGAATCGAACATGAATAACGAAAAGCAAACGACGCCGAACGATCCCGATATGAATGTCGTGAACCCGGACGAAAATTCTTCGGAAGTGAATGTCAATCAGGAACAGGCCGCCTCCGAATCGAAGTCCGAATCGGACTCCGACTCGGAAGATGCCGACGGGAAAGCGAAACCTGCGGAAATCGTCAACGATTCTGTGCTTTCTTCCCCAGAGCAGACAGGTTCCGGGGCCGAACCGGAAGAACCCAAGAAGTTCAAGTTGAAGTTAAAGCCGCTTTCCGAGCAGGTCATCGTCATTACCGGAGCTTCCAGCGGCATCGGCCTGGTCACGGCCCGTATGGCTGCGGCAGCGGGCGCGAAAGTCGTCGCCGCTGCTCGTAACGAAGAAGCGCTCAAAGAGTTGATCGTCGAGCTGGAAGGGAAAGGACAAACCGCGGTTTACGTCGTCGCCGATGTGGGGCGCGAAGAAGAGATCGAGCGGGTGGCCGAAACGGCGATCCGGGAATTCGGAACGTTCGATACCTGGGTCAACAACGCCGGCGTCTCGATCTTCGGCAAAGCGACGGAAGTGACGACGGAAGACATGAAGCGGATGTTCGATACGGTGTATTGGAGCGTCGTATACGGTTCGAGAGCGGCGGTACGCCACTTCAAGGAGCGCGGCGTACCGGGAGCGCTGATCAACGTCGGCAGCATCTTCGGCGATCGGGGCGTCGTGATTCAATCCACGTATTCGTCCGCCAAATTCGCCGTCCACGGCTGGACGGAGAATCTGCGCATGGAGCTGGAAAAAGAAAAAGCGCCGGTATCCGTGACGCTGATCCACCCCGGCCGGATCGATACGCCTTACAACGAGCATGCCCAGAGCTATCTGGACAAGCAGCCGGTGCACCGCGGCATGATCTATCCGCCGGAAGCGGTAGCCGAAGCGATTCTCTTCACGGCGCAGCATCCGAAGCGGGATATGTTCGTCGGTTCCCAGGCCAGGCTCGGAGCGCTGTTCGGCAATATCGTGCCCCGCTTGACGGACAAAGCTTTCGAATTGATCATGTTCCGCGGTCAGCAGTCGCACGATCGTCCGTCGCATCCGCGGCAGGCCGGCGCGCTGTACGAGCCCGGCTACGGCATGCACGAGCGCGGCACGAACGAAGGGTTCGTGCGAGGCGGGAGCCTATACGTCAAAGCGACCAAGCATCCCGTTGCTTCTACGGCGGCGGTAGCGGGCTTGGGCGCGTTGGTGTGGGCGCTCGCCAAGCGCAGACGATAACACGCAGCAAAAAGCAGATTCCTTCCGGAATCTGCTTTTTGTTTACCTAAAAACAGAATAAACAAAGAAAAACAACATTAAATATGTACATATATGTTGACTTGGAAGAAAGAGGCGGTTACGATAAGCGTGCAGGGAAGTTTGGTTTCAGCGGAGGAATGCACATGGGACATGCGATCGCGGTCGATATCGGCGCTTCCAGCGGCCGTTTGGTAGAGGGAACGCTGATCGAAGGCAGGCTGGAAATGACGGAGATTTATCGTTTTGATAACGCTTTTACGGAGAAGGACGGGCACGATTATTGGGATATTGATCGGCTGACCGAAGAAATCCTGGTCGGACTTCGAAAAGCGAAAGCCGCGGGTATCGATTCCTGTACGCTGGGCATCGACACGTGGGGCGTTGATTATGTGCTGTTGGACCGATTCGGGCAGCGACTGCATGAGGTATATGCTTATCGCGACGTCCGTACGGCGGGGGCGGCCGATCGTTTTCATCGAAACTCGCTTGACCGGAGTGCCCTATACGCGAAGACGGGCATTCAAGAACTGAGCTTCAATACGCTGTATCAGCTGCATGTTCACGATCGGCGGCAGTTGGAACAGGCGGACCGAATTTTACTTGTGCCGGATTACTTCTATTATCGTTTGACCGGCAAATTCATTAATGAAGAAACCAATGCTTCGACGACCCAACTGCTGAATCTGCGGACACGCGATTTCGATGCCGAACTGCTCGGAGCGCTGGGATTGAAAAGAGATCAATTCGCGGCCTTGACTGCGCCCGGAACGCGGCTCGGCGGACTGAGGCCCGAGTTTGCGGATACGGGGGATTACCCGAACTGCTCGGTTATCGCGGTACCGACTCACGATACCGCGTCCGCAGTCGCCGGCGTACCGGCCGCGGCGGAACGCAGCTGGGCGTACCTCAGCAGCGGAACCTGGTCGCTGCTCGGCGCCGAACTGGACAAGCCGCTGACCGGAGAGGCAGCGCGCAGAGCGAATTACACGAACGAATGGGGCGCTTACGGAACCTTCCGTTTTCTCAAAAATATTATGGGACTGTGGATGATCCAAGAAGTCCGCCGCGAGGACGGCGCTCGGCACAGCTTCGCCGAACTCGCGGAGGCGGCCGGACGGGAAGAAGCGTTTCGCAGCCTCGTGCCGTGCAACGCCGAACGTTTTTTGAATCCAAAGAGCATGACGGAAGAAATTCGCGCGTTTTGCCGGGAAAGCGGACAGGCGCTGCCTGATACGTCGGGCCGGTTGGCCCGATGCGTGTTCGACAGCCTGGCGCTGACTTATCTCGATGCGATGCGGGAGTTGGAACGATTAACCGAAAGCGCTTACGAGGTGCTGCATATCGTCGGCGGAGGCGCGAACAATCGATTGCTGTCGCAGCTGACTTCGGATCTGCTCGGCATCGAAGTCCGAACGGGACCGTCCGAAGCGACGGCAATCGGCAATATCGCGGTACAGATGATCTCGTCGGGCGAGCTTGCGGACTTGAACGCGGCGCGCCGCATGATCGCCGAGTCGTTCCCGCCCCAAACGTACCGGCCGAATCCGGCTGCGGCGAGACCCGAGATATTGGATCGCTGGCGTCATATCCATTCCATTCCCTTAAAGGAGACTTTACGATGAGCGAAGCAAACGAACAGGCGTATCGGGAAGCGAAAAAACTGTATGCCAAACACGGCGTCGACGTCGATGCGGCGCTCGAAAAGCTGGCCGGCATCAAAATCTCCCTGCACTGCTGGCAGGGAGACGACGTGAAGGGCTTCCTGTTCCGCGACAAGACGCTGAGCGGCGGAATCGCCGTTACGGGCAGCTATCCGGGCCGGGCCTCGACGCCCGGCGAGCTGCGGGCCGATCTCGACAAAGCATTGTCCCTTATTCCCGGCAAGCACAAAGTCAATCTGCATGCCATCTATGCGGATACCGACGAGAATGTGGATCTGGATCGGCTGGAGCCGCGCCACTTCCGGGGCTGGATCGATTGGGCGAAAGAACGCGGACTCGGGCTTGATTTCAATCCGACGCTGTTCTCGCATCCGAAAGCCGAAGACGGGTTTACGCTGAGCCATACGGATCCCGAAATTCGCAAGTTTTGGATCGATCATTGCAAAGCCTCCCGCCGTATCGCGGAGACGTTCGGCCGCGAATTGGGCCAGCCGTGCGTGACCAATCACTGGATGCCGGACGGCTTCAAAGATACGCCGGTCGATCGCTGGTCGCCGCGCGCCCGGCTGCGCGACTCCCTCGACGAGATTTTCGCCGAGCCGATCGACGAAGCCTGCAATATCGACGCGGTCGAAAGCAAGCTGTTCGGCATCGGCTCGGAGAGCTACGTCGTCGGATCGCATGAATTTTATATGGGTTACGCGATGAGCCGGGGAAAAGCGATCTGTCTGGACGCGGGACATTTCCATCCGACGGAAGTGATCTCAAATAAGTTGTCGTCCATCCTGATGTTCACGGATCAGCTCCTTCTCCACGTCAGCCGCCCGGTACGTTGGGACAGCGATCACGTCGTCACGATGGACGACGAACTGCTGGAGATCGCCCGCGAACTCGTCCGCGGCGACCTGCTGCCGCGCACCCATATCGGGCTCGATTTTTTCGACGGCAGCATCAACCATATCGCCGCTTGGGTCATCGGCGTACGCAACACCCAGAAAGCGCTGCTGCGCGCGCTCCTGGAGCCGATCGAACAGCTCAAGCAGATCGAGGCGGAGAAGGATTACACGTCCCGGCTTGCCCTCGTGGAAGAATTCAAATCGTATCCTTTCGGCGCCGTCTGGGACTACTTCTGCGAACAGTCCGGCGTCCCGGTCCGCGAAGACTGGCTGAACGAAGTGAAGACGTACGAAAAAGAAGTGCTGCAAAAACGCGGTCAGGAAAGCGGCGTTTTGCAGTAAGCCGAGCGCCTGGGCACCTTGCTTTGGATTGTTCGCTTTGCTGTCTATAGGTTGCACCGGCGAAAAGTATTTTTCGCCAGCTTTATTTACCCAATAAAATTCCGGCACGCACCAAGCGGAGGAGAGAAGGAACCGGAGAAGCGGAGCGGTCGCATTTGGAATTTCGATTTCACCTTTACCCCTTCCATCAAAAAAATCGAAATCCAGCGGCGATCGAAGGTCCTTCTCTCCGGAGCGCCGCACCCGCAAGCATGCCGCAAAAGGAGCCCGACATGAGCACAATCGAAAAATCCGCCAAAGCGCTCGAAATCCCGTTCGTTCGCGAAATGTCCGAAATCACCCAGCATATGTGGCGCAACGGCTGGGACGAGCGCAACGGAGGCAACGTCAGTTACATGCTGAACGAGGCCGAAGTTGCCGAGTACCTCGATATCAACCAGGTCGTTCGCGAGATCGAGCCGGCGTTTCCGGTACACGAGCTGGCCGGCAAATACTTTATTGTCACCGGCTCCGGCAAATACTTCAAAAACGTTATTCACGACCCGGCCGGCAATTTGGGCGTGCTTCGCGTCTCAAAAGACGGAACGAAGCTTGAACTGCTCTGGGGGCTGGAGAACGAGGCTAAACCGACCAGCGAGCTGGCTTCGCACTTTATGAGCCATATCGAGCGTCTGAAAGCCGATCCGAATCATCGCGTCGTCATCCACAACCATGCAACGAACGTGCTGGCCATGACGTTTATCCATGATCTGGATGAAGCGAAATTTACCAAGACGCTGTGGGAAATGTGTACCGAATGCATCGTCGTTTTCCCGGACGGCATCGGCATCATTCCTTGGATGGTTCCGGGCTCGAGCGAAATCGGCCGCGCCACGGCGGAGAAAATGAAGGAGTATCACTCCGTCATTTGGCCGCAGCACGGCATCTTCGGGACGGGCACGTCGATCGACGAAGCGTTCGGGCTGATCGAGACGATCGAGAAGGCGGCCCAGATTTACATGCTGATCTCGCATCACGAGATCAAGCAGCGGATTACGGAGCAAGAGCTGTCCGACTTGGCTGCCGCTTTCGGCGTAACGCCGAGGCCCGGCATTCTGAGCGTATAACTGCCGATTAACTGAAATCTTTTTTCCAAAGGCCGCCTTGGGGCGGTCTTTGCGTTTTATGCGGAACCGCGCAATAAAGTTTGCGTCCTTCCCCGCTCTTTTTTCGTTTCTGCAACCAGTCGGCCTACCTATAATGAAAGCAAAGCAGGAAACAAACAGGGGGAATAAAAATGACAACGGTAATGATCGTGGACGATGCGGCTTTTATGCGAATGGTATTAAAAGAAATGTTGGGCAAAATGGGGTACGAGGTAGTGGGGGAAGCGGGCAACGGCTTGGAAGCCGTTCGCGAATATGAACGATTGAAGCCGGATATCGTTACGATGGATATTACGATGCCCGAAATGGACGGCATTACGGCGGTCAAAAAGATTAAGGAAATCGACCCGGATGTCCGAATCGTCATGTGTTCGGCTATGGGGCAGCAGGGCATGATCGTCGAAGCCATTCAAGCCGGGGCACGCGACTTTATCGTAAAACCTTTTCAACCGGATCGGGTGGAGCAGGCGTTTCGAAAATTGGCAGGCGCCTGACTTCGTGCTCGTTTGGCGCTAGTAAGTTTTTCTTATTCTCGGACCGATATCTAAAAAGATATTATTCGGTTCCGATATCAAAACTAGGGGGACAACATGATCATTCAAGATATCGCATCGCGCGAGCCTTTCAAAGCCGCTTCTCACAATGTCATCGAAGTTCTTCGCCGTTCCGTCGATGTAGACTCTCTTTTCATTGCGGTAAACGACAAAGTGGAAAACTTTATTTTGACCGCCGTCAACAAACGCGAGCAGCTGATCGAGGCGGGAACATCTCTTCCTTTCGAAGAAACCTACTGCAAGCTCGTATGCGGAGGCGGAAAGATGGCGACCGTCATTCCGGATACCAAGCGCGACCGGTTGACCGCCGCTCTGGACGTTACGGGCAAGCTGGGCCGTAGTTCTTTTGTGGGCGTGCCTCTCCTGCTCGGGAACGGAGAAGCGTTCGGTACGATTTGCGCGCTCGACAAACGGGCGCGAATTTTCACGACACAGGAGTTGGAGCTGTTTCAGTCCATGGCAGAGCTGCTCTCGCATGTCTTGACTATAGAATACGATCGGTACAAGGATACGATCACGGATGCCTTCAATCGTAAATTTCTCGAAGCGATTCAACGTTCGCACGACATGACCCGCCATCGATTGAGCGCTTTGTACGTCGATCTGAACGGATTCAAAGACATCAATCTCAATTACGGTCATGCTTACGGGGACGGACTGCTCGCCAAAAGCGCCCGCATCCTCATCAAGCTGTGCGGAGAAAATGCGGCGCTTATAAGGCTTCAGGCAGATCAGTTTGTCGCGCTTATTCCCGAGACCCACCCGATCCGGGTGACCGAGCAGGCACAAGCAGCTTTGACGGCTTTGGGGAAAATTCAGCTGCCCTGCGGCGGTTACTTAACGGCCAGCATCGGAGCGGCGCTTTCCGATCCCTGGACAGCCAGCATCAACGACTTGATTCATTGCGCCGACACCAAAATGCTTTCCGTAAAGTCAAGGTCGGGTCACGGCATCGCTTATTGAGCGGTAACCTGCTTTGCGGAGAGCCGGGAGTGAATATCGACCTTGTACATTCAGACTCAATTGGAAATCATGTTGATCATCGTTCTTGCCTTTTCGCTGCTGTCCGTATTTCTGCTGCAGTACGCAAAAAAAACAAAGAGCCGGCTGATCGAAAGCGAAAATCGGTACACCTATTACCGTTCCTTGTTCGAGCAGCATCGCAACGCCATTATAGAAGTCGGACTCGACGGCATCATTACGGGGCTCAATCCCTATGCGGAACGTCTGGTAAGAGACGCGAACGTTCCTTGCATCGGAGAACCGCTGGTTAAATTCGCTTTTCCTGAATATAGGGAGCAGGTGGAATGCGCGTTCCGTCGTGCAGCCCAAGGGGAGACGAACGTCATCGATCCGCTTTCCATATTTTTGTCTCCCGATCATACCCATTGGCATGTCACGTACAGTCCGGCTTATCGAAAAGGGAAGATCAGCGGGGTGTTCGTTACCGCGGTCAATCGCACCGACAAACATAATCTGCAGCTGGAACTCGAGCGCAGACAGCACAACTACGAACAGGTCGCGGAAAGCATTATGGATGTTATTTTTATACTTGACAGCCGTATGGTTCCGCTATACGTATCCCCCTCTTTTGAAAAAAGGCTTGGCTACGAAAGAGGCCCTTATTTGTTCACCCATCCTGTTACCGATTACGTTTCGGAGGAGGAAGCCGCGAGAATTCGACAAAAGCGCGATCAACTGGCAAGCGGCGAGCCCGTTGCCAACTTTGATCTGAAATTTCCGCGCAGCGACGGACGGATCGCCGACTTGGAATGCAACACGACTCCTCTCCTGAACGAGGAGGGTCAGCTCGATAAGCTTATCGTCGTGCTGCGGGACGTGACGCTGCGCAAGAGCGCCGAGCAGGCGCTGCTGGAAGGCGAATCCTTGTATTTGAAACTTCAGCATAGTCTGGACTGCTTCTCGGAAGACGCCGCCAGGATGATGAAGGCAGCCGAATTGGAGCGTCGCTTGAGCGGCGAATTGAAAAAAAATTTGCGTACGGACCGGATTTCGATTCTGGAAACGGCCGGTTTTCGGCACTTTGCCTGTCGACAAGGCGATACGCCGGGAGAAGAACAGCTGAGCATGCTGCGTAACTATCGGGAAATTCGTCTTCCCGTCGGCCAAGTGTTCAAACTGGATGCTTCCGCTTTCTTCGTGATCGGAAATCGCCGCGGTATGGCGCAGTTAGTCTGGCTGGACAAGTACCCTGCCGAGCTGGAGAAGGCTCCTGTGCGAATCTGGCTGCAAACGTTATCCCGCTATGTCGATTCTTTTTATGAAAATCTGCTCAAAATCAAGGACCTTACCGACGAACTTGAATCCTTGGCCCAGAGGCAGCGTACGCCGGCTTGGCTGCTTCGCCTTATGTACGCCGTCTCGGAGAAGGAACGAAGGGGCGTTTCCCAAGATCTGCACGACGCGGCGCTGCAGGAACAAATTATTTGGTACCGCAAGCTGGAAAATCTGCAATATGCGGACGACGTCGGCGAGAAAGCGAAAGAAGAAATCTATCGGGTATGCGAGGGACTGCTGGACGTGATTCATCAGATCCGGACGACTTGCCACGAGCTGAGGCCACCTTTTTTGAAAGAATGGGGGATCGGACAAGCGCTGGAAGCCTTGTATGATCAGGTACAGCTGCGCGCCGACTACCGGATCCGATTCGAGTCAAGCGGCTTTACCGTCAAGCTTGAAGACGAGCAGATGATCGCTTTGTACCGCATCAATCAAGAACTGCTGAACAATGCGATCAAGCATTCGGAAGCGACGGAAGTCTGCCTCTCGTTGACCGATTACGCGGGCGGCGTGCTCATGAGCTATCAGGATAACGGCATAGGCATTCCGGAGAGCAAGCTGCAGAATTTGCTTTCCACCATGGGACTGTACGGCATGAAAGAAAGAATAAGAAGCCTGGAGGGAGACATGCAGATCGATTCCGCTCCGGGACGGGGTCTTACCGTTCATGTGCATCTGCCCCGCATTCAGGCTCCCGCGATGTCGACTGCCGGATAAAAATCGAATCTCGTTTACTTTAATGCCGAATACGGAGGATTATATGCTGAATATACTTTTACTGGACGATCATCCCGCCGTTACGGAAGGAACCAAGCTGATCTTGGAAAAGGAGCAGGAATTCCGGGTGACCGCGCTCAATACGTTCGAAGGCCTGATCGAGCTTGTTCGCGGGCAGCATTTCGACGTGATGCTGTTCGATCTGTTCATGCCGCCTTTCAACGGGATCGATCTGGCTGCGGAAGTCATCAAGTACGTCCCCGAGGCCTGCATTCTTATCTATACGGGATTCGATATCGCGCCGCATTTGAATCGCTTGATCGACTGCGGGCTGGCCGGCTTCGTGCCGAAAACGGCGACGCGCGAGCAGTTGGTCGGAGCGCTTCGCTGCGCGGTCCGCAAAGAAGTCGTGCTGCCGCTCGACGTATTTCGCGCCATGCGGAAAAACCTGCAGGAAACTCCCGAAGAGCGGCCGGTTTCGGCCAGACCGGCGCTGCTCGAGCGGGATATCGAGATTCTCCAGCAGATCGCGCAGGGCAAAGGCAACCGGCTGATCGCGGAACAAATGTGCATGAGCCAGCGTTCTTTGGAATACCAGCTGACCCATCTGTTTCAGAAACTCGGCGTAAAATCGAGAATCGAAGCGGTCGGCTAAGCCAAGGATATCGGAATTCTCGATCATATGGTTGTATAACGAACCGCTTTTGCTGCGGAAGCAAGCCCGGAATCCTTACGGATTCCGGGTTTTTGGCGTTTAGGTGCAGATCGGCGCATTTCCGGTTGCGCAAGCGCGCAAAAAGGTTTGCGTGCTTACGAATGCTTTTTTTCGGTTACCAAATCGCATTGCGGGGATATGATAGAAGCATAGGAACTAGGAAAGAAAAATAATTATGGGTTTTAATCCCAAACGAAAGGCGAGATCCGCATGGAAGAATCCGGTCAACAATTCATTGCGATCGAACTGGGCAGCGAGCGGTATGCGCTCCCTATTGCTCATATTTACGAAATCATCAAGATGCAAAAAATCACGGTCGTGCCGAACAGCCGCTTCTTTATGGAAGGCGTAACGAATCTGAGAGGCAAAATCGTGCCCATTATAAATTTGCGCAAACGTTTCGGAATGGAGGAAATTGCGGCGTCCCGCACGACGCGGATCGTCGTAGTCAATCATGAGGAAGAAATCGTGGGAATGGTCGTCGATCGGGTGCGGCAGGTGATCCAATTCTCTTCCATCGAAGATTCGGGGGAAAGCACCTCGGGCATTGACAGCCACTATTTTTCGGGAATCGGTTACTTGGACGACGATTTTATCACCATTTTGAATATCGGAAGTACGCTGCGATGAAGGGAGGAAGCAGAACGTGAACCGCAACGAATTGATGAAGTTTTTTCTTGAAGAAGCCGACGAACAGCTCCAGCTGCTCGAACAGGAAGTTTTGAAGCTGGAGCAGGACGGCGGATCGGAAGCGACGATTCAGTGCATTTTTCGGGCCGCTCATACTTTGAAAGGTTCTTCGGCCGCAATGGGTTTCGAAACGATGAAGAGTCTTACGCACGAAATGGAAAATGTGCTGGATCAAATCCGCGGCGGCAAACTGGCGGTGAGCGAAGCGATCATCAATGTGCTCTTCCTCTGTCTCGATCGGCTGAACGATTTCAAAAAGCAGATTGAAGAGCATGGGGTTTGCGAAGGCGAGACGGGGCCGCTGGTGGAAGAGCTGCGCAAGCTGATCAACGGAGAAAACCAAGCGAAAGCCTCGCCTGCGAAGGAGTCAATCGAAGATCCTTTCGGCACGGAAGCAAGAGAGCTGCTGGGAGAAGCGAAATCGGAAGGATTCAGGGGCTGGACGATTCGGCTCCGAATTTCCGAAGGCTGCGAAATGAAGATGGCGAGAGCTTTCATCTTAAGAAACCGGATCGAAGAATGCTCGAAAGTAATCGCGATGCGCCCCGGTCTGGAGCAGATCGACGAGGACGCCAAGGGAGCGCTGGAAGTCACTTATTTGATCGCCTGCCTCAAGGAAAAGGAAGACATCGAGGCCTATCTCGCTTCGGTCATGAACGGCGAGCCGGTAGAAGGCTTCGAGCTGCTGGACGAGCATTTGAATCCGCCCGGAACAACGGAGGATTTCGAACGGAACGCGGATAGCCGCTCGGAAGAGAGCGAAGCGCTGTCCGGGAAAGAAAACGAATCTCCCGCCGTGCCGGCCGCTCCTGTTCATTCCGCAGCTCCTTCCGTCAGGACGGAAGGGGAGGAACCGCGCAGAGTAACCGGTCAAAGCGTCAGGGTCGATGTCGACCGGCTGGAAAATTTGATGAATCTGGTCGGAGAACTGGTGATCGACCAGACGCGAATCGCTCAAGTAGGAGGACTGCTGAGGGGTCTGGTCAGCGCAGATGCCGACGATACGATGGACGAGTTCGACAGCATCGCCAACCATATTTCGAGAGTCGTGGGCGAGCTTCAGGAGAGCGTCATGAAAACGCGGATGCTCCCGATCGAGCAGCTCTTCAACCGCTTCCCGCGCATGATTCGGGATCTGGCGCAAAAAATCGGCAAGCCGATCAATCTGCTGCTCGAGGGCAAGGAAACGGAGCTGGACCGCACGGTCATCGAGGAGATCGGCGATCCGCTGATCCATCTGCTGCGCAACAGCGCGGATCACGGCATCGAAGATCCGGAGAAACGTCTGGCGTCCGGCAAGCCGGAGGTCGGCACTATCCGGTTAAAGGCGCTCCATCAGGAAAATCAGGTCGTATTGACGATCGAAGACGACGGGGCAGGAATCGACGCGGAAAAAATCAAGCGCTCGGCGCTGAACAAAAAGCTGATTACCGAAGCCCAGGCGGATCAAATGTCCGAGCAGGAGCTGATCTACCTCATTTTCGCGCCGGGATTTTCGACCGCGAAGGAGATCAGCGACATTTCGGGACGCGGTGTCGGAATGGACATCGTCCGCAGCCATATCGAGAAGCTTAACGGCATCATCGACGTGGAGACGAAGCCGGGCGAAGGGACGAAGTTCACGATCAAGCTTCCGCTGACCTTGGCAATCATGCGGGGACTGCTGATCCGGATTCATCATTCGACTTATGCGCTGCCGATCAGCAGCATTATCGAAATTATGCGGCTTCCGCGCCGGGAAATCCACACGATCAAAGGTCAGATGGCTGTCCGAATAAGGGAGCAGGTGCTTCCGTTGGTATGGATCCACGATCATTTCAATGTACCGCGGCCTGCGGTACGCAGTGACGACAATGTTTTCATTGTCATTGTCGGCGCGGCGGAAAAGAGAATTGCGCTCGTGGTCGATGAATTGGTGGGCAACCAGGAAATCGTTGTCAAGTCGATGGGAGCTTATGTAGGAAAAGTAGACGGAATTTCCGGAGCGACCATACTGGGAGACGGCGGAGTGGCGCTGATTCTCGACATCACCGGCATTTTTAACCTGTCAGGCAGGGAAAAGGGACTTCCGCCGGACACGCTGGCCGTATAAAACGCCCGATAAATCGGGAAAACCGCGACAAAATATTCGCATTTACTATATTCAGGGGGAATTAACATGGGATTCACATCGAAAATTGCGGCAAAACGGATCAATGAACTGGGAATCGAGCGTCACGTCGTTCAAGCGGTGCAGGAAGCGCAAACGCTGGATCGCAGTCTGAGCGATGCAGCGGGCAGAGCGGCGCAGCTGGCGGAGGGTACGCATGTCCAAGCGAATACGGCGGAAATCCATGCACGCAGCGCGAAAGAACTGGCCGAGTCGCTTGAAGAGCTGTCGGGACAGTCGGACAAAGCGAAGCGCACTCTTCAAGAGGCTTCGGAAACTTCGGGCAAGCTCCAGCGCTCGCTCGAGCAGCAGGCGGAGACGGACCGCAAGTCGGACCGTCTGATCGACGAAGCGGCCGAAAGCCTCCGGTTTGTCGGCATCGGCGCTTCCGATTTGGCCAAACAGGCGGATGAAGCGGCCGAGTTCGCTTCGGAAACAGTCGAGTCCGTTCGCGATCTGGACCAGTCAAGCGAAACGGACGAACATGCGGCAGGGCAGGCTTCCCGCGCCGCAAACGAGGCATCTCAAGCTTCCGGCGAGTTAAAAAGAAAGGCGGAAGCGCTGCGGGAAGAAATTTCCCTCGCCGGGGAATCGGCTTCGGCAGCACTTGCCAAGTTCCGCGAAGTCGGCAGCGAAAGAGCATCGCTGCAGCATCATGCGGAGAGCACGGCGGACTCCGTCGAGGACATCTCCGTCCAAGTCGAGAGTATGGATGCCTCCATCAAAGAAACCGCCGACAGTGCAGGAAGTTTGACCGCTTCGGCAGAAGAAACGGCCGCGGCTATCCAGGAAATGGCGGCGTCCATTCAACAGGTCGCCGGCAATGCCGAGAGTACGGCGGGATCGGTCGAACAGATTTCCGCTTCTATCGAGGAAATGGCCGGTTCGATCAAGGGAGTGGCAGCCAATGCGGAAAGCCTGACCGCATCCTCTCAGGAAACGACGGCGGCCGTTCAGGAGATGATCGTCTCCATCGAACAGGTAGCGGGCAATGCGGAAAATACGGTTGGTTCGGTGGAACAGATCTCGGCTTCGATCGAAGAAATGAGCGCGTCGATCAAAGGAGTAGCGGTCAACGCGGAGAGCCTGACGGGATCCGCCGAAGAGACGTCGGCTGCCATTCAAGAAATGGCGGCTTCGATTCAACAGGTTGCCGGCAATGCCGAGAGCACGGCCGGTTCGGTGGAGCAGATCTCGGCTTCGATCGAAGAAATGAGCGGCTCGGTCAAGGGCGTGACCGCCAATGCCGAAAGCCTGACCGCTTCCGCATCTGAAATGACGGACGCCGTCCAGGAAATGGTCGTTTCGATCGAGCAGGTTGCCGGCAATGCGCGGAGCACGGCCGAATCGGTCGAAGAAATTTCCGCTTCGATCGAAGAAATGGGCAGTTCGATTCAAGGAGTGGCCGGCAACGCCGAAAGCCTGACGGCTTCCGCGGAGGAGACGGCGGCGGCTATTCAAGAAATGGCGGCTTCCGTGCAGCAGGTTGCGGGCAACAGCCAGAGTACCGCCAGCTCGGTAGAGCAGATTTCGGCTTCGATCGAACAGATGAGCCGCTCCATTCAGGGCGTGGCCGATAATGCGGAAAGTTTGAGCTCTTCCGCGCAGGAGACGACAGATGCGGTTCAGGAGATGGTCGCCTCGATTCAGCAGGTCGCGGGCAATGCCGAGAGCACGGCCAGTTCCGTGGAGCAAATCTCGGCTTCGATCGAACAAATGAGCAGCTCGGTCAAGGGAGTCGCCCGCAATGCGGAAGAACTGCAGCGGTATACCGGAGACACTTCGGCTTCCGTAGAGCAGATGGCGGCTTCGGTCGAACAGGTCGCCCGGAACGCGCAAACGGTCAACGGACTGGCCGAAGAAGTGCGTACGGATGCCAGAGACGGAGAGACATCGGTCGTACAGTCCGTAAAAGGCATGAAGGAAATCGCGGACGTCGTGACCCAGGCTTCCCGCGTCATGCTTAATCTGGGCAAAAGCTCCGAGGAGATCGGCAGCATCATCGAAGTGATCGACGATATCGCGGAACAGACGAACCTGCTGGCTCTTAACGCGGCAATCGAAGCGGCTCGGGCCGGAGAACACGGCAAAGGCTTTGCGGTCGTCGCGGAAGAAGTGCGAAAACTCGCCGAGCGCAGCGCCAAGGCGACCAAGGAGATCGCGCAGCTGATCAAGGGAATTCAATCCGAGACGTCGGATGCGATCAAAGCGATCGACCTGGGCACGGAGAAAGTTCAGGAAGGGACAGTGTTGGCCGACGAAGCCGGAGTCGCGATCCGCAAGATCGTGGACGGAATCGACCGGATTACGGGCGAAGTTTCCCAGATTACGACAGCTACCGTCGAGCAGGCCAAAGGAGCCGAGAATGTCGTCGAATCCATTGCGCGGCTGGTCGAGCAGTCGGAGATGGTAACGCTGGCAACGAAGGAGCAGGCATCCGGCGTAGAAGAAATCGTGAAGGGCATTTCCAATGCCCGCGAACAGGTGCGTCAGGTGACCGGCGCTACCCGCGAGCAGGCCAAGCAGGGGCAGAACATTGCCCGCGCCGTCGAAAATGTAACGAAGCAGGCCGAAATGGTATCGAGCGCGGTCAAAGAGCAGGCGATGGGCGTCAGCGAAATCATTACGGGAATCGTGAATGCCCGCGAACAGGTCGGACAAATCAGCAGCGCGACGTTGGAACAGGCCAAACAGAGCCGAGAACTGGTCGGCGCGGTCGAAAATGTGACCAGACAAGCGGAAATGGTAACCACGGCCGTGACCGAACAGGCAGCCGGCGTAAAAGACATTATTCGCGGCATCACCAATGCCCGCGAGCAGGTGCGTCAAGTGTCGGCGGCAATGGTCGAGCAGGCCGCGCAGGGCAAAATGCTGTCCGACGCCGCGATCAGCGTGACCAAGCAGGCCGATATGGTGACGTCGGCGGTCAAAGAACAAGCCCAGTCGGTCGAAGAGGTTGTGGCAGGCATCGTCAATGCACGCGAGCAGGTCGGTCAGGTCACTTATGCAGTGGTAGAAATGGCGAAGCAAAGCCGCGAAATCGTATCCGCCGTCGAGAATGTCACGAAGCAGGCGGAAATGGTCACAAGCGCTACATTGGAGCAGGCGGGTTCCGCGGAAGAAGTAGCGAAAGGCATTGTCGATGCCCGCGAACAGGTCAGACAGATCACTTCCGCGACGATCGAACAGGCCAAGCAGGGGCGCGATATCGCGTCGGCTGTAGCCAATGTGGCCGATCAGGCGGAGATGGTGACGACAGCCGTCAAGGAGCAGGCTGCCGGTGTACAGGAAATCGTGCAGGGAATCGTCAACGCCCGCGAGCAGGTCGGCCAGATTACTTCGGCGGCCGTCGAGCAGGCCCAACAAAGCCGTGAAATCGTAAGGGCCGTAGAGAATGTCACGAAACAGGCGGAAATCGTCGCGACGTCCGCGCGCGAACAAGCCGCAGTTTCGGAAGCGGTCGTCTCCGGCATCCGGAACGCGCGGGAGAAACTCGTGCTGATTCGGACGACGCTCTCGGATCAAGTCGGCAGCGGAGCGGGAGTCATCGAACAGTTTGAAGAAGCGGCTTCCCGTGCCAAGCAGGCTTCCGATACTGCAGGACATCTGACCCGAGAGGCCGCTGCGGCTTCGGAGCGGTCTGCGGAAGCGGGCAAGGCGGCGCAAGAGCTGGAAAGATCGATCGCGGATCGACGGAAATCCCTTCGCAAGCTCGAGGAGCAGAGCCGTAAAGCTTCCGACACGGCGTTTGAAATCCGGAACGGCATCCATGAACGGTCCAAACAGATTCGGACGCTGGAGCAAGCTTTCGCGGACGTTCGAGCAGCGCGCAAACAATCGGGATTCGAAGCGCAGATTCAATGGAGCAAAACGCTCGGAGAACGTGCCGAAGATGCTTTCCGTTCCGTCAACGGTTCTTCCGATATGCTGCGGCTTGCCGGAGATCAAGGAAGAAAACTGGCTCGCGAAGCGAAAGAAGCGGGAGAATTCACGATGCGTTTCGCGGATGAGCTGCGCCGCATGAGCCAAAGCTTTGCGGAAGCGACGGAACGCGCCCAGACGGTCCGACACTCCTTGAACAGCGTAAGATTCAACTGAACAGCTTAGAATGTCCGCAGTCTGCGCAGAGAGTCTCGTTGAGACTTTCTGCGCCCTCATTTTAAAAGAAAGGAATGCGAATCTTTATGTCCGAACTGCCGAAGAGCATTAACGCCTTAGATGTTCAAGACCCTATGCCGCTGGAACGGCTTGCCGACAAGATTTATCGCCACAGCGGTTTGAATTATCAAAACAATTTGTTTACGCTGGAACCCAAGGCGGCCAAACGTTTCAAGGAACTTGGACTCGACTGTGCTTCATACCTTGACTTCCTGGAGCGGAATCCGCTGGAGTGGGAAGTGCTGATGCAATACGTAACCATCAACGAAACGTACTTTTTCCGGGAGGAAGCCCAGCTGAACGAGCTGGTCAAGATTGCGCAGCGTACTTCGCCGGGAAGCGAGATCCGTATTTGGAGCTCGGCCTGCTCGACGGGAGAAGAACCTTACAGCATCGGCATGGTGCTGGAGAAGAACGGAATCACGAAACGCAACACGGTCAGCATTATCGGCTCCGACATTAACTTGCGGGTCATTAAAACGGCTTCCGAGGCCTTTTATCCTTCGTCGTCGCTTTGTTTTCGCCGAACGGACGACGAGCAGAAAAAAAACTTTTTTACGGAAGAGAACGGAGGATATCGCGTCAATTCTTCCATTCGCGAGCGGGTCGAATTTCGCCGAATCAATCTGCTCAATGCCGGCCAAGTGGATTCGATCGGTGCGGTGGACGCCATTTTCTGCCGCAACGTCATGATTTACTTCGATATGCAGACCATTCGCGCGATCATCGATCGTTTTTACCGTTTGCTCAAGCCTGGAGGTTATCTGTTTTTGGGACATGCGGAGACGCTGCGGGGGCTGGACTGCGGTTTTGAAACAATCAAAGAGAATGACACGTTCTTTTACAGAAAGGGGTGAATCGGCATGGGCAAGTACGGTGTGCTGATCGTCGACGATTCCGCTTTTATGCGGCGGGCGATTTCGCTGCTGTTCGAGTCGGATTCCGATTTCTTTATCGCGGGTATCGCGCGAAACGGCCTGGAAGCGCTCGAGAAGATTCAAAGGCTTAAGCCGGACCTTGTCACGATGGACGTGGAAATGCCGGAAATGGACGGCATTACCGCGCTGGCCCAAATTATGGAGCGCCATCCCGTTCCGGTCGTCATGCTCAGCGTTCAGACCGACGAGGGGACGGAAGCCACCATTCGCGCGCTTCAATTGGGAGCCGTGGACTTCTTTTTGAAAGATCGGCTGGTCCATGAGCCTGACCGATCCGAAGTGGTGCTCGACTTTTTGGAGCGGGTTAAAGCGGCGGCCGGCGCCAAAGTTCCCCGTCCGGGCACAGGCGAAGAAGCGGCCGCTTCAAAAGAGGAAAAAAAACCTGAAACCGACCGTCCCCGTACCGCGGATCTTCTTGTGATCGGCTGTTCGACCGGCGGCCCCTCCGCGCTGCAGTCGATTCTGCCGCGTTTTCCGGAGAACTTTCCGATTCCGGTCGTTGTCGTCCAGCATATGCCTCCCGGATTTACGAAGCCGCTGGCGGATCGCTTTGATAACCTCTGTGCGCTTAACGTTCGGGAAGCCGAAGACGGAGACGTTTTGACGCCGGGAACCGCTTATGTCGCGCGTGCCGGATTTCAAACGATTTTGGAGCGAAAGTCGGACGGAAGCACGCAGCTGCGAATTCGCTCCGACCTTGCGCCGAACGCCCTCTATAAACCTTCGATCGACGTTTTGCTGACTTCGGCCGCTCCCTTGTTCGGTTCGAGGCTGTTAACGGCTATTTTGACCGGAATGGGAGTGGACGGAACGGCCGGCTGCCGCGACGTGAAGAATTTAAAAGGGCGGGTTGTTGCGGAGGCTGAGGAAAGCTGCGTCGTGTATGGCATGCCGAAATCGGTATATGAAGCGGGCCTCGCCGACCGGCAGGTTCCTTTATCTCAAATTTACGCCAATCTGGTCGATCTGGCTTTCGATTAAGCGGAAGCTTCCTTATAATGAACACATAAGTCAATACAAAGAGGAGGCTGCGCCATATGTTCCGGGACTATGCCGAGCAGTATGTCGTTTTTAAGATCGAAGGGGAAGAGTACGGGCTGCCGATCGAACATGTGGTGCAAATCGTAAATGTGCCGGAAGATGTCCCGGCGTCGGAATATTATTCGGCCGTTCGGGGAATGATGAAAATTCGGGGAAAGATCATGCCGGTATTCGATGTCCGCTTCGCGTTCGGATTTGACGAGGAGCTGTCTGATCCCAGGCAGCGGCTGCTGATTATCGAAATCGGCCGACTGACGGCGGGATTGATCGTCGACGAGGTGACCGAAGTCCTTAAAGTCGGGGAAGAGGCGCCGCAGATTGCGGACGGACGGAGCCGCGGCAAGCGCAAAGGTTCTTTCTTTACGGGAATGTACAAGACGCCGGAGAGAATCGTGATGCTGTTCGACCTGCAGGAGATGTTGGAAGAGGAAGGGCTTTACGTCGAATAATCAACAATAGCGATCGGCGCACACAAATACCCCCGCATCCTTGAATTAACAAGACTGCGGGGGATTATTCGTTGAGTTTGCTATTCAATTTTGTTAGTTCCTCCTGATGATCCAATCCACATGCTTGACATGGTGAACAAGTTGCCTGTGTTTCCAGTCTTGCCGATTGGCGTATGCTTCGCAGCTTTCGTCAACCGTTTAGCGGTTTGATTCTTGATTCTTGATTTTTGTCCTGCTTTGGATATTGCGTTCTTGCATCCGTACTCCGTCTTATCGGAGCTATCCGCATCTTCGCGGAAGTACCATGTCTTATTGCATATGGGGGTGAGTTCCCGCATACATCGATTTCGCGAAAAGTGTTTTCACGGACACTTTCCCTCTGCGTAAATCGGGCTAGTATGCTTCGCTATCGCTATTGCATTGGAATCCTGCTCCTTTCTACGCAAGGCCTAATCCTGCTCGAAACGGCTTCTTCCTCTGAACAATAGTTTCCCTTTGGTTTGACACCCGAATGTTCCGCATGAGGCGTCTTCTGGACTTACGGGTCCAGTATGCGTAAACAACGGCCTGCCTGCCTAACCTATTGCATTGGAATCATGCTCCTCTCTTGCAAGGCTCGTTTCCCCGCTCGAAATCGCTTCTTCCTGCTACAATGGTCGTGTTCAATTTCGCACCTTAACCTTCTTTTCAATTTCGACTGATCCGTCTTGGGGCTCTGAGTTTCCCACATACCTGATTTCACAGAAAGTGCTGTCACGAACGCTTTCTGAACGTGAAACCACTCAGTATGCTTCGCTGACCTGTTTCATCGGAATCTTCTCCCTTCGCAGAAATCGAATTCTGCTATCGGCCTGCTTCCAAATCCTGCAAGTAAAAGCTTCTGAGTTCCCCGCGTATCCTCGATCTCACGAAAAACGTTGTCACGGCCGTTTTTCATGCGTGAAAATCGGTCATTGATACGCTTCGCTAACCTGTTTCATCGGAATCCTGCTCCCTTCGCACAAGATGAACATCTCGTTCGACCGGTCTTCATTCTTCCGTCCCTGTCAATGGTCTACGGTGAGTACTCTGAAGTTCCCGCATACCTCGTCTCTCGAAAGATGTTTTCACGGGCATCTTTCTTTCAATCTAAGAGCCGTTCGATATGCTTCGCTTACCCTAGTCCATTGGACTTGTCCCTCCTTCGTAAGAATGATGGAAAGTCTTGGGTAACACCTGCGGCTGCTTGGGTGTGAAGCTTTGAAGCATCGCTGGTGTTGTTCATATCTTACCCCCGGAGCGCCAAAAGTAAAACGTTTGTAAAAACATCGAGATGTTTGTAAAAGAGGGTCTGGAGAAACCAGCTCATTCGCGCTTCTTCGGACGTTAAATTCCGCTTTATTTTTCGTTTTTGCTCATTTTCGGGACCCGGCAAGCTCATAAAAGGCTTCGATCTGGGTAATAAGCGACAAAGGAGGCGGAAACAGATGGCTATGCTGAAAACGATCAAAACAAGTATTAACGATACGAAGGAAGCTCTGGACGGGATCAAGCAGTCCATGAACGGAGTAAAGGAAGAGCTGGATACGTTGAAAGGCAACCTGGCAAAAGTGCAGGAGCAGGCGAAAGACAAGCCGGCCAAGTTGAAATCTTCGCTGTCCTATCTGAAGCTGGGCATCGCCGATGCGAAAGCGACCGTATCCGAGACGAAGCAGGGAGTTGCGGAAGTGAAGGACGCGGGCAAGGACAGGGAGCCGGCCGGTTCCTTAATCGCGGGTGCCGAGTTCATCCGGGAAAAGTCGGGATTCAAATTGAAAAGAGCGGGCGAAGTCATCGGCGAAATCACGTACGCGGAAGGGCCGGAAGCGGACATGTGGATGGCGAACCATACGTACGTGAAACCCGAGCATCGCGGCGGAAGCGTCGCCAAGCTGCTGCTCGACCGGCTCGTGGAAGAAGCGCGAATGGAAGGGAAAATGATTTTCCCCGTATGTTCGTACGTGCGCGCCCAGTTCAAACGCCATGACGAATACCGGGATGTGTGGCACGAATATTGATCGGAATCGAGTGCGGGCCTTGCGGCGATTTTCGTCAAGGTTCGTACTTTTTTTTAGGGGCAAAATCGGGTATTCTTAAAGCAGAAACGCTTGTGGTAAAGAAAGTTGTTTGTAAGTTGTTTGTAGAACGTATCAATTTTTCAATATTTATTAACCGACAAAGTTCGTGCGGAAAGCGGCGGCTGGAAAGGCTGCCGCTTCGTTTTTCGGCGCGGCGGCAAGGAGAGAACAAAGATGACCGCAAATATTTTGGAACGCCTGAGAAACGAAAGCGCGCCTTATCACGATCGGGTGGAAGCCAATCCCTACGCTACCGCGATCATGGACGGAACGATCGGATTGGAAGAGTACAAGCATTATCTGGAACGGTTTTACGGCTTTCTTTTCCCGCTGGAAAGGTTGGCCGAATCTTCGGAAGCGCTGTCCGCTTCCGGCTACGATCTTGAAGCGCGCCGCAAAACGCCGATGCTCGAAAAAGATCTGGATAAGTTGGGGGTATCGGCTCATGATCGCGGCAGCCTTCCGCTTTGCGAAGAACTGCCCGATTTGTCCACGCCCGCGAAGCTGCTGGGCTGTTTCTACGTGATCGAAGGTTCGACCATGGGCGGACAAATGATTACCAAAAAGCTCTCGCAAACGCTGCCGGTCACGCCCGAAGCGGGGCTGTCCTATTTCAATGCGTACGGCGGCGAGACCCGGTCCCGCTGGACGGCTTTCCGCGAACGTCTGCTTGAAGCCGATCGCAGCGAAGAACTTCGCGAGGAAATGACGTCTTCGGCTATCGAAACGTTCAGTCTGCTGGAACGCTGGCTTGGCGGTTCCCCTCGACCATAGCATCTATTCCCTACAACAAAGAGAGTAACAGGAGGTTAATGTCCATTCATGTCCCACATCAATCCCAATTCCGAAAACGAGCCGCTGAACCGTTCCCTGCTGACCGGAGGCGACTTTGTCACGAACGAACCGATCGACCTGACCAACTGCGACAAAGAACCGATCCACATTCCGGGCATGATCCAGCCGAACGGCGTACTGCTTGCGGCACGCCGCACCCCTACGGGGAAAATCGTTCAGTGCAGCCGCAATTCCGGCGACCTGCTCGGGCGGACGCCGGACGAACTGCTCGGCACGCCGCTGGTCGATTTGATCGGCCAGGAAGTCATGATGGATCTCGTCAAGCGCGATCTGAACGCCGTCGCTTCGTCGGATCTGCAGTATTTGAAACTGCTTATCGAAGTGGACGGGCTGCCCGTTCGCTTTACGGCCGTCGCGCACGAGAGCGAAGGGCTGCTGATTCTCGAACTGGAACTGGAAACCGACGATAACGCGGAAGGCAGCGAAGATTTCCACTGGATCCGGAACTTTTTCGTCAAGCTCAAGCAGACTTCCAACCGCTACGCGGCCAGCCAGGTGGCGGCGGAGCAGGTCAAAGAAATTCTCGGCTACGACCGCGTCATGATCTACGAATTCGACAAGGAATGGAACGGCAAAGTTGTGGCCGAAGCGAAAAAGCCTGAGCTGGAGCCGTTTCTGGGCCATCACTATCCGGCCTCGGACATTCCGAAGCAGGCGCGGGCGCTGTATCTTCGCAACTGGTTGAGAACGATCGTCGACGTCGATTATACGCCGGTCGAGATCGTGCCGACGGTGCAGCCGCTTACCGGCAGACCGCTCAACTTGAGTCTTTCCGTGCTGCGAAGCGTCTCGCCGATGCATATCGAGTATTTGAAAAACATGGGCGTATACGCGACCGTCACCATTTCGCTGATCCACGACGGCCGGCTGTGGGGCATGATCACCTGCCACCACTATTCGCCGAAGTACGTCACGCACCGGATCCGCAATTTGTGCAACTTCCTCGGGGCCTTTTTCTCGAACGAATTGTATCAGCGGCAGCAGCTGGACGAATATCAGGCCGAGCTGCGGCTGCGGACCGAAGCTTCGCGGATCGCGAAAATCTTCACGGCAAACTCCAGCCCGTTCCACGTCGTGGAAGATCTGTACGCATCCGAAAACCGGCTGCTGCAGATGATGAGCGCTTCGGGCGCCGCGGTCAGCTACAACGATAAACTGCTGCTGTTCGGCGATACGCCGGCGCCCGGACAGGTGCGCGAACTTGCCGGTTGGATGGGCGGCAAAGCGAAAAATTACGCGCATCAGACTTCCCGGCTGAGCCTGGAATTTTCGCCGGCGGCCGCCTATAAGGCTAAAGCTTCGGGCGCGCTCTATGTGGCGCTGTCTCCGGGTCAGCAGAACTATATCATCTGGTTCCGGCCGGAAGTGCTGCAGGTCGTGGACTGGGCCGGCGATCCAGCCAAGGCGGTAATCCAGGAAGACGACGGTATTCGCCTGTCGCCGCGCAAATCGTTCGAAAAATGGCGCCAAGTCGTGCAGGGAACCGCGCTGGAGTGGAAGACGGAAGAGCTGAACGCTTTGATCGAACTGCGCGCAGTCGTCGATAACCAGACCAAAAGCGATCTGCAGCGCGCGGAAGAGCAGGCGCTGCAAAATTCCCGCATGCTGCGGCAGAACGAACAGCGCTATTTGCAGCTGATGGAATATTCGCCGGTCGCTTTCTTCACGATTACCGACCGCCATATCGTCTACTGCAACGAACAGGCGGCGAAGCTGCTCGGCGAAGCGGACAAGGAAGAACTGATCGGTCTCGATTTTCTTCCGTTTGTGCTGGAAGAATCGCGCGAGCCGATGCGCCGGCTGCTGCTTCAGCTGGAAAAAGACGCTTCGGCGCTCGTATCGGGAAGCCAGGCTTTCGTGAACGTCAACTGCGAGCAGCTGCAGCTCGATATTACGCTGGCTGCCGTTTCGCACAGCGGAAGGCCTTCAATCATGCTGATCGCGCGGCAGGCGGCAGGGACGGAAGAACAGCAGACCGAATATATCAGCATTACCGATCAGCTGAGCAGCTACATGACGACCGATCCTCTGACGGACCTGCCGAACCGCCGGGCTTTCGAAGAGCGGATCGAACAGGACTGGCTGGCGGCTCCGGAGAACGGAGCATCGCCGATCGCGCTGCTTGAAATCGATATCGACGATTTCCGCGCTTACAACGCGGTTCACGGCCTGCAGGGCGGCGACCTGTGCATCCAGAGCGTGGCCCAGGTGTTGGATCTGTTCGGAAGACAGTACGAAGCCAGTGTTTCGCGCTTCGGCGGCGGTACCTTTATGCTACGGCTGGACGGCGAGCACGCCGAACGCGCGGAGGACCTGGCCGAACAACTGCGCGAAGGCGTGCTGGGTCTGCAGATGAGCCGGGACGAAGGAAGAGGCGGGGACTATGTCACGGTCAGCATCGGGGGAACGGTCATGCGTCCGACGCCGGAACATCGCTTTACGCATTTCATTGCCCAAGCCGACCGGGCCATGATGAAAGCCAAGCGCGAAGGCAAGAACCGGGTCGTTTTCCTGAAAGAATAAGAGAAATCGCACATGAGAAAAGCCGCCTTCCCGAACGGGAAAAGCGGCTTTTCAACGTTTCTAGGTTTCGTTACAGCGATAACGGAATCTCCTTGACGCCGCGGACGATCATGCCCGGCCGCCATTCCAGTTCGCCCGCGTCTTCGCGCAGGCGGATATTCGGGAATCTGCGCAGCAGCGTATTGACCGCGATCTCGCCTTCGAGCCGCGCCAAAGGGGCACCGAGGCACATATGGATGCCATGGCCGAACGCCAGATGGCGGCTGCGTTCGCGGGTGATGTCGAACAGATCCGGATCGGCGAACTGCTCGCCGTCGCGGTCCGCGGAATCGAGCGCCACGACGACGAGGTCGCCGCGCTTCATCTGGTGGCCGCGGAATTCCAGGTCTTCGCCCGCCCATCTGGACGTGCTGAACTCGACCGGACCGTTATAGCGCAGCATTTCTTCGATCGCGCCCTTGACGAGAGAGGGGTCTTCCTGCAGCTTGCGCAGCTGGTCGGGATGCTGCAGCAGCGAGATCATGCCGTTGCCGATCAGATTGACCGTCGTCTCGTGTCCGGCGATGATCAGCAGCGCCACGACCCCGTAGATCTCCTGCTCGGACAGCTTCTCGCCGGCTTCTTCGGCCATGATCAGCTGGCTGATCAGATCGTCGCCGGGCTCCTGCCGAACTTTCTCGAACCATTGGCCGAGATAGGCGGTGAATTCCTGCATATGCTGATAGACCTGAGGGCCTTCTTCGGAGTTCGAAGCCCCGATGATCGAATTCGACCAGACGCGGAATTTGTCCTGGTCCTCGATCGGCACGCCGAGGATCTCGCTGATGACGATAATCGGCAGCGGGAAAGCGAAATCGTCGATCAGCGACATTTCGCTGCGCCCTTCGACGGCATCCAGCAGGCCGTCCGCGATCTGTTGGATATGCTCGCGCATGCTTTCGACCAGCTTCGGCGTGAAACCCTGTTGGACGAGTCCGCGCAGCCGGCGGTGGTCCGGCGGATCGGAGAACAGCATGTTGCTCGTGAAAATGCTTTGATAGCCGTTTCCGAATATTTTGGTCATATCTTTGATGAAGCGGTTGTCTTTGAGCACGTCGACGGCATCTTCGTAGCGGGTGATCATCCAACCGAACTGTCCGTCGGGGAACATGAGTTTCGCGATCGGTTCTTCTTCTCTCATCCGGGCGTATACCGGATAAGGGTCTTGAGCAAATCCCGGCGTGAACAAAGCGTTTTTCGCGGATTCGTTTGAAGAATTCAAGCGGCAGGCTCCTTTCGGATTGCAATCAGGTTCTACTCCCCATAAAGGCATCCGCCGGCAAAGTGAAACAACCGATTTTACAATCGGCGCATTGCTCCGGGAAAAAGCCGCGTTGTATACTTAAAAAGCGAGTTTGAAAAAGAATGGACCAAAAATCCGCCGCCGCAGCGTGTTAAGATGCTGCGCCGCGTTGCATGGAGGGACAAAATGACTGACGTTTACGTATTCAAACTGATGGACAGGGTGCAGGGAGTAATTTTGAAATATGCGGAGAACGTCTCCGAAGAAGCGCGCACGGTCGTGCCCGAAGGATTCAACAACAATCTGCACTGGCAGCTGGGGCATATTATTACGGTCAGCGACCGGGTGGTCAACGGGCTGTCCGGGCGGCAGCCGCTGCTGCCCGCGGCCTATACGACCTTTTTCGCGCCCGGCACGAAGCCGGCCGACTGGCAGGGCGAGCCGCCGGCCTGGGAGGAACTGATCGAAGCGATCCGCGAACTGCCTCAGCGCTTCCGCGACGCTTATGCCGACAAACTGGACGAGCCGCTCGCGAATACCGACAATTTCGCCAAAGCCGAAACCCTCGGCGATCTGGTGATGCTGAACGTGGGCCACATGAACCAGCATGCAGGCATGATCAATGCGATGACGCGCGTCGTCCGAGTCTGAGTTTGCGGCCGGGACGAAGCCCGGCTTCGCCAAAAAAAGGAGAGAACCCGCATGAAAAAATCCAAAGCGCTGCTGACCGCGCTGGGCATCGCCGCCGTTCCGGCGGCGGCCGTCGTCGCAGGCAGCTTCTATTTCTATAAACTGGCCGTTGCCCGCGCGCCGAAAACGTTTCTCGATGCCGACCCGGGCCTTCAGCCGAATCCCGACGTGCAGACGGAGACGACCGCCAGCCGCAATTGGTGGGCGCTCCAGTCATTCGAAGAACGCACGCTGCTGTCCGGCGACGGGCTGAAACTGCACGCGTATTACTTGCCTGCGCAGCAGCCGACGACACGCACGGCCATCTTGGCGCACGGCTATTCCGGCGATGCTTCGATCATGAGCGGAGTGGCAAAATTCTATTACGAGGATATGGGCATGAACGTACTTGTACCCGACGCGCGGGGACACGGGCGCAGCGAAGGCGATTATATCGGCTACGGCTGGCCGGAGCGCGTCGATTATCTGGGATGGATCCGCCAGATCATCGCGCAGGACGGCCCGGGAGCGGAGATCGTGCTGCACGGCATTTCCATGGGCGGCGCGACCGTCATGATGACGAGCGGAGAAGATCTGCCGCCGCATGTCAAAGCGATCGTCGAAGACTGCGGCTATACCTCGGTGCGCGACGAGCTGGCGTATCAGATGAAGCGCATGTACAAAATTCCGGCGTTTCCGATGCTGCCGGCGACCGAGGCGCTGACCCGCTTCAAGGCCGGCTACTCCTTCACGGAAGCTTCCGCGCTGGAACAGGTACGCCGATGCCGGACTCCGATGCTGTTCATTCACGGATCGAACGACGAATTCGTGCCGACTTCGATGGTGCACGAATTGTATGCCGCTTGTCCGTCGGACAAAGAGCTGCTTATCGTCGAAGGCGCGGGACACGGCGATTCGTTCCTGGTCAACAAGCCGCTGTACACCGGAAAAGTGACCGAATTTTTGCGCGGCCGACTGAGCGAGCCGGCAGCTGCGGATTGAATGCAATAACGACGATCCTTTCGAGCTTTTCTCCGTCCCAGGGCGGGGAAAAGCTTTTTCTGATGCGAATTTCGAAATTTGGGACATATGTCCTTCCCTGTTCCCGCCGCTCTATCCGTATAATGGGGAAGGAAATCGGCAGGGCTTTTCGAGAAGGAAGCGCCGAAGAAGGAAACGGAGGCAAAAAAGGTGTTCAGAGGCATACTATTCGCTTTTGCGGGCGGCGCCTGCATTACGCTGCAGGGCGTCGCCAATTCCCGGATCAGCGACGATATCGGGACTTGGCAGGCGGCGACCATCACGCAGCTGACCGGATTTATCATGGCGCTGGCGATCTATCTGTTTGTCAGGGACGGCGATCTGGGCGGATTCCGGCGGGTCAAGCCGCTGTATCTGGCCGGGGGCGCGTTCGGTTCGGTCATCATTTTCAGCGAAGTGACGGCCATTCAGACCATCGGAGTCACGTTCACGATCTCCGCGCTGCTTATCGCCCAGCTGTGCGTCACGTTCCTGATCGATACGTTCGGCTGGTTCGGCACGTCGAAGAGCAAAATGGGCGTTCCGCAGTTTATCGGATTGGCGATGATGATCGGCGGCGTACTTATTATGAAAATGTGACCGATTACGAACAAGTGACGGATTACGAGGCTGTAAGTTAAGGAGTTTTGGCATGAGAGAGATCAGGGAACCCGGACGGTTGGACGCTTATTTGGCGCAGCATCATTTGGAAGAAGCGTTTCACGAACCGCTCCGTCCGCATCTCAGGCTGTACGCGTTCGATCCGGGCGAGGAGCTGTGCAGCCAGGGAGCGCCGGCGGAGACGGTATACATGCTCGTAAAAGGCAAAATCAAAATCCATACGACGTCGCCGGAAGGGCGCACGCTCGTCATTTCGTTCAAGAATCCGCCCGAAGTCATCGGAGACATCGAATACGTCCGGGGATTAGATATCATCAATACGGTCGAAGCGGTCTCGCCGGCCGAGGTGATCGGCATATCGGGAAAAATGCTGAAGAAATACGGGGACGATCATGCGCCGCTGCTGCGGTTCATGCTGGATATCATCACGAAAAAATTTTACATCAAATCGGACTTCCTCAGCTTCAACCTGATGGTTCCGGTGGAGGTGCGCCTGGCGAGCTATCTGCTGTCGGTCTGTTACGACGAGAGCGACGCGGGCTTCGAAGGCCGGTTGGCCATTTCTCGGCTGACCGACACGGCCAATCTGATCGGTACGAGCTACCGCCACCTTAACCGCGTCATCCGCAAACTGTCGGAAGAGGGACTGGTCGAGCGAAGCGGCGGCTATCTGCATGTGCGGAACCGGCCTGGGCTGGAACGGCTGGCGGGACGGAATTTGTACGAACATTGAAGGAGGCAATCAGTTATGGCATTCGGACTGCTCCTGGCGGCATTCGCCGGAGCGATGGTCGCGCTGCAGACGATCTTTAACAACCGGACGGACATTCATATGGGCTCTTGGGCGACGACGACCTGGGTACTGGGAATGGGCTTTCTCGCTTCGCTGGCGTGCAGCCTGATTTTCGAAGGAGGACGAACGTTCCAGCTTCAGCATATGCAGCCGTGGTACTGGTTCAGCGGCATGATCGGCGTGGGCGTCGTCATCTGCCTGGTGCTCGGCGTCAAGATTCTCGGCCCGACGTTTTCCGTATCGGTGACGCTGACCGCCCAGCTCGGCTTTGCGCTGCTGTTCGATTCGATGGGCTGGCTGGGACTCGAGAAGGTGGACTTCGATTGGAAACAAATCGCCGGCGTCGCGGTTCTGATCGGCGGCATCTATGTATTCAAATTCGGCGGGAAAAAGAAAACGGAAGCGTCGGAGCGTTCGGCTTCCCCGCTGGGCGATACGCCGTAAAGGCTCGGTCCGCGGAAGGAACGCCTGCAGAGGAGAAATCAGGAAACAAAACCAAGGAAAACGCATAAAAACGAAACGAACGGATCGGAGAGGACAGAGATATGGAACAGCGCGAAAACGGACAAGCGGCGGAGAACAAAAAGCCGACGACGATCGATAAAATCGCCTGGATTCGGGTGGAGCGGGGCCGAGTGCTGAGCGCCCGCTCCAAAGGCAAAGAGATCTATTACTTTCCCGGCGGCAAACGCGAACCCGGAGAAAGCGACGTCGAGACGCTGGCGCGCGAGATCGAAGAAGAGCTGAGCGTGCGGATCAAACCGGAAACGGCCAAGCTCTTCGGCGTCTTCGAAGCTCCGGCGGACGGCAAAGCGGACGGCATCACGGTGCGCATGACATGCTATTGCGCCGATTACGAAGGAGAGCTGACGCCCGCGGCGGAGATCGAAGAGCTGGCCTGGCT
This sequence comes from Saccharibacillus alkalitolerans, assembly GCF_011090185.1. Taxonomy (GTDB): domain Bacteria; phylum Bacillota; class Bacilli; order Paenibacillales; family Paenibacillaceae; genus Saccharibacillus; species Saccharibacillus alkalitolerans. The sequence goes on along the minus strand of NZ_JAAFGS010000001.1, from coordinate 1,236,761 downwards.
GGAGAACGGCGATCGCGGGCGCATTTCGGCGGCGAGCCGGCTCGTGTTCGACGCCATATACGGCAGCAATGAAGGCTGAACCGAAGCGGTACGCCGAACGGACCTGCGCAAATAAGCGGCGTTCGTCCGAGGCGGGCAAGTTCGGCGCGGATCGAAAAAAGAAGCGGCACGCCGGACGGCGGCGCCGCTTTTTGCCATGCCGGGCGACGGAAAACGGGAGGCGGGGACTTGCCTTGCCCGGACGTTCCTGTGTATGCTCGATAGAGCGAACCAAGCAAAGGCTTAAGGGCATCAGAGATCGAGGAGGCAGCGAAGAGTGGAAATCAGAGAGATACGTACGGAAGACAACGCGGCCATCGAACGGGTCATCCGGGAGTGCCTGATCGAATTCGGCGGCAACCGGGAAGGACTGGCTTGGGCGGATCCCGGCTTGAGCGATTTGTACCATGAGTACAATGCCCGGGAAGGCGAGGAACCTTACGCGAACCGGGCTTATTGGGTCGTGGAGGAAGCGGGGCGGATCATCGGCGGCTGCGGCATCGCGCCTTATGCCGGCTCGGACGACGTATGCGAGCTGCAGAAAATGTATCTGTACGAAGAAGCCCGCGGCACGGGAATCGCGGGGAAGCTGCTGCGCATCGCGCTGGGCTTTGCGGGGAAGCATTACGGCCGCTGCTATCTGGAGACGCTGAGCAATATGCACGCCGCCAACCGCTTTTACCGCAAGCACGGCTTCCGCGAACTGGACGCCCCGCTGGAAGGTTCGGAGCATTTCGCGTGCGATGCCTGGTACATCATGGAGCTGGACAGCATACGAGGCGGCGGCGCGGGCAGGAAAAAGCGTTCGTGGAAAGCCGACAAACTCGGCTCCATGGGCTCGTCGATCTTCTCCGAAGCGGCGGGGTGGAGAGAAGAAGCGGAGCAGGCCGGCAAAGAGATCATTAATCTGGGGATCGGAGCGCCGGACGAGCCGCCTTCGGAAGAGATCCGGCGCAGGCTGAGCGAGGCGGTTCTGCGGAAGGATGCCTACACCTATCCGGGGACGAGGGGAACGGCCGCTTTTCGCGAACGGTGCGCGGATTGGATGAAGTTCCGTTTCGGAGCGGAATTGGACCCGGGAACGGAAATTTTGCCGCTGCTCGGTTCCCAGGACGGCCTGGCGCATCTGGCCCAGGCGGTCTGCAATCCCGGAGACCTGGCGATCCTGCCGGACCCCGGCTATCCGATTTATGCCGGATCGCTGGCGATTGCCGGCGTAACGCCGTGGCTGCTGCCGCTTCGGGAGGAGAACGATTTCCTGCCCGATCTGGACGCAATCCCGGCGGAAGTCTGGGAACGGGCGACGTTCATTCTGCTGAATTTCCCGGGCAACCCGGTCGCGGCTTTGGCCGATTACGCGTTCTTCGAGAAGCTGGTCTCGCTGGCGAAAAAGCGGAACGTGCTGATCGTGCACGATCTGGCCTATTCGGAGATGGGCTTCGACGGCCATCATCCCATCAGCGTGCTGGAAGTTCCGGGAGCGAAGGAGACGGCGGTGGAACTGCATTCCTTCTCGAAAAGCTTCAATATGGCCGGCTGCCGGATCGGATTTGCGGCGGGTAATGCGGAAGCCGTCGGCGCGCTGCGCGAGCTCAAAGGCCATATCGACTTCGGCGCGTTCGAGCCGATTCAGGAAACGGCCGTCTTCGCGCTGGAGCAGGCCATGGCGGCGCCGGAGGGCGACCGGGGCGTGGCTCCGCTGTACGAGAGCAGGCGCGATGCGTTCGTCGATGCGCTGGCCGGCGAGGGTTGGAGCGTGCGCAGTCCCGGCGCGACCATGTTCGTCTGGACGAAGCTGCCGCGGAAGCTGACGGAAGGCGAAGCCCGCTGGACGTCCAAAGAGTTCTCTCGGGAGCTGATGCTGCGGGAGGGCGTCGGCTCGATTCCGGGCAGCGCGTTCGGGGCCGAAGGAGAAGGCTATGTCCGCTTCTCGCTCGTGCGCGAAGAAGCGGCGCTGCTCGAAGCCGCCCGGAGGATCGGACGGTTCGTGCGAAGCATCGAGCGCTGAAGATCCCTACGGGATTGACCTTCACGCAGATTACGATGGCGAATACGGTCACGCGGACGCTGAGCGGCCCGCAAACGGGCGTCGGCATGGTCGTCTACATGATGGCCAGCTTTATCGCCGGAGCCGTGGGCACGTCCGTGCTCGGAGCGGTTCTGGACGGCAGAGCGGGCGATTCCGGCACGTTCGGCTCCGTCTTCGGATGGTTCGCGGTCTGGATCTTCGCGGCCGCCCTGCTGTATTTCGCGGTGTTTGCGAGGAAGTCCGGCTCCCGTTCCGCCGTCTGAAGCGGAAGCGCAATGCCGGTCGAAAAAGCAAATAAGCCAAAAAGACGCGATCCCGGCCTCGGTCGGGATCGCGTCTTTGGATTTTTTCGGTTTATTGCTGCCGATCAAGCGGCGGCCGCCTGAGACTCGGAAGCATGCGGCGGGAATATTTTCAAGAAAACGGCACGCGTCAGCGGACCAACGACCGCCAGCTGAAGCGGAAGCGCACAGATGAAGTTGAGCCACAGATTGCGGACGTAAGCCTCTCCGAGTTCCGGCCCGAAGCCGACGTGCGTTACGGCGCCGTAGAAGGACATCAGCAGCACCATGCCGATGACCATGAAGCAGGAGATCGTCAGCACTTTTTGAATCATCGGGCTGCCCGGTTTGAGAAGTCGTCCGGCGATTCCTTTTGCCACCGCGCCGACGATGAAAATATCGAGAATCAGCGCGACCAGGAACGCCGGCACGTAGCCGATGGCCATCGTTTTAAACGCTTCTCCCGTAAATCCTTCCAGCAGCAGTACATTATACACCGTCATGCCCAGCACCATCAGCGCGCACATCATCGTCGTGAAAATCAGATTTTCCTTTTTCGTCTTGCCCATGACTCCGACTCCTTATCCCCGTTCGGGGTTTATTTTTATTGTCCACCTGGTTTACAATATCATTAAGAAAACTTGAATGTCAACCTGGTTTACGATTATAGCGCATAGAAGACGAATCCGAAGGAGCACTGAACCGATGACGAATGCGGCCAACTTGATTGACTTAATGAGCGAAAAGCACCTTGAACTGCGCAGAAAGGTGGCGGAGATGGACGGCGAGGTGCTGAACCGGACGGAAACGCATATTTTGGTGGTCGTCGAGGCGGCGGGACGGATCTCGATCTCGGAGATCGGCCGAGCGGTCAGCCTGACCCGGCAGGGCACCCACAAAAGCGTTCAGGGGCTGCTCGAAGGCGGATATTTGGAGGAGTCGGAAGATTCGCCCAGTCGGCGCGAGCGCTGCATGAGATTGACGGAGCGGGGACAGAAAGCCTGCGACAAGCAGCTGGCGATCAAGGGAAAACTGGAGAAGCGTATCGAACTGAAGCTGGGGGCGGAACAGGTCCGACTGCTCAAAAGGCTGCTGGAAGAAGAGTGGACGGACTAAAGCGAAGCGGGAGGCGCTAAGTCTTTTTCCGGCAAAATGAAGAGGCGTTTCAGCGGTTTTGGCGGAACGCCTCTTTTGGTTTGTCCGCTCGGTTGTCCGCTTTTTGACATCATGCGCCGGCGGGTTCATAATTTTACCGATGAAGGTGAATTTGGTTGCGATGGAATCTGCAGGAATAGAAGATTAGGATTCATAAACGCGCCGGAAGCGGATCGGAAACAGGGAGGGCTCTCAATGATCGATGCGGCCGTCAAAACGCTGCGAAAATTCAAGGACCATGACGCTCGCGTTCGACTGAACGCTTATCGGAGCCGAGCGGAGCTTATCCGAACACGGGATCTGAAAGACTGGAGCGACGGACAGCTTCGAGCGGAATCTTCAAGGCTGCAAGCCGCGGCGGGATCGGGCGCGTCTTTGGACGAGCTGCTTGTCGACGCGTACGCGCTGGTCGGCGAGGCGGCGAAGAGAACGATCGGATTGCGGCCTTACGAGGTGCAGATCATGGCGGCGATCGCGCTGCACGAAGGATTTCTGATCGAGCAGCATACCGGAGAAGGGAAGACGCTTTCCGCCGTCATGCCCGCTTACCTGAACGCGCTGACCGGCGAAAGCGTCCATGTGCTGACCTTCAACGATTATTTGGCGAAACGGGATGCGGAGTGGATGGGACCGGTTTATCGCTTTCTCGGGTTGACGGCGGGATCGGTTCAAGCGGGCATGAGTCTGACGGATAAAAAGGAAGCTTATGCGCAGGACATTACTTACGTAACGGCAAAAGAAGCGGGTTTCGACTATCTGCGCGACACGATCGCGCTGAACGAGGCCGATACCGTGCACCGTCCTTTCCGTTACGTCATCGTCGACGAAGCGGATTCGCTGCTGCTCGACGAAGCCCGCGTTCCGCTGGTCGTCACCGGCGAGTCGGAAAATAGGGCAGACGACATCGTCCGTTTCGCGGAAGCGGCCCGGCTGCTGGATGATGCGGAGAACTGCGACTTCGACGAATTCCGCCGAAATGTGTATTTGAACGACGCAGGTTCCGCGAAAGCGGAAGCGCTGCTGGGGTGCGGCAGCTTGTACGACAGCGCCAACAGCGATCTGCTGACGGCGCTGAACTGCGCGCTGCACGCGGAACTGCTGCTGAAAAAAGACGTCGATTACATCGTGCGCGGCGACGGCATCGAACTGATCGAAGCCCATACCGGCCGCGTGGCGGAGAACCGCTATCTCCCGGACGGGCTGCAGGCGGCGCTTGCGGCCAAAGAAGGGCTTCGGCAGCAGGCCGGCGGGAAAATCCTCGGAACGATCACGCTTCAGCATTTCATCAGCTTGTATCCGAAAATCTGCGGCATGACGGCTACCGCTCACGTATCCGCGCTGGAGTTCGAAGATATTTATTGCCTTCAGATCGTGCGGATTCCGCCGAACCGTCCAAACGTCCGGATCGACCGTCCGCATCGAATGTATACGCATAGCGAAGCCAAATTCAAAGCCGTCGTTCAAGAAATTTCGTCCGTGCATCGGACCGGACGTCCGATTCTGATCGGCACGCCCAGCGTGGAGGCGTCCGACCGGCTGGCGCGGGCTTTGTCGGACGCCGGCGTGCCCTGCCGGGTTCTGAACGCGAAAAACGACAGGGAGGAAGCCGCCGTGATCGCCAAAGCCGGAGAGATCGGCGCCGTGACGGTGTCTACGAACATGGCGGGACGCGGCGTCGATATTCGGCTGGGCGGCGGCAGCCCCGAGCAGGCGGAAGCTGCCGCCCGATTGGGCGGATTGTACGTGGTGGGCACGCACGTGAACGAGAGCATGCGGATCGACGATCAGCTGCGGGGGCGCGCCGGCCGCCAAGGCGACCCCGGAGCCTCTATGTTTTTTGTAAGCCTGGAAGACGAGCTGATGGTCCGATTCGGTCTGCACAAAGCGGTTCGCGCCCCCCGGCAGGACGCTCCGCTGGAGGATCCGGCGCTGCTCCGCCATATCGAGCACGTCCAGCGGGCGATCGTGGGCCAGCATTTCGAAATCCACCGGGAACTGAATGCCTATTCGGACATGGTGGAGGATCAGCGGCGGCTCTTATACGGGAAGCGGCTCCGCATTTTGCGGGGCGAGGAGCCGATGAGTCCGGCGGAACGGCGGGTGCGGCTTTTTTACATCGACGAGTTTTGGGCCGAGCATCTGCTCTATGTTTCGTATCTGCGGGAGGGCATCCATTTGGAAGGGCTGGTCAACCGCAGTCCCATCGACGAGTTCCATCAGGAGATCACCCGGGCTTACGATCAGATTCCGGACAAAATCGAGCGGGAGACGGCAGGCATGCTGGCCAAGCTGGACGGCTCGAACGACCCGGCGAAGTGGGAAGAGTTCGGGTTGAAGAGTCCCGCCTCCACCCGGACGTATATCATCGACGATCAATTTGTTCAAAATAAACGCAGTTCGTGGACGGGAACGACCGTGTTCGCCTACTGGCTGCGCAAGTTTTTTAATCCGGTTATCAAGGTTATCAAGCGTTGAAAATCAGCGGAAGCCGCAAGCGTGCGCGAAACATAAGCCTAAATGGGGGATACGGAAATGACGGTAAAAGTCGGCGTGATTCGGGAAATCAACCGGTATCCGGTGAAGTCGTTCGGGGGAGAACAGTTGGAGGCATGCCGGATCGAGCCTTACGGTCTGGAAGGCGACCGTTTCTGCTCTTTTTACGACGAAAGCAAGGAAGGCTGGGCGCGTTACGTGACCGCCCGCAAGATTCCCGAAATGTTGACGTATCGGGCCCGCTACCGGGACGGAGAGATCGAAGTGACGGCGGAAGACGGCCGGAAGTTCGGCTGGGACGAATCGCTGCTGGCGGAGATTCAGGCGTTAAGCCGGGTACCGGTGGCGATGTCGAAGCCGAAGGACCCTCATCCGGAGCATCCGGGTCTGCTGTCGGTGGACGGAGCCGCCATCCTGCTGGTGACGGACGCCGGCTTGAAGCGATTGGCGGAGCTGCGGGGACACGAGCTGGATCAGCGGCGGTTCCGCGGGAACTTCGTCGTCGCGCTGTCCGACCCGGCGTCGTTCGAAGGCGATTGGATCGGGCGCAGGCTGCGGCTCGGGGATGTCGAACTGCAGGTGGACGAATTTTGCGAACGCTGCGTCATGACGACGATGGACCCCGATACGGCGGCCAAAGATCCTGCCGTGCTCAAGATCGTCCATCGGGAGATGAATCTCAAATTCGGCGTTTACGCTTCGGTCGTGCGCACGGGGGAGGTTTCGCTCGGAGACGAAGTCGTGCTCGCCGATTAAGGGACCGATTCGATGGTGGGTAAAAAGGAAAGCAGGCGCTGGCCGGGGATCGTTTACCGGTCGGCGCTTTTTCGCGTTTAGAGCGAAGGCTCTTCGCCCCGGAAACATTCGATGAACTTCCGCGCCAGCGCGGACAAGTATTTGTCTTTCATCCAAACGGCGGCGACGCGGGTTCGCAGCGCTTCCGAACGGATCTCTTTGCAGACGAGGTTGTCGCTGCGCAGCAGGCCGAACGCCGACTCCGGCACGATCCCGATGCCCAGACCCGCGTTGGCCCAGAGCAAAGTGGTGCGGGCGTCGTCGTTCATGCAGAAGAAGTCCGGTTCGAAGCCGTGTTCCAGGCAGGTCTCGCGGATCAGCGGCTCGAAGCGGCGGTACAGGATCAGCGGCCTGCCCCGCAGTTCTTCGAGAGCGATGGAATCGGCGCCGCCCGTCCAGTCATGCTGCGCGCTCATGACGGCGACCATCGGCTCGTCGGACGTGTATACGCATTCCAACCCGGCGCCGTTGAACGGCATGCGGATGATGCCGATCTCGACGATGCCTTTGGCCAGCAGGTCGAGGACGCGGAACGTATTGCCTTCATGCAGTTCGAAGCGGGCTCCGGCATGCAGCCGGTGGAACAGCATCAAGCGTTCTTCCAGCAGCGCGGCGGCCGACGAAGAGACGGTCCCGATGCTCAGCGTGCCCTGCACGCCGCGGGCGTAATCGCCGAGCTCGCGGGCGGTCGAGTCGGCCAGCTCGACGATCTGCTCCGCTCGGTCGCGAAGCAGCATGCCGGCTTCGGTCAGCCGGATGCTTCGCGGGCCGCGCTCGACGAGCTTCAAGCCCAATTCGTCCTCCAGCAGCTTCAACTGCTGACTGAGCGGCGGCTGCGCCATGTTCAGCCTGCGCGCCGCTGACGTGATTTGTCCTTCCTCGGCAATCGCCAAAAAATACTTGAGCCTGCGAATATCCATGAATCATTCCTCCTGAACTGACATATCTATTTCGTATGGAAAGAAGATGAAACCAATATTATTAATATAATAACAGATATGTCATAATCGAAAAGGGTCCGGCTCCGGGAAGCCGGAACATTCTATACAGAACTCGGGGGAAATCAAGGTGTTGAAACTTGCCGTTTACTTAAAGCCTTACCGAAAAGAGGTCATTCTCGGGCCGCTTTTCAAACTGCTCGAGGCGGTTCTGGAACTGCTGCTGCCGACGATCGTCGCCTTGATCGTCAATCACGGCATCGGCGAACGCGACAGCGGATACGTCTACCGCATGGGCGGATTGATGGTTCTGATGGCGCTGCTCGGCTTCGGCGCGTCGATGATCTGCCAGTATTACGCCGCCCGCGCGTCGCAGGGGTTCGGCACGCTGCTGCGCAACAAGCTGTTCCGGCATATCGGGAAGCTGTCGTACGCCGAAGTCGACAGCTTCGGCACGCCGTCCTTGATCAACCGGCTGACCAATGACGTCAATCAGCTGCAGCTCGCCGTGGCGATGCTGATTCGCCTGGTGATCCGTGCGCCCTTCATCTGCATCGGCGCGATCATCATGTCGCTGTTCCTCGATTGGCGCCTGGCGCTGATCCTGCTGGCGGCCACGCCGGTATTCGGCGTAACCCTGTATTTCATCATCGCCAAAAGCTCGCCGCTTTACCGAAGCTATCAGCGGAAATTGGACCGCCTCGGCAAAGTGCTGAGCGAGAACCTGACCGGGCTGCGCGTCATTCGCGCCTTCGCCGAAAGCCGCCGGGAGCAGCGCCGATTCCGCGAAGCTTCGGAAGACTTGACCGAGACCGCCGTTCGCGTCGGCCGGATTTCCGCGCTGCTCAGTCCGGTCACGACGTTGGTCGTCAACGCGGCGATCATCGCCGTACTGTGGGCCGGCGGCATCCGGATCGACTACGGGAACTTGTCGCAGGGCGAGATCATCGCGTTCATCAATTACGTGACGCAGATTCTGCTCGCGCTGGTCGTCGTCTCCAATCTGGTGATCATTTTCACCAAAGCTTCTTCGTCGGCCGCGCGGGTCAGCGAACTGCTGGCGGCGGAGCCGTCGATCCGAAGCGCCGGCGAAGCGGCCGCTCCGGCGCCGGCAAGCCCCGGCACAGCGGCCGAAGCGGCAAAATCGGACGATCCGGCGATCGTGTTCGACGGGGTCTCTTTCGCTTACAGCGCAACCGGCGAACCGGCTTTGCAGAATATTTCGGTCGCCGTCCGCCGCGGGGAAACCGTCGGCGTCATCGGCAGCACCGGATCGGGCAAAACGACGTTCGCCAATCTGATCCCGCGGTTTTACGAGGTGTCCGAAGGAAGCGTCCGGGTCGACGGCAGGGACGTGAAGGATTACGCGCTGGAAGAACTGCGGCGCAAGATCGGGATCGTGCCGCAAAAAGCGCTGCTGTTCAGCGGCACGATCGCCGAAAACATCGCGTTCGGACGGCCTGACGCGACGACCGAAGAAATCGCCGCCGCCGCGGAAGCGGCGCAGGCCTCGGAATTCATCGCCAAGCTGCCGGAAGGCCTGGATACCCGGGTGGCGCGGGGCGGCCAGAACTTGTCCGGCGGTCAGAAGCAGCGCTTGACGATCGCCCGCGCGCTGGCGCTTCATCCGGAAATCCTGATCCTGGACGATTCTTCGAGCGCGCTCGATTTCGCGACGGATGCCGCGCTGCGCAGGGCGCTGCGCGCTTACAGCCGCGATCTGACCGTGCTCATGATTTCGCAGCGGGTCAGCACGGTCCGGCAGTCGGACCGGATTATCGTCATGGACGACGGCCGGATCGTCGGCACGGGCAGCCACGAAGAGCTGCTGCGCGATTGCGCGGTATACCGCGACATCTGCGATTCCCAATTATCCGGCGAGGAGGCACGGCGATGAATACAAGACAAACATGGAGCCGAATTCTCGGATTTGCCCATCGGTACCGGAGATTGGTTTGGATCGCGGCGGCGGCCGCGCTGATCAGCGTATCCGCCAGCCTTGCGGGACCGCTTCTGATCGGGCAGGGCATCGACACGATGACGGGCGCGGGGCGCGTGGACTTCGATCGCCTGCGGCTGCTGCTGCTGGCGCTGGGCGGCGTGTACGCCGTCGGCGGCTTGTTCGGTTGGCTGCTGAGTTATACCACGAACCAAGTCGCGTACCGCACCGTTTTTTCGCTGCGGGAGACGCTGTTCGGCAAGTTTGACCGCCTGCCGCTCAAATATCACGACAACCAGCCGCAGGGCGACAGCATCAGCCGGTTCGTCAACGATATGGATGCCGTGTCGGACGGGCTGCTGCAGGGCTTCAACACGCTGCTGACCGGGATCGTCACGATCGTCGGCTCGATCGCTTTGATGCTCTACATCAGCCCGGCGATGACCTTGGTCGTGCTGCTGTCCGCGCCGGCGGCTTACTACGTGGCGCGCTTCATCACGATGCGTTCCCAGCAGACTTTCCGCGAACAGGCGAAGGTGCTGGGAAGCTTGAATGGCTATGCCGAAGAAATGATCGGCGGGCAGCGCGTCGTGCAGGCGTTCGGGTACGAAGATCGCGCTTTCGCCGAATTCAAAGGGCATAACGAGCAGCTCTACCGCACGGGCATGAGATCACAGTTCTACGGCTCGCTCGCGAATCCGACGACCCGCTTGGTCAATAACGTCACGTTTTCCGTCATTGCGGTCATCGGCAGCGTGCTGGTCATCGCGGGCAGATTGACCGTCGGCGATCTGTCGAGTTTCCTCATCTTCTCGAACCTGTTCGCCAAGCCGTTCAACGAGATTACCGGCGTGCTTACGCAGCTGCAGTCGGCCACGGCATCGGGCCAGCGGATCTTCGCAGTTCTCGATTTGCCCGAAGAAACGCCGGACGCGCCGGATGCGCGGAAGCTCGGCGGAGGGCAGGGCACCATCACGTTCGATCGGATCGGATTCGCGTACTCGCCCGAGCGTCCGTTGATCCGGAACTTCAGCCTGGAAGTGAAGCCGGGAACGCGCGTGGCGATCGTAGGCCAGACCGGCGCGGGCAAGACGACGCTGGTGAATCTGCTGATGCGGTTCTACGACGTGGACAGCGGAGAGATCCGCATAGACGGCACGAATATTCGGAATATCGCCCGGGACAGCCTGCGCCGCAGCTTCGGGATGGTGCTGCAGGAGACTTGGCTGTTCGGAGGCAGTATCCGCGACAATATCGCTTACGGCAAGCCGGACGCGACCGATGCGGAAGTGATCGCCGCCGCCAAGGCGGCCAACGCGCACGCATTTATCAAACGGCTGCCGGAAGGATACGACACGATCGTCGCGGGCGCGGGCGACAATCTGTCCCAGGGTCAGCGGCAGCTGCTCACGATCGCCCGCGTGATGCTGGTCGATCCGCCGATGCTGATTCTGGACGAAGCGACCAGCAGCATCGACACGCTGACCGAAATCCGCATCCAGCAGGCATTTCTGAAGATGATCGAAGGACGAACCAGCTTCGTCATCGCCCACCGCCTGTCGACGATTCAGGGATCGGATCTCATCTTGTTCATGAAAGACGGGGATATCGTGGAGCACGGCACGCACGAAGCGCTGCTGGAGCAGGACGGCTATTACGCCCGGCTGTACAACAGCCAATTCGACGTCGTCTCTTAACGAGATCGGCAGAACCAACGCCTATCACCCGAGCAGTTCCGAAAGCCTCGATCCGATCCGGATCGAGGCTTTTCGGCGTTCTTCCGTTTTCCCGTTGACAAAAACGGTCGGAACGGGCAAACTGTACGGGAATGCTTTTTAAAGGATATTTAGAAAGTGGGAAGGAGGACGAAAATGAAACGCGCCGATACGACGCTGATGAAAGAACTCAATCTGAACGCGGTCCGCCGGGCGCTGCGAAAAACAGGATCGGCGACCAAGACGCGGCTTGCCGCCGATACGGGATTGAGCGTGGTCACGGTGGCGGCGTTAGTACGCGAGCTGGAAGAGCGCGGCGAATTGACCGAAGAAGCGGACGTTACGCCGACGGGAGGACGCCCGGCCAGCGTGTACCGATTCGATTACGGACATCGTTTGGCGTTGGTCATGCATCTGCACGAACGCCGGAGCGCCGATACCGTATTCGCCGCGGTCGTCGATCTGAGCGGCAGGGCGCTGACGCAGGAGACGCGTCCGTTCGAATCGCTGGATCGGGAAGCGTTCCTCGATTGGATCGAGAGCCTGCTGCTGGCTTTTCCGCGCATTCGGGTCGTCGGCTTGGGCATTCCGGGGCAGGCGGTCGGAGGGCGGATCGAAGTCAGCAGCCATGAACGGCTCCGGGGGCAGAATCCGGCGGAACTGATCGGCGAACGCTTCGGGCTGCCGGTACTGCTGGAGAACGACGTCAACGCGGCGCTGCGCGGGTATTTGGCGGCAGCCGGCGCGGACCGTGAAGCCCGCGCGGAAGAAGACGACACGGGCACGGTGCTCGGGTTGTATCTTCCGGACAAGTACCCGCCCGGCATGGCGATCTCGATAAACGGCGAATTGATCGCGGGCAAACGGGGCATGGCGGGGGAAATCAAATATTTGCCGCTGGGCATCGATTGGGAGCGTTCGCCTGAAGGCGCTTTGTGGAGCGAAGCCGTCTGCAAGATCGTTCATACCGCTTCCGCCTTGCTGGCGCCGCATCGGATCGTGCTGTACGGGGATCGAAAAGACGGGGGCTCGTGGAGCGAGGATTGGCGGCGATACGTGCGTCGGCATCCGCTGCCGTCCGAACCGGACATCGAATGGTGCGATCGGTTCGCGGAGCATTTCGCTTCGGGCATTCGGGAATGGGCTTTGCAGGCGTTGGAACCCAGCCTCATATCAATCGGCAAAAGAGGGGAAGAATAGGATGGCAACTTGGTTTCTGATCGTGATTTATTTGGCTTTTATCAGTCTCGGCCTGCCCGATTCGCTGCTGGGATCGGCTTGGCCGGTCATGCGTCCGGATCTCGGCGCGCCGCTGGAAGCGGCGGGCATGCTGGCGATGATCGTCGCGGGCGGCACCATCGTCTCGAGTCTGGCCAGCGGACGCCTGATCGCGAAGCTCGGCACGGGGATGATCACGATGGTCAGCTGTCTGATGACTGCCGCGGCGCTGCTGGGCTTCTCGTTCGCGCCGTCGGTCCTGTGGCTCGCGCTGCTCGCGATTCCGCTCGGTCTCGGCGCGGGAGCGGTCGACGCGGCGTTGAACCATTACGTCGCGACCCACTACGAAGCGCATCATATGAGCTGGCTGCACTGCTTCTGGGGCGTCGGCGCGACCGGCGGACCGCTGCTGATGTCTTATTTCATCAAGGAGCATGATTCCTGGAGAGCCGGATACACGGCCGTGGCGGTCGTGCAGTTCAGTCTGGTCATCATCCTGCTGGCGACTCTGCCGATGTGGAAAAAGGTCGCGGCGCTGCGAACGGCTTCCCGCTCACTGCAGAGCGCTGCCGATCCTGCGGGGCCGGCGGCGGAGACGCTTGCCGCGCCGGCCGGGGAATCCGCCGAGGAGAAGCCGGCCAAGCAGCCGCTGCGCATTCCCGGCGTCAAAATGTCGATGCTGGCGTTCCTGTTCTACTGCGGCGTCGAAACGACGGTCGGGCTGTGGGGCGCCAGCTATCTCGTAGGAGCGCGCGGAGTCGTGGCGGAAACGGCGGCCTGGTGGATCTCGCTCTATTACGGCGGCATCACGATCGGACGCCTGATTACCGGCTTTATCACGCTGAAAGTCAGCAATCGCGTCCTGATTCTGGCCGGCCAGTTCATCTCGGCCGCTGGAGCGCTTCTGCTGATGCTTCCGCTGCCCGACGTTACCGTGCTGGTCGGTTTCGTCCTGATCGGCCTGGGCTTCGCGCCGGTCTACCCGGGACTGATCCACGAGACGCCGCTCCGCTTCGGCCGGGCCAACTCGGCGAAGCTGATCGGCTACCAGATGGCCGTAGCCTATACCGGGACGACTTTCCTGCCGCCGCTGTTCGGCGTGCTCGCGTCATGGGCCGGCATCGGGCTGTTCCCGATCGTCACGCTGCTGCTCGTCGTGTTCATGCTGCTCAGTTCGGAGCAGGTGAACCGGGCGCTGAAGCGTTCGCGGACGGCTTGAGAAGCGTCAAGGCAATCTTCGGTCACTCAGCAAGCCCGATCCGGGAGACGGAAAGTTCGTCTGTCGGATCGGGCTTTTTAGATTACCGCGACAAATGCAGCACCTCGTACACCGTAACCCCATACCCATTCCCGTCTAACCGCCGATCCCGCTCAGCCTTATCTCCCCAACCCTCCGGCAGCGTCTCGTAAAAAGCGAATCGGCGGAACCCCCATTTATCCGGGTTGTACACCAGCGCTTCGCCCGCCGCGTTTCCGGCATCCGGCAGCTGCGCCGACAACCGTGCTCCGAACCCGGCGAGCGACCGTTCGCGCGGAATGCTGCCCGACACCTCGACGGTCCAGCGCGCGCGCGGGAAATCTTCGCCGGTCCGCACGGACAGCGGCACGCCGATGTTTACCTGCTGCCAGCCGAACGAGTCCAGAATGGCGTCGTAAGGACCGCCGAACAGAAATCGATTCATCCCTTCATGCTCGTTCCATAGATAGAAAGGCGCGTAGCGGTTGGCTTCGTTTCCGAATTTTCCTTTTTCCGAAATCAGATACGCTTTGAACGCCAAGCCGCGGAAGCCGTCGGTCTTGTATCCGTTCTGCTCCGCTCTCGTTCGAATGATCCGCATGTTATAATCGTCGGGAAGCGAAATGATGTACTGCATGGCAATCATGATGGATCTTCCTTTCCGCTGTCGATTTCTTCCGTTCTCAGCTTACAAGAGAAACGGCGGCGGCGGGTAACGATCGGAAATGAGAAGGGCATCATCGAAAGTGAGGGGAACACAATGGAATTGAACGATCTTCGCATCTTCCGCAGCGTGGCGAAGCACGGCTCGATGTCGAAAGCGGCGGCGGAGCTCGGCTACGTCCAATCGAACGTCACTTCGCGCATCCGGGCGCTGGAAGAAGAATTCGGCGTTCGGCTGCTGGATCGTTCGCCGCGCGGCGTGAGCTTGAGGCCCGAAGGAAAGCGTCTGCTGGATTACGCCCGCCGCATCGATGAATTGTTCGAACAGGCGAAGGCCGACCTGTCTTCCTCGGGACGGCGTCCGCTGCGGATCGGCGCTTCGCAGACGCTGACGGCCGCTTACCTGCAGCCTTTCCTGCGCGATCCGGACAGCGGAGCGGAGGTGTTCACCCGGCCGTTGGAACAGCTGTCGGTCATGCTGGACGGCGGCGAACTGGATCTGATTCTGGTCAACCGGGAACCGGAAGGAACGGGGCGGCGGGTAAAAATATTCGAGGCTGCCGAGCCGATCGGTTGGGCGGCCGCGGCGGCTGTCGGCAGAGCGGAAAACGGGAACGCGGCGCTTCCGCCAGGCCTTCCGGTGCTGGCGGCCCGCGATCCCCTCTGCCCGTACCGGCGGCAGACGCTGAACTGGCTCGCGGCAGAGGGTTCGCGGCGCCGGTTGATCGAAGCGGATACGCTGGACAGCCTGGCCGGCCTCGTCGAGAGCGGGCACGGCATCGCGCTGCTGCCGCGGAAACTGCATACGGCGCGCATGCGCGAAGCGGACATGCCGGGCTTCCGCGAAGAGCCGGTGTTCGTCGGCTGCTTCGCCGCGGCAGGGCTGCCGGCGTTCTGTCGGTCCGATATCGAAGAAGTCGCCCGAACGCTGAAGCGGCTGATTGAATCCGGCGCGAACGGTCCAATAACAACGGGGGGGAACCGCGTAAACAACGGCCAACGGCTTGCCCTCTTTTTGCTTGCTTCGTTTCGGCGAAGCGGCTAATCTATAAGAGTTTATTTCGATGCGAGAAGGCGGCCTTGCAGGCCGTCTTTATTACTGGAGGTTGACGTGTGTACGCTGCGCTGTGGGCTGTATTTATTTTTGTTCTGACGCTGTTTCTGGTCATTCGCCGTCCTTACGGCCTGCCGATCGGCTGGTCCGCCTGCGGGGGCGCGGCGCTCGCGCTGCTGACGGGCGTCGTCGGCCTGCAGGACGTTCGCGACGTGACCGACGTCGTCTGGAACGCGACGCTGGCCTTCGTGGCGATCATCCTGATCTCGCTCGTGCTCGACCGGGTCGGATTGTTCGAATGGGCGGCGCTGCACGTCGCGGGCGCGGCGAGAGGCAGCGGAATCCGGATGTTCGTTTATCTGATTCTGCTCGGAGCGGTCGTCGCGGCGCTGTTCGCCAACGACGGAGCCGCGCTGATCCTGACCCCGATCGTGCTGGCGATGGTGCGGGCGCTGAAGCTGGACGAGAAGCAGGTGTTTCCGTTCATCATCGCGGGCGGCTTCATCGCCGACACGACCTCGCTGCCGCTCCTGATCAGCAATTTGGTCAATATCGTGTCGGCGGATTATTTCGGCATCGGCTTCATGCGGTACGCGGCGGTCATGCTCGTGCCGAATCTGTTCGCGCTGGCGGCGAGCCTGGGCGTGCTGTATTTCTTTTTCCGCAAAAGCATTCCCCGAACCTTCGACGCCGCCGGGATCAAAGCGCCGTCCACGGCGATCCATGATCCCAAGCTGTTTCGCGTCTCGTGGGTCGTCGTCGTGCTGCTGCTGATCGGATATTTCGCGGGCGAGCTGGCGGGAATTCCGCTGTCGCTGACCGCAGGGGTCATCGCGATTCTGTTTCTGATCATGGCCCGGCGCAGTCCCGCGATCTCGGTTGCGGCGGTGATCAAGGAATCGCCGTGGTCGATCGTCTTTTTCTCCGTCGGCATGTACGTGGTAGTCTACGGCCTGCGCAACGCGGGACTGACCGACCTGCTGGCGGAAGGCATCCGGAGCTTCTCGCAGCACGGCTTGTTCGCGGCGACGATGGGAATGGGCTTCCTGAGCGCCGTGCTGTCGTCGGTCATGAACAACCTGCCGACGGTGCTGATCGGGGCGCTGGCGATCGATACGGCGGACGTCGGCGGCAGAATCCACGAAGCGCTGGTCTACGCGAACGTCATCGGCGCGGATCTCGGACCGAAGCTGACGCCGATCGGCTCGCTGGCGACGCTGCTGTGGCTGCACGTGCTGAACAACAAAGGCATTCGCGTCACGTGGGGCACGTATTTCAAGATCGGGGTCGTGCTGACGATTCCGACGCTGTTCATCACGCTGTTCGGACTTTATTTATGGCTGCTGATTCTCTGATCGATATAGGCAGAAACGGAAGGAAAGCGGCCGGAAGATCCTCGATTCCATAAGAATCGGGGATTTTTTCATATAAGAATATGGAATTGTACAGCGCTTCCGAAAGCGTTATAGTATTACAGGGAGACCGGAACGGACCGGCGAAGAAATTCAGGCGCGCTCCGTTTCCGGATATTAACGAAAACGCATTCAATAATCGGGAGTGATGACCATGTTGAACAAAATAGATCTGTCCGGAGTCTGGAAGCTGAGTCTGGACGAGGAGCAAAAAGGGCGTCCGAGCGCGTTCGAGGATACGATGGAACTGCCGGGTACCACGTCGCACGCACGCAAAGGCAAGCGCAGCGAAGAGAAGCTGACCGGCTCGCTGACGGACGAATACAAGTTCGAAGGTTCCGCCTGGTTCGCCAGAGAGATCGAGGTGACGAACGAACTTGCGGAGCGCGCCGTATTCCTGCATCTGGAACGTACGCGGATGACGACGGTCTGGCTGAACGGCGAAGAGATCGGCAGCCGCGACAGCCTGAACGCGCCGCATGTCTACGACCTGACGGGCAGGCTGCGTCCGGGCACGGCAGAGCTGACGATTCGCGTCGATAACGTCGGCTATCCGACGAAGGGCGGGCATATGACGTCGCCGGATACGCAGACCAACTGGAACGGCATCACGGGAGCCGTCGAGCTGCGGGTGTACGGAGAGTCCCGCCTTGAAGAGCTGCGCACGTATCCGAACGTCGGGGAGAAAAGCGTCCGGATTACCGCCGGCGTGGAAGGCGCCGCGGCCGCGAAACTGCGCGTCTCCGCGGAGAGCTTCAACGGCGAAGGATTCCATGCGCCGGAGCCGGCCGAGTTCGCGCTGAACGGATCGAACGTCGACGTGACGTATCCGCTCGGCGAAGAAGCCCGTCCGTGGAGCGAATGGTCGCCGGAACTGTACCGGTTGAAGCTGGAACTGCTGGACGCGGACGGCGAAGCGGTCGATACGACCGAGAGCGTATTCGGTCTGCGCGAGTTCCGGCCGGCCGGCGACAAGTTCGAGATCAACGGGCAGCGGACGTTCCTGCGCGGCAAGCACGACGGACTCATTTTCCCGCTGACCGGCTATGCGCCGACAAGCGTCGACGAATGGGTGAGAGTGCTGAACATCTCCAAATCGTACGGCATGAACCATTACCGTTTCCATACCGCCTGCCCGCCGGAAGCGGCGTTCGCCGCGGCGGACATGCTGGGGATCTACATGGAGCCGGAGCTGCCGTTCTGGGGCACCGTGACGGTACCGGGCGACGAGAACCATGATCAGGCGGAGCAGGATTATCTGATCTCGGAAGGTTATGAGATTCTGAAGGCTTTCGGCAATCATCCGTCGTTCGTCATGTTCTCGCTCGGCAACGAGCTGTGGGGCAGCCGGGAGAAGATCGACTCCATCCTGAAAGGATACAAAGAGTTCGACGATCGTCCGCTGTACACGCAGGGTTCGAACAATCACCAATGGGTGCCGGAACTGCTGGAGCACGACGACTTCTTCTGCGGCGTGCGCTTTACGCGCGAACGCCGGTTCCGCGGCTCGTACGCGATGTGCGACGCGCCGCAGGGCCATATCCAGGTCGATCCGCCGAGCACGCTGACCGATTACGACGAAGCGATCTACCCTTCGCAGGTTCAAGCGGGAGACGGGGAAGAAGGCGGCACGAAGCAGATCCAGATCCAGTACGGCACGGAGATGAAAACGGTGGAAGGAGACGGCGGGGGAGATTGGGTATCGCCGCTTCCGGTTCTGTCGCACGAGATCGGACAATACGCGACATACCCGGATTTCCGCGAGATCGACAAATACACCGGTTCGCTGAAAGCGGAGAATTTCAAGATTTTCAAGCAGCGTCTGGAGGAAAAAGGACTCGGCCATCTGGCGCGGGCCTACTTCGAAAATTCGGGCAAGCTGGCGATGGAGAACTATAAAGAAGAACTGGAAGCGGCGCTGCGTTCGCGCAAATTGGCGGGCTTTCAACTCCTCGATCTGCAGGACTTCAGCGGGCAGGGTACGGCTCTTGTCGGCGCGCTCGACGCGTTCATGGATTCCAAAGGCTTGATTACGGAGGAAGACTGGCGTTCGTTCTGCGACAATGCGGTGCTGCTGGCGAGATTCCCGTCGTATAACCTCGTCGGCGGGGATACGTTCCGGGCGGCCGTCGAGCTAAGCTGGTTCCGGCAGGAAGCGCCGGGCGCGCTGGAAGTAAGCTGGTCGCTGCGTTCCGGCAGCGAAAAAATGGGCGAAGGCGTCATTGCGGCCGAAGTGACGGCGAACGGCGATCTGTTCGAACTGGGCGGCATCGAGCTGGCGCTGCCGAACGTCGACGCGATGCAAAAAGTCGAACTGACGCTTCGTTTGAACGGCACGGACGTGTACAAGAATTACGATCTGTGGATCTATCCGGCGAACGCGGCCGCCGACTTCGGCGGCGTGCAGGTGTTCGAGAGCCTGACGGACGAAGCGAAAGCGCTGCTGGCACAAGGGGGCAAAGTGCTGCTGATGCCGAACGTCTCCGCGCTGGAAAATTCGATCGAAGGCACTTACGCGGCGGACTTCTGGTGCTTCCCGATGTTCCGTTCGATCTCGGAAAGCATGGACCGCAAAATTCCGGTCGGCACGCACGGCCTGCTGATCCGCCCCGAGCATCCGGCGCTGAGCGAATTCCCGAGCGAAACGCATTCGACGTACGCCTGGTGGAACGTCGTCATGAATTCGCGTTCGATCATTCTCGACGGCACGCCGTCCGAATGGGAGCCGATCGTGCAGACGATCGACAACTTCGAGCGCAACCACAAGCTGGGCCTGCTGTTCGAATGCAGGACGGGCGGCGGCAGCCTGCTTGTCTGCGCCGTCGACGCGGACGCGGCCGGAGAGTCGCCGGACGGCCGCCAGTTCCTGAGCAGCGTGCTGAACTATGCGCGGTCGGAGAAATTCGCGCCGACGTTCGAGATCGCGCTGGAGCAGCTGGAGCGGATGATCCGCTAATTATTTATTGAAAATCTCTAAAAATCTCTAAAAAGCGTTAAGAAGCGCGGGAAGCGGAAGGTTAAATGCGCGGACGCGGCCTGACGCCGGGAAGATTCCTAAAGGAACTTCCCGGCGTCTTTTTTGCGCATCCGCAAAAAAAGGCTGCGAATCGGGACAGGGGCTGTCACAAAACGACGGGGCGGTTTGTCTCATGGACAGCGGCGCTCGACGCGCCCATCTGCTCCTGAGGAGGAATTAAAATGAATGCCGTACATGCTCAGCCTCATCTTCGTTTGAATCATCGCAAGGCGAATCCCGAAGCGTTCCGCACTATGCTGGCGCTGGAGAAGTTTATCGGCGGAAGCGGCCTGGACAAGTCCTTGGTCGAACTGCTCAAGACGCGCGTCTCGCAGCTCAACGGCTGCGCCTACTGCGTCGCCGCCCATGCGGCGGACCTGCGCGCTCTCGGCGATTACGAGGAACAGCTGCTGCTGCTCGCCGTCTGGCGCGATTCG
This sequence comes from Saccharibacillus alkalitolerans, assembly GCF_011090185.1. Lineage (GTDB taxonomy): Bacteria > Bacillota > Bacilli > Paenibacillales > Paenibacillaceae > Saccharibacillus > Saccharibacillus alkalitolerans. The sequence continues at coordinate 1,216,340 of NZ_JAAFGS010000001.1, read as the reverse complement.
CCGGTGTTCACGAAACGCGAACGCGCGGCGCTGGAGCTTGCGGAGTGTCTGGTCGACATCGGCGAGCGCGGCGTGCCGGACCCTGTATACGAAGGGGCGCGCCAATACTTCGGCGAAGCGGAGTATGTCGATCTGGTTATGGTCGTCAACACGATCAATGCCTGGAACCGGATCTCGATCTCGACAGGGATGTATCCCGGCGTTAAGCTGGAGTAAAAAAAGGAGGACTGCCTATGCGAACGGAGACAGGCCGGGAAGAAACGCGGGCACCGGATATACCGGGCACGGAAGATTCCGACGACATCGGCAGGCTTTACCGCCGTTATCGCAAATATGCGTTCGCGATCGCTTACCGGATGCTGGGATCGGCGGCGGACGCGGAAGATATCGTGCAGGACGTGTTCGCCGAGCTGTCGCGCAGAATGCCGGCGATGCCGGATCATCCCAAGTCTGACATCGCCCGCTCCGCCGTCAATCGCAGCCTCAATCTGCTGAACTCCGCGCGCGGCCGGCGCGAACGGTATGTCGGGGATTGGCTGCCGGAGCCGGTCGGAGAGGCGGCCCTCGGCCCCGAAGAGTCGGCGGTACGCGGCGACGCGCTTTCGTTCGCTTACATGGTCATGCTGGAACGGTTGACTCCCGCCGAACGCGCGGTTTTCGTTTTGCGGGAAGCGTTCGGCTTCGGATACGATGAGATCGCCGGCATGGTCGGCAGGTCGGAGAGCGCCTTAAGGCAGAACTTAAGCCGCGCGAAACGCAAGCTTAAGCCTGCGGAAGGGGAGACGCGGCTTGCGCCGATTCAAGCGGAGGAAGAAACGGCGAAGGAGCGGACGGAGCTGCTGCGCCGCTTCGAACGGGCATTCGCCGCGTACGATATCGACGGCGTGCTGAATCTGCTCGGCGACCGTCCGGTGCTGACCGCCGACGGCGGGGGAGCGCGCATTCGCACGATCGTTCGGCCGATGGAAGGCAGAAAAGGCGTATGCGCGCTGCTGACTTCCCGCCGGATTTTCAAGGAAGCGCGAAGCTGGGCCGCCTCCGTCGAATCCGTGAACGGCGAACCGCAGCTGGTGTACCGTGAGGGCGGAGAAGCCCGGATGGCGATCATGCCGTATACGGAGCCGGATTCGGCATTGATCGACCGGATTTATGTGGTGATCGGGCCGGAGAAGCTGGGCCGAATTTAACGGCAGGCGGCTATGCGAGGCGGAAAACGAGCAGCAGTGACGACAAAACCGAAGCAAAAGCCAAATCCGAAGCAAAAGCCAAATCCGAAGCAAAAGCCAAATCCAAAGCTGGATCCAAAGCCAAAAGCCCGCGACCTTTCGAGAAAGGTCGCGGGCTTTTTGTGCGGCGTCATTCGGGCGGCGCGAAGGCTTGTTCCTCCCCCGCCGCCTCCTTGAGAACGGTCGATCTTAGGGCTTATTGTTCGTCTTTCTCCTCGATCGGCGTCTTTTTGAAATCCGTTCGCTGCGGCGTATACGGTTGGATCGGCGCGTTCATGACCGAGATCGGCACTTCGAGCTGCTGCCCGATCTGGATGCCGTAAGGGGTCTCCATACGGTTGACTTTCAACAGGTCGTCCACGCTCATGCTGTACTGCTCGGCGATATAGCCGAGCGTTTCGCCGCTGGCGACGAGATGCTGGCGGCGCAGCTTCTCGATCCGGCAGGCCGACTGCTTGAACGTCGGCTGCTTGGACAGCGGATCGACGAAGTCCGCCGTCAGGTCGTTGGCGGCCTGGTTGCTCTCCCAGCTGCCGAAGTGGAACGGCACGAAGATCAGTCCGCGCTGCACGGCGTCGCCGATCTTCGCCGGCACTTCGATCCAGCCGCGCGGCGACGTGATGCGGATAACTTCGCCTTCGACGATCCCGTGTTCGCGGGCGTCGTCTTCGTGCAGCTCCGCGTAGCCGTGCGGAGCGGCGGCCTGCAGATAGGGCGAGCGCCCCGTCTTGGTGCGCGTATGCCAGTGCCAGACGAGCCGGCCGGTCGTCAGCCACATCGGGAAGTCGCCGCCGGGCTGCTCGGACGGCGGGTTGTAGCGGGTCGCGTGCAGAATCGCGCGTCCGTCGGCTTTTTTGTCCGCGTATTCGTCGTGCGTCAGGGCGCGGCCCGTGAATTGGTCTTTCGAATAGCTCTGGGCGTAGTCCGCGGAGGTATGGAACTTCAGATCCTCGTAGAGGCGGACCGTGCCTTCCGGCCGCTCGGCCGTAACCGGCCAGCGAAGGCCGTTATGGGCTTCCAGCTTGTCGTAGGTGATGCCGGTCATGTCGCACGGACGGCCGCGCGACACTTCTTTCCATTCTTCGAACGCTTCCTCGGGCGCAGAGTAGCGAATCAGCGGATTCCCGTCCTTGTCCCGGAAGTCCATCCGCTTGGCGAAGTCGAGCAGAATGTCCAGGTCCGTGCGCACGCCCTCCGGCGGCTCGACCGCTTTGCGCAGCAGATTGATCGTCCGGTCGGCATTTTCCATCGTGCCCGTTTTTTCTCCCCACATGGCGGCGGGGAGGACCACGTCGGCGACTTTGGACGTCTCCGTCAGGAAATGGTCCTGCATGATGAAAAATACTTTTTTGAGAGCCGATTCGGCCCGCTTGCGGTTCGGAAGGGAAACGAGCGGATTGGTGCCGATATTCCAGAACACGTCGATTTGATCCTGCTCGATCATTTCCAGCTGCTCCTCGATGCCTTTCTCGGGACCGGCGGGCAGCATTGAGACGTCGACGTTCCACAGCTTCGCCATTTCTTCGAGATGCTGCGGATTCATCGGGTTGCGGTGCGCGGGATAGGTGCCGACGCCGCCTGCCGTCCGGTTGGCCGAGGAGCTCGGCTGGCCCGCCATATGCAGCGGTCCGGAACCGGGCTTGCCGATCAATCCGCGCACGAGGTGGATGTTGTTGATCGCTACGCAGGCGGTCGTCGCGTCCGCGCTCTGGAAAGCGCCCTGCAGCGTCGTCGAAACGAGCGAAGGGGTCTCAGACAAGATGCGCGCGGCCTCCTTCAACGTCTCGTCAGGGATGCCGGTGACTTCCGAAGTGCGTTCCGCCGTCCATTCCTCCAGAGCGCCGGACATTTCTTCGAAGCCGATCGTATGCTGACGGATGAAATCCTCGTCCGCGGCGCCGTTTTGCAAAATCATGTTCAAAAGGCCGTTCAGCAGCGGCACGTTGGTGCCCGGGCGCAGCTGCAGATGCAGATCGGCGCCGCGCACGGTCAGCGTTTTGCGCGGGTCGACGGCGATGATGTAAGGTTTGCCCGTACGCGCTTTGCGGTCCATGATGCGCTCGTGCAGCACCGTGCCCGTTTCCGCGACGTTATGTCCGAACAGCATGAGCGTCTCGGTCTCGTCGACGTCGTCATAGGAAGCCGGCGTGCCGTCCGCTCCGAACGACTGCAGCAGGCAGAATTCGGTCGTGGCGGTGCAGAGCCGGGTATTGGCGTCGAGCAGATGCGTGCCGAGTCCGGCTCTGCCGATCTTAGCGATCGTATAATAGTCTTCAAGGAAGGCCTGCCCGGTCGAATAAACGGAGATGCTGTTCGGGCCTTTGTCGTTCAGCGCTTCTTTCATTTTGGACACGATCAGATTCATCGCTTCGTCCCAGGAAGCCGGGACCAGTTCGCCGAGCTCGTTGCGGATCAGAGGGGAGAGAAGGCGGTCGGGGCTGTTGTTCGCCTGCCACTGGTTTTCGCCTTTCGGGCCGAGCCGTCCGCGGTTGATCGGATGCTTGCCGTTGCCGCGGATGCCGACGATTTTTTCGTCCTTGACGGCAATCTCGCAGCCGCATCCGATCGAGCAGAGGTTGCAGGTGCTGTAGACCCAGCGGTCGACTTCGCCCTGGCTGTAGACGTTCATGTCGATGCGTTCGTTTTGCCAGCTCATCGTACGCCTCCTTTTTGCGGCCGGTACAGCGCGGGTACGACGTATTTGCTCGATTCCTCGCCGTACGTTTCTTCGATTTCGACCGCCGCTTTTTTCAGCGTTTCTTTGATTCCCGGGAAACGGTTCTCCAGCTTGGCCGCTTCCTCCGAATCCTGGTGGTCCATCCAGTCGACCGCGCGCATCCAGGCCCGGAACGTCGATTCGACGATTTCGTCGTTCAAATAAACGATCGAACAGTCTTTTTTGAAATCGGCCAGGTCCGGATTGTCCTGTTTCAATACCGGGAGCAGCCGGTTCAGCGCTTCCTTCTCATCCTGCAGCGACGTACGGAACAGAACGACGAGCGGATGACTCATGTTTTCCGTTTCATCCAGAGTTGCTTCGACTTCGCCGAGCACATCGGCAAATAAGTCATGCAGCCTGCTCATAGAATGCCTCCTCTTTATGGGTCTGCGGTTATGCTCAAGGTTACATACCCGTTGAGGGCTTTTCGTTAACACGCGAAAAGATCGGGAAAACAATCGACCGCTCCCCATTGCTTTCGGCATACGTATGCGATATATTGCATGTAAACAATTTGCATGTGGGCCAAGAAGGAGGTCAGCCGTTGCCGATTCCCCAAAATTTCGTGAAACCTGCAAGAATTTCGGCCAAAGAGAGGGCATTCGATCAAATTCAGCGCTGGATTATCGACGGGACGCTGCAGCCGGGCGAAAAGCTGCTCGAAGCGGAACTGAGCGAATCGCTCGGAGTCAGCCGGACGCCGATCCGCGAAGCTTTTCAACTGCTGGAGGTGAGAGGGCTTGTGGCCGCTTACCCGGGACGCGAGACGAGGGTGACGATGATCGGGAAAGAAGATATTTTCAAGCTGTATTCGACCCTGGCGGCGCTGCATGCGCTGGCGGCGGAAGTGGCGGCTCCGATCGTCAGCGCGGAACAGATCGAACGCTTGAAAGATTTGAACGCCGAATTCGAGCGGGCGGTCGGAAGCGGCCAACCTTACCGGGCGATGGAGGCGGACGAGCAGTTTCACAATTTGATCGTCGAGCTGTCGGACAACCCGTATACGGCAAGCTTCAGCGATTCGCTCCAAGTGCATATCCGGCGCTTCAAATACGTATTTTTGAAGCAGCCGATCGAGTCGACGCAGGCCTCGGTCGACGAACATCTGCAAATTATCGAAGCCTTCCAAGATCGAAACGCCGAACGTGCGCGCGAAGCGATGAAGAGCAATCTGATACGCCCGATGCGCGAGCTGGAACATCTGCTTTAACACTCCAACATGATGGGAGCAATCGGAAATGGACCAGACCAACGGAAACCGGAAAGACTTGAGAATTCGCAGCAAGGTGATCAGCGAGGGAGCCAACCGGGTACCGAACCGGGCGATGCTTCGGGCGGTGGGGTTCACCGACGAAGATTTCAAAAAGCCGATGATCGGCGTGGCCAGCACGTGGAGCGAGGTGACGCCCTGCAACATGCACATCAACGACCTGGCGTTCCGCGCGAAAAAAGGCGTGAAAGACAGCGGCGGCGCGCCGCTCGTATTCAATACGATCACCGTATCGGACGGTATTTCGATGGGGCACGAAGGCATGCTGTTCTCGCTGCCGAGCCGCGAAGCGATCGCCGATTCCATCGAGATCGTCACCGGAGCGGAACGCTTCGACGCCTTGGTGGCGGTCGGCGGCTGCGACAAGAACACGCCCGCCTGCCTGATGGCGATGGGGCGCTTGAACGTTCCGTCCGTGTACGTCTACGGGGGTACGATCCAACCGGGGATTTTGGACGGCAAAAAAATCGATATCGTATCCGCGTTCGAGGCGGTCGGCCAGTATCAGGACGGTCGGATGAGCGACGAAGAACTGCACAAAGTCGAGTGCAGCGCTTGTCCGGGTCCCGGCGCGTGCGGAGGCATGTACACGGCCAATACGATGGCCGCTTCCGCCGAAGCGATGGGCATGAGCCTGCCGGGTTCGTCGTCGACGCCGGCGATTTCGCCGGGCAAAGCGGAAGAGTGCGAAAGAGCCGGCGCGGCGGTTCTCAACCTGCTGGAAAAAGGCATTTATCCGCGCGACATCATGACCAAAGAGGCGTTCGAGAACGCGATTACGGTCGTCATGGCGCTCGGCGGTTCGACGAACGCTTTCCTGCATCTGCTGGCGATGGCCCATTCGGTCGACGTCGATCTGACGCTGGACGATTTCGAACGCATCCGCCTGAAGGTGCCGCATCTGGCCGACCTGAAGCCGAGCGGCGCGCATGTCATGCAGGACTTGAACGATATCGGCGGCGTGCCGGGCGTGATGAAAATGCTGCTGGAGCAGGGACTGCTGCACGGCGATTGCATGACCGTCACCGGACGGACGCTGGCGGAAAATCTGGCCGACATGCCTTCCCTGCAGGAAGGTCAGGACGTTATCCGTCCGTTCGACAAGCCTCTTAAGCCCAACGGGCCGCTGGTTGTGCTGAAAGGCAATTTGGCGCCCGACGGCGCGGTAGCCAAAATGTCCGGCATGAAAAAGATGCGCTTCACGGGCCCGGCCAAAGTGTACGACAGCGAGGACGAGGCCACCGCGGCCATCGAAAGGGACGAAATCCAAAAAGGCGACGTGCTGGTCATCCGCTACTGCGGACCGAAGGGCGGACCGGGCATGCCGGAAATGCTGTCGGTGACCGCGATGATCGTCGGCAGAGGACTGGGCGGCGAAGTTGCGCTGATGACGGACGGACGCTTTTCCGGCGGCTCGCACGGTTTCGTCGTGGGACACGTTTCGCCGGAAGCCCAGGTGGGAGGACCGATCGCGCTGCTGCAAACGGGCGATCTGGTGACTTTCGACAGCGAAAGCCGGGAAGTGACGATGGAGGTAAGCGAAGAGGAACTGGCAGCCCGTGCGCAAGCCTGGGTACAGCCTCCGCTCAAAGTGTCTTCGGGCGTGCTCGCCAAGTATGCCCGCCTCGTTTCTTCCGCTTCGAAAGGCGCGGTTACGGATTTATTTGAAGACTGAGGAGGAAAGTCGATGACCGAGCAGCGAACCATGACGGAAAAAGAAAAAGCGGCCGCGGGGCTGCTGTACGACAGCAACAACGATCCCCAGATCGTGCGGGAGCGTACGTACTGCAAATCGCTGTGCTTCGAGCACAATCAACTCAATCCGCTGAAGCTGAGCGAGCGGGAAGAGATGATCCGCAAGATCGTGGCGAAGGCGGAAGGACCGTTCCTGATCGAACAGCCTTTTTACTGCGACCTGGGATACAACATCGAATTGGGCCGGAATTTTTACGCCAATCATAACTTGATCATCTTGGACGAAGCCCGAGTGAAATTCGGGGACAACGTGTTTATCGCGCCGAACTGCGGCTTTTATACGGCCGGTCATCCGCTCGACGCCGAGCAGCGCAATCAGGGCCTGGAATTCGCCTACCCGATCACGGTCGAAGACAACGTCTGGATCGGCGGCGGCGTATCCGTGCTTCCGGGAGTCACGATCGGAGCCGGCAGCGTGATCGGCGCGGGCAGCGTCGTGAACCGCGACATTCCGCCGGGCGTGATCGCGGCGGGCAATCCGTGCCGGGTCATTCGCGAGATCACGGAAGAAGACCGGAACAAATATCCGCGGGCCTGACCGCAGCACATGAAGGGCGTGCGCCGACTCCTGTCGGACGCGCGCTTTTTGTGCTGCGGCCGAACCGAAGCCGGTTTATGACGGAACGCTTGTTTGCTATACTGGGGACGGAGATTGTTCAAGCGGAAAGGGAGGAACGGACATGGACAAACAGCAGCTGATCGAGCACTGCCTGACGTATCCGGGAGCGTACGAGGATTATCCGTTCGACGAGAGCTGGACGGTCATGCGGCACGGCGCCAACAAGAAGTCGTTTGCTTTTATTTACGTTCGCGACGGCCATGCATGCGCCAATCTCAAATGCGATCCGATTAGAGCCGCCATGCTGCGCGACCTGCACGAGGAGATTAAGCCGGGCTATCACATGAACAAAGAACATTGGAACACGGTGATTCTGGACGGCGCCTTGGATAACGAAGATATTTTCGACCTGGTCCGGCACAGCTTCGAGCTGACCCGGCCGAAGATCAAAAAGAAGCGGGCGGAAGCCGACTTTTGAAGCAGTTTCGGCTGCGCAGCGGAGCGGCATCGACGATGCCGCTCCTTTTGGCGCGCCCGCAGCATTCAGAATCGCTGTACGCGGGTTATTCTATAGTAGCGAAACGAAGCGAAGGCAGGGAAGGAGGAATCAAAATGAAAAAAGCATGGGGCGTTCTGCTCGGCATCGGCCTGCTGTCGATGGTCGTAGGCTGCGGTTCGGGCGACGACGATCACGACGGCATGGACATGGACGATGCGGAGCATCAACAGATGGAAAACGATGATAATGACGGAGATTGAGCAGCGCATCGGCCGGACCGATATGCGAAAGGGGGGAGCGCCTGTTTAAGCGGACGCTCTCTTTTTGCTGCTGCGCCGATCCGACAGTCTCTCTAACGGAACGCATGTCCGTTAGAGAGGATTTTTTGGCTGCTTCGGGATTTTAACGGAACGCAGCGACCCTTAGGCATCTCGATTCGGCTTAAAGCGCTGGAAAAAGCGGTTTTTTTGTCGTTAAGCGCCGCCTCGTTCCGTTAAAAATTCGGAATGCCTCGATTCCGCTTCTAAGCGTCATGTCGTTCCGTTAGCACGGAAGGCGGCCCGGAGGTCGGCCGGCTCAGCGTAGGGCATGAAGAGGGAGCAGACAACGACATGAAAAAACCCGCTCATTGGAGAGCGGGCTGAACCTAGCCTAAAAACTCTATAGCAAGCTGCCGCTTAAACCTCGGCCGTCTTGCCCTTTTCCGCGTGCACGATAATCGTTTCGTCCGAACCGCGTTTGACGTTGCGGATGAAAAGCGACAGCAGCAGGCCGACGATGCCGATCCCGACGATAACCAAGTACGCGTCGTTGATGCCCGCAATCTGCGCTTGGGTCGCGATCTGCGCCGGGTTCGTGCCGTTTTGCATCAGGTCGGCCGCGTGCGTCTTGGCCCGGTCGGACATGATCGTAATGAGCAGCGAGGTGCCGATCGCGCCGGCCACCTGGCGGGTCGTGTTGCTGATCGCCGTGCCGTGGGCGTTCAGGCGAGGCGGCAGCTGATTCAAGCCGGCCGTCTGAAGCGGCATCATCATGAACGCCATGCCGATCCGGCGGGCGGTCGACATGAATACCAGATACGTGTAGCTGGTGGAATCGGTCAAGTTGATAAAGCCCAGCGTCGTGCCGATCACGATCACCATGCCGATGATCGTCAGCCATTTGGCTCCGAATTTGTCGAACAGACGTCCGGTCACCGGCATGAGCAGACCCATGATCAATGCGCCCGGCAGCAGCAGCAGGCCGGATTCGATCGCGGTATAGCCGCGGGCGTTTTGTAGATACAGCGGCAGCAGCATCATATCCGCGTACATGATCATCGTGACCGCGACGCTGATCACGATCGTCAGGGAGAACATGTTGAATTTGAAGGCGCGAAGGTCGAGCAGCGGCGCCTTCATTTTGAGCTGTCTCAAAGAGAAGACGACCAGGCCCACCAGGCCGATCGCGATCATGATCAATACTTCGCTGCTGGACCAGCCCAAGCTGCCCGCGCGGCTGAAGCCGTACAGCAGCGCGCCGAATCCGATCGTGGACAAGAGCACGCTCAGCGCATCGAACTTGACGTTCACGCGTTCGCCGACGTTGCGCAGGTAAACGAAACCGAGCACGATGACCAGTACGGCCAGCGGGATCATGACATAGAACATCGTTTCCCACGAGTAGTGTTCCAGCGTGTAACCGGCCAGCGTCGGTCCGATCGCCGGCGCCACGATGATCGCCAGCCCGACGAGCCCCATGGCGGAACCGCGTTTTTCCGGCGGGAACAGGGCCAGAATCACGTTCATCAGCAGCGGCATGATGATGCCCGCGCCGGCTGCCTGAATCAAGCGTCCGGTCAGCAGAACCGGAAATCCGCTCGCCATCGCCGATACGACCGTACCGGCCAGGAAGATCGTCATGGCGGCCTGGAACAGCTGGCGCGTCGAAAATTTCTGCATCAGATAGGCGGTGATCGGGATCAGCACGCCGTTAACCAGCAGGTAGCCGGTCGTCAGCCACTGGGCCGTCGCGGCCGTAATGCTGAAATCTTTCATCAATTCGGGAGTGGCTACGCTCATTATGGTTTGGTTCAGGGTGGCCAGGAAGGCGCCGAGAATCATGATGAACATGATCGGACCTTTTTTCGCGGATCCCAATTCCGTCTTAGGGGTACTGCTCAATTTCTCTTCATCCTCTCATCACGGGTCTAGACTTTTTTTACAAAGTGTCGGATAATCGACAATGCATAAATCAGATTATAGCGGCGAAAATAGATTGCGCACAAGCGACATTTTTTCTGAAAATGTAAACTAATTTTCACTATCCGGCAAAACGTTGTTTAAAATTTGAATAATCGACAGAAAAGACGGAAATGTAAATCAAACGCCAACAGGAGGAGCCGAATGAGCGAACACGAAAAAAGCAAAACCGATCCGAGAGTGCTGCGAACGCGTCAGCTGCTGAAAGGCGCTTTGATCGAGCTGCTGAAAGAGACGGATATCGACAAGATCACGGTTAACCGAATCGCTGCGTATGCCACGATCAATCGGGTCACGTTCTATTTGCATTACCGCGATATTCCCGACATGTTGGAGAAAATGGCCGAAGAGATGGCGGAAGATATCGAGCGCGCGATGAGCCGGACGATGCAGGAAAAGCAGGGCAAGACCGGAGACGTCGTGCTGCTCGGTCTGCTGGAACATATCGCGGCCAATGCCGACTTTTATAAGACTATTATCGGCTCGCGCCGGATTCCCGTTTTTCACGAGCGGCTGCGAAACGTGTTCATCCAAAAGATCGGGGACGGGATGACCGACGATATGCTGGTCAAGCGCGGCATCCAAAAAGACGTGGCCGTGTGGTTCAGTTCCGCGGCGCTGCTCGGGACGATCGCTTCCTGGCTTCGCAGCGACATGCCGTATTCGCCGCAGTTTCTGGCCCGGCAGTTCGCGCTGCTGCTTCGGACGGAGGAACTGCAAACGGAAGACTGAAGGGAAGAGGAAGACCGGATTTTTCGGGGAATAAAGTGCTTGGAATCACAAGGCGCTTTCTTCCTCCCGCCTATACTGAAGAAGAACTCGGCGACGGATAACAGACCGACATTACTTTTTCATATGCGGGAGGAAATCATCATGACGACGATCGACAAAACCTTTACGGAAGACACCTGGGTATCGCAAATTGTCAGCGAGCAGCCGCGTACCGGCGACCTGTTCCGCGAACTGCGGATCGACTTCTGCTGCGGCGGCAAAATGCCGATCAAGCAGGCCGCCGAAGAACGGGGACTCGACACGGCCGAAGTGCTGAGCCGAATCGAAGCGATCACGCGGGAAGAAGCGCAGCGCAAAGAAATGAAGCCTTCTTCGCTGGAACCGAAGGAACTGATCGCGCACATTCAGCAGCTGTATCATGCCCGTCTCCGCGAAGAACTGCCGGCGCTCACGCCTTACGTGACCAAGCTGGCTCGCGTGCACGGAGGAAACCGTCCGTATCTGCTGCGCGTCCAGGAAATCTTCTCGCTGCTCAAAAAAGAACTGCTGGAGCATACCGAAGACGAGGACGCCAACGTGTTCCCGCTGCTGGAGGCTTACTTTGACGCTCCTTCCGCCGACACGGCCGAAGCGCTCAAGCCTCATCTGACCGAACTGGAAAACGAGCACGAACAGGCCGGAGAGCTGCTGAAAGAACTGCGCGAGATCACAAGCGATTTCGTGCCGCCGATGGATGCCTGCGGGACGCACCGCCTCGTGCTGAACCGTCTCGAAGCGCTGGAAAAAGACACGTTCGAGCATATTCACTTGGAAAACAACGTGCTGTTCGACCGGGCTCGCAAAGCGGTATAAAAAGAAAGCGGCGCAAGGGAAAGCCGCATGCCGCCTCCCTTCGTGCCGCTGTTTCGTTTCAAACCGAAGAAAGGCCCTGCGCAGATGCGCGGGGCCTTTTTCGCAAGAACGGAAGCGGAATGCGGAAGAACGGAAACCGTCGATCCGATTTTTATCGCTTGCCGCTCTGCAGGTCGATTCGGATGTCCAGATCTTCCAAATATGTTTTGGAGTCGCGGAACCCTTCGCTTTTTTGGATATACGGTTTGACGACAATGTACTTCGCTTCGCTCAGATCGGCGCCGAAGTTGGAAACGTACGTCAGACTTCCGCCGTCCAGCATGCCTTCGCCGCCCACGACGTCCAGCGCGCGCCCTTGATCGTCGACAATCTCGAAAGCGGTATCCAGCAGCGCCGCTTCGCGCTTTTCGGCGGAGGCTTGACGATCTTTCAGCGCAAGCGTGGTGCCCAGCCGAACGGTCGAAGCCGTCACGTCGAGCGTATCGATGCTCAGCGCATACGTATCGTCGTCGGCGGAAGGTCCCGGTTTCAAATGAAGCTCTTGAACCGCCTTGATCCGCTCGAACGGTACCGTCACGGTCAGCGGTCGGTCTGCGTTCGCCATTTTGAGCGAGATAATGCCGTCGAAACGATCGCCCAATCCTTTCGCGTCGGAAGCTTGAAGAGGAAGGTTCATCAAGAGAGTGTACGTGCCGCCGCCCTGATCTTCCGGTTCGGTATAGTAGAAGCCGTTCAGTTCGGTCCTGCCGTCGACGCTCAAGCTGACGTTTTGCAGCTTTTCCTCCAACTTGGAAGCGTTCGGAATGCTCGGCACGGTCAGATCGACGGCGAAAGCGACTCGGGTGCCGTCGAAGATCGTTTCCCGCACTTTCATGCTCGCGTCGCCCGATTCGGCCGCTGCTTCGACAAGCGAACCCTGGTTCCGCTCGCCGGCTGTTTGAAGTCCCGCGTCGCCTTTGATTTTGCTGAAGAGGCTGCCGAGAACCGGAATGTCGCGGATCGTGTCGGCCATCGCCGGGGAAGCGAAGCCCGAAGCGAGCAGTCCGGTCGACAGTACGAACGCGGCCGCGGCGGCGGCGGCCGTGCGGCGCATCGCCCGGGAGCGCTTGCGCGCTCTGGGCGCTTCCTGCTGCGGAACCTGCATCGCTGCGGGCGATTCCGGGAGAGAAGCGTAAGCGTCGTCAAGGCGGGAACGGACCAGCGGGGAGATCGGCCTGCGGGAATGTCCCGCGTTTTTGAGGTTTAGATCCAGCTGCTGCTCGGCGTTAGATCGATTCATAATTCATACTCCCTTTCGCGTTCGATTGAAATTTTTTCATCAAGGCCGTGCGGGCTCTCATCAGTCTCGTCTTGACCGCGCTCTCCGTTACTTGCAAAGTCTGTGCCATCTGCGCGACGCTCAGATCTTCGAAGTAATGCAGAATAATCACGGTTCGCTGCTTGGATTCCAGCCGGTCGACGGCGTCTCTCATGTCCACTTCGTCGTAAGCGGCGCTTTGCGCAGCCGCGACCGGGAAGTCCGCGACCGCTACCGTGCGGCTTCGTCCGCGCAGCAGCGAGTTGCATTCGTTGATGAGAATTCGGAAGATCCAGGTTCGGAAAAACTGCGCTTCCCGCAGCGAGGCGACGGAGCGGTAAGCTTTGAACACCGTCTCCTGCATCGCGTCCGCCACGTCCTCCTCTTTTCTCAGCATCGACCAGGCCATATTGTGCAAAGCCTCTTCATGGCGCCGCATCAATTCCACGAACGCGTCGCGATCCCCGTCCCTTGCCCGCAGGACCAGCTCTTCGTCTGTCAAAGCGCATCTTCCTTTCTTCTTTTTAAGATGAACATTAGACCGGCATCCGGCCGTTTCGGTTACATCGAATAATAAAATGGACGAAAAAATTTTCGGAGCCCCTTCGAATCCGCGAAAAGGCGCAAAAAAGCGGCCTTTCGCAGGGAGCGAAAGACCGCAGGGAGAGAAAAGGCGAGGAGGATTAGGGGATAAGCGCGGGAAAGCGCTTAGGAACTCGGAGCGAAGCGGAAAATCAGACCGTGCGCACCAGCATCGATTTGTGATGGGAGAACGTCTCGAAGCTTTGACGGCCGTGGTACGAGCCCATGCCGCTCTCGCCGACGCCGCCGAACGGCAGCTCGTGCGAGCTCATATGCAGCAGCGTCTCGTTGACGCAGCCTCCGCCGAAGGAGACGGTGTTCAGCACCGTATGTTGCACTTTTTCGTCCCGGGTGAACAGGTACAGCGCCAGCGGCTTCGGCCGGTCGACGACCTTTTCCAGCACCGGATCAAGATCGCTGTAAGCCATGACCGGCAGAATCGGTCCGAAGATCTCTTCCTGCATCACCGGCGATTCCCAGTCGATGCCCTGCAGCAGCGTCGGTTCGATCAGCAGCTGTTCGCGGATCGCGCGGCCTCCCAGCAGCGCTTCGCCGTCGTTCAGGAAGCGGCTCAGCCGGTCGAAGTTGCGTTCGTTGACGATATGCGGGAAGTCGGGATTCTGCGTGACGTCCTCGCCGTATTTGTCCGCGACCTCAAGCTCGATCTCCCGCAGCAGTTCTTCGCGCACGTCTTCATGGACCAACAGATAGTCCGGCGCCACGCACGTCTGGCCGGCGTTCAGGAACTTGCCGCGCACGAGGCTCTGGGCCGCGCGCTTCAAGTCGGCATCCCGATGCACGATCGCCGGGCTTTTGCCGCCGAGTTCGAGCGTCGTCGGAGTCAGATGCTCGGCCGCGGCCCGCATGACGACTTTGCCGACCGGCGTGCTGCCGGTGAAGAAGATGTAATCGAACTTCTCGCGCAGCAGTTCCGTGCTCGTCTGCACTTCGCCTTCCATAACGGCCACGAATTGTTCGGGGAAGCAGTCGCGGATCAGGTCGGCGGTCAGCTTGGACACGGACGGCGTCAGCTCGGACGGCTTAAGCACCGCGGTGTTGCCGGCGGAAATCGCTCCGATCAGCGGGGAGAAGGCGAGCTGGAACGGATAGTTCCACGGCGCGATGATCAGCGTGACGCCGTACGGTTCGGGATGGATGGTGCTCGTTCCGCCCGGAATCTGCTCGGACGTCGGCACGACGCGCGGCGCGGCCCATTCTTCCAAATGCTCCAGCGTATAATCGAGCTCGCCGAGCACCAGCCGGATCTCCGAGCTGTACGCTTCGGCTTCGGATTTATTGAGGTCGGCCCGCAGCGCGTCCAGAATCCGCTGATGATAGTCTTCGATGCCCTGCCGCAGGCGTTTGAGAGCTGCGGTCCGGTAAGCCAAGCTTTTCGTCTGCCCCGTGCGGAAAAAGCGGCGCTGCAGCGAGACGAGTTCATGGGCGTTCATAGTCGATGTCGTCATAAGAAATCCTCCCGTACATTTATATTTCGAAACATTAAATTGTAATCAATTCATGATAAAAGTATAGACGATAACCAATTGTGCTACAATAGCCATCAGTTGCACGATTGAGGTTTATGCCTCTTTTTTAATAAAAGTGGGGTATAAATAAGGAGATTTGGAATATCAAACGGACAAAGAGGGGAACAGGGATGCCGACAAATGCCGGAAAAGAAAGCGAGCGTCTCGATCCGAGAGTCGTGCGCACGAGAAAGCTGCTGCGGGAAGCGTTCATGGCTCTGCTGAAAGAAAAGCCGTACGACCGGATCACGATCGCCGATATCACGCAGCGGGCGACGGTGAACCGCAAAACGTTCTATCTGCATCACGAGACGAAGGACCATCTGCTGCAAAGCGTGACGGACGATATTCTGGACGATTTGTTCGGCGAAGCGAAGGAAGCGCAGCCGGGCGATCTGTCGATCGACGAGCAGCAGGCGTACATTGCCGGCCGAATATTCGCGTATGTGAAAAAGCATCGGGCGTTCTTCGAAATCATGTTCGAACGCAAAGCGATGACGGACTTCGTGCAGTATATGAAGCGGTACTTCGCGCGGTTTTACGAGGAGAAGTTCGCGAACCTCGACGAAAGCCGCCTGCCGGTACAAAAAGACGTGATCGCCAGCTACATCGGCTCGGCATACGTCGGCGTCATCCACGGCTGGCTGAACGACGGCATGCGCCAAACGCCGGAAGAGATGACGCGGCAGATGATCCTGCTGAATCTTCAAGGCCCGATTCAAACGGTGAAAAATTCACAATAGAAAGCAAAGATCAAGAAAAAAAGCTGATAATGCGGAAGCGGATTCATGAGGGAGAGCATAAACTTGTTTCTCTATATTCCCTCCTCGTCTTTTGTACAAAAAATTCAACAAACTAAATGCTTAAAAGCGCGTTTTAATATAAAGGGGGAAATCGTTTTTACGCTTAATGATTGAATACTATAATCAATTACTGCTTTATCAAAAAAACATTAGCGGATAAAGAAATTTATAGGCGGTTTTTTAGGTGAGTTAAATGATATCTGCGTAATAGCCAACGATTGGAACTGAGATTACTAAGAAGGAGCGATCCTGATGAAAAAAAGTATTTAATCGGTTTTTTCGGTGCAGCGCTTATAACCCTGCTGCTTATTTTAATTTTTTCTCCTGGAAACAAATCGAAGACAGAAGATCTAAGCGCAGAGCTGCAAAAGAATTTGAATGAATACGAAGTGGCGCAGGGAATTACTATTTTACAAAGAACGGTAGTTACTGAAAATGAACCTTATATCTTAGTCGTTTACAAAAATTCGGACTCTTCGAAATTCGGCGTTATGGAATGGAGAAAAAATGGGTTATCGAAAGAAACAGCCTTTTTAGGAGACCCTGCTGAGTTGATTCGTCTTGACGGTCAATACGGAACCTATATAGGCGCTCTCTTAACGAAACAACCTAACGCGAAAAGTATATCGATATTAGATGTAAACGATCAATTGATAGAGAAATATGATCTGCTGGACGATAGAATATTCTTTTATTCTGTACCGGAAGATTTAAAGAGTGATGTTGGTTTCATTCAAATGCAAAACAAAAACGGTAATGTAATCCGAGAATTTAAGTACGATGATATTTAATAGAATGGAGGGAGCTGATCAAATAGGGAAAATTGACGTTTTGAGCGAAGTCGTGATGGAACTTTGTTACTTTACGTTCATGATGAGAAGAATAGGACTGTTAGCTGTTTCGGAAGATGAAGCAGAAGAACATCTGCAAAAAACCACTTCTTCGGAAGTCGCCCGCTTTATTAAGGATGGCATTAAAATCCTGAAAGAGAGTTATGTATTTTCTCCAACGCTGAAGATGTTTTTTGAAGCGAGGATGCTTGAATGTATTCGCAATCCAAATATCAGTGCGGAAGAATTAAAAGCAATCCATTATAGCGTTTATCTTTTTGAATATTGTCAACAAGGAGATTTGAAAGAGGTGATCCGTTATTCCGAAGTCATATTGGACTTCGAATATTCCGAAGAAGAACCCTTTTGCTGTTCTTCTGAAGACGCAGTGAAGAGGGTGCGTGGAACGCTGGTTTTCCTTAAAAATAGGGATTACGATAATATAGCCGTCGATCGAAAGGAATTCGAACATTATAAAAGTGAAGGTTGGGAGTATGATACTCGCAATTGGAATATTTTAAGCAAAGAAGATATCGATAAGCTTTTAGACGGGAATCGTCAAAGTTAAGTCCAATCCAAGGAGGACCCTTATGCGGCTAAAAGAGCTGAAGGACATGATGCTGATTCCCGACCGTGAAATCCTGCTCAACCGTCTGGTCAAGATCAACAATACCGATATCCTTCTTATTTCTGTCACCTCGGAGAACGGGAGCCATAAATTGTGGACGCTGCGCAGATTTCCGGATTACTTGTATGAAAAACAACCGGTTCCTGAACCTCAAGAACCCTTGTCGAACCGTGAGCGCATACAGCAGCATTTGCAAGGGGATACGATTTTCGACGATCAGGAAGATTATATCTCCAAAATGATCATTCAAGGCCGGCTCATGACATTCAATGGCATGGAGGCACGTTTTTTCACGGAGCAGAACCACGACAGTTATATGTGGCTTCAGCATTTTATCGAAAAAGGGTTGGACATCTCCGGTTTTGCGGAAGCCGAGTTGAACCGTTTACTTCTGACTTTTTACATTCAAGATACCTCCGAACCTTTTCCGGATCTTGATTTGGACAAAGAGCTGGATATCACCTTGAAGTTCAATCGTACTTTTCGCAGAATTCCTACACAAATTGAACCGATGATGCTGGAATTCGGCAGTTCGCAAAAAGAAATCCGACGGTCTTTTTACGATCCTATTCACGAAGAAAATCGGTTCTTTTATATTCGCGGATGGACTCATTACGATATCTGGGAAGAATCCAAAGAACTCTTAGCCAGGCCTTCCTCGCCGGGATTTACGGATGAAGAATGGCAGCAGGTCAAAGATCAACATCTCAAGAGCATTCAGGCGCTTTGTCCCAAAGGAATGAATCTGGCTCTTATCGAGTATGAAGCGGAAGGCGATATCCGTTTGGATTTTTATGCGAAACCTTATTTGGATGCAAAATATTTGTCGTCCTCATACGAATCGGGTATGTCCATGTCTTTCGGAACCGATCATGAAGGATCTCACGGATTAAGGAGTCGAAAAGACGTGATCGCTGCGGTAGAAAAAACGTTTACCGGAAGTCTCGTTGTCGAACTGCTGTCGTATAACGCGGAGTTCCCTGAAATAACGCTCCCGCTTTAAACGAAAAACGCAGAAAACAAGCCGCCTCCCCGGTATCGCGGCTTCATTTTGTTTATCCAAGGAGAAACTTTATGCGATTAAAAGAACTGAAAGACACGATGCTGCTTCCCGACCGCGAAATTCTGCTCAACCGTCTGGTCAACGTTGAAGATATCAAGCTGCTGCTGATGTCCAGCACATCGGAGAACGGGACTCATAAATTGTGGACGCTTAGCCCACTGCCGGAACGGTCGTCGGAAGAAAAAGTTATTCGCGAATCCGAGGAATCCCTTTCCAATCGGGAGCTCATGCAGCGGGATCTGAAAAGAGAGACGATTATCGGCGATCAGGAACGATTTATCTCTCAAATGATCATTCAAGGTCGGTCCATGACTTTTAGTTCGTCGCAGTCGACTTACTTCATGGAACCGGACTACCGGACCTATATGGAGTTACAGCATTTTATCGAAAAAGGACTGGATCTCGCCGGCTTTGAGGACATGGAATTGGAGCGTTTGGTTCTGACCTGTTACGAGCAGGATTCTTCCGAAGCTTTCCCGGATCTCGATTTGGATCAAGAGCTGGATATCACGTTGAAATTCGCTGGTACGGTTCGCACAATCCCTGTACATACCGAGCCGATTATGCTGAACTTCGGAGATTCGTCTAACGAAATCAAACATTACTATTACGATCCTGTTCACGAGAAAAACCGCTTTTTTTACGTTCATGCATGGACACGCTACGATATTTGGGGAGAAACCCAAAAGAGGTTCGAAAATCCTGCCGAGGAAGGTTTTACGGAAGAAGAATGGCAGCGGTTCAAGGAGCAGAGTATGAAGAGTAACGAGTCGGTTTGTTCGAAAGATCAGGTGATAGCGCTTGTCGAATACGAATCCGAAGATAATCTTCAGCTGAATTTTTATGCCCAAGATTATTTGGACGCCAAGCCTATACGTTCATCCGGCATGAGCAGCACGGTTTTGTTTTTTGCGTCGGATCACGAATTAGGCCCCCATGGATTGAAGAGTCGAGTAGACTCGATAGGTCCGATCGATAAAACGGTTGAAGGAGATATTATTGTCGAACTAATGTCTTATTACAAGGAACTTCCGGAGAAAACCGTCAAACTTTAATACAAGGCGTGTTTTAAAAAAATATTTAAAACAATGAAAAATTCACAATAGAAAACAAAAGGAGTACACCAAAAACAATGGAAAAAACGAAAACGATAGGCATACTCGGCGTCGTGCACAATAACGAACTGCGAATGCAAACCGGCTTGACGATTGAGCTGATCCGCGAGCTGATTACGGAGTTCGATCCGGACGTAATCTGCGGCGAGGTGCTGCCCGTGAGTTGGGATAGGTACAAGCGGGAACCGGCGGAGCGCGGATACTGGGGCGAGCCGCCGAGCGAATATTACGATCTGATCTTCCCGCTGTGCGAAGAGAAAGGAATAGACTTCGTGCCGATCGACTGGATCGAGCTCGACGTCTGGAACGACTTCGATCCTTTGCGAAAATACGAAGGAGAAGCACGCGCGCGGCTGGAGCAGGAAGACGAAAAGTGGTGGCAGCGCCAGCTGGAAGGAGCGGGGCAGGGGAACATTCCGTTTAACACGGCGGCATTCGACGAGGCGACCCGGCTCAAATACAAGCGGATGGCCGAACTCGATCCGGAAGCCTATGCTTTGCGCTGGACGCATCGTCATCTGATCATGGTACAGCGAATCCGAAACGCGATCAAGCGGAATCCGGATAAGCGAATTCTGTGCATCGTCGGAGCCGACCATAACCATTTGCTGAACGAAGAGCTAAGGAGGGCAGAGGGGAGCAAGGTCATCTATCCGCTGCGCTAAAAGGGCAACTATTGAAATTAAAATAAATATTTAAGGCAATGAAAAATTCACAATAATAAAACCAAAATCAAAAGCAGAAAAAATTCAACCGCCCAACCCGCGAATTCCAGCCCCTTAACCCATATCCATATCATCATCCCCCGCATCAAAAAGCGCCGGCTCGCAGCAGCGAGAACCGGCGCTTGATCTATCTTTCGGATTCGACGGCGCTTACGCGCCCAAGAACATCTTCATATCGTCTTCGACGTTGGTGATTCCGCCGATGCCGAAGTTTTCGACCAGCACGTTCACCACGTTGGGCGACAGGAAAGCCGGCAGCGTTGGGCCGAGATGGATATTTTTCACCCCCAGATGCAGCAGAGCGAGCAGTACGATCACGGCTTTCTGTTCGTACCAGGCGATATTGTAGGAAATCGGCAGGTCGTTGATATCGTCGAGGCCGAATACTTCTTTCAGCTTCATCGCGATCACGACGAGCGAATAGGAGTCGTTGCACTGGCCGGCGTCGAGCACGCGCGGAATGCCTCCGATATCGCCCAGGTCGAGCTTGTTGTATTTGTATTTGGCGCAGCCGGCGGTCATGATGACCGTATCCTGCGGCAGCTCGCGGGCGAAATCCGTGTAATAGTTCCGGGACTTCATTCGGCCGTCGCAGCCCGCCATCACGAAGAAGCGGCGGATGGCGCCCGTCTTCACGGCATCGACGACCTGATCGGCGACGCTCAGCACGGCGTTGTGCGCGAATCCGCCCACGATCTCGCCGCTTTCGATCTCCGTCGGCGGCGCACAGGTCAGCGCCTGCTCGATCAGCGCGGAGAAGTCTTTCGTTGCTCCGTCTTTGCCGTCCGGAATATGCGCGACGCCCGGATATCCGGTATTGCCTGTCGTATAGAGGCGGCCGATATAGCTGTCCTTCGGCGGAACGATGCAGTTGGTCGTCATCAGAATCGGGCCGTTGAACGATTCGAATTCTTTATTTTGCTTCCACCACGCATTGCCGTAATTGCCGTAGAAGTGTTCGTACTTCTTGAACGCCGGATAGTAGTGGGCGGGCAGCATCTCGCTGTGCGTGTAGACGTCGATGCCTTTGCCTTCGGTCTGCTCCAGCAGCTCTTCGAGGTCTTTCAAGTCGTGGCCGCTGATCAGGATGCCCGGACGGCTGCCCGCCCCGATCTTGACCTTCGTCACTTCCGGATTGCCGTATGTTCCGGTATTCGCGCGGTCCAGCATCGCCATGGCATCGACGCCGTATTTGCCGGCTTCGAGATTCAGCGCGACCAGGTCCCCGGCTTCCAGCGTATCGTCGAGCGTGGCGGCCAGCGCGCGGCGCACGAAGGCGTCGAGCGCCGGGTCGATTTCGTTCAGCTGACCGGCGTGGTAGCTGTAAGCAGCCATGCCTTTAAGGCCGTACGTGAGCAGTTCGCGCAGAGAACGAATATCTTCGTTCTCCGTGCGCAGCACGCCGACGGTCCACGCTTTGCCGTCGAATTCGCTCTCGTCGCCCGTCCAGACGGCGGCGTCCGGAAGGCTGTCTGCCGCGCCGGGGAATTGTACGTCGCGCAGCGAGCGCACTTCGGCGCGCAGTTCGAGCGCTTCGCGGTTTTTGTTCAGGAAATAATCCCGATCGAAGTTCGCGTTGGTAATCGTGGCGAACAGCGAGTCCATGATGAACAGCGATACGCGGCGCTCCATTTCAGTCGGCATATCGAGGTCCAGGCTGAGGAAAGAAATCCCTTTCAGCGTGTAAATGAGCAGGTCCATCAGATTGGCTACATCGTGAGGCTTGCCGCAGACGCCGACGATCGTGCAGCCGGTTCCTTTCGACGCTTCCTGGCATTGAAAACAGAACATCGAGGGCTGATTAGCGGATTGGGTCATGATTTCGGTCTCCTTCGGCACATAAATTTTTCCCGCTCGGCGGCTTAACCAAACAGGCTCTGATCGAATAAAGGGTAAAAATCGGAAGAGCGATCATCAAGCAGTCGCGCTGTCGCATATGTTTTCATTGTAAAACGTTCAAATTTAAAACTTGTGATTTCGCACACACCAAACGAGACAGCTTTGCGAACGGTTTGGATAACCGCAGCTGCTAATCGCCCTTTTTTTCTACAAATCGAATGCAAAGGAGCTGCAGATCATGAGCGAACGTTCAACATTGACCCGGTTCCAGGCACCCGATTACGCCGACATGCCGTATCATCACGAATCTGCGGCGCAGAAGCTGGATATCTACCTGCCCCGGCAAAGGAGAAGCGAAGGGGCCGCGCCCGTCATCGTATCCATCCACGGAGGAGCCTTCAAAGAAGGCGATAAAGCCGATTCCCAGGTGTATCCTGTGCTGAAGAGCTTGGAACGCGGGTATGCCGTCGTATCAATCAACTACAGATTAAGCGGCGAAGCGAAATTCCCGGCGCAGATCCACGATGTGAAGACCGCGATCCGCTGGGTAAAATCGAACGCGGACAAGTACGGCTTCGATAAAAAGAAAATCGCCGTATGGGGCGCTTCCGCCGGCGGCCATCTGGCGGCGCTGGCCGGAACGTCGGGCCGAAACCGGGTGCTCGAAGACACCTCGACGGGGGAAGAAAACGTAGATCCGTGCGTCCAAGCTGTCGTGGACTGGTTCGGTCCGACGGATTTCTTGTCTATGGACCAGCTGTTCATGGAGAGCGAAGTCCGTTCTCTGCAGAACCATGCGGCTCCGGATTCGCCCGAGTCGCTGCTGCTGGGCAGGCCGATCGGGGAAGCGCCGCATCTTGCCCGGGCCGCGAATCCGGAAATGCATATTACGCCCGGCGCGCCGCCCTTCTATATCCAGCACGGAACGCTCGATCCGCTCATTCCGGTGCGGCAGTCCGTCCTGCTGGCCGACAAGCTCGAGGTGGCGATCGGCGGCGGAAACGTGCGGCTGGAACTGCTGGAAGGAGCCGGACACGGCGGACCCGAGTTCGAGTCTTCCGAGAACGTGGAGAAGATTCTGGATTTCCTCGACGAAGTGCTGCACAATTAGAGAACGGTCAGACCCGGCAAACGACGTGAAAAAGCGGCGGGAAGAATAACGACTTTCTCTCCCGCCGCGTTCTTTTTATGCGTGCATTTTAACGTTATGCGAAAAGGCGGTGGCCCATGGGCGGCAGGTACGAAGCGGTAAAGGAACTTGAGCCGGTGATCCGGCGTCTCATTGCGATACGAGCGGGGAGCGGAGCGATGAACTTATATGCGGAGCTGCTGAGCATAAGGACGGAATTGAACGAATTGGCCGAACGCTCGAGGAAGCTGCACGAAGATTACAACCGGGATGCGGCGCGCGCATTCGCGGAAGAGCTGGAAGTATTCAGCCGCCCGCAGCTTATCCTGATCCGCTCATGCGGAATCATCGGAGACACGGGGCTGGGCAAACAATTCGACGCGCGGGAACAGGAAAGTTTCGTTTCCCTCTCCTATCACCTGATCATTCGCGAATCCGGCAACCGGCTGCTTGAGCGTTACGCAGCGTTCTCGGCGTTCTGGAGCCGCGACTCTTTGATCCGTTTCATCGTGCGGAACATCGGGTTCGGGGACGAACTGCAGGCGGGATTGTACGTACTGGCCCTGGCAGAGCGTCTGAACGGGAAGAGGGCCGCGGGGCATCATGCCGAAATCGGAAACGAAGCCGCGGCCGATTCCGATTCTGCCGAATATTCCGTGCTTGCAGAAAAACCGCCTTCCTTCACCGATCAAAACACGCTTCTTGTCGGCATGGACAACAGCGACGGCGTTTATTTCTTTTTCGAGTTTCGCGAAGACGCGGCCGGCTGCATCGAATGGCTGCGTGATCGGTTTTACGATTGGATGTACGGCCAGAAAGGCATCCATCCGTTCCGCTGGCATCATCGTCCGTCGGACGCGCTGAAAAAAAGCATGTTCGAAGGATGGCTGTACATACAGAATCATCAAGATTTTGTGGATTGGGTCAATACGAGAGTGTACGGCTGTCCGGTAGGAAGAGAAGTTTCTTATTGTCCGCTTCAAGAGCCGGCAGCCAAGCTTTCTTTCTGAGCAGCTTCGCGTGCGCGCAATCACAAGCCTCCGCCTTCAAGTCTCCTATACTGAAAAAAGAATGCAGACGAGGAGGAGTAGCAAGTGGCGCATCATTATACAAGAGTGGATAAAGACACCTGCATCGCCTGCGGCGCATGCGGGGCGACGGCACCGGATATTTTCGACTATGACGACGAAGGGTTGGCCGAGAACATCATCGAGGGAGACGGCAACCGAGGCATCGTTCCCGTTCCGGCGGAATGGGAGGGGGACCTCGAAGATGCGGCGGACGGCTGCCCGACGGACTCGATCCGGGTGTCGGACGTTCCTTTCGGAGAGGGCGATGCGTGAGGCGGCGAACGAAAGGATGCGCGACTTCCGGCAGTCGGACGCTCGGGACGCGGCGTTTTCGAGCGAGCGGGGACTTCGAATCAAAAGAGTGTACGAATCCCCTTCCGAAGACGACGGCTATCGCGTATTGATCGACCGTCTCTGGCCGCGCGGGTTGTCCCGGGAGCGCGTCCGAATGGACGATTGGATGCGCGAACTGTCGCCGTCCCCGTCGCTTCGCCGCTGGTTCAGCCACGCCCCCGAACGTTTCGATTATTTTCGCGAACGTTACCTGGCCCAACTGG
Source organism: Saccharibacillus alkalitolerans (assembly GCF_011090185.1). Lineage (GTDB taxonomy): Bacteria > Bacillota > Bacilli > Paenibacillales > Paenibacillaceae > Saccharibacillus > Saccharibacillus alkalitolerans. The sequence goes on along the minus strand of NZ_JAAFGS010000001.1, from coordinate 1,191,324 downwards.
ACGACGGAGAAGGGAATTGCCAACGGGCCGCCGAACTGCTTCGCCGCGCGGAACAGGGACGGGTCACGCTGCTGTATGCCGCCAAAGACCCCGTGCATAACCATGCGGTCGTGCTGGAGGAGTGGCTGAAGCGGCAGAAGGAGAAGGACTCCGCGGAATAACCTTTTTTTGAACGCCTCGCAAAGTCGGCCTATCCGACTCCAATTATAAAAAGCCTGACTCATGCGCGGCGCGCACGGTCAGGCTTTTTTGATAACGGAACAGCGGTCAACCGGGCTCAGCCGATTCGGCTGGGGCGCGCTGCTCGCCTTTAACCTTTTTCAAGGTCGCCACGATGAGGAAGCTGACGATGACCAGCAGCAGCCAGGAGCTGACTTTGCCCAAGTGGACGAGGCTCCATGCCTGCGTCTGATTGGGATAGGTCCAGGCGCCGAAGAAGGTCGCGATATTTTCCGCGATCCAGATAAAGAAGCCGATCAGCACGAACGACAAAACGAGCGGCATGCGGTATCGGGATTCGCCGACCCGGTAATTGACTCGGGCGCGCCGGAACACGATCACGACCAGCAGACACAGCCACCAGCGAACGTCGATCCAGTAATGATGGGTAAAAAAGTTCAGGTAGATCGCCGCGGCAAGAAGTGTCACGACGGGGAAAGGCGGCCATGCGACCAGCCGTACGTCCAGCCTCCGCCAGGCCTGACACAGATAGCTGGCCACGCTGGCATACATGAATCCGCTGTACAGCGGCACGCCGAAAATTTTCGAATATCCTTCTCCCGGATACGACCAGGAGCCCATATGTACTTTGAACAGTTCCAGCGCCAGACCGATCAAGTGAAACAGCGTAATGACCTTCAGCTCGTCCCGCGTCTCCAGACCCGAACGGACCATGATCACCTGCATCAGCAGACAGAGGATCAGCAGCCAGTCGTAGCGGGGAAGGAGCGGCAGCTCGATCATCCGGGTCAAAGCCAGCGCGGCGAAAATAACGACAGGAAACAGGCAGGACAGCGCCTGCTCCCGCCCGAAGCGAAGAAGTTGGCCGAATGCGCGAAGCATAGCGGTCGGGCGGGGAGAAGCGGAATTCGATCCGGTATTCATAAAAAGGCCTCCGATTCAAGGAATTCGCCCTCAGTGTATCATTTTATTTATCGTAAAACAATATATTTTTATTGATAAATACTTCGATATCTTTCTGACAGGAAGAATAGCTGCTCCGTACCATGTGAAAACGCCAAAAACCCTGGTAAAAGCCGATCGGCGTTTACTAGGGTTTTCGTTATTGCGGAGAAAGGCTCGCGGGCTACACTTCTTTGGCGTACGCTTCGCTGGGCGTATTGATCAGCAGAACCGACAGGCTGGAACGGGAATCGTCCGCGCTGCGGTAGGCAAAAGCTTCGCGGCCTTCGACCTGCACCAGGTCGCCGGCTTCGACGAACGTCTCCGCACCGTCGGCAATCATGAAGCCCCGGCCTTCCAGCACGGTCAGATAGACGGTCGCGCCCGGATGGTTATGCGTAGGCAGCTGCTGGCCCGGCCCGAAGTTCAGCACGAAAGCCACATGACCTTCTTTTTTGAATACGATCTTTTTGGTGAATTTATCTTCCCGATATTCTTGAAAAGAGCTTAAAGTTTGTTTGTCCATTTCGCTTCACTCCTCGGTTGTATGAACTTGCCGGAAGGATGGCTTCCCGCTTCTCCTTCATTATAAATCGCTGACCGACGCGTCTCGTGATTTCGATCACAAAGTTCTCGCGACTTCGGCGTCCTGTCCTTCACGCGAACGAAAAAACGACCTGCCGGGCGCTCGGCGGGTCGTTCTTCGTTCAAACTTTTTGCAGATCCACGAATCCTTTGCCGAACACGTCCTGCAAATGGTGAATCGTGATGAACGCTTCGGGGTCGGCTGCTTTCACGATGCTTTTCAGCAGCGAAAGCTCTTTCTTGCTTACGACGATGTAGAGAATGTCCACCGAATTCTGCGTGTAATAGCCCTGGCCGCTCATGACGGTCACGCCGCGATTCATCAAGGCATTGACCTGGCGGGCGATTTCGTCTTTTTGCTTGGAGATGATCATGACGGACTTTTGCGGATTGAGCCCCGTCGTGACCAGATCGATGATTTTGGTCGCCACGACAAGCATAATGACGGTAAACATCAACTTTTCCGCGCCGATAATAAAGTACGAAGACGCCGCCACCAGCACGTCGCAGACCAGCAGCGCGGAGCTGATCTTCCAGCCCCAGAACTTGTTCATCAGTCGGGCGATAATGACCGTTCCGGCCGTCGTGCCTTCCGCGCGGATAATCAGCCCGATGCCGAATCCGATCATCGCTCCGCCGAAAATGGCGTTGACCATGAGATCGTGGGACGCCACCTGCCAGCCTTCCGTGACATGAAGGAACAGGGAGTGCAGCGCCACCGCGACAATCGTATACGCCACGGTCTTCTTCGGCAGCAGCCGATACCCGATCGCCAGCAGCGCCAAATTGATAACGAGGCTGCTCCAGCCCGGCGGCCACTGCAGCAAATAATACAAAATGATGGTAATTCCGACCACGCCGCCTTCTCCCAGCTCGTGCGGAATGACGAACACATTGATGCCCAGCGCAAAGGCGAAGGCGCCGATCGCGATGACCAGCAGATCCGATCCTATCTTTTTCACTCCGGCCTTCTTCCTCCCCGTCGCTTAATCGCGTTAAACCGTATGGATTCATTTAAGCACGGGACTTCGGCTTTTCTCAAGAACTTGGACTACCAAGATAACAAACTGCCAAGATGCCATGCTAATTCATTAGCGGGGTAAAGACGGCCGGGGATACATTCGGTTTATAAAAATGTTTTAAATTCTCGTTTCCCATATTCAATATAATAATATTTTTTCCGATATACTTAGTTAGCAAAAATGCTTAACCGGTAACTGAGTATATCGGATTGCATCACGATCTGCAGAGGAGAGAGAGACAGATGACAAAAAAGAAATTCACAACATGGTTGGTCGCAACCGGCATGGCAGCGGCGACGATCGTACCTTCAGGTTCCGCGTTCGGAGCTTCGAACCCTTTGGCAGGGTCTGCATCTTCTTTCAGCGACTCTGGACAAACGGCCGCGAATTTTCAGAAAGCCGTTCAGCAGGCGGCAGAGTTGGGATTGATCAGCGGGGACCCTTCCGGTCGTTTCCGTCCCTTGGATACGCTTACAAGACAGGAACTCGCGGTGCTGTTGACCAGAGCTTTGCGCATCGAGCCGGTTCGAACAGACTCATCTTCTTTTCAGGATGTCCCGACCGATACTTGGTCATATCCATATATTGAAGCCGTAAAAAAAGCGGGCGTCATGCTCGGCGACGGCAAAAAATTCAGACCGGGCGCGCGCGTTACCCGCGAGGAATTGGCGGCGGCGCTGATGCAGACCGTTCGCGAAGCGTCGGTACCGAACAATCCGGCAGAATACGCGGACCAATCGCAGGTCAGCGGCTGGGCTAAACCGGCGGTAAGGAGCGCCTTGGCGCTGGGCATGATGGAGCTGAAAGGCAATCGCTTCGCGCCGCGGCAGGATGTGCAGCGCCAGGAAGCCGCAGAAGCGCTGGTGCGGATTGTCCGCAGCAGCGAATACGCAGCGGCAATCGATTGGACGGACGGTCGGACCGTCTCCGTCGACGGCCGAACTTATGTCATCGGAGATTCGCTAAAAGGGCTCCTGAATGCCGAAAACAATCTGATTTTGAAAGGAGCGAAAATCCGATTCGGCGCGGCGGGCGGCACGATAAACGAAATCCGCTCGTTGGAAATCGTGCAAAGCGGGGAAAACGCGGCTGCGGGAGAAGCGGAGTTTTCGCGCAACGTGGTTCTTGACGCACGCGGCGACCGAATCGAAGGGGACGTCACGATTTCCGGAGATTACGTATCCGTGAAAAACGTAACGGTGTCCGGTTCTTTCGAGGTATCGCAAGCCTTATACCATGACTTCTACGGTTACGACATCACGGTTCAAGGCAGCACGTTTATCAACGGCGGCGATACCAACACTGTCGTTTTTGAAAATTCCAGACTGCAGACCGTCGACATCAACAAAAAGGACGTGCGGGTCGACGCGGCCGGCAGCACGACGGTCAAAGACTTTTTGATCTATTCCAACACGACGCTGATCGGGGAGGCCGGTACGACGATCGATCGAGTCACGCTGAAAGACGGCGCGGAGCAGGTCGACATTTCGGCTTCGGTCGGTTACCTGGTCGTGAGTTCGGGCGCGAAAGTGAATTTGTCGGCAGGCAGCAGCATTCGCCAGCTCGAAGTTGCCGACCCGGCGGCTGTACTCAACATTCGGGCCGGAGCTAAAATAACCGACCTCAAGCTGCCGGCCAACGCCGACGCTTCCAAAATCATCGCGAATTACGAGCAGGTCCAAGACCGGATCGGCAGCGTTAACGGAACGAAGCCGGCGCCGACCGTTCAACCTGTGCCGACACTCCCAACTTTGCCGGTCACGCCGCCGGACACTGCGCCGACTCCGAATGCGCCGGTCACGCCGCCGAATACTGCGCCGACTCCGAATGCGCCGGTCACGCCGCCGGACACTGCGCCGACTCCGGATGCACCGGTGACGCCGCCGGACGCCGCGCCGACTCCGGATGCGCCGGTCACCCCGCCGGACGCCGCACCGATCCCGGATGCGCCGGTCACGCCGCCGGACACTGCGCCGACTCCGGATGCGCCGGTGACGCCGCCGGACACCGCGCCGACTCCGGATGCGCCGACTACTCCGCCTGCCGAGAATCACGCGCCGACGGTCGCGAATCCTATCGGCGATCAGACGGTACAAGAAGGGCAGCCGGGACAAGAGATCGATCTGAACGGCGTCTTCGCGGACGAGGACGGAGATATGCTGACCCTTTCGGCCGAATCTTCGAACACGAGCGCAGCGACGGTCAGCGTCTCGCCGGACCATAAGCTTCAGATCACGCCGGTCGGCGGCGGATCGACGGTAATCGCCGTAACCGCGAATGACGGCAGAGGCGCTTCGCAGACTGCGACCTTTACGCTTACGGTAAACCGCGCGCCGTATACGGCCAACGCTATTGCCGATCAGCAGGCAAGAGTGGGCGAAGCCGACGTTACGGTCGATTTGTCCGGCGTCTTTGCGGATGCGGACGCGGAGGAACTGACCGTCTCCGCCGTATCGGAAGATCCGAGCGTGGCGGCAGTCAAAAAATCCGAGGACGGCAGCCGCTTGATCGTTACGCCGATGTCCGCAGGCTCCGTTAAGATTACGGTTACCGCAGCGGATAAGAGCGGAGCGAAAGCGACGAACGAATTCCAGGTCGTCGTGGCTCCGGCTTATCACAAAACGCCGTTCTTCTCCGAAGTCGACTGGGGCAGCGATGCCAACCAATATTTCGAAATTTACAATCCGACGAACAGCCCGATCGCTTTGGAGCGGGTCAAAATCGCTTGGGGAGAAGGGAAAGAGATGTCGCTTGCCGATGCGGAATCGGGCAACAGCGGAGTGACCAGCCTGCCGGCCGGAAGCGCGATCTCGATTTCGGATTTCCTTTCCGAAGATTTAATCGATCCTCAGCTTCAATATTTCTTTGAAATCGGTTTTGATTATGACCGTCCGATCGAGGTCAAGCTGCTGGTGGACAACGTTGTCACCGACAGCCTAATCTTTACGCCGAATGTATCCGCTATTCGCAAAGGCGGCATTTGGTCGGGCAGCGGCGCTTACGATGCTTCCGAATGGAACGCGCTGCCATACGATAGCTCCCTGCCGGATCTCGGCATGTATGCCAGCGATCAGGCGCCGGTCGTCGCGCAGCCGATCATGGATGTTCGGTGGGAAGGCGGAGCGGACTCTTACGAGTTTTACCTTGACTCTGTCTTCTCAAGCGGAAACAAAGGAGCCGAACTGACCTACACGGCAGATTCTTCGGACCCCGGCGTCGCCCGTGTATCGATAGCCGGCAACAGCTTGACCGTGGTCCCGTTAAACGATGGAGAAACGACCGTTACCGTCACCGCCGTGCAGAGCGGAGGCAAGCAGGTGCGGACGACCTTCAAAGTAATCGTGAGTGCGAACGGCGGAATGTCGGGCTGAACAGGAATGCGATAGCCCGAATGTACTCTTTGCATAAAACAACCAAGAAGATAGACACGAGGAGAGATGCAAGTGAAGAGCCGTTTATCCAAATTGGCAGTGGCAACGAGCGTTTTTGCCGCCGCGCTCGGACCGAACACCGGACATGTTTTTGCGGAAAAAGAGGATGCGGCCGTACGGTCGGGATCGCCCTTTATCGATCTCGCTCAGCTATCTGCCGAACAGCGGCAGACCATTCTGGAAGCCGCTGAGCTCGGTCTGATGACCGGAGGGAAGGACGGTCGGTTTCGTCCGCAGTCCACGCTGACCCGTCAAGAGCTGGCGGTTCTGCTGACGAGAATTCTCGATCTCAAAGTCGAGGAGAAAGGCGTTTATTCTTTCAAAGACGTTACGGATAAGACGTGGGGCCGCGGTTATATCGAAGCAGCGGCCAAAGCGGGTTTGATGAAAGGCGACAAACAGAAGCGTTTCCGTGCCGACGCTCCCGTCACCCGTCAAGAGCTGGCCGCCGTCCTGGTTCAAGCCGCCAAAAATGCTCAAACGGAAGCGGCCGTGCCGACCGAAGTCGCCGATGAGAAGACGGTCGGGACATGGGCGAAAAAGGCCGTACAGACCGTGCTTGCCCATGGATGGATGGAGACCGACAACGGCTCTTTCCTTCCCAAACAGACGCTGAAAAGGCAGGAGATCGCCGGCATTTTGATGGAAACTTTTTACCCGGATAAACGAACAGGCGTGACCCGGACCATCCAGAACGTCTCCGACCGCGGCGTGACGATCAACGGGTACACGTATGCCGTTTCGGAACGGACGAAGGGGATCCTGAGCGGATCGAACAAAGCGATTTTGCAGGGGGCGAAAATCCGGTTTACGGCGTCTGGGCGCAGTCTGGAGAAAATTACGTATCTGGAACTGCGAAACGGCGGAACGGCGGCGAAAAAAGGAGCCAAAGAATTCAGCGCGAACCTGCTGCTCGACGGAAAGCTGGGCGTCGTGGACGGAAACGTCAAAGTCGCGGACGACTACGTCTCCCTGGCCAACGTGACGGTTACGGGCGATCTGGAGATCGGCAAAGAGCTGGAGAACGACTTTTACGGCAGCAGCATCGAAGTGCGGGGCAAAACGATTGTGAACGGCGGAGATTCGAACACCGTCGTGTTCGAAGGGTCCAACCTGGCGGCGGTCGATGTGAACAAGAGCGAGGTACGGGTCGAGGCGCTCGGGCAAACTTTCGTACAGTCGATGAACGTCACGGCCGATGCTTCCATCGTAGGCGCTCCCACGGCAGCGATCGACCGGATCCATATAACGGGAGCGGCCCGTCAGGTCGATCTGCAGGGATCGCTTTCTTCCGTAAACGTCAGCACGGGCTCGACGATTACCGGAACGGCGAATATCGGGCAGTTGACGGTGCAGACGTCTTCGCCCGTCACGCTTAATACGACGGGGACCATATCCAATCTGAACGTCGCTTCGTCTTCCGCGGCAGTCACTTTAGGCGCCAAACTGGCTGTGGGCAGCCTTTCGACGCCGGCAGGGGTGGCGGCCGGCTCGGTCATCAGCAATTACCCGACGGCCCAGACGCAGATCGGCAGCGGCGGAGCTGCGACTCCTACCGTTTCGGGGCCTGCTAACAGCACGCCGGTCGTCCGAAATCCGATCAAAGACTTTACGATGACGATCGGCGAAAAATCGACAATCGATCTTTCCAAAGTCTTTTACGATGTCGACGGAAACCTATCGTATTACAAAGCGCTGTTGGTAAAGGCCGCTTCCGCCCCCGAGTTGGTCACCGTTGCGATAGACGGCAATCAGCTGACGATCGAAGCGAAGCAGGCGGGCAAAATCACGGTTCGTACCCAGGCCTACGATTCCAACAATGCGAGAGTCAACCATGACTTTGCGATAACGGTGAACCGGAATCCCGAGGTATCGGACATTCCTGAACAGTTCGTAACGCTGAATGCGGCTGCAAACACCTTGGACTTGAACACCTACTTTACGGACCCGGACGGCGACGCGCTGACTTACGAGAGCGTATCCGGCGATCCGGCGATCGTGAAGGACGCCTTGTCGGGCAGTCAGCTGCAGATGCAGGCGCTTGATCTGGGGAAAACTTCCATAACCGTCACGGCCAAGGACGGCAGAGGCGGAAAGGCCGTCAAAGAAATCATCGTCCGCGTCAACCGCTCGCCGGAGAAGCTGGACGGCTTGACGGATCGTAAAGCTTCCGTCGGAACGGACGTTCAGGTCGATCTGTCGAACGCTTTCCGCGATCCGGACGGCGATGAGCTGGCATTCGAAGCCGCCGCGCAGAATGCGTCTTCGGCATCGGCGAGTGTCAACGGCAGCGTTCTGACCCTTGTGCCTCTGGCGGAAGGTCCGGTGTCCGTGACCGTGACCGCCAAAGACGGCAAGGGCGGAACGGCAAGCCAGACCTTTACGCTGAACGTCAACCGGAGTCCGAAGGCCGATCAGCCTGTCGACGCTCAGGAAGCGATGGTCGGAAAAGGAGACATTTTCGTGGAATTGGCGGGAATGTTCAGCGACGAGGACGGAGATCCCCTGACGTATGACGTACGATCCGCGGCCCCCGCTATCGCGAGCGCCGGCCTGACCGCAGACGATCGGATTCGCGTGTCCCCGCTGGCCGGAGGAGAAACGACCGTAACGGTCACCGCCGACGACGGGCGGGGCGGCAAAAAGAGCGCCGATTTCAAGGTACGCGTCAACGAAGCTCCTACCGTTTTAAAACCGGTCGGGGCACGTTTTATCCAACTGACGGGCGGAGCGGTCACCGTCGACTTGTCGGGCATTTTCCACGATATGAACGACGATAAGTTGACCCTGACCGCAAAATCCGCCGATCCGGCACTCGCCAAGGCGGAAGCGAGCGGAACGCAGCTGACGCTGACGCCGATCGCCGCAGGCAGCACGAGCGTCGAATTAACGGCCGACGACGGCCGGGGCGGACAGGTAAGCGATACGTTTAACGTGCGGATCAATCAGGCTCCGAAGTCGCTGACTTCGTTTGCCGACCAGCTGCTTACGCTCGGAACCGGAGAGAAGACAATCAGCCTGAACGGCGCGTTTTCCGACCTGGACGGCGACGCGCTGACGTACAAAGCGGTATCCGCCGATCCTTCCGTCGCCGCGGTATCTCTTTCGGGCAGCGAAATCAAAGTCGATCCTCTGGCCGCAGGAACGACGACCGTCACGGTAACGGCCAGCGACGGCTACGAAGGCGAAACGAGCAAAACGTTCGAGGTTACCGTCAACCGGCCGCCGATTGTCGCAGAGGGCGTGCAGGATCGTTTGGTTACGCTCGGCACGGGCGACGACGTGGTCGATTTGAGCCGGACGTTCCGCGACGAGGACGGCGATTCGTTGACGCTGACCGCTTCTTCGCTCTCCGAGAGTCTGGCATCCGTCGCCTTGAATAACGCAACCGGCGAACTTACGATCCGTCCGCTCGCCGGAGGTACGGCTTCGATCCGTATTCAAGCGGATGACGGCCGCGGCGGGGTGACGGCCCGGACATTTAACGTCGAGATCAACCGGGCGCCTCAAGCGGGCATCTTGGCCGATCAGACGCTGTCCCTGGGCAGCTTGGACAAGACGATCGATCTGAGCGGCGTATTTACGGACGCCGACGGGGATAATCTGATCTTGAGTGTCGTATCGGCCGATCCGTCCGTCGCGGACGCGGTAGTAAACGGCAGTCAGCTGACGCTGACGGCGTCGGCGCTCGGAAACACGAACGTGACCGTTACCGCGTCCGATTCGCGCGGCGGCAAGGCCTCGAAGACGATCGCGGTCGGCGTGCAGCCGAACCGGGCGCCGGTCGTCGATCGAAATATCGCCCGGCAAATGCTCCAACCGGGCAAAGCAATCGAGCTTGACCTCGCCGGCGTGTTCAGCGATCCCGACGGAGACGCTTTGAGTTATCAAGCCGTATCCGCCGACGGCACCTACGCGTCGGCATCGGTAACGGGTCATCGCTTGACCGTAAACGGAATCGCGGACGGAGCGTCCGTGATCACGGTGACGGCCGAGGACCGGGCGGGCAACCGGACCGATACTTCGTTCCAAGTCGACGTATCGTCGAACCAAGCGCCGGAAGTCGTCGGTTCCGCGCCGGAACAGATCGTCGTGCCGGGATTCCCGACTCAAATCGCGGTCGATTCGCTCTTCCGGGATAGCGACGGCGATTCGCTGACGTACAGCGCGGAAGCGGCTGCCGGCGGAGTGGTAGCTTCGGGCGTCAGCGGAAATATGCTGAAGCTGGCTGCGGGAACGGGCAGCGGCAAAACGCAGGTGACCGTAACGGCCGACGACGGCCGGGGCGGTAAGGCAAGCACGACGATCCAGGTGACATCGGTCGAGATAGTGCATCAGAAGACGATTGCCACCAAGATCGGCGTCGCGAACGTTGCTTACGATCTGACGCCTTACTTCCCGGGGCAGCAGACGCTGACCCTCTATCGCGCGGATAGCGGGGCTCTGATCAAAGAAAACGCGCCGGTACTGAGCGGCAGCGTATTGAATATGAGCCCGGGCGCTTCGGCCGGCACGATTCCTTACTTCGTGGTCTCGGCCGACGGCAAAGCCGCTTCCGTTCAGCTGAACGTGCAGCAGCAGTTGGGCGCCGCGGCGTTCTTCTCGGAATATTCGCGGGAGAACGCCACGAATATCGTGCTCGAAACGTACAACTTCAATGAAGAAACCATTAACTATCAGATTATCGGATACCGTTACAACCTGAAGACCGGGCAGATGGAGAAAATGCTCGATCGGGACTACAAACCGGATTCGTACGCAAGGGTCAATCAGATTTACAAAAAAAATATCGGCCTCGTCATCAATAACGTGTTCTATGAATTCATGGATCGTACTCAGGTTCCGCATTATCACGACGAACTTGTCATGAATCTGGACTGGAATTACAAATTCGACGGCTATGTCGTCAGCGCATTCGAACTGATCAAAGACGGCCAGGTCATCGACGTGATCGGCGACAAGAACTGGACGCCGGCTTCGGGTTCGGAACCGCTGCCGACGAACGGCACGATGATCCGGAAAAAAGGCGTCACTACCGGATCGAACGCGTTCAGCCTGCACGGCGAATGGGATCTCCTCCCGTTCACGCTCGACAGCGTCAACAAGCACACGCCTTAATTCAACGCAAAACAAACGAAAAAACCTGCCCCGGCGCACGCGCAGAGCGATGTGCCGGGGCAGGTTTTTTTATTCGTAGACGGTCCGCAATAGCTCGATCACTTCTTCCAGGCGCAGTCCGAACGATCGATAGTAGGCGATATCGCTCTCCATCTGCTTCAGAACCGTTTCGTGGCGTTTTTGGATCATTTCTTCCGCGGAAAGTTCCGTGATAAAGCAGCCTTTGCCCGTTACGGTATAGATCAGGCCGGAGCGTTCGAGTTCTTCCCAGGCTTTTTTTACCGTAATGATGCTCACCTGCAGTTCGACGGCGGCCTGTCGGATCGGAGGGAGGGAATAACCGCCCTGCAGCTCGCCCTTGAGGATTTGAGCGCTGATTTGTTCGAAGATTTGCTGATAGATGGGCTTCTCTGAGGTGTTGGAGATCAGAATGTTCATTGCGTTAAATTTCCACTTTCTTGAATCGTTTGCAGGCTGCCCGATACGCGATAATCGTCAGAGCGGCAAAGACGAGCGCTCCGGCAAGCAGGACCGAAAGTTGAATGCCCCAGTCGTCGGCGCCGCTGCCTTTGAACAAATCGCGCACGAACGCGTTCGAAATACCCAGCCATTCGGCCCCGGCGGCGAACAGGAAAGCGGCCGCGATGGACACGATGGAGGCGGAGCCGTATTTGTACGCCGTTTTATAATGCATCGGGATGAAGCAAACGTTGAAGATGCCAAGCATAATCAGTGTCAGTCCCCAAAATCCCGCCGTAGGTTTGAAAAAAATATATTCGATATTCGGATAAAGGGCAAGGCTGACCGCTCCGAATACGACCGCCACGATCACATGCAGCAGCTCCAGGAAAACGATGATTCCGACCTTGGATTTGACGATGTCTTTTTTGCTGACGGGCAGCATGTTGGTGAACATCAGGTCGTTCTGGCTTTTGTAACCCGCGAATATGTTCGGGATCGTAATCATGCAGACGTACAGCGTGACGACGAAGTATACCCAGCCGGGAATGAGCATCAAGGCGCCGGTTACGAAGGGCAGAGCATAAAACCAGGGGCTGACGCCGAGTCTCAATTCTTTCATCAGCAGATTATACATGGGCGGCCTCCTTCTTGGAATAATAGACCATGATTTCTTCGAGATTCGGAATCGCGACGTTGACGGCCGCAGACGGAGGAAGTTCATCGGCGCGAATCAATCCGGTAAAGCCGAACGAGTTGACCCGATGCGAAATCAAACGCTCTTTGATTCCTTCCAGCTCTTCGACCTTCCCGTTGACCAATCGGTAGGTATCGATAAATTCGTCCTTTTCCGCGCTGCCGACGATTCGGCCTTCGTGTATGTACGTAATATAGTCGGCGCATTTCTCCAAATCGGACGTAATATGCGTCGAGAACAGGATGCTGATCTCTCCGTCTTGAACCAATTCCCGGAAAATGTCCAGCAGATCGTCGCGCGCCGCCGGATCGAGGCCGCTTGTCGGCTCGTCCAGGATCAGCAGCTTGGCGCCGTGCGACAAAGCGATGGCCAGGCTGTATTTGACTTTCATGCCCGTGGACAGCTCGGCGATTCTTTTGTCCTCGATCAGTTTGAACTTTCGGACGTACCGCCGATAAGCTTCGTCGTCCCAGTTGTCGTAGAACGTTTTGACGACCTTGGTCAAAGTCCTGATCCTGCTGCGCGTATAAAAATCGACATTGCCGAAAGCGTATCCGATGGACTGCTTCAGCTCGGCCTCGTGAATCGCGACGTTTTTGCCCATGATCTGGATTTCTCCGCTGTCGACGGTGATTAAGTTCAGAATCGATTTGATCGTCGTCGTCTTGCCCGCCCCGTTGATCCCGATAAATCCCATAATATAGCCCTGAGGCACTTGAAAAGATACGTTATCCAGTTGAAAATGTTCGAACTTTTTGCTCACGTTTTTGACGTCCAGCATGATCATGCGCTCATCCCCTTCACCGCGTGTATATCGTGCATGCACAATGTATCATCGCTCCGCATCGCTGTCAATCCCGAGTTTTTCGCTTTACCGGATAGGCCTCGGCACGCAGCAAAAAAAGCAGGGCGCGAAATCGCGTCCTGCCCGGGTTTGCCGCACGGCTCCGCGTAAAGAGACGATACACGGCTACTCGTAATAAATGGCGTCGTACGGGTATTCCAGCTTGTTCAGGCGATATTCCGTCGGTGACATGGACATATACTGCCGGAATACTTTGCCGAAGTAGCTGGGACTTTCGAAGCCGCATTTTTGACCGATCCGGGAAACGGGCAGCTCGGTCGTGCGCAGCATCGTCAGCGCGGCTTCGATCCGTCTGTCTTTGAGATAAGCGAGCGGGGTGGTCTGTTCGGATCGCTGAAACAAGCGGCATAGATAGTGCTTGTTGATCCCGCAGTGCTCGGCGAGCAGATCCAGCGTGAGCGGCGAGGCGTAATGCTCCCGGATGAATCGTTTGCATTTCTCGATCGTCGTGACCGACAAGGCGCCGATGTCCTTTTCCGCATCCCGGCTGCTCTGCATCAACGTCAGCAGCCACCGATACGCCTGCACGGACAGCCGATACCGATCCGTCACCTTCTCTTGATCGATCAGGCGGATAATGTCCCACAGTTCCTGGATCAAGGGCGAGTCCGGGGCGCGCCGGATCACATGCCCTTCTTTTTCGAGAATCAGGTCCCAGATCCGATTGGCTTCGTCCCCCCGAATGTTGATCCATACGAATTCCCACGGTTCCGCGCTGCCTTCCCGGTAGTAATAGCAGTGTTCTTCGGAGACTTTCACCATGAGCGCATGACCCTTCGGCAGCGCAAAGGTCCGCCCGCCGATATCCAGATAACCCCGGCCGCTGAGCGTGTATTGAAAGACGACATGCCCGCAGTCCGGCCTGGCGCTGCTCAAACAGCGGTACTTGGGATGAGACACGTTCTGCCATCCGACGGAGTCGACCGTCATGATCGACACGTCATCGCTGCGAAACGCATAAGAGACCGTATGATACATCGCTTCAGCTCCCCGAAAAGTCAATTTTGTTATAGTATAAGTCACGTTTTTTAGATTGTGTGGCTTTTTTTAGGCTTGTAAAATAATTGTAAACGTTACCAAGAAAGGGGGATTCGTGACTGAACCGCAGAATTTTCTGTCCGAAATCCAAAAAACGATATTCACAAACAGGAGGGATTCATTCGATGAACCGCAAACCGGGTTCCGCTCGGAAGTCCGTATTCGCTGCGTTTTTAGCGTTCCTTATGGTCATTACGTTGGTCATTCCCCCCGCGCCGGCGCATGCGGAGAACACAGATGCGCTTCCGGCCCGCCAAGCCGAATACCTGGATCGCGGATTGGTCGCGGTACTCGTGGACGACGGCGTGTTTTTGAGTTGGAAATACTTAAGTACGGACTCGGATGATACCGCTTTCAATATCTATAAAAACGGCGTAAAAGTCAATGCCGCGCCGATCGAAGACGGAACCAACTATGTCGACAAGACGGGCTTCGACAGCTCGCAGTATCAGATTTCGACCGTCGTAGCGGGCAAAGAACAGATGCAGCCCGACGTCGCTTCGGTCTGGCATCGACAATATCTGCCGATTCCGCTGGATAAGCCGGCCGACGGGCGAACCAAAGACGGCGGGACGTATTCGTATTATGCGGGCGACGCCTCCGTCGCGGATCTGGACGGCGACGGCGAATACGAAATCGTCTTCTTATGGAGCCCGAGCAATTCCCGCGACAATTCGCAGGCCGGCTATACCGGCAATGTTTATATCGACGCGGTCAAGATGGACGGCACGAAGCTGTGGCGGATCGATCTGGGCGTCAATATCCGGGCCGGCACCCATTACACCCAATTGATGGTGTACGACCTGGACGGAAACGGCAAAGCTGAAGTCGTGGTCAA
The DNA here is from genome assembly GCF_011090185.1 of Saccharibacillus alkalitolerans. Lineage (GTDB taxonomy): Bacteria > Bacillota > Bacilli > Paenibacillales > Paenibacillaceae > Saccharibacillus > Saccharibacillus alkalitolerans. The sequence goes on along the minus strand of NZ_JAAFGS010000001.1, from coordinate 1,176,149 downwards.
AACCGCGGACGGCACGAAAGACGGTCAAGGCAAGATCATCGGCGACGGGACCAAAGACTACCGCAACGAAAGCGGATATATTTTGTCGGGACCGGAATATTTGACGCTGTTCGACGGCGAGACCGGAGCGGCCGTCTCGACGGTGAATTACGATCCGCCCAGAGGCAATGTCGGCGATTGGGGCGACGGCTACGGCAACCGCGTGGACCGCTTCCTCGGCGGCATCGCTTACTTGGACGGCTCGAAGCCGAGCGTCGTCATGACCCGAGGCTATTACACGCGCTCGGTTATCGCCGCCTATGATTATGTCGGCGGACAGCTCGCCAAGCGCTGGATATTCGACACGAACGAAGCCGGCAGGAAGTACGAGTCGCAGGGCAATCATAACTTGAGCGTGCTCGACGTCGACGGGGACGGCCGGGACGAGATCATGTTCGGCGCGCTCGCGATCGACGACGACGGCTCGCTGCTCTACAGCACCGGTCTGGGACACGGGGACGCGATCCATGCGGGCAAACTGGATCCGAACCGGGCGGGTTATCAGGTCGTAAGCGTGCATGAACATGCCGATGCCGCATACGGGCTGGAGATGCGGGACGCGGGTACGGGCGAGATTCTCTGGGGAGAGTATACCGGAAAAGATACCGGCCGGGGCATGTCGGCGGACATCGATCCGAATTATCCGGGCTACGAATCCTGGGCCACGACCATCGCGGACGGAAAAAGCGTTCCGGTCACCCGCACCTACTCGGCCGACGGAAAAGCCGTGTATGCGCCGGAACAGTCGCCGAAAAGCGCGAACTTCGCGATCTGGTGGGACGGAGACCTGCAGCGCGAGCTGTTCGACCACCAGTGGGACGCGAGCACGGCCAAAGGCACCCCGGTCGTGTACAAATGGGATTACGAGAATAAAAAGCTGAACGAAATTTTCCGGGCGACCGGCGCCCTGACCAACAACCATACAAAAGGGAATCCGGCGCTTCAAGCGGACATCCTGGGCGATTGGCGCGAAGAAATTCTCGTGCGGAGCGAAGACAGTTCGGAATATCGGCTGTATACGACGACCGTTCCGACCGAATACCGGATCCCGACGCTGATGCACGACCCGGTCTACCGGATGGGCGTTGCATGGCAGAACGTTTCGTACAACCAGCCGCCGCACACGGGGTTTTATCTCGGAGCGGAAGCGACCGAGTTTCCGAAAGCGAAACTGAAGCTGACCGGCGGAGCGAGGCAGACGGAAGCGGTCTATCGGTTCGACTTCGGAACGGAGACGACGGCGGGAAATACGGGCGTGCAGGATACGCGCTATACCGAGCAAAGAGGCTACGGGTTTACCGATACGGGCGGCGTGACGGTCGGGAAAAACGAAGTATCCGCCGCGCCCGGCACGACGTTCGCGGTAGACCTGCCGAACGCCGATTACAAAGTGACGCTTAAGCTGGGCAGCGATTCGCGCGACTCCGACGTGGGCGTCAAGTCGGAATACGTGCAAAAAATGGCGGTTCGTTCGGTAACGAAAGGAACGCCGCTGGAATATGCGTATGACGTCGCTTTGGTGGACGGGCAGCTCGATTTCCTGTTTACGGGCGCGGCGAACGACATTCAAGAGATCCTGATCGAGAAGAAGCCGGAAAAAGAAGCCGGCGGCGCCGCCGCGATCTACATGGCCGGCGATTCGACCATGCAGTCGTACAGCGAAGCGCAGGCGCCGCAGCAGGGCTGGGGCCAACAGCTGGGACGCTACTTCGCGAACGGCGCCGTAGTCGTCAACGAAGCGATCGGCGGGCGGAGCAGCAAGTCGTTTATGGTCGACGGCCGCTTGGACAGCATTCTGCAGCGCATCAAGCCGGGCGATTACTTCTTCGTCTCTTTCGGGCATAACGACACCAGCGCGGGCATCCCGGACCGGTATGCTTCCCCGGCGGATTATAAGAAGTATCTGGCGCGTTACGTGAACGGCGCCAAGCAGCGCGGCGCGACGCCGGTTCTGCTGACTCCGGTGGGACGCCGGGACTTCAATACGGTCACTCAACAGTTCAACGTCAGCTTCCCGGAATATGTCCAGGCGGCCAAGGAAGCCGCGGCGGAGCTTGACGTGCCGCTGATCGACCTCAGCCGATTGAGCGTGGCGTATTACGACTCGATCGGGAACGCGGCGGCGGAGAAGCTGTTCCTGTACGCGAACCCGGGCGAATATCCGAAGTATCCGAACGGGGTCGGCGACAATACCCATTTCAGCAGCTACGGAGCGGGCAAGATTGCCGGGCTGGTCGCGAACGCGGTCAAAAGCATGGGTCTCGGCATCTCGCCGCTGGTCATCGATCCGGATATGGAAGAACCGGAGCCCGAACCGGAAGCCCAGCTCTATGAAGAGGACTTCGAAGGCGATCCGGCCGCTTACCGCCATGCCTTGATCAATGCGACCGGGATCGGAGGAACGATGTCGGGAACCGTGATCGAGCAGGACGGAAGCAAGGTGCTGTCCTTCGCCGGCAGCGGTTCCGGCCATCGGGCGAAGACGTTCCGCCTGTTCGACGCCGTGAACGGGGACAAGGTCCACGTGAATTTCGATTGGCAGTCCGGCAGCGTGGGCGCTTATCCGTCGGAAGGCCATCTGACCGTTCAGGACGCCAATGAAAACGCGCTGTTCACGTTAGCCGCCAAAAACAGCGACGCGAACCTTCATTACTTCGTCGGGCCGTACGCACCCGATTACGGCACGGGCAGCACCGCGCTCCCCGAAGGCGGCATCGCGACGACGATTCCGAAAAATCAGTGGATCCACGTCGACGCCGCGATCAACTTCGCGAACAAGACGATGGATCTGACGTTGACGAGCCGGAGCAATCCGGCGGTTAAGCAGACCTTCGAAGGCTTGAAGCTGAGTCCGGGCGCTTATGCCGACAATGTCCGATCCATCCGTTTCCTGGGGACGAGAAAAGGCGGTTCGGGCACGTTGAACTGGACGACGGCGCTCGACAACGTCCGCATCGAAGGCACGGAGCTTCCTCCTGAATCCGGCGATCAGGCGGCGCTGATCGCGCTGTACGAAGAGATTCAAAAGCTGGATCTGTCGCCGTACACGGCAGCTTCGCGCGAAGTGATGAACCGGGCTTTGACCGCTGCCGAAGCGATTATCGATAAAGAGGCGACTCCGGCTCAAGTGAAGCATGCGCTGAATATGCTGAAGGTCGCCAAAGACTCGCTGACAAGCGAAGCCGCCGAACCGGTGACCGCCTACAAGTTCGATTTCGGTTCCGGCCGCGCCGCCGAGGGATATATCCCGGTGACGGCCGATCACGCCTATATCGAAGGCGGCGGCTACGGATTCGCGGATACGTCGCTGACCGAAGACGAGAACCGGGAGACAGGTGACGCCTTGACGGGAGACTTCACCCGGGTCAACGCGACCTCCTTCCTGGCGGAGATGGAACCGGGGAACTACCGGGTCACGATGACCGTCGGCGACGCCGAGGAATCGACGAGCACCGGCGTGGTCGCCGAACAGATGACCAAGCTTCCGCTGTCGTCGATCGCCAAAGGCGAGTTCAAGGAAGCGACCTACGACGTGGCGCTGATCGACGGCGTCTTCAATTTCGAATTCTCCGGCAATTCGCCGAAGATCAACGCTCTGACGATCGAACGCCTGCCGGATAACGGAACGGGCGAACGACCGGTCATCTATCTGGCGAGCGATTCGACCGTGGCCAATTACACGGAGAGCTACCGTCCGCAGGCGGGCTGGGGCGAAACGCTGGGGCAGTATTTCGATCTTGAAAAAGTGAGCGTCGACAATCGCGCCGTCGGCGGCCTGAGCAGCAAGACGTTCCTCACCGGCGGGTATCTGAACGATCTTCTGCTCGATGTGCATGAAGGCGATTATCTGTTCATGCAGTGGTCGCATAACGATTCCACGCCTTCCCGTCCGGAACGCTATCTGACGCCGGAGCAGTTCAAGGTCTATCTGAAGACGTATATCGACGGCGCGCGTCAGCGCGGGGCCGTTCCGGTTCTGGTGACGCCGGTGAACCGGCGCGACTACACGGGAGACGTCCTGAACAAGAGCTTCCCGGAATACGTCCGGGCGATGAAAGAAACGGCCGAAGAAACCGGCACTTCGCTGGTCGACCTGAATCAGGCGAGCTGGGAATATTTCAACGAGCTCGGTCCGGAAGGCACCAAATCGATCTTCATGTGGGTCGACGGCAAGGAAGACAATACGCATCTGCAGATGAACGGCGCGATCGAAGTGTCCAAACTCGTGGCGGGTCTGGTCAAAGAACTGAATATCCCGCTGTCGGCCTTCGTGAAGTCGGGCGACGAACCGGGCGAGGAGCCCGGAGAAGAAGCGACCGACGTGCCGGGAATGCCGGTGCTGTCCGACAATAACGGGCACGATACCGGCTTAAGAGACGGCGATTACACGATCACGATGAATATGTGGTGGGGAGTCAACGGCCGTTCGTTCAAGCTGTACGAGAACGGCGAGCTGATCAAGGAAGTGCCGCTCACCGCCCAGTCGCCTTCCGCGCAGTCGGTGCAGATCGACATCGCGGGCAAGCCTAACGGCACTTACGTCTATACGGGCGAGCTGATCAATTCGCTCGGCGCGACGGCAAGCGCTCCGCTGAGCGTGACGGTCGCCGACGCTTCCCCGGGGCAGGCCGTCTTGTCGCACGACAACTGGGACGAAGACGGAAGCTATAAGATCGACATGAATATGTGGTGGGGCACCAATGCCACCGAGTACCGGTTGTACGAGAACGGCGAGCTTATCGATACCCAGAGCCTGCAGGCCCGGACGCCGGGCGCGCAGTCGGCAGTCACGCGCGTCTCCGATCGGGCGCCGGGAACGTATGAATACGAAGGCGTGCTGAGCAGCGCGGCCGGCGAGACCCGGACGTCCAAGATCGCGGTCACGGTGCGAGCCGAATCGGCCGTCCCGACCCCGTAGTCCCTTTAGATTTCACGCTTGAATCAAACAACCGGCTTCCGCGCGCATCGGGAACAAGCGCGGAAGCCGGTTGTTTCTGCGCGGCTCTTGCCCGATCGTCAAAGTTTCCGTCGGCATCGCGGCGGGATTCGTCCAGACTCTTTTTCTCTTTTTGTACATTCACTTCCAGCCGAAAAAAGAGTACTATTTAGGGAGGATATGGTCATTTTGACCTAAGGGAGGAACCAGCATGGGAGCCAGCAGCTATCGCAGTTCGTATCAATCGTACTTAACCCGGCAGGGCGTGGACACGGATAAGATGAACGTCATGTTGATCGTCAACACGGCCGAAGGGCTGCAAAAATACATGAAGCGGGCCAACATGCAGACGGTGTTCAACAAGCTGTCTCCGCTGACGCTCGGAGGACCGGTCAAGACGGTGGCTCAAGCCAACGGTTCTTTTTACCGGCTGCCGCCGTTTGTGTCCGACAATACCCATACGTACATGAAAGACGAGATCTACGGCAAAGACCCCGGGCGCGGCGAGAAGATCGATCTGTTTTCCCGGCTGTTCACGACGAGCGAGCTGACCCATATTATCTGGTTTACGGACGAGGAGATTACGCCTTATCTGAATCCGATCGCTTCGATGAACGCCCCGCATCTGTTTTGGAATTTCATTTCGATCAAGGGCTACCCGCTGCGCTGCACGGAGAAGACGCCCAAGAACGTCACGCTGACCCATGCGCCGAAGATCTCGAGCCTGGCGACGTCGGTGCTGTACCGCAAAATCTTCAATAAGTTCACCCAATACGTCAACAAGACGGATCTGCCGATGAGCGGCCGCGTGCGCGCGATGCGTACCGAAGACCGTTCGGAATCGCAGCAAGTGGTGAAGGGCTCCAAGACGCCGGTCGGGCAGAATAACCTGAAGATCGGCATCGGCTGGAAAACGGGGGAAGGCGAATGCCTGACGGCGGCCATGCTGCTGAAGGAAGGACGGCTGCCGGACGCGGAGAGCATCGCCTTTTTCGGGAATAAATCGACGATCGGCATGACGCACGTGGACGGAAGAGAGCTGCCGACGGAAGATATGGAGCAGTATACGGTCAATCTGCCGGCGATCGGGGAAGCCGGGCTCGACAAGATCCTGTTTACCCTTGTCATGCCCGGCGGCTCGCCGGAAGAGCTGTATATCCGCGTCATGACTTACGACAACCGGGAGCTGCTGCGCTATGAGGTCGACATGAACGAATGCGCCGGCAACACCGCTCTCGAACTCGGCACGCTGTACGCGTATAAGGAAGAATGGCGCTTCAACGCGATCGGCAACGGCTATAACGCGGGCATGGAGAAGATCGGGGCGAATTACGGCATTCCGGATCTGACGACGACCTATTCGTTTACCCCGGCGGTGCTGGAAGAGATCGTGCTGGACGGCAGAACGTTCGAATACCATATGCAGGATCTGTTTACGAAGCTCGGCTATGAGGTCGAAGTGCCGACGAGCGATCCTTATGCGCCGGACTACGGTGTCGATCTGATCGCGATCAAAGGCGGAGTCCGGCGGGCGGTGCAGCTCAAGTGCTTCAGCAACGTCGTGCCGGTAAGGGCGGTGCAGGAAGTATACGCGGGGGCGAAAATGTACGACTGCGACAGTTATATGGTCGTGGCGACCAGCTATTTCAGCCGCGCGGCGCTTCAGATGGCGGAGCAGCTCGGCGTGGAGGTGTGGGATAAGACGCAGCTGGACAAGACGGAAGAACGGCTGCGCTCGCGCATCGGCGTTTCGCCGGACAGCGAATTGAAATTGAAGCTGACCAAGCTCGATTCGGAAGACGAAGTGGATATCGATCTGTCGGCTTTCCTGGTGAACGAATACGACGTCTGCGCGGGCGAAGAAGACTTTATTTTTTATAATCAACCGGATCATCCGAGCGAATGCGTGCGATTGATCAACGACAACGTCTGGGAAAAGCTGCTGATCCTCGATCTGGCGAAGCTGCCGGCGCACTGCACGCGAATCGTGATCGTAGGCTCGCTGGATACGTATAAGCAGAGGGTGGAGCTGACGATCGACAACGAGCGGGATCTGTACCATACGTTCGAATATATGCCGAGCGCGGTGTGCGATACGCTGGTACTCGGACAGTTTCGGAAAATCGACGGGGAATGGGCGTTCACGACGTCGGAGACGTTTTTCGCGGGCGGGTTGGAAGAGGCTTGTCGGGCTTACGGGTTGGAAGTCGGTTAGGCGGTTCAATATAAAATTTACATTTTACTGGAAAACTCCGATATATTCTGTAAATGCGTTTGCAGCATGAACAGAATAGGGAGGAACACATATTGAATCGGTACAAAAACATGAAAGTGAACATGAAGTTCATTATGCTCGCGTCTTTGATCATGATTGCGGCTTTTTCGATCCTGATCGCTTGGAATTTGCATGATCTAAAAAGGGAAAGCCAAACGGCGGGAACTTTACTTGCTCAACAAGCAGGCAATGAGTATGTCAATGAAAACGCGAAAATCCTGCATAGCGCGGTCACTTCATTCGGGAACCTTGCCACCGAACTGCCGGGTCAGCTGGCCCTGGGAGACGCGGACCGCGCCCGGTTGCAGCTGTCCTTGGACAACCTTCTTCAAAACAATCCTGCCTTGTCCGCCGCTTTTACGGTATGGGAACCGAATGCGTACGATAACGACGCCGGTTACAGGTCGGATCCCGTCTATGGATCGAACGGCGGGCGTCTTGCGTCGCTTACCGTCAGGGACGAAACCGGCAAGCCCATGACGATTCCTTTCGCCAATTTCGAACAGGACGCCGCTTACAATAAAGCCAAAGAAACTCGAAAAGCCGTTGTGGTAGATCCTTACGACATTTCGAAAGACCCGGCAAAACCTTCGTTGATCTCGACCATCGCGATGCCGGTTTTGAACGAGCAGGGAGACTTCCTCGGCGTTGTCGGCGCGACCTTCATGCTGGATGTCCTGCAGCAGAACGCCGAAGCCTATCAGCCGCTCGGCGGTTACGTCACGCTGCTCAGCGGAAGCGGTACCTACATCGTCAATCCCGAGCAGCCCGAAGAAGTCGGCAAGCCTTCCGGTTTCGCGAATGAATATCCGGATCTTTTTGCAGGCATGCAGCAGGGCAAGCGGGTACAGGAAATCGGCGAAGAAATTCGGGCGTTCGTTCCGCTCCCTATTACGGAGAACGATTCGTGGTATATTCAGACCGTTATGCCGAAATCCGCGATCATGAAAAGCTATACGGAAAGCCGGAACACATCGCTGTGGGTCAGCGTGTCCGCGCTGCTGCTTTTGGGTCTTGCCGTCTGGGCTCTGACGCGCTGGATTATCGGAAGACCGATCAAGCGTATGACGGCGGGAATTCGGGCGCTGGCAAACGGAGACTTTACCCAGACGATTCCGATCTCGTCAAAGGACGAGTTCGGATTGATGGCGGCGGATCTGAACGAAGCCACGGCAACGCTTCGGGGAATGCTGAAACAGACGGCCGATATCGGCCAGACGGTCAATCTGACTTCCGAAGATCTGAAGTCCAGCGCGGAGCAGACGTCGCTGGCCGCTCAATTGATCTCGGAGTCGATCGAACACGTGGCGGAAGGAATGAGCGGTCAGAGCCGAGAGGCGGTCGAAGCCGCTCGCATGATGGAAGAAATGACGGTCGGAGTACGCCGTATCGCCGCATCGTCGAGCGCGATGTCGCAGTCGGCCGAAAGCGTGATCAAGCAGACCGAACAGGGGGACCAGCTGGTGCAAAATACCGCCGGTCAAATGAATGCGGTCTACGGCTCCATGCGGCAGTCGGGAGACGCGATGAGACGGCTCGGCGAGCGATCGCTTGAGATCGAAGGGTTTACGGGACTTATTGCAAGCATTTCGGGACAAACGAATATTTTGGCGCTGAATGCTTCGATCGAAGCGGCACGCGCAGGCGAGCAGGGCAAAGGCTTTGCCGTAGTCGCGACCGAAATTCGCCATCTGGCGGAGCAAACCCGCAAAGCGACCGAGCAGGTGCAGGCCGGCATCGAAGAGATCGCTTCCGAAGCCCGGCAGGCCGTTCAGCTTATGGGAACGACGGCGAACGAAGTGGAAAAGGGCGTGAACAGCGTGACCGAAAGCGGCGTGCTGTTCGAGACCATCATGCAGGAAATGCGGCAGGTCGGCTTACAGGCCCAGGAAGTATCAAGCGCCGTCAAGCAGCTGGCAGCCGGTGCCGAACAAGTATCTGATACGGTGGCGCTCGTATCGGACATCGCGCGCAAGTCGACCGACGAAACGGTGCATGTCGCGGCGGCTTCCGAACAGCAGCAGGCGACGATGCAAGAAATTTCCGCATCAACCCTGCATTTGAGCGCACAAATCCAAGATCTTATGGAACGCATGGTGAAATTCAAACTTTAACGGTCAAAAAAGCCCTTATCCCGGCGATAGGGGCTTTTTCACGCGCCGACGGCTTAAGCTTAATCGATCAGGTCGATACCGGCGCCTATGTACATGAACGGAAAAATTAGTTAAAATCTTTTATACGTATGAGCAGCCGAGGCCGTTCATGATTTTGCTTCGTCAAGGAGGATAAGACATGGTAATTCCAAGCTTGGAAAGAATCAACGAGTTATCGAAGAAAGAAAAAGAACACGGTTTGACCGCTGAGGAAAAACAAGAACAAGCGCAGCTTCGCAAAGAGTATCTTCGAGCATTTCGCGGATCCGTTAACGATATCCTGCTGAATTCGACGATTATCGATCCTTTGGGCGACGATGTGACGCCGGAAAAACTGAAGGCCAAACAGAATGAAATCGCAAAAAACAAACCATCGGAACAGTAATTTTGAACTCGTCGATTCGGCAGCAACGGATTGACGAGTTTTTTGTAAAGAAATGATAAGAGATGTGTGATTTTATCCATGCGAAATGAAATGAAATGCGGGTTAGTAAAATTGCTAAGTCATAATTGTCCATGTATTAAGAGGATTTGCTTTTCTATATACATATGTACAAAATACGGATTTTGTGAAGAAGTATATAAGGAAATAAGCAGAATGTCCGGTCCGGCCGCCAAATCAGCCGATTACGCTTGATTCGCTTTGACTCGGCTCAATCGATGCGCGTCTGCACAATTCACGAACTCGGCGCTTAATCGCAAAGTTCGTCGCTTGGACCGATTGATTCCAAGCGACCCTGTCGCGCGTCGATCGCTTTGTCAGACTTGCAGATCGATCGACGCACGACTTGAGCGGTTTACGGCTGCCCGAGCCGGCAATCCGGTCGATCCGTGCCTGTGTCGGAGTTTTCGCGACTATGCGACCGGCTGCTTGCCGCGGCTGCTGCTGGTTCATTCGTTTACGCTGCCGCTGTTTTACTTCTTTTCCCACACGCCGCCCGATCCTACCCGAAATCCGCATCTCTCGTAAAAAGAAGCATGCCGCTCCGCAAACGTCAGCGTCACGATCTCCAAGCCGTAAGCCTGCGCTTCTTCCAACAGCCGCTTCACCAACCGCTCTCCGATGCCGCGTCCCCGGTAATCGGGATGCACCATGATGTCTTCCATGTAGCCGTGCTGCAGTCCCATGCCGGCCACATAACCGAAAGCGACCAGATTGCCCTGCTCGTCCTTCGCGCCCGCCCAGAAATTGCAGCGTTCGAACAGCGCGGGATAATCGCTTTCGCGTCCGTCCCATCCGATTGCTTTTCGCAGATTGGGCACTTCCTCATTGCTTAACGCCGGATTGATACATATTTGCATCATAATCGTCTCCTTAATTGTTTTTAAGCGGCATAAGAATCCGAAGAAACCATAACGGTCAGCCCTTGCGGAATCACGTTAATTTCAAATTGCGAGCTGCTATGAATTTCACCGTCTATTCCTACGTTGGCGATATCTTCTCCATACTGCTTGATGATTAGACGCCGCGTTTTAAAATACAACACGTCCGGATGATTAAGATGCGTTCTGTTTCGGATCTCCAACAACAGCTGAAGCGTACTCAGCAGCGAGTTTTTCTTAATGACCAGAACATGCAGATGTCCGTCATCCATCTTCGCATTCGGAACCATTCCTTTAATCCCGCCTACAATCGGAGAATTCGTAATCAAATACAGCAGCGCTTCATGATCTTCTTGCAGTCCGTCGCATTCAATCTGAATACGCGTTCCCGATAAGAGCTTGGCAAGCCTAGGTACAGCCGATAAATAATAAGCCTTATCCCCCATGACGTTTTTTAAGGTCTGATTGGTCGTATAGCTAAGCGAATTCATGGCTCCGCCCGCTACCAGATAATGAAAGTACTCTTCGCCTGCCAAGCCGATATCGATCTTTTGGGTCAGCCCGTTTTCCAGCATACTGCAAAAAGCGTCGCAGGTTCGAGGCAATTTTAAGCTGTTCCCGAAATCGTTCACTGTGCCCGTCGGCAGATAAGCCAAAGGAATGTCTATGCCGAGACGTTTGACCGTGTTGACGGCGTAATGAAGCGTTCCGTCCCCTCCCGCAACGACGAGCGAATCGCAATTTTCGAAAAACGAAGTCTCTAAGCCCCTATTCTCTTTGTTTGTATAGAAAATATCCGCGTCATTTAAACCGTATCTTTGTTTTAAACGTTGGATGACCGAATCCTTGATGGTATGAGCGCTATGCTGTCCCGAAACCGGGTTAATGATCATTTTTAATTTCATGACGGAAGGCTCCTTTTTTAAATGGATCTGTGTTTCTAGAATGTGTCCGTGCTTCTATATTCCAATCTTATCGTCTGATCGAAACGACAGCATCGTACGAACGGGCCGCTGTTTTTTTCCCTTTCGGGAAGAGTGAAATTATTCACAAAAAATGATCTTTAGTTCCCGAAAAGGCAGTACGTGATGCCCTTTTGTACGATGCCGCAGAGTTTATGGACCGGTACGCTAAGTCATATCTTAAATTTTGAAATTTGAAAGGAGAATGATCATGAAAAAAAACGGCATTAAGACGCTCGCGGTGAGTATGACAACTATGGCTCTTCTCCTATCCGGCGTGGGATGCGAAGCGAAAACGGATACGGATACGGCCACACACATTACGAAAGAAGAAACCGCTACCGACTCCGTTGAAACCGCGGCCGCCGAACCTGCAGGGACTGAACCTGCGGTAAATATCTCCGATTCCTACGATAACACGGAAGAACTGGCGGCCCGTTTCCCCGTCGTCAACCCGACTCCGATCGACACTCAAATGGAGAAAAATATTCAGAATAGGCTGCTGAACGGATTCGAAAATTGGAACAGAGGCTATGAGACGTGGGAAGCTTGGGGCGACATTCTGTATACGCCGGATTCCCTTTATAACGTTCATGGCGTGAAGCTCACGCTGAAGGAATATCAGTCTTCGATGAACGCGCAGCTGAAGTCCAGCGACATACAGATGGGGAATTTCCATAATATGATCATTTCCGGCGACTGGGCCGCCATTCGGTATGACATCTCGACGACCGACAGACAGAGCGAAAAGTCATCGGACGGAAGCGTAATGGAATTCGTGCACTTCAAAGACTATGGGGATGAGCGGGGTACTCGAGTCGTGGAAGGCTGGGCCGGAACGAAAGGCGAAGATTTTGAACAGGTGTCGAGCTTCCAAAATGACAACGAGAAAGCCGCGCAGCAGGAGTCGCTCGATGCCATCGTCCATAAAGAGATTCCTGATACGACGGATCTCGAAGCCAAGTATCCCGTCACCTCCCCTACGCCGATCGACAGCGATATGGGCAAGAAGATAAAAGACGTGATCTTGAACGATTTCGAAAAATGGAACCAGGGGTTCGATTCTTGGGAAAAATGGGCAGATACCTATTACGACAGCAGCCTGCAGTATCATACGAGCAAAGATACTTTGAACCTCTCCGAATACAAAGCTGCTATGAAGGAATCTGCCGATTCGACCGACACCAAGCGTATTCAATTCGACAATATGCTGATCAGCGGAGATTGGGCGGCCATTCATTACAGAATCACCAATGAAGACAAAACGACCGGAGAAAAGACGGCCGGCGATGTCATGCAGTTCCTGCATTTCGCGCAGGACGGCGATCAATTAAAAGTAATCGAGAGTTGGACAAAATAAGCCGAGTATGTGAAATTCCAAAATAACGACCCACTTGACGAGCATAGAAACGGATTAGGGGAAGTATCCAATGATGGATACTTCCCCTAACTCTGCTCATTCTTCGGCTGAATCATAATCCCCGACCCACAAACAACCCGGATGCTGCTTTTCGAATGCAGTATCCCATGCAATCTCCAACCGCTCCCAGCGATCCTGCCCCGAAGGCAATCTGTACAGGCCGAAGTTGTTGAGCGCATAAAACACGCCCTTCTCGACAGGATCTGCAGCCAAAACGGCAATAAAAGCCCCTTCGCGCGGCAGGCCTTCTCCGATCTCCTGCCAAGGGTATTCGCCGGTTTTTCTGTAAAGGGTCGAATACAGCGAAGAATGATGAGCCGCGGAAGCACTCTCGGCGGCGGAAACCAAACGAATTTCCGGATCGGCCGGGTGAAGCGTCATTCCGTACAGGTAAGGATGACGTTCCAACCCTTCGCTTTTAAACGTCCAAGTCCTCCCTTCATCATGGCTCTCCGCATAAGCATGCTCTTTGGCAAACAGTCCGTCTCCGCAGGCCGCATACAGCCGTCCCGGCGCTTTGGGATGAGCCAGCAGCGTATGCGTATCCAGCGGGCTTGCAGAAGAACGATCGTTCCAATGCTCTCCGTCGTCTGACGTATTCAAAAAAGCCCCGGCTTCGATCGACACGCCGATCCGCTCTTCTTTTGCATAGCTCGGCGTAATCCAGCGTACATGGCTTGTATACGGACGCGGCGGAAACTGCCAATGAGGCTTCGACGGCAGCTCCTGGATTCCCCGGAATTCCGACCAATGCTCTCCATAGTCTCGGGAAACGTATAGGGCGCTGGGCTCCGTTCCCGCATACACCCAGCCTTTACGAGTCGGATGAACGGCCAGGGCCGTGATCTGCGCGGAGCGCATTCCCTTTTCCGTATTTCGCTCGTGATAAAGCCCGGGCTTACCGATCGCGCTCCAGCTGTCTCCGCCGTCTTCGCTTTTCCAAAGTCCGCTGCCGTACGTCGCGCAGTACAGCCGATCGGATGCATACGGATCCGCGGCCAGGGCCAGCGGCTGCGTCCCGTGCAGACGATAGGAGACGATACGGCCTTCCGAAGAAGGACGGACGATCATAAGCCGGTCCTGCATGCCGAGCAGAAACTGTTTCATTTTCCCTGCCTCCTGCTTCATGATTGGGGTTCGTTATATTCCGGGCGGCCGCTGGACCACGATGCCCGGCGGATCGGCTTCAAAATATCCAGCACTTCGCGCAGCAGCTCCTCATCGATCGGTTCGTCGGTCCAGGAAGCGTTTTTGACGATAGTGGCAGGCGCGGCGGTGCTGACAAGCGTTGTAGGGATGTCCTCGCGGCGGGTCGAATACTGGATCGCCAGCTTGGCAATATCGCTCCCTCTCGCTTCGCAGTGCCGCGCGGCCTTCCGGCAGAGCGCTTTGATTTCTTCGCTTGCGGGATGCCAGTCTGCCGTTTTCCGCGTACTGAGCAGTCCCATCGACAGCGGCGAAGCGTTGACGACACCGATTCCTTTTTCGTGCAGCATCGGCAGCAGGTCCAGCAGCGAGTCGTCGTTCAGCGAATAATGGCAGTAGGACAAGACGGCGTCGATCTCAATCTGCGGAACGAGTTTCTCGAACAGACGAATCGGGAGTCCGCTGATGCCGCAGAATCGGATTTTTCCCTGTCTTTTCAATTCGTGCATGGCCGGAACGGCTTCCTGTACGATCATGCCCGCCGGGGCGAATTCGACATCGTGCAAAAAGAGAAGATCGAGGTAGTCCGTTTGCAGCCGTTCCAGACTTTCTTCGACGCTGCGGAAAATGCGATCCGCCGAAAAATCGAAGTCCGACTCTCCGTAGCGCCCCGCTTTCGAGGAAAGCAGGAATTTATCGCGCGGGATTTCCCGGATCGCCTGTCCCAGTACACGCTCGGCTTTGGTCAGACCGTAATAGGGCGACACGTCGATATAGTTGATGCCGGAATCGATCGCGGTATGCACGGTGCGGATACTTTCTTGGTCGTCCGTCTCGCGGAATACCGATCCCAGCGAAGAAGCGCCGAAGCTTAATGCCGATACTTCGAGCCCCGTACGGCCCAATACGCGGGTTTTCATCTGTTTTGTCCTCCGTTCCGCCATCGCGGGTCATTCTGCAGAAATCCCTTCCCCGATTTACCCCGAGCCGCCGAGAGCCAAACCGTCTGATTCCACAGGACTGCGCCAGTAGCGTTAACACCGGTCCGAATCGCCGCGCTCCGGCCGCGATTTTAAGTCCGGACGACCTGGCCCTTTTCTTTTAACCTGAACTGACCCTGTATTACCTGTCCGCCGGCTGTTTATAATAAACGGGACAGAAAGCTGACCGAAAAGGAGCGTATCGCTTATGTTTACCGGTTTGTCCGCCTTTCCCCTGACTCCGTTCCGAGGCGAGAAGATCGACGAAAAAGCGTTCGGCGGAATCATCCGCCGCCTCGCGCAAGCCCAAGTCGATTCGATCGGCGTGCTCGGGTCCACGGGCAGCTATATGTATCTGGATCGCGAGGAACGCCGGCGCGCGGTCGAACTGGCTTCGGCGCATGCCGGAAGCACCCCGGTCATCGCGGGAATCGGCGCGCTGCGTACCCGGGACGTGCTGGCTTTGGCCGAAGACGCCCAGGCGGCAGGGGCATCGGGCGTGCTGCTCGCTCCCGTGTCGTATCAGCCGCTGACGGAAGACGAAACATTCTCCCTGTACGAGCAGGTCTCGCGCGAGCTGTCCGTACCGCTGTGCGTCTACGACAATCCCCGCACGACCAAGTTTACGTTTACCGACGAACTGCACGGACGGATCGCCGCCCTGCCGAATGTGGGCTCCATTAAGATCCCGGGCGTTCCGGACGATCCGGCAAAAGCGAGGCAGCGAATCCAGCGGCTGCGCTCGCAAATTCCCGGTCATGTGACGATCGGGGTCAGCGGCGACCGGTTTGCCGCGGCAGGGATAAACGCGGGCTGCGACGGCTGGTATTCGGTGCTGGGCGGGCTGTTCCCGCGGACATGCCGCGAAATCGTGCAGGCCGCCTCTTCGGGACGCTATCCGGAAGCCGCAGCGCTGTCGGACAGGTTGGAACCTCTCTGGTCGCTGTTCGACCGCTTCGGGAGTCTGCGTCCGGCGGCTGCCATCGCGATCCAACTGGGACTTATGGAAGGGCCGGGACTTCCGCTGCCGCTCGCGCCGCTTCCGCCTTCCGAGCTGAAGGAAATCGCCGATCTGCTGGATAGTCTGGAGTGACCGTCGTCGCCCAAGAGGAGGCGCTTTATGAGAAGGACGCTCTTTATCCGCCGTGCAGGAATCGCCGCCCTTGAAGGCGAATGAGGCATAAGACATCTGCAGCAGATGAACTTTCACGCTTCCTTGAGGATTCAAAGGAAGTTCCGATCAAGGAGGTTGGGCAAGTCCCATGTGGTTTCTATTCGCCGCCTGCGCCGCACTTTGCTTCGGCATACGGGGCATTTTGTATCAATGGACGTCTCAGCGGCCCGTCGACCGCAATCTGCTGTTCGTGGGCGTCTATCTGTCCGGCGCCCTGATCTCGGTCCTGCTCAATGTTCGGGCGGGACAGCCCTGGAACGGCGGCATCGTCTTCGGCGTGCTGATGGGACTGTTCTCGTTCGCCGCCAACGCTTCGCTGTACAAGGGATACGAAGTGGGCCGCGCTTCCGTCGTCGCGTTCTTTTCGGGACTGACTCCGATTGTCGTCGTCTTGGCCGCTTATCTGCTCTGGCGCGAGACGCTCGGTTCCGTGCAGCTGCTCGGCTTTTGCATCGTCGTGCTCGCGCTGATCGTCGTCCGCTACCGCAGCGATCTGCAGAGCGGACAGCTGTCGGGCTGGCAGTGGGGGCTTCTGGCCATGCTGCTGTACGGCTTCACGGACCTCAGCTCCAAGCAGTCCGTCCTCTCGGGCGGCTCCATGTTTCCCGTGCTGACGATGATGTTCGCGACGGGGACGCTGCTGTTTTTCCTGATGTATGCCGCAGGGCGAATGCGGACCCGAAGCGCCGCGGCCGGGCCCTCGTATTCGCAGGATATCCCGATTGCCGCTTCGCCGGAACGAGAGACGCCCGGCACGAATGTCCCGAACGGCGAAAACGCAAGTTCCGCGCGTCCCGCCGTCTGGTCGGGCAAACGAACGCTGCTCTGGGGCATGACCGTCGGTCTGACGAACATCGTCGGCATGGTGCTCATGCTCAGCGCCTACGAGGACGGCATTACCGGCATCGTGTCCGCGATCGCGGCGCTGAACGTCGTGATCGTGCTGCTGTACGCGCGCTTTTACCTGAAAGACGCGATGAGCCGGCAGGAAACGATAGGGATCGTACTGGCTATGGCGGGCATTCTGGTGCTGCGGCTCGCTTCCTGACCGCCATAACCCGCCTCGTCGGCAGCCGCTTAAGCGAAAAAAAGCATCCGGGTTCTCCGGATGCTTTTTTTCGTATGCCGTCCGTCCGTTAAGGAAGTTAAGGCCGGCCGCTCCGCCTTACGCTTAACGGACTTCAATCGCGAATACCGACGAAGTGCTCCCTTTCGAATACTCGCCGTCTTCCGTTTTCCACCAGGCCGAGGCGTAATAATAAAATATGCCGGGTTCTTCGGGAGCATTAAAGCGGCCTTCGTCAAGCGGAACGGACCTCATTTCGCCGGGCTTATCGCCGATCTGCTGCACGTACAGCTCGGACGGCGCGGGATCGACCAAGTAGCGCACTTCGATCTCCGCTCCCGCGGAAACCGGAGCCGGATCGCGTCCTTCCATCATTTCGCGGCCGCCGATATAATCGGCGCAGCCGAGCCGGCCCCAGCAGTAGCTGCTCTGCACGGTCGGGATTGCCCCGTCGGGCGAAGACACGGACAGCTCCGGCAGATAATCGTCGTTCATCGGGGGAAGCTCCTGCGCGGCGGGCGGAGGCGGCTCGGCCGCTTCTTTTGTCGGCGGCGAACATGCGGACAGGGCGCACAGCCAAACAGAACAAAGGACGATATGCACAAACCGGCGGATTCTCGTCATTCGGGTCACGTCTCCTTTTGAGTACGGCGCATTCCAGATTCTGCTTATTAAACGTTTTCTTCCGCGTTAAAGTTGCCGACTTCAAAAGAAAAGGTCAGCCGCCGATCAAGCCGCAAACGGCGGATATCCCAGCCGTTCCGCGACAAAGATCGCCAGCAGCATCGCCAGCAAAGCCGCCGCGGACTGCCAATCCCGGCGCCGCAGCTTCAGCGGCCGATAAGCCGTCCGCCCCCGGCCGTCTCCGTAAGCCCGGGCCTCGATCGCCATCGTCAGGTTTTCCGCGCGGCGCACGGTCGTGGCGAGCAGCGGCACGAGCACGGGCACGAACGCCGCCAGCCGTCCGAGCGGACCGCGCTTGGACGGCTCGAAGCCTCTGGCCCGACGCGCCTGCTGAATGCGGTCCAGCTCCTCGAGAATCGTCGGGATGAAGCGGATCGCGATGACGATCATCAGGGCGAACTGCTCCACCGGCACGCGCAGTTTCGACAGCGGCTTCAGCAGGGTTTCCAACCCCTGCGCCAGCGTCAGCGGCCGCGTGGTTCCGGTCAGCAGCGAGGCCAGCAGAATCATCAGCAGGATGCGCCATACGATCCGGACGCCTTCCGCCGTACCTTCTTCGGTAACGGATAGAAGACCGTACGAGAAGATCGCCCGATCGCCTTTTCCGAACGCCATATGATACAGCAGCGTAAACAGCAGAATAGGCAGAATGGGCAGCACGCCGCGCGCATAGAAACGAACAGGAATGCGCGATAAAGCCAGCAGCATTCCTACGGCGATCGAGGCCGCCGCGTATCCGCTCCACTCCCCGACCGTCAGCAGGGCGATCATGAGCGCCAGCATGCCCAGCAGCTTCGTGCGGGGATCAAGGCGGTGCAGAATCGAATCCCGTTCGAGAAATTGGCCGACCGTCAGTTTATTTTCCATGCCCGCCTTCTCCTCCCCGCGTCCGCCAGGCTTCCCGCACGGCCTGCAAAATATCCGCTTCGCGGCAGCTGCGGGGAGTCAGCGGGTGCCCCGACAGCTCTTCGGTAAGCTTCAGCAGCTCCGCCGTTTCCGGCAGATCAAGTCCGGCGAGCTCGAGCTTTTCGTGTCCGCGCAAAAAAAGCTCGTCCGCCGCTTCGTGCGCCAGCAGTTCGCCTTCGCGAAGCAGCAGCACGCGGTCCGAATACTCGGCGACGTCTTCCATCCGGTGCGAAATGAACAGCATGGCGCGCCCTTCTTCCCGCTGCCAGTCCCGGAGCCGGTCCAGCAGCCTGCGCCGGCTCAGCGGATCGAGCGCGGCCGTCGGCTCGTCGAGAATGAGCAGCTTCGGTTCCGCGATGAGGACGGAAGCGATCGCCAGTCGCCGTTTCTGCCCGCCGCTGAGCAGCAGCGGCGATTGCCCCAGCAAATCTTCCTCCAGGCCGAACATCTCCAGCATGCGGCGGACCGCCCGGTCGATCTCGCGGGCCGAAGCCCCTCCCGTCCGCAGCGCAAAGCTCAGTTCGCGCTCGACCGTCGTCTCGAAGATCTGATGCTCGGGGTATTGGAACACGAAGCCGATCTCCGGCACGATCTTCGCCCGGCCTCTGCGGTCCCGCGGAGCCGGACTTCCTCCGATGAGGCAGCCGCCCGCATAATCGGGCACCAGCCCTTTGACCAGCCGGGCAAGCGTCGACTTGCCCGCTCCGGTGCGGCCGATCAGCGAAGTCCAGCTGCCCGGCTCCAGCTTGAACGAAATGTTTTTCAGCACGGCGCGTCCGCCCAGATTCACCGATACGCCGCTCAGTTCATATTCGGCTGCATTTGCCGGATTCACGATCGTTTCCATTGCGCGGCCGCACGCTCCTTCCAGTCGGCACCGGGAATTCCCGTCCAGCCGAGTTCTTCGTGCACGCGGACGGCAAACGGTTTTTCCAATCCGTAACGCTCAAGCGGAACGCCTCGGAAAAAGGCTTCCGGTCGGCCGTCGAAGGCGACCGTGCCGCGATCCAGCAGCAGCACCCGCTCCGAGTCCAGCACTTCGTCCATATGATGGGTAATCTGCACGATTCCGATGCCTCCTTCATGAAGTTTCCGCATCAGCGTTTTCATGTCCGCCCGCGCGCCGGGGTCCAGCATCGAAGTCGCTTCGTCGAATACAAGGATCCGCGGCCGCATGGCCAGCACGGCGGCGACGGCCGCCCGCTGCTTCTGTCCGCCGGACAGCTCGTGCGGCGCGGATTCCGCGTAAGCTTCCAGCCCTACCGCCGCCAATGCCAGGCGAATCCGCTTCCCGATCTCCCCGGCGGGCACCCGGACGTTTTCCAGGCCGAAGACGATCTCGTCCGTTACATTCGTCGTGATAAACTGATCGTCGGGATTCTGGAAGATCAGGCCGATGCTCTCGCGAATGAAGCGAAGGTGCCGCGGATCGGACGTAGTCCGTCCCTGTACGGCAACGGTTCCGCTTTTGGGAAGCAGCAGCCCGTTCATCAGCTTGGCCAGCGTCGATTTGCCGCTGCCGTTGCCGCCGACGATCGAGACATATTCCCCTTCCCCGATCGAGAAGCTGACGCCCCGCAGCACTTCCTGTCCCCGTCGATAATAGAACCCGACATTTTCGAAGACCGGCATCTCAGGCGCCCAGCACTTTCTCTTCCACGGGGCTGATTGCCCGCGCCTGCATAATGACGACGGCGGCCAGCACCGCTTTGATCAGGTCGCCCGGCAGGAATACGAGCGATCCGGTCAGTCCCGCCCAGATCGGCGTATTCGTAATCAGCGACATGACCGGCGCGCCGATCAGATTGACCAGGATCACGCCGAAGACGACGTTGACGGCGATCAGCTTCCATGTTTTCAGCGACGGCCATACTTTCTCCGCACCCCAGCCGATCAGGAAAGCGGCGATCGGCCAGCTGAAAATATATCCGGCCGTCGGTCCGACCAGCGGCGCGAGTCCGCCGTAACCGCCCGACAGGATCGGCAGACCGAGCGCTACCAGCACGATAAACAAAATCAGGCTGATCGCGCCCGTTTTTTTGCCCAGAAACCCGCCGGCCAGCATGACGCCGAGCGTCTGCAGCGTGATCGGCACGGGGATAAAGCCGATCGGGATCGGCGGAATCATGCCCAGCACCGCGATCAGCGCGGCGAACAGGGCGGCATAGACCATTTCTTTCGTTTTCATTGCCTGTTAACCTCCGATTTTTCTTCGTCGATAAGAGGACCGGCAGCCAAGAGGCTGTATCCGGCGCATTTGCATTATAGCCTGCCCTCTCGCTATTGTAAACCTTATCGAAAAATTGGGGTTGACGATAAAACATTCAGTCTTCGGCGCGCAGATGTTCGGCGGTTACGCTTTGTCCGGAAATGATCATTTCCGCCGGCGATCCGCAGAATAAGATTTCTCCTCCGCGGACGCCGCCTTCCGGCCCCAGATCGATGATCCAATCCGCTTCCGCGATCCCCGCAGCGGCTATCGGCTTTTCGGTCCGCGCGAGCTGCGCCGCACCGTCTACTTTATCGAAAATATGAAGCGGCTGTTGGAGGATCTGGACACGCAAAATGCCGCCTCGGCGGAAAAGTCGTTTCGAATCGCGCTGGACAAGCTGGATCGTCAGCTGACGCTGCAGTACCATGCGATCGCCGAGCTGATGAAGTATATCGAGGAACTGGGTTAGCCGGACCGGTTGGATGCGCGAAGAATCAGTCTTTTGCCACAAAAAAAGCCTTCGCCGAAGCGAAGGCTTTTCCCGATTTAACATATTGGTTCGGATGATGTTGGCTTGGTTCGCGCCGCCGTCTATCTTGGTGCCGTCGTCTGCAGGAAGCTCTGCGTTTGAGGCTCCCGAGGGTTTGCAAAAAACTCTTCGGCAGGCGCTTTTTCGATGATGTTTCCGTCGTGCAGGAAGATCACCGTGTCGGCCACATCGCGCGCAAAATTCATTTCATGCGTCACGACGACCATCGTCATGCCTTCTTCCGCCAGCTCCCGCATCGTTCTCAGCACTTCCTCGACGAGTTCGGGATCGAGCGCGGAGGTCGCTTCGTCGAACAGCATGATGTCCGGCTTCATGGCCAGGGCGCGGGCGATCGCGACGCGCTGCTTCTGGCCGCCCGACAATTTGCCGGGATACACATCCGCTTTCTCTTCCAGCCCCACCTTCGCCAGCAGTTCTTTCGCTTCCCGGATCGCCTGCTGCTTCGGTACCTTTTTGACCATGACGGGCGCCTCGATCACGTTCTCCAGCACGGTCATATGCGGAAACAGATTGAACTGCTGGAACACCATGCCGACCTTTTCGCGAATTTTGTTCAGATCGTCGTTTTTCGGATCGACGGCCTGCCCTTCGATATAAATCTTCCCGCCGTTGTTCTCCTCCAAAAAGTTAAGGCAGCGCAGCAGCGTGCTTTTGCCCGAACCGCTGGCGCCGACCAGGCAGACCACTTCGCTTTCTTCCACGACCAGATCGATGCCCTTCAGTACTTGAAGATCGCCGAACGATTTGGTCAGCCCTTCCAGGCGAATCATTTCTTTCATCGCTGTTTCCCCGCTTTCTTCCGATCTGAAAGTTCCTGCCGATCAGCGTTCGCTGACGGCCATCCGGCGCTCTATCGCGCGTACGACGAGCGTCAGCACGCCGACCAGGATGAGATAGTAGATCGCTACGATCAATAAGTACGTCATCTCGTCGAAGTTGTTCGAACCGAGCGTCGTCGCCACGTTGAACAGCTCGTTCATGGAGATGAAAGCCGCGAGCGACGAGTCTTTCAGCCCGATAATGAACTGGTTGCCCAGCGGCGGAAGCGCTCTGCGGAACGCCTGCGGCAGAATGATGCGGCGCATGGCCAGCGAACGTTTCATGCCGAGCGAAGTCGCGCCCTCCATCTGGCCCTTGTCGATCGATTGGATCGAGCCGCGGAAGATTTCCGCGATATAAGCGCCGTTATGCAGAGCCAGCGCCAGCGAAGCCGCCCAGAAGTCCGGGATCAGGAACAGTCCGCTGAGACCGAAGTACAGAATGAAGATCTGCACAATCAGCGGCGTTCCTCGGATTAAATAAATATAAGCGTCGGAGATCCAGGCCAAGCCTTTGAGCCGCGACAATTTCAGCAGCGCGAAGAACAGACCGACCACGATCCCGAGCAGGATCGATACGGCGGTCAGTTCCAGCGTCAGCAGCATGGCGCGGGTCAGAAGTCCGCTGCTGCTGGCAAACGTTTCGAAAAACTGGGCAATTCCGTTCATGCAGGCACGTCCCTTCTGTCAGATATGGGGGCTACTCCGTTTCGGCAGCCTCGGGCTTGGTCGTAATGTCTTCCCCGAAGTATTCTTCGCTGATTTTTTTCAACGTGCCGTCCTGCCGCAGATTTTCCAGCGCTTCGTTGATCCGTTTCAGCAGAACCGGGTTGTCCATCGGGACTACGACGGCCTGTTCGCTTCGTTCGATCAGCTGGCGTTCTTCCACGGCAAAGCCTTCTTGAATGGTGGTCCGGCCGGTGACGAAGTCCGTGATGACCGCGTCGTGCCGTCCGTCGGCCAAAGCCTGCAGCGCCGTGATATCGCTGTCGTACGTCTTGACGTTGCCGGTGTATCGTTTGGCGATGTCCAGGTAACTCGTTCCTTTAGCGACCGCCACTTCTTTGCCCTTCAGATCGTCCGTCGTCTGGATCGGGCTGTCGGGACGGGTGAAAATCTGAGGTCCCGAGTAATAGTACGGCGTGGAAAACAGGACATGTTGAGCGCGGAGATCGTTGATCGTCAAGCTGGCGACCGCGGCGTCCGCCCGTCCGTTCTTGACGCCTTCCACCAAGCCGACCATTTTCATCCGTTTGGCTACCGGTTCGACGCCGAGCTCCGCGGCAATCGCGTTGCCGACCTCGACATCGAAGCCCGACATGGTCAAATCATCGTTCAGGTAGCTAAACGGGCGAAATTCGCCGGACGCCGTAAACACGAACTCGTCGTTGTGCAGCAGTCCGGTGCCTCCTTCGGCCCGCTCGCTTCTGCCGCAGCCCGACAATGCCGAAGCGATCAGCAGGGCCGCGAGCAGAAGGCTTCCGATTCTTCTTCCCCGGATGAACATGTGCGTATCTCCTTTCTTCGCTGAGTCAAAACTTACTTACCCAAACTTTGGAAACAAACTCACTTTGCATGCGAACACCGATCGGCGAATCGTTTTAAGCGGTCTAAACAAACCCAAAAAGCCGCATCGACGACGATGCGGCTCTTTCGTGTTGCACTATCGATTGTCTTCCTTCCCATCGGTCGGAAAGATGAAGTCAAAAAATCAGGCGCTGCTCCAACAGCGAAGAAAGCGGCGGAGACTCTTCATTTTCGAGCCATTCTTCGATCGTCACCCGAAGAGCGGTCATATGCAGGGCGACGAGAAACCGCAGCTCGCTGCGGTCGGGTTCCGGTTCCAGCCTCGCGGCAAGCGCTGCGCAGAGTTCCGGTTCCGTCTCCAGCATGGCGTACAGAAACAACGACGCCAGGGCGGACGACTGTTTGGCGATTCGGTAGCGCGCGAGCAGGCCGTCACGCTGCTGCTGATAAAGCTCGGCAAGATGCAAAAAGACCCGGCGCAGCGCAATCTTCAAAGGCTCGTTCGATTCGCATTCCGCAGCCAAGCGCAGACCTTCCCGTTGAACGGCGCGGATCGCTCCCGAAAGAATATCCTCCTTGGAATCGAAATATCGGAAAAAGGTGCGCGAAGACATCATGACGGCATCCGCAATCTCTTGAATCGAAGTCTCGTAATATCCTTTTTCCGCGAAAAGCCGCAGAGCGGCATCCGTAATCGCCTGTTCCGCCAGCCTTTTTTTGCGCTCGCGGAGCCCTTCTCTTCCCGCCTTGGGCGCTATTGTGTCGTTCATGATCCGCTCCCCTTCCTCTTTCGCTCGTCTATCGTCATTTTATGTCCTAAATTGACTTTTGTCATTCAATGACAATATAATTTTTTTAATCGCTTCATTCACAGTCTCGCTCAAGAGAAGAAGCGTTTCGTTTCACGGGATGATGCCGGTTTTCTGAAGCCTCGAGTTTTGTAAAAAATGGTGCTTGGAGAAAGGATGATCCGAATGAACGAAGATCGCGCAGTGACGGCAGAGCAGGCGGCTTCCGGGATTTTTAACGGAGAGAACGGACTCGATCCGTTCGCCGTATTCGCGCAGATGCGCCAGGCGGGGCCGATTCTGTCGGTGCCGGTCGAAATGGGCGGAGTCAAATTCAAGGCCTGGATGGTGACCCGCTTCGACGAAGCGATGCAGGTACTCAAAGATCACGGACGCTTTACGGTCGACCGCAGCGCGCTTGAAAGCGGCAGTTCGGGCGGCGAAAGCTTTATGCGGCAGGACGAATCGTCTCCGGCCACCTTTTTCACTGGAAAGTCCATGCTGACGGTCGACGAGCCGGATCACCGGCGCTTGAGAGGGCTGGTGTCCAAAGCGTTCACGCCGAAGTATATGGAAAGCCTGCGTCCGCGCGTGCAGGGACTCGCCGACAGCCTGCTGGACCGGGTGCAAAGCGGCGGAGAGATGGATCTGGTGCGGGATTACGCTTATCCGCTGCCGATCAACGTGATCTGCGATATGCTCGGCATTCCGGAAGAGGACCATGCGGACATTCGTCTCTGGTCCGGCGCGATCGCCCACGGGCTAGGTCTGGGACGTCAGGAACCGGAAGTCGCGGAACATCTGCGCGCCTTCGGCGAATACACGGCGAGATTGGTGCATAATAAGCGCAGCCGCCCCGGCGACGATCTGATCAGCCAACTGATCGCCCTCGAAGAAGAAGGCGACCGTTTGAGCGAACAGGAGCTGTACTCGATGATCACGCTGCTTGTTTTTGCCGGGCACGAGACGACGTCGAACCTGATCGCGACCGGATGCCTTATGCTGCTCGACCATCCGGACGAGCTCGCGAAACTGAAAGCGGATCTCTCGCTCGTCCCTTCCGCCGTCGAAGAGCTGCTTCGTTTCAACGGACCGTCCACTATCGCGGGACCGCGCTACGCGCTGGAAGACACGGAGATCGCCGGACAGCCGATCCGCCGGGGCGAGATGATCTTCCCCGTGCTGAAGTCGGCGAATCGCGACGAGTTGAAATTCGATGCGTCGGAAGAGCTGGACCTGACGCGCAGTATCAGCCGGCATCTGGCTTTCGGGAACGGCATTCACATGTGCCTCGGCGCTCCGCTGGCGCGAATCGAAGCCGACGTCGCGTTTTCCACGCTGCTGCGCCGCATGCCCGAGCTTCGCCTGGCGATTCCGCGCGAAGACGTGGCCTGGAGCTTTGCGCTCAGTTCCCAGGGACTGGCCGCGCTGCCGGTCAAGTTCTGACAGCGGGTTCAATTCCCGAACGGTTCGGGTAATGCGTAGAAAGACCGATATCGAACCGAGGAGGAATGCGACATGGCAAACGAAGGCAGACCGGAAGATACGGAATTCATGACGAAAGAAGAACGGGAAGAAGCCGGACGCCGCACCAATGCGGATTTTGCGCGGCATGAACGGACGGAATCGGAGAAGAGCGGGGCGAACGACGTGTCGAAAGGGCCGATTCTCAAGCGGCTGGCGGAAGACGACATTCGCCGCCGGGTAGGCGACGGAAACTTCGATGCGTCGAAGGGCGACGATCAGACGCCTTCGATCAACAGCTGACCGTTCGGAGCATTCGTGCCCCAAACGGGAATCTCTCGCATAAGCAAGAGCGCCGATCTATGATCGGCGCTCTTTTTCGTTTCGTCAACCGCCGATATACGACATGTTGATCTTTTTTCGGTTTTTGGCCGTTTGTTCGGTGCGTTCGTCGGAGTATCGGTCGCTTCTGCTTTCCCACACGTCGACGATCGCGCCGAGAATCTCTTCGTCGCCCGCTCCGCCTCGCAGCATGGCCCGCAGATCGAAGCCGCTCGAGGCGAACAGGCAGGTATAAAAAATGCCGTTGGAGGAGAGCCGGGCTCTCGTGCAGGAGGAGCAAAACGACTCCGATACCGACGTAATGAAGCCGACTTCCGTATCCGTTCCCTTGTACCGATAGCGCGAAGCGACTTCGCCGAAATAATCGGGATCGACGGGCTCCAGTTCGTGAACGGCCTGCAGCCGATCGAAAATTTCTTTTTTCGTGACGACGCGCTTGAAGCTCCAGCCGTTGTCGTTGCCGACGTCCATGAATTCGATAAAACGAAGAGTGATGCCGCGTTCCTTGAAGTAAGCCGCCATCGGCAGAATTTCGCCGTCGTTGGCGCCTTTTTGCACGACCATATTGACCTTGACTTCGAAGCCGACCTGCCGGGCCTGGTCGATCTGACGCAGAATCTGCGCCGAATCGATGCCGCGTCCGTTCAACCGTCCGAACAATTCGGGGTCGAGCGCGTCCAGACTGACGTTCAGCCGCCGCAGCCCCGCATCGTGCAGCGGCTGCGCATTGGCGCCCAGCAGCAGACCGTTGGTCGTCAAGCCGACGTCTTCCACGCCGTCCACCTTCATTATGCGGGACACGAGATCGGGCATTCCCCGGCGCAGCAGCGGTTCGCCTCCCGTAAGCCGAATCTTCTTGACGCCGATCGAAGCGAACAGCCGGGTGAGCCGCTCGATTTCTTCGAAGGTCAGCAGCTCGCTCTTGGGCATGAAGGCGTAATCGTCGCCGAAAATTTCTTTGGGCATGCAGTAGGTGCAGCGGAAATTGCAGCGGTCGGTGACCGAAATGCGCAGATCGCGGATCGGCCGGCGAAGCCGGTCTGTCGGCGCGGGATGATTCGTATTCATGGCTTTCGCTCCTCTCCTGTCGCCTCCGCTTCAGTCCGCGTCCGGCGTGTTAAAATTGTGAAAAATGCGGGGGTCTTCATGCAGCTGCGAAGCGTCCAGCCAGACGGTATCCAGCTCCGCCAGCAGTTTCATGACGGCAAGCCGCCCTTCGCGAATCCGAGTCTCCAGCAGACCGTCCAGGCCGCCCTTCCAGACGCTCAGCAGCGGCAGATGCGCGCTCGCCGTTCGAACGGCGACGACGTCCGCTTGCGCATGCGTTCGGGCAAGACTCTCCAGCCTCCGGATTTCTTCCGGCCCGATGCGGGGCATATCGCAGGGAAGCGTAATATAACGGCCTGCTGGCACGCTCCTCATGACGGTGCAAATGCCGGCGAGCGGTCCCTGTCCGGCAAGTTCCGGCAGATCGGTTCGGACATCGCAGGACGGCGAAAACCGCTCCGAGAGCGCTATGCTGGCCGAGACGACGACCGGGTCGCAGACGACAGACAGCGCTTCGCGAGCCCGTTCATGGAAAAGCCGGCCGCCGTATTCGGCGAAAGCTTTCGGTGAGCCGTAGCGTCTGGACAAGCCGCCCGCGAGCAGAATGCCGACCGGCCGTTCGGACGGATAAGCCTGCCGGACAGCCTCGCTCTTCTCAGCAGGCTTCACCCTCCGCTTACCGGCGGGATCAGCGCCGCGGTATCGCCTTCCTGCAGCACGTCTTCCTGCAGCGCGTATTCTTCGTTGACGGCCACCCGAACGCCGTCCAGCGGCAGATGCGGATATTTGCCGCTTACCCAGGCGGTCAGTTCAGCTACCGTCCGGCCCGCAAGGTCGGCGTCTTCCTGCGCTTTCCCCGCCGCTTCTCGCAGCCCGGCAAAATAATACAGCGTAATCATGGCTTCTCTCCTTCTCCGTTCGGACGTTTATTCCGGTGCGGGCTCGGTCTCCGGCTTTTTGCGCTGGTCGCCGATCCATTCCGTGCCGTCTTCCCAAATTTCTTTTTTCCAGACCGGCACCGATTCCTTGATCCGTTCGATCGCGTATTCGTTCGCTTCGTAGGCATCACGGCGGTGCGGCGACGATACCGCGATCACGACCGCGATTTCTCCGATCTGCAGTTCGCCGATCCGGTGGGCGATCGCCGTCTTCGTGCCCGGCCATTTCTCTTCGATCTCTCCGCCGATCCGCGCAAGCATTTTTTCGGCCATCGGCACGTAAGCCTCGTAAGCGAGAAACAGCGTGCGGATGCCGCGCGTCCATTCGCGCACATGCCCGGTGAACAGCGTGACCGCTCCCGCTTCCGGACGAAGCACGTAATCGGCGTATCGCTGCGGATCGATCGGTTCCGTTACGATTTCATAAGGTTTCATTGGCGTCTCCTTTCAGCCATTCGTCGAACCAGGCTTCGATCTGTTCGTTCTCTTCCCGAAGCAGCAGGGGCGGATACCGCCTTCTTCCGTCCTCTGCCGCTCCTCTCGCGAAGCGGCCGTCCAGCGCGGTCTTCAGCTTGTCGTCCGGCGCAAGGATCAGCCTGACGTTCCGCAGCCCGCTCAGCGCCTCCGCGTCCGCTTCCGAGCGCAGCAGCGCGATTTTGTCGTATTCGGCTCCCTTGAATCCTTCGATCAGGATCAAATCCGGGTGCGCGCTCGCTTCGGTCAGCCGGATCAGCGAATCCAGTCCGGCGCCCGGGTCCGCTTCCGGCTGCCGGCTCTGCAGAACGATCACGCCGCCGCCCGCGACGATCGAGCTGGCCGCCCCCGCTTCGAAAAAGCGCGAAGCGTCCGTGCCCGCCGGCGGCGGTTCCGGCGGTCCGCCGTGCCCGTGGTGCTTGATCGCCGACGCTCGCAGCCCGCGTCCTGCGGCAAGCCGCAGCAGCCTCTCCGTCAGCGTCGTTTTGCCGCTGTTTTTGAAGCCCACGATCTGAAGCCGCTTCACAGCTCCCATACCGCGGAACCTTCCTCCATGCCGGGCAGCAGCACGTCGACGATATCGCCCGCGGCGAATCCCCGGGTACCGCCCGGCAGCACGATTAAGGCGTTGCCCCGTCCGATCGAGGAGACCGCGTTCGACTTGTTGAAGCCCGCCGGGCGAACCGACCGTCCGTCGTAGACGGCGCGAATGAAGCGGGCGAACGGATTCGCTTTCGCGAAGTCTTCTTCCAGACGCGCCTTCGTGCGCAGCGGATAGAGGCGTTCGGCCCCCATCATCTTCAGCAGGGCGGGACGGGCGAACAGTTCGAATCCGGTGTAACAGGCCGAAGGATTGCCGGACAGACCGAACAAGAAACGCCCTTCCAGCACGGCCACGGTCGTGACACTGCCCGGTCTCATGGCGACCTTGTTGAACAGAACGTCCGCTCCGAGCCGCTCGTACACAGCCGGCAGCAGATCGTAATCCCCGACGGACACGCCTCCTGTCGTAATCAGGCAGTCGCATTCCGACAGAGCGCGCCGCACCGTATCCAGCATGTCTTCCAGCCGGTCGACCGCCGCGTCGTACATGCGGCTCGGCACGCCCATGCGCCGCAGCTGGGCGGCGATCATGGGGCCGTTGCTGTTGCGGATCTTGCCCGGCTCCAGCGCCGCTCCGGCTTCCAGCAGCTCCGTTCCCGTCGACAGGATGCCGACGATCGGCCGCTTCGCGGCCTGCACCTCCGTATGTCCGAAGGTGGCCAAGAGCGCGACCGTGCCGGGGTGGATCAAGCTGCCGGCCGGCAGAATTTCTTCGCCCTCTCTCATATCTTCGCCGCGAAACGAAATGTTTTCGCCGGGCGAGAACGCCTTGCGGATGGTGAAGGCATTCGGCACGGCGCTTTCTCCGGCCTTCGATCCGCGCTCGCCCGCGGAGACGGTCTCCGCCTCCTGCGTCTGTTCCAGCATGACGACCGCGTCCGCGCCCGCCGGCAGCTGCGCGCCGGTCATGATGCGAACCGCTTCGCCCTGTCCCAGCGTCTTCGACGAGACGGCGCCGGCGCCGATATGATCGACGACGCGAAAAACGGCACGCTCGCCGCCGGATGCGCCGGCCGAGTCTTCGGCGCGAATCGCGTAGCCGTCGTACGGCGAGCGGTCGAACGACGGAACGTCGTGCGCGGCGATCAGCGGCCGAGCCAGAATGCGGCCGTACGCTGCTTCGAGCGGAACCGTCTCTTCGTCCAATCTACGGGCTTCGTTCGTGACCCGGGCGACCGCTTCGCCGACCGGAATCGGCTTTCTCATTTCCATCATCAGCGCTTCCGCTCCTTTCTCCATGTTATACTATACCCAACTTGATCTTAACGAAGGGATGATTGCAGTGTCCGAACTTACCCATTTTAACGAACAGGGACGCGCCCGCATGGTCGACGTTTCGGAGAAAAACGAGACGGTCCGCACGGCGCGCGCCGCGACTTCCGTTCGGCTGAACGAAACGATTTACCGCCAGATCCGCGAGGGAAGCAGCAAAAAAGGCGACGTGCTCGCCGTAGCCCAGGTCGCGGGAATCATGGCCGCCAAAAATACGGCGCAGATCATTCCGATGTGCCATCCGCTCATGCTGAGCGGCGTCGATATCGAATTCGAATGGAAGGTGGACGAAGCGGCTTCTTCGTACGAAGTTCTGCTGTACGCCACCGTCCGCACCAAGGGGCCGACCGGCGTCGAGATGGAAGCTCTGACGGCGGCCAGCGCCGCGGCGCTGACCATCTACGACATGTGCAAAGCCGCGGGCAAGGATATGGTCATCGGTCCGACGATGCTGCTGGAGAAGACCGGCGGCAAATCGGGCGATTATTCGAGGGAGAGCTGAGGCTCTCTCTTTTTTGTCTTTATTCGGACCGATGCTTGGTCAGCTCGTGCAGAATATGCCGAATTTCCGGCAGAATGATCCGGCGCATGGCGAGCGTGACCGCGCCGGTGGAACCGGGCAGGAGAAAGATCGCTTTCTCCTTCGCCGTGCCGGCCGCGGCCCGGCTGAGCACCGCTCTCGTGCCGATGTCCTCGGCGAAGCTCAAATAGCGGAACAGCTCGCCGAAGCCGTCGATTTCTTTTTCGAACAGCGGACGTACCGCTTCGATCGTGACGTCGCGAAGCGCGATGCCCGTACCGCCGGTCACGACGACGGCATCGATGTCCGGCGGCAGCAGCCAGCCGGCGACGATCGAATGAATGGCTTCCGCATCGTCCGTGCACAGCGTATATTCCGCGATTTCGATGCCGGCTTCCCGGGCCAGTTCGATAATGCGCCGTCCGCTCTTATCGGTATCCTTCGTGCGCGTATCGCTGACGGTCAGCACCGCCAATCGGATATCCGGTGCGCTCTTCCCTTCTTTGACGGGTGGAGCTTCGCTCATTTGTCTCTCTCCTCTCGTGTTCTGCGTTCCGGCTGCCGAATTCCCTTAAGGCTGTTCCCTAACCGAACAATTTGCGGTGCAGCGTCCGTCCTTCTTCCACGCTGCCGGTTCCGTGAATCAGCAGCCTTCCGTTGCCGAACAAGATAAACCGCGCCCCGAAAGCATGAAACTGTACAAAATGCGGGGTACGGCGAAGACTTTCGCCCACCCGCCGGCCGATCCGTTCGGCGTCGTCCAGCGTCATCGGGCGATTCGGATCGGGGAGCACCTGCACGGTGTCCCTTCCGCACAGCGCCGCGTAAGCCGGCCTTGCCGTCCGAACAAGCGCGGGGAATGCGGGATCCGGTCCGCATGAAGGACAGTCCTCGCGGCGAATGCGGGAAATCCCCGTATTCATCTGTTCGCCGGACCACAGATCGAAATGATGCACCTTCGTCCGCATCGCTTCGCTGTTTCCGCTCAGCCATTTCATCGCTTCCGCGCATTGGAGCGCGGCTGTCGTCTGCACGGCGGGCGCGATGATGCCGGCGGTATCGCAGGTGTCGTTGGCGGAAGGCAGCGCGGGAAGCAGGCAGCGGAAGCAGGCCGAACGCCCGGGGACGAACGGGAACACCGTGCCCGAAGAACCGACGCAGGCGCCGTAGATCCAGGGAATTCCCGCTTCCAGCGCCGCGTCGTTGATCAGAAGGCGGGTTTCGAAATTATCCGTCGCGTCCATGATCAGCGAGCATTCCGAGGCCAAGCTGCGAATCAGCGCGACGTCCAGGTCGTCCAGATACGTATGCAGCTTCAGATCGGAGCGGATTTCGAGCAGCCTGCGCTCCGCTGCCGCCACCTTGGGACTCATATGTTCCGCGTCGCTCTCGCCGAACAGCTGCTGGCGCTGCAGATTGGACCATTCCACATAGTCGCGGTCGACCAGATGCAGTTCTCGCACGCCCGCCCGGGTCAGCGTTTCGGCGATGGCCGAGCCCAGCGCTCCGCAGCCGATCACGGCGACCGAAGCCTGCTCCAGTCCCGTTTGCCCTTCCCTGCCGATCGGCCCGAACAAGATTTGACGGGAATAACGGTCTTCTCGCGGCGTGCTCATTCTCTTTTGTCCTCCTTTGCATAGGAAGCCGCCCGGATATCCGGACGGCTCTTCGTTCGCTTCAGCCGGTCATTTATCCGCCGGCGAATTTCGGTTATTTGCGCATCGTGTTCGATTGGGCTTTGGAGGCCGTTTCTCCTCCCACCGCGGAAGTCATCATCTTATCCTGATAATGCAGCCAGAACACCAGCACCATGCTCGCCAGCGCGACCTGCGACAGCAGCATGAATCCGATCGAATACTGCCCGGTCGCGCCGTGGATGGCAGCGAGCATGATCGGCGGGAAGAAGCCTCCCAGACCGCCCATCATGGACACGATGCCGTTCGCGATGCCCGCCTGCTGTTGGAAATAAAACGGAACCAGCTTGAAAATGATGCCGTTGCCGAGGCCTGCGCTGAACGCGATGGCCAGGCAGCCTACCGTGTAAGGGCCGAGCGAAGGCGAGAACGCCAGCAGAATCGCGGCGATCGTGTAGACGGCGAAGGTGCCGGCCAGCAGCAGCAGCGGCTTGAAGCGGTCGGCGAGCCAGCCGCCCACGGGACGGAAGAACGTCGCGATCGCGATGAAGCCGGCCGTACGCATCCCCGCATCCACTTTATCCAAGCCGAAGTTCGAAACGAGGAAGTTCGGCAGGTAAACGGTGAACGCGACGAACGAACCGAACGTGATGAAGTAGAACAGCGAGATCATCCACAGTTTTTCGTTTTTGTAAATGCCTTTGATTTGCTCGACGATCGGCGTCTTCACCTTGACTTCCCGGCGGTCGCCCAACAGGAAATTCAGCACGATGAAGACGGCCAGCAGGACCAGATACCACTTGACCGCGGACTGCCATCCCAGCTGCGTCGCCAGCACCGGGGCCGCGAAGGTCGTAAGCGCCGTCCCGATATTGCCCATGCCGTAAATGCCGTTGACGAAGCCGTGCTTGGACGCCGGGTAATACTTCGGCAGCGAGGTAACGCCGACGGAGAATACGGCTCCCCCGATCCCCAGGAACAACCCGCCGATGATGAGCGCCGTCATCGATTGGGCTACGCTGATATAATACACGGGAAACAGCAGAAGCACAAAGCTGAGCAGAAAAACGAGACGCGCGCCAATGATATTGGCATAATACCCGAGCGGAATACGCAGAACCGAACCCAATACGACCGGAATGGCCGTTACGATCGCCAGACGGTCCGCCGGAATGGCGATATCTTCCTTGATGAAAGGCATCAGCGAAGAGATGATGACCCATACCATGAAGCCGACCGTCAGATTCAGCGTTTGGAGCGGAAGCTGTACTTTTTTGATCATGTTACACGCACCTTTTCGACAGTTATTCGTCCGGCCGCGATCCGATTTTCACAAGCGGCGGCGCGCCGCAGATCAGGGTTCGAGCCGGTCTACTGTCCCCATTTTAGCGGGAGCTTTCCGTAAGGCATATAGGGGAGCACCCTGTCCCCTGCAGGGGAAACCCTATAAAACCCTTCACAGTGGGAAAACGTTCCGGAAGTGGAATCTCGGAATACAAGTCAACAGCAAAAAGGCCTTGCCTTTCGCGGTTGCGAAGAGTAAGGCCTTTTTGCTGGTAATGTTTCGGCAGGCTCCCTTATGAACGCTGCCCCTTGGCGTAAGCACTCAAACGATCATCGTATTCATTCTCTCGTACAGCTTCAGCATTTGCTTGGGCAGAATCCGGGCTTCGGCCATCGGAAACAGCACCGATTCTTCTTTGACCCTATTGACGGTCAGCGCCTCGAACGCTTCGCAGGCATCCCGCGCTGCGGCCGCTATTTGTTCCGCGTTCAGCGTTTCGGGATCTTCTTGTGTCCGGTGCAGGAAATGTTCCAGATAGGCCTCGATTTCCCTATGTTCCTCCTGAATCCCTACCAGAGGTCCCTGCTCGAATCCGATATAACCTCCGAGAACCGGAAAAAAATGCTCTTCTTCCTTATCCGTATGTCTTTTGAGAGGTTCACGGAACCGTTCTAGCTTCTCCCGCAGCGTGCCCAGCAGAACTCTCGCGGTATGAAGGTCCCTTTCTTCCTCCAGCCTCAGCGCGATCGGATGCCATTCCTCCGCCAGATAGGTCAGATAGCGATGCTCGTTTTCCAACAAACGCATCGCCGGTTTTTCGAACGTCAGCTCCACGGCGGCGCTCCTTTCTTATTCTTCCCTTGATATTCACGCCCTGCGCGCCGGCTTTTAAAAATCCAGCAGCTTTTTGCGCAGCGCGTATTCCACCAGCTCCGGACGGCTTTTTAATTGGAGCTTTTCCATGATTTTCGCTTTATGCGCTTCGACCGTTTTGACGGAAATGAACAGCTTCTCCGCCACTTCCTTGTTGCCGTAACCTTTGGCGATCAGCGGCAGAATTTCCAGCTCCCGCTTCGACAGCAGCTCGAACGGATCTTCCGTATTCGGCGACGACTTGTCGTTTTTGATGAATTCCCGCACGAGCGAAGTCGCCATTTTCGGATGGATGTATGTACCGCCGGCATGAATCGTCCGGATCGCGAGCAGCAGTTCTTCGTCGGGAGCGTTTTTGAGCACGTAGCCCGAAGCGCCGCTTTTCAAAATGTGAAACAGATATTCTTCGTCGTCGTGCATAGTCAGAATGAGAATCTTCGTGTCCGGATAATCCTCCTTGATCTTGCCCGTGGCGATCAGCCCGCTCTCGCCCGGCGGCATGCTGAGGTCCATCACGAGGATGTCCGGACGGCTTTTGGCGACCGCCGCATACGCTTCGATGCCGTCGGCCGCCGTTCCGATCACTTCCATATCCGGCTGAAAATTCAGGATCATCGAGAAGCCGCTGCGTACAATGGCATGGTCGTCCGCTATCACAATTTTCATCCGTCGTTACTCCTTTTCCTGAAATTCCGGCATCGGGATCTGCACGAGCACTTTCGTGCCGATGCCCGGCTCGGATCTCACGCTCAGCGTGCCTCCGGCCAGTTCGGCACGCTCACGCATGCCGTACAATCCGAGCCCCGTGCCGATCGGATCCGAGCCGGCTTCGAAGCCTTCGCCTTCGTCTTCCACTTCGAGCCTGATCATGCCGCCGCGCTCGAACAGATGCACGCTGACCGTGTCGACCTGCGCATACTTCAACGCGTTCAGCACCGCTTCCTGGCAGATCCGGTAAATGACCGTCTCGATATCGCTCGGATAGCGTTTGCGGGCCAAACCCGAAGAGAATTCGACCACGAGGCCGTAGCTTTCTTCGACCCTTTTGAAATGCGAGCGAAAAGCCGCTTCAAGCCCGAAATCGTCGAGCGCGGCCGGTCTCAGTTCCACGGACAGGTTGCGGATATCGTCCAGCAGCCGCGTCATCGACGCTTCCGTCTGCTTGACCTTTTTCAGCACCGTTTCGTCGTCCGTCATGTACTTGAGCACCCGCAGATCGATAACGGCGCTCATCAGTTCCTGGGCGACGCTGTCGTGCAGCTCCCGGGATAGACGCTTGCGCTCGTTCTCCTGCGCTTCGATCACGTGCCGCATCATTTTATTTTGATACAGCCGTTCCTGTACGCGCAGCTGCGGGGTCAGATCGCGCAGCATAAAGACGCGCGTCCCGTCTTCCGGATCGACGACGTGAAAAGATCCGGCATACGGAACGACGCCTTTGTTTCTCGTTTCCAAGTACACTTGGAATGACGTATGCCCTTCCGAATCCGGCATTTTCATGTAGCAGTCCAGGCAGGTCCGCTGCTCCGTGTCGCTCGTGTATCCGCGGCAGGTGCCGCACAGCGCGTTTTCGCTGCCCTGATACAGCTTCATCATCACGTCTTCGGAGACGATCTCTTCCGCCGCGGGATTCATCGCCAGCGCGCGCCCGGTCCGGTCGAAAAAGAAGATGGCTTCCCGGCTGTTCTCGAACAGCTTCATCATGAGCGGGCTCATGCGGCTAAATTCGGCAGGCGTGCTCAAGACGAAGCCACCTCCCTGCCGTCAAGGTCGCCGATGCCCGCGCGCGCCGAGCGTTCAAGGTCTCGCATCAACTCGGGCGTCATCCGGTTTTCCTCGCGGAATCCTCCCAGCAGCACGCCGACGACCCTGGCTTCGTTCCAGAGCGGAACCGCGCCGAGGCTCTCGAGCTTTTCGGATTGAACGATCGGATAATTGAACAGGCTGTCGGCGCCCACATATTCGCGAACGGACGGAATGAAGACCGATTTGCCGGTCTTGAATACGATGCCCGCGATCCCTTTGCCGGATTTGAGCACGATGCGGCGAAAGCGCTCGTTGCGGTTGCCCGCCGCATGCTTCCAGCGGATCACGTACTGCTCTTCGGCCGGCTCGACGAGAGCCAGCGCCAGAAAATCGTAGCCGCGCGAATGGCGGATAGCGTCGAGTTCCCTTTGATAATCTGCGTGAGTTCCCATCATCATGCATCTCCCAGCGAAAGCGGAAAAGCGGGCGTCGCCCGCTTCCTTAATTGGATTTGTGTCTTCTGTACAGGATATAACTTCTGCCTACATAATTCAACGGAACGCTCCATACGTGGACGAGCCGGGTGAACGGCCAGAACGCGAAAATCGCGAATCCCGTCAGCGCGTGGATCTTGAACGACATCGGCACGCCGTGCATCAGGGAAGCGTCCGGACGCAGCGTGAACAGTCCGCGGAACCAGATCGAGATCGATTCGCGGTAATCGAATTCCGGCTGCACGGCGTTGGTGAACAGCGTCGCGTACATGCCCATGAATACGATGAACAGCAGCAGCACGTTGACGATCAGATCGGACGCGGAGCTGAGACGCCGCACGTTGCGGATCGTGAAGCGGCGCGCGGTCAAGAGCAGCATGCCGATCAGCGTCATCGCGCCGAAAATGCCTCCGATATAAACGGCGCCGATATGGTAGACATGCTCGCTGACGCCCATGGCGCTCATCCAACTTTTCGGAATCAGCAGACCCGAGACATGGCCGAAGAATACCGGAATAACGCCCAGGTGGAACAGCAGGCTGCCGAACATCAGCTGTTTTTTTTCGATGAATTCGCTCGACTTCGCGGTCCAGTTGAATTGGTCGTGCCGATAGCGAAAAATGTGCCCGACGACGAAGATCATCATGCAGGCATACGGGAAAATGACCCAAAGAAATTGATCGAACATGTTCATGGATTCACGGTCTCCTGTTCTATGCAGGCTTTGAGCGTCAGACGAAGTCCCTGCACCAGATGACGGTAAGGACTGTCCAGCTTCTCGAGGGCCTGCAGCAAATGATACGTTCCGTCCTCGAAAATGGCGAAGAGCAGCCGGAAGTTTTCCGGCGCTTTGCGTTCCTTCATCCATTCGGCGGCATACAGGAATTCGCACATCAAGGGCAGGTAATCGGGAAGTTCGCCTTCCGGCATTTCCAGTCCGAACATCTCGTACAGCACTTTCAGCCGCAGCAGCATTTGACCGCGTTCTTTGGCGTCTTCGAACTTGAAATACGTCATGTACAGCGCGCAGTCTTTTTGAAAATCGAACGTTTCCGTGTACTGCTCGCGAATCTCGTCCAGACTCAGCTCGTGCATGCGCGCCCAGTACGTCTGAGCGGCTTCCCGCGCCGGATGATCCGGGGCGAACGATTCTTCCAGAAAAGCCGGATGGAAATCCAGCTTTTCCGGATACATGAGCTGACGGGAGAAAAATCCGAAGGAGGCTTTGTAGTCGTACAGCTTCGCGATATCAATCACGCCAGATCCCCCCGTAGAAGTTCTCTTCGTACATTTCCCTGCCCGTCTTGGACGGCGCTTCCGCATTGGGGTCGATCGACGAAGTGGCCGGACCGCAGCCGTCGCAGCCCGTGTTTGCGCCCATCGCGCCCAGCATATCGCCGAAGCCGGCAGCGCCTTGAGCCCGGTACGGATTCACGTAGCCTTCGCGGTGCGAAGTCGGAACGACGAAGCGGTCTTCGTATTTGGCGATCGCCAGCAGCCGGTACATGCTCTCCGTCTGGCGGGCGGTCAGGCCCACGCGCGCCAGGCGGCTTTCGTCGAAATCCTGCCCCGTCGTCTTGGCCCGCATATACGAACGCATCATGGCCATTCTTTGCAGCGATTCCTTGACCGTCGCCGTATCGCCGGCCGTCAGCATGTTCGCCAGGTATTGGATCGGCGTGCGCATCTCCTCGATCGCCGGGAAGATCATGTCCGGATTCTCGATGGAGTCCCGGCCTTCGAAATAGTTCATGATCGGGCTGAGCGGCGGCACGTACCAGACCATCGGCAGCGTGCGGTATTCCGGGTGGAGCGGGAACGCCAGTTTATGCTCGATCGCGAGCTTGTATACCGGCGAATTCTGCGCAGCTTCGATCCAGTCTTCCGAGATGCCGTCTTTGCGGGCCTGCTTGATGATTTCCGGGTCGTTCGGATTCAGGAACAAATCGCACTGCGCTTTGTACAAATCCTGTTCGTCCGTCACGGACGCCGCTTCCTGCACCCGGTCCGCGTCGTAGAGCAGCACGCCGAGATAGCGGATGCGTCCCGTGCATGTCTCGGAGCATACCGTCGGCAGGCCGGCTTCGATCCGAGGGAAGCAGAACGTGCACTTTTCCGCTTTGTTCGTCTGCCAGTTGAAGTAGACTTTTTTGTACGGGCAGCCCGTCATGCAGTAACGCCAGCCGCGGCAGGCTTCCTGGTCGACCAGCACGATGCCGTCTTCCTCCCGCTTGTACATCGCGCCCGACGGGCACGACGCGACGCAGCTCGGATTGAGGCAGTGTTCGCACAGCCGGGGCAGATACACCATGAACGACTGCTCGAAATTGAACTTGATCTCTTCTTCGATTTTTTGGATATTGGGATCGATCGGTCCGGTAATATGCGCGCCGGCCAGATCGTCTTCCCAGTTCGGACCCCATTCAAGGTCCATTTTTTCGCCGGTTACGGCCGAATGGGCGCGGGCGACCGGGGAGTGTTTTTGATCCTTGGCATTGGTCAGATCTTCGTAGTTGTACGTCCACGGTTCGTAGTAGTCTTTCATCTCCGGCATATCCGGGTTGTAAAAAATTTTGCCCAGCGCGATCTTGGACAGCTTGGTGCCGGATTTCAGCTCCAGCTTGCCTTTGCGCAGCTGCCAGCCGCCTTTGTACAGTTCCTGGTCTTCCCAGCGCTTCGGATAACCGATGCCCGGTTTGGTTTCGACGTTGTTGAACCACATGTATTCCGCGCCTTTGCGGTTGGTCCAGGTCGTCTTGCATGTCACGCTGCACGTATGGCAGCCGATGCATTTGTCGAGGTTCATGACCATTGCGATTTGCGCTTTAATTTTCAAGCCAATTAACCTCCTTCATTTTACGAACGGCGACGTAGACGTCGCGCTGGTTGCCGATCGGACCGTAGTAATTGAAGCCGTAGCTGAGCTGCGCGTAGCCGCCTACCATCTGGGTAGGCTTCAAGTGGATGCGCGTCGGCGCGTTGTGGCTGCCGCCCCGCGTGTCGGTGATCTCCGAGCCCGGCACCTGAATGTGCTTGTCCTGCGCATGGTACATGAACATCGTGCCCCGAGGCATCCGGTGGCTGACGACGGCGCGGGCCGTCACGACGCCGTTGCGGTTGTACACTTCGAGCCAATCGTTATCGTCGATGTCGTGAGCCAGCGCGTCTTCGTTGTTGATCCAGACCGTAGGACCGCCGCGGAACAGGGTCAGCATGTGCTGGTTGTCCTGATAAGTCGAGTGGATATTCCATTTGCCGTGCGGCGTCAGATAGCGCAGCACCAGCGTGTCCACGCCGCCTTTCACTTCGCGGTCGCGCGGTCCGAACACCATCGGCGGCAGCGTCGGTTTGTATACGGGCAGCGCCTCTCCGTACTGCAGGAACACTTCATGGTCGAGATAGAAATGCTGGCGGCCCGTCAACGTTCGGAACGGAACCAGTCTCTCGATATTTGTCGTAAACGGCGAGTAGCGGCGGCCTTTCTTGTTCGAGCCGCTGAATACCGGCGTCGGAATGACTTCGCGCGGCTGAGACGTAATGCTCTGGAACGTGATCCGCTCCGCGGCGCGGTCGGCGGAAATGTCTTTCAATTCGACGCCGTGATCTTCTTCGGCCTGAGCGTACGCTTTTTGCGAGACGCGTCCGTTGGTCGCCGACGACAAATGCAAAATGACGTCCGCCGCCTGTCGGGCCGTATGCAGTTTCGGAAGTCCGTTCTTGATCGATTCTTCGTCGTACACGCCGTTCAGCAGCTTCAGTTCTTCGTACTCTTCGGCGACGGAGAACGTCACGCCGTGCGCGCCGGTCTTGCCGATCGCCAGATTCGGACCGAGCGAGACGTATTTATCGTAAATTTTGGTATAGTCGCGT
This sequence comes from Saccharibacillus alkalitolerans, assembly GCF_011090185.1. Lineage (GTDB taxonomy): Bacteria > Bacillota > Bacilli > Paenibacillales > Paenibacillaceae > Saccharibacillus > Saccharibacillus alkalitolerans. The sequence goes on along the minus strand of NZ_JAAFGS010000001.1, from coordinate 1,134,628 downwards.
TCCACGATGCTGAAATTCGGCATCGTCTTGCCCGGCACGGCTTCGATCTCCCCTTTGGACCAGTCTTTGATCAGGCCCATCGGCTGCGAGATTTCTCCCTTGGAATCGTGGCCGAGCGGCGCGGTAACCAGGTCTTTGTATACGCCGGGCAGATGATTTTTGGCCATACCGGAGAACACCTCCGCCAAGCGGCGGTAAATGTCCCAGTCCGAACGCGATTCCCACAGCGGATTGACCGCCGGATTGAACGGATGCACGAACGGGTGCATGTCGGTCGAACTCAAGTCGGTCTTCTCGTACCACGTCGCCGCCGGCAGCACGATGTCCGCGTACAGCGGCGTCGTCGTCATGCGGAAATCCAGCGCGACCAGCAGATCCAGCTTGCCTTCGACGTCTTCCCGCCACACGATCTCTTCCGGCTTCTGCTCTTCGTTCGGCGTGGCGAGCAGCGCGTCGGACGCGCCGAGCAGATGCTTCATGAAGTATTCCTGCCCCTTCGCGGAACTGGAGATCAGGTTGGAGCGCCAGACGAACAGCGACCGCGGGTAGTTCTCCGGCGCGCCGGGATCTTCGACGGCGAAGCGGGCCTCTCCGCTGCGCACTTGATCTGCGGCATGCTTCACGATCTCCTCGTTGCTCTTCTTGCCTTCGCGGCCCGCTTCTTCGGCGAACAGCAGACTGTTTTTATTGAACTGCGGATATGAAGGCAGCCAGCCCAGACGGGCGGCCAGTACGTTGTAATCGGCCGGGTGACGGTACGTGACGTCGCCGCCGGTCGGCGATTTCAGCGAGTCCGTGCCGCTTTCTTCGTATCGCCACTGTTCCGTCGCGAAGTAGAAGAACGACGTCGCGTTCTGCAGCCGGGCCGCTCCCTGCCAGTCTTTGGCGAAAGCTACCGTCGACCACCCTTCGATCGGACGGCATTTCTCCTGACCGACGTAATGCGCCCATCCGCCGCCGTTGACGCCCTGCGACGCCGTCAGCACGACAAGATTCAGGATCGAGCGGTAGATCGTATCGCTGTTGAACCAGTGGTTGATGCCCGCTCCCATGATAATCATGGACCGACCTCCCGTATCGAGCGAATTCTGTGCGAATTCGCGGGCGATCTGGGTCACGACCGACGCTTTGACGCTCGTGATCTTCTCCTGCCAGGCCGGCGTATAGAACGATTCCGCATCGTCGTAGCCCGAAGCGTTGTACGGGCTATCGGTGCGGGCGACGCCGTACTGGCTCATCATCAGATCGTAGACCGTGGCGGCGTAGCGTTCGCTGCCGTCGGCCAGCGTGATCTTTTTGGCCGGAATGACGCGCTTGAACGTGCCGTTGCCGCCGTTGTCGAAGAACGGGAACGCGATCTCCAACCATTCGCCGCCGTGGCTCTCCACGGACAGCGCCGGCTCCACTCTCGCGCCGTCTTCGCGTTCCAGAATCAGGTTCCATTTCTTGCCCTGCTCCCAGCGCTGGCCCAGCGTGCCGTTCGGCACGAGCATTTCGCCCGCCGCTTCGTCGTAGATGACCGGCTTCCAGTCCGCGTTCTCCTCCGCCGCGCCGAGATCGCTCGAACGCAGGAACCGCCCGCCTTTCCAGACGTCTTCATGGGGATCGAGCAGGATCAGGAACGGCATATCCGTGTACTGCTTGGCATAGTTCAGGAACATCGGCTCCTGCCGCTTTCGGTAAAATTCGTCCAGGATGACGTGCGTCATCGCCTGCGCCACCGCGGCGTCCGTGCCGGGATGCGGCGCAAGCCAGTTGTCGGCGAACTTGACGTTTTCGGCCAGGTCCGGCGCGACGGACACGACTTTGGTGCCTTTGTAGCGCACTTCGGTCATGAAATGCGCGTCCGGCGTCCGGGTCAGCGGCACGTTGGAACCCCACATCATCAAATAACCGGCATTGTACCAGTCGGACGATTCCGGCACGTCGGTCTGCTCGCCCCAGATTTGCGGCGAAGCCGGCGGCAGATCGGCGTACCAGTCGTAGAAGCTCAGCATCTCTCCGCCGAGCAGGGAGATGAAGCGCGCGCCGGCGGCGTAGCTGACCATCGACATGGCGGGGATCGGCGTAAAGCCGGCGATGCGGTCGGGACCGTATTTGCGGATCGTATAGATGAGTTGGGCCGAGATCAGTCTCAGCGCGTCGTCCCAGGCGACGCGGATATGGCCGCCTTTGCCGCGGGCTTTCTTGTATTCCATCGCTTTGGACGGATTCTCCACGATGCTCGCCCAGGCTTCGATCGGATCGGCATGCTCCTGAAGGGCCGCTTCCCATAACCGCCAGAGTTTGCCGCGCATATACGGGTATTTCACGCGCAGCGGACTGTATTCGTACCAGGAAAACGTCGCGCCCCGAGGACAGCCGCGCGGTTCGAATTCCGGCATGTCGGCGCCGCAGGACGGATAGTCGATCTGCTGGTTCTCCCAGGTGATAATGCCGTTTTTAACGAATACTTTCCAACTGCAGGAGCCGGTGCAGTTGACGCCGTGCGTGGTGCGGACGACTTTGTCGTGGGACCAGCGCTGGCGGTACACGTTTTCCCACTCTCTATTTTTCTCTTCGAGGACCGACCAATTGTCGGAATAGCTCTCGACGGGTTTAAAAAAGTTCAGGCTGAATTTTCTTTGCAGCGTACTTTTTTTCATCGGATGATCCACACTCCTTTTCGGTTACTTTTCATTATGAAAGACCGGGAGCCGGCAGCCCATTAGGGAATGTCCTATAGCGGGAGGGGAAAACCCTAAACGGGAAAAAGCCCTTCTCGGGAGAGAAGGGCTTTTGTAGCGGCTTGTTCAAAAACCTTTATTTGCTTATGTAATCCGCTCCAACAGTTCGAACGTCAGGCGTTCGTTCACCGCATCGGCCAAGTTCGGCACTTTGGCGGCCAACCAACGGTGCAGCGGTCCGTCGATAAAGCCTTTCAACTCGGCCGCGGCCTGTTCGACGCCTCGCAGCAGTTCGTCGTAAGGATAGACGATCGGCGGCTCCGGCGGTTGCTGCCCGTTTGGTTCCGGCGCCCCGCCCTCTTTCGCAAACTGAGCTTGAGCGTTATCCGGCCACACGTAAGCTCGATCGTCTTCGTAAGTGACCGTCGGCCACGGATCATGCCCCATCCAGGGGCTGCGTTTGCCGCGAACGTCGAGCACGATCTCGGGGATTTGTTCGATGCCGCCGCAGCAGCCGGGAACCGCGCGCCGAACGTCGTTTTCGTAAAAAGCGATTCCGCCTCCGACCGCGATTCCGTCGTCGGGGTCCAGCTCCAACAGCGCTTCGAAAGCCTTTTGCGGCGTCGATCGGTCCTCGATCCCGTCGTTGTTCAGCAGCGCGGCCGCGAACAGTTCGACTTCGCGCTCGCCGGACTGCGGGCCCAACGCGACAAAATCCGTTTCCTCGATCCGGTGTGCGATCCATTCCGGGCGTTCAAGATGCGATTCCGCGAGCAAAACAGCACGTATATGCCGCATGGCAAAACCTCCTATTCCTCGTAAGATCAAATCCGTCCGTGCGATTCCGCGTTTTCGTCTCGCGTGCCTATTCGTTCAACACGCCGCTCAGCCAAAAAGCTCCCTGAATAATGCCGTTGACCGCAGGTTCGGTGTCCAACAGCTCCGGGTCGGCCGCGAGCCGCGCCCGCAGCAGCGAACCCGAACGCTATCGCGTCCGGGCGCTTTCGCGTTCCGCTTCTTCCATCCGCCGAAAAAATTCGATCTTGTCGTCGATCTTGTTCAGGGAGTCCTGCAGCTCCTTCATCTGCTCCACGACTCGCTCGCGGTACGTCTCCATGAACTCACGACGAGCGGCCGCGCTCGAACCGCTTCCGTCTCTCGGGACATTGAAGCGTTTGATCTCTTGAACCGATAAGCCGATCCGCCGGAAATACGTGATGACATGAAACCAGACGACGTCGGAAGCCGAATACATCCGGTATCCGTTCGCGTCCCGCTGTATGCCGTCGATCAATCCTTCCTGCTCGTAATAGCGCAGCGTGTGCACGCTGAGCCCCGTCTCTTCGGCCACTTGCTTGCTCGTGAATGTCGTTGTCATGACGGCATCATACCACGAAAAAACGGGGCTTGCTATAGAGCGCGCTCTATAGTTTATGCTTCGATCGTGAAGGCGAATCAACCGAATTTTCGGACATGGAGGAATGAAAAATGAAAGTATTCGTAACGGGAGCAACGGGATTCATCGGAACGGCGGTCGTACGCGAGCTGCTGGACGCAAGACACGAAGTCGTCGGGCTGGCGCGGTCCGATAAAGGCGCGGAAGCTTTGAAGACGGCCGGTGCACGGCCCCGCCGGGGTTCGCTAGAAGACCTGGACGGCCTGCGCGAAGGGGCGCGGGAAGCCGACGGCGTTATTCACCTGGCCTATGTCCATGATTTTTCGGATATGGAAGGTGCAGGGCGCGCCGACCGGCTGGCGACGGACGCGATGGGCGAAGCCCTCGAAGGCACGGGCAAGCCGTTCGTGCTGACGTCCGGCGCCCTGGTGCTGGAGCCGGGACGCCTGAACACGGAGGAAGACCCGACGGTCGGTACCGGCCGCTACGCCGAAGCGGCGGTGAGCGAACTTGCCGCGCGCGGCATTCGCTCTTCGGTCGTTCGTCTCTCGCCGACGGTGCACGGCGAACACGATCAGGGCTTTGTCCGCGCGCTTGTCCAGATCGCGCGAAGCCGGGGCTTCTCCGCCTATATCGGCGAAGGCGCCAACCGTTGGCCGGCTGTCCATCGGCTGGACGCGGCCCGTTTGTTCCGCCTGGCGCTGGAATCCGCGCCTGCGGGCTCCAGACTGCACGGCGTCGCCGAAGAAGGCGTGCCTTTCCGCAAGATCGCCGAGTCGATCGGCCGCGGACTTAACCTTCCGGTCCGAGCGATCCCGCCCGAAGAAGCGCACGCGCACTTCGGCTGGATGAATTTCGCCGTCTCCGGCGACAGCCGCGCATCGAGCGCGCTCACGCGCCGAACGCTGGGTTGGGAGCCTGTCCATCCCGATCTGGCCGAAGACCTGAATGCGGGATACTATTTCCAAAACTGACGCTTTCGCGCGATCCTGCCGCGGAGAGAAGTCGGAAGAGAGGCGCGCTTGCCGCGCTGATTGTCGCATCCTAACGAAAAGGCTGGCAGAGCTGTCCGAAGACGGCTCTGCCAGCCTTTTCGCGAAATCCGGGAATCAGAAGCGGCTATCCCGCCGTCCCGTCAGCAGCAGGAGCACGAACGAGATCGCCACGATGGCGATCGTCCAGGCCCAGGCCGACGGAAGATGGCCGGAGTCTACGGCGACGTAGATCGCCGTCGGCACGGTCTGCGTCCGGCCCGGAATATTTCCGGCAATCATCAGGGTCGCCCCGAATTCGCCGAGGCTGCGGGCGAAGCCGAGCACGTAAGCCGTCTTGAGCGACGGCGCGATCAGCGGCAGCGTGATATGCCGGAACACCTGCCATTCCCCGGCGCCGATCGAGCGTCCGGCGTCTTCGAGATCCCGGTCGACGGCCTCAAATCCGACGACCGCCGTCCGGTAAACGAGCGGAAAAGCGACGACGACGGCCGCGATGACCGCCGCCCACCAGGAGAAGATGACCGGCGAGTGAAAGACGCGCTCGATCAGCTGCCCCAACCAACTGCGCCGCCCGAGCAGCATAAGCAGCAGGAAGCCGACGACGGTCGGCGGCAGCACGAGAGGCAGCATGAATACCGTCTCCAGCACCGTCTTGCCGCGAAAACGTTCCCGCCTGGACATGCACCAGGCGACGGCTGTTCCGAGCACGGTGGCGATGACGCTCGCCAGCAGCGCGACTTGGAGCGACAGGCGGATCGGCGACCAGTAATCGCTCCAGCCGAGTTCAGCCGGGAGCATCATTGCGGAGCGGAGAAGCCGTATTTCGTCAGGACGTCCAACGCTTCCCTCGTTTGCAGATAATCGTAGAAAGCCTGAGCTGCTTCCGGATGCTTGGTCGCCTTGACGATACCGATCGGGTAGCGGATCGGCGAGTAGGTGCCGGGTTCGACCTCGAACGCCGTCTTGACACGGTCGGAGGTCAACGCGTCGGTCTTGTATACGAAGCCTGCTTCCGCGTTGCCCGTCTCCACATATTGCAGTACCTGCCGAACGTCTTTGCCCTGCACCAGCTTGTTCCCAAGAGCATCCCATACGCCGGCGTTCGTCAGCGCCTCCTGCGCATACTTGCCGGCGGGCACGCTGTCCGGAATGCCGATCGCCACGTGCGTCGCCGCTTCTCCCGACAGATCTTCGATCTTCGCCGCGGCCCGCTCCGAATCCGCGGGAACGACGACGACCAGCGTGTTGCTCAGCCAGTCCTTTTCCTGATCCGCTTCGATGAATCCTCCGTCCACAAGCGCCTGCATATTTTTGCTCGAAGCCGACAAGAACAGATCGGCCGGAGCGCCCTGCTCGATCTGCTGCTGAAGCGCGCCCGAAGCGCCGAAATTGAATTCGAGCTTCACGTTCGGATGGGCTTCTTCGTATGCGGCTTGAATGTCCGCCAGCGCGTCGGTCAAGCTGGCCGCCGCCGATACGGTCAGCGTCACGGCAGCAGCGGAACCGGCTTCGCTCTCGCCAGGTCCTGCCCCCGTGCGGTTTGACGCAGAATCGGCGGGCTTCGCTCCGCAGGCGGACAAGATCAACAGCAAAGCCAGAAGCAGCGAAAACAAACCGAAGGTTTCCCGCCGCATTCTTGCCGTCTGCCGGCCGATTTTTTGCTCGTTGGATTTGTTCATGATTCGTCTCCTTTGCCCTCGCTCCGCCGCTTTGATCGGCGAATTGACGAGTCTTTCAAAGCAGCGGGCGCGAAGTAGTTCAAATTTACAATACACAATCTTCCCTAGTCAGTCTACGCTTGTCCGTTTTCAAATGAGATTAGGGAAAACCCGTTTATCGGTTCGGGGGATGCCGAGCTGGATCGACGGCTTCCGGAATTTCAGCGACGGACCTCTCCGTAAGCTTTGCAAGCAGCTTCTCCGATGCTTCGAGCCCGCCCGCGATGCAGTCGGGAATGCCGACGCCGCCGTATCCGGCTCCGCACAGCAGAACGCCCGGCAGCCTGTCCGCCAATTCCGAACGAACTTCGGCCATCGTCCCGGCGTGCCCGACCGGGTACTGCGGCATGGCCGACAGGCACCGGCTGACTTCCGCCCATTCCGGTTCCGCGTCGAGTCCGGTCAGTTCCCGCAGATCTCGCCGGGCGGCTTCGATCAGCGCTTCGTCGCTCATGGACGTCCATTCCTGCGAACCCGAGCGACCGATATAGGTGCGCAGCAGCGTTCGGTCTTCGGGCGCGACATGCTTCCACTTGGTCGACGACCAGGTGCAGGCGGTGATCAGCCTTCCCTCTTTGCGCGGCACGAGAAAGCCCGAACGTTCAAAGACGATATTGAGATCCGAGGTCCGGTAAGCCAGCGCGATGTTGGCGACCGACACGTAGTCGATCCCGCGCAGGCGGGCGGCCGCCGGACTCTCTCCTTCCAGCAGACGCGCGGCTTCGAACGCCGGAACGGCGCAAAGGACGCCGTCGGCGATCAATCGTTCGCCGCTGCCCAGCGCGACGTCGTACTTTCCGTCCGTGCGCCGCGACAGCGCCGATGCGCCGCTTCCTGTTATTATCCGAACGCCCGTACCTTGCAGACGAGTTTCCAAACGTTCGATCAGCGCGGACAAGCCTCCTTTGTACGATAAAAACATACTCCGTTGAACGGCAGCCGGAAGTTTGCGAGGCACGGCCGCTCCCGGCGCGTTTGTCTTCGTTCGTCCGCTTCCGCGCGCCATGCCTTTGATCAAGCTGCCTTCGCGCCGCTCCATCTCCTTGAACTGCGGGAAAGTCGCTTCCAGACTGAGCGAACGCGTATCTCCGGCATAAATGCCGGCCAGCAGAGGCTCGGTGATCCGCTCCAGCACTTCGCGGCCGAGCCGTCGTTCGATAAATTGCCCGAGCGCTTCGTCTCCTTCGTCCTGACGTTTGGGCAGAACCAGATCGAGCGCCGCGCGCAGCTTCCCCAGCGGGGAAATCAACCCTGTGCGGATAAACGGCGACAGCTTGGTCGGAATGCCTAAAATAAAGCCCATCGGCATCGGATGCATGCGGCCTTTGTGCAGGATGTAGCTGGTCTTGGCATCCGGATTGGTCGGAACGAGCTCCGCCGTCAGGCCGAGCTCTTCCGTCAACCGAAGAATCGCGGGCTTGCGGGCGATAAAGGAATCGGGACCTTTTTCGATCAAAAATGCGCCGCGACGCTCCGTGTGCAGCCGCCCGCCGAGCCTGTCTTGCGCTTCGACGACCGTAATTTCGAGCGGAAGTCCCCGCTCCGCCGCCTGCCGTTTCAAATAAAAAGCCGCCGCCAGTCCGCTGATGCCTCCGCCGAGCACGACGGCGCGGGCAGCAGGCGAATCCGCCGCTTTGTTCGAACCGTTTTGTCCGTTCGCGGCAGCCGGCTGCTCAACGGGCTTCGTCTGTTTTGTTTTTGCAGGTCTCACGGTCGAATCCCCTCTCTTAACGCAGCAGGAATGTAGGCGCAGCAGGGATCGCTCTCCAGCATGTCGCCGGTCACGGCGAACGCTCGGGCTCTCGACCCGCCGCATAGGCGTTTAAACTCGCAGGCGCCGCATTTGCCTTTGAGCCGCGACTTGTCCCGCAGGCTCCGCATGATCGGCGAGCCGCGGTAAATGTCCTCGAGCGCCTCTTCGCGGACGCTGCCGCATTTTACGGGGAGAAAGCCGCTCGGATAGACGTCGCCGGTATGGCCGATAAACAAAAAGCCGTCTCCGTCGTTCACGCCTTTAGGGGCGCGTCCGAGCACGTCGGCGCGTTTGAATCCAGGCGCCGAACCGGGGTCTCCCGAAGATCCGTCCGCCGCATCGACCGCAGGCGCCGTCCCGGGACGCTGCGCCGACAGCTGCACCGCCACTCTCCGGTAATGCGGCGCTTCCGTCGCTTTGACGCCGTACGGCATCCGCTGTCCCGCCTCGTACAACCAACGCATCACCGCCTCGTGTTCTTCCGCGTCGATCATATCTTTTTGCGCGGCGCGGCCGGTCGGAACGAGGAAAAAAAGGCTCCACAGCACGGCACCCATTTCCCGCACCCTCTCCGCTATGTTCGCGAGATCGTGCAGATTGTATCGCGATACCGTCGTATTGACCTGAATCGGAATGCCCAATTCACGCAGATAGCCGATGCCGCGCATCGTCGTATCGAACGAACCGACGGTGCCGCGGAAACGATCGTGAATTTCGGCACAAGATCCGTCAAGACTGAACGCCCAGCGCGACAATCCGACTTCTTTGGCCTTTTCGACGGCGGAGCGGGTCACTCTGGGCGTAGCGCTGGGCGTCATGGAGACGGACAGCCCTTTTTCCTCGATCGCGTAGCGCGCAAGTTCGAACAGATCGGGTCTCATCAGCGGGTCGCCGCCGGTAAACACCAGCAGGGGACGATTCATGGAGGCGATGCGATCGATCAGCGCAAGGCCTTCTTCGTGCGTCAGCTGATTCGGATCGGCGCGGTACTGGGCTTCGGCCCGGCAGTGCAGGCATTTCAGCGCGCAGGCGCGGGTCACCTCCCAGATCACGATAAAAGGGTCGGTCGCATAATCGCGCGCGGCCGGTGCAGGTCGGGTCATGAGCAGAACTCCTTTGTTTTCACGAATAAAAGAACAGAACGCATACATAGAGCATCACGGCAAACAGGATCTCGGCGATTCCCGTCTGCTTGATCGCCATTTTCCGCTTGGGCAGCGCGATGGCGCGCAGCAGCAAAACGGCGAACGGAATGCTCAGCGGCAGGCTCAAGGCAGCGGCGAACGGAATCAGCAGCGCATGATAAGCGACCGAAGCCCGGTAATAACGCGGATTCTTTTTCTCGCGGATAACGGTCTTGACGTACAGCGCGGTTCCGACGAAATAAAGGCCGAGCAGAACGAACAGCAGCGTGGTCCGCGCCCAGTCCGCTTCGCTGCCCGCGCCGACGTACACGACGGGATAAATGAACGAGCAGAACAGCAAAATGGCGACGACGTCGTTGAGCAGCGCCCGTTCGTTTTTGTTCTTCGCATAATGGACGGGCACGAGGAACGCCGCGAGCAGGAGCGCTCCGTAGCCGATCAGTTTCGGCTGGGAAGCGGCGACGATGACGGCCAGCGGGATCAGGACGATCCCGTAAATCACGGACGGCTTGAAATAACGGTCCGTTTTCCGGGTCTTGATCCACTGCAGAACGGGGAAGCTGAACAAATACATGAACAGCCAGCACAGGAAGAGCGGAACATGCGCGGGCGCCGCCCCGGAGACGGACAAACCGAGCAGGAACGGAAGAATCAGCATGGCCCAGGCACCGTGCTGATTGGGGATATAACGGTTCATGACGATGTCCTCCTTTTCGGATTTCATTTTATAGAAGAGGCGCGCATGCCACCAATCAGGGACTTCCCTGTTTCGCTCCGGGAAATGCCTAACCGGCCCGCCGCGCCTCCGTTCGCATGCTATACTGGACGCGCCTGAACAAGAACGATTAGGAAAGGTGGATGACTTATGGGAGGCCCTTCTCTGCGCCAGGCTCATGCCCATCATGCGATTCATGAAGGAGCTTTGAGCGGCGCCATCGCCAAAACGGAAGAACTGGAAGAACTTATTCGGACAAACGATCCGGAGGCGGCCCGTCTGGCGGCGGACCAGCTGCTCGGTTATTGGGTGACGCGGGTGCTCAGCCATGCGGACGCCGAGGAAGAAGGATTTTACGAGGAAATGGCGGGAAACGACGACGAACGCCGGCTTGACGTGCTCCGGCTGACGCGCGATCACGATCTGATGCGCATGCTTGCGGCGGATATTGCTTCCGCGCTTCCGTCGGAGGGGCCGACGCCCGAGATCATGCGCAAATTTCAAGCGTTGATCGAGCTCAATGCCCTTCACAGCCGAGAGGAAGAACGTCTGCTGTTCGGGGAGCGTCCGGAATGAACCGGATCGCTCCTTTTTTTTGCGCCGAAACGGAATCGCGCGCTTCCCTTCCCGGCCGCAGCGACCGAATTTCTTTTCCGGAAAAATGCAGGTTGTTTTTTGGGCACTGCTGTTGATATACTTACACTTGATATTGAGAATCATTATCTTTTGAAGTTTGCCTAATATGAGGGAGGCCATCAAGCATGGGGAACCACGAAGTATGGGACGTCACGATTATCGGCGGAGGACCGGCAGGATTGTTTTCCGCTTTTTATAGCGGTTTGCGCGAGATGAAGACGAAAATTATCGAATTCCAGCCGTTTCTGGGCGGCAAGGTTCACGTTTACCCCGAGAAAATGATCTGGGACGTCGGAGGCTTGACCCCGGTTCCGGGCGCCAAGCTGATCGAACAGATGGTGGCGCAGGGCCAGACTTTCAAACCCGACGTCGTGCTGAACGAAAAAGTCACTTCCCTTTCCCGTTCGGAGGACGACGACCATTTTGTTCTACATACGCTGTCGGGCGAACTCCATCGGAGCAAAACGATCATTCTCGCGGTCGGCGGAGGCATCCTCAAGCCCATCAAGCTGGAAATCGAAGGGGCCGAACGTTTCGAGGTAACAAACCTGCATTATACCGTCAAGTCGATCTCCCGCTTCAAGGACAAGACGGTTCTGATCTCCGGCGGCGGTCATTCCGCGGTCGACTGGGCGAACGAACTCGCTCCTTTCGCGAAAAAGGTATATCTCACTTACCGCAAAGAAGAGCTTAAAGGCCATGAAGCGGACGTGACCAAGATGCGCGCCCACGGCGTAGAGCTGCTGCTGAGCGCTTCCATCAAGACGCTTGTCGCCGGCGACGACCATTCGCAGATCCGGACCGTGCTGCTCGAGAAGAATGGCGGCAGGGAACAATTCAAGCTGGAAGTCGACGACGTAATCATCAGCCACGGATACGAACGGGACACGGAGCTGCTGAAGCAGAGCGACATCAAGATGGAAATGAACGAATACCAGATCCTCGGTTCTTCGGCGAGCGAGACGTCCGTTCCGGGCATCTTCGCGGCGGGAGATATCCTGCACCACGAAGGCAAGCTGCATCTGATCGCGGGCGCGTTCCAGGATGCGGCCAACGCGGTCAACAAAGCGAAGCAGTTCCTCAAGCCGGACGCGCCGGGATACGGCATGGTGTCCTCCCACAACGAGCTGTTCAAGGAAAAAAATCGCGAGATCATCAAAGAATTGTACAACCCATAATTCCGCGGACGCCCGATAAAGCGGAGCATCGAAAAGCCGAGTGCGCGCAAGGCGCCTCGGCTTTTTTTCGTCCATGCGCCAGCGGATTTCGATCGGCTCCGTCCCGCAGGCCTTTCGGGATCAATCCGCGCCTGTCCGATCTTTTTTCTGTGCGCTTCCCTTGCCGCCCGTCGATTTGCGCGTTCCGGAGGAAGGCCCTTCTCCGCCGCGGTCGGTCTGCAGCGACGGCTTGAACAGCTCCAGGCTGCCCCGCAGCGCTTCCAACAGGTCTTCGGGCGCCTGCTGCTGCGACTGGGCCTTCGGAGCTTCCGGCTGCCCGCCGTCGATCTTCTTGCGAATGGCGTCCGTCAGCCGAATATACGACTGATCTTCGAATTGCCCCGGATCGAAATCGGCGGTCAGCTGCCCGATCAGCAGCTTGGCCGTTTCGACTTCCGCTCGCCCGGCTTCCGGAACGGCGCTTAATCCCGGAATCTCCGCCGGAGGCACGATCTCTTCTTCGTAGCTCATCGTCGTAAGCGACAGAGCTCCGTTCAGCGAACGGATCAGCGCGGGTCTCGTCTTGGTGCGGATGGTCACGACGGCCAATCCCGCCTTGTCCGTCTCCTCAAGCGCCCGCGCGAGCAGCGCATACGCCCGCTCTCCTCCTTCTTCCGGCGACAAATAGTAAGTTTTGCGCAAATAGAGCGGGTCGATCTCTTCCATGCGGACGAACTCCGTGATGCGAAAATCCCGGGTCAGGTCGGCGGTGAGGCTCTCCAGCTCTTCTTTTTCGAACGTAACGTACTGCCCTTCCTCATATTCGTAACCGCGCACGATCTCGTCCCAGCCCAGTTCGTCCGGACATCCTTCGCAGGTACGGATATAGCGGATCGGCCGGAGCGTGTCCCGATGCAGCAATCTCAGCGGAACCTCGTGTTCATGCGAAGCGCTGTACATTTTCACCGGAACGCTGACCAGGCCGAAGCCGACGACCCCTTTCCATACGGCGTTCATGACAACTACCTCCTCTTCACGGTTCGGAATATTCGCGGCTCTTCTCGCCGAGTTAACGCTTATTTAACCGAAAAGCCGTTTATTAATCGAAATCCGCCTTTTCCGCCGCTTTTTCCCGCCTTCTCGCCTTCTAATTAACCGATGTTAGATTTTCTTTCTCGCGGCGATCTTGTACAATAAAAGCCAGAGCTTTTATTCCAATGAAGCAAGTATCGAAACGGAGGCCTATCATGTCAGATTTTCAAGCCAACCTTAACAAATATGCCGAACTCGCGGTAAAAGTCGGTGTAAACGTGCAGCCCGGACAAATTCTGATGATCGACGCGGGCGTCGAATCGCTCGAATACGTGCGTCTCGTCGTCAAGCATGCTTACGCGGCCGGAGCGAAACTGGTCAAAGTCAATCTGTCGGACGAAGCGATCACGCGCATGCGCTACGATCTTGCGCCGGACGACTCGTTCGAGATCGCGCCGAAATGGACCGCGGCGGAACGCGAAGAACTGGCCGAAAACGGCGGCGCCATGCTGGCCGTCGTGTCGAATAATCCGGATTTGCTGAAAGGCGTCGATTCTTCCCGCATTTCCGCCATGCAAAAAGTATCCGGCGAAGCGTTCAGCAAGTACCGCGAGTATGCCCAGTCCAACAAGCTGGCCTGGTCGATCGTGGCCGTGCCTTCGGCCGCATGGGCCGCGAAGGTCTTCCCCGACCTGCCGGAAAACGAACAGGTGCCGGCGATGTGGGAGGCGATCTTCAAAGCGGTTCGCGTCGATCTGCCTGATCCGGTCGCCGCTTGGCAGCAGCATATCGATACGCTGAACGCCAAAGCCGCATACCTGAACGAGAAAAAATACAAAGCCCTCCATTATACGGCTCCGGGAACCGATCTGACGATCGAACTGCCGAAGACGCATCTGTGGGTCGCGGCAGACAGCGAAAGCGAACGCGGCACGGCGTTCGTCGCCAATATGCCGACGGAAGAAGTGTTCACCGCGGCGCTCAAGACCGGCGTCAGCGGCACCGTATCCAGCACGAAGCCTTTGAGCTACGGCGGTACCATCATCGACAACTTTACGCTGACGTTCGAAAAAGGACGCATCGTGGACGTGAAGGCCGAGCAGGGCGAAGATACCTTGAAACGCCTCGTCGAAATGGACGAAGGTTCGCATTACATCGGCGAAGTGGCGCTTGTGCCGCATAAATCCCCGATCTCCGAATCCGGCATCCTGTATTACAATACGCTGTTCGACGAGAACGCTTCGAACCACCTCGCGATCGGCAGCGCGTACGCGTTCAACATCGAAGGCGGCACGACGATGTCCCGCGAAGAACTGGCCGAAGCCGGCATTAACCAGAGCCTCGCGCACGTCGACTTCATGATCGGATCCGCCGACATGAATATCGACGGCATCGCGGAAGACGGCACGGCCGAGCCGGTATTCCGCGGCGGAAGCTGGGCGTTCTAAGCGGCGCTTCCCAGCTTGCGCAAGCCGTGTATCGCCAAAATTAAAAAAAGAAAAGGACCTCCCTTCCGGCGAAGGCGAGGTCCTTTTTTCGTCGATCGGAAAATCTTTTTGCCTGCTCTGCAGGCTTTAAGGCTTCAGGATAACCTTGATGCAGTCTTCCTTCTTGCTGTCGAAAATATCGTACGCATGCTCCGCTTCGTCCAGCGGCAGACTGTGCGTAATGATGTCGGTCGGATCGAGCTGCCCGGTCTTGATCTGGTTGAACAGCTCCGGCATGTAATGAATCACCGGCGCCTGCCCCGTCTTGATCGTCACGTTGCGCTCGAAAATATGGCCGAACGGGAAGTTGTTATAACGCAGCCCGTACACGCCCGTCACCTGGATCGTGCCGAACTTGCGCACGACGTTGGACGCCATGTGGAAAGCGCCGAGCCCCCCGCCCTGCAGCTTGAGCTTCGTTTCTACCTTTTCCATGAACGTCTTCTCCGAGTCCAGGCCTACGCAGTCGATGACCACGTCCGCTCCGCCGCCCGTAATCTCCAGCAGGTGGTTGTCGAGATCGTCGTTTTCCATAAAGTTGAACGTCTCGACCTTGTTCGTGCGGCGCGCGTGCTCCAGACGATACTCCACATGGTCGACGGCGATGACGCGCGAAGCGCCTTTCTGCCAGGCGAATTTCTGCACCATAAGGCCGATCGGGCCGCAGCCGAGCACGATGACGGTATCGCCCTTTTTGACGCCGGCGTTATCCACGCTCCAGTAAGCGGTCGGAATAACGTCGGACAGGAACAGGACCTGTTCGTCGGTCACTTCCGCGTCGGGGGGAATGACGAGAGGTCCGAAGTTGCCGTAAGGCACTCTCAGCAGCTCGGCTTGTCCGCCTGCGAAACCGCCGTACGTATGCGAATAACCCAGCATCGCGCCCGTATCCTTCAGCGGATTTTCATTGGCGTTGTCGCACTGGCTTTCCATCTGGTTTTGACAAAAGAAGCATTGACCGCACGAGACGTTGAACGGGATGATGACCCGGTCGCCTTTTTTGACATGCGTCACGTCGGGCCCGATCTCTTCGACGATCCCCATCGGTTCGTGGCCGATGATATAGTCGTCGTTTATGCCCGGAATTTCTCCGTTGAACAAATGCAGATCGGATCCGCAGATCGAAGTCGAAGTGACCCGGATCAAGATATCGTCGCGTTTTTCGAGCTTCGGCGTCGCCACGTCCTTGACCTTTACCTTGCGCTTGCCCTGATAAGTGAGTGCTTTCATATCGAGAATCGCTCCTTTATGGGGGAATGGATGCGGGTCTTTCGCTTGGCTTTCTTTTCTTCATTAACCCGGTTTGCGATCCGTGCTAACATTTTTATGGTTCTGCAGTCCCTGTCCCGCTTCCTTCTCTCCACCGATTGGTTTGCCTGGCGTTCGGGTATAGAAAAGAAAGAAGCGCGGCTTCCGGTACAGCCGGATACGCCTGCGACACAGAGAATACGAATGGAGGACTACATGATGAAACATCTTAACGATTCCCAAATAGATACACTGAAAAACCTGCTGTTGGAGCAAAAAAGCGAACTGGAGCAGCATTTCGACAATTCGGAATACACGCCCGAAGGATTCGAGACTTCGCTGCGCGTATCGACGGGCGAATTGACGGCGGTGGACAACCACCCCGCCGACCTGGCGACCGAAACGTTCGAACGCGGCCGGGACATGGCGATCGACGCCGACCTCTCCGAGCGTCTGGATGCCGTGAACGCGGCTTTGAAGCGCATCGAGGAAGGCACTTACGGAGTCGACGTCGAGACCGGAAAAGACATTCCGTTCGAGCGTTTGGAAGCCGTTCCGTATACGGCGCATAACGTCGATACGACGCCGGAAAACAATCCGCTGCTCGACTATCGTCCGGTTGAGGAAGACGTCATGACGACTCCGCCGACCGGCGCCGGCGAGAACCGGCAGGAATATTCCGGCAAGTTCGACGATGCCAATGCCTGGCAGGCCGTCGAAAGCTACGGCAACGCCGATTCGCCGGCCATGTCGACCAAACGCGACGTCGAGAGCTACGACGAGATGTCGAGCGAGAACGACCTGAACGAGAACACGGTCGAAGGTTATGAGAAATTCACGGGCAACGATATGACCGGGGGCAACCGCAGCGTGGAGATGACCCGGGAAGAACGGAAATACGTCGAAGCCGGCGAAGGCGACCCGATCGCGGAAGTCGACGAATCGGCCGACGACGAGGAACAGCTGGCCCGGGCCGCCGAACAGGACGGCACGCAGACCGGCAAAAGAAGCAGCGACGAGTAAGGAATAAGGACTGTTCCGCCCACTTTCAACAAAACATTTCGAAGCTCGGCCGTTTATGCGGCCGGGCTTTTTTGCGCAGAGAAGACCGCCCTTCCGGCTGAGCGGATAGCGGTTACCGAACGATAGCAAGTATATAATAAAAAAAGCCCACCTTCTTCCTTATTTCGTGTAGAATATGGAGAATGACAGAGTATTTTCTTACATTAGACGAAACGGCGGATCGCGCCTAAGAACCGGTTCGCACGGAGAGGAACAAACCGAGGAAGGAGCGCATATGGCTCAGCATCTGCAGATGCTCCTCACCCATGATTTCGACGAACTGGACGAAGTCATGCAGGAGCTGATTTATAACGAATATTACGATCTGGCCTACGGAGCGGTATTTTATATCGTCAGAGATCATGCGGCCGCCGAGGACGTGATTCAGGAAGCGTTTTTGAAGCTGATCGGCAAACGGCCGGAATTCGAGAACGAGTCGAAGTTTTTCGCTTGGCTTAAGGTCGTGACCCGTAACAGCGCGATCAATGATTTAAGAAAAAATAAAAGACACCGTAACCATGTGGAAGCGGACAGCGTTCTTAATCATATAGAAGCCAGACAGGACACCGGCGCCTCGCTCGAGAAGACGGTCGAGGTACGGATGATGGAAGAAGCGATCCTGCGGCATCTGGAAGGGATGAAGCCGGAATACCGGTCCATTATCATCTATCGCTGGAAATACGGCATGTCGTACAAAGAAATCGCCGATTCGCTGGGCACGAGCGAGGACATTATCAGGCAGAGACTGTTCCGGGCGAGGGAGAATATGCGCAAAGTGCTGCGCAAGGAATGGGAGGGCAGCGATGAAAGACGAAAAATTTGACGAACTATTCGAGGAAGCTTTCGAGCGCGCGGTGAGCTCTGCGTCCCCGGTGGATCCGGAATCCCGGCGGGCGTCCTGGCAGCGCGTGCAAAAACATCGCCAGCAAGCGACGAACCGAAGACGGCGCAAACGGACCATTCGGCTGACCGGCGCGGCCGCCGGGTTGATTCTGTTCGGTTCCGTCGCTTTCTCGGAACCGATTCGAACCGGTGCGCTGACCCCGCTTTATCAAAGGCTCCACACATGGAGCAGCGGGGAGACCGTTCTGCTGACCGGAGACGACAAGCCGCTCGAGACGGAAGGCGCGCTGACGCCTCCTCCTCCGGAGGACATCGAAAAACCGAGCGGTTCTGTATCGGAATTCCCGGAAGACTCCGAAGAACCGATCGTCGTACGCTACGAGAATATCCTTTCCAGCATGGAAGAAGCCAAAGAGCGCCTGCCCTTCCCCATGCCGGAATTCCCGAGGGTACCCTCCAGATTCGTAATGAAGGATGTGTACCTGAGCACGCCTGACGACGGGGCGGCACCGAACGGCTTTATCCTGGAATATCATTCGAAGGAGAACCGGATCTTCCAGATTATCGTCACGCACATTCCTTACGGACCGGGAACCCACGCTTTCGGCGGCCCGGTAACGGAAATGCAGCTCGATAACGGATTGACCGGCTACTTCATCGATATGGACGGCGACGACGATTATTTCAAGGTCTTCCGCGGAGACCTCGATATCTCGCTTTCCGGCCCGCTTACGCAGGACGAAATGGCCGAAGTGGCCGGCCATATCGTGGACGGCAAGCTCGGGGACAAGCAGTAGCAAGCATCCGATCGACAAAAAGAAAAAGGCTTCTCTTCTTTCGAAGAGAAGCCTTTTATTTGGGAAAGGGCCCCCCGTTCTTATCGACTTTCGGCGTGCCGTAAATGTCCGTCAGGTCGGCGGCGCGCTTGAAGCCGAAATCGATATTGCGAAGCCTTTTAATTGGCGAGCGCCGTGCCGCTGAACAGGGTGCTGATCTCGCGGCTTCCCCCGCCGGTTGCCCAATGCTCGGATTTGACCCGATAGTAATAACCTTTCGTGACGCTCTTCGTAAAACCGACGCTGCTGGTGGACGTAACCGAACTGTTCGGCACCGGAGAAGGGATATCGACCCATGCGTTGCCCGTCCAGCGTTGGACGGTCGCCGTTACGCCGACCTGCGTGGCAGCAGGTGAACCGGAAGAAGTCGCCGTGACATAGACGGAAGAATTCCCGACCGCCGTAATCGCGCTGGATACGTCTTTTAAGTATTTATTGTTGGCCAGCGTCTGCGAGAAGTTCTGCGCAGGCGGCAGAGGCGGCGGCGAAGTAAGCGCGCCCGGCGCCTTCGGCAGACCGATAAGCGCCGGATCCGAGATTTGAAGAGGCGGGAGCACGGTCACGTTGTCCGCGTCGGAAGCCAGTCCGTTTCCCGGAGCCGCGACGGAAGCCACGACGAGCGCCGCGGCGACCGTGCCGAAAAACTTGATCAACGAATTTTTCTTGTTCATTTCAATTCCCCTTTTCCTATGTAAATGAAAGATACAGTTATATAACGAAACAGGAACCGAAACGGTTCCTGTTTTCTCCATTTTTTATGAATTTATTTTTAAAGATACGGTCTTCCCGCTTTTTCGCTCCCTGCTGTACCATTCGTAAATCCGCTCGGCATCGTCTCTTTCCAATCTCGATACGCTAAACGAAGCTCCTCCGGAACCGCCCAGCAGATGGGCCCGGAGCGTCAACATGTCCCTCCGGCGTTGGAATCGACTGCCTACGGTTCCGAAAGCGACGATATGGCGCCTCAGCGTGCAGTGCGTCTGCTTGGCGATCCCGCGGTTCACGAACGTCAGCCGATCCCCGTGCAGCGAAGCTCCGCTGGTACGGAAGCTCCAATAATCCAGGCCTGCGCTGACCGGAATCAGCAGCAGCGCCCATAACCCGCCGCTGTGAGGGAAGAAATAAATCAGCACGGCCGCTATGGCCGTCGCCACGATCAAGCCGGTCCGCATGTATCCAAGCAGCGCGCGCTTTGGCGGCTTGAATTCCGCGCCGGCCAACTCGAACTGCGGAACCGTCCGCTCGAGCAGCGCGGGGATTTCCGAACGACGGATAAACGGATGCAGAGCCGGCGTTTCTTTTTCATCCGATGACGATACGACGTTCACTTCGACATGAGCGTAACCGAGCAGTTGGCGCAGCCAGCCTTCTTTCACGGTCACCGCCTGAACGCGCATGGGATCGAACAGGAATTGTTTGCGCTCCAGCAGGCCGTAGCGGATCGACAATCTCTCGCCTTCCCTGTACAGGGAAAATCCCGAAAACTTCACGATAAACAGAACAAGCGACAGCAGCCACGCGGCGATGAGCGCGGCCGAGCCGAGAATCAGAACGGCTTTGAGCCCGGTCATGTAGGATTGGGCGTTCGTGACCAGACGGTTCATCCATTCGTCCGGCATCAGATCGTCGGCGAAAGAGAACAAACCGGCCACAAATGCGATAGCCAGACCGAGATTCATCTCGGTCAGCGCCGCCTGAAGCAGGCGGCCGGGACCGAGCCGGTAAAGCAGCACCGGCTCTTGGTTTCGCGGCCGACCGGAAGCGGCGGCCCGGCGATCCGGCCCTGCCGTCTCGCCGCCGGCAGGATGCGCGAGAGACGCGGCCGCTTCCTCGCCGGAAGCGACCTGCAAAGCGGCGTGCGCTCCGCCTTCCTCTTCCGATCCTGCGCTGCCGGACCGCGGCTCGTCCGCGGTCTGTCCGGCAAGGCCGGCTTCGCTCGTCCCTGCCGCGCAGGAAGGGTCGTCTCCGGCACGCTCGTTCAGTGCGCGCTGCAGGCGCTCCGCCTCCCGGCGCCGCAGAACGGGCAGAACGCCATCGCCTTCCTTAATGCCGCCGGGCGTCTCGATCTTGAGCTGTACGACGCCGAGCAGCCGCTGAAGCAGAGGCTGTTCCATGCTGACGGAGTGAATGCGGGAATAATAAATGATTTTCTCCTTGCGCTGAATCAGTCCTCGGCGAATCGTAATGCGGTCGCTTTGCTCCTCGTATGTAAAACGTCTCCAACCTATCATCTCTGTCAGGCCGGCCAACAAAATCAAGAACAGCGCGGCGCCCAAGATCCAGGAAACCGCCGGCGGGAACTCCCCTTCCGACAAAGCCCGAACGCCGAACAAAATAAAGATCGGCAGCAGCGCGCGTACCATCTTCAGCATCGAGAACGCGATGTACAGCGGGGACATCCGCTTCGGCCCGCTCATTCTTCTGTCCTCCTGGCCAGCTCTCCGATCGTTCGTTTCAAGCTTTCGGCTTCCGAAGACTTGAGTCCCGCAATGGAATGCGTGGTTGCCGCCGTGACGATTTTCAGTTCCGCCAGATCGTACTTGCGCAGGATCGGCCCGCTCTCGAGTTCCACATGCTGCACCTTGGTCATCGGCACCAACGTCTCGGTGATAAAAAAGAGACCTTTCCGAATCTCCACTTCTTCTTCGTACACGACGAACCCGAAGCGGTTATAAATGAGGATCGGCACCCGAAACACCGCGAACGCGAACAGCAGCGCGAAGCCCAGCGTAACGGCTCCTCCTGCCCATATAGGAAGCCAATTCCAGTTTAGCAGTGCCCCCAATACCGTCAATGCGGCGGCCGCGAGCAGAGGAATCGCGTAGAAATACGCGCTGCCAAGTCTCGAAGCGGCGATCCAGTCGGGATGCAGCCGTCTGAACCGTTCTTCTTTTCTTGTTTCGACCGTTTCTGTCGTTTCCATACATCACCCTCCATCGTTCAAGCGTATCGGGATTTTTTAATGAAGTCAACAGCGGTCCTTCCGCTGCCTTACTGAGTTTATTCTCTCCGGCGCGCCGTCGGACGGCCCCATCTTGAAGGTGTTCTCTTCGCCAACCAAAAAGCCCTCGGGATAAATCCCGAGGGCCGAGTGCGGAGGTCAGGCTCCGGCTTCCGCCCGCTTCGCAGGCATCGCCGTTACCGTCTCCGATTCGTAATCAGACTCCTCCGGCATCACAGCGGCATCTTCCGGATACGGTTCCGTCAGCCGCTCTTCTTCGGGAAGAGGTTTTAAAATGCGAACGCGCGAAATACGCTTTTGTTCGGTCTCGTCGACAATGAACGTACATCCTTCGTGATCGACCGACTGACCCTTCTGGGGAGGCAGCGCGTCGATTCTGGCGTACAACCAGCCGCCGATCGTATCGTAATCGTCGAAATCCAGCTCGAAGCCGAATTGATCGTTCACGTCTTCGATCAGCATCATGCCGTCGACCGAATAACTGAACTCGCCGGCCTGTTCGAATTCGGGACGTTCTTCTTCGTCGAATTCGTCTTGAATCTCGCCGACGATCTCTTCCATGATATCCTCGAGCGTCACCAGCCCCGCGGTGCCGCCGTATTCGTCGACGAGCATCGCGATCTGCGTCCGGCTGCGCTGCATCAGCTTCATCAATTCGCTGATGCGGATCGATTCCGGTACCGCGATAATCGGGCGAATCAGCTGATCATAGTCGGTATCCGGCGAGCGCATGAGGTCTTTGATATGAATAAATCCGATAATATGGTCCTTGTCCTGCTCGCAGACCGGATAACGGGTCCGCATGCCTTCGTAGGCGATCTCGAGATTTTCTTCGCGCGACAGATTCGTGTACAGACAGATCATCTCCGTCCGGGGAATCATGACTTCTCGCCCCGTCGTATCGGCAAATTCGAAAATATTGTCGACGAGCGCCATCTCGGTATTGTCGATCAGCCCGTTCTTGTTGCTTTCCTTCACCAGAATCCGGATTTCTTCCTCGGTGTGCGCGGAGTCGAGCTCAGATGCCGGTTCGATTCGAAGCAGCTTGAGCAGTCCGTTCGCCATTCCGTTCAACGCCCAGATAAACGGATACATCGTTTTGTAGAAAAAGACCATCGGAGCGGCTGCTACCATGACTACGGATTCGGGTTTGCGAATCGCCATCGATTTCGGCGCGAGTTCCCCGATCACGATGTGCAGGACGGTAATCAGGACGAAAGCGATCACGACCGCCGTCCCGTGGATGGCAACTTCGTTGGTCCAGCCGAGCCCGTGGAACAGGGGCCGCAGGAACGACGCCACCGCCGGTTCTCCGATCCAGCCGAGTCCGAGCGAGGCCAGCGTAATCCCGAGCTGGCATGCGGAGAGATAAGCATCCAGATTATTCACCATGCTCTTGGCGAAGCGGGCGCGCTTGCTCCCGGCGTCGGCCAACGTCGCGATCCGGCTCTCGCGGATACGCACCATCGCAAATTCAGCCGCTACAAAAAATCCATTCAATCCGACGAGCAGCACAACCAATAAAATACTTAACCAACCTGGCAAGGGGTCACTAGTCAATATAAATCCCGTGTTCCGTGCCGCTTAAACGAAGCGTGACGCTTCCGGAAAACGGGTCCACCTCCTTCGTTTTCCTAAATAATTTGGACTTTCCGCCTTGGACGACTTTCTTCCTGTAGGTCTCTTGACCGAAGCTAGCAACTTCCCAATTTCGTTCACTCCGTTTCTTTTTCAGCTCTAACTATTATTATAATTCTTACTTACCCTCAGCAAAATAGGAATGGACGGCCAAAAAAGCCCTAAAACCACCGAAAAGGCGGTTTTAGGGGCACCTCTTAATCCATTATCGCAGCTGTCGTTCCCGGACGGCGCCGCACACGCTTTTACGCCGATTTCTCTTAATATTTATGCGAAATTAAGGTAAAAGTTTTGGGAATTCCCTTATCGAAGCTGTCTCCGGACAGATTCGGTTCCTCGGCGAGGCTGGAAATCGTCAGTCCAGCCTGCGCGGCTGCCGTTACGATTTCGCCCAGATTCCACCGGCGCAGCAGCACTTTCGGCGGCTCTCCTTCCGCATACTTGGCAAACGAGGCTTCCTGCTCCTCCAGAGAAGTATCAAAGTAATCGCCGTCGACCTTATGCTTGCGGATCTTGGCCGTCGTGCCGCGCGAAGAGATCAGCTTCGTGGAGACCGGATGGAAGTCGCGCAGCACAAAACGTCCGCCCTGCACGAGAAGTCCGCGCGCCAAGTTCATAAACGGCGCCAGATCCGTAAAATAGTGCAGAATGCCCATCTCGGCAACCACCACGTCGAAGCTGTTGTCCAGCGTCCGCGTATCTAACGTCAGCACGTCGGACACGATATATTCGAGCGGCACCCCCGCCGCTTCCGCCAGGTCCAGCGCATAGCGGCGGTTGCCCGGCGAGAAATCGACAACCGTGACGGAAGCGCCCAGCAGAGCCAGGGCGACCGCCTTGCTTCCGTTCGAACCCATCAGGTTCATGATGCGTTTGCCTTCCGGGCTTCCGATCGCCTCGCCCAGCACCGACAGCGGCTTCCAAGGTTGTTTGGCGACTTTTTCCGCTGCGGTTTCGGGCGCGCCGAAGCGCTGTACCCAGGCCTCGTAAGTCTCGCGGTTCCAAGCTTCCTCATTAAAAGGATGTGCGACGTTCGCGCTGACGGCCGCCTTCGGCTCGCGTTCTTCGCTCGACTCGCTTTCTTTATTCATGATGCATGTCCTTTCCCGCACGTTGATCGTCATTAGCGTGTTAGTCCTGAACCAAAATAATGCTGCGGTCGATCGCCGGCGCCGGATCGGCCTTAAGCAGGCGAATCGCCTGAAGAACGCGCAAATTCGGCAGATGCTTCAAATCCTCCAGCGAGTGCACGTCAAAATAGCCGTCTTCGCCGTTCCAGAACGGAATGATCTGCAGCTGTACCTGCTGACCGCCGCCGATCACAAGCTTCGTGACCTGCGACAAATCTTTCTTCGTCAGGACGAGGCGTTCGAAGTATTCCCGCACTTCCGGAATGGGACGATCCCCTTCTTCCGCAATCGAGATTTCGCGAAGCGCGTATTCCTGAACGAATACGCCGATATCGAACCGGGGCTTCAGCACCTGCTGCTTATACATCAGCTCTTCGATGACAGCCAATTTAAAATTGAAATCGGCGAACTTTACGCCGCCTTTGCCGCTCGGCATGCTCTCGGCTTCAATCTGCGCGATGATCGTTTTGGCTTCGCGAAGCATTTCCGAAGCTTTCTTCGTTTGCGGAGTTTTCCGTTTCTGGGAAACGACCAGCTCGAGCACTTCGCGCCGGTCTTTCGACCGTGCGATCTGCAGCAGAGGTTGGCGCTGCAGCGGGTAGTAGATGAACGTTTCGATGAATTCGTCGATCTGCGCGTTCGTCCAAGTTTCCATATACGGCGCCAGCTTGTCCAGTACAGGCTGAATGCCGCGTTCCAATACGGGCGCATCTTCGCCGATAAACGAAGACGCGAGACTGTAATAAGCTTTTCCTTTTATTTCCTTCGGCAGATCGAGCTTCAAATAAAAATCAATCAGTCCGGCCATTTGGGCGGCATAATCCTCATGGTAACCGAGCATATAGATATGAACGTGATTGCAATCCGGGTAAAAAGTCCGGATCAGATTCGGGAGCAGCTCCGCCGCTTCCGAGCGAAGATCGTCGTCGTCCATGTAATGAGGATGATTGAAATAAATTTCGAACAGCGATGCGGCGGTGCGCGAAAGCCCGCGGTAAACCGGGTTTTCCAGATCTTTTCCCGTCCCCTCGGAAATCCACCCACCAAGCAAATGCAATACCCGTTCGTGTTTGAAGCGAAGCTCTTCCCTAAGCGCGTAGGAGCTTTCGAGAGAAGCTTTGCGCATCGCGAACAGTTCCGCCAGTTTGGCGGTTTTTCGAGTCGAAGCCGCGTCGGTAAACGGTTCTTTTTCCAAAGTCCCCAGCAGCGTATCATAAAACCAGGCGCGTTCCTCGTCGGTTAGCAGGGCGAACTCCGACCAAGCTTCGTTGATCCGTTCGCCCACGCGCTTCTGTGTTTCTTCCTCAAGCTCGAAGTCGTCCACCCATTCCAGAGAAGCTTCAATCAACGCACGGCCTTCCGATTGGGGAATAAATCCCTGCAGCCGGTTCAATAGTTGGTGCGAGATTTCCGCGGGCTCCTCGTCGGGGTTCGCCCGAAGCAGGGCATGGAGCTTGGTCATCATATTTCCTCCCAGTACATATGTCCATTACTTGCGGCGCGTGCGTAAAATGCAAGTCGTCAATTCGATCTGTCGATGACTTTTCGCACACTCCGTAACCATTTTCCTTCCTACTATAGTAGCATTTTGTTCACTCCCTGCACCAGTCCAGCTTTTTGGAATCCTTGCAAAATCCAAATCAATCTCTCGTAGGAATTTCCAGTATGTACGGCAGAAACGTGTCAGGCTTTGAAGCCTCTATCTATCATACGGACTTTACACCCATTTTTCAAAGCGGCCCGTAATCGACAAATTCGGCAGAGTTCATACGTATGAACGCATGAATACCGCTTTTTGTTTTTCCCTCTGTAAAAATAACCGTCAGCCGCCCGACAACTTGTTAAGCCTCAAGTAAGACAGGGTCGGAAACTCGCGGTAACCGGTAAACGTAATCCGAATCCTGGTCGTCGCAACCGGAGCGAAACTCAAAATCTTCCCGTATCCCACGGCGCCGCCTGCCGCAACCGGTTCCCATTCCCCCCCTTTCGCCCGTTCGCTCCAGACTTCAACTTCAAACGATTCGATCCGCTGGCCGTACGGCAAATATTCGCCCAGCGAGAGCGTATCGATTCGTTCCGCCTGCGCAAAAACGGCTTCCACCCAAGGAATGCGATCGTCCGGCCTCGGCCGCCAAAAACTTGCAGGCTCTTCGTCCGTTCCCCCTTCGCTGCAGGCAAGATGCTGCGGTTCTGCGGTCCCGTGCGCCCGACTGGATGCCGTCATCGTAATTTTTCGCGTCAGCCGGCGATCCTTCAGCCTGGCGATCCGTTCTCCCAGGTCTTTCAGCGCTTGGCGGTCCGGCTCGGCAATTCGTCCTTCCGCATTCGGAGGAACATTGAGCAGGAAGGTTGCATTGCCGCCCACCGCATTCAGATAAATGCCGAACAGCTCTTCGCCGCTCCGCACCTGCCCGTCTTCCTCCGGATGATAGAACCAGCCCGGACGGATCGACGTGTTCACTTCGGCCGGGTACCAGATCCATTCGCCGTCATACGCTTCTATCGCTTTCCGGCTGCCCAGATCTTCTTCCATGGAATTGAAGGAGCGCGAAAAAGCGGCGTCTTCGCTCCGCTGCGACTTTGCCGCGGTCTTCTCCGCATCGCGCAGCGGCGCGGGCACCACACTCCATTCCTCGGCCCGGGTATGCCCCGCTTCGTTGCCGACCCAGCGAATATCGGGGCCGCAGACGCTGATCACGCAGTTCGGCTGTAAACGGCGGACGACCTCGTAATAGCGATCCCAGTCGTACGACTGCTTTTTTCCGCCGCCTCCTTCCCCGTTTGCCCCATCCAGCCAGACACAACCGATCTCGCCGTACTGCGTAAGCAGCTCGGAAAGCTGGTTTACGTAAAAATCGTCGTACGCCGCGCCTTCTCCGTAACTGGATTCCGTTCGGTCCCAGGGAGACAGATAGACGCCGAATTTCAATCCGTGTCTGCGGCAGGCGTCCGAGACTTCGCGCACCAGGTCGCCTTTTCCGTCCCGCCATGGCGCTCGCGCTACCGTATGCGCGGAATAGCGGCTCGGCCATAGGCAGAAGCCGTCATGATGCTTGCAGGTCAGAATGACCGCGCGCATGCCGGAGCTCTTGAGCGTATCGATCCAATCGTCCGCGTCCAACGACTTCGGAGCGAATAGCGCGGGATCTTCATGTCCTTCTCCCCATTCCCGTCCGGTCATGG
This sequence comes from Saccharibacillus alkalitolerans, assembly GCF_011090185.1. GTDB lineage: Bacteria > Bacillota > Bacilli > Paenibacillales > Paenibacillaceae > Saccharibacillus > Saccharibacillus alkalitolerans. Next base: position 1,107,026 of record NZ_JAAFGS010000001.1, on the reverse strand, counting down.
TATTCATGCCGAAGTGAATGAATCCGTAGAACTCCAACCGCTGCCAGGACAGCTGCCGCGGCGACGGAGCGATTCCGGCGATTTCTTGCAGATTCATGAAAGCACGTCCTTCCTTTTCGGGTTGTCGCGACAAGACGGCCGACCGGACTTGCGCAAACTCAAAAGACCTTTTCGCGCGCTCAAGCGCAGGAAAAGGTCCTCATGTCTTACCGTTCATAAAGGTTCAAACCTCGATTCTTGGATTCGTGGATTTGTCCTTCCGATTCTCCTTGTACAGCAGGTTATTGTCCGGCCAACAGCGCTTCGTTGCCGGAATAAAAGTATCCGGTCGTATCGTTGAAGACGACGTAGTCGATGCAGCTCAGAGGGAGCACCATGTGCTCGCCGTAACCGCCGCTCAGCACGACGTGGTCGCTGCCGGCTGCGTCAAGACGTCCCTCGATCGAACCGCCTGCCGGTCCCTTACCCGTGTTCATGCCCGGAATAAGGTAAAAGATTCCGGTGCGTCCCAGATTGTTCTGCAGCATGGAAATTACGTTAGGCTGCTCGTAATTGGTCTGCGGAATCGAAGCTTCCAACATCGGCGCTCCCGATCTGGCCATCGGATTCCGGAACCCCGAACCGCCTCTGCCCGCAATCCCGTTCAACCCGCTGCTGATCCGGTATGTTACAGGCGAATATGAATATTCCATAGTGAATCCCTCCTCGTATTTTTGCGCGGATGTCCGCGAATGGATGATGCCGCGTTCACGTCCGACCGTCCGTGTGTGCAACTTAGGAGAAGGAAAACTGCGATTTGAGCACAGCTGCTGCTTCATGTCCTTTTTATTACCCGCATAATAACCCTTCAAACCCTATTTTTATATTGTATATGACAAAAATTTGAACAAAATACGCCGTATGTAAATAAAAAGGAAGACGCGCAGCGCGTCTTCCTTCCAATCGCTCCGCTCATTCCGCGTAAATCATCTTTCGGGTCATGCCTCCGTCGAGTACCAGCTCCGCGCCGGTCAGGAATGTGTTATCCGGATGGGTTACGTACAGGCACGCCCGGGCTACGTCATCCGTCGTCCCTACCCGGCCGATCGGATGCTGCTTATGATCTTCTTCCCGCAGCTGATCGTAATCTTTCGTTTCGATCCAGCCCGGGCTGATGCAGTTGACGCGAATTCCGTCGTCTCCAAGTGAAATGGCGAGCGAATGCGTCAGCGACAAGATCGCGCCTTTGGAAGCCGCGTAAGCTTCGAAATTGGGTTCCGACATATGGGCTCGCGTCGAGCAGAGATTCACGACGGAGCCTTTGCCGTTTTTGCGCATATGCAGGGCCGCTTCCCGCGTCGCGAGGAAAGTGCCCCGAACGTTCGTGTTCAATACGTCGTCCCATTCCTTGACGCTCAATTCGTAAGGCGATTTCCAAATGCCGAATCCCGCGTTGTTGACGAGAATGTCGATCCGGCCGTACGCCTCGATCGTCTCGCGCATCAAATGCGTAATGTCCGCCTCCTGGGACACGTCGCAAGGCACGAAGATGGCTTCGCCCCCCGCGTTCCGGATTTCGGCAGCCGCCGCTGCGCCTTCGGCTTCCTGCGTGTCGGCAAGCACCAGCCGCGCACCTTGTTCCGCATAGCGTTTGGCCACGGTGCGTCCGATTCCTTGAGCGGCGCCGGTGACGATGACGGTCATCGATTCAAAGTCCATGTGGCTGTCAGCTCCCTTCCTATTCCACGTTTTAATATTTACCACAGGCCGCGCTTCGGTAAACCGCCGCTCTGCGGTTCGCCGATTCGAAACGGCAAAAAGTCCTTCGCGGGGTATTGGCGAAAGACTTCAAGGCCGAAAGAGGGATAGTTTTGTGATTTTTTTCACTTAGTAAGGCGTAATATGCGGCTGTGCGGATGAGAGTTTTGAAAGAACGATCGTTAAGCGTAATACATGTTGAGCAGTCTGCCCGTTTCGACGGCTTCCGCTTCTTCTTCGTTCAGCAGACCTTGATCCGCCCAGCAGGCCAAGCATTGTTCTTCGGTATCGCAGAGATGAGCGTCCTGGCAGTTATAGCAAAGGGTCAGGTAGTTGCGAGTCAGTTGGTTGGTTGCGGTGGTCATATGGATCACTCCTCGGTTAGGGTTAAATGTCGTTTTGTTTTGTTGCATTCTTTATATTTAAAAAATAACAGATTTTTCGGCTGCGGTATGTGATATTTTTCACATTTAAAAAAGAAATTAAAAGACGCTCCCTTTGCAGAGAACGTCTTAGAACGGCTTACCGAGTCAAATCAAATGACATGCCAGGTGACGCCGCCGTCGAGCGTTTGAAGCAGCAGAGAACGCCTCAGTTCCGTTTTGCCGATCAGAATCCACCCGACCTTCTCGGAAACGAACTGTACCCGGAAAATTTCGGGATACTTTTCCATGTTCTCACCCAATTTGGCGCTCTCCGGCAGAGGTTTCCAATTTTTCCCGCCGTCTGTCGTCCGGTAAAATTTCGCTCCGCGAACCATCCACCCGTTCAACCGGTCGAAGAACACGGGAGCGATCGGCAGATTAAGCGATTCTTGAGCGGGCAGATCGAAGGCGGCATGCTTCCAGCCGGCTCCTCCGGCCTGCATGAAGTAGCCGCCGTATTTTACCGTATCGCGCTGTTTGCAGCCGACCGGAATCCAGAACCCTTTGCCCTTCTCGAAGGGCTGAGGTCTGCCGCTCACATAAGCGTCGCATGTTCCGATAGGATTCTCGCCGGCGAAGAAGGACGTCTCCTTGCTCCAATTTCGGCCGCCGTCTTCCGTACGGTACAGCGAAGGACGGCCGAGTTCCAGCAGCGTGGCATAACCGCGGCCGTTGGAATCGAAATACATCCCCGACAAATAGCCGATCTCCGGAAGCGGATCGTAAGAACCGTTCGGCTGCGTTCCGCCCAGCGTACGCATGACCGGCGTCCAGCTTTCTCCGCCGTCGAACGTCCGGTAAAGGGTTTTGTTTTCGCGCCCGGCACCGTCCGCCGATCGGGTCGTCATCAACCAACCTCTTTCATTGTCGGTAAAGTAGAACGACGCGGGTAATTCGTCCGTTCTCCCCAACGTGGCGAGGGCCCAACTTCCCCCTCCGTCCGCGGTGCGAAGAACCAGCGTCTCTTCGGCAATTCCGGCGCTGCGAACGATCCAGCCGTGCTTCGAATCCGTAAAGTAAATGTCTCTTCCGTATTCGGGCACGTCCGAGAACGTGATCTGCTCCGAAGGAGACAGCGGCGTCCAATTCTTGCCGTTGTTCCCCGTCAGATATATGCGCAGCGCGCTTCGGGTCAATCCCCACGCCATCCCCGTCGATTCATCGAACAAATGAAGTTCGGTCAGCCGGGTCTGAACCACGTATTCATCATATTTTTTGGTACTGCCGTCCTCTTCCGGTTTGACCAGCGTAATAGCCTGGCCTCCGTCGTCATCGGCCTTATGGGTCTGCGCGACCGGTTCCGGGGCCTCCTTCTCTTGGGAGGAATCTCCGTTGCATCCGGTCAGAACGATCAGCAGGGCCAGCAGGGGCAGCAGCGCCCTTCGCCCGATTCGCATTGCAGCCGCCCCCTTTGCTTCGAAATCATATTGCGCGGAGCGCAAGTCCTTCGTCATTATAGCACAAAAGATCCGAAGCGTCCCAAGCAGGCGAGCCGTCTCTTAACCGAGCCAGAAATAAATCGGCACGAAGAGCAGCGAAGTCACGATGCCCGTGAGTCCCATAGCCAATGCGCTGAAGCTGCCGGCCGTTTCGGATTCCTGCAAACTTCGGGCCGTACCGAAACCGTGAGCCGCTCCGCCCATCGCCAGACCGAGCGAAACGGGATCGCGGAGACCGGCTTTATAGAGGAACGCCGGTCCCAGCACCCCGCCGAGCACGCCCGTAACGACGCTGAACATGACCGACAATTCGGGATTGCCGCCGAGCTGCCTGGAAATTTCGATGCCGATCGGCGAGCTGACCGATTTCGGCAGAATGCTCAGCAGCACTTCGTGCGATCCCCGCGCAGCGTAGACAAGCAGTCCTGCGCTGACGATGCCGGTGACCGATCCTGCCAGCACGGAGAGCAGCACCGCAGCCAGCCGCTCGCGGATCAAGCGCCTGTGCTTATAAATCGGTACGCCCAGGGCGACAGTCGCCGGCCCGAGCAGCGCCGTCAGCAGCTCGACCTCGCCCTGGAATTCCTTGATCGGAAAGCGCAGAAGCGCCAGCAGAACCAAAATGATGGCGCTGCTGCTCAAGATCGGATGCAGCCAGGGCAGGCGCGAATGAATGCCGCGGGCGACGGCGTAGGCGCCGACCGTGATCGCAAGGCCGAACAGAGGATCATGCAGAAAGACGTTCATCCTGCGTCTCCTCCTCTCCGCGCGGCGCCGTTTTCTTGGCGACCGTTCCCGTTACCCATAGGACGGCGAACGTGCTGCCGACGATGCCGACCGCGATCGATACGGCATTGCTGCCGAGAAACGGAATCAGGGCGGCCGCCCCGATCACGTAAGGAATAAAAAAGAGGAGCAGATGGCTCGTCAGCAGGTTGGCCGACTGCTCCACCCACTCCAACTTGACGATTTTGCCGAACAGGGCGGCCAAAAATAGCAGCAGGCCCGTCACGTTGCCCGGCAGCGGAAGATGCAGCGCGTCGTGCAGCAGCACGCCGGCCAAGCTGAATCCCAGCAGAATCGCAAAACCGCGCATGATCGTTTACCTCTTTTCCGCCGGAATAGCCCGGATACTTGTCGAAACATTTTTTCATTATACCAAAAGTCGCCCTCATCCGCGCAAAGACATTTCATACATTTTCGTGACAGGCTGCTTGTTACCGTGTAAACTGGTTACAAAGTTGAGAGGGACTTTTTCCCTCTCATCCCATAAGCCGAAGAAATGGAGTGAACTGGACATGACTACCCCATCCTCGCGTTCCCGCCGTGTCGTCGTAATTGGCACGGGCGACGTAGGAGCAACCACCGCTTATACCCTGCTGCTGAGGCAGCGCATGACCGAACTCGTTTTGATCGACGTCAACAAAGAGCTCGCGCTCGGACAGGCCCTCGACATGAACCACGGGCTTCCGTTCGTGGGCGGCGTGAAAGTCTGGGCCGGCGATTACTCGGACTGCAAAGACGCGGCCGTTATCATCATCGCCGCAGGCGCGGCGCAGCGTCCGGGAGAGACCCGCATCGACCTGCTGAACCGCAACGCGGGCATTTTCGACCAGATCATCGGCAATATCGTCAAGTACAACGACAATGGGATTATCCTTGTCGCGACGAATCCGGTCGACATCCTCTCGTACGTCTCGTACAAGAAGAGCGGATGGCCGGCTCATCGCGTCATCGGTTCCGGCACGCTGCTCGACAGCGCGCGCTTCCGTTACCTGATCGGCAAGCACAAGCATCTCGATCCGCGCAGTATCCACGCCCATATCATCGGCGAGCACGGCGATTCCGAACTGCCGGTATGGAGTATGGCGAATGTCGCGGGCGCCGCGCTGAATCTGCCGGAAAGCGATCAGGAGCAAATCTTCGACAATACGAAAAACGCCGCTTACGAAATCATCAACGCCAAGGGATCGACGTATTACGCGATCGCGCTGGCGCTGGACCGGATCGTGACGGCCATTCTGCAGAACGAAAGCTCCGTGCTGAACGTTTCGACGCTGCTCGACAACTACCACGGCATCTCCGACGTTTATCTCGGCCTGCCTTGCGTCGTGGACAGCACGGGCGTGCGCGAACACCTGGAAATTCCGATGAACGACAAAGAGCTGGAGCTGCTCAACGCTTCGGCGAACAAGTTGAAGTCGGAAATCTCCAAAGTGAATCTGTAAGTTCGTTCGCTGCCGAGTTTGCCTGCGCATAGCGGAAGCCCCCGTTCTCTTACGAGAGAGACCGGGGGCTTCTTTTCGTTTATTCGGTTTTTGCCGCCGAAGCCGGGACGATTGCTGCGCGCTCGGATGCGGCAGCGTCCGGCGTCAGGGCCGCACGATCTCCTCGCGCAGCAGCCGGCCCGTGGAAGCGTCGCATACGAATTCGCTCTCTTCGATCCAGACCAGCGAAGCCTGCGGATTCCCCTGCGCATTGCTGCCGTTCAGCGCGTAATAAGGAAGCGTGCGAATCTGCCCGCTCAACTTCTGCCAGGCTTCCGCTTCGGAGCAGGCAGGCTTGACCAGCGCTTCGGCGAAGCGGTCGCGGCGTACCCGCCGAAAATGCAGCTCGTCGGAGACGGCCGCCAGGCGGCCGCTTCTGCGCTCGACGTACAGATCGAGGCAGGCGCCGAGCACGGGAAGGCCGTTCGCCAGCCGGTAGACGCGGATATGGATGAACCCGCCGCTGGCCGCGCGGAACGACGAATATTCTTTTCCGGCCAGAAAAGCCCAACGGTAGGCGTGCGGACGGGCGCAGCGAAGCAGGTAATCGAGAGCGGCGGAACGGGCACGCCGCAGTTCTTCGCGCTCCAGCGGATCAGGTCGGCGCGAATCGGAGACCGGCAGGCGTCCCTGCAGCGGCCGAATAGGACCCGGGTGGCTACGCTTGGCGGGTCCGCCTCCCCCTCGCAGGTCGATCCATTCCCACGGGCCCAGCTTTTCGCCCCGGGAAATTTCTACGCCCGCCCGATCGTACATCCGCGGCGGAAACACATAAAACGGACGAGCCGCCGATACGTCCAGCGCATAGACGCAGCGCAGGCGGGAAAAATCGCCTTCCGGTCCGATCCGCCCGGGAGGGCCGCCTTCCGGCCCCGGTTCGAACCGGCAGGGCTTCCAGTCCGTCCGCAGGGCTAGCAGCTCGCCGGAAGCATCCATTCGGATAAAAAGACGCGGTCCCCGGTACAGCGGAATGCCTTGGCGATGCCGGGCGTATTCCAGCAGCATCTCGTCGCCGTCCAGCTCTACCGCCCGGACCGGCAGCAGTTCGGCCTGCTCGATGTCCGGACGGGTGTCGGCGATATGCCGCCGCGCGATTGCCGCATAACGGGCGCTTTCCTCGTCGGACAGAAAGCGCAGACCGCCGGACCATTCGGTTCGAATGCCCGACAGCGATTCTCGATTGCCGCGTTTCGTCAAAGGCGTCTCCCCCTCCGCGTTCGAATAGAACGAATGTTGGTACGTATGAACCCGTCAGTAAGGCAGTCCGTCGTCTCCCGGCTCATCCCGACGTTCCAGCAGCCGCTTCGCCACCGTCTCGAAGTCTTCGGGCTGCAGCAGTTCGATCGGCGAATGTCCTTTGTCGAACACGAACGATTCGCCTTCCAAGATAACCGCGTAGCGCCCGTTAAGTCGGGTAATGTGCACGCCGTAACCGAAATCGGCCAGCAGCCCTTTGACCTGCGCATTGCCCAGTTTGAAGCGTACTTCGATCTCCGGCTGGAATTCCGTGATGCGCTCGGCCGCTTCCATCACCTGCTCGGGCTCCCATTTTTGCTGAAGGTCTCTTTTATCGCTCGCCGTCCAAAGTTCCAGATCGTGTTCTTCGCGCTGGCGTTCTTCGCTGGTCTCGTCCGGCCACTTTTCTTCCACATAGCTGTGCACGAATTCCATCACCCGCTCCGTCACGATCTCCGGCACGGACTGTTCGTAGACGACGAACTTCAGAAAGTCTTCGAAGTATCGCGCATGCGACGGCTGATGGATCTTCAGTTCCCATTCCTCGGTCATGCCCGCTTCCGGCATATGCGGATACATGATCGATTTGATGCTTTTCGTGCTGATCGCCATCTCGACTTCGTCGATCAGGCTGCTCTCGTCGGAAATGCGCGCGATCTTGTTCTCGAAGTCGCATTTCATGACGAAGATGAACGGATCGTCCGAGTGCGTCGTCATTTTCGCCCGGGAGAGAATCAAAGCGCCTCCGCGAACGGAACCCGTGTCGAGGTAATTGCGCACGAGATCGTCGCAGGCGTTTTTGAAGTCCTCTTTGCCGTCGGCGGTGCGCATCCGGTTGAACATATTGAAATTCGGGTTGCTGTCCAGCTCGTAACCGGGCTCGACGATGAACGTCCCGATCTTGGTCGGCGCCTGCTCGGTCAGCGGATTTTTCTCGACTTTGCGCTTGGCGATCCGCGAAAATTCCCCGTCCAGAAACTTCTTCACCGGACTGTCTTCGTAATCGTAGTCGTCCATGGTCTGGTAATGCTTGTATCCTCTCGCCCCTTGGCCTTCGCGACCTTCGACCTGGATGACGAAAAACGATAAGTATTCGATATCGAAACGCATTCTTCATTAAACTCCTTCTGCCTCCGATACGCGCTCGCGTGTCGGAAAGCGGTGATGGCTGCCGTTCATGCCCGGCAAACGCGCGAAAAACTGCCCGTCTGCCTACGATAGCACGAGAGACGGGGAATGGACAATGCGGCAGGCCGAAAAATCGTTTTCCCGGGAACCGCTAATTCGGAAACATAAAAAAACGCGGCCGCCGCTAAGGGCATGACCGCGATCCTCACTTCCGTTATTTGCCCTGGCGCTGCTGCATGAACTCCAGTCCTTTTTGCAGCATTTCCTGCATCGAGCCAAACTGCGTGTGCGTATTGACCTTCTCGTCGAGCTCCTGCGGCGGCACGTTCTGCAGCTGGTTGGGATCGTTTCCCCCGATGCCGAATTTTTGCAGCATTTCCGCGGCAGACTTGAACGGGGTATACTTCTGCAGAAACTCCGAGTTAAGCAGCTGTTCGAGCGGAAGCTTTTGCAGCAGCTCGCCCATCGGCAGCTTGTTCAGCAGATCGGACAGGCCGCCTCCGGCTCCCCCGCTTCCGCCTCCCTGCAGTTTGCCCAGCATATCGCCCAGTCCTCCGAGATTGAATCCCATGATGTACAGCCTCCCTTGTCAGTATAAGTTAGGAGTCTTTACCCGCAATCGGGGGCAGCTTAACATCGAGGCGGCTCATCGCTTCTTCCTTCTCCCGGTTCGAGACGTGCGTGTAGACGGTCGTCGTCTGAATCGAGGAGTGCCCCAGCATCTCCTGCACCGTGCGCAGATCCGCGCCGCGGCGCAGCAGCATGGTCGCGAACGAATGGCGCAGTTTGTGGCTCGAATACGGGATGCGCTGGTGCGGTTCCAAGTCCTGTTGAAAACGATCGAACGTGTCCGCGGCCAACTGCTGAATGGCGCGGATGGACATCCGGCGCCCCTTTTGCGAGACGAACAAGGCTTCTTCCCGTTCCGTCCACGGCGTCAGGCGCTGCGCGATCGCTTCTTCCAGCACGCCGGCCACCGCTTCCGGTACGGGCAGGGTGCGCCATTTGCGCCCTTTGCCGAATACCTGGAGCGAGCGCCGCTCGGCATTATAGTGGGAGACGTTGAGCGCATGGACTTCCCCGACCCGCAGTCCCATATACGCCATCAGCAGGAAAATCGCCAGATTGCGTCCCCGGTATTTGCCGTCCACGGACTTCAGGAATTCGCCGATCTCCCGTTCGTCCATGTAGACGGGCGCGCGGTTTTTTTCGGTTTTGGCTTTTTTGATGCCGACGGCCGGGTTCTGCTCCAGCAGCTCCAGTTCGATCAGCGCTTTGAAAAAGCAGTGTACGGCGGCATGTTTGCGGTTCCGCGTCGCGTCGCCCGAGCCTTCGCGCCTTGCGCTTGAAAGAAACGACATGACGTGGATTTTCTTCACGGACTCCAGCTCGCGCCCGCTCAGTCCGATCAAAAACTGCCTTACGTCGCTCAAGTAATTTTTTTGCGTGTAATCGGTATATCCGGCGTCCTGCATCCACATGAGAAAAGCTTCCAAGTATTCGATATAATTCTCGCATGCTTCGTCGCCGGGGATTCGAATGGTAGCCATTGTGCGTATCGCTCCGTTCTGCTGTCGAAAGTTTCCATCTTCATATTGTGACCTAAAGGAGGGGCTCGGCGCAAGGTTTCTTCAAGCGGGACGGCTCTTCATTCCGGTCTCTTCCCTGTCGATAAATAAACATAAAGTCTGCTATCTTGCTTGAGATCGTCAACCTGAAGGAAAATCGACTGGGGGTACTTATGAAAACGATACGAATCACGGCCGCCGCCGCGGCACTGCTGCTGACTGCGGGAATCGCGGTAGACGCGCACGCGGCGCTGGCGAAGAACGATAACAAAAGCGAGGTTCAAACTCAATTTAAGCCGAATAAACAGAAGGAGAACGAGCAGCCGAAAAACGGAAACAAGCCGTTCAAAAAAGCCGCTGCGCGCGCCGCGGCTTCATTGAAAGCTTCTTGGGAGATTCCGGATATTTCGTTCCCGGATCATCCGTCGGCGCTGCCGGCTGCGGCAGGTCTCGTTTTCTACGAAGCGGACGGCTGGCTGCGGGCCGCGGACGCTTCGACGGGTCTCCTGAAATGGACGTACAAAGCGAGCGCCGTGCCGGCGGCCGAATCGGCGAACGCCGTTTTCCTGATCGGCGAAGACGGACGCCTCGTCCGTATCGACGCCCAAAAAGGCAAAGCGGCATGGACGGTCAAAAAAGCCGCGGCTAGCCCGGAGAACGCATCGGCGAAGCTCGTGCAGGGAACGCTGTACGTCTCGGACCCTTCGATGGGAATCAAAGCTTTCAACGCGGCCAACGGGAAACGGAAATGGACGTCCCCGGAGGCGGAACTTCAATCTCTGAAAACGATCGAACGTTATGACGGCGTGCTTGTCGCGACGGGGGTAACCGAGCAGGACACGCAGACCGTGTTGGGCATCGACGCGGAAAACGGAGACCTGCTGTGGCAGCTTGACGGCGCGTACGACGTTCTGACTCAAAAAGACGGCAAACTGCTGCTCCGCGACAAATCCGGCTTCGAACCGGTCCTCGGCGAAGCGGACGAACCGAAAGAAAACGCCGATATCGAGAACTCGGACGACGGCGCCGAAAAAGACACGGACGAAATCGAAGTGGAGCCGCAGGACGACAGCGCCGAAGAAGCGTCCGCGTACCTGGTCGAGCTGGTGTACGCCGACCTGGAAAGCGGCAGGCTTTCGTCGGCCGGCCGCTACGTGCCGCTGGACGGCGAAGCGCCGGATCTTGCAAACAGCTCGACCTTCCTCTCGGGCGGATACGCGTATACGGCTGACGAAACGGAGAACGGATTCGCTCTGACCGCTTTCCGCATGAACGAAGGCTCTTCGAAACATTCCCTGAAAAGCTACGCGGACGAGGGCGGCTGGCTCGGAGGACCGTCCGGAGGTCTGCTGTTCTTCCAAAAAGGAACGGTATTGAACGCCGTCAAAATGGCCGGCGGAACTTCGCTTTCTTTCGGCGACCTCGGCGCCAAAGCCTCTTACGGCCCGATCGCCGCCGGGCGGAACGTCTATGTCGGGCTCGAGAACGGCGAGGTGCTCGTATTCGACGCCAAAACTTCCGCCGCTCTCGGAAAATGGTCCGTCGGCAGCAAAAACGCCTCGTTCGTTTCCGGTCCGAAAAATTCGGTCATCATTCGTACGGAAGACAAGTTGATCGGATTGTCTGCCCGGTAGAATGCGTAAGCATCCGCATATGGCTTTGTTAAAGGCGGAAGTCCCTATTGAAAACGAAGAAAAGCCGTTCCCTGTTTCGGGGAGCGGCTTTTTGCTTTCTGCAGCGGGCGCGCGGCTCGGAAGAACTTTCTTCCTCCCCGCCGCGTCTATTTGAGTTGAAGCTTCGTTCGAACCAAGAAAGGGGAATTTTTGTGAAAATCGTTAAAGTCCCGTTCGCCGCCCTGCTGGCCGGAAGCCTTGCCGTTTCGGCGGTGCCTGCGGCATATGCCGCTCCGGTTACTTCTTATACGGGGGATTTCATGCCGACGTCTTCCGATACTTCGCCCGTACTGAAGCCTCTCTGGACCGCCGACGCCAAAGTCGGTCTTGCGCGGAATATCGACGCGTTCCAAGCCAAAACGTTAGGCGGATTCGTGTTCTATCCGGGCAAAGACAAGCTGTCGGCCGTCGACGCCGCGTCCGGACGTCAAAAATGGAGCATTCGCGCCAAGCTGAATTCGGATCTCGTCGCGGACGGAAACGCGCTTTATTACGTCGACCGGACGGGCAGCCTAATCAAGACGGACGCGAAAACCGGCCGTACCGTCTGGAAGAACAAAGCCGGACTCAAAAGCCAGTTCGGCGGCTTCAGCGCCGCCATGGCCGGAGGCCGTCTGTACGTCAGCGGCTCGGAAAGCCTGCAGGCGTTCGATCCGGCAACGGGCAAGCGAATCTGGAAACAGAGCAGCGAAAGCGATCTGGCCGGCACGGTTCACGGCGTATACGACGGCGTGCTGATCGCTTCCTTCGTCGTCAGCGGAGCGATCACGATCGACCAGTACGTCGGCTTCGATCCGAAGACGGGAAAGAAGCTGTGGCAGCTCGGCGACAGCCACGGTCCGATCCTGGACGTTCAAGGCGGCAGCCTGTATCTGCAGAACACGTCCCAATGGGGAAACGAAGAAAATTATGCCGCGGTGCTCGACAAAATATCGCTTAAGACCGGCAAGAAAGTCTCATCCTTCGGCTACATCCCGGTCGAGGATGCCCTGTTCCAACAGGCAAGCCGCTTGATCGTCGACGGCAAGTTCGTCTACGTCTCCGTGCGCAAGTATACGCCCGGCACGCTCGGTGGCGGGCCGGAAACGGTGTATCGCTTCAATGCGAATCAGGAACCTTCAGCCCAGAAGCCCGTCATGTATGAGGGATACGGCGATCTGCTGGCCGGCCCCTACATGGATCGGTTGTTTTTCCAAAACGGTCTCCAGCTGACTTACATGAAATTCGCGGGGCAGGCTTCTTCTTCCTATCCCGATATTTACAACCCGATTTCGCGGCTGGATCTGCACGGATCGGGGGCCTACGTCGGTCTCAGCGACGGCAATTTCTATACGGTGGACCTCCCTTCGGCCAAAACGGTCGGACGGATCGATACCGGAGCGCGAGTCTACGGCGAGACGCTGTTCTCAGACAGCATCGTCATCGTTCAGGCGGAAAACAAATTGATCGCGTTCAAGCGTCCGTCAGCCTTGAAAGATTGACGGCGAAAGTATGAGTCGAGTATATCGGGTATTTATGTTTCACAAAATTAAATTTTGTGGTATATAAGCGGAGGCGGCCATTGCCCATAACCTTTTACATACTGCCCGCCGAGCCGGAACGAGCTTTTCCAATTTGACGAGGTGCCTCAAGGCGCCCGAAAGGAGCCGCAATTCCATGACAGATGCCAAGAAACCCGTACTCGAGCCCGCAGCGCAGCAATTCGCCGACGACAACGCCAAGCCGCCGTTCCTGCCCGATCTCGGACCGGAAAAAGGCCGCGAAACGGTCGATCAGGTGCAGTCCGGAGACGTATACAAGCCGGAAGTCGACGTAGAGGACAAGACGATCTCCGGCGGCCCGTCCGGCGAAGTATCGATCCGCGTCATGCGGCCGACAGGCGCGACAGGCCCGCTGCCGGTCCTCCTCTATGTCCACGGAGCAGGCTGGGTATTCGGCAACGCGCATACGCATGACCGGCTGATTCGCGAACTGACGGTCGGCGCGGAAGTCGCGGTCGTGTTCCCGAATTACAGCCTCTCTCCGGAAAACAAATATCCGACCGCAATCGAGGAAATCTACGCGGTGCTGGAATGGATCTCGTCCCGGGGCGAAGCGGAAGGCTTCGACACGTCGAAACTGTTCGTCGGCGGAGACAGCGTCGGGGGCAACATGACCGCAGCGATCACGCTGATGGCCAAAGAGCGCGGCGGCCCGAAAATCGCGAAACAGCTCCTGTTCTATCCCGTCACGGACGCTTCGTTCGAAACGGAATCGTACAACCGGTTCGCGGAAGGCTACTTCCTGATGAAGGAAGGCATGAAGTGGTTCTGGGATCAATATACGACCGACCCGGAGGAACGCGCGCAGATCACCGCTTCCCCGCTAAGAGCGACGACGGAGCAGCTGCGGGGACTTCCCGAAGCGCTTGTCATCACCGGGGAAGCGGACGTGCTGCGCGACGAAGGCGAAGCGTATGCCAACAAGCTGCGCGAAGCCGGCGTGCCGGTCACCGCGGCCCGCTTCCAGGGCATCATCCACGACTTCGTGATGCTGAACGTGATGGCGGAAACGAATGCGAAAAAAGGCGCGATGCTGCTGGCCAACGCCTGGCTGAAAGCTTAAGCCGCCTGTCCGAAGCGTTAAAAATCCGTTCCCGAAACCGGGAACGGACTTTTTTGCCGAATTCGGCGGCTGCCGCCTCTTTTTGCCCCGTGCCGGGTTCGCTTTTTTCGCTTCGCCGGCGGCGCTCGAATCCCAACTGTTTTTCGAGGCTTGCAACTTTCCGTTTGATGCAGGGGTCATTTAATAGGTACGATATCGAAGATCAAAAGGAGAGTGTGATTTATGCCCGTTATATCCCGTTTTCGCTTTATGGCCGGAATCTGCTTGAGCGCCGCGCTGCTGGCCCCTTCTTTCGGCGCGCCTGGCGCAGAAGCTTCCGCAGCCAAGCCTGCCGGCGCCGCGTCCGAAAAAACGCCGGCCTTTCAAACGCTTCGATCGACATGGAAAGCCGATAACAACGGGGAGAGTTTGTATGCACGGCAGCTCCCGGTTTCGAACGGCCTCGTCTTCTACACGGATTCCCGCCGCACGCTGCATGCCGCCGACGTTTCCGGGGGAAAGACCGAATGGTCGATTCCGCATGCCGGTTCGCCGCAGGCGATTGCCGCAAACGGCGTCGTTTTTCTGGATGCGTCGGGACGGCTGGTCAAAGCGGACTCCTCGTCCGGAAAAGTGCTGTGGCGGACGCCGGCCGTTAAGCTTCCGGACGTAATGGGCGCCCGTGTGAACGAGGTCGGCGGCCTGCTTCTGGTCATCGACGAAAATTCGGGCGGCGGCCTGTCGGCCTTCGATCCGGCCAGCGGCAAACGCAAATGGAAAAATGCCGACCTCTCTATGTATGCCGGGAATGTGGTCGGGCAATTCGGAAAAACGCTTGTCGTATCAAGTACGGTGGACAACATGCGTACGCAGTTCTTCGGCATCGACCTTTCCACGGGCAAAAAGCTTTGGCGCAAGGCCGGCCTATATGATGCCGTCGGCCAAGAGCAGGGAAAGCTCGTGCTACGCGAAGTCACGGAACAGGCAAATCGCCTGACGCAAAGCGAAAAACCTTTCCGCGGCTATATGCTGCGTTTGGCCCTGCTTGATCCGGCCACCGGCAAAATCGTCAAAACCGAAAAGTACGGATTGTCGCAGGATGCTCGCTTGTCGACCGATTCGCGGTCTTACATCGTCGGCAGCCGCGTGTTCGGCGTGGAAACGTCGTGGTCGCCGGATCTTTCGACATTGGTCCGGTACGAACGCGGCCGATCCGCTCCCGTCAAAAGCTATGCCGAATACGGGGATCTCGTGTCCGACCTGCAGGAAGGCTATTTCTTTTTCCAAAAAAACGGAGAGCTGACCGCGCTGCGCGCCGAAAACGACAAAACGATTTCCTTCGGAAAACTTCCGGCGCACGTCGCGGTTACGGGAGTTCGCGTATCGAACGGTTTCGCTTTCGCGGGACTCGATAACGGCGATTATTACATCCTGGATATGAAGAGCGGCAAAACGGCGGGCGTGCTTCCGACGAAATCCGATATGTTCGGAGATCCGTTCGTCCAAGACGGCCGTCTGCTGATTCAGACGCAGCCCGATTTGCTTTCCGTCAAGCTGCCTTGAGAATTTGTTTACCGTATTATAATTATGTAAACTTAATTTTAAAGCTTTTGATCCGCAAGCAAAAAAAAGCCGGGACCCCGGCCTGTTTCCGGTCATCGGAACCCAGGCGGTTTCCCGGCTTTTTATTTGCAGCCGTTCAGTCGAAAGTCACGAATCCCATCGCTTTTTTGGCCGCGAGCAGCGTTTTGCCCGCTTCTTCGTTCGCCTTCCGCGCGCCGCGCTTCAGAATCTCGTCCAGCTCGGACGAATTCACGATTTCGTGGAAGCGCTGCTGGATCGGTTCGAGCTTCGCGATCACGACTTCCGCGAGCTCTTTTTTGAACGCGCCGTAGCCCTGTCCTTCGAACCGCTTCTCTACCGCTTCGGTCGTCTCGCCCGCGAATACGGAATAGATTTCGATTAGGTTGCTGACGGCCGGCTTCTCTTCCCAGTCGTAGCGCACCTGTCCGTCGGAGTCCGTTACGGCGCGGGAGAACTTTTTGCGGATCACGGCCGGCTCGTCCAGCATCAGAATGTAGCTGCCTTTGTTCGGATTGCTCTTGCTCATCTTTTTCTGCGGATCGTCGAGACCCATGACGCGGGCGCCGATATCCTGGACGACCGCTTCCGGCACCGTAAAGGTACGGCCGAAGCGCGTATTGAAACGGTTGGCCAGGTCGCGGGTCAGCTCCAGGTGCTGCGTCTGATCTTCGCCCACCGGCACGTGCGTCGCCTGATACAGCAAAATGTCCGAGGCCATGAGCGCCGGGTACGTAAAGAGCGCCGAGCTGACGCCTTCTTTGCCGTCGGATTTTTCCTTGAACTGCGTCATCCGGTTGAGTTCGCCGAAATGCGCCTGCGTCTCCATGATCCATCCGAGTTCCGCATGCGCCGAAACCTGGGACTGCAGGAAAATAGTCGATTGTTCGGGATCGATCCCGGCCGCCACGTAAAAGGCCGCGATCTCTCTCGAACGCTGATGCAGCTCCTTCGGGTCTTGAGCGACCGTGATCGCGTGCAGATCGGGTACGAAGAAGAAGCTTTCATACTCGTGCTGGTACTTGACGAACTGGCTGAGCGCGCCCAGATAACCTCCGATGTTCAAGTCTCCGCTCGGCTTGATGCCGGACAAGATGCGTTTTTTGCCGTTTGTTTCTGTCATGTTTGTCTCTCCTTTTCGAAATGAATGTCGCCGCATGAATCAAACAAGCATCCGCCGCCGAAGAACGCAAAAAAGCACTTCATCCCTGTCTGTCTAGGGACGAAGTGCTGTTCTCCGCGGTACCACCCGAATTCGGCCGTAAGGCCGCCTCTTAGACCCGTCAATACGACTAACGGGGTTCCCCGAGATAACGGAGGGATGCCGTCGGCGCCTACCGGCTGCCGGGCAGCGTTCGGACCGAAGCGAATGGACCCATTCGCCGAACGTCGTCGTACCGGACCTCTCACCAATCGCCGGCTCGCTTGAACGACTCCCGTTTCGGTTACTCTTTCCATTCCTTGCTTTTTCGTATGGGCAGATGTTTGTAGTTAGTCTAAAACAATGCCGGCTAAAAAGCAAGTTTCGTTCACCGACTATTTTGTTAACATAATATAAGTGATGTAAACCGCGCTGCGGATGTTTGAATTTTCGTTTTAATGCAGAGTGATTTTTTTGCTCCATGTCTTCTGTTCCCCGGCTTCGTTCGAGAACAAGAAGGATACTTCACCTTCCTCCCCTTTCATGGAGTCCGGGTAGAAGAAGCCCGAAAACTGACCGTTTCCGCTGATATAGAAGCCGTCACCGCCCGTTCGGCCTTTTTCGATCGCTTCCTCCAGGGTGCTGACCGTTCGATTTTCGCCCGATTCCCAGCGCATTTCCCGAAGGCTGTAGCCTTCGGGCAGCTGCTTGATCGAAAAGTCAAAGCTGTTGCCCTCGATCGGCTTCTCCGTCTGATCGATGATCACGAGAATCTGCGCCTCTTCTTGAGCGCCTTCGGGTGGCTTCGTTTCCTCGTTTTCCGATTGTTCGGAAGCCGGAACTTTTTGTTCGGAGCCAGTCGGCACGACTTCCGAATCCGCCGCCGAAGCTCCGGACTCCTTCGCCTCCGAATTTCCTTCCGCGTTGTTTCCGCCGCATGCCGCGAGCAGCAGCGATAACAGCAGCAGCGTTCCGACCGCAAAGCGGTTTTTATTCCTCTTCATTCGATTCTCTCTCCTCTTCCTGCAGTGCCGCCTTTTGCAACGTAAAGCGAAAAACGACGCCTTTCTCCGTATTTTCCGCACCGTATTCGCTCCCGTGCAGTTCCAAAATATGCCGGACGATCGCCAGGCCGAGTCCGGTTCTGCCCGATTTACGATCTCTCGAGCGCTCTGCCCGGTAGAACTGCTCCCAGATCCGGTCCAGTTCGGGTTCGGGAATCGGAGCGCCGTCATTCTCGATCCGGATTTCCGCCCGGTCGTCTCCGCGGCCGCGGAGGCCGATCCGGATTGTCCCGTTTTCCCGGGCATGACGTACCGCATTGCTGATCAGATTCAACAATACCTGCTCGATGCGCCGGGGATCGGCGTTTACCGCCAATGCGTCGTCTCCCTCGAATACGATATGCAGCCCGCGGCTTTCCAGCCGTTCGGCAAACGATTCCGTCAGCCGGCGCGCCTGCCGGACGATGTCGTAAGCCTGCGGCTTCAGCTTGATCGCCTTGGCTTCGAACCGCGATAGCTGCAGCATATCCAAAATCAGCGCATTCATCCGGTCCGTCTCGCCGACGATAAGCTGCAGATAACGCTCCCGTTTGTCTGCGGCCACATCATCCTGCAGCCCTTCGGCAAACCCTTTGACGATTCCCAGCGGAGTCTTAAGCTCGTGGGAAATGTTGGCGATCAGCTCTTTGCGCAGCGCTTCCGACCGATCTTTCTCTTCCACCTCCCGGCTTAGTCCGGCGTTCGCTGCGGACAGCTGCCGCAGCGCGCCGGCAAGATTGCGGCCGAGCGTATCCAGATTGCGCGCCAGCTCCCCAAGCTCGTCTCGCGAACGGATCTCCGGCTCTCTGCCGGGGGAAAAATCCAGTTTCGCCATCCGCGCGGAAGTCCGGCTGAGCCGCACGAGCGGACGGGACAGAAGGCGCGAATACAGCAGCGAGAGCAGCAGCAGTACGGCAGCGGCGGCAGGCGCCAGGTAAATAAGGTAACGGCGCAGCATCTCGACCGCTTCGCCGACGGGCTGCAGCGAAGCCAGCGCCAGAACGTAGCGGCCTTCCGCACCCGGGACGGGCGCGACGATCACCGCATACGTCAGACCGCTCCATTTGTCGGTCCACTCCGTCCGAAGCGTCTCGCCCCGAGACAGCTCATCCGTCCGTCCCGCACGGTTTCGCACGGCTTCGGCCAACGCTTCGTCCACCAGGGAACTGCTGTAGAACGGGTCGAGCGACTGGTCGGCCGGCAGCAGCAGCTCCGTCACCGTCCCTCGCACGCGCGTCAATCCGCTTTCCGGTTCGGCCGAATTCGGCTGCATGACCGAGGGCTGCATCAATGTCTCTTTTTCGTCCATATAAATGCCGTCAACGGTCAGCGGTTCGCCTGTTTGCAGTCCTTCCGGAATGTCCCGCATCGCGGTCCCGGCGGAAGCGAGCAGCAGCGAAACGCTCTTCCCTTCCGCGGTTCGCAGCGTGATCAGATACGGGTCGAGAGTGCGACGGTTCAAATCGGCGTCCAGCAGAGCCAATGCGGCCCTGTTGTCGTTCATGAACCGCCCCGACAGGCGGGCCGAAGATACCGGATCGTTCGCCGTCTGCGCATAATTCGAAGCGACGTTATGCAGGCTGCGTCCGACGTCTTCGGTTCGCGCCTTTTCATAGAAACGTTCGAAAAAAAGCGACTGCGCGAACAAAATGGCGGACAGCGTACCGAGCATGACGACGGAAGTCGCAAAGAACAGCTTAACCGCGATCCGCCCTCTCATGCTTCGGCCTCGAATTTATAACCGGCTCCGATCACCGTGCGAATATGCCGCCCCTCTTCCTGCAGCTTCGCCCGAAGCTTCTTGATGTGCGTGTCCACCGCGCGGGGATCGCCGAAATAATCGATGCCCCATACGGCATTCAGAATCTCGTCCCGCTCCAGCACGATCCCCTCGTTTTTGATCAGCAGAATCAGGAGATCGTACTCTTTCGGCGACAGGGCGATCGTCCGGCCGTCTACCTGAACTTTGTGCCCCTGCTTGTCGATCTCCAACTTCCCGTAAACGACAAGATGACCTTTGCGTCCCATCAGTCCTTCCGCCCTCTTGAGCAAAGACGCGGCGCGCGCCACAAGCACTTTCGGGCTGAACGGCTTCGTTACGTATTCGTCCGCCCCCAGCTCGAAACCCATAATTTGATCGTCGTCTTCCGCCCTGGCGGTAATGATAATGATCGGCACGCCGGAATTTTTGCGTACGCGCCGGCAGACCGACCATCCGTCGATCTCCGGCATCATAATATCGAGAACGATAAGGTCCACTGCATGCAGCTCGAACAGTTCCAAAGCTTCGCGTCCGTTGTCGGCTTCCAGGACGGTCCAGCCGTCTTTTTTGAAATAATCGGTCATGAATTCGCGCATCAGCACGTCGTCCTCGACCAACAGAATCGTTTTCTTCATTATATACACTCCGTCTGTTCCCGATTTGCCGCCTTTATCATGCTAACCGGAGACCGATGTGCTGTCAAAAGACGGTTACTTATTTATTCACCGCATACACGCCGAGCTTTCCGCCGAACAGACCGATCCAGAGCGTTCCGCTGCCGACCGACACGCCTCTCCAGTTGACGAACAGATCGTCTTCGACCGCATAACCGAGCGTTTTGCGGACTTGAGGCGTCATGATCGAATCGTATTTGGCGATAAAACGGGCGGAAGATTGAAACCTCAGCGTCTTGCCTTTGTAGTTGACGTTCAGCGGATAATGCATCATGGAAGCGACGGCTTTCTTATCGTTATTTTTTACCGCTTTTTGCAGTTTCGCAAAGAAAGCATGAAACGCCTTCGGATCGTCGATTCCCGCCGCCTCGTAAGGATTGCCGGACTCGGCCGCCTTCGGGGCCGCAACCGGGCTCGAAGCGGCTGCGGCATCGACGGACGCGGGCGCCCAGGAAGAACCGGTTACGGCTGCGGCTGCTAGAGTGAGACTTAGAATAAGTTTGGATGTTTTCATGCGGAATTCCTCCTATTTGGTTGGGATGCCTTCAGTATAAAAAAGCAATGTGCAGTCTATGTGTACACGAGATGAATTTTTCGTCGAACCCATTTTTTTGAGCGGATTTTGGAACTTTTTGACGATTCGGAGAGTCTAGGGAAGAAGAAGTCGTTCTTATCATTCTGTCAGGAGGTCTTTCCATGAACCGAAACATCTTGCGTTCTTCCCGAACCAACCGCCGCTTGGCCGCCTTGACGGCCGCTCTGCTGCTGACCGCCCCTTTCGGAGCTTATGCCGGAACTTCGCCCGCCGCAGCCGCTTCCTCTGCACCGGTTGCCGAATCTACAGCAGCCACGCGTTTATCCCAACCTGCCTGGAGTAAAACGGCGGAACGAATCCAAGCCGTCGCACACGGAAACACGATCTATTATCAATCAGGCTCTATGCTGACTGCCGCGGACGCGAAGACGGGCAAGACCAAATGGACCTACTCCGCCCGATTGGCCGCTCCCGTACAGACGCTGAATAATTCGCTCTACGCGGTCACGAAAAAGGGAGTCATCGTCAAACTGGATGCACGCAGCGGAAAAGCGCTGTGGACAAAAAAAGCTCCCGGGAAGCCGTCCAAATCTTCCGACGAATACAGCCCGGAAAGCTTTCGTTTATCCGGCACCACGCTGTATCTCGCGGACAGCAAAGGATTGACCCAGATCAGCGCCGCGACCGGCAAGCAGACCCGCAGTTTCCCGAAGTTCACGGGCTTTATTCGCGATATTCGCGGCGGCATGGTCTTCTCCTTGTCGGTCGAGTCGGGCGCCTACTTGCGAGAAATCCTTCAAGCCTACGACGGGAAAGGCGGCAAAAAGATTTGGGAAGCGCAAGGCGATCACAACGGCATTCTCGGTTACCGAGGAAAGTATTTGTATTCGCGCAATATTCCGTTAAGCCTCGATCAAGGGCACGCGGCGGTCATTGACAAGATCGACGCGAAAACGGGGAAAATCGCCGAAAGCTTCGAATACGTTCCCGTCGACTTCATGGGCGGCATGTCGGCGCAGTTCCTCGTCATGTCGGACGGTTTCTTCTATTTTGTTCAACAAGGCGCAAACAGCGATAAGCTTCAGCGAATTCCGGTCGACGCCCCTTCGGAAACAAAACCCGAGACGCTGATCGAAGCGGGTAAGCCGATCGTCAATCTCGCCGTTCAAGGGAACCGGATCGCGCTGCTCACGAACGACGGCATACTGTCCGTGTTCGACAAAGACACCGGGAATCTGAGAGTGTCTGTCAAAACGAAAGCGACCGGCGATTCTTCGCTGCTTCTTCAGGACGATAAAGCGTTCATTCAATCGGCGGCAGGGCTTTCTTGCATTCCCATTCCGCTGGGCGGAAATAATTAATGTTATGTTAACAAAAGTCAAGACAAACGAAAATATTCCTTTATTTGGATGTGGATTAAGGCGGATAAGCGGCTGTCTTCAGTGCTTTTAATCGATTTAAACGAAAACAGCGTATAATTTATATTATACGCTGTTTTTTTGCGAGTACTTTCTCCTCCTTTTGCAACCTTTTTGCTGTAAACTCGTCTAACGAGATATAGAAACGACTTGGATTACCCATAAGATATACAGGAGGACACGCGAATGTTCAAAAAAGCCGGCACGGCGCTTATCGCCGCCGTTATGCTTGCCGCAGCCTTACAGACCGACCTCGTTTCCGCTGCGCGTCCGGCATGGATTTCGGGCGCGATTTTCGAGAATAAGCGAACCTTAGTCCCCCTGCGTCCGGTCGCCGAATTTTTCGAAGCCGAAGTTGCCTGGAGCGCGCGGACCCAGGATATTACGATCGAACATGGAGAGACCCGTATCCTTCTAAAAAGCGGAAGCAATCAAGCTGTCATTAACGGAAAACCTATCGCCTTGGACGTGCCGGTTACCGTCGCGCACGGGACGACCTACGTTCCGCTTCGCTTCGTCGCCGAATCGCTGGGCGCGCAGATCGACAACTGGAATTCTTATGCGCAGATCGTCACTTTATCGCTAGGAGACAAAAAGTTGGAGGTCGGCCCGCGTAAGCTCGAGGTGCCCAACGAGCGCCGAGCCACGTTAGCTTATCAGCGTATTTTATCTTCTAAACTCAACGAAGCGGCCGACCTATCCCGAATAAAACAAGTTCGAACGCATTTCCGTCCGTATTTCACCGATCGCTTCATCAACAAGCTTATTCAGGAAAAAGGCCTGGACTTTGATTATCCTTATAAAGACATCGGTTCGTGGTCGCTGTCGTACCGCACGCTCTCGACCGCGCGACTTTCCGAGTATTACAGCCTGCCCGCCGATTTGAAGCGCAACGTGGACCCGACCTCTTACCGAGATGCTTCGCTCGTATTTACGGACGGCCGTTGGAAGGTCGATGACGTAAGTTTCGAGATTGTGGAACATATCCTTTTCCCTTAGAAAGAGCCGGCACTCCCTTCTGTTCTTCGTTTCCGCTGGGCTTAATCGTTCCCGATACGCAAAAAAAGAGCAGACGGAACCCATCGTTCCGTCTGCTCTTTTTCAATTGATGCGTTAAAGCTTCCCGCCATTATTCGCTCCGGCCGATTTACTTCTGACTCGAAATCCACTCCTCGGCATCTTTCTGAGCCTTGTCCAGCGCATCCTGCGAGGACGCCGAATCCAGCAGCGCTTTCTCTACGTTCTCGGACAGGATGTAGCGAGGCTGTCCGGAACGGTAAGGATAACGCGGCGCCCAAAGGCGGCCCATCGCATCCAGCACCACGCTCATCTGCGGAATCTCTTTCACGCTGGCCCATTCCGTGGAAGCTTTCACGACCGGCGTGCTTTCGATTTTGTAATTGTCCCACATGAACTGCTGGTAGAAGTCGCTGGCGCTGAATTTCAACCATTCCCAAGCCAGATCTTTTTGTTCGCTCGACTTTCCGATCGAGAACGGGCTGCCGGCGAACATGCCGCCCATTTTTTCTTCCGGATTGACGAACAGAAGCGCGGCGTCATAACGATCTTCGGTGCCGTTCGTCTTGATGTCGGTCACAAACCCGGGAGCCGAGCGAAGATTGATGGCGACATTGTTTTTATCGGTCAGGAAGTTTTCCGCCCCCTGCCCGGCCATCACGCCTTCCGGCGCGTATTCTTTCGCTTTTTTCATCAGATCCAGCGCTTCGACCATCGTCGGAGAATTGAATTCCAGCTTCATGTCTTTCCACAGGAAGCCTGTCCCCCACTTGCCGCCTTTGGACTCGTTGATATTCATGACCGTATCCGCGGCATCCGACTTGTTGAAAGTCAAACCGTAGTTCTGCTCGCCGGTTTTCGGGTTTTTCCCCGTCATTTTCGCGGCCTTTTCCAAAATTTCTTCGATTGTCGGCTCCTTGGACAGATAAGGGACGCCCCACTCGTCGAAAATCTTTTTGTCGTACACGATTACGCGAGTATCCCCGATAAAAGGCAGACCGTAAATTTGCAGATCCTTGTCTTCGGGGCCCATTGCTTTCCAACCGTCCACCTGGCCGTCGAAATACTGATTCAGATCAAAATCGTCCCGGTCGATGTAAGGCTGCAGCGGTTCCAAAAGCCCCTGTTCCGCGAAAGTCGCGATACCGGGAAGCTGGTAGACGTCCGCGGCACTAGATTGCAGCATCGTTTGGGTCTTCTCGTTGTAGCTGTCCCAGCCCATCAGGACGAAGTTTACTTCCGCGCCCGGATAGCGTTTTTCGAACTCTTCTTTCAGGGCGCCGACCCCTTTCGTTTTCAAGCCCGTTTTCGGATCGGTCTTGTCTTCTTCCGTGAAGCCGCCGATCAACTGGACCTTCAGCGTTCCGGTAAGCCCCGTCGTCTCTGCCGAAGCGGCTTCTGCGGTCGAGCCTCCCTTTTCCTCGGAAGGTTGACTCGCGTTCGCCGCGTTCGATGACGGATTTCCGCCGCCGCATGCGCTCAGCAGCATGCCGAGCAGCATAAGAAGAGTCAATGCCAATGTGCCGTTTTTCTTTTTCATGATCAGAGCCTCCATGTATGGTTTTATTCCCACTCCTGCACGATCGTCTCTCACGCTGTAGAATGAATCGGCTTCCGGCTCGGCTGCAAAACGGTCAGTTCGGTATTGGGTGCGATCAACCCGCGATCCCTATGTACGCCCCCTTCACTCTCCTTTCAGTCCGCTTAGCGCGATACTTTGGATGATGTATTTTTGCATAATCAGAAAAACGACCATGACCGGGATAATGCTGACCGCGGCTGTCGCCATGGTTACCCCCATCAGAGGAGTGCCGCTTTCCTGGGAAAACTGGGACAACAGGAGCGGAACGGTCTTCAAATCCTGACTGTTGATCACGACCAGCGGCCAGACGAAAGAGTTCCAGCTCCCCTGAAAAGAAAGAATCGCAAGGGTCGCCGTGATCGGCCCTGCCAAAGGCAGAAAAATGTGAAAGAAAATTTTGAATTCTCCCGCTCCGTCGATCTTGGCGGATTCCCGCAGCCCTTCCGGAAGCTGATCGAAAAACTGCTTGCACAGCAGAATTCCCATGGCATTAATGATGCTCGGCAGAATGATCGGATAACGGGTATCGATCAAATGGAATTCGTTGAACATGATGAACATCGGAATCAAGGTCGTTTCGAAAGGGATCATCATCGTCGCGAGGACGAGGATAAAGAGCAGCTTCTTTCCTTTAAAACGACCTCGCGAGAAAGCATATCCGCCCAAAAGCGCCGAGGAAACGCTGAGAATCACGCTGAAGAAAGCATTCACCCCGGAGTTCCAGTAAGCCGTTAAGAGATGGCCGTTTTCGAATACGAGCTCGAAGTTGAACAGGCTGAAGTCGTACGGAATAAGTCGCGGCGGAAAAGGCGCGTTCACATTGGCCGTCCGTTCGAATCCGACGCTGACCATCCACAGAAAAGGATAGATCAGAATCGTTCCGAGCAGCAGAAGCAAAATCGCGACCAGGCCGTCCGCCCATCTTCTCCGCGCATTGGCGCTCATGGTCTTCATTCTCAGGTACCTCCCCGTCTATATTTTCATTCGGAAGAACTTGATATTGATAAAGGTGAACGCAAGAATCAGGATAAGCAGCAGATAGGAAGCCGCCGAAGCGACGCCGTACTCCAATCCGCCGAAGCCCCGTTCATAAATGAATCCGACCAGCGTATACAGGGAACGCGCCGGACTGCCGGTATGACCTCCGAGCATAAAAGCTTCCGTAAACCTTTGCAGCCCGTCGATCCACCCCAAAATGATCAAAATGGTGAGGCTGCCGAGCATATTCGGAATCGTGATATACAGCCACTGCTTGAAGCGGGAAGCTCCGTCTATGGAAGCCGCTTCGTAATAGTCCGGCGAGATCGCCTGCAGATTGGCCAGGTTGATAATGATGCCGAAGCCCAGCGCATGCCAGCTCGCCAACAGAATTACGCTCCAGCGGGCGGAGTTAGGATTCGCCAGCCAGATGGTCTCCGGAATGCCGAATGCGCTTAATGCGTAGTTCAGCAGCCCATGAGGATGGAGAACGACCAGGAAGACGGTAGCGGCTGCGACCATGGAAGTAATGTTGGGAATGTAAAAAAGAACTTTGAAAAAATTTCGGCCTCTGCGAAGGGAGTTGATGA
This sequence comes from Saccharibacillus alkalitolerans, assembly GCF_011090185.1. Taxonomy (GTDB): domain Bacteria; phylum Bacillota; class Bacilli; order Paenibacillales; family Paenibacillaceae; genus Saccharibacillus; species Saccharibacillus alkalitolerans. The sequence continues at coordinate 1,080,649 of NZ_JAAFGS010000001.1, read as the reverse complement.
GGCAGGCGATGACGAACCCCAGAGGAATGACAATCAGCAGCTGGAAAAAGGCGATGTAGAAGGTGTTGAACAGCGCTTGATGAAACGAACCCGATCCCAGCACATGCCGATAATTCTCGAATCCGACATACTGCTCCTGGGCTCCTTTGGTAAAGCTCAGGCGAAAAGATTCGATCATCGGGTATACCGTAAACAGAGCAATTCCCAGCAAGGTCGGCAGCAGGAAGATGAACCAAACCCAGGTGCCCGAAACGGCTTTTTTGGTTCGTCTTTTCTTTCTTCCGATGGTTTCGCGGATCACCAGTTCACTCATTTTGATCGGACAAAGCTGTCCCTCGGCCTCCTTTTGCAACAGTTGGTATCGATACCAATTCGGTCAATACCTCCTATCGATAATAAAAACCTTCCGCCTATTACTCTATCCGCCTTTTGTGAAGGGAAGCGATAACTTGTATAAATGGAGCATTAAATATTTTCTTGTTTTAACAGTCTTTACAACTCTCCTTTTCCACCAAACGGTGAGGAATATACAGGATCGAGCCGGACTGATCGTCCTGGCGGCTGTCCTTGCCCTGCCCGATTCGTTCAAACAGCAGATCGGTAATCGCGCGGGTAATTCGGTCGACAGGCTGATGAATGGCGGTCAGTCTCGGTCTTACGATGTCCGACAGCGGACCTCCGTCGATGCCGATCACGGAAATGTCATCCGGAACGCGCAGTCCCCGGTCATGGAAGCAGTTGATCGCGCCGACCGCCATGTCGTCGCTTGCCGCGAACAGCGCGGTAAACGCGCCCCCGCGATCCGCAAGCAGCTCCTCCGCCAGCCTGTAGCCCGTGTCCAACTTATAGTCGCCGCAGCGAACAAGCGATTCGTCCGCAGTCAGGCCGTATCGCTCGCAGGCCGCCGCATACCCGTCGTAACGCCGCTGTCCTTCGCTGATATCCCTCATGTCTCCGGCCAGCATGGCGATCCGCCGATGCCCTCTGCGGATCAAATATTCGACGGCATCGTACGCGGCCTGGAAGTTGTCGATAATCACCGCGGGGAGATCGAATCCCACGTCCGCATGGGCGACGATCGGAATATTGGTTCGCTTGATAAAATTCCGGATTTCTTCCGTCATTTTTCCGTGCATCAATACGATTCCGTCGACCCGCATTTCCTGGAACACGTACAAATAATCCAACACTTTTCGCGTGTTTTCTTTGATATTCGAAACGAGCAGATGATACCCGTTCGACGCGCATTCTTCTTCGATCCCGCTCAGAACGGAAGCCTGATAGCCGGAAGTGACGTCCGCGATAATGACGCCGATTAAATTGGTTTTGTTCCGCTTCAGATTTTTGGCGATCATGCTGGGGGTATAATTCAATTGTTCGATCGCCTGCCGGACTTTCTTTTCCAGCTTCTCGCTGACATGCGGGCTGTTGTTCAGAACCCGGGATACGCTCGTAGGAGATACGCCGGCGGCACGGGCCACGTCTTTTATTTTGGAGTCCATTCTTATTCATCCTTATCTGTCCGTCTGATTTGGTATCGATACCAATGGCTTATGCTTTTCCAGAATAACGTGGATATATCAAGGGGAAGGAAGGATTTCGTCAAATCAAAATAAAATGCACCCCCTAAAATGAACATTTCAGGAGGTGCATACCGTCAAAGGTTCCCGGCGCGAACGGCAAAGGGCTTCCGTAATCTGCCGCTTGCTCGCCGGACCTTGTTCTTATTCGAAGAAGCGGCCGATCTCCACAATCATAGCGCCCATTCGTTCCACTTCGGGAACCGCCATACGCTCGACCCCTCTGCCGCGGAGGGCGTCCGCCGTCACTTTTCCGACAGCCGCAGCCAAAACATGATGTTCGAACGCTTCTTTCAATTCCGCTTCGCGGCCGGTCTCCTGGGCATAATCGAACAAATAGTTCACCTGAAGCTGCGTCGTGAAGCAGACGGCATCCACCTGCCTTTGAAACAGTTCTTCGGTCAATTGGGCCAGCGTTTCTCTCTCCGGCGCTTGATAACGGTAGGGGAGCATCGCCTGCGTCTTCATGCCCGGCTGGCTTTCGATGAATTGGTGGATTTGCGCGGTCAATTCGCCGTGCAGCTGCAGCCAGACGCGGCAGCCGTCGAAATCGAACAGCTGAAGCTTATCGATCATGTTGGCGATGGTGCCGTCGTCGGCGCTGACCGCGGGATGAATGCCGGATTTTTTCAATAAAGCGTTGGTCCGGTAGCCGCGGCAGGCCACTTTGGCCCCCTTCAGCTTCTCCACGAACTCCCCGGCCAATCCCAGCCGCTCCGCCGCCGCATAGACGGCTTCGTAACCGATACCCGTGGTAAAGATCACCCAATCGAACTCCTGCTCCGCAAACTGCCGGACATCGCGCTCGATCTCCGACGGATCCGCCGGCGTCAGGCCCTGCAGCGAGCGCACCAATGCGGTACCGCCCCGCCGTTCGATCACCTCCGCCATATCCTGCGGGATTTTGGAGCCGGCGATCACGATTGTTTTTCCTTCCAGTCCTTTAGCCATTGTCTTTGCCTCCTCCGTCTTTCGGGATACCGATGCGCACGTCGTTTCCTTCGATTTGTACCGGATACGTGCGAACCTGCCCCGTATCCGGGTCCAGGACCTGTCCGTCAGACAGGCGGATACGCCAGTCGCAGATAGGATCGTAAAGGACCGTTCCGGAAACAATGCCTTCGGCCAGCGTGCCGCCTTTCGGGCCGGGGCTTTTATTTTCGAGCGCATACCATTCGCCTTCCGACGTTTTGAACACGGCAACGTTCGACTGCTCGATCATGACTTTTCTGCCGATCCGCTCCATAAAGTCGTCGACCGTGCCGACCCGATAATACGTATAATCCTGCTCCGGTTTCGGTAATGACATCATCCGGCCCTCCTATTCTTTGACGGTCGAAACGCTAAGATCGTCGAACATCTTTTCGCGCAAATTCGAATTTTCCAGAATTTCGTTCCACGGCTCTTGGACCTGACCGAGCGCCTGCTCGATCCGTTCGACCAATGCCCGGCGATTATCCAGATCATTGACGACCGTATCGGCAATCGACTGCAGGCCGACACGCTCCACCCAGTCCGAAGTTCGTTCGAGATACTTGCCGGTCTCCCGGTAATGCTGAATGAACGCCGCAATAATTTCCAACAGTTCTTCGTCCGTTCTTACTTTGCACAGCAGTTCGGCCAGCCGAGCCTTAATCCCGCCGTTGCCGCCCACGTAGATTTCCCAGGCGCCTTCGTTGCCCACGATTCCGATGTCTTTCGTAGCCGATTCGGCGCAGTTGCGCGGGCAGCCGTTAACCGCCATTTTAAACTTAGCCGGCATATCCAACCGTTCGAATTTTTTCTCGATCAGAATGCCCATCCCCATCGAATCTTTGGTGCCGAAGCGGCAGAACTGGGACCCGACGCACGTTTTTACGGTACGCAGCGCTTTGGCGTAAGCGTAGCCGGACGGCATGCCGAGGTCTTTCCAGATGTTCGGCAGATCTTCCTTTTTGATTCCGAGCAGATCCAGGCGCTGTCCGCCTGTTACCTTGACCATTTTGACATTGTATTTCACGGCAATATCGGCGATCAGGCGCAGGTCTTCCGGTGTCGTGACGCCTCCGTACATCCGCGGCACGACGCCGAAGGTGCCATCCTTCTGGATGTTGGCATGCATCCGCTCGTTGACGAGGCGAGAATCCCGCTCGTCGACATGCTCCTGCGGCCAGATCATGCCCAGGTAATAGTTCAAAGCAGGGCGACATTTGGAACAGCCCTCCTTGTTGTTCCACTCCAACGCATACCGGACTTCTTTCGAGGTGATCAGACCTTTCTCTTTGATCTCCCGGACGACTTCGTCGCGGCTGAGCGTCGTGCAGGCGCAGATCGCTTCTTTTTTGGCAGCCGCCGAGTCGTATTGGTCGCCGAGCACATGCTGCAAAATCTGCTCGACGACAGGGCGGCAGCCGCCGCAGGAACGGCAGGCGCTTGTGGTCGCTTTAATTTCCTCCACTGTGGTTAGGCCGTTCTCGGAGATGGCATCCACTATGTTTTTCTTGCTTACGCCGTTACAGCCGCATACGATCTCGTCGTCGGCCAATTCCGCTACCGTGTTCGCGGTATCCGGCGCTCCTTGTCCGACGATTGCCGTATGGATCGCTTCCGTCATGACCGTACCGGTCCGAATCCACTGCTGCAGCCGGGACATCTCGCGTCCGTCGCCGATCAGAATACCGCCGACGATTCGGCCGCCCCGCATCAGCACTTTTTTGTAAATGCGCCGCCAGTCGTCATGCATGCGAACGATCGACAAATCTTCCGCATCCATGAATTCTCCGGCCGAGAACACGTCGACCCCGGAAATTTTAAGCTGGGTCGATACGGTCGATCCTTCGTACGGCTCCGTGTCCACGCCGCAAAGATGCTTGGCCAGCACGGCGCCCTGCTCGAACAAAGGCGCGACCAATCCGTACGACACGCCGCGGTGTTCGTTGCATTCCCCGATCGCATAGACGTCCGGTGCCGACGTCCGCATATAATCGTCGACCATAATCCCTCGATTGACTTCGATACCGCTCGCTTTGGCGAGCTCGATATTCGGCTTGATGCCCGCCGCCATCACGACGAACTCGGTCTCCAGCTCCGTACCGTCCGCAAAACGGATGCCGCTGACCCGCTCGCTGCCGAGAAACTCGGCCGTCTGCTTGCCGGTGGCGAACTTCAGTCCTTGGCTCTCGAGTTCGGTCTGCAGCATGCGGGCCGCCGTGGCATCCAGCTGCCGCTCCATCAGTTCTTTGAACAGATGAACGACCGTGACGTCCATGCCGAGCTTCGACAGCCCTTTGGCGGCTTCGAGTCCCAGCAGGCCTCCGCCGATTACCGCCGCTTTTTTATACACGTCCGCGGTTCGGAGCATTTGCTCGCAATCCGCGATATCCCGAAAGCCGATAATTCCCTGCTTGTCCGCTCCGGGAACGGGCAGCATAAAGGGCCTGGAACCTGTGGCGATAATAAGTTGGTCGTAGGTAACCTTCACTCCGTTATTCGCTTCCACCGTTTTTTGCTCCGTATCGATTGCCGTGACTTCGGTTCCCGTGTATAAGTCGATCCCGTTTTCTTCGTACCAGGCGTAGTCGTTCAGAATGATTTCTTCAATGGCCTTGCTCTTCTCCAGCACGTACGATAACTGAATGCGGTTATAGTTCGGATAAGGTTCGCCGCCGAAAATCGTAATATGATAGCTGTTCGGTGCCAGCTTTAAAATGTGTTCTACCGTGTTGATGCCCGCCATGCCGTTGCCCACCACAACCAATCGCCTGCGCTGTTGAATTTCTTCCATATTGGACCTCCTTTTTCTGACAGCAGACTGCCTTCACCCCTTCGCTTCCTACTATTTACTAACCAATGTCTTGGATAAAAAACCTTATTTTACAATAAGCCTGGTTTTTTTTTCCCCGGAAAACATAAAAAAGCGAAGAGCCGCAGCTCTCCGCTTTCCGTTTAGAGGTTTTGTAGACCGATCAGCCTTTCAAAAATCCGGGCTCCGTGTAGCTCGGATTCGGATATTTGTAAAATCCTTCGCCGGTCGCTTTGCCCAGTTTGCCTTGATCGACGTAGTCTCTTTTCAGTACGTCCGCTACCGCCTGATAAGCCGCGTCTCCGGTATGTTCCGCTCTTGTGCGGGCGATATGATAAGCGGTATTGATGCCGACGATATCGAGCATGCCGAACGGCCCGACGGGAGCGCCGGTCGCTACCATCCACGTCTTGTCGATCGTTTCGACATCCGCGATGCCGGTCACGAGCAGTTTCTGAGCCGAGCTCAGCAGCGGAACGAGCAGCGAATTCACGATGTAACCGGCCTGCTCTTTTTGCAAAGGAAGAGCGACCATGCCGATGGCTTTGGCGAACTCGACAACGTCGGCAAATACCTGTTCGTCCGTCGTGGCATGCTTCATGATCTCCGCCGTATTGTTTTTCCAGATTTCGTTGGCGAAGTGCAGCGCCAAAAACTTCTCCGGACGTCCTGTCGCTTCCGCGAACTGACTCGGCAGCAGCGTCGAAGAGTTCGTGGCGAAAATGGTTTTTTCGGGGGCGACCGCGGCCAGCTTTTGATAAAACTCGATCTTGATCGGAAGGGATTCCGGTACCGATTCGATCACCAGATCGGCATCGGCGGCTGCTTGAGCAAGGTCGCTTTGGAAGGTCATGCGCGCCAAAGCCGCTTCCGCCTGCTCCTCCGTCGTGCCCAGGTCGGCCCGGTAACGCGGTTTAAGATCCTGAATTCTGGCTTTGGCCCGGTTCAGGGCTTCGTCGTTGATATCGTAAACGGTAACCGCAAAGCCGTGAAGAGCGGTTTGAAAAGCGATCTGGCTGCCCAGCACGCCGCTTCCGGCGATCAAAATAGTCTTGTAACCCATTTTTAAAGCATCCCCTTTATTTTAAGTTAGTAAATATAAAATTGTTCGTAATTATATTGTATCCTAAATTTAAATTAAAGCAACTTAAATTGTTCATATTCGATCATTTTTTTGATTTCGCGTTCAGGGCCGATAACCGCGATCCGTTACCCTTGAGCCGTAGGCCGGATCACGATTTCGCCCACATCGACTTCGTCCGGCTGTTCGATCGCGAACGCGATCGCCCGGGCTACCGCGGCGGGCGGCATCGCGATCCGGTCTCGCATCCCTTCGAGCTCCGCTCTCGTCTCCGTATTGGATATGCTCTCGGCGAAATTCGTCTGCGTGATGCCGGGAGAGATGATCGTAACCCTAAGCTTGTCGCCCGCTTCCTGCCGCAGTCCTTCCGAAATGGCCCGGACGGCAAATTTGGTTCCCGAGTAAACGGCCTGCCGAGGGACCGTTTTATGTCCCGCCGTCGAAGCGACGTTGACGAAATGGCCGAAGCCCTGCTTTTGAAAGATCGGAAGCGCTTCGGCGATCCCGTACAGCAGCCCTTTGATATTGACGTCGATCATCGCTTCCCATTCCTCGACCCGAAGCTCGTCGAGACGCGAGATCGGCATCACGCCGGCGTTGCCGACGAAGGCATCCAATTTTCCGTAACGTTCCGAAGCCAAGCGGACCAATGCGGCTACGTCTTCGCGTTTTCTCACGTCCGTCGCCGCATATACGGCTTCCCCGCCCGCTTCGGCAATCCGAAGCGCGAGGCTTTCCAGCCGTTCCGGCCTTCTTGCCCCGAGCACCAGCTTGGCCCCGCGTTCCGCCAGCAGAAGCGACGCCGCTTCCCCGATACCGCTGCTCGCGCCTGTCACGATCACGACTTTGTTTTCGATATTCATCCGAAAATCCCTGCTTTCCGTCAGATGGATTCGGTCGTTTGCTTAACGGTTCGACAGCAAACGGCCTGCTTTCAGCATAGACGGGAAAGGAGGAACGGCGGTATCATATTCGAAAACGATTCTTGCCCATTTCTCTTCGCGCCGGTTATAATGATCGGATAATCTTACGAAAGAGGAGACTAGGCGATGAATACAGACGTCCGCCGCATTAACGGAAACGCTCGATTATCCCGGTCGGAAGAGCTGATGCAAATGATCTGTCGGCATGCCCCGTCGGACGGCACCTATGATTCGGCCGTGCCTTCGCTTCGATTCCGCCATGCGGTCCGGCCCATGAAGCCCGAGCTTTCTTTTGCCCATTCCTCTCTGTACATTATTGCGCAGGGCTCCAAGACGGTCACGTTAAGCGGACAAGATTATCGCTACAACCCGCTTTACTGCTTGGTGAACCCGATTCATCTGCCGGTGACGGGAAGCATTGACGAAGCGTCCCCGGAACTTCCTTATCTCAGCGTGCAGCTGGAATTTTCCGTGGACGATATCCAAAACCTGCTCCAAGATTTCGTTCTAATCCCGGCTGCCGAATCGCAATCCGCTCTATTCGTGAACGCGGTCACGTCCGAACTTCTCGACGCGATGCTGAGGTTGATTCGCCTGCTGGATTGTCCTGAGGATATCCCGGTACTGGCGCCGCTTGCGATTCGCGAAATCCTTTATCGGGTGCTTCAAAGCGAACAGGGACCGCTAATTGCGCGCTTCGCCCTGGATTCGAGCCGACCGAACCGAATTGCTCAGGCTGCGGATCGGATCAAACGCGATTATGCGCTTTCCTTAAACGTACGGCAGTTGGCGGATGAAGCGCATATGAGCCCGGCCTCGCTGCACAAGCATTTCAAACGGCTGACCGGCATGAGTCCCATTCAATACCAGAAGACGCTTCGCCTTCAAGCGGCGCGGCATCTTATGTTCGTCTCGGACCTGGAGGCGGCGGAGGCGGCTTTTCGAGTGGGCTACGAGAGCCCTTCCCAATTCAGTCGCGAATATGCCCGCATGTTCGGCCTGCCGCCAAAAAAGGAAATCAAACGGCGGTTAGACGGAAATGTCGATTGATGCGAAATACAGATTCGAAGCTCAAACTCAGTTTTATCGCATTTTGGTTACATAATTTTTATTATGTAACCAAAATGATTTTCGCTTAAATCGCGTCCGAAACTTACGTTTTTTAACGGAACCGCATCATGCAAATCACCCGATCGAAAAATCGAATTTTCGAATCTTCTTGCTGAGTTTGTAAAATAAATTTTTTAATCTTTTTAGTTTACATAATATAAATTAAGTTAATATACAGTTTCTCCAAAAAATTTTCTCTCTTTAAACGCAATCGGTAAAAAGAATACTACTCAAAGGGCGAAGAATAATCCTCCCCCTTGTTCCGCGTCCCCCGTTTTCGCTGCTCAGCGTCGCTGCTCGGTCTCTTCGATCAACTGCGCCCGCTCGTTGAAAAACAGCTTATATCCCAACTGCACGAACAAAATGACCGACAGCGACACGCTCCCCACCATGCTCAGCATAATGGCAATCTGGTATTCGATCGCCTGCAGCGGCGAAGCGCCGCCGAGAATCTGACCGGTCATCATTCCCGGCAGGAACACGATGCCCATCCCGATCATGGAATTCAGCGTCGGCAGCATGGCCGCGTCGAACGCGTCGTTGACGACGGAGCGGCAGGCCGTTTTCGGCGTCGCGCCGAACATCAGCGCCGCTTCGATCAGCGGCCTGCGGCTCTTCATGCCGCCCGTCAGCGTATTGACCCCGAGCGCGATCCCCGTCATGGAGTTGCCCACGATCATGCCTGCGATGGGAATGACGTAGCGAGGCTCGTACCACGGCCGCAGACCGAGCACGATAAACAGGAATACGCACAGGCTGACGGCAAAACCGCTGCACATGGACAGCGCGATCAGACGCTTCATTCGGTTCGAAAGCGGATTTTTGGATCGTTTGATGATCGTATGTACGGCAAAAACAAGCATGATTCCGACCAACAGCAGCGTATAGTACGGGTTCGCATGACCGAATACGTATTCCAAAATATAACCTACCGCGATCAACTGCACCGTCATGCGAATCGAGGCGATTACGATTTCCCGCTCCCGTCGAATGCCCTTGATCCTTACGATAACCATCAGAACCAGCACGAACACATAAGCGGCGCCCAGCTGCCACCAGACGATATCGATGATTCCGTTCATCGTCTCACCTCTTCGTATCCCGCAACGCGGCCGCCGGCGACCGTAATCACGCGATCGCCGTAGAGGCGGATCAATTCCGGCGAGTGGCTGATCAGGATAATCGTCCTCCCGGTTCGTCCCGCTTCGCGGACAATCGTTCCCAGGACCCTCTCGGCCGTCCCTTCGTCCAGCGAAGAGGTCGGCTCGTCGAGCAGCAGAACCGGGGGTTCCAGCAGCAAAATCCGGGCGATCGCCAGCCGCTGCTTCTCCCCTCCGGACAGCGAGGATGCATCCTGATCCAGCGACACGCTCAGCTCCGCGGATTCGAGCGCCGTTTTTAACCGGGATTCCGCCGCGTCGGGCCGCTCCGTATATCGCAGGCCCAACTGCAGGTTCTCCCGCACGTCGCCTTCGAAAACGGCCGGCGTCTGCGTCGCCGTAACGACTTCGCGCCGATGCCGGACGGGGTCGATTTGAGACAGCGGCGTCCCCCGATAAAAGATTTCGCCGCTGTCCGGGCTGATCATGCCGCTGAGCAGACGCAGCAGCGTGCTTTTCCCGCTCCCGCTGTCACCCGAGATACAGGTCGTTCCTCCTTGAGGAATCGTCAGACGCTCTATGTCCAGAATATGTTTCCACCTGACGCTGTTCAGCTCAAACACGCTATCGTTCCTCTCCCTCCATGCCCCGGCTTGAGGCGGTTCTTCCCAATTATATAAGACCCGGGCGCTTTCGCCTACGGATTGGAGAATGCTGTACGCAAAAAAGCCGCAGGCTTAAGCCCGCAGCTTCTCATGATGCGTATTCAATAAATAATAGCGCTTACATACGTGATTTTGCTAAACGGCGCTTGCGTTGAATCCCTCGATCGCCGCAGACACTTCGCCCGGATACAGAGCGGTAAAGTCCGGCGAGAAACGCTTCATCAGCTCGAACGAATCGTAGCCCCAGCCTGCCGCGATCATCTTGATGCCCGAGCGCCGCCCGGCCTGTATGTCGCGCAGCTCGTCGCCGATGTACAGCGCTTCGTGCGGATTCAGATTATTGTCCCGCAAAAACGAATGGATCGCGCGATGCTTGCCGAACAGGCTGAAACACGAGCGCACCTGCACGAATTGGTTGATCTCGTTATGCCGCAGAAAAGAGCGGATATTGCTCTCCAGGTTGGACGAGATAATGCTGAGCTGATAGCCCTGCGCGTTCAAATCCCGGATCAGGTCCCCTACGCCGTCTTTGAGTTCCAGCGTTTTGACTTTGCGCCGGTACGTGGAGAACAGCTGGAACCCGAGAAACGGAAGACGGTACAGAGGAATGCCCAATTCTTTGGAGCGTTCGCGTATGGACCGGCCGGCAAAAGGTTCCGTTTCGTCTTCGCCGATCGTTTGATATCCGTGCTTGGCTGCCAAATCGTTATACAGCTCGACAATAAGCGGGCGGGAGTTGACAATCGTTCCGTCGAAATCGAAGATCACATGCCGAATCATGGTCCATACCTCCTCGAAATAAGTTCTTGTTCTTTTTATTAACCGGTTTGCATGCTGCCCGTACCTTAAATTTTACTAAATTTTGGTGGGGAACAGTCTTCTTCTATCTATTATAACGGATTTGAGGGGCAAAAAATGAAGAAGATTTTAATTTTGAACAATTTATTCGTTCGGCGTTCGAATCTGCTTCGTCAAGTGATCGGTAAATCGCCCCAGCAGCGCCGATCGGTAGCGCTGTCGGTTGGTCACCATATAGATATGACGGTTCAGCCTCCCGCCCGGAATCGGGCGCATCTGCAGCAGTCCGCGCTCGATCTCTTCCCGGACGGCCAGCCGCGAGACGAACGAAACATGCTCGCCGAGCATGACCGTCTGCTTGATCGCCTCCAACGAATCGAACTCCAAGTAGGAAGGCAGCCGGCGGGAATGGGCATCCAGCCAATTTTCGGTCAATCTTCGCGTGCTCGATTCCATGCCGTGCATGACGAAATAAGACGAAACGATCTGGTCGGCCGTCGGTTCGGCGATCGAAGCCAGACGGTGCGAAGGCGCGAAAATGAGTACAAGCTCGTCCTTCCCGATCGGCTCGGCGAGCAGTTCCGGCGATTCGAAAGAATCCGTCGAAGCGAAGCCCAGGTCGATCTCGTGCTTCTCCAGCATTTCTTTGACGGCGGGAGCGGTCTTGACCGACAGCGAAAGCTGCACCCCCGGATAGAGAGCGGAAAAACGATGCAAAACGCCCGGAAGCAGATACGTGGCCGGCACGTAGCTGGCGCCGATGCGCAGCCTGCCTTTGCGCAGCGTATCGAACTCGCTTACGGCGCGTTCCGCTTCCGCGGCCAACGCCCCGATCTTGACGGCATAATGCTGCAGAGCGCGCCCGGCATCCGTCAGCACGATTTTCCCCATTTTCGTCTCGAATAATTTGACCCCGAAATCCTTCTCCATATTTTTCATGTGAAAAGTGACCGTCGGCTGCTTCAGATCCAGCATCTCCGCCACGGTCGTAATCTTGTTATGCTGCTCGAGCAGCTCTACGATCTTCAGCTTGGTCAAGTTCAAATTCATCATGACTTGATCTTCCTTCCTGTTTTGCCCGCCGTGCAGGCTCTACTATCAGTAAAATCTATGAATGTTAACAGGATTCATTGGAAAAATTAATTTTGTTTTGACATTCCACTGACATGGGCTTTGAACTGGACCGTTAGACTGAAGTTGTGAGCGGCAGACCGCTGACCAGTTAACTGAAGCAGGGAAGGATATTACATGGACTTACATATTCAAAAGCTTAGCAAAACGTTCGGGCAAACGGTCGCTCTTCATCCTACCGATCTCCTCGTCCGTTCGGGAACGTTCACGACGCTGCTGGGACCGTCGGGCTGCGGCAAGACGACGCTGCTGCGCATGATTGCCGGATTGGAAACGCCGGATACGGGGGCGATCTCCATCGGCGGCGATACGCTGTACGATGCCGGGCGCAAACGGGATACGCCGGCGCATAAGCGCGGCTTCGGCATGGTGTTTCAGGACTTTGCGCTGTGGCCCCATATGACGGTGTTCGAAAACGTCGCTTTCGGTCTGCGCACCGCCTGCCGGACCCGCGATCTGCGGGAAAACGTGATGAAAGCGCTGGATAAGGTGCGGCTGGCTCCGATGGCCGACCGTTATCCCCACCAGCTGTCCGGAGGCCAGCAGCAGCGGGTTGCTTTTGCTCGGGCCGTCGCCGTTCAGCCGCGTCTCGTGCTGTTCGACGAACCGCTCAGCGCGCTGGACGCCTCGCTGCGCGAAGAAATGCGGGTCGAGATGCTCTCGCTTGTCCGGGATCTCGGTCTGACCGCCCTGTATGTCACGCACGACCAGACCGAGGCCATGTCCATGTCCGACGAAATCGTCGTCATGCAGACGGGACGGGTGCTTCAAGCGGGAACGCCGGAAGAGATTTACGACCGGCCCGCCGATCCTTTCGTCGCCCGCTTTATCGGCCGTTCCAACTGGCTGGCGCCTCGGGGAGCTTCGGACGGGCAGGGGGAAACGGCCATGTTTCGCCCCGAGCATCTGCGCTGGGAGCCGGTCAACGGCGCAAAATGCGCCTCCTACGAAGCCGAGGTGCTGCAGTCCAGTTATATGGGAGACCGCTACGAAGTGCATCTGCAGGCGGACGGACAGCCGGATCGCTGGACGGCGTATTCCGCCAGCCGCATTCCTCCGGGAAACCGAATAACCGTGTATTTGCCGGAGAATCGAATTCGCGTCGTCAAGCTTCATCATTCCAATTAAACTTTTATCCAATGGGGGACTTTTACAATGTGGAATCCAAAATTCGTTCATTCATCCAAACTCGCCAAGGGAGCTCCGCTCGCGCTGGCACTCGCTTTCGGCATGGCCCTTTCGGGCTGCGGCAGTACGGGCGGTTCGAGCACCGCGGCCGCCGATCCGTCGGCTTCCGATACCTCGAAGACGGAACAATCGCAGCCTGCGGACAATAAGCTTGTCGTCTATACGGCCGGTCCGGAAGGCTTGGCGAACAAGCTGATCGAAGGGTATGAAGCGCAGTCCGGCGTAGAGGTGGACGTATTCCAGGGAACGACCGGCAAGATCCTCGCCCGCATGGAAGCGGAAAAATCGAACCCGGCCGCCGACGTGGTCATTCTGGCTTCCCTGCCCGCGGCGCAGGGGTTGAAGAAGGACGGCTTGACCCTGCCTTACCCGGAAGCGAAAAACGCCGATAAGCTGAATCCCGACTGGTCGGACGCCGAAGGCAACTACTTCAGCTCCAGCGCCTCCGCGCTCGGCATCGCGTATAATACGAACCTCGTTTCCGCCCCGCCGACCTCTTGGGCCGATCTGAGCAAACCGGAATACAAAGATCAGGTCAACATCCCCGATCCTTCGCTGTCCGGTTCGGCGCTCGACTTCATGACCGGATACCTGAACGCGAACGGCGAAGGCGGTTGGGATCTGTTCCAGAGCTACAAAGATAACGGAGCCGTTCTGGCCGGCGCCAACAAAGAAGCGCTCGATCCGGTCATCACGGGCGCCAAAGGCATCGTTGCCTCCGCGGTCGACTACATGACGTACAGCGCCAAAGCCAAAGGAGAGCCGATCGATATCGTGTATCCGAGCGAAGGCACGATCATCAGTCCGAGACCGGCCGCCATCCTGAAGTCGACGCAGCATGAGACAAACGCCAAAGCGTTTATCGATTACCTGCTCTCCGACGAGGCGCAGAAGATGGTCACCGACGCGTACCTGATGCCGGGACGCACGGACATCAAAGCCGATAACCGCGCCAATCTGGACGAAATTCCGCAGCTCAAAGCCGACTGGACCTGGATGAGCGACAACGGCGCCGAAGTTACGGAACGTTTCCTGAAGCTGTTCAAGTAAGCACATGATCAAATCGTTGACCCTCAAACCGATTCGCGGACTGTCGATCCTGCTGGCGCTGCTTGTGCTGGCCGGCCTGATCGTGGTCCCGCTTGCCGAAATTTTCATTCAAAGCGTGTACCGGGACGGGGAGCTGCAGTGGGCAGCTCCCTTCCGCACGATTGCGGACTCCGACTCCGCCAAAGTTATGCTCAATACCGTATGGCTCGGACTCTGCGTCATCGCGGGCACGACGCTGCTTGCTCTGCCGCTGGCTTGGATCATGGCCAATACCGCGATCGGACGCAGCCGCTGGCTCGATATCGTCCTGCTGATCCCTTTTATGACGCCGCCTTATATCGGCTCGATGGGCTGGATTCTGTTCATGCAGAAAAACGGTTATCTGGCGCAGCTTCTTCCGGGGCTCTCGGGTCTGACTCCCGCTTTTTTCAGCTTCGCCGGGATGGTCGCCATCATGAGCCTGCATTTGTTTCCGTTCTTGTATCTGCTGCTGCGCGGCGCGCTGGAGCGGATCGGCGGCAGTCTGGAAGAAGCGGGCGCGGTCATGGGCGCGACCCCGCTTTACCGTTTCCGCCGCATTATCGTCCCTCTGCTGCTCTCTTCCTTCGGCATGGGCGCCATGCTCGTCTTCGTCAAGACGATCGCGGAATTCGGAACGCCGGCGACTTTCGGCAGACAGATCGGCTACGACGTCATGACTTCGGAGATTCACCGGTACATTTCGAGCTGGCCGATCAGCTTCGGCAGCGCCACTTCGCTGTCCTCCCTGCTGCTGACCGCCTGCCTGCTGATGTGGTATATGCAGTCCGTATTGAGCCGCCGGTTCACGTACAGCTTGGTCGGCGGCAAAGGCTCCAGACGCGCTTCTCTGCGCAGCGGCGGACCGGTGCTCGGAATCAGCCTGGTATTCGTGGCGCTGCTGCTGCTCTTCTCGATCGGCATTCCTTATTTCTCCATTATTGCCGCATCGACGATGAAGCTGCGCGGAGCCGGGCTGTCCTGGGACAATTTGACGCTGGATGCTTACCGCGAACTGCTGCGCTGGGGGAATCCCGGCATGAAGGCGCTGATGAGCAGCATCTGGCTGTCGCTCGCCGCTTCCACGGTCGCGGTCGTGCTCGGGACTTGGTGCGCCCTGCTGATCCGTCGTTCGAATACCGCAGGGCAGCGCGCCGTCGATCTGATCAGCCTGATGCCCAATACGGTGCCCGGCATCGTCATGGTCGTGGGCTTGATCCTGCTCTGGAATTCGCCCTGGATGCCGATTCCGCTGTATAACACGTACGGGATGGTCATATTGACTTACGTCATATTGTTCCTGCCCTACACGGTGCAGTACGTCAAAAGCGCAGCCGGACAAATCGACGGTTCCCTCATGCAGGCCGGTCAAGTATTCGGCGGCCGACCGCTGTATCTGCTGCGTCGAATCACCCTGCCGTTGATCCTCCCGGGCATGCTCGCCGGGTGGATGATGACCTTCACGATCTCGGCGCGGGAATTGGTCGCTTCCCTGCTGATTCTGCCGCCTTCGGTACAGACTTCCGCGACCTTCATTTTCGCGCAGTTCGAGCAGGGCGAAGTGTCGCTTGGCATGGCGATGGCGGTCGTATCCGTCGGCTTCACGACTTTGATTCTGATTATTATGGAGAGCCTGGGCTCGAGAAGAAAGTGGAATGGATGATGATGAATTTGCAGGTATGGGGAGGTTCCGGCGAGCATGGACGTTCCTGCTACCGGATCGCCGGCGCTTCCCGCCGCATCCTGCTGGACTGCGGCATCAAAAAAGAAGAGCACGGGCAGTATCCGCTGCTGGATATCCGGGAAATCCCCCGGTTGACGACGGTATTTCTCTCCCATGCGCATGAGGACCATGCCATGGCGCTGCCTTTGCTGTACAAGCACGGCTACAAAGGCGAAATTTGGACGACTCGGGCAACGGCGCGGCAGCTGGAGGCGGGGTTTCGCAGCTGGCGGAAATTCGTGGAGTCGCGCGGCGATCGCCTTCCTTATGAACGGGCCCATATCGACGCGATGCGGTTTCGTTATTTGGAAGACCACGCGCCTCCGCTGGGCCGGTTCGAACTGCCCGGAGAGCCGATAAGCGTCCAATGGGGCCGCAGCGGACATTTGGCCGGTTCCGTCTGGCTCAGGCTCGAAATGGAGGGGAAGCGTATTTTCTTTTCCGGCGATTACAGCCGGGAATCCGAGCTTCTGGCCTCCGATCCGCCGGGCGGGATCGCGCTCGAAGAACAGACGCTCGAGAATGCGGCGGCAGCCACAGCGGCAGCCGGAAGCGGCGGACGGCTCCCCGTTTTTCCTGACCGGACAGCAAAAGCGCAGTCCGACGCGCGGTCCGACGATCTCGCGATCGTCGACAACGCCTACGGTCCCGACGACGAACCCCAAAGCGAGAAGATCGAAGCTCTGTTCCGTGAAATTTCGGACTCTCTGTCCGCCGGCGGGCAGGTGCTTCTGCCGCTGCCGGCCTTCGGACGAAGTCAGGATCTGCTGGTCTGGGCGTGCGAACGATTCCCGGATTATCCGGTTATCGCGGAGAACGGCATCCGGAAAGGGCTCGAGAACCTGCTTCGCGATCCGGTCTGGCTGCGTCCGGGCGCGGCGGAACGAATCCGCAGGACGCTTGCGCATCAAGCGGATCGCCTCGCGACGGTCGAGACCGATGCGCAGCGGCACGCGGCTTTGCCGCAAAGCGGTCCCTGCCTGATCCTCTCCAACGACGGCATGTTGGAGTCGCCGGCTTCCCGCTGGTACGCCGAGCAATTGGCCGGGAACCCGGACAATCTGATCCTGCTGACCGGCCACGTCTACCGGGGAACGTACGCCAGCCGTCTGCTGACCGGGCGGCGCGAAGAGATCCGCTGCCGGGTTATGAACCTTTGTTACAAGGTTCATCAGGGCGCAGGCGACGTGCGCCGGATGCTGAGCGAATCTCCTGCCGCCAAGGCCGCGTTGGTGCATGCGCCGGAGCGTTCCGCGCTTGCGTCTCTCCGCCGGTTGGAGAAACAAGGCTTGTCGGGGCTGCACGTGCTTCGGCCCGGCACGGAGATTCCGATCTGAACGCGCATTCCGATCGTTCGGAGTACATCTCCGATTGTCCGACAAAAAACAGCGCGCGAACCGATTCCGATCGGTTCGCGCGCTGTTTGGTTTTTGATCCGATTATTTCTTTTAAGGCCAGAGCAGTCCGTGTTCCCACTGCCCGCTTCCGCTTAATCGGTATTGGACGCGCGTATGCTTCCGTCCGGCGTCCGCCTGCCAGAATTCCGCCTCCTCGATCTCAAGCGCGTACAGCCTCCATAGAGGCGCCGCCGCTTCGGGGTCCCGCTCCAACTCTGCCCGATGCGCAGCCAGCGTCTCTTCCAGCCGCGCTTCGCTGTCCAGCCGTTCGCTCTGCCGCCCGGTCATGGCGACCGCCCTCGCTTCAAGCGGCCGGCGCCGGAAATCCGCCGCGCCTTCTTCCGCTCCCGTATCCGTGACCGCGCCCCGGAGCCGAATCTGCCGGCCGAGCGGCGGCCAGTAGAAGGTCAGCGCCGCATGCGGATTATGCTGCAGCTGCCGCCCCTTTCGGCTCTCCATCCCGGAAGCGAAATAGAATGTTTCGCCTTGCACGTCCTTTAAGATCAGCACCCGGGCATCGGGGCGCCCGTCCCGGTCCGCCGTGGACAGCACAGCCGCATGCGGCTCCGAGATTTTTTCCCGAAGCGCGCCCGCAAACCATTCGAGAAACAATTCGCCCGGCCGATCTGGCAGGCCGGAAACGTCGAACCGTCCGAACGGACCGCTCAGCGACTTCAAGCCGCGAAACAGCGGATGGCGGCTGTCCGCACGCTCTTTGTTCATGCCGTTTTCGTTCATACGATCAGGCCAGCTTGCTCAGCGTTTCGAAATCTTCCGCGCTCAGTTCGAGGCCGGCTGCCGCAATGTTTTCCTCCAGATGGGAGAGCGTCGACGTGCCCGGAATCGGGAGCATGACCGGAGAACGGCTCAGCAGCCAGGCGAGCGCGATCTGGGCCGGCTTGGCGTCCAGCCGTTTGGCGATGTCGTCCAGCGGACCGCCTTCTTTGGCCAGTTCCCCCGTCGCGAGCGGGAACCACGGAATGAAGGCGATGCCGCCCGATTCCGCTTCCTCCAGCACGTCTTCCGCTTTGCGGTTGGACAGATTGTACAAGTTCTGCACCGAGACGATCTCCGTGATCTCGCGCGCTTCGCGCAGCTCCTCCACGCTGACCTCGCTCAGCCCGATATGCCGGATCTTTCCTTCTTTGCGCAGCAGCTCCAGTTCGCCCAACTGTTCCGCCAGCGGAACTTTGGGATCGATCCGGTGCAGTTGGAACAAATCGATCCGCTCCAGGCCCAGCAGCCGCAGGCTCATTTCCGCCTGCTGACGCAAATATTCCGGCCGTCCGACCGGCCGCCAATCGTTGGGACCCGAACGGGTCAAACCCGCTTTGGTCGCGATAATCAGGTCGTCGCGGTACGGATGCAGCGCTTTGCGGATCAGCGGCTCCGCTACGGCGGGACCGTACGAATCGGCCGTGTCGATAAAGTTCACGCCGAGCTCTACCGAGCGGCGAAGCACCCGAACGGCCTCCTCGGGATCTTTCGGATCCCCCCATACGCCGGGTCCGGTCAGCTGCATCGTGCCGTAACCGAGCCGGTTGACCGTCATGTCGCCTCCGATCGTGAACGTGCCGGAATCGGCGGCGGTTGTGTGCCCTGCAGTCATGTCAATCGCTCCTTTCGCGAAGAAAGCTCGTATTTAAACACTCCTTCACTCATTACCCGAAGCCCGCTTCCCGCAATCCGGCATCCGCCTGCGCATCTGCGCGGAACGGCTTATCTTTTTGGGAACCCTTTTACGCCCGCACTTCCCTTTCCGCGCACCGTTCGAACACGTCAGGCGGACGGTTCCCCGAAATAAGGCCGTACTTGACGAAAGCGTCATGCAGCCCGTCTTCTTCCAGCGTGCCGGTCACGTGATCCGCCTCCGCTTTCAACTCGTCCCGTGCATCCCCCATAGCAATGCCGACGGCGCAGTACCGCAGCATCTCCAGGTCGTTCAATCCGTCGCCGATCGCCACCGTGTCGCATACCGACCTGCCCAGGTGCACCAGCAAGTCGGCAATGGCGACCGCTTTGTGCACGCCGGGCACGGTCAGTTCTCCGCTGCCTCGGCCGAACATCGGCACGGTGCACGGAATCGCTTCGAATTTCCCCGCGAATTCGGCCCGAATGCTCTCGAACGGCATATCGCTCTCCAGGAAGCACACTTTGTTGACGTCGCTTTTGTACAGATTGCTTTCCCCGTAAGTGAGCGCCTCCAAAAAAGGATGCGGCGCATGTTCCAGCCGTTCGCGCGCCGCCGGATCGTTGTCCACGTCTCCGTATATAAGACCGATCAGACGCTCGCGCAGATTGCGGCTGGCATACAGCCCTGCATTGGACTCCAGATAGAAGTCGATACCGTTCTTTTCGAAAAAATCCACCAGATGCACGACGTCTTCCGGAGAGACCTGCTTATGGTACAGGATGTCGCTGCCGCATTCGACATAGCCTCCGCCGGCTCCGATCAGGCCGTCGAAGCCGATCTCCCAGATGGAGTCGTAAATTTCGGGTTTGGAACGTCCCGTGCACAGATACAGCAGATGCCCGTTCGCTCGGGCTTCGCGGCAAGCGCGCGCGGCGGATTCCGGCACCCCGCCGTCGTCGGCGACCAGCGTCCCGTCGATGTCGATGAAGACGATTTTGGAAGATTCCGTGGAAGATGGATACATAAGCGCAAAACCTCCGGTTCTGAAATCGGATCGTTCGACTGCTCGATTCCGTATTTCCACCGTACAGGCTGAAACGCGTTTCACGTCAAGCGTTCTTTGCGCTTTTTGCCGAAGTTCGGTCAGTCCGCTTTCTCTCCCCGCAGCGTGCTGAAGAACTCCACGATATCTCCCGCCAGCAGCTTGGGCTGCTCCATCGCCGCAAAATGCCCGCCGCGGTCGAATTCCGTCCAATGCGCGATATTGTACTTTTCTTCGGCCAGCGCGCGGATCGGGGCGGACACGTCTTTCGGGAAAACGGCGACGCCGATCGGGGGCCCTTGCTCCGCCGCGTTCTCGTCGGGAAGCGGCGAGCCGTCCATATGCATCGTTTCGTAATACAGACGGGCCGAAGAACCGGCCGTGGCGGTGAGCCAATAAATCGAAATGTTGGTCAGCAGCCAATCGCGGTCGATCGCTTCTTCCGGCAGGTTCTTTTTGTCCGTCCACTCGTAAAATTTCTCGATGATCCATGCCAGCTGCCCGGACGGCGAATCCGTCAGCGCGTACGAGAGCGTCTGCGGGCGGGTGCCCTGCTGCACGGAGTAACCCGACTGCTCCTTCGCGTAATAGTTCATCTTCTCCAGTTCTTCCCGGTCTTTCGGCTTCAGCTTGGCCAGCTGTTTCGGATTTTCCGGCGGCGGAGTGACCAACATGTTCACGTGGACGCCGACGACGGATTCCGGATGCTTATGGCCGATCTCCAGCGAGATAAAAGAACCCCAATCGCCGCCCTGCGCCGCATACCGCTCGTACCCCAGCCGCTGCATCAGCACCGCGAACATGCCGGCGATCCGTTTGTAATCCATGCCCGGCTGCTTCGTCGGTCCCGAGAAACCGTAACCCGGCAGCGACGGAATGACGAGATGGAAAGCTTCCGACGGCGCCCGCCCGTATTCGCGCGGACGGGTCAGCGGACCGATCATCTCGAGAAATTCCACGAAAGAGCCGGGCCAACCGTGGATCAGCAGCAGCGGCAGCGCATCCGGCTCGGGAGAGCGGACATGCAGGAAATGCACGTTCTCTCCGCCGATTTCCGTCGTGAACTGCGGATATTCGTTCAGCCTCGCTTCATGCTTGCGCCAATCGTACCGGGTGCCCCAGTACTCGGCCAATTCTTTCTGATAGGACAGCGGGACGCCGTAGCTCCAGCCGCCTCTCGGCTCTTCGTCCGGCCATCTTGTACGGGCCAAGCGTTCGCGCAGATCGTCGAGATCGGATTGGGGAATGTCGATTCGAAAAGGCTGCACGATGGCGTTTTCGGTATTCATGGTGAAAAGCCTCCTTCTGAGTTCGGGATTGGGACATTCTTTCTTTTTTACCCGTTTATTCGTCGCCCGGCCGAACAAAAAGCAAAAGCGGCCGGAAAATTTCCGCGCCGCCCGCTTTATCCCTTCTCCGCTCTTTACAGCCACGCCCCGAAAAAGCGCAGCAGCGCTTCCCGGGAATATCCGTCGTCGCCCTGCCAGCCTTCCACCGCCATGAAGTCGGTATCTCCGCGTCTTCCGAGGCGAGGCGTATCTTTTTCGGCCAAAATGCCCGCGTAAGCCCAGATCTCCATGATCGTATCCCGTTCCGCCCGGTTCGAAGGCAGCCGGTCTTTCCACCTTGTTTCCAGCTTTCGGGCATGCTCGTGCGGTTCGCAGTCGTCGACGGCCTGAAGCATGGCGCGCAGGATGTCCACGTCCTCTTTCGCCGGCTCCCCGATCTCCGACTTGGCCAGCAAATCGAGATCCATCCAGCAGTAAGGCAGCCAATTATGGCGTACGCCGCCCCATTTGACCCGCTCGAAATTCAGGACGTTAAGGTCGAAGTTCGCGTAATCCCGGCTGGACTGCAGCCCGGCGCCGTCGCATTCGGGACAAGCGCTTGTGCGGCGCGCAGCCTGGGGAAGATGTTCCGTATAGCCGTGCACGGGCAGGTCGGCGGTCAGCGCATAGCTGGACAGGGCGCTTCGCAGCTCGACGCGGCGGGTCGACAGACTGTGCAAAAAAGCCGCGGCCGCCTTTTCCTTCGTGACTTCGCCGCTCTCGTGAAGGCCGCGAATCCGCGCGACCAGCTCGTCATGCGTCACGGTCAGCGGATCGAACATGACGCCCCGGGCTTTGGCGTATTCGAAGTCTTCTCCCGAGTAGGCCGCAGGCGCGTTTTTCCATCCTTTGGACGACCAGAAGGTGGCATTCAAAATCTTTTTCGCTTTTTTATCCATGGGAATCGATGCTCCTTTTCTCTCTTCTCTTCCCTATTGTATTACAAAGAGAGCGCGACTCCGATCCCCAAAAAGACGACGCCCAGTACGATCGGCGCGGCTTCGCGGCGCGCGGCGTCGCTTCCGCTGAGCAGTTCGAACGCGGAAGGATCTTCCGGGTCGTAGTGGACGTCCACTTTGGCGCCGGACGGTTGGGGACGAGCGGAGCTTCCGCTGCGCGACACATGCTCCACGGTGCCGTTTTTCGTCTCGAAGCGGACGACCGGATAATATTTCACTCCGGCCCCGCTTCTTTCCAAAGGCGTCTCCGCCAGTTCTTCGTACCGAACGATTTCGCCGGGTACGGTATGCTCGCTCTGCGACAGCTTACGCCGCCGCATGACCGAGTACAGACCGAAGACGATAAACGCGGCTCCGAGTATCCAAAAAATCGTTTCGCTGCCTGCTCCGTTCATGTGCGAACCTCCCTGTTTTCGTCGTTTACCGATTGCCTACCGTATCTTTTTACCTCGCTGACCGATTATCCAACCAAACGACTATTTTTTCAAATTTACTTAAAACGTTTTCGGTCCGTGCCGATATAAACTTCCGAAGAACCGCCTATGCGCGCAAAAGGGAGAGAATGCATTGAAACTGCTAAAAAATTTGTCCGTGTCCCGGAAGTTGACCTTGTTGATCGTGGTCAGCGCGCTGGCGCTCGGATCGGTCGGCTTTATCGGATTGAATTATATTCGGTTGATGGCCAAAGATTCGGAAATCATGTACAACGAGAACTTGATTCCGCTCAGCAAAGTGATGCAGGTTCGCATCAACGCGCGGGCAAGCGACGCTTATACGCTGGAGTTGATGAACACCGCCGATAAGGACAGAAACCAGAAGCTGCGCGGGGAGATCGATTCCGCTTGGGAGGAGATCGATTCGACGATCGACGAGCTTGATGCTTCGAAGCTGACCGAGAACCAACAGCAAATCCTGGACAAATATCGCACGGAGGCTCAGGAACTGCAGGACGCGCGCAATCAGGTGCTCGATCTCATCGGGACCGATCGCCGAGAGCAGGCCTATCGGGCTTACTCGCTGCAGGTCGAACCCGCCCGCCAAGCGGTGAACGACGCCTTAAAAGCCCTGCAAACGTCCAATGTGGAATACGCAGGCGCGATCGACGCGAAAAACCAGGCCAATCTCGACGATATCATGATTCTCGTGTGTTCCCTGATCGGTGCGGCTCTACTGCTGCTGATCGGGCTCGGTATCCTGATCGCCCGATCGATCGTGCGTCCGGTGAAAGAAGTAGCCTCGCTGCTTGCCCAGGCGGAAAACGGGGACTTTACGGTTAAAGGTACATATGTCTCGAAAGACGAGATCGGCGAGCTCTCCTCTTCCTTTAATCGGATGACCGGCAAGCTGCAAACGGTGTTCGGCACGGTGCGTGACTCGGCTCATCTCGTAGCTTCTTCTTCCGAAGAACTGAGCGCCGGCGCCGAGCAGAACAGCAAGGCAAGCGAACATATCACGATCATCGCGCAGGATCTTGCGGCAGGCGCGGATACGCAGTCGGCAAAAGTCGATCACAGCTCGCGAATCGTCTCCGAGATCACCGGCCATACTCGGGAAATTACCGAGTACACGGAAGAAATGCGCCGCGACGTACTGAACGCTTCCGAAGCATCCGCGGAAGGCGGCAGGGCGATCGGGGAAGTCGGCCGCCAGATGGGCACCATTTCGTCGAACGTCGACAGTTTGGCCGAAGCCGTGCAGAGCCTCGGCCGGCGTTCCGAAGAGATCGAACAGATCACTCAGGTTATCTCCGGCATTTCGGGCCAGACGAATCTGCTTGCGCTGAATGCCGCCATCGAAGCGGCCCGCGCCGCCGAACACGGCCGAGGCTTTGCCGTCGTTGCCGACGAGGTCCGCAAGCTGGCCGAAGAATCGAACAATTCCACCAAGCGGATCTCCGATTTGATCGAAATGATTCGCCGGGATACCGAGATCACGCTGCGCACGATGGAAAACACGTCCGAAGAAGTGAGCTCCGGCTTGGCCGTCGTCGACGGCGCGGGACGTTCGTTCGGCAGAATCGAGCAGACGGTCGGCGAAGTCGTCGGGCATATCGAAAAAGTCACCTTCATCTTGCAGCGTTTAAGCGCGGGAACGGAGCAGGTCAACGCTGCGATAACCGACGTGCACGGCGTGGCGCGCGAATCGGCGCTCAATACGCAGAACATTTCCGCCGCGACCCAGCAGCAGCTGGCTTCGATGGAAGAAATCTCTTCTTCCTCCCAGTCGCTCGCAAGCTTGGCGGACGATCTGCAGGACGTGATCAGACAGTTCAAAATTTAACCGCGGCTTTTCGCAAGCGGCGGCAGTCCAAAAAGAAGAGGCCCGAACCTGGGGCCTCTTCTTTTTGGACGCTGCCGGACGAAAACCGGAACAATCAGCCGAATCTTCTTGCTTCCGGCCATACGCCTTGAAGCTTGCTCAGCAGCACAATCTGTCCGATATGATACGCATCGTGCATCGCCAGACTGCGAATCGATTCCGCCAGCGTGCCTTCCTGCGGAATGGGCCGGTCCAGCTCATGCGAATCGGCTTCCGCCAAGAGGGCGGAGAGCTGTCGGTGCACGTCGAACAGTTCCCGCTTGTCCGCTTCCCAGCTTTCGCGCGAGCCGTCCCGTTCCTTGAACGTGGCATCGTTGTTTTCCGCTTCCGGAACGCCTTCCGTCTCGCCCTTTGCGCGAAGCAGCAGACGCTTTTTGTAAAAGGTCAGATGCCGCACAAGTTCGCGAATCGAATTCGAAGCGCCTTCGGCAGGCTTCCAGGCCGCTTGTTCGGCCGTTAAGTCCCGCAGCGCGTCTTCAAGCGGCGGAAACCAGCCCTCGCGGTCCAGGCAGCTGTCCCACAAATGTACGAGCAGTGCTTTGCTTTCCATCGACGATCCCTCCGTTTTGGTCTATTCTTCCCTAGCATTCACCAAAAAAAGAGGAACTCAAGCACGGAAAGCGGTTCGAAATCCGTCATACATATTCGGCAAGAATAACGTCCGTCCGATACGGGGTGAGACCTTCCTCCAACCCGAATACCGTATCGGCCTCGTCCGGGCTGCCGACTATCGTCCCGCGCGCTTTCGCATGCAGGGTATACAGTTCGGAGAGCGTCGTTTTGCGCAGGTCGGCGAAAGCATGACCGAGCAGCTGCAGCCCGCTCATATTGTCATGGGCGGTAATGCGGAAGCTGCGGTTTTTGAGCGCCGCGTCCATCCAGATCAGCTCGCGTTCTCTCAAGTCCACCGCAAACGGCACCGCCTGCTGCGCCTCGATCGTGAGATCGAATTTGGTTTCGACGGTGCGCGGATCGTAAATCGCCCCGCTTCGGCCGTCCGTCCGCATCATGAATCCCGCAAAGCATTCCGGCAGCTGGGAGAACGGTTGGCCGGTAAAGCAGGCGACCTGTACCATGGCATAGCGGATTTTTCGGTTTTTCAATACGGCGCTCAGATTAAGGTCGATGAACTCCGAAGCGCCCTTGGGTGCATCCGTGATGTCGCCGCTGTGGACGCCGTACGCTTTTTTGAGATTATAAAAAGAGAGCGTGTCGACATGCTTCCAATTCGCGTCCAGCAGAACCAGCGAGAGATCGACGTCGACTCTCCGCGTCTCGGGGTCTCCTGTGCGTATGTTGGTCCACCAGCAGAACAAGCGCAGCACCTCGCCTTCCGGTATGGAGACCCGGCTGCTCCGCGGAAGAGGCCGAAGCGCCCGGCTGGCGGAACGCTGCGTGAACGGAACCGGTATCCCGCTCAGACGATGATCGATGTAAACTCGTCCCAAAGGCTTCCGATCGGCGAAGCGGGAGACGAGCTCCGCTTCGATCATCCGTACCAGACGTTCGCATAGTTCCGCTTCAAGCGGGGGCAGCTCGTTATACACGGCTACGACTTTACCGATATTGCCTTTCGGGAAAAAGACCCGGTACGTTCTGCGTTCGTTCCGATGCTTAAAATGCGCCAGCAGTTGGAGCAGCAGCGGAACGGCCATACGGCCGGATACGCGCCCGAACGCTTCAAACGCGGCTTCGGCGCTCTCGGGCTGCGAACGCAGCAGAAGGTCCATTCGCCGCGCCAGTTCCCCGGGACGCTCCGACAGCTTTTCGATGACGCGCGGATCGCGGGCTTTCAGCCCTTCTTCGACGTCGCGGCGGAAGTTGGGAATCGACTTCTCCCGGCGCAGCCGGGTAAAAGAATCGAACGCTTTCGGATAGCGCGAACGCAGTTCGCCCGGATGCAAAATTTCGCCAAGGCGCTTCCACAGCTCCCGGTAAAGCAGCATGTCTTCGAGGGAAGCCCCCGACTTTTCGAGCAGCCCCAGCAGCAGGCGGCGCTCGGCGCGCTTGAATTTGCGGAAGCGGTACGAACCGCCTCGCGCAGACTCGGCGGCAAGAACGGCCGAGTGGTCGTCGGCAAGCCGCATGCCCTGCAGCAGGTTGTAAGGATTGGCGAAAGGCTGCGTTTGCCGTTTGATTTTTCTGGCCCAAGCAAGGCTTGTATCGAGACCGGACAAGCCGGCAGCCAGGCGAAGCACGTCCGTAGCCGTACGGAAATGCGGAGCCAGTCTCGCCGGGTCGGCCATTCCCCGTTCAAGCAGCACGGCAGCCGCGAAGGCCGCGTTTTCCTTATAAGGGATTTCGTCCGGCAGCAAAAAGAGCGGTTCGTCCGCGATATTCAGCGCGGTCTTCAAATCCTGTTTGTCCTCCTCGGAAAGCGCTCCATTGGAAGCGGCAAGGTTCCGGATCATTTGGACAAATTCCTCTTCGCTGCCGAGATCGATCGGCCGCAGGTTCGGGCGGATCTTAATGGCCGGTCGTTCCTGCTTTTCCGACTCCGGCAGAATCCCCGTCAAGTAATGCAGCAGAGCGTTCAGGTAGAGCTCCGCTTCGTCCATCGCCATCACCTGATCGGGAAAATTCGGATACATCGGCTTGTAGGGCACATGGTCTCCCCGCATTTTCCGCAGTGTCGCTATCGTGGTCTTATGGAGTTCAACCAGCTGTTTGCGTCCGAGAACCGATGCCGCCTTCAGCAGCCCCGGCGAGAACGTACAGCCGAGCCGCTCCGTATTTTTAAGCAGCGCAGCCAGAAGGCCGGGTTCCGCGGACGAATCGTCCGGAATCGGAAGCGTCAGCTTGCCGATGCGCCGCAGCATAATTTCGTTCAAAGTTCGGCGCGCCTGCTGCGCGTCGGTATATTGAAATGTCATCGGAGAATGCCTCCTTATCGTAAAAAAAGGCCGCAGGAGAGCCGGAACGCTGATTGGCTTTTGATCGAGAGAAGGAAGCGTTCCTATAGCCTGCGGCTTCGTTATGGCATAAGTTTAGCGAATTCCGTTCGGCGCCAACAGGGCGAAAGTATGGCGATTGCAAAATCCTACGTTTTCGAGCATAAAAAAAGAGCAAGCGTATCCTACGCCTGCTCATTCAACAGTTCGATTCCGCGAACCAGCCGACTGCGCCGTCCCAGAGTAAGCTCGACCGGCCGTCCTTCGGCAAAGCTTTCCGGTTTTTGCTCGGCGGCGATCACGCAGCTTTTGAGCTTGCCGCTGTCGAGCTTCACCCAGACCTGATTGCGATTACGGCTCAACACCGCTCCGCGAACCTTGGTGAAGTCTTTGCGGGTTAAGTCCATGACAAGCATGAAGAAGACGGCAAAAGACGCGATTCCCACAACCAGAAACAAGATTCGCAGGATTGAATAATGGTCCCCGTTCCAATTGGAGAATACTTGTCCCGCCGCCAAGGCGAACAGCAGCGCCGTAATGACCAGCGTCGATTTCATTTGCACAGCGGATCTTTCCCTTCTTTTGCAATATGTTTCCAAGCCTTTCGGCCGAGTGCCCGATCGAACCTCCGCTCAAGCTGTTCCTTTTGCCGGGCATCCATGTCCAGCCTTATCGCTTTCGCCGTGATCTTGGCTGCGGAAATATGCCGACCCCCGCTGCCGCCCGATTTGCTTTTTAGCGGAATCCGAGCCCTCATCCATTCATCGAAGCTCGCCCAATCTCCCCAGCTCATTCGCACGCCTCGAAGGAAATCGATCGCGTACAGCGTAATCGTTCGGGAATCTCCCTCTCGGCTTGAAACGAGCAGCCAGCTCGAGGGCACACGATCTTGGAGCGCTGACGACGGTTCATGCTTCATTCGCTCCTTTCGGTTCGCTTGATGGAACAGACAAAACCGCAGGAGAGCCGGAACGCTGATACATACCGGTCCGTGGGGCTTGCGCCCCCGGTTTCCGGTTCCCAAGTAGAAGGAAGCATTCCGATAGCCTGCGGTTTTGTTGTTGGTTCTATTTTACATCCTGACGATTCGGCGAGCAAGGCTAAAGTATGGCGGCTTCCTCAGCTTTCCGTTCCCAATCGAGATCGAGCAGTTCGAAATTGATGCCGGCGCCCGCTGCCGAGCCGGCGGCGACAGCCGCGGC
Source organism: Saccharibacillus alkalitolerans (assembly GCF_011090185.1). Classification (GTDB taxonomy): domain Bacteria; phylum Bacillota; class Bacilli; order Paenibacillales; family Paenibacillaceae; genus Saccharibacillus; species Saccharibacillus alkalitolerans. Next base: position 1,051,730 of record NZ_JAAFGS010000001.1, on the reverse strand, counting down.
GACCTGGTATTTCTGCGACGCTCCGTCGCCGGCTCCGAAGACTCCGGGCACGTTGGAACGTCCCGTTTCGTCGACGATCATGGCTCCCGACTCCATGACCGCGCAGCCGAATTGTGCGGGCAGTTCGGAACCCGGAGCAAGACGGGGCGCGAAAAAGACAGCCGTTCGGGCAATCTTCGTTCCGTCGCTCAGCACGATGGCGCTGGTCTCCCCTTTTTCCGACTCGATTCGGGCAATCGGTTTTTCGTAAATCGGGATGCCCCGGCTTTGAATCTGGGCTCTGTCCTCTTCCGGCAAATCCGTTCCGTTCATGAATACGGCGACGTCGTCCGTCCACCCTGCGACGGTACGCGTCAAATGCAGCGTATGCTTTCCCGCGATTACGGCGATCGGACGATCCTGCATTTCCCATCCGTCGCAGTACGGGCAGACATAAGCGCTTTTGCCGTAGACGTCTTCCAGTCCTTCGAGATCCATCGGGAGATCTTTCATTCCCGCGGCGAACAGGAGCTTGCGGCTTCGGTAAATCGTTCCTCCGGCCGTCGTCACCCGAAAGTCTCCGTCGACTCCTTCCGCTTCTACGGCCGAATCTTCGATAAACGCCACGCCCGGATACGCCGCGATTTGTTCGCGTGCCGCTTTGCGCAGTTCGGCCGGCGCGACCCCGTCACGGGTAAGGAAGCCGTGCGATTCGCGCGTAACCCGGTGCCTGGGCAGCGCTTCGTCGATAACGAGCACGCTTCGGCGCGCCCTTCCCAATACGAGAGCCGCGCTCATTCCTGCCGGCCCTCCCCCGATAATGATCACGTCCGTCACTGAGGCGAAAACAGCGGAATCGGTTGACATGATAATTCCCTCCTTTTATGACTATAAAAGATTCTTTATATCCCTAATTGAAGTAAAAGGAAAGCTGTTTTCTTTGTCGTCTGTACTCGATCCAAGGCTTGCAGACCAGAAAACTGCCGCTTTAATTAAGGATTATATGTATCTATAATATTCGTAATGATTCCAATTTGTCAACTTGCGCAAATTAAAAAGTTAAAAAAAGACCGTCGCAAAAAATTTTATATCATAATATGCTTTTCTTAGACATCGATGGACTTATATTTAAAGGGAGAAAAAGCATGAATAAAAGAATGGCGGATTTCGAAAGTCTTATCAAAAGCGATTATAAGAATACTGCCGGTATTGTTGTGATGCAGGATGGAGAGCAGGTATACGAAAGCTATTTTGACGGTTACACCTTCGATGATTCCCTTCATGTTGCATCGGTAACAAAGAGCGTTGTTTCTGCGCTGATCGGCATTGCCCTGGATAAAGGCCATATTAAAAGCAGGGATCAGAAAGTATTGGAATTTTTCCCCGGCTACACGATCAAACGCGGCGAAAAAACGATACAGAACGTCACAATAAAAAATATGCTGACAATGACTGCGCCTTATAAGTACAAGTCGGAGCCGTATACGAAGGTTTATGCAAGCGAGGATTGGACGAAAGCCGCGCTGGACTTGATGGGCGGTAAGAACGGTGTTGGAGAGTTCAAATATTCCACCGTCGGCGCACAAATTTTATCTGGAGTTCTCGCAAATGCAACAGGTCGATCCGTGCTTGATTTTGCCGCGGAAAACTTGTTTAAACCGCTTGGGATCAAAGCTCCGCGTAATGCGGCTATACATTCCAAAGAGGAGTATTCGGCCTTCCTAAAGGATAAGTATGTTCATGGTTGGGTAACGGATCCCAAAGGCACGAACACCGCCGGTTGGGGACTGGCCTTAACGCCGCGGGATATGGCGAAAATCGGTCAGTTGTACTTAAATGGAGGGGCGTGGAACGGAAGGCAGCTTCTATCGTCAAAATGGATCGAGGACAGCACCCAAGAAAACAGCCGGTGGGGGGAGCTGTCGTATGGATATTTATGGTGGATTGTCGGCGATAAGGAACATGGTTGCTATGCAGCTTTGGGCGACGGCGGAAACGCGATTTTCGTAAATCCGGAACGAAAAATGGTAGTTGCCATCGCTTCCCGTTTTATGCCGCGCGCGAAGAACAGAATTGAATTGATTGAAAAGCATATTGTACCGTTATTTGAAGGCAAACCATGAGACGAAGTCCCATTTATCGATGAGATTTTGAAGGTTTGACGCAATGAAAAGCAGAGTCGGCCGTACTCGTTCGCCAATGTGAAATGAACGCTGCTGCGCCACACATAAGACAAGTCTGTCCGGTTCTGTTTTTATAGTACGTAAAGGGAACGAAAGAGTTCTTCTGCTCTCGCTCCCTTTACATGGTAAGCAGCCGCGACTTAAAGGCACAAAACCTTTTGCCGTATATATTTTTAGCGTAAAAGTTTTGCGAGCTGCAATAAGATTGGTTTTGGTTGGCGAGGGTCCTTTTTTCCTGATTTTTTGGTTTTTCTATTGTGAATTTTTCATGTATTGATTTTTTTATTTATAATTCCATTAAATCCAAATCGAAACGGCTCGTTTCGTGCACTCTCGAAAACTTACTGACCACATAAGCTTTATCCGAGCCGGTATAATGCGCGAATACGGACACCGGATGCAGCTGAGGCACCTTGCTTTCGATCATCCCTTTAAGCTGATCTCCGCTTTCCAGATATACCTGCAGATACGAATCGACCATACGGAAGCCCACGTTCGCGTACCAATTCCTCACCCACTGATCATCCCGCGTCCACGCTTCCAGGTACTGCATACCGGAGGTTCTGGCCCGTCCCAACGCTTCAAGCAGCAGCAGACGGCCGATCCCCTGCCGACGCTTGTCCGGATGTACGGCCAGATGCCGGATCAAGCCGCCGCGGCGTTCGGAATCGGAACAGACTTCGCCGGGACGGGTATCCAGCTCGATATCGATCAAGCCGACGATCTCTTCGCCCTCCGTCGCAACCAGCTCGATCGCAGGATTGCCGTAGCGCTCTTTTTCCTTCAACACGTTATCGTAATAAGCGGTATCGAGCATCGCCAGCACCCGGCATCTCAACCAGCTTTTCTCGTCGTATTCTTCATAAGGCCTGATAATCATGAGCAGGTCTCCTTTGCGTTTCATCGTTTTGATTACTGTAACATAATCGTCCGCCGAGCCGCTAAGTCATTTCTCATAATATTCAATGCGAAAAGAGCACGCCCCCTTCGCTGGAGCGTGCTCTTTTCGGGCATCGGATCAAGTTTCGTGCGGCTGCAGCCAAGCCTTTTATTTTGCGGACAGCAGGCTGTCCGTAATAAACTCGAGCTGTCCTTCCAACGACACCGGATCGTTATACGTATCCGACGTCGCATCCAACCGGAATACATGTCCGGCTTTGACGGCAGGAAGGTTTTTCCAAAGGCTGTTGCCGTATACCGTCTCGGGATCGCTGTCGTCGCCCGACCAAGGGCTTGTAAAGACGATATCTCCCGCATATTCCGGGAGCAGCTCCAGCGAGATCGAAGCCCAGCCTGTCCCGCTGTCGATCGCTTCGGCCTGCGCCTTGGCCGGAGCCTTCAAACCGAACTCGCCGTAGATGATCTCTCCTCCGCGGCCGTAATTATTCCCGAATACGTAAAGTCCTTTGGCGTACGGATTGAGAATAGATACTTTGCGATCGCCTACCGCTGCCTCAACTTGAGGTTTCAATTCGGCAATCCGGGCTTCCCACTTTTCGACCCATGCTTTCGCCGCTTCCTCGCGGTTGGTCAGCTTGCCCATTTCCAGCATCAGGTCCTTGTAGCTGCGCTTCCCGTACTCCAGCTGTACCACGGGAGCAATCGCGGAAAGCTTATCGATGCCCTCCGCGCCTTTGTACGCAATGATCAAATCCGGCTTAAGTCCGAGAATCGGTTCCGCCGTAGGCGTATCGCCCAAATTCGTCGTGCCTTGGGCCGCTAACTGCTCTTTGATGTATTTGTTATTCATCGCTCCCTGCATCGCGCCGACCACCGGAGCGTCGAGCGCGACGAAATAGCCGGTCGTGAAAGCCGTCAAATCGACGATCCGCTGCGGATTTTTCGGAACCTGCACCTCGCCGACATCCGATTGGTAAGCGACCGTTTCCGCGTCCGTCCCGGAAGCCGGCTCGGCAGCGCTGCCCGTTTTCGTCTCGGCTGCCGTTTTCGGCACTGTCTCCGTCCCGGCTTTCGCATCCGCCGTTTGATTCGTCGCAGCTTGCCCGCAGGCGCTCAGAACCAGCAAAAGCGCAAGCGCAAATACCCAAAAAATCAAATTGGACCGTCTGATCAAAGTAAACCCACCCTTTTATTTTTGATATTGATAATCATTATCAAAAATAACATGCCCTTTGCCCTTTTACAAGCCATTCTCGAAAAATCGGCTGCCAAGCGGGCCTATTCTGCTTTAGCAGTTAACCAAACGCGTAAACCGCCTTAAGATTCAACAATCCGAATAGACAGCGCATAACTTGCATAATCGTCGTTTTTCCATACGCCCTTCACCTGCAGCGCATAATATCCCGGTTCTTTCGGCAGCGTCAGCGTTGTTCCGTCTACCCCTACGGGAATCGCGGCTCCCTGAGGGTTTTCCATATCGATCAGGCCCGCCGAGATTTGAAAAGGCTCCTCGCCTTCAAATTCAAGCCGCAGGCCGCCCTTCGGCACGAAATCATGCACCTTTTCGCTGCGAATCAGCTCGGGCGGGGCCTCGGAATCGGCTTCGACTCCTCCCCACGAATAAGTGCCGGTTACCGTCGACATCCGTTCTCCGTCCAGGCTTTCCGCTTCCGCCCGCGGAGGTTCTCCGGCTTCGCCGCAGGCGGACAGAACGGCCGCGGTCAGCAGAAGGGCTGCAAAGCCTGTCTGCCGTAAGAACGCAAATAGCGCGAATTTCGATTTGAGCACGGTACGTCCCCTCCTTTTTGTCAGAAAATCAGAATATAAAAGCCGACCAGCAGAGAAAAAATGCCCGTTCCGATTAAGATCGGCCAATAAGCGTTCCGCTGCTTTTCCCGCTCGTCGAACGCCATCGCAATCACCATGAGTCCCAGCGCGATTGTCATATAAGGCGATCCTGAATAATCTCCCGTGATAAGTGCATACCCGGCCAAGATCACCACGACTATCGCCAATCCCATTTTGAGCAAGCTCCAGGTTCCGTTTTTGATCAACGATCTCCCGCCTCCTCTCCATCGCAAATTGAGCTTTCATATATTAAACGTGCTCCGGCACCGTTTAGTCTTCTTCAAAAAGATCCGGGCCTCCGGCGTAGAGATCCAAATCCAGTTCCAGCCCCAGCGCGGCCAGCCTGGACATAAGGGCTGTCGACAGATGGACGCCTCCCATTTGCTCCTTATAGCCGTAATACGCAATCTGCACATGGGCGGTCGAATCCCCGGACAGCGGGAAAGCGGATGCGCGGGTCTCCAGAACTTCGAGCAGCCGTTCCAGCTTGCGCTCGGCCTCGATGTAAAGCCTCCGGTCCGGTTCGATCGCCATCCCGCTGAAGCTCCGCAGCGCCTCGCTCCGTTCCGATACGCGAGTGCCTTTTTGCCACGTCTTGTTCGGTTCCAGCGGAATCAGTCTGAGCAGTTCGGGGAGATCGAGCGTCTCGGACACGATTCGGCAGTATACCCGGGACCCCGAATCCATACCCGCGAAGCGCAGGGAAACCTCGGGTTCCGTATCCACGTACACGACGAAAAAGTAACGCTCCTCTTTGACGGGAAAATAGACGGCGGCGACCCGCTCTCCCGGTTCTTCCAAAATGCCGGCAATGACCGGCACGCCGTTCTCCCGCTCCAACTCCTGATGGCCGAGCAGCTGACGGCTGACCGCCAGGCTTTGCTCGGATGCTTCGCGAAGCGCCGCTTTCCTGATCGCTTCCATTCGTTTTTCGTTTTCCAAGCTCATCGATCTCTCCGCTCCCTTCTCCTCTTCATCGTCATCATCGCCAGGCTGCGCCCCGTCTGTCGGAATGTTCGCATTCGGTTTTGCGTTCAGTATATCAACCGGCCGCCTCCTTGAAAAACAAGAACGTTCTCAACCGTGCGGGCAGTCCGCGCGTACGACAAAGAACGGTCTTTTCGCTGTTAGCGAAAAGACCGTTCTTCGTTCGCCGAAACGGACATTCGGACGGTTGTTTATGCTTGTGCCTTGCCTCGGATATCTTTCGGGCGAGCCGGCAGATGCGGCTCAGCCGAACGCTCCGGCGTTAGGAGTCCGGCGTGTTAGCGGGCTTCTTCCCGCTCGGCGCCCTCGCCGGACTCGCGGCTGCGGCGCATTCTTCGTTCCGCAGCCGATTCTTCGGAGCCGCGCAGACCGTCTCGGGCGAAGATCAGTTCCAGCTCCAGCAGGCGATCCGCCAGGCGAAGCGGAATCGCTTCGCGCAGCTCTCTCCAAGGCAGAAACTGTTCGGACAGCAGACGGCACTCCGTATATTCCAGCGCCGGCTTAAAGGCAAAAGATCGCAGGTAACGCCGCACCCGGGCGTGAATCTCTTCGACTTCGTCGCCGGTCGGCACCAGGCAGGCAAGTTCCCCTCCGGCATACAGACCGTCGGAGCCCGCTCTCGGTCCGGCGGCCAAATACAAGTCCGGCAGCAGCTCGAACATTTCCGGCATCGGCGACAGCGCATGCTTGCCCGGCTGCACGAACAAGCGGACATGCGTGCCGTCGCTGAGATTACTGCGGTTTCTGAGCAGCCCTTTCAATATTTTTCCGTGAAATGTCGCTTCGCAGTCGAGCACTTCTCCGTTGGGTCCCACATAAACCCACACCTGTTCGAGCTGGTACAGATGCCCGATTTCGTAATCCCACCAAATCGCGTATTCCAAAATAAAATCGGTACGCGGATCGGCGTTCTCGAACGACCGGGGATACGACGGCGATTCATCATTCGTCTCCAGACGCGTAAAACCGACCAGGTTGGGCAGGAAAGGCTCGCGCAGGTCGAACATAAGATAAGGAGCATACCGCTCGCACAGCATGCTTTCCTCTTCACCGGCATTTGTTGTCCGATCGTTCAGCCCTTCCCATCCGTGCGCCGTCGACTCGCTCATCTTCTCAACTCCTTAACATTTTGCTGCATCCGCGCCGTTAATTTTCGTCGGAATGCGGATTCATTTTCCCATATCTCTATTTTGAGGGAAAAATGTTCGGTGAATGTTAAGGCGGGTTGAAGGATGCGTTAAGTTTGCCGCGAATGCAGGACGGCCCCGCCGGAACCGAGAATCGCCAGATGCCTGCCCGAAGGAGAAAAGCCGCAGAGCAGGGGACCGTCCAGTCGATCATTCTCGAGCAGGCATGCCTGTTCAAGATAAGTATGTCCCGGAGCAAAGACTTGATCCAGGACGACGGAAGCTCGCGGCCACCACGGGTAGATGACTTCGAGGCTCCAGCCGTCGCTCGTCAACCGGATGCCTCCTCCCGCTTCGAAGCCGAACAAGCCGCACGGCGATCCGCCCTGCGGTGGCGTAAAGGTCAGCCCATCCCGCGATAGACCGGCTTCCATGCGGCGAACGTCGCGTTCCCTCATCAGGACTTCTCCCGTTTCGGGCAGGATAAGACTGAAGCCCGAGCCGCCGAGCAGCAGCAGGCGTTCTTGTTCGTCCCAGCCGCAGGCGTAAGCGCCGGCGGCTGGAACCGTAACCGCCGGATTCCAGGGCGGAGGGGGAGGACCGGGGCGCAGATTTTGCGCCTTGCGCAGCAGCTCCAGCTCGAATGCCGTGCGAATTTCAGTTTGAGGCTTCTTCATCGGCCGCCCTCCCCCGCATAAGCTTCCAATCCGTAAGCCGTCCCTTCTTCGTCGCCTTCATCCGATCCGTACAGCGCTTCTCGCAGCGGAAGCAGCTTCGCGTAGAGTCGGGCGCGTTCTTCGAGCGGACCGTTTGCGCCGTACCGGTTCAAACATTTCGCAAAAAAGGACGGACCGTAAGCGGCCAGCAGTCCGGCCAAATCGACCGCCGGATCGTCCGCACGCGACGAGCCGAATCCGATCACGCCCGAAACCTCCCTTGCCTGCGAATCCCACAGCAGATGCGCGGGGCCGAATGCTCCATGAACGAGCGAACGCTCCGCCGTCTCCGTCTTATCGATCAGCGTCTCAAAATCGCTTTCGGCGCGACGCCGCAGATCGGCACCCATTCGGGGGAACACGCTTTCGCGCACGCGAGCGTACAGCCGCCGCGGAGACAGCCGCAGCACATCGTCCCGTTCCGGAAGGCGAGGCGGCTCGCCGGAGAACCCTGGAGGAATTTCCGCCGCATGCAGATCGCGCAGAAATCCCGCGACCGCGGCGGCGGCGCGATCTTCGACGGCTCCCTCCAATGCTTCAAGCGTTCCGGGCCATAAAGGTTCCCCGTCGATCCGTTCGTAGCCTGCGAAAGCGAAGCCCGGCTCAGGATGACCGAACGAGTGCCAGCGCGGGACGGGCACGGCCAACTTCACGGCACGCGACACGGCAGGAAGAAGCCGCTCCGTTTCGCGGCGCAGTTCTTCGGTTCCCTTTTCGTCGCGGGCAAAGCGAAAAACATAATGATGATTGACGGTAAATACGATATAATGCTGCGCAGCATGCTCGGTCTGCACATCGATGATCGGCATCTCCGGATAAACCTCCTGAAGACGCCGAGCAAACGGATTACTCATTGCGTCGAACTCCTTTTTCGCGGCTCTTTTCCGGCCTACTCCGTTGAGCTACAGCTTATTCAGCATGCCGAACAGCAGGCTGTAGTAGTCTGCCGTATTGTCGGTAAAGTCGTCCAAGCCGACGATCCGGCGTTCCTGCACCGGCCGCAGCTTCTCGTCGTAGGTAACGCCTTCGGCGGCTGTTTCTTCGCGTTCCCCGCGTACCAACTCGTCGAATTCGTTCGCCCGCACCCAAAACAGGCCCGAGACTTCGCTGTGCTGCACCCCGTAATCCTCCAAAGCCTGATCCGACCGGTACAGATGGACATGCGTAAATTCCCGGTCCATGTAATGCTCGGAAATCCGGTACTCCTCGCGATGCAGCCCGCAGTAAACCAAATCCTCGCGGCGAACCGACAATCCCAACTCTTCTTCCAGTTCGCGCAGCCCGTCTTCGGGCGTCTCGCCGGCAAGCAGATGTCCCGCGCTCGACGTGTCGAGTTTGTCCGGAAACGTTTCCTTATCGGGGTGGCGAAGTTGGAACAGCAGATCCCAGCCTTCCTCCCGGGAACCGCGAACGACCCAGCAGTGGAAAACTTGATGCCATAACCCCCGTTCATGCACTTCGCCGCGCGAGGCGGTTCCGGTATGCTCGCGGCGCTCGTTGAATACGTCCAATATTTCGGTTGCGGCCATAAACTCGGTACGGCTCCTTTCATTGCGGCCGAATCGGTTCGAGCTCATTCGGCCGCCTTCTCTAATCATGTTCTTTTTACAGCGTGCAGCGATCGTCGCCGTGCATCACGAGTCCGGTTCCCCGCTCGTCGACGAGCAGATCCAGCGTCACCGTGTCCACGAAGCTTACCGCGTGCGGTTCGTAAAAGACTTCGAGTCCGTTCACGCTGAGGCTGCGATCGTTCATTTCCGCCCGTCCCAGCTTCACGAGAAAGCCGGGACCGCAGCAGCTGCAGCTCCGGCCGCTGGACAGCACGCGCAGCGACGGAATGCCTGTTTTTTTCATTTCCTGTTCGATAAAAGCTTTGGCTCCGTCGGTAATGATCATGAATTCCCGTCCTCCCCGGCCTGTCCGTATTCCCCTTCTTCAGCCGTGTCTTTCGGATTCAAAATCGCCAGCAGCACATGATCGCGCCAACGTCCGTCGATCTTTACGCTGCTTCGCGTCAGCCCTTCGCGCTGAAAACCCGCCTTCTCCAACACACGCAGCGAGCCTTCGTTATGGGGCATGACGCCGGCCTCGATCCGGTGCAGCGCCAGCACTTCGAACGCATGGCGCACGACGAATCGGATCGCCTCCGTCATATAACCTTTGCCGTTATGTTCTTTGTCCATGAAATAACCGATCCAGGCGCTCTGCAGGCTGCCTCGGCTGACGTCCATCAGGTCGACGGAGCCGATCAACTTGCCGGTTGCCCGCTCGCGCACCAGGAACAGATAACGCTGGTCGACAGCCGACGCCTCGATTGCCCGGCGAACCCGTTCCGTCTGTCCGGACCGCGTGTAAAATAATTCTTCCCGCGTCGCCGCGAATCCGCGGAAGAACTCTTTGTTTTTCGCTTCGAGTTCAAATAGATCGTCGATGTCTTCTTCTCCGACCGGCTCTATATTCAGACGCTGCGTTCCGTCGTGATAAAGGCCGAGAGCGGACGTCCCGTCTTCCCACTGGGGCCGTTCGGACAGCCGGTCTCCGAACGCGTCAGCCGGATTTTCGGACGGATATTCGTTTCTTTCCCCGACCATCGCCGCCTCCCCCGCTGCCTCTTCCGGAATGTCTGCCGTGCGGCCGAACGTCCGACTTTCGGCATCGGATCGCTTCGCGCCGCTTTGATCCGTCTCCGCATCCGTTTCTTCTCCGGCTTCTTCCCTCTTCCGGGCATGTCGGCCCGAAGCCGTATGTTCCAAAAACCACCGATACAGCGCCTCGTTCGAATAAACTTTTTTCCAACAATCGTGGCCGCTTCCGGGATACAGCGTCAATTCCACTTCGGCTCCCGCTTCCCGCATCGCCTCGGCGATTTTCTCCGATTCCGACGCATGGATAATTTCGTCGTCCGTCCCGTGAAAGATCCAGGCCGGCATGGTCCGCAGCTCTTTCGCATAAGCCGGATCTCCGCCTCCGGAGACCGGCGCGATCGCGGCGAAACGCTTCGGATGATGGACGGCCAGATGCCATACGCCGTATGCGCCCATGCTGTATCCGGTCAAATAGACGCGTTCGGGGTCGATATTCCAACGTTCTTCCACTTCGTCAAGAATCGCCAACACTTCGTCTTCCTGCGTATTCCAGAAGACGCCGATCGGGCATTGGGGCGCAGCGATCACGAAAGGAAGAGACGCGCCCGATTCCGCTCTCGCCGGCAGCCCTTCCCTGCGCACGAGTTCCGGTTCCGCGCCGCTTCCTCCCGCTCCGTGCAGGTATACGATCAGCGGGGCTTTCGGAGAAACTCCTTTTTCATAACCGGAAGGAAGATAGAGCTGATAGTCCATGCGGACCGTTTTTACGATTTCTTTTTCGAGCCGAAGATCCTGCCGCTTCATTGCCATTCGCCTCCTTGCCCGCTGCGCTTGCCGCGGCGGATTTACAAATTTCGGTTATCGCCCGCGACGCGATATACTTCGTATCGGCGAAAGCGCGGAGGTTTCGGCAAAATGCCGAAGCTTTTCTCCAGCGCTCCGCTCACGGCGCCTTTGGCGAAGGCGGCCAGCACCTCCGGCCGACCGAGGGCGGACTCCAAAGAAGCACTGTCGGTAAACTGCCCTACGTTCGCGGCATAGACGCCGTCGAGGCTGAAATGAACGTTCGCGGAAACGTATCCGTCCTTCTTGGACACATGCGGCATAATCGACGCAAACTGCTCCAGCATTCGCTTTCTCTCGCCGGGCGCCACTTCGAACACGTTGACGAAATGCGCCATCGGCGATCCTTCTTCGAGATCGGAAAAATTTTGCTCCGGGATATGACCCACCATTTCGACGGCGAACAAATCGGTATCCATGTTGGAGTCCGCGGGAAGACGGAGGCGTTCCACCTTCCGTCGTTCTCCGGGAACGCCGCTCAGATGCGCAAGCACCGCGGCGTCCCTGCCGTCCGTTCCGCGCAGAACCGCGCCGGCATGAACGATCCCCGTTCGCAGCGCCTGCTCCAGCTCGACAACCGTTTCGTCCAACACGTGCTGCAGTTCGTCCGGGTTCACCGTCATGACGGCAAGCTGAAACATCCGACCGGCGCCGTCTCCCGCCTGCAGACGAAGAACTCCTCGTTTTTCCGGCATCGTTTCGTTCACTGTTCTCATCCTCTCGGGCTGTAATCGATTCTTACCCTATTCATTAATCGATTATGCCTTGTCGGAATCTATCGAACGGCGCCCAGCACTTCGAGCAGCAGGCTTTTGAACCTCGGACGGTCGATACCTTCGCACACGCGGACGTTCGGCCGTCGGCCCAGACGCCCATTGACGTCGACCACGCTGTATCCTCTCGTCCATTCGCCTTTCGTTTCCACGTCCACGAAATAGTCGTTCGACTTCGTCATGATCGATTCGTCGGCGGCGACGGCCATCAGCAGCGTATCGGGATGGGTCGTTCCGTTTAAGCGGTGAACCGTCTTGTTGAAGCGCATGACTACCTTGTTCACGTCCGCGAAGAAGCGGGCGCCGGACGTGCCGAGCGCCGCGATCTCCGCATGATCGTCGTCGTCCATCAGCGAATAGGCCGTACACATTTCCCAGCCGACCATAGTGGTCGGGATGCCCGAATTCAATACGAGGCTGGCCGCTTCCGGATCGGTATAGAAGTTGTATTCCGCCGCCGGCGTAATGTTGCCGAGCGCGTTGTTGGTGCCGCCCATGACGTACAGATGCGCGATTTCGGGCACGATCGTCGGGTCCTTCTGAACGGCCATCGCGATGTTGGTCAGCGGAGCGATGGCGAGCAGCGTCACCTCGCCCGGATATTTATGTACCGTTTCGATCAAAAAATCGACCGCATGTCCTTCCGCGGGACGCTGCGCGGCCTTCGGAAAATTCGCTCCGCCCATGCCGTCGCTGCCGTGCACGTCCTCGACCGTCAGATGCTGCGCCGAGTTCCACGGGGACAGCAGCGGACGTTCGCAGCCTTTATAGACCGGGATTTTGCCGTCCTCTCCGCCTTTGCCCGCAACCTGGATCGTGTACAGCGCGTTTTCGACCTCCTGGTCGAACCGCACGTTGCCTCCCGTCATCATAATGCCCAATACGTCAAAATGATGCAGGGCGGTCAGAATAGCGATCGTGTCGTCCCCTGCCGTATCCGTATCGATAATAACTTTGCGCCGTCCGTTGGCGGTTTCTTCATAGCTCTTCACTCGTCTCAGCCTCTCTTTCGCATGCGCGGCATCAGGCCGCTTTCCTCTACAAGTATAAAATCGAACGCATCCCGGTTCAATGCTTGCCCGGCGCGTCGCAGCCGCAGTCTTCGCCTCTGACCCAGAGCCGGGACAGATTCGGAAAACCGAGCGATCCCATGCGAAGCCCGTACAAGCTTCGGTTGAAATACGCGCGGTGGCTCGTATGCGCGCCGTACAGCAGCCAATTGTTCGCCGCGAGCAGCCGCTGCGCGCGCGCGAAAATTTCCGCACGGCCGGCCTCGTTCTCGGTCATGAATCCTTCGAACAGCGCAAGCAGCTCGCCGCGCTGTTCGTCCAGCAGCATCCGGCCCAAATAATTGATGCCGTTCAGGAAAAAGTTCAGCAGGTCGAGTTCCCAGTCGTCTTCCAGCACTTCCGAAGCGATCGCCAGGTCGCCTTCTTCGGCCTGCGGATAACCGAGCGCGGGCTTCTGAGGACACGGTTCGAGGCGCAGCCCGATATCTTCCGCGCGGCGGCGCAGCCAGTTGGCTTCGATCCATTCTTCCTTTTTGTCGGTGAACACGAGCCGCACCGTTTCCCCGGCGTAACCGCTCGAAAGCAGCAGGTCCCGGGCTTCGTCCAGCGTGCCCGGCGCGATATCGGCCGAGGAACTGAAGCGGGGCAGGAAACCGGAAGCCGGCGCCAGCCGGTCTCCGCCCAATTCCCGCACCAGAAGCTCGCGGTCGTACAGAATGCGCATCGCTTTGCGGAAATCGTCGTGGTGATGCGGACCTGGACGGCGGAAATTGAAAATGAGATAACGGCAGCCCTGTGCGGGCGAATCGACCTGCCGGCTGCCTTCCACCTCGTCGTCCTCCGACAAATGATAAGTATGGCCGCTTACGTCGCCGCTCGGCATGAACCAGACGTCTACCCGATCCAGCAGCGGCCGATAGCCGTAATAGCCGTCGAACGCGCTCAGCGACAGCCGGTGTTCGCTCAACTCGGATATCCGGAACGGCCCGCTCCCGACCGGCAGCTCCCCGTCGTCGGACTCCGCCGGAACGACGGCCATGTACAGACTTCCCGCCAGATGCAGAAAAAAAGCGTTGGGACGCGAAAGGCGGAACGTCACCGTATATTCGCCCGGCGTTTCCGCTTCTTCGATGTCCCGCAGCAGACTGAGCGCCGGCGAGTCTTTGCGGCGCAGCCGAAGCAGCGTCTCGCGCACGTCCGCGGACGTCATCAGGCGCCCGTTGTGGAACCGCACGCCCTTGCGCAAATAAAAGGTCCAGCGGTCCCCGCGCTCATTGCTTTCCCATCGGTGCGCCAACCTCGGTTGAAATTTGTCCGCAGAAGCGTCGTACTTGATCAGCGTATCGTGGATTTGCCCCAAAATGTAGACTTCGAATGCCGTATAAACGGCGGAAGTGTCAAGCTTCTCCATTTTCCGGTAGCGGATCATGCGCAGCACGTCGCAGTCCGAGCTGTCGGCGGGTTCGCTGTGCAGGCCGAGATACAGACTGAACTGCGACCACAGCCTTGCTTTCAGCACTTCGTCGACGCCCGACTGGGCAACCAGATCGAGCGCGTCGCTCGCCCGTCCCTGTTCCAACAGGCTGCGCACCCGAAGCTCCAGCACTTCCTCCGCGGAGCGCAAAAAGCGCAGCTTCGATCCGTTGCCCCGTCCGCGTCCCGGAATCCAGTGAATCCAGCCCGATTCTTCCAATTTGCGCAGCACGAACTTTACGTTGCGCGGCGTGCAGTACAGCAGCTCCGCCAGCTGCGCGACCGTCACCGAGGCTTCTTCTTCGCCGCCGGAACGTCCGTCCTTCAAATGATCGTAAATCCGCAGGTACTGCATCATTCCGTTATCCATCTTCCCGCTCCTTTCCGCGTGCGGCCCCCGTTGAACCTTCCCGTTTATTGCATCATATAAAAGGGGAAAAAAGCAAACGAATTCTTGCCCTTTTTCTTCCCCTTTTACCGGGCGTACAATGACGGAAGCTGTTAACAAGGAGTGAAAGGCCATGATTCCGCAAGCGCTTAAACAGATTCACCCTCTTGCCTGGACGATCATCGTCGGCACCATGTTCGGCCGCCTCGTCACGTCGATGAGCATCCCTTTTCTCGCCATCTATTTGACCGGAACGATGGGGGTTCCGGCGACGCTGACCGGATTGATCGTCGCCGCCAGCTCGCTGGCCGGCGTCTCGGTCAGCTTCTACGGCGGCTATATCTCCGACCGGATCGGACGCAAAAAGGTCATGCTCGTCTCCGTGTTCTGCTGGGCGGCCGTCTTCTTCGGCTTTGCCGCGGCGAGCGAAATCTGGATGTTTTTCGTCGTGAACGTCCTGAACGGGCTGTGCCGCTCGGTGTTCGAACCGGCCTCCCGCGCCCTGCTGTCCGATACGACGCCGCCGGAGCATAAGCTGCTCGCGTTCAATCTTCGTTACGCCGCGATCAATATCGGGGTCGTGTTCGGCCCGATTCTCGGCCTGCGTCTCGGTTCGGCGGAATCGACCTTTCCGTTTCTCGTCGCGGGCGTCGTCTACGTCCTTTACGGACTCGTGCTGATCGCGCAGTTCTCCGCGCACCGTAGCGCGCTGCCGGCGAGGAGCGAAGCCGCCGCGCCGAAGATCCGGGAAGCGTTCGCGGTGACGAGGCGCGACCGGATCTTCCTGCCGGTGCTGATCGGCACAACCTTCTGCGTGCTCGGCTACGGACATTTCAGCTCCACGCTGGCGCAGTATCTGTCGCTTGCCCCGGGGCTTGCGAACGGCAGGGAGCTGTTCTCCTACATGCTGGCGATGAACGCCGCGGTCGTGCTGATCGTTCAGTATCCGATCGTCAAGACGGTCAGCCGGTTCCGTCCGGTCGTCCCGCTGATCCTCGGCAACGCGCTCGTTTCGCTGTCGCTGCTGATGTTCGGAATGGGACACGGCCTGGTCCTGCTGCTGGCCGGCGTATTCGTCTTCACCGTCGGCGAAGTGCTGCTGTTCACGATGATGGACATGCTGATCGACCGGATTGCCAAGCCCGAATGGAAAGGGACCTACTTCGGCACCATCGGCTTCAACAACGTCGGGAACGTCGCCGCCCCGATCGTCGGCGGGCTGCTGCTCGACCGCTTCGCCCTGCAGAGCGGATTGGCCGTGTTCGCGCCGCTGGCGCTGCTGACCGCCTGCGGCCTGCCTTTCCTGCTTGCGGCGCACAAGCGCCTGACGGCAAGGGACGCGGCGGAAGCGGTTCGAGCGAAGGCGGCGGAACCTTCCGGTTGATTCGCGGGTCGGCGGCTAGGGAGTTCGATTTTCGCGAAATTTTTGCACGCCGAAAAAGCTGCGCGATGCCCCGGGGCATACGCGCAGCTTTTTCTTGTTAGGGTTGGGATCGTCCGCGTCGGAGGGGTGCGGCAGCGTTCAGTCTGCGCTCAGCAAAGCGCCGTTCGCGGCGATGACTTCCTTGAGGCAAGAAAAAGTTTTGTCCGATGCCGAAAAGTTTACAGTTAAAGAGTGAGCAATCGAGAATTTACGGATTCACAAGGAGGTACGTATGCCGCCCAAAATTCATCAAACCCCGGAAGAACGGTATGTCGAACAGTTGGCCGAAGAAGTTCGCCGCCTGCTCGAACGGCAGGACTTCTCGGAGTTTCAGCCTTTCACCCGCGATCTGCACCCTTACGATCTGTCGCAAATTTATCGGGAGCTCGCTCCGGAAGAGCGGAGCCATTTCCTGATTCGGCTGCACACGCAGCAGCTTGCCGACATGGCCGAAACGATGACCAACCGCGAACAGGCCGGAATTTTCGAGAACCTGGGACCCGACCGCTCCATTGACGTCATGCGGCATATGGAAGATTCAGATCTGGCTCGATTCCTGCACGATCTGCCGCCCGGAAAGCGCGAAGAGCTGCTGTCGTACATGCATCTGAGCGATTCGTCCGCGCTGCGCACGCTGCTCGGTTATCCGCCGGAAAGCGCGGGCCGCCTCATGACGGACCGCTTTATTTCGCTCTCGGCCGACGATACGGCGCGGGAGGCGGTCGAGCACATTCGCCGTTCGGCTTCCATGTCCGATACGATCGGTTATCTGTACGTCGTCGACGGAAACCGCAAATTGGCGGGCGTCGTCTCTTACCATGATTTGTTTTTTGCCGAGGACGATCAAAAAATCGAAACGCTGATGAAAAAACGCGTCGTCTTCGCCACGGTCGCGATGGATCAAGAAGAAGCCGCCCGCTTGATTCAGCGTTATGAACTTCTCGCCCTTCCCGTCATTGACGAAGAATCGAGATTATGCGGCATCATTACGGTCGACGACATTCTTGACATTGTCGTGTCCGAAGCCGACGAGGACGTCGCCAAGATGGGCGGCGGCGGCAAAGATATCGACTTCGATACGCCGCCGCTGATCGCGGTAAGGCGGCGGCTTCCCTGGTTGATTCTGCTGCTGTTCATCGGTCTGGTCTCGGGCAGTATCGTCGATTACTTCGAAGACACGTTGAAGCAGATCGTCGCGCTGGCCTTCTTCATGCCGATGATCGCCGGCATGACGGGCAACACCGGCACCCAATCGCTGGCCGTCGTCGTCCGCGGCTTGAACGGACGCAAGCTGACCGCCTCCACGGTCTGGAAGCTGCTGCGCCGCGAGCTGCTTGTCGGCCTTATGATCGGCGTCTCCTGCGGCCTGCTCATTACCGTGATCGCGTATTTTTGGCAGGGCAGCCTGCTGCTCGGCGGAATTATCGGCGTATCGCTGCTGGCCACGCTCATTATCGGCACGCTGACGGGTACCTGCATTCCGCTCGTTTTGAGCCGATTCAAGGTCGACCCGGCCGTCGCTTCCGGTCCCCTGATCACGACGCTCAACGACATTCTCTCGCTGTTCATTTATTTCGGCATCGCCAGCCGCTTTCTCGGCATGCTGTAAGCTTTGACGCAGGGTTCCCCGCGACGAAACGTCGAACCGCCGAAAAAGCCGGCTCGCTAACGAGCCGGCTTTTTCGTGCATTCCGCGCGGGACGGAAGCGCAGCGGTCGATCCGCCCTCCGTTCTCCCGAAGCGCTCCTCCCGGACGCGCGCCGGACTCAGCGGCAGCCCGGCGCGGTATCCCAAGCCGTCGCGATTTCCGCTTTTCTCTCCTCCAGCAGCTTCTCCTTATCGTCCCGGTAAAACATGTTGTACGTGTCGAAAGGAATGATCCGGCCGTCGGGATGCGCGATATGCACGCACGATTTCTTCACCGAACGCACGTCGAAATTGTACGCGTCGAGGAACTGCATGATAATGATCCGGAACACGTTATCGTACACGATCTCTTCCGGCACCGCCGCGAGCGGCAGGCAGCAGAGCAGGCTTTTGAGCGACAGCGCCGAGGAGACCGGGGAGTGGCCCGTCGACAGCAGCTCGAACAGCTTGCCTTTCACGACGGGATCATGTTCGAACACGATCGTGTTGCTGTCCCCTTCCAGCAGCGTTTCTTTGTCGATCATCCGGGTCAGCGGCAGCACTTCTCCCCCGAGCTTGAGCGCGTAGCCCATCGCCAGACAGTCGGGATGGCAGGGAACGGGCAGAATGTCGTCCGGCTCGAATACGCCCGATTGGTCGATGATCATCTGCCGTACCTCGCTTACCGTCAGCCGGTCGGTCGCCGGGTCGTATCCCTGCAGGCGGCCCGCCGCCTGAATCGGCTGAATCGTCACGCCTCGCACCGCGCGCTGCTGCAGCCCGTATTGAATGATTTTTCCGACCTCCGAGTCGTTCAAGCCCTTTTTCAGCGTCACGACCAGCGTCGTGGACAGATTGAATTCGTTCAGATGCCGAATGGCGTCTTCGCGGATGCGGCGCACGTCGGCGCCGCGCAGTTCCTTCAGCACGTGAGGCTCGAAGCTGTCGAACTGCAGATAGATTTCGAAGCCCGGCATGTACGAAGCAAGCCGCTCCGTAAAGGCCCGGTCTTGCGCGATGCGCACGCCGTTCGTATTGACCATGATATGCTTGATCGGCCGTTCGCGGCACAGATCGAGAATTTCGAAAAACTGCGGATGGGTCGTCGGCTCCCCGCCGCTGATCTGCACGATGTCGGCTTCGCCTTCGTTTTCGATGATCCGATCCAGCATGAATTCGATCTGTTCGAGCGAGCGGTGCGTCGTCCGCTGCGGCGAAGATTCCGCGAAGCAGATCGGGCACTTCATGTTGCAGTGGTCCGTCACTTCCAGCAGCGTCAGGCAGCTGTGCTGTTCGTGGTCCGGACAGAGGCCGCAGTCGTAGGGACAGCCGTATTTGATCGGCGTGTTCCACTTCAGCGGCATCTCGGACGCTTTGACGAACTCGCGCGTTTTTTTGTAATAATCGACGTCGGTCGAGATCAGCACCTTTTCGGGCCCGTGCACCAGGCAGCGTTTGACCATGTACATCCGGCCGTTTTCCTCGATGATCTTGGCTTCGACTTTGCGGTAGCACGTCGAGCAGATGCTGTTGGTCAATTCATGGTACAAGTAAGGGCGATTGGGCATGCGAATGACGCTCCTTTTCACAAAAGTAGGCAAACGGGCTCCGAGGAAAACGCGCGTTCAGCCGGCATGCGCCGCTTCCGCGGCAGGCTCGGCCTCGCGCTTTCCGCGCCGGGTCATCAGCCATGCGTAGTAAATCAATCCGGCGATGCAGGCGAGCTGAATATTGTTCAGTCCCAGGTACGGATGGGGAGTCGGTTTGATAAACTCGATAACAAAACGGAAAGCCAGATATCCGGCCATGAACCATTGAAACATCCGTCCCTGCACGTACCCCGTTTCGGCGGAGGCGGGATCCCGGCTTTTTCGGTAGAGCGGAAACAGCAGCAGGCCGAGTCCCAGCAAAAAGGCGATCTCGTACAGCTGGGCCGGATGGCGCGAAACGCCGTCGCCGAAATCGACGCCGGTGATCCAGTTCGTCGCGACGCCGTATGTATGATCTTCCAGACCGGTCAGGAAGCAGCCGATTCGGCCGAGCACCATTCCGACAATGAGCGGATAGACGAAATCATCGCCGGTCGACGGCTTCCATCCCGCCAATTTTTTGGACAATTCGACCCCGATCAGGCCGCCGAGCAGTCCGCCCACGATCGTTTTGCCTCCCCAGAGAAAGTGTCCCCGGCTCAGCTGCTCCCAAGTGGCGGCGGGGTCTTCCAGCCAGTACAGCAGCTTGGCTCCGAGCGCCGCGCCCAGAATGGTGCCCGCCAAAATCTGCAGACTGGTCAGCTTCGGCATTCCGCTCGATCTTCGCGTCCACAGATAGACCCTGAACCCGATAAAATAAGAAAGCGTCTCGAACAGTACGTGCGGATGAATCCTCCACGGTCCGAGCGGGATATAGACGGGAAATTCCACGCTTGGCCTCCTTTCGCGCATTCAGGTCAGTAATTCAAAAAGATCATCCCGCCGCAGATGGCAAGCAGCAGCAGAAACAATCCGCCGATGATCGCGAAAATGGCGACGACGATCCGGCAGCCGGTGTTCGCGGACCAATCGCCTTGATTCGGCCTGTTCCGGTGCTGCGTTCCTCTCTCTTCCGCCCTCCCCCCGGCTCCGGCCGAGTCTTTGATATGACAGTCGGCAAATCTGCAGGTCTTCGATTCCGGGTCGTAACATTCGTCGCAAATCATTCTTCCGCAGCGGGTACACTGATGGCGGGCTTCCCGCTCGGGATGGTAAGCGCAGTACGGTTGTAGCATCTTTTTCACCCCCATGACGGATTAAAGCGGTTCCAGGAAAGGCTTTATGCCTATAAACGCGGTACGACGGGAGAAAGTATCGCTACCGCGGAAAATATCGCGGAAGAGAATCCAAGCTTTCCCTCTTCGAGCACGTTATGGATAGTTTAACGGTATGCTCGCTCGAAATCCAGCCGCTGACCTGCGAACGCAAAAAAGAACCGCCTTTCGGCGGTTCGATGCGGCTGCGATTCTGTTTTTTCGGCATCGGTGCGACTTCGCCGCTTACCGCGCTTCGGCCGATCGGACCGTGCCGACCTCTTCTGCCGCGGAAGCTCCGCTTCCCGTTCGAAGCACCCGCATGGCGTTCAACACCGCGATCAGGGTGACGCCGACGTCCGAGAACACCGCTTCCCACATGGTCGCGATGCCGAAAGCGCCGAGGATCAGGAACACCGCTTTGACTCCGAGCGCGAAAACGATGTTCTGCCATACGATCCGTCTCGTCCGTCTGGCGATGCCAATCGCCGTGACCAGCTTCGACGGCTCGTCGGTCATGATGACGACGTCGGCGGCTTCGATGGCGGCATCGGAACCCAGTCCGCCCATCGCTGCGCCGATATCGGCCCTTGCCAGCACCGGCGTATCGTTAATGCCGTCGCCCACGAACAATATTTTCTCTTTCGGCCTTTTCGCGCGATCCAGCTTCTCGATCTCTTCCACCTTATTCTCCGGCAGCAGCTCGGCATGGACTTCGTCGATGCCCAGCCGTCTTCCGACTTCCTCGCCCACGCTTTTCGCGTCGCCGGTCAGCATGACCGTTTTGCGGATGCCGAGGTTCTTCAGGCCGCGAATCGCTTCGCCGGAGTCTTCCTTGATCTCGTCGGCGATCACGATGCGGCCGGCCCAGCGTCCGTCCACGGCGACATGCACGACGGTGCCGGCATCCGCCGCTTCGGCGAAAGCGATTCCCTCGGCACGCATCAGCTTGGCGTTTCCGGCCAGTACGGCGCGGCCGTCCAATTCGGCGCGAATGCCGTGCCCGGACACTTCTTCATAATCGCCGATTCTCGCCCCGTCGAGCCTGCGGCCGAACGCTTCGCGGATCGAATCCGCGATCGGATGGCCCGAATGCAGCTCGGCATAAGCGGCCGTTTCCAGCAGCTCCTGGCGCTCGAAGCCGTCCGCCGCGTGCACTTCGGTCACCTGGAAGCTGCCCCGGGTGAGCGTGCCGGTCTTGTCGAATACGACGACCCCTACCTGATTCAGCGCTTCGAGATAGTTCCCGCCTTTTACAAGAATTCCCTGCTTGGACGCCGCGCCGATTCCTCCGAAAAAGCCGAGCGGAATGGAGACGACGAGCGCGCACGGACAGGAGATGACGAGGAAGATCAGCGCCCGGTAAATCCAGTCGGAGAATTCCGCGCCGGGCACGATCAGCGGAGGCAGCACGGCCAGCAGCAGCGCCGTGACGACGACGATCGGCGTATAGCGGCGCGCAAACTTGTTGATGAACGTCTCTGTAGGCGCTTTGCGTCCCGAGGCGTTTTCGACCAGTTCCAGTATTTTGGCGACCGACGATTCGCCGAACGTCCGCGTGACTTCCACGGTCAGCACGCCGTTTTTGTTAATGAATCCGCCGAGCACGTCATCCCCCGTCTTCACGCCGCGCGGCACGGATTCGCCCGTCAACGCGGAAGTGTCGACGAGCGAGGAACCTTCGACGATCCGTCCGTCAAGCGGCACTTTCTCTCCGGGACGGACCACGATATGCGCGCCGACCGCGACCGCTTCGGGTCTGACCCGTTTCACGCCGCCGTCCGCTTTCAAGTTGGCGTAATCGGGGCGAATGTTAAGGAGCGAAGTGATCGATTTGCGCGACCGGTTGACCGCCAGGCTTTGAAACAGCTCGCCGACCTGGTAGAACAGCATGACCGCGACTCCCTCCGGATACTGTCCGACCGCAAAAGCGCCGACCGTCGCCACGGACATCAGAAAATACTCGTCGAACACCTGCCCGCGGAATAGGTTCCGGACCGCCTGCAGAAGAACGTCGCCGCCGACGATCAGATAGGCCGTCAGGAACAATCCGAGCTCCCATCCTCCGCCAAGCGGAAGCAGCAGCGCGCCCGCCATCAATGCGGCGCCAGCCGCCAGTCTGCCGATGAGCGTCTTCTGGCCGCCTTCGTGCTCGTGCGAATGTCCGTGTCCCGAATGCTCATGCGTATGCTCCCCTGGAGAGTCCGCCTGAAGGACGGCTATGTCCGTTACCGTCGGCGAACCGGGAGACGGCTGCGGCGCAAGGCGACCCGAAGCGTCGATCTGCTGCCGCGTGCCCTTGACCGTAATTCGCACATGGGGTTCCAACTTTTTGATCGTGCCCGCGGCCTTGGAGGCCACTTCTTCCTCGCGATCCGGGTCGCTTATGAAAGTCAGCGTTTTGTTGACGAAGTTCAGCGAACAGTCCGATACGCCTTCCATCTTCTGCACGCTGTTTTCGATCTTCATCGCGCAGTTGGCGCAGTCCAATCCTTCCAGTACCCATTCGCGCTTTACCGTGCCTGCAGCCGTTCCCATGATGATCCCTCCCGGTCGATCTGCGTTCTCTTTCTTTGTTCACCTTGTCCGAAAAGCTATTCAAAAAGATTACGAATTATATATGAGCATATGTTCATGTGTTATTTCGATTATAGCTCCGCCGATGAGCCAAGTCAAAATTTCCGGCGAAAAAAAAGCCTATTCGTAATCCCAACGATTTTTGTTATAATGGAAACACGACGCATACGGGAAGGTGATGAAGCGTGACACAGGAAGCGCTACGCGAGGACATGACGGACGAATGCGGCCACGACGGCGCGGACAGCGCGGCTCCCCGAGACACGCTGGTCCGGATCAAGGAAAATTTCGTGGACGATTCCACCGCTATCGATATGGCCGAACTGTTCAAGGCGCTCGGCGATCCTACGCGTGTAAGGCTCATTTATGCCCTGCTGCAAAAAGAACTCTGCGTGCACGATCTGTGCATCGTACTCGATATGACGCAGTCCGCCGTTTCCCATCAGCTGCGTTATCTGCGCAATACCCGCATCGTAAAGCGGCGCAAAGTGGGCAAAACCGTCTTCTACTCTCTTGACGACCGGCATGTCGAAGAGATTTTCTCCCAGACGCTTCAGCACTTGAAGCACGGCTAGACGGCTGCTTCGCGGGGACTCGATCCACCTAAAAATCGCTGCGTGTTTGTCTCTATGAAAAAAGGAAGCCCGATCCGGGCTTCCTTTTTTGCTGTCCGCTTGTTCTTCCGGAGATCCGCTCAGCTCAAGCGAATGTTCCGACCGGCCACACTTGCTTCAATGCTCTCCATGTCCCGCTTCGTCGCGCACGCCGCAGACGGCGCCGGGCGGATCGAGCTGGATCGTGATATGCCCGATGCCGAACCGCTCCGTCAGCAGACGCCGGGCCTGGTCCATCGCCGCTTCGCCGTCTTCCGGGCGGTCCAGCACCAAATGCGCGCTGAGCAGCGGAAGATCGGACGACAGCGACCAGAGATGCAGATCGTGCACGCCCCGGACGCCCGGAATGCCGGCGAGCGCCCGGCGAATTCCGTCCGTGTCATAGCCTGCCGGCGCGCCCTCCATCAAAATATGCGCCGAATCCCGCGTTATCCGGTAAGCGCTGATCAGCACCAAGACGGCTACGACGACGCTTGCGATCGGATCGGCAATGTTCCATCCGAACGCCATCATCGCAATCGCCGCGGCGATCGCTCCCACGGACCCGAGCAGATCGCCGATCACGTGCAGAAAGGCGCTCCGAATATTCAAATTTTCCGACGTATCGCCTTTCATCAAAATAAATGCGGCGGCCACGTTGACGAGCAGGCCGATCACCGCAATCGTCAGCATGCCCGAACTCATGACGCCCGGAGGATCGGAGAAACGGCGGGACGCTTCGTAGAAAATATACAGCGAGATGCCGAGCAGCGCCAATCCGTTCACAAAAGCGGCCAACACTTCGAGACGCTTGTAGCCGTAGGTTTTGGATGAGCTGGCGCGGCGTTCTCCCCAGATCATGGCCAGCAGGCTGAATCCGAGCGCGGCCGCGTCGCTGAGCATGTGACCGGCATCCGACAGCAGGGCCAAGCTGTTCGTCGCCAGTCCGCCGATGACCTCGACGATCATATAGGAAGCGATCAGGAAAAAGGAAAGCTTCAGCGCTTTCTTGTTCGCGCCGTGGGCGTGGGAATGACCGCCGTGACCGTGTTGATGACCTTGGGCGCCATGGTTATGGGCGTGATGATCGAAGCCGCGTTCTTCTTTCCGTCGACTCATACTCTCAACTCCTTTATCTAAACATATGAGCAACTGTTCATATGTTTATTGTAGACTTCTTTTTTCCAGAACGCAAGCGTTTCGCTTCTTGTCCGGGCAAAAAAGAACACTGCGCGCTTACCCGCCATTGACAACCGCCCCGGCGACCCGGTATCATTTGCCATAAGTCCGGAGAGCCGGACACCCGCGGAGGAGTCCGCATGCAAGACCGAGCTTATTTTCAAGAGAAGCAGAGCCTGAGCAGAGACAAGAGCAGAGACAAGTTGAGCGGAGCCGAGTCCCCTTTTCAATCGCATATCCATCACTTTCTTTCTCTTTTCTCTCCAACCCTTGCTACAACCGAAGGAGGAGAAAAAGTGAAATTTGAAGCCACCCTTTCCCCGCAGCGGGCAGTTTACGCCACACGGGGCCGTCTTGAAGTCACCCGCACCCTAACCCCTCTCGATGCGTCGGAGGCGGTAACTCCCATTCTTGCCGATATCGACAGCCGTCGCGGCGCCCTTTTTACGAGCGGTTACGAATTCCCGGGCCGTTATTCGAGATGGGATGTCGGATTTTTGAATCCGCCCATCGAGCTGCGCTCTTCGCGCGGCCGTTTTGAGATTCAGGCCCTTAATGAACGCGGCGACCTGCTGCTCGATTTTCTGCACCTGACCCTGTCCGCCGACCCGGCGTTCGAACTTGGCCGCGAAGGCCGTTTGATCACCGGCTCCGTGCTGCAGCGCGAGGACGAAGACGAGCTGATGTCCGAAGAAGACCGCACGCGCCGTCCTTCCATCTTCACGCTGATCCGCCGCATCAAAGAGGCGCTGGAAGCGCCCGAAGACTCGCAGCTCGGCCTGTACGGCGCGTTCGGTTACGATCTGGTGTTTCAGTTCGAACCGATGCCCCTGAAGCACGAGCGCACGCTGGAACGGCCCGACGTCGTGCTGTATCTGCCGGACGAGATCGTCATGGTCGACCGTCAGCTGGGCCAGGCCTACAAGCTGAGCTACGACTTCGCGCTTGCGGACGGACGTTCGACGGCCGGACTGCCGCGCGTCACGCCCCCGACCGCCAATGCGGCGGGCGCGCAGGGCGTTCTTCCGAAGCTGCCCGACTATGTGCCGGGACGCTACGCAAGCCTCGTCGATACGGCGATCGAGGAATTCAAAGTCGGCAACCTGTTCGAAGTGGTGCCGACGCAGACGCTGTACGAGCCGTGCCCGGAAGCGCCGTCCGCCGTATTCCGCCGCTTGAGCGAGATCAATCCGAGCCCTTACGGCTTTATCGTCAACCTGGGCACGGAGCATCTGGTCGGTTCGTCGCCGGAAATGTACGTCCGCGTCGAAGGCAAGCGCATGGAGACCTGCCCGATCTCGGGCACGATCAAGCGCGGCGCCTCGCCGATCGAGGACGCGGAGCAGATCCGCAAACTGCTGAATTCGCGCAAAGACGAAGCGGAATTGAACATGTGCACGGACGTCGACCGCAACGACAAGTCGCGCGTGTGCGAACCGGGTTCCGTCAACGTGATCGGCCATCGGCAGATCGAAACGTATTCGCATTTGTTCCATACCGTCGACCATGTGGAAGGCACGCTGCGCGAAGGCTGCGACGCGCTCGACGCGTTTATGACGCATATGTGGGCCGTAACGGTAACGGGCGCGCCGAAAAAAGCGGCGATCCGCTGGATCGAGGATCACGAGGATTCTCCCCGCGACTGGTACGGCGGCGCGGTCGGCTTCTACAGCTTCGACGGCGGGCTGAATACGGGACTGACGCTGCGCACGATCCGTATTCGCGGAGGCGTGGCGGAAATCCGCGTCGGCGCTACCCTGCTCTACGATTCGATCCCGGCCGAAGAGGAAGAAGAAACGCTGACCAAAGGAGCCGCGCTGGTCAAAGCGGTACGCGGCAGCCGCGCGCCGGCAAACGCCGCGCCGGCCGGAACCGACGCCGATCGGCTGCCGGGGCTCGGCAAACGCCTCCTGTTCGTCGACCACGAGGATTCGTTCGTGCATACGCTGGCCGGCTATTTCAAGGAAACCGGCGCCGAAGTACGGGTGCTGCGCACCCCGGCCGCTCTTCGCGTTCTGCGCGGCGGCGAAACGTTCGACGGCATCGTGCTCTCGCCCGGACCCGGTCGCCCGGACGACTTCCGCATGCGGGAAGTTCTGGATCTCGCCGCGGGCCGCGAAGTGCCGATGTTCGGCGTCTGCCTCGGCCTGCAGGGCATCGTCGAATATTACGGCGGCCGTCTCGGCGTGCTGGACGTTCCGCAGCACGGCAAACCGGCGCTCGTCAGCGCTTCGGCGGAATGTCCGCTGTTCGACGGCATCGACGGTCCGTTCAAGGTCGGCCGTTATCACTCGCTGCATGCCGAAAATATGCCCGACTGCCTGGAAGTGACGGCCCGTTCCGAAGACGGCGTCGTGATGGGAATTCGCCACCGCGAGCTTCCGGTGTACGCGGTGCAGTTCCATCCCGAATCGCTGCTGACCGCCGGAGGCCGAATCGGGCATCGGATTATCGGCAACTTCATGCGCGCCGCGAACTTGAGCCGATCTTCGGCGCGGTAACTCTCCTGCATTCCCATAGCCCTGACAGGGCCCCACTGAACGCCCCTCCTCTTCATCAAGAAGCGGAAGGGGCGTTTTTTAGGTGTGGTCGATCGGCTTCGCCTCCGCAGAAAAAAAGCCCCGCCGCGGCAAGTTTGGCTTGCGCGGCGAGGCTTCATCCATATACCCGAGTTTCTCTCAGGCCTTCGCGGGCTTCTTGACGGATTTTCCCGACTTACTGCCGGACGTCTTCGGCCTTCCGCCCTGTTTGGCGGATGCCGCCGAAGCCTTGACCGGCTTGCTGGCATCTGCCGCCTTGGAGGTCTTCATGGTACCGCCCTGCGGTGTGCCCGATTTTCCGCCGCCGGGTTGATCCGGTTTGTCGGACTTTGCTTCGAGCGCCGCGATCGCTTCCGGATTCGTCGGATACATTTTGCGGAACAGCAGCGTCTGCAGCAGAAGGAACGTACCGCTCGCCATCCAGTAGAGCGGCATGGCCGCCGGCGCGCTGAACGAGAAGAACAGCATCATCAGCGGAGAAATATAGCTCATGACGGCCATCTGCTTGCGCTGTTCCGGGGTCATGTTAAACTGCGACACTTTTGCCTGCGCCAGATACAAGACCGCGACCAGAACCGCCATGATCCAGTCGGGCTGTCCCAATTTGAACCACCAGAACGAATGCGTGGACAGTTCGGGGGTCAGACGGATCGCCGTGTACAGCCCCGACAGAATCGGAAGCTGAATCAGAATCGGCAGACAGCCGATGTTCAGCGGGTTGAAGCTGTGCTTTTGGTAGATGGCCATCATCTCCTGCTGCATCAGCTTCTGCTGCTCGGCATCCTTCTTGTTCTCGTACTTTTTCTTCAACGCGTCCAGTTCCGGCTGCATGACGCTCATTTTGGCTTTCATCTGCTGCTGCGAGCGCGCTTGACGCATCATCAGCGGGAACAATGCCGTCCGGACGATCAAAGTAATAAGAATAATGCCGATCCCGTAACTGCCGCCGAACCATCCCGCCAAATGCTGAATCAAATAAGAAATCGGAAATACGATGTAATGATTGAAAAATCCCGGCGTCGAACTCGTGATTTCCCCGCTCTGCGGACCGCATCCGGACAGCAGCGCCACCATGCCGAGCAGCATCGCTAAAACGAAAAACTTACCCCTTTTTGTGCTGAAAATGAATCCTTTTGCTTCTTCCATCTTCCTGTTCCTCCTCGTTCGCTCGAATAAACGTCATCGAACGAGGAGCGGCAGTCGCCGCCGTCTTCATCGGGAGCCTCTCGGCGCCGGACCATCCGGCTGAGCCTTGAACAAGAGTCGCATCCGCGAGAGGCCGGAATCGGATTGAAATAATTGCGGTAATCGTAATTCTCGGCTTCGATCCACGTGATTCGCAATCCGCCATACAGGAACAGCAGATAGAAGTAACGCAGAACAAGCAGCAGGCTGACCGAAAACAAATAAGGGAGCAAATCCTGCAGATCGAGCAAAGGATTCACCTCCTTTCGCCGTTCAAATTAATAATTCTTTAATTGTGAATATTATAACATACACATTTCTCCTTGTATATCTCCCCGTTCTTTCGCCGAGGACCCGACCATCCGCCTGCTTTTTACCGCTGCTTCAACGCTGCTGCTTTAAGGTAAAACAACCTTAGAGAGTCCACTCACGTCGGATCAGAAAGCAGGAAGGCTTATGATAAGTTATCGAAAAAAACAGCTGCTCGGCTTCGGCACCATTTTGTTCGCTCTGATGATTTTGTTGGTCATTTTGGCCGCCATGCTTGATGGAGTTCGCCAAAATTTATCGGAAATCATGGACGAACGTTACGACAAAGTCAGCCGCTCTGCGGCGTTTCGCAACAACTTCTCCTATCTCGACAGCGAGGTGGGTTATTTGGTCAACGAGACCGATTCGCAGCAGTCCATCATGCATATGTCTCAAATCGAAAGACGCAGCCAGTCCGCTTACACCCACCTCACTTATCTTCAGCTTCACATCGGACATGACGCCAACGGCAATCTGCTTTCTTCCATCCAACAGGGATTGGACCGTTATATGAACGTTGTGGGCCGCATCAACAACGCGTTGGACCGGGGCGACTCGGATCGGGCGGCGATCTTATACGTGGAAGAAGCACAGGGCATTCGAACCAACCTTCTCCGCAATCTCGGCGAATACACCCGTATGCAGGAAGAAAAAATGCAGAAAGCTCAGCAGGAAGCCGACAAACGATTCAACTCGATTCTGGTCGTGAGCGCCGTCTCCGCGCTGGCGATTATTCTGATCGGAGTGGCGTCCGCCCTGTGGGTTATTCGGGGAACGGGCCGCAGCCTCAGACGCATTACCGATATGATGGACCGATTCGATCCCGGCGCCGTCGAACAGATGTCACGCCTCGAAGTCGGAACCGACGACGAGATCGGCAATATCGCGAAAGGTTACAATCATATGCTCGACGCGCTGGAAGATCACAATCGGCGGGTACGCGAATTCAATCAACGAATCGAAGACAACAACTGGCTGCAGACCCGGCTGAACGAGCTGGTTATGCTGTATCACCAGGTTTCGGGACAGGATGTGCTGGCTCGCATGTTCCTGTCCGTCGTGGCTCCCGCCGTGAACGCAGCTTCGGGTTTTTTCTACATCCGGGAAACAAAAGACGGACGCGTTCGTTTCGTGCGCATCGCTTCCTATGCCGGCGACTCCAAAAATACGTCCGAATCTTTTTTGTCCGGTGAAGGATGGGTCGGGCAAGCGGGACTCGACGGACAGGAGATTCTGATCGACGTGCCGGACGACTATGCCGGACGGGTTCCGACAGGCTCCGGCGGCTTCCGTCCCAAACAGATCTGGGTGGTGCCGATCGAAGCGGAAGAGCGAATCGAGGCAGTGGTCGAACTCACTTCGCTCCAGCCTTTCACCCTGCTGCACCGTCAGTTGATCGAACAGCTTCGTTTCACGCTGGGCATCGCGCTGCAGAACGTTTCCGGCCGCGCCGAGGTTGAGCGTCTGCTTCAGGAATCCCGGTCGCTGACCGAGGAACTGCAAAATCAGCAGGAAGAACTTCGCTCGGTCAACGCCCGTCTTCAACAGCAGTATGCCCAGGCCGAAGAAAGCCGGCGCGAACTGCTGGCAGCCCAGCTCGAATTGGAATCGACGGCAGAAGAACTGCGGCGCTCTTCCCAATATAAATCCCAATTTTTAGCTAACATGTCGCATGAATTGAGAACGCCGCTGAACAGTATTTTGATTTTGTCGCAGCTCATCGCCGAGAATCCGGAAGATGACGAGGCGGAAAACAAAAGCTATGCGGAAATTATTCACCGATCGGGTCAGGAACTGCTCGATATCGTTAACGACGTGCTCGATTTGTCGAAAGTCGAAGCCGGCATGCTCGATATCAATAGGGAAGCCGTATCGCTGCGCGACTTTCCCGAAATGCTTCACTACGGATTCGAAATGGTCGCCTCCCAGAAAAATCTCGAGTTCGAAGTTGTCGTGGCCGACGACGTGCCCGACTTTTTTTATACCGACGGCAAAAGGCTGCAGCAAATCGTCAAAAATTTGCTTTCCAACGCTTTCAAGTTCACTTCGTCGGGCAAAGTCTCCCTTAGATTGAAGACGCACGATTCCGGCGCTCTGCCGTGCGAAGCCGCCGGTGCTTTTCCGGGCGTTCCCGCTATCGCGGTCACGGTATCCGACACGGGAATCGGAATCGCGGAAGACAAACGAGAGATCATCTTCGAAGCTTTTCACCAGGCGGACGGCAGCACGGAGCGGATGTACGGCGGCACCGGACTCGGCCTGTCGATTTGCCGGGAGTTCACCCGCCTTCTCGGCGGCTGCATGACGCTCGACAGCGTCGAAGGCCGGGGCAGCACGTTCACGCTGTATTTGCCGGAAATGAAGGAAGAAAACCGCGAAGCTTCTTAAGCGCAACCGGGCGGGATGCGTCGGGCAGCATAATGCCCCGCTTCATGCAGAGCTTGAGAGAACGAACAAAAGAGCCTGTCCCCCAAGGAGGACAGGCTCTTTCTCTAGCTCTGCGAATTATTGGCGAATCTTCCGCTCGCCGTCGTAGGTCGCGAGGACGCCGTAAAGCTCCGGTCTGCGGTCGCGGAACACGCCCCATTCGATCCGGTCGATCTCGAGCTGGTCGAGGTCGAATTCGGCCGTCAGCACTTCTTCGCGATCGCGGCTCGCTTCGACGATCTTGCTGCCGCGGGGACCCGCGATGAACGAAGAGCCGTAGAAGTTGATCGACGAATCTTCGTCGCTTTCCGCGCCGATGCGGTTGGACGCGATGACCGGAATCAGGTTCGAACCGGCATGCCCCAGCATGCAGGCCTGCCAGTGGTCTTTGGAATCGATGGAGCTGTCCTGCGGCTCCGAGCCGATCGCGGTCGGATACAGCAAAATTTCCGCGCCCATCAGCGCCATCGCGCGCGCGGCTTCCGGGTACCACTGGTCCCAGCAGATGCCGACGCCGATTTTGCCGTAGCGGGTGTTCCACACTTTGAAGCCGGTATCGCCCGGGTTGAAGTAGAACTTCTCTTCGTAGCCCGGACCGTCCGGGATATGGCTTTTGCGGTACGTGCCGAGCACTTCGCCGTCCGCGTCGATCATCGCGAGCGCGTTGTAGCGGGCATAGTTTTTCTTTTCGTAGAAGCTGATCGGCAGGACCACTTCCAGTTCCTTCGCGACCTGCTTGAAGTGATGGATCGCTTTGTTGCTCTCCAGCTCCGTCGCGTACTGGTAATACTCCGCTTTTTCTTTCTGGCAGAAGTAAGGGGTCTCGAACAGCTCCTGCAGCAGGATCACCTGCGCGCCTTCCGCCGCCGCTTTGCGCACGAGCGCTTCGGCTTTGCGGATGTTATCGTCGATGTCCCAGGTGCAGCTCATCTGCGTCGCGGCTACTTTTACTTTTCTCATGGGATCTTTCCAGCTCCTCTCGAATTTGTCTGCACGGTATTTGTTTATCGGTTCTTTCCTTGTTGTTTTACCCGTTCGGCGGAAATGTTCCTCCGCCCGACGAACGTCGTTCAGCGTCCGGCAGGAATCTGCTGCGTCGTGCAGTGGACGTTGCCGCCTTCGCGGATCACGGCCATGCCGTCGATCGTGCGGATGCGATAATCCGGGAACGTGCGCTGCAGCACTTCTACCGCCAGACGGTCGGTCTCCGCCGCCGCTCCGCCGAATACCGGCAGGATGATGCCTCCGTTGACGAAGTAGAAGTTCAGGTAGCTGAGCGTCAGACGGCTGCCTTCGTATTCCGCATGCGGCGGCTGCTGGATCTTGACGATCTCGAGCTTGCGTCCCTTGGCGTCGGTCGCTTCTTCCAGAATGCGCAGATTCTCCTGCGTAATGGCGTAATTGTCGTCCGACGGATCTTCGCATACCTGGATAATGACTTTGCCCGGCGCGGCGAAGCAGGCGGCGTTATCGACGTGGCCGTCCGTTTCGTCGCCGGCCAAGCCTCGATTCAGCCAGATGATCTTGTCGACGTTAGTGAAATTCTTGACGTGCTCCTCGATCTCCTCGCGGCTGAGCGAAGGATTCCGATTCTCGTTCAGCAGGCATTCTTCGGTCGTCAGCAGCGTGCCTTCGCCGTCGACATGGATCGAGCCGCCTTCGAGCACGAGCGGCGCGTCGAATTGACGCAGACCCAGATGCTTCAGCACCGCCGGAGCGACCGCGTCGTCCAGATCCCACGGGGAGTATTTGCCGCCCCACGCATTGAAGCCCCAATTGATTCCGGCGCGCTCGCCTTCTTCGTTCACGACGATCGTCGGGCCGTTGTCGCGCAGCCAGGCATCGTTGTGCGGAATCTCCAGCAGTTCGACCGGATGGCCGGCAAAAATCGGCCGCAGGCGGTCGGCGTCTTCCGGATTCACGACCAGCGTGACCGGTTCGAATTCCGCGATGGCTTTGACCAGTTCGGCATAGCCGCCGCAGACTTCTTCGTAATTGTCCGGATAGACCATCGAGGACTGTACCGGCCAGGAGAGCATCGTGCGTTCGTGCGGCGCCCATTCGGCGGGCATTTTATATTGAAGAGTTTTCGGATTCATCGGCAGTCGTCCCCTTGCTTGAAAAATGAAGTTCGCTACTGAAAGATTATCGCGCAAAAAAGGCGGCTTAAAAAACCCGTCACCTGTTCGCGAACACCATCATACAATAAGTTCAGCCTTTATTCAAAGGTTGTTTGCGCGCAGGCAGCACAAGCAGCAGATAAGATGCCAAAGCCAGCGTTTCGGCGCAGCCGATGACGAGTCCCATCGGGAACGCGGTCCCGCCGCCGCCGAGCCCCACCAGCGAACCCGCGGCCGCTCCGAGCAGCAGCGGCATCAGGCCGATCAGCGCCGAAGCGCTGCCCGCGGTTCTCGGTTCCTGACTCTGCATCGCCAATGCGGTAGTTGTCGAAGCAACCATGCCGACGCTCGACACGATCAGGAACATCAGCGGAGCCAAGACGACGAGTCCGCCTCCGAACCAAGCCGCGGCGGTCAGCGAAAGGCCCGCGCAGAAAGCGATCAGCAGCCCCGTCACCAGCAGCCTGGTCTCTCCGGTCCGCTGTACCAGACGTCCCGTGATCTGCGAGAACAGCACGATGCCCAGCCCGTTTACGGCAAAGAACAAGCTGAATCCTTGCGGAGACACTCCGAACAGATCCTGGATAACGAACGGCGAGCCGGAAATGTAAGCGAACATGCCCGCCGTGACGAAAGCCTGCGAAAAAGCATAACCGACGAACGAACGGTTGCGAAGCAGCTGTCCGAACGTGCCGATCGTCTGTCCGAGTCCGCCCGACGAACGCCGCTTTTTCTCCAGCGTTTCCGGCAGGGCGAGCGCGACGGCGATCAGCATCAGTCCGCCGATCGCGCATAATACGGAGAAGATGCCGCGCCAGGATACGTACTTCAGGATAAAACCGCCCAATACGGGAGCCAGAATCGGCGCAAGGCCGTTAACCAGCATCAGCAGGGTGAAAAACCGGGTCAGCTCCGTGCCGGAAAACAAATCGCGAACCACGGCGCGCGAAATCACGATTCCGGCGGCACCGGCCGCTCCTTGAATAAATCGGAACAAGATCAAAAACCAGGCCGACGGAGCGAAAACGCAGGCGAGCGAAGCCAGCGTATACAAGACCAACGCGGCGATCAGCGGACCGCGGCGGCCGCGAACGTCGCTGAGCGGGCCGGCGACCAATTGACCGAGCGCCAACCCGAACAGGCAGGCCGTAAGGCTGAGCTGGGCGAGCGATTGGGTCGTACCGAGATTCTGCGCAAGCGTGGGCAGCGCGGGCAGGTACATATCGATCGACAGCGGTCCGAACGCCGACAAAGCGCCCAAAATCAGAACGAACTTCAGGCGCTGAGCGGGTCCGAGAGACATTTTTGCGGAAACGGGATTAGACATGGCAGAAGCAGCTTCCTTTCTTCGATACGGATTGTCGAAATCGACGCTAATCTTCGATTATCGTTCCTTGCTGCTTTTCCGTCAATGCCCGTCGGCCGGTTTCGGCCGCCTTTTTCGATTTTCGGTTTATGTTTTTCTGTTATGAATTTTTCATATGATGATTTAAGTTTATCGCTAAATGGTCGGCAATCGCCGATTCCGCCGCCTCTGACGCCGGTTCGACGCGCGTGCGGAAATTATTCGAAAAAGGGAAGAAACCGATGGACCGGCATGTACGTAAAACAAGAGGGAATTGGTTGGGATGGCGGATCGCGCGAGAGCGCCTTGATGTTCCGGCCGAAACGAAGAAGCACCGGATGATTTTGCCCGAGGCTTACGACCTTTCGGGTCCCTCCCGCCAACGCGCAGGGGCAAAACGTTTCTTAGCCGTCTGTGCATGGACTTGCTTCCGATTTGCCCGTTTTGTATGCTTGAACACAGAAAGACACCAGAAAAGATTAAGCCAAGAATGGAGAAGTGCAGAATGATGAATCAACCGAGGGCTTGGTCAGGACGATTCCGAAGATTGTTCCTGAACAACAAATTTGTGCTGTTTTTGTTTATCGCGCTGCTGGTCGGCGTCAACGTTCTTGTCTTTTCCAAAATATCGTTCATCTTCAATCCCCTCTGGGTGCTGATCAAAACGATCGTCCTGCCGATTATTTTGACCGGGGTCGTCTACTATCTGCTTAATCCGATCGTCGATTTCATGGAGAAGAAAAAGGTGAAGCGCGTACATACCATTTTGTTTCTCTACGTTTTGATCATCGGCATCCTGGTCACGGTCATTACGTTGATTGTACCGGTCATTCGCGAGCAGCTGCTCGGCTTCTTCGAGAACTTTCCGGCTTACAGCCAGACGATTCAGACGGAATTCGAACGATGGATCGGCAGCGATCTCGTCGCCCAGTTCCAGACCGCGACCAATCTGAACACGCAGGAGATCGTCAGCACGGTCTCGGAACGCGCCACGACCATCCTGAACCATACCTGGTCGGGCATCGGCGGATTCATCGGCGTGCTCAAAGATCTGGTGCTCGCCGTCGTGACGCTTCCGTTCATCCTGTTCTACCTGCTCAAAGACGGACACAAGCTGCCGGACTACATTCTGAGCTTTATCCCGACCAAGCTGCGTCCGGGCACGCTGACCGTCCTGCAGGAGACGAATCATCAGATCAGCTCGTACATCCGCGGACAGATCATCGTCAGCATGTGCATCGGCGTGCTGCTCTACATCGGCTACCGGATCATCGGCCTCGAGTACTCGCTCGTGCTGGCGATCGTCGCCGCATGCACGGCTATCGTGCCTTATCTCGGCCCGGCGATCGCCATCACGCCCGCGATCATCGTCGCCGCCGTCACTTCGCCGATCATGCTGCTGAAAATGGTCGTCGTCTGGACGGTCGTGCAGCTGGTGGAAGGCAAGTTCATCTCGCCGCAGATTATGGGCAAGTCGCTCAAGATCCATCCGATTACGATCATCTTCGTCATTCTGACGGCCGGCAACCTGTTCGGCGTCGTGGGCATCCTGCTCGCCGTGCCGGGTTACGCCGTACTTAAAGTATTGGCGACGCATATGTTCGACTGGTTCAAAATGCGCTCGCAGCTGTATCTGTAACTCCGGCGAACGCTTCGCCGGTCTATGGCGCTTCGCCGCATGCCGAAAGCCCCCTGCTCCCGCGTTTGCGGAGCCAGGGGGCTTCTTGTGCGAATGCCGCTGTTATGCGAGATGCGGCTGTCAGGTTCTTCCCGTCCAGTCGGCCGGCGCAATCTCCTTCCAGCGGCGGCGAATTTCTTCGTACCGTTCCGCCTCGAGCGGCCCCGCTTTCAGCAGTTCCGCATTCTGGTGCCAGCGATCCGGTTTTTGCGTGCCGACGATGGCCGTATGCACGCCCGGCGTCGACAGCGTAAACCGCAGCGCCGTACCGATCGAATCGTCTTCCGATTGGAAGCCGTAATTCAAGTCGCGCAGCCGGTTCCAATAGACGTAGGCATAATCGTTCGGCTCGACCGTATCGAACAACCAGGCGGCGTTGGCGATCGGACGCTTGACCGTGACGCCCATATCCCGTTTGATCGCCTCCGGCAGCGTCAATTCGATCGCTTCCTGATCGGCCACATTGAGCGAGGTCTCCAGGCTGTCGAAGACGTCCGTGCGGACGGCGTACAGCGCGTCCGTCGTATCGCCGCTGTAGCCGATAAAGCGGGTTTTGCCTTCCTGCTTCGCCCGCTGCAGCACTTCGATTACGGCGCCCTGGCGGAGCACCTCCTCCGAACAGCTGTGCAGGTGGATCATGTCCACGTGATCGACCTTAAGCCGCTTCAGACTGCGGTCGATCGTTTCGGCCAGCGTGCGAGGATCCCAATCCGGGCCGTCGACGCCGGCGGCGTGTCCGCATTTTGTAAACAGGTAAAAGTCGTCGCGTCGGTGCGAAATCGCCCGGCCGATCAGCTCTTCGCTGTCTCCGTAGCATTCGGCCGTATCGATGATATTCAATCCTTCGTCGATCGCGCTTCCCAGCAGCTTGTCCACATCGGACTGCGAGACTCCGCTTCCGATCTCCGAGCCCCCGAAGCCGAGCACGCTCACTTCCATTCCCGTCTTCCCGTACGTTCTTTTTTCCATGCTGCATCCTCCTCTTCGCGGTTGTCCTGGTCCTGGTGCCCACTGACCATTTACCCAACGACAGCCGTTAAGAAAGCGCATTCTTTAACTCTTTTCGGCAAAACCTTATGCGGGAGTCCGTTAACTTTCTTTCAGCTCTCGAAATATTGGCTGGGATGTCCTTGAAAAGGGTGACTGCGTTCTTTGTAGCTGCCGACCGTGTAGGTTCCGATGACCTGCCTCCAAAAACGCTGCGCGGGCTCGTTATTTTTAAGCTGCGTCACTTTCCAGCGTCCCTTGAAGCGATCGAACAGCATGACCGCCGCGCGGGCACCGACGCCGCGCCGACGAAATTTATGCAGCACGAAAAACTCGACCATGTAGTACGAAGGTTTTCTGCCGTTTTCGTCGTTGCGTTCGACCAGCGCCAGTCCGGCCGGTTCCCCGTTCGCGCGGATCAAAAAGGGAAACTTGCAGTCCGGCCGGCTCCAAAACTCGTCCAGATCCGGGTAGTCCGGAAATTTCCCGTTTTCGTCCGCGGCAATGTCGAGATACAGCGTGAAATCGTACAGATAAAACTGAAGCAAATTTTCGATCACCGCCCGGCGCTGCTCCGGCACAAGTTCCAACTCCACATTCGGTTCCATTCTTTTCGGCTCCTTTTCCCGGCGTGGTCCTTACTCTCCTGTTCATCGTAACCGACCCGCCCTATTCCCGGCAACTGCGTCACGCCGAATCGGCGAACGACCGTTTGTCTCCCCGCCCCTGTCCTATGGTACACTGAACACAGCAGCCGGCTTTCGCCGGCAACACCGTTCATTTTCACGAAAAGAGGTTCCGCCATGAGCATTCAAAAAACGATCGACCGCGCGCGCCTCGGCGAAAAATTGCCCGAGATGCCCTGGTACGTCCAGCAATTTATCGATTACAAGCTGCCCGACCTGTCTCCTTCCACGCTGCTCGAATATGTTCGGGATTACGAATCGTTCTTCAACTGGCTGCGCGCCGAAGGTCTGTCCGCCGCTCCGGCCTTGAAAGACGTCACGCTCGAAGAGCTGGAGTCGCTGCGCATGGAGAACGTCACCGGCTACCGACTGCATCTGACGACGCGCACGGAAGGCACCAACTCGCGGATTACCGTAACCCGCAAGCTGTCGGCGCTGCGTTCGTTGTTTCATTACTTGAGCCAAATCGCGGAAGACGAGCATTTTTACCCGCTGCTCAAACGCAACGTCATGGCGAAGATCGAGATCAAGCGGACCAACAAACCGAAAGATACCGCCGCCAAGCTGAAAGGCAAAATTTTGGAGGAAGACGAGCTGACCGACTTTATCGATTATATCCGCGAAGGCTACGCCGCCGACGTCGCGGACAATAAGCAGGCGCTGTACGCCCATGCGAAAAACAAAGAACGGGACGCTTCCGTCGCCAGCCTGATTCTCAACTCGGGGCTGCGCGTGTCGGAAGTCGTCAACCTGAACGTGTCGGACCTCGATCTGGGCAACAAAATGCTGCATGTCATGCGCAAAGGCAACAACGACGAAACGTTCAAGACGCCCGTCTATTTCCGCGATCAGGCCCGTCTCGATCTCGAACGGTACTTGTCGCTCCGGGATACGGAATACGCCGCGCCCAAGCGGGAAAAGGCGCTTTTTCTCGCCGTTCCGAACGGGCAAAAAGAGGGCAAACGGATGACCAAACGCGCCATCCAGGCGATGATCATCAAATATGCCAAGCGATTCGGCAAGCCTTCCCTGACCGTGCATAAGCTGCGCCATTCGTTCGCGACGGATTATTATTTGCAGAACGACATCTACAAAACGAAAGAGCAGCTCGGCCATGCTTCTACCGAAACGACGGAGATTTACGCCCATCTGACGGATAAAACGATGTCCGAAGCGATCGAGCGGCGAAGCGACGAGTAAGCCGGGCGCGAGCCGCGTCCCTATCATCCGCCATACCGCGCCGCACAAAAAAAGGGAGAATCGGCCCGCTGCCGACTCTCCCTTTTTCGCGCCGCCTCTGCCGGGCGCGCGTTCGCTTATATCGACAGCGCCGCCGTAATGATCAGCGCTCCCACCACATGCAGCGTGCCGGCGAACAGCCCGTGCGCCACATTGCCCCGTTCCGTGCCTTCGTTGAGGTTGAGTCCGCCCCATTTTCTCAACATGAATTCCACCGCGCTTTCGAGCGCAAGCAGAATGACAAACGAAATGAACGAGACGACCCAGGCATTCACGATGCTCAACGAGCCTTCCAATACGTAGGTCAGGATAAAGCCCTGCGCAAAAATCTTCATCACCAGGCGAATGGTGACGGCCAGGTTCCCTCTCTTCAATTCCTGAAAATCTTTATACTTCGTAAAAAAAGAATCGATGACCATCAACAAAGTCAGCAGCACCGCTCCGGAAAGCGTCCATACCGCAAGTCTTGCCAAATCCGAAAATTCCACTTCCCGTCCTCCTCACGCGCCGATTATGTATCGCATCCCGCCGCTTTCAAAGTCGGCAGCCGCCAAACCATGAAAAAGCGAAGGGAGCCGCCGCGTACACGCGTTCCCCTTCGCCGGGCTCCGTTTGCCTTGCGGCGCTCGCAGCCTGTTATTCTTTTTTGTCGTACTGCTGCATCAGCGCGGCAAGTTCGCTCTCGACGGCGCTGTTCTTGCCGAGTTCGGCGAACTCGTCGTCGAGCGATTTGCCTTTGGAAGACATTTCGTTGCTCGCTTCGGCGCGCGCTTCCATGTTGAGCATTTTTTCTTCCATGCGCTTCAAGCCGGATGTCGCGCTGTCGGAGTTGAAGCCGGACATCGTTTTGTTGATTTCCGTCTGCGCTTTGGCCGCGCTGTAGCGGGCGACCAGCGTATCGCGCTTGTTTTTCATCTCGTTCAGCTGCTTGCGCATTTCTTCCAGCTTGCCGCGCAGGTTGTCGGCAGCCGCTTTGTTCTGGTCGAAGCTGTTTTTGTACTCGTTCATCTTCTGCTCGGCCGCGTTTTTCTCTTCGAGCGCGCGGCGGGCCAGATCGACGTTCTGCGCTTTGGCCGCCATATGCGCCTGCTCGGTGCGACGGTTTACCAGTTCCTGCTGCTCTTCGTACAGCTGCTTGAATTTCTTCTCGATCGCGATCTGCGCGGCTACGGCCTTCTCGGCGTCCGCCAGGTCTTCCTGCATGTCGCGAATGTATTGATCCGTCAGCTTCACCGGATCTTCGGCTTTCTCGATCAGTGCGTAAACGTTGGACAGGGTAAGATCTCGCAGTCTTTTAAAAACGGACATCCTATTGGCCTCCTTGGAATTGTGCTGTCTGTAGAGTGATTTGAACCATTACCCTTTCTTTTACGAAGAAGAACGCCAACGGTTTCATGAGTAGATACAAATTTTTAAATATTTTTTTACGTCTCGCGGATCGCTTCCTCGATCTTTCGGTTGACGATCTCCGACAGTTCTTCGATCTGCGCGCGCGAAAGACCGTCGTAATGGATGCCCATCACGACGGTAACGGTGCGCTTGAGCACCCGGGCGGCATGCAGGGCGGCCGGTTCGCTCAGCAGATGCTCCTTATGTCCCGGAACGGCGGACGTGCCGGCCCGCAGCCCGCCGTCTTCCGCATAAGCCGTCGAGGACGCTCCGATATGCGCGGCGCCGCCCGTGACGATCAGAAGCGTGTCGCGGCCGACGTCGCGGCGCTCTACCCGAATATCCGACGGGTTATATACGTATTTCACGCCGCTCCTCCTTTGCGCGTATTCTATAAAATTCCCCGAATCTCGTCGAGGCTGCGAATGCCTTCTTC
Organism: Saccharibacillus alkalitolerans; assembly: GCF_011090185.1. Taxonomy (GTDB): domain Bacteria; phylum Bacillota; class Bacilli; order Paenibacillales; family Paenibacillaceae; genus Saccharibacillus; species Saccharibacillus alkalitolerans. Next base: position 1,010,397 of record NZ_JAAFGS010000001.1, on the reverse strand, counting down.
GGCCATGAAGCGTTCCACGCCCGCGGCAAGCTCCGCCCCCGCCTGCCAATTGACGAAATTGTAAGTGCCGACCTGCACCGCTTCGGCGCCGGCCATAATGAACTCGATGATATCTTCCGCGCAGGAAATTCCGCCCATGCCGACGACGGGGATGCCGACCCGCTTGCAGACCTGATGCACCATGCGCAGCGCCACGGGCTTGACCGCGGGGCCGGATAGACCGGCATACAGATTGTCGAAGACGCTGCGGCGCCTGCGAACGTCGATCTTCATGCCCGAGAGCGTGTTGATCAGCGAGACGGCTTCCGCTCCTTCCTCCTCGCACATCTGGGCCATGTCGGCAATATCTTCGGCGTTCGGAGACAGCTTGACCATAAGCGGGAGAGACGTCGCGGCGCGCACCTCGCGAACGACTTCGCGCGCGACGCTCGTCTTGATGCCGTAAGCCATTCCCCCGGCTTTGACGTTCGGGCAGGAAATATTCAGCTCGATCATATCGACCGCCTGCCGTCCTTCGCGCTCGCGAACAGTCGAATCTTCGTCGATCAGGCGCGCGCCTTCCACGTAATCCTGCACCGTGCCTCCGCCCAGATTGACGATTCGGACGGTATCGAGCCGCTCCCAGAAGGCGCATTCTTCGTCCAAAAAAGCGCGGATCCCCGGGTTTTCCAGTCCTACGCTGTTCAGCATGCCCGACGGAGTCTCATAAACCCGGATACCCGGATTGCCCGGACGCGGATGCAGGGTAACGCCTTTGCCCGAGATGCCGCCGAGCTTCGACAGATCGTAGAGCTTGCCGTATTCTTTGCCGAATCCGAAGGTGCCCGAAGCCATCACGACCGGATTTTTGAACGCGACTTTTCCGATGCGGCAGACCGTGTCCAACGTCGTTTCGATCATGCCAGCACCACCTCCTCGGCGCGGAATACGGGGCCGTCGCTGCATGCCTTTTTCCGCCCGTTCTCGCACCCCACGCTGCACACGAGGCACGCTCCGATTCCGCACGCCATGCGGTTTTCCAGCGATACGTATACGTTGGCCCGTCCGGACGACATGGCGCTTTTCATCTGGGCCGCGCGCAGCATCGGTTCGGGCCCGCAGACGAAAATCGTATCGTACGCGTCGAAGTCGACCCGATCGAGCACGATTCCGCCCAAGTCGATCTCGACAGGATGGCGGAGCGAACGGAATTCGTGTTCTTCATAGACTTCCGCGCTGAAGCCCAGATACAGATCCGCCTGTTCCAGCTGCCTCGCCGTATAGTAAAGAGGCGCGATGCCGATCCCTCCCCCGACAAGCGCCGTACGCCCATGAACCGCAGGGAAGCCGTTGCCGAGCGGACCGAGCAGCGTCACTTCGTCGCCCGCTTTCATGCGCGCCAGCCGTTCCGTCCCTTCTCCCGCCACTTTATACAGAAACTTCACGCCCTGTTCGTCCTGGTCGTAGACGCTGAGCGGGCGGGACAGCAGCGGGTAATTCTCCCAGCCGCGCACCATGAAAAACTGTCCCGCTTTCGCCTCGAAACGCCCTTTCGCATGCATCACGTAAATACCTTCCGCCACGCGCCGGTTGGAAATGATTGTCGCCATGTGACCCTCCCCAGATTGCTGATTTGCGCATATCTTGTCTATGATGCCCCGGGGAGCGAGCAAACGCTATGATATGAATCACGCGAAAGCCCGGACCTAAAAGGTCCGGGCTTTTTTCGTTTTTATAAAACCTTGCTCAAAAAGTCCTGGGTCCGCGCGTTTTTCGGGGCGCCGAACACTTCTTCCGGCGTGCCTTCCTCGACGATCACGCCGCCGTCCATAAAGACGATGCGGTCGCCGACTTCGCGGGCGAAGCCCATTTCGTGCGTGACGATGACCATCGTCATGCCGTCTTCGGCCAGCTTTTTCATGACGTCGAGCACTTCGCCGACCATCTCCGGATCAAGCGCCGACGTCGGTTCGTCGAACAGCATGACGTGCGGCTGCATCGCCAGCGCCCGCACGATGGCGATGCGCTGCTTCTGACCGCCCGACAGCTGCGCCGGGTAGGCGTTTTTCTTGTCCGCGAGTCCCACGGACTGCAGCAGCGTCTCGGCGCGCTTGTCCGCGTCGGACTTGGACAGGCCGAGCAGCTTGGTCGGCGCCAGCGTGATGTTGTCCAGCACCGTCTTATGCGGGAACAGATTGAACTGCTGGAACACCATGCCCATTTTCTCTCGGGTCTTGTCGATATTGTGCTTCTTGTCCGTGATCGGCTGGCCTTCGAACAGAATTTCCCCGCCCGTCACGTCTTCCAGCCGGTTCAGGCAGCGCAGGAACGTGCTTTTGCCCGAGCCGCTCGGCCCGATGACGACCACGACTTCGCCCTGTTTGATTTCGGCGTCGATCCCGCGCAGGACCTGATTTTTGCCGAACGACTTTTGTAAATTTTTAACGGTTATCACCGGCGCTCAACCTCCGTTCGAATACATTCAGCAGCTTGGACAGAATCAGCGTCATCACCAGATAGATCGCGGCCGCGATCACGAGCGGATACAGACCGGAATAGGTCAGCGTGCGCACCGCGTTGGCCTGGAACATCAGATCGGCGACCCCGATGAACGATACGATCGACGATTCCTTGATGATCACGACGAATTCGTTGCCGATCGCCGGCAGGACGCTTTTGATCGCCTGCGGAATCACGATGGTGCGCATCGCCATGCCGCGCGGCATGCCGAGCGAGCGGGCCGCTTCCATCTGGCCTTTGTCGACGCCCTGGATGCCCGCGCGGAAGATTTCCGCCAGATACGCCGAGCTGTTGATCGACAAGGTGATGATGCCGGACTGCAGCACCGTGAACCGGATATCGAATGCGCTGGCCAAGCCGAAGTGGATGATCAGGAGCTGCACCAGCATCGGCGTTCCCCGCAGCACTTCGGTGTAGGCGACCGCGATCCACTTCAGGATTTTGACGCCGGACAATCTCAGCAGCGCGACGATCAGCCCGATCAAGAAGCCGAACAGGACGCCGAGCGCGGACAGCAGAAGCGTGTACTTCACGCCGTCCGCGTAGAATCCGCGGTATTTCCAGAAGAACGAAAAGATATTGGTCGGCGCTTTTTCGCCCGAATTCAGCTCGTTGGCCTGTTGGATAAATCCGTCGACCGCGTTGGTCGCGCGCAGACGCTCGAGCGTTCCGTTAATTTGGTTCACCAATTCGGTGTTGCCTTTTTGAACGGCGATCGCCATCGGCGTGTCGCTGTCTTCCGGCACGGCGTCGGCGATCGCGATTCCCGGCCGGTTCTTGACCTGGGCTTCCGCCACCGGTCCTTCGAACACCGCGGCGTTGACGCGGTCGGACGTCAGCAGGCTGATCACGTCGGAAATGCTTTTGACCGCCGTGACTTTCGCGTTCGGAATGCCGTTCGCGATTTCTTCCTGGATGGACCCCGTCTGAACGCCGATCTCTTCGCCTTCGAGGGCATCCATCGTTTTGTATTTGTCGACGTCGTCGGCGCGGGTCAGAATGACCTGACGCGACGTATAGTACAGGTCCGAAAAATCGACATTCTGGCGTCTTTCGTCGGTCGGGGTCATGCCCGAAATGATCATATCGATCCGGCCGCTCTGCAGCGCCGGAATCAGGCTGTCGAACGACATATCCGAAATGACCAGCTCCGCGCCCATGTCTTTGGCGATTTCTTCCGCGATCATGACGTCGGAACCGACGATTTTGCTCTTCCCGTCGACCGTCATCAGGAACTCGTAAGGCGCGAAGTCCGGGCTCAGCCCGACAACAATGGTCTTCTTCTCGCTGTTACCCGCCGCGGCCTGCTCCTGCGCCTGTCCGTGTCCGGGATACACGGCCAGCGTCAGCATCAACAGAGCCAGCAGCATAGGAATTATTCTCTTAAGTCTCAACATGCCCTCTCTCCACTCTAATTAAAATAGACAAGTCATTATAAAATAATATTTATATTTATACAACACTTCGGCATAAAAGTCGCGTACTTTTTTTACGTTCGCAAACTTGCCCGAATCGCTATAAAGCCGCGTCCGCATTGAAAACGCTTCGTTCCCGTGCTAGACTTGGTCTCTAAGTCCATCTGAACAAGGAGCGTTTTAACGATGAATAATAAACAACGGATAACGGCTTCGGTCGATGCCTGCGCCGACGAGCTCAAAGAAATCGCCGCCTATATCGCCCGGAACCCGGAATTGGGCAACGAAGAATTCAAAGCGTCCGCGAGGCTGAGACAAGCACTGACCGGACACGGTTTCGACGTGGAAGCGCCCGTACTGGGCATCGAGACGGCTTTTATCGGCACGTTCGCCTCGGACAAGCCGGGACCGACGGTCGCGCTGCTGTGCGAATACGACGCCTTGCCGGAGATCGGGCACGCCTGCGGTCATCATCTGATCTGCACCATGAGCCTCGGAGCGGCGATCGGTCTGAAAGACGTCATCGCGGAGCTCGGCGGAACGCTGCGGGTATACGGCACGCCTGCCGAAGAAACTCGCGGCGCCAAGGTCACTATGGCCGACGCCGGATTGTTCGACGACTGCGACTTCGCGCTGATGGCGCATCCCTATTACGCGTTCCAAAAATCGGGCAGCTCGCTGGCGATGGACGCGATCCAGTACGAGTTTTACGGCAAGTCGTCGCATGCGGCGGCAAGTCCCGAAGCCGGCATCAATGCGCTGGACGCGGTGCTGCAGCTGTTCAACGGCATCAACGCGCTGCGGCAGCAGACCCGTTCCGACGCGCGCATTCACGGCATCATCAATCACGGAGGCGTGGCGGCGAACGTGATTCCCGATTATGCGTCGGCTCAGTTCTACGTCCGCTCGGCGGACCGTCCGTATACCGACGAGCTCGTCGGCAAAGTCCGCCGGATTGCCGAAGGAGCGGCGATGCAGACGGGCTGCGAAGTGAAAATCTCGAACTACGAATATTCGTACGACGAGCTGATCACCAACGAGGCGCTGTCGGAGACGTTCACCCGCAATCTGGTCGAAGCCGGCGTGGAACCGGGCGTCATCCTGGAGCCGGAAAACGGAGGTTCCGCCGATGTCGGCAACGTCTCGACCCGCTGTCCGGCGATCCATCCGTACGTTCAAGTCGTATACGAGCGCCACGAGCTGCACAGCATCGGCTTCCGGGATCTCGCCCAGAAGGACGAAGCTTACGACGCGATGATCTTCGGCGCCAAAATGCTGGCGGGCACCGCCTACGATGTCCTGACCGTACCGGGTCTGCTGGAGCGGGTACGCGCAGAGTTCGCCCGCTCGGCCGGCGCTTCCGCGGCGGCCGAGCGGCCTTAAGCTTTTCTTCGGCAACGCCGACGAACAGGGGCCTGCTCCCGCGAATCCGCAAGCAAAAAAGCCGTCTGCTTCTGCCGACCTTCCATATCCGAAAAAAGGACGACGGCCCCGCGCCGTCGTCCTTTTTTCGGCTGCGCCGCATCCGGTCAAGACCTCGTTTCATCGTTTGTTTTTTCGGGGTAATAAAATCCATTCTTCAAAGCTGTCGATGTCGGTTCCCCTCTTTGCGAGCGGCGCTGCGGAACCTTTCCTTTCTTCCTCCTCCGTTCCGCATGGCCGCGTAATTTCCGCTATCCGCCAATATCCACTCGATTCGTGAAAAAGGAGCGATTACTCGATGTTTCGGGAAGCCATGTATCACGTGCCGCGCGACAAGTGGGCCTATTCTTACGACCTGCACACCATCCATCTTCGCTTTCGCACCAAGAAGAACGACGTTGACCGCGTGACCGCGCTGACCGGCGATAAATACGATTGGAGCCGCACTTATTTCGAAGTCGAACTGGAAAAGGCGGCTACCGACGAGTATTTCGACTACTGGGAAGGTCCCGTAAGGCCGAAATTCAAGCGGGTCGCTTATATTTTCCGACTGATTTCCGGCAGCGAGACGCTGTTCAAGTCCGACAATGAATTCCACGACGGCTTTCCGAATCCGACGGGAGGATTTTACGAATTCCCCTATATCCATGCCGTCGATCTGTTCGCCGCGCCGGATTGGGCCAAGAAGGCGATCTTTTATCAGATTATGCCCGACCGATTCGCCAAAGGCGACCCTTCGATCGATTCGCCCGGCACCCTGCCCTGGGGCAGCCAGCCGAATTTGACCGATCGTTTCGGCGGCGACCTTCAAGGCGTGCTTGATCATGTCGATTATTTGGTGGAACTGGGAATCAACGCGATTTATTTCACGCCCGTGTTCACCGCCCATTCTTACCACAAATACGATACTGTCGATTACAAAACGGTCGATCCGCATCTCGGCGACAGCGCGGTGCTCAAAAAGCTCGTCGACACTTGTCACGGCAAGGGCATACGCGTCATTCTCGATGCCGTATTCAATCACTGCAGCGACCAATTCCCTCCTTTCCGAGACGTGATGGCCAAAGGACCCTACTCGCCTTACGCGGATTGGTTCCACGTTAACGAATTTCCGCTCGGGGTCAAAGACGGCATTCCGACTTACGATACGTTCGGCTTCTATTCCAATATGCCCAAGTTCAATACCGCCAATGAAGAAGTGCGCAAATACCTGCTCGGCGTAGCCAAATACTGGATCAAGGAAATCGGCGTCGACGGTTGGAGGCTGGATGTCGCGGACGAGGTGGACCATCATTTTTGGCGCGAATTCCGGGACGTGGTCAAGGCGGCCAAACCGGATGCTTATCTGGTCGGCGAAGTATGGAGCGATTCGCTGTCCTGGCTGATGGGCGACCAGTTCGACTCCGTCATGAATTATCCGTTCTCCGACAAGGTGTTGGCGTTTTTCGGCGGCGGCATGGACGGTTACCAGTTTTCGAGCCATATGAGCAGCCTGCTGATGCGCTATCCGCAGCAGACGAACGAAGTCGTGTTCAATATGCTGTGCAGCCACGACACGCCGCGCCTGCTTACCCGTTTGGGCGGAGACAAACGCAAATTGAAGCTGGCGATCGTCTTTTTGTTCACGTATATGGGCACGCCCTGCATCTTTTACGGCGACGAGATCGGCCTGCAGGGCGGAGCGGATCCGGACTGCCGGAAATGCATGGAGTGGACTCCGTCCCGGCAGGACCGCGAGCTGTACGAATTTTATCGGCTGATGATCGTGCTGCGAAAAAACAATCCTGCGCTGCGCGGCGGCCGCTTCCGCTTCCTGATGGCGGCTTCCGGCAATCCGTGCATCATTTACGAACGGATCGACGATCTCATTCATTTCACTGTCTGGATGAACAATACCGATCAGCCGGCTACGCTGTCGCATCCGATGGAAACGGACGACTGGCGCGATGCCTTTACTGGCGAAAGCGTCCCGACGGCCGACAAAAAACTGTCCATTCCGCTCGACCCTTACGGTTATCGGATCATGTACCGAAATTTGGATAATTAAAGCGTTTTAAATCCTTCTTTTTGGTTATTTTCCCTTAAGTGGTTCGTGGAAACAACCGGAATAAGTAAGGAGGAGAAGCCGCTATGTTCTTTGTCGTATCGATGACCGCGATTGTAATCTCGGTGCTGGCGGTATTGAGAAAACTGGACGGCGCGTCGGGCGGAACCGGGTTAAAGACGGCGCTGTTTATGTTGTTTTACTATTTCAGTCCGTTTTGAGGGGGATGGGCGGGGACGCTCCGGGGCGGAAGGGAGCTGCGATCGCTGTTGAAATCCGATTTCTTCGTTTGGAACCCTGGTCGGGGTGGAAATCGGATTTCAAAGGCGAACACTCTGTTTCTCCGCTTCCCTTCCGCCCCTCCGCTCGGCCCATCGGCGTTCCCCGCACTGCAATAGTGCGGGGAAGGGGGATGAAGAAGACCCGCAGCTCTCTGAGAGAGCTGCGGGTCTTCTTCTTGAGGGAATGACTCAGTGCGGCTTCGCCGGGCACTGGAAGGGCGTTGAGTGCGGCTTCGCCGGCACCGGAAGGCATTGAGCGCGGCTTCGCCGGCACTAAGAGCCGAGAGGCGAAAATACTTGCTTTGCGTTACTTTCGCCAGAACGTTTGGCAATCGGTTTTATCTTCGATATTGAATGCGACGATATCCCGCAGCAGCTCGTAATCTACGGACGCCTTCCAAGGAATGCGAAACAGTTGATTGGTATGCGAGTAGCCCGCCTGCACGATTCTTGCGGCGAAGCGTTCGATCGCCGCTGTCTCCGGCGCGACGGACATATGGGCTTTGGCGGTGCTGAACGCGATGATGAACGTCTCATGGTCGGTGAACATCGGCTGATTCCATGCGACTTTTCTGCCCAAGCCAGGAAAGGTTTCGTGCACCCAGTTCAACACCGTTTCGGTACGTTCCTTTTGCAGCGGGTCATCGATTTTGTCCAAATACTCCGCAAAGTTTTCCATTTCGTCGCCTCCTTATTTTTGCAGCCGTCCGTATCGAACGTTTGTACCCCTCATTTTGAAGGCTTTCGGGAAGAATCGCAAGCCGTTTTTTCATAAAAAAAAGGATCGAGCGGCCGCTCGATCCTTTCCTGATTCCATGCGAGGATTCTGCGTTTAACGAGCGTTCGCCTCGGAAACTTGCAACTAAGCTCTCAACTGCTCGTAAATGCCCAAGTATTCTTTCGCCGAAGCCAGCCAGCTGAAGTCCGCGCCCATGCCGTTTTGGACAATCTTCTTCCAGGTCGGCTCGTCGCGGTAGAAAGCCAGCGCCCGGCGTATCGTATGCAGCATGTCGTGCGCGTTATAGGATGCGAAGCTGAATCCGTTGCCTTCCCCCGTATATTCGTTGTAGGCATGAACCGTATCGTTCAAGCCGCCGGTCTCGCGCACGATCGGCACGCTGCCGTAGCGCATGGCGAGCAGTTGGCTGATACCGCACGGCTCGAACATCGACGGCATCAGGAACATGTCGCTGGCCGCGTAAATGTTGCGCGACAGCGCTTCGCTGAAACGGATCTGAGCCGAGAGCTGATCGGGATGGCGGTATGCCGCCTGGCGGAACCAGTCCTCGTAACCCGCTTCTCCCGTGCCGAGCACGACAACCTGCACGTCGTCGCCATAGAGCAGCTCGTCAAGCACGCGAACGACCAGATCCAGACCTTTCGGCTCGACGAGACGGGATACAATGCCGATCATCGGCGTTTTGACGCTGACCGGCAGTCCCAATTCCGTCTGCAGCGCCGTTTTGTTTTCGCGCTTTTTCGCGAGACTGCTCTTGTAGCGGGTATGCAGCGTTTTATCGGTGTTCGGATTGTAGCTTTTCGTGTCGATGCCGTTAACGATACCCGTCAGTTTGTCGCCGATCGAGGAGAGCAGGCCGTCCAGGCCGTAACCGTAGTAGGCCGTACGGATTTCCTGGGCATACGTCGGGCTGACCGTCGTCACTTTGCCGGCATAGACGATTCCCGCCTTCATGAAGTTGACGTTGCCGTAATACTCCGCGCCGTCCGCCGTAAAATGCCGATTGTCCAGCCCCAGCAGCTCGCCGTACACCGCATACGGGAACACGCCTTGATACAGCAGGTTGTGAATCGTGTACACCGTCTGAATATTGTCGTAAAAAGGGTCGTGCGCATAAGTGTCCTGCAGCAGCAGGGGCACCATGCCCGTATGCCAGTCGTGGCAGTGGATCACATCCGGCTTGAATCCGACTTCCGGCAAAATGTCGAGAACCGCTTTGTTGAAGAAGGCAAAACGCTCGCCGTCGTCGCCGTATCCGTACACCCCTTCGCGTCCGAAATAAAATTCGTTGTCGATAAAATAAATCGGGATGCCGTTATCTTCGTATTCTTCGATCCCGCAGTACTGGCTGCGCCAGCCCATTTTGACGTGGGTCACGCCTTTGTGCGTCATCCGCTCTTTGTAGGAATCCGGAATGCCTTTGTATTTGGGCAGGACAACCCGGATATCCGCTCCCGCTTCTTTCAACGCTCTCGGAAGGGCGCCGATCACGTCGGCCAAGCCGCCCGTTTTGATAAAAGGCGCCGCTTCCGCGGCTGCAAACAGCAATTTCATTTCCCGTTCCCCTTTCTAATTCGCTTCCGCTTCGTCCGACTTCGGCTGCAGGGCCGATTCGGACGCGGTTTTCTTTTTGACGGACGATTTCTTCGTCGCTGCGGCGGTTTCGTCGGTCTTCGCTTTTTTCGCAGTCGTTTTTTTCTTCGGAGTTTCTTCTTTCTTAGCGGCAGCCGTTTTTTTCGCGGCGGCTTTTCGCTTCGGCGCCGGCTCTGCCGGTTCGATCTCGATCGCGCTGTTCGGCGTGTCGCCGGAACGGCCGCCTTTTTTCAACACTACCATGCCGAGCGCCGGAAGCTTTACGGGAATATTGTATTCGCGGCCGTGCCATTCCGCTTTTTCCGCACGGATCGTCCCGCTGTTCAGCATGCCTCCGCCGCCGAAACGCGGATCGTCGCTGTTGAACACCTCTTTGTAAGTGCCTGGTTTATCCACTCCGATTCGGTAATCTTCATAGGCGATCGGCCGGAAGTTGATCAGCACATACAGAGTATCGCCGGACTTTTTGCCTTTTCGCATGAAAGTAATGACGCTCTGGCCCGCATCCGACGCGCTGATCCAATCGTAGCCTTCCCACTCGTGGTCGATTTCCCAAAGCGCTTTTTCTTCCAGATAGAAATGGTTCAATGCTGCCGTGTACGTCCGCATCTGGCGATGCGCTTCGTAATCGAGCAGAAGCCAGTCGAGCTGTTCCTCGTCCTTCCATTCGATAAACTGGCCGAACTCTCCTCCCATGAACAGCAGCTTTTTGCCCGGATGCGTGATCTGGTAGCCGAGCAGAAGACGAAGTCCCGCGAATTTTTCTTCGTATAATCCCGGCATCTTGTCGAGCAGCGACTTCTTCCCGTGCACCACTTCGTCGTGGGATAGCGGCAGCATAAAGTTTTCGGAATGGGCGTAGACAAGCGGGAACGTGAGCAGGTTATGCAGCGACGGCCGCTCGTCGAACCAAGTCTCCATGTATTTGAGCGTGTCGTTCATCCAGCCCATGTTCCATTTGTAATTGAAGCCCAGTCCGCCTTCGTGCGCCGGCGCCGTCACATTCGGCCAAGCGCTCGACTCTTCCGCCGCCATAATCGCGTTCGGATAATAAGCGAAAATCGTACGGTTCAGCTTGCGCAAAAATTCGATCGCATCGACATTCTCGACTCCGCCGTGCTCGTTCGGTCTCCATTGATGGGGCTTCTTTTCGAAGTCGAGCCGCAGCATGCTCGTCACCGCATCGATGCGCAGACCGTCGAAGTGGAAGACATCCATCCAGTACAGCGCGCTCGAGATCAGGAACGATTGAACTTCCGGCTTGCCGAAGTCGAACGACAGCGTGCCCCAGCCCGGCTTCTCGGCCAGCATCGGATCGGCGTACTCGTACTGCGGCGTTCCGTCGAATTGGCGCAGTCCGTGCGCGTCCTTGGCAAAGTGTCCGGGAACCCAATCCAGCAGGACGCCGATGTCAGCTTGGTGACAGCGATCGATCAGGTACATGAGATCTTTGGCTTCGCCGTATCGGCTGGTCGGAGCAAAATATCCCGTTGCCTGGTAACCCCATGACAGATCGTAAGGGTACTCGGTAAGCGGCATAAATTCCAAATGCGTATAACCCATTTCCTTTACGTAGGGAATCAGCACGTCCGCGAGTTCCCGGTATGTATAAAAGGTGCCGTCGTCCTTCTGCCGCCAGGTGCCCAACTGCATCTCGTAAATGTTCATCGGCTTTGCGTAAGGCGCGCGCCGTTTCCGCCGCCAGGCTTGGTCGCCCCACTCGTAACCGTCGACCGATCCGACGCGGGAAGCCGTGTTCGGCCGAATTTCCGCATATGCGCCGTACGGGTCCGCTTTAAGCAGGCGCTCTCCGGTTATCGATTCGATAGCATACTTATAAAGGTCTCCGTAACCGATCCCTTCTATAAATGCGCTCCAAATCCCGCCCGAATCCGGTACCGCTTCGAGCGGATCGGCACTTCCGTCCCAACCGTTGCGATCCGTCGCGACTCCGACCGATACGGCATTGGGCGCCCACACGGTAAATCTTACGCCTTCCCTGCCGTTTTCCGCGGTCAGATGGGCCCCGAACATCCGGTAGCTGTGAAAAAAGTTACCTTCATGAAATAAATAAATGTCTTCCCGCGATAAAGACTGCGATTCAGCCGCCGGCTGCTTGGCCATCTTCTTCACTCTCCCTTATTCCAGGCTCATACAAATAACTGAATCAAATTTTAAACACATCAATATCTTTATTACCCTCCCCGGCCATCGCTGAATAAGCCGATACTAAAAAAATATTTTACCGAAAACTGCAACATATTTCCTTTTTTCATGGTTTCAAAGCTTGCTGCTTCCGTTTAATCATATAGCACGTTGAATTACACCAGGGGAGGAAAATTAACATGATTAAGAAAGATTGCATCGCTATGCTGCTTGCCGGAGGAGAGGGTCGAAGACTTGCACCGCTGACGTCTACGCTCGCTAAACCCGCCGTGCCGTTTGGCGGTCATTATCGCATCGTCGATTTTCCTCTTAGCAACTGCCTCAATTCGGGCATCGACACGGTCGGCGTATTGACGCAGTATGCCGCGGAGTCGCTGCATGATCATATCGGAGAGGGTGCGCCGTGGAAAAACGCTTCTGCCGACGGCGACATCGTCCTGCTGCCTCCGGGCGAACAGGGAGAATATCGCGGAACGGCGGATGCCATCACCAAAAACATCGAGTTTATCGACCAATATGACCCGGAAAACGTGCTGATTCTGTCCGGCGATCATATTTACCATATGGATTACGCCGACATGCTCGAAGCGCATAACCGGTCGGGCGCGAACGCGACGCTTTCCGTCATGGAAGTTCCGCTCAACGAAGCGCACCGCTTCGGCATCGTCACAACCGACGCCAATCTGCGGGTCGTCGACTTTACGGAAAAGCCGGCCAAGCCGATGAGCAGCCTCGCTTCCATGGGCATCTACGTATTCAAGTGGTCGTATTTGCGTAGCTACCTGCTGAACGACCTCGACAACGAAGCTTCCGGCCACGACTTCGGCAAAGATCTGCTTCCTCTGATGCTGAACGACGGATCGCAGCTGAACGCTTATCCGTTTGCCGGATACTGGAGAGACGTCGGCACGGCAAACAGCCTGTGGGAAGCGCATATGGATCTGCTGGGCGATAACTCCGAGTTCCAACTGAACAAGTCGGAATGGCCGATGTATACGAACCGCCAAGTCAGCCGCCCCTCCCTGTTCCGTCGTACCCTGGCTCCTTCCCCGATTTCTTCGATGGTCCACGAGACCTGCACCATCGAAGGGACGGTCAAGCATTCCGTGCTGTTCCGCGGCGTTCAAGTAGGCAAAGGTTCGATGATCGCGGACAGCGTCATCATGCCGGAGGCCCACATCGGTCGCAACGTCAAGATCGAATACGCGATTATCGGCGAAAATGCCGTTATTCGTGACGGAGCGGAGATCAAGGGTACGCCTGGCGAAATCCTGATTATCGGCCCGAGCGAAACGGTGTATGCAAAACCGGTCATTCGTTCCCAGTCGGTACGTTCGATGCAGGAACCTTTCGAGCCGGCTTCCATGCGCCGCACAGGCGGATTGTCTTCCTGAGCGGACCGCTGAACGCTGAACCGATAGAAACGCATTCCGCTCCTTCTCCTCCTGCCGCAAGCGGCGGGAGGTTCACCAAAAAAGCCGCTTCCGAAATTGCAGAACAATTTCGGAAGCGGCTTTTTGTCGGCGGCGGACCGGCATCAAACGGACGAAAGCTTTTCATACAAGTTCACGTAACGGCCGCCTACTTCGCGTTTCATATCGCGTTCGGCGACAAAGCGGAAACCGTTGCGCAGGTAATAAGCATTCAATTTGGGCAGATGCGCCACGCAATCGAGCCTTAGCCCCTGTTTGCCTTGACGCACGGCTTCTTCCTCCGCATAACGCAGCATGATTCCTCCGTAATCGAGCCCCCGGTAGAGGGGCCGGACCGTCAAACGGTGCAAATACAAATAACTGTCGTCATTCAATTCCTGCCAGTACGCCGGGTCGCCGGCTTGGAGCGTAAACAGACCGGCCGGACGCTCGTCCGAACTCAGCATAAATACCCGCCGGCTTTCGAAATAGCTGAGCACCGTTTCGGCCGTGAACATTTCCGGTTTCCACTGCTCGACGCCCGCTTGCACCATGACTTCGGCGGCTTCTTTCATCATCCCCGCCAGCATTTCCGATTGTTCCGGTGCCGCTTCGCGGATCGTCAAGTTCCGTTCGAGCTCCCGGCTCGGATCGCGCTCCGGCTGTTTTTCGGATAAGCTCATTGTTCTCCCCCCGCTTCCGTTTGAGATTCCCGGACAGCCGGCCCTTCTTCGAAGAAAGGCAGCTTGACGCTCACCGTCGTACCGACGCCGAGCTCGCTCGTCATGTCCAGTTCGCCCTCGTGCAGTTCGACCAGCTGCTGGGTGATGGCCAGACCGAGCCCGGTTCCGCCTCCCTGCGTGTTCACCTGGAAGAACCGGTCTTTGACCCGCTTCAGGTTTTGTTCGTCGATGCCGATGCCGTGATCCTGCACCGAAGTCCGAACCCAACCGTCTTCTTGCACAAGATGAAGCACGATGACCGAGCTCTCATGCGAAAATTTGATCGCGTTATCGACGATATTCAGAAACACCTGTTTCAAGCGGTTGGCATCGCCGTATACCGCGAACGATTCTCCTTCCGCTTCGAGACGAAGCTGAACTTTTTTCAGCTCGGCTTTGGCCCAAACGTTCAAGACGATCTCTTTAAGCAGTTCTTTCAGTTCGACGCGTCCCATCGTCAGCTTCATTTCGTTCTGCTGAAGCTTGGAGAAATCCAGCAGTTCTTCGACCAGCCCGATCAGACGCTCCGTTTCTTTCGAAATAATGCCCATGCCGATCCGGGTTTCGTCGGGATCGTAACCGCCCGAGTCCAGCGTCTCGCTCCAACCTTTGATCGAGGTCAGCGGCGTGCGCAGTTCGTGCGAGATCGACGAGATGAAATCATCCTTGATCTGATTGCTCCGCACGATTTCTTCCGCCATATAATTGAGCGTCGATCCCATCTCTCCGAGTTCGTAACGGTAATCCCCTTCGACCCTCACATCGAATCTTCCTTTGGCCATTTGGGCCGACACGGCGATAATATTGTTGATCGGCCTCACGATGGAATTGGCTAATCCGATGCTGACGATCAGCACGATGAACAGAATCACGGCTATGATCGCCAGCGAAACAAGCGTGATTTCCGTCAGCCGCTGGTTAACCTTTTCGATCGAAGTGACGAATCGGGCGAGATAGACTTGACCGCCGCTCTGCTGCAGCGTTGTCGTCACCGCCATAACCGGTTCTCCGGTCGTCGCCTGGCGTCCGATCCACTTGGCCGTGCCGCCGGAAGCCAGCGCCTGCGGGATATCGCTGGTCTGCACCGGCTTATCCGACTCGAAGCCCGAAGAGCTGATCAGCACTTCTCCCTTGCCGTCCAGGATCTGCAGTTCCGCTTCGGGAAGTTTGAGCAGACCTAAGATTTGGTTCAGATACTCCGTCTCGGTATAATCGCCGGCACTGGTCGAAATCAGCGCGCTCCTTGCGGTGGCGCCGATATGGTTCGAAACCATGTTATAAATCGTATCGTAATAATAGGCCCGGATCGCAAACAGGAACACCACTTCCACGAGCATCAGCGCCAGGAAGATGACGATGAAATAGTGCAGGACGATCTGTCTGCCGATCCCTTTCTTGATCATTGACCCTGGCCTTTCCATTTGTAACCGTGTCCCCATACCGTCTGCAGATATTCGGGTTCGGACGGGTTATCCTCGATTTTCTGGCGCAGACGGCGGATGTTGACGTCCACAATCTTCGGATCGCCCATGTATTCTTTGCCCCAGACATGATCGAGCAGCACGTCGCGGCTGAGCGGCGTATTTTCTTTTTCCAGGAAAAACTGGATCAGCGAAAACTCCGTCGGCGTCAGCTCGATCGCCTGTCCGTTCTTCTTGAACTGCTTGGAGATCAGATCGAGCTTGAACGGTCCCGAATCGAACGTGACTTTGGCCGCCGTCTCCCGATGCACGTTGACCCGGCGCAGCAGCGAATGAATGCGCGCGATCAGTTCCGTCGGACTGAAGGGTTTGCTGACATGATCGTCGGCACCCACGGACAGCGCGTACACTTTATCCTGTTCCTGAACTTTCGCCGTCAGGAATATAATTCCCATCCGTTCGTTCGTCTCGCGAATTCTCCGGCACACTTCGAAACCGTCTATTCCCGGAACCATTACGTCGAGCAGCGCGATATCGATTCCCGGCTCCGTTTGCAAAATATGCAGCGCTTCGTTTCCTTCCCCCGCCTCGAGCACTTCAAAGCCGTTTCGCTTCAAATTGATCACGATAAAGCTGCGAATCGATTCCTCGTCCTCCAAAATCAATACTTTACTCATGAGACTCCCCTTCCCGGACTGCTCCGTCGTTTAATCGTATGGCTGCAATCAGCTCGACGGAATGCCCGTCTTTTTCTCGCGCATCTCCCCGTCGGGATTGACCCGATAGGCGATGACCTGGCTGCTTGTGCTGTATAATTTGATCCAATCTTTGCCGGAGGCTTCATTCTGCCATTGCGCCGGAGTGAAAAACCGCACTTCTTCGATCCACTCTCGATTATCGATGCGAACGAACTTCAAATACTTATCGACCATCGATACCGTGCTCAGCGTCACGTTGCCCAGCAGCTCTTTCGGGAAAGGCTGCAGCACGAAGCGCCCGTTCGGATCGCGGTACTGTTCCCTGACCGGCGTAAGTCCTTTTGCCCCGTCCCACTGCCTGTACATGGTCAGACTCGGGATGTCTTCTTTGTTTTCGAAGTAGCTCCATCCTTCCGGAACCGTAGTCAAGGTGCCCACCTCGATAATGCCGTCGCCGTTCACGTCTTCGCTTTTGACCATTCCGTCTTTAAAAGTCGAATCTTCGCTAAGCACCGGCTCAAGCACCCCGTTTTTCATGACCACAATCTGCGTATATACGCTCGTACCCATCAGGATATCGAGAACCAGGCCGTTCTGGTTCTCGAAGACTTTGCCCGACGTCACGTTGTAATAACCGGTAACCGTCTTGTTCGGCAGCACGAGCGAAGACAACTCCTGGAAAGCTTTATCCTTGTACTCATAAAGCCGGATGTCCGTTCCGATGTCCGGCTTCATGTTGATCATCGCCAGCTCCTTACGGTTGTCCCCGTCCATGTCGACCAACTCGAAATTCGCGTAAGGCAGTTTGCTTTGGAGCGCCTCGAGGGTGTGATTGTCAATATAGGAATAGACCATCAGAATGTTGCTCGAGACGCTCGCGGGATCTTCGCCGTTCACTCCGTAACCGGCCAGTATGTCGACAAAGCCGTCTCCGGTAATATCGGCGAATTCGAGTTTGTCCAAAACCGGGCCTTCGCCCGCGATATCCAGCACTTTCACCCAGTTCTCGCCCTGTTCCTGCAGGATCATCATATGCAAATTCCCGTCGCTGTCGGCAGGCTTATAGAACACGACCGCCGTTTCGCGCCTGCCGTCGCCGTCCAGATCCGCATAATGGACAGTCGTCGTATCTTTGGCGTCGCGCGCGCGCACCTGGGTCGCTCCCGTCGGAAGCTGCCGGACGATCGCGCTTTTCAGCATTTCTTTGTCCGCCGGAAGACGCGGCGGCCGGATCAGGGACGTAGGGTCCGGCAGCGACAGCGTATCGCTGCACCCCGACAGAAGCAGCAGGCACGCCGCGCCTACCAGGCTTAACCACAGTTTTCTCATTCCTTTGCTCACTCTCTTCCGCGTATGCCTGCCCGGCATCATCGCCGGATCTTAAATCTGTATTTTTCCGCACGGATCGCCGAAACCCGGATCCGAGCGTTATAAGCGGCTTTTTTCCGCAGTCGTCAACCGCCTTCCGCGGATGTCCAATACGATCTTCCCGTCTTCCATGCCCCAAATCCGGTGGGCATGCTTCTCGGCAAGCTCGATCGGAAGCACGGCGACGACGGTCGTCTCCTGCGTTTCGCACAAATTTTTCAGCATGCCGAGCACATTGTCCGCGGTTTGCGGGTCCAACCCGATGACCGGCTCGTCGGCGAGCAGAACGTTGGCGCCGTGCGCCAGCGCCCTCGCGGTGGCGATACGCTGCTTTTCGCCGCCGCTCAGGCTGCCCGCTTTGAGCTTCGCTTTGTCCAGCAAACCGAACGATTCGATCATGTCCATCGCGCCCATATAATCGTCCGTCCGTACCATCCCGGTTACCCTGCGCCAGGCGGGCGTTTGGCCGACCTGGCCGATCAGCACGTTTTTCAGCGCGGTCCGGTTCGGATCGAGATCGGGGTTCTGCTGCAAATACGCCCATTCCCTGCGAATCCGCCGCTTGCCCGGCCATCCGGCCTTGAACACGTCCAGGTCGTCCACGACGAACGACCCGCCGTCCCAATTTTCGCGCAGCGCCAAACATTTCAACAGCATGCTTTTTCCGCTGCCGCTCGGTCCGACGATCGCCACGAATTCGCCGCGTACAAGATCGAAGTCTATGCCTTTAAGTACGGGTATTTTGTCGCTGCTTACGGTCTTTCTCAAGCTTCTCACCTTGATCATTCGCCATCCGACTCCCCTGACTTGGTAAACTCCACTTCTCTAGTGTACCCCGAAACGATTGCCGATTGCCACGTCACGCGGATTTTTTCTCGAACTTTTTCGCCGCCTCGCCCCGGAAAAAGAAGCCCATCACGCCGAACAGCATATAGGCCCCGCCCATGATCCAGAACAGCAGGAACGGAGAGCCGTGCTGCATGCCGTAGCCTCCGATACCCGGTCCCGCCATGCTGCCGATGCTGAAATGGAACGAAGCGACCACGTTGGCCGACGGGATCAATCCTTTCGGAAGCAGGTCCGCCGCATAGGCCATGCCGAGGGAGTAGAACGAACCGACGAAACCGCCGGCCGCCAGGAACAGCGCGATGTTGATCCACAGATTCGTTCCGGCCATCGGGACGAGCGCGAACAGCAGTCCGCCGCAGATGCCGGCCGAGATCAGGATCGGGCGCCGGCCGAATCGGTCGCTGAGCATGCCGAGCGGCAGCTGCAGGATCAGACCGCCGATGCCGATGCACAGAAGCAGCAGCGCGATGTCTTCCTTCGTCAGCCCGATGCGCAGCCCGTAGACCGGGAAGTTGCCGTTGAGCGAAGCTTCCATATAGCCGTACAGGAAAGCCGGAATCAGCGCGAACCAGGCGTAGCGATAAATTTTCGGAAAGCGCGCGAAGCCGGTCGCATGGTGGCTTTCGCGTTCCGGCCGGTATTCCGGAAGAAAGCGCATGACCAGAATCAGCACAAGCAAAAAGAGAAACGCCAGGAGCGCGAACGGCACATAATCGCCGTAATCGACCAGTCCGATTCCGAGCGGGCCTACGCTGAAGCCGATCCCGTAGGACATGCCGTACAAGGACAGGTTCCGTCCCCGGTTTTCCGAAGGCGTCACGAGCAGCACCCACAGCTGCGCCACATAGTTCAGCGCGCTGTCGCCGGCCCCGACGATCAGCCGCAGCACGAACCATATCCCGATGCCCGGAATCAGCGGGAACAGCGGCAGCGCGATCATGACCATCAAGAGGCCGCCGATCAGCAGCTTTTTGAACCCGACGACGCCGACCAGCCGTTCCGCCGCCAGCGTCATCGCGAACGAGCCGATGTACAGAGCCGCCGAGTTTAATCCGTTAACCGATGCCGAAATCCCCTGCTGCTCGAGCAGGATGGACAGCAGCGGCAGCAGCAGTCCCTGGCTCAGACCCGCCATGACGACGACGCCAAGAAGAATGTAATAGGAATACTTGGAACTTGCAGACAACGGTAATTCCCTTCCTCTCCCGGGCGGACGCTCCGAACGGAGCGCCGCGCCCTCACATAATAGTGGACAAGCTCATGCGCTAACCTACATAATAAGTTCAAACGGCAGGACGATGTTTGGCATAGGAGGTCATGGTTTGAACAATTACGAAATAAAAATCGACGTGTCCGAAATTTACGAGCTTCTCGGCAGCTTCATGGTGCATATTACGAAAAAGTGGCTCCCGAACCTTGATATCGGAACAGAATGGTCTTCCGAAGCGGAAGCCGGAATGCCGCCCGAAATGCGTATGCGCTTCGTCGAAGCGGCCCAGTGGCCTTTTCTCGATTTCGACGCGCTTTATGCGCTGGTCATCGAACGCGAAGCGGACGAAGACATCCCCGCTTTTTTGGACCGGCTTCTCTCCGAACCGGCGGAGCGCCTGCTGGAACGGATCTCGCCGCAGCTTCCGCTGCTGACGCGGGAAGATATGTACCGCATTCAGCGCGATTATACGCCGCTGCTGAAATCGTGGTATACTTATTACTTCAAAAATATCCGGGATTCCGTCCTGCCGCTGATCGAAGAAGACGCCGCCGAAAAGCGGGAACTGCTGCTTAAAATGGACGCCAGCGCCCTCGTCGAATACGCGTCGGGCGGCCTGGTCATCGAAACGCCTCTGGATTTGAAGACGGTAATCCTGTTCCCGACGGTACACAACCGGCCGATGAACACGTACTGCTTCTACCAGAACGTCCTGCTGATCCAATACCCGGTCGATGTGCCGGAGCCGGAAGAAGACGAACCGCCGACCGTGCTGCTGCGCATGACGCGGGCGCTCGCGGTTCCCGACCGGCTTAAGCTGCTGCGTTACGTCGCCGATCAGCCGCGCTCCCTGCTTGAAATGGAACGGGATCTCGGGCAGCCCGCCGAGGCGCTCAAACATCATATGGTGCTGCTGCGCACCGCCGGACTGCTGCGTACGCATATCGGCGAACAATCGAACGAAAAATTCAGCATACGTCCCGACGGGGCATCGGAACTGCAAATGTTTCTGGAATCGTATTTGCGTCTTTGACCGAATTCTCCGAACCGCCGTACCGAGCTCCGCGGGCATATTCGAAGGAGTGAACATCCCGTGACGGGCACCTGCAAACAACATCTGATTTTCGATCTGGACGATACGCTTGTGTACTGCAACAAATATTTCGATTTGATTCTGGACCAATTTGTCGGGCGGATGACGGAATGGTTTTCGGATTACGGCCTTACGGCCGAGGAAATCCGAAAAAAACAGCTGGAGATCGATATTGCCGGCGTGCATGTCGTAGGCTTCGCCAGCCATCATTTCCCCGAATCGCTGATCGCGACTTATCGCCACTTCTCTGCCGTTTACGAACGAATCGTCAGCAGCGCGGAAGAAGCTCTGCTGATGAAGCTGGGAATGAGCGTATACGATCAGGAGACCGAAGCTTATCCCGGCATGGTCGAAACGCTGGAGCGTCTTCGAAGCGACGGGCACGGCCTATATCTGTATACGGGCGGCGAAGATAAGATTCAACAGCGCAAAATCGATCAAATGAAGCTCACCACCTACTTCGGCTCCGATATCTTTATCCGCCAGCACAAAAACGTAACGGCGCTTGAAGGCATTCTTCGGGCCAAATCGCTTCCGCGCGAATCGACCTGGATGATCGGCAATTCGCTGCGAACCGATATCGCGCCGGCGCTTAGCGCCGATATTCACGCCGTTTATCTGCGGCAGGAACGCGAATGGGCTTATAACATGGTCGAGCTGAACCCTTCTTCCAAGGGAACTCTTCATACGATTTCGAAGCTGCCCGAAGTCACCGATATTATCGGTCGTTTCACCGAAGACTGTTTTCAAAAACGGACCCTTTAAACGGGGTCCGTTTTTTTACGAAAACGTCTCGGCAGAAACCATTCACGAACGCTGTTTGTCCCGCTGCGGCTTTTCCGTCCGGTCCGCGAACAGGAAATCGAGCTTTTTCTGTTCCCCGTTCCAGGCCAGCGCCGCGTCGAACGTCTTTTCTCCCTTTTTGAAGCCTTTCAGCGTCAGCGTCTGTCCCTTGTCGAGCAGCCGCTTCACCTGAGTATCGGAGATCGCTTTGCCGAGAATTTTTTTGGACAAAGTGAAGGTGCAGGCCGGATATCCGGTGCATCCGTACATTTTTTTCTTGTCGACGACCGGCCTGCCGCAGATCGGACACGCACCGAGTTCGGGAGATCCGCCTCCGCCTTCGCGCGCTCCCGGTCCGCCTTTTTGACCGCCTGCTCCTCCGTACGCCGGACGATCTTCCCCGCTCGGCATCTCGACGGTAAACGACCAACTTTTCTCCGCGGCTATGGCGTCGGACACGATCTTTTGCGCCAGACGCTGGGCCTGCTCCATAAATGCTTTCGGCGACTCCTGTCCTTGTCCGATCTCGCCGAGCCGCTGCTCCCATTTGGCGGTCATTTCGGCCGAAGCGAGCACGCTTTCGCCCAGCGCTTCGATCAGCACGGTGCCTTTGTTCGTCGCGTAAACCATGTTTTTCCGAACTTCGATATATTTGCGGTCTTTCAACCCGCCGATGATGCCGGCCCGCGTCGCCTCGGTACCTAGCCCTTCCGTCCGCTGCAGCACTTTTTCCAGCTCCGCATTGTCCAGATGCTTGCCGGCCGTCTTCATAAGGGTGATCAGCTGGCCTTCCGTGTACCGTTTGGGCGGCTGGGTCTTGCCTTCCTTGACCTGCACGTCCGCGACCTGTCCGGCATCGCCTTCCTTGACGGGCGGCAGCACCGACAGATCGTCCTCTTCTTCCTCTTTGTCGCCTTTGTCTTCTTCCCGGCCGCCGCTTTTCGCCTTTTTTTTCGGCGTGCTGTCGTACAGCACTTTGCGCCAGCCTTCCTGCACGATCACTTTGCCCTTGGTCATAAAAGGATCGCGGCCGTCGACGAGCGTTACCAAATTCGTATAATCGATAATCGCCTTCTCCTCGTGCGCCGCAATCAAGCGTTTGGCGATGAGCAGATACAGATTGAGATGCATTCCCTGAAGCCGGCCCGGCGCAGGCACCTGCTCCGTCGGGATGATAGCGTAGTGGTCTCCGACTTTGGAAGCGTTGACGTAGCGTTTGTTGCCGATCAGCGTCGACTTGGGAGCGGGAAGAAAAGGCTTCAGTTCGTTGAATCCCTCAAGCTTTTTCAAAATGTCCGGAAACTGCTTCGCTTCCTCGTCGGTCACGTACGACGAGTCGGAACGCGGATACGAAATATAGCCGTCCAGATACAGCTGCTGCAGCGCACTGAGCGTATCCTGCGGGGAGTATTTGAAAATCTGGTTGGCCGCCGCCTGAAGCGACGAGAGCGAAAACAGCTGCGGCGGCTGGAACTCTTTCCGCTCCGTCTCGATCGAATCGACCACGGCGTCTTTCCCTTCGCAGCGGGCACGAATTTCTTCCGCTACTTCGGACGTTTTGAGCCGCGTCTCCTCTCCCTTGAACCAGGTCCCTTCGTATTCCGCTCCGCCGATCGCAAATTTCGCCTTCACTTCCCAGAACGGTTCGGGCTTAAAATTGGCGATCTCTTTTTCCCGGTTGACGATCAGCGCAAGCGTCGGGCTTTGCACTCGGCCGGTCGAAAAAACGCCCTGTACGCCTCTTCGCTGGAAGAGCAGCGAATATACGCGCGAACCGTTCATGCCGACCAGCCAGTCCGCGCAGGAGCGGCTTACCGCCTCGTAATACAGGTTCCGCGTTTCGCTCTCTTCCTTCAAATTGGCAAATCCCTGCTCGACCGCGCGCGGCGTAAGCGACGAAATCCACAACCGCTTCATCGGCTTCTTCACGCCGCTGAGCTGAATAATGATGCGTACGATATACTCCCCTTCCCGCCCGGCGTCGCTCGCGATAATGATTTCGTTCACTTCGGGACGTTTGAGCAGATCTTTTAACAGATTGAACTGCTTGGCCTTCGAGGGGGTGATGCGGTGCTTGAACTTGCCCGGCAAGATCGGCAGGCTGTCCAGACTCCAGCGCTTATAGGCCGGATCGTACTCCTCCGGCGGCACAAGTTCGCAAATATGTCCGACGGCCCAACTGACGTAAGCGCCGTCCGGAAAAGCGGGGCACTTGGCGATTTCGATATAGCCCTGCGTCTTTTTGTGTTTGAACGGCGCGGCCAGCTTCGCTCCCTGATCGGGTTTCTCCGCAATAATAAGCTGCAAGTTGATCTCCTCCTGTGGAATAAGCAAGCAAAAGGCCGAGAGTTCCCCTCCCGGCCTGCCTGGCCACGTTTCTTTCTTCGAACCGATATCCGAATATTCATTTTAGCACGAGGCCGCTTTTTTCGCCACAGGGCGAAGAGTACGCATAATCGAAACATCAAAAAAGGCCGTACGCGAAGTACGGCCTCCGATCATTTCCTGCTTGGCTTTGCCATGGTTAAGCGGTTGACGATCAGGCGAGAACGGTAGCTCCCATCAAAAACTTGTCGACCTCGCGCGCCGCTTCGCGGCCTTCGTTGATCGCCCAGACGACCAAACTTTGTCCGCGGCGCATATCGCCGGCAGCGAATACTTTGTCGACGTTCGTTTTGTAATCGCCGTATTTCGCTTTGACGTTCGTCCAGCGGTCCGTCTGCAGCCCGAGCTGCTGGGCAAGCGTCTGTTCCGGTCCGTCGAAGCCGATCGCGATCAACGCCATTTGAGCCGGGAACACGCGCTCCGTTCCTTCGATCGGCGCATAAATCTTTCGGCCGGTCTCGTCGACGATCCGCTGAATCTGCACGGTGTGCAGTTCTTTCAGGTTGCCCTCTTCGTCGCCGACGAATTTGGTCGTCATGATCGAGAACTCGCGGGGATCGTCGCCGAAGATCGCTTTCGCTTCTTCCTGCGCATAATCCAGCGTGTAGACGTTCGGGAACTGCGGCCAAGGGTTCGCGATCGGATCGCGCTCGAGCGGCGCCTTTTTATGCGTGCCGAACTGGGTGACGCTGCTGCAGCCGTGACGCAGGGAAGTCGCCACGCAGTCGGAGCCCGTATCGCCGCCTCCGATGACGATGACGTCTTTGCCGGCCGCGGAAATGTAGCTTCCGTCTTCCAGCCCGGAATCGAGATAGCTCTTGATCGTGCCGTTCAGGAAGTCCATCGCATACGTCACGCCCTTGAGATCGCTTCCTTCGATGTTGAATTCACGCGGTTTCGTTGCACCGCCGCAAAGTACGACTGCGTCGAATTCGTCGACCAGCTGCTGAGCCGGAATGTCCTTGCCGATCTCCGTCGAAGTTACAAAGGTGATGCCTTCCGCCGCGAGCAGATCGACCCGGCGCTGCACGATGCTTTTTTCGAGCTTCATGGAAGGAATACCGTAAGTCAGCAGGCCGCCGATACGGTCGGAACGTTCGTATACGGTCACATAGTGGCCGGCTTTGTTCAGCTGAGCCGCGCAGGCGAGTCCCGCTGGACCCGAACCGATAACGGCTACCTTTTTGCCTGTACGGTTTTTCGGAGGCTCCGGCTGCACCCAACCTTCCGCAAAGCCTTTTTCGATAATCGCTTCTTCGATCGTTTTGATCGTTACCGGCTGTCCGATCAGGCCGACGGTACACGAACCCTCGCACGGAGCCGGACAGATTCTGCCGGTAAACTCCGGAAAGTTGTTCGTCTTATGCAGACGGTCGAGCGCTTCTCTCCACAACCCCCGGTAAACGAGGTTGTTCCACTCCGGAATCAGGTTATGCACCGGGCAACCCGAAGTGCCGCCGGTCATGTTAATGCCCACATGGCAGTATGGCGTTCCGCAGTCCATGCATCTCGCGCCCTGCGTACGCAGCTCTTCTTCCGACATATGTTTATGGAATTCTTCCCAATCTTTCACGCGCTCCAGCGGACTGCGGTCCGCTGGCAGCTGGCGTTTGTATTCCATAAATCCAGTAGGTGTAGACATCGAACGTTTCCCCCATCCGCATAAGTTCTCATTTTTTTTATTCTCTATTCTATCACAAGCAAGATATTTCAACCATAATATCATTTTTCGTTCGCAATTTGAAATAGATTATGCGGAATTTTATTTGCATTTTCTGAATGGCACTTGCAAGATTCATCAGGAACGTTCGTAAATTTCAAAGACGTAGCGATAAACGTTCTTCTCGTCACGTATGCCTTCTTCGGATCCGACAAGCTTCCATGGAGACCAATCCAATGCCGGGAAATGCGCGTCTCCTTCGAAAGCGTCATGCACGCGGGTCACGCGCAAACGGTCGGCCAGCGGAAGAAACAATTCGTAAATCTGCGTCCCTCCGATGATCATGACTTCTTCGCCCTCGGCGGCTTTTAACGCTTCATCGACCGAATGCACGGTCTGCGCGCCTTCCGCCGCGAAAGAAGCGTCCCGCGTCAGCACGAGGTTCTGCCGATCTTTTAGCGGCTTGGAGCCGAACGATTCCCACGTCTTGCGTCCCATCACGACCGGCTTGCCCAACGTTTCGCGCTTGAAGTAGGCCATATCGGCGGGAATGCGCCAAGGCAGCGCATTGTCCCGACCGATCAGCCCGTTTTGGTCCTGTGCCCAGATCAGCGTAATGGTTGGCATAAGTCCTCCTCCTTATACGGCAATCGGCGCTTTGATGCCCGGCTGCGGATCGTAACCGACGAATTCGAAGTCTTCATAGCGATAATCGAAAATAGAATCGGGCTTGCGCAGAATTCGCAGCTGCGGAAGCTCTCCCGGTTCGCGCTTCAACTGCGTTTTGACCTGTTCGATATGGTTCGAATAAATATGGACGTCCCCGCCCGACCAGATGAATTCGCCGACTTCAAGCCCGCACTGCTGCGCGATCATATGGGTCAGCAGCGAATAGCTCGCGATATTGAAAGGCAGGCCGAGGAAGGTATCGACCGAACGCATCGTCAGCATGCAAGACAGCTTGCCGTCCGCTACGTAAAACTGGAACAGCAGATGGCAAGGCGGCAGCTTCATGTTGTCGATCTCGGCCACGTTCCAGGCGCTGACGATATGCCGGCGGGAATCCGGATTGTTCCGGATCGAATCGATTACCTGCGCGATCTGATCGATCCGACGGCCGTCCGGCGTTTCCCAGGCGCGCCACTGCGAGCCGTAGACCGGGCCCAGTTCTCCGTTTTCGTCCGCCCATTCGTTCCAGATGCGCACGCCGTTTTCCTGCAGATAACGCACGTTCGTGTCGCCTTTCAGAAACCAGAGCAGCTCGTGCACGATCGATTTCAAGTGCAGCTTTTTCGTCGTCAGCAGAGGAAAGCCCTCCGAGAGATCGAAGCGAAGCTGACGGCCGAATACCGAGACGGTGCCGGTACCCGTGCGATCGCCTCTTTCGGTGCCGTTATCCAAAATATCCTGCAGCAAATCCAAATATTTACGCAAAAAAGTCACCTCGTTAAATGTCTGCTGATAGTCGTTTTAATTCATTATTGTAGCATAGGGAAGCCTGTCACGAACAGTCGAAACACGGTGTTTTATGTACAAAAAAAGGACAGGCGTTTGACCGCCTGCCCTTTTTCTATCATTAGATTACAGTTTAACGCTTTTTCGGAGCCAATGCGTGGATCGGGTTGCCCAGAACCAGCTCGGCGGCTTCCATCACGATCTCGCCCAGTGTCGGGTGAGCGTGAATGGTCAGCGCCAGATCTTCGAGAGTCGCGCCCATTTCGACGGCCAGACCCATTTCGGCGATCATGTTCGTCGCTTCCAGACCGACGATTTGGCTGCCCAGCACGGTGCCGGTGCCTTCTTCGGCTACGATCTTGACGAAGCCTTCCGGATGGTTCAGCGATACCGCGCGGCCGTTGCCGCCGTAGCTGAATTTGCCCGCCACGACGTTGAAGCCTTTTTCTTTGGCTTCTTTTTCGGTCAAGCCGACGCTTGCGCATTCCGGATCCGTGAAGACCACGGCAGGCATGCACTTGTAGTCGACGACGGACGGATGTCCGGCGATTGCTTCCGCAGCGACTTTGCCTTCGTACGAAGCTTTGTGCGCCAGCGCCAGGCCGGGCACGATGTCGCCGATCGCGAAGATGTGCGGAATGTTCGTACGGCCCTGGTGATCGACTTTGATCAGGCCGCGCTCGTCGAGCTCGATGCCGATCAGGTCAAGACCCAGTTCGCCGTCGGTATTCGGACGACGTCCTACCGTTACGAGCAGGTAATCCGCCGTGATTTCTTTGCTTTCTCCGCCGACGGAGAATTTCACCGTAACGTCTTTGTCCGTTTGCGTAGCGCTCTCGGCTTTGGCGTTCGCGTGAATTTCGATGCCGTCTTTTTTCATCGTCTTGGACACGAGGTTCGTCATGTCTTTGTCGAAACCAGGCAGAACGGTATCCAGACCTTCGATGATCGTCACTTTCGTGCCGAATTTCGCGTACATCTGGCCCAGCTCGGCGCCGATGTAGCCGCCGCCGATTACGACGAGGCTTTTCGGAATCTCAGGCAGGTTCAGCGCTTCGGTCGACGACAGGATACGTCCGCCGAACGGGAAAGGCTTCAGTTCGATCGGGCGGGAACCCGTCGCGATGATGCAGTTCTTGAAGCGGTAGCGCGGCGATTCGTGATCGTTGAACACGCGCGCTTCGTTTTCGTTGATGAACATGCACTCGCCGTTGAATACTTCAACGTTGTTGCCTTTGAGCAGTCCCGTTACGCCGCTCGTCATTTTTTTGACGACGCCGTTTTTGAACTCTTGAGTCTTGGCGAAGTCGACTTTGACGTCGCTCGCCGTGATGCCGAAAGCATCGCCGTGTTTCGCGTTCTCGTAGCTGTGCGCAGCCGAGATCAGCGCTTTGGAAGGGATACAGCCGCGGTTCAGGCAGACGCCGCCGAGCTCGGCTTTGTCTACGATCAGAACTTGTTGTCCCAGCTGAGCGGCGCGGATGGCGGCTACATAGCCGCCGGGTCCCGCACCGATTACCAATGTGTCAATATCCAGGGAAGCGTCTCCTACTACCATATGTTTATACCTCCATTACCATCAGCTCGGGATTAGCGAGCAGGGATTTAAGATAGTTCATGCAGTTTTGTGCAGTAGCGCCGTCGATGAGACGGTGGTCGAAGCTCAGGGACAGAGCCATCATCGGAGCAGCCACGATTTCGCCGTTTCTTACGATGGCTTTTTCGCTGATGCGGCCCGTTCCGAGGATTGCCACTTCCGGATAGTTAATGATCGGCGTGAAGAACATGCCGCCTGCGGAACCGATGTTCGTGATGGAGATCGTGCTGCCTCTCATCTCGTTCGGAGCAAGCTTGCCGTCGCGGCCGCGTTTTGCCAGATCGCTGATCGATTCCGCGATCTTGAACACGCTCTTGCGGTCGGCGTCTTTGATGACCGGAACGATCAGGCCGTTTTCCGTGTCCGTCGCGATACCGATGTCATAGTGTTTCTTGTAGACGATTTCGTTGGCTTCTTCGTCGATCGAAGCGTTCAGGGCCGGGAACTCGCGTACCGCGGCAACCAGAGCCTTGACGATGAACGGCAGGTAAGTAACCTTGATGCCTTTCTTCTCGGCCAGCGGTTTCATGCGGGTACGGAAAGCGACCAACTCGGTTACGTCGACTTCGTCCATAATCGTAACGTGCGGAGCCGTGTAAGCCGATTTGACCATCGCGTTCGAGATCGCTTTGCGGATGCCCTTGAACGGCACGCGCTCTTCGTCTGCGGCTGCGGCCGATGCGGCAGGAGCCGAGGCTGCGGCTTTTGCCGGAGCTTCCGATTTCGCGGCTGCAGGAGCGGCCGATGCGGCTGCGGCAGGAGCCGGTGCAGCGGCAGCCGGAGCTTGTCCGCCGTTTTTCTTGAAGTTCTCGACATCTTCGCGAGTGATTTTGCCGTTCTTGCCCGAACCTTGAACCTGTCCGATTTCCACGCCTTCTTCGCGGGCGAATTTACGCACGCTAGGAGTCGCGAGAACTTCGCGGTTCGGAGCAGCGGAAGTCGAAGCCGCCGCAGGAGCGGACACCGGAGCCTTCGCTTCGGCTGCAGGAGCGGATTCTTCGATCGCTTCCGAACCTTCCGGCAGTTCGCCTTCCACTTCGATAATCGCCACGATGTCGCCTACATGGCGAGTTTCGCCGTCGGCAACGCGAACTTCGAGCACCGTGCCGTTAACCGGACAAGGCACTTCGACGACCGCTTTGTCGTTTTGCACTTCCATGATGATATCGTCGTCGGTAACTTTGTCTCCGGCTTTGATATGCATTTTGACGATTTCGCCTTCATGCAGGCCTTCGCCCAGTTCCGGGAACTTGTAGGCAAACTTGTTGCTGCCCGAAGCCTGCGAAGATCCTTGCGAAGCCGAAGGGTCGGCCGTTGCCGGCGAAGACGAGGCGCTTGTGTCCGCTCCGCCGACTGCAGCGTTCGACTCTTGAGCCGCGTCCGCTTCCGGACCCGGAGCCGTTTCCGTTCCTTCCGGCAGTTCGCCTTCGGCTTCGATGATTGCGACGATATCGCCTACATGGCGGGTTTCGCCGTCGGCAACGCGAACTTCGAGTACCGTGCCGTTGACCGGGCAAGGAACTTCGACGACCGCTTTGTCGTTTTGAACCTCCATGATGATATCGTCGTCGGTGACTTTGTCTCCGGCTTTAATGTGCATTTTGACGATTTCGCCTTCGTGCAGGCCTTCGCCGAGTTCAGGGAATTTATATTCAAACTTTGCCACGTTGCACTACCTCCTTCTGGATATCTGCTAATTAGAATTCAAGGACTTTCTTCACGCTTGTTGCGATGCGCTCAGGAGTCGGCAGCCATGCGTCTTCGATTTGCGCGAATGCGTAAACCGTATCCGGAGGAGTCACGCGCAGTACCGGAGCTTCGAGGTGCAGGATCGCTTTTTCGTTGATCTGCGCGATAACCTCTGCCGCTACGCCGGCTGTTTTTTGAGCTTCTTGTACGACGATGGCGCGGTTCGTTTTCTTGATCGAAGCCACGATCGTGTCGATATCGAGCGGGTTGAGCGTACGCAGGTCGATAACTTCGGCTTTGATGCCTTCTTTTTCGAGCTGATCGGCCGCTTTTACGGAAGTGTGCACGCACATGCCGTAAGTGATGATCGTAACGTCCGAACCTTCGCGCACGACGTTCGCTTTGCCAAGTTCGACCGTGTATTCGCCTTCCGGCACTTCGGCGCGGAACGCATGGTACAGGTTCAGGTGCTCCATGAAGAAGACCGGATCGTTGTCGCGGATCGCGGAGATCAGCAGGCCTTTGGCGTCGTAAGGGTTCGAAGGAACGACCACTTTGATGCCCGGGCTCTGTACGAGCAGACCTTCCAATGCGTCGGTGTGCAGCTCGGCCGCTTTAACGCCGCCGCCGAAAGGCGTGCGGAATACGATCGGCGAGTTGTAACGGCCGCCCGAACGGTAGCGCATGCGCGCCGCTTGAACGATCATTTGGTCGAGCGCTTCGAAGATGAAGCCGACGAACTGGATTTCGGCGATCGGGCGGAAGCCCTGTACGCCCAGACCGACAGCCATGCCGCCGATCGCGGATTCCGCCAGCGGCGTATCGAATACGCGATCCTCGCCGAATTCTTTTTGCAGACCTTCCGTTACCCGGAATACGCCGCCGACGTTACCTACGTCTTCGCCGAAGATCAGCACGTTAGGGTCACGCTTGAGTTCCACGCGCATCGCGTCGCGGATTGCTTCTTTCATATTCATTTGTGCCATTGCTACATTTCCTCCTTAACGTTACGTTCAATGGAATACTGCTCTATATGCGTTCGTTCATTATGCGCAGATCAAAGAGTTCGGAGGAGCGGCCTGCAGCAGGCGCTCCGCCGAATCGTTTATTATTGGAAATCGGCCTTTTGCTCTTCCAGATGCTTAGGCGTCGTTTCGAACATCGAGTCGATCAGTCCGGAAACGGTCATTTTCTCCGTTTTCTCGGCTTTTTTGATCTGCTCGGCTACGGTTTCTTTGGCTTCCGCTCTTACGCGTTCCGTATCTTCGGCCGTCCAAAGCCCTTTTTTCTCCAGGTACTTCTGCAGACGATGGATCGGATCTTTTTCGCTCCATTGTCCTTCCTCTTCTTTCGTCCGGTACTTGGAAGTATCGTCGGACAGGGAGTGCGGCTTGAAGCGGTAAGTCAAAGCTTCGATCAGCGTCGCGCCTTCGCCGTTGCGGCCGCGCTCTGCAGCGTCCTGAACCGCTTTGATAACGGCCAGAACGTCCATGCCGTCGATTTTCACGCCTTTGATGCCTGCGGCAACCGCTTTGTGGGCGATCGACAGGGCAGCCGTCTGTTTCGCGAACGGAGTCGTGATGGCGTAGCCGTTGTTTTGTACGAAGAAGATAACCGGGAGTTTGAATACGCCCGCGTAGTTCAGACCTTCGTAGAAGTCGCCTTCGGACGAACCGCCGTCACCCGTGTAAGTGATCGCGACTTGTTTTTGTTTTTTCAGTTTGAAGCCCATGGCGATCCCCATCGCGTGCAGGATCTGCGCGCCGATGATGATCTGAGGCATCAGAACGTTAACGCCTTCCGGAATCTGTCCGCCGTGCTGATGACCGCGGGAGTACAGGAAAGCTTGGTACAGCGGAAGGCCGTGCCATACGAGCTGCGGCATGTCGCGATAGCCCGGGCATACGAAGTCTTCTTTTTGCAGGGCGAATTCGCTGCCGACCATCGTCGCTTCTTGGCCGGATACCGGCGCGTAGAAACCGAGACGGCCCTGACGGCCCAGATTGATCGCTCTTTCGTCCCATGTACGGGTAAATACCATACGACGCATAACTTCTTTCAGTTGGTCGTCGGTCAATGTTGGCATCAACGCTTCGTTAACAATTTCGCCATCCGGCGAAAGAACGGAAAGAGCCTCGACTTCTTCCGTATATACTTCATAAGGAACCTTGCTCATTAGTTTCACCTCTATAAAAAATTTGAATATCATGTCCCTCTGTTATATCATTATTATACACCTGTTCTATACATTCGTCAAAGAAAATAAGCACTTTTATTATAACGCTTCTTTCTTTGTATGTATAACAGATTTATAATATTTGTGTAACAACAGAAAGAATCCCGAACGTTTTAGGTCTTTTCGTCCGCACCATCCCAATCTTACCCCATTCCCGGCCGCCCTGTAAAGCGCATGCAAAACGGGCGTCCGCTTAAAAAAAGGAGAGAAGTCGCATGACCGATTCCCGCTATTTGAAACGCACAATTGTGAAAGAAGTCATTGCAAGCCGCTTTTTAAATGAAGAAAGAGCGCTTCGCATCTATCTGCCGCCGGGCTACAACGAGGTGCTGAGCTATCCCGTCGTCTATTGCCAGGACGGCGAAGAATTTTTCAATTTCGGACGCATTGCGACCTACGCCAATCAGCTCATTCTCGACGAAGGAGTCGAGCCGTTCATCGTGGTCGGAATCGAGGTCGACGTAAAAAAAAGAACCTCCGAGTACGCTCCTTTCGGAGAACGGCATCAAAACTATGTCCGCTGCATAATGGAAGAGATTATTCCGTTCGTCGAGCAGAAGTACCGCGCGCGCGACGACGACCGCGTTTTGGCCGGCGATTCGCTCGGCGGTTCGATGTCGCTGCATCTCTCCCTTCTCTACCCGCGCGAATTCCCGCGCGTGATCAGCCTTTCCGGCGCCTATTACGGGGAGTCGCAGGAGATCGTGGCCCGCGAAACCGATTTGGAATGGCTCGACATTTACATGATCGTAGGCCTTCAGGAGAATGAATATCAGACGGATCACGGCACGTTCGATTTCGTCGATCTCAACCGCCGTACCCGCGACCTGCTGCTGGATCGGGGAGCGACGGTACGTTATGCCGAAAAAGAAGGCAAACACCTTTGGGGATTTTGGCAAAAGGAACTTCCGGACGCACTCACGTATTTTTTAACCCATTAACCCTTCCCTAACGCGCGTTTTTTTGTCGATCCTGCAAACTGTACGCAGCAAACGCGCCAAATGCCGCCAATTCGGACGAATATGCAAAATACTTGCCGGAAATCATATTGTAAGCACGGCTTCGCGTCCGTTATACTTAAGAGACAGCAGCAAGCTCAACTTGTCTCGAACCGGTCCGTGATCAGGGCCCGCCGCAGGATCGCGTATCCGATCGCCGGGGCCTTCGGACCCTTCCTGATCAATCCCAAAACAGAAAGGAGATGCTTATGAACGCCAAACGCGTCATTATTGTCTCGGGCGGATTGTGGAGCGACGAGTACTTGGATTACATCCGTCCGGGCGACCTGTTGATCGGAGCCGACCGCGGCGCCCTTATGCTGATCGATCGCGGTCTCCGCCCGGATATCGCCGTAGGCGATTTCGATTCGGTCTCTCCGGGCGATATCGAGCGCATCCGTTCCGGCAGCGGCCGAATCGATTCATGCGACCCCGTGGATAAAAACTATACGGACACCGAGCTCGCTTTCGAACTGGCTCTCAATGAGCGGCCCGCGGAAATCGTCATGCTCGGCGTTACGGGCGGCCGCATGGACCATACGCTCGCCAACGTTCAATTGTTGATGCGAGCCCTTCGCCATCAGGTCGTCTGCAGCATTCGGGACTACAATAACTACATTCAGCTGACGGGAAGCCAATTGACCGTCGAAGATCAAGGATTTACATACGTTTCTTTGATTCCGGCTACGATGGAAGTCAGCGGCGTCACATTGGAAGGGTTCGAATATCCGCTGCAAAACGCCACGCTGCGACAGGGCCAGTCGCTGGCGGTCAGCAACAAACTGACCGGCCTCACGGGCACCGTCTCCATCGAAAGCGGGCTCCTGTTCGTCATTCAAAGCCGCGATTGAATCAAGTCCGAACTTACATAAACGACCGTAAATCCAAGCAGGTTCTTTGAATCTGACGGGAATCCGGACATTTTCAAAAAGCGCAGAGTTTTCGCCGCCATGCCGCGGCCGAAACTCTGCGCTTTTTGGGTTCGCTTTTTTACCGGACTTTGGTTTTTGCTAAAAAATACGTAGATTTTGCCCTCTTATTCGGTATATAGTCTAGTTGCGGGCAATCTTTTTTAGCGAAACGCAAATGCCCGTCCGAAAGCCTCGACATTTATCTCTTCTTAGAGAAAGGCGGTTTTTTATGGACATCGGAAGCAAACTTCGCTACTTGCGTAAGGCGCGCCATCTGTCTTCAGTCGAACTCGCCCAACGGGCCAACGTTTCTCAATCCTCGATCAGCGATATCGAATGCAATCGGCGTTCGCCGAGACTCAATACACTCAGCAGTCTCAGCCGCGCGCTGGGAATTCCGCTTTCGGAGCTGCTTCCGGTCGACGACCTGCTGGAGCATCCTTTGAAAAAAGAAGAACGCGAGCTCCTCGAACTGTTTGACCGGATGGACGGAAATCAGCAGCAGCATCTGTTGGAATTTTTAAAAAGCTTAGCCGCGGTCAAAGGGTGAACCCCGTTTTTTCACGCTGCGCCGTTCCCCCGCCCGCATTCGTTCGACCCATGACGACCGCCCGCATACGCGGAAACGCAAGCTCCTTCGGCTTCGCTCCGGCGGCAAATCCGGCTTAAACTCTAGCTTTCGGATCGCCGAATCGGAAAGTATCCCGAGCTCGCCGCTTCTTTTTCGCTCTCGAACGTCTCTTCGATTCCAGCCGGCAGTTCGGCAGGTTCCCGTGAATAATAACGGATGCCGCTGACCGGATCGACCGCCCCGTATACCGTTTTGGACCTGACCAGCCTGCCGCTCCCGAAAGCATAATTGTTATAAGACCGGTCCCCTACCGGAATTCCCTGCAAAAACACCGCGATCCCGATATCGTCGATACCGTTGTCCCAATCCTCTTTCGACACTTGGGGAAGCGTAAATACGTAATCGATGCCGTAACGGGTCGCATATTGATTGTGCCGGTTAATGGCATAAGCCAAGTCGTCTTGAACGGCATTCACGATCGCGCGTCTCCGCACGTTTTCGAACGTTTCCGCGTTCTGCAGCAGCTTAATCGTCGTACGGCTCGCGATTTCCTCGCGAAAACCTTGAATCCAGGTCGCTGTCTCTTTGTCGTAACTTTTGACGAAGCTGTCCAGCGTAAACTGAATCGTATTCCCCTCCGCGTCCGAATAGGCATACGGTTTCTTCGGCGACCATACGGCTTTCAACCGGGTCTGCCCCGAAGAATCGACGAACGATTCCGTGGCGTAAATGAAGTACCCGTCATAGTCGATCACCGCGATTGCGGGAATATAACCGGCCAGCGCGCCCAGCGCGACCGGATCGTCCTCCGCTCCGAAATTCAAAGCCAGCGAACGATAAAAGGTATCGACGGCGCGTTCTTTGTTGGCGCGAAAAAACTTTTTTGATCCGTAGCCCGGCTGGTAATCCTGCTCTGCCGTGTCGTTCAGCACATATCCGGCGTCCCGGACCGCTTCTTTCAGAATCGCATTGTAACGACCGCTTAGACGCAGAGCTTCATCCTGATCGTCCAAGTGCATGGAAGCGATTCGAAAGATCGGAAAGAAAATCATCACGAAAATGATCGAGAAGCTAGTAATCTTCATTAAGAACCATTCCTTCGTAATTCATCAAAATCGCCGCATTTTCTTCCGTATTGTCGTTCATCAGGAAATCCCAAAGCTGTACCGCCGCGGTACGGTTCACATTTTTCAACCGGATGCCGATATAATCGCCGACCTGCATCGTATAGCGCCGCGACGGATCGTCCGAAGACCTGCCGTTATCCGGAAACAGAACGGGCAGAATCTGCTCATTATAAAATCCGTCGTAAAAAGTAGTGAAGCTCCCCCGGAAAGTCGCGGGATCGGCAGGATCGCTGTAATCCGGACTGTATCTCTTATGCAAATGCTCCAGTTCCACGTCATACTGATTGCCTGTCGCGGCAAGCTGCGCATTGAACTCTTCGTAAATTCGCGGCGTGATGTATCCCTTTGTCCGCACATTGTCGACAAAGCGGACTGCAGCCCCCTGGACCACCGCATTGGCCAATTTGTCCTGGCTTCTGGCCTGCTCGTAGAGCGGATACATGAACAGCAGCAGAACGGCCAGCAGAGCGGCGAAAATGCCGGTTACGTATTTCATGTCTTAGCCCCTAAACACGATTTTGTTCAAGTTTCCGTAAGCGTCCCTTTGATAGCTGGCCCGGTACTTATGCTGCAGGCCGATCTGCGCCGGATCCAACGTTTCGTAATCCATTGTGCATACATACAATCTACCTTCGACTTCGATATCGGCTCCGCCTTCGGCGATGTTTCGAATCATATGCACGACCTGCGCGCCGGAATACACTTCTTCTCCGGGCGCGTCAAGCACGGTTTTGACCTTTCGCACTTCTTCCGCGTTCAAGCCGTAAACGAGAGAAGTCCCTTCGTCGATCGTACGCGCGACTTCTGCCGCATAGGTGCATGCTCCGATAAACAGCAAAAAGACGGCCGCCAGCATCATAAAGCTTTTTGCGTTGTCCATGTCGGCCTCCCGAACGGTCAGCCGCCTCCCCCGGACATGCCGGGAGAGCGAACTGCCGCGCATAATAGAACTACTTGGCCTGCGTAAATACGATGCCTCGAACCATATTGTTGGCGTCCCGGACAATCGAAGATTTGAATTTGCCCGAAGGGTTGATAAAGTTGTTGTCCGCTTCGTTCAAAGCCGGGCTCAAGTTCGTGTTCTTGCCCTCTCCGGTAATGACGCCGGTCGTCTGATTGAATTGGCTGCCGTAATAAGTCGCGCCGCCTTTGCCGGTCTGCACATATACGCCGAACTGTTCGTCGTTATTGTACTGGCGAACGGCGTTCATGACCTGGCTGCCCGACAGCGTCGTGTTTTCATAAATATTGAACCTTGTCTGCGACAGCTGCGTCTGAATGGTGGAAAACTGCGTTTGCCCTTCCTTTGCCGCGTCCTGCGAGGAAATGAAAATGACGACGACCGTCGTAATCAAAGCAAGCGTAAGGAAAATCCCCGCCGCCAGTTTCAGACCCGAAGTTGCATTGCTTCCCATAATAAACAGTCTCCTTTAAATTGAATTTGCGTTGAATTCAAATTTGGCCCAGCTGCGAAATCAGATCTTTCATCTGCATAAACGACACGTAGAGGAACGGAACGATAATGTAGGCGCCGAGCATGAACATGACGGGCGCGAAGCCGATATCCCGCCCCCAGTTCGATTTGCTTTCGATCAGCCGATCCATCGTTTCCTTTTTTTGTTCCCGGTAATATTCTTGTTCCATTTCCAGATCGTCGAACGCTTCCTGAATCGAAATGCGTTCCAGCGCGTTTTCGAGGCGCTCGACCATCCGCACGAACGGCGGGAACGGCGCTTCGTTTTTCAGTACGGCCATGGCGCCGGCGGCTCCGCCGTCGTAATCGAGCAGACAGCGCTGCAGCGCAGGCTTGAAGATGATCGCAAAGCGTTCCATCCACTCCAAGATCACCTGCACGCTCATCCGGTCGAATTGACTGAGGATGGAAATCAGCATGCGGAACTGGTCCACTTCGTTTTGCATATCCATACCGCGAATCCGGCGCTGGAACATCATGACTCCGAGCGGAACGAAGTAAGCACCGAAACCGGCGGCGAAAGCGATCAACAGTTCCCACCATCTTAAATACTCGCTATCCGCGCGGCCGAGTTTCTCCACGATCCGGGCGGCGGTTTCGTTCTGCCGGATCTCGTTGACCGCCGTCCCGGACGATTCCCGAACAAGATTTCGCACCGTGTCTTCCCAGCCTTTCCGGTCGGTATCGATCTCCCTCATGATGCGTCCGTCAAGCTCCGTCCGCAGTTCCGCCTCCTTTCTCTCGGCTCCGTCGATCCGGCCGATCATCAGTCCTCCTTTGACGTAGGTCGGCGCGTTCCAGATCCGGTTCACCTGATTGATGTGGGCGGAGACGAACATGCCGGTTACGAATACGGCCGTCAGCAGCGCGTACAGCAGGCGTCTCAGGGTCAACCATTCGATCATCAGCGGAGAATTCGATTCTTTGATGAGCCTGGACAAACGATAATGCGTCTTCGTATGTTTTTGCGGC
The DNA here is from genome assembly GCF_011090185.1 of Saccharibacillus alkalitolerans. Classification (GTDB taxonomy): domain Bacteria; phylum Bacillota; class Bacilli; order Paenibacillales; family Paenibacillaceae; genus Saccharibacillus; species Saccharibacillus alkalitolerans. The sequence goes on along the minus strand of NZ_JAAFGS010000001.1, from coordinate 971,607 downwards.
ACGAAACGATCCACGACAAAACGGACGAAGCGGAAGTGATACAGCTTCTTTTCCCAGCGGATGCCTCCGGACTTCGGGGTATACCGCGATTCCTCCGTTTCCGCCAACTTGCGAATCAGGACGTAAGCCCCGACGGCCACCGCGTACAGCATCAGCTTGAACGCCGAACCGATTCTCCCCTCATAAAATTCGCCCATGACCGGAAAGTATTTCTCCGCCCAGCGCTGCAGCGGAAACGACAGCAAAATCGGCGCCAGCGCGATAAGAGTCAAGCTGTTCAGCTGATAGCTCAAACGGCTTCTGCGGAGCAGATCGAAGTTGATGTCCTGGACGAATTTTCCGATCGCGTGAAGATAAAGCGAACCCTTGGCCGTCGTCTTGTCTCCGTATTCCATAATCATGCGCGCGATCCCGGTAAAGACTTTCAGATAACGGTTCGGCGCGACTTCATAGTAGGCTGCAAGGCTTCGATCCGGGTCTTTGGAGGTAAGCACTTCGTGAATCCGTTCGCCGTGCAGCTTCATATCGTGATCGGCAAGCTGCGCGGCTTCGTAAATGGCTTCATCCGTCATCCTCGTCGCTTGAAATTGATGCCGATTATCTTCAAGGAAGTCGCGAAAATCTCTGAGGAGACGGTTCTCCACGCGATGAACGAACACGTCGATCAGCATGCCGTTCAGGACGAGGCAGCCGATCATTCCCAGCAGCACGACCGGAAGGCTCCGGCCGAGGAGAGCCAGCGCCAGAATCAATCCGACGACGATCAGCAGAACGGCATACGTAATTTTCATCGTTTCCTTGCGCAGAGTCAGTTCGTCGTAAGGGCTGACGACAGCCAGCCGCTGGCGAATTCGCTTTACCTGACCCCGAAAAAGGGGCACTTGGGCAGAACGGACGTATGAGCGCTGATAGAAGCGGTTGAGCGCGGGATTTTCCTTTCTTGAACCCGGCTGCCGGCTCATCCAGTTCATCACCGACTCTTCTTCGGCTGCCGTCTGCTTTTTCCGCAGCTTCAACACGATCCAAAGTACCAGGGGCACGGCATACAGCAGCAGCGCCAGAACGATCAACAGCTTTACGTTCATGCCGTTTCACTCCCCCAATACCGGTCCAGAAAGGCGCGGAAAGCCGCTTCGTCTTCCTTCGACATATTGCCCGCCATCAATTCCACTTTTCTCGGCGTCGGCCGGTTTACCGGAACATAAGCGCCGTCGCGGAATTCGATAATGCTGCGAGCTTCGAAAGTCCGTCCGGTCAAACGCCGATAATAATCGAGGTTGGCGCGGGCCAACACCTTGAGAGCCGCATTCTCGTCGGCGCCGTTCTCCAGCAGCCGGGCAAGCTCGGCAAAAGATTCCTCGTCCGGATCGATCACCACGCACTCCGTCAGCCGCTGGATATAACGCGTACCGTCCCGTTCTTTTTCCAGATGCACGTCGAAAGCGATTACGCTCGCCACCTGCTCCTCCGCGATCCGTTCGTTTTGGAACGTTCCCGTCTTGAGCAGCGAGTTGCGCAGCGACCAGATCAAATCTTTCATCGTTTTGGCATGGTGGCTGAATACGGTGAACTTACTGGCGACCTGGGACATCTGTACCGCCCAGGCCGCTACCGGATCGGTGGCCACTTCGCCGAGAATATTGACCGTCCCGTCCGTTTTTTTCTGCAAATCGAGCCCTTCCTGCCCGCTGATCTTGTCCGTTTCGCGAAAAGCCAGCGTATTGCGCTCCGGGTAAAGCCTGCGCAGATGGAGTTCGAAGGCAAGTTCCTGGATCCGTAAATTGAACGTTCCGTAAATGCTTTTGACCATCGCCATCAGCAGGGTCGTTTTGCCCGACCCCTGCTCGCCCGTCACTGCCGTGACCTGTGCTCCTTTCATCAAGTAATCAAGCATTTGCATGGGCAGCTCGGCGCCGGTCACCCGATCGGAAGCCAGCAGGCGTTCCAAGCTCAGGTTGGGCAGATCGAATTTGCGGACGAAAAAAGCCCAACTTTCGGAAAAGGGAGGTCTTACGACTACGACCCGCGAGCCGTCCTGCATCTCGTTGACCATATACGCTTTCGCTTCCGACAGCTGTCCGGGACTGCCGAACTTATATATGTTCTGGCACACCCGTTTGAGCTCCAGGTCGCTGCCGAAGCCGAGGAAGGCCAGCCGGATGGACTTCCCCCGATAGAAGATCCAAACGCTGTCGCATCCTCTGGGCCCCGGCTCGCGCATCGAACGCATCAACTCGACTTCATCTTCCATCTCCCGCATCTCCCCCGGAAGTCCCGAGACACCGCCCGACACCCCGTCGATCGTCTGATCGCGCAGCTCGTCGATCGCTCCGAAGCCTTTGTACTGCTGATAGATGCGCTGTACGACGATCTGCAGTTTGTCCTCGAACGACAGTCTCGGCGCTTCCCGCTCGTAAATCTCCCGAATTTCCTCGGCCGTGATGATGTACGATTCGGTACTGCCGTTTTCGATCACCGATTTGAGCTCGGCCAAGGAATACCTTTCGATCAACGCGCTCAGTGCCTGCATGCCGTGTTCGAGCTTATAAACGTGCAGAAGAATATCGAATTTATCCTGGTCGCTCAGCAGCCGCGCGTCGCCGAAAGGCAGGATGCGATCGATCGTCGTTTCGCTGACGGCCGCTCCCCGCAGAAGCAGGTCCGCGATGAAGGATTTAACGTAGGTCTTGTCCGCCAGGCTGCCGGAATTGCAAGTTTTGAGCGAACTTTTCAATTCGGCCACAACGTTCCTTCGGCGTTCGAACTCTTCCGCCGACAGACCGAGATCAAGCAGGTTCGCATTGGTAAATTCGTTGATGGCAGCCGTTGCGTAAGATTGAAGCGCCTCGATCGTAAGCAGCTCCGCTTCCGCTTCGCGCGCATCCCGCAGCGAAGGATTTTTGCGCAGCATGAGCAGCAGCCACAGCAAAACCCCGGCCAGAATGACGAAGATCAGCAGCAGATTTATCCAGTCCATGCCTTACGAGGCTCCCTTCGCCGCATCCGCATGCTTCAGATTGATGTCAACGCCGATCTCTTCCAGCAGTTTCTCCGCAGCCCTGCGTACCTCGGCGATAAACGGATAGTTGTCGTGCCCGCGATCAAGCATGCGGCTGCGGGCGATAAAGCTTTTGATCTCTCCGTCGTTGACGGCGTCCCGGAAATCGGAGTTGTACGGCACGGTCAGCGTCGGCTCGCGTCTGCCGTATTTACGCAAAATATTGACAGCTTTATACTTGGAACGCCGATCGTATCCCGAGAACAGCAGCATCTGCTTTTTGCCGTGAAGCTCTTCCGGCCATCCGCTCCGGTCGAAATAACGCTGCAGCATCCCCGCGTTCTGATTGAGGCAGACGACGACCAGATCCGCGTTCGCCAGCATTTCGCGGGCTGCCGGGCTGCCGGTACCCGACTGCACGTCAAGCAGAATGCAGTCGTAATAACTCCGCGCCCGGGCATAAATACCGCTGATCAGCCCGCCGGCATTTTCGAACTGCAAACGATTCATCCGCTCCGACCCGCTGAGCAGGTCGAGACGGCCGCGCTCGATCATCAGCGCGTTGTTCTTCACCGTCTCCCGTTCCAGCTTGCCGCTTCGCGCCAGGCGAACCAAAGCGTCGAGCCCGGTTCCGGCATCCGTTCCCAGGTCCCGGCTGTATGTATTGATCGAACGGGAGAATCCCCGTTCCAGCGTATCCTCCTCTCCCTGAGGCTGCGAGACCAGCGTTCGAATGCGATATTCGCTGCCGATCAGCGAGGCAATGGCCGCGACGGAGGAAGTCACGCCCGTTCCGTGCCCCACGCTCCAAAATGCGATTTGTCCCATTCTATTTGCTCCTTTCGGCTTTTTTCCACAGCTTGCGCGTTTCGCGTCCTTCGCTTTCGAGCAGCACGGCGGCAATCCCTTGAATCGCCTTTTTCATTTCCGAGGAAATCCCCTTCATTTTTAGCCGGCCCGCATATTGGTTTCCGATTTTGACGGCCAGATCGCGTTCGTCCGGATAGTAAACGAACGTCTCTTTCCAATCGATGGGAAAGACTTCGAATTGTTCGTTGATGTAAGCTTCGCCCGGCTCCCTCGCTCCCTCGATCAACAGCTTGCGGAACGGGCAGAGCTCGGAAAGAGGCCGTTCCGCGAAAAAGCTTTCCATCAGCCTAACGCTCCGGCGCACCGAAGTGTGCTCGCAGCCGAGCGCCAGGAACCGAAAATCGGCTTCCGGAAGCCGGGGCAGCAGACGAGGATCGTCGGTGTCGTACAAGACGAAGTCGTATTCGGCGTATTCGCCCGGCACTATGCCCTCCGAGGGAATCCACACTTCAAATCCGTCGTATTCCTGCGGAACGCCGGGAACTTCCAACGCCGGATAAGCGAACTCATAACTTTTTCCGGCCGTCGCGTCCACGATCAGCACTTTTCGCTCCGCACCCGCCAGCGTCTTCGCCAGATAGAACAGCAGGTCCGTTTTGTCGCGATCTCCGATGAAGATAGCTTTTTTCACTTTGATTCCTCCTCAATCGCCAGCATACGAACCGTCGGTAAAGCCCTGTTCTTCTTCCTTGACGGCGGAAGACTGTTCGGCCGCGTTACCGTTACCGTCGTTCCCCGTATTCGATTGCGAGAGAAGCGAGTTGTCCTGCGTCCCCGGATTGATTACGGTCATATTCGCCTTATTGTTCAAATACTTCTGAATCTCTTCCGGCGTCAGCAGATCCAGCCCGCTTTCCAGCTTCTCGCGCATGCGGCGTTCCAGTTCGGTCTTCGCCCGTTCGACGATGTTCGGATCGGTCTCGATCAGATCGAGCACGCTCTCGTTGGCCGGGTAGGTAACCGCCGCAGCCTGTTGAAGCCCCGGTTCGACGTATGTCACCGCATAGATCGAAGCGTCGTTCAGATAAGCGTCGACGATCGCCGAAGACATCGTCAAAATTTCGCGCTCGTTCATCCGCACCCAGACCGTGCCGGAAGCCAGGTCCTCGGCCCGTTTTTTCGAAAGCACGATGAAGTCTTCACCTGTCGGGAACTTGACGCGAACATCCATATATTCGCCGGTCTGCAGACGGGTCGGCAGCTCGATCAGCCGGAATTCCTGATTCCGCAGGTCTCCCGGCGTCGCCTCGCCTTCGTAAAGCACGGATTCGCTGACCGGCGTATTTTTCGCGAGGGCGACTTTTGCGTAACGTCCGACCGCTTCTTCCCTCGTCGGCATATTTTCGGGGACCGCCGCCTTGACGGCTTCGACCTCCGTCAGGTCCTTTTCTCCGATCTCCTCGCCGGCGCGGATATCCCGCGTCAGGGTAAAGACCCGGACTCTCTCGGCATCCATTTCCGCGATCCGCCGCTCGTAACCGCTTCGGTCCGCCTCGTATTTATGTTCGATATGGCGGACATAGACGATTCCCGCCGCCGTGCAGAGCAGCAGCACTGCCGCCGCTCCGGCCGCCGCAGCCAGAAGACGCTGCCTCTGACGAAATTTGATTCTTGCCATGATTGTTCTCCCTTCGTTTCCTGCCGGGCCTGCCGTATCCGATCGATCCTTCCGATTCGGCTCCGCCCGAAATCTCGACTAACGAAAACCGAGCTTCATAAACGATCGTCTTGCCTGCCGCCCGTATAAAGCGCCGAGAATCGGCTCGAAAGCTTCGCGCGCATTTCCGCCGAACGGATCCGGCAGCGCCGGCAGCGCATAAACTTTCTTATGCCCGAGCCTTCTCCGCATGTCTTTGACGGCATTGTCGGCCGCGAACGGCAGCGCATAAATCCATTTCGGACGCGCCCTCAAGCTCTCGCGGTGGGCGAACGCGATCAAATCGCCGCTTCTCCACTCGCTTGCCGAGCCCACGATCAGCGGAATGTCCGCCCGAAGAAACTCTTCGAAGTCGCGGGCATTGCCGCAAGTCCCCAGATCCAGCACGATATGCCGATATCCCCGTCCGAAAATATCTCCGAGCCGCTCCCGGTCCGCCGCCGGCCAATAATCGACGTCACGGATGCTGAACGTCCGCTTTCCCTTGAGCGGCTCTCCTTCCCACTCCATCGCGATCCGTTCGAACGTTCCGCTCGCTCGGCCGAGTTCGACCAAGGCCGTTCGCCCTCCCTCCCTCGCCAGCGTATGCGCTGCCGCAATCGCGGTATGCGTCGAACCGCAGCCGGGATAATTTCCGAGTACGGCCACGGTGGTAGTCCCTCCCCCTGAGCTTCCGGCGGATGCGGCGTGCTCTTCATCGGTCCCATCCGGCCGAATCAGTCTTTTGACCTCCGCGACGCTTTCGAATCTTTCTTCCCGGCGATAGCTCAGCATCCTGCGGATCGCGGGAACCAGCGTCGGCGGCATGTCCGGCCGAAGCGCGCGCTGCGCATCGGGCGTCCATTCGCTGAACGCTCCGCCCGTACACAGATAAAGCAGGAGCGCTCCCAATGCATACTGGTCGCTTGACGGATCGCTGCGCCCTTCGTACTGCTCGGGAGCCGCAAAGCCGATCGTACCCAGCTTGACCGTATCGGCGTTCTTCTCGGGTGCCGCGCTCCTCGCGATCCCGAAATCGATCAGGCGGACCGTACCGTCCCCGCCGATCATGACGTTCCCCGGCTTGAGATCCCGGAAAACGATCGGAGGACTCTGACCGTGCAAATATTCGAGCACCTCGCAGATCCGCAGCGCCAATTCCAGCACGAACGGAATGCTCGGCCTCCCCTCCGTATGCGCCATGTATTCGCCCAGGTTCGATCCTTCGATGTACTCCATCACAAGGAACACCCGGCCTTCGGCGTCCGGCGCGAAAAAGTCCGCCACCTGCGGCAGGGAGCGGTGACGCAGCCGCGTCAGCATCCTCGCCTCATTTTCGATGCGCTCGTAATCCGCCGTATCGGCCATCGTTTCCTTGACGGCCCACCATTTGCCCGGAAGCTTGGCGTCGGAGGCCAGATAGACCCGGCCCATTCCGCCGCTCCCGAGTACGCGCTCCACCCGGTATCGCTCTCCTATGACGGCTCCTCGCTCCAACTGCGGCGGGTACGGCATGAACTTCACCCCTCTCCGGACAAAAAAAGAAAGCACCCCTCGCGACCGGCCGTAATGCCGGATCGTGAGGGATGCTTTCCCTTTATTGTCGTTCGTATGATTTTGAGGTCATTATAAACCTATTGCTTGCCTGCTGTAAAGACCTATTCTTAATATTTGATCATATAAAGCGTAATTTCTTCGCGATTGTGGAACAGCTGCTTGGCCCTTTGCACCTGAAGGCGCGAATCTTCGAACGAGGCGATGACCTCTTTGATCAGCGCCATCGGCTTTTTGTGCATCAGCTTGATCGTAACAATCGCCGTGCCTCCGGGAGCCAACGCATGCAGCAGTCCCGTTACGAGCTGTACCATCAATTTCGGGCTCCAGCTCATATCGCAAACGAGCAGATCGAACTCGTTGTCCCGGAACTTGACTTCGCCCGCGTTTTTTCGGATGTAGGTCAAGTTCGGCAGCTTCAGCAGCGAAGGATGCAGCTTGGCCGGATCGACCGCGGTAACTTTGAGGCCGCGTTCGAGCAGCAGGGACGTCCAACCTCCGGGAGCCGCCCCGATATCGACCGCGGCGCGGTAAGCGGACAGATCCAGGCCGAACTCGCGTTCCGCCTCCAGCAGCTTGAACTTGGCTCTGGACAGCTGGCCTTCCTCGCGCCGGAAGCGGACCGCTCCGCCGCTCCAGTCGGACAAGTTGTCTTCGGGACGCGAAATGCCGGCATAGATACCCGAAGCGGTCAGGTAGACGGAGACGATCCAATCGGCTCCCGCCGACACGAATTCCGCTTCCGACGCGCGAAGCAGCTCCTCCAGCCATTCCTTCAGCTGCGGAGCGCTCTCTCCGCCGGCATCGGCGCTTTTACGCACCTGGAGCGCCGCCTTGACGCCCGCGCCGATGCGGCCTGCGCCGAGCACGAACGCGGCCGCTTCTCCCAGCAGCTCTCCGGCATTTTCGCCTTCGCGTTCGAATTGGACGGGCTGGATATGGCGCAAAAAAATCGGACGGCTGTCCGCGATTTTACGCGCCGCGGCCTCTTCCGTCTCGTTCAACTTGACCAGCAGCACCTCGCGGTCGCTCAGCACGCTGCTTTTGACCGATCCGAACAGCCGGCGCAGCTCTTCCTGCGCATAAGCGGCGAAATCGCGGTTGGCCGTGCAGATAAAGACGCTTTCTGCCTGTTCCCGATCCTGTTTCTCTTGTTCGTGTTCCGTTTCATACTCGTTCAAAATACGTTAACCTCCACGGGCAGAGGCGCGCCGGCCGAAGCACCGGCGCGCCTTCTCCCTCTCTTGTTCGCTGCCTTTTGTAGCGGGCGCAGCTTGTTTATCCCCTGCCGCTTCCGATAAACTCGAGCAGATGCGGCACCGACTGCATGGCGTAAATCGTGCGCGGGCTTTTCCGTGTCCCGGGTTCGAAAATGCTGAGCGAAGGCGTGCTGCTGATCCGGTAGGCTTGAATAAAAGCGGGAGCAAAATTCAGATCCAGCGCGTAAATGTCGACTTCCGCGTCCATCTGCTCCACCACTTCCAACATGCGCCTGGCCGCCTTGCACGTTCCGCAAAAAGGCGTGTGCCCGAATACGACGACCCGCCGCTCTCCCGACTCGATCCAGCCCGCCAGCTCTTTCTCCGTCGTTTCCCTCATCGTTCCGCTTCGCTTGCGACGCGTTTTCGCACATCTTCCGGCATCGGCCCGCGATGCAGGACCACATGGTCCGGCTTGCCGGCATAGAGCGTCTGATACATGCTTCTGCGCCCGTATTCGCTCGACGTGTGCAGATAAATTTCCCGCGGAAACGTTCCGTTCGCCACGATCAACGCCGCCACTTCGCTTCCGCTGAGTTCTCCGGGACCCATCTCGTGATCGAGCGACAAAATATCGACTTCGCATTCCTTGAGCATCACCAGACATTCTTCGCCCGTCCGGGCCAGCGCAAAACCTTCCGGACAAGGGCGCCAGTCGTCCATATACAGATGGATTTTCGGTTTGCTTTCCGTAGTTGTCACGTCCTCACCCTTTCATCGAAAAACCGTTTCTCTTCAGGAGAAAACGGGCGTCTGTTCGTATTGGCACTGCGGGCAGTAATACGCCTTTTTGCCGGATACGTCCATCTTTTCCACGAGCGCGCCGCTGTCCGTGCACGGCTGGCCTTCGCGTTCGTAAACGCGGCATTGCTCCAAATATCCGCCCGTCACGGTGTCCTCCGCGCTGAGCGGAATCGAAAGGCATCCGCCCGAGTCGATCGCCGCGTTCAAGACGCTCTCAAGCGCTTCGTACAGCCGCGCCGCGCTCTCTCCGTTCAAATCCTGCACTTTGACCGAAGGCAGCAGTCCGGCCGCAAACGCGATCTCGTCGGCGTAACGCGGCCCGATTCCGGCGACCAATTTTTGCCCGGTCAACGTGCTGCGCAGCGCTCCCCGGCGTTTTTTGAGCTGATTGACAAAGTATTCCGGCGTCGCCTGACGGGAAAACGGGTCCGGACCGAGCGTTTTCAGCACATCGTCAAGCCCTCGCACCGTCATCAACCGCAGTACGCTGCCTTTCCCCGCAATGTACAGCGTCCGTTCTCCGAAGCCGATTTCCGCTTGGGCGGCGAACGGCGGCTCTTCTTCCCCTTCTCCGCAGTACAGTGCTCCGTCTTTTGCCAGAGCGATCAGAAGGCGATGTCCGTTGTCCAGGTGAAAAATGAGAAAAGTCCCCCGCCGTTCCAAAAAGAGCAAACTTCTGCCCTCCAGCGCTCCGGCGAATTCTTCGGGCGACACGTCGGTGCTTCTTTCGTTGGACAAGCGTACCCGTTCGATCGGGCGATCGAGTATCCATTGGCCCAATTGTCTGCGATAATGTTCGATTTCCGGCAGTTCCGGCATGGCTCATCGTTCCTTTCCGTATCGTAATCTATAAGTGTAGTACCCATTCCCGCAGTTCATGCAGATTCGCTTTGACCAGATCCGGTTCGGTGCCGGCCAATTTTTTGTGCCGTTCCAGGTTAGAGGGCGTGGTGACTCCTTCTTCCGTCAGCACCAGCAGGGAACGGCAGCCCGATTCCGCGCCGGCCTTGATGTCGGTCATCATATTGTCGCCGATCACAGTGACCTGGGCGGCTCCGACCCCAAGCAGATTGAAAGCAAAATTCATCAATACGGGCGACGGCTTTCCGATCACCGCGGGCTTGACCCCGGTCATCGACTCCAAGGCCGCTCCCAACGTGCCCGCTCCCGGCATCAATCCGCTTTCGGAAGGCAGCAGCAGATCCGGATTGGTAAGCACAAACTCCGCGCCGGCCAATATCAAGCGCCCTGCCCGGGCCAGTTTTTCGTAGGTGAACTGCCGGTCGATTCCCTGCAGCACGTAGTCCGGCGTTCCGTCCGCTTCGTCAAACAGGGTCAACCCGGCAGCCTCCACCGCGTTTTTTAACCCCGCTTCTCCGAATACGGCCGCGGAAGCGCCTGGCTTGCGTCCTGCCATGTAAGCCGCGGCCGCCATCGAAGACGTGCAGACCTGTTCGGCACGGGCAGGAATTCCCATCTTATTCAATCGCAAAGCTACCGCTTCCGGGGCGGCGGAAGAATTGTTCGTCAAGAACAAAAACGGGATTCCGCGTTCGTTCAGCGTTTCGATCAGCTTGTCCGCGCCGGGAACCATGCGCTCGCCGTGGTACAGCGTGCCGTCCAGGTCGATCAAAAAGGCGTCGTCACTTGGCATTTGTCTTCATTCCTTTTCTCGTTCTTGCGCAGAAGGGCGAATCGGAAACGTCTGATGTTCGATCGCCAACTGCGTATTCGGAAACACGGACCGGGCTTCCTGCAGCAGCGGTCGAAGCTGATCCTGATCTTTGTAACGCGAGCTGAAGTGCGTCAGGATCAGTTCTCCGACTCCCGCCTTTTTGGCCGCTTCCGCAGCCTGAACGGCGGTGCTGTGATAATATTTATGCGCCAGATCCGCAAATTCGTCGGTGAAAGTCGCTTCGTGGACGAGCACATCCGCCCCGTCCGCCAACGGATGAATGCCCGGCGTCGGACGCGTATCGCCGAGGATCGTCACGATCCGGCCCCGCTTCGGCGCGCCCAGCACCTGGTCGGACGTAATGAGACGTCCGTTCACCGTAATGCTCTCTCCATTCTTAAGCTTACCGTATTCCGGACCGGGACGCACGCCCCATTCCTGAAGAAGCTCCATATTAAGACTGCCCGGCCGGTCTTTTTCCGTCATCCGGTAGCCGTAGCTTTCGATCCGGTGCTCCAGCGCTCTTGCTTCCACCTTGATCTGCGAGTCTTCAAAAATCACTCCGCCCGAATGTTCGACGATCTCCAGTCCGAAATCGATTCGGCTTTGGGTCGCGTTCAGCGTCGCTTCGAGGAAAGCTTTTAGCCCGGCCGGACCGTAAACGGTGAGCGGCGGCGATCCCTCCTGCGAAGCCCGGCTGGATAACAATCCCGGCAGGCCGAAGACGTGATCGCCGTGCATATGCGTAATAAAAATCTTTTCCAAGCGGCTCAGCTTGAGCGGCGAATGCAAAATTTGATGCTGCGTCGCTTCGCCGCAGTCGAACAGCCAGGAACTGCGCCGTTCTTCCAGCATGCGGAGCGCGACGGACGTAACATTGCGCTGCGTGGTCGGCAGTCCCGCGTTGGTGCCGAGAAAATAAAGTTCCACAGCCGCACTCCTCCTTCTTTGGCTGACCGTGCCCGCCAGTTTGCCGAGCACGAAAAGCCCCTAAATGGTAGTTCAATACCCGAATTCGTATCGGAATAACCTTGCCGTCCTTAGGCATAAGCGCCTCGGAAGCGAAAAAAAGTCCGCCCGCCGCAGCGGGCGGACGGAAAACCGTATCGCCGATTTCTCAGGAAATGCGGATTCCCGCCAATTCGGGCAGGTCGCGCAGGGAATCGATCTCATACACGGGAACGATGCCGGAATGCGGAGGACGTCCCCCGCGGTTGATCCAAACGGAAGGAATTCCCGTATCGAGAGCTCCGCGAATGTCCGTGCTTTGTTTGTCGCCGACCATCAGCGCTTCCTCCGGCGAAACGCCGAGCAGGCCGAGCGCATGACGGAAGATCGACGTATCCGGCTTGCCTTTGCCGAACGTTCCCGAAATGACGATATGATCGAAATAGGAGACCAGCTGCGGCACGGCGTCAAGCTTCTCCTGCTGGAGCGAAGGACAGCCGTTCGTCAGCAGCAGCAGCTTTACGCGCCCTTGAAGCTCGCCCAGTACCTCGTAGGTCTCATCGTATACGTAAGGACGCTTGCGGCGTTCGGCGGCAAAAAGGTCGGACAGCTCCAGCGCGAGCTCCGGGTCTTCGATACCCGTGTCTTCCAGGCCGAGGCGCCAGGCTTCTTTGCGGTAGAGCGGCGCGATCTCCTGCAGTTTCCGGAATTCGGGCTGTTCGCCTTTATCGAATCGCGCCCAGAGCCCTTCGAACGGGTTAATGCCGATCATCTGGGTGAACGGAAACGTCTCGTAAGTCGCATACAGTTCGCGCGCGCGTTTGCGCACCGCGGATTCCAGCTCTTCCGCGTCTACGCCCTTACGGCGAGCCGCTTCTTCGGAAGCCGCTCCAAACGCTTCTTTGACGCTGCGCTCATCCCAGAGCAGCGTATCGTCCAGATCAAAAATTACCGCTTTAACGTTCGTCTCCACCGTCATTCGCGTCCCCTCGCTCTTCCGTTATAATCGTTTCGCCTGCTGTACCTTTGCCCAAATACGCTTTATTTTCTTTCGATCGGAATTTGATGCTGCGCCGCGAATTCCGTTACTCGCTGCGCGATCTCTTCCGTTTTGAACATCTTCAGGAAACGCGAGAAAATCCAGTTGGCTCCTTTGCCTTTCGTTTCTACCGTCACGAATCCCTTCTCGATGCGGAACTTGGCGATATCGCCGGCCATCAGCGTCCGCTCCCGATTGAACCGGATGGTCGTCAGACGATCTTTGCCTACGCGAAGAAACGGCCGGCGCAAGAACATAATCACCGCCAAAATGAGATACATCACGATGATGAACCAGTACGACGTGCCGGACGCCTCTTCGACGCCTGACGTCTGCGCGGCAATCGTGATAATCGTCAGGAAAATCGCGATAATAAGCAGAAACGTCGGAAACATGTAATTTCTGCCCTTGAACGTATCGTAAGCCTGAGCGCCGGCGGCGCCGACCCGATCCTGACCCGTTTTCTGCCGAAGATTATTCACCTTCTGCTGATTTTTGCGCACCTGTCTCTCCCAAGAACGGGACATTCCTTTTCCCCCTTAACGAATGGTTGGATCTTGAATCAAGAAAGACCCGCCAGAACGCGGCACTCCCTTTCCGCGAACCGGCGAGCCGTTTCCGTTCAGGTAAAGCGCTTGCCCGAATGCGTTCCGCGTTTCCCCTGCAGGAAATGTCGGAGCACGAAATCCATACGATCAATGAGGCTTGGAGCCGCTGCCGGGCTCTTCGTCGACCCACTTGATCATATCGAGTTCCTGGCGGAAATTGCGCCGCACATTGCCGAGGTAAATTTCGCGAAGCTTCGCACGTTCTTTATGCTCTTCCTCGGTCAAGCCTTCGGCTTTATGTTTACGGGCAAGCTCGTTAATCCGGCTTACCAAAGTATCGATATCCATTGCACCCTCCTTGTGACCATACTTCCCTATACTTTCACATGAAAAAAAGAGCTTGTCAAGGCGATTGCCCTGCAAGCTCTTCTCCTCATCCATGCCGCTTCCCCTGCGAGTTCGTACCCGTCACAAACCGTTCCGCGCGGCATTTAAAAATTCGGAAGAATCAATTCATCCCCCGCATAAATCTCGCTGCCGCTCAACCCGTTCTTCTGCTTGATGCCGGCAATAAAAATGCGGGTGTCCGCGTCTTCGGGCTTGTTGCGTTCCGCGATGGACCAGAGCGTGTCGCCCGGAGAAACGACAACGCTGCGTACTTCGGGAGCGGGTTCGCTGCTCTGGAACGCATGAACGACTCCGGTTCCCGCGAATAAACCGATGACCACGAACAGCAGCAGGCGCGCTCTGGTCGCGCCCGACCGGGTCCACCGGTACTTCGGCATCCCTAACATATGTAAAAACGATGCAAAAGAAAAAGTCCGGCTCTCACGCGAATTTTCGTTTATGTCAGCCGCTTCGTAAATGCTCTTATAAGTCGTATACTTTGGCATGTTCAACACTCTCCCAAACGTTTGTTCTGCCTTCTGCGAATAATATAGCACGAACATACGTTCAGATCAATAGGTTTTGGAACGTTTGTTCGGGAAAATTTGTTCCCCTTTTTTTGTCCTCTGCGCTTCTCACTTGCTTCGGAGGGGATTCGGCCTTCATGCCTTGTTCGGCAACGTTCGCGTTTTTGCCGTTTTCTCAGAACTTACGTTTGTACGAACGGAAGTTCTGTGATATACTCTTTCCATATAGCATTCATTTTTTTGTTGATCTCTTCCGAATGCTCTCAAGCTCAATAACCAAATGATTAATGGATGGGGTTGATACGATATGTCGAAGATTTCCGTACGCCAACAGGCCATTCTGGAATTTATCCGCACCGAAGTCAAATCCAAAGGGTACCCGCCGTCCGTTCGCGAGATCGGCGAAGCCGTGGGACTGGCGTCCAGCTCCACCGTTCACGGACATCTGGACCGTCTGGAGAAGAAAGGCTTGATCCGCCGCGATCCGACGAAGCCGCGCGCGATCGAACTTCTCGGTATGGAAGAATCGGAGAGCAGCAACCTGTTCGCCTCCACGATCCGTCGTGTGCCGGTTGTCGGCAAAGTTACCGCGGGCGTTCCGATCACGGCCACCGAGAACATCGAAGATTATTTCCCGCTTCCGCAGACCATGGTCGGCGAAGATCAGGTATTCATGCTTTCCGTCGTAGGCGACAGCATGATCGAAGCCGGCATCAACAGCGGCGATTATGTCGTCGTTCGTCAGCAGCAGACCGCCAATAACGGCGATATCGTCGTGGCGATGACCGAAGAAGACGAAGCGACGGTCAAAACGTTCTACAAGGAGAAGGATCATATCCGCCTCCAGCCGGAAAACCCGACGTACGAGCCTCTTCGTCTGACTCACGTCACGATTCTCGGCAAGGTTGTAGGCTTGTTCCGCAACTTCCATTGAGGAAAACAGCCGAGATTGTTCACGAGAGTCCCCATTAAAAAAACTCCCCCGATCAAACGGAGGAGTTTTTTTAATGGGGACGGCGATTCGGCGTTTTCCGATCGGAGAACGCCCTGCGTTCGCCCGTCCTGATTTTTTGGTACACTGAACATCGGGCGTCGAACGGATTCGCGATCGCCGTCCATTTTCTTGTTCAAGGAGGATCGTAATGGCCGATTTGATGATTGTTTCGTTTATCGTATGCGCAGTTACGGGAATGCTGGGCTCTGCGGCCCTGTTCCGACGCAACAAAAAACAGACCCGTCTTTACTTCGGGATCGCGCTGCTCAGCCTGCTGCTCGTCGCTGTCGCTATGATTGCTTTGGCACGGTCCGGCGCCGCTTAATCCGAAGATTTCTTCGTCCGGTAACCGTTTCTTCCTTCGGCGAATCGCCTTGCGGCATATCCTCTGAAGCCGGGCGCCCCATAACCGGCAGCATCGCTCTCCGGCTGTAAGCGCGGCGGAGCAGCACGATATGCCTCAACGACGATTTGTCCGGCCAGCGAATACAGCCGTATTGTTCCAGATTAATCAGCGCGATCGCCACTTCGCGAAAAGCGCCTCCCGTACGGTCCAGCAGTCTGGCCATCGTCAGAAAACGATACGCGCTCCATCGATGACGGCGCAGCATAACCAGTATTTTTCGCTCCAACCTGCTCATCTCCACAAGCACACCCTCCCGAACGGAACGTATGTTTGTATTATAAGCGAACGGGCGTTCTTTTTCCAGCTTATTTTCGGATCTTCGGATAAACCTTTAACGCATCCAAAATGTGATACGGTTTGCTCCACGGATTCCCGTCCGCATCCGCCGTCACGAGAATATATTCCCGGCCGTCCTTAACCGCAAGCGACGCCAAACATAGTCCTGCGGCCCGCGTATATCCCGTCTTCCCTCCCAGGATTCGCCCTCCCTTGAAGTTCAACGTCGGCGCGCTCTCGGACAGCGTGCTGCGTACGGTCATTCCTTTCGGGTGACTGTTGGTCGGCGACATCGTATATCGATGAGTCGTAATCAGTTTGCGGAACGTCGGATTTTTGAGCGCGGACCGCATCAGAATCGACATATCTTTGACCGTCGTATAATGCGCCGCATCGGGCAATCCCGTTACATTCGCGAAATTCGTATGCTTCATACCAAGCTTTTTCGCTTTCTGATTCATTTTTTTCACGAATGCCGCTTCCGAGCCCGATACCGCGTAAGCAAGCCCCATCGAAGCATCCGCGCCGGAAGGCAGCATGGAACCGTAGAGCAGGTCGATCGCCTTTACTTTCTCTCCCGCCAGAAAGCCGGCCATGGATGCCCCTTCCTTATTCAACGGAGCGAACATGGATGCCGGCAGCGTCGTTTTCTTCTGCAGATCGGGAATGTTCTCCAATGCCACCAACACGGTCATCATCTTGGTCATCGACGCCGGATACACCTTCTGGTTGATATTTTTCTTCATCAGCACTTTCCCGTCGTTCACGGAAATCAGGATGCCGTTGGCGCTGTACATCCCCGAGGAGAGGTTCGCCGAAGAGGCGGAAAGCGCCGTCGTTTCGTAAGCGTAAGCCGCCTTCTGCGGCAAAGCCGACGCTTGGCCGGGCAGGCCCAGTACGCCCGCCGTGCCGAGCATCAGAGCGAGCGCCAATGGCACCGTCCTCGCCGTGCTCCGCCGGGCGGCCGGCGTTCTTCCGAGATTAAACCGTTGTCGCTTCATGCTGCTGCACTCCTTTTTCTTATAAAATTCAAATTTCCCGCAGATAGACTTGATGAATCTGATGATCGCGCCCTTTTCTCAGGATCAGGTCCGCCCGCCGGCGGGTCGGCAAAATGTTTTCGTTCAAATTCAGCAGGTTGATCGTCTCCCAAATGTCGGAAGCGCGTTCGACGGCCTCGGTTTCGGTCAGATCCGCGTAGCGATGGAAATAAGACAACGGCTCGCGGAACGCGGTTTGCTGCAGAAGCAGGAACCGGTCGACGTACCAACTGCGGATATCTTCGGCATCGGCATCGATATAGAGCGAAAAGTCGAAGTAGTCGCTGACGAATACGGGCTGTCTTTTGCTCACCTGCAGCACGTTGATGCCTTCCACGATCAGGATGTCGGGGCAGTCGATCGTTTCGAACTTATCCGGCAGCACGTCGTAAGTAACATGCGAATAAAGGGGGGCCTGCACGTTTCGTTCGCCGGCTCTCACCTTTGCCAAAAAGTCGATCAGTCTTTTCGTATCGTAGCTCTCCGGAAAACCCTTTCTCCCCATAAGTCCTTTTTCTTCCAGCACGCGCGTCGGGTAGAGAAAACCGTCGGTCGTCACCAGGTCGACCTTGGGATGATGCTCCCAGCGCGACAGCAGCGTTTTCAGCAAACGGGCGACCGTACTCTTCCCTACCGCCACGCTGCCCGCGATCCCGATGATAAAAGGTTTGTTAACCGGCTCGCAGCCCAAAAAAGCACCGGTTACTTCCCCTAAATACTGCGCCGCTCTCACCTTAAGATTAATCAATCGCGTCAGCGGAATATAAATATCTTCAACTTCGCGAAGCGAAATTTTATCGTTCAGCCCCTTGATTCGTTCCAGTTCTTCTTCCGACAGCAGCAGCGGCGTCCGACTTCTCAGTCCCGCCCATCTTGCCCGGTCGAACTCGTTGAAATTCCCATACGCATTCATCTGTAGACGATCCCTCACTCCGGCATAGTATCTCCAGTCTAGCAAATTACGTCAGGTTTGAACACGCAGCCGCAAAAAATGACAAACAAACAGCCCCCGATTCGGGTGACGAACCGGAGGCTGTACGACAATCGTAACTATAAAAAAACAAAAAGAGTCCGGGCTAGGGCGTGTACGCAAACTTCGAAGGCGGCTAAAGATGCGCGGCGCCCAAGTTTGCGTACAGGCCCCAGCGCAGGGTGTCCCCTAATTTGTTACCCCGATACTTTGAAAGTATGCGTATGCCGCGGATAACAAGCACCGCCGATCCATACGCTGAAGTCCGTGTATTTCTGCACCGGCCCGCCTTCGCCGATCGGCGACTCGTCCAACGCGTCATTCACGAACACTTGAACCTGCATGAGAGCGGCGGCAAAAAATTCTTCGTTGCTGATCAGTTCTCTATATGTGTTCACGGTAATTCTCCTCGATTACAAAGTCGGCTCCGTATTAGCGCGAAAGCCGAGTCCGGATTGTCCCTATTCTACTTGCTGACAGGATCGGTGTAAACCCTTGGGGCATTCCGGCATAAAAAACCCAGTAAAAACTTTGTGGGCATTTTGTGGGCATGCAGGTAATCGAGAGTGTTTTATAAGGGATGCCCATAAAAAGAAAAACCCTCGACGCTTGGAGCGCCAAGGGTTTGAAGTCCTAGTAGAGCGTCATGTACTGGTCGCGTTCCCACTGGTGGACCTGCGTGCGGTACATGTCCCACTCGATTTCTTTCAGTTCGTAGAAGTGCGTCAGGGCGTGTTCGCCCATCGCCTGTACCACGACTTCGTCGCGGATCAGTTCGTTCAGCGCTTCCTTCAGATCGGCCGGCAGGCTCGGGATGCCTTCTTCGATCCGCTCTTCTTCGGACATGACGTAAATGTTGCGGTCGATCGGAGCCGGCAGCGTCAGCTGTCTGCGGATGCCGTCGAGACCGGATTTGAGCATTACGGCCAGAGCCAGGTAAGGGTTGGCCGCCGGGTCCGGGTTGCGGACTTCGATCCGCGTGCTCAGACCGCGCGACGCCGGAATCCGGATCATCGGGCTGCGGTTGCTGGCGGACCAGGCCACGTAGCAAGGCGCTTCATAACCCGGTACGAGACGCTTGTACGAATTGACGGTCGGATTCGTAATCGCGGCGAACGCGCGGGCGTGCTTCAGGATGCCGGCCATGTAATAACGCGCCGTATCGCTGAGGCCGAGCGTGTCGCTCTCGTCGTAGAACGCGTTCTCTCCGCCGCGGAACAGCGACTGGTGGCAGTGCATGCCGGAACCGTTCATGCCGAACAGAGGTTTCGGCATGAACGTGGCATGCAGACCGTGCTGACGCGCAATGGTTTTGACGACCAGCTTGAACGTCTGGATCTGGTCGGCCGCCTTCAACGCATTCTCGTATTTGAAGTCGATTTCGTGCTGTCCCGGCGCCACTTCGTGGTGGGAAGCTTCGATCTCGAAGCCCATTTCCTCAAGCGTGATCACGATTTCGCGGCGGCAGTTCTCGCCGAGATCCGTCGGAGCCAGGTCGAAGTAACCGCCCTGATCGTTCAGCTCGTCCGTCGGGTTGCCCTTCTCGTCCGTGCGGAACAGGAAAAATTCCGGCTCCGGTCCCACGTTCATTGCGGTGAAGCCCATTTCTTCGGCTTCTTCCAGCGCGCGTCGCAGTACGGCGCGAGGATCGCCCGGGAAAGGCGTGCCGTCCGGCATATAGATGTCGCAGATCAGACGGGCAACGCGGTTTTCTGTAACCCAAGGAAAAACGACCCAGGTATCCAGATCCGGATAAAGGTACATATCGGATTCTTCGATGCGCACGTAACCTTCGATGGAAGAGCCGTCAAACATCATTTTGTTGTCGAGCGCCTTTTCCAACTGGCTGACCGGAATTTCGACGTTTTTGATCGCGCCGAGCAGGTCGGTAAACTGAAGACGGATGAAACGAACGTTCTCTTCTTTGGCGACGCGCAAAATATCTTCTTTAGTGTAACTCAAGATACCCTCTCCTCTTCGTCTCTTTTCTTCGATCAAACGTAAGTATTTCTCCCCGGCGCGCAGGACGCGTTCAATGAAAGCGGCTGCTCATCGGGTTGAGCCAAGCTTATTTTATTTTCTATTAAAGAATCGGGACAGCTCGCCTTGAATCAGCGAGACTTGTCCCGGCTTCTTGCCGGAAACCAGCTGCTGCTTGAGCATGCGGTGAAGCTGCGAATCGGAAAGCTCCTTGCGCTTTTCTTCGGTCGCCGCGTTCAGAACCGTCGCTTCTTCGGATTCTTTGGTGACCGGGTTCATGACCTGCTTGATCCCCGCGATGTTGACGCCTTTTTCGATCAGCGCCTTGATCTCGAGCAGCCGCTCCACGTCGTTGAACGAGAACAAGCGCTGGTTGCCGGACGTGCGCGCCGGAACGATCAGGCTGTGCTGTTCATAGTAACGGATCTGCCGCGCGGACAGGTCGGTCAGTTTCATTACGATCCCTATCGGGAACAAGGCCATATTTCTGCGAATATCGTCGCCCATTATTCATCAACCTTCCAAATGTACTATTCTCGGTTCTCTCCCGTCACGAATCTTGACCCGGATGCTCCGGGCGCGGAGCACCCTGTCATCCATTGTCGCCGTTGTGGAGCGAAACCTTATTCTCTCTCTTATTGTACATATCCTGATAGGAAGCGTCAATGATGTGTTAGATTAACTCACAGTAAATTACGATCAAAAAGAGTTTGCAGCGCATTCAGCACTCCGTACTTGACGTGCGAATACGTCAAGCCGCCCTGCAAATAACCGATATAGGGTTCCCTAATCGGAGCGTCGGCCGACAATTCGAGGCTTCCGCCCTGAATGAACGTTCCCGCCGCCATGATGACCGGATGTTCGTAGCCCGGCATGTCCCAGGGTTCCGGTACTACATGGCTGTCTACCGCCGCCGCAAGCTGAACGCCCTGCACAAAAGCAATCAGCTGCTCCGCCCGCTCGAAGACGACCGCTTGAATAAGATCGGTTCGGGGCGCATCCCAGGCCGGACTGCTGGAAAAGCCCGCAACCTCGAACATCGCCGCCGCAAAAATGCTGCCTTTGACCGCCTGTCCGACGATGGTCGGAGCCATGTATAAGCCTTGATAAATGCCCCGCGTCGTGCCGAGCATCGCGCCTACTTCCGCTCCGATTCCCGGAGCCGTCAGACGGTAAGCGGCGAGATCCACCAATTCTTTGCGTCCGCAAATGTATCCGCCCGTTTCGGCCAGGCCGCCGCCCGGGTTTTTGATCAGCGAGCCGGCCATCAGGTCCACTCCGACTTCCGTCGGCTCGATTTTTTCCGTAAACTCGCCGTAGCAGTTATCAACGAATACGATCGCGCTCGGGCACATTTCTTTGACTTTTTGCGTCATGGCGCCGATCTCTTCCACGGTAAAAGGCATGCGCCAAGCGTAACCGCGGGAACGCTGTATGCCGATAACGCGAGTATTCGGCGTCATCTGACGGGCTACCTCGTCCCAGTCGATGTCTCCGTTTTCCAGCAGCGCCGCTTCGCGGTAACCGATGCCGAAGTCGGCGAGCGATCCGGTACCGTCGCCTTTTTTGCCGATGACTTTATGCAGCGTATCGTAAGGCGATCCCGTGATATAGAGCAGTTCGTCGCCCGGTCTCAATACGCCGAACAGCGCCGTCGAGATCGTGTGCGTGCCGGAAGCGAAATGCGGGCGAACGAGCGCCGCTTCCGCTCCGAAGACTTTGGCGTACAATTCATCCAGGACTTCGCGCCCCCGGTCGTTATAAGCGTATCCCGTCGAAGGGTTAAAATGATAATCGCTGACTTTGCAGGCCCGAAAAGCTTCGATGACCTTCCACTGGTTATGTTCGACGATGTCGTCCACGCTGTCGAAACGAGGCCGCACGAGGCGTTCCGCTTGTTCTTTCCACTGCTCGATGCGAGCGTCAAATGTTTTCATTGCTTTTCATTCCGTCCTTCTGTTTACGATTCGTCCATACATCCTGTTCCCCTACATCTGCATAACTTGCCGTGTAAGGAGAAAGGCTGACACTGTACTTCATTAACGCGTTATTCCTGTGTGAGGTCGTCGTTGGATCGCGCCGCTGTAAAAACATGACGCGCGAGGGCAGCCAGGATGCTTTTTCTGACGCGTCCCGGCCGCCTCTTTCCAACGCTGCTGCTCCTGAACTTTTAAGGCTGCACCTTGTAATCTTCCAGCATGTACGCATACTTTTCGGATTCGCCTTTGTGCAGGCGCACTTCGTACAGCGCGTCTTCTTCCTCGAACTCTTGGGATACCACTTCGCCGATCTTGTACAGCTGCGATACGAGATCGCCGCGCGCTGCAGGAATCCGGTAGGTTACCGTCCCGCCGGTCAGCTCTTCCTGCAGCCGGTTCATGAGCTTTTCGAGGTCTTTTTCGTCATAAGCGCTGATGCGCAGATTCCCTTCGTCCTCTGGCAGCAGCTCCAACTGCTCCGGCGTGCAGAGGTCCTTTTTGTTATACAGCCGGATCTGAGGCTTGCCGCCCGCTCCGAGTTCTTCCATAATCTGCTCCACAACCTTCATCTGATCGTCGAGCATTTCCGAGGAAGCGTCTACAACATGCAGCACCAAGTCCGCTTCGTTCACTTCTTCGAGCGTCGCGCGGAAAGCGGCGATCAGGTTGTGCGGCAGGTTCTGGATAAAGCCGACCGTATCCGTCAATACGATCTCGCGGCCGCCCGGCAGTTCCAGCGTTCTCGAAGTCGGATCGAGTGTCGCAAACAGCTGGTTCTGCACGTAGACGTCGGCATTCGTCAGCTGCCGCAGCAGCGTCGATTTGCCGGCATTCGTATAACCGACCAGCGCCACCTGCACCGCCCCGCTTTTTTTGCGGCGCTGACGCTGCAGCGTGCGGTGCTTCTCTACCTCGCCGATCTGACGCTTAAGCTCGTCGATCCGTCCGCGAATGTGCCGGCGGTCCGTTTCCAGCTTGCTTTCGCCGGGGCCTCGGGAACCGATGCCTCCGCCCAGTCTGGACAGATTGCGCCCCTGTCCCGAGAGCCGCGGGAGCAGGTAGCTGAGCTGAGCCAGTTCGACTTGAATGATGCCTTCTCTCGTCTTGGCGCGCTGGGCGAAAATATCGAGAATCAACTGGGTACGGTCGATAATCTTCAAATCCAGTTCCTCTTCCAGGTTGCGCACCTGCGCGCCGGACAGTTCCTGGTCGAAAATCGCCGTATTGGCCCCCAATTCGTCCGCCACGACTTTTAACTCCTGCACTTTGCCCTTGCCGATAAACCATTTCGTATCTTTCGTTTCCCGATTTTGCGCCAGAGTGGTCAACACTTCCACGCCCGCCGTCTCGGCAAGCGCAACCAACTCTTCGAGCGAGTAGACCGGATCGATGCCCGAACGTTTGACTTCGTCGGTGACGAGGCTGACCAGAACCGCCCGAGGGCGTTCTTCGGCCGCCGTATCGTAAGTTGTAGTTCGCATATTTTGTTCTCCTTCTGTGCGTATGGGATTTTTCGCGCCCTTCAAGCAAAGTTCCGGCAAATCCGAAAAACCCGGCATTCCATTATCCCCAATTACTTGCCGTTTGGCAATGAGGCTTTATCGAGCAGCCACTTGGTGAAAGCCAGCGTCTCTCGGCCGCGAGTCTGCCAAATATTCAATTCCTTGGTGGGAGCGAGTACGAACTGCGGATCTTCATAGCCCAAAAATTCCGCAATATCCCGCGCACGGGCGCCGTGGAATTCATGGGTTACGATCGCTGCCGTACGCATGCCCTTCTCTTCCATGATCCGCCGACTGAACAGCAGATTTTCGTAGGTACTCGTCGCTTCGTTTTCGAGCACGATATGCGATTTCGGCACGCCGCGCTCTTCCAAGTACTCGGCCATGCCTTCCGCTTCGGTCAATTGCATCTGCGGGTTGTCGAGCCCTCCGCTTACGATCAACATCGGATAATCGCCGCGCTCGTACCCGGCGTAGGCCGCGTCCAATCGTTCCTTCAGCGCCGGACTCGGTCTGTTGTCCCATAATCTGGCGCCCAGCACGATTGCGACGTCGGCGTCATGCTCTCGGGTCAGCGAAGCGCCCTGCCCGATTCGGACTTGAATATAAGCGGTCCAAAGGATGAACAAGATTACGCCGGCCAGCAGAGCCAGCAGCATTCGCTTTTTCCAACGTCCGCCGCGCTGCCGGCCGTTACCCGGTATATGCACGGGCCCCCTGCCGAGAAACGCATCCGACCGTTCTTTAATGGCCACTTTCGAAATTCCCCTTTCCGATCAGACCGCATGCAAGCGCTCTATACCTTCAGCGCCGACGCCGGGAACAATCTTCTTCGATGCTCGATCGAAAGCCGGAAATAGGGGAACGCATGCGCGTCGATCATCCGCAGCAAACCGTGCGCCGTTCTCGTGGCAAGCGCATAGTCCGCTTCCGTAATGACTCCCCGCCGCAGCGCGTCATCCAGTTCGTCTTCGTCGAGCAAAAAGACCGTTCCGTCGCCCAATACCACGATATCCAAATACAAGTCGTCGAACCAAGGCACGCCTTGGTCCGTAACGCCCTGCGATTTGCAGATATCGATATACCACTCCACCACTTCCCTTTTTTCGTTGAACATGGTCGTGACGATAAAATGGGCATCCTTGGGAAAATACTGCAGCCAAGAATAACCTTTGTCGGCCACACAAAACGTGAGTCCCCCGTACGTCTTCATCAGCGGTTCCTTTAGTTTGAGCATGTTGTACAAGGTTACGTAGCCCGTAAAGCGGCGGCTGTCGATATACCGGCACAAGAATCTCCGGTCGGTTACGCGCCGCCAGTTGGCTCTGTCAGCAAATTTACGTTTCATAGGGAACCGACCCTTTCCATTCTCCATTTGAATCAAGCTTATCACATTCTCAGGCCACTTCACAAAGGAACTGGCTTGCTCATGCCATTCATTACCCGTTTTGCGCGGAAATATGGCAAAAAAAGCTCCGGAAAGCCGTTTGGGGCTTCCGGAGCTTGCTTCATTTGCTTAAATACGGTCTACCTATAGTCAAAAAAGCTGCATCATTCGGGACCGGTCACGGCTGAGAAACCGTCCCGTCCTGCGTACCCGCGTTCGGATCGCCCGCGGCCGGATCGGTCTGGACGTTCGGATCGGCCGCCGGATCGGTCGACGGATCAGGCTGTCCCTGATCGACAGGCGCCTCCGGCACGACGGTGCCGGGCACCGTGTTATCGCCCTCGGCGGAGTTACCGGTTCCCGAAGGATCGGAATTCCCCGGATTGGCACCTCCCCCGCCGTTACCGTTCCCGTTGCCGTTCCCGTTGCCGTTTCCGTTATTCCCGTTATTTCCGTTTCCGTTCCCGTTGTTGCCTTGATTTCCGTTACCGTTGCCGTTATTGCCTTGATTTCCGTTTCCTTGACCGTTATCTTCGGCAGGAGGCGTAACAGGCTGTTCTTCCTCGTCAATTTCGGGTTCTTCCTGATCCGGCGGAATCGTCTCGTCCGGCAGATCTTCTTCCGGATTATCCGCAGCCGGTACGGTCAGGCTGACCGTATTGGAAGCCGCCGATTCGACGATCGGATCTTCGCCGGCCCGGTACGCGGTAACCGCGTAACTGTAGGTCAGCCCCGGCATCGCGCTCGGATCATCCGCCGAAGCGCTCATCAAATCCCCGTTGATCAGCGACGGCTGCGCTTCGGAAGATTCCTGGCGATACAGGCGGTAACGGACGTTTTCTCCCGCCACCGGCTGCCACGACAGCATCACTTTCTGCGCGTTTACGTCGTAGGAAGCGACAAGCCCCGTCGGAGCGCCGACCGGTTCTTTTTGAACGGGCTCGGCGGGTTCCGCCGGTTCCGCAGGCTGCGGTGCCGGCGCATCCGGAGCTTTGAAGTCGGTAACCGGCGTGCCTTCGAGCGCCTGCTTCATAATGCGCGAGAACATCGAAGCGGCCAGGCCGCTGCTGTTCTTGAGCATATGCTCGCCGTCCGGCTTGTCGTAGCCCATCCATACGGCTCCCGTCCATTCCGGCGTATAACCGACGAACCAGACGTCGCGGTTGCCGCTGTTGCCGGAAATATTACTTTGCGTCGTACCCGTCTTGCCCGCGAGCGGACGGCCGATATCGGCTTTGCGCCCCGTACCGTCCGTCACGACGCTCTTCATCATCTGGGTCATGTCATAAGCCGTTTTCGGGCTCATGACCGATTTGGAGCTGTCGATCCGGCTGTAAATTTCGACCTCGTTCGAGTCCCGGATCGATTTGATCGCGTACGCCTCGATAAATTTGCCGCCGTTGGCGAACGAATTGTAAGCCTGGGCCATTTCGAGCGTGTTCGTCCCTTTGTCCAAACCGCCCAGCGCAATCGCCAAGTTATGATCATTCTCGGTCATCGTAATGCCGAGCGACTGTGCGAACCGGTAGCCCGTATCGATGCCGATCTGGTTCAGCAGCCAGACTGCCGGAATATTGATCGATTCCGCCAGCGCTTCTCTCATCGAAACGCTTTTGCTGTATCCGTGCAGGTTCTTCGGATTATAACTGCCGAAGCTCTGCTGCTCGTTGTTCAGCTGCGAATCGGCCGTAAACTGTCCGGATTCCAGCGCGGGCGCGTAGGACGCGATCGGCTTGAACGCCGAACCGGGCTGTCTGTAGCTGTTGACCGCGCGGTTGAAATCGCCTTTGTGATAATTGCGAGCGCCCAGGATGGCGACGATGCTGCCGTTCTGGTTGTTCGTAATCGTCATGGAAGCTTGAACCGGCTGGTCATCCGGACTTTGTTCGAAGAGCGAATCGTCCTTGAACGCGTCTTCCAGGCTCTGCTGCGCCTTGGCGTCCATCGTCGTATAAATCTTGTAGCCGCCGCGGTTCAGATCGTCTTCCGTCAGTGCGGTAGCGTCTTCGGCTTCCTGAAGCACGTAATCGACGAATGCCTGATAGTGCGTTTCTTTCGTTTCCGGCGGCGTATAGTTGTAATCGACTTTCGCCGCTTCGTCTTTTTCCGCTTTCGTGATGTAGCCCTGCTCGTACATGAGCTGAAGCACCACGGCACGGCGGTCTTTCGACTTGTCGGGATTGGCGATGGGATTGTAGCGCGTCGGCGCTTTAGGCATCGCCGCCAGCGTCGCGATTTCCCACAGCTTCAGATCGTTCAGGTTGCTTTTGCCGAAATAACGCTCGGAAGCGGCTTTGATGCCGTAATACTGTCCGCCGAACGAAATCCGGTTAAGATACATCGCCAAAATCTCGTCTTTTTGATAGTTGCGTTCCAGCGCCAGCGCGATCGACACCTCCGTCGCTTTGCGGAAAAACGTCTTGTCCGCGGACAGGAAAATGTTTTTCGCCAGCTGCTGGGTAATGGTACTGCCGCCCTCGACCGCCGAACGGGCAACGATATCTTTGACCGCCGCGCGCCCGATCGATCTCAGGTCGACCCCCGAGTGTTCGAAGAAACGTTTGTCCTCCGTCGCCACGAAGGCGTCTTTGAGCAGCTCCGGAATATCCTGCGCTTCGACCTCTTCGCCGCGCTGGATCTTGATTTCGCCGATCTGCACGCCTGTCCGGTCGTAGATGACCGTCGGCGCCTTGATCTCGATCTTGTCTTTGTTTGCCGCGAGGATCTTCTCCCCGTTCACCGTAATAAACAAATAGCCGCAGAGCGCGCATAACACCGCAAATGCCGCCGTAAAAAACAAAGTCCAAAATACGCGTTTCCCCGTAATTTTTTTCTTTTTGGGGGAACTCTTTTTCTTCGCGGTCGTCGGAGGCTTCTTGCCTCCGCCGTTCCCTCCGCCGCTTCCTCCGGTCGTTCGGTTGGAGCGGCTCAGTTGTGGGTTAGGCATGATGGTTTCTGACACCCCTTTTGCTTTCTTTGCAGCGATGAGTTTTGTGAACATGCTGACTGTGCTGCTTTGGTCGCTAACGAAAAGAACAACCCGCGAAGGTTGCTCTCGTTCGTAGCTATCGGTTTAGACGTTACTATACACGAAAAGTTTCAGAAATTGCCGTTACAGGTTTGTCATCCCTTCGTCACCTTCCGCCATAACGCCGGCGGACAAAAATATCGGGAGGCAAGCCGTGCACGAAATTCGGTTCCGATTACTCTCCGGACGTGCTTTCCTGCTGGGTCAGGGATACGTTGCGCTGCGGCATGAACGTGGAGATGGCATGCTTGTACACCATCTGCTGACGTCCGTCGCTGTCGATGACGATCGTGAAGTTGTCGAATGCTTTGATCGTGCCCCGAATTTGAAATCCGTTGGTCAAGTAGACCGTGGCAGGGATATTCTCTTTACGCAGTTGGTTCAGGAACGTGTCTTGAATATTAATGGATTTGTTCATAACCGGTACCCCCAATTGTCATTTTACTGTCATTTTCGTTCAAAAATCGGAGCCGAACCTTCCCGTAATTATACCATGAATCTTCTCGTAATTTGCAGAAAAGTTTTCCGGCTCGGAAACGTCCACCCATTGGATATCGCGCATATGCCGGAACCAGGAGAGCTGACGTTTGGCGAAATGCCGGGTATCCCTTTTCAGCCGGTACACCGCTTCTTCCAGCGTTGCCGAACCGTCGAGATAGGGCCAAATTTCCTTGTAGCCGAGTCCCTGCATGGATACCATGTCCGGCGTGTAGCCGCGTTCGCGGAGACGCCGCACCTCTTCGATCAGCCCAAGTTCCATCATTTGGTCGATTCGCTCTTCAATACGGTTATATAGCATTTGGCGGTCCATTGTCAAACCGATCAGGCATAGGTCGTAAGGCGTGGTCTTTTTTTGCCTGGCCAGCTGCTGCGACAGCGTCTCGCCCGTCAGCTTATGGATCTCCAACGCCCGGATGACGCGGCGGGTATCGTTGGGATGCAGACGCTGAGCGGACTCGGGGTCGATCTCGCGCAGTTTGGCATGAAGCGCCTCGACGCCGTGAGTTTCCGCAAAAAGGGCCTGGGCCTGCCGAAACGCTTCGTCCGCTCCGCTCTCCGCGAATTCGAACCGGTAGCACAGCGACTCCACATAGAGCCCGGTGCCTCCCACGATAAACGGAAGGCGTCCCCGGCCCGCGATCTCCGGAATGAGCGCATCGCAGCGTTCCTGGAATTCGGACACGGAAAAAGGTTCGTCGGGCTCATGAATATCGATCAGATGATGCGGGATTCCTTCCATCTCCGCTTCCGAAATTTTGGCCGTCCCGATATCCATGCCCCGGTATACCTGCATGGAATCGCCCGAAATAATTTCGCAGGAAAAAGCTTTGGCCAGCTCGATGCTGAGTTTGGTCTTGCCGACGGCCGTCGGGCCGATCAGGACAAGCAGCTTCGGCTTGCCGGGAGATCCCGCTTGACTGTTGTCGTCAGGGCTTTTCATAAGATTGTCAGTCAACTCGAATCACTCCGTACGTAATTTTGGCATGGTTCCGTCCGTCCGGCACAAAGCCGAGACGTTCCATTTCCCCGCTGCCTTTTTTTTCTTTCAGCACGACCGTCCGGCGAGCCACCCGAACCGCTTCGCGGATCGATTCTTCGCTGAGCGGGCGGGCGTCCGCGAAAGCCCGAAGAGGCGAGATCGCCGACGAGTCGTAGACCGGCTTCCGAAACATCGGATCGAAATACACGATATCGAAGCTGTCGTCCGGCAGCGACCTCAAATACTCGAGATGGTCCGCGTTGACGACCTCGATCCGGCGCATCGCCTCCGTCACGGAAGGCTTCTCCACTTCGTAGCTGGACAAGCCTTCGCGCAGCAGCACGGACAGCTCGGGCGACGCTTCCAGCGAACGCACAAGGCCCGACGGCCCCACGCGGACGGCAAAAACGAGCGAGTCGGTGCCCAGTCCGGCCGTGCAATCGAGCACCGCGTCCCCTTCCCGTACCCGCGCCGCGTCGATCATCGGATCGGGTTCGCCTTTGAGCAGCCGTTTGGCCCGAACGTAACCCATGCTCGGATGGTATTCCAGCACGGGCTGGTCTTCGCGGAACAGGCGGACTTTGCCCTGGGTCACGATCAGAACGGCATCCGCGCCATATTTCGGAAACAGTTGAGGAATCGAGGTGCGTCCCCTCGGCACAAGCCGGCTGCCCGCCTGCTCGGCAAGCTTCCGCGCGCGCGCAAGCTCGGCCTCGGCCGGCGAAATGCCGGTAGTTACGATTATCATTGGGGTCGTTCTCCTTTGGTCTTGCCCGTGCCGCCGGCCTCTAAAGGCGCGGCAAGGGCTCTTTTGCATCCGGCTTGAGCCGGTCTTGTTTGGGTAAGCGTTGATTAGATCGCTCCCGGGTCATTTTCGAAACGGGTTGAACCGTCCCGTTTCGAAAATTCGGATTGAAGTCGCTGAGGGATTGGGGGAAGGTGTTACATCACCCGTTTAAAAAGTTTCTCCAGATCGTAAGACGAGAAAGAAACGACGATCGGTCTGCCGTGAGGGCAGGTGTACGGCTGTTTGCACTGGGCCAGCCGTTCGATCAGGGTCTGGGCCTGGATATCGCTCAATCTCTGGTTCGCTTTGATCGAAGCTTTGCACGAGCAGAGCGTGGAAGCTTTCTCCCGCAGCTTCGCCAGGTCGATCGCGCGTTCGCTCAGCACCCACTCCGCCATTTCTTCGATGATGGACTGCTCCTCGCCCGCCGGGAACCAATGCGGATAAGCCGTCACCCGGAACGTTTGGCCGCCGAAAGGTTCCATATAAACGCCGGCCTGCTCGAACCAGCCGATCCGGTCGCGGATCTTGGCGCTCTCCGCGGACGTGAATTCCAGCGTGATCGGCAGCAGCAGCTCCTGGGAAGCGGCTTCGGGCTGGCCGAATTTCTCGTAGTAATATTCGTAATTGATCCGCTCGTGAGCGGCGTGCTGGTCGATCAGGTACAACCCCTGATCGTTCTGCGCGATCAGGTAAGTCCCGTGATGCTGCCCGATCAGCGTCATCTCCGGGAAAGCGGGCCGCTTGGGGGCCTCGCCCCGGCTGTACAGTTCCGCCGCGCGGGCCAGCGCGGCGGCGTTTTGCGCCGGCGGCGCCGGCTGCCGCGCGCCGGCGCTGCCGGCAGAGGCCGACCGGCCGGCGCCGCCGGACGCTTCGCGTCCAGCGGCGTAGCCCATGCCGTGGCCCGGCTCCCGCACCTGCTGCGGGAGCGGGTCGCGCACGCCGCCGGCGGACGGATAGGGAGCGGACGCCTTCAGGGCGTCCGGCACGTCCGAACCGCCGGCGGCGGAGCCGCGGGTCCCGGCGGCCTGCCCGGAGGCCGCCGAAGCCTCTGCCGCCGCGGAATCGGCGGCGGCCGCTTCGGGGCGCGCTCCGCCGTGCGCGCCCGCCTGTCCGGCCGCGCCGGAGGCCGCGCGGCCCTGTTCTTGGCCGGCCGGCGCGGCGGGCCGGCCGGCGTCTTCGCCGCGCCGCTCCGAAGGCGCGGCGGCTTCATGGCCCGGCTGCGAAGCGCCGGGCCGAACTTCGCCGGCGCCTGCGGAAGCGCCGGTTCCGGCTCCGCCGCCCGGCAGCTCGGCCGGGACGTCCTTATCCTGCGGCAGACCGGCCGCAAGCTCCCCGAGCAGCCCTTCCCGCTTCGGGAAGTGGAACTGCTCCTGCACGATCGTATTGCTTTTGCCGACGCGCTGGTTGACGGCTTTGGGGATCAGCACTTCATGCGACAGCGCCGCGCGAATCGTCTCTTCGACGAAAGCGGTCAGCTCCGCCTCCTTGCTGAAGCGCACTTCCAGCTTCGCCGGATGCACGTTGACGTCGACGAGCGACGGATGCATGGCCAGACGCAGCACGACCAACGGGTGACGGCCGACCGGCAAAAGCGTGTGGTACGCCTTCATGATCGCCTGATTCAGCACGTGGCTGCGGATGTACCGGCCGTTTACGACCGTCGTGATCGCGCTGCGGTTCGAACGGGTAAAGTCCGGCAGGCTGACGAAGCCCGAGACGGCAAAGTCCAGGCTCTCACCCTCCAGCGGAATCATCGCCTTGGCGCTCGTCGTGCCGTATACGGCCGCGATGACCTGCAGCAGGTCACCTCCGCCGAGCGTCTGCAGCAGCGAGTTGCCGTTATGCTTCAGCGTAAACGCGATCTCCGGATGCGAGAGCGCCATCCGGTACATGTAATCCGAGATATGCCCCAGCTCCGTCTGGATCGTCTTCATGTATTTGAGCCGGGCCGGCGTATTGTAGAACAGTTCCCGCACGCGGAAGTCCGTTCCGCGCGAAGCCGGCGCTTCTTCGTTGACTTTGAGCGTTCCGCCTTCGATCACGAGCCGCTGCCCCGCGCCGTCTTCGCCGCAGGCCGTCACCAGCTCTACCTTCGATACCGAAGCGATACTCGGCAGCGCTTCGCCCCGGAAGCCCAGGCTCGTAATTTGAAACAAATCCCGGCCGCCGGAAATCTTGCTTGTGGCATGGCGATAAAAGGCCGTTTCGCAGTCTTCCGGATCGATGCCCGATCCGTTGTCCGTCACGCGGATCGAAGACAATCCGCCTTCTTCCGTCCATACGTCGATCTTGGTCGCTCCCGCGTCGATGGCGTTCTCGACCAGTTCTTTGACAACCGATGCGGGCCGTTCCACGACTTCGCCGGCCGCAATCTGGTTCGCGACATGTTCGTCCAGCACTTTAATTTTGGCCATCCCGGTTCTCCTTTCTTTCCCTCTATTTTGCTTTGCGGATATGTTTCCGTTCGGGTCGAGCGTTTCGCTTACAGACGCTGCGCCTCCAGCTTCAATTCGTTAAGCATCTGCATGGCCTGAAGCGGAGTCATGTTCATCACGTCGATTTCTTTGACGCGCTGAAGCATTTTTTTGACCTTCGGATCTTCCTTCGCCGGAGCCTGAGCGACTTGGGCGGACCTGGAGGGCCGCTCCTCGTCGCCGAAGATCGACAGCTGCACGACTTCGCCGGAAACGTTCCGCTCCCCGCTCTCCTGCGCCGATTCCGGCTCTACCGGTGCGTGTTCCGCCCACGGGGAGGCTTCGGATTCGCGAACTTCGTCCGTTCCGCGCGCGGCATCTTCGACAAACCCCGGATTCGGCCGAACGGGCTGTGCCTGCTCATAAGCGGACGACGCGCGAACGGTTCCTCCGCCCTGCCCTGCCGAAGCCGCAGCCGAACCGATTCCGCCGACGGCCACTTCCGTCGCCGCCTGCTCGAAGCCCTGCAGCAGCCCGTAAGCCCGGTCGATGATGCTGCCCGGCAGTCCCGCCAAACGGGCGCAGTAGATTCCGTAGCTGGTGCTGGCCGCGCCGGCCACCAGTTTGCGCAGAAACGCGACTTTGTCGCCGCTTTCGCGCACCGCCATGCAGTAATTGCGCAGGCGAGGCAGGCTTTCTTCGAGATGCGCCAGCTCATGGAAGTGGGTCGACACGAGCGCTTTGCAGCCGATCGACTCGTGCACGTGCTCGATCACCGCCTGGGCGATCGCCATGCCTTCGCTCGTCGAAGTTCCCCGTCCGAGCTCGTCGATGATGATCAGGCTGTCTTTCGTCGCCTGCTGGGTCATGACCTGAATATCGGCCATTTCCACCATGAACGTGCTTTGCCCGCCGACCAGGTCGTCCGCCGCGCCGATCCGGGTGAAGATCCGGTCCAGCAGCGGCACGCTCGCCCGGTCCGCCGGCACGAAGCAGCCGATCTGCGCCATGATCGAGATCAGCGCCACCTGGCGCATGTACGTGCTTTTTCCGGCCATGTTCGGTCCCGTAATCAGCATGATATTCGCGCCGTCCTGAGCCAAATCCGTCGCGTTGGCGACGAACGATCCGCCTTCCATCACCGCTTCGACGACGGGATGGCGGCCGTTCTCCACGATCAGATCGTAGCCGTCGTGCAGCTGCGGACGCACGAACGCTTTCTCCGCGCTCGCCTCCGCGAATGCCTGATACACGTCGATTTCCGCGACTCTTTCCGCCAGCGCTTTAAGCCGCGGAATCCGCTCCGCCACCTTTTCCCGCAGTTCGAGAAACAGCCCGTATTCCAGGTCGGCCATTTTCTCTTCCGCTTCGAGGATCAGCGATTCCTTCTCCTTGAGTTCGGGCGTAATGTAGCGCTCCGCGTTGGCCAGCGTCTGCTTCCGCTCGTAGCGGCCTTCCGGCAGCTGGGCGAGATTGGCGCGGGTGACTTCAATGTAGTAGCCGAATACTTTGTTGTAGCCGACTTTCAGCGAGCGGATGCCCGTCACCCGGCGTTCCTCCGCTTCGAGTTCCGCGATCCACCGCTTACCGTTGACGCTCGCTTCGCGCAGCTGATCGAGATGTTCGTGATAGCCTTTCCGGATCAAGCCTCCGTCGCGGACCGACACCGGAGGTTCGTCGGTGACGGCGGCCGCGATCGCTTCCGCAAGATCGGCGCATTCGTCCATACGGCCTGCCGTGGAAGCCAGCGTCTGCGATCCGGAGTTCAGGCAGATGTCTTTCAGCCCGGGAATTTGCACGAGCGAATCGCGCAGCGCCACCATGTCTCGCCCGTTCGCGCTGCCGAACGCCACGCGGCCGACCAGCCGCTCCAGATCGTAAATTTCTTTCAGCGCTTCCTGCACGTCTCCTCGCAAAATGAGATCGCGATGCAGGCTTTCGACCGCCTCCAGCCGCTCTTCGATCGCGCTCCGCTGCAGCAGCGGCTTATCGATCCAGCGGCGGAGCGTACGGGCGCCCATCGATGTCTTCGTACGGTCCAGCAGCCACAGCAGCGAACCTTTCTTGGAGCGCTCGCGCACCGTTTCGGTCAGCTCCAGGTTCCGGCGGGTAAACGGATCGAGAATCATATAATGATTCGGCTCGTAGACCGAGATTTTCGTAAGTTGGCCGAGCGCTCTCTTCTGCGTTTCCGCCAGGTAAGCGAACAGCCGCGCGATGCAGCCGCGGCGTTCCTCGTCCAGCCGCGCCCAGGCCGCTTCGCCGAACTGTTCGCGCGCGCCGTCTTCCTTCGATTTGTCCCACGGCGTGCAGACGAGGCGTCGTTCCATCGGAGCGACCTGGCTCTCCAGCAGCTTCAGCAGGGGAGCGTCTCCGATCGCTTCCGAAGGCTGATACACGCCCACTTCGCCTTTCAGCCACTCCTCGTTGTCCGGCGCCGAAGTCACGTGCAGATCGCCCGTCGACAGATCGCAGGCCGCGACTGCCGTCATGCCGCCCGAACTCGTCACGCAGACCAGATAGTTGTTCGATTTTTCGCCGAGCGCCCGGCTTTCCATCAAGGTCCCCGGCGTCACGACCCGAATGATCTCGCGGCGCACGACGCCTTTGGCTGTCGCGGGGTCTTCCACCTGCTCGCAGATGGCGACTTTATAGCCTTTCTCGATCAAGCGCTGCACGTAGCCTTCCGCGGAATGGTACGGCACGCCGCACATCGGCGCGCGTTCTTCCATGCCGGCGTTGCGTCCGGTCAGCGTAATTTCCAATTCCCGCGACGCCGTCAGGGCATCGTCGAAAAAAATTTCATAAAAGTCCCCGAGACGGAAAAAGAGGATGGCATCCTTCGCTTCTTCCTTGATCTTGAGGTATTGTTCCATCATCGGCGTTAACTTGGCCATGATTCCCCTCCATCTTGCTGCTTCGTTTCTTAATCCGATTATAACAGACTTCCGGCAAAAAACGCTCGGGCGCGAACATATGTTCATCTTTATTTTAAAATCGTTTTCTCGGGCGCCTCTTTCGTTCCCCGCCCATAAAAAAGAGACCGGCTCATTCGTCCGGCCTCTTCCGCCTTACTCGACGACGTGCGGCGCCTTGTCCTTTTTCGACATTTCCAGATACCGGTTCAACTCCCGGCACAGCTGCAGAATCGCCGAACGGACTTCGAACTCTTCGCGCGTTTCGGGCAGCTTCATTTCCTTGAAACGCTCTTCCAGCTCCTGAAGCATTTCCGCCGCCCTGCCCGTATAATGTTCGCTCTTGACGTCCTGCTCCAGCCGGTCGAACAGCTCCGCCGTCAGCTCCGCCTGCGAGATCTGCCGGTACACCTGCGATACGAGCAGCGCCATCGTCTGAATCGATTCCAGCTGCTGCTTCCGCATGACGAAGTACACGCCCCAGAATTCGTCGGCTTTCAGCACCTGATTCTCCCGAGTGCGGCGGGCCAGTTCGAGTCCTTCCGCTACCTTTTTGTCCGCTTCGATCAGCTCTTTTCCGTCCCAGATATAATCCGGATTTCGCAGCGTGCGGGCAAATTGGGCAAAGATGCGGGAAAAGCACTCGTCGGCCTCGCTGCGGATGTTCGACAGTTTCTCTTCCGGATTGGGCATGTAAACGAGATTGACCAGCATCGCCGAACCCAGGCCGATGACCAGAAGCTGCAGCTCCGTCCACAGTACCGGCCACGAAATTTCTCCCGCGTTGAACACGTGGAACACGACGACCGCATTTGTCACGATGCCGCCTTTGAACGTCGCTTTGACGATCGCCGGGAAGGCAATCAGGATGTAAATCGGAATCACCCAGTAATGGAACCCCAGCGTCCCGAACAGCGCGCAGGCGACGATCAGCCCCAGAATCGAGGCGAAAAACCGGTCCACGACCGTTTTGACGCTTCTCTTGATCGTCGTATCGAGACCCAGAATAGCCAGCAGCCCAGCCGACGTGGCCGACGGAATGCCGACGAAATGCGCGATCATGATCGAGGCGAAAGCCGCTACCGCCGTTTTGATGACGCGAAAACCGAACATGCGTGCCACCGAATCCTTCCCGTTTTTCTGCAACATTCACTTCATTTTCAATATTGCCATGAGTTTTACATTTGCCCCGGGAGACAAAAATCCTGCCGCTCCGCTGGGGAATCGGCAGGATGATAACCCTGTCTCGGATGATCGCGTTCCGGTCGGAACAAAGAACTACAGCTTCAGATTATACAGGCTCGAGTACTTCTGTTCCAGATAATCCGCGAGATAATCGGGATTCAATTCTTCGCCGGTTACGTCGAAAATGATTTCGGACGGCTTTTTCGATTTGCCGAAGCGGTAGATTTTTTCCGTCAGCCACTCTTTGATCGGCAGCAAATCGCCCTGTTCGATCATCTCGTCGAAATTCGTCATTTCTTTGCGCAGCGTATGCATGATCTGCGCCGCGTACATGTTGCCGAGCGAGTAGGAAGCGAAGTAGCCGAACGAACCGCCCGACCAGTGAACGTCCTGCAGCACGCCCTGCGAATTGTTCGGCGGCGTGATGCCCAGGTAGCTTTCGTATTTGGCGTTCCAGACTTCCGGCAGCTTTTTCACGTCGAGATTTTCGTTGAACAGCATTTTCTCGATCTCGTAGCGGATGATAATGTGCAGATTGTACGTCAGCTCGTCCGCTTCGATACGGATCAGCGAATTTTCCACGCGGTTCGCCGCAAAGTGGAATTTCTCCGGCGTCACGCCCGTCAGCTGGTCGGGGAACTGGCGCTGCAGCTCGTCGAAATATTTCTGCCAGAACGGCAGGCTTCGTCCGATCATGTTTTCCCAGAAACGCGACTGCGATTCGTGGATGCCCATCGACGTGCCCTGCGCCAGCGGGGTGCCGGTCAGTTTCGGATCGATGTTTTGCTCGTACAGCGCGTGCCCGCCTTCGTGCAGCGAGCTGAACGCCGCGCTCAGCACGTCGTTTTCGTAATAATGGGTCGTGATGCGCACGTCGCCCGGGTTAAGTCCCGTCGCGAACGGATGCACCGCTTCGTCGAGGCGTCCGGCGTCGAAATCGTAGCCCATTTCCTTCAGGATGAAATGGCTGAACGCCTGCTGGCCTTCTTTCGGGTAGTTCTCGCTCAGGAACGGCAGCTCCGGCTTGATCTCCGATGCCGCGATCGCTTCGGCCAGCGGCACGAGACGCTTTTTGAGACGATCGAATACGGCGTCCAGCCGCTCGACCGTCATGTCCGGTTCGTACATGTCGAGCAGCGTGTCGTAAGGCGTGGCCTTCGCTCCCCAGTATCCGATAAATTTCCGCAGCGTCGCCACGATTTCCGTCAAGAGCGGCTCGAAAGAATCGAAATCTCCGCTTTCTTTGGCGTCTTCCCATTTCGTTTCCGATTTGGACGTCAGAATCGTGTACGCCTTGAACTCGCTCTCCGGAATTTTTTTGTTTTGATCGTATTCTTTTTTGACCGTTTCCACGAGCCGGCGATCCGTATCGTCCAGCTGCGACGCAATCGCTTCCTGCGTGAACAGATCGAGATATGTACCCATTTCGTCCGACGTCTGCAGCTTGAACGCTTCCGTCGACAGCAGACCGATCGTCTCCGCCCGCGTCTCCGCCCCCTTGCGCGGCGCTCCGGTGCGCAGATCCCAATACATCAGGCCGACCGCTTCGTTATAACTTCCGATCTTGGCCACCAATTCGCGAAACCCGTTCCATTTCTCCTGCAGCTGCTGTTCCATCCGGAAAGTTCACCTCGTTTGTTTGGTATTTTCATAATAATGGGAAAACAATGACTCACCTCTTGATCATACTTTTTGAAGAGCGTATAATCAATAACGATAAAAGATTTTGCAAAATCAAATCTTACAAAAGGAGTCCTGATCCATGTCTATTGCCCTGACCATGAGAGTCTCCCCCGAAGCGCAAATCCTGCTCGAGCAAAAATTCGAAGGCCGTCCCGGCTATCTTCGCGTCGCTTACGACAATGAAGGCTGCGGCTGCTCGCTGAGCGGCGCGATCGCCCTGTGGCTCGTCGATGAAGCGAAAGCGTCCGATCTGGCCTTTTCCACGGCGAGCGGTCTTCCGTTCATCGTGGACAAAAACGACGCCGTCTATTTCGATCAAGACTTATCCATTACCGTCAGCGGATTCGACAAGTCCTCGGTGCGCCTGGCCAGCGACGGGCAATCTTACGGCTCCAGCATCGCGATCGAAGATCGCCGCGCAGGCGCGGAAAGCTTGGTTTGAAGCGCTCTCGTTCGAATTCGACAAAATTCGCTCTTGAATTTTCCTCGCCTGTTTATGTAAAATTCCTGATAACCCCTACGGGCGAAAAAGGAGGCGCGGAAGTTGACTCAAATTCATGATATTTTAAACCATAACAAGGCTTTCGTCGAAAACAAGGATTACGAAGCGTTCATCAGCGGCAAGTTCCCGGAGAAAAAAGTCGTGGTGCTGACCTGCATGGATACCCGTCTGACGGAGCTGCTCCCGCGGGCGATGAACATGCGCAACGGCGACGCCAAAATTCTCAAAACGGCCGGCGCCGTCATTTCGTCGCCGTTCGGCAGTATCATGCGCAGCATCCTGGTCGCCCTTTACGAACTGCAGGCGGAAGAAGTCATTGTCGTCGGTCACCACGAATGCGGCATGGCCTCTCTTAACGCCGATCGCATCATGGGCAAGATGATCGACCGCGGCGTGTCGGAGGAAGTCCTTTCGACGCTCGACCATGCCGGCGTCAAGCTGGGGCAGTGGTTCAAAGGTGTGGAGAACGAAACCGAAGGCGTCATGCACAGCGTGGACATGATCGCCAACCACCCCCTCATGCCGGCGGGCGTACTGGTGCACGGGATGCTGATCGATCCGAAAACGGGTCTGCTCGAGCTGATTGCCGACGGGTACGAACGTCTCAAAGAACAATCCGAAAACGAGCCTACGGCTCCTTAACGGAGGCGAATCCC
Source organism: Saccharibacillus alkalitolerans (assembly GCF_011090185.1). GTDB lineage: Bacteria > Bacillota > Bacilli > Paenibacillales > Paenibacillaceae > Saccharibacillus > Saccharibacillus alkalitolerans. The sequence continues at coordinate 932,235 of NZ_JAAFGS010000001.1, read as the reverse complement.
GGCTCCGTTATTCAAGACCCGGAGCCCGGGCTGCGAAGAAGCGCGTTCCTAGCGGAACCGCGCTTTTTTCCTTTTTTCACGTCGATTCGGACAAGTTTCGTTCCCGACATCGGTTGCCGCGGCGTCTTTTTATGGTGTACACTTGTTCCGAGGAGTCTGCATGTCCCAGGCGGGACGCCTTGAATATGGAGAACGGGTGATTTGATGAATATACTTTCCTACGGCCTGCTCGCTCTGGTCTCGCGCACAGAAGCATCGGGCTACGATTTGATGCTCAAGATCCAGCCTTTCTGGCAGGCGAAGCACAGCCAGATTTATCCGCTGCTCGGCAGCATGGAAGAACAAGGACTGCTCAGCGCCGAGTGGATTCAACAGGCCGACAAGCCGGACAAGAAGCTGTATTCGATCACGCCGGAAGGCACCCGCAAGCTGCACGAATGGCTGTCGGAACCGACCGCGGCTCCGGTCATGCGCGACGAGTTCAATCTCAAGTGCTTCTGCATCCATTTGGCCGAGCCTTCGGAAGTACGCCGGATGTTCGCGGAACGCCGGGAATACCATCTGGAACGCATGAAATATTACAAAGACATTCAAGATGCCATTCCGACCGAGCATCGCCATCCCGGCCATATCGGCTTCGAGGATTACATCCTGCTGCAAAAAGCCTACCTGCGCACCAAAGCCAGCGTGGATTGGATCGATTGGGTCGAGCAGGAATACGGGCAGTGGACCGCTCAACCATAAAAACCGATTTCCCGAAAAATAATTATTAAAAATTGAAACGTTTGCGAAATTCCTCCGTATATAGTCGGAGAAGGCATAAAAGCTTATGCTTTCGCGCCTTCACTATCGACTTTATAGGAGGAATTTCTTTTTTATGAACAGGAGCAAAAAGTTCTTTTCTATCATTCTTTCTTTCCTGATCCTTTTCGCGGCTTCGGCCGTAGCGCCGGATCAAGCGGACGCGCGCCGCGGCGGCGGAGGCTTCAGTTCGGGTCCTAGAACGTACCAGAGCACTCCGAACAAAGCGCCGAACAATGACAGCATCAATTCGGGCACGCGCTCGAATTCCAATACGCAGACCAACAGAAACGGATACAACCGTTCGAACACGAATAACCGAAGCGGCTTCGGCGGCGCTCTGTTCCGCGGCATGCTCTTCGGCGGCATCGCCGGCCTGCTGTTCGGCAGCCTTTTCGCCAACATGGGCGCGTTCGGCGGACTGCTCGGACTGCTCGTGAACGTTCTGGTGCTGTACATGCTGTTCGTCGTCGTTCGCGCCGTCTACCGCACCGTCAAAGAAAACCGCCGCCGCTCGCGCGAACGGGAAGGACGTTACTGATCCATGCAGCTGACGATGGACGAAATCATTAACGCCGTCTGCATCAGCATCGCGGAACGCCGTCAGATCCGGCCGACCGAGGTGACGGTCGAGATGCTGTGGGACGAAGATCTCGGCTACAGCGCACAGATTACCGTACAGGGACGAAGCTGGTACATCAATCAGGGGGCACTGATCGAAGCGATCATCCGCTACCTCGACGTGGAATACCGAATGCGCGTGTTTGCCGACCAGGTCACGTTGGACCTGACGGACGAAATTATCGCGCATGTGGCGCAGTGACCGAAACAAGCGCAGCGACAAAAAAGAGATCTCGAAAGCATCGGCAGCAGCCGGTGCTTTTTTGTTTTTCTTGGCACAAGCCTTGATTAACGCAAATAGATGAAACCTTATACGCCCGGTTTTCGTTTTTAATTGGGTAAGCAATGGATACAGAAAGGACTGATCAGATGCTGGGCATCGACGTAAAAAGAACCGACGATACCGTCACCATCAAATGGCAGCTGTCCAAAATCGAAATCCCCGCGGCCGATATTGTGGCGGTCAGCCTGGACGACACCTATGCAGGCAGCGACGCGGAGGCGATCCGAATCGGGACGCCTTACGGAACGACCGACCGCGTCGTCTTGAAGACCAAGAATCAGACCTACATCCTGTACACGACCAACTACGAAGCCGTGCGGAGAAAGCTGCTGCCTTAGTAAAGAAACCCGAACGCCGAAGCCCGCTCTCCCGAGAGCGGGCTTCTTTACGGCTGTCCGACATGTCGATCGAAAGAGCTGGGCGCGAACAGTCGGCCTCACCGCTCATTCGCCGTTTCCCGCCCGCCGGCAAAATCGGCCGCTTTCGCCCGGATGCCCGGAATGCCGATCGTCCGCAGTCCGTCCGCGACCAGTTCCGCCGCCGCTTCCGCTCCCCGTTCGTTCAGATGCGTATCGTCTTCGATGCCTTCCGGGTAATTGGGATGCTCGCCCGGCGCGAGCTGCGTGAACCAATCCCTGGAGCGCCGGTCGCCCATTTCCTTGTAAGCGGCCGCGCTGCGGCTCGTCAGATCGATCAACGGTACGCCCTCCCGGACCGCCAGCGCTTCCATCGCCCGGGGATAGTCTCCGTGCGTGGGCTTCAGCAGCCCGTCCGCGTCGAAATGCCGGCGGCACAGCGGGGTGATCAGGATCGGCCGCGCGCCTCTTGTCCTCGCCCCGTCGATATAGCGCAGCAGGCATTCCGCGTAGCTGCTCCAGGGACTCGTATGCCGGTCGGGATCGTCTTTTTCGTCGTTATGCCCGAACTGGATCAGCAGGTAATCGCCTTCGCCGATCGTCCGCAAAATGCGATCCAGCCGCCCCTCTTCCATAAAGCTTCTGCTGCTCCGCCCGCACATCGCCTCGTTGACAACTTTGAAGCCGGCCGGCAAAAAGCGGATCAAGGCGCGACCCCAGCCCTGCATCGGGGCGCGATCCGCCGGATAATCCGCCATCGTGGAATCGCCCGCCAGATAGAACGTGTTCATGCAAACGCCTCCTTTTTCCTTTTTCTTCTCGGTACGATCTCCCATCAGACTAGCGGCATACGGCGGCGTTTTCTCCGCAAATAAGCGCTTTCTTGACGGTAACCCCGCTTTTTTTGTTAAAATGGAAGAAATAAGCGATCGCCTATAAGGAGGAACGTGATGACGCTGCGGCACATTCCCGACACGCTGCATTACGGCGCGCCGAAAGACCCGCTTCGAACCGAATTCGATCGGCGAAGCGGACACTTTTCGATGGCGGAAAACCATTATCACCGCGATTACGAGCTGTATTACTTATTCAGCGGCGAACGCCGTTATTTCATCAAGGACAGCGTCTACCGCGTCCAGGCCGGCGACCTGGTGCTGATCGATTCGAACGAGCTGCACAAAAGCGGCGATTCCGGCGTTCCCGATCATGAACGGATCGTGCTGTACTTTTCGCCGGAATATTTCGCCGAACTCCCTTCGGAGGAACGCGATCTGCTGCTGGCGCCGTTCACGCAGGGCAGTCCGCTGATCCGTCCCAATCTGCAGGAACGGCTGCGCGCGGAAGAACTGCTGACCTCCCTGCTCGCCGAGCTGCACGAACGTCCGCCGGGCTATCGGCTGCGCATGCGTCATATGGCCGGCGAACTGCTGCTGCTTACGGCCCGCTGCTTCCTTCGCCGCGGTCCCGTTTCCCTGCCCGAACCGACGCCCGTTCAGCGCAAAGTATCCGACGCGGTCCGATACATCAACGCCCATTACGCCGAGCCGCTGGAGCTGGACGAACTGTCCAAGCGCTTTTATATCAGCCGCAGCCATCTCAGCCGCACGTTCAAGGACGTCACCGGCTTCGGCTTTGCCGAATATGTCAATATCACGCGCGTCCGGGAAGCCCAGCGGCTGCTGCGGGAAACCGATCTCAGCGTCACGAGCGTATCGGAGCTGGCGGGCTTCGACAACTTTTCCCACTTCGGCAAAATGTTCAAACGGCTGTCCGGCATGTCTCCGAGAACTTACCGCAAGCTGGGCGGAACGCTCAGCGAGTCTGCTTTCGATCGGCCAGCCGCACCCTCAGAGTAAGAATCTCGTAAGGCTTGAAGTCGCAGTCCGCGAAGGCGTCTTCGCGCTCTTCTTCCAGAGGGCGTTCCATCAGATCGCACAGCTGCCACGAACGGACGCCGTAATCGCTGGCGAGGCGGGCGCGAACGCGGCGTCCCGTATATTCGTGCAGCCGCACGATGAACCCGTCGCCGTCCTCCGCCCCTTTGACCGCGTCGACGGCCAGAGCATCCGAATCCGTCCGGATTAACGATCGGCCCTCTCCTCCGGCATGCAAGCCCGGAACCGCGCGCAGCGGATTGTTGAGCATCCAGGCTTCCTCCGCCGTCCGCCCTTCCGCCCAGTCCCCGACGTGCGGGAGAAGCGAATACGTAAACCGGTGTTCGCCTTGATCGGCGTCCCAATCGGGATCGGTCGCGGACTTGATCAGCGTCAGCCGCATAACGTTTTCTTTGATGTCGTATCCGTATTTGCAGTCGTTCAGCAGGCTGACGCCGTATCCCCGCTCGGACAGATCCGCCCATTGATGGCCGACCGTCTCGAAGCGGGCGTAATCCCAGCTCGTATTCCAATGGGTGGGGCGCTTCACGTTGCCGAACTGAATATCGTACGTCGCTTCGACAGCGCGAACGGCGACCGGGAAAGCGACCTTCAGCAGCTGATGCCGTTCGTGCCAATCGACGGCGGTCTCGAAGTCGATCCGGCGGCTGCCCGCGTATACGCGAACGTCCTGCACGACGGCAGAGTCCATATACCGCCAGGTCAGCCGCAGGGCGGCGAACAGCGGACCGTCCGCCGTCAGCTCCATCGAGGTCAATTCCGTGATCTCTCGCATTTTCTCCCCGTAGTACAAGTCGATATTCCAGGCGTCGTATTCCAGCGGCTTGTCTTCGAACACCTGCAGCCGACTGCCGCATTCGCCTTCCGCCAGCACTTCGCGTTCCGCTTCCCGATCGTAGATCCGGCTCAGCTGGCCGCAGCCGTTCCATTCCAGCTCGTAAAAAGGCGTCGTCAGCCGGGTGCCGTCCCAGGCAAACGGTTCGTTCGGCGTCTTGGGGAGACTCTGCCCCGAATCCGCCGGATAAGCGCGAAGCGAAGCCGAACCGAGCATCGGCAGGTCGGCCGTCTCCACCAGCCAGCTTCGCGCGCCGATGCGCTGGGCGATCAGAGAGCGGCCCTGCGCGTCCCGCCAATCTTTCGCCTCCCCGTCGGCGCTTTCCGCCTCGACCAGCCTGCTTCCGCCGAAAAAGGCTCCGTTGAATACGCTGAAGCTTTCCTCCGTTTCTCGCGAGGTCCTCTCCTCGGAGCCTGCCGGGGTTGCGCCGTCCGCGGCTTGCCCGCCGCCAAGCAAACCGACCAGTTCCGAAGCCGCTTGTTCCGCGATCGTTCGTCCGATCTTTTCCGCCTGCTCGTATTCGAGTCCGGCATCTTCGTATACCTCGCGGATCGCCGAACCCGGAATGATATCGTGAAACTGGTTGCGGAGCAGGATTTTCCAGCCTTCGCGCAGCTCGTCGGCCGGGTAAGCGCCGAAATCGCCTTTTTCCGCGGCCGACAGCACCTGCAGCCATTCCGCTTCGCGGTACAGCAGCTCCAGCTTCCGGTTCATTCGCTTGGTATGCGCCTGGCTTGTATACGTTCCCCGGTGCGTCTCCAGATACAGCTCGCCGTCCCATTTGTGCACGTATTCGTCCGCGTTTCGGATCGTTTCGCTTAAGCGCTTGAAATAATCGTCGGCCCGTCCCGGCTTGACGTTCGGCACGCCGGGCAGATCGTCCAGACGCCGCCGCATCTCCAGCATGTCGCGCGTAACGCCCCCTCCCCCGTCGCCGTAGCCGTAAGCCAGCAGCAGTTCGCGGTTCAGCCGTTTATCGCGGTATCCGTCCCAGATTCCCTGCACGGAAAACGCTTCGATCACGCCGTTGTACGTATAGCCCGGCGAATTCGCCCGCGCCGGCGTCGTGATGAAGTGCGTCAGCACCTCGCTGCCGTCGATCCCTTTCCAGTAAAACGTGTCGTGCGGCATCCGGTTATACTTGTTCCAGCCGATCTTGGTCGTCATGAACGTCTCGATCCCGGACTTGCGCAAAATCTGCGGCAGCGCCCAGCTGTATCCGAACACGTCGGGCAGCCACAGATGCGTGCACTCCGTTCCGAACGCTTCCCGGAAAAAGCGGGTGCCGTGCAGAATCTGCCGCACCAGAGATTCCCCGCTCGGCAGATTGCAGTCCGCTTCCAGCCACATGGCGCCGCCGGCCTCCCAGCGTCCTTCTTGTACCCGTTCGGCGATGCGTTCGTACAGCTCGGGATAGTCGCGCCGAATATATTCGTACAGCTGCGGCTGGGTCTGCAAAAAGACGTACTCCGGAAACTGTTCCATCAACCGGAGCACGGTCGAAAAGGATCGGGCCGCCTTTTCCCGGGTATGGGTCAGCCGCCACAGCCAGGCTACGTCGATATGCGTATGTCCCACGGCCGTCACCGTTACGGGATGCTCGCGCCGCATGCCGCTCAGCCGTTCCCGCAGCCGTACCCTTGCTTCGCGCACGCTTGCGTAAAAAGCTTCGCTGCCCGGCTTCGACCAATCGAGCAGCCTGAACGTTCCGTTCAGCAGCGCCAGCAGCTCGGGCTTCAGCGCTTCGCTCGCCGGCAGCTGATCGAAGACGCCTAGCACGGCTCGCGCCGTATAATAGAGGTCGTCGGCATCGGGATCGAGCCAAGCCAGCTCGGCCAGCCTAAGCCGATGTTCCTGCGGAAGCGGCCGGCCGCCGCCTTCCAGCCCGGACCACAGCCTGAAAGCCAGCTCCAGCGTTCCGCCCGCTGTGCCTTCTGCCAGAAAGACTTCCTGATGATTGGAGTCCACGCCTTGATAAGGACGGCCGTCCACGAATAGCAGCGCTTCGAATCCGCTGTTGTAGAAATCGCCCGTACGTCCGAAGTCGAATCGGCCGACGATGTTTCGGCCCGCCCATCCGGAAGGCACTTCCGCCTGCCGATACAGCCAGAGGTAACGGTCGCGTCCGGTCCAGCTGTCGCCGATTCGGTAAGTCTTCGCCGCCTCGGCCTCCTCACCTGTCAGGTCCGCGAACGCGGGCGGATAAGCGCCGTTCTCCCCGGCTTCGTCCTCCAATCCCAGCCATTCATCCAATCGTACGGCGTCGCGGTACCGGTAAGGCTCCAGTTCGGCAATGCGCGCGGCAAGCTTTTCTTCCGTTTGGAACATGATTCTTCCTCCTTTTATAACACGTGTTATATCCGAAAAGAAAAAGCGGATTTCGAACTCTTCCGCTTACTTCCTTTTCGCTTGTTTCCTTTTCGTTTGTTTGCTTTCGCTTTTTTTCGGCTCCTGCCTTTACGCGCTTTCTCCGGGCTTCAAGATCGCGGGCAGACGGGTCTTCGCGGGCTCGCCGGCGCCTCCTTCGATCTGCCGCAGCAGCCGCTCTACCGCCGCCCTGCCCATCTCGGCGTACGGAATCTCCATGCAGCTCAGCGTCGGCACGCTCAGGCGGTCTCCGCCGATCGTATTGTCCGCCGACATGACTCGCAGTTCTTCGCCGATCTCCAGACCGAATCGGCGTGCCGCGCGGTAAAGGTCGGGGACGGCGCTCGACCAATTGACCAGCAGAGGCAGCGGGGACGAACCAGATCGGTTCCCCAACCATCCGTCCCAATCGACGCTCCCTTCGTGCTGGAGCAAATTCGTGACACGCGGCTCAAGTGCGCGCTCTTCGCACCATTCGAGATAGCCGCGCTTCCGTTGAAGTTCCGCCCAGTTGGTCTCTTCGTCCCAGGAGGTGCTTCGCACCTCGGCATATTCGGGAGCCCCGGCACCCTCGGGCATCTTCTTCGTCAAGTAATCCAGCGCGGTCTTCATGCTTCCCGCATAATCGGCCTGCACCGAGACCACGCCTTCGGCTTCGGCATAGCCCTCCACCGACACGTACGGAACGCCGGCCTTTCGCACTTCCCCCGCCCAGTCCTCGTCCGCATAGTTCGTATCGTCGAGCGTAACGATGCCGTCGATTCGCCGCTGCCGGTACAGATCCAGCAGCTTCCTCCGCGACTGCGCTTCTTCCCTTTCTCCCGGCGAGCAGAGCAGCAGATGGTAGCCGGCCGCCTCTCCCGCCCGCTGCATGCCTTCGAGCAAACGCATGAACAGCGGATGCGCGGTATCGCCGAAAGCGGCCAGCGTCATGCTGCGGCCGGTCTTCATGCTGCGCGCCTGCGCGTCCACCTGGTAATGCAGCGCCTCGATCGACGCCAGCACGGCTTCGCGGGTCTGCGCGCTGACTCCGATGCCCGGAGTCCCGTTCAATACCGCGGACACTACGCTTCGGGATACGCCCGCGTGCTTGGCCACGTCCTGGCTCGTGACTCTTTTTTTATTCATAGGCAGCACCTCGGGACGACTATAACACGTGTTATAAGCCTTGTACAGATTCTTTTCTCTTCCGGGCCGACGATTGACAAAGACTTCCATGTCCATTATGATGAAAACGTTAACATTTATGCCGGGGAGCGAAGCCATGATCACGATCAAAGACATCGCCAAGGCGGCGGGCGTTTCCCACACCACCGTTTCGCGGGCGCTGAACGGCAGTGCGCTGATCAAGCCCGGAACCCGGGAAAAGATCGCGAAGATCGCCGCCGACATGAATTACGTGCCCAATTACAGCGCCAAAAATCTCGTTACGAAGAAGTCCAATACGATCGGACTGTTCTTCTCCAGCCTCGAACAGGGCACGTCGTCCAGCTTCCTGGTCGACGCGCTGAAGGGAATCCGTCAGTCGCTGAACGAGAATTACATGCTGACGGTCAGCGGAATCGACGAAGTCGACAGCTACGAAAGCGTTCATCCGCGCCGGTTCGACGGCCTGCTGATCATGAGCCAGAGCGAGCGGGACAACCGCTTCATTTACCACGCCAAGGCGGCAGGCATTCCTCTGGTTGTGCTCAACCGGCAGCTGGACGATCCTTCGATTCCGAACGTCGCTTCCGAAGACCGCCGGGGCGGCCGGGCGGCCGCCGAACACGCTTGCGAGATGGGGCATCGGCGAATTGCCATCATCGAAGGCAGGCAGGGATTCAAATCCGCCGACGAGCGCAGGCAGGGATTCATCGACGGCCTGCTGGCTCGCGGCCGGGCGCCGGACCCGCTTTATTTCGCGCAGGGCGACTACAGCATCGAAAGCGGCCGCGCCGCCATGGAAGGACTGCTTGCGCTGAACGATCGGCCGACGGCCGTCTTCTGCTGCAACGACGACATGGCGATCGGCGCGATGAACGCCTGCTACGAACGCGGAGTCCGCATACCCGACGAGCTGTCGCTGATCGGGTTCGACGACATGATGTTCGCCGCCTACACCAATCCGCCCCTGACAACGGTCCGCAAATCGGTCGCCGGGATCGGCCGGGAAGGAACCGAGCTGCTGCTGCGCCTGATGGAGCGCTCCGACGCCCCGATCGAGCAGCGGTTTATCGGCTGCGAGCTCGTTCGCCGGGAGTCCGTCGCCGATCTTAGAGGGCAGAGCCGCCGAAGCTGAAGCGGGAGGCATCGCCTCCTTTCGTTCGGGGAAGCGGCGCTTCGCCTCAAAATGTTCACGTGTGCAAAAAATAGGAAAGCAGCGCAAAAAAAATCGTAAAGGAGCGAACAATCATGGTCATCCCCCGATTGTCGCGCGGAACGCTTGACGATCTCGCAAGACCCGCCCTTCCCGTGTTTCCCGAAAAGGTCATTCAGTTCGGAGGCGGCAACTTTATGCGGGCCTTCGTCGACTGGCAGCTGCAGCAGATGAACGAACGCGGATTGTTCGAAGGCAGCGCCGTGATCGTGCAGGCGATCTCCGAAGAAACCAACCCGGCTTTTGCCGAGCAGGATCGGCTGTTCACGGTGCTGCTGAACGGCATCGAAGACGGAAAAGCGATCGATTCGGCCGAAGTCGTGTCCAGCGTCAGCCGGCTGGTCAATCCGTACGACGATTACGAAGCGTACCTGGCGCTGGCGAACGACGATCGCTTGAGCTTTATCGTCTCCAACACGACGGAAGCCGGCATCGCCCATGCTCCCGAGGATCGCCCGGACGATAAGCCGCCGGGAGGCTTTCCGTCGAAGCTGACCGCCCTCCTGCACCGACGCTACGCGTTGGGCAAGCCGGGCTTCACCGTCATTCCCTGCGAACTGATCGACCGCAACGGAGAAAAACTGCTTGAAATCGTTAAGCGGTATGCCGTCGACTGGAAGCTGGGCGAAGATTTCATGCGTTGGCTGGACGAGGAGAATACGTTCTGCTGCAGTCTGGTCGACCGGATCGTCCCGGGTTTTCCGAAAGGACGGGAGCAGGAAATGCAGCGGCGGTTCGGTTACCTTGACGAACTTACGGTCACGGCCGAGCCTTACCTGCTCTGGGTCATCGAAGGACCGGAGCGGTTGAAGGACGAGCTGCCGCTGGCCCGGGCGGGACTCAACGTCATCGTCACCTCCGACATGACGCCGTACCGTCAGCGCAAAGTGCATCTGCTCAACGGCCCGCACACCGCGATGGTGCCGCTCGGTCTGCTGGCGGGACTCGAAACGGTCGAAGACGTCATGAACGACGAAGCCTTCTCCTCCTTCATTCGCTCGTTGATCGAGCAGGAGCTGATTCCGTCGCTCGATCAGCCGGAAGAGGAGCTGCGGCAGTACGCGCAGACGGTGCTCGACCGCTTCCGCAACCCTTCGATCCGGCACGAACTTCGCTCCATCGCGCTCAACAGCGTATCGAAGTTCAGAGCCAGGCTTCTTCCCGTGCTGCTTCGCCACGCGAGGCGGCGCGGCGAGCTGCCGCCGCGCCTGACGCTGGCTTTCGCCGCCCTGCTCCACAGCTACCGCGGCGGCCTTGCTTTCAGGCGGGACGAAGCGGCGGTCATGGACGCTTTCGACCGGGCCGGGTCGGAGCCGGAGACGTTCACGGCAAATATCCTGAGCGAACGAACGCTGTGGGGAACCGATTTGAACGAGGTGCCCGGACTCGCCGCGCGGCTGGACGCGCATATCCGGGAACTGGAAAAGTCCGGCGCCCGTTCTCTGCTGCATCAGCTCATATAGAGGAGGAACAGCGGCATGCGTACTTTAATGAAAATGAATTCCAGAGACAATGTAGCGGTCGCCCTTCGGCCGCTGGCCGCCGGGGAACGCGCGGAAGCGGAAAGCGACGGTTTCACGGTCCTGCAGGACACGCCGCAGGGACACAAAATCGCCGCGGTTTCCATTCCCGAGGGAAGCGTCGTCATGAAATACGGCGCTCCTATCGGCTATGCTTCCGCGGACATCGCTTCCGGCGAATGGGTGCATACCCATAATGTGCGGACGACGCTGGACGGCGAAGCGGAATACCGATACGAGCCCGAACTGCATCCCGTTCTTTATCCCGACCGCGGCCTGACGTTCGACGGCTATCGGCGCCGCGGCGGCAAAGTCGGCATTCGCAACGATCTGTTTCTCGTGCCGACGGTAGGCTGCGTCAACGGAATCGCCGAGCAGATCGTCGCCGAGTTCAAGGCGATCCACCCCGATCTGGGCGCTTTCGATAACGTCACCGTGCTCAAGCATCCTTACGGCTGCTCGCAGCTCGGCGACGATCACCGCATGACGCGCGATATTTTGATGGATGCGGTCAATCATCCCAACGCCGGCGGGGTATTGGTATTTGGGCTCGGCTGCGAGAACAATGTCGTCGCCGAGTTCAGGGAGAAGCTGGGCGACTTCGACGAGTCCCGCGTCAAATTCTTGATCGCGCAGGACGTCGGCGACGAGGTGGAAGCGGGTCTGGAACTGCTGGAAGAGCTGCACGAAGCGGCGCTCGGCGACCGGCGCGTTCCCGTTCCGCTGAGCGAGCTGAACGTGGGGCTGAAATGCGGAGGCTCCGACGGCTTCTCGGGCATTACCGCCAATCCGCTGCTCGGCGCCTTCTCCGACTTTCTGATCGGTCAGGGCGGCAGCACGGTCCTGACCGAAGTTCCCGAAATGTTCGGGGCGGAGAAAATGCTGATGGCCCGCGCCGAAAACGAAGAGGTATTCGAGCGGATCGTCTGGCTGATCAACGACTTCAAGCAGTATTTCCTTTCGCACGGCGAAGTCGTGTACGAGAATCCGTCGCCGGGCAACAAAGCCGGAGGCATCAGCACGCTGGAGGACAAGTCGCTCGGCTGCACGCAGAAGGCCGGCACGTCGGCCGTCGTCGACGTGCTGAAGTACGGCGAGAAGCTGCGCCGCAAAGGACTCAGCCTGCTGCAGGCGCCGGGCAACGATCTCGTCGCCTCTTCCGCGCTCGCCGCGGCGGACTGTCAGCTCGTCCTGTTCACGACGGGACGCGGCACGCCGTTCGGCAGCTTCGTGCCGACGGTCAAGGTGGCGACCAACAACGAATTGTTCGCCAAAAAGGGACACTGGATGGACTTCAACGCCGGACCGCTGCTGGAGCGGCCGATGGAGGAAGTGTTGGAATCGTTTATCGCTTATCTGATCGAAGTCGCCAGCGGACGCAGGACGCGCAACGAGGAAAACCAGGTGCGCGAGCTGGCCATTTTTAAAACGGGGGTAACGTTATGAACACGAAATCGACGAATACCGGAAATACGGAACGCGCGGAATCGACAGGGACGGCCGCAGGCTCGGCGCGCAATGCTCAAAGCGGCTTCCTGAACGACGATTTTCTGCTCTCGACCGAAACGGCCAAAATTCTGTTCCATGAGCATGCCCGGCAGATGCCGATCATCGACTATCACTGCCATCTCGATCCGAAAGAAATTTACGAAGACCGTCCATTCGCCAATCTGACGGAAGCATGGCTGTACGGCGACCATTACAAATGGCGGCTTATGCGGGCCAACGGGATCGCCGAGGAACGGATTACCGGTTCCGCGCACGATTACGACCGCTTCCTGGCCTGGGCCGAGACCGTGCCGAGAACGGTCGGCAATCCGCTTTACAGCTGGACCCATCTGGAACTGCGCCGTTTCTTCGGCATCGACGCGCCGTTGAACGAACGGACGGCGCCGGAGATCTGGGAACGCGCGAACGAGCGGCTGAAAGAACCGGAATTCACCCGCAGAGCCTTGATCGCCAATTCCAACGTCAAGATCGTCTGCACGACCGACGATCCCGCGGACGACCTGGAGTATCACCGTCTGCTGGCGGAAGAAGAGCAGCGCTTTGCGGTGCTGCCGACGTTCCGGCCGGATAAAGCGCTCAATATCGACGCGCCGGGCTTCCCCGAATGGATCGCCAAGCTCGAGCAGGCCTGCGGACGTTCCGCCGCCTCGTTCGAAGAGCTGGCCGGCATGCTGGAAGAGCGGGTACTCTTCTTCCATGAGCGCGGCGGCCGGCTGTCCGACCACGCCCTCGACACGCTCAAATACGAGCAGGCCGACATGGAGGAAATCGAACGCGTTTACGCCAAGCGCCGTGCCGGCGAAGCGCTGGACGAGACCGAAGTCGTCCGCTACCGCACGGAGCTGCTGACCCGGCTGATCGCCATGTACGCACGGCAGGGCTGGACGATGCAGCTGCATCTGCACGCTTACCGCAACAACAACACGCCGATGTTCCGCAAGCTCGGTCCAGACACCGGCTTCGACGCGCTGAACGACCTGCCGCTCACGCAGCCGCTGTCGCGTCTGCTGGACCGCGCCGAGAGCGAATCCGGACTGCCGAAAACGATCCTCTACTCGCTCAATCCGGGCGACTATCCGGCGCTGCTGGCGCTGATGGGCTGCTATCAGCGGGAGATTCCGGGCAAAATGCAGCTCGGTTCCGGCTGGTGGTACAACGACACGCGCGACGGCATGCGCCGTCAGCTTACGCTGCTGGCCGACAACGGCCTGCTCTCCCGCTTCGTCGGCATGCTGACGGATTCGCGCAGCTTCCTCTCCTACACCCGGCACGAATATTTCCGCCGCGTGCTGTGCGAGTGGATCGGCGAACTCGCCGCGCGCGGCGAGGCGCCGGACGATACGGAGCTGCTCGGCCGGATGACCGAGGACATCGCGTACGGAAACGCGGCCGCCTACTTCGGCTTCGGAAAGGCTTAACCGCGTTTCGGCCGCCTGCCGACCCTCTCCGTTTTCCGGCTTCGCCGGCTATCGGACTTTCAAAATAAGCCGCCGCGCGCAAGCGCGGCTTTTTTGTCCGAGTTCCGCCCGGATTCCGTCAGCGTTCCGTCAGGGTCAGGTGAGGAAAACGCGGTATTTTTTCCGATACGCTCCCGGCGTCATCGCCGTCTCCCGCTTGAACAGTCTTGCAAAATAGTTGGCGCCCTGAAAGCCGCATTGTTCGCCGATCTCGGCCAGCGTATCGTCGGAGTGGATCAACAGCCGCTTGGCGCGCTCGATTTGAAGATGATGCCGGTAGGCGAGCGGGCTCATGCCGGTATGCTGCTTCAGGCAGCGGGACAGATAGTCGAAGTGGTAATGAAGATCGCGTTCCATCCGCGCGGAATCGAAAGGCAGCTGCAGACCTCGCTCGAGATAGGCGGCGGCCTCTTCGCCCAGACGGTCGGCGCGCGAGCGGGCGGGCGAGACCGCCAGACCTTTTTGCAGCTCGAGCAGCAGCCGGCCGAAAGCCACGTTCAGCTCGTAGGAACGCGCCAGAGTCAGCTTTTCGTACAGCCGCAGCATATCGTGCAGCAGGGGGCGCAGCGCCGGCAGGTCGACGGGGCCGAATTTCGGAATGGCGACCGTTCCGGGACTCGGTTCGGTCTCCTGGCTCGTGCGGGGACTCAGCGGCTGACCCGGAGACAAAGCTTCGCTCTCCCTCTGCCCGGCTCCCTCATGACGGAAATGAATCCAGTACACTTCCGTATCGTTTTCCGACGGCCGATAACCGGCGTGACGGCGATTCGCTTCCAGCACGAGCATTTCTCCTTCTCCGATCTCGTACCGTTCCCCTTCTTCCTCGATATACAGCGCGCCCGAAGCGCAGAAGATCAGATCATGCGCTTCGAACACCCGGCTCGCATGCTTCATCCCCCGTTTCCAGACCCCGTGTCCGATCGCGGCGATCTGCGGAAACGGCGGAATGTCCAGCTCCAGCACCTGCATGCTCTCCCCTCCTTCCGGGCGGTTTTCCCATCGTTCGCTTTTCATCGTGCGCGGCTCCTTCCATTCCCGTTTTCGAACGTCCAAGGATGTAGAGATTGTACGATACGGAGTCGATATTGTCAGCTTTTTTCGGTTTTCGCATCCGTTAGAGTAGTAGATATCGTACGCTTTTCATTCCAAAGTTCGGGAGGCTTACCTTATGAGACTTCGTCAGGTTCATCTGGATTTCCATACGTCCGAGGCGATCGAGGAGATCGGCCGGGATTTCTCGAAACGGCAGTTCCAGGAGATGCTGAAGCTCGGCCGCGTCGATTCGATCACCGTCTTCTCCAAATGCCATCACGGCTGGGCTTATCATCCGTCCGAAGCCAACGAAATACATCCCGGCTTGACCTTCGATCTGCTCGGCGCGCAGATCGAAGCGGCGCACGAGATCGGGGTCAATACGCCGGTCTATCTGTCCGCGGGCCTGGACGAGAAATTGGCGCGCCGCCATCCCGAATGGCTGATCCGCGACCGGCAGGAACGCACCAACTGGGCGGCCGATTTCATGGAACCGGGCTATCACCAGTTTTGCATGAACACGCCGTATTTGGACATCTTGGCCGCGCAGGTACGCGAAGTCGTGGAGCGCTATGACGCCGACGGCATTTTCCTCGACATCGTCGGCGTGCGCGAATGCTACTGTCAGCACTGCGTCGCCGAGATCCGCCGCCGCGGCTCGGATCCTCGCAATCCGGACGATATGCGGGCTTTGTGGGAAGAAACGTACGCCCGTTACGCGGCGGCGATGGACCAAGCGGTCCACTCCCCGAAACCCGGCCTGCCGCTGTTCCACAACAACGGTCACATTCGGCGCGGTCGTCGGGACCTTGCGGCGTTCAATACCCACCTGGAACTGGAATCGCTGCCGACGGGCGGCTGGGGTTACGATCATTTTCCGCTGTCGGCCCGCTATGCGCAGGGACTCGGCATGGACGTTCTGGGCATGACCGGCAAGTTCCATCAGTCGTGGGGCGAATTCGGCGGTTTCAAGCACCCCAACGCGCTGCGTTACGAAGCGGCGCTCAGCCTGGCGAACGGAGCCGGCTGCTCCGTCGGCGACCAGCTGCATCCGCTCGGCATGATGGACCCCGCCACCTATGCGCTGATCGGCGAAGCGTATGCGGAAGTCGAAGCCAAGGAAGAATGGTGCCGGGGCGCGGTCTCCGTCGCGGATATCGCGCTGCTGTCGGCCGAAGCGGCAGATTCGCGCTTCGGCGGCGAGCAGCCGGACCGCAAGGCGATCGGCCTGGCCGACACGGGAGCGGTCCGAATCCTGCTCGAAGGGCAGTACCTGTTCGATATCGTCGACAACGAAAGCGACCTGAACGGCTACAAAGTCGTCGTGCTGCCCGACTGCATCGGAATCACGCCGGAGCTGCGGAAGCGTCTGAACGATTTCGCCGCGGAAGGCGGCCGGATTCTGGCGACGGGACGATCCGGCCTGACGCCCGACGGAGAAGCCTTCGGCCTGGAACTCGGCGCCGAATGGCGGGGAGCGTCGCCGTTCAATCCGACCTACGTCCGCCCGGATTTCGAACTGCCGTCGCTGCGCCCGTCGTCTTTCCTCGTTAACGCGGAAGGGTACGAGATCGGAGCGGCGCCGGGAGGCGCGGTACTGGGCAGCCGGCAGAATCCGTATTTTAACCGCGACCTGTTCACGTTCACTTCGCACCGTCATGCTCCGTCCGACCTGAACGACGCGGGCCCGGGCATCACCGAAGGTCCGCACGGCATATATGCCGGATGGAACCTGTTCGCGGATTATGCGCTGCAGGGCAGCCTTCCGATCAAGCAGATTCTGCACCGCATGCTGGACCGGCTGCTGGCCGCGTCCGAGAGCGGACGGACGCTGAGCGTCGACCTGCCGGCGCAGGCCGTGGCGACGCTGCAGGAGCAGCACGCCGAAGCGCGCCGGGTGCTGCATCTGCTGTACGCTCCTCCGGTACGGCGCGGGAAGGATACCGAAATTATCGAGGACCTTCCTCCGGTCAAGCCGACCGACGTGACGCTGGCCGAGAGCCGCCCGGTGCGCGAAGTCTATCTGGCTCCGCAGCGGACGCCCCTTCCTTTTATGCAGGAAAACGGGAAGCTGCGCTGTACGGTGCCGGAGTGGTCCTGCCATCAGATGGTAGTCGTGGAAGCGTAGAATCCAAGCGATAAAAAAAGCCGAAAAGCTGCCGGCGGAGGCGCTTTTCGGCTTTTTATGCAACTTTGCGGCGTTTCGGTTCGTCTTGGCGGTTAAACGGGAAATCACGATAAGAGAGGGAGAACCGCCATGCGCAGAAAAGGAAAATGGATGATTGCCGTAGGGATCGCGCTGTTCGCGGCCGTGCTGGCCTGGGCGGGAAGCAGTGACGTTTTTGTTCGGCCGAAGCCGATTCATCACGTCGAACGCGTCGGCGACCTGCTGTATACGATCGATCTGGAGCAGGATATTTACGAACGGGGAGACATGATTCGCGTTCGCGCCGCCGTTCAAAATCTCGGAGAGCGGACGTTCAACTACATCTCCGGCAGCTCGACTTGCCCCACCGACGTGAAGATCGATATCGCGCACGCCAAGCAGGGCGAAAAGGTTCGTCTCGGTTTCCAAAAACACGCCTGCACGACCGATCTGGGGTTCGGCTCGCTGGCACCGGGCCAATCGACGGGAAACGAAGAAGTGTTCAGCACCGAATACATTCAGGGCAACGACTCGCCGCCGGCGCCAGCCGGCCTATACGAGGTGAAGTTCGATCTGCATCCGTTCGAAGGAGAAATCCCTTCGCTCGACGAGCCGTCTTCCGCCCCTGACGGACCGCCCACCGGCTCGTCGTTCAAGATCCGCGTACGCCGATAAAACAGGTGCGGAGCTTTCGCTCATGACAGCTCTCAGGTATTCCCGCCTGCTGCAGCGCCGGCCGGACCGGACATCCCCCATTAAGGCGACCCGGTCGAACATCTGCGCTTTCCTGTCATCCTTTCGGCTGCAGCGCAGACAGCTCGCGGTCGGAAGCCGGAACTCCTTTCGGCTTCTGCCAGCTTCCCGCCGGACCGGCAGCCGCGATCCCGCCGCCTCGGACGACGACGTTCCCGCGAACGATCGTGCCGGCCACGCTGCACGGAAACGTGTGCCCGATATACAGACTCTGCTTGTGTTTGGCCTGGTAGTTCCCTTCGGTCACGGTGAACGCCTCGTTCAGGTCAACGATCGCCAGATCCGCGTCCATGCCGACTTCGATCATGCCTTTGCGGTCCGACAGGCCGAAGCGCGCAGCCGGGTTGGAAGCCGTCCAGGCGGCGACGTTCTCCAGCGGAATATCGTGCGCCAGCGCCAACTCCAGCGCCGACAGCAGGGTGAACTGTCCGCCGCTGATGCCTCCCCATGCCTGGAACAGGTTATGATCTTTCGGATCTTTCATGTCGTACGGGCACGGCGAGTGGTCCGAAGACAGCATGTCGAACTTCCCTGCCGCCAGCAGGGCGATCAGCTTCCGCTGCTCTTCTTGTTCCCGCAGCGGAGGCGCGCACTTGGCGACGGCGCCTTTTTCCCGCAGATCGTCATGGTTGAACAGCAGGTAATGCGGACACGTCTCGACCGTCACGTTCATGCCTCGGGCCTTCGCTTCTTCGATTCTGGATACCGCCGCCGCCGAGCTGATATGCACGAAGTGCAGAGCGCAGCCCGTAATTTCCGAATAATGCAGCGCGCGTTCCACCGCTTCGACTTCGGCGATGATCGGACGCGTCTCCAGGTAATCGTCGGCGCCGAACAGGCCCGCTTTTTCCTTTTCCTCCTTCAGCCAGTTGGTGATCGCCGCGCTTTCCGAATGCAGGGCCAGCACCTTGCCGAGCGCAGCGATCTTTTTCATGCCGGAGAGCAGCGTCATATCGTCCACCGCTTCGAATTCCTTGTTGCCCGTCGTGGACAGAAAAGCTTTGAATCCGATCACGCCCGATGCCGCCAGCGGCGCAAGATCCTCTTCGTTCCCCGGCACGAGACCGCCCCAGAGACCGAAATCGACCAGAGACTTCTCGCCGCCCAAGCGCGCCTTGTCGAATAAAGCTTCCGCGTTGACCGTCGAAGGAATGCCGTTCAGCGGCATATCGAAGAACGTGGTGCAGCCGCCGGCGGCCATCATGGCCGAGCCCGTCGCAAAGCCTTCCCAGTGCTCGCGTCCCGGTTCGCTGAAGTGGACGTGCACGTCCACCATGCCCGGCAGCACATGATGTCCGTCCGCATTCCATTCCCGTTCGGCTTCGCCTCTCAGATCGGCGGCGATCGCCGCGATTTTCCCGTCTTTGATGCCGATATCCGCCTTGGTCGCGCCGTCCGGCAGCACCACGCTGCCGCCGCGTACGATGAGATCGAAACGTTCCATGTACATCTCTCCTTTTCGGTCGTTTTCGCCTGCTTGATTCAGGGATCGGTTAAGCCGTTTCTTCGTAAATGGTGCCTTTTTTGAAGGATGAGCCTTTGAAGGCGAACTTGCTCAGCAGCAGGTAAGACAGACCCGCCGCGGCAAAGCCGATGATCCAACCGATGTCCACCAGCAGGAAGGCCGCGCCGGCCCCGATCAGCATGGCCAGGATAGCGCTCGGATTATAGCCTTTGAAATCGCCGTTTTCCCGGTACAGCTCCGCCGCGTCGACCTTCTGCCTGCGCAGGACGTAGTATTCGACCAGCAGAATGGCGACGATCGGGCCGAGGAAAGCGGAGTAGATCAGAATGAACGTGTTCAGGCCCTGGGCCGACGAATCCTGAACGAGCACCCACGGGAAAGAGCAGAGCGCGAGCAGGCCGGTCACGACGACGGAGGCTTTGTATTTTAGCTTGGTCACGAGCGAGATGACGTACGCCGGCGGCACGATGTTGGCGACCATATTGACCGCGACGGCTCCGATCACGATAAAGGCGGACACGGCGACCGTGATGTACGGATTGTCGACGATGACGGCGAATGCTTTGACCGGATTGGAAATGCCGGTGGCCGCGGCCATCATGGCCCCGATCGTCAGAACGAAGCCGTAAGCGATGAAGATCGGCGAGAAGTAGAGCAGGCTGCGCTTTTTGTCGCTGATGCCGGTCTTCAGTTCGCGTGAGTAGTCCGCCGCGCTCAGGAAGATGGCCGCATAATTGCCGAGGAACACCATGATGAAAGCGAAGAACGGAAGACCCCATGTTCCTTCGGCATTGACCCAGACGTCGGCGATCGCCGCGCTGTGCGAATTCAGCAAAACGCCGAACACATAGACGAGGGCGGCCATGATGACGACGGAAGCGAGCGTCTCCACCCACTTGATCGCATGAAAGCCGTAAAGCGAGAGTACGATCTGAATCCCCTGCAGCACGACGAAGCAGATCGGAATGCTGTCGAAGCCGCCGCCGCTCAGCACCTTGACGATCTCGTTCAGCGCCGTCGCGCCGACCCAGCTCTGGAAGCCGTACCAGACGATGGCGGGCACGCCTCGCAGGAACGAGGAGATGACCGAACCTTTGATGCCGAACGACATTCGCAGCTGCACGACGTAGGGAATGCCTGTCCGGTAGCCGAAGCGATCGTTGAGGGCGAAAATGACGGAGATGATGCCGATCGCGACCACCGCGGCCACGAACGTCTGCAGCAGGTTCAGCGTCGCGGCGCCGGCGGCGATCAGACTGGCTCCCAGCGTCATGTTGCCGAGATTGACGCCGTCCCCGATCCACATGAACATGTAAGGGACCGAACCCACCGTTCTGCCGCTCTCCCGTTTCGGTTTAAGGGAGTCGTCCATGCTGATTTCTTCTTGTACCTGCGTTTCCTCCAACACTCGACCCGCCAAATTCGTAGACATACGCAGCTCCACTCCCTCTTTTTGATGGTATGCGCACAGCCGGCCGCCTAGAGAAGTTCTGTACCGTTTCTGTCCGGCTCTGCGCATCCTGCAGACGATTGAATCCGGTAAGATAACATCACTCTATTATGTAATGTATTCTTACTTTTGCTTTGTGTTTCTTATTTTATCATCTTATCATCACATTTCATTGACAAAAACGTAGATTATCCGTCGCTTCGCTGTTGAAACTGAACAAAAAAACATCACACAATGTGTGATATTAGAATGAGAACGTTTTATTTACGAACATTAAGGAGAATTTTCCGATCAAAAAGGGGATAAGCCGACGGGGTTTTTCAACGTTTCCAGTCCTTCGATTCGGCATTCCGCTTCGTCGCCCGCTTCAACCGTCACCGATCCCGGCGTTCCGGTCAAGATCACGTCTCCCGGATGCAGGGTCATGATATGCGAGAGGAACGAAACCAGATAAGCAGGGGAAAAAATCATTCGTCCGACCGTGTCCCGGTGCACAGCGCTGCCGCTGCGTACCGTGGCGACCTCCAAACCCGCCAGATCCGGATATTCGTCAAGGGTGGAAAAGGAAGCGCCGAGGCTCAAAAACGTATCGAAGCTTTTCGCCCGCTGCATGAAACGGGGATTGCGGGCATGGATGTCTTTGGCGGTCATGTCGAGCGAAGCCGTAACGCCGGCCACCGCCCGCATCGCTTCCTCTTCGGCCAAGCCGCGGCACGTCTTTCCGATCACGATCGCAAGTTCGGCCTCCGCCGTTACCCGTCCGGCTGCCGGCGGCAGAAGAATCGTCTCTCCCGGACCGATCAGCGACGTATTCGGTTTCAGGAAAATGACCGGTTCGTCCTCGGGAGGACGCCCGGACAGTTCGATCGCTTTCGCCAGGTAATTCATGCCGACGCCGATGATCTTGCCGGGTGTGCGATAGAGCGCCCGGTAACGGACGCGGCCGGCGGGAAGAACGGGCATCGGGATCAACCGTTCCTTCCCTCCCTCGGCGTACCATCGGCGCAGATGCTCCATCCTGCCGCTCCGAAGCAGCTCGAAAATTTCCGTGTCCCAATCCGAGCCTTCCCGCTCGTTCAGCCCGGCAAGCGGGATCAGCCCTCGCTCCGTCAGAAAAGCGGCCTGCTCGCATCCTTCGTATTCGATCGTCGAAAGTTTCATCTCCGCACCTCTTTTTCGAATTGTTCCGCCGTCCAGCGCAGCAGCTTCAAGTCCGCGTTCGGTCCGGCGATAAAGGACAATCCGAGCGGCAGGCCGTCCGCCCGCAGGACCGGCACGGTAATCTGCGGCAGACCCGACAATCCCGCCATGCAGGAAAGCTGCATGACTTTGGCCCGATAAGTCTCGGCCTCCGCGCCGCGCAGCCCGAGCAGCGGAGCGGGGCCGGGCGCGGTCGGAATCGCCAGAAGCCCGTCGTTCCCCAGCAGCGCCGTCAGCTTGCTCCGAACCGCTGCGCGCAGCTGCGTCTCCGACGCGCCCGCGGACGGGTCCAGCGCGCGCGCCCACTCGAAACGCTCCGCGATGCCCGGGCCGAACACGGGCCGCTCGCGCTCGATCCATTCGCCGTGTTCGCGCGCGATCTCCAGCCCCTGCAGGATGCGGAAAGCCGCCGACCAGTCGACCAGCGTATCCCCCTGTTCCGTTACGCGGATCGGGGATCCGCCGTCCTGCCAACCGCCGAATCGGCGCAGCCGATCGAGCAGCGTCTTCCGATCGGATTCCTCGGGCAGCGCCCAGGCCTCTTCGGCTGCGAAAAAGCGCGCAAACGGCCGGTCGGTCTCCGGAGCGATCGCGCCTGCCGCAGCGAGTTTCGGCCCGTCGGCACTCCGTCCCCTGCCCGCTTCAGCCGATAATTCGGCATCTCGTCCCAGCAGCACGCGGCCCGCCCGCAGCAGAACGCCGGGATCCCGGCTCATCCAGCCGACCGTATCGAAACTTCGCGCCAGCGGAACGACTCCGTCCGCGCATACCGCTCCGTGCGTCGGACGAAAACCGTATATTCCGCAGTAAGACGAAGGGATGCGCACCGATCCGCCCGTATCCGTTCCGACGGCAAAATCGACCAGGCCGGCAGCGGCCGCGACGGCCGAGCCGCTCGACGAACCGCCCGGAATCCGATCCGGCGCGGCGGGATTGACCGGCGTGCCGTAATGGGCGTTTTCGCCGTTCAGGCTGTACATCATCTCGTCGGTCTGCGTCGTGCCCTCCAAACGGGCGCCGTTCGCCAGCAGCCGAAGCAGCGCCAGAGCGGTAGAAACGGCAGGGCCGTGCGTGCGAAGCCAGTCCGGACTGCCGGCTCCGCTGACGACGCCTTGGATATCGAAGACGTCTTTGACCGCAAAAGTCAGTCCGTCCAACAAGCCCGATCCCGAAGCCTCCAGCCCGACAGCGGAGTCGACGAACGCTCTCCAGAGGTCCGCCTCCCTGCCGGGATCCGTTCCGGGCGGAACCCGGTCCTTCCGTATTTCCCGATCGCTTGCGTTCATATTCGGTTCCTCCTTCGTTTCATTCTATTGAATCGGACGTGCCGCTGTGTTCCCGCTTCGCTTTCCCCGTCCGCAAAGAGCCGACGCGAAGCCGGTCCAGCAGCAGCGCCAGCAGGATGCCGACCAGAAGTCCGCTGCCCAGCAGCGGACGCCATAACGGAGGCAGCGAAGCGAAATAGGCCGAAGGCATGCCCATGACGACGATGCCGACGAACAGCGGCGCCGCGGTCCGGTACAGATTCGCCGCGTCCATGCGAATCTGTCCGAAATACTGCAGCGAAGAGCCGAGCAGCCTCAAATAAGTGACCAGCAGCACCGCGCTGCCGATGCTGAGCGGCAGCGCGGTCAGCAGGCCGCTGACCGCCGGAATCAGACCGATCCCGGCAAACAGCAGCCCCCCGATCACGAAGGGCAGCCGCTCGCGAATGCGCGTCTGCTGAAGAAAGCCGACGGACGAGACGTAAGGCGCATAAGGCACCAAGCCGAGCAGGCCCGAGAGGACCGCCAGCACGCCGCTGATCGTGAAGGAACGCGCGTACTGCCTGCCGGACGCTTCCTGCTCGTAGATGTCGTCCGTCCCTTTCAACGCTCCGAACGTATTCGAAGCGTTAACCAGGCCGGCGATCACGGCGATGGCCACGACCCCGGCATTCAGGCCGCCGCCGGTCGGCTCGCCGAGCGGAAACAGCCCGATCTCCAGCATCCCCGACGCGGACGCTTCGCCGCCGGAACCGAAGATCGCGGCATGCAGCCCCCAGCCGCCCAGAATCCCGATCAGCAGCGCATACTGCGCGATCGCGGGCCTGGCCGCGACTGCCAATACGGCGACAAATGCCGCCACGCCGGCGGCCAGCAGGAAGATTCCGGGTTGGATGACCGCGTCTCCCGCCGATGTCCCCGACGAAATCCCGAGCATCCCTTCCAGAAAGATCATATTCAACCGGCAGCCCAGCAGGAACATGAACACCGCCATCACGCCGGGCGTAAACAGCTTCGACAGCGGACCGGCCAAGCCGCATATCCCGATCAGAACCGTGACCGCGCCGGAAATCGCGATGCCTACCGCCAGACTGCCGCCCAATTCGGTCAGCGGGATGCCCAGCGACGGAGCCGCCGCGCAGAGACTGAGAATCACTCCCCACCACAGCCCCGACTGCCCTTCCATCACCGCGCGTTTATGTCCCAGTCCCGCCTGCGCGACGCAGGCCAAGCCCGTCAGCACGAACGAACACTGGATCAGAAATTGAATCTTTGCCTGCGGGAGCCCGAACGCCGCCCCGACCGTAATCGGAATGACGACCGTATTCGTAAACAAGAAAAAAAGCCACTGCAGCCCCGCCAGTCCGGAGCGCAGCGTAACAATCCGTTTCATAATTCACCTTCCGTATCCGCTTTAATCCGCGCCTTCCTATGCAAAAGGATTCCGGAAATCCGGAATCCTTAATCTCTTATACCCCCACCAAGCAGGGACGATGACAGGCCGAGACATAAATTCGGCGGAGAGCGGAGCGCTCTCTTTCGGATTTCCCGAATGCGGCGCGCGGCCGCCGCATCCTTTCTCCGGAACTCCGCCCTTCGCCCCTCGCCCGGCTTTATACGCTCGCCGTTTCCAGTCGGACTTCCTCGTACACATCGAGCGCTTCCTGCACCCCGCGTCCGATAACAATCGGCGCACGGTGCCGGATCAATACGGCTTCCAGGGCGGCCAGCGCGAACAGCACGTTTTCTTTGCGGCAGCTGTATCCCATCGTTCCGATCCGCCAGATCCGGCCGTGCAGCGGCCCGAACGAGCTGGCGATCTCGATGCCGAACTGATCCAGCAGCATGCTGCGCACCGATTCGCCGTCCACGCCCGCCGGAATCTTCACGCAGGTGACGACCGGCAGCTTCCACGGCACGTCGTTGAACAGTTCAAGCCCCATGCCGCGCAGGCCGGCCATCAGCGCTTGTTCATGCAGCCGATGGCGCTCAAAGCGCTCCTCGAGCCCTTCTTCGAGCAGAACGCGAAGCCCTTCGCGCAGCGCGTACAGCATGGACGTCGCTTCCGTATGATGGTTCAATCGGCGCGGCCCCCAATAATCCTGAAGCTGACTCAGGTCGAAGTAATTGCTGCGGATCGGCCGAGCCACTTCGCTTCGGTCGCCGTCTCCTGCGACTCCCCGTTCGACTTTTTTGCGGGAAGCCAGAATGCGTTCCACCCGTTCGTTGTAAGTGACGGGCGCCATGCCGGACGGAACGGAAATGCATT
Organism: Saccharibacillus alkalitolerans; assembly: GCF_011090185.1. Classification (GTDB taxonomy): domain Bacteria; phylum Bacillota; class Bacilli; order Paenibacillales; family Paenibacillaceae; genus Saccharibacillus; species Saccharibacillus alkalitolerans. The sequence goes on along the minus strand of NZ_JAAFGS010000001.1, from coordinate 906,652 downwards.
TCTGCGTTCCTCCGATGACGGCGTCGAGCTGCCATTCGTCCACTTTGACGGGAGCCCCTCCGATCGAAGCGACCGCGTCGACCACGGTCAGCACGCCGAGTTCGCGGCACGCCGGCCCGATCCGGTCCAGCGGCTGCATGCAGCCCGTCGACGTCTCGCCGTGCACGATCGCCAAAATTTTCGGCCGCACCCGCTTCACTTCTTCGATGACCGCCTGCTGGTCGAACACTCGCCCCCATGCGCATTCCATCAGATGAACCTCCGCGCCGCTGCGCTCCGCGATCTCCGTCAGCAGATGGCCGAAGCGCCCGAATATGGGCACAAGCACTTTATCCCCCGGCTCGATGAGACTGCACAGCACCGCCTCGATGCCGGAGCGGGAAGTGCCGTCCACCGGGAACGCCCATTGATTTTCCGTCTGGAACGTCTGCCGAAGCATCTCCATCGTTTCGTTCATAATATGCGTGAACGCCGGATCGAACTGCCCCAGAATCGGCGTCGCCATCGCGCGCAGCACCCTCGGGTCCGCTTCGACCGGCCCCGGCGTCATAATGGTTCGCAAAGGGGCTTGAATTTCCCGGTATTTTGTCATCTTCTGTCCGCCTCCTCGATTTTTCGATCAATACGCCAGCCGATGCAGCAGGTCGATCAGCAGCCGCACGCCGCGCTCCAAATCTTCGGTCTCCGTGAACTCCGCCGGCGAATGGCTGACGCCTCCCCGGCTCGGCACGAACAGCAGCGCCGTCGGGCAGAACGTTCCGAAGATCTGGGAATCGTGCCCCGCTCCGCTCGTCATCGTCAGATGCGAGATTCCTTCGCGTTCCAGCACTTCCTCCGCCGCGCGGCGCAGCCGCTCGTCCATCGCGACCGGCGGCTCGTCCATCCATTTCAGGTACTCGAGCGTCGTCCCGTGTTCCGCGGCGATCGCTTCGCATTCCCCGAACGATTCTTCGCAGAACGCGCGAATCGTCTCGGCGTCGCTGTGGCGCACATCCAGGCTGAACGTCACTTCCCGCGCGATCACGTTGCCCACGTTCGGCTTGGCTTCCATCCGGCCGACCGTGGCGACGAGTCCCGTCTTGTCCGCTCGCGCCCGCCGCATCAGCAGCCCGATCAGCTCGGCGGCGGTATGCATCGCGTCGCGCCGCCAGCGCATCGGCGTCGTGCCGGCATGATTGCTCTCGCCGCGGACCGTGATCTCGTAGCGGCGCTGTCCGACGATGTGGCTGACGACGCCTACCGCCCGGCCTTCGCGTTCCAGCACTTCTCCCTGCTCGATATGCAGCTCGATAAAGCATTCCAGGTCGCCGCGCTTCGGCCGGGGATGCCGTCCCAATCCGAAGCCCGCGCCCCGCATCGCCTGCTCGAACGGTATGCCCGCGGCGTCCGCGGCGCGCTCGATCGATTCCCGGTTTCTGACGCCGGTAATATTCCCCGATCCCCAATAGGTCAGCGGGAACCGGCTGCCTTCCTCTTCGCACAGCGAAACGACCTCGATCGGTTTGCGGGGAGCGCCGTAACGGTTTTTCAAATATTCGGCCGCGGCCAGCGCCGCGACGATTCCGTAAGCGCCGTCGTATTTCCCGCCGTCCGCGACGGTATCGACATGCGAACCGGTCAGGATGACTTTTGCTGCGGCTTCGCGGCCTTCCAGACGTCCGAACAGATTGCCCGCGTCATCGTAACGAGCCGCCAATCCGATCTCTTTCATCTTCGCTTCGATCGCCCGCTGGGCGGACCGCCACGCGTCGTCATACAGCAGCCGCGTCACGCCGCCCGTGTCCTTCCCTCCGTAAGAAGCCAACCATTCGATCAGGCTTTTGATCTGCTCGGACAAGGCGGACGACTTCGGTTGTTCGATCATCAGTGCAATCTCCCCCTACTTCCGGCAGCGCAAGCTTTTCAACCGGTGTTAGTTTAATTAACTTGGCAAAGGCTTTGAAACCATTGTAGAATAAAACATCACGGAAAGCATTCACGGAAGTGTAGAAGAATTAGGGGATTCATTGTACATGTTAACCAAAGGGGCATGAGAATGATGAAATTGAATGATCTGCTGAAGCTGCCCGTGTTTGACGGAACTGCCATCGTCGCGGGAGGAAAGAGTTTGAACCGAGAAGTACATACCGTCAATATGATGGACGCGCCCGACATTATTCCGTATTTGAAAAAGAACGAACTGCTGATTACGACCGCTTTCCATTTCAAAGACGACGTACCGGCACTTCTTCACCTGATCCGCGAAATGAGCCGGCAGGAGTGCGCGGCGCTGGGGATCAAGAGCAAGCGGTTCCTCGGCAGCATTCCCGAGTCGGCAGCCGCGTCGGCGGAAGAACTGGGGCTGCCCCTTCTGGAGCTGCCCGTCGAACCTTCGCTGGGCGATATCGTCAACAAGTCGCTGAGCCATATTCTCGACGTGCGCACGACGGAGCTGCACAACGCCATGCAGACGCATCGGCAGTTCACTCAGCAGATCTTGAGCGGGCAGGGCATCCCGAAGCTGCTCGACCAGCTCTCTTCGCTGCTTCGGCTGCCCGTGCTGCTGCTCGGCCCCTATTTGCAGCCCGTCGCCGGACGCTTCACCCGCGCCGCCACCGCCGGACGCCTGGAGGCGCTGCTAGCGGGCGGCAGCCGCTTTCCTACGCAGCCTTCCCTGTTCTCCGCCTTTTCGCTGACGGACGGCGACCGCGAGACGCTGACCCTGTTTCCCGTCCATACCCACCGGCAGCCGCATTATCTCTGCATCGAAGGACTGCTGCCCTCTGCGGAACGCTCAAGCATCCTCACCGTCGAGCAGGCGACCAACGTGATCGCGTTCGAGCTGATGAAGGAAAACGCCCTCAAGCAGAACCGCAGACGCATTCAAAACGAATTTTTCGCCAACTTTATCGGAGGAGCATTTTCGAGCGCCGACGAAATCGCCAGCCGGGGCCGGGAATTCGGCCTGACCGGCGATCAGCGTTATGTCTGCGCGGTAGGCAGGCTGGACGGCGCGGACAAGACGACCTCGTTCATGCAGTACAAAGCGGAGCAGGACCGGATCGTCGAACACCTCGAGGCGGAGCTGGAACCTTTTCCGCGCCCTGTCCACCTGTTCACCCAGGATCGGGCTTATGTGCTGCTGATGCCGCTGGCCGAAGAATGGAAAACGGTCGAAGCTTCCTTCCTGGCCCTGCTCGAGCACCTTCAGAACAAAGTCTCCGCGCATTACGCCTCGGAGCTGTCCTTCGGTCTGAGCAGCTACGCCCAGCCTCTGGTTCATATTCCCGTCTCCTACAAAGAAGCGAACGAGGCGCTTTACTTCGGCGGCATGGCGGGCAAAACGCGCTTCATCGAACTGTATCAGCCCAAGGAAGTGCCGGAAGTTTTGCGCATGATCCCTTACGATCATCTCCGCAAATTTTACGCCGATACGATGCAGGGCTTTACGGACGAAACGATCAAAGATCACCCTACGCTGCTTCAGACGCTGTCCGTGTACCTGGAGACCCACTGTCAGCTCGCCGAAACGGCGAAGCGGCTGTATATCCATCGCAACACGGTCATCTACCGCCTGGAAAAATGCGAGGAGATTATCGGGCGCAGTTTGAAGGATCCGGAGGAAACGCTTCGGCTGCGCATGGCTTTTCGAATCAAGGCGCTGCTGCCGGAAGGCGGGACGGCGGAAGCGTAGGACAACCGTTAAGGCCGACCCGGGGCAGCAGAGAAGATAAAAACCAAAAGACCGCCTCGCGCGTCGGCGCGACAGCGGTCTTTTGGCGCGGTAACGATCTCTGCCCGCGCTACTTCAACACTTCCCCTTCCATCTCCCGTTCCATCAATCCGTTCGCGATCTCCAGCGCCTGCTCCCGATTTTTCGCGGGCGCCGTGATCATGAGACCCGAACCGCTGTCCCAGCCCCGGCCCCCGTCTTCGTCTTGTTCGAAAAGATTCAGCGACACGCTGTCGAAGGAAGCGTCCGCGAACAGCTTGCCGTACGTGTACATGTGCAGACCGTCGTCGTCGAAATAATCGTAAATGATCAAGCCGTCTGCCGGTTTGCCGCTCAAATCGACTTTCACCGTGCGGCGGTCTTCAGGTACGGGCAGCGCTTCGCCCTCCGCATCGATCGTCCCGCTGAACGTCGGCTTTCCTTTCCAATCGCGCCGCACTTCTCCGTCGATGCGCACCCGCACAAGCTGTTCTCCGCCCGAGTCCTTTTCGCCCAAGCGATACTTCACGCCTTGTGCGTCCAAGTGAACCGGCTTCGGCCAATACACGAAAAACGCCGCGCCCGCGGCGCATAAAACGATCAATCCGATCAACAGTTTGTTTCTGCTCTTCATCCGTTCGAATAAACCTCCGTTTTTTCGATTTCGATTCCTTTGCCTGGATGGGGCTCTCTTTATTGAACGTTCCCGGTACGGAACCGATCGACCTGAAGCCGCGAAAAATCCAGATGATGCTCGGGCTTCGCATATTCGATCCGCGCATCATAACGCTTCGTCAGCTGTCCGGATTCGCCGCTTGTCCTGCCGCTTCCTCGGGGATTTCGATCGGTTCGACATTATCGTAGTCCGAGTAGGTCGCCCGCATGCCGAATTTCTTCGTGATCCCCGGATAAAGCTTGGCGGACTCCGGTCTCTTCCATTCAAACTCTACCGTGCTGGCGGCGGGCAGCCGGCTGTTTCGGTCAAATTCGTAGACGATTTCCAGCCGGACCATTGTCCACTCGGAATTATTCGACTGCATATTCGGGAGAGAATCGTCGGACTGCCGCATATACTGTTCCGCGATGTTCCGGTACTCCTCTCCTTCCAGAACCACCTTCAGCACCGGATGCCCGGCCTGCTCGGTCACCGTTCGTTCGCCTCCCGCTTCCCGAAGGTTTTGCAGTTGAGCGGATAAATCCGTCGATCGGCGCAGATGCTCAAGCGTCGCGGACAGATCTTCCCGAGGCTCCCTCATCCAATCGCCTCCCCGGTAAGAGCTGTATACCGCTTCTTCGTTCATATAACGCTTAAGCGGCTCCTGATCCGGACCTCCCTCTTCCTGAATGTCCAATTCGCGATAGGCCGCGAGCGGATTTGTCGTCAGCCTCGTCTCGATCACGTAATGGGCGTCGGGCTCGCGGTCCGGCGCGGCCGCTACATGTTCCTCCCGATCCGTTTGAAGCGCATAGCCCGTCACTTTGCCGCTCGCCGCAATGGCCTGCTCCAGCAGTTCTTCCGCGGACGGCAGCGAGGCTTTCGCTTCCTCTGCCGCCGGAGCCGCGGTTTTCTTTTCCGATGCGGGCAGCACGATGCCTGCGGCGGATTCGCCGGTTGCGCATGCCGTCAGCGCAGCCGCCAAGCCCGATGCGATAACGGCCGCGGCCCACCCTCTTCTGCGTATGACCATCGTCGATTCCTCCTTGGCTCGGATAACCTTTCGACCGAAAGGCCGGGAAGCTTCTCCCTTCGTTCATTGTATCCGAGCCGAAGCTGAAGAAGGCCTTTTCTTTCATTGTTTAACCTGCTTTTTACACGGCGTTAATCTTCGCGCTCTCCCGATTCGCCCGGCGTTTCCCGCTCCGCTTGATTCGGCCAGTGAAAACCGCCCAGCCCGTAAGCGGAGCGGATCGTCTTCATATAAGCGTCCTCTTCGAAATAAAACGGGCCGATCCCGGGCAGCGGCGTCGGCGCGGCCTGCGAACCGTCGGCGCTTTCCTCGGCGAACGCGCTCCAGACAAACCTTCCGTCGGCACGCTCGATCCGGATCGAGACCGCTCCGCAGCCGAGATCTCCGCAGGCGGGACAAAGGTAAAGGGAACGCCGATCGTCCGGAAAGTCCGCATCCCCCGTCAGCAGCAGCCGATCGATACGCGTTTGCTGCAGCGTCTCCGGTCCCCAGCCCAGGCAGCCGATCTCGTCGAGATTCGGATACAGCTGCCGGATCTTGGGATAAAGCGGCTCTCCGTCGATCAAAAATTCGGCATGATCGAACGTGCAGGGAAAGCCGATTCGGGTCTGCCGGCGCAAACCCAGCACGGATACAACGGTCATGACATCAAGCCGCCCTTCTTTTCCGCCGAATGCGCGGCGTCGAAGCGCCCGCGTGGTTCATCGGTTCGGAATATGGTTTTATAACAAAAGAACGCTCAGCCGATCGAAATAGTTACGCTTTTGTCGTATAAGCCGCCAACCGTTCAAAAAAAGCCGCATCTATGTTTTAATAGAGATAAGGGTTTGGGAAATTCGACGGTTAAGGAGTGTATACATACATGGAAGTCTCGCGTTTTCTGCTGCCCAAGGATCAGGTGAAGCACATCCCCTCTTCCGCCACCATGCAAGAAGCCATGGACCTTCTGGAAAAGCACCAGTATTCGGCGGTGCCGATCATCGACGAAGAAGGCCGCTACGTCGGCACGCTGTCGGAAGGCGATCTGCTCTGGAAACTCAAGAACACGTTCAATTTCGATCTCGCCCTCATGTCCGAAGTGTCGCTGAGCAGCATCAAGCGCTATCGGCACAACGAATCGGTCGTGATCGACGCGGACATGGAGGACATGCTGACGCTTGCGGCGGATCAGAATTTCGTTCCGGTCACGGATCATGAAGGCGTATTCCTCGGCATTATCCGCCGCAGGGACATCATCAATTATTATAACGACGGAATCATGGATTGACGGCGGCCCTTCAAAAAGAGAACCGCTGCAGCAAGAACCGCTAAAAAAGGAGCTTCCCGCGTTTGCCTCGGCAAATGCGGGAAGCTCCTTTTCGGTTCGGTCAAATTCCCGGGGACGGCGGATAAAGGCCGGAATTTCGCACGCCGGGCTTGCTACTGAACCAGCCGTTCCCGGCCACGGCCGCTCTTGCCCCGTTTGGCCGCCGCTTCGTGCACGTATCTCGTCAGCTCCGCCGACTGCTCGTAGCGCAGGAACGGAGTCATGATATAGACGCCGCCGAAATATTCGAGAATGACGTCGATCAACGAGCGGGAGATGGCCATGCCTTCTCGCATCGCCGCGTCCTTGTCGTGCTCGTGGCGCTGCATCCGCTCGAGAATGCCGTCGGTCAGGCGAATGCCCGGCACTTCGTTATGCAAAAAAGAAGCATTTTGCGCGCTGACGAGCGGCATGACGCCGATAAAGATCTGCTGTTTCAGATGCTTCGTCGCGTGATAGAGTTCTTCGATCCGACGCTCGTCGTACATCGGCTGGGTCATGAAATAGTCGGCGCCCGCCGCGATCTTTTTCTCCAGGCGCTGCACTCCCTTGTCGAGATAGCGCACGTTCGGATCGAACGCCGCGCCGACCGAGAAGTTGGCGCGCAGGCCGAGCGACCGGCCCGACGGCAGCTTCCCTTCATTGAACTGCTTGCACAGCTTGATGAGATCGAATGAATTGTAATCGTAAACGGAAGTGGCGCCGGGCACGTCGCCGACCTTGGACGGATCTCCGGTGATGGCGATCATCTGGTTAATGCCCGAAGCGGCCAGCCCCATCAGATGCGACTGCAGGCCGATCATGTTGCGGTCCCGGCAGGCGACGTGCACGAGCGGCTTCACGCCGTACTTCTCTTTCACGACGGTCGCCAGCGATTCATTCGCAATTCGCGGGCTGGCCAGCGAATTGTCGGCCATCGTCAGCGCGTCGATGCCGGCCTGCTTGAGCGCCTGGACTCCTTTGAAAAAGCTTTCCGTCCGCAGCGTGCGCGGCGGGTCCAGCTCGACGATGACCGAATGGTCTTTGGCCGCGGTCGCTTCGTGGAACGGAGTTTCCGCCGGCGGCCCGCCGCCGGATTCCGCAAGTTCCGCGATCGTCTCGCGGACTTCGATCCGCCCGAAAGGAACGGGGCCCGAGTCCGGAAGCGCGGCTTTTTCGGTTACCGGAGACGCGCCCTTCACCGCTTCCACCATGGCGGCTACGTGTTCCGGCGTCGTGCCGCAGCAGCCTCCGATCAGGCGCACGCCTTCGCCGCGCAGATCGAGCGCGCTCCGGCCGAAATAATCCGCGCCCGAACGATACCGCAGCCGGCCCTCATTATATTCCGGGAGCCCGGCGTTCGGATAAGCCGACAGGAACGCGTGCTTCGGCAGCGGAACCTGCTTGAGATACTGGGTCATATGAAACGGGCCGAGCCGGCAGTTGAGGCCGACGACGTCCGCGCCGAGCCCTTCCAAAATGGCGAACATTTCCGTCAGCGTGCTTCCGTCCTGCAGATAGCCCGAATCTTGGGTCGAGACCTGGGCCACGATGGGCAGATCCGTCTTCCCCCGGGCCAGCTTCAGCGTGGTGCGCAGTTCTTCGGGATCGTAAAACGTTTCCAGCAGCAGGCCGTCCACGCCTTCCGACAGCAGCGCGTCGATCTGGCGTTCGCTGCTCCGCTGAATTTCCCCGAGCGTGACTTCGCCCGGTTTCGTGCTGCGGATGCCGCCGATCGTGCCGAGCACGTAGGCTCCCGTGCCTTCCGCCGCCGAACGGGCCAACCGCGCTCCCGCCCGGTTGATCGCTTCCAGCTCGTATTCCAGATTGTAGCGCTTCAGCTTGTGGTCGTTCGCCGCGTACGTGTTGGTCTGGATCACTTCGGCTCCCGCGCCGAGGTACGCCCGGTGAATCTGGCGTACCTGCTCGGGACGAGTCAGGTTCAGCTCTTCGAAGCAGCGATCGATGCCGTTCAAGTACAGCAGCGTGCCCATCGCGCCGTCGGCGACGATCACTCTTTTACGCAGTTCGTCGAGCAGTCCCATTAGCCTTGACCGCCGGCCACCCCGGCGCCCTCCGCAGCCGCTCGGGCAAACTGCTCGCGCAGCGCGGCCGCAGCCGCAACCATCGTTTTCAGCGAAGGAACGACCTCTTCTTCGCGGCGCGTCTTCAGACCGCAGTCGGGATTGATCCAGAACTGGGCCGGATCAAGCACTTCCAGGGCGCGCTTGGCGATCGATTCGATCTCGGACAGGTCCGGCAGGCGCGGGCTGTGAATATCGAATACGCCGAGGCCGATGCCTTTGTCGTACGTGCCGTCCTCGAACGCGGTGACGAGATCGCCGTGGCTGCGCGCCGCTTCGATCGAGATGACGTCGGCGTCAAGGTCGGAAATCGCCTGAATGATATCGCCGAATTCGGCATAGCACATATGGGTATGGATCTGCGTCTCGTCCCGCACGCTCGTCGTCGAAGCCCGAAACGCATAGACCGCGTCATCCAGATACGCCTGCCAATCTTCGCGCTTCAGCGGCAGCCCTTCGCGCAGCGCCGGCTCGTCCACTTGGATCATCCCGATGCCCGCTTCCTCGAGCGCGCTCACTTCGGCGCGCAGCGCCAAGGCGATCTGGTTCTGTACTTCGGCGCGCGGCAGATCGTCGCGGACGAACGACCAGTTGTAGATCGTGATCGGGCCCGTCAGCATGCCTTTGACCGGCTTGTCGGTCAGCGACTGCGCGTACGCGCTCTCCGTTACGGTCATCGGGCTGAGCAGTTTGACGTCTCCGAACAGGATCGGCGGCTTCACGCAGCGGGAACCGTACGACTGCACCCACGCGAACGCCGATGTCGCGAATCCGGCCAGCTGCTCGCCGAAGTATTCGACCATGTCGTTGCGTTCGAACTCGCCGTGTACGAGCACGTCGATGCCGATCTCTTCCTGAATGCGAATCCAGCGTTCCGTTTCGGCATGCAGGAACTCCGTGTACCGTTCCTCGCTCCACTCGCCTTTTTTCCACTTGCTGCGCGCCTGGCGCACTTCGGTCGTCTGCGGCAGACTTCCGATCGTCGTCGTCGGCAGCAGCGGCAGCGGGCGATGCTTCGCCTGCACGTCGCGGCGCACGGCGTAAGCAGACAAGCGCTTTGGACGGCGGGCATCCAGCTTGTTCAGCGCTTCGCGTACCGACTCGTCGTTGCGTTCCGGCGAAGCGTTCAGCGCGGCTACCGCGTCCACGCTTTCGCGGATCTCGGCGGCGGCGGCATCAACGCCTTCGTTCAGCGCCTTGACCAGCACCGCGATCTCCGTCAGCTTCTCGTCGGCGAAGCTCAGACCGTTCTTGATTTTCGCTTCCAGCGCTTCTTCGCTGCGGGTCGTCACCGGCACGTGCAGCAGGCTCGACGACGGTTGAACGAACAGCTCTTTCGCGTTCGCGGCCTTCTCGATGCGGCGCAGCAGGTCAAGCTTCACCTGCAGGTCGGAACGCCAGATGTTGCGGCCGTCGATCACGCCGGCGGCGAGAATTTTGTCCTGCGGGAATCCGTGCCGCTCCAGCGCGGCCAGGTTGCGGCCCCGGTCATGGACAAAGTCGAGCCCGATCGCCTGTACCGGCAGCCGCACGACTTCTTCGTAACGCGATACCGATTCGAAGTACGTTTGCAGCAGGATGTTCAGCTCCGGGACGGCGGCCGCGAAAGCTTCGTAAATCCTGCGCAGACGGGCCGCGTCTTCGTCGCTCGTTTCCAATACGAGGATCGGCTCGTCGATCTGCACCCACTTGGCGCCCGCTTCGCTAAGTTCTTTCAGAACCTGCGCATAAAGCGGAATCAATTCGTCCAGCAGACTGTCGAAACGATCGGCTTCGATGCCTCGCGCCAGCTTCAGCAGGGTCAGAGGACCTACGATCACAGGTTTGCCGTCGATGCCCAGCTCTTCCTTCGCTTCCAGATAGAAAGCCAGCGGGCGGTTAAACGTAAGCTTCGGCGTCAAGCCCTGCAGCTCCGGCACGATGTAATGGTAGTTCGTGTCGAACCATTTCGTCATCGGGGATGCCGCGAACGCTTTGGTGCCGCGGGCAACCGCGAAATAGGCGTCAAGGCCGTATACGCCTTTTTCGTCGGGGGCGAACGCTTGGACGCCTCCGTCCGCCGACGCCGCGGGCTCTTCGTCATGCGAACCGCGTGCGCAGCCGCAGTCTCCGCCGTGAGCGGCGCTGTTCGCTCCGCCGGTGAAGCGCTGCGGGACAAGGCCGAACGTGAATGCCGTATCCAGCACGTGATCGTATAACGAGAAGTCGCCGACCGGGATCAGTTCCGTTTGCAGGTCGCGCTGTTTTTTCAGGTAACCCAGACGCAGCTTCTTCGTTTCGCTCTCCAGCTCGGCCGCGTCGATCTTGCCCGACCAATGCGCCTCCAGCAGCTTTTTCCATTCCCGTTTCTCGCCGATTCTCGGATACCCCAAATTCGAACTTTTCGCTTGACCCATATCGATCTTCCTCTCTGTCGGTTATTCGGAAGATGCCTGCCTTCCGGCGGCTCGTCCTGGACTTTGAGTATGATCATAGGCACGGCGGAGGACAGTGTCAATCGGTTCGGAAAGCCGCCGGAACGGCGTTATAGGCAAATTCCATGCCCGGTACTCGGATTTCCTGATAGCCGGTTATCGGGCTATTCCGTCCGTCCCCGCCGTTATCCCTTACCCCGCAAGGCCTCCCGCTTTTTCGGCGCTTTCCGATGTCTGTCCCGGCGCAATTCGTTTATATCTTCAAGCTATGGCTTACTATAGCAAAGAGGCATAGGGCCGGCCATACCTGTTCGAGCCGTTAACGGCGATCCGATCTTTTTCCCCGTCCAACGCGTACACGATTTGGCCTTCGCTCCGGCTGCCTTTATAACGACAAAAAAGCCGACCGCAGAATCCGCAGCCGGCTTAAGAGGATAAAGGATGTTTACTTCACGCTGTCGACGACATCCTTAGGAACTTCGATCTCTTTAATTTCGTTATGCTTGGAGATGGTGCTGTTCATGATCATGTGCATCGACATGTTCACGGCTTCCGCTCCTTCGCCGCCTTCCATCGACATCGTCATATCCACGATCGATTTGGTCGGGTAGGACGTTTCTTTGTTCACGGCATAAGTCATCTTCATTTCCTTGATGTTCATCTGTTCCAGAGCGGCGGCAGATTGCTCGTCTCCGCCGGTTTGCCCCAGTACTTCAGCGGCCATCGACTTGATCTTATCGCCCGACAGCGTAGCGTTCAGTACGTAGTCGTCGCCTTCTTCGGTCACTTTCATTTCCTGGGCGACCGATTTGAACTGGTCGAACGAATTTTCCAGATTCGTCGTGCTTTCCAGGCTGGACATAACGTTCGAACGCTGTTCTTCCGGAAGCTTCGTCCACTGGTCGTTCATGCCTGTATAGATGGCGTCCTTGGTAATGTACTGCTTGATTTCGGTTTTGTTGCCGTCGGCTTCCGTAGTGATTTCCTGGTAAGCGCTGACCGGATCGAGGATCATATCCGTATTCATCGTCGTTTTCGACGTCTGCTCTTGGCCATTCAGTTCTATATGCTGTTCGACGTCTGCGACCATGTTATAACTTTTCAGCTCTTTGCTCGCTTCCTGAGCTTTGTTCAGCAGTTCTTCCGCCGTAGGCACGCCCGCCGTTTCCGCTGCTGGCTCCTCGGCCGGTGCCGTCGTTTCCGCGGCCGGCGTTTCGGCAGGCGCGGTCGTTTCCGCAGGCGCGGTCGTTTCTGCAGGCGCCGCCGTGTCGGCAGCTTTTTCACCGTTGTTCCCGCAGGCCGTGATGCTGGCTACGAGCATGACCGAAAATACGGCCGTCCAAAGTTTTTTCATTATGTACCCCTCCTGAATGTGGATATGTCTCTTTGGGTTATTACACCAAATGACTATACTTTCTAACGCTTTTGCTGGAATTCTTGCTCTCTAAGCGCCGAAGAACAAAGCCTCTCCATATTACCAAATCAAAAACAGAGGGAACAACTTACATTCGAACGAATTATTTACTGGTTCTTTTTACGTATAGTAACAGGACCTTAGGACGAGGAAGAAAGGGGAAGTCCCGTTCCGCTCCGGCCCCCGCCGGTTCCGTCCTCTCCTGCAAAACGGCGTACCGCCGTGTCGAGAAACAGCCGAACCGCCGGCGAAACCTCTTCCATCGAAGCGGCCGCGATCCCGATTCCCCGAACGATCGGCGGTACGATTTCTTTTACTTCGAGCGAATGCGGATGCATCGACAGCGCCATTTCCGATACGACGCCGATGCCGAGCCCCTGCGCCACCATCCCTACCATCGTGCTTACGTTATGCGTGGTAAACGTGATGCGCGCGTCGATCCGTTCCCGCTCGAACGCATTTATGACCGCCACTTCGTGTCCGCCGCGGCAGAGAATAAGATCTTCGCCCGCCAAGTCGGCAATCGCGACTTTTGGTTCGGCGTGCAGCGGATGGGCCGGGGGCAGCAGCAGGAGCATCCGGCTTTCGGCCAGCTGCACCGTATCCAAGCCCGGCGCCGGAAGCAGAACCAGTCCGACATCGTATTTGCGTTCATGCACGCCTTCCCGAATGTCGTCGGCGGTGCCTTCATGCAGATCAAAATGCAGATTGGGATAGTTTTCCCGGATTTCGCGAATCAGGCCCGGCAGAAAATAGGCGGAAGCCGACGGAAAAGCGCCGATCGATACGCTTCCCACTTCGATGCCTTTTTCGGCGGCGACCTGCTGACGAACCTGATCCATCCGCTGCAGGACGGCACGGAACTGCGGAAGCACGTTCTCTCCGATTTCCGTCAAAGCGACGCCGCGCTTCCGGTCCCGCAGCAGCAGCTTGGTTTCCAGCTCCGATTCGATCGCGGCCACCGCATGACTGACGGCCGGTTGGGTCATATGCAGCTCTTCCGCCGTTCGGGTGAAGCTAAGCGTCTCGGCGACGCGAACCAAAATTTCGATCTGTGTAATCGTCATAACTTAATCGTTATCTCCTTCATGCAAAACATTCATTTTATTTATGCCAACTTCCAGTATACGCTTAATAAGCCGAAAAAAAACGCGGAGCCGCTCCTCATTGCTCCTCCGTCTATTGAACGTCAGAAAGGTGATGATCGTTTTGTCTGCTGCATTTTCGCCCAAAAAAACGCTGGGTATGGTGCTTTTCCTCGTCGTGGTCTGGGGAATCAACTGGCCGCTGACCAAAATGGCGCTGCCGCATACCCCTCCTTTATTATTCTCGGGCATGCGGACGCTGTTCGGCGGCCTGATGCTGCTGCCGATCGCCATGCGCCGCCCGCATACTCTGCGCTGGAAGCAGAACGGCTGGGTCTATCTGCTGCTCGGCCTGCTCAACGTCGGCGCTTACTACGGCCTCCAGACGATCGGGATCGGCTATCTTCCGGCGGGATTATTCTCGACGCTCATCTTCCTGCAGCCGATTTTGCTGGGCATTTTCTCCTGGCTGTGGCTCGGCGAGACGCTGAACCGGTTCAAAATCATCGGGCTTACGCTCGGTTTCGCCGGCGTCGCGGTAATCAGCCTGGGCAGCCTGCAGGGCCATTTGTCGCCGCTCGGCATCGTGCTTGCCCTGCTGTCTTCCCTTTGTTGGGCGCTCGGAACGATCTATATGAAGAAACAAGGACCTCGTCTGGATTCGACCTGGGCGGTCACGGTGCAGCTGCTGATCGGGGGCGCGGCGCTGCTTCTGTTCGGCTCGGGCACGGAAAGCTGGAGCGCCATCGACTGGAACGCCGAATTCGTCGCCATTCTGCTGTTCATCTCGGTCTTTGTCATCGCAGGCGGCTGGTGGATTTACTTCCTTCTGATCGAGGCCGGGGAAGTCAGCACCGTCGGCGCGTATACTTTCCTCATTCCGGTGCTGTCGAACGTTTTCAGCATTGCGCTGATCGGCGAAAAAGCGACCGCTACGCTGCTGATCGGCCTGCTCATGATCGCCGGAAGCATTGTGCTTGTCAACCGGCGAATGCCTCGCGCAGCCCCGGCGCCCCTCTCTGCGAAGAGTATGGAAGATTAAACGGCACCCGGCCGGAGAACACTTCGGAAACCCGGAATTTCCCACAAAAAAACAGACCCGTCTTCCGCCTTCAAGCCGGCGGTTCGGGTCTGTTTTTGTCTGCATGGGCAGAATAGGGAGCTTGTTCGAAAACGGCGGGCCGCGTCCGATTACCGGGTCGGCGCCGCCGGCAGCCGATTCAGCCGCTCCGCCAACTCGGACGGCAGCGGTTGTTCCCGCAGACGGGACAGCGCGGACGGATCGGCTCCTCTCTCCTGCAAGTAGCTTTCCAGCAAATCCGCTTTCTCCGTCCGCCCCATGAGCGTATACGCGGCAAGCCAGACTTCGGGACTCGCGATGCGCAGCCCGTTTCGCAGGCCTCCGCTCAGTGCGGGCAGCCGGCAGATCCCCGCTCGCGCGCGAACCGCGAAGCCTATGATCACTTCCACCTCCGGCTCCGTCCCTTGGACCGTCAGCTTGCACCCGCTCCCGTAAAGCTCGCTCGGGCCGCTCTCTTCGGAAAGCTCCAGATCGCCGAGCGCCCTGCGGATCTCGGATTCCGGCGCTTCGGTCATGATGTCCCAGTCGCGCACCCGGTCCGTCAATCCGAGGCCGAACAGCATGCCGCTGCCGCCGACGACGTAGTCGACGCCGGAACGTTCCAGCCGGTCCGTCACGCCGCGCAGCGTCGTCAGCTTTTCCTCCATATTCGCGCTGTCCGCATTTTCGTTTTCCGTAAGCTTCTGTATGGATTCGTTCGTCATTGCTCCACCTCTCCGGCCTCAACGCCTCTTTCCCGCGGGACA
Organism: Saccharibacillus alkalitolerans; assembly: GCF_011090185.1. Classification (GTDB taxonomy): domain Bacteria; phylum Bacillota; class Bacilli; order Paenibacillales; family Paenibacillaceae; genus Saccharibacillus; species Saccharibacillus alkalitolerans. Next base: position 891,164 of record NZ_JAAFGS010000001.1, on the reverse strand, counting down.
ACCCGCTCGGCTTTTTTGCATTGTACCACGAAGAAGCGCCGAGCATGACAAAAAAGCGGGACAAAGACGTCTCGTCTTCTTCCCGCCGCGTTGTTTTTTTAAATTTCGTGGTTGGTTTCTTCCGCATGCCCTTCCTGAACGACCTGGAAATCCGTCAGAAGCGACACGACTTCGTCGTTCTCGTCGATGCCCCAATAGGAAGCGTAAAATCCGTCTCCGTGTCCGGAACTGAACATGATGACGTTCAACCCGTTCTCTTCGTCCGCCGCCAGGTTGCCCCATACGCCGTCGTGCTCTTCCAGCACGTCCGCGACCAGGTCGTCGTACAGGCTGACGTATTCGTCCCCGAGTTCTTCCTGCAGCCGCTGGTCGAGCGCCTGCATCGCGCGAATCGCGTCTTCGTCCGCAAAGCTGCCCAGTCCCGCATCGACCGGGTAACCGAAGATTTCGCCTTCTTTCAGCGTGCTCTTGTCCTGTCCCGGACGGACGGCGAGCTCCCAGCGCACGGGCCGGTTATCCGAAAAACGCATCTCAGCCCCCGCGATGGTGCCTTCCTGCTCGCTGTGCCAGGCGTAGACCGGATACGTTCCCGGAGCCACTTCGTATTCGAACGCCTCCATCGGCGAAGTCAGCGGGTCGCAGGCGACGATCCGCCCCGACACGATCTTAAGCGGCTCCAGCGGCTGCGGACGCAGCGCTCCGTTGGCGAGCTCCAGCAGATCTTGCAGCAATTTCGACATCGTATCTCTTCCTCTCTCGTTCGGAATGGACGGCGGAACGGGCTTCATTCTCGCCCGGCCGCCGGGTAAGTAAACGCTTCAACTATGTATACCCCTTTTTGCCGACTTTCGAACTGACGCCGTTCGTTCTTTCTTCGGCAGGTCGGAACCGGAAGCCGGTATTTCCCGTCCCGCCGACCGATACCAGCGGCGGCAGAACAAAATGATCAGCAGCAGATCGACGGCGTCTCCGCCGTAATACATCAGCTGCGCGCCGCTGCGGGCATCTTCGGGCAGCGTTCCGGCAGGCGGGTTGGCATAGAGGAACTTGCCCAGAATGCCGTGCGCCGCAAAAGCCGCGATCATCACGGCCGCTCTGAACCTCATGCCCGTCCGATGCGGAGCGGGATCGACCGGAAAGACCGAAGCGGTGAACAGCCATCCCGCGGCAAAAACATGAACGTGCACCAACGCGTTCAGCGCTGCAAAATGATGCATGGCCGCGTACAAGTCCGTCGCATACAGCAGCCACAATCCTCCCACGTTCAGCAGCGCGGCGGTAACCGGATGCGACAGCCAGGCGGCAAGGCGGCTTCGCAGCAGGCCCGTCAGCAGACGCGCCGATTCGCGCGGCAGCGAACGCAGCAGCAGCGTCACCGGAGCAGACAGCACGATCAGCAGCGGCCCCAGCATGCCGAGCAGCAGATGGCCGAGCATATGGGCGGTAAAGCTGCCGTGCGCGGCCGCCGCCAACGGTCCCAAGACGGCGGCCGAAGACAGCAGAACGCCCATGCACCACAGGGACGATCTCAGAGGCGGCCAGCGTCTGTATCGCCGGCCGGTCAGCGCGGCCGCCAGCAGATAAGCCGCCATCAGCGGAACGGCCAGCAGAAGAGGAGCCGTCCATTCCGCTATTCCGCCGAATGACCCCTGCACGTTTTCCATCGAACCGTGAGCGTGCGCCAGTCGGACATAGCTCTCTATCCGCAAACTATTCACGGGAAGAACCATCGCCTTTCAAACGGGACTGCTCCCTCCCGGAGCGAATCGTCAGAACGATTCCCGCCAGCAGCAGGACGGCTCCCGCGATATTCCAGCTCCAGTCGTAAGCGGTCAGATCGACGCCGTACCGGATTTGATGGATTTGCATCAGCTTATGGTGCACGATGCCGTCGTATAATTGAAAGAAGCCGGCTCCCGTCAAAAGTCCGCCGATCCAGCGGGGAACAAGCAGCGAGCGTTTCCGCCGCAGATCCGCCAGCATGAACAGAGAAGCGACCGAAGCGAACCAGCTGAACGCGTGCAGCAGTCCGTCCGAGACCAATCCCGCTCCGCTGGTCGAAAGGTCGTAAAAATGATGCCAGTGCAGCAGCTGATGAAAGACGACTTCGTCGACGAAAGCCATGCAGCCGATCCCGAACAGCACGCCCGACCATAGGCTTCTCGATCCGCTTTTTCCGCTGCCTCTCCGATCTTCCGCTGCGGCAGGATTTGAATGTTCGTTCACGATTTCCCCTCCTTCCGCGGGGTTGTGCCTGCTCCCCCGCTGCAGAGCTTGGAAAAACGCCCCAATCCTGTTTACCCGCTTCAGCGCGTTTCGAATTCCAATCGGCTGCTCTTGACGCCGAATCCCAGCGCGGCGTAGAACGCGGCAGCCTGCTCGTTGAATCCCGCCACGTTCAGCTCGACGGCATCCGCCTCAACGGTTCGGGCGTGTTTCCGCACGAATTCGACCAGTTCCGTGCCGATGCCCGTTCCGCGCCGTTCATCGTCGACGACAAGATCGTCCACGAACAGCACCCGCCGGGACATCAAAGCCCGTCCTGCCGGTACGGATTCCATGCGGCAGGCCACATACGCGGCGAGCCGCGGAGCTTGGCCCGATGTCTCTTCCGCCGCCGCGTCTTCGACCACATAAGTGAAGCGGTCTTCCTGCCGGAGCCAGTCGGCATAAACGTCCCGCTGCAGCGGCTCTTCGGGCATTCGGTACAAATCCGGACGCGCTCGTGCATGCAGCGTTTGAAGCTGGCCGATCAACCGGGCGGCCTCCTCGTAATCTTCTTCTCGCGCTTGGCGAATCGTACAGCCGTCGTCCATCGTGTTTCCTCCCGTCTTTTCAGGTCTTTATCATGCCTTCTCTCTAACTGTACCCGATCGGATGCCTCCTTTGAAGTCTCCGGTCAAGGCATTTGAATGACGAATTTCCATGCTATAAAAAGACCGCCGCGCCGGAACGTTTCCGTTCCGCGCGGCGGTCTCGGTATTCCGGCCCGCACTGCATTTTCAAACTTCATCGGACGCAGCTGCGGCTGCTCTCGTCTGCCGAAGCCGGCCCGCTCAGCGCGCATGCTCCAGCGTCGGCTGCTGACGTTCGAACTCCGCGCCGGCATGACGCAGAAACTCGCCGACAAAAGCAAGCTGCTCGCCGCTGTAACTTCCCAAAAACGCGCGAAACCGTTCCTCTTCATGTTCATGCAGCTGACAATGCGTCTCGAATACTTCGCGGCCCGCCGGCGTCAGACGATAATAAATCTCCTTGCGGTTGTGCCGCATCCGTTCCCTCTTGACGAGTCCCTCGCGCACCAGCCGGGCGCCGATCTTGGTCACGCCGGCGCGGGAGAGGCCGATCTTCTCGGCGATTGTCGTACCGTTGATCGGCTCGTGCCGCCCGATACACTGAATCGCGTTGACGACGGTCAAGTTGCCGACCCGGCTTCCCGTTTCCTCGTTCCCGATCATGGCGCGAAGCCGCGAAGGCTCCGTTTGTCTATGGTTTTCGTACCGGTGCAGGAAGTCGAGGATCTGGCCGTACAGCTCCGCCGGTGCCGGTTGATGACGGTAAACGCTTGTTTCCATAGCATTCACTCCTTGCCGATAGATAGGATGGAAAAGCTTAAAAGATTGCTTCCGTGTCCTCAATATATCCCAATTGAGAATGATAATCAACAAAAATTTTTCAAAAAAATTTTGCTGGTCATGAAGAAAAATGCTTGTTAACAAAGGGAAACCGGCAGTCTCACTGACCGAGACGCCGGTTCTCTCATTCTCAATTAGCCTGAAATTTCGGCGAGAAGACCTTGCAGCGCATCTTCGCCGCCGCGCATGCGGCACAGATCTTCGGACAGCAGGCGAGCTTGTTCTTCCAGTACGCCCGCTCCATCCGTTCCTTCCCAGTACCGGGTAAGAAAATGCAGGAATACGTCCACCTTGCGCAGGCGCATCAGCAGCGGAACGGCTTCGATCTCTTCCGGTTCAAGCCTCGTTCTCCCGAAGAACCCCGCGCCGAAACGCCTTACGGCTTCCTCTCCGTCGGGAAGACCGGAGAGGATCACGGCCGCTTCCATGGCCCGCACGTCGTGCGTGCAAAATTCGAAATCGAGCAGCGCCTCGATACGATCGGGCGCGTCCGTTCCGACAAGCAAATTCGACGCGTTGAGATCGCCGTGCACGAGCTGATGCGGCAGACGCCGCAGATATTCCAAGCCGCTCAAGATTTCGGCGTACTCTTCCGCCAGCAGTCGCAGCGCTTCCGCAGCTCCGGTCAATTCGGCAGGCGGGCGGAGCGCAAAATCCGCTACCCGTTCCGGCCTGCACAGCGGATACGCTTCGGCCAGTTCGTAATACGGGCGGTAGGCCGGGCTGAGCTCCGTGCGGATACCGGCCAGCGCGGCAGACAGCTCGGCAGCCGCTTCTCCGAAAGACGGCAGCGGGCGCTGATCTTCATCGGCGGGGCGTACGCCTTCGATATACGGAAAGAGGCAGGCATAGCGGCCGCTGCCGTCCTCCAGTCCGACAATCGTTTCGCCGCCTGCCGTCCGCAGCGGCACGGGCGTCCGGAACGGCAGCCCGGCATCGGCCAGCCGCAGCAGCACCTCGTGTTCGAAACGGATTTTTTCCGGGTCCCGGTGCGTCTCGTAGATTCTCAGCACGAAACGTTTGCCATCGTATTCGGCATACCTCGTCGTATTGTTCCAACCTTTCGCCCCTGCTTCGGGCGTTCCTTCGTAATCCGGCCAGTACCGCCGTACCGCGTCTGTCCATGACTGCCCTGCCGATTCTTCCGCTTGCTCCGTCATCTTCGTCTCTCCTGTCGCTTTTTATGTTCATTATAGCGGCGTCCGCAGACAGAAAGGAAGCAGACGGGAAAAGGAAACCGTTCAGCGTCCGAACCGTTCGGCCTCGGCCGCCTTCGTTCCTTCCGCGCTTTCGACGGGCGAGCGGTCTGTCGGTCCTCTCTCCGCCGGCCTTCCTTGACTTACCGAGGAAGCGATATCGTCCGTCTTCCAGCGTCCCGCTATTCCCGGCGGACGGATCTCCAGACAGGCCTCGGCCATCTCTTCCACGTCGCCCTTGATCCGGCTCCACATGAGCAGCATCCGGTCATGGTGGCCCCGGCAGACATAGTCCGCGCAGAGCTTGTCCTCGAGCCGGGTCTGCTTCACGATCTTGATGCCGCGCACGCGGAGATGATGGCGCACCTCGCGCATCTCGTGTCGGGCTTCCTCGCGCAGACGATCCAACTGCCGAAGCAGCGCCGTACGCGTGCGCAGCGAAGAGGCGTCGATCCGTTTGATGTCCGCATCGAGCACCTTGATCAGATAGGGAAGTTCCAGCATGGCCCGAATCAGGGCAAAATCCTCTTCCGTCGTTCTCATGATCCGAACTCCTTTTTTGTCCGCCGTTCGCCGACAGCGTCAGCCGTTCACGATTCCGACAGTTCGGCGCCGACGATATCCGAATAGGCGATCCGGCGCACGCCGAACTCGCCTTCGAGCTTGAGCGATCCCCGGATGGGGCTCGCATCGATGATCACGCCTTCCGCCCATTCGCTGCCGCGATCGCCCTGCACTTCAAGCCGGACGGCGATTCCCAGCGCCAGCGAACGTTTCACCGCCTCGAATACCGCTTCCCGCTCGTCTTCGTGCAGGACGATTTTTCTTTGGCGGGTCCGTTCCGCCGAAGCGCGCGCGATCCGTTCCCGGTATTCCGGCAGAATCATCCGGCTCGATTCCCAAAGCCCGTTGCCCTCCAATTTTTTCGTCATTTGTAATGTCCTCCGATCTTCTCCGCCCGGTCTTTGGCCCGGCCGGCTTCCGTGAACGAACGTCCGCGCACGATCGCCGTCTCGCCGAAGCGGTCCTTGATTTCGTCCATCGCCCGATCGATCGCCCGCTGCTGCTCGCGGTTGCCGAACAGCGAAGGCTGATACACTTCCGCCCGGCCGAGCCCCGACAGCGACACACTCAGCCGCTTGATCGGCATGCCGTCCCAACTTCCGCGGAACAGATTCAATGCCGCCTCGTACAATTCCGCCGTAATGTCGGTCGGATCGGCCAGCTTGATGCGCCGGCGAACCCCTTCGCTTCTCCGGTAACCGCCTTCCCCTCCGGCTCCGAAAGACAGCGTGTCGCCCATGCATTTCATCCGCCTCGCCCGGCGTCCGATTTCCGTGCACAGATCGAGCAGCACCGTTTCGATCTCCGCCGCACTCCGATAAGAACGGGGCAGCGTGATCGTCGTGCCGATTTCTTTGTGCTCCGTGCGCGTCCAGGGCGAGACCGGCGAATCGTCGATTCCGTTGGCGATCCGCCACAGCACTTCTCCGTTCACTCCCCAGCGCGCCCTCAGCTTGGATAGCGGCGTCCGCGCCAACTCTCCGATCGTCAGGATCCGCAGCGCATGAAGATGCCGCTCCATTCGTCCGCCTACGCCCCACATACGTCTTACCGGCTCCGGCCAGATTCGATTTGTCCAGTCTTCTTCGTTATGTAAATGGAAAATGCCGGTTTCCGTACGTTTGGCCACCAGGTCGCAGGCCAGCTTCGCCCGGACTTTATTGGCGCCGATGCCGAATCTCGACCGCACCCCCGTCTCTACGGTAATACGCGACTGGATCAGCCGGGCCAGTTCTTCCGGAACGCCGCCGTATAAATGCATCGAGCCGGTGAAATCGGCGAACATCTCGTCGATCGAATACGGCTCGACCAGATCGGTGTAAGCTTCGAGAATGCTTGCGATCTGCGCGGAAATTTCGATATAGTCGCCCATTCGCGGACGAACCGGGACAAGCGCCGGACACTTGGCCAGCGCCGAACTCAGACGTTCCCCGGTACGGATTCCGAACCTTTTGGCAACAGGACAGGCGGCCAGTACCGCGCTCGACGGCACGGAAGGGTCTCCGACTACCGCCAGAGGCAGCCCCCGAAGTTCCGGCCGCCCGGCCTTCTCCACTCCCGCGTAGAAACTTTCCATATCGACCAGCATGATGATTCGGTTGTTAACCGGCATGGGTCTTCCCTCCCGATCTGCCCATAATCGACGATGCTCCGCAGGAATCGCGGCATCGCGTCTTACTGTTCATTATACACCGAACATACGTTCTGTAAACGGGTTTTTCTCACCTTTCGAGCCCTTCTTTTTCGAACAGGCTTGATTCTTAGCCCGCGAACCGGGTAAAACGACTACGACGCAATCGGATTCGCTTTTTGTTTCATCAATAGACGAGGAGGGCACGAACATGGCTATTTTTTCGAACAAAAAAACGATTTTCATCACCGGCGCGGGCAGCGGACTCGGCAAGGGAACCGCGATCGGCTTGGCACGCGCCGGCCATCGGGTGATCGCTACCGTCGAGACGATCTCGCAGGTGCCGGAATTCCGCGACTATGCCAAATCCGAAGGACTCGATATCGAAGTGTTCAAGCTGGACGTGAATAATCCGCTTGATCGGGCGCAGGTCGAAGAGCACGATTTCGACATTTTCGTCAGCAACGCCGCCATCGGCCATACGGGACCGTTCGCGGAAGTTCCGGTGGAAAATGTCCGCCAGGTATTCGAAACGAATTTCTTCAGCGCGATCGAACTGACCCAGCTTGTCGCGCGCAAATTCGTTGCCAAAAAGAAAGGCAAGATCGTGTTCACCAGTTCGATCGCCGGTCTCAGCGTCACTCCGTTCCTTGGGCCTTACTGCGCGTCCAAGCACGCGCTCGAGGCGTTCGCGCAGGCGCTCCAGCAGGAACTCGAAGACTACGGCGTCCAGGTCGCGACCATCAATCCGGGGCCGTACAAGACAGGCTTCAACGACATGATGTTCGAAGAGAAAGAAAAATGGTACGACGAGAAAACGAATTTCACCAAACGTTCGGACCTGCTGAAAGGCGAGCAGATGCTGGCGCAGCAGTTCGATCCGCAGGACATGATCGACAAAATGGTCGAGGTTATTCCGCAGGACAAGCACAATTTCCGCACCGTTTGGCCCGAAGCGTCCGAGCAGCAGGTTAAGGAGTACCAGGCCAAGCTGTGGGAGCAGAAGATCTAAGCGAAAGAGATAAGGGAACACGATCCGAAAGACATCGCAAAAAGGGAAGAAGCGGGAGCGAAACTCCCCGCTTCTTCCCTTTTCTTTTACATTCTTGGCCCTATGCCGCCTTAATTCGCAAGCCTCTGCTGCTGCGTCTCGCCGGACAGCCGCTTCAATTCCTGCAGCTCGCCGTTCATCTCGAGGCTGGCTTCGACCTGATCGCGCGTCGTGCGGCCGAAAGAACGCAGCGCGTCCGTCGTGCGGCCCGCCACCGCCGAGACTTCGTGCATGTCTTCCGAGATTCGGCGGGAGCGTTCGGCTAACTTGTCCACGCGTCCTCCGATCAATCCCACCGCGCCGATCAGCTCCGACGCGCTGTGTCCCGCTTCGTCCAACAGCCGGATCGCCCCCGCCGTTTGTTCCAGGCTGACTTCCGCCATTTCGCGGCTGTCGTTCATCCGCTGGGCCGAACGCCGGGTCTCTTCGCGAATGCCGCCCACGATCCGGTTTACCTCTTCCGCGCTGCTGCGGCTTTGCTCCGCCAGTGCGCGGATTTCGCTGGCCACAACGGCGAATCCGCGTCCCTGCTCGCCCGCTCTGGCCGCTTCGATCGAAGCGTTCAGCGACAGCAGATTGGTCCGGTCGGCCACTTCTCGAATAGCAAGCAGGATACGGTCCGCTTCGCGCGCCGATTCGTCCAGATCCCGGATCGTCTCCGCCGTCTCGCCGACCGTACGGGACAATTCGCCCATGCCGCCGTGCAGACGCTGCATCTCTTCGACGGCTTCGGGCAGCGCGGTGCGCGTTCGTTCGGCGTGAGCGCTCGCTTCGTGCGACGCTTCGCGCGTTTCTTCCACGATCGCGTAAATATCTTCCAGGCTGTTCCCCGCGCGTTCCACGGACTTCAACTGAAGATCCAGCTCCGATGCCAATTCCTCGAAAGAAGACGACAGCCCTCTTCCCGATTCGCTGATCGTTTCGGACTTTTCCGCAACGGATTCGAACGTGGCGCTTAAGCGGGCCGACATATCGCTGAGCGTGCCGAATGCCTGTTCCAGCTCCAGCCGCTTTGCCTCGCGTTCTACCTCGACCTTTTCGGCGAAGCGTCTTTTTACGATAATCTGCCAGATGATCGAGCCGCTTGTCAGCAGGAGGAACACGGCGTGGAGCAGAAGCATGGAAAACGTATAAGTTTCGCTGCCCAGATACAGTTCCGTCATCCAGAAGATCGCCACGACGTGGACGACCGCGAAAATCGACGTCATCAGGGCGACAAGCGCAACGCTCTCATAGAAGACGAGAAACGCCACGACCATGAAGATCGAAAAGTGGAACTCCACGTAACCGCCGCCGCCTGCCGTAATCGAAATGCTGGCGAACGTGAGTCCCAGCGTATTCATTACGGGAATCGCGACATGCTCGGTGCTTCGCGCATAAAAGAACCAGGCCGCTCCCAGGAAAAGAGCCGGCAAAACCAGCAGGACATTCAAGACCAGCGAATAATCGCCGCCGGAGGCCGCCTGATGCATCGCTCCCATGCCCGATTCGTGCATCAGCTGCTCGAATAAGCCGAGCGACCGGTTAAAAAAGTGAAAAATAAAGGACAATAGAAGCGTGCCTGCCGTAAGAGAAAGCATCAGTCGATTTCGTTTTGCTCGCATAGCGGCCTCCGTTATAAATAAAATTTTAAGGCATTGAATTGCCGTTAACTCATTTTTCGACATTTAACGACATTTAATGAAGAGGCTTTCTCGGGAAATTCTTTATTTTTCCGAACAACAAAGTCGGAAATAAAAAAAAGCGCAGAGGACGATCGTCCTCTGCGCAGGCAGCGCTTTGCCTTTCTTATTATTCTTTTTTCGACCGCCGGGCGGCCGGTACCGAATCTTACGGCCGCCACTCCGGCTTCAATACCCTCACCAAAGCCTCGAAATAATAGTAATCGCCCCAGATCGTGCATTCGTCGACGCCGATTCCGCGGGGCTTGTTATACACCCCGTGCTTCAACACGCCGTTCGAACCCGGCAGATCGCGAGTCGTGTACCCGGCGTCCAGCGCGGTCAAGATGGCAAAGGCTTGGCGTTCCGCTTCCTGCCGCTGCGCGCTGCCGGCAGGAAGCTGCCGCGCCATCTCCAGCAGGCCGCAGGCCGCCACCGCCGAAGCGGACGAATCCCGCTCCTGCGCGTTTCCGGCAAGGAATACGAGATCCCAATACACGACGCCGTCCGCCGGCGTCCGCTCCGCGAAATAATCCGCGAGCGTCTTCGACAGCCGCAACAATTCGGAATCCTGCGTATGCAGATAACTGAGCATGAATCCGTAAATGCCCCACGCCTGTCCCCGCGCCCAGCAAGAATCGTCGGCGTGGCCCTGATGGGTGGTGCCGTATTTCGGCTCTCCCGTCTCCGCGTCCATATAATACGTGTGATAGGTCGTCCGGTCGGGACGGACCAGATAGCGGGCCGACTGCCGGACATGGCTTCGGGCATATTCCGCAAAGCGGGGATCTCCGGATTCTTCGCTTGCCCAGTAGAGCAGAGGCAGATTCATCAGACAGTCGATGATCATCCGCCCGCGCTCCTCGGGATCGTTCAGATTCCCCCAGGCCTGAATGATGCCGGCCTCCGGCAAGTAGCGGGCCGCCAGCAGCTCCGCCGCCATCAATCCCGCTTCGCGCGCCTTCGGGTTGCCGGTGATCCGATATTCGTTGACTGCAGACAAGCTGTACAGGAAGCCCAGGTCGTGCGTATCCGTACCGATTTTCCCGTCGAGGCGCGCCCGGTAATCCGGCAGCTGGCTCTCGGCGGCGCGCCGATATTTGGCCTCGCCAGTCAGCTCGTAGGCAAGCCAGAGCATCCCGGTCCAAAAGCCCGACGTCCATTCGAAATTCGGAATGGCCGGATAAATGCCGCCCGTGCTCGAAGGCGCGGGATAGGCGCATGGTCCGAACGTGTCGAGTCCGGCGTCGATCTGGCGCAGCACATAGGCCGCGGCCCGCTCGAAGACCGGCGGACGGTTCGCTTCAAGGTCCGGACCCGGCTTATCCCTATCCTCCGCGGCCCCGTTTCCGATCCGAGCTTTCCCTGTACCGAAAGGAGCTCCTTCCGTGCTTTTTTTACTCATCGCCGCCCACTCCTTTTCCCGCGATTCCGCTTCCGTCTTCTTCGCCTGGCGCTTCGGCGGCGCCGGGCTCCTGCTCGCCGAAACGAATCCGGTAGGTCCGGATCTCGTAAGGCTTGATGTGAAAACGCCACGCGCCCGACCGTTCTTCCCCGAGCGCCCGTTCCAGCAGATCCGTCTCCTGCCAGCGGATCGGACCCGCGAAAGAAGTCAGCTCCGTTTCTCCGCTTCGCCCTTCGCATTCATGCACGCGCACGACGATGCCGTCCCCGTCCTCCGCGATTTTGACCGCGTCGATCGCCACGTGCTCCGCCGACGAACGGAGCAGCGAACGGCCGTCAAGCCCCGACGCGCCTTCCCAGACGCCCGGAGGACTGTTCAGGTTCCAGGCTTCCCGCGCCGTGCCTCCTTCCGCCCAATCCCCGGCATGCGGGAAGAGCGAATACGTGAAGGCGTGTTCGCCCAGATCCGCCTGGGGATCGGGATATTCCGCCGACTTGATAAGGCTCAGCCTGAGCGTGTTTCCCTTGACGTCGTAGCCGTACTTGCAGTCGTTCAGCAGACTGACGCCGTAGCCGCGCTCCGACAGGTCCGCCCATTGATGGCCCACCGTCTCGAACCGCGCGTAATCCCAGCTCGTATTCCAGTGCGTCGGACGCTTGACGCTGCCGAATTGGATATCGTAAGAAGCTTCGGTCGCCCGGATATCGACGGGAAAAGCGACCTTCAGCAGCTGGCGCCGTTCTTTCCAGTCGATGTTCGTGCAGAAATCGATTCTCCGGCTGCCGCTGTACAGGCGAACTTCCTGGCGAATCCGCGAATCGCCGTAAGCCCATTCGAATTCGACGGAAGCGCGCAGCGGCCCGTTCTCCTTCAAGCGCATGAACCGAAGCCGATCCACGGTGCGCATGTTTTCCGTATAAAAGAGATCGATATTCCATGCATCGAACTGCAGCGGCTTGTCTTCGAAGACTTGAAGCACGTTGCCCGCTTCTCCCGCCGCCAGCACTTCGCGCCGATGCTCGCGGTCGTAGAGGCGGCTTAGCCGTCCGGCTTCGTCCCATTCGACGAGGTAAAAAGGAGTCTCGAGCCTGCCGTCCTTCCAGACGAAGCGCCCGTCGTCCGAAGCGTCCGCGCTGCCGGAACGTCCCGCGCCCGCCGGGTCCGGCTCGAACGCGATCTCCGCGAAGCCGAGCGCGGCGATGCCTCCCGTCTCTACGAGCCAGCCCGAAGACGTGCGCTGCGCCGTCAGCTCCCGGCCGTCAGCCGTCCGCCAAGTCCCGCCTGCAGACGCGGAGGCTGCGGAAGAACCCGAAACGTGCGGCGGATTCGCCTCCGATTCCCGCTCTCCCGGAATTTCCGCCGCGCCTTCGCAGGCCCAGGACGAGTCGTTGAACATCGTATACGCGCGCGCGGCGGTTTGCCCGCCTGCCTCCTCTTCCGCCTTGCCGCCCGTCAGCGCGGCAAGGGACGCCGCATCCGCCGTCAGCGTCAGCAGTCCGGCTTCCGCGTATTCCCCGCGCGCGTCGTCGTACACTTCCCCGATGGAAGAGCCCGGAATGATATCGTGGAACTGGTTGCGCAGCGCGATTTTCCAGGCTTCGTTCAGACGCCGCTGACCGGCTTCCGACTCGTGATCCCCGAGCAGGCCGGCCGCGACGTTCAGCATCTCCGAACGCCGCAGCGCAAGTTCCAGGCGCCGGTTCGCTTTTTTGATCCACGCCTGGCTCGTATACGTCCCCCGGTGATTTTCGAGGTAGAGCTCGCCGTCCCACGTATGCACGTACGACTCGGTCTCCGCCGCCGTCCGCTCGAGCCGTTCGAAGTAGTCGTCCGCGCGGCCCGTTATCGTTTTCGGCAGTCCCGGCATATGTTCGAGCCTGCGCCGCATTTCCAGCATATCGCGGTTGACGCCCCCGCCTCCGTCGCCGTAACCGTAACAGAGCAGCAGCTCGCGGTTGAACGACCGATCCTTGTACTGCTCCCAGATGCCCTGAACCGTCTCCGGCACGACATAGCCGTTGTACGTGTAATAGGTCTCCTGCGGGAATTCGATCTCCGGCGTCGTAATAAAGTGCGTGAGCACTTCCGAACCGTCGATCCCTTTCCAAACGAACGTATCGTGCGGCATCCGGTTGTACTGGCTCCAGCTGATCTTGGTCGTCATGAACGAGGTGATGCCGGACTTGCGCAATATTTGCGGCAGCGCCCAGCTGTAACCGAAGACGTCCGGAAGCCACAGATAGCGGTTCTCCGTCCCGAACTCCTCCCGGAAAAACTGCGTGCCGCGCAGGATCTGACGGACCAGCGACTCGCCGGACGTCAAGTTGCAGTCGGCTTCCAGCCACATCGCCCCGCCGGCTTCCCAGCGTCCTTCGGCAACCCTTTCCCGGATGCGGGCATACAGTTCCGGATAGTCGTGCTTGATGTAGGCGTACAGCTGCGGCTGCGTCTGCAGGAACATATAGTCGGGATAATGCTCCATCAGCTCCAGCACGGTGGAAAAGGATCGCGCCGCCTTCTCCCGCGTATGGCGCAGCCGCCACAGCCAGGCCACGTCGATATGCGTATGCCCGACGCAGCGGACGGTCACGGGGTCGGCCGGCTGCGGATAATCGGCGCGCAGCCCGTCCAGGCGGCGCTTCAGCTCGGACAGCGCCGTCTGGGCCGAAGCGTAAAAATCGTCCGAGCCCGGCCGGGACCAGTCGAGCAGCAGCAGCGAGCGGTTCAACGCAAGCAGCAGTTCATCGCGCTCGGCCCGGCTGTCTTGGAGAATCAGCGCCGTATCCAGCATCGCGCGGCCGGTATAATACAGATCGTCCGCCGCCTCGTGAAGCAGCGAGATTTCCGCCCGCGCCAGCACATGCTCCTGCGCCGTCGGGGGGCCGCCGCCTTCCAGTCCGGACCACAGCCGAAAATGCAGCTTCGCTGTCCCGCCGGCGAGGTCGTCCAGAAACACTTCCTTGTGATTGGAATCGACGCCCTGGCGCGGGCTTCCGTTGACGAAGAGCAGCGATTCGAAGCCGCGGCTGTTGCCGTGCGGCGTCGTGCCGAAATCGAACAGCCCGACGAGCCGGTGCCCCTTCGGCACTTCCGGCAGCTCGGCCGACAGGCGCAGCCACAGATAACGATCCCGTCCCGCCCATCGTTCGCCGATCGGCACGCTTTTCCAATCCGCCGCGTCCGCCGGCGGCGCGGCCGAGATGGCGCCGTCTTCGTCCGGCAGCGTATCCAATTCGCCGAACGCGTGCAGCGTACGGTGGCGAAGCGTTTCCAGCTCCGTCAGGCGCGCACGCAGTTTTTCTTCCGTTTTGAACATCCGAAGAACCTCCGTCCGATTATATGAATGATGATGCCGCTTGCCTACTTTCCGTCCGCCGTGCCCCGGACAAGCCGGAACTCCGAACGCCCGGCTTCCATCTTCCGCTTCCACAGCCCCGAATCGGGGTCATGCCTTAAGCCCGCCCGCCGCGCTTCTTCGGCGGCATGAATATCCGCCGTCTCTTCTTCGGGCGCGCCGAGCGCGAAATGGCACCAGGCGTCGGCCGACAGCGACGATGCCGCGTGCAGCCCCCCGCCGCGATAATCCAATACCGCGCTTGCCTTAAGCAGCGAGCTGAACAAGCAGCGGCCGCCATACTTGATATAGCTGCCGTTATGCAGCGAGATCCGATACAAGCGCCCCTCCGCGTCGCGCGACAGCGCCGCAAGGAAAGCGTCCGTCTCCAGGGCGCCGAACGCGGCGTGCGAATTGTCGTGCATGACGCGGCCGTCGGCCCTGCGGTTGACGAAGATCTCGGTATGCCCGCCGTCCGGATGACTGACGCGAATCGCTTGAATATCCGGATCGCACGGGGAAGAGTCCCCGGCCGCAGGGCCGATCTCCGTCCCGGCAGGCTCTGCAAGCCGCTTCGCTGCCGCCCTGTTTCCGTCTGTCTCGGGAAGCAGGAATACGCTGACGAACTTGATGCGTCCGTCGTCCGAACCCGATCGGACCCGGGCATAATCGGCTTCGGGGAAGACGTCTTCAAGTCCCGTCTCCCGGCTGAAAGAATTCAAATATCCTTTATCCTTTACGTATTCTTTGCGTTCGGGATAAGGATGCAGCACCTTCATTTCCCGCCCCGCGCTGTCGATCGACAACTCCGGTTCGGCGGTCCCTCCCGATATTTTCATACCCTCCGGCATATGAAGCAGCCATTCGAACGTTCCGCCGCTCTCCGCCTGCAGATCGTCGATCAGCACCATCGCGCCGTCCAGGCACAGAAAATGGCGGTAGAAGCGCCGGTATAAGCCCGAATACGGTCCCGTGCAGTCCGCCAGCAAATACTTATAGCCCGGCATGTCCAGCCACTCCGGAATGGAGCCCGGGAACTTCGTTCCTTCCTCGATCAGCGCCGGCGGCTGGCCGCGTCCGTCGAACAGAACGACGTTATGCGCCGCGGACTGCCGGTAATACGCGTTATACAGCGGCTTGGAGTACGCGCAGTGGCCGGAATCGTCGGCAAAGGTACGGCCGCCTACCGTCAGCATGAACGTGCCGGCGTCCAGATGGTTGTGATTCCAGCTTTCCCCCGTTTTGACCGCGAGCACGACCTGCTCCCCGCCGCTGTGCCAGCGGACGAAGCCGTAGCCGGAATGTTCCAGCACGGCGACGCCTTCCCGATCGGGCGATACCGGGACTTTGGCGGTCAGCCCCTCGGGGTAAAAAGCAAACTCCGCCGCTTCGCCGGGATCGCCCTTAATGTCGGCGAACAAGCCGACCAGTTCGCCCCGGCGCCGGAGATCCGCCAGACGCAGCCAGACGTAAGCATGCTTTTTCCGGTCGCCGTCGTCGCCGAAATGGAACGTGCCGACTTTTCCGTCCTTCCAATAGATCGTTTCCAGATAGAGGTCCGGGATCTTGGACAGCACCGGCAGCTCGCCGAGCGCCGCGTCGCCCGACGCCTTGCGATAAGCGGCCTCGAACACCAAAAAGTTGCCCAGCGCATAATCCAGATAGCCCATCGTCTCCACATAATCGCCGTCAAGGCCGAAATTGGCCTGCTTGTTCTGAAGCACGTTGCCGGGATAGGCGAACCATTCCCGAAGGCTCTCGGTGATCGTATGCAGCGCCTCCGCGGCATGCGGGACGCGGTCCCGCAGCGCAAGCAGCAGCAGGCCGGCCGCGGACACGCAGACGATCCACCAGTTATGTCCCATCGTATCGAGCGCATGGATCTTTTTGAGCGGATGCAGCCAGTCTTCATAGAGCGGCACGTAGGCTCTGCCGTACAGCATGTCCTCGATCATGCGGCGTTCCTCTTCCCCGCACGATTCCCGCACGGCATCGTAAGCGGAAGATAAATACACGCCGATATCGGCCGTCCACAGATCGGAGCTTCGTCCGCCGCCGCTCTGATACACCCAACGTTCTTCTTCGCCGAGCAGCGCCAGCAGTCCGCGCACGAGATGCACGGCTTCTTCGCTGCCGGTCACCCGAGCGTAGAAAGCCAAGTTCTGCGCTTCTTTCGCCAGCTCCCGCACTTCGTTGCCGAGCGTGAACAGCTTGCTGCCGCCGTACGTCAGCCAACGCTGCCGCAGCAGGGCTACCCTCTCCCGTGCCGACTCCAGCCAGGCTTCGTCGCGCGCGGCCATATCGGCGGCGAACGAGTTCCAGCCCCGGCGCACGGACGGATCCGATTCGATCAGCCTTCGGGTCCGCTTCAGCGTCTCCTCATCGTAGATAAGCATCATATCCCCTCCCAACAAGCGGCTTCGGAAGGCAAGCCGTCCGAAGCCGTGTATTTGCGTTATGCGGTTGTGGTCGGTGCCGCGAGCGCGGCCCTTATTCGAAATTCATCGTGTACAGCTCGTCCATGAAGATCCACGAGTCTTTGTTTTCCTGATACCAGTTTTTGTACCAGTCTTCGAGCGCCTGGCCGCCGGACGCGTACCACGATTTCTTGACGTCTTCGACGCCCTGATCGACGGTGTAGCCGCTGCCGCTGACGATCGTTTTGGCCATCGTGTCGTTCATGTTATTCCAACCGTCGTTGAACGTCGTCGTCATCGCCTTGTCGAGCGAAGGCCGGAACTTGGCGTGCGTGAAGCCCGGATGCGGATGCTCAGGATCCAGATACAGCTTGTCCATTTCCGCCGAGACCGCCAGCCATTCCTGGTCGATCGGATCGGTCGAATCGAGCAGACGGCCGTCCACGTTGTTGCTTTCCACCATGTATTTCGGCATGAACATCCGGTAGTCGTTCAGATAGCCCATTTCCGTTTCGTTCTTCTTCTCGTCGATCGGCTTGATCTTGTCGCCTTCCTTCGTGTAATGCTCGCCTTCGATACCGTTGGTCAGCGTTTCGACCGTCGACGGCTTCACCATGAAGTCGATATATTTCATGACGGCTTCCGGATTTTTCGCGTTCGCGTTAACGGCTCCCGTCATCTGAAGCGCCGGGTTGAAGTCGGGGCCGAAGCGGCCGAATTCGCTTTCCGGGAAAGCCATCGCCGTTACTTTCGCGTTCGGATCGGTATTTTTCAGCGTATCGAAGTTTTTGCTGATTACCCCGCGATAAGCCAGATAGATGCCCAGCTTGCCGCTGGCAAAGTCCTGCTCGGCTTTTTGGCCGTTTTTGTCCGAGAGGAAGTCCTTATCGACGATGCCGTTCTCGAACAGCTTTTTCTTGAACTCGTACGCCGGCTTGATGCGGTCGAACTGGCGGATCAGCTGGCCGTCTTCGATGATGAACATCTCGTTTTGGAACATGGCGTCCACGTAGAAAGAAGCGAACTGGCTCAGGTTCATGCCGAACGTATCTTTCACGCCGTTGCCGTCCGGGTCCTGATTCGCGAACGCGTCGGCCACCGCGTACAGCTCGTCGACCGTCTGCGGCACTTCAAGCCCCAATTTGTCGAGCCAGTCCTGCCGGATGACCATGGCGCCGAGCACTTCCGGTTTGGTGACCATGCCGATCTCGTACAGTTTGCCGTCGGGCTTCGTCCCCAGCGTCTTGAGCGCCGGCACCTTTTCCAGCAGCGCCTTGTACTCGGTACTGTGCTGCTCGACCAGATCGTCCAGCGGCAGCAGCTGTTTTTGCGACCAGAGCGAGTTCAGGAAGTCCGTATCGTATTCCAGAATCAGATCGGGCGCGTCGCCGGAGGCGAACAGCATGCTGTATTTCTGCTGCGACTCGTTGCGGGGAATCGGCACGAATTCGGCGTTCACCGGCCCGTTTTCGTTGATCCATTTCGTCCAGCGGTTGTCCGCGTAGGTGCCTTCCTCCTTCGGAATCTGGCCGCGGTCGTAAATGGAGACGGTCACCTTTTCCTTGCTTTCGCCTTCCGCGCTCTGCTTGCCGTTATCCTTCGCCGTCTCGTTCGTCCCGCAGCCCGCCAGCACCATCGACAGAGCCGTGACCGCCGCGAACCCGCCCATCATCTTTTTGCTCCAGTTCTTTTTGCTCATTCGTTAACCCCTCCGTTTTGGTTTTTTAGCCTTTGACCGACCCGATCAGCATGCCTTTGACGAAATATTTTTGTAAAAACGGATACACGATCAGCATGGGCAGAATCATGACGATAATGCCCGCGGAACGGATGGACTCGGGCGTCAGCTTGCGGAACGCGTCCGGGTCGAGCATCGCGAGTTCCGACATCAGCGATTGGCTCTGAATCATGTTCTGAATCAGCACCGACAGATTGAAGCGTTCGGGATCGTTGATGTAGATCAGCACGTTGAAGAAGGAATTCCAGTGCGCCACTCCGTAAAAGAGAGCGATAGTCGCGATGACCGGCACCGACAGCGGAAGCACGATCTGCAAAATGATGCGCCATTCGCCGCTGCCGTCGATTCTCGCCGCGTCCTCAAGCTCTTCCGGAATATTTTCGAAAAAGGACTTCAGCACCAGCAGATTGTATACGCTTACGAGCCCCGGCAGCCACAGCGCCCCGTAATTGCCGACCAGTCCCAGCGATTTCGCCAGCAGGTAGTTCGGAATAAGGCCCGCCGTGAACAGCATCGTGAACACGATCGCCAGCGTCAGGAAACGCCTTGCGTAGAAGTGCTTGCGGGACAGCGGATACGCGGCCAGTATGGTGAAGACCATGTTCAGCGCCGTGCCGACCAGCGTAATGACCAGACTGTTGCGGAAAGCGCCCAAGATGTTCGTGTCCTCAATCAGCTTGCTGTAGGCGGTCCACGTGATGTCCACCGGCCACAGCCCCACCTTGCCCAGCGTGATCGCCTCGTTGCCGCTGAGCGACAGCGCCACGATGTGAATGATCGGCAGCAGGCAGCTCAGAGCGGCCAGCGCCAAAATAAAGTAATTGACTCCGTAAAACACTTTCTCGCCGTTTGTCGGCTTCATTGCCTTTCTCCCCTCTCTTTCATGACTGCGCGGGCGCCCGGCCGGGCCGGAACGCCCCTCCGCTTACCACAGGCCGCGTCCCGACCGGCGGGCGATGCCGTTGACGATCAGCACCAGCGTGAGCCCGATCAGCGATTCGAACAAGCCCATCGCGGTCGCGTAGCTGAACTGTCCCGAACCGAGGCCGACCTTGAAGTTCCAGGTGCTGATAACCTCCGCCACGTTGACGACGACCGGATTCTGCAGCACGTAGACCTGGTCGAAGCCGACATCCATCACGTTGCCGATATTAAGGATGAACATCAGGATGATCGTCGGCATCAGGCCGGGGATGGTGATATGGCGGATCTGCTTCCACTTGCCCGCCCCGTCCATCCCGGCCGCTTCGTAGAGGCTCGGATCGATCGAAGTCAGCGCGGCCAGGTAGATGATCGCCGACCAGCCGGCCGTTTTCCAGATGCCCGAAGCGACGAAGATCGTGATCCAGGAGCCTTCTTTGAAAAGGAACGGATAAGCGCTGCCGGTCACGCGTTCCACGATGTTGTTGACGAAGCCCGTCTCGATCGAGAACATCATCAGGACCAGGCCGCCCACGATCACCCAGTTGAGGAAGTGCGGGAGATACAGCAGCGTCTGCGCCCAGCGTTTGAACCAGGAGCGCCGCACTTCGTTGAGCAGAATCGCCAGAATGACGGGGAAAGGAAATCCGACGAATACGGTCAGCATGCTCAGCACCAGCGTATTTCGGATGATGCCCAGCGTATCGGGATTCTGGAACAGATACTTATAGTTGTCGAAGCCGACCCACGGGCTGCCGAACATGCCGTCCGCAAAATTGTAGTCTTTAAAGGCGGTAATAAAGCCGAACATCGGCACGTACTTGAACAGGATGAAAAAAACGGCGATCGGCAGGAACATGATGATCAGGGGCTTGTTCATATTCCATCTTCTGCGTCTGCCCAGAGCGCTCTGCTCCTTCAGACGGCTCTTGCTGTCTTTGCGCGCCCCAATATTCAGGCTGCCCATTTGTTCACCTCCGGGTGGATTGGGTTGATACGTCCCGTGACGGAGCGCGAAACGATCAAGATTAAATGGCGGATAAGGAAGAACTGCCGACACGTTCATGCGGCCGCATGACGGTCGTATGGGAGAGGGGCGCTTTCCGTCTGGGATGCGAATAAGCCGGATTCAAGAAAGCGCTTCCTCGTTGGTGCACCGTTAATGTACCGAAAGCGAAGAAATTCGGCAATTGTCAGGTTTCGAGGGAGTAACGTTTTTTGCGATCCGGGGCGTGAAAGGGCAAAAAGGGAGCGAGAAAGCCGTGCGGCGCAAGGGATTCACGTTTTTTGACGGGGTTTCGATTTTTGCGTGCGAAGGAACGGATGAAATACGGGGGCTGCCTAACAAAAAAAAGAAACCGTCTCGGGGACGGCTTCTTTGGTCATGCTGCTTTTTGTTAATCAAGCAAATAGTATTGCCCGCTGATCAAGAACGGAAGCCCTGAACTTCGCTTTTGATATCCGAAGCCGCCGATTTCGCTTCGTCTTTGAACTCGCGCGCCACTTCCGCCGACTCCTGGAGCAGGCCTTTGATTTCCTGGCCTTTCTCCTGAAGTTCGCCGCTGCGCTCTTTGAGCGTCTGCCCTTGATCCTTGAGCAGGTTCACCGTGTTCATGAATTTCTCTTTCAGCGAAGCGCCCTCCTGGGCGGCGACCAGTACAGCCAGGCCGGCCCCGATCAGCGCGCCCGCGACCGCTCCGACGACGATTGCATTCTTTTCCGAATCTGCCATTTTATATTCTCCTCTCGTTTTCCGTATAAGTATGCTGCTTGGCTTCTCCTTTACGTATTACCCACTCTTCGGCCTTTTGCTTTCACTTCCCGCCATCTCTAAATTATTCCGTGCGGCTGCGGCTGCGATAATTCCCCGGCGTCGTCGAGGCCACCTTCTTAAAAGCGCGGCTGAACGACATATAATTCGCGTAGCCGACGCGGATCGCGATTCCCTGAATGGGCTCGTCCGTTTCTTTGAGCAGCTTGCGGGCCGCTTCGACCCGCACGCCGGCCAGATAATCGACGAAGTTCTCGCCGAACGCGTCTTTGAACAGCCGGCTCAGATAGCTGGAGCTGAGGCCGAAGCGGTCGGCGATCGAGGACAGCGACAGATTCGGATCGCTGAAATTGGCATCGATATAGGCCCTTACTTCCTGCAGCGTCACATGGCTGCTTCGGCTCTCGCGCAGCAGCTTGAGCCGCACCGCGTACTCCTCCAGCAGGCTCCGCACGGCCGATTCCAATTCGTCCAGCGTATCGAAGCTTTCCAGCGCCGCGCTCAGCTTCGGCGCGGCTTCGCTGCGCCACAGTTCCTTCGCTTCGCCCGGCAGCTCCATCATTTCGCGCAGCAGCTGATAACCCAGCACGTTCATCAGGCCGGACAGGTCGTCCTTGGGCAGCAGCGCGGCGCGCAGTTCCCCGAGCAGCTCGTCCAGACGGTCTTTCCATTCGGGCTCTCCGAGCCGGTAGGCCAGCGCCAGTTCGCGGATGGTGCGCAGCACGCCGTACAATTCGGAAGCTCCGCCCCGGCGCAGGTCGCGGCGCGCGATGACCCGCGCGCCGCCGAGCGACAGCTTGTATCCCATCGCCTCGCCGGCTTCGCGGAAGCCGCGGGATATCTCCTCCGGCGAGTTCAGCTCGCCTCCGAGCGCCACGGTCACCGTGCATTTCAGATGCGCGGCGACCCAGGCGACGAGCTCTTCCGCGATCGCCGCGGCGGACGATACCGCGTCGCCGCCCGGATACGGCGCGGCCTCCTGCCCGGGCCGCATGCCCGGCCCTTCGGGCGCTCCCTCGGCGGATGCCTCCGCAGCAGCTTCGCTCCCGCTCGTCCCGCCGCTCTCTTCGGCGGCCGTCCGCGGACCGCGCGCCGCCGCGGCGACGCTCTGCCGCTCAAGCGCTTCCGCCGCTTCGGGCGGCGCGGGCCGCTCCTCTTCGCCGGCCGCGAAGCGCAGCAGCAGACCGAGCCGGCCGCCGGGCAGCCATTCCGCCCAGAGGCGCGCGCCCCGCGCGGCGGCCAGCTCGCCGGCGGCGCTGGCGAGCGCATAGCGCAGCAGATCCCGGCTGCGCTCCGAATACGCCCGGTTGAATTCCTCCGGCCGGTCGATCTCCAGCAGGCCGACGACGGCGCTGCCGAACGCCGGGGATCCATTTTCCCGTCCCGACTCCGCCGCCGGCAGCTTTGTCTCTTTGCGGACCGTCCCGTCCTTGTCCCCCATTTTGGACGGATCGCGTCCGGGGGCGTCAGCTCCGCCGAAGCCCGACGTCTGCTCCGCTTCCAGCCGCTCGGTCTCGATCGCCCATTCTTCCGCGCCTACCACTCTCGACCCTTCCAGCAGCTCGCGGAAAAATTCCCGGCGCCGATAGACGATGTCTTCGCGCTGCCTCTGCCGGTCCGATTCGGCGCGCGCGATCATGGCGCTGAGCGTCGACTCGATCCGCGCAAACTCGTCGGGCTGCTGTCCCCGGCGGTTTCTGCGCTCCTGACGCTCGCTTTCCGCCGCTCCCGCTTCTTCCGGCATTCCCGCTTCGCTTTCCGGGCCCGCACCGTCAAACCGAGCCGCTTCCGTCAGCGCGGCGGCGGCCTGCGCCGTTCCCCGAGGCAGCGCGTCGAGCCGTTCCAGCAGCTGCATGACCGGCTCGTAATTGCGTCTCGATACAAGAACCGCCCAGCCGATCCCGAGCGCCACGATCAGGGCCGCAGCGCCGATCCAGACGTACCAGATGCTCGTCAGAATGCGCGACAGCGAGTCGCCGACCACGCCGCTTCGCACCTCCCAGCCCGTATACGAAGAAGTAACGGCGGACAATTCGCGGCTGCTTTCGGCAGTTTCGCGATCTTCCCCGCCGCGCAGCTTCTCTGCGTCCGCCGCCGGCAGATCCGCTTCGGTACCGAGCATCAGCGCGCCGTTCGCCGTGTACAAATGAATAAAGCTCGTCTCTTCCCCGATCATCTCCCGCAGCAGTTCGCGCACGGAATCGAGCGAGACGTTGACGACCATCAGGCCGCGTTCTCCCGTCAGCAGCGGAATGCCGCGAGTCAGCGTGACCACCGTTCTCGGCTGCGCGCCGAAGCCCGACAATTCCCTGGGCTCGGACCAGCGCGTGGGCAGCGGCCCTGCCAGCACCTTTTCGATATAGTCCCGATCCGAAAAAGTTTCCAGCCGCCCGATCGATTGATTGCTGAGCACCGTTCCGTCCGACAGCCGGTAAATGTAGATCGAGTCGATCAGCGGATTGGTGAGTTTGAGCCGTGCCAGCCGCGTCGAAGCATCGTTGGCGGCCAGGTACGGATTTTCCGAAGCGGAGAAAAACGCATGGAATTCGCCCGAAGAAATCTCCCGATTCATCATCTCGCCGATCGAACGGAACGAATAGTCGAGCGACTGCACCGCCTGACGCGAAAACACGGCGTTTGCCCGGGCCGTTTCCCGTTTCGACAGCTCCGCGGATCCCAGAAAGAACAGGATCATCAAAATGGCGGGCACAATGATGAGAATGGGCAGGTATGAAAAAGTCAGCCGGTTGAACCAGCTTCTGGACACGGGCATCCCTCCTAATCTCCTTCTAAAATTACATATTTTATCACAAGGCGCAATCCTTTTCGCCTCTCCGCTATAAAAAAGCCTCTCCCTCCCCTTGCTCCCTTTCTTTTTCGCGGCAGCGCTTCATAAACTGCTAATATTTACATAAAAAAATTTGAAAAAACTAATCCAAAAGTCATCCTTTTGCGTACAATAAGATATAGAAACAATTTGAACAAGTCGATCACTTGGAGGTGACGCTTCTTTGCCTGCTGAATCCCTATATGCCGGAAGCGTGCTCGCGGCGGGCGTGCTGTCCTTTTTCTCGCCCTGCATCTTCCCTATGCTGCCCGTTTATTTCGCGTTTCTCGGCGGTTCCGAAGCGGAACGCGCAGCCGCGATCGACGCGAAAAAGTCCGATTCGACGCGCTTCCGGGTAGACACGCGATTGATCGGACGCACGCTGCTGTTTATTCTCGGACTGTCCACCGTCTTTCTGCTGCTCGGCTTCGGCGCCGGCGCGCTGGGCGGAGTCATCAACAGCTCCTGGTTCATGATCGCCTGCGGCGCGGTCGTCATCCTGTTCGGCATTCACCAGACCGGCCTGCTGAACCTGATGTTCATGCAAAAGGAGAAGCGCCTGACGTTCGATGCGGGCAAACAAAAGGGCTGGTTGGGCGCCTTTCTGCTCGGCTTCACGTTCAGCTTCGGCTGGACGCCTTGCATCGGGCCCGTGCTGGCCGCCGTGCTCGGCGTCGCCGCTGGCGGCGGGTCGGCCGGTTACGGCGTGTGGATGATGTTCGTCTATACCGTGGGGATGGCCGTGCCGTTCCTTGTGCTCGCCGTATTTTCCGACTTCCTGCTGCGCCGCCTGAAAAATCTGTACAAACATATGGGCAAGATCAAAGTATTTTCCGGACTTGTCCTGATCGCGATGGGCCTTCTGCTCATGACCAACAACCTGGCGGTTCTTACCGCGGCGTTCCAATTTTGATTTTTGAAGGAGATGACCGATTTGCCGAAAACGAAAAAGAAATGGCTTCCTCTTCTGATGCTTCTGTCGGCGGCGCTGCTGCTGTCCGCGTGCGGGCAGGGCCCTGCCGGTTCCGCTTCGGGCAGCCCGGCGGCTTCCGCGAAGCCCGCTCCGCAGTTCGATCTGAAGGATCTGAACGGGAGCGAAGTCAAGCTCGCGGACTACAAGGGAGAAAAAGTCTACATTAAATACTGGGCGTCCTGGTGCTCGATCTGCCTTGCGGGCATGGACGAATTGAATACGCTGGCCGGTCAGGACAACGACTTTAAAGTGATCAGCATCGTCGCGCCGGATTTCAAAGGCGAAAAGTCGGAAGCCGATTTCAAAAAATGGTTCTCCGGCCTTGATGAAGAAAATACGACCGTGCTGCTGGATCAAGACGGCAAATACGCGCAGCAGCTTGGGGTACGCGCGTATCCGACTTCTTTTTACATCGATTCCGAGGGCGGGCTGGCCAAGACGGTTCCCGGCCACAATACCAACGACGTGATC
Source organism: Saccharibacillus alkalitolerans (assembly GCF_011090185.1). Classification (GTDB taxonomy): domain Bacteria; phylum Bacillota; class Bacilli; order Paenibacillales; family Paenibacillaceae; genus Saccharibacillus; species Saccharibacillus alkalitolerans. The sequence continues at coordinate 865,570 of NZ_JAAFGS010000001.1, read as the reverse complement.
GCTTCGAATTTTGACGCGATTCCTTAAACAACGACGGTTCGTATTCTTATCACAATAAGGAGGCTGCGTACATGAACAAACGAACCCGGCCGACGGCCTGGCTCTCTCTCGCAGCGCTTGCGCTGCTGAGTCTGCTCGTATCGGCCTGTTCCACGTCCGGCTTCGCCGGAATGAACGTGCCCGGCGCTTCGATGCCGTCGAGCGTGACGGCCGCCAGCATTCCCAACCCGAACGCCGACGTCGACTATTCCGAGTCCGATTTGAAAAAAATCTATCTGGCCGGCGGCTGTTTCTGGGGCGTCGAAGCTTATATGGCGCGCATCTACGGGGTACAGGACGCCGTGTCCGGCTATGCCAACGGCACCGGCGAGAACCCGTCGTACGAAGACGTGATCAAGGGCGACCGCGGTTTCGCGGAGACGGTCGAAGTCACTTACGATCCCGAACGGGTGCCGCTGGACAAGCTGCTGACGGAGTTTTTCAAAGTCATCGACCCGACCAGCGTCAATCGGCAGGGCAACGACCGCGGCATTCAGTACCGTTCCGGCGTCTACTATACGGATAAAAGCGAGAAAGCGGTCGCCGAAGCCGTCATCGCCAAAGAACAGGACAAGTACAATAAAGACATCGTGACCGAAGTGCTCCCGCTCGAAAACTTTTACATGGCGGAAGACTATCATCAGGATTATTTGGAAAAGAACCCGAACGGTTACTGCCATATCGACATGGGCATTCTGAACGAGCAGGAAATTCCGGCGGACGGGGAGAACGGCACTTCGGCGGCAGGCGTGACTTCGACCGGCGAAAAATCCGCAGCCGCGACGAAATCCGCCGGGCATATCGTCGTCGATCAGGCGGACTACCCGAAACGAACGCCGGAGCAGCTGAAGTCCATGCTGACCGACATCCAGTATAAAGTCGCCGTCGAGCAGGATACCGAACACCCTTACTCCAACGAATATTGGGACACGTACGAGCCGGGCATCTACGTCGACGTCTCCACCGGCGAGCCGCTGTTCGCGAGCGAAGACAAATACGATTCCCAATGCGGCTGGCCGAGCTTCGTCAAGCCGATCGCGCCGGAAGTCGTCACGTATCGCGAAGATACCGCCTACAACATGATCCGCACCGAAGTGCGCAGCCGCTCCGGCGATATCCATCTGGGCCACGTATTCGACGACGGTCCGACGGATCGCGGCGGCAAGCGCTACTGCATCAACAGCGCCTCCATCCGCTTCGTTCCGCTGGCCGACATGGACGCGCAGGGTTACGGGTATTTGACGAGCGTCGCCAAATAAGCTTTTCCCGGCATAAAAAAGCCGTACCGGATGAAATTCATCGAGGTACGGCCTTTTTTTGCGATCGATCCGCATGCGCTGGACGGGCGGCAAGACGCTCCCACGCGACGAGAGGCGAGCCGGCGTCCGCATCGCAATCCCGTTACGATCGCTCCCCGATTCTCTTCTCCAGCTTCTTGACCAGCTTCTTCGGCGTTTCCGCTCTGACGATCTCGCCTTTCACGATCGCGAACGGTTCGGTCCGGCACAGTCTGCATTCTTTCAAGCAGGAATCTTTTTTGACTTTGACGTCTTCGTATTTGCCCTTCAATTCCTTGTAGGCCGGCTTCGAGAAGCGGTCCAAGTTTTTCTCGCAAAATTTGATTTTCATCTGCGTTCCTCCCTTTTCTTTCCCATGAAAACATTTGACGGTTTTTCACCTTTCCATTGAGTTGTGCGCCGTTACCTTTTATAATGAAACGGAAAAAGTTTAATCGAAATCTAACAGAAAAAGGTGTCTTTCATTCATGAGTATACTAAACGTAGAACGACTCAGCCACGGTTTCGGCGACCGGGCTATTTTTAAAGACGTATCCTTCCGGCTGCTGAAAGGCGAGCACATCGGCCTGATCGGCGCCAACGGCGAAGGCAAATCCACGTTCATGAACATCGTGACGGGCAAGCTTCAGCCGGACGAAGGCAAAGTGGAATGGTCCAAACGCGTCCGCGTCGGCTATCTCGACCAGCACGCGGTGCTTGAAAAAGGCCAGAGCATCCGCGACGTCCTCAAAGGCGCTTTCCAGTACCTGTTCGACATGGAGCAGGAAATGAACGATATGTACGGACGCATGGGCGAAGTGTCTCCGGAAGAATTGGAAGAGCTGCTGGAGCAGGTCGGCACGATTCAGGATACGCTGACCGCGCAGGATTTCTATCTGATCGACGCCAAGATCGACGAGACGGCGCGCGGCCTCGGCCTCACCGACGTCGGCTTGGACAAGGACGTCAACGATCTGTCCGGCGGACAGCGCACCAAGGTGCTGCTGACCAAGCTGCTGCTCGAGAAGCCGGATATCCTGCTCCTCGACGAGCCGACCAACTACCTGGACGAAGTGCACATCAACTGGCTGACTCGCTATCTGCAGGAATACGAGAACGCGTTCATCCTGATCTCGCACGACATTCCGTTCCTGAACAGCGTCGTCAACATCATCTACCATATGGAAAATCAGGAGCTGAACCGCTACGTCGGCGACTATCATTATTTCCAGGAAGTCTACGAGATGAAAAAGCAGCAGCTGGAATCCGCGTTCAAGCGCCAGCAGCAGGAGATCGCGCAGCTCAAAGACTTCGTCGCCCGCAACAAGGCGAGCGTCGCGACTCGCAACATGGCGATGTCCCGCCAGAAGAAGCTCGACAAGATGGACGTCATCGAACTGGCGCAGGAGCGTCCGAAGCCGCAGTTCAACTTCAAAGTCGGCCGCACGGCCGGCAAGCTGATCTTCGAAACGAAAAATCTCGTCATCGGCTATAACGAACCGTTGTCCCGTCCGCTCGACCTGAAGATGGAACGCGGCCAGAAGATCGCTCTCGTCGGCGCCAACGGCATCGGCAAAACGACGCTGCTGCGCAGCATCCTCGGCGAGATCCCGGCCATTTCCGGTACCGTCGAACGCGGCGAGCATCAGCAGATCGGCTACTTCGAGCAGGAAATGAAGGGCGACGGTTCCAACACCTGCATCGAAGAGATCTGGAACGAATTCCCTTCGCTCAGCCAGTTCGAAGTACGCGCGGCGCTGGCCAAATGCGGCCTGACGACCAAGCATATCGAGAGCAAAGTGACGGTGCTGAGCGGCGGCGAGAAAGCCAAAGTCCGTCTCTGCAAACTGATCAACCGCGAGACGAACATCCTCGTGCTCGACGAACCGACGAACCACCTGGACGTGGACGCGAAGGACGAACTGAAGCGCGCGCTGCAGGCTTACAAAGGCACGATCCTCATGATTTCCCACGAACCGGATTTCTACCGCGATATCGTGACCGAGACGTGGAACTGCGAATCGTGGACGACGAAAGTATTCTAAAAGCCGGTTTCGGCAGGAAGCTCGGGACGGCTGCGGGAGAATGCGTTCAAGACGCGGTCTCGCTCGGAAAACTTGATCGCATTTAAGACAAAAAGGGCTCCTTTGGCGGAGCCCTTTTTGTATGGGAGTCTTTCTCTATTCCTAATTCGTTTATCCGCCGATCGTGTTCGTCAGCTCGCCCAGCCCTTCGACGAAGATCGTCACTTCGTCGCCCGGCTTCAGCCAGACCCGTTCTTCCTTAGGACGGCCGAGGATGACGCCCTCCGGCGTGCCGGTCAGGATCACGTCGCCCGTCCGCAGCGTCATATGCCGCGACAGAAAAGCGATCAGCTCGCGGCAGGAGAAGATCATGTCCGACGTGTTCGAATCCTGCACCGTCACGCCGTTCACGCGCGTTCCGATCTTCAGCGCGTTCGGATTCGGGATCTCGTCGGCCGTCACGATAAACGGCCCCAGCGGCGCGAAGCCTTCTCCCGTCTTGCCGAGCAGCCATTGGCTCGACTGGCCCTGAAGGTCGCGGGCCGACAGGTCGTTGGCGCAGCAGTAGCCGAACACATAGTCGAGCGATTCTTCTTCCGTCACGTTCGCGGCCGTCCTCCCGATCACGATCGCGAGCTCCGCTTCGTAGTCGAGCCTGCGGGTCGCGGCCGGATACGGAATTGCGCTGCCGTGCGCCGCGACCGAATCCGAAAATTTGCCGAATACGACCGGCTTCTCGGGCAGCGGCATATTCGTCTCCTCCGCATGGCGCTTGTAATTCAGCCCGATGCAGATCAGCTTGCCCGGATTCAGCACGGCCGGCAGAAACCGGATCTTCTCCGCCTCGATGATCAGCTTGTCCCGCTGCGGTTCGCTGCGTTCCCAGGCGGAGCGAATCTCTTCGACCTTGGCAGGCGACCGAAGCAGCTCGTCGGTCGTAGCCGGCGGGAAGTTCCATCCTTCCAGCCACGGCCCGAGGGCCGCGAGCGGAACCGCGCCGATCTCCGATACAAGGGCAATTTCGGCAATGCCGTTTCGTTCGATATTCGCGAATCTCATTCTTGTCTGCCTCCTGTCGCGCTTGAAATTCGGCGCGGCGCTTTGCGGCGCACGCCTTTCTTCCATCATACCCCAAGCCGGAAGGGATTAAAACGGCGCCCGGCCTCGGCCCATTCGGCGGCAAGGCCTTCTGCGTCGGCGTACGCCCTCCCAAGCTTTGTCCGCAAAAAAATAAGCGCCCGCTCTGCCTGGGCAGACACGGGCGCTCCGTATGATTGGCGCTGCGTCTATTCGGTTCTCGTCTCGTACCGGCCTTCCCGGTAACCGTTCTCGCGGAAATCCTCCGCGCGTTCCGTATTCGTCTTCGCGACCTGCTCCCTCGGTGCCTGATCCTTCGGCGCCGAATGCCACGCTTCGACCTTCTTCTTGCGTCTGCTCTTCAGCCAGCGTTCGAACCGACCTGCGGATTGACGCTCGGCCAGCGTCTTCTTGATCCCCTTCATCAGCAGTTTGGAGCGATCCTCGTCGCTGCGATCCAACTCGTGGAGGTCCTTCAGAAATTCATTGTTCATATTATGCATCTCCATGTACAAGGTCTCCTCTCATTATATCGAACGTATGTTCCTTTGTCGAGTTCCGCTCCGTTCCGCAGTCGGTCAATCCGGGGCGCCTTCGGGAAGCCGCCCGCCTTCTTCGCGGATTTTCACCCGAATCCTCGGAATTAACTCCCGATACGGCCCGATTTCGCTGATATCGGAAATGTCGCCGATCTCCAAAATATGATCCTCTTCCGCCTGCTCCAGATCGAGCAGCAGCCGATATTCGGATTGATATTCATATTCCTTCGGCTTGCGGAAGTAACCCCAACGGCCGGCGAAGTTTTCGACATCGTGGTACTCGACCATGCCCTCCCGCAGTCCGAATCCGCATTTGCGGCAGGCCGTGTCGATCCGGTTCTTGAACTCTTTCGGGTTCGTAACCACCACCGCGTAGTCGCCGAATTTTTCGTTCCACGGATGAATGAGATGTTCCTCTTCTCCACGGGCATGACGCTGTACCGATTCGCTCGTAATGCCGTACAGGCTGAGCGAATACTGACGGTCCGCTTCGTTTTCCTGCAGCACGATCGGCCCTTCCAGATCCTCCAGCGGCTTGCCGCCGACATAAACTTTATAATTTCCCGGATTGTAAATGGCGGATGCCGCCTCGAACTGGTCGTTGCGTCCCGCTTCGTCGGGCTCGGGACTTTTGAAAGCGCTCAGACATTGAAAATGCAGCTGACCGCGCTGAAATTTTTCCATGAACCGCCGTTCTCCGAATTTGAGCAGCACATAAATCTTCACCGATTCTTGCATAAGCCGTCCCTCCCTTTTTCTATATTTCAAGACTGTCGTTGGTGTCAGGGATGTACTTATATATAACCTGATTTGGAATTTATTTTCTTTCGACTCGCTTAACCATTTATACCGCCGTTTAAGTATGCTTCGTAAGCGGAACTCTGTCGGCGGGAGAAGAAAAGGAGGAAAGCCATGAGAATAGGCATTATCGGGGGCGGGATCGGCGGGCTTACGCTTGCGCAGGCATTAAAGCGCGCGGGCGCGGCATGCATCGTTTTCGACAGGGATCCTTCTCCCGAAAAAACGGGCGGATACCGGCTTCATTTGAGCGGCGAAGCGCTCGCCTGTATGCGCAGAGCTCTTCCCGAAGAGATCGTTCGGTCGCTCTCGGAGGTCGGCACGGGATCCGAGGCTTTCAAACAGTTTTCCGTATTGGATCATCGGAGAAACACCAGGCTGGCTCTTCCCGTCAACGGCAAAGAAGACATCCTGATGATCGGAAGGATGCCTTTGCGGAACATATTGACCTGGGGACTGGAACAATCGATCCGTTGGGATGCCGCTTTTTCCGCCTACGAAGAAAAAGAATCGGGAATCGTTCTGCATTTTTCGAACAAGACAAGCGAGGAGGTCGATCTGCTGATCGGCGCCGACGGCGTGAACTCCGCGGTGGCCCGTCAACTGCTGGGTCGGCGCACGGCTCGAAGCGCAGGCGTGACCGCGATTGCGGGCAGGACTCCGCTTACGTCCGGCATGCGGAGAGCGCTGTACGCCGATCTGCAAAAGGGCCCCGGGTTCGCCGTAGGACCCGGCGGCATCGGCATGTTCCTGAGCGTGCACGATCCTGCCGAACGGGCTCTGTCGACCGCAGCGGCCGAAATATCGGGAGTTCGGGAAGAGCCTTATTTGATCTGGTCGACGGCGGCGGAAAACGGCATGTTCCCGTCCGATCTTCGAACCGCCGGTCCCGAACGACTTGCCGCCGAAGCGCTCAAGCTGATCGAACAATAGGATTCCGGCTTTTTGACCATGGTAACGGAAACTCTTCCGGGGACGGCAGCCGCGTTTCCGTTCTGGTTTCCCGATCGGTTGACGGCATGGAAGCACGATCGGGTAACGCTTCTCGGAGACGCGGTTCATCCGATGCCTCCTACCGCGGGGTTGGGTGCCAGCACCGCGATCGTGGATGCGGTCAACCTGGCGGAAGGGCTGACCCGGGCCGCCGAAGACGTTCCCGACATTCTGAGTAGGTATCAGGCGGACATGCTTCGCTATGCGCCCCGAGCCGTCGCGGAAGCCCGTCCCCCTTTGTTTTGGCAGCGGCGGTTCAAAAACGGGCTTATCCGCAGATTGGGACTGTCGCTTGCGCTGCCGGCCGCCGGACGCGCGATCGCGCTGAGGCACCGCCTGAAAAATCGCTGACCGAATGCCGCCGTCCGAGCATGCCCGCGCCGGCTCATACCGCCAACCGGCCCCGCCGCTCCGCTACCGTGATCGACGCTTCGACGCCCGAACCGAATTCCAAGTAGTCGCTCTCGACGCCGTCGCTGAAAATGACGCCGCTCTCCGGCATTTGCGAGACGATCTTCAGCGGGTTCCGTTCGTCGATCCGTCCGAATACGAGATCCGCAGATGTCGAACGGCTGGGGTAGGGCTCGCGTACCGTAAAATACAGATAGGGCGAATCCCAGCCGAACGACGCGTCCGGCGACAGACGCGGCCCCCGTTCTCCCGCAGCTCCGTAAGCGATGCCGGACGCTCCGGCCAGCACGCTGCGCAGCCAACCGGTGGAACCCAGCCCCGTAGAGACGATGATCCCGCTCGACGACTGCTGCTCCGCGGAATCGTTCGTTCGCAGCTCGTACCTCGCCGATACATGCGTGCGCCTTCCGATGAACAGATCGTTGACCGCGACCAGCACCTGTCCGTCGTTCAGCTCCGCCTGTGCCAGCCGTACCTCTTTCGTCGGCCGCTTGTCCCTGAGCAGATCGCGCACGACGGCAGGGAGGTCGTCGACCGTAAACGGCAGCAGAGCGCCGTCCCAGCGCCGAGGATCGGGATTGACGCCGATCAACGGCTGACGGTCCGCGTATTTCAGCGTATTGGCGACCAGTCCGTCCTGCCCCAGCACCACGACGACGTCGCGTTCTCCGAAAATGAAATTCGGTACATGCTCCCGCTCCACCTGCTGCACACGGCCGATCCGTCCCAGCGTCTCCGCCGCTTCGTGCAGCGCCGCGCGGTAGACGCGGTCTTCGCGGATATAGTCGCTGAAGTCCGCTCCCAGCCTCTCCACGTAGAACTGCGCCTGCTGGATCGTGTTGTAGCGGACGACCAGCTCTTCCAACCGCGTTCGGCGCTTGACCAGAACGATCTTCGTTTCCGTCTCGGGACCGCCCGCGCCCGAAGCGCCGGGCTGCGCTCGGACTGCCGACTGCGAGCCGGATTCCGTACCGGATGCCGATGCACGCGCGCCCCGCCGCATCCCGCTGCTTGTTCCGAAAATGTTCATCGCTGCCCCGCTCCTTTTGCCGGCTGCCCGTGCTGCCCGCCCATCAAGCCCTGCAGCAGGTCCGGCGTAATGTTCAGCTGGCCGATCTTCTCGGCATTGCCCGCCATCTCCTGGAACGCGATCGCGATCAGCTTGTCGGGCTTCATATCCATGTTCGCCATCGCCTGCAGCACGTTCGGATTGACGTTTTCAAGCGACTTCATGACGGCGGTCAATTCGTAGGCTTTGGCATCCGCCGCCGTTTTCTGATTTGCCGTTTCCAGACCGATGAGCTCCTGTCTTCGTTCCTCCATGCCGATATCGAAGCTCAGCTGTTCCTCCTCCATTTCGTGTCTCTTCCGCTTGACCGCACGCTCCGCGTTCAGCTGGGTTTCGCGGATTTCCCGCTTTTTCGTTTCGACGGCGATCTCGGTGTTGAGCTCGTTCTCTTTGACCGAGCGTTCCTGTTCGATCGAAGCGTTACGACGGCGGTACAGCGCTTCGTCGGCGTCCTGCAGGATCGCTTCGCGGGCCTGCGCTTCGAGCGCCCTCATCGTATCTTTGTTCGGTAAGATCGCCAGAATCGACAACCCCATCAATTCGACGCCCAGCGCCGCCAGCTCCTCGTCCTGCGTCAGCTCGCGCCGCATGCTCTGGGCGAGCGCCTCGCTCGCCTGAATCGCTTCCCGCAGCGGCATCCGGGCAAGCCCGCGCTTGATTCGCACTTTGACGATATTGACGACGCGCTGGCTCAGCAGAGCCGGATCATCCGACAAATAACGGTTTTTTTTCAGATCATACGTATAGTTCAGCACCTCGGTCATCCGTCTGTACTCCGCAATCCGGTAAATCAGCTGTCCCTGCACCGTGATTTTCTGGTAATCGCTCGTCATTTCGTCGAACATGAACGGCACGTCGATCGAAGAGACCGGCACCACGACGACCGAAGTGGTCGGCACGTAATAATGAAAAGCAAGTCCGACTCCCTCTTTGACGACTCTGCCGTTCTTGATCTTCATGACGTACTCGCTGGGTTGAAATTTGGCGAACCGGAATCCGAACATAAGAACTCCCCGCTTTCTTTTGATAATGTCATTTCGACTTTAACGAAAGAATAACATGACCTTTTGATATTTTCAATATGATAATAACAAAATGTTACGAACAATTTCTCCCATAAAAAAACTCCGTTCCGCAAAACGAAGTTTTTTGAATGGCAGTCCGGGCGGGAGCGTTTTCGATCCGACCGGCCCAAAATGCCGTTTCGGCTTCCGATCAACTTGTGACGAACTTCGCTTCTTCGGGACGCGGTCCGGTCGATGCCTGAGTTCCCCGCCCGGCCGAGGCGCCGCGAAGATGCTTCAGTACCGCATCGAACAATTCCGTCCGGTCCTCCGAATGACAGACCAGATGCCCGCTGCGGGGCAGCATCAGCACCGTCTTGTCGGTCGAACCGAGGTGATTGCCGAGATAATCCGCGCTGCGCGGCTTCACGAGATGGTCTTTGGTTCCCTGCACGATCAGTGCCGGCGCCTCCGCTTCTTCGTACCATTCCAGCGACTCGTCGACGATCCGGTAAAATTCGCGGGCCGCCTGCGGCGGGACGGCGAACAGATTGCGAAGGTAAAGTCCGATCATCTTCGGCTGCATCAACGTTCTGGCGATCGCCGGCGGGTGCAGCGGAAACACCGGGGCCGACAGCATCGTTATCGACGCGATACGCGCCTTGTGCAGAGCCGCAAGACGCGCCGCGATCAGCGCTCCCGTGGAGAAGCCGATCAGGTGCACCGCCGCCTGCCCGTCCAGCAGCGCCAGAAGTTCTTTTTCCGCGCTTGCGATCCATTCCCGCCTGCCGGCGCGCCGCATGTCGCCGCGGCTGCCGCCGTGACCGCTGAGCGTGAACGTAACGGTTCCAAATCCTTCGACTTTCAAATAATCGGCAAGCGGCTCGATTTCGTGCACGCCTCCCGTAAAACCGTGAATCAGCAGACAGGTCTCCATATGTACCCTCTCCCGTTCTTTCGATTCCGCCTTGCCGCTTTATGCTTTCGGCTCCCGTACGTTTCCGAACCTTATTTCATTATAACGCGGATTTTTCGGAAGAAACAAAGCGGGCCCTTCTTTCACGGTTTGTTCACTTTCGCTTTGAACCGGCCGAGCAGGCGCCGCGCTTCCTCGCGAATTTCCGGATCGGCGTCGCGGGCCGCGAGTTCGAACGAATCGAAGGCCTCGGATCCGTACTCGGCCAGACGCCGCAGCGCCGCCCGCCGCAGACGGACGCCGGATGAAGCCGCAGTCAGCAGCCGCCTGTACTCGGACAGCAGTCCGGGCAGCGGCAGGCCTTCCAGCGCGCGGACTGCCGTCTCCCGCACCTGTTCGTCCCCGTCGTTCAAAGCCCGGGCGAAGGCTTCGGCATGCGCCTCCCTGCCGGGAAGCCTTCCCGCATGAAAAATCGATTCGCGCCGCATATTCCGGTCGGCATGCGAGAAGAACGGCACCAGCAGCGCGAGCGGATTGATCGTTCCCCGTTCGAGCGTTCGAGTCATCTGGCAGAGCACGCGGTGATCGTCTTCAAGCGGCAGCCTTCGTTCCAGCAGAAAGGCCAGCTCGCCGCCTCCCGGCTCTCCGTAAGTCTCGACCTGGCGGGCGGCGCTCAGCCGTTCTTCGGCAGACGGACTTCCCAGCGCCCGTTCGAGAAAAGGAAGAGCGCTTCGATAATCTTTTTGCGCCAAAATCTCCAGCGCCGCGATCCGAACCGCCGGCGAGCTGTCCACGCACTGTTCCAGCAGAAACTTGACCGTCTCCGGCTTGAGGACCGGAAGCTTATGCATGCCTTGAATGGCGCTGACTTTGACTTTTTCCTCGAGACTGGATAAATACAGATCGATCAGCACTCCGTCGTCTCCGGCACGCTCCATTCCGAACCATCCGGTGTCGCAGCCTCCGATGATCTCGTCCAGCCAACGCTCGTACCATTCGAGAAAATTCGCTTCGTATGTAAAAAAAGGAATCTGAGCGCTGCGGTCGACGTAAACGATCCGTCCCCGGTAAGGTCCCGTCAGCACCAGCATCATATCGAACGTCCAGCCCATCGTCCCGATTTGCAGCAGGCCGCCGTACAGTTCGCTCTGCATCACGCTTTTCTCGGCCGCTTCCAGCGAAGGATCGTGCAGAAAAGCCGTCATCGCTTCCCATTGTTCCTGCGTCATGTCCGGCGACAGCCGGCACGGCCGGTTCAAGAATGCTCCCTCCGGATTCGGATCGAGCGGCGCGATGCCGTAATACGGCCCCGCTCCCCCGTTGCCGACCGTCTGCAAAAATTCGGAAAATTCCGTCGGCAGCTTCACCTTGGCCGCCGCTTCGAAAGCTTCGAGCGCCTTCGGCTCTAGCGGATCGTTCATCCGGTAGCCGTGCCGGTTGGCCCCGAATTCCTTCAGCGCATCGTCGCGCCGGGTCGCCATCTTCAATTTCCAGACGATGCGCTCCAACTGTGCCTGTTTTTTCACATTGTTCCCCTCCCCAAGATCGGCGGCCGCCTCGCACTCCCTACGCAGCCGCCTTTCGCGCTTCTTCCGAAATTCGCCCGCCTGCCGCCTGCATGCCCGGAAGCCGTTCGCTTTGCATGCCCGCTTGTATGTTATAATTTTAATTTAGTGTTTGATTTTTTGCCGCTGTGCTAGATTGTAACTCGTTGGAGTGTTTTGTGCAAAATTCCAAATTACCTATTTTCCCTTCTTTGCGAACCGGAAAAACCCATTCGAGGAGGAAACGACATGAACGAACTCTCCGCTCGGCTGCTTCGGGAGGTCTGGGAACGGCTGAGCGACATTTATGCGAAAGAAAAACGGCAGCTCGACGACGTGAAAGACTGGAGCGTGCTGCATCCCGGAGCGTTCGGCTGCCTCAGGATCGTCCGACGGATTCCAAAATGGGGGGCGCCTCCCGTGGATCTGGCGATCGACGTGCACGAGCCTTTGTCCTGGAGCGACGATGCCTACACGTTCGAGCTGGGGCCCTACATAGAAGAGCTGACCGACGACATGCTGGTCGACGAATTTTGGCCCGCCCTGCGGCAGCAGTTGAGGACGCTGCTGCAATCCGGAGAAATGGGGCCGCACTTTTTCGATTACCGCTTCAAGCTTCGGTTCGAATTCCGGCGCCCGGACGGCGGTCCGGCGTTGGAGCTGGAAGAAACGCTGATCGACGAAGAGCGGCGGGAGAAGCTGCGGCAGGCTTTGGACGGCTTTATCCGCGACAAAGTGCTTTCTCCTCCGCCGGCTCGTCCCAAACCCAAGGATGAATTTTTCTTCGCCCGCCTGCTGGTCAATCCGGACTTCCTTCCCGAAGGAAGCGTCGCTCCCGATCCGAACGTTATCGAACCTCTGCTTCAAGCCGTGAGCGCCAAGCATCAGGGGCACCCGGAGCGGCTGAACGAATGGCGGCGCCAGTATGCATGGGCTTTCAAGGAATGGGCCGAAGAGCAGTTCTTGCCGCTTTATTTCCTGCCGCTCGATTCGTACGCTTATCGTTTCGAACTCAAGCCGGAGGCCGAGCGTCCACCTGTCGACGACGGACGGCTCGACTTTTTCCTGTACGCGGCGATTCGGATCGGAGACACGGAAAGCGACCGCCGGCTCGACTATCTCCGTTACGCGGCGCAGCTCGGTTCCGAAACCGCGCAACGCTATCTGAAGGCCGGCAGCGGCAGCTTCGAAAGCGAGCGCCGGAGCGATCTGTTCCAAGGCAAAGCCAACGACGTGCTGCAGACGATCGAGCTGAAGATCGCGTCGGAAGAAGAGCGGGCTTACCGCGAAGCGCTGGAATACGTATGCGATCTGCTGCGGCAAGATTTCCCGAAGGAATATTCGCTTAAGCTCAAGAGCTCGGAGAAACGTCTGCTTCCGATGAAAAAATTGGCCAAGTCGCCGCTGCACCGTTTTTTCGCCAATGCTCTGCAGTATCCGGGCCTATTCCCGCTGATCGCCGAGTACGCCGAACTGGCGATGGAGGAATTCGCCTGGTACGGCGACGTCGAACCCGGCGAAAAGTCGGTGATGCCCGGCACATACGCCGTTTTGGGCCTCGGATTGGCCAGCACGGATTACGATCCGCTGCTGATCCGCTATATGCGTCTGGTCGACACCGAACATCAGTCGGCGCACGACGACTACGCCGCCGCGTTCGTGCAGGCGCGCGGGCTGGACGAACGGACGATGCCCGTTTTTGTCGCCATCCTGCTTGCCGGCGGCCAAAACGCGCGTCCGCTGAAGGACAACCCCGTCGCGACGCCCGAGCTTGCGAAAGCGCTGATTCCGCTGCTGACGCCTTTGGAAGATTACGAACGCGAGACCGTCATCCATCGGCTGTTCGGCGGAGAAGAAAAGCTGGCCCGCGCGGCCAAAAAAGCGGAACCCGAAATGAAAACGGCGCTCGAAGCATTGGCGGCGAAAAACAAAGGAGGAACATATTTAACATGAACAAGTACGCCGTTTCTCTTTTGCTTGCGGCAGCGATGACAGCGGTGACCATGCTGCCCGGCGCACCGGGCGAAATTCCGAACGTCCATGCGGCGGAGCGGCTGCCGGAGCTTCCGCCCGCGAGCGAACTGCAGCGGCTGGAAGACGTTTACGGCCTCAGCAAGCCGCACGAACCCGCGCAGATTCCGATCGGCGATTTCGCCTTCAGCTTCGGCGGAATCTCGGGCGGCTTTAGCGGCAGCGATCTTCGCCTTTCGGAAACGGACGGCGCCGTGCGCTTCCTGAGCATGTTCGCGAACGCGGCGGCCCCTCTTCCGGCATCCGCCCGTCTCGTCGTTCTCCTGCTGAACGGCGGTACGGAGTCCCGGTGACCCGTTCAAAGGCTCCGCGCCGAAAAAGAAATCCCAAAAAGGCTGCACGCATGTCGAACAATGCGGTGCAGCCTTTTGATTTGATGCGAAGAAAGTAGCGCCCGTTCTTCTTCCGGCGTTTACGAACCCGCTTTATCCTTGCCCATGAACGCTACAGCTACCGCCGCAAGCGCGATCGGAATCAGCGCGTACAGGAACATGGACGTAATGGAATCGGACATCGCGTCGACGATTTTGTCCAGCACTTCCGTCGGAATCCGGGAGCGTACCTCGGACTGGAACACCTGCCGCAGATCTCCTCCTCCGAAAGCCGATGCTCCGCCTTCTTCTCCGGCAAACGCCTCCTTCAGACGGCTCGCCAACACGCTGCTTTGGATCGCGCCGAAGATCGTGATGCCGAGCGTCATGCCGAACGAACGCAGGAACGAGTTCGTCGAATTTGCCGTTCCGCGGTATCTCGGCTCCAAATTATGCATCGAGGCGGTCGGAAGCATCGAGAACGAGAAGCCGACGCCGAAGCCCGCCAGCACCATGTAGACGGTCAGCAGCACGCGGGACGTGTCCGGCGACATGAACGCGAGCAGCGCCATCCCCGCAAAAAACGAAATGACGGAGACGGTCATCAGGCGCCGGAACGGGATTTTCGTCTGGAAAATGCCGCCCAGCGCGCTGCCCGCGACCGAACCGAGCATCATCGGCGTCAAGATCAGTCCCGCGTTGGTCGCGGAACCGCCGTATACCGCCTGCACGAACAGCGGAATGTAGACGGTCAAAATAATGAAAGTGGCGCCGTACAGGAATGCCAGAACCTGCGACGAAGCGAACAAACGGCGTTTGAACAGCCAGAACGGGAGAATCGGGTCGGCCGCCCTGCGTTCGGCCCAGACGAATGCCGCAAAAAACAGCGCAAAGATCGCAAACAGCGCCAAGATGTTCGGCGAAGCCCAGCCGTAGCCGTCTTCGCCGCCCAGTTCCAGCGCGAACATCAACGCCACGATCGAAACGACGAGCGTGACGGCGCCCGTCCAGTCGATCTGCTGCTTCTGGTGAACCGCGGACTCCTTGTAGAAGACGACAATGAAGATCAGCGCCAAAACGCCGATCGGCACGTTGACGTAGAATACCCAATGCCAACCGACCGTGTCGGTAATGTAGGCGCCCAGCAGAGGACCCAGGACGCTGGAAAGACCGAATACCGCGCCCAGCATGCCTGTCATCTTGCCCCGCTTCTCGGGCGGGAACATGTCGAAAATAATCGTGAAGGCGATAGGCATCAGCGCTCCTCCCCCGATCCCCTGAACCGCGCGGAAAAGACTGAGCTGCGTCATCGTCTGCGCCAGTCCGCACAGCGCCGAGCCGAGCAGGAAGACGATCAAGCCGAAGACGAAGAAGCGTTTGCGTCCGTACATATCGGACAACTTGCCGAAGATCGGCATACCCGCCATCGTGGCGACCATATAAGCGGACGTGACCCAAACGAATTGGCTCAGCCCTCCGAGATCGGCAACGATCGTCCCCATGGCGGTGGCGACGATCGTGTTGTCCATCGCGGCCATCAAGATGCTGAGCAGCAGGCCTGCCACGACCCACTTCGTATTGATTGTTTTCATTTCGTCCCCGCCTTTTTCATATAAGGTTCTTAACCGCCATTCCCCTGCGGCAGCAGGGAAAGGCGGCTTATGCAAATCATTTAAAGGTTAGATGACCAATGGGTCAGTGTCAAGAAAAATATTATGTAAAAGTAAGCATAATTGCCGAATCCCGCATTTTGATCGTCATAAACGCCTATTTTCTTGTATAATAGTTCGGAAAGCCATTCGGCTACCCTATTGCAGGAGGTCTATCTTGAGTCAATTCGATTTGGAAACAGAAGGTCCGTTCGCCGTCAAAAATCCGCCCGATTTCTATCGCGAGCAGGACGGCTACGGACCGGACCGCTACGCCCCTTATCCGCAGGACGGAGGCCGCCGTTCGCGTCCTTATCGCTACGGCATGGCGCTGACGGGATTCATTCTCGGCTTATTCAGCGTATTGTCGACGGGCACGGTGCTGCTGCTTATCTTATTCGCCACGCAGCACGACTTTTTGGCGTTTTGGGTCGGTCTGTCGGTATTGTCGCTTCCGCTGATCGCGATTGCCGGCATTACGGGACTCGTGCTGTCGATCATCGCGGTCCGCAGCTCGCGGGGCGCCAAATTCGCTATCGCCGGCATCTGTCTGAACGCGCTGGGCATGCTCGCTTTCGGCTTTCTTTCCCTGGCCGTGCTGATCGGCATCATGGCGGCCTGATCGATTGCGGCCCGCTTTTTGCCGGGCCGTCCGTCGGCCCGCTTCATCTTGACTGGAGGTACATATCCTTTGAATCCGAACTCTTTGGAAAAACAAAACCGAACCCCCTATTCGGATAGGGGTTATCCGACCGGGTATCCCGGTTCCGCCGAACGCTACCGGGCTCCCCGGCCGTACCGATACGGAATGGCTCTGGCGGGATTCATTCTCGGCCTGGCCGGCATGCTGTCGATCGCGACGACTTTCATTCTGCTTTTGAACGCTTCGGACAGCGATCCGGCGGCGGTCGCGATAATAGGCATTTTGTCGGTCCCGCTCTCGCTCGTTTTTTCCGTCGTCGGTCTGATCCTGTCCATTATCGCCGTCCGCAGTTCAAGAGGCGCGGGCTACGCGATCGCGGGCATCTCGCTGACTTCCTTGTCGCTGCTGGGAGGCGCGCTGTTCATGCTTCTTCTTTTGATCGGCGCCCTCGCCAGCCTCTAGCAAGACGCGAGTCCAAAGCTTTCTCCTTCAAGGGGGAAGCTTTTTTCGCGTACGGACGTCAAAAAGGAGCCTCCCGGGAGGCTCCTTTCCTGCATGCCGGATTTTGCCGCGGGCTCTCCCGTTCGGCTATCGTTTTCCGTCCGTACGAACGATTCGGAGGTCATCGATGAAGGCGGTATTGTCGCCGCTTGTCGACGTCGCCGCGAAACGGATCGTGTGACTTCCGGCGGAAACCGTAAACGCTTCGCTTCGAAGCGGTTCGAACTTGCTCGAAGACGGCTTGAACGAGCCGATTTTCTTCTCGTCCAAGTAGACGTCAAACGTCTGGATGCCGCTGTATCCCGGCCGCTGCGAAGCCTCGAAAGCAATAGCATACGTGCCCGCCTCGAAATCGAGCGTCTGGGCGAATCGGCCGCTTCCGCTCGAATCCGTCTTCAAGTAAGCGGTCTGCGAACCTTCCGGCGCGTTCTCGGCGTAGAAAGGCTTGCCGCTGCGCTGAATGCCCGAATGGCTGTCGAATGTCCATCCGCCCGCTTCGAAGTTGTACCGCGCCCCGTTGACCGCAGGCTCTTCGAAACCGGCGTTGGCCAGAGCGGCACCGCCCGGCTGGCCTTCTTCGCGAATCAGCTTGATATCGTCGATAAAGGCCGTATTGTCTCCGTCCGTCGTCGAAGCCGCGAACCGGATCCGGTGGCTGCCCGAAGAAGCGGCGAAGACATCCGTTTCCAACGCTTCGAAAGTTCCGGAGGAAGGTTTGAACGAACCGATCTTCGCGTCGTCGAAGAAGACGTCGAACGTTTGAATGCCGCCGAATCGGGCTCGCTGCGCCGCCTGGAAGACCAGCTTGTAGCGTCCGGCCGGCAGATCGACCGTCCGGCTGAATTCGCCCCGCGTCCCGTTCGTCTGCAGATAGGCGGTCTGCGCGCCGTCCGGAGCCGGCTCCGCCGAAAAATCGCTGCCGTTGCGCTGAATGCCCGACGTCGCATTGAACGTCCATCCTCCGCCGGTGAAGTTCCAGCGTACCTTCGCCGTTACCGGATCTTCGAAGCTGCCGTTAGCCAGCACCGCCGTATCCGGTTCCCCGCCCGGCGCTTCGGGCAGCGGCTTGTCGCTCGGCGCGACGGATACCGTATCGATAAACGCCGTATTGTCCCCTTCTTTGTTCGTCGCCGCAAACCGGACGGTATGACGTCCGTCTGTCGCTTCGAAAGCCTCCGTTTCGTAACTGCGGAAGGTGCTGTCCGATACCCGGTACGATCCGATCTTCGTATCGTCGAACCAGACGTCGAAGGTCTGATCGCCGTATTCCGCCCGCTTGGCGGCTTGGAAGTTCAGGACATAGCGGCCCGCCGGGAAATTGATCGACTGGCTGAATTCGCCGGCGACTCCGTCGGTCGTCTTCAGGTAGCCGGTCTGTTTGCCCTCCGGCGCCGCCGGCGGCTTGAATCCGCTCGTATTCGCCTGGACGCCCGATTCCGGCTTGAACGACCAACCGTTGTTCATCGGTCCTCCTGCGGCATCGTTCGTCCCCGGCCGCTCGAAACCGGCATTCAATACCGTGACGACAGGCGTCTGCTTCGGAATGTTGAAGTTGATATACCCCCGCTTGTCGAAGCCGGGAGCCGGATCTCCTTCGAACGTCTCGTCGCTAAGCTTCGCTCCGCCCGTCAGCGTCTTGTACACGAAGCGGCCGTCCGCGCCGTAAGCGACGCTTGCCGTGCCGTCGAACTTGATCGTGTCGCCTTCGTAGCCGGCAAACTCGTAGCCTTCGGGTCCGAACGCAACGCTCTGCGTCCGGTAGAGCGACGAACTGACGGCGGAATTTTTCAATCCCGGCTTGACGGCGATCGCCTTCAGCGTCCGAGTCGAACCTTCCGGCAGAATAATCGGCCCGCCGTACAGCGAAGAAGAAGCCGTCGGGTCGCTGCCGTTCAGCGTGTAGCGAATTTCCGCGCCCGGCGTCGCGCTGGAGATGCGCACCGCTTCGGAGGACGGATAAATGCCGTGCTTCAAGCTGAACGATGGAGCCGCGGCGCGCCCGTTTTCGTTCATCGGCGTCACTTTGATCAGCGCGATTCCGTAAGCTTTCGGATTCGATGCGCTCTGCGCCTTGACCGCGACCCAGTCCTCCCGGGCGATTTTGGGCGCCGTATAAACGCCTTCGGCAGTGACGGATCCTTTGCCGGTGCCGAGCACGCTCCAGGCGACTCCGCCGCTTCCGTCGATGACCTTGGCATTTAATTGAATCGTTTCACCGCCTGCGACATAAGGATCGACCGGCGTGACCTGCACCTGGGTTTGCGGCTTTTCCGTCGTATAAACCGCGAACGAATAATCGGTCTCGCCGCCCGTGTCGCGGAACGAACGCCCCGCTTTGAACGTCCCCGATACGGGCGGCACGATCGCATTGCCCTCCAGGGCGATATCGTCGGTATATTCGTGCTTGTAGAACGTTTTGTTCACGTTCGTGCCGCCGAAATCAAACGTGATTTCTTTCGCTTCGCCGCCCTTGCTCTCGACCAGTACGGCGTAATCGCCGGACTCGGTCTTGAACGCCGCCGCCCGGATATCGGCCGCGCTCGTCTTCGTCCCGATTACCGTGCTGTGCTCGGGGACGTAACGGTTGAGCAGCGAAGCGGCGTAAAAGGCCCGGTTCGGCCGAAGCCCCATCACGTTGGAATCCCACATCGTGAATCCGCCGTTCACGTCCCCTTCCGGGTCGGCGGCCCATACGCCGGTCATTTGCCAGACGAGCGCCGAGCTTGCGCCGGAATTGGCGGCCTGGATCACGTTGTTGGCAAAGCCCGAATCCCAGCCGCTGACGTCGTCATATCTCCAGCCGAACTCCGTGAGATTGACCGGCTTGCCGGCCGCCGCGTCCTTTCTGAGCTTGATCGCGTCGTCCAAATTATCGTAACCCGCGCCGTAGACGTGGAAGCTGTATGCATCGAAATGTTCGCCCGCGTTCTGCTGCATGTAAGCCGTCCAGTCCGGCGCGTTCACTTCCTCCGGCCCCCAGATGTCGATGCGCTCGCGCAGTCCGTCCTTTTTCAGCTGCTCGCTGACTTTGGCGGCCATTTTCGCATAATACGCTTTTTGGTCCCCCGGCGCTTCGAAGTCCCAGTTTCCGTTGGGTTCGTTATAGAAGGTTAAGTACTTCACATTATCGTACCCGCGCTTGTTCAGCAGCTCGTTGAGCAGCGCGGAAGCGGAGCGGCCGTAAGCGTCGAGGTCGGCCGGAGCGCTCTTCGTCGCGTCCTGTCCTTCGATTCCGAACCAGCCGTGCGCTTTGCTGCCGATCTTCCAGCCGAAATTGAGTTCCACTTCCGTGCCGGCTTCCTTGAATGCGTCAAGATACGTATAGAAAGCTTTCATTTCGGCACTGTCCCACGTATATTTGCCTTTCTGGGGCTCCATCCAGTCGATCTGGAACCACACCCGCGCCACCTTGGGCTGCGTCGTCAGAATCCGTTTCCGGTCGACTTCCCAGTGCGCGTCCGAATACCCGTAACTTTGCGTTTTGGCCATCAGCGACTGAGGCATCAGATTGACGCCGACGCCGAGAAAATCCTGTTGAACCGTTCGGTTCGGATCGATGGTAATCGTCCTCGCCGCGGCCGCCGAAGCGGTACGGGGCTGGGCCGAAGCCGGAAGGACAAGGGATAAGCCGAGTACCGCCGCCAACGCCGCACGGCCGAGCCGGCCCGGCCGAAGCTTTCTTTTATTCTGCATATTCTCTCTCCTTTTCGCTCGATTCCATCCGCCATGATAACATATTTCCTCCTTTCGTTTTTATGGTATCCCATTGTAAGCGATATCAACTTGAAATATATTTCAATTCTCTTGAAAAAAATGGATTTTTTACGCAGCGTCTCCCTTCAAAGCGCCTTGATCGCTCCGCCGTCGACGAGAATTGCCTGTCCCGTCGCGTACGTGTTGGCGAACGATCCGTAAAAGACGACGGCCCGTCCGAATTCGTCGGGCTGTCCGAGGCGTCCGAGCGGAATCGAGCGCTCGTTCTCCGCTTGGATTTCTTGCAGGGGGCGGCCGCTTTTTTTCGCGTTCGCTTCGTCCAGCTCCCGAATCCGGCCGGTCGCGATCCGTCCCGGCGCCACCGTATTGACCAAGATGCCGTCCGGCGCCAATTCGGCCGCCAGCGTTTTCGTCAGGGCGTTGACGCCCGCGCGGAACACATTAGACAGAATCAAGCCGTCGATCGGCTGCTTGATCGAAGTCGACGTGAGAGTTACGATCCGACCGCCGCCCGATCTGCGCATATGCGGCAGCGCTTCTCGGATCATTCGGATCGTGCCGAGCAGATTCAGTTCGTACGCCGCCTGCCAATCGCGATCCGAAAAGTCGTCGAAGCGCCCTCCCGGAGGACCGCCCGCATTACAGACCAGCACGTCGAGTCCGCCGAGCGCTTCCGCCGCTTCTCCGATCGCCCGGCGCACGTCCTCCTCTTTGCCCGCGTCCATGACGACCGTGTTCACGGCCGTTCCCGTCGCTTCCCCGATCGCCCGCTTCGCCTCCGACAGATGCTCCGCGCTCCGGCTCGCAATCGTCACGTTCGCCCCTTCGCGGGCAAACTCGAGCGCGGCTGCGCGGCCGAGTCCTTTGCTCGCCGCGGCGACGAATACCGACTTTCCTTTCAATCCCGTATCCATGTTTCCGATGCCTCCCTTTTTTTCGTTCCTGCTCTAACTATACCCCCCGCGTTCTTTTTTGCTTCTGCCCGCGCGGCCTCCTCTCCCGGGCAGCGAAGCTGGCGAACCGGGACGAAACTTGTTAGGATAAGGAACGAACAAGCAGAAAGGAGCGATGAAGATGGATCTCGGTTCCAACATTCGTAAAATTCGCAAACGCAAAGGCATTACCATCGCTTCGATTTGCGCGGCGACCGGTCTGTCGCAGGGGTTTATGAGCCAGGTGGAAAACGACAAAACGTCCCCGTCCATCTCGACGCTCGAGCAGATCGCTTCGGCGCTCGACGTGCCGCTGGCCTACCTGCTGCTCAAAAAAGAAGAACGGATGCAGGTCGTTCGCAAAACCGAACGGCGCCAGACGTCGGGCGGTACCGAACAGGTTCGCGTTTCTCATATCGGCCGCACGCCGCATATGCGGATGACGATCGTGGAACTGGCTCCCGGAGCGGCCTCCGGCGACGTGCCGCACGCGCATGAAGGAGAAGAAGTCCACATGGTCGTCCGAGGATCGGTGACCGCCCAACAGGGCGAAGACGTGTACCGCCTGAGCGAAGGCGACGCGTTCAGCTGGAACGCCTGCGTCCCGCACCGCGTCTGGAACGAAGACGCCGAGCCGGCCGTCATTCTGATCGCGGTATACACGGACAGCCGGCGCGATCCGGAACCGATATGATGAAAGCCGGCTTCGAAGCCGACGTGAACGCCGAACGCCAAAAACGCCGCTTCTCCGCCGAATCGATTCGGCGGGAGCGGCGTTTTTGCCGTAACCGTTTGCCTCGGACGAGCACAAAAAGCGGTATGGACCGAAAGGGCCGGTCATCGGCGCCCGATAAGCAGCTTTGCTTGTTGAAAAACGACGTGATAGCCGAGTATGTACAGCTCCGCATACGCACGAAGCGGATCGCCGGCCGACTGCAGTCCCCGGTATCTCGGCCACTGCAAATAATAGGAGAGCCAGTAATCGCAGCCGATCGAATAATAAGCCTCGCTCAAAATGGCCGGCGCTTCTTCGTAATCGGTATGTTCGGCGATCAGGTCGCTCAGCGTTTCGTAAATCAGGCTTCCTTCGTCATCTTCCGCTTCGAAATCGCCCAGGATCGGCGCGACGGCGCCCGGCTTCAGCACTTCGACCTCCGCAATATCCGCCAGAACCCGGTCGGCTTCTTCCGCCAGCTCCGGCGCCATCGCGAATATCCGGCGCAGCCCTCCGATCAGCTCGCGGCCCAGCTCTTCCAACCGTTCTTTCGCCGCGTCCTGTCGGCCGCCGTTGAAGTAGCCGGGCACGGCTTCGCCTTCGAAATCGGCGGGATCCAGCATGTCATAAACCGGGCGGATGCGTTTCAGCAGTTCCTTGCCGTTTTCCAAAGGTTCGAACACTTTTTCCACGCCTGTCCCTCCCGGCATGAACGATTGGAAATAACCGAACAGATCGTCTTCCGTCACTCCGTTTTCCCCGTAGGGCTCTTCTTCGATCAAACCGAGCAAATATAGGCCGTATTCCTCCTGATTCATACAGGTTTCCTCCTTTTCGCGACAAGGCGTCCGCAGGAAAGCGGCAGCCCGGCGCTCAGGCCGACTGCCGGCTCTCCGCATCTTTCCCCGAAAGCGCACGTTTTTTGAACGGCGGCAGCTCCAGATTCGTTCCGGCTCTCCACAGCCATTCGAACGGACCGTAGCGGAAGCTGCGGAGCCAATAATGGCTGAACGTCATCTGCAGCGCGAAAAAGACGATGCCGATCGGCACGACGGCGGTCAGCGGCAGGCTGCCGATCACGCCGAACGAGGCGAAGATGCCTTCGCCCGAAGCCTTGAACAGCGTAACGAATACCAACGACTGCATCAAATAGTTAGTGAACGCCATTCGGCCCACGGCTCGGAACGGCTCCAGCAGACGCGATCCCGGGGAGCCTTCGACGCCGGCCAGTCCGACGACGAGCAGCACGGCGCCGATCGTTACCGCGAAGCAGGCGGCAGGGTGCAGCGTCGTGATCCATGCGTTCTCGGCCCCGCCGCTGTACGCATATTTTCCGCTCCAGCCTATCAGAAGCAGCGCCGCCCCCAGCGCCGCAGCCAGCCTCGGATGCTTGGGCAGACGGACGAACAGCCCGCTGCGATAAGCATACATACCGAACAGGAAAAAGGTCAAATGCTCGGTCGCCAGCACCAGTTCGCCGAAGCTTGTAGTCACGTAAGAATTCGAGAAGAAAACGTCGGGGTTCGGAAGCCGCGTGACGCCCTCGTACAGCCAGGTCGCCGGCGTCATCGCCTGTATCCGGGAAGCGAGCCACGAAGGCATGGCCGCCTGAATCTCGTAAGACGACACGAAAAACAGCAGAATCCCCGACAGCAGAAGCAGCGGCTTCGGCATCCACAGGAACAGCAGCAGCATGAAGCCGTCCAGCGCGTACATGAACAGGATGTCGCCGTCCCATACGGCGAAGACGTGCAGCGCGCCGAACAGCAGCAGCAAGACCATTCGCCGCAGCAGCATCGGGTAAGGCCGGCGCCCGCGGCGGACGGCGGCGTCGAAGATCAGCATCATGCTGATCCCGAACATGAACGAAAAGAGCGGACGGGCGCTGTTGCCGAACACGATGTCGATCGCTTTTTGCAGAAAATTGCCGGCCGCGTCCGCTTCGTCCAGCGACGCTCCGGTCAGATGCATGAGATTGCACAGGAAAATGGCGAACAGCGCCACGCCGCGCAGCTGGTCGAGCACGTCGATCCGTCCGGCGGGCGTGCCTGCGCCGGCTTTCAAACGCGGAGTTTTGCGAGAAGATTCCGCGCGAGCGGAAGCTTCGCTGCCGGAGCCTTCTTTGCCGGAAGATTCTTCAGCGGCGGTATCGTAAGTCATGCGAGGATCAAACCTTTCTCTGCCGCCGTCGCTCGGCCGTTTTCCGATCCGGCAATCGGCGGGGATATGTAGAATCACTTTATCCATTGTAGAGAAACCCGGCGGATCGCTCCGCCTTCCCAAGAAACAATCGAATGACAAGTTTGTCACCGCTGCGGCGCACGTAAGCGTGCAAGCATTGCTTTTCTGTTACTTGCCGACCAGGGCGGACAGCTCTCCGCTGAATACCTTTTGCCCTTTATGATTGAAAGTGTTCAGCAGAACGGTCACGATGCCGCTTCTTTTCCGCTCGTCGAGGCCCACGACTTCCGCTTCCACTCTCAGCTCGTCGTTCGGATAGACCGGCTTGATGAAACGAATATCGTTCATGGCCGTGCCCGCGACTACCTCTTCGCCGTAAACGCCCGTCTCCACCCACAGTTTGAACGACAGCGCCATCGTTTGAATGCCCGACGCGATAATGCCGCCGAAGCGTCCGGCCGCCGCTTTCTCCGCGTCCAGATGCATGTACTGCGGATCGTAGACCGAAGCGAATTCCGTAATGCTTTCCAGAGTCACCGCGGCAGACTTCGTACGGAAAACCTGTCCGAGCGCAAATTCGTTGAATTTCATGAAGCACCTCCGTTAATGATTCAGTACCGGACCGGGACCGAATATGCACGGCCGTCCGGCCTTCCCCGCAAAAAAGCGGTCTTCCCGTTCGCCGGGAAGCCGCTTTTCCTTTCTGTTCTGCCATGATCCTGCGCTCGACGTGCCCTTCCGGCATACGCCGCGGGGAAAGCTGATGCAAGCCCGCTCCCCTACCGGCCCGATTACAGGCCCAGCGAAATATATTTGACCTCCAGGTACTCTTCGATGCCGTAACGGCCGCCTTCCCGGCCGACGCCGCTTTCTTTGAAACCGCCGAACGGCGCCTGCGCGGTGGACGGCAGCGGGTCGTTCAGGCCGACGATGCCGAATTCCAACTGTTCGGCGATCTTCACCGCTTCGCCGATCTTTTCGGTGAACACGTAAGCGGCCAACCCGTACGGACTGCGATTGGCGCGTTCGATGACTTCGTCGATCGTGCGGAACGTCGATATCGGCGCCAGCGGACCGAACGTTTCTTCGTTCATGCACAGCATGTCGTCGGTGGCATCCGCGATCAGCGTCGGCCGGACGAAATGTCCGCTGCCCGCTTCGCGGTCGCGTTCCCCGCCGGTCAGCACCCGCGCCCCTTTGGTCCGGGCATCGTCGATCTGGGCCAGCACCTTGTCCACGGCCGCTTCGTTGATCAGCGGGCCGATGTCGGTGCCTTCGTCCAGGCCGCTGCCGACCTTGAGCGAAGCCGCCTTGGCTGCGGCAAGCTCCGCGAACCGGCCGGCGACGCTCTCGTGCACGTAGACCCGGTTCGTGCAGACGCAGGTCTGGCCGCCGTTGCGAAACTTGGACGCGATCATGCCGTCCGCGGCGCGTTCCAAATCGGCATGTTCCGTCACGATGAACGGCGCGTGGCCGCCCAGCTCCAGAGACAATTTTTTCATTGTGTCCGCCGCGCCTTTCATCAGCTCTTTGCCTACCCGGGTGGATCCGGTAAAAGACAGCTTGCGCACCCTCGCGTCGCGCTGCCAGACGCCCCCGATCTCGCCCGGCTTCCCGGTCACCACGTTGATGACGCCGGCCGGGAAGCCCGCTTCCTGCGCCAATTCGGCCAGACGAAGCGCCGTGAACGGCGTCTCTTCGGACGGCTTGATCACGACGGTGCAGCCCGCGGCCAGCGCGGGCGCGGCTTTGCGCGTGATCATCGACGCCGGGAAATTCCACGGCGTGATCATCGCGGCCACGCCGACCGGCTGCTTGATGAC
This sequence comes from Saccharibacillus alkalitolerans, assembly GCF_011090185.1. Taxonomy (GTDB): domain Bacteria; phylum Bacillota; class Bacilli; order Paenibacillales; family Paenibacillaceae; genus Saccharibacillus; species Saccharibacillus alkalitolerans. Next base: position 839,379 of record NZ_JAAFGS010000001.1, on the reverse strand, counting down.
GAACAGACGCTTGTTCGCCGACGAAGCCGGAATCGTCTCGCCGTAGACCCGCTTGCCTTCCTCGGCATACCACTGCACGAAGCTGTTGGCGTAATCGATCTCGCCCGCCGCTTCGCGCAAAGGCTTGCCTTGCTCCAGCGTCATGATGCGCGCCAGCTCTTCCCGATGCTCCGCGATCAGCGCGTTCCAGTTGAGCAGCAGCTCGCCGCGCCGCTGCGCGGTCAGCGCCGCCCATGCGGGAAAAGCGGCGTAAGCCGCGTCCGCCGCGGCCCGTGCATCGGCTTCCGTCGCGTGCGCCGCGTAACCGACCGTTTCTCCGTTCGCCGGATTTCTGACTTCGATTTGTTCGGCGGTCGTGATCCATTGTCCGCCGATAAGCAGTTTGCCCTGCATGCATATCCGCCACCTTTCTGTCTCCATGGGTATTATTATACACCCACGCGAGAAGCGGGCAATCGATCGACCGAGCTTCAGACGCCGCCGCGGGAAACCGGCGGGGCGGCCGCCGCGCCGCCGAAGGGTTCGGCGCGCTGTCCGAATTCCAGCTCGGACGAGGTTTCCGTCCGGACCGCGGACCAGAGAGAGTCCGCGTCCAGCAGTTCTTCCAGATGCAGGACGCCGCGCAGGTGCGGACGCGAGAGCAGCGCTTCGGCCGCATGGGCGGCGACTCGGGCGGTCATATCCGATTGACGGACGCCGCGGACCGTACAGTGCGCCTGAGCCGGACGGCCGCACTGCAGGCCGTAGGCGGTCGCGCGGACGGCGAAGCGCTCGCTGCCGACGTGCAGCCTGCCGGCCAGGTCCGCGGCAGCGCTGCGCAGCGGCTTGCAGCGCAGCAGCGCGAACACGCCGAGACGGCGCAGCACGGAGGCGGCGCGGGCGGCGCCGTTCACGTCGAAGCCCAGCCGTGTCGACACGTCCGCCGCGCCGAGGGTGCCGGGCAGGGTGAGCTGGTCGGAGAAGGGAAAGCGATAGACGCGCTTGCGGCCCGTTTCGCCGCCGAAATCGACGGTCCGTCCATCGGTCATGGAACGGACGCCGCGCAGGGTTCCTTCGACCGGCGCTTCGAAGCTGGCGCCCATCCGGTCGATCGTCCATTCGATCGCCGCGCGGCCGTGACGCTCGCCGAGACCCAGCATCAGCGAGATTTCGATTCGCTCCGTCCGTTCCAGCGCCTTGGAGGCCTTGGCGGCGAGCAGATTGGTCAGACCCGGCGCCAGGCCGACGCTCAACAGCGCGGCCGAACGCGGCTCGCGCACGTTCAGGCGGCCGGCCTCCAGCAGAAAATCGGCTTTGGCCGTAATATCGAGATACTGCGTGCCTTCTTCCAGGCATCGGCGAACCAGAGCGGGGTGATCCTGATCGAGGCACATCACGATCAGCCTAACGGCGGACAGATCGTATTCGACCGCCTGCGGACCGATCTCCCAGCGCAGCGGCTTTACCGCGCCGCCCGTTTCTTCGGCGAACCGCGCGGCCGCGTCGAAGCTGCGCCCCGCCGCGTAGACGCGGCCGGGAAAACGCTCCGCCAGCAGCCTGCTGACTGTCCGTCCGACGCTGCCGTAACCGCCGATCACCACGATATCGGTCTTGAACGGCACCGCTTCTTGCCGCCGATGTTCGTGCGCCGCCGCGGAAAGGCCGATGCCTGCGGCGCTTTTCGAACCGCCCGGACCGCCGCCTTCTTTTTCGCCTTTTTCCCGCATCGTTTGCCGTTTGTTCATCTTGCTTCCTCCCCGTTTCTGCAAGTCAGCCATCCGTCGATCAGGAAAGACCCGAAATAGCGCACCGCCGGGCCGAAGCCGCATTCTTCGAGCAGCCGCTCGACGACCGGAACCGGAATCGGATCGGACTTCGGTCCGAGCGAAGCCGCGAAGCGCAGCCATTCTTCTTCCGGCACGCCTCCGTCCAGCATATGCGTACGCCAAGCTTCCATGACCGCCGGGTAAACGGGACAATCGAAGTCCGCGTTCAGCGAAGCCAGCAGCAGCGGCGCGCCCGGCTTCAGCCGGTCGGCGATCTCGCGCAGCAGCCGTACTCCCATTCCGTACAGATCGGCATGGCCGGGAATTTTGGCCGAGATCGCGGCCGAATAACGCGCCGCGTCAGGATGTTCCCAGCTCATGGCTTGGTCGGGGGCCGGGGCCGCCGACAACGCTCGGGAACGCGCGGGGTTGCGGATACGGAAGCTTTCCGTCTTTTCGTTTTTCATAAGCAGGCACTCCTTCGCATTTATGATCGACGCCGCTTCGCCGGCGCGCGGCCCGGCAGCCGACAGATCCGAAGGCTGCGAGGCGGCGCGCCGCCGCTTTCCTCCCCGGCATTGAAAAAGCAGGACAGGATAACGGATAATGAAGTCGGCAGGCTGGAACAGGTACGTTGACCGTTTTAAATCTGCGAGACGTTCATATCGAAGCGGTCAACGTACCGGCTTTCATTATTTCGAAAAAACGGCGGAATGCCCATCCCAGAAATCCGGGAACTGCAAGGAGGAAGGTTATGGATCATACGATAAGCCGCCTGTCCGGCAAGCTGCATCGGGTAGCGGACAATTTTCCGTCCCCGCGCGCTTACCGCAGCGCCTGCCTGTCCCTGCTTGCCGGCGCGGTGCCGTTCGACGGCGCCTGCTTCACCGGCGTGGACGGCGACACCGGACTCAGTACCGGTTCGGTAACCGACTCGGCCGTCGAAGCGATTCATCCCCGCCTGTTCGATTACGAATACCGCGGCGACGATTATAACCGCTACAACGAGCTCGCGTCCGCGAAGATTCCGGCCGCGGGACTGACCCTCGCTTCCGGCGGGCAGCCGGAGCGGAGCAGCCGCTTCCGCGACATCTTGGCACCGGCAGGCTTCGGCGACGAGCTGCGCGCCGTGCTGACGGCGCGCGGCCGGCGCTGCGGCCATCTGTCCCTGCTGCGCCGGCAGGACCGTCCTCCGTTCACGGAGGACGAGGTGCGCCTCGTGGCGGCGCTGCTGCCGCAGATGGCCGCCTATCTGCGGCAGGCGGGGTTCTCCGACGAAGAAGGGTCGGAGAACCCCGCCGGGCAGCCGCTTCCGCTGCCGCGCGAATCCGGCGTATTCGTGCTGTCGGACCGCCTGCGGCTGCTGGCCGCGAACGGCTCGGCCGACAGCTGGCTCGCCGTGCTGCGCGGCGCCGAGCGCATCGAACCGGACGTTATGCCGCGTCCGGTCCGCGCGGTCTGCGCCCGCGCCCTGTCGCCGTCTCCGCAGGACGGCTCCCCCGCCGACCAGGCCGCATGGGTCTGCGTCCCCGTGCCCGGCGGCGGCTACGTCTCCATCCGCGCCAGCCGGATGGAGACCCCGTCCGTCGAAACCCAGCTCGCCGTCACCGTCGAGCGCGCCCGCCCGGCGGAAATCCTGCCGATACTGTCCGAGAGCTTCGGTCTGACCGAACGGGAACGCGAAGTCGTGGAGCGGATCGTTCAGGGACTTTCGGGCAAGGAAGCCGCGCTGTCGCTTCACATGTCCGAATATACGCTGCAGGACCATCTGAAGTCCGTTTTCCGCAAGACCGGCACCAAAAGCCGGCGCGAGCTGGTTTGGCGGCTGTATTCGAGGTTCAGCTGAAAGGGCGGGCCTTTATACGCTTGCGCCGCTTTTCGTGCCGGCGGCCGACCGAGCGTCAGAAGACAGGCTCGCAAATTCGCCGAAACGAAACGGCTCCTTCCCGCCAGTCCCGCTCCTGCCCGATCGACGCGCAAAAAGCCCCCGCTTCACATTCGTGAAACGGGGGCTGCTTTTTATCCGCCGTCTGCCTTTTAGGCAGCCGCTTTTATCGCAAAGACTTTTAACGCAAACTTTTTAACGCAAATACATGGCCGCCAGCTCCGCCGCGCGGCGGTTCTTCTCCTCGATCTCCGCCCGTCTCGGCATCGGCGCCCACTGCGACGTGTCGTCGAGCCACGTCTCTGGCAGCGGTTCGGGACTTTCCGGTCCCCACCGTTCCAGCCACTCGCGCGGCAGCCGCAGCGCCGGGTCGGCGTCGATCTTCCCGAGCAGCGGATGCCCGCTCATCTCCATCCACAGCAGCGCCCATGCTCTCGGCACGACACGCCAAATGTCGTAGCCTCCTCCTCCGAGCGCCACCCAGCGTCCGCCGCAGTAAGCGTGCGCCGCTTCGTGCAGCATTTTCGGCATCTCGCGGTAGATCTTCATCGAGCAGTGGACGTGCGCCATCGGATCGAGAGCATGGGCGTCGCAGCCGTGCTGGCTGACGATGATGTCCGGCTTCGCCTTGCGCAGCACGTCGTCCAGCACGCTGCCGAAACATTCCAGCCACGAATCGTCTTCCGTGTACGGCTCCATCGGCAGATTGACCGTGCAGCCGAACCCTTCGCCTTCTCCCCGCTGCTCCACCAGACCCGTGCCGGGAAACAGGTATTTGCCCGTCTCGTGAATGGAATAGGTGTAGACGCCGGGATCGCTGTAAAACGACATTTCCACCCCGTCCCCGTGATGCACGTCGGTATCCACGTACAGCACCCGCGCACCGTACTGTTTGCGGATAAAAGAAATGGCGATCGACGCGTCGTTATACACGCAAAATCCGGAACCGCGCTGCGGCATCGCATGGTGCAGCCCGCCGGCGAGATTGACCGCGTGCCGCGCGTCGCCGTCCATGACCAGCTTCGCCGCCGCCACCGAAGCCGCCGCGACAATCTCGGCGCTTCGGTGCATTCCCGGAAAAAACGGCGTGTCTTCGGAATCGAGACCGTATTTTTGCGCTTCGGTAATCAAACGACCGTCCGGCTCCGCTTCGCTGAGCGCCTTGACCCGCTCGACGTATTCGGGCACATGCACCGCATGCAGCAGTTCCTCATCGAGCCGGTCGACCGGCAGTATTTCCGCTTCCGAAGGAAAAGCTCCCGCCGTCCGCAGCAGATCGCGCGTCAGCGTAATTCGGCGCTGATCGAACGGATGATCCTGGCCGAAGCGGTAATTCAAAAAATTCGGATGAAACAAATATACGGCATCCTGCATGCTGCGGCCTCCATCCTTCGGTTTTCGATGTTTTCGAGTCCCCTCGAGGGGCACTCAGTACATGAAGCGCTGCCGGAAACGGAGACGGTCGAAAGCTTCCACCGACTCCTGCGGCACCTTTTTGCCCACCCTCACCATCAGGCAGTTGGCGGGATGGCTGCAAATCTCCGGATCGTCCGTCGCGAACCAGACCATATCGACGTTTTTCATCAAGTTCTCCATCATCTTGCGGTAGTCCCAGACGCTGAGGCCCGTGCTTTCGAGGTCCCAATGCCAGTAATATTCGGTTGTAAAAACGATCGTATTGTCGAGCTGCCCGCCGAGAAAAGACACTTCAAGCAGCTTTTTGCTCAACCCCATCCCTCTGTAATCGTTTGCAACTTCGATCGCTCCGAGTTCCACCAGATCGTCCATCTTCCCTTCCGACCAGCGCTCGTACTCGTCGGGATAATGAAAAGTGACGTAGCCGACGACCGTTTCGCCTTCCACGGCCGCCACGATTCGTCCTTCGGGCAGCTCCGCGATCTCCACCAGCGCCTCGTGCTGCTCTTCGGGACGGCGGAACGCGTCGAGCTGCGGATGCAGACTCAGTTCCTTCAAGCGCTCCGGCGGTACGGGCCCTTCGACGAGCAGCGTTTTTCCTTTGCCCTCGACCGTTTCTTCATGAAAAATTTTGGTATGCTCCATGCGGCCTCCTTTCGCTCGGGACGACATGTATCCTGCTTCCATCATAGCTTGTTCGGCGATCGAAAACCATACGGCCCTGCGGCAGCGCTTCGGAATCCATGGCATGACAAACAAGCGGGAACAAGCTATACTGTCGATGGACTCCAACCGAGCCGAGCATAGACGAGCAGAGAAAGGTGAGCTGAGCATATGGGACAAGTTAAAATTTACGGACTCGAAACAAGGCTGAATCCGCTCAAAGTCACACTGTCGGAGGCCGTCCATTCGTGCATGGTCGAGGCTTTCCGCCTTCCGCCGGACAAGAAGTTCCATCGTTTTTTCCCTATGGAAAAAGAGAACTTCATGTTTCCGGAAGGACGTTCCGACCGGTACACGATTATCGAAATCAGCATGTTCGAAGGCAGATCTCCCCAGGCCAAAAAGCGATTGATCGAGCTGCTGTTCCGGCGGGTCTTCGAAGCGGCCGGCATCGAACCGAACGATCTCGAGATTACGATCTTCGAAACGCCCAAGACCGACTGGGGCATTCGCGGGCTGCCTGCGGACGAACTGCGGCTGAACTACGAAGTGGACGTTTGAACGAGCGGGGCGGCCTTCGGGCCGCCCCTTTCCCGCGCGAAAAATCGACAAAGCCTTCAAGTATGTTATACTACAGAAAATTCGACGTTTCGCCGCCGGGCGGTCGGAATGCTTCCTCCGCCCGTACGGCTTGCGCGGCGGCGCTTCGCCGAAGCTTATTGTTTTGCCGTTTTATTTGTAAGCGCTGCATCTGTAAGAAATGTAAGGTCTGTTGCTTGATCATGCATCCCATTCTCTTACGCGACTGGAGGCTCTTATGGAAAAAGACACGGTGGAAATCATTGGCGCGGAAGCGCGGCAGTCCAATCTGGGCGATTACGAAGAGGCCCGGCGCTCTTTCGACTGGCTGGAGGAAGAAAAACGCTTCAGCTGGCACGGGACGGGACGCGTCAATCTCGCGCACGAAGCGATCGACCGGCATGCGCAGTCGGGACTGGGCGACAAAATCGCGCTGCATTACAGCGATCCTCAGCGCGACGAATCGTACACGTTCGAGCAGCTGCGGCAGGAATCGAACCGGGCGGCGAACATGCTGCGGAGCCTCGGCATCGGCAGGGGCGACCGCGTGTTCATCTTCATGCCGCGCACGCCGGAGCTGTATTTTACGCTGCTCGGCATTATCAAGATCGGCGCGATCGCAGGTCCCCTGTTCGAAGCGTTCATGGAAACGGCCGTGCGCGACCGTCTGCAGGACAGCGGCGCGGTCGCGATCGTGACGACGCCGAAGCTCGCGGAGCGCGTTCCCGCGCACGAGCTGCCTGAGCTGAAGCACGTCATCCTGGTCGATTCGTCGACGAACGGCGCGACGCAGGCGGACGAGAGCATGCTGCCGGAAAACTCCCCGTTTGCCGACTTCAACAAGCTGATGCGCGAAGCGTCGACCGAAACGGAGATACAATGGGTCGACCGCGAAGACGGTCTGATTCTGCACTATACGTCGGGTTCGACGGGCAAACCGAAAGGCGTCTATCACGTGCACGGAGCCATGGTGCAGCACGGGTATACCGGACGGATCGTGCTCGACCTGCGCGAGGACGACGTGTACTGGTGCACGGCGGACCCCGGCTGGGTCACGGGCACGTCGTACGGCATTTTCGCTCCGTGGCTGAACGGCGCGACGAACGTGATCCGGGGAGGACGCTTCAGTCCGCAGGACTGGTACGAGACGATCCAGCGGTATAAGGTCACGGTCTGGTACAGCGCGCCGACGGCGTTCCGCATGCTGATGGGCGCGGGCGACGAGGCGGTCAAGCAGTACGACCTGTCCTCGCTGCGGCATGTATTGAGCGTCGGCGAGCCGCTGAATCCGGAAGTCATTCGCTGGGGACACCGGGTTTACGGCCAGCGCATTCACGATACGTGGTGGATGACCGAGACGGGCGCCCAGCTGATCTGCAACTATCCGTCGATGGACCTCCGTCCCGGCTCTATGGGCAAACCGATTCCAGGCGTCGAAGCCGCGATTATCGACGACCAGGGCCGCGAGCTGCCGCCGCTGCGGATGGGCAATCTGGCGATCCGCACGCCGTGGCCGTCGATGATGCGCAAAATTTGGAACAATCCCGCGAAATTCGAAGAGTACACGCGCATTCCGGGCTGGTATATTTCCGGAGATTCCGCGTATATGGACGAAGACGGCTACTTCTGGTTCCAGGGCCGGATCGACGACGTCATCAACACGTCCGGCGAGCGCGTCGGCCCGTTCGAGGTGGAGAGCAAGCTGGTCGAGCATCCGGCCGTCGCCGAAGCGGGCGTCATCGGCAAGCCCGATCCGGTACGCGGCGAAGTCATCAAAGCGTTCATCTCGCTGCGCGAAGGCTACGAAGCGACGGACGAACTGAAAGCGGAGATCACCAAATTCGTGAAGGAAGGGCTGTCCGCCCATGCCGCCCCGCGGGAGATCGAGTTTAAGGACAAGCTGCCGAAAACGCGAAGCGGCAAGATCATGCGGCGCGTGCTCAAAGCTTGGGAGCTGAAGCTGCCGGCCGGCGATTTGTCGACGATCGAGGATTGAGGAGCCAAGGCGAAAACGGAAGCAAAACGGAAGAGCCTGTCCCGCCGGCGGCGGACGACAGGCTTTTTTTGCGCGTGTTCGTTCGGGTTCCGCGGGAACAGACGATTTTCAATTTGTAAAACCCGTCCTTCTCGCTCGCGATAAATGTAAAATTATTATATTTTTAGTTTTTTATGTTTCTATAAAAAGCCCCCGGTTTATGGTTTGGATAGAATACATACTTAGGAAGAATGTCCAATCGAATAGCCTTGGGAAAAAGACTCTGCTGAGCCTCGCCTCGGCGTCGTTGGCTGTGCCGCTGCTTTTTGCGCCGCTTCCGTCCGCCCTTTTCGGCAGTGCCGTTTATGCCGCCAGCGAAGCCCCCGCTCCGCCGGACGATCCGGTTCGCGCGCAGCTGCTGTACGAGATCCGGGTTTTCAAAGAATCTTCCTCGATGATGACGTCGTCCGCCCTGCACGGAAGCCTGATCGACGAATACGCGGGACCTTTCACCGACCGGATCGTCGCCGAGACGACATCCATCGCCCAGGACGCGAACTCTACCCCTTCCCGATTGGCAAGAGCGCTGAAATATATCAGACTTTCCCAGAAAGACTTTTTTGATAAAGGCATGCCGAATACCTCGTACATTTTGATTAAAATGTCCAGCTACTTCATTTTGCATTTTCCCGTCAGCGACCAACCCGGCGGCTATTCGCAGGAAAAAGTAGACGCATTCGTCGACAAGATGAGCTCTTTGCGGGAACGCCTGCATGCGGGCGAAGACGGGTATGCCATCTATCGGGAATTCATCGAAGCCGATTTGTATTTCCATGATCATCCGAATCCTTGAGGCCGGTTTCGCGCTCCTTCCGTTTCCGTCCGTTTCGCAGGGCAGCTTCTTATCGAAAAAAGGAGGTTTCTCCCTTGAACGTGTTCAAGCGTAAAAAAGGATTCAAACCGACGCTGCTTTTCTTCGCCGTCCTGTTCTTCCTGGGTTCCCTTCCCGCGTTAGCCCACAGCGAAGGCGCCTTTTCCGCAGCGGATTCGTCCGACAGCCGAACTCCTTCGGGCATCGGTCTCGAGGACGCCGAGCGCGCCCGTATATTCAACCAATCCAGAGCCATGTACCAGTTCAATGAAATCCACAAATCCGCCTATGATTATGAAGAATACTATCCGGTGTTCAAGCAGGCGAGCCTTAACCTGTTTTCCACCGCTTTCGACCCTGCTTCGACGAGAGAAGAACTTGCGGACGCCTTAAAGCAGTTGGACGCCTTTCCTTCCTATACGCTGTACTGGGGCGAGAGCGGCTACGAGATCGACCGGCTGCTGTTGGAAACGGAAATGCAGCTTCATCTCCATACCGAGTTCGGCAACGAACCCGGACAATGGACCGAAACCGAAGCCGAGCGGGCCATGGACGAAATCGCTTCGATACGGGACCGGATGTATGACCTTGTGTTCCAATCTTACTGGGATGCCGGCATCCGGCCTTTATTCTGGGAATACCAAAACTTCATGGTCGATTTCGAAGACCGCCGAAACGGAAGAAAAGCGATGCTCGAACAAGCGTTCCAATACCGCGCCGATGTGCTGAAGAGAACGGCGGCCGGACAATGGACCGAAGCGCAGACAGGCGAATTCGGCACGGCGGTTCGCGCACTGGAAACGCAGCTTGCCGTCATGGCCTCACCCGAAGCGGTCCAGACAGCGTTCGACCGGCTTCAAGCGGCCTATGAGGCACTGCCTCGAGAGGACGGCGCCTCTTCCGCCCTCGCCGCCGATCTCGAAACGGCACGGCCGCTGCTCGGCCTGCCGAAAGGCATCCGTTCCGGCCAATATCCGGCTTCCGCCTTCGGCGCGCTGCGCCGGGCAATCCGCGACGCCGAACGCGCTTTGGAAAAAGGCGGCACGGAGGAGCAGCTTACGCAGGCTCGGAACAAACTGGCCGCGGCCGTCGCGGAGTTCCACAGCCGGAAGAAAGCCTAATCCCCACTCAAGCTCCGGCTTACGACTTCAGCTTGCGAAAAAAGCCCGGAATCGCAGCAGGCGATCCCGGGCTTTTGGACAATGATTCGGTTATGCGGATTTATTCCGCGGCCTGCCGCCGCGATCAGTCCCTTTTCGCGAACTTCGACAGCAGCTTCAATACTTCCAGATACAGCCACACGAGCGTGACCATCAATCCGAACGCGCCGTACCATTCCATATGCTTCGGAGCGCCGGAACCGGTACCCTGTTCGATAAAGTCGAAATCCAGCAGCAGATTCAGCGCCGCGATGACGACTACGAACAGGCTGATGCCGATGCCGATCAGGCCGGATTCGTGAATGAACGGAACGTTGACCCCGAAGAAGCCCAGCACGAAGTCGAACAGGTACACCAGCATGATGGCAAACGTCGCCATGATAATCCCCGTCCGGAAGCTCGGCGTCACTTTGATGATTCTCGTCACGTAGAGCAGCAGCATCGCGAACAACGTGCCGACGGTGATCAACACCGCGTTCAGCACGATGCCCGGGTACTGCATCTCGAACGCGGCCGATAGAGCCCCGAGTGCCAGACCTTCGAAGATCGCGTACAGCGGAGCGGTAATAAAGGCGGCTTTCGGCACGAAGGTCGTCACCAACGCCGCGATCAGCCCCAGCACGACTCCCGCGATCATGATGCCGTAGACGTCCTGTCCTTGATTGAATCGGTACCAGGTGTAAGCCGCGCCGCCGATCAGCAGAAGCAGCATGACGAACGTCTTATGCACCGTGCCGCCGACCGTCATCGTTCCCGAGCCGATCAGGTCTTCCCTGGCGCGGTCGAACATTTTTTTGTTGAATACGGGGTTTCTCGATTCCATTTTCATCATCCTTTTTGCAAAAATGCGCAGATGACTCCTTATACGTTAAAAGACGATCCGGGTTCCATCAGTCTGACGATCCGTCTCGCATGCACGTCGAAGTCGAAGCCGTCTTCGTCGGACAGTTCGAAAATGACCGGATCGCGGTATTGCGGCGACAGCGGCAGCACGGCCAGCGCCCGGTAGCCGCCGTGGGCCGCCCCGCCTCCGTCTCCTCCTTTAACCAGGCAAGGCGCATCGACCAGCTCGTACAGATAAGGATCGTAGGCGATATACAGCCCGTAAACGTTGGGAGTTTCCAGGTCGTAGGCATACCAGTATCCTTGATCTTCGGCTGCGGCTTCCAGCATGTCCCTGTTCAGATGCTCCGCAAAAAAACGCCGAGTTCCCTGCCCGCACAGCGCTTCCCACTCGTCTTCGGTCGGCAGCGCGAATCCCTGCGACGCCAGCCGCTTCCGCACCTCCTCCAAATGAACAAGTTCCCCGTCTTCCGCTTCTACCCGCGACGGCCGGCGTTCGACCAGCATCGGCGGCACGCACGCTTCGCGCAGCGGCGAAAAAACGTCGCGAAAATAAGCCGTCAGCTCTTCGGGCGAAACGGAAGCGTTCATCGCGGTTTCCAGCTCCTTGCGCAGCGCTTCCGCCAGCTTCGCGTCTTCCGGCCGCACGCCGTCCCAGCCCAGTGTGAGACTCCTTCCGGGCACGAATACGAACTCCGAATTTTCGAGTTCGTAAATTCCGGTCGGGAACGCCTCTTCTCCAGATCCGAAGCTCGTGATTTTCTTCAGCTTGAAAGGGTGTCCCCCGAATCCTTCCAGCGACCGCAGCAGACGCAGCCGGGCCTCCGGATCGGCCGAGTTCCACTCTTCGAACCGTATGGGCCTGTCATTCATCGTTTCCAGCCTCCTTTTTACGCGTTTATTATAGCGCAAAAAAGCCGCTCTCCCGAATAATCTCCTCCGTGCCCAGGATCGAAGCCTCGGCGATGCCGACGCCCGTCCGTTTCAAAAAGGAACGCACGGCCGCATAGCCTACGGCGTACCCGGCGAACGGAGGCAGACCGACGGGCGCATATCCTTGTTCGCGCGCGATTTCGTCCCCGAACATATAGCCCGCCACTTCGGCAAACCCTTTGACGCCGAGCGCCTCGCCGAAAACGGACACGCTGCGCTCGAAATCGCCCCCTCCTTTTCGCGCCTCTTCCACCCACGGGCCGAGCCGCTCGCTGCCGTACAATTCTTCAGCAAAACATTCCGCCAGCCCTTCGATAACCAGATAATCGCCGACCGTCACGTTCCCGTGATTCCAGGCAGCATGCGAGAATCGCAGATTATGGTTGAACTCGTGCGCGACAATGGCCGGAAGCCTCGGTTTGTTATACTCGTTCGGAAAGATGGACACCTGAACAAATCCCGGAATGCCGCCGAAGCCGCAGTATCCTTTTTGCAGCTTCAATTTGTCGGGATTCGCGAGGTACAGACCGAACTTCAAGGCGACCGCTTCGATTTGCAGACCTGCTTTTTCCACCAAAAGCATGCAGTCGTTCAGCGTCCGGCGCACCGTGTCCAAGGCTCGCATCCGCTTGATCTCTTCCAGCGCCCGCAGCCCGCGTTCCGAGTCGGACAGCGGCAGGTAGCCCAGCATGTCCGCCGCCATTACGACGTCGTAGCCTCCGGGAGCCGGCGAGCGAAGAGGAACTCCTATCGCGTTCCACATCCGCTCGAATGGTCCCATCATTTCAAAACGAAAATTGTCGGCGCGTTTCTCTTCGGCCAGCGCGAAGCACCTTTCGTACTGCCCGATCGTGTCTTCAATTTCGATCTTCATCCCGTACCCCCTTGTTCCGGGCATAGACGCCCATCGCTTCGCTCATGAAAGCCGCGAGACCTTCGCCGTATCGGTCGAGGTTTCGCGCAAAACGCTCATCCTGCACGTACATCTGACCGAGTCCGGCGAACGCTTCGTACGAATACGTGCCGAAATTGCCCAGAAAAGCGTACCATTCCTCCATCAGCTGCTGCGCTTTCGGCGAAGACGGATCTTCATGCCGCGCATCCGCCATCGCGCGCATCCTTTCGTCCCATTCCTGCTGCAATTCGGCGTGCAGTTCGGGCGTTCGGGTGCGGTCTGCCAGCCTGCGCTTCGACTCGTCGATCGCGGCATCGCCCCAGCGCTCACGCGCTTCCTGTTCGTACGGATCGTTCGTGAAGTCGATCCCTTCGAATCGCTGTTCGTTCGTCATCTCCATCTCTCCTTTGGCATGTAAAATACTTCGGTCGATATTGGCAATCATACGGCGCGTATGCTTCAGCTTCTCTTGCAGCATCCGTCGCTGCAGCTCTAGGGCTTCAAGCCGATCGAACGCGGGATTGTCCAGCATCCGGCCGATCTCCCTCAACGGGAACCCCAGCTCGCGGAAAAACAAAATCTGCTGCAGCCGCTCCAGATCGCCGTCGGAATAGAGCCGGTAGCCCGATTCCGATACGGCTTCCGGTCTCAACAGTCCCAACTCGTCGTAATGATGCAGCGTGCGGACGCTGACTCCGGCAAGGTTCGATACTTCTTTGACTTTCAGCGCGACTTTGATCACCTTCTTTCTGCATTCAGCATAGACTATCACGCAGCGTGAGGGTCAACGACTTTTTGGGAATGTCCGGCAAAAAGAAAAAGCTTCCCGTCTGCGCGAAAAGCCGCGCGAACGGGAAGCGGTCGAACATTATGATGGAAAAGTTAAAACAGCCGAATCGATTCGGTTTCCGGCGCATTCCGTTTCGTTGCTCGAAATCCGATGCTTCGGAATACGACCCGTCCGCATCCGGCAGGTTCGGACCTGCCGCGAGCGGACTTTAATCCAGTTCCAGCTCGGCGATCAGCGGATAGTGGTCGGACGGGTATTGGCCGCCGAAGTCGCGCCGGTCGATCCCGCTGCGCAGCACTCGAAGCGGAGCCGCAGCGAAAATGTAATCGATCGGCTCGCCTTCGAGTCCGCCTTCGAAATCGTGGAACGTGCGGCCCGATTCCCCTTGAAGCTTGTCGTACGCATCCTGCAGGGCAGGTACCGGCCCTTCTTCCGCCAGCTCTCCGCGCAGAAAACGCAGGGGAGCATCCGACGGCCCGCCGTTCATGTCGCCCATCAGCACGGCGGCGCTGTCCGGGTGCTCGGCGTCATGCTTCAGCATGACCGCAGCGGCCAGCTTGACGCCTTCGATTCGCGCGCGCTCGCCGATATGATCCAGATGGGTATTGTAGACGCGCAGTTCTTCTCCCGATTCCAAGCTGCGGAATCGCCCCCAGGTGCAGATTCGCGGATAATCGCTGTCCCAGCCGAGCGAAGCTGCGGCGTCCGGCGTTTCCGACAGCCAGAACTGCCCCTGCCCGACGACCTCGAATTCGTTTTTACGATAAAAAATAGCGCAGTGCTCGTCTTCGCTCCCTCCGCGGCGTCCCTGACCGATCCAAGCATAATCCGGCAGTTCGCGCTGCAGGTCCTCCAACATAAGCAGATAAGCTTCCTGCACGCCTGCGATCGACGGCGCGTGCGCCGCGATCGTTTCCGCCGCCCAAGGGGCGCGCTGGGTCCATTCGTTGCCGGCATCGTACGCGGTGTAAGTCCGCAGATTGAAGGTCATGACCTTCAAAGGCGCCCGGTTCCTCGACGAACCTGTTCCTGCTGCTTGACTCATATTCCAGTCCCTCCGATTTTTCGAAACGTTTCTACGGTGTTATGATACCCTTTTCACACCGTTTTGGCGAGCTTCTTTTTACGTTTTTCCAAACCGATCCAGACGTAATAGATCACCCAGAACAGAGCGAGAAATACCGGGACTATCCAGGTTCTATGAGGACTCGGAAGAAAGATAAGACCGAGCGCGCCGAGCGGCAGGAAGATCGCGATCAGTATGCCCCATTTCTTTTTATCGACTTCTCCCAACACGATAAGCACCTCCTTATATTCCCAGATTAACTCATTTTGTGAGCGTATGCAAAATAACAAAACAGCTACGGCTTAGCAGCTTCTCTTAAGTCATTAGATGCTCCGGGACCATTTTTTGCGTCTCCGAACGCCTGAACGATACAAAAAACCGGTTCTCCGCAGAGAACCGGTGCCGTCTTCCGGCATTTCCGCGCGCCGAGCGTTCTGCCGCCGTTACCCTTCCCGCAGCCGCCCGCCTTCCAGGCGCAGCACGCGGTCGCAGTACGGCAGAATCCGCTCGTCGTGCGTGACGATCACGCCCGCTTTGCCTTCCGCTTTGACCCGCTCCGCGAGCAGGCGGGTCACGTCCCGGCCGCGATCCGCGTCCAAACTCGCCGTCGGCTCGTCGGCCAAAATGACCGACGGATCGTTCATCAGCGCCCGCGCCACCGCAACGCGCTGACGCTCGCCGCCGGACAGCTTGTCCGGATAATGCCGGCGGCGGCTTGTCAATCCCAGCCGCTCCAGCAGTTCCTCCGCTCGGCGGACGGCCTGCCGCTTATCGGCATGCCCCAATTTCGCCACGAAACGCAGCTGTTCTTCCACTCTCAGATAGGGCAGAAGATTCGCGCCCTGGAAAATGAAGCCGATCTCGTGCAGCCGCAGATCGGCCAGTTTTTGCGGATTCAGTCCCGCCAAATTTCGGCCGCCCACTTCCGCTTCGCCGCGGCTCGGCGTCAGCAGCGCGCCCGCAATGGACAAAAAAGTGCTCTTGCCCGAACCGGAAGGACCGACCACGGCTACCAGTTCGCCGGCACGGACCGTGCAGGACAGGCCGTCCAGCACGGTCAGCTCGGACTCCCCGTCCCCGTAAGCATGCGAGACTTCGTTCAACCGCAGCTTGATATCCGCCGGCCGGGCGAGCCCCGTAGAGACGGAAGAGCCGCTCTGCGAAGCACCCGAGGAACGTCGAGACGTATGTTTCGATTCCGTCGTTAAGCTTGTATTCATGCCCCTGCCCTCCCTATCGCGTCGAGCGCGTCCGTTCTGGCTACCTTGACGACGGAGGCCAGTCCGCCGATCAGCGCTACGGCGAGGAATAATCCGCAGCTCGATAAGACGGTTCCCGCGCTTAAGGCAAACGGCATCGAAGCCGGCAGCATGGCCTTCATGGCCAGTACCAACGCCACGCCGATCGCCAGGCTCCCGAAGGAGAGCACCAGCACCTGAGCGATCACGCTGCCCGCCAGATAACGGGTCCTGGCTCCGATCGCCTTCAAAATGCCGAATTGGCTCGTCTTCTGAATCGTAATGACGTAGAAGAAGACGGCCAGCACGAAAGCCGAGATCACGTACAGAAACGCGATCATCATCAGGAGCGAAGACTGCTCCGCTTTGTGACCCGGAATAGCCGAGATAGCCTGCGACTTCGTGATGACTTCGGCGTCCGGCAGCGTCGAATTCAACCGCTCCGCCTGCGCGTCCGATACCCGAAGCGCAATGGCATTGTACGCCGGATCGGCTTCTCCGCCGCGCGCGGCCATCAGCTCGGAACGATAAGCGGCCCAATCCGCCTCGTTCATCCATACCGCCGGCATGTGGCTGTACGATTGATTTTCCGTAAAGCCGACGACGGTCCACTCGAGCCCTGTCGCGCCGTCGACGATCGTATCGCCGACGGCGACGCCCGATTCGGCCAGATCGCGATCCGCAAGCACTTGACCGGTTTCCGAAGCAGTCAATCGGCTGCCTTCCGCCGTCTCCGGCATCAGCCAACCGCCGGCGGGAACGCCGAACAGCGCGATATCGATCTTGCTCTCCGAATCCCGTTTCGTCACCGTCGTCATCTGCACGCCGAGCGGTTCGGCGCCTTCCGCTCCCGCGACCGCCCGCGCCTGATCGATCTGCTCCGCATGCAGCGCGGAGCGGGCGAAGCGGTCGTCCGAATCCTTTTGCACGATAAAACGGTCCGCCGACATATTCCGTACCGCCGAAGACGTCGCATTCCCCAAACCGTTGGCAAGTCCCGTCACGAACAGCACCAGAAACGACACGAGCAGCATAATGGTCACGATCAGCACATACCGGGTCTTGGAAAAACGGATTTCCCGCAAAGCCAAAAACATCATTCGTTCCTCCTCCGTCATCCGGCCCGCCTTGATCCGAGCCGCGGTTTTTCAACCTGTGCCCTCAGTCTAGTCGCGCAAAATGAACGGAGTATGAACGGCAAATTACAATTTCGGCAGCTTCACGGCAAAGACGGAACCCCGCCCTCGTTCGCTCTCGGCGGAGATGGTTCCGCCGTGCAGATTCACGATTTTTTTGGCGATTGCAAGCCCCAGCCCCGTGCTTCCGCCGTCCGAACGCGACGGATCGCCCCGGTAGAACCGATCGAACAGCAGGGGAAGCTTCGCCGGATCGATGCCGTCCCCCGTATCCGCGAAGCGCAGTACGTTCTCTTCCCCTTCGGTTGCCGCCGTTACCGTAATCGACCGTCCTTCGGGAATATGCTTGACCGCGTTCGACAGCAAATTGATCCATACTTGATCCAGCAGCGTCGCGTCTCCCATCACCAGCAAATGGTCGGGCACGGACAGACGCAGCGCGATGCCTTTTTCGCTCAGCTGCCACTCCAGCACTTCGACGGCTCGGCGGATCTCGGTTTTCAGATTCAGAGGGCTGCGCACCAAGCCGTCTTCCATGCGGTCGAGCGAGGACAGCAGCAGCAGCTGGCGGCTCAGCGCGGACAGTCTGCGGCTCTCCTCCCCGATGATCGAAGCGAAGCGCAGCCGCTGCGCATCAGGCAGCTCCGGCACGGACAATTCCGCCGCGAACCCTTGAATGGAAGTCAGCGGCGACTGAATTTCGTGCGAAACGTTGGCGACGAATTCCCTGCGCGACTCTTCCAAACGCGATAGGTCCCGGCTCATCGTCATAAAATGTCCCGCCAGCTGTCCGATCTCGTCGCGCCTTCCCGTCGGCAGTTCGATCTCGTACCGCCCGTCCGCGATTTCCTTCGTGGCCGCCGTCATGCGCGTGATCGGCTTGACCAGATAGCGGGTGGCAATCAGCAGAATCGCGATGCTGAACGCTACCGTAAGCAGTCCGATCATCGCAAAAAAACTGCGCAGTTCGCCGAACTGCAGAATAACGTCCGGACGCAAAAAGAGCGCCGTTCGGCGTCCGTCCAGCTCCAGCGGAACGCCGACCGTGTTGCTGAGCCGATTGTCGAAAAATCCGGTGATAAACGGTCGGTTCGGGAAGTCGGCTACGCCGTGGTATTCGCCGCCGCCGAGCACCTCCCGTACCGATTCGGACTTCAGATCGCGTTCGCGAAACGGGCGTCCGTAAAACTTTTCGAACCCGTCTCCGTCGGTCACGTACAGCTCGTATCCGAGTCCCGCCGCGCTTTCCAGATATTCGTCGGCCGCATCGGGACGCAGCTCGGCCATCCGTTTCACCTCATAGGCAATTCCCGACAGCTTGGCATCGTTGAACGGTTTGAGGCTCGTATGATAATGCACGTTGGAAACGAGAAAGCCGAGCAGCGCGCCTACCCCGACGGCCAGCAGCGTCGTCAGGCAGACGCGCACGTACAGGCTTTCGGTCGCACGTCCGGGCGCAAGTCGAAGTCTCATTTCCGGGCCACCTCCAGCTTGTATCCGATTCCCCGCACCGTTCGGATGGCGAATTCGTCTCCGTAATCGGCAAACCGCTGCCGCAGCCGTTTGATATGTACGTCGACGGTCCGTTCGTCCCCTTCGTAGTCCGCTCCCCAAACGAGCCTGATCAATTCGCCGCGTTCGAACAGCCTGCCGGGATATTCCGCCAGCTGCGCCAAAAGTTCGAATTCCTTCAGCGGCAGCAGCAGGACGGCGTCCCCGTCGGTCACCTCGTGATTTTTGCGGTCGACGGTCAGACGATTCAGCCGGATTTTTTCGCTCGAAGCGAGCGAGTAGCGTCGGAACAAGGCGTTCATGCGGAACAGCAGCTCCCTCGGTTCGAATGGCTTGGTGATATAATCGTCCGTTCCGTGCGCATAGCCGGCTTCTTTGTCCGTCAGCTGTTCGCGCGCCGTCAGCAGAATGACCGGAATATCGTACGAGGCGCGAATGTCCGTGCACAGATCCAGACCGCTTCGTCCGGGCATCATCACGTCCAGTATGGCCAGATCTACCGGCGATTCCGCCAACCTCGCCGCGGCTTCGTCTCCGTCCCTCGCTTCGACGACCCGGTAACCCTCCTGCGTCAGCACCGTGCGCAGCAGCGTTCGGATATGGGCGTCGTCGTCGGCGATCAGCACTTTTTTCATTCTCCGTCCTCCTTCTCCCCGCTCAGGATCCGATCGTCGCAAAAAAAGCCGCACTGTCCACCATCGGCGAACAGTCGGTGTGGTCTCCGGTCAAATTGATTTCGAAAATGAAGTCTTTGGCTTCCACGTACGGCTTGACGCGGACCCAATCGATCCGGCCTTCGCCGAGCGGAAGCGAGTCATGCCGCTCTCCCATACTGTCGACAAGATGATAGTAACGCGCGTACGGAGCAGTCCTCTCCAGCACTTCGCAGAGCTTGTCGTTGTCGCCCCGGAACCCGATAAACGTATGGCTGACGTCCACGTTCAGCGGCAGATTCAGAGGAACGATCAGGTCGTCGATCAAATACGGGTTGCTGTAGCAAAAAAGCCCTTCGGTCGAGTCTTCCCAGAGCAGCAGCCCGCTGTCGAATCCGGGGATCGAGCGGATCTCCTCCCGCAGCGCGATCGTCGCTTCCCGGTCGGCCGACGCGCATCCCATCCCGACGTAATGGGCATGAATGACGCATCTCGCTCCTTCTTCTTCGCAAATCTTCAGCAGCTCCGCCGTCGATTCGCGGTAAAAAGTTCTCATTCGAGGATCTTCGCTTCCGATATCCAGGTAAGCTCCGCGGTACCTCGACGGATGGTGCATATAGGCTCCGATCCCCCTGCGATTCATTGCCCGGATCCGCTCGCGGATTAAAGGGGTTCGTTCCATATCCTGTTCGGTCAAATACAGTTCCACAATCTCCGGATCGTATTTCAACCGGTTTTCGAAGCTTTTATCGTCGATGCCGCCTTTCAGTCGTATACCCTTGCGCATGTATGCTTCCTCCCAAGCTCCAAAATTCTCTTTATTCTTTCTCCATCTTAACGAAAACAGCGCCGACGCACAAAGCCTATGCGTCAGGATGGACAAATCGAGTTAGGCCGGCTTCATGCAAAAAAGCTCCTGTCGGCTTCGGGAAAAATCCCCTAAGCAGGCAGGAGCCTTCGTTCGTCCGAATAGGCGGCGCTTCAGCGCGTCTGGTTCGGACTTTTTCTTTATCGGCAAGATGCGGTCTTAAGACTGTACCGCTTTTTCAGCCGTCGAGTCCGGTCTCGGCGTGCCGAAGTTCGGCGTGCCGTCTTCGTTCCACTCGATGACCTGTACGCGAGTATGGCGGTTCGGATCGTACAGCGGATCGCCGACGATCTCTTTGTAACTTCTGCCGTGATAGACGAGCAGATCCAGCTTGCCGTCTTCCGATACGGTAAAGCTGTTGTGACCCGGTCCGTACTGTCCGTTTTCTTCGGAAGTGCGGAATACCGGAACCGGCGTCTTGACCCAGGATTTCGGATCCAACAGGTCGCTGTCCTCGTCCGCCGTCAGCAGGCCCATGCAGTAGTTGGAATCGGTCGCGCTGCCGGAGAACGTCATGAAGATTCGGCCGTTTCTTTTCAGAATCGCCGCGCCTTCGTTGACGAGGAACCCGATTTTTTCCCATTCGTACTCGGGCGTCGAAATGCAGACCTGCTCGCCGCGCAGCGTCCAGGCGTTTTCCATTTCCGAGATGTACAGGTTGGAGTTGCCGGCGATGTCCGGATCTTTTTGCGCCCAAACATAATAACGGACGCCGCGATGCTCGAACGAGGTCGCATCCAGAGCAAACGACTCCCATTTCGTTTTGATCTGTCCTTTTTCGACCCATTGTCCTTCAAGCGGATTAACGGAATCGTTTTCGATCGCGAACATACGGTGGTCGAATAAGCCTTCCTGCGTCTCCGACGTGTGGGCGGCCGCAAAGTAGACGTACCATTTGCCGTCGATATAATGGATTTCCGGAGCCCAGATATTGGCGCTCATCGGGCCTTTGTCGTATTTGAACCAAATGCTCTTGGCTTCCGCGTCGCGAAGGCCTTCCAACGTAGCAGAGCGTCTCAGCTCGATGCGGTCATATTCCGGCACGGAAGCCGTAAAGTAGTAATAACCGTCGGCGTGCTTGTAGATGAAGGGGTCGGCCCTTTGTTCGATCAGAGGATTGGGCAGGTCGTAATGAGTCATGGTCTCGGCTCCTTATGACTTGAAGCCGACTTTACATCAACGTCCGCACGTGCGCAGACGCTCCGGAGATAGAGTTCTTACGATCGCTGTCGAAGCCGGATTTCTTTATTTGCTAACCCTTTGACAAGGTGGAAATCCGGCTTCAAAGGCGAACGCTGCGCTTCTGCAGAATCTCTGTCTCCTCCGCTTGGCCCGTGCAAAGCCGATGGAAGTCGGCTGCAAGCTTTTCTGTTTGGTTGGGTTGATAAGAAATTCGAATGCATGAAGCCTCCCGGCTTCTTTAAAACTTGCGTTATACAATCCGGGGAGAAAAGGCAATCAGCCTTTGATCCCGGAGTTCAGGTTGATCGACTGCACGAAATACTTTTGAGCGAACAGGAACAGGGCAAGCGTCGGGATAATCGCCAGAATCGCCGAACCCATCAGCTGTCCGATCATGCGGTAGTTGCCGTAGATGTCCTGCAGCAGCAGCAGGCCCGCGGTAACCGGCATTTTGTCGACGTCGGTATAGACGATAACCGGCCACAGGAAGTCGTTCCAAGAACCGGTGAACGAGAACAGCGCGCAGACGATCAGAACCGGCTTGATCAGCGGAAGCATGATCGAGAAGTAAATGCGGAAGTCGCTCGCTCCGTCCACTTTTGCGGATTCGTCGAGGTCTTTCGGAATGCCGAGCATAAACTGACGTACCAGGAAGATGTTCCCCATGCCGGCGAGGCCCGGAATGATCATGGCCCACGACGTGTTGACCCAGCCGAGCGCATCGATGATTTTGTAAGAAGGAATCAGGTTGACGACGGCCGGGAAGAACGAAATGCCCAGCAGCGAGAAGAACAGGACGTTGCGTCCGCGGAAATTCATCCGCGCGTAGCCGTAGCCCGTCAACGAAATGACGACGACCACCAGAAGCGTATGCGATGTCGCGATGATGATGGAGTTCATCAGCCAGCGCAAAATCGGCGCGGTCGACGTATTTTCCAAGATTGCGGTATAATTGTCCGTAATCCAGTTGACCGGCAGCAGCCGGAAGCCGGTGCTGACGACTTCGGTCTGGGAACGGAACGATGTCGTGATTCCGAATACGACCGGAATGATCCAAACGAGACAGAGCAGGCCCAGGAATACATAAGCCACGATCTGCGAGACACTGACTTTCGCGCGTTTGCGGCCGACCGCTACCGCGCCTTTATCCAAATCCATTACCTGGTTTGACATAATGCACCACCCTTTTTCGTATCTTGCGACGGACGCCCTGCCGAATGCTCCGGCGCGGGCGCCGCTCCCTGCTCAATTCCCGCGCGTGGGACCGATCAGTTGGCGTTGCGGTTCATGACGTAGTACTGCAGGGCCGAAACGACCAGGATTACGAGTCCAAGCAGAACGGCCATCGCGGAAGCCATCCCCGCGATCGATTCGCCGGTGCCGAATGCCAGCTGGCGAATATACATCATGAGAACCGACGTGCTCTGCTGCGGTCCGCCTTCGGTCATCATAAGCGGCTGTCCGAAGACGTTGAATGCGCCTGCCGTCGTCATAACGAACGTATAGATCAACGGGAAGTTGATCGAAGGCAGCGTGATGCTGAAAAATTTACGAATCGGGCCCGCGCCGTCCAGCTCGGCCGATTCATAAAGCTCTTCCGCCACCCCGCTGATGGAAGCGCGATAGATGATCATGTTGCCGCCGATGCCGCCCCAGATCGTCAGCACGACGATCGTGAGCCAAGCGTAAGGCTGGTGCGTCGCCCAGGCGATGGTCGAACCGAATACATTGCTGGTCACGCCGAGCTGTTTGTTGAAAATGAGCGTGAAGATCAGTGCCGCGGCCGAAATGGAGATGAGTCCCGGCACGTAGAGAACGGACTGAATGAACGTTTTGCCTTTGACCTTTTTGTGCGACAGCGCCACCGCGATCATCAGCGGAAGAACGATAAGCGGCGGTACGGTGAACAGAACGAACAGAAGCGTGTTTTTAAGACCGTTAAAGAACTGCATGTGGAACGTCGAATCCGTATCGAACAGAATCGTTTTATAGTTGGCAAACCCTACCCAGTTCGGGGAGCCCGCCAGGTTCCACTGCGTAAACGAAGCGTAAATTCCGTAAATCGTCGGGATGACGACGAATACGAGGAACAAGATCAAATGCGGTCCCACGAATAAGGCGGGAGCCAGATTCAGCTTCTTTTTCATAGGCTTTCAGTTCTCCTCTCAAGACTCTGTCGGATCGGCGGTCCGGAAAAAAACAATATGCCCTTCGCCGTTCCCCTCTGCTGCCGTCCCCGGCGCGACCTCCCTTGGAAGGAGGCCGGAACACCGGATTGCGAACGAACTGCCGTATGGGGAGATGACGTAAGCGGGCATATCGGTTTGATTCCTTCAACCCGCTTGATCAGCCGGGTTATTTGCCGGAGTCGGCCGCGGCTCCGCCGTTCGATTCCCCGATCTTGTCTTCGACTTCCTTCTGCATCGCCTGCAGCCCTTCGTCGATCGGCGTGTTGCCGCGAATGAGATCGCCCACGTATTTGTCGACCGCTTCGGCGATGTACGGATAGTACTCGTACGTATAGATGTAAAGCGATTTGGTCTCTTCTTCGTTCGAAGTGAAGAAGGACTGCATGTAGTTCTTGAATTCTGGACTTTCCACGACTTCTTTACTTGCCGGGATTTGTCCCGCTTTCGCCCACTCGACGGAATGGCTGCGAATGAACTCGAGGAACGCCGCGATGCCCTGCT
This sequence comes from Saccharibacillus alkalitolerans, assembly GCF_011090185.1. Taxonomy (GTDB): domain Bacteria; phylum Bacillota; class Bacilli; order Paenibacillales; family Paenibacillaceae; genus Saccharibacillus; species Saccharibacillus alkalitolerans. The sequence continues at coordinate 815,279 of NZ_JAAFGS010000001.1, read as the reverse complement.
CTTTTTCGTCCGTGCGCTGCTCGCTGTTGAACATCGCGAACATGTGGGACGAAGCGCGGTTCGTGAATTTGTCCGGGCTTGCCGAGTAGACGTTCGTCACGCCGAAGTTCAGGTTTTCGACGGATGCGTGAGCCGTGGAGCTCCATGTGCCGTCTGTCGAGAACAGAACGTTGCCCGACTGGAACATCAGGTATCCGTCTTCGCCGAACGGCGTCATCAGGCCGGCATCGTTGATCTTTTTGACGTCTTCGATCGCCTGTCTCATGACGTCCGTGTTGACCGCAGGTTTTCCGTCTTTTTGGATGTCGCCGCCCAGGTTCTGAATTTGCGCCAGCATGACCCAGCCGATCAGCGCGTCGTTCACGACATAATCGCCTTCGTCAAGCTTGCCTTTCAGGCTCAGGATTTCGTCGATCGTTACGTTGTTGTCGTCGAGGAAGCTTTCGGCCCCGTATTTTTTCAACAGGTCTTTGTTGTAATACATAACGTTGCTGTGGATATCGAGCGGAACGGTATACTGAGTTCCATCGATGTTGCCGGCGCCCCAGGCTTGAGGCAGGAAGTTAGCTTCTTTCAGCTCTGGTTGCGCTTGCATGACTGCCGTCATCGGTTCCAGCTGCTTCTGCTTCACGTAACCCGGTACGCGGTCGGCGTGGATGATCGTCAGATCCGGTACGCCTTTGCCCGAGCTCAATACCGTCGAAATTTTCGTGTACATGTCAGAGGTTACAACGTGTTTGACCTTGATCTCGGGATTAGTCGCATTATACTCCTTGACCAGGTTATCCATATACGCGCCGTCTTCGCCAGTCAGCGGCGTCCAAAACGTAATGGTCTTCGGATCGTTGGCGTTGCTGCTTCCGCACCCCGCCAGCACTGTAGCCGCTACTGCGAAACTTGTTACTAATGCCCCCAATTTTCTCTTCAATCTATTCTCCTCCTGTCTTTAACAAGCCCTTAACTTGGGTTTAGTATATCGTTAATCTGAAAACGGTGTCAATAACTTTTTTATAAACTTAAAACAACTTCTTCTCATTAAATTAACTATTTAGTTTACTTAATTTCGCCATGTAATCGCTTTTTTGCTTCGAAAGTACCTATTACATTAATTTATATACAGGTTAATAACCTTTATGGTATCATTAACGTTACCAAGACCGCCTGCGGTCGTATTAATGAAACCAAGTGAAAGAAGTGGGATAAGATGCAGTTGGAAATCGATCAGTCCTCCCTCGTCGTCTACGAAGCGCTGGCCAGCGAAGTTCGCATTAAGATCATTCAGCTGCTGTCCAAAAACAAAATGAATATCAAGGAGCTCGCCGAGGAGCTGAAGATCAGCAGCCCGATCGTGATCAAGCATATCAAGAAGCTGGAAGACGCCGGCATCATCAAAACGGAGAAGGTTCCGGGCAAATCCGGTCTCCAGAAGCTGTCCATTCTCAAAGTCGATCATATCGAAATCAATTTCCCTAAAAAGATCTTCCATTCTTTCGATTCGTACGAAACGTCGGTTCCGGTCGGCCATTATACCGATTTCGATCTCAAGCCGACTTGCGGACTCGCGTCGGACAAAGATTTCATCGGGCCGGTCGACGAACCGAAGTATTTTATGGATCCCAAGCGCATGGATGCGGAAATTTTGTGGTTCACGCAGGGATTCGTGCAGTACAATGTGGCGAACTTTCTCAAAAAAGAGGAAAAGCTGCAGCAGTTCGAAATCAGCATGGAACTTTCGTCGGAATTCCCTTTTTCCAACGACGTCTGGCCTTCCGATATCACCTTTACGCTGAACGGCATCGAACTCGGTACCTGGACGAGCCCGGGCGACTTCGCGGATACGCGAGGCAAGCTCACGCCGGATTGGTGGCCGCATAATCTCAACCAATACGGCCTGCTCAAAACGATCCGCATTACCGGCCACGGCACATATGTCGACGGCGATCCGATGTCCGACGTCTCGATCGCGGATCTCGATACGAGCTGCGACCGCTGGACTTTGCGCATCGAAGTGAAAGAAGACGCGAAGAACGTCGGAGGAGCGACCATCTTCGGCAAAAAGTTCGGGAATCACAACCAGGATATTTTGTTCAAGATGTATTATTTGTGAATCCGGCGGTTTCGGCAGCAGTCCTCTATTCCGGAGGGCTGCTTTTTTATGTTTGCGCAAAAAAAGTTTGCCTCCGGGCGCAACCCGTTTTGCGCGGCCCGCATCTTAACGCTTGAAGGGGGGAGCTCGGCCTGGACCTTATAGAGAGAATCAAAAACAAGGACGAATCCGCCCTGCGCGAACTGATGGACGACTACGGCGATCTGCTCCTGCGCACGGCCTGCCTGCTGGTCAAGGATAAGCAGGCCGCCGAAGAAGCGGTACAGGACACTTTCGTCCTGGCCTATGCCAAAATCGCGCAGCTGCAGGATCCGGCCAAGCTGAAATCATGGCTGGTGCGCATCGTCATCAATCGCTGCCGCATGAAGCAGCGGACCTGGAGTTGGCGGAACATTTTTCCGGGCGGCGAAGCCGGCGAACTGCCGGTCGACGCGAACTTGAGAAGCGCGGGAGCGGAAGAATCGTTCATGACCGAATGGCGGAACGGAAAGTTGGCCGAAGCGGTGCGTCGAATCGATTACCGCAACCGCGAATGCATGGTGCTGTACTATTTTCAAGAATTGACGATACGGGAAATCGCGGAGCAGCTGGACACCCCGGAAAGCACCGTCAAATCGAGACTGATGCGGGGAAGAAACGCGCTGAAGAAGATTTGGGAAGAGGAGGAACGGCGATGAACGAATCCAATCAAGAAGCCGAACGGCGGGCGGTCAAACATAGGTTGGACGAGGATTTAAACGAAATTTCTTTTCGGGGACACGACGAAGTATTGAAGCGGGCCTTCCGGCCTTCCCGCCGCCAGCGCTTGTCGGCATGGTGGAACAAGGACGTGGAATTCTCGCTCGGGCCCGTCTCGGCCGCATTCGCCCTGCTCCTCCTGATCACGGCGGTCGGCCTGCCGATCTACGAAGCCTCCACGCGCTTTTCGCCCGAGGAACGCTACGACCGTTCCATTCAGCTGATCGAAACGCGGAGCGGCATTTACGACAAAGCCTTTTACGAACGGATGGTGAACAAACATGAAAATTAAACTGAAAGTCAAACATCTCGTGCTTGGACTGCTGGTTCCGGCCGTCGTCGTCGGATCGGCGGCTTATGCGGCCCCTTCGTTGATCTCCGCGGTTTCGAACGTTCAAGCGGATGCGCGCGGCGACCTGCTCAACAAGCTGAACCGGGCGAAGGGCGACGAACAGCTGAAGCTGATCCGCGAAAACGTGCTCGGTTACGCTCAAGGCTACTCGCCTTATTTGTTCGACGCTTACTTCGACAGCGGTTACGTCTTTAACCACATCTCCCAGCGGCGTCTTGCCGAGGACCCGGCTCGCCTGCTGACGCGGGCAGATCGGATCCCGCTGCTTCGGGCTTACGTCGAACGGGCGGAATCGGATATCTGGCTCGTTCAAGCCGCCGACCAGTTGGCCTACGTTTACGATGCCGACGGACGTACGGAAGACGGAGACCGGGCGATCGAGCTCGCTTTGGCACGCGCGAATCAAAGTCCGGCCGTACGGGGGCAGCTTCTGCTGCTGCAAGCCGGCCGCCTGCTGAAGCAGGGGCAATTCGCGGCTGCCGACAGCCTGCTGGAGGCGGACGAAGATTCGTCGATCGTCGCAGATCCGCAGCTTCGCATCCGGTTCGATCTGCTGCGGGCCAGAGCCCAGTACGCGGACGGGCATCCCCAAGAAGCGCTGGATACCGCGCATCGCGGACTGAAAGCTTACAACGAAGCAACCGGCACCGAAGGCGGAGAAACGCAGGGAACCTGGGCAAGAGGCAGCGGCGATAACGGAATCGACAAAAGGCTCGCCCGACTGGAACGCGCGATCCGGCATTCGATCCAATTGGGAGATACCGCTTCTTCGACCTTGACCGGTGTGCTGAAGCGCAGCGACGGCACGCCGATCGCGGGCGCGGGCGTGTTCCTGCTGCACGAAAGCGAGATGTATATCGGTTTCGGCGTTCGTGACGAACGGCCTTTCGATCAACGTTTTATGGATGAGCCGCCTTACCGCGTGCTGACGGACGATCAAGGCCGTTTCGAAATCAAAGGCGTGATGCCCGGCATTTATCAGATCAATCTAGGGGTCAGTCTCGCGCAAGCGGACGGCTGGACCTATCCGATCAATTTCTACGAATGGTTCGAAATCAAAGGCGGCCAGACGGTACAAAAAAACTTGACGATGCGGCCGCTGATCGGTCAAGAAGCGCCGATCGACGGAAAAACGATCGATACGGATACGGTCGAGCTGCGTTGGAAAGAAGTGCCGGGCGCTTCTTATTACCGCGTGATGAGCAGTTTTTCGAACAAAAAAGGCACCGGAACGACCGGAGGTTACATGTCGGAGCGCTTCCAGCGCTATACGAAGCCCCAGGCTTCCGTCCCGGTCGATCGCTTTTACCGTATGCCCTCCATCTATTGGAGCTTCGACCGGCGCAGCGGGACGAACGTGTCCTGGGACCAATTCGATCCGAAAGATTTGCTCGGTTTCTCCGATCCCGACGCCCTCGTCTCCTGGACCGTCAACGCTTACGACGCGCAGGACCGGCTGATCGCCAGCAGTTACGGATACCGGCTGAACGAGATAAACGCTTCTTCCCTGCCTACCTTTTACTTGAAGCGGAAAAACCTATCGGACGCGGACCGGCTGCTGCTTGAACGAAAATGGACGCAGGCGATCGAAACTTATCGGAGCGAATACGAAGCCGACGGCACCGACACGCATGCCGTGCGGATGCTCGCCGACCTTCTCTATATCCGCAGTTATGCGGACAATCAGCCCCGACTGGAACGCGAAGCCGTTTCTCTGCTCGAAGAAGCGAACGAGCGGCAGCCGAACATGGAAGACACTTATAAACTGATGAGTTATTTTTATGAACGGGCAGACTGGGCGCGTTACGAGCATTACTATACCCTTTACGTCAAACTGCTCGGCAGACAGCCCGATTATTTCGAGCTCGGCAATCATGCGATGTCGCTGCTGAAAAGAGGCCGAGCCGAAGAGGCCCAAGCGGAATTTTCCGCTTCGCTCGCGACCGATCCGAGCCATCACTACGCGGGTCCGCTCCTGGCGCTGAAGCTGCAAGGCGGCCTGCCGCTTGACGAAGCCCGCAAGCTCGCCGAGTCTTATCCGGAGTTCGATTACGCGGAGAGCGGTTACGACTGGCAGCTGATGCTGATCGACCTGGAAACCGAGCGCGCGAACGATCCTGCCGGTTTCGACGCCAAGCTGCGCGAAGGATTGAAAGCCTATGCGGCCGGCGAGCACGAAGCGCTGGCAAAGCGGATCAAGAAGCAAAACGAGCTGCCCGCGCTGAACACGTTCCTGAAGAGAGTGCTTCAAGTGCAGTAAACATGCGAGGCAGAAGAAGAACATCCGGCATTCACGAAACGGCGCGGCACGTATTTCTTTGCAAAGCCGCTCGCAAAAAAAGGAAAAGAATCGAATAAAATCCGAAAAAAGACGCAGGCTTGTCGCCGGCGTCTTTTTCGAATGGACAAGAACTTCGCTCTTCCGCAAAATTTATCCATAAATCTCCTCTTTTCCGTAACGAATTCCTTCTTTCGCGCATTTTATATATATCAGACATCGTCAGAAAGGAAGTGAAACATGATGAAGATTTCCCGTAAAACCGCACGCCGAGCCCTCTACGCGCTCCTTACGCTTCTTGTTCTCGCGGCAGCGGCGATCTGGATTCCTCGCGCCGTCGAAAACCATCGGGCCGCGCAGTCCCCGGAAGCGCTCCGCGCCCGCTTTATCCAGGAGATCGGCGAAGCGAAAGGTCAGGACAAGCTGGACCTGATCGCGCGTCTGGCGGTCCAGTCTCCCGAATACGATCCTTATGCGTTCGACCTCCGGATAGGCCCCAGAGGCTCCATGCATACCTCCGGCAGCGACGAGACCGGTCTGCTGAAGCCGGAGGACCGCCTGCCTATGCTTGAACAATACGTGGGCGGCGGCAGACGAGACGAAACGCTGGTCCGCGCGGCCGAACAGCTGGCGTACGAATACGATGCGCTCGGACGCAGCGGCGACGGCGACCGGGCATTGGAAGAAGCGCTGGCACGCTTCGAAAAAGGTTCCCTGGAATACGCGACGCTGATGCTTGATCGCGCGGAGCGGGAACTGGCGCACGGCAGCCTTGAAACGGCGGGCAAGCTGCTGGAAGAAAGCGATGTTCGGGTTCAGCGGAATGCCGTCGATTTGAAAAGGCGCGCCGCCTGGATCGACAGCTTTTCGCTCTTCGCCCGGGGCCGGACGCAGGAAGCGATTGCCGAAGCCGATCGCGGCTTGTCCGGCAGCCCTTCGGCGCAGCCGCTTCGCTCGCTGCGGGAATCCTTGACGATGCTGGCGGAGGAGCCGAGCGCTTCTTCCGCCGTGTTCAAAGGCCGGCTGACGTACAGCGACGGCAAGCCCGCGGCGCGGGCCGGCGTGTTCCTGCTCGGCGAAAACGAAGACGGTTCGCCGAACCAAGCCGAGCCTTACCGCGCGGTGACCGATCCCGAAGGACGGTTCGAAATCCGAAACGTCGTGCCGGGCTATTACGGGCTCGAGCTCGGATTGGACGAGAAGCAGGCCGACGGCTGGAGCTGGCCGATTCGATGGGACGATTGGATCCGGTTCGAGAACGGGGAAACGCTGTCTCGCGAACTCGTCATCAAGCCTCGGATCGAACTCCGATCGCCGGTCAACGAACAGAAATTGACCGGCGAGACGGTCGAGTTCAGTTGGTCCGCGGTCGAGGACGCCGCCTATTACGACCTGATCGGTTCTATCCCCGACCGGGATGACACGATCAGCACCGGCACGCTGATTCGCGAGCGGATTGCCGGCAACCGGATTGTTCTTCCGATCGAGGATCTGTATGCCGTACCGGGGTCGATCGACTATCCGGAGTCCGGCGATTGGAAAGCGTCCGACCCTTATCGGATGCTCGCCTATATGAATCCCGATGCCCGCTTCTCCTGGTCGGTTCGAGCTTACGATGCCGACGGACGGGTAATCAGCGAGAGCACGGGCTACGGTAAAAATGCCGATCAAGCGGATCTCCTTCCGTTCTTTTACCTGAAGCAGCGAACGCTGACCGATACGGACAAGCTGCTGTTAAAGGGCAAATTGAGCGAAGCGGCGGCAGCTTACCGGCAGGAGACGGAGAGCGATCCGAACGATGTGCACGCGCTGCGCATGCTGTCCCGGCTGTCGCTCGCTCGGGCCGAAATCTCGGGCGATGCCCAGGCCAAAAAAGAAACCGCCCTGCTGCTTCGGCGTCTTGCGGAATTCGGACTTTCCCCGCAGGAAGCGCAGCGTTTGTCGGAGTTATCTTACGCCGAAGCCGCATGGGAAGACTATGACGACGATTTCCGCCTGTACAAGGAGTTGAACGGCGGCTACGCCGAACCTTCCGCCCGGGCCCGGCATGCTTCATCGCTGCTGTACCGCGGACAGACGGACGAAGCGCGCCGAGCTTTCGAGGCGATCGTTCGGGAAGACCCGCTGCATCGCTTCCTCGGCCTCTACCTCGCGGCGGAGCTGCGGGCGGGCTTAAGCCTCCGCGAAGCGTCGGCACTGGCCGAACGTTACCCCGAGCTGGGCGATCAACGGGGCAGCTCGTACTGGGCGGCCCTGTTGGATCGGATGAGTTCCGAACGCTCGCGAGACCTTGAAGCTTTCGATACGAAGCTGCAGCTTGCGCTGGACGAATTTCTGCGCAGCCGAAAAATAGATCCGAACGCCTCCCCGTCCGAAGCGGGCAGCGGATTCGCTTCGATCGACGCCTTCGTTCGAGCGGTCGCGGATATTCGCTGAGTACGGAACCTATTCAAAAACATGAAAAAGCCGGACCTCAGTCCGGCTTTTTCATGTTCGTTCAAAATTTTTTTCTCTCGGCCGTTTATGCGGGTTCGCGCATTCTCGTTCTCACATGGAGTCGATCCAGGCCGCGAACGCCTCCGCTTCTCCGCCCGGGTTCAGCTTCCGGTTCAACTTCGCCGTCTCGTCCGAATATTCCAGGCCGTGTACCAACAAAGGCAGAGAGCGGCCGAAGGTTCCCGTCACGACGCCTTCGCTTCGCAGCCGGGTCACGACGTTCTGTACGACGCTGCCGAAAGCCTCCACGATCTTCTCGCCCGACTCCAGCGTCCGCTCGAAATCTTCGCGCTCTTCTTCGTCGGTATAGAACCATGGCAGCGACCGGACCCATTCGTCCCGCCGAAGCTGCTCTTCGCGCCCTTCGCGAACATAATCGTCGCCGATTACGACCTGTTCGTTCTGCAGCCAATACGCATAGTTCCAACGGGCTTCTCCGGCATCCGAAGCTTCGAACCTGCTTTCTTCGTATTGGCTGTCCGTATTGCTTCCGAACGTCAGCTTCGGTCTGCGCAGATCGTCCTCCTCGCATTCGACGTAAAAGGACAAGACGTAAATGGCATTCCGTTCCTCTTCGTTCCAAGCTTCGATCCCGCTTTTGATCCGCTCGAAAACGTAACTTTCAAAATCGCTCATGCTTATACTCCTTTCATCGTTCGCTCAGCGCAAGGTCCTTTCCGGACCGCGTGACAGTTTGATCCAAAAATGTTACGGTTAAGCCGACTTGGTTGCGTAAATCTTTTATAAATAAGGAAAGGAAGGCTGTATATGAACGAGTCGGCTACCCGACCTCCCCTTTCAAACCGAAAAGACTCCAAAATCGCGGCTTTTTTCCGTTACCCGCTCGTCTGGATGCCGCTCGGTTTCGTCCTGCTGGTACTGTGCAGCGGCCTGCTGTCCCCGCCGTTCGGATCGACCGACATTCCCGCCGTCGTCCTGCTGTCGCTGCTGAGCGGAATCGTCTGCAGCGCCGCGTACTTCTTCATCATGAAAGTTCCGGCTCGCCGCCGCGTGCCCGAACTGGCCCTGAGCGGCGCGGGAAAAGAAACGCTGCTGGGAATCGGTGCCGGGCTGCTGTTCATCGGCGTATCGGTGCTGATCATTTCGGCGCTGGGCGGCTATTCGTTCCGGTGGGCGCCATCCCTTCCGACGGGAGCGCTGCTGGCCGGTCTGCTGTTTTTCGCCAGCGCCGCGCTGTTCGAAGAATTGGTATTCCGCGGCCTGCTCGTGCAGGGGATCGAACGGCTGGGCGGAAGTTGGATCGCGCTGGCGCTGACGTCGCTGTTTTTCGGCGCCGTCCATCTCGCCAACCCCAACGCGACCCTGCTCAGCGCTCTGGCAATCGCCGTCGAAGCGGGTCTGCTGCTCGGCGCGGCCTTCCTTTGGCGGAGAAACCTGTGGTTTGTGACGGGGCTGCATTTCGCTTGGAATTCCTGCGTCAGCCTGCTCGGCATTCCCGTCTCCGGGCTGGAATCGTCGGGACTGTTCGAGGTTAAGGTTCAAGGACCCGACCTGCTGACGGGAGGCGCGTTCGGGATCGAAGGCTCGATCGTGCCGGTTGTGATAGGGCTGACGCTAACGCTGTGGGTTTTGTTCGAAGCGAAAAAATCCGGCAGGCTCATCCCCTTCCGCAGGCGCCGGGAAGAACGGATTTAGAACCGTTTTTCGGTCGAAACACTCGGCGCAGGCCAGGTTCGTTCAAAGGCCCGGAAATCGGAACATCGGCGCGGCATACCTAAAAAGCCCGGATATCCGGGCTTTTTTGCGTTCTTGCGCAGAAAATCGGCTTTGCGCGAATGATCGCTGCCTCTCCGTGACCTTACTATTCCAGCACGATCTCCGGACCCAACGGTTTTTGCTTGCCGTAATCTTCATAAGCGCGGACCCGGAAAGAGATGCCCGTCAGGTCGTCGGGAAGCGGCGGGCTGATCACGTAGTTGAGCGACATTTTTCCGGTCGTGCCCGCCCCGCGATGCATCCGGCAGTCATAATCGGTTTCTCCCGAAACGCTCAGCTCGAACTCCTTATGGGAACGTTCCCGGGGATACTCGTCGTATTCGGGCTCGACTTCTTCCCAATCCGCGCTCAGCACCGCCACGCTCGCATTTTCGTACTGGCGAACCGTAACGATCGAGTAAAAAATATCCGACTGTTCCGCCGTACGCAGTACCGGAATCCGGCAGCGGAAACCGATCGGCCTGACTTCGGGCTTGTAATGCTCTTCCGAAGCCAGGCTCCCGAATATCGAATCCAACAAGTTCTCGTATATCCCGTACTTTTCCGACCATTCGGCTATCCTTGCTTTTGACGGGTGGCCCGGATTCCCTTCCGATATCTCTTTGCGCCGCTGCAGCAGTTCGCAAATCCGTTCGTCGATCGGCATCAGCCGTTCGTCATAATAACCGTCGGGACGTTCCGCTCTCATCGATTGCATCGCTGTTCCGCTTCCCTTCGCTTCCGGCCGCTGTACGCGCCGTTTATAGAATTTCTTGTCGACCTCCGGTACCGTCGTTCCTTCCGGCAGCCCGCCCAGGCAAAGGCCTCATTCAATAAACGCCGCCAGAGGGCAAAAGCTTCGCCCCGGAGCCCCTTTTTCACGAACATTTGCGCAGGGCCGCCCGGTTCGGCTTACGACTTCGCTTCCATAATACTCATTTCCTTTGATTGGGAGCGAATTTATGGATGCTCTGAAGCCCAGGGCAGCTCCGGGGGTTCCGGCAGGTCGATCTCCCACTCCAGTTCGCGCCACGGCGACGACTCGCCGATCAGAGGAACGCGCAGCGTCTCGGCATCGATCTTCGAACCTTCTTCCGACAGGTCGCGTGCCGCAAATTGGCGCCCCGCCATATAAGCGATCGCGTAATCCGGCCAGCTGCGGTAAGAAAAACGGGCCCGGACCGCCGTATGCAGCAGGCATATTTCTTCTTCCTCCTCGCCGATATACTCTTCCAAACGCGCGCACCGGAGATAAAAAGCAAGCTGTCCCAGATCCCAGGCGGCGATGCCGGCCGGCGGCAGCCGGTCCATATACAGATGAACCGCATACCATTCCCCGTATCTCTCGTGTTCCCGCACGCCGTCCACGTAATGCCGGCGTTGGTCGAGGGTCATTCCGCTGAACAGCAGACGGGTATGCTGAAAACCGGGGTTGTGCACACCCGACCACATCCGCTCGGCCAAATGCCGCACGCCCTCGATATCCGTAACGCCCCATGTTTCTTCCAAAAGTTTGCCCGGATCGAATTCGGCCGCCCGGCAGGCCGCGGGCGTATAGGGCGGGTTTACGCCGTACCGCGTGAGAAGCGGCGCGCCGAGCGCGACCGCCCAATCCAGCGCGCGCCGATAATCGTAAGCGTCCATCACTTGCGCATCCCCTCCGTTTCGTATGGCGGTTCGTCCCTCGGAGCGATCCGGACGGGACGCAGTTTGACGCTGAACGGCCAGCTTTCCTGCCGGGCCGGACTGCGCAGCAGCTGCCGCAGAGCCGACGGAATCGCGCTTTTTCCTTCCATTCGCCGAAGCCTCGCCCGGTAATCGGAATGATCGGGATGTTCCGCAGCGGCTTCCCGAGCCAGCGTCAGCGCCTCGTCCGTCATTCCGCTCTCGAAAAGCGCGATGGACAGCAGACTGACGGCATCGCCGCGCAGGCCCGATGCGCAGGCGCGCCGCAGATGCTCGGCCGCCGCCGCGTAGTCTTTCCGTTCCAACAGCAGCATTCCCGAATAATACCAGAGCTCCGGATGCACGCTGCGGTCGGGCAGCCGAACCAGCAGTCCGGCAATTTCGGCTTCGGCTTCCTCGACGCGGCCGTATTCGAACAGGATGCCGGTCCGGCGCGCGCGCGTCTCGTCGTCGCCCGGGTCCAACGCCAGGATACGCTCCGCGTAGGCGAGCGCTTCCTCTTCTCCGCCGGCCGCCAGCTCGTCCAGCGCAAAGCGGAGCACCCGCGGATCGTCCGGCGCGAGTTTCGCCGCCGCGAGAAAAGCCTCTTTCGCTTCGCCCGATCGGCCCAGCTTGCGGCAGGCCCATCCCCGAAGCAGCAGCAGCTCGGGATCTCCTTCCGACTCCCGCGCTTCCGCCAGCGCTTCGCCATACTTGCCCCGGCGAAGATAAAGCTCGCACAGCGCTTTTCGTACAAGGTCGGCTTCCCCGGAATTCTTCGCGTTTTCCAAACTGCGGAGCGCGTCATCATAACGTCTGCCGCGCATTTCGCACAGGCCTTTCATCCGCAGCCACGCCGGATTCCCCGAACGGTAAGCGCAGGCGCGATCGAAATCTTCGAGCGCCTCCTCATACCGCCGAAGCCGATAGAGCGCGACCGCGCGGGTACCGTAAGGTTCGCTTGACGGGCCTAATCGCAGCGCCCGGCCCGCAAGGTCCAGCGCCTCTTCCGGACGCCCCTGTCCGATCGCGCATCGGGCCAGCGACGTCCAGAGACGGGCATCGCCTCCCGCGGTCAGCGCGGCAGCTTTCCCGAGATCTTTTTCCGCTTCGCTCCACCGTTCGCGATCCGTCAAATACAGTCCGCGATGCAGCCGCGCGTAATAGCCGTTCTGTCCGGAGGTTTCCGCGGCTTCTACCGCTTCGTCAAAACAGCGGGCCCCCTCCTGTTCACGTCCCAAACGAATCAGCGTCCGTCCGAGCAGCGCCTTCATCTCGCCGGTCGTCCCGTAGAGCGGCGCCTCCGTCAGCACGCGCAGGCATTCTTCCCAGCGTTCCAGGCCGAACAGCAGCTCCCCCGCGGCAAAACGCGCGTCCCGGTCGCCGGGATAACGCTTGATCGTCTCGAGCAGCAGATCCGTCCTCAGCGCCTGCAGATCCAACAGCCGAATGCGCAGCTCGATGTCCGAAGGTTCCAGCAGCAGCGCCAGGTCGCAGATCTGCTCGGCTTCGGCGCTGCGCCCGAGCTCGCGGAAAGCGCGCGCCAGTCCCAGCAGCGCCTGGGGATCGTTCGGCCTCAGATCGAGCGCGCGCTGCAGAAGAGTCAGCGCCTCGGAAGCGCGCTCCGTTTCCAACAGCCTGTCCGCCAGACGCAGCAGGGCATCGCGCTCGTTCGGAAAAGAAGACACCAGCGTTTTCCAGTCCTCTTCCGCCCGCAGATCCTCGCCGAGCAGATGCAGAGCGGTCGCCCGCAGCCGAAGCAGGTCCGGGTCCTGTCCCAATCCGCCTTCCAGCATCGCATAAGCGGCATCGAACTGTTCCACGGCTTCCCAAAGACGGCCGCTTCTGAGCAGGGCGGCTCCGCGGCCTCGCAGCGATAAAAACGCATCGTGTTCAAAATCCCGCCGCCGCGGCAGATGATCGAACCGCAGCTCCGCGGGCTGACGGATCGAATCCAGAATAAAGCCCGCGAAATCCGGCGGAACGAGCCGGGACAATCCCAATTCGTCGTCGGTCCAGCGAAAAACGCGGTTCAGCAGCTGCCACACCGGCAGAGGAAGATGCGGATGCTCCGCAAGAAAACGCAGCATTTTAGGCTGAACTTCCTGCCTAAAAGCCAAGTTCCGCAGCCGATCGTTCTCCAGCAGCTCGCTCCAGATTTCCGCCGCGATGCGCTTCGGGTAATCGGCGTATACCTGTTCGAGCTGCCGAATCAGCTCATCCGTCTCCGACGCCGCCTTGCGTTCCTTACGCGGAACCGCGGCCGACTCGGAAGGGGAAGCGGCGCCGGCCGTCCCCGCATCCTGAACGGTATCCCGTCCTTCGCTTCCGGATATGTGCGAGCCGCTCGCTCCCTGTGCCCGCTCCGCCCGGCGTCTGCGCTGCGCCTGGCGGTTGGCTTCGCCCCAGACAGGCGGTCGTTCCCCACTTCCGTCCCGACTGCCGCTTCCGCTTGGCTTGGATATCGGGGACCCGCCGGACAGCGGTTCGCCGCCGGCTTCTTCGGGCCGAAGTCTCTTTGCCAGTTCCAGCGCTTCGCCGTAGGCTTCGCGCAGCCTCTGGAAGCCTTCCGGATCGTCTTCGGGATGCACTTTCTTGAGCAGCGCCGCATAGGCGCGTTTGATCGCCCGGGCGTCGGCGGTCGGCGCTATGCCGAGAATTTCCCAGACGCTCATCTCAGCGCCGGCTCCCTTCGATCCCATTCAGAAACTGCTCCAGCCGTTCCGCTTCCTCGCGGATTTCCCGTTCGTCCTGCCGGTTCAGCGCCGCCTCGAAGCGCTGCATGGCCAGGGCGATCCATTCCCTTTCGTCGCCGAGCCTTTCCTCGTACAGCCGATCGCCGCGCGCAAGCAGCAGACGGTTCTTTTCCTGGTCTCTCGGGTGCATTTTCAGCGCGGACAGCTGCGCCAAGCGCCGCTCGATCTCCTCGCGGCTCATCACGCCGGGATTTTCCTCGATCACGATTCGATGCACGTCGTCCAGGCCGACCGTTTTTACCTCGACTTCCAGAATGCCGTTGATATCGTAAGTATAACGGATGTCGATATCCCGGATACCGGTGGTTCCGGGCGGAAACTCGACTTCGAGTTCGCCCAACAGCAGATTGTTCGCCGCCAGCCGATTTTCGCCTTGATAAATTTTGACGACGATTCTCCGCTGCTCCTCGTTCACGGTCGAAAATCGTTTGACCCGGCTGACGGGCACAAACGTGTTGCGGTCGATAATCGGACTGAAATGTCCGCTCTCGTATTCTCCGCCCGTGTGAGTCACCGCGACTTCCGTGCCGAGCGTATACGGGCAGACGTCGGTCATCACAATGTCCTGCAGCTCTTCGCTCCGCTCCTTCATGCCCGCCTGAACGCCCGCGCCGACGGCTACCGTCTCGTCCGGATCGATATTCGCGGCCGGCAGACGTCCGAACATCCGGCTGAGCATGGAGTACACGATCGGCATACGCGAAGCTCCTCCGACCATGACAATCTCGTCGATCGCATCCGCGTCGATCGAAGCATCGAGCAGCGCGCGTTCGATCGGCTTGCGCAGACGCTCGACCAGCGGCTGAACGAGCATTTCGAAGCGATCCCGATCGATCCGCAGCTCCTTCGTTTCGCCGCCGATCCCCGCCCGCATGACGATCGGCTGATTTCGGGACAGCGTCCGCTTGCCGGACTCCGCCTGATCCCGCAAAAAAGCCAACGTTTTCCGCTCCAGCGAAGAAGCCTGGGTCCCGAACGACGACAAAAAATGCTCGACCAGCAGATTCGTGAAGTCTTCGCCGCCCAGATAATTGTCCCCGGCCACCGCTTTTACTTCCATTACGCCGTCGAACAACTCCAGAATCGAGACGTCGAACGTGCCTCCGCCGAGGTCGAATACGAGAAACTGCGTCTCGGGCTCCTGCTGATGCAGACCGTAAGCGATCGCGGCCGCCGTCGGTTCGTTCAGCAGGCGCTCGACCTTCAAGCCGGCAAGCTCGCCTGCCATCCGCGTCGCTTTGCGCTGCGTATCGTTGAAGTAGGCCGGCACGCTGATGACGGCCTCCGTCACCGGCTCGCCGAGGAAGCTTTCCGCGTCGGCTTTGAGCGCCCGAAGCACGAGCGCCGACAGTTCTTCCGCGCGAAAACGTCGATCGCCCAGCCGAATCTCGCGCGGCGTCCCCATATGGCGCTTGAACGCGGACGCCGTCAACAGCGGGTGGGTCAGCAGACGTTCGCGTGCAATGCGTCCGACCAGGATGTCGCCGTTGTCGTCGAGTCCGACGACCGAAGGCGTCAGCAGATCGCCGAGGGCGTTGGGAATAAGCCGCGAACGGCCGTCTTTCCAGACGGATACGGCGCTGTTGGTCGTTCCGAGATCGATTCCGATAATGGTCATAAGGTTCTCCACCGTTTCTTTATGAATATGCATGTATTGCTGTGTCCAGTTTAACAGGCCACCCGTAAATCGAACAAATGAAAGAATGCTGCGGAAGACGCCTTAGTTATCTTTATGCAAAAGAAAAACTCCGGTCCGTCCGGAGTTTTTTCGTGAAGTCCGATATTCTGTTTACTGCACGGTTCTGTAAATCGTATCGAGCGTATCTTCGATTTCATCATCCGTCATTGCGTATTTTTCGCCTAAGGCATCGCCTTCCCGATCTACCCAGATCCCGTACAGTTCGAAAGTCAGATCTTTATAAAGCACAAATTGGACCGTCGTGTGCCCTTGTTCCGCCCCGTACATGGCGTCGCCTGTAAATTCAACGACGTCTTCTTTGGTGTCGGATTTGTAGTATTCCCATTTCGGATTGCTTCCTCCCATGCTTGTGCAGGCATGAAAAAAAGGACAGCCGCTGAGCGGCTGTCCCGATTGAAACGCTTCGTATCCGGTATTCGGTTATGAATAAAGGCCCGGTCAAAAAAACTTTTAAGGCATCTGGCGTCCCTTTCCCACGATTCCCTCGCTCTCCCGCAGCTGTTTCCGCAGCAGCGGATAGAACACGATTCCGCTCGCCAGCAGCATCACGCCGAACAGGAACGTTTTCCAATCGCCCATGCCGGCGTAAACGACCCAGGCGGAATAAACGGTCGCCAGTACCGCGATTGCGCCGTCCATTCGCCGCTCGCGAACCTCCGTATACCCTTCGCCCGTCAGCGTCAGCTTCAGCTGATACACCGAGGCGATCAGGTACGGCACGAGATACGCCAGCGTCGCGACGACGATAATGAAATCGAACGCCTGGGCGATCGAACCGGAAATCGTCGAGAAAATCAGCAGCTGCCCCAGGCCGTTCGAAATCCACAGCGACAGCTTCGGCATGCCGCGTTCGTTCTCCCGGCGGAACGGCTGCAGAAATACGCGCTGCTTGGCCACTTCGTACGGAACTTCGGCGCTCAGCAGCACCCAGCCGATCGTCGAACCGATCAAGCTGATCAAGCCCAGCGCAGCCAGCAGATAGCCGCCGTACGGACCGAGCACTTCCGTCATGGCGTCGACGAGCGGATTCTGCGACTGCGTCAGCCGCTCTTTGGACAGCAGTCCCATGGTCAGGATGCTGATTCCGACATACAGCACGATCGCGATCAGCAGACCCGCTACGGTGGCACGGCTGACGTCCTTTTTCCGTTTGGCCCGCGCCGCGAACACCGTTGCCGACTCTACGCCGATAAACGCCCACAGCGTTACGACCGCCGCTCCGTTGACCTGAGACAGCAGCGATACGGTCCGTCCGCTTCCATCCAGATGCGCCGCGGCGAACTGCCCCATCGTCGACGATTGAAACGCGAAGAGCGCAATCAGAATGAACAGCGCGAAACCGATCACCTTGGTCGCCGTCGCGATCAGGTTCAGCCGCCCGGCCCCCTCGATTCCGCGCAGCGCAAGCGCGTGCGTCCCCCACAGCAGCAGCGAGCATACGACGAAGTTCAGCGAGTGTCCGACCGTCAATTCGAAGCTTCCCAGGCTCAGCAGTACCTGCGCGCTGTTCATGACCGGGAAGAAGGTGGACAGATAGCTGGCGAACGTCGTGATGACGGCCACGAAGCCCGCGATATTGCCGATCCAGTAGCCCCAGCTCGACATGAATCCCGACAGCAGCGACAGCGCCGGACTGTTCGGGAACAATTCTTTCGCATAAATTTGCGGGCCGCCGTTCAGTTCCGGTTTGCGCAGCGCCAGATTGCCGAACACGAGCGCCAGCATCAGCACGCCGAATCCGGTAACTCCCCACGCCAATACCGTACCCGCCGGGCTGGCCGCTTCCGCGAGCGAACGCGGCAGCATGAAAATGCCCGAGCCGACCATATTGCCGACGACCAGCGCCGTTAAGATCCAAAATCCCAATGTCTTTCCCTTACCCAACCGAATTACCCCTTTTCATGCATGATTCGCTCTGTTTCTCTACCAAGGAGTCGTAAAAAAGTACCCCGGCCTTTTACTATACTCTTTTCTCTGGTAAAGCGAAAGAGCGAATGTTACTTTTTGCATAGAATTGTGCCGAGGCCCTACGTTCCTGTAGAATAAAAGCAAGATCATTTATTTCGGAGGCCTGCATGAATCGATACAAAAGCGAAAAAGACGTCTTTTTCTTCACCTTGAACTGGGCTATTATCATAGCTCTGCTGATTATGGTCTGGATGGGACTGTCGGCCGGCGGTTCCCTGCTGTTCATCCCGGTCTGGCTGCTTATTTTGATGTTCGTCGTATCGACCTGGTACATGACGAACTACGAAATCGAAAACGGCCATCTGCGCGTGCGCTCCGGTCCGCTGAACTGGAACATCCCGATCGATCGCATCGAGAAGATTCGCCGCAAGCGCAGCCTGAGTTCGGGGCCGGCCCATTCACGCGACCGTTTGGAGATCGTGTACGCCGGCGGCAGCCTGCTGGTTTCACCCGTGCGGGAAGACGAATTTTTGAAGCAGCTTACGTCGCTCAACCGTAAAATCGCGGTCGAGGTGCCGGACGCGAAAAAGACGCCCGCCAAATAAAAAGCCTTCCCCGTTATGGGGAAGGCTTTTTTGCGCATGGATTTTCGCCATTCGCCAAATTTCCGAACCGCGGCGACGGAATCGGCCGGAAGGCTCCCGAGGCGTCTTACTCCTCGAACTCGCGCAGGCTCACCCAGCGCTTCTCCGCCGCCGAACGCTCGACCGCTTCGAGCACCGCCTGGCATTTGACGCCGTCGACGAAATTCGGCACCGGCTGGCGGTCTTCGGCGATCGCTTTCATCAGCTCGTGCACTTCGTGCGTCACCGTATGCTCGTAGCCGATCGTATGTCCCGCCGGCCACCAGGCATGCATATAGTCGTGCGCCGCGTCGGTCGCGAGCACCCTGCGGAAGCCCTGCACGTCTTCCGCGTCGTCCGAAAAATAGACTTCCAGCTCGTTCATCCGCTCGAAGTCGAAACGCACGCTGCCCCGGCTGCCGTTGATTTCGAACGAATTCGTGCTGCGGTGTCCGTTCGCGAAGCGCGTCGCTTCGAAAGTTCCGAGCGCGCCGTTTTGAAATCTGGCCATGAACATTGCGGCGTCGTCCACCGTCACTTCGCCGCGCGGACCGTCCTTGCTTCCTTTTGCCGTCAGCCCGGTCATCTCCGTCGGCATCGGCCGTTCCTTGATGAACGTCTCGCTCATGCCGACGACCTCGTCGAATTCGCCGACCAGATAGCGGGCCATGTCGATCGTATGCGCGCCCAGGTCGCCGAGCGATCCCGATCCGGCCACTTCCCTCCGCAGCCGCCAGACGAGCGGGAAATCGGGGTCCATGATCCAATCCTGCAAAAAAAGGCCGCGAAAATGATAAATTTTGCCCAGGCGTCCTTCCTCGATCAGCTTTTTCGTCAGACGCACGGCCGGCGCGAAACGGTAGTTGAAGCCGACCATATGCTTGATTCCCGCCCGCTCCGCCGCCTCCAGCATCTCCCGCGCGTCGGCCAGGCTCAGCGCCAGCGGCTTCTCGCAGAAAATATGTTTGCCGGCGGCAGCCGCGGCCAACGCGATTTCCTTATGCGCGTCGCTCGGCGCGTTGATGTCGACAAGGTCGATGTCCTCCCTCTCGACCAGACTGCGCCAGTCGGTCTCGGTGTCCGACCAGCCGAACTGCTCGCCCGCCGTCTTCACCGCCTGTTCGTCGCGTCCGCAGATCGCCGTCATCCGCGGCTTTGGCACGTCCGGCAGAAACATCGGCAGCGCGCGGTACGCGTTGCTGTGCGCCTTGCCCATAAATTTGTAACCGATCATTCCCACATTGACGAAATCGTTCAAGAAAGTTCTCCACCCTTCCGGCATCCGCCCGACTTTGATATCGCTTACACGGCTATTGTAACCGAAGGGCTTTTGGATTGGAAGTTTGGTGAACAGCAGGCTCCGACAGATAGGGAATAAACTGTTCCCGCCAAAAAACGGCCTTCCGTTTAATTCAAGGAAGACCGCTTTCCATATTCGAATGATTCGGCCGCTCCGCTGCACCTGCTGTCCGACCATGTCTTCGTTCTCCATAATTGAATCATTGAAGCTCACGACAGTACCTTACGTTCATCTTTGCGCAGCTTTCCTTAAGGGCGATGCACTTTCTTCTCCGCCCGTTCATCCAGCACCCGGTACGAGGCGCGTCCCATGTACAGCGGAATCGACAGCTTCGACAGATCGGGCAGTCCGTCTTCCCCGAAGAGTGCCTCGTCTTGATAGACCTGCACGATCTCGCCCACGATCCAGTAATGATCTCCGTACAAATTCATATCCGCCACTCGGCATTCGTACGCCATGTAGGCGTCGTTTAAGATCGGCACTCCTGTCTTCAGTCCGTCCTCGAATCCGATGCCGAGAGCCTCCAGCTTATCGGCATCGCTTCCCGTCAGCGTGCCCGCTCCTTGAATCGCCTGCGTCCGCTCGGCCGGCAGGAAGTTGACGCCGAATACGCCGGCTTTCTTGATCAATCCGTACGAAAACGTCTCTTCGCGCAGCGCGATCCCGTACATGCCCGGTCCCGAGCCGATATAGGCATGCCACCCCGCCGCCATGACGTTGCGCTTTTCTCCCGCCCGGGAAGTGACCATCGCCACCATACCCGGATACGCGTGCATTTTTTCGCCTTCGATCGCCTTTCTCATCTCGGCCTCCCTTTCCGCTTTTCGCATAAAATCGCCGCTTGTCTGTACACGAATCCTTTTCCATTGTACAGGCAAGCGCGATTTATACCAAAATCCGGCGGCTCAGAATATTCGCGCCGCTTCGAGCAGCACCCTTTTATGCGCGCTCGGCGAACATTCGCGCCAGGGATCGGACGGCAGCAGATGCAGTCGTCCCGATCGCACGGCCGGCAGTTCGGCCCACTCGGGAGACCGGCGCACCGCTTCCCAGCCCGGCAGCGTCTCTCCTTCCTGGCAGACAAGCAGCAGAATGCGGTCCGCCCGATCCGCTTCGAGCGCCGCAAGGCTGAGCGCTTGTTCTTCCCCGTCCTTCGCCGGCGGACCGATCAACCGAATGCCCAGATCGTCCCGCAGCACGCCGGCTGCCGAAGAAGCGGCGGCCGAATAAAAATCGCCGCTCCGGAAGCGGAGCAGCAGCGTCCGCTCGTCCGGATGCCGGCTGCCGATCGACGCCCCTATGGTCGCTGCGGCCTCCGCGTAAGATTCGAGCCAGCGTTCGGCTTCCTCCCGTTCGCCGAGCGCCGCGGCCGTTTCGCGCAGCGCCGTTCGCCAATCCGCTTCCGGGCGGATATAGAAGACATCGGCAATCCGCTCGAGGCGTTCTTTTTCTTCGGCGGACACGTCGGCGCCGCAGACGATGCGCTCGGGCCGACTCTGTTCCAACCGGTCCAGATTGCCTTGGCGATCCGCATCCAGCTTGTAACCGTTCAGATGCACCGGAATATCGGCGGCATACCGGTTGTAATAGTAAGAAGTCCATTTGAGATGCAGCGGAGCCGCATAGGGAACGATGCCCAGCGCCAGCAGATAACCGGCGGACGACGCGCAGTAGGCCGCGATACGGCGCGAACGGCTTTTGATATAGGCGCTCGGAGCAACGCCGGTCTCCTGCTTGAACCGGCGGCTGAAGTAAAACTCGTCGCCGTACCCGACCTGCTGCGCCACTTCTCGCAGCTTCAGCCCCGAATTCGCCATCAGCCGCTTCGCGCGGCGAATCCGCAGGTCCGTCATATATTCGACGACGCTTTTGCCGTAACGCTTCTTGAACTGGTCCGCGTAATAGCTGCGGCTCAGTCCGGCCATTCCCGCAAGCCGGTCTATCTTCAAAGGCTCGCGATAATGTTCGTCGATAAACGACTTCGTTCTCTGCATGAGCCGATGCGAATCGTAAACGGGCGAAGCGGAAACGGCCGCCCACTCGCCGACCAACTCAAGGAACTCCGCTCTTGCCTTCAAGCGCTCCGCGCTCGCCGAGTTTTTCCATCGACGCCAAATCGATTCGCAAAGCGCCTCCAGCCTTCCGCCCGGCAAATAGATTTCGTCGGCTTCTCCGCCGCTCATCGCCGTTTCCTCGGACACCGCGCGCAGGCGTCCCGGCTCGTCCTGCTCTTCGCGAAAAATATCGAACGAGATCAGAAAAGCGCCGAATCCCCGCTCTCCGCCCGCTTCGATTCCGAATGTCCGCTTCGGCGCAACCAAGCGCAGTCCTCCGGAACGGAGAACGGCTTCTCCCGATTCGTCAGAGATCGTCCCTTCTCCCTCGACCGCCGCGATCCAAATATAAGAAGAGGCATGACGATGCGGCATCCCTTTATGCATGCCGCATTCGACCCGCTCGATTCCGTTCAGCCGAAAAATCAGGTCTTCCTGCGGCATCCGGCTGTGGGGTCGCTTCTGAGGACTTTCGAGTTCCCGCACCATCCTTGTCGCTCCTTCCTTCTACTGCTGTCGCTTTCCCGCTAAATGATAATCATTCTCACTGTACGTTATTCTTACTTTACCTTCTGCCGACTCGGGAGTCAATGCCCGAAGCGTACCCGCCGATAAATCGTCCATGTTCCTTGCGAATATCGTCCATGTTATCCGAAGGACCGGAACGCTATACTCGGGTAGACGGACGACCTGCCGGATATGCGGATCGCGGAGCGAACCGCATGCCTGCGCGCCGCCCCATCATCGCCGAAGGAGGCCGATCCATGCATTCCGAAGTTGTTTTGCCGTACGCCGGTTCCGAAGCCGCCGACGAAAAGACTGCCGTTATCGAACTGCGCGGCGCCCGGCAGTTTGCCATGCATTCCGCGGAAGGCCGGGAATACCGAATTTTGATGTCCGTTCCCGAATGCGAAGCGCCTGCCCGCGGCTATCCGGTTATCTATATGCTTGACGGGCATGCCGTGTTCAACACCGTTCTGGATGCCGAACGCGCCCAATCGCGGCGTTCCGACAAAACGGGTGTCTGCCCGAGCGTCATCGTGGGCATCGGATATCCGAGCCGACTCCCGTTTTCTCCGGAACGCCAGTACGACTACACCCTGCCCGTTCCCGCCGGGAACCTGCCGGCTTCCCCCGATGGCCGGCCGCGGCCGGAACACGGAGGCGCGGACGCCTTCCTGCGTTTTATCGAAGAAGCGCTGAAACCCCGAATCGAACGCGAACTGCCGATCGATCGCGGCCGACAGACGCTGTTCGGGCATTCTTTGGGAGGCTTGTTTGCGCTGCATGTCCTGTTTACCCGGCCGGATGCTTTCCGCTGTTATATCGCGGGCAGCCCTTCGCTGCATTGGGCCCAGCCTTTAATTCGGGAAGAAGAAGCCTTGTTCGCCCGCCGCCTTCGCGAGGAGAAGCTCGAACTGAATCTGCTTATCGCCCTGGGGGAGCTGGAAGGCGGCGCACCTTTTCATTCTGCGCAAAACGCGCGCGCTCTGCATGAGCGGCTCGAAGAACTGAGGGAATTCGGCTTGAACGCAAAGTTCCGCGTGTTCGAAGAAGAAAACCACGGCTCGACGCTGCCCGCTCTCGTCAGCCCGATGCTGCGAACGGCGGCGCTTTGAACGAGGGCCCGCGAATCCGAACGGAGACCAAGACCGAGTCTTCGCTTCGCGCCGAAAAACCTCCCGCCGATCAGGCGGGAGGTTTTTCGGCGCCGTTGGCCGCAAGTCTTCAAGGGAGGCAGGCGAAAACGGCCAATTGGGCTCGCTATGCCCGAGAAGGACCATCCCTCCTCGTATTCGTTCTCTCTTCTACGGCTGCACCTCGATACTCCCTCCGCTCAAGATCTTCACCCCGTCTTCGCGATAAGCGTGCAGGTCGCGCATCAGCTGAAACAGCGCCTTGTCCTTATGCTTCGCCTCCAGCATAACGTCGAGATGCGAAGACGTTTTGGCCGCTTCGCGCAGGAAATCGAGCAGCGGACCGGCCTCTACGCCGTCCGCGTGGCTGCGCCGGTCGGTTTCGCTTTTCGGGCTTGACGCATGCACCTTGGGCGGCAGATGCTTCCCTTCCGGCACGTCGGTCCGGGCCAGCGGCGATTCCCAGGTGCGCGCCACTTCGGGCCACCAATCCGATGCGGGCTCTCCGCCGCTGTTGACCCAGTGATGGTGAATATCGAGCACCATCGGCAGCCCCGTTCGCCGCGCCACCTCCAACGTTTCTCCGGTCGTAAACGTTTTGTCGTCGTTTTCCAGCGTAATCCGGCGTTGAATATCCGGATCGAGCTGCGCGAAATGCTCCACGAAACGATCGGCGGCCGCAGGCTTGTCTCCGTAAGCGCCGCCGATATGAATATTGTTTTTCGCCCGCGCGTCGAGACCCATCGCTTCCAGCATGCGCACATGGTACCGCAGGTCGCGAACGGAGCCGATCAGCACTTCGGGCCGCGGCGTGCTGAGCACGGTGAAGTGATCGGGATGGAACGACACCCGGAGCTTATGCTTGCGCACGTAGTCCCCGATCTCCGCGAAAGGCTCGGCCAGCGCGGCGAACGGGTCCCAATCCCCCAGGTCGGCATGGGTGGCCAGCGGAATCAGTTTGGAGGAAAACCGGTACATTTCGATGCCTTCCGCGACGTTGTGACGCAGCAGCCGCAGCGTATTGTGCAGATTGACCGCGGCGATGCGCTCCAACTCCCGCAGTCCGGCCTCGCGGTCGGGCAGCTTGGCGAAGCGGGCCATCGTCATCGTTTTCGAAGGCGAAGAATCTTTGATCTCAAGCGACATGGCGACATATCCGAAACGAACGATCATCAGCAGCTTCCTTTCCGGCGATTCGATTCGCGATCCCCGTCCGGGACCGCCATCTCCATTCAGACGCATACTAACAACATACCGCAAAGCGCCCGCAGGTAATCATTCCCCTGCCGCTTCACCGCCCGTGCCGAGATTGTCACCTAAAAAAGCCTCGCCGGGAACGGGTCCGTTCCTCGGCAAGGCTTCATTCGTTTTCGACGCATGCTCTTCTTCCCTTACTTCTCGAGCGTAAGCTCCAACTGCACGTTGATTTCGTTTTCGGTGCTGATCACGACCGAATGCGGATTCTCGAGACCGAAGTCTTCGAACGTGACGGTCGTCGTTCCCGACTGCAGCAGCTTGCCGTCCCGGTAAGAAACTTTGGCGTCGAACGTGACCGGCTTTTCGATTCCTTTGACCGTCAGCGTGCCGTCCATCTTAAAGTCGTAGACCTCTCCTTCCTTCCACTCCTTCGGCAGACCCTCGAACGACTTCGCCGTAAACGTCGCCTGCGGATGCTGTCCCATCTGGAAGTAATCGTCGCTCTTGATATGCTCGTCGCGCTGCGCGTTGCCGGAATCGATCGCGTCGATCTCGATTGCGCCGCTGCCGCTCATCTGCGCCGCGTCGTCCACGTTGACCTCCCACTTTCCGCTGACCTGATCGTCCACGAAGTTGACCGTCTCCTGCGAAGTCGTGACGGAGAAATACACTTTGGAGCCGGAAGCGATATTCCAAGTTCCGTTGAGCTCGTCCGCAGCCGCGACCGCTCCCGATTCCGCCGCTTCCGCCGTGCCGCCCGAGGCGGAGTTCGTATTTGCCGCCGCCTGCGTCGGCAGCACGCTTTCGATCTCCACTTTGTTGCCCATATAATCGCTCATCCACGCATAAGCTCCCGCTCCGCCGACCACCACGACCGCAGCCGCGGCGATGATCCAATTCCTCGCTTTTTTGTTCATGATTTTCTCCTCCTGCAATCTGTTTTTCGGTATCATAACAGCTCAATGTGTCGGGAACATGTCAAAGGGGCCTTTTTGAAAATTTGCCGCACGATCCGCAAAATAAGCCGCGAAAAGCCTTGCCCTGCGCGTTTTTGTTTGTAAAATAAGAGCCATGGAACGAAGAAGCAGAGAAAAAACGTACGGGATCGAAACGGTACGGATCGAAAGGAAGAAACGGGCATGACGACCATTTTGATTGTCGAAGACGAAGAAGCCATTGCACGGGTGCTCGCCGCCTATTTGAAAAAAGCGGGTTTCGAAGTCGAAAGGGCCGCCGACGGACTCCGGGCCATGGAACGGTTCGAAGAAACGCAGCCGGCGCTTGTTCTGCTGGACATCATGCTGCCGGGCATCGACGGCTGGGAGCTGCTGGCGGAAATCCGCAGGCGCGGTTCGTGTCCGGTCATCATGCTCACGGCGCTGGGCGATATCGATTACCGGTTGAACGGATTGAACGGCGGCGCGGACGATTATATGACCAAGCCTTTCGTGCCCGAGGAAGTGGTGGCAAGGGTCAACGCGGTGCTGCGCAGGCAGCCCGCCTACGGCGCCGGGGATACCCGCAGACGCTTCGGCGCGCTGGTGATCGACAGCAGCGCGCAGCGGGTATCGCTCAACGGCGCCGAAGTTCCGCTGACGCCGCGGGATTTGTCGCTGCTCATGTTCCTTTCGGATCATCCCAACCAAATGTTCTCGCGCGAGCAGCTGATCGAGCATGTCTGGGGGATGGATTACGAAGGCAGCGACCGGGCGGTCGACCTATCGATCAAGAGACTGCGGCAGGCTCTCTCGCATTGGCCGCCGCAAAACGGCGAGATTCGCACTTTACGGAGAACGGGGTATCAATTTTGGATCGCGGAAAAAACCTATTGAAAAAGACGCCTGAACGGCGCCCGGACGGAAGAACGCGCAAGCGCAGGGCGACTTCCATCCTGACCTACTGGACGCTGCGCTATTTCCTGATTTTGCTCGCGGCGCTTGCCGTTATCGTCGCTGTCGCGCTGTACGGCATCCGCGAGACGGCTATGGAGAACCGTTCGCGGACGGCGGCCATGCTCGGGCAGGAAGTCGCGGACCGCGTCAAGACGGCCGACGGCTCCCTCGCGATTCCGGCGGACCTGGACCGGATCCTGGACGAGCGCATGGGCTTGTTCAACATGAATCTCGACGTCTGTCTCCTGGTCGCCGATCCGCAGGGCAATGCTTTGTTCACCCGTCCCCGGATGACCGACGAACAGGTCCGTCAGAAGCTGGACCCCCGCCCTCGCTCGGGCGAACCCGAATACCAGCTGATCAAGACCCCCGTCATGGGCGAAGGAAAAGAAATCGGCGGCGTGTATATCAGCCAATTCCGCAAAACGCCGGCTTACGGCTCGGGCGAGCTGTTGATGTTCGTCTCCGTCTTCGGAGTGCTCGCCCTGGCCGGCTGGTTAACCATTTATCTGCTGTCGCGCAAGCTCTCCCGCCCGATCCGCCGGGTAGCGGAGAGCGCCAGACAGATCCGCAACGGCCGATACGATGTCGATCTGGATATCCGGACGGGCGAGCGCGAGCTGGGCGAATTGGTCGACTCGTTCCGCGGCATGGCCGGGCGCCTGCATCAGCTCGAAGAATGGCGCGAACTTTCGCTGGCCGGCGTTACCCACGAATTGAAGACGCCCGTCACCTCCATCAAAGGACTGGTTATGGCCGTACGGGACGACGTCGTAACGGGAGAAGAAGCCAAAGAATTTCTCGACATCGCCCTGCAGGAGTCGAACCGGATGGAACGAATGGTCGCCGATCTGCTCGACTATAACGCGTTTTCTTCGGGCAACGTTGCCGTACGCCGGGATCGGCTGGATCTCAAACTGCTCGTGTCGGAGATCGTCTATCAATGGAAGCTGCCGCACGAATGCGATTCCATCGAGATCGACTATGCTTTTCCGGACGAGATGATCTATACGACGGGCGACGCGCTGCGCATTCAGCAAATCGTCGTCAACCTGCTTAACAACGGACTGCAGGCCGCGCATCCGGATCGTCCGCTGCGTCTGCATATCGCTATCCGCGAAGCGGAAGGCCGAATCGGGGTCGAAATTACCGATAACGGCGCCGGCATCCGGGAGCAGGACCGCGACTATATTTTCGACCGTTTTTTTCGCAGCGAAGAGAAAAAGCGCCGGGCTCGCGGATTGGGACTCGGCCTCACCTACAGTCGGCTGCTGGCCCGCGCCCAGGGCGGCGAACTCCGGCTCCGCTCCAGCGGTCCTTCGGGAACGACGTTTTCGCTCGAACTGCCGCGTTGATCGCGATGCAGCGGATGAGCAAGCACCGCGAACTTCCGTTCAGCGTTCCCCGTCAATACGAAAAGCGCAAAAGCCGCTGTCTGCCGAAGAGGCAGACAGCGGCTTTTCTGGTCTTAAAGTCCCTAACTCCACACACTTCCGAAAAACCAGTCGTTCTTTTCGATAAAAAAGAGGCCTTTCTACGTCTTTTTCTTGAAAGCAGAAAGTTAGTAGGTCTTGCGAACCTGATGTTCCCGTAGTATTATAGGACCACAAACCTCCAACGAATTCGACAGGAAGCGGTGATCCTTATGAGTCTTTTGGTCGACTACTGCCCGAAATGCGGGACGATTTTCCAGAAAAACCTTCGAAATCTGTGCGCTTCCTGCAGCAGTCAAACGGATCGCAGCCTTAACCTGTGCTTGGATCGCTTATGGACGCGTCCGAAGAGCACGACCCAAGAACTTTCCGACGCTACCGGCGTATCGATATCCGAGCTGCATGCGTTCATCAAATCGGGGCGTCTGCCTTCCTCTTATCCGAATCTGACTTATCCCTGCGAATCCTGCGGCCACGAAACGCGAAGCGGCCGTCTCTGCTCTTCCTGCATCGGCGTATTCCGCGAAGCGGGCAAAGCGCAGCCCGACTCCAAAGCTCCGGTACGCCAGATCATCGTCAAGTCGACGACCAAAGTAATGTATACGTCGCGCCAGCGTTAAAAGCCCTTCGGGGCTTTTTTTTATGCCGTCCTTTCCGATCGGATTCGAACGAGCTGTCCCTATAAAAAAAAGGATCGTTCCGCCGAAAAGGCAAAACGATCCCTCCGTCCGAACCTCGCCCGGCGATCAGCGCTTCGCGCGCAAAATCCCCAGACTGCCGCCGGGCGCAAACAGCCGCTCGATCCGCTTCGTCACGTCGGGATCCTGCACGAGCGGCGGCGCTTGATGAGGCTTGACGCGCGCATCGATGATCACGTTGTCGCAGCCCCAATGCTTGTGCTCATACGAAGCGTTGATCCCGTGAATATCGTGCGACGGATTGCTCCGCGTAAAGGCCGCCCACAAGAAGTTGTCGAACGAAGCGCCCATAAAGTCCGTATCGTCGCACAGAACGATGACCGGGCAGTCTTCCAGCGGCCCTCGGGCGGCGATGCTCTCGGCCAGCCGGCGAATTTCGGCTTCGGCCGATTCGTAACCCCGGAAAGCCGGCCCCTGAAGCAGCGCGACGCCCGGCATCGACATCGCCGCGCGGCCGAAACCGCCCGGCAGTTCCGACAAAGCCGTCGGCACGCCGGGAGACAGCTTCCGAACCGCTTTGCCGACGGCGGCGAAGATTACTTTGCTTCCGCTGTTCAGCCCCGTACCGGAGTAATCGAGCGTATCGATCGTCGTGTTGGTCTGAAAATGCAGATCGCGGCGCAGATCGATCCGCTCCAATATATGCGCGAATAACCCTTGAATATCGTGCGCGTCGACGGGTCCGTCGTCTTCGGCCGTAATGAACAGATATTTCGCCAAGCTGAGCTGCCCCGTTCCGAGAATTCGATTGGCGATGGTCAGTATTTCGGCCGGACGCTTTACCGCCTGATAAGGCGTGTAGCGTTCGCTGCCTACGGCCAGGAGCAGCGGATGGACGCCCGCAGCATCGACGGCGTGCACTTCTTTGACGCCCGGTATCTCCTGCTTGACCGCGCCTCCGGTCAGTTCGTGAATCAACGCTCCGAACGCGGTATCTTCCTGCGGAGGGCGACCGACGACCGTAAACGGGAAGACGGCGTCTTTTTTCGCGTAGACTTTATGCACCCGCATCACCGGGAACTCGTGGACAAGGCTGTAATAGCCGAGGTGGTCGCCGAACGGACCTTCCGGCTTCGTCTCTTCCGGATAAATTTCGCCCGTAATGACAAAGTCGGCATCATGGCTGACGCAGAAGCCGTCCACGTAGCTGTAACGAAAATGGCGTCCCGAGAGCAGGCCCGCGAAAGTAAGCTCGCTCAATCCTTCCGGCAGCGGCATGACCGCCGACAGCGTATGTGCCGGCGGCCCTCCGATAAAGCAGCTGACTTTCAACGGCTGTCCTCGCTTGGCGGCTTTCGCTTGATGGACGCCGATCCCGCGATGGATCTGATAGTGCACGCCGATCTCCCGGTCCTTTTCGTATTCGTTGCCGCTCAACTGAATCCGGTACATCCCCAGATTCGCGTTCATGATGCCCGGCTTGTCGGGGTCTTCGCTGTACACCTGGGGGAGCGTGACGAAGGCGCCGCCGTCGTCGGGCCAGCTCTTGATCATCGGCAGGTCGGAAATGCGGATTTCTTCGAAGTCCGCGGGCAGTCCTTTTTTCTTGATCGGCAGCGCCTTGCGCGCGGAGAGCCCCGTCCCCGCGTAACGCAAAGGCTGCTTTAACGCCTTCATCGGCTCGTTGCGCAGGCCGATGACTTCCTGTGTCGATTCCCACGTCTCCCGGAACATATATTTGCTGCGTTCGATCGTGCCGAACAGATTCGATACGGCGCCGTATTTCGATCCTTTTACCTTTTCAAAATACAAAGCGGGCCCGCCCGCCCGGAACGTTCTCAGATGAACGGCCGCCATCTCCAGATCCGGATCGACTTCCTCCGTGATCCGGATCAGGTGTCCGGCATTTTCCAAATCGGCGATGCATTCCTTCATGCTGCGGTATGTCATGGATATAGGCTCCTATTCCGATTGTGATTATTCTCTCATTTTACCTTACGTCGGCGCGCCGCGCCAATATGAATACCGTTCGAGCGCGGTCTTCTTCCCGGCGACGCCGAGCAGCCCGACGCGTTTCGGACAGCCTTTTATAAAGCCTCCCTGCCCGAAGCACCATTTTTTTCGAAGCTGCTTATTTTGGTATCAAGAATTCGAAAAAAAATGTAGAATAATGTTATACATCTTCAATAATAGGGCTTTGTGCCGATAAGAAAAGATGTACAGAACTATTTGGAGAGGCAGGAGAGAAAAAAACATGACTCAGCCGTACAGCATTCAAACGAATCAGGCAGCAAAAAAAGTCGATATGAAAGTCAGCGGCACATTCACTCCCCAAGATTATCAAAATTTCGTGCGCGATTACGCCAAAATGGCATCTTCGATCGACGCCAAGACGTTTACCCTTGAAGTGGACTGCCGCGATATGGATCTGCTCGGAACCGATGAAGTCGAAAAATTGAAGGGTTCGTTTACGAGCTATAAAGAAACCGGCTTTCAAAAAGTCGTTTTCATCATCAGCCCCGCTCAAACGATCATCAAAATGCAGCTTGGACGCGTAGCTCGCGAGTCCGGACTGAGCAATCACGAAATCATGACGAAGTAAATCCGAACGATGCCCGCCGCGAGACTCCCGTCTTTCCAATTCGGGGCAAAGTCTCGCGGCGTTTAAATTGCGGCAGTACCGAGCCCTGAGATCTTCTCGCGATTATTTAGAGATAAAAGGAGAAAAATGTATGAGCCGTGTTCGCATTGAAGCTGTTGATATTTATCATCCCCGAAACGCTGTCGATAACGCCTTTTATTTTGACCATTTCGACCGCAGAGACAACGATATCCGCCGTTTTATGGAGCATATGGGCCGTAAATCCCGTTACGTGATCGACAGCGATGAGGAAAACGGGCTTACGATGGGGATCGAGGCGGCTAAAAAGGTGCTGAACAAAGCGGGCCTGCAGGGATCGGACATCGATATGGTCGTTTTTTCGACGCAGATCCCCGAAACGACTTTCCCGGTCAATGCGCTTTACGTTCATGCAGCCATCGGCGCGAAGTCCGATGCGATGGTGCTGGACTCCAACGCCAACTGCGCGGGGATGGTGGTCGCCGTCGACCATGCCAGCCGGTATATGCTGTCCAGCCCGCGCATCCGCCGCGCCCTTATTGTCGGATCCGACTATAATACGCTGGTCAGCGATCCGGAGAGCGCCGTCACTTATGCCAATTACGGCGACGCCGCGGCAGCCGTTATTTTGGAACGCACCGAGGAAGACGGCGGCTTTATCGACTCCGTCTACCATACCGATCCCGTCAACCGGGACTTCATCCGTTATCCGGCGGAAGGGCTCGCCAAAACGGTCAAGCACGGGTCCGATGCCAAAGGCATCCTCTGGCTGCCGTTCGAAGCGCATGCGGCCATGCCTCCGACGTTCGCGATGTTCGAAGAACTGCTCGAGCGTCACGGCTTGAAACCGCAGGATGTGAACAGCTACTGCCTGTCGCAGTTCTCGCTCGAAAACGTGCTGAAAATTCAGCGGCAGTTCGGCTTGAACGACGAGCAGATGGTGTACGTCGGCGACCGTTTCGGTTATACGGGCACGAGCAGCCCCTTTATCGCGCTGCATGAAGCCGTCGAAAGCGGGCGAGTTAACCGGGGCGATTACGTGCTGTTCTGGTCGATCGGGTCGGGGTTCCAGCTTGTGGCGATGCTGTTCAAGTATTAAGGGAATTTCGGGCGAATCCGTTCCGGTCGCGGCTTCGACGGGAAAGCCTGATTGGATGACGGCCGGAAGCCGCATCGAAGAGCCGGAACATAAAAAAACCGGGCTTTGCATTTGCATGCGAAGCCCGGTTTTTTGCCATGCCGTCTATTTGAACGTTTCTTTGCGGGAAACGGGACGAGAATCAGCGTCCGCCCATGAACGAAGAGATATCCACGTTCAGGCCCTGAGCCAGGCGCATGCCGTATTCGCGGTCGGCGCGAACAAAGTTGCAGATGGCGCGAAGCTTGATATCTTCGCTCACGCCGCTCAGATCGTTCACGATATTGGCGATCAGGCTGTCGCGCTGCTCCGCCGTATACGAACGGTATTGAGCGCCCGCCTGAGCGAAATCGTCGGTTTTTTCGATCTTTTGACGCGTGACGCGGCCTTCGAGCGGCGCCTCGGAATCGCGGTAAGCAGGATCTTCGGCCGGGCTTTCTTCATAGCCGTTCGGCTCGTAGTTTACTTTGGGCAGGTCGGTGCGCATGTTCATCGCGCCGTCCTGTTGATGATTGCGAACCGGAGCGTACGGGCAGTTGACCGGCAGCTGCAGATAGTTCGCGCCGAGGCGGTAGCGCTGCGTATCCGGGTACGAGAACAGCCGACCCTGCAGCAGCTTGTCTTCCGACGGTTCGATGCCGGGAACCAGCGCGCTCGGCGAGAAAGCGGACTGCTCGACTTCGGCAAAGAAGTTCTGCGGATTGCGGTTAAGCGTCATCGTGCCGACCGTATGGAACGGGAAACGCTCCTCCGGCCATACCTTGGTCGGGTCGAGCGGGTCGAATTCGTAATCGTCGATATTTTCCGGGTGAATGAACTGAACTTTAAGCGTCCATTCCGGGAAATTCCCTTCCTCGATCCGATCGAACAAATCACGCGTCGCATGGCTGAAATCTTCCCCTTGAACTTGGCGTGCTTCATCGGGAGTCAGCGTGCGTACGCCCTGCTTCGACTCCCATTTATATTTGACGTATACGACTTTTCCTTCCGCGTTTACCCACTTGAAGGCGTGTACGCTGAATCCGTCCATTTCGCGGTAATTCGCCGGCGTGCCGTGGTCCGAGAACAGCCAGGTCATCATATGCGTCGATTCCGTCATTCGCGTCATGAAATCCCAATAGCGGCTCGGCTCTTGACGGTTGGACTGCGGATCGGGCTTGAGCGAATGAACCATATCGGGGAACTTGATCGCGTCGCGGATAAAGAACACCGGAAGGTGGTTGCCCACGATATCGTAGTTCCCTTCCTGCGTATAGAATTTCACCGCAAAGCCGCGCGGATCGCGCGCCGTTTCCGGCGATCCCGTGCCGTGAATGACGGTCGAGAAGCGGACGAATACCGGCGTTTCGAGTCCGGCTTCCTGCAGGAACGCGGCACGGGTGTAGTCCGACATGCTGTGCTCGGTTTTGAATACGCCGTGCGCCCCGGCTCCGCGCGCATGCACGACGCGTTCCGGAATGCGCTCGCGGTCGAAGCGGGCAAGCTTTTCGAGCAAATGGTAATCTTCCAACAGCACGGGGCCTCTGCGGCCGGCCGTTCTGGAATTTTGATTGTCGCCTACAGGCGCTCCCTGGTTCGTGGTCAGTCTCGAATCGTTCATATAAGGATCTTCCTTTCCCGGTTGAAGGTGAATTCATTTTAGAATTGGTTTTAGACCATTTCTAAATTTATAATTGAATTCTACCATCCGCCGAGCAGTCGATCATGAGCGGCGCATAAGCGTTTGATGAAGATAAAATGAAGGAGCGAATCAAAAAAAAATGCGGCTTCGCTCTATTGTCAATCCGCCAGCCGATAGCCGACGCCGCGCACCGTGGCGACATACATGGGCTGTCCCGGGCTGTCGCCCAACTTTTTTCGCAAGCTTTTGACATGAACGTCCACCACGTTGCTGCCTCCGAAATACTGCGTGCCCCAGATCCGGTTCAGCATCTCTTCGCGCGTGCGTACCGCTCCTTGCCCTTCGACGAGCTGCTGCAGCAGTTCATACTCCGTCTTGGTCAGGTCGATGCGGAAGCCTCCGCGGTAGACCGTCATCCGGCGAAGATCGATACGCAGGTCTTTGAAGATCAACTGGTCCCTTGCGGCATCCTCCGCCGCCGAGGAGTCGGCATTCAGCCTGCGTGCCGCTCCGCCGCGCAGAATCCGGCGGACATGATGCAGGCCTTCCTGCGGGCGCGCCGGCCAAACGAGCAGCTCTTCATGCCCGCCGATCGAGCTCCCGCCGTTCAGCATGCGCTCGTCTACGAGGAAAAGAGTCGGTACCGCCGCATGCACCGGATGCAGATTTTCCCGGAAGGCGCCGACCGGGTCCGCATCCTGCGAGCCGCTCACGTCGAAGATCAGCAGGTCCGCCTGCAGCGCGCCGGCCTCCGAATGCTCCCAGCGGTGAAACACCAGCACGTCGAAGCAGGCTTCCATCAGCGTTCGCATCAACTCGTGCATGCGGCCCGGAAACGGGCTGACCATCACGATTCTCTTCGTCATTTCGCATACTTCCGGCATGGGAGCCCGAAATTCCATCATGGTCATCTCTTCCGCTTGCTTCTGCATTCCGCGCACACTCCTTCCAATACGACATGGGCCTCGTGCACCTCGTATTCGGTCTCTTCGGCCACCCGAGTCATCCATTCTTCCGGTACCGGCGTCATGACTTCGTCCACGCGGCCGCACACTTCGCATACGATATGCTGATGGTCGTCCGTGCGCGCGTCGTATCGGCTGGCCGTTTCTCCAAGTTTCAGCTCGCGAATCAGTTCTTTGTCCGCCAGGTAGCGAAGCGAATTATATACGGTGCCGTAAGCAAAACTGTGGCCCCGTTCGACCAGACGGTTCATCACTTCCGCGGCCGTCGGATGATCCTCGGATTGTCGTACCACATCGTATACCGCCTGACGCTGGGTCGTTAAATTGATCGTTTTCATTGGGCATTCCTCTTTTATGGTTGATTTTCATTCTCATAGATTTCAATTTAGAATAAGTATAAATCTATTTCGCAAAGGAATCAAGATGGCTGTCCAAAATTGTTCAACTTCCTCCTATGATGCCGACCGGTCTGCTTGCATGCAAAAACGGCCGTCCCGAAGGACGGCCGTCAACAGCGGACTTAACGGACGTAATGCTGTACGCCCCGCCGCTTTTCACTTGAATAACGTGGAAACCTCTTACCGTTCGCCGGCTTGTGATGCTTAACCGGCACTCTTGCCAAACCGAACGATCCCGCTTTAAGGAAACGACTCTCATGGATGAATCGTCTCTTCACTTCTTGCTTGTATGATATGCCGCACGACCGCCAGATCGTATCGGCTCTATGGCGAAACCGTCTCGTCAAAATTCATGAGCTGTCACTCTACGGTGAAAGGCTTCGTTACCTGAAATCTAAAACAACGAAAGCCCTGCCTCTCTTCCATCCTTGCGGCTCCGATGACCGCGCCAGTGTGATTCGGATCTTCAAAGCATATATGCTGCATCTGCATAATAGTAGTTATTCAAGTGTCCACATAACGTATATTATAGCTCGATTTCCTGATAAAGTCAAACAAGGCGAAAGCCCTATTCGATTTCCCCTTTTGTTCGCCGATAACAGGGGTAGGCTTATGTCCCGACAGACGCCGGGTCGGGCAGCCGGAAAGGAGGAATCCGATATGGATATTGCGGCACTTTCCATGGTAATGAGCCAGACGGCCGTTGCCCAGCAGGCTTCGATGCAGGTGATGAATATCTCGATGGATCAAGCCAAGCAGCAGGGGGATCAGATGGCGAAAATGCTTGAAACCAGCGTTGCGCCTCACCTCGGAGGCTCGATCGACCTTCGCGCGTAATCGGCGCGGCCCGAAGACCCGAACGCGGCAGTGACGCGTTCGGGTCTTTTTCGTGATGCCTGCTTTCATGCTATACTTGTCGTATTCGAATTTACCGGGGGGAGTTTTATTGCGGAACTTACATATGAACCATTCAAGCCGTCGCGTCGTCTTTTTGGCTCCGCCTTTTTTTCCTGTCATTTAATAATGAAGTGGAGGTTTTTGGACTGAACGAAAAACAAATCCAAGACATCGAACTCCTGCAGCGCGTATGCGAGCAGGCGGACGGACTTTTTCTCAAACTGAATTTCGATATGCTCAAAATGGACAGCCGCAAAGAAAATATGGACTTCTTCCGTTACGAGAACGGACAATTGGTCGGCTTCCTTGCGCTTTACGGCTTCGGCGGACAGTTCGAGGTCTGCGGAATGGTCCACCCGGCTTTTCGCAGACGAGGCATCTTTACCGGCTTGTGGCAGGAAGCTCTTGATTCCGGGCAGTTGGACGGGGCGGATTCCGTTCTGCTGAACGCGCCGCACTCTTCGGCCTCCGCCGCCGGCTGGCTGAAGACAATCCCCTGCCGGTTCGGCCATGCCGAACATGAGATGAAGTGGACGAACGATCCGGATTCCGCAGCGACGAAGCAAGCAGACGAATCGAATTCCGCTCCGAACGTTTCCGTATCCTATCGCCCTTACGAGCCCAAAGACCGCGACCTTGTCGTTCGTCTGTACGCCGACGGATTCGACATGAGCGAAACGGATACCGAGTCGATGCTCGAAGAAGAAAGCGGCAGCGGCAATCGGCGGCGAAGCATGGTCGTGCACCTCGGGCAGACCGTCGGCACGTTCGTCATGGACTACGACACGCCGGAACAAAGCTGGGTATTCGCCTTCGTTATCGACCGGAGTCATCGGGGCCAAGGAATCGGCCGCAATCTGCTGTCGCAGATCATACGCAGGGAGAACGGGCTTGGCCGTACCCCTTATATCAGCGTGGAAACGCGAAACGAGCATGCGCTGGGCCTCTATGAAAGCTGCGGCTTTCGTTCTTACGCGGTACAGGATTACTACGAGTTTCTGCGATAGTCCGGCTCCGCGCGGTATTCCTCTATGCATGCCCAAGAAATCCTGCCTTGTGCCAAGAAAGCCCCGAGGGATCGCGAACACGATCCTCGGGGCTTTTTTTGTTTCTTGCGGGCTGCGATTGAGGGCTTGCGCGGCTCAAGCTTCAGCACAGCAAAAATCCAGCCGCGGCTTCCGTCTCCGGCCGACACTGTCCGCATGTGCAGGAGCGTTCCTGGGATTCTTCCTCCATACCGGCGTACGCCAACCTTAAGTAATCGATCGACTGCTCGTAAGACACTCCGTTCAGCGAAAGCTCGATGCGCTCTCCGCGCAGAACCTGATAGACTTCGATTTTGGCGGGATCGGCTCCGAATGCCTGCCGGCAGAACACCCGCGCCGCATGCCGATACCCTTCCAGCACCCGGGAATCGCGTTCGACGACGAATTTTTGCAGATGCAGTCCCGCTTCTCCCTTTCCCTGCCACGCTACCTGAAAGATCATCGACATATCGATTTCCAGCTCCGGAACCCGGGTTTCGAATCGTTCGTACAGCATAACGGGCCGCTCCCCTTCGTAACCGTTGGAAACGAAGAAAGACTGCAAATGGCGAGCGCTCGAATCTTTCAGCTCCCAGTAGCTTTTTTCCGACTCGAAATCGGCCATGCGGCGCGGCCAGCGGTAATCGACCAGTTCTCCGGCATCCGCGTGTCCGCGCAGTTCCGGTTCCGCCGAATAGTACCGATTCACCGCATGCCCGACCGCGTACTGCACCCGCTGCGCCCAGTCATATTGTCCGCCCGCGGAAAGGCTGGGCGCGCGGCGGACCGGTTGGGGCCGGCGGGACGAAGACAACCAGCGCTCGAGCTTGTAATCGTGCAGCAGCCCGGTTTCTTCGCTTCCTCCCGCCGATGCCGCCTCCTTCTCCGCTCTCACCGCGCTCATACGGCAACCGTGCCGCCGACGAAATTCCTGCCGAACGAAAGGCAGGCCTCGCGCTCGTCGCCGGACGGATTGAGTTCCAGCTTCAGCGGCTCCAGCACCATCTCCGCGCCGCGCTCCGCCAATTTCTCCTGCAGCAGATCGACCGCCTTGGCAAACTGCTCGTATACCGTGTCTCCGCTGCCGAATACCGCCGCCTTTTTCCCTGTCAAATCCAATTCGTCCAGTTCGTCGTAAAAGTCCAGGAACTCGTCCGGCAGTTCGCCGTCTCCCCACGTATAAGCTCCCAGAATGATTCCGTCGTAATCGAGCAGAATGTCCGCGTTGCAGTCTTCGGCCATTTTGACGGTCACTTCTCCTCCCGCGTCCGCGATCCCGCTGGCGATCAGCTCCGACATTTCTTCCGTATTGCCGGTCATGCTCGCATATATCATGATGAGTTTGCTCATGAGTCTTCCCTCCGAAATTTGTTGTCAAGTATGTACCGTTTAATCTTGTCGGCATCCCGATATGCAACATCATAAATGATAATGATTATCAATGTCAAATGATTTTGAATTTCTGGATTTTTAGCCCCTGCTCGGGTACAATAATACTCTGGGAATGATGCGTTTCCAGGCGGAACGGGAACGATTCGGACAGGGAAGATGCATCCGCAGACAAGCTTCGCAAGTTCAGATGCAACAATGACAAAATAAGGGTGGTTTAAACGCAATGTACATGGCTCAAAATTGGAAAGACTACGAATTGATCGATACGGGCGCCGGCGACAAGCTCGAACGCTGGGGCGACGTCGTGCTGCGGCGTCCGGACCCGCAAATTATTTGGCCGATCGCGGACGAGAGCGGACCGTGGCGCGAAACCGCCGGTCATTATCACCGCAGCTCGTCGGGCGGAGGAAGCTGGACGTGGAAGAAGCAGCTGCCGGAACGCTGGACGATCTCTTATGAAGACAAACTGAAATTTTACATCAAACCGACGAGCTTCAAGCATACGGGACTCTTCCCCGAGCAGGCGGCCAACTGGAGCTGGATGATGGACAAAATTCAAAATGCCGGGCGCCCGATCCAGGTGCTGAACCTCTTCGCTTACACGGGCGGCGCGACGGTCGCTTCGGCGTATGCAGGCGCCAGCGTCGTGCACGTCGACGCGGCAAAAGGCATGGTGCAGTGGGCCAAGGAAAATATTCAGCTCTCCGGCCTGAGCGATCGCCCCGTGCGTTTCATCACGGACGACGTCTTCAAATTCGTGCAGCGCGAACAGCGCCGGGGCAATAAATACGACGCGATCATCATGGACCCTCCTTCCTACGGGCGCGGTCCGAACGGCGAGACGTGGAAGTTGGAATCGAGCCTGTATCCGTTCCTGGAGTCATGCATGCAGATTCTGTCGGATAACCCGCTGTTCCTGCTGATCAATTCGTATACGACCGGCATTTCCCCGACCGTGCTCTCCAATATGCTGGAGATGACGATGAAGCCGCGCTACGGAGGCAAAATCAGCGCCGGCGAGATCGGCCTGCCGATCACGCGCTCGGAACTTACGCTGCCGTGCGGCATCCTCGGCCGCTGGGAGTCGAACTGATGAACGGCTTGTCCGGCATCCCGGTGCTCCTGGAGGATAACCATCTGCTGGGCGTCGTCAAGCCGGTCAACGTGCCGGTGCAGGAAGACGCCAGCGGAGATCCCGACATGCTGACGCTGCTGAAAAACGATCTGAAAATCCGGCATGACAAGCCCGGCAACGTGTTTTTGGGGCTGGTTCACCGCTTGGATCGTCCCGTCGGCGGGGCCATGATCTTCGCCAAGACGTCGAAGGCGGCTTCCCGCTTGTCCGATGCGGTACGTACGCATTCGATCCGCAAAACGTACGTCGCGGTGACCAACGGCGTTCCGCGGGAACGCGAAGGACGTCTGATCCACTTTTTGCTGAAAAACGAACGAACCAATACGGTGACCGCTGTGCGCAAGGGCACGCCGGGCGCGAAGGAAGCGATCTTGGATTACCAGGTGCTTGCCGACGACGGCAAACGCGCGCTTGTGCGCGTCGAGCTGCATACGGGACGCTCGCATCAGATCCGCGTGCAGATGAGCAGTATCGGCTGTCCGCTGTATGGCGACCAGAAATACGGCGCGTCGCAGACCAAGCCGGGCGAGCAGATCGCGCTGTGGTCGGTGCGTCTGCGCTTTCCGCATCCGGTGAGCAAGGAATCGACGCTGCTGGTATCGCTGCCGCCGGATACGGCTCCGTGGAGCCAGTGGCCGGACAATGTGTACCGCTTGCTTCGCGATGAGCTGGAGCACGGCGAATAAGCAAAGTCTCCTCCAACTCAAACACCAGAAAGACGATGAGCCGGCTGCGCCTGCAGCCGAATCATCGTCTTTTTTGTGCCTATGCCCGAAATCCCGCCTCTGAACTGCCGGTAAACGTAAAAAAGGACATGCTTTTCGGCAGCCGCATCTCGGCGCGAAAAAGCACGTCCCTTTTAGATTAAGACTGTGGAGGGCTCGATCGTCATATCGCGTTCATCGAGCCGTCCATTCAAACAGCGGAATCCCGTTCGAACGACGGCAGCAGATCGACGATCGTGTCCGGTTTTTCGACCGCAATCAGCGCTTTGCCGATATGCTTGCGCTCGGTCAACGGAGCCTTGCCGGCCGGGAATTCGAAGCGCTCCCCGCTGGACAGCATCGCAATCGCAGGCATTGTCCCGCTTGTGTTGTATGCGCCGATCAAGCGGCTTCCGTTAGGCTTGACGCGCTTGCCTTCTTTGAATTCGAACGTCGCGATCCCTTTGCCGCCGCGGCTTTGGGACGGATACTCCAGCAGCATCGACCGCTTGCCGTAACCGAGGTCGCTGACGACCAGCACCTCGCCGTCGTCGCCCTTGACGAACAGCGCCGCGGCAACGAAGTCCCCTTCTTTAAGCTGAATGCCGCGCACGCCGGCCGAGACCCGGCCCATCGCCGACACTTCCTGTTCGCTGAAGCGAATGCTCATGCCTTCCGCCGTAACGAGCAGCATGTCCTTGTCTCCGTCGCTTAAGTTGACCTGCAGCACTTCGTCTCCCTCGCCCAGTTTGCAGGCGGCGACCCCGCCGCTCCGTTTGGTGGCATAATCGCGCAGAAGCGTTCGCTTCACCTGTCCTTTCCGCGTCGTAAAGACCAGGGACTGCTCCGACTCCTCGAGCTCCTTGACCGGAATGATCGAGACGATCCGCTCTTCCTTATCGAGCGGAATGACGTTGACGATGGCCGTACCGTTATCTTTCCATTTGAATTCCGGAATTTGATGCACAGGCAGCAGGTAGAATTGGCCGCGCTGGGTAAATACGAGCAGCCGATCAAGCGTGCTGACGTCGAGCAGCTGACGGATATAATCGCCTTCGCGCGCGCCGGAAGCATTGCGGTCGCTTCCCGAGCGGGTGAACGACGGCATGCCGGTACGCTTGATGTAGCCTTCCTGCGACAGCGAGACGATCACCTCTTCCTGGGGAATCATGACCTCCAGGTTGAGCTTGATCTCTTCGACTTCGCTCTGCAGCTCCGAACGGCGGGCGATGCCGTATTTGTCGCGGATCTCCGCCAGCTCTTTCCGGATAACGCCCGTCAGCTTGCGGTCGCTGGACAGAATGCCCTCCAACGTCGCAATGCGTTTTTCCAGATCCGAATGTTCCTTTTCAAGCTGGGTAATTTCGAGATTGGTCAGACGGTACAGCTGCAGGGTAAGGATCGAATCCGCTTGGCGTTCGGTAAACCCGAACATCCACTGCAGGTTGTTCTGCGCGTCCTGTCGGTTCTTGGAAGCTCGGATCGCCGCCACCACGTCGTCCAGAATGTTCAGCGCCTTGACGAGACCTTCGAGCACATGGGAACGGTCCTTCGCTTTTTCCAGCTCGTGCGTCGTGCGCTTGGTGATGACTTCGCGCTGGTGCCCGATGTACGCTTCCAGAATCGCTTTGACGCCGAGCTGCTGCGGCGCCTTGTTCACGATCGCGACCATGTTGAAATTGTAGCTGACCTGAAGGTCGGTCTTCTTGAGCAGGTAAGCCAAAATGCCGTTCGCGTCTGCGTCTTTTTTCAGTTCGACGACGATGCGCATCCCTTCGCGTCCGCTCTCGTCGCGCACTTCGGCGATGCCTTCGACTTTTTTCTCCAGCCGGATGTTCTCCATCGCCGTGACGAGACGCGCTTTGACGACTTGATAAGGAATTTCCGTA
Source organism: Saccharibacillus alkalitolerans (assembly GCF_011090185.1). GTDB lineage: Bacteria > Bacillota > Bacilli > Paenibacillales > Paenibacillaceae > Saccharibacillus > Saccharibacillus alkalitolerans. The sequence goes on along the minus strand of NZ_JAAFGS010000001.1, from coordinate 773,006 downwards.
ATGACGATCTGCTGCTTGCCGCCGCGCAGATTTTCGATTTCCGTCCGGGAACGGATCTGGATCTTGCCGCGGCCGGTCGAATACGCTTCGCGGATCCCCGCTTCGCCCATGACGATGCCGCCCGTCGGGAAGTCGGGTCCCTTGATGTGCTGCATGATGCCGTCCAGGTCGATCTCCGGATTCTCCATGACCGCGATGCAAGCATCGATGACTTCCTGCAAATTATGCGTCGGAATCTCCGTCGCAAAGCCTGCCGAAATGCCGCTGACGCCGTTTACGAGCAGGTTCGGATAGCGCGCCGGCAGCACGACCGGTTCTTTGGCCGTATTATCGAAGTTGTCTTTGAACTGGACGGTACGCTTGTCGATATCGCGCAGCATTTCCATCGCGATCGGCGACAGGCGCGCTTCCGTATAACGCATCGCCGCCGCAGGGTCGTCATCGATGGAACCCCAGTTGCCGTGTCCGTCCACAAGCGTATGCGCCATTTTCCACGGCTGCGCCATCCGCACCATGCCCTCGTAGATCGAGGAGTCGCCGTGCGGATGGTAGTTGCCCATCACGTCGCCGACCGTTTTGGCCGACTTGCGGTAGCCTTTTTCCGGCGTGTTGCCCGACTCGTACATCGCGTACAAAATCCGGCGCTGGACGGGCTTGAGCCCGTCGCGCACGTCGGGGATCGCCCGATCCTGAATAATATATTTGGAATACCGGCCGAAGCGGTCGCCGACCACTTCTTCGAGAAATGCCGGTTTGAATTGTTCTTCCGGTACGCTCATAGGTTAAAAATCTCCTTCTGCCCTTTATTCTTCAACCTCGGTAAAGTCCACGTGCTCCACGATCCAGCGCTTGCGCGGGTCGACCTTGTCGCCCATCAGCGTGGACACGCGCCGCTCGGCCTTCGCCGCGTCTTCCACCTGCACCTGCAGCAGCGTGCGGCTTGTCGGATCCATCGTCGTCTCCCAGAGCTGATCGGGGTTCATCTCGCCCAGACCTTTGTAACGCTGCAGTTCGAAGTTTTTGGTACCTTTGGTGACCTTATCAAGCTCTTCGTCGCTCCAAGCGTAGACGACTTCGTTCTTGCGCGATCCTTTGCGGGTGATCTTGAACAGCGGCGGCTGGGCGATATAGACCCGGCCCTGGTCGATCATCGGCTTCATGTAGCGGTAGAAGAAGGTCAGCAGCAGCACTTGAATATGCGCTCCGTCGGTATCGGCGTCCGTCATGATGACGATCTTGGAAAAGTTGCTGTCCTCGATCGCGAATTCCGGTCCGATGCCCGCTCCGATCGCCGAAACGATCGCCCGGTACTCTTCGTTTTTGAGAATTTCGGCCAGTTTGGCTTTCTCCGGATTCAGCGGTTTGCCTTTCAGCGGAAGGATCGCCTGGATTTTCGAATCGCGGCCCTGCTTGGCCGAACCGCCCGCGGAGTCCCCTTCGACGATGAACAGTTCGGTTTTGGTAAAATCCTTCGATTGGGCCGGCGTCAGCTTGCCGTTCAGGTTCGAGCTTTCGCTGCGCTTTTTGCCCGTTCTCATCTCGTCGCGCGCTTTGCGCGCCGCTTCCCGCGCCCGCGCCGCCTGTACGGCTTTGCGGATCAGCACCTGCGCGACCTGCGGGTTCTCCTCCAGGAACTGTGCCGTTTTGTCGGAGACGACGGAGTCGACCGCGCTGCGCGCCGAAGCGCTGCCCAGCTGGTCCTTCGTCTGGCCGACGAATTCCACGTCGCCCATCTTGACGCTGATGACGGCCATCATGCCTTCGCGCAGGTCGCCGCCCTCGAGGTTCTTGTCCTTCTCCTTCAGCACGCCCGTCTTACGGGCGTATTCGTTCAATACGCGCGTATAGGCCGTCTTGAAACCCGTTTCGTGCGTACCTCCGCCGCGCGTCGGAATGGAGTTGACGAACGAAGCGATCGTTTCGGTATAGCCCGCGTTGTATTGGAACGCGACTTCGACTTCGATATCGTCCTTTTCCGCATAGAAACGGATGACTTCGTGCAGCACTTCCTTGCCCTCGTTCAGGAACTCGACGAATTGTTTCGCTCCGCCTTCGTAGTAGAATTCTTCGGTCGTATCCGTCCGATGATCCGTCAGCACGATGCGAAGCCCCGAGTTCAGGAACGCGATTTCCTGCAAACGTTCGGCCAGCGTATTGTAGTTCAACGAGATTCCGGCCTTGAACACGCGAATATCCGGCTTGAACGTAACCTTCGTGCCGGTCTGTCTCGTATTGCCGAGCACTTCGAGTCCGGTTACCGGCTCTCCGACATGCTCCGCTCCCTTCTTGTCTACCCGGTATTCGAACCGCTGACGGTGAATTTTCCCGTCGCGGTAAATTTCGACTTCCAGCCATTCCGACAGGGCGTTGGTCACCGATGCGCCGACGCCGTGCAGACCGCCCGATTTCTTGTATCCGCCGCCGCCGAATTTGCCGCCGGCGTGCAGAACCGTATAGACGACCTGCGGCGTCGGCACGCCGCTCTTATGCATGCCCGTCGGAATGCCCCGTCCGTTGTCCCGTACCGTAACGGACCCGTCCTTGTTCAGCGCGACTTCGATGCGGTCGCAATATTTCGCCAAATGCTCGTCGACCGCGTTGTCGACGATTTCCCATACCAGATGGTGCAGGCCCGAAGAGCTGGTGCTCCCGATGTACATGCCGGGCCGCTTGCGAACGGCGACGAGGCCTTCAAGAACCTGAATGTCGTCCGCGTCATACCCCTGGACGGCCTGCGGGGCCGCCGTCTGCTGTGCCGTGTCGATCTGTTCGGCCATGATTTCTCCCTCTTTCTCTCTTGCTCGCTTTTTGCCTCCGGATCGTCAAAGCGCCGAAATGCAAACAAGTGTTTTCATTTTTGCTCTTTTTATTCTAAGTCAAAACGTCCCTTTTCGTAAAGACGGCAAACGAAATAAACACGGATACTGCCGCCCAAGCGGCCAATACGGCGAGAGAAAAGCCCAGCGTCATGCCTTCGATCGGCGCCGGATTCCCCGCCAAATATTCCGTCAGCCCGAGATTGACCATAAACAAATATTTGGCGCTTGTCCAGGCCGAAGCCATGTTGGCCAGAATCGAACCCGAGATCAGCGCGGCCATCATGACGACGATGCTGGCCGCCGTGCTGCGCACGAGCACGGACACCATGAAGGCCAACAGACCGACGACGACGCCCACGAACCAGACGAGCCCCGCCTGCATCAGCAGGTATTTCCACTGCGGCGTCGCCTGCACGTAAGTCAGATCGACGTCGGAACCGTTCAAGACGAAACCGGTAAATATCGGAATTTTCCAGCCGGCGTAGCCGAAAAAGAGACCCGATACGAGATAACAGATCAGATAGGCGCTGGCGACGATCAGCGAGACGAACATCAGCAGAGCCGTCAATTTGCTTAAAAGCACTTTCCATCTTCGCACGGGACGCGCCAGAAGCATTTTAATGGTGCCTGCGGTTCTCTCGGAAGACACGAGATCGGAGGCGATGGTCAGGATCATAAGCGGAATAAACAGCGTAGCCGAGTTATTGATAAACTCCCGCGTAAAGGTCACGCCGCCCGGTTCGTTCGGATTCACATCGTTATCGAGGTAATACTGCATCTGCTGGATGTAAATCTGCCGGTAGACTTTCCATTCCTGCGGCACCCGGTCGCTGCTCAGCGAATTCTGGTTGTCGATAATCGCCTGCTGCACTTCGAGCCTCCAGTCGCTTCCGTAGCTGTCCCGGCGCTCGAGCGCCTGCTTCATCTGCGCGTAGCTGAAGACCGGAACCATAACGGCGAGAATGAGCAGCACAATGTAAAAGCGTTTCTTTTTTACGATCTTGACGACTTCGTTCTGCACCATGGACCAAAAACGTTTCACTCGATGCCCTCCCCCTCCGTCATTTGCAGGAAGAGCCGCTCCAGCGTCGGCGCGACGCGGTGCACGCCCCTTACGGCAATTCCTTCGCGCACCATCCGGTCCAACACTTCGGCCACGCGGTCTTCCGGGGTTTCCGTTACGACGCTGCGATCGTTGAGCAGGGCAGCCGCCGCATCTTCGAGGAGCGCCGCGCCCGAAGAGTCGATTACGGCGATGTCCGCGTATTCCTGAAGCAGCGCGGCCGCCTTTTCCTTCGGCTCCACGTCCCAGATAACCATGCCGAGCCCCGCTCCCATCAGTTCGTCGACGGAACCTACGGCCAGCTCCCGTCCTCCGCCGATGATGGCGACCCGATCGCACAGCAGCTGAATTTCGCTGAGCAGATGGCTGGACACGAATACCGCCAACCCGCCGGCGGCCAGTTCGCGGATAAACGCGCGCATTTCCTTGATCCCCTTCGGGTCGAGGCCGTTCGTCGGTTCGTCCAGAATCAGCAGCTTCGGGCGGGCGAGCAGCGCCTGCGCGATACCGAGCCGCTGGCGCATGCCGAGCGAATACGTACGCACTTTTTCATGGATTCTTCCGCCCAGATGAACGAGTTCCGTCACTTCGCGGATGCGTTCTTCGTCGATGCCTTCCTGCATACGGGCGAAATGCGTCAAGTTCTCCCAGCCCGTCAGAAACGGGTACATCTCGGGGTTTTCGACGATGGACCCCACGTACTTCAGCGCTTCCTCCGGCTGCTTTTGCACGTCGAATCCGCAAATTTCCACGCTTCCGGAAGTCGGCTTGATCAGTCCGACCAGCATCCGGATCGTCGTCGTCTTGCCTGCGCCGTTCGGACCGAGAAAGCCGAAAATTTCGCCTTCGCGCACGTCGAAGCTGATGCTATGAATGATCGTCTTGCGCCCGATGCGTTTGTTCAAATCGCGGACGCTCAGTACGGAACCGCCGCCTGACTGTTGCATATCGCACTCGTCCCTTCTTTAAATATCGGCTTTCTTTCGTTTATCGTTACGCCTGCTTGGTCGCTTATTCCAATCCCTGCACGATACGCTCCGCAATGCGCTCGTACCCCGCCGAGTTCGGATGAAAATGATCGAATGACAAATAGGCCGCGGGATTGCGCTGGAACAGGTCGAACGTCGGGACAAGCGTCATGTTATCGCCTTCCGAAATTCGGGCGGAGGCCTGCGCGTTCCACTCGGTGATGCCCCGGTCGCCTTGTTCCCGCAGCGTGTCGATGTCGCCGAACGGGTTATACAGCCCGACGTATACGATACGGGCGGAAGGATTAATGGAACGCAGTTCGTCCAGCACTTCTCCAAGACGCTTCGCCGCTTCGGGCAGTACCCGATCCAGGGCGGCGGTATCGGGAGCGGCCGCGCCGATCTGGAGCGCCGCTCCTCCCTGAAACAGATCGTTCGCTCCGATCGAAAGCAGAATAAGGTTCGCTTCTTTCAGTACGTAGCGTAAGCCGGGCTCATCCAGCTCGCCGAGCAGCTGCCGCGTCGTCATCCCGTTGATTCCCAGATTGTTCAGGAAGCGCACTTCGCGTTCGGTTCCGTTGTCGAGCAGAGCCGCCGTTCTTCGGGCAAAGCCCTGCCCGGTCGTATCGCCGGTTCCCTTGGCGAGCGAATCGCCGATCGCGACGATCCGGTAACCGTCTTCTTCGACCGAAGGCGACCGCCGGGTCAGCGGCGCATCTGCCGAAGCGTCCGTATTCACGCCGTTAGGCTGCGGAAACATCAGCTCTTTCGCTCCGTAACCGAAGCCGACGGCCAGAAGCAGCGTAGCCGCCGCCGACAGCGCGGCGGTCGTCCGCCATATCCATTTCCACGAATTCATGCTTCTCCTCCTTAGCCGGCAGGGACGCCCCTTCCGCACAAGTCTTCTCTAATTTAACATAAGTGTTTGTGAAGCGATTTGCAAACGCGCCAAAACGTTTTTTAATCTTTTTTCAAAAAAAAGCTTGCCAACTCTTCGCTTTCTATGATAAGATATTTCTTGTCGCCGGAACAACATCTTCTGTGAAGCCGAGCGGCCGCTAGACGGAATATGGGACATTAGCTCAATTGGCAGAGCATTCGACTCTTAATCGACAGGTTGTAGGTTCGATTCCTACATGTCCCATTCTTTTATATATGAAGAAACCCAACCTCCCGGGAGGTTGGGTTTCTTTTGTTGTTCGGCCTTGAACTTCGGAAGGTCGGCTCGGCCTCTTACGAACTCAGCCGATAAACATCTGCACCCAGTACCCGTTGTGATAGCTGACCCCGATCGACTTGAAATTCGGATTCAAAATGTTGCGGCGATGCCCTTCGCTCTTCATCCAGCTCTGCATCACGCTTTCCGGCGAACGCTGCCCCATCGCGATGTTCTCCCCTGCCGTCCGGTAGGAAATCTTTTGCAGTTTCAGCAGATTGAACGGCGACCCGTATGTGGGGGAAGTATGGTCGAAGTAATTTTTTTTCGACATGTCCATGGCTTTCAAGCTCGAAGCCCGGGATGCCTTGGCGTCGACCGCAAGCGGCCGGAGCCCTGCTTTGCGCCGCTCCAGGTTCACGAGGTAAACGACCTTGGCCTTAAACTGCGCCGCATCGGTCGTCGTTTTCGAATAGGCGGTCTGATAAGCCGTTTGGGCATTCGCGGATTCCGCCGGAGCGGCGATATACAGACCTCCGACCGCCAGCGAAGCCGCCACCGCAAAGGCAGCCGCCCGCTTCGTCAAACGGTTTGTTTTTTCGGACCCCCGACGCTTTTTCCCGAACATGATTTTCACTCGTTATGCTCCTCCTCTTTCACGCAAAAGCATGGTTTAATTTTCTATAATTGGACACGAAGATCCATTTTATCACATTACGCAGCTTATGCAAACCCTTTGTTCCGAATAGGCCTATTCGCCGGCCCGCTTCTCCCCGGGCGGGGCCGAAAACAAAAAGGCTCCGCTCGCAGGAGACGGAACCGAGGGAATGGCTTCTATTTTATCTGGTCCGGCCGCTGCCGTCCGCAATTCACGGAGGCAGTCGGCGCGCCGTTTACAGCGATTTGATGAACTTGCAGCCGAACTTCTCGAAGCCCGAACGCCGGTAAAAGTCGTGCGCGCCGAGGCGGTCTTCGCGATTAATGCCGGTCAAGAAAAGAAATTTGCTCCCGGATTCGGCAGCCCAGGCTTCCGCCTGTTCGACAAGCTGGCGCCCGACTCCGCAGCAGCGGCAGTCTTCATTGACGATAAGCCCCGCGATTTGGGTCATCTGCGCTTCCGTTCCCCGTGCAGGAATCAGCCGAAGCGAGATCATGCCGATCGCTTTTCCGCCGCGTTCTGCCAAATAAGTACGATAATTCGGATTGTTTTCGCGAGTCTCCAGCTGTTCTCTCATCACGCTGGGTGTCGTGGGATACGACAATTGACGCATCAGTTCCGTCAGAACCGCGGCATCCTCGCACGTTGCCGTGCGAAAATCGGCTGTCTTTTCCAGTACATTAGTTGTCATCCGAATACTCCTCTTTTAGCAGACCTGCCGCCTCGCGGGCGCGGCTGCGCGCAGTTTCCACATCTTCCGCCGCGCTCAGCGCGACGGCCATTCTGCGTCCCGGCTTCGAGTCCGGCTTGCCGAATACCCGTACCTGGGTACGCGGGACGCTTAAGGCTTCCGTCAAACCTCCAACCGCAAAACGATCGCTGCTTCGGCTCGCTTTGAGCGTGGCCGAAGCGCCCGGAGTCAGCAGCAGAACTTCCGTAAGCGGAAGTCCGAGAATCGCCCTGACATGCAGCGCGAATTCCGACAGATCCTGCGTCGCCATCGTCACCATGCCGGTGTCGTGGGGACGCGGCGAGACTTCGCTGAACACGACGCCGTCCTTCGTCAGGAACAGCTCGACGCCGAACAGGCCGTAGCCGCCCAGTTCGTCGGTAATCGCTTTGGCGATCCTTTTCGCTTCCTCCAGCTTCTTTTCGTCCATCGGATGCGGCTGCCACGATTCCACGTAATCGCCGTCCTTCTGAATATGCCCGATCGGCGGACAAAATAGCGTCCCCGACACGCTTCTGACCGTGAGCAGCGTAATTTCGCTCTCGAACGGCACGAACGCTTCCACGATGACGCGGGTGCTGTTCTTCGCGCGAGCGCCTTCCAGCGCGTACTCCCAGCACCGCTGCGCGTCTTCCGGCGTGCGCAGCACGCTCTGTCCCTTGCCCGAAGAGCTCATCAGCGGCTTGATCACGCACGGCGCGCCAAGTTCGGCCACCGCCGCCTTCAATTCGTCCAGCGTATTCGCGAAACGGTAGGCCGCCGTCGGCAGTCCCAGAGTCGAAGCCGCCAAATTCCGAATTCCCTCGCGGTCCATCGTCAGCCTTGCCGCCGTCGCCGTCGGAATCACGCGGAATCCTTCGTTCTCCAGCTTCTCCAGCACAGGCGTCGCGATCGCTTCGATCTCCGGCACGATCAGGTCCGGCCGCTCGCGCAGAATCAGTTCGCGCAGCGCATCCGCATCCAGCATGTCGACGACATGGCTGCGATGGGCCACCTGCATGGCCGGAGCGCCTTCGTAACGATCGACCGCAATGCACTCGACGCCGAGGCGCTGCGCTTCGATTACGACTTCTTTGCCCAGTTCACCGCTGCCGAGAAGCATGATCTTCTTCGCGTCCGCGGATAATGGAGCCCCCCACATCGTTAACCAACTCCTACGCCTTTTTGGTTTGTCCTTTTCTATTTTGTGTGCTCGCCCGCCGAATTGCAACCCTGATCGCTCAAATTTTTATGAAAAAATGACGAAAACCTGCGAAAAAAGTCGCAGGTTTTCCGGTAGCCATGACTTATATATTCATCAACTTTCAGAGAGAGGACGCTTTTACAAAAAACGGAATTGAGCTTCGACCAGACCGTTGTAAATTCCGCCGTGCCGAACAAGCTCCGCGTGCGTTCCCTGCTCTTTGATCTCTCCGTGGTCGAGCACGATAATCTTGTCGGCATGACGGATCGTCGAGAGACGATGCGCGACGATAAACGAAGTCCGTCCCTGCAGCAGCACCTTGAGCGCTTCCTGGATTTTCAGCTCGGTCTCCGTATCGATGCTGGCCGTCGCTTCGTCCAGGATCAGAATGCGCGGATCGGCCAGCAGCGCGCGGGCGAACGACAGCAGCTGACGCTGTCCCATCGAGAGCGCGCTGCCGCGCTCTTCGACTTCCGTGTCGTACCCGGCAGGCAGCGACGCAATGAAGTCGTGCGCTTTGACCGCCCGCGCCACTTCTTCGATCTCCTCATCCGTCGCATCGAGACGGCCGAATCGGATGTTGTCGCGGATCGTGCCCGAAAAAATGAACGTATCCTGCAGCACGATGCCGATCTGCGTGCGCAAACTTTCCAATTTGACGTCGCGAACATCGACGCCGTCGATCTTCACGGAGCCCTGCGTCACGTCGTAGAAGCGGCTGAGCAGGTTGATGATCGTCGACTTGCCGGAGCCCGTGTGGCCGACGAGCGCGATCGACTGCCCCGCTTTGGCTTCGATGTCGATTCCTTTGAGCGCCTGGCGTCCCGGTTCGTATTCGAATACCACTTTCTCCAATTTGACGTCGCCCTTGATTTTCGGCAGCGGCTTGGCGCCGGGTTTGTCGTCGATCGCGGGCTTCTCGTCCAGAAATTCGAAGATCCGTTCCGAGGAAGCCATCGCCACGAGCAGTTGGTTATACATTTGCCCCAACCGGTTGATCGGATCCCAGAAATTGCCGACGTAGTTCGCGAAGGTGACGAGCAGACCGATGGTCACTTCGCCCTGCTGAATCAGGTAAGTCCCGTACCAGAACAGGATCATCGATCCGACGCCGCCCGTAATTTCGATCAGCGGACCGAACGACTGGTTCATCGTCGAAGCGCGATTCCACGACTTGCGGCTGTCCTGGTTCATGCCGTCGAAAAACTTCATGTTTTCTTTTTCCTGCGTGTAAGCCTGGGTTACGCGGATCCCCTGGATCGCTTCGTTCAAGTGCGAGTTGATGCGCGAATTTTTCATCCGTACGTCCTGCCAGGCCATCCGGATTTTTTGCCGCAGCTTGGTCGAGATGAAGAACATGACCGGAACGGTCAGCATGACCGCCAGGCCGAGCTTCCAGTTGATCAACAGCAGGATGACCACGATGCCCGTCAGCTGCACGCAGTCGATCAGCAGGTTGACGGCGCCGTTCGTGAACAAATCCTGCAGCGAGTTGACGTCGTTCGTTACCCGGACGAGTACGGAACCCGCCGGCCTTTTATCGAAAAAGTTGAACGACAGCTTTTGAATGTGCGTGAACAGCGAAGAGCGAATGTCGTAAATGACCCGCTGTCCGATGATATTGGTGTACTTGATGCGGAAGATGTTGGCGGCCCACTGTACAATATACAGCCCAAGAATCGAAGCCGTCACGACGTACAGCAGGGTCAGGTTGCCCGGCTTGATCGCCTTGTCGATCGCCAGCACCCCGGTCAAATACGGAACGGCCAACTTGGTAACCGTACCCAGAATCGTCATCAGAATGATCAGAGGAAGCATCTGCTTGGCGTAAGGCCTCATGTAGCCGAACAGCCGGACGAACTGCTTCCAGTTGAACGCTTTGTCGATCTCGTCGTCGTCTTTGTAAACGAAACGCTGCTGGTCCGGATTCTCCTGCGGCTGCTTGTTCAGCTCCGGATTCAACTTTTCGGTATGCGTGCTCACAGAATCGCCTCCCCTTCGCCGCCGCTGTTCTCCGTCCGGGCGATGTGGTCGGCATACTGAATGCTGTACACGTCGTGGTAAGGTCCGGGCTGGGCGATCAACTGCTCATGCTTCCCGCGCTGCACGATCCGTCCTTCTTCGAGCACGAGGATTTCGTCCGCATGGCGCAGCGAGGAGATCCGGTGCGCGATGATGAACGTGGTTCGTCCCTTCATGACTTCCTGGAAGCCGGCCTGAATCTCGTGCTCGGTCTCCATGTCGACGGCGCTGGTCGCGTCGTCGAGAATCAGAATTTTCGGATTTTTGAGCAGCGCCCGCGCGATGGCGATCCGCTGTTTCTGGCCGCCCGACAGTCCCATGCCGCGCTCGCCCACGATCGTATCGTAGCCTTCGTTCATTTCCATAATAAAGTCGTGCGCTTTCGCCAGCTTGGCGGCCCGAACGATCTCCTCCTGCGAAACGTTGTTCATGCCGTAGGCGATATTGCCTTTGATCGTCGAGGAAAACAGGAACGTCTCCTGAAATACCGTGGCGATCTGACCGCGCAGATCTTCGACCCGAATATCTCGGATATCCGTGCCGTCGAGCCGGACCGAGCCTTCCGTCACGTCGTAAGCCCGCATCAGCAGCTGAATGATCGTCGATTTGCCGGAACCCGTTCCGCCCAGCAGACCGATGACTTTGCCGGGAGGCGCATCGATATTAATGTCGTGCACGGCCCGCAGCTTATTGCCGTAGGCGAAGCCGACTTTCTCGAACGTCACGTGTCCGCGCACCTTTTCTTCGTCCAGCGCCGCGGCGCCTTCTTTGTCGCGCACGTCGATCGGCTGGTTCAGAATTTCCAATACCCGCTCGCCGGACGCTTCCGACTGGGTGTAGTTGTTGATATGGAAGCCCGCGCCCCACATCGGTCCGATAATGTACCAGATCAAACTGAAAAAGGCGACCAGTTCGCCGATCGTCAGACTGCCCCGAACGACCATCGTGCCTCCGACGCCGAGCAGCAGCACCGCGCAGGCCGAAGCGAGCAGCTCCATCGCCGGGAAGTAACGGCTCCACAAGCCGGAAGCGTGCAGCTGGTTGTTTTTGTAGCGGTCGTTGCGCAGCGAGAACTTGCTGACTTCGTACGGTTCGCGCGCAAACGCTTTGACGGTCCGTACGCCGGTCACGTTCTCCTGCACGGCCGTCGTCAGGGAACTCTGCGCGAGACGCATTTCCTGGAACGCCGGATGAATCCGCGACTCGAAGCGCAGCGCCACGTAGACCAGCGCGGGGATCGTGATCAGCGTGAACAGCGTCAGCTGCCAGTTGATCGAAAGCATCATCGCCGCTCCGAACCCGACCATCAGGAACAAATTGAGAATCTGGGCGAAGCCGAACCCGATGAACAACCGAATCGCTTCGAGGTCTCCGGTCAGACGGGACATCAAGTCGCCCGTCTTGGCGGTATCGTAGTAGCGGAACGATAAAAACTGCAGCTTCTCGTAGCAGGCGTTGCGCAGACGGTAAGCGAGATGATTACCAAGCATTGCGCCGAAGAAGCCGTGCAGGAACTGCATCAGCGCTTTAAGCGCCACCACGCCGACCACGGCGAGCGCGAGCTTCGGCACTCCTTCGAAATTGCGGGGCGTAATCACGTCGTCGATCAGCACTTGAAGCAGTTTGGGGTACACCAACCCCAGGGCAGTGGCGATTGCCAGGAAAAGAATCGAGGCGAACATATACGCCTTCTTCTCCCAGTAATAGTCCTGCAGTCGCCTGAGAACGTTCATGTCTTTCCTCCTCGTTTGTCGGGACCCGTTTTTTCCGTTCGCGGTCCCATTCCGTATAAAGATGCATTTGCTTTAGCATAATGCAGTTTATCACCCCGCTTTTATCCCGGCAAAGCGAGGAAAAAAGCGTATTTTGGCAAGGAGGGTTCTATGCATGCGGCTGACGTTGTCAGCGCATTCATTTATATAAAATGGTCACGCATTCTCGTTCATTCGGCGACTTTGGCGAATTTGACGAAATATGACGCAAAAAATTCGAAAACGCTTTAATTTTTTCGGATTCGTTGTTTACGGATAATGAAAAAAACGCTGCCAAGCGGCTCGGGCGAAATTCCCGATTCTTTTCTTCATTATAAGAATACGGAACACAACCGGCGGAAACGCAAAAAACGCTCCGTTGAAACGGAGCGTTTTTTCGTCCTCTTCTAACTCCGCCCCAAATACCGGAAAAAGCCGAAGTCCGCGAAGCTCCCATGAAGTCTCTCCAGGTCGTGAACGCAGATTCCGACGAAGCAGCCCGTAAAGCCGCCTGAAAGAAAGCCGATTCGATAGCTTGCGCCCAGCTCCCTCCAATCCTTATCCGCAGCGCCGCGATAACAGAAGCGTGCTTCCGCGCCGTCGACTTCGACCGCAAGGCCTATTTCTCCGGCACCGTCGACGGAAACCGGCTGCGGCAGAAACTCGAAGGCCTCTCCGTCGCCTCGCATGACCGACAGCACGCGGCCCGCTTCTTCGTCCGCGGTGACGCAGGCGTACAAATACTTCGATTCGCTGAGATACAGCATCAGACCCGCCATTTGCATAAAGGAATCCGGCCGGTACTCCACCGACGTCTCCGCGCGGAACGCGAAGTCCGTCTGCCGGACGGCCAACAGATGATGACGGAACAAGCTTTGCGGCGATTCGCCCGACGTTATCCGAAGATAGCCCGGGCGGGCTGTCAGCGAACACCAGCCGCCGCCGGGCAGAATGCGGGGGCTGTTCCAGCCTCTTCCCAGGTCGGATCCGGCAAAATCGTCCTCGAATCGGCCTGCGGCTGCCGCCGGCTGCCGGAATCCTTCCGGCCGATTCGCATATTCCGCCGGCACTTCGAACGCAGGCTGCGGCGTATGTCCGCCGGCGGCAAGCCTCAGCCAGCCCTCTTCGTCCCATTCCACCCGCTGCAGCGCCGTTTCCCGGCCCAGAATCGCGTATTTGCCTTCGACCGGGCGGGTACACAGGTGGGCGATCACCCAATCGCCGCCGGGCGTTTGGACCAAGCTCGCATGGCCCGCGCACTGCAGCGGCCAGTCGGGCCGATCGCTCGAAGTCAGCATGGGATTGCGCGGATCGACTTCGTACGGTCCGAGCAGATTCCGGGATCTGGCGACGGTCACCGCGTGTCCCGCTCCCGTGCCTCCTTCTGCCGTCACCAGATAATACAGGCCGTTATGCCGATACAGATGCGGCGCTTCCGTCTTGCGCAGCTCCGTCCCGCCGAAAATTTTGACCGGTCGGCCCGTAAGGCGGCGCCGCTCGGGATCATATTGTTGAATCGCGATGCCGGCCGACTTGTTGCCTTCCGGAATCCGATGGTCCCAGAGCACGTTCAGCAGCCATTTGCGGCCGTCCTCGTCATGGAACAGCGAAGGATCGAACCCGACGCCGTTCAAATAGATCGGTTCCGACCACGGACCGTCGATCGAAGGCGCCGTGATCAAATAATTCCGGACATCCTTGAACGGTCTTCGCGTGCTTTTCACATCGGTATAAATCAGATAAAAAAGATCGTCGGCAAAGCTCAGCTGCGGTGCCCAAATGCTGCAGTCGCGAGGATTCCCGGCCAATTCGGCCTGTCCCGCCAGCACGTCGGTCCGATGGCTCCATTCGGTCAAATCGCGCGACTCGTAAATCCGGATGCCCGGCAGCCATTCGAAAGACGAAACCGCGATGTAATACGTCTCCTTCACCCGGATCATGCAGGGATCGGGGTTAAACCCCCGCAGCACCGGGTTTTCGATCCGAACCGCCGGCGATTCAAGTTCCGCCCGCGAGGCATTTCGGTTCATGTTCGTCCTCCCCTTTCCGGCCAAGCGAGTTCTTCCCAGAATCGATCGTTTCCGAACATCCGCTCTTTGCTCCAGTCTTCCTCCCCGAACGGACGACGGATCGCCCATGAAGCGCGTACGGACGACAGCCGGGAGGCTTCTTCGACATATTCCCGGTAATCCGCCGTCCGTTCGTTCGCCGGGTCTCCCCAGTCATGCCAGCCGGCCGGATGGATATGATCTCCCGTCCGGCAGCCCGCGAACACCGTTTTGGCATGCGCCCGCCAAGGCCGACCCAGATAGACGGAAGCGGGAGCCACGCCGCTTCCGGCCGTCAGCAGGCAATCCCGGAAGACGAAGCCGTATTCCTGGTTTTCCGGCGTGGAAGCCGCGGTCACGTAACCGGCGGCTTCGGGTCCGGTCCGGGCAACGCTGTGCAGCTCGCAGTGTTCGAAAAAAGCGGAAGCCCCGCCGAATATGTAATCGACCGTCCCTTCGATTCGGCAGTTTTGATACAGTTGACGATGCTGCGCGCGGCTTTGGCGAACTTGGATTCCTCCGAACGAAACGCGCTTTTTCGGAGAAGGCGGAAGGGGACCGGTGAACAGCGTGTCCTGATGCCCTTTGAACGTGCAGGAGCGGAAGACCGCCCGGTCGCAGTAGGCGCTCAGCGCGACCGCCTGCCCGACCTCCTCCCCCTGCCCGGCCGAGTTCGCCACCGTCACGTTTTCGACCAGCAGGCCGCTCCCGCCGAGAAACAGCGTCGGCGTGGCGAACGTGCCGATTTCTTCGCCGTCCGCGCCTTTTTCCCGGGCATGGCGGTCCATAACGATCTCCACCCGGCCGATCCCGACGATCGACAGGTTCGAGCGGTGAATTTCCACCTGCTCGCGGTAAGTGCCGGGCAGAAGAACAAGCGTGTCGTGCACGCCGCCGGGACGGCGTTCCAGCCGCTCGACGGCTTCCCGGATCGTCGCGTAATCGCAGCCTTTTTCCCTGCCTACCCATACGGCCATCGTTTCCCCTCCTTTCCGCGTTTTACAGATGCTCCCGCAAAAATCCCTTCCAGCATTCCCGCATCTCCAGCGTCTCCGCATGCCCGCCGCCCGTCACGACCGAACTCCAGCGTTCCGGGCAGCCGGCTTCCGCATAAGCGGCCCGCAGCTCCCCGTCCAACCGGCGCACGCCTTCCGGCGGACAGAGCCGGTCATGCCCGCCGTTCAGGCTGATCCGCGGGCGGGGAACGATGCGTTTCTGGATATCGATCGTCTCCGCATGCTTGAGCAGCCCGGGCACGTACGAGTAAAAACCGTGATGATCGAGCCCCCGCCGCTCGATAAGCGCTCTCGCTTCCACCTGCCCGCAGATGTCGACGGTGACGCCGATCCGCTCGTCCAGCGCCGCCGACCACCAGGCCATCATGGCGCCCATCGACATGCCGACCGTCGCGATCCGGGAAGAGTCCGTATCTTCCCGTCCGCATAAATAATCCAAAAACTTCAAATTGTCGTGCAGCATCATGCCCCACATGACCTGCCCGTTCCAAAGCATTTCTTTGAACGTTTCGCTCTCCGCTCTGCCGCCGCGCTCGCCGAAGCACCACATATCGATGCAGCAGGCCGCGTATCCCATGGCGGTCAGCTCTCGGGCAAACGAATCCTGCTGCAGATACG
This sequence comes from Saccharibacillus alkalitolerans, assembly GCF_011090185.1. Classification (GTDB taxonomy): domain Bacteria; phylum Bacillota; class Bacilli; order Paenibacillales; family Paenibacillaceae; genus Saccharibacillus; species Saccharibacillus alkalitolerans. Next base: position 756,974 of record NZ_JAAFGS010000001.1, on the reverse strand, counting down.
GACTGCTGCGTATCAGTTCACGCTTTCCCTGTTCGTAATTCCCGCCGTGCGAATGATTGAACAGCACGACGGGATAAGGTCCTTCGCCTTCCTCCGGAAGAGCGACATAAGCCGGCACCTCCTCGATGCCGTTCAGTTCGAGCAGCAGCGACTCCAGGCGGTAACCGTCGAACGCTTCCCGGCGGACGAGCTTGGCGGATGCCGGCCGGTCTTCCGGCAGGTCGCCGAGAAGCTTCCACAGCGGATCTTCGCGCATGAGTTTCCCCTCCGTTCTTCTGTTACGTCGGCGCCGCTCCGCCCGCGCCTGCGCCCGCTCCCGCTGCGACGCGTTCGACAAGCGGCTCGTTCCGTGCCGTATCGACGGACCGACAGCCCTCGATTTCTACTTCTTCCCCGTTCTCGATCGTAAAAGCAGGCCCCTCGTGCCGACCGATTCGCACGCGGTGGAAGCCGACGTCCCGCACGTTCCCCAGGTAGAAGCCTCGCGCCCGCATGGGCTCGAGCCCGGCCATCATGGCCGGAAGGCCGGGAACGGCGTCTTCCGCCATCGAAATCTCGATGTCGTCGAACGTGATTTCCGACACCGGCATCTCGGCCAATCCGTACAGGAACCCGGCCGCGGCATGCACGCGCCGAGCGGTAATATGGGCAAAATGAATGCGCCGGAACCGCGGCGTCTCTTCCGTGATCGGATAAGGATTTTTGTCCCAGACATAACGGTCCTTTCCGCGAGGTCCGCAGAAATAATACAGATTCAAAATGAACGGACAGACGACGTCTTCCATCACGATATGGCCGATCCGGACGTCTTCGACGATCCCTCCCCGGCCCCGCCGAGACTTGAAGCGAATTCCGCGGTCGGTCTGCTTGAACACGCAGTTCTGGATGACGACGTTGCGGATATCCCCGCTCATTTCGCTGCCGAGCACCACGGCTCCGTGTCCGTGCAGCATGGTGCAGCCCGAAACGGAAATGTTCTCGCAGGGAACCCGCTCCGCCGTATCCTCCGTGCCGGATTTGATAGCGATGCAGTCGTCGCCGACGTCGATCTGGCAGTTGACGATTCGCACGCCGGAGCACGATTCGGGATTGATGCCGTCCGTATTCGGCGAGTCCGCCGGATTCAGAATCGACAGATTGTCGATCGTCACGTCGCGGCACAGCACCGGATTGACCGTCCAGCTCGGCGAATTGACCAGATTCAGATCGCGCAGCGTGACGCGGCGGCAGCGGTCCAAGCCGATCAGCTTCGGCCGCGGGTAGGGAAGGTCCTCCGGCGAACCGCGATGCCGCTCCCACCACGGCTGTCCGCAGCCGTCGAGCGTGCCGCCCCCGGTCACGGAGACGTTCTCCAGATCGGCCCCGTAAATGCACGAGGCATGTACCTGCCGACTGACTCCTTCCCAGCGGGAATCCACGAGGGGATAGTCATCCGGCTCCGCGCTGAATTTCAGCACGGCTCCCGGGCTCAGCCGCAGCTCGATATGGCTGCGCAGGCGGAGCGAACCGGTCCGGTACACGCCGGCCGGCACGAATACCGTGCCGCCCCCGGCAAGCGCCGCGGCGTCGATCGCCGCCTGGATGCCGGCGGTCGCAGGCCGATCGGCGTTCGGCGCCGCCCCGTAATCGGCGGCATTATACAGACCCAAGCGTGCCGCCTCCTTCCGTCCCGGTCATGCCGGAAGCGACTGAGCGAACCTTATCCGCCGAAGCCGAAACGGCAGTCCGGTCGGGCATTTCTGCCCGGGAAGCTTCGCCGCGTCCCGCATCGGGCAGCGCCAGCTCGTATTCGACGCAGGCCTGCAGGAAGGCGCCTAGCCCTTTCTGATCGTTGGTCACGATCGGCTCGCTGATGTAATAAGCAAAGGTGCCGTCCCGCCGATCGGCTCCGCCGAGGCCGGCGACCTGGCAGTTTTTGTTCAGGTTGATCCAGCCTTCCTTCGTTTCGAGCACGAATTCGTCGACGATGCCGCGGAAAGCCCGATCCAGCATCTGCCTCCAGCTCTCGTCCAGCGCGCCGAGCCGGATGCCTTTGGCCGTCGCGTAAGCGATCATGCTGGAAGCGGACGCTTCCAGATAGTTGCCTTTGCGGTCCCCGCAGTCGACGATCTGGTACCAGACGCCGGAAGCTTCGTCTTGATAGCGGCGCAGCGCCGTGAGCGTATCGGTCAATATGCGGCGAAGTTCAGGCCCGTCGGCCTGTCCGCCGGGCAGCAGCTCCAGCACGTCGACGAGCGCCATCGCGAACCAGCCCAGCGAACGGCCCCAGAAATGCGGCGAAAGGCCTGTCTCCGGATCGCACCACGGCTGGACTTTCTTCTCGTCCCAAGCGTGATACAGCAGCCCCGTTTTCGCGTCCCGGGTATGCCGTTCGCACAGCAGGAACTGCCGGGTGACGTCTTCCAGACCTGCCCCGCCCGCAAAAGCAAGCTGATACTGCAGGTAGAACGGGGCGCCCATGTACAATCCGTCCAGCCAGATCTGATACGGATAAATCTGTTTGTGCCAAAACGCGCCTTCCGATGTGCGGGGATGATGTTCCAACTGACCCCGCAGCCGGTCCGCGGCCAATCGGTATTTTTCCTCGCCCGTCTCCTCATGCAGCGCGAACAGCAGCTTGCCGTTGTTGATATGATCGATATTGTACTCTTCCGGCGAATACCCCAGTATGCTTCCGTCTTCTCCGACAAAGTGATCCATCTGCTTGCGGATATAGCGGAAATACCGCTCCTCTCCGGTTCGGCGCCACAGCGCTTCGAACCCGCGCAGCACGACGCCGTAGTCGTACGACCATTTGCCGTTATGCCCGTTGCACAGATGCAGCAGCGGACTGCGTTCCATGATCGATTCCGCCGTGCGGATGCTCAAACTTTGCGTTTCCGGCATTCGATTGTTTTTCATAGGTTCCTCCTTTTCGACGAAACGAATCAAGACTGCACAGCCTTATACGCCGCTTCGTATTCCGAAATGATCGCCGCGCCGCCGGCGTTTTTCCAGCTTTCGACCGCCGCGTCGAAGCCGGCCCGGTCGATCTCGCCCAAGATGTACTTGTACGTCGCGTCGGTGATCGTCTTTTGCAGCTCGGAACCCTGCGTATTATACGTTTCCGACTCCAGCGAGTAGGCGGGGTTCAGCACGGCATAGTCGGCATTTTCGGCGATCAGCTTGTCGGATTCCTTTTTCAGCGGATCGGCGTCGTGAATTTCGTATCCGCTCTCTTTCGGCCGGCTGGCGGCGAACGGCTGCACTTCCTGCTGCCAGAGATCCGTATCGGTAATGGTCGCCGCGCCCTCGCCGTCCACCGTGTAATGCGTGCCTTCGATTCCGTAAGTCATCAGCGCGTAGCTGTCTTCGTCCATCAGATCGTTCACGAACTTCAGCACCCGTTCGAGTTCGGCTTCGTCTTTGACTTCGGATCTCGGGAACGCCAGCAGACCGCCGATGCCGTTATTGGCCGCCCAGATGGCGCGATCGGCTTCGCTGCCCGTCGACGTAATGTCGTTGACCAGCACCAGCTCCATATCGTCCTGGATGCCTTTCGCCATGTTGAGCAGGTTTTTGCTGTCGAAGATCGCGCCTACATAGATGCCGGCGCGTCCCTGAGCGAATTTCTGCTGCTGATCCGTTTTGGCGGTGACGGCAAAGTCTTGATTGATATATCCTTTTTCGTACAGCGTTTTCATGTAGTCCATCGTCTTCACGTAAGATTCCGTCATGAATTCCGGCGTCATTTTCCCGTCTTCGCTCACCTGCCAGTTGTTCGGCGTGCCGAAATAAGAGCTCAGCGTTTTGAACGCGCCGTAGATCAGGTCGCTGCGGTCCACGAAGCCCGTCGTGTCGTTTTTGCCGTTGCCGTCGGGGTCGTCTTCCGTAAACGCTCTTGCCACCTCCAGCAGTTCGTCCGTCGTATGCGGCGTCTCCAGTCCCAGCTTGTCCAGCCAGTCTTTGCGAATCGTCACGCCGTTGCGCGCCAGATCTTTCTGGAACGGAACGCCGTACAATTTGCCGCCGATCGAAGCGGACTTCCGCGTATCTTCGGAGATCTTCGCCAAATTCGGATAATCGTCCAGGTACGGTTCCACTTCCCAGAACAGGCCCGACTTGAGCGAATTTCGGACCGAAGAATTGTCCAGCAGCGTCAGCGTGACGATGTCGGCGAGCGAGTCCGAGGCCAGCGCGGTGTTGATCCGCTCCTCCTTCGACGCGTCCGGAATCCAGGAAAATTGGATGTCCGCATTCGTCTTTTCCTCGATCTTGTTCAGCACGGTATCGGTCGGCGGAGAGGCGGTATGCAAAATATTGAGCCAGCTGATCGTCGCTTTCGAATTCTCGTCGTACGGCTCGCCGGACGCGGCCTGGCTGCCGCCGCCTCCGCAGGCGCTCAGCAGCAGAAAGGTCGTGCACAGCGCCGCAGCAGCGGCTTTACGGGCTTTTTTTGCATTCTTCATGTGATTACCCCTTTTCTGTGGAATGAAGGATCGAAACGATGAAGGATCGCCGTGCGGTCAGTAAACGCCGTCTTCCCCGAATTTTTTGGCAAGCCTGTTGGAGAGCATGACCAGAACGAGTCCGACGACTCCCTTGAACAAGCCTACCGTCGTGCTGTAGCTGAGCTGGCCGTTTTTAAGCCCCGCCGTGTAGATGTACGTATCGAAAATTTCCGCCACTTCGCGGTTCAGGGAATTCAGCAGCAAATACATGTGCTCGAAGCCGAGGTCCAGCGTGCTGCCGATTTTCAAAATAAGCAGCGTGATGATGACCGGGCGAATCGCGGGGAGCGTCACATGCCACGTCTTGCGCAGCCGGCTCGCTCCGTCCATCTCCGCCGCTTCGTACAATTGGGTGTCGACGACGGTGATCGCGGCCAGATAGATGATGGTCGACCAGCCGAGTTCTTTCCAGATGATCTGTCCGATGTAGACGGTTCTCAGCCATTCCGGCGAGGTCAGGAAGCTGATCTTCGGCAGCCCTACGGCAGCCAGCAGCTCGTTCAATACTCCGCCGTCCACCGTCAGGAACACGTAGGTAATGGACACGATGATGACCCACGACATGAAGTGAGGAATATAGATGATCGTTTGGATCGCGTTTTTGAAAAAGCGGTGCCGTACTTCGTTGAGCATCAGCGCGAGAAGGATCGGCAGCGGAAAAAAGAAGACGATGTTCATCGCGAACAGGACCAGCGTGTTGCGCAGCAGCATGAAAAAGGTAGGTTCCGTAAACAGCCGTTCGAAATGCTTGAGACCGACCCACGGACTTTTCAGGATGCCCTGGAACGGCTGATAATCCTGGAAGGCGATCACCAGGCCCCCCATCGGAAAATACTTGAAGACGACGAAATACAGAAAACCGGGCAGGATCATCAGATACAGCAGCATGTGCTTGCGCAGACCGAATCTGCTCTTGCGCACGGCCCGACGATCAATCTCCAGCAGGGAAGCGCTTTGCGCGTTCACCGGCTTTGCCATCGCTTATCGACCTCACTCTCGCTTGAATTCCGATTGCCTCCCAAGCGTAAAGCCCGAAGAGCGTTCCGTATATAATCATCAAATGATAACGCTTTCAAATCCGCTCCGCTGCAGGGTTTCCGGCTCCCGGAACTCAGCTGATGATTACCTTCCGAGCAGATGATTATCCGAAAAAGCGTCCGTTTCGCCTTCAGCATCTCGCCCCCGGATTATATACGGAACGCCGCGCCGCTGTTATCGTGGAGATAGGCATTCAAGTCCATAAGGAGGTCCGCAACCATGGAGCATTTACCCGCAACCCGCAAACAAACGCTCGGCAGCCGGATGTTCAACATCGCCAACTACACGCTGCTGATCGCGATCGCCCTGATCTGTCTGGTTCCTTTTATCAACGTCATCGCCAGCTCGTTCGCCTCTACCCAGGAAGTCGTCTCCAAACGGTTCATTTTGTTCCCTACGACGTTTTCCCTGGATGCCTACCGTTATATTCTGTCTACTCCGACCATCTTCAAAGGTCTCGGCGTCTCGATCGGCGTCACGCTGGTCGGCACGTTCGTCAGCATGGCGCTCACCGCGCTGATGGCTTACGGGCTGTCGCGAAAATATTTGAGGGGACGCAATTTCATCAACTTCATCGTCGTCTTCTCCATGCTGTTCAGCGGCGGCATGATCCCGACGTTCCTGGTCGTGAAAGGCACCGGCCTGATCGATTCCTACTGGTCGCTGATTCTGCCCGTCGCCGTCAACGCGTTCAACCTGATCATCATGCGCAACTTTTTCCAGGCGCTGCCCGACGAGCTCGAAGAATCCGCGAAAATCGACGGCAGCAACGATCTGGGCATCTTTTTCAAAATCATGCTTCCGCTCGCCCTGCCGTCCATCGCCACCATCTCGCTGTTCTATGCCGTGACTTATTGGAACACGTACATGACCGCCATTTTGTACCTGAACGATTCCGGCAAATGGCCGATCCAGGTGCTGCTGCGCCAGATCGTCATCGTGTCGAGCGGCATGCAGGCGGAAGGCACCTCGGTCGACGTCATTCCTCCCGCGCAGACGATCAAGATGGCGGTCATCGTCGTCGCCACCGTGCCGATGCTGATCGCTTATCCGTTCGTGCAGAAGCATTTTACGAAGGGAGCGCTGCTGGGCGCGGTCAAAGGCTGATCTCCCGCGCTTCGCTCCTGTCATGCGCAGGCCCCGTCCTTCTGTGAAAACACAGGAGCACGGGGCCTTTTTCTCTCGGATTTCCCGCAGCGCCGTCATCGCCGCCTCACATGTTCTGTCTCAGTTTGCGGTATACGCCCGGCGTCACCTGTTCCTTTTTCCGGAAGGAGCGGATGAAGTTCTGCGGATTGTGGTACTGCAGCCTTTCGGCGATCTCTTTGACGGTCTGGTCCGTCTCGGTCAGCCATTTCTTCGCCATGTCGAGCCGGTAGCCCATCAAGTAATCGCTGAACGTAACGCCGAATTCCTTCTTGAAAATGCTGCTTAAGTAATTGGGATTGTAGTGCAGCCGTTCTCCGATCATTTCCAGCGAAAGCTCGCGATCGTATTCTTCGCGCACGATGTCCGCGATTTTTTGCGACAGGCAGCGGAACTGCTCGTTCGTCTTCTTCTCCATGCTGCGCACCATCGGGAAAATGACCTGTTCCACCAGAACGCGCTCCACTTCCTCCGGGTTGCGGATGCTGAGCAGACGGTGATACAGCTCGTGATTGTCCGCGGTCATCAGCACCTCGATGCCGAGCAGCTGCTCCAGCTGAATCAAATTATTGACCAGCCGGATCAGCATAACCTCCAGATTCATCGAATTGCGGCTCTTCTTCATGAATTCGGCCAGCAGCGGGTAAAGGGCCGCCGCTACCCGCTGCTCGTCCCCGAGGCGGATCGCGTCGAACAGCTTCGATTCCAGCTCCGCGGGATAATGCAGCAGGACGGGCCCGGAGACAAGCCCCGTAATATCCTCGTAAAAAATAATCGATTCCTTGCCGAGATTCAGCCGCTGATGCAGCGCCTGCTTGCTCATCTCGCATGCTTCCCGGCTCTTGAGCAGCTGCGGATACGCCCGGCTGATTCCGACGCTGACGGACAGCTTGAGATATTCCTTGACGGCGCGCACGATTTCTTTGGCATATTTGAGCATTTTGCGCCGAATTTCCGGATCGTCCGCTTCGTCGAACATTAAAAGGGTGGCCTGCGTGCTGTCGTTCAAAATGACCGGAAGCATGCGTTCGCGCGCAGGGACGATTTCTTCGGCGATCTTGTTCACGGCCAGCAGCAGCACGTCGCGGTCCGGCGTATCGCGCTTGCCCACGTTATCGAGCTGCACGAGCATCGTCACGTACCGGCGCGATTCGCCTCCGTCGTAACCGAGCCGGTGCAGCTGATGCTTCAGTTCCCCGGCGGCGATCCGGCTGCGGAACAAATTGAGCACGAACTGGGTTTCCAGCTGCGGCTTCTCCGCTTCCATCAGACTTTCCAGGCTCTGCTTCTCGCTCAGCAGCCGGTTAATCGAAGACAAGATCCAATCGATCTCATTCTTGACCGGCAGCGAGGACTGGGCGGGCAGACTCCGGGTAATCTGACGGATCGGCTTCGTGAAATGTCCCGCGATCCAGTAAGCCACGACGGCGATCAGCAGAATCAGGGCCAATTCCATCGCGATCAAGCCCAAACGTGTTCCCTTCAGCGCGCCGGCGATCTCCCCTTGATCCAGTACGGTAAAATAAGTCCAGTTGTTGTATGCGGAGCGGGAGTAAATCAGCCGGCCCTGCGATTGCCCCTCCGCCTCCCAATCGAGCATCCCGCCCGCTTCGCCGTCCCCTGCCGCCCGCGCCAAGCCGGTCCTCCGGGTCTCGTCCAGCGCCGGAGCATGAGGGCCGGAGCCGGTATCGTACATGAGATCCCCTTGTTTGTTCAAAATAAAAACACGTGCGCCGTCCTCGGTCCGAAGCGTACGGTTAAGCGTAGCGAGCGAGATATCCGACAGCGCGATCGCTTCCTTCTGTCTGGAAAAAGCCGGCAGCGTATTGACGAAGCGAATGCCCGACTCCGTTCGGATCCAGAACAGGCCTTTTTCCCGGTTTTCGATATACTGTCCGTACAGCCGTTCTTTTTCTTCGGCATCGATATGGGACAGCGTTCCGTTGGAGATCCGCCAATCCCGGTTCAGGCTGATCAAGGTGTATTCCGCGCCCTCCAGTCCCATCGTGGCGATATAATTCAGCTGCGAGTTCACTTCGCGGTACGCCTGAAAATCCCGCTCGGTGATCGGACGATCGACCGCTTCGCGGAACGAACTGGTCGTACTATATGTATTGAAAGCGTATTCAATAGTTCTGATTTTTTGTTCCAAGTTATTTTTGATCTGGGTAATGGAATTCTGTTTCTCCTCGGCCACGCTGTCGATCACGGAACGAACCGTCTGGATGTACGTGTAAATGCCGAAGCTGACGGCCAGGCCGACGCCCAGCAGAAGAATCGGAATAAACGTTTTGTAAAACATTCTTCCTTTTTTCATGGAATTCCTCCAGCGTTTATAAGATTCTTCCATATTATAACGCTTTCATCGGCTGTTTCGTAACCCCTATCTTTTTTCGCGCGGAAATCTGTCGGTCTGCCGACCGCTCCGCCTGCGACCGCTTTCCGACCTACTCTTCGCTCGGTACGAAACGCAGGGCGGCGGAATTCACCCGGTAATGCAGTCGGCTTTCGCCGGGACCGTCATACAGCAGGTAACCGAGTTTCAGGCCGGTCAGCCGGCTGACGAGCGCGGTTCGCACTTCTCCTCCGCTCAAATTCGCTTCGCGCCGGACGAGGTGGCTGTCCGCCGTCCGCGAAAAAGCCGGCCATCCGTCGCCGGCGTCGTACTTATGCGCCGAGTCGAACAGCGGATCTCCGCTCAGCCGGTCGACATAAAGACCTGACCGCGTCTCGTTCCAGTACGCATTGTCATAAGGCGGCTCCATATCACCCCGCACCATGACTCCGTATTCCGTTGCGGTCAGACGTTCGCGCAGCCGCTCGCGGTCGCTGTCCGTGTTCCAGTGCCCGCTTATGAACGCATCCCGGCCCGAATGCTGGCGGTATAGACGGTAATGGCCGAACCGATGCTTGTAATAATCCTGATGTTCTTCCTCCGCGGGATAAAAAGGACCGGCGTCGGCAATTTCGGTCACGATCTTCCCCTTGAAGCGACCGCTCTTCTGCAGCGCTTTCTTCGAGGCTTCCGCTTCCCGGCGCTGCTCTTCGTTATGAACGAAGATCGCGGTTCGGTACGAAGCTCCGCGATCCTGAAACTGTCCGTCGGCGTCGGTCGGATCGATCTGCTGCCAGAACAGCCGCAGCAGACGCGAATAAGGGAAGACGGCCGGATCGAACGTAATCTCCACCGCTTCCGCATGACCGGTCGTCTCGCTGCCGACTTCTTCGTACGTCGGATTCTCGGTATGGCCGCCGGTATAGCCGGAGACGATCTGTACAATCCCCGGCAGTTCGTCGAACGGCGCCACCATGCACCAGAAGCATCCTCCCGCGAAGGTCGCCCGTTCGAACGAAGGAGGACGGAGCGAATCGGACGGACGCTTATCCGAAGCGTTCCCTGCCCAATCGAATACGCTGCCGCCGAGCACGTCGGCATCCGGCTTCGATATGGATACGGGCGGCTTATCGGACGAACCCCGTTTTCCTCCGAAACGGCCGAGCAGGCGTCTGCCGATCTTCATGCCATCTCTCCTTATCCGAGTACGACGCATTTTGCGTCCTCGCCATGTCCGATCCGTCCCGATTTGACGACCGGAATGCCGCGTTCCCCGGTCAACTCCAATACGTAATCGCGAACGGCAGCGAACTCCCCGCGGTTTTCGAGTTCCGTGAACGTTCCCAGCAGCAGGCCCGAGCAGCGCTCGAAAGCGCCGGTCTGCGACAGCTGGGACAGCAGCGAAGCGATCCGGTTCGCGCCTCCGCCGAGCGATTCCAGCAGCAGCACCTTCCCTGCGAAATCCGGCCAATACGGCGTGCCGGCCAGCTTAAGCAGGCAGCGCAGATTGCCGCCGATCACGTCTCCGTTCAAATCTTCTCCCCGCAAAAATTCAAAATCGAAATTGTACAGATCCGGCAGCCCTTCGAAGAAGGTCCGATAAAATTCCTCCCGCTGCCGTTCCCCGTAGCCGCCGATCAAATTCATGGTGCGGTAATGGTAGGTGCGGACGCCGCTGCGCGCCGACACGGCGTTCAGCACGCTCGTCAGGTCGCTCAGCCCGAACATCGGCGTATCCGACTTCCGTATCGCGCCGTAATCGAGCAGCGGCAAAATTTGATTCGCCGAGTCGCCGCCCGAAATATCGAAAATGGCGGCAATCCGGGGATCGGCGAACAGCCGGTTCAGTTCGCCCGCCCGTTCGCCCGGAGTTCCGCTGAACGGACCGTGCGCGCGCATCAACGTGCGCGATTCTTCGACCTGCAGACCGAAATGGCGCAAATGGCCGGCGAGCGCGTCGATCCGGACGCGGTCTTCCGGCGCCATGCCGTCCGAACAAGCGATCAGAGCGACGGTGTCGCCGGATTTCAATCGGAATGGGGACATGTTTATCTCTCCTTTGGCTAAACAAGACGCGAGCGGGCGCGAGGCGGGTCGCTTGTGAATGCTTTCCGCTTCGGCCGTTTCGCCCGTCCTTTTCTTTAATTTTACACGATTTTCGCATCGCTTTCCGCTTGTCTTCCCCGCGCCCGTTTTTCGCAGTGCCGACCTGTGCGTTCCATGTGCTCCGTTTGCGCGTCGTTTTCGGCTCTTGCGCGGAGTGATTCCGGCGTTGATCGGGTTTTCGTTTTTGATGTTTTCTATTGTGAATTTTTCATTATTTTATTTATGTTGTGGTCTTCGGATGCGACAAAAGCCCCGTTTGTCAGAAACGGGGCTTTCGCATGTTGAGTCCTGTCCGTCCATTCAAGAAACTTGTTCGCGTTCCAACTGCTCGGGCGGCAGCGGCCGGCTGTAATAAAACCCTTGCACGTTATAACACTGCAGCTCCTGAAGCAGCGCCACCTGCTCGCTTGTCTCGACGCCTTCGGCGATAATTTTGAGGTCCAACTGCCTGGCCATCGAAATAATCATTTCGGCAATGGCTTTGCTGTCCTTGTCGGTGGTGATTTTGCGAATAAAAGAACGGTCGATCTTGAGACAGCTGATCGGAAGGCTGTGCAGATAGCTGAGCGAGCTGTATCCCGTTCCGAAATCGTCCATCGAGACCGAAATGCCGGCGCCTTTAAGTTGGTCGAGAATTTCGATCACATGCTCTTCGTTATGCATCATCGCGCTTTCGGTGATTTCCAGCTCCAGCAAGCGCGGATCGAGTCCCGTTTCTTCCAGCGTGTCCAGAATCGACTCGTAAATATCCGGCTTCATGAGATGAACCTGCGAGACGTTGACGGCAATCGGCAGAGGGTCACGCCCTCCGGCCTGCCAGCGTTTCGCTTGAAGACAGGCCGTACGCAGCACCCATTGTTCGATCGGAACGATCATGCCGCTCTTCTCCGCCAGCGGAATGAAACGAAGAGGCGATATTTCGCCGTGCTCGGGATGATCCCAGCGAATAAGCGCTTCGTAACCGATCGGCAGGCCGCTGCGAATATCGAATTTCGGTTGGTACAGCAGCCGCAGCTGGTTCCGTTCGATGGCGTATTCCAATTCCTGTTCCAGCCGAATCTCTTCCAGGCTGGTACGATCTTGGGCGGCATCGTAAAAACGGTACTGCGAGCTGCCGTTCTGCTTGGCTTCATACATGGCGGAATCCGCGTATTTGGTCAATAGTTCGCTCGACACCCCGTCTTCCGGGTATCGGGAGATGCCGACCGAGGCGGACAGTTTGACCGTATGCTTGCCGACTTCAAAAGGAGCGGTAAAGCGCTCGACGATACTGCCCGCCCATTTCTCCGCTTCGGCACGACTGCAAACGCCGGGCAATATCACGGTAAATTCGTCGCCTCCCATTCGGGCAAGGAAAGCGTTCGAAGGAATGCTTTCCTTGATCAGCCGTCCGGCGTGCTGAATGACGAGGTCTCCGAACGCATGGCCGAAAAAGTCGTTCACCCGCTTGAACCGGTCCAGATCGACGAACAGCAGCGTAAACGGTTCAGGCTTGCGCTCGCCGTAATTGGCGTAACGCTCGAGCGTGATTTCGAAAGATCGGCGGTTGGCCAATCCGGTCAGTTCATCGTGATAAGCCAGATGACGGATCGTTTCCTGATCCCGCTTGCGCTTGGTAATATTTTTGGCGATGCTGTAGGCGCCCACCACTCGGCGATCCACGACGATGGGCAGCGAGGTGAGCGAGTAAGATTGAACGTTTCCGTCGGCTCCCTTCAGATCGATATCCACCGTTCCGGGGCGGCCTCCGAGCACAAGCTTCATATGTTCGGCCACGATCCGCCTCTGCTCGCCGACAAACAGGTCGCTGAAGCGGACGCCCAGCACTTTTTTGCCCAGCTTTTTTCCGAGAGAATCGGCCTGCGCGTTCATTCCGACCACCGTTCCCTGATAATCGAATTCCAGCACGCCGTCGGGATTATGTTCGTAGAGGGAAATGTAATGCTGTTCGCGCTCGCGAATTTTGCGGCTCTGCAGCTTTTCGCGAATGCGAACGAACTCGTCCGGAACGGCTACCAGGCAGCAAACGACGGCCAGCATGACGAGATACGGGAACAAGAATGCCCGGTTTTCGCCGATTTCTCCCGACCGGTTATACGTATCCAGCGGCAGCACGGACAGCACGCATAAAAGGGGAACGCCGAACAGCGCAACGCCTGCCAGCACGATGCCGGGCATGCTCCAGCGCGAGTGCAGCCCGTGCTCGCGATTGCGGTTGGACAGCGTAATGAGACGGATGACCGCAAAACCCGTGCAAAAAGTCAGCAGCGAAGTCATGGCGACAAGATCGGGGTTCCATACGGCCAGGTCGCGAAACAGAAACAAAACGTTGGCGTAATCGAACAGCAGGATCGTCAGCGATACGACCAGTCCCGTCAAAAAGAAACGGCCCGCCCCGTTCGACGAAACCACCGAATAACGAATGGCCAGCGACGTCGCCGCCAAGCATCCCAGCACGGTAAACGCCAGATGAACGGCATAATAATCCCCGCTGACCGGAAGCTCCAAAGACAGCGGGGCCACGATATGACCGATACTGAAAGCGGCCGTGCCCAATAAAATTACGATTCCCTGCCTCCGTCTGACCCGACCGGTTCGCAGTTCCGATTGTTTCCATGCGGCACCGTACGTAATAAGCATGCAAGCCGCAATCGATCCGAGCAGCGCAATCGTCAAATATACCCCATTCAGTGATAGGATTTCCAGGATGTCGTTCATGATCTTCTCTCCCGCCTCTGTGGCTTTAGGGGCCCGATTGTGCAATATCCACCGCTGTATCCAACGATGATGAGCCTTTTATCATATAAGTTACCCAGCAATTTGAGTCTTGAAACCCGGTTTAGACATAAAAAAGGCATGCAAATGACAGAAAGTTCCTGTATTTGCATGCCGAACGGTATTTTCAAGAAAAACGATAGGATAAAAGACCCCTACGCACCGAAGCTCTGTTAGGTTTGCGACTCCGCCAACCCTTCAAGCACGCTTCCGAGGCGGGCTTCGATCCGCTGCCAGAGCTCCGTATCGGGCTTGCCGCTGAGCGAAATGCGCATGCCTTCCGCCGCTTCTTCGGCTTGACCGAGCAGCGATTCCGCTTCCGCTTCGAGCTTCCGCGCAAGCTGTACGCCGTAAAAAGCTTCGAATTCCGGCAGCCTGGAATCGGTAATATGCTGCAGAGCTTCCCGGAACGTCGACAAAGCCGCTTCGCGAACCACGTCGCGGCCCCGCTGTTCGAAAAAGGTTTTGGGGTTTTTGAACAGCGGCCACAGCGAAGCCCAATTCAAGGCTCCGCCGAGCTGCACTTCGGAAATCTCCGGCGTTTCCCATTCTCCGCCGCTTCCGCTCTCCAAGCGATCGAAAGGGGCTCCCAGAGCGGCCAGCCTTTCCCGGGCGTCGTCCAATTCCGCCTTCAGCATCCGCTGACCGGCGCGTTCGATCCGCAGCCCCGTCGCAAGCAGCTCGTTCTCGGCTTCGCGGGCGATCATTCGGGACAATTCCCGTCCGCAGGCCAGGAAAGACGCTTTCAGATCGCCCATTCCCGCATGCAGCTGCGCGGGATTGAAGCTTTCGGCGAACCAGGCGCCGAAGCGGAATTCGATCCGCTGACGAACGTGGAACAGCAGCTCCCGGATTTCGCGCACCAGCTCGGGCGTTTTGTCCGCCTTTCCGGCGGAGCGAACGACGTTCCGCGCTTCGGACAAAGAAAGGTCGAGCTTTTCGCGGCGGACCTTCCGCGCTTCTTCGCCCTGCGCCGCCTCCTGAATCCACTTGGACAGCCGATCGCGGGCCGACTCGATCTCCCGGTCCGCCGCCGCTGCCGCAAGCCCGGCCAGTTCTTCCGCAGCAAAATGCATCAATTCGCGTTCAAAGTCCGCAAAGCGGTCGAACGCAGCGCCGTACGGCGAATTCTCTTCGTTCGGAACGGCATCGGCTCTCCGCGCGCGGCTCTTGTTCTCCAGCGCGTTCAGACTGGAAACGGGATAGATGCGAGGCTGCATAATGCCTTCGCCGCGCAGCCGTTCCTCCAGATGCGCCGTCACTCCGGCGCACTCTTCCTCCGAATCGGCCAAGTCCGCGGCATTGACGATAAAGAAAGTCTTGTCGACCGTGTCGCTGCCTTTGACCCGGCCGAGCTGTGCCAGAAACTGTCGGTCGGCCCGGGAGAAAGCGTGATTGTAATAGGTGACGAACACGAGCGCGTCGGCATTTTTCATATAATCGAACGTAACGCCCGTGTGCCGCGCATGAACCGAGTCGGCTCCCGGCGTATCGACGAGAACGATGCCCTGACGCGTCCATTCGGAATCGACGTACAGGTCGATTCGCTTGACGAAGCAGGCGCGGCTTTCGTCCGCCGCATACTGCCTGAACTCTTCGGGGCCCGCCAGGTTTTCGGTGCCCAGCAGCGGCGCCGCCCGGTCGAAGCCTGCATCGGCGGCGCGCAGGAAGCTGTAATGCGCGCGGCCCGACGGATGGATACGGTCCGGGGTCAGCGCGCGGACTTCGGAGCGCCAACGCCCGAGTGCCGGGTCTTTTAGTCCGAGCAGTTCGCAGGCATCGGCCAGATCGCCCATCAGCTCGTCGTTCGTCTTCATGACGACAAGCGCTTTGCCGTGGTCTTCGGCGCGCTCCGGCGCCATGATCCGATTGATCGCCGCGGTCGTCGGATGCGGCGATACCGGCAGATACGCCTCGCCGAGCAGCGCGTTGGCGAACGAAGATTTGCCGGCGCTGAACGCTCCGAACAGGGCCAGCGTGAAGCGCCCTCCGCGCAGCGAAGCCTCGCGCTCGCGCATTGCCCGCAGGGACGAACCGAATGCCGGCAGCGGTTCGAGAAGAGCGGAAGCTTCGCGCAGACGGTCCGCCGCGGCATGCAGAATGCCGAGGCGGCCGGAAGCCGCGGCGCCGGCGCGGTGTTCGCCGAAATTCGGCATCCCCAAGAGAGCGTCTTCGCCGGACACGCCGGGCGAGCCGGGCGGCGGAGAAACCGCGTTCCCGCGTTCCGTCCCGGCCTGCGGCTCCCCGTTTTCGAACGATGTGCGAGCATGGGACTGTCCGCCTGCGCGCACCGCGCCGGAGGTGCCGGCGCTCTCTGCCGCTTCATCGGATCCGGCCGCGCCTTCGGCGGCTTCGGCGGCCGCTTCGGCTTCGCTCCGCAGCGCATCCAGCGCCGGCAGCGCGGCCGCCGGCAGAGCCCCGGCTTCGCCGAGCAGCCGCGACAGCTCCGCTTCGCGCCGGTCCAGCGCTTCGCGCACTTCGCGGCGGCGCCGCGCTTTGTCCGCGAGCGCTTCTGCCTCCGCAAGCTGGCCCCCGAGTCCGGCCAGCTGCTCCGCGTCCTGCGGCGCCCGGCTCTCCAGCAGCCGGTCGGCGAATTCCAGGGCCGCCCTGCGGAAGCGGCCGAGCGCGTCCGCGCGCAGATCGCCGGAGAAGTTCATGACATATTCCGGCGATACCCGGGCGCCTTCCTTCAGGCGCCCGGAGATCCAGCCGCTTTCGACACGCGGCAGCGCCCCTTCAAGCTGCGCTTCGCGCTCGGCGTTCCATACGCCGAGTTCCCGACCGAACGCGCGCAGCCGTTCGCGCACATGCACGTCAAGGCCCGCCTCGACGCGCTCCGCGAAATCCGCCGTCACGGCGGCCAGCCGCTGCCCGCGTTCCTGTTCGGTCTTTTTCTTCGAACCGAACAGCCCGCCCGCGCGGAAGCCCGGCGCCGACGCTTCCAAATACGATTGAATCAGGTCGCGCAGCGACGCCGGCATGATCGGCGCATTGTCCAGCGTCCGCCCCAGATCGTCCATCATTCGCTCACGGGCCTTCAAGCCCCGATTCGCCAGCTCGTCGCGCCTGGACTGAAGCGCTTGCAAGGCTGCTTCCGCTTCACCCTCGAGTTCCTGCTCGCGATCGTCAAGCGCCGCCGCTTCGTCGGGGCGAATGTCCCGCTCCCGGCTCAAATGGCGATCGATCAGATCCTGAACGGCCAGACGCACTCCCCGTTCCAAAATGCCTTCCCGATCTTGCAGCAGCCGTTCGATCAAAGAAACCAGTCCGTTCCAGCCGCTCAGCGGATGCTGAGGACGCTTGACGGACAAATACATGACGCCTGCCGATTCGATTTGCCAGTCGGCAAACGTGCGCTCGACCGTTTCGCGGTACAGCGCGAACGGCAGCTCCGATTCGCGGTGCTTGTCGACCTGATTGACGATCAGGACAAGCGGCTTGCCCAGATCGGACAGGCTTTTGGCAAACGCCAGATTCGTTTCCGACTGAACATGGTTGTAATCCATGACATAGAACACGACATCCGCCAAATGAAGCGCGGCATCGGTCGCGGAAGCGTGCGCCGCGTCGGTGGAATCGACGCCGGGCGTGTCGAGAAAAGCTCCCCCGCCCTGAAGCAGCGGAATATCGCCCCAGATCTCGACCGTCGCGTACGCTTCGCCGTCCTTGCAGTAACGCGCCAACGCTTCTTCCATCTCTTCGGGGGCCAACACAAGCTTTTTCGGCTCTCCGTTCCGCTCTCCTTCGGATAACGGAATACCGGCCGCTTCGTCCGACGGATGCAGCGTAATTTCCGCCCGGCGCTCTCCGCTGCGGATAATCGCGGCGTTCGCCGTCGTCGGCAGAGGCCCGGAAGGCAGCAGCGGTCCCCCGCACAGC
Organism: Saccharibacillus alkalitolerans; assembly: GCF_011090185.1. GTDB lineage: Bacteria > Bacillota > Bacilli > Paenibacillales > Paenibacillaceae > Saccharibacillus > Saccharibacillus alkalitolerans. The sequence goes on along the minus strand of NZ_JAAFGS010000001.1, from coordinate 739,205 downwards.
GCGTTGATCAGGCTGGATTTGCCGGCCGAAAAATGGCCGAGAAAAGCGAGCGTCAGCTCCCTTCGGTCCCACTTGCGTTCCAATTGGCCGATCTTGGCCGCCGTCTCGGGATCTTCATATGAAATTAGAGCGGCACGCAGCCGCTCCAATGTCTTGTGCAGATCCCCGGATTTCATTGTCGTCTCCGCCATATGCTCCTCCAGGTTCAGCGCCGTTTAAACTTCGCTTAAGAAGCTTAAACGGACGGGATGAAAATTTCGAAAATTTTGCCGTGCTGCAAAATCGTGATATTGCGTTTTTTGTCGCGCATAACGACCACTTCCGGTTTTACCCGCATCTGTTCGATGTACTCTTCCGGAATGTCGGTGACCACGCCTACCGTCACGCCTTCGACTTCCGTATCTTCGTTTTCCGGAATGTCGCTTGCCAGTACCTGCTCGAAAATGTCCGAAAATTTTTCGAACTCATTGGTATAAACCGTTACGCATTTCATGTTTTCCATCGTGCCCATCCTCTTTTTGTGTAATTTTCAATCCGTTTTGCGCGGCATTCAGCCCGATTTGCGCGTTCTTCGCACCGTCGACGTCTTCATGCGTTTTTTGCCTTCCTTGCACACGTCGAGCAGCGGACAGACCTGGCAGTTCGGCGACTGCGCCTTGCAGTGATAGCGGCCGAAGAAAATCAAACGGTGATGCGTCATCGTCCATTCGTCCTTCGGCACCTTTTTCATCAGCTTTTTTTCGACCTCGAGCACTGAATCGCCTTCCGCCGCCAAACCGAGACGCTTCGATACGCGTTCGACATGGGTGTCCACCGCGATCGCCGGAACGTCGAATGCGTTCGAGACCACGACGTTGGCCGTTTTGCGTCCGACTCCGGGCAGCTTGACCAGCTCGTCGTGCGCGCTCGGAATCTCCCCTCCGTACTGCTCGATCAGCAGATGGCACAGACTTTGAATATGCTTCGCTTTGTTTCGGTAAAGACCGATTCTGCGAATATCCTGCTCCAATTCCTCGCGCGAGACCGAAACGTAATCGGCCGGGGTGTGATACTTCTCGAACAGATCCTTGGTCACTTTATTGACCGTCGCATCCGTGCACTGCGCCGACAGCAGAACCGCGATCGTCAATTCGAACGCGTTGCCGTGATCCAGTTCGCAGCGGGCGTCCGGATACATGCCGGCGATCGTATCCAGAATATGTCTGACCTTCGCGTTTGTCATGGCTCAATCCTTTTCCCGCGTCGTCATCACGAAGCTTCGCCGAATCCGGATCCCAAAGACAAACCGGCCGGCGCGAACGCTTGCGTTCGCACCGAGCCGGCCTGGCCGTACCCGACAGGCGCCGGGCGGAAATCTATTGTTTCGCAAGCTCGTACACGACGTTGTTATTCAGATACAATACGATTTTATCATCTCCGGCGAGCGATTGCACGCTGATATTCGTCGCGCCCTGATGAACCCAGGCTTCCGGTGCCAATTTGAACGAATTGGCTTCGGACGATCCCGGCGTCACTTTGACGTAAACGGTCTGCGTGACCGCATCGTATCTCCAGAAACTCTTGCTCAAAGCCTGGAAGGCGGTGAACAACGTGCTGCCGTCCGGCTGGACGACCGCCTGCACATGCTGTCCGGCCGTAAGCGTCGCGACTCCCGATACAATCGAACCGTTTTGGTTAACGTTCAGCGGCGTGACCGCTCCCGAATACGTACGGGTCGCGCCCGTCGACGTCAGCAGCGTAACGGAGCGGGAAGCCGCGTCGACGCTCTGGACCGTTCCGATCACGCTGTCCGACAGCCGGACTTTGGAAACGTCGGGACCGCTGAACGTGACGTCGACCAAGCTGCCGACCGTAAGGCCCGCATAGCCGATTTGTCCGCCCTGCGCATTGAGGATCAGCTTGTTGTCGACATACAGATTGGAAGTGACTCCGCCCTGCTCCACGCTCAGCCGGCTGCTTCCCGGCGTCGTGCCGGTTACCCGGAACTGTTTTGTCGTCTGCACCGCCACGGACTGCAGCGCCACCCGATCCGCATACAACGAAGCAACGACGCGATCGCCCGTTTTCACGTTCGACATCGTGGCATTGCTTACGCCATAGGCTTGGACGACGGTGCCCGTCGTGCCGTAAGGCAGCTTGACGCTGGTGCCGTCGTCGAGCTTCAAAGTGAGCGACAGCGCCGCCGCGTTCACCTGCTCGACGGTTCCTTCGTACTTATAAACGACTTCCAGTGACAGCAGGCGGCTGCTTACGGCCGTAAGATTCACTCCTCTGCCTTTGACCAGCAGCGGCTCGATGCCTTTAAGCGAGGGCGATAGCGACGCATTATTATAAGTCAATTTGGTATTCGCGTCGAGACTGAAAGCATGAGGCTTGCCCGCCGAATCGATCACGGCCAACACGCCCGTCGCCGGATCGTAAGAACTTACGGTCGCGAACGACAGTTGGGTCGCTTCCCGGTCTTTTACGACGATACGCGTGACTTCTCCGTTTCCGTTCAGCGTCAGCGTAACCCGGTCCCCCTGCTTCTTGTCCGCGATCAAATCCTGGAACAAGGCGGCTTTGTCGCCGATAACGACCGCCGCCTTGTCCGCGATCAGCTTGACTTCAAGCGCGCCGGAATCCGTTTGATACGTAAGCGTAGAACCGTCGACAGACGTTTGGTACAGCGAAGCCGTGATGGTGCGCTCGACGCTTTCCGTCACTTCGATCGTGCGGATCACATTATTCTCGACCGTATAACGAATTTTGCTGCCCGGCTTCAAGTCGGCCGCGTTCAGAATTTCGTTTTGGTAGCGGACGATCGAGGACGAATCGAGCTTGTATTGTTCGGATAAACCGGCGGAAGCGGTCAGCGTCACGGTACCCGCTGCGGTATCGACGGAGGCGACCGTTCCCGTGTCCGTCTTGCTGACGTTGCCCGATGTTACCTGTACGGTCAAAATCTTATTCTGCCCGGAATACGTTTCGCGCAGCAGCGTTACCCGGCTTCCCGCGCTGACACTTTTCGGATCGACTTTATTTCCGTTCTGATCGAGGAAAACGGTCGAAGCGTCGTACTCGTATTTCGGATAATCGTTCTCCGCTTTCATCCACAGCGTATTCGATCCGGTGACGCGGTCGAATTCGCCCGTAATCGTCTCGACCTGCGGCTTGGCGTCGACGATCTCGACGTAAGCGGCCTGCTGTCCCGTCCCCGCCGCCATGACGCGCGTATACAGCTGCACGGCCGACGGTTGGACTTTCGCCTCGGAGTCGGCCGCAAAATAAACGGTGCCGGAGCCGAGCGCATAGGTCGTGCTTTTTCCGTCCGCGTAAAGCGTCAGGGAATTGGGGGTCAACCCCGTCACGATGCCCGTGGTCATTCCCGCGTATGTAGGGGTAATGTAGCTTTCGGCGCGGCTCAAGAACGTGGCCATCTGCGCGCGAGTGACCGATCCCGCCGGATTGAACTTGTTGTTTTCCACGCCCTGGGCGATGCCCAGCTTGACGGCCGTGCTGACGTATCCCACGCTTCCTTTCGCGATGGAGGCGTTGTCGGCGAACGACGTCGCGGCGGACGAAGCCAAAGCTTCCGACTCTTTGCCGATGGCGCGAACCAAAATTTTGGTCACCCATTCGCGGCTGGCCGGCTGGGTTCCCCAGGACTTGCCTTCGGCGTCGCTCTCCTCCGCGGATTTGATCAGGCCTTTATCGAGCGCCAGATCCACGTAAGGCTTGAAGTAGTTGCTCACGGTAAGTCCGTTCGGAAGTACCGCCGTCTCGGCCGAGCCGAGCTCGCTCTCCGCTCCGATGAAACGGATCGCCATCGTGATCGCTTCCTGGCGCGTAATGTTGTCTCCGGGCTTGAACTGCCCGTTTTGCCCGAGCACGATTCCCTGCGCCGCGAGTTTATAAATATGTTTTTCCGCCCAGTAGCCGGATTTGACGTCGCTGAAACCTGCCGGAACGGTCGCCGAAGCTGCCGCGGCGGGCGCTGCCGCTGTCGGAGCCGTCTCCGCGGCCAGCGCGAACGAGCCTCCGCTTGCCCCCATCATCACGGCGAGCACCGCCGGTACCATTTTGCTTGCTTTCACCGATTTCCCGCCGGATTGGCGCCGGTTGTATTTGAACTGCTGCATGTTTTCCATGTCCCCTTTCCTCTTGTCACAAGCGATTGAGCGTTGAACATAAAGAATTCGCCGCCGGCATCTTTCTTTCCTGCCGACGGCGAATTATGAAAGAATCGTAACTATTTCACGGGCTTCGGTTTTCGTCGATTACACGCCCAAGTATTCCAGCAGACCCTTGGCGATCGCTTCGGCCACGCGCTGCTGGAAATCTTCTTTTCTCAGCTGCGCCGCATCGTTCGCGCTGCTTACGAAACCGACTTCCAACAGCGCGGCAGGCATCGTCGTCTCGCGGATGACGTGGAAATTGCCGTACTGCACCTTGCGGTCCTTGAATCCGGTCGCCTGCAAAATGTACTTGTGCAGCGTAGTCGCCAGCGCCTTGCTGTTATCCCGCTGATAGTACGTTTCGGTACCGGTAGCCGCTGCCGAACCGCTGTTGTTATGAATGGAGATGAAGACGTCGGCGTTGACGTTCTTCGCGACGCGCACGCGTTCTTTAAGTTCCAGGAACGTATCGTCGCTGCGGGTCATGACGACATCCACCTTCGAATTTTTTTTCAAAATGGCTTCCACTTTGAGCGCGATGCCCAGGTTGATATCCTTCTCGCGGATGCCGTTGCCTACGGCGCCGGGATCCTGATTGCCGTGACCGGCATCGATCACGATGACCTTTTTGCCGCTGCCGCCCACGTTGGTGTTCGGCGCCGTTACCTTATCCAGAGCAACGAATACGGAAGTGCCCTCGGTGGACAGTTTGTACGTATTTGCGCTCTTCAGGTCGATGACGACCTGCACCGTGTTCGGATTCGACTTCGGAATGAAGTAGCGCACCTGGGACACGTTGGCCGCGTTCGGAACCGCGATCGTGCCGACTTCGCCTACGGCCAGGTTGCCGCCGATGGCGGGACCGAAACCGGTATTCGACAGTTCGAGCAGAATCCGGTTAGGACCGGCAAGGACGGAATCTTTTACGCTTACCGAGCGGTCCGTCGTTACCATCAGACGGTTGTCGCTGAAGCTGATGGCCTGTACTCGAGCCAGAACCGCGTTCGGAACGTTTGCGCCGCCGTTGGACGACGCCGGCGGCGTCGAGCCGATCTGGCTCCCCGCCGGATTGCCGGAAGTGAACAGATAAACGGTTTTGGCCGTATTCTCCCACTTGACTTGAAGACCCATCTGCGAGCTGACGAAACGCAGCGGCACATAAGTCGTTTGATTTTCAGCCATTGCCGCTTGAGTCAGAGAAACAATCGCTCCGTTTGCCGTGGCCGTTTTCTGGTTAATGGTGAGTACAACGGTATCCGCGCCGCTGCCGATCGTAACCTGCTGCGCCGCTTGATTCCAACCCACTTTGTAACCCAGTTCCTCGGACACGACCCGGATCGGCACCATCGTGGTCTGATTGACGGTTAATACGTCCGCATTGGCCAATTCCCGATTGTCCAATACGATTTTGGTTCCCGAAGATGCCGCTTGTCCCATATGCGGGAGCAAGAACATCAGCATCAGGACCGCCATCACTGTCGTTAACACGTACTTTTTCATTCATCCACCTCTAAATTCTTCGCTTTTTTCGTCGGACTTTTGACCTAGGACGCTTGCTCCCAAACGCCTTCGGGCAATTCCGAACTATTGACATCCCAACAGCTGCTCACGTTAGCTTAGACGCGGACTTTTCTCAAAAGTTGCGACATTTATTGCATTTTTGTCACCAATTTCGCTTTAACTTCTGTCTTCCCGCACGCCGCAGGGAATCGACGGTTTTTTTTGCGCGGATTTTCGCCCGTTGTTTGCGCGATTTGGAATCCCGGTTTTTGCGTCGCCCGGGACTGCAGACCGGGATATTTTCGCGCGTCCCGAAGCAGTCGCCGACCTTCCTTCATCGGGCCCGGTCGTCCGCCTAACGCAGGTTGTTTCATTTATACTATCGGCAGAACGGGCGGCCAAAACTTAGAGTTCGGACAAAAAACCTCGCCCTTTTTTTAAAATATCGTCATCCGTCCGTTCGTCTGCCGGGTCGTTCGAGAAACAAAAGCTCAATCGGCGTTCGGTTTTCAACAATTTGTGCAGCCTCGGACGAAGAAGACGCGCCTTGTTGTCGTTGAAAAGGCTTCGCTCGGCAGGAATGCCGTTTTGCCCTCCGGGCGTCTTTCTGACCCCGCAGCAGTAAACCCGGTCCGCTTCTTCCCCGTCTTGACGGCTTAACCAGGCGACCATCGCTTCTCTCTCCTCCGCAGACTTTTTCGCGGCGGCCCGAAGCGGGACGAACCCGCCGAAGTAGTCGTAAAAGCGCCGAAACGCCTCGCCGAGATTTTCCTCGTAATCGATGCCGAAGTAAGTTCGAAGTTCGCGCGCGTCGATGATGAACTGCCAACGGCTTGCCGGTACCGACAACCGGTCCCGCGCATTTGCGGTATTCAGAAATTCCAGCTCCGCCAGCGCCTGCTCCGGCCGACTCCCGCTTTCGCCGTACAGCTTCACCAGGACGACATACGTCCGCTTTCGATGTTCGAACAAAAAGGAATCGACGCACCGGCCTTTTTTTTCCATGTCTCTTTTTAACTTCTCCAGATTGCCCAGCAGCGGCGAACGCATCTTCTTCTCCTCTTTCCGATAAATGATGAACCTGACAATCCATTATAGACCGAAGCCGCGCATCCTTCCAGGCATGCGTCTTCGGTCTCGCCCGGGCCGAACAGAAAAAGCCGCCTGCCCGAAAAAGGGCGGCGGCGAAACGGATCGGACACGAGCGGTTACACGTAAGCGCGCTCGGCGCGCTTGGCTTCGTAGGCCGAAATCTCGTCTTCGTGCTGCAGCGTCAGACCGATATCGTCGAGTCCCTGCAGCAGGAACTGGCGGCGGTGTTCGTCCAGATCGAAGTCGATCCGCAAACCGTATTCGTCGGTGAGCGTTTTTTGTTCCAAGTTGACGTTCAGCCGGTAGCCTTCATGCTGCGCCGTACGGGAGAACAGCTCCTGTACCTGCTCCTCCGACAGCTTGATCGGCAGAATGCCGTTTTTGAAGCAGTTATTGTAGAAAATGTCGGCGAACGACGGCGCGATTACGCAGCGGAATCCGTAATCCATAATCGCCCACGGAGCATGCTCGCGGGAAGATCCGCAGCCGAAGTTGGCTCGGGAGATCAGCACTTCGGCGCCTTGATAGCGCGGCTTGTTCATCTCGAACGAAGGATTGACTTCGCCCGCTTCGTCGAAGCGCCACTCGAAGAACAGGAACTGGCCGAAACCGGTCCGTTCGATGCGTTTCAAAAACTGCTTGGGAATGATGGCGTCCGTATCGACGTTGACCCGATCCACCGGGGCGACGAGTCCGTTTAACTGTTTGAATGCTTCCATATGAGTCCCTTCTTTCCGGAGATTGGTCAGATCACGGCTTCCGTCTTGAATTTCCAGTCGCGCACGTCGGTGAAACGGCCTTCGATCGCCGCGGCGGCGGCCATGGCCGGCGATACGAGATGCGTCCGTCCTCCGCGGCCCTGCCGTCCTTCGAAGTTGCGGTTCGACGTCGACGCGCAGCGCTGTCCCGGCTGAAGCACGTCCGGGTTCATCGCCAGACACATGCTGCAGCCCGCCTCGCGCCATTCGAAGCCCGCTTCGCGGAAAATGACGTCCAATCCTTCTTCTTCGGCTTGAAGCTTGACGCGGCCCGAACCCGGAACGACGATCGCCGTTACCCGGTCCGCGACCTTGTACCCTTTGGCGATTTCGGCCGCGGCGCGCAGATCTTCGATACGCCCGTTGGTACAGGAGCCGATAAAGACATAATCGATCGGAATGTCCGACATCCGGGTTCCCGGAACCAGATCCATGTATTCCAGCGCTTTTTCGGCGGCCCGGCGTTCGTTCTCCGTCGCGAAGTCGGCCGGATTCGGCACGACCGAATCGATGTTCGAGCCCATGCCCGGGCTGGTTCCCCAGGTCACCTGCGGAATGAGGGAATCGACATCGAATTCGACGACGCGGTCATACTGGGCGCCTTCGTCCGTTACGAGTTTTTTCCAATCCGCCACCGCCGCTTCGAACGCTTCGCCCTGCGGCGCATACTGGCGTCCCCGGATATGCTCGAACGTCGTTTCGTCCGGCGCGATCAGTCCGGCTCTAGCTCCGCCTTCGATCGACATGTTGCAGACCGTCATCCGCTCTTCCATCGTCAGACTGCGGATCGCTTCGCCCGTATATTCCAGCACGTAACCGGTCGCGAAGTCGGTACCGTATTGGGCGATAACGCCCAGGATCATGTCTTTTGCGGTCACGCCCGGTTTGCGCTTGCCGTTAAAACGGACTTCCATCGTCTTCGACTTGCCCTGCTGCAGACACTGGGTCGCCAGAACATGTTCCACTTCGCTGGTTCCGATGCCGAACGAGAGAGCGCCGAACGCGCCGTGCGTGGAAGTGTGGCTGTCGCCGCAGACGATCGTTTTGCCCGGATGGGTCAGCCCCAGTTCCGGTCCCATGACGTGCACGACGCCTTGATCGAGCGTGTCGAGATCGAACAGCTTGACGCCGAAGTCTTTGCAGTTCTGCGTCAGCGTATCGATCTGCTGTTTGGAAATCGGGTCCTTGATGTTGAAACGGTCGGTCGTCGGCACGTTATGGTCCATCGTCGCGAACGTGCGGTCCGGACGGCGAACCTGGCGGCCGCTCAGGCGCAGTCCTTCGAAAGCCTGCGGCGACGTGACTTCGTGCACCAGATGCAGATCGATATAAATGATGGACGGTTTGCCCTCTTCCTGATGAATGACGTGATTGTCCCAAATTTTCTCGTACATGGTCTTTTTGCTCATCTTATTCACCCCGCTGCTGGATTCGAACCGACTGTGCTGCCCGTAAAGCGCCGGTTTTGTTATTGCGTTAAATATAACATGGCGATGTCTCATTGTTCCAAGATATAATAACTATAATCGCGATAGGTTTTGCCTATAGACGTATCCGGTGCATAAACGTTAAAATAAATCTCGGATAACGAAAAAACGGAGGAGCATGCCCGAATGGAATTAAGACAGCTTCAATATGCGCTGATGATTGCGGCCGAACGCAATTTTTCGAGGGCCGCCGAGAAGCTGCACATCGCCCAGCCTTCTCTCAGCCAGCAGCTTTCCAAGCTGGAAAAAGAACTCGGCGTGCTGCTGTTCCAGCGCAACACGAGCAATGTCGAGCTGACGCATGCGGGGCGCGAATTCATGAAGCGGGCTCAGCGGATCATCGACGAAATGGATCTTCTTCGGGTTGAAATGGAAGACATTTCGCAGCTGCGCAAAGGACGCATCACGGTCGGCAGCATGCCGATCACCGGCTCCCATCTGCTGCCCCACGTTCTGCCGGCATTCCGCGCCGACTACCCGGGCATCGACGTGACGCTGCTGGAAGATACGTCGCATAACCTCGAACGTTTGACGGCGAACGGAAAAACGGACATCAGTCTGCTCTCCCTTCCCCTCAACGAGCCGACGCTGGATTACGAACCGATCGCGGACGAGCCGATCGATCTGGCCGTGCCGCCGAACCATCGACTGGCGCTTCGCTCCGATCCGAATGCGCCGGGAGGCGTCGACATGCAGGAGCTGGAAAATGAACCGTTCATTATTCTGAAACAAGGCCAGGGTCTGCGGAAAACGCTGATCGACCTCTGCCGTCAAGCCGGCTACGAACCCCAGATCGTATTCGAAAGCAGCAATATGGAGACGCTTCAGTCGCTGGTGGCGGCCGGCATGGGCATCACGCTCGTTCCGAGGTTCGTCGCCCGCTCCAAACGGAGCGAACTGCTGCCGGTCTATCTCCCGCTTGCCGATCCCGTACCGTACCGCAAGCTCGTCATCGCTTACCGGAAAGGCCGGTCGCGGTCCAAGGCGGCGGAAGCTTTTATCGAGACGCTTCGCGGCACGATGAACAGACTGACGCATGCTTGAACAGTCTGCCGGCAGGCGTTTCGGTTCTTAGGAAATTACGCCTTTTACAAACTTCGCCCCGCGTGCTATTCTAGGAAAAACCAAACGTTACTCCGCAATGACGGGACCAGTAAGAAAGCGACCGCCTTCCAGAGAGTGAATTCCTTTGCGGTTCGCGTCGGCACTCCGGTGTCTTCCGCGCAACCCGATGGCTGCAAGAATTCACGGCCCGGCCTTTCCGAAACCTATCCCCGAGCGAGCCGGACCCCAAGTCCGGACGGTTCCCCTCCGTTAGCGGGGTTCGAGTCGGACGGCCTTCGCCGTCAATCAAGGTGGTACCGCGGAAGCGCCTCTCAAGCTTTCGTCCTTCGCGCAGCTCATGCTGCGCCTGGACGAAAGCTTTTATTTTTTGCGCGGACAGAAAGAAGGAGAATTTCATGCTAAAACGCATCGTAGTCAAAATAGGCAGCAGTTCGCTGACCGGCAGCCGGGGCGGATTGAACCGGGAAGCGGTAGCGTATTTCGCCGGAGAGCTGGCTCGGTTGTACGAACGCGGCTATCAGCCGCTGCTGGTCACCTCGGGCGCCGTGGCCGCCGGCTTCCGGGCGATCGGCTATTCCGAACGTCCGAAGAAGCTGCACGAGAAGCAGGCGTCCGCAGCCGTCGGACAGGCGCTGCTTATGCGCGCCTACCAAGAGGAGCTGGCCAAATACGGTCATGTCGCCGCGCAAATTTTGCTGACGCGGACGGACTTCCACAGCCGCAAGCGGATCGGCAGCGCGGTCATGACGATCGAAGAGCTGCTGGAGCGCGGCATCCTGCCGATCTTCAACGAAAACGACACGGTGTCCGTCGACGAGTTGAAGTTCGGAGACAACGATACGCTCTCCGCTCTCGTCGCCAACCTGGTCAAAGCGGACAGGCTCGTTATTCTGACCGATACGGACGGGCTGTACAGCGCCGATCCCCGGCACGATCCGGACGCTTTCAAGTACGAGACGGTGGACGAGATCGACGACGATATCTATCGGATGGCGGGCGGAGCCGGAACCGGCGTCGGCACGGGCGGCATGCGCTCCAAGCTGGATGCGGCCCGCATCGCGACCCGCGGCGGCGTCCCCGTATTCGTCGGCCGCGCGGACGAAAGCGGCGATCTGGCCGCCGCCGCCGAAGGAGCCGGCAAAGGCACGCATTTCACGACGAAGCTCTCGTCGATGCCGGTCAAAAAGCAGTGGCTCGGCTATCTGTCGCGGCCGCTCGGCGCGCTGATCGTCGATGCCGGCGCGCGGCGCGCGCTGGCCGAAGAAGGCCGCAGCCTGCTGCCCGTCGGCATCACCGGCGTGGAGGGGCAGTTCCATGCGGGCGACGTCGTCGAAGTGCGAGGACCGGCCGGCGAGATTGTCGGCCGTGGCGTCGTCAACTATGACATGGAAGACCTGCAGAGCGTTTGCGGCCTGCCGGGGCCTCAAGTATTGGAAAAATTGAACGGGCTTCATCGCCTTGAAGCCATTCATCGGGACGAATGGATTTCGCTGGGCTGAATTTCCCGGCCGCAGGCTTGTTCCCCGCCGCTTCCCGAAGCTCGCGGAAAACTCGGGGACGACGGTTTGTCTGCCTATCGGACTATTTATAACGAGACACAGGAGGAATCGAACATGAGTGAATTGCGGATGAACGATCAAGCCGCCCGCAACGACGGCGAAACCCGAAGCGAGGTTCGCGCCAAAGCGATGCTTGCCGGCACGGCGGCTCGCCGGATGGCTTCGCTCGCCACGGAAGAAAAAAATGCCGCCCTGCTGACAATGGCGGAAGCCTTAAAGGCGGAAGCCGTCTCGCTGATCGAAGCGAACCGCGACGATCTGGAACGCGGACGCGCGAACGGCACGAGCGAGTCGCTGCTCGACCGGCTGATGCTCAACGAGGAGCGGATCGCTTCGATCGCGGACGCGCTGCGCCTGGTGGCGGAACTGCCCGATCCGACCGGGAAGGTGCTCGAGACGATCGAGCGGCCGAACGGCCTGCGCATCGAAAAAGTCAGCGTGCCGCTCGGCGTTATCGGCATCGTCTACGAAGCAAGGCCGAACGTGACGGTCGACGCGGCCGCGCTCTGCCTCAAGACGGGCAACGCCGTCGTGCTGCGCGGCGGCTCCGCCGCCCTGTCGACCAACAAGCGTATCGCCGAAGTGCTGCGCGGCGCCCTTGAACGTACGGCCCTGCCGCCGGACGCGCTGCAGGTCATCGAAGACGCTTCGCGTTCTTCCGTCGACGAAATGCTCAAACTGAACGGCCTGCTCGACGTCATCATTCCGCGCGGCGGCCGTTCGCTGATCGATAACGTTGTCCGCAATGCAACGGTTCCCGTGATCGAGACGGGTGCCGGCGTATGCCATACGTATATCGATGCTTCCGCCGACGCCGTGATGGCGGAAGAAATCGCCCTGAACGCCAAAGTCCAGCGTCCTTCCGTCTGCAATTCCATGGAAACGCTGATCCTGCACGAAGACTTCGCGCGGCAGCGTCTGCGCGCTCTGGCGGACCGCCTGCTTGAACGCGGCGTCGAACTGCGCGGCGACGAACGCGCCCTGGCATTGGTGCCGGAAGCCAAGTCGGCTTCCGAGGAAGATTACGGCACCGAATATAACGACTACATTCTCAATATCAAAGTTGTAAACGGGCTGGGCGAAGCGGCCGCCCATATCGCCAAATTCGGCACGAAGCATTCCGAATGCATCGTAACCGAAGACGACGAAAATGCCGTCCGTTTCCTAAACGAAATCGACGCGGCGGCCGTTTACCATAACGCTTCGACCCGCTTCACCGACGGCTGCGAGTTCGGATTCGGTGCGGAGATCGGCATCAGCACGCAGAAGCTGCACGCCCGCGGTCCGATGGGGCTGCCTGCGCTGACTTCGTCCAAATACCGCATTTACGGTAACGGTCAGGTCCGCCCTTAAGTTCCGCTGTGTACTGTCCCCGCTTCGCCGTGCTCCGGTTTCCGGCGAACGCAGCGAAAAATTCAGGAGTTTTTATATAAGGAAGGATGAATAATCATGACGCAAACCCGGATGTTGATCGAGGAAAGAATCTGCTTCTTCGGCGCCGGCTCGATGGCCGAAGCCGTGGCCAGAGGTCTGATCGCCCGCGCGGTGATCTCTCCCGCCAACATTACGTTTTTGAACCGCAGCGACAGCGACAAGCTCGAAAATCTCAAGCAGCGCTACGGTACAGCCGGCACGAACGATCCCGCCGAGAAGGAAAACGTGCTGCGCACCTCTCCGATCGTCATTTTGGCGATGAAGCCTAAAGACGCGGCCGAAGCGCTCGGACAGCTGGGCGAGTGGATCGGCCCCCGTACCCTGATCGTTTCGATGATCGCCGGATTATCGATCCGCACGATGCGCAGCCTGCTGGGACGCCCGGAACAGCCGATCGTCCGCACGATGCCGAATACGTCCAGTTCGATCGGACTGGGCGTTACCGGGCTCAGCTATTCCGACGGGCTCTCCGAGGAGAGCCGCCGCACCGCCCGGCTGCTGTTCGAAGCGGTCGGAACGGTCGTGGAGACCGAAGAAGACAAGATCGATGCTTTGACCGGCATATCGGGCAGCGGTCCCGCTTACGTCTATTACATGATGGAAGCGCTGATGGAAGCCGCGACGCTCGGCGGACTCACTCGGGAGCAGGCGCGCGAAATGACCGTTCAGACCGTGCTCGGCGCGGCCCAGATGGTTCGCCAGACAGGCGAAGAACCGGCAGAACTGCGCCGCAAAGTGACTTCGCCGAACGGGGCTACCCAGGCCGCCATCGCCAAGCTCGACGAAAGCGACTTTTACGGCGCCGTGATCCGCGCGGCCCGGCGCTGCAGCGAACGCTCCGCGGAAATGGGACGGGATTTGGAAGATCAGCTGCCCGCCAAAGACCGGGACTAGTTCGCATGCCAAGCTCCGTTCGCCCTTTTTCCGGAACGGGACACGGCGAGCTTGAATTTTCTCCGACAAAAAACCGCCCGTGCAGGAAGCCCAAACGCTTCTTGCACGGACGGTTTTTCTTTATGCGACTCTTCCAGCGCGATTCTTCGGGAGCTTGCGGACGCTTACGCCTTTTCCCGGCCGCCGGAACGGAGCAGCTTGAAGCCCCCTCCGATCAGCAGAAGCGCCACGACCGCGTTCCGAATATAAGGTTCGAACTCGTGCATCCGCCAAGACCATGTCGGCAGATGCAGATCCATGAACGGCATCACGATCGTTTTCAGAACGTAATACAGTCCGAGGGCCACCATCAGCACGCCCATCCAGCCGCGGTTTTCCGCGAAGTTTTCCAGCAGAGGCTTGTCTTCCAACGGTTCCCGCCCGTATGCGCCGACCTTTTGCAGCCCGTCGAAAAACGCGTAGCACCAAATTAACGGAACAAGGAACAGGAACAGCGACAATCCGAGCACATCGAGAACGTAAATGCTGCCGAAGAACAGGATCATCAGCTGCGCGCCGCGCTTCATCAATCCCAAATACATATGACCGGCTCCGGGCACGGTCGACAGCAGCAGCCCCAGCGTCCGGCTTTTGCCGTCGCTGTCCCGGGCCATGTCCCAGCGCTCGATCAACGAGAAATCGCGCAGGCGTTCGCCGCGGCTCTTGCGCTCGGCCAACTGCACGGCATCGAACATGCAGTAGATCCAGATAATCGGCAGTACGCCGAAGAACAGCAGGAACGTCTCTTCTCCCGTAAAGCCGGTCAGGAACACAAGCGCCGTCGCCAGTCCGAAAAAGGCTGCCAGGAAGGACACTCCCCGCTGAAGCAGTCCCATATACAGATGGCCGAGTCCCGGCATAAAACTGAGGATGACGGTATAAAAGCGCTGGGAATCCGAGAAATATACCGGGTCGCGCATCATGCGCCCTTCCCCGATCGGCGGATACGGCGGGTACGGCGGATAATCCGGGATGTCGTCCGTCCCGAAGTTCATGCGCGCATCCTCCCTTTCGCCCTCATGACGGGCTGTTCCGGTCGGCGGAGCGTGTTCCGGGCCGGGATACTCGCCGTACCTCCGGCCGTGCCCGCCGCCCGGTTCCTGACCGTAATAAGCGGCTCTCATTCGCATTTCCTGCCTCGAAGGGCTGCCGAGCAGTACGCCGATCAGGTCGAACATGCTTACGCACCAAATCAGAAACACGGCGATAATCGCCAGAATCACCGGGCCTTCGTCATTCGCGACAGCCGTGATAAACCAGCCGCCGCCAAGCATGAAGATCGGCAGGAAGAAATACATGAAGCTTCGGATTTTTTTGCCCCAGTACAGATGGCCGAGACCGGGGATCAGATTGAGCAGCAGCGCCGCAAATTTACTTCGATGTTGATTCATGTTTGCTTTCTCCTTTCGCTTTGAGGCCGCCCAGCCAGCTCGAAGCCCCGTCCGCCAGCATCTGGCTGTAAGAAACTTTTCCGGCACCGTCCGCGGCACGCGACGCTTGCTCGCCCAGTCGGTCAAATGCGCCCGTGAAGGTCAGCAGCAGCGCGGCGGCCGCCGCAACCGTATAGAGCACGATGGGCTCTCTCCATCTTCGCCCGAAACGTCCCGCTCCCGCGGCGGAAGTATCTTCCGGAATCGCGGCCATGACCCGTTCGCTGAAGGCTTCCTCGTTCTTCAGCCCCGGCAGATCGCCCGCATTTTCGAGCGCCGCCATATAATGATCGAACGCCCGCTCGTCGCCGCTTTGCAGCAGCCTTTCCAGCCGGCTCTGGTTCGGCTCGTTCAACGTTCCCCGGACGTACTCCGTCCATTCTTTCAGCCCGAAGCTTTCGATCTCGTTCATCGCCATTCCTCCTCCCGCCAGTGCTGCCGAATCCACATTCGCGCCCGGTACAATTTCGACTCAACGGTCTTGACCGTAACGTGCATTTCCGCCGAGATTTCTTCGTAATTTTTGCCTTGAAAATAAAACGCCTCGATCACGTCGCGATGTCCCTGCGGCATATCTTCCATCCGCCTTTTGATTTCTTCCGATCGTTCCTCGCGCAGAATGCGGGCCAGCGGCGCTTCGTCGCCGGAAGCCAGCTTCAGCAGCGCCGGTTCCGAATCGTACAGGTCCTCGTGTCTTCGGTTCTGTTTGCGCTTGAAGTCGATCGCCTTGTTCATCGCGATTCGCGAGATCCACGTCTTGAACCCTTGGGAACGGTAATCGGGGAGCGATTTATGAATTTGGATAAATACTTCCTGCGCGGCGTCTTCGGCATCCTTCTCACTGCGCAGTACCGAGAAGGCTATGCGAAACACATGCTGCCTGTAAGCGTCGACGAGCTCGCGAAACGCGTCGCGCTCGCCGCGCAGTATACGTCGAATCAGTTCCTGTTCGTCAATCTGGCTCCCCCCCTTTCCCGACGATATAGACGCGGTTCCGGCGACCGACCCCTGCATGTTCCGCAAAATCTTTTTTTGCCGCTCCGCCGTCCCGTCCGGTTTTGCTTTCCGTATCCCATCATACCGCGCTTCGGCTAAAAATACAGCAGCGCCGAAGCCGCGTTCCGTTTTGGAACGCAAGAAAAAAAGCCCTGCGGCAGGCTGCCGCAGGGCTTTAGGGTAAACGCGAAAAATCACTTTTTGGGCCGGTGTTTTTTCTGATTCTCGCTTGCTGGCTCAAATGCGAAAAATCACCTTTGACCTCTAAATTTCTGGGAATAGGCGCGGACGTCTTCGGGGGTACGCACCCGGTTTCGGCTCCATTCGAGCAGAATTCGGTCGATGTAGCGGAAATGCAGCTTGCCCGCGAACACCGCTTCTTTCAGCGCCAACAGAATCAGCTCTTCCGGGTAGCGATCCTGATCGATCCAGACGGAGATCGTTTCGCATTCCATCGGAGAGAGCGGACGGGCAAATTCCTGTTCGAAAATGCGGAACAGGTTATCGACCGTCTCGGCTTCCTCCTCGGGAACCGCCGGACGTTCGGCGCGGCGCTGATTGCGCCGTTCCTCGGCCAAGCAGCCGGCCAGCCGCTCGTACAAACCGGCCAGGTTGTAACGCTCGTATCGGATGCCGGACGGCGTATCCTCGTCTTCGTGAATCGCGAGGAAGCCGTCCTTGATCAAACGCTGCAGCTTGGCGGCGAGTTCCGCCGGCGCAAGCCCCGTGCGTTCCTGCAGTTCTTCGAGCGTCGGAAAATCGTTCAGTTCCGCCTGGCGGAAGCCGATAAGCTGGATCAGCAGCATCGTTTCCTCCAGACTGAGTTCCATTTTGCGGTAAAAACGCAGCAGGGCGTGAGGAATGTGAACCTGCGGCGATTCCATCGCATAGGAGACTCCCATGGACCAAGTCTTCCAGGCTTCGTCGTTCACCCGCTTGTTCCTCCTTCCGCCTGCAACATCGGCTCTTCGCAGCATGCGTAAAGCGCCTTACGGATACAAACGATACAGCATGCGCGGGAACGGAATCGTCTCGCGAACATGGTCGAGGCCACAGATCCAGGCAACCGTACGCTCCAGGCCGAGGCCGAAGCCCGAGTGCGGCACGGAACCGTATTTGCGCAGGTCCATGTACCATTGGTACGCTTCCGGCGTCAAATTATGCTGCGCGAATCGTTCTTCCATCAGCTTCGGATCGTCGATCCGCTGGGAACCGCCGATGATTTCGCCGTAGCCTTCCGGCGCGATCATGTCGGCGCACAGCACGACTTCCGGACGGTTCGGATCAGGCTTCATGTAGAAAGCTTTGATCTCGGCCGGGTAATGCGTGATGAAGACCGGCTTGTCGTAGTGGTTGGCGATCGCTGTCTCGTGCGGAGCGCCGAAGTCTTCGCCCCACGGCACTTCGAAGCCGTTCTCGTTCAGGAACTTGATCGCTTCGTCGTACGTGATGCGAGGGAACGGGCCGACGACCTGCTCCAGCTTCGTCACGTCGCGTTCCAGCGTCTCCAGCTCGGCGCGGCAGTTCGTCAGGACGGACTGCACGACGTGGCTGACGAATTGTTCCTGGATCTCCAGGCTTTCCTGCAGTTCCACGAACGCCATTTCCGGCTCGATCATCCAGAATTCGATCAGGTGACGGCGGGTTTTGGACTTTTCGGCGCGGAACGTCGGACCGAACGAGTAAACTTTGCCGAGCGCCATCGCCGCGGCTTCCATGTACAGCTGCCCGCTCTGGGTCAGATAAGCGTCTTCGTCGAAGTATTTGATATGGAACAGCTCCGTCGTGCCTTCGGCCGAGGACGGCGTCAGAATCGGAGGATCCATCAGCGTAAAGCCGCGGGTATCGAAAAATTCCCGGATCGCGCGGACGATTTGCGCGCGCACGACCATAACGGCGCGCTGCTTCGTCGAACGCAGCCACAGATGGCGGTGGTCCATCAGGAAGTCCACCCCGTGCTCCTTCGGCGTAATCGGATAGTCTTCGGTAATATGCAGCACTTCGATGCCGGTTACGGTCATTTCGTAGCCGGATTTGCTGCGAGGTTCTTCGCGAATAATTCCGGTGACGTAGAGCGAGCTTTCCTGCGTCAAGCTTTTCGCGTCGTTCCAAATTTCTTCCGAAACTTCGTTTTTGACGACGACGCCTTGAATGTAACCCGTGCCGTCGCGAAGCTGCAGAAATTGAATTTTGCCGCTCGAGCGTTTGTTGTTTACCCAGCAGCCGATCCGGACGGTCTCGCCGACATGGCCGCTGACGCCGCGAATGTCTGTTTTGGTGGACATGACAGTCATTCCTCTCCTGTATGTTAAGCTTTATTTCCTTCTACGATGCGGTAGGTATCCCGTGCGATGACGAGCTCTTCGTTCGTCGGCACGACCAGCACTTCCACTTTGGAATTCGTCGTGGAGATGCGGCGCGGATCGCCGGAACGGATCTTGTTCAGCTCGTCGTCGATTTCGATGCCGAGGTACGACAGGTTGTCGCATACCGCTTTGCGGACGATCGCCGAGTTTTCGCCGACGCCGGCCGTGAATACGAGCACGTCCACGCCGTTCATCGCGGCCGCGTACGAACCGATGTACTTGCGCAGACGGTATTCGTACATTTCGAACGCCATCGTTGCGTTCGGCTCGCCTTTTTCCCAGCCGTCCGTGATGTCGCGCATGTCGCTGCTGAATCCCGAAATCGCCAGCAGTCCGCTGTGCTTGTTCAGCATGGAGTTCACTTCGCTGACGCTCAGTTCTTCCTTGTTCATGACGTAAGGCACGATGGCCGGATCCAGGTCGCCGGAGCGCGTCCCCATCATCAGTCCTTCGAGCGGGGTCATGCCCATCGACGTGTCGACGGATACGCCGCCTTCGATCGCCGTGAGACTTCCGCCGTTGCCGATATGCGCCGTGATGATCTTGAGATCTTCGATCGGCTTGCCGAGGAATTCGGCAGCCGCCAGGCTGACGTAATAGTGCGAAGTGCCGTGGAAACCGTAGCGGCGCACTTTGTATTTGTTGTACAGGACGCGCGGAATAGCGTACAGGTACGATTTTTCCGGCATCGTCTGGTGGAACGCGGTGTCGAAGACGACGACCTGCGGAACGCCCGGCATGTTGATTTCCGACGCTTCGATACCCATGATGGCAGCCGGATTGTGCAGCGGCGCCAGGTCGATCAGCGCGCGGATATTTTTCTTCGCCTGCGAGTCGACCAAAGCCGATTCGCTGAAGAATTCGCCGCCGTGCACGACGCGGTGTCCGACCGCGTTGATCTCGTCGACGCTCGCAAGCACGCCGTGCGTTTTGTCGGTCAGCTTCTCGATGACTTTGCGGATCGCCGTATTGTGTTCGAGAATCTCGCTGACTTCCGTCACTTCTTCCTTGCCGGTCGGCTTGTGGGTCAGAATGGACGAGTCCATGCCGATCCGCTCGACCAGGCCTTTGGCCAGAACCGATTCGTCGGTCATGTCGTACAGCTGGTATTTGAGGGAAGAGCTTCCCGAGTTGATTACGAGTACTTTCACAGCTTGTCACCATCCTTGTCGTACTTGAAGAAGCCTTCGCCGGTTTTCGTGCCGAGCTGTCCCGCGCGCACCATCTTTTTCAGGATGAATGCCGGACGGTACTTGATGTCCCCGTATTCGCGGAACATGCCTTCGAGCGCCGCCAGTACGGAATCCAGACCGAAGCGGTCGCACATTTCGAGCGGTCCGCGGTTGAACTGGTATCCGATTCTCATCGCGTCGTCGATGTCTTCGGCCGAAGCCACGCCTTCTTCAAGCACGTGCAGCGCCTCGTTGATCAGCGTGCAGATCAGACGGGTGCTGACGAAGCCCGGAGACTCGTAAACCATGATGCCTTTTTTGTCGAGCGTCTCTTCCACGAAGTACTTCGCCGCTTCCACGACGGCGTCCGACGTTTTCAGGCCGCGAATCAATTCCACCAGGTTGATCGAAGCGACCGGGTAGATAAAGTGCATGCCGATGACGCGCTCCGGGTGCATCGTGGAGCTGCCGATTTCGGTCAGGCTGAGCGCGGACGTGTTGCTCGCCAGCGTAATGTGGCTCGGGCACACTTGGTCGAGCTGGGCGAAGACCGCCTTTTTCGCTTCCAGATCTTCCGAGATCGTTTCGATGACCAGGTCGCACGAGCCGAGCTCCGCGAAGTGGGTCACTTTCGTGATTCTGGACAGGGTCAGCTTTTTCTCTGCCGGGGTAATGCCCCATTTTTCCAGCTTCTTGTCCAGACTCGTTTCGATCATGCTGTACGCATGGTCGAGCTTTTCGTTATTTTTTTCAACCAGCAGGACATCAAGGCCGCGGGCGGCCAGCATCTCCGCGATGCCTTGTCCCATGACCCCGCCGCCGACGACGCCTATTTTTTTGAAATTCATCTCTAGTCTTCATCCTTTCTGGTCTCTCCTGCAAGATTGTCCACTCCTACAGCCGACATGAGCGTCTTGCATTCCCAACATCTAATCATATCTTAGCATATCCGAAATGTAAAAAAGAATTTGCGTGCTAAAAATATTCGGTCTGCCGAAGAAGGACATGTACTTCTATCATACCCTCTTAAGGAGATCATGCGGCCGGTCACTTGCGGATATTTTGTGAGCGCTGCGAATCCGTTCCGCCAGAATGTCCGCGCCGGGGCTTCGGTATCTCCCGTTTCCGCTTTGCAGCAGGCCTACCGCAATCTTCGGATCTTCCAAGGCGTACGGAATATGCGCCATGCCGTCCGGCAGAGGCGTCGAAGCCAGGACGGCGGCAATCCCGCGCAGGGCGCGCGCCGCGCCCGGCACCGACGACAGGCGGCTGATCGTATAAGCGAACGGCTTGGCGGGATAAGCGGAAAATTCCTGTTCGAGCCGCAGATGGTACAGGCAGTTTTCGCCGCCGGCCACAAGCGGATACCGGTAAAAGTCTTCGAGCGTCAACCGTTCGCCTCCGGCCAGCGGATGGGCGCGGTCGACGGCAAAAACGATCTCCTCCGTATACAGCGGTTCGAAATAAGCGCCGCCCAGCGTACGCGGCTGTCCGCAAATCGCCAGCTCGATTTCTCCGGCGTTCAGCGACCGGGCCAGCCCTTCGCTGGAATCTACCGTCACCCGGCATTCGATGCCCGGCTTCTGCCGCCGAAACTCCGCGAGCAGCTCGGTCAGTCCGCGGTCCGCGACCGGCTCGATCACTCCGAAGGCCAACAATCCGCTTTCTTCGCCGCCGAGCGCGAGCCCTCTATTGCGCACATGCGTCCAGTGACGGATCAGTCCGTCCACCTCCGCCGCGTATAATCGTCCGGCTTCCGTCAGTTTGGCTTCCCATCCCCGTTCGAACAACCGGAATCCCAGCTCTTTTTCCAAGCGTTGAATCTGAGCGGTAACGGTCGACTGCGCGTAGTGCAGCTTCTCCGCGGCTTTGGCGAACGTTCCCTGCTCGATCACTTCCCGGAAAGCAAGCAGCTCTTTAAGATCCATCCAATCATCTCCATCTGCGTTTTCGAATCTTTTATCGCCTATTTTCAATTATATAAATATTTCGCTTTGATCTACAATGGAGGCATTCGATCGAAAAGGAGACCTGACCATGCCCTTTATTCGCACCAGCTACCGACGCGGCCGCCACGACGACCAGCAGCTGCGAGCCTGCGCCGACAGCCTCATGGAATCGTTGATTCGGCATTTCCGCGTTCCGTCGGACGATTTTTTTCAAGTGTTTCATGCCGTCGAAGCGGGCGAATTCTTTTTCAGCCCCGATTATTTGGATATCGCGCGCAGCGAAGACTTGCTGCTGATCGAGATCGCTCTCGGCCCGGGACGCAGTCCCGAACGAAAACGGCGCTTCTATCGAGACGCGGCGTCCCGGATCGCCGAGCAGCGCGGCCTGCGGCCCGAGGACGTGTTCATCGTGCTTATCGAGACGGGACCCGAAAATTGGTCGTTCGGCCTCGGACAAGCGCAGATGATCGACTCGCCGCCCGTCTGGCTGCAGGAACCGGTCCAATCCGCGGCCGAAACCGCAAAGCCGGCCGCCGCGGATGCCCCTGTGCCGTTCAGGCTTGCCGAGCCTAAGGCGGAACATTCTCTTAAAAACTCGGCCGGGCATGCGTATGCCGACATTTCCCCGGCCTTCGCCGATTATACGCAGCGCGTGCTGTTCGGCGAAGTCTGGCCCGATCCGGCGCTATCGCTCCGCGACCGCAGCTTGATTACGCTGGCCGCGCTGGTGACGGCCGGGAATGACAAGCAGCTTCCCTACCACCTGGAGCTGGCTCAAGAACACGGACTGTCTCGAAGCGAGCTGTCCGCGGTTTGCACGCATCTCGCCTTTTACGCCGGCTGGCCGCGCGCCGCTTCCGCGCTGGCGGTATTGGAACGGGAATGGCCGGCCACCTGAATTTCGCGATTGTCCTCGAGACGACGTCTCTTCCGGAGCCCTCGAATCGGAACAAATCCGCGCAAAAAAACCTCCGAAATCCTCGCCGGCGGGCGAAGTCTTTCGGAGGTTTTTCGTTGAAGCGGAGCACGCTGTCGTCCCGTCTTACGCCGGGAGCTGCGCCAATTCGCGGAACTGCGCCCGGAACTGATCGCCGGACAGCACTTCTTCGCGCATCAGAATATCGAGCGAGCCGTCGAACACTTTGCGGTACCGGTCCAGCTCGCGGCGCGTCTGTTCGGTCAGCGCGCGCAAAATCTTGTCGTTGTGCTTCATCAGCTCTTCCTGGGTCAGCATCTTCAAGCTGACGATCCCCAAATCCGTCAGACCCGACACGATCATGTTCTCCACCAGGTCGAGCGCCTGTTCGAAGTCGCCGCGCGAACCGGTGCTGCGGCCGCCGTAGTACAGCTCTTCCGCGGCGGAGCCCGCCAGCGCGATCATGATCTGCTCTTCCAGAAATTCCTTCGTATACAGGTACTGTTCCTTCTGCGGGTTATGACGCACGTAGCCGAGGGCTTGTCCGCGAGGGCTGAGCGCCACTTGGCTGACGCTGCCCGGTCGCAGCACTTCGGCCATGATGGCATGTCCCAACTCGTGGATCGCGACGCGGCGTTTCTCTTCGGCGCTCGATTCGCGGTCCGTCTTCTCGCCGAGCATAACCTTGTCGATCGCGCGGGAGAGATGCTGCTGATCGATGACGGCTTTTTGGTCGCGCATCGCGTAAATCGCCGCTTCGTTCATGACGCTCTCGAGCTGAGCGCCCGAGAAGTTGTACGCTTCTTCGGCGATCCGGTCGAGGTCCGCATCCGGCGATACGGGACGGCTTTTGGCATGCAGTTCGAGAATATGCTTGCGGCCTTTTTTGTCCGGCAGGTCCACTTGAATATGACGGTCGAAGCGGCCGGGACGCAGCAGCGCGCTGTCCAGCATTTCTTTGCGGTTGGTCGCCGCGATCACCAGAATGCGAGGCTCGTCGTTATTATAAATGCCGTCCATCTCGGTCAGCAGTTGGTTCAAAGTCTGGTCGTATTCGCGCTGCTGCCCGCCTTCGCGTTTGCCGCCGATGACGTCGATTTCGTCGATGAAAATAATGGCGCTCTGCTTCTTCTCTTGCGCGGCGCGGGTGCGCGCGTCCTTGAACAGGTCGCGGATGCGCCCGGCGCCTACGCCTACGTACATCTCGACGAAGTCGCTGCCCGAAGCGGCGACGAACACGGAATCCGTGTAATGGGCGGCGGCTTTGGCCATCAGCGTTTTGCCGGTTCCGGGAGGGCCCGTCAGCAGGATGCCCTTAAGCGGACGGATGCCGAGCTTTTTGATCTCTTCATGCTTGATCAGGAAGTCGAGCGCCTCGCGCAGTTCCTGCTTGGAGTTATCCTGCCCGCCGATCTGCTCGAACGTGAACTTCTCCGGCTTCTGCTTTTTGCGGTTGCGGTTCTGGGCCGCTCCGACGGCCAGCCCGCCCTTCATTTGCATGACGGCGAACACGCCGACGCCGATCAGCGCCAGTACGGCGATCGGCATGACGTTGACCCCGATCAGGGCGAGGAAAAAGACGAATGCGATTGCGAAACCGATCAGTATCTCCGTAGTCCATCTAGGCATTGGATTGTCCTCCCGTTCCCGGCGCCGCGGCCAGCGGCAGAATGATATATTTGTTGGCCTTTTTGTCCGACGCGGAACTTAAGGCAACGTAGACGTAATGGTCGTCCATATCGCTCGAGATCGTATAATTGCCGTTCTCGCTTTCGATTTTGGACAGCGTGCTCGGAATCATGGTGTAGCGTTTATTGGCCATCGCTTCGGCGACGGAAAAGGAAGCCTGCTTCCAGAGCTCGTCGATCTCCGGCGTGGAGTGATCGGCGATGTCCAGCTTGATCGAACGGGTTTTGAGCAGCGCCCCTTCTTCCTTGCGAAGCTGAGCGATCATGCCGCGCAAATCGACGTCCGACTGCAGATCGAGTTTCAACACGGCCTGCTTTTGGGTAATGTCCACTTGGGCGCTGGTAACGCCCGGATATTGACTGAGCATTTTTTCGATGGGGCGCTCGATCGCGGTTTGTCGATACAGGAACCAACCGCCGAGCAGCAGAATCAGCGACAGCGCGGCTGTCAGGGCAACGGGCAGCATGCGGATTTTCAATGGGCATTTCTCCTCTTCTTGCTGTGTGTGAGCGCGATGTGGGTCGAGACATCCATCAAGGAACGGCGACTTTTCGGCATTTTTCCGCAAAATGCTTTTTTGGCATTTCCGGACACTTTCGATCAAAGCTGTCGATTTCCTTCGTTTATCCAAATTTAACGCTTTATTAAGCATAAGTATATCACACCGTTTTCTCATTTTCTAATTCGCGCCGAAGCCCTTACGGGCTTGCTTGGCACGGTTTCGACCGGGAAGAGACTCCCGGCACGAATCGGCGCGCTTCCTAGAAGCGGACTGAAAAGCGTGCAAAAACGGTCATGCGGTCGAAGAATGCCGAACGGAACGGAATTTTCGAGCGCAAAAAAAACCAGCCTTTCCACGCGATGTGGAAAGGCTGGTTTTTTTGGCTGCTTCTTCCGGCGTCGGGCCGCTCGGGCTCCTACCATTCCGCCAGTTCATAAGCGCTGCCGATGGCGCTTCCGTCCTTCAGATTGTAAAAGCGGTAAAAGTGCTTTCCGCCTTGTTCATAAAAAACTTGCCAGACATACTGGTTGTTGTAGATCCCCGGCAGCATTCGTACCAGATCGGCGTCGGGGGATTCGGCTTCGAAACGGCTTTTCATGTCGTCGCGAGACACCGTGCCGGCCAGCGGCAGCGTACGAAAAGCATTTTTGCCTTCGACCGGCGTTCCTTCGCTCGTATACTTCAGCCACACGTACTCTTCTTCGCCCGAAACCGTCGTCCCCTGAACGACCCAGAAAATCGAATTGTCGCCCCAAACCCATTTATCGGCGCGCTCGACCTCGGTCAGCTGCGCCTGGGCACGGGCCGACGAGATCGCCGCGCTTCGCTCAGCCGTGCGATTCTGCATGGAGAGCGTATAGTACAAATAGGCCCCCGACAGCAGGATCAGCACGATGAGCACGGCCAGCAAAATAATTTTTGTGCGCTTGCTCACGTTGACTTTCCTCCCGGTATCCGGTTTAGCGGGCCAACAGCCCTTCGAACGCCGATTGGGCTTCGAACCGGATTTTCTCTTCGTCCAGCGTCAGACATTCGCGATTTTTCACGACCTGACGACCGTCGACCCAGACATGGCGAACGTCCTGTCCGGCAGCCGAGTAGACGATATGCGACACGTAATCGGTACGCGGCAGGAAGTGCGCCTGCTCGATATCGAGCGCGACGAAATCGGCCTTCATGCCGGCCGCCAGCGTACCCAGATTGTCGAGATAGAGCGACTTCGCGCCGTACAGGGTGCCCATGCGCAGCGCTTCGAGCGCGGGAACGGCCGTCGGGTCGCCGGATACGCCTTTATGGATCAGAGCGGCCAGACGCATTTCTTCGAACATGTCGAGGTTGTTGTTGCTCGCCGGACCGTCGGTGCCGAGCGAGACGACGACGCCCGCCTTCAGCAGCTGCGGCACGCGCGCCACGCCGCTGGCCAGCTTGAGGTTGCTGCCCGGGTTGTGCGAGACGGCCACTTTGTTCGCGGCGAGCGTTTCGATTTCTTCATCCGTCAAGTGCACGGCATGCGCCACCATCGACGGACGGGAAAAGAAACCCAGTTTCTCGAGATGCGCGACCGGACGCAGTCCGTAATCGCGCACGTTCTGCTCCACTTCCGCCGCCGTTTCCGACATATGCGTGTGCAGAGGCAGATCCAGATCATGCGCCGCCTGCACGAAGCGTTCGATGTAAGCCGGCGGGCAGGTATACGGCGCGTGCGGCGACATCATCACCGTAATGCGGCCGTCCGCGCCCCCGTGCCAGTTTTTCGCGAATTCGATCGCTTCGGCCAGTTTGCGCTCCTGCTCTTCTTCGGAACACAGACCGATGACGCCGCGGGTCAGCGACGCGCGGATACCCGATTTGCCGACGGCTTCCGCGACCCGGTCCATATGGTCGTACATGTCGAGGAAAGTCGTCGTTCCGCCCTTAAGCATCTCGACGATGGACAGGGAAGTGCCCCAATAGACGTCGTCCGACGTGAATTTGGCTTCCATCGGCCACATTTTGTCCTGCAGCCATTCCTGAAGCACCATGTCATCGCCGTAGCCGCGCAGCAGCGACATCGCCGTATGGCCGTGACTGTTGACGAGGCCCGGCATGAACAGCAGTCCTTTTCCGTCGACCGAAGGCAGATCGCGCGCCTCTTCCGGTTCTTCCGTTCCGATATAAGCGATGATGCCGCCGTCGACGATCATGCATCCGCGTACGACGCCTCCCTGTTCGCCGGTGGCGAACACGCCGTTTTTAACGATCCACCTGCTCGGGCTGTTTCCCGTCGTCATGAATTTCCGTCTCCTTTCCGTTGTCGAGGTAGTAAGCCAGGCTGAGCAGGTCCGTCGTGAAATCGGCCGCATGAATGCGAACCTCGGCCGGAGCCTTCAGCACCGTCGGCGCAAAGTTCAAAATGGCTTCGACGCCCGCTTCGATCAGCTGATCCGCGACCCGCTGCGCTTCCGAATCCGGCACGGTAATGATACCGACCCGAATGTTTTTCTCCGCCACGGTATTTTTGAGTTCTTCGATCGGCTGCACGGTCAGCATATTGATCTTGGTGCCGATCTTCGGCGCGTAAGAATCGAACACGGCGACGATCTTCATGCTTTCTTTCAAGTACATATTGTAGTTGGACAGCGCATGGCCCAAATTACCGGCACCGATCAGGGCGACGTTGATCTGGCGGTCCAACTTGAGGATATGCCGAATTTTCTCGATCAGATAAGACACGTCGTAGCCGATGCCCTTCCGGCCGAAGTCGCCGAAATACGCAAGATCTTTGCGGATCTGGGCCGGGTTGAGATCCAGCTTTTGTCCCAGTTCCTGCGACGACACCGTCATCACTTCCCGTTTATGCAGTTCGGTCAGGTGACGCAAGTAAACGGGAAGTCTGCGAACGACGGCTTCCGAAATTTTTTCCGCTTTCATCCAAGGTCCCTCCCAGGGGAAAAGTTAATCCTCTTTTGCTTCCGGCTCCAGCCATTCGGCGACTCTCGGCACGATCTGCTCGAGCGACATATGCTCCATTTTCGGGCCGGGAAGCGAGTATAAAAAATATTTGCCGTAATACGATTCGATTACGCGCGTATCGTACACGATCACGATGCCGCGGTCGCGGCGCGTCCGAACCAGCCGGCCGAATCCCTGCTTGAAGCGGATGACGGCCTGCGGCACGGACAATTTCATGAACGGATTGAGGTTTTGGCGTTTAAGCAGCTCGCTCTTGGCCTCAAGCAGCGGATGGCTCGGCGGTTGAAAAGGCAGCCGGACGATCGCCAGACACGTCAGCGCGTCGCCGGGGATGTCCACGCCTTCCCAGAAGCTGCTCGTTCCGAGCAGCACCGACCGCGAATTTTCCTGAAAACGCCGGGTCAGCCGGCTGCGGCTTCCGCTGTCGACGCCCTGGCCGATCAGCGAAATGCCCGAGGCCGACAGCAGCTCCTTCAGCGGGTCGTACACCTGCCGCAGCATCCGGTACGACGTGAACAGCACGAGCATCCGGCCTTGCGTCGCCTCCGCCGTCCGCGCCAGCGAGTCCGTCAGCGCCGCCAGGAAGCCCGCATCCGCCGTCTGTCCTCTGACGCTGGGGAAATCTCTCGGAACAATGAGCAGGGCCTGCTCCCGGTAATTGAACGGGGAAGGCAGCACTTCCGTTAACAGCCGTTTTTGCGAAGCCGCTTCCCGCAGCCCCAACTGGTCGATCATATAGTCGAACTTCTTGTCCACGGCCAGCGTGGCCGAAGTAAGGACGACGCTTTTCTTTTTATCGAAAAAGTGCTGCTGAAGCTGCGCGCTGACATCGATCGGCACCGCGTACATCTGCAGCGACTTGCTTTTGAACTGCGAGCTTCCCTCCAGCCAGTAAACCGTGCCGCCGTCGTCGAGACGCATGAAGAACCGCAGCGACTCGCGCGCTTCGGACAGGTCTTTGATCAGGCCGGCGATGTCGGTCGCGAGACCTTCCGCCGTATAATCGCCGCTGTCCTCCTTGACGGAGGACGCCATGCGCTCGCCCCTGCGGATCGCTTCGCCGAGTCCCACGTAAATCTGGTCTTCGAGCGCTTCCAGCTTATCCCAGCCTTTCGGGTATTCGCCCGCCGCCAGGCGCAGCGTGTGCTGCCCGGCTTCCGGAGCCGAAGGATCGACCCGGTCGGGCAGCAGCGTATAGAGCAGTTCCGTCAGCTTGTCCCAGCTTTCCTTGGCGTCGATCAGTTCCGGAATGACGTCGTCGATCGCCCGGGTCCACTCGTTCGTTTTCTCGTGGTCGATCCGGCCCAACAGTTGGCGCAGCGCCGGAAGCTGGCCGTTTTTCGAGTCTTTGTACAAACGGGCCATCGCATGCACGAACGAGAAATACTTCAGATGCAGCCCGAGATGCTTGCCGGCGACGTCTTCCAGATGATGCGCTTCGTCGATGACGAGACGTTCGTAGGCGGGCAGCAGCTGATCGTCGGCTTTGACGTCGGAGAACAGCTTGGAGTGGTTCGTCACGACGACGTCGGCCATCGAAGCTTCATGCTTCGCCCGGTAGTAATAACAGCTGCGGAACCACGGACAGGCGCGGCCGAGGCAGGAATCCGTCTCGCTCGCGACCGTGTCCCAGAAATCCTGGCCGCGGCCGATTCCGAGATTCAGTTCCTCGTCGTCGCCGCTCTGCGTCCGGGTAAGCCAGACGAGAAGCTGCGCGGCCGTCATGGCGTCGTCCGCGGGATGCACGAATTCCCTGCGGTCGATTTTTTGTTCGAGCTTTCGCATGCATAAGTAATGCTGGCGTCCTTTGAACACCGAGGCGCGGAACTCGAACGGCACGACTCGTGTGAGAAGCGGAACGTCGCGTTCGCGAAGCTGCTCCTGCAAGTTGATCGTATGCGTGCTGACCATGACTTTGCGATCGTTTTTTACGCTCTCGTAAATGGCCGGAATCAGGTATCCGAGCGACTTGCCCGTTCCCGTCCCCGCCTCGATCAGCAGATGCTTGTCGCTTCCGAACGCTTCCTGCACTTTGCCGAACATGATGTTTTGCGACTCCCGCTCCTCGTAACCGGGCAGCTCCGTACGCAAATTGTCCTGCACCTGTTCCAAAAACGCTTCGAAAGACACGCCTTCGAGCGGATCGCCGTCCCGTATTTCCCGGGCCGGCGGCACTTCCCCCCACTCGCCGGCTTTCAGGGCGAATTGGCGGTAAAATTTGTATTCCCCGCTTTCCTGAAGCGGCTCGAGCTCTTTCTCTTCCACAAGCGTTCCGAAAAACCAGCCGAGGTCGCTGTCGCCCTCCAGCAGTTCGGCGATGCGCTGCAAAGTGACCAGAGGGAGCGAGCGCGCTTCTTCCAGGCACTGCAAAAAAACGTGCGCCGTCGCCAGCGCATCGCTGTCCGCCTGATGCGGACGCTCGTGCGGAACGCCGAACTGCGACGCTACCGCGCCAAGCTGATAACTCGTAATGGAAGGATACAAAATGCGCAGCAGATCGATCGTATCCAGAATCCGGCCGGTAAACGGCAGGTAGCCGGTCTGATCGAGCGCGCGCTGCAAAAATCCGAAATCGAACGCCACATTGTGTCCGACCAGAACGGCGTCGTCCAGAAGCGGAATCATTCCGATAATCGCTTCGTCCAGACCCGGAGCTTCGCCGAGCTGTTCCTCGCGGATTCCCGTAAGCTCGGTAATGAACCCGGGAAGCGGGACGCCGGGATTAACCAGGGATTGGTACGTATCCACGATTTGCAGATCGTGGTCGATGACGCTCAGCCCGATCTGGATGATGGCATCCGATGCCTGAGTGCCCGTCGTTTCAAAATCCAGAACGGCAAATTTCATGGAGTCGATAAATCCTTTCACTCGTATTCTTTACCAGCATAACAGAGAAACGGCAGTTTGGGAAACTCTTCACCACTCTTCGGGGCCTAAAAAAAGCGAGGCCTTCGCGCCGCGTTCCGCGGCTGAAGGCACATCGCTGCGTGGAAAAAGGGACCCCGAAAAAGGCGCAAAACGACGCGTCCGCCCGGTGCCCGCAATTTTTCGTGCAAGGGACTTCGGGCAGGCGCCGAATTCTTTAACGTACCGTCGCGTGAACTTCTTTCGCCGCCGTCTCGACGGCGCGGTTGTCCGCATCGACGAACACGACCGTCGGCTGATGGATCAGCGCCTCTTCGTTCGACATCGAGGCGTAAGAGATGATAATGACGGTGTCGCCCGGCTGCACGCGCCGTGCCGCCGCGCCGTTGAGGCAGATGACGCCGCTGCCGCGCTTGCCGGGAATGACGTAAGTTTCGAGCCGTTCGCCGTTGTTGTTGTCGACGATCTGGACTTTCTCGTTCTCGAGCAGGTCCGCCGCATCCATCAGATCTTCGTCGATCGTGATGCTGCCGACGTAATTCAGGTTCGCTTCCGTGACGGTCGCGCGGTGGATTTTCGATTTCATCATTGTTCTATACATGCAGAGGAGCCTCCTTGAGCTTCATAATCGCATTGTCGATCAGACGGGTCGATCCGAACTTTACGGCCAGCGCCAGAATGACCGAACCTCCGGCCTTCCTGAGATTCGTCAGGCCGAGCTCTTCGTCCAGCGGCTCCAGGTCCGGGAACGAGAGCATTTCCACATAATCGATCTCGGCGATCGGCGAAGCCTGGATCGCCCGGGTGACATCCTCCACGATCCGGCGCGGAGTCGCGTTCGGATCGTTCTCGATACGGACCGAAGCTTCCCGCAGCGAACGCGACAGCACCAGCGCTTCGCGGCGCTGCTCTTCGCTCAGATAGACGTTGCGCGAGCTCAAAGCCAGGCCGTCTTCCTCCCGCACGATCGGGCAGGGCACGATCTCGACGTCCATATCGAGGTCGTTTACCATCTTCTGCAGCACGGCTACCTGCTGAGCGTCCTTGGCGCCGAAGAAAGCTTTATCCGGCTTCACGATGTTGAACAGCTTGGATACGACCGTCGCGACGCCGTCGAAATGCCCCGGGCGCGAGGCGCCGCAGAGCCGTTCGGTGACGCCCGTTACGGTCACCGTCGTTTTGCGTTCTTCCGGATACATCTCCTGCACCGAAGGGAGAAAAACGACGTCGACGCCTTCGCGTTCGGCCAGCTTCAGATCGGCTTCCTCGCTGCGGGGATAACGCTCCAAATCTTCGCCGGGCCCGAACTGGATCGGATTGACGAAGATGCTCAGCACCGAGATGCCGCTCTCCTGCCGCGAACGTCGCAGCAGGCTGGCATGGCCTTCATGCAGATAGCCCATCGTCGGCACGAAGCCGACGAGGTTCCCCGCGTCCTTGCCGCGCCGCTGTTCGCGCAGCTCGGCGATGAAGGCGCGCGCTTCGGCGATCGTTCTGGCGATCTTCATCGCTGCGCCCCCACTTTCTCTTTATCGGACGCGGATGCTTCCGCGTTCACGGGAAGATCTTCCGTTTTCCCGCCGCCGTACAGCGAATCGAGCGATTCGCTTACTCCTTCGTCGGCTTTGAACACATGATTTTCGGCCGGGAAAGCACCGTTTTTGACTTCGTTCACGTAAGCTTCGATGCCTTCGCGTATCTGCGAGCCCACGTCAGCGAACGTCTTGACGAAGCGTTTTTCCATATAAGGAGAAGCGTATTTGACCACGTCGTGGAACACCAGCACCTGGCCGTCGCACTGACGTCCGGCGCCGATGCCGATCGTCGGAATCGACAGTTCGCGGGTGATCGCCGCGGCGGTCTCTTCCGCCACCAGCTCCAGCACGACCGCAAACGCGCCGGCCTGCTCCAGCGCCTTCGCTTCGTTCATCAGGCGCTTGGCGTCTTCGGCGTCCTTGCCCTGCACGCGGTAACCGCCGATCGTGTTGACCGACTGCGGCGTCAGGCCGATATGGCCCAGCACCGGCACGCCGGATTGCACGATCGCCTTGACCGCCGGCACGATCTCCAGTCCACCCTCCATTTTCACGGCATGCGCATGGCCTTCCTGCATCAGGCGGCGCACGCCTTTAAGCGTCTCATCGATACTTCCGTGATAGGTCATAAAAGGCATATCGGCGACGATGAACGTATTTTGCGCTCCGCGCGCCGTCGCTCTCGAATGATAGACCATGTCGTCCAGCGTAACGGGAATCGTCGAGTCGTAACCGAGCACGACGTTGCCCAGGGAATCTCCGACCAGAATCAGATCGACGCCGGCTTCTTCCGCCAGCTTCGCGGACGGATAGTCGTACGCCGTAATCATCGTCAGGCGATCCTGCTGCTGTTTCATTTTGCTGATTTTCACTACGTTCAACGGTTTTTTTGCTGCCATGTTATCAGGCTCCTTTGGGGTTAAGCCCGTTCCGCGATCGCTCGGAGCGATTCGGGACGGCCTCTTAGTCAAGGCGTTTGCAGGAATTTACAATTTCGTCCAACGCAAACAACCTTTCAGCTTTCACCAAAAGGGCCGAAAATCGAAGAAGAAACGGGTGCGACGATTCGCTTCTCCCTTCTGTCTCGGTCCTCTTACGGCTCAGAGCAGAACTGCAGGGCATTTCCAATTTCCTGTGTTCCAAACTATGGTCATGCTTGTCTAACGCCGCGGCAGTGCAGTTCGTCCCAATGTCCGATACCGCCTCCGCAACGTCAGTATAACAAATGCGCAAAAAGAAATCATCTTGCTTTTTCTCCGTAACTGTCCGTCCCGCCGGGATAGAGCTCGATATCGCCCGAATAGACGGGTACGACGGCTCCGTTCTCGGTCTGCATCATCAGCTCGCCCTGTGTCCCGAGACTATGGGCGATTCCCCGGCGTTCGCCCCGCGCGTCGCGTACGGAAATCTCCCGTCCGAGGGTGACGCTGAGCGATTCCCACAGCGAACGGATCGGATCGAAGCCGCTTTCCGCATACAGCGCGTACAGCGCTTCGAATTCGTTCATGACCGCGGCGATCAGCGCCGAACGGTCGACTTCCGCGCCCGATTCGCGCCGCAGCGAAGTCACTTTATCGCGCAGCTCCTCGGGATAATCGGATTCTTCCAGATTGGCGTCGATGCCGATGCCCATGATGCAGTGGCGGACGCGGCCGTCTTCGATGACCGCCTCCAGCAGGATGCCGCACAGTTTGCGGCCGTCCGCCAGCAGGTCGTTCGGCCATTTGATGCCGGCTTCCACGCCGCTTACCGTTCGGATCGCCCGGCAGACGGCGACCGCCGCCAGCAGCGTCAGCTGCGGAACGGCCGTCAGCGGCCCTTCCGGGCGCAGCACGGCGCTCATCCAGACGCCCCGTCCCGGCGGGGAATGCCAGACCCGGCCCTGACGGCCGCGGCCGGACATCTGTTCTTCCGCGACGACGAGCGTGCCTTCCGGCGCGCCTTCTCTCGCGCGCTTCTCCGCCTCGGTCTGCGTCGAATCGGTCTTCGCCAGCACGGTCAAATGCCGGCCGAAGCGCTCGGTCGACAGCCCCGATTCGATGCGCCGGGCGTCGAGCGCCGAAGCGGAGGCGGACAGACGATACCCCAGCTTGGGCGAAGCGTCGAATACGTAACCGGCATCCTTCAGCCTGCGAATTTGCTTCCATACGGCCGTGCGGCTGACACCGAGCCGGCGGCTGATCTCTTCGCCCGACAAATACCGTCCGGCGGCCGCTTCGAACATGTCCAGCAGCCGATCCCGGCTTCCGTTCGGGCGGTCCGTTCCGACCGGCGCCGCCTCGTCCCTCGCCGCCGGCATTCTCTCCTGCCCGAGACCGCGCTGCTTTTCGTCTTCGTTCATTCGGTCGGCGCCTCCTCGATCATGCCCTTTTCTTCTTCGAGCCGCGCGATCTCCGCGAGCAGCGCTTCGCGTTCATTGGCGAAACGGCCCATGGCGGCCCCTTCCAGCAGCTGCCGGATCAGCGCGCCCAGCCAAGGTCCTGGCTTTCGGCTCAACCGTCCGACGATTTCGTTCCCGCCCAGCGCCAGTTCCCGCGGCGACTCCGCCGGAATCTCCGCCAGCCAAGCCGAAGCGCTCTCTCTTCTTGCGGCGGCGGCTTCGTCCTCTCCGTTCAATGCGGATCGGTAAAGCAGCCAGTTTTCGGCCGCAGCCCGGCCGAAATCGAGCACGCAACGGACGAAGGAAAGCTTCCGCCTTTCTCCCCCCGCTGCATGTTCCTCGCCCGCTTCGCCGGCTCGGACGGCGGCCTTTTCGGCTTCGTTCGCCTTTCCGGCCCCGGCTTCCAAATCCCCCGCGCCCATCCGCGCGTCGATGCGCAGCAGCGCCGCGGCGGATTTGGCGAATCCGCCGGAGAACGTCCAGCTCTTCAGCAGCGTTTCCGCTTCGTCGCCGGACACGCCGAGCCCTTGGAGCAGCGCCGCCCAGCGCAGCTCCGCCGGCTTCGGCGGCAGCGCGCCCAGCCGTTCCGGACGCGCCGAGGCAAGCGCCTGCGGCGTCAGGCGGATCTTCGCTTCCGCCAGAAGGCCGCTTCGCTCCAGCAGACGGAGCCCCTCGGCCGGTCTCGTTCCGCCGAGCATCTTCTCCAGCTCGGCGCGAATGCGCTCCGCGGCAATGTGGCGCATATTATCGCGCAGCTCGAGCATCGCTTCCCACGTCCGCGGCTCCAGCTCGAAGCCGAACACGGAAGCGAAGCGCACGCCGCGCAGCATGCGCAGCGCGTCTTCCCGGAACCGTTCGCGGGCGTCCCCCACGCAGCGGATGACGCCTTTCGCTAGATCCGTTCTTCCGCCATAAGGGTCGACGTATTCGCCGTCCGGCCGACGGGCGATCGCGTTCATCGTGAAATCGCGCCGCCGCAGGTCTTCGTCCAGCGAACGAACGAAGGTCACTTCCTCCGGACGGCGGAAGTCCTTGTAGTCCGATTCCGTCCGAAAAGTCGTGACTTCGAACGGAATTTTTTCCATGACTACCGTTACCGTGCCGTGCTCGATTCCCGTCGGCACCGTCCGTTCGAACAGGCCGGTCACCTCTTCGGGACGCGCCGACGTGGCGATGTCCATATCGTTGACCGGACGGCCGATCAGCTCGTCGCGCACGCAGCCGCCCACCCAGCAGGCCGTGTGCCCCGCCGCCTCCAGCGAACGCAAAATTTCCGCGCTCAACCGCACCTGCTGCGGATCGGCATGCTTCCACTGCGTCAAATGCATTCATCTCCGTTTCCGTTCTTTTTCCGCCGGACGAAGCCGCTCAACAGCCTTGAGCGATCGCGCCCGGCAGCTTGCGTCCCAGGACGCGGTAATAAATCTCTTCGTATTCGCGCGTAATCTTCTGATCGCAGAACTGCGTATAGGCCCGTTCCAGGCAGGCGGACCGCAGCTGCGCGGCTCTCGCCGGATCGCGAAGCAAAGAGACGGCATAACCGGCCATGGCGGCCGTATCGCCGATGGGAGCCAGGTAACCGGTCACGCCGTGCTCCACAAGCTCCGGAATGCCGCCCGCTTCCGAGCCGACCGTCGGCACGCCGCAGGCCATCGCCTCCAGCGCGACCAGACCGAAGCTTTCCTTTTCCGAAGGCAGCAGCAAAATATCGGCCAAAGAAATCACCTGCGCGATCTCGTCCTGTTTGCCGAGGAAATGAACCCGGTCTTCGAGTCCCAGTTCGCGGATCCTGCTCTGCACTTTCGGCATGTCCGGCCCTTCTCCGACCAGCAGCAGCTTCGACGGCATCTCCCGATTGACCCGGTGGAATACGTCGATCACGTCGGGCACCCGTTTGACGGGGCGGAAGTTCGAAATATGCATCAGGATTTTCTCGTCCGGAGAGGCGAACTCGTTTCGCAGCTTCGACACTTCCCGCGGATAGTATACCCTTTTATCGATAAAGTTGTAGGTAAGGTCGATGTCCCGCGTAATGTCGAGCGCGGCCCGCGTCTGGCCGATCAGGTCGGCCGACACGGCCGTCACCGCATCGCTGCGGTTAATCGCCAAAGCGATCAAGTCTTTGAGCGTAACGTCCTGTCCCAGCACCGTAATGTCGGTCCCGTGCAGCGTAGTCACGATTTTCAGCTCTTCGCCGACCATCTGCTTGGCCAAATACGCGCAGACCGCATGCGGCACCGCGTAATGGACATGCAGAATATCGAGCTTTTCCCGTTTGACCACTTCGGCCATCTTGGACGCGAGCGAGAGATCGTACGGCGGATAGCGGAATACGTAATAGTCGCTGACCTGCACTTCATGGTAATGAATATTTTTATGAAAGGCTCCGAGCCGGAAAGGAATGCTGTGCGTAATGAAATGAACTTCGTGCCCCTTCTCCGCCAGCAGCTTGCCCAGTTCCGTCGCCACCACTCCCGATCCGCCGAGCGAGGGGTAGCAGGTGATGCCGATTTTGAGTGTGTCGTTCATTGAGGCCGGAACTCCTTTCTCGCCGCTTTAAAAAAGATTGACCGGATACGGCAGGCGGGAAGCAAACCCTTCCGCATAACCGGTTCCGCGTTTTTGGCCGAGCAGGAAATCTCTCGCCTTCACCCGCTCCACGTACTGGGCGGTCAGCGGGGTATCGACGGCGTCCGAGCCCTGTCCGGGCCCGGTAAACTGCGATGCGTAACAGCGCAGCGCCGCCTCCTTTTCCGCGTAAACTTCCGTGACGTCGACCATTAGGTCCGCACGTCCGGGATCGTTGATGAAATAAAAGTACAGCTGCCCGACCGTTACCGGCGGAATATCCGGCAGATAACGACGCAGCTTGGCATTGAATACGGCTTCCTCCACCAGCCCGCTGCAGGCGATATGGTCAGGATGCCGATCCTGCCAGTACGGGGCGAACACGACGCGCGGGGCCCAATTTCGGATTTCGGCCGTGATCAGGCGAATATGTTCCTCGCTACGCAGCAGGCCGCGATCCGGCAGGCCGAGATTGAGGCGCACGGAGAGGCCGAGTACGGCGGACGCCGACTCGGCTTCTTGTTTGCGCAGCTCAACCGTACCGTTGGACGACATTTCCGCGAACGTCAAGTCGCAGATGCCGACACGGAAGCCCGCGCGCGTATGCTTGACGATCGTGCCCGCCATGCCGATCTCGGCATCGTCGGCATGGGCGCCGAAGATCAAAATGTCGAGCGGCTCACTCATTGCTCTCGATTCCCGGCTTGTATTTATGTACCAGCTCCCGCCAACCGAAGTCTCCGCGCATCAGCGCCTTGACGAGAATCTCGGCCGTCGCGACGTTGGTCGCCACCGGAATGCCCTGTACGTCGCAGATCCGCAGCAGCGCCGTAATATCCGGCTCGTGCGGCTGGGCCATCAGCGGATCGCGCAGGAAAATGATCAGATCCAGTTCGTTCTCCGCGACCAGCGCCCCGATCTGCTGATCGCCGCCGAGCGGGCCGGACATGAAGCGGTGGATCTTCAGGTTTGTCGCTTCCATGATCCGCTGTCCCGTCGTTCCCGTCGAATACAGCTCGCTGCCCGCGAAAGCCTGTTCGTAAGCCGTCACAAAATTAACCATCTCGTCTTTTTTGCGGTCGTGCGCGATAAATGCGATTTTCATCAAAGGTCCCTCTTTCCGAACGTTGTCGATAAATAATGGACTTACATCAAATGCTCGAAGCCGTACACCATCCCGGTGTATTCCGTCACTTTCTTGATTCCGATATTGACGCCCGGCATGTAGCCCGCCCGCTCGTAGGAATCGTGGCGGATCTTGAGGCTCTGCCCGTACCCGCCGAAGATGACTTCCTGCTGCGCGAAGACGCCCGGAAGGCGCACGCTGTGGATGCGGAATCCTTCGTATTCCCCTCCGCGCGCGCCCGGCAAAATTTCTTCCTCGTTCGGGTTGCCCTGCTTCAGCTTCTCGCGGCCCTGCGCGATCAGCTCCGCCGTCTTGATCGAAGTGCCCGACGGCGCGTCAAGTTTCTGGTCGCCGTGATATTCGATGATCTCGACATGCGGCAGGTATTCGGCGGCTTTCGCCGCGAACTGCATCATGAGAATGGCGCCGACCGAGAAGTTCGGAGCGATAAGCCCTCCGATTTCCGCTTCGCGGCACATGCCGTCCAATTCTTCGATCTGCTGCGGCGTAAAGCCCGTCGCTCCCACGACCGGGCGCACGCCGTGCTTGATCGCCGTCACCGTATTGGCGTATACGACGGACGGCACCGTGAAGTCCACCAGGACGTCCGGCTTGGCCGACGACAGCGCCGCGTCCAGGTCGGCGACCGTCTCGATGCCGCACGGTTTCAATCCGGCGAGCTCGCCCGCATCGCTTCCTGCGCCCGAACGGTCCACGGCCGCGACGAGCTCCAACGCTTCGTCCGCAAGCACCATTTTGACGACCTCTCGTCCCATTCGCCCGCCGGCTCCGGCTACGGCCACTTTGATTTTTTTGCTCACTGCGGTTCCTCCCCCTGCTGCGCATCGGCATCGATCCGCGTCCAGCGGTCCTTGTCGCGCGTATTGAATTTATGCATGACTTTGTCATGGGCTTCGGTCAGGTCGATATTCAGCGAATTGGCAAAGCACAGAGTGATAAACAAAATATCGCCCAGCTCCAATTCGATCGAATTGTCTTCTTCCCCGCTCTTCTTCGGCTTCTCGCCGAAGCTGTGGTTAACCTCCCGCGCCAGCTCGCCGACCTCTTCGGTCATTCGGGCGAGCATCGACAGCGGGCTGAAATATCCTTCCTTAAACTGCGAGATATAGCGATCGACTTCCCGCTGCATCTCCGCCAGGCTTTTCTCCATTTCGGCGTCCGCCTCCTTCTGCGATGTTAGGTCCGCTGCACTCTTTCCTATGTTATCGCAAAGAAATTTTATTTGCTACCCCCGGGACCGCGGCCGATGATCGGGGAGGCCTCTTCAACGTCCCCGGCCCAAAGGTTCCGCCGAACGCCTTCCCCGGCCGGCGCCGCGAATCGCCAGCCATCCGGCCAGAACGCTGGCTGCCGTCAGCGCGAAGGTGAAGTTCCTCACCTGGTCGAGCCGGGCCAGATGTTCCGCCGACAGATAAGGGAAAACGCCGTACGTATAATCTACCGTATCGTTGGCGAACGTCCAGATCGCGGCCGGAATGAGCCATAAAGTACCCAGGCTGAAAAAACGGACATACAGCAGCGCTTCCGCCGCCATAATGCCGTGCGAAGCGATCAGCATCCAGCTCAGAGGTTCGATCGCCTGGCCGAGAGCCGCATCCCAAAAAATGATCGAAACGGCCCATACGCCGTACTTGACCGAGGTCACCACGGCCAGCGCTTCGATCAGACGCACCGCTCCGCGCATGAAACGCGAAGACGGCGGAAAAAGCAGGCCCAATACGGCCAGCGTAAAGAACAGGCTCGCCGTCGGACTGTCCGGCACGAACACGATCTGCCAAGCCGGACGGGTGTTCCAGACGTCTGCCAGCTGCACGCCGTACCAGACATACCCGTATAGCGTTCCGACCAGATTGCTGATCAACAGCAGCCACAGAATGCGCCGGTCCGTCAGCAGGCCCCTGCTCCATAACCATGAAAACGACATGTTGTTCCTCCCGCATGAATTTAAAACGGCCCATGCTGCCCTGCCCGGCCGCTCCTTCATAAAAAGCCTGACCGCAAATGCGGTCAGGCTTTTTATGAACCCGTTTTTATTTTAACTTTCAGATCTTCAAGTTGGCAAGCTTGACGACTCGGCTTCGATTCCGCCTCGTTCCAATGTTTTCAATTCGCTGGTCAAGGCCAGGAACGCCAGTTCGTCCCCGCTCGCGAGAGCCGCGTCTATTTCCTGCTGCAGCGTTTCGCAGCGCCGTTTGCGCAGCGCTTCATCCCATACCATCTCGGCGGCCAGACCCAACATCACTTCGTAAGCGGCTTTCATCTTGTCCAAAGGACGCACCTCCCGAGTTTTCGTATCTTCGCCGGCAATTGTGACGGCTTCCGCGACTTCTGGCTGGAGTCGGGTTTTCCCCCGCGAACCCCTGTAACGTTTGAATGGGAGCGTCCTCATTTTTTCGCGCTTTCAAGAAGCAAGAGAAAAGAAGTCGGCTCCTTTCTTTGTTTATAACCATAATTGCAAGCCATGCACCATAGAACGGAAAAAATCGCTCTTTCGATTGGGCAGCCGCCGTGTCGCAGCATAGACGAAAAAAAGCCTTCCGCCGGCATGCCGCCGTCGGAAGGCTTTCGTTTCGAACTTCGATATTCGGTCAGCCGCGCTCGTCGACTGCGGGCTCGACGAGCAGATGTCTCGTGCAGTTGAATACGAGAGGTTCCCACAGGTCGCCCCGTTTCTCCAGCACCGTAAGCGCCAGATTGCCGATGCGTTCGCTCTGGCGGTCTTTGTACATGGCCCGGTACAGCTGGGCGAGCAGGCCGCCGTGCGTGACGACGAGCACGCTGCCGTCCGGATACTTGATCTCCAGATCGGCGATGAAGGCCAGCGCCCGCTCTTCCAGCGCTTCCAGCTTCTCCTGTCCCACATCGGCCGCGTTCCAATCCGCCCCGAAGCGCTCTTCCCGTTCGGCAAGCGTCATGCCCTCGACCTGTCCGAATCCGCGCTCGGTCAAACGGGGATCCGCCTCGAGCAGCGGCAGATCGAGCTTGGCGGCAATAATTTCGGCCGTTTCCTGCGCGCGGAGCAGGCCGCTGGAAACGACGAAGTCCCACTCGTAGTCTTCTTCCGCCAGACGTTCGGCCAATTTGGCGGCCTGGCGCCGACCTTCGTCGTTAAGCGGAATGTCGCTGCGGCCCTGAATCCGCCCGGCCGCGTTCCAGTCGGTCAATCCGTGTCTGATCAATCCGATTCGCATGCGCCTCTCCCCTATCTTTTTCTGTGAATGCAGCCCCGTTCGGGCAGCGGTTATTTGCGCATCGTCGCAATGCGCGTAAGCGACAGCAGCGCCAATCCCATGCCGGTCAACGACAGAAACATCCAGTACTGCGGATGCGTCGGCCCGATCTGGGCGACCAGCGGCTCGACGATGCCCCGATCCGACGGCTGCGCCGAATCCGCCGCCGAGCCGGAAACGGATTCGCCGGCCTGCACGGTCAGCGGCTGGACGATCACGCCGGCCGGCACTTCCTGAGCCGCGCTTTTCCGATCATCGGGAACGCCCCAGCCCACGAGATAGACGAAGCTGACGAGAAAGACGGCGAGCAGCGCGGCAATCCATACGGCTGCCCGGCTGCGGAACCGATGCTGGGATGCGTAAGTCTTCGCCTCGCCGGGAAGCAGCCAGGGCGATTCTTCGTATATCCGGTCCATGACGCCGCGATTCATGCGTTCCGCGTCGATATCCGGCACGTCCGCGCCCGCTTCCTGCAGCAAGTCGTCCAGTTCCGGAAAATCGTCGAGATCAAAAGCCTCGCTCCGCCGGTCTTCAGGCCGAAACGGCGCCTCCTTGAAGCCGCCTGGGCGCTGCTGGCCGTTCGGATTCCAGCGCATGCCCGCCCGGTGTCCGCCATCTTCTCTACCCTTCATTCGGTCTCATCCCCTTGTAAATCTCCTCTTCGTAGACCGGTCCGTAGTAATAGGGTTCCAATTGATTTTTGATGCTGAGCCTTGCACGGAACAACAGAGATTTCACCGAGCTGATGCTTTGCCCCAAAATGCGCGCGATCTCCTGGTAATCCATCTGGTCGTATTCGCGCAGAATCAGCGCCGCGCGCTGCTTCTCCGGCAAATTGTCGATCGCCGTCCGTACCATGCCGACCTGTTCGCTGCGCAGCAGAGCCTGTTCCGGCGCCGCTTCGGTCGAAGAGTCCGTGACCAGCTCCCCGTCTTCGAGCGGCACGTTCGTCGCCCGGTGCCTGCGCAGTTCGCTCAGCGCCGTGTTTCTTGCAATCGTATAGAGCCACGTCGAGAAGGAAGCTTCGACTTCCCGGAACGACTGAAGGCTTTTGAACGCTTTATAAAAAGTTTCGGAACTGACGTCTTCGGCAAGATGGCCGAGGCCCGCGCCCTTCAACATATAATAGGTGAACGCTAAAATTTTGCGCTGGTAGCGCCGCATAAGAACGGAGTAAAGTTCGACATTCCCCGCTTTAATTTCCCGAATCAACTGGGAATCTTCCATCGAAAACGCGCCCTCCCTCGCTCGCCGCAAAAAAAATCTACAGCCCATTTTATCATAAAGCCCGTCTTTTGCAAAAAAAGCCGGGCGGTCGACTCATAGACGCGCGGGGCCCCGAAAAGGTTGCAGCAGTCGGTAAAATTTTCTGTTTGCTATATTTTTACCCGTTTTTCCGCCGTATTCGGCTGCTCGCTTCTTCTTTTTTCGCAAGAACGAACGGCTCGGCGGATCTTATCCGCCGAGCCGTTCGAACCGCTTATCCCGGAATTTCGCGATTTTTCGCGACTTGCTTCAATACGTCGATGGCGTGCGAATCGCCCAGCGAGAAAAAGACGTCG
This sequence comes from Saccharibacillus alkalitolerans, assembly GCF_011090185.1. Lineage (GTDB taxonomy): Bacteria > Bacillota > Bacilli > Paenibacillales > Paenibacillaceae > Saccharibacillus > Saccharibacillus alkalitolerans. Next base: position 695,961 of record NZ_JAAFGS010000001.1, on the reverse strand, counting down.
TCCCGTTCTTCATCTTCATCTTCATCTTCATCATCTGATTCTTCTTCCCGCTCTATCGTCACATGGGGAGCCTGCTCGGCCAGCATCTTCAGCAGCCCCGCCAAATCTTCCGCCAGCACGACTTTTTCATCTTCGTCCCGGCCGAAATTGATGATCTGACCCACTTTGCCGGCAGGACCCGGGTCAAGATCGATGCCGATAAAGCAGCCCGCTCCGTCGAACAGCACCGGAATCCAGCCTTTGCTCGCATACACCGTTCGGATCGCGCCTTCGGGCACGGAAGCAGCATCTCCGGCCAACTCGCGCAGACTTTCTTCGTCTTCGCCGTCGATCAGGTCGCGCCACTGTTCCCAGCGTCCGGCCGCTTCTTCCAACGGAAGGAATTCCAGCCCGAACACCGTGCCGTAGCTGTGGTCTTCCCCGTCGTGAATCCGGTACAGCCGCTTCATCTGCTCGGGCAGCGGGCGGCCTATGCGGCGCTCCGTCTCGGCGATCGCTTCTTCGGAAGCGGGACCGTTCAAGTAACCCGGGAATTCGGGAGCCGCCTCCGTCATGGCCCGTTCAAAAGACATCCAATGCTCTGTCACTCCGTATGTATCGTTCATCGCTTGATCCGCTCTCCTTATTCGCTGTCTCCGCGCCAGACGCCCCGGTCCGACGGGTCCAGTACGGCTTCGATATCTTCTCCGTTCAATACGGCCACATATCCTTTGGGCAGCGCCAGCACCTTCAGCACGCCCGGACGAAGGTTGAACAGCTGGAACGCGTAATAAAGTCTCAGTTCATCCTGCGCCACTTCCCCCTCGACAGGTCCCAAGTACCAACCGGATCTGCCTTCTTCGCGATGTTCGGTCCGTTCCAGATAGACGCGATCCGCCGCCAAAGCCCGTTCGGAAGAAATCAGCGTGTCTTGAAACAGCGTGGTTTCCCCGCCTGCGCCCGTCAGCTTCAGCACATGATTTTGCGCCAGCTGAACGGTCAGAGTCGCGGACAAATCGTCGGTCGTGCGGGCGAACGGATTGGTCGCGTAATCGGGCGCGAGAATTTCGGCATTTTCGCTGTCCAGTTCATGCACGAACAGAATGCTCCACCCCACCTGAATCTTCATTCCGTCTTCCAGAAATCCCGTTTCTTCTTCCGTGTCCCGGAACAGGTTCAGCAAAAATTCGCCCTGCGTCTCCAACGAGTCGTCGCATTTGAGCGAAAAAGTCCGCGAGCCGATCGCTTTGGTTTTCGTAATTAGCATCGTGCCGCCCCCCCTTTTTCAGGATTGATTCTTTTTCCGAATACGCTCCTGCTCGTTCAGGTATTCCTTGTATCCCCAAAACGCTTCTTCCCGGCCGCCGCCTTCCAGCAGCGTCGCCACCGCATAAGACAGCATATCGATCCATTCCGCCATTTTCCCGAGTTCTTCGTCGGAAATGAGTTCGTTTCTTCGCAGCATGCCGTTCGGCTCGATCGCCCAAGCTCTTGCGTACTGGCAGATGCTCCACAATCGCGACACGATCTCCCGGTCCAGCGGATCCTTTTCGAGCTCTTCCGCCAAAACGTCGAGAATTTCCATCAGCTCATGAAAGTTCTCGTCGATCAGTCTGCCTTGGTAGGGGCGCAGCATGCCGAGAAATCCGTCCCGGACCTTTTCGTGCTCGAGATCCTCGTGTACGAACGCGTGCATGTTCAGCCGCTCGACCGCTTGTTCTTTGTTCAATGCAAGCCCTCCGTTTATCGGTTTCCGTTTGTCCGTATGCCTCTTTTCGGGAAGGCTCCGTTAAGCCCGCGTCAGCACGAAGGCGCGGCCGTCCGCGTTCAGAACCTGCGCCGTTCCCAATTCGGCCAGCGGCCGTTCCCAGTGCACATGTCCGCAGCAGAGCAGCAGCGGCGGCCCGTTCTCGATTCTCTCCCGCACGCCTTCGTGCCCGCGCAGCGCTTGCGCCGGGATGTCGGGTCCCTGATGCATAAGCAAAATATCCGGTCCGCGCGCCAGCAGCCGCCGAAGCTCCCGCAGAAACCGCTCTTCCGGCATGCGGTTCGGACGCCCGGAACGTCCCGTGATGCCTCCGATCCCTCCGATTCGCGCGCCTGCCGCTTCACGGACGCCGGGGCTGCCGAAAAAGACGATCCCCTCCGCGCCATCCAGCTCTTCTTCCCCGCCGGGCGGCAGCAGATCGTGATTGCCCGCCACGCCGGCTACCGCTCCGAACGATCGGGCGAACGCACGCCAGACCGGCAGCGGATCGCCGCTCGATCCCCGCACGGCAGGATCGGCGTACAGGTCGCCGCACAGCAGCGCGAGCGACTTTTGAAGATCGACTTCCGGGAACTCCACCCTCAGCAGCAGCTCGAGCCTCTCCGCCAGCTCTTCGCCCAGCAGCCGGGACAGGCCTTCCGTATCAGGCGAGCCCGGCAGGCCCGCCGCGCAGGCTCCCTGCAGATCCGAAGCGACGATCAACGCGTCCAATCCGGCGGGAAGGCCGTCGATCGTACCCGTGTGGACGGGAAGAACGGCGCTCACGATCCCTCCTCCGGAAGCCGCGGACAGATAAGGAACGACATCTGCCGGTTCATGGTCAAGCCGCACGATCCGCATCGCATTCCCTCCTTTTCGTCAAAACGGCCGCTGGCCTTTGAAAGGCCCGAACCGTTCGGGATCCGCCCCGCGCGAGCAAAGATGATCCAGCGCCGCCTTCAGATCGCCGAACTCCAGCAGTTCTTCTTCGGCGCAGTCTTCGGCGATCCCCATCTTCGACAGATCGACGGCGAAAAAGTAAGTCTGATACCGCCCGTCCGTTTTGCGAATCGCATACTGAACAAGCTCTTCCCGCGCGGAATCGGCCGGCGGCGAACGCAGACACTCGTACCCTCTCGTTCGCCCCCGCTCTACGGCCTCTTTCCAACTGCCTTTGTGCCGGCTGCCGCTCAACGCCCCGAATCCGGCATCGACGCTTCAAGCCTTGCGCGCAGACGTTCGGCCAGCTCCCGGAAACGTCTTTTCTCCTCGTCGTCGGCGTATTCTTCCTCGCGCAGCTCCAGCAAGTAATCGCCGTCCGCGAGATCATACATATCCAGCATCGTGATTTCGGCGCAGGCCGGATTCTCCAGGACGGCAAACATCGGCTCCGGTCCTCCGTCCCAGTTGTATCCGTTCGCGAAGGCATGCAGCAGCACGGAAGAATCGAGCGACCGTACTTTTCGGATTACCGTATTCCCGTCGTCCTGATACAACAGCTCGTCCAGAACCTTCTGCTCGTCCGGCGTCAGCGTCAGCCTGACCGCCCCCCGCGTATCCGCCAGCAGATCGGCCAACGCCCGGTCGCCGCGCGAGGCCGCCGCGTTCCAAGGCGTCGCCCGGATGCCGCGGGGCGAATCGATCTGCGCGCCGTATTTGAGCAGCAGCTTGACCGCGCCCTCCTGGTGGAACTTGATCGCTTTCAGCAGCGCCGTTTCTCCGAGTTTATCCGTCACTTCGATCTCGGCGCCTTTTTCCAGCAAAATTTCCACGGCTTCCGTCGGCAGCTTGTATGTCATGAACAGCATGAGCGGCGTACGTCCCCGTTCATCCCTTTCGTTGACATCCAGCTCCCCGGCCGCCGTGCGTACGGCATGCACGTTTTTCGTTCTGGCTATTTCCGACCAATTCGTCATCGTTCTTCTCCTTTACAGCTTCGTTCTCGGTAAGTGCTTATCCTACAGTATCCTATGAGCCCGCGCTCAGTTCAAGTCGCAAACATGGATTCGGGCGGCCTCGGTTCAGCTCTCCCGCTCTTTTTTCGAAAAAACGCTTCTTTTCAGTATACTCCGTCTTCGCGGCAAAACAAAAAGCGGCCGTTCGGCTTGCGCCGAACTCTGCCGCTCTTGCCTGATACGCCGCTGCTTCAAGTCCATTTCGACATCAGCATGTAGGCTTCCAAGCGTTCCGCCAGTTCTTGGCGCCCGGGAATCCTCTGCTCGTCGACCACATATCCTTCCAGAACGGCATCGCTTTTTTTCTCGAACTTGAGCAGGTAACGCTGCAGCAGAAAGCTTCCCGACGGATCGCCTTCCGGCTCCCATCTCACGTACAGCTCGTGCCCCAAATGCCGATGAATAGCGCTAAAAAGAATCGAACCGTAAAACCAGTCGAGCGTTTCCGGCGACGGATCCAATTCGTACAAAGCATTGACATCGATTTTCCATCCGCTCGGAACTCGCAGCGGCTGCAGTCTCGGCTTTGTTTCGGCCATGTTTCCCCCTCCTTGCTCCCCGTAACGCAGAAGCGCTTCTCTCATTCTCCGTGCCTAACTTGATTTTACCCCTTTCGGCATTCTCTGCCACGATCTGTCGGCAAAATTCGCCATAAAGCGCTGCGCCGCGCGAAAAGCATAAGCTTATTAACTTTTTCAACAAAAAAGGAAAAGAAAGCGTTGACAATTTGGAAGCGTATACATATAATAAAAGTACAGTATGGTTTCTCTCCACTCCTATAACTCTAAGTGTACTCTTGTAGTGCACGGCCGCTCACAGTGAGCGGCCTTTTTTTGCGCTTTTGCGCCTGGATTCGAACCGATGCCCGAACTCTTCAAAAGAAGCGCATCAAAAAAAGCCGTCGGCGTCCGCCGCGGCTCTTTTCTTTTTCGTCTTAGGTTCCGGGATCCGTTCGTTCAGGCGTACACGTCGAATTCCAGGCTTTCCAACGCTTCCCTTGCCCGTCCCATATGAATCTCGTCCCGGAACGACAGCCGCATCAAGCCCGGCACGTCTTCCCGGCTCTCGATGATCTGCAGGTTGCTCAAGTTGATGCCTCTCGAGCCGAGTTCGGTCGTGATCCGGCCGATGATGCCCGGATGGTCGGGAACGTCAAGATACAGGTCGTACGTCTTGGCGATCGCGCCTTTTCGGCGTTCCGGCAGCTCGTTGCGAAAGTCGCCGGCATTCCGGAAACGCGCGGAAATGCCTTCTCCGTCTTCCTGCTCCAACTGCTCGATAAAGCCTTCCACCTGCTGATTCCAATCGCGTAGAAGCTGTAAAAGGTTAAAGCGATTGTTCAGCAAAATGTCGCGCCAGACGACGGGATCGCTGGACGCGATCCGGGTGATGTCCCGGAAGCCCCCCGCGGCAAGAGTCCGGTAAAGAGGGTTGCTTTCGTGATAGCCGCTGATCTGGTTAACGAGCGCCACCGCGATAATATGCGGCAGATGGCTGATCGCGCCCACGATCTCGTCGTGCTGCCCCGGTTCCATGCAAATGACTTTGGCCCGGGTCAGCGCCAGCAGGCGCGTCAGCGCTTCGGTCGCTTCGGGATCGGTATCGGGCTCCGGCGTCAGCACGTAATAAGCGTTCTCGAACAGCAGCGACGTCGCCGCCTGCACGCCCGAACGTTCCGAGCCCGCCATGGGATGGCCGCCGATAAAGCAGGCTTCTCCCCAATCCAGTTCTCTCGCTCTCGCGGCGATCGAAGCTTTCGTACTGCCCACATCCGTCACGATGCAGCCTTTTTTCAAGGGCAGGGCATGGACTTGTTCCAGATACGTCTCCAGCAGCCCGACGGGCGTGGAGAGAAAAATAAAGTCGGCGTCTTGCGCCGCTTCTTCCAGCGACAGGGTCGCGGAGTCGACGACTCCGCGCTCCACGCACAGATCGGCCAGATCCTGCCGGTGGGAAAATCCGACGAGCTCGATGTCCGGCTTTCCTCGAAAGCACAGCGCCAGCGAGCCGCCGATCAGTCCTACGCCGATCACGGCAATTTTCATAACAGTCAGCCTCGCTTTGTGGGGGATAACAGAAAAAGCGGGCCGATCAGACGGCCGCTCCCTGTTCGTTCAACGCTTCTTCGAACGTGCGGATGAAGATCTCGTTCTCCCGCGGAGAACCGACCGTCACGCGCAGATAAGTCGGATAGCGCTTGAACCCCGCACGGGCAATGACGCCTTTTTGCAGCATCCGCTGAAACACGTCCGACGCGGACTGCTTCGTGTCGACCATGATGAAGTTGCCGTTCGCCGCGAAATGGGACAGCCCCAGCCGCTCGAACTCGGCTTTCAGGAACTCGAGGCCTTCGGCGTTTTTCGCTCTGCACGACTGCACGAATTCTTGATCCGCCAGCGCGGCCTTGGCCGCGGCCTGGGCGATTCGGGTCGTATTGAACGGTTCGCGCACCTGGTTGATCGAGCGGATGACGGCCGAACTGCCGACGCCGTAACCGATCCGCAGCGCGGCGAGACCGTAAATTTTGGAAAACGTCCGCAGGACGACCACATTCCCGTAATCGGCCAGCAGCTTCGTGCCGTCCGGATATTCCTCATCGGTCACGTATTCGAAATAAGCTTCGTCCAGCACGACCATCACGGAAGACGGAAGGCGGTCCAAAAAGCTTTTCAACTCGCTTTCGTTTACGATGGTGCCCGTCGGATTGTTCGGATTGCAGATCCAGACGATCTTCGTCCGATCCGTCACGGCCGCCAGCATCGCTTCGAGATCGTGCTTGCCGTCCTGCAGAGGCACCTCGATGCTCGTCGCTTTCTCGATATCGGCGTTGCTCTTATAGACGGAAAAAGTAGCGTCCGCCATAATCGTCTCGTCGCCTTCCGAGAGGAACGCGCGGGCAAGCAGGGCGATGACTTCGTCCGAGCCGCAGCCGAAAATGATCTGGTCCGGGTTCACCGACAAATGCTCGGCGACCGCCGCGGTCAATTCGACCGCTCCGCCGTCCGGATACAGGTTGAACCGGGTCAGCTCTTCTTCGATCGCGGCTTTGACGCGAGGGGAAAATCCGTACGGATTTTCGTTCGAAGCCAGCTTGACGACTTCGCTGAGGCCGTATTCTTTTTGAACTTCTTCGATCGGTTTACCGGGCTGGTAGACCGGAAGATCGACAATATGCGCTTTAGGCTGCATGGATCATTCCCCTACTTTCCTGATTTGGCGTGTTGCAGTGCGAAAGCAGCGGGCTGCGCACACGCTCAAAAAGTTAGTTTTTGCCCCGATCCGCATCTTTCGCGCCGGGCCGGGAAGCCCCGGGGGCTTCCTCCGCCTCGCTTTTTGTCTCGGGACAATCACTTATACCTTTAATTCTGCCACAAATTCGCGAATTTGCAAGAGCGCATCTTCGCGTTTGTCGGCATTCATCAGTTCGGGAATCAAGGTCTCGATGGTCCGCACGATCGCGCTGCCCACTACGACGCCGTCGCACAGCCCGGAAAAGCGCAGCACCTGCTCGCGGCCGCTGATACCGAAGCCGACCGCCACGGGCAGCTGCGTACGGGACTTCACCTCGCGGATGAAATCGTCCACTCCTTCGTGGAAGGAAGCGCGCTCGCCGGTAACGCCGAGCGACGAAACGCAGTAGACGAAGCCTCTGCCGTTGCGCAGAATTTTGTCGATCCGTTCGCTGGAAGTCGGCGCGACGAGCGGAATGAGCGCGATGTTCGCCCGGTCGGCGCGTTCAAGCATCTCTTCCGCCTCTTCGTGCGGCAGGTCGGGAATGATCAAGCCGCTGATTCCGTGCCCGGAAGCTTCCTCGAAAAAGGCGTCCAATTCCATCTGCAGCACGGGATTATAGTAGGTGAACAGCACGAACGGCATTTTGACGCCACGTTCTCTCGCCTGCCGCGCGACGTCCAGACAGGTACGCACGGTAATCAGCTGCTGCAGCGCCCGGGCGGAAGCCCGCTGGATAACGGGACCGTCCGCGAGCGGATCGGAGTACGGAACGCCCAGTTCCAGCACGTCCGCTCCGGCTTCTTCCAGCCGTTCGATAATCTCGAGCGTCGTCTCGATATCCGGGTCGCCTACCGTGAGGAAGGGAATAAGCGCCGTGCCGCGGCGTTCTCCGAGACGCCGGAACGTCTCTTCGATCGCGTTGGGGCGCGGGAACGCGGCGGCTGTATCCGCAAAAACGGCTTCTTCCGCCGCTCCGGAAGACAAGCCGCTTTCCGAGGCAGGATTCAGCGCCGTCCGTCTTGTCGGGTTGGGCTGCATGTTCATTGCGCGTCTCCTCCTTTATTTTCGTAGGCCATGATCGATTCGACGTCTTTGTCGCCGCGTCCCGACAGGCAGACGACCAGCAGCTTGTCCTCGCCGAGTTCCGGCGCGATCTTTCCCGCCTGCGCCAGCGCATGAGCCGATTCCAGTGCGGGAATGATGCCTTCGGTGCGGCAGAGCAGCTTCAGCGCGTCAAGCGCTTCCTCGTCGGTGATCGGAACGTACTCGGCCCGGCCGGTGTCTTTGAGATAAGAGTGCTCCGGTCCCACGCCCGGATAATCGAGTCCGGCGGAGATCGAATGCGCCGGCTGCACCTGGCCGTATTCGTCCTGCAGCAGGTAGCTCATCGAGCCCTGGAACACGCCTTTCGTGCCGAGCGTCATCGTGGCCGCGTGCAGCGGCGTGTCGATCCCTTTGCCCGCCGCTTCGACGCCGACGAATCGAACGTTCCCGTCGCGCACGAACGGGTAAAACATGCCGATCGCGTTGCTGCCGCCGCCGACCGCCGCCACGATCGTATCCGGCAGCCGCCCTTCCGTCTCCAAAATCTGGCGCCGGGTCTCGTCGCCGATCACCCGCTGGAAGTTGCGGACCATCAGCGGATACGGATGCGGACCGACCGCCGAACCGAGAATGTAAAACGTGTCCTGCACATTGCTGACCCAGTAGCGCAGCGCCTCGTTGCCCGCGTCCTTCAGCGTTTTCGTTCCCGACAGAACCGGCACCACTTCCGCGCCGAGCAGCTTCATCCGGAACACGTTCAGCTGCTGGCGCTGCATGTCCTCTTCGCCCATGAACACTTTGCACTCCAAGCCGAGCAGCGCCGCTACCGTGGCGGTCGCCACGCCGTGCTGTCCCGCTCCCGTTTCCGCGATTACCTTCTTCTTCCCCATGCGCACGGCGAGCAGTCCCTGTCCCAGCGCGTTATTGATTTTGTGCGCTCCCGTGTGGTTCAAGTCTTCGCGCTTCAGATAGATCTTCGCGCCGCCGAAGTGTTCGGTCAGACGCTTTGCGTAATAAAGGGGCGTTTCGCGTCCCGAATACTGCTTCAGCAGATCGTTCAGTTCGGCGTTGAACGCCTCATCCGCCGAATATTTCAAGTAGGATTGTTCGAGCTCGATCAATGCGTTCATCAGCGTTTCGGGAACGAATCGTCCTCCGAAATCGCCGTAGCGTCCTTTTGCGTCCGGTACCTGTCCGATCATGAGAAAACCGCCCTTTCCACGAATAGAGTCATTTTTTCGATATCTTTATGCCCGTCCGTTTCGACTCCGCTCGAGACGTCGATTCCGTCGGGTCCGTAATTTCTCACCAGTTCGCCCGCGTTGTCCGGCGTCAAGCCGCCGGCGACGAACAGCTTCAACCCGCGCGCCCCCGCCGCTTCCAGATACAGCGGAACGATGTCCCAATTGAACGTTTTTCCCGACCCGCCGCCGTACAGCGGATCGTACGTATCGATCAGCAGCGCGTCGGCCGCTCCCGCGTAAGCGGAAGCGATCTTTTCCGCGCGCTCCGCATGATTCTCCTCGCCGCCCTGCCCGCCGATCGATATCGCTTTGAACACTTCCACGCCGAAAGCGCCGCGTACCTCGCGGCACCTCTCCGGGCTTTCCTGTCCGTGCAGCTGCACGATGTCCAGCGGAACGACAGCGAGAACGCGTTTCAATTCGTCTATCTCCGGATTGACGAATACGCCGACGATCTTCGTTCCGGCAGGCTTTGCCCCGTGGTCCGGGTCGCCGGGCGTCTCCGTCCTTTTCAGCTCGCGAATCAATTCCGCGGCCTGCTCCGGCTCCACCCTGCGCTTGCTCGGCGCGAACACCAGTCCGATGTAATCGACGCTCAGTTCCGCCGCTCTGCGCAGCGCTTCAACGGTCCGAATACCGCAAATTTTGACGTAAGGACGGCTTGCGGAAGCCTTCTGTTCGGGCGTCCGCTGCGGCGGAATATGCTCGCGGTCGGTCATCGCGATCCCTCCGCCTTCGCGGTTTGGGCTATGGTGGGAAGAGGTCCCATGACTTCCGCCACCGCTTGCCCGATATTCGGTCGGCGCATGAACGTTTCGCCGATCAGCACGCCGCGCGCGCCGCCTGCGCTCACATACGCGATATCTTCCGCCGTGCGGATCGCGCTCTCGCTGATCAACAGCGCTTCGGGCGGCACGAGCTCGGCAAGCTCCGCGGTCACGCCCAGATCGGTCTCGAACGTATGCAGATTCCGGTTATTGACGCCGATCAGTCCGCGGTCCGTCACTTCCAGCACCCGGTGCAGCTCTTCGGCGTTATGCACTTCGATCAGCGCGTCGAGACCGAGCGCCTCGGCCGCGGCTTTCAATTCCCGGATCCGAGCGGTCGGCAGAATCGCCGCGATCAGCAGGACCGCATCGGCGCCGATCAGGCGAGCTTCGTAAATCTGCGATTCGTCGATCACGAAGTCTTTGCGAAGCAGCGGCAGGTTCACCGCCTCCCGGATCGCCGTCAAATATTCCGGGCTGCCCTGGAAATAATCGCGGTCGGTCAGGACGGAGAGGCAGTCGGCTCCGGATTTTTCGTAAGCCCGCGCCAGCTGCACGGGATGAAAGTCCTCCCGGATCAGCCCTTTGGAAGGCGAAGCCTTCTTCACTTCGGCAATCAATGCCATGCCGGGCCGCTTGGGACGGCGCAGCGCGGCTTCGAAGCTGCGCGCGGAAGGCATGTCCGCAATGCGTCGTTCCGCTTCCGCGACGTTCAACGTTTCTCTCAGGCTTTCGACTTCCCGGCGTTTCGTTTCCACGATTCGATCAAGATACATAACCGCACTCCTCCGTTATCCGTACAAGCTGTTCGAGTTTGTTCAAGGCCAAGCCAGAGTCCACGATATCGGCCGCCATTCGCACGCCTTCCGTCAAGTTTTCGGCTCTTCCCGCCGTGTACATGCAAGCACCCGCGTTCGCCAGCACGATGTCGCGCCGCGCGCCGCGTTCGCCCGACAGTACGCCGCGCACGATACGCGCGTTTTCCGCGGCATCGCCGCCGAGAATGTCTTCGAGCGGATAACGCGACAAGCCTAATTCCTCGGGCGTAATTTCGTAAGTGCGAACGACGCCGGCCTTCAATTCCGACACCCTCGTCGGCCCCGATACGCTGATCTCGTCCAGGCCGTCGAGTCCCGCGACGACCATCGCGCGCTTCGCGCCCAGATTGCCGAGCACCGAGGCGATCTGCTCCGTGCGGCCGGCATCGTACAGGCCGAGCAGCTGACGGTCGGCGCCGGCCGGGTTGGTCAGCGGGCCCAGCAGGTTGAATACCGTGCGGACGCCCAATTCGCGGCGCGGAGCGGCCGCATGCTTCATCGACGGGTGGTACGTTTGCGCGAACAGGAAGCAGATGCCGATCCGGTCCAGGCACTCCGCCGCCTGGCTGCCGCTCAGCCCGATGTTGACGCCGAGCGCTTCCAGCACGTCTGCGCTTCCGGCGCGGCCGCTGGCGGAACGGTTGCCGTGCTTGGCCACGCGCACCGAAGCGGAAGCAGCGATCAATGCGGACGCGGTCGAAATATTGAATTTATGAATGCCGGAGCCTCCCGTGCCGCAGGTGTCGAGCAGCCGCTCCCGGGCGGTGCCGACCGGACTGGAGAAACTTCTCATCGCTTCGGCGAATCCCGTGATCTCTTCGGTCGTTTCGCCCTTCATGCGCAGCGCCAGCAGAAATCCTCCGATCTGGGCCGGCGTCGCGTCGCCTGTCATGATCGCTTCCATTGCGTTTCTGGCCTGCTCGCGCGTCAGCGAAACGCCTTCAGAAGCCAGTGCCAGCGCGTCCCGCACGCTCAAAGTCGGCTGCGGTGTCTCGGTCGTGTACGGATGTGGGGTTGTCTGCATGATGATCTCTCCTTCAAGGTCGAATAAGTTCGAGCGCCTTGAGGCTTTCTCCGGACCGGAATTCCTGCGTCTGCCAAGCCGAAGGTGATAAAAAAAGACCTCCGCTTCGCAGCAGAGGTCTTCGGTCCGAACGATCGTCCGCGTAGCGGCGGGACAACCGTCCGGCTTCCGGAGGTTCGCATTCGTCGATGTATAGCTTAAAAAATTCGCGGCGCTTCGCCTGCGAATCTTCCTCTATACGCTAACTCTGCTCAGCCTGACTCTGCTCTGTCTTGCGGCTTCTGCCGCATCGGTCCCTTCGGACCTCACGATTCTTCGCCGCCGCCCGGGAACACTCCTGTTCCCGGCGCGGATGCGCGAATCCTTAACGTTGTTCATTACTATACCCGATCGGCGAACGGATAGCAAGCGCGCCCGTCTTTCCCTTTTCAAAAAAGCGCAAACCGGCTATTTCCGTCCGGCCAAATCGGGACGAAGCACCGTCGCCCCGCGTTGGTACACATGCTTGATCTCGCGCTGGCTTTTCTCCGTATTCACCTGGATCATCAGCCGGATACAGCGCGGGAGGCTGCCTTCCACGGGAATTTCCAGGGCGCACATGAGCGGAACGAAGTCCCACCCGGCCTGTCGGCGCACGGCTACCGCCGGAAAAGCGGCATCCAGATCGTGCGTGACCGTGATCCAGACGTTGCTGACCGTTTCCGGACGTATGCCGTTGCGTTCGATCATTTCCGCAACCAATTCTTCGGTCGCGGCATAAATTGCTTCCCGTTCGTTATGCTCGACGGTCGTCGCTCCGCGAATGCCTCGGTTGTAGATCATGAGGATTCCTCCTTCTCTTTCAGCCGTTCGATGACGTCGCGAACGGCGTCCGCGTCCACGTCGCTTGCTATTTCCACCCGGCCGATCTCGCTCGGCACGATATAGACCATCCTGCCTTCCCGGAACTTCTTATCGCGCTGCATGGCGGCCATGAGCGCTTCGGTATCCATGTCTTCCGGAAGCGTGACGGGCAGTTCGAGCGCCCGCAGCATAAGCATGGTCTCGGCATACAGGCCGGTCTCCCCGCCGCGTTCTTCGCCGAGCAGCGCGGCGGCGGCCATCCCGACGGCGATCGCTTCGCCGTGCAGGTAACGTCCGTATCCCGCCACGGCTTCGATCGCGTGTCCCAAAGTATGGCCCAGATTCAGAATCGCCCGCAGGTCATTTTCGCGTTCGTCGCGCGAGACGATCTGCGCTTTGATCGCGCAGCCCCGCTCCAACCCGTAGATCAATGCTTCCGGCTCGAGATCCAGCAGGCGCGGCGCGTTGTTCCAGCACCATTCGGCGAACTCGCGGTCCCAGATCAAGCCGTGCTTGACCATTTCCGCCAGCCCGGCGCGCACTTCGCGAGGCGGCAGCGTATTCAGCGTATCCACGTCGTAGAGCACCAGCTCCGGCTGATGGAACACGCCGATCATGTTTTTGGCGAGCGGATGGTTAACGGCTACCTTGCCGCCTACGCTGCTGTCGTGCGCGAGAATCGTCGTAGGAACCTGAACAAAACGGATACCGCGCATGTATGTACCGGCCACGAAGCCGGCCAGGTCGCCGACCACGCCGCCTCCCAGCGCCAGAATGGCCGAGGAACGGTCCAGACCGGCTTCGATGGCGCGGGTAACGAGATCGTTATACACGGTCAGCGACTTGGATTGTTCGCCGGCCGGCACGACCGCGCTGACGACGCGGTAACCGCCGCCGCTCAAAGCGGACTCCAGCCGCTCCAGATACAGGGGAGCCACATTGTCGTCGCTGACGATCATCAGCGGACTCTTGTCCGGCACGCCCGCTTGTCTAAGGTAATCGGCGGCCCTATCCAGCAGCCCGCCGCCGATTACGATCGGATAGGAACGTTCGCCCAGCTCGACCGTCAGCGTCTTTGCCGTCGCGTTCCTCATATCAGTAGTTCTCCAGCTGACGCTTATAGTTGTCGTAGTTCGCCCGGATTTCCTCCATGGAATCCCCTCCGAATTTCTCGAGGAACGCTTTCGCCACTTCCCAGGCGACGACGCTCTCCATCACGACGCTCGCTGCCGGAACGGCGCAGGCGTCGGAACGCTCGACCTGCGCGTTGAACGGCTCTTTCGTGTCGATGTCCACGCTCCGAAGCGGCTTATACAGCGTAGGGATCGGCTTCATGACGCCGCGGACGACGACCGGCATGCCGTTCGTGATGCCGCCTTCGAAGCCGCCGAGACGGTTCGACGCGCGGGTATAGCCCGTCTCTTCGCTGTACAGGATCTCGTCGTGCACCTGGGAACCTCGCAGGATGCCGGCTTCGAACCCGATGCCGATTTCGACGCCTTTGAACGCGTTGATCGACATGACCGCCTGCGCGATGCGCGCATCGAGCTTGCGGTCGTACTGCACGTAGCTGCCCAGCCCGACCGGCAGCCCTTCGACGATGCATTCCACGATGCCGCCGACCGAGTCTCCGTCCTTTTTGATCTGATCGATGTAAGCTTCCATCTTCTTCTCGGTTTCTTCGTCCACGACGCGGACCGAAGAAGCTTCCGTGCGGGCGATCAGCTCGTCGAGCGGCAGATGGTTGGCCGGAGCCGCAATCTCGCCGATGCGCAGCACCTGTCCGCCGATGCGGATGCCGAACGCTTCGAGCAGCTGGCGGGCCAGCGCGCCTACGGCGACGCGGACGGCCGTTTCCCGGGCGCTCGAACGTTCCAACACGTTGCGCAGATCCTTCAAATCGTATTTGAGTCCGCCGTTAAGATCGGCATGGCCCGGACGGGGACGGTGTACGCGGCGCTTCTCCTCGTCCGTGCCTTCCATCGGTTCGACGTTCATGATCTTGGTCCAATGCTTCCAGTCGTTGTTGGCGACGACAAGCGCGATCGGCGCTCCGGTCGTCTGTCCGTGGCGAACGCCGCCGACGATATCCGCGGTATCCTGCTCGATCTGCATGCGGCGGCCGCGGCCGTAGCCTTTCTGCCGGCGCAGAAGCTGGAAATTCAAGGCCTCGAAATCGATGCGCAGATTGCTCGGCATCCCCTCGACGATCGCGGTCAGCTGCGGACCGTGGGTCTCCCCGGCAGTCAAGTAACGTAAACTCATGATGCGTTCCCCCTTTAAACTTTTAAACTGTAAACGGCTAAAATCCGTAAATGTCTTCGCCTATTATACCATCTGCCTGCTTCTTCTCCAAGCGCCTTTGCATTTTGCGCAGGGATCGCGTTTTGCACGCAAAAAAAATCCGCCGCATCCGCATGAGAGCGTGACGCGACGGCTTTCGGGCATGCCCGGGATACGGGCTGCGCTTAAAGCTTTTTGTAGAAGAAGGTATCGCACGGCTCGAGTCCGTACTGTCCCGGAGAAAAAATTTGTTCCGTGCTGCCCACGAACAGGACGCCGCCTTTGCGCAGGCTGGCCGCAAATTTGTGATACAGCGCGGACTTTGCTTCTTCGGTAAAGTAGATCATGACGTTGCGGCAGACGATCAGGTCATAGCCGTCGTCGAATTTGTCGGTCAGCAGGTTCAGCTTCTGGAAGTTGACGGCCCGCTTCAGCTTGTCGTCGACTTTGTACATGAGTCCGTCGGCTTTGAAGTATTTTTCCGCCACCTTCGGCGGCACGTCCTTCAGGGAACGTTCCAGGTATTGGCCCTGTTTGGCTTTCGCCAGCGCGCCTTCGTCCAAATCCGCCGCAATCAGCTTCGAGTCGCCGAGAATGCCGTGACCGTCGAGAATCATCGCGATCGTATAAGGCTCCTCGCCCGTCGAGCAGGCCGCGCTCCAGACTTTCAAGCCTTTTTTGCCGCCGCGCAGTTCGGGAATAATCGTGTCGCGCAGCACTTCCCAGCGGTTCGGGTTGCGCCAAAACTCGGAAACGTTGATCGTCATCCGATCCAGGAATTCGTAAAACAGATTTTTGTCTTTCTTCATGGCTTCGAAAAACTGAGCGAACGTGTTATAGCCGTGCTTGCTGCGCAGCGTCGTCAAACGACGTTTCATCTGCGCTTCCTTATATTGGGACAGGTCGATTCCCGTACTGGCATTTACGTTTTTAATAAACCCGCTGTAGTCCGGGTCGCTGCCCGGGGCCGATACCTCTTCGCGCCCCGCGCCGCTTCTGATCAGATCCATCGCGCCACCGCCTTATCGTAATCAAGCTGTTCCGCTTCGGTAAAGAAATTGTCGATTTCCCGTTTGGCGCTGTCCGGACCGTCCGACCCGTGAATGAGGTTGAACGGCGTATGGGCCGCAAAATCCCCGCGAATCGTTCCCGGCAGCGCTTCGGTGACTTTGGTTTTGCCCATGGCGATCCGGGACAGCGCGATGACGTCGTCGCCTTCCCAAACCATCGCGAATACCGGGCCGGACGTGATGAAATCCACCAGCTCTCCGAAGAAAGGCTTGCCTTCATGCTCCGCATAATGACGTTTGGCCTGTTCCTCGGAGATCTGCATAAATTTTCCCGCCACCATCTTGAAGCCCTTATCTTCGAACCGGCTGATAATCCGTCCGATCAATCCGCGCTGCACTCCATCGGGTTTAACCATCAAAAAAGTACGTTCCATCGTCAATCTCCCACTTTCGGCATATGATTTTTATCGGCTAGGTCGTCCGCTTTTTATAGTGTTAAACGTCGAATGGTCATAATCCTGCCTGTAAACGCGAAAAAAGAGAGATTCCGAAGAATCTCCCTCTCTCTGCCATAGTTTCAGTAAGTGCGTCTCGACACGAAATGGGCGATATCGCGCAGATGGCGGCGGGCCCGAATGTCGGGCAGCCGGTCCAGCGCATCCAGCGCTTTTTGCGTATACCGGTCGGCCAGCTCTTCCGCTCTCGCCACGCCCGAACTCCCGGTAATCATGACGACTGCCGCCGACACGTCCGTGCGTCCGTTCGCTTCGTGAATGCGTCCGATTTCTTCCAGCAGCGGACCGCGCAGACGTTCTTCCTGCAGCGCGTACAGCACCGGAATCGTAATATTGCCCTGACGAATGTCGCTGCCCGGCGGCTTGCCGATCTGTTTCTCGGTTCCGCACAGGTCCAGCAGATCGTCCCGAATCTGGAACGCCATCCCTACGTTGTAGCCGTAGTTGTACAATTCGCGGGCATCTTCGGCCGAAGCGCCCGAAGACAGAGCGCCGAGCTGGCAGCTTACCGCGATGAGCAGCGCCGTCTTGCGGCGGATTCGCAGCAGATAGCGCCGGATGCTCTGGCCCGAGTTGAAAAAGTCCCGGATTTGTTCCATTTCCCCGATCGACATTTCCACCATCGCTTTGGCGAGAATGCGGTGAATCCGCGGGTCGTCCAAGCCTGCCACAATCTCCAGCGCCTTGGCGTAAATGTAATCTCCCGTATACATCGCGATCCGGTTGTCCCATTTGGCTTTGACTGTCAGCTGTCCCCGGCGCGTCTGCGCGTTGTCAATCACGTCGTCGTGCACGAGCGAAGCCATATGGATAAGCTCGAGCGGCACGGCCACGCGCTGCAGACGATCCAGGTCATATGTACCGAATTTGCCTCCCAGCAGCACGAAGGCGGGACGAAGGCGTTTTCCGCCGGCTTTGAGCAGGTGCATGGCGGCTTCGCCAAGCGCCTCGCTTTCGACTTCGATACTGGCATAAAGCGAGCGTTCGACGGCGTCCATGTCCTTTTTTAACGTTCCGAAGATCTCCATTCGTTTCATTCGTTCACCCGTATCTCCGTATTGTCGGTCCAAATTTCAATTCCCGCTTCTTGCGGCAGCAGTCCCATTTCCCTCGCGTAACGGAAGTACAGCTCCAGGCCGTCCAGCCGCTCCGCCGTCAAGTCGTAATTCAAATTTTCGAAATAGCCCAGCCAGTACGCCAGTTCGCCGCCCAGCTCGGCCTGCGCCTGCCGCGCTACCGGCGTTAAGTCTTCCAAACCGCGCCGTTTGCTGGCCGCCAAAGCCGCAGCCAGTTCGCCGATCCGATCCGGATGACGGGCCGCCGCTTGCTTCGAAACGGTCCAGACGGCGAACGTCATGCTCTTGCCCGTCCAGTTTTTCCATTCCGCGCCGAGATCCGTTACCGTATAGGCGGCATTCGACCAATCCGCGCGAATGGCATGGTCGCCGATCAGCAGCGCGGCGTCGGCATGCTCGAGCATTTGTTCCAGGTCGGGCTCGCAGGTCACGTACTCCGGCTTGGCCCCGTAAGCTTTCTCCGCGATGATCTTAAGCAGATTGATCGAGGTGGCGGACGTGTTGGTCAGCGCGATGCGTCCCTGTATCGCTTCCGCAAAAGGCTTTTTGGAAAAGCAGAGAATCGACTTCACCGGACCGTCCGCGCTTACCGACAAATTCGGCAGCAGCATAAATTGATCGGCCGCGGTGCCGTAAGCGAAGGAGGAAACCGGACTCATGTCCAGCTCTCCTTCCAGCAGCAGTCGGTTCAACACGGCCGGCAGTTCAACCCGCGTCGTCGCCGGAAAGCTCAGCGAAGACGGATCGAAGTAATGGTAGACCGGCCAAACGTTGGTATAGAGGATACGGCCCAAACGCAGCGGCTCCTTCACGTTTCCTCCCCCCATCTTTTAAACAAATTATGCCCGATTCCAACACTGTCCAGCACTTTGCCGACCAAGAAATCGACCGCTTCCGCAAGCGTGCCGGGGCGGTGATAAAAGGCCGGCATCGCCGGAACCATTTTGACGCCGAGCCGCGACAGCTTCAGCATGTTCTCCAAATGGATCGCATGCAGCGGCGTTTCCCTCGGCACAAGCACCAGCGGCCGGCCTTCTTTCAGCATCACGTCGGCCGCCCGGGTCATCAAGTTGTCCGACGAACCGTGGGCGATCGACGACAGCGTGCCCATCGAGCAAGGAGCGACGATCATGCCTTCGGCCCGAAACGAGCCGCTGGCGATCGACGCCCCGATATCCGCCACCGGATGATAGATCAGGCGGCCGGCTCTCCCGCCGAAGCGGCGTTCCAGCTCCGCCTCCCGGCCCGATGCGTCGAAATCCATTTCTTCCTTCAATACGCGCCAGCCGGCGTTCGAGACGACCAAATGCACGCTAAATCCTTCATTCAGCAGTTCTTCCGCCAGCCGGATGCCGTAAATGCTGCCGCTGGCACCGGTAATGCCCAAGACCCAGTGCCTGCCGGTACCTGCGAGTTCATTCACCAGTATTTCACCACCAAATCGATCAGAGTGAAAATAAAAACAATGCCGCTGAGCCAGCTGTTCATCGTGAAGAACGCTGTCTGCACGCGGCTGAGGTCGCTCGGTTTAACGATACGATGCTGGTAGAACAGGATCGAGCAGGCGATCACGACGCCCGCCGCGTACCACCAGCCGAGAGGCGTGATGAAGACCAGCGCAATCAAGCCGACCGCCGTTACGGCGTGGAAGCCCTGAGCGATTTTCAGCGCTTTTTCCAAGCCGAATCGGCTCGGAATGGAATAGATCCCTTCCCGCCGGTCGAAGTCGATGTCGTCGCAGGCGTAAATCACGTCAAAGCCCGCCGTCCAGAACGCGACCGCGATATAGAACACGAGCGACGACCAACTGAAGCTGTCCGTCACGGCCGCCCAGCCGCCGAGCGGGGCGAGCGCGATCGTCGCGCCGAGGACGAGATGGCACAGCCAGGTGAAACGCTTCGTATACGAATACGCGATAATCAGGAAAGCGGCGATCGGGAACAGCTGCAGGGCAAAGCGGGACAGTTCCAGCGTCGCCCACAGGAACAGAGCGAAGAAGACGATGACAAACGCCGCCACTTCGCCCGTTTTCAACATCCCCGCCGGAATGGCGCGTTTTGCCGTACGCGGATTTTTGGCGTCGATGTAGCGGTCGATCAGGCGATTCATGCCCATGGCGGCGCTTCGCGCCCCGATCATCGCCAGCAGAATCCAGCCGACCTGCGCCCAGGAAGGCAGATGCCCGTTAATGACCACGGAGCCGAGCAGCATTCCCATAAAAGCGAAGGGAAGCGCAAATAAAGTGTGTTCGATCTTGATCATTTCTAAGAAGACGCCGATTTTCCTGAACATTCTATTTCTCCTTAATTCCGATGTGCAGCGCGGCGATGCCGCCGGTAAGCGCGTAATCCTGAACGTCTTTCAAGCCCACGTCGCGGAAAATGTCCGCCAGTTCTTTGCGGCCCGGAAAGAGCTTCAACGAATCGGGCAGCCACTTGTACTGCTCGTAACTTTTCGCGAACAGCTTGCCGAGTTTCGGCAGCATGCGTTCGAAGTAAAAATAATAGAGCCCCTTAAAAGGCTGGCTCGTCGGCTTGGACAGCTCCAAACATACGACCATGCCTCCGGGCTTCACGACGCGCCGCATTTCTTTCAATACCTGGACCGGGTCCGGCACGTTGCGCAGGCCGAAGCCGATCGTCGCATAGTCGAACGAGTTGTCGGCAAAAGGCAGTTCCATGGCATTTCCCTGGAACAGTTCGATTTGTCCGCCGTGCGAATTTCGCGCGATTTTGGTCCGTCCGACATCGAGCATCGCCGGACTGAAGTCCAACCCTTTCACCGGTCCGGTTCCGCTCGCTTCGGCCAGGCTGATCGTCCAGTCGCAGGTGCCGCAGCACAGATCGACGGCGCTGTCGCCTTGCGATACCGCCATTTTCCGCATGGCGAATTTGCGCCAAGCTTTATGACGGTTGAAGCTCAAAATATCGTTCATCCGGTCGTACTTCGGCGCAATTTGCTGAAAGACGTCGTGGACGAACTCTTCTTTAGGTTTCGACGAATCCGCCATTACCCCATCACCCTGCCTTTCGTATCGGCTGCGGATTTGAAGCCGGCAGCCAGCGGACGCAGCAAGTCCCGATTGACGCCTTCCGGAAGCGACTCGATTCCGCTTTCCAAGCGCTCCGCAAAACCTCTCAGCAGCTCCGAAAGTTCGGCGGCCGAAAAGAATCCGTCTCCTTCGATCCGATCGGCCCGCGGACGGAAGATCGGCTCTTCGCCGTTCGAGTCCGCGGCCAGCTCTTCCGCCGCGGCTTCGCACAGCCCCGCCAACAGCAGCAGCTCCTGCCAATGCGGCAGCAGCGGGCCGTCCAGCAGAACGTCAAAGCTCTCGAACAGGCGAATTTTGATGGCCGCCACGCATTCGAGATATTCTCGCAGTTCCAAAGCGGCATCGCCCTGCATCCGCAGATAAAGTTCCATCTTGCTGCGGTTGACGTCGGCAATCGCCCGGCTCAATTCCGCGACCATTCCGATCTCGCCCGAAGCGGCCAGCAGTTCGTAAAAGCGGCTGCTGTAGTAATCGCCCGCCAGCACTTTCAACTGGCGGGAACGCATGGCCTGCTCCTCTTCGCTGTCGTCGCCCGGCGCGACCCGGTCATGAATATCGAGGCCGGTCTGCAGCAGCGCGGTAACGGTACCGTATACCTCGCTCCGCACCGCCGACTCGGATGCTTCGAGGAAAGCATGAAGCAGCCGCAAACGTGCATCCGGCAGAGCCGGAATATCCGTATGCTTTCGGATCATATCATAGCCGGTATATTTTCCGGTTTTCTCCGGTACGCAGTAGGGTTTCATCAGTAGGCCTCCGACTTTGTCCAACGTTGAACGCTATTTTTGTCACAATCTTTTCTATTATAGCATATGCTTTTTGAAACAACTAACGCAAACGCTCAGGATTCGGTCTCGATACTGCCGTGTTTGGTGAACACCGTCGCCTTGCCGCGCACTTTGATCGCGGAGGTATGATCGGTAAACTGCGCGATCAGCACCTCTCCCTTGTCCAGCTTTTCCGTATGATGAAAGCGCGTATCCTGCCCGCGCGTCAGTCCGATGACATGAACGCCGTTCTCATGTGCCTTAATCACGATATAATCGGCTTTTTCCGAATTTTCCACAACCGCTCCTCCTCAATCTGTGCGTCGGACGAATCTGCCTTCCGGCATTCCTTCATCCGCCGTGATGCAGTCTATTAATGATGGCAAATCCAGCCTTGTATTGTCAACCATGCAGAGCCTCCCGTAAAAAAGAAAAAGACCGTGAATGTATATTCACGGCTTCTCTCCCATCCCCGGACGAACGGCGCCCGCGATGTTCAAAATCTTCAATCCCTAAGGATTATGTAGATTTTATTTAATTCCGTCTTTCAGGGCTTTGCCCGGTTTGAAAGCAGGAATCTTGCTTGCCGGGATTTCGATTTCTTCGCCGGTTTGCGGGTTGCGTCCTTTACGGGCGGAACGTTCGCGAACCTCAAAGTTTCCGAATCCGACGAGCTGTACTTTCTCGCCGTTTTGCAGAGCGCCGGCAATGGCTTCGAAAACAGCGTCAACTGCTTTTGTCGCTTCTTTCTTGCCGATCTCCGATGCTTCCGCAACTTGGCTGATCAGGTCAGATTTGTTCATGCGTTTCACCTCCTGTTACCATCATGCCCGGCACTTCTCCAAGTGCCTCGCCGAAAAGGCGTATTTGGTCTTTCCGATTTGCCTGAAAACAAACCGCAGCGCGGCGCAGGGCCGGAAGCTTTGAACTATCCGGAACTTGCGTTATTGCGGCGCACGTTCAAATCGATAACGCTCCTCCTGCGCGGAGAAGAAGGAATTTGAAAATGCCGCCTAAAGGCAACAAACATATAGTAATACACCGGCCTTATAATTTCAAGCGTTTCCTCGCTTGCTCGGTAGATTTAACCGAATGCGGCAGAGGGCTCAGTCCCAAAAGTCCTCTTTCGCTCCCTTGGCTTTTTCCAGCTGCAGACGAACCGCTCGCTTCAGCGGGTCTTCCGGCGTTTCCGCCGTCACCTCGCCGCAGACTTTGGCCTGGCAGGCGAGACGGATTCCCCGATCGAGCGCGGGTCCGAGCTTTCGGCGTTCGCCTTCTTCGGGCGGCAGAACTCCGGCTTCGGAAGAGTTCAGCGTCACTTTGCACATCAGGCAGCCCATCTTCCCCTCGCAGCGCACCGGAATGCGCACGCCCGCGCTGCGGGCGGCGGCCAGCAGCGTCGTGCCCGGCCGGACGCGAACCTCTTTCCCGTCCGGCAAAAAGAGTACCCTGCAGCGTTCCGTCGGCATTCCGCTCCCCCTTCCGTCTTGGCGTTCTGGTCTTCCCGCATTACGGCGGGTTTTCCGCTAAGGATCAGGTATGCCACTGCTCCCAGGTTTCCTGCGACATCATTTCCATCTCCGTCTTCGGACCGCGTCCCATAAGGGCTTCGACCGCCGTGCGCGGGTCGAGCCCTTCGAACAGCACGTGATACAGCTGCTCCGCGATCGGCATCTGCACTTTGTACTTTTGCGAGATCGTATGAGCCGCTTCCGTCGTCCGAATGCCTTCGACCACCATTCCCATGGAATCGAGCACTTCCGGAAGCGGTTTGCCCTGACCGAGCATATAGCCTGCACGCCAGTTGCGGCTGTGCCGGCTTGTCGCGGTGACGACAAGGTCGCCTACTCCGGCCAAGCCGGAAAACGTAAGCGGATTCGCTCCCATTTCGGCACCGACGCGCGTAATCTCGGCCAGCCCTCGCGTCAGAAGAGCCGCCTTGGCATTATCGCCGTATTCCAGTCCGTCCGACATGCCCGCGCCGAGCGCAATGATGTTTTTGAAAGCTCCCGCCAGCTCGGCGCCCAGCACGTCCCGGTTCGTGTATACCCGGAAATAAGCGTTCATCAGCAAATTTTGCGCATGCTGCGCTTCCTCTTCGTTCGCGGAAGCGACCACGATCGTCGTGGGACGACGCCGAGCCACTTCTTCCGCGTGACTCGGCCCGCAGATGACGCCGATCTTCTGCTCGTCGCAGTCCAGCTCTTCGGCTATGATCGTCGACATGCGTTTCAGCGTTTCCAGCTCCATCCCCTTGGTCGCATGCACGCACAGCATATCTTCCCGCCAAAAAGGCTTCAGTGCTCGAGCCACTTCCCGCATCGCTTTCGACGGCGAAACGATAATGACGGCTTCGGCACCTTTGACGGCTTCTTCCATGCTGCTCGTGGCATGCAGGCCCTCCGGCAGCTTGATACCCGGCAGAAAACGCGAGTTTTCGCGCTGCTCGTTGATCTCGCGAACCTGTTCTTCGCCGCGCGCCCAGAGTCGGACTTCGTGGCCGTTGTCGGCCAGCACCATGGCCAAAGCCGTTCCCCAGCTGCCGGCTACCAATACGCACACTTTTTTAGCCAAGGCTGCTCTCCTTCCCGCCGGACTTCGAACCCAGCTTGTTTTCCGTTCCGTTCTTCAGCTTGACCAGATTGCTTCGGTGCCTCCAGACCGCAAGAGCCCAGATCAGGATGCTGACCGTCAGCACGGCGATGCCGAAATCGCGCCAGCCCGCCAGATCGTAGACGACGAGGAAAATCGGCGTCAGCGTTACGAACAGCAGCGATCCGAGCGAGACATAGCGGGTGAGCACAATCGATAAAATACCGATGATTCCGGCCCACAGAGCAGGGAAGAAACAAAGCGTGGCCAACATGCCGATCGTCGTCGCGATCCCTTTTCCGCCTTTGAAATGGAAATAAAGCGGCCAATTGTGGCCGATTACCGCCGCAAGACCGGCCAGAGCCGGCGTCCAGTCGTAGTCCGGCGCGAGCCAGCGGCCCAGCCAAACGGCGAGAATGCCTTTGCAAATATCGAGCGCCAGCACAAGAATGGCCGGTCCTTTGCCCAGAACCCGAAGTGTATTGGTCGCTCCGGCGTTGCCGCTTCCATGGTTCCGGATATCGATTCCTTTAAACAATCTGGCGAATAATACGCTGAAGCTGACCGAGCCGAGCAGATAAGCGGCCGCGATCGCGATTACCGATAGTATCATTGTTCGCTCCCCTTCGCGCAACTGAACTTCTGTATTCTCTTAAGGCGTGATCGGGAACCTGCTTCATTCGTTCCCCGAACACGCTTTATCCTGCCTTATTCTTTGTTATCGTCGGATTTGCGTCTGGTAAAGATCCGGATCGGCGTTCCTTCAAAATCGAAAGCCGCCCGGATCTTGTTCTCCAGATAGCGTTCGTAAGAGAAATGCATCAGTTCCGGCGCGTTCACGAACACGACGATGGTCGGAGGCTTGACCGCCACCTGAGTCGCATAATTGATGCGCATGCGGCGGCCTTTGTCCGTGGGAGGCGGATTGATCGCGACGGCGTCGGAGATGACGTCGTTCAACAGACCGGTCGGAATGCGGCGCGCATGCTGTTCGGCGGCCTGGTTGACGACCGGCAGCAGTTTTTGCACGCGCTGCCCCGTCAAAGCGGACAGGAATACGACCGGCGCGTATGTCATGAACAAGAAATGGTCCCGAATGCTTTTTTCGAAATGCTGCATCGTTTTGTCGTCTTTTTCGACGGCATCCCACTTGTTGACGACGAACACCGAAGCCTTGCCGGCTTCAAGCGCATAACCCGCGATATGTTTGTCCTGTTCGATAATGCCTTCTTCGCCGTTGATGACGACGGCGACCACGTCCGCACGCTCGATGGCGCGCATGGCGCGCATCACGCTGTACTTTTCAAGGTTTTCGTATACTTTGCCGCGTTTGCGCATGCCGGCCGTGTCGATCAGAACATAGCGCTGACCGTCCCGCTCGAACTCCGTGTCGATCGCGTCGCGCGTCGTACCGGCCACGTCGCTGACGATTACGCGCTGTTCGCCGAGCAGCGCGTTGACGAGCGAGGATTTGCCGACGTTCGGACGTCCGATGAGCGCGACCCGAATAACGTCTTCGTCGTACTGCTCGTCTTCTTTTTCAGGCAAATGATCCACGATCGCGTCCAGCAGGTCGCCGACGCCGCTTCCGTGAGCGCCCGATACGCCGATCGGATCGCCGAGTCCCAAGTTATAGAACTCGTACGTATCGTCCATCCGGCTCATATTGTCGACCTTGTTGACTGCCAGCACGATCGGCTTTTTGGAACGGTACAGCATTTCCGCAACCTCGTAGTCCGACTGGGTCAGTCCCGCTTTCGCATCGCACATAAACACGATGACGTCCGCTTCTTCGATCGCCAATTCAGCCTGAGCTTTGATCGACTTGAGAATTTGTTCGTCGTTCAGTTCGATACCGCCGGTATCGATAATGCTGAAAGATCTGCCGTTCCATTCGCCGACGCCGTAGATCCGGTCGCGCGTGACGCCCGGCTTGTCTTCGACGATCGACATCCGATCGCCGATAATCCGATTGAAGATCGTGGATTTGCCGACGTTCGGCCTGCCTACGATCGCCACTACCGCTCTTGCCATTTTTTTATTCCTCCCTGTAACCGCAGCTGAAAATTCCCGTTACACGACAAGAAACGGACGAACCTTTCCGTATGGATCGGCACCCGTTTCCCCTCGGCATCTTAAGATGCTCATGCAGCCGATTTCCCGCCGCTCCGCTGTATATGCCACAAACGGCGAACCCGCAGCGGGTCCGCCGTTTGCTCGTTGCTATGCTGATGCTGTAATTATTCTTCGGATTGACCCAGCTTTTCTTTGAGCGCGGCCAGATCGAAACGCTCGCCCAGCGAAACGTTCATGCTTTGATTGCTCAGCGAAACGTTCGGGTTGTCGATTTTTTCGACGCGAGGTCCTTTGTCGCGGCCTTTGGAAGGACGGTCGGATCTTTCGGATCTTTCCGGTCTTTCGGCGCGAGCTTCGCCGGCAGGAGCTTCTTCGGTTTCTTTGATGCTCAGGCTGATGCGTTTTTCCGAAGGGTTAACGTCCAGAACTTTGACCTGAACCGTTTGTCCTTCTTGCAGCACTTCCTGAGGCGTACCGATGTGCTTGTGCGAAATTTGCGAGATGTGAACCAGACCTTCTACGCCAGGAGCGATTTCGACGAATGCGCCGAAAGGCACGAGACGTTTGACTTCGCCGCTGATCACGTCGCCTTGGCTGAACTTCTCGGAAGCCGTTTCCCAAGGACCCGGAGTCGCCGCTTTGATGCTCAGGCTGATTTTGCCTTTTTCCGGATCGACTTTCAGGACTTTAACCTTGACGGTTTCGCCTTCGGATACCGCGTCGGACGGTTTGTCCACATGGTGCCAAGCCATCTCGGAAACGTGAACCAGGCCGTCTACGCCGCCGACGTCAACGAATGCGCCGAATTGCGTCAGACGCTGTACTTTGCCTTCGATGACTTGTCCTTCTTGAAGTTCTGCCATCACTTTTACCTTGTTGGCTTCGAACTCTTCTTCCAGGACGTCCTTGGCGGACAGAATCACCTTGTTGTTTTCGCGGTCCAGTTCTTTGACGCGAACACGGATCGTGCGGCCTTTGTAGTCGCTGAAATCTTCGACGAAGTGACGCTCTACCATCGAAGCCGGGATGAAGGCGCGTACGCCTACGTCCGTCACGATGCCGCCTTTAACGACGTCCGTAATCGTAACTTCGAAGATTTCTTTGCTTGCGAGCTTTTCTTCGAGCTGATCCCAAGCTTTCGCGCCGTCGATTGCGCGCTTCGACAGAACCATTTGCTCTTTGTTGTCGTTCAGGCTGACAACCTTGGCAACGACTTCCTGACCCACTTCCGCGCCTTCTTCAAGCTCGCGAGTCGCGATAACGCCGTCGTATTTATAACCGATGCTGACGTACGCTTGGTCATCGTCCAATTTCACGATCGTACCGGTAACCGTATCGCCTTTTTTAACGCTGACGACTTGTTCCAGCTGATCCTGCGTAGCCGTTTCTTCGTTTACTTCCTGATTTACTGTTTCTTCATTTTGATTTCTTGTCTCTTCCGACATGTTAAATACCCTCCTCGATTCAAAACCCTCATATTTAAACCCGCTGTGCGCAGGGTTCAAAACTCTGCTGCATCGGCCGCCTTCACTGTCCCGTTCGGGAAAGCTTAAGATCGGCCTGGCGCACGATCGCCTCCGCCACCTCGTCGATGGTCATGTTCGTCGTATCGAGCACCGTCGCATCGGCCGCGCATACGAGCGGCGACACTTCGCGATTGCGGTCGAGCTCGTCCCGCTGCGCAATCTCGCTCTCAAGCTGTTCGAGCGTTATCGCTTCGTCCGATTCCGGAAGTTCCCGGAATCTGCGGCGCGCCCGTTCTTCGACGGTCGCGGTCATGAAAATCTTGACCTCCGCGTCGGGAAGTACGGTGGTTCCGATATCGCGTCCGTCCATCACGACGCCTTTGCGTAAAGCCATTTGCCGCTGTGCGGCGGACAATTCCGCACGCAGCCCCTCGATTTGCGCATATCGGGAAACCGTCCGGTTGACGGCCAACGAACGAATCTCGTCCGTCACATCCGTTCCGGAAAGCCATACCCGCTGTCCCTCGTCTCCCGGAACCAGCTCGATGTCGATAGCTCCCATGCGTTCGAGAACCGCGGTCTCATCCTCCGCGTCGATGCCCCTGTTCAGCATATCCCAGGTAACCGCCCGGTACATGGCTCCGGTATCGACGTAGACATAGGACAATTCCTTGGCTACCTTGCGCGCAACCGTGCTCTTCCCCGCTCCCGCGGGTCCGTCGATCGCGATGTTGATTTTGAACTCCCGTTCTCCGTTAGAGCTGGACAAGGGGGCATTCCTCCTCGAATCCGTCTGCCCTACGGCTCCTATGCAAGCTGACAGCCGGCTTGGCTTCCGCAATACGCCTTCACCATTCCGGCGCCGCCCAACGGCTGTGCGGCAGACCGATTTCCCGGCAAGACCGACGAACTTGCATACATACCAAACAGGCAGGCTTCTCAATCAATAAAAAAGCAGGCTGTGCCTGCGACAATAAAATTATAGCATAAGGATCGCCAATTTGCAAAACGTCCGCAAAGGAAAGAAAAAAACCTCCCTTCCTTTGCGGAATGCGTTCCGGGCGGATGATTTGTCAACCCTTAACGGTTTCGGAAATCAAGCTGACGTTCGAAGCAGTAGCGAATCACTTTTTGCCTCTCGGTATCGGCGATCTCATTAAATTGCACGCTGACCGTATTTCGGCCGGTCCCGGGCTCTTTGACCCGCATCACTTCGCCTCCGAACGGCACGTGATCGACGCTGCCGCTCTTGTAAGCGAGCAGAATCCACCCGTCCACCTGCTCGTTCATCCGCAGGGGATGATTGTCGGACGCCGTAAAAGAAAGTCCTCCCCCGCTCAAATCGGAAGTAACGGCCGTAAAATGGAAGTCCGGCGATTGGACCGCGATTTCGACCTGGGCGGGCACTCGCAAATAGTGCCGGCGCTGCACTTTCGAAATGTCCTCCGGCAGCGGCTTGCTGATCCGCATAAGCGGAATCGCATCGTCGTGATAACCCAGCACGTGCGAAGTAAAATAGTATTTAACCCCGTCTTCCGTCATATGGTAGACCGAAAGTTCTTCGCCCAGGCGAAGCCGGCTCATGCGGCCCGCCCGAAGCGGCAGCTCCACCAACAGCGAGTTGTCCTCGATTTCCGAAATTCGGGAACGGTGTTCGTTTTCGGGTTTGGCTTCCATGGATACGGGCTGCATAAACAGCATATCATTGGTTTTCGGATACATTTCGATCGCCCGCCTTTATTTTGCATTATGCTTGTTTTTCGCGGCCGCAGGCTTTTTGAATCCCCAGCCGGGCCGTCGGTTTCACCAGTATAACATGGAAGAATATGCTTGTAAGCCTAACTGCCCAAAAAACAAAAAGAAAGACCCGTTCTTCCCGCTCGAATCAAGGGAAAACCGGGTCTTTCTTCCTTCTTCGGCACCGGATCGCCGCCGAGTCAAGCTTCTTTCTTTTTGGATATGGGGGCAGGCTGCGGCGCTGTCCTTATCGGCGTTTCTTCTTTTCTTAAAAAACGGAACGGCGAGCGGTTGTTCGCTTTGACGACTTTATCCATCCCTCCGTACCACATCAATGCCATGAACGGCACGATCCACCAGATCCAGTTGCGGCCGGGCATGTTGAGGATAAAGTCGTAGATGCCGTGCCAGACGAGAGGCAGCGTTACCGACAGGACGAGAAATTTTTTCCGTTTTCCGGCGCTCGCGAACTTCGCCATGCCCAAGTAGTAGCCCATCACGACCCCGAACATCGCATGACCGGATACGGGCAGCAGCCCGCGAATCAGCAGCGAACCGAACGAGGCGTGCAGCGTAAACGCGTACATGATGTTTTCCAAGGTCGCGAAGCCGAGCGATACGGCTACCGCGTACAGAATACCGTCGTAAGGTTCGTCGAACTCCGTATGATTATAGATGAAGTTAAACAAAACGAACCACTTGAACAGCTCTTCCACTCCGGCGGAAATACCGAAAGCGAACAGGAACGTGTTGTCGCCGAACGCCCGCAGCAGCCCCTGCTGCACGATCATGATCGGCAGCACGACAAGAAAGCCGAGCAAAAACATCCGCACGACCATGTGCAGCGGCTCCGCATCGTATTTGTCTTTCAAGTAAAAGTAAAACAGCAGTGCGACCCCGGGCGTAATCGCCGCGACCAAGACCGTTAAGACAAGCAAAATGTCCCCCTTCCCCGCCCGCTTGCGGCGAAATTGTCGGCGCCTTTCGCGGCGCATAAACGGAAACGGCCGCCCCGAGCGATCGGGACGGCGGCGTTTCTTAAGGGCATCAGCCCCGGCGGTCGAAATGCGTGCAGATCTGGGCAACCGCCCGTTCTGCCATGACCGTTTTGCCGTACTCTTGGAGCATGGCCGCAGTGACCGACGACGAGCTGCCGAATTCGGCAAGCACCGCGATCAGGGAGTCGTGCAGCGAATCTTCGAGATCCCCCGCCGAAAAATGCAAATACCAGGCGTTTTTATAATGGTACAGCGAACCGCCCTCGGTCACCCGTTCGCGCAGAACGTGAGCCGCTTCAATGAGGGGTTCGATATCGTGGAAGGAGTAAACGATCGTATCGTTAGCCTCCATGGTCACTTCCATTTCGTAGACTTCATCCGGCATTTCCTCGTCTCCCGTGTCCGAATGGAGCGGATCGTACTTCCCTTTCGTCACGACGACCACCATTCCTTGTGCCGGAAGCGCAAACACTTCCACGGCAAGAGGTCCGGTCGCGTCGAAACCGAGCTCGGTATAGGCTTGATCCATCATTTCGGTAAAAAGGTCATGGACTCTAGGAATTTCCTGCCACATATCTTCTCTCTGAATACCGCGTTCATTCAGATCATCGGATGAAAGGAAGATACGGATCTTATCCTGGCTTAAACGTTCAATTTTCATGACAGGACCCTCCTTTTGGAGTCGTTTTTTTGGAAAGGTCATCCCAAGTGGCGCGTTTTATATTATATAACCACATATTTATGTTATCACTTCTTTTCTTCAAATGCACGTCCGGATATTAAAACGATGAAAGGTTTCAGGCCGGTATGAAAAGGTTACAATCCCGTTATGTGCCGCAACTGCGCGGTGTATTGTGTTAAACTTGGCAAGGATACATAGGTTGTACCCGATCGACCGACACCGAGACGAATTCTTCGGGAATTCGAAGCGCAAGGCACAAATCGTATGGCAGAAAGCGAGATGGATGAACGATGTGGAAAAAGACGGCCCTGTTCTGGCTGGCCGCCGGACTCGTGCTCGGCGCCTGCGGGAACGCCGCCGACGAGCCGAAAACGGCGGACTCCAAACAGACGACCGCGGAAACGCAGCCGGCGGATGCCGGACAAGCTTCCGGCAGCGAGCAGGACGGCGCCGCCGCTGAAGACACGAAACCGGCCGGCACGGACGAAGCCGCGACGGACGAAGCGGCGGCTCAGGACGCGACCGACGCGGCCGCGGCGGAAGGCACCGAAGCATCCGGCACGCCGGCGACCGGAGACGAGACGGCCAAAGCGGATGCGGGCGACGCAAAAACCGACGCCGCCGCGGAAGTCCCGATCGAGTATCACATGAACGGCAATTACGATATCGTGCCGAACGAAGGCAGCAAGGCGCCGAAAAAAGTCGTGCTGCTGACTTTCGACGACGGTCCGAAAGAAGCCGAAATGATCAACGGACTGTTCGATACGCTCGACAAGCATAACGCCAAGGCGATTTTCTTCGTCAACGGCTATCGCGTCAAAGAGCATCCCGAACTGCTGAAGCTGATTCAGGAGCGCGGAGGCATTATCGGCAATCACAGCTACGATCACATTTACCTGAACCAGCAGACGAACGACGAGATCAAAAAGCAGATCGAAGACGTGCAGACCATCGTGAAAGAAACGATCGGCGAGACGCCGATGTTCTTCCGTCCGCCGAATGCGGCCGGCAACGATTACGCCCATCAAGTGGCGAAGGAAAACGGCCTGCTCTACATGACCTGGTCCGTCGGCTCGCTCGACTGGGTCAACAAAGACGATCCGAAAGCCGTCGTCGACAACGTGTTCGATCAGCTCCACTCCGGCAGCAACATCCTGATGCACGAACTGCCGTGGACGGTCGAAGCGCTCGACGATCTGCTGACCAAGCTTGAAGCCAAAGGTTACGGCTTCGTCGATCCACGCAGCATCGATACGACCAAGCAGCCTTAAGCGCCGAACGCCCCTGATCAACCGATCAAAAAAGCCGACCCCTCCGGGTCGGCTTTTTTCATGCAGCTACTTTTTACAGTCTCGGCGCGCTGCGCAGCGTCAGCAGATGCGTCTCGGCGGGAGAGCCGAGCCGGAGCGGAAAGTGGCTTGTACCGATGCCGCGCGTAATGCGCAGTCCCGTCGTTCCCCCGTCTTCCGAATCGATGAAATGCGTGCCGTCGAGATACGTTTTGTAAAAAGGCTTGGATGCCGCGGGACCGACCAGCGGCAGGCTGATCTGCCCGCCGTGCGTATGCCCCGCGAACGCGTAATTGGCGGACGTCCGCCGCAGCGCCACGACCCACTTGGGATCGTGCATCAGCACAAGCACGCAGTCTTCCCTGCGGATGCGGGGGTCGCCCCTCCACATGCCGGCAGGCCCGAGATCGTCGATGCCGGCCAGCCAGATCGTCCCGCCGTTTCGGTGCAGCGGCACGTTGCGGCTGCCGAGCGGCTTCACGCCGCAGTCTTCCAGCAGCCGGTCCAGCTTCTCCATGTTCGGCATATACGCTTCGTAATCGTGATTGCCGTAAACGGCATAAGCCGGTCCCAATTTGCGCAGCATGCGCATGTTGGCGCGCGTCCGTTCTTCCGGAACGCCGCGGTCCGTCAAATCGCCCGCGATCCAGACGATATCCGCTTTCCCTTGAAGCGCGGCGATCTCCGCTTCGGGCAGCGCCCTGCGGTGAATGTCCGCGATAAAATAGACGCGGTATCCGTCGAAGGCTTCCGGCAGCCCGGGAATATGCACGTCTTCATGCACGACCCGAAAAGCCATCGCCTCTTTTACCATATGCACGCCGAGGCCTGCCGCGGCTCCGGCCGCGGCTGCCAGAGCCTGCTTCCAACCCCATTTTATTGCCATGGCCATTTCACTCCCGTCGTCTGGGTCCCCCACCACAGCAGCGTCCCGAGCAGTATCAAAAACAGCAGGATCAGCGTTTCGTAAAACCATTTGGTCAGCCGGATCCGGCTTGACGGGTAGAGCACGCTGCGCGGCGGAAGTTCGGATTCTTTTTCGTCCTCCGCCTGCTCCCGCGGCGCGGCGGATTCTTCGAGCGCTCGATATTTTTCCGCTGTCGGTTCTGACGCGGCCGGAATGAAAGGCTGTTCCCGCTCCAAAGAACGATTTTCCGGGACCGACAGTCTCATCACCGTCGTATCCGTGAGCCTCATCTGGTTTTCCTGCCATTCCTGCTTGAACGTCGGGCGCTTGCGGCGCTTCTTCCTGGTGCTCGGATGCCGATCCATGCGGCTTAAACGTTCGCTCATTGTTCCTTCTGTTCCCTCCGTTTGATCATGATGCCTGAAATGAAATCAATCAAAAAATGGCAGACGATCGGCGCCCAAAGCGTGCCGGACTGGATATAAATCCAGCCGAGCCCGTAGCTGCTGGCGAATACCCAAGCCGTCGGCAGCCAGTGCCGCAAGTAACGGATATGAATGACCGCGAACAGAATACTCGTCCAATAAGGCCCGAGATGATACTGCAGCGCTCCGCGGAACAACAGTTCCTCGCACACCGACACGATCGCCGCTATAACGAAAATGTGCCACAGCGGACGCTTTCGAAAGAGCATGGCGTTGATTCCGCCGTCGTCCATATCCTCTTCGCGGCCCCAGAGCGTCATCAAGAAATCGACAAAAAACATGACGACCGCCAATCCGGCGCCCCAATAGAGAAATTGCCGATCGTCCGGCAGAGCCAGCAGGTGCAGCGGATTGCGGCCTTGAAGCAGAATCCAGACCGTGCCGACCAGCAGAGTCAGTCCCTGGGTCAGATACAAATTGAGCAGCAGCAGTCCGTCCGTGAGCTGCACGGCGTTGCGCCGGCTTTTTTTCTCTTTTTTATTCGTCATGGTCTCGTTCCTTCGGGCATATGCCCAACCAACCTCCTGTTCGGACACACCCCATAGTACCTGCAATTTAGAAAGCGGAAATATAATCAAATGATAACGAAAATGCCGGGCGTAATCAAGTTCCGCCGCCTGCGAGCGGGCCGTTCGGCCCTTCTGGCCCTTGTTCCCCGGTTCGGCCCTGTTCGCCCCGAAAATACGTACGCACTGAAGCGGAATTTTAATCAACGATCGGAAATAAACCTCATTTTCGAATTCCTTTCGAATAAATCGCAAAAAGTTTTAATAAAAACCGAATTTCTTCTACCCGTTGACACTCTGTGTAACCTTGTGTTAAAGTATGAAAAAATTCAACCTGAGCGAAACGCTATGAAAGAGAACGGGCGATGCGCGCATATTTCAGAGAGCCGATGGTTGGTGCGAATCGGCAGTGCGGCACGTTCCCGAGCGCTCCCGAGCGTCTGTCCGACCCCGCAATTTCGCGGTGTAGGCGCAGCCGGTGTCACGCCGTTACCGTGAAGGGTCGGTTTTTCCGACCCGCTAAGGCCGAAGCCCGCAAGGGCCCGGCGAATTAGGGTGGCACCGCGAGACTCTCGTCCCTTTACTGCGCAAGCGGTATGAGGACGGGAGTCTTTTTTACGGACAGATTCGAACGCCGCCCCTTTTGCTCAGGCCCGCCCTTTGCTACGACAACGCGTCTTTCCGTCATTGCAACATTGCAGTTGAGAGGGTCGATCCGTATTCCGCACTACCGGTTTTTCGGACGCTCCGCAGCCGCGGAGCCGCTCCTGGAACATATTGACTTGAAGCGTACAGCGTACCGAATAAGGGAGGAAAAGAGACGATGTTTAAAGTATTGGTATCCGATCCGATCAGCGATCTGGGAATTCAGCAGCTGGTGGAAGCGGCGGATGTGCAGGTGGACAAAAAGACAGGGCTGTCCGAAGCCGAATTGATCGAAATTATCGGCGAGTATGACGCGCTCCTCGTTCGCAGCCAAACGAAAGTGACCGAAAACATCATGAACGCGGGCACGCGCCTCAAAGTCGTGGGCCGCGCGGGAGTCGGGGTCGACAATATCGACCTTCCGGCGGCGACGGGACGCGGCATCATCGTCATCAACGCTCCCGACGGCAATACGATCACCACGTGCGAGCATGCTTTCGCGATGATGATGGCGCTTGCCCGCCATATTCCGCAGGCTTATGCCAAAACGGTCGGCGGAGAGTGGGACCGCAAATTCCTCGGCGTCGAGCTGCGCAACAAAAAGCTGGGCGTACTCGGAATGGGCCGGATCGGCAGCGAAGTCGCCAAGCGCGCCAAAGCGTTCGGCATGGACATTCTCGGTTACGATCCGTTCCTGACCGAAGAGCGCGCGGAAAAGCTCGGGGTCAAGCTGTCCAGCGTCGACGACATCGTGAAAAACGCCGACTTTATTACGGTGCATACCCCTCTGACTCCCGAAACCAAACATATGATTTCTTCCGCCCAGTTCGCCGTGATGAAAAAAGGCATGCGGATCGTCAACTGCGCACGCGGCGGCGTCGTGGACGAAGCCGCGCTGGTCGAAGCGATCGATCAGGGCATCGTGGCGGGCGCGGCGTTCGACGTCTTCGAGCAGGAGCCTCCGGCTCCGGATCACCCGTTCCTGAACAATCCGAAAATCATCGTGACGCCCCACCTGGGCGCTTCGACGGTCGAGGCGCAGGAAAACGTCGCGATCGACGTATCCGAGCAGGTGCTGCATATTTTGCGCGACGAGCCGTTCAAAAACGCGGTCAACATGCCTCCTGTCGCCAGCAGCGTCATGAACAAGCTCCAGCCGTACTTCTCGATCGGCGAAAAACTCGGCAGCTTCGCTTCGCAGACCGCTTCGGCGGCCATCAAGTCGATCCGTATCGACTACGCCGGCGAGCTGTCCGAAGTCGATACGCAGCCGCTGACCCGCTATATCGTCAAAGGCATCCTTTCCCGCCACCTGGGCGGCGACGTCAACATCGTCAACTCCCTGCATCTGGCCAAAATCCGCGACTTGAACATTCAGGTCAGCAGTTCGTCCGCGACCAAGGGCTTCACCAACCTTATCACGGTGACGCTTGTCGAGCAGGGCGATAGACAGCGTTCGGTATCCGGCACTTTGCTGTACGGTTACGGCGAACGGATCGTGCAGGTCAACGAGTTCCCGATCGACTCCGCGCCGGACAGCCATCTGCTGCTCATTTCGCACAACGACCAGCCGGGCATCATCGGCAGCATGGGCACGCTGCTCGGCCGCAACGAGGTCAACATCGCGACGATGCAGGTCGGCCGAAAAGTCGTCGGCGGCGAAGCGGTCATGCTGCTGAGCGTCGACAAAGAAGTGCCGAAAAACGTACTGACCGAGCTTGTCGGTCTCCCGGCCATCAACTCGGCGCAGGAAATTTCGCTGTAAGAACTGCCCTGCCTGCCGTCCTGGCCCCAAAGTCGGCAAGGCCGTGCCGGCAACCAACAAAAAGCTGTACGCCAAGTTTGATCGGCGTACAGCTTTTCGCGTTTCCGCGGCCTCCGGCACAGATCCGGCGCTTTACTCCTCCGGTTCTTCCCAGCCGCGCGTCCGTTCGACCGCATTCTGCCAGCGGCGATACTTCTTCTCCCGCCGCTCTTTGTCCATCTCCGGCTTGAAACGGGCGGCCGGAGGATTGAACGAACGGAACTGCTCCAGCTCCCATAATCCGCACTGCAGCCCCGCCAGCATCGCTGCGCCGAGAGCCGTCGTTTCGGTCTGCTCCGTACGCACGACTTCCAGCCCGAGAATGTCCGCCTGGAACTGCATCAAAACGCTGTTCCGGACCGCTCCTCCGTCCACCCGCAGTTCGCGCAGCGGAATGCCGGAATCTTTTTCCATCGCATTCGTGACGTCTCGCGTCTGCATCGCCAGCGATTCCAGCGTCGCCCGCGCGATATGTCCCGGCTGCGTTCCGCGCGTAAGCCCGAATATCGCGCCGCGCGCATACATGTCCCAGTACGGCGCTCCAAGCCCCGTGAAAGCCGGGACGATCACGACGCCGCCCGAGTCTTCGACGCTTGCCGCCAGAGCTTCCGACTCGGCCGGATTTTCGATCAGATTCAATCCGTCCTTCAACCATTCCACCGCCGCTCCGGCAACGAACACGCTGCCTTCGAGCGCATAATGCAGCTCGTTCTTCCACCCCCAGGCAATCGTGGACAGAAGTCCGTGCGTCGAACTTACTCGCTCGCTGCCGGTATTCAGCAGAATGAAGCAGCCGGTGCCGTAAGTGTTTTTGGCATGTCCGGCTTCCACGCAGGCATGGCCGAACAAGGCGGCCTGCTGGTCCCCCAGCACCGATGCGATCGGAATTTCCGCTCCGCCGAACCATTCCGGCAGCGTCCGCCCGAAGTCGGCTCCGGACATCAGCACCTCCGGCAGCATCGAAGAGGGAATACGGAGCTCGCGCAGCAGCCGCTCGTCCCAATCCAGCCGGTTGATATCGAACAGCATGGTACGCGAAGCGTTCGTTACGTCGGTCACATGCGACTTTCCGCCGGTGAGCTTCCAGATCAGCCAGGTATCGACCGTGCCGGCCAGCAGTTCCCCCGCCTCCGCGCGCTCGCGGGCCCCGGGAATATGCTCCAGCATCCAGGCGATCTTGGTCGCCGAGAAGTAAGCGTCGACGACCAGCCCCGTCGTTTCGCGGATATAAGGCTCCAGTCCGCGCTTCTTCAACTCTTCGCATAACGGGGCCGTCCGGCGATCCTGCCAGACGATGGCCGGGCCGATCGGACGGCCGCTGTCCCGTTCCCAGACCAGCGTCGTTTCGCGCTGGTTCGTAATGCCGATCGCCGTAATCCGTTCGGGCGCTATGCCGGAGACGGATATCGCTTCCCGCGCCGCTTCAAGCTGGCTGTTCCAGATTTCTTCCGGATCGTGTTCCACTTTGCCCGGAGCCGGAAAGCGCTGGGGAAATATCCGCTGACCTACCGCCACCGGACGCGCCTCCCCGTCAAAGACGATGGCTCGGGAACTCGTCGTTCCCTGATCCAACGCCAAAATATAGGTGCCGCTCATAATGGCTCCTCCCTTTCCACCGCTTTGCTTTCTTTAACCGAGGTTGCAAAAGGCTGAAACAAGCCGCATGCCCGCAGCGCCGCGCGGCCGATGCCCGAATAAAACAAAACATGCCGGAAATGCTCCGGCATGTTCGTCGTCAAGCAGTCCTTTTCGCGCGGCGCCCGTTCTGCCTATCCGGCGTTTTTTCCGTTCTTCAGCAGAATGACGCGGAATTTGGTTCCTTCTCCAACCACGCTTTCCACCTGAATGCGGCCTCCGTGCGCGTCGATGATGTTTTTGACGATCGCCAGGCCCAGACCGGTACCGCTGGAAGCGGCTCTCGTCCGGGCCTTATCCGCTTTGTAGAAACGTTCGAAAATATAAGGCACGTCCTCGGCCGGAATGCCGTGCCCTTCGTCCGCCACGTAAATGGTCAGCGCTTCGCCGTCTTCAATCGTCGGCTTGACCGCGATCGTGACCTTCCTCCCCGGCGGCGTGTGGCGGAAAGCGTTATCCAGCAAATTGGTCACGACCTGTTCCAGACGATCTTCGTCGGCCTGTTCCAGCACCAATTCGCCTTCCGCCCGTTCCAGCGAGAAGTCCAGCTCCCCTTCCTTCGCCCGGACCGCAAACTTGCGGTACACCCGTTCGACCAGTTCGCCGATCTCGACGCGGTTTCGCGAAATATCCGTGTGGCCGGCTTCCATGCGCGCCAGATCCAGCAGGTCCTTCACCAGGCGTCCCATGCGCAGCGACTCGTCGTGAATGACATGCAGCAGTTCGTCCCGCTCCGCCGGCGAATCGGCGAATCCGTCGAGCAGCGCTTCGCTGTAACCCTGCATCATCGACAGCGGAGTCCGGATCTCGTGAGAGACGTTCGCCACGAAGTCCTTGCGCATTTTCTCCAAGTTGACCGCTTCGGTCACGTCGCGCAGCACGGCGACCGCGCCGCGCACTTCGTTGTCCTGAAGCAGCGGAGCCATATTGACGGCCCATACGCTTTGACGGACGAGGACGTTCGCGCTTCGGTCCTCCAGCGTGCTCGTCACCTGCCGAAACAGCGGATACAGCGGCTCGGGAATCGTCGCGGAGGAAGCTTCGGCAGGCGACGGTTCTTCGCTGTCCCAGCTGATCGCCGCCCAGTCCTTCAGCAGCCGCTCTCCTCCGGGATTCGTCAGCTGCACCGTTCCGTCGCGTCCGAACGTGATCATGGCGTCGCTCATGCTGCGCAGCACGCCGGCCAGCTGTTCCTTTTCGATATTCAGATCGCGAATATTTTCTTCGAGACGGGCGGCCATGAGATTGAACGTGCTCGCCAATTCGCCGATCTCGTCATGCGCTTCCACATGCACGCGCGTCGCGTAATCGCCTCGCCGCACGGAATCCGCCGCATCGATCAGCTGACGCATGGGTTGGGTAATCTTCTTAAGCAGGAACAGCGCAAAGACGGTCGTCATGGAAAAGCCGATGACTCCCACGTAAATGAGCATTCGTTTGACCGCCGCGGAATTGGCGAACGTGATATCGACATACGGCAGCAAAAAAAAGCCCAGGGTCAGCAGCACGCAGGCCACGAGCCCGATAATCGTCAACCACAGCTTGCCGACCAGCGTCCGCCATAGGGTGCCGACCCTTTCAGCCCACCCCGTCATTTACTTCGGAACCTCGAGTTTATAGCCTACGCCCCACACCGTCGTAATCATGGACGCGGAATCGGGCGAAACCTTGTTCAACTTTTCGCGCAATCTCTTGACATGCGTATCGACGGTCCGGAGATCGCCGAAAAACTCGTAGTTCCATACATCCTTAAGCAGCTCCTCGCGGGAAAACACTTTGTCCGGAGAGACGGCCAGATAGTGCAGAAGCTCGTATTCTTTCGGCGTCAGGCTCACTTCGTGTCCGCCGGCAAGCACGCGATGCGCGTCGTGTTCGATTGTCAGATGCGGGAACACGATGTTGTTGCTCGTGCCGTTCTCTTTGGTCAAATAAGCGGTCGCCGAAGAACGGCGCAGAATCGCCTTCACCCGATATATGACTTCCCGCGGGCTGAACGGCTTGACGACGTAATCGTCGGCGCCCACTTCGAAGCCCTGTACGCGGTTGACCTCTTCGCCTTTGGCGGTCAGCATCAGCACCGGCGTCGCCTTGACCTGCCGCAGACGCGCGCAGACCTCCACGCCGTCGATCCCCGGCAGCATGACGTCGAGAATGACCAGCGTATAGTCGCCTTCGGTCGCCTTCTGCAGAGCGGTCTCCCCGTCCTCGGCTTCTTCGATTTCATAGCCTTCTTTTTCCAGATACATCCGAAGCAGACGCCGGATTCTCTCTTCGTCGTCCACTACGAGAATTCGCTCTTTTTGATCAGCCACGCTGCCACAATCCTTTCATCTGCGATATGCCGCGGAACACGGGCCTTTCCCGCTTCGGTACCCGCGGCGCGGGCACGGCATCGGAATCGGTCCTGTCCGAAATCAAGCTTTTTATTTGTCGTTCTTTTTGTCCGCAAGCTGCTTGAGCTCGTTGACTTCGCTCGCGGTCAGGTGACGGAACAGACCCCGCTTCAGGTTTTGCAAATACAAATTCCCCATGGAAATCCGCTTAAGCCGCTTGACCGGATGCGAAATCGCGTCGAACATGCGCCGAACCTGACGGTTTTTTCCTTCATAAATCGTAATCCGGATCGTCGCCTGCTTCTTCTCCTGATCCACGTCGTAATAATCGAGTTCGGCCGGCGCGGTCATCCCGTCTTCCAGCTGAATTCCCCGTCTTAATTTATCGAGGGAGTCTCCGTGAGGGATTCCTTCTACCGTTGCCAGATACGTTTTCGGCACATGGTGGCTCGGGTGCGTCAACTTTTGGGCGAGTTCGCCGTCGTTGGTCAACAGCAGCAGCCCTTCCGAATCGTAGTCCAGGCGGCCTACCGGGTAGACGCGCTCTTTGATTCCTTTGATGTAATCGGTTACGACCTTTCGGCCTTCCGGATCGGTTGCGCTCGTAATGACGCCTTTCGGCTTGTTCAACATCAAGTACAGCTTTTTCTGCGCCTTGATGGCCCGGCCGCTGACCGTAATCTCGTCGGTATCCGGATCGGCTTTGGTTCCCAGCGCCGTTACGACCTCGCCGTTAACCTCCACCTTGCCCGCCAGAATGAGCTCCTCGCATTTCCGTCTCGAAGCTACACCCGCCTGGGCCAAAATCTTCTGTAATCGTTCCATAGTCATCCAGTCACCTCATCTTCCATCATACCCATAGACACGTAAAATCACAAGCGCAACTGCGCCTCGCCTTCACCTTTTCGCCATCGTTTTCCGTCTGCAGAAACGCCGATCGGCTGCTGCCCAGCGAGACGCATCGACCGCGGGCAAGCGGCAGCGGCCACTTCAAAATCCGACTCTACCCTCATTACCCGAAAAAGACTTCGAGGCCCTTCCCTGATGCAGAGAAGAGCCTCGAACGGATATGAGACCGGCCCCGAGGGGCTGCTTTTACTAAGAGTTCGGCGCAAAAGCGCGAAGGTTCCCGATAACCGGAAGCCCCGAGCGGCCCCTTAGGCTAACGACTTTCGTCGCCGGGCCCGGCTTCCGGACTCTCCTCGCTCCAGCTTTCGTCCGGCAAGCCTTCGCTTTCTTCATCGGCAGAAGATTCCGAGGCGCCGAACAGCAGCCTGTCTTCTTCTTCCGAGGCGATCATCGCTTCGAACGCCGAAGCGTCAGGCAGTTCTTCGAGGCCGCCGAGCCCGAAATAGTCGAGGAAAGCTTTGGTCGTGCCGTACAGAATGGGTCGCCCGATCGCGTCGGCCCGTCCGGTCTCGACGATCAGGTTTTTGTTCGTCAGCGTATGAATCGCCCGCTCCGACTTGACCCCGCGAATCTCTTCGATCTCGATTCGCGTGATCGGCTGGCGGTACGCCACGATCGCCAGCGTTTCCAGCGCCGCCTGCGACAGCGTCGCCCGCGACGGCGAATACGCCAGCCGTTCGTAATATTCCGAATGCTCCGGCAGCGTGGCCAGATGGTAAGCGCCGGCCAGCTTGGTCACCCGCACGCCGCGGCCCGACTTGCGCAGGTCCCGCTGCAGGCTTTCGACCGCTTTTTGCGCTTCGCCCGGCTTGCATTCCGTGATCTCGGCAACCTGCCGCACGGTCAAACCTTCGTCTCCCGCCAAAAACAGAAGACCTTCAATAATTGATTTCAACGTCTGCAAATCCATTTGACGCCGTTTCCCCTCTCCACTCCATTACGATGTCGTCGAACAGCCGATCCTGATAGCAGCTCACCTGCTTCATCTTCATCAGTTCGAGTACGGCGAGGAACGTCACGACGATCTCCTGTCTGTACATCCGTTCGTTCAACACACTCGAGAACAATATTCTGCCGCCGGGGCCCGCGCCGCGCAGCGCTCCTTCGAGTTCGCGCATCCGGTCCCTGACGGAAATCTCGTCGCGCCGAATGCGGGCGACGACCGGCTTGCGGTCGGCCCGCATCAGCGCGCGCTGCAGGGCCGACACCAAGTCGGCCACATGCAGTCCCTCGACGGGATTCGAAGATTCCTCCGGAAGGAACGGCGCAAGGTCGTCCGGTTCCCGGATATAGATACGGCCGCGCTCGTGTTCCTTCTCGTGCAGCAGGCCCGCGATGCTCTTATACTTCCGATACTCGGTCAGCCTGCGAATCAGGTCCTCCCGCGGATCGGGCTCTTCCTCTTCGTAGAAATCGTACTCGTCCATATCCATGACCGGAGGTTTGGGCAGCAGCAGTTTGCTCTTGATCGCGAGCAGCGTCGCCGCCATCACGAGGAATTCGCTCGTTACTTCCAGCTCGAGTTCCTGCATGGTGCGCAGGTAGTCCATGTACTGCTCCGTAATCATGCTGATGGAAATCTGTTGAATATCGATCTCCGCCTTGTCGATCAGGTGCAGCAGCAGGTCGAGCGGACCTTCGAACGTTTCCAGTTTGTAAAGTACAGTCAAGCCGTTTCCCCTCCGCCCGTATTGCGAACGGTCAGCCCTTGAATTGACGGCTCAGGCTGGCCATCTCGATCGCCGCCATCGCCGAATCCCAGCCTTTGTTGCCGGCTTTGGTTCCCGCGCGTTCGATCGCCTGTTCGATATTTTCGGTGGTGACGAGGCCGAAGATCGTCGGAACGCCCGTTTTCAAATTGATCGCGGATACGCCTTTCGCCACTTCGTTGCAGACATAATCGTAATGCGTCGTGGAGCCGCGAATAACTGTTCCGAGCGTGATCACCGCGTCGTATTTGCCGCTTTCGGCCATCTTTTGCGCGATGAGCGGCATCTCGAACGCTCCCGGCACCCAGGCCACGTCGACGTCATTGTCTTCGACGCCGTGCCGCTTCAGCGCGTCAAGCGCTCCGGACAGCAGTTTCGACGTGATGAACTCGTTGAATCTGCCTACGACGATCCCGAACTTATATCCCTGCGATACCAAGTGTCCTTCGAATACGTTTGCCATTTGTCATCAACCATCCTTTGTCTATTGTATACCAGATTGACCGGTTTGTAGCCTTCGTTTTACAAATTTCTTGATTAGCGTCCGTTAGAACTTCTTTCCGTTCTCGGGCAAGCTCGGCGCTTCGTTCTGTTCCAGAGGCTGGAGCTCTTCCGGCGGCGTCTTCGCTTGTCCGCTCGGACCGAAGTTCAGCAGATGTCCCAGCTTCGACTGCTTCGTATGCAGGTAGCCGGTATTGTCCGCATTTTCCGGCATTTGGATCGGCACCCGTTCGACGACTTCCAGACCGTGTCCCTGCAGCCCTTTGATCTTGCGGGGATTGTTGGTCAGAAGCCGGATCTGCCGAACGCCCAGATCGCTCAGGATCTGCGCCCCGATGCCGTATTCCCGCAAATCGGCGGCGAAGCCGAGCGCCAAGTTGGCGTCGACCGTGTCCATGCCTTCTTCCTGCAGCTTGTACGCCTTCAGTTTGTTGACCAACCCGATGCCGCGTCCTTCCTGCCGCATATACAGCAGAATGCCAGAGCCTTCCGCTTCGATCTGCCGCATCGCCGCTTCGAACTGCGGACCGCAGTCGCAGCGGTGCGAATGGAACACGTCGCCCGTCAAGCATTCCGAATGCACCCGCAGCAGCACCGGACGCTCGGGATCGATCTCTCCCTTGACCAAGGCAACATGCTCTTTGTCGTCGATTTTGTTGCTGTACGCGACGGCCCGGAATTCGCCGTAGTCCGTCGGCATCCGCACTTCGACTTCGCGACGGATCAGCTGTTCGCGCTCGCTGCGGTATTGAATCAGGTCTTTGATGCTGATCAGCTTCATGTTCCACTTCTTCGCCATTTCGATCAGATCCGGCAGCCGCGCCATCGATCCGTCTTCCTTAATGACTTCGCAGATCACGCCCGCAGGCTCCGCGCCGCTCAGCCGCGCCAGATCGACGGCCGCTT
The DNA here is from genome assembly GCF_011090185.1 of Saccharibacillus alkalitolerans. Taxonomy (GTDB): domain Bacteria; phylum Bacillota; class Bacilli; order Paenibacillales; family Paenibacillaceae; genus Saccharibacillus; species Saccharibacillus alkalitolerans. Next base: position 651,423 of record NZ_JAAFGS010000001.1, on the reverse strand, counting down.
CCGTGTGGCCGGCCCGCCGCAGCACGCCGCCGTCTTTGGCGATCAGCGGAAACATATGCCCCGGCCGGCGGAAATCGTCGGCCGTCATTTCGAGCTGCGTAATCGCGCGCGCCGTAACCGCCCGTTCGTGCGCCGAAATGCCGGTCGTCGTCTTCACATGGTCGACCGACACCGTAAAGGCCGTCCCGTGAAAGTCCGTGTTGCGGGTCGTCATTGGCTCAAGTTCCAGCAGCGCCGCACGTTCGCGGGTAATCGGCAGACAGACGAGCCCGCGTCCTTCCGTAATCATGAAGTTGATGACTTCCGGCGTAACCCGGTCGGCCAGCGCGATAAAATCGCCTTCGTTCTCCCGGTCTTCGTCGTCGACGACCAGCACGATTTTGCCGGCTTTCAGATCCGCCAGCGCGTCGTCGATGGCGTCGAACGCGAATCGTTCATCCATGCTTTCTCCTCCTTCATTCTTCGCCCCGACCTTATGCTTTCGGTCAGGCGTACCCATGGCGCGACAAGAAACTTTCGTCGATGGCAGAGAACGTCTTCGCCTCCGTCTTGTCCGCTGTTCCGAAGCCGAGCAGGTGCTCGACGTACTTGCCCAAAATGTCGCATTCGACGTTGACGGAACTTCCCGCCTTTTTATGCTGCAGCGCCGTTTCCCCCAGCGTGTGCGGAATGATCGATACGCCGAAATAGCCGTTTTCCGCATGAGTCACCGTCAAGCTGACACCGTCGATCGCGATCGATCCTTTGCCGATCACGTAGCGCATCATATGCGGGTCGTCCGCCTTGAACGTGAAGACGACGGCGTTCTGATCCCGCTCGACCGATACGACCGAGGCCGTGCCGTCGACGTGTCCCTGCACGATATGGCCGCCGAAGCGCCCGTTCGCCGCCAGCGCCCGCTCCAGATTGACCGGGCTGCCGCTGCCCAGCATGCTGAGATTGCTGCTCCGGTACGTCTGCGGCATCACGTCGACCGTGAACGAGTCGCGTTCGTAGCTCGTCACCGTCAGACAGACGCCGTTGACGGCGATACTGTCTCCGATCGCGACGTTTTCCAGCACTTTTTTGGCGCCGAGGGTCAGTACCATCGCTTCGCCGCGCCGGTCGGCGCGCCGCAGGCTGCCCACTTCTTCGATCAGGCCGGTAAACATGGGCTCCACCTCCTTCTGTCTTTGCGTTTGGATAAGGTGCACGAAATACCGCTCCGGCAGCCTCTGTTCGGTGCATGCAAAAAGCCCCGCTATCGGACGGATGTCCGAGTGCGGGGCTTGGGATTGAAAAGCGAGCTAACGCGTATTTGCCGAATTTTCGGTGCGCAAACAAGCACGAAAGCCCGAAAAGCGGACTCCTGCCGTTGGCATCTATCAAACTCGAACGGCCGAGCCGAACATGTGAAAAAGGAAGAGATATCCCGGATGAACGTCCGCGAAATTCACTGTTCTCACCTGCACATACGGCTCCGCCCGATATCCTGCATACGCTCGAAAGCGAGCCGTTCAGCAACGGTTCCTGGGCGCGAATGCACGGCAAATACGACGGTTCCTTTTCTCTTTCTCCCATCCAGACTATTACTGTCGGTCCCGGAATCGCACCGGGTCAACCGAAACGCTCTTGAAAGAGCGATCCGGGTCACGGACTTCGGCCGCCGATCCCGAGGATCATGCGCCGTCACCGCCGGTGGGGAATTGCGCCCCGCCCCGAAAGAGTGGTATGCGTATCCGGAAATTGCCCGGAATACGGTATTGGTTATGATGGTAGCACGGTTGATCGTGAAATGCAATGACGGACGATACGGTGATCGAACAGAGCTACCTGAAAATGATCAGCAGCGTGCTCACCATGGTTCTGCCTTTGTAAGATTGAAAATACATCGTGTTGTCGTTATACGTATACAGCATTTGGTAAGCGAATTCCCCCATCTCGTCCAGCCCTTCCGTATCAGGCTTCCCCAGCGTTTTTTTCACGCTTGCGAAAGTCTTTGTACTCAGGTCGTCCGACTCGATCAGGACGGAAGAAAATTTGCCGCCGGCTCCCTCAAAACAAAAGGCGGTGTTAGGAAGACGTTCAAAAATAAAAAACTCGCCGCCGAAGTAATAAAAAGAGTCCGTCTGCTTGCCGTAAATTTTTTGCACTTGGCTCTTGGTCATCCCGGTATGGACGCCCAAGCCCGGAACCTTGCCGGCAGCGACGAATCGGGCCGTCTGCTTATTCAAAACGATTTTGTTTTTGGACATCGGTACCGCGGCTTTGCTTGAAACCGAGATCGGCGAAATCGCTTCTCTCTGGACGGAATTCCCCTGCGCTCCCGCCCCGGTCCCGCAAGCAAGGCTTCCCAGCAGCAGGACCGATACGGCAAAACCGGATGTTAAAATGCTTTTCATGGTTCCCCTCTTTTCATCAATTTCCCGAAAAGTCAACGTATGCCCCAATCGGTCAAAAACGTCGAATGATCACTTTCGCGGCTTCCGCTTGTTTTTTTGTCCCGAATACCAAAATCCCCAAGCGCAGATGGCCATGACCAGAAAAGGATACATCGCCGTTCCGTTCGGCCAGGGCAGCACCAGAAGCATTAAAAGCCCAATAAGGAAAAAGACGGCATACCCGATTTGCAAAAAACGCTGCATGTTGATAACCCCTTTTGCCGAAAATAGTCGTCTCGACTTCTCGATGATTCGATAACTTCAATATACACCATATGTTTCGAAAACGGTTAACTTCATTCGTCCGCACGGCGGTTCCCTTCCATCGGCAGACGCAAAAGCCCCCGCCGGATCTTCTCCGTCGGGGGCTTCCGAGATGCAAATCCGTTCGGAATCACTCCGTAACGACCTTCACTTCTTTCATTTTGTCGCCCTGCTTCATGCCGTCGATGAATTCCATGCCGCTGATCACTTTGCCGAATACGGTGTGAACGCCGTCCAAATGCGGCTGAGGGCCGTAGCAGATGAAGAACTGGCTTCCGCCCGTGTTCTTGCCCGCGTGAGCCATCGACAGAACGCCTTTGGCATGCTTCGTCACGTTGGTATCCGTCTCGCAGTCGATCTGCCAGCCCGGGCCGCCGGTGCCGGTGCCGTTCGGGCATCCGCCCTGGGCGACGAATCCCGGAATGACGCGGTGGAAAGACAGGCCGTTATAGAAACCGGAGTTGGCCAGCTTCTCGAAGTTCGCTACCGTGTTCGGCGCTTCTTCCGGCAAAAATTCGATTTCGACGCTGCCGCCGTTTTCGAGCTCGATATATCCTTTTTTCATCATGGTCATCTCCCTTGAATGTTCGTATGGATGCATTATCGATCTGGCCGATCCCGTCCCAACGGGACGATTCGGCAACCTTAACCAGTGTACCCGAAATAAAAAAATAACGCAAAGCAGAGATCGAATCGGAAAGCTGTTCAAAATCGATTTTTCGATCGAGTTTCGGCAGCTCCGACTCTTCTCTGTTTCTTAACTCATCTCTAAGCTTCTCCATATCGCTAAAACGGAAATCCGTGTCAGACCAACATCGGAATCACTGCGGTAAGCGCGGTAGCCAAAGCATTGTTGACGATATGCACGATGACGCCCGGCCAAATGGACTGGGTTCGATAAAACAAGTAAGAAGTCGCAAGACCGGTTACGAAAGCAACAATAAAAAGCAGCACTAATACTTTTGCAAGTACAAACACCCCGACTCCGAAAACCGCTCCTTGAAAAAGCCACTTGCGCGATACACGCTTAAGGCCGAAAGATAACGGGTTTCGAATTCTAATCGCATAGGCCGCCAAAAATGCGCCTAATCCCGCCAAAGCAGAAAGAGCTGAAAGGCTTAGGCCGTAAAAAACGGTAACGTTCGGCATCATCCAATTGATCGTATACGCTCCGAAAAAAACAATGAGCGTGTGGGCAAGCAGACATACGAGAATTTCGGGCCAGCCTGGACGGCGAAGCCCGTCGATGGGTTGTTGCATCTACTTTATCTATCCTCTCTTTTGCCATAGTAACGTTTAGATCCTGTCCGCTTACATCACCTTAATCAAAATAGAAAAGTTCCTCAAATTTTTTATCCAACGCGATGCAGCAAATGAGAGCCAGCTTAGCGGTCGGATTAAATTGTCCGGTTTCGATCGAACTGATCGTATTTCGAGACACGCCGACCAAGCGAGCGAGTTCGACTTGGGATAACTTCTTTTCCGTTCTTGCTTCTTTCAGCCGATTGCGGAGAATTAATTTTTCTTCCATTCCCTTATCCTCCGTAGATTCCGATCAGGTTCACAAAATGAAAAACCGACAGAATGATTGCCGACAACGTGTAAATAATCGAGAGCACAATATCCCGTTTGCGCTTCATTCGAATGGCTTTGACGATAAAGCCGGCAGCCGGAACGGAAAAGATTACTGCGTAGAGAGCAAAATCAAAACCATCGCCCAACAAGGTCTGTGTTACGAAAAATATGGTAGCCAGCAAGATCGCCGTAATAGAACCGGCAAAGCCCGCCGTAATTTCGGCTTCTCGTTTAAACAGATCCCGATTTTTATTTTCCTGTCTGCTTTTTAACAAAACCTCTTCTTTATTGATAAAATCCTCTCCTTTCCCTGCCAAGTTTACTTGTCAACAAGTTATTAAAAACATATTTGCTCAGCGTCAGGATGCGTATACCGTCGTACAGCACGATTAAGGTCACGGAAATCTTTATCTTTTAACAAAAAAACTCTAGATTCCATTGAATAGTCAATAGAATCTAGAGTTTACGTCTAATTGAAAATCTTTATAAATCTCTTACTTCGCTTCGACGCCCTGCTTCGCCAGGCGGGCCGGAACCACGTCGTTGCCCGTGATGTCTTCCAGGCTCTCGCGGCGGACGACCAGATCGCTCTGCCCGTCCTTGACGAAGACCACGGCCGGACGGCGGATGCGGTTGTAGTTGCTCGCCATCGCGTAGTTGTAAGCGCCGGTGCAGGCCACGGCCAGCAGATCGCCGGTATTCGGCTTCGGCAGCTCGAGGTCCCAGATCAGCATGTCGCCGCTCTCGCAGCATTTGCCGGCGATCGAGACCGTCTCTTCGTTGGCGTCGCCGGCGCGGTTCGCCAGCATCGCTTCGTATTTGGATTCGTACAGCGCCGGACGCGGGTTGTCGGTCATGCCGCCGTCCACCGCCACGTATTTGCGCACGCCCGGAATGTCTTTGCTCGTGCCGACCGTGTACAGCGTCGTGCCGGCGTCGCCGACGATGCTGCGCCCCGGTTCGACCCAGATCTGCGGAAGCTGCGCGCCGATGCCGGCGAAGTGCTTTTTCACGCCGTCCGTGATCGCTTTGACGTAGTCGGCCACTTCCAGCGGCGTGTCGCCTTCCGTGTAACGAATGCCGAAGCCGCCGCCCAGGTTGACGACTTTGAACTCGACGCCGAGCTGTTCCTTCACGCCGCGCGCGAATCCGGCGACGCGTTCCACCGCCATCTCGAAGCCGTCCGTCTCGAAGATCTGCGAGCCGATGTGGGAGTGCAGGCCCAGCAGCTCGAGATTCGGCAGCTCCGAAGCCGTCTTGACCGCTTCGATCGCCGTGCCGTTCTGGATGTCGAAGCCGAACTTCGAATCCGTCTGACCGGTGGAAATGTACTCGTGCGTATGCGCTTCGACGCCCGGCGTCACTCTCAGCAGAATGCTGACCTGTACGCCGCGGTCCGCCCCGATCGCCTGAAGCATCTGCAGTTCCGTGAAGTTGTCCGCCACGAAGCAGCCGATCTTCGCGTCCAGCGCCATCTCGATCTCGTCCGGCGTCTTGTTGTTGCCGTGGAAATGGATGCGTTCCGCCGGGAAGCCCGCCTGCAGCGCCGTGTGCAGTTCGCCGTCGGATACGACGTCCAGCGACAGCCCTTCTTCGTCCGCGAGACGGCACATGGCCAGCGTGCTGAACGCTTTGCTCGCATACGCGACCTGGAATGTCAGACCCGAAGCTTCGAACGCCTGACGGTATTCGCGGGCGCGCCGGCGGATCAGCGTCTCGTCCATAATATACAGCGGAGTGCCGTACGTCTGCTTCAGTTCGACGACGTCGCAGCCTCCGATTTCCAAATGCCCCGCGGCATTGATTTTGCTGGTTCCGTGCAGATACATGTGAATTCCTCCGATGTGTTCCGGGACTTCGGCCTATCCGCCATAAGCAAAGAGGGCCTGCGCCGGGATTTGTTCCCAGTATAGCAGACCCTCGAATCCGCGCTGAATGGACTAATGCGCAGTTGATTTGTGTTTTTGTCCGAAGCTTCGGAACCTTACATTTTCGGGATGATGCTCAGCACGAGGCTGAGGAATTTCTCTTTGACCATTTCCGCCGTCTCCATGACTTCTTCGTGCGACAGCGGCTGGTCGAGAATGCCGGCCGCCATATTGGTGATGCAGGAAATGCCCAGCACTTCGATGCCGGCGTGGCGCGCCACGATCGTCTCGGAAACGGTCGACATGCCGACGGCATCCGCGCCGAGCGCGCGCAGCATCCGGATCTCGGCCGGCGTCTCGTACGACGGACCGAGCAGGCCGGCATACACGCCTTCCCGGAAAGTGAAGTCATGCTCCGACGCCGCTTCCGACGCCGCCGCACGCAGTCTGCGGCTGTAAGCTTCGGACATGTCCGGGAAACGCACGCCCAGCGACGCGTCGTTCGGCCCGATCAGCGGACTTTTGCCGGTCAGGTTGAGATGGTCCGTCAGCAGCATGAGATCGCCCGGTTTAAAGGAAGTATTGACGCCGCCGGCCGCGTTCGTGACGAGCAGGCCGGATACGCCCAGGTTTTTCATGACGCGTACCGGGAAAGCCGTCACTTCCGGACCGTAACCTTCATACATGTGGAACCGGCCTTTCATCATGACGACGGGACGTCCTTGAATGGTACCGAGCAGCAGCTCGCCTTCGTGCCCTTCAACGGTCGATACCGGGAAATGAGGAATATCTTCGTAAGGAATCGAGACGGCGTCTTCGATGAGGTTCGCCAGAATACCCAGGCCGGAACCGAGAATAAGGCCGATCTCAGGGACGATATCCGTCTTGGAGCGGATGTAGTCCGCCGCCTCCCGGATGCTGTTTGCGTTCGTGTTCGTTGTCGTCATAGGTTGCACACTCCGTTTGCGTAATTTTTGAACCTGCACGTCTACCGGCCTTTAGGCGCGGGGATGGTGCAGCTCGTAGACTTCTTTCATATTGCGTTTCATCACGTGCGTATAGATCTGCGTGGTCGAAATGTCCGAGTGGCCCAGCATTTCTTGGACCGAGCGCAGGTCGGCGCCGTTTTCGAGCAGATGGGCCGCGAAGGAATGGCGCAGCGTGTGCGGCGTAATGTCCGTCTCGATCCCGGCTTCCTTGGCGTGCTTTTTGATAATCTTCCAAAACCCCTGCCGGGTCAGCCGCGTGCCCAGCTGATTCAGGAACAGCGCCTCTTCGCCCCCGTGCTTGACGAGCTGATCCCGCATCGGCCCGAGATAAGCGGCCACGGATTCCGCCGTCATCCGGCCGATCGGCACGATCCGTTCCTTGCCGGCCGCGCCGCAGCGCAGAAACTTCAGCTGCAAATCGATGTCGCCGAGATTCAGCGCGATCAGCTCGGACACCCGGATGCCCGTCGCATAGAGCACTTCCAGCATCGCCTTGTCGCGCGCGCCCTGAGCGCCCGACGGATCGGGCGCGCCCAGCAGCCGTTCGACTTCTTCCACCGTCAGCACGACGGGCAGTCTTTTTTCCGGCTTGGGCGTTTCCAGATCCATCGAAGGGTCCTGAACGACGAGAGACTGCCGAATCAGATAATGAAAAAACGAACGGATGGAAACGGAAGCGCGAATGACCGTGGACGGCGCCTTGCCCAAACGTTTCATTTCGTTCAAATAAGCGGCGATATGCGATTTGCGCACTTCGTCTACGGCCGCGAGCCCGCGTCCTTCCGCAAACTCGATAAACTGTGCCAGATCGCGCCTGTACGATTCGAGCGTGCTTGCGGAGCGTCCTTTTTCTTCCGACATGTATGTGATAAACGCATCCAAGTGCGTATTCATTGGTGGACCCCCTCCAAACTTTCCTCAGGAAAGCCGCATGCTGCCCGTTCGGGCGGACCGCCGAATCCCGTTTGACATAAAGATTTCCACAGTTCCGGCCTAACTCCTTCTTTGAAAAAGAGAAAATCCGCTTTTAACCGCCGCAAAAAACCCCGAACGGATCGCTTCCGATCCGCCGGGGCCGGGCTGCGGCGTTTACGCCGTAAAAAGAACGGGATTCGCCGAATTCCCGCTGCTTATCTTATCCGTTATCTTCTTCCTTTGCTCTGCAGCGGTGACAGATCCCCTGAAAATCGAGCCTGTGATCCAGAACGGTAAACCGGTATTCTTTCTCCAACCGCTCTTCGAGCGGCAGCAGCCAATCCTCCCGAATCTCGTCCATGCTGCCGCACTGCACGCAAATCAGATGGTGGTGGTGATGTTTGTTCGACTCGCCTCTCAGATCGTAGCGAGAGACGCCGTCGCCGAAATTGAGCTTCTCCACCACATGCATCTCGCTGAGCAGCTCCAGCGTCCGGTACACGGTGGCCAGACCGATCTCCGGCGCCTTTTCCTTGACCAGCATGAACACGTCTTCCGCGCTCAGATGGTCCTCTTCGTTTTCCAGCAAAACGCGAACGGTGGCTTCCCGCTGGGGCGTCAATTTGTATCCCTTGGACTGCAGCTGCTGTTTGATTTTATCGATCCGCGCTTCCATAGCTTCTCCTCCCCCTCGGAGCATGCCCGTTCTTGCCGGCCGTTCTCCAGTCAAACTCACGTTCCCTATTATAGAAGTTAGCCGGGTTTAAAGTCAAACCCTTCCGGCACGTTCAGACGGGCCATTTTCCGGTCAACGTGCGAAGCTGCCAGGCGTACACGGCCATAAGCGTCTTCGCGTCGCTGATCCGTCCGGCGCGGATATGTTCGAATGCCTCGTCCAGCGTAATTTCCGTCAATTCGAGAAACTCGTCTTCGTCGGGATTCAGCTTTCCCTCGGTCAGCTCTTCCGCCGCGTAGAAGTGAATGATTTCGTCCGCGAAGCCCGGCGACGTGTAAAAAGACGACAGATGGATCAACTCCGGCGCCTGATAGCCCGTCTCCTCTTCCAGCTCGCGGGCCGCCGCTTCGCGCGGATCTTCGCCCGGTTCCAGCTTGCCTGCCGGGATCTCGATTTCCGTGCGGCCGAGCGGCTGCCGGAACTGCTCGACGACGAGCAGTTTGTCGCCTTTGAGCGCTACGACGGCCACCGCGCCCGGATGCTTAACGATTTCCCGCTTCGCCTTCGTGCCGTCGTACAGCTCGACCGTATCGACCTGGACTTTGATGATTTTCCCGTCGAAAATCGGCTCGGTCTCCAGCGTTTTTTCCCACAATTTTTCTTTGCCTGGTTCCATGTTCCGGTTCCGCCCTTTCGCGTTTATGAAATGGAATGCCCGATATGCCTTAAGCTTAAGCCCGTACCGACTGCCGCACGATCTCGACGATGAATTCCGCCAGTTTGCTCAGGTCGTCGACTTTGATTTTCTCTGCGGTCGTATGAATGTCTTCGTAGCCGACCGACAGGTTGACCGTCGGTACGCCGAAGCCGTTGAACACGTTGGCGTCGCTGCCGCCGCCCGATTGGAAAGTGCGCCCGCCGAGGCCCAGTTTCGCCGCGGCTTTTTTGGCCAGCTGCACGACTTCCGAATCGTCCGTATGGCTGAACGACGGATACACGATGCGGCTCTCGAACGTCGGCACCGCGCCGAATTCCGTGCAGGCGGATTCCAGCGCTTCCTTCATCGAAGCGATCTGCGCCTCCACCTTCTCCTGCACGACGCTGCGCGCTTCGGCTTCCAGTTTGGCATAGTCGGTGACCACGTTCGTCGCGCCGCCGCCGGAGAAGCTGCCGATGTTCGCCGTCGTATCCTTGTCGATGCGGCCCAGCTTCATGCGGGAGATGGCTTTGCCGGCCACTTGAATGGCGCTGATGCCGTCTTCCGGATTGACGCCGGCATGCGCCGACTTCCCGCGGATTTCCATCGTGATCTTGGCCTGCGTCGGCGCCAATACGGCGATCGCCCCCACTTCCCCGTTCGAATCGACGGCAAAGCCGAGATCGGCGTCGAGCAGCGAGGCGTCCATCGCCCGTGCGCCCATCAAACCCGACTCCTCCCCGGCCGTGATGACGAATTGGATCTGGCCGTGCGGGATCGCCTGTTCGCGCAGCACGCGGATCAGTTCCAGCAGCGCGGCGACGCCCGCTTTGTCGTCGGCGCCGAGGATGGTATCCCCCGAGCTGCGAATCCATCCGTCTTCCCCGATCACCGGCTTGATGCCGCGTCCCGGCATTACCGTATCCATATGGCAGGTAAAGAACAGCTTCGGCGCGTCCGTCCCTTCCGTCGCAGGCAGCAGCGCGATCAGGTTGCCCGATCCGTGGCCGGAACGCGACGCCGAGTCGTCCTCGGTCACTTCCAATCCGTGCAGCTTGAATTTGCTGGTCAGCACGTCCGCGATCAGCCGTTCGTTTTTGGTCTCGCTGTCGATCTGCACCAATTCCAGGAATTCGTGCACCAGTCTTTGTGTATCGATCATCAAAACTTCCCTCCGCTTTCCCGATAAGCTAAAATAGATTCCATGACGGGGCCCTCGTCGGCATCCCTGGCGGGCAGCCCCGTTTATCTCTTCTATCTTACTAGGAAACGCGGGAAAAACCAAAAAAGCCGCTTTCCGAAAGAGCGGCTTGATCTGACAATTCACGAAAAGAGGTTTGACGGCTGTATGCAGAACAAAAAATGGTTCAAAATTTTTATCTGGCTTATGCTCATCGCCATGGTCGGTTCGGTGTTCCTCGGACTGCTGGAGATTTTTGTGTAACCGAGAGTTCCCGAGCCTTTACGGGCAGCAAAAAGAGCTTCGGCTTCGCGCGGACGTCCGCGCGGGCCGAGGCTCTTTTTCGGTCGTGTTTCGGTACAGATGTTTCAGTACAGCTTCGTATCGTCGGAGTATCCTTCCAGATTCTCTTTCACCCGCTGCAGGAAGCGTCCGCAGATCAGGCCGTCGAGAATCCGGTGGTCCAGCGACAGGCAGAAGTTCGCCATCGAACGGACGCCGACCATGTCATTGATCACGACCGGACGTTTGACGATCGACTCGAACGTGAGCTGCGCCGCCTGCGGATAATTGATGATCGGCTGCGACAGGATCGAACCGAACGAGCCCGTATTGTTGACGGTGAACGTTCCGCCCTGCATGTCGTCGAGCTTCAGCGTGCGCTCGCGCGTGCGGCGGGCCAGATCTTCGATCTCCATCGCCAGGCCCGCGATATTTTTCTGATCCGCCTTCTGAATGACCGGCGTCATGACGGAATCTTCCGTGCCGACGGCGAGCGAGATGTTGATATCGCGCTTGACGATAATCTTGTCGACCGCCCAGACGGAGTTCATGATCGGATAATCTTTGATCGCGTTCACGACCGCCTTGATGACGAACGCCGGATACGTCAGGTTGACGCCTTCTTTGCGCTTGAACTCGTCCTTGTGCTTGTTGCGCAGTTTGACCAGATTGGTCATGTCGACTTCGATCATCATCCAGCCGTGCGGAATTTCCAGCACGCTCTGGCGCATCCGGCTCGCGATCGTGTTGCGAATCGGCGTGACGTCGATATACGTCTCGTTGCGGCCCCGGCCGGAGTCTTCGACTTCGATCTTCGGCAGCGGAGGATTCTCGCTGAGATGCAGGCCGGAATGCCGGACTTCGTTGTAGCCCGCAGGGCCAGACGCCGCGAACTGCGGCGGCTGCGGAGCGCCGAACGATGCCGCCTGGCCGAAAGCCGGCGCGGCGGGCTGCGGCGACGGCTGCGCCGCCGGAGCGGCCGGCTCGGCCGCCCGGGACGCGCCTCCGCGCTCCAGGTACTGGAGCACGTCTTTGCGCGTCACCCGGCCGCCCATGCCGCTGCCGGGAATGACGGCCGGATCGAGGCCGTGCTGCGCCGCCAGCGCCTGCACCGCCGGCGAGTAGCGGGCGCGCATGCCGCCCGTGCCGCCGGCCGGCGCGCCCTGCGGCGCGGCGGAAGCGCCCGAAGGCGAAGCCGGGCGCGGGGCCGCCGAAGCGGAGCCGGAGGCCGCCTGCGGCGCCGCGGCCGGAGCTTCCGGCGCGGCTTCCGCGCCGCCGGTCACGATGCGGCAGATGATCTCGCCGACGGCGATCTCCTGGCCTTCGGCGGCCAGCAGTTCGCCCATGACGCCTTCTTCCGTGGAAGGGATCTCGGCGTTGACTTTATCGGTGATGACTTCGCAGATCGGCTCGTACAGATCGACGGAATCGCCGGGACGCTTCAGCCATTTGGCGATCGTCGCGGATACGAGCGACTCGGCGAGCTGAGGCATCGCGATATCTTTTTGCGTGGAATTCGGTGTGCTCATGGCTTTCACTCCTCTATATGTGCAGTGCCGGTCAGTAAAGGGCCAGTTCTCGCATGGCGTGCAGCAGCTTGTCCTTGCTGAGCATGAAGAACTTCTCCTGCGGCGGGTTGATCGGCATCGCCGGGGCATCCGGACCGCACAGACGGCGGATCGGCGCATCCAGGTCGTACAGGCATTCCTCGGCGATGATCGCGGCCACTTCCGCGCCCACGCCGCCGGTCTTGTTGTCCTCGTGCACGATCAGCACTTTGCCGGTGCGGCGTACCGCTTCCACGATCGCTTCTCGGTCGAGCGGCTGGATGGTGCGCAGATCAAGGATATGGCTCGTGATGCCTTCCTTCTCCAGCTCTTCGGCGGCCTGCATGGCGAAATGCAGCGGCAGGCTGTAGCTGATGACGGTAATGTCGTCGCCTTCTCGCAGCAGGTTCGCTTTGCCGATCGGAACGACGTAGTCATCCTCCGGCACGTCTTCCTTGATCAGCTTATAGCACTTTTTGTTTTCGAAAAAGAGCACCGGATCGGGATCCCGCACGGCCGCTTTCAGCAGTCCCTTCGCGTCGTACGCGGAGTAAGGCGCCACGATCTTAAGCCCCGGCGTGCCGAAGAAAATCGATTCCGGACACTGCGAATGATACAGGCCGCCGAAAATGCCGCCGCCGATCGGCGCGCGCACGACGATCGGGCAGTCCCAGTCGTTATTGGAGCGGTAGCGGATCTTGGCCGCTTCGCTGATAATCTGGTTGGTAGCCGGCAGCATAAAGTCCGAATACTGCATCTCGGCGATCGGCTTCATGCCGACCATCGCAGCGCCGATCGCCACGCCGGCGATCGCGGATTCCGCCAGCGGCGTATCGATGACGCGGTCTTCGCCGAACTGCTCCTGCAGCCCCTTCGTCGTCGTGAAGACGCCGCCCTTGACGCCTACGTCCTCGCCCAGCACGAAGACGGACGGATCCTGCTCCATCTCTTCCTTCATCGCCAGACGAATGGCGTCGATATATTCCATCATCGGCATATCAGTTCAGTCCTCCCTGTCCGTCTCCGTCGCCCGCATACACATGCAGCAGCGTGTCTTCCGCGCGCGGATACGGCGCTTTGTCCGCATACTCCGTCGCTTCCTTCAATTCTTGGGCGACTTCTTTCAGGTATGCTTCTTCCTGCTCCTCGCTCCACAGTCCCGCTTCGATCAGGTACTGCTTATAGCGCGGAATGCCGTCCTTTTTCCAATTGGCGTCGACTTCTTCCTTCGTCCGGTACGCCAGGTCGTTGTCCGACGTGGAATGCGGCGACAGGCGGTACATCATCGCTTCGATCAGCGTCGGTCCCTCTCCGTTCACGCCGCGCTCCCGCGCTTCGCTTACGGTGCGGAACATGGCCAGCGCGTCGTTGCCGTCCACGCGCACGCCCGGGAAGCCGTAACCCAGCGCCCGGTCGCTCACCTTGCCTGCCAGCTGTTTGGCGATCGGCACGGAAATGGCGTATTGGTTGTTCTCGCACATCATGATGACCGGAAGCTTCTGCACGCCCGCAAAGTTCGCGCCTTCGTGGAAATCGCCCTGGTTGCTGGAGCCTTCGCCGAACGTCACGAACGATACCGCTCCTTCGCCGCGCATTTTCGAGGCCAATGCCGCTCCGACGGCATGCGGAACCTGCGTCGTGACCGGACTCGATCCGGTCAGCACGCGCAGCCTTTTGCTGCCGAAGTGCCCCGGCATCTGGCGTCCGCCGCTGTTCGGGTCTTCCGCTTTCGCGAAAGCCGACAGCATCAGTTCGCGGGTCGTCATGCCTACGGCCAGCATAAATCCGTAATCGCGGTAGTAAGGCAGGAAATAATCTTTGTCCGTATCGAGCGCGAACGCCGCGGCGACCTGCGCCGTTTCCTGCCCGATGCCCGATACGTGAAAGTTGATTTTGCCCGCCCGCTGCAGCAGGTGGCAGCGCTCGTCGAACTTGCGCGCAAGCAGCATGCATTTGTACATCTCGACGGCGCGGCGGTCGTCCAGTCCGGCCGCTTCGTGCTGGGACTGCGGGGCAGCCGTTCCATTTTGGTTCATCACGGGAACCTCCTTAAATGTCGTAAACGATTATGAAGTGACGCTCTTGTTGCTTTCTTCGGGATCTTCCCCGGTCTATACTTACCCGTCCCGCGGCCTTTTTCGCCTTCGAACGCTGTTTTCATCCGCTGTCTAACACAACGTCTTAAAACCAGGTACTAATTCCGAACCCGAACTCATTATAAGCCTTTTTACGTGAAAAAGAAAAGCGCCGCTTTACCGCGAGTGGGCAAGGGGCGGATCGATTCGTTTCGACGGATAGGCGAAATCCCGTTCCGCTGTCCGCGCGGAACGGGATTTCGCAAACGATCGGCGCTTCTGAGACGGAAGAGGCCGCTCTGGCGCCGCAGCCTTCCGTCTCAGAAGCGCTGCCGCCTCGGATTTAGACGTTGATGGCGCTGCCGTCGATCGCCAGCATCGCTTCGCCGAGCGCTTCGGCCAGCGTCGGATGCGCATGAACGGCGTTTCCGACTTCCCAAGGCGTGGCGTCCAGCACCGCCGCGAGCGAAGCTTCGGCGATCAGTTCGGTCGCGCGCGGACCGATGATCTGCACGCCGACCAGGTCGTGGGTCTCCGTATCGACCACCACTTTGGCGAAGCCGTCGGAATGGCCTTCGACCAGCGCTTTCGCGATCGCGGAGAACGGCACCTTCGCCGATTTGACGCTGCGGCCCAGTTCGCGCGCCCGCTTTTCCGTCATGCCGACGCTTCCGACTTCCGGATGGGTATACACGCAGCGGGGGACCAGGTTCGGGTCGTATCCGTGCCTCTTCTCCCCCGCCAAATGCAGGACGGCTTCGATGCCTTCATGGCTTGCCGCGTGCGCCAGCTGCAGCCCGCCGATACAGTCGCCGATCGCGTAGATATGCGATTCGCCGGTCTGAAAATTTTCGTTCACCGAAATTTTCCCGTCGGCGACGCGGATATCGGTATTTTCCAGCCCGATCCCTTCGACGTTCGCCGCGCGGCCGATCGATACGAACATCTGCGACGCTTCCAGGCGGACCTCTTCTCCTTTATGTACGGCCGATATCGAGATGCCGTCTTCTCCAGCCGCATACGTGTCGGGCTGCAGTTCGGCTCCGGTCATGATGACGATGCCGCGCTTCTGCAGCAGCTTGGCCAGTTCGCGCGCCGTCTCTTCGTCTTCGCCCGGCAAAATTTGATCCGCCATTTCGAGCAGCGTAATGTTAACGCCAAAGTCGCACAGCATGGACGCCCACTCGACGCCGATCACGCCTCCGCCCACGATCAGCATCGATTCCGGCAGCTTCTCCAGATCCACCGCTTCGTCGCTGCTCAAAATGTGGACGCCGTCCGGCTCGAGTCCCGGAATGACGCGGGGACGCGATCCTGTGGCAATGATGAGATTGTTCGGCACGATCGTCTCCATCTCGCCGTCCGGCAGTTCGACCGCCACGGCGCCGCTGCGCGGCGAGAAGATCGAAGGTCCGATAATCCGTCCGCTGCCTTCGATCACGCGGATTTTGTTTTTGCGCATCAAATACTGCACGCCCTGGTGCAGCTTGTCGACGACCGCCCGTTTTCGCTCCTGCACTTTCGGGAACACCAATCGGCCGCCGTCCGATTCGATCCCGTA
Organism: Saccharibacillus alkalitolerans; assembly: GCF_011090185.1. Lineage (GTDB taxonomy): Bacteria > Bacillota > Bacilli > Paenibacillales > Paenibacillaceae > Saccharibacillus > Saccharibacillus alkalitolerans. The sequence goes on along the minus strand of NZ_JAAFGS010000001.1, from coordinate 635,374 downwards.
CATTTCCGTATTTTGCAGCAGCGCATAGACTTCGGCGCTGCGCAGCAGCGTCTTGGTCGGAATGCATCCCCTGTGCAGGCAGGTGCCGCCCAGTTTCGATCTTTCAATAATGATTACTTCTTTGCCGAGCTGCGCCGCCTTGATCGCGGCGACATACCCGCCCGTCCCTCCGCCCAGTACGGCAACATCGCATGTAATCGTCATCCGTTTATTCCTCCTTATGATTGAAAAATCGGTCGCCCGAACGCCTATCCGTGATTCGCGCGATTTATTCGTACAGCGCGTCGCGCAGTTTGGTCGACATCGTCGGTTTGCGGCCGTTCGCTTTCAGCAGCGCTTCCCGCAGCCGCTTGTTCTGCGCCTCGGTCTCTGCCAGACGAAGCAGCATCGCTTGAATCCACTCCGTTTCTTCGTCGTTCAGTACGCCGCGTTCCCGAAGGCGCTTCAGACGTTCCTCATCGTCTGTCCGATACTCGCTCATCGCTTGCTCATCCTTCCGTTTGTCGCGTCGATCCGGGCCTCTGCCGCATCCGTTCTGGGCCTGCTCGGCTTTTTTGCCGTTCGGCGGGCCCGGCCCGCCTTTTCTAGCATACCACGAGCGGAATCATTTTTCGCCGTCCGCCTTCTTGACGATTTCCGATTTATGTTGACGACATGATCTATCTGTTATACTATAAATATAACAAACAACCAAAGGAGGCAGCCCATGTTCGTCGAACTCGATCTGCAATCGGACGTCCCGATCTACAAACAGCTGGCCGACCAACTGATCGAAGGTATCGCTTCCGGCGCTCTGACTCCCGGACAGCCGCTGCCGTCGGTCCGTATGCTCGCCGCCGACCTGGATATCAATTTGCATACGGTCAACAAGGCGTATCAAATGCTTAAGCAGGACGGCTTTCTCGAGATTCACCGTAAGAAGGGCGTTATCGTCCAGCCCGGAACGCTTCCCCGGGCCGACGAAGCGTTCCGGGAACGACTGCGCCGCGACCTTCGCCCATTGGCGGCCGAGACCGTCGCCCGGGGCATGGGAGAAGACGAGCTGCTCGAGCTGCTCCGATCCCTCTACCGCAGCATTCAAAATCCGCCAACCGATAAAGGAGGAACTTCACCGTGAACCCGACAACCGCTTTTCTGCTCGTCGCCGCATTTTTGGATCTGCTCTGGCTGCTCTCGCTGATCGGATTGCCCCTGCTGGCTTCCGGCATGCTTATAGGCGTCTACGTCCCGCAGGAAGAACGCCGGCTGGCGCAGGTGTCCGCCATCCGCCGCCGCTATGTCGGACTTTCTCTGGGCGGCGCTTTGCTCGGTACCCTGCTGGCCTTCGCCGGCTGGCGTCTGTCCGGCGGCTCCCAAGGATGGACGCTGGCCCTACTGTTGGTCCCGCAGGCCCTGTGCGCCGCTGCAGCCTGGAAAATCTGCCGGAGCCGCGCACTGGCGCTTAAAAGCGAGCGAGGCTGGAAAGCCCCGTCCTCGTCCAAACGGGCCGCCTATATCGGCTCGCCGCGCCCCTCTGCGCGTTCGGGGATTCCGGCTTGGGCCTATCTGCTGCATGCTGCCGCGATCGCGCTCTGCGCCGTCCTGCTGGCCGTCAATTGGGATCGGATTCCCGATCCCGTACCGATGCATTTCGACGCCTCAGGCACTCCCGATCGATATGCCCCGAAAACCGTGGGCAGCGTCTACATGCTGACCATCGTTCAAACCTTGCTGACCGCCCTCTTCGTCGGAATTCATCTCTCGCTCGGCCGCACGCGCCAAAATCTCGATCCGACCGACCCGGAAGGTTCTCTGCGCAAACGCAATAAACTGCTTCGGTCGAACGCATGGCTGATGTACCTGCTCTCGCTGGTTGTCGTTATTATGCTGGGCTGGGGACAGGCTCGCAGCACGTACGGATTCGAAGGAAGGCTTCCCGCCGCTTACGGGATCGTTTTCTTGACGTTCATCGTGCTTGCCCTTCTGTTCTTTATCGTCTACCTGAGACGCGCGGGCCTGGAGGAGACGGGAGCAAACCGCCACCGCGGCGAAGACCGCTACTGGCGCGGAGGGCTGTTCTATTACAATCCCGAAGATCCTTCCTTTATGTCGGAAAAACGCTTCGGCATGGGCTGGACGCTCAATTTTGCCCGTCCGCTCAGTTGGGCGGCGCTGGCCGCGGGCCTGCTGATCCCGATCGCAGCGATCGCGGCAGCCGTCATCTTCGGAAGCTGAACCTTTTTCGTTCAAGCGACGGAACGCAAAAAACCGGACACCTTGGTGTCCGGTTTTTCATGCTATCTTACAAGGAAGATATGCCGATCACTCGCCGCGTTCCCTGCGGCCCAAGGAGGATAACCCGATGGCCGAACCGCTGAAGTCCATCTATACCAAAGCTTTCCTGCGAGATTTTTCGACTTTGATCCAAAGCGTGTATCCTTCTTTCGAAGCTGACGCTTTTATGTCCGGCGTACTTGGCGACGGCTGGGAGCAGCTCGAGCTGAAAGCCCGCATACGCCGCATTTCGACGACGCTCGGACACGGCCTGCCTCGATCGTTCGGGGAAGCGCTCGAGATTTTGTACCGGGTCGACGAACGATGCGTCGGCTTCCCTTATCTTTTTTTTCCCGATTTCGTCGAAATCCACGGGAGCGCGGAAGACGATTTCGAGACGGCGCTGGACGCGCTCGAACGCTTCACCGCGAAATCTTCGTCCGAATTTGCGATTCGTCCGTTCCTGCTGCGGCATCCCGAAAGGACAATGGCCCGCATGCGCCGGTGGGCGCTCAGCGAGAACGAGCATGTCCGCCGGCTGGCCAGCGAGGGCAGCCGTCCTCGTCTGCCGTGGGGGCAGTCCCTGCCGATGTTCAAAGCCGATCCGGCTCCGGTGCTGGACCTTCTCGAAGCGCTTCGGTCCGATCCGTCGCTGTACGTGCGCAAAAGCGTCGCCAACAATCTCAACGACATTTCCAAAGACCATCCCGAAGCCGTCAAACGAACGGCGCTCCGCTGGTACGGCACCGATCCGCTTGCCGATTGGATCGTCCGCCGCGGCTGCCGCGGCCTGCTGCGGGCCGCGGACCCGGATGTGCTGACGCTGTTCGGCTACGCATCGCCTGGAGCAGACGGCGCCGAACCACTGCTGGAAGACGCCGCGCTTCGGGCTTGGCCCCGAGCGGTTCCGATCGGCGGCGAAGCCCGGCTCGATTTCGAAGTGTCGGCGCGCCCCGGCGTCCAGGTACGCTTACGGCTTGAATACGCGATCGATTTCGTCAAAGCGTCGGGCCGCGTTTCGCGCAAACTGTTTCTGCTCGCCGACCGCATGCTTGAAGGCGGAGAACGTCTTACGGGCTCCCGGAGGCACCGCTTTGCGCAGCTGACTACCCGCCGCCATTATCCCGGCGTCCACCGGATCGCGCTTCTCGTGAACGGCGCGGAATATGCGGAAGATGCGCTGCTTATCGAAGAGCCGGAGACGGGCGGGAACGCCGACGGATCGGAAGACGCCCGCGCATCGCTTTATTAATCCGCCGTACGCCTTGGACGATTCTCCTCGACAACGACAAATAGAGGCCGCCTTTGCGTCGTTGTTGGACGACGAAAGGCGGCCTGCCGATGCTGCGCATATATTAGATAAAATTAGGAACGACGCTCGTTACCGGACGGACGCTTCGGTCTGTTCTTGGCGATCGGCTTCGCCTTGTTCTTCCGGCTTGCCGCTCTTCGAGCCGTACAGGATAAAGTTGACTTCTTCCAGCACGTCCGAAAACTGCGGGAGCGTCTGATTGCTTTGCGTTTGCATAATTCTTCCTCACCTTAATTCAGTCTGTTATGACATGTCCGCATGTTATAATTAACCGTTGGCCGAAATTTGAAACTCGTTTCGCTTCGGGCGCAGCGGTTCCGGACACGTTTTTTTAGACTCGGGAGAAACCGCCTTTATATGTATCGGCACGAAAGACCGATTCCATAATATCCAGTTATTTCTTTTTGCGTTTCGAGGCGGATTTTTTTTCTTTCCGCTTCGCTTCGTTTCGCAGCTGCCTTCTTTTCTCCAGCTCCATTTCCCGCTTGAGATACAGCTCCATCGTATTGTTCGGATGCTCCGAAGCGAACAGCATGAATTTTTTCAAATGCTCGTTATATTTGTCCTTGCCGAACACCCGCCCGTTTTCGCTGAGAAACAATTCCAGCATCCGATGCGGATCGCCCGTGCTCTTGAGCGTTTCGAACTCTTTCAGCACGCCGAGAATCCGCGAGGCGATCCGCTCCGACCGCTCCTTAAGCCGTTCTTCGCCCAGACGGACGTCCTCGGGATAGGCGTGAGCCAAGATGAGGAACAGACCTCCGATTCCGTATAACGCCAGCATGTCCGCCATATCGACCGAATCCGCGTTGACGCGGTTCGTCCACTCCAGCGAAGCGCGATCGGGATGCGTAAAAATGTTAAGAAAGCCGTATACGTCGGTCAGTTCGAAAGAGATATGCTCATAAGCGTATTTCATCACGCCCAGATTGCTGCCCATCACTTCCTGCGCCGCCTCGGAGTCGATCGTCTCGGGCGCGGCTCGGTACTGGAACAGGCGCGCACAGTGTTCGAACGCCACCCGAATCTGCACGGGAGCTTCCACGACGAGTCCTCCCTCGCGCAGCAGCACGGCCGCCGACAGCGAGTTCGCGATCCTTTGCAGCAGCGCCCCCGCATAGAAATCGTCTTCCCGTTCCGCAAAATCGCGCGCGATTTCGATGAGTTCGTGCATGTAGCCCAGCATCTCGTCGCGAACGGAGCCCGAATGCTCCGGCGCTTCCGTCAGCGACGAAGGCCGCCAGTCGGGAACCCCGGCTTCGAACGAACCGTTCGGCCCGTCGTTTCGCTTGGAGCGTTCCTCCTTCTGCGTCATCGAACTCCTCCTTCTTCGGCCGTTAGCTCAGCCCGTAATCAATTGTTTAACCCAACGTTCTTCGTGCAACACGCGCCCTGACAGGAACGAAGAGCGGCTTTCGGCGAGCTCGAAGCCGAACGAGGCATACAGCCTCCGCGCGGACTCCAACTCGGCGTTTGTCCAGAGGACAATGCGCTCGTAGCCATTCGCTTCGCAGTGAGCCGTCGCCAGCTCCATCATTTCGCGCCCGAACCCTTCCCCGCGCAGCCGCGGGTCGAGCAGAAACCACCGCAGTTGGGCCGTTTTCGCGTCCATCTCGGTAATGCCGATCGAACCGCCGTGTCTGCCGCCGCGGTCGACAACCCACAGCTGCTCGCGCCCGCGGCTTTTTCGGCTGCCGAATTCCCGGATTCCTTCCTCCACGAAACGCGCGAACGAATCGTCGTAACCCCGCTCGCGGCGGTAGAGCTCGGCATGGAGAGCGATCACGTCGTTCAAATCTTCCAGCCTGTAAGTCCTGATCATTTTTCTTTCAGCCTCCTGTCGCACTCTTTCCATTGTACCGGCTTCTTCACGGGCGTTTCAACTTATCCGTCTTTTTTCCATGCAGAATTTCGCTCAGCTTTTCATGGATAAAAAAGGGTTTGGCGCAAGCTTGGTCGAATGCTTACAACCAGAACGCCGCCGGGCTGACCGTTTCCTCTTTTCCGGGTAAACAGGGGGTCGCTTGCCGCGCGAAGCGTTACTTGAGAAAGAGATAGGGGTCTTGTTAAACGATGAACGGAAAGCTGATCGTCAAAACCGCACTGGCTGCGGGCATCTTGCTTGGAGCCGCCGCTCCGGCACCGCGGCTGTGGGGGAACAGCGTCTATGCGCAGACGGAAGCGTCGACCATCCGGATTGGATTGGACAACAGAAATTACGTGCTCGGCGACGGTTCCCTGCGGGCAGAAGGCAGGACGCTGGGGCCCGCGCAGGAGACGTCGCCGTTTGTCGGACTGACGCGGGATACGCATACGGGCGATCAGTACGCCTGGACGGAAAACGGCAGCGTCTATCGATGGGGCACTCTGGGGCTGACGGGGCAGCCGAAACGGCTGACCGATCTGCCGCCGATTGCCCAGGTCTCCGAAGACGTCATGCTGGCGAAATCGGGCGAGGTGGTCGGCTATAAAGGCGCCGGTCTGCCGGGTGCCGTCAAAATCTCCGCCCATGCGTCGGGCTTCGTGCTGCTGACGGCGAACGGCGAAATCTGGCGCTATCGCTCCGATTATCAAACGAACCAAACGAAAAAAGTCGCCGATCTTCCGGGAACGGCCGACATTCAGGCTGCAAGCAGCTATATTATGGCTTTGAGCGCCGACGGAACGGTGACTAAGCTCGACGCGGAAACGGGTTCGGATCCCGAGACGCTGACAACAGGCGCGCTCTCTCTTGCTTGGGTTCGCGAAGAATCGCGCAGCGACCTGTACGTCGTCAAATCGGACGGAAGCTTATGGCGGTTCGAATACGGCAGCAAGAGCGCGGGCACGCAAATCGCCGCCGTCAAAGGCGCAGCTTATGTGCACGCGGCCGAGGAAGGAGTCTTCGTTCGTCTGAACGACGGAACATCGGGCCTGTACGCGAACGGCAGATGGACCGCGCTGGCACCGGCCCGCCTGCAATCGGCCGTCCTTACCCTATCCCGTCCGTCGGCGGCCAAGGGCGAGACGATCCGCCCGACCGTCGAAGAGAAATATTCGGACGGCACCAAAAGCAAGCGTTCGCCGGAGCGCAGCGAACTGAGCACGGCCGATCCGAAAATCGCGGCTTTGCAGGCGGACGGCACGATCAAAGCAGCCGGTCTCGGCAGCACCGTCGTAACCTTCTCGTCGGGTGCCCTCGAAGCGAAAGCGACGCTGACCGTCAAGCAGGAAGGAGCCTTGTCGGGAGCCGGACTGATCGGCGGCAGCGCTTATCTGCCGGTGGGTCCGGTATTCGGGGCGCTTGGCGCCTCCGTGACCCATTCGGGCGGCAGTTGGACGATCCGGTATGGCGATACGAAGATCGGGATGCAAAAGGGCAGCGCCAAAGCCAGCATCAACGGAAAACCCGTCACGATGAAAGGCAAGGTGCAGACGCTGGACGGACAGGCCGTGTTCCCCGCCAGCTTCCTGTCCTCCGCCATTGCCGGAGCATCCGTGAAGTGGGACGGCAAACTGCAGCAGGCCGTCGTATCGCTCGGCTCCGCTTCGCTGGAAGTCGAATCGAAGGAAACCGCCCTGCTTAAGAAGAAGCAGCAGCTGGGCAGCCTGGCTTCCTACCTGGGCAAATCGTACTGGATCAACCACTACGCCGGAGCCGGCGTCCGATTCGGCAAATTGAACGTTGCCGATATCAAGATTCAGGATAACGGCTACGGCCATTCCTACACGGTCGTCTTCGCGAACGCTTCGGGCAGCCGCTTCGCCGCTCCGTCGACGGACGCTTCCGGCGTCGTATCGATGCTGACCGATACCGCCAACTTCTTCCCCTTCGATCCGCGCGCCCGCTACGGCGGCAGCGACGAAATATGGAATTACATCCGCAGAGAAGTCGTGGCCGTCGGCATGAACAAACAGCATGTGCTGCTCTCCTGGGGCGAACCTTCCAGCGTCAGCAAGGAGAACAGCCCCAACGGCCCGATCGAAGCCTGGGTGTATATGAGAGGCGGACTGCAGTGGCAGGCGGTCGGTTTCCTGAACGGCGTCGTCGTAGGCATTTACTGAGCAGCCGTCCGATTGCAAAAAAAAGAAAAAAGCGGTCCGCAGGCGGCGGTCCGCTTTTTTTCTTTTTCTTTTTTCCGCAGCCTATTCGCAGTGCCGCTCCGCTCGATCGCGTCGGTCCGACGCCCCTTCCCGGTCTTCGGCCGTAATGCCGAACAGCACGTGATCTTCCCAGACGCCGTTGATTTTCAAATACCGCTCGGCAAGACCTTCCCGGCGAAAGCCCGCTTTCTCCAGCACTCTCTGCGAAGGGATATTCCGCGGCATCACTCCCGCCTGCACACGGTGCAGCCCGTGTTTGCCGAAAGCCAGCTCCAGCACGCCGATTACCGCTTCCGTCATATAGCCCTGTCCGTTATGCGCTTGATCGAGAAAATAACCCAAGCTCGCGTTCTGGAACGGTCCCCGCGCGATGCCCGTCAGCGCCGCGCGTCCGATCAGGCGTCCGTTTCCGCGCTGCCGGATCGCGTAGATATACGCTTGATCGCGGATTCGCCCCTGCTCGCTCTGCATGATTTCGGTCTTTTGCCCGGCCAGCGTCAAATAACCGGCGGAACGGATCGGCTCCAACGGCTCCAGAAATTCCCGGTTCTCCAGCCTGAGCGCCAGCAGTTCCTCCGCTTCTTCGATCGCGAAAGGTCTCAATTCCAGCCGTTCGGTCAGCATTCCGTCTCCTCCTTCGGCGCGCGGCTTCGAATTCGGCCGCCCGCTTTTTTTCGCGCTTTTCATTATACCCGAAAGCGGTTCTCCGCGCCCGAACGCCGCCGTATGCCGAAAAAAAGCTCCGCCTAAGCGGAGCTTTCAACTTCCCGTATTCGTTTGCTTTTCCAGACTCAATCGTCTTCGCCGGGCAGCTTCTCGCCTTTGTTTTTCCGGTCGCGGAACGTTTTGTACAGTTTCGTTACCGATTCCGGCGTGACGTCGATTCCCCGTTCATAGGCATATTTGACGGAATAGCCGAGCGCGAGCGTCACCGTACTCGCTACGCCCGCCGCCGCGACGCTTCCGGCTCCGGGGAAGATTTTGACGATTTGCGAAAACAAAGTCCGCCCCAGGTTGCCGACGATTGCCGTAATGACGATCTCTTTGGCGGCTTCTCGGCTGATCGGACGTTCGTACAGCGTCGCCAACCGGGTCAGCAGCCCGATCTGCAGCGCGGTCAGCGGCACGATATCCGCGCCCGGCAGGGGAACCGCCCCGATCGCGCCCGCCGACGTCGCCGCTCCGATGATCCACTTATTGGCGATCGACGATTTCTCCTTGATCGTGCGGGCGAACAAAATGTCCTTGTTCTTTTTTTTTAACAGCTCGAGAATGGCATCCCGCAGCTCGTCGACATTTTCGCCGGTGCGCGAAGAAATCGGAATCACGTCGTATTTCTGCCCCGTTTCCTGCCGTACCCGCGCGACCAGCCGATCCACCTCGTCCGCCGCGTCGATTTTGTTCAAGACGACGAGGATGTTCGGATTCGCTTTTTCCACGATCCGGAACGAACGCTGCTCGCTCTCCGAAAACACCGTGCCCGCCGCGTTAAGGAAAAACAGCACGACGTCGGTCTTGCGGAAGTACTCCAGCGTCGCCGCCGAATTGGCCGTGTTCACGTCGTTCAGTCCCGGCGTATCGATGAAAAAGATTTTGTCTTTGTAAGGATGCGGACGGATAGCCGTCGTCTCGCCGGGTTCCGCGCCCACGCCGGCGACTTCTTCGCCTACGATACGGTTGATCGTCGAAGACTTGCCCGCATTGACGTCGCCGATCAGCGCAATCAGAATCTCTTCGCGCAGCTGCGCGTTGATCTCCGCCATTTCCTTATCGAACGCTTCGTCCGCAGCCTGCCGAATCTGCCGCTTCATTTCGTTTTTTTGCGTTTCGGTGTACCTTTCCATGCCGCTCGATTCCATCTGGCTCCCGTCCTTCCGTTTGCGTATCGGATTCCTGCTGCACATACGATATCGTTAACCGGAAAGTTTCGCCGATGAAACGAATCCGGGGGCAGGCCGCCTAGGCTTCGCGGCCCGTTCCCCTGCGATTCGGCGAACTTACGCTCCGAAAGCTTCGCCGATCGGCGTATCGCCGGAAGTCAGATCGAACGCCCGTCGATACGTATTCCGGTCTTCCAGCAGCGCGGCGATCACCGCGGCCACATCGTCGCGCGAAACGGATCCGGGCTCCAAGTTCTCGGCAGCCGAGATGCGCCCTGTGCCCGGTTCGTTTTTCAAGCCGCCGGGCCGCACGATCGTGTAATCCAGTCCGGTGGATTCCAGCATGCGGTCCGCGTAATGTTTGGCCGCGTAGTAGGGCTTGATCGCTTCGGCCCAATTGTCGCGGTTATGCGCCTGCATGGCGCTGACCATCACATAACGCTTGACTCCCGCTCTTTCGGCCGCTTCCATCGTTTTCACCGCGCCGTCCAGATCGATCAACAGCGTCTTGTCCGCTCCGGTCGATCCGCCCGAACCCGCCGCGAATACGATCGCTTCGCTGCCCTTCATCGCTTCCGCCAGCGCTTCGACGCGATCTTCGAGGTTGGCGAGCACCGTTTCGATGCCGGCCGCGCGCAGTTCTTCCTCTTGTTCCGATTTGCGCACCATCGCTTTTACTTCATGCTGCCCTTCCTGCTTGAGAAGGCGAACCAGCCGATGTCCGATCTGTCCGTTCGCTCCGATAACCAATACGTTCATGCCTTGTCCTCCTCCATTTAGAAAAAACGTTCGTCCGCCGATTTCGGCCCGGTCCCGATGCTCAACGGATGCTGAATCCGATTTCCGATACTTTGGCCAGGTTGATGCTGATGTCGCGCCCTTCGCTTTCGAAAGTCATACAGCCTCCCTCTTCGGGACGTTCTCCCCGGAAGGCCGGAATGATATAAGCGTCTTTGAACGCCCTGACCGCGATTTCCATCTCGGCAGGCGTCAGTTCCTCGCTCGAGTCGAAAGCATATTCTTTCTCGATTCCGTTATCGTACAAAATATGAATGTAAATCGTCCTCATGTTCGTTTCTCTCCCTTTCGGCTCTGCGGGATCGCTATTCAGCCGGCCCGCCTTATTTATTATCCCAAACCGCAGGCCGGAAACCAAATTCTCCATCTTTGCTTGCACGACTTTACGGAATGCGTTTGTTTCTTTTCGACGGCAAAAAGACCCGAAGCTCATGAAGAGCTGCGGGTTCTTTGCCTTTTTCCTGTTATTACGCCGGACTGCTTGTTCACTCCGCGGACAGTTCGTCTTCCGTCACCCACATATGATTCTTCACGGGCTCTCCGCCGGTCGTCGGCGTATAGTCGAGCATATACGCGACTCCTTGATCAGCCGTCTCGATCGTCGCCTCCGCCCCTTTCATCCCCGCCATATGATCCGCTTCGATCGTCACCGTATCGCCTTGAGCCGGCTCCCGGCTGTCCGACGGCTTCACTTCTTCGCGAATGACCCATTTATGGCCCTTCACCGGCTCCCCGCCATCCGTCGGCGTATACGAAACCGAATAAATCGTCGTATCGTAAGCACCGCTCACCACAGCCCGCGCTCCTTCCATTCCGGGCATATGATCCGCATGAATCGTCACTTCCGCGCCTACGGGATAAGCGGCATCCGCCGCATCTTTGAGTCCTGCCGGCATTTCGCCCGACGAGCCGTGATGCATGTCCGCCATTGAACTTTGTTCGCTTTCGCTTTCCGTTACGGCCGGCGCCTTGCCCGTTTCCGGCGTTTTTCCGGAACACCCCGCAAGCAGCATCGATGAGGCCGCGGCCGCGGCGAATAACCAATTCAAACTTCTCTTCATTACGCAATCCCCATTTCCGATCAAAGATACAGTTATTATACCCCATAGGGGTATAACGAAGCGTCCAAAATAAGTCCAAATCGTGAAGAGAAGAACTTTGCAGACCGCGCGGCAAAAAAACCGTCTTCCGTAAATACGGAAGACGGTTTTTCGATTCGTGATCAGCAGGTTCAGGAAGTGCCGAGTACCGGACTGCCTTTTCGTTCGCTCTTCTCTTTTGGCATCAAGCCGCCCTTCGGTTTGTCGTTCGAAAGACCGAAGAAACAAATAATGGTAATTGCCAAGACAATTGCGCTAAGTACATAATACGTCGGCTGGAAGCCGATGCTCGTATAGAGATTGCCGGCGACGCTCGAAAATACAACGACCGCAGCCTGCTTGGCGAAGTTGAAAGCGAGCAGGTAAATGGTCGCCGACAGCCTTACATCGAATACGCCCGTGATGTATTTAAAGATCGAAATCAGCAGCAAAGGCATTTCGACCGCGGCAATCAAACGAATGACCGACAGCAGATAGACATTGTCCGCTACAGCGCTTCCACCGATCCGAATAAAGGTCAAAACGCCGAACAGAATCAATCCGTTTTTGGCTCCGATCTTGTTGATCAGCGCCGGCATGAAAATCATCACCACGGCTTCGATTGCCGTCTGCAGCGATACCAGCTCGCTGAAGCGCTCGGTTCCCAGTTCGGTCGTCGCGAAAAATTGATTGTAGTAGTTCGGAAACTGCTGATCGAATACGTCGTATACGCTTGCCGTTCCGACCATCAGCAGCGCCAGGAACCAGAAATTTTTAAGCTTGAAGATCGAGAAGATCCGCTCTTTCGTAATCGCGTCGTCTTTTTGCTCGACTTCGGCCTCGGCCTGCTGGGCTTCAAGCGCTTCGGCCGTTTTCGGTACGGTGTCCACCTTAACGATTTTCAGCAGGATGGCCAGAAATACGGCGGAGCAGGAAGCGAACCAGAAAATGCTGTTCGGATTCATTACGTACAGTCGTCCGCCGACCAGCGTTGCAACCGCCCCGGCGATGGAACCGAACAGCCGAACCCGGCCGTATTCGATCGAGCTGGCCCGGCTGGCGCGTTCGATATAGGCTTCGACGACTCCGACGCCGCCTTGGAATACGGCGCTGAGATAGATCCCGCCGATGATCGCGCCGACCCAAATATTGAAATGCAGAAGCGGAATGAAGAGCCATGTGAAGAACGGCCCCATTAAGAGCGCCATGACAACGACGAACCAGAACAAGTTCTTCCGGAATCCGAGCTTATCGGAAATGACTCCGAAGAACGGTTGATAGCACAGCGCAATGAGCGAGATGGCCGAGAATACCAATCCCGTGTGACCGGCATCGAGCCCGGCTTCTTCTTTCAACCAGATCGATAAAAAGGCGAGCACGACAGCCCACATCAAGAAGTAGAAAAAGAACAAACCACCAAAATTCCAAAATTTCCATTTGGGCAGCTTCATGGTGAATGAACCTCCTATCGGGTAAGAACGCCGGCGGCGGATATCCGCCGTCCGGCGAACGGATCATAAATCGGACAACCGGAAATCAGGAGCGTACAAAACCTTTGTCGGGAAGCGGAATGCCGAATGCGGGCGTTCCGTCTTCGTTCCAACCGAAGATCTGTGCCCGGGTATGGCGGTTCGGATCATACAGCGGATCTCCGACAATTTCCGTATAGTTGCGGCAGTGATAGATCAGCACGTCCTGCGTATCGTCTTCGCTGCGGGTAAAGCTGTTATGCCCCGGACCGTACTGTCCGTTTTCCGGCGCGCTCCGGAATACCGGACGCTCGGACTTATGCCAGGAAGAAGCGTTCAGCAGATCGCTGTTTTCGTCGGCGCTGAGCAGCCCCATGCAGTAGTTGATGTCGGTAGCGCTGGCGGAATACGTAATGAATATTTTTCCGTTCCGTTTCAGCACGGCAGGTCCTTCATTGACTTTGAATCCGATGATTTCCCAGTCCAGCTCCGGCTTGCTCAGCATGATTTGTTCGCCTTTTAACGTCCAAGGATTTTGCATTTCGGAAATATAGAGATTGGAATTTCCGGGGATGTCGTAATCCCGCTGCGCCCAAACGTAATAAAGTTTGCCGTTGTGCTCGAACGTAGTCGCGTCCAGAGCGAAAGATTCCCATGCGGTCACGATTTGCCCTTTTTCCGTCCATTCCCCTTCGAGAGGATTGGCGGAATCGTTTTCAATCGCGTACATGCGATGGGTAAACGTTCCGTCTACCGGATGATCCAAAGGAGCGGCGGCGAAGTAAATGTACCATTTGCCGTGATTGAAATGAATTTCGGGTGCCCAAATCAGCTGGCTCAGAGGTCCTTCCGCGTGCTTGCGCCAAACGACGACCGCTTCCGCTTCCGCCAATCCTTGAATCGTTTTCGAACGCCGGATCTCGAGACGATCGTATTCGGGAACCGAGGCGGTGAAGTAATAATAGCCGTCGGTATGCTTATACACCCAAGGATCGGCCCTTTGTTCGATAACGGGATTTTGATAAGGCTGCGTATGATTCATGTGTTCCACTCCTTTAAGCTTTCTCTTTATAGGTGACGCTTACATTTAAGATTGTACGTACATATTCCGAAAATGCCTTGATTAATCTTTAATGTACATACATCTACAAAAGATATAGTAGCATTAACTTTTCTGATATGCAAATGCAAACGTATAAATTCACACTTATGTAAAGAAACAAGTTAGCTTGTACGTACTTTTGAATTTGTCTTTTGCAGATTTTCATAAATTCCCCCGCTTGCCAGGACATAAAAATGCCGCTCTATAACGGGTTATCGGTCCCCGGTAAAGAACGGCATTCCTCGGCAAATCTGAAAATTCGTGCGCTGAGCCGCGGCGGGCTTCAGCTCACCTTATGCTCGATCCGCAGCTTGTCCGCGATCATCGCGATGAATTCGCTGTTGGTCGGCTTGGATTTGTTGATGCTGACGGTATACCCGAACAAATCGCTGATGTTCTGTACCGAGCCGCGGGACCAGGCCAGTTCGATGGCATGGCGAATGGCGCGCTCGACGCGTGACGAAGTGGTTCCGTATTTCTCGGCGATCGACGGGTAAAGCGTTTTTGTGATCGAACCGAGAATTTCGATGTTATGATACACCATCGTGATCGCTTCGCGCAGATACTTATAACCGCGTACATGCACGGGAATGCCGATCTCGTTGATGATGGACGTAATGCTCGCATCCAGCGTCTTTCCTTTGGCCAACGACCCGATGCTCGGCTTCGGCGCGGGCGCGGGCTGAGAGGGAGCGATCGGCGAAGACGAAATGTTAAGCATCTGTCTTACGCGGCTCACCAGCACCTCGATATCGAACGGCTTCAGGATGTAATAAGCCGCTCCCAGTTCCACCGCGCGCTGCGTAATGTTCTCCTGCCCGAATGCCGTCAGCATAATGACCTTGGGACGCGGGTTCAATTCCATGCTTTGCAGCTTCTCCAGCACGCCGAGTCCGTCCAGGTGCGGCATGATGATATCCAGAATCAGAATGTCCGGTGCCCGTTCGGCGTCCCGGAGCAGCCCCAGAACTTCTTCGCCGTTAAAGGCGACTCCCGTCACCGTCATGTCTTCCTGATTGGAAATGTGTTCCTGGAGCATGTGAACGAAATCCCGGTTATCGTCCGCAAGCATAACTTCGATGTTTGGCAAAGCCTGTTCCTCCTCCTCATCCGGCCGCAAAGCCGAATCCTCTGTAGTTCAGAGAACCGTTCTTTCTCTCTTTAAACAGTGCGCGTAAGCAAACTCGTCGGTCAGACCGAGATTGGAGCGCACTTCGCGTCTCCCCGTAAAAATTCGACATCGTTCGAAGTAATCCTTCCCCGCTGTCAAATTTCCGTTCTTCATTAGTATATCGGGTTATTCGCCGATTTCAAACAAAAAATCCCAAAACCGTAAATTAGCACGGAGAGCAAATCCGATTTCGGATTTCGCCCGTCCGCCGCGCTGATGCAGACTGCCGGAGCGAAGCCGGAGGCTCCGCAATCTCGGGTCTGCGTACGGTTTAGGGATCATGGACAGAGCGGTCAGGAAGCGCGCTCGCTTTTGCTTTCTTCCGCAAGTTTCAGCATTTCCTGCGCGTGATGGAGCGTTTTCTCCGTAATTTCGACACCGCCGAGCATTCGGGCCAGTTCCGTTACGCGGCCTTCTTCGTTCAGCGATTCGACCCGCGTCATCGTGCGCTCGCCCTCCACCCTTTTCTCGATCAAGTACTGGTGATCCGCCATGCAGGCAACCTGGGGCAGGTGGGTAATGGAAAAGACCTGACAATCGCGGGACAGCTTCACCAGCTTCTCCGCGATCGACTGGGCGGCACGGCCGCTGACCCCGGTATCGACTTCGTCGAAGATCAGCACCGGCACTTTGTCGTGACGGGCGAAAATGCTTTTGAGGGCGAGCATGATCCGCGACAGCTCGCCGCCCGAAGCGATTTTCCCGAGCGGCCGAAGCGGTTCGCCGGGGTTCGGCGAAATCAGGAATTCCGCGCTGTCGACGCCTTGACGGGTCAGGCGCACGCGGCGGCCTTCGAATTCGAATCCCCGCGCATCTTGGATCGGCTCCAGGCGAACCTCGATGGAAGTTCTCTGCATCTGAAGATCTTTCAGCTCGCTTTCGATCTGGCGGGCCAGATCGCGCGAACAATCGCGGCGCAGCGCGCTGAGCTCGCGGGCAAGACGCAGCGTCTTCTCCAACTGCTTATCCCGCTTCGCCGTCAGCATCTCCAGACGCTCATCTTTATTTTCGAGCATGTCCGTTTCCCGGCTGATCCGGTTATAGTAATCGAGAATTTGTTCGACGCTTTCGCCGTACTTGCGCCGCAGGCCGGAGAGCAGGTTAAGCCGCTCTTCCACTTCCTCCAGGCGTCCCGGGTTGAATTCGATGTTCTCCCGATAATCCCGAAGCTGGAACGCCGCGTCTTCGAGCTGGTAAAAGGCGTTCCGAAGCTGTTCCAGAATCGGCTGCATCGCCTTCGGATCGTAATTCTCCACGTCTTCGAGACTGGAGATCGCCGATCCGATCGCCTCGATGCCGCGGTCTCCGTACAGCAGATTGTAGCCTTCGGATACCGATTCCATCAGCCGCTCGCTGTGGGCCAGCTTCGAACGTTCGTCCGCAAGCTCCACGTCTTCGCCCGCCTTCAGTTTGGCCGCTTGGATTTCTTCAAGCTGGAATCGGTACATATCGAGCATCTGCAGCGATTTCTGACTCGTCTCGCGCAGTTCCCGCAGTTCCCGTTCCAGTTTGGCAAGCGCCGAATATTCCTGCTGATAGGCCGCCTTGGCCGGAGCGATCGTATCGCCGCCGTAGGCATCCAGCAGACCGAGATGGCTTTCGGGACGCAGCAGCGATTGGTGCTCGTGCTGGCCGTGAATGTTGATCAATTGTTCGCCCACTTCGCGCAGCATCGTAAGATTGACGAGCTGGCCGTTGATGCGGGACGTGCTTTTTCCCTGCGTGTTGACTTCCCGGCGGATCACAAGATGCTCTTCGGCCGAAGCGGAAATACCGAGCTGCTCCAGCGTTTTCCAGACCGGATGTTCGTCCGCCAGTTCGAACAGCGCTTCCATCTCCGCTTTGTCGGCTCCGTAACGGATCAGATCCGAAGAACTGCGGCCGCCCGAGATCAAGCCCAGCGCGTCGATAATGATCGACTTGCCTGCGCCCGTTTCTCCGGACAGCACATGAAACCCATGATAAAAATGAACGTCGACGGCTTCGACGACGGCGAGATTGCGAATGGACAATGCGACTAGCATGCACTCACCTCGATAAAGTTTAGGAAATAAACCCCATAATTTGGCCGATCACGGTCTGACTGTGTTCAGGTTCCCGGCAGATCAACAGAATCGTGTCGTCTCCCGAAATCGTTCCCATGATTTCCGGCCATTCCATATTGTCGAGCAGCGCCGCAATGGAGTTTGCCGTCCCCGGCAGACACTTCATGACGACAAGATTGCCCGAATGGTCGATATGAACGAAATTGTCCACCAGCGCACGCTTGAACTTCTGTACTGGATTGTAGCGCTGATCGGTCGGCATCGAATATTTGTAACGGCCGTCGTCAAGCGGCACCTTGATCAGCAGCAGTTCCTTGATATCTCGCGACACCGTGGCCTGAGTAACCTGGAAGCCGGCCGTACGCAGCGCGGCGACCAGTTCGTCCTGCGTCTCGATGTCCCGGTTCGAAATGATTTCCCGAATCTTGATATGTCGTTGTCCCTTCATACGACTCCCCCTCGCCAGCATATATAAATAAACGCATTCAACACAAAGAAACTCACCGTTCGGCGGATGAGTTTCTGTGGAAATTTCGAGCGGCTTCCGCCGCGGTATTCGACGCCAACTCCCGGATGACTTCTTCGCCAAGCGGAAGCGTTTCTCCTTCCGGAAGCTTCAGATACGCGAGAAATTCGACGTTCCCTTCCCCGCCGGTAATCGGCGAAAACGTGAGTCCCCCGATTTCGAACCCCAGCGCGTTCGCGAAGCTCAGCACTTCGTTCAGCACTTCCTCGTGGACCTTGCGATCGCGCACGACCCCCGACTTGCCTACCTTCTCGCGGCCGGCTTCGAACTGCGGCTTGATCAGCGCCGCGACCTCGGCCGGTCGGCGCAGCAGCTGCACGAGAGGGGGCAGAATCAGGCGCAGCGAAATAAACGAGACGTCGATGCTCGCAAAATCCGGCTGCGGTCCTTTGAGTTCCTCCGGCGTCATATAGCGAAAATTGGTACGCTCCATGACGCAGACGCGCTCGTCGTTTCGCAGCGACCAATCGAGCTGGTTGTACCCGACATCGATGGCGTACACATACGAAGCCCCGTTTTGCAGCGCGCAGTCGGTAAAACCGCCGGTCGAAGAACCGATATCCAGCATAACCCGCCGTTCCATGTCGATGCCGAACGTTTTCAGCGCTTTTTCCAGCTTAAGCCCGCCTCGGCTGACATACGGATGAACGGCGCCCTTGACGTGCAGCGCCGCTTCGCGGGACACCTTCATGCCCGGCTTCTCGATCCGCTCGTTATCGGCGAAAACGAGGCCTGCCATAATGGCGGCCTTCGCTTTCTCCCGACTTTCGTAATACGCCTGCTCTACGAGCAGCACGTCGATTCTTTCTTTTTGCACGGCCATGATCGGCCTCTCTTTCTGTGTAAAATACGAATGGCGTCCGTACGGACTTAAGACGGCATTCCCGCCCTAAGCGCCAGTCGGCTTCCCGTCACGATCTCCCGAATCAGATCGGCAGCGTGCTCGGCCGTTAAGCCCGCCTCCTGCTGCTGCTCCTTGATGCTGCCGTGCTCGATGAAGCAGTCCGGCACGCCCAGAATCCGCACTTCGGCATGTTCGATGCCCCGCGATGCATAAAACTCGAGCACCGCGCTGCCGAGACCGCCGGCCTGCGAAGCTTCTTCCATCACCAGCAGCTTGACGCCGCCGGAAGCGAGGTCGGTCAACATTTTTTCGTCGAGCGGCTTCAGGAAGCGCGCGTTGACGACGCTCGCCTGGATGCCGGACGACTTCAACTGCTCGGCCGCCGCAAGGGCGGTCTGTACCATCGGTCCGACAGCCAAAATCGCGCAGTGTTCGCCTTCGCGCACCGTCTCCCAGCTGCCGATCGGAATGCTTTTCAGCACAGGATCCAGCGCGACGCCGAGTCCGTTCACCCGCGGATAACGGAAGCCGATCGGTCCCTGATCGTAATCGAGCGCGGTCTTCATCATGTGACGCAGCTCGTTCTCGTCCTTCGGCATCATCAGCACCATGTTCGGGATATGGCGCAGGAACGCAATATCGTACACGCCCTGATGCGTCTCCCCGTCCGCGCCGACAAAACCCGCCCGGTCGATCGCGAACATGACGTTGGCGTTGTGACGGCAGATATCGTGCACGATCTGATCGTAAGCGCGCTGCATGAAGGTCGAATATACGGCGAATACCGGCTTCATCCCTTCCATGGCCATCGCGGCGCACAGCGTGGCGGCATGCTGCTCGGCGATGCCGACGTCGATCATCCGTTTCGGGAATTTCGCCGCGAACTCCATCAGTCCCGAACCGCCCGGCATGGCCGGCGTAACGGCGACGATGCGCTCGTCCTGCTCCGCCAATTCGATCAGCGTTTTGCCGAATACTTCGGTGTACATCGGGTTGCCGGCCGACTTCAGCGTCTTGCCCGACTCGATCTTGTACGGCGAAATGCCGTGCCATTTATGCGAGTCGGCTTCCGCCGGCTTGTAGCCTTTGCCTTTCGTCGTCACGACATGCACGAGCACCGGTCCGTCGATATTGTCGGACTGGCGGAACGTTTCGAGCAGCTTCGGCAGATCGTGCCCGTCGATCGGACCGATGTATTTGAAGCCCAGTTCTTCGAACAGCACGCCCGGCACCATCATGTACTTCAGGCTGTCTTTGACTTTTTCCGCCGTGCGCGCCAGCTTGCCGCCGATCGCCGGAATTTTTTTGATCAGCGATTCGACGTCGTCTTTGGCGCGCAGATAATGTTTGTCCGAACGGACGCGGCTCAAATAATTGTGCATGGCGCCCACGTTCGGCGCGATGGACATTTCGTTGTCGTTCAACACGACCAGCAGGTTCTTTTTCTCGTGCCCGATATGGTTGAGCGCTTCGAAAGCCATGCCGCCGGTCAACGCGCCGTCGCCGATTACCGCAACGACCTTGTTGTCCTCGCCTTTCAGATCGCGCGCCAAGGCCATGCCCATCGCCGCGGACAGCGAAGTGCTGCTGTGGCCCGCTTCCCAGACGTCGTGCTCGCTCTCCGCGCGCTTGACGAAGCCGCACAGCCCTTTGTACTTGCGCAGGCTGTCGAATTTCTCTTGTCTTCCGGTCAAAATTTTATGCACGTAGGCTTGATGGCCCACGTCGAAAATAAATTTGTCCTTCGGACTTTCGTAACAGTAATGCAGCGCCAGCGTCAGCTCGACCACTCCCAGATTGGAAGCCAGATGGCCGCCGGTCACCGACAGCTTTTCGATCAAAAATTGACGAATTTCCTGGGCGAGCGGCGCCAACTGTTCGGCCGGCAGCTTCTTCAGATCGCCGGGTTGATTGATTTGTGGAAGGAGCATATGTCATTCCCCGCTTTCCTTCATTTTCCTGAATTCGGTCGCGAACGATGTTTTTGAATGCGGCCCCGATCGTACGGAGGCAACGCAGTAGTACCGGTATTATATCGTTTTTCGGGAAACAAAGCCAATTTGAGGCCCTGGCCTTCCGTCCTATACGCTGCCGTTTCTCTGATGTTCAATACCCAAGCAAGCGAGCGGCGAAACCGGAATCTCCCGATCCGCTTCGTTCTACCGGTCCCGTTCCACCAAATAATCGGCGATCGCAAGCAGCGTTTCCGCGGAGTTCAAGCCCGCGTTCGCAACGGCCGATTTGGCCTCTTCGCTCAAACGGCGCACTTCCTCGCGCGACTTGTCGATGCCCAGGAAATACGGGTAGGTCACCTTTTCCATCTTCACGTCGCTCTGCGTCTTCTTGCCGAGCTTGCTTTCGTCGCCGACCAGGTCGAGAATATCGTCTTGAATTTGAAACGCCAGTCCGATGCCGCGTCCGAACGTCCGCAGCGCTTCAAGCTGCTCCGGCGTCGCTCCGGCGGCGCGACCGCCCGCAAGCACGGAAAACATAATCAGGTCGCTCGTCTTATGCAGGTGAATGTATTCCAGCCGCTCCAGATCCGTCGTTCCCTGCTCGCCTTCCATATCGGCGACCTGTCCGCCGACCATTCCGCGCGGCCCGGCGTATTCCGCCAGGTCGGACACGATTGCGACAGCCGCTTCGGCTGGCAGCAATCCGTCTTTCGACAGCGTCGCCACCACGTAAAAAGCATGCGTCAGCAGACCGTCTCCGGCCAGAATCGCCATCGCCTCGCCGAACACTTTATGGTTGGTCGGCTTGCCGCGGCGCAGGTCGTCGTCGTCCATGGCGGGCAGGTCGTCATGAATCAACGAATACGTATGCACCATCTCCACGGAAGCGGCAACGCGAATCGCCGCTTTTCGGCTGCCTCCGAGACTTTCGCAGGCCGCTACGACCAGCAGCGGGCGCAGGCGTTTTCCGCCGGCGTCCAGCGAATATTTCATCGATTCCAGCAGCGCGGGCGGCATGTCCCATTCCGCCGGAAAAGCTTCGGCGAAATAAGCTTCCAACTCGCCCGCCACTTCTTTCATATATGCTTCGAGCGCAAACGCCCTGCTCAAAAGGAATCCCCGCCTTCCGCTTCGCCCGCGAAGTTCCGGCGCCGAAGCTGTCCGTCCTCTTCGACGATCGTTTCGATTTTTCGCTCTACCTGCTCAAGCTTCTGACCGCACAGCTGCGACAGCTGCATCCCGCGCTGGAACAGGTCGATCGATTTCTCCAGCGGCACGTCGCCCCGTTCCAACTCCGTCACGATCGCTTCCAGTTGATCCATCGCCTGCTCGAAATTCAGTTCGGCGCCTGCCGCCGCTTGCCGGGATGGATCTCCATTGGATTGCATTTCCGCGTTATTGTCCACTTCGATTGCCCTCCTCCGTCGTTTGGACGACCCGGCAGTCCAGACTTCCGTCGTTCACTCGGACGATCACCCGGTCGCCTTCGCGCACTTCTCGCGCGGATTTGATCAGTTTCTCTTCGTTTTCATCGTATACGAGGCTGTAGCCCCGAGCCATTACTTTGAGCGGGCTCAGCGCGTCCAACTGGCGCACGCTGCCCAGAAGCCGCTGTCGCCGATCCTTGACCGACGCGTTCACGGCGGCGGCCAGGCGTCCGTCCAGCGCGCCGAGCTGGCGCGAAGCCAGCTGCAGCTGCGCGCCCGGATAGAAGCGCGCCAGTCTGCCGTGCAGGCGCGCGTGCTTGTCGCGCCCTGCGGCGAGACGGACCTGCGTCCGCGCCGTCAGGCGGCGCGTCAGCCCGTCGAGCCGCTGCGCGTGCGGCTGCAGCGCGCGCTCCGGCTGCCGCAGCACGGCGGAGCGCTGCAGGCGCGCGAGACGGTCGCGCTCCTGCGCGGCGCGGCGCAGCAGGGCGCCGCGCAGGCGCTGCTGCAGCTGCAAGACGCGCTGCTGCAGTTCGCGCCGGTCCGGCACCGCCAGCTCGGCGGCGGCGGTAGGCGTTGCCGCCCGCAGATCGGCGGCGAAATCGGCGATCGTAAAGTCCGTCTCGTGCCCCACGGCCGAGATGACGGGGATCGCCGAATCGTAGATCGCCCGGGCCACGATCTCCTCGTTGAAGGCCCAAAGCTCTTCCAGCGACCCTCCGCCGCGGCCGACGATCAGCACGTCGGCTTCGCCCAGCCGGTTCAGGATGCGGATGCCGCGCACGATCGACGCGGCGGCTTCCTTGCCCTGCACCAGCGCCGGATACAGCATGACCGGAATGCCCGGAAAGCGCCGGCCCAGCGTCGTCAGGATATCCCGGACGGCCGCGCCCGTCGGCGACGTAATGACGCCGATCGCCCTCGGCATCGTCGGAATTTTTCTCTTGCCGCCCTCGTCGAACAGCCCTTCCGATTCCAGCTTCTTCTTAAGCTGTTCGTAAGCCAAGTACAGGCTGCCGACGCCGTCGGGCTGCATCTGCGTCAGATACAGCTGGTATTGGCCGTCCCGCTCGAACACCGAGACGCTGCCCTGCGCGATAACCCTCGTGCCTTCGCGCGGAATAAACGGCAGCCGCTTGTTATGCGAAGCGAACATGATCGCCCGCACCCGGCTGCCGGCGTCCTTAAGCGTGAAATACATATGACCGCTCGAATGATGCGTAAAGTTCGAAATTTCGCCGCGCACCCACACTTCCGGCAGCAGCGGATCCGCTTCGAACTTCTGGCGGATATACCGGTTCAGCTCCTGAATCGACAGTATGCGCTGCTCCATATTAACCGCTCCCGCTTACGAAAGGCCGTGCGCGCGTTTGGCGGCAAGCAGCGTATTTTTCATCAGCATCGTGATGGTCATCGGCCCCACCCCGCCCGGCACCGGCGTAATCGGGCCGGATACCGTGCTTGCCGATTCGAAGTCCACGTCGCCGGCCAGCTTGCCCGTCTCCAGCCGGTTAATCCCGACATCGATGACGACGGCGCCGGGCTTGATGTACGAAGCATCCACGAAGTTGGCGCGGCCCACCGCCACGACAAGAATGTCGGCCTGACGGGTCAGCTCCTTCATGTTCGCCGTGCGCGAGTGGCACATCGTGACGGTCGCATTCTCGCGCTGCAGCAGCAGCGAGACCGGCTTGCCGACGATATTGCTGCGCCCGATGACGACGGCGTGCTTGCCGGACATTTCGATACCCGTATGCTTGATCAGCTCGATCACGCCGGCCGGCGTGCACGGCAGCAGGCTGTCGTCGCCGATGACGAGATTGCCGACGTTGACCGGATGGAAGCCGTCGACGTCTTTTTCCGGCGAGATCGCATTGATGACCGCTTTCTCTTCGATATGTTCCGGCAGCGGAAGCTGCACGAGAATGCCGTTGATGTCCGTCTGTCCGTTCAGCTTATGCACGAGCGCCAGCAGGTCTTCCTGCGACGTGTCGGCATCCAGGCGATGGACTTCGGAATAGAAGCCGAGATCCTCGCAGGCTTTCGCCTTGTTGCGCACGTAGACCTGGGAGGCCGGGTCTTCCCCGACGAGCACGACGGCAAGTCCGGGCACGCAGCCTTGGGCCGCGAGACCTTCGACTTCGGTTTTCAGGTTCTGGCGAATTTCGTCCGATACTTGTTTTCCGCTGATGATTTGGGCTGTCGTCATGATTTTCTCTCTCCTTCGATCTGCTGTAATGAAAGGCTTCGGGGAAAGTTCGCTCCTGCACCGAACCTCTCCCTCCGCCGGTTACGTCGTGCGGGGTCGAACCAGCGTTGTTATCCGCTTGCTTTACTTCAATTTCTTCTTCAGTTCGTCCGCATCCTGAATCATTTTGCCGAGCACGCCGTTGACGAATTTCCCGGACTCTTCGGTACCGAAATGCTTCGACAATTCGATCGCTTCGTTGACGGCAACCTTGGCGGGCACGTCTTCGGCGAAAATCATTTCGTAGGCGGCCAGACGCAGAATTTGACGGTCCACGCGCGACAGACGGCTGATCTGCCAGCCTTTGAGGTAAACCCCGAGCAGATCGTCGATTGCCGCTTTATGCGTCCATACGCCGTTGACGAGCGCCAGCACGTATTCGGCCAGCCGATCCGCATCTTCGAGTTTGACTTCGCCTTCGTTTTCGTCGCCGGCTTCGGAGATCAGCATCGACACCGCATCGAATGCCGCCACCTCGTTCATTTCCATCTGATACAAACTTTGTACGGCCAATTCTCTTCCCAATCTTCTTTTCATGGGTCCCTCCCGCAATCTAGTGTTCTTTCGGTTCATGTTGTTTCGTTCTTGAACATGCAAAAACCTGTGAAACGCTTCTCCCGGCTTCAGAAAGCTGCGGTTTCCGCAAAAACGGACCGGATGGCAAAGGGCCGTTTCGCCCTCGCATTCCGGCAGGAAACGCCGCCTGTCTTGTACAGAAGACGGACGCAAGCAGTTCTTCATGTCCGGCGTAAAAACGTCTCACAGGCTTTCGCTTACTTGCTTCGCGAGAAAAAAGAACAAAAGCCCGTCTTCTCGCGTTTTTCCGTATTCGCTCAGCGAAACGGTCTCCAGCGCTCGGCCAGCCTCGCGCGAATTTCGCCCCAGGGAAGCAGCGGACCGGAACGCAGGTCTTTGCGGCGTCCGATCCAATAACCGAGGAGCGTAAGCAGGGCCACCACGATCATGTGCCAGAATCCCACGAACAGGTACAGGAGGCCGAAGAACAACCCCCATGCCGTCCAGGCCAGGCGTCCGCCGTACACGGTCCAGATCTCATCCCATTTCATTGCCGCTCACCCCTATTCCACGCGGCTTTTGAAGGCCTGATTCTGCACCACCCCGGCAATGTAGACCGAGACCGCCGCCACCGGAATGCCCGTAATATCCTGGACGAATTCCTTGACGCCGCGCTGCACTTCTTCCGTCAACAGGGGGATCGCATGCTCCCCGTCGATGATTGCCCGAATCTGGACTTCAAGCCCGGGTTCGGTCATGCGGATGCGCGTGCGGGGCTCCTTGACGCCTTTTACGCGCGAAGCCGCCTTCAGGCACAGATTTTCGATCGTTTCCACGGAAATCTGAATGTCGCCGAGGCTTGTACGCTGATCGACGGAGTTCAGATGTCCCCGGCTGCGCCGCAGCGACACGTAAAGCATGCGCAGGCTGATCAGAATCAGCACCGCCGCGGCGGCGATCAGGACGGACAGCGTAGGCAGATCGAACCGGAAGTCGACCGGCATCCGCACCGAACGGCTCAGCAGAAGGATAGCGAAGATGCTCAAGATCAGAATCGTTATGCTGTATACGAACAGCAGCAGACGGTCTACAATTTTTGCCACGTACAGCCAAGCCCCCTCAAAACGGTAGTAAACCCCGACTTTGCGGGTCGGGGGTTGGAAAAAAACGTTATTTCACCCGGGGTGTGCCGAGATCGAGTTCTTCGGGCCGTCCTTCGACCGCCTTGGCTCTGAACTGCACGTCGTGCACATGCACGTTCACTTCGATAACGGACAATCCCGTCATCATCTCGATCGAACGCTTGACGTTCCGCTGTACGGCACCGGCTACTTCGGGCAGACGGGAACCGTACTCCACGATCACGGACACGTCGACCGCGGCCTCGCGCTGGCCCACTTCCACTTTCACGCCTTTGGACAGGTTTTTGCGTCCGAGCAGCTCGGCGATCCCGCCGGCAAACCCGCCGCTCATGCCCGCAATGCCTTCCACTTCGATCGTGGCCAGGCCCGCGATCACCTCGATTACTTCAGGGGCGATCTGGATCTCGCCGATCTCCGTGCGTTCGAATTCTGTAGGTAAGCTGCTCATAATCGATACCATCCACCTTATGGATTATTTATTCCTTAATATATCATCTGCCGTCCGATGTGACAAACGGCGTTTGTCACGTTCAGACTTCGTTTTCCTCAAGGAATTTGATGTCGAAATCGCCGCGTACGAACGTCTCGTGATTCAGCAGGCGCTGGTGGAACGGAATCGTGGTCGGAATGCCTTCGACGGCAAACTCGGCCAGCGCTCTCTTCATTTTGGCGATTGCCTCCTGCCGCGTCGGCGCCCAGACGATCAGTTTGGCGATCATCGAATCGTAAAACGGCGGAATATTGTAGCCCTGATAAGCGGCGCTGTCCACCCGTACGCCCGGTCCGCCCGGCGGAAGGTAGAAGCCGATTCTGCCCGGAGCCGGCATGAAATTGCGTTCCGGATCTTCCGCGTTGATGCGGCATTCGATCGACCAGCCGTTGATCTTGACGTCTTCCTGGGCGAACGACAGCGGATTGCCTTCGGCGACCGAAATCATCTCCTGGATCAAATCGACGCCCGTAACCATTTCCGTCACCGGATGTTCGACCTGGATGCGGGTGTTCATCTCCATGAAATAGAAGTTCCCGTCGGGTCCGAGCAGGAATTCGAGCGTGCCGGCGCCGGAGTAGTTGACGGCATGAGCGGCGCGCACCGCGGCCTGGCCCATCGCCTCGCGAACTTCTTCGGAGATGACCGAGCACGGCGCTTCCTCGACCAGCTTCTGACGCCGGCGCTGCACGGAGCAGTCGCGCTCGCCCAGATGAACCGCGCTGCCGTGCTTGTCGGCGATGATCTGAATTTCGACGTGCTTCATGCCCGTCAGGAATTTCTCCAGATAGACGCCGGCGTTGCCGAACGCTTTTTCGGCTTCCTGCTGCGCGGCCACGATCTGCTGACGCAGCGTTTCTTCGTCTTCGGCCAGACGAATCCCTTTGCCGCCGCCTCCGGCTGTCGCTTTGATAATGACCGGATAGCCGATTCCGCGGGCGATTTCGATCGCCTGCTCCAGATCTTCGACGAGACCGTCGGAACCCGGAATGACCGGCACGCCGGCTTCCTGCATCGTCGACTTGGCGACGGCTTTATCGCCCATTTTCGTGATGGCATCCGGCGAAGGGCCGATAAAAGTAATATTGCAGGATTCGCAAATTTCCGCAAAATCCGCGTTTTCGGCGAGGAAGCCGTAGCCGGGATGTACGGCGTCGCATTCGGTCAGCGTCGCTACGCTCATCAGGTTCGTGAAGTTCAGGTAGCTGTCCTTCGAAGCCGTAGGCCCGATGCAGTACGCTTCGTCGGCCAGACGGACATGCAGGGAATCGCGGTCCGCTTCGGAATAAACCGCCACCGTCGAGATCCCCAACTCGCGGCATGCGCGAATAATCCGCACAGCGATCTCGCCGCGGTTGGCGACCAAAATTTTATTGAATTTCGTCTTCTCCAAATCGATATATCCTCCTTCCGCTGCCGCTTCGCTCATTCCGCTCTGACCAGGAACAGCGGCTGTCCGTATTCGACCAGCTGACCGTTCTCGGCCAATACTTCGACGATTTCGCCTTTCACTTCGGCCAGAAGTTCGTTCATGAGTTTCATCGCTTCGATGATGCAGACGACCGATTTTTCGTTGACGCGGCTGCCCGCGCTTACATAGGCATCGGCATCCGGCGACGGGGAGGCATAGAACGTGCCGACCATCGGGGAGACGATTTTATGTAAAGAAGCGTCGGGTGCCGAAGGCTGAACGGCGGGTTCGGCCGCGGCGTTCGGCGCGGAGACCGCCGGGGTCTGCGGCTGCTGTACCCATACAGGCGCCTGCAGGGCGGAAGCGTCGACGCGTCCTCCTTTGCGAATGACGACGCGCGCGCCTTCTTCTTCCAATTCCAATTCTTGAACCGACGTCCGGTCAAGCAGTTCGATAAGTTCTTTGATTTCGCTTATTTTAAACATTCGGGCACGCTCCTTAACATTTTCAGGCTTGTGCGGGTTACCTTTATGCAGCATTTTGTAAAATGCACGGCAAGCCGTTTAACTAACGTTATGTATTATATCACAACCTTGCAAAATAAAAAGGGCGGCCTCCCGCAGGAAACGACCGCCCTCTTTCCGGTTATCGGCAGCTCTGCCGCTTACTTTCTCCTGCCGACGCTCAGCGGCGATCCTGCGGACCGCCGACGAACGCCTGCTCCTGGGTATCCAGGTTGTAGGCCGTATGCAGCGAAGCGATAATGTCTTTGACTTTTTCCCCTTCGATCACGCAAGAGACTTTGATCTCCGACGTGCTGACCATCTTGATGCTGACGCCCTGGTCGGAGATGACGCGGAACATTTCCGCGGCCACGCCCGGGTGGCTGACCATGCCCGCGCCCACGATGGATACTTTGACGAGATCGGATTCGGAAGTCAGTTCGCGGTAAGGCACGGTGTCGCGGTTGCTTTCGATCACTTTCAGCGCCCGCTCGGCTTCGGAACCGTTCACCGTAAACGAGAAATCGGCTTTGCCGTCCTGCGCCCCGCTCTGCACGATGATATCGACGTCGACCCGTTCCGCCGCCAATGCGCCGAAGACGCCCGCCAGCACGCCCGGCACGTCGGATACGCCCAAAATGCTGATGCGCGCCACGTTTTTATCGTAAGCGATCCCGCTCACTACAACTCCCTGTTCCATGCTCGACTCCTCCTCCACTACGGTTCCTTCATTATAATTAAAGCTTGAACGGACAACCAGGCGAACGCTGTTATGCTTGGCGTATTCCACCGCCCGGGGATGCAGCACGGCCGCGCCCAAATGAGCCAGCTCCAGCATCTCGTCGTACGAGATCGACAGCAGTTTGCGCGCGCATTTGACAATCCGAGGGTCGGTCGAGTAAATGCCGTCCACGTCGGTGTAGATCTCGCAGGCGTCGGCCTTGATCGCCGCCGCGAGCGCGACGGCCGTCGTATCCGAGCCGCCCCGGCCGAGCGTCGTGATCTCTCCGTCTTCGCTCATTCCCTGGAAGCCGGCGACGATGACGATTTTGCCCGCGTCCAGCGCTTTCAATACCCGGTCCGGACGAATCTGCGTGATACGGGCGCTCCCGTGGCTCGCTTCCGTTTCGAATCCGGCCTGCCAGCCGGTGAACGAGACCGCTTCGTGGCCGATCGCCTGGATCGCGATCGACAGCAGCGAGATCGAGATTTGCTCGCCGGTCGTCATCAGCATATCCATTTCGCGGGCCGGCAGCTTGTCGCTCAGCCGCTTGGCCGTATCGATCAAATCGTCCGTCGTATCCCCCATTGCCGATACGACGACGACGCATTGGTGACCTTCTTCCTTTTTCTCGGCGATGCGCTTGGCAACCCGCTGCATCCGCTCGGTGTCGCCTACGGAACTGCCTCCGAATTTCATGACGAATAATGACAAAACGTGTTCACTCCCCCGCGTGTTGCCGGAGCTTCTTTAGGTCCGTGCGAGGACGGCTCCGGTCTATTTTATCGCTTTAAAAGAGTATAATACGAAAACGCTGCCTGCTTCCATTGTTTTTTCAGTCATTTTTTTATACTTTCCGACGGTCGTTTGCATAAAAAAGCTCCCTGCGCCGCAGTGCGGGCAGAGAGCTTGGAAGACCGGCAGCGAAATTCGCCGGCAAATCGGGAAAAACTAGGCGCGGGACACGTACTTGCCTTCGCGCGTATCGATCAGCAGCACGTCGCCTTCATTGATGAACAACGGCACCTGAACGTTGTGGCCCGTTTCGAGCTTCGCGTTCTTGGTCGCGCCCGTCGCCGTGTTGCCTTTGATGCCCGGCTCCGTTTCGACGACTTTCAGCTCGACGCTCGTCGGCAGGTTGATGCCGAGGATTTCGCCCTGGTAGCTGATGATGTTCACGTTCATGTTTTCGCGCAGGAATTTCAGTTCCCACTCGAGCTGTTCGCTCGCAAGCGTGAACTGGTCATACGTTTCGTTGTCCATGAACGTGTGGTCCTGGCCGCTTGCGTACAGATACTGCACGCCGCGGTTTTCGATCTGCGCGCGGCCGATCGTTTCGCCGGCGCGGAACGTGCGCTCCACGGTGTTGCCGTTGCGCAGGTTTTTGAGCTTGGAACGGACGAACGCCGCGCCTTTACCCGGTTTTACGTGCTGGAACTCGATAACGGTGAAGATGTCGCCGTCCACTTCGACGGTCAGGCCTGTTTTAAAATCGTTTACGGAAATCACAGAGGATCCCTCCTTGGAATGGTTGCTTGCTGATATGCTTCTGAGATTGCCTTATGCCATCGGCAGAAGGGTAAGCTCTTTGACCGAAGACGTGATGATCTCGATTCCCGTTTCGGTAATCACGATGTCGTCTTCGATCCGGACGCCGCCGAAGCCCGGAATATATATACCCGGTTCTACGGTGACGACCATGCCCGGCTTCAGAATGTCGTCGCTGAGCTTGGACAAACGCGGGTTCTCGTGCACTTCCATGCCGAGGCCGTGTCCCGTGCTGTGCCCGTAGTTCTCGCCGTAGCCGTACGACGAGATGATGTCCCGGGTCAGCGCGTCCGCTTCGCGCCCGGTCATGCCCGGACGGATCTTGTCCAGCGCGTTGAGCTGCGCTTCAAGCACGATACCGTACACTTCGCGGTGACGATCGCTCGCCTCGCCCAGCACGACGGTGCGGGTTAGATCCGAACAGTATCCGTTCAGCAGGGCGCCGAAGTCGAACGTAATGAACTCGTTGCCCTGAAGGACGCGCGAACTCGCCACGCCGTGCGGAAGCGCCGAACGTTCGCCGGAAGCGACGATCGTGTCGAAGGACGACGACGTCGCGCCGTTTTCGCGCATGAACATTTCCATCTGCAGATCGAGCTCGCGCTCGGTCACGCCCGGACGGATCTTCGTCAAAATATGGCTGAAGGTCCGGTCCGCCAGCGCCGCCGCTTCGCGCATGACCGCCAGTTCTCCCTCGTCCTTGAAGATGCGCAGGCCTTCCACGAGGCCCGACACCGGCACGAGTTCGATTCCGGCAAGCGCTTCCCGGTAGTTCTGATACGTCGCAAATGTGACATGTTCCTGCTCGAAACCGAGCTTCGCCGAAGAACCGAGCAGCCCTTTGACCGTATCCATTACTTTCGGCGCATGCTCGACCACCTTGAAGTCCTTGGCCTGCTGCGGCGCCTGCGTCATGTAACGGAAATCGGTCAGCAGGTAGCTCTCGCTCTCGGTGATGAGCACATATCCGGCGGAACCCGTGAATCCGGTCAGGTAACGACGATTAATGTCACTGGCCACAAACATTGCGCTGACGCCGTGAGCCGCCATGGCTTCGCGCAATTTGTTTACACGCTGCTGCATATTTTCTCCTCTTTCCCGGTGAACCTATTCAGTTCGTATTTTCCAGAACCTCAAGCGAAATTACCACATTACATTCTATCACACGCCCGCCCCCTCTGAGAAGCCTTTTTACGCGCGGGCTGTTCCGTCTTATTCCGTCTTAACGGCTGCCCGTTCGCTGGTATTTGCCTGTAAAATCCGATACAATGAAAAGAAATGTCTCTAGCGCGCCGTTTGCGGCAAATACCGTCTCCCTGCCGTTTCGGACTTTGTCGTTTGCGGGAAAACGCGTTTTCGGACGGCGGCCCGTGTCGCGCAGCGTACCGGCCGGTGCCGATCGTCGATCAAGCCGCAGAGGGTTATTTTAAAACGTTTAGGAAGGTGAAGGTGTTGTCTGAAAAATCCGCTCCCGTCGCTTACGGCGGACAAGCCGTGATCGAAGGAGTCATGTTCGGCGGCAAGCACGTCAACGTTACCGCGGTACGCCGCAAGAGCGGGGAGATCACTTTTCTCGAAGTGCCCCGCGAAGAAAAAGGTTGGGTCCGCTCGCTGCGAAAGATTCCGCTGCTGCGCGGCCTGGTCAGCCTGATCGACTCCAGCGTCAAAGGTTCCAAACATCTCAACTACTCGTTCGACGCTTACGCCGACGACGAAATGACGCCGGAAGAACGCGAAGAATTGAAAGCGAGCAACAAGAAAGGCGAAGCCAAACTGAGCCTCGGCGCTATCGTCGGCGTGACCGCCGCGGCCATTATTTCGTTTATCGTCGGCAAAGTCGTCTTTACGCTCGTTCCGGTTTTCGTCGAAGACTTTTTGTTTAAAGGTTCGTTCGCCCATCAGATCTATCACAATCTGGCTGAAGGCGGAATCAAACTTGTGCTGCTGCTGCTGTACTTGTATTTGATCTCTTTGACTCCGCTCGTCAAACGCCTTTTCCAATACCACGGAGCCGAGCACAAAGTCATCAGCGCGTTCGAAGCTGGCGAAGAACTGACGCCGAAGAACGTGCAGAAATACACGCGGCTGCATTATCGCTGCGGAAGCAGTTTTATCATGCTCACTGTCATTATCGGCATTCTGATTTACTCGTTGTTCAGTTGGGATTCGCTGCTCGAACGCGTGGTGCAGCGCCTGCTGCTGCTGCCGGTCGTCATGGGCGTATCGTTCGAATTCCTGAAGTTCACCAACGCCCTGCGCGATGTGCCGGTGCTGCGCTATCTGGGTTACCCGGGGCTGTGGCTGCAGCTACTGACGACCAAGGAACCGACGGACGAACAGGTCGAAGTCTCGATCGCGTCGTTCAACCGGATGCGCCAGCTCGATGCCGTATACGAAAAGCAAGGCGTTCCCGCTTCGGCGCCGAATGCCATACTCGATCCTCTGGAGGGTTGATGTCTTATGAGAAAACCGGGAACCGCGGGTTGGATTATTCTTGCGCTTGCCGCGATCGGCTTGTTTAAACTGATTACGGAACCGTCCATTACCTGGCTCATTCCGCTCGCTCTTGTGGCGGTAGTCGCCCTGCTTTATTTCCTGCTTCCGAATGCCCGGCGGCCCGGCGGCTTCCGTTCTCCCGGTGCGCCCAAACGGCCCAAGGTCAAACCTTCGGCCCGCACTCAGGAAAAGCTGGCCCGAATGTCTTCTTCCGGTTCCTCCAAGCCGCCCGCCCCGCGGAGCGGAAAGGCTCCGGCCGCACCGGCCAAGAAACGGAAAAACTATCCGTTCCAAGTGATCGAAGGACGCAAAGGAAAAGACGAAGACGACATACCGAAATTTCATTAAAAGAAGGGACGGATCCTGCCGTCCCTTCTTTTATTTTGTCGTGCCCATATAAAAACGTCCGCTCCCTACCGGGGCGGACGTTTTTTTTCATCGACCGAAGCTCGAATTTTCTTCAATTCGCCCAATAACTCTCCAGCACATTTCGCACTTTGCCCGCCAAAATATGCTGCGCGCGGAAGAAAATGTTGCCGTCGACATTTTTGCGGCCGATCGTGTACGCCAGATGGTCGGCCAGTTCGTTCGCGCTGCTCCAGCCGGCTTCGGAAGTGCCGACTTTGTAGGCGGCTTCGCCGATATAAAGATCGACGTCGGTGCCTTCTACCGTATTCGCCCACCAATCGACGAGAGTCTTATAATTGGCCGCCGTACTGGCATTGCTCCAGTACACCTGCGGAGCGACGTAATCGACCCACTCGTTTTTGATCCAGGCGCGGGCGTCCGCGTAGGTCGTATCGTAAGCGGTGACGCCGGCTTTGGTGTTCGAGCCGAGCGGGTCGCTCGAAGCGTTGCGCCAGACGCCGAAAGGACTGACCCCATAGCTGACGGCCGGCTTTACGCCATGAATCGATGTGCCCAATGTCTGAACGAAGCTGTTGATGTTGGCACGGCGCCAATCGCCCTTATTGCTGTAATTGCCGGTGTTGTACTGCTTATACGTCGCATCATCGCCGAATTTCTTCGAGGACGATTCGCCGTACGGGTAGAAATAATCGTCCAGGTGAACGCCGTCGATGTCGTAATTGTTCACGACTTCCATTACGTCGTCGATCACCGACTGGCGAGCGGCGGGAACGCCGGGATTGATGTACAGCTTGCCGTCGAAGTTGACGATCCAATCCGGATGGGCTTTCGCGACATGATTCGAAGCCAAGCCCGAAGTCGACGACCCGGTGCTGGCGCGGAACGGGTTGAACCAGGCATGGAATTCCATTCCCCGCTTATGCGCTTCGTCGATCATGAACGCCAGCGGATCGTATCCCGGATTTTTGCCCTGGGTACCGGTCAATACGCTCGACCACGGCACGAGCGACGACGGGTAAAGCGCATCCGCGCTTGGACGCACCTGCACGAAGACGGCGTTGATGCCGGTTTCCTGGAGCTGGTCCAGCATGGACGAGAACTGCGCTTTTTGCTTGGACGCATCTTTGGAAGACGGCCAGTCGAGACTGGATACCGTGGCGACCCATGCGCCGCGCAGTGCGGTCAGCCTGCCCTGACTGTCGGGAACTCCCGGAGTCGGCACGCCGATCGAACCGTCCGGCGTCGTCAGCGTAATCGTCTGCGAAGCCTGATCCCAATTCACGCCAAGCCCGAGTCCCTGTCCGACGAAACGCAGCGGCACCATGATCCGGCCGTTCAAGCTGGCGACGGAAGCTTCCAATTCGACGGAATTTCCGTTGACGAACGCCGTTTTCGAACCGAGCGGGATCGACAGCAGCGTTCCCCCTTGATTGATCGTGACTACCTTCTCGCTTTGAGACCATTTGATCTGCGCTCCGAGGTTTTCGCTGACGAGGCGCATCGGCACCAACGTCGTGTTCGAAACGATATAAGGATCGACATCCCCCTGGATGCGCTGTCCGTCCAGCATGATTCGAATGACGGACGCCGCCTGCGCCTTGCTCCCCCCGAGCCCGCTCCATGCCGGCAGCAGCAGCACAACGGCCAGCAGCACCATAATTCCTTGACGCCATTTCATTTTTCCAAACTCCCTCATTTCCAAATTGTGTGATCGGGCCCCGGCTTGCACCTCCCCGGCCTTCTAACCGTTATACGCAGATAACCTGCCAATTGTAGCGCTGTCCGGCGCAAATAAAATTCCGAAATTTGATTTGCGTTTGTCCAAAATAAAAAGACATCTGTGCCCGATGGCCACAGACGTCCTCCCTACCCTTCGCTCGTTCCTTCGATCTGCAGAGCTTTGAGCTCCTCCAGACGCTTCGGATCGCCGTTGAAAAATTCCACCAGCGACTCGATCCGCGTAATCGAATCCCAACTCAGATGATGTTCGATGCCTTCCACATCTTTGTAGATATGGCTCTCCTCCACCCCGATCAGACGCAAAAACTCTTCCAGCAGCTGATGGCGGTCCACCAGTCTCTTGCCGATCTTTTTGCCTTTGCTCGTGAGGATCAGCCCGCGGTATTTTTCGTATACCAGGTACTCGTCCTTATCGAGCTTCTGAATCATCTTGGTGACCGATGAAGGATGGACTTCCAGCCCTTCGGCAATATCCGATACCCGGGCGTAGCCCTTTTCCTCAATCAGCAGGTAGATACGCTCCAAATAATCTTCCATACTGGGCGTTGGCATCCGCTTCCCTCTTTTCCTTGACTTAAAACCGCATTTGCGCAGCTTTTCGTTAATGACGCCGGTGAACGGACATCCCGTCGGACGGCCGCTTATGCACAGGGCATTTTTTTGTTCAAACCGCAGGTCCGTCAAAAAACGGCTCTTACTATGATACCTTTATTCGCGGTCCATTGGCAAGTTTGCGGCATAAAAAAGAGGATATCCGTCAGACGGTATATCCTCGGCGCGCCACCAGCGTCAGCAGCAGCATCACGATGAGCAGCAGCACGATCGTAGCGCCGGGCGCGAAGTTCCAAATGCCCGCCACGATCAAGCCCACGATGACCGCGATTTCCGCCACGACGACCGCAAGCACGATCGACATGCGGAAGCTTTTGGCCAAAAACAGGCTGCAGGCGACCGGAATGGTCAGCAGCGCCGATACGAGCAGCGCGCCTACGATCTTGATCGCCGTGCTGATGACGAGCGCCGCCAGCACCGTAATCAGCATGTTGAGCAGCTTGACCGGCAGTCCGCTGACCGCCGCGGCGTCTTCCTCGAACGTCAGCAGGAACAGCTCTTTATAGAAAAAGACGACGACCGCCACGACCACTACCGTCACGCCTCCCACCAAATACAGATCGGTGCTGCCGAGCGTGTAAATGCTGCCGAACAGATAGCTGGTCACGTCGGTGTTGTACCCCTGTCCCAACGTAAAAAGGAACGAAGCCATCGCCACGCCGCCGGACATGATCACCGCGATCGACAGCTCGGCATAGCCTTTATACGCGCGCCGCAGCTTCTCGATCGCGAACGACGAGATGACCGCGAATACGAGACCCACGACGAGCGGATACACATTGATGAGAAAGCCGAGCGCCACGCCCGCGATCGTGACGTGCGCCAGCGTATCGCCGATCATCGACAGCCGCCGCAGCACAAGGAACATGCCGATCAGCGGCGCCGTGAGACCGATGAGCAGGCCGCCGAGCAGAGCGCGCTGAAAAAAATCGCTGAACAAAATTTCCAAGTTACCGTCTCCTTACCCTTGCTCCGCCGACCCGACGAGCGGCATCGAATGTGTCAGATCCGTTTCCACGCAGTCCAGGTCGTCGTGCGAATGACGCACGAAAAACTTGATTTTCCCGTTCTGCTGCCGCGGTTCCTTGCCCAGATAATCTTCCAGGCGGTCGATATCGTGCGACACCATCAGGAATGTAATATTGTGATGCTGATGCATATGCCGGATCAGTTCGAAGAATCCGTCCTGCGTTTCCGCGTCGATGCCTACAGTCGGCTCGTCCAGCACAAGCAGATCCGGCCGGTTGATCATCGCTCTCGCCAGAAACACGCGCTGCTGCTGGCCGCCGGACAATCTTCCGATCCGCTTGTCCGCGATGTCCTCGATCCGCATCACCTGCAGCGCGTCATCCAGCTTCGCTTTGGCTTCTTTCGTCAGACGGCGGAACAAGCTTTTGTTCGTGTACAGGCCCGAAGTGACCACCTCGCGCACCGTGGCGGGAAAAAGCATATTAAGCGCGTTTTTTTGCGGCACGTAGCCGATCCGTTCCCAATCGCGGAAGCTTCGGATCGATTCGCCGAACAGGCGGATTTCCCCGCTTGTCGGCGGCATCAAACCGACCAACATTTTGAGCAGCGTCGTTTTGCCGGCGCCGTTGGAACCGACGATGCCGACGAAATCGCGCTCTTTGACGCTGAAGCTGAGGTCCTTCATGACGTGCTGATCTTTATAAGAAAAGGACACGTCGCGTAATTCGATCATCGGCTGATGGCAGTCGACCGTCGGAATGGCGGACATGGCAATCCCTCCTTTTCGTTTCGCTGCGTTAAACTCTTCTTCTTATTGTAAGGCGAGCAGCAGATTTTGCAAATTATTTCGCATCAGGCTGAAATAATCGTCGCCGTCCTTCGCCTGCTGCTGCGTCAATCCTTCGACCGGATTCAGTACCAGCGTTTCCACGCCCGCTTCTCCGGCCAGCGTCTTCGCCAGCTTATCGGATACCAGTTCCTCGAAGAAAATATAGCGGATGCCTTCTTCCTTGACCAGCTTCGCCAGATTCAGCATATCCTGCGCGCGCGGCTCGGCATCCGGCGACAAGCCCATGATCGCATGCTGTTTCAAGCCGTAATCGCGTGCCAGATAGCCGAACGCCTGGTGGGATACGACGATCTCCTTGTTCGGAACGGCAGACAGCTTTTCCGTAAATTCGGTATCCAGCTCCTTCAGCTTGCCGGACAGCGCCGCGTAGCGTTCTTCGTAGCCCGCTTTGTGTTCCGGGTCCGCTTCGATCAAGCTGTCGCGAATGTTTTGAGCCATGATCAGCGCCGACTTGGGACTCACCCAGGTGTGGGGATCGGTATGCTTGGCATCGACGGATTCTTCGGCATGTCCTTCTTCCGAATGTTCTTCGCCTTCATGGTGATGACCTTCTTCGGCCGCCCCATGGTTATGCCCGTCGTCTTCCGTCGTCA
Source organism: Saccharibacillus alkalitolerans (assembly GCF_011090185.1). GTDB lineage: Bacteria > Bacillota > Bacilli > Paenibacillales > Paenibacillaceae > Saccharibacillus > Saccharibacillus alkalitolerans. Next base: position 597,225 of record NZ_JAAFGS010000001.1, on the reverse strand, counting down.
GGATCAGGTCGACGCCTTTGCTGACTTCCACGGCTTTGACTTTCGATCCGGCATCCAGCCCTTTGAGAAAGTCGGGAACCCAGCCTTCGAGGCCCGCTCCGTTATAGAAAAAGAGCTGCGCCTTCGATGTGTTCACGATGTCTTGGCCGCGCGGCGTCCAGTCGTGCGGCTCCACCCCGGTCGGGAGCAAATTGATCACATTGGCGTCTTCGCCGCCGATCGCGGAAGCGAATTCGTAAATCGGATAAAAAGTCGTGACGACATTCACTTTGCCTTCGACAATCGTTCCGGCCGAATTTCGTCCGCAGGCGGACAGCACGAGCAGCATCGCCAGTGCCAGCACCGCGATAAAGCGTCCCGCGTATTTTTTGTTGCGCTGCATGTTTGTACACACTCCGTTTCTTCCATAAAAATTTCAAAAAAAAGCATTCGCCTTATTTAATCGTAACCTTACCGATTATAGAAGTCTGCCCGGTCATTGTCAACCTTTTCGAGCGATTTGCCTAGGGCGTGTACGCAAACTTCGAAGGAGGCAGATTTAGGCGAATTTTCGTCCTCGGCAAGGAAGGGTTCCGAAGGCGTGCCGGGGCACGTCAAGGGGCACTGACGCAGCCATTGGTGGATGACTACACGCTTCAAGTAGACATCCGCAGGGGGCGAAAAGGCGGCCAAAGATGCACGTCGTCCAAGTTGGCGTACAGGCCTTAAGAAAACGAATTGCAAAAAACCGGGTTCCTCCCTAAGGAGGAACCCGGTTCGATCAGGCTTTTGGAGCCGGCATTACTTAGGCCTTACTTAACGATCGCGCCGTTCGGCATCGAATCCGGCACGGTCGCCAGCGTCAGCTGGTCGCCGTGCGAAGCCGCAAGAATCATGCCGCGCGACTCCTCGCCGCGCAGCTTGACCGGCTTGAGATTCGTCACGCAGATGACTTTGCGTCCGATCAATTCTTCCGGCGTATAGAACTTGGCGATACCGGATACAACCTGACGCTGTTCGAAACCGAGGTCCAACTGGAGCTTGAGCAGCTTGTCGGCTTTTTTGACCGGTTCGCAGGCGATGACCTGAGCCACGCGCAGTTCGACTTTGCCGAAATCGTCGATCCCGATCTCTTCTTTGAGCTCCGGCGCTTCGACCGGCGTCGACGCTTCGGCCTTCGGCGCTTCCTCCGCCTTGACCGGCGTGCCGCCGCTCATCGACTCGACGATGTTCGCGACTTCGGCTTCGACGTCGAGACGCGGGAAGATCGGGTCGCCTTTTTGCAGCTTCGTGCCGGCCGCGATCGTGCCGAACGCACGGAGCGAATCCCACGCTCTCCACGCCGCCGCTTCGTCGCCGGCGATGCCGAGCTGGGACCAGATCAGCTTCGGCGCCCGGGTCAGGAACGGCTGCAGCAGAATCGAAGCGATGCGCAGGCTTTCGATCAGGTGCAGCATCACGGATTCCAACTCGCCTTTGCGGCTGTCGTCCTTAGCGATGACCCAAGGCTGCGTCTCGTCGATGTATTTGTTCGTCCGGCTGACGAATTGGCTGATCGCCGTCAGCGCGACGGAGAATTCCATGCCGTCCATCGCCTTTTCGACCTTTTCCACGGCCGACGAGGCCGCTTCTTCGATCGCCGCGTCGAACGGCGTCACTTGGCCCCGGTAAGCCGGCACTTCGCCGCCGACATACTTGTCGACCATGGCTACCGTCCGGTTCAGCAGATTGCCGAGATCGTTCGCCAGATCGGAGTTGATGCGCTCCACGAAGCTTTCCGGCGTGAATTGTCCGTCGGAACCGAACGGGACTTCGCGCAGCACGTAGTAGCGCAGCGCGTCAAGGCCGTAACGGTCGATCAATTTCACGGGATCGATAACGTTGCCTTTGGACTTCGACATTTTGCCTTCGCGCGTCAGGAACCAGCCGTGTCCGAATACTTTTTTCGGCAGCGGCAGATCCAGCGCCATCAGCATGATCGGCCAGTAAATGGTATGGAAGCGCAGGATGTCCTTGCCGACCAGGTGCACGTCCGCCGGCCAATATTTTTCGAACAGCGACGGATCGTCCGAACCGTAACCGAGCGCCGTAATGTAGTTCGACAGCGCGTCGATCCAGACGTAGACGACGTGTTTCGGATCGCTTTTGACCGGCACGCCCCATTTGAAAGTCGTCCGGGATACGGCCAAATCTTCGAGACCCGGCTTGATGAAGTTGTTGACCATCTCGTTTTTGCGGGATTCCGGCTGGATGAATTCCGGATTGTCTTCGTAATATTTCAACAGACGGTCGGCGTACTTGCTCATTCTGAAGAAGTAGCATTCTTCCTTGACCAGCTCGACGGGATGTCCGCTTTCCGGGCTTTTGCCGCCGATGACTTTGTTGTTTTCGTCGCGGACGACGTCCGCCAGCTGCGATTCCGTGTAATACGTCTCGTCCGGAATGCTGTACCAGCCTTCGTACTCGCCCTTGTAGATGTCGCCCTGTTTCAGCAGCCGCTCGAAAATATTTTGCACGACTTTGATATGACGTTCTTCCGTCGTGCGAATAAAGTCGTCGTAAGAAATGTCGAGCTTGTCCCACAGGCTGCGAATCCCTTCGACGATGCCGTCGATAAACTGGATCGGCGTCTGACCGGCTTCCGCCGCCTTCTGCTCGATCTTCTGGCCGTGCTCGTCCGTTCCCGTCAGGAAGCGCACGTCGTAACCGCGCAGCCGCTTATAGCGCGACATCGCGTCGGCCGCCACCGTCGTGTACGTGTGTCCGATGTGCAGCTTGCCGCTCGGATAATAGATCGGGGTCGTGATGTAAAAACTTTTTTTCTCCGTCATGGATTCTTCTCTCCTCTTGAAAAAAGTGGCCTGCCGGGGCTTTGCCGCGTGCAGCGGAGCGGAAAACGCCAAAAAGGCTCCCGCCCCGTTATGGGACGAGAGCCGTAAGCTCGCGCGGTACCACCCACATTCCCTTCGTTCTCGCGAATCGAAGGCTCTGCCGGTCGCATTCGACCGTCCATTAACGCTGGAACACGCCCTGTGCTTACCCGATCCGAATCGAATTCGTTCGAAAGCTTCCCGTATGGCGGGTCCGCATTCGACTGTTCCGACCGTGTCGCGGCTTGCGCAAAGTTCCTCCCGGACCATCTTCAAAGGGGTTCCCAGACCGGTTCGCAGCGTGTTACCCGGCTCTCTGCTGCTGGTTGTTCCTTCTACTCATCCGTTCCTCGGATTTGTTATACCAAGAAATATACCGAAAAAAAGCCCGCAGTGTCAACCCTGCCTCCCTCGATCGATTTCGACGGGAACATCGTCCGGCCTCAAGCCTTACGCGGACCGGACTTGCGCAAAGACGAGCATTCGACAAAAAAGCCCGCGCCGCAGCCCTTCAGGCCTGCGTACCGCGGACTTCCGCCTGTTCTTCGCCTTGATCCCGCTGCCGACCCCGGTCGACGCGCGGCGGAACCGGATCGTATCCTCCGGCATGCAGAGGATGGCATTTCGCGATTCGCTTGGCCGCCAGCCATGATCCCTTCGCCGCTCCGTGCACTTCGATCGCTTCCAGCGCATAAGCCGAACAGGTCGGCATGAACCGGCAGCTCGGCGGCTTAAGCGGAGAGATGAATTTTCGGTAAAAGCGGATCGGTCCCTGAACCGTTCGGCGCGCAATCTTCATCGCGCTTCACGCTTCCCGGCAGACGCTTTGACCGGCTCCTGCGCCGCTTCCTCCCGGCAGTCCTTGCAGTAGCCGAACACTTCGAATTTGTGCTTGACGACCTGGAAGTCGTCCGGCGACTCCGTCAGCTGCATCGGGCAGAACGTGATCGGATACGTCTTCTCGCACTGCAGGCAGATCATATGATGATGGTGATGGTCTTCGCTGCAGTGCAGCTTGAACTTCACGCCTTCTTCGAATACGATCTGTTCCAGCACGCCCAGCTCCTGCATGACGCGCAGATTGCGGTACACCGTATCGAAGCTGAGCCCCTTATATTTTTGTCCCATATAGTCGTAAACGTCCTTGGCGGACAGATAGCCCGGCGCTTCGGCGAACAACTTCGCCAGCGTCTTGCGCTGATCGGTGATGCGAAGCCCCTGCTCCGCCATAATCTCGATAATGCGTTCCATCGAAAGCATCGGTCAAACCTCGCCTCCTGCCACGTATGGCGTATTCCTTGCGGCATGCCTTATTCGTAATGCTCTTCATTAATAATGCCCCAAAACAGGCATGGAGTCAATCGGGGGCATTGCTGCGTTAACGAAAGAAGCCCGGATCCGCGGCAGGCGGAACCGGACTTCGATTCGTTATTTCGTCAAGCTTCGAGAAAAGATGCGCTCGGCCCGAACGCTCCCGAAACTATTCTTTGCGTGCCGGCATCTGCGAGAAGATCAGGTTGACCGACAGGTTGCTGCCCGGCGCCGGCGTGAATTCCAGATCGACGGTTTCGGTCGTGCCGCCCGTACGGTACACGACGCCAGCTTCACTGGACGTGTTCAGCGCGGAGCCGACCAATCCCATGCTTGCCGCGGACAATTCGACCAGCTGACCGTTCACCGTGATCCAGCCGGCATATTTGCCGCCGCGTCCGTTGAAGGTGATCAGCGTGTTCGGCGCTACTTTGTCCAAATGGATTTTGTACAGAACACCGAAGTTGCCGGCGTTCGATTCCGGGGTGTTATTCGGTGCGTCGACTCCCGTCAGGTTCAGGTCGTCTTTGTTGTCGCCGATGACGAGCTTGGTCGGCGTCGAACCGCCGACCGGCTCGAACACGTCGATGATCTTGGTCGCCAGCGGATACGTGCCGCGGTTGTGCACGCCGTCGCGCTTAAGCGTCGTCAGCGTTTTCGTCGCTTCGAACGGATCGAGGCTCGGATCGATCATCAAAGTGCTGTAAGTGATCGGCTGGGACGATTCCACGTCCGCGATCAGCGAGATGACCGTTTTGTTCGCCATCGGGATAGCGTTCAGATCGGTCAGAATGATTTTGCTTTCGCCCGGCTGCAGCGTAACCGTCGATTTTTTGTTGCCGTTGATCATCGACTGGTGATAACGCTGGACGGAGACTTTGCCTGCCGCCGTAGCGAAAGGACTCGGTCCGCCGAAGCCGCTGTCGAGCGTCCGGATCGTCGTAGGCGTAGCATTGTTGTTGGTCGCCACGACGTACATCATTACTTTTTGGCCCGTATAGTTCGCGTGGTGAACCATGAAGCGTACTTTGCCGGACAGCGTGTCTTCGTACAGTTTGCCCGTGCCGTATACCGATTCCGGGCTGTTGCTGCGGTAGAGCGTAACGTCTCCCAGCGTGTCGTTGCGAGCAACTTTTTGCATGGACGGCACGCTTCCTCCGTCAAACAAGAATTTGCTTCCGATCGGTACGAACAGGGCGTTGTACTCGTCCTGCGTGTACAGAACTTCATCCGTGATCGTGATCGTTTTCGACACGGTGTCCGTCGCGCCGTCTTCGTCCGTAACGGTCAGCGTAATGGTCTGAGGTCCCGGCGTGAAATAAGCGCCTTTTTGATTTTCCCATACGCGGCTGTTGGCTTCCGGCAGCGTGCCGTCGGGATCGTAACTCTGATCCGTATAGGTTACCGGCTCACCCAAGCGGTACGTATCTTTGTCCGTCACGAACTGCGCGACCGGCGGCTGATTCGGCGCTTCTACCGTAACGGTCTGCGTGTACGGGTCGCTCCACTGCCCTTTGGCATCCTGCACGGAGTATGTGATAACGTACGTGCCCGGATCCGTGAAAACGTCCTGGCGTCCTTCCCAGCGCTCGTTTACGATCGCGTAGCCGCTTGGCGACTCGGATTTTGTCGTGTAGGTGACCTGAGTCTCGCCCGCCACGATTTCCTTCGGCTCAACCGTGAAAGAAGCCGTCGGCTTTATGGAAAGACTCAGCGTGATCGTTTTGGCTTTGTAATCGATTTTATACGGAATGCCGAGCGCCTGGGTAATCGAAGTCAACGGCACCATAAACGTATTTTTCTGCTGATAAGAAGCGCCTTTCATCTTCGTCGGCACTCCGTTTACCGTATACGTATCGGTCCCCAGCTTGAATCGCAGCTCGTCGGCACCTTTCGTAATGACCGTTTCTTTCGTCTTTGCGTCATATGTAAGTTTGAGACCTACACGGTTGACGAACGAACGAACCGCAATGTAAGACACGCCGTTTTTGGCGGTCATCGGCTGTGCGGCGGTATACGTTTGACCGTTCTGGTACATTTTGTTGCCGTTGATCATCAGCACGAGTTTGTCGGTTCCCAGCGTGGTCGACGGGTCAAACGCGGGCGAGGACGCCGGAGTCTGAGTCGGGGTTTGAACCGGGGTTACGGAACCCTGCGCATTTGTATTTCCGTTCGTTCCTTCTTCGGCCGGAGTTCCCGCCGTACCGTCCGCCGGTACGCTTCCGTCCGCCGGAGCCTGCGGGCCTGCCGGCACGCTGCCGTCTTCGGACGAAGCCTCTTCTGCCGGAGTCTGTTCGTCCTGCGAAGGCTGCTCCTCAGCGGGCGCCGCCTGATCGACAGCGGAATTCGCAGCTTCGGAATTCGCAGCTTTGGAATTTGTATCGGCGGCCGCGCCTTCTGCCGGGGAAGCAAGCTTCTCCGAATATTCTTTGGACGCGCCGTCCTGCTGCACCACTTCTCCCCGCACAACGGCCTGTTTGCCGTCTTGCGATGCCGATGCCGTTTGCGCCGATGCCGAAGGCAGTACGGCTGCTGCTTGAACGACAACAAGCAGAGCGATGATCGTGATTTTCTTCAGATTCATTCTACGACTCCCTTTATACCGAAATTTGGTCCTTCTCTCGCTAAACACATAGTATTAGACGCAGTCCTTCGTTAAAAGTTTCTGCAAAAAACATAAAAAAAGCGTATTCCTCCTTTTAGAAAGAAACGCTCTTTTTACACTATGATAACATTTACATGATGATAGTTAAAAACAAAACTACTTGAATTTTAAGTACATAATCTGTGAAAACGTTAGTTCAGCTGCATATTCCGTCCTTCTTCGATCAACTTATATGCCCGTTGTACCTGCTCTTCCGTAGGCGAAGGTACGCCTTCAAGCGGGTATTCGCGGCCGAGTTCTTTCCATTTATAAATGCCCATCTGGTGATACGGGAGTATCTCGAATTTTTCCACGCCGTTCAGCGTACCGATGAAGCGTCCCAGATCGCGCAGGTTGTTTTCGTCGTCATGGATGCCGGGTACGAACACATGGCGAATCCACATTTTTTTGCCGTGATCGGATAACCATTGAGCGGTGCGAAGCGTCTGTTCGTTGCTGACTCCGGTCAGCACTTTATGTTTGTCGTTATCGATATGCTTGATATCCAGCAGAACCAGATCCGTCACGTCCATCAGGTATTGAAGTTTTTCCGCATTGTTAAAACCGTTGCTGTCGAGTGTCGTATGCAAATTCCAACGTTCCTTGACTTCGCGGAAGATTTCGGCCACGAATGGCGCCTGCAGCGTCGGTTCGCCGCCCGAGATCGTCAAGCCGCCGCCCGAAGTGCGGTAATAATTCAGATAAGGCTTGATTTCGTCCAATACTTCTTCCACGGTCATTTCTTTGCCGCCGTCAAAATTCCAGGTATCGGGATTGTGGCAGTACTGACATTTCATCAGGCATCCTTGCAAAAACAGCACGAAGCGAATTCCCGGGCCGTCTACCGTCCCGAATGTTTCCAGTGAATGTACGCGTCCTTTGTGACTCATTCGTCGTCACCCTTTCAATAATAACGGCGCTCACGTTCCGCGAGCGCCGCACATTTGATTGTGAATGAACAGGCAGCCGGTCCGAAGAATGATTTACGCTTCGGTTCAGGCGGTTTCCGTCTTACATGCTTGCATGGAACGTACGGTTGATAACATCCAGCTGCTGTTCGCGAGTCAGCTTGATGAAGTTAACGGCATAGCCGGATACCCGAATCGTCAGCTGCGGATAGTTTTCCGGATGATCCATGGCGTCGATCAGCTGTTCGCGATCGAACACGTTGACGTTCAAGTGATGCGCGCTGCTGCCGAAGTATCCGTCCAGCATGGCAACCAGATTCGATTTGCGTGTTTCTTCTTCTTTGCCCAGTGCTTTAGGCACGATCGAGAAGGTGTTCGAGATGCCGTCGAGGCTTTCTTCGTACGGCAGTTTGGCAACGGAGCTCAGGGAAGCCAGCGCGCCTTTTTTGTCGCGTCCGTGCATCGGGTTCGCACCCGGAGCGAACGGTTCGCCCGCTTTGCGTCCGTCCGGCGTCGTGCCTGTTTTCTTGCCGTATACGACGTTCGAAGTGATCGTCAGTACGGATTGAGTAGGCAGAGCGTCGCGGTACGTTTTGTGTTTGCGGATCATGCCCATGAACTTTTCGACCAGTTCAACGGCAATTTGGTCGACGCGATCGTCGTTGTTGCCGTAGCAAGGGAATTCGCCTTCGATTTCGAAATCGACCGCGATTCCTTTTTCGTTGCGGATCGGTTTGACTTTGGCGTATTTGATCGCGCTCAGGGAGTCGGCCGCTACCGACAGACCGGCGATGCCGCATGCCATCGTACGCAGGATGTCGCGGTCGTGCAGCGCCATCTCGATGCGTTCATAGCTGTATTTATCGTGCATGTAGTGAATGATGTTCAGAGCGTTCAGGTACACTTTGGACAGCCATTCCATCATCGGGATATACCGTTTCATCACTTCGTCGTATTCGAGGTATTCGGAAGTGATCGCCGGGAATTCCGGTCCGACTTGGGCGCCGGATTTTTCGTCTTTGCCGCCGTTGATGGCGTACAGCAGCGTTTTGGCCAGGTTGGCGCGGGCGCCGAAGAACTGCATTTGCTTACCGATGCGCATTGCGGATACGCAGCAGGCGATACCGTAGTCGTCGCCGTAGATCGGACGCATCAGATCGTCGTTTTCGTACTGGATCGAGCTCGTTTCGATGGATACTTTCGCGCAGTATTTTTTGAAGCCTTCAGGAAGCTGTTCCGACCACAGAACGGTCAGGTTAGGCTCCGGTGCAGGTCCCAGGTTGTACAGCGTGTGCAGGAAGCGGAAGCTGCTCTTCGTGACGCGCGTCGTTCCGTCTACCGCCATACCGCCGATCGATTCCGTTACCCATGTAGGGTCGCCGCTGAACAATTCGTTGTAATCCGGCGTACGCAGGAATTTGACGATCCGCAGTTTCATGACGAAGTGGTCGACCAATTCTTGAGCCGTTTCTTCGGTCAGCGTACCTTCGGCCAGATCGCGCTGCACGTAGATATCGAGGAACGAGGATACGCGTCCGAGCGACATTGCCGCACCGTTTTGTTCTTTTACAGCTGCCAGATAGCCGAAGTATACCCACTGGAAAGCTTCTTTCGCGTTTTGAGCAGGCTTGGAAATGTCCATGCCGTGCATGGCGGCCATTTCTTTCAGTTCGCCGAGGGCGCGGTACTGTTCGGAAATTTCCTCGCGCAGACGGATCGTGGCTTCGTCCATGCCGTCGCCGACCGTTTCGTTGTGTTCCCGCTGTTTTTGTTTCATCAGGAAGTCTACGCCGTACAGCGCTACGCGGCGGTAGTCGCCGATGATGCGGCCGCGGCCGTAAGCGTCCGGCAGGCCGGTTACGACGCCCGATTTGCGCGCTGCGCGAATCTCCGGCGTATAAGCGTCGAATACGCCCTGGTTGTGCGTTTTACGAATGTTGGTAAACGTGTCGACAATGGATTGCGGAACTTCGAAGCCGTAAGCTTTGCAGGCGTCGATGACCATCCGGATGCCGCCGTAAGGCTGGATCGCGCGTTTGAAAGGCTCGTCCGTTTGCACGCCTACGATTTGTTCTTTTTCTTTATCCAGATAACCCGCGCCGTGGGAAGTGATCGATCCTGGCGTATTGACGTCGACGTCCCATACTCCGCCTCTTTCTCTTTCTTCCTTGGACAGCTGGGATACGATTTTCCAAAGGTCGTTCGTGTTCTGAGTAGGACCGGCCAGGAATTCTTCATTACCCGTGTATGGCGTGATGTTTTCGTCGATGAAGTTTTTGGTGTCCACATGGTTCGTCCATTTGCCCGGCTTGAAACCTCTCCAAGCTTCCGAGTTTGCGCCTGTAATTTCTCTTTCGATAACCGACATGTGATTACCTCCATTTTATATGTTTGGATGAGAGGCGGTTAGAAGAGGCACTCCGCATCTCACTGCAGATCCCGCTCTGCCGGCGAAAACCAACAAAGTGAAAAATATCACATTCACCGAAAAACTTTGGGTTAATGATTGAGCCTGTCTCTCGATGTCTTGGGGACCTTTCATGCCTTTATTATGCTCTTATCTCCTCCCGGATGATGTGACATTTCTCACAATTCGTTGTTTTTTTATGATTTTTATCACTTTAAAGGCCGCTTTCTGAATAACACCTCATATTTTGACTGTTTTTCATAGTTTGCAAGCGAGCAGTCGCAGAGAAAAGTTCTTTCCCCTGCGTAAAGGCAAAAAAGCGGCGCGTCCACCGAAGTGTGCGCGCCGCAGTCCAAGTATAGGAGTTCAATCAATCGGAGGGCCCCCGGAATGCCCGGGTAATCGGCCGGATCGTCGAGCTTACTCTTCGAATCTGCCGTAGAAAGCGTCGCGGTAAACGTCGGCCAGTTCGGTTACGAGCGGCAGTTTAGGGTTAGCCGTCGTGCACTGGTCTTCGAATGCGCGGTCCGCGAGGTAGTCGACGCGCGATTCGAACTGCTTGGCGTCGAAGCCGAGTTCTTGGAACGAAGCCGGGATGCCCAGTTTTTCGTTCATTTCGCGGATGGCTTTGATCAGGCTCTTCACGCCTTCTTCCGTCGTTCTGGCCGGCAGACCCAGAATGCGGGCGATTTCGGCGTACCGCTCGTCGGCCACGAAGTGCGTGTATTTCGGGAACGAAGCGAACTTCGACGGTTTTTTCGCGTTGTAGCGAATAACGTGCGGCATCAGAATCGCGTTGGTACGACCGTGAGCCGTGTGATATTCCCCGCCCCATTTGTGCGCAAGGCTGTGGTTGATGCCCAGGAAGGCGTTCGCGAATGCCATACCGGCCAGCGTCGAAGCGTTGTGCATTTTTTCGCGGGCCACTTTGTCGCCGGTCAGAGCCGATTTTTCCAGGTTGGCGAATACGAGCTGGATCGCTTTGATCGCAAGGCCGTCCGTGTAGTCGCTCGCCATAACCGATACGTAAGCTTCGATCGCGTGCGTCAGCACGTCCATGCCCGTGTCGGCTACCGCCACTTTAGGCAGCGAGTAAACGAACTCCGGATCGATGATCGCCACGTCCGGCGTCAATTCGTAGTCGGCCAGCGGATATTTGGTGTTGCCGTTTTCCTTGTCGGTAATTACCGCGAACGACGTCACTTCCGAACCTGTACCCGAAGTCGTCGGAATCGCGACGAATTTCGCTTTTCTGCCCAGGCGAGGGTATTTGTAGATCCGTTTGCGGATATCCATGAATTTTTGTTTCAGGTTGTTGAAGTCCGTGTCCGGATATTCGTAGAACAACCACATGCCTTTCGCTGCGTCCATCGGCGAACCGCCGCCCAGAGCGATGATGCAGTCCGGTTGGAAGCGTTCCATCATGGCGCGGCCGCGTTCTACGGTCGTTGTCGACGGATCCGGTTCGACTTCCGAGAACACTTCGATCGCGACCGGAGTCTGACGTTGACGCAGGTAGTGCTGCACTCTGTCCACGTAGCCGAGCTGTACCATCATCGGGTCGGTAACGATTGCCACACGCGTGATATCCTGCATTTTAGCGAGATACTGAGTCGAGTTTTTCTCGAAATAGATCTTATCCGGAACTTTGAACCATTGCATATTCACGGTACGACGCGCCACCCTTTTCACGTTAATCAGGTTCACTGCGGTTACGTTCGACGATGTCGAGTTGCGGCCGTAAGATCCGCAGCCCAGAGTCAGCGAAGGCAGGTTCGTGTTGTAGATGTCGCCGATTGCGCCGTGCGTCGAAGGCGAGTTGACGATGATGCGGCCTGTTTGCAGGCGGTTGGCGAAACGTTGGATGACCGCATCGTCGTTCGAGTGAATGGCCGACGAGTGTCCCATGCCGCCGAATTCGACGACTTCCGCGGCGCGGGCAATGCCTTCGTCCGCGTTTTTCACTTTATAGCAGGCCAGAACCGGGCTCAGCTTTTCGGCCGACAGCGGGAATTTCGTGCCTACGCCTTCGATTTCCGCTACCAGAATTTTGGTCGTTGCCGGTACGGTGATGCCGGCCATTTCCGCGATTTTGACCGCCGATTGACCGACGATGGCCGGGTTGACTGCGCATTTTTCCACGTTCATGGCGCTTGGCGTCAGTTTGGCGATTTCTTCTTTATTCAGGAAGTAACAGCCGTTTGCAATCATTTTCTTTTTAACTTGATCGAAAATCGGCTCTTCGATGATAACGGCCTGCTCGGATGCGCAGATCATGCCGTTGTCGAACGACTTGGACAGGATCAGGTCGGTAACCGCTTGGTCGATGTCGGCCGTTTTTTCGATGAAGGCCGGTACGTTACCGGGGCCTACGCCCAGTGCCGGTTTGCCGCAGCTGTAAGCCGCGCGGACCATTGCGCCGCCGCCGGTAGCCAGAATGAGCGCCACGTCATTGTGGTTCATCAAGGCGTTCGTTTTGTCCATCGAAGGCTTGTCGATCCACTGGATGCAGCCTTCCGGAGCGCCGGCTTTGACAGCCGCTTCGTGCAGGATTCTTGCGGCTTCCGAGCTGCAGTATTGCGCCGAAGGGTGGAAACCGAATATAATAGGGTTACGTGTCTTGATCGAGATGAGCGATTTGAACATCGTGGTGGACGTCGGGTTCGTTACCGGCGTAATGCCCATTACGATGCCGACCGGTTCCGCGATTTTTTGGAAGCTGTCGAAGTCGTTATCTTCGATGACGCCTACTGTCTTATCGTTCTTGATGCTGTGGTAGATATATTCCGTTGCGAAGATGTTCTTGGTGATCTTGTCTTCGTACACGCCGCGTTTCGTTTCTTCAATGGCGATCTTGGCGAGATACATGTGCTTGTCGAGGCCGGCCAGGGCCATCGCTTGCACGATCGTATCGATCTGCTGCTGATCCATTTGCATGAATGCGTCTTGTGCTTTTTTTGCTTTGTCGATCAGCGCTTGAATCTCTTGCTCAGCGGTAAGTTCAACAGTACGGGCGGCCTCGTTTTTAACTGCCATTTCCCTCATCCTCCTCAAGATGTTTGCGTTGTTTTCTCTACGCCACAAATCATAGCACACCATTTTTGGTTTGGGAAGTGAAAATTTTCACAAAATATTTTTTGGCCGATTCCTTTCCTTTTTCGCTATTTTCCCTTCATTAGTGGCGCGGTGCGGACGATGAAAAAAAAAGAGGATCCGAAACATTCCGCACAGCGGCTTCCCCATATTCGAGCGGCTGGAGAAGTTTTTTCCGAGGCTGCGCGGTTTCGATTCTCCTTATCCCCCCTCCTTTCCCGGCGCGGTGCAGCCGCCTGAACGGCTTTCAAAAAACCTAAAAATTTATACAAAAAATTGCGTAATAAGAATTGACAAAACGAATGTCATCCTGCATGATAAGGGTGTAAAGTGAAAAAAGTCACAATGTTTGAATTTTCGCCACTTTTTATCTCTTTTCACCGTCCATAAACTTGAAATTTTGAGTTATAATTAATTTAAAATTTGATTATCAAAAATGAGTCAGAAATTTGAAGTGTGCGTTTGCGCAAAGGAGAGGTTAATGATGAGCCACTATCACCAAGCCACCGATCATAGAGGAAATACCGGATGCTTCTCGGAGCCGAACATGAAACGTCTCGAAGTCGTTATGAAGGACCGCCATATTCCGGAAGGATCGCATTTGTTTTGGGAAGGAGACCTCGCCGACAAGCTTTATTACATCAAACGCGGGCGAGTCAAGCTGACCAAGTCGACTGATGAAGGCAAAGAGCTCATCCTGTACATGTACCAATCCGACGACATGGTTGGACAGGCAGACCCCTTTTTCAGCAGCAAACACAGCTTCACCGCCGAAGTGATCGAAGATACGGAAGTCGGGGTTATCGAACACAAGGATCTTGAAGTGCTGATCTGTCAGCATTGCGATTTCGCGATCGATTTCATGAAATGGATGGGCATCCATCACCGTCTGACGCAGACCAAGTTCCGCGATCTGATGATGTACGGCAAGCCGGGGGCGCTTTGTTCGACGCTGATTCGCCTGGGCAATACTTACGGCGAGAAGCACGGCGATTCGACGCTGATCAACAAAAAAATCACGCATACGGATTTGTCGAACATGATCGGCGCTACCCGGGAAAGCGTGAACCGGATGCTCAGCGACCTGCGCAAAAAGGGAGCCGTCGAATACGAAAACGGCATGATCCTTATTACCGACCTGAGCATGCTGCAGGACATCTGCCACTGCGAACTTTGTCCAAACGAAATATGCCGGATCTGACGATCCGGCATATTTGCGTTTGTCTTTCATTCGATTGGGGCTTTCCGCATTCGTTTCGCCCTACACTCTCTCCAGCGTCAATTCCACGTAATCTCCCGGCTGCAAAGGCATGTCGAGGCCGCGGCCCGAAATAAGCTCTTTTCCGTTCACCTTGAGCACCCAGTTCTCGCTGGGCTTGGTCATGTACCCGGCCTGCGCGTCCGGGCTCGCTTTGACCAAGCGGATCGCACGGTCGTTCTCCGTCATCGTGACAAGCCCGCTGGCTTTGAGCACGTCCCGAACGACCGTCCCTTCGGTGTAGGGATGGGCGTAGGAACCGCTCAACGAAGGGCTCAATTCTCCTCCGCTGATCAGCAGCGTATTGACGGGTTCGCCGGCGGTTCCCGGCGCTTCGATATACAGCAAAATTTCGTCGCCCGGATCGAGCCGGGTACTGAAGCCGCTCTCCGGCAGCGCTTTTCCGTTTTGCTTCACCGTCCAGACCAGCTCCGAATGCAGTTCCGTATTGTCGACGGAAGCGATTCGGCCTTCGTTGTCGAATTTGACGATTCCGCTGCGTTCCAACGCGTCGCGTACGGTGTCCTCCGGCCGATAATTGCTGATGAGCGAGCGGTTTTCGTCAGGCATGTAAATGCCTCCGTCAACGACCAGCCTGAAATTTTCGCCTCCGTCCGCATCGGCTTCGGCTGCGGAATCGGCCGGCTGCTGGCGCAGCATAACGGCCATCGTGGCTACCGCACCGACCAGCAGGACGGCAAGCACAAACAACAAAATGCGCTGATCGGGCAGCTTGATTTTTGTCCGCATTGGCTCTGTTCCCTTTCTCCCACGGTTAAACCGAACTTCCGGTCTCGGGCAGGTCCCTTTTTTGAACCCGATTTCTTTTATTGTATCAAAATCCATCGGCCTTGCTCAAATTTCGTATTCATAAAAAAGAACCCCTCTGCCGGCAAAGGGGTTCCTGCGTCTGCCGGTTCTAGTCGACCCAGCTTTCCGCCCACATCTGAATTTGTTCCATGACCGGCTTCAATGCGCGGCCTTTCTCGGTCAGCTCGTATTCGATGCGTACCGGAGTCTCCGGATAAACGTGACGCACCAAAATGCCTTCGCTTTCGAGATCCTTCATGCGCTCGGACAGCATTTTGTCGCTCATCATCGGAATCTGGTTGGAAATGTCTTTGAAGCGTTTGGGTCCGCTCATCAGCGTCTGAATGATCAGACCGTTCCAACGCTTGCCCAAAAACGAAAACGCGCTTTCGAAACGCGGACAAAGCTGCATGGAAATTTCATTTTTTTGCTCTATCATAGATGATCACCTCTTAGAAGATTCCCTCTGAAGAGAAGCTTACGATTTGTTAGTTTATTTCATATTAACACATTTCCAAGAAAAAGAAAATGCTTTTAAAAATTATTTTTTACCGCTAAAAAATCTTTGAGCGCCGTCAGGTCGCGGTCGATCACCTGTTCCAGCGAACGGTTGTAAATGACGGCAGCCGGATGATACAGCGGAAAAATCGAGTACGACCGTTCCCCGAATACGTAGCCCGAACGAGGGTCGTTCGGGTCTTCGAGACGCAAAATCGGTCCTTCGATCACTTTGCCGTGCAGCGAAGAAATCGTCTCGTGACTGCCGATCAACCGATGCAGCCCGATGTTGCCCATCGGCACGATTACCCGAGGCTGAACGTATTCGATCTCCGCGTCCAAGATGGCCGCGTGCGCCAGCACCTCGTTTTTGGTGGGCGTTCGGTTCGAACGGCTGAGCCTCGGCACGGTGCCGGCAGCCGTTCCCGCGACAACCTTGTCTTTGAACGGCCGGCTCCTGACTGCGCTCGTAATGTAGATATCGCGGCGCGTCAAGCCCAATTTATTCAGATACTCTTCCAGCACCTTGCCCGCCTGGCCGGTAAAAGGCCTTCCTTCCACGATCTCCGTCGCCCCGGGTGCCTCGCCGACAAGCATAATCTTCGCCGGGATGGCTCCCTGCCCGAGCAAAAATCCTTCCAGGTCATATCCTTCGGATCTCTGAAGACATTCCTTGATGAGGTCTTCCGCTACCGGCGCGCTGCCGAATTCTACCTCCACGGCCATCCCTCCTTCCTCGATTCCTAGGTCATGGTTTACCGGTATTGCACTTATTTTACCCTAAATTCGATATCTCGCCAACCGAAAGAGCAGCCAGCGAACGAATTTTGCAAACGTTTTCTTCATTAATATAGAAAAGCCGTCTTTCGCCGGAGGCGAAAAACGGCTTCTTGCATACCTGCTGCCGAACGAATCATCCGCGAACCATCCGATCGCAAATCATTCGCACGCTTGATTGAAGCAGAGCTTCTGTTATACCAGTTCCCGGGCTTCCAGCGAACGGACGGGCTGCGTGTTGCCGTATACCGGCTTCGCGGCCGTCGCCGGGTATGCCCAGCGGATCGAGTTCGCGATCACTCGGATCACGTCCTGGTTATAGTACGTCGGATAAGTCTCGTGTCCCGGACGGAAGTAGAAGATTTTGCCGGAACCGCGGCGGAACGTGCAGCCGCTGCGGAACACTTCGCCGCCGGAGAAGTTGCTGATGAACACAATTTCATCGGGAGTCGGAATGTCGAAGAACTCGCCGTACATTTCCTCATGCTCCAGGATGATGTTTTCGCCGATGCCTTCCGCGATCGGGTGGGACGGATTGACGGCCCACAGAATCTCCTGTTCGCCGGCTTCGCGCCATTTCAGGTCACAGCCTGTACCCATCAGCTTCTTGAAAGGCTTGGAGAAATGACCGGAGTGCAGAACGATCAAGCCCATGCCTTCGCGTACTCTCTGCGCAACCGCTTCGGCGATGGAATCGTCGACCAGTTCGTGCGCCATATGGCCCCACCAGATCATGACGTCCGTCGAGTCGAGCACTTCTCTCGTCAGGCCGTGATCGTCTTCTTCCAGCGTGCAGGTGCGGATGGCGAAGCCTTCCGGCGTCAGCGCGCGCTCCAGCTGCTTATGAATGCCGTCCGGATAGACGGCCTTGACTTCTTCATCTCTGCGTTCGTGTACGAATTCGTTCCAGATGGTTACGTTGATCATCGTCGGTATCCCCTTATGTTAGGACTATATAGTCGTTTTCTTTGCTGCTGCGCGGCACGGCTTATCTTACACCCACCACATTTCTCCCGCAGGCTCTTCGATGATGATCTGCTGGAGATTGCGGACGGCTTTGCCGAACCCTTCGTCGACGGACATGAGCCCGTCTTCATGTTCGATACTGACGACGTAGTCGTAATCCTGCAGCCGCAGTTCGCTGATGATGTCGGACCAGATCTTCATGTCGTGTCCGTAGCCCACGCTGCGGAAGTTCCAGGCCCGGTCCTGCATGAGCGTGTACGACTGCATGTCGGTCAGGCCGTGCATATTGACGTTATTTTGGTCGATCGTGATGTCTTTGGCATGAAAATGGTGAATGGCTCCGGCGCGTCCCAGAATGCGGACCGCCTGTACCGGATCGATGCCCTGCCACCACATGTGGCTCGGGTCGAGGTTGGCGCCGACGGCTTCGCAGGTTGCTTCCCGCAGCCGCAGCAGCGTGGCCGGCGTGTGCGCCGAAAATCCGCCGTGCAGTTCGATGCCGACCTTCACGCCGCGATCCTGCGCGAATTTGCCCGCTTCTTTCCAATAAGGAATAACTTTCTCTTCCCACTGCCATTTCAAAATGTCTTGATAGTCGTTCGGCCAAGGCGCGACCGGCCAGTTCGGATACTTGGCGTCTTCGTGGTCGCCCGGGCAGCCGGAAAAGGTATTGACGACCGGCACTTCCAGTCGCTGCGCCAGCTCGACGGATTTCAGGAACACGTCGTGATCGGCCTGCGCAAGCGCTTTTTGCGGATGGAGAGGATTGCCGTGACAGCTCAGCGCGCTGATGATCAGCCCGCGCGATTCCACCGCTTTTTTGAATGCGTCAAGCTTCGACCGGTCGGCCAGCAGTTCTTCGGGCTTGCAGTGCACGTTGCCCGGATGGCCGCCCGTAGGAATTTCTATCGCTTTCAATCCTTTTTCGGCCACGTAATCGAGCGCTTCTTCGAATCCGCGTTCATTGAACAGTACCATGAATACTCCAAGCTTCACTATCCGAACCTCCTTGATTATTATATCCGTATTTTATATCCGTTCTGAATAGGAAAGAGGTGCGAAAAAGCCCCTTTTCCGCCTGCCGGCGGCGACTAGCGAATGGTACCATTTCAGCTGAAGTATACCGCTTTGCCGGTCTTCGCGGATTCGTAGATCGCTTCGAGGATCTGGGTGACGACAAGCGCCTGCTCCGGTTTCACGACCGGTTCTTTGTCCTCGAGGATCGCTTCGAGCCACATTCTGGCTTCGCGGTCCTCCGCTCTCTCCGAACCGCCGTCGTAGAAGGCGACGCCTCCGGAGCCGAAATCGACTTTCGTTTCGGTCAGTCGGCTGCGGTTCTCGCCGTTGAGGCGCAGGCCGTCCTCCATATCGGCGCCGCCTTCCGTGCCGCACAGCAGCGTTTGGGCTTCGCCGAATTTGCGCACGTTCAGCGCCCAACTGGATTCCAGCACGATCGTCGCGCCGTTCTCCATTTTAATGAACCCGAACGCGGAATCTTCCACCTTGAACTGTTCGGGATCCCATGGGCCGAAAGCGTTGGCGGCGTTCTCGCGGCTGCCGAGCTTATGGAACGTCGAGCCCATTACGCTCTGCGGTTTATAGTTGTCCATCAGCCACAGCGTCAGATCGAGCGCGTGGGTGCCGATATCGATCAACGGGCCTCCGCCCTGCTTCTCTTCGTCCAGGAATACGCCCCAGGTCGGCACGGCGCGGCGGCGCAGCGCGATGGCTTTGCCGAAGTAAAGGTCGCCGAGCTCGCCTTTTTCGCACATGTCTTTGAGGTGCAGGCTGTCGTCGCGGAAGCGGTTCTGGTAGGCGATCGACAGTTTTTTGCCCGTGCGGTTCGCCGCTTCGATCATGCTGCGCGCCTCTTCCGTCGTTTTGGCCATCGGCTTTTCGCACAGCACGTGCTTGCCGGCTTCCAGCGCGGCGATCGTAATCTCCGCGTGGGAATCGTTCGGCGTGCAGACGTGCACGACTTCGATGCTCTCGTCCTTCAGCAGCTCTTTGTAATCCGTGTAGACTTTGGCGCCTTCCGCCCCGTACTGCTCGGCCGCTTCCTGCGCCCGGCTTTCCACGAGATCGCAAAAAGCGACGATTACGGCTTTGTCCTGCCTGGACAGGGCCGGCAGGTGTTTGCCGTTGGCAATCCCTCCGCATCCGATTACGGCGACGTTTAACGTTTTAGACATTCAATTCGGCTCCTTCTGCTGCGTATTTTTTGATCCATTCCATGCTTGTCGCGATGCTTTCCAGCGGCTTGCCGCCCGCGCAGTAATCCTGCTCGACGACGATCCATTCCACGCCCGCTCCGATCGCGGCGTCCGCGATCGCGGTCAGGTTCACTTCCCCTACGCCAAGCTCGGCCGTAATAGCCTTGCCGTCCGCGTCGCGCGTCATGTCCTTCAAGTGGATGATCGGCAGGCGCCCCCGGTAGCGATTGATGTATTCCACCGGATCGTAACCGCCGTAATGCACCCAGCACGTATCCATTTCGACCTGGAGGTCATCGGCGGATACCGCTTCGTACATGGCGTCGAACACCGGTTTCCCGTTCACTTCCTCCGTCATTTCGAAGTCGTGGTTATGGTAACAGAGCACCGCTCCTTGTTCCCGCGTCCGTCTGCCCAGCTCTTTCAGATTGGCGAACACTTCGTCCCAGACCCGCTCTTCTTCCGTCAGGTAGGGCACGATCAGCGTGTCGTTTCCGATCCGTTTGTTATAAGCGATCTCTTCGTCGAGATGATCCAGCAGCTGCCGGTACGCCGTATGCGTGCCCAGCGCTTCGAGACCGAGTTCGTCCAGGATCGATTTGACTTCGTCCGCGCCGCGTCCGAAAAACGTATGGAACTCGACTCCCTTGTAGCCCAGCTCGGCCACTTTTTCCAGCGTCCCGCGGAAATCCTGCTCCATTTCTTCGCGTACGGTATACAGCTGCAGTCCTACTTTGGCCATTTTGCGCTCCACCTTTTCTGCAAATTATAATTTGAGCGAATCGTGTCTAGCCGCCGGAACCTTGTAAGAGCTCTCCAACGTGACGTGCCGGCTTTCGGCCGACGAATGCATGAACGCATGCATCGCTTCGAGCACATGGTAGGCCAGTTCGCCGTTCGATCGGTGCCTGCGGTTTTCCCGAAGGGACTTCACCATGTCTTCGACGCCGAGCCCGCGCTCGTTGCGGGCGCTGTCGAATACCGGCGGCAGCGTCTCCCAATTGTCCGAGCCGGCCCGGCGCAGACGCACGTCCCCTCCGAAAAAGTTCGGATCGGGCAGCGACAGCGTGCCGGCCGTGCCGTAGATTTCCATCCGCGGAAGTTCGGTGGCGCCGCGCACGTCGAAGCTCATAATCATCGTGACGATCGGTCCGCCGGCAAAATCCAGCGTGCCGGCGAGATGCGTCGGCGTCTGGACGGCAATCGGCCTGCCGGCCTTGGGGCCGGAACCGATGACCCGGTCGGGAATTTGGATGCCCGTCGACGAGCTGACGCGCTGAATCGGTCCCAGCAGATTGACCAGCGCCGTCAAATAGTAAGGTCCCATATCGAACATCGGACCGCCGCCGTAAGCGTAGAAAAACTCCGGATCGGTATGCCAGCCTTCGGGACCGCCGCCCAGCATGAACGCGGTTCCGGCGACCGGGCGGCCGATCAAGCCCTCTTCGATCGCGCGCCGCGCCGTGCTGACGCCGGCTCCCAGAAACGTATCCGGGGCACAGCCCACCCTGAGGTTATGCTTGGCCGCTTCTTCGAGAATCAGCCTTCCGTCCTCCAGCGACACGGCGAGCGGCTTTTCTCCGTAGACGTGCTTGCCCGCTTCGAGGGCGGCCAGATGAACGGCCGCATGGCTGGCGGGAATGGTCAGGTTGATCACAAGCTCGATCGATGCGTCCGCAATCAGTTCATCCACGGTGCAAGCGGTTTCAATGCCGAATTCGGCGGCCCGCTCCTGTGCTTTCTCCGGCACCCGGTCGGCAAGCGCGACCACTTCGATCCATGGGCTGGCTGCCAGGTTTTGCAGGTAGATGGCACTGATATTGCCGCATCCGACAATTCCGGTCTTCATGCGTGTCAAGAGAACACCACTCCTTCGTGTCGATTACCAGATCGCTTTGCTCCGAAGCGTTCGCCGCTTCGGATGTTCGTGGTTCGTTCGAATTCATGGTATTGCAAATCGATTTGTATTAAAATGAAGAATATAATCGAAACATGAACAATCTGGTCATTATTTTATTTTTCTAGATCAAGGAGCAGCCGACATGCAGACGACCGACCTTTCCTGCCAGGTCTTTACCGCGGGATTTTCCTTCCATCGAACACCTTTTCACGTCCACCGGACCGAAGGTCTCGGCAGTTACCTGCTTCGCCTGCAGACGGACGGCACTTCCGAGGCGCTCGTCGACGGCAAAATGGAACGCGTCGAAGCCGGGGACCTGCTGCTTTACGGACCCCACGATACGTATGAACTGAAAATTTTTCCGCCTTCTCTTACGGGCAGCGAAGAGCGGCCGATGGAGAGCGGCGATTACCATATTTTCTTCGGCGGCGAATGGATCGATCAGTGGTGGAATCAGCGCAAGCGCCCGACCAAGATCAGCATCCCGCTCAGCGAAGGGCTGCTGGGACTGTTCCGCCAGATCGTGATCGAACAGCGCCGCATCTCCAATCCCGACCCGCGCATCTCCGATTACTATCTGCGCATCCTCTGCCTGGAAACCGACCGACTGCTGAGCGAACAGCCGATCTCGTCGGGCAAAACGTTCCTCGCCCACCGGATCAAGCAGTACATCGAAGAAAACGCCTCTTCGCTCTTCAAGCTGGAGGACGTCGCCGCTTACGTGGACACCAGCGTCTCGCGCTGCGTGCATCTGTTCAAGGAGACGTTCGGCATCAGCATCATGCAGTACGCGCTGGAAGTCCGGCTCGACATGGCCAAGGAGCGAATCGTATTCAGTCCGATGCCGCTCGAGCAGGTGGCGGAGACGTCGGGATTTGCCAACTACACGTATTTCCACCGCGTCTTCCGCAGCAAATTCGGCATGTCGCCGAAAGAATTCCGGCATACCCGGCAGGAGAAGATGTAGCAAAATCTCTTGGAAGATCAAAAAACCCGCAAAACGCAGACGTTCGTTCGCTGCATTTGCGGGTTTTTGCCTGTCCGGATTCGAACGGCCGCGGCTTTCGCCGGAGCGCCGGACTCAACGGCGTTTGTTCCGTTCACGGATCTCGATCGCTTCGGACACGACCATGCCCAGATCGTCGTTGCCGAACATCGTCAGCACGCCGAGCAGCGTGTCGTCCGTGATGTCTCCGGCTTCTTCTTTCGGCACCGTCAGCTCCAGCCCCCGCGCAAGGCGGTCGTTCGCGACCTGCTCCGGGTAAGCTTTGGCGTACAGTTCGACCGGGTCGAGATCGTTGTTGACGCACCACTGCGCGTAGACGAGAATCATCATGTCCTCTTCCTGCCGGTAGACTTCCACGATTTTCTCCTGCGTCTTCTTCTCGAGTTCCCGGCGTCCTTCGGCGCTGTCGTAGCGCTCGTAATCGACGTCGCGGTTAGGATCGTAATCGCTCATGTCGATGCTCCTTTCCTTGTTCGGTTTATTGTCAAAAAGACTTCGCGACTCGCTCCGCCAACTCGTGCGAACCCAGCACCAGATCGGCACGAACCGTGCAAAAATCCGGTGCGGCCAGCGTATCGAGAAAATGCCGCACGACGCCTTCGAACCCCCGCCGCTTCAACACCGTCTCCCAGCTTCCGAAACCGACTTCTTGAGGCAAACCGCCGCGTTCCGCAAAAATAGCGCGTTCCAGGTCTTCCACGACGGCGGTGCGCCCGCCGCCGTGCAGCTCCAGCCGTTCGAAGTCGCGTCCGGCGGAACGGACCATGCCGTAACTCCCGATTCCTCCGCCCAAACGCAGCGTGCCGAAGACCTGAAGCATCCGCCCTTCGGCGTCGGCGTCGAGCGCGTTCGACAGCAGCCGGCCGTCTCCGCCTCCCAGCCACAGCAGCAGATCCAGCATATGGATCAGATCGTCGTAGATCGTTTCGCGCGCCGGCCGATCATGGACGCCCGTACGGTGCTTGGCCGCGTGCGCTTGTACGGAACCGCCGGTTTCGTCGATCCAGGCGCGGGCCTGCGCGTAGAGCGGCGCAAAGCGGCGGTTAAAGCCCACGGCAAGCAGCAGCCCTTTCGCTTCCGCTTTCGCCGCCATCGCCCGGCTTTCGGTCATGTCCGTCGAAAGCGGCTTGTCGACGTAGACCGGCAGTCCCGCCTCGAGACATTTCATGACGATGCCGTAGTGGGATTCCGTCGCGCTGTGCACGAATACGGCATCCAAATCCCAGCGCGCCAGATCGTCGATATTCGTCGAAGCGTTCGGAATCCGGTACATCTCCGCCGCCGCGCGGATTCGCGCTTCGTTTCGGCTGACGATGCCCGCGACTTCGGCGCCCGCGTGTCCGGCCAGAAGCGGAAGATAAGCTTTTTCCGCGATTCCTCCGATTCCGACCAGCCCCACCCGGATTCGCCGGGCTTTCTCTCCGTCCGCCGAGCTTTTCCTTATGCTTTCCATCCAGGCTTCCCCGCTTTCCTTCATCGTTCGCGGCACCCGGATTCACCGCGCGCCGCCTCCTTTTCGAGTATACCCGCACAGCAGGCGGTTGGCAAAACATCTCCTCCCGCAGCCCGCTAACTGATTCGCCGGACGACGGTACGTTTATCTAGCAGTGAAGAGCCGCTCGGGAAAGCCCGAATGGCGGGACACTTGCGAAACCCGCAAAATCGTTTATAATTTAAAGTATAACTTTCATTTAATTGTGCATCAAACAATTGATTCAAATAAAAAACGGAGGGATCAACCATGGCTGATTATCCATCTTCTATGATCGAAAAAGCGACATTCGCGGGAGGCTGCTTCTGGTGCATGGTCACGCCGTTCGAAGACCTGCCGGGCATCGTCAAAGTCGTCTCCGGTTATACCGGCGGACATACCGAAAATCCGACTTACAAAGAAGTATGCTCCGAAACGACCGGCCATCTCGAAGCGGTCCAAATCACGTTCAATCCGGACATCTTCCCTTACGAAAAGCTGCTCGAACTGTTCTGGCAGCAGATCGATCCGACCGACGCCGGCGGACAGTTCCACGACCGCGGCTCTTCGTACGAAACGGCCATTTTCTATCACACGGAAGAACAGCGCATCAAGGCGGAGGCTTCGAAAAAAGCGTTGGGCGAAAGCGGCCGTTTCGACAAACCGATCGTGACGCCGATCCGTCCGGCCGAGACGTTCTACGAAGCCGAAGAGTATCACCAGGATTACCACAAAAAGAACCCGGCCCATTACAAGCGCTACAAAAAAGCTTCCGGCCGCGAAGCGTTTATCGAAAACCATTGGAAAAAAGCGGTCGACAAATCCGAACTGAAGCAGCGCTTGTCGGACATGCAGTATAACGTCACGCAGAACAACGGTACGGAGCCCGCATTCCACAACGAGTTCTGGGATCATCACGGCGAAGGCATCTACGTCGACATCGTCTCCGGCGAGCCGCTGTTCAGCTCTCTCGACAAATACGATTCCGGCTGCGGCTGGCCGAGCTTCACCCGTCCGATTCGCGACTATCATGTCAAAGAAAAGGTCGATCTCAGCCACTTCATGATCCGCACGGAAGTCCGCAGCAAAGAAGCCGATTCGCATCTGGGCCATGTATTCGACGACGGTCCCGGTCCGGACGGCCTGCGCTACTGCATCAACTCCGCGGCGCTGCGCTTCGTTCCGGCGGAAAAACTCGAAGAAGAAGGCTACGGCGAGTATCGCGCGATGTTCGAGCAGCGCTGAGCGCCGCGGCGTCACGCAAAGCCCTACGCCAAAAAACGGATTCCGCTTTAAAGCGGAATCCGTTTTTTTATGCTTGACGCGGCTATTCGGGCTCGGACGGGAATCAAGCGTGGACCCGGCGGATCAGATGCACGAATGTATCGACCGCTTTGCGGATGCGCAGCTCGGTCGCCTGGTCGATCGGCTCACCGTTTTCGCCGAATTTGCGCTGATCGCCGCCGACCGAGATCCATTCCGGACAGTTCAGACCGTGCAGGTTGCGCACGATGGTCTGCAGCGCGCCGAGCGAGGAGACGCCGACCGCGCCGCCCGCCGAACTTGCGGACAGCACAGGCTTGCCTTCGAAATATTCGCTGTTCAGGAAATCGAGCGCATTTTTCAGCACGCCGGAGATCGAAGAATGATACTCCGGCGTCGCCAGCACGACGGCCTGCGCCGACTTGACGGCCTGGGACAGCAGAAGCACTTCCGCATGTCCGTATGCGTCGCCCGGCCCGTAGAGCGGCAGTTGGTGTTCGTATAAGCTGAATACTTCCGCTTCGAATCCCTGCTCTTCCAACAATTTTGCAATATAACGGGTCAACTGCGTGCTGCTGGCCTGCTCGCGGTTGCTTCCGGCAATCAAAGTCACTTTCATGGTCAAACTCCTTCCGTTCTTCCGTTTGTCGGGTTCGTCCGCAGACGCGCGGAGCGCGTTTTACGTGCGGCTATGCTGTTTATCATAGCAGGAAGTTTCAAATTTGAACAACCCTTGCCTGCTGCTTAGACCTGCGCCTATCCGGGTAGTTAATAACCATATCGAACACATCGCGGCCCCGAAAGCCGGTCATATCGGAAGCTTCGGCGGCCGCGCCACCTACTCGAACAGGAGGAAACGCCATGCCTTGGAACAAAAACGATTACCCGCAGTCGATGAAAAACCTGGATGAACGCGTACGCGACAAAGCGATCGAAATCGCCAACGCTCTGCTGGACGAAGGTTATGAAGAAGGCCGCGCGATCGCGATCGCCACTTCCAAAGCCGAAGAATGGGACGAAAATCATCCCGATCGCGGCGGGAAATCGAAAAAAGACGACGACGGTTCCCGCGGCCGCAGCGGAAGCGAGTCGAAATCTTCCGCTCGCCATCCGCTGCATGTCGTATCGCACGAAGACGGCTGGGCGGTCAAAGAAGAAGGAACAGATAAGCCCCTGTCCACGCACAGCCGCAAAGACGAAGCCGTCAAGGCCGCAAACGACAGCGCGAGCGACGACGGGGTGCACGTCTATGTGCATGACAAGGACGGCAAAATCCAGTCTTGAATGCCCAAGGTTCGCGCATGAAGCGCAGATGGAAGCCTACAAAAAAACCGTTTCGGCTTTCTCCATCGCGGGAGAAAATCGGAACGGTTTTTTCAAAAAAACAACAGGGAAATTGCGGCTGCGGGCCTCCCTTCGGACCCTCTGTCTTACACTCTATTCAAACCTTTCACTTCCGGTGCGGCATGCTGAGGTTGACGTTTCGACGGCATAAAGAAATGACCGATCGAAGTCACGCTGCGGCGCAAAATTTGCGGTTCCACGGTCCAGGTAATGACTTTGCCCCCGATGCAGACGGCGGCTACCGTGTACAGCGTCTCGACAAACGGCAGATACAGCAGCGACAGCAGCAGTACCGACGCGTCCATCAAAATGAACACCGTGCCGATCTTCAAGCCCGTTTTCTCGTGAAGCCAAATCGCGGCGCAGTCGTCTCCGCCCGTCGCTCCGCCGCAGCGCAGCACCAGACCTCCGCCGATCCCGGTCAATATGCCCGAGAGCAGAGCGGCCAGCCAAAGCTGCCCGTGCAGATCGAAGTTCAACGTGGAGAATTGTTCGATCGCGGCATAGAATACCGTGAACGAACCCGCGGCCAGCACGGCCGGTCCCATGTTCCTCCACCCTTTTCGCAGAGCGAACAGCAGCATGAACGGGATGTCTAGCAGCAGAATCGTCAGCGCGGGCGAAAGCCCGAACGCGTACTGGCCGAGCAGCGAGATTCCGACAAAGCCGCCTTCCGAAAGATGGTTCTGAAAATTAATGTGGTAATACGCGAATGCCATTACGAACGTGCCAGTTAAGATCGCGGCCGCCTGCGCGGACCGCTTCATCCTTTTTCCTTTTGACCTCATACGATATTCTCCTCGTTTTCGCAGTTTTTGTCATGTCGACAAAATGCTGCGAGCAAGAGGGGAAAACCGAGAGGCGTTCATCCTTCGCATGGATGTTCCCTTCCTTTCGCAGCGTTTGTCATCAACGGTCGTCCGACAAACTATCTACGAAAGGCGCTAAGTATAGGAGAGATCGTAACGTTTCCAGATTGTCCTTTGGGGAATACTCCTTCGGGGACTCATGGTATCCTGATCCTTTCTGTGATTGGATGGTGAAATCTGAGATTTACTTACCCAGGAGCGTCACCTTTTTAAACTATTTTACCACATAATCGGTTCGGAAGCGATAAACGTTCCTTCTATTTTGTAATTTTCATGTAAAAAATATGGTTTTCTTTGTAAAAAAATCGAATGACTCACTTCCCTGCACGCAGCAGACGGTTCACCGTCTCCCGGCGCAGCCCGATCAATTGTCCGATCTCTTCCTGCGTGAGCAGGTCCGTCAGCTGCTGGCCGTAAGCGTACGTCGCCATCCAATGCTGCAGCAGCTGCAGCCGCTCGGCGGGCGTGCCCGCCGTCAGGTGGTCGATCCGCTGCTGCATGAACCGAAGCTTGTCCTGCAGCAGCAGAGCGACTTCCAGCGCCTTCTTCGGGTCCTCTTCCAGACTTTTGTACCAATCGGCGGCCAGAATCGTTTCCACTTCGCTGCGAACGAGAGCGGTGGCGGTTCCGTGGGTTTCTTTCGGGCTGATCAACGAATGGTGGGGAACCGTTTCTCCGGCATAAAAAACGTTGAACAAAATGATGTTTCCGTTTTCGTGCAGGCGCGTCACCTTGAATATGCCGCTCTTCACCCGATACAAATACTTGCTTTCGTCCCCTTGGCGAAACAATACTTCTCCCTTATGCAAAATCATGCTTTTCCCCTCTTCTCTTCATTGATCGAAATATCCCGTCCGTACATTCGCGCCACTCTGCCCGCTTCGGCGGAAACGGCTTCGGCCAAATCTTCCGGCCCCGTTATCCGCACCGCCGTGCCGAAGCCGAGCACGAAACGCAGCGCGAATTCCGGCGTCGCCAGATCCGCGGACACGTCGTAGTCGCCGTTCTGAAGCCGCTCCGCACGCAGCACCCGGATGTAGCGCTCCGCGCGAAACGCTTCCAGCGCCGCTTCGCCCATCGTAAGCTCCGCTTCGTAACGCGGCAGCGCTTTCGGGAAAAGGCGGAGAAATTCTTCCCAGTAAGCGGACAGATCGAACGCCTCCGGATACCCGAAAAGGTCGTCCAGCCGACGGGCCCGCGTCATTTTGGAAATCCGGAACGTCTTGACGGCCTTCCGCTCCCGCGCCGCCAGATACCAGACGCCGCGTTTGACCACAAGCCCCAGCGGCTCCACGATCCGTTCGGAAGCTTCGCCGCCCCGCTCCTTCGCGTATTCGAAGCGCAGCTTTCGCTCTTCCCAGACGGCCTCCTGGCAGACGGCGAGCGCCTCCGGCACTTCGCTTCCCCCGCCGTGCCAGCCCGATTCGTCGATCAGCAGCTTCCGGCGCAAAAATTCGGCACCCTGCCGTCCCGGTCCCGGATAAGCGGCCTTCAGCTTGCGCAGCGCCGCCTCATAATGTTCTTCGAGCCCGATATCCCGCAGCGGACCGGAAGAAGCCCGAAGCAGCAGCGTCGACGTCTCGTCCGGCGTCATGCCGGTCAGGCCGCTGCGGTATCCTTCCATCAGGCTCCAGCCTCCGAACCGGCCGCGATGCGCCACGATCGGAATACCCGACTGCCCCAGCGCTTCCAGATCGCGGCTTACCGTGCGCGGCGTCACTTCAAGCTCCTCCGCCAGCTCGCGCGTCGACATCCGCCCCCGGCCCTGGAGCAGCAGCATGATTTTCAGCAGCCGGTCTCCTCTCATGCGGGTCCCTCCTTTTTTTATATAAGACATAGGTTGTCATCTATTATCGCCTATATTGAGAGTGCGGGCAATGCGCAAGCAAAAAAAACGAGAGAAGAGGTGGCGTTATGCTGAAAAACGATAGGCCGCTGGCCGGCAAGGTTGCGCTGGTGGCGGGAGGAACGAGAGGCGCGGGACGCGGAATCGCCGTGGAGCTGGGGGCGCTGGGCGCCCATGTCTACGTGACCGGACGAACGACAAGGCTGGAGGCGTCGGACATGAAGCGATCGGAGACGATCGAAGATACGGCCGAAATGATCGAAGCGCGCGGCGGGACGGCTTCGGCGGTCCGCACGGATCATTCCGATTCCGAGCAGGTCCGCCTGCTGGCGGAAAAAATTGCCGCCGAGCGCGGCGGACTGGATATTTTGGTCAACGACATCTGGGGCGGCGACGACTTGACGAAATGGGGCCAGACGCTGTGGGAGCACTCGCTGGAGGACGGCCTGTCGATCCAGCGGCGCTCGGTGCACACGCATCTAATCACCTCCCGCCACATGCTGCCGCTCATGTTGGACCGTCCGGGCGGGCTCGTGCTGGAGATCACCGACGGCACGGATTACCGTTTTCGCGGGAACGTTTACTACAGCCTGGCCAAAGTGTCCGGCATTCACCTCGCGGCGGCGATGGCCGAGGAACTGCGTCCGTACGGCATTGCCGCGGTCGCGCTGACCCCCGGTTTTCTGCGCTCCGAGGCCATGCTCGACCACTTCGGCGTCACCGAAAAGAACTGGCGGGACGCGGTGAAGATCGAGCCCCATTTCATCGCGTCCGAGACTCCGGCCTTCGTCGGGCAGGCCGCCGCGCGCCTCGCCGCCGACCCGGATCTCATGACGTTTACCGGCAGGGCCCTCAGTTCTTGGGAGCTGTCCGACCGGTACGGCTTCGCGGACGCGGACGGAAACCGGCCTCATTGGGGCAGGTACGCGGCGGAGAACGGATTGTAGTCGGCCTTGCAGGTAGGCTTAAGATCGCGAACGATGGCGCTTCGGCGCAGAAGCGCCATCGGAATACCGAAAAGCCGCCGGGTTTCCCCGGCGGCTTCTCCGCGTTCGCGCGCTTTTACTGCCCGAAAGCCAGCTCCCGAATTTTGGCGGTCATGGCATTGGTGTCGAGGCCGCCGTGGTTGCTCAGCAGAATGATGACCGTGCCGTCATTCAGTCCGCGCCGGATCCCCGTCGTATAACCGTCTCCGCCGCCGCTGTGGAACGCCACCCGATCCGAACCTTGACCGTCGACATGCCAGCCGTAACCGTAGTTTTTGTAAGGGCTCGTCGTATACATGCGCTCCATCGTCTCTTCCGACAGAACCTTGCCGGCGCTCAGCGCCTGCGACCAGATCAGCATGTCGTCGAGCGTGGAATAGAGGCTGCCGGTGCCGGAAGGCGAGAAGTAATAACCTACCGGGTTCCATGCCGCCGTCTGCCAATCGTATTCGTAGCCGGTCGGCGTCTTCGTCTGCCGGGTGGCCGTGCCGCTGTGTTTCATGCCGAGCGGGTCCAGGATTCGCGTCTGCACAAAGTCCGCATAGCTCATTCCCGAAGTCTGCTCGATGATGTAGGCCAGCAGCACATAGCCGCTGTTGCTGTACATGTAATCGGTGCCGGGAGCGAACTTAAGCGGGCTTTTTTTGATTTCTTCCACCGTCTCCGAGAGCGGCGTCCCTTCCTTGCGGACAAAGTTCAGCGCGATGCCCGACGTGTGCGACAGCAGCATCGACAGCTTGATTTCGTCGCCCCGCGGGTAGTCGGGGATATGCCGGGCAAGCGTATCGTCGGTGCTCAGCTTGCCCTCTTCCTCAAGCTTCAGAATGGAAGCGGCGGTAAAGGCTTTGGTGAGCGAACCGAGCCGCATCTGATCCGTCGGCCGAACGGTCGTCGTGTCCGTGGACAAGCCGTACGCCTTGCGCATCAACACTTTGCCGTCTTGAGCGATCAGCACGCTGCCCGAATACTCTTTTTCTTTCAGATAGGCGTTGACGGCTTCCAGCTTCGCGTCGAAGACGGTCGCGGCGTCCGTCTTCAGCGACAAATTCAGCACGCCGCCGCTCGAGACCGGATTGACGCTTGCTCGGAGAGGCTCCGTCAACCCGCGCAGCGGAACGGTCAAGATCCCTCCGACGTAGCGGGTCGTGCCCGGCATCTTCAATTCGTATCCGTTGACCGAGACCGTCTCCGAATCCGGCCGGTACAGCAGCTCGTCGCCGTTCAGCGTCACGATCGCGGCCCGCTGCGCTTTGTCCCACTTCACCCGGGCTCCCAGCGAAACGGCGCCTTCCCGCACCGGCACGTAAGTCAGCGAACGGTAAGTATAGACGCTGTCTCCCCACTGCGCGGGCCGTCCGTCGATCTCGGCTTGAATCGAAGCTGCGCCTGTCGGCACGGCCGCCTGCAAGCTTTCTTTCCCCGCGGCCTCCGCCGCCTGCACAGGCATGACGCCCGCCGCCACGATCAGCGCCATCCCGGCACTTAACGCGATTCGGGTCCATCCCGAGCCTTTTTTCCGCTTTGTGATCATCTTTTTGAATCCCCCTGTCGTCATTCCGGCGCATCGGCGCGCCAATTCGGTCTTCGATGCCGTCACGTATATATACAGACTCAAGGCCGAATAGTTGTGCGAATCGTCAACGTTCGTCATCCGGAAGAAATCCGAACGAACTATATTTTATATAGTTAGTATTATTTTGACGATCGTTTACGAATTTGATATAATAGTTGAGGTATCAAATGATTAGGTACAGCCGTCTGCCCCGCCTGCCGAGGCACGAAGCGGCTGACGCTTCAGCAAAATTTATGATCGGCCTCATCGCTTGCGATGAAGCTTCGAGAGGGGAACCCATACATGCTTAAGCTCGGCATTCTCGATCAATCGACCATTACGGAAGGCTCCGGTCCCAAGGAAGCGCTGCAGGCGACGACTCGCCTCGCCGTGGAAGCGGACAAGCTCGGCTACAGCCGCTTCTGGGTATCGGAGCATCACAGTTCGAAGGCGCTCGCCCATTCCAGCCCGGAAGTGCTGATCGCCCATCTGGCCGCCAACACGTCGCGCATCCGGCTCGGTTCCGGAGGCATCATGCTCCCGCATTACAGCGCTTATAAGGTAGCGGAGAATTTCCGGCTGCTCGAGGCTCTGTACCCGGGGAGGATCGACCTCGGCGTAGGCCGCGCTCCCGGAGGACGGCCGCTGTCCACGCGGGCGCTTCAGGAAGGCCATTATCACAGCGCCGACCCGTATCCGCAGCAGATCATCGATCTGATCGCTTATCTGAACGACGCCGTACCCGCCGACCATCGCTTCGCGGGCCTGAGCGTTTCGCCTTCGGTCGATACCTCGCCCCAACTGTGGCTGCTCGGTTCCAGCGGCGGCACCGCCCGTCTGGCCGCTCAGACCGGCGCCTCCTACGCGTTCGCCCAGTTCTTCGGCACGCCGGGCGGAGCGGAAGCGACGGAATTTTACCATGACAACTTCGAGCCTTCCCTGATGTCGCAGGTACCGAAATCGCTTGCCGCGATTACCGTCGTCTGCGCCGATACCGAAGAAGAAGCCGAGCAGCTCGCTTCGAGCTCCGATCTGTTCTTCCTCGCCATGTACAAAGGCATGGAACTGCCTTATCTGCCGTCCGTGCAGACGGCCATGGACTATCCGTATACCCCGTACGACCGCGAGCAGATCGCCGCGACCCGCGCTTACCGCGTCGTCGGCACGCCCGAACAGGTCAAAGCGCGGCTGCTTCAGCTTTCCGAAGAATACCGGACCGACGAGCTGATGATCGTCTCGTCGATCCACGATTTCGACGCCCGCCTGAAGTCGGTGCGCCTCGTGGCCGAAGCGTTCGGCCTGAACGCGGAGCCGGAAGTCCAGACGCAGTCCCGCTCTTAAGCGGGCGGCGCCGCGCGGTATACGGCTGCGCGCCGAAACCGCAAAGCAGGAACGCAAAAAAAAGCCGCACGGCACCGCCGCGCGGCTTTTGTCGTCCGCTAACTTCCCCATCCCTGCCGGTAATTTCCCGTTCCGCGGGAAACGGAGCCTTCGCGGAGCGTCGGCCGTTCTATTCGCGGCATCGCGCTCCCCGTCCCTTCTCCCGCTGAGGCATGCAAGCCGCCCGGGTCATTTTTTCAGTCCGGACTCCCGCAAAAACTGCTCGAACTGCTTCGTCACTTCTTCCGCGTAGCGGTCTTCGCCCGCTTCTTTGAGCTTCGTATGCAGTCCCGGCCACGTCTCGTCGAAGTTCAGCGTGCCGGTGATGATGCCGCGCTTGTACTCGTCCCAGACGGCGTTCAGGTTGGCGATCTCGGTGCTGACCGGCTCGGAATTGAATTTGAATGCGCCTACGGGATTCAAGTCCGCGCTTTCGTTGATTTTCTTCGTTTCTTCCCAGACGTCTTCCGGCTGTCCTTCCTTCAGATACGAGTTGAACACGCTTCCGAATACCCAATCCGCGTTCGGTCTGTACCGGGAATCGGGCAGCGCTTCGATATACTCGCCCTCCAGCTTTTTGTAATGCTCGCCTTCGATGCCGTTGCAGAGCAGATTGTACAGTTCTTTGTCCGTATTCACCAGATTGAGCAGCATCATCGCCCGTTCCGGATTCTCCGACGTGCGGCTGAGCGATTGGTTAGTCGTCGCGGAATAACCGTTGGAATACCAGCCGCTGAGCGGCGCGATAACGACGTCGTTGCCGCCGTTTTTCGCTTTGACTTCGGCCTCGATTCCGGGCTTCATGACGAGATTGAACTCGGTTCCGATCTTACCTTTGGCCATGAAGTCCGTGTTTTTCGCCGTCGCCGCATCCTTGTAAATATAGCCCGCGTCATACCATTTGTTCGCCAGTCGGTAGATGTCCAGCTCCTCCTCCGGATAGCGGTGCAGCTGATAGGTCGGATCGTCTTTTTTGATGTAAAAATGTCCGTCCAGCCCCGGCACCGACCAGAAGCCTTTGCCGTACATCTGCGCGTTGAAGTCGAAGTTGCCGCCGAAATTGCCGAACGGGATAATATCCGGCTCGTTTTCTTTGATCTGGGCGAGGAAAGGCTCGATATCTTCGACCTCTTTCAGCGAAGCCGCGTCCAGCTTGTACTTGTCGGCCAGTTCCTTTTTGATAATGTAGCCGTAGCGTCCGCCGTTGATCTGCTGATTGGGGATCGCGTAGATATCGCCGTCGACCGTAAGCCCGTCCCACATCGTCTGCGGCACGTCCTTTTTCAGCTCCGGCGCGTATTCGTCCAGCAGCTCGGTCATCGGCCGGATCGCGCCTTTGCGCACCAGCTCTTCCGGCTTCAGCATGTAACCCGTCCAGAGAATATCGAATTTTTCGCCCGACGCCAGCACCGTATTCATCTTCTGCACGTAGTCTCCCACCGGCACCGGCATCAATTTGACGGTCGCGTTGATCTTCTTCCGCGTGATGGCGTTCACGGCGTCTTCCACTTTATTCTGATCCGCCTGCAGCTGCGACAGCGGGTAATACCAGGTCAGGGTAACCGGCTTCAACCCGTTTTCGTCCGCTTCTCCCGCCGCCGTACTGCCGCCGCTTCCGCTCCCGCAGCCCGACAGCAGAGCGACCGCCAATCCCGCAAGAGCCAACAGCTTGACCATTCTTTTTCCCATTCGTACGACCTCCCATGTCTGCTTGAATTTCGCCTGCCTTGCTATTTCTCCAAGTCAGCCCTTAAGCGAACCGACCGTAAGCCCTTTCACGAAAAAGCGCTGGAAGAACGGGAAGATGACCAGCATCGGCCCGCCCGCAAGCACCGCGATGGCCATCCGGGCCGAATTGTTCGGAAACGCGGACAGGTCGATGCCGAGCTGCTGCGTGAATTCCGAGTTCGACGTGAGAAATTCGATGCTGTTCAGCGTCCGCACCAGCAGCAATTGCAGCGGCACCTTGTTCGGATCGTCGATGTAGAGCATGGCGTTGAACCATTCGTTCCAGTAAGTAAAGGAGATCAGCAGTCCGAGCGTGGCCAGCGCCGGCAGCGACAGGGGCAGCACGATCCGGAAAAAGATTCGAAACTCGCGCGCGCCGTCGATCTTCGCCGACTCGATGATTTCCAGCGGAATCTTGGACATGAAGCCTTTCATGACCATAATATTGAACGGCGACAGCAGGATAGGCAGGATCAGCGCCAGCAGGCTGTCTTTGAGATGCAGATACTGGGTGATCAAGATGTAGGTCGGGACCAGCCCTCCGCTGAACAGCATGGTGAAAAAGACGTAAAACGTGGTGATCCGGTTATAGCGGTAGTCGGTTCTCGAAATGACGTAGGCGGTCATCGCCGTCAGCAGCAGCCCGAGCGCCGCGCCGACCACGGTGATCGTCAAAGTGACGCCGTACGCCCGCAGCAGCACTTCCGGCGAATCCAGCATATAGCGATACGCTTCGAGGCTGAACGTTTCCGGAATAAAGCGGTAGCCGAACTCGGTCAGCGATTTCTCGTCGGTCAGCGACACGGAAATGACGAGCACGAACGGCAGCACGACGGCCAGCGACAGCAGCGTGAACAACAGATTGATCGCGACTTTGGACAACTCGATTTTTTGGCGCGCCATAAGCTTCCTCCTTTCGTTTTACCAGAGCGAATGATCGGGATTGATCTTTTTGACGATCGCGTTGGCGGACAGCACCAGAATCAGCCCGACGACCGATTGATACAGCCCGGTAGCCGCCGACATGCCGACGTTGCCGACTTCGCGCAGGGCGCGGTACACGTACGTGTCGATAATATCCGTCGACCCGTACAGGAAGCCCGAGTTGTTCGGGATAAAATAATGCAGACCGAAGTCGCCGCGGAACATGCTGCCGATCGACAGAATGAGCAGGATGACGATCAGCGGGCTCAGCAGCGGAACGGTGATCTTGAGCGCCATCTGCCGCTTGGTCGCGCCGTCGATTCTCGCCGCTTCGTAATATTCGCTGTTGATGCCCATGATGCCGGCGAAATAAATGAGGGTATTGAACCCGATCACTTTCCATAAATGCACGGTGACCAGAATGAACGGCCAGGCGCCGGCGTTCTGGTACCAGCTGACCGGATCGAACCCCATCGCCATCAGCGTACGGTTGACGAAGCCGTCGGCGTGGTTCAAAAACGCGTACGCGATGTAGCCGACCAGCACCCAAGACAGAAAATGCGGCAGAAACAGCGCGGTCTGGTAAAAGCGGCTCCATTTGGCTTTGACTTCGTTCAGCAGCACGGCCAGCAGAAGCGCGGCGACCAGCGTAATCAGGATGTACGCCGCATTGTACAGCACCGTGTTGCGGGTGATTCTCCAAGCGGTGTCCGTCGAGAACAGATAGCGGAAATTGTCCAGCCCCACCCATTTGCTGCCGAAGATGCCCAGATCGTAGCGATAGTTCTTAAAGGCGATGATGATGCCGATCATGGGAATGTAGGCAAAAATCAATTTGTACAAGATGCCCGGCAGCGACAGCAGAAACAGTTCCCGGTTGTTGCGGAAATGGCGAAGCTCCCTGGCAAGCCACGATTTGCGCGGCTTGGCTTCGGCGGGCGCTTGGGAGGTCTTCGCCGCGAGCGATACTTTGTCCGACATGTCTCCAGCTCCTTTCCCTTTTGTCCAGCGTTCCTTCGGGTTTCTTCTTCGTTGGCTTTCTTTGGGCGAATCTTCTCCGGCGCATATCCGGCGAAGGCTGCGGCTTTCGCATCTCCAACGATAGAGGAAAGCGCTATCATTCGTTACTGTACAATGCCATAATTGCTGTACTATCCCGCTGTACAGTTCCCGAAAAGCTGTAACGGCGCGGATTCCCGGGCAGCGCGGCGAACAAAGTCCGGCTGCGGCAGAGCGAGCGGTCCGGGAGGCGGGACATGACAAAAGCCCGCATCCGGTAAGGGCTGCGGGCCTGCTGCACGGGCCTGCTGCGCGGCCGAAACCGCCGGGCATAAACGAAAAGTTCAAGACTATGTGCTGCGCTCGATCGCCGATTTCAGCCGGTATTCTTTCGGGGTCGCGCCGTAGCGTTTTTTGAACAGCCGGTAAAAGTAGCTTTCGTTGCCGAATCCGACTTTTTGCATGATCTCGGTCACGGTCAGGCTCTGCTGCTCCAGGTAATCTTTGGCCCGCGCCAATCGGGTAGCGTTGATGCGGTCGACGACCGTCTGCCCTTCTTCCGTCTTGAACGTCTGGCCGAGATAAATGGTGCTGACCTTCAGCATGTCGGCGATCCGCTGCACGTTGAGGTCCGGATCGGCGTAATGCTTGTCGATGATCTCTTTGACCGTCTCGGCGAGCAGGCGGCTTTTGTCTTCTCTCCCGCTGCGGCCTCGCCCGCATACTTCCCGCACGATCTCCAGCAGCGCCTCTTCGATCTCGTCCAGCGTTTCCTTTTCCAAAATGCGCCGGTTGACGGTCTGCAGATTGACCGGCAGCGGATGCAGATTGTTGCGGTTCAATTCGCCCAGCGTGCCGCTGAGCGTCACCGTCAAATGCAGCACCGCGGAAAACGTGTTTTCGGCGCTGAAGCCCGACAGCGTCGTCCGCCAGCTCCGCACGGCCTGCTCCGCGTCTTCGAGCCGGCCGCTTTTGAGCCCCTCGCTCAGCCGGCGTTCCAGTTCCTGCGGAATTTCCAGCGCTTCGCGCTCCTCGTTATTTCGGATTTGCTCGGGCTCGATCACCGAGCCGCGGCCCAAAATCATCCGGTAGCCGGAATGGCGCACGGCCTGCTGATACATCGGCGTGATCGCGCGGTAATCGGAGAAGGGTTCGGTCAGCGTCACGGTAAACGACGTCCGGTAATACTGCCGGATCGTCTCCTGCAGTTCGCGGAACCGCTCGCCGAGGCGGTCCAGTTCCCGAGGCTCCGCGCCGACGATAAAGAGGAGATGCCCGCTTTTCAGTTCCGCGGCTTCGCAGGAACCGAACTCCCGCAGCAGCTCCTGGCCCACGTTCGCCACCGCGAACGCCAGCAGCGATTCCATCCGGGAACCCGGCCGGCCGGCGAGCCCCTGCAGATCGTCGATCTGCGCCAGCGCCAGTCTCATCGGCGCGCCGACGGACACGTCGAGTCCGTACTGTTCGCGAAGGCGCGCAAACGCCGCTTCGTCCAAGCTTTCGCTTGCGCCAATCAGGCTGCGCAGATGATAGCTTTTGGCAATATTGGACTGCGAAGCCCTCTCCTGCTCCAGCCCTTTGAGCCGCCCGGCCATTTCGGTCACGTTCGCCGCGATCAGCGTCAGCTCGTCGCCGGCGCGCGCGGCGGGACGCCCGCTCTCCGGAACCAGCGACAGCAGCTGCCCGACCGGCTTGTACAGCCGCAGCGCGAACAGCACGGACAGCAGCACCGCGAACGTCACCGCGGACAGCAGCACGACCGCTTCCGTCCACTTCATCTGCCGAACGCTGCCCAGCACTTCGTCCGCATTCTGCAGGCTGACGATCTGCCAATTGTTCGTCGCCCGGTTCAGATAAGTGACTTTGTACCTCTGGCCTCCGCTGTCGTAAGGAAACGAGCCCAGCGTCGGATTCGAAGACGCGATCTTCGGCAGCAGCTCGCTTCGCGCGTCCAGTCCTTCCGGCAGATCTCCGGCGGTCGACAGCAAAATACGGCCGCTTCCGTCCGCCAGAAACAGCAGATCGTTTTTGCGTTCCGACACAAGGTTAAGCGCTTTCATGTTGTCGAGCATCCAGCCCGGCTTTACGGTAAGAATGAGCAGATTGTCGTTGACGGAGCCGACGGACGGACCGTCGTATATGAACATGGCGAACACGTCGATGCCCGTGCCGCTTCCATCGAGATCGAGCGGCACGAGCTGCAGCTTCGGCACGACGGAGCTGCTCTTCATATAATTCTGCAGCGCGCCGTACAGCATCTCGTTGCTGGCCAGATCGTGATTGATCGACGAGAAGAAGCGCCGCTGCGCGCCGTTGTAAAAGACGGCGGCATGCAGGTAAGGCGAAGCCGCGACCGTGCGGTTGAGCCGGCCGATCTTCAGGATGCTCTGCCTGTAATCCCCGCCCGACTTGAGCGCGATCAGTTCTTCGTCGTTGTACATCGATACCGCCTGGTTCGTGACGATACCGTTCATGTTCTCGATATTGTAGTTGATCTGCGTCAGCAGCTTCCGGTCGGCGTCTTCCTGCATGCCGATCACCCGGCTTCGCGCGCTGGAATTGAGCAGCAGCGAGACGGCGGCCAGCACGGCGACGACCAGCATGAAGCTGAGCAGAATACGCTGCAAATATTTGCGCGAACGAAAATCGTGCAGGATGTTCATGCGCCTTCCCTCCCCGAAGTATCGATGCCCTGCCGCTTTTTCACTATAACCCCTCGTTTTTGATTTGTAAATCCTTTCCATTCATAGCTTCACGTGTTCCTTTTCAGTCTCCGGCATGACGGCGTCCCTCTCCTGGCAGCCTATTCCTTGTATTCCATGGTAGCCTCGAAGAGCGTTCTTGGGGTTCCACGATTCCGACGTTCTTTAGCACGATTTCGACTTGAAACGGCCGCGGCCCGCGCTTTTTTCGGAAGCGATTTCCGCACGGCAAAAAGCCGCTTCCGCAACTTCTTCCGAAGTTGCGAAAGCGGCCGTTTCTCTTCGCCGGGAGCCGGGCCGCGTTCTTGCCGAAAAGGCGGTCAGTCCCGCGTCAGCTTCGACGAACCGGCGATGCCGGGCTTGGTCATCTCGAACGGATTCAAGATGATGTCGAGCTCCTCCTCGCTCAGCACGTTGTGCATCAGGCACAGATCGCGCACGGAACGCCCCGTCGTCATCGCCTCTCGGGCGATGCGGGCGCAGATCTCGTAGCCCAGATACGGACTGAGCGCCGTGATGACGCCGACGCTGCGCTCGACGTATTCGGCGCAGTTCGCTTCGTTGGCTTCGATGCCGTCGATGCAGTGCGTGCGGAACACGGTCAGCGCCTGGTTCATGATGCTGATCGACTGCAGCAGATTGAACACCAGCACCGGCTCCATCACGTTCAGTTCCAGCTGTCCGGCTTCGGACGCCAGCGAGATCGTATGATCGTTGCCGATAACCTGGAACGCCGTCTGATTGACCACTTCGCACATGACCGGATTGACTTTGCCCGGCATGATCGACGAGCCCGGCTGGCGTTCCGGCAGCTTCAGCTCGGCCAATCCCGCGCGCGGGCCCGAAGCCAGCAGGCGGATGTCGTTGGCCACCTTCGACAGGTTGATCATGCAGATCTTCAGCGCGCCCGACAGCTCGGTATAGGCGTCCGTGTTCTGCGTCGCGTCGACCAGGTCTTCGGCGTGGCGCAGCGGCATGCCGCTGATCTCTGCCAGCTTGACCACGACCGCGCTCATATAGTTAACGTCCGCGTTCAGGCCGGTACCGATCGCCGTCGCGCCCATATTGACCTCGTGCAGCAGCTCTTTGGAGCGGCGCACCCGATGCAGGTCGCGGCCCAGTACCCGCGCGTAGGCGGCGAATTCCTGCCCGAGACGGATCGGAACGGCGTCCTGAAGGTGGGTACGCCCCATTTTGATGATGTGGTCGAACTCGCGGGCTTTGTTTTCGAACGAACGCTGCAGACGCTCCATGGTGTCTTCCAGCTTCTCGACGAGCGACAGCGCCGCGATATGGATCGCCGTCGGGAACACGTCGTTGGTCGACTGCGCCATATTGACGTGCACGTTCGGATTCAGATGGAAATAATCGCCCTTGGCCTTGCCCATCAACTCCAGCGCGCGGTTCGCGATCACTTCGTTGGCGTTCATATTGATCGACGTTCCGGCGCCGCCCTGGATCGGGTCGACGATGAACTGCGCGTCCCATACGCCGTCCATCACTTCGCCCGCCGCTTCCACGATCGGAGCGCCCAGATGAGCCTGCAGGCGTCCCACCTCCATGTTCGCGAGCGCCGCCGCTTTTTTCACGATGCCCAGCGCGCGAATCATCGACTCGTGAATCCGGTAGCCGGTAATCGGAAAATTCTCGATCGCCCTCATCGTCTGCACGCCGTAATAGGCGTCCGTAGGAACCTGCTTGGCTCCCAGAAAATCCTTTTCTATCCGAAACTGCGGTTGCATCCGTTTTCCGTCCTCTCAGAACCGTATTCGCTTTCAGGCCTTCTTGCTGCCTATATATCCTTATATCGGGTATTTAAAACTTAAGATTTAGCCGCCGGGCGCGCAGCCGAAAACAAGGAAGGGGCGCCTGCGCTCCGTTCCCTGTTCCCGCCGCCTTCCGGGCTTCTTACAGCGTCTTCTCGGCGACCGTGATCGTCGGTTCCGCCGAGACGTCGACGTTGCCCTGAAGCGCCCGCGTGATCATGCAGGAGCTTTCCGCCTGGTGCGCCAGCCGTTCCGCTTTGGTCCGCGCTTCCTCGCCCTGGCCGCCGGCCAGAACGAGCAGCGGACGATGCGTGATCGACTTGTACGTGAAGATATTGTTCGTGACGTCCACGACGCCTTCGGAATCGAGCGTCAGGCTCTCCACTTCGATGGACGAACGCTCCAGCATCGCCGCAAGCGTGATAATGTAGCAGATCGCCGCCGCTCCGAGCAGCATTTCGTCCGGGTTGGTGCCGACACCAGGCCCGCCCATCGGTTCCGGAATCGAAATTTCGGTCTTCAGCTCTCCGCTTTCGATCGTGCCCGTGCTGTTGCGCCCTCCGTTCCAGTCCGCTTTGAGCCGGAATACGTGATTCATGCGATACTCTCTCCCTTTGCGTTCAAAATGGCTTCCACTTCAGTATACGCCAAACCGTGGGCCTCCGCGACCGCCCGGTACGTCACGCGCCCTTCGCACGTGTTGATGCCTTTCGCCAGCGCGGGATTGTCCAGCGCCGCCTGCCGAAAGCCTTTGCGCGCGATCTGCAGGCCGTACGGCGTCGTCACCATCGTCAGCGCCAGCGTCGACGTGCGCGCGACCGCGCCCGGCATGTTCGCCACCGCATAATGCAGCACGCCGTGCTTCTCGTATACGGGATCGTCGTGCGTCGTGATCCGGTCGATGGTCGCGATGGAGCCTCCCTGGTCGATCGCCACGTCGACGATGACCGAACCGGCGCCCATCGTCTTCACCATTTCTTCGGTTACGAGCTTCGGCGCGCGGGCGCCGGGAATCAGCACGGCTCCCACGAGCAGGTCGGCGCGCTCCGCCGCCGTCTCCAGATTGTGCTTATCGGACATGAGCGTCTTGATCCGTCCGCCGAATTGATCGTCGATCTGCCGCAGCCGGTCCGCGTTGATGTCGAGGATCGTCACGTCCGCGCCGAGTCCGACCGCCATTTTGGCCGCGTTCACGCCGACGATGCCGCCGCCCACGATCGTGACGCGGCCCGGCTCCACGCCCGGCACGCCGCCGAGCAGCACGCCTTTGCCGCCGAACGGCTTTTCCAGGAAATGCGCGCCGATCTGGATCGACATGCGGCCGGCGACCTCGCTCATCGGCGTCAGCAGCGGCAGGCTGCCGTTGCTCAGCTGGATCGTCTCGTAGGCGATGCCCGTCACGCCCCTGTCCAGCAGCGCGCGGGTGAGAGCCGGCTCGGGCGCGAGATGCAGATACGTGTACAAAATGAGTCCCTCGCGGAAGAAGCCGTATTCGCTCTCCAGCGGTTCCTTGATCTTGACCACCATCTCGGCCGCCCAGGCTTCCGCCGCATCGTCCACGACGACCGCGCCCGCATCCCGGTAATCTTCGTCCGAAAATCCGATGCCCAGCCCCGCGCCCGTCTCGATCCGCACTTCGTGTCCTTCGGCGGCGTACGCCCGGACCGAAGCCGGCGTCAAGCCTACCCGGTTCTCGTTGTTTTTGATTTCTTTCGGCACTCCGATAATCATGCTCGTTCCCCCCGTCAATAGGCTGATCTAACCTTTAGCAGAGTCGACTCCAACCGGCGCAATCAAGCTGGTTAAAGTTCCCAATTTCCATTTTAACATACGGCGCATAAAAAGAAATCCGCCTTTTTTTCGCCTTTTTTGACCAAAAAACCTATCGCGTCTTGCTATGTATGCGCTGCCCGGATTAGAATGTGAGAAATACGCTTTTCACTCCTGCTCCGAAACAACGCGGTAAAGCGAAGCGAGTATTGACGCTCTT
The DNA here is from genome assembly GCF_011090185.1 of Saccharibacillus alkalitolerans. Classification (GTDB taxonomy): domain Bacteria; phylum Bacillota; class Bacilli; order Paenibacillales; family Paenibacillaceae; genus Saccharibacillus; species Saccharibacillus alkalitolerans. The sequence goes on along the minus strand of NZ_JAAFGS010000001.1, from coordinate 553,765 downwards.
TCGCGTTTACGTCGGCGAAGAGGCGGGATGACAGCTCAAAGGAGACTATGCACACATGAACGAAACATTGGAACAGCTGCGGGCCGGCGTCGACGAAATCGACTCCCAGCTTCTGGAACTGCTCAGCAAACGCGCCGAACTGGTGCACCAAATCGGACAGGTCAAAGAATCGCAGGGCGTGCCGAAGTTCGAGCCCGAGCGCGAGAAGGAAATTCTCGACCGGATCACCGCCCTCAACAAAGGACCTTTCTCCGACAGCACGCTGAAGCATCTGTTCAAGGAAATCTTCAAAGCGTCGCTGAACATCCAGCAGGAAGACCATAAGCGCCAGCTGCTGGTCAGCCGCAAAAAGCGCCCGGAAGACACGATCGTTACGTTCAAAGGCGTGGAAGTCGGCGGACCGAGTCCGATTCTCGTGGCGGGCCCGTGCTCGATCGAATCGCGCGAACAGCTTCGGACGGTCGCCAAGGCGCTCAAAGATTCCGGCGTGACGGTCATGCGCGGCGGCGCGTTCAAGCCGAGAACGTCTCCTTACGATTTCCAGGGCATGGGTCTCGACGGCCTCAAGCTGCTGAAGGAAGTGGCGGACGAGTTCGGACTGGCGACGATCAGCGAGATCGTGCACCCCTCGCATATCGACATCGCGGCCGATTACATCGACGTGATCCAGATCGGCGCGCGCAACATGCACAACTTCGAGCTGCTTAAGGAAGTAGGCGGAGCGAAGATTCCGGTCCTGCTCAAGCGCGGCCTGTCCGCGACGCTGGACGAGTTCATCCACGCGGCCGAATACATCATGGTCAGCGGCAACGAACAGATCATGCTGATCGAGCGCGGCATCCGCACCTACGAAAAAGCGACCCGCAACACGCTCGACATCTCGGCGGTTCCGCTGCTCAAGCAGGAAACCCACCTGCCGGTCATGGTCGACGTGACGCACTCCACGGGCCGCAAAGACATCATGCTCCCGTGCGCCAAAGCCGCTCTGGCCGCAGGCGCGGACGGCATCATGATCGAAGTTCACCCGGACCCGCAGACCGCTCTGTCCGACGCCGGACAGCAGCTGGACATTCCCCAGTTCGGCGCGTTCTGGGACGGGCTCAAAAATTCCGGTTTGTTCGGTCCCCGTTCTTAATCAAGAAGCCCTGCGAGTTCACTCGCAGGGCTTCTTTTTTGAACTTTTCGTTTCAGCTCTCCGCCGGATTGCCGACTTCGCCCATAAACACGATCAATCCCGTCGTCCGGTCGGTAATCGCGAAGAAGAACGGGCGGTTCAGCTTCAGTTCGAACGGCTCCGATACGGGCTCGGACGAGCCGCTGACGCCGAGCGCCGTCACGGCCGCGGCTTCGCTTCCTTCTTCGCCGACGTCGATGAATGTCTTTTGATCGACGAAGCTGAGATGAAGATTTTCCGCGGGCGCTCCGTCCGGAGCGAAGAGTCCGCCAAGTTCCTCCTTTTGGGCGTCGAAAGCCGAAGGCATTCCGAGCGCGATCAAGGCCTCTTTGAGTTTCAGCTTGTCTTCCAGCTTGAAGCGCGGCAGCTCCACCGATCCCGGTCTCCGCTCGAGCTGCCCGCTCCACTCTCCGAACTTCGGCAGCTGATCGTGCAGGAATTCCCGCAGCGAGCTGCCTTTGTCGGGCAGCGCCAGAATCATGCCGAAATTTTCGGATTCCCCGTAAGGCAGGCGAATCGCTTCGAAGCCGTCGCCGTCCAGATAAGCGTAGCTGCCGCTCTGCCGCATCGTCGGCACTTCGATCCGCTGTCCGTCGTTCGTCCGAAACGGCAGATTCGCGGTCAGGCTTTTCTCGAAAGGCTCGCTCCAATCGCCTTTGAAATACATCGCGTTCATGAGAAGCAGCAGCATGTCGCCGCTGATCGGCCCCTCCGCTACTTTCGTGATTTTGCCGTGCGTGCGAGCGGAAGCCCAATCGTTCAGCGTCCGGACCGCCTTATCCGCGGAAAAATCCAATTCGCGAATTTCCGCTCCGTACCTTTTTTTCATCCGCTGCGCGTAATCCGGATTCAGCGCAAAGCCTTTGCGGCTCCACAGCGAATTGGCGATCTCCATCCGCACCGACGGATCGGAACCTCGCAGCAGGTCGCTCAAAATCATCTGCCCCTCGTCGAGCGCATCGCCGGAAATTCCGTTCAGCCGCAGCGCTTTTTCCATTTCCGCGGCTGTCGCGCCTTCCGCTCCGCCTTTAAGCATCGATAACGCCATCGTCAGCCCGGCCGGCGACACCATGCGGTTCGGCCCGGGCTCTTCTTCGCCGGGATGCTGTTCCAGCACGGCGTAGAAATCCAGCGCAAAATCGTTCATCGACGCGGCAAGCTTCGGATCGGCGTCTTCCGCCGCGTAAGCCGAGCTGTGCCTCGATCCTTCCGCGCCGGCCGAACAGCCGGCCGTCACGGCCAGCAGAGACGCGAGCGCCAGATATCGGATCGCTTTTCCTTTTGCTCGATTTCCCCGCTTTTCTTTTTTAGCCGCTGCACGCATTCTTCAAAGACCCCCTTTAACTCTTCAACCTGTTCTTTTTACGATTCCGCCGGATTGCCGACTTCGCCCATGAACACGATCAATCCCGTGGTACGGTCGGTAACGGCGAAGAAAAAAGGACGGTTCAGCTTCAGTTCGAACGGAAGAGCGGATTCGGGCGAAGCCCCCTCTTCGACCGCGATGACCGTTACGGCCGCCGCTTCGGTCCCCTCCTCGTTCACTTCGACGAAAGTATCCTGCGATACCCGGCTGACGAATAAGTTCTCGCCGTCATCCGACAGCCCGCCCAATTCGGCCGTTCCCGGAATGAAAGCCGAAGGCATCCCGAGCGCGGCCAGCGCGTCGTTCAGCATCATCGAGTCTTGGAGCTTGAACTTCGGCAGCTCGACGCTTCCTCCCGTTTGGGCAAAGCGCGCGCTCCATAAGCCGAACTTCGGCAGATTCGTCTGCGCGAACTCGCGCAGCGTTACGCCTTCGTCGGGCAGGGCGAGGATCATGCCGAAATCGCCCTTCTCTCCGTAGGGCAGACGGACCGCGCGGAAACCGTCGCCGTCCAGATAGTCGTAACGCCCCGACTGCCGCATGGTCGGCACTTCGACCTTTTCGCCCTTTTCCGTGACAAACGGCCGATCCTGCGTCGCTTCGGGTTCGAACGGAACCGTCCATCCCCCTTTGAAATACATCGCGTTCATCAAAACCATCACGATCGTCGGATCGATCGGCGCCTCGATCACCCGCCGAATCTTTCCGTCCGTACTCTCCGACGCCCAGCGGTTCATCGTATCGGCCGCTTTGTCCGAAGAAAAGTCCAGAGCCTCCGTCTTTGCGCCGTAACTGCGTTCCATCTCTTGGGCAAAGTCTTCTTTCAAGCCAAAATCTTCTCGGGTCCAGATCGAATTCGCCACGGTCATCCGCACCGAAGGATCGGCCTGCTCCAGCAGGCTTCGGAGCACCCGCTGCTCTTCGGCAAGACGCTGCGGCCCGATTTCCTTCAAGCCGAGCACCTTGTCCATCTCTTGCGCCGTCTGCCCTTCGGCGCCCGCTCTCAGCATGGACAGCGCCATGCTCAAGCCCGCCGGCGACAGCATCCGATTCGCTCCGCCGTCGGTCTGCGCTTCGGCGGCCAGCCGCCCGTACAGATTCAACCCGAAACGGTTCGCCGCGCGGACCAGCTTCCGATCCGCATCTTCCGCCGCGTAAGACGAGACGGGAGCGGAGGATATCTGCGCTTCCCGGTCGACGCCGGCTTCCGCCGCGCAGCCCGCGAGACTTAACGTCAGCAGAGGCAGCAGGAGCCCCGGGTTGGCCCGCAGGCCCAAGCGCTTGCCCGCCTCCTTCATTGCCGCACCTCCTTGATCCGCCCCGGAATTGCCCCGAACGGCCGATCGGCGGCTCGGAGCAGGCGGCCTCTTACGTTTACGAACGCGGAAAGGGAACGAAATGTTGCTTGAAATGGAAAAAGAAAGACTTTCCGCACGCAAAAAAACCTTTTCCGCTCATATCGCGGAAAAGGTTTTTGCCGAACGTTCGGGTAGGGCGGAAAGCTCCCGTCCTGTAACGGACCGGCGTCGAAATCCGCGGGCGCGTGCCGCCAAGCGTTTTTTCAGACGCTTTCCGATTCCGAATTCTCCCGTCCCCGGACGCAGAGGCGCAGACGGGCGTCGCTCAGCACACGTTCGACCTCGGCCGCCGCGACCGGCTTGCCGATAAAGTCGTCCATGCCGCCCGCCAGGCACTGTTCGATATCTTCGGGTCGAACGAAAGCGCTGACGCCGACAATGAGCGGCGTTTGACCCGGCGGCAGATGAGTGCGAATCTTCGCAGCCACCTCGATTCCGTTCATATCCGGCATTTGAACGTCCATAAAAATCAGATCGTAGCCGCCGATCAGCGCCTGGCGAACGGCTTCGGCTCCGTTTTCGGCCGCGTCCGCCCTGCAGTCGAAACGGGCGAGCATCGCTTCCAGAACTTTGCGGTTCACCGGATGGTCTTCGACGATCAGAATACGCAGATTTTTGGGGTTCTCGGGCTGCGGCAAAGGCAAAGAGTTGTCCGCAGCCTCGGATCTCTCCTCCCGCATCGCGCCGTTCGCAAGCTTCGAAAAGCTCCGTCCTTCCTCATCCGGCAGCTGAAAGCGCAGCAGGAAAGAGAAAGTCGTCCCGTTCCCTTCCTCGCTCTCGACCGAAATGGTACCGCCCATCAGTTCGACCAGCTTCCGACTGATCGACAGTCCCAGCCCGGTACCGCCGTACTTGCGGTTCAAGATCGGATGCAGTTGGGAGAACGGTTGGAACAGCCGATGCCGCTTGTCTTCGGGGATGCCGATTCCGGTGTCGCTTACCGCGAATTCCAACCAAATTTCGTTCGGCTCGCGGAAGGCCTTGACCGCCACAGCCAGCTTCACGCTTCCCTGCTCGGTAAACTTGATCGCGTTGCCGACCAAATTGATCAAGACTTGACGCAGCCGCTCGCTGTCGGCAATTACCGTCGCCGGAAGCCGATGAAGGTTCTCTTCGGCGAGAAACTTAAGCGCCAGCCCTTTCTCCGCCGCGCGCGGCATGAACAGCTGGATTACGCCTTCCAGCATTTCGCGAAGCCCCATCGGCTGAGGCTCGATTTCCATGCGCCCCGCCTCGATCTTGCTGATATCCAGAATCTCGTTCAAGATTTTGAGAAGCGCATGGCTGCTTTCGTGAATGATTTCCACATACTGCCGCTGTTCCTCTTCCATGACGCTGTCGCGCAGCAGATCCGTCATGCCGATAATGCCGTTCATCGGCGTGCGCAGCTCGTGGCTGACGATCGACAGGAACTCCGATTTGGCGCGGTCCGCCCGCTCGGCCGACTCTTTGGCCCGAATAATCTCCTTCTCGCCGGTCACGTCGCGGAACACGAGCACCGCGCCCCGCCGTTCTCCGCGGTCGAGAATCGGCGTCACCTGGTAAGAAGCCAGGAAGCTTCCTCCGTCCTTGCGCCAAAATACGGCTTCCGACTGGGCATGCGCGTTTCCGGAATTCAGGGCGTCCAGCAGCTCCATGCCCCCTGTCTGGTACGACGTCTCCTGCGTCTGGGCCTGCCGCATCATTTCCGCGTAAGAACGGCCGACCGTCTCCCCGCCTTCGTAACCGAGCATGGCCGCCGCCGCCGGATTCGTGAACATGACCCGGCCGGCCGTGTCGAATCCGATAATGCCTTCGGACACCGTATTGAGCAGCAGCGAATGCTGATAGCTTAACGCTTCGATCTGGGAAACGTATTGTTTGCGTTCCGTGATATCCGTGATGATGGCGTATACGCCGGCTTGGTCCTTTTTGGAACCTACGGGCACATAAGCGATGCTGACATGTCTCAGGCGGCCGTCACGCCGGTAGAACGACGTCTCGAACACGCGAGATTCGCCGCTCCGCGCGGCACGGAAGTGCCCCCGGGAGATTACCGCATATTCCTTCGGCTGCAGCATCCCGACACGAAGCCGGAGCAGCTGCTCTTTCGTGTAACCGCTCATCGATTCCATGGCCGGATTCACGTCGACCAGCCGTCCCTTCATATCCAGGGAAAGGATGCCGGCGTTGTGGTTCATGAACAACGAACGGTAACGGCTTTCGCTGCTTCGCAGCTTCTCCTCGGTGCGCACGCGTTCGGTCACGTCCTGCATAATGCCGATGACCTGCAGAGGTTCGCCCGTCATGCTGTCCTTCGACACTTCCCAGATGCCGTAAATGGTCTTTTCCCTTCCTCCGCCCAACCGTATCCGGTAGGTCAGCTCCCCGGCGCGCCCGTACTTCACCGCTTCCGCGATCCGCGCGGTAACGGTCTCCCGGTCTTCCGGGTGGATCAAGTTGACGAAGGCCTCCGTTCCCTTCTCCCGAGGCTGCAGCGCATAATCGAAAATCTCCCGCATCTCTTTGGAAAAAGACAGATACTGCTGCGAAATATCCCAGTACCAGGAGCCGATGTTCGCCATTTTTTGCGCCTTGGTCAAAATCAAATCGTTCATTTTGCGTTCCGTCACGTCGCGCGCGATCACCAGCACACGGCTCACTTGCCCTTCGGAGTCGCGAATCAGGCGGAAGGACGTGTCGACCCAGCGCACGCTTCCGTTTTTGTGCATGACGCGCCGCTCGAATGTCCGGTCTTCCGCATACAACGTCCCTTCGATCCGCATCTTGGTAGCATCCCCGGAATGGTAAAAAGCGGTCCGGTTGCGCCCCAGCATCTCCTCCGGCTTGTAGCCCAGCGTTCGCTCCACGGAAGGCGAGACGTACAGCAGCGTGCCGTCCGGTTTGCTGAACGAAATCATGTCGGGAGTGTTCTGCGTAATCAGTTTGTAAATTTCCCGGGTCTGTTCATGCGGATCGTCCGCCTCGCTCCGGCGGTTCGACACGTCTTCCAGATAAATAACAATATGCGGTTCTTCCTCTTCGCCGGCCAGCTCGCCTTCCGCCGACACCCATACGGATTTCCCATCGCGTCCGGCAAGCCGGATTTCTATAGGCCCGAACGAACGCGGAGCCTGAATCCATTGGGAAAACGACTCGAAGAAATCAGGAATTCCGTCCCCCTCCGTACGAAGCAGGTCTCGGTACCCTCTGCCCAAAAATCTGTCATGCTCCCAGCCGAAAATTCGGCTCATGGCCGGATTGGCTCCGATGCATAAGCCGTCCATTCCAAGAATAAGGACACCGGTCGGTATTTTATTGTATATGCGCGCGTATACGGACGCATCCGGGATATAAGGCGAAGTCAAGTTCAGTTCTCCTTTAAAAAACGCTTCTTTCGTGCTCGTTCATACGCTTTTTACGTTTTTTTGACATGCTGGTGCAGAATTTCCGCTTCCTTGCTTGCCGCAAGCCTATTTCTGTCATTTACCCAAAGCCGCGCCTTTTCTATCGCATCGAAACGCGCAAACGTCAAATTTCGCCGCCTGGCGGCCTTTTTGTCGTATCGTCTCGATTATAGTATAGCATGGCAGCACGGCATGGAAGCCGCCGCTTGTTCGGCTCGATCATAACGGATCCGAACCTGCTTAATCATCGAAAATTGTCGAAATTATAGTTTTGTAATGTAAACTCTATGCAAATTCGGTATATTGAATAAAGAGAAACGAGGATGAGCGTTTATCGACTTTCGGTCAGGCCGAAAAGTTGTCCATCCAGAAGGAGGAGCCCGTGAAACGAATAAAACCTTCCGTTCCCGCCAAGCCGCCGGCAGCATCCGCTCCGAGCGGAACGCCGAGCGAAGAGCGAATTTCGAATCTGCCGCTCCAGTTCGTTCCGCCGCTGCTGCTCGAAATGAACGAATCCGCCAAACGAAGGATGGCGCAAAAATTGAAATTCCCGTTTGCCCGCCGCGGATCGCACAAATGGCCCGAAGCGCTGTTTGCCAAGTCGATGCGGGATTTGTGCGCCCATGCCAAAAGCAGCCGGGAACTGCGCCGCAGCCTCGCCTCCGCCCTATCGACGGAAGTCCGGCCGCTGCTTGAGTCTTCGGATCCCGTCTTCGCCCCCGACCTTTTCGACGGCGATCCCGAGCCATGGATCGTCCGCTTCGGCAAATGGCACGTTTATTGGGCGTTTTACTTCCGCGATCCTTCCCCGGACGAAGAGCGCGACGCGGAAGCCGACGCGCGCCGGCTGGCCCGGCTGGCCGACAGCGAAACGCCCGGACGCGCGGACGCTTCTTCGGACGCCGATTCGGGCCGCCAAGCGCAGAAGCCGACGATATCGGAAGCCCGGAACGAAGCGGCCGAACAGCGCCGCATCGAGAAGCTGAACCGGAGGATCGAAGCGCTGGAAGAGCGCTGCCGGCGTGAGGAAGACCGGGCGCGCCGTCTGGAGAAAGAAGCGGCGGACGCCCGCCGCGAAACGCTGCGGCTCGAAGAACGCGCCCTGCGCGCAGAAGGCGAATTGGAAACCGAACGCAGGACGAACGTCCTGCTCGCCGAAGAACGCGAAGCGGCCGCGGGAAGACTGGCGGAAGCGAAGCGGCAGCACAAGCTGGAGCGAAGCCGCTTCGAAAGCGAGCTTAACGAAGCGAGGCTGCGCCTGGAAGAAGCGCAAGCGCGCTTCCTTTCGGAACGGCGGCATGAATCGGCCGAAGCGCCGGACGGGAACGCGCATCATCCCGGGCCGCCGGATTCCGCTCCGCAGACCGCCTCGCAGATCCTGGCTGCCGAAGCGCCGGAAGACCTTATCCGCCGCTTCGAGGCGCTGCTGCGGCGCGAGCTCCGCGAGACGGGCTCGGCTCTGCCCGGCGGACAGGAGCCGGGCGATTTGGAGGCGAGAACGCATCTGCGCCGCGCGCTCGATCTGCTGGACGCGATCGACGCCTATGCGGCGGGACGCCGCCTGCTGGGCGGACCGGCAGTCCCGACGGGCGAGGAGCAGGCCGCCGAAACGCCCCCGGGCGGCGGAGCCGGAACGTTTCCTTCCGAAAGCGCGACGCTTCAGGACGCCGAGAAGCGCCCGGAGACGCTTAAGCGTCTCCCGCACGGCATGGAAGCGGCGCCGGAAGAGGCCGAGGACGGAAACCTCGCTGACGAAGAACCCGGACAGGGCGGAACGTTCTACCGCCGCGATCACGGCGGATATATCGTGCTGGACAGCGGAGAAACGTTCAATATTACCGAGTCGATGGTATACAAGCTGCAGCTGCAGCACGAAGCCGAAGTTCGCTGCCTGCCGCGCGAGGACGGACAGAACGGCGTACAGTACGAGATCGAGCTGCTGCTTCAGGGAGACGACACGTTTTCCCCGGTCCGGCAGTACAACGGTTACGTCGAACAAGACGAACAAGGAATATGGCACGCGGTCGATATGAACGACGCGGAGCGCCGCTATCCGATCCATGTCAAAGATCTGGATATTCAGCGCCCCGCCGACGGAGCGCCCTGCATCTTCAACGTCGGCGAAGAAGACGCGGTCGCCAGGCTTGCACGGGTTTACCGCGACTTCTCGGATCCGGGTTCGCCTCCCCGCCGCGACCCGGCGGTCGCTCGGACGTCTTCTTCCCCGTCGTCCAAGCCGAAGCGCGAGACGCGCAAGAGCAAGCCGGAACCTTTCCTGAAAGGATGCACGGTCGTCGTGCTCGGCGGACAGCGCAAGTGGTTTGAAGACGTGGTCGTCGAAAGCGGGGCCGTCTACGTGCACGAAAACGGCGAAAGACCCGATCTTGTCGCCGCCGAGCTGCGGCGCGCGCAAGCGCTGTTCCTGCTGATTACTTCCACGTCGCACCGGGCTTCGTGGGAAGGCGTGGAGCTTGCCAAGGCCGCCGACATCCCCTATTTCATCATCCAGGGTTCCAAATCCAACCTGCGCAGCATGCTCTGGGAAAACCGCGACGCAATCGCTGCCGCCAACCGCGGCGGAAACGATTGATCCTCGCCTTTTCTCCCGTTCGAAAAAGCCCCGATCTTTACGGAGTAACCGTAGAGATCGGGGCTTTTCGTCAGGGTTCGCGTTCCGTTCAGCGCCGGAGCATTCCCACCACCGCGTCGAGGCCGCCGTCTTCGCCGCCGTCCGGAGGCAGCACTTCGACGCGGACGCGGGTCGGCACGCAGACGATCTGCTGATGCGGCCGAGAGATAAACCCCATATCGAGAGCAATCCGCTTGGGCGCGTCGGAATACGTCATCCGAATTCCGCGGTCGTAAGCTTTGAGCGTATTGTGGCCGAATTCCGTCCGAATGTCGATCACCCGTTCTTCGCCGTCCAGCGGCACTCTCTCATATTCTTGGCCGTTCACGGTAATGACCGCGATCAGCATATCCGCGTCGGCGGCGATTTGCGCCTCTCGCCATTTCTGCCAGCCCAGTACCGTACAGGCCAGTATCAAGGCAGCGGCGATCAGCAGCAGGTCGCCGCGCTTGATCAGCCGCTTCCGTCCTTGCTTTCCCGGCTGCTCGTGGTTCATGCCCGCTCCTTGGACACGGCGGGAGCCGGCGCGTACTCTTCGTACGACAGCCCGATATGCGCGCGGCCGAGCGGCTTGCGGTCGATGATCGCTTTGCGCTTCGCCTTCAGCACGATCTGTTCGATATCGGCGAAGCTGCATCCGCCGAGCAGCCGGCACGCTTCGGCTTGCGCCTCTTCCTCGCAGCCGAAGTCCCCGATCAGCAGCCGGATATAGTCGCGCCGCTCCTTCTCGTCCGGCAGGCGATACGTCATTCGCGTATCGAAACGACGCCAGATCGCCGGATCGAGTTCCGTTTCCAGATTCGTGGCCGCCATGAAAATGCTTCCGTCGCCGAATTCGTCCAAGCACTGGAGCAGCGTATTGACCGCGCGCGCCATCTCCTTCACTTCGTCGCCGCTTTCGCGGGTCCGGGCCACGGCATCGAATTCGTCCAAAAACAGCACGCAGGGCACGGCCTTGGCGTAATCGAAAATTTTGCGGATGTTGCTGCCCGTCTCGCCGAGATGACTGTGAATAAGAGAGTCGAGCCGAACGACGATCAGCGGAATTCCCAGCGAGGCGGCGACGTGAAACGCGGTCAGCGTCTTGCCCGTCCCCGGCGGTCCGTACATCACTACCTTGTTCGGAATCGGAACGCCGTGCCGGTCGAATTCCTCCTTCATGTCCAAAATGGTCATAAACTCTTCCACGATCCTCCGGTTGCGCTCCGGCAGCACCAGATACTTCACTTTGCGCATGCAGTCTTTTGCCTCATATACCGTCGCCATGTCGGTTCCTTTGGAACGGGGCAGACGCGCGGCCGTTGCCGATTTTCCCATTGTTGCCGTAAACTCCTCTCGCCGTATCGCTATCAGCAGCCTTCGCAGGCTTTGTTTAATAGTAATTATTACTATTAAACGACGGATCATCGGATCTGTCAAACCTTTGCGCGAAAATGCGAGGGCCCGGCGGATTCTCGGCGCGCCGAAAAGAACCGTCCGCGCCGCGGCGCGCGTCGGTTCTTTTTGCAGGCGAATCAGGCCCGGTAAGCGACCTCTCCGTTTACGACCGTCATCAGCGCCCTTGCCCCGAGCATGTTTTCCGGATCGCCGGAAAGGTCGCGGTCCAGGACGGTAAAATCGGCTGCGCGCCCTTCGGCGATGCTCCCCCGCTCATGGCTTTCGGCCGCGGCCAGCGCGCTGCCCTCCGTGAACAGCCGGACCGCTTCCTCCGTGCTCAGCCGCTCGTCCGGCAGATAGCCGTCGCGCGGATTCGGGGAATCCGGTCTGCGCCGGGTAACCGCCGCGTGCAGGCCCAGCAGCGGATTCAGCGGCTCGATCGGCGCGTCGCTGCCGCCGGCGCAGACGATGCCGGCTGAGATCAGTTTCTTCCAGGCATACAGATATTCCGTGCGCGACGGTCCGACCCGCTCCATCACCCACGGAAAATCGCTCGGCACGAAGCGCGGCTGGATGTCCGCAATCATCTGCAGACGCCCCATCCGCCGCACCAGCTTCTCGTCCAGCACCTGCGCATGAATGAAGCGATCCGGCAGCTCGCTCACTCCCTGCAGCGGATACGCCTCCATGGCGGACAGCGTCATATCGGCCGCCCCGTCGCCGATCGCGTGGACCGCGATCGGAAAGCCGAGGGAGCGCGCCCGCGACGTGATGGCTTTCAGCCGATCAAGCGGATGAATGGCCATGCCTTTCGTCTCCGGCGCGTCGCTGTAAGGCGCGTTCAACAGAGCGGTCCGGCCGCCTATCGCGCCGTCGGAGAAGATCTTCGCCGCGCCGATGCGCAGCCACTCGTCGCCGTCGCCGGCTTTGAGCCCCAACCGCTCGGCTTCGTCCAGAAACGTATGGAAAACCAATTGATGCGAACGGAAACGCAGACCCTCTTCTCGCAGCTCGCGATGAATGCGCAGCATCGTCTCCAGACTGCCGAGGTAACGTAAATCCTCCGTATGGGCCGCCGTCAGCCCGAGCGAAAGCGCATGGCGGCACGCGCGGCGGATTGCCTCTTTTTTCGTCTCGTAATCCGGTTCCGGCTGCACGATTTCCAGCATCTTCGACGCTTCTTCGTAGACCCAGCCGTTCAGCCCGCCCGACGCGTCCCGTCCGAAAGCTCCCGATTCGGGGTCCGGCGTATTGGCCGTGACGCCCGCGCGGCGGAACGCTTCGCTGTTGGCGAGAAACGCATGGAAGCAGGTTCTCGTCAGGTAGGCCGGACGATCTCCCGCCGCTTCGTCCAATTCGTCGATCAGCGGAGGAAGGGCCGGACTGAATGCATTTTCGTTCCAGTTCAGTCCCAAGATCCATTCTCCCGCAGGCGTCCGCTCCGCCCGTTCGCGGATCAGGCGCAGCATGTCTTCTTTCGACGTCACGTCCGAGAAATCGAGCGCGGCCAGCTTGACTCCCTGCATGCCCAGATGCATATGCGAATCGACCAATCCGGGCAGCACATATGCGCCGTCCCAATCGGCCGTTTCGTAGTCCCGGCCTGTCAGTTGAAGCTCCAACTCGCGCGAAGCGCCGATCGCCGCAATCTTTCCGTCTTCCGCATATACGGCATCCGGACCGCGGTCCGAAGCCCCGAGGCCGATCCGGCCGTTTTTGAATAAAATTCCCCTGCCTGCCGCCATTCGCTTCATTCTCCTTTGTCTCTCTCGATTCGTCGGGTCCGGATTCGACGTCGGTCCCTTCGCACATTTTACCATACTAAAGCGGCGGAAACAGCTTGCGGATCGGCGAATCCGGAAGGGCAGACGTTTTCCCCGGCATTTACAAATTCCGGCGTTCCTGTTAATACCGGCGTCACATTGAATCTTTACAATGGCAAGAGTTTGCCCGGAATTTTCCGGTGCCGAAATTCTGTCTTTTACATAAAATTCACGACAAAGGAGTGTTCCCCATGAGTATGAAACAACGCAAGCGATCAGGCAAGAAAAGGCTCCTCCGGCTTCTGTTGACCGCCTCCGCCGTTTCCCTGGCTTCCGGAATGCTCACGCTGCAGCCCGGCGAACTTCGCGCCGCCGCAGCCGACTCGCCGCTGCAGCTGCGAAGCGCCGCCGAGAACATGCAGAGCGAAATCAAATGGAATCCGGATACGGGGAGCGTCACCGTCCGGGGAGACGGGCTAAGCGCGGCATTTACGCTCGGTTCGACTTCAATGACGGTGAACGGCCGGAGCGTCGCGCTGGACCAAGCCCCCTATGCGCGTAACGGACGCGTGTACGTTCCGCAGGCTGCGCTGAACGCGCTGCACGAGGCTTCCGCCGCCGCTCAAAACCGAACCGGGTTCGGGCTCGCCTCCTCTTTCCGTATGCCTTCCGGCAAAGCGGAAATCATTTCGTCCACGCCTGACGGACAACGCCTGATCGTCACCGAAGCGGATGCGGGTAGCGTAAGCGTGCTTGACATTTCCGACACAAGCCGGCCTTCGCTGCTGAAGACGATCTCTTTCCGTGCGCTCTCCGACAAAGCCGAAGTGACCAGCGTCGCCGCCATGCCGGACGGCAAATACGCGCTGGCCGTCATCCGCACCGGAGATACGATGCGCCTTCCGAATCCGGGCATCCTCGCCGTCGTCGATCTGGACAATTACAAGATCGCCAAGACGTATCCGCTCGGCATCGGGCCCGATTCCGTCGCGGTGTCGAAAGACGGTCGCTTCGCCGTCATCGCGATCGAAGACGAAGAACTCGATCCGGATACGGACGAATTCGACTACCCGAACGCCAAACGTCCCGGAAGCATCGCCGTGGTCGAATTCGAAGGCGGCGACGCGCTGAAGGGGACGCTGACCGACCTTTCGGTCAACTTGAGCGGCGTGGAAGGCGCGATCTATCCGCACGAACCGCAGCCCGAATATGTCGCCATCAACGACGAAGGCACGACCGCGGCCGTCACCCTTCAAGAAAACAACGCGATCGCGCTGGTCGACCTGGCCGCGAAAAAAGTTTCCCGCGTCTTCGCGCTCGGCACGACCGAGCACGCCGCCGATCTGAAGGAAGACGGAATCGTCTCGTTTACGGATACGATGAAGGGAAGGTTCGAACCGGACGGCATCGCTTTCTCCCCGGACGGACGTTACTTGATTACGGCCAACGAAGGCGACCTCGGCAAAAACGAATTCGACGACGGCGTCAAGGCGGGCGGACGCAGTATCGCCGTATGGGATCTGGAAGGCCGCCTCGTCTACGACAGCCTGAACTTGATCGACACTGCCGCGGCCAAAGCCGGCATCTACCCGGACGGCCGCAGCCCCAATAAAGGCAGCGAAGTGGAAAACCTGACCGTGTCCACTGTACGAGGACAGACCTTGTTGGTCGCAGCGGCCGAGCGAGCGAACGCCATCCTGTTCTTCGATCTGAACGATGCGGCCAACCCGGCTTATCTGGGCCTGATCCGAACGGCCGGCGAATCGCCGGAAGGAATTCACCGCGTAAGCGGGCGCGATCTTTTCGTCAGCGCGGACGAAGGGACGGGCACGATCAGCTTCTACACGCCGCGGAGCTAAAGCGGCCGGCCGAAGTGTCCGAAGCGCCGGGCCCCGCCTCGAATCGATCGCGGATTCCGGCGCAGCCTCGGATGCCGGCCGCGCGCAAAAAGCCGCCGGGAAAGTCCCGGCAGCCGTTCCCGCGTTCCGATCGCTTTCGGAACGCGGGATTTTCGTGTCTGGGGCGCGACCCCCGAATTCGGACTCGCGCCGCGCTTTAAAGATCGGCGAGTCCGTAGACCTGCTTCTCCAGCTTCTTCTTTTCCTGTTCCAGCGTCTTGCGTGCCTGCTCCGCGCGGCGAAGCTCTTCGCGATAATCGGCCTGCAGCTTCTCCAGCCTTCCGATCTCGGCATCGAGATGGCCGATCCGCTCCCGTTCGGCCGCAACGACGTAGCGTTCGCCCTGTCCCCACTCGCCGTCGGTATGCAGCGCTTCATCGGCCATCCGCTCCAGCAGCCGATCCTGCTTGCGGCGCAGGTCCAGCAGGGTAACGCTCGACGCGGCGTAATTTATCGTATACTTGACGAGGCCCGCGAGTCCCTGCCTCCGCTCCTGACGGGAAGCTTCGGCGTCGGCGATCCGGTTCCGATTATCGGCGTATTCCTCCAGCAGCCGGTCGAACGAGTCGGAAATCGGCGGAAGCTGCATGCTGCTCACCCGCAGTTTGTTCACGAGCGACTCGCGGATTTCGGCAATGCGCTCTTCCGATCCGACTCTCTCGGATCTGGCGGATTCAAGCTGCTGCGCGCAGCTGGCCGATTCGCGCTTATAATAATCGATCCTCGAATCTTCTTCCCCGATATCCGCCTTCACCGCCCCGTGCGCCTCCGCGCGCGAACGCCACAGCGACAGCAGCGGCTCGTAGTCCGCCTGGGTCTCGTCTTCGGAGACGAGCTCCGGCAGCAGCAGCTGCGTCAGCAGCAGCGGCAGCCGGCGGCGCTGCGGATTCAAGCCGCGCAGCGACAGCTGCGCCGCCTTCGCGCCGCCGGGCAGCACCGACAGGAATACGGGGCTGCCCGAGACGGCCAGAAAAGCGATACGCCGACCGTACAATTCGCCCGTTGTGCCCGTGCCGAGCAGCCCTTCCGCCGATGCCAGCAGCGTCATCGCCGTCTCGTAATAGGCGAAGCCCTGCTGCCGCTCCAATGCCGCGAGCAGCAGACGCTCGCCGCTCGGCCGCGCCGGCGCGGCAGGCTCGCCGGCAGGTTCGCTTCCTTCCGCCGCTTCCCCCGCGGCATCTTCGGCTTCGAGAGGGACGAACGTTCCGTCCTCTCCTTCCCGAGCTTCGGGTCCGGCTTTATCCAGACGGATCCCCCCGGAGGATGCGCCTTCGCTTGCATTCGGAAGAACGTCCGCGGCGGAATCCCACGTCTCCGGCATATCGGGCAGCAGCGCGCCGACCCTGAGCATATATTCGTCCCATTCCGGCTGCGGAGCCGCATCGAGCAGCCGACCCAAAGCCTGCACCAGCGAGGCGATCTGATAGTCGATCAGCGTTTCCAGCTCGCTCGCGTCCGTTCGTCCTTCCCGGTACGCGTAATAAGCGCGGTCTTCCTCGGCCGCTCCCAGCTCGATCTGTTCGACGATCCCTCCCGCGTATTCTTCCAGTTCGGCGGCCGTGGTCAGCGGAGCGCCGACCAGGCGGGCCCGCTTGGCGAGTTCCAGCAGAATGGCAAGCCTTAATTCGTTGTCGTTCCAATCGCGATAGGCAGCCGCCTTTTCCTCCAGCTGTCTGGCGAACCGTTCCGGTTCGCGTCTGATCCAATCCCGAATTTTGGATACGAGCAGCTCCTGAACGGCCGTATCGCAGCACAGCACGTAAACCAATCTCAACTCATCGCCGCCCAGCTTGCAGAGAGCCTGGGAAAAAGTATGTCCGTACATGGCCAACACCCCTTTTTTGCCGAATATCTTCGTAAAGTTATCATAACCTCCCGCACGGCCTTCGTTCAAATCCGGCCTATCCGTTTCCGTTTTCGGCTTGACCTTTTCCGTTTTGCCCTCTATAATCCAGAAACAACGAAACATTCGGCTTTGACCGGAGACAATATTCCCCGCGCGCACCGTCCAGAGAGAGAAGCGACTGCTGAGAGCTTCTTCGGAAAGCGGCCCGGAATTACCCCTTCGCAGCCGCGGATGCGAACGCCGCGCCCGATGCTTCCCCTGAGTGGGGGAGCACGGCGGCCGGTAGCCTCCGCCGCCTGATCCCCGTTAACGGATTCCAAGTAAGGGTCACGGCGTTTGCCGGAGCGATTTCGCTGCGGAGCCGGGACCGAATGAGGGTGGAACCACGAGCCGAGCGCACTCGTCCCTTTCCGGGAGAGTGCGCTTTTTGCGTTTCCCGGAAGATCGTCTGCGCTCGCCATCCCATTATACTTGGAGGAATGAAGCATGTACCCATTGTCCGATTCCCGATTCCAACCCGACTCCCGTCCGAACGATCACGGACTTCCGGAGATCACGCTCTCGGACGGAAGCGTGCGACGCGTCCGTCCGGGCACGTCCGTGCTCGAGATCGCCCGCTCCGTCGGCACTTCGCTCGGCAAAAACGCCGTCGCCGCACGCTTGAACGGCCGGCTGGTCGATCTGAGCGAGACCGTGCACGAGAACGCTTCGCTCGATGTCCTGCTGCCTGGCGACGAAGACAGCCTGCCCATCTACCGGCTGAGCGCCGCCCATCTGCTGGCCCAGGCCGTCAAAAGACTGTACGGCGCGGAGGCGGTCAAACTCGGCATCGGTCTTTCGACGAAAGACGGATTCTATTACGATTTCGAGCTGCCGCGCGCGCTGTCGGCCGACGACCTGCCCGCGATCGAACGCGAAATGCGGCGGATCGCCGAAGAAAACCTGCCGATCCGCCGCAGGATCGCCCTACGCGAAGAAGCCCTCTCCTTTTTCCGGGAACGCGGCGAACGCTACAAGATCGAAATGATCGAAGACGCGCCGGAAGGAGAATCTTTTTCCTTCTACGAGCAGGGCGAGTTCACGGATCTCGACCGAGGGCCGCATCTGCCGTCGACGGGCCGGCTCAAAGCCTTCAAGCTGCTGAGCGTCGCAGGCGCGTACTGGCGGGGCGATTCGGACCGGGCCGTGCTTCAGCGGATCTACGGCGCCGCTTTTCCTCGGAAGGAACAGCTGGACGAACACCTGCTTCTGCTGGAAGAGGCGAAGAAGCGCGATCACCGCAAGCTGGGACGCGAGCTGAAGCTGTTCATGTTTTCCGACGAAGCGCCGGGCATGCCTTTTTATCTGCCCGGCGGCATGACGCTGCGCACGGAGCTCGAGAACTTCTCGCGGGGCATGCAGCTGGCGCACGGCTACGACGAGGTGCGTTCGCCGTTCATGATGAACCGCCGCCTGTGGGAAGAATCCGGCCACTGGGACCATTACAAAGATAACATGTACTTTTCCGAGGTGGACGACGAAGCTTTCGCGCTCAAGCCGATGAACTGCCCGGGCCATATGCTGATGTACAAAAACGAGCTGCGCTCCTACCGCGATCTGCCGATCCGGATGATGGAATTCGGCCAGGTGCACCGCCACGAATATTCCGGCGCGCTGAGCGGTCTCATGCGGGTGCGGACGTTCTGCCAGGACGACGCCCATCTGTTCGTGCTGCCGCGCCAGATCGAGGACGAAATCGGCAAAGTCATGGATCTGATCGACCGGATGTACCGGGTGTTCGGCTTCGAATACCGGATCGAGCTGTCCACGCGGCCCGAAGATTCCATGGGTTCGGAAGAGCTGTGGGACGAAGCCGAACGTTCGCTGCGCAGCGTGCTGGAAAAACGCGGCGTCAAGTACCGGCTGAACGAAGGCGACGGCGCCTTCTACGGCCCGAAGATCGACTATCACGTGCTGGACGCGCTGGGACGGAGCTGGCAGTGCGGCACGATCCAACTGGACTTCCAGATGCCGGAGAAGTTCGATCTGACGTACATCGGCGAAGACGGAGCCAAACACCGTCCGGTCGTCATTCACCGCGCGATTTACGGATCGATCGACCGCTTTATCGGCATTCTGATCGAGCATTACGCGGGCGCGTTTCCGCTGTGGCTGTCCCCGACGCAGGTGCGGGTGCTGCCCGTGAGCGCGCATTACGACGATTACGCGTTCGAGGTCCGTAAAAAGCTGCGCGACGCCGGCCTTCGGGCCGAAGCGGACGTCAGCGGCAATAAGCTCGGCTACAAGATGCGCGCGGCCCAGCAGGACAAAATTCCGTATATTTTCGTCGTCGGGGAAAAAGAACGGGAATCCGGCAGCGTGAACGTGCGTCGTTACGACGACGAAGCTCAGACGATGACGGCGGCGGACGACGCGATCGCTGCGCTGCTGAAGGAAATCGAAGCGCGTCGCTGACCCCCTCCTTTCGCCTTTGCGGCGCGAAAAGGGATGCAAACTTCGCGACTTAGGCCAAGCAAAAAGCTCTCTGCGGCATGCAGAGAGCTTTTTGTCGTATCGCCGCTTGACGGATACGGGCTTTGCCGTTACTGCGCGTACGGCTTGCGTCGATCCAAGAAATAGCCTACCGCGGTCGAGAATTCGATCTCGGCTGCTCTCAGTTCATCCAACGTCGCGGCCGTTTCGAGCACTCTTTCGGCTTTGCGGATCGCGCGGCGAAGATCGCCGAACGCGGACTGCGGATACTGGCCGGGGCCGATTCCTTTCGGCAGGTCCATTCTTTTCCAGCCGAGATCGATGCTTGCTTGTAGCCTCCGGTATTCCGCGCTGTTCTCGATCGGGCTGTCCAGCGTCAATTCGTCGACCAGCTTCCCGTACTTGACTTCAAGGTTTCCTTCGGCCATCTTTACTTGATTGAGCGTATACCCGCCCGGCGCCATCTGTTCCAGGAGGGAGGCCGCTTGTTCGAAAGCGTTCACCGAAGCCGTATAACGGTCGGCGCTGCCGCTCAAGGCGTTCAATCTCGTTTGAATGTCCGCGCGGTATTCGGAAGCGAGCTGTTGATACCGCGACGGTTCATAGGTTGCAAGATCGGTCGCTTTGGCGGAATTCGGCAGATAAGATTCTTTGTAAGCCCGGACATACCGGCCTTCGACCTGCGAACCGAGCTGACCGGCGTACTCCTGCGCGTCCCAGACCGCATGCAGTTCGGCTCGTTCCGACGGGGTCAGCTTGCTTTCGTCCCGACCGATCCGGTCATGGTGATAAAGCACGTACGCTAACGTCGAGAACGAACGTTCGACGTCCCGATCTTTAATGAAATGATCGATATAAGCATGCAGCTTCCGCTCGTACTCCTGTTTGAGCGCGGACAGTTCCGCGCTGCCGGCGGCCGGGTCCATCGTCATCGTATACGCCTTCTTTTGAACGGCGATCAGATCGTAATACTTGTAAGCATTCGGATTGTAATCATAGTTATAAGAACCGGTCAAGTCCAGCACATTATCTTTCATGTCGTTCAAGTAAATCAATTCGCTCCGGATCGGATCGGTCAGATCGACCGGCGCGGCGGCCGCGGAAGAAGCCGCCGGCTCCGCCGCGCGGACGGAAGGCGCGTAACCGAAGCCGCTTACGCCGATTACGGCGGCCAGCGCGGCTGTCGAAAGGCGGGTAATTGCTTTGCGGTTGGAACGATTCAAGATATATCCTCCTTTGCGATCGTCGAATTTAACGGCGAATCAACGCTTGATGCTGTTTCTGAATGCGTAATCGGCCAAGAACAGCTTGTCCAAAGCAGCGGCGAAATCGGCGCGGGAATCGCCTTTTTCCAGCGCGAGCTCGGCTTCCTTGATCGCTCGGCTCAATGCGCCGAAAGCCGAAGCCGGATACTGCCCGGGCTGTATGCCTCTCGGCAGATCGAGTCTGGCTTTGGCACTTTCGATCATGGACCGCAGCTCTTTTTCTTCGCCGTACGGCCGCACCGGCACGTAAGGGTCGAACGATTCGATCGCCTCTTGAGCTTTAAACTGCGCATAGCCCGTCACCATTTCGACCAACTTGACGCTGGCGGAAGCGTTCAGCAGCTGCTCCACGTCGGAAGCGGCCTGCTCGAACGCCTGCAGCTGAGCGGAATAGTCTTCCGTGCTGCCGGCTGCCCGCGCTGCTTGAAGATTCCTCTCCAGCTTTTCTCGGGCATAAGAGACCATGGCCCGGTATTGTCCGGGCGTACTCGGCGCCTCGACCGTATAGTCCTTCAGTACATCTTGGGCATAGATTTCTACGTAAGCGTCCCGATAATTCTTATCCGTCGGATTTTTCGCGGACCGGGCCTGCGCGAAAGTCCGATCGATGACATCCAGCGTATGCCGGTCTTCCGCGGAAAGCTCGCTATCGTCGCCGATTCCCGCCCGAATGGAAAGCTGCACCGTATACAGATAGTCTTCGACCCAGAAACGGTCCAAATAGCGATCCATATAATCGTCCAGACGAAGCTTGTACGTTCTCGCGATCGCTTGCAAATGCGCCTGCGAAGTCGACGGATCCATGACGGCCGCATAAGCCTCTTGTTCCAACTCCAGCATCTTGTAATACTCGCTCGTCATAAAGGCGGATGATTGCGCCGGGTACGTCGAGATCACCCGGAGGGCGTTAAGGTCGATCAGTTTGCTTCTGGCCGGATCGCCCAGATAAGCGAACGAAGCAGGGACGGCCTGTTGGACGTTTTGCGTTTCTTCCGCATGGGCGGCCGGAAGCACGCCGAATCCTCCGAAAGCGACGGCGACGGCAAGAGAAGCGGCAGACAGACGTGTGCCGTATTTCCGAACGGTTCTATTCAATGGGTTTCCTCCTATGTATGAGATAAAAAGGACAGTTTTTAAAGCATTTTGATCCGGAAAATGTGCGTTCCGCTTGCTCTTTAACCTCCTTGTTCATTTTTTGGAACTTCCTCACATATATAAACAAAGTTTTAAAGCTTCGAAGCACAAAAAAACCCTCCCCGAAAATTTATCGGGGAAGGCGCGCTGCGTGTTTGGACTTTCGTTATGCGTTTCGGCTGTTTTTGAAGTCGGATACCGCTCGGGCCAAAGCCGTGCGGGCATTCGTCAGCTGTTCCGCCGTTTTCGACGTTTCCAGCGCGCGGTCCGCTTTTCCGATCTCCCGTCTCAGCGTGCCGATCTTGGAAGCGCCGTACTGCCCTTTTTCTTTGCCTGCCGGCGAATCGAGCAGCGGCTCCGCGGCTTGAATCGCTTCCGCCAAAGCCAGACCTTCCGTCAGCGCGGCGTAAGTCGTTTCCACGCTCGACTTCGCGGCATCCAGCACGTTTTTGCCGGACGCTCCGGCAATGGCCGTTTCGAGCGCTTTTGCCGACGTATCGTACGCTTTGCGCAGATCGCCGACTTTGCCCGCGCCGACGCCTTGAGATCGCGCTTCGATATTCGCTTCGTACTGCTTGAGCGCGTTCGTATAATCGGATGCCCGGAACGGCGCGATATCGTTCGATTCCGACGCGCGCATCAAGAACTGTTTGTACGCGGACAAAGCGCCGTCTTTGGTCGAATTCGCCGAAAGTTTGCTCTGCGCTTCTTTGATGCCTTGAAGCATCAGAAGCTCCGCAGCGTTCAGCGCGTTTTCGGCGCGGCCGTTCATCGTCTCGTTCAGCTGTCCGGCCAGCGTCTTTTTCACCGCATCGGCGCTGCCTACCGCCGCGTCGTTATAACGGTCCAATGCTTCTTCGAGCTTGCGCGAAGTCGAAAAGACGCGATCGGCCGGCGCATTCGAATCGGAAGAGACTTCTACCGCCCGGTTACGCGCATCGATCAACTTCACGTACTGCTTCTCCGACGGATCGAGCGGGAACTGCGCCTCGGCTTTGAGACTCATGATCTCGAGCTTGATAAGAGCGGAGCGCGAAGCGGCAGCCGAAGATTTTTTCGGATCCGCTGACAAAACGGGCTGCACGACGACCGCGTCCCCTTTTTTCGAAGCCGAAGCCGTGCTTACCGGAATGACCGCCGAAGCGGCTTGCGAATTCGAAGGCGCGACGGCCGAAGAAGCAGAGACGTGCGGCGACGGCGAAGTCTTGGCGACGGCCGACGCATTGCCTGCAGCGGATGCGGATTTCGCCTGCTGATCGGACGATTCGCCGGCAAACACGTGAGGAAGGGCGTAAACGCCGCCTGCCGCGATCGCGGTCGCCAAAACGGCAATCGGCCACCTGCTGCGTTTGTTGGGCTGTTGCTTTTCCATTCGAGTGCCTCCTTGTATGTACGGTATTGTGGTTCTACCTCCTTTAAACCACTGAAGCGTCGACGAACCGAAAAAAAGCCCCTCTTTTCAGAAAAGGCCAAGAAAACCGGTTAGATTCTATTGAATATTTCAGGGAATTTTTCAAAAATGGGGGCAAGGCGGGTGAACACGTATTTGCCGCTGCCTATTCCGATCGGAGCCTCGATTCCTCGCTTCGCGTGTCCGATCGCTTTTTCATAGTTTCCGCGGTTGAAATAATATAAAGCGATGTCGATGCAAATGTCTACGTAACGGTTCAATAAGAGCGCCGGATTTTTGTCGGAACCGAACTGTCGGTAAGCATAGTCCTCCATTTTTCGGTCAAAGCGCTCCAGCAGTTCATCAATATCTTGATTATGGGTAAGTGCGAATTGCAAGATGAAAGAAAAAACGACTAAAATTTCGTCCGGGTTTTCCTCGATTAATTTTACGCATTCGAACAGCATGTTTTCGTTTCCCAATCCCAACTCCCTATAAACGGCGTTCAGATTGGCATAAAATTTAAATTTTTCGACTTCCTTCATTGCCCGGTCATCCAAATGGGGAAATTCGCTCAAGTCTGCATATTTTTCGTTGTAAGGCTTGGATTCGGCATATCGTTTGGATATAAACAGTAGACTTTCCCGGGCAAGATAACTGTAGCCATAATACACGACAAAAGGATACTCCATTCCTTCGGGCGATTCTTCCCAATTCGCGCTTTCCGCTTGATCGTATAAAAAATGAGCCAACGAAGACAAGCGTTCTGTCCAATTCTCGGCTTCTTTAACATCATTCAAAGCAAAGTACACGTTGATCAGCTTCATCGCCGCGTCTAATTGATGATGGTGAGGCAGCTTGTCATAAAAAGGAACAAATTTTGTCGCAGCGATCAGATTCGATTCGTTCTGCTCGTTCACGCCGATTCGAAATAAACGGTAATGGCTGACAGCCAAGCGCTCGGATTGAATATGCTTTTCGTGTTCCGTGCAATATTCATAAAATAAAATCGAAGGTTGGACAAATTTCTCGGCGTAAAGCTTTTCGGCCGCCGAAAATGCAATCTCGCAAAGGTCGATATCCGCATCCTTGCAGCGAGACCATGTTTCTTCTATGTATTCGGTAAATCCCAGCTCCCCGCATCGAACCAAAAAAGGCTCCAGTCTGCTGCGACTCGGCTTGCCGTAATAAAAACACTCTTCTATATAATACTTAAACGCAGCTCTTTCCTCGCATTGGAGAACTTGAATAATTTTACGGAACAACGAAAAAGAAAGCGGCTTGGAAGCCTGTTCCCGCAAAACATTGCTCAATACCCCGCGGTTCAAGCCCGCCTCCTGCGCAAAAGCGGACAAATGTTCATGCCGCTGCCGAATTTCCTGACGCAAAAAGGCACGTAAATCTTCGATTGCCATGGTTATCCTTATCCTCCCGGGTCCAGCTTATAGCAAAAACGCCTGTGTTTCTAAAAAGGACGCATCCTTTTAGACCCAAGGCGTTTGTGAATTCCATCCTTTTAGACCCCTGCTATCCCATTTGCCGATCAAACTTTGCTATGTAAAGCAATAAAAATTTACAGCAACGTGCTTACCATTCGCCTTGACCGGGAATCGTGCTTGCCGAATACACTTTGACGGTCGACTGCTGGGCGCTTGAACTTGCATGGGTTACGCCGTAATTCACACTTCCGATCAGAGCGAACGCGACAAGAGCGAGAGAGAGCTTAGCCATCATTTTCTTCATGTTCTGAAATACCTCCCAAAATTTTTTTGTATTGCTGCTGTTGTTCTGCCGAAGCGAAGTCTCTGTATCTTTCAAACAGAGCCGCCAGTTTAATGAACATGCTCTTATTGTTTATTCTAACAACTGTTTCCATTCCCTTCAATACAAAACCAAACATTTTGGCATATTCTTTTCTTTCCAAGAAATAAAGAGAAGATTGATAACAAATGTCACAGTAGCAGTTGAACGAAATGATCGCCTTGTCTTTTGTAAACGTTCTGGACAAATACTTTTCGATCTCGCCCGCAAACCTTTCGAAAACAAAATCCGCCGAATATTTGTATTTATTTGCACTTTTTAAAACGGAAGAAGCAAATTGAAGCAGTTCGTTGGGATATTGTTCAACAAAAGCAGCGCATTCCTCCAATATTTCTTGGTTCCCGAGAAGGAGTTCCAGATTCAAGCGGTTGGCACGTGCGTAAAACGCGAACTTTTCCACTTCTCTTCTCCCTGCTTCGTCCAGGCCAACAAACCAGCTTAAATCTTCGTAAGCTTCGATATAGGTCTTGGCCGCCGCAAATTCGTTTCGATGAACATTCACTTCCTGCATGGCCATCAGTCCGTAACCGTAATAGACGACTAAAGGGTATCTGGTTTTGAGAGGGATGTAACCTGCCGAAGACTTGCTCCTTTGTTCTTCGTTACGGTACACAATTTGGGAGAACGAATACAGCTCGCGGGAATAACGTTCGATCTCTTCGCGCTTATCGAGCGAAACGTAAATATTCACCAACCTCATCAATCCATCCAACCGCTTATCGTCAGGGAGCTTATCGCAAAAGGGTTCGAACTCAATTGCCGCGCGGAGATTCTGTTCGCTGTTGTCGCCCAGCGCGGCCCAAAACAACCGGTAATGGCTGATCGCCAGACGCTCGGACTGATGGTATTTCTCGTTCTGCACGATGCATTGATAAAAGACGACCGATTGTGCGATTTTCCCGTCCGCGTACAGCGCTTCCGCGATCTCGAATATCGTCTCCAAATGCCGCAGATCTTCCAACAGCCGGGACAGCACGGTCTCGATGCAGCCGACTCGGCCCAGCTCGGCACAGCGAATCAGAAACGGCTCGACCCGGCGGCGGTTCGGCCTTCCGTCGTAGAAGCATTCGTCGATATACCGCTCGAACATCCAGCCTTCTTCATGCCCGAGCGCCTTGGCGATCCGTTCCAGCTGGTTGAGCGAAATGGGCTTGGGCGGGTTGCTGTTCAAAATCGCGCTGAAAATGCCCCGATTGATGCCCGACCATTCGCCAAACTCCGAAAAGTTCATTCCCATCTCCGCGATTCCCTTCTCAATTTCGGAACGCAGCGTCATCGTCATTTCCATCTCCGCACCTCTTTCGCTTCAAAACCGCTTCTGAGCACGCCGCTTATCAGTTAATCCTTCCCTTACAATTAATTTACAATATACAGAATAAATAAACGTCGGTCAATTTGTTTTTCGTCCCGGATTTCGGTCGTACGAAAAGGCAAAAAAACAAGCAATCGCAACGTTTTTAAAATGGAAATCGCCTTGCCGCAATGACTGAGTGGTCATGCATTAAAATTCATTTTCTTGTTAGACGAATTCAGCTAGTAATAATGCGGAAATATCGGTTTTGCTAATTATTCTCCTTCCCGCGATTACGGCGGGCTGCGATAAAACGCGCAGTTCATACGGCGCGGTAGATCCGCATACGGCGAAGCAAAGCGAACTATCGGCCGTTCTCGGCATGCTGATCGGGCGGTGACGACTGTCTGCGGTTTTTGACGTAAAGGCCGACGTTGATCGACAGCCCGACGACGAACCAACCGATATAGGTCAAATAAGCGCCGTCCTCCGGACTGAAATCTTCGATCGCCGCAACGTTTAACGTGCGTAGCGAAAAAACGTATGGGCGGCATACAAAAAAATCGGCAGTCGTTCTTCTTATAAGCAAAAACGCATCCGCGCGGAGATTCCTCTCGGCCGGACGCGTTTTGGTATAGAATGTTTTTCTTCCGTTTTATTTCGACTTTTCGTCGGAATCTTCCCCGTCCCGATGGATCTCGGACTGAGACAATACCGAGCCTGCCAGCGATTTTTCCTTTTTGTCCGCTTCCTTGTCCTGAAGAACCTTGGAAGCTATCGTCGACAATTTCGACGAGGAGTGCTTGCCGTCGTGGTTGTTGGACATTCCTCTCACCTCCGATAGGGTATAAGAAAGCAGTAACCGGAATGAAAGGCCGGGAAACAGGAAACTGCAGGCCGCTTCGTTATATGCCGAAGAAGACCAATTCCCAATCGACGCCGGCATGCA
This sequence comes from Saccharibacillus alkalitolerans, assembly GCF_011090185.1. Taxonomy (GTDB): domain Bacteria; phylum Bacillota; class Bacilli; order Paenibacillales; family Paenibacillaceae; genus Saccharibacillus; species Saccharibacillus alkalitolerans. Next base: position 526,646 of record NZ_JAAFGS010000001.1, on the reverse strand, counting down.
GAACAACAGGCGCCCAGATTGTGCCCGTCCGCATGCGCATATACCCGAGCAACAGACTGATCGGCAGCAGTTCGAGCGATGACAGCAGCGCATCGTTCATCGGCATGCCTCCGATAAGAATACGCTGCGGGACATGAATAAACGCCATGACCAGCGAAGCCAGCAGCCAGCCGGGAATCCGTCCGAGCCAGAACTCGAAGCGCGGCTGGACATAACCGCGAAAGATCCACTCTTCGGAAAAGCCGACAGCCGCATATAGAGGCAGCGCCCAAACGAAGTTCATATCGAACATGTCCCATGCTTGGCGGAACGAAAATCCGTTTCTCCACAGATCGACAACGATATACGCAAGCGCGGCCGCAAAACCGAGCAGCAGTGCTTTTCCCGACCCTTCTCTTGAGACGCCGGTGCTGGACCAGCTTTCGCGCAGTTTCCATTTTATCGTCAAAAAAGGAACCATGATCAGGACGCTCATCGAAAACTGAAGCAGCAGCTTTCCCGGCGTGTATAGGACGGGTCCCTCGGAAGACTTCAGCCCGCTATGACGAAGTGCGTAAAGCGCCGCAATCGCGATAAAGACTTGCACCAATAGGGCGATCCAAATTAACAACAGCTTGTGCCGGTCGAACCCCGATAATCTCGTGCTTTGCGCTTCATGCAATCCGAATACTTTACCGAGTATGTACACCAAGCCGGCCAATCCGAGCGGTATCACAACAACGCCGATCCAATCCAAATCTGCTCACTTCCTTTTTGGGGTTGCTTGCTTTTATTGTAGCAGATTCGGTTGAAGGGAAATGAGGCGATTGTGGAGCGGGTGTGGCGTTTTTTGTTATTCAAGATTTCTTTAAAACAGCTCTAGCTGTCTCGGTTCACCTAAATAAGCGATTGCTTCCGGCTCCAGATCCCGAAAGTATGCCTGATTCATGTTCTGTCGCAGATCTACAATCTGTTTGCCTGAATCCCCCGCCACGCTTCTCAGCCGGCAGCTGTATAGGACTGGGAAATAATCTCGTAAGAATTTACCTTCCGCATGCGCCGTCAGAGCAATCATCTGAAACCCTAATTGCTCGGCGATATAGAAAACAGGACTCAGTACGTGCTCGCTTGAAGCTTTGCCAAACGGATTGTCGAGAATTACCGATCGATGTCTTGTCATCTTGCTCTGAATCGGCTGCCGCTTCTCGGCTACATAATTGAGAAGACCCAGAAAAAGCGCCATATTCTTGCTCCAACGCTCACCGCCGGACCAAGAGTTCGACGTTTCCCAGCTGTATGCGGCAGACGTGACCCGATTGTCGTTGCTCACTTTTCGGCATTGAATACGAATCGCGTTGTCGCCCAGTACTTTGAGCAGCAGCTGCCGGGAGTCGAGCCATTTTTCAAGATCTTTGCGTACGGCAGCGCCCTGAGGTTCCCCCTGATCGTCTATATATTTCGATCCGTCCAATTGGCGGCCGATCCAATCGATATGATCCTGGATTTTCTCGCGAGCGACCTTCTCCTCCCACTGCGGAATTCGGAACGAATAAATTTCTTTGGTTCCTTCGCTCGTTTTAACTCTCGTCTTTTTCGGAATTTCGCCAAGTTCTTGAGCCAACTGCTTCAAATGATCGTGAATGCGCGTGATATAATGCTGCAGCTTTTTATCCTCGGCTTGCATATGCGTTTCGGCCACCTGGTTGGCACGCAGTAAATTTTGCTTGAGCAGCCGTTCGAATTCCTGCAGCTCGGCATATTCTTGAGTATCGGCGACTCCGTTTTTGGCCATCTGACTTTGCTTGAGATCCGCAACCTGTTTGTCGCAAAAATCGATAAACCGCTTTTTGACGATGTTGACTTTGCGCCTCTCTTCATCGACATTATGCTTTTGTTCTTCGAGTCCGCGTACAGCAGCTTTGCTGCGCTCAAGCATATCGTATAGCCAGTCGTTTTGCTCAGAAAAAGTTAGTTCACCGGATTCCGCTTTTAGCATCGGATCTTCGACGTCGTGTACCAGAATGTGCTTCAGCCACACTTCCCGTGCTTTAGAAATACCGGCATACTGCTTTCGGGCTGCTGCCATAAGCTCGTTCAGACGATTTTCCTCTCGCTCCAAACGCAGCTCTTCTTCAACTGTCTGTTCTTCCACACGGCTTAATGGTTCAAGGAAAACCATCGAAACTTTGCCGTTGAACTGCTCTTTATATCGTTGCTGCTCCGATTTCAAAATTCCGGACTGCTGTTGATAATCCTCGTTTCTTCTTTCTTTTTCTGATAAGAGTAAGGCTCGTTTTTCTGTGCTGATTTGAAGCTTGTTCGACAATTCTTCAAGATACTCCTCCGCGTGCAAAGGAAGTTCAAGCGTCCGATCCAGAGAAGGATATTTCTGAAGATTGCGTTTCATCGCCTTGTTCGCTTGCTCCTCAGCCGTACGATAGCGCTCAATCTCCCGTTCTTGGTTAACGCGATCTGTCGCAATCTTGTCGCGCCGCCGCTCTAACCTCCGCCGGACTTCTTGCAGCACAGGCAAGGTCAATTCACTTTCTAACGGCATTTCGGCTACGACCGATATATAAAGCTCTTGCTGCCGCCAATATTTAAGATCCACAGACAAACTATCCAGTTGACGCTCTATCTTTCTGCGCTCTTCCGTCCGTTCTGATACTTGATGCTGTGCTTCCTGAAAAGTCTGCTCCTGCTGCTTGAGCTTGACGAACAAATCTCGACGGTTCCGCTCAAGTTCAGTGGTTTTTCGTTCAAGCGCCAGATAGCGATTTCCTTGATCCATCTTCCTTTCAAGAGCGATAACCTGCTGTCTGGCGATCTCCTGTTTTTGCTGAAGCTCTTTCTGCTCTTGTTCAGTGCGAATTTCGTCGGCAGCTTGAGCATCAAGACGTTTTTGCAGAGCATTTTCCCGAGCTGCAAATTCGTTTCGACGCAGTTCCGAGGCATGGCGCTCTTCGTTCGGGTACCGTTTCAGCAGCTCGGAAAGCCGGCGATCCCCTTCGTGCCACTCCTGAAGTTCGTGTTCTTTGGCGATTCGCGCACGTTCTGCGTGTCCTGCACGTTCTGCCGCCCCGCTTTTCCAAACTTCGAATGCAGCCGTATCTTCAATCGAACGCCACAGCAAGGGTTCAATCCAGTTTCCGTCATCCGAATCAGAAGCTCCGCTTCGAATATCTCGGGCTTCGTCCACGCTGAGCACTCGAACCGGAAACTGAAGACGATCCGCGATCTCAAGAATTTTATTCTTCAGCTTCTCCGTTTCATGAGTCGTCGTAATCAGGGTTAGCGCCCAAAGTCCGCCAACATCGGGTTCTTCGTGCTGCCGGGCATATTCGATGCCGGACTGCAGCAGTGAGAACTGACCGCTCCATTTGCGCAGCAGCTCGGCGGCATAAGGATCGGCGAAAAAAGATTCCTGCTCGCCGTAATCGTCCACATGACGCCGAGCCAGCCGTTCCTGACGATACAAGTCTGCTTTTTGCGCTGTTTTGGTTTCAATCTCTCTCATCATCCGCTGGCGAATCGATTCCTCTTTTTCCGGAATAGAGATCAATCTGGCCCATTCGGGGCGAAGCGAAGTCAATACGTTCCTTACTTCTTCATGATCTTCGGTGTAGCGACGATAATCGGCTCTCAGGCGGCTCAATTCCTGCTGAACTTCGCTCAACTCGGCCCGACCATCAGCCAGCATTACGCGAAGCCGTTCCCTCTTTTGTTCAAGTTCGCCCTGCTTGGCATGACCGGCCAATAACTCCTGTTCCAAACGATTGTATGCTTCATTCCAAATCGGCAGTTGATGTTCGACCGATTCGGTCAGCGGATTATCCAGGATGTCTTGGGCCAACTCTTGAAGTTTCTGACGATCCTTTTTGATCTCTGCTTCGGTTTGCGTATTTTCGCTTCTCAATCGGTTCAAAACCCGGCTCTTTTCAGCGGCGTCTTTATTGAGTTCAAGAAGCTGCCGATTCATCTGTTCCAATCGAATTTGTTCTTGCCGCTCCTGCTCCAACAACTTTTGTTCATGCTCTGCGAATACCGCTTTCAACTGACGGGCGTTTTCCCGCCAGGCGTTTTCGAGTTCCGCTTCGTCATCCGAAATCTCCATCTGGGCCAAGAGAAACTCGGCATGGCGCAGATTCTGCTCCGCTTCTCGCCTTTTTTCTCTTTCCTGCGCATATTCGATCGAAGCACACTCGCGTTCCAAGTCTGCCAAACGTTCGTTTTGCTGTTCCAACTCTTCTGCGGATTCATACAACAGGGTTTGAAGACTTTCTTCCTTTTCTTGCGCTTTGGCAATTCGAAGAGACATCCGTTTTTGTTCCAAGACTTCCCTGTCTTCCGCAAGCTTTACCATATGACGCTCCAGTTCGTTCATGCGCTCCAACTGCCGGGCTTCCGACTGCTTCACATAATTCCAAGCGGAGAAAGCAGACCGGCGCAGTTTGAGATACTCTTTTTGCTGCTCATCATACAATGCGAAACCCTGCACATATCTTTCCAACTGTTCGATAATCCGCTGATTGGTCTCAATCTTCAGCTTCAGCTCCCGATACTGCTTGAAGCCGTCCCGCTGTGCCTGGAATAAATTCGCAAAGCTTTTCTGATCGTAACCCTGCATCGAATTTTCGATAGTCGGAATAAGCAGCCGATCGACCAGATTGGACGTCGTTTTACACTCTTCGAAGAAAGCTTCTACGCCGCCTTCGTTCGAATTGATCTTGACGACCGCTTCCCATTCCGTCGCCACGATCTGCAGTTCGTTTTCCAGATGATTTCGGTATTCTTTGATCTTGTCGAACTGCTGTGCCTGGGTCTTAAACCGCTGAACCATCGACTGGTAATAGTCCTGCATTTCTCCTTTGTCGCTCGCCCGAGTTCCGCTGTCGCTTTTTCGGGTAAAAGGCAGATTCGTAATCCCATGCTCGTCCTGATCGCCGTATTCATAGACATAACGGTAAGAGTCCAGACTTCCCGAATTCATAAAAAGAGTCACGCAGGTGACGGCATAACGACGGCGGGGCTTATCGGCCAGCAGCCATTCGACCGCGATATGCGCCGGCCCGTTTTCGAGCTGCAGCGTCTCGCGCATTTTGCGTCCGGCCAGATCGGTATGCGGAATCACCGCCTGCAGCGCCGCCTGAATAAAGACCGTTTTGCCGCCTCCGTTCTCCAACACGATCGCGCTGTTATGTCCGTCGAAAAAAAAGGTGGAGTCGTTATAGCGCTTGGCTCCTGCCTCATAAACGACATTGGTAAAACGAATTTTAGAAATCGCCGGCATGACTCTGCTCCTCCTTTTCAGCCCGATCAGCATATCCGTACAAAAATTCAAGGATGCCCCGGTTGTATTCCGTCTCCATGAAGTAACGCTGGACCACGATTTTCGTTTTTTCGGTCAGCCCCAGCTCGTTCACTCCGACTTCAAGCGCCAGCTCCTGATGCAGCAAAAAACGGCGAACGCTGTCCAGAAAGCTTAACCGGCTGTTCGTCTGTCCGCTCTGCCTCTTGGCGCCTTCCTTGATGTCGTCGATGGCATCCCAGCGCTTGACGATCTCGCTCCACCGGTAACCGTGATCGATACTGTCCTGCTCCAACTGCTCTTCGCCGCGCTCCTTGATTCCTTCCATTTTATCGCGCATCAGGTTCAGCCATTCGTCCACGCTAAGAAAACTTCGTATCGGCTCGGCCGTCTGGTAGCTGTCGTAAAACGCTCCGATCCAGACGATCACCGCCACGTACAGCAAATAAAGGTCGGCATTCAGCGCTCCGGCTTTCAGATAATTTTTCTTCAATGCGTCATTGCTCATATGAAAAGGCGAAAGTCTGGCCAAAGGGATCAGCATCAGCTGTTCGCCTGCCGCAATGACCGCGCAGTCCGATTCGGCTGCGAAACGGTCCACTAATCCTCGAATCCGGTCGTCATTTTCATACAGTTTCGTTTGCTCGGCTTCCGCACGCCCGGACTTGGCCAGTTCCACATAAATGCGGAACGCTTTCATAACCTCCTGCTCGTCAAATTGCATGATTCCCCTCCGTTCGCTCGATGATCATATCCTGAATCTCGTACCGCTGCGTCACGCGCAGTACTTCGCCACTTTCCGTGACATTTAATATCCTTCCCTGCAGTTCTTCGCCGATATCTTCCTGCAGTCCGCTGCTCCCTCTGGCCTCGCCGCCGGAGTCCGTCCATCCTCTGTCCGAAATCGGGCTGCGCTGATGCAGGATCAACCAGCAGTCGTAGAATCCACGGCTGCTTAGCAACTCTTCTTCCCCTTGTTCGCGCAGCCATTCGATAAATTGATTCAAGTAAACCATCTCGCGATTCTTTTCGTCGAAAAAGGACATTAATAATCGGACGATTCGAACGATGCCAATCCTGCGCTGCTCCGCAAAAGCATCTTCTTCCGCCTCGTCCATCTCCATAAAAGCGGCCTGTCCGCCGGATTCTTCGCCGCGTCCGGCCAACTGCTGCTGGGCGAACACGGTCAGCGGCGACCATAGTTCTGCCCGCTCCAACCCGATGAAAGGCGCAATTACTCCCTGCATGCTTTCGGGCGGAAGCAGCTTGCCGAAAATAAACGCGCCGACCTCCTGCTCAAAGCTGAACGCGTTCATTCCGGTATAATACATCGACTCTTTGGCTGCCCGCAGCGCCTGATTGCTCAGTTCGTAACTCTGCTGCAGCAGGCGGGTATGCTCGTTATGTACGCCTTCCAGCTCGGTCCCGATCCGCAGAATCAGCTCGTAAGCTTTCTGGTTGCGCGGCAATTCGCGGTCGGCGTAGATCCGCTCCCGCGTTTCCCGCACGAATTCCAGCAGCTCCTTGAACTCCTCGCTTTCCCGGTTCAGACGGATGTCGATATCTTCCAGTAAATTTTTGTAGCGTTGAAACGTATCTTCGGACACGATGCTTCGCTTGATCTCGCTCTCGATACGGGAAATGCGCTCACGCAGCGTCTCCACATCGATATGCATCTCGTCGATCTGACGCAGCGCTCCCTGGAATTCGCCTTTCTCCAGCTGCTTGCGCAGCAGAAGCTGGTGGATCGAAAGCTGAAACTCCAGATAGAATTCCTTGGTCGCAAACACAAGCTCCAGCCCGTCTTCGTCCAGCGTGTAATACTGCGTAACCGTCTGGGAGTCGTGGCCGTCCGCTTTGAGGATCGAAGTTCTCGCCGTGCGTTCTTTCCCGGTGTTCAGATCGAAAAAAGTGAATTGGTGCCCCAAACCGTCTGCCGGGCGAAATACGCGGATGATGCGGCTGACGATGTCTTTGATATCGGAGGCCTCCAGCCGGTACAGCCCTTGAGTGGCTTCCGTCAGAAACTCTTCGTGTTCTCTGGCACTCGTCTTGCGGCTGCGAAGCAGCTTTTTCTCGAAAAAGAACAGCAGGGTCAGCATGCCGAGTTCCATCATGGCGATCGGCTTGCCGTCGAGATCATTTTTTCGCTGACGGCCCAACTCGAACAACGGATCAAATAACGCCAGCTTGTCCATACGCGAAGGGAAGTCCGCAAGGACCGCGTTCACGTCGACGTCTGCCGCTATTCGTTCGCGCCGCGAATTCTGTTCCTGTCCTAGGTCTCGTTCCATACCGACATCCTTCCTATACGGTGCAGTTCTTCCGCAGACAGTACTTCCTGCGGAATATAACGCCCTTCATTCAGCAGTTCGTTCAGCCGCTGGGCTGATTCATCAGGGAGATGCTGCGAGAAATCGCTCAGTGCGGCATGATCCTGCCTCTGATTGGACTTGCCTGGCACCGCATCATGCTGCAGAGCCGCTATGTAAAACGGTGCAGCCAGCCGGATATGATCGTACCGCCGATTCAGGCTGTGCCAGATCCGGATGCCTTCCCAGTCGAGATCGCCGAAATAATAAAAGGTATGATGAACATGCGGCAGCGGTACCTGCTTGGCAAACATCTGCAGATTGCCGACAATTTTGTTACCCGAACCGTAGATCACGGTGGCAAAAGGAAGATCGTTCAACCTGCCGAGCAGCGCGTGGAAGGTCGCTTTATTTTCCACAATGAGATGGGAAGCGCGGGAGCCGGAGATCGGAACGCTGCTGAACAGTTTCGGGTGGATGGCCAACATTAGAGGGTCGCTTGCCGGAAGAATGCGCATAGAAGCCCATAATCCAGTTTTCTCAAGCAGCTCCCGGCCGCCCTGCTCATCAATCCATTTCTCGTCTCCGGTCAGCGCGAAGCTGCGTTCGGGGGCTGTGATCTCGTCTTTCGGCAGTCCGTGCTGCGTCAGGTACTGATGGATTTGCCGGATGCGAGGCAGGTCGGCCTCCCATTCTTCCGATGTTCGTCTGTAATAAACGTCCAGCTTGATCGCTGGGTGAAGCTGCTGGGCAGCCATCTGAATGATCGACACCTGATCACGACGCAGCTTCTGTAGATGAATTCGGTAGCGGTAGGCTAGCGAAGGGGTTCGTCCGTTCCGGCCGTGCGATTTAACAGGAATCAGCACCCCGTCCTGTTCCAATTGGAGCAGGGCTTCGGCAAAGGCCGGATAGTCGACGACTTGACCTACAAAAGCGGACTGCAGCTCGGCTAGATCGATATTGGATTTACGGTGGGATTCAATGAAGGAGAGCATGAATGTGACAATATCGGTTTGTGGCATGAGACCTCCCAAAATAAATTGGAGCGTATGTTCGTAATCTTACTGCTATCTAACTAAAGATATTATATAATAAATCCAGTTAAGGAAATGTCGGGAGGAGGAAATTTTTGTGGAGAAACCGCGATTGTTTATCGGTTCAGCGCGCGAATCGATGAACTATGTAACCGCGATGCAGGAACAGCTCAGTTATGACTTTGAAGTAACGCCTTGGACAGCCGGTGCTTTCGGAGCAATGGAGTATACGATGGAATCTCTTCAGCGACAATTGGACGAGCACGATTACGGGGCTTTCATCTTTTCGCCAGACGATCTTGTGCAGCATCGCGGCCAGTTGGTATTGGCAGCTCGAGATAATACGTTATTCGAACTCGGTTTATTTTGGGGCAAATTGGGGAGAGAACGCGTTTTTTGTTTAATTCCTGATTCTGTTCCTAAGCAGATCGAAGGACAGGAAATCGACGGATTCCACTTGCCTTCGGATATGGAAGGACTCAATGTTCTTCGTTACGAAGTCCGACCGGATCGCAGAAACGATCAGGCTGCAGTAAACGTGGCATGCGGAAAAATCACAGCCATCGGAAAAGAGCTTGGAAAAGTTCAACGTGTCGAACAGCAGTTGGAAGAAGTCGCAGCACTCAGCGAAGTCAAAGATCAACTCATTTCCTTTTTAACCGATCTGATGGGTCCCGAGATTCTGCATGATCGTTATGAATCTCTCTACCTAGCGATCCGCAATGCTTATAGGCTCGATGTACTGCCGGGATTTTCAATCTCTCAAGGCGCCATCTGGAAAGTCAAGGACAATGAGATTTTTCAGGTAGCGGGAGATGCAGGCAAGGGAAGAACTTATTCGCTTCAATATAACGAGGGTAAAGATGAGCAAGAATGGGCGCGTGTGGTAGAATGTCATCATACAAAAGCGGTCCAGTTTAACTATCATGCACGAATCGCGTTGAAAAACGTCTATCTTCTATGTTACCCTTTATCTAACAGGATGGTGATTTCCTTGCATCTACGCGGCCGGGAAGACGTATCTCAAGCTGATTTCGCGCGTCTCACAGAACTGAACGAGGAGCTAATGGGTACCGTCGATTATTTATATGGAGGGGATGAAGCATGAGACAAAAATCGAATAATCATAACCTCACTAGATCGGGCAGTTGGTCTCCCACAAAAGCGAGAAAAGTTCATATGCATGCACGTCCGGGAAAAGCGAAATTCTCGCAGCCGGTTCAGCATAAATCCAAGTTGCTGTATCAGCAGCCGGCGGAATATAAAGTGCCTGGGTTTTTGAAGGATTTACTGGAAGCCAAGTAATGTACATGTTATTAATGATTGTTTATGTATGAACGCGTCTAAGAGGCCGATTGGGCTGCTAGGCGCGTTTTTGATTTCGACTTCAATCGTTCAAGACCTGCTGCAGTTCATCCGCAATCTCTTCGATCGTCATGGTTGTCGTGTTTGCTGCCCTTTTCCCAGCTAACATCGGGCTTTGCTTCATCACTTCATCTTTCGAGATTTTATGCCAGATCGGGAGAATGACTTTTGATCCTTCCATTTCGCGGCCGACCAATCCATCCAACTCAAACTGAGTCCAATTCTTTTTGAAAAACCATGGAGAGAGCACCACAATCCCGTATTTAGCATTGGCTAGTCCTCGATCAATCATCTGACGCAAACTGTCTCCAAGCTTTATCGTAAGTTCATCGTACCAGACTTCGAATCCTCGTTTTTTCAACTCATCAACCAAAGGTCTTACAAACTCTGTTTTGTCTTCGCTCGCATGAGAAATGAAGAAATCATACTGCTTCTCTACAAATGAATCTGTATCGCTTTGTGTTAACATCGCCTTCCTCTCTTCCTTCATAGCTTGAATCTCATCATGTAACCTTTCATGAAGCTGATCGTTCTCCTGATCTCTTCGCTCCTGTATTCGATCTAGCTTCTTGTTCTCGCGTTCTTTTTCTTTGTCCATGTCATTCTGGTATTTATAAAAAGCCGTCGTTTTTAGAGAAAGCTTCTTTTGCAGATCTGCTACACCTGCGCTCGCTTTAGCCACAGCCTCCTCTTGCTTGGCAATCTGCGAAAGTTTGCCTTTTAAAGAGCTATCACTAATATTCTTACCGATCGATTTGCGCAAGCTGACAATTTTAGAATGGGCATCTGCTTCTTTCTTTTTTTGCTCGCTTATCTTTTTATTTAAATCTGCGATATTGTCCTGGATACGTTTGATATTTAAGCTGATTGTACGAAGCGACATCGTCGTCCTCCCTTTAGAAGCCAAACTACTTAGACTGTGATAAAACTGATTCGGCTAAGGACTTTGCCTTTTTGCCGGAAGACTTGCTTTGCAGGACTTTGGGAGCCAATTTTGACATTTTCGGAGAAGAAGCTTTGCTGCTGCTTTTTTTCGCCATCTTTTTCACCTCCCAAACAAGTTATAACCACATATAGACGAAATAAAACATACGTTCCCTTTAAATTTCTATATGTAGTTTTCGCTTGCTATGATCCAAAAAAAGCGGAATAGAGAAATTTTTTCTCTTTCCGCTTCCTGTATGGATAAATATTTAGTTGAGCTGTTTTTTCAAGTTTTCTTTTAAAAGTTCGATTGCGGACTCTTCGGTAGGATCATTAGTGTCTAATTCTCCGCGGAAAGCTTTTTGGAGAATGGATTGTTTAAGGGCATTCATTCTTTCACTTGTTTGTTGAAGTAGGTCATTTTCTTGTTGCATAGACTCAAAGCTATTTCTAAGCAATTTTACAACCTCAAGTTGTTCTGAAATAGGAGGTAAGTAGATTTTCATCTTTTTGAAGGAATCCAAGCTAATTTTCTGTTGAGCTACACCTTTACTTTTCTCTCTTACTTGCTTTTGAAAGAAAGGCGACTGAATAGCATATAAGGCAAACTCATTAATAATCAATTCTTTATCAACCTTCAATTTAATACAATCTGATGTAATAATTGCTTTAGGTAAGCCTGCTGGGTATATGTCAGCATCTCCAGGAGGATCGCCCATCTTAGTTATCAATATATCGTTAGGTTCTATACTATGAGGAAGCAAAGTTTTCGCTTTTTCTGTCGACACAAACTTTTGCTCAAGATCATAGTTAAAACTCCGAATATTTCTAACGAATACAAGTGGCACCCCTGAGGATCTATAATCTGTAACTTTCAAGTTACTTCCAAATGGACCGATCGCCATAGAATACTTTTCCTTTTTTGCTATTGATTCAATATCAACCAGTTTCCATTGTAGCGGAGCAATATCGTTTAGTTTTTGTTGAGAATCAGATTCGAGATTGGCATGTTTTTGATGCCAATCTTGTGTCAATTCCCCCCGAAAAGCCTTATCCAAAATAGCCGCCCGCCGAAGTTCGAATGATTCTTTAGCTTCATCGATAAGCTGCTTAGCTTCGTCGATTTTGGCAAAGAGGGATTCAATTTTATTGGCTATCCTTTCTTGTTCAGCTAACGGCGGAAGCATGAAAGGGTAATTTTCAAGAAAACTTTTTGGCACTCTTTGCTGTCCAACGGCCCCCGACATTACTGATTTTGCTTTTTTCCTAAAATTCTCAGAGCGTAACAAATAATAAAGAAACTTTCGATTGATCTGTTCAGAACTTCGTAAAACGAAAAATTCCGTAGAGCCAAAACCAAAATCATTTAGTAGATTTTGAGCTATTGCTGTATTTCCATTCTCCATACAAGGAGTAATTTTCGCAAATAAAATATCTCCTTCTTCGAAATACGTATATCCTTTTTTAACTTTTCCAAACTCACGCTGCTCTATTGCAGTTATCTCACCTTTTTCAGGACTTACTGCACTCATAGAAACGAAACTTGTACTTTCATTATCTAAGTAATTAAGTTTTGGTTTTGAAGGACCAATAGTCACGATGTTTCCAAGCTTCACCCAAACCCAATTCCCCGGCACTTCATAGGGTTGCTCCTCCACAGGAATCAGTGCCTCTTCCAACAGCTCCTCCAAACTCTTGCCTTTGTTTTTCACTTTATTCATTTCAAATATCCCTCGCCACTCTCCGCTACTCTCAGAAGCTCCGGTTCTTGCTCGGTTTCATAAACAAGTTCTTCTTCCGCCTCGAGAACACCTTCCGCCGCTTTCAACTCTCCAATCACTTCATTCAGCAGCAGAATCGCCTGTTCCAGCTTCCCGACTGCCGCTTCCGCCGACTCGATCGGGTCCGGCAGATTATCATAGATCGACAGCGACTCGTCCGCGATCAGGCCGATATCCAGACTGTCGTTCTTCTTCAGGATCTCTTCACGCGTAAACACATTCCACCGCTCATCTTGAACAGCTTGTCGATCTTCCGCCTCATATGCCGTCATGAACCCATCGAAATGTGTTTCCGTGAGCGGTGTGCGCTTGCCGAAAGAAGGCATATTGGTTCGCATATCGTAGACCCAGACTTCTTTTGTATTTCCGATATCGCTCTGCTCACGAGTGAAGAACAGCACATTCGTCTTCACTCCCTGCGCGTAGAAAATCCCCGTAGGCAGCCGCAAAATGGTATGCAGGTTGCACTTGTCCATCAAGTCACGGCGGATTTGTGCCCCTACACCGCCTTCAAACAGCACGTTATCCGGCAGTACGACAGCTGCGCGTGCTTTGCCGTTGGCTTTGAGTGCACGGTAAATATGCTGAAGGAAGTTGAGCTGCTTATTGGAAGTTGTAAACGTGAAATCGGTACGCGTAATCCGCTCGCCGCCTTTTTTCGTGCCGAATGGAGGATTCGTGATAATCACATCGTAATCGCGCATATTCTCGCCCATCGTCGACAGCGTATCGCCTAACAGCAGCTCACCGTGAATATCGTGCAGCAGTGCATTCATGGTAGCCAGACGGTGCGTGTCTTTAACCAGTTCTACGCCCGAAAAAGCTTTGTACTTCTGGAAATTCACATCGACTTCGGCGAGATCGAAGTAATTGTCCGTCTGACCTCTAACATACTGGTCCGCCGCGATCATAAATCCGAACGTACCTGCAGCAGGGTCATGCACACGCTCTCCGACCTGAGGTTTGACCAACTTCACAATAATGTCGATCAGGACGCGAGGCGTGAAGTACTGCCCCGCTCCCGACTTCAGTTCGCTGGCATTTTTCTCTAAAAGCCCTTCATATAGATCACCGAGACCTTCCTGCTTGGCGCTGTACCAGTCGAGCGCATCAATCGACTTGACGATCTTCTCCAAGTTCTTCGGTTCACTGATATAAGTAGTCGCATCCGTATAGATTTCTTTAAGCAGTTCGTTTTCTGCTTGGCCCAGTTCGAGAAGCAGCAGCTTATAGAAGTTTTTCAGTTCGATACCGTCTTTCGCAACAAGCTGTTCCCAACGATATTTTTCCGGCACGATATAATCCGAACCTGTTTCCTTCATCATTTTCAGGAATAACAGGTAAGTCAGTTCCGTGACATACTGGTGATAAGTGATGCCGTCGTCCCGTAGGACATTGCAGAGGTTCCAAAGTTTCTGTACGATCTCGCGGTTATTCATTTAAGCCTGCTCCTTCTTCGTGTAGCTGTATAGATTGGTATTGATCTCTCTGACGATCTCCGGCAGTTGGCCGCTGAAGATCTTGTCCAACTGCTTGGCTCCGCCCTGACCGGCAAACGGTTCGTACTGGAAAGCCTGCTCGATATTCGGTCCGAGAACCGGTTCTTTGAGCAGCTGCTTTTCAATTCGCTCCAGCCATTTCTTCTGCATAGGCGGCCATACTTTCATCGCATAAACTTTCTGCATCGCGTGCTGCACCCGCTCCTGCTGACTAACCAGTGGATCACCCAGCGCCTGCTGACGGATAAACGCAATGATATCGGCTGCGATATCTTCGTTTTTTGTTTCTTTCCAAGCCGTCTGTAGACTTTTTTCTTTGTAACCTGCTTGATCCAATTCCAGCCTTAGCTTGCGCAATTCTTCCCGGGTTAAGTCGGACGGTCGTTCACAGATCAGCATCAGAGCCGGAATTTTATTTAAATTCTCCCGGATAAACGCACTGAACCCGTTCAGATAATCTTCGGGCTTCTCGGCATTCCCGTATCCACGGGTAACTCCCAGCATTTCATCGGGCGCATGGGAGATCATCAGCTTGTTCTCGCCATCCTTGTTTTCGTCCAGATACTTAAACAAAGAAGCATACGGCTTCAGCTCTCGAGCCAAGTCCTGAGGAGGAATGCTTTCCACCCATTCCGCAAACTGCTTGACATTTCGTCCATCCGACAGCGCTTCGAAATTCTGTTCGCGTGTCAGCGTAAAATGTCGTTTTTTTCGCTGCAGCTTGGCCAAAATCTGCTCTTTGTGTTTGTTCAAATGCTCCTCGGCAGTTAGGCGCTCCAGCTCGTCGACCAGCTGTGTTACCGTTGTCGAAGGGTTGGCCGCCACCGGCTTCATATCCGTGTAATCTTTCAACGCTTCATAAATGCCGACTGCATCGAAGATGTTGAAGTGATCTTTGCCAATTCGGTCGCACTGCCGGGTTGCCCGACCGAGCATCTGTTCGAATAGTATACGCGATTTCACCCGGCGCAGGAAGACCAGGTTCGTAATTTCCGGTACGTCGATCCCGGTGGTGAGCAAGTCAACCGTAACGGCAATCACCGGCAAACGCTCGTTTTTGAACCGCTTGATCGCGTCCATCGGATCATTGATTGATCCGGTAATTTTCATTATCGCATTGTCCTCGACGCTGCCGTACAACTCTTTGAATTTCTTTTTGAGCATATCGACGACTTTATCCGCATGGGGGTCGGTCGCGGCAAAGATCAGCGTCTTGCCGTCGTCGTCCGGCGAGATGTAGTTGGCCAGCTCATCGATAATGACCTGATTGAAGCTGTCGGTGACCACCTTCGTATTGAATTTCGCTACTTCGATATTCACTTCGTCTTCCATCATTTCGTGGGAAAGCGTACGGGACACCGTGTCGTAGACCTCGACTTCTTTTCCTTTTTCGAACTTAATCCCGTTCTGCTTGAGTTTGGTCTCAAATTGGTAAGGCGGCTCGTGGTCGATCAGATAACCTTCGATAACGGCTTCCGTATACGTATAGGTATAGACCGCGCGGCCGAAGATTTCTGTCGTATGAAGCGCTGGCGTCGCCGTAAGTCCGATCTTGACGGCATCGAAATATTCGATGACCTGGCGGTATTTGCTTACATAATCGTTCTGATCCCGGATCTCGAGTTCCAGGTCGCTCATTTCCTTGTCCAGCGTGTAACCGCGATGCGCTTCGTCGACAATGATGCAGTCGTACTGATCGACGGTCGGCCGATCGCCGTCTGCGCTTCCGAAGAAGAGCCGTTTCATCATGCCCTGCACCGTCGCGATGTGCACTTTGGTCTCGGGATTCGGAATCTTGTCTGTGAGCGACTTCAGTTCATAAATCTCCGTGAACGTATGCTGACTCTCAAGCTTGCTGTCTTTGAACGCAGCTTCGGCCTGCTCGCCCAGCGCTTCCCGGTCGACGAGGAACAGAATACGGTTGAAACGCTTCGACTTCACCAACCGGTAGATCAGACCAATTGCCATGCGAGTCTTGCCTGTTCCGGTGGCCATCGTAACCAGCACATTGCGCTGCTCCTCTGCGATCGCTTCTTCGACGCGCTGTATCGCGGTCTGCTGGTAAGGGCGAAGACGCAGATAGTCGAAATTTTCATCTTTTAATGCCTGCTGTGCCTGGTCGATATCTTGAGCCAGACGCTGCATGATGCCCTCTGGTTTGTACCACCCCTGGAGCGCCTGCGGATGGTTGGTCGGCTTGCGAGCGTCCAGGAACCAGATTCCCGACTTCTGCTCCAACTGCTTCAGATAAGGGCGGCCGTTGGTGGCAAACAGGAACGGAACGAAGTAATCGCCCCAAGGCTCCATAATCTGCTCGTCTCCATGCCGAACGACAAGCCTAGCATACTGCTTTGCCTGCTCGATATCCGACGGAATATCTTTGTTCGCCTTCTTCGCTTCGACTAATCCGACCAGTTTCAGCCCTACAAATAAGGCATAATCGGCATAACCCTTTTTCAACGGCCACTCGGCAATCGCCCGGTTTTTGCCTTTTTCCGGTCTGGCTCCATGCGCATAACGCAGCTGCTCCGTATCCGCTTCCCATCCGGCGTCCCGAAGCTGCTCATCAATGAGCACGCGGGTTTCCCGTTCGGTCAGCTGCAGATTGCTGCCGGTTCGCTGACCGACACGGCGGCGACGGTCCTTATCCGTACTGCTAACCTCGACTTGGGCGGCACGAACAAGTTCCAATTCACGTTCCATCTGCGAAAGCTTGTCTTCATAAATTTGCGTAATCTGCTCCAGTTCGGTTTCGGTAATTACGGTGTCTCGTGCCGGTTCCGTATAGGCCGGAGCTTTGAAGCTGTAGTCTCCGTAAACCTCCATGAACCAGACCGCAATCCGGAAAGACATCTGCAGCAGTGTCAGCGCTTCTCTTTCCGTACCGTAATCCGGATTATGTGCAGCACTATTGCCTTTGGATCTTATGGTATGAAACAGATTGATCATCTCAAACGGGACAATCTGTTCGTTTTTCAGTTTTCTAAGCCGCTCGTTCTGATTGACAACACCGACTTCTTGGATTTGTTCGAAAGCCGTGATGTACTTGGCAATCGTTTCGGCAAAGGTTCGTATTTTCATGATTGCTGTATTCGGATCTTGATAAACGTTGCGTTCCGCCGCTTCGGCGACCTTATCGAGTACTTCCCATTTCTCCGCAAGGAAATTAAAGTTCTGAGACGCCATTTTGCATCCGCTCCTATTTTGGGTGAGTTCTGCCAATCGTCCAGATTAAGTGTAGCAATGCTAATCAAGCAGTGTCCAGCTTCTATGAAGATTGAAAGAATAAAAGTAGGCCGCAATAGGCGGCCATACTTATTTCGGTACTTAAATCTTCAAGTCAATCGAGAAGACGTCACTGCGAATCGATCCAATATCGCTCTCCATCGAACTCACATTGGAATCAATTGTGCTTACATTGGAGTCGATCGTACTTACATTAGAATCAATCGTGCTCACGTCCATCTGGATCGAGTTCAACGTTCCGTCCATCGAAGACACATCAGTGCCTATACCTGACAGCTCCATTTCGATGCTTGCTACTCTTCCGTTTAGTTCGCGAAGTTCCGACAGAATTTCCGATAGCAGACTTACCATTTCATCCATACCGCTCACCTCCCTCCATCACGATAGCTCTATCTCAAATCCCCAAATAAACCTCCCGCTTCGTCTCTTCCTCCAAATACAACTTCAACCGCTCCACCTCATGCCGCCGGTTCTTGAACCACTCCTGTGACCAGATCCGATAGATCTTCCAGCCAAGCCCTTCCAGCACCTGCTGGCGCAGCCGATCCCGATCTCTTGCGACCTTGGAGCTGTGGTAATTGGCTCCGTCGCATTCGATGCCGATCAGATACTTGGTCTTATCGTCCGGATCAACGATCCCCAGATCGATCCGATAACCGGAGCAGCCGACCTGCGTATCGACGGAGTACCCCATATCGGTGAGCACCCGATACACGTCTTCTTCGAACGGAGAGTCGAATTCGGGAATCTGGCTTTCTCCGCGAACCATCGGCTGGTATCCGTACATCACGTTCTGCATGTACTGCTTCAGATGTTTCAAGCCCGAGTTGCCCTCCACCTTGGCTTCCGGCAGATCGTCCGGCGTGATGGAACTGACCAGCTTCATGTGATACTTCGCCCGGGTCACGGCTACGTTGAGTCTTCGTTCGCCTTTGGCTTTGGACAGCGGCCCGAAATTGTAATAGATCGATCCGTCGGCGGCCCGGCCGTATCCGACGCTTAGGAAGATAACGTCACGTTCGTCACCCTGCACATTCTCCAGACTTTTCACGAAGAACTCCTCACGCGATCCTTCCTGGAAGTACTGCTCGAATTCCGGCTGCTGACGGCGCATGATCTGCAGTTCTTCTTCGATCGCCGCGGCCTGCTTCTGGCTGAACGCGATAACGCCGAGCGATTGATGGCCGTGATCCCGGTAGTGTTCGAACACCAGCTCGGCGACTCTGCGCGCTTCCGGCCGGTTGGTGCTGCTGCCTCCTCGGTCATAGATGCCGTCTTTGACATGCACGAAATCGGTACCCAGGTAGTTCCCGTTATCCGCGCTTGGGAAAGTGATCAGATTGTTATAGTAGAAGGCTTCGTTCGAGAATGTGATCAGCGACTCGTGTTTGCTCCGATAATGCCAGCGCAGATCCAGCGGAGGCAGGATGTTCGCGCATTCGTCGAGAATGCTCTCATAATTCACTTCCTCTTCCTGCTCTTCGTCCGTATCGTAATCTTCTTCGATCCCGCTGCTCTGGAAAAAGTTTGTCGGCGGCAGCTGCTTGGTATCCCCTACGATAATGACCTGCTTGCCTCGAATCATCGCTCCGATCGCGTCTTCCGAGAAAATTTGGGAAGCTTCGTCGAAGATGACCAGGTCGAATTTGATTTTGTGCGCATCGATATATTGACTGACCGACAACGGACTCATCAGGAAGCAGGGCTTGAGAGACTGAACAAAATCCGCCGCTCCCTGCATCAATTGGCGAATTGGAATATGCCGCTTTTTCTTGCCGATCTCGTGCAGCACCAGCTGCTTTTCACGTAGGAACGCGGGGGCTGACAGCGCATGTTCTCTTTCGCTCTCCAGCTTCTCTTTGATTCGAATCACGTTCAGGTTCTGGCTGCCGCTGTCCAGCTTGCGGAACTGCTTCAGATCTTCGCCCGCTTGATGCGCATCGAACTCCGCCAGCAGGTCTTCCTGCTCGTATACGCGATCGAGCCACTGTTTGAACAGTCTTTTCTGGAACAGATCTTTCAGCGAGTATTCGCCGCTCTCGCTCATGGCCTGATCGACGAAATCTCCCAGCCCGCTCTCATACGCCTGCTTCTGCAGGTTCCGGTAGCGAATCCAGCTCTCCATCCGGTCCAAATGCGGCAGTCTTGAATCCGCATAACCGTTTAGCATTTCCCAAGTGAGTTCAGCTTCGGACCGCCCGGTGAAAGCAGCGGCAAGGTCGAACTGTGCGCCGAAACGGCTCGTCATATCCGTTAAAGCCATCTTCGATTGTTGAACATTTTCGATCAGCCCATGTAGAAGTGGTTTATTTTCTGTTCCTTCTGCGCAGACAAGCTGAAGCAGCGGATTCAAGGCAGCCTCTTCGCCCAGCAGCCCTTTCCATTCTTCCGTCCATGCGAGCGCGTCGAAGATCAACGGCCAGTCCGTCGAAAAACCCTGAATGCGCGAACCAAACATCTGCTGCAAACGCTCCATTTGATGTTCCAGCGCCGATTCCTGCTGCTGAGCCTGCGAAGCTAGTTCCAGCTTAGCCCGCAGCTCGGCAAAGTCAGCAAAGGGCCGCTTGGCCGTCGGGCGGATCGACAGGTACGCGGTGCGCCAACGCTGCATGCCGCCTACAAATTCGTTTAGACGTTCGCCTATCCGTGTCAGCGATCGATCGTTTGCATGGATTCCTTCTTCATCTTGAATGATGGTCGGGATCTCGACATCCAGCATTTGAATAGAACGTTCCAGACTATGAACATGCTGTTCAAGAGACTTTTGCCGCTCACGGTAATCTTCGGTATTATCGATGGCAAACTGCGCGATTTGGGCCGGAATCGTGATGTTTTCCGTATGAAGGCGTCCGATTTCTTCCAGCGTTTCCTGCAAATCTTCCCAAGACGTATCTTCGCCCTGGAATGCTTTGCCGAACGTATGACGATAGTACGCTTCTTTGTCTTTCAGCGAATTTTGCAGTTCACGCAAAGACTGCAGTTTGAACAGATCTTCCATCAGTTCGCGATATCGAGGCTCCCCATAACTGATACGGGAATCGACAATCGGCTTTATTCGCGAAATCAAAGATTGAATTTTGCCGCTATCTTCCAACAAATGCGCGATCATCTGATCCAAGTTCCAACTCTCCAAATCCGGAGCGAGCGAAGCATTCCAGATCTGTGGAAAAGCCGTTTTCAAACCCAGTAGGCAGCGAATCAACGCTTCCGAGTTCCGCTTAAGCTGCCGATAGCGGCTTAACAGTTCTTCTGTTCTTCCTGAAGGCGCCACGAGAAGTTCCTGCAGAGCCGAGGATACCGGTTTGCCCTGATGCCAATCCATGATTTTTTCGGTCATCGCGATCGAATCTTCGATGGCGCTCCAATCCGAGCGAAGTCCCAAATAATGACGTCCCATCAAGGCAGCCCAATGCGATTCCTGTTTCTTTAATTCCGAACGGTAATTCAATGTCCGCCTGATGACGCGAATGTCTTTTAAGAAAGCCTGGAAATCCAGTTTCTCTGCTTCTTTGCGCTGCGCGGAGAGCCAACGCACATCTTTGCGATATCCTCCGCCCAACGCTCGTTTGACTGGCGATTGATATTCGTTTAGACAGCGGTTGTGCATCTGCTCGATCCGTTCTTCCAGACCTGACTCGTCCAACAATTCATCCACATAGACAGCCTGCAGCTCCTGCCGATCTTTTTCGAACTTCCCGAGCAGCCCTTTGGCATTCTCCAGTTCCTGGCGTACCTTACGGCTGTGCGAAGAATCGAACCATCCGCGTTCCGGCTGCGGATTCACGGCCACAAGATCCATGATGCGGCTTAGTCGTTGGACGTCGGACGTCTGCGTCAGTTCAAGCTGGAACAATTCTTCAAACTCGACCTTAATCTCGCCCCACTGCTTGTACCATCCGAATAACTCTTCTAATACCGTTAGAATTTGCGTCGAGTTGTCGTACAGCGTTTCCTGCAGCAGGGGATGGTCAGGGCTTGCAAAAATCTGAACGCCTGCGGTGCTCTCGTTAATCTGCTTGATGAGCGTTCCCGCGTCTTGCCCAATAAAAGAAGTGTCGTACGCCGAAAGCAGCTGCTGCCGCATCTCCGACATTCGCTCATGATCACTTTTCGCCAAATGCGCCTGTTGGGTCGCGGTCTTCCAACTGCTTCTAATAAACCACGCAAATGCCGGCTGTACTTTTAGATTAAAAAGCTTCATATAACGCGATAACCGACGGTAATCGTTTAAGCTCGATACCTCCTGCTGCCCGGCCGCTTTGGCCGTCTCGTCAAACAGTCGGAGCTGCTCTCTTACGCGCCCGAAATCATCTGCCGCCTGTTGAATCTTTTCGCCCTGATCGTCCAGAACCTTTAAACGTTCCTTTTCCGGAACCTGATCGAGGAAGTCCGAATCGCCGAATAGGGTTTCTTGCAGATCCTGTACGGGCAGCTCCAGAATCTGGTCGTCGAAGCTTTGAAGCAGTTCGCCGCGCAGCGCAAAAAATTCTCCGACCTGTTCTTGATGCTCCCGCGCTTCACGGATCAGTTCCGAAACGTCCAGCGAAGTCAGCCATGCTTGCGGAGGACGAGGCGACACGGCCGCCAAATCCAGAACAGAAACGACCCGATCCAATTCCTCCGTGCGAGAAACTCGAAGTCCCGTCTCTGCAGAAAGGGTTTCCGCAAGAGCAAGAGCATTTCGGGTGATTTCGGCCATGTGCTGAAGCAGTTTTTGGACGTTGGCCTGCAGCTCGAACGAGAACCGGCCTGCCGACAAAGCTTCCCAAGGCCGCGAGTCTTCCTGCAAAGTTTGATTCCGGTAGCGATCCAGGTCGGCCAGCAGGCGATAAATTTCTTCCAGGTTCTGATCCGCGGAAAGATAGACGGCCGACAAGATCTCGGGAATATCTTTTAACGGGTTAAGCAGCCCTTGCACTTCGTAGACGCTTTTTCCGTAGGGTTGACGTACCTCGTGCAATTTTTCTGAATAAGTATTCAGACGGTCGCGCAAATAATTCATTTTTTGGTAGATTTCTTCCGGGACCTTTTTGGCTGCAGCCGGCTTGTTGATTGTATCTGCAAGCGAATCGAGCACCTGACGTTTGCCGGCTTTATGACTGTGCATTTCCAGACAGAATTCGCCCAGTCCCCGTTCTTCGAGACGGTCTTTAACGACGTTTAGAGCCGCCATTTTTTCGCTGACAAACAGCACTTTTTTGCCTGCCGCCAGGCATTCCGCTACAATGTTCGTGATCGTCTGGCTTTTCCCCGTTCCAGGCGGCCCTTGCAGAACGAAGTTCATCCCCTTCTTGGCTGCGATGATCGCGCGTTGCTGGCTTGAATCGGCATCGACCACATTGAAATTTTGTTCGGCGGGAACTTCTTTGTCCATCCGGCTTTCCGAAGGGATAAGCCCCGCATCGAAGTTCTGTCTGATCGTGTCTTCTCCGGCGGTACCGACAATTTCACGGATAAGAGGATGACTCTCAAGCAGGCCACGATATTGTTCAAGGTCTTTATACATGACCAATTTGTTGAAAGAAAATAACGACAAATAACAATCTTCCTCAACGGCCCAGTCTTGAAGATTTTCGATTTTGTCGTACACCTGCTCAAAAATATCCGTGAAATCCGGATTATCCGCCTCGAATGTCAGATCGCTCAATGTCAATCCGAACTGTTCTTCCAGCACATGGTTAATAAACGGATTCACGATGATTTCCTGTTCGTAAATATTCATGGTAAAAGGAGAGTTAGCGGAGGCCTTCTTGATCATTACCGGAAGCAGGAGCAGAGGTGCACTGCTCGTTTGAGTAGAGTGGGTCCCTGTGCCGGGTTTCCATTTCAACAGGCCGAAGGTAAGATAGGCGATGTTGATGCCCTGCTCGTTCATTGCGGTACGCGCACTGTTGCGGAGTTTGGTCAAAGCTTTCTTCAATTCGTTATATTGTTCATTGATCCGACTCTGGATGTTTCTCTCCCAATCTTCCTGGTGCTTTCTTCTTTGGGTAGGGCTCATCTTATCGCTTTCAGCCGAAGTGATCTCGTAAGACTTGCTTTGCAGCCGCCGAACTTCTTCAAGAAAAGGCGTTTCCAATTCTTCGAGATTCAAATACTGCTCGTCAAGAAGCTGCTCGGCCAGCCATGAAAGATTTTCCGACAATCTTAGGCTGTTTGTTTTTTTCGGTTTAAAATTGAGCAAAGGATTTCTTCCGCTGATATCGATTAAATCCGATTTCCATTTCTCGATTTTCTTATCCATTTTCTGTTTAGCTTCTGCTGTATTCATCTGCACAACACCTTCCATTAGACCCTGATAATTGCCATTATACCCCTCCTTTAGTCATTGGTCACTTGGTATTTTAGAACCTGTAAACCATCCATTCTTCTAAGGCTTTGCACATAAATTTTTCAACAGCATAAACCAAAGAAGGACCCAAGCGGACTTAAAATCCACACGGGTCCCTTTCTCGCATCGCCGGTACACCAATTCTTCGTACGCCGCTGCCCTATCGGCCTTCCCTTTCCTACTTCGCGTACCGCAGTTCCTGCCGCCGCTCGGCCGCGGGCAGATGCAGCGATACTTCGTCGCCCCGTTCGAAAGGCCGGGCGGAGACGACTTCCCACTGACCGTAAGACGTGCGGACGTCGTAATGGAATTCTTTGCCCTGGAACTGCACGTTGAGAATCGAGCCGCGCAGCGCGCCGTCCTGCACCGGGCCAAGTTCCAGCTGATCCGGCCGAACGGGGTACTGCCCGCTTCGGCGAAAGGTCTCGGCAACCTGCTGGCCCGCCCAGGCGATCTCGATCTGGTCGCCGGTCGGGAAGAAGGTTTCCTGCTCCCATCTGCCGGGGATCAGATTGGACTTGGAGACGAATTGCGCCACGAATTCGGTCTGTGGACGCAGGTAAATATCCTGCGGGGTACCGACCTGCTGGATCTCGCCGTCTTTCATGACGACGATGCGATCCGCCATCGCCAGCGCTTCGCCTTGGTCATGGGTCACGTAGACGATCGCGGTGCCGGTGCTTCGGTGGACGGACTGAATCTCCCGTCTCATATCCATGCGCAGCATCGCGTCCAGGCTGCTGAGCGGTTCGTCCATCAGCAGCAGCGACGGCCGGGCCGCGATCGCCCGGGCGATCGCGACCCGCTGCTTTTGCCCGCCGGACAGTTCATGCGGCATCCGGTTCGCCATCTGCTCCAGTCCGACCAGCTTCAGCACTTCTTCGATTCGCGCTTTTTCCTGCTTGCGAACTTCCGGCGGCGTCTGCTTGTGATGGCGGATCGGGAAACGGACGTGGTCGGCCACGTTCATATGCGGCCACAGCGCGAAGTTCTGGAATACCATCCCGATATGCCGCTTCTCCGGCGGCAGACTCATGGCGGAGGAAGCGGCGAGCCTGCCGCCTAGCACCACTTCCCCGCCGCTCGGACGCTCGAATCCCGCGAGAAGCCTGAGCAGCGTCGTTTTGCCGCAGCCCGAAGGACCGAGGATCGCCACGAATTCGCCGTCTTCGATCGACAGGTTCACCGACTTCAGCGCCCGGAACGTGCCGAACGTTTTCTCCACTTGTTTGATTTCGATGCTCAAGGTGTATGCGCTCCTCTCTTGCGGGTCAGCATTTTCTTCATCAGGGCCAGCAGGCCGGCTCCGACGAAGATCAAGACCACGATCAGACTCGACATGGCGGTCGAGTACAGCGTGCTGCCCGCCTGTTCGAAGCCGAAGATCGCAACCCCGATCGTCTGCGAGCCGGACGAGTACAGCAGCGCCGAGACGGTCAGCTCCGTCAGGGCCGTCAGGAATACGAGCAGCCCACCGCCGAGCAGCCCGGGCAGCAGCAGAGGCAGCAGCACCGCCAACCAGCGCCGCCGCGTTCCCGCTCCCGAAACGCTCGCCGCTTCTTCGAGCGCAGGATCGATCTGCGAGAAGGCCGTTACGCCCGAGCGGATCTGCAGCACGAGAAAGCGGCAGACGTAAGCGATCAGCAGCAGCGTCGTCGTGCCGTAAATGCCCGGATTCCAGCCCGGTACCGGCTCCATCCACGCCAGAATCATCGACAGGGCGAACACGATGCCCGGCAGCGTATAGGGCACCGAAATGATCAGTTCCGCGAGCCCGTTCCACCTGGAAGGGCGTCTCACCCGCAGGTAGGCGATCGCCGTTCCGATCACCAAGCAGATCGCGAGCGCCGAGACCGAAAGCTGCAGACTGTTCTGGATCGAACGCCACGTCCCCGCGTTTTCCAGCAAAATATACCGGTAATTGTCGAACGTGAGGTTCGAGAAAGACAGGCCGCCGCCGTAAGATCTGCGCAGAGACAGCGACACCATGGACAGCAGCGGCACGATGCTCATCAGCAGCAGGCTTCCCCAGACGAGCGGCATCGCCCAGAACCGGTGACGGCCCAGATGATACCGGGGCTGCTCGTCGGGCAGATACGTTTCGCCCTGCCTGCTTCGGCGAACGCTCATCCACTGCAGCAGCGTGCCCGCGACCGCGATCAATCCGAGAATCACCGACAGCGAAGCGCCTCTGGCAAACGCCGACGGGCCGAAGCCGATAATCTCTTCGTAGATCAGCGTACTGAGCACCCGAATATTGACCGGCGTGCCGAGAAATGCCGGAATGCCGAAATTGTCGAGCGAGGCAAGGAACACGAGCAGCCCGCCCGCCGTAAGCCCCGGCAGCGCCATCGGCAGCGTGATCTTGAGCAGCACCCTGCCTCTGCCGGCACCTCCCGTTCCGGCGGCCCACTCCAGATCGCGCGGAATTTTTTTCAAGACGTTCACCGTGAACAGATAGACAAGCGGAAAATGATGGATGCCCATCACGAAGACGATTCCGCCCATGCTGTATACGCTCCAGGGGGCCGCGCCCGGACGCAGCCATTCAAGCAGCTGCGCCACCGGGCCTTGAGAACCCATGAACGACGACCAAGACAGGGTAAGCACGTAAGAAGGCAGAATAAAACAAAGCAAAATCAGCAGATGCATCGTTTTTTTCCAGGCGATGTCCGTATAAGCCATCAGCCAGGCCGCCGCCGCGCCGAGCAGCGTCGAGAGCAGCGTCGAGCCGGCGACTATGATCGCCGTGTTCCGCAGCGAATCCCAGAACCTTTTCTGACGGAGCAGCTCTTCGTACACGCCGAACGACCAGCCTCCCTCGCCCTGCACGCTGAGCAGGACAAGCCTTGCGATCGGAAGCGCAAAGAAAAACAAAATGACGGCCGCGCCCAGCAGGATTCGGAGTTTGCGGGTTTTCATGGCCGACCCTTACCCGCCGAACAGATCCGTGAATTTCTTCTTGTCTTCTTCGCGCTCGGCGGTCAGCGTCTTCAGATCGGCGCTCATCAGCTTCATCTCGTCCAGGCTTTTCAGCCCTTCCGGAGCGTCGATCCCTTCGCGAACCGGCGTATAGCCGATATCCGCCGCCAGCTTCTGCCCTTCTTCGGACAGCACGAAATCGACAAAAGCTTCGGCGCCTTCGGCGTTTTTCGCGTCTTTCAGGATGCCGATCGGTTCGGTAATGACCGGCACGCCTTCTTCCGGATAGACCAGATCGATCGGCGACCCTTTTTCCTTCTCTCGCGCCACCATGTAATCGACGACCATTCCGTACGTTTTTTCGCCGGAAGCGACCGCTTTCAGCACCGCGCCGTTTCCTTTGATGACCGTCATGTCGTTGTTTTTCAGCGCCTGCATATAATCCCAGCCGAAAGCGTCGCTGCGCGTGAACACGCCTACGTTATAAGCGGCAGCGCCCGAGTACAGCGGACTCGGCATGATGGCCTGGCTTTTCGCGGATTGTTCGCCGAGCACCTTCCACGAAGCCGGAAGGCTCGCCGCTTTGTCCGTATTGGCGGCCAGAATCGTCGCGATGACTTTCGTTCCGGCGTACATGCCGTCCGGATCGATCAGTTCCGACGGAATCTTGCCGGCTTCGGGCGACTTGTAGGCCTTCAGCATGTCCTGCTCTTTGAGCGCCTCGAACGTGACCGAATCGGCAACGAGCAGAACGTCCGCCTGCACCTGCCCGGCCTGCTTTTCGGCCTGCAGCTTGGCGACCACTTCTTCCGTTCCGGAGCGGAACGTTTCGACCTGGATATCGGGATGTTTTTGGCGGAAAGCTTCGACCAGTTTGGCCGCGTCCTCTTCCGGCTGCGACGTGTAGAACGAAAGGGTTCCGCCGCTGCCGCCCGCTTCTCCTCCTCCCGCCGCGTTCTGCGCGCTTCCCGAGCCGCTCCCGCACCCGCTGAACAGGACGGCCGCGGAAACGGTAAGCAGGATCGTGGACCACATTCTTTTTTTCGCCATGATAATCTCTCCTTTATGTAGGCATTCGTTTTACACCACGTACGTTCTTAACAAATCCGGCAGTTCGACCTTCCCCGTAAAATGCGCGGAAGCTTCCTTCAGCATCCGTTCGAAATCCCCGTCTCCCGGCAGATGAACCAATACCATTTTTTTGACGCCCGCCTGCTGCGCGATCATGCCGGCCTGACGCGCATCCATGTGTCCGGCTCCCGTCGAATGCCCGCTGCCTTCGCAGATCGTCGCTTCGCACAAGAAAATATCCGCTTCGCGGGCCAATTCGATCAGCGGTTCGCAGTAGGCGGTATCCGCCGAATAAACCAGAACTTTGCCGCCGAACGCGATGCGCACGGCATAGCAGGGAACCGTGTGCCGCACCGGAATCCACTCGATTTTCGCGCCCGCGATCTCGAGCGCGCGGCCTTCGTCGATCTGATGGCGCTCCGTATAGGCTCCGTCCCAGTGAAGCAGCATGCCCGAAGGGTCGCCGGGCGCGTACAAGGCCAGCGGGCGGCGCATGCGTCCGTTTCGTCCCGCGCTTGCCGCCGCATACTGCAGAACGCCGAGATCCGCCATGTGGTCGTAATGAAGATGGGATAACAAAACGGCGTCAAGCTGTTCGACGGACGCGTATCCGGCGAGCCGGCTGGCGACCCTGCTGCCGCAGTCCAACAAAATTTTTCCTTGTCCCGTATCGATCAGATAACCCGCAGTCGCGCCGCCTTCCCGAGGGAACCCGCCCCAAAACCCCATAATCTGCATTCGCATCCGCATTCACCTCTTGTATCCATTCGGCTTCACATTTGTTCAGCGACCACACAATTGTAAAATGCCTGTGTTGGCTGCGCGTTACCCCGATGTAAGGAGATTGTAAAAGATCCCTGGCGCACCGAGCCTTCCGTCGTCAGAGTCGGCCGATCGTGTATACTGGGGAAGAAGCCTCGGCATGAAACCGGTTCGGCAGGATGCTCGATCCGATTCCAACAGACAAAGGTGGCCGATTCATGAAAGACGAAAGCCTGAAGTTGATGACCAAGATCTGCAAATTGTATTATTACGAAGCCTGGACGCAGGAAAAGCTCGCGGAAAAGTTCGGCATCTCCCGTCCGAATATTTCTAAAATCATCCAGAAGGCGCGCGAGATCGGGGTGGTGGAGATCATCGTGCACGACGATCCTTTTCAAACGTCCGAATTGGAAAAAGAATTGGAAAGCCGCTACGGGCTGAGACAGGTGCTTGTCGTTCCGACCCGCGATCTGAACAAAGAATCGGTGACCGAAGCCGTGGGCCGGGCAGCCGCGCAGTTCGTGCAGAAGCTGATCAAAAGCGGAATGAATATCGGGGTATCGTGGGGCAACACGCTGTATCATATGGTGCGCGAATTTCCTCTGGACAAAAAAGAGCAGGTTCGGATCATTCCGCTGATCGGCGGCAGCGGCAGCGAACGAACGGAAGTGCACGCCAATCAAATCGCCTATGAGCTCTCCAAAAAAATCGGGGCAGTCTGCGATTTGTTGTATGCGCCTTCCGTCGTGGAGACCGATTTCCTGTACAACGAAATTACGGCGATGCCCGGAATCTCCGGAGTGCTTCGCGAAGCCGAACAGGTGGATCTTGCGCTCGTCGGCATCGGCAATCCGTTTTCCATGTCGACCATGGAACGTTTCGGTTATTTGAGCGAAAGCACGCTGGACGAACTGAGACGTCTGGGCACGGTCGCGGACATCAACTCGCGCTTCATCGACCGCAGCGGACTCGGCATCGACCATCCGATCAACAAACGGATCGTCGGCGTCGATCTCGAGCAGCTTCGACGGATCGGCAGCGTGGTGGGATTCGCGTTCGGCCAGCACAAAGTGGAAGGCATCCTGGCTGCTCTTCGCGGAGGTTATCTGCATATGCTCGTCACGGACGAAACGACCGCTTCGCAGATTGCGGAAGCGGCCGAGTGAACGGGTTTCAAGATTCTTTTCAAAAACGGCGCAAAAAAAGGCCCGGAGAAGCGTCTCTCGGCCTGTTCGGTGCTTTGCAGCTTGTCAGTTCTCCGTATCGCCGCGGCTTATCATATACACTTTTCCTATCAGCTGTTCTGCCCGATACTTTTCTCCGAGATCCGGATCTTTGTCGCGTACCAGCAGTACGACTTCCCGGCGAAGCTCCTTCTCCGACTGCTCTTCTTCCCGCGTATATTCCGAGATCGTTCCTTTGTATACCTGGAAGCCCGACACGAAAAACAGCGGGCAGGTCGCGATCGTTTCCGTCTTAACAAACACGGCGATAATGAACACGATCATCAGCAGCGACACGGCGAAGTTGGTCATCGACGAATAATCGAGCGCAAGCCTCGGCAGGAGCAGCGTCATGAGAAAAAAAGTATAGTCGCCCGCCGGCAGTTTCTCGAAACGGCGCACCGAGTACAGACTGCCGCCGCTCCGCGAATCGACTTTTTGCCGAACGTCGCGCAGCAGCCACCGTACGACAACCCGGTACAGCAGCAGCGAACCTCCCAGCACCGCCAGCAGCCAAAGCGCTTCCGCGATCCAAAGCCGGCCGCCCAGCAGCTCCGACAAACGCTGTTCTCTCAGCCGCGCAGGCACGAGATCGTTCCTGTACAGAAATCCGCCGATCATCAGCATCAGCAGCGGCGCGTAGGCGGTCGTCCAGAGAATGATCGGTTCCTTTTTGCTCCACATGGGCCGGTCTCCTCTCTAGGCGTCGTCTTCTCCGCGCCGCCCGGCGCTCTCGATACTTTCGGTCAATCCGAACTCTTTGGTCAGGAACGACTGCACGATCCTGTCCGCGAAAAAATGCAGCAGCGCCGTCGGACGACTGCCTTTCGGATACTTCACTGTTTCGCGCTCCAGATCGAGAAAATCGTACAGCTCCCACAGCGGCGCGTACGTCCGTCGGTATTCCTCCGCCCGCTCCGCGCTCGCCGGCATCCGATTCCGGATCATCCTCAGCTCGCTGCAGCGCTCCTTGAAATTCTCCTCCAGCGCTTCCAACTGCTTCTCTCCCATCTGAGCCAGCGTGCGGGTATGGAAAAAAGCGGAACAATCGCGCACGAAACGATCTTTGTCTTCGGCGTCGATCGCGAAAAAAGGCATCTCCATAATCGTCTTCAAATTCCGGTCCCTGGCTTCAAGGATATGCTCGCGGTAATCGAACGCATTTTCGAAAGAAATCAGATTGGCGATATACAACTCGCTGCCCAGCATGAGAAATTCGATCCGGCCGCCCAATTCGATCAGTTCGTCGGAAGCGAAGCTCAGCTCGCCCGAGCGTCCGATCGCCCACTTTTTCCGGGATGCGGCCTGCTTCGGTTTGCGGTAAAAAAAGAAGTGCAGACGCCTCCCCCCGTAATCGGCCTGCACGACCTGGAAATCCGTTTTTCGCGCGTCCAGCAGGGCGTCCGGATTGGCCAGCGCGCCGAGCAGGGCCTGCTTGCGCTCATAAGGCAGTCCGGACTTCTCGTTCAGCGTTAGCTTCGCCAGCCGGTCGCGCTTTTGCGCCTCCAGATTGTATTCGCCGACGACGAAGCGGCGGCTTCCGTCTTCTTCCTCGACCTGCAGCGCCCGGATTTCCCGGACAAGCTGCCGTTTCAGCCAGTCGGTCAGCTCTTCGGACAGCGAGAAAGGTCTGGCGCGGTAATAGCGGTCCGACTCTTTCTGCTTGCGCATCAGGTAAAAAGCCAGCTCGATTTCCCGCATTTCGTCCGAAGCCGAAAGCCCGGCGAGCAGGGTAAGCGGATGCTTCGGATCGTTGATCGAAAGGGTCATGGGAAGGCTCCTTTGCGTGTTTTAGGACAAAGCCAGGCTCAGTACCGCGCCGATGGCCATGAAGCCTACGCCGATGAGGATCGGGACGACCCCCAGCAGCACGTTCGCGGCCGTTTTCAACTTGAAGCGGTCGGGTTCGTCCCGCAGGTAATAGATCTCGACCCGGCTGCCGACCTTCCCGACTCTCCACGAAGCGCCGACTTTGGACCGCCGCTCCAATATGCCTTCCGGCGTCCGAAAACGCACGACCGGATAACGGACGATCGTGCCGTCGGAGCCTCCGCCGTACTGTTCCACATAATCGACGATCTCTCCCTCCGTCACTTCCGCCCTCCGCATGAAGCTCGAATGGCGCAGCAGCACCAGCAGACCGGCGAACGCGACAACGATTCCGATTCCCAAAAAAAGAGGTCCGATCCATTCGTTCACGGCTGTTCCCCCCGCTTTCCGCTGCATATTCGGCGACGAACGCCGTCTCTCCTGCTTATTACCCGCTCCGACCGGCAAGCGCCGCAGCTGCGGATAAAGAAAAACGAAAAAAGTCCGGCCGGGTGCTTACCCCGCCGGACTTTTTTCAACGAATGTTATTTCAGCGTGTACAGCGCCCTGCCCGACGAATCCTTGCCGACCGCGAGCTTCATCCCCAGCGCTTTGGCGCTCAGGCGAAGCGGAACGTACAGGGTCGATCCGGAACGGAAAGGCCCGGTATCTTTCGCTTCGTTCAACCAGCAGTAATCCGTCTCTCCCTGGCAGATCCAAGGCGGGCTGAACAGCACCTGATCTTCTGACCCTCTCTCCTCGCCCTTTTTGCGTCCTTCGACGAAATAACCGATCCCGTCATAGCCGGTGTAGGTCGCAATGGCTTTGCCCGTACGGATTTCATACACGTGATACAGCTCCATTCCGTCTTCTTGGTAATACACGACGCTCGTCCCCAGAACCGACGCAAGCGATTTGATCGGGACGTACGCGATCCCGTGCGCGACCTTAACGTCGACGGACGTTTTCTTTTTCCCCGCCTGGATCACGGCTTTCCCGCTTTTGGCTGCCGGTTCCGCGATGGCGTGCCCCGGAACGGACGCGGCCGCGAGCATCATCAAGGCCAGCAGCAGAATGACCGAAGCTTTTCCCGTTCTTTTTTTCATCGTATTTCCCCCTCTTATGTAAGTACAGCTTTTCCATTATAGCACCGAGGGGGAAATTGTCATTCGAAAACATTTACAGCTGCAGCAGCCCGCGCGCGCTCTGCTAATGTTCAAAAGCCGTACCCTGCTCTTAAGCAATAAGTACGGCTTTCTTTTCAAGCATTAATCGTTAAAACGTATTCAGCACTTCGCTTTCGATATCCAACTTTCTACTCGATACGATCACGGAAGAAGCCATATCCTGTTTCTCGGTCAGCAGCCGGTGCACGATCTCTTCCACGGTACCGTTTTTCGTAATTCCCCGATCATCGGATACCACCGGATAATAGACATATACCGGTTTGTCTTGACCAATCCGGTAAGCACGGTCGGTCGCCTGATTCTCGACAGCAGGATTCCACCAACGCGTATAATGGATGACATGATTGGCTGATGTAATCGTCAAGCCTGTTCCCGCTGCTTTCGGAGAAAGGATCAATACGTCAAACCCTGGCTTGGCGTTAAACAAATCCACCTGCTGCTGCCTTCGATCGGTCATCCCGTTAATGACTCCCGGCATGATCTCGAAGCATTCGCGAATCGTGCTGCGCAGAATTTCTTGCATCTGCCTGTATTCCGTAAAAATAAGCACTTTCTCGCCCGTCTCCCGCGCTCTGCGAACGATATCGATCGTTTCTTTGAGTTTCGGTACACGGTTGTACGGAAGCGACAAATACTGTTCGGATACAAGTCCCGGGTGAGAACTTAACTGCTTTAAACGCTGAATAGCCTGCAGACCGTCCATCATCTTCTGCTGAACGAGCGTAATGACTTCTTTATACAGCTGCTCCTGCTCTTCCCCAAGCGGCACTTTCGTCATTACGGACGTCTTCGACGGCAGCTGATCGCCCAATTCCTCGGATTTCGTTCTGCGCTTATAAACGGTAGAAATTCTGGCCAGCAGCTGCTGCTCCGCTTCAGGTTCTTGAGCCTCTATTCGATTGATGAATTGATTCTTGAATTCGCTCAAGCTTCCCAATAATCCAGGCTGCACATAGTCCATAATCGACCAGAGCTCGCTCAACCCGTTTTCTACCGGAGTTCCCGTCATCGCTAATCGGAAACGCGATTTCATCGCTTTAAGTACTTTTGAAGAGGCCGTGGACGGGTTCTTGATCGCCTGCGCTTCATCGCAGATCACGGCCTGCCAATCGACCTGCCCGAAGATAAGCTGATCTCTGACCAACGTCTGATACGTCGTAACGGTAATCCCGATCCGTTTCAACTCTTCGGCATCTTTCAACCGCTGGGTTCCCCGATGAAGATAGAACGATCGCAGCAGGCCAGGCGCGAACTTGCTCAATTCTTTCTCCCAATTGTCCATCAGCGTCTTAGGCACGATTACCAGCGTAGGCGTTAACTTCCCGGCTTCATGAAGATGAGTCAGGAAAGAGATCACTTGAATCGTCTTGCCGAGTCCCATATCGTCCGCAAGCAGTCCGCCTAAATGGCGATAGTGCAAACTTTTCATCCATACAAAGCCTTCCGCTTGGAACGGCTTCAGCAAAGCGGTAAAGCTTGCCGGAGGAATCTGCTGCAGCACGCCGGAGTCCTGCATCTGCTGCTGCGCCTGCAGAATCGGCTGATTGAATTCAAGCTGCGCGATATTCTCGTAAATTTCCAGTACATAGGGGAGCTTGGTTACGTCCACAAGTCCTTCCGCGTTGAACTGAAGCTTGGCCTCCTTCGATTTCTCGACGATTTCCTCTGCATCCTGCGGCAGCCTCAACCAGTTTCCGTTCCACTCGATAAAAGATTCGCCCGATTCCTTGGCTTCGTTAATCAGACCCATAAGCTCCGAAGCTTCCCAGGTCTCGTGTATTTCTCCGTTCTCATCCTGAGCGTTAAATCCGAAATCGAGTTCGAACCAGCCTCTTTCCTGTTCGGAAGCATGCACGAAAGGCTGAGCACGATATACGCGTATGCCCAGAGACTTAACCCGTTCACCGAACTTTGACAGATCCAGGCCTTCCACATCGGGCAGGTACGCTTCCGGATTTTCTGCGAACTTGGGAATGTCAGCTCCGGCCAGGCTTGGGACACGCTTGATCCGGTCTGCATTATCGGCAATCGACGGCTTGACGAACACTTTCCGATTGCCGCTGTCGACCGCATATCGCTGAGCCGTCCGGCTCATTTCCGCTAACAAGTTTTCGGAGATATTGTCGTTCGAAGCATAAGAGGGGATGAACGTAATCGATTCTCCGTCGTAGTTCAGATCAACCTCTACCTGGTCTACGAAAAGGTATTCCTGCCGCTGCAAGTAATCGTCTATTTCATAGCCGTGTTGGAGAGCCAAACTGCGAGCTTCTGCTACATAAGCAAAAATGCTTTCACGGTCCATAGGATCGGGAGCCGATTCAATGAACTTTTGAAATTGATATTGGTTCTTCTCCATTAACAAAATCTGTTGATCCGGTAGAGTTAACCAGGGGCCCTCCATTTTAGCTGTACGTTCAAGATGCTTCCAAGAACCGTGACTTTTTTCAAGAAAAAGTTTGAAATGCGGAGTGCCTACTGCACTGCTATGAGCCAGTTTCAGCTTAAATGCGGTCGGTGCTGGAACACCGACTTTGCGCAAAGATTCTTCAAGCACCTTATCAAAATTACAGTAATCAAAAAAGTATCCTGCTGATGTTTGTTCCAGGTAACCGTCAAACCATAAATCTTCAAGCACTTCTACACATTCGATTTCTGCTAATTGAAGATATTCGGAAACTCGAAGATTAAGCGGAAAAGCTAATTCATTGCTATCTCGAAATAAGCGGTAATACACACCTTCAGCCGTGTACTGTTTGCTGATCGAAATTTGAGCAACACCCGTTACATCTTGTTTTTTTCGATTCCCTAGAAAACCAAACAACCGCCCCAATAGGATGCTCCTTTCTTATAACGTCCCACCCAAATACTGACGCATATAATGATCGAACTTCTCCTGCCATCGGCCTACATGGTTTAACTTATCGATAAAGAGCGGTATTCCTTTATAATCTGCCAGAGGTATTTTTAACATTGCTTCTTTGGATTGATGACTTCGGCTATTTACGAATTTGTAAGAGCGGGCAATCGATAAAATGACTTTATCAAAGCCTTCTCGATGATAGAAATAAGCAGCACCGATATTACCGTATTCGACAATCACAAAATTTTCGAAATAGATAAAAGCAATCATAGGATTCTGCATCAGTTGTACATCCTGCATGTAATCAATAAATCTTCTCCAGTAATTAAATCGTTTATTATCCAAATCGTTTTCGAATAATTTTTTCAACTTATCCTGAATCAACCAACGCTGTACTTCTTCCAGTGCCGATTTCCCAAGAAACTCCCAATCTGTCATTCGTTCGCGCGGATCTCTTAATCGCTCTATTGCCTGTTTCATCAAACCAAAATGAAATTGATCATATTTCCTATTTTCCAAGTAGCACTTCATTACTTCTTTATAAATATTCATGGGATAACCATTTAATACCTGAGTAATAAAGTCGACCCCTTCGCGTTTAATAAAAGAATCCGTCACCATCCCTTCGATAAACATCTGTCGCATTAATTCTGCTTCCAACTTGGATTTGGATTCTACTTTTAACAGCTCAAAAGCCTTTTGAATAAGCATTTCTGAACGAATAAGGGCCTGCGCCAACCCTCCTAACAAATCTCTTTTATTAGAAAGAAATAAGCGCATATGAACCTTTACATGTTCAGGTAAATTCAAAAAAGAGAATTGATCAAGCAAATAAATTCTTCTTAATAAGTCTTGCAGCGGAGGACTGGCATAAAGATGCTGAAACAGTCCCCATGCTGCTCTGCCTATAACTACGGAATAACGATTGGTTAAGATTTGATTAATCTTATTTACTGTTTCTGCCGTCTCTTTCGGAAACGGATATCCCTCATAGATTAATAGTAAAATCTCAACCTTTTTTAGGCTTTTACATAATTCTTCGATTTGCTCCTCCGGTGTCGACCTAATCTTTTCCAACAGCTTAGGCAGTAAAACCTTACCTCGACGTTTGATCAGTTCGGTTTCCTTCCCGCTGTACTTCTGCTCGATTTTTAATCGTTCATTGACTAACTTCTCTGGCTTGAAGGAAAGCATATAAAAATATTGGTTAATTTCCATCCGGCTCCCCCAAACCTTGAAGTTGATCCAGCAGCTGATCATCTTTCAAACGAAATTTGAACTCTACTCGTCTTGACTTGTCGGCATCAATTTTACCGTTAGCTTTAAGTATGGGGATGCTGAATGATCGGCCATTCGCTGTGATGACCGGTTTTAGCTCCTCTTTATACTTAAAGTTTGGGAAGGTGGGCTGGTAGATCTCCTGTACAACCGACAAAGCGCGGTCCTGCGACAATTTCAAGTTGTACAGATATCCTCCTTTTGTATCCGTATGTCCTTCTACGATAATTTGAGCAATCTCCCCTTTGAAACGATCCGATAACAAAATCTCGATGTATTGAGGAATAAACTGCTTCAAATACTTTCTCCCGGTAGCCGATACTTCGCTGCTGTTCGACTCAAAAAACACGCCTCCGGAGAAGCGAATAGAACCTGTCTGCGGATCGACTTCCATAGCAAGATCTGAATCCTGAAACGACTTGACCAGCGCCTCGATAATTTCGGATTTTACTCCGGCAGCTTCTTCGATGATTTGATTCTTTTCATTGATTGCTGCTGCTTTCGCTTCATAAGCGGATTGACTTTGAGCGAGAGTGATCATGATAACCAAGGCAAAGATGACAAGCAGAGCCGACATTAGGTCCGTATAAGAAACCCAGAAACTCTCTTTTTCACCTTCATGAGCCCGAGCGACGTGACGTTCATTACGAAATCCTCTAGCCATTTATACGCACACCCTATTCAGCGACAACCGGGCTCGCCAAAAACTTCGACTGCCGGTTGATCTCGTTAATCGTTTGCCGTAAAGCGTCCATAGCATCCGGAAGATCAATAAGACCATCTTGAATCGCATCTACCCCGCTTGCCAAAATGCTAACGGACTTGGTTAATTCTTCGTCGAACTGCGTAAACGTATTTTGCAAGCCGCGATGCATGTCGTCCGTGAATTGATTCATTGAGGTCTCCAGATGCTTGTTTGTTTTGGCCAAAGACTCGCTAGTCGACTCCCAGACGGCTTTAAGCTTTCCTACTCGTTGGTCGAGCTCGCTGACTTGAGTTTCCATGATTTTCTGAACGCGCATAGACACTTCATCAAGAGTCGTTCTTTCCTTTTGAATATCACGGATCAAAACTTTGAAGTCATCTTGAATATGAATGAATTCAGAATTGTTATGAGTGAATTTCTCAAAAATCACAGCCAGTTCTTGATTAGATTTCTGACTCCACTTATTCTGTTCAGCTAACGTTTCTGCCAGGTTACGCTGACTAAGCGTAATTCCTTCAATTTGTTTCAAACTTTCTTGAAATCTATGCTGGAAAGTTGCCTGCAAATCCGTTTGTTCGACAATGGTGCTCAAATTTTCTTTCAAAGCGCTCATATGACTATCGAAATGTTCATGGAATATAAATCTTTCTTCAGTCATTTTTTCAAGCAGCGTAGAGATGGAAGAACTAATATCGGAACCGGCTTGGCTGGCTGCGCCGAGCTTGTCCACAGACTCACCGAAGCGATCATGATAACCATCCATTTGTTCGCTATACTGATTCATCCGATCCGCCAAAATAGTCGTTCGATCTACCATGACAATTTGGCTGTTTGCGGACTCGTGTAAGGATTGGACCAATCCCTCAAGCTCCGATTGAACTTGAGCCTGCCATTCGACAGTCGCATGCAAGGCGTCTCCCAAGTTTTTCATATGATCTCCCGTCAATTCATTCAATTGCGAAACGAATTGATCTGCCATGGTCTGCATGGCTTCAGATTGATGCAGCGCTGTTTGCTCCACCAATTCAGCCATAATGTCCTGCGTTTGCTGCATTTGAGGAACGATCGCATTCTGCATCGAAACTGTGAATCCTTCAACCATCTCAGGCACGATGTGATTAGACATAAATTCTTGCAGTTCTTGCATCTGGTGACCTTGCACCATTTTCTCAAGCATTTCTTCGCCGAATTTCATCTGTACAGCAGAAGATTTCTCGATCAAGTCGGCAATTGCGGAAAGTTGAGCAGCTGCCTCATTACTTTTCTCAATCTGAAGCGCAGTCGACTTCTCGATAGAATCCTGAACAGCTGCCGTTAACTTAGGAAGTGCTTGATTAACCATCACGTCTTGAAGCTCCTGAATTTGATGCCCTTGCACCATTCGCTGCATCATCTGATTGCTCTGTTCAATCTGCTGATTCATAGAACGCTCGATCGAACCCGCTACACCGTTAATCATATTGGGAATGAGCACATCCGATAAGAAGCTTTGAAAATCACGCATCTGCTCTTCCTGCCGCTTGTCGATACTGTAAAGAAGCGTACTTTGATCCTGAGTCGGAAACGACTCGTCGACGGATTGACGAATTTTCCCGAAAGACTTAGACAGCATTGGATAGAAATATCCTTTATCGACCAACTGCCATATTAAGGACAACCCTATGCCTGCAATAGAAGACAAAAACTTGACTTTCATCCCTTGAAGCAGGCCGCCGATTCCGCTTTGCATCACTTCTGTACTGGCGCCAACCTGCAATCCGGATACACCTACAGCAATACCTATGAACGTTCCGATAATTCCGAGCGAAAGGAAAACGCCGGCAATCGTTTCGGCAAGCTTTCTTTTACCGTAAGTTTGGACGAAATTTTCTTCGAAAAAAAAGTCGTAAATATCGGGTGTGTAAGCTATTCCTTCCTGCTGATAAGAAACATAGGTTCTGTAATACTGCTCCCAAGCAGGTCGCATGACTTTCTGAATATAAGAATTGGAGCTGTTGCGGATCAGCTTATCGAATTGATGAAAACGCTCAGGAATGTCTTCGATTCCTTCGACTTTCTTTAAGTATTCTTTCACCTGTTCAGCGGCTTTTTTCGCTTCCAAGTATGGAAGAAGCACTTTAAACAATCCAATCAGAAAAATAACGACCATAAGCCCGATGTACAGCTGATAAAACAGAATCGAAGTAAAAAATTCCATGATGTCCCCCTGCCGCAGTATGATTGCTTTTTTTAATTGCCGGTAAAGTAGAAGTCCCCTTCTTTTCGAACCTTACCGATTCCCTGCTCGATCCCCAATACGCTATCCTGCAGCAGCTGCCCGTCTTTCGAGTATCTAAGCTGCGCCAAACGGCGATGCAGCTCTTTGATCGATGCTTGCCCTTTAAATTCGCTCTTCAAAATGTAAGCCACAAAATCGGATTCATTCTGGATTTGCGGGTGAAGCATGGATACGATGATTTCGTCATAGGAGCCCAGCAGCTTTACTTTTTTGCTCTTTTTAAGTGCATCCACCAGTAGGTCTTTACTCCACGGCAGGTCATTTCTCAAATGAGGCAGCTGTGCCTGGATGAGAACCTGCTCCGCCAATACGTAAGGCAGGCCTTGATTGGCTGCAGAATTCAAGGAATCTTCTACCCGTTGCAGAAGGCGGTCTTCCTGCTCCTGCGTCCAGCCGAGATTATCTCTATGGATGTATTCGCCGAACCGACCGCGGGTGTAATAAAAAATATCCCGGGAACTGGAAAGGACTAAATCAAGACTCGCTTCCCTAGCCCCTAATTCTTCGGTCAGCCACTGCCACACCTGCTCCCGAGGAACTTCCGCGCCCTGTTCCAATACGTATTGTTCCACTACCCCTTGTACACTAACGTTCTCCCACTCATGTCCTTCTAGCGCAATCCAAGGATATCGGACAAAACCGTATTTTTCATCCACAGAATCTTGAACGAGATCGTAAAGCAAATAAGACGTTCGGATATCCCGCATGTCGCAATCCGAGCGGATTGCTTCGAATAACTGGGCTGCATGAATAATCGTTTTCTCTGCCAACAGCTTCTTTAATTGTTCGTTTACAAGTCTCGGAAACTCCTCATCGA
Source organism: Saccharibacillus alkalitolerans (assembly GCF_011090185.1). Taxonomy (GTDB): domain Bacteria; phylum Bacillota; class Bacilli; order Paenibacillales; family Paenibacillaceae; genus Saccharibacillus; species Saccharibacillus alkalitolerans. Next base: position 485,951 of record NZ_JAAFGS010000001.1, on the reverse strand, counting down.
CATGATAAAATTCGCGCAATGCCGCAACCCCAAAATCTACTTGTACGAAATCCGTATCGTTCGAGATGTTGTAATCTACGGTGAAATTTTTCCAGCCTCGCCGAACGACAAATTCTTGTTTTAATGCCTCCAGCGTAACCGGAGCATTTTTTTCGCGAATGTAATTCTTGAGCATCTCTCCATTACTCACTTTAAAATCGTCATCCTTATGCCATACATGAGGGAACTTACGCAGTTGAAGTCGATCAGCCGAGTGCCGTCGCAAAAGAGTGTAAAGCGCGTATTCGTTAGCAATGCCCGAGCTGTTCAGCTCCTCATCAAAACGCGTATACAGCCGGCCGATCGAAATCGGACTATGCTGCTCAAGCAAACTTTCAGCATAAAAAGAGATCTCTTCCAGCAAAGGCAATGGAGCATGCACAAAGGAAGAATGAATATAAATGCCTCTTCCCCACAAGTAAAAAACATCCGAACTCTCATCGCGGCTGAAAATTGAAGTAATGTCTCTTTCTTTTTCGAACTCGCCCGGTGTAATACGGTTGGCGGCTTCAACCAACTCGCTTGCTTTTTTATAAATTTCAACGCCCTGCGGGTATTGTCTCAAAACGGCTTCTGCAATGCTGGCTTTTGAACTGCCTACGGCAATCCAAGCATCCTTGTCTATTTGTTGAAGGAAAGAATGAACCAGTCCTTGCAGCAGAACGATCGGAATGTTCAATTCTTGGGCTTGAATGTTCGACCATGTATTCCTGTACGCTGCATCAATTACTCTACCCGTCAGTGACGAGCGGACTCTTTTCCGCAGTTCATTACGAATTTCTTCGATCTCTTTAAGCGTATGCTTGGTCCAAAGTCCGCAATCATGAAGGTAAGACCAACCCTTCTGCTGCATAATCTCAAGCATCGTGTACTGTTCAAAAGATTGATCAGGCGTCATCGGATAAAAGAAACTTCCCTCGTGCTCGCACGCTTCCGTGACGGCACGACGCAGCGGTTGAATATCTCTGGCCAGTTTGGCAAGCTGCGTTGCTTCGATCTGTCGAATACGCTCACGGGTTACGCCGAAATGTTGACCTGTTTCTTCCAGCGTTGCGCCTTTTCCTGCTCTTTTGGCTTCCCAGCGATAACGAAGGACTTCCAGCTGTCGTTCATTCCCCCGCTGTCTATCGCTGCCTTGAAGCCAGAGCTGCCAATTATCCTTAACCTGTCCGATCGCATACTCTATACGCTGTTCGTGAGTCATGACCGCCCAAGCCGATTCTACTGCTGCACGCTGCCTATGAGTTTTGAGGACCTCGCACAGCTGCATATGAAACTTCTGCACGGCAGTTTGTCCGATACGCGGGAGCTGCTGAAGCTCAGCCAAATCCACAGGAATTTGGCCGATCGTTGTCCAACCCGCATGCAGCATTTCGGTAATCAACTTGGGTATGTTAGCGAGCATCAGCGAGTCGATCCGAAGTTCGTACTCGTCAGCATTCACAGCGAACTCTTCACCCTGAAAAACAATCAAGCCGCTTTCGCTCACCTTTTTCCCAGCATAGGAAACGGAAACTGAGGGCTGTAACTCTGGGGAATGTTCCGATCTTTCAGTCAGCTGACTTAACTGCGCAAAAAACTTGGCTACCGCTCCGTTCCCTACGCCTTTGATTCGGCTGGGCAAAATGGATAGGGCTTCCGGCAGGTCGCCCAGAACGGTCATATGCCAATTCTCTTGAATGCCTCTGATCAGCGCAGCGCATCCCAGGATCGGCAGCTCTTCAATTCTTCGCTGCCGCAGATTGCCGGACATGCGAATCGTTTGGCCTTCAAAATAAAACTCCATGTCCGGTTCTCGCCGTTCGTCATGTTCCTCAGCTGGTTCGTTTCCCTGTTCATTCTCGATCTGGACTTCATGCGACTTGAGGCGCTCAACCGTACCTTCATGCCGTCCGCGCAGCAGCCACGCCAACGAAGAAACCGGAATATGACTCAACTGCTCCGAACGGGCAATCGACAACCGCTGCAGCATCCGGCAGGCATCCGGCTCAAGCCACTCACTCAGCAAAACACCTTCAGGAAGCTGGCCGATGCGGGAATCGTCTTCGCTCCGTTTCAAGTTGATGACGCGTTCCAATTTCCCTTCGAATTCGAAGCCGAAAAACCACAGTTGGATCATGGTATCGTGAAGCAGGCTGCGCTGCTTCTCGTACAATTCAAGCAGCTTTTCTTCCGTCCAATCGCCGAATACGGCAATGCCCATCTTCGCTGAAATTTCCGCCAGTCTGGGCGAAGCGTAACCGTCGATCGGCTGATTCAGCAGGTGATCCGGCACATGAACGGCCGGGTTCTCCTGCTCGGAAACGATAGCTGCTGGATCAACCTTTTCTTCTTCTGCCGCCTTCTGCACTTCCGGTGCATTCTTCGACGAAAGATTCGAATTGGACGCCGGGCGAGCCGATTCTATCTGCTCAGCCTGCTGCTGTTCATCCCTACTCATCTCTGGCTTCTCTTCCAGAGAATGCGAAGGCTGAATCGGAGACATGCTCTCGGATACCCAATGCTGCACGGCTCCGCTGCGGTCAAGCAGGAACCAGGCTGGTTTACGATTCGTCGAAGCGCTGCCGCCGCGGGCGAATCGGAAATAGAGTCCGTCCGATCTCAGCTTGCTCAGCAGCTCTTTTAATTCCCAGCCGCCGAGCACCCAGAGAGAACCCCGGTTATTTCTTTTATCGATGACCTCGCAGCCCTGGCTTTGCAGATAAACGGCCACTTCCATGCCTTCGCGCTCCTTATCGGAGTCGACTATTGGCGCGGGCGCAGCTGCTCGAGCAGCTGCGTTCGTAACGGCAGGAGGCGACGGCTGGTACGCGGGGCCAGCATGCTGCCGGCTCTCCGCGATCTGCCGCAAAGCTTCTTCCATGCCGCGGAACTTCTCGTCCAGCGTAGGGATCAGCTTCGTCTCCAATTGATCGGAGATGATCTTCTCCACGAAATCCGAACTGATAGCGGGCTGCACTTCGATCGGCGCAGGTTCCGGAACTGCCAGTTGAAGCGGCATCCGGTAAGCCGGAAGCTCCTGCTCCGGCGAACCGTACAGCTCGGTGTACCAGCAGGCCAATTCGAACATATGCCGATGCGCCGTCAGCGCCACGTCGGCGTGAATGATTTCGCTTCCGTGCACGGCCGCATTGCCGTTCATCCGCAGCCATTCGAACTTGCTGCGGATTTCTTCGCTCAAGAGCCCTTCTTTTCCCAGCTTGAACAACCGATCCACTTGTTTGATGCTGTATACGGGCTCCATCTTTTCGTTGACGGATACCGCTTTTGCCAGCAGTTCCCCGAACAATCTCCCCTGGCTCAGCGTTCCGCGCGGATGTTCCCAAATATCCCGTTCCGCCTGTACGGCGACGGAAGCGGCTTCCGCATGCAGCCCTTCCAGAAAAGCAAAACTCGACGTTTCCATCGCTCTCCTCCTTGCTTAAGCAGGTAACAGGTTAATAGCGGAATTCTTTCGATGCGTCAACGCTCATCAGCTCCGCTTGATTCAGTACCATATCGACCGCCAGCTTTTCCAGATCCGGCGGATATCCGTATTTCTTCAGCAACCGTTTGACCGTGACCCGCATCTGCGCGCGCACGTTCTCGCGCAGCGTCCAGTCGACGGTCAGATTGTTTTTAATCGAGACCATCAGCTCATGCGCGATCTGCTTCAGCATCAGGTCTCCCATCAGCATTTTCGCCGACTCATTGGATGCCAGCGCATCGTAGAACGCCAGCTCTTCCGCCACCATGCCGGACTGTTCGCCGCGCTGTACTTCTTCATTGATGTCTTTGGCCATCTGGATCAGCTCTTCGATGATCTGCGAAGTCTCTATGGTACGATTATTGTATTTGCGAATTGCTTCTTCGAGCATTTCCGAGAATTTGCGGGCCTGCACGATGCTGCGCCGCTCAAAAGCTTTGACCTTGCCCTGAAGCAGACGGCGAAGCAGCTCGACTGCCAAATTCTTCTGTTTCAGTCCTTTTACACTTTCAAGGAATTCATCCGAAAGAATCGCAATATTTGGCTTTTGAAGGCCTGCGGCTTCCAGAATATCGACCACTTCCTCGGAGATGATCGACTTCGAGATGAGCTGATTCAGTTCGGCGTCCAGTTCGGACGGCGTTTTTTTGCGGTTCTCGTCGGTGATCAGCTTCACGATACCCGCTTTGACCGCTTTGAGGAAAGCGACTTCCACGTTCACCTGCTCGGCTGCCGTTGTCGTCGCACATAACGCATAAGCTTTGGACAGTTCCGTCACCCAATTGATAAAATTCCGTTTGTTTTCCTCGCCGAGACCCAGTACATAATCGACCGTCTCCACCAGCGATTTCATCCGTTCGGAAGCGCGTTCCGAGTTAAAACGGCTGTAATCATGTCCATGCAGCAGATCGTGAAGCAGATCCAGCCGCTCCAGCATCGCTTCGACCGCCTGATCGGTGTCAATCCCCGCGTTCTGTCGATCATTCTCCGTATACTGCTGCAGCGCGTCTTTCAGCAGATCCGCGATGCCGATATAGTCCACGACCAGACCGCCCGGCTTGTCACGGAATACGCGGTTGACGCGGGCGATCGCCTGCATCAGGTTATGGCCCCGCATCGGCTTGTCGACGTACATCGTGCTCATGGACGGAACGTCGAAGCCGGTCAGCCACATATCGCGCACGATCACGATCTCCAGCGGATCGTTCAGATCTTTCATCCGTTTCGCAAAATATTCGCGGCGGCGCTTCGTTCCGATATAAGGCTGCCATTCCTGCGGATCGCTCGAAGTGCCTGTCATGACGATCTTGATCTTGCCTTTATCGTCGTCTTCGCTGTGCCAATCCGGCTCCAATTCAATGATCGCTTTGTACAGATCGATCGCGATCCGGCGGGACATGACGACGATCATCGCTTTGCCGGCCATGCCTTTCTGCCGCTCCTTGTAGTGGTTGACCATGTCGGCAGCCACTTTCTTGATCCGCTTCTCCGAACCGGCGAGCGCTTCAAGACGTGCCCATCGGGACTTGAGCTTCTCTTTCTCGGACATCTCCTGGTATTCGGTGATCTCTTCGTAGGCGCTGTCGATGACGGGACGCTCGTTCTCTGCCAGCTCCAGCCGCGCGATTCGGCTCTCGTAATAGATCTTGACCGTCGTGCCGTCTTCCACGGCGCGGGTCATATCGTAGATATCGATATAATCGCCGAATACGGCAGGCGTATTCTTGTCGGTCAGTTCGACCGGCGTGCCAGTGAAGCCGATATACGAAGCGTTCGGCAGCGCGTCGCGCATGTATTTGGCATAACCGTATTTGATATCTGCTTCGCCGGTCTGCTTGTTCGCGATCACTTCCGCCTGGAAGCCATATTGGCTGCGGTGCGCTTCATCCGCGATCACGATCACGTTCTTGCGGTCGGTCAGTTCCGGGAATCCCGACTCTTCTTCTGCCGGGCTGAATTTATGTACCGTCGTAAAGACGATGCCTCCCGACTCCACGGCCAGTATTTCGCGCAGATGTTCGCGGTCTTCCGCCTGCTTCGGCGTCTGCCGCAGCAGATCGCCGGATTTGCTGAACGTGGCAAACAGCTGGTCATCCAGATCGTTGCGGTCGGTGACGACGACGATCGTCGGATTGTTCATCGTCTGCACCAGCTTACCTGCGTAGAAGACCATCGTCAGACTTTTGCCCGACCCCTGGGTATGCCAGACGACACCGACCTTGCGGTCTCCTTCGTCTTGAGCAGCCCGCTCGGTGCTGAGGATCGCTTTGTTAACCGCATGGAATTGATGATACCCGGCCAGAATCTTGATGGACTTGTCTCCGTCGCTCTGGAACAGGATGAAATGCTTGATCAGATCCATCAACCGCTGTTTCTCGAACATGCCCTTAATCAGCACTTCCAGCTGCGGCAGCGTGGACGGCGCCACATCGCTGCCGTCGATCGTCCGCCACATCATAAAGCGTTCTTCGTCGGACGTCAGCGTGCCGGCGCGCGCGTTGATGCCGTCGCTGATGACCACAATAGAATTATAAGTAAAAAGCGAGGAGATGCTGCTCTTGTAGTTTTGCACTTGGTTGTACGCTTCACGGATGCCTACTTCTTCTTTGGAGGCGCTTTTGAGTTCGAAAACGGCAATCGGAATACCATTGACGAACACGACGATATCCGGCCGCCGTTCTTCGTTCTCCACGACCGTAAACTGATTGACGACGAGGAAATCGTTATCTTCGACCCGTTCCGGGTCTGTCTGGAACAGCCAGATCTTGGTCGTGCGGTTCTCGCCGCTCGGCGTACGGTATTCCACGTCGACGCCGTCCGTAATCATGCGCTGGAAAGCACGGTTGTTGACCAGCAGACTGGGGCTTTGCGGAATCTCGACGATCCGGATGGCTTCGTCAATCGCGCTCTGCGGCGCGCCCGGATTGATCCGGGTCAGCGCCTCGCGCAGCCGTTCGGTTAGGATAATATCGCTGTAGAGCATGCGCTCCGGATATTCGCCTTCCGGCGAAATCTCCGGGCCGTAGCTCCATGTATAATTCAACTCTTGAAACCATTCGACAGCCGCTTGTTCCAGATCGCTCTCGGCATAAGAAGTGATGTACACGGCGCACCTCCTTCGTTGTGTGCAGGGTGTAAGGCAGATGGTGAAGCGTTCCGATTAAGGCGTGACTTCGGCGTCTTCTTCGAGAGGGACGCGGATTTCTCCGGACATGAGTTTGGGGAGGAGCGTGTCGCGGAGTTTTTCCAAATTTCTTGACTCTATTTGTTTAGAAACAACTTGATCAACAATAGGATGAAAAATTTCGTTTGCTTTTTGATAAATGACCTCACTTGGAACGACAACCTTTGCATCCTTCAAATCCTGCCTTTTTATGTGTCCCATAGTGGTGGCCTTATCTTTCGCTATGCTACGAAATCTATCTACGTAGTGAAGAGTCCAATAGTAGTAAAACCATTTATGAAATTCTTCCGACGTTACTTTAAATAAATGCTGGTTCAAGCCACCAATACCACCACACCATGGTTTAACTTCGAGAGTTCCTGACCATGAGAATAGAACATCACCATCTTGGATAATATATTTATTATCAATTTCTGGGCTGGCTTTGTCACTGTCACTACTCGTTCTGCCTTGATTTAGTTCTCTGATTTTAATTACAGGTATATATGCTTCATCAGTTGGCCTATACTTTTGCATTGCAAGTCCATTTAGGTAAGTAGCAATTCCGTCCAAACTGGATACAGTCCAACCTTTAGGAATCAACCCCAACTCACTTTCCTCAAATTCTCCCCCGCTCGATTTATAAGGTTCGCCATTTTCATTAGGGAATTCAAAATCGATAAACCAACGTTTGAAAAGAGCTTGGGCCATTTCTTCGAGGTTTTTGTTGATGGCGTTGTTGAGTTCGATTTTTTGATCCAAAACCTTAAACACTTTAGCGATGTACTTTTGCTCTACAAGTTTTGGCAAAGGAATTTCAATATTTTTCACATTATATATTGGTAGTTTTCCTTGTGCTGATCCGACTGTCCTTGATAGTATTTGATGCTGACCAAAATCTGATTTGAGATAATAAAAAAGATAATTAGAATCCAATTCTTCATTACATTCGATTTTTACAGCATTTTCAGTTAAATTAGCTTTATCAAATTTTTTATCAATATAAAAAACTAATCCGATAGTATGACCCACTATAGCAAGACATACATCATTTGTTTTTACAATGTATCTAGCAATAGTTTTATGTGTCTCTTCATCAAGAAACATAATTTTCTGTTCATCAATTCTCCCATCATTAACATCTACCAATCGAAGATATGGATGATTGGTCATCTGGGACTGCAAAGTTCTTCCCTTAGGTAATCGCTTACCGCCTTTCACTGTACTCAATTCACCCAATTTAAATATTGGCCAAGTCTCAAAATTCAAACCCAATCCCCCCAAGCCGCTTCCGAATCTCTTCCTCCAGCTGTCCCGACTTCGCAAACTGCTCCGCCAATTCTGCCGTCAACCGCACCATTTTATCCTCAAAAGGTTCGCTGTCTTCTTCCGCATCTTCAATCCCGACATAACGTCCCGGCGTCAAAATATATTCATGCTCCTGCACTTCCGCCAGCTTGGCCGATTTGCAGAATCCTTTGACATCCTCGTACTCGCCGGCTTCTTCCTGTCCGCGCCACGCATGATACGTATCGGCGATCTTTTTCATATCTTCGGCGCCCAGTTCTTTATGCGTCCGATCGGCCATATGTCCCAATTTCCGAGCGTCGATAAACAGAATCTCGCCGCGGCGATCGCGCATGCCTTTGGCCGCTTTGTTCTTCGTCATAAACCACAGGCAGACCGGAATCTGCGTCGAATAGAACAACTGCCCCGGCAGCGTTACGATGCAGTCCACCAGATCAGCGTTGACCAGTTTGCTGCGAATCTCCAGTTCGGCCGTCGTGCTGGTCGACATCGAACCGTTCGCCAGCACGAATCCGGCTACGCCGCTCGGCGCGAGTTTGGATACGATATGCTGAATCCAACCGTAGTTGGCGTTACCGGCAGGCGGGATTCCGTAAGACCAGCGCGGATCGTCGACCAGACGCTGACCGCCCCAGTCGCTGATATTGAACGGCGGATTCGCCAGAATGTAATCGGCTTTGAGCGTCTTATGCAGATCGTTGTGGAACGTATCCGCGTTGAACTCCCCCAGATTGCTGTCCACGCCGCGAATCGCCAGGTTCATTTTGCACAGGCGCCATGTCGTCGGGTTGGACTCTTGGCCGTAAACGGCGATATCGCCCAGCTTACCCTGATGCTCCTCCACGAATTTCTCGCTCTGCACGAACATGCCGCCCGATCCGCAGCACGGGTCGTAGACACGGCCTTTGAACGGCTGCACCATCTCGACAAGCAGACGAACGACGCTCGACGGGGTGTAGAACTCTCCGCCGTTTTTGCCTTCGGCGCTCGCGAACTTACTGAGGAAATATTCGTATACCCGGCCCAGCACGTCTTTGGAACGGCTGTCTTTATCGCCGACCTTAAACGAGAAGACGTCGATCACTTCGCCCAGTCTCGTCTTATCCAGCGCAGGGCGGGAAAAGTCTTTCGGCAGCACCCCTTTAAGCGACGGGTTTTCTTTTTCGATCTGGATCATTGCATTGTCGATAATCTGTCCGATCTCCGGCTTTTTCGCATTGTCTTTGATATGAGCCCAGCGCGCTTCTTTGGGAACCCAGAAGACGTTATCCGCCATATATTCATCGCGGTCTTCTGGATCGGCGTAGGCCTCATTTTCCAGTTCCGCATATTTTTCCTCGAAAGCGTCGGACACGTACTTCAAGAACAGCAGACCCAGCGCGACGTGCTTGTACTCCGCCGAGTCCATGCTGCCCCGAAGTTTGTCCGCCATTGTCCATAATTTTTCTTCAAAACCGATATTAGCCGTTGCCATATAACCGTTTATCCTCCTTGTGCGGATCTATCAATACCGCTTCGTATAATTCGTTTTTTTGCTTTTCCCAACGGACAGTCGCTTCATCGACCGCCTCACGGTAACGCTGCTTCTCCAACCTGTATTGCTCGCCGATCTCCCGCTGACGCTTGATCGACAGGAGCGGGATCTCGATCTCGCCCACATCCGAAGGATTCAAGTTCATGACCGTGGTACCCCGCTGGAAGCTTTGAATCAAGGCGAGACCTACCGGGCTTTCCAAAAAGATCTTGGCGTAAAGGCTGTCGATCTGTTCGTTGAATCGGATCACGATAATATTGGCGGAAGCGATCACGAACGAATCGGAGGCCGGGAACAACGCCAGCTTGGTCTGCGTTCCCCGGCAGGTCAGCACAAGATCCCCTTCCTGCACCTGATATCTCTTGAGCTTGCGCTCTTCCTCGTCGATCGTCTCCAACTGGTCCAGCAGCACTTCGCCGTCGTCGAGATTGGAAATATTGAGGACCGATACGGTTCCCGGCCGCAGGTCCTGCTTAAGAATCGATTTGCCGCGGAAAATATCGGCTGCCGCCTTGAGCTTGATCTTGGGCACCGCCGACTGCTGGAATGCAGCCAATGTGCTCCCGTCCTGCTCCAGCACTAATTCGATACGCCAATCCTTCAGTTCGTGGAACGCCGCACTGCCCAGTCCGATTGTCTGCCGATCGACCAGTTTTTCATTATCTACCGCCAGCTGGCCGATTCGGACTTCCTTGCCGATCTCTCCGCCGCCCAGCAGCAGCAGATAAGTCTTGATCGCCGTATAAGGACGGAATAATCCTTCCGGCAGCGTGTAGATCGCTCTGACCGGCATTTCTTCTTCGATGGATCGCCGCCAGTTCTCCATCTCCCCCGATTGGAACATGATTCGGGCCGGCATTACGGCAGCCAGCGTTCCTCCCCGGCTCAACAAAGGCGAAAGATGATGAACCGCCGCCAGCTCGCTGTCCCGATACTGAAGCGAATCGTCTTCCAGCTTGGCGCCGAATGCCGGAACGGTCAAGATGGCCTGGAATTTTTCGTTCAGCGGAAGCGGATGGTACAAGGACCCCTGGATGACTTCGATTCCTTCGCTGCCGTCAAATACGATCTTGAGCAGGCGTCCGAGCAGGTAATTTTCCGTCAACAGCGTCAAATGGAAAGAAGACTCTCGTTGGTTGCGGTATGCCGACAGCCCTTCGAGAAACTTTTCCGCTTCGGCGACCAAGATCCGGCCTGTTCCGTCCCCTACCGCTTCGGACAGAAATCTGGCAAAGATGCCTCCATAGACCTGCATCGCTCCGATCGCCCGATCCTGACGCAGGGTCTGCAGGCCATACTCCAGCAGGTCCAGGTCTTTGCCCGCGTGGTATAATTGGAAGAACAGCTCCCGATCACCGGGGAAATGTCCGAGCTCGATCGAACCGATTACGTCCTGCATGCGGGTAAACAGAAGTTCCGGACTCTGCTCCAGAAATTCACGATCGGGATCGGATATCTTCGCCAGCGCCGACTTCAGCTTGACGACACGGATCGCTTCACGCAGCATCTGATCCCTTGATCTCAGCTCGTAGCGGGCGCATAACTCCCAGAATGTCTCAATCAATGCAACACCTCCTTTGTTCCTATTTTCTTATTAGGTAAACTATACCACTTTACAACTTGGTATTTCAATACTAGAATTAAGTTTAAGGGCGACACGTACTTAGAAAGCAGGAGGTGAACCACCTGTTTTACGGAACTCGGCTCTTTTATGATTGGCTTTATTTTGCAACGTCCATGTCCCCTGCTTATCTTCTCTTCCTGCTTCAGCTCAACAAGAAATTCAACAAACCGTTTGACTGCACGGTCTTCGGTTTCCATGTGACAATCTATCATTGGTGCATGCTCGCTCTGCTGGTTTTAGCCTGCTTGGCTGTATTGCTGCGGTCGCTGCTGTATTGGCAGTTCAATAAAGGCATAGGAGATCCGGTGCTTGCGCCGCAGCTGCCTCATTTCTCGAAAAATAACTTGGCAGAGAGAAACGGCAGCGTGATCGCATTCCTGCTCGGAACCATTCTTCCGGCGGTGCTCGTTATGGAGAATTCTCTCGTCGAGTCTCTGGCCGTATTTATCATCCTTCAATTCATCCTCTTTGTTCTGATCAAAAAGTCGTCGGACATCTTCCCCAACATCATGCTGCTCTTACTCGGAATCGATCTCTGCAAAACCAATCAAGGTAATTATCTATTCATTCTTGCCGGAACCGATCACGATGCTGCTCGCGTCTACAAGATCGGCGATCCCGCAAAATCCAAGACTTATATCACAGCATATAAGAAATGAGGGATGAACATGACTTTGCAAAAGATTTGGGTATGCACGTCGAAAAGCGCCAAGCTGCATCGCATCTGTCTGCTCCAAACGGATAACGACATCAGGGAAGACATCTTTAAAAGCTTCGAAGACGATCTGCAAACCCAGCAGCAGAATGAGTCTTCGATCGTTCGGTTCGCCGATTCGGCGTTGATTGATGATATCCCTTATTTCATTTCGTTAAGCGACATCGCGACAGATGATTATCTACAGCCTTTCAAAGAAAAAGTAACGGAAATCCTGGACAATCCCAGTACCGAAGTCATTCGTTTCTCGAACAATCCGACGAATGCTCAAGGAATCAGCAATCTAGAAGAAAACGAGGCTATCAAATTTATCATTGCACAGTCGAACGAGTCTCTATATTTTCTGGAGGTTCCCAAGTCATCCGTCATCAAGCATCGGCTTGTGCTTACACTCGGGATTACGCAAAATTCGACGGTACTAAAAGTGCCTAAAGGTATTCAAGTCCCTGCTGAAGTGACGGCTAGAGTAAGCTGCGCGGATCGAAAGCTATTCGTGTACGATGTTAATAAATTCGAGCGCATGCTGACTTTGAACGAAAATCAGAAAGCAAAATCGTTCACCATCTTGGACAAATTTGTGAGCGGGGAATTCAAGATTTCGAGCGAAGATTATACATTTACGGGGTTAGGTGCTCAAGACGTTCGCGACGAACTCAAAAAGAGCATAAGAGCCACGCGCAGACTTGCCAAGTACAAGCCTGATCCGAGTCCTTATTCGATCAACAAGATCAAGGATGCCGTCAACAAGCTGGACAGCAGCTTGCAAGTTTCTTTTGACGACAGCAGCAAGACGATACATGTGACGGCCGATACGGCCAAAACATTCGTCGCCATTATTTATAACAGCATTGTAGAACGCTTAATTACGGGAAAAGTCGAGCTTGCCATTTAATGTAGAGGAGGAGTAAATATGAAGGAGTCCAGAGAACGATTTGCCATCGCTATTGTCATGGCTGCATTGGCTTTGACTTTCTATGATCATCCTTGGCTATTTGGATGGATTGGCTTTGTGTCGGTTTATGCCTTGGTTAGCGGGTTCGTGTATCGAAAAAGAGTAAGAAAAGACGGAATTTAAAAGTAAGGGAGTTCCAAGTATGCCTCAATGGTATCTTATTGACCGTCATTTTCAAGTTCATCCTGCAAAGCTTGAAATCCTGAGCATGGATGAAGCCAATACTTTGCATGCGCTCGGTTGGGAACGCAACTTCAGTTGGCTCGAAATCATGCGCGACTCCAGTAAGGGTGCTGCAAAAAAGTTAATTACCTATTCAGATCCGCGCATTCAGGGAGCCATTTCTTACCGGCATGACGATAACTTTGTTTTTGTCGATCTTCTCGAGAGCGCGCCCAGCAACCGTTTTAAAAACTTAAATCGGATTTACACAAACGTATCTGATGTTCTTATCGGATATGCCTGTCTGCAAAGTCTTAGTTCACCCGCTGCAGAAGGATACGTCGCCTTCGACTCCAAAACTTCACTAATTGCTTACTATGAAAAGCGCTTCGGCGCGCAGCGAATCGGCGCTCAACGAATGATGATCTATCCTCGTGACTCTATGCGCATCGTCGGGTTATACTATAGATAAGGAGGTGTTGCTTCGTGAGGCCCAGAAATCGAACAGCAAAGCTGCCTGCAAGGACCATCAGCCGTGCCAATGCGCCGCTAAGCGGCGTCATGATCGTTCCGCCTACGGACAGCCAAGACGTGATCCGGGAACAGGTACAGGATCATATCCAACGTCACAAAGAAAGTATGAGTGCTGCGGAGCGCGCTCAACTCCAATCAGAAATCAACGCTTTCAGAAATAACCTTTTGCAGTCTGCCGCTCACTCTAAAAAGACTATGGAGTAACTCTAATATGTCCTTAGCATGATAAAATCCGCCGTTTCATTGCACGAATTCCAAGCGAGCTTTCGGAAAATCCTCCGAAAGCTCGCTTTTTTATACGTCTTAAAAGTTCATTGCCGGCAGTATCCTGTTTACAGCTGCAGCAGCCCGTTCACCAGCAGCACCAATCCGAATCCCGCGCACAGCGCGCCGCCCAGCGTCTTCGCCCGGCTGCGGGTGCGGTCATACCGCTTGGGCCAGATGATGTAGATCCCGAAAGCGAGCAGCAGAAGGCCCATGCCCAAACTAAAAAAATGCAGGCTGCCCGCCAGCGCTTCCGCGCCCCGGCGCACCGCTTCGTCTCTTCCGTCGTCCTGCATGTTCGATCCCCTTTCCGCCTGTCAGCCGCTTAGCCGGCCGAAGATTCTTTGTATTCGCTCGGGCTGCAGCCCGCGTATTCTTTGAACACTTTGGAAAAATAATGCGGATCGCCGAACCCCAGCACGTCGGCCACGTCCTTGACCCGAACTTCCGGCCCCGAAGCCAGCAGCCGGCGCGCTTCGCCGATCTTAAGCTCCATATAATAATGGACGAACGTGCTGCCGGTGTACCTTTTGACGATCCGGCTGATGTACGAAGGGCTTACGTGAAACTGCTGCCCCGCGTCGGTGACGGAGATCTGCGCGGACAGGTTCTGCCGCAGATAGCGGTCGAGCTGCCCGAACAGCTCTTCGCCGCCTCGCCTGCTTGGCTCCTGCAGGCCGTCGAACCCCGCGGCGCACCAGCTCTGCAGCGCTTCGGCAAAATCCTCGGTGCTGCCGGCCGCGAGCCATTCGCGCAGCACGGCGTCGAAGCCGCCGGCCGAATCTTCCCCGGCGGCGGACGCCTGCTCGGGTTCCGTCTTCGCGGCTTCCGCCGCTTCGGCGTGTCCGCCGGGAGGGGTGGCTTCGCTCGCGCCGCGCTCCGGCGCGGAAGCGGCGGTCCCGAATTCGTCCGCCAAAAAGCGGAGAAGCCGCTCCAGCTCGGCCAGCCGGGCGCCCCCGGCGAGCCACAGCGGCAGTCTCTGCCGCAGCAGAAGGAGGAATTTCTCCTTCTGCCGCTGGGCGAGCAGGTCGGCGAGCTGCGCCTGCGCCGCCAGCTTCTCGGCTTCGCCGCAGCGCGGCGCGCCGTCTTCCGGCTCGCCCGCGAAGGCCTCCAGGCTGCCGGATACCGTCAGCCGTTCGCGCATCGCGCGTTCCAGCCGGCCGTACGCGCCGGCAAGATCCCGCAGCTCCACCGGCTGCGGGCAGGCCAGCGCGGCCGCATGTAGGCCGCGCCGCTCAAGCGCGCCGCGCGCCGCGTCCGCCCACGCCTCCGGCGAACCGTGGGCGGCCGATTCCCTCGCGTCCGCGAGCGCGAGGAGCCCTTCCGGGTGCGCCGCCGGCAGCACCCGGCAGCCGAAGGCGCCGCAGGCCGGCGCCAACGCGGCCTGGACGGCGGACGGCGTCCAGCCGCCGGCTTCCGGCGGCGGCGAGAACGGCCGCCGGCGCAGCAGCAGGAGCGACTTCTCCCCGCTCAGCAGCTCCGCGTCCAGCGGCAGATCCGCCAGATGCTCCGGCGCGACGACGCCTTCCAGCATCCGGCGGTCGCTTCGCTCCTGCTCTTGCAGCTGCCGGAGCAGCCGCTTCAGCACGTCCGTCAGCTGAGACTGCTCCACCGGCTTGAGCAAATAGTCGAACGCCTGCAAATTCAGCGCGCGGCGCGCGTATTCGAAATCGCTGTAGCCGCTGATCAGCACGGCCTGCAGCCGGGGATTGATCCGCTTGCCCCGTTCGATCAGCTCCAGTCCGTCCAGCTTCGGCATGCGGATATCCGTCAGCAGAATATCCGCTTGCTCCGTCTTCAGCAGCTCCAGCGCTTCGAGCCCGTTCGAGGCGACCGCCGTCACCTTGACCGGCTGCCCCGAAGACTCGATCAGCATCCGGATATTGCGCAGAATCGGCTTGCTGTCTTCCGCGATGATGGCGTTGTACATCTCGCATCCTCCTTTGCCCGCTTAATAAAAGTCTTCCGTCAGCGACGCGATAATCTGGATGGCCGCCCCTCCGCCGCCGTCCGTATGATTGTACATGTTGAAAAAGAGCCGGTTTTTGTACATTAGCTGCAGGCGGCGCACCGTGTTGACGATACCCATGCCGCCGATGACCGTCCCTCCCGTTTTCCCGGCATTTTCTGCGCCCGCTTCCCGTTCCCATTCGCCCGACGCTTCCGCCGCCCGGATGCGTCCCAAAATATCTTGGATCGTATCCGGATCGAAGCCGTCGCCGTTATCCCGGATCTCCAGCGCCCACAGTCCGTTGTACAGCTTCACGCGCACCTCGATCATCCACGGCGTATCCGCCTCGCGGAACGCATGCTCGATGCAGTTTTCCACGAAAGGCTGAATCACGAGCCGCGGCAGCCGAATGCCGTCGAACGCGGGATCTTCGTCGACCGTCCATCGCAGATCGTCTTCGTAATGGTGCCGCAGCAGCGCCAAATAATCTTTCGCATGCTCCAACTCCTGCGTCAGGCTGACATGTTGATAAGGCGAAGAAACGATATAGCGCAGGCTGTCCGACAGGTTTTTGCACATTTCCGTAACGACCGCGTTTTTCCCTTCCTGCGCGGCGATGCTGATCAGGTACAGCGTATTGTGGATAAAATGCGGCGCGATCTGCGCCTGAAGCGCCGAATTCCGGGCCACCGCTTCCTCTTGCACGGCAAGCTTTTCCCGCTCGATCGACACCTGCAGCCGCTCCAGCAGCCCCTGGAACGCATCGTTCAGCTGCAGCAGCTCGTTGTTCGTCGAAGGCGTCTCCACCTTGGTGTCCATGTTGCTGTAGTTGATGCGCAGAATTTGGCTTCGCAGCCTGCGGATCGGCAGCAGGAAATTGCGGGCGGAGAAATAGATATACGCGGCGGAAAAAAGGAACAGCGAAGCGATCAGCAGCATCGAGATCGTCGTCACCGAATGGACGGGGCCGAGCACGACCCGCTTCGGCGTGACCGTGTAGGTCGTCCAGCCCGTCTCGTCCGAACGGGAATACGCGACATAGCTGCCTTCCCCGCTCAAATACACGCCGTCCGTCCGAGCGTCAGCCGGCATCAATTCCGGCATCTTCCTTTGCTCGGAGCCGCTTGACGCGTAGATGACCTGACGGTCGGCGTCCAGCACGTACACCTCGCCGCCCGAACCGCCGGACGCCGCCGAACGTTCGAGCATGCCCTGCTGCAGCTGGATGGCCATATAGCCGAACACTTTGCCGTTTTGATTGATGATCGCCCGGACGAAAAAGACGCGCTCCGCGGCGGGACGATACAGATCGTAACCGTTTTCATTCCAACTTGCACGGCGTCCGCTTGCTTCCAGGAAAGGCACCAGCGACGGCGGATTGCCGGCGGAGCCGATGAATGTCGTCAGCAGCGTGCCGCGCAGATCGTAAATCGCCACGTCCTCGATATTCATGCTCGGCCCGATCGATTGGAACATGATTTCTCTCAGCCTGCGGTTGCGCGACAGCCCTTCCACCGAGAGGTTCGCGTAATCGCCGGACGGCATTAACGCGAAGATGTCCTGGCTCGACAAAATGCGCTGAGACAGCTGATTCTGGCCGTCGACGTACAAATTCAGCTGATCGCCGATCTTCGCCGCGGTCTGCCTCATTTCGTTCTCCGTCGTCTCTCTGAGCGGACGGACGACGACCTGATTGACGTAGATCCCGAAGCTGCCCATGACGATCAGCAGCAGGACGGCAAAGGCCAGCAAAAACTTCGTCTGCAGACTGACCCGTCCGCCCGACCTTTTGAGTTTTCCGAAAAGCACCCTGCAACCTCCCATGGCCGTTGATGTTCATACTGTACAACCAAAGACAAAAATCGACAAGGGCACTCGGCACAAACGGGACGATGCGAAGACGCGGCCGAGACGGCAGCAGGCCAAGACGACGAGGCGGCAGGATCGGTGGCTCGTCGGGATCGGCGGATCGGCGGGGTAGGTAAACAAGTGCTTAGGAGCAGTTATTGCACACGGAACAAGTGTTCAAAACGAAATAACTGCATATGGGTTATTATTTTCGAGAAAAAGGGTCACAAAAAGCAAATAACTGCGTATAAGCAGCTATTTGGGCGTAATAGGGACAAATCGGGTGCTTTTACGGAAAATAAGTGCTCTTGCGCAGCTATTTTGCTCAAAACGCTGATTATCGAAAAAATAAGTGTCGAAATGCAGTTATTTGTTGGAACTACTCAGCTCGAACTGACGCCGAACGCTGCGAACAAGCTTGATTCGCTTGAAAGGCGCGGCGCCGCGGCCCCTGTCACCTTTCAAGTTTCGCTTGTTCTCGGCCGCTCAGCTCGAACCGGCGCCGAACGCTGCGAACAAGCTTAATTCGCTTGAAAGGCGCGGCGCCGCGGCCCCTGTAGCCTTTCAAGTTTCGCTTGTTCTCGGCGGCTCAGCTCGAACCGACGCCGACTCGAACAGCGAAACTTGTCGTTTCCTCTTGCGAGCCTTCGAGCTTTGTTCAGAATATTACACCCCAACAGTAAACGTGAGCCATGTACCCCCTCTTCGCGACCCTCTATAATTTAGACTTGTAAGCGGATTCAAAATGTAAATGCGGTCGTCATCGGCATCGGGCGGCGCGGGCGGCGGGCTTCCTTGGTCGCAAGACCTGCGGCCAAGCGCATCACGGGATCGATTTGCAGGCTGCATCGGAATTTTACCAAAAAGATCATCGTCAGACGGATCCATCATTCACAGGGGGCGAGATTATGAATCGAAAAACGAAAAAAATCGCGGCGGGATTGCTCGGAGGGTTAATGGCGATGTCGCTGGCGGCATGCGGAGGCAATGCGTCGCCGGGCGGTTCGACAGCGGCGGGCGGCAGCGGAAGCAGCGGAAGCGGCGGCGGCTCGACGATCGAGTTGGCCATTTCCAAAAGCTCGCAGGACTCCATCTTCGTGCAGCAGGATCTGCTGGACTCTTTCGAAAAAGAAACGGGAATCAAAGTCAATCTTCAACTTCTCCCGGCCGAACAAACGTCGACCGTCCTTCAAACGAAACTGGCGGTCGACGAGACGCCGGACATTATCCAGTACAACCTGGCGAGCGCTACGACAGACCTTAACTTGGAGCGCAACTTCGAAATTCTCGACAACGAACCTTGGGTGAGCCGATTGGAGAATAAAGAAGTCCTTTCCGCGTACGGGCATGTTTACAGTTTCCATCTCAGCCAAGATACCGGTATGCAGGGCGTCGTTTACAACAAGGACATGTTCAAAGAGCTGGGCTTGACCGTTCCGACCAACTTCGAAGAATTCCTCGCCGTATGCGAGAAGATCAAAGCCGCGGGCATCACGCCGGTATTCATGCCGTTCAAGGACAACTGGGCCGCCAACGTCTGGCCGGCCGCCGCTTTTGCGGATTACGCGGAGAAGAACGATCCGACGCTGTTCGAAGATATCAACGCCAACAAGAAGAAATGGTCCGATGTGCCGGCATTCGCGGACATTTTGCAGCAGCAGTATGAAGTTTACGAAAAAGGCTACACCAACGGCGATATTCTGAGCGACAGCTACGATATGGCCGTAGGCAAATTCCTGAACAAAGAAGTCGCGATGATGTTCATGGGGGACTGGCTCATTCAGAATGTGAACGATAACGATCCGAATATGAATCTGGGCGTATTCCCGATCCCTTATGCTCCCGACGCCAAACTGGGCGCCAGTCCGCTCGGCGGCCAGCTGTTCATTCCGAAAAAAGCCAAAAACATGCAAGGGGCCAAAAAGTTTTTCGAGTATGCGGCCCGCAAAGACGTAGCGCAAAAAATCATCGACGAACAGAAATTCGTCTCCAACTTCAGCGACGTGACGACGCCCGAGCTGCCGGAGTACAAGCAGGAGATCGTGGACAATTACATCACGCCGAAGAAAACGGTGCTGACCGTGGACGCGCATATGCTGGTCGACCGGAGCGAACTGTATCGTTTGCTTCAAGATGAATTTGCCGGCGGCATCGACGCCCAGGGCGTATTGAGCGGTTGGGACGAGAAATTCGCCCAGCTGATGAAAGACAAGGAAGTCGAAGGATTCTGACCGGAAAGTTTCGGCGAAACGGCGATATCCACTGTCTGACCGGGCCGGCGCGGCGGGGAATTTGCCTTACCGCACCGCTCGGCTCTCGCCGTCCAATTCACGCGTTCGGCATACGGGGGTCGCTTTTCCGGTCCCTCCTTTTCGCCGCGCGCATCGGAGTGTGAAAAAATGAAAATATCGAGAAAACTGTACTCGTATTATCTGGTATGGCCCGCCCTGTTGATCTACTGCGTCTTCTTCGTCGTCCCCGCGATCGCGGGATTGTATTATTCGTTCACGGACTGGCGGCTCGACCGGATCGGCATCAAATTTATCGGCTGGGACAACTTCGAACGCATTTTTACCGACAAAACGCTGCTTCTGGCGATCAAAAACACGCTGATCTTCGCCGTCGCCACCGTCATCGGCAAAAACCTGCTCGGCCTGGCGCTGGCGGTCGGCTTGAATATGAAGCTCAAGACGCGGAATCTGCTGCGGGCGATCTTTTACTCCCCGTCCATTCTGAGTATTCTGGTTATCAGCATCGTGTTCACGCCCATGCTGCGCTCGGAAGGCACCATCAACCGCATTTTCGAGTCGGTCGGTCTCGGCTTTCTGAGCCAGAACTGGCTGACCGATCCGCAGATCGTCATCTGGACGGTCGCCGCCGTATCGATCTGGCAGCACGCGGGCTTCCAAATGGCGATCTACCTGGCCGGCCTGCAGTCCATCCCGAAAGACTATTACGAAGCCGCGACCATCGACGGAGCCGGCGCCTGGAGAAGCTTCCGCAGCATTACGCTGCCCCTGCTGCTTCCCGCGCTGAACATCAACCTGATGCTGACGCTGATCGGCGGGCTTAAAGTCTTCTCCGAAGTGTTCGTGCTCACGGGCGGCGGCCCGGGCAACGCTTCGCAGGTCGTCGGCACGATCATCCTGCGTTCGTTCGGCGAAGGCAGCTGGGGCCTGGGCACGGCGGTCAATACGCTGCTGTTCGCGGCCGTGACGATTATCGCCATCCCGCTGCTCATCTTCATGCGCCGCAAGGAGGTATCCGAATAATGAGCTATACCCGCAAAATGGCCTGGCGCAATTATATGGTCGAAGGCTTTCTGCTTCTCGCTTCCCTCGTGATCATTCTGCCGATGCTGATCATGATCTTCGGCAGCTTCATGAACAATATCGAAGTGATGAAGTTTACGCTGCGTCTGCCGAGCGAATGGCATTTCTCGAACTACGCCACCGTATTCAAGGAAGGCGGTCTCGCCCGCGCGTTCTGGAACGGCATCCTGATCACCGGCATCTCCTGCGTCGTAAATATCGTGACCTCCTCGGCGGCGGCTTTTATTCTGACGCGCCGGGAGACGAAGCTGTCGAATTTCCTGTACATGTTCTTTTTCATGGGATTGATCGCGCCGATGTCCGTCATCACGACCATTCGCGTCGTGCAGTGGCTCGGCTTCTACGGCAGCATTTCCAGCGTAATCTTCATTTACGCTTCGCTGAACACGGCGTTCAGCGTCTTCCTGTACAGCGGATTTATCCGCTCCATCCCGAAAGCGCTGGACGAAGTGGCGTTTCTGGAAGGGGCGGGCACGCTGAGCGTGTTCTTCAAGATCGTCACCCCGCTGATTTTGCCGGTCAACGCGACGGTCGCGATTATGGTGTTCATGTCCGTCTGGAACGACATCACCATTCCGCTGTATTTTCTCACCGACAGCTCCGACTGGACGATGCCGCTCTCGGTTTACAATTTTTACGGGAAATTCAGCCGCGACTGGAATCTGATCTTCGCCGATCTCGTGCTGACTTCGCTGCCCGTGTTCATTCTGTATCTGTTCTGCCAGAAGTATATCGTCAGCGGTCTTACGGCCGGCGCGGTAAAAGGATAGCGATAAACGCAAAAACGAAACGGACCCCGATCCTGCATCGGAGTCCGTTTCTTCATTTTATGTTCGTTCCTCTTTCGTGTGTTCATTCTGCGTTTTTTCGTCCTGCGTGTGCTTATTTCATGCTGCTTCCTCCCTGCGTTCGCGTTACGGCTTCACGCTTTTTTTGAAATAATACTCCGCCCGTTCCAGCACGAATTGATACTGATAGTTCATCTCCTCCGCCGAGTCGGCCGTCTCGAGCACGTGCTTCGCTTCGTTGATCGCCCGGTTCAGCGTCCCGAAGGCCGAAGCCGGATATTCGCCGGAGCGGATTCCCCGCGGGGAGGTATCGGCCAATTTCTGAATGCGGACGATTTCTTGGGCCAGTTTGGCGGAGCTTTGGATCGCATACCGATCGTTCTCCACGTCGTTGAGCGCGGCGGAGTACACCGCTCTCTCGTAAGGGCCGTTACTCAGCAGCGCCTGCAGGAAAGCGACCGAGCGATTGAAATCGTCCACGCGCTCCTTCGCGTCTATCCCGAGCTGTTCCAGCACGACCATGGACTCCGCTGCCTTCTCCTGGCTGTAAGCCAAGGAAGAGCGATAGCGATCGAAGTCGGGCGTCACCAGATGAGACAGCTTGGACGTTTCCAATTCGTAATATTGATAGGCCTGAGCCGCTTCGCCGTTGCTGTCTCCCATCGTGTCCATCAGATCATACGTTTTGTCGATCATATCGATGACGCCTTTCTCGTACGGCGTCAAGTAAGACGGATCGGAAGACGGGTACTTCGAATAAATCGCGCTTCCGTCGCGTCCCATGATCCGACTCACGTCTTTTTTATCATGCACATAGCGATAAGCGTAGTCGCCCCATGCCTTCTCCATCTGCTGACGGGCGGAGAACAGCTGCGCGGAAGACGGAGCCGGATTCGCCACCACGGCGAGCGCCTGGTTCTGAGCGGCTTGGAGCGCCCAGTATTCCATATGGTCCGACGTTTGGGCAAAACGGTTCTGCGAATCCATCGAAGCGGTCACCAGATAAATCAATTCCATTTTGGCGGGATCGCTGACATTCGGAGCGGAGACAGCGGCATACTCTTCAGCGGATGCGGACGGCGCGAAAGGCAGTGAAGCTGCCCCTGCTCCCAACGCGAAAACGGATGCCAGCGCGGCGGCCGGCAGCTTTTTCCACAACTTGCGTCCTGCTTGATTCATGTTCGTTTCCTCCCTATGTATAAGATGAAGGCGATTATGTCCTATTCTTATTACACTTTTGAATGAATTTGGAAACTTTGTTTACAATAATCGTCATTTACGCCCTTTTATCTTATGGGCTTATTCAAGATCGTGCCGAAACGCACGTCAAAAAGCCCCGGCATTCGCCGAGGCCTGTTTCTTCGCTATGCTTTTGAAGTTCTTAAACCTTGAACAGCGCTTCGCCGACCAATCCGGCCGCGCGGTCGCTGCTCAGTTCGCCGAAATCGAACATCTTTTTGATCTGGCCCGAGAAGCTGACGCCCCGCGGCAAATTGGGACGCTCCCTTATGTAGACAAGCAGATGATTACAACGACTATTACACGTAGAGGTTGAGCACTAAAATAAAATCCATATTAAGATATTTATTGAAAAATCTTTTTCGACGTTGTAAGAATGTTTATCTATGGCAGATCATGAGGGTTCTTCACTTAAGTAAGTATTAGAAGAAATTCGAACAAGTAAAAAGAAGTTCGAAAGTGCGAACCCAAAGCTCTCATAAAATCCCCGGGAGGTTCGCACCCCACATCCTATAAGGGTTTGATCAATTCTTATTGTGTTTTTGTCTGGTTTTGAGTAGGCTGGATTTGAGGTTCGCACTTTTCGGCCTGGGAAGCCTTGCTAGGCAAGAGCTGGGAAGGAGAACAGTCGCACCCCGTGCGGGTGCGTGGATTGAAACCGGTTTGGTCACCGTCTTCGTCGTAAACCGGGACGTGTCGCACCCCGTGCGGGTGCGTGGATTGAAACTTTAAAGCTGAATTGAGCCATACCTTAAACCTCCGTCGCACCCCGTGCGGGTGCGTGGATTGAAACCGGCGACACGGCGGTCATACGCGCGTAGTCCTCCGTCGCACCCCGTGCGGGTGCGTGGATTGAAACCTCCATCCCCTTTCGCCGCAACGATTGGCGGCGGTCGCACCCCGTGCGGGTGCGTGGATTGAAACCGTCTGGCGATTAAGAACGGCGATCGCAACAAAGTCGCACCCCGTGCGGGTGCGTGGATTGAAACTTGTTCGCAATCCTGGCGATAGTAACCGGCGTCGCGTCGCACCCCGTGCGGGTGCGTGGATTGAAACACGCATAAATTCGGATTGTTTGGCGCCGGAACGATGTCGCACCCCGTGCGGGTGCGTGGATTGAAACTCGCCTCTGAAAACGTGCGCAGCCAGGGCTTCTAAGTCGCACCCCGTGCGGGTGCGTGGATTGAAACCCGAGTTTAATTCGGGCGCATCCGTTAAACTGTAGTCGCACCCCGTGCGGGTGCGTGGATTGAAACAACTCCAACGGTGCCGCGATTGCCAAAGCCATCCAGTCGCACCCCGTGCGGGTGCGTGGATTGAAACGCATGCTCATCTCCGACGCCCGGCTCCTTGATCGGTCGCACCCCGTGCGGGTGCGTGGATTGAAACTCGCTCGGTGATGTGTCGTATGACTTCATAGACGACGCACCCTGCGAGCACAGAAAATTGAGAATATTAGAAAAAGCGAACAAGGAGCTGTTCTCCAAGTTCGCTTTTTTATCACTTTCTTTTTTTATACAGCCATTTAGATTCAGTATTCAATTCTTCTTCGACCGTCGGAAGGGTCTTATCAAATTTCCCTTGTGCTTTGCGATTTGCGGTAAACCACTTATGTGATGCTGCGTCGTTGACCTTTGATCCATTGTTAGCTTCATCTATTTGCGGATAAGAAACCTGTTGAGCAAAATCGAGAGGTTTCCAAGTTGCAATCCTCTTCATGGTCTGCCTAGAAGAGCTCAAGACTTCTAGTTTGCAATGTTCTCTGGAAATTGGCGTTAGCTCCCACTCTCCATTAGACTTGTTAATGCGACGCTGATAAACCTGATCGACTTGGATCTGAATACTTCCCAATCCCAGCGGCTTCGCGCGTCCAATCTTATGAGCACATTTTGGATCTTCAAAGTCTAGTGTCCACAATAAGTTTGTTAATTCTTGCTGTGTAATCTGCTCAAAGTACACATTGAATTTAAATGTCAATGGTTGCTGTGAATCACGAAGTTTTTGACGTAAGGGACGAATGATTTGGATCATTTTCTTGTTCCCTTTTTCTGCTTCAGGAGCATTCGCAGATTGAGACTTTGATGTAGAGTCATATTGGTATACCTTACGGATGACTGACTTCCAGCCCTCATGATGCCAATAAAATTTACGTCCCCGAATCTTGATCTCAGAAGCAGTCAGCGGAGTTCGCAGCTTGTCTTTCTCAATCTTTTTGTCTGGCAATTGAACGTAATCATAAGTCCAGTGATCCGACTTATTAATATGCTCTGTTTCTAAAGGACGCGAAACATAAAACTCAGCGCTCCCCGGCTTAGGCTCTCCCATCTCCGGCAACTCAATTTCCGGATAATAATATAGAGCAGTGTCATCTTGACGCAGCGAATCCAACACACACGCATCTTCAATTCGCAACCTTGAGCCTAGCGAATTCCCCTTTTCTTTGGAAACCATACCAAATAATTGGCATGTCTTACATACGCAATTCCGATCTACACAAGGTTGATAGCCGCCATTACTTTTTAGCAAATGCTCGATGTCATTCAGAAAAACTTCTTGGGACAACATCGACGGAGAAAGATATTGCGCTACAATTTGTGTGTCCTGTTCAGATATAGAGTAGTAAACGAGAACATCTTTTTTTTCAGCTATTTTTCGAGAAAAATTCTTTTCGTAAGTCGCATATCCACGATGCGGCCGGAATTTTTCTTTGAGATGTCTATTTTCTTCCGAATTATATTTTGAGAGCACTTTTTTTAATCGCTGTAATTCTTCCAAAGAAACTGGAAGGCAGGATTCTTCAGTGCTTTCTACGAAAATCGATTCATGGTGTTTTTTCTTTCCAAAGGGTTCGCCTTTATGCAAATATCCGATTTTCCAACGATCGCCTTTTTTTTCGACCAGGCTATATTCTTCAACAACATAGTTCATATAACTTCTATTTTTATATCTACGCTTTGAGCTTTTCACATATATTTTTAAACCTTCAGCTAAACTATAATAGTCCTTTCTCGGCATCAACTGTCCATGTCCTTCTTGCTCACAAGTTACGTTCAGCATCAACCGCTCACACGGCTGAATCTCCCATTCGTTCTTCTCCTGATTCCATCTCAAAATACCCGGCTTTTTCTGCTCCACAGATCTCCGAGACAGCTGTCTATTCTCTTGAACCGAAGACATGCACCCATTGAAGGCCGCTTCATGCACACTTCTCAATACTCCGCGAATTTCCGATCCGGGGATGACGGGTTCGCTGTGCTTTTCTTTTCTGGAAATAGGTTGAGAACCACTCAGATTTTCATAGGAGAAAAAATCATAGCTCTTAGGTTTATCCTCTCGATCCTCTGTAAAAGCCCGATCATAACTGGTATTAGGAATGAAAATCGGGGTCTTCAACTGAATGAAACATTCAATATAACCGGTGAGCTTCTCTGTTTGGCTATCGCCCTCTTCGCTGATCCACTCTCTATAGCAAACCGTTTCGAGTGGAACGAAATTATAAGGATTCACGAAACGGTCCTCTTTTGGCGGAACTTTTTTGGAACTGTCATTATGCTTATTTTGCTGACTTTTATAGTGATCGCTCAACACGCTCGCCCTCCTGACTCGACCAATCGACAAAACCAACCATTCGCTCGTCTACAAAGCGGTAACCGGAACGCGGCTTCCACACCTCATCCATACCGATCCTCTTTTGATCTTCAAATTCGATATAATTGCGCACAATAAGACCTTTCTCCGCTCCCTTAGGAAGGGAATCTGGGAAGTATAATTGCGTGCCTCGTTCCGAAGACAGCAGCGTCCAGTCGGATTCCTTATCGCTCGTTTGCCGTCCTTTGCTATGTCCCCATAGCTTATGTGTTTCTGACAAACAGCTAAACTTCGGTTGTCCAGAAACGGAATCTGACCCTTCATCTTCTAATACTCGGATGCTAAATCTGTTTTCCATACGAATAGCTCTCAGTTCCTGTCTACGGTTGAAGACCCTGATTTCTTGAAGGTATCTCACCTGATCTTGATCTAAGGCCTGCACCCGGCATGGGCGAGTGTGTCCCAGCAGCAGCTTTCCGTTTCGCCAAGCTCCGATCACCACTTCATTCACAAACATCGCGTAGACCCATTTTTCCTCTCCTGCGCTTTGTTCAGTCCACGCGACCAACATAGAGAGCAGTTCCGCCTCGCTGACAGCTTGATAATCGAATCTACAGGATATCTCTAGTATGTTCAAATCGCTCAACGTACAACCGCTCCTTTTTCCGTTTGCTGACACCATCTGACCGCTGCAAGATAATAGGCTTTCTTCATGTCTTCCGATAACACGCTGCCATTCAGGTAAACCTTATGATCCCCTATGTCCTTGAATGTTCCCCGACCGACAGCCGTCTCACCGCCTACAGCAAGAAGGCCTTCTTGCAGATCCCGAATCACCCAGAGCAGAAGCCCGCATAGAACCGCTTGCTCTTCTTCTGTTTTAGGTCTCAACCAACGAATCCCTAGCTCCGTTTCTCCGCCGATCCAAGGCGTCATCGTGTACAAAGCTCCTTTTACCGTTCCGCCTGTAAAACGATCAATCTTATTTCGAGTCAACGTTAGCGCATGTCCGCCTTTGACTGAAGCCTCTTCGATTCGAATCCGCGAAGCTTTTAAGCATTGAGAACGCTGCTTCCTGTCATGCAGCGTGCCGAATAGAGCTTCCATCTGCTTCGTTCTCCGTTCCTGATCGACTCCCATTTCTTGCAAAATCATATTCAACCGTTCTCGTATCGCGCCTGTCCAGCTTGTGCCCGGAATAACCGCCGCTCCATTCATTTGCAGTTGTTCATAATCCGGCTCATTCGGCTGCCCTAAGCCCTTACCCGTGTAGCGTCGGATCATTAAGGTGTGACGTATGGCAAGCGGAACCTGCATTCTGCAATAACCAAAGGAACGTCCTTCGATTCGAGCCAATACACCTGGAATAAAGCTTACATGCGGACTCCACTTTGCGTTCTGCTCAGGGACACCTGTCATCTCCCCTTGCCAATCCCATTCAAGCCAATCCAAGACCTCTTTCGGATTCGAATAGTCGAAGCTGCGAGCTTCGATCCGTTTAACCTTTAACTGACCGAATCCCCGTCTGCTTTTGGCTCCAATTGTGAGATCGCCCGTGTATAGCCCGTCGATTAGCTCAAGAATAAGCTGTTCCAGTTCAGCTTGTGCTACGGTACGGTTCGTGTCGTGGCGCAAGTTCCATTCCAATCGAATCGTAAATGGAGTTCCGGTCTCTACGACCTGCACTTCGTATTTCGTCTGATCCAGAGCCGTCTTATACGAATCTAATCGCACGCCATCCCGCGTCGTAATGTTCGCTCGTCCATCCGAATCCGCCCCTAATGACAGATCGTAGACGATGAGTGAACTTTGTTTCCCCAAATGCGGCTCTGACTGTTCGTTGAACAGGCTCGTTTTTCCGCCAAACAAGGCTTCAATCGCTGCTGCTCGTGAGCAAGTAGAGCCTTCATTCAGAAAATGCCGAAACGCTCCAGCGAGAGAGCTCCCCGGTACGAACGCTCTACCACTGCGATCCATGATCACATCATTGTCCGTTTGTTCATTCTCTCCCGATCCTGCCAATAGTGGAGAAGCCAAGGCTCCCTTTAATCGTATGCAAACCTTTTTGAGGAGATTGCCGTTTTTCATTTCGGTTCTATTCATTTCGGTTCCTCGCTTCCCAAATCAACGTCTGGAAATATCCATTTATAAACGCTGGAGACTTCTCTTGCACTTTTAACAGAATGGCTAGCAGCTTCGTAAGCTCCGGTTTTTCTTTTACTTTTGATTCTTTGTCAGATGGGGCTTTAAACTGCTTGTGCTTCGCTAAATTCCAATATTGTCTAAGCTTCGTCGAACCTGTACGTGCTTGTTCATATTTATTTTTGTCATTCTTCGCTGCTTCGCGACCTTCTGTATACTCTTTCCTACGTTTCGATCTTTCTTCAATTAACTTCTCCATGTTTTCCAAGAAGCCGGATGTAACCGCCTCTACCAAAGCGTTCGTAAAAGTCTCAAGCTTCATACCTTTTGCAGAAATTGCCTTGTCGACGAGTGACAGCACTCTGAGCGCGCCACAGCCTTCACCTGTTCGACTTCCCCATCTTGTGGACTCGATCATGGTGATTTGTTCCGCGCTGAATGTACCCTTCTCCAGTTGGAGTACAATTGTCGTTCCTGCCTCCAATACCGGAGTCTGCGGCTTGGGCATACGCCACTGTGCATTGTATCCAGCTAATACTCCAAATTTCAGCCGACTCTCGCCAAGTTGGACTTGACTGCCTAGAGCTTCACTAAGCTGCTCAATTAATAGATCCGGGTTTGCTTCTGCACGACCGTTGCGATCGACTAACACCATAGGCGTATACAGACAAATCGTAATCTGACGAGCAGATTGGACAGATGCTGGCGATTCATAGAGTACCGGACTAGCCGACTCCATACGCTCAAAACGCACTTTCCCATACTCGGCAGTACGGGAACGCCCAAGCCGTAGCTGATTATTTTCTGCTCCCAGACAACCAAGCAATTGATTTAAATCATCCGACGAACCACGCAAAGTTCCTTCGAAGAGTTGCCCTTCACTTAAAGAGGTATATTGGAAAAATTGTCCTTCGTTCACTCCACGATCCGGTCCTTTCGGATGAGCATAGTTCCGATCTTGAGGACGCGAATGGTGCATACGCACCTCTTTCTCCAGTTCATACTTATAGAGCATGTTACTTTGCAGATATACATAATAAGACAGACTACGCAGCTCCAACTGGCCGCCTTCCTGATCTTCCAGCTCTCCAGCCCCCGGTACGTCATATACCTGATCCTCATTCTTCACACGCTGCCAGTTTGCCGGACAAGGCGCGAAGACCTGATCACGACTGACAGGCAAGGCATAGCCGAACTTGACTCCTCCTCGAAGGAAAATCCGTGCGAAGTCCGGATCGGTATGGGCCTGAGCACCGAGTCCCTTCTGACGAATAAAAGTTCCTGCTAAGGCTCCCAAGAGTACCGAGCCGGGAATCGAACTCGCACTGCTATGATACAAACCTCCGTTGCCCGGAATAAGCACAGGTTGTTCAAGCTTCAGACGGAAAGGCACTTCAATTTCTTCCGTTCCTTTTAGGTCACACTTCTGCTGAACAAAATCCTGCAACTGTTCACCCACCTTTAATGAACAGCGAACCTCTCCCATCCCCCGTGTACGTCCAAGTCCTATGCTGCGAAGTCCTTTTACACAGCGTTCAAGCAAGAGCTGCGCCTGAGCGATCGTAGAGGGATCTGTCTGAGCGGCGAAGATCAATTCGATTCGACTTCTCAGCTTGATCCCCGCTTGCAGTACACGCATCGTCCGCAGCGAGCCATCCGCAGCCGAACCATGATCCTCGTCGATAGCCGTACGCGTACGGAGCATCGTCAATTCATCCAACAGATGCTGTTGAAACTTCTTCCCTTTGGCCTTCGTCTCCTCACGTACCGATTCATATTCTTGCGGCTCCAGCTTGAAATGTTTGGACGCACTTGGAATCTCGAATAGATGAGCATCTTCAAGATGTAGAGCGCCCGAATACTGCTCTCCAGGAACTCCAAATAAGACGTCAAGCGACTCACCCAAACCGCAAGCTTGCAGTTCTAGCGCAACTTCGCGCAAGCAGCCCTTGATTCGCTTGGCCGGAATAACAGGTAATCCGTATTCGCTGGCGATCTCAATGTCTACGACCCCCGATGTGCCGTCGCCGTTGGCTGCACACAACTCACTATGTAATTCAATCTCCAGCCATAGAGTGCTCATGCTCATTGTCGTCCCTCCTCTTGAACAGCCCCAGCCTCGATCGACCGGTGCATCTCTACAATCTCCAGAGCATCACGGATGAGGCGATGCGGAATCTCTCCTGTTCGTAATGCAGGCGGGCACAAATCCTCGATGTTATAACCTCTGGAAGCCATCTCGTCCACTAACGAATTCAACTCACCGGACACTCCTCCCTCGGCATAAGTCTCATAGAGACGGTTCAACCAAGTTCGCGGCCATATTCCTTGCTCAACCCCCTGCTGAATTCGACCTACCGTATCTTCCAGAGCAGAGTAGGAATCCACGGTCATCGCGGCTTCTCCTCGTTTCTGCATCAGGTAAGACGTCTTACTGATAGGGTCATCGGGTGAATTCTTAAACGCATTGCGAATATCTTCGAGTTGTCGAACGTAACTTCCGCGAACCAGATGGAAATCGAGGCAGCTCTCACTATGCGCTTTTTTATTGTTTTTGAGGTCTTTATACCTTTTCGACTTGGCAATTTTGCAGCATTCTTCAGCAATCTCATAGGCGAGACTAAACGGGAAATGACTATGAACCAATGCAATCCCCGCGCACGCGGATAACGAAATCGACGGCTTGAGTTCTTCCGACTCTTCTGCTGCTTCCAGTTCACGCAAAAATGCCGCTGCAAGCGGAATTCCGATCTCGGCTTCACAGATTAAAGTTACATCATCCCCGTCCATGATAAGCGGTCGGATCTTTAACGTTTGCTTTTCAGTCTCAGAACTTTTAGCGTCACTTAGTGACTTGGAAGCGATCTGTTCAATGATCTTAGCGAACTTGGCTTGATAACCGTCGGCAATCTCTAGGGATAACTTTCGCATCTCATATACAGCGCCTGCATAATCGAGCTGCTGCTTCTCCCATTCCGACATCTTGCGATACAACTGCTTGCCCATGCCGTTTCCGTCGATATGAATAACCGCTACATAGCCGTCTTCACCGCGTTCTCGAACCAGATCCGACATCTCGAAGGCCCATTGATAACGGTTGCCGAGATTAGCGGGAAGCGGAAAGGTTTGCTCGGCTTCCGCACGCCTTCTACTCCCTACGGATGTTTTTTCATCTTCAGAAGCTTTTTGCTTCAAGTATTGAAGAGTTGACCGTTGACCCGACGCCGTAACCGGAAGACCGCCAAATCCTTCTTGCTCGGAGATCGGAAATGCACCAAACGGACGCTGCCGAAGCATAGCCGACTTGACTTGCTGAAGCCGCTTCTCCAGTTCCTTCCGATCCGTGACAAAACATTCGAAATTCGTGGCCACTTCTGCGACGGCAAGCGATAACGTATACGTTGTTTTGATGATTCGTTCAGCGAACCTGCGATTGACCTTCATGTAGAAGTCCCAATCTCGAAAAGCCACAATCGCACTTCCTCCACCTATGTATACGATCTGAGCAACTAGACTGACATCTTCAACAATGTCGAAGGTTGAAGATGCGACTTGCGAGGAATCACACCATTGCGTCTCGATCCGTGCATTTTCATAAGAGTCCGCGACTTCACGAAGAACATCAGGAAGGTCATCTTTGAGAATACGCCCGACAATCCGCGAGGCCCCCACGTTCTCACTGAGTCGGTTGGATGCAAAGATATATTCTTGAATGCCGCTGACGTCGTAGATAGCGAGCCAAGCTGTTTGAGAATCCTTCATTTCTTCGACTCCTTTGGTTCTTCGGCTTGTGTGTTTAAATTGGAAAATTTCTTATAGTTTTCGCGGAACATGTCTGCATATGCTTGGTGAGGGAAAGGCATTGGGTTGTTGATGAGCATGAGAAGCTGGTTGAGCTGGAAGGTTAGGGAGAGTAGGACGTTTTCTTCGTTTTCATCAAAAGTTTGAACAGCTAGACTTTTCAAGGTTCTTCCTGTGTCTTCCACTTCAGGAATTAATGCTTTGAACATAGCGGCTTCTTCTGTATACCGTTCATGTCCGTAATGGTTCAACTGCTTGTACCACCAGCTATAATCTTCTTTTTCATTTAAGATCGTCTTCTTTAATCGCTGTCCTTCATTTACATCAAGAATAATATCGAAAGAACTTTCAATAGATGCCGAAATTCTCGCACCTTCTAATGATGTACATAAAATTAATAATGGACGTGTTGAGGTTTGCGACTGAGAATAAGGTGCGCGAAGCTGAATTTTCTCTCGTTTTTCTTTTGAAGATTGCAAATAGTTGAAGGTGTCTTTAAAGTTCTTTTGACTATCCACAACACCGGCTATGACTCGAAAATAGGAATTATAAAAAGTCTTTAATCTCTTGATCGAAGATGCCCATTTATTAACGCCTGAAACACTTCCGCTTTTACATTGGATTGCAACGGCAACTGCTTCGATCGGAATGAACTTCATATTTTCAAAACTAAAAATATAAGGCGTATAGCTCTCGTCAAAAATGGCAATATCCACCTCTGCCGAAATCTCTCCGTAAGAATCAATGATAAATACACCCTGATCGATACAAAACTTTTTGGGAGTAATCGATTCAAAGAGTTTCAGCCAGATTCTTTCTCTAGTCGTGCCGCTTGTTAGATGATGACTTGGCGTTTCAAAAGTTAATTGATTGATTATTGAGTGCTGTGTTCCCATATAATTTTTAGCAATTGCACGAATCGTTTGTTCGGGAGGTACTGATCCTTTGGATTTTCCCCTGTTTGACTTTGTTAATTTTCCTTTTTTTGAAGTCATCCTTTATTCCCTCTTTTCAGTAGTCATAGCTCACTCGATAATGCCCAAATCCAATCGTGGCGTTCTTCCCTACGTGCAGCTTCTCCCCGGCTTCCAGCAAAGGAGTAAACGGCGTTAAATCTCCTTCATACCTCGCCCACCCAGTGATTGCAGGAAGCGCAAGCTTTCCTCCGCGAGTCATCGAGTAGCGTTCAAAATCAATAGCTCTCCAAGACTCGGCGGTTGTTTGGACTTGCGAAGCTGCTCCTAACATCGACTCTTCGTCCCAATCTAAGCGCTGGTCTGTATAAGCATGAGACAACAAAGTAATTCTGCGGCTTAAAGACTGGATAAGGTCGACAAAGCCTATACGACGCTGCAAGTTTCGACTGACCAAGATTCGCACCGGGCTATCGAAACGAATTACAACCGAGTTGGCCCGGCGTTGATCGCACACTAGAGGTCTAGGCTTGCAATTACGCATCCACACTTTTCCCGAATTCCAGATCAAAGTCTGACTCAACGGATCGACAATTTGTTCGAGTTGAAACGGAATTCTTGCAGATCCCCAGCCTTTACGTTCCATCTCCTTAAGGGCATCAACAAATAAGCCAACGTGACGAGAAGCTTCTCCGATCAGCGTGATCTCGAATTGACACTCATCTGCGGGATTCCACTGAACTTTATCTCGCGTTAAAGAATGAATCACAAACGGATTGACCGCTCCAGCTTCATTACCAGGAGAAGCAAAGTTCTGCGCATACGCGCAATCGTGAGAAATATGGCACTGATGGCACTTCACTGTCGGATAGCTGCATACAAAATCACGAATACAGTGACCTAACAACCCACGGAGCGTCGAACCTAGATAAGGAGGCAAAGGACCTGTTCCTTTAGCTGAAAATATCGCTCTTAACGTTAGTGTCTCAATGTGTTCAAACACTCATTTTCCTCCATCATAGAGTTACTTGATTAGATCAAAATAGCATATTCCCATTATATAGGCATTTGGGATATAAGTCTCTCTCTGTCACTTGCTTTGAATCTTTTGGATCAGAACGTCTTTCCAAAAAGTGCGAACCCCAAGCTCCCATAAAATCCCCAGGAGGTTCGCACCCCGCGCACCGTAAGGGATTTACCGTTTTTAGTTGCGTTTTTGTCCAGTTTTCGGTACGGTAAATTTGAGGTTCGCACTTTTGAGGCCGCCGAGCCTTGTCCTGCAAGGGCTGACAGTGGGAACAGTCGCACCCTGCGCGGGTGCGTGGATTGAAACGATGTCATTCACCCGGTTAAAGCTTGGAGCAGCGTGTCGCACCCTGCGCGGGTGCGTGGATTGAAACCTGCACTTCCTCGATGCGCTGTCTCACAAACATCTGGTCGCACCCTGCGCGGGTGCGTGGATTGAAACCGGCCGGTCCGGCGCGGGCTGACGGCGGCGATCAGTCGCACCCTGCGCGGGTGCGTGGATTGAAACCCGGGGCGCCCTGTTTGCCGCGCAGGTATGCCGCGTCGCACCCTGCGCGGGTGCGTGGATTGAAACTTCCTTCGTTCGGCTATCCCGTAAGCTATTGGTTGTCGCACCCTGCGCGGGTGCGTGGATTGAAACAGCAGATGGTCGAAATGCACAAAGCGGAAATCGACCGTCGCACCCTGCGCGGGTGCGTGGATTGAAACAGGTGGTGCTCCTGCTCCATCAGCTTCTGAAAAACGTCGCACCCTGCGCGGGTGCGTGGATTGAAACGCAGCAGCCCGCGCTCCCGCCATTTGTCATACGGGGTCGCACCCTGCGCGGGTGCGTGGATTGAAACCGCCATGCGAACGTATTCTGCGAATTCTTCGTCTGGTCGCACCCTGCGCGGGTGCGTGGATTGAAACCTGCTCCTTTGCCGGTAGATTGAAGCGATACGCCGCGTCGCACCCTGCGCGGGTGCGTGGATTGAAACACGGCAAACGCTGCGCTGGGGGTCAACACGACCGGGTCGCACCCTGCGCGGGTGCGTGGATTGAAACAGGTCACTTTTCCAAATGCACATGATGTACAGCAAAGTCGCACCCTGCGCGGGTGCGTGGATTGAAACAGGTCGATATTGATCGTAACCGTTGTCTCCCGGGTCGCACCCTGCGCGGGTGCGTGGATTGAAACGTTCAAAGGAGATATATATTTGATAGTCGATACAACGTCGCACCCTGCGCGGGTGCGTGGATTGAAACCCGTCTGCGATTCCCATGCCATCCGGACGCGATGTCGCACCCTGCGCGGGTGCGTGGATTGAAACCTGCTGCTGAATCTGACGTGGTCCCAGCTGGAGGAGTCGCACCCTGCGCGGGTGCGTGGATTGAAACTTTGACCTCCTCGGTCAGCCGGAAGGACTCGACCGTCGCACCCTGCGCGGGTGCGTGGATTGAAACTGTACAGCCGCTTGGCGATCGACCGGATGTCCTCGTCGCACCCTGCGCGGGTGCGTGGATTGAAACATCACGGCACGCGCCATCAAATCCGATCGGAACGGTCGCACCCTGCGCGGGTGCGTGGATTGAAACGCGGTTCGCCACTCGAAAAACGCCTTTGCGACGCGTCGCACCCTGCGCGGGTGCGTGGATTGAAACGACCGGTGGCCGTTACCGTCTCCTCCAACGCCGAGTCGCACCCTGCGCGGGTGCGTGGATTGAAACATTGTATTTAAATGACAGCTCATAATACTCACTGTGTCGCACCCTGCGCGGGTGCGTGGATTGAAACAATATCTCCCTTTTTCAAATCCGCGTTCAGAAAATGTCGCACCCTGCGCGGGTGCGTGGATTGAAACCGATTCGGCGGGAGGGCGCATGAGAGTCATCGACATGTCGCACCCTGCGCGGGTGCGTGGATTGAAACAAGATGGATTTAATGAACACAATGAAATTGTAGAAGTCGCACCCTGCGCGGGTGCGTGGATTGAAACTGGGCTACCGATTGGGTTTGGATGCCGACCGCATTCGTCGCACCCTGCGCGGGTGCGTGGATTGAAACATCGAATCGAACGTTCCGGTAACCGACGATGTATCGGTCGCACCCTGCGCGGGTGCGTGGATTGAAACAGTTTGTAAATGATCGTCAGCATGTTTATTCGCGTCGCACCCTGCGCGGGTGCGTGGATTGAAACGACTTATTCACCGGCACTGATAACTGGAACCCGAGTCGCACCCTGCGCGGGTGCGTGGATTGAAACTATATAAAGTCGCACCTTTAAAGCGAACTTCTCGGTCGCACCCTGCGCGGGTGCGTGGATTGAAACCCACTCCCGTTTGATCTGCCGGTTGAGTTCGGATGGTCGCACCCTGCGCGGGTGCGTGGATTGAAACCCCCTCCTTGTCGTTTCCATGAGTATGCGGTGAATCGTCGCACCCTGCGCGGGTGCGTGGATTGAAACTTCGAAAGGGTCTGGACCGTGGCGACGATCAGCTGTCGCACCCTGCGCGGGTGCGTGGATTGAAACTGATAAGAGATGTTAACCCCGGCCGTGGAGTCATAGTCGCACCCTGCGCGGTTGCGTGGATTGAAACTTGTCTTTTGATCCATGATAAAATCCTCCTCGTGTCGCACCCTGCGCGGGTGCGTGGATTGAAACGGGTAGAGGTTGAGATCAAAACGCGTAAGCTGCGTTAGTCGCACCCTGCGCGGGTGCGTGGATTGAAACAGCTCCATGAACACCGATTCCCGCAGTGTCTTGGCGTCGCACCCTGCGCGGGTGCGTGGATTGAAACCAATACTTCGTCAGCACGGTCACCTTGCCGCCCGCGTCGCACCCTGCGCGGGTGCGTGGATTGAAACCTGGCCGTAGTGATTGGATTGCTTATCGGCCTCGGTCGCACCCTGCGCGGGTGCGTGGATTGAAACTTACTACACGCGACAGGCGGCGGTCGAGTCGCCGGTCGCACCCTGCGCGGGTGCGTGGATTGAAACTGCACAACCTCGAATAGCCCGGTCGCCATCAGCCGTCGCACCCTGCGCGGGTGCGTGGATTGAAACGCGAAGTCATGATCGATGACGGATTGGGGCCGGCTGGTCGCACCCTGCGCGGGTGCGTGGATTGAAACAATTCGGCCGTTTCTCTCGTTTGGTCGGCTGTTCCGTCGCACCCCGTACGGGTGCGTGGATTGAAACGGGAGCGGACGGGTGGAAAACTGGTACGAGTACGGTCGCACCCCGTACGGGTGCGTGGATTGAAACAAAACGTGGGGGCCGCTGCTCGAGAACGGATATCGTCGCACCCCGTACTGGTGCGTGGATTGAAACTCAGACCTTCGAGCAGCGTCGGGCCCACGTAGATAATCGCTCCCCACGCGGGAGCGTGGATTAAAACATTATATCTTGCACCGTGTGCACCGCCCTGGTGCGTTGCACTCCGCGTGGGTCCGTGTGTTGAAACTATCCGTCCCACGCTCCTTATATGCCCTGTGGTATGGTCGCCCCCCCATGCAGGTGCCTAATTGAACCAAACGCAGAACCTGCCTTCTCTGAAACGCTTGGACGCACAAAAAAGCCACAGAAAAAATCTCCTGCAGCTCTTTTCCGAGTATCTCCTTGCACCTTCTTCACAACAACAGCAATCCCTCCGGGTCATACCCTTCCTTCGCCCCGACATGTTCGACCTTCCTTTTCCAATTCGCTCCGAGCATATAGTAACGCAGGCTGTCCGTTTTCGGGTCTATAACGTCTTCCAACTGCGTCTTGAGCTGCTTGAACTGAACCGGATCGACGAGGCACTCGAATACGGAATTCTGTACCCGCTGGCCGTAGTTCTGGCAGATCTTCGAGATGGAACGCAGGCGCTTCGCCCCTTCGGGGGAAGTCGTCTGCACATCGTAAGTAATCAGTACCATCATGGCACGATTCCTCTTTTCTTGGATCAACTATAAGTTTCATGTTTAGCTTTACGATTCTGAAGAACTTTGTTTTTTGCTCTTGGATTGATAGTGACTGTTGAAAGCCACTCCAAACAAAATTGCGTAAACGACGCTTAATCCTAAGCCCATTGCTGTGTTTTGCAGAGTCACTCCACTGGCAATCCCCAAACTAAGTCCAAGCGCAATGCCTGCTCCCGCCATTTCTTTGGATTTTGTCATTGCAACAGCTCTCCTTTCCTTTTTTTGGAATTACGAAAAGGATCGAAAAGGGTTCCACAATATTTTAACTATTTCCACAAAAATGGCGGATAATCGGCAATATCTCCGCGAATATGCCTTGCCAGCAGCAGCGCCTGCGCATACGGCAGCAATCCGATCGGGATCTTCTCGCCGAGGTAAGGATGCACAATCTCTTCCTGCTTCCGCTTTTGCCAGGCGGCCAGCACGTCTTTTCGCGTATCGTCCTTGAGCAGCACGGCTCCATTCTCTTTAATCACAAAAGACTTCGCCGACAATTGACGTCGATTGATCAGAGACAACACCAGCCGGTCGGCGAGATACGGACGCAGTTCTTCCATGAGGTCAAGAGCCAGGCTCGCGCGACCTGGACGATCCCGATGCAGGAAACCTACGGCCGGATCGAGTCCTACCGTCTCGAGCGCAGATTGCACGTCGCTTCGCAGCAGCGTATAAATCAGCGACAGCAGCGCGTTCATCGGATCAAGCGGCGGACGACGGTTTCGCGTCTGCATCTGGAACAGCTCACGGTCGCCCAGTACCAACTCGTTCATCGCGCCGAAATAAATTCGTGCCGCTTCGCCTTCCGCGCCGCGAATCGTATCGCCGGTCGGCATCTTGAGCACCGACAGCGACAAACGCTTGAGCGCGTTCGACGCTCCGGTAACTTTCACCGCGTCGATCTCTGCCGCATGATCGCGCAGCGCGCGCCGCAGCACGCTGCGCGAGTTGATAATCTTCGCCTGAATGAACCTTCCCGCGATCTTCGCCGCTTCTTCGCCGTCGGCCATTCGATACTGCTTGCGCCGCAGCAGCACGTTGCCGTTTATTTTGCCTTGAATTCGTGCTTGGAAATTGCCGTATTCGTTAAGAAACGTCAGACCTATGCCGCGCTCCGCGCACAGCTGGAACACGGCCGGACTCGCGCCGGTATACCCAAAGGTCACGATCTGCTCCAGATTGTGCACGGGCACGCGGAATTTCTCCCGCTGCTCTTTTTCGCCCATCAGCACCAGCACATTTTCTCCGTCCCGCGCCAGATAACTGTCCGCTGCCGTCACATAGAGCGTATTCAGCAACTTTCTCATGATCCGCCCGCCTCCTCTTGAGCCGCGTCTCCGTCATCGTCCAGATCCAGATACTCTTCCATATAACGCTCTACGCTGCTCGTGCGCATTCTCGGCATACAGATATTGATCAGCGAGCAGGACTTGCAGCCGGACTTATACCGTGCCGGCGGCGTCTCGCCGCGGTCGAATAACTCCCGCATTCCGCTTAGATATTCGTTCACCCGCCCGCGCAAACTTTCCGTGAATTCGACATCCACCCGACGTTCCCGTTCTCCGTAAAAAAGAGCGCCTTCCGCCACCGTTACGCCGAGCATTTCTTCCAGACAGAGCGCCTGCGCGCAGAGCTGCACTTCGTCCCAATCATCCGGCTTGGGCTTGCCCCGCTTGTATTCGACGGGGAAAGGCACCCATCTTCCGCGCCGCCCGGCCAGCTTCGCACCGAATCCCGGCGGCATGTCGTCATCCGCGGCATGGAATTCGATCACGTCCGCTTTGCCGCTGATCCCGAGCCGCCGCGAAACGAGAGGCATGGCGCGCGAGATTAGCAGATTCCCTCTTTTCTCCGTCAACTGCGGATTGTCCGCACGCTTATGCATCAGCTGGCCTTCGTACGTCTTGATATTCTCTTCCCACTGCTGCTCGATATGAATCAAAGCCCATTGACGCCGGCAGAACGAATAATGCTGAAGTCCGGAGAGCATCAGCAGTTCGTCATCTTCATATGCAGCGGGCTTGCTCATCTCTCGATGACCGTTACGCCGTTCGGCAGATCTTCCGAATTCACACTAATTTCGTAGTCGGCATAAGAGCGGGACGGTGCATCCGTAATCTTCCGCGCGGAGATCCGTTCGAACAGCTTGTGGGCAGGTGCATTGCCGAGTTTCGTTTCGTGTTGGAACACGATCAGCTTACGGAGCGCCATTTGTCCGCGCGATGCGGAACGATCGTGCTCGAACATATTCTCCAGCGACTCCCACAGCAGTTCCAGGTCTTCCGGCCCAAAATGCGTTTTCTCCGCCAAATGTCCGGATACGTAGCCGTCCATCCGGTACAGCCCGTACGGCACGATATGCTTGCGGCCCATCTCGCGATCTTTGTCCGCACCCTCTTGAGTCACGGCTTGGCGCGTGATCGTCGTCTCCTGGGAAAAGATCGGATCGATGCTGCGGGCAAACGTAAATTGGACAGGTCCGCGCACCTGACCGCAGTTGACTTTGGTCGTCATGACGGCACCGAAGGTGCGTACGTCATAGAAGTTATCGCACATCCAGTGAGTCAGCAGAGAAGCTTCGGCGCGATCTTTGGGCTTCAACTCCTTGAACTTGTCCACGTCTTCCTCACGCAAGCTCCGGTAAGCTTTGCGATGCTGCTCGTTGAGCACGGCGCCTTCCGTCACATAGATCCGATGTCCTTCGCCCTGCTCGCGCGTGATTTCCACATAATTGCGGACTTTGCGTTTCAGACAGACATCCGTTACGATGCCGTGACCGGTCTCCGGGTCGATCCGCGGCATGTTGCCCATATCCGGATCGCCGTTCGGATTGCCGTTCGTCACGTCGAAAAAGATCGTAAATTCATGCCGATTGATCGTTGGAATCACAGTGCTTCCCTCTTCCTGCTCCATAACGTTGTCCCGTACTTCCATATCCGTCATCTTTTCAACCTCCGTTTGTTCTGATGAATTGGGTCCAGCCTGAAATTCGTCAATACCGAATCAGCCGAGCGTGGTTCCGTTCGGCACAGCATCCTCATTCTCCGACATCATCTCTGTACCGGCGCCTTCTCCATTCTCCGACTGCTTTTCGCCTTTTTTCTCTGCGGAAGCAGCGCGATACGACACCTGATGGTAATACCCGAGCATAAACAGTCCCTGCTGCTTCAGATCCAGATGATTCGGGAAACCGTCGACTCCCTTCAGAATCGCCGCGATGTCGCGGTCGCGGAAGCTGCCGTATTCGGCTTTGGACATGTGGTGCTGCGACAAGCGAAGCAGGATCGGGAATACGGCCGCCGGCGTCGCGGAAGCAGAGCCGAAATACCGATCTTTGATCGTCGCATTAAGCCTCCCCGGTCCTCCTGCCGCATCGGTCTGCGCACGTTCCAATACCGCGAACAATCGTCCGAGCCGGTAAGCGACCGGCTGCGCGTCTTCGTTTAACATAGGGGTTAACGCCTCCTTCATCTTTTCTTGATGATGCACGCGTGCATATCTGGTGAGATAGGCTTTAATCACGGACGCCCGAATCCAGGCATTGCGCCCGCTGTCGCCGTACGGCGACATTTGCCCGTCGACTCGCGTTCGATTGACCACGGCCGCGTAGACCGAATACGGCAGCGCGCCGCCGCTCAGCATCGCGCGGAACCATTCGCTCTCCATCGCGCCGGAGATGCTGTCGCGCATGCCGGACATGTCGCCGGTCTGCCGAACCGTTTGAAGCATGATATTAAACAGCGAAGGCAGTTCCGGATGGCTGCGGCCCGGCCGTTCCATCGCCATATCCGAAGCGTACAGACTCAATTTGCGGAACAGCTGCTCGAACGAATCACGCCAGAAGAAACGCACGGCCAAACGGGCATTGTTGCCGGACATTCCGAGCACATAAAACATCGCGTCTTTGGCCGGCAGCATGTTCGCTTCGACCGTCTCCGCTTGTTTGACCCGCTTCAACAGATCTTCGATCTGCCTTGTAAGTTCGACGTTTTCTTCGCCGACCGCCTCTTCAGGAGCAGCGGCCTTGCCAGCCGCACCTTCGTCCGACTCCTTGTCGGCTTGGCCCGCCTTCCCCCACGCCCCTTCGAAAAATTCGCCGAATATCCCTTCCTGCAGTTCCCACTCCTCTTCCTTCTCGCCCGGCAGACGCTGCGCCCAGAACACGACCGTCATATCGCCCATGCGGCGGAGTCGGTTGTGTTCCGACAGCAGCAGGTGGTTCAGCGCTTTGGCATAGCCGGCTGCGGCTTCCTCGCTGAATGGGGCGTTGAGGCTTTGAATTTTGCCGTACGATACGACGGCCGGGAAGTTAAACGACACCATACTTGCCCCGGCTTGCTGGGCATTCCGTACGCCCTTGATATTGATTCTGTGTACTTGAGCGATCGGTTGCTGCTCGCGCCCTGTCACCAAGCAATCTCCGAGAACCACGTCGTCGTTCGCCTCGGTCGACTCATTCTCTCGACTCCACAAGGTCTGGATATCCGAGTTTTGATGCACGTAATTTTCGACGCCTTCAAGTTGAAATACAATATTGTTGTCCGTCGTTCCTATGATTTTCAGCAGATCGCCATATAACGTATGCTCCTCTGTAAGTTCCGCAGGATTCCAACGCTCGTAGAAACGCAGCACCGCCCGAGCTTCCGGCCGCTCGCAATCTTTCAGCAGCCGTTTATGCAGCTCCGCGCTGCTGGCGAACTTGGCGAGCGAGATTTTGAATCCGGCAGGCTTGTCCAATACGATACCGAGGATATATTCTGCTTTGTCCGACAAAAAATACGGTTTGGGCTTGCTTGTTCGTGTTGTGTGTTCCGGCACCGTCATCCGAATCGGCACCTGCTTTTTCCTCTGCTGCACGCGCATATCCACGATATTCCGCATCTCTCCGTCTTCGCTCAATACAAGCACGAACGATACTTTATCCGAGCTGTACCCCGGCGGGGACATGTTGGATTTGGGGTCCTGAAGCAGCTGACGATAACGTTCGTAAAGCGACTGCACGATCATAAGCGCGCCTCCCGTTTATACAGATCCGGCACGTCGATGATGCCCTGACGCATCGTTGCACGGAAGAATTTGGGCGAAATTTCCTCTCCGTATTCCAGATCCCACAGCATCCACTGCAAATCAAGCCCCACATTTCCTCTATAATAAGAAAGCGGAATTTCGTCTCCGTCCTCCAACAGACTAAAGTTTACGGGAAACTCGCGGCAGCCGAAATACGGCTGATGATACGACTGGCCGCCGCGCGCCCGCCGCGAGAAGATGCTGTAATGCTTCTCTGGATTGTCGCTTTCTCCCGCGCTGCTCGTCATTTCGAAATGGGCTTCGATTACGTATGCCACGTCGCGCAGCATGACCGTCATGCGCTGCTGCCGTTCTGCCGGTGCGATTTGGTTTAGTATGGCATCACGTCCGTTCATCGCGGATTTGATCTGCGCCGCCGAAACTTTGCTCTCCACCTCATTGCGTCTGACCGAATCGAAAGAGATCTCATTCAGCACATGAATCCGATCCACGACCCAGCGAATCGCCGGTTTCCAATGGATCGCTTCCAGAATGCCCCGCGCCGCCGAAGGCGTCATCACGTCGTAACTCACCCGCTCCGCCTTCATCTCCGGCCGTGTAAAGCAGGCGCGGTCGCCCCATACATGCAGCTTGATTCCGTATCCCATCCTGATTCTTTCCTCCTTCCCTCTTCTTAACTGATCCACAGTTCCTGCGCCGCGCTTTGCTGCGAGTACGGCTTGAGTCCTTTTTTGCGATCGTACCAAGCATTCGGGCGGCTGAGCGCGTACACGTCTTCGCGTACTTCCGTCAGCTCTCCCGCACGCTGGAAATCGTTAAATTCGTTCGGATACACCTGCACGGTATAAGGCTGCAGCGCGCGCATCGTCTCTCGAGTGGAAAAAGGATCTTTCCGCAGCTTATCGAGCAGTCTTCTCGCTTTTCCTTCATAATAAGGATCGTCCGGGTTCTCCCCGCCGCATTCGGCCGATGCCCGCTCTTCGTCGTCGACGTAAGGCACCAGCAGCGTTTTCATCTGCGAATCGATCAAACGAAACCGCTCGGCCACCGTGGCAAAAGGAAACTCCATTTCTTTCGCGCGTTCTTCCAGCATCGGCAGAATGCCCGCCTCGTCCGTCTGATCGCGATCTTCGCTTTGCCCGTAGAAAAAGAGCTGCGCAAAATATTCTCGTACCGCCTCGATAGATAACGGACTGACACCGCTTTCTCCGTATTTTTGCAGCAGATCGCGGGCGATCGAGCCGGTGCGGCTCATCCAGCCGTCGGGTAATCCGCGTTCCGTCTCGAACACTGTCACTTCGCCCAGGCAGGGTAGCCCTTCGCGAATCAATCTGCCGTTGCGGTTGCAGCGTCCCGCAGCCTGGGCGACCGAGTCGATGCCGGCCAGCTCCCGGTATACCGCGGGGAAATCGACGTCGACGCCCGCTTCAATCAGCTGCGTGCTGACCAGGATGCAGGGAAGGCCTTCCTGCAGACGCTTTTTGATGACAGCCAAAATGTCGCGCCGGTTCTCCGGACACATTCGGGCGCTTAAATGATACAGCCATTCTTCTCGTTCTTCACCGTATCTTTCTTCCAGCGTGGCATACAGCTCTCTCGCATTCCCTCGCGTATTGACGATGCAG
The DNA here is from genome assembly GCF_011090185.1 of Saccharibacillus alkalitolerans. Taxonomy (GTDB): domain Bacteria; phylum Bacillota; class Bacilli; order Paenibacillales; family Paenibacillaceae; genus Saccharibacillus; species Saccharibacillus alkalitolerans. The sequence goes on along the minus strand of NZ_JAAFGS010000001.1, from coordinate 440,969 downwards.
AGCGCCTGCGATCCGCCGTTCGCGATTCGCTGCGCAAGGTCATCCCAGGACATTTTTCCGCCAAAAGAAACGTTCACCCGTTCGAACTGTTCATAGCGAGACTGCGGATCGGCTACCGTCTCGACGATCTGCGCATGAGGCAGAAGCTTGGCAGCCGGCGGCTGGGTAGCGGTGCAGAATACGACCGAGCAGCCGTAGTTGCGCACCAGCTCATCCAGCGCATGCAGGCACGGCCGGAAAAAGCCGCCGTTCATCATCTGAGCTTCGTCAAGAACGATTACGCTGCCGGCGATATTGTGCAGTTTGCGGGTCGAAGAACGTCGGGCGGCAAACAGCGATTCGAAAAACTGTACGTTCGTCGTGACTACGAGCGGGAGCTCCCAATTTTCTTCAGCCAACTTCTGACGCTCTGTCGTTTCGAACGCAGGCGTACTCTTGTCATGCTGTTCATGCTGGAAGTTCGAATGATGTTCCAGTACATGCTCCTCGCCCAGAATGTCCCGAAATTCCTGCGCGTTCTGCTCGATAATCGAGGTATAGGGGATGACGTAAATGATTCGCCGTATATCGTGCTTGATCGCATGTTCTAACGCGAATCCGAGCGAAACCTGCGTTTTGCCGCTTCCGGTGGGCAGCGTCAGACTGAACAACCCGCGAGGATCTTGCGCCCGCTGCATCACTTCTTGAAAAATTTCCGTTCGCCAGTGATCGATATCGCTTCTCGGCGCGTTGAATTTTTTTCGACGGTATTCATAGAAGCGCTGCCTGAATCGATCGAACAGCTGACGCGTACGTTCAAGCTCCTGCTGACGATCTTGACGCTGGCGAAGCTTATGCCTCGAAGGGTCAGTGAAGGATTCAGTATTGAGCGAGTCGGCATCGACGAGACAAGAGAAGAGCATCCGTGTGAAAAAGGAGAGTTGGAAGCCGGGCGCAGGTCCAGGTTTTAACGGAAAGCGATTGGGCGGTTTCGGTATGGCGATTTCTCGATACCCGGCGCTATAGTCTTCGATATGTTCGGTTCGGGAGAGACGCTTGCGAAGAGTGGCATGATGATCCGCGTCGGACGAGCCATAATCCGGCAGGCCGGAATGGTGACCGGCGATGATATAAGACAGCAGCCGGGCGGCCAGACGTTGGGAAGGGGTATTGGACCAGTCCTTTGTTAAAGCCAATGCTCCGGCCGTCGCATGGTCCACCTTTTTCGTCGATCCGTCGAGTCTTTTCTGAAACGGCAATGAGTATTTCCCTAGATCATGAAGCCTTCCGGCTGCCGCGGTCCAGTCCGCAGCTCCGAAGATTCCGGCCATTTCGGCAGCCAATTCCTCGACTTCCGTAAGGTGGACTTTGAGCAGCTGCCAGGTCGATTTGTCGTCGGAGTCCGTGGAATGCGCGTAGTAATCGACCAATGATTCGCCTCCTTGGTGTAAATTGCGAGTCGATTCTGATGTTGTGACTAAGCAATTCTCGCCTGCATGCTCAAATTCCTTTTTATTGATTTATAGTAAAATAAATATTTTTTGTGAATGGAGTGGACTGTGCTAAAAAGTGCGAACCTAAAGCTCTCATAAAATCTCGGGGAGGTTCGCACCCCGCACTGCATAAGGGTTTAAACGATTTAAGTTGTATTTTTGTCCGGTTTTCGATAGGCTGATTTTGAGGTTCGCACTTTTGCGCTCTTGAAGCCTTTAGGGGTAAGGGCTGCAAGGTGGAACAGTCGCTCCCCACGCGGGAGCGTGGATTGAAACCTTCGTGCGAATCCAGGAGTCATTCCAGACTTCCGGTCGCTCCCCACGCGGGAGCGTGGATTGAAACGTTCGGACAGCGTTGACGCTGTGCCTGGGTATACGTCGCTCCCCACGCGGGAGCGTGGATTGAAACTCTCTTGGCTCATTCCCCCAACTCCCCTTCGAATGGTCGCTCCCCACGCGGGAGCGTGGATTGAAACTTGCAGACGTGCGACAGCAAATGCACACTTCCACGGTCGCTCCCCACGCGGGAGCGTGGATTGAAACTTCGACGATGAATTGATTCGCCGCGCCTATACAAAGTCGCTCCCCACGCGGGAGCGTGGATTGAAACGAGCGAAATCGTGATGTCGTCGGCCGTTCCCGGAGGTCGCTCCCCACGCGGGAGCGTGGATTGAAACCTGGAGGACCGGCCGGCGACGCAAACGGCGAGTCCGTCGCTCCCCACGCGGGAGCGTGGATTGAAACAGCTGGCTGATCAAGATCACTGTCGCTCCCAGCTCGTCGCTCCCCACGCGGGAGCGTGGATTGAAACTGCTCCTCGATGCTCACACCATCACCCCCACGCGGTCGCTCCCCACGCGGTCGCTCCCCACGCGGGAGCGTGGATTGAAACTACGCAGGCATTATTCGTATGGGGACAAAGACCGCGTCGCTCCCCACGCGGGAGCGTGGATTGAAACAATCCAGCGGGGTGCAATCTCCATTCCCTCCGGGTCGCTCCCCACGCGGGAGCGTGGATTGAAACGTCGTTGAGATCCATATATGCACCGACAGCTGCTGTCGCTCCCCACGCGGGAGCGTGGATTGAAACTGACGATCATTGTTGTCATGGTGTGTTCCCCTCGTCGCTCCCCACGCGGGAGCGTGGATTGAAACCGGTTAATTTTGGGTTTGTGCCTAAAATGATTGTAGTCGCTCCCCACGCGGGAGCGTGGATTGAAACATGAGCCGAATCGCCGTATCGGGCGCGACGCAAGAAGTCGCTCCCCACGCGGGAGCGTGGATTGAAACCAAATCACGGTACTACGATGCAAATCCATCTGAGTCGCTCCCCACGCGGGAGCGTGGATTGAAACATCCCACAGATCGCCGCTGGGTTCGCAGCCCTTGGTCGCTCCCCACGCGGGAGCGTGGATTGAAACAGCATTACGCCGACCATAGTAAGCGTTCCGCATCGTCGCTCCCCACGCGGGAGCGTGGATTGAAACAACTCCACTTCAACCCGAAGAATGCCGGTCGCGAGTCGCTCCCCACGCGGGAGCGTGGATTGAAACCAAGTTGCTTTTGGCGGAACGACCACAAAGGTTGTCGCTCCCCACGCGGGAGCGTGGATTGAAACTTTGACCGTGGCGTTGATCTTGACTACGTCCAGGGTCGCTCCCCACGCGGGAGCGTGGATTGAAACAATCCAATCAAAAATGTCGTTTAGAGTGATCTTGGTCGCTCCCCACGCGGGAACGTGGATTGAAACTCGACCTGCACTTTGTCGATGTTTTTGGAGCGAAGTCGCTCCCCACGCGGGAGCATGGATTGAAACCTTACGCTTGACTACGATACTGATCCGCGAATCAGTCGCTCCCCACACGGGAGCGTGGATTGAAACTCGTAGCCGGAACGATAAGCTTGCCCGAGAGCACGGTCGCTCCCCACGCGGTTACGTCGATTTCCCCTCCATATTTCTGTATCGCTCTAAGACCTGCCTTTTTCCGAAACGCAAAAACCCCTCCGGTCTCCAGCGTCGATCTCTTTTTAACGCGAGATCTTTTTCCGCTGTCTGCCTTGAGGGGTCATTCTTTTTCGCCGGAGCTTTTTTCCTCCATCCTCCGCCGCTGCTTCGTTTCTGCGTTAAACCTTGAACAGCTCTTCGCCGACCAATCCGGCCGCGCGGTCGCTGCTCAGTTCGCCGAGTCCGATCATCTGTTTAAGATGACCCGCGAAGCTGACGCCTCGGTTCGACAGGACGACGAAGCCCGACTGCAAATCGCGGTTGAATGCGGCAAAGCTGCTGAAGCCGTAGGTCGCACCGTTATGCCAGTGCGTGACGGTGCCGTCTTGGCGCATCGATCTCATCCAGGCGTAGCCGATGCCGACGCCTTTGGACGGCGCGACGGAAGCCTGCTCGTTCTGGCAGTCCAGGAACACCGGCTCGAGCTCCGCCGCGGCGGGATGCTGGCCGAGCTGCGCTTCCACATAAGTCAGCATGTCCGGAAGCGTCGAACGAACCGCTCCCGCGCCCGCCGACGCGGAAGTGAAATCCCAATGCGGTACCGGCCGGCCGCCGGGCGCGAAGCCGGGCAGGAGAGGAAAAGCTTCGTCCTCGTCCGGGTCCGTTTCGCCCAGCACCGCCATCACGCTGCCGTTCATGCCGAGCGGATCGAACAGCTCCCGGCGCATCGCTTCCGAAGCGGGCACGCCGGAAGCCCGGCTCAGCGCCCAACCCAGCAGACCGTACCCGTAATTGGAATACTCATGCTTCGCCTCGGTTCGCGGCTTCTCGCTTCGCACCGCTTCCAGCAGATGCTCTTCGAGGTAAGCCGCATAAGGATTGGCTTTGTCCTTTTTCATGGACATCAGCACCTGATTTTTCGCCAGCCGGGTCAAGCCCGACGTGTGCGTGGCCAGCTGCCGCAGCGTGACGCTGCGCGCAAATTCGCTGTCTTCCAGCTCGGGAACCAGCTTCGCCAGCGTGTCGGAAGCCTGCCACAAGCCATCCTGCTCTCCCTTGGCCAGACGAAAAGCGGTCATCGTCTTCGTGATCGAACCGATCTCGTATCGGTTGACGGACTTAACGCTGCCTGCCGTCTCGTTCGGCGTCCAGAAAAACTTCTCGCCGCGTACGATCCAGCCGATTGCGGGCGAATGATTTTTCAATTGTGCCCATTGGGCGATTTTTTTGTTCCGGTCGAGCATCTCTTTAACGGCATCCATGAAAAGCCCTCCTGTTCTCCGTACTCTTGCGCTTACGGAGCACCTTGATTGCGCGCCGAGGCTCGGTCGGGGACAATCTCAAGCTTCCCGTCCGCTTCGTGCGGCATTTACTGCGGCATTTCTTTTTCTTTCTTTTTTTGCAGAGCCATTCCGAATGCGGCGCCCAGCGCGATCCCGATCGGCACCCCGAACGCCATGTTTTTCATGGCAAGGCCGAAGAGCATGCCGATCAGCAGTCCGATGCTGATGCCGAATCCTACCCACTTTTTGTTCCCCTCGGGGGTAGGTTGTCCTTGTTCGTTTACATTCGTTCCTTTATCTTCGCTCATCTTCGAACCTCCTTTGCTGTTCGCCGGGATCGTCGGAAGGATGCGCGTTATCGCTTCGTTCCAGAGCCTTTCTCAAAGCTGCGTAAAACTGCGGGGGCTCGGTCTCGTCGGGCAGTCCGGCCGTTTGTCCGTCCCCCAACTCCAGCACGATCCAAGGCCCGTTTTCCTTTTTGGCGAAATCCATCGTATAAAAACGGCTGTCGATTCCCTTCATCGTCTCGCGGAACCCGTCCAGCGCCTTGTCGAAATCTTCATCCCCGCCGGCTTCCCAGTAATTCGAAACGAACGCCGGCTCTCCGTCCAGCACGAATACCCGGACTTCCCGCGACAGCGGCATCCCGCTTTGCGGGTGTCGGGATACGTATTCCAGCTTTTCGAAAGCGCGGAATACCAATCCTTCGTTCAATTCGTCGCCCTGCAGTTCCAAAAAACGGCGGACGGTCCGCTTCACCCGCTCGCTGTCCGAAGCATCCGGCACGTAGCAGGCCTCTTCCCATTCGTGTTTGCGGGATTTGACGTAATCTTTGACAATGATCGGCCCGCCGCCGAAGACCCGTACCGCCTCGACGGCCAGTCTTTCGGCTTCCTCGCTGTCCGGCGGATACCGCAGCGGTATCCATACCGAACGGGGGGTATCTCCTTCGATCCGCGAGTACGATTCCGGCAGGTAATGCGCGTGACGATACTGCTCCGGCGCGTTGATCAGCCGCAGATTGCGCTCCAGCAGCGCTTTGTATAACCGCGCATACTGACCCGGACGCAGCATCCAGCCCCGATACAGCGCGGCAGTCGGTTCGGAACGCTCCCGGATCCGCTTGACCGCCCGCGCCGGACTGCCGCCGTGCAGCAGCTCTTCGTAATGAATCAAGCCGACGTCGAACCCGGCTTCCCGGGCGCTGCGGTATTCGTCGGCATACAGTTCGTCGGCCGCTCCGGGATCGAGCGGCGAAGACACGAACAAAATCGTGAAATTCATCGATAACGCTCCTTTCGATCCGATCAAACTGCCGGGAAGACCGCCCTTCCCGGTAAAGGTTCTATTGTTCATGGTAAAGTAACGGGCGCGGGTTTGCAATTTTGCAAAAGCGGAGGCGAACGCGGACCGCACTTCCGAACGGCCGAACGCGGCGCCTGTCGAATCTTGAAAAACCAAAAAGACACGCCCGTACTTCGCCGGGTCGTGCCTTTTGGCCTGCTCTGCTCATCTCTCCGATTCCGCGCGGAGCGCCTTTCGCTTCTCCGCTCCCACGCTGCTCAGAACCCTTCCACCTTCATCGTCATTCCTTGAAGCGCGACGCCCGGCGAACGGGTGAGCGTCAGCGCCTCGCCTTCCTTGAAAGCGATATTCTCGCCGCCCTGGAATCGGATGCGCCGCTCGATGGAATACGCGGCCACCGAAAACATCAGCTCGAACGTCTCCGCCGCCGAGCGCTGCGTGTTCAGCAGCTCCAGCTCGTCGCCGCCGAAGTCCTGCATGCCGTGCGTGTAAGACGAACCCTTGCCTTCGCCGCCGTACAAGCCGACGAACACCCACAGATTGACCGGCAGCATGTTCTCCGCCAGCATATCCGCGCTGGCGATATAAGCCGCGCGGCTGACAAGCATCGGCGCGGAATAGACGGCCAGCGCGCTCGGCATATGCTCGAGCAGCGAAGCGATCAGCTTCGTCATCAGCTTGTGCCCTTCCACGCTGTCTTCGACGTTCATTGCCGTCACCCGCATATGGGCCGTGTAGCCTTCGATCGCGGCTTCGGCGTCCGGCCACATGGCGTTGTATTTGCCGTTCTCTTCCGCTTCGCGGTTCGGCAGCGGCGCATCCTCAAGCTCCGCCGTTACCGTCATGTCCCGGTAGTGGACAATGACGCGGCCTTCGTGGATTCCTCCGCGCACGTCCGGTTCCCGCTCGCGCAGCGATTTGGCGAATCCGCTCGGCGCAAGCTCCGGCGAACGCAGCAGAATATGACGGCTGAACGTTTTCGTGCCCGGCCGGTTCTCCGGTATCCGGGTCCAATCCCTGGAGGCGCTTTCGCTCAGCGGCCGGCGTGGAGGGTCGGACTGTTCCTCGGTCGTTCTTCCCGCCGCGTCGGCGCGCGCCGCCTCCTCTTCCTCCTTGCCTTTTTTAAACCATTTCGTAAAAAAACTCATCGTTGTCGGCTCCTTTCCGTCATGCGGCTTTCTCGGTTCTTTCAGTCCCGCAGTCCTGTTACAGCAGTTCGCTCATATAATATCGAATCTGTTTTCTCCACCAGTGCCAATCGTGATTCGCGTCGTATCCCCAGAACTCCACGCGCGCCGGAACTCCTTTATTGTACAGGATTTCGCCCAAGCGGGCCGTCTCTTCGCGCATCTCGTCTTCCCAGGCGCCCTGCCCGCAGCAGATGACGATCCGGCACCGCCGGTACTGCTCCAGCAGACCCTCGTCGCTCAGTCCCGGCAGATAATCGAGCGGCGAATTGAAATAGATGTCTCCGTCGCGGTAACCGCCAAAGAAATGATTGACCGAGTACACGCCGCTCAGCGCAAGCAGCGTATCGAAAAACTCCGGATGCCGGAAAAAGAAATTGCCGCTGTAATAAGCGCCCATCGAGCAGCCGCTGACCAGAATCTTCTGCTCGTCGCCTCCGTTGTTGTCCCGGCTTTCCCGCAGAATGCTCGGAATCAGCTCATGCACGACGTAGGCGTCATACTGCTCGTGCCGGCGAATCCGTTCCTGCATGTCCCAGTGCTCGGAGAAAAACGTCTCCCCGTCGAGCGTGTCGCAGGTCCAGACCTGCAGTTTGCCGGCGTCGATCCACTCCGCCAGCTCGCCGATCATGCCGGAATCTTCATATTGGTAAAAGCGTCCGAGCGACGTCGGAAACACGAGCATCGGCTTGCCCCGGTCGCCGTAAACTTTGTATTCCATGTCTCGGCCGAGCGCCGGACTGTATTCTTTCCGATAGTGTACCGTGACCATATTCGCGAGTCCCGCCCTTCCCGTCATCTGCGGGCGGAAGGCCGTCTCGGGCGCTGCGCCCGTTCTGCCGTCCGCTCCCCGAACTTTTTGTCGAACTTAGCGTTCCGCCTGAATATAATCCGCGATTTCGCGTACACGCTCCAGCGACTCCGCCCGGAACTGATAAGCGCGGTTGCCGCTGGCCCGGCTGAAAATCTCGTCGATCGCATCATAGCGCACGATTTCCCCGCCCAGTTGCCGCATGATCTCTTCATGGCCGCGCACGTACGTTTTGCGGTCTTTGCGGCTGGCGTAGCCTGTATAATACCTGCCCCGAGGCGGCTCGCCGCTTCCGCCGTGCACGACCATTTTCGCCCAAAGCGAATAGACGTCGACGTCGTACGAATAATTGATCGCGTCCGTCATCCAGGCGCCCGGAGGACGCATATTGACCTCCAGCGCGATCAGTCGGCCGTCTTTATTCGATCGGAACAGCTCGATATGGAAGAATCGCTCCCGGATGCCGAACGCCGCCAAAATGCTGCGTCCCGCCCGCTCCACTTCCGGATCGACGTCCTTCAGGCAGAAATAGCGCAGATGGTCGTCGTCGCTCACCACTTTCATGATGCTCTGCTCGAACCGGTGGCTGGCGTGAAAGCGCACGATGCCGTCCCGGTCGATCAATCCGTCGTAAGTAAGAATGATTCCGTCGATGAACTCTTCCATAATAAACTCGGTGTCCCGCGGACGGGTATGCAGGAAGTAATCCAGCTCGTCTTGGTCGCTCAGTTTGTAAGTATGGCTGGCGCCCGACCCCAGATCAGGCTTGACCACGACCGGGAAGCCGTTTTGTTCGATAAACGCCGCCGCGCTTTCGCGATCGGGATTTTTGAGAAACCGGACCGTATCGACGCCGCTTTGGCGGAAAAAGGCCTTCATTTTCGATTTATGTTTGAGATTGTCCACGAAATCCGCTTTGGTGCCTTCCACATTGAAGTTCGTGCGCATGCGCGCGTCGCTCTCCAGCCAGTGCTCGTTCATGGACTCGAAGCGGTCGATTTTGCCGTATTTATGAGTGAAATATCCTGCCGCGCGCAGCGTCTCATCCTCATTTTCCATGTCGCCGACGCGGTAATATTCCGTCAGCGCCGCGCGGAGCCGGGGGGAGAGACCGTCGTAAGCCGCGTCCCCGATGCCCAGCACCGTCGCGCCTTCTTCGTGCAGCCGGACGGCGAACTCGCCGCTGCTGCTCGGGAAGTGGGGAGAGAAAAACACAAAATTCATAACCGGACCGCCTCCATCGCAAGATTGTACCTAATTTATCAGTCTGCGGGGGGGTTCGTCAATTTGCCGACCTTTTTCTTTCTTATAAAAACGCCGCCGGACAGAAGTCCGGCGGCGAACGCATCGGCAGATCAGCCGATCTGTGACGGGGATGCCCGAACACGTCGGCGGCAGGCGCCTCCGTATCCGATCGAGCCCGATGTTACAGTCTTTTCTCCAATCGCATGATCGTTTTCACGCTTGAGGCATGCGGCGCGAGCTTGCGGTCGGCCAAGCGCAGCATGGCGCCGTTTTCCCCGCTCACGGTCAGCATATGGTGCGCGAAGCGCTCCAGCAGCCGGTGACGCCGGTTCATTTCCGCGAACAGCGCCATGCCGTTTACGCGAATGCCCAAATCCGGCCGCACGTACATGCAACGCAGCAGCAGCAAATTCGAAGTCAGCTTCTGTACGCCGATCCAGCCGGCGATCCTGCCCTCGATCTTGAGAAACGTACTGAATTCCGCATGCAGCAGCCGTTCTTCCTGAAAAAGATTCAAATCCGGCGGAAGCTCCGCCGCGGCCGCGGCCAGTTCCGCCCGTTCCTGCGCCGAAGCGGACAGCAGCGATTTGAGCTCCGCGCCGTCCGGGAGCCGCAGCCGAGTCAGCAGCGGGTCCTTCCGGACGGAATCCGAACGCAGCGTGTAGCTTCGATGGACCAGCGTTTCTCTGTCGTAGCCGTGCCCGCGAAAAAAACAAAGCCCTTCCGCAGGCTTGCCGGAGCGCAGCGTCAGGGTGATCCGGCTGCTGCCGCATCCCGCTTCGAGCATTTGGCGTTCGGCTTCCTGCAGCAGCAGGCTGCCCACGCCCATCCGGCGGAACGGCTCAAGCGTATGCAGCACGCTTATGCTTCCGGTGCGGGAACGCGGATGTTCGATAAACAGCGCCGTTCCCGCGAATATCCCGTCGATCTCGGCATCCAGCCGGAGCGCCCCCGGCGGGAGCGGGTCTTCGATTCCGGGCAAATAAGTTCTGAAGTGTTCGGCTTGAGCCGGAAGTACCCGAATCGAGACGATGACTTTCACCTTCCGTTTCTTTAAAATGGCATTTCGCCACGGGGTTTCGCACAGCGGACAAAATGACAAGCCTTCAAATATTCAGCAGCTTCTGGAACTGCCAAAATTAGACTCGAATAATTAATATCCATTTTGCTTCAAAGCGACTCGCTCGTTTGGCGCAAAAGACAAAAAAAGACCGCCGGCTTCCGAGAGTCGAAAGTACCGGCGATCCCCGCGCGTCATTCCGCCGCTCTGCTGCAGTGCCCCGCCGCAATCTGCCACCGTCCGCCCCGCAGCTGCCATACCCGGCTGTACCACAGTTCGTCCTCGGCGATCCCGCCTTCGATTTCGGCGGCAATGCTTGCTCTCGCCACTTCGGCGCCCGGCGCGCGCTTATCCGAGCGGCAGCACGAGCCGGAACGTGCTGCCCCGTCCCGGCACGCTGTCCAATTCCAGCGTGCCCCCGTGCGCTTCGGCGATCGACAGCGAGATCGCCAGGCCGAGTCCCGCGCCGCCGCTGCGGCGGGAACGCGATTCGTCCCCGCGGTAGAAGCGCTCGAACACTTTCCGCCGCAGCTCCGGCGGGATGCCCGGTCCGTTGTCGCGGACCTCGATCCGCGCCGCATCGCCGCGCACGGACAGCGCGAGGACGATTTCGCCCTCGACGGGATCGGTATGCTGCACCGCGTTAGCGAACAAATTGAGCATGACCTGCTTCAATTTGTCCGGATCGCCGGACACTTCGGCCGATTCCGCGTCCTCGGTGTCCAGAATAACCCGTCGCTCGCCGGCCAGCATCCGCAGATGCGACTCCAGCTCGCGCAGCAGCGCCGCAGGCTTCAGCGGAACGCGTTCCAGTTCCGGCTTGCGGTCCAGCTTGACCAGCAGGAGCAGGTCTTCGACCAGCTTGGTCATCCGCTCCGATTCGCCGTGCATGCTGCGCAGCGCGGCGCGAAGCTGTTCCTCGCTGATCCGGCTGCCCCGCAGCAGCACTTCCAGGAAACCGCGTATCGACGTCAGCGGCGTCCGAAGTTCGTGCGAAGCGTCCGCGATAAAGCGCCGCATCCGCTCCTGCGATTCCCGCTCGGCGGCAAAAGCTTCTTCCAGCCGCTCCAGCATTCCGTTGAACGACGACGCCAGCCGGTCGATCTCCGCCTGTCCCTGCTCGGCCGGGAACCGCTCGCCGAGCCGACCCGCGTCGATCTCCTTGACCGTCTCCCCCATGCGGGACAGCGGCGAGAGCGACCGGCGCAGCACGGGCCGGTACAGCGCGAAGCCGCCGGCCAGCGCCAGCGCGGACAAGGCGGCGAAGATCGCCAGCTGCCGCCATAATATGGCGGTCAGCGGCCCGGTCGGGATGCCGATCTGAAGCAGCGGGGTTCCGCCGCCGCCGAATCCGCCGGCCGGACGGACCACCAACAGCTGCTCCGATCCGTTCCCGTCCGCGGCCAGCGTGTAGCGAACACGCCCGCCTGGCTGCGCAGTCCGGGCGCGCAGCGCTGTATATTGAACGGGAGTCAGCACCGGTGCGGGAACGCCGTATTCGGCGTTCAGATCGGTCGTCCTCCCTTGGGCGTCGACCGCGGCCAGCGACAAACCGTTCAGCAGAAACGCCCGGTGATCCGGTCCGTCCCCGTCCGAATCCGACCCGCCGCCGTATTCGCCTTCGTCCGAAAACGGCGGCGCGCCTTCGCCGTTTTCAAGCGTTCCGTACATATAGCCCCGCTGCAGCGGCCCCTTCGTTTCAACGTCCGGCTCTTCTCCCGGATTCGCGCCGAAAGCCGGACTCGGCGCACCTTGTCCGCCGACAGTCCCCGAGCGCCATTCCTCGATCAGAAAAGGCGGGATCGAACGGAACTGCGCTTCCAGCGTCTCCGCCTGATTTTGATATAGGAAGCCCCGCATCAGAAAATACTGAAATCCGCCGATCAGCAGCAGCAGTGCCGCCAGGACGAAGAGCGAACGGGCCAGCAGCTGCGCGTAGAGCGTTTTTTGCGCCGGCTTTTTTCCTTCCCGCGCAGCCGGCTTCATGGCAGATCCATCCGGTACCCGGCTCCGCGCAGAGTGCGGATCAGCCGATGTTCTTTGTCGCCGAGCTTTTCGCGCAGGGAGCGGATATACACCTCGACGATATTTTCCTCCCCGCCGAACTGATACCCCCAGACGCTGTCGAGAATTTTCGTTTTGCTGAGCACGATGCCGTGATTGAGCACGAGGAACTTGAGCAGGCCGTATTCCGTAGGCGACAGCGACAGCGCCTCGGAGCGGTACAGAATTTCTCCACGCCGCTCGTCGATCCGGAAAGGCCCGATCTCCACGCCGCCGATCAGATTGGGAAACTGATTGCGCAGTCTTGCCTGAATCCGCGCCAACAGTTCTTCGAAGCTGAACGGCTTGACCACGTAATCGTCCGCCCCCAGCGTCAGTCCCGCTACCCGGTCGTCGACCGCGTCTTTCGCGCTCAGCATGATGACCGCTACGTTTTCGCCGCCGCCTTTTAATTGTCGGCAGACCTCGAACCCGTTCATCTCGGGCATCATAATATCCAGAATCACGATATGCGGACGGAATTGTGCCGCTTCCCGCAGCGCCTCCGCTCCGTTTTCCGCCGTTCGCACCTCGTAGCCTTCCCCCGTCAGTCCCAGCTCCAAAAACTGCAAAATATGCGGCTCGTCGTCCGCCAACAGGATTTTCACGCCCTTTTCACCCGTCAATGGGAACTCCTCCATTCTTTCCGGACCGGTGCCGGAACTCTTTCAACGCCCCATTATGCCTTATTGCACGACCTTTCAGCAAACATTCAGTTGGCTCTCAGGATCGTTTCAGGTACAAGCTTCACAATGAGAACCAACAAAGCCCCACACCGGAAAGCGCGTGCCGCAGCGGCTTTAACCCTTCCTAAGGAGTGAATGAATCGAATGAAACCCCAAGCGAAGCTTCGGCTGGACTTCTGGCTGCTCGCCGCGGCATGTACCGCCTTATTTTTGAACGGCTGGAACATCTGGAGCGAAAAATACGCCAATACGTACTACACCGTCGCAGTGGCGAGCATGATGGAGAACTTCCATAACTTCTTCTATGCTTCGCTCGATTCCGCCGGCTCGGTGACCGTCGACAAACCGCCGGTCGCCTTCTGGATTCAAACGATCAGCGCATGGATTTTCGGCCTGCACGGTTGGAGCGTGATCCTGCCTCAGACGCTGGCCGGCATCGGCTCCGTGCTGCTGATCTATCTGCTGGTCAAGCCTTCCTTCGGAGCCTGGGCCGCACGCCTCGCCGCATTCGCAATGGCTACTACTCCCGTCGCCGTCGCGGTCAGCCGCACGAACAACATCGACAGCCTGCTGGTATTCACGCTGCTGCTCGCAAGCTGGCTGCTGTTCCGGGCGGTGAGGCGCGGCAGCTTACGGAATCTGCTCGGCGCGTTCGTCGTGGTCGGCATCGCCTTCAACATGAAAATGCTTCAGGCGTATATGGTGCTGCCGGCTTTCTATCTCTTTTATCTGCTGGCGTCCAAATACGGCTGGAAAAAGAAGCTCTTATCGCTGACTGCCGCTACAGCCGTAGTCGCCGCCGTGTCCGTCTCTTGGGCAGTTGTCGTGGATTCCGTTCCCGCGAGCCAGCGGCCGTTCATCGGCAGCAGCGGCACGAACTCCGTGTTGAATCTGGCTTTCGGCTATAACGGCGTATCCCGGCTGACGGGCGAACGCAGCACCGGAACCCCGGGCGGTCCGGCTCAGACCCCGAATAACGGTTCGGGACAAGCCCGACCGGAAAGCGGAACCACGGACGGGCAGTCCGCCGACCGCAGCGGGAATTTCGGCGGATTCGGAGGAGAAGGCATGTCCCGCGGTCCGAACAGCGGATTTCCGGGCGGCGGGGGAGGCGGCATGTTCAATACCGGCGATGCGGGCCCGCTGCGCCTGTTCCAATCCGAACTCTCCGGTCAGGCAAGCTGGCTGATTCCGCTCGGTCTGATCGGCGCGGCCGCGGTTCTGGCGAGCTGGCGCAGACGAAACTTCACGGACAAGCACAAGGAGATCATTTTCTGGCTGGCTTGGCTCGTACCGGTCTCGGGATTTTTCAGCATCGCCGGATTTTTCCACCAGTATTATTTGATCATGCTTGCTCCGCCGGTATCGGCGCTAGCCGGGACGGCCGTTACGGAACTGTGGAACGCTTACCGCAATCGCGACATATGGTCGTCCCGGCTGCTGCCGGCGGCGGTACTCGTCACGGCCGGCTTCTCCTGGTCCATTCTTCGGCCGTATGACGGGACGATCGGAAGCTTCTGGTCGATCGCGGTCCTCTCGCTGGGCATTCTCTCGTCCGCTCTGCTCGCCGCATTCAGGCGCGTCGGACATGCCGGACTTCGCCGGGCTTCGTTGGTCGCGTCGCTGGCGGCCGTGTTCGTCGGCCCGGTCTACTGGGCTTTGACTCCCATCGTATACGGACAAAACTCGCAGCTCCCGGCAGCCGGACCGGACGGCGGAAGCGCGGCGTTCGGCGGAGCACGGGGAGGCAAAGGTCCTGCCGGAGGGTTCCCGGATTATGCCGACACCGAAAGCGGATTCCTTAGAGGCGGAATGCCAGGCGGCCGCACAGCCGGCTCGCTTCCGGTAGTCGGCAGTTCCGCGGCAGCGGGCGGTGCGGATAACGACGGCTCGATTTCGGGCAGCGCATCCCGGGGCAGCTTCGGCGGCATGAACGAATCGCAGTCAGCCGATCAAGGTCTGCTGACGTATCTGCGCGAACACAATACCGGCGAAGAATACCTGATGGCCGTCACCAACTATACAACGGCGGCGCCTTACATGATCGACGAAGGCGAAAAGCTGGTGATCCTGAACGGCTTCAACGCTTCCGACCAGGTCTATACGCCGGAAACGCTCGAAGCGCTCGTGCGCAGCGGCAAAGTCAAGTATTTCCTGCTCGGCGGCGGCATGGGCGGAGGAGGACGAGACGGCAGTTCCGACGTCACGAACTGGATTGCCGAAAAGGGCACCGAAATCCCGGCTGCCGAATGGCAAGGTCATGGTTCTTCCGCCGCGGACCTTCCCGCTTCGGGCACGCCGAGCGGCTTGGACACAGGCAGCAGCCTGACGCTGTATGAAATTACGCTGCCGAAGCAGTAATCCGGCGCGTTCCACTTTTCTAGGAGGCGAATACGATGAACCACCAGACACGAATTTCCGTCATTATCCCGATGTACAACGAAGCCGAGGTCATCGCCGAGACGTACCGCCGGCTGACGGACGTCATGCGGAGTACGAATGAAAGCTACGAGCTGCTGTTCGTCAACGACGGCGGCGTCGATCGCTCTCCCGAAATCATCCGCGATCTTGCTCTTCGGGACAAGTCGGTGAAGCTGATCGATTTCTCTCGCAATTTCGGCCATCAGGTCGCCGTAACGGCCGGCATGGACTATGCCGAAGGCGATGCGGTCGTCATTATCGACGCCGACTTGCAGGACCCGCCGGAGCTGATTCCGGATATGCTGGACAAATGGCGCGAAGGTTACGACGTAGTCTACGCGCAGCGCGTCAAACGCAAAGGAGAAACGCTGTTCAAAAAGTGGTCCGCCGCCCTCTTCTACCGCGTCCTTCGCGCTTCGACCGAAGTGCCGATTCCCGTGGACACCGGCGATTTCCGTCTTATCGACCGCAAAGTCTGCGACGAGATGAACCGGCTCGGCGAACGCAATCCGTTCGTGCGCGGCCTGGTCAGCTGGACGGGATTCCGGCAGACCGCGATCGAATACGAACGCGACGAACGCCTTGCCGGCGAAACCAAATATCTGCTCAAGAAAATGATCAAGCTCTGCCTCGACGGCCTGACTTCCTTCTCGCACAAACCGCTGAAGCTGGCCGGCTACGCGGGCGGCATCATGTCTGCGGCCGGATTCGCGTACATGCTCTACGCCGTCGCGATGGCTCTGTTTACCGACAATACGATTCGCGGCTGGACGTCCACCGTCTGCCTCATGCTGATCTTCAACGGCTTCACCCTCATCATGCTGGGCGTCATCGGCGAATATATCGGCCGCATCTACGACGAAGTCAAAGGCCGCCCGCTTTACATCGTCCGCGAGACGCTCAACACGCGGCGCGTTCCGGCGCGCCAAACGAATGTCCGCGATCGCACCCATTATCCGACCGGGGGCGGCGTATCCGTCGGCACGGTCGTTCGTCCTCAAGCGGGAAAAGGTCGCGACCGCAACTGAAGCTCCGAAAGGCGCCGTGAATGATCCCGTCCATCCCCGGTAACGTCGAGGGACGGACATATAGTCTTCGGACCAATCTCAGCTGGCCGACGCTATGCATACATGCTGCGCCGTCGGAGGCTCTCGGCCAGGGGATGTCTTCAAAAAGTTCCACAAAATAAAGCGGAGGTCAGGAATCAGTCTTGCCGTTCAGTTCCTTCTCACTGCCGCACAGTTCTCCCTTCTGCTCTACAACTACGGGCAAGGCCTACTGCAGGAATTTCTTCCTTTCGCTGCCGGAGCTCTGCTGATTTTCATAGGCAACTTGCTGTTCCGCGCCCGTCCGAACGTCGCGTTCGGCATCCGCAACAAATGGACATTATCCGATCCGAAAGTCTGGCGGTCCACTCATCGTTGCGCTGGATTGACATTTATGTCGAACGGAATGCTGCTGCTCTTTTTTTCGCTGTTTCGATCCGGTTCCGACGATACTTTTCCTGTCATTATCGTCTTGTTCGTCGTTAATTATGCCGCTTCCTATCTGTTTTACCGCCGTTCGGTTCCGCATTGACCGGCCGAACCTCCTTCTTTTCCGCATTAAAAAGACCGTTCGTCGACCGAGACGAACGGTCTTTTCTCTTTTTCACCCGCAGGAGCGTAATCAAATGTACCGCCGATCAGCCTTTCTTCTGCACGTCGTGGTCCACGTAGCGTTCTCCGTTCAGCTCGCTGACGACGTTCACCTCCCTCTCGCAAAACCCGTTTGCCTGATTTCCCGATATGGGATACCATTCAAGCAGACTCTTCCGGCGCGCGAAGGGCCGACGCTTCGCCCGCGGTCCGCCGGACATGAAAAGGAGAACGTCATGACGCACAAAAAATACTACGATTCCGCTTATATCCGCGATTGGAATGCCCGGATCGAAGACAAGGTTCAGCGCGAAAACGGCCTGTACCTAAAGCTCGACGCCACGGCTTTTTACCCCGAAGGCGGCGGACAGCCGGGCGATACCGGAACGATCGGCACGGCCCGGGTGCTGGACACGTTCTCCGAAAACGGCGAAGTGCTGCATCTCGTGGACGGATCGCCCGGCGCGGCGGGCAGCGAAGTGCCGTGCTCGCTCGATTGGGAACGCCGCTTCGACCATATGCAGCAGCATACCGGCCAGCATCTGCTGTCGGCGACCTGCTTGGATCTGCTTAACGCGCCGACGCTCAGCTTCCATCTGGGCGAGGAGTACGCGACGATCGACGTCGATCGCACCGAGTGGACGGAAGACGAGCTGGATGCGGTCGAGCGCGAAGTGAATGCGAGAATCATGCGCAGCCTGCCGATCCGCAGCTACTTCGTCAGTGCCGAAGAAGCGGCCGAGCTTCCGCTGGTGAAGGCTCCTTCCGTCGAAGGCAAGGTGCGGATCGTCGAGATCGAAGGCATCGAATACAACGCCTGCGGCGGGACTCACGTCGACGCGACCGGCGAGCTGGGCCTGCTCAAGCTGCTGCGCGCGGACAAGCAGAAAGGCCGCCTGCGCCTGACTTTCAAGACCGGCTTCCGTGCCCTGAACGAGTTTGCCGCTCAAAATAAAGTTCTGGCCTCCCTATCCGCCAAGCTCAGCGTCCCTAAGGAAGAATTGGCCGAGCGGCTGGATAAGTGGAGCGAAGACGATCGCGCGAAGCAGGCCGAGCTGAACGCGCTGCGGCAGCGGCTGGACGAATACGCCGCTCGGGAACTGCTCGAAGAAGCGGAACGCTCCGACGGCGCCGTCTCCGGGCTGTTCGAAGACCGAACGATGAAGGAGCTTCAAAGTCTGGCCGCCTCGCTGACGGCACGCACGCGTCTGCCCGTGCTGCTCGGCTCCCTGCCGGAAGCCAAGCTGCTTCTCGCCCACGGCGGAGAAGCCGGATTCTCCTGCGGCGCCCTGTTCAAGGAGACGCTGCCCGCCTTCGGCGGACGCGGAGGAGGCGGCGACAAATCCGCTCAGGCCGGCTTCGGTTCGGAATCGGAACTGACTGCCTGCTACGAGGCGCTGATCGGGAAGCTGGGGGCGGGCCGGGTTTAGCGGATCGTTGAAGGTATGGCGGGATTGGTTCCAGCGCCATGCCTGCGAAAAAACAGCGGCCGGCGCGCCGTTCGCCCGGCTGCTGTTTTTTGATTGCTTGTTCGGCTAATTTTATCTTGCCCATCCCTTCTCCGGCGGGCTATGATAGAGAATGATTCTCACCGATTAAGAAAGAAAAGAGGGATTGGCATCGACATGTTGAAACGTTTCTTCGCCTTTTACCGGCCTTACAAAGGGCTGTTCCTGCTTGATTTTTGCTGCGCCGTATTTGCCGGCCTGCTCGAGCTGACCTTCCCGCTCGCCGTTAACGTGTTTATCGACGATCTGCTGCCGGGCGGCAACTGGAGCCTGATTCTGGCCGCCTGCATCGGGCTGCTGGCGATTTATGCGCTGAATACGGCGATGCAGTATGTCGTGACGTATTGGGGACATATGCTCGGCATCAACATCGAGACCGACATGCGCAAAACTCTGTTCGCCAAGCTGCAGAAGCTGTCGTTCCGGTTCTACGACAATCATAAGACCGGGCATCTGATCGGGCGGGTCACCAACGACTTGAACGATATCGGCGAGCTGGCCCACCACGGGCCGGAAGACGTCTTTATCGCCGTCATGACGCTGCTCGGTTCGTTCGCCCTGATGTACAATATCAGCCCGGAACTCGCGATCATCACCTTTATCATCATTCCGGTCATGGCCTGGCTGATCATTTTCTTCGGCCGCCGCATGACCCGCACCTACGGGCAGCTGTTCGGCAACGTCGGCAATTTCAACTCCCGTATCGAAGACAATATCGGCGGCATCCGCGTCGTGCAGTCGTTCGCCAACGAAGAGCACGAACGCAAGCTGTTCGACGTGGACAATCAGGCTTTTCGCAAAACGAAGCTGCTCGCCTACAAAACGATGGCCGGCAGCATGTCCGTCAACTATATGATGATGAGACTGATCAGCGTGCTCGTCCTGATCTTCGGCGCCTGGTTCTTTATCCGCGGCGAGATTCTGATCGGCGAATTCGTCGCTTTCCAACTGCTCGCCAACGTCTTCTTCCGCCCGATCGAAAAAATCAACGCGGTCATCGAGAGCTATCCGAAAGGCATTGCCGGCTTCCGCCGCTACCTGGAGATCATGGACACCGAACCGGATATCCAGGATGCGCCGAACGCCAAGTCCGTCGATTCGCTCAGCGGCGAAATCCGTTTCGACCGTGTCTCGTTCGGCTATGAACGGGAGCGTCCGATTCTCGACGATATCAGCCTGGAGATTCATCCCGGCGAGACCGTGGCCTTCGTTGGGCCGTCCGGCGCGGGCAAAACGACCATCTGCAGCCTGCTGCCCCGATTCTACGAGGTGGACGCCGGCTCGATCACGGTCGACGGCATGGACATCCGCGACTTGAAGCTGGAATCGCTGCGCAAGCAGATCGGCATCGTGCAGCAGGACGTCTTCCTGTTTTCCGGCACGATTCAAGAAAATATCGCTTACGGCAGGCTCGATGCCACCCTTGAAGAAATATGGGACGCCGCGGAACGCGCGCATCTGGCCGACGTCATCCGCTCCATGCCCGCAGGCATGAATACGGTAATCGGCGAACGCGGCGTGAAGCTGTCGGGCGGTCAGAAGCAGCGCATGGCGATCGCTCGCATGTTCCTGAAAAACCCGCCGATCCTTATTCTCGACGAAGCGACTTCGGCGCTCGACACCGAGACGGAAATGGCGATCCAAAAATCGTTGGCCGAGCTTGCCGTGGGACGTACCACGCTCGTGATCGCGCACCGTCTGGCCACGATCCGGAATGCGGACCGCATCATTGTCGTGAACCGGGACGGTATCGCGGAGCAGGGCAAGCATCAGGAGCTCGTCGAGGCGGGGGGCATTTACAGCCGCCTGCATCAAGCGCAGTTTGGCAGCTGACCGAATCGGGTTAATATACAGATGAAGGTCAATCGCTTGATTCGATGAGGAGACGTGATAATCGATGGATGAAGCGGCAAAACGGCGCACGGCCCGGATCGTGATCGGCACGCTGGCGGGAGCCGGAGCCGTGTGGTTCCTGACCTCCCGCAAAGGGGCCGGAACCCGGCAGCAGATCAGGAAACTGGCAGGCCAAACGAAGGATTTCGGAATGGAGCTGGGCCACGAGACCGCCGAGAAAACGCGCGACCTGATCGCGCTCGGCAGGGAGATCACCCATGACGAAGACTGGATCGAAGCCATCGAGACACTTGAACTCAAGCCGTCGCCGGGCGGCGATTCCGAAGATGAAGAATCTCCGGACCTCGCTCCCCCTCTGCGGGTCGTCCCGCAGCCCGATACGAAGCGGGAAGGGAACGAAGAATAAACGAAAAAAAGCCGTTCCCGCCCGGGGAACGGCTTTTTTTCGGCCGATTGCCCGCTGGCTCTGTTCAGAAACGCGCGTCTGGGTAATACTAAAGGAGAACCTTTTTAGACAGGAGGCTTTACATATGTCGAACCAAACATTGAAATTTATCGCCGGATTGGCGGCAGGCGCCGCGGTGGGCGGCGCAGCCGCACTGCTGTTCGCGCCGCAGCGGGGAACGGACACGCGCCAGCTCCTCGCGGAGAAGGCCGTCGATCTGAAGGACAAGAGCCTTGAGCTGAAGGACAAAGGAGTCGTGGCCGCGATCGACTTGAAGGACAAGAGCGTCGTCACCGCGATCGACCTCAAAGACAAAAGCTTGACGACGGCCGCTTCCCTGCGCGATAAGGGTCAGGCTTCGCTTTATACCGCCAAGGACAAAGGACAAAGCGCGATCGCCGCGCTTCGCGTCAAAGGCCAGATCGCCGCGGACAAAAGCCGCGAGCTGATCGCGTTCGGCAAAGAAGTCGGCGAAGTCGCCATGGAATGGAAAACCGAGATCGAAGCGGCCGTCCGCGACCTCAAAGTCGAGCTGGACCGTTTCCAGCGCGAGCAGGAGAACGATACGCAGCTGCAGGACGACATCGCCAAGCTGAAAAAGCAGACCCAGGAAACGGCCGCCGTCGTCAAAAACGCGCAGGCGCGCATCAGCAGCGCGGGCAGTTAAGCGCGGAACGACAGTCGCCCAATCAAAAAAAAGAGCTTCCCCGGAGGGAGGCTCTTTTTTTTCGGTTATTTCCGTTCCGGAAGCCGCTCGGCCGCGAAACTCGCCGGCGGAGTATCGTTATGTGGTTTGGACCGGAGGCGTCTCGGACGGCTTGAACGTTTTTTTCGCTTTAAGGCTCTTCTTCACTCGGGAAGCGGCGCCGAACGCATGCATATAGCAGGCCGCCGGCAGCAGCAGTCCTTGTCCCGACAAGCGCGCAAATATTCGCATCGGCAGCCAAATTTCTTTTTCCGAAGCCGCGGTTCGCATGCTCCGGCCGAACAGCTCGTGCCGTCTGGCTTCGCCGAGTTCTTTCCAGGTGTTTCCGACCCGGCCTCGGCGTTCCAGATTATACATGCAGCTGTTCTGCACGCGCTCGAAAAACAGACGAAGCATCATTCGGTCGCGGATATCCGCGTCGGGATAAGTGGCATAATATTCGGCAAAGCGATCCACCAGGAACAGCTCCCGCTTCAAGTGGTCCGGCTTGATGCTGTTCATCAGCGAACCCGGACGCTGCTGGAAGTAGTTGTAATACGAACCTTCGACCGAAGAGGCTTTGTCGGCGTGCCGCAGGAAAAACAAATTAAACAGCACGTCTTCGCTGAACACGTTGCGGGTCGATTCGAATCTCAGTCCGTGTTCTTCGATGATCGCCCTGCGGAAAACTTTGTTCCAAATGACAGCGGCGAACTTTTTCTCGTTCCACATCCGGTCCAGTCCGTATTCCGCGATGCTCATGGAACTTTCGCGCAGCTCCAGTACGTTCGATACGCTTCGGTCCTCGTAAACGAGACGGTAATCGCAAGCGCAAAAGTCCGCGCCGTCCTTTTTCGCTTTTTTGTAAAGGGCTTCGAACATGCCCGGCTCCGCCCAGTCGTCCGGGTCGGCAAATCCTATGTATTCTCCCGAAGCGGCGTCCAGTCCGGCATTGCGCGCTCCGCTTACCCCCCGGTTCTCCTGACGGATAACCCGGATTCGGTCGTCCCGCTCCGCGCATTCGGAAGCGACCCGGAACGAATCGTCCGTCGAACCGTCGTCCACGACGATAATCTCGATTTCGCGCAGCGTCTGTGCGGTCAAGCTGTCCAAGCACTTGCGCAGATACTCTTCCACATTAAAAACGGGCACGACGATACTTACGCTGGGCTTCACCCGCTGACCCCTCCTATTTTCCGGAATCCGATTTTCAAAATGCTTGATAAACGCAAGGCATACAGAATACCCGTTATTAACCGGGATTTCTGAAAATCGAACCAGTCCGGCGATCGGATTTTCATATTTTCTTTCATTTGGATTTTGCAGTAAAAAAGACCTTCCCTAAGGGAAGGTCTTCGTGAAAGTTATCGAAGGGTTAAGCGAATCGGATTAAGCCGCTTTTTTCGCCGCGATTTCGGCGCGCTCGGCCAGCGTCTTTTTCCAGAAGCCGAGGATCAGAGCCGAGATGACCGAACCGATAACGACGGTCAGCAGGAACAGCAGCGCGTGGTTCGCCAGCGCGGCGACGAAGATGCCGCCGTGCGGAGCCGGAACGTTGATGGCCCAGAGCTGAGTCAGGCCGCCCGCTGCCGCGGAACCGATGATGCAGGAAGTCAGAACTCTCAGCGGGTCGGCGGCCGCGAACGGAATCGCGCCTTCCGTGATGAAGCTCAGACCCAGCACGTAGTTGGTGATACCGGATTTGCGTTCTTGCTCGTCGAACTTGTTTTTGAAGAACGTCGTCGCCAGGGCGATCGCCAGCGGAGGAACCATGCCGCCCGCCATAACGGCCGCCATCCATGCGCCGTCGCCTGTCGAAGTGAAGATGCCGATCGCGAACGTGTAAGCCGCTTTGTTGAACGGACCGCCCATATCGATGGACATCATGCCGCCGAGGATCAAGCCCAGCAGAACCGCGTTGCCCGTACCGAGGTTTTCCAGCACGCCCGTAATCCAAGTGTTCAGGCCGCCGAAGACCGGATCGATGATGTAGTACATGATCAGACCGACTGCGAGCAGGCCGAGTACCGGATAGATCAGGATCGGTTTCAGGCCGTCAATGCTCTTCGGCAGGCCTTTGAACAGCTTGCGCAGACCGATGACGATGTAACCGGCGAGGAAACCTGCAGCCAGGCCGCCCAGGAAGCCGGCGCCGGACGTGGAGGCCATGTAACCGGCCACGACACCCGGCATGAGAGCCGGACGGTCGCCGATGCTCATTGCGATAAAGCCTGCGAGAATCGGAATCAGGAAGTGGAACGCGCCGTCGCCTCCGCCGATGCTCATCAGCAGCTTGAAGATCGGGTTGTTCTCTCCGCCGCCGCCGTACTGTTCGAACAGGAACGAGATGGCGATCAGGATACCGCCGCCCACGACGAACGGAAGCATGTGCGAGATGCCGTTCATGAGGTCTTTGTAGATCTTGCCCCCTACGCTGACTTTACCGCCCGCATCGGAACCTCCGGACGCCGCTCCGCCTTCGTGGCGGTAGATCGGCGCGTCGCCGGTGACCGCTTTGCGGATCAGTTCTTCCGGTTTGCGGATGCCGTCGCTGACTTTGCGCTGCAGAACGGGCTTGCCGTCGAAGCGCGCCATTTCGACGTTCTTATCCGCCGCGATGATGACGCCGCTTGCGCGCGCGATCTCGGCCGCCGTCAATTCGTTGCCGACGCCTTCGGAACCGTTCGTCTCGACGCGGATATTGATGCCGAGCTCTTTCGCTTTCTTTTTCAGCGCGTCTTCCGCCATGAACGTGTGCGCGATACCTGTCGGGCAGGCCGTGACGGCCACGACGAACTGGTCGGAATCCGGATTGCCGACGATGACGTCGGCCATGCCGGAAGCGCTTCCGCCTACGGACGAATCGGACTGTCTGGCTGCTTCGGCCTGCTTGCCGGATGCGCCTTCGGAATCCGCCTGCGCGGCGTTGAACAGCGCCGTTACTTCGGCCGGAGTCTTGACTTCGCGCAGACGTCCCAGGAAGTCCGCGTCGAGCAGCATGCGGGACAGCTGCTTCAGCGCCTGCAGGTGCAAGTTGGACTCGCCTTCCGGCACGGCGATCATGAAGAAGAAGTGGGCCGGCTGTTCGTCGAGCGATTCGTATTCGACGCCCGGCGAGCTTTTGCCGAACACGATTGTCGGCTCGTTGACCGCGCTCGTTTTGGCGTGCGGCATTGCGATACCTTCGCCGATTCCGGTGCTCGACTGGGCTTCGCGGGCCAAAATGGCCTGTTTGAAGGCTGCGGCATCGTTGATTCTTCCGCTTTTATTCAGGGATGCGATCAGTTCGTCGATCACGGCTTCTTTCGTAATGGACTTCAAGTCCAAGATCATGACCGGCTCGATCATCAGATCCGTAATTCTCATCATGTTCCACTCCTCTGGAGGTGATGTCGGCGCGCGGTCGGCGCGCCGTTGATTCGCCCTTCCGGGCGCTGCTGCTCATTTATGGGCGATGCGTTATACGGGATTCACTTGAACCTGTTCGAGCAGCGAATCGATCTTCGCGCGTTCGGCCAGGTCGTCCGAGAAGGCGGTGGCGCTGCCGGAAGCCGTTCCGGTGCGAAGCGCAGCCAGCGGGTCCCCCGTCTTCGACAGCGTGCCGACGAAACCGGCGATCATGGAGTCGCCCGATCCGACGGAGTTTTTCACTTCGCCTTTCGGTACGTTTGCGTGGTAGACCTGCTCTTCGGTAACAAGAAGCGCGCCGTCGCCTGCCATCGAAATCAGCACGTTTTTCGCGCCCATTTCGCGCAGCTTGCGGCCGTACTTGATCAAGTCTTCGCGGCCTTCGATTTCGACGCCGAACAGCTCGGCCAATTCGTGATGGTTGGGCTTGACGAGCAGCGGGCCGTGAGGCAGAGCCTTCAGCAGCGCTTCTCCCGTCGTATCGATCACGAAGCGGGCTTCGCGTTCCTTAATGACGGCAATCAACCGATCGTAGAACGCGCCTCCGAGCGAAGGCGGCACGCTGCCCGATAGAACGACGATGTCGTCTTCGGTAAGCGCTCGCAGTTTCTCCACCAGCGCCTCGGCCTCTCCGCTTCCTATTCGCGGTCCCAGCCCGTTGATCTCCGTTTCTCCGCCGTGCTTGAGCTTAATGTTGATGCGGGTATCGTCCTGCACTTGAACGAAGTCGGTGACGATCGATTCCGCTTTCAGCACGTCTTCGATAAATCGGCCGGTAAATCCGCCCAGAAATCCGAGCGCCGTATTTTCGATGCCGAGCCGGCTTAAGATTCGCGATACGTTGATTCCCTTTCCCCCCGGGAGCTTCAAATCGCGTTTCATGCGGTTCAGCGCGTCCAGCTTCAGATCTTCCACTTCCACGATGTAGTCGATTGAAGGGTTGAGCGTTACGGTGTAGATCATGGTTCATCCCTCGATTATTTTGGTTTTCTCAAGAATCGGCTTTCTCCACCGCTCCGGAATCGAATCCGTAATGATGGTCGCTTCCTTGAGATCGAACAGTTTCGCAAAGGCGACTTCCCCGAACTTGCTGGCGTCCGCCAAAACGTACGAACGTTCCGACAGCTGCCGGGCTCTGCGCTTGATCAGCGCTTCTTCCGGGTCCGGCGTCGTGAATCCGAATTCCGCATTCACGCCGTTGGTTCCGATAAAGGCTTTGTCGAATCTGAAATTATCCATGTTTTGAAGCGCGATGCTTCCGATGACGGCTTTCGTATGGCTCTTCATCATGCCGCCGAGCAGGTAAGCGCGAATATTTTTGCTGACCAGCGCTTCGACGTGCGAGAGGCCGTTGGTGACAACGGTAATATCCTGCGCTTCAATGAAAGGAATCATCGCCAGCGTCGTCGTTCCCGCATCGATATAGATACATTCTCCGTCCCGAAGCTGCCGGGCCGCGGCGCGACCGACTGCGTTCTTCTGTTGAACGTTTTTGAACGTTTTCTCTTCCATGCCGGGCTCCTCGCTCCGACGGTGCAGCAGGGAAGCCCCGCCGTGAACCCGTTTGAGCAAATGCTGCGATTCCAGGTCGATCAGATCCCGCCGTACCGTCGATTCGGAAGTACCGAGCAGTTCGACCAGCTCCTGCAGCTTCACGATCCCCGACGCTTGTAAGCGCTGTAATATGATTCGGTATCTTTCTTCTGTCAGCATTTTGATTCCTCCATCTGTCATTCATTGTACGCTACGTTCCGCAAAAAAACAATCATTTGTCTTCAAAAACATTCAAAAAAATTCAATTTCGTTTTTTGTCGATAAAACCCTTTCATCCTTGACACGGCAAGCATGTTTGCGCTTCCCCGCATTTGGATGATTCTTTCTTTTTCCGTTAATCCTTCACGGGCGATCCCGAGCTTGATTTTAATATCGGGCCTCCATATCCGGAAATTGAGCGCTTGAAGGACTATTTCGTTTCCTATTCTTCAAGCTTTTTTCTAAAAAGCCCGGGAAGTCTCTCCCTCCTGCCGTCTTGCTTTTTTGCCGATAAAAAAAGAAAAGAACAGACGCGGCCGCTCTTTGCGCCGGAAAGGAGTCACTTATGGATTTCTCGGACATTCGCCGAAGCCTCGAAGAACAGCTGCACAGCATGCGAACAGACGAAGACGGCGGCTCTCTGCTTCGTGCGACCCTCGATCTTGTCCCCGATCTGATTGTTCTTAAAGACCGGGCAGGGCGTTGGTTGTTTGCCAATAAGCTGGTGCTTGAAACGCACGGACTCACCGAAGAACAATGCCTGAATCGGACGGATCTCGAACTCATCTTGCTCAGACCCGAACACAGGGAAGTATTCGAGAAAAATACGCAATCCGATCTTGCCGCGTGGGAAGCGGGACGGCCGCTGCGGATCGAGAAAACGCTGCCCGGAACGGACGGAAGTCTCCAGTACTGGGAAGTCGTCAAGACTCCGATCTTCGACGAACGCCGACGGCCGAAATGCCTGATCGTCGTCAGCCGCAATATTACCGAACGCATAATAAGCGAAAAAGCGCTCTTGGACCGGGAACTTCAGTACCGCCTGATCGCCAACCATATGACGGATATCGTTTCCATGCTGAAGCCGGACGGCGAAATCGTGTATGTGTCCCCTTCGCTTGAGCGCGTGCTCGGCCATTCTCCCGAACGTTTTTATGGCATCCGGGAGTTCCCTATCACCCATCCGGAAGATCTCGACAATCTCTATTCCGCTCTGCAGAACGCTTCCGAGCACAGACGCCGCACATTCCGGGACGACATTCGCCTGCTTCATCGCTGCGGCATCTATATGTGGTTCGAAATCGCGGTTTCCTTTGTCGAGCAGGGAGAAGGACAGGACGATTATCTGCTGGTCACGGCCCGTGATATCAGCGTCAAAAAAGACTACGAGCTTCAGCTGCAGTCCATGGCTTTCCGGGACTCGCTGACCGGAATTTCGAACCGGCGCCACCTGATGGACAGGCTGGAAGCGGAATTGGAAAAGGCGGACAGCACGGGAATTCCTTTCGCTCTGCTCTATCTGGACGTCGACAAATTCAAGGAAATCAACGATACGCTCGGTCACGCCGCCGGGGACGAGCTGCTGCTGCACATTGCCGAACGAATCGGCAAAAATTTGCGGGAAAGCGATCTGGTGGCCCGCCTCGGCGGCGACGAATTCGTCGTCCTGCTGCCGGAGACGGGCTGCTCGGAACAAATCGCCGCGATCGCGGATCGGATCTGCAGCGTGCTGGGCGAGCCTTGGCACATCGGCGGACACGAATTCACGACAACGTCTTCCTTGGGCATCGCCCTGTATCCGCAGCACGGCAGAAGCTCTTCGGAACTGCTGCACTGCGCCGATCGCGCGCTGTATGCAGCCAAACGCGAAGGACGCGCCCGGACGCAGTTTTACCGAAAAAGCGACGAATCCGGCGCAGCCACTTGAACTTGAACGTCCTTTCCGCTCCAAATCAAAAGCCTTCGGGAATTCCCGAAGGCTTTTTCCGTCGGCGGTCCGACGCTTGGTCCGACGGATCCCGCAGGCGATTCAGCCGATCGTCTCCACTACGTTCCCGTCGGGATCGCGCAGCAGCGTTTTGACGATGCGGATCGTCAGCGTCTTCATCGTCTCGAGGCGGAACTCGCCTTCTTTCGGCAGCAGCCGGCGGGACAGCTCGGCGGCGGCGTCGGCATTCAAATACAAATGCAGATCGCTCTCCGTCTCGACGACCCGGTTCTGCAGATCGGGAATCATCATGACCTGCGCGTCCGGGCCGATCAGCGTCAAATCGCGATTGTGCATCAACCGTCCCATCAAGATCCGCGCCAACGACTCGGCCTGTTTGGCCCCAAGCTCCAGCACGTACGAATTGCCTTTCAGCAGGCTGCGGCGTTCCTCCCAGACCAGACTTTCGAAATATAACGATCCTGTGTTCGACCCTTCCGCCCTTACGCCCAGTTCGGCGGCGCTGCGCAGGTCTGGTTCTTCCAACAGCGAATGCCGGTTCAGGTCCGTCAAGTACAAAGGAAGCCGAGGCTTCGCCAATTCGAGAAAGCTCCGCGTGTTCCACACTTTGATAAGATCCAGCTCGTCTCCCGTGATCCCGACCGCCTGCACGAATCGGAATCGGCCAAACGGAGAGACGGCGCTGCCCAGTTCGGGATCTTCGACGAAGGCGACCGCCGTAATCGGGGTGTCGCGATCGGCCTCGATCGGACCGTTCGCATCCAGGTGATGTCCCGGCTGAAAGCCGTTGCCGCTGTTGAACACGTAGCGGGCCAGATTTTGAAGGAAATTGATCGCCCACACCGGAGGCTGCTCTTCCCCTTCCCGGGCCAGACGCAGCGTCAGTTCAAAGCCGAATCCGCTGTATTCCGCGTTCCGCGATTCCTTTTCGTGCAGTTCCGTGAACCCGTAAGTCACGTAATGCCAGTGCGGCACGGGCTCTTCCCTCGCATAGACGCTTACTCCCTCCAGCGGATCTGGCCCGCCCAGGCGGTAGGAAATCATCGTTCCGTAGTGAAAAGGTTCGACTCCCGCATACAGCCTGTTCAGCGAAGCGTCGACGGCGTCCCAACCGGGCGACGTGTCTCCTGCTCCATGAAGCTCTTCGTCTTCTCTCATGCTTGCTCACGCCCTTTCTTGTCGTCCGATGCGGCACGGCCCGGCCGGCCGTTACCCATCCGAATTCAGTTTACCCGAAGCGGGGCTTTTTTGAAAATCCGGACGGCAAAAAGCCGGTCTCCGGGGCTTTTCGCCTTCGGAAACCGGCTTTTCGTCTCAGGGGCCCGCGCAGCGTGCCGCGGCTTTTCCCACTATTCCGTTTTGAACTTGGCGATTCTTGCGCGCAGCTCGTCGGCGCTGACGGACACTTCGCCCGACAGGTCGGAGATGCTCGAGATCGCCTGAGCCTGCTCCTGCGTCGAGGAGGCGGCCTCCTCCGTGCTGGCCGCGCTCTGCTCCGCGACCGCGGCGATATCCGTCATGATCGCCGACACATGGTCCGCGCTGTGCTTCAGCTCGTCCGAGGCGATCGATACTTCGCGAATCCGGCTCGTGATGCCGTCGACCGAGACGCGGATCACGTCGAACGCACCGCGCGTGGAAGAAGCGGCTTCGATCTGCTTGTCTACCATGGTCTGGAACTCCTGAATTTCGTCGATGCTTTGACGGCCCGCTTCCTGTACGCCTTCGAGCAGCGTGTCGATATCGGCCGCCGAAGCCCGGGTCTGCTCCGCAAGCTTGCGGACTTCGTCCGCCACGACGCTGAAGCCTTTGCCGTGCTCGCCGGCGCGCGCCGCCTCGATTGCCGCGTTCAAAGCCAACAGATTCGTCTGCTTGGCTACCGTATGAATCAGGCTGACGGCTTCCCCGATCTTCACGGTCTGTTCGCCGAGACGGCGGTTCGCTTCTTCGACGCGGCCCGCGGAACTGCGGCTCGCTTCCGTCAGTTCGCCCTGCGCGGCGACGGCTTGAAGTCCGCCTTTCATCGCGTCGGTGACCTCGTCTGCGCTCGACGAGGCGAGCCCTGCGCTGCTGGCGATCGCTTCGATCGAAGCGTTCATGTCGCCGAGCTGTTCGACGCCCGACTGGATGGAAGACGCTTGATCCGTGGCGCCTTTTGCGAGCTCTTCGATCACGACGGCGATCTGGTCGGAGATATGCTTGGCTCCTTCGGCCTGACCGTGCATATACTTGGCCGAATTTTCTACGCCTTCCGCCGAGCCGGCCGCGGCGTGAATCAATTCGCGCAGGCTGGCGGACATATCGTTGAACGCCGCGCCCAGCTTGCCGATTTCGTCCCGCCCTTTGACGTCGACTTTGACGGTCAAGTCTCCTTCGGCCATTTGCTGCGCGCTCTTCTGCAGCAAAATCAGCGGTTTGATCAGTCTTGCGGCGGCCACTACGGCCAGCACGGTCAGCAGCAGGGCAAGTCCGACAATGCCTCCGACAAAGAAGTTGCGCATCTGCACGTAATCGGCAAAAGCATGATTTTTGGACACGGAAGCCGCCACGATCCAGCCCGTTCCTTCCACTTTCTCATAGTGCAGCAGCTGCGGCTCGCCCTTGTACGTGTATTCCACGCTGCCCGATTCGTTTTCCAGCATCTGGTCCGCAATCTTGGCATAATCCGCCGATTCTTTAAGCGGCTTATTCACGCTGTCGGCATCCGGATGGGCCAGCACGACACCGGTCTTATCCGTCATGAAAGCAAATCCGCCGTCGATTTTGATATTATTGACCGTATCGGTAAGCGTCGTCAGACGCATATCTCCAGCCAGTACTCCTGCAAATTTTCCCGAAGCGTCTTGAAGCGGATACCCGATCGAGACCGCGTATTGATTGCTGGCCGGATCAAGATACGGGTTGCTGAAATTGAGCGCGTTGGCCGCTTTGGCTTCGATGTACCAAGGCCGCGCTTTTACATCGTAACCCTCACCCGGCACCCAGCCTACTCCGTCAACGAGCGTGCCGTCTTCAAGTCCGACATACATGTCGCCGATCTTATCTTTGTTCGATTCGGCTCTGAAAGCCTGAAGATGTTTTTCTTCGATTCGGTTCAGCGGCACGGTGGCCTTGAGGTTCAATGCTGTCGTTTCTACGACTTTGACGTTTCCGTTGATCCAGCCTCCGATTTCCTGAGACGTGTTTGTGGCTGTCGCACGCAAATTGTCGCCGATCGACTGTTCCGCTTCCTTTTTCATATTGCTCAACGCCGCCATACTAATGCTTCCCGTGCCGATAAGAGTAACCACAACTAGCAAAACAGCTAACTTCATTTTCAAGTTCATTGCAAACCCTCCTCTTTATGCTTGAAAGACTTTTATTGAATAGACAAGCGGCACCGTGGTGGGAAGAAAAAGAGCGGAGAAACGGAACCTTTGTTAGTTTCGATATTTATCGACATAAAGCGCGGAAAAATTAACATAAATTTCAATTTGCAAAAACAAAAATGCTGCGCAGCTTATTCGCTGTGCAGCATTCATCGGCTTGAGGTCGCTTAGCGCTTCGCGCCGTCCAATCAAGCGCCGTCGTTAAACGATTCGTGATGCAGATCGAGCATTTTTTTCAATACCCAGTCGTCCCGCTCGATCTTTGAATAATCGCCCGCTTCCCAGCGGACCATAATGTCTTCGAGCATTTCCGCGTTGTTGTAAATCCCCCGCTTTTGACCGCCGTCGATCATTTGATGAAGCAGGTTCAGACGCCATTTGGACGATAAAAAAATCGGGTACGAATCGGGCTTCAGCCTCTGTCCCGACAGCGTCTGCATCATGGCCACAATCACGAATTCGTCGGGCCATTCCCCTTTTTTGAGGCTCTCAATCAGTTCGGTCTCCGGCGTGCTGTCGATTACCCGAATATTCGGCGCGTCCGCGATAGGATTCGGCGCGACCGGATACCGATGCGTTCCGGACGAGGCCGCCCCGGCATGCGAAGTTCCGGCTCCGAGCAGCAGCGCGGCCGCAGCAGCGGCCATTATAGTCTTTTTCAAGTTTACGTCCCTCCTTGTTCGAGTTCTTTATAAAGACGCGCCGAAGACCGAAAACGTTGGCTTAAAATTTCGACCCGCCGGCCGCAATCAATCCCACCAAAAGCTCCATACCCGGCTGCTCTTCAAATGCGCCGCATACCGCCCGATCGAATCGAACGCTTCCAGCACGTAAGAACAGAAGATGAAATGCTCCCGGGCCAGATTCAGCGCTTCCTCGTCCGTTTCCGGCAGACGCGAAACTTGCAGCAGCCACGTATCTTCCGCGACGGCCGTCGGCACGGCGCCGAAGCGCTTCTGCCAATCGCGGAACAGGACGGCCTGCTCGATCGGCTGCGGGCATTCGTTGTAGCCGCCCATCGGCACGATCAGCGGTGCGGTCCAGGCTTCCGCTTCCGGCAGGTCGAGCAGCAGCAGTCCGTCTTCCCCATGACGCCCGACCCACGCCGAATCGGGCAGCTCGCCCGGTTCGTCCGGCCGACCGTCTTCGCCCGCGGCGGGCACGATCCGCTCGTCCAGCAGTTCGCCCTGCTCGTCCCATAGAGCGGCATAGGCGCCGTAGACATCGCGAATGCCGCCGTCGGCCGACGTCGGCAGCCCGCTGTCCGTCAGGGCCGAATCGACCAGACTTCGCAGCACATCGGCGGCGGAAGCGGCTTCGGCCGCCGCCCGCTGCCGTTCGGCATACAGGCGAATCGAGTCCTCGCCGTCCGCCGCTTCTTCCAGCATTTCCCCGATATTGTCTCCGGTTACGATCAGCACCCGCCGCATGCCTGCCGAAGCCCTAATCGGGAATTTGATCTCCTCCGCCTCGGCGGCCTTCACCCGATACTCCCGCAAAAAATTCAGCACATTTTCGCTCACGACCGACTTCCTCCTTGTTCCTGTTCTTCCTGTTCTGTTTCTAATATAGGCCAAGCCGGCGAGGAAGCCAAGCCCGGCGCATGGCCCTGCCTGCCGCGCGGCGCTCCGAATCCGTTCGCGTCACCAGCGCACCCGCTTCGTTTCCCTTTTCCACGCGATATACGCCAATGCCGCGGAAGCCAGCAGCAGAATACCCAAAGCGATCGGCGTCCGCAGCGGCGAGCGGCCCAAGCCTACTCCCAGCATATGATTGAGCAGGGGATTGAGCAGATAGTCGCTTTCGTAGAACAAGATCAACGTCAAGGCGACGGCTCCGGCAAGCACAACATAGTTGGGAGCGACCGAGGAAAAAAATACCGTCAGCAGCGCCGTCATCCAGCAGAGCACGAACACGGCCGCATACGTCGCCAGCACATACTGCAGGAAGCTGAGATCGTACCAGAACAGACCGCCCGCTTTCCCGTTAATGTCCGCCCCCATCAAAGTCCATGCGCCGCTGAAGCGGTAAGCGAGCAGCAAGACGACCAGCAGCGTCCCCGCAGCCAGAGTTCCCGCCCATAGGGCGGCAGCCGTTTTCATGCGGAACAAGCCGGTTATGCCCGCTTTCGACGATGCCTGCAGCTCGCCAAGCCCCGCGCGCCGGTCGCCGATCTGAATAGGCATGACGAGCATGGCGGTGATGAGCATGGCGGTCACGGCGAGTCGATTCAAAAGGTTCCAGGAACTATACATGCCTACGAAATTCGGCGGCAGCACCGATACCCAATCCCGGCTTTCCACTTCCGACGCCCTTTTTTTCTCCGCCTCGTTCATGCCCAGCGTATTCGCCGTCCCCATTTCGTAATATTCGATCCAATTCCGCGACGCCTGAAGCTCCGCGAACAGATCGGCTGCCGGCCCGGCCTCGACGATCCGATTCAACGGAAGCGTTCCGCCGTTTATCATGCGATCCCTCTTGACATATCTTTCGTAACTGTCCAGACCGGCTCGGGCAAAAGCCGGCGTCGAACGGATATAAGCGTCCGCTTCCGCAATCTTCGGCGCCAGCGACTGCTTGAACCGGTTGAACTCGGCTTCGTCGATTCGCAGTCCGTAGTCCGCTTCCATCTGCACGGCGACTGCGGTGTCCCAATCTTTGAAGGCTGCGCCGGGGTACATCGCTCGGAAAGGGTACAGCCACATCCCGACGAGCAGCAGCACCAGCAGCGCAAGCCCTACCCTTTTCGGCATAAACAATTTTCGGAACTCCAGCCAGACCGGCCGGATTTTTAAGCGCTCATAGCCGCTCGCGGATCGATTCGCAGGCGTATGCACAGCCGTTTTCATACCGATTCTCCCCTTTTCCCGCTCCCGGCCGGTTCGCGCGGAAACAGCATCCGCTCCGGCGCCCGACCTTCGGCATCCCGGTACACGTACAGAAACACATCCTCCAACGTCGGCTGCACGGCCTGCCACTGCGGCAGCGCCGATTCGGCTTCCGAGACGAAGCGCATCCGCCATCCGTCCGGCTCGCCGCGTTCGGCCAGGATCGCATAGCGTTCGCGAAAAGCGTCCGCTTCCGCGTCGCCAATTTTCGTTTCGTAGACACGCCCGGCCAGCATCAAGCAGATCCCCTCGGGCTTGTCTTTCGCGAACACGCGCCCGTCCTTCAGCAGAATAATTTCGTTCGCCGCCGACTCCACATCCGAGACGACATGCGTGGACAGGATCACGATGCGATCCCGGCCGAGCTGCGTCAGCAGGCTGCGGAATCTTCCGCGTTCCTTCGGATCGAGCCCGGCTGTCGGTTCATCCAGAATCAGCACGCGCGGATCGTTGAGCAGCGCCTGCGCGATGCCGACCCGCTGGATCATGCCGCCGGAGAACGTCTTCATTTTCCGCCGTTTCGCTTCGCCCAACGCTACCGCGTCCAGCAGAAGCTCGGAGCGCTCCGACGCTTCTTTGCGGTTCATTCCTTTGATCGCGGCGAGGTACTGCATATATTTCAAAGGGGTGTCTCCCGGATAATAGCCGAACCTTTGCGGGAGGTAGCCCAATTTCATGCGATATTTTTCGTCGAGGTCCGCAAGAGGTTCCCCGTCGTATAAAATTTCGCCTTCCGACGGGGGAAGCAGTCCGGCCAACATTTTCAGCAGCGTCGTTTTTCCCGCTCCGTTGGGCGCGAGCAGGCCGTACACTCCGTTTTGGAATTCCAGATCAAGTCTTTCCAGCGCCGGATCGTCCCCGTATCGCCGGCTTGCGGCACGCACAATCAGCATCCTTGTTCAGCTCCTTTTCGTTTGGGCATATTCAAGACAGTTTCGGCCGAAAATGGATCAGCTCCCGGGCCTGTCCGACGTAGATGGCGGCTCCCAGCAGAAGGAGTCCCAGATAGGCATAGATCGGAACGCCGGACAGCAGAACCCGGTAGCCGTGCGGCTCCGCGATCCACAGACCGGCATTGAGCAGCGGCCACAGGCCGACTGTCGCATAGCGGCCCGCCGCGGTTCTTCCGCGCAGCATTCCGTACAGGAACGCAGCCGCGAACGCGAACAGCGACGAAGCCGACAGCAGCAGCCCGCGCAGCAGATCCACCTGTCCGGAAGTCAGCGCAATCCAGCAGACAAATCCGGCATTCAGCACGAGACATACGGCGGAAAAAGTCAACATGCGGAGCGACGCGAGCTGATAGACGTTATAGCGGCAGGCCATTTCGACCTGATACGTGTCGCGCCTGCGCAGATCGGCGAAGAAAATCAGGGAGACGGCCAGGTACAGCAGAGGCGAGACGATAAAAATAAAGGCATAAAGGCTGTCCGCATTCGCGTTTTCCAGCATGAACAGCGCCATAAAAACAAGGATGCCCAACCCCAGCAGCAGCACGAACACGATCTCCGTCAAATCCCGGAACAAATGCCGGAAGCCGAGCTGACGGTACATGCCGCCGATATAAGCCGGAAACGAGGGGCGAACCGGCAGCGCCTTTTCCACGATGGAAGCGACATGCAGACGGATCTCCCGCTCGTCCGGATAATCGATGTCATCGAACGTCGACGGCGCGCTGCTTCGAATCCGATTGTTGCGATGGCTCTTCATTCCGCTCCTCCTCGAATGTTTGTTTGATCCTGCGGATCGCCGCATAATAATGGGTCTTGACCGTCGAATCGGGCAGGCTCATACTCTGCGCGATTTCGGCGAAAGTCTGCTCCGCGAACAGCTTCACCCGCACGATCTCCTGCGTGCGCCATTCGAACGTCCGCAGCAGCTCCAGCACCCGGCCCGCTTCTTCCCGCTGTTCGAATTCCAGGGTAAAATCTTCATCCGCCGCGAATTCGAAATCTTCGATCGGATCGGTCAGTTTGGTGTCCCGGTGCGCTCTTGAGCGAAAATGATCGATGACCCGATTCGTCGCGATGCGGTACAGCCAGGTACGCAGCGACGAACGCTTTCCTTCGAACGAGCCGATGCTGCGCAGCATGCTGACAAAAATGTCCTGTGTGAGATCGAGCGAATTTTCCCGATGCTGGAGCTGCCTGTACACGAAAGCGTAAATCTCCCGGTAATGGCGCGAAACCAGCTCGTCGGCGGCGGCACGGTCGCCTTTTCGCTGAATGCGTTTGATTAACTTGGCTTCGTTGACGTCTGTAAGCATGTCCCGTTTCGGCATATTCGCGCTTCCGCCGACCTCCTTTCGTTCGATCCGGTGGGACCGACTTCTCCGTCTAATCATATATGCGTCGACTCGGAGGAAAAAGTCGGGCTCGGCGCAAAAGAAATTAAATTTCTTTTCAAACGCACGAAAAAAGCTCCG
Organism: Saccharibacillus alkalitolerans; assembly: GCF_011090185.1. GTDB lineage: Bacteria > Bacillota > Bacilli > Paenibacillales > Paenibacillaceae > Saccharibacillus > Saccharibacillus alkalitolerans. Next base: position 403,812 of record NZ_JAAFGS010000001.1, on the reverse strand, counting down.
GCGGAATTCCGCCGGAGCTTTGTCTGTAATCCCACGTACCGCAGGCGTCTAGCTCAGATGCCTTTCGTCTGCGGGTTAAGCCGCATGCCTTTGCTTTCTTTGCCTTCTTTCCCTTGGGCTTCTCTGCCGCGCGTTTCCGAAGAAGATTCCGCAGCGGTTCGCGCGCCCGCCGCCGGCGCCTTGAGCAGCAGGGCGATCAGGAACGAGATCGCGCACAGCGCGCCGATCACGAGGAACGTCGGCTTGAACCCGCCGAGCAGAGCCGCGATAAAGGACGCGGACAGGGCGCCGAGGCCGAAGCCCTGGTAGATGACGCCGTAATTTTTGCCCTGGTTCTTCAGGCCGAAGAAGTCGCTGACGATCGCCGGGAACACCGTGATATTGCCGCCGAAGCAGAAAGCGATCGCCGCCACGCTGGCGAAGAACAGCGGATAGCTCAGCGCCGCGAAGCTCAGGACCATGACGGCCGCGAACGTGACCAGCAGCGCGCCGGAGACGACTCTGAGGCGGCCGACTTTATCGGACAGCGGGCCGAGGATCAGCCGTCCCGCCGTGTTGAAGATCGCGATCATCGCTACCGCGTTGGCGGCGGTCGCCGCGTCCAGGCCGGCCAGCTGCACGCCGATGTCCTTGACGATGCCGATCAGGTACAGTCCGCTCATGCAGGCCGTGAAGAAGACGACGAACAGCAGGTAAGCCTGTTTGGTCTTGAGCATTTCTTTGACGGTATAGTCTTTGACGCGAACGCCCGAAGCCGATATCGGAGCCGCGGCGACCGCCGCTTCGCGGATCAGCAGCGAGCCGAGCACGACCATCGCCAGCACGATGATGCCCCAGATGAGAAAAGCCTGCGACACGCCGCGCGATTCGATCATGGCGCCGTTGACGTATTTGAAGATCAGGCTGCCCGTGCCATAGGCGCCGACCGACACGCCGGACATAAGCCCTTTATGCTTCGGGAACCATTTGATCAGGTTGGACAGCGACGTCATGTACGCCGTACCGTCCGCGTAGCCGACAAGCACGCCGGCGACCAGATACAGCAGACCGAGCGACGACACCTGCGAGGAGAGCATCAATCCGATACCGAGCAGAATGCCGGAAGCGGCGATCAGTCTGCGGATGCCGAATTTGTCCTGCAGCCTGCCGGAGAATAAGGTGGCGAAAGCGAGCGCGAAGCTTGTGATCGAAAATGTCATCGCCGTTCCGCCGAGCTCCCAGCCGAATTTATCGGCGAGCGGCTGGTTGAACAGGCTCCACGTATAAATGGTGCCGAGGCCCATCTGCACGATGATCGTCCCGATGACGATCCACAGGCGATTCACTTTCATAGCGGCATTATCTTGCGAACCCGAAAAGTTGGAGGAAGAAGCTGTAACGGTTTTCATTATTATTCCTTCTCTCATTCGTTATGCGTTCCTTATGGCTTTAGTATAAGCAGTCCGGCCGTTTCGGAAGCGTTTTTGGAATGAGATGCCGCCCAAGCGGAATGAAATGCACGGGAACCGTCACGAACGTTTTGAAACCGCTTAAATGCGCATGAGCTGACGGAATTCTTTGGATTTGCTGCGGCTGACCGGCACTTCGGCGTTCATATCGCGCAGACGCAGCAAGTACGTGTTGTTGAACCAAGGTACGATCTCCCGGATCTTCGACAGATTGACCGTGTAGGAACGGTGGCAGCGAAAAAATTTATCCTGCGGCAGATTCGCTTGAAAATCCGAGATGCTCATGTGCATGACATACTCTTCTTTGCGCGTGTAAACGAGCGTCGTTTTTTCCTGCGCGGACGCGTAGTAGATGTCGTCCGCGTCGACCACGATGATCTTGTCGTCCTTGTACAGATTGATGCGGCGGCTGCCGGACGGGCGGCCCGCTTCCGAAAGTTCCTGCGGCGACGCGCCGGATAACGGAGAGGCCGAAACCGCAGACGGTTCGCCCGAAGCCCCCGGCGGAGAGATTCCCGTTTCCCCTTCTTTTTTCGCCGCGAACGCCGCTTCGAGCTTGTGCAGCATCGCCGCGATCCGGGGCTCGTGATACGGCTTCAGAATATAATCGAACGCTTCGATCTCGAACGCCTCCGCCGCGTGTTCCTTATAGGCCGTCGTGAATACGATATACGGCCTGCGCGCGAATTTGCTGATGCTTTTGGCGAGCAGCACGCCGTCGAGCGACGGAATGTTGATATCGAGAAAAATGACGTCCACGTCGCTGCCCTGCAAAAATTTAAGCACGTCGATCCCGTCCTCGAATTTGCCGACGATCTCCACCGAGCTGTTTTTGCCGATCAGATAGTCCAATTCCTCCATCGCGAGAAATTCGTCTTCCACGATAATGCCTTTCATGCTCATTCCGTTCTCCCCTTTCTTACCGTAAATCCGATTACCGTCCCTTTTTCGAGCCTGCGGATGTCCACGCCTTCCCCGTAAATGAGCTTCAGCCGCTCGTGCACGTTCGACAGCCCGATTTTGTTCGACGGCATGCCGCCGCGGCGGATGTTCTCGATCACCGATTCGTCGATGCCGACGCCGGTGTCCGCGATCTCGAAGCGCACGGCCTCCCCTTCGTTTTTGACCCGAATGGTGACCGTTCCTCTCCCTTTGTCCTTCAAAATGCCGTGCACGATCGCGTTCTCGACCAGCGGCTGGATGATCAGGCTCGGAATTTTCACGTCCGTCTCGTCGTCGATGTCGTATTCCACCTGCAGCCGGCTGCCGAAGCGCGCTTTCTCGATTTCGACGTAATCTTTCACCTGTTGCAGCTCCCGGTGCACGTCGATCAATTCGTCGTTGAGTTCCAGGTTGTAGCGCAGATACCCGGACAGATTGATGATCAGCTCGCGCGCCTTGTCGGGATTCAGACGGATGGACGACGCGATCGCGTTCAGCGCGTTAAACAGGAAATGGGGACTGATCTTCGTCTGCAGCGCCTTGATCTCGGCCTTGTCCGCCATTGCCTTGATCTGTTCCACCCGGGACACTTCCATCAGCGTGGAAATGATCTGCGACAGCCCGACGGCCAGCTCGCGCAGCGAATACGTGATCTGGTGGGCATGCCGATAGTAAATTTTCAGCGCTCCCGTCACGACCCCTTTTTCCTGCAGCGGAATGATAATCATCGATTTGATCCACTCGTTCCGGTGATCGGCGTCGTTGTTGCGAATGGTGATGCTGCCGCTTCGGATCGTCTGCTTCGTCTCCTCCGTCATGATCTCGTGCCCGATATTGTAGCGCTCCTGCCCGAAGCCGGAATACGCCAAAATATGGCTCGTATCCGTGATCGCCACGGCGTCCGCGCCGATCTTCTCCTCGATGATCTCGCAGATCCGCAGCAGCGACGCACTGTCGACTTTGCGGAAATACGGCAGCGTCTCGTTGGCGATGTCGAGCGCGAGCTTCGCCTGCTTGGCCGCCACGTACTCTTTTTCGTCTTCCACGCTCTGCACGAGCATGACGATCAGCCCGATCATGACCTGGGCGAAAATCATCGGCGCGGCGATCTTGGACACGATGTCCGCTCCCAGTTCGTAAGGCTGCGCGAGCAGCAGAATCAAGCCCATCGTCAGCACTTCGCACAGCATGCCGGCGACGATCCCGTAATACCAGCGCTTAGGCTTGGGCACTCGCAGATGGATGACGCCCGCGACGATGCCCGCCACGATGCTGGTAATCAGACACGGCACGGCGGTCACGCCGCCGATGTCGATCAGATAACGGTGCACGCCGGACACGAGTCCCGTCACGATCCCGACCCAGGGACCGAACAGCAGCCCGCCCGACAGGATCGCCACGATGCGCACGTTGACGAGCGAGCCCTCCACGCTGATCCCCATATACGTCCCGAAAATGGCGAACAGCCCGAAGATTACCGTGACGGTCACGAGATCCTGCGGGCGGTATTCTTCTTTTTGAAAGACGGCTTTAAAGCGCGGGATGCGCGTCAGCACGAACAAGCACATGAGCAGCAGCGAACCCCGTTCGAACAGCTGCAAAAAAATAGTCAGCGGATGCGAAGAATCCATGGCGTTCCTCCTCCTTACTCGGTTTTGAATTTCAAACGCGCCGCGCTTCCGACGGATTTACTTGTCAGACTTATCTTTTGACGCGAAAAAGAAAGCCGCCGGCATAGACGCCGGCAGCCCTGCGAACGGACCGTTCTCTCAGTCGATCAGCTCGCCGCGGAACAGTTCCTGCGTTTCCAGCGAGCTCCGCAAATTTTCGTAAGCCGGCGAAGTCCAGAAGAACGAATCTTCCACCAGCTTCGCGGCGTCGTCGCGCGCCTGCTCCAGCACTTTGAAGTCGGCGACCATGTCCGCGACTTTGAATTCCGGCAGACCGCTCTGCTTTGTGCCGAAAAAGTCGCCCGGACCTCTCAGTTCCAGGTCTCGCCGCGACACTTCGAAGCCGTCGTTCGTATCGGTCATGACGCCCATGCGCTGACGGCCCAGCTCCGACTTCGGATCGGCGATCAGCACGCAGTACGACGCATGCTGACCTCGGCCGACCCGGCCGCGCAGCTGATGCAGCTGCGACAGGCCGAACCGGTCGGCGTCCATGATGACCATGAGCGTCGCGTTCGGCACGTCGACGCCGACTTCGACGACGGTCGTCGAGACGAGCAGATGCGTTTCGCCCGCGTAGAACTGCCGCATCGTTTCTTCTTTCTCCGCGGCGCTCATCCGGCCGTGCAGCAGGCCGACCTTGTAATCGGGCAGCGCCTGGCTCATCTGCATATGCAGATCGATGGCGTTCTGCACGTCCAGATTCTCCGACTCCTCGATCAGCGGGCAGATCATGTAAGCTTGACGGCCCTGGCTCACTTCGCGGCGGATGAAGCCCAGCACCCGCTCCATCATCTCGTGCTTGACCCAGTACGTCTCGATCGGCACGCGCCCTTTGGGCCGTTCCGCGATGGTCGAGACGTCCATATCGCCGAACGCCGTGATGGCGAGCGTACGAGGGATCGGGGTCGCCGTCATCGTCAGCACGTCGGGATTGTAGCCTTTGCGGCGCAGCACGCTGCGCTGGTTGACGCCGAAGCGGTGCTGCTCGTCGGTGACGACAAGGCCCAGCGCCCGGAAATTGACGTCTTCCTGAATGAGCGCGTGCGTGCCGACCAGAATATCGATCAAGCCCATCTGCAGGCCGGCGAGCAGATCTTTGCGTTTGCGTCCGGTCACGCTGCTCGTCAGCAGGCCGACCGTGATGCCGAACGGCTCGAACATTTTTTGCAGCGAGCGCGAATGCTGTTCGGCCAAAATTTCGGTCGGCACCATCAGCGCGCCTTGGAAGCCGGAGCGCACCGTCGTGAACAGCGCGACGGCGGCCACGGCCGTTTTGCCGGAGCCGACGTCGCCCTGAAGCAGACGGTTCATGCAGGCTTCCGAACGCATGTCTTTGAGAATTTCCAACTCGACGTTCTTCTGATCGTCGGTCAGCTCGAACGGCAGGCTGCGCACGAACTCGCGGATCGTGGCGTTGGGCGTCGTATGCACGACGCCGTCCCGCCGTTCCCGGTTCAGCGAACGGAACGCCTGCAGCCTGAGCTGGAACAGGAACAATTCCTCGTAGACCATGCGCTTGCGCGCTTCCTGCCCCTCGGCGATGTCGCCGGGCTGGTGCAGCAGGCGGATCGCCTGCGGGCGCGGCATCAGCTCGTACTTGTCGACCAATTGTTGCGGCAGCACCTCTTCCAGATGCTCGCCGTACTGGTCGAGCGCGCTGCCGATCGCCTTGCGCAGCGAATTCTGGGTAAGATTGCCGGCGATGGAGTAGACCGGCTGAAGCGAACCGCTGCGAATGACGCCGCGGTCAGGGAACTCCGAATGCGTCACGTTCATCTGCAGACGGCGTCCGTCCCATTTGCCGGTCAGAATGATCTCGCGGTCCAGCTCCAGCTGATCCTTGAGATAATTCCGGTTGAACCATACGGCCGTAAACATCGAATAATCCGCCAGCACCTTGCAGCTCAGCTTGGTCTTTTTGCCGAAACGCTGCACGATCGGCATGCCGACGATCTTCGCCTGTACGGTCGCTTTGTCCCCGTCCTTCACGTCGCCGAGCGATTTTTGCCGGAAATCTTCGTAACGAAACGGAAAATATTCGATAAGATCCTTAACGGTAAAAATGCCAACGGCGTGAAGCTCCTCCGCTCTCCGGGCGCCCACACCGTTGACTTCTTTCACCGGGATTTGATCCAGGCGTATGCTCATTATGCTCTCCTTCTATTTGACGGAAGGCCAGATATAAATCGCGTTGCAGCCGGGCCCCACGTGCGTGCCGACGACGGAGCCGATATGCGAGTAGACGACGTCGCCGACCTCGAAATGCCCACGAAGCAGTTCGAGAATTTCGTCGGCCGATTCCGGCTGCACGGTATGTCCGATCGCCACGTCCACCCGTCCGACGCCGCTCAGCTCCTGCTTGAACAGCTCCACGACCCGGGCCAGCGCCTTCTTGCGTCCTCTGGCCTTCTCTACCGCGTAAATGACGCCTTCCTTGTCGATCGACAGGATCGGCTTGATGTTAAGCAGCGTGCCGAGCACGGCCGCCGCGCGGCCGATGCGGCCGCCTTTTTGCAAATACTCCAGCGTATCGACGAGAAAATACAGGCTTCTCGCCGATTTCAGCCTTTCCACCTCGGCTTCGATCTCCTGCGGCGTGCTTCCGGCCTGCGCCATTTCCGCCGCGCGGACGACCATCAGGCCGAAGCCGTACGAAGCGGAACGGGAATCGATCATCGTAATGTTCGCGTCTTCGTTTTCCAGCATGGACTTTCCGAGCGTCGCGGACTGGAACGTGCCGCTCATGCCCGTCGAGATATGGATCGAGACGATCGGCGCGCCCGGATGTTCGTCCAGAATGCGCTGATACGCGGCGGTGAAATCCGCCGGGGAAGGCTGCGACGTCGTCGGCAGCTTGTCTGCGGCGACCAGGCGCCTGTAGAATTCCGGCGCCTTGATATCGACGCCGTCCATCAGCGCTTCGTCGCCGAACATGACTTTGAGCGGCACGACGACGATGCCGAGGCGCTGAATCAATTCCTCCGGAATATCGGATGTGCTGTCGGTTACGATAATCGGGTTCATCCTGTCACCGTCCTTTAAGTTAGAGGGGCGGCCTGGTGAAACCTTAAAATCCTATTCGTTCAGTTCGGAATCATAGGCTTCCGAACTGAACGAATCGAATTCCTAAGATCCCATACGGCCGGTTGTGGTGCGGGAAAGAATGATCAAGCTTCGACCGAGAACATGTAGTCGTAGACCGGCTGGCCGCCGCTGTGGAATTCCACTTCGGCGTCCGGGTACTCGGCTGCCAGCCACTCCGCCAGATCCGCCGTTTCGGCTTCCGAAGCGTCTTCTCCGGCGAGCAGCGTGACGATCTCGTCGCCGCTCTCGATCATGGCCGCCAGCAGGTTCCGGCTCGTCGTCAGACGGTCGGCCGCGGTCGCGACGATCTTGGAGTTGTAGATGCCGATATAATGCCCGGCCGTAATCTCCAAATCGTCGAACGTGGTGTCGCGAACGGCGTGAGTGACCTGGCCGGTCTTGACCCGCTTGATCGCTTCGTTCATCTGCGCCTCGTTCGCTTCCGGACTTTCGTCTTCCTGGAAGGCGAGCGCGGCCGCGATGCCCTGCGGGATGCTCTTGCACGGCACGACCGTGACCTGGCGTTCTCCTTCGAGCAGGTCGCGCGCCTGCTGCGCGGCAAGCACGATGTTCGAGTTGTTCGGAAGCAGGAAAATATGCTGAGCGGACAATTGGGCGATCGCATTGACGAAATCTTCCGTGCTCGGGTTCATCGTTTGTCCGCCGGACAGCACGATATCCACGCCGAGACTTTTGAAGATTTCCTCGATGCCCGCTCCGCTCGCGATGGCGATGAAGCCGTAAGGCGCCACTTCGTCGGCAGGCATCGCCGCCGTCTCTTCGTGAGCCGCCGCAGGCGCCGGCATGTCGGCGAACAGTTCCGGCGGAGCGGCTCCGTCCATGCCGGCATGCAGCAGATCGCGGTGCTGCTCGCGCATGTTCAGGATATGAATCTGCGTGATTTCGCCGTAGCGCAGAGCCAGCGTCATGACTTCGCCCGGCGTCTTGGAATGAACGTGCACTTTGACGATGTCGTCGTCCGCAATGATGATGATGGAATCCCCGTTCACGGACAACGCTTGACGGAAAGCTTCTTCGTCGAACTTGTCGCGCGGTCCGTCCCCGAGGCCGCGATTGATGAAGAATTCCATGTCGTACAGGAATTCGATGTTTTCCGTATCGAGCTGTGACTGCGCGGAAGCTTGAACGTTCGCCGCGGCGGGAGCGGATGCGGGAACCGGCTGCTTTTGCAGAGCCGGCGCGCCGGCCGCTGCCGGCTTGTCTCCGCTTGCCGAGGCTCCGTTTTCCAAGTAGTCGAGGAAGCCCTCGTAGATGTAGACCAGGCCTTGGCCTCCCGAATCGACGACGCCGACCTGCTTCAGCACCGGCAGCTGATCCGGCGTACGGTCGAGCGCGTACTGGGCTCTCGCCAGCACTTCGCGCATCAATTCGACGACATCCGTCGTACGGCGAGCGTAAGCGCCCGCATGCTTTGCCGCTTCGCGGGCAACGGTCAGAATCGTGCCTTCGACCGGCTTGACGACCGCTTTGTAAGCCGTATCGACGCCGACTTGAAGCGCCGCCGCGAACTGAATCGCGTTCAGTTCCTCATGCGAAGCCGCATATCGGCCGAAGCCCCGGAACAGCTGCGACAGGATTACGCCGGAATTGCCGCGCGCGCCCATCAGCAGTCCTTTGGACAGCACGGTCGCCGACTGACCGATCGAAGCGGAACTGCGCTCGCGCAGATCGGTTACCCCCGCCGTCATCGTCAAATTCATATTGGTGCCCGTGTCGCCGTCCGGCACCGGGAATACGTTCAGCGCATTGACATGCTCTGCCTGGCGCGAAAGTCTCTCCGCACCCGCCAACACCATGCCCGTAAAATCAGTTCCGTTAATCGAACGCCTGCTCAATGAAAATTCCCCTTCCTAAACCTGCTGGATACGCGGACGCCAAGCAAAAGGCGGCGACCGCTCTCTATTTCGATGTTGAGACCCTTATATTCCTTCGCTGTATGCCCGCCGGCCCCTGTAGGCTCGTGCGCGCATCGGAAACCCGGTTTCCGTCCCCCGCGGCGGCGCGCTGTCGGCTTGCGCCCGTTTCCTTGCATCCGTTTCGGATTTCATACGGACGAACCGCCTTTCGGTCCCATACATCATGAGCCCTTTGCAAAATCCGGGCAAAGTTCAAATCAGATTTTGCAAAAGGCCCCACCTAATATTGTACTATAAGCGCACGTAGAAATAAATAAAGTTTTTAGAACCGTTGACGGAGCTTTTTTGCGTGTGGTATGATGTTTTAAGTGTTGCTTATGTAGGTTTTATCTAAGCAAGGAGGTGTCATTCATGGCTCGCAGATGTTTTGTAACGGGTAAAAAACCAAGCTCTGGTAATCACGTTTCCCACGCTAACAACCGCAACCGTCGTTCTTGGGGAGTTAACGTCCAAAAGGTTCGCATCCTCGTAAACGGCAAACCGAAACGCGTATACGTCAGCACCCGGGCTCTCAAATCCGGTAAAGTGACTCGCGTTTAATCCAGATATAGACGAGAAAACACCTTCTTTCGAAGGTGTTTTTTTAGTCTATCGTCCGCCTTCGGGCATCGTCGACTGCGAAAAGATTCCGCGGACGACGCCCGTTAGGGCCGTTTTTTCCGTAACGAAACAAAAAGCCGAAAGCACGCGCTCCGCACGGAGCCGTCCTTCGGCTTTTTGTCTTTTTGCGCCGTTCTTCAGATCAGGCCCATCCGGTAGCGGATCGCGGAAATGAGCACGGTGAAAAACAGAAAATACACCAGCGTCCAGACCACGAAAGAAATCCGGCCGCCCCGCGTCTCGATTTTGCGGAAATACCAGACGACGAGTCCCGCCGCCAGCAGACCGACCAGAGCGTTGAACGGTACCGGCAAAAAAGCGAAGATGGCGATCAGCAGGCCGGACACGGAGGTGACCAGCGCAAGCATCAGCGTCGACTTGAAATTGTTCATTCGCCGCGCTCTGCCCCCGCGCGAATCGCCGAAATGGCGGCGGCACGGTCGCCCGCGCCGTAGACGGCGCTGCCGGCTACCAGCACGTCCGCTCCGGCGGCGACCACCTTGCCCGCCGCATCCGCGGCGATCCCGCCGTCGACTTCGATGTGCAGACCGCTCATGCCGAGCGAATTCGCCAGCTGCCGCGTTTCCCGGATCTTGTTTACGGTTCGCTCGATGAATGCCTGTCCGCCGAAGCCCGGGTTAACCGTCATGATCAATACGAGGTCCAGATCTTCCAGCACCTCGCGAATCGCGGATACAGGAGTCCCCGGATTCAGCGCAACGCCGGCTTTTACGCCGTGCTCCTTGATCAAGTGCACGACCCGATGAAGATGCACGCAGGCTTCGGCATGGACGGTAATGACCGAAGCGCCCGCTTTCGCGAATTCCGGGATATAGTTTTCCGGATTTTCGATCATCAGGTGCACGTCAAGCGGCAGATTGGTCAGCGGCGCGATCGATCGCATGATCGGGGCGCCGAACGAGATGTTCGGCACGAAATGCCCGTCCATCACGTCGACGTGCAGCCAGTCCGCGCCGCCGTTTTCCACTTCCTTGACGTCGGCTCCCAGCTTCGAGAAATCCGCGGACAAGATCGAAGGTGCAATCAGTACCATAAGTCAATACCTCCGTTTTTTATCTTTCATTTCTTGGTGAAAAGCGGCATAGTGCTTGTACCGGCTTGCGGCGATCTCTCCCCGCTCCAGCGCTTCGAGCACCTTGCATCCCGGTTCGTGCGTATGGGTGCAGCCGCGGAATTTGCAGCCTTCGGCCAGCGGCACGAATTCGCGGAAGCAGCTCGCGAGTTCCTCGACGCCCAATTCCAGAAAATCCAACTGACTGAAGCCCGGCGTGTCGGCAATATAGCCGCCGCCTCCCAGTTCGACCAGTTCCACGTGGCGGGTCGTATGACGGCCCCGGCCGAGCCGGAGGCTGATTTCGCTCGTCTGCAGATCCAGGTCGGGGAACATCGCGTTGAGCAGCGAGGATTTGCCGACGCCCGACTGGCCGGAGAAGACGCTGATCTCGCCCGCCAGCCGCTCCCGCAGCCGCTCGGCTCCCAAGCCTTGAGGAGAGCTCGTTTCCAGCACCTCGTACCCGATCGACGTATACAGCTCCCTGGCGCGTTCCACGTCTTCGCGGGTCTTCGCGTCGTCTCCGATCAGGTCCATCTTCGTCAGACAGATCAACGCATCCAGCCCCTCATGCTCGATATGTACGAGGAACTTGTCCAGCAGATTGAGATTCAGATCCGGTTCTTTGACCGAAAACACCAGCACCGCCAGATTGACGTTCGCCACCGGCGGACGAATCAATTCCGTCGATCGAGGCTTCACTTCCGTTACCGTACCCTCTCCGTTTTCGGTCAGGGCGTAGACGACCCGGTCGCCGACCAGCGGCGATTTGCCCTTAATGCGGAATACTCCGCGCGCCCGGCACTGAATCGCCGGCTCGCCTGGAGCAGCCTCGTCGTCCTTCACATAATAATAACCGCTTAACGCCTTTACGATTAATCCTTCAGGCATGCTTCACCTTCCTTTGTCCGTAACGGGAGCGGGCCGGACTTCCGTCCGGCCTGCGTTCTGCCCGTTTGATGGTCGGCCGGCTTATTGCCGGCCCTTGCCGTTCCCGTTACCATTTCCGTTGCTTTTGCCGTTTCCGTTGCCCCTGCCATTATTGGACTTTTCCTGCGAAGCCTCTGCCGCCGCTGCGGACGCCGTGGTCTTGCCGGGCGGCACGAAAGCCGACGGATCGGCTTCTTCCTCGCCGGTGTCTTCGCCCTGACCTTCCTGCCCGTTTTCCGGAGCGTTTTCAACGTTCGCTCCCTCGTCCGGCTCGGCATTCCCTTCGTTTTGGGCGCCGTTGTCGGCCGGAGGATCGACCGGTGCCGGCTCTGCGGGAGGAGGCGTCGGCTCAGGTTCTTTTTTCGGCATTTCCGGCTGCTGGAACGTCCCCCGGGCCGCTTCCGTGTAATCGACCGGATAAGTCGCGATGAGGGCTCCGTCCCGATAAACGGTAATCGCTCCGTTGCGATTCGGGGCGAGCACAAGCGATACCGGGAAAATGCGGAGCGAGGAAATCGTGTCCTGCCCCCATTCGATCCGCTCGCCGCGCGCGTCGCTGTATTCGATGCGGATTTTCGACGCCACGCCTTCCTGCGAAGGCTCGACCGGCACCTTAACGGTAAAGTTCAGCGCCTCCGGAGGAATGCCCGAACTGACGACAAATTTGACCGTCGCGCCCGGCTTGATCTCCGTTCCCGCCTGGGGATCCTGGCTCACGACTTTGCCTTTGTCTACCGTGAAGCTCGGTTCCTCCTGCGAAGACGGCGCCAACGCCTGTCCGTTGATCGCATCCAGCGCTTCCTGGCGCGTCTTGCCGACGACATCCGGCACCTGCTTGTTTTCGACGCCCTTGCTGACGGTCAGCGTCACGGTCGCTTGATCGGGATCGAAGTCTTCGCCCGCCTGCGGCGACTGCGCGATCACCGTCTCCGGATCGGAGTTGTCGAAGCTCTCGCTGCGCACGATCCGGTCTTCCGTCACTCCCAGGGCGACCAGGTCTCTCCGGGCTTCGTCATAGTTCGACGAAGTCAGCGACGGCATCTTGCTCAGCGGCTTCTCCGAGCCGACCGTCAGCAGCACCGAAGCGCCTTCCTTGACGCTTAAGCCTTCCGGCTTGCTCTGCTTGAACACCGTGCCCGCTTCCGTCGAAGGATCGTACTCGTACTTGACGCCCTCGACTTCCAGCTGACGTTCGGCCAGCGTATTGCGGGCCTCGTCTTCCGTCATGCCGACCACGTTCGGCACCGTCGTTTCCGGCACGACGAACTGCCGGCTCCAATACATGACCCCGATAAAGACGATAGCCAGCACCAGCAGCGTGGAACCGATAATGATCGCCGGTTTTTTCCAATTCTTTTTGCCGCCCGGCTGGGCTTTTCCTTTGCCGGCGGCTTCGCCGCGCTGCATCTCCGCCGAAGGCGGGGTATACGAGGAGCGGATTGCCGGCACGACCAGCGTACGATCGGCATCGTCGTTGTCGTCGAAGTTGACTTTTTGCTCGTCGCGGCGCGAAGGCAGCAGGCAGGTATCGAGGTCGCTCTGCATTTCGGATGCCGAGGAGTAGCGTTCAGACGGGTTTTTGCGCATCGCCCGGACGATGATGTTCTCCACGCTCTGCGGAATCATCGGGTTAAGCTTGCGAGGCTCTTCGAACTCGTCCTGCAAATGCTTAAGCGCCACGCTGATCGGACTCTCTCCTTCGTACGGAAGCGCGCCGGTCAGCATCTGATAGAGCACGATGCCGAGCGAGTACAGATCCGACTTTTCGCCGGCCGTCACGCCTTTGGCGTGTTCCGGGGAGAAATAATGGACGGAGCCCACGACCGAACCGGTCTGGGTGATCGTCGTCGACGTAACGGCCCGGGCAATCCCGAAGTCGGTCACTTTTACGCGCCCATTGCGTCCGATCAAGATGTTATGGGGCTTGATGTCCCGGTGAATGATCTGATTGTTATGCGCGTGATCGAGCGCGTCGCAGATCTGCGACGCGATGCGAACCGCTTCCTCGACGGGCAGCGGCGCTCTCTCCTTGATGACTTCATCCAGGTCGCGCCCTTCGATATATTCCATGACGATGTACTGCACTTCGCCGTCCTGCCCCACGTCGTAAATGCTAACGATGTTCGGATGGGACAGCGAAGCGGCAGACTGCGCTTCCCGCCGGAAACGACGAATGAATTCTTCGTCGTGCATGAACTGCTGGCGCAGCACTTTAACCGCGACGAAGCGGTTCAGCAGCAGGTCGAGCGCCTTGTACACCAGCGCCATCCCCCCGCCGCCTACACGCTCCAAAATCTCGTAGCGGCCGCTGAACACCTGACCGATCATTGTACCCACTCCTTCGTCGCCGCGTCCTGACCGGCGCGCCCGTTTTCAAACAAGGCGACCGTAATGTTGTCGTCGCCTCCGGAATTCAGCGCCATTCGAACCAGCTTATGCGCGCGATCTTCGAGCGCCGCACCCGGCTTCAGCACCGTGCGCATCATCTCGGCTTCGGCCACGAAATTGCTGAGTCCGTCGCTGCACAGAATCAGGGCCTCTCCCCGGTTCAAGGCCACCCGCCCGAGATCGACCTTCACTTCCGCATCGGTTCCGAGCGCTCTCGTCAGCACGTTTCGCCGCGGATGCGAACCGGCTTCCTGCGGACTGATCTGACCGCTTTTGAGCAGCTCGTTCACGAGCGTATGATCGTCGGTCAGACGCTCGATGCCGTCCGAATCCACCTTGTAGGCCCGGCTGTCGCCGATATGTCCGATAATTCCTTCGGCTCCGCTGAGCAGCACGGCTACGACCGTCGTCCCCATGTTGTGGTAGCGGATGTCCGATTCTCCCTGCCGGTACACCACTTCGTTGGCATGCAAAATCGCGTCGCTGAGCGCGGCTTCGCAAGCTTCGAGCGACAGGCCGGGTTCCAGCCCGCTCAAGTCGGCGACGATCGTCTCGACCGTCAGCCGGCTTGCCGTATCTCCGGCCAGGTGGCCGCCCATTCCGTCCGCCACGATGCCCAGCGTATAGCCGCCCGGCTTGATCCGGCCGACCCACGACAGGTCTTCGTTGATGCTGCGTACGTTTCCGATATGCGTTGCATGAACGGTATGAATCACCTAACTCACCTCGCAGCCTTTTCCTGTCCTTTTTCCATATGCTTGGCGCGCAGTTGCCCGCAGGCGGCCGCAATGTCGTGCCCCTGTTCCCGGCGGATCGTCGCATTGATGCCGTTTTCGGTCAAAATGCGCTGGAAGTTGAAAATGTCGCTGCGCGACGTGCGGACATATTTGCGTTCCGGCACGTGGTTGACCGGAATCAGATTGACGTGCGCCATACGGGTCTTGAGCACGTCCGCCAGTTCCTGGGCATGCTCGGCCTGGTCGTTTACCCCGCCGATCAGCGCGTATTCGAACGTCAGGCGGCGTCCCGTTTTTTCCACGTAGTAATCGAGCGAGGCCATGACGTCTTCGAACGGGAAGCGGCGGTTGACCGGCATCAGCTTGGAACGCAGCTTGTCGTTCGGCGCGTGAATGGAAATCGCCAGATTGATCTGCGTGTCTTCGTCGGCGAACTTGTAGATGTTCGGCACGATGCCGCTTGTCGAAACGGTAATGTGGCGCTGTCCGATGTTCAGACCTTTTTCGTGAATCATGATGCGCAAAAACTTCATCGTGGCGTCATAGTTCTCGAACGGTTCGCCCGAACCCATGATGACGATGCTGCTTACGCGCTCGCCGTCCGCGTCGAGAATTTTTTGCGCTTCCACGACCTGGGCCACGATCTCGCCGGCCGTCAGATTCCGCTTCAATCCGCCCAGCGTGGACGCGCAGAACGTGCAGCCGATGCGGCAGCCGACCTGGGTCGTCACGCAGACGCTGTTGCCGTAATTGTGCTTCATGACGACCGTCTCGATCGCGTGTTCGTCGTGCAGGCCGAAGAGGAACTTTACCGTGCCGTCTTTGGATTTGAACTTGGTGATTTCGTTCAGCGTCACGAACGCGAACTGCTCGTCCAGCTTGGTGCGCAGCGCCTTCGACAGATTGGTCATTTCCTCGAAGCTGGACACTCTCTTGACGTACAGCCAATCGAAAATTTGGTCGGCGCGGAACGCCGCTTCGCCGTTCTCCTTGACCCACTGCTGCAGGTCGTCGAGATTATAATCGTATATGAAAGGTTTCATGTTGTCGGATATCCCCTGTTCGTTGATTTATTGACTTTACCGCTTTCCATCTTATCTATATTAGCACAAAAGCCGTCCATGCTAAAGAAGAACCCCGGCCGTCCCGTAACGGGCTTCGGCGGAGGTCCCTCTTTATTATCGGTCGGAGATGTCTTTTTGCTGCGGTCCCGTTCAAAAGAAGCACCGGCGCCGTCCAAAATTGTTTTTCGGACGCGCGGACGTTTGCGGGCTCCGGCGTCCTAACCTCTTCGCCGCAGGCGGGCGATGTAGAATCCGTCCGAACCGAATTGGTTCGGCAGAATCTGCACGCCTGCACCGCCGGTCTGCGGCGCGTCCGCGAGCGCCGGCACGTCGAACGGCTCGGCGACGAATTCCGCATGGTCGCGCAGGAACTCGGCGACGGCGCGCTGGTTTTCCTCGCGCTCGATCGTGCACGTGCTGTAGACAAGGATGCCGCCCGGCTTCACGAGCTCCGCCACGCCGGCCAGCAGCTGACGCTGCAGGCGCGCGATCGACGCCGCGTCGTCCGGCGTCTTGGCCCAGCGCAGATCCGGCTTGCGCCGGATCACGCCGAAGCCGGAGCAGGGCGCGTCGAGCAGAACCCGATCGAACGAGGCCGGTTCGAAGCGCTCTTTCAGCGACAGCGCGTCGCCGACGCTCGTCTCGACCGAAGTCAAGCCCAGCCGCTCGGCTTGTTCCGCGATCAGTCCCTGCTTGTGCTCGTGCAGGTCGTTGGCGACGATGCGGCCGCGGTCTCTCATCTTCTCGGCGATATGCGCCGTCTTGCCTCCGGGCGCTGCGCAGCAGTCGAGCACGCTCATGCCCGGTTCCGGCGCCAGCGCTTCGGCGACCAGCATCGAGCTTTCGTCCTGAATGCTGAAACGTCCGTCGCGGTACAGCCGGTCGTTCGCCATATTGCCGCCGCTTTCGACGATGATTCCCTGCGGGGAAAGCTCGGAAGGACGTACGATGCGTCCCTCCGCCTCCAGCTCGCGCAGCAGTTCCTCGCGGCCGATCTTCAGCGGATTGACCCGGATGCTGACCTTCGGCGGCTCATTGTTCGCCGCGCAGACGGCTTCCGCCGTCTCCTCGCCGTACTGGGCGATCCAGCGTTCGACCAGCCACTGCGGATGCGAATGCTGCAGCGCGATTCGCTCGTTCGTCGGCAGGTCGCCGGGAATCTTCAATTCGTCGCCTTCGCGCAGCACGCTGCGCAGCACGCCGTTGATCATCGAAGCGATGCCCTGATGGCCCCGTTTCTTGGCGATTTCAACCGCTTCGTTCACCGCCGCATGCGGAGGAATCCGGTCGAGGTACTTGATCTGATACAGCGACATGCGCAGCAGTCCCCGTACCCACGGATTCAACCGCTTGACGCCGCTCTTGATAAAGAGATTCAGGAAGTAATCCAGCGTCGCCTGACGCGCGATCGTTCCGTAGACCAGCTCCGTGGCGAGCCCCGCATCCGCCGGACTCAGTTCCGCCTGTTGAAGCGTACGGTTGAGCAGCAGGTTGCTGTAAGCGCCGCTCTCGTCGACGCCGGCCAGCACGTTCAGCGCGGCTTCGCGAGCGGTGACCTGCACTTTTCTCCGGCGCGGAGCTTCGCCGCCGCTCTTCGCGCCTTTGGCGGCGATGCGCTCGGCCGCGCTGGTCGGCTTCGGCTGACGCGGCGGCTGTGCGGCTGCGCGCCGGGAAGCGGCCGGCTTCGCCGGAGCTTTGGACGCGGTTTCCGGCTTGGCGGCCGGACGAGGTTTCGGCGCCGGGCCGGATGGCGATCCGGCTGCGGGCTTCGCCGCGGAAGACGATTTCATGCCCGGTACCGGCTTACCGCCCTTCGCCGGCGTTGTGCCCGCAGCAGGCTTGGCTCCGGTTCCCGGTCTCGCGCTCGCCGAAGCCCGCTTTCCGTAAGCCGGCTTCGCATCCGTTTTGGAAGCCGATTCGGCTCCCTGTCCCCGCTTCGCCGCGATCCGCTTCTCCGCGAATGGCGCATTGCCGCGGCGCTCGGCAGGCTTCCTGCCCGAAGCTGCCGGCTTGCGGCCGTCCGCCTGCTTACGACCGGAAGCTTTAGTCTGTCCTTCCGGCTTGTTCGGATCGAAGCTTCCGCTTCCGGACGATTTCGCTCCTCCGAACATCCGAATGCCCGTCCCTTGGGGACGCTTGCCGTTCCCTTCCGCCGCGCTCATGCCAGCACCGTCCCCGTCTGCATCGACGCGCCGCGCACGAAATCGGACACCGGCATCGCTTTTTTGCCGGCCGGATGCACTTTTGTCAAACGAACCGCGCCGCCGCCGCAGGCGACGACGATCGCTTTATCGCTCACGTCGAGCACCGTGCCCGGCGCCGCTCCCGCTTCCGGTCCGTTCTCTTCCGGG
This sequence comes from Saccharibacillus alkalitolerans, assembly GCF_011090185.1. Taxonomy (GTDB): domain Bacteria; phylum Bacillota; class Bacilli; order Paenibacillales; family Paenibacillaceae; genus Saccharibacillus; species Saccharibacillus alkalitolerans. The sequence goes on along the minus strand of NZ_JAAFGS010000001.1, from coordinate 385,586 downwards.
CGCTGCACTTCCCATACTTTGAACACTTCGCCGTTCCACAGCGCATATCCGCCGGAAAACGGCGACAAACCGCGAACCTGATTGAAGATCTCCCGCGGCGAACGGCTCCAGTCGATCCGCTCGTCCTCGCGCGTCAAATTCGGCGCGTACGAAGCCAGCGATTCGTCCTGCGGCTCGGCCTGTACGCGGCCATGCAGCAGACGCGGCAGTTCGCGCTTGAGCAGCTCGGCTCCCGCTTCGCTCATCTTGGCGAAGAGCGTACCCGAAGTATCCTCGTCCGTTATCTCCACTTCGGTCTTCGCGATCATGTCTCCGGTGTCCAGACCTTGGGCCATATACATCAGCGTAATGCCCGTCTTCGTTTCGCCGTTTATGATCGCGCGCTGAATCGGCGCCCCTCCTCGGTAAGCCGGCAGCAGCGATCCGTGCACGTTCACGCAGCCGAGTTCCGGCACGTCAAGCAGCGACTTCGGCAGAATTTGCCCGTAAGCCGCCGTCACGATCAGATCCGGATGGAACGACGCCAGCTCTTCGACGGCATCCTTATCGCGCATGCGCTCCGGCTGCAGCACCGGCAGATGATGCTTGAGCGCCGCCTCTTTTACCGGCGACGGGGTCAGCACCTTTTTTCGGCCCTGCGGGCGATCCGGCTGGGTCACGACCGCTACAATGTTGCACTCCGACTCCAGCAGTGCCTCCAGGCAGGATACCGCGAACTGCGGGGTTCCCATAAATACGACTCTTTTCATTCCGCTCACTCCTTTGCCGCGCTCTCGCGGGCAGGTTCATACACTTTGTCCGCCACGTCCGTAAACAGAACGCCGTCCAAGTGGTCGATCTCATGCTGGAACGCCCTGGCCAGCAGGCCGCTGCCCGTCACGGTGAATTCTTCCCCGTCGCGGTTCAGCCCTTTGACCGTCACCGTCATCGCCCGGCGCACGTCGCCGTTCAGCCCGGGAATGCTGAGGCAGCCTTCCGGTCCGAACTGCTCGCCCTCCCTGGCCGTAATTTCGGGATTGATCATCGCGATCAAACCGTTCTCGTCGCCCACGTCGATCACGATAATCCTTTTCAAAATGCCGACCTGCGGGGCAGCGAGGCCGACGCCCTGCGCGTCGTACATCGTTTCCGCCATATCGCTCATCAGCTTTTGGACATTCGGCGTGATTTTCGCGACTTCCTTCGCCTTCTTATGCAGAACCTCATCGGGTTCTTTTACGATCATTCTTATAGCCATCGCCAAGCACCTTCCTCAAAACAATATTCATAGTCGTTTCCGCCCCGTACAGTTCTCCGCGCATGCCTTTCAACAAAAAAGACGCGGAGGACCGCGTCACATCATGACCTGGGGATCCACGTCGATGCTGATGAGCAGATCCTGCTCCTTCGCCGTGTCTTCCAGTTCGTCCGCGATTTCCCGCGCCAGCAGGGCGGCGTCCATATCTCCACGCCATTTTATCATACATTGAAATCTGTATCTATTTTTGATGCGGGGAATCGGCGACGCGATCGGTCCGAGCAGATCGAGCACGTTCGGGACCAGCTTGTCCATGCGGGCCAGCCAGCCGCGGGCGTGCGCCTTTTCCTTGACCATCGCCGCGTAATTTTCGGCCATCCGCACGACGACCGGCAGCTGCTCGTGCGAGAACGTCACGAGAATCAGTCGGCAGTACGGCGGATAACCCAATTTGCGGCGGTGACCCAGCTCCTCGCGCACGAACGAATGATAATCGTGCTTCGAGGCGTGCTGGATCGAGTAGTGGTCGGGATTGTACGATTGGATAAACACTTCGCCGGGCAGATGATGCCGCCCCGCGCGTCCCGCGACCTGCGTGAGCAGCTGGAACGTCTTCTCGCCCGCCCGGAAGTCGGGCAGGTTCAATGCCGAATCCGCGGCGATGACCCCGACCAGCGTCACGTCCGGGAAGTCCAGACCTTTGGCGACCATCTGCGTGCCGAGCAGCACGTCCGCTTTTTTGTCGCGGAACTGCTGCAGCAGCTTTTCGTGCGCCCCTTTTTCGCTTGTCGTATCCACGTCCATCCGCACGACGCGGATGCCCGGGAACAGCTTGGCCAGTTCTTCCTCGACCCGCTGGGTCCCGGTGCCGAAATATCGGATATGCTCGCTGCCGCACTCCGGACAAGTGTCCGGAATCGGCTCGGCATGACCGCAGTAATGGCATCGCAGATTGTTCGAGCGCTGATGGAACGTCAGCGAGATATCGCAGTTCGGACATTCCGCCACATAGCCGCAGGTCCGGCACATGACGAATGTCGAATAGCCGCGCCGATTCAGCAGCAGCACCGTCTGCTCCTTCCGTTCCAGCCGCTGCTGGATCGCATGGTGCAGCTCGCGGCTGAACATGGAACGGTTGCCTTCTTTCAATTCTTCCCTCATGTCCACGATCTTGACTCCCGGCAGTTCGCTTCCCAGCGCCCGCAGCGAAATCTCCGCGAGCAGCGGCGAGAAATGCGGATCGCTCTGCGAGCGCGCCGCATGATACGTCTCCAGCGACGGCGTCGCGGAACCGAGGATCACGACCGCATTATGCTGCTCCGCCCGCTTCACCGCCACGTTCCGGGCGTGGTATTTCGGGCTTTCTTCCTGCTTGTACGACGATTCGTGTTCTTCGTCCATCACGATCAGGCCGATGTCCTTGAACGGGGCGAAGATGGCGGAACGCGCGCCGATCGCCACCTGTACCCGTCCTTCGCGGATCTTGCGCCATTCGTCATAGCGTTCTCCGCCCGACAGGCGGCTGTGCATGACGGCGACCTTGGAGCCGAATCGGCTCTTGAAGCGCTCTACCATCTGCGGCGTCAGCGAAATTTCCGGAACGAGCACGATCGCCTGCCGTCCCTGCGCGATGCAGCGCTCGATCGACTGCAGATACACTTCCGTCTTTCCGCTGCCCGTGATGCCGTGCAGCAGGAAGACGCCTTCGCGCCGCTGGTTCAACCGTCCGACGACGGCGTCGTATACCTGCTGCTGCTCGGCCGTCAGCTTCGGCGCCGCGCTCGGCTTGAAGTCGCGTCCGGCGTAAGGATCGCGGAATACTTCCACGTCCTCCAGCCGGACAAGCCCTTTGTCCTCGAGCGACTTGACCGCGCTGGCCGTCACGCCGAGCGTGCTCAGCACGTCCTTCAGCGCCATCGGCACGCCGAGCTGCGTCAGAAACTCGAACACTTCCCTTTGCTTTTTGGCTCTCGCCGGAAAGTTCTCCAGCTCTTCCGCCGCCCGCTGCGCATCGACGTTCAGTTCGACGGTCTTGATCGTTTTGCGGCCCATCCGATCGCGAATTTCCTGGCTCTCGAACAGCAGGCCCCCGCGAATCAGCGCCTGCACCATTTTTTCGCGGCCCGGGAAGTTCTGGCGCAGCTGTTCCGCCTTGACCTGACCGCGGCTGCGCACATACCGAACGATCTCCAACGCGGAAGGCACGTCGGAAGCCGCCTGTCCTCCGAACAGCGACAACTCGCCCGATTCTTCCGGGATTTCCTCCAGCAGCCGTTCGATCTCCTGGCTTTCCTGCGCTTCTTCCTCCGGCTGCGCCGCATGAATGAAGCGTTCCGCCTTGCCTTTGAGCGCCGAAGGAATCATCGCCTGCAGCGCCGTCGTTTCGTGGCAGGCATATTTTTCGGCGATCCAGCTTCCCAGTTCCACCAGATCTTCCGGAAGCGGCGGCACCAGATCGAGCAGTTCGCGAATGGGCTTGATCCGGCCGTGTTTGTACTCGCTTTCGTCCGTCAGCCCGACGACGAATCCTTGAACCGTCCGGCCGCCGAAAGGCACTCCGACGCGGCTGCCCACGGCGATCCATTCCTGCATTTCGGGCGGAATCCGGTAATCGAACGGGCGGCTGACCGCCCGCACCGGCACGTCTACGATAACCCGGGCAAAATTCATCGCGTCGCTCCCTGGCCGAGGCGGCGCGAAGCTTCAAGCAGAATGCCGCGCGCGGTATCGTACTTGGACTGCTTCGGAAGATCGGCCACGCGTCCTTCCGGCCCGAAAATGCGCACGATATTCGTATCCGAACCGAACCCCGCGCCCGTCTGCGTCACGTCGTTGGCGACGAGCAGGTCGCAGTTTTTGCGCTGCAGCTTCTCGGCGGCGTACGTATCCAGATCATGCGTTTCGGCGGCGAAGCCGATCAGGAATTGATGCTCCTTCTGCGCGCCCAACGTCTGAAGCACGTCGACCGTCTTGACCAGTTCCAGCGCCATCGTATCGCCGACCTTTTTGATTTTGCGCGGGGAACTGGATTTCGGCCGGTAGTCGGCGACCGCGGCGGACATGATCAGCACGTCCGTGCCGCCCCACTCGTTCAGGCAGGCCTCGTACATGTCCTCCGCCGATTCGATGCGCAGGGCCGGAATATCCGGCGGAAGCGGAACCTGCACTTTGCCGGCGATCAGCTTGACGTCGGCCCCCAGGTCGCGCGCCGCCTGCGCAAGCGCGATTCCCATCTTGCCCGAGGAGTCGTTGGTGATATAGCGGACCGGATCGATACGCTCGATCGTTCCTCCGGCGGTCACGACGACCTTTTTGCCTGCGAGCGGACCTTCCGCGGAAAGCGGTGCCGAAGGCGAAGAGGTCAAAACATCCGCGAGTCCCGACTCCGCAGCTCCTCCGGCCGTGGCGAACAGCGTCTCTGCGCTGCCGGCTGCCGCCGTCCGCAGTTCGGCGGCCGCAAACGGCTCGGGACCCGGATCGCGGAACGCGCGTTCCGCTTCGCCGGTCTCCTCTGACGTTCCGATCGGCGCCGCTGCGTCCGACTGCGCCGCCGGACGGGAATCGCGTTCCGCGAAGAACCCGCGCAGCACCTCGACGATGCTTTCCGGCTCTTCCATGCGTCCTTTGCCGACGTAGCCGCAGGCCAGCATGCCGTCGCCCGGCTCGATCATCAGGACGCCGCGGTCGACCAGCGTTTGCATATTTTGCGCCACGGCCGGATGGGTGTACATATGCACGTTCATGGCCGGCGCGACCATGACCGGGGCGGTTACCGCAAGCAGCGTCGTGGACAGCATGTCGTCGGCCAAGCCGTTCGCCAGCTTGCCGATGACGTTGGCCGTCGCCGGCGCGATCAGGACCAGATCGGCCCAATCGGCCAGGTCGATGTGATTGACGACTTTCGGGTTATGCTCGTCGAACGTATCCGTATGGACGGAGTGACGCGTCAGCACCTGAAGCGTCAGCGCCGGAATGAACCGCTGCGCCGATTCCGTCATGATGACCTGGACTTCCGCTCCCGCTTTCGACAGTTGGCTGCACAGCGTCGCCGCTTTGTAAGCGGCAATGCCTCCGGTCACGCCGAGCAGAATTTTTTTTCCGTTTAACATGTCCGTTCCCCCTTCTGAAAAAAAATAACAACCTTTCGGTTGTTAAAAATGGAGCCTCCCGGCTTAGCTTATTCTGCCTCTTCTGTCGCATTCATGCCGATTGGCGCTGCCGAACGGAATCTTACAGATTCCGTTTGCCTTTTTGTTCTTCGACCACTTCGTTCTCGTCGCGGGCTTCCAGCTTGATGTAGTCGCCGTAGATTTCTTCGAGCGCCACGCCGACCTGCTTGTGCGATTTCGGGCGCGGGAGTTCGGATTCCGAACCTTCGCGCAGCTGTCTGGCCCGTCTGCTGGCCGCTACGACCAGGGAATATTTACTGTCCACTTTGGTCATGATTTTGTCGATGGAAGGATACAGCATTGTTTATCGTCCTCTCTGTATGCCCCGTCCGGCCTTCTTGCTTCGGTCCGAAGGGATTGGTCCGGTTTCTCCGGCAATCTGTGTGAAAATAATCGGCTTACTTCGCGATGCGGCAGTGCTCCGCCACGATGATCGATTCGATCCGCATGCAGGCCTTGTCCACTTCGTCGTTGACTACGGCGTAGTCGTAATGGCGCATCAGCGCAATCTCTTCTTCGGCTACGGACATGCGGTTGTGGATGACCGATTCCGTTTCCGTGCCGCGGCCGACGATGCGGTCCTTCAATTCTTCGAGCGAAGGCGGGGTGAGGAAAATAAACACGCCGTCCGGAAAAGTCTCCTTCACCTTGAGCGCGCCCTGCACTTCGATTTCCAAAATGATGTCGTTGCCCGCCTCGATCGTCTGTTCGACGAAATCGCGCGGGGTGCCGTAGAAGTTGTCCACGTACTGCGCGTACTCCAGCAGCTGATTGTCCGCGATCATCTCGCGAAACTCTTCCTGGCTTTTGAAAAAATAATTGACGCCGTGCTGCTCGCCCGCGCGGGGAGCGCGGGTCGTTGCCGACACCGAGTACACGAGTCCCGGCAATCTTTTGCGCAGCGCGCTGCATACGGTTCCTTTTCCGACTCCCGACGGTCCGGACAATACAATCAATAACCCTTTAGACATAGTTCTCTCCATTTATTCGTCGTTATCGTCGTCTTTGGTCGACAGACGGTGAGCGACCGTCTCCGGCTGCACCGCGGACAAAATGACATGATCGCTGTCGGTAATGATGACGGCGCGCGTTCTGCGGCCGTAGGTCGCGTCGATAAGCATATGCCTGTCCCGCGCTTCCTGAATGATCCGCTTGATGGGTGCGGATTCCGGGCTTACGATGGAAATGATTCGGTTGGCCGATACAATGTTCCCGAAGCCGATATTGATGAGCTTGATTGCCATGTCCAGGTTTTCCCCCTATTAATTGGTCCTCTTTCTGTAAGTCGGGCCGGGCGCCCGGCCGTTATTCGAGATTGGCGGCCTGTTCCCGCATTTTTTCAAGCTCCGCCTTCATCTCGACGACATGGCCTCCGAGCGCCAGATGGTTCGCCTTCGAGCCGATCGTATTGACCTCTCTGTTCATTTCCTGAATCAAAAAGTCCAGCTTGCGTCCTTTGGGTTCGTCGCTTGCGAGCAGCGCCGAGCACTGCTCGAAATGGCTGCCGAGCCTCGCCAGTTCCTCGTCGATGCTGCAGCGGTCCGCGAAGAGCGCGACTTCCATGCTCAGCCGCTGCTCGTCCAGCGCGAAACTGCCGTCCTGGAGTTCGCTAAGCCTCTGCCGAAGCTTGGCGCGGTAATCTTCGACCACCCCCGGCGCAAGCCGGAGAAGCTCCGCGTGGGCGGACGTCAAATTCGCGAGCCTCTGCCCGCAGTCGCGGGTCAGATGCCGTCCTTCCGAGCTTCGCATCGACACCAGCTCGCCGAGCGCCTGCGACAAGCCTTCCCGCAGCACCGTTTCCCAGTCCGTCTCTTCCGCGGCCGGAAGCGGCGCGTCCGAGGGAAGCATCACGTCCGGAAGCGCCAACAGTTCCGCCGCTCCGAGCCGTCCGTCGATTCCGAAAAGTTCTTCCAATTCGCGCGCGGCCCGGATATACGACTCGGCCGCCGCGCGGTTCAGCGTCATCGAGCTCCCGGACGACTCGCTCTCTCTGGTGACGTATACGTCAATCCGTCCGCGCTTGACATGCTGCTGCACGAGCCGCCGGAGACCTTCCTCGAAGCTGTTCCATTCCCGGGGCATCCGAAGTACGACTTCACAGTAGCGATGATTGACGGATTTAACTTCAAATTGAATTTTGTATCCGCCATGCTGCATGGCGGAGTGACCGTAACCGGTCATGCTGAAAGACATCGTCATCACATCCGTTACCCTATTTTAATGGATTATGCACGTTGAAACAAGAGGGACAGCGCCTGTTTGCGAATTCACGTTCCGCTCTTGCATATCTTGAACCAAAGATATATACTGAAATTAATAAAGCAGCTCAATTATTTTCACCATTCTATTTTGTCTTCGCCTCTTCAATTCCATTCCTTTTAAGGAGATGACCTTTTATGAAATTACTCGGACAGCACCACGTTTCGCTGATGACCGGCAGAGCCGAAAAGAATTTCGATTTCTTCACCCGCGTGCTCGGCATGCGTCTGGTCAAAAAATCCGTCAACCAGGACAATACGACTTCCTACCATCTCTTTTACGGAGACGCCGTCGCCAGCCCGGGCACCGAGGTCACGTATTTTGATTACCCGGGAATCGGTCCTTCCTATCCAGGAGTTTCCAGCATTTCCTCCACTTCGCTGCGCGTGCCGACGACCGAGTCGCTGAACTTTTGGGCCGGCCGTTTCGATTCGTTCGGCGTCAAACGCGGGGAAATTGTCAGCCGGGCCGGGCGGGACACGCTGTTCTTCGAAGATTTCGAAGGGACTCAGCTGATTTTGGCCGCGGACAACGGAGAAGCCGGCGTCGCGCCGGGACAGCCGTGGACTGCCGAAGGCATTCCGCTCGAGCACGCCGTCGTGGGCCTGGGCCCGGTCACGCTGACCGTCGCCGATCCGAAGCCGACCGCGCTCGTGCTCACGCAGCTGATGGGATTCCGAAAAATCGGGACTTATCCGTCTCCCGCGGGCGATTTTGCCGAGATCGAAGTGTTCGCGACGGGCGAAGGCGGTTCGGGCGCGGAAGTGCATCTCGAAGCGCGTCCCGACCTGCCTAAATTCCGTTTGGGACGCGGCGGCGCCCATCATGTCGCATTCCGCATTCCGAACGAAGAAGAATACGGCAAATGGATCGACCGCATCGCGGCGAGCGGCCTTCCGAACTCCGGACGGGTCGACCGGGATTACTTCCGCGCGCTGTATTTCCGCGAACCGAACGGCATCCTGTTCGAGCTGTCGACCGACACGCCGGGATTCGATATCGACGAACCGATCGAATCGCTGGGCGAAAAGCTCGGTCTCCCGTCGTTCCTGGAGCCGCGCCGCGCCGAGATCGAAGCCAATCTTCGGCCGCTCGACCTGTAAAGTCGGCCGCTCCCCGGCTGCCGGAATTCCGTAATGACTCGCCGCCTTCCCTTCAACGGGAGGCGGCGTTTCGGCTTTGCGCGCGGCGTCCGCGCCGCCGCTTTCCCGGAACGCGCAAAAGCCGCAGATCCGCGGCTCCGCCCCCGTTCCCCACGCGCCCGTGACAAACGAAAGCGGCTGCTCCGCGTTTCTGCGGCTTGCTCGGATGGTCCGGCCGCCTTTACTCGGCCAGTTTGCCCGTATAAACGAACGCCGCCGGCCCCGTCATATAGACGTGATTGTCGGCCTCGCTCCATTCGATGAACAGGTCGCCGCCTTTCAGCGACACGGTCGCTTCGCGGCCGCTGCGCCCATTCAGCACGGACGATACGAGCGTCGCGCAGGCTCCCGTTCCGCAGGCGAGCGTCGGGCCCGCGCCGCGTTCCCATACGCGCATGTCGATCTGTTCGCGGCTGTTCACGGTGGCGAACTCCACGTTGACTTTTTTCGGGAAAAGCGGATGCTTCTCCAGGACCGCTCCCCACTTGGCGAGATCGAAATTCACGGCGTCGTCGACGTAGATGACGCAGTGCGGGTTGCCCATCGAGACGGCCGTGAAGCGGAACGTCTCGCCGAGCGCTTCGATCGGCTGGTCGACGACCGGCTCGCCGTCCACGGCCACCGGAATTTTCGCGCCTTCGAGGATCGGGGCTCCCATATCCACGCGCACCGTCGCGGCGGCCCCGTTCTCCGCGCGGATCGTCAGCGGCTGCACGCCGGCGCCGATCGTCTCGATCGTGAGGTTCTCGCTCTGCGCGAGCTTATGGTCGTAGACGTATTTGGCGACGCAGCGGATCGCGTTGCCGCACTGCTCCGCTTCCGAACCGTCCGAGTTCATGATGCGCATCATGAAGTCCGCCTTTTCCGACGGAAGAATGTAGACGAGGCCGTCCGCCCCTACGCCGAAAAAGCGGTCGCATACTTTGATCGCGAGCTCGGCGGCATTCGCCGGCAGTTCCTTTTCTCCGTACACGATCACAAAGTCGTTGCCCAATCCGTGCATTTTCGTGAATTCCATAACGTTCTTTCCACTCCTTATCGTGTTCGAGACGGGACGTTCCGCCGCGGCATCATGCCGCGAAAAGTTGACGAAAGGCCCCGTTTCGCTCAATATAGATCATACCGTGCCCGTTTCCGGACTCCGCCCGCGGCGGCGTCCGGCAGCGGATTTTTCCGCGAAAGCTACATTAACTAAGATACCCGAACCGGAGCGCGAATGCTATTGATTTTCTGCGCGAAACTTTGTGTTTTTGCGCGCCAGCAGCCTTGGGACGTTCCGGTCAGACAGAAAGAAGGTCGTAATAGATGGCATTGGACGGAATCGTCACACGCGCAATATCCGCCGAGCTGGCTTCCCTGCAGGGCGCGCGCATCGGCAAAGTGCACCAACCGTCGGACAGCGACATCGTATTCCAGATCCGCTCCCGCGAAGGCAACCGCAAGCTGCTCCTTTCCGCCAGCCTGACTTATCCGCGAATCCAGTTTACGGAGCAGTCTTACATGAACCCGCCGGAGGCGCCGATGTTCTGCATGCTGCTGCGCAAACACTGCGAAGGCGGAGTCATCGAAAAGATCGAGCAGGTCGGCATGGAGCGCATTTTGCATTTTTGGATCCGGCAACGCGACGAGGTCGGCGACGTGTCGCTCAAAAAACTCGTCGTCGAGCTGATGGGACGCCACAGCAATATTATTCTGCTCGACGCCGCGACGGGCGCGATCCTGGACGGCATCCATCATGTCACGCCCGCGATCAGCAGCTATCGCGTCGTCATGCCGGGCTTCCAATACCAGGAGCCTCCGCAGCAGCACAAGCTGAATCCGCTGGAAACGACCGAAGAGCAGTTCAAGCAAAAATGGAACGAAAATATCGTGGAGCCTCCCGTCAACCGGATCGTCGACGCCTATACCGGGCTCAGTCCGCTGATCGCCCAGGAAATTCTGCACCGCGCGGCAGCCGGAGCGTCGGAGCCGGAAGCCGGAATCGACGCGGTATGGGCGGCGTTCGACGCTCTGATGAGCGACGTTCGCGAAGGCCGCTTCGCTCCGACCAGCGGCTTGAACGCGAAAGGCAAACTCGTCTTTTCCGCCATGCCGCTGACGCTGATCGCGGACGAGCTTCGCCGGTTCGACTCCATCAGCCTTTGCATGGAACATTATTATGGAGACAAAGCCGACCGCGACACGGTCAAGCAAAAAGTCGGCGACCTGATCAAGTTCCTGCAGAACGAGCGCAGCAAGAACGTCAAAAAGCTCGATCACCTGGACAAGGACCTGGAAGAAGCACAGGACGCGGAGCAGTACCGCATTTACGGCGAGCTGCTGTTCGCTTCGCTGCACGAGCTGCAAAGAGGCATGAAGGAGATCGAGCTGGTCAACTTCTACGACGAAGAACAGCGCCCGGTCAAAGTTCAGCTCGATCCGCTGCTGAATCCGTCGGACAACGCCCAGCGCTATTTCAAAAAGTACAACAAATACAAAAACAGTCTCGCCGTCATCGACGAGCAGATCAAAAAAACGCACGAAGAAATCGCTTATATGGACAATCTGCTCCAGCAGTTGAACGACGCTTCGCTGCGCGACGTCGACGAGATCCGCGCGGAGCTGGCCGAACAGGGATATGTGCGCAACCGGGCTTCACGCGGAGGCAAAAAGAAGAAAAAGAACGACAAGCCGACCCTGCACCTGTACACCTCGTCGGAAGGCATCGAAATCTACGTCGGCAAAAACAATCTGCAAAACGAGTTCATCACGAACCGGTTGGCCCACTCCAGCGACACCTGGCTGCATACGAAAGACATCCCGGGTTCGCACGTCGTGATCCGAAGCGGGGAATACGGCGAAGCCACGCTGAACGAAGCCGCCCAGCTCGCCGCTTACTTCAGCCAGGCCAAACATTCCAGCAGCGTGCCGGTCGATACGACCCAGATCCGCCATGTCCGCAAGCCGAGCGGTTCCAAACCGGGCTTCGTCATCTACGATCATCAGAAAACGCTGTTCGTGACGCCCGACGAAGATCTGATCAAATCGCTGCCGAACACGGTCAAAAACGGTTAACCGCAGAAAGTGCAGCATCTTTTTTTGCAGGCTTCGATAGTTAACTGATCAGACAAAAAGCGTATTCGCCATTTGGGCGGATACGCTTTTTTTGCGATTCATGCCTTATTCGAGCTGGCGTTTCCCCTGCATCCCCAAGTTCCGAAGCCTCTCTACCGCAGCAGCGCCTACCGTATAACCGCCCAGCTCGCCGTGGAACACTTTCCCCTGCCGGACTCCGTGATAATCCGAACCGGCCGTCGTCAGCAGTCCGTATTCCGCGGCCAGCTTCCGGTAGCGTTCCTCGTCTTCGGGCCCGTGATCCGGGTGACGGACCTCGATGCCGGCAGGCTTCGCTTCGCTCAGCACCGTCCGGACCAGTTCGTCGTCCCCGTACAGGCCGGGATGAGCCAGCACCGGAACGCCGCCCGCTTCGCGGATCCAGTCGGCCGCTTCGGACGGAGAGATTCGCGGCGGAGAGACGTAAGCGGCCGCCCCTTCGGCCAAATACTTATCGAAAGCATCGCGCAGGTCGGCCGCGTAACCTTTGCGCACCAGCACGTCCGCCATATGAGGCCGGCCTACGCTCTCTCCGGGAGCGAGCGGGCGGCCGCCGCGGTCCTTAACCTCTTCAAGCGTAATATCCACGCCGAGTTCCCTCAGTTTTCCCAAAATGAGATCGTTGCGCCGATCGCGAACGTCGCGCAGGCCGGCCAACCGCTCCAGAAACCGCTTGTCCGACGGATCGACGAAGTAACCGAGCACATGGATGTCTTTGCCTCCCGCCCGTGTGCTGATCTCTACGCCGGGTACGAAGTCCAATCCCGCTTTCCCGGCTTCCGCCGCCGCTTCGCTCACCCCGGCGACGGTATCGTGGTCGGTCAGCGCAACGCCCGCCAGCCCCCGTTCTGCCGCCAGCCGCACCAGTTCCGCAGAGGTATTCATCCCGTCGGAAGACGTGCTGTGCATATGCAAATCGTACAAAGCTGCCTTTTCTTTGCCGTTTATCATGCTTTCCATGTTATTCCTCCTCGTCCGTCAGCTGCCGATCCCGCAAAAAATTCAAAAAGGCTACGGCCGCGATCGGAAGCAGCGTCGATCGAAGGCGAACCGAATAAAACTGCCGCTTGAACGACGCATCCCGGATCGGGACGGCATGCAGCAGTCCGAGCGCCAGTTCGTGCTTGACCGAAGAAGGCGACAGCATGGTCACGCCCAGGCCCGCTTCCACGGCGGACTTGACGGCCCCCGTACTTCCGAGCTCCATCACCGTTTGCAGGCTGCGCGGGTCCATCCCTTTCGCTTTCCATTCGTCTTCCATCACCTGACGCGTACCGGACCCTTCTTCGCGCAGCACGAACGGATACGCGGAAGCCTCTTCCAGCGTCACCGATTCCCGTGCCGCGAGCGGATGTCCGCCGGGAACGATCAGGCGCAGTTCGTCCTGCATGACCGTTTCGCTGACCATATCCGGATGCGCCACGGGCGCCTCGACAAGGCCGAAATTCAGCGTATGCCGGGCAATTTCCTCCACAATCTGCGTCGTGTTCATCACCTTGAGCGAAATCGAGGTGTTCGGATGCCGGCGGCCGAACGGGACGAGCAGCGGAGGCAGAACATATTCGCCGATCGTGTTGCTGGCGCCGAACTGCAGCCGGCCTTCCAGCTTATGCGTAAAACGGGACATCTCCGTATCCGTCTCGCGCAAAAGCTCGATGCTGCGCCGCGCGAACGGCAGGAGCATGCGGCCGGATTCCGTCAGTTCGATTCTCTTCGTCGAACGGTTCAACAGTTTGGTGCCGAAATGCTCTTCCAGCGCCTGCACCTGCATCGTTACCGCAGGCTGGGTCATGTGCATGGCCGCCGCAGCAGCGGAAAAGCTCCCTTTTTCGGCAACCGTATGGAAGATATGCAGTTGGTGAAAATTAAGTGCCATTTTTATTCCTCCTCACAAAAAAAAGCATGAAAAATAAAATTTCCATGCCAGGGCTTCCCTATTCGATTGGATTCGATCCGTTATGCCGTACGCCCAGGTACGGCACGGCGAAGCCCGAAAGCTGCTGTCCGGTACGCCGCCCTTGTGCTTCGGCGCGCCGGATCCCTGTGTTGACCGCTACTTTTTTTTGCGTCCGTTTTTCATCAGCGTCATTCTCCGCGAGTGCCGAAGCCACGAGTAATACGATTTCAAATCGCGCAGCTCGATGGTTTCCGACATTTTGCCGAGGAAGGTCACGACGATCATCTTATGCAGCGGTCCGCCTTCGACCGGATAAGGACCGGTCAGCTCGCCGAATTCCGCCACCATGACGATATCGTCGTCAATCAGATAAACGTCTTCTTCCTTGCGGTAGTACGAAACGATTCGCTTGGCCTGCAGACATTCCCACAACCAGGACGCAATCTCCTCCGCATCTTTTTGTCCGCTTTCAATCCGATCGCCGTAGCGGCTTTTGGCATGATTCGTAATGACGATGTCTGCCACCTTTTTGTCACCGAGAGCGATGAAAAAAGGTTCGTAAGTGCTCCATCGTTCCGTCGCCTTATCCCGCACCGTTTATCACTCTCCAGAGACTCGACTTGGTCCATTTTAGGTCTTTATATCTATGTATATATACCCAATATATTACAACATGCCTCTAACTTATACAAGCGATTCAAAAAAAGCCGTTTTTATAAGGCTATGGTGCAGAAGAAGCGGCCCGAATTGGGCCGCTTCTTCTGCTGGCATCTGCCGATTCCGTTAGCCGGACAGCGCTTCGGAATCCGGAAGTTCAGCCGAAACTTCTTCCGGGAACTTGCTGCCGTAATCCGTCTTCAGCTCCGTCCGATGCGATCTTTCGATCTTGCGTACATAGGACAGCCTGCGCATATGTTTCGCCGTCTCCTCCGCCCGATCGGCGTTCAGGTAGACGACGGCGTAGTGCATCCGGCGCGATACGTAATGAAGCGTTCCGTACTTCTCCAAATTCCGTGCCGCTTTCAGGTCGTTCACCCATACAATATAGCCTATACGTTCCGGAACCATGATGCTCGCACCTTCTTTCTGTAATGACCGGCCCGCGGCTTAACCGCAGCCGCAGGAACCTCCGCTTCCGCAGCCTTTCTTCGGCAGCGGATCGTTGCCCGGTACCTTGATGCTCGAAGAGACCGAATAAGCGATCGTCTCCGACATTTCAAAGAGCAGGTCGTCGAGCGCTTTCTCTGCCGCTTTGAAACGGGCCACGGCTTCGATCTGTTCCATTTCCCGCTCCACGAGCTCGACTTCTTCTTTTGCCGCGTGATAATTCGGGTGAAAATGTCCGAAACGCTGCGTTTCCTCAAACAGTTCTCTCTTGGCGTTCAACTTGACGATAAGACGCCGCACTTCCGGATGCTCCTGCATCCGCTCGCGCCAATATAAATAATTCGCAACTTCGACAGAACCGTTGATCATATCGCCCAATTCGTATGCGCTCATGAGCACGCGGGCCATGTCGACTGTTTCAATCTCCGATACGCTCATTGTGTCATCCCGCTTCTATGCTGGAACTCTACCCGGTCCCACCCGGACCGGGCAGGTATGACTATCATAGCACAACGCCGCTCAGGATGTAAGCCTTTAACAGAATAGGGGAAGATAGAAGAGCTTCCATCGGCAGGCAAGGAAACCTGACTTCTGAGTCAAATTTCCTCTTCGAATACGGATTCCGCCATGGCGATTAATAAGGACGCCGCAGCCTTCATCGCCGATTCGTCGAAATCGAACCGTGGATGATGATGCGGATGAACGAACCCTTTTTCGGAATTACCCGCTCCCACGAGCATGAAGCAGCCGGGCTTTTCCCGCAAATAATAAGCGAAGTCTTCGGCGGGCATCAGCGGCTTCGCCGTTTCGATTCTGAATCCGGGCAGCGCCGCCGGCGCCACGCGGAAAAATCGTTCCGTCTCGGAAGCGTCGTTCACGAGCGCCGGGTATCCCACCAGATACTCCACCGAAGCCGAAGCTCCGTAACTTTCGGCAATCCGGAGGCTCATGTCTTCGATCCGTCCGCGGATCAGCAGGCGCGTATCCTCGTCGAACGTCCGTACCGTGCCGGTGATCCGGGTTTTTTCGGCCACCACGTTTTGCGCGAATCCCCCGTTGATCGTGCCGATGCTGACGACGGCAGGCTTAAGGGGATCGACGGAGCGGCTGACAACCGTTTGAAGCTGCATGACCAGCGCGGATGCCGCGACGATGCTGTCTACCGTTTCGTGCGGCATGCCTCCGTGTCCGCCCCGTCCGGCAATATCGATAAAAAACTCGTCGGTCGAAGCCATCATCGGCCCGGCGACGGATGCCGCCGTACCGGCGGGCATCGGCGTCCAGAGATGCACCCCGTACACCGCGTCGACCCCTTCGAGCGCGCCGTTCTCGATCAGCGGCATCGCCCCGCCCGGGCATACCTCTTCCGAAGCCTGGAACAGCAGCCGCACTTCTCCGCGCAGCCTCTCCCGCTTCTCCGCGAAGTAACGCGCGGCGCCGAGCAGCGCCGCCGTATGCCCGTCATGGCCGCAGGCATGCATGACGCCTTCGCGCAGCGACGCGTATTCCGCTCCGCTCTCCTCGGCGATCGGCAGCGCGTCCATATCCGCGCGCAGCGCCACGGTACGTCCCGGAAGACTCCCTTTTACCGTGCCGATCAGTCCGTATCCGCCGACATTGCGCCGCACTTCGATCCCGAAGCTCTCCAGCTTCCCCGCGACGAAGGCGGACGTTTCTTTCTCTTGATAAGACAACTCCGGATTGCGGTGCAAATATCTGCGCCACTCCACCATCTCTTCGAATCCGCGTTCTATCGTTTCGTTCATGATTTCAGGTCCTTTCCGTTTGGCCCGCGGCCTGCCGGGTTATGAAAATACGACAGCTTGCTTCTCGCGCCTTTCCGCCATTGTAGCAAAAAACAAAAGCGCCGCCCACCGTTATGACAGGTCTTGCACGGCTCTTTCAAAGCGACTATGATGAAAGATGAAGTTTGAGCATGCCGGATAAGGAACCATAAGGAATGTCGTCCCTGCCCACTGCATGAGTCTTTACACATAAACGGCGCTTCCGCAGCGTCCGCCGAAGGATTGAACTTACATGAGCACAATGAGAACGAATAGAACCAATCAGACGGGCGGGAACGGCGTGAAAACGAAAGCCGGGACGCCGAAGGCGCCGCCCGATTTTCAACTGCTGATCTTGACGCTGATCCTGACCGGCTTCGGCCTGCTGATGGTGTTCAGCGCAAGTTCCAGCTTCACCCTCCTTGGCAGCAAATTCAAAAACGATCCGCTCTATTTCGCCCTGCCCCAGCTTCAATATGCGGTGCTCGGCGTTATCGTGATGCTGATCGCCATGAGCATTCCGTACAAACGCTACAAAAAATTGTTTATCCCGATGTTTTTCTTCACTTTCATCATGCTGATCGTCGTGCTGTTCATGAAGCCGGTTAACGGCGCGCACAGCTGGATCAGTCTCGGCCCGGTCAGCTTCCAGCCGACCGAATTGGCGAAAATCAGCACGATCCTGTACCTGGCCGCCCTGATATCGAAAAAAGGCGAGCGGTTCCGCGACCTGCGATCGGGCTTCATGCCGGTTATCGTTATCGTCGGGGTCATTGCGGGGCTTGTCATGCTCCAACCGGACTTCGGCTCGTGCATGATTCTCGTTTCGGCCTGCCTGCTCGTCATTTATGCCGGCGGGGCGAGCTTGAAGCATATTCTGGGTTCGATTCTGATCGTAGGCGTCGTGCTCGGCTTATTTTTCGGCGCCAAAGAACTTTTGACTCCGAAGACTCCCGACGAAGCCATCGCAAGCTCGAGCTACAAAGCGGACCGGATTCAGGCTTATCTCAACCCGTTCGCCGATCCGAAAGGCTCGACCCAGAACCTGCTCAACTCGCTGATCGCCATCGGCGAAGGCGGCGCGACCGGCGCGGGCTACGGACAGAGCGTACAGAAGCTGTCCTACCTGTCCAACCCGCATAACGACTTCATTTTCGCGATCATCGGCGAAGAGTTCGGCTTTATCGGCACCGCGGCGTTCCTGCTGCTCTATCTCTACTTCCTGTGGAGAGGACTGCTCATTTCCCTGCGCTGCCCGGACATTTTCGGGACGCTGACCGGAGTCGGAATCGTGGGACTGATCGGCATCCAGGCCTTCGTCAACATCGGCGGGGTCAGCAATACGATTCCGCTGACCGGCGTCACGCTTCCGTTTATCAGCCACGGCGGCACGTCCCTGCTGATCACCCTGTTCAGCATGGGCATTCTGCTCAGCATTTCGCGCGACTCCAAAAAAGCGGCCCCGTCCGTAAAAGGGCAGACGACGGAGACCGTGACGGTACCGGAACGCCGGCCCGCGCTCTACCGTTCGCGATAACGGATAAGCCGGGCTTGCCCCGATCGGGCAGCTTCTCGTTCAAATCGCGGTCAAACAAAAAGGTTCCCCCGGCTGTCTTGGGAGAACCTTTTTTTGATGCCGCTCATGCGCATGCCGGCTCTGCCGTTCCCATTTCCTTAACGGATGCGGGACGGTTCTTCGATCGAAATGTCGTCTTTGAAAGCGACGCCTTCGACTTTGACGTTCACTTCGATCACTTTCAGACCGGTCATATTCTCCACCGCTTCGCGAACGTTCTGCTGCAGCATGCGGCAGACTTCGTGAATCGGCGTCTCGTACAGCACGATAATGCGCAGGTCGATCGCCGTCTCCAGCTGGCCGACTTCGACGGTCACGCCTTTTTGCACGTTTTTCCCGCTCAGACGCTTGGCCCAGCCTTCCGACAGACCGCCGGACATCGCAGCGATTCCCGGCGTTTCGAGCGCGGCCATTCCCGCTATTTTGGCTACCACATCGTTGGCGATTCGAACATTTCCATTGTCCAGTTGCACTTGTTCGGACATGACCATCCCTCCTTACTTCATACTTCTAGTTTAAGGGCTAACCCCCTTGCAGCGCAAATGACGATTTTGCTTTTTTTCGTTTCGCCTTTCCCAAATCGTTTCATCCGCCAAGAAAGTGTCGTATATTTGAAGTGGACTTGTTATTTTCATTTTTACATAACAAGCAAGACGACACCGTTACGGAGGCCTGATTCATGAAAAAAATGCTTTCTCCCATCCTGCTGATCGTCACGTTCGCGCTCAGCGCGGCCGGGCATCTGCTGCATTGGAACCCGACGCTCGAGTTCGTGCTGTCGGCCATCTCGGTCATCTTCGTGGCCGGCTTCCTCGGACGCGCCACGGAGAGCGTCGCCCACTATGCCGGACAGCGGCTGGGCGGCTTCCTGAACGCCACGTTCGGCAACGCCGCCGAGCTGATCATCGCCATCATGCTCGTCAAAGAAGGACTGTTCGACATGGTTAAGGCAAGCTTGACCGGTTCGATCATCGGCAACCTGCTGCTGGTGTTGGGATTAAGCTTGTTCGCCGGCGGATTGAAGTTCAAAGTGCAGCGCTTCAACGTGCCGCTTGCCGGCATGAACGGCTCGCTGATGATCGTCGCGGTCATCGCTCTGTTCGTTCCCGCGGTGTTCCTGAATACGCATTCGATCGAAGGCCTGCAGATCGATACGCTGAGCTTGATCGTTGCCGGCATTCTGATCATCGCTTACATCGCCTGGCTGTTGTTCTCGATGATCACGCACAAAGATTATCTGGCCGATCCGCCGGCATCTCCTGCGGCGGCCGCAGCGGTCGGCAGCGGCCTTCCGGCGAACGGGGCGGGAACGCCTTCCGCTCCGGCTGCCCACGACGGCGAAGACGACCATGCTCCGACCTGGTCGAAAGGACGCTCCATCCTGTATCTCGTGATCGCCACCGTCATGGTCGCCTTCGTCAGCGAATGGCTGGTCGGCACGCTGGAGACGTTCACGACTCAGTTCGGCCTCAGCGAGCTGTTCGTCGGCGCCTTCGTGGTCGCGATCGTCGGCAATGCAGCCGAACACAGCGCCGCGATCATGCTGGCCATGAAGAACAAGATCGGCGCGTCCGTCGAGATCGCCGTCGGCAGCAGCCTGCAGATCTCGCTCTTCGTCGCTCCGGTACTGATTTTCGTCAGCTTCTTCATGGGCGGTCTTAGCGGCACGATGGACATCGTCTTTTCGACGATCGAGATTGTCGCCATTGCCGTGTCGGTCTTCGTCGCCAAGTCGATTATTCAGGACGGCGAGACGAACTGGTACGAAGGACTGCTGCTTATCGCGGTGTACATCATCCTCGGCGTCTCGTTCTTCATGGTTCACTAAAGATGCCAAGCGGGATGCCGATCGATCGACCGGAAAGGCCTGCGAACAAAAAAAAGCGCGTACGGAGAGAGCTCCGTGCGCGCTTTTTGTTATGTTGAAGTCCGACAGAAGGGGCGGAAACCCGCTACTCCTTATTGTTCAGGGCTTCGTAGAGAACCGCCAAATTGCGTTCCAGCTTGCTCACGATCTGCTTGCCTTCCGACTCGCCGATAAGGCCCGCCCGGATCGCGAAATCGACCTGCCTGGAAAATCCGTACATTTGCGTATCCAGCACTTCCTCATAGAGAGGACAGTAGCGGGTCGCCAGATTCTCCATCTGTACTTCAATCAACTTCTCGATTTTATCTGCATCTTCCTGAAGAAGATTGGCTGCCTTGATTTGGAACTGCTCTTGCACGTCAGATGAAGTCATATTTTCTCCCCCCTATGCCCGAAAGTGTGGCCGGCGTTTCTAACCTAATATTAGACGAATTCAAAGGCTAATACAAGAACCGGCTAACAAAACGTAAACGAACATAAGAAAGGCACCGCCTCCGTTTGCAACGGGCGGTGCCTGGTTTGAATCCGTGCCTCTGCTTACTCCGGCGCGATGACGACGTTCAGGCCGTGTTTTTCGAACACTTCGACCATGGCCGCTTTCGCGTCTTCGGCGTCCGGTCCGATCACGTGCAGCTCGTACTGCTGGCTGCTCACGAGAGTCGTGAACAGGCCCAGAATGCTTTTCACGTCGATATACTTGTTTTCGGCCTGCAGGACGATCGAAGAAGAGTAGCGGGATGCGGTTTGAGCGATTTCGACAACCGCCGCATTGTTTTTAGCCATTATTATCCCTCCGTCTGAGTCTCAAAATGACAACCGGTGCTCACATGTTCCATGATAACTTGTATCCGCTTTCTTATCAACCGTTTTCCGCGTTTCTGAAACTTTTTGCTTTATTTCAAATTTTCCGGATTGAGGCATTCCAGCTCAGGGACGACAAAAATTCCGTCCTTGCGGATCAGTACGTCGTCGAAGTAAATTTCGCCGCCGCCGTATTCCGGACGCTGAATCAGCACGAGATCCCAGTGAATCGAAGAGCGGTTGCCGTTGTCGGCGATCTCGTAAGCCTGGCCCGGCGTGAAATGCAGGCTGCCGGCGATTTTTTCGTCGAACAGCGTGTCTTTCATCGGCGTCAGGATGTACGGATTGAAGCCGATCGCGAATTCGCCGATGTGGCGCGCGCCTTCGTCGGAATCGAGAATTTTGTTAAGCTTTTCCGTGTCGTTGGCGGTCGCTTCGACGATTTTTCCGCTTTCGAAACGGAACGTTACGTTCTCGAACGTGATGCCGTTGTACACGCTGGCCGCATTGTAAGCGATCGTGCCGTTGACGGAATCGCGCACCGGCGCGGTATATACTTCGCCGTCCGGAATATTGGCCGTACCGGAGCACTTGATCGCCGGAATACCTTTGATCGAGAACGAGAGGTCCGTTCCCGGCCCGACGATGCGGACTTTTTCGGTCTTGTTCATCAGCGCCTGAAGAGCGTCCTGAGCGCGGTCCATTTTGGCGTAATCGAGGTTGCATACGTCGAAGTAAAAGTCTTCGAACGCCTGCGTGCTCATGTTCGCCAGTTGGGCCATGCTCGGGCTCGGGTAGCGCAGCACGACCCATTTCGTGCGCTTCACGCGCTGTTCGCTATGTACCGGATGGTTGTAGAGCGCATTGTACATTTTCATCTTGTCTTCCGGAACGTCGGCCAGCTCGTTGACGTTTTCGCCCGAGCGGATGCCGATGTATCCCTGCATCTGCTTCATCCGGTTCAGATCGGTTTCCGCCCAGGTGCGGATCATCTCTTCCGTCGCGTTCATCAGCAGCGTGCGCTGCACCATTTTATCGGTCAGCTGCACGAACGGATTGCCGCCCAGAGCGGAAATTTCTTCCACGACCGCCTGAAGAAGATCGCGCTCGGGTCCGATCATTTCGACGAGAATATTTTCGCCGGGCTGTACGTTGACGGAATAACCCGCCAGCGTCTTGGCCAATTTCTGTACTCTTGGATCACGCATGCTGTCTGTTCCTCCCGCTGTTCGGGTGCCGGCAGCGCCGGCTGCCCGCTTGAATTGAACGGCGGTCGGCAAAATGCCGCCGCCGATGGCTTTACCATTGTAGCACTTCCCCCGCTTGAAGTCATTGCCGTCCCTGGGCCGTACGCGCAAAAAAACGCCCCGCCCGGCGCATGGCCGTTCGGAGCGTCGCCGCGAAACCGGGCGTTCAATCGGCGACCGCCGTCCGAATCCGGTTGCGGCCGCTGTGCTTGGCTTGGTACAGGGCCATGTCCGCCCGGTAAAACAGCGATTCGACGCTGATGGTGGAATCGTCTTTCGACCATTCCGCAACGCCGCACGATACGGTGACGGAAGGCCGCGTCTCCTCCTCGACCAGACTGCGGATTCGCTCGGCTACGAGCAGCGCCTCATCCAGCGTCGTTTCCGGGAAATACACGGCGAGCTCTTCGCCTCCCCAGCGCGCGGACACGTCGGTCGTGCGGATCGATCCGCTTACGATGCCGCTGACCTGCTGCAAAATGGAATCGCCGATTTGGTGGCCGTACGTATCGTTCACCTGCTTGAAGCGGTCGATGTCGATCACGAGCAGGGAACCTTTCGAACCTTCGAGCTGATGCCCGTGTATGCGTTCGTCCAGATAGCGGCGCACGTGCAGGCCGGTCAGCGCGTCCCGGTTGGCCATGCGCTGCAGCTCCGCGTGCAGCGTGGCGTTGCCGATGGCCAAGCCGAGATGCGTCGAAAGCATCTGCAGCAGCTTGAAGTTTTCGTAAGAGAAATAATGGTGTTCGCGCTGGGCCAGCAGCACGGCTCCCATCGTCTTGCCGTTCGAGATCAGCGGAGCCGCGATCATCGAACGGGCTTCTCCAAGCTCCATAAACCGGGACGGTACGGGCGATTCCAAATAATCCGACACGATAATCGGTTCCTGCGTCCGGAGTACGATGCCGCTGTATCCGTAATCGCGGCTGAACGAAGTCCCTTCCAACTCCTGCAGGCTGCAGGCCATGACGTCGAAACGATGTTCCGCCGGGTTGTCTTTTACGATGCAGCAAAATTCCGCCCGAAAAATGCCGACCAGTTCCTGAATCGCAAAGGAAAACACGTCGCTGAGCTGCAAATTCTGGTTGAGACGCTTGGTCAATTCGTTGATCAGCAGCAGTTCGCGGATCAGCAGATTCGACTGCTCGTACAGCTTGGCATTCTCGAACGCCTTGCCGGCCGTATCCGCGATCATGCCGAGCAGCCGCGTATCGAACCGTTCGGGGGGCAGGTCGAGCATGAAGTGGAACACGCCGTACACGCCCTGATGCCCGGCAAGAGGCAGCGCCGCCTCGATTCGCTCCGGGAATTCCGGCGACGGAATTCCCGCGACTTCCACGCTGCCCCTCATGAAAGCCGTCGTACAAACGTCCTCTTTGCGCTGGTCGAGCAAAAACACTTTGAGCTGCGGATTCGAACTCTGGTAATCCTGGGTCATGAGCAGCTGGCAGCGCGCCGACGGATGCAGCACGAGCACGATGCGCAGCAGTTCCTCGAGCACGCCCTCGACGTCGAACTTGTCGTACAGCCTCCGTACCATCCGGAACAGCGCCGAGTCGCCGTTCAGAGCCGAACTGCCGGCCTGCCGGGTATACAGCGTGTCGTAAATGAACGAATACTCCAGCTTTTGATAGAAGCAGGTTCGGAAATGAGCTCCTCCCATTTCGACGAGCTTCAGCATGCCGCCGGCTTCTCCCGCCGGCACGGAGCAGCCCAGCACGGCAAAGACGTCTCCTCCGCTGCGGGTAAATACCGGAACCGCCAGCGTGGCGCGCGTCCGCATATACCCGCCTTCATGGCCTTCGGCCGGAACCAGCACCGCTTCCCTTCTGGCAAGAGCCATCCATCCCGCATGTCCCGCTTCTTCGTTGAGCCCGAGGATCAGCTCGGAATCGCCGGCCACCGCTTCCCCGTCATGGCTGAACAGAAACCATTCCGCGCCTGCCGAGGAGACGCCGCTTTGTTCCTGCCATTCGGCAAAGCTTTCTCTTAGCAAAGGCTCTATATAAGGAAAATCGGCCGTGCCGATATCCACGGTCTGAATCCAGAAGGACTCGTCGCCGCGGGATATGACGGGAAACAGAGCTTCGCCGATTTCATCGCGCCGAATTTCTTCCACCGGGTTCTTCCCTGCGTGTTCGGACATAACTTCTCTCCTTTGCCGAAAACAATGCCGTATCGTAAAGCCCGGTTTTTTGCGCAGCAGCTGCGCAAAAGCCGGGCTTATGTGTGTAATCCGCTATACCTTCTTTCTATATTACTCTTTTCGCACCATTTTTGCATCCTATTTTTCACTGTTTCTCCTTGCTAATGGGCCTTTCGGCTCAAGACGATCTTTTTATTTTGTTCAATAGATTCTTTTTCGTTCTACCGCTTGACGCAGACGGTAATATCCTATAAAATTTAACGATGTATGAACGCCGGATACCTACGTATCCGGGTGTAACGGTGCGTCACCCTCACGCGTTTTGTTGCTATCGGGACAGCGGCTGAACTTTCCCGATATGAGTACGCTGATTCGTTGCTTCCTTATATAAAGGATGACGTTTCCGGCCTGCGTACGCGAAACAAAACACGGCGCACACGGTTCCCCGGCCATTACACATGACAAAGGAGTTTTTCCAATATGGCACGTTACACAGGCCCTAAATTCAAACTCAGCCGCCGCCTCGGTATTTCCCTGAGCGGTAACGGCAAAGATCTCAAGCGCAACTTCCCTCCGGGTCAGCATGGCGCTAACCAACGCAGAAAACAAAGCAACTACGGCATGCAGCTCCAAGAAAAGCAAAAGCTGCGCCACATGTACGGTCTGGGCGAAAAGCAATTCCGTACCCTGTTTGCTAAAGCACAAAAAATGCAAGGCATCGCCGGCGAGAACTTCATGTTCCTGCTGGAAAGCCGTCTGGACAACCTCGTGTACCGTATGGGCTTCGCCAACTCCCGCGCAGGCGCGCGTCAGCTGGTTGCTCACGGCCACGTAACGGTTAACGGCAAAAAGGTCGACATCGCTTCCTACGCGGTAAGCATCGGCGACGTGATCGGTCTTCGCGAAAGAAGCCGCGGTCTGTCCTCGATCAAGGAAGCTCTGGAAAACCGCGCTCACGTACCGGGCTACATCGAGTACAACGACGCGGCTCTGGAAGGCAAATACATCCGTTTGCCTGAGCGTGCCGAACTGTCGCAAGAAATCGACGAAAAACAAATCGTCGAATTCTACAACCGTTAATCGGAAACACGACGAATACCCGCAAGCTGCAGAGCTTGCGGGTATTTTTTATGCCGTTTCTTTTGCATGGACGCCGTTGTCCCGGTCTTCGCCTTCTTCTCCCCCTCAAGCCCTCCTCCCCATTTCTTATGCTGTTTTTCTTGTTTTTATGCTATAATAAGCCCTGTTCAATAAGGAGGAAGATACGCTAATGGCAGATGAGAACAAAACGCCCGAAACGAACCCTTCCGTCAAGAAAAGATCGTTTTTCCGCAAAACGCTGACTTTTTTCAAATGGATCGTCATTCTTGGCTTTGCGGTCGTTCTTTTCGGAGGAGGCGCGGCAGCGGGGTACATGACCTCCACTCTCAAAGATGAGCCTGTCCGCTCGAGAGCGGCGATTGAGCAGGCCATCGACGAGAACGCGATCACGGGCTTTGCTTTTTTCCGGGACAATTCCCCGATCGGCCAACTTCGGACCGATGAAGACCGAAGACCCGTCGGTTACGACCAAATTCCGAAGACCGTCATCGACGCGCTGGTTTCGATCGAAGACAAAAGCTTTTACGAACATCCGGGCATCGATACAAAGGGCACGCTTCGCGCAGTCAAGCAAAAGCTGCTCAACGACCCCGTGCAAACCGGCGGCAGTACGCTGACGCAGCAGCTCGCGCGCCGGATGTTTTTGAGTCTCGACAAAACGAACGACCGAAAAATCAAGGAAATCCTGCTGTCTCTGCGGATGGAGCGGTTCCTTTCCAAAGAAGAAATCGTAACGGCTTATTTGAACAAAATGCCGTTCGGGAAAGGTTCGGCCGGTTACAACCTGTTCGGCATAAAAGCCGCGGCCAAAGGAATCTTCGGACTCAGCGACCCTTCGCAGCTGAACTTGGCCCAGTCCGCCTACCTGGCGGGGCTCCCTCAGCTTCCGACGTCGTATTCCGCATTCGACAGCACCGGCAATTTTAACGAAAAGGGATTCCGGAATGCCGTCAGCCGGCAGCATCGCGTGCTTTCGAATATGCTGGAAGACGGAAAAATCACGCAAAGCGAATACGACGAAGCGCTTGATTTCGACCTGCAGAACTCGCTTGCGGGCCAAACGCCGAAAGCATACGCCACTTATCCGTATTTGATGGCGGAAGTGGAGCGCGAAGCCACCAAAATCATTATGACGCTGCAGAGCTCCGGAGACGCTTCGGCATCCGGCGAGGAAACTTCCTCCTACGAGACCGCCAACCAGGTACTGCTCACCGGCGGATACCGCGTCTATACGACCATCGACAAAGATATTTATAAAACGATGCGCAGCATCGCGGAAAACCCCGACAACTTCGGAGCCGCCGATCCCAATGGGCTGCCGCAGCAGCTTGCCGCCAGCCTGATCGACCAGAAAACGGGCGCGGTCGTCGGCATGATCGAAGGGCGCAGCTTCAGCACGCTGGAAATGAACCTTTCCACGCAAATGAAGCGCCAGCCGGGTTCCACGATGAAGCCGATCGCGGCCTACCTGCCGGCGCTCGACAGCGGCCTGATCCAGCCGGCCGGCGTCATCGACGACGCGCCGATCATTTTGCAGACGGGATCGACTTACCATATTCCGAAAAATGCCAACAATCATTATCAAGGACTCGTGACGGCGCGTTACGCGCTCAATAAGTCGCTCAACATTCCCGCGCTCAAATTGTTCAACGAAAAAGTCGGCATCGATAAAGCCTGGGCTTTCGCCAAAAATCTGGGCATTACGACAATCACCGACTCGGATTACAAAGCACAGACCGGCGTTCTCGGCGGGATGGAACAAGGGGTGACCGTCAAGGAACTCACCGGCGCTTATGCGGCGATCGGCAACGGCGGCGAGTTCAACGAGACGTACATGATCGACAAGATCGTCGACTCCAAAGGCAACATCGTCTACAAGCATCAGCTCAAGCCAAACCGGGTCTTTTCCGCGCAAACGGCTTATTTGATGACCGATATGCTGAAGACCGTCGTCAGCGACGGTACCGGCAGCACCCGGGGCAGCAGCATCCCGCAGATGTTCAAGCAGTACGGCCAGATTGCCGTGGCCGGCAAGACGGGTTCGACCCAGGATTACGCGGACGTCTGGTTTATGGGATATACGCCCGATCTGACGCTCGGCGTGTGGGCGGGCTACAACCAGCCGATCAATACGATGAACGACGACAAAGGACGTGCCCGGATGCTGTGGGCCACGATCATGAACGAACTGACGGCGCTGAAGCCGGAGCTGTTCCCGACCAAAACGTTCGCGGAGCCGGAAGGCATCGTCACGAAGACCGTATCGGGCTTCAGCGGCAAGCTTCCGACCGAACTTACGGTTCAGTCGGGCAAACTCGTGACGGACATTTTCAACGAAAAATATGTCCCGACCGACTACGACGACGGTCTTGTCCAGGCGAAATATATCGTGTATAACGGAGTCAATTATGTACCGCATCCCGAGACGCCGGACGATATGCTGCTGGAAAAAGTAACCGTCAATCGGGAAAAACCGATCAACCAACTGATTATCGAATTGAAGAATGCCCTGTCGAAGATGCGCAATGCGCAGCCGCTCAGTTACTATATCCCGGCGGACGCGGGCGTGGACATGCCGAAGGAAGTCGATCCGCGCACGGACGACGGTTATGCGCCTTCCGCTCCGGTAAACGTCTGGATGAACAACTCGGGAACGGCCATCGCCTTTACGGCCAATCCGGAAAATGACGTAGTCGGCTATCGCCTGTACACTTCGTGGGACGGCGGAAGTTCTTATCAATATGCGGGCACGGTTCGGACCGGCGAGTTCCTGCAGTTCGGACTGTCGCCGAACTCCGCGACGCATTACGTGACGGCCGTCGACGTGGCGGGCAAGGAATCGGCACCGAGCCGGATTGTCGGCATGGCGAGCCCGTCTCGCCCTTCTGCAGAAACCAAAACCGAAACCAAGCCTGCGGAAGAAGGCCAAACGGTCGAAGGAATCGTCGTACCGAACGAATCCATCGAAAAACCTGATCCTACGGAAGCCGAGGAGCCGCAGCAGGATCAGGAAGAACAAGGCCAGCCGATCGGCGAGATCGGAGGCGGCACGACCGAAGAAGCCGATAAGCCGAAGCCTCCGGTCGAAGAAGAAAAGCCTACTGCCGCGGTTACTCCGCCGGCAGCTCCAGGGCAGCTGCAAGCCAGCGCCTCGGCCGGCGGCGCCCAGCTCAGCTGGGCGGCTTCGGAAGGCGCCACTTCTTACACGATTTATTACAGCGCGACGGCCGACGGTCCTTATACCGCTATCGGCAGCACTTCGTCCGCTTCGTTTGCCTATACGGCCCAGGCTCCGTTCACGGCCTGGTTCAAAGTATCGGCGTCCAACGAAGCCGGCGAATCGCCGCAGTCGGCAGCTCTGTATACCGCAAGCCCGTAAACCGAAGACAGAAACGAAAAAAGCCCAGAGTCACCGATATTTCGGCGGCTCCGGGCTTTTTCGCAGCTCAATTCGCTTGAACCCTGTTTTCTTCGACACCCTATTCCTCAGCTTTCTTTCCAGCTTGCAAGCATCCCGGCGACAATCGCAAAAGAGCGCGCCGAGGCCGCCGCCGTGAAATCCGCAAAGCTGGCCGGTGCTTCTCCGTTCGCCTTGTCCGACATGGAACGGATCACGACATGCGGAAGCCCGTTCAGACGGCAAACTTGAGCGACCGCCGCTCCTTCCATCTCCGTGCATAATCCGTCGAATTCGCCGCGCAGCCGCTGCACTTCGTTTCGGTCCGCCACAAATCGGTCCCCCGACAGGATCCGTCCGACCCGAAACCGCACCCGTTCTTTTTCGCATGCGGCTTCGGCCAGCGCAACCAGCTTCCGATCCGCCGGAAACAGCCATTCTTCCTGAAAAGGAATAACGCCCGGCGCGAAGCCAAGCGGCGATGCGTCCATGTCGTGCTGCATGCTCTCGGAAGAAACGACAATATCGCCGATTTCCAGCTCGGGATGAAGCGCGCCGGCAACTCCGGTAAAGATCAGCGCATGCGCGCGGAATTCGCTGACCAGTACCTGTACCGCTGCCGCGGCGTTGACTTTGCCCACTCCGCAGCGGCAAACGACGACTTCATGTCCGCGAAAGCGTCCCTGCGTATAAGTAATGCCCGCCGCCTTCCGGCTGCGGGCATCCTCCATCTCTTCAAGCAGAAGCTTGATTTCTTCATCCATCGCGCCCATCAACGCAATAGGGTCTCTCATCGTCTTCGTCACGACTAATCGTTCAACCGGGCGACGGAAAGGCGAAGGATCGTTTCGTGCGGCAGAATGACCTGCGCGTTTTCCACGTTTTCCTTTTTCATCAGCTTCGTCAGCAGACGCATGGCTACGGCACCGATATCGTACATCGGCTGAGCGACGGTAGTCAGCTGCGGACGTACCATGGAAGCCATCCGAATGTTGTCCACGCTGATGATCGAGAAATCGTCCGGTACTTTATAGCCTTCGTCCTGCACGCTGTGAATGGCTCCGATCGCCATCTCGTCCGTAGCCGCGAAGATCGCGGTCGGCTTGCGCTTGAGACCGAGGAAATATTTCATCGCTTCCACGCCGGATTCATAGCGGTAATTGCCGATGCGCACCAGGTCTTCCTGGTATTCGATGCCTGCCGTTTCCAGCGCGCGCTTATAACCCTGGAAGCGCGAGTAACCGTTTGCCGGATCCTGCAGCGTGCCGCTGATCATCGCGATTTCGCGGTGACCGTGGCGAATCAGCGTGCTGACGGCGTCGAAAGCCGCCGCTTCGTGATCGATGTCGACGGACGGAATCGTACCGTTTTCATCTTTGGTCGCGCAAAGAACGATCGGCACGGAAGCCGTCTGGAACGCCTGGACATGATCTTCGGTAATCGTGCCGCCCATAAACAGCAGCCCGTCCACTTGTTTCTCGAGCAGCGTGTTGATGACACGAATTTCTTTTTCTTTCTTTTTGTCGGCGTTGCACAGAATGATATTGTAATGATACATATTGGCGATATCTTCGATGCCGCGTGCGATTTCCGCGAAAATCGAATTCGAAATGTCAGGGATAACCACGCCGACCGTCGTCGTCTTTTTGCTGGCCAAACCGCGCGCAACCGCATTCGGACGGTAGCCAAGACGCTCAATCGCCTCATAGACCTTTTTGCGGGTTTGCGGCTTTACGTTGGGGTTGTTGTTTACGACTCGCGAAACGGTGGCCATCGAGACTCCCGCTTCACGCGCCACATCATAAATAGTTACCGTCACATCTTTTCTCTCCATTGCCAGTAAATTTTTCAATCAGGTTTCAATGAATTACATTCAAGCTTTCATTAGTACCATGATACGATAAATTTGCTTGGTGCGCAATGTTAACGCTTCACTTTTTTCCAAAAAAGGCGGCTGTCCTAGGACAGCGCCTCCTTCAAAGCCGACGAAGTGATCCGGGAGTGCGACGTATTCCAGACCGCGCGGCCTTCTTTCAACAAAATGGCCTGCGGCGAAGCATGCTCCACGCCCAGACGGTCCGCCGCTTCCAGCGACACCGGACGGTCTTCCACGACGTGAATCAGAACATACGAAGCGTCGGAGTTCGGCGAGCCTGCCAAATAGCGCTGCGCTTCCGCATAGGCTCCCGCGCTGATCGGGCAGCGGGTGCTGTGCTTGAACAGCAGTACGGGCTTCTCCAGCGATTGTTGAATGGCGGCTTCCAGCTGTTCGCTGGTCGTAATTTGAGTAAAAGTAGGCATGGTTAAGTCTCCTTCCATTTTGCGGCGAATCTCGATGTTGTCCACACAAGTGTTCGATTTAAGTTTAACAACCCGGCAAAACGAAGTCAAAGACGCCTGACATGCGACTTTTTGTCATGCCGGCGAAAAGCGGGCTTCCCTGCCGTCGTCGACCGCGACTTTTTCGGTGAACTGCGCCAGGCGCAGTTCGATCTCGGCCATCCAAGAGCGATCGCCCGCGTCGCCGGCACAGCGGTACAAATCGAGCAGCGCATTAATCCGGGAGATGCAGCTTGCCTGGATTTCCGCTTTTAAAGCGTCTTTCGTATCCGCTTCGCTGCAGGTAAAGATCGTGTACATGATAAGCGCCAGCTCGTTGAATTCCGTGTAATCCAGCCCGTACGGCTCTTCGTCAAGCGGCAGGCTTCGCAGCAGCGAACCCAGATCTCCCTTAATCCAGGGAAGTACCTCTTCATGCTCGCATTTCGGGCAGATCAGAACCGGCACGTTGTCAATGCTGACATGTTTTTTGTAATCGACGAGCCGAAAATCCAGATCGTACCGTTGTCCGCATTTGCAATGCTCCTGCATTCCATAATCCCCTCCAACATCGATGTTTACCGCGTTCGGACGAATCTCTTAACAGCAGGCTTAAGCATGCGGCATTCCGCCGGCCGGATCGGCAAGAGCGGAAGCCGGAATCATCCCGACACAAGCAAAATGCCGGAATAAGGTCCTCATGCAAGGGATTCGCTGCGGCTTGCGCAAATTCCTGCTTGTTTTCCAAATTAATTAAGCGCTTTCAAAAAAACTTTCGCTTTTTTCTTCTCTTTTTTGCGGCGCTTCTTCCCGGCTGTTACAATGATACATGTGATATAGGGGGCGGAAACGATACGCTTTGCTGCCCGCTTCGTCGACAAAAATATGGAAGGAACGGTGAATATGCGTCTTGACGGAAAAAAAGTCATTGCTTTGGTAGATGAGGAATTCGAAGATCTCGAGCTGTGGGTTCCCGTTTACCGGGTACGCGAAGAAGGAGCCGAAGTTCATCTGGCCGGCGCGGAAAAAGGCAAAACGTATATCGGCAAATACGGCGTTCCCGCCGAAGCGGAGTACGGCTTCGACGAGCTGGACAGCGCCGATTACGACGGCATTCTCGTTCCGGGCGGCTGGGCGCCCGATAAGCTTCGCCGCTACCCGAAAGTGCTTCAGTTGGTCCGCGAAATGCACGAAGCGAAGAAGCCGATCGGACAGATCTGCCATGCCGGATGGGTACTGATTTCGGCCAAAATCCTTGACGGCGTTACGGTCACGTCCACGCCGGGCATCCGCGACGATATGGAAAACGCGGGCGCCGTCTGGAAGGACGAACCGGTCGTCGTCGACGGCCATATCATCTCCGCCCGCAGACCGCCCGACCTTCCTCCTTACGGGCGCGCATTTTGCGAGGCTCTGGCAAATTCGAAAGCCGCCCGGTAAGCGTCATCTCCCGCTCCGCGCATCCAAAAGAACCGCTCTCGCACAGAGAGCGGTTCTTTTTTGCGCCGATCGCGGCGGACGCTTCGTCGGCGCCGTGTTCTTCTATACGACCGGAGTCACGTACTCCGACAGCAGCCGCTCGATCTCGCCGGAACGCCCGAGCTTGAAGCACTCCCGTCCGGCTTCCCGCGCTTCGGACGCCGTCGTGTTCAAGATGCGGTGTTTCACCCGCAGCAGGGACTGCGGCGACATGCTGAGCTTGCCGACACCGAGTTCCAGCCAGATCGGAATCGCCCGTTCGTCGCCGGCCATCTCGCCGCACACGCTCACTTCGATCCCGCGCTCGCGGGCCGCGTTCGCCGTCATGCGCAGCATCCGCAGCACGGCCGGATGATACGGATGATACATATGCGCGATCTGTTCGTTCATCCGGTCGACCGCCAGCACATACTGGACAAGATCGTTGGTTCCGATGCTGAAAAAATCGACTTCTTCGGCCAGCAGGTCCGCAATCGCGGCCGCCGCCGGCACTTCGATCATAATTCCGACCGGAATGTCCGGGTTGTACGCTTCGCCGCGCTCGTCAAGCTGAATCATCGCTCTGCGGAGCAGCTCTTTGGCCTGACGAACTTCGTCGACCGAGGAGATCATCGGATACATGATTTTGACGTCGCCGAAAGCGCTGGCGCGCAAGATCGCCCGCAGCTGGGTCAGGAACAAATCGTGACGGTCGAGGCTGATCCGGATCGCCCGATAACCGAGAAACGGATTATCTTCCTCCGGCAGCGACAAGTAATCCAGCTGCTTGTCGCCGCCGATATCGAGCGTGCGGATGACGACCGACTGGCCGTTCGTCCGTTCCGCAATGCGGCGGTACACCTCGAACTGCTCTTCTTCGCTTGGGAACTCCGAACGATCCATGTAGAGAAACTCCGTTCGGAACAATCCGACGCCCTGGGCCCCGTGCTTGAGCGAAGTTTCCAGCTCTTTGAACGAGCTGATATTGGCCGCGAGCGTCAAGCGTTCGCCGTCGCGGGTAACCGCTTCGACTTCGGCCAGCAGCTGCAGCTGTTCCTTTTTGCGCTGAAGCTTTCGGCGCTTCTCCTCGTAAATGCGCAGCGTCCCTTCATCCGGCTCGGCAAACAGGACGCCTTCGTCCCCGTCGATCACGAGCAGCTCGCCGGTCTGGAACGGTTCTTCCCGCTTGCCTTCCAATCCCGCTACCAGCGGAATTCCGATGGCTCGCGACATAATCGCCGTATGCGACGTTTTGCCGCCAATCAGCGTCACGATGCCGAGCACATGCTGCGGATTCAAGTGCACAAGCTGCGACGGGGACAGCTCCTTGGCCACGAGGATATACGGCTGGGTATCGGACGGCAGCTTGATTTCCGGCGCTCCCAGAAGATGCTTGAGCAGCCGGTTGCCCACATCTTTGATATCGGCCGCCCGCTCCTTCATGTATTCGTCGTCGAGCAGATCGAACATGGTGACGAAATGGTCGATCGCCTCCTTGACCGCCACTTCCGCCGCTTTGTACTGCCGTTCGATAATGCCCCGGATTTCGCTCATGAATACCGGATCTTCGAGAATGGCGAGATGGGCGTCGAAGATGCTCGACTCTTCCGGCCCCACCATTTCCTTCACTTCTTTTTTCATGTCCTCGATCTCGCAGCGGGACGTTCGGATGCCTTCGGTCAAACGCTCGAATTCGCGCGTCAGATCAACGACGTCCATCTTTTGGTCCGGTACGTCCCATTCCCATGTCGGCAGAACGAAAGCTCTCCCGATCGCAACGCCGGGCGCGGCTCCGATACAGGTTATCATCGTTCTCCCCCTCTCGTTTCTCTTTCTGTTATGCGATCCCGAAATAAACGGCTGACGTCTTGGAGCGCGTGAGACACTTTTTCATCTCCTCTTTATTTCGGGATGTTCTCTTTATCGTAGAGTACGACCGACATGACCGATCCCTGGCCTTTTTTGACCGCTTTGAACGGCGCGAAGCTCCAGGATCGCACTCGGTCCGGATTCGTGATCAGCATAGGCGTTGCGAGCGACTTGGCTTTTTCCCGCAGCAGCGGCAGGTCGAAGCGAATCAGCAGCTGCCCCGGCTCGACGATATCCCCGACCTGCACGAACGCTTCGAACGCCCCTTCGAGATGCGAGGTGTCGATGCCGACGTGCAGCAGCACGTCGACCTCCTCGTTCGTCCGGATGCCCAGCGCGTGCTGCGTCGGATAAACGTGCAGCACCGTGCCGGCGACCGGCGATACCAGCTCGTCTTTTTCCGGAATGAACGCCACGCCGTCCCCGACCAACTTTTTCGCGAAAATTTGGTCCGGCACTTCGTCGAGCGGTATCATGCGGCCCTGAACCGGCGAGGAAAACAGCACGTGGTCCAGCTCGCGGTCGATCAGCTTGTTGATCTCTTCCCGGATCAGCTCGGAATACGTGCCGAACACGACCTGCACGTTGCCTCCGCCGAGTCGGATGAGGCCCGCGGAACCGAGCGATTTGAGCGCATGGCCGTCGATCTTCCGATCGTTCGCCACCGTCAGGCGAAGCCGGGTGATGCACGCCTGCACCTGCACGATATTGTCCCGGCCCCCGAGCGCCTGCAAAATGAGCGGCGCGCGGTAGGGAATGTTGCCGGCCCAGTCTTCGAGCGTCGAGCCTTCCTCGCGGCCCGGCGTCGGAATCTGGAACTTGCGGATCGCCCAGCGGAACAACACGTAATAGCCCAGCCCGTAGACGATGCCGATCGGAATCAGCAGCCAGCCGTTGGTCGACAGATGGAAGTTCAGCACGAAGTCGATCAGGCCGGCGGAATACGAAAAGCCGTGATGAATGTCCAGCGCGTACGTCAGCCACATCGCGAAGCCCGCAAGCACGGCGTGCAGCGCGAACAGAAACGGCGACGCGAACAGGAAGGCGAATTCGATCTGCTCCGATACCCCGGTCAGCAGGCAAACCAGCGCCGCGCGGACGAACGTCTTGCGTACTTTGGGTTTGAGATCCTCGCGCGCTTCGTGGATGACGGCCATCGCGGTTGCGGGCAGCGCAAACATCATGATCGGGAACAAGCCCGCCATGAACAGGCCCGCGGTCGGATCGCCGGCAAAGAAGCGGGGCAGGTCGCCCTGCACGATCATGCCGGAAGCCGTCTCGTAAGAGCCGAACTGGAACCAGACGATATTGTTGAGCAGATGGTGCAGCCCGAAAGCCGACAGCACCCGGTATAAAATGCCGTATACGAACAACCCGAAGCCGCCCGTCGCTTGAACTTCAAGGTCCATCCAATCGATCAGCGCCTGAAGCAGCGGCCCGACCGCCAGCATGGCGAACGCGAACAAGGCCGACAGAAGCCCCATAAACAGCAGAACGAAACGCGATCCGCCGAAGAACTGGATCGTTTCCGGAAGCTTGAAGTCTTTGAAACGGTTGTACAGCGCACCGGCGATGGCGCCGAGCAGAATGCCGATCAAAGTCGTCGGCTGAATCTGACCGCTCGCGAAGTGGTCGATGACCCGTTCGTAGATCGTCATGCCCATGAGCGCCGCCAGACCCGCATATCCCGCCTGATTGGCAAGCCCCAGCGCTACGCCTACGGCAAATAAATAGGGCAGGTAGAGCAGTACGCCCGAGCCTGCCACGTTCAACGCTTCGGATACGCCGGGAAGCCCCCACGCTCCCCAGGGAAGACTGCCCGCGCTGAGCAGAATGGCCGCCGCGGGGAGGACCATTGTCGGGATCATCACGGCCCGGCCAAGCTGTTGAAGCGAACCTAACCAATTCAAAGACGTCCCTCTCCTCTCTTCCTTCAAATGTTAAGCTTTGAAGGGGCGTTTGTCAAAGAATTTGCGGCGCTTTTACGCGCGGCAAAAAGGCTCTTCCTTATCGGAAGAGCCCCAGGCTGCCCTCAAAAATCCTATTCGTTGTAGAAGCTCGTCAGCCGCGGGAGAAATTCGTTAGCATATGCTTCCGAAGTGGCTTTCTACGAAAGCCCGTACTTCACTGAAGTTCTCTCTCCGTCTTCTCGCTTCCAGCTGCGTTAGACTTTCAAGGCACGTTGGGTTGATCAGACCGAACGACCTGTTCAGCGTCGGCTTCCGGCGCCGGTTACGGCGTCTTCGACCTTGATGCAGCGGTCCATAATGACGGTCATGCCGGCTTCGCCCGCGATCCCGGCGGCTTCGTCGCTGTATACGCCCGACTGCAGCCACAGCGTCTTTGCGCCGACGGCCGCGGCATCGCGGGCCACGTCGGCGCAAAATTCGCTGCGGCGGAACACGTCGACGATGTCGATCGGCTCCGGCACGTCGGCCAGCGACGCGTAGCAGGTCTCGCCGAGAATTTCTTGCCCCGCGGCGGTCGGATTGACCGGAATGATGCGGTAACCGCGCGACTGCATCGCCTGCGAGACCATGTACGACGTCCGGTCCGGCTTGTCGGACAAGCCGACGACCGCAATATTGCCGGCCTGCTCAAGAAGCTTTCCGATTTCTTCCCGGCTTGGATTTTGGAAAGGCATGTTAGACTCCTCCTTGATTCTCGAATGAATCCTGGAATACGTTTCTTTGTTATTTATCCGTTTGACCTTACTTTACCCATTCGACATTGGCGCCAAGCGCGATCATGTCGTCGAAAAATCCGGGATACGACTTGGCGACATGATAGGCGTCGGCAATCGTGATCGGCTGGTCGGCGCGCAGGCCCACGATCGTGAGAGCCATGATCACGCGGTGGTCGTAATGCGAGTCGATCCGGACGCCGCCGGCAACGCCCTGCGGGCGGCCGTGCACGATGATTTCGTCGCGCTTTTCCTCCACGTCCGCGCCCGCTTTGCGCAGCTCGGCCAGATAATCGGTGATGCGGTCGCATTCCTTGTAGCGCAGGTTCTCCACGTTATAAAAACGCGACGTCCCTTCGGCGAACACGGCCGCGGCAACCATTGCCAGTACCGCGTCGGTAGCGGCGTCGCCGTCGAATTCGACGGCTTTCAAGCTGCCGGTTCCCCGCACGACGGCAATGTCGTTCTCGTGCGTCAGCGGCGCTTCCATCATCCGCAGCACGTCGACGACGGCCCGTTCGCCCTGCTTGCTGTTCACGGCCAAGCGGCGCACGGTGACGTCGGACGGCAAAACGGAGGCGGCCGCCAGAATCGCGGCGGAACCCGGATAATCGCCCTGGACCGCATACTCGCCCGCCCGGTAGAACTGGCCGCCCGGCACGCGGAACAGCGAATAATCGTCGTTCGCTTCGATGGCGATGCCGGCCTGCTCCAGTACTTCGAGCGTCTGCCCGACGACGACTTTCGACTTCAGGTCGCCCGTGACCGTAATTTCGCTGTCCGCTTCGAGCAGCGGCGTCAAAAAGAGCAGCGCGCTGAGATACTGCGAACTGACTTCGCCCGATACGGTCACTTTGCCGCCTTTGACCGGTCCTTTGACCGTGATCGGCAGCCGGCCTCCGTTGTGATCGATCCGCGCGCCCATCTGCGTCAAGGCGTCGATGAGATCGTCATGCGGACGCTTGCCCAGCGAATCCGGATACGTATTGACGAAGTGAACGTCTTCCGACAGCGCCGAGACGGCCAGCAGAAAGCGCAGCACGGCGCCCGCGTTGCCCACGTTCAGCTCGGCGATCTTTTTCGGCTGCCGTCCGAAGCCCTTGATGACGATCTTCTCGTCGTCTTCTTCCAGCTCCGCTCCCAATTCCGCGATGCAGCGCCGCATGGCGTCGCTGTCTTCGCTGTGCGCAGGGAAGCGCACGGTGCTCGTGCCGTCCGCCAGCGCGGCGGCCAGCAGATAGCGCGTCGTATAATTTTTGGAAGACAGCGCCTCGATGGCGCCTTCCAGTTTCTCGGTGCGTCTGACAATCACGTCCATGCTTTTCCCCTCCAAGCCGTTCCCTTAAAATATTTGAGTTTGACACGGGTTTTTCCCGTTCGCTATCATGGACCTATCCCAACCGAAAGGCAGGAAGGCCATGAATCCTATTACGCAAATACAACCTTCGGAGCTGCGCGAGCGTATCGAACGGGGCGACGCCCCGCTGATGATCGACGTCCGCGAGCCGGAAGAAGTGGCCCAGGGCATGATCCCCGGCGCCGTCCACATTCCGCTCGGCCAACTGGCCGGACGATTGGACGAACTCGATCCCGACCGCGAGACGGTGTTCATCTGCCGCAGCGGCTACCGCAGCGAACGCGCCTGCGAATATCTGGAGCAATCCGGATTCGACAACGTCGTCAACATGACCGGCGGCATGATCGCCTGGCATGAAGACGAAGACTGATCCGGCAGAAGGAGCCCCGCGCGGGCTCCTTTTTTCATGTCTGCCCTTCCCCGGCCGCTTATCGGTCCCGCACAGCTTTTCCGCTTCCTCCACTATACACGCTCGTTCCGTCTTGTTCAATAATTAGACGCTGTGAAGCGTTAAATTACCTCTGTTCGGCAAAAGAAAAAGCGGCGCAGGGCAGTCCCGAAAGACGGCCCCCGCCGCTGTTCATCCGAAGGGATGAAAGGCTTTTTCCGATTACTGGTTTTTCGTGTTCGGCAGGTCGAGCGTGCCGTTGTCCAGGTCGAGCCACTCGTGGTGGAACACGCCTTCTTTGTCCACGCGTTTGAACGTGTGGGCGCCGAAGTAGTCGCGCTGCGCCTGGAGCAGGTTCGCCGGCAGACGCTCCGTGCGGTAGCTGTCGTAGTAAGCCAAGGCGCTGGAGAAGCCCGGAACCGGAATGCCGTTCGTGACGGCCGCGGCCACGACTTGACGCCACGAATCCTGGTAGTTCTCGATGACGCCCTTGAAGTAATCGTCGAGCAGCAGGTTCGCCAGCTTGCCGTCCTTGTCGTACGCGTCCTTGATGTTTTGCAGGAACTGCGAACGGATGATGCAGCCGCCGCGGAAGATCATGGCGATGTTGCCGTACTGCAGATCCCAGCCGTATTCGTCGGAAGCGGCGCGCATCTGCGCGAAGCCCTGCGCGTACGAAACGATCTTACTTGCGAACAGCGCTCTGCGCACGTTCTCGATGAACTCGGCGCGATCGCCGGAGAAGGCTGCCGCTTTCGGTCCGCTCAGCACTTTGCTGGCCGCCACGCGCTCTTCCTTCATGGCGGACAGGAACCGCGCGAATACGGATTCCGTGATCATGGACAGCGGAACGCCCAGGTCGAGAGCGCTTTGGCTGGTCCATTTGCCCGTGCCTTTTTGGCCGGCGGCGTCGAGGATGACGTCGACCATCGGCTTGCCGGTTTCCGGATCTTTTTGCGAGAAAATGTCGGTCGTGATCTCGATCAGGTAGCTGTCGAGTTCGCCTTTGTTCCACTCGCCGAAGATTTGGTGCAGTTCGTCCGTGTCGGCGCCGACCACGTCCTTAAGCAGGTGGTACGCTTCGCCGATCAGCTGCATATCGCCGTACTCGATGCCGTTGTGTACCATCTTGACGTAGTGGCCCGCGCCGCCAGGTCCGATGTATGTACAGCAAGGATCGCCGTTCACGTGGGCCGAGATCGAAGTCAGGATCGGCTCGACCAGCTCGTACGCGCTTTTCGGACCGCCCGGCATGATCGCGGGGCCTTTGAGCGCGCCTTCTTCGCCGCCGGATACGCCCGTGCCGATGAAACGGAAGCCTTTGGCTTCGAGGTCTTCGCTGCGGCGCTGCGTGTCCGGGAAGTAGGCGTTGCCGCCGTCGATGATGATGTCGCCCTGATCCAGATGCGGAATCAGCTGCTCGATCGTCGCGTCCGTCGCCGGACCCGCTTGAACCATGATCAGGATCTTGCGCGGCACTTCGAGCGATTGAACGAATTCTTCCACCGAGAATGTGCCTACGAGATTTTTGCCTTTCGCTTCCTCGACCAGATCGTGCGTCTTCTGCGGGGAGCGGTTATATACCGAGACGGTAAACCCTTTGCTCTCAATATTCAGAGCCAAATTTTTGCCCATGACGGCCAAGCCGACCACGCCAATTTGTTGTTTTGACATTTCAGGTTCTCCATCCTTTGCGTATGAAATAGGCTTGCAATAATTTTCATTGTACCCGTTTTGTTTAGTAAAGTGAAGTCCTCGGAATTGGCATCCTCCTTCGGGAAGACGCTCCGTTTCGAAAGTCCGCCGCCCGCCGCCCGCCGTCCGCCGCGTCGGAGCTCGAACACGCGGCTCTGGCGGGAAAAAGCGAAACCCGCCGTCCCGATCTCCCGGATCAAGCCGTGCCGTGCTTCATGAACTCTTCATCTTTTCTCCGCTTGTTCGGCTCCCCGCGCTCTGTGCTATAATGGCCGATGAATGTCTTGCAGGTTCCTTCGGAGCCGCTTTTTGAGAGGAGCATAATCATGGATTTCCAAGGATTCGACGAAAAAGATTTTGCCGTATTTGAAATAGAGGGGCTGGAACCCCGCATGAACGCCCTGATCGCCAACGTCCGCCCGAAGCTGGACGAGCTCGGCCGTACGCTGGCCCCTTTCCTGTCCGCCGCATGCGGCGAAGAAATGTTCCCCCACGTCGCCAAGCATGCCCGGCGCACCGTCCACCCGCCCGCCGACACCTGGGTCGCCTGGGCGGCCAGCAAACGGGGCTACAAGGCGCTTCCGCACTTTCAGGTAGGCATGTTCGCCGACTATCTGTTCATCGTGATGGCCGTCATCTACGAGAGCCCCAACAAGACGGTGCTCGCCGAGTCGCTGCGCAAACACGAACTCCAAGTCGCGAATCTCGTTCCGAACGGGCTGCAGGAACAGTTTTATTGGTCCGTCGATCACACCAAGCCCGGCGGCACCAAACATTCGGAGCTGGGCCCGGACGGCCTCTCCGCCATCGCCGAACGGCTCGGCAGCGTCAAGAAGTCCGAAGTGCTGTGCGGGCGCTTCCTGCAAAAAGGCGATCCGCTGCTCAAAGACGGCGGCAAGCTTGTCCAAACGATCGAAGAAACGTTCGAGACGCTGCTTCCTTTGTACAAAATGGCTTTCTGATCGCTGCGAACCGCGGCTTTCGCGCATGCTCGGCATGACGCGAAAGCCGTTTTTTCATGTCCGGAAAGGCCGCCTTACATGCCCTTGAACGAGCCGCCGTTGACCGGATACTCGGCGCCGAACGCATACTCGGCCCGGTCGGAGGACAGGAACACGATCATCGAAGCGATGTCCTCCGGCTGCCCGATCCGGCCGACCGGAAGCTCTCTCACCTCGTCGACGAAGAAATCGATGACCTCGTCTTTCGGTTTGCCGAACTTTTCGGAGATGGCGTCGATCATGCCGCCCGGCTGGTCCCAAATATTCGTATGGGTCGGCCCCGGGGACACGGTATTGACCCGGATGCCTTTTTCCCCGAATTCGAACGACAGCGCTTTGCCCACGCTCAGCAGCCCCGCCTTGAACGCCGAATAATCGACCGACATCGGCTGCGGCTGGCGCGCGTCTTCCGACGCCACGCTGATGATGACGCCCTTGCCCTGCTCGACCATATGCGGGATGGCGGCTCTGGACGTGCGCACCATGCTCATCAGATTGTTTCGGTACGTCTCGTCCCACTGTTCGTCGGTCGTGCCGAGAAAGCCGTCCAATCGCGAATGCGAAATGCCCGCGTTGTTGATCAGGATATCGATGCGTCCGAATTTTTCGACGGCCGCTCGGACGAGTTCCTTCGGTCCTTCCGCCGTACTGAGATCCGCTTCGACCGCCAGTACGGATTCCTCGTCTCCCAATTCCCGAATCTTCGCGGGATGGCGGCTCGCTCCCGCGACTTTCGCGCCTTCCTCCAGGAAAAGTTTGGCCGTCGCCAGTCCGATGCCCGAACTCGCGCCCGTCACGATTACCACTTTATCTTTCAGATTCAGCTGCATCCATTCGTCCTCCCGTCGTCCGATAAACTTTCGTTTTCGCCAAAAAGGCGCACCCTTATTCTTTAACCGTTTTGCCGGTTTTTGATCGGAAAGACGGAGGAAAAGACGCTGAAACGTCGAAAAGCCGCCCCGTCGGGCGGCTCAGGCTGTCGAAAAAGTCACGTAGTAGAGAGAAGCAAGCCGGCTCCGAGAGAAATTCGTTCCGGTCGCGTGTTGAAATCGGGAAAAGAGATCGAATTTTAGCGGAATTTTCCCGATTTCAAAGGCGAACACTATCGTTCCTTCACTGAATTTCTCTCTCCGCCGTCTCGCTTCTAGCTACGTTAGACTTTCTCGACACGTTGAGCCGCCCCGTCGGGCGGCTTTTATTTTGGTTAAGCGGTCCCGGCCCGGCGGCGCGACGACCAGGCCATCGGCGCATGAATCAGCAGCAGCAGGCCCATCGAGATGGCGCTGGCCCAGAACGGCGCCTGCGGACCGAAGCGGTCCCAAGTCCAGCCGCCGGCCAGGGGCCCCAGCACGGTGCCCACGCCCTGCAGCGTCAGGAACACGCCCCAGATGGCGCCGCGTTCTTTTTCCGGCACCAGCTCGGCCAGCAGCGTATTCCAGGCCGGCAGAATCATGGCGAAGCCGACCCCCGCGGTCAGGATGAAGCACCAGACGAGCGTCATCGCATGCGTCGAGGCCAGTCCGCACAGCGCGATCACGGCCAGCAGGAAGCCGATATGCAAAAACCAGCGGGTGCCGAATTTGTCGACGAGGCGGCCCGCCGGGATCATGCCGACGACCGCCACGCCTCCTCCGACGATCAGCAAAATATTGAACTGTCCCGGAGTCATGCCCAATTCGTTGCGGATATACACCGAAATGACGGGCGTCAGAATGCCGATCGCGAACGACTGCAGAAACATCGCCGGATAGAGCAGCGGCGTCAGCTTCAGCGCCGTCAGCGCCCTGAACACTTTGCGCACGGAGTAGACCGACCGGACCGTATGACGCTTCACGACGCGGCGTACCCTTTTGGGGAACGAGAAGTCGGCATGCGGACGGCGAACGACCTTCGGCGTAAGCGGAGTCAGCATCTGCCGGGGCAGCAGGAATGCGGCCGCCGTCACGAGCGCCATGACGCCGAAAAGCACCCAAAACACGATGCTGTAGGAGTCTCCGACCAACAGGTTGGAAACGAGGGGCCCCGCGCCGGTTCCCGCCAGGGTCGCGATTTGGATGCTGCCCATCTTGGCCCCCGTGCCTCCCTTCAGGTCGGCTTCCATGCTGATCGTGCTCATCACGACCGGCCAGATCGGCGCCGTTCCGATGCCGAGCAGCGTGCAGGCGACCACGAGCGACACGCCCGTCATGGAGAAAGCGATCACGCCCACCGCCGCCCATGACAGCAGCAGTCCGCCCACGATCGTCCAGCGAAGGCCCACATGCTCCGCCAGCCATCCCGTCGGGCTTCGCAGCAGATTGTCGCCCACGTACTGCAGCGAAAAGGCCAGGCTGATCGTCAAGGCCGGCAGGCCGAGCGTATCGTTCATATAAACGGGCAGCACCGTCACAAGCAGGGCGCCCTTTACGAATTCGGTCAAAAACACGATAATCCATAGACACGTAAACACGGAAAAAAGATTCGATGTCGGCTTGGCGCCGATGAATCGGCTGTTCATATAATGCCCCTTTCGGGCCGCTCGCGTTGTCGTCGCAGCAGGCCTCTCCACGTTCCGCACCCGGATGAATGCAGATTTTTTCTATACGGCTATTATATCGGGTGATCTTATAGGAAGTCTAACGAGAGGTTCGGCTGCCCCGATCGAAAATTCCTTCGTATACATCCAACACTTCCCGGCTCTCGAATCCGCAGCGACGGTAGAGCTTAATCGCCGATTCATTTTTCTCGCTGACCCCGCGAGCGAATTTTCGACTATGGCCAGCGTGAAATGGTTCTCCAGCTCCTCCTTTGAAAAATCGGTTTCCAACGAATGGGCAATTTCCGCCGCATCCATGCCGCAGTAACCGACATGACGATGTTCCAGCCGATTTTGCCGAGCGATCAGCAGAGCCGTTTCTTTCTTGTATCTCTCTGTGCTTCCGATATAATAGACGTTCATTCTGTTCATTCCCCCCGCATTTCGGTTTCGGAAAAATTGCTTTCTTGCAATCCTCCCCCGTTTTGCTATACTCAGTTTGTTTGATTTTT
The DNA here is from genome assembly GCF_011090185.1 of Saccharibacillus alkalitolerans. GTDB lineage: Bacteria > Bacillota > Bacilli > Paenibacillales > Paenibacillaceae > Saccharibacillus > Saccharibacillus alkalitolerans. The sequence continues at coordinate 340,966 of NZ_JAAFGS010000001.1, read as the reverse complement.
TTATTCGTGCTTCAATAATCTATGCACACGAAAGGTTGTGACAGCCCTAATGGATCATGCTCGTACTCCGCTCTTCACCGCGCTCAAGCGCCACGCGGACCAAAATCCGGTACAGTTTCACATTCCAGGTCACAAGAAAGGAATGGGTACCGATCCGGAATTTCGTGAATTTATTGGGGATAACGCCCTTTCCATAGACCTGATCAATATCGCTCCCCTAGACGATTTGCATCAGCCGATGGGCGTGATCGAAGAAGCGCAGCAGCTCGCGGCCGACGCGTTCGGCGCCACGCACACGTTCTTCTCCGTTCAGGGCACGAGCAGCGCGATCATCACGATGATCCTGTCCGTCTGCGGACCGGGCGACAAAATCATCGTCCCGCGCAACGTGCACAAATCGGTTCTCGGCGCCATCATTTATGCGGGAGCAAAGCCGGTATTTATCGCGCCGGTACGCGATACCAATCTGGGTATCGATCACGGCATTACGGTCAGCTCGGTGCGCAAGGCGCTGAAGCTGCATACCGACGCCAAAGCGCTGCTGGTCATCAACCCGACCTACTACGGCGTATGCGCGGATCTGCAGCAGATCGTCGCGCTGTCGCACAGCTACGGCGTGCCGGTGCTCGTCGACGAAGCCCACGGCGTGCTGATCCATTTCCACGACCAACTGCCGCTGTCGGCGATGCAGGCCGGCGCGGACATGGCCGCTACCAGCGTCCATAAGCTGGGCGGCTCGATGACGCAAAGTTCCGTTCTTAACGTCAATACGAAGAACGGCTATATCAATCCGAAAAGAGTGCAGACGGTCATCAGCATGCTGACGACGACGTCCACTTCCTATATTCTGCTCGCCTCGCTCGACACGGCGCGCCGCCAGCTCGCCCTGAACGGCTACGCGATGGCCGAGCGCGCGCTCGATTTCGCGGACTACACCCGAAGCGCGATCAACCAGATCGAAGGGCTGTACTGCTTCGGCGAAGAAATCCTGGGCAGCGAAGCGACATACGACTACGATCCGACCAAGATCACGATCCAGGTCAGACGCCTCGGCATCACCGGCTACGAAGCCGAGAACTGGCTGCGCGACCATCATAACATCGAAGTCGAAATGAGCGATATGTACAATATCCTCTGCCTGATTACGGCAGGCGACAACGAAGACACGATTCGCATCCTGCTGAACGCTCTCCGCGAAATGGCCGAAGAGTTCCGCGGTCAAGGCAAGGAAGTCAAGGAATTGGTCGTCAAGATTCCGGACATCCCGCATCTGGCCCTGCTTCCGCGCGACGCGTTCTACGGCGAGACGGAGTCGATTCCGTTCAAGGATTCCGCGGACCGCATCATCGCCGAATTCATTTACGTCTATCCGCCGGGCATTCCGATCCTGCTGCCGGGCGAAGTCATCTCGCAGGACAATATCGATTATATCACCGATCACGTCGACGTAGGCCTGCCGGTCAAAGGACCGGAAGACCGCTCGGTGCAGTTCGTCAAAGTCATCGTGGAGCCAGGCGCGATCCGGTAACGCGAAGACGCGGCAAGCCGCGGATCTCCCGGAGACTCCCGCGCTTGCACCGCACGGATACGCAAAAAAACGGCCGCTTTTGCGGCCGTTTTTTTGCGTCCGATTCTTCTGCCGCGGCAGCCCGCCCATGACGAAAAGCGGATGCTCTCCCGCGAGAACATCCGCTTTTCGTTTTCGGTACGGCTTCGCCCGGGGCTTGCCGAATTCTTCTTACTCTTCTTCGCTCTGCGCGGCAACGAGTTCGTTGTAGGCCGCTTCGACCTTTTCCCATTCCGCTTCTTCTTCGATATTGACGAGAACGGTCTCCCCGTCTTCCTCTTCGAGGCGCAGAATGAAGCCGTCGGCTTCCGGATTGTTGCGCTCGAGCAGCAGGGCGTAGACGTCTTCGCCGACGTCGAACGTCTGCACGAGCACCATTTCCTTCTCGTTGCCTTCTTCGTCGCTGAATGCGACTACGATTTCTTCGTCGTGACTATGATCATGACCGCATCCGCAATCGTCGCCGTGTTCGTGAGAGTGGTTATGTTCGTGTTCGCTCATTGTGGTAAAACCCCGTTTCTATAGCGTATGCGCGGACGGCGCACATGCCCTGAATTTAATGACACAGCCTATCCTACCACTTCGCCTGCCGGAGGTCAATTTGCTGCGCCCGCCGCCGTTCAATCGACCGCGTTGATCGTTTTTTGCGCAACCATCGAGTAGCCGCCGCCGTCTTTTTTGATATAAAACTCGACGTAGTATTTGCCGGCGCGGCTGAAGTCGTACGTAAAATCGTAGGTCTTGAACCAGAAATTGTCTTTGCGCGACTTGAGCTCCTGGGATTGGATATCTTTCACGTCGCCGGACGGATTCCGGATGGCAACCTTAACCGCGGCAATGTTGGCGTTCAGGCTGTCGACCTGCGAGAAGATGTAGAATTTCAGTTTGCCTACGCTGACGTTGCCGAACGGCGTATCTCCTTTAAAAAGAAAAATATCGACGTTGGGCTTGGTAAAGGTGACCGTCTTGGTATTGTCGTTGTATTCGGCCAAGCCGTCGAACTCGCGCACCGGCACGTAGGTCGTTCCGTCGATCAGGTAGCCGCCGGTGCTTACCGCGCTCCCGTTGATCAGAACCCTGATTTTTTGAAAAGCCGAGTCGGCGAACGCGACGGAGCCGCTCAGCAGCGACAAAGCCAGCGCACAGACCGCAATTCTCTTCCACCTCATTGTTGGGCGTCATCCTCTCTGTATGGTTTGGAGCTTGTAAGCTGGAGTTTCCCCTCTGCACAGCTTAAGGCCTTTTTCAAAAAGCCGTTCTCATACATGTATACTCCTGCCTCGCTGTCAAGTTGCGGTCCCTTCTGTTGATTCCGGCGGGGAAATCGGCCATAATAATGCGAAAGAAAAAGGGGTTCGACAGACAAAAATGCCGGCTGGCTCCGGCAATTCGAACGGGGGCATGCGCAATGAATCTGCAGATGATCGGAACGGGCAACGCCTTTGCCAAAAAGTACTTCAACAATAACGCGCTGATCGAACAGGACGGCTTCAAACTGCTGATCGACTTCGGCATTACCGCGCCTCTGGCGCTGTACGAGCTGGGAATCGGCATGGAAGAGCTCGATGCGGTGCTCGTCACGCATATGCACGGCGATCACGTCGGCGGATTGGAAGAGTACGGATTCCAGATGAAATTCAAGCACGGCCGGCGCCCGGTGCTGTATCTCGCCGACGCGCTCGCGGAACCGCTGTGGGAGAACACGCTGTCGGGCGGCATGACGCAGGACGGGCTCGAGCGTCTGGAGGACGCGTTCGACGTTCGCCTGCTGCGCGCGGGCGACGTGCAGCAGCTGGCTCCGAATCTGTGCGTGGAGCTGCTGCGTACCCGGCACATCCGGGGCAAAAAAAGCTACTCGCTGATTTTGAACCGCGACGTCTTCTACAGCGCGGACATGGTCTTCGACCGCGAACTGCTGACCACGCTCGTGCGCGACCGGGGCGTGCGGCGCATCTTCCACGAAGTGCAGCTCGAAGGTCCGGGAGCGGTACATACGACGCTGGACGAGCTGCTCTCGCTGCCGGAGGAAATCCAGGCGATGACGATGCTGATGCATTACGCGGACAACAAGGATCGGTTCGAGGGGCGGACGGGCAGGATGACGTTTTTGGAGCAGGGCTCGGTTTATTCGATTTGAGTTTCGCAAAAACGGCTTCTTTGCAGGCCCGGCGGCTTCGCACCGGGGAAGCATCGCACAAAAACCGGCGCATACTCGCGCCGGTTTTTGTGCGCGCCTTTTATCGAACGCGCAGAGCGATCCGAAGGCATGGCGGCGGACCCGAGCCATTCAACGGCTCGACGAAATTTCTTCGGTCTTACGCGCGGATGCGACCGCAATATTCGTAAAGTTCGGTTTCACGATCAAAAAAAGCCGACTTCCCGAACGATCCGGGAAATCGGCTTAATAATAGGGCGGTTGGTCAAGCGGCTCGTCCGCTTAGATGCCGGTCCAGACATCCTTTACGTATCGGCCGTTTTCTTCGAGCTCGTTCAGCCAGCGCTGCGCTTCTTCCTCGCCGACGCCGTGAACGTCGCGGTAGGAGCGGCGCAGGGTATTCTCGACGTCGGGAGCCATATGGACGCCGTCGCCGCAGACGTAGAAGATGCCGCCTTCGTCCAGCAGCCGGATCACTTCGTCGGTATTTTCGGCCATCCGATGCTGAACGTACGTTTTGGGCTGACCTTCCACGCGGGAGAACGCGGTATGAAGATGCACCAGACCGTCCTCGGCGTAAGACTCCAATTCGTCTTGATACAGGAAATCCGTCTCCGGGCTCCGGCATCCGAAGTACAGCTGGGCTTCGCCCAGAGCGGCTCCCTGCTCTTTGAGAACGCGGCGCGCCTGAAGGAAGCCGCGGAACGGAGCCAGGCCCGTGCCGGGGCCGACCATGACGATCGGGGTCGACGGATCTTCCGGCAGAGCGAAGCCGCTGCCGGGATCGCGGATGAAGGCGGAAATCTCCGCTCCTTCGGGAAGCGACGCCAAATAATTCGACGCGACGCCGGCGTATTCGCCGTTCCCGCTTCTCGCCGGTCCGCGAACGACGGCCACCGTCAGGCTGAGCCGGCGGGGGTCCGACTTCGGCGAGCTGGAAATGGAATAATAACGCGGTTTGAGCGGCGGAAGCAGCGTCAGGAAGCGTTCGAATTCCATTTCGCAGGCGCGGTACTTTTCCAAGATGTCCAGCATGGTCAACCGCTTGAACAGCACTTCGCGCTTGTACGTCTCCTCGTCCTTCATCAGCGCTTCGATCTCGACTTTGTGCGGCGGGCAGACGGTGCGCTCCGCCAGTTCTTTAAGCTGGGCGCGCGAAGCCGGCTCCTGAAGTTCCACGCTTCCGGTGAGCAGCTCGCGCAGCTCCACCGGACGGCCCAGAGGCAGATGCGCGGCGGCGCGGCCGCTGCCTTGAAGCTGAACGCGCGCGTCGCCTTGAAGACCGAAGCGTGCCAGCACCCGGTCGACGAGCGTTCTCGGATTGCGCGGCAGCACGCCGAGATGGTCGCCTTCCTTGTAAGAAGCTCCCGCCGGCACTTCCAGCTCGATATGCCGGGTACTGCGGCCGCCTTCCGGATGCTGCAGCTCGAAGCTGCGCACGATCTTCATCGGTACCGCTTCGTAGGCGTCGGCCAGCGGCGAATGCGCCTTGGCCGATTCCACGAATTCGACGCTAATGCCGCCCGGCGATCCCTTCGCCGATTCAGGCATCGTCGCTTCGATGTCCAGCGCCTTCAGCGCAGCCGGCCACAGCTTTTCCTTCCACTCGTCGAGCATCCGCTCGAAGTCGTCGTTGGCATCGCCTTCGCCGCGCTCCAGCGCCCGCTCGCCGCCGAGCCGCTCCAGCGCTTCGTCGACCAACCGAGGAATACGCTGATACGTATTCGCCCAGTTGCGGTCTCCGCAGCCGAACACGGCATAACGCAGCCCGCTCGCCGCTCCGGCTTCCGCCTTGTCCAGCCAAGCGACGAATTCGCCGGCATTGGACGGCGGACGTCCGTTGTACGAAGCCGTGACGACGATCAGCAGTCCGCTTTTCGGCAGATTGCCCGCGGCGTTGTCCATCTTCGACACTTCCGCCCGGAAGCCGAGACGCTCGCCTTCTTCGGCCAGCTCGTGCGCGATGCCTTCCGCGGTGCCCAGGTTGGAACCGTACAGAACGGTCAAAGGCGTCTCGTGCCGATCAACCTCAATCTCGTTTTCCTTGGGACCCGCTTCCGAGACCGCCGTTCCGCCTGCCGCTAGGTTTCCGCCGAACGCGGCAGGGGCGGGCGCCATCGGCGCGTTCGCGCGCGGGCGTACCTGCATGGTGAACCCGTCCGGCTTGAGCGTCAGCGTCTCCTTGATTTTCAGCTCGTAATTCGCGCCGTCCACAATATCGAAATGCCGCAGCAGCGTGCCGAGTACCAGCGTCGCTTCGTGCAGCGCGAACTGCTGTCCGATACAGGCCCGCTGTCCGTTGCCGAACGGCTTGTAGGCATCGTCCGGAATTTTCGACGGATCTTCGAAACGCTCCGGACGGAATTTTTCGACGTCGTCGCCCCACGCGCTTTTATCCCGATGCAGCGTCGGAATAAGCACATTGACCGCTTCGCCTTTTTGCATCGGATAGCGTCCGGCCAGCTTCGTGTCTTCTTTGGCCCGCAGCGAAAACGCAGGCGCGGTCGGCCACAGCCGCAGCGTTTCGTTCAAAATCATGCGGATATACTTCATTTCGCGAACTTGTTTGTACGTCGGGGCCGAGGAGTCGGTCAGGATGCCGTCGACTTCCGCCTGGGCTTTGGCCAAGGCATCGGGATGGTGCAGCAGAAAATACAGCGCGAACGACAGCAGCCCGCTCGTCGTTTCGTGTCCGGCGATCAGGAACGTTATGATCTGGTAGCGGATATTTTCGTCCGACAGCGAGTCGCCCGTATCCGGGTCCTGTCCGCCCAGCATATTGTTCAGCAGATCCTTCTCTCCCTGGTCTCCGCGCTCGCGGCGCTCTTTGACGATCTTGTCGACGAGCGCGAACATGTACTCGATGTCATGGCGCATTTGCGCCTTTTTGCCGATCATCAGCTTATTCTGCACGCCGAGGCGCTGCAGTTGGCTCATCGATTCGTCCAGCGAGCGGGTCATCGCCTCGACGAACGGATGGTTCGATTCGCGGTAGAAGCTGTTGAATCGGTAATGGAAGCCGCAGAGCCCGATCGTGTCGAGCGTCAGCCGGGTCATATCCTCCGGCACCTCGACGAATTCGTCCGGATTCAGCCTCGCCCATTTTTGCACGAGCTGCATCGCAATATCGACCATCATATCGTGATAGCCGGCCATCGCCCGCTGACTGAAGCTCGGCATCAGAATGTTGTGCGCTTTGCGCCAGTTGGGTTCTTCCGTCCAGCTGGTGAAAAGGCCGTCTCCCGAGAACGAGCGGACATTTTGCAGCGGAGCCCAAACGTTCTTTTCGAACCGCGACTCGTCGCAAGCGTCTTCCACCAGTTCGCGTCCCGAAATATAAAGATTGTTCGGACGCCCCGGAAGATCCATTTTAAAAATCGGGCCCTGTTCCTCCGCCAGCTTCATCAGCGATTGCACGGGCGCTTTCGTATCGACCAGCGGCAGATTGCCGAGCGGGCCGAACGTCTTGGGCTGCGGAATAGCCGTTTCGTTGGTCGCCATAAAGTTGTCCCCTTTCTTGTGCCGCATTCATTTGAAAAACCGGGCTTCCCCGGCGGTGTCTTCGTTGAATGAGTTCCGGTAAACGATCGAACGATTCGAATAAGGATGACCGAATGACCGTTTTTAAATTTCGGTTCTGCACATACCCTTATCCTTTGTCCCTTTTCCTTCTCGATGAAACGATGATCCGGGAAAATGAGTAAAAAGCCCCCCATTCGGCGTTTGCAACGCCCCGGGAGGCTCAGGCTTCGTACAGGCACAAAGAAGCCCATCAAAAAAGCGCCCTAAAGGGCGCCCGCTTGATCGCTGTTCGATTCCCCGACGCCGTGTTCCGGCTCCTTCCAGATGACTTCCTCGCCGTACTTTTTGCCCCAGTCGTACATCGTCCGCAGCACCGGAATCAGGCTTTCGCCGTAAGCGGTGAGCGAATACTCGACCTTCGGCGGCACCTCGCGGTATACTTCCCGGTGCACGAGCAGGTCTTCTTCCAGTTCGCGCAGCTGATTGGTCAGCATTTTCTGGGTGATGTTCGGGATCAGCTTCTTTAATTCGCTGAACCGCTTCGTGCCCTCGAGTCCCAGATGCCATAAAATGATCAGCTTCCACTTGCCTCCGATAACGGCCAGCGTCAATTCCTTCTCGCAGTTGATCGCCTGCAGGTCGATCCGTTCTCTTACTTCGCTTGCCATCGTCGTTTCCTCCGTTTATCGAATTCCGTGCGCCGCTCCTTCGGAACGTCGTCCGAATACCGTTATTTGCGTTCTGTCTTTCCCAATAGTATACATCGGATACGTACCCCCCGCAAAGAAAGTATAAACTTTTTCGAAACCGCCTTCCGTAAACCCTTGCCCCGTCCAATAGTATCCTCGGCGTAACTTCCCCACTTTGAAGTGCCTTCTTACGCGGCAGACGAGTTTGAGCTTACAATGGAAGCAGCGAAAGCGGCGCGGCGGCGAATCTCGCCGAGACGAGTTGGCGCTCGGCCGTTCGCCGCTTGCGAAACAGCATTTCTGCCGCTAATCCCACTAAACCGATAAGGAGTGTTTGTATATGAAATTGCAATTGGCATTGGACCTGGTCGATATCCCGGGCGCAATCGAAATCGTCGGAGAGGTACAATCCTATATCGACGTAGTCGAAATCGGAACGCCGATCGTCATCAACGAAGGCCTGCACGCCGTCAAGGCGCTGAAAGAAGCTTTCCCGAAACTTGACGTGCTCGCCGACCTGAAAGTCATGGACGCGGGCGGCTACGAAGTCATGAAAGCGACGGAAGCCGGCGCAAGCATCGTAACCGTACTCGGCGCATCGAACGATTCGACGATCCGCGGAGCGGTCGAAGAAGCGAAAAAGCACGGTACCGAAATTCTGATCGACATGATCAACGTGCCGAATCTGGCGGAACGTGCCGCTCAGGTCGACGCTCTGGGCGTAGACTACATCTGCGTGCATACCGGCTACGACCTGCAGGCCGAAGGCCAAAGCCCGTTCGAAGATCTGCAGACGATCAAATCGGTCGTGAAGAACGCCAAGACGGCCGTAGCCGGCGGCATCAAGCTCGACACGCTGCCGGGCGTTATCGCGGCTCAGCCGGATCTGGTCATCGTCGGCGGCGGCATCGCGAGCCAGGACGACAAAGCGGGTACGGCTGCGGAAATGCGCCGCCTGATCCAAGAAGGCTCCGCCGCAGCGCAGGTCTAAGGCCATGAGCGGCCAACCTTCCGCCCTTACGGGCATGGCGGCCTACGCCGCGGCGATCGCCGCCGAGCTGACCGAAGCCGTCCGCGGCATCGACCCGGCGCAGGCCGAAGCGTTCGCGGAAGCGCTGGACGGCGCCGCGAACGTGTTCACGGCCGGAGCCGGACGCTCCGGTCTGATGGGCAAAGCGCTGGCCATGCGCTTGATGCACAGCGGCAGCGCCGCCCACGTCGTCGGCGAGACGACGACGCCTGGCATCGGACCGGGCGACCTGCTCGTCATCGGTTCCGGCTCGGGCGAGACCCGGACGCTGGTGCCGATGGCCGAGAAGGCGCGCGAACTCGGCGCCGACGTCGCCGTCGTGACGCTGAAGCCCGATTCGACGCTTGCGAGGCTGGCGACCCTCGTCGTCCGGCTGCCCGGCGCGTCCAAATCCCGCGACGGCGACAATTATGCCACGATTCAACCGATGGGCTCGCTGTTCGAGCAGACCCTTCTGCTGTTTTACGACGCTTCCGTGCTGCGGCTGATGCAGCGGCGGGAACTCGACACGAACCGGATGTACGGCAAGCATGCCAATCTGGAATAGGCTTTTCCGTCTCCGTCTGTCATCTCCTCACCAAAAAGGTCGGCCTTCCCCGCGAAGCGCCGGCTTTTTCCTTTCCCCTCTTGCGAACCGAAAAAGCGTTCACTTTATTTTATTCAGGACATTCCCGGGCGGTTCCAAGCGCCTATTTAGGTTTATTTTGTAAGTAGACATTTTACCTGCTTCTCTCCTTATACATCCTAACGCTCCTGTACAATATCAAAGACAAAAGGAGCCCGGCGCCATGTCCCAGTACACGACCTCGGATACGATCCGTTATAAAACGCTCGCTCTGTTCGCGGAGCATTTCGGCATCTCGCCCGCGCGGGTTCATGTCACGCTCGACGACAGCTGCGTCATTATTTGCGCCGAACGGTTTCTCCAGCCTGTCGTAGAATCGCTGATTCACGAAGAATCCCACGGGGCGCTGCAGTCGACCCGCGAGCTGATGGTCGGCTATCTGCTGCCCGAACTGTGCCGCTACGTGCGCGACGACTGCCAGATTCCGGTCGAGGCGCACGCTTACGACTGGAACGACGATGATCTGTCCTGCATGATTTTTATGATGCTGAGCGAACCCGCCTTTTTGAGAGAAAACCTGTCTTATCCCGGACAAAACAAAATTCATCGGCACGTCGCCTCCCTTACATACGACGTCCAGAGATTTCCCGAAAAAATCTATTCGTTCTGGTTGGAACAACGGCTGCTCGTCATCATTCGCGACGGAACGATGATCGAGGTCGAACACGCCTTGATCGAAGACGGACACTGCGAAGTGCTGCGGAGGTCCAAACGCAGGGTGGAAAAGGCCAAATTTTGCGAAGAACCGCCTTTGGGAGGGACCGCCGCCCGCGATTTGAAAGGGGTCTATCTCGATTGGTTCTTCCCCCGGGACCGCAGCGTGCTTCTCTACGTGTTCGGCAGCCCCCAGACGAACGCCAACCCTTAACCGCCCTCTGCTTCGGTTCCGCTTCGCGATTCTTTTTTCCATGAGCTGCCTTGGCTTCCGAATCTTTTCGCGCAAAAAAAGAACCGGATTCCGCAAACCGGTTCTTGTTGAATCGGACCGGCGGACCGGTACGGCGAGGCCTCGTCCGCGGCGATCAAAACTGTCCGGCCGCCTACTCGTTATCGCCGGTCATTTCGATCCGGTCGATCCCCTGGACGGTAATCGAAACTTCGAAACTCCCGTCGCCGACGGGACTCATGCGCACCATTCCTTTTTCGGCCAAATAGCGGTAAGCCAGCTTTTTCTCCGTTTCGCCGTTGATCTCGTCCCCGGACAAAATGCAGGGCTCGCCTCCCCGCTCGAACCAACTGTCGTACAGACGGCCCAGCAGCTCGCGCCGAAGTCCGCGGCGGCGGTTGAATTGTCCCATGCGTTCCAAAGCCTTCTCCTCCTTCGCGTGTGGATCGCGGGGCTCTTCGCTCGCGCTCCGAGGCGAAAGGCCCTTACTCTCTATTACACGAATACCGGACACTTCTCCCAGATCAGTCGGCAAAATTCGGCATCGGCGCTTGTTTCTGACGCTCAGCCGGCCGCTTCGACATCCCTCGTAGTCAGCGATTTTCGAAAAAAAATTAAAAAATTACGAAAAGTGCTTGCTATACGTCCGCTTCTCATGGTATGATCTTTCTTGTCGAAAAGAACAGAAATTGTTCAACTCACACATGAAGGACGGTAGCTCAGCGGGAGAGCACTATCTTGACAGGGTAGGGGTCATGGGTTCGATCCCCATCCGTCCTATACAAGTAACAACGATTCGAAAATAGCCACTCTCTTACAGTTTACAAAACTGCGGGAGAGTGGCTATTTTTATGCCTTTAAGGACTGTCCCTTCCCCTAACGGACGATCGGACAAGCCGCCAAACCCGCACGAAAGGAACATCGCAATGAAAACCCTATCACGCGCCGCCGCTCTTATGCTCCTCATTCTCCTCGCCGCCTGCGGTTCCGACGGACGAAACGAACCCTATTCCACCTCGCAGGACGTAGGCGAATTTTTGAAGCACATGCATGCCGTGTCCCGGCGTATCGACGACATCCGGGAAAACATGCTGGAGACCGGACACGATTATCATCTGACGAAGAGAATCACAAGCTCGGAGGCCATGGATCGCATCGACGGCATGTACCGGTTATCCGACTCCCTGGAGAACGAATTTGACGAATTGAAAGTTCCCCATGTCAAAGACGCCGCCGCCGATACAGACCTGTATGACGTAAAGTCCGACTTGGAATCCATGCTTTCCGAAGAACGCCGAAGCGTCGATCTGTTGAAAGAAAGCGTCGAAAAAGAAGATTATGCTTATTTCGATCAAGCCATGGACAACACCACGAACGCGATGAACGCCATGGACACGATTGCCGAATCGCTGAATTCCCTGCAGTCCTGGCATGAATAGGAAGAGAAACGGAATACGAAAAAAGCGGCGCCTGCGAAGGCGCCGCTTTTTGATCGGACGGAATCGCTTTGCCCGAATCCGCTCACCTGTACTTCGGAACCCCCGCTTCCCACATCTCCTCCAGCGTGCGCAGCGGATAAGGATCTTCTCCCGTCCTCGCCTTCTCTTTCGCCGGATCGATCCAGCGGCCGCTTTCAAGCGACAGGATCAGGCGTCGGATCAGCTCGTAGCCGGTATTGTATCCGACCATTTCGCGATTTTCCCAGCACGAACGGTCGTTTCTCGGAACGTCTCGCCGCACGATCTCGTTTCCCATGATGCCCTGATCGCCCAGTGCGGGATCGATCCGTACCAGGTTATACACGAGCTCGCGATCCTCGAATGCGCTCCGGCGCAGCCACTGTTGGGGGTCGGGACTGATAAACCGCTCCGGCAGCGGCACGTTTGCACGAGGCATAAATTTCCCGTTCAGCTTGACTTCCGCGCAGGTTTTGAAAAAATCTTTTAGCACCATGCAGATTCCCAGCGGCGGGACGTCGTTCAGGTCCGCTCTCTCGCCCTCAAAGTCCTCCGTCCGGCTCGTTAGATCGAAAAAGACGGCGTAAGGCTTGGCGAGCAGTTGAACCGGAATATGCTGATCTTTCTTCAACCGAATCGAATAAATGTCGTTTTCTTTCCACACGAATCGTTTTAACACGCGTCCACCTCTTGCCCGGCCGGTTGAACGGCGAAGATCGACGGATTCGGCTCCCTTCGATCTTTACTCTTCCTCTCCCGCGCCTTCGTCGTCTTCCCGGATATCGTAGAACCAAAAATATTTGATCGTTGCCGTATTTACCGTATTGCCGTCGATTTCTACCCACGGATTCGAGGTGATGGCTTCAGGCAGGCGTTCGAATTCTTCCTCGCCGATTCCGATTTCCAGTACTTCCCCGTCCGTAAAATGAATCGCGATCACGGTCGTTGTTTCCGTTTCCATTGAACACGCCTCCCCATTGTTTCGACTCCCTTTTCATTTCGACGCCGGCCGGCTTTTTCCTTGTTTGATAAAATTATTCTTTGCCTGCGACGTCTTGATGATAGCGTATACACGGAAATTGGGACAAAGTCCTTCCTTCTGGTAAACTGAAGAAGAACCCGATCTGAAGGAGGATTCCCCATGCAGCTCAACCAACTGACCCGACAGGGCGAGGAGCTTCGCGAAAAGGCGGCGAACGGCGAAGATTTCCGCAGCATCACGCTGTGGCTGTCGAGCGCGGCCGTCTACCTCGAAGCCCGGCACAAGACGTTGAAGGAAACGGCTTCGTTTATCGCGGAAAAGGATAAGTTCAAATCGCTTGTCATGGAGAAAGGCGAATACTCGCTGCATTTGTTCGATTCCCTGTTCGGCACGCTGAAAGCGATCGAAATGCTGGAAGATATGCAGGCCCGGGAACGCAGCGAATCGAACCGGGGCACGCGCAACTGGAACGACTTCTGATAAGGAGGACGACGACCGATGACTTCGCCGCAGGATAGACACCGCGCAGCGCTGGAACAGGCCGAGGCTTCGCTGGCCGAAGCCCGGGAGCGAGCCGCACGTAATCCGTGGAGGCTCCGCTATCACCCCGCCGCTCCCGCTTACTGGATCAACGACCCGAACGGATTTTGCTTTTTTCGGGGCGAGTACCATCTGTTCTATCAGCATCATCCGTTTTCGAGCGAATGGGGACCGATGTACTGGGGCCATCTGAAAAGCCGCGACCTGGCGCATTGGGAGCATCTTCCCGTCGCCCTGGCTCCGTCCGAAGATTACGATGCCGACGGCTGCTTCTCCGGCAGCGCGATCGAAAAGGACGGGCGGCTCTGGCTGATGTACACGGGCAACCGCTGGACGGGGCCGGACCGCGACGCCGATCTGCTCCAGGTACAGGCGCTGGCCGTGAGCGACGACGGCGTCAGCTTCGAGAAGTTCGGCCGCAATCCGGTGATCGCCGAAGCGCCGCAGGGCGATATCCACGCTTTTCATTTTCGCGACCCCAAAGTCTGGGAGCATGACGGAAGCTATTACTGCGTGCTCGGTTCGCGCACGCAGGACCACCGGGGCCAGGCGCTGCTGTACCGCTCGGCGGACCTGATCGATTGGACCTTCGTCGGCGTCATGGCGGGCGGCCGGGAAGACGCCGATATCCTCGGCTATATGTGGGAGTGCCCGGATCTGTTTGCCCTGGGAGGGCAGGAGATTCTGGCCTTTTCGCCGCAGGGCGTGGCCCCCCGGGGCGATCTGTACCGCAATCTGCATCAGGCCGGCTATCTGCTCGGCAGATTGGACTACGGCACGGGAATTTTCGAACACGGCGGCTTCGTGCCGCTCGATTACGGCTTCGACTTCTACGCCCCGCAGACAATGGAGGACGACCGCGGGCGGCGCGTCCTGATCGCTTGGATGGCGATGTGGGAGAGCGAAATGCCGGAACGGGCCGGCGATTGGGCCGGCGCGATGACGCTGCCGCGCGTGCTGACGCTGGAGAACGGGCGGCTGCTCAGCCGTCCTGCGCCGGAACTTGCGCAGCTGCGCGGCGAGGAAGTCCGTCACGCGGACGTGACGGTCGGCGGCGCTGAGGTCGGCGGCATGGGGACCGCCGAAGACCAAGGCGGCGGAGCGCAGGAGCATACCGCTCCTGCGAGCGGCGCGGCGGCGGCCGAAGCGGCAAGCGGCGGTACTTTTCGAGCCGGCTCCGCCGCTCGCCGCGGAAAGGCACTGCCGGGCGTCTCCGGCGAGTGTCTCGAGCTGGAGGTCGAGTTCGACGCGGGTACGGCGTCGGCGTTCGGGCTCGCGCTGCGGGTCGGCGAAGCCCGCGGCGAGGAAACGGTGCTGGCGTACGACCGGACCGAGGAGCGTCTGCTCCTCGATCGGGAGCGTTCCGGCGCCGGGCCCGGCGGCGTGCGCCGGGCGCCCCTGCCGCTGCGGGAGGGACGCCTGCGGCTGCGGGTGTTCCTCGACCGGTCTTCGGTCGAGGTGTTTGCCGGGGACGGCGAGCTGGCGATGACGGCCCGCGTTTACCCGGATGCCGGTTCGACGGGCATCCGGTTCTTCGCGGACGGCGGCGTAGCGGAGATCGTGTCGCTGAGCTGCTGGACGCTGGACCGCTGAGCGGGCGAGCCGCGCCTTCATGCTTCCGGCTCTTCCGACGCGCTCAGCCGAGGCCGGGCAGGCAGGTCAGGCGGGCGAGACGATCGGAACGATAGGCGATCTCTCGTCCGCCGATTGGCTTCGGCTTTTTAAGTGTCGCAAAATCGTAAAAAACACCCCCCCGATCTCCATTTTTGTTTTCGCTTACAATGGATATAATGGGATTATAAATCAGGGAAGGTGGCGACGAAATTGGCGACTCGTAATCTTCTGTACCAGATTCTGAAAGAAATTCAATGCGAAAAGGACCCCACGGCGCTCGGCCTCGGAGTCGATCAGAGGGAATTTATGAAAGCGCTTATCGAAGTGGATCAGGCGGGCTATGCTTCCAATATTTCGTTTTTGCAAACCCAGGGCGGCGAGGCGATTCCGTTCGCGGAATACTCAAGGCTCAGACCGGCAGGCAGGGAATTCATACGCAACTATGAACACGGCGCGCGGTAATCCGCGCGCCGCTTTTTATTGTTCGGCCTTTTGCCGCTGCCTTTTCCGGCCGAAATACGTTCGCCTCGGCTTCCTTTCCTTCCTCCTTCCCTCTCCGCCGATTGATCCCCGCCCTGCCCCGACCGATTCCAAACATCGTATCCGCAATTCTCCGGTCGACGAAAAAAAAGAATGAACCTCCGCGCTCCTTCGTTTGTTGTATAGGCGAAACTACCGGAAAGGAGGCGCGCAAGTGACGAACAAAGAGCTGTTCGAGACGTATCGCTCGGACGTATACCGAACCTGCTATTACATGCTGGGCCAGGCTTCCGATGCCGAGGATATTTGCCAGGAAGTATTCATGACGGCTTTTCGCGGCGATTGGCAAAAAATCGACAACGTACGGACTTGGCTGCTGCGGATCGCGGTGAACCGATCGCTGAATCTGCTGAAGCGGCGGAACAATCTGCGCGCGAAGCTGAAGCATTATCCCCATCTGCTTGCCGGCAGGCCGGATACGACGCCCGACATTCGTGCGGAAGACCGGGAATCGGCGGAGGAATGGGCCGGTTATGTGGGCCGTCTGCCCCTGAAGATCCGGGCAGTCATCTCGCTGAGATACGTGCATGATCTGGGGACGGCCGAGATCGCGGATCTGCTGAACATTCCGCAGGGAACGGTCAAGTCGAGGCAGCACAAAGGACTGCGGCTGCTGAAGGCGATGCTGGAGCGCGAGGGAAAGTCGGAATCGATCAAAGGAGGAGCCTATCATGAATACCAATCTTACAAAGGATAAACGGGAGCGGATGGACGGATTGGAGAACGCGCTGCATCGCAAGATCGGAAAAGCTTCGCCGTTCCGGGAACCGGATTACGATTCCATGTGGCTGCGCATGGAATCGCAGCTGCGGCAGGAGGAAAGAACCGATGCCGCGCCGCGCCGCCGAACGGCGGCAGACCGGGGAGCGTCGAGACCGCTGCGCAAAACGGCCCTGGCGGCGGCGCTCGGCGCGGCCCTGATCGCCGTTCCGGCCTATGCGGCCGTTCAATACGACTGGGGCGGCCTGCTTCAGGGACGCGAGGGCGTTCGCGCCGCTCTGGAGGGAGGACTGGGCCAAGAAATCGGCCGTTCGGTAACGCATGACGGCGTGACGCTGACGCTGCATACCGCTTTCGTCGACGAAGGGCGCACGCTCATTTTATACAGTCTGGAAAGCGCGTCCGAACATTCGGCCTCCCTCCGATTTTCGAAAGCGACGATCACGGATGCCGAAGGAGAGACGTTCGAAGTCCAGATGACCTCGAAGTCCGAAGACGAAAACGGAGCGGCAGTCGGCTATTTCGAAACGGATTGGTCACCGAAAGGTTCTTCCGAAGCGGTGCGGTTCAGCGCGGAGGGTCTCGATTTTCACGAAAGCGCCGAGCAGCCTTTGTCTTTCGACGTTCGCAGCCCTCTGCCGCAGACAAACGAACTCGGCGTGGACGGCTTCCGATCCGCGCAAATTCAAGCATTGGACCAGGGAGACGGACGCACGCTGCTCCGCACGACTCTCGTGCCGGAATCGGGCGCGGCGGAAACGACGGCTTTTCCCAGACTGGCCGTGTACGATCGCAACGGGAACGAAATCCAGCCGTCGCAGCAGGCGATCGGCGCGCCGGGAGAAGGCGATTCGACGCTTAACGACACTTACTACGACACGACGTCCCTGCTGCAAAAAGGCATTTCGTTCAAATGGGTGTACGAGCGGATCACGCAGCGCAGCGACAAACGTTGGGAGTTCCCTCTCGTGCTGGACAAGTCGCAGGTCGAACATGCCTCCGCGAAGCAAAAGCTGGATGTTCGTATCGGAGAAGGCGACCAGGCATTTACCGCGGACAGCCTGACGGTCAGCCCGTCGCAGATTCGGATCGGCCTGCGGGGTTACAGCCGTTCTTCGCTGGCTTTTGCCGAATTCAAGTTGGCGGTGGACGGCAGGGAATTGGAGCAGCCGCTGTACTTCCGGTATACGGAAGGTTTGAAAGATCCCCAGTTGATATTGGAACGCCCCGCCGACCTCGCATTGTCCGCGGATTCGACGATCGAACTGCTGGCCCGGCACGCTATCGTCACGCATAAAGGCGATCTGCCCCATCCGGTCCTGCTGACGAACATCGGCGAGGGTAAGCAGACCGTGGTCTCGCAGGTCGGCGGCTACCCGGTGAGTTGGACCTATTACCGGCAAAACGGCGACCTGTACGTGGTGACGGGCAGCGCCGATCCGAATTTCGGCGGAATCGGCCAAACGCATATCGGAACCGGTCGGGACAAACTGTACACGGAACCGATCTCGGATCGCAGGGGCGGGACGGGCAGCAATCTGACAACCGAAATTTATCGCGGTTATGCCGGCGATACGGCGGAGATGCATATTTTCTCTTACACGGAGCATATGCCGGATCGGGAAGTCTCCGCGACGCTTTACCCCGCCGATTAAACGAAATCCCGGCCGCTTGGCCGAACTTCGAAAAAAAGGCAGCGCGAATGACGTAAAAACGCCGATTTCCCGAAAAGGGAAGCCGGCGTTTTCTTTTTCTTCGGATATTCGTCATGATCGCTTCAGCACATAGTCGAACCGCTCTTCGCGTCCCGAGTCTTTTCCCGGCGCGATCCGTTTGTAAGCGAAAATCAGGCGGTCGCCTTTTTGTTCGACGAAGCGGAGCCTCGATTGCAGGAGCAGGAGTTCTCCCGTATCTCCCGACATTTCCTCCCAGGCGCGAACTTCGTCCGGGTCGGGCAGCCGTTCGTACAGCAGCGCCGAGTTCCCGCTCGCCAGATCGATCACCGTCGGCTGCAGCGTCGCGAACGCGCGCACGAGCAGATAATCGGCCGTCACCGACTCGACGATGAACGGCCCTTCCTGTCCGGTTAATTCTTCCAGATCGTAGACGGCCGCCGCGCTGCCTCCCGCGCCTACGACATCGACGACTTTTCCGTCCGTCAGATAGGCCCGCTGTGCCGGAAGCGAAGCCGGTCCCATCTCGCTCGACGCGTACATGCCCGAATAGCGGTAATGCGTCTGCTTTTGCACGCTGCCGTCTTTGACCAGAAATTGATGGCGGTTATGTACCGTCTGCATGGCAGCTCCGTATTCCCGTTCCACGGTCAGCAGATAAGCGCCGTCTCCCAGGTTCCGAACGTCCGCCGTTCCCCAATCGAGATCCGAAACGTCGGCGGCCCGAAGTTTTTTCGGCAGGCCCGATTCCAGCGAATAGATCTCTCCCGTGGCAAAAAACACCCATACCGTCCGCCCTCCCGAAGAAACCATCCGGCAGCGGTCGGGATCCTCCAACGCGGCGCTACCGCTGGCGGCCTTCCAATCCGCTTTGGTCTTAAGCGCGGCGGAAAGAGCGTTCAGCGGCACATAGACCCGGCCGTTTTCGGCGAATGCCGCCGCGCTTTTCACTCGGCGTCCGTCGATCTCCGCCTCCCTGCTCCCAAGCTTCATCGTCAAACTCGCGTTCGGGCGCAGCAGCGTCAGCGTATGCGAAGCCCGATTATAATCGGCGAGGAAGCCGAGCAGCTCCGAAGCCGTTCGGGCCGGCATATAGGCCTGCCCTCCCCGGACTTCGAGCTTGCCGCTCTCCGCGGACGAACCGTTCAGCAGCAGCGAAGCCGTTTCTTCGGGTGCGGCATGCGCCACCGGCGCGATCAGCAGGCTTCCCGCGAGCAGTCCCGCCGCCCATTTGATCCATCTATTTTTCATTTGGGATATCCCCTCCATTCGGCGGATTCCGCGAAAACGCAGATCCCCTTTTACTAAGACGTTCAGCGGCGGGAAAAAGTTTCCGAATCGATCCCGGCTTCCGGTCGGACTTGTGAACGAAAAAGGAAAACCCTTTTTCCGTTCCTCGCGGGCGAGTCGGCCGAGGGCTTTTTCGGGTAAGAACATACGGTATGCTCAAAATGGAAAGGAGCTTGAAATCCATGAGTGAAAAAGTGTTTATCAGTCCCGGCAAGTACGTGCAGGGGAAAGACGTCGTCGACAAAGCGGGCGAATATGCGAAAGCGCTGGGCAGCTCCGCGCTCGTCATCGCGGACAAAGTCGTCTGGCCGATCGCCGGCGACCGCGTGCTCAAAAGCCTGGAAGAATCCGGTATTCGAACGACCAAAGCCGAGTTCCAAGGCGAAGCGTCCCGCGGCGAAATCAAGCGGATCGCCGACCTCGGACAGGACGTCGATCTGGTCGTCGGCGTGGGCGGCGGCAAAACGCTCGATACGGCCAAAGCCGTCAACGATGCGCTGGGTGCCGCCTGCGTCATCGTGCCGACCACCGCTTCCACGGACGCTCCGACGAGCGCATTGTCCGTGCTGTACACGGACGAAGGCGAATTTGACGCGTATTCGTTTTACAAAAAGAACCCGGATCTCATTCTTGTCGACACCAAAGTCATCGCCGGCGCGCCGCCGCTGTTCCTGACTTCCGGCATCGCCGACGCCCTCGCGACCTGGGTCGAATGCCGCGCCGTCATCGAAGCGCGCGCCACGACGATGGCCGGCGGCCTGCCGACGCTGGCGGCGGAAGCGATCGCCCGCAAATGCGAAGAGACGCTGTTCGATTACGGCCTGCTCGCCTACGAATCCGTCAAGCGCAAAGTGGTCACGCCCGCGCTCGATGCGGTCGTCGAAGCGAATACGCTGCTGAGCGGACTCGGCTTCGAAAGCGGCGGCCTGGCCGGCGCGCACGCTATCCATAACGGCTTCACCGTGCTCGAAGGCGATATCCATCATATGACGCACGGTCAAAAAGTCACGTTCGGCACGCTCGTGCAGCTTGCGCTGGAGCGCCGTCCGCTGCACGAAATCGAGCGTTACATCGACTTCTACCTGAAGCTCGACCTGCCGGTCACGCTCGAAGACCTGCATTTGAAAGACGTCTCGAACGAAGACCTGTACCGCGTCGCCCAGGCGGCGACCAAGGAAGGCGAGACGGCGCACAATCTGCCGTTCCCGGTGACGGCCGGCGACGTGCTTGACGCCATTCTCGCGGCGGACCAATATTCGCTGGCGTACAAGGCGAAGATCGGACGCTGATCCGCAGCATGCGAAAACCCCCGATTCCGAATAACGGAGCCGGGGGTTCTTTTATTCTTTTTACGGAGGCATGCGCGCCCTGATGCTTATTCGCTCGCAGGCAGCGTATACAGCACGCGTCCCGCTTCTTGATCGACGGACCAGATTACCCGGTCCCCCGCCAGGACGGGCTGCGTCTCGCCCAACCGGTAGTACGGGAGAGAACGAATCGGCCCGGCCGTCTGTCCCTGACCGTCGACGCGTACGAACTTCAGATCACCCGGTCGTCCTTCAAGATCGTATTCCTGCCACAACACCATGTACCGATCCTCGGACAGTTTGACCAGTTTCGGAACGGAAGCCAGACGGGATTGCCCGCTGTACGCCGCAAGCTTGATCTGACGGACCGCCGACTCGGTCATATTCCCTTTGGGAAGCACGCTCAGCATGATGTCGCGCTGATCGAGTTCCAACCCGGCCATCTCGTACGATGTGTAGGACTTTACTTTGGAGTGATCGACGGAATTCCAGGCCGTCAGATAGCCGGAAGGCGTCACTTCGAATCCTCCGATCGACACGCCGGTCGCGTTGGCTCCGGTCGGACCGGGAATATGGAACAATTCGACTTCCTGATAACTGGCGCCGTCCCCTTTTTGCAGCACGATCGAGCGGGGATAAGCGTCCCCGTGATCGACCAGCACATGCTCGCCCCCGTCGAAAGCCGCATATTGATCGAAAGAGTGGCTGACATGATTTTTTTGGAACCTGCCCAGATCGTTCGTCACGCTCATCGCGGACGTATCGACCAGAATCGTCAGCTGCGACTGATGGTTCAAGCTGTCGGGAGTCGTATACCGCTTCCGCGCAGTATGCACGACCAGCGTATTCCCCTGTTCCGCCATACGCAGACTGCCGGCGTTGAACGGAATAACCGTGTAGCTTGCTCCGCCGGTAATCGACACGCTGCCGATTCGCTTGAACTCCTTGTCGTAACGAACGATGCGAATAACTTCTTTGGCATCGTTCTCCTCTTCGTTTTTCTGCCCGAACACCGCATACTGGTACGTCTCTCCGCTGTAGAAACCGCCGAACAGCGGAAGCTCGTAGGCGATTTTGCGGCTGCCCTGCAGCTTATGGTCCGCCGTATACGTTTCGATCGTCAAGCTTGCCAGCTCGTCGTTTCCCGTCACGATGCCGGTCGTGCCGTCAGGGTTGAGCAGCAGGTTCGAGTGAATCGGCCGCTTCCATCGCTGGAAATCCGCCGTTTCCTGATTGTTCGGCGTCGGATAAGCCCGATCCAGCTCATATGCCCCTTCGGGCGGACGCGGCGACAACCGAATCTCGTTTTGCTCCGCATCGTATTTCAACCGAAACTGCGTCAGTTCCGCCAAGTCGCGCAGTTTGAAATAGGTGCTGCCTTCGATTTGATAAGCCTGTACCCGAAGCGGGCTGCCGTCGATCAAAATGTCGGCGTCCATCTTGCGGGCGTACGGGCGATACGCGTTTGTTTTTTTATCGGCGGCTGCCGGTACGTAAGGCTGCCCCGTCAGAATCTCCACTTTGCGCCGGCGTTCGTTCCAGGTGACCTGGAACTGGCTCGGCGTGCCGTTGAACAATGCGGCGACGTCTCTCAGCCGATAATACGTATTGTTGGCTATCGTGTATCCGTCTACCGGTGCGACTTCCCCATCCATCACGACGGACGCATAAGAACGCTCCGCGACGGTTCGCGGGACGTTCGCCGCATAAGCCGGGCTCCCCAGACCGGCCAGCAGTGTCGTTCCCAGCAGGACGACCAACGCTTTTTTTCTCAATTCAAACTCCCCCTGATTCCTTTTTGCTTGCTAAGTAATTATATCACGAGGAAGTATTAGGCAATATCATCTTTTTTCAATACGATTGGTTTCTTTGCGTCTTTTATGGATTGTTTATCAACAAAAAAGACCGCTCGTCGATGACGGCGGTCTTTCGAATGTCGGCTGAAGCCCGATTCAGGCCGTCCCCGGCATCGCGGTGCGGTCGTTCAACAGCTTTTCCACGCCTTCGGCGGGCAGAGGGCGGCTGAGGTAGTAACCCTGCACTTCGTCGCAGCCGGCGGTTCGCAGAAACTGCAGCTGCTCTTCCGTCTCCACGCCTTCGGCCAGCACTTCCATGTTCAGGCTTCGGCCGATCGCGATGATGGCCCGCACCATATTGCCCCTCTCTTCTTCGCGGTCGATCCCGTCCACGAAAAACCGGTCGATCTTCAGCAGATGAGGCTCGAACGTGCGCAAATATTTCAGCGAAGCATAACCGGTTCCGAAATCGTCGATCGCGATCCGGATTCCCGACTCGCGCAGCAGCCGAAGCTGCATCGATACTTTTTCGACATCCCGGATGGCCAGCGATTCCGTCACTTCGATCGTGACCTGATACGGATCGACGCCGGTTTCGCGGAGCGTGTGCAAAATTTTTTCCACGAACAATTCGTCCTGGAATTGATACGGCGAGACGTTCACGCTCATCCGCAGCGATCCGAAGCCCGATTGTTCCCAGCTTATCTGCTGCAGGCAGGCCGTCTTGAATACCCACTCGCCAATAGGAATGATCATTCCGGTTTCTTCCGCGACCGGAATGAATTCGGCGGGGGATATAAGGCCGAGTACCGGATGGTTCCAGCGGATCAACGCTTCCACGCCCACGACCGTGCAGGTCTGGATATTTTTTTGAAGCTGATAGTGCAGCGAGATCTCGCCGCGTTCGATCGCGCCTCGCATTTCGTGCTCCAGTTCGACTTTGTAAGCCAGACGCTCGCCGAAGCTCGGTTCGAAGAACAAACTCTTTTGATGCCGGTTCTTCTTGGCTTCGTGCATGGCCATGTCCGCGCTTCGCATCAATTCGTCCGCCGTCAGTCCGTCGCGCGGATACAAGGCGACGCCGATGCTCGCCGTCACGTACAGCGCCGTCCCTCCGACCAGCGCCGGCTTCTTGAACACCTCTTCGATCGCGGCAATCGTCCGGTAAGCTTCAATCTCTCCTTCGAGCGGATCGACCAGCACGATAAACTCGTCGCCCCCCTGTCTGGCAAGCAGCCGGGATACTGGGATATATTCACGCAGCCGCTCGGCCACGATCTGCAGCAGGCGGTCCCCCGCGGTATGCCCCATGCTGTCGTTAATGTGCTTGAAGCGATCGAGGTCGAAAAACAGCAGAGCCAGCTGCTTCCGTTCTTCGCCTGCCTGCTCTACGGCTTCGCGCAGCTTGGCATCGAATTTTCTGCGGTTGGGCAGGCCCGTCAGCGAATCGTGATTGGCTTCGTGTTCCTTGACCTCCGCCGTGTGGCTCAGTCTGTTCAGCAGATAATCGTTCTCGATAAAGGTCAAAATAAGCCGGGCGATAATAAGCAGGACGGCCAAAGCGCTGCCCAGCACCATGACATTGAATTCCGACAGTTCTTCCAAAATGATCGCGAACAAAGCTACCAGACTGACGTAAGGCAGCAGTCTTCGAATCCATCTCAGCCGAACCGCCAGCGCTCCCGATACCCGATTCGTTCGGCGCTCCGTCTCTTTTCGCAGCGATTCCAAGCCGGATGCGGCCAGCAGAAGAACGGAAGCCGTCCAGGTGGCGTCGATCGGGCTGCCGAGCAGATAAGTCCCGTTCAACTGCATATAGAGATACACCGAGTCACCGATCGTCAGCAGCAGCACACTGGCCAGAAAAGCCGTGTCCGTCCGGCGGCCGCCGATCGATTGGTTGGCGAACAACAGCAGGCTGAGCAAAAACAGATTCCCCAGGTCAATGATCGGGTAGCTCAAATTCACGAGTACGGGAAGCCAAAGGCTGTCCTGCAGGGAAGATTTGAACATCGGTTCGATGATCAGGCTCCAACTGAATACGACGGTCGTCGACATAAAGATCGAAGCGTCCAGCAGGTACTGCATCAGACGGAGACTTTTCAACCGCTGATACACGACGACAAGCAGCGCAAAAAACAGGGCCCCTCCTTCCGCCAGCCAAAAAAGGTCCGCCAAACTCGGAGAAGGCAGGGAAACGGAGTCAAACAGCGTATCGGCGAGCAGCAGGAGAAGGGAAAGCAGATAGAAAAAGCCGCTGCTTGCGTTAAACAGCCAGAAGAGGCGGTTTTCCGGCGCCGAACGTCTCCATACGCCAATCAACAGCAGCGTGCAGATCAGCATCGGAACGATATTCAAATGACCGATCCATTTAAGCGCGGTCTCGTTCCCTTGGTACAGACGGGATAAAAAAAAGAAAAGAACGAGGTAACCCGCAGAGATTCCGTAAAAAGTTTTTTTGTATGTCATGTTCTGCGGCCTCCGGGACAGAGTAAGGATATTCCTTATATCGGCCCCCCGCTTGTTGTTGCTTAGTTGTTTTTTACTTTTTATTACATAAATTCCGACAACAAAAAACCGGAACAAAAAGTTCCGGTCGTTTGCGAACAACGGAAATCCGTTATTCGCTTGTATTCGCCGACGTACCGAGAATGCTGCGAATGGCGCCGAGATCTCCCGACGTCTCTTCCAGCAGCAGCAGGATCGAGCCGCCCTCCATCGCTTTATCGTACTTTTCGGCTTCTTCTTCGCTGAAGCCGAGCGCGGTGAAGTCGTCTCTCCAGCCGTTGCCGCCGTAGTACGTGTCCGAGCCGATGAACTTCTTCGCCAAAGGTCCGGCCGCGACGTAAGGGCCGACGTTCGTGAATTCGCTCTCGCCCGAAGAACTGAATGTATCGCGAATGCTGTTCAGGAATCCTTTCGACTCTTCCGGCTTCGTATTCGATTCCGGAGAGTTCAGATTCGTATCTTCGCTGATCTCTTCGATATGCTCCGGGTTCCGGCCGATGATGGTAATCTTGTCGCTGCCGACTCCCTGCGTCTTCAACTGTTGAACGGCGTCGAGCGCCGCCTGTTCGGTCGGAAATACGCCGATAATGATTCGATTGGTCATAATGAGTTCCTCCTGTCTCTTCGGTTCTTGGTGGAATGCGTCTCGCTTCCTTCCCTTCCCCCTATTAACCTCATTGCCGCCGTTTCAACCGACCGCGCAGCGCGAGAATCGGAACCGTGGATTTTCGCTGCCGGCTTGGTTATAATGAGGGTTCGAGCCGCGGGCAGAACGACCAAAATCCATTAAGCCCGTTCGGCAGTAAAACGCGACAGGAGGGGTTCCCATGGAGAACTTGACAGTTGTGACGATCGAAAACGAAGACCAGCTCCAGCGCTGCCTCGCCGTGCGGCGCGAAGTGTTTATCGAGGAGCAGCAGGTACCCGAAGAATTGGAAATCGATGCTTACGACGCCATCGGCTCTTCCGCCGGACACGTTTTGCTGAGCACCGAAAACGGCGACGCGGCGGCGGGACGCTTCACGCCTTACAAAGACGGAGCCGCCAAGATGCAGCGCGTAGCCGTTCGTTCGGCCTATCGCGGGCAGGGAGTCGGCCGCGCGCTGATGACGGCGCTCGAAGACTCGGCGCGCCGGTCCGGCTACCGCCGCGCCGTCCTGGACAGTCAGTGCCATGCCGAAAAGTTTTACCTCTCGCTCGGCTACCGAACCGTTCCCGGCGAACCTTTTTACGATGCCGGGATTCTGCACGTTCGGATGGAAAAAGAGCTGTAGGCTGCCGCTTCAGGCGGCGAACGCTTAAACGCAAGAAGCCGGAAGCGGCAGCTTCCGGCTTCTTCGCTTGTCAGGCCAACTCCAGCCTCATGATCTCCGCGCCGTCCAGCCCTTTGACCGCAAGCCCGCTCCCGTCCAGCAGGCCGTAAGACGGCGGATAACCGCCCTTGGGCAGCGATACCGAGCCGGGATTGAACAAATGGATGCCGCCGCGCGTCTCGGCGACCGGGATATGCGTATGTCCCTGCATGAATACGTCTCCCGGCAGCAGGTCGGGCAGATCGTCCATGCGGCGATGGTGGCCGTGCGTGACGAACATTTTTCGCTCCTCGTGCAGCAGAACGGCGTATTCGCCCATGACTGCGAATCCGATCAGCATCTGGTCGACTTCCGCGTCGCAGTTGCCGCGCACCGCGCCGACGACCTGCGTCTTGCGCGAATTCAGCAGCCGGGCAACCTCCTGAGGGTCATAGCCTTCCGGCAGCGGATTGCGCGGCCCGTGATACAGCAGGTCGCCTAGAAGCAGAATGCGCTCCGCCCCTTCGCGGTCCGCCTGCTCCAATGCCCGCTGCAGTCCGGCCGCCGAACCGTGAATATCCGAAATGATCGCCAATTTTTTCATCCGTCTTCTCCTCCTTCATGCTGCGCAGCCTTCGGCCGCGTTCCTTCTCCCATTATAGCGCTCTGTTTCGGAGCAGCACAAAAGCCCCGAAAGCCGACGAGTTGCGGTCGGCTTTCGGGGCCCGTCTATCCGTTTTGATGCGTCCGCCTCGGTCTGCCTATCGGTCGATTGTCGGTCTGTTAGCCGAATGCTCCGGCCGACCGATTCGCGTGTCGAACAGGCTGTTTGGCGACTTCAGTCTCAGCCGCGGAACGAACGAACGATGAAGCGGTGCTCCCGCTTGTCCAGTACCGTTCCGTCTTCCAACGTGACGGTCTGGTCGTTATGCTTGGTCAGACGCGCTCGCCGAGCCAGCAGCTTGTCGCCTTCCCAGATCATCACTTCCGAGCCGAACAAGATGGCGTGTTCGAACTGCCGCATCGTCTTCATGACATAACCGATGGAGTTCGAACGCCCCGCGGCTTCGCGGCTTTCCTGCGGAAGAACGTCGATTTCCCGGATCGACATAATGTCCTTCATTCCGATCCGGACGCCGCCGGGGCTGAGCACGATATACTGCTCTTTGTCGTTCCAGCGGATCAAAGTCCCGTAGCGCTTCGTCTGATACGGTCCGCCGTTGTCGACTACCACTTTCTTTCCTACCCAATGTTTCAAAGCGCACACCTCCGGGCAATCGCTTACAGCGACGGTATTTCCCAATTTATCGGCTGGATGCCGTGAGATTTCAAGTAATCGTTCGTCTTCGTAAAAGGACGGCTTCCGAAAAATCCGCCCCGCGCCGACAAAGGACTCGGATGCACGGACTTCAACACGGCATGGCGATCCGTGTCGATCAGCGCTTCTTTTTTCTGGGCGTGGGCTCCCCACAAGATGAATACCGCGGGCCGCTCCCTTTCGCCGATGGACCGGATCACCGCATCGGTAAAACGCTGCCATCCCAATTTTTGATGCGAAGCCGCCTTGCCCTCCCGTACGGTCAATACGGTGTTAAGCAGCAGCACGCCCTGCTCCGCCCAGTGGATCAGGCAGCCGTGGTCCGGGGCCGCAATCGCAAGGTCCGAAGTCAGCTCCTTGTACATATTTCTCAGCGAAGGCGGAATCCGTACGCCCGGCAGGACGGAGAAGCTGAGTCCATGGGCTTGTCCCGGGCCGTGGTAAGGATCCTGGCCGAGAATAACGGCCTTGACGGCGGCAAAAGGGGTCAGCTTCAGCGCCTGAAATAAAAGCGGTTCCGGCGGATACACGGTATGCGTCCGGTATTCTTCCTCGACCCGATGCATCAACTCCTTAAAGTACGGTTGACGGATCTCGTCTTTCAGTACCTCATCCCAATCGTTGCCAAACATTCGCTTCGCTCCTTTACAAAATTTCCTGTTGCGGCATGAAAGAAATTCGTCCCGGCCTTCATTACCCGAAAATTGCGCTTGCGCTCCGAACGCCCCAAAACGGTCAAAAAGCCGACTCTCGCGCGAACAAGAGCCGGCCTGGCGGTCCGGTAAACGTTAGAAATTATACTAGCACGTTTGAGGGTACGGCGCAATTTGGCAAGCGCCCCGGGAGTCTTATTTCCGTCCATAGTCGGCTTTGATTTCTCCCCAATCCCGGGTCTCCCACTTCAGGATTTTCGTGCTGTATGGATGCGTTTCGAGCCACTGTACCGCCCGATCGACCAGCGTCCAGATTTCTTCGGTCGATTTGTCCCGCGGCAGCGTGGACGACACCCGGCGCTGCTTGACCCATTTAATGGCGTTGACGGAATCGCTGTAGACCGACTTGTCGCTGCCTTCACGCTGAATATGGGCAAGCGCGTGCACGATCGCGAGAAATTCCCCCAGGTTGTTCGTTCCCTTGGCAATCGGTCCATGGGAAAAGATCACCTCGCCGGTTGCCGTATCCACCCCCTTGTACTCGACGGGTCCGGGATTGCCGCGCGTCCCTACGTCAACCGAGATGCTGTTGTAGTCAATGTCTCCCACGGGTTTCTTCCCCGCTCCGGGGCTTCCCGCTTTCTTCGCGGCACCGGCTCCTCCGGACTTTATGTACGGCTTCGCGCCGCCGGCATAAGCTTCGTCCGCCGCGCTTCTCGATTCGAACGACTTGTATCTGGCGCCCGGAAATCCGTCTACCTGCGCCTTGCATTCCGCCCAGGTCGCGTAGACGCCGGGCTGTCTGCCCGCCCAGACCACGTAAAATTTTGACTTGCTCATACGCACCTCCAACCGTTATAGCTTTTTTGTGAAACACTTCATTATAAATGTTGGCCACGGAAGAATGCAACAAAAGACAAAGACTTACAGCTGGAAACCATATCCTTTCATGGTGGGCGGAACGATTCGCGCGCCGGAAAATGCGCGCTCAAAAACGATAGGTCCGCGAATTTTGTATACACTTGTATACGTTTTTGTATAGTGATAAACTATTTACATATCGAATTCGCTTGTCGGGATTTTGCTTGATTTTTTATTTCAAAAGGAGTTGGTTCATGCCCATGTCCAAATTCGGAACCCCTTCGATGGGACGTATGAAATTCGACGAAAATGCCGAAAAACCGGATTTGTCGCCCGCTATGCTGCGGCGGATCGCCGCTTATTTCCTGCCTTACCGGACGCGCACGCTGGCCGTGCTGGCCGTGTTGACGGTCACTTCCCTGCTGGGTCTGCTTCCGCCCCTGCTCATCCAGCAGATCGTCGACCGGGCGCTGCCGGACAAAGACCTGCGCCTGCTCGCCATCCTCGTGTTCTCTTCGCTCGCGACGACGATCGCGGCGGGAGCTCTCGGCGTGCTGCAAAGCTACCTGAATTCGTATATTTCGCAGCATATCGTATACGATATGAAGAACCGGATGTACCGCCATCTGCAGAGCCTGCCGCTGTCTTTTTTCTCGAACGTCAAGCAGGGCGAAGTGATTACCCGCATGACGAGCGACATCGCCGGCATTCAAGGCGTATTCAGCGGCACGATCGTGAGCTTCGCCAGCAACGTGCTGATTCTCGTCACGACCTCCGTCACGCTCTTTATCATGAACTGGAAGCTGGCCGTGCTCAGTCTGTTCGTGCTGCCGCTGTTCGTCGCGCCCACCCGGCGAATGGGCCGCGTCCGTTGGAAGTTCGCCAAGCAAACCCAGGAGAAATTGGGCGAGCAAAACCGGATTACCGAAGAAACGCTCGGCTTGAGCGGATATATGCTCATGAAGCTGTTTGCGCGCGACGACCGCGAATACGACGCTTTCCGCAAAGCCAACGCCGAGACGACCCGGCTGCAGATTCGCGAATCGACGGCCGGACGCTGGTTCATGATGATGGTAAGCACCTTCGGATCGATCGGCCCGATGCTGATCTATTTGTACGGAGGCTACTTGTTCATACAGGGCGAAATCACCGTCGGCGCAATTATCGCGTTCGTCGCCCTGCTCGGCCGCCTCTACGGTCCCGTCGGTCAGCTGACCAACTTGTACGTCGAAATCAAACGCTCCGTCGCGCTGTTTCAGCGCATTTTCGAATATTTCGACATCGTGCCGGAAATCGCCGACCGCCCCGGCGCTTCTTCCGACATTCCGGATGGCGGCATCGAGTTCCGCGGCGTCGAATTCGCTTACCGGCCGGACAAGCCGGCGCTGCGGGGGATCTCCTTCGCGGCGGAGCCCGGTACGATTACGGCGCTTGTCGGACCGAGCGGCGCCGGCAAAACGACGATTACCCAGCTCATTCCGAGACTGTACGAAGCCGAGAAGGGCATCGTGTCGATCGGCGGCGCCGATGTACGGTCGCTGAAACTCGACGCGCTCCGCTCGCATATCGGACTGGTCACGCAGGACACGTACTTGTTTAACGCCACGATTCGGGAAAATCTGCTGTACGCCGACGAAAATGCCGACGAGCGGCGGATGATCGACGCCTGCCGGGCGGCTTATATCCACGATTTTATCCTGTCGCTGCCGGACGGCTACGATACGCTTGTCGGCAACCGCGGCATCAAGCTCTCCGGCGGGGAAAAACAGCGCATCGCCATCGCCCGGGTACTGCTCAAGAACCCGCCGATCGTCATCCTCGACG
The DNA here is from genome assembly GCF_011090185.1 of Saccharibacillus alkalitolerans. GTDB lineage: Bacteria > Bacillota > Bacilli > Paenibacillales > Paenibacillaceae > Saccharibacillus > Saccharibacillus alkalitolerans. The sequence continues at coordinate 310,117 of NZ_JAAFGS010000001.1, read as the reverse complement.
AAGCGACCTCCGCGCTGGATACGCGGTCCGAGCATTATGTGCAGCAGGCGATGCGGTCGCTGCTGACCGGCAAGACCGGCATCGTGATCGCCCACCGCCTCTCCACCGTCCGCAGCGCGGACCAGATTCTCGTCGTCGACAACGGCGCAATCGCCGAACGGGGACGGCATGAGGAGCTGCTGGCGCTCGGCGGTCTCTACAAAGAACTGCATGACAAGCAGTTCGCGGCGAAATCGCCGGCTTGAGCTTCCGGGAGGACGCGAAGCGGGACGCAGGGCGACGCACAATGACCGCCCAGTGACCGCCGAATAGGAAAAATCCTGAAAAAGCTCTCGCGGTCACCGTCCGCCGCCGCTGGCTTTTCCCGGAACTTTGCGTCCATAATAAGGAAGAACGTCCGGGCGAACGAAGATCCGAGCAATCGGGCGGACACGAATTCGAACAGAGCGGAGGATGCGTTTATGCTTACTTTGGAAAACTGGAACAAACGGCGGCGCCTGATCGTGCACGCCGACGATTTCGGCATGTGCCATTCGACCAACCGCGCGATTCTCGACTTGTGGGAACGGCGCGCGATCACTTCCACCACGCTGATGGTCAACTGCCCCTGGGCGGCCGAAGCGGCGGAATACGCGGCGCGGGATTCCAAATTCGACGTGGGCGTGCACCTGACGTCGACCAGCGAATGGGAAACGTACAAGTGGGGGCCCGTGCTGCCTCAAGCGGGCGCCGAGACGCTGACGGACGAGTTCGGCCGCTTCCCGGCGGACTCGCAGCATATGGCGGACGTGAATCCCGCCGCCCTGCGCGCCGAACTGACGGCGCAGATCCGGCTGGCGCGACAGCTCGGCGTCGATCCCACGCATCTGGACAATCATATGGGCAGCCTGCGCAACGTGCATCATCGGCTGCTGATCGAACTCGGCGCGGAATTCGGGCTGCCCGTCCGCTTCTCGGAGCATCCCGCCTATGCTTCGGGAGACGAGGCGCGGATCGCCGCGCTGGCACGGGAGCTGGGCGTGCTGCATCCCGACCGGGTAATCGGTCTTCCGTTCGTTTACGGAGAAGGCGAAGATTTCGATTTTGCCCGGAACAACGTCTCGGAGCTGCTTCGGAATCTGGAGCCCGGAGTAACGGAAATGCTGCTTCATCCGTCCGCCGACACGGAAGAACTGAGAGCGATCACGGACTCCTGGCCTTCCCGCCGCTTCGATTACGATCTGTTCCTCGACCCGGACATCGCCCTGCTGATCGAGGAAGAAAATATCGAACTGATCGGCTGGCGCGAACTGCGAGATCTGCAGCGTACCCTGAACGCTTAAACCGATCGGCTCCGGCCGGCAGCCGGGCGGAAAGGGAGACGCCTTCCTATGCCGAACGAACAGCCGCGGAAAAATCCCGCGGCTTTTTGCTGCGCTTTATGCTTGTGAGGCAGCCGTCGCCGCTCCCGTTCGCTTAATCGAGCCGCACCAGCTCGTCGACCTTCACCGCCCGTCCCTGCGCCATCGAAAGATTGGCGGCGATGCCGGTCAGAATCGATCGGGCTCCGTCCGCGTGATCCGCCGCCCGGCGGAACCGGTCTTCCGTCGGTTCGCCGAACAGATCGTTCAGCAGGACGGGATCGCCGCCCCCGTGTCCGCCTTCTCCTTCTTCGAACTCCGCCTTGTAAGGCTCGCCGAACATCGGGAAGACGAGGATGTTGGCCCCCTGCAGAGCGCCCTCCAGCGCTTTGTCGCCGCCGGAATTGACGTACGACTGCTCCACCACGTTGGCTTCGATGCGCCCTTTCGTGCCGTTGAACGCGATGCGATAGCCTTCCCACGGGAGATAGGCGTTCAGCGAATAGGTGAGCAGCGCCCGATTTTTGTACCGGACCATGACGCTCATCGTATCTTCGATCGAGATGCCGTCGCCGAACACGCTCTGATCGCGCCGGTAGCCGTCCTCGCTCTCCGCGTCGAGGTACATCGCTTTCAGCTGCTCGTTGTCGTCCAGCGGCAGCGCGAAGGGGTCTCCCTGGGCGTTCGGATGACCCGTCGCCCGGTCGTAAAATTTCGTGATCCCGCGTTGTTCGGCGTTTTCCCGTCCGTAGAACAGCAGATCGCCCATCGCGAATACCGTTTCCGGCTGCGAACCGATCCAGAAATTGACCAGATCGAAGTGATGCGTCGACTTATGCACGAGCAGGCCGCCGCTGTTTCGTTTGTCGCGGTGCCATCTGCGGAAGTAATCGGCGCCGTGCTTGGTGTTCAGCAGCCATTCGAAATGAACGGACGTGACGTCGCCGATCGTGCCGTCTTCGATCAATTCGCGGATTTTCGTATGATGGGGCGCGTAACGGTAATTGAAGCTGACCCGCACTTTGCGTCCGGTGCGCGCGACCGCCTCCACGATCTCCCGGCATTTCGCCGCGTCGGTCGTCATCGGCTTCTCGGTGATCACGTCGCAGCCCAGCTCCATCGCGCGAACGATATAAGTATGATGCGTGCGGTCCACGCTCGTGACGATGACGCAGTCGGGCTTCAGCTCTCCGATCATCTCGTCGAACCGATCGATCTCGTACGTTTTGACCTCGGGGTAATCGTATTTTTCCCGCAGCATCCGATTGGCGTACTCCATCCGAATGCGGTTGATGTCGCAAAAAGCAAGCAGCTCCGCCGTTTCCCGAAAACGGCTCGCGATCGCTCCGTAGAAAAACTCCGCCCGTCCGCCGCTGCCGACCAGCACATAGGTTTTTTTGCCCATCTGTTCTCCTCCTCCGTTTGTCCCTTACGAATGTAAGCGTAACGCAAAAAAACGCAGTACTCTCCGCTTTTTTTCCGCAGCTGATGAAAACCCCGCTTTTTTTGTTACATTCCTTCCCTCTTTCCATTTTTGTTTGTGCCCTTTATCATAAAAACAAAGAATCCGGACGCGCATCTCGAATGCAGAGGAAAGGAAGAGTTCAAACGAATGAAAGAATTGTTCACGATCGGGGAAGTCTCGAAATTGTTCGGGGTCAAAGTGCCTACGCTGCGTTACTATGACGAGATCGGACTGCTCAAGCCCGAATATGTGGAAGAAGCCACGAAATACCGCTATTACTCGACCCAACAATTTGAACGTCTGAATCTGATCAAGTACCTGCGGGCGCTGAATATGCCGTTGGAGCGGATCTCCGATTTCTTCGAACTGCGGGAGATCGGGGCCATGACGGAGTTGCTGCGCATGCAGCAGGAAGAGTCGGCGGCGCAGCGGGAACGCTTGGAGCGGATCGAGCGCAAGATCGCCCGCAGATTGCAAGGCATCGAGGACGCGCTGAGCGTCCCGCTCGATACGATCGAGGAAGTCCGGCTGGGGCGGCGCCAAGCCGTTTATATGCGCAAAGATTACGAAACGGGCGACGACATCGAGCATCTTGTGACGGAACTTCGGGTACGCTACGGGTTGGAGGAAAATATTTTTCTCGGCAAGATCGGCATTTCGCTCTCCGCCGGAGACATCCGAGCCGGACGCTATGACCGATACGCGGGAATCTTCATGCTGCTCGAAACCGAAGATCCCCCTTTTACGGCATCCATGTCGTTTGCCGCGGGACCTTGGCTTCGCATCCGTTTCCGGGGAACGCATCGGGAAGCGGCCGCTTATTATGCCCAGCTCAACATCCATATGCAGACTCACGGCTACGAGCTGATCGGCAGCTCCGTCGAGACGACATTGATTGATTACGGGTTGACCAACGACCCCGATAAATTCGTGACCGAAATCCTGCTGCCCGTCACTCCTCCTCCAAGTCGTTGATCTGTTGATGCCCGGACTTGACCCTCTAGCCGCTTGAGGGTTTACCATGAGCGCATCAACGATACAAACGGAGGAATACAGCGATGTTCGGAACTTGGTTTAACGCAGGAATGATCGTACTCGGCTGCCTGATCGGCGGCCGCTTCAAAAAAGGACTGGACCCCGGGTCCCAAGAAATATTGATGCAGGCAATGGGATTGGCCGCCTCTCTTCTCGGCATCAGCGCGGTCGTGCAGCATCTCCCGGAAAGCCGATACCCCGTGTTATTTATCGTAAGCCTTGCGGCAGGGGGCCTGCTCGGAGAAAAGATGAATTTGGAGCGACGATTCGAAACGGCGATAACGCGATATTTCAAAAGCGGGTTGGGCGAAGGATTGGCCACCGCGATTCTGTTATTCTGCATCGGTTCGCTATCTATTCTGGGGCCGATCGAAGCGGCGTTGAACGGTAACTACAGCTACCTCTTGACCAACGGCATGCTGGACGGCATTACTTCGATCGTACTCGCCTCGACATTCGGTACCGGTATCGCAGTCTCCGCCTTGATCTTGGTCGGCTGGCAGGGTGCGATCTATATGCTGGCCAAGTTCGCCGCAGGGGCTCTGAACCCAGACATGCTAAACGAAATCACGATCGTCGGCGGCATCTTGATTTTCAGCTCCGGCCTAAGCATCCTGGGGATCCGCAAATTCAAATCCATGAATCTGCTGCCCGCGCTGCTGGGACCGCCGGTCTTCTGGGCGCTGCTCCATACGCTGGAATGGCTCGGGATGTAGTCAGCAGAGCATCCGGTTTTATTATCCTTTTATTATTCTGCCGCAGTCGTCTCCGTCGACAGCCGGATGCTCACCGTCTTGTCCAGCGGCGTCATCAGATTGATCAGCACGACTATGCAGCCGTCCGGCTGTACGGCTTCCCGGACCGAAGGCGCCAGATGGCTCATTTCCCCGCCGGTCAGCTCGATCCAGTCGCCGCCGCTTTCGTAGCGGAGCGCTCCGCCGCTCCACAGCCAGCGATCCTTCCCCGCCTTCGACAGCTCGCCGGATACGATCTTCCCTTCGCCGCCGAACACGAACGACAGCTGCGTCATGACGTCGCCGGGCTCGTCGGCTTGCAGCCGCAGATCCCAACCGCCTGCGATCGGCACCAGATCCGCCCGCATACGGAATACCTGCTCGTGCGTCAGCTCCCTGGCCTGGTGGGGCAGCAGGTACCACGGGCTAACGCCTTGCGCGGTTCCCGCCGGCAGCAGAGACGTCTCGACCGGGCCGTAGTAGCCTTTTCTCTGTTCGCCCGACAGCAGATAACGGCCGTCTTCCCCTCTCTCCATTTCCTGCATCGGCACGAATCCCGGATAAAAATAAGAAGAAGCCTGTACCGCCAGCAGCCGTGCTTGTCCGTGGCGCAGCGCAAAGAAAGACGGCGTTTCCGTCATCAGCGTGACGCTGGTGTTCCCGTCTCGGATCCGGGCGACCGGCGCACCGAAATCGGTATGCAGCCGGCTGTGAAAAATCCGCCCCTGATGGCCGGCCGCTTCCATCCGTCCCAAATATCCGCCGCGCAGAAATTCGCCGTTCAGCATTTTCTCGTAACGCACCGGCACGGCGTTCGCTCCGTCCCCCGAGGCCGCGAAAGGCCCGCGTACGCCCGGTTCCAGCAGCATCCGCACCAGCGTATGGACGGAAGCGGCGCCGGGGCCTTCCAGCGTCTTGGCCGCCCATTTGGCCATGCCGCCGAACAGCGGATCGCCGTCTTGAAGCGCCAGCATCGCATACGGCAAATAATACGGCGACAGGTCGTGGAACCGGCCCAGGTCCTGACGTCCGGAATAATCCGTCACGACCTCGCCGGACGGATGCACCAGATAGGCCATCATGCGCAGATTCGCCCGTACCGGCTCCAGCAGCTCCGGCCGATCCAGCAGACGGGCCGCATGAATCAGCATGATGTCGCTGACCGCGCTGTAAATGCCGTTGCTGCGCTCCGTCCATTCGCCGTCCGGCGTAATGTCCATCCCTTCCGCCAGCCATTGATCGGCTCTTCGCGCCGCTTGTTCCCCGGCTTCTCCGCCCAGCAGGCGGCGCAGGAAACCGAGCGCCGCGCACAGCACCCAGCGATGGTTCGGCGTATGGCATCCGCCCGTCAGCAGAACGGGCAGCGTCCGTTCCAAAAACAGCCGCATACGGGCAAGAGCGGGCGCCAGAGGCGCCCAATCCGCCCGCTCCAACAGTTCATGCAGCTGCGCGTAGCCGACAACGACGAATGCCGTATCCGGCGGCGAATGATAATTCGTCCAGCCCGGCGAAATGGAGCCGTCCGCGTGCTGCGACCGCAGCACGAATTCGGAAGCCAGCGTCAGCCGCCGCAGCAGCTCTTCGTCCCGGTAATAAGCGGATTCCGGATTGACCAGCGCAGCCCCCCAATTGCACATATCGGTCGGCGTCCCTGTCGTATGATTGACCCAGGCGATGCCGGTCGCCGGGTCGACCGTGCCGCCGTAATACCGGCTTTCCGGTTCCAGCACCTGCCGAGGCAGGCCGCCTGCGACCGCTTCGTCGTTTTTTCGTACCAGCCGCTCGTATTCGATAAGCCCGTTCCCCTTCCCTGTCGGCTCCGCGCGGCCTTAGAAGCGCACGGAGCACGGTATTCATCGTTCGAGCCGAACCCCCGCCCGTTTCCGGGCTTCGAGTTTTTCGGTCAGCAGCCGATGGCCGGCTTGAATCTCCTCCGGCAGGCAGGCCGCCTTCAGCTCGTACACTTTGACGCCCGCCCGCTCGATCATCGGCAGGTATCTGTCGTAAAAATGCAGGTCGCCGCTGTGCACGTACGGACACCAGTGATCCGACAATCCGATCGTCTCGTGGATATGCACGCCGACGATATGATCCATCAAACCTTCCATTTCCTTCACGCTGTCGTACAGGCCGAGCCGGTCCATCATGATCGCGTGTCCCGTGTCGTACCAGATGCCGACGGGCGCTCCCTTGAGCGCCTGCACGACCTTTTTCGCCTCCGCGAGAGTCGGCATCTGGTTGGGACGCGAACGGGTTTCGATACCGAATTTGACGTTCAGCCCCAGCGACTCGGCCCTGTCGCACGCTTCGTCCAAACTGGAGATGATCCGCTTCAGATAGACGCCGGCTCCCCGCTCCCGCCGTTCGATAAACGAGGCCCACGCCCGCCGGTACACTTCCGATTCCCGGCCCGCTTCGTGGTACGACCGCTCCAGCTCCTTGACGACCGCATGCTCGATCGGCACTTCGCCGGGATGAACGACCACCGCCTCCGCCCCGTAACGATGCGCGTATTCGGCGGAGCCGACCAGCAGGTCCACCGCTTTTTTCCGCTTATCCCCGTCTTCGAATCCGAGCAGCACCGAGTCCGTGCCGTAATCCGGATCGGGCGTATGCGGAAACGTGTTGTGCACGCTGGACACGCCGATCTCGCCGCGTTCGATCAGAGGCTCGATCTCCGTCAGCATCTCCCGTGTCACGTTATAATTCAATTCCGCCTCTCGGAATCCGAGCGAAGCGATCTCCTCGATCATCGCCCGGCCGCCGCCGCGCTTGATATTCCAGCAGGTCGAAAACGAAAATCCGCTTTTGTCCGTTGCAAGATCCGACATCTCAGCCTTTCACCGCCCCGAGCATGACGCCGCTGACAAAATATTTTTGCAGCCACGGATACACGCACAGAATCGGCACGGTCGCGAAGATGACGGTGGCCGCCTTCAGCGCTTCCGGCGTCAGCGGCGTCCGGTTGGCTCCTTCCAGCTGCGTCAGCTCGGTCACCATGTTGTTCTGCACCATCTGGAACAGCTTGAGCTGCAGCGGATAGATCTGAGGATCGTTGATATACATCAGGGCATCCTGGAAGCCGTTCCAGCGCCCGACCGCATAGAACAGCGCCAGCGTCGCCATGACCGGCAGCGACAGGGGCAGCACGATCCGCAGCAGGGTATTCAGGAACGAACTGCCGTCGATCTCCGCGGACTCTTCCAGGCTCGGCGGCAGATTTTTGAAGAACGAGATCAGAATGATCAGGTTAAACGGACTGACCAGCCCCGGCAGGATCAGCGCCCAGACCGTATTGATCATGTTCAGATCGCGGATCAGCAAATACTCGGGAATGATGCCGCCGCTGAAAAACATGGTCACGATAATCAGATAGAGGAAAAATTTGCGCCCTTTCAAATTCCCTTTGGTCAGCGGGTAAGCGGCGGCAATCGTGAAGATCATGCACAGCAGCGTAGTCGCGACCGTCAGCAGCACCGTAAAGCCGAGCGAGCGCAGCATGGAATGATCCGAAAAGACCTGCGCGTAAGCGTCCCAATTCGTTTCGACGGGCCACAGCGTGACTTCGCCCGAGGTGATCGCCCGGTTCGAGCTGAGCGATACGGCGATCGTATGAACGAACGGTGCCAGGCAGAAAATGACGAACAGCGATATAAACGTAATATTGACGACATCGAAAATCCGGTTGGAGGTGCGTTCACTCATCGCGGTTGCTCTCCCTTCTTCTTGTCCGATGATCGGCCTCGGTTACAAAATGCCGTCTCCGGTCGTTTTTTTGGAAATGTAGTTGGAACCCAGAATGAAGACCAGTCCGACGACCGCCTGGAACAGCCCGACGACCGTCGCCAGCGTGTATTGGCCGGCCTCCAGGCCGATCCGGTAGACGAACGTGCTGAGCACGTCGGAATATTCGCGCACCGCGGTATTGCCGATAATGTACGGACGGTCGAAGCCGATGCTGACCATTTTGCCCAGATTGAGAATCAGCAGCGTAACGATGGTCGGCTTGATGCTCGGAAGCGTGATATGCCAGATTTTCCGCAGCCGGGACGCCCCGTCCACGTCGGCCGCTTCGAACAGTTCTTTATTGACGCCGGTCAGCGCCGCGAGATAGAGAATGGTTCCCCAGCCCGCGCTCTGCCAGACGCCGGTGAACAGGTACGTAATGAGCCAGGAATTTTTTTCGGTCAAAAAAGGAACGGCTTCGAAGCCGAGTCCCTGCAGCACGCCGTTGATCATGCCCGACTGGGTGCCGAACAGCTGGTACACGATCCCGCCGATGATCACCCAGGAGATGAAGTGGGGAATGTAGAGCACGGTTTGAGAGAATCGCTTGAACCATCCGGAGCGGACTTCGTACAGCATGATCGCCAGGATGATCGGGGCGGGGAACGAGACGATCAGATCCAGAAAATTCAGCATGAACGTATTGCGCAGCGTGATATAGAAATCGTTCATCGCGAACACTTCGCGGAACGCTTCGAGTCCGATCCATTCGCTGTCGTTTATGCCTGTGAACAAATTGAAATCTTTGAACGCGATCTGCACTCCGTACATCGGGCCGTAGCGGAAGATGACGAAGTAGAGGATCGGCAGCGCCAACAGCGCGTACAGCTGCCAATATCGTTTGAGGTAAGCCGAGCGTTTGTTCAGTTCGCCGTACCGTTTGAGCGGAGTCGCTTTCGCTTTGGTCACGTCGTTTTCCTCCTGTCGGGCGCAGCGGCCTTTTTTGCTTCCGGCTGCCGGGCGTGCCCCTTAAAAGATAGCCGGAGCGAAAGCGAGGGGTTCCCGCTCGCGCCCCGGCCTTTTTCCGGACTTCGGTCTTTCGATCAGCCCTGTTCTTGAAGCGCCTCTTCCAGTTCTTTTTTCAGCTCGCTTCCGCCGATCTTCATGAAGTCGTTCATTTCGCGCTCGTAGACGGCTTCGAATTGATCCGGCGTCGCCATGGCGCTCTGCACGATGATGACTTTGAGCTTGTCGTTCAGCGCCGTGCCGTACTTGGCTTCCGCTTCGATCGGGCGATCGAAAATGATCGGTCCTACCGTGTCGGTATTGGCGATCTCGATCGACTGTTCCATCAGTTCCTGGTTCTGTTTCGGGAAGCCGGCCGTCCAGGCTCTCTCGTTCGTCTCCTGATCGCCGATCACTTTGCCGTTGGCCAGAATCGCCATGTCGCCGCCGTTGTAGACGCGGTCTTTGATTTCCTGGGAAGCGTCCTCTTTGATGACCGGAATGCCGTCCACCATATCGTAATTTTCGCCTTCCACGCCGGTGGACATGGTCAGCAGATTGTTGTCGGACGCCATCCAATCCAGATACTTGACGGCTTCCACGGAACGCTTGCTGCTTTTCGGAATCATGATGTACATGCCGTTGCTGCCGTACCGCGATTTGATATGCTTATTGTCCGCGTTCGGATTCGTATACGCGTCGACCGCCGCGACTTTGCTGTCCGGCATGTTTTTGTACAGACTGTCCAGCGCGCCGTCGGCGTACAAAATCTGTCCCACGTCTTCCGTCATAAAGCCGACATTGCCGTTCTGGAAATCTTTGCCGAGCTGTTCTTCCTGTTCGTCGAGACTGAAGTCCTTGCTGATCAGTCCTTCGTTGTACAGCTTGTTCAGGAACTGCATGGAGTCTTTGAATCCTTCGTGCAGCGGCAGCTCGTAGCGCTGGCTGTACGTCAGATCGCCTTTGACCGGCTTGATGAACCCGTAAATCAGCGGCTCGTAACCGGAAGGCGCGAGAGCCATGCCCATCGGGATGTTTTTGCTTCCGAGGCCGCCCGGATCTTTCTCTTTAAACGCTTTCAACGTTTCGTACAATTCGTCCGTCGTCGTCGGAGCCTTCATGCCCAGCTTGTCCAGCCAATCTTGACGGATATAGCCGTTATAGCGGGCCGTAATGGCTCGTTTGCCCGGAATGGCGAACTGCTTGCCTTCCAACTGCCCGAATTTCAGCGTCTCGTCGCCCAGATACTTTTTCAAATTTTGTCCGTGCTCGTTCAGCAGCTCGCCCACGTCGGTCAGGCCGCCCTGCTGCGCGTAACGGTAAAACACGCTGGAGTCGTACACAAATACGATATCCGGCACGTCGCTCGCGCTCGCCATCAGGACGTTCAGCTTGGTCGTTTCCTCGGAGCGCTGCACCGGCACGAACTGGATATCGATATTGTTCGGATCGCCGAATTCTTTCTGCGCGTACTGCGTCAGCCAATTGTTCGTGATGGTATGCGGAGAAGGACTGTTGCCCCGGTCGAACACTTCCACCTTCAACGTGACGCGTTTGCCGTCTCCGCTGCCGTTCGCCGCCGCTTCCTCTTTCGAGCCCGAGCCGCAGCCCGCCAGCAGCGATGCTCCCATCAATACGGCCAGTGCCGCACCCGCCGCTCTTTTCATGACCCCTCTGCGCGTGTTCCCTGTCATTTTCCCATCTCCTTTTTCTGTGGTATGACGGTACTTCGGACAATCTGCCGATGCTTCGGCTTTCGTCCTCGGGCTTCCTGCGTTTGCATGTCCTGCCCTTCGGAGTGACCCCAGTATTCCACACGGTTGATTGTTCTGGCAATAAACCAGTTTCGGCTGTCTTTTTTAAAAAAATCCCCCTTTCGGTTTATGCCGCGTCCTTTTTTCGTAGGGCTAACCGCTTTCCTCGAATCGCCAAAAAGTAAGCGTTTACAATAAAGTTCGAAAAGAATCAATAAACGATTTTCGTTCGATAAACCGGATTCGCAAAGCCCGAAGTCCCGCTTTTTGTCCCAAAATCAAAAATTTTCGGGTCCGCGCAGAACGAACGGATGCGAAACGACGGAACCGGAACGGTGGACAGCACAAAAAAACGCGTCCGAACGGGCGCCTTCCCGCCGGGGGAAGGCGTTCGTCCGAATGCGGCATCGCGACTCGCGCGTTCGTTCAGGCTTCGAACGTGGACATTCCTCGCTTCTGCCTGCGGTAATCGCCCGGCGTAATGCCCGAGACCCGTTTGAACACGCGCCCGAACGTAATGGCGTTGGCATATCCGACCTGCAGCGCGATATCCTGGAGCGGACAGTCGCTTTCCAGCAGCAGCCGCTCGGCCTCCTTCATGCGCAGCTGAGTCAGAAAATCGACGAACTTCATATCGAACTCCGTTTTGAACAGATAGCTGGCGTATTTGCCCGAAATTTGGAAGCGGTCGCTCAAGTGCTTCAGGGACAGGTCCGGATTCGCGAAATTTTCTTCGATATACGTCTTCATCTCGCTGACCATCGCGCGGTAGCTTTTGGTCTCGCTGGCCGACACGTATAGGCGGAACAGATCCGTCAAATGGTCCGACAGCAGGCTTTTCACCCGGGCCAGCGTGGTCGCTTCGGACAGCTCGCGTTCGAACTCGGCCGTCCGCTCGCCCGACAGCGCTTCTTGCAGCCCGTCCGACATGACGGCGACTTCCCGGCCCAGCATTTGCAGCAGCGCCTGGATCAGCGAACGGATCGCTTCGTCTTTGACGAAGTCCTGCTCGAACTCGTCGAACAAGACGTCCAGCTGCTCTCTCCACTGCCCGCTGGACATGCGGAACCGCTTGACCAGCTCGGCGATCGTCTGCAAATATTTGTACGTTTCCAGCAGCTGCGGAGCCGAATCACCGCTGTCCGCCAGCATGATCTCGCCGCTCAGCAGCAGTTTGTGCCGCAGCACCGAGTCGGCCGCTTCATAGGAAGCGAAAATGCGCTCCGTCCCCTGCACGACAGGACCGATTCCGCAGCAGAGGGACAGCCGAAGATGGCTGGCCACCCACGTCCGGTAACTTTCGGCCAGATGGCGGAGCGCCTCCATGGTCGTCGCATCGTCCTCTTCGGCAATGAAAATGACGGCCAGTCGGTCTCCTCCGAGCCACTCCGCCCAGCCCTGCAGCTTCGAAGTCCGGGTCAGTTCCTGGAAGACGTTCATAAGCGCGAACTTCAGGGTATTTTGGTCTCCCCGCGTGTAGCGGTCGCGAAAGACGCTCTCGTGGCGTTCGATTTCGTATACGACGACCGCAAACCGCGAAGAAGACGATCCTCCTCCTAGCGGAGAAAAGAGCTCCAGCCGTTCGGCGGCCTGTTCGGCACGTTCGCCGCGCAGCAGTTCGCTGAACAGCCGGCTGCGCTGCAGCCGTTCGTTTTCCCGCCGCTTCTGCTCGTAATCGTGCGTGTGATGAATCATGCTTTCCAGCACGCCGTCGATCAGCTTCAATTCGTCGGTGCGCTTCTCCCCTTGATCGAGCGTTCGAATCTGATGCGCTTCGATCCGGTTCATGATGACCTGTACCGGCTTGTAGTTGCGGCGGGTCACGTAAATCAGATACACAATCGCGCACAAGACCGTTCCGATCGCGATCGCGACCCACAGATAGGAAATGACCGATACCCAGCCGAACAGGCTGGCCCCCTTGATGCCGCTGGAAAAAGTCCAGCCGAGCCGTTCCAGCTTCAGTTCGTTGAGCGTCTGTCCCCCGCTTTCTTCCGCATGGGCCTGATACACCGTCTCCCCCGCTTCGTTTGTCACGTTTACGAAAGACAGCTCTCCGTTGACCATATTGTCGATCAAACGCTCGACGGCGCTCATCTTCACATTGATGACCAGCGTGCCCTCCGATCCGAACGGCAGCGGCATATCCTTATTGGCGGTCAGCACGCGTACCGGGCGCAGGTTCAGACCGGGCACGTATTCCCGCAGCGGCTGCCAACCCAGCCTTAATGCACCCGAATCGATTTGCTCGAGCCAGTCCTCGTCGAAAAAGCCGTTCGCTTCGGTCAGCCCGCTCTGCGTCAGAACGGTTCCCGTTTCTTTGTCGTACAAATAGACCGACTCGAGATACGCGGAAGAATCCGTCACGCTCCGAAGACTGCGCGCAATCGCGTACACGTTGTCCGTTCCGCGCCCTTCGGCATCGTTGAAGTACGCTTTGTAAGCCGGCGTCTCTTCGACGGCTTGGAGCACCGACATTTCCGCTTCCCGCACGGCCCGATCCACATTATCCACCAGATAGCGGGAGGCGGCCCGATCGGCTTTTTTCGTTTCCTGCCGGGAGATGTCGTTGATGAACACGAACGAGGTAAAGATCAGAATCGTGACGGTCAGCAGAAAAATCGGAAAATACGACAGCAGCAGCCTGCGGTACCATGTCCGTGACAATGGACGACTCCCCCCTCGCTTTTGCGGCCCGGAATCTCGAATCCGCAGCCGGTCTTTGTCCGATCGGACTCCCGTTTCAACCGCGATACAGCGCCTCTCCGAGCAGCGCGACGGTCAGCGCCTGGCCGTAAGCCATCGGCGCGGTGACGATGCGGGCGTAATCGTCGCGCAGCCTGCCGATCGGCGTTCCCGCGGAGACGCCCTGCACCAGACCGTCTTCGCCGATCCGATCCAGGACGGCGTCGACGGCGCGCATGGCCGGTTCGGCGAAGCTGCCGGGCAGCAGCCCCCGACGTACGCCGAACAAGATTCCGCCGGCGATCGCCGCGGAGCCCGACGTTTCCGTATAGCTGGCCGGATCGTCGAGCAGCGTATGCCATAAGCCGCTGTCATGCTGCAGACGAAGCAGCGCCTCGCTCTGCGAACGGAACGTTTGCGTCAAATAGACCAGAACGCCTTCATCGAGATAAGGACGCATCAGGTCGATGTATTCCGGCAATCCCAGCGTAAACCAACCGTTGCCCCGGCACCAAAACGCTTCGCTGAAGTTATGCCGGCCGCCAAAATGCCAACCGTGGAAAAACAATCCCGTCCTGCGGTCGTACAAATACTTGATATGTAACAGCAGCTGATGCAGCGAAGCCTGCCTCCAGTCGTCGCGGTCGTATTTGACCCCCATCTTGGCGGTGAACAAAATCGCCATGAACAGCGTATCGATCCAAATCTCGTTCTCGTTCAGCGTCACTTCATCCGGCGTCGTTCCGGTCGTCACGTGCTGATAGCCGTTCTCCTCCGTACGCGGCAGGCCGCTTGCCAGCCATTCGGCCCACTCCAGGCTGAGCGCATCGGCTTCCGGCAGCTCCATGAGCGACAGCAGCGGCGCCGTCGTATTGATGTTCCGGCTGGGCAGCCCCTCGGCGATTCGCGCCGCCATCCACGGTTTGGCGTAATCGGCAAAGCGCTCGTCGCCGAAATAGCTTCCGACCTTTTCCAGACCGTACAGTCCGATGCCCTGCGGCCAATCCCAAGCGTCCATGCCGAAATCGCGGGCGTAGTAACCTCTGCGCGCGGCATCTCCTTCAAGCGCCTTCAATTCGCTCTCGTTGTCCGGACGCTGCAGATGCATCAGCCGGTTCGTCACCTTGTCCAGCGCCTCGACGATCTTCGTTTTCCGCTTCTTCCCTTCTTCCGTTAACGTTTCGGTCGTCTCGTTTCTGTTCATTTTGCGCCTCCATTCGTCTGCCTGCCGCTTAGTTAAGCGCTTACTTTTATATTATCGCTTATTATAGCATCTCGGCGAGCTGTGCAAAACAAAAAGCACCGCATATCTTCTTCCGCTTCAAGCGGAAAATAAAGATATGCGGTGCTGTTGACCCACGGATGCCGAGAACCGGACTCGAACCGGTACGGGATTGCTCCCGGCAGATTTTAAGTCTGCTGTGTCTGCCATTCCACCACCCCGGCATATATGATGATAGTTTGCCGGCTTAAAAGATCATAGCATGGAGATCTTCGGCATGTCAATGAAAAAACCACGGAGCCTTTTTCTCGCGCATGAGTCTTTTCAAAAGTCCGTCTCAAAAGGAAAAAGCCCCGTTTCGGCCGAAACGGGGCTTCTAAGCGAGAAGCGTCAGGGCCGGCTCAGATCTTGAACCGGCTGACGTTGCTGTATAATTGCTCGGCAGTCTTCGACAGCGAACCCGAAGAAGATGCGATTTCTTCGATCGAAGCCAGCTGCTGCTGGGTCGCGGCCGATACTTCGGTCATGCCCGACGAAGCTTCGCCGGCGATCGTCGAGCTCTGCTGAACGTAATGAAGGATCTCGGAAGTGCTGGCCGACATTTCTTCGGCGCCCGCCGATACTTCTTCGATGTCGCTGGCGACTTGTCCGACCGCTTCGAGAATATTTTCGAAAGCATCGCCGGCGGCGGACACCAGCTCGATGCCTTTATGCACTTCGCGGTCGTTCGTTTCCGCCGCTTCGATCGCGCTGTTCGTGTCGGACTGAATCAAAGAGACCAGCTCGGTAATCCGCTTGGCCGATTCCGAAGACTGTTCGGCCAGCTTGCGCACTTCGTCCGCCACGACCGCGAAGCCGCGTCCGGCATCTCCCGCGCGCGCCGCTTCGATCGCCGCATTCAACGCCAGCAGGTTCGTCTGCGACGAAATGGCGGTAATTTCGCTCGTGATCATGCCGATTTCGCCCGAACGGGCTCCCAGTTCTTTGACGACCCCGCTCATGGAAGCGACGGAATCGCGGATCGAGTCCATCTGACCGATCGCCTGACGAATCGCTTCGTTGCCGCTCTGCGACTTGTGCGACGCTTCGAGCGCGGAAGAAGAAACGGCCTGCGCCTTGGCCGCGATCTGTTCGGCTCCCGACGACATTTCCTGCATCGCATGCGCGGAAGTCTCGGCGATGTCGACCTGGCGAACCGTGCCCGCCGCCGTCTCCTGCACGGTAGCCGCGATTTGTTCCGATGCCACCTTGTTCTGTTCGGCGCTTGCGGTCAGCTGCTCCGAAGACGCCGCCACGAGCTCCGACGAAGCGGCAACCGACTCGACCAGATCGCGAAGACTGAGCGTCATGGCGTTAAAAGAAGACGCCAGCGCCCCCAGTTCGTCCCGGCTGCGCACCCGAACGGCCTCGCCCGTCAAATCCCCCGACGCAATCTGCTCCGCCGCTTTTTGAATGCGTTTCAGCGGGCGCGAGATCATGCGGCCGAGCAGCAGGGCGATCAAGGCCGCCAATACGATCGCAATACCGCCGAACCCGATCACGATTTTCGTCGCAATGGCGGATTTGTCCACCGTTTCCTGAGACATCCCGCCGGCCTGACGGTTATCCAGCGCAATCAATTCCATGATCGTGCTGTTCGCCGTATTCCAGGCTCCGTACGCTTCCCGATGCATGTCCCTTGCGTCTTCGGTGCGATTGTTCTGCGCCGCCTGAATCAGAGGAGGCAGCGCCGCGATAAAGGCTTCGTAGTTCTCCGAAAACTTATCGTACAGCTGTTTTTCTTCGTCCGAGCGAATAAGCTGCTCATACAGTTCGCGCTTCTGCTCGATCTTGACCAGCAGCTCCGTGTATTCTTTTTGAATCAAAGTGAATTGACTCGACCGGTTTTCGACGATCATATTCAGTACGAGGCGTTCCACGTCCGAGATCTCTCCGTTCATCGTCCCGAGGAGCGTCACGCTCGGCATCCATTTGTTGTTCATCTCCTTGGCCTGGTGTCCCATTCCGTTAAGGTTGCTCAGCGAGACGAAGCTTACAAGCACGAGGAGCAGGATTACGCACAAAAAACCGCTCAGCAGCTTGGTTTGAATCGACATTTTCATTCCGTTTTCTCTCTCCTGTCTATGGTTGTCACGACAATATGTAGGCGGGCCTGTTCGTTCCGCAGCTTTAAGGATAAAGCCTCTTTATTTATCGACCAATCTTGCCGAATATTTAGAGGAGATTTTCGAAAATGGATATTTGGCGTTCAATCTGCACCGTCTGCATAACGTTTCTTTTATGAATTTTTCACATTTTTACACTTTAATATATGGAATAAAGATTTGGTAATCTTTATTCAAAAAGGGGTTGGCAGCGTCTTTACACTGTGCTAATATAACTTCAACAGAAAGGAGGTGCGTTCACATCTATAATGACATGCTGAACGTATCCCTTACCCGGACCGGTGCAGCTCTCTAACGAGAGTTTGCCCGGTGGCGCGGGATACGGAAGCCAAGCAATGAAATAGCGCCACGGGTAGAAAGGCCGTCCTCCGGGACGGCCTTTTTTGCGTTGTCTGTTTGTCGCGCAAAAAAGAGAAGCTTTCGCAACAAAGCTTCTCTTCGCCCGCTACTTTTTGACGGCGTAAGCCGATTTCCGCTTGCCCTTGGGCATTTCTCGCCGCCGAAACGGCGACGGGCTGCAGGCCAGAATCCGATCCCGGCGGAAAGTGCGGCGTTCCCCGCTCGCCAGGCAGGTCGAATATACCAACTCGCCGCGAATGCCGTGCACTTCGATTCTGCGCTGCGTCAGGTTGCCTTCCTTGTCCATATAAACGATCTCTACGACTTCTCCTATATATTTAACCGGCATATCGGTATCCTCCGTTCGGAACATGTGTTCGCTAATTCAATTATATGCGAACATTTGTTCCTTTGCAAGCGAACGAAAGTTTCTTTTTTGCCGAAAAGCCGCCGAATCGAATTCGGCGGCCGAAGGACATGTGTGCGGAAAGGAAGCGGGCGGCACAAAGGCCGTTTTTCCGGGCATCCTTGTCCGAAACTTACTTATGCAGATGGAACGGTACGGTCGTTACGATCACATCCTTGTTGTTGAGCAGGTAGGCGCGCATCATCAGGCTCGTCTGGTTATGCAGCACCGCTTCCCACCAATGCTTCGTGATGAACTGCGGAATAAGGACGGTAATGTTGTCGTGTTCCCCTTTTTTCCACTCGACCGTCTCGATAAATTTGCGCAGCGGGCGCATAATGCTCCGATAACGCGATTTGAGCACGATCAGGCGTATGCCCGGGTCCCACTCGGCCCATTTGTCTTCCATCTTGCGGATCGATTCGTCGTCGAAGCCGATGTAAACGGCGACCACGCTGTCCGACAGCGTCTTGGCATAACTGACCGTGCTGCGGACCACCTGAGTGATGCCCGACACCGGAATGATGACCGTATTGCCCTTAATGCACGGCTTGTCGGTCGCCAGGTCGATCCGCAGTTGGTCGGCCGTATTCTCGTAATGCAGATGGATCTTCGCGAACAGATAGACGACGAACGGCAGGAAGATGAAAATTACCCAGACCTGCGCGAATTTCGTGAAAATAAAGATCAGCGTAATCGACAATGTCGTAAGCATCCCGATCGTGTTGACGGTCAGTTTGCCCTGCCAGCCCTTCGGCTTATGTTTGATCCAGCGGATCATCATGCCCAGCTGCGAGAGGGTAAACGGAATGAAGACGCCGACCGCGTAAAGCGGAATCAGGCTGTCCGTGTTCCCTTTGAACACGACGACAAGGACGGCGGACATGACGCTCAAGAAAATGATGCCGTTGGAGAAGCCCAAACGGTCGCCGCGCACCATGAACATATGCGGCAGGTATTTGTCTTTGGCCAGCATGAATGCCAGCAGCGGAAACGCCGAATACGCCGTATTGGCCGCCAGGAACAAGATGACCGCCGTCACGCCCTGGATCACGAAGTACATCCAGCCGCGCCCGAACGTCGCTTCCGCGATCTGCGAAATGACCGTCGCCTTTTCGTCCGGCCGGATGCCGTACCAGTAAGCCAGCAGCGTGATGCCCGTAAACATCGCGCCCAGAATCAAGCCCATCATGACCAGGGTCGCCGCCGCGTTTTTCGGAGCCGGATCCCGGAAGTTCGGAATGGCGTTCGACACGGCTTCGACGCCGGTCAGCGCCGAGCAGCCGGAACTGAACGCTTTTAGGAGAAGAAACAAGCTGACATTCGAAATCGTCGCTTCAAGCTGCGGCGCGGCAGCCGGTGCTCCGCCGGTAAAATAGTTGATCGTGCCCACGATAATGAGCACGAAGATCGCCACGACGAACGCGTAGATCGGGATGGCCAGCACCGACGCGGACTCCGTTACGCCGCGCAGGTTCATGAGCGTCAGGAACACGATCATCGCAAGAGCGATCAGCACGCGGTCGTCGTGCAGGATCGGAAACGCCGAGGTGATCGCGTCCGTCCCCGCCGAAGAGCTGACCGCCACCGTCAAAATGTAGTCGACGAGCAGCGATCCGCCGGCGATCAGACTGGAGAACTTGCCCAGGTTGTCCTTGGCGACAATGTAGGCGCCGCCTCCCGTCGGGTAGGCGAAGATCGTCTGGCGATAAGACACGATCAGAATCGCCAGCAGCGCCAGCACCGCCAGGGCGATCGGCAGCGAATACCACAGCGCCGCGCTTCCCGCTATGATGAGAACAAGCAGGATTTGTTCGGTTCCGTACGCGACGGACGACAGGGCATCCGACGAGAGAATGGCGAGCGCTTTGAGCCTGCCGAGCTTTTCTCCCTCGAGTTCGTTCGATTTCATGGGTCTGCCGATCAAAAGTCTTTTAATATTGCCTGTCATGGTTGGGTAACTTCCTTTTTTGGTTGATATCGTAAGTTGAAGGCCCGATCGTCCGATACGATCAGCAGGCGCAGAATCTACCGTTTTACTTTAAGAATTTCCCCATTAATTAGCAATGCCTAATGAATGCTGTTTTCATTCATTTTCGTTCTTTTTTTCACATTTTCATTGTCGGATATCAACGCCGCGAAGCCCAGCGCGTTTAAGCTCATCCGCACGTGAAAATTCGCGCTTTGTGAACGGAAGTCGACGAAATTTTACAAAATGTTTCAGGCGGAAAGGGAACGTGTATCCTTTTAACATACGAAAAGCCTTATACTATGCAGAAAGGGTGAACAGTATGACCAGAGACCGCGACACCGATTTGGACGGCAGAGGGCCCGGCCCGGACGACATTCCCGATCCCGATCCCCGCTACGAGGATACCGACCCGGGCGAATTCAAGCAAATCACCCGGGACAATCTGAAAGGCAAGGACAGCCTGATCGACAATCCCGAAGATTCCGAAGAACTCGACAAGTAATCCGCAGGCGCGTCGGCACCGCTTACGCGCGTCACGGACGAAACACAGAAAACGGATCGAAAGTTCCGCATACGGGGCTGCCTCTTTTCCGGTATAATGAAGCTTCGACAACCGGTTAAGGAGGCTTCTTCGTGTGAGCAAAAAAAATTCCCGCAAAAAACAGGGCCGCGCTCCGTCGCTCATCACTATCGTGATCGCCGTTATGCTCGCCCTTTTTGCCCCCCAATTGTATAAACTGGTCGCTCCCCTGCTCGATTTGAACGTAAATATCGGCAGTATCGGTACGCGCACAGGCGAAGTCGTCAAAATTGAATTCCCTGCCGATCGCTATCCCCAGACGGCCAACCACATTCAAGAAGCCATCGAGAAAGGCGAATCTTCCGTCTGCACGATCGACCGGGACGGAGCGAAAGGAAATCGCGAAGATTCGCTCCGAGGCATCCCGACGAAAAAAGGATTCGACCGCGACGAATGGCCGATGGCGATGTGCAGGGAAGGGGGCGCGGGCGCGGACATCGAATACATTTTGCCGGCCGACAACCGCGGCGCGGGCTCCTGGGTCGGCAATGCGCTCGAAGACTACCCGGACGGCACGCAGGTGGAATTTACTTTTAAATAGTACGAAAGGCATTCCCGGAACGAAAGGAGGTGCGTCCGTTGAACGGGCACGATTCGGCCAATCCGATCGAAAACAAATACGTCCAGCAGCATCTGGCCAACGAACGGACCTACTTGGCCTGGGTTCGTACCTGTATCGCCGTCGCGGGACTCGGATTTCTTGCGGCAGGCCTGACGTTCAATTCCACTTACGGAGAAAAAGCCCATCTGTTTGCGGTGGCGGCAGGGGTCGGCGCGCTGCTCTTCGCCCTCTCCCTGCTGGTGTCCGCCACGTTCGACTACAAACGCAAACGCCGCGACATCAATGAAGGCATCTTTCGCTCCTCGCGAGGGATCGTCAATCTGACGCTCGGCTTCATGCTGGTCCTGTTCGTTCTGCTGTTTGTGTTGGCCGGATTTCTCCTGTTCGGCTGAAACGGTCGGAGGAGTTTGGAACCGAAATTTAAATTCGTCGGAAAGGAGGAAAGCGAATGTCCAGAGAAAATCCGCGCCAGGACCGGAACCATCAGCAGCAGGAAGGGATCATTTTGGTTCGCGAGCTGCGTACCATTTTGCTCTTCACGCTGGGTTCCGTCGCGGTCGTCGTCGGCCTGTCTTTCTTCTTATAATTCCCCCGGCCCTCGCTTGCGAGGGCTTTCGCCGTTCCGCGGGGGCGTCAATACGCAAAAAAGGGCCCCGATGCCGAAGCACCGGGGCTGAAGTCTATGTTACAGAGGGGTTGTATCGTTAATATACCTATCCAAGCTTAAGCGTACCTGATAGAAACCTGAAGATTCGATTAAAATTTCAAAAAAACCTCCCGGCTGGACGGCGATTGCGAAAACGGCTCCCTTTTGCTCGCTCTCTTTTTGTTAAAAACACTTGACGCTTATTTTTATTTCATATACTATATTAAAGAAAGTTAATACAAAAGATATTGTTCAGGAGGAAATTATCCATGTCCCACGTTCTCTTCATCAAAGCCAACAACCGTCCGGCCGAGCAATCCGCAACGGTCAAGCTGTACGACAGCTTCGTGCAAAGCTATAAAGCCGCTCACCCGGACGACCTCGTTACCGAACTGAACCTGTTCGAAGCGGATCTTCCTTACTACGATAACGACATGATGACAGGCCTGTTCAAAGCCGGTCAAGGTCTCGAAGCGACTCCGGAAGAACAGCGTCTGGCCGGCCTGGCCAACACGTACCTGGACCAGTTCCTGGGTGCAGACAAAGTCGTATTCGCCTTCCCGCTGTGGAACTTCACGATTCCGGCACAACTGCTGACTTACCTGTTCTACCTGAACCAAGCGGGCAAGACGTTCAAATACACGGCTGAAGGCCCTGTAGGCCTCGTAGGCGAGAAGAAAGTCGCTCTGCTGCAGGCGCGCGGCGGCGTCTACTCCGTCGAGCCGATGAGCGGCATGGAAATGTCCCTCAACTACGTCAAAAACACGCTGGCATTCTGGGGCATCCAAAATCCGGAAGTCGTTGTCGTCGAAGGACACAACCAGTTCCCGGACCGCGCCGCTTCGATCATCGAAGAAGGCGTGAAGCAAGCAGCCGAACTGGCCGCGAAATTCTAATCCGAATTATGCGAAAAGCTCCGCCTCGGCGGAGCTTTTTTTGCATTCCCCTCTGCCGGCGGCTAAAAATAAAGAGCTTCGTCCGAAGACGAAGCTCCTGCGCATGCGGGCGGTTCCCGAAAGATGCCTGCGTCGCTCTCTATACGATAAACGATCATGATCTGTTTCTATTCGTGGCCGGGAACTTCCGTGCTCTGAATATCCTCGATTGCGATCTGGTTCAATTCTCCCCATCTTCCGATCGTCAACGTTCCGCCATTCAGGTCAAGCTCCGTAATCTGCCCTACGAACAGTTCATCCGAACTGTGCACCCGAATCACGACAAAATAACCGTTCGTGAAAATGCGCTGCAAATCGGCATGCACCTTCATTACGCTCTGTTCTTCAATTTCCATATGAGTCTCCTTAATAAGGACCCACAAACGGACAGCCCGAACTTATAAATAAGCACAGCTATCAAATTGCACTCCTTTTTCAATACATTAACTGTACCACTCCTATGTTATGAAAAGCAAACTTTTTCACGCATGAAACGTTTCGGACGCTAAAAAATGGGTAAAATAGTGAGTTATATGTCATGTTTGCTGCCTTGCTGTTCGGGTATCGCCATTTCTATTTTCTATTCTCTATTCTTCATTCCCTGCAACCTTCGCTTCTTCGGCGCGTAACGGATGACAGCGACGACTTCGAACCCGAGGAGGAGGACAAAGAATGGCAAGAAGAGAACGAAGGGACCGGGACGGCCGGACAGGCCGTTTCGACACGATCATCGGCCTGCTGGAACTGCTGGTCGAACTTCTGGCTTATGCGCCTCGGCTGATTTTCGGACTGTTCCGCCTGATTTTCCGAATTTTCGACTGATCTCAGCCGTTCCCTCTGACAAACGACAGAGCATGAAGAACCTGTCCTCCAACGGGAGAACAGGTTTTTAAACGTCCGGAAGCTTTTCGCGAACCAAGCCGATTCCTTAAACGCTGCTCCTTATTTGTCTTCCTGCCGGATTTGCTTCAGCTCTCGAACTTCAAACGGAATCAGCGTCTTCTCCAGCTGCGCCCGGTACTGCTCGTACTGCGCCGGGAGCTTCAGCGCGGTTCCCATCGTCTCCGGCGTTTCGTCGTGCGCGAATCCCGGAGGATCGGTCGCGATCTCGAACAGAATCTCGCCGTGCTCCCGGAAATAGACGGCGTTAAAATAGCTGCGGTCTTGGACCGGTGTTACGCCGTAGCCGTGATCCGCCACGTAATCCTGCCATTCCAGCTGGTCCGCGTCGTCGTCGGCTCTCCAGGCGATGTGGTGCACCGTGCCGACTCCCATCGTACCGCGCGCGGCCGGCGTCAGTTTCAAGTCGATCACGTTGCCGATGTCCGACGCCGAACGATAGCGAGCCAGATCGCCGTCCTGCCCGACGTATTCCAGCCCCATCACTATCTCGAGCAGCTCGGCCGTCCGATCCGGCCGGGCCGACAGCAGCGTAGCGCCGCCGAAGCCCTTGATCGCCGTCTCGGGCGTCACGCCGCCGAACGTCCAATGGTTGGCCTCTCCTTCCGCGCGCTCCACCAGCTCCAGATGCAGGCCGTGCGGGTCGTCGAATTCGAGGTACCGTTCGCCGAAGCGTTCGTAATCCGCCACCGCCACGCCGAATCGGGTCAAGCGCTCCCGCCAGAATTCCAGCGAGCCGACCGGAGCGGCAAACGAGGTGATGCCGACCTGCCCCGAGCCGATTTTGCCGCGATAAGCGTTCGGCCAAGGGAAGAAGGTCATGATCGTGCCCGGTTTGCCGCCTTCGTCGCCGAAGTAGAAGTGGTACGTTTCCGGATCGTCGAAGTTGACCGTCTGCTTGACCAGGCGAAGTCCCAATACCCCCGCGTAGAAATCCACGTTTTCCTGAGGATGTCCGACGATCGCCGTAATATGGTGAATCCCTGCCGTTTGCTTGTTCATTTCAGATCCCTCCATTTATTTTATTTAAAGAATCTTTAATTTGAATTATTTCTGTTGAGTTTATGATATCTTTAATTAAAGATAATGTCAACACGTTTCGGCTTTCTTTTTTGATCGAATCCTAACCCAAAAGCGAACAAATAAAAACCGCCCGAAAACGGGCGGTTTTTCCTCGCTGCACATCAAGAATTGCGTTTGGCTTCGTCCTTGTTCAACTTTTCGATCAGGCGTTCGAAGCGTCCGTCGTATCCGAGTAGCAGGGAAATTTTTCTGACCGTGAAACGATCGTATCCGAAAGCGGCGGCGTCGCGCTCGATCTCTTCATAGCCGGTCGAAGACTTCGACCATTCGCGGTCGTTCTCGTAACGCTGCAAGATCGAAGCGATGTTTTCCTTGTCCTGATCGGTAATGCCTCGAAGCGAACCCAGTTCCCGTTCTACCGCTATAAATTCTGCGCGTTCGGGGAATGGGCCTTTATTTTTGCTCAAAGTTCTTTCAACGCGAAATCCATATTCATGTTTTCTCCCGCCGTGATCTTCACCGACGTCCAGGCCGCGTCAGGATCGATCCAAAACGGATCGTCGGGCGAAAGGCCCAACGGCAGAAATACGGTCGAACACAGATAAAGGCTGCCCACGCTGATATACCTTTCGGCCAGATTCGGCTGACGGCCGTACACTCCAGGCGTCAGCCATCCCTCTTCGTCCAGCGTGCCGGGAGCTTCCATGATCCGCCGAATAACCGAGGTCAGCGCGCAGCGTACCTGGGCCGGCGAAATTTTGTCTTCCAAAAAATGCTGCAGGGACGCCTGCGCAAGATGCTGAAACGCGCCGAAGCGGTATACGATCGAGCGTCCGATAAACGGATACGTGCCGTCCGGCGCGATCATGTGCTCCAACACCGAGGCGTATCTTTCGGCTCGCGCCATAATGACCTTCGCCATCTCTTCGTAAGCGAGCGAAGCCTGACGGTATACGGAGATCAGGTCGACCAACATCGGCTGAATCACGAAGCTGTTGTAATAGTCCCAGTGAAAATCGCGGCCGTCTCCGTACATGCCGTCGCCTTTGTACCATTCCATATGAAAATGCAGGGCCAAGTCGATCCGCATCCGATCGTAATCTTCGTCGCCGAGCAGATGCAGCGCCGCTTCCGCCATGGCGCTGAACAGCAGCCAGTTGCATTTGGGCGGAACGGTGCGGCGCGTGCGGCGCAGCTCCGTCTTCAAGCGTTCTTTTACCTCTTCGGACAGAGAGCCCGCGATCGCGCGCGGAGCCCGGACCAGAGCATGCGCCAAAAAGGCGGCGTCTACCAAAGGCTGTCCTTCCTCCGCGAAATTCATGTAATCCGGGGAAGCCGGGTCGGTCGCGGCGTCGATGCCGTCCAGCACCAGCTGCGCGTAACGGGCTCTCCGCTTCTCTTCTTCGCCCTGCAGCCCCTCCGATTCAAGCCAGGGCGCCATGCCGCAGACCAGCCGCCCGAACGCTTCCAGGCAGGCATAGCGGGCCCTGTCGGGGTGAAATTCCGTCGGCAGCCGCTCCTTAAGTTTGCGTTCTCCGAGAGCGTTCAGGACGGGCTCTCCGATCCGCAGCATCGTATCCAGCCAATAACGCCGATGATCGAGCCCGCTCACCACAGATGCACCTCCCTTTTACGGAAGCGGAGTACCGCCTCGACGAAGAAGTAATCGCCGTAAATGATCGGTACTTCTTGTTCCCCGTCGTGATAAGCGACCGTTCCGCCTCCGATCATTCCGTCTTCGTCCGGGTTCCAATTGGCGAACTTTCGCTCGACCGCCTGCAGGATGTTCAGCGCGGCTTCCGCGTACAGCCTGCGTTCGTGTTCGCCGACCGCCTCCGCGATCTCCAGCAGGCCGCAGACCGCGCAGAGAGCCGCCGTTGTATCGTAAGTGACCGGCTCGGCCGGCGAACGGAAATCGACCAACGGAATCCAGCCGGTCACCGCGGAATTGGCGATAAAGTAATGGGCGATGCGCTTGGCGGCGTCCAAGTATTCTTGTTTTTCCGTATGCCGGTGGCTCAGCGCCATCCCGTACAGCGCCCATGCCTGCCCTCGGCTCCACGAGGAGCCGCTCTCGAAGCCTTGTCCGCCCGGCGTTTCGAGCACGCGGCCGTCGTTCGGATCGAAGATCACGATATGATTGGAAGAACCGTCCGGGCGCAGCGCCGTTCGCAGCGCCGTATCCGCATGGCTGATCGCGATATCGCGGAACCTCGGATCGCCCGTCTCTTCGCTCGCCCAATGCAGAATCGGAATATTCATCAGGCAGTCGATAATCATCCAGCCGGCCAGATTGCTGTCCGGAGCACCGTTCCAGGCGCGGAGGTAGCGTCCGGCCGGATTGTAGCGGCCCGCCAGAACAGTTGCGGCATGAAGCCCTCTCCGTCTGGAGTCCGTACTGCCGGTCAGACGATAGTTGGCGACGGACGTATGCAGCCATAGAAAGCCCACGTCATGATCCAGCCCATCGAAGCCGTGCAGTGCGGCATCCAGACGGACTTCCACCTTTTCCGCGGCGGCGCGATAAGCGTCCTCCCCCGTCGCATGGTACATCTGCCACAGCATGCCGCCCCAGAATCCGTTGGTCCACCAGGAGATGTTTTTCGCTCCGTGGTCTTCGTAACGTCCGTTCACCGGAATATAGGGAATATTTTCGCCTACCCGCGCGCATTCCGTCGACATTTTCGCCTGCATATTGTTCCATACCTGCTCCAGCCATTCTTGGTCCGCGCCTTTAATCTCTGTATTCGTTCGTTTCTGCACATTTGTCATTGCGTTTTCCTCCGCTCTTTTTCGAAAAGTTAAGGGCTGCCGCTCTTCTTCTACTATAAAATCTTGCGGGCGGGCAAAGCGATAATCTATAATGAGCAAAAACTGACTTATTGTGCGAACGAAAGGAGAAGGCCATGCTGAGGCTGATTAAATGCGGCTTTAACACCACGCACCCTGAAGGGATATTGATCGACCGGCCGGACGGATCGGGCTGCTATGTTTTTGTCTTATTCAAAAGCAAAACGCAGGTCGAAGCCGCCGGCGGGAGCTTCACGGTGTACCCGGATACGTGGATGATTTTCGGGCCGCGAACGCCTTATCGCTACCGCAATCTGGAAGCGGCGTTCGTCAACGATTGGCTGCACTTCGGCGGGGACGAAGCCGCTGCGCTGATCGAAGAGCTGGATCTGCCGCTGGACGTTCCCGTTCCCGCCGTCCATTCCGCTTCGCTGTCGCGGCTCGTGATGGAACTTCATCGCACCGCTTCGCTCGGCGGCCCTCTGCAGGACCGGATCCTCGACGCCGATTTGACCGGTTTTCTGATGAAATTGGGCAATCTGCGCCGGCTTCGTCCCCGCTCCGAACCGATGGCCCGCTATTTCCCCCAACTGTCCGAAATCCGGAATCAGCTTTACAGCACGCCGCAGCAGCGATATACGATCGACGAGCTGGCGGCGGAGGTGAATTTGAGCCGTTCCCATTTTCAGCATTTGTACAAGGAACTGTTCGGATGCCCCGTCTCGCTGGACATGATTCGCAGCCGGCTCGAGTTCGCGAAATATTTGCTCGAGAACGGATCGCATCCGGTCGGAATCGTGTCCCGCATGTGCGGCTACGAGAACGAGACGCATTTTATGCGGCAGTTCAAAAAGTTCGCGGGCAAAACGCCGAGCCAATATCGGAACGGCTGCCTCGAGGAAGCGGCGCATGCGGCTGCGGGCAAAGCAGATTCGTGAACAAACGCGCGGTCCGTCCGCGTGCCGAAACCGTGAAAATCGGCGCTTCCTCTGTACAATATCGCCGAATAGGCTTACTATTTCCTGGGGAATGATTTGCGAGACAAAAGGAGACGTTGAAGTATGCTGAAACCGTACATAACCGAAAGGCTGCAGGAAACGCTGCGAACAAGCATCGAACGCGGCGAAATCGCCGGCGCGAACATGATGGTTCTTCAAAACGGCGAAGAAATTTTTTACCATGAAGACGGATACGCCGATCTGGAAACGCGGCGCCCGATCGCGCAGGATTCGATCTTCCGCCTGTATTCGATGACCAAACCGGTCACCGCCACCGCCGTCATGATGCTGGCAGAACGCGGCGAAATCGACCTGTTCGATCCGGTGAGCCAATATATTCCGGGCTTCCGCGGACAGCTCGTCGAGCACAGCGGCCAACTGCTGCCTCCCGGACGCGAGGTGACCGTTCACGATCTGCTGAATATGACTTCGGGGCTCGTGTACGGCGGAGAAGACCTGGCCGGCCGCCACACGGATGCCCTGTTCCGGGAACTGGGCGAGCGCCTGCACGGCGATCGTCCGATGAGCACCCTCGAATTCGCGAACCGCTTGGGCGAAGGACCGCTGTCGTTCGAACCGGGTTCCGCCTGGGCTTACGGCACGTCGGCGGACGTGCTCGGGGCGGTCATGGAAACGGTAAGCGAAAAGCGTTACGGAGAGTTTTTGTGGAAAGAAATCTTCGAGCCGCTCGGCATGCGCGATACCGGTTTCTGGCTGACCGAGGAGCAGCAGGAGCGCCTCGTCAATATTTATCAAAACGACGGCGAAGGCGGACTCAAACCGTATACGGACAGCCACTTGGGCGTCGTGCACCGGATGGACCGGGAACCGGCCTTCGAATCGGGCGGCGCGGGACTGGCTTCCACGATCGTCGACGCGGCCAAGTTCACAACGATGCTGATGAACGAAGGCGTTCTGGACGACGTGAGGCTGCTGAATCCGAAAACGGTTCAAAAACTGACTTCGGCCGGCTTGACGGACTGGCAGCGAAAAAACCTGAACGGCTGGCATACCCTCGCCGGTCACAGCTACGGCAATCAAATGCGGATTCTGACCGACCCGGAGCAAGCCGGCTTGATCGGCAGCGCCGGCGAATACGGCTGGGACGGCTGGCTGGGCGCTTACTTCACGAACAGTCCGAAGGACAAACTGACCTTCCTGTTCATGGTGCAAAAGCGCGACGCCGGCACGCTGCCGATCACGCGCAAACTGCGGAATATCGTGTTCAGCTGCTTGTAAGCTGCTGCGAAAAAAACGCTTGCGAGCATTCATACTCTGGCGGTTTTTCATACGGCGAATCCAAAACCCGTTCTTCAATCGGAGAACCTTCAGTATGAACCCACGTATTTTGACAATGTCTAGACGTTCGAACCCGACCTGCATAAAGCAAAAACTCCGCCAGCAATTTGCTAGCGGAGTTTTTGCTTTATGCTGCTTGTACCGGAGGAATTTCTTTGTTTTTCTTCTTCGAGAAAATTCCCATAAAACCGGCAACAATCAACAAAACGCCGGAAAGGATATAAAACATAGAAATACTGATAAATCCAGCGATACCGCTGATCAGCATTAGCCAACCGGCAAGCTTCGGCTTGCTTTTAGAGAACGCCGAGCCGATAATGCCCAAAATACTGAAAAGCAGTGCAGATACAGCAAGTCCCGTAATTTGGGACGTACCGCTTTCCGAAAAAGCTGCATCCACGCCTCCGATAAGCATAGCTACGATAGCAGCAATGATACCGAAAATGCCTCCAACCAATCCCATTGCAAACATTTTACTTCCCCTCTCTTTTATATAGTGCAATGGTATTATTCTAGCTATCCCCCTTACATCCTTCTTTTTACTCAATTATTTATGAATTTACTTGGAAAGCCAAGAAAAACGTAGGGGCCCTTGGTCATGATTACGTCAAAAAAATTATTATTTGGGGGTTGCCGCCGTAACTCCCTTCTGCTTTCCCAAGACGCAAAAATCCCCTTACTCGCCAAAGAGTAAGGGGATTTCCTGCCATAATGGGCCCTACAGGACTCGAACCTGTGACCAACCGGTTATGAGCCGGTAGCTCTAACCAACTGAGCTAAGGGCCCTGGTTCCGGAACGGCCGTCGAACCGTGCCGGGACAGTGATTTCTTCAATTGCGGGGGCAGGATTTGAACCTGCGACCTTCGGGTTATGAGCCCGACGAGCTACCGAGCTGCTCCACCCCGCGACATTCGCACGTCGTCTGCGAACAGCGACAATAATTAATATACCCTTTTTTACTGAGCAAGTCAAGAGTTTTTCAAGTTTGCCGCTTCTTCCGCAATTTGAACCCCCGCAAGCGGCCCGCCGGGAGGCGGCGGAGCGCCGAATGTCAGCGTTCCGTCCTCCGTAAACGGTCCTTTGAGCCAGCGGCGGCCGTCGTTTTCCCACTGTTCGAGCGCCTGCTTCACGGGCAGCTCGCCCTGCAGGACCCGCTGGAACAGCTTACGGCCGCTGTCTCCGATCTGCCACAGCTGCGGATTGTCCTGTACGGCCCGGTCTTCGCGTTCGGCAATCGGCTCGGCCGGGCGCAGCCGGGTAAACGCTTCGCTCCGGTAGCCGTTTTCCTCCGCTTCACGCGCGATCGCTTTGAGCCGGCTCGGCATCCGGTATGTATCGTGCAGCCCCATTGCTTGTATCCGCTCCCCGGTCGCGAAACGGATAAAATCCCACGCTTCCGCCTTATGGCTGCTCGACGAAACGATCGAAAACGTATCGCCGAGCTTCACGCCCGCCCCGATGCTTTCTCTGCCCGGATGCACCGGCAGCGCGACCGTCTTCCAGCGGAACGGATCGAAACGTTCGATCCGCTCGGCGTTGCGCGCCGCCGTCTGCAGATTCCCCGCGTAGCTGCTGTCCGCGATCGTCATGGCGGCTCGGCCGCTCAAAAACAGATCGCCGCCGAACGGATCGTAGCTGTCCGGGTCGGTCTCGGGTTTCAGGTCAAGAGGAACCGCGCCCTGACGGGTCATATCGGCCAGCTTCGTCCAAACGTCCAGCCATTCGGGCGTATCGACCGTCATTTCTTCCGTTTGCAGATCGAAGGTGGACAGCCCGAGCGGCTCGGTATAAGTCCGAATGGCCCAAAGCGGATCCTCTGCCGGCGCCTGAGTAAAGGACAGCCCGTAAACGTGAGCGCCGCTTTCGTTCTCTCCGCTGGCTGCCCGTGCCCGCGCGAACGCTTCGTCCCACGTCATGCCGTCTTCCGGCGGCTTGACTCCGCTGCGCTCGAACCAGTCGACATTGTAATAGAGCGCGGACGAAGCGTAGTCGGGCGCAAGCGCGTGCAGCTCTCCTCCTCCCAGGTCTTTCAGGCCGCCAATGACGGCAGGGGCAAATTCTTCCTCGGATTCGCCCGTGCTTTCCATATACGAAGCAAGAGGCTCCGTCCAGCCGTTTTGCGTCGCCCGGCGCAGCGCTTCCGGATCGAGGATCAACACGTCTACCGGATGTTCCCCTTCCGTAAGCTTCTTCAATTCGTCGAGCGGATCCTCCTCTTGGTAATGCTC
This sequence comes from Saccharibacillus alkalitolerans, assembly GCF_011090185.1. Taxonomy (GTDB): domain Bacteria; phylum Bacillota; class Bacilli; order Paenibacillales; family Paenibacillaceae; genus Saccharibacillus; species Saccharibacillus alkalitolerans. Next base: position 278,307 of record NZ_JAAFGS010000001.1, on the reverse strand, counting down.
CGAATCGGGATCGAGATACCGGTAACGCGCCGTGTCGACGGCCGGCACGATCTCGATATTTAGTTCGGGATGATTATATTCGTAAATGTCTGTATAAGTTTCGCGATAGTAGCGATCTCCCGCTTCGCCCGTCAAAATTCCGATCCGAAGCGTGTTCGCAGCATGCGGTTCGCCGCCCGACAGCCCGCCGGCAGCTTCTTTTTCCCTCTTCTCCGCCAGCGGCTGGCCCTTATCTTCCGAAAAGCAGCCCGGCAGAAACAGCAGCGCCGCAAGAGCGGCTGCCATGCCTTTCCGGGAAAGGCCTGTCCCCCTCTTCATGATCTCTGCCCCTCTCGTTGTCTGGTGACGTTTTTCCGGTAATGCCGTTTCGGCCGATCGGCCGCGCCCGAATCGTTCGGGTTCGCTCTCGGTCAAATCCGGCTTGCCTTTCCTGAATCAAGCTTAACGCATTCCCGAAACCGAGTCCAGGCAAGCGGCGGGAATAAGAACGAAAAAAGCCCGGTTCTGCCGAAGACCGGGCTTTCCTGTTCCGCAGAGCTCGCGGGTTTGAAATTAACGGCCGAACGCCGACGGATCTTCGCGCCAGGATTTCAGCAGTTCGATCTGGCTCTCCTGAATCGTGCCCAGCTCCAGCGCCGTCTGCATCAGCGCCGTATAGTTGGACAGCGTCGCCAGCGGCACGTTCTCTTCCGCAAAAGCCGACGTCGCGCGGTCCAGCTGATAGCTGAAGATCGCCAGGACGGCCAGCGGTTCCGCTCCCGCCTCGCGCACGGCCAGTGCCGCCTTCAGCGAACTGCCGCCGGTGGAGATGAGGTCCTCGATGACGACGACCTTCTGCCCTTCCTTGATCAAGCCTTCGATCTGGTTCTGCTTGCCGTGTCCTTTCGCTTTGTCGCGGATGTAGGCCATCGGCAGGTTCAGCTTCTGCGCCACCCAGGCGGCGTGCGGAATGCCGGCCGTCGCCGTTCCCGCGATCACTTCCGCGTCCGGGTATCGGCTGCGGATCAGTTCGGCGAAGCCCTCCGCGATGCGCTCGCGTACTTCCGGGTAAGCCATCGTCAGCCGGTTGTCGCAGTAGATCGGCGATTTGATGCCCGATGTCCACGTAAAAGGCTCATCCGGACGCAGCGCCACCGCTCCGATATTCAGCAGGTCCGCCGCAATTTTCGCTTCCGTCGTCGTTTGAGTCGTCATTTCCGTATCTCCTCCAGGTTTTGATTCGTTCATGCCTGTCCGCTCGGTTCGCTTGTCCGTCGCATGTTCGTTGCCATTCGTCCTTTACGTACGGTCCGCCTCGGCCGCATTCCGGCCTTGGCCCATTTCTTCGAGGATACGCTGAGCCGCCTCCCTCGGATCCGCCGACGCCGTGATCGGACGCCCCACGACGATGTAATCGCTGCCTCCGGCGATCGCTTGCCCGGGCGTCTTCGTGCGCGACTGGTCGTCGGCGGCGCTGCCCGCCGGACGAATGCCCGGCGTCACCGTACGAAATCCGTTCCCGCAGGCGGCCTTGATTTTTTCCGCTTCGAGCGGACTCGCCACCACGCCGTCCAGCCCGGCGCCGGCGGCCAGCTTCGCGTAGCGTACGACCGTTTTTTCAACGCTGCCCGGGATGCCGATCTCTCCGTTCATCGTCTCCTGATCCGTGCTGGTCAGCTGCGTAACGGCGATGACGAGGGGCCGGTTCAGCGAAGCGTCCGACGCCAGCGCTTCCTCGACTCCCTGTATCGCGCTTTCCATCATTTTGACGCCGCCCGCCGCATGCACGTTGAACATGTCGACGCCGAGCTTCGCGATGCTGTTCGCCCCGCCTTTTACCGTGTTCGGGATGTCGTGCATTTTCAAGTCGAGAAAAACCGAGTATCCGAGCGATTTGAGTTCCCGCACGAATTCCGGCCCTGCCTGGTAATACAGCTGCATGCCCACCTTCATGTAGCAGGGAATGCCCTCCAATTGGCGGATCAGCCCTCGGGCCGCTTCCGCGTCCGGATAATCCAGCGCGACCATCAGCCGCCGCGCCATTTGCGAAGTGGATATCGAAGTCATGGCGTTACCTCCGTATTTCGTATTCCGTATCCCGGTCCGATTCGCCGCCGAGCGCATGCGAGAGGCGCCCGCAGAATCTGCATGGCGCCTTTCGTCGTTTGTGATGGATTCGGAAGCCCGAACGATGCGAGCTCCGGTTCTTGTTTTAGACGTTCAGCACGCTCGCCGGCATCGCGCGGGACGTGAAGCTGACCGTCTCCAGCATATCGAGCAGCGCCGCGACCGTATCGAGCGAGGTCATGCAGACGACGCCGTTTTCGACCGCTTCGCGGCGGATGCGGAAGCCGTCGCGCGCCGGCGTCTTGCCTTTCGTCAAGGTGCTGAATACGAAGTTGGCTTCTCCGCTGCGGATTTTGTCCAGGATATTCGGCTCGCCTTCGCTCAGCTTGTTGACGCGCGTTACCGGGATGCCTGCATCTTCAAGCGCTTTGGCCGTGCCGCCGGTCGCCATGAGCGAATAGCCCAGCGTGTAGAAGCCTTCCATCAGCTTGACCGTTTCTTCCTTGTCCTTGTCGGCGACGGTCACGATGATCGAACCCGTGGACGGAATTTTCATGCCCGCGCCGACCAGGCCTTTGTACAGAGCCTTGGCGTAATGCTTGTCGCGGCCCATGACTTCGCCCGTCGACTTCATTTCCGGTCCGAGCGTCGGCTCGACGCGGCGCAGCTTCGCGAAGGAGAATACCGGAACTTTGACCGCGACCTGCTTGCTTTCCGGCCACAGACCTTCCTTGTAGTTCAAATCCGCCAGCTTGACGCCGAGGATAGCCTGGGTTGCCAGATTCGCCATCGGAATGTCCGTGACCTTGCTGAGGAACGGCACCGTGCGCGACGAACGCGGATTGACTTCGATGACGTACACTTCGCCTTTGAAGATGACGAACTGGATGTTGAGCAGGCCGATCGTTTTCAGTTCCTTGGCGATGCGGATCGTGATGTCGACGACTTTTTCCTGCAGTTCCTTCGACAGATGCTGCGGCGGATAGACCGCGATCGAGTCGCCGGAGTGAACGCCCGCTCTCTCGATATGCTCCATGATGCCCGGCACGAGCACCGTGTCGCCGTCGCAGATCGCGTCGACTTCCACTTCCTTGCCCAGCATGTAGCGGTCGATCAGCACCGGATGCTCCGGATTGACTTTGACGGCCTCTTCCATGTAGCTCAGCAGTTCTTCGTCGGAGTAGACGATTTCCATCGCGCGGCCGCCCAGGACGTAAGACGGACGAACCAGAACCGGATAGCCGAGGCCCTGCGCCGTTTCGACCGCCTGATCGACGGAAGTCACCGTTTTGCCGGCCGGCTGGCCGATGCCCAGCCGCGACAGCAGCGCTTCGAAGCGCTTGCGGTCTTCCGCTTCGTCGATGCTGTCCAGCGACGTGCCGAGAATGTTCACGCCCGCATCCTGCAGCGGCTTCGCCAGGTTGATCGCCGTCTGGCCGCCGAACTGCACGATGACGCCGATCGGCTGCTCCTGCTCGATGACGTTCATGACGTCTTCGAAGAACAGGGGCTCGAAGTACAGGCGGTCCGAGGTGTTGAAGTCCGTCGATACCGTCTCCGGGTTGTTGTTGATGATGACCGCTTCGTAGCCCGCTTTGCGGATTGCCCATACGGCGTGCACGGTCGAGTAATCGAATTCGATGCCCTGACCGATCCGGATCGGGCCGGAGCCCAGCACGATGATTTTCTTTTTGTCCGTCTTGGCGACTTCGTTTTCCTGCTCGTAGGTCGAATAGTAGTACGGCGTTTCCGATTCGAACTCGGCCGCGCAGGTATCGACCATTTTGTATACCGGCACGATGCCGATTTCTTTGCGGTACGCGCGGATTTCGGCTTCCTTCGTCAGCTTTCCTCCGGCGCGCCCCGGCGCGCGCAGCTCGGCGATGGCACGGTCGGTGAAGCCCATTCTTTTCGCTTCGTACAGCAGCTCGTCGGTCAGCTCGTCGGTCTCCGCGAGCACCGTCTCGAACACGACGATGCGCTCGATCTTATCGAGGAACCACCAGTCGATCTTGGTCAGATCCTGGATCGTTTCCAGCGTGTAGCCGCGGCGGAACGCTTCGGCCACCAGGAACATTCTCTCGTCGTCCGGCTTGGACAGGCGGCTGTCCAGTTCTTCCTGCGCAAGATCGCCCGCCCCCTTCAGCAGCAGACGGTGCGTGCCGATCTCCAGCGAGCGAACCGCCTTGTGGATCGACTCTTCGAACGTGCGGCCGATCGCCATGACTTCGCCGGTCGCCTTCATCTGCGTGCCCAGCTTGCGGTTGGCGCGGGTAAACTTGTCGAACGGCCAGCGCGGGATTTTCGATACGATGTAGTCCAGCGTCGGCTCAAAGCAAGCATAAGTCTGACCCGTAACCGGGTTGACGATCTCGTCGAGCGTGTAACCGAGGGCGATCTTCGCGGCCATCTTCGCGATCGGATAGCCGGTCGCCTTCGACGCGAGCGCCGAGGAGCGGCTGACGCGCGGATTAACCTCGATAACGTAATATTGGAAGCTGTGCGGATCGAGCGCGAACTGCACGTTGCAGCCGCCTTCGATGTTCAGCGCGCGGATGATTTTCAGCGACGCGGAACGCAGCATTTGATATTCGCGGTCGGACAGCGTCTGGCTCGGCGCGACGACGATGCTGTCGCCGGTATGTACGCCGACCGGATCGAAGTTCTCCATGTTGCACACGACGATGCAGTTGTCGTTCGCGTCGCGCATGACTTCGTATTCGACTTCCTTCATGCCGGCGATGCTGCGCTCGACCAGACACTGCCCGATCGGGCTGTAGCGCAGGCCGGATACGACGATCTCGCGCAGCTCTTCTTCGTTGGCGCAGATGCCGCCGCCCGTGCCCCCCAATGTATAAGCCGGGCGCACGATGATCGGATAGCCGATTTCGTTCGCGAAATCAAGCGCTTCGTCGAGCGTCGTCACGATGACGCTGTCCGGCACCGGCTGTTCGAGCTCCCTCATCAGGTCGCGGAACAAGTCGCGGTCTTCGGCTTTCTCGATCGAGTTCAGCTGGGTACCGAGCAGCTTGACGTTCTCGCTCTCCAGCACGCCGGCGCGGGCAAGCTCGACGGCCATGTTGAGGCCGGTCTGTCCGCCGAGCGTCGGCAGCAGGCCGTCGGGACGCTCGTGGCGGATGATCTGGGTCACGAAGTCGAGCGTGATCGGTTCGATGTAGACTTTGTCCGCCATGTTCGTGTCGGTCATGATCGTCGCCGGGTTGCTGTTGATCAGGACGACTTCGACGCCTTCTTCTTTCAGTGCTTGGCACGCCTGCGTTCCGGCGTAGTCGAACTCGGCCGCTTGTCCGATGACGATCGGACCGGAGCCGATCACCAGAATTTTTTTGAGTTTGTCGTTTTTCGGCATAATTAGCGTGCTCCTCTCATGGCGGCCATCATCGCCGCTTGGCGCGGCTGCTTCGGACTGCTCTTTTTATATTCGCGGATCGTGTCGATGAAGCGGTCGAACAAATAGCTGTTGTCGAACGGACCGGGTGCCGCTTCCGGATGGTACTGCACGGAGAAAGCCGGGAATTTCTTGTGGCGCAGTCCTTCGATCGTTTTGTCGTTGTTGTTGATATGCGTGATTTCGAAATCGGTGCCGGCCAGGGAATCTTCCTTGACCGTATAGCCGTGGTTCTGCGACGTGATGTAGCAGCGTCCCGTTTCGAGCTCTTTGACCGGGTGGTTGCCGCCGCGATGGCCGAACTTCAGCTTCTCGGTATCGGCGCCGCCGGCCAGAGCCAGCAGCTGATGCCCGAGGCAGATGCCGAAGATCGGGTACTCGCCGAGCAGCTGCTTGATCGTCTCGACCGCCTGCGGCACGTCTTTCGGGTCCCCGGGGCCGTTCGACAGCTGGATGCCGTCCGGGTTGAGCCGGCGGATCTGCTCGGCCGTCGTGTCCTGCGGCACGACCACGATGTCGCAGCCGCGGGAACTCAGCTCGCGGACGATGCCGCTCTTCGCGCCGTAGTCGATCAGGACGATACGCTCGCCTTTTCCGGGACTGTTGTACACATGCTGCGTCGAGGTGCGCTTCACTTGGTCGTTCACCAGCGCGGAGCCGTGCAGCATTTCTTTCAATTCTTCGACCGACTTGTCGCCCGCCGTCAGAATGCCGCGCATCGTGCCGTGGTTGCGCAGAATGCGTGTCAGCATGCGGGTATCGATGTCGCTGATGCCCACGATGCCGTGTTCTTTGAGCAGCTCGTCGAGCGTGTACTCGGCGCGCCAGTTGCTCGGCACGGGCTCATAGCGCCGCACGACGAAGCCGTTCACGAACGGGCGGACCGATTCGAAGTCGTCGCGGGTGATGCCGTAATTGCCGATCAGGGGATAAGTCATCGTCACGATCTGGTTGCAGTAAGAAGGATCGGACAGCACCTCTTGATAGCCGGTGATGCCGGTATTGAATACGACCTCTCCGGTTGTGTCGCCTTGGGCGCCGAACGAACGGCCGGTGAAGAGCGTGCCGTCTTCGAGCAGAAGTTTTGCCTGCATGATGTGTAATCCTCCCTTATATATGAAGAAAATGCTTTTTCGTGTATTCGCGATTCGGAAAGCGTGCCGCTTAAGCGTTGACGTTCTGCGCATGCTCGGCGCCGAATACCGCGCGGCCGCCGACGAAGGTGACCACCGGCCAACCGGAAAGCCTGCGGCCCGTGAACGGGGTGTTCCGGCCCTTGGTGGCGAATTCCGCCGGATCGACGGCTTTTTCGAGCTCCAGATCGATGATCGCCAGATCCGCGGCCGCGCCGACTTCCAGCCTGCCGGATTTCAGCCCGAACACGCGGGCGGGGTCCTGGGTCATGCGGCGGACGAGGAAGTCCAGCGTCCAGCGTCCGGTCTTGACGAATTCGGTGTAGAGCAGCGGGAAGGCGGTCTCGAAGCCCACGATGCCGAACGGCGCGAGCTGCATGCCTTTCGCTTTTTCATCTTCGCTGTGCGGCGCATGGTCGGTCACGATGATGTCGATCGTACCGTCTTCCAGCGCCTCGATGCAGGCCGCGACGTCGCGAGGAGTGCGCAGCGGCGGATTCATTTTCCAGTTGGCGTCCATGCCCGGGATGTCTTCGTCCGACAGCACCAGATGGTGCGGGCAGACTTCGGCGGTCACGTTCACGCCGATCGACTTGGCCAGACGGATCAACCGGATGGACTGTTCGGTGCTGACGTGGCAGACGTGGTAATGCACGCCCGTCGCTTCGGCCAGCAGCACGTCGCGTCCGACGTGGATCGCTTCGGATTCGTTGGGGATACCTTTGATGCCGTGTTTTTTCGCGAAGTTCCCTTCGGACACGTACAGCCCTTTTACCAGCGAGTCGTCTTCGCAGTGGGCGATGACCGGCATGCCCAGTTCGGCGGCCTTCGTCATGGCGTCCTTCATCATCTGAGCGTTCTGCACGCCTACCCCGTCATCGGTAAAACCGATCGCGCCCGCCTCTTTCAGCGCTTCGAAGTCGGTCAGCTCGCGGCCCAGCTCGTTTTTGGTAATTGCCGCATACGGAAGCACGTTGACGAGATTCGCTTCTTTCGCTTTGTCCAGCACCAGCTTGACCGTGTCCGGATTGTCGGTGACCGGCTTGGTGTTCGGCATGCAGGCGATCGTCGTGAATCCGCCCCGCGCCGCGGAACGCGCGCCGCTCTCGATCGTTTCCTTATGCTCGAATCCCGGTTCGCGCAGATGGACGTGCATGTCGATCAGCCCCGGCGTGACCAGCTTGCCCTGCGCATCGTATACGCTCAACGTTCCGCTGCCGTTCTCGATAAGCCGCCGGTCGGCCGCGCCGTAAGAGCCCGAAGCCAGAATGGCCAGCACCCTGCCGCCTTGAATCAGAATGTCGCTCTGCTGAAGCTGTCCGTCCTCGTTCAGCACGTTCGCATTTTGAATCCATACATCCACGTTCGAATAATTCGTCATTTTAAAAGTCCCTCCGGTTCCGTTCTCGGTCTCTCCGATTTGCCGTTCCTGTCCGTCCGTTTTCCGCTTCGCTTTATCGCTTGCCCGCTTTTACGGAGCAATTTAACGCAGTGCGCGTTCGACGACCGCCATCCGGATCGGCACCCCGTTCCGCATTTGCGGGAAAATTCGCGAGCTCGGCGCTTCCACCAGTTCGCTGTCGATCTCCACGTCCCGATTCACCGGAGCCGGATGCATGATGATCGCGTGCGGCTTCATCTTCGCGGCCCGGTCCGTCGTCAATCCGTACTGCGCCCGGTACTCGTCCGAAGACTTGAGAATGCCTTCGGCGTGACGTTCGAGCTGCACCCGCAGCATCATGACCGCGTCGGCCTGCAGCGCCTCTTCCATCGTCACGTAGGGCGCGTAAGCTTCCAGCTCCGGCGCTCTCATGCTGTCGGGCGCGCAGAACTTCACGTTCGCCCCGAGCATCCGCAGCGCCCACAGGTTCGAGCGGGCCACGCGGCTGTGCTTGATGTCGCCGACGATCGACACGGTCAGGCCGCGAACGTCGCCGAACTGCTTCTTCATTGTATATATGTCTAGCAGCGCCTGCGTCGGATGTTCGTTGTTGCCGTCGCCGGCGTTGATGAGCGGGACCCGGACATGCTGCGCCAGCTCGGCCAGCACGCCGATCGGCTTCAGCCGGATGACGCCCGCGTCGATGCCCATGCTCTCCAGCGTGCGGACCGTGTCGTAGATCGACTCGCCCTTCTCGACGCTCGAGGCGGCGGCCGCGAAGTTCAGCACCTGCGCGCCGAGCCTCTTCTGCGCCATCTCGAACGAAAATCTTGTCCGCGTGCTGTTCTCGAAAAACATGTTGGCGATGAAGCGATGTTCCAGCACCGGAATGCGTTTTTCTTCGTGGGCTTCCCAGTAAGCGGCGCGTTTCAGGATCGACTCGATCTCGGCGGCGCTCAGTTCTTTCAATCCGAGCAGTTGGCGGTCTTTCAGCGAATGTCGGTAGGCGATCATGCGAGCACCTCCCGGCGGCTGCTGATACGGACGATGTCGCTGTCGTCGATCTCGCTCAGGAACACTTCGATCTCTTCGGTGCGGGAAGTCGGCACGTTTTTGCCCACGTAGTCGGCGCGGATCGGCAGTTCGCGGTGTCCGCGGTCGGCGAGCACGGCGAGCTGGATCATCTGCGGCCGTCCGCAGTCCATCAGGGCGTCCATCGCGGCGCGGATCGTACGGCCGGTATAGAGCACGTCGTCGAACAAAATCACTTTTTTGTCTTCGATGGATACTCCGGCTTCTCCGAACAGCTCCTGGCAGTTCACGGTAGGTTCGCTGCCTTTGCGGTCGTCGCGGTAAGAGCTGATGTCGATCTCTCCGCACGGCACCGGCGTTCCCTCGATTTCGAAGATGCGTTTGGCGATCCGCTGAGCCAGCGGCACGCCGCGCGTCTTGATACCGACCAGCACGCAGCCTTCGATCCCTTTGTTTTTCTCCAAAATCTCGTGGGCGATCCGGGTCAGCGCTCGGCGAATGGCGGCTTCATCCATAATGACGTGGGTTTCGTTCATGACTGTGCGCCTCCTTGGCAAAAGGTTGGTGTCACCTTTCGGCCCCGTGAACGTCGGCTTCTTTTTGCCGGATATGCAAAAAGACTCCTTGCCCGTTCGGATGGTCCGAGTGCAGGCAAGGAGTCGAAATCGACATCTCGATGCGACGAAGCGCGCCAAAAAGCAATCCGCTCTCGGCGGACGCATTCCTGGTGAATCGTCGTTCACGTTACCTTGCCAGTCTCACGGGACTGAATTAAAGGTGCTATTCATCGGGCGCGGTAAGGCGCCTCTGTTGCAATGAATTATGACAGAAGGCCAACCCTCTGTCAACCACCCGCCTTCGCTTCCGGCTCCGCAGCCTCTGTCCGCAGGCAGAAGCGCCCCTATTCCATACACCTTTTTATGCGCCAAAGCGGCGATAAACGCCTTTAACTTTGTCTTTGTTTAATAATTATACATTAAATAGTTATATTTATTCAATCCCTTTTTCTATTTTTGTCCTTCGACAACTTTTATCGCGCCGAATACGTCTAAGAATAAGAAACTTTCGTCATATTCGCGCAGCGCTTATTAAAGGAGGAAACCACAATGACCATCACATCCAAAAAAAGCTTGGCAGCCGTTCTCCTGTCCGCATCGCTCGGCCTGTCCGTCGCGGCGACCGCTTCGGCGGCGGAGACCGGCCTGTCGATCCGCGATTTCACGCCGAATTCGCTGATCAAATCCGACGGCAGCTATTGGAGCTGGGGAGGCAAGACGCCGGTACCCAACGAACTGCGGGGAATCGGAGCGGCCGAGCAGGCCTTTTTCGACGGCGACATCGATTACTTGATCGAAAAAACGGACGGCTCGCTGCTGATGCTGAAGCCGGGCTCCCTGGCCGCCCTGCAGACCTACAAGCCCGTGCAGGGATTGAAAAACGCCGCGAAGATCCGCTTCAACGGCGACGCCCTGGCCATTGACGACAGCGGAAGCGTCTTCGTATCGGGCCGCGGCGAGGAAAACGCCTACGATTATTCGGTCTTTTCGCCCGTCGGCGGCATCTCGGACATCGTCGACGCCGCCGGCTATACCGAGTCCTCCCCTTCCGCTTACGCTCCCCACTGGCTGCTTTTGAAAAAAGACGGCACGGTCTGGCGCGACACCGGCAGGCTGACGGGCTTCAAGCCGGTGCCGAACCTGACCGGAGTGTCTTCCGTCGGAGAAAACGCCGCGCTCAAAAAAGACGGTACGGTCTGGACGCTGCCGACCGAATATGACAAAGCGCTGCCGACCTCCACGCCGTCCGCCGTCAAAGTCCAGGGATTGTCCGGCATCCGCTCGCTGAAAACGGCCCGTTACGGCGGCCTCCTGGCGATCGACCTGGGCGGCAATCTGTTTTACAAAGGGTACACGATCACCGGCTGGTCCGACGGTACTTCGATTAACGATCAAGGCGCTCCCGTTCGCTTGACCGGCGTCCGAAACGTCGAAGACGCCTGGGTCGTGGAACGCTCGCTGGTCGTCTTCACGAATGACGGCAGCGTGTACGAGACTTCGCTGAATCGTGCGAAGCTGCCGGCCAATGCCAAATTCCGCCTGCTGGCCTCGGGAATCGAGCAGGTCGAAGCGGGCTCCCGTCATATCATCATGCAGAAAAAAGACGGCAGCCTGCTCGGCTGGGGCGTCAACAAAAACGGCGATCTCGGCAGCGGCGATTACGAATTCGAGCACGATACGCCGGTTCCCGTTCAGCGCGCCATTTCCGTCTCGCTGAACGGGAAAGACGTCGAACTCGGAGGCGGCGTCATTACGCAAAAAAGCCAGACTTTCGTGCCTCTGCGCTCCGTGTTCGAACAGCTCGGCGCCAAAATCTCGTTCGTTTCCTCCAGCAAAGCCGTCACCGTCAGCCGCACCGCGAACGGCAAAACGACGTCGATCGCGATCGATACCAAGACCGGCGCCACGCGCGTCAACGGAAAAGCCGTGCAGTTGGAGCAGGCTCCGTTCGCCGTGAACGGCATTACCTATCTGCCGCTGCGCTTCATCAGCGAGCAGCTCGGCGCCAAAGTGTCCTGGGTTCAAGCGCAGGATACGGTAGCCATTACGCTGGAGTAAACGCTTATCCGCCTAGTACGGAAGGCCGGACGCTTTTTCGTTTTTCGCATCATTCGCCTAATGCAAAAGCCTGATTTTTCCACGAAAACGTTTGCTTGAATTTCCCTTTGGTCCTACCGACATATAAAGTATATGCAAAAACACGGCCCTTCACGCGGATTTGACGAACCCGTTCGATTTCGGAACTTCGTCGTTCGCGTGTGCGCCGCAAAGGGGGACTCGAGGATGAAAAGATTAAAAGTCAAACGGATTTCGCTGTCTTTGGGCAATAAATTGCTGCTTTTTTTCACGGTCATTCTGATCGCTTCGCTGTCGGTATCCGCCGTTCTATCTTATCAATCGTCAAAGAGCGCCTTGAGCGCCGAGCTGCTGGCTAACGCTTCTTCAAGCGTGGGCACCATGAACTCGATTATCGAGCGCGACCTGCAAACGAAAGTCGCGACCGTCGATTACTTTGCGGACACCTTGAACGCCGGTTCGTTCGAATCCGCGGGAGCGGCGGCAGACCTTACGAACGCTCCGCTGGAAACGTACGATCTTGCGCAGCAGGATGTCGATTTGGCTTATGCCGGCTCGGAGAAGGGCGAATACATCGCTTCGACTTACGAGAACCTTCCCGACGGCTACGACCCGCGCAGCCGGGGTTGGTACAGTCTGGCCATGAAAAGTCCGGAACGCGCAGTCGTGACCGAACCTTATATTTCCGCTTCGACGGGCCAGGCGGGCATTACGATCGCCAAGCGGTTGAAAGACGGCAGCGGGGTCGTCGGCATCGACATCTCCATCGACTCCCTGCTGCAGACGACAAAAACGATTCAGATCGGTTCGGAAGGCTATGCTTTTATCACGACGGGGACCGGCACTTACATCTCGCATCCGACGATCGAAGCGGGTTCCAGTGACAGCATCTCCATGAGGCTCTCCGATCAAGAAGCGCCTTCGGGCAGTTTCGAATATGTGTTCGAAGCCGAACCGAAAGTGCTGGTATTCGAGAAGAACGAACTCAGCGGATGGATCATCGCGGGCAGTTATTACGAAAACGAAGTGAACGAGGCGGCACAGCCGATCCTCTACCGTCTTCTGATCGTACTGGCCGTCTCGCTGATCGCCGGCGGAACGATCATCTGGCTGTTGACCCGTTCGATCGCCCGCCGCCTTCGCCGCGTCGCGCAGGCTGCCGAGGCTATCAGCTCGGGCGACCTCACGGGCAGCGTCGACGATTCCGGCAGGGACGAGATCGGCCAGCTGGCTTCTACGTTCCAAAGCATGAAGACGTCGCTGGGCGGGCTTGTCCGCTCGATTACCGCTTCCGTATCGGACGTGGCCGCTTCGTCGGAAGAACTGAGTGCCAGCGCCGAGCATACGGGCACGGCCAGCCGACAGATTACCGAAGCGATCGAAGGCTTCGCGTCGGGAAGCGAGCGACAGAGCGACAGCGTCGCCGACAGCTCGCGCCGCCTGGCCGAAGTCTCCGAATGGCTGACCGAGATCCGCAGCAGCTCCGAACGCTTGTCGGAATCGTCGCGGAATTCGGCGGAGATGGCCGAGGAAGGCGACCGCCTGGTCGACCGGACGCTAGGTCGTATCCGCGAGATCGACGGTTCCGTGCGCGAAGGCGGTCAGGTCATTTCCGGTCTTGCGGAGAAATCGCAAACGATCACCGGCATTCTGCATACGATCGACGAAATCGCGTCCCAGACGAATCTGCTGGCCTTGAACGCTTCGATCGAAGCGGCGCGGGCCGGCGAATCGGGCCTCGGCTTCCAGGTCGTCGCAAGCGAAGTCAAAAAACTCGCGCAGCAGTCGGCCGATTCGGCCAAAACGATCGAAAGCCTGATCCAGGACATCGTCTCCGATATCCGGGCTTCGCTGGAGACGTTCGTGAAGATCCGTTCTTCCGTGGAAGACGGGCTGGAGAGCGCCGAGCTCACGGCGGACAATCTCCGCCGGCTCAAGGAGGCTTCCGAAATCGTGGCGGGCGATCTCGGAAGCATGAATGTTCGGGTCGGCGAAGTGGCCGGTCATGCCGAAGAAGTCTCGGAAGCCGTTCGCGAGATCGCGAGAGCGGCCGAAGCCAATCAATCGGGCACGCACGAAATCGCCGCCGCCGCCGAAGAACAATTGGCATCGATGGAAGAAATTCGCGGCTCCGCCGCATCGCTCGCTTCCCTCGCCGAGCAGCTTCAGGGCGAGGTCGAACGGTTCAAAATCGACTGACCGCAAAAAAAGGTTCTCCAATAAAAACAGCCTTCCTGCGGAAGGCTGTTCCGCCGGGATATTCCCGGCGGTTTTTTGCGTATGCATCCGAAAGCTTCGCCCGGTCCGCTCCTCGCAGGCGCATTGGGCGAAGGGATTATGACCGACCGAAGCGCCGAATGCTTAAAGCTCCGCCTCTCCGAGCGTCAGCGACCAGCGGTCCGGTGCGACGTCCTTGACGTACTCGCCTACGCCGATCGTCTTCATGCCTGCGCTCTTGGCCGCTTCGATGCCGGCCGGAGCGTCCTCCACCACCCAGCAATCGCCCGGCTCGACGCCCAGGCGTTCGGCGGCGAGCAGAAAAATGTCCGGCGCCGGCTTGCTGCGCGTCACGTCCGCGCCCGTCACCACCGTATCGAACGTCTCGGACAGTCCGATCCGCTCCAAAATAAAGTCCGTATTTTTGCTCGACGAACCGATTGCGGTGCGCAGCCCTTTCTCTTTCGCATGTTCGATCCACTTCAGCACGCCGGGCAGAATATCGTCGGGCGTGAGTTCCTGCAGCAATCTGCGGTAAATACCGTTTTTTTCTTCGGCTAGCTTCGCCTTCTCTTCCGCCAAATAAGGCCGCGGTGCAAGCTCCAACAGAATTTCCAGGCTCTTCTCCCGGCTGACGCCGCGCAGCAGGACGTTCCGGTTCTCGTCGAACGGCACGCCTTCCCGGTCGGCAATGTCTTTCCAAGCCCGGTAATGATAATGGTCGGTCGATACGATGACTCCGTCAAGGTCGAAAATAATGGCTTTCATCATAACAGGCAATAAGCTCCTCTCCGAACAGACTGAAATTTCGCTTTCGCCGCGGACGGCTGCCTGCGGACAGGCCGATCCCCGAACGGCGGCAAAAAGCCTACCTCTTTCTTATACCCGCCGTCCGCCCCATTTTCCTGCATGCATCAAAAAAAAGCTTTCCGCTCGGGGCGGAAAGCTTTTTCGTACAGCCGAATGATCGACGATTAAAATTCGAATTCCACGTCGCTGAGGCGGCGCTTGATTTCTTCGATCACGCGTTTTTCTTCGTCCAGGCCTTTGGCTTCGAACGTAACCGAGAATCGCACGAACGAACCGGCATCATCCCAAGGCACGGTGGAAATGAGTTTCTCGCGGATCAGGAACTGCGAGAAGGCCTCGCCGCTGCCGAACGCTTCGCCGCCTTTGATGCCTTTAGGCGCCTGCACGTACAGGAAGAAGGAACCCTTCGGCTTTTCGGCCGTGAAGCCCAGCTCGTTCAGCGCAGCTACGAGCATATCGTGACGACGCGAATACTTCTCGGCGATTTTTTCCGTAATTTGCGGATTCGCCAGGCCGTAAGCGGCCGCTTTTTGAATCGCGATGAATTGACCGGAATCGTTATTGTCCTTCACGTCGCTGAACGCTTTGACGATCAGCGGGTTGCCGGCCACGAAGCCGATTCTCCAGCCGGTCATGTTGTACGACTTGGACAGGGAGTGCAGCTCGACGCCGACGTCTTTCGCGCCCGGCACGCTCAGGAAACTGAGCGGCTTCAAGCCGTCATACGTCAACGCGGCGTAAGGAGCGTCGTGCACGACGATCACTTCGTTCTTTTTCGCCCACTCCACGACTTTCGTGAAGAATTCTACCGTCGCGCTCGCGCCGGTCGGGTTGTTCGGGTAGTTCAGGTACAGCAGCTTGGCGCGCTTGGCGATATCGGCCGGAATGGAATCCAGGTCCGGCAGGAAGTCGTTTTCCTTCGTCAGCTGCACATTGTACACTTCGCCGCCCACATACTTCGTGTGCGTGCCCAGAACCGGATAGCCCGGAACAGTGAGGATCGAAACGTCGCCCGGATTGATGAACACGGACGGCAGCATGGCCAGCGCCGGCTTGGAGCCGATCGAGTGCACGATCTCGGTGTTCGGGTCGATTCCTTCGACTTTGAAGACTTCCGCCAGATACTTGGCGGCGGCCGCCTTGAATTCCGGAATGCCGTTATCGGCGTATCCGCGGTTTTCCGGCTTGGCCGCTTCTTCGGCCAGCTTGGACACGATTCCGGCATCCGCCATTTCGTCCGGCTCGCCGACGCCCATATCGATCAGCTCGACGTCAGGGAAAGCCTGGCGGGCCGCCGCTTTGGCGCGTTTGATCTTTTCGAATTTGTAGATGTTGGTGTCTTTGCCGTAATTCGCGCCGCCGATGCGGTCAGCGAAAACCTGCTGGATGTAAGTATTTTGGTATTGGTCGATACTCATGAATAAATTCAGCTCCTTGAACGGTATGATCTACTTTCCATGATGCCGCAAACGGACGGCGGGGGTACATGGATTATGTGGCGGAAAATTTAGCGTTTTTGCGCAGGGACGCTGGGAGGGGAGGGATTGGAGACGCTCCGGGCGGAAAGGGCCTGCGGATCGCCGTTGCAATTCCGGTATTTCTTCCGATTGGACTAAAACATGGCTGGCGGTAGAAAACCGGATTGCAAATGCGAACACTTCGTTTCCTACGGCTCCTTTCCGCCCTACGCTCCGCCCTCCCCTCCCGCGGGGGGTGAAGCGGGAAGGCGCTTGCCCCCTCCGTGCGGGGCAAGCGTCTGAGCGCTTTGCGCTTCGGATTCGCGGCTTCGGGCGAATCAAGTGCGGGGCTCCGCTTTGCGAATCGCCAAGTGCGTAAAGGCGAAAAGCAGGGCTCCGCTTCGCGAATCGCCAAGTGCATAAAGGCGAAAAGCAGGGCTCCGCTTCGCGAATCGCCAAGTGCATAAAGGCGAAAAGCGGGGCTCCGCTTCGCGATCGCCAAAGGCTCAAGAGCGGAATAGCGCTCAGCGGCTGCGAAGATGGGCCAGGAGATCTTCCAAATCCGCGGGAAGCGGAGCGGAGAACTCCAAACGCTCGCCCGTCGTCGGATGGGTAAATCCGAGCGAAGCGGCATGCAGCGCCTGGCCCTGCAGTTTCAAGCCGCCGCTGCGGCCGTACATGGGATCGCCCACGAGTGGATGGCCGATGAACTTCATATGCGCTCGAATCTGGTGGGTACGGCCCGTTTCGAGCTTCAGCTCGAGCAGGGTATAGTCTCCGAACCGCTCTGCCACGTTGAAATGCGTAATCGCGTGCTTGCCGCCGTTCGGAACGACGGTAAACATTTTACGATCATGGGGGTCGCGGGCCAGGTTGGCGTCCACGGTACCCTGATCATGTGCGATATTGCCATGCGCCAGCGCGGTGTACACGCGGCTCACGGAGTGATCCTTGAGCTGCGCGGCCAGCGAAGCGTGCGCTTTGTCGTTCTTGGCGGCCATCAGCAGGCCGCTGGTATCCTTATCGATGCGGTGCACGATGCCCGGACGCAGTTCGCCGTTGATGCCGGACAGGTCCTTGCAGTGGAACATCAAGGCGTTCACCAGCGTACCGGACGAATGGCCGACGGCCGGGTGCACGACCATGCCGCGGCGTTTGTTGACCACGATGACGTCGGCGTCTTCGTAGACGACGTCGAGCGGAATATCTTCGGGCACGATATCGACCGTTTCCGCCGGAGGCACGCGAACTTCGACCGTTTCGCCTTCGGCCAATTTATGGTTGGCTTTGACGGCGCGGCCGTTCACAGTGACGTGTCCCTGCTCGATCCACAGCTGGATCTGCGAACGGGAGACTTCTTCCTCCATCGCTTCGGTTACGTATTTATCGAGGCGCTGCTTCTTGTATTCGGCGGCGACGCTCCACTGCAGCGTTTCTTCTTCCGTCACGTTCTCCTCCGCCGAAGCGGCGAAGCCGTCACGTTCATTGTCGGTCATATTCAGTCCTCCGTACGCTGTTCTGGCTGCTCCGCAAGCTGCGGTTCTTTGGGGCGGCGAGCATCGAGCAGCGTATCCAAAATGATCAGGACCACGCCGACCACGATACAGGAATCCGCCACGTTAAAGATCGGGAAGCTGTAGCTGCCGAAATTGAACAGGAAAAAGTCGACGACTTCCCCCATCCGAACCCGGTCAAGGAAGTTGCCGAGCGCTCCGCCGAGCACGAGGCTGAGAGCGATCGGCAGCATGCGCGCCGAGCCTCTGGCATTTTTCACGCGCTGGAGATACCAGACGATGCCGGCGACGACCACCAGGGTCACAATCACGAAAAACCATTGTTTTTCCTGCAAAATGCCGAACGCCGCTCCCCTGTTGCGGTGGGACGTCAGGATAAAGAAATTGCCGATGATCGGAATTTGCTCCTGAATCTCCATGCGCGTGGCCACCAGATATTTCGTTCCCTGGTCGATCAGAAAAGCCACAAGCGCGATTACATAATAAATCACGTTAATCCGTCACCTCATACCTTCAAGTTGGAGCCGGCGGACGCTTCCTTGCCGACCCGTCTATTGTAGCACGGCGTCGAAGGGAGCGTCTATTGCCTCGGCTCTTGCGTCCCGGTCTTTCGCAAATCAAACAGCGCCCGTACAGCTTGTACGGGCGCCGTTTTGCCGCATTTCCACGCGGCTATCCCTGCGTCGCTTAATCGATCTTGATGCCGACTTCCTTGCCGTTCAGCGTCACTCTCTCCATGCCGTCCGCCGAACCGAACGATACGCCGTCGACGAGGACGTTCTCGCGCAGCACGGCATCGAACGCTTCAAGCGCCGCCTTCAGTTCGGCGTCGACGTCAAGCAGAAGGTCCACGCGCTGCTCGACCTTAAGATCGAGCTTCTTGCGCGTATCCTGTACGGCGCGAACGATCTCGCGCACCCAGCCTTCCTGCTCGAGTTCCGGCGTCACATCGGTGTTCAGCGCCACCGTCAGGCCGTAGCCGGACGCGGAAGCGAACCCTTCTTTAGCCTTTTTCTCGATCAGCAGCTCTTCGCTCGTCAGTTGAAGCTCTTCGCCTTCCGGCGACGTGATGTTGAACGAACCGCTTTCCACGACCGTACGCGTTTCGTCAACCGTCATGCCTTTGAAATGGTTCTGCAGGAAGCCGACGTTTTTGCCGTATTTCTTGCCCGCCACTTTCAGGTTCAGCTTGAGCGTGTAGTCGACGAAGTCGCTGTCTCCGGTCTCGATCCGGATTTCCTTGACGTTGATCTCGTCTTTGACGATATCGGCGTAATCCGCCAGATCGAATTCGCGGTCCATCGAGACGATGAGTTCGGACAGCGGCTGACGCGTCTTGAGGCTGTTCTCGTTCCGTACGTTGCGAGCGAGTTCCACGATCTGCTGCGACGTCTTCATGTCGCGCTCCAATTCCTCGTCGATCAGCGAAGCGTCGGCTTCCGGATAGTCCGCCAGGTGCACGCTCGTCTGACCGCCCAGGTTGCTGTAGAGATCTTCCGCCAGCACCGGCATGAACGGCGCGATCAGTCGGGCCAGCGTCGACAGCACTTCGGTCAGCGTGCGGTAAGCGTCGAGCTTGTCGTCCGTCAGCCCGCTGCCCCAGAACCGGTCGCGCGAACGGCGGATATACCAGTTGCTCAGGCCGTCGACGAATTCTTCGATGCCTTTGGCGGCCGTCAGGAAGTCGTTGTCTTCCAGCGCTTCGTTGGCGGAAGCCACGAGGCTGTGCAGACGGGACAGAATCCAGCGGTCGAGACGTCCGGACGGAACTTGGAACGGATGCTCCGCCGGATCAAAACCGTCGATGTCCGCATACAGCGTCAAGAACGCGTGCGTGTTGACGATCGTGTCGACCACTTTCGATTTTGCTTCGCCGACGACGCCTTTCGAAAAACGCTTCGTGTTCCAAGGCGCGCTGTCGGCCAGCATGACCCAGCGGAACGCGTCCATACCGTACTCTTCCAGCACTTCCCACGGATCGACGACGTTGCCTTTGGACTTGGACATCTTCTGGCCGTTCTCGTCGAGGATGTGACCGGTCGCCATGACGGATTTGTAAGGCGCTTCGCCGGTGATCATCGTCGAGATCGCGAGCAGACTGTAGAACCAGCCTCTCGTCTGGTCGATCCCTTCCACGATCATGTCGGCCGGGTACTGCGCTTTGAAAGCTTCTTGATTTTCGAACGGATAATGCTGCTGGGCGAACGGCATCGAGCCGCTGTCGAACCAGACGTCGATCACTTCCGGCGTACGGGTCATGACCGCGCCTTCTGCGAACGGCGATTTCAGCTTGATGGCGTCGACGTAAGGCTTATGCAGCTCGATGTCTTCCGGCACGAAGTCCACGGCGCGTTCGCGCAGATCGGCGATACTTTTCGGCGCGTACTGCTTGCCCGTCTCCTCGCACACCCACACGTTGAGCGGCGTGCCCCAGTAGCGGTTGCGGCTGATGTTCCAGTCGATCAGATCGTCGAGGAATTTGCCGAAGCGGCCCTCGCGGACATGATCCGGATACCATTTGACGCCTTTGTTGTTTTCGATCAGCTTGTCTTTGACCGCCGTCGTCTGGATAAACCAGCTGTCCGTCGCATAGTACAGCAGCGGCGTGTGGCATCTCCAGCAGAACGGATAGCTGTGTTCGTACTTTTCTTTGCTGTACAGGCGTCCTTTTTCGGACAAGTATTTCACGATTTCGATGTCGGTCTCGCCGTCTTTGACGAAGCGGCCCGCGAAGTCGGTCACTTCATCGACGAAGCGGCCCTGCGAATCGACCAGATTGACGAAGCTGATGCCGTTTTCGCGGCAAACGCGGTAATCGTCTTCGCCGTGTGCCGGAGCCATGTGCACGACGCCCGTACCGCTCGAATCGGTAACGAAGTCCGCACCCACGATGAAATGTCCTTTTTCCGGCGTGAAGTAGTGGAACGGCGCGTCGTAGTTCAGGCCGACCAGTTCCGAACCCTGCAGTTCCGACAGCGTTTCGTATTCGCCCTTCAGCACGCTGTCCGTCAAGTTTTTCGCCAGGATCAGCACTTCGCCGTCCTGCTTGACCTTCACGTACGTCATGTTCGGATTGACGGCCAGCGCGATGTTCGAAGGCAGCGTCCAAGGCGTCGTCGTCCAGGCCAGGACATATTCGCCGCTTTCCAGCTTAAACTTGGCCGTCGCGCTCAGGTCCTTGACGTCTTCGTATCCCTGAGCCACTTCGTGCGAGCTCAGCGTCGTCTGGCAGGACGGACAGTACGGGCTGACGCGGTGTCCGCGGTACAGCAGCCCTTTTTCGTGAATAGTCCCCAGCAGATTCCAGACGCTCTCGATATATTTGTTATCCAGCGTGATGTACGGGTTGTCGAGATCCGTCCAGTAGCCGATCGCTTCCGTCAGATCGCGCCACTGCTTCTCGTACGTAAAGACGCTCTCTTTGCACTTCTTGATAAACTTCTCCACGCCGTATTCTTCGATGTCGTGCTTGCCGGAGATGCCCAGCTGCTTCTCGACGCCCAGTTCGACCGGCAGGCCGTGCGTGTCCCAGCCCGCTTTGCGCACGACGTGGAAGCCTTTCATGGTCTGATAGCGGCCTACGAAGTCCTTGATGACGCGGCCCAGCACGTGACCGATATGCGGCACTCCGTTCGCGGTCGGCGGTCCTTCGTAAAAGACGAAGTTCGGCTTGCCTTCGCGGTTTTCGATCGATTTTTTAAAGGTGTCTTCCTCGTTCCAACGATTCAGCACCCGCAGGTCGCGGGCCCGCGCTTTCTCTTTGACATCGACTCTTTGCATGGCTGTCGGCTCCTTTTTTATGGGAAATGATGAATGAACAAACCTGAGAAAACAAATAAAACCCCGCCCCTGGAAAGGGACGAGGTTTGCTCGCGTTACCACCCTTGTTTCGCCTGCCTGCACAGTCTGTCCGAAAAACGCCGGAGCACGCCGCTTTTCGGGCATCGCGCAGCAGGGCGACACCTTGTCTCCGCGTCTATGAACGCGGGGCCGCTGTAACGGTCGGCTTTCCGTCGAGCCCTACTCTCTTCCGGGGAATTCCGCGAAAGGTTCGGACACGCTTCTCCGGGACGATCTTCCGTCAATGCTCCGCACGCCGGCTTGCAGCTCGTAAAGGCCCGGCTCTCTGGAGAACGATTGCATCGCGTACTGTTCCCATCGTCGAATTTGATCCATGATTCTTCTGCATAAAACGCCTGAACGGCGTCTTTTATTTATAGCGCTATCCGCGCCGGTTGTCAACAGCCGACATCATCCGGCAGCGCTCCGCGGACGTTAATACGATTCGCCGCCGGCCCGGCGATCGGCCAGGGCCTGCTCCATTTCGCGGTCCAATTCGCGGCTCTGGCGGTCGAGCGCGTCCCATCCGTCCTGACTGAGCAGATCCATCTGCGCTTCGATCAACGTGCGGAAACGGGTGCGGTAGATCGACGCCTGCTTTTTGAGTTCTTCCATTTCGACGGCGACTTTACGCGACTTGACCAGCGCTTCGTTGATGATCCGGTCGGCGTTTTTCTCCGCCTCCTTCACGACCAGCTGCGCTTCCTTCTTCGCGTTGCCCCGGACTTCGTCCGCCGCTTCCTGCGCCACGATGATCGTCTTGCTCAGCGTCTCTTCCAAGTTCATGAAATGGTTCAGACGTTCTTCCATCGACGCCATGCGGTGCAGCAGATCCTTGTTCTCGCGGATCACGCTCTCGTAATCTTTGATGACTTGATCCAAAAACTCGTTGACTTCATCTTCGTCGTAGCCTCGAAGACGCCGGCTGAATTCTTTGTTATGTATATCCAGCGGTGTTAATGCCATGATGTGCACCTCCAAATGTATTAAGCACGCTGCCAACCCCTCGGCAAAAGCGCCGGCCGTATCCGGTTCGTGCGTTAGGCCTCCGCGCTCCCCGCGCAGCGGCCCTTTTGGTTTTATCGGAATTTCGACGCGAAAACGTGAATTCCTGCATCGAGCCTCGCAAAAGCTATACAAATTTGCCGATTCGGATGCGGTAACGGCCTTTTTTGGTCAGGTCGCCGACTTCCAATACCCGAAAGCGGCCGAAGCCCTGCAGCGAGACGGTATCGCCTTCGCGCAGCGTTTTGGAAGGGTCTTCTTCCACTTTCCAGTTCACCCGGCAGCGCCCGGCCTTAATGGGAGCCAGAATCTTCGCGCGGCTCATGCGGTAGACGTCGCTCGCAATCCCGTCGAGGCGCGGCGAAGCTACCGTAAATTCCATTTCCGCGAGTTCCGACTCCGAAGCCAGCAGCGAACCGATCGGCAGCAGCTCGGTAAATACGCTTACCCGGTGCACCTGCCTCAGCTCCAGATTAAGAAAATCCGCGATCTCGGCGGCGGCCACGATGTGGCATCCGTCTTCGCGCGGATGGATATCGCCGACCTTGGAACGTTTGATGCCGAGTCCCAATACCGACCCCATATAATCGCCGTGCCCGAGCTCCGTGAACTTGCTGTCCGCCGGAGTAATCGACAGCACGGCCAACTTCATGTCCTCGTCGTCCAAGTCCCGATAGTCGGGCGCAATGATCGCACGCTTGCGTTCCGCGTACGCACTTCCGCCGTCCAGCCGAATCGCGACATCCGGCTCGGCATTCGCCAGCATCGAGAGAATTTGAAGCTGCCGAGGATCGAGAAAATCGGTCAGCTTCAGCTCGTGATAACGCGCCGCTCCCTCGAGCCATTCCGAAGCCCGATCCACGAATTCGCGTTCGTCGGGATGGACGTGTTCGTATAAATTTTTAGACATTGATTAAACTCCTTCCAGTTCGGTCGTCCGCTTACAGGAGCGCGCGGATGAGCAGCTCGAACAGGTAGAGTACCCCGCGCTGAACAAACTGGAGCACGAAGAAGGCCACGATCGGGGAAATATCAAGCATGCCGCCGATCGGCGGGATGAAACGGCGGAAGATAGAAAGGTACGGCTCCGCAATTTTGCCCAGAATGACGCCTACTTGGCTTTCGCGAACATTCGGGACCCAGGACATCAGGATATAAATGATCAGAATCCAAGAATAGATCTGGAACAGAAACGGAATAAATTGATAAATCTGAATCAGGAATCCTACCAAGCTGTCGTCACCTCATTTGATTAAATTCGTGATCGTCGCGGATCAAGTCCGCGATCGTGCCTTCGACTTCGACCGTGTCCGGCGTGCAGAGGAAAATGTCTCCCCCGACTTTGGAAATATTGCCGTTGATCGCATACACCGTTCCGCCCAAAAAGTCGATGATCCGCTTGGCGTGATCGCGGCGGACCTGCTGCAGATTGACGACGACCGAGCGATGCGCGCGCAGATGATCCGCGATCTGCTGGGCGTCGTCGTACGTACGCGGCTCCACCAGCATGACTTTGACGCTCTTCTGCGCGTGAATGCTGACCACATTGTTCGTTTTCGCGTTTTTGCGCGGTTCGTAATTGGAAGCCGAATCGTACGGTTCTTCCGGTTCGACCACTTTTTCGCGCTCTACGATCTCCTCTTCTTCCTGCAGGCCGAGAAAATTCATAAAACGGTTCATGACACCCATCTTCAGTCCTCCTCTTTTCCTACCAGAATAGAGCCCAGGCGCAGCCAGGTCGCTCCTTCTTCGATTGCGACTTCGAAGTCCCCCGACATTCCCATCGACAAGTGCCGGATCGGTTCCGTCTGCGCGCCGCGGGCATTCAGTTCGTCACGCAGCTCTCTCAGCCCCCGGAATACCGGACGAGCCGATTCGGCATCCGAGTCGAGCGGAGCCATCGTCATCAATCCGATTACCTCGATATGAGGATAGTCCTGCATCTGCCGCACGAAATCATAGGCCTTTTCGGGCGGCATGCCGGATTTGGAATCTTCGCCCGATATGTTGACCTGGACGAAAGCCTTAACCGTTATATCGGCCGCTGCCGCCTGGCGATTCAGTTCTTTTGCCAATGACAAACGATCCAATGAATGAATATAAGCGAATTTACCGATGACGTCTTTAACTTTGTTGCTCTGCAGCTGGCCGATGAAATGCCATACGCCGCGGCTGCCGAGCGCTTCCCATTTCGGCTTGGCGTTCTGCCAGCGATTTTCTCCGATGTGGAGAATGCCGCTGTCCAGCACCTGTGCCGTCTTCTCCGTCGACACATATTTGGTTACGGCTACTATGTTGACTTCTTCGGGCGATCTGCCCGCGCGTTCGCAAGCTTTCGATACCGCTTGGTTCACATGCGCGATCCGCTGTTCCAAGGTCACCGGAACGTGCCTCCTTCTTTCAGTCCAATCCAGCTTGCCATCCTGCCGGTCCGTCCGTTTTCCTGTCTATGCGAAAAGAACAGATCGGTCCGGCTGCTCGTACACCAGCTTGTGCGCTGTATGTTTTCCGGACGTATTCCTGATCTTATCATAATGTGTCGGTTCAATTCTTTCAAGTTCAGCAGCGCTTTGCCGCCTCCCAAATCCTTTGAAAAGTCGGACAGCGAACTTGAATCATTACCCGAGTCTTTTTCGAGCAAAACCCGAACTTTATCCAATACCGCACCGTCTACTTCATAACGGCTCTCGCCGATGCAGGGACCGATCGCTCCGAGAATGTCTTCCGGAAGGCTTCCGTAATGCCCGGCCATCTTCTCAACCATCCGCCGGCCGATCTCCGCTACCGTTCCTTTCCAGCCCGCATGGGCAAGGCCCACAACCCGTTGGATCGGATCGAAAAAATAAAGCGGCACGCAGTCGGCGTAAAAGGAAGTCAGCAGTATGCCCGGCACATTCGTCAGCAGACCGTCGGTGTCCTGAAAGGCGCTTTCCCGGTCCAGTCGGCCGCGGCCCCGGTCTTTCTCGGTTACGATTGCCACTTCCGCTTGATGAACTTGTTCGCCGCTCGTCCAGTCTTCGAAACGAAAGCCGGCCGCCTCCGCGACCCGAGCCCGGTTTTCGGCCACGCTCGCGGGATCGTCGCCGACGTGCAGCGCACAGTTCAGCGATGCACGGAAACCTTCGCTGACTCCTCCGGAGCGTCCGGTGAAGCCTGCGCTCAGTTCTCCGAATGCTTTCCACGGTTCGATCTCGAACACTTCCGCTCCGCTGTCCGCCATGCGGCGCACGAACGGCTCATGAATTGTCGTCATCTTTTGTATATCCTCCTTGCCGGTTATTCCGTTGTTGAAAAAAAGATCCGCTTCCGTAAGAGCGAAAGCGGATCTTCCATTAGCTTGATTGTCTTCTAGTCGTTGTTCGGACGCGAGCGATTGCGCAGGAACGTCGGAATGTCCAGTTGATCGGCACCCGACTGCGGATCGAAGGCCGGGCGCGGCGGCTGCTTCGAACGATCGTCCTGAGCTTCCGGTTGTTGGGCCGATGGACGGCGTACCGGTGGCTTCATGGCCGCCGGCTTGTGCTCGAATCCGGTCGCGATAACCGTAACCTTGATCTCTTCCTTCATGTTTTCGTCGATGATCGCGCCGAAGATCATGTTGACTTCCGGATCGGAAGCTTCGATGACGATCTCGGCCGCTTCGTTGACCTCGTACAGCGACAGGTTCGAGCCGCCCGTAATGTTCATGATGACGCCTCTTGCGCCTTCGATGGACGTCTCGAGCAGCGGGCTCATGATCGCTTTGCGCGCCGCATCCGCCGCGCGGTTCTCGCCCGCGGCTTCGCCGATGCCCATCAGCGCGGAACCGCGCTCGGTCATGATCGTTTTGACGTCGGCAAAGTCAAGGTTGATAAGACCCGGAACGGCGATAAGGTCGGAAATGCCCTGTACCGCCTGACGAAGTACGTTGTCCGCTTCGCGGAACGCCTCGAGCATCGGCGTTTTCTTGTCGACGATCTCCAGCAGGCGGTCGTTCGGGATCACGATCAGCGTATCGACTTTTTCTTTGAGCGCTTCGATGCCCAGTTCCGCCTGTCCCGCGCGTTTACGGCCTTCGAACGTAAACGGACGCGTGACGACGCCGACTGTCAGAGCGCCGCATTCGCGCGCGATCTCCGCGATGACGGGCGCCGCTCCCGTACCGGTACCGCCGCCCATGCCCGCGGTTACGAACACCATATCCGCGCCTTTGAGCGTATTGCTGATCAGTTCACGCGACTCTTCCGCCGCTTTTTTTCCGACGTCGGGATTGGCGCCCGCGCCGAGTCCCCGTGTCAGCTTGTCGCCGATCTGCAGCTTGTGTTCCGACTTGGCCAGGTGCAGCGCCTGCGCATCCGTATTGACCGTAATAAACTCCACGCCTTGTACGCCATTTTCGATCATGCGGTTGACGGCGTTGCTGCCGCCTCCGCCGACGCCGATTACTTTAATGCGCGCCAGGCTCTCCATTTCGAAATCGAATTCCAACATATTCCTCCATCTCCCCCTCGTTTTCCTTGGATGGGCTCGTTTTTGTGTTTTTCATATAAATTCGCTAAACATATTTTTGAGCTTTTCTAGGAAACCGGTTTTCTGGGACGTCTCCGGTGCGGGGCTCGATTTGGGACGACTGACGGGTTTCTTGCCCGGCGCTGCGCTTCCTCTGCCGCGATTCTTCCGAATGACGCTGTACAAAATGCCGATCCCGCTGGTGAAAGCCGGGTCCCGCACGCCGATATAATCCGGCACGGCGAGACGAACGGACGCCGCCAGTTCGCTCTGGGCGACCTGCAGGACACCCGGCATCGCGACAGTACCGCCGCTAAGCACATAGCCGCCCGAAATGTCCCGGTAGCCCATGCGGTAGATTTCCTGATGAATAAGCTGGAAGATCTCCTGAACGCGCGGCTCGATAATGGCGGCCAGGTCTTCCTGGGTGTATTCCTTCTCGATCGAACTGCCGATCCGGTTGACCTTGAACACGACGTCCGCCGCGGCGTCCGCCATCATGGCACAGCCGTACTTCAGCTTGACCTTTTCGGCCTGGTCCGTTACCGTACGCAGCCCGTAAGCAATATCGTTGGTGACGTACTCGCCTCCGACCGGAAGCGTCGAGACGGCCGCAAGATGGCCGCTTTCGAAGATGGAAATGGTCGCCTGCCCGGCTCCGATATCGATCAGGGCCGTACGCATCGTCTTCTCATCTTTGGTAAGTGCCAGCTGGCCGGCCCCGAGGGAAATCAGCACCAGTTCTTTCACTTTGAGGTCGGCCTTCTCCACGCAGCGCAAGAGGTTATGTATGGCCGTCTTTGCGCCCGTGACGATCGTAGCTTCCACCTCCAAGCGGGATCCGATCATGCCCCGCGGATCCTGAATTCCCTCCAAGCCGTCAACCACGAACTGCTTGGCCACGACATCGATGATTTCACGTTCCGGCGGCAAAGCCACGACTTCGGCGGCTTTCGTTACGCGCTCGATATCGTCTTCCCCGATCTCGCGGTCCTCGTTCGATACCGTCACGACGCCGCGGCTCGACTGCAGACCGATATGGCTGCCCGATATGCCGACATACACTTCCGTTATCTGAATGCCGACCATTCGCTCGGCATGTTCCACGGCGCCGCGAATCGATTGGACGGTTTGGTCGACGTCAACGATGGCGCCTTTTCGGATTCCTTCCGAATCGGCAGATCCAACTCCAATAATATTAAAGGTTCCGTTGCTTATTTCCCCAATAATAGCACGAACTTTGGATGTACCGATGTCCAAACTAACAATGATGTCATTGTTGCTCAAGCCCTTGGCACCTCCCGTTTACAAAAATTGATCACCTGGTTCGTTTAAAGCCGAATCTTATGGGTTCTCCATAAATAATTCAACGCGGCTTAAACTTTCCCTCTTTCGTTTCGAATTTTTTTATGCAGGTTGCGTGTTTTTGAGAACACAGCAAACATTATAGCATCTTTTATAAGCCGGGAGTAGCGGGCCTTAAGGCGTTACTTCGCTTTCCGCTTCGGATTCCACGAAAGGAACAAGGTAGCTGCCGTCCATCATGTTGATGAACCCCGGATTCTGCGTCTCGGTGATGCCGCCCAAAATTTCGAGTTTGTCCTTCAGCAGCGATACGGTCGTCTCCACTTCGAATCGCGATCTTGTAAAGATCCGGATTTTGTCCGGGAACGATTCCGTGGCGGCCGGCATAATCTCGGACAAATCGGACAGCTGGCCGTCCGGCACCGACGCCAGTACGCGGCACAATTTTGCTTTCTCCTCTTCTTTCCCCTCCCACTCCGTCAGCATCGGCTTCTCCGCCGGCAGCCCTTGATCCCCGAGGGGAATTTCGGCGCCGCTTCCGAGCAGAGCCTGAATGCTGCCGTCCCGAAGCAGTTCGTAGGCAACCGGATCGTATTCGTCGACGGTAAGCAGAATCTTTCCGGGAAACCGCTTCTCCACCGTCGCATGTTCGATCGCGTTCAGGTTCGAGACGATCCGCTGCTCGATGCTGGTGGCGCTCGACTCGAAGAATTGCCCCCCGATACGCAGTCCCGCCGCCTCGATGACCGCCGAGCGGTCGGCGTACACGTTGCCTTCCACTTCGATCTCCTGGATCCGGCTCAACGACGAGCGGAAAAACACGACGCTCAGCACGGCGGAGAGCAGCACGATCAGGGTCAGCCAGAGTTTCCAGCGCCCCTTCCGGCGAGGCTTGCGCGATTCTTGCTCTTGATGTTCGATCGGTTTGACTACTTTCAGCATGGCCATTCTCCATCCGGCCGCCCGGCTTTCGCCATTCCGAACAGGACCGGCGAAGCGGAGCGGTTAATTGCGCAGTACGCGAAATTCATGATGCAGCCGGCAAGCCGGGATCGGCTGACTGACTGCGCATGCTTCCATCGGCGACTGAATTTTGTGTTACGTTCATTATACACGTGCCGCGCGCGATGGCAAAGACGAAGACCGTTCACAAGGCTCCGCGGCGAATCGCTCCCGCGCGCACCGCCAGCTTACGCAGTTCCGCAGCGATGACTCCCGCCGAATCCGGCTTCCCCAGCGCGGCCGAGCATTCGGACATTCTCGCGCGCAAATATTCGTCGTTCACGATCGCTTCCACGGCCGTCAGCAGGCTTTGCCCGTTCAGATCGCGTTCCAGAATCACGATCGCGGCCCCGTCGTCTTCCAGCGCTCTTGCATTTACTTCCTGGTGATTGTTCGTCACGTTCGGCGACGGAATCAGCACCGCAGGGATGCCGAGCGAGGTCACTTCCGCCAGAAAAGACGCGCCGGCACGGCTGATCACAAGCATCGAAGCGGCCAGCACTTCAGGCATCCGTTCCACGTAAGGCAGAACGCGCAGATTTGCCGGCGTGACCCACGGCGCCTCGTCGATACTGCGTTTCGCTTCCTCGTAGTAGCGCTTGCCCGTGACGTACACGAACTGCACGTCCGGCATGCGGATGATGTCGGGGATCATTTGCAGCATCGCTTCATTGATCGCCTTGGCACCGATGCTCCCTCCGACCACGAGCACGATCGGCGATCCTTGAGAAAGCCCGAGCAGGCGGAATCCTTCGGATGCGGAAGCGTTTCTTACCGTAGTCGCCCGCGGATTCCCGCTGTACATCACTCTTCGGGCTCGCGGAAACTGATCCTGCGTCCCGTCGAAGCTGACGGCCACCGTGCTGACGTAACGGCTTAAAAAGCGGTTGGTCAAGCCCGGAATCGCGTTTTGTTCGTGAATAAGCGTCGGAATGCGCAGCTTATGGGCCGCGTAAACGACCGGACCGCAGACGTAACCGCCCGTGCCGACCACCACGTCCGGCTTGAACTTTTCCAGCAGCTCCGAAGAAGCCTGCACGCCCCGCAGGAAGCGGAGCACGGTCTTCAGATTATCGGCCGACAGGCTGCGGCGAAATCCCGTAATGTCCAAGGTCTCGAACGGAATCTGCGAGTTCGGCACAATAGTGTTTTCAAGCCCTCGCTTGCCTCCGATATACAAAAATTCGGTATCCGGTTTATCCGCCTTCAACTGTTCGGCAATGGCAAGGGCGGGATAAATATGTCCCCCGGTCCCGCCTCCGGTCAATACGACGCGCATACGCCTTCCTCCCCGTCTATTCGGATATCGAACGAACCGCTTCCTTGAACACCCGGCCGCGTTCTTCGAACGAGGCGAACATGTCCCAGCTCGCGCATGCCGGCGACAGCAGCACCGTGTCTCCGCTTTCGGCCAGCAGCCGCGCTTCGCTTACCGCCCGGCGAAGCGTCGCTTCGGAGCCCTCGGAATCGGGTTCGATGACCGCAATGCGATCGATCCCCGCCCGGCGGGCCACGTTCGCGATTTTCTCGCGCGTCTCTCCCAGCGTCACGAGCGCTTTGACTTGATCCCGCAGCGCAGGCAGCAGCTCTTCGTAATCGGAGCCCCGATCCAGTCCGCCCGCGATCAGCACGACCGGCTGCTCGAAAGCGGACAGCGCCGTCAGCGTCGCTTTGGAATTGGTCGCTTTCGAATTGTTGTAATAAAACACTCCGCCGACTTCGCCCAGCGACTCGAGCCGGTGCTCCACGCCTCCGAAGGCAGCCAGCGGCCCTCTCAACGCCGACGGATCAACCCCTGCCGCGATAGCCGCCGCGACGGCCGCCATCGCGTTCGCCGCGTTGTAGGAGCCCGGAAGGCCGATCTCGGAGACGCGGATGATTTCGTGCAGTTCGCCCGCCGCGTCGCGGTATACGATCGCCCGTCCGTCCGCCTCGCTTTCCGCCGAGTAGGAAGGCGAAGCGTAAACGCCTTCCAGCACAAGCTCCTCGTTCATCGAAAACGGAACGATTTTCCCTTTCAAATATGGCACCAGGTCGCGGCAGAACGGATCGTCCCAGTTGACGATGCTGACGTCTTCCGGCGTCTGATTGACGAAAATGCGGGCTTTGGACGCCGTATAATCTTCCATCGAACCGTGATAGTCCAAATGCGTTTCCGCCACGTTCAGCAGGCAAGCGATGCGGGGAGCGAATTGTTTCGTTCCCTTAAGTTGGAAACTGCTGAGCTCGACGACCAGCCAATCGTCTTCCTTCGCTTCCAATGCGGCATCGCACAGCGGCGTGCCGATATTGCCGGCAACGATCGGATTCAAACCGGCGGCTTCCAGCATGTTGCCGATCCAGGTCGTCGTCGTCGTTTTTCCGTTCGAACCGGTGATGCCGATCATCGGCGCAGCCGACAGATGGTAAGCAATCTCTACCTCCGTCACCACCTCGATGCCCAGCTCCAGCGCCGCGGCCACAGGAGGAGCCGTATAAGGAATTCCCGGGTTTTTGATCACGAGGGAGACGCCGGGGTGAATCAGGCCGTCGGGATGTCCTCCGCACACGACCGTCACGCCCAGCTCTTCCAGAACGGCCGCTTCCGGGCTTTCCTCGCGGGGTTTCCGGTCGTTGACCGTCACTTTCGCGCCGAAAGCGTGCATCGTCTTCGCGGCCGATACCCCGCTGCGGGCCAACCCCAGTACGACGACTTCCCGGTTTGCATACTCTTTTGGATGTTCCATCTTTTTACAGCCCCTTGTCGAGATACAGCCCGAACACGGCCAGAAGAAGCGAGACGCCGAAAAAGACGACGACGATGCGCCATTCCGACCAGCCGGACAACTCATAATGATGATGAATCGGACTCATTTTGAAAATCCGCTTGCCGCGCGTTTTGAACGAGAGAACCTGGAGCACGACGGACAGCATCTCGATCACGAAGACGCCGCCGATCACGAGGAACAAAAACTCGTGTTTCGTCAGGACCGCGATCATGCCGAGCGCCCCGCCGATCCCCAGCGAGCCGGTATCGCCCATAAACACTTTCGCGGGATGAGCGTTGTAGACCAGGAAGCCGAGCACCGCTCCGGCCATCGCCGAAGCGCCGAGCGCCGACGGAAACTGCGTCGCCTGCATGGCGATCAGGGCGTATGCCCCGAACGCCGGAGCGCTGACCGAGGACAGCAGCCCGTCCACGCCGTCGGTGAAGTTGACCGCGTTGGATATCGCCAGCAGCATCAGTACGACGAACGGATAATAAAACCAAGGTCCCCAATCGAACGAAAACGAAATGCCCGGAACCGAGAGTGCCGTGCTGTGTCCCGAACCGATCAGCATCCGGCAGGCGATCGCCGAGAACAGCAGCTGACCCGCAAGCTTTTGCAGCGAAGTCAGTCCGAGCGAACGCTTTTTCAAAATTTTGATCAGATCGTCCAGCAGTCCCACCAGGCCGAAGCCCAACGTCACGACCAGCAGAACGTAAAATTCGGTATTGACGACGGAAAATTTGACAAAGGCCAGCGTGAACGCCAGCAGAATGACAACCCCTCCCATGGTGGGGGTGCCCGCTTTTTTCAAATGGCCCTGCGGCCCTTCCCCGCGCACCTGCTGCCCGAGCTTCAGGCGCTGCAGCAGCGGAATGCACAGAGGACCTGCCAGGACGGCAAGAAGAAACGATACGGCGGCGGTCAGAACCAAAAGCTGCAAATCCATATGCCGCTTAAGCCCCGCCCGCTTCTCCGGTCAGCGGCTCGTCCCGGAGCGCGTAGACCACTTCTTCCAGCTTCATCCCTCTCGAAGCCTTGACAAGCACCGCATCCTCCGGCTTCAAATTCGCGAGAAGATGCCCGATCATCTCTGCCTTATCGGTAAAAGCATGCACCGCCTGCATGCCGAGAATTTCCCGGGCGCCTTCCGCCGAATCGGCGGACAGCGGACCGAAGGCGTAAACGGCGTCGAGCCCCGCGCGTCCCGCGTAGCGGCCGATCTCCCGATGGAATTCGCGCTCGTTTTCTCCCAGCTCCAGCATATCGCCCAACACGAGCACCTTCGACGCGTAGCCTTCCAGACCGGCCAACACGTCGATCGCCGCGCGGGCCGAGGTCGGGCTCGAATTATAAGCGTCGTTCAGGAGCGTCAGGCCGGATACGCCCGTCAGCCGTTCGATCCGCATGCCGGTCAGCTGCATTCCCGCCAACCCTTCCTTCATCGCCGGGGCATCGACGCCGAACGCTCTGGCCGCCGCCATCGCCGCCAGGGCGTTCGTGACGTTGTGGCTGCCGAGTATCGGCAGCGAAAAACAGATGTCGCCTTCGCTCCGCGCCGTAAACGTCATGCCTCCGCCCCGCTGCATCATGCCCGTCGGATAATCGTCGTTGTCCTCGCCAAGACCGAACGTGAACGTGCGCAGCCCTTCGGGCAGCGTCCCTTCAAGCTCTTTTAAGACAAGGGGGAGCAGCGGTTCGTCGCCGTTGTACACGAGCAGCCCGCCCGGCTTCGTGCCGGAAGCGATCTCCAGCTTGGCCCGTGCGATATTTTCCCGGCTGCCCAGGTTCAGCAGATGGGATTCGCCGATGTTCGTCACGATCGCCAAGTCCGGCGGCGCGATTTTGGCCAACAAGGCGATCTCGCCGAGGTCGCTCATTCCCATTTCCAACACGACGACGTCCGTCTCTTCCGGCATGGCGAGCAGCGTCAGAGGCAGTCCCAGATGATTGTTGAAGTTGCCCTGCGTCTTATGAACCCGCATCGACGTCGCCAAAAGCGCAAACACCATGTCCTTGGTCGTCGTCTTGCCGTTGCTGCCCGTAATGCCGACGACTTTCGCTCCGCTCGCCAGCAAATACGCCGAAGCCAGCTTTTGCAGCGCTTCGAGCACGTCGTCCACTTCGATCAGCGCTCCGCCCGGGGCGCCTTCGCGCCCCCGCTGCCAGAGCGAACCCGCCGCTCCCTCCTGCAGCGATCCGGCCACGTAACTGTGTCCGTCCGCTTTCGAGCCGCCCAGCGGCACAAAAAGGCAACCTTCGCCGATCTTGCGGGAATCGATGGAGACGCCGACGACTTTCCGCCCCGCAAAGGCGGAATCGAGCAGCCGGCCTCCGCACATATCGGCTACCTGGCCGAGTGTCCGTTCGATCACTTCGCGACTCCCCTTACCGCATCCGCCGCGACGAGCCTGTCGTCGAAGTCCAGCACTTGTTTGCCGACCAATTGATACGTCTCGTGTCCTTTGCCCGCAATCAGCACGACGTCTCCCGGCTGCGCTTCTTCGACGGCGCGCCGGATCGCTTCGGCCCGGTCCACGATGAGCGTGTAGCGGCTCTTGTCGACGCCGTCCTCGATCAAGCCCGCTTCGATGTCTTTCAAGATGGCGTCCGGATCTTCGGTCCGCGGATTGTCCGACGTCACGAAAGTCAGGTCGCTGTATTTGACCGCGATCCGTCCCATGATCGGACGCTTCGTGCGATCGCGGTCTCCGCCGCAGCCGAACACGCACAGCACCCGCTTTTCCGCGAATTCGACGACGGTGCGCAGCACGTTTTCCAGTCCGTCCGGCGTATGCGCGTAATCGACGATAATGGCGAAAGGCTGTCCGGCATCGACCGCTTCGACGCGCCCGTCGACGCCGGCGACCGCTTCCAGGCTGGTCTTGATCTCTTCCAGCGGCACGCCTTCGATCAGCGCCGCGGAGATTGCCGCCAGCGCATTGTATACATTGAATTTGCCGACCATCCGCAGTTGAATGTCCGCGGAACCTTTGAACGTATCGACATGGAAGAACGTGCCCTGCGCCGTGATTTTGATGTTGGAAGCACGTACGTCGCATTCGCTTTCGACGCCGTAAGTCAGCACCTCGGCCGCCGTTACTTTGGCGAATTCCGCCGAAGCTTCATCGTCCGCGTTCAATACGGCGTATTTGCGCTCGGACGGATCCGCAGGCAGCGAATTGCCCAAACGAGCAAAGAAGAGTCCTTTTGCCGCGCGATACTCTTCCATGGAATGATGGTAATCCAAATGATCCTGCGTCAAGTTCGTGAAGACGGCCGTCCGGTAATCCGTGCCTTTGACGCGACCCTGCTCCAGAGCGTGCGAAGATACTTCCATCACGCAGCATTCCACGCCGCGGCCGGCCATGTCGGCCAGCGAACGCTGCAGGCCGAGCGATTCCGGCGTCGTGCCGGACATCGGGAACGTCTCGCCGTCGTAGCGCATCTGGATCGTTCCGATCAACCCCGTCTTCACGCCGTGATCCTGCATGATCCGCTCGATCAGGTACGTCGTCGTCGTTTTGCCGTTCGTACCGGTAACGCCGATCATGCGCATTTTGCGGCTCGGTTCGCCGTAGAAAGCGTTGGCCAGCACGGCCATCGCCATCCGGCTGTCCCGCACGAGCAGCTGCGGCAGCTTCGTGTCGAGCTGCCGTTCGACGACAAGCGCCGCCGCTCCTTTTTCTTCGGCCTGCTTCGCGTAATCGTGCCCGTCCACGGTAAATCCCGGAAGGCAGATAAACAGGTCGCCTTTCTCCACTTTGCGGGAATCGATCTCGATTCCTCCGCATTCCGTTTCTCCGCTGCCGATCAGCCTGGCGGAAATCAGCTGCTGTGCCAATTGCTCCAATCGCATCATTTATTCTCTCCTTCTCGTCTTTTTATGCCGTCTTCCTTGCATGCTCGGGCCGCAAAATGCCCGAGCCCGCCGATGGCAGGCCCGGGCTGTGCGAAAACTCAGTTGAGCGGGGCAGCTTCGCTTTCCGGAGCGGGATCGGCCGGCGCCACCGTTCCTCCTTCAACCAGAGGTTGGCTGCCTTCGGCCTGCGTTCCGCCGTCTTCCGGCTCTTCCGCCACCGCCTCGCCGCCGGTCGATATATCCGCGCCTTCCGGATCGTCTTTGCCGGTCACCGTAGACTTGGCGGATTTAAGAGTCAGCACTACGACCCTTTTGCCCTCCGCGTCCTTGGTCAATTTCTGCGAAGCGACGTAACCGGAGCCTTTCGTACTGATCGAAACGTCCAACAGCGCCAGAATATCGACTGCGTCGCGCAGAGACAACCCGGTCAGATCCGGCACCTTCATTTCCTCTTTGTTCTCCGTGAGCAAATAAATCTTCTGCCCCGCGTACATGGCGCTGTTCGCGGCCGGATACTGCTCGATGACCGCAGCGCCCGCGCCGACCTGCTCGTAAGCGATCCCTTCGTCCAAAAGCTTCGCTTTGGCGTCGGACACGCTCATTTTGACCAGATTCGGGGCGGTGACTTTCAGCAGCGCGCTGCCGGAATCCGGATTTTGGCTTTCGCTTTGAATTTCGGTGTCCGAAAACTTCTTCGGCACGCCCATGTATTCCAGCGTCTGCGACATGATCTCCTGAACGTAAGGAGCCGCCGCCGAACCGCCGCCCGCTTTCGGATCATTCGGTTCGTCGATCATGAAGAAGATGGCGACTTTAGGGTCGTCGGCCGGCGCATAACCGATAAAGGAGACGACGGCGCGGCTTTTGCTGTAGGCGCTGCCGTCGACTTTGACATCCACCGGTTTTTCCGCCGTACCGGTCTTGCCCGCTACCCGGTACCCCGGAATATAGGCGTTGCGTCCCGTGCCGATTTTTTGGTCGGACACGACCTGTTCCAAATATCCGCTGACCGCTTTTGCCGTCTCCGGCGTAATCACGTCGCGGATCTTTTTGACGTCGTTCTTCTTCTCCACTTCGCCTGTCAACGGGTTGCTTATGGACTTGACGATATGGGGTTCAAGCAAATGACCGCCGTTGGCGACCGCCGAAATGGCGGCGATCTGCTGGATCGGCGTGACCGTAACGTTATGGCCGAACGTAATCGCCGCCTGGTCGATCAGCGGACTTTTCTCCGTCACGTTCATTACGCCCGTCAATTCGCCCGGAAGCTGAATGCCCGTTTTTTCGCCGAAGCCGAAATTTTTGATATATTCGGTCAGTTTGTTCGTGCCGACCTTCTCCATGCCGAGCTTGACGAACGCTACGTTACTGGAGTGTTTGACGCCGTCCAGGTAACTGAGAGTGCCCCAATTGCGGCTGACGTCGTGCACGGTCTGGCGCCCGACTTTGATGGCCCCAGATTGATAATGGTCGTTCGGATCGAACTTCCCTTCCTGCACGGCCGCGGACAGCGTGACAATCTTGAACGTCGATCCCGGTTCGTACATGGCCGTAACCGCGAGGTTGTTGAAATCTTCGAGTTTCTTCGCGTCCGAATAGTTATTCGGATTGAATGTCGGCATGTTGACCATCGCCAAAATGTCCATCGTATTCGGGTCGGCCGCAATGACGGAGATGCTTTTCGGCTGATATTTCTCGAAAGCCTTCTTCGCCGCCTGTTCGGCATAATACTGGATCGTGCTGTCGATCGTCAACTGAATCGACGAGCCGTCTTTGGGCGGCACGATCTCGCTTTTGCCGTCGGGAAGTTCGACGCCTTTCGCATCGCGCTGATACGCGATTTTGCCGTCGATGCCTTTCAGCTCTTTTTCGAAATAAGATTCGATGCCGTATTTCGGGTTGCCTTCGTTGTCGACGAAGCCCAGCACGTTCGCCGCCAGCGTGTGCTGCGGATAAAAGCGCTTGATCTGATCGTCGAATACGATGCCGATATCGGCGGTTTCTTTCAATCCCTTATCCTGACGGACGGCGGCGATGGACGATTCGATCTCCGCTTTCAGATCGCCGTCGATCTTCCATCCTTGAGGACGAACTTCGACCCATACGCTGTAATCGCCTTTTTTGTAAGTTCCGTTTTTGCTGTCTTTCTCATACTTGCGGACGACCATTTCGCGAAGTTTCTCTTCGGGTACGCCCAGCTTCTCGTGCAAAATCTTCACGACGTCTTCGGCCGTCCCCCGCTGGGCGATGATATTCGGTTCCACGACGACGGAGTAAGCCGGCGAATCGACCGCCAGCTCCTTACCGTTGCGATCCGTGATCGCCCCGCGCTCGGCGCGCAGCACTTTGGAGGCCGACCACTGCTTTACGGCCGTCTCGTGCCAGAAGTCTCCCTGAACGACCTGCAGGAAAAAAATCCGTCCGATAAGAACGAGAAAAAAGAGGGTAATAGCCCCTCCGATTAAAAGCGTCCTCATTTTCACTCTTTTTGTCAGCATGGCGATGGAACCTCCCGCTTTTTCGCTCCCTTTTCCGCAGCTGCCGCGCGAATCAAGGCGCCGTTCGGCGCCTCTGCCGGGATATTCTTAATTGCCCTTATCCGCCGCCGACTGTTTTTCTTCGCCGGTTTTGCGCTCGACGAAGATCGGCTCGTGTTCCGTTGCCTGAACCAGGCCCAAAGAGAGCGCCGTCGGCACGATCGACTGACGGAGTTCCTGCTTATCGCGTTCGGCTTGGGCGATGTTTTTGTTGATTTGGTTCGTTTCGCTTTGCGCCGAAGCGATCTTGTGGTTCAGGTCGTAAATATGTACGTACCGCCAAGCCACAATGCTGCAAAGGGCGACCGCAACCAGCACGCTGGCCAAATAAAGCAGTTTTTCCCTGGCGGGGAGCTCGGCCCGGCGCGTCACCACCGTCGTCTTTTGCCGGTACTGCTGCGAAGTTGAATTTTGCCGCTTCTCCTGTTCCCGGATCGCCAGATTCCCGCGTGTCTGTGCCATAGATCAATCTCCTCGTCTTGGAATAAATTCGATGTTATTTCAGCTTTTCCGCTACCCGAAGCTTGGCCGAACGCGATCTCGGATTCTGCTCGATCTCTTCATCCGTCGGTAAAATCGGTTTGCGATTAATGAGTTTGATGCTGTTCGGACCTTCGTACACTTCGACCGGGAAGCCCGGCGGAGCTACGTTTTTGCCCGTATAACCGAGCAGGAGCTGCTTACAGATCCGGTCTTCGAGCGAGTGGAACGTAATGACGCTCACCCGGCCGCCCGGCGACAGGCAGCGTACCGCCGCATGCAGCGCGTCTTCGAAGGCCGAAAGCTCGTCGTTGACGGCGATCCGCAGCGCTTGGAAGCTGCGCTTGGCCGGATGGCCGCCCGTTCTTCTCGCCGCCGCCGGAATGCCTTCCTTGATGATCTCCGCGAGTTCCGTTGTCGTCTCGATCGGCTGTTTGGCCCGGTGCTGGCCGATTTTGCCCGCGATCCGCCTCGAAAACTTCTCTTCTCCGTAGCGGTACAAAATGCGCGCGATGTCTTCCTCCGGCCATTCGTTGACGACGATCTTGGCCGTCAGCTCGGAAGAGCGGTCCATCCGCATGTCGAGCGGGGCTTCGTGATTGTAGCTGAACCCGCGGGAAGCTTCGTCGAACTGCGGCGAAGAGACCCCCAGATCGAACAGAAAACCGTCGACCTTCGGCACGCCTTCCTCGTCAAGCGGAACGCCGGCCTGACGGAGCGCGTTCTCTAGCTCCCGGAAATTGGTCTTGACAAGCGTGACGCGTTCGCCGTACGGCGCCAACTTCTCGCGCGCGTTGTCGAGTGCCCAATCGTCCTGATCGAGCGCGATCAACCTGCCGCCCTCGCCCAGCTTCGACGCGATCAGCGAGCTGTGCCCGGCCCCGCCGAGCGTGCAGTCGACATAAATGCCGTCCGGCCTGATGTTCAGCCCTTCGACCGCTTCTTCCTTAAGCACCGTAATGTGATGAAACAATTTCGTATCCCCCAGACGTTACATGTCGCATTCGTAATTTTTCGTTAAAAGTCGATGTCGAAATCGGACAGCTTCTCCGCAATCTCGCCGAAGGACTCTTCCGACTGCTTGTAATAGCCGTCCCATTTGTCCCGGCTCCAGATCTCTACCCGGCTGCCTGCGCCGATCACGACGCATTCCTTGTCGAGCTGCGCGTATTCGCGCAGATTGGCGGGGAGATTCGCTCTTCCCTGCTTGTCCCATTCGCATTCCGCCGCGCCCGAAAAGAAAAACCGGGTAAACGCCCGCGCGTCCGCTTTCATCAGGGGCAGGTTATTCAGCTTGCGTTCGAGAACTTGCCATTCCTGCTCGGAGTAAACGAAAAGGCACTGGTCCAGGCCGCGCGTCACGATGCATGCGGTTCCCAGTTTCTCGCGAAACTTGGCCGGCATAATGATGCGTCCTTTGTCGTCGATGTTATGCCTGTATTCGCCCATAAACATCGCCAGACCCACTCCTCGCCTCTATTCCTCCACTTCATACCACTTTCCACCACTTACAGCATAATAGATTCGACGCCCGAAATCAAAGTCCTTCCGCAAATTTCATGAATTTTCGCGTTATTTGACGCTTTTTTCGGTCCCATTCTTCTTTTTTTGCATAGAAACGGGCCGTTTCTCCTGATTTTCCCGGGAGAAACGGCCCTGTTTATACGCTCTTATACGTTCCGGTTTATACGTTCCAGCTCTGCAAATACTGTTTCTGCATGTCGTTCAGCTCATCGATCCGGATGCCCATGCTCTCCAATTTGTAGCGGGCGACCTGCTCGTCCAGTTCGTACGGAACTTTGATCATGTGGCGACCGATCTCCTCGTAATGCTCGTTCACGTAGCGCAGCGACAATGCCTGCAGCGCGAACGTCATATCCATGATCTCCGCCGGGTGACCGTCAGCCGCGCCCAGGTTGACAAGACGCCCTTCCGCCAGCAGGTAAATTTTCCGTCCGTCTTTGAACCGGTATTCTTCGATGTTTTTGCGAACGGTACGGATCGACTCCGTGCGCTCTTCCATGTCCGGCTTGCTGACCTCGACATCGAAATGACCGGCATTCGACAAAATCGCCCCGTCTTTCATCACGTCGAAATGCTCGCCCGCGATAACCGCCTTATTGCCCGTTACCGTGATGAAAAAGTCGCCGAGCGGCGCAGCTTCCATCATCGTCATGACGCGGAAGCCTTCCATATGCGCTTCCACCGCCTTGATGGGATCGATTTCGGTAACGATAACGTTCGCTCCCAGCCCGCGTGCCCGCATAGCCATGCCTTTCCCGCACCAGCCGTAGCCGACCACGACGACTGTTTTGCCCGCCACGATCAGGTTGGTCGTCCGCATGATGCCGTCCCACGCCGATTGTCCCGTACCGTAGCGGTTGTCGAACAGCGATTTGCAAAAAGCGTCGTTTACCCCGATCATCGGCAGCTTCAGCGTGCCTTCGTTCTCGAGCGAGCGCAGCTTGATGATCCCCGTGGTCGTTTCTTCGGCCCCGCCGCGGATCGTTTCCAGCAGATCCGGGCGTTCCCCGTGCAGGATCGTCGCCAGGTCGCCGCCGTCGTCGATAATCAGATCCGGCTTCGCTTCGAGCGCCTTGATATTCAGCGCTTTAAGCTCTCCCGGCGCAGGCTGATACTTGGCGAATACGGTGATGCCGTCTTCGACGAGCGCCGCGCAGACGTCGTCTTGAGTCGACAGCGGATTGCTGCCCGTAATGGTGACTTCCGCGCCGCCCGCTTGAATGACTTTCGCCAGATAGGCCGTTTTCGCTTCAAGATGGAGGCAGACCGTCACTTTCAATCCTTTAAAAGGCTGATCCTGCTCAAACTGCTCCCGGATGCGGTTAAGCACCGGCATGTGCGCAGAAGCCCAGTCAATCTTCAAATGCCCTTCCGGCGCCAGGTTGATATCGGCGATAATGCTGTTTTGCTTGGCCGACGAACTCATTGTGAAACCCTCCCGTTCCAGCATGCTGGCTGTTTTATTTTCAACTGCATTTTAAGCTTCGATAATTCTGTGGCCGCCGTTCAGATCCGGTTCGATCTTCATCAGCTCGTCGACCCAGTCCAATCCGTAACGGTTCAGCACATAAAACACGGTATAAACGCGTTCCTGCGGACGGTCCAGCGGGAACAGCGTTTTATAAATCCGGTCCCATCTGCGCAGCTCCGCTTCATTCTGCCGGGCGATCGTCTGCTTCGTTTTTTCCTGCAAAAAGGCGATCTGCCGGGCGATTTTTTCGCGATTGATCTCGCCGAGATTCGCCAAGCCGGCCTGCAGCTCGCCCAGTCGTTCGATGACGGGCTTATACAGCTGTTCGAACTCCGCCTTCGCCTGTTCGAACAAATCGTCCATCCCCAGCTTATCCTGCTCCGCGAGCCAAGCTTCCTTGCGGCTGCCGAAGCGCTCCATCACGTCTTCGAACGTTAAGCCGTAATGCTCCATATGCTTTTTGGTCGACGGATCGAGCAGCGTAAACGACATGCGGGGCAGCAGAATCGGCATCTGCATGCCCGCCGTTTCGAAGCCGTCCTTCGTGCCCGCCCAGTAAGCGATTTCGCCGAGCCCCAGCACCGCCTGAAGCACCGGGAACAAGTAATCCTGCATCAGCGGACGGGTCAGTACGTTATTGCTGAAACACTCCGGACATCGCCGAAGACGCTCGAGCAGTTCCTCTTTCGTCAGGATGACCGTACCGCGCCGATCGACGAATTTGCCATCCTGCTTGTAAAGCAGCAGCCGCTGACCTTCTTGAATATAAAACAGGTTGGCCGCGCCTTCCACCGCCTGCGCCTGCTGCTCGTAGCCGGCCGCTTCGATCCGTTCGGCCGCTCTGAGATAGGCCGCTTCAAACTCGTCATTGCGTTCGATCAGCCGCTCGAACATCGGAGTTTCCAATCTGCGCAGAGCCGGGTCGGCCGAATCGACCAGCACCAGGCCGTAGCGGCCGAACAATCGGCCGAGCAGCCGGGCAAAGCCTTCGCTCAGACTGAGCGATTGAGGAAGCTCGCTGCGCAGCAGTTCCATAATTTCCGCTTTGTATTCGGAATCGGCGAGCGTCAGCTCCAGTTCCGCAATCGCCTTTTCCCACTCCTCGGTCGGCACCTTCACGCCGCTGACCGACGACTTGCCGTCATGCCAAGACTCCATACGCAGCCGACGAACCTCCAGCTCCGAAGTCAGCACGTAAGTGTGATCGGCTTCGTCCCAGTCGTGGTCTTCGCCCGCGATCCAGAACACCGGGACGACATCGCGTCCGAGTTCCTCCGAAGCGAGACGCGCGGCGTGGATAATGGTGGCCGCCTTGTAAATGACGAGCAGTGAACCGGTAAACAATCCGCTCTGCTGTCCGCCGACCACGACAAGCGTTCGCTCGTCCTTCAGCTTCTCCAGCGATCCCTTTACTTCGGGACTGCCGTTATATCGGGCATTATAATCGCCCAGCACTTCCACAAGCGAGTTCCGGTCGACGCGCGGCCGCTGACGCGAAGCGTCCAGCCATTCGGCCCGGCGCCGCAGCGACTGTCCGTCGCGCAAATCGTATTCGTATAATTCCTGCGCGTGCTGTCCGCGCACATAATCTTCTCCCAAGGCCGAACCCTTGCGAAGCGCCTGCGGAATGACATTCATGTTTGGCCTTGCCTCCTGTCTCCTGTCTGCTAAACCCTTCTTGATTGTACCCAATCGTTCCCAAGTCGTCAAAGTAACTTTCTTTCGATTCGAAACAAAGTCGAAAAAAGAAAACAAAAAAACCGTCTTTTCCAAGCGTAAAACGCTCGGGAAAGACGGTGCGCCTCCTTCGCCGGAATACGGCCGAGGCATGGCGGGTCCGCACTTATCGTTTAATAAGGCGTAGCGACCCAGTGGCCCGGAGAAACTTCCACCAGTGTCGTTTCTTCGGTTTTTTCG
The DNA here is from genome assembly GCF_011090185.1 of Saccharibacillus alkalitolerans. Taxonomy (GTDB): domain Bacteria; phylum Bacillota; class Bacilli; order Paenibacillales; family Paenibacillaceae; genus Saccharibacillus; species Saccharibacillus alkalitolerans. The sequence continues at coordinate 234,497 of NZ_JAAFGS010000001.1, read as the reverse complement.
TTCGCCGAGCGGATCGGACCGCCGCCTTCGGCCGTCATCAGAATCCGCTTTTTCTGCGCTTCGACTTCCGGATCGGCGACCGGAATCGCCGACAGCAGCGATTTGGTGTACGGGTGAATCGGATTGCTGTACAGCTCTTCGCTGTCCGCAAGTTCGACCATTTTGCCCAGATACATGACCGCGACGCGGTCGCTGATGTGCTTGACCATCGACAGGTCGTGCGCGATGAACAGGTAAGTCAGGCCGAGGCGCTCCTGCAGATCCTGCAGCAGGTTGACGACCTGAGCCTGGATCGACACGTCGAGCGCCGAGATCGGTTCGTCGCAAATAATGAATTTCGGATTGACCGCAAGCGCTCGCGCGATCCCGATCCGCTGGCGCTGACCGCCCGAGAATTCGTGCGGATAACGAGTCGCGTGATCGGTATTCAGGCCGACGAGGTCCAGCAGTTCTTCGATACGCTTTTTGCGCTCGCCCCGGCTGCCGGCCATATTATGAATGTCCAACGCTTCGCCGATAATGTCCGATACCGTAAAGCGCGGATTCAAGGAAGCGTACGGATCCTGGAAGATCATCTGCATGTCGCGGCGCATCGCTTTCATCTTGTTCGGGGACAATTTGTAAATGTCCGTTCCGTTGAAGCGTACGCTGCCGGCCGTCGGCTCGTAGAGCCGCAGGATCGTGCGTCCGGCCGTAGACTTGCCGCAGCCCGACTCGCCGACCATGCCCAGCGTTTCGCCTTCACGAATAAAGAAGTTCAGGTTGTCGACCGCCTTGAGCACTTTGCCGTTTCCTACATTAAAATGCTTTTTCAATCCTTCAACTTCAATCAGGTTCTTGCCCAGTTGTGCTCCCATGGCTGGCGCCTCCTTCTCTTAACAGTGTGCGAATTATTTGTTTTTAAGCGACGGATCCAGCGCATCGCGCAGTCCGTCTCCCAGCAGGTTGAACGCCAGCATGATCACGCTGATCAGCACCGCCGGGAACAGCATCCGCCAAGGATAAAACATCCAGCCGGTGAGCGCGTTCTCGACCATCGAACCGAGAGACGAGACCGGAGCCTGCACGCCCAGACCGAGGAAGCTGAGGAAGGACTCGGCGAAGATCGCGCTCGGAACCGACAGCGTCAGCGTAACGATGATCGGGCCGCTCGCGTTCGGCAGCAGGTGACGGAACAGCAGTCTGCCCGTGCCGGCGCCCATCGAACGGGAAGCGAGCACGTATTCGCGGTTTTTCAATTTCATGATTTCGCCGCGGACAATCCACGACATGTTGATCCAGCCCGTGATGGTCAGGGCCAAAATAATCGTGCCCAGGCTCGGTTTGAAGACGACGAGCAGCAGGATCGTAACGAGCAGGTAAGGAATGGAGTACAAAATTTCGGAAAATTTGTTCATGATCGTATCGACGCGGCCGCCGAAGTAGCCCATGATGCCGCCGTAGATAACGCCGATCAGCAGGTCGATCATTGCCGCCGCGACGCCGACGATCAGGGAGATGCGTGCGCCCGACCATGTTCTGACGAACATGTCGCGGCCCAGGTCGTCCGTGCCGAACCAGTGCTTACTAGACGGCGGTTGGTTCGTTGCCAGCAGGTCATTTGTCCGATAATCGTAACCGTGAACCCAATACGCGATCCACGGACCAACGATGGAAGCGATAATAATCAGAACAAGAGCGATCAAGCCGCTCATCGCGACTTTGTTTCTGCGCAGGCGCTCCCAAGTATCGCGCCAAGCCGTCAGGCTTTCGCGCTTGATGACTTCGGATTCGCGTTCGTTAATATTGACAGGCTCAAAGTCAGCTGCCGTAAGAGCGGGCAGAGGCTGCTTGTTCGCCATGTTTTCGTTAGCCACTTGATTAGCCCTCCTTGCCCGATGTCAATTTGATCCGAGGATCGACGAATACGTAAACGATATCGGTAATGAACCGCGCGGCCATCAGAATGATGCCGTAGAACAGCGTGACGCCCATAATCATGGTGTAATCGCGGTTCGTAATGCTGTCCACGAATACTTTACCGATGCCGCCGATGCCGAAAATGCGTTCGACTACGACGGAGCCCGTGATAATGTTGGCCGTCATCGGACCGACATAAGTAACTACGGGCAAAATACCGTTGCGAATGACGTGCTTCCAGAGAATCGCCGGCCATTTCAAGCCTTTGGCCTTAGCCGTCTTGATATAATCGGCATGCAGCACTTCCAGCATGCTCGAACGGGTCAGACGTGCGATGTATGCGATCGGTCCGGCCGAGAGCGCCACGACCGGCAGCACGTAGCCGAGCGGGCTTCTGAGTCCCGTAATCGGGAACAGTTCCGCCTTGAGACCGAGCGCATACTGCAGCAGCGAGGCAAGCACGAAGCTCGGCACCGCTATGCCTATGACGGCAAGCACCATAACGGCGCTATCAATGAATTTCCTGTGATATAGGGCCGCCAAGAGCCCGAGGGTTACCCCGACAATAATCGATACCACGACAGCAATCAGGCCGAGTCTCAGCGAAACGCCGAACGTCTGCCCGATGATGTGGGAAACTTCCTGATTCAGCTTTTTCATCGAGATACCCAGATCGCCCTGAACGATGTTCCCCAGATAATTGACGTACTGCGTCATCAGAGGTTTATCCAATCCGTACTGGGCTTCCAAACGCGCCCGAATAGGAGCCGGAACTTCTTTCTCGGACATGAACGGATCGCCCGGGATAGCCTTCATCAAGAAAAACGTCGCCGTAATCAAAATAAACAGCGAAAGCAGCGTATATATGAGCTTACTGGTTATATACCGTGCCATTTGCGAACCTCTCCCCCTTCTTCTCATCCTTTTTCGATACGGTTTTAGCTAGTTGGCATATATAGTTGCATATTCATTATTTTCAACCCTATTTACTGGTTAAGCAAGAGCAAAAATGGAAGTTTGGTGAACATGCAAAAAAATCGGGATATATGGGAAATCCACATATATCCCGAGCCTTTATTTAACTTGGATCTTACTCACTTCGATCTTGGATCTTAGTGTTCTTCCAGGTAAGCGCGAGTGAAGTTGATTGCACCGGAGAAGTCGGTCGTTACGCCTTTGAGGTAAGGTTTGGTGAGCGACGCTTGCGTATAGTAGTAAACCGGCATGATGACCATGTTGTCTTGGATCAGCATTTTTTCTGCGTCAGCCATGTCCTGCATGCGTTTTTCCAGATCGTTGCCGCCTTTGTAAGCTTCGTCGATCAGCTTGTCGTATGCCGGATCCGCATAGCCCGTGTTGTTGTTGCCGCCGCCGCTTACGAACATATCCATGTAAGTCATCGGATCGTTGTAGTCGGCCGACCAGCCTGCGCGAGCGACTTGGAAGTTGCCCGTTTTTCTGCTTTCCAGGAATACGGACCATTCTTCGTTTTTCGTTTGAATGTCTACGCCGAGGTTCTTTTTCCACATGTCAGCGATGGCCAGGGCCAGTTTCTGGTGGTTTTCGCTCGTGTTGTACAGCAGCGTTACCGGAGGAAGCGTAGTGTAGCCTTCTTCTTTCATGCCTTCTTCGAGCAGCTGTTTAGCCTGTGCCGCGTCTTCCTTGAAGTACTCGCTGTCCGGATGCGTGTCGCGGAACGATTGGTTGTTCAGTCCGGCGATCGATGTCGGTACGAATCCGAATGCCGGCGTTTGGCCTGCTTTCGTTACGTTGTCGATCAGCGATTGACGGTCGATTGCCATTGCGAATGCTTTACGGATTTTTACGTTATCGAACGGTTTAGCTTTTGTATTGAACTCATAGTAGTAAGTCGAAGCGATGTCGGTGAGTTTGAACTCGTCCGGCAGCTGCTGCGAAAGCGGCTGGATTTGGTCGGTCGGGATTTCGCCGGTAGGTGCGCCGGCATAATCGATTTCTCCACCTTGGTACGAAGCCGTTTCAGTTGCGCCGCTGTTTACGACGGAAGCCGTAACGTTAGTCAGCTTGATGTTGGCCGCGTCCCAATACTTGTCGTTTTTCGTCCAGCTCAGTTCCGAGCCCGGAGTCCAAGTCGTCAGGGTGAACGGTCCGTTGGTAACCATTGTGCTAGGGTCAGCTGCCCAAGCATCGCTGGCTTCAACGCTGGCTTTGTGAACCGGGTAGTACGTATAGAACGAAGTCAGACCCAGGAAGTACGGAGTCGGGTTCGTCAAGGTAACTTCCAGCGTTTTCTCGTCGACGGCTTTAACGCCTACTTTCGAGAAGTCTGTCGTTTTACCTGTGTTGAAGTCTTCAGCGCCGTTGATGTAGTACAGCTGGTAAGCGTATACCGGAGCCGGAACGGTTTCCGGGCTCAGCACGCGCTCCCAAGCGAATACGAAGTCATTGGCCGTTACAGGATCGCCGTTGCTCCAAGTCGCGCCTTCACGCATGTGGAACGTGTAAGTGAGGCCGTCTTCCGAAACGTCCCAGCTTTCAGCGGCGCCCGGAGCCGGGTTGCCGTCAGCATCGATCGTCGCGAGACCTTCGTACATGAAACGCAGCGCGGTGTTAGCTTGGCTGTCTTGAGCCTGCGCCGGGTCGAGTGTCGGCGGTTCCGCACTCAGGTTCAGGTGCAGGGTCTGGTCGGCTGCCAGGTTGGCGTCGGTAGCGGCCGGCTCTGCAGCCGTTCCGTTATCCGTGGTACCTTGTTCGGTCGTGTTGCCCGAATCCGTAGTAGCTGTCTCTTCGGCGCTTCCGCAGCCTGCGAGAACTGTGCCGATTACAAGAACCAGCGTGAGAAGCAACATCCAGCTTTTCTTTTTCATCCTGCAGCTTTCCCCCTAAAAAAGATTAATTTTTTTATTGATTATACCCCCCGTTGCAAAAAAAATCTATAACCTTTTTTCAGAATCTTACGCTTTTTTTCAAATTTAATGCGTTTTCTGTCACATTTCCTGTCTTAAACCTTGATATTCCGGCAAAAAAACCGAAGTTATTTTCGTTTTTTATTTCACAATGTACCATAGTCGTGTTAGCTATTTACGATATGCAGAATAAAACCGGAGATTCCGAGCAGCAGATAGCAAGGAGCCAGAAGAAGAAACGAAATTCTCCAGAAGCCTTTGAACAAACGGACGGGATCGATTCGCCCCCGCTTGCGGTTTTGCGCGCTGCCCAGCAGGCCTGCCAAAATCAGGAGAGCGAGAAGCAGCAGATAGAAACCGAAAGAAGAACCGAACACGTAGTTGTAGAGCGCGGATACGGAAAAGACGAGAAAAGGCGTCGTAAAATCCATGGCGCGCCGAAACGAAAGCCCCTTCGGTTCCCTGCGCAGCGCGCCGACGGCGTAAATCAAGAGGAATGGCAAAAAAGGCAGCACGCACAGCGTAATCAACACGCCGGAAACCGTCTCGAACATATCGTTCCTCCGCTTCGGTAATTTTTTGCAGGGCGCATGTGCCGGGCTGCCGCTTAATTCATTCCCGTAATCAGGCCCAGCAGCGTTCGGTTCATCGGCGCTTCCAAGCCCGCGCGCCGCGCCAGATCCGCTATTCCCCCGCTGATCCACTTCGCTTCCGTCTCTCTGCCGCGCGACACGTCTTCCAGCATCGAAGAGCGGTTGCGGGCCGTCGCCCGGCAGACTCCCAGCAGATCTTCCCACCAGCTGTCGGACACTCCGATCCCCGCTGCCGAATAGACCGCCGTCACTTCGTCAAAAAGAGCCCTCATCACGGCAAGCCTCGGCTCGCTGTCAAGAAGCGCGCCGTTTTCGATGCGCCAGATCGCGGTCAAGGGATTGATAACCGCATTGATCAGCAGTTTCCGGTACATGACGGTTTCGATTTCATTCGACGCCGACAGCGATAATCCTGCCGCCGCAAACGCGTTCTCCAATTTTTTCTCGGCCGCTTCCTGCTCCCCGCGGGGCCGTTCTCCCTTCGTATCCGGGATGCCGATCAACGTCGTTCCTTTTCCGGCATGCAGCACCGAGTCGGGGCCGAGCCTCCGCGCGCCTTCGGTCGTGATTCCCGCATAGATGAGCACCCCGGGCAGCGCTTCGCCCAGCCGTTCCAGATGGCCGGTCCCGTTCTGCAGGCAGAGCAGGCGGTCGCCCGGACGCATGCCTTCCCGCAGACGGGCGACCAGAGATTCGTCCAAATCCTTCTGCTTGACGGCGAGCACGACCCAGCGTTCCGACGTCTCTCCGCAGGATAAGCCGAACCGGCGGACCGGCAGCGCTTCGAGTTCGGGCGGCCCGACCCGGCTTCCGGCCTCCTCCTCCCGGTTTCGCACTTCGATGCCCGACCCGGACACGAGCCGCGCCTGTTCTTCCGTCCGCGCGTACAGTACGGTAGCCGTGCCTCCTGCCGCCGCCCGGGCGGCAAACAGCAGTCCCAGCGCTCCTCCCCCGATCACTTCGATTCTCATCGTTTCCTCCTTAATGAAATGCGCGCAGAAGCGCATGCGGTTTACTGACGCAGTCCCCGGCTTTATAATCAAGTTAAGAAAAAACCTGCGCCGGCGCAAAACGGAACGGCCGAGTCCGACTCTGTCTTCCGCACGGAACGCCGGCTTCTTTTTTCACCCGATCGACTCGGCGATTTTTTCGCCGCGGAGTTTTATTTTACCATAGCGGGAAAGCGAGGTATATGCCGTGTCGAAGCGCCTATGCGCAGGCCTGCTCGCAGCCGCGCTTGCACTGGCTGCCGGAGCGGACACCGCGTCTGCCTCCGGCACTGCCGAAGAGTGGACGCCCGAGCAGCGCAAGCTTCTTCAAAATACGCTGTCGCTGAACGAACTGCAGCGCGACGTCGAGCGGATTGCCGGCGAACAAGAACAGTTGTCTCGGCAGCGCGAACGGCTGAACGAAGAGATCAAACGCCTGGAAGGCCGGATCGCCGACAGCCGCGAGCGGACAGGCACTATCGTCCGTACCCAGTATATGCAGAGTCAGCGGCCGATGCTTCTGTCCCTGCTCAATGCCCGGTCTTTCGGCGAATTGACCAGACTGTATACGTATTACCGGCTTGCCGTCCGTCACGACGAAGAGGTGCTGCTCGCCTTTCGGAGGGATACGGACGATCTCCGCAGCCGGCGCGACGATCTGGCCGCCAACGCGCTGCGTCTGGAGGATATCAAGCTGGGCATCGAAAATCAGCAGCGCCGCCTCCGTGCGCTTCAGGAGGACATCGACGCCGGCCTGCTCGCCAGCGACGATCCCGCCAGCCTGGGCAGGCTGGCCGAAGAATTGAACGTGTACTGGAACAATGTGGGGCTGTACGAGGTTGACGAATACTTTTCTTCCCTGGCGGCGGCCAGCAACAAGCTTCCCGACTTTTTGCAAAGCAGCGGCAAGATGCAGGTGTCGGGACTCGGCACGCGTTACACGATCGAACTTACGGACGGCGAGCTGAACGATTTTCTTCGTTCGCAAAGCTCGGACTTCGAAAATTTCGCCTTTACGTTCGAGGACGGCCGGGTCGTGGCCGAGGGTCAGCAGGGCAGGCTGACGCTCCGGATCGAAGGCCGATATACGTTGGAAGCCGAACCGGATAACGCCATTCTGTTCCATGTCGACAAGCTGGTGTTCAACGGGCTCGAACTGCCGGAAAGCACCCGCAAGGAGTTGGAACAAAAATACGACCTGGGCTTCTATCCCCAGCAGGTCGCTCCCGTCGAAGTCAGCAGCGTCGAAACGGCCAACGGCCGCCTGAAAATTTCGCTGCGCTTGACCCTTTGAGCCTGCCTGCGAATATTCCGCTCGCCCGGATTTGTCCGCGAGCCGAAAAAGTCCCTGCCGCATGCGGCAGGGACTTTTTCGGCGGATAACCGCCCGATCAGGGCATCAAATAGGCGGCAAACTTGTCCGCGCCGAGCTTTCCTTCATAAAAGCGCTCGAGCGAGCGGTTCAACGAAATTTCGTGCTTCGCGACCTTTTTCGGATTCGGGACGCCGCTTCCCGGAGCCGGACGCTCGGTCTGCGACTGGGGCAGCCAGCGCAGCAGCCCGGCGCTTTCCGGTTCTTGATACACAACTCGGAGTACCGGCAGATGGCCGGTCGATTCATACCAGGCGCTCTGCGTTTCGCGGCCCGTCATGAAGGAAATCCAGAGAGAAGCCTCCCGCGAATGACGGGTGTTCGCCGTAATGCCGAAGCACCGGAGAGCTGCCGTGCGAGCGGCGGAAGGCAGCGGAATAACCCGGGAAGAAGAAGAATCTTCGGCGCCCAGTCTGGACAGCCGATCGACGGCCAGATCAAGTTCGCGGGATTCGACCCTCGCGCGAAGACTCGCGGAAGAATGTCCGTCCCGAGTGGACAACGGATTCAAATAAGTGCGGGATCGAAGATCATCCGCAAGCGTCAGCGCACGGCTTACCCGTTCGGCGTCTTCGCTGTCGGCCGAGCCTTTCCACAGAGCGATCAGCGCGGCAAAAGCCCGAATATCCCCGGCGGGCAGGCCGACCACCTCTTTTGAAATCGGCGAAGCGGCTTTCGGCATGCCTGCTTTTTCGGCTTTCGGCACATCCGCCTCCCAGTCGTTCCAAGCTTCTTCCGTCTGCGGCAGTTCCCCGGAAGTCGCCTTGAAACGTTCGGGGTTCCAGGCTGCGCCGTAAGGATCGAAGTCGAGCGGAACCGCCCAACGATAGCCGTTCCATTCTACCGAAGCCGCCGAAATCGGCAGCGAATCGGAAGCCGAAGCGACGCCCGCCTCGTACAGATCCGCAGGCAGCAGGCGGCCCGAAGCCGCAAAATCGGCTACCCAGCTTCCGTCAAGCATCAAAACATCAGGCTCGTTTCCCGCCGAATAAGCTGCCCGGTACGCTTTGTAGGCTTGTTCCGGCGCTACGTTTTTTAGAATCACGCGAGAGCCGGAACGCCGTTCATATTCTTCGCTTACCGACTGCAGCGCCTTGAACTCTTCCGCTTCCATCATCGTGTGGACTTCGATATCCCGCAGCGGCCGCTCCGATTCCCCTCCCCGGAATGCCGACGCCTCTTCGGCCCGATCCTTTTGCGGTCCTGGCGGAGAAGTCTCCGGCAGAGACGGCGACAGATTGATCAGGGCAAGCAGAAGTATGCCGAACAGCACGAAATGATTTTTTCGCTTCAAGTCTGTCCCCTCCGTTTCCTGCTTTCCCCATTGTATCAAACGATCCTTTTTCCAACCAAAAAAAGAATCCGGTAGCAAAACCCGGATTCCGTAAAATTCGATTGCGGTCTTATCGTCGCCGATCCGAATACAAGCTACAGCAGATCCGCCGCCAGCTGGGCAAGTTTCGACCGTTCGCCTTTTTCCAAATGAATGTGCCCGGCCAGCTTCTGCGACTTGAACTGCTCCACCGCATAGCTCAAGCCGTTGCTTGTCGCGTCGAGATAAGGATGGTCGATCTGGTCGGGATCGCCGACCAGCACCATCTTGCTGCCTTCGCCCGCGCGCGAAATAATGGTCTTCACTTCGTGCTTGGACAAGTTCTGCGCCTCGTCGATAATAATGAACTGCGACGGAATCGACCGGCCGCGAATGTAGGTCAGCGCCTCGACCTGAATACTGCCGAGCCCCATCAGAATCTTGTCGATGTCGCCCGCGCTTTTCGTATCGAACAAAAATTCCAGATTATCGTAAATGGGCTGCATCCACGGCCGCAGTTTTTCTTCCTTTTCGCCCGGCAGATAGCCGATATCTTTGCCCATCGGTACGACCGGACGCGCCACGAGCAGCTTTTTGTACTTGCGGTCGTCCTCGACTTTCATCAATCCGGCCGCCAGCGCAAGCAGCGTCTTGCCCGTGCCCGCTTTGCCGGTAATGGTGACAAGCGGGATGTCTTCCGACAGCAGCAGTTCGAGCGCCATTCGCTGCTGCGCGTTGCGGGCCATGATGCCCCAGACGGGATCGTGCCCCTGGAACAGCGGCTCGAGCCGTCTGGCTTCCGCATTCAGCTTGACGAGCGCGGATTTGCTGCCGCTCTCATCTTTCAAAATGGCGAATTCGTTCGGATACAGCTGCTCCGCCGCGCTTCCGATATCCGAGACGAACAGATACTTATCGCGGTAAAAGCGGTCGATCGTCTCGTCGGGCACCTGAAGCGGCACATACCCGGCGTACAGCGCATCGGGATCCGCCGTTCGGTCCGTCATATAATCCTGGGCGGTCAGGCCGAGCACGTCGGCTTTGACCCGGACGAGCACATCCTTGCTGACCATGACGACCAATCGGGCTTCGTTTGCCGGCAGTTCCTGCTGTTCTTTATGATAATTGAGCGCAACGGCCAGAATGCGGTTGTCGTTCGTCATTTCTCCGAACATATCCTTCACGCTCTGGAAACTGCGGTGATTGAGTTCGACCCGGAGCCTTCCGCCCGATTCGAGCTCTACTCCGTCATGCAGATGCCCGCGCTCCCGCAGAGCATCCAGCTCCCTCGACACGCTTCGGGCATTGCGGCCGATCTCGTCGGCAAGCCTCTTTTTCGAATCGATCTCTTCCAGCACGGCGGCCGGAATGATCACTTCATGTTCCTGGAACGAAAAAATGGAGCGGGGATCGTGCAGCAGAACATTGGTATCGAGTACAAAGAGCTTTTTCACGAGAAATCCCTCCCGAGGCTTAGTGAAACCGCAAGTCTTCTTCCCTCGCCGCGGCGATTCGAGAAGTGCCGATCGAAACCGTGCATCCCCCCTTTCAAGAACCGGAAAGCCGGGCAAGCCGTTCCGGTTAAAGGCAAAAAAGCCCGCGGTAAACCGCTAGGCTTTTTTCATGGCGCTCATGACCTGGCCGTCGAGCATTTCGGCAGCCTGGAAATCGAGCGTACGGGTATATTCGGGAGATGAAGATAAATGTGCTCCGTAAAACAGCGCGTTGCGCACGGCTTCGACTTCCACGTCGAAACAGCACATTTTGAAAGGCACATCCTGCAGCGGGTCCTGAGCGACCCGTGCCGTTCCGTTGACGGCATACACTTTCTCGCCTCCGAAAACGGTCAGCGTCACCTTCGGGTTATGCATCATATTGCGGACCAGACGGGAGCGATGATCTACCGCAAACCGGAGCGTGCCCGGATTGACGGCATACAGCCAGGAAATGGCCGTCGAGGTCGGACCGTTCGTTTCTGCGTCGACAGTAGCCAGCAGCGCGAACGTCTCGCCCTGCAGCTGCATGAACAAGGATTCGGTCAATTGCGTAACGGCTTCGGACATCATATGGCCTCCTATACGGCGTCTGATCGAAAATAGGCGCGAAGCTTCCTGCCTGTCCCGATTATACCATACCGCGAAAAGCTCATTCAATCACTGCCCGCTCTCGGCGGACGAAGACCGGTGGTTGCCGGCAAGCTCGTCCTTGAGCGCCTGCTTCGCGGCCGAAAGCTCGCCGTCGTTGATATAGACGAACGGGCTTCTCCATTGCCCCGTCACTTTCGGGTAGCTGATATTTTCTTTCGGGATGTCCCAGTACGTTTTGACCAGGTTGAGAATTTGTTTGTTCTCGAGATCGGTATCCGTATTGTCGGCCACCGCGTCGATCAGCGAGCCCGACTTGGTCAGCGCGTTGAACGTCTGCACCTTGTCCATGATCGCGCCGATCACCTGCTGCTGCCGCTGGTTCCGGCTGAAGTCGTCGGAAGGACCGGTCGGAGGGTTGCAGTTCGTCTTCCGGTAACGCACATAGTCGAGCGCGTTTTTGCCGTCCAGCTTCTGCGGCCCTTTTTTCAGGTTGATATCCGTTCCGTCGGCCGTGTCTTTGTAGCACATATCCATCATCACGTCGACTTCGATGCCGCCGAGCGCATCGACGATATCCCGCAAACTCTGGAAATTGACGACCGTCACATAGTCGATCGGAATGTCGAAATACTTGCTCAGCATGCGCTGCATCGCCGCTTTCGCTTCGCCTTCGCCCTTCTTTTCCTGAGCCAGGAAAGCCGGGTAGTAGGCGTTGACTTTGCGCACTTTATAGCCCTCAAGCTCGATACGCGTGTCGCGCGGAAGCGACACGACCGTGGCCGTATCGGTCTTCGGATTCATCGCCGCAACCATTACCACGTCGGTCAGGTGCGAATCGGTTTCTTCCCGGAAGTCCGTCCCCAGCAGCACCATGGCGATCGGCTGGGTCGAAGCCGGCTTTGCGGGTTCTCCGCCCGTGCCGATCGACTGCGACTTTTGATACATCCATCCCAGATAAACGCCCGCCCCTACGACCAGCAGGAGAAGCAGAACAAGAAAAAAGGTCCAAAAGCGCTTGGCTCCGCTCTTTTTTTTCTTGCCTGCCGGACGGCGTCCGTTTCCTCCCCCGCCGCCCGAAGCTCCTGCGCTTCGGCGTGCGGAAGGCGTTTCGGCGGAACGTCCCCGACCTCCGCCAGCACGCGGCGGCAACCCGCCTCCTCGTGTACTGCTCATTTCGTATCCAGCTCCTTCTCTTATGCAATCCGCACGGAATCGCTCTGACGCAACCGCGCAAATGAAAACAGGGCCCGCTCGCCACCCCGGCGGCGGACCCTGTTCGCCGCATCCGTCCGGCGTCTTCTCATTAAGACGCCGGCGGAGCGGGAAAAGTTACCGATTGCTTGCTCGAAAAATCGAAGTTACAGATTGGCTTGAGCCTGCTTGCGCTGTTTCTCGGCACGCTCGCGCTCGCCCTTGTTCAGGATCTTTTTGCGCAGACGAACGTTTTTCGGCGTAATTTCGCAGTATTCGTCGTCGTTCAGATATTCCAGCGCTTGCTCCAGCGAGAACAGGCGAGGAGTCTTCATTTTGACCGTATCGTCTTTCGTTGCGGAACGCACGTTGGTCAGCTGTTTTTCTTTGCAGATGTTGACGACGATGTCGTTGTCGCGCGTATGCTCGCCGACGATCATGCCTTCATATACTTCCGCGCCCGGCTCCACGAACAGCGTGCCGCGGTCTTCGACGCCGAGGATGCCGTACAGCGTCGCGTTGCCGTTTTCCGTCGAAACGAGTACGCCCTGGTGACGTCCGCCGACTTGGCCGCCGATCAGCGGACCGTAGCTGTCGAACGCGTGGTTCATGACGCCGTAGCCGCGAGTCAGAGTCAGGAAGTTCGTGCGGTAGCCGATCAGGCCGCGGGCCGGAATCAGGAACTCCAGACGGACTTGACCGGTGCCGTTGTTGATCATGTTGACCATTTCCGCTTTGCGCATGCCGAGGCTTTCCATAACGGCGCCCATGCTCTCTTCCGGCACGTCGATCAGGAGACGTTCGATCGGCTCCATTTTCTTGCCGTCGACTTCGCGCACGATAACTTCAGGCTTCGATACCTGCATTTCGTAACCTTCGCGGCGCATGTTTTCGATCAGGATGCCGAGGTGAAGCTCGCCGCGTCCCGATACGACGAACGCGTCCGGGCTGTCCGTTTCTTCCACGCGCAGGCTGACGTCGGTCTCCAGTTCGAAGAAGAGACGGTCGCGCAGTTTGCGGGAAGTGACCCATTTGCCTTCGCGGCCCGCGAACGGGCTGTTGTTAACGAGGAACGTCATCTGCAGCGTCGGCTCGTCGATCTTGAGAACCGGCAGTGCTTCCGGGTTTTGCGGATCGGCGATCGTCTCGCCGATGTTGATGTCCTTGATGCCTGCGATCGCGATGATGTCGCCTGCTCCGGCTTGTTCGGTCTCGATGCGCTTCAGACCTTGGAAGCCGAACAGCTTCTCGATCCGGGCCTGCTTCATTCCGCCCTCGCGCGTCATGACGGCTACCGATTGGCCTTGGCGAATCACGCCGCGGTTAACGCGGCCGATGGCGATACGACCGAGATATTCGTTGTAGTCCATCAGCGTAACGAGGAACTGCAGCGGCTCTTCGACGCTTTCCGTCGGCGACGGAATGTTCTCGATGATCGTGTCGTACATCGCCTGCATGTTGTCGTCCTGCTTCTCGGCGTCGAGACTCGACGTACCGTTCAGCGCCGAAGCGTACACGACCGGGAAGTCGAGCTGGTGATCATTCGCGCCCAGTTCGATGAACAGGTCGAGCACTTCGTCGATGACTTCCGCCGGACGTGCCGCCGGACGGTCGATTTTGTTGACGACGACGATCGGAGTCAGGTTGTGCGCCAGCGCTTTGCCCAGTACGAAACGGGTCTGCGGCATGCAGCCTTCGTAAGCGTCGACGACCAGCAGAACGCCGTCGACCATTTTCATGATGCGCTCCACTTCGCCGCCGAAGTCGGCGTGTCCCGGAGTATCCACGATGTTGATCAGATAATCTTTATAAGTAATCGCCGTGTTTTTCGCCAGAATCGTGATGCCGCGTTCTCTTTCGAGATCGTTCGAGTCCATTGCGCGCTCCTGCACATGCTCATGGTCGCGGAAAATACCGGATTGCTGCAGCAGTTTGTCAACCAACGTCGTTTTGCCGTGGTCGACGTGGGCGATAATCGCGATATTGCGGATTTGTTCTCTCGAATGCATGGGTGGAATGTTCCCTTCTCTATTAAAAATGTTAAAAAACGGATGCTTACGATTCTCACAAAAGAAGCGTCCGGCAGAAGTGCCGACGCCTCTCAATCCCTTCTATTGTACACGATTTTCATAAAATTTCAAGACTTTTTACATTTAACGCCATCCGCCGCGCTTCATCTGCTGAATCTCCGGCCAGAACACCAACACGGCCCCCGTCAAAATCAGAAGCACCGCGAAAGTATAAAGAAAAAACGGGCCGAGCAGGCTGAAAATAAACAGCACGAGCGATAAGCCGATCAATCCGAGCGCAAGATAATGCAGCGTCTTCGAACGTTCATGCGACAGCAGCACATATTCGTAAAGACCCACGCCGGGACCGAGGAAAAACGCCGGCCACAGCACATCGATCAAGCCGAATCCCCAGGTGTTGCACAGCGAGAAAACGATGCCGTATATCGTCAGCGTTCCGCCGGGCATGAGCGCCCAGGCCGGCAGCGTGCGCGAAGCGTAAGCCAAGTGCAGCGCCACGCCTGGAATGAGCAGCAGAAGCGGCCAGAAGACGCGGCCCAAAAACGTGAATACTCCCCATTGCCCCAAGAGAATGATCAGTCCGGCGATGATAATGAAAATTCCGACAGCCTTTTGATTATTGTTTGGCATCCGATTCTCCCCCTGCGGCTTTTTCGCGCCGCTTTGAGCCCAAAGAGCACCGCTGCGCGTACCTATCCTTCTTTTTATCGGAACCTTCCGGCCGTTTGTTCAGCGATTCGGCAAAACTTTGCGCGGTCGGAACGCCTCCCCGCTCCTCAGAACCATTCCTGCTTGATTGCCGATTCGGCGTCCGCTTCGTCGCGCCGCAGGCGCGAACCGCCCGCCAGCAGTTCGATCGTCTCGGTTCCGTCGGCCGCTTCCTCGATCAGCCGTTCCAGGTTCGGCGTCATCGCTTCGACCTTGTTCACGATGCGCAGATTCGGATTCGTTGTCGGCGACTTCGGCACAAACAGCGTGCAGCAGTCTTCATAAGGCAGAATCGAGATCTCGTACGTCCCGATCCGGCGCGAGAGGCGAATGATTTCGTCCTTGTCCGTCATGACAAGCGGACGCAGGATCGGCAGCTCGGTCGCCCTCTCGATCACGTTCATGCTCGGCAGCGTCTGGCTGGCCACCTGGCCGAGACTTTCGCCGGTGACGAGCGCCAGCGCTTTTTCCCGTTTGGCAATCTTCGTCGCGATCCGCAGCATGGCGCGGCGCATCAGCGTAATCATCAGATTGTCCTGGCCCATCCGGGTAAAAGAGGTCTGCACTTCCGTAAACGGCACGATATGCAGACGGACCTTCCCCGCGTACTCGGCCAGCGCCTGGGCCAGATCGATCACTTTTTCCTTCGCCTTCTCGCTCGTAAACGGATAGCTGTGGAAATGGATGCATTCGACTTCCAGCCCCCGCCGAAGCGCGGACCAGCCGGCCACGGGACTGTCGATGCCTCCCGACAGCAGCAGCAGCGCTTTTCCGTTCGTGCCCAGCGGGAATCCGCCCGCCCCCGGAATCACTTCTCCGTAGACGTAAGCGAATTTATCGCGAATCTCGACCCGCAGCTCCAGCTCCGGCTCGCGCATATCGACTTTCAGCAGCGGAAAACGCTTGAGCAGGGGAGACGCGATCAGCGGATTGGCTTCCTGCGACGAATGCGGAAATTGCTTCCACACCCGGCGCACATTCGTTTTGAACGTCGTTTCCCGTTTCAAGTCCATCGCTTCGACCAGCTCGGCGGCCGCGCGAACGATTTCGTCCAGCTCGGGCGCCACTGCCCGCACGGGGCTCATCGACGTCATGCCGAACACGTTTTGCAGCACAGGAATAAGCGTTTCCGCGTTTTCGCTGCCCGGATCGACATAAATGCGGCCGAATTCCCGGCGGACCTTGGCATCCGGATACGGACGCAGCAGCGCGCGCACGTGCTCCACGGCCGCTTTCTCGAAGCGTGCCCGGTTGCGCCCTTTCAGCGTCACTTCGCCGAAACGCAGCAGCAGGTAATCGTATTTTTTCATTCGTTATCTTTTTCTCCCCTCAATCGGCGCAAGACGGTCCACGGTCCGCTCGAGCGCCTCCGACAGCAGCCGGATTTCTTCTTCCGTATGTTCGTCGCCCAGGCTGAAACGGATGCCGGACGTCGCATGATCGCGTTTCCGGCCCATCGCGCTCAAGACCCGGCTCGGTTTCTCGGTTTTGGCCGAGCAGGCGGACTGGGCGGACACCAGCACTCCGAGCTCTTCCAGCGTATGCAGAATCACCTGCGATTTCAAGCCCGGAAACGTAAAATGCACAATATGAGGAGCGGGATGCTCCGGCTCGGTCAGCGTCAGCGCTTCGTGCCGGCGAACTTCCCGAACCAGTTTCTCGCGCAGTCTCTTCATTTTTTCGAAGCGCTCCGCCTGTCCTTCCGCCGCCAGGCGAAACGCCTTGGCCGCCCCCACGATCGAAGCGACATTCTCCGTTCCGGCGCGCAGTCCGCCTTCCTGCCCGCCGCCGGACAGCAGAGGGAACAGCTTTGCCCCTTCGCGAACGAAAAGCAGGCCGACTCCGCGCGGGCCGCCGATTTTGTGCGCGGACACGCTGTACAAGTCGATTCCGGCAGCGTTCAGATCGAGCGCCAGGCGGCCGAATCCCTGCACGCCGTCCACATGCGTCAGAATGCGGGAACTGCGCTCTTTGACCCGGCGCGCAATCTCCGCAGCCGGCTGCACCGCCCCCGTTTCGTTGTTGACGTGCATAACGCTTACGAGCGCGGTATCTTCCCGCACGGCCGCCAGCACTTTGTCCGGCGAGACGGTCCCGTCCGCTTCCGGCGGTACGTATGTCGTCTCGATGCCGAAAGCCTCCAACTGCCTGCAGCTCTCCGACACCGAGGAATGTTCGATTTGGGTGGTAACGATATGAACTTTGCCGTCGGTCCGGCCCAACAGGGCGCCTTTGACCGCCAAATTGTTGCTTTCGGTCGCCCCCGAGGTAAACACGATTTCTCCGGACTTCACGCCGAGCGCCGCCGCGCATACTTCACGCGAGCGCTCCAGCAGCTTCGAGGCCGCCTCGCCGCCGCGATGAATCGACGAAGGATTCCCGCTGTGCGCTTCCATCACTTCGGCGATTGTGCGGATCACGTCGGGATGAACCGGCGTGGAGGCCGCATGATCGAAATTCAGCATAAACCCGAACCCTTCTTTCCCTTCATTGGTCTTTCTATCTTATCGCGCTTTCCCGCAAACGGCAAAAAGATCAAAAAGGGAAAGCCTCGCTTCTCCTCTTTGATCTTCGCCTGACGCCGGAACGGCTCAGATATATTTCGCCTGAGCCTTCTCGACCCGGCCGATATAGTTCTGCGTCTCTCGCGGAAGCTGATCGAACTTGGCTCTGAGATCTTCTTCCGTACGGATGCCTAACCGCTGAAGCGTCCCCGGTCCCGCATTGTAAGCCGCTAGCGCCAAACTTTGGGAACCTCCGAAACGGATCAGCATCGAAGCGATGTAACTGGAGCCTCCGTTGATGTTCTGCTCGGGATCGAACGAATTCTTCACGCCGAGGCCGGCGGCCGTTCCGTCCATCAACTGCATGAGCCCTTTGGCTCCGGCGCCCGACTGAGCGTTGGGATTGAATGACGATTCGGCGTCGATAATGCCGTTGATCAGCGACTGCGGGATACCGTATTTGGCGCTGGCCGCCTGCACGATATCCGCATACTGCGCGGCACCTGCGTTCGGCGTTCCCGACTTGACCTTCGGCTCGGACACGTTCGGCATTTCGATCCGGGCCGCCGAGCTGTCCAGCGAAGAAGCTCCGCCGAGCGACGTCGCCCCCATTTTAAGCGAATCGACTTGATCGGCCGGCAGCGATATCGCGGCCAGCGTCTTCATCAGTTCCTCCGCCGAGATCGAACTGGTGCCGGACTGCTCCATCTTCTGCTGCAGCAGCGAAGCGAATACCGACGAATCGATTTTGCCCTGCGCCATGCTGCTTAACGAAGATTTGTCCAGATTCATGCTGTCCATCCATTGAAGTTCGATGAGCTGCTTGGCCGTTCTCGGTTCGATAACCACCTTCAGCACTCCCTTTCTCTCGGTTTTAAATCCAGCTTAAGCCCGGAAGACCGGGCCTGCAAAGGGACTTACGGACCGGTTATTCGGGATTTTGCGGCCTTTACGGGCGCGGAGCGCTCATCCGGCGCTGGCTCAGATAATCGCTCTCGTAGTAATCCAGATCGTCGCGCAGTTCTTCGTAAGTCTTGGTCACGTCGAGAATGACTTCGCGCGCCGGAGCGGCGATCTGTCTGCGGAAGCGGATCGCTTCCTGTCCCGTATAAGCGTAGCGGCCGTCTTCCGCGTAGCATTCGTTTTTCGGATAAAAGAAGCTGTTGATGACGTTATGATACACCTTGTACAGCGTGTCTTCCGCGGAATTGACGTCGAAATTGGCCCGCCGAAGCAGTACCCCGATTTTTTCGGAGGACGTTTCCGAAAACACGAGCAGATGGCGAAGATCGGACAAAAATCCTTTGTAGTAAGACACTTCCTCCTCGTCCTGCGACTGGGCAAGCTGAGGAAGCGAATACTCGTTCAAAAAAGCTTCGATTCTCAGGGCGGCGGTTTTCAACTTTTCTCTGGTCGATTCACACAATTTCTGTACGCTAGGCGCTGACATAACGGCGTTTCCCCCTTGGTATTTGATCGCGCTCGGCGCGAAGCGGGCTTCCTTGCAAACCCTGTTCCTGCTCCGTCCATCGTAGCATAAAATTTAAGCAAAAGCATCCGGCTTCCCTTCATAAACCCCGCCGATAAACAATACTTATCAGTCGGGGAGGCGGCATACGGAGCCGAGCCGAACCGTTTGCGAACCGCCGCGTTTATCCATTACTTAACCGGTGCGCCGATTTCCAAACGTCACGCCCAGGTTCCCCGGAAGCGTCCGTTCATGCAAAACGGCGCCCGCTCCCTTTGTAAAAGGAAGCGGGCGCCGCCAATCGGATTGTTCGTGCAAAAAAATCCTCAAGGGTTGCGTCAGTGCGGAAAGTTTACCGTAAGCCGGGTTCTGTGCTGCTTTGCGGTGATAACGGGAACTACCCTCCCGCTGTGAGCGACAATCATCTGTCTAGGCCGTCCATTGCTGAACGGCTCAAGCGACCAACCTAAACGCACCCCGGGCAAGGGCTGTTCCCGGCAAGCCGGAAACCGCGTTTCATTAGGTCTTGCTTCGGATGGGGTTTACCAGGGACGAAGTCACCAGCGCCCCTCGGAGTCTCTTACACTCCGGTTCCACCCTTACCTGTGCACGCCCGGAGGCGGCCATCGGCGGTCCATTTCTGTGGCACTAATCCTTCAGCTCGCGCTGACTGGACGTTATCCAGCATCCTGCCCTGCGAAGCCCGGACTTTCCTCCCGTACCGCCTTACGCGGCACCGGCGATTGTCTGTTAAACTTCCCTTAAGCAACGGCTCATATTATAACATCTATCAGAAGCGCTGACAACGGTTTTTTATTGACACGAACGAATATGCCGCTGCCGCCTACACAAAGCGGAACGGTTCCGTATTCGGTTCGGACGCGTGCACCGTCGTGCCGCTGCCGCTTTGCTCCAGCATCCGGCCGAGCAGCTCCGCCACTTCGCGCTTCATGACCTTCTCCGAGTTATGGCCCGGATCGATAATCGACAGTCCCGCCATCAAGGCGTCGTGCGCCGTATGGTAGTCGATATCTCCGGTAATCAGCACGTCCGCGCCCTGGCGAATCGCATGATGGATATAACGGCTGCCGGAGCCGCCGAGCACGGCCGCCTTTTTGATGAGCCGATTCGGATCGCCGACCACGCGAGCCGCCGGCACATCGAACCCTTTTTTCACGACTTCGGTCAGTTCCGCCAGCGTTTTCGGTTCGTCCAGTTTGCCGACGCGCCCCAGTCCGAACGATTTTCCCTTTTGTTCCAGCAGATACAGATCGTAAGCGACTTCTTCGTACGGATGGGCTTTCAACATCGCCTGAACGACCTTGGACCGCAGTCCGTCCGGCACAATCGTCTCGATCCGGATTTCTTCGGCGCGTTCCAGCTTGCCCGGACTGCCCAGATGCGGATGCGTCCCTTCGCCCGGCAGAAACGTTCCCGTTCCCTCCGTATTGAAGCTGCAATGCGAGTAATCGCCGATTGCCCCGGCGCCCGCCGCCAGGACGGCGTCCAGCACGCCCTGATGATGGCTTTTCGGCACGTACGCGACGAGCTTATACAGCTTCTCGCTCTGCAGTTCCTCCAGCGGTTTGGGATTTGCGATCCCGACGAGCTCCGCCATCCAGTCGTTCATGCCGCCTTCCGCCACGTCCAGATTCGTATGGCTGATATAAACGGCGATATCGTTCTTGATCAATTTTTCGTACAGCGCGCCCATCGGCGTATCGGTGCGCAGATTCGCCAGCGGACGGAAAATGATGGCGTGGTGAGCGACGATCAAGTTGGCGCCCAGCGCGATCGCTTCGTCCACGACTTCATGCGTCACGTCGAGCGCGACCAGCACTTTCGAAATCTCTTTGTTCAGCGTGCCGAGCTGCAGGCCGATCTTGTCGTTCTCGACGGCCAGATGCTTCGGCGCGAACTTCTCCATCAGTTGGATGACGGTTTGTCCTTTGGCAAGCATGCCAGCACCTCCTTCAGGAATTGAATATGGCGCTCGAGCGCTTCCTTTTTTTCGCGCGCGTCGGCGCTGTCCGATCGGCCCATCGATCCCGCGACCCGTTCGTGCTTGGCGATTTCGCCCGTCCACTTTTCGCGGAACACCGAAGAGGCCTCCCGCACGAGAAAAGGACCGAGCTCGAGCAGCTGCTCGCGGCCGAGCTCGACCGGCGGCTGCCCGACGACCGTGTCCGCATACAGGCGGCCGTTCTCCGCTTCCGCCGACTCGCTCCGATCCCCCACCAGCACCTCGTAAATTTTGCCGTCTTCCTCGAGAATGGTTTCCCCGGTCAGCAGCCAACCTTCCTCGAGCAGCCAGCGGCGGACGAGATCTTCCCCTACGTTCGGCTGAAGAATCAGACGTTTCACGCCTTCCAGCTTGTCTTTCCCTTCGGTCAGGATGCGGACGATCAGCGCCCCGCCCATCCCGGCGATCGTCACCACGTCGGCTTCTCCCGCTTCGATCGCGGCAAGCCCGTCTCCGAGCCTCACGGTGATCTTATTCTTCAACCCCGCTTCCGCGACCTGCCGGCAGGCGGCGTCGTAAGGACCCCGGTTAACCTCGCCGGCTACCGCCGAGACGGCTCTTCCGTCCAGCACCGCGCGCGTCGGAAGAAGCGCATGGTCGGAGCCGATGTCCGCCAGACGGCTGCCCGGCGGAATCGATTCGCAAATTGTGTTTAAACGTTCGGATAATTTCATACAGACACCCACGCAATCCATTTTTTTCGCCAGATAAACAAGAAGATGAACGCAAGCGCCAGCTTGCCGAGTATATACAGGATAATCCCCGCAGGCGCGTTCTGACGCAGCAGCAGATCGTCGAGCTCCGGCATGAACCAGAGCGTTACGCCGACCGCGAAATAGATCGAAGCAAACCTCTTCGCTTTATGGTGCGCCAGCCAGCTCAGCCACAGCAGCAGCGCGCTGAGCGGAAGCCAGAGCATCTGCAGCATCGGCCAGGAAGCTCCGGGATTCATCTGTCCGAAAAACTTCGCGTACAGCAGGATCAAAGCGCCCCAGCCGCTGTAATGCAGCAGGCCGCTTGGAACGATCATGCCTACCGCCAGCCAGACGACGGCGCACGCCGCGATCAGCCCCAGCATCCCTATCTCTTCCGGCCAGCCGTTCAAGCGCACCATCCAGGATCCCAATCCCAGCAGCACCAGACTGCCGACTGCGTATAAGATCTGTCCGCCCATGCCGCCCATCCAGGCTCTTCCCTTGGCGTATGTACCGAGCCCGTAGCAGAACGAGACAAGCGCCGCGATCGCGGCCAGTTGGAACGGCCAATCGAGAATCGAAAAATAAAAGCCGATCAGGCAGATCAGCGCCACGGTGATAAACGAAAGTCCCCACAGCTTGGAGTTGCCCTGCTGCAGCGCGTTTACCGACAGCGTGCTTTTATTTTTCTGCGTTGCCTCGTCGTCATATAAGTTTAACAAAAAATCGCAGTAATGTTCGGGTAAAAGTTTTCCTTTTCTCCAATTTTCGATCTCCATAATGATGACTCTCTTTTTTTCCCGTTCCAAAAGCGCTCCTCCTCTTGGGGCGTGTTGCTAAAATCGTGATCTTCGGCTCTTCTCACCTTATATCGGCAGGTCGCTTCGCTCCGATTAAGCAGGCGGGCATTTTCCCGGACAACGACGATGCGGTGCCGCCGATCCTGCGGCTTCGTCCGACTTCATGCTTATTTTACCCGGAAAAAGCGAACTCGGCTATCCGGCACTTTGCACGGGTAACCGGGACTTGAGATCGATCAAAGAGAAGAAAACGAAGGAGTTTGACGAAAAAATTTGAGCTCGGCGCAAAAAACCGCCGGAGCGGCGCTCCGGCGGTCTGCGTGACACGGCCCGTCGATCAGGGTCCTGCCCGAAGTATTATTCGAGGAAATCTTTGAGCCGCTTACTGCGGCTCGGGTGTCTGAGTTTGCGAAGCGCTTTGGCTTCGATCTGGCGGATCCGCTCGCGCGTGACGCCGAACACTTTGCCGACTTCTTCCAGCGTGCGCGTACGTCCGTCGTCCAATCCGAAGCGAAGGCGAAGCACGTTCTCTTCCCGGTCGGTCAGCGTGTCAAGCACGTCTTCGAGCTGTTCCTTGAGCAGCTCGTAAGCGGCCGCATCGGCGGGAGCCAACGCTTCCTGATCCTCGATGAAGTCGCCCAGATGCGAATCGTCTTCTTCGCCGATCGGCGTCTCGAGGGAAACCGGCTCCTGGGCGATTTTCATGATCTCGCGGACCTTCTCCACGCTGAGTTCCATCTCGGCGGCAATCTCTTCCGGCGACGGTTCGCGGCCGTACTCCTGCAGCAGCTGCCGGGAGACCCGGATCAGCTTGTTGATCGTCTCGACCATATGCACCGGAATCCGGATGGTGCGGGCCTGGTCGGCGATCGCCCGGGTAATGGCCTGGCGAATCCACCAGGTGGCATACGTACTGAATTTGAACCCTTTTTGGTAGTCGAATTTCTCCACGGCTTTGATGAGGCCCATGTTGCCTTCCTGGATCAGGTCCAGGAACAGCATGCCCCGTCCGACATAGCGCTTGGCGATGCTGACCACGAGACGAAGATTCGCTTCCGCCAGACGGCGCTTGGCTTCTTCGTCGCCTTCCTTGATCCGCTTGGCAAGCCCTACTTCGTCATCGGCGGAAAGAAGGGGAACTCGTCCGATTTCTTTCAGATACATGCGCACCGGGTCGTTAATTTTGATCCCCGGCGGAAGCGCAATGTCTTCTCCGAATTCGAACTCCTCGCCGCCTTCCTGTTCGCCGCGCGGACGGGGACGTCCCTCTTCCTCGTCGCTTTCGTCGTTGACCTCGATCCCCAGGTCTCCGAGCTGCTCGTAAAATTCGTCGATCTGCTCGGGATCCTGATCGAACGGCGACAGCTTCTCGGCAATCTCTTTGTAGCTGAGATGCGATCTCTTTTTGCCGAGTTCGATCAGCTGCTCCTTCACCTGATCAAGGGTCAGTTCGCCTTCCAATTCCGTATGTTGCTCGTTCGCCATTCTAGACTCCCTCCTCCCCGGACTTCGAACCGGAACCTCGTTCGTTACTGCCGTTCCAGGGCTATGATTTCACTTGCGATTTGAGCGGCAAGCAGGAAATCTCCGTCTTTCTCGGCGCGCATCATTTCCTCGCGTTTGCGTTCGATGCCGCTGGAACGAAGATTGCCCTGACTGCGGATCTGCTTGATGCAGTCGTCGAGCTCCTGCTCGCTCCACTCCCGCGCCCCCTCCATCATAACGATGGAGCTGACGGCCTTCTCCAGCTTCTCGTCCTGCAGCGAAGCGATGAAGCGGCTGCTGTCGGGGTCGCGGTCCTGCGCGTAAAAAGCATACAGATAAGCGGCGATCGCCGCATAGTCCGGCGTATTGAACTCGTCGCCGAGCCGCTGCGCCACGTAGTCGCAGACTTGGCGGTCCTGCAGCATGAGGAACAGGAGCCTGCGCTCGGCCGCCTGGTGGGCAGGCAGCAGGTCGCGGTTGGGACGCGTACGGCGCTGCTGCGGGAAAAAGTCTTCCTCGGCGGCATTCCCGTAGCCGTTTCCTCCGCCGAAGCCGCCTTTTTTACCGAATCCGCCTTTGTTTCCGTAGTCTCCGCGTCCCCGGCCTTTGCCGCCGTATTGGCCGCCTC
Source organism: Saccharibacillus alkalitolerans (assembly GCF_011090185.1). GTDB lineage: Bacteria > Bacillota > Bacilli > Paenibacillales > Paenibacillaceae > Saccharibacillus > Saccharibacillus alkalitolerans. Next base: position 209,828 of record NZ_JAAFGS010000001.1, on the reverse strand, counting down.
CTCCGGGCTGAGGCCCCGAGTAAGCGGGCCCCGGATCTTCCTGCCCGGGCGCCGGCCGGCTCTGTTCCTGACGAATCAGGTTGCAGTCCTGCTTCAGGCTCTCGAACGAGACGTCAACCTCGGAAGACAGTTCGCGCAGATACACCTCGCGTTCCGTCGGCGACCCCAGCGCGGCGATGACCGGCAGAGCGGCTTTCGCGTAATCCAAGCGTCCGTTCTCTTCGTTCAGCTTGTAGCCGCGGCGCAGAGTCGCCAAGCGAAACTTGGTCGTCGACGCCGCATCCTCCACGACCTGGCGAACGAATCGCTCTCCTCCGTTCGAACGGATATAATCGTCGGGATCGACGCCGGCCGGCAGCATGGCGACCTTCACCTGCAGCCCCGCCTGTTCGAGAATCGGGATGCTTTTGAGCGCCGCGTTTTGGCCCGCGTTATCTCCGTCGTAGCAGACCAGCACTTCGTCGGCCGCCGTTTTGATCATGGCCGCATGCTGTTCGGTCAGGGACGTGCCCATTGTTGCGATGCCGTTATGCACGCCCGCTTCCCATGCCGCGATAACGTCGCCGTAGCCTTCGAACAGGATCGCCTGGCGCTGCTTGCGGATGGCGCTGCGCGCCTGGTCGAAATTGTACAGCACGCGGCTTTTGTTAAATAACCGGCTTTCGGGCGAGTTCACGTATTTCGGATGTCCTTCGCCGAGTATGCGTCCCGCAAAAGCGATGGTCTTTCCGCTGCGGTTGGCAATCGGGAACATAATGCGTCCGCGGAAACGATCGACATAACCGTCGCCGCTCTGTCTGGCCGATATTAATCCGCCTTTTTCCATCTCCGCCAAATCGAACGAACGCTTGTCCAGAAACTGCACCAGCGTATCCCAGCGATCCGGCGCGAAACCGATGCGGAACTGGTCGATCAGTTTGTCTCCGATGCCGCGTCCGCGCAAATATTCCAGCGCCGGACGGCCGTGCTCGGTGTTTTTCAACAAAAAATGATAAAATTTCTCGCTCCACTCATAAGCCTGAAGGAGACGTCCGGTTTCTCGGTCCTGAGGCGATTCCGGCTTTCCGCCTGTGCTCTGGAAAGGGATGTGCACCTCTTCCGCCATGATCTTCACGGCCTCGGGGAAGGATAGTCCTTCGATTTCCATCCTGAATTTGATGGCGTTGCCCCCCATGCCGCAGCCGTAGCAGTAGAAGATCTGACGATCCGGCGTCACCGTAAAAGAAGGGGTCTTTTCGGAATGGAACGGGCACAGGCCTTTCATGTACTTGCCCTGTTTGGTCAGATGTACGAATCTGCCTACCGTCTCGACGATATCGTGCTGCTTCAGCACCGCATCGATCGTTTCCTCCGGAATATTTCCGTATTCCGTACTCATGTTAACCACCTTCTAATGAAAATAATATTCGCTGCGCCTAAAGCTTCTCCTGCAAATCATGTAAAAGTTTTAAACATTTTTCCGAAAAAGCGGCCCGATCTTCCGCCGTAAATTTCTTCGGCCCCTTCGTCCGCCCGCCTCCGCGGCGCACTTTCGCGCTCGTATGGCGGCGATCCAACAGAAACTCGATATTGTCCGCGTCGTAAACGACGCCGCGCTCGGAGATCGCGTAAGCCCGTCTCGCCAGCACCAGCGCAGCCAACCCGTAATCCTGGGTCACGACCAGATCTCCGGCGCGCAGACGGTTCACGATGTACAGATCGGCGCTCTCCTTGCCGCGGTCGACGCGGACGACCTGCACGCCGTCTTCTTCGCGCAGCATATGATCATAGGAAGACACCAGAATAACCGGCACTCCCGCCGAACGGGCCGCGCGCTTGATTTCTTCTTTGACCGGGCAGGCATCGGCATCGACCAAAATGCGCATGCTTTCGGCTCTCTTTTCCACTGCCGCCTCCTTCCGCCCGGGGCATGCCGCAGGCCGGATTCGGCATGCCCGTCACGCCCCGGGCCCTTTCCGCGTCCGCCGTTTCTCTCCGAGCGGCGTTCTATGCGAAAAACGGAACTTTTCCCGCTAAAGGGAAGACAGGCGACTTCGGCGCCCGCCTTCCCGCGAAAGAGACACCATTGCTCCGCCGTTTTCCGGCGTTCGGTCCTGCTCTCTGTTCGGGAAAGATTCCGTATCGATAACTTATTTAACTGCTTGTTCGGACGCCTGCCGTCACTGCCAGACCAGCTTGCCGAAATCGGCAAACCGTTTCAGGCCGCCGTCGACAGCCGCCAGCAGCGCCAGACGGTTGGCACGGACGTTTTCGTCCTCCGCCATAACCATTACCCGATCGAAGAACGTTGTAATCGGCTGCTTGAGACCCGACAGAGCCGTCAGTTCGGCTTGAGCGGCGCTCATGCCGTCTTCTTTGCCGAAGGCCCCTGTGTCCTGCTGTTCGTGCAGCCGTGTCCACGCTTCGTAGAGTTCGCGCTCCGGTTCTCCTTCGAACAGTTCCGGCTTCACTTCGCGTCCGTCGGCTTTCGCGGCCAGGTTGCTCGTGCGCGTGAACGACTCGACCGTCGTTTTGAAGTCCTCTTCGTGCAGCACGGCGTTCATCAGCGCTTTTCCTCGCGAGACGACTGCGGGAACGTCGCCGAACCCGGCCGCGATGACCGCGTCGACCACGTCGTAGCGCAGCGTGTCCGACAGCAGCTTTTTGACGCGGAGTTCGAAGAAGTCGTGCAGGTCTTTGCGCACTTCTTCCGGCGTACGCTTCAGATTGCCCGCCTGTTCGTGCACCGAGATCGACAGCTCGAACAGCTCATCCAGCGTCAGTTCCAGCTTATGGTCGAGCAGAATCTGCACGATGCCGGCCGCCTGGCGGCGCAGCGCGTAAGGGTCCTGCGAACCGGTCGGAATGATGCCGATGCCGAAAAATCCGACGATGGCGTCCGTTTTGTCCGCCAGGCTGACGACCGATCCGACGATGGAAGACGGAACGGATTCGCCCGCGAAGCGGGGCTGATAGTGCTCGAACACGGCGCGCGCGACGGCTTCTTTTTCTCCGGCTTTGCGCGCATAGTCTTCGCCCATGACGCCCTGAAGTTCGGGGAATTCGTAGACCATCTGGGTCACGAGGTCGAATTTGCAAATATCGGCAGCGCGGCTGACATCCTGCGCGTCCTCGCTGTCCAGGTTCAGCAGCGAAGCGATTTTATCCGCCGTCTGGCGGATACGGCGCACTTTGTCGCCGGTGCTGCCCAATTCTTCGTGGAAGACGACGTTCTCGAGCTTCGACAGCGCATCCTTGATCTGAACCTTCTGGTCTTCTTCGTAGAAGAACTTGGCGTCGGACAGACGGGCGCGCAGCACCTTCTCGTTGCCCTTCGCGATGACGTCCAGCGACTTGTCGTCCCCGTTGCGCACCGTCACGAAGAACGGCAGCAGCTTGCCTTCGGCATCCAGTACCGGGAAGTAGCGCTGATGCTCTCGCATGGACGTGATCAGCACTTCCTGCGGAATGTTCAGGAACGATTCCTCGAACGTGCCGAACAGCGCGGTCGGCGTTTCGACGAGGAACAGAACTTCTTCAAGCAGGTCTTCCTTGATCGCGATATTCCAATTTTTCTGCTCGGCCAGATCGCGGATCTGCTTCAAAATCAGCTTCTCGCGTTCTTCCGTATCGACCATAACGTGCTCGGCGCGCAGCGCTTCGACGTAATCGGCCGCTCGGGCAATCGAAGTCTCGCTGCCGAGGAAACGGTGTCCGCGCGATACGCGGCCCGACGCGACGTCCGTGATCTCGAACGGCACGACTTCTTCGCCGAACAGCGCCACCATCCAGCGGATCGGACGGATGAACCGGAAGTCATAAGCGCCCCAGCGCATGTTTTTCGGGAAAGTCATGGAAGTAATGATGCCCTTGAGCCCTTCCGGCAGCAGAGCCGACGCTTCTTGGCCGTTCAGGCTTTTCGTCGCGTAGATGTACTCCACGCCGCCGACTTCCTTAAAGGTGAAATCGCTCGCTTCCACGCCCTGGCTGCGGGCGAAGCCCAGAGCCGCTTTCGTCCATTCGCCGTTCGCGTCCTGGGCGATCTTGCGGGAAGGTCCTTTCACTTCTTCGTTGACGTCGTCCTGTTTCTCCGCTACGCCGCGAGCCAGGACGGCCAAACGGCGGGGAGTCGCGTAAGCTTCGACTTTATCGTAACCGAGGCGGGAAGCCTCGAGCCATTTTTCCGTTTTCTCGCGCAGCTGGTCCATTGCGGCGCGCAGGAAGCGGGCCGGTACTTCTTCGAGCCCGATTTCGAGCAGCAGATCTTTTGCCATTACGCTTCCTCTCCTTTCTTGATCAGCGGGAAGCCCAGCTTCTCGCGTTCTTCCACATAAGCGGCCGCCACTTTACGCGCCAGATTGCGCACCCGCGTGATGTAGCCGGTCCGCTCGGTCACGCTGATCGCGCCGCGGGCGTCGAGCAGGTTGAACGTATGCGAACATTTCAGCACGTAATCGTACGCCGGGAACACCAGGTTCTCGTTCGCCGCGCGCGTCGCTTCCTGCTCGTACATGTTGAACAGGGTAAAGAGCATTTTGACGTCCGACAGTTCGAACGTGTATTTGGAGTGCTCGTATTCCGCTTGGCGGTATACGTCGCCGTAAGTCATGCCTTCCACGTATTCCAGGTCGAACACATTCTCTTTGTCCTGAATATAAGAAGCCAGACGCTCCATGCCGTAAGTGATCTCAACCGCGACCGGATGGGTTTCGATGCCGCCGACCTGCTGGAAATACGTGAACTGCGTAATTTCCATGCCGTCCAGCCATACTTCCCAGCCCAGGCCCGCGCAGCCCAGCGTCGGGTTCTCCCAGTTGTCTTCGACGAAGCGGATATCGTGCATCAGCGGATCGACGCCGAGGGCTTTCAGACTGTCCAGGTACAATTCCTGGATATTGTCCGGCGAAGGCTTGATGATGACCTGGAATTGATGGTGCTGATAGAGACGGTTCGGGTTTTCCCCGTAGCGTCCGTCGGACGGACGGCGCGAAGGCTCGACGTAAGCGACTTTCCACGGCTCCGGGCCGAGCGACCGCAAATACGTCATCGGATTCATCGTGCCGGCGCCCTTTTCCGTATCGTACGGCTGCGCGTTAATACATCCCTGTTCCGCCCAGAACTGCTGCAGCGTCAGGATCATGCCTTGAAAATTCATATAAGCACCCCTTTGCGAAATGGTTCGGCTTACCGGACCGGGAGCTTTCGCGGCGCGAAAAGCACGCAAAAAACTCCCGTCCTTACGCCTGATAAACAGACGTAGGGACGAGAGTCGTCGGACGCATCTTCGATGCATCCCAGTCCGTTGACCGCGTTAAGCGTTCGATTGAACGCCTGTGAACTCGATCAACGGACCAACCCCCGCGGTTCCACCCTACTTGAATGCGCGGCGCCGCCGTGCGGACGCGAATCGCATTCCTCTTTTCCGTACGCCTACCGTTTCGCCCGCTCCCGGAAGTGCCAAATCATGCGAATCACGGTCCGTCCGGGCTTGCACTCTCCCCGGCTCGCTGGTCTGGTTCCGTCTCATCGTTCGCATGTCTTCCGTTCGACGCGCTGCAAAACGTTCGGCAATGTTCCCTTATTGTAAGACGCAAAGTTTCATTTGTCAAAGCCGTAGTTGTCGAGCTGGTCGAGAAAACGCTTGGATTTCAGATTCATGCCGATATGTTCGCGCATCATCGCTTCCATCACTTTTTTCAGTTCCGCCTTCGTCTCCGGCTTCACGTCCACGTTGCCCAGCCTGCGCAAATCCAGCCTCGCGAATACCCGCAGCAGCGACAGCGTGCGAGCCGTCACATGCACCGCGTAAGGATCGGCCGCCCGGAACGGCACGCTGAGAACGCCGCCGAGCCGGGGACTGATAAACGCGTCGCCTTCCACGGGACGCTGACTGGCCGCGCACACTTCAAGCTCCGGCGCGTAGCCGGCTGCCTGGAGGATTTTCATCTCGAACAGCCTCGTCATCACTTCCGGATCTTTTCCCTCGCGCATTCCGTTCAGGAACGCCAGCAGCTGATCGAACCAGAAGCTGCCCGTATCTTCGTCCTGCAGCACCCGATCGATCAGTTCGCAGGCGTAAGAGCCGTGCGCCGCCAATACGAGGTCCTCGCGCAGCTTATGGTTCGATTCGTAGATTTCCGCGTCGTTCAGCGTGCCGAGCCCGCTTCCGCCGCGAAAAAAATTGAACACGCCGTACGTAAAAGGCTGGGTCAGCGAAGCATGGCGGCTTTTGACTTTTTTCGCCCCGCGCACGAGCACTCCGATCTTGCCGTGCGTCTGGGTGCACAGCGTAATGATCTTGTTCGTTTCGCCGTAGTCCATCGCCCGGATGACGATCCCATCGAGACGGTACAGCATCTACGCGTCCCGGTGGAAGCCCAGATCGCGCAGAACGCGGTCCTGGTTGCGCCAATCCTTTTTCACTTTGACCCACAGTTCCAGGAAAATCTTCGAACCGAGCAGATTTTCGATATCCTGACGCGCGCGCTTGCCGACTTCTTTGAGCATGGCCCCCTGCTTGCCGATGACGATCCCTTTTTGCGAATCCCGTTCCACGAAAATGACCGCTCCCACATAAACGATGCCGTTCTCCTGCACTCTCATGTCTTCAATCGTAACCGCGATGGAATGGGGCACTTCTTCGCGGGTCATCTGCAAAATTTTCTCGCGAATGAGTTCGGCGATGACGAACTGCTCCGGATGGTCCGTCACCTGGTCTTCCGGATAGTACTGCGGACCTTCGGGAAGGTATTTGCCGATCTGCTCCATCAGCGTATTGACGTTGCTGCCGAGTTTGGCCGAGATCGGCACGATCTCCGCGAACTCGTACAATTTGCGATACGTCTCGATCAGCGGAAGCAGCGCCTCCGGCTCGATCAGATCGATCTTGTTCAGAATCAGGAACACGGGCGTCTTGATCTTGCCGAGCTGTTCGATGATATAGCGGTCGCCTCCGCCGATGCCTTCGGAAGCGTCGATCAGGAACAGCGCCGCTTCCACCTCGCCCAGCGTGTTCAGCGCGGTATTGTTCATGAAGTCGCCCAGCTTGGATTGACGCTTATGGATGCCCGGCGTATCCAGGAAAACGATTTGTTTGCCTTCGTCGGTGTACACCCCGTGAATTTTGTTCCGCGTCGTCTGCGGTTTATCGGACATGATCGCGATCTTTTGCCCGATAATCTGGTTCATCAGCGTCGACTTGCCTACGTTAGGCCGGCCGACGATGGCGACGAACCCCGATTTGAAACCTTTTCTGCTCTCCATCTTATTCCTCCTCTTGATGTTCGGTCTCGTGCTGCCGCTTTATTGCCGATCTATATGTTACTTATCCAGATCCCAGGGACCGAACGCATCCGGCAGCAGTTCGCGAATGGTCGTTTCGCGGATCTCGCCCTTCATGTTGCCGAGCACCACCGGCATGTCCGGCTTGCACAGTTCCACCAGCACCTGACGGCACACGCCGCACGGCGCAATCGGCCCGTCCGTATCGCCGACGACGGCCAGCATGGCAAAGCTCCCCGGACGATGGCCGTCCGCTACGGCACGGAAAAGCGCCGTGCGCTCCGCGCAGTTCGACGGACCGTACGCCGCGTTTTCGACGTTGCATCCGTGATGCACGTGTCCCTGCTCGTCGAGCAGGGCTGCCCCGACTTTGAATCCCGAATAAGGCACGTAAGCCTGCGCGCGGGCTTTGATCGCTTCTTGAATCAATACGGCTGGATCCATAGTGTAGATCTCCTCTCTGTATCCCTTATGCCTGCTGCGGGGTGCATCCTATTGTACAGCCGCCCGGTCTTTACAACCAGCCCCATATTCTTGCCAACTGAAGCAGCGGAGGCGCGAACACGATCAGACCGACCACGGCGGCAAAAAACGCGGAGGCCAGTACGGCCCCCGCGGCGGCGTCCTTGGCTTTTTTGGCCAGCGGATGAATCCGTTCCCCCACAGTCAGATTGACGGCCGCTTCCACGGCCGTGTTCATCAGTTCGGCGGACAGGACAAGCCCGATCGCCAGGCACAGCAGCCCCCAGTCCAGCCGGGGAACGCGCAGCAGCGCACCCAGAAGCAGCACAGCCGCGCACAGCGCCAGATGCACTTTGAAATTCCGCTCCGTCGAAGCCGTCGCCCGGACGCCGTCCCAGGCATTCCGGAATACTTCCTTCCAGGTACGCCGCTTCCCCATCAGCGCGTCAATCCTATTTTTTGCAGGACGGCTTCCTGTTTGCCCATCATGACCGCCTCGTCTTCCGGCGTCTGATGGTCGTAACCGAGCAGGTGAAGGAATCCGTGCACGAACAGAAAACCGATCTCCCGCTCGACCGAATGTCCGTAATCTTCGCTTTGCGCAATCGCTCTCGGTACCGAGATAATGATATCGCCGAGCATTTCGTCGAATTCCGGCCCCAGTTCCGCCTCTTCGCCCTCTTCGATTTCGTAAGTGATCTCCGGTTCTTCGCCCATCGATTCGCGCATCGCGAACGACAGGACATCGGTCGGCCGGTCGATATTGCGGAACTCCTTGTTCAATCGGTGAATTTCTTCGTCGTCCACGAACGTCAGCGCCACTTCGCCTTCCGTTACGCCTTCCGTCTCGCCCGCCGCTTCGAGCAGCTTGCGCAGCTGCCCGATCAGCGTCTCGCCGATTTCGTATTCGTTTTGTTCGTTGCTCCATTCCAGCTGCAGACTCATGCTTCAGTTCTCCTTTGCCTTGGGCTTGACCTCTTCGGGATACTCAATCCGCGAATGGAAAATTCCCATTACCGCTTCCTTGAGCGTCTTGGCGACCACGTCCAGCTCCTTGAGCGTGATGTCGCACTCGTTGAACTGCTGATCGTCCAGACGGCTCTTGATAATTTTCCCGATCATCGATTCCACCTGCTCGATCGTCGGCTTGTGCAGCGAGCGGACCGCCGCTTCGACGCTGTCCGCGATGCCCACCACGGCCGCTTCCTTGGACTGCGCCTTCGGTCCGGGATAGCGGAAGTCCGCTTCCGTGAAATCCGGTTCCACGCCGCGCTCTTCGGCCTGCTTCAGCGCTTTTTGATAGAAGAAATACAGGAACGTCGTGCCGTGATGCTGTTCCGCGATATCGCGAATGCGCTTCGGCAGCTTGTATTCCTTCTGCATTTCGACGCCGTCGCGCGCATGAGCCACGATAATCGATTTGCTCAGCTTCGGATCGATGGAATCGTGCGGGTTCTCGATATTGTTCTGGTTTTCGATAAAATAGCTCGGACGCTTGGTTTTGCCGATATCGTGATAATACGAACCGACGCGGCAGAGCAGCCCGTTCGCGCCGATCGCCTCCGCGGCCGCTTCCGAAAGGTTGCCGACCATGACGCTGTGATGATACGTTCCCGGCGTCTCGATCAGCAGCTTGCGCAGCAGCGGGTGGTTCGGGTTGGACAATTCCACCAGCTTGAGCGCCGACAGGATACCGAACGTCACCTCGAAGAACGGCATCAGCCCGATAGCCAAAATGGCGGTCAACAGGCCGGATGCGAGGGCGAACGCAACCGGATACAAGATCGTGCTGCGGTTCGGTTCGGCATCCCCGATCAGCGCAAGCGCAAGCACCGCCAACGCTCCGAACAAACTGACCATGATCCCCGCCTTGAGAATCGTGGATCGCTGGCTGGCCCGGTGCACCGTAAAGATAGCGGCATACGAGACGACGAGCGTATAGAATCCGAAATGGAAATCAAAGATCCCCGTTCCCGGCTGTCCCGCGTTCAACACGATGCTGGCCAGAACGGAAAAAATAACCGCGCTGAAATAAGCGAAAGAATTGTTGAGCAGCAGGGTAATCAGCGTGCAGCCGATGGCGACGGGCGCCAAATAACCGACGTATCTCGACGTATCGCTCTGGACGAGCGCCGTCAGATGCATCGCGATCAGCATGATGAAATAGATCAGCACGATCATCAGCAGCTGCGGGTTGCCGTACCGGAATTCGGTTCCGCTTTGCCGGGTAAACAGGAACAAGCCGAGCGCAAGCAGGACGGACAGCAGAAGCAGGCCGAACTGCGGCCAATAATTGATCTCGGTCTTCAGCATGTCGTTTTCTTTCAACAGATTGTACATGTCCTGGGTAATCGTCTCGCCGCGCTGCACCAGCACTTCGCCCTGTTCGATATAAACGGTCTCGGTATTTTCGCGCGCCTGCACCGCCGCTTCCTTCGTCGCCTCTTCGTCATAAAAACGGTTGGGCGTGATGGAGAGCTTGATCAGTTCCTGAACCACTTCGCGCGAAGTCCGATCGGTCAGCGTGCTGCGGCTGACGAACTCCGCGACTTGGGCACGTGCCGTCTGCGCGTCTGTGACCTGGTCTCCCATCAGACGCGACACGATCCCCGTCGCTTCCGACTTCATCTCCTGAATCTGCGAAGACGACAGCGAAGGGATCTTATAAAAAGTCTCTTCCGGAATATCGTATTCCTGCTCGTTCACCCGTTTGCGAACTTCCTGCAGCAGCGCCGGAGAGTAGTTGGCGTTGTTGCCGATATTGCGGATCGTGTTCGACATGAATTGGCTAACCTTCTGCGGCAGTTCTTCCTTATAGATGTCGATCTTGTTCGCTTCGGTAAGCTGGTCGTCCTGGTTCAGCGTATCGATCCGGTCCAGGATTTGGCTGACCAGCGTATCGTTGCGCAGCGGCACGATCCGGTAAATCTGCTGGACTTTTTCCGCCGCTTCTTCCTGAGCCTGCAGAGTCGCTTTGCCGTTAGGAATCTGCGCGGGCGCAAGAATCTCCTTATCGCTCGGCATGTTGACTTGAATATCGTATTTTTCGGGCAGCAGCTTCGGCGCCAGCCCGATGTAAAACATTAGCGCCAGCAGGATGAACAGCGACAACTTGACGACGCGGCTGTTCTTCCAGCCCGACAGCTTAGGATCGGCCTTGCGTTTCCATTTTTCTTTTGAAGCCATATGGAAGGACCTCCGGTATTAGTTCCTGATTCCGCGCCGAAACCGATAGGAAACGTCTTCGCTTCGGCGCGAAATCTTATTCGATACTCTCAGCCGCCTTCTCGTAAGCCACGATAATTTTCTGGACGAGCGAGTGCCGAACGACGTCCTCTTGGGCAAACGTAACGAAGCCGATATCCGAAATATCGTTCAGCACGAGGCGCGCTTCGACCAATCCCGATTTCTTGCCCCGCGGAAGATCGATTTGCGTGACGTCGCCGGTAATCACCATTTTGGATCCGAAGCCCAGCCGCGTCAAAAACATTTTCATCTGTTCGGGCGTCGTATTCTGCGCTTCGTCCAAAATGATGAACGAATCGTCGAGCGTGCGGCCGCGCATATAAGCGAGCGGCGCAATCTCGATCAACCCCCGCTCCAACGCCTTGGCCACCTGTTCCGTGCCCATGACGTCGTACAGCGCATCGTAAAGCGGACGCAAATACGGATCGACTTTTTCCTGCAGGTCTCCCGGCAGGAATCCCAGGCTTTCCCCCGCTTCGACGGCCGGACGGGTCAGCACGATCCGTTTGACCAGGCCTTCCTTAAGCGCGGTAACGGCCAGGACGACAGCCAAATATGTTTTGCCGGTACCGGCGGGACCGATGCCGAACACGATGTCTTTTTTCTTGATCGTCGTCACGTAATGCTTCTGCCCGATCGTCTTCGGACGAATCGGCTTGCCGCGAAACGTTAACGCGATTTCTCCTTTGAACAAATCGAGCAGTTGATCGGCCCGGAATTCCTTAGCCAAATCCAGCGCGTATTGTACGTCTCGTTCCGTCAGGTTATATCCGTTTCGCACCAGCTGCAGCAGCACGTCGAACAGCTGCTCCAATTGATCCGCTTCCTGCTCGGGCCCGTGAACGGCAATCTCCGCCTCGCGGCTGTCGATGCGCGCTTCGAACTGTCGTTCGATCAGCTTCAAATACGTATCCTGCGGACCAAACAGGGCCAGTCCTTCTCCCGCATTATGCAGCGGGATCTTGATGCTTCTCGTCTGTTCTGTCAAAAGCTCTCAGTCTCCTTAGTCGATTATTCGTCTATTTTTTATGTGGAGCCAGGTTCTTATTCCTCAACTTTACCATTCTACGACTTCCCATGCAAAAGATTTCGGGAAGGGCTTTTTTTCTGCGGAGCGTAAAAAGCCGGCCTTTTCCGTCGAGGGCGGAAAAGGCCGGCAGCTTCGCCGTTCGGAAACGGCGGCTCCGCAGGTTTACCTGCGGCCGGAAGAGTACGGCTTTCTTGCGCGCGGTTCGCTGAGAATCTCGGCCCACATGATGCCTTTGCGCAGTTCCTCCGCCGCGATCTTCGGAAGAGGCCGCGAAGAAGAAGCCGAAACCGGCGGCTTGGCAGCCCTCTTTTCCGTCGCGGTTCCGCCCTTGTTGAAAGCGGCGGACGACCGTCCGTTCTGAAGCGCCGAGTTTTCTGTGCCGCGCGTGCGGCGCTGCTGCGAACGTTGATCTTTCAATCTCCGCTCAATCTCGGCACTCATCTGCCGGGATGCCTGCTCCAGATCGGTACGCTCGGAAGGGCGGCTTCTCCGCCCTTCCGAAGCCGGCCTGCGCGGCGATCCTGCCGACGTCCTTCCCTGCTGTTCGGGCGCGCCTGCAAATGGAGAACGACGCTCGCCTTCTCCGCCCGGAAGCTGGGCGGGACGGGCGGAAGCGCTTGGCCGAGGAGCGCTCGGCCGGGAGGCGCCCCTGCCGCCGAAAGGCTCTCCGCCTCCGTCGGCGGGTTTGCCGTTTTTCTTGCCGAACACGGACAGCAGGGCGCCGACAATAATGATAACCACGAAGAAATTGCTCATGATCCATTCCAAGAACTGGGGCATGGAACCCCCTCCTGTTCCGTCTTTTACTTATCGTGCGAGTCTTGATTGTCGACGTGGGTCACGTTCATGCCGCCGAGCGATCCCCGCATTTCCGTATCGGCTTCGAGATTTTTCATGTTCAGGTAATCCATCACGCCGAGCTTGCCGCCGCGCAGCGCCTCGGCCATCGCGATCGGCACTTCCGATTCCGCTTCGACGACGCGCGCTCTCATCTCGATAACGCGAGCGTTCATTTCCTGTTCTTCCGCTACGGCCATCGCGCGGCGTTCTTCCGCCTTCGCCTGTGCGATGCGCTTGTCGGCTTCCGCCTGTTCGGTCTGCAGGAAAGCGCCGATATTTTTGCCGACGTCCACGTCCGCGATATCGATCGACAGAATTTCGAATGCCGTGCCGGCATCCAGTCCTTTTTCCAAAACGGTACGCGAGATTTTGTCCGGATTTTCCAGAACTTCTTTGTGCGTATCGCTGGAACCGACGGTCGTTACGATCCCCTCGCCGACACGGGCGATGATCGTTTCTTCGCCGGCGCCGCCGACGAGACGGTCGATATTCGCTCTCACCGTAACGCGGGCGATAACGACCACTTCGATTCCGTTTCGCGCGACAGCCGATACGCTCGGCGTCTCGATGACGCGCGGATTAACGCTCATTTGCACGGCCTGCAGCACATCGCGGCCCGCCAGGTCGATCGCGGCGGCGCGTTCGAATTCCAGCGGAATGTTCGCGCGGTGCGCCGCGATCAGGGCGTTGACGACCCGGTCGACGTTACCGCCCGCCAGATAGTGACTCTCGAGCTGGTTGATGGTCAGCGTAAGACCCGCTTTGTGCGCCTTGATCATCGGATTGACGATCCGGGCAGGCGTAACGCGCCGCAGGCGCATGGCCACGAGCGTAATGATGCCGATGCGCAGGCCCGAAGCCAGCGCGGAAATCCAGAGCGCCACCGGGAAAAAGCTGAAGAAAATGCTCAAAAGAACGATTGCCACTACTACGATCAGCAGCGGAGTTACCCAAACTGCATCTGCCATAAGTACCCCTCCAAATTTGCATGATGCGGAGCCGGGGCCGATAATCCGTTACCCCGGCGATCCGATTTTTCAATAAGTACCGTACCGATTCCGCCGAATCAGATCGGCTCGATCGGTCCCAGCCCGCTGTGCCATTTTTCCTGCACGACGATACGACCGCCTTCGGTTTTGAGGATCACGACCGCCTTGTCTCGTTCGATGAATCCACCTTCGCTGACCACGTCGATCCGTTCGCCGTCGATCAGCACCGTGCCGGATGGACGCAGAGGCGTCAGCGTCACGGCATCGCGCCCTACAAGTTCATAGCGCGTGACCGCGGAGTTGTAACCGGCTTCCGACGTCAGGCTGTCTTTCAGGATGAAGCGATTCCATATTCCGCGTTCCTTGAACACGAACGCCACGATTCCGACCGCTGCCGCCGCCAGTACGAAGGCGATTCCCAGCTTCTGCAAGGCGTGTCCCGTTGCCCATGCCGCCATAACCACTCCTCCTATCAGCGAGCCCGCGCCGAGCAGGCCCAAAATTCCGAAGCTCGGCAGAAAGACTTCCAGCGCCATCAGGATAATGCCGACGGCGAACAGAAGCCAGACGTAAGGCCCCGCCAATCCTTCGATCGTGCTGCCGAAAAAGTACAGGATAAACGCGCACACGCCGAGCACTCCCGGGAAAATGAGTCCCGGCACGAGCAGTTCGATCACAACTCCCGCAAGCCCGATAAAGAGCAGCAGGGTCAGCATGACCGGCGTCGTCAGAAAACCTGCAAAATCGCCCACCATGCTTTGGGCAGGCAGGCCGGCCGAAGATCCCGCTGCTCCGGCCGCGGACGCCGTGGATACGAAAGACGTACACAAAATCAAAGGTATGCCGACAAACCAGACGACGCCCCAGAATGTCGCGGCCAGACCGAGCCACCATTTGGACCGCGATTGTGTATTCATAAGGTCTCCCTCCTTTTTCAAATGCTGTAAACGCAAAGCCTCTCGCTTTTTGTCTTCCCTCTGTCTTGGACTGTGCAAAAGTTCTTCACTACTAGTATACGCTTTTCCCGCTTGCGCGTTTCAAAAAAACCTGTCTTTTCGAAAAAAAATCAAAAACCGCAACAAAAACACCCTCCCGAAAATCCGGAAGGGTGTTCGTTTCATTCGTTTATTGCAGGCACTGCTGAACCACTTGGTTGACCAATTTCCCGTCGGCGCGTCCTTTGACTTTTGGCATAAGAGCGGCCATGACTTTGCCCATATCGGCTTTGGAAGAAGCACCGGTTTCCTGGA
Source organism: Saccharibacillus alkalitolerans (assembly GCF_011090185.1). GTDB lineage: Bacteria > Bacillota > Bacilli > Paenibacillales > Paenibacillaceae > Saccharibacillus > Saccharibacillus alkalitolerans. The sequence goes on along the minus strand of NZ_JAAFGS010000001.1, from coordinate 194,751 downwards.
TGGTCTGCTGTACAATGGCTTTAACTTCTTCTTCGCCAAGCTGAGTGGGAAGGTATTCAGCAACGATGTCGATTTCGGCTCTGACAGTCTCGGCCAAATCTTCACGACCTGCTTTTTCAAACTCCTGGAGGGCATCTTTGCGCTGTTTGATCTCACGACTCAGAATATCAAGCACTTCTGCGTCATCCAAAGTTCGCTTCAAATCGATCTCCTGGTTCTTGACCGTTGCGCGAATCATTCGTATGGTCGAGAGTTTGAATTTATCTTTACTCCGCATAGCTTGCTTCATATCTTCGTTCAATCGTTCGCTAAGATTCATCGACAAACAAATCCTCCTACTAATGACGTGTTTTCGGCTTCATGAAACGGCAGAATAACCGAAAACACATCCGATAATGATGTGTCTTCAGCCGAGTTAATCGGCCCGAAAACCCTGCAGCACATCTAATAAAGATGTGTCAGGAACACATCTTAGAACTTTCTTTTGCGAGCCGCCTCAGACTTCTTCTTGCGCTTTACGCTAGGCTTCTCGTAATGCTTGCGCTTTTTAACTTCCGCCAGCACGCCGTCTTTTGCGATCGAGCGTTTGAAGCGGCGAAGAGCAGCATCGATAGTCTCATTTTTGCGAACTTTAGTTTCAGACACCAGTTTCCCCTCCCTCCGACCAGACCGTCCAAGAGCATAACACGGTTAATCAACTTACATTATAGGCGAAAGCGAAACCCCGTGTCAATGCTTATCCGAAAGTCTGTGCAGATATGCGCGGCGTGCGGCCGCCGCCCGCGCTTTTAAGCGTGCGAGCCGGAAATTCCCGTCAAAGCCCCGAGCTTCGCGCCGCCGAGCAGGTGGAAGTGGAGATGCGGGACGGTCTGGCCGCCGTCGGCGCCGCAGTTGTTGATCACGCGGTAGCCGCTGTCGGCGATTCCGAGCTCTCCGGCCAACTGCACGGCCACCCGGTGAATCTCTCCGATGACCGCCAAATCCTCGTCCCCGATATCGTTCAGCGACGGAATCGGCTTCTTCGGCACGATCAGCACATGAACCGGAGCGGCGGGTTGAATATCGTGAAACGCGTAAATCCGCTCGTTTTCGAATACCTTTTTGCTCGGAATGCTACCTTCGATAATTTTGCTGAAAATCGTCTCTGCCATCTCTTTTCCTCCTCGACTGTCCGGCGCCGGCGCCCGGTGCGGCCAAGCCGCCCGGCCGATCGTCCGGAATCTCCATATTGGGAACGGAGCAAACCGCGCCCCGTCCGCTCGCCGTATCCATTGTACAAACTTTCCCGGAAAAAGACAAAAAAAAGAAGCACCCTGCAAATCCCAAAAGGATTCGCGCAGCTGAACGGCCATTCCGGGCGGGCTGTCGAACAGCCCGGCGAAGTCGCAGATCGGGGCACTTCTTATATGATGTCGGCTGACTGTATTATAACAACAGCTTGAATCTGTATCTGTGACTCAAATCACGCAGTGGAGTTTACATTTTTTCGAGCAGCACTTTCGATCCCGCGCCCGCGTGGTCGGCCGGCTGCACGATCAGGCGGCGCGGCAGCCGGGCCCGCAGTTCCTGCACGTGACTGATGACGCCGACCGACAAGCGGTCGTTGTGCAGATGTTCCAGCGACGTGATCACGGTGTCGAGCAGCTCGGGATCCAGCGTGCCGAAGCCTTCATCGAGGAAGAAGAATTGGAGCGGATATTCTCCCCGCAGCTGAATTTGCGCCGACAGGGCGAGCGCGAGCGACAGCGAAGTCAGGAACGTCTCCCCGCCGGACAAGGTCGAGACCGGACGGCGAACGCCGCCGTTGGCGTCATCGCATACGACGAATCCCCCGCCGGAGTCGACTTCCAGCGAATAACGCTGTTTTGTCAGGAAGCGCAGACGGTTCGACGCCGAGCGGCTGATCTGGATCAGCTGTTCTTCCGCCACGTATTCGACGAAGGCGTTACCCCGGAAGCACGTTTGCAGTTTGGAAAGCCGTTCCATCTCCGCGGCCGTTCCGGTGCGCACCTCTTCCAGTTCCGTCCAGCGTCCGTGACGGACCGATACGTCTTCGAGATCCCGCTGGGCGCGCGCTTTTCCGGCAAGCGCTTCTTCGTCGAGCCGCCGGGCCTCTTCCAAGCGGGACGCGCAGTCTTCCCATCGGTCTTCCGATACGTCGGCGCCGTCCAGCAGCTTCTCCAGTTCGCGCACGCGCGCGGTCAATTCGTTCTCTCTCTCCCGGTGCCGGCGGACGAGTTCTTCGGCTTCTTCGATCTTGCCGTCTTCCATGCGCGCGGATTCCGCCTCTTCCGAGGAAGCGAACACCGAACCCGACAGCGCTTCGTTCCATCCGGCCTCGGCCGACGCCGCATGCTCCGCGGCCGAAGCGGCCGCTTGGTCGGCGGCGGCGGACGCGTTGGCCGACGACTGCCAGGCTTCGCGCGCCGATTCGAGCTCGCCTCGAGTCCGTTCCGCCGCCGCGCGAAGCGCCGCCAATCTGTCCGATGCGCCGCGGAGCAGCTCCGCCGCCGGCACGCCGCCCGACGTCTCGCGCAGCCGCAGCTCTTTTTCCTTCAGCAGCTCCGTCCTTCCTTCCGCCTGTGCCGTAAACTGCACCAGCGCGCGCTCCGCTTCCGCGGCGCCTTCTTCGCGCGACTTCAGCGTTTCTTCCATGGTCCGGATGACCGGCACGCTCTTGTCGAGGCGGCGCTTCAGTTCTTCCGCTTGTCCGTCGCGGCGCCGAATCTCTTCGCGGCGGCGCTCCAACTCGTCCCGCCGAAGCTCCGCGAAGGAAGCTTTCCAGCGCTCCTCGCCTTCCGCCACGCGGCGTTCCAGCTCCGCCAGCCGTTCGCCGGCGCGCTCGCGCTGGCGAACGGCGGCCTCCAGCCGCGCGCGCGGCGCTTCCGTCCCGCGGACGGCCGCGCCGTAAGCGCGCTCCGCTTCGCGCGCCTGCGCTTCGAGCTGCGCGGCCTCGCGCTCGAAGCGCTCCGTCTCGGCCTGCAGGCGGACGTATTCGTCCGCGCAGGCCTGCGGCGACAGCGGGCTCGCCGGAGCCGCGGGCGAGCCGAAGGCCGTTCCGGCAGCCGGGCCGGAACGGTCCTCCGCCGGCGCGGCGGCGGAGGCGTCCGGCGTCTGCGCCAGCTCTTCGCGCAGACGCCGGACCAGGGCTTCGCCGCCCTGGCGCAGGCGGGCGGCGGCGAGGCGAAGCTCGCGCGCGCCGCCCTGCAGGGCGCGCAGCGGTTCCGCCTCCGCCGCGGCCTCGGCGGCGGAAGGGTCGTCATCCGCCGGCAGCGGATGATGCGTCGCGCCGCAGACGGGACAAGGCTCGCCGTCCGTCAGGGCATCCGCCAGCTCGGCCGCCATCCGGCGCTTGGCCGATTCGCGGCCCGCCGCCTCCAGACGGACTTCTTCGGCCGCGGCGGCTTCCGCAAGCGCGGCCGCTTCCGCTTCGAAGGCGCCAAGCGATTCCAGATGCCCGGCGGCGGAATCCGCCGCCTGCCGCAGCCGCTCGCGGCTGACCGCTTCCCGTTCGCGGCCCGCAGCCAGCTCTTCTTCGGCCTGAGTTTCCTGTCGCCGGGCTTCTTCCGCTTCCCTGCGCACGCCGGGAAGCTGCTCTTCCAGCGCGGCAACGGCGTCGCCCAGACGACCGGCCTCTTCCAATTCGGCCCGGTCCGAGCTGCGCACCTCGCAGGCGTCCAGCTGTTCCTGCAGTTCCGCGCGCAGCCGGCTCGCCTGCTCCAGTTTGCGCCGGAGTTCGTCGCCTTCCCGCCGAGCGGCTTCCAGACGCGAAGACGCTTCTTCGCGGCCGCGTTCCAGTCGGCCCGCCTCTTCCCGAAGTCCGGCGAGTTCCCGCTCGAGCTGCAGCGCCTGCTCGAGTTCCGCCGTGCGCCGCAGAAGTCCCGGCTCTTCTCCCGCCAGCGCTTCCCGGGCGGCGCTTTCCGACGCGGCGGCCCCGTCCGCCCGGCTGCGCGCTTGATCCGAAGCCCGCTTGAGCCGTTTCGCTCCGGCCGCCAATTCTTCCGCCCGGGCGGATGCCGTCCGGAAACGTTCCCAAGCCGGCAGCAGGGCGGCGGCCGCCCTCGCCCGCTCCGTGCGCGCCTTCAGCTCGCGCACCGTCTCCCCTTGTCCCCGCAGTCCTTCCAGAGCCGCAAGGGCATCCCGGCGTTCCGCGGAGCGCTCCCGTACCCGGGACAGACGACCGTGTTCTTCGGCGGCCGCATCGAGCGCTTTGCGCCGCAGCTCCGCCGTCCGGTCGGTCTCGTCAAGCCGTGTCTTCGCTTCTTCGACGGCTTCGGCGGACGCCAGGCCGAGACCCTGCTGCTCGGCTTCCACCGTACGCAGCCGAGCTTCCGTTTCCCGGGCTTTTTTGTTCAGCTTTTGGATCAGGCGGTCGCCGTACTGCTCCAAATGGAACAGCCGCTGAAGCATTTGACGGCGATCGCTGCCCTTCAGCGACAGGAATTCCGCAAATTTGCCCTGCGGCAGCACGACGGCGCGGGTAAAGTCGTCCATTTTCAGGCCGATCCGTTCCTCGACCGCTTTCGTCACTTCGGCCAGCTTGTCGGCGATCACGTCGTCGCCTTCCGGCTTGACCTCGACGAACCGGCTCAGCGTGTTGCTGACCGACACGTCGCCCGTGCGCTTGAAGCGCCGCTCGACGCGGAAGCGCCTGCTCCCCGCGGAAGACTCCAGTTCAAACGTGAACGCGACGTAGAGCGTATCTTCGGAGTGGTTCATGATTCCCTGCGTGCCGCCGTAAGCCCGCTCCACTTTGCCGTACATGGCAAGCGTGATCGCGTCCAGCACGGTCGACTTGCCGCTGCCCGTCGGTCCGAAGATCCCGAACAGTCCCGTCTCGCACAACTGCGTAAAGTCGATCTCCTGGGCTTCCCGATAGCTCTGCAGTCCGGACAATCTCAACGTAATGGGTTTCACTCGGCCTCTCCTCCTTCCGCGGAATCTCCGTCTTCGGCAGCCAATTCCATAAACAGGGAGACGAGCCCGTCTTCGGGCTCCGCTCCGCCCGTCTGCCGCCGGTAAAACGTCTTGAACAGCTCGTGCATCGGCAGCCGCGCCCGTTCCTCCGGCATGTCCGCCCGCTCCAGCTGCGGATAAACGGGGCGGATGTGAACCAAACCGTCGCAGGAACGCCGAAGCGCCTGAATGTCGCCGAGCGACATCGCTTCGGTCAGCGTGATTCTCAAGTCGATGAAGGCTCCGGCATCCCGGCCTTCGTCCAGCCAGCCGTGCACCTGCTGCAGTCCCTCCTTGGCATTCCATTCCACGAGCTGCCGTCCGCAGGATAAATAAATTTCTTGAAGCTCCGGTTCTTTGCCCGGCTCGATATCCATGAGCATGACCGACTTGGCCTGGCCGGCTTCCGAGAAGCTGTAGCAGATCGGCGAACCGCTGTAGCGGATCACGCCTTCTCCTTTCACCTTCTGCGGGCGATGAAGATGCCCGAGCGCCGTATATTGAGCCCCGCAGGCAAGCGCCGACGGATCGACCGTATAAGCTCCGCCCACCTGGATAGGCCGTTCCGAATCGGATTCCAGCCCTCCCAGCACATAAATATGGCTCATGGCCAAATTGACCGTTTTCGGCGAAAAGTCCTGGGCCAACCTGCGCATCAGCATGCCTACGCGCTCGCTGTACGCCCGGCGCAGCAGCCCTTCGTCCGTCCCGTCCAGCGTCAGCAGCTCGTTCAGCCGAGCTTCGGACGGGTAAGGCAGCGCCGCGATCACCGCCCGTTCTCCGGTACGGGCGGCGTCAAGCGTCAGCGCCTTTTCGGTCGGCAGACCGACGAGCGAAATACCGCTGTCCTTGACGAGCGGACGCACCGACGCCACCCGCTCGGGATGGTCGTGGTTGCCCGCGATCGCCGCGAGCTGACAGCCTTCCGCCCGGATTCTCGCCACGCTTTCGTAAAAAAGCTGCTCGGCCGATGCCGGAGGGTTGACCGTATCGTACACGTCGCCCGCCATCAGAATCAGATCGACCTTCTCCCGCCGGACGATATCGACCAGCTCGTCCATAAATTTTTCCTGTTCTTCGAATCGGCTCCGGCCTTCCAGCGTTTTGCCCAGATGCCAGTCCGCCGTATGCAGCACGCGCATCGTTCGCGCCCCTTCCCTTATCTATCGCGAATTCGTGATTCCCTCGTCGCCGTGCAAAGGCCGGCCCGCTTGCGAGCCGGCCTCCTTTTGACAAGGCATTCCAACCTGTTCGAAACCCGAAAACCCGGTTTCCGTTTTACAGCCGCACCCCTTCGGCGGCATCGAAAAAGTACAGCCATTTCTCGTGCACCGGCTCGCCGAGCATGTCTTCGACCGCTCGCGCATAAAAATCCAGCTGGAAGCGGTAATGCGCGGCCAACTCTTCGGTGCCGCGCCCCGGTCTGATCCGATCGGTCTTGTAATCGAGCAGAATCAGCTTCCCGTTCTCGCGGAACAGGCAGTCCACGACGCCCTGCACCAGCACCCGTTCGCCCGGAAGACGTTCCAGACGCACATCTCGGCTTCCGCCGCCTCCGGTAGGCGGCCAGGCATTCGCGCTTCCGCCCTGAACCGGCAGCACCAGGGAACCGAGTTCTTCGTCCGCGCCGACGCCCGCGCTGAACGGCAGTTCGCGGCGCAGCCATTGCGCCCGCACGGCCCTGCTGCCGATCTCGCTGCGGATAAACCCGGCGATATCGTTCGGATTCACCGTATCGGCTTCGGCCTGCAGCAGAATGCTTTTGCGGACGAGTTCGGCCAGCGTCTCCGCCGCTTCGCGCGCTCCCGTGTCCGCGTCCAGCGGCACATGCTGCATCAGCGTATGGTAAGCCGTGCCCCGTTCGGCTCCGGTCAAGCGGCTTCCCTCCATGAACCGCGGACGCCGAAGCTGCAGCGTCGGGCCTCCGGCTTCCGGCCGGCCCTGTTCGGCCGCCTGTGCGTCGTCTTCCAGACCGGCCAGCCGACGGGCCGCTTCGAGCGCATCAGCCGCGGGATATTCGTCGCCGGCAAAGCGCGATTTGATCTCGGTCACGGATGTCTTGGCGGCGGCTCCGCCGGCCGCCGCGTGAGGATACCGCCAGGCGAAGCGTTCGGCAAACTCCGAGCGGCGGCCGTAATCTTCGGAACGTTCGCCGCCCATAACCGCCTTCAGGCGCTGGATCCGTTCGGCGTACAGTTCTTCGCCCGCCTCTCTCTCGGCGGCCGATGCGGCGTCGCCGCCGCGAACGGCAAACGTCCAACCGGCCGAGGAACCCCGGACTCCGACCGGAAGAGCCGTATCCGCGGAGGCGCGCAGCTCCTCCGCTCCCGGTTCGAAGATCAGCGCGGGACCGATCCAGTCCAGGTATGATCGGGCTTTCGCCAGCGTATAGTCGGCGATGCCTTCTTCTCCGCCCGCCGACTGCATCCAAGCCGAGACTCGCTTCGGCAGATCCTTGACCGAAGCGGTCAAAATCATCTTGTCGCGCGGCCGCGTCAGCGCCACGTACAGCACCCGCATTTCTTCCGCCAGCAGTTCCATCAGCATCCTTCTGCGAATGGCGAGCGCGGGCAGCGTCGGATAACCGACGCGGCTTTCTTCGTCCACGAAGCGAGGTCCGAAGCCCAACTCTTTGTGCGTCATGAACGGCGCGTTCAGATCCTGCATATTGAAGTTCTTCGATAATCCCGCGATAAATACGACGGGGAACTCCAAGCCTTTGCTTTTATGGATCGTCATAATGCGCACCGAATCGTGCGCCGCTTCGGAAGGCGCTTCGGCCAGGTCGCCTCCGTTGTCCCTCAATCGCTCGACAAAGCGCAGGAAGCGGAACAGCCCCTGGGCCGACGTCGACTTCTCGAACTGTACCGCCCGGTTGTACAGCGCCAGCAGATTCGCCCGGCGCTGCGCGCCGCCCGGCAGCCCGGCCACCCAATCGGCATAGCCCGTCTCGCGGTACAGCGTCCAGATCAGCTCGCTGAGTTCGCCGCTTCGCGCCAGATCCCTCCAGCGCCCCAGCGAAGACAAGAAACGGTTCAGCGTCTCGCTCAGCGGCGAATCGGGCCCGGAAGCCAGATTCGAACGCGCCGACGTGTCATTCGGGGGCGGTTCGTCTCCGGACGCGCCTGCGCCGGGAACCTTCGCCTCTTCGTTTGTTCCCTGTGCTTCGCCGTCCGTGCCGGGAGATAAGCTCCCTACGGCCGCCGCGCATACCGCTTCGTAAAAAGGCAGCTTCGGACCGTGAAGCCGAATCCGAGCCAGCTGATCTTCGGTCAGTCCGACGATCGGGGAGCGGAGCACCGAAGCCAGCGGAATATCCTGGCGGGGATTGTCGATGATATGCAGCAGCGACATGATGATTTCCACTTCCGTCGCTTCGAAATAGCCCCGTGCCGCGTCGCCCATCGCCGGAATGCCCGCAAGCCTCAATTCTTCGATGATCATGGGGGCCCAGGCGCTTGCCGAGCGCAGCAGGATTACCACGTCGCCGTATCCTGCCGGTCGAAGACCTCCCGCGGATTTGTCGTAAATCCGCAGCGCCTCGCGCCCTTCCGACTGTCCGGTGAGCTCGTGAATCCGCGCCGCGATGGCACGGGCTTCCAGACGCGCGGTTTCGATTTCCGCCGCTTCGGCGGCAGGGCCGCCTTCCGCCGTTTCTCCTTCTTCCTGGCCGCCTCGCTCGATCAGCATCAATTCGGGCGCGTATTCGTCCTTTTCGGCTTCCGGATAAGCGAGCGCCCCGTAAGCCAGTTCGGCGCGTTCGTCGTATTGAATTTCCGCGACCCGCTCGTTCATGATGCGCTGGAAAATGCCGTTGACCGCTTCGACCACTTCTTTCCGGCTGCGGAAATTGCGCGCAAGATCGACGCGCAGGCCGCCTTCCGAGAAATCTTCTCCGTAAGCGCGGTATTTATGCAGGAACAATCCCGGTTCCGCCAGGCGGAAGCGGTAAATGCTCTGTTTGACGTCCCCGACCATGAACCGGTTGCCCGACCCTTCCCGCGCGATCAGCGAAACGATCTCTTCCTGCACGGAGTTCGTGTCCTGGTATTCGTCGAGCAGCACTTCGTCGAAGCGCTCCCGATATTCCAGCGCCGCGGCCGAAGGAATCAAACGGCCGGGTTCGGAGGACGGATCGCGGAGAATGCGAAGGCAGTAGTGTTCGAGGTCGGAAAAGTCCACCATTCCCCGCGTTTTCTTCGCTTTGGCGTAGCGCTCCCCGAATTCGATCGTCAAGGCCGCCAGCTCCTCCATAAGCGGAGCGGCTTCGTTCAGCTCGGCCAGAAAAGCTTCCGGCGGTCGGCCGAAATAAAATTCCCGGATTTCGGTCAGGTCTTCCTTCGCCGCGTCGCGCAGCGCTTTCGCCCGATCTTTGATCTGCGGATCGCATTGGTCTTTGCGGACCGCGTTCAGCTTGCCGAACGTCATGTTCTCGAAGTAAGCGTGCACGCGATGCCACGGTTCGCGTTCGGCGGCCGCCTGCAGCCGGCGCAGCATATCCAGGTCGTTTTGCAGCGTGTCGACGTAAGGAGCCGGTCCTTCCGGCGACGAAGCCAAATCGTAAGCGCGGAGCAGAAGGTTCTCCGTGCCCGCCAGCGCCAGCCGCGCGTCGGCCATCAGGCTGCGCGCCCAGGACGTCTCGCCGAGCGACTCCAGCGTATCGACGCGGAACTCGGCGGCGGCTTCGCGCAGCCACCGTTCCGGCCAAGGATGGCTTCGCGCGAAGTCGTACAGACGCTGCACGAGCGCAAATGCCGGATCGTCGGAACGCTCGCCGCCGAACCAGTCGATCAGCCGGCGGAACAGCCGGCCGTCTTCCTCGAGCGCGTACTGCTCCTCGAACAGCTCTTCGAGAATTTCCTGCCGCATAATCTCGCTTTCGTGTTCGTTCGCGATCCGAAAAGCCGGATCAAGCGGAATCAGCGTGTAATGGCGGCGGATCACTTCCAGGCAAAACGAATGCAGCGTCGTGATCGACGCCTGGCCGAGCAGCGACAGCTGGCGGCGCAGATGCTCGTTTTGCGGATCGGCGGTCAGTTCCTTGTTCAGCGCGTCTCGAATCCGCTGGCGCATTTCCGAGGCCGCCGCTTTCGTGAAGGTGGCGATCAGCATCCGGTCCACGCCCGTGCCTCCGGCGGGATCGGTGATCTTCCGGATAATCCGTTCGACGAGCACGGCCGTTTTGCCGGAGCCCGCCGCCGCCGCGACCAGCATATTGCCGCCCGAAGCGGCGATCGCTTTCCATTGATCGTCGCTCCAGTGGCTGCCGGCCGGCTTATCGGCATATGTCATTCCCATTTATAGGCTCTCCTCCTTCTCGTCTTCCCCGTCCGCTTCGCCGAACAGTTCCCAGATCCGGTCTTTGCCCGGTTTGTTCAGATGATTGTATCCCGCATGGTCCAGACTCTCGTCGAACTGGCAGACGGAGTGGTACGGGCAGAAATCGCACGCTTTCTCCTGCTGAATGCGGTAAGGCCGCGCTTCCGATTCGCCGTCCGTGATCCGTCTTCCGATGCCCGCGATGTTGCGGCGCACCCCTTTGAGCAGCGATTCCCACTGCCGGGGATCGGCGACGGCCGAGCTGCTGTAGAATCCGCCGTCCTTTTTGACCGCTACCGGAATGACCGGCGATTGGCCGCTTGTAAGCGTCCGGTCCATTTTGGCGACGACGTCGGGATCGGCCAGCACCAGCCCCTTCATCTTGAAACGCTTGAGCATTTCCTGCGCCGCCGCGTCCCGCGTCATGCCGTTAGGAGAAGCCAGCAGCGGATTTTGCACGTGGAAGTACAAGGTCCCGGCCGGCAGCGCGGGAGCTCCGATCCATTCCTCCGCGTGCGTCAGCAGCACATCCAGATAGGTCAGCATCTGCAGCGACAAGCCGTAGTAGACCTCGTGCAGCTTCAGGTCTTTGTCGCTCGACTTGTAGTCGATGACGCGAAGCAGCAGCCCTTCTTCGCCTTCGGCGACGTCTACCCGGTCGATCCGGCCGACGATTTCCATCGTGCATCCGTTGCCCAGTTCGAATACGAGCGGCGGAATGTCCTTGCCCGGGCCGAAGTCGACCTCGATACCGAGAGGCTCGAAGTCGCCGCGCCGCGCGTGCTCGCCCAGAATGATCGAAGCGCGGCCGACGATGTCCATCAACTTGCGCGAAATATAACCGTAGCGGCTCGTGCTGAACAGGATTTCGCCCTGCAGCCTCGGAGCGATCTTGTCTACGGAAGAGCGTGCTTCCGCAAGGCATTCCTCGACCGTCAAAGATCCCCAGCTCCGATTCTCGAGCCGCAGACGCGTCGCGATGTCGCTCAGCGCGGCATGGAACAGCTGTCCGATATCGGGCGCGTTCAGCTTGTAGAGCTGGCGCTCCTTCAATCTCAGGCCGTGGGAAGCGAAATGCGAAAACGCGCACGCCGTGAACTTTTCCATCCGGGATACGCTGGAACGCAGCTTTCGGCCGTAAAGTTCCATGCTGGTCTCCCGGGTGAGCCGGTCCGATTTGTTGGTATAGACGAGCGAAGCCAGACGGCTGCGCAGCAGGGCGTCCCATTCGGGCCGCTCCTGATAAGCGCCCAGCACATCCCACCACAGCGGATCGATCTCCGTTCCCGCTTTCCACAGCCGGAGCTGCGCAAGCAGATGCGGAAGCGTCGATTCCGGCAGGGTGACGAACCGGCGGTATTCGGAAGGCGCCATGCCCGGCGCCGGCAGTCCGCTCTCGCGGCGCTCGCCGACGAACGGAAACGCGGCGCGCAGCTCAAGCACGATTTCGGACGGCAGCAGCGGCTTGTCTTCGTCGTCGCCGAGCGCGTAGCTCAGCCACAGCTTGTGCGAAGCAGCGGTCAGCGTATGGTAGATGAACAGCCTTTCGTCGAGCATCCGGCGTTCCGAGCCGGGAGACAGTTCGAGTCCGCTCTCCGCCAGGCGGGTCCGTTCCGGCTCGCTCAGCAGCCCTCCCTGAACGGGAGCCAGCGGCACGATGCCGTCGTTCAACCCCAGCACGAACGCGTACTTGATATTCAGCGGACGCGTTCGTTCCATATCGCCCAGCAGTACCCGGTCGAGCGCCGGCGGAACGAGGCCCAGCGTGAGCCCGGCGATCCCCGTCTCGAGCATCCCGGCAAATTCCTCGACGCTCACCTCCTCCGAATCGATCAGCTCGGCGATTTGATCCAGCAGATCGAGCAGCGCGCTCCAGATCTGCCGGTGCACGTCGGCGGCCAGCGGATCGCCGGCGTCCGCAGCTTCGCGCCCCATCCGGTCGAGCCGCTGCGGCACTTCCGCGGCTTCCAGCATGAGATATACCGCTTCGCACATGGCTCGCGCCGTCCCCGCCGTCTTCAGCGCGTGCTCGAATGCCGCCAGCGGCGCCGCGATCCGGTCGCGGCACGCTTCCAAACGCTCCATTCGCTCCCGGACGTCCGCCTCTTCCTCCTCGACCACCGGACGACCTTCGTCATCCAGGGACAACTTCGGCGCGTCTCGCCACGGTCGGCCGTCCGTCCAGCGCGTGCCCCGAATGCCGGATGCCAGCACGAAATTCTCCAACCGATCCATATCGTCGCGGGTGATTCCGTCGTTTTCCGGCAGCAGCAGATCCGTCTTCACGCAGCGGAACACGTCTTCGTACCGCCAGCGGTACTGCACGACGTCGAGCGCGGCGCGCACGAATTCCGCAAGCGGATGATGCAGCACGCTTTTGCGCCGGTCGGTAAATACGGGAATGCCGTAATCTTCGAGCACCGGCGCCAGCACCGCCTCGTAATCGTCCAGATTGCGCACGAACACGGCCATATCTCGGTAGCGGGCTCCTTTTTCCCGGGCCAGACGCAGCATTTCCCGCGCCGCCGCGTCCGCTTCCGCCCGCCGGTTGTCCGCCGCGTGCAGCGTGATGCCGAGCTCGCCGTCCGCGTTCAGCCGCGCGCCCTCCGAGGCGGCGCGTTCAGCGGCCCGCCGATCTCCGCGAAGCCGGGATTCGAGAACGCCCAGCAGAGGGCTGGTCTCGAATCTCGGCAGCGGCCCCTCCTGCGCAAGCTCGACTTCGCAGCCGACTTCCAGCGCTTCGGCCAGCTGGCGCAGCTTCCGGTACGTCATGCCGGTCTGATGGAACAGGTCCAGTTCCCCGGGCTGCTCCCCGCCGTCGTAAGGGCGATCCAGCGTCAGCGTGCAGACGACCGTCTTCGCGCTGTTCAGCAGTCCCCCGATGACTTCGTACTCGCGCGGCGTAAAGCCGTAGAATCCGTCGATCCAAATTTCGGCGTTCCGCACGAGCGAAGAATCCCCGAGCTGCCGCGCCAGCCGAATCAGCGTATCTTCCGAGTCGACGTACAGTTCCGACAGCCGGCTTTCGAAGTCGCGGTATACCGGCAGCGCGTCTTCCAATTTTTCGCGCAGCAGCGGCGAATGCCCGGCCGAGACCAGGTCCTGCATATGTTCTTCAAGCACGCCCGAGTCGATCTTATACCGCTTCAGTTCGGTGTACAGATCGTTCAATTTGGCGATAAACCCCGGCTGCTCGCTCGAAGCGCCGAACAGCCGCAGATCGCCGCGGCGTTCCCTGAGCAGCCGGTACAACAGCATCCGCTTGCCTTCGTCGCCGATCGCCGTCAGCGCCGACCCGCCCGTCTCCTGCATGACCCGGTAAGCGAGGCGATGGAAGCTGAGCACCTGGGCGCGCAGGCTTCCTCCTCCTTCCTTTCCGGCGAACAACTCGTACTCCGCCTGGAAAGTCGACTGCTCCGGCACGATCAGCAGCAGCGGCGGACCGAGCGGATCTTTTCTCATGTTGAAGCGAATCTCGTCCATGATTCGGCTCGTCTTGCCGCTGCCGGATCGTCCGAGCCTAATGTGTAACGTCATCGGCCGATGGCCTCCTTATTGTGCAATCTTTATAAAATCTTCTTGTATCCAGTATAACTTATCGAGCAAAAGAAGAACAGGCGTTCCGTCCGCGGACGAAGGCAGGCCGCCGAGTCCCGAGCCCGACTTTTCCGTCGCGGCTCTTCAAGGCTTGTTCCGCCGCCCGCGCAGTCTGCGCCATACTTTGCCCGGAACGTCCAGCGACAGCATAAAGCCCATCGCGATCGGCGAAGCGCCGCCGACGATCGCCGCGCCCAGCCATAACCCGTCGTTGTTCCCGCCGATCAGATACCCCGCCCAGGCTCCGGCCGACGTAATCAGTGCCCAGAAAAAAATCATGACGGCCCAAAAACGGACGGTGGCAAAAAAATCGCGCAGAATTTCGCCCGGAAGCGACCGGAATTCCCGCTTCAGCTCTTCCCGGCTTCGGATCTCTCCCGTTGTCCGTTCCGCGTGTTTCGGCGCCTTCTCTTTCCATGAGCCGCTCCCGCCGTTTTCGCGCTTCGCGTTGTCTTCGTTCCCGTTTCGGTTGTCGCCCATTTTTCTCCTCCGTTCGCGGACGGCGTTCGGCAGAGCCGAAATCCGGCATTCCGGCTTCGCCGTTTTTCGCGTTTCCTCCAGCGTACGACGCCCGGCGCGCAAATACAAATGCTTCACGGCGCAGACGACGCCGAAGCGCCGACCCGAACGCGACAAACAGCCCGCCCCTCGCCGGAAAGCGAAAGGCAGGCTGATACGGGAAGCGGCGTCCGCTTAGCGGCTGCGCACTTCGAACACGGCGAATTTCAAATAATGGCCTTCGTCCACGCCGAGGATCTGCGGATGGTCTTTGCCGGCGGCTCTCCATTCGATCAGGCGCAGCGTTTTGCCCGCGTCGCGCGCCGCTTCCTGAATCGTTTCCAGGAACAGATCCGGACGCATATGGTACGAGCAGCTGGCCGTGACCAGGTAGCCGCCTTCGCTGACCAGCTTCATGCCGTGCAGGTTGATGTCCTTATAACCGCGAACGGCGCCTTTGACGGCCGAACGGGACTTGGCGAATGCCGGAGGATCGAGGATAACGACATCCCAACTGCGGCCGCCGCCGGCCGGCATCGGGACGGACGTGTCGACTTTGGACGTTCCTTCGGCGCGGCGTCTGCGTTCTTCGAGCCCTTTGACGTTCTCGCGCAGATAATCGAACGCGTCGGCCACCACGAATTCCACGCGGTCGTCGAACCCGTTCAAACTCACGTTTTCCCGCGCGCTTTCGATCGCGTGCGCCGAGATGTCGAGGCAGGTGACTTTCTTCGCCCCGTATTTGCAGGCATGCAGCGTAAAGCTGCCCGTGTGCGAGAAGCATTCCAGCACGGTGGCCCCGTCCCAATACGGGAACTCGACCACTTTGCCGTTTTTGTTGACCGGAAGGCGTCCGCCGTCCACGTCCTGCAGCGAGATGCCGCTGCGCTCGCCCCAGCCCGTCATCAGCGGAGCGATCGAAGCGCGGTTCTCCCGCTGGTCGAAGAAGTAACCCGTCTTCTGCCCCTGCTCGATATCCACCTTGATCAGCAGGCCGTTTTCCTCGACCGTCACGTGGCGCGGGCATTCGCCGTACAGCACGCCCGTCGTTTCTTCCAATCCTTCAAGCGTACGGACCGACACGTCGCTGCGTTCGTAAATGCCGGCGGGGCGCATGACCTCGACGAGCGCATTCACGATCTCCGCGCGGCGGCGGTCCATGCCGAGCGTCAGGATCTGCACGACCAGCACGTCCGCGAAACGGTCGACGATCAGTCCCGGCAGGAAATCGGCTTCGCCGTAGACGAGGCGGTAAGCCGTTCCGCCGACGAAGCGGTCTCGATGCCGAAGGCAGTCGCGGAAGCGGGAAACGAAAAACGCTTCGTCCATCGCTTCCACGGCGCCGTGCGACAGCAGCCGGACCGTGATCTGCGAATTGTCGTTGTAATAGCCCGTTCCGAGCGGCTTGCCGCGATGATCGGTCACTTCGACCAGATCGCCGGGAGCCGGATCGCCTTCCGTGCCCGCGATCTCGCTCTTGTAAATCCACGGATGGCCTTCTTCCAGCCGCTTTTTGCGGTTTTTGTCCAATATGACTTTTGCCAAGTTGCTTCCTCCTCAAATTGCCGTCCGCGCCCGAGTGCGGGCCTACAGCTTCAAACCGAGCATTTCCAGCGCCGTTCTCAAGATCGGATGGTTATTTTCGTAGCCCGATTTTTTATGCAGAATCAGCGCTTCTTCCGGAGAAAACCATTCCACGCCGCGGATTTCCTCCTGCTGGGCGCGAAGTTCTCCGCCGAGCGCTTCGACCAGATAATACCGGACTTCCTTGTCCACCAACCCGTATTTTTCGTTCTCGTATTGATAGCGGATAATGTCCACGAGCTGCACGATCCGGCCTTCGATGCCGGTCTCCTCGCGGATCTCGCGCAGCGCCGCTTCGCGCGGCGTCTCGCCCGGCTCCCGCTTGCCTTTGGCCAGCGATACTTTGCCGTAGCGGTCCTGGATCAGCTGGATGTGCAGCCGCCCGCCATCTCTTCGGTAGACGACGCCGCCCGCCGATATTTCCGTTCTGCTCACCGTCTTCTCCCCTTGTCCGTGCTTTGAATCCGCAAACAAAGGGACTCCGCATCTTACGGCGAAGTCCCCCTGCTGCCCGCATCCTGCCCGTTCGTCTTTCGTCCGCCCGCGTCCCGGCGAATCCGGGCTTCAGGATACCGAAGACGCGCGCGCTTCGTCCAGCACGCGCAGCAGCTGGCCGCGGCATTCGTTCGCGCCCGCTTCGACGATTTTGACCCGGCACAGCTGTCCCTGGAGCTCCTGCGAGCCTTCGAACACGACCGTCAAATAGTTGTCGCTGTGTCCGCCCACGAAGCCCTGCGGATACGTTCCTTTTTCGTTTTTCTCCGGAATGACGTCCACGACCTGGCCGAGGAACTTCTGCGCATATTCCAGCTGCATCCGCTCCGACAGCTCGATCAGTTCGTGCACGCGCGCATTTTTCACTTCGTCGTCCACCTGGTCGTCCATCCGCGCGGCCGGCGTGCCGGTACGCTGCGAGTAAGGGAAGACGTGCATTTCGGAAAAGCCGATTTTTTGCATGAACTCATACCCGTTTCGGTACATCTCGTCCGTCTCGCCCGGGAAGCCGACGATGACGTCGGTCGTGATCGCCACGTCCGGCATCGCCTGGCGGATGCGCGCGATTTTCTCGGCGAATTCCGCCGTCGTGTACTTGCGGCGCATTCTCTTCAGCACGGAATCGTCGCCCGCCTGCAGCGGAATATGGAAGTGGCGGCACATTTTCGTGGAGCGGTTCAGAACGTCCAGCATCTTGTCGTCGATCTGGCTCGCTTCGATCGAACTGATGCGGATGCGCTCCAATCCTTCCACTTTGTCCAGCTCTTCCATCAGATCGGACAGGCGGTAGTTTTCCATGTCGTCGCCGTAGCCGCCGGTGTGGATGCCCGTCAGCACGATCTCCTTATAGCCGGCCGCGACCAGCTGGCGCGCCTGAGCCAGCACGCTCTGCGGCTCGCGGCTGCGCGACAGTCCGCGCGACCACGGGATGATGCAGAACGTGCAGAAGTTGTTGCAGCCTTCCTGAATTTTCAAGAACGCGCGGGTATGTCCGTTAAAGCTCGGCACGTCGAGTTCCTCGAACGTCCGCGTCTTCATGATATTGCGCACGGCGTTGATCGGTTCGCGCTTGGCGCGGATCTCGTCCACCAGCGGCAGGATCTTCTCGCGGTCCTGCGTGCCGATGACGAGATCGACGCCCGGAATTTCGAGAATTTCGGCCGCGGACGTCTGCGCGTAGCAGCCCGTCACCGCGACGATCGCGTCCGGATTGCGGCGTACGGCGCGGCGAATGATCTGGCGGCTTTTCTTGTCGCCGGTATTCGTTACCGTGCAGGTGTTGATCAGATAAACGTCCGCCGTCTGTTCGAATTCAACCTGTTCGTAACCTTCTTTTTTGAACAGCTGCCAGATGGCTTCCGTATCGTAGAAATTGACTTTGCAGCCCAGCGTATAAAAAGCGACTGATGGCATTGTTAAATTCCTCCCATTTCTCCGGACTCGTACAGGATGCAGGACAGAGCGGCCATGCCGGCCGTCTCCGCTCTCAGGATGCGTCTTCCCAGGCCGGTGATCTTGGCGCCGGAAACTTCCGCTTCTTCCGCTTCGCGCTCGGTGAATCCGCCTTCCGGCCCGACGACGAGAAGCACCTTCGCTTCCCCTTCCGGCCGCTCTTCCGCAAACGGGCGAACGGCGTCCCTAAGCTGCAGTCCGTCTTCTTTTTCATAGCAAAACAGCACAAGATCGTAATCCGCGAACGTCTTCAGCAGCTGCTTGTACGTCAGCGGCTGGCGCACTTCCGGAATGCGGCTGCGATGGCTCTGCTCCGCCGCTTCCTTCGCGATCTTGCTCCAGCGCTGCAGGCGCTTCTCTTCCTTCTTCGCGTCGTACTGAACGACCGTCCGCTCCGACAGGAAAGGCACGAAAGCATGCGCGCCGATCTCCGTGCATTTTTGGATGACCGTCTCCAGCTTGTCGCCTTTGGGCAGACTCTGGGCGATATCCACGCGAAAACGGGCCTCGCTCCGCTCCGCCATCTCCTCGACTACGGAAGCCGTAACCTCGCCCTGTTCGACCGACTCCAGTTCGACCAGCGCGACCCGGCCCTCCCCGTCGCAGACGATGACTTTGTCGCCGGCTCTTCCGCGCATGACTCTGCCGATATGACGCGCATCCTCGCCGAGGATGCGGACTTTGTTTTCTTCGAACTGCTCTTTTTCCACAAAATATCTCTGCATCGCTCATCCACTTCTCTTCCGTTTTTGACCAAATTCCATCATACACGGTTTGTCTCCCGCTGACCAGTGGACACGGCGAAAAACCGGCATTTCCCGAAGGAAAGCCGGTTGATGTTCGAGCTTGGGACCGCTAAGTGAAAAGGCCGACGCCGAAATCGAACATGGCCTGCGAAATCTCATACACCCAGATCCCGAGCCGTCCGATCGTATTGTCTCTCAGCACCGGGATAAAGACCAGCAGCAGGAAAATGAAAATGGAATACGGCTCGAACTGCTGCAGCTTGCGGCGAATCCGAAGCGGAGCGAGGTCTTCCACGATCCGGTATCCGTCGAGCGGCGGCAGTGGAACCAGGTTGAACAGGAACAGCAGCACGTTCAACTGAATCAGCTTTTCGAAGAAAATATTAAAAGCTTCCGATCCTCTCGACGTCGCGGCAACATCCAGCACGCCGTTCACCAGCAATCCCGCGTAAACGACCGCTCCGATAAACGCGATCAGCAGGTTACTCAGCGGACCGACCGCCGAGACGATAATGCCCATCAGACGCGGACGGCTGAAATTCTCGCGGGTGACGGGTACCGGACGCGCCCAGCCGAAGCCCGCGAGCAGGATCAGCAGGGTGCCCAGGAAGTCGACGTGGCGAGCCGGATTCAGCGTAACCCGCCCCAGCAGCTTGGCTGTCGGATCGCCGAATTTGTAAGCCGAGTAAGCGTGGGCGAATTCATGCACCGTAAAAGCGATGATCAGTACTAGCAGAACAAAGGGCAGCTCCTCGAACGAAAAAGCGAGATATCTCTCCATTTACACGACCTTTTCCGCGATGAAAGCCAGCCAGTCTTCCTCGCGATGCACGTCGCGAATGGTCAGGCCGGCCGCGGTGAGCCCGTCGCGCACGGCCTGCTCCTTGTCTTTGTAAATGCCGGAAGCCAGATACAGTCCGCCCGGACGCAGCGCTTTGACCACGTCGTCGGTGAACAGCAGGATGATCTCGGCGAGAATGTTGGCGACGACGATCTGAACCGGAAGTTCCACGCCGATGTCGTTCGAAGCCCCGTGTCCGCCCGGCGTCAGCACCGACAGCAGATCGCTTTCGCGCACGGTGATCACCTCCGACAGCCCGTTCAGCGCCACGTTTTCCCGCGCGCTCGTCACGGCTACCGGGTCGAGGTCCAGAGCCAGAGCCCTTTTCGCGCCCAGCTTGATCGCGCCGATCGACAGGATGCCGGAACCGGTGCCCACGTCGACGACGTCCTCTCCGCCCTTGACGATGCTTTCCAGCGCCCGCAGGCACAGCGCCGTCGTCGGATGGGTGCCGGTGCCGAACGCCATGCCCGGATCGAGCTCGATGATGCGTTCGCCTTCGGCCGCTTCGTATTGTTCCCATACCGGCTTGATGGTGAGCGTATCGGACACTTTGAGCGGCTTATAGTAAGCCTTCCAGGCCGTCGCCCATTCTTCTTCGTCCACCAGCCTTTTCTCGAAAGTCGGGCTGCCGGTATCGATATCGAAGGTCGCGAGCTCCGCCGTGCGGGCTTTCACTTCTTCCATTACCGCTTCGATGTCGATTTCTTCGGAGAAGTAACCTTTGATCTCGGCGCGGCCTTCGGGAATGTCGTTCAGCGGCTGGTCGAACCATTCGCCGTACGGACGCTCCCTTTTTTTGTTCAAATTGCCCGATTCCTCGATCGAAACGCCGCCGGCTCCCGCTTCGTGCAGAAAATTCGAAATGGCTTCCACCGCTTCCTCGGTCGTATGTATGGTCAATTCGTGCCACAGCATAGTTATCGCTCCTCAATGTTTAACTTTTACGTTCGTTCTATTGTACTATAGACGAAGAGACAGCACAAAACCCTTAACGATGACGAGAAAAGAGGACGAGCGTATGATCTATTGCACGAACTGCGGAGCGCCCTGCCCGGACGACGCCCATTTTTGCGGAAAATGCGGCAAACCGCTGCATGCAGCAGCCGGAACTTCCGAAGGCCAACGCCAAAGGGCCCGAGCGGAACTTCCGGACGAGCGGAGCGAAAAAACGCTGTGGGAAGGCCGGCCTTCCGATCTGGGCGACCAGATCAGGACCGGCCTGCTGATGAACAACGTGCGCTACAAAATTACCAGCCAGCGCTTGATCGTCACCACCGGGCTGGTCGGCAAGAAAACGGAAGAAATCGAACTGGTCCGAGTCAAAGACATCTCGCTGGAAAAAACGGTCATGGACCGCATGATGGGCGTCGGCACGATCCTCGTGCATTCCAGCGATCCGACCGCTCCCGAGGTACGGCTCGAAGACGTCAAAGAAGCGGAAAAGGTCAAAGATCTGCTGCGCGCCGCCGTTCGGGAAGAGAAAGAGCGTTACGGAACCCGCTACCGGGAAGATCTGTAAGGCGGCTTCCCTACCGGAGCCGCGGCTCTGCCGCCGCTCGGGAACGAACGCAAAAAAAAGCCCGCTCTCCGGGAATCGGAGAACGGGCTTTTCGTATGGCCGCTTCGGCTTGCGGTCTGCCGAAGCGGCGAAGGGAAGACCGAAACGTTCGGTCGGATTCTTTTTGCTTTTTACGCTTTGGCGTTCGCATTTTCGGAAGCGGTCGTCTGCACTTTGTGGGCAGGCGCTTCGCGTTTGACGACGACGCGTTTGATAAAGAAAGCCAGTACGAACGCCGCTGCGGTCATCCAGGTCGCGACCACGAACGAGTGGTTGATGCCTTCGACGGTCGCCTGCAGCGTTACGGCCTGCATTTGAGCGGCATCCTGCGGATTCACGCCCATGCTGACCACAAGCTGTTTGCCGACTTCGGCCGCTTTGTTCGACATGATCGACACGAGCAGCGCCGTGCCGAGCGCGCCGGCGATCGTACGCAGCGTATTGGACATCGCCGTACCGTGCGCATTAAGGCGTGCAGGCAGTTGGTTCAGCCCCGCCGTCTGGATCGGCATCATCATCAGCGACATGCCGAACATGCGGATGGTATAGACGGCGATCAAATGACCGTAAGTCGTCGTGACGGTCAACTGGCTGAATTCGTAAGTCGTGACGACCATGATGGCCAGCCCCGCGACCGCCAGCCAGCGCGCGCCGATCTTGTCGAAAATGTAGCCGGTAATCGGGGACATGATGCCCATCAGGATCGCGCCCGGCAGCAGCATCAGACCGGATTCGACCGGCGTGAAGCCGCGGACGCTCTGCAAATACAGCGGAAGCAGAATCATGCCGGAGAACAGAGCCATCGTCGCGATGACGTTAATGACGGTCGTCAGCGAGAAGACGTCGTATTTGAACACGCGCATTTCCAAAATCGGGATATCCGATCTCAATTCGCGGATGACGAACAACAGCAGCGCCAAAGCACCGATTGTGAGCGTCCAGACGACCTCGGCAGCGCCCCAACCTTCGGAACCCGCTTGGCTGAATCCGTACAGGATGCCGCCGAACCCGATCGTCGACAAAATGACGGCCAGCACGTCGAGCTTAGGCCGCGACGTTTCCGTCACGTTGCGCATGAACAGCACGCCCAGAATGATCGACAGAACGCCGAACGGCAGAATCAGATAGAACAGGTAATGCCAATCGTAATGTTCGACCATCCAACCGGACAGCGTAGGACCGATCGCCGGAGCGAAGATCATGGCCACGCCGACGAGTCCCATGGCGGAACCGCGCTTTTCGATCGGGAAAATGGTCAGGATCGTAAACGTCATCAGCGGCATCAAGATACCGGCGCCCGCGGCTTGAACCATGCGACCTGCCAGCAGAATGCCGAACGTATCGCTGAATGCGCAAAGAACGGTACCGAGCGTAAATAAACTCATTGCGGTGATAAACAGATTTCTCGAGGTAAAGCGGGCCATCAGGTAAGCCGTTACCGGTACCATGACGCCGTTGACGAGCATGAAGCCCGTACTCAGCCATTGAATGACGGTCGTCTCGACTCCGAGGTCCTTGGCCATCGTAGGCAGCGCCACGTTCAGCAGCGTCTGGTTCAGCAGGGCGACGAAAGCGCCGATCAGCAGAGCGACCAGAATCGGACCTTTTTTGAGGGTTTGAATGTCTTGCACGGCAGTTTTACTCATGGTGGTTTTCATCTCTCACTTCTTCTAGTTTTTTGATAATTTTGCGGTGTGCCCGAAGCATCGCCTTCACTTCTTCCGGGTCCAGGTCATTGAGACCGGACAAGTAACTGCGATAAGCGTCATCCGCTTCTTCCAACACCTGTTTGCCTTTCGGCGAAAGCTTCAACACGAGCGCGCGCCGGTTATGAACCGGTCGTTCGCGTATGACCAACTCGGCTTTGACCAGACGGTCTATTACGCCGCTGACGGTACTGCTTCCGAGCCGCATATTTTCCGCCAGTTCGCCGAGCCCGATCTCGGGACGATCGCGCAGCGCCTTCAACGTCATCAGCTGAATGCCCGTTACGCCGAACCGGCACGACATTTCCGACATCAGTTGAAAAAAGAGCTGTTTCACTTCGCGGAACGAGTCGACAATCTCATGCAGTTCAATCTCTTTGTTCGTGTTCAAGTGTATCGCTGTCCTTTCTCACCGCCTGAACGTTCTCCTGCGAAATGTTCGCATGTAAATATTTCGTGTACGAATAATTATACTGCATATTTTTTCTGTGTCAAGATTTACATACAACATTTCTGAAAATACGCGCAGGATTTTCAGTGCTTCGCTCCGGTTGTTTTCCTCTCGGGAATCGGTTCGATTCCGCGAGTAGAAGGAAAGCCAAAAGTCGCTCAGCCCTGAAAATCCTGCGCCCTCCCGGTAGGGAGGCAGGCGGCCCCTCCTTCCGGGCCGCCTAGAGGGAGGGCAGCGGCTTCGCCGGCCGCAAGAGCCGATGGCAGCGGCTTCGCCGACCGCAAAAGCGAATGGCGGCGGCTTCGCCGACCGCAAAGGCCAATGGCAGCGGCGAAGTAAAACTTAAAACGGCGAGCAAGAAACTTCTCAAAAATAAAACAGCCGCTCGGCAGAAGCCGAAGCGGTCGGAAATCACAATCAATAAAATTAGTGGTATTTTATATTTAAGCCGGACGCAAAATTCTAATCGTATTTAGCCGAAAAAAGTCGCGTTTAAAAAATAGCTGCATAGAAGCAGTTATTTTCGCCAAAAAGCGAGTTAACGACAAAATAAGTGCGTAGGAGCAGTTATTTCAATAAATTCAGAGGTTTAAGGCGGAAAAAAGTAGAATTAAGTGCTCATATGCAGTTAATCTCTGCAAAAACACAAAAAAAGCCAAAATAAGTGCGGCTGCGCATCTATTTTGGCTTTTCATTTGGACTAAAGGACGCCGGGGCTTCAGAACAGACAAAGCGAACAATCTTCAAGAAAGCCTGACCCATCAAATTCGTCTGTCGAATACCGTTCGCCGCAAGTTCGCTTTATAGGAGACACGAAGCTATCCGTTTTCGGGCCGCGCTGAACCCGCCTTGCCGGGGCAGCGGTGCCGCTATCGGGTCCGCTTCGCGCAGCACGACTGCACCGTCCCACCCCCGCTTCGCTTTGCCCCTTCATAACACGGTTGTCCCGCCGGCTTTCTGCCCCGCCATACCCCCGCTTGGCTTTACACCTCGGCAGCCATGCTGCCGCGCTGCCGCGCTGCCGCTCACTCCACCTTCCACCCCCAGACTCGCCGGGAGGGTGGAAGGTTCCCGGGCCGTCCGTGACGGCAGCTTGCGCCGGGAGAGAACTCCCCTCATCCAATCGACAACTTCAAAAGCAGCAAAAAGCGCCGGAAAGTCCATACGGACTTTTCGGCGCTTCGCGAAAGGGCTGAAGCCGTTCTTAGATTCGGAAAAACACGATCCGCGAAAGCAAACGTGAACTTCCTCTTCCGATTTTGCGGATCAACTGCCTTTTTTCGGTCAACCGCCTCTTTTTCGATCAGCGGCTTTTTTTTCGGTCAACCGCCTCTTTTCCGATCAGTCGCCGCGAAAAGCGCGCTTCATCTTGTCGAAGAAGGACTGGTCCTGCTCGTGCGTATGCTCGCCGCTGAGGCCGGAGAACTGGCGCAGCAGGTCTTTCTGCTCGTCGCTCAGCTTGCTCGGAGTCACGACGACCACTTTGACGTGCTGGTCGCCTTGTCCCGTTCCGCGCAGGCGGGGAACGCCTTTGCCTTTCAAACGGAAGTACGTGCCGGTCTGGGTGCCGGCCGGGATCTTCAGTTTGACCTTTTCGGTCAGCGTCGGAATTTCGATCTCGTCGCCGAGCGCCGCCTGAGCGAACGTCAGAGGCACTTCGCAGAAGATGTCGTCGCCTTCGCGGTCGAAGAACTCGTCCGCTTTTACCCGGATGACGATGTACAGATCTCCTGCCGGGCCGCCGCGCAGGCCGCCGTCGCCTTCGCCGGTCATGCGCAGCTGCGCGCCGTCGTCCACGCCCGCCGGAACGCGGATGTGTACTTTACGCTGTTTTTTCACATGGCCGCTGCCGCTGCACGTCGAACATTTTTCCTTGATGATCTTGCCGCTGCCGCCGCAGTTCGAGCAGGCTCTGCGGTTGACCATGCGGCCGAAAGGCGTGTTTTGCACGACTTCCTCCTGCCCGCTGCCGTGGCAGACGGAACAAACTTCGGGCTGCGTGCCCGGCTTGGCGCCGCTGCCGTGACACGTGTCGCAGCTTTCGGTACGGGGAATGTTGATGTCCATTTCTTTGCCGAAGACCGCTTCCTTGAACTCCAGCGTCATCGTGTACTGCAGGTCGTTGCCGCGCTGCGGCGCGTTCGGGTTGCGGGTTCTGCCGCCCCCGCCGCCGAAGAACATGTCGAAAATGTCGCTGAAACCGCCGCCGCCGAAATCTCCGCCGCCGAAACCGCCGAAGCCCTGATTCGGGTCCTGGTGGCCGTACTGGTCGTACTGGGCACGCTTCTGGCTGTCGCTCAAGACGTCGTAGGCCTCTTTGACTTCCTTGAACTTCGCTTCGGCATCGTCCGCCTTGTTGACGTCCGGGTGATACGTGCGCGCCAGCTTGCGGTAAGCCGACTTGATATCCTGATCGCTCGCGCCCTTTTCGATGCCGAGCACCTCGTAATAATCGCGCTTGTCCGCCATCGCTGCACTCCAACTCCTTTATGCTGAATAATCGTTCCTTTATAACCCAAGAAAAGGGAAGCCCGGTCCGGGATGACCCGGCCTGACCTCCCCCAGCCGGCCCGGCCGTCTCTGGACGGACGGGCACACATGCTATTCACGTGAATCGCCGCTGGCGGCGATTAGTCTTTCTTGTCTTCGTCCACGACTTCGTAGTCGGCGTCGACCACGTTGTCGCGGCCCTGCGAGGAAGCCCCGGCTTCCGGACCGCCGGCTTCCGCGCCTTCGCCGGCAGCGTTAGCCTGCTCGTACAGCTTCACGGACAGCTGCTGAATGATCTGCGTCAGCTCTTCGGTCGCGGATTTGATTTCGTCCACATTGTCGCCTTCCAGCGACTTTTGAACTTTCTCTTTGGCCGCGTTCGCTTTTTCGATCTCCGAAGCGTCGACTTTGTCGCCCAGGTCTTTGATCGTTTTGTCGACTTGGTATACGAGCTGATCGGCGTTGTTTTTCGTTTCGACCAGTTCTTTGCGCTTTTTGTCTTCTTCGGCGTGCATTTCGGCATCCTTCATCATCTGTTCGACTTCCGCGTCGCTCAGGCCGCTCGAAGACGTGATGGTGATCTTTTGGCTCTTGCCCGTGCCTTTGTCGGTCGCCGATACGTTGACGATGCCGTTGGCGTCGATGTCGAACGTAACTTCGATTTGCGGCACGCCGCGCGGCGCCAGCGGGATGTCTCCCAGCGTGAAGCGTCCCAGCGTTTTGTTGCCGGCCGCCATTTCGCGCTCGCCCTGCAGGACGTGGATCTCTACGCTAGGCTGGTTGTCGGCATACGTCGAGAACACCTGCGATTTGCTTGTCGGGATCGTCGTGTTGCGCTCGATCATTTTCGTGAATACGCCGCCCGCCGTTTCGATACCGAGGGACAGAGGCGTTACGTCGAGCAGAACCACGTCTTTGACGTCGCCTGTCAGGACGCCCGCTTGAACGGCCGCGCCGAGAGCGACGACTTCGTCCGGGTTAACGCCTTTGTGCGGATCTTTGCCGGTCAGCTTCTTGATCGCTTCCTGTACGGCAGGAATACGGGTCGAACCGCCGACGAGAACGATCTTGTCGATGTCGTTCGAGGACAGGCCCGCATCTTTGAGCGCCTGACGGGTCGGAGCGAGAGTGCGCTCAACGAGCGTCGCCGACAGCTCTTCGAATTTCGCGCGGGTCAGGTTGACTTCCAAGTGCTGAGGCACGCCGTCGACCATCGTGATGAACGGCAGCGAGATCGTCGTCGTCATAACGCCCGACAGTTCTTTCTTCGCTTTTTCCGCCGCGTCTTTCAGACGCTGTACGGCCGCTTTGTCCTTGCTCAGGTCTACGCCCTGCTCTTTTTTGAATTCGGCTACCAGGTAGTCGATGATGACTTGGTCGAAGTCGTCGCCGCCCAGGTGGTTGTCGCCGCTCGTTGCTTTAACTTCGAAGAAGCCGTCGCCCAGTTCCAGGATCGAGACGTCGAACGTACCGCCGCCGAGGTCATAGACGAGAATCGTTTGATCTTCGGATTTTTCCAGACCGTAAGCCAGGGCCGCGGCCGTAGGCTCGTTGACGATCCGCAGCACTTCGAGGCCCGCGATTTTGCCCGCGTCCTTCGTGGCTTGGCGCTGCGCGTCGTTGAAATAAGCCGGAACGGTAATAACCGCCTGCGTCACGGATTGACCCAGGTAAGCTTCGGCGTCGGATTTCAGCTTTTGCAGAATCATGGCCGAGATTTCCTGAGGCGTATAGTCTTTGCCTTCGATCGTTTCTTTGTGCGTCGTGCCCATGTGGCGTTTGATCGACGCGATCGTGCGGTCCGGGTTCGTGATGGCTTGGCGTTTCGCCGTTTCGCCGACGATCCGCTCGCCGTCTTTTTTGAAGCCTACGACCGAAGGGGTCGTACGCGCGCCTTCCGGGTTAGGGATGACGACGGCTTCGCCGCCTTCCATAACGGCTACGCAGGAGTTGGTGGTGCCAAGGTCGATACCGATTACTCTACTCACAGTGAATATCCTCCTCAAAAGGTACGATTGATTTTAAAGTTGCGATATATGGACGCGTTTCTCCCATGTTTCGGGTTCTACGCTCTATCATAACGGTTTGGGGCGCGTTTTCAAACTCGCCGGTCAGCCGCTGACTTTTACCATGGCCGGACGAAGCACTTTATCTTTCAGCATGTAGCCTTTTTGAAGCTCTTCGACCACGATGCCTTCTTCGTACTCGTCGCTCTCCACCTGCATGACCGCTTGATGGAATTCCGGATTGAAAGGCTGTCCGACCGTCTCCATCGCCGTCAGGCCTTCCGCCTGCAGCACGTTCTCGAACTGGCGGTGGATCATCTCCACGCCTTTCACGAACGATTCGGAGCCTTCGCCTTCGGGACGGGTGTCCAGAGCGCGGCTGAAGTTGTCGATGACCGGAACGAGCTCCGTGATCAGCTTGGCCGAAGCGTACTTGCCCAGTTCTTCCTTTTCGCGGATGGTGCGCTTGCGGAAGTTGTCGAAGTCGGCCTGCGAGCGCGCAAGACGCTGCATATAGTCTTCGGACTGCGCGGTCAGCGCGGCAATTCGTTCCTGCAGCTGCTCTACGCTCATATCGGAAGTCGAAGCCGCTCCCGCCTCCGCTTCTTCCGTCGTTTCTCCGGCTGTTTGTGCATCCTGCTGTTCTTCCGTGATTTCGGCTTCCGTTTCCGGATGGTTCGATTGTTCTTGACTCAAGATGCGTTCACCTCCTTGTATGGATCGCACGGGTGCTTATCGGGCTTCTGGCCTCGCAAGTCTTTACCCGTAAAAATAATAAATACCTCGGCGCATGCGCAAACGACGCGCGGCCTGGACGAATCCGCGCCTGCATCCGGCGCCGTCCGGATGACGGGAACTTCGGCCGGCTACGCGCCGTAACGCCCCGTCAGCGCGCGGCTCATGGCGCGCGACAGCAGATCGAGCGTGCCGATTACCTTCGCGTACTCCATGCGCGTGGGGCCGAGAATACCGATCGTGCCGAACGATTCCCCTTCGAGCGAATAGGTCGCCGTGATCAGGCTGCAGTTAACGAAAGCCTGATGCACGTTCTCGCTGCCGATTCGTACCTGAATCCCTTTGTGTTCGGAGTTCAGCAGACGCGTCAGCGTGGGCGTCTCTTCCAGCAGATCGAGCACGGTCTTCAGCTTGCCGATATCCTTGAACTCCGGCTGGATCAGCATATTGGTCGTCCCGCTGAGGAACACCTTCTGATCCTTGCCGGCGGCAAGGGCGTCGTCGAGCAGCTGCATCAGCTTCTCGTAATGATCCGCATGACGCTGGATTTCCTGCCCGATTTCCGAATACAGCCGCGCTTTCAGCTTATGCATGGGCACGCCGGCCAATTTGGCGTTGAGCAGGTTCGCCATCACTTCCATATCGGAAGCGGAGACGCCTTCCGGAATCGTAACGGTCTTGTTCTCGACTTCGCCGGTGCTGGTGACAATGATGGCGACCGCCGTCGTCTCGCTCAGCGGAAGCAGCTGAAAATGGCGCAGCGAGGTATTGAACATTTCCGGTCCGAGCAGAATCGACGTATAGTTGGTCATCGTCGCCAGAATCGTTCCGGCATGCTGAATGACTTCCTCCACGGCGTTCAAATTCTCGGCGGCCAGCTGTTTGAACAGTTTTAAATCTTCCGCTTTCAGCGGATTCAAAGGCGCCAGATGATCGACGTAATATCGGTACCCCTTATTGGAAGGAATCCGCCCCGCCGACGTATGAGGCTGTTCCAGAAAACCCAACTCTTCCAAATCCGCCATTTCGTTGCGGATGGTTGCCGGACTGAAAGCCACATCGCCCCGCTTGGAGATGCTGCGGGACCCTACCGGTTCGGCAGAACGGATGTAGTCGTCCACAATGGCGTTCAAAATCATGCTCTGACGTTCGCTTAACACGAGATCCCCTCCTGTCCGGATCGATAAGAGTCCATCGGAACCTTCTTCCGTTAGCACTCTATTCAAATGAGTGCTAAACTCTACTACAAAAATACCAAACCGGACTCCGCATTGTCAAGTTCGGTTTGGCGGGTATGCGCGTTTTTCGACGTTCGGATTCGGACGCTCAGCCGATCATTTTGAGGACGGCGATTTCGTCGCAGCGATCGCGCTTGGGACAGTGAATGCAGTCGGTCCAGACTTTTTCGGGAAACACGTCCATCGGAACGACGGTAAAGCCGTTTTTTACGAAAAACGAAACTTCGTACGTCAGCGCCATGATTTTCGGGATGCCCTGTTCGATCGCGAGCTCGATCAGACGGTCGACCAGTTTGGAACCGACTCCCTTGCCCTTGTTGCCTTCCATAATGCCGAGCGAGCGAATCTCCACGAGATCCGGACCCAGCAAACAGAGCGAACCGCATCCGATGACCTTTCCGTCTTCCTCCGCCACGACGAAATTATCGATCTGGCGCCGCAGCACCTCCCTGGAGCGCGGGAGCATGATCCCCCTGCGGGCATATTCTTCTATCATCAAATACAGCGGTTCTACGTCTTCCAGGTTTGCTTGTCTGCATACAACGGTAACGGCGGGCATCGGCCGTTCACCTCCCTATTTCGTTCGCGACGCATGCGCGCCGGATTTTCGTTCAAGATTTGGATTGGATAAATATACATCAATGCGCATAGTTTTTCAATACCTTTACACAGGGAAAACAAATTTTTTTGGCGTTTTCACATCCGACGCGCATAGAGCTTTGTTTACCCGTTCTTTCGCCTTCGTAACAGCAGGAAAGCAGGATAAAAGACGGCGAAGCGGCCAAAAAAACAGGTAAAACGCAAAAAAAAGACCGGCTTTCGCCGGTCCTTCCGTCCGTTATTCGATTGTCTTTTATTCACCGGACCGCTCCCTCCGGCGCTCTACCTTCCGGCCGGACTCGAGTTTCTCGTTCGGAACCGTTACGCGCCCACCGTCAAATAACCGATGAATTCGCCGAATACGTCATTTCCGAACAAAATTCCTTTTTCGCTCAGCTTGTACCCTTCGATGTCGGTCCGGCGCTCGATCAGCCCGAGGTCCGTCATTTTTTTGAGCGGCGCGGCGAACATGTCTTCCACCGGCACGCCGAATTGTTCGCGGAAACGCCCGCTCTCCATGCCGTCCAGCATGCGCAGTCCGACCATCATGAAGTCTTCCATCGCTTCCTCGCGCGGCACTTCGAATTCTTCGAGCCTAGGCAGCCCTTTGAACGCGGCTTCGTTGTAAGGGTTCACGCCTTTAACGTTGATGTGCCGCTTGCGGCCCACGTATCCGTGCGCGCCCGCGCCGAACCCGTAATAATCCTCGTTTTTCCAATACGTGATGTTGTGGCGGCTTTCTTTGCCCGGCTTGGCGAAGTTGCTGATCTCGTACTGCTTATAGCCCGCGCCCCGCATCCGGTCCATCAGCAGCCTGTACATCGCCAGCTCGTCGTCTTCGCTCGGAAGCGGCAGCTTGTTTTTCTGAAACAGGGTATGGAACAGCGTGTTTTCTTCGACTTTGAGACTGTAAATGGAATAATGCGGCAGCCCGAGCTCCAGCGCTTTCGTCACGCTCTCGTCCAGCATCTCCACCGTCTGGTTCGGCAGGCCGAACATCAAGTCGATCGACAGATTGTTCAAGCCGGTCTTCTGCGCATTTTCCAGCGAGCGGTATACGTCGTCCGTATTGTGGATGCGTCCGATCTCGCCGAGCAGCGTATTCTGAAACGCCTGCACGCCGAAGCTCACCCGGTTCACCCCGCCGTCCTTCATAACTTTCATCTTGTCCAGGTCGGTCGTACCCGGGTTCGCTTCCATCGAAAATTCGATGTCGTCGGCCCAGTTCGGGAAGTGCTTGCGCACGGAACTCAGGAAAAAGGCCATTTCGTCCGGCTTGAGCACGGTAGGCGTGCCGCCTCCCACGAAAATGGTCTTGATTACGCCCGGCGGCGTGATCGCCACGGTCTGCTCCATCTCCCGATCCAGCGCCCGCAAATAATCCATCACCGGCTGGTCTTTGAGCACATAAGAGTTGAAGTCGCAGTAAAAGCATTTGTTGGTGCAAAACGGAATATGGATATAAACGGCTTCCGGCGCCTTGGCCGGGATCCGAGTGTGTTCTGTCGTCATGGTAAAGCCTCCTAGTACCTGTATAAGGCGCGGCGTCGGGCGAGAGGCGCTGCGGAAAAAGCGAACTTCCGCCGATGCCGTACGTACACGTTTGGATAGATAAAACAACGGCCTGGCGCTGGCTGCGCTTCTTCTTGAATCGACATCAAGTTTTATGGCGGCTTACGCGAAATTTCCGATAATCTTCAAAAAGGAAAGCCGCGAAACGGCTTTCCTGAGTCAGTCGCTTAAAATTAAATTCCAGAATACCGAAGCGGCACCTGCAGTCTTAAGCCTCCGAGCGAAAAAGAAGCTTATTCGTCCAGCTTCAATACCGCCATGAACGCTTCCTGCGGCACTTCGACGTTGCCGACCTGCTTCATGCGCTTTTTGCCTTCTTTCTGCTTCTCGAGCAGCTTGCGCTTACGCGAGATATCGCCGCCGTAACATTTGGCGAGGACGTTTTTGCGCATCGCCTTGACGGTCTCGCGCGCGACGACTTTCGTGCCGACGGACGCCTGGATCGGCACCTCGAACATCTGGCGCGGAATCAGCTCGCGCAGCTTCTCGCAGATGACGCGGCCGCGCTGGTAAGCGCGTTCCCGGTGCACGATGAACGACAGGGCATCGACCTGTTCGCCGTTGAGCAGAATATCCATTTTGACCAGATTGGACTTGCGGTAGCCCGAAACTTCGTAGTCGAACGAAGCGTATCCTTTCGTGCCGGACTTCAGCTGGTCGAAGAAGTCGTAGACGATTTCGGACAGCGGAATCTGGTACGTCAGCGTAACGCGGGTCGTGTCCAGATATTCCATGTTCACGAACTCGCCGCGCTTGTTCTGGCACAGCTCCATGACCGTGCCGACGAAGTCGTTCGGCACGATGACCGACGCCTTGACGTACGGCTCTTCGACGTATTCGATGCGGCCCACTTCCGGGTAGTGCGACGGGTTGTCGATCGAAATTTCGGAACCGTCGGTCAGACCCACTTTGTAAATAACGCTCGGCGCGGTCGTGATCAGGGCGATGTCGAACTCGCGCTCGATCCGCTCCTGGATCACGTCCATGTGCAGCAGGCCGAGGAATCCGCAGCGGAAGCCGAAGCCCAGCGCGCTGGACGTCTCCGGCTCGAACGTCAGGGAAGCGTCGTTCAACTGCAGCTTCTCGAGCGCTTCGCGCAGATCGTTATAATCCGAAGACTCGATCGGGTACAGGCCGCAGAAGACCATCGGGTTGATCTTGCGATAGCCCGGCATCGGTTCGAGCGTCGGGTTTTTGGCATCCGTAATCGTATCGCCGACGCGCGTGTCGCCGACGGTCTTGATGCCGGCCACGACGAACCCGACGTCGCCGACGTTCAGTTCGTCCACCATCGTCATGCGCGGCATGAACGCCCCGACTTCGATAACTTCGAACGTCTTGTCCGTGGCCATCATTTTGATTTTGGAGCCGGCTTTAATCTTGCCGTCCAGCACGCGGATATACACGATGACGCCTTTGTACGGATCATAGTGGGAGTCGAAAATCAGCGCCTTGAGCGGCTCGTCCGGATTGCCGGTCGGCGCCGGCACCTTCTGCACGACCTGCTCCAAAATTTCCTTGATGCCGATGCCCGCTTTGGCGGAAGCCAATACGGCGTCGCTGGCGTCGAGCCCGATGACGTCCTCGACTTCCTGCTTGACGCGTTCCGGCTCGGCGCTCGGCAGGTCGATCTTGTTGATGACCGGCAAAATTTCCAGGTTGTTGTCCAGTGCCAGATAGACGTTCGCCAGCGTCTGCGCCTCGATGCCCTGCGCGGCGTCGACGACCAGCAGCGCGCCTTCGCACGCGGCCAAGGAACGCGACACTTCGTACGTGAAGTCGACGTGTCCCGGCGTGTCGATCAGGTTCAGCAAATATTCTTCGCCGTCGTCGGCTTTATACGTCAGCCGGACCGCCTGCAGCTTGATCGTGATGCCCCGCTCGCGTTCGAGCTCCATCTGATCGAGCACCTGCTCCTGCATCTCGCGGGAAGTCAGAGCGCCCGTATATTCGAGAATCCGGTCGGCAAGCGTCGATTTGCCGTGGTCGATATGCGCTATAATGGAAAAGTTCCTTATTTTCTTCTGTCTTGCCGCAATGTCAGTCATTCCTTACCTCCGCCTCGATTTAAGACTCGATTATACAAGCCGAATCAATCCATACATTATAGCAGTTGGGAGAAATCCCAGCAATCCCGCAGAAGGGCGAAACATGCCCCGCAAGCCGATTTTGCAAAAATAACCTTCTAAAATATCGCAGAACGGTTGCTTTTTGAGCGCTGTCATGCTAAGATACTTTAAGTTGTGAAACTTTCGATGTTTCGTATATGCTTTACAGGAGGTGAATGCAATGCCTAATATCAAATCCGCCATCAAACGCGTAAAAACGAACGAGAAACGCCGTGCGCTTAACGCTTCGCAAAAATCCGCACTTCGCAGCGCAGTAAAAACCGCTACGACAGCGCTGGAAAGCAATGATGTGGAAACTGCACAAGTTGCAGTTAAGAACGCTTCGCAAAAGCTGGATAAAGCCGTAACTAAAGGCCTGATCCACAAGAACGCGGCAGCGCGCAAAAAATCCCGTCTCGCTAAAAAAGCGAACGCCCTGAAAGCTGAACAAGCCTAAGGTCTTCGCACTTTGCGATATAACACCACTTATGAAACCCCGAAATCCGCGAGGAGATCGGGGTTTTTAAGTTTTTCGGCAGGTTCTTCGCCCGGGCGGCAAAAGACTGCGTCCGCCGCGGCATCTCCCCTGCTTGATCCGCGGGGCGCAGGCCCGAAAAGCCGGAAGCTCGTTCGCCCCGGCTTTCTTGAGTTCCCGTTCCTCTTCTTCTCTTCGACCGCGTTCAAACTCCGAGCTTCAGCAAAAACATTTCCAGCCCGAACACCTTATCGACCGCGCCCGTCTTGATTTCATGGTCCAGTTTGGCGATCGAAGCCAGAATGCCCCGCAGCCTCGCCGTATCGAAACGCCGCGCTTGTTCGGCCGCGATCTTGACGGCGTACGGATGCAGGCCGAGCTGTCCGGCCATCTGCTGCTGCGAATAGTTTTGCCCGGACATTTCTTTGACCTGAAGCATGATGCGGAATTGGCGGGCGATCAACGACACGATCTTGATCGGCTCTTCGCGCTGCTTCAGCAGGTCGTAGAATACGTTCAGCGCCTGCTGAAGCTTCAAGTTTGCAATATGCTCGACGAGGACGAACACGCTCTGCTCCGTCCCGATCGCCACCAGCTTCTCTACGTCGCTCGCCCCGACCGTCCCTCCGCTGCCCGCGAACAGCGACAGCTTTTCGATCTCCGCCGACAGCGAGCCCAGCGAGGTCCCCGCCCGTTTCAGCAGCGCATCCACCGCATCCGAACCGATCGACACCGAATTTTTCCCGAACTGCTTCGTTACCCACCCGGACAGTTCCGTCTCGCTCATCGGCGCAAAAGACAGAACCGGAGCCGCCGCTTTGAACGCTTTGACCACTTTTTTGCGTTCGTCGAGCTTCTCCGCGTAGGCGAGAAAGACGAGTACGCTGTAGTCCGCCGGATTGCCCAGATAATCGAGCAGCTTTTCCACTCGATGCTCGACCTTCGCCGATTCCTTGCCTGCCGTAAAAAGAGCGCTGTCCCGCACGACGATCAGCTTGCGTTCCGCCAGGAACGGCGCCGTCTCCGCTTCCTCGACCACCAGTTCCACCGGCGTTTCGGCCAGGTCGTAACGCGCCACCGCGAATGCCCGCTGATCTTCCGCGATCAACTCGTTTTCCAGCATCGCGACGAATTCCTTCATTCTATATTTTTCGGTTCCGTAGCAAAGATACAAGGGCGATACTTCTCCCCCGCGAATTTGCTTGACCGCCGTTTTTAAATCCATAGTCCTTTTACCTCTTTCCGTTCTGCCCTCCGCCTGACGCATCGGGCGCTTTGAACGGAGCGGCCGCTGGGGCCGTACTTCTCCGCCGTTACCATTGTACCGGATTGCGGCGAAAAAGACACCCGGTAAGCGGAAAGCGAAACGGACGAAAAGCAAAAAGACCGGCCAGAGGCGCCCTTTGTCCGCCGGCGGCGGCACTTCGGACGGTCACGGACCGGTCTTCGGTTCATTTTTTATTTTCCGCCCTGTTCGAGCGTCGTTTCTTCGACTTTCCATGTTCCCTGTCCGGTCGTTCCGTCCGGCTTGGCCAGATCGTACGTAAACGTCTTGCCGTCGGCGGACCATACGCCCCCGATCACGTCGCCGTCCACCTTCCGGTTTCCAAGCTCTTTCGTGCCGCTGCCGTTAAGAAGCTTCAGCACGTTTCGGGAGTAAGTGACCCGATAAGTGCCGTTCGGCGACTTCCATTCGGAAGGAGCAACCGTCAACCCGTAAATTCGGCTGTCCGCCTCCCGGTTCTCCGCGGATTCCGAACTTCCTTCTCCTTGCCCGGCACTCTCCTCGGACTTCTGTGCAGGATCTTCTTCAGAAAAAATTCCCATGCTCTCGTTCGGCAGGGCTTCTTCGTCCGAAGCGGACGGCGGGGAAGCGGATTCCGGAGCCGGATCGGTCGCAGCGTCTTTTTTCTCCGTCCCCTTCGGTTTGGCGTTCGCCGAAGAATCCGGCTTTTTTTCGGTTTTCGCTTCGGATTTTGCTTCGGGTTTTGCTTCGGGTTTCGTTTCTGTCTTTTCTTTCTGCGTCTGCGTATTTCGGGCAGTTCCGTCCTGGGTGCCGCCTTCGGACTCCTGCGACCGGTTAGGGTCCGCCGAGTCTCTCGGCGTCTCTTTGCTCGAAGGCCCTTCGGATTTCGAACCGGAAGCATCCGAACGTCCGCTTTCGCTCTTGCCGGACGGCTGCGGCACGGACGACTCTTCCGGCGGCGCCGGAGTCGGTTCGGCCGTGTCCGGCGAATCGGCTTCCGTTCCCGGCCGGGTTTGAGTTCCGCCCTGCGCCGGCTCGCTATCCGGTTCCGCTTGGCGGCTGCCGGATTCCGTATTGACGTTCGGCTGGATCGCCTTCGCTTCCGTGCTCGGATCGGTTCCGTCCGCCGCCGCATCGCTCTCCGTCTCCGAACCCGCCGAAGGCACAAGCGTATCGTCCGTCGTGCTCGTAACCGCCGCGCCGGTCGTCATTTCCGCGTTCGGCATTTCCTTCGGTTCGTAAGTGGCGACGAAAATGCCGAGCACCGCAGCCGCAACGGCCGTGCCGCCGACGGTACGCCCGAGCGCCGAGCGCCAGAAAGAAGCCGGTCTGCGCCGATTCGGCGCTTCTTCTCCGAACATCCGCTTGCTTTCCATTTCGGACAGCATCTCCGGCGCCGCCTTCGGTTCGGCGGCGTTCGCCGCACGGTTGATTTCGTTCAGGCGCGGCAGGATCGAATCGACCAGACTGATCGGCGGCTGCACGTCGGGCAGCGATTCCAGCTTATCGGATAACCCTTTAAGGAATTCGAAATCTTCTCTCGCTTCCGGAGAGTCGCCGAGATGACGGAACAATTCTTCCGTTTCTTGTTCGCTGAGGTCATGGTCGAGGTAACGGTTCATATATTCCAGCGCTTCTTCGCGTCTCATCTACAGCGCACCTCCTTTCTGATAATCTTGCAGCAGCTGCTGAAGCTGGCCCCTGGCTCTGAACAGATACGATTTTACCGTATTCAGGGGCAGATCGAGGCAACCGGCGATTTCGTTGTACGACATATCCTGCACGTACCGCAGGACGACGACCGTTCGGTGATGCTCCGGCAGGAGGTTGATCGCCCGGTCGATATCTTCGCGGGTGTAGGCCCGCATGACTTCGCCTTCGACGCTGTCGTGCCCTTCGAACACCATTTCATGCTCTTCGATCGACACCGTAGGTTTTACGCGTCTGAATTTGTCGATACAAATATTCGTCACGATTCTCTGCACCCAGGTCTTGAACAGCGCTTTTTCTTCGTAGGAACCGATTTTCGTGTAAATGCGGATCAGCGCTTCCTGGGCTGCATCCATCGCGTCCTGTTCGTTGTTCAGCGTATAATAAGCCGTCTTGTACACGGCCGGTTCAATCTCTCGCAATAGGGTGATGAGAGCGTCGCGATCGCCCGATTGAGCGGCTCTGATGAGTTCCTGCTCGACCACTAAGGGTCCCCCTCTCTTGCACCTTTTCAGA
Organism: Saccharibacillus alkalitolerans; assembly: GCF_011090185.1. Lineage (GTDB taxonomy): Bacteria > Bacillota > Bacilli > Paenibacillales > Paenibacillaceae > Saccharibacillus > Saccharibacillus alkalitolerans. The sequence goes on along the minus strand of NZ_JAAFGS010000001.1, from coordinate 156,849 downwards.
CGAGTCTTCTCTCCGAAAGGTTGCGTTCTTTTTCTCTTTTCGTAAAAAAATTGTTTCAAATTAGGTTGAGCGCTTTCTCTCTGCTGTCCGAACCGCCGGGTGCCGCCATTCCCGGTCCGAAGCATATCTCCAACCAGTCTACCAGAAACGCATTTGGGAGTCATCTGCTTGCCGCCTCCGCAGTCTCCCTTATCTTATATAAAACGCAAAAAGCTCCCTTCTCTCCGAAATGCGGGAAAAGGAAGCCCGGGCCCTTCAAGGAGCGTGACGCATCCGGGGTACGGAAAGAAGGTGTTCCGGCAGCTTTCCGAAGCATCATTATGCGAAAGTCTACTCGGCTTCGCCCCGGCGCCGGTTTTTCGGAAACGCCGAAGCGCCGTCCAGCTTCGTTCTGACGCGCAGCGGCTCTCCCGCCGGCGAATGGATCTGGATCTCCCCGTCGAGATCCGTTCGCCGAACGGCCGAACCGGCTTGTTCCAGGCGCTCGATGATCCCTTCGTTGGGATGGCCGTATGTATTTTTCGCTCCGACGGAGATCAGCGACAGCTTCGGCGACCAGCGGCTTACCCAATCTTCGGTAGACGAATGCTTGCTGCCGTGGTGGCCGACTTTAAGCACTTCCACCGCCTCGCCGTCCCCTTGTTCGTCCAGACGGGCCAAGATTTCCTGTTCCCCGCTCTCGCCGATGTCTCCCGTAAACAAAAAGGAGTGCCCGTTCATGCCGAGTTTGAATACGACCGAGTATTCGTTCTGCTGCTCCAACTCGGGCAGCCGGCCGGCGAACGCTCCGGACGGATTGAGAAATCGCAGTACCGTCCTGTCGTCGGGGCGCCAAACGTCGCCGTCTTGCGGCGCATAAATTTCCGCTCCTCCCCGCAGCGCCGAGAAGAGCAGCTTGTCCAGATCTTCGCCGCCGCTTCGGGTGCCGTTCATGATGAAGCGGTCGACCGGAAGCTCGTCCAGCACGGCAAGCAGCCCACCGTAATGATCGCGATCCCCGTGCGTCAGAATGACCGCGTCCAGACGATGCACGCCGCGCTTTTTCAGCAGCGGCACGACGATGTCCCGCCCCACCTCGTAAGGATCGAGCCGGCGGCGCCACTCCTGGCCGGGACGCTCGAACGTTACCGTGCCGCCTCCGTCGACCAGCAGATGCCTGCCGGACGGCGTCGTAATCAGGATGGCGTCCCCTTGGCCGACATCCAGCATCTGCACCGAGCCCGCCGGATCGGGGCGGGGATGATAGGCGGCCGCGAGCAGAACGGCGAGCAGAGCGAAAGAGGCGGCGGCAAGCGGCGGCCGCATCCGGTTCCGGCGGCTGTCCGGCAGGGCGCCGTAGCGCACGGAGGGCGCGTAAGGCTCGGCAGCGCCGGAGCGGCCGAAGCGCGCGCGCAGAGCGGGCGCGCCGGGCTGCGGCCCGAGCGGCGCCGTGTCGCCGCCGGGGCCGGGAACGGAGGCGGAGCTCCGCGCCGCCTCCCCGCTCTGCCCGTCCGCCCGCGCGGGGGCGGACGAACCGGGATGCCGCGCGCTCCGCAGCGCGGCGAGCAGGAAGATGCCGCCGAGCAGGGCGGCATAATAGAGCGCGATCCAGGCGGGCGACGGCGACGCCCAGACGGTACGCGCCCAGCGGAAGGAGCCGCCGCCGTCCGCGCACCAGAACACGGCGGCGTTGACCAGCCGGACCGGATAGGCCGCCCATCGGGCGCCTTCCATCCAGAAAGTTCCCAGAATCAGGGACGCCGTGCCGAGCGGGATCGAAACCAGGCTGATCAACGGCACAAGCAGCAGATTGGCCGCCACTCCGAGCAGCGGATACTGGTTGAAGTAGTAGATGCCGAGCGGAAACGATACGAGGTCGGCAACGAGCGAAATGGCCGCCGCTCCCGATACGGCCTTCGGCAGGAAGAACAAAATGCTCCGCATCGGACGGACAAGCAGAATAATGCCCGCCGTCACGGCAAAAGACAGCTGGAAACTGACGGCCGTCAAATAATAGGGGTCCCACAGCAGCATCAGCAGGGCGGCCAGGCACAAAATATGCAGGCCGTCCTTCAACCAGCCGCGCCTTGCGGCGTATAAACCGATCATGCCCATCAGTCCCGCACGAACCGCGGACGGCGACGAACCGGTCAGCAGGACGTAAGGCGGAATGGAACAGAGCGCGGCCGTAAGGGCGGTTTCTTTGGAAAGTCCCGATCTGCGCAGAAGAAGCAGTACCGCTCCGACATACAGCCCGACGTGCATTCCGGATATGGCCAGCACATGCGTCATGCCGAGCCTTACGAAGTTCGTATACGTGTCGGGATCGAGCCCGTCTTTCAGGCCGAGGAGCAGGCCCTGCATGTATCCGGCTCCGATGCCCGGATACAGCTCCGCCAGCTTATCCGCAAGACCGGCCCGCAGCTCGTCGTTCCGGCGCAGCAGGAGCAGCCCGTCCGCCGCGGCCTCTTCGGTCTCCACGCTCGAAGCGCCGGCGGCTTTTGCGACCCAATGAATCCGTTTGTTCCTTAAATAGGAGCGGTAATCGAACGCCCCGAAATTCCGGGCTCCCGCCGGAAGTTCCAAGTCGCCCGATACGACCAAGCGATCGCCTCTTCCCCATTCCGCGGCTTCCCGCCGCTCCGACTCGGCCGCCAGCTTAACGCGCACGACAATGTTTTCCGCCCGCCGCAGCTCGGCGAACGAAGCTCCGTCTCCTTCGGAACCGGCGGCGCGTTCCGTTCGCAGTTCGAACATGGCCAGGTCTCCGTCGATTTTGGCCGGGCCCGCCATCGTTCCTTGCAATCTTATGCCGGCATATCCGCCTTCGACCGGATCGCCCAGCACTTCCGGCAGCACGGACGCGTTGCGCGCATCGCGGAACGCTCCGTAGCCCGCCGCCAGCCAAATCGCGAGTCCGAAAACAAGCAGCGCTTTGCCCGAAATCCGGCAGAAGGAAGAGACCGCCAAGAGCAGCAGCGTCAAAGCCGCCAACACGGCGGCCATGCGCAGGCCTTCGTACAGATGAGCCGCAGCCGCTCCGCCTATCCAACAGACCGTGAATGCGACCAGAGGTCTTCGATTCGTTCCCATCGGGCTACAGCGCCAGGTCCGGCAGCATTTTTTCCAGCATCTTGGGACCGATTCCTTTCACTTTGACGATATCCGTCACGTCGCGGAAGGGGCCGTGCTGCGCCCGGTAATCGAGGATGGCCTGCGCCTTCTTCTCCCCGATTCCCGGCAGTTCCATCAGCGCGGCCGCGTCGGCGGAATTGAGCCGAATCTTCCCCTCGTCGGCCGGCGGGGAAACGGGTTCGCCGGAATCCGCCGCCGGTTCAGCCTCGGAGCGGCCCGCCGGCAGCGCGGAGCCGGTTCCGCCCGCCGGCGCAGAAGCGATTTCTTGAACGGCGGTTTTCGCCTCGGCGTCCGCTTCTTTTTTCGCGCTTGCCGTGCCGGATGCTTTTTTCGGGGCATGGTCGGATTCCGCGATTTTTCGCACGTCATTTTTCGGATTTGCCGCTTCCTCCTTCCTGCGGTCTTCCTGCGACGCCGTACCCTCGCTGGCGCTCAAGACCTGCTGTATTTTGGCGTTCAACGGTTCCCAAGGGCCTCCTTCAGGCTCCGTTCCTCCCGCGAACAGCAGCACTCCCGCTCCCAAAACCGCCGATAAGCAGCCCGCCCACAGCCATTCTTTCTTCATCTGCTTCGCCTCCCGAATAAATTCACTCTGCAAATTCGTCAGCCGCCCGCCAATCCGGTTGGCCCGCTTCCCGTTGTTTCCGCTATGCGGCGTCCTGCTCGGCGGTCAGGCTTCGACGCCCGAGACGGCTCAAGCGCCCTCGAACCGTCTTTTTGCGACGCAAAAAGGCCCCCCGTCTCTAGCGCATAAATCGCTAGGGACGAGAGGCCGTGCTTCCCGCATGTTCCCCTAGTGGACGGCCGTGCGTGCTTCGCCCGCCGTCTACTGGTTCATCCGGTAACGGGGATGAGCCGCTGTCCATAAGAACAGAGCAGTAATTGCCGATTGCCTCCATTATAAGAAAAGCACCCGCTTGAAGTCAACGTCTCTAAAATGCTTGAACCGATTCTTACGATACGGGTTCCGAAGCCGGGGTCGGCGGCCGGTAATGCCCGACTTCGCGGAATACGATTCCTTTTTGCGCCATCATCGCATGCACTTTGCCGCTGTCCTTCGGATAGGCCCGGCAGAAGACCACTTCCGTGATACCGCTGTTCGCCAACATGTTGGCGCAGGTCCAGCAAGGCTCGTCCGTAACGTATACGGTCGAGCCTTCGCGGTCGGCGCGGTCGGTAAACAGCAGCAGATTCTGCTCCGCATGGATAGTCCGGACGCAGCGCTGCTTTTTGACGACCTTCTCCTCGCCGCCGCCTTGGACCAGCTCGTATTCTTCGGCGATCATGCAGCCCGCCTCCGAGCAGTCCGGCACGCCCATCGGAGCGCCGTTATAGGCCGTTCCGAGCAGCTTTTTTCCCTGCACCAGCACCGCTCCCACCTGACGCCTCGGGCACTGCGAACGCGTCGACACCATGAAGGCGATATCCATAAAATACGTATCCCAATCTTTGCGCGGATTGCTTCCCATCCCGATCCCCCCGTGCTTCCGTAATCGACCGATCGCATGCCGCAGCGAAACGAACGCGCCCGCGATCGTGCTTTACTCCCCGCCGAAAACGCCGGACGTCGGCCGCTCCGCCGGCAAGCTCCCGGAACAAGCAAAGGGGAGACGGGCAAAGTCCGCCTCGCCTCCCGCTTTTCCCGCATGCTTGCCCGCAGCCGGTTCCGACCGTCTCCCGCGTTAGTTCGCGACGATGTTGACCAGCTTGGCCGGTACGGCGATCACTTTGCGGATCGTTTTGCCGGCCAGAGCGTTCTGCACGTTTTCCAGGCTCATCGCGTGATCTTCCAGCGCCTTCGCGTCCCAATCTTTCTGAACGTTGCTGCGCTGCACGATCTTGCCGTTTACCTGCACGACGATCTCGACTTCGGATTCCGTCGTCCAAGCTTCGTCGAACTGCGGCCATGCGGCATAGGTCAGGCTGTCCGTGCGGCCCATTTTCTCCCACAGCTCTTCGGCGATATGCGGCGCCAGCGGAGACAGCAATTGAATAAAGGCTTCCATCGCTTGACGAGGCAGCTCTTCCTGCTTATAAGCGTCGTTCGTGAAGATCATCAGCTGGCTGATCGCCGTGTTGAAGCGCAGAGCTTCCATGTCTTCCGTCACTTTTTTGACCGTCTTGTGCCAAGTGCGCTTGAATTCGTCCGTACCGGCTGCCGTATCCGAAATTTTCGCGCTCAGGCCGCCGTTATCGTCGACGAACATCCGATATACGCGTGCCAGGAAGCGATGCGCGCCCTCCACGCCGTTCGTATTCCACGGCTTGGTCGCTTCCAGCGGTCCCATGAACATTTCGTAAATGCGCAGCGTATCCGCGCCGAACTCGTTCACGATCTCGTCCGGGTTGATGACGTTGCCGCGCGATTTGCTCATTTTTTCGTTGTTCGGTCCCAGAATCATTCCCTGGTTAACGAGTTTTTGGAACGGTTCTTTCGTGCTGACCACGCCGATATCGTACAGCACCTTATGCCAGAATCTCGCGTACAGCAGGTGCAGCACCGCGTGCTCCGCGCCGCCGATGTAGAGATCGACCGGCAGCCAGTAGTCCAGCTTTTCCTTGGAGCACAGTTCGTCGTCGTTCTTCGGATCGAGATAGCGCAGATAGTACCAGCAGCTTCCCGCCCACTGCGGCATCGTATTGGTCTCGCGGCGCGCTTTCATGCCCGTTTCCGGATCGATCGTGTTGACCCAATCGGTCGCGTTCGCCAGCGGCGATTCGCCCGTGCCCGACGGCTTGATCTCGTCCATCTCCGGCAGCAGCAGCGGCAGGCTCTCTTCCGGCACCGCCTTCATCGTTCCGTCTTCCAGATGGAGGATCGGAATCGGCTCGCCCCAGTAGCGCTGGCGGCTGAACAGCCAGTCTCTCAGACGGTACGTCGTTTTGCCTTCGCCTTTGCCGCTTTCCTCGAGCCACTGGATCATGCGCGCGATCGCGTCTTCCTTGTTCATGCCGTCCAGGAATCCGGAGTTGACGTGCTCGCCTTCGCCCGTGTACGCTTCCTGCTCGATGTCGCCGCCTTTGACGACTTCGATGATCTGAATGCCGAACTTCTTGGCGAATTCCCAGTCGCGGGTATCGTGGCCCGGAACGGCCATGATCGCGCCGGTACCGTAAGCGGCCAGCACGTAATCCGCGATCCAGATCGGCAGCTTCGCTCCGTTCACCGGATTGACCGCGTAAGCGCCCGTGAACACGCCGCTCTTGTCCTTGTTCAGATCCGTACGCTCCAGATCGCTCTTATGCGACGCTTTCTCCTGATACGCTTTGACCGCTTCCTTTTCGTGCTCCGTCGTGATGGCGTCCACCAGCGGATGTTCCGGCGCCAGCACGCAGTACGTCGCGCCGTACAGCGTGTCCGGACGGGTAGTGAAGACGGTGATGTTTTCGTTCGTGCCTTCCACCTGGAACGTCACTTCCGCGCCCTTCGACTTGCCGATCCAGTTGCGCTGCATATCTTTCAAGCTTTCCGGCCAGTCCAAATCTTCCAGATCGTCCAGCAGGCGGTCGGCATACGCCGTGATTCTCAGCATCCACTGGCGCATCGGCTTGCGGATGACCGGATGGCCGCCGCGTTCGCTCTTGCCGTCGATGACTTCTTCGTTCGCCAGCACCGTACCCAGAGCCGGACACCAGTTGACCGGAATTTCCGCCACGTAAGCCAGATCGCGCTTATACAGCTGCAGGAAGATCCATTGGGTCCATTTGAAATATTCCGGGTCGGTCGTGCTGATCTCGCGATCCCAGTCGTACGAGAAGCCGAGCGACTTGATCTGGCGGCGGAAGTTGTCGATATTTTTCAGCGTGAATTCGCGCGGATGGCCGCCGTTGTCGATCGCGTACTGCTCCGCCGGAAGCCCGAACGCGTCCCAGCCCATCGGGTGCATGACGTTGAAGCCCTGCATCCGCTTGTAGCGGGAAACGATATCCGTGGCCGTGTAGCCTTCCGGGTGGCCGACGTGCAGCCCCGCGCCGGACGGATACGGGAACATGTCCATCGCGTAAAACTTCGGCTTGCCGTGGTCCATGTCGTCCGTTTTGAACGTTTTTTCCTCGTCCCATTTCTTCTGCCATTTCGGCTCGATCGTCTGTGCGCGGTAGCCCTGCGAACCGGCTCCCTGCTCGTTTCTTTCGCTCATCGTCATCTGTCCCTTCGCTTCTGAAATCAAAAAAGCCTCCCGCCCTCCGGCGTTATAAACGCCAGGGACGAGAGGCATTGCTTCCCGTGGTACCACCCTGATTAGCGGACCGAATCTGATTCTTCCGCTCACTCAAACATCCGATATCGGGGATGAGCCGATGCGGCTGAACGTCTGCCCGCCGTAGTCGGGGCCGCCGTCTGTCCGCATATCTCCGAGGCGAGTTCGCGCAGGGTTCGCTGCCGGGCTCGCACCAACCGCCGGCTCTCTTGAAAACGTCCGCTGCCTACTGCTCCTCATCATCGACGAGTCTGTCTTCTTTTTCGCTTGCAATGCCCCTATTATATAGAAAACGAAAGACAAAAGTCAATGACTCGGCGCCTTGGCGTCTTAAGCTGTGGTATACTGATAGGCGCTCCCGGTCGCGTGCGCAAGCCGGACCCTGTCCCCGCCGCCGCGCCGGAAGCCGCATAGGCATACGCCCTTTTTATCGACAAGGAGGAATCCAATCCATGTTTACCCCTGAACAGGTCAAACCGTTTATCACGCATGCCGACCCTCTGGTCAGCAACGCGGCGATCCGCTTTTTGGCCGAGACGTATAAATACCCGCAGGATATTTCCGCGCTGGTTCTGGAGAAGCTCGTATCGGCCCCGCACAAGGAAGACGTCTACCTGCACCTTGCAGGCGCCTTTCCCCAGACCAAGGTTACCGTTCAGGCGATGCTGCATCTGCTGAATGCCGGCTTGGTAACGGGCAACGCCCGCGTGTTTCTGTCCCGCATGCTGCTCGGCAGCGACCCGGAACTGCTGAAGCCGGTGCTTCCGCAGATCAAGACGCTGGACGAAGATTGGTACGAAGAGGCGGCGGAGCGCGTGCGCGTCTCTGACCTGAGCAGCGAAGATGTACTGCGTCTTTTTAATGAAGAAACGCGGAAGAACAGCGGGCTAGACTACGGCGATATCGACTACGACAAGCTTGACTTCCTGTTGAGCGAATTGATCGAACGAGAGCTGCTGCAGCCGCGCGAAACGATGGACGAGCTGCAGGATCTGTACATGAAAGAACCGGAATCGATCCGCACGATCTATCTGATCCAGGCCGCCAGCAAGCTGAAGATCGCCTACGTGCTGCCGCTGCTGTACGATGCCCTGAAATCCGACAACGATCTGCTCGCCGAACAGGCCGCGGACGCCCTGGTACGGATGGGCAGCGACGAAGTGATCGAGTATCTCGTCAAAATGTACAACGAAGAAACCGACGGCTTCCTGCTGCTGGCGATCGCCGACGTATTCGCGCGCATTCTGCTGCCTTCCTCCGAAGAAGCGCTGATCGCGCTGCTGGAAAAGGAAGATCATTTTACCCGCATCGCCAAGCTGGCCGACGGTCTCTGCCGCCTCGGTTCCGAGAGCGCCGTTCCGGTCGTGCAGGAGCTGATCAAGATCGGCTACGACAAGGACTACGTCGAGCTGAAAGAATCGATCTACGTCAGCTGCGTCATGCAGGGCCGCGCTCTGCCGGAACTCGATCAATGGCGCCGGGAGATCGCCGAAGAGGACGAGGCCCGGGCGAAGAAGCTGCGGGGCTGACCCTGCCGCTTCGCCAAACTTATTATCCGCTGCAAAAAGCCGCTTCCCAAGGGAAGCGGCCAACTTGTCGAGAAAGTCCAGCGTAGCTAGAAGCGAGAAGACGGAGAGAGAAATTCAGTGAAGGAACGATAGTGTTCGCCTTTGAAATCGGGAAAACTCTGCTAAAATTCGATCTCTTTTCCCGATTTCAACACGCGACCTACAGCCTTTCGAAGAAAGGCACATCGGAAGCATACGCTAACGAATTTCTCTCGGAGTCTTCTCGCTTCCCGCATATACGCAGCTTTCTCGACAGCCTGAGCCGCTTCCCAAGGGAAGCGGCTTTTTGTATTCGCCAGAAATGTCCTTTCGCACGCTGTGCCCGAGACGCGAACGTATTCCGCCCCGCAAAGCGGACGACTTGCCGCTCTACAGCAGCTTGGCGATCGCTTTGATTTCTTCGGCCGATTCCGAAAACTGCTCCATCGAAGCCGCGATCTCCTGCGTGACGGCCGCCTGCTGACTGCTCTGGATCGAGCAGCGGCCCAGCGTGTCGTCGAGATTGGTGATCCGCTTGCGGATCGAAGACAGGATGCTTTCGATCTGGCGCGCCGAACTCGCGCTGGATTCCGCCATCTTGCGGATTTCCTGCGCGACGACGCCGAATCCCCGCCCCTGCTCGCCGGCATGCGCCGCTTCGATCGCGGCATTGATGCCGAGCAGCGTCGAATTTTCCGACACTTCCCGAATAAAAGACAAAATTTCGTCCGTCTGCCGGAGTTCGGCTACGACGCTGTGCCCGATCTCCTGCAGTTCGGCGATCTCCGCGGCCAGCTCGGTCGCCGTGCCGGCAATCTCGTCCGTCGCTTTGCGAATCTGTTCGGAACTGAGCACGAGATGTTCTGCCGCCCCGTCCAGCACTTCCTGGCTGCGCAGGCTGATCCCCAGCGTCAGCACGCCGGCCGGACGCCCGTCGGGCATTTTCCCGAGCGGCTTGGCTATCGACTTAAACGCCGCTCCGTATACTTCGGCCCCGATGCGGCCGCTGAACGTCCGCCCTTCGTCGAGCGCCCGGCGAATGCCTCCCTGCGGCGGAATCGGCGCCCCCGGTTCGACAGGAAGATGAATTTCTTTGCCCGGCAGATGCGCACGGAATTTCTCCTGATCCGTCAGCGCGAACATGACGTCGATCGGGAACAGTTCCTGCACAAGCGGCAGGATCAATTCAAAAGCCTCCTTTAAACGTTCGATGTCTTCCGTTCCCTGCTGTTCTTTCAATTGTACTGTGCTCATAATGCTCGCCCCTTTCCTCAATGCTGCGAATATAGCATTTTACGGCGAACTTGTATGCGCGCTTTGTCGCAGCGTTTCCGGAAATTTTCTACTCCCCGGGATAATCCAGCCTGCGCCGCCGCAGCACGAGAAGCAGAGCTCCCGCCGACAAGCCGGCATACAGCAGAACGGCGCCGATCGGCAGCCACTTCTCGCCGAGCGACAGATCTCCGTAGTACGTCAGCGCATGCAGCGTCAATTGAACGGGCGGCAGGATGTAGGTAAGCCAATCCCATCCTGCGGGCAGCGCGTTTCCGATTCCTCTCGCCCCGAATGCCAACGCGATCCAGAGGACGAGTCCGAACATCGCGTAAAAGCGGGACTCGAACAGCTTGACCGTGAACCAGCCGGCGATCGAGATGCCGAGGCCGGCCAGCACGGTATGGTACAGCACACCCATCCCGAGTTCGCCGGGCATCGGCATGCGGTCGAATGTGCCGAGCAGCACGGGATAAAAGACGGCCAAGACACCGAGCGCCGAAGCAAAAGCCCAGGCATACAGCAGTTTTGCTGCGCTCAACCGCACAAGACTGCGGGCATGCAGCATCGTCGCCATCTCCTGATTGGCGGCTTCGACGTCGATCATCAGGCTGCCGATCGCCGCTCCGGCGACGAACAGCATGGAAGACGTGAACGCGTAGCTGTCCATGACCGGATTGCCGTTCGTGCTGTAAATAAGCGCGAGGATGGCCGCATAGATGACCGTCGGCGCTCCGTAGCGGTAAGAGCGGATGAAGCACCGGTGCAAATATTCCAGAAGCGCGATCATCCTCTCTTCTCCTTTCGTCTAAGCGACAATACCGTGCCGCCGGCAGCCCAAAAATTCTGCATGAAGACTTCGCAGCCGCCCGAAGGAATCAGGCAGCGCAGCGCATTGCCTGCTGCCTGCCACTGCACATCCGGAAACTGTTCGCCCAGCGCCGGCCGTGCTTCTTCGGACAGCAGGCCGTCCAGCTCGTAGAAAATAGGGTCCGTCTCCTCGTCCTCCGCGCCGGCCGCGTCTTCGCGAACGAGTACTCCGCCGCGCAGCCGGTAAGTGGCGCTTACCGCTTCCCAGGACGGAAGCGGATCATGCAGCGCCGTCACGATCGCCGTGCCGCGCGCCCGCAGACCGTGCAGCAGCGTGAGCAGCTTCTCCGACGAATCGGTGTCGAGCCCCGAAAACGGCTCGTCCAGCAGCAGCAGGTCCGGCTCGCCCAGACAGGCCTGCATCAAGTTGACTTTTTGCAGCATGCCTTTGGAATAATGGATCAGCATCGACGAACTGCCCGCCGGCAGATCCAGCAGGACATGCAGCTCTTCGATCCGCTCTTCCAAAGCCGTGCGAGGCATCCCGGCGATCCGTCCCATATGGGTCAAGTATTCGTTCGACGTCATGCGCAGCTTCGGCAGCCGATCCGGCGCGAAGCCGACACGCAGGTCTCGGCTGCCCGGAACGACGCGTCCCGAGCTGGCCGGAATGATGCCGGCCGTCATCTTGAGCAGCGTGCTTTTGCCGGACCCGTTCCCTCCGCGGAGGATGACGCTTTCTCCCTGCCGCAGTTCCAGCGAAATGCCGTCCAGCACCCGGCGCGCGCCGTAGCTGCGGCCGGCCGCCTGCAGCGCGATGACCGGGTCCGCGCCCTGTCGGCGGCGAATCTTTTTTTGCATAACCATGGACATCTCCACCTCCTCTTCCATCTTACGGCAAGGAGACAAGCATTTCAAAAAAGCCCATTGCGGGAATAAGTCTTCATAGCGTTTTTCGAAAACCGAAAAAGCCCCGGCTTCCCGTATGGGGAGCCGGGGCCGTCAAGGCCGCATCCGTTCTCGGGCGGCGTTTCCGCGCCGAAGAACGGTCTCATTTTCACTGCTGCGCTTCCATCTTCGCCTTGTATTCGTCGAGCTGCTTTTGCAGTTCGGCTTTGACCTTGTCGTAGCCGGCCGTCTTCAGCTTATCGCGGAATTCTTCGACCGCCTTGACGGGATCGTCCACCTTGCCGAAGTTGAGCGCCGGACCGAGTTCGCCCGTTACCTGCGAGATGGCTGTCAGCTCGCTTTCGACCGGCGTCTTGTCGAACACGAATTGTCCGTACGGATAAGGAATTTTGATCTTGTCGTACTCCGCGTACAGGTCGCCGATCTTGTCCCAGGTCGTATCGCTCGGAATTTCGAACTTGTCGACCCGGCCGCCCCAGAAGTCGGAGTAAAATTGGTCGCGGGTCTCGTCGTAACCTGCCGGACGCGTCCGCTTGCCGTCCTTGATTTCGTACTGCACGCCTTCGATGCCGTAGTTCAGCAGATGGTAGATCTCTTCGTTGTTGCGGATCAAATCGTACGCCATCAAGGCGCGTTCCGGATTTTTGCTGTGCGCGCCGAGCGACGTGCCGCCGTGCGTGATCGACAGTTCCGTCAAGTTTTTGCCGCCCGTCATGTTGAACGGGAACATCTGCAGCTCGGAACCCGGCTGCGCCTTGTCCATTTCGACGCGCAGACCGGAGAACGTCTGCGTATGGTGCTGATCCAAGCCCGACAAACCGGCTTTAAGCGCGACGCGGTTGTCGTTTTTGTTGTTCAGGGCGTCTTCGCGCCAGAAACCTTTGTCCGCCCACTCCTTCATCAGCTTCGCGTAATCGAGCATTGTATCGCTGAATACCGGCTCCGCGACGGTATATTTCTCGTCGTTCGATTTCGCCGTGAAGACCGGCATATAGCCTGTCGAGATCGGCAGCTCCAGATTGTCCGTATAGGATTGGACGTAGCCGCCCCAGGTCTGCGCGCCCGAAGCCATGTCCCACGGAATGACGTCCGGCTTGTTGTCCTTGATGTACTGCAAATACTGCCCGATTTGCTCCCAATTCTTGATCGGTTCGGCGATGCCGGCCTCCTTCGCCCAATCGCCGCGATAGAAGAAGCCGTGGTTGACCCACTGCGTGTAATCGTTTTCAGGAATGAGAACGATCTTGCCGTTGTATTTGCTTTCGTTCCAGTCTTCTTCCGAAACGGACTTCCACGTCTCCGGCGCGTATTTCGGCAGCAGTTCGTCGAGATTCGTGAACGCCCCGCGCTGCGCGTTGGCCCACGTATCGAGCCAATCCGTGCCGATCGTGATCAGGTCGACCGGTTCGCCGGACGCCAGCAGCAGATTGTATTTGGTCTGCCAATCCGCCCATTCGACCCATTTCCATTCCAGCTCGGCGTTGATTTTTTCCTTCATGATCGCGTTGACCTTGTCCATCACTTTCTCGAACTGCCCGTTCGTCGGCTTGTCGCCGAGCACCACGTAGCTGATCTTCACGAACTTCGACGTATCCGGCGTGCCGTCGGCGTTCGTTCCCTGCGCGGACGATCCGCCCGACCCTCCGCCGCACGCCGTCAGTGCGATCAGCAGCACCGCGCTAAGCAGCGCGGCCATGCTTTTTTTCCATCTCGACATTCGTATACCCCCTCGGAATAATGTGGGATGTCCCAAAGCGTTCAAACCGGCCGGCTTACGGCACGCCGCCTTGCGGCGGCGTTCCCGGCGCGGAGCGGCGAAATGCCGGCGCGCCTTATGTGACGGAAGCGGCGATCAACCTTTGACCGCGCCTACCGTAATGCCCTTGATGAAGTAACGCTGCACGAACGGATAGAACAAGATGACCGGCCCCGTCGCGATGACGGCGATCGCCATTTTCATCGTTTCGATCGGAACGTCGCTCAGCGGCACGTTCGAAGCGGCGGCCGAGTTCCGAATGGCGTCCGCCTTGGTCACGACGTTATACAAATACAGCTGGAGCGGCCGGTACTGCATGTCCGCGGACAGGAACAGCATGGAGTTGTACCATTCGTTCCAGTAGCCCAGAGCGATGAACAACCCGATCGTGGCCAGAGCCGGCGTCGTCATCGGCAGAATCAGCTTGACGAAGATGGTAAAGTCCCCGGCTCCGTCGATCTTCGCCGATTCGGTAATCGCATGCGGGATGGAGCGGACGAAGCTTTTCATCATGATGATCAGAAACGGGCTGAGCAGCCCGGGCAGCAGCACCGCCAGATAGTTGTCCTTCAAATGCAGGTACTGGGTGATCAGCAGGTAGAACGGCACCAATCCCCCGGAGAACAGCGTCGTAAAATAGATGAAGAACGAAATTTTGTTGCGGAACAGGAAGTCGGGACGCTGAAGCGCGTAGCCCGTCATGGCGACGATGAGCAGGCCCACGGCCGTGCCGACTATCGTGATGCCCATCGTCACGGCGTAAGATCCCAGAATCTGTCCCGGATTCTCCAGCACGATTTTATAGGCGAACGTGCTAAATTCCTTGGGCCAAAAATTGAATCCGTACTTTTTGACGGCCGCTTCCGATGTCAGCGAGGTACCGAGCACCAGCAGGAACGGAAGCAGGCAGCACAGGGCGAACCCGCCGATGCAAATGTAGCTGATGCCCCGGATAATGAGGCCGCTGCGGTCCGTCGCTCTCCGGCTGCTTTGCGTTTTTTCGTCTATCATGTCCATCGCATACCCCTCCTCTGCTTAAAAGAGCGAATTTTCCGGCGACAGCTTGCGCACGAGCCAGTTGGCGGTCAATACGATCGCGAATCCGAACAGCGACTGGTACAGGCTGACCGCGCTGCCCAGCGAGAAATTGAAGTTGGTCATCAGCGAGCGGAACACGTAAGTCTCGATGATATCGGTGGTGGCGTAGAGGGCCGTATTGTTCGCGCCGACCAGGTTGTAGATCAGGCCGAAGTTGCCTTTGAGGATGCCGCCGAGCGAGAACAGCAGCAGGATGATGAAGGTCGGCTTCAACCAGGGGAGCACGATATGGCGGATGCGCTGGAAGGCGTTCGCCCCGTCGATCTCGGCCGCTTCCACGATCTCGTTGTCGAGGCCCATGATGGCGGCGAAGTAGACGATCGAACCGTAACCGGTCGCCTGCCAGAGGTAGGTGAGCACGATGATGAACGGCCAGGCGTTCGGGCTGGTATAGACTTTGAGCGGCTCCATGCCGAGCGACTGCAGGATGCCGTTCAGCAGACCGTAGTCGTAGCTGAGGATATTGTAAGCGATGAGGCCGATCAGGACGGCGGAGATGAAGTGCGGCAGGAACATGAGCGTCTGCGAGACTTTTTTGAACCACTTGCCTCTCAGTTCGTTGAGCAGCACCGCCACCGCGATCTGCAGCACGTTGCCGAGCAGGATGAAGGCCAGGTTATACGCGACGGTATTGAACGTGAGCCTCCACAGATCGCCCGTCATGACGAGGAAACGAAAATTTTCGAAGCCCACGAAAGGACTGCCGAAGATCCCGTCGGAATAGTTGTACTTGATAAAAGCGAGATACAGTCCCGGCATCGGCAGATACGCAAAAACGACGAAAAACGCGACGGCAGGCAGACACATAATCAGCAGCGTGCGGTTGTTTTTGAACTTCTTCCACCACGATCCCGTCCGCTTCTCGGCATGTTCCATGCTCGCTTCTTTCTCGGTTAACACGGACAATCCAATCCCTCCTCCTCAGGTCGGCACAGCAGATGCGAAATGAAACCGATTACATTTTAACTGCGACAAATAGGGAACCTTTTTCCCGGCTTATGCGTGCTTCTCATACCGATCATACGAGTTTAGGCGATAATCCCGAGCGGTTCCCTGGTTTGCGGCGAATTGCAGTGAAACCCGTTTCATTCTCAAACAAAATGTAAGGGCTTTCTTTTGACAACAGAATAATCCTAGTTTCCGGCGATGTCAATCCTTTTCGCAAAAAATCAAGCCCCCGGAACATCCGGGGGCGGCGCGGTCGTTTCCCGTACGATCAGCTCCGGGACGATTGATTGAAGCGCCGGAACTTTTTTTCCGGCGATCATTTTATCGAGCGTTTTCGCGGCTTGGCGGCCGATTTCCTGCGATTTGAGCGAGACGGTCGTCAGCTCGGGAATACTGTAGGTGGCCTGCGGAATATCGTCGTAACCGACGATCGACAGCTCTTCCGGCACGGCGATGCCCGCGCGGTGCGCCGCCTTCAGCGCTCCGATCGCCAGCAGGTCGTTCAAGCAGAACATGGCCGTCGGGCGGCGCTTCATATTCAGCAGCCGGGCGGCGAATTCCTGCCCTTTTTCCACGGAAAATCCTTCGGTCAGCGTCCATTCCCTGCGTACCGCGAGTCCCGCGTCCTTCATCGCCGAACGGAATCCGGACAGCCGCTGCTGGGTATTGCTCATCTTCGCGTAGCCGCCGATCAAGGCGATATCCCGGTGCCCCAAACCGATCAAATGCTGCACGGCAAGCTGCGCGCCCAGCTTCTGGTCGGCGGACACCCGGTTCAGCTTCGTTTTCGGCAGACTTCCGTTGAGCAGCACGATGGGGACCCGCTTGGCGAGCTCCTCCACTTCCCTCGCCAGCTCGGGGTCGGGTTTGGCCAAATCGACGCGGCCGCCGATCATGACGATGCCGTCGACCTGCTTTTCCATCAGCAGTCCCAAATACTGCGATTCCCGCTCGTACTGGCGATCGTAGAGCCTCTGATTCTCTTCGTTCGTGGAAATCGTGTCGCATAAAAAATACGTATAGCCGAGCCTGCGCGCTTCGGAGTCGAAGCCGGACAGCACCTCGGGGAAAAAGGGATTCGTGATATCGGGCAGAATGAATCCGATCATGCCGGTCTCCTTGCGCGTCAAGCTGCGGGCCAGCGCGTTCGGCTGAAATTGATGCTTGTTCATCAGCGCGACGATCCGGTCCCTCGTTTCCTTTTTGACGGGCGCGGTATTGTTCAGCACTCTCGATACGGTAGCTACCGAAACATTGGCTTCCCTTGCGATATCGTATACGGTTACCGGTCGCATCTTCTATTCCTCTTTCCCCGTGGATTTGTCCACTCGATGGATTGTTTTCATGAAACAGGTTTCATTCTGGCTTCGATTATACGCGCCGCGCATACCGGAAGCAATTGGAAGCTGTCCGCGCCGCGAAACCTTTTCTTTCTTGCTTGGGAGATTGGCGATGCTTCGGTTATTTTCCGGTCTGCCGAATTTACCTTACGCTCTTCCTGTAAGCGCCCGGCGTCATGCCCGCGAACTGCTTGAACTGACGCATGAAATGGGTTTCGTTGTCGTACCCGCACAATCTGCCGATCTCCCCGACGGAACGCTTCGTGCTCCCGAGCAGATACTGGGCATATTCCACGCGGCCGCGAATCATATCCGTAAGAACGGAGCAGCCGAACAGTTCTTTGTACAAGTGCTGAAAATACGACTTGCTCAAATTCAACCGGCCCGCCAGTTCCTCCACCGATACCCGGGCATCCGGCGAACCGTACAGCTCGCCGCGCAGGCGGGACAGCATCTCCGCGTAACGGTCGGTGCGGGCCGGCACGGACCGCCTCGCCAGCGCGTTGCCGAGTTTCGTGAACAACCCGCGCAGTTCCAAATCGACGATGCGATCGCGATACGGACCGAGTTCCCGCTCCGCCCGCCGCAGTTCGAGCATATGCCGCGGCACGAGCGACGGATCGGAGGCCCGGATCAGCCGGTCCGTCGGAAAATCGAGCTGCCCGAGCAGTTCGTCCAACTCTTCCCCTTCGCAGTGAAACCAGTCGTTGACGAAAGGCTTTTCCAGGTCCCGGTACGCATGCGGCGCGCTGGGCGAGAACAGGATATACGAATTCGGCTCCGCCTGCTCCAGTCGGCCGTCCACCCTGATCTCCGCCCGCGAACGGAAAAACACGAACGCGTAATTCCCCGCGCCCCGCGGGCGCTCGATCTCGATTCCTTCGCGATGCGCAAAGCGGCATCCGCAGCCGATCAGCCGAATCATCGCCTTCCTCCTCCCTATACGTTCGAGCACGATCCGTCAGTTTTTAACCAGTATAATTCATTGTTCTTCGCTTCGGCAAACGGCTATACTGGGAGCGATATTTCCCGAAGGAGCTGAACGGATTGGACGCTTATCTTTTCGTGCATTTCAAGGAAAAAACGACGCCGGACGGCGAGCAGGTCTATTTTGCGCTCAGCCGGGACGGATTTCACTGGGAAGCGGCAAACGGCGGGCAGCCGATATTGGAAAGCACGCTCGGCGAGCGGGGCGTGCGCGATCATACGATCGTTCGCACCGACGAAGGCAAGTTTTACCTTCTCGCTACCGACCTCAGCCTGGCCAATTCTTTTCGCGGCAAATATAAAGGGGATTGGGCGAATATCGGAACGGGCGGCAGCAAATGCCTGTCCCTGTGGGAATCCGACGATCTCGTAAACTGGTCGGCGCAGCGGCTGATCGAACTCGGCGACGAGAATTTCGGCTGTCTCTGGGCTCCGGACATTATCCGCGATCCGGGGGAAGGCGACTACGTCGTGCACTGGTCGTCTTCGCACGCTTCCAACGGCTACGGGCCGAAAGCGATCTATTATTCGCGCACCCGGGACTTCGAACGTTTCACGGCGCCCGAGCTGCTGTGCCGAAAATCCGACAGCGGCATTATCGACTCCGCGATCTACGAAGAAGACGGCTTCTTCTATCGCTTCCTCAAGAGCGAGGCCAATCCCGAGACGCTGATCTTGGAAAAAGGAAGCTCGATCACCGGAGACGATTATGTGCGCGTTCCGGCGTTCGATGAAGAAATGGCCAAGCTGCAGCAGGGCGTATACGAAGCGCCGACCGCTTTCCGGCTGCCGGACGGCAGATGGTGCCTGATGTTGGACTTTTACGGCGTACAGGGCGAAGGTCAGGGCTACGTTCCGTTCATCGCGGATTCGCTGGCGGAAGGCCGTTTTATTCGCTCGGACACAAGCTTCGGTTTTCCGTACGGCTTCAAGCACGGAACCGTGCTGCGCATTACCGAAAAAGAATACGGGCGAATAGAAGCACGATACGGCGCAGGCTCGATCCCGGCCGCAGCGAACGAAAACGTTTAGCCCGCGGACACGACTGGCCGGGCGAATGCTTCGTCCCGAATCTCCTCCGTATCGACGGCTGCGAGCCGCGCGTAAATTCCTTTCGACCGGACGCCTTTACGGGCAGCCCGGTCTTTTTTTGCGCAAAAAAAGATATTGACACCAATTTAGCTCGAGCGTATAATCTATTTTTGTAAGAAATCACTTCTTCGAGACGTAGCTCAGCTTGGTAGAGCGCTTGCTTCGGGAGTAAGAGGCCGCAGGTTCGAATCCTGTCGTCTCGATTCGAAGAAACACAAAAATCGCGGTCCATGCGGACCGCGATTTTTTTATGCTTTTTATTGGCGCAACGCCGGAGGACGTTTAGACTTTAAAACGTCCCACCGTCTGCTGCAGCTCCTCGGCCATCGAACTGAGCGCCGTCGAAGAAGAGCTGATTTCTTCCATTGCCGCAAGCGTTTCCTGCGCGGCGGCGGCGATTGTCTGCGTACCGGCGGAAGCTTCGTCGGCTACGCCGGAAATCCCGTCGATCGCCTGCATCATCGTTTGAGTCCCCTGCGAGATCGCCTGCGAGCGGTCGAACACGTCCTGAATCTGCTCCGTAACCAGTACGACGGATTCGCGGATTTCTCCGAAGATTGCCTGCGTCTGCGTAATGACGCCGATCCCGTCTCCCACTTCTCGCGTTGCCGAATCTACGGATCGCACGACGCCTTCGATGTCCTGCTGGATCCCGCCGATTAGCTCTTCGATCTGCTTGGTCGACTGCGACGACTGCTCCGCCAGCTTACGTACTTCGTCCGCCACGACCGCGAAGCCTCGGCCCTGTTCGCCGGCACGCGCCGCTTCGATCGCGGCGTTGAGCGCCAGCAGATTCGTCTGGCTGGAGATGTCGTGGATCACGCGAATGATATCCCCGATCTGTTCGGATCTCTGTCCAAGACCCTGCACCACTTGGGAAAGGGAGGTAACCGTATCCGAAATGGAGTTCATCTGCTCGATCGCGGTTCCGACCGAACGCCCGCCTTCCTCGGATTTGACCGACGTATCGGCCGCGGTCGCGTATACCGCCTGCGCGCTCGCCGCGATCTCCTCGACGCCGGAAGCGGTGGCCCGTCCGGCTTCGCTCGACGATCTCGCCTGGAGGCTCTGGGCATCCGCTCCTTCGGCCATATCCTGGGCGTAGCCGGCAATCTGTTCGGTCGCCCGAGTCGTCTGCTCCGAGCTCGCGGCCAGCTCTTCCGAGGAAGCCGCCAACTGGTTGGTCGTATCCGTGACGCTGACGATTACTTCGCGAAGCGAATCGACCATGCGGTTAAAGCTTTGGCCAAGCTGCCCCAGTTCGTTGCTTCCCGTATACTCCACCTTTTGCGTCAGGTCCCCGCTTCCGATTACCGCCGTCGTTTTGTTGAGCGAGCGCAGCGGAACGAGAATGGAACGGATGACCGGGAAGGCAACTGCCGTCCCTCCGAAAAGAGCGACAATGATAACGATCAGGGTCGTATTCAGCACGCCCGAAGCGGCTTCTCCGAATTCCGACGTATACAGGGTTCCGGCGATTTTCCAGCCTGTCAATTCGTTCGTCGCGAACACAAGCTGCTTCTGCGAACCTTCGTACTCGTACCGAAATTGGCCCGAGTCCGCGGTATAGACTTGATCGTAATAGTAAGCGTCGGGCGCTTTGCTGCCGGCTTTTTGTGTCGGGTGATAAACATACTTCTTCTCGCCGTCCAAAATGTAAACATAGCCTTTTTCGCCGATTTTGACGTTTTTGGCAATCTCTTCGATCTGGTTCAGCGCCACGTCGACGGCCGCCACGCCGCGTCCGTCGCTCGTCGCTTTCGAGAAAGTGACGACCAAGTTGCCGGAAGCGCTCGATACGTAAACGGGACTGACGGTTATCTTGTCTTTGGCCTCTAAGGCCGCGGCATACCAAGGACGGGTTCTGGCATCGAAGTCCGCCGTATTTTTCATGCTGGAAGGCGAATTGATATACAGGCCGCTTTCCGTGCCGATATAAGCCAGTTCCGCTTCCGGATGTGCCTCTTTGTATAAATCCAGTTCTCGCGATACCTGCGCGCTGATACCCAGGTTTTGTCCCGAGGGAGCGTTCACGGAGCCGAGTTCCACCGAGTTGGCCAACAGATTCACTTCCTGCTCTTTGGCCTGAACGAATTGCTCGATCGCCGCGTTCAACAGCTCGACGCTGCTGTCCGCTTTCCGAATCACTTGATCTTCTACCGTGCGCGCGGCTTCGCCGTAAGCGAAGTATCCGATCAGTACGCTAGGAATAAGCAGAACCGCGACAAAAGAAGCGATCAGTCGAAACCGGATAGACATGTTTCTCAGCGAAAAGCTGCGGTTTCTTTTATTTCTCTCTCTTTTTCTCAAAAAAATCGATCCCCTCGCTTGATTGATAAATACACGGCTGTTTACAGACCTGACCCGTCTATTTAAACAGACAAATAAGTATATCGACGAAAAAGGCAGGGATTGAATAGCCATTCTTCATTTTCAGGCAATAATATTAACGAAAACGTTTATGAAATTCCAAAACCCTTCAACTTCGTTTGTTTTTTCGGTTTAGTCAGGTTTTTTATTTCGAATTTTTCATATATTGATTTTTAATTTTTGCTTCATTTGAAGTCGAAGATTGCAGACGCCATCTTTGACGCACAATAAAAAAGAACGAGCCCCGACTCGCTCTTTCCGATGTTTTCTTTTTCGTCTTCCTGCACATGTACAGTTAGGCTAGGACGGAATTTGCGATGACGACTCAAAAAGAGCTCTGCCGCGGCTCCCGTTCGCCCGTCCCGAAATTCCGTCAAATTCCAGCAGCAGCCGGGTGCCGTCCGAGTCGGTGTACAGAAAAATCCGATCCGTGGAAGCATACATGAGACCGAATCCGCGTCCGAGCGAACGCTTGCTGCTGTACCCCGAAACGACGAACGTTTTGGGCAGATCGTGCAGCGCGATGCCGGAACCTTCGTCGCGCACGAAAATTTGCAGCACGTTTTCGCGCGCGAACACCGTCACTTCGCCGCCCAACGCATGCTTGAGCATATTCGTCGCGGCTTCGGATACCGCCAGTTTGACCTGCATAAGCCGCTTGGGGTCGCCCGCCTCCATATAACTTGCCGCCAAGTCGCGGCTGCGTCCGATATCCGCTTTCCCCGCAACCGTTACGCTGTCCAATCGAGCCCCAAGACGCGCAAGCAGCTCTCCATCCGTCTCGCACAGCCGTACCCTTCCTTCGGACAGCGCGGATATGATTTCGCGGTACGCGCTCAGCGTCTCCGTACGCAGACGCTCCCGATAGGCGAGTGCCGGCGTAATGTCCGTCAGCGCGATCCGAACCTCTCGGTTCTCCGGATAAAAATGAGCCTCATACGTTCGGCTCTCGCAGGATAACAGCTCGTAGAAAGAAGTTTGATCGGCTTCCGCGCGGCGGGCCAACCGTACGATGGGAGCTTCCAGTTCCGGCTGCTCCAACCCGTACAGCAGGCCGTCCGCGCCCAGCTTCAGCATGGTGCTCAGGCCGACAAAGGAGCCTTGTTCTTCGGCCAATACGGCACGCGCTTCTTCGGCCTGTTCCGGCAGGGTAGACCTCTTGTTTCCATTCTCCTGCAGCGGGCCCGACACTAATCCTCTAAGCTCCAGCCGCTCTCGAGCAGTCTGCACGAAATGGAGATCGACCTGCGCCGCCAGAGCCGGATCGATTTCGCGGCCGGACAGCTTGGCGACGTAGGCGCATACCGCTTGATCGTCGCCTTCGCGTCTGAGCAGATGATCGAGCCGGCTGCTCAGCGCCAGGATGCGCGATTCGTAAGGAATGTTTTTTCCGCGCAGTCCCGCCGGAAATCCTCGGCCGTCCCAACATTCATGATGGTGCCGGACCCATAACGCCGCCCGGTCGTCTTCGATCAGCGTCCGGACGATCTCCGCGCCTTTCTCGCTGTGGGAGCGATATTCGTCTTCTTCGGACAATGAGAGGGCACCCCGTTTGGTGAACAAATAAGCGGGCAGCGCCGATTTGCCGATGTCGTGCTGAATCGCGGCCTGGATGAACACCCGCTTTTTCTTTCGCGGATAAGACAGCCGTTCCAACAGATGATCGGCAATGACGCCGGTCCGGATGCCGTGCCCTTCGAGATCGGGCGACAACCGCGACTCGAACAGCAGGCTGAAACGTTCGAATGTGCGGCGCCAGCCGGCGACCTCCCTGATATACACACCCGAGAAATACAAAATGAAAAACAGCAGCAGCCCCGTGTAAATCAGATCGCCCAACATTTCTTTTTCCAGCAGGTTGCGCAGAAAATGCGGAATGACAACGACGCACAGCAAAATCGGCACAAGCGCTTCCTTCAATCGTTCCCGGACGCCCGACAGCAGCGCCTTGCCCGACAGCATCTTGCGCATGCCGGCATCGAGCGGAAGTCTCACCGCTTCGAACATCAGCGCGGCGGCGGCGGCCTGCGCATAAAGCGGGGCGTCCGTCCATACGGCATGCAGCCCCTGAAGCGCGAGCGCCGCTCCGCAGGTGCTGAGCGTATAGATACCGAGGCGGACCAGCCAGCGAACGGGATCGAACGACGCCGGGCGAAACCCGCACTGTCTGGACTCATTGGCCAGACAGCTGATGAACACGCCCAGCAGCGCCGTGTAGAGGCCGAAACCGATCAATAGGGACAAAAATCCGATCAGGCCGGCACCGAACTCTTCTCCGCTGATCAAACGGATCGGAAACAGGTCGAGCAGCAGCGTCAGCAGCAGAATCGGCAGCATGTGCATCCAGGACACCTGCCCGGCTCCGACGGCAAGAATCGCCCCGTAAAGAAACCCGGCCAATGCCCAAAACGGATAAGGCGCTTTTTTTCCGTTTGCCGCATTCGGTGGTATATTCAAGCTCATCGGTTCCTTTCATATGGAATGGCCGGACGGGAGATCGCTCAGTCGAAGGCTTCCTCGCCGAGAATTTCGCGAATCTGCAGCAGCTCGAACACTTCCATGACCTCGGGACGCACGTGCTCGATCTTGACGGAGCGTCCTCTTTCCCGCAGTTCGTCGACCGTGCGAATGATCAGTCCGATGCCGGAAGAGTCGACGAAATACACTTCGCCGAAATTCAGCCGGATATTCGGATATTCCGAAACGGCGGGCAGAATGTCTTCTTCCAGCACCTCGCCGCTTTCGATATCAAGGTCGCCTTCGAAAATAACGACCGCTTCGTCTTCGTTTCTGTTGATCTGGTAAGCGAACATGCGGTTCCTCCTCTTTTTTGAACATGACGACTTAGAACAGCAGCAGTTCTCCCGAAGGATCGAGCCGGGCATGCACGTTCGACGCCGCCTCGACAAACTGGAACGAGCGCCTTCCGATTTGGACGACCGTTCCTTCCATCACCCTGCCTGCGCGAATCGCGGACGTTTCCGACACCTGCAGCTTCGTCGCCGCGCCGCCCGGCGCGCCGACTTCCTTGACCTTCATGCCGCCGGCCGCAAAGTACATGCCTCCCCGCAGCGTGCCTCCCGCCTCCAAAGCGCCCTGACAGTAAATCGTCGAATTGTATCCGCCCTTGGCCGCCCGGACATTGCCTCCGCAGTATACGTGGCTGTTCTGCACATACTGCAGGTCCGCAAAGACCGTCTGGTCTCCGGCGCCGCAGAACGATTCGTACAGCTCCAACGTATGCCGGCGAAAGCGCTCCAGTTCGGCTTCGTCGCGGAATCCGCCCTGCCGCAGATCGAGAAATCCGCTTCTGAGCCGGTTGGCATACCCATTCCATTCCTCGTCGAGCTGGGCTTCGTTTTTGGCGGCCTGCTCGGAGAAGCGCATGAGCACCGCATGAAATCCTTTAAATTTACCGCGAAGAAGGACGCTCAGCAGCGTGCCCAGGCCCGTCTGCTTCAGGTCGTTCAATTTGAATGCGGCCGTCCGGCCGAGCTGCTCGATCGCCGACTGCAGAAGCTGCGTCTGCACCGAGATTTCCAGCAGCAGCGGTTCGATCTGGTCAAGAAACTCGTTTCGTTTGCCGACATTGACCTGGGCACCGATCACGCTGCCCGAAGCGATCAGCGAATAAGAAGCATCAATGACCGCCGAACCGACCGGCCCCCGGATCGCGATGCTGCCGAAGGCCTCGACTTTCATGCCGTTTTGGACGCCGCCGGAAATTTCCACATCGCCGCGAAAACGGATGTTGCCCGATTTCAAATCGACGTCACTCGTATGAGATAGCTTCGGCATGACGGAGACATGGACGCGGAACCCTTGATGTTTGAGCTTCGGCATGCCGGGACGGAGCGCCACTACCCGTCGACCGTCCTCCGTCACGGAAGCGCCTTCACCTGCCGCCAGCACGATCGATTGGACAGGCCGCGGCTCGATCGGACGATCGAACAGATCGCGGCCGGGACGGCCGGGACGCGCCGGCAGCGTGCGAACCAGCACTTGGCCTTCGGCGACCGTCGGAAACTGTACGACTTCGCGATAGTCGATCGTGCCGTCTTCGCGGCTTTTCGGACTGAGACGCTTCGTTTCGACTTCGAAATTGGTCTCGAATTTGCCGTCCGCCCCTTCCTCCGCCGGGGTGCCTTCCGCCACTGCGAAAACGCCCGAATGCTCCGAGGCGCAGGCTTCCGCGATCGTTTCGCCGCGAATGCCGTAAACGACGCCCATTTCTTTCAGCCGGCCTCTTACCGCGGCCGCATCGATCGGCAGAAATGTCCGGGTCTCCGAGACCGGCACGATCAAATGCGGCTGCGGCAGGCAGTCCATCAGCTTGTATCTGCGTTCGAAGCCCGGACGAACGTGCAGATCGGCGCGCAGCAGCGATTCGTCCAGTTCGATCCGCCATACCGGTTCTTCGACCAGAGGTTCCTCATCCAGCTCCAGCTCGTCTCCCGGAGCGAGCGGCACTTTCCCTTCGACCCGTGCGCCGTTCTTATACAGAGTCGCACGCAGCGGCGGCGTCAGCATCGGCAGCCGGCTGCCCGGCGCCCGGATCCGAAAACGGCCGTCTTGGATGCCGACTTCCCCCTCCTGCATATCTTGGACAGTCGGCCTTTCGCCAAGACCGCTCCCGCCTAGTCCGTCATCCGACTTTTCGTAAGTTTTTGCGGAAGAAAAATCTGCGGATACGGAGGCTTTTACGGCCGCCGCGGTTCTCGCCTTGTCCTCTTCTTTTTGCTCAGGCTCCGTCACGCTTACCTTAACCACGGCAAGGCGGGCGCCGATTCCCAGCACGCCGCGGCCGCCCGGTTCCAAAATTTCGATTTGTACCGATTCCCTGGAGACGGAGAGCAGATGCAGCGCTTCTTCGACGGCGGCTTCGGGGTTTTTGGCTCTTGTGATAATGGTTCTTTTCATAAGGCGTCATCCTTTCCGCTATGTCCGCTTCAGTTCAATTGAATGGACACGATGCAGACGTCGTCATTCTTGTCCCGGCCGAGCACAGCCAGCTTTTCGGTAAATCGATCGTTGGGCAGATATCGGATTCGGGAAGCGTAGGTTTCCAAATGCTTGATTCCTTCGCGGATCGACCGTCTCGGCGTTTCGACCAGTCCGTCGGTGTACAGCAAAATTTTGCCCGGACCGTCGTAGCGGAATATGCCGCCCGCACCGTCGATCGTTTTGCGGACGCCGAGCGGAATGCCCGTATTTTCCAAATGCTTCGCGGGGCGGTCCGTTTGAAAAAACAGCCCCGGGGGATGACCGGCGTTGAAATAACGGATCTCGCGGGCTTCCTGGTCGATCAGCAAATAAATAGCCGTCAAATAGATGGAACCCCGGCTGCCTCCGAATAAGCTGCACACCTGCTTGTTCAGCTCCCGGCAGACTTCGGACGGGTCCGTGATGCTCTTGACCATGCCGGACAGCAGAGAGCGAACCGACATGCTGATGAGCGCGGAGGACAAGCCGTGTCCGGCCACGTCGATCAGCATGACTCCGCAGCGTCTCTCGTCGATTCTCGTCCAGTAGAACATGTCGCCGGACACTTCGTCCGACTGGATGTACTGCGCGTGAATCTCGATGCCCGGTTCGATCAGCGGCGCGGGAAGCACCGTCTTCTGAATCCGTTTCGCCAGCTGCAGTTCTTTGACGAGACCCGCTTCGCGGCTTTTGCGAATGTCGGTTTCTTTTTTGAGCCGAATCGCCGACTGTACGCGCGCAAGCAGCTCGTACTCGGGGGCCCCTTTTTCGATAAAATCCATGCCTCCGGCCCCGAATGCTTCTTTAAAATGCCTGCGATCGCCGGTAAGAAAAATGATCGGCAGATCAACGTAAGGGGCGCAGGCCTTAATCAGGCGGCACGCCTCGATTCCGTCCATATCCGGCATGACGATATCCAGCAGAATCAAGTCGAATGCGGCGGCTTTACGAGGAATCCGGCCTTCGCTCATGCCAAGCCGTTCCAACGCGTCTTCCGCCGAAGAAGCCGTCTCGATCTCCGAGTAGCCGGCCTCCGACAGCACCTGCTTAAAATAAGCCAGGTTCATCATCGAATCGTCGACGATCAGTATGCTCATGTTGTCTCTCCTTCGGCGTCATAATCGCATTGACTGACTTGCTTATAGGCAAAAAGAGCTAAGCTGCTTTACCTATATCATCGACGTAAGAAACCCGATTGTTGAGCGGATTCCCCCTTTTTACGCAAAAAAAGGACTCCGCAGCCGCTCCGGCCCCAATACCCAAGGACGGGATTATTTTTGCGAAAGTTACCGAATGCTTTACGCCCACGCCGAAGAACGCATGCGCGAAGTCGCCGGGAGGCTGATGCGGCAGATGAACGTCAAGCGTCCGGGACGCAATGAACCGTGCTTGTGCGGAAGCGGACGCAAAGCGAAAAAATGCTGCGGCGTCTGAAGAATTCATGCCAAAAAAGCTTATGGAAAAGCCTCGATTTCCCGGAAAGGAATCGAGGCTTTTCGTATTCGTACAGATAGACGGGCTCGTTCAAAAAATGACGATTCCGGCAGCCGCGGACGCCAGAATCACCGCGAACGGATGCCATTTATATTTGACAATAGCGAACAGACATCCTCCGCAAATCAGCAGCGTCCCGAAGGTCTGCCAGTTGAGAAGTTCTCCGATTTTCGAATGATGGCCGAAACCGAAGTTGATCGCCGCGTAAACGATCAGCGCGGTGACGATCGGTCTCAGCCCGTAAAACGCGGAACGGACCCCGAGGCGGTGCTGAAGCTTGATAAAAAAAGCGGCGAGCAGCATGATCAGCAGCAGGGAAGGCAGCACGATGCCGACGGTGGCGACCAATGCGCCGGGGATACCGGCCTGCCCGTAACCGATCAGCGTCGCGCTGTTCGTGGCGATCGATCCCGGCGCCATCCCGGACAGGGAACCGATTTCCTGAAATTGTTCGACTCCGACCCAGCCTTTGTTCTCCACTTCGCGCTGGATCATGCTCATCACCGCGTATCCTCCGCCGAAGGCTATGCAGCCGACTTTAAAAAAAAGAACGAAAAGTTCCCAAAGCATAAACGTCCACCTTCGATCCTAAATATAATATTCCGGCATCATAGGCTCCTGGTCGTCTTCTCTGCGTTCCGGTTCCGTCCGTACTTCCATGTTTCTCAATCTGCGGATCCACACGGCAGCCATGCCGACGATCGGACCGCCGAGAATCAACCAGACGGAATGCAATCCCGTGAACAACAGAACGGCCACGGAGGCAGCGGCCAGAATCCAGGTAATGCTGTCGAACAGCGAAGAACGCATCATTTTCCAGGCGGCCACAAGAATCAGCGCGACAACGGAGGCATGAACGCCCTGCAGCGCGGCTTCTACCTTTGCATTCTCCTTGAATGCCGAATAAGTCAGACTCAGCATCAGCACGATCGCCAGCGTAGGAAGCGTAATGCCGATAACGGCCGCCAAAGCGCCAAGCACGCCTCCCAACCGGTAACCGATAAAAGCGGCCGAGTTGACGGCTACTCCGCCGGGCGCCGAACCGGCAATCGACACCATGTCCCCCATTTCCTCGTCGTCCATCCACCCTTTTTTATGCACGATTTCGCGTTCGATCGTAGCCAGCATCGCATATCCTCCGCCGAAGGTAGAGGGTCCGATTTTTAGAAATACCGCAAAAATTTGTCCGATCAGCTTGAACGGAAAGGTTCCGTTCGTTCTCATTGCCAATTTCACGCGCGTTCGCCTCCCGCCGCAACTCAATTTACCGATAACCTGTAACTGTCACCTTTATTATAACACGTTAATTTCATTTTGGATTTAAGTTTATGTATCTTTTGCGTTCATTTCAAAAAAACTTTGAAAAACATAATTATTCGATCCTTTGAACAGCGGTAAAATAAAAGTAAATTCCTTTTTGAGATTAAGTTAATTATTCCTATGCTTTTAATGTGGAAAACAAAAAGTCATTCCCTTATAATGAGACGAACCCGACTTATCGACTCGGAAATGGAGAGGTCCAATCATGATTACCCGTACGCAATTTTCGATCAAAAAAGAAGTTTATCGGCGCATTCTTCATCTCGGCACGGTATCGAAAGCCGATTTGATGAAAGACTTCCCTATAACCAGCAGCAGCATGACGAGGCTTCTCGACGAAATGACCAACCAAGGCATGATCCGAATTTCGGGTCTGGGCAGTTCCACGGGCGGCCGCAAGCCGATCCTGTTCCAGACCAATCCGTTTTACCGGTACATATTAGGTCTTGAAATCTCCCGAATTTATTCGACTATGGGTCTTTACGATATGCATTTGAACCTGCTGGAATCCAAACGTTGGAAAATGGATCAGCGGATGACGCCGGAAAATCTGGTCGAATCGGTCGGGCAGGAAGCCACGCAATGGCTTGACGAAAAAAATCTGACGACGAAAGACATACTCGGAATGGGCGTAGGAGCGGTAGGTCCGCTGGATCGTTCAAGAGGGATCATCAAAAGAGCGGAGTTTTTTCAAGCTTCCGGCTGGAGCGGAGTCCCGATACGCGAACTGCTCGAGAAACGCTTGAACGTTCCCGTTCGAATCGATAACGGTTCCAACACGGCTCTGCTCGCCGAACATTGGGCCATGCGCGGCAGCGAAATTCGGCATCTGCTGTACGTGCACGCGGGAATCGGCATACGGGCGGCCATGATGTCGGACGGCAGATTGATTCGGGGCGCGGTCGATCCCGAAGACGCCGTCGGACAAATGGTGATCGACACCGGCGGTCCGAGATTGGAAGAGCGCGGGAATTACGGGGCTTGGGAAGCGTTCGTATCCGTGCGGGCCTTGGAAAAACGCGTCCAAGCTCAATTAAAGCTGGGACGCGGAGGAATGCTTCGGGACCGAAACCCGGAAGAGCTTCGTTTTGCGGATTTGACCGAAGCCTTGTCTGCCGGCGACGCGTTCATGCGCGAACAATTTATCGAAAGCGCCGCCTATCTGGGCATCGGGCTGGCCAATCTGATCAATATTTTGCATCCGGAATGCATTGTTCTGGGCGGTCCGCTGGTCGAAGCCGGAGAGTTGGTGTACGAGACGGCGATCGAAATCGCGCAGAAGAATCTGTCTCAGACGCAGGATTACTCTCCCCTCTTCTCGCGCACGAAGCTTCAAGGCAACGCGGTCGCGGCCGGCGGCGCGTTTATGCTGATGAACGAGTTGGAGTTCTAAGCAGATCCGCACGCATTCTTGCGTGCCAAAAAAGACGCCCTCCGCAAAGGAGCGTCGGAGTTTCGAGAAACCCAGCTCTCCAAACGGAGAGTGGGTTTCTTTTGCGTTTTGTATCTCTTTTTTCCTCGGCCGACAGATTCAGCCGTGTCCGCGCATCACCGCATATGCCGCTGGCGGAACCTCAGCGGCGAGATGCCGAATCGCCGGGCGAAGCGGCGCGAGAAATAAGCCGCGGTCTCGAATCCGACCCGCTCCGCCACCGCCGCCACGGAAGCTTCCGTCCGCAGCAGCAGAAGACGGGCCTGTTCCAGCCGATACTCCTCCAAGTATTCCATCGGGGTCATTCCGTTCACCCTTTTCATGCACCGGGTCAGGTAATTATAGTGAAAATGCAGGGCCTCCGACAGCGAAGCGCCGGTCAGCGTCTCCGCGTAATGCGAGCGGATATAACGCTCGGCCCGTTCGGCGACGCTCTCCGCCGGGCTGCCCGAAGGCTCGCGCCGGCGAAGATCGAGCGAGCGCAGCAGTTCCTCGAACAGACGCTGACGCTCCCATACCGCGCCCGACAAGTTTCGCTTCTCCAGGCGCAGCAGCCGTTCGCCTTCCCCGCTTCCACCCGGCGCGCCGGGCAGCATTCCGAACTGCGGCAGGCGAATCGTGTACGCCGCCGTGCCGTACGCCGACGCGTGAAGTTCCCGGTCCGCGAAAGTCGGCTCCGACCCGCCCGCCGCTCCCCATTCTCCCAGCGCGCGGAAATGAATCCAGACAAAAGCCGTTTCTTCCTCGCAGGGTCGTACCGAATAGTGGTAGCGATCCGGCAGCAGAAGCAGCGTCCGGCCCGCTCCCACTTCCCACCGCCGCTCTTCTTCCCCGATAAACAGCGTTCCCCGCTCGACAAGAATCAGATCGAACATGCCGAGGTCCCGTCTGTTCGGATGGGCGTCGCCGGGCGCGTAAACGGTTCTGCCGCATCCCATGAAATAAGGGAAAGGCGGAGCGGCCAAATAAACGACAGGTTCACCATGCTGCATCTCCTCACTCCTTCCTCATCTTTTCGAAAACGTATTCCCAAGTGTGAAATCGGACAAAAAATCGGGGTATTTCATGAATCGCCGCTTCTTATTGTAAGGAATATAATGAAGCTGTACCAGGCTCAAATCGCGCACTTCGCCAAAAGCCGCGAACAAACGCGAATTCCATATCCGAAGGGAAGACGTCCATGAATCCGATTCCGAATAAAGCCTCCTCGCCGACAAGCGTCAGACTGAACGATCCGTTCTGGTCCCGTTATACCGATCTGGTGCAGAACGTGGTTATTCCGTATCAATACGAAGCGATCCACGACCGTGCGCCGGGCGCGGAACCGAGCGGAGCCGTCCGGAACTTCCGCATTGCCGCCGGGCAGGCCGAAGGGGAATTCGTCGGCTGGGTGTTCCAGGACAGCGATCTCGCGAAATGGCTCGAAGCCGTAGGCTACTCGCTTCAGATCCGCCGCGACGCCGAGCTCGAACGCCGCGCGGACGAACTGATCGAACTGATCGCGGCGGCCCAGCAGCCGGACGGTTACCTGAACACGTATTTTACGATCAAGGAGCCGGGCAGGCGATGGACCAATCTGACCGACTGCCACGAACTGTACTGCGCCGGCCATATGATCGAAGCGGCCGTCGCTTACTACGAAGCGACGGGCAAAGACAGGCTGCTTCAGGTCATGAAGCGCATGATCGACCATATCGAGACGGTATTCGGTCCGGAAGAAGGCCGGCTGCGCGGTTACGACGGCCATCAGGAGATCGAACTGGCGCTGGTAAAATTGTATAACCTGACCGGCGAGGAGCGCTACTTGAAGCTGGCCGCCTTCTTTATTAACGAACGCGGCCAGGAACCGAATTTTCTGATCGCCGAATGGGAGCGCCGGGGACGACGGGGACACTTCAATCCGAACGTTCAGGAAAAGCTCGACGTCTCGTATTTTCAGGCGCATATGCCGGTACGCG
The DNA here is from genome assembly GCF_011090185.1 of Saccharibacillus alkalitolerans. Lineage (GTDB taxonomy): Bacteria > Bacillota > Bacilli > Paenibacillales > Paenibacillaceae > Saccharibacillus > Saccharibacillus alkalitolerans. The sequence goes on along the minus strand of NZ_JAAFGS010000001.1, from coordinate 124,220 downwards.
AGCAGTCCGAAGCGATCGGCCACGCCGTACGGGCCGTCTATATGTATACGGCGATGGCCGACCTGGCCCGGCTGACCGAAGACGCCGAACTTGAAGCCGCGTGCCGCCGGCTGTGGCACAACGTTACCCGGACGCAGATGTACGTAACGGGAGGTATCGGCTCGACGCATCACGGCGAGGCGTTCACGTTCGACTATGATCTGCCGAACGATACCGTCTACGCGGAGACGTGCGCGTCGATCGGCTTGATCTTTTTCGCCCAGCGCATGCTGCTGCTCGAACCGAAAGCCGAATATGCGGATGTGATGGAGCGCGCGCTGTACAATAATGTCCTCGCTTCCATGGCCCAGGACGGCAAGCATTATTTTTACGTCAATCCGCTGGAAGTCTGGCCCCAGGCCTGCTCCTGCAACCCCGGCAAGCATCACGTCAAGCCGCAGCGTCAGGCTTGGTTCGGCTGTGCCTGCTGCCCGCCGAACGTGGCGCGGCTGCTGACGTCGCTGAACCGCTACGTCTATACGCAGCGCGGCGATACGCTGTATGCCAATCTGTACATCGGCAGCGAGCTATCCGCGGAGCTCGGCGGAAATGCCGTTACGCTCAAGCAGCAGGCCGAACTCCCGTGGAGCGGCTCGGTGCGATTCGAAATCGGCACGGACCGGGAGACCGAGTTCGCCCTGGCGCTGCGTCTGCCGGCCTGGTGTCCGGAGATGACCGTATCCGTCAACGGCGAAGCAGTGAATTTCAGTCGGCACGAACTGCGGGACGGTTACCTGCCGCTGCGGCGCCGCTGGCAGGACGGCGACGTCGTCGAAGCGGTCCTGACGATCGAAACGCGGCTCGTTTACGCAGATCGCCGGGTGCGCGCCGATGCGCACAAAGCCGCCATTCAGCGCGGACCGCTCGTGTACTGCGCCGAGAGCGCCGACAACGCCGAGCCGATCGCCGCCCTTCGCCTGCGGCAGGATGCGGCATTCGCCGAACGTTCGGCTGCCGGTCTGCCGGGCGGGGCTGTCGCGATCGAGACGGACGCTTTCCGGATCGCCGCGGACGAAAAGAACGGGGCGGGAACCGAAAGTCTGCTGTACCGGACCGAACCGCCGCGCCTGGAATCCGCGAAGCTGACGGCGGTTCCGTATTACTTATGGGGCAACCGGGGGTCCGGAGAAATGGCCGTATGGCTCATGGCCGGCCTATGATGCGCCACGGCGGACCGCCGAAGCGGCGGAAGCGTTGTCCGGCTTTCGATAAACTGACTTTTTGACACCTTTCCATTCCGACCAACCTTACGTTTCGGCGAAAAAAAAGCCCGATATATGCGGTTTTCTAGCATGTTTCGGGCTTTTCTCCTGACTATGCCCGGCAATTTACAGGAACAAAAATCTAACGTTTTTACACTTATTCAAACGTTGCGCCATTTACTCGTCCGCCTGCCGCCGATAAGCTGGGAATACGCAGGGAAATTTGCATCCCGGCTTGTTTCCATCAACTTCGAAGATCGGAGAGAACTGCCATGTCCATCGACTTTATCGCATCGACGGCGCTGCTGGACGATTATCCGCTCGGCCGCGTACGGATCGACGACGCTTATTTGCAGAACGCTTTTGCCAACGAAATTCGCTATTTGAAAAGTTACGATATCGATCGCCTGCTCGCCGGATTCCGCGAGACGCGAGGCCTGCCTCCGCTCGCGGACAAATACCCCGGCTGGGAGAACACGGAGATTCGCGGCCATACGCTGGGCCATTATCTGAAGGCGCTGGCTCAAGCATACGCCGTATCGAACGACGCCGAACTGCTCGAGCGATTGAACGAGCTGCTCGGCGGGTTGGCCGAATGTCAGCTGGAAAGCGGCTATTTGTCCGCTTTTCCGGAAGAGCTGTTCAACCGGGTCGAGCGCAGACAGCCGGCCTGGGTTCCCTGGTACACCATGCATAAGATCGTGGCCGGCTTAACCGCCGCCTTCGAATGCGCCGGCAGCAGTCTGGCGCTCGAGCTGGCTTCCCGTCTCGGCGACTGGATTGCCGCACGCACGGCGGCCTGGACGCCGGATGTTCAAGCCGCCGTCCTGTCGGTCGAATACGGAGGCATGAACGACTGCCTATACGACCTCTACAAGCTGACCCGCAGCACGGATCATCTGGACGCCGCTCATCGCTTCGACGAATTGTCGCTGTTCGGTCCGGTACGCGAAGGACGGGACATTCTGACCGGCAAGCATGCCAATACAACCATTCCGAAATTTCTCGGCGCGCTGAACCGCTACCGGACACTTGGCGAAAGCGAGCGCTTCTACTTGGAGGCGGCCGAAAGTTTCTGGTCCATGGTCGTCGAACATCACAGCTATGTCACCGGCGGCAACAGCGAGTGGGAGCATTTCGGCGAGCCCGACAAGCTGGACCGCGAGCGCTCCAACTTCACGGCGGAGACGTGCAATACGTACAATATGCTCAAGCTGTCGCGCGAGCTGTTCAAGCTGAGCGGCGATCCGAAATACGCCGACTTTTACGAGAACACGTTCCTGAACGCCATCTTGTCTTCGCAGCATCCGCATACCGGCATGACCATGTATTTCCAGCCGATGGCGACGGGGTATTTCAAAGTCTACAGCTCGCCGTTCGAACATTTCTGGTGCTGTACCGGTACCGGAATGGAAAGCTTCACCAAACTGAACGACAGTGTGTACTTCCGCGCCGAAGACGGCATCGTCGTCCATCAATACATCTCCTCCGAGCTCGATGCCGAGGAATTCGGTCTCAAGCTCACCCAGCGCTCCGCTCTGCCGGAATCCGATACGGCGGTCTTCGCCGTGTCTCTTACCCGCCCGCAGACCCGCCGGGTGTCGCTGAGCTTCCGTCTGCCGGAATGGCTGGCGGGCGAAGCGCAGCTGACGCTGAACGGAGCGCGCGCCGAGTACGAAGCGCAGGGCGGCTTCGCCGTCGTCGACCGCGTCTGGAGCGACGGCGACGAGCTCGAGCTGCGCCTGCCGATGACGCTGCGCGCGATCGGACTGCCGGACGCGCCGCGGGCCGTCGCGTTCAAATACGGCCCGGTCGTGCTCAGTGCCGGACTCGGCCGCGAAGACATGACCGAGTCCGCCACCGGCGTCGCGGTCAGCGTGCCGACGCGAAACATGCTCGTCAAAGACTTTCTCACCGTAAGCGGCAGCCCCGACGAATGGTTGAACGCGTTCCCTTCCAACTGGGAGAAGCGCGGCCGCAAGCTGGAATTCGTTCTCAAAGGAACCGACGAGGACGATCGGCTGGTGTTCACGCCGCATTACAAGCGGCACGGCGAACGATACGGCATTTACTGGCGAATCGTCGAAGCGGATTCTCCAGAGCTGCAGCGCCATATTTTGGAACGCAAACGCAAAAGCCGCGCGGAAGACGCCACCGTCGACAGCCTGCCGGTCGGCAACGACCAATACGAACTCGAGCACGGCATTCGCGGCGATAAAACGTTCGTCGACGTCTGGGACGGCAGCACGACCCGCCGCGCCGAAAGCGGCGGCTGGTTCGGCTATACGCTTAAGGTTCGTCCGCACGAAGAGCAGGTGCTCGAAGCGACCTTCTTCTCCGGCCACCGCGGAGACCGCCCGATCACGATCGAAGCCGGCGGTACGGTAATCGCCGACGGCGTCCCGCCGTCCGAAATCCCGCGCGGCTTCCATACTCACCGTTATACGCTGCCGGTGGAACTGATCGGCGGCCGGGACTCGCTGGATCTCACCTTCAAGGTTCCCGGCGAAGAAACGGGCATTTTCGAAATTTTGCGTACGATGACTCCGTTCGACGGCGATCCGTCGCTGCGCAGGCTGGAGTTCGATAGCGGTACGCTGAATGCTCCGTTCGAGCCGTCCCGCATGCGCTATACGCTCCGCGTTTCGCCCGATACGGACAGCCTTTCCTTCCTCGCTGTCCCGGCGAAAAAAAACGGGCTGGTGTACGCGGACGGCATCCTGATCGAAGATTCGCTGCGCCGAAAAATCCGGCTGCAAGGCGATGTCACGCTTCTCCGTCTGACGGCATTGGCCGAAGATCACGAAACGGCGCGGGATTACGTCATCGAGATCGCGCGCGGCGCCGGCGTCTGAGCGGAACGGCTTGCCAGGCCTTTTCCCGCCGGTCTCGGATCCGACAAAAAAAAGCTCTTCCCCATCTCCCGATGGCGAAGAGCTTTTTTTCGTAAACCCGTTCCTCACGGTCTCTTTTATCCCCTTAATCCTGCTGCATGACCGGCGTATCGGCTGTCGGAACCCCGAAGTCCGGCATGCCGTCTTCCTTCCAAGTAAAAGCCTTTACTCTCGTATGCCGGTTGGGATCGTACAGCGGGTCGCCGACAATCTCTTTGTAGCTTCGCGCATGATAAACGAGCAGGTCCTCCCCGTCTTCTCCCGTCGTGAAGCTGTTGTGTCCGGGGCCGTACTGGCCGTTCTCCTCGCTCGTGCGGAATACCGGTTCCGGCAGCTTGGTCCACGAGGCCGGGTTCAGCAGGTCGGCGTCTTCGTCGGCATAGAGCAGTCCCATGCAATAATTGAAATCGGTGGCGCTGGCCGAGAAGGTCATCCAGATCCGGCCCCCGCGCTTCAATACGGCCGGTCCTTCGTTGACGAGAAAACCGATCTTTTCCCAGTCGTATTCGGGCGTCGAGATCATGGCCTGCGGCCCTTTGAGCGTCCAACCGTTTTCCATTTCCGAGATGTACAGATTCGAGTTGCCGGGAATATTCGGGTCTTTTTGCGCCCAGACGTAATAGCGTTTGCCCAGGTGTTCGAACGAAGTCGCATCCAGCGCGAACGATTCCCACGCCGTCTTTATCTGTCCTTTCTCCGTCCATTGTCCTTCCAGCGGATTGTCCGACTCGTTCTCCAGCACGTACATGCGGTGATCGAACAGCCCCTCGTCGGTCTCCGTCGTGTGCGCCGCCGCAAAGTAGATGTACCATTTTCCGTCCATACGATGCAGCTCGGGGGCCCAGATATTCGCGCTCATGGGACCGCTCTCGCGCTTGCGCCAGACTACGACCGGATCGGCGTCGCGCAGTCCTTCGAGCGTCGTCGCACGCCGCAGCTCGAGCCGATCATATTCGGGAACGGAAGCGGTAAAATAATAATAACCGTCGTCATGCTTGTAAACAAAAGGATCGGCCCTCTGCTCGATCAGGGGATTGGCATACATTCTGGATACGTCCATCGTCATCGCTCTCCTTGCCCGGTAGGAATTAAAGGAAGTTCAACCTTTTACGGCACCGGCGGTCATCCCGTCGATGAAATACTTCTGGAAGGCCACGAACAGAATAAAGATCGGAATAATCGAGAAAAACGAGCCGACAATCAGCAGATCGTAGTTGTTGCCGTACGGCGTAAGCAGCGTTTTAAGGCCGATCGGCAGCGTATATTTGCGTTCGTCGCTGAGTACCATGAACGGCCACAGAAAGTTGTTCCAGCTGTTCATCCCGTTCAGAATGGCCATCGCCGCGAAGGACGGCTTCATGATCGGCAGGATCAGCCGCAGATAGATGCCGTATTCGCTTGCTCCGTCCACGCGGCCCGCCGCGATAATCTCTTTCGGGATGCCGCTGAGGTACTGACGGAAAAAGAAGATCGTCGCGGCGCTGGCGATACCCGGCAGCACGATCGCGGAGTAAGTGTTCATCATGTGCAGGTTAAAGATCAGCGTGTACAGCGGAAGAAGCAAAATTTCGAACGGCACCATCATAATGAGCAGCACGCAGATGAACAAGAAGTTTTTCCCTTTGAACTCGTAAGCGGAAAATCCGTAGGCGACCGTCGCGCTTATGAACAGCGTAAGCGCCACCTGCACGACCGTCAGCAGCAGCGAGTTGAAAAACCAGGTGAAATAGGCATGCTGTCCCGTAAACAGATAGGTGTAGTTGTCGAAACTCATGACCGACAGGTCGAACTTCAAGTTCAGTCCGTAGCGAATCAGCTCTTCTCCCGGTTTGAAAGAGGCCAGCGCGATGGCGTAGAACGGAATCAGAATCAGCGCGCACAGCAGCGTAAACAGAACGAACAGGCCGATTTTGAGCGGCAGGCCCTTTTTCACCCGGATCGCCGAGCCTTCGTTCATTTTCAGCGTCGCTTCTTTTTTCATGTCAATCCTCCTTCTTGAACATGCCGGAGAAGGCGAGCTGGATCATGTTGATCGTCATCGCCAGCACCAGAAGCACGATGCCGACAGCCGCGGCATAACCGAGATTGCTCTTCTCGATGCCCTGGCGGTACAAATAACCGACGATCGTCAGACCGATGTTTTTCGGGGAGTTGTTGCCGTTCCACAGCATCAAGCTTTCGATAAACATGGCCAGGCCCGCGTAGATGCTGATCGTCAGCACGTAGATCGACGTCGGTTTAAGCAGAGGCATGGTGATCATGCGGAATTTTTGCCAGGCCGAGGCTCCGTCGATCGAAGCCGCCTCGTAATAATCGTCCGGAATATTTTTCAGACCCGACAGGAAGTACAGCATGTTGACGCCGAGCCAGCGCCATGTCGCCAATGCCAGCAGAGCGATAAAGCCCGTAACCTGGCCTTTGAGGAATTTGACCGGGTCGATGCCGAACCAACCGAGGAAGCTGTTGATCAGCGAGCCGTCCATTTCTCCGAACATCAGACGGAAAATGGTACCGGCGACGACGACCGAAGTCAGCGCCGGGAAGAACAGCGAGGATTTGAAAAATTCGCGGCCCCACATGAGCTTGCTGTTAATCAGCACGGCGAGCAGCATCGGCAGCGGAATGAGAATCAGCAGCGTACAGATCATGTAAACGGCGCTGTTCATGACCGCTTTCAAAAATATGGTATCGCCCAAAAGCTTGGTATAATTGTCCAGTCCGATCCACTGCGATTCCTGTCCCAGCGAGATTTTCTGGAAGCTCATGCTGACGGAACTTCCCAGCGGATAGACCCAGAAAATCAAAAAAACGAGCACGAACGGCATCACGAAAACGTAAGGAGCAACCTTCTGTGAATAAAGGAATCTTTTTATCATCGCTTTGCACCTTCTTTTAAACGGTCTCCCGCACGGCCGCTATCGCCCGAAAGCGATGCGGCCGGCGGGAGACCCGTCAGGATGGAAAAACGCTTCGCGTTACTGAAGTTCCTGCTCGATCTGCGCCTGGGCGTCGTCGAGCGCCTGCTTGATGTCTTTGCCGTCCTCGAATATCTCGTTGAGCGTGACGGTGCAAAGCACGTTGTTGATCGTCGGCGAAGCCGGAACCGACTTGACGTATTTGATTTCGTCGCGGATTTCGTTCAGGACGTCGAACGGATTGTTTTTGAAGTATTTCACGAATTCGTTTTCCGGGTCATGGGTCACGTCTTTCATGTCCCATACTTTCATGTTGACCGGGTCGAAGCCCAGCGTTTTCCAGATTTCGATGTTCGCGTCTTCGGACAGTTTGGCGTAAGCGAGGAAGTCTTTGGCCAGCTGCACGTCTTTGGCCGTCTTGGTGACCACCGTGCCGGTACCGCCGCCGCCTACCGAACGCGGCATGCCTTTTTCGATAACCGGAAGAGGCGCGATAGCCACTTTGCCGGCGAGATCCGGCATGTAGTTCGTATAGCGGGACATCATCCAGAGCGGCATGAAGGCGGTTGCATAGCTGCCGGAGTTATATTCGCCGTAAGCTTCTTCCGTATCCGGCTGTCCGCCTGCGATCGTGGCGATCACATTGCTGTCCTGCAGATCTTTGAGCACCTGCAGTGCTTTGACCATTTCCGGCGAGTTGATCTTCGGATTGCCGCTTTCGTCGGTGAAGTCCGCCCCCTGCTGAGCCAGCAGCATCGATTCCTGCCATGCGGCGCTGGTATCGGCGGTTCCCATATATTTGCCCGTTTTTTCGTAGACCTGTTCGCCGGCTTTTTTGAAGTCGTCCCAGGTTTCAATCTTCGTGTAGTCGACGCCGGCTTCTTCGAGGATTTCCGTATTGTAGAAGGCGACGGAAGCGCCGACGTGCGTCGGGATGCCGTAATTTTTGCCGTCTTTGCTGTAAATGTCGATGCGGGATTGTACAATGGTATCACGGTAAGGATCGATGACGTCGTTAAGCGGTTCGAGCTGAGGAGTGCCTTTGAGGAAATCCGGGAACTTGCCGAGCTCGATATCGGCGATGTCCGGCGCGCCCGTACCCGTCTGCAGGGCGATCGACAGTTTGTTGTGCATATCGTCGTAAGGCATAACCGTTACGTTCAGCTTGATCTGACGGTCCGGATTTTCTTTATTCCACTTTTCGAGCATTTTCTCGAAGTGCTTGCCGTGCAGTTCGACGAATGTCCAGTAGGACAGCTCCGTGGCATTTTCGCCCGCTCCGGCATCGATGACCGACTTCTCGCCGCCCGATGCGTTGGTCGACGAATTGCCGCATCCCGCCAGCGCCAGCAGAAGCGCACATAGCGTCAACACGATAAATCCTTTTTTCATCATTTTAGACCCTCCCGATTAGGTTTTATCCTTGTTTCATCGCGGTCCGCGCGGCTGAAAGCAGCCTTGTCTGCTGGAAGTATTATGTAGAGGATATGGAGTCAGCAGTCTTGCGGCCCAATATTCTTCCTGTCCTTCAAACCCCATTGCCGGTCCGTGCTCTGGATGTGCGAAAAATTTCTCCCCTTTCTTTTATTTCAGTATAACTTAAAACAATTTATGTTATACTGAATGTATCCGCTTACAGGAATAAAATAGCACACCTTTTGAATGCTGTAAACAGAAAAATCTAAACCTTTTTAGCTTAACCTAAAGCTTTATTTGCACTTTTCGTTCGAAATGTCTTGATTTTTCGTCGTTCGATTCTTTCGTTTTGCTTTACTCTATTTTGAATGAAATCGGTCTTTTTTACGCTTGAGCTTTTAAAAAATCATTTTCTCCTACTTTTTTTCTCCAATTTTTCTTTTTAACCGCCTTTAAGTTTATAATAAGTTAAAACACTAAAACGTTTCAGGCATTCCTTGGAAGGAGAGAAATCGCTTATGATTTATATCAAGGATTTGAGGAGCGGAATCGATATTTTTAAAGCTTTGAGTTCGGAGATCCGTCTGCAGATTTTGGAACTGCTGGCCAACAACGAAGAATTAAATCTGAACGAGCTCGCCGGCAGGCTGAATCTCAGCAACGGGGCCATTACCCTTCACGTCAAGAAGCTGGAAGAGTGCGGCCTGATCGAAATTCGGACCGCGGGCGGCAGACACGGCATTCAAAAGCTTTGTTACCTCAATAAAGACAAATTGATGGTCGATCTCAAAAGCAAGGATGCGGATAATCTGTACGAAGTCGAAATCCAGGTCGGTCACTACAGCGACTACAAAGCGCTGCCGACCTGCGGGCTCGCGACCAAAGACAGCATCATCGGCGATTTCGACGATCCGCGTTATTTCGCCGATCCGCAGCGCATCCATGCGGAGATCATCTGGCTGGCGGAAGGCTTTCTCGAATATCGCATCCCCAATTACCTGAAGGCCAATCACAGCTTCCGGGAAATTCAATTCTCGCTGGAGCTCGGATCGGAAGCTCCGGGATTCAACAACCATTATCCGTCCGACATCCATTTTTCTATCAACGGCATCGAAATCGGAAGCTGGACCAGCCCGGGAGACTTCGGAGACGTCAGGGGAACGTTCAATCCCGATTGGTGGCCGCCGCACCTCAACCAGTACGGCATGCTGAAGCTGATTCGGGTCAACAGCGAGGGCAGCTTTATCGACGGCTGCCGAATCTCCGACGTTACGCTGGAAGATATTCGGCTCGACTACCGCAGCGAGCTGACTTTCCGGATCGCCGTAACGGAGCAGCCGCCGAACAATCGCGGACTGACGCTGTTCGGCCGCCACTTCGGCAACTATGCGCAGCATCTGCTCGCCCGCGTCCTGTACAATGTGCATGAAGGCGAAGTGTCTCCCGCTCAGGAGGCGGCCGAGCCGCTTACGGCGAAGTAAAGAAGCGCCCATTCGCTGCCGCTGCCGACGCAAACCGCCGCAAAACCCGAGAAAGGGCTGCCGAGATCACCTCGGCAGCCCTTTTTCGGAGTTTGCGTACATGTCTTAGCCCGCGTCTTTGGCGGGACGAACAACCAGTTCGTTGACGTCGACGCCCGTAGGCTGGGAGACCGCGTAAGCGATCGCTTCCGCGATAGCCTGCGCCGGCAGCGCCACGCGGCGGTATTCCCGCATCGCCGCGCGGGCATGTTCGTCGGAAATGCTGTCCGCCAGCTCCGATTCCGTCACGCCCGGGGAGACGAGCGTAACGCGTATTTCTTTTTCCGTCTCCATGCGAAGTCCTTCCGAGATGGCCCGGACCGCATACTTCGTGGCGCAGTATACGGAAGCGGACGGCGTTACTTCATAAGCGCCGATCGAAGCGACATTCACGAACTGTCCCCCTCCGGCTCGGCGCACGGCGGGCAGGCCGGCCGCTATGCCGTGCAGCACGCCGCGAATATTGACGTCGATCATCCGATTCCATTCGTCGACTTTTCTTTCTTCGAGGTTGGAGAGCGGCATGACGCCGGCATTGTTGACGACCGCGTCGATCCGCCCGAACGATTCTTCGGCATGCCGGACGAACGCTTCCATTTCCTGCAGGTCCGTGACATCGAGCTTGCGGTACTCCGCGGTGCCTCCTGCCGAACGAATTTCGGCGCTCAGCGTTTCCAGACGTTCCGTTCTTCTCGCCCCCAATACGACTTTCGCGCCGCGTCCGGCCAGAAGCCGAGCGGTCGCTTCGCCGATGCCGCTGCTCGCTCCCGTAATCAGAACCACTTTTCCTTCGATTCCTTGCATCTGCCGATTTGTCATATTCTTCGTCCCCTCTCCTTAACGTTCCCGATAAAAAATCATGCCTGCATGGTACAGAACGTCGTCCCGGAATTCCCCGTCCGCCGTAAATCCGGTGTCATCCACGTAATCGATGATAGATCCCCGAATGCTGTAGCTGCCGGTATAGGCGCTTTTCCTGTTTCCCCGCGCTTCGTCGTAACGTCCGTTCGGCAGCAGTTCCTGACGAATCCGTCCGTCCGCCGTCACCCACATTCCGACGTAAGCATGCGCCCGATCAAACCGATCCGCTTTGTTCACCCTGCATCCTCCTCTCGTTCTTGCTTCTTCTTCATTATGAGCGCTCGAGTCGACGGAACGGTAGAACGATCGGCGCAAAGAATTGCCCGTTTCGCGCAGCGCGCTTCGAAGAGAACGGAATTTATCGTATAATCGAGAAAAAACCGCGCGACAACAAAGATCGGCATCCGCAGCCGGATGCCGATCTTGGTCTCTTGCCGCTCCGTGTTAAAACCATCAATCAAGGAGGATGCCCATGAATGCCGAATTCCCCGTTTCTTCCCGTTCTCTCGCAAAGCGGGAAGAATTGGCCGGGCTGATTGCCCGGTTCGCCCGAACCGACGGTACGCACGCTGCCTGCTTTCCGCCGCTCTCGTTGATCCGCGCCTCCGGGGAGACCGCTCCTTTCCACACGGTCTATGAACCTTCCATCTGCCTGGTTGCGCAGGGGAGCAAGCTGGTGCTGCTGGCGGACGAGACTTATCGCTACGGACCTTCCCAATATTTTGCCGTATCGGTCGATCTGCCGATCTCGGGCCGGATCATCGAAGCTTCGGCGGAGCGGCCGTATCTGGCCGTCCGGCTTCGGATCGAACCTCAGCAGATTCTGGAACTGATGAGCGAGGCCGATAAAAGCGGCGCAAGCGGCATGTCCCGTACACCTTCAGCACGCGGCATTTACGTGAACAGCGCCGGGGAAGAACTGCTGGATGCTTTTCTTCGGCTGCTTCGAATGCTGGAAACGCCCGAGGATCTTCCCGTGCTGGCCCCTATGGCCGCGCGCGAAATTTTGTATCGCGCGATGCGCGGCGACCAGGGACAGGCGCTGCGGCAGATGGCGCCCGGGGCGGGCCGCGCCGCTCTCGTCGCCGAAGTGATCCGGCGGATCAGGGAGACGTACAACGAGCCTCTCCGCATCGGCGAATTGGCCGAGGAAGCCGGCATGAGCCCTTCCTCGCTGCATCGCCACTTCCGGGACGTGACCGCCATGAGTCCGCTTCAATTCCAGAAGCAGCTCCGTCTCCAAGAAGCGCGCAGAATGCTGCTGACCGAGCCCGTACAGGCCGCGGAAGCGGCTTTCCGAGTCGGGTACGAGAGTCCGTCGCAGTTCAACCGCGAGTATGCCCGCCTGTTCGGCATGCCTCCGCTCAGCGATATTCGCAGGTTAAAGTCGCTTCCTCCGGAAGAGTGGGCGGGAGAAGCCTGAAGCTTCCCGCTTCCGTCCAGCCGGCCGCCTTCAAGGTTTGAATCAGCCTTTGACCGAACCGATCATGACGCCTTTGTCGAAATATTTCTGAATGAACGGATAGACGAGCAGGATCGGCAGCGTCGAGACGATGATAACCCCGTATTTGACCTGATCGGCGTACTGCTGGGCGTAACCGCCCGAAGCTCCGCCGGAGCCCGCGCCCTGGGAGAACACCTGATTCGACAGCAGAATGTCGCGCAGCACGATCTGCAGCGGCTGCAGATCGTTGCTGCGGATATAGATCAGACCGGTGAAAAAATCGTTCCAGTGCGCCACCAGGTAATACAGCCCGATTACCGACACGACCGCCTTGGACAGCGGCATGACGACCGAGCCGAAATAGCGGAAATGCGAGCAGCCGTCCATCGACGCCGCTTCGTACAGTTCTTTCGGAATGGAACTTTCGAAAAAGGTTCGCGCGATGATCAGGTTGTACACATTGACGCTGAACGGCAGGATGAACACCCACATCGTGTTGATCAGATGCAGATCCTTCATCAGCAGGTAGGTCGGAATCAGACCGCCGCCGAAGAACAGCGTCAGCACAAAAGCGAACATCAGAAAGCGTCTGGCGCGAAATTCGGGTCGGGACAGCACATAAGCCGCCGGCAGCGTGAACAGCAGGTTCACCGCCGTGCCGAGTACGGTATACAGAATCGTATTGCCGTAACCGGTCCAGATGCGCTGATCTTTGAAGATTTCCGAATAGCCGAAAAAGCTGATATCTTTCGGAAAAATCGTAACCTGCCCCGTCGAGACGAGTGTCGAATTGCTGATCGAGGCGATGATGACGAAATACAGCGGATAGACGATGCTGAGAATAATCAGCAGGCAGAAGGCGAAAATGAACGCGTCGAACATCCACTCTCCGACATTTCGCTTATGCGCCGCCGTTTTTTGTTTTTTTTGCACGAGCTGCATCAGGATGACGCTCCTTTCTTCGCGAACCGGCCGCCGACCACGATACGCGCGGCTACCATAGGCTCGTTTCGGACGTCTTTCTCGCGATCAGGTTCATCGTATAGAGGAAGAAGAAATTGATCAGCGTGTTGAACAGCCCGATCGCCGCCGAATAACTGAACTGGTTGCTTACGATCCCGATCTTGTACACGTAAGTCGCGATGACTTCCGAGACGGGCAGGTTGAGCGAATTCTGCATGAGGAAAATTTTCTCGAATCCGGTGCTGAGCACGCTGCCCATGCTGAGCACGAACAAGATGATGATCGTCGGGATCAGCGCTGGAATTTCGATATTTCGAATGGTCTGCCAGCGGCTCGCGCCGTCGATCTTCGCGGCGTCGTACAGCTGCGGATCGACCGTGGACAGCGCCGCCAGGTAAATAATGCTGTTCCAACCGCAGTGCTGCCAGATCTCCGAGAGGACGTAAACGGGCACGAATGTCGAGGTGGAACCGAGCAGATTGACGTCGCCGAGTCCGATCGACTGCAGCAGATGGCCGATCACGCCGGAGTTCGGCGACAGCAGTACGTTCAGCAGGCCGACCATGACGACGATCGAGATGAAATGCGGCAGGTATACGGTCGTCTGCAGCGTCTTCTTGGCTCTCTTCCAGCGCAGCTGATTGATGAGCAGCGCCAGAATGATCGGAGCCGGGAAGCTGAGCACGACCGTCGAGAGACTGATGACGACCGTGTTTTTCATCAAGTCGGCGAACTGGTAGCTTTCGAAGAACTGCTTGAAATAAAACAGCCCGCGCCATTCCCCGCCGGTCAATCCCTTGGCGAAGTTATAGTCGCGAAACGCGAGCTGGATACCGTACATCGGAATGTAGTTAAAAATAAAAATGACGACGATCGCCGGGAAAATCATCATCCACAGCTGATAATCCCGTTTGAACGTGTTCAGCACCGTCGGCTTTTTGCGTTTGTAAGGCCGCAAATTGACCGGATGCTCGTAAGGATTTTTCGGAACCATAGGCAGTTCGCTCCTTTCGCGAAACCGGAGGCCGCCTCCGGGCTGCGGGCGACGGCTTCCCCGATTCAAAATATCGATTCAAAGCTTCCGGCCAAACGGTCACTTTTTGCTCATGTAATCGTCGTAGTACTTTTGGATAATTTCGATGTTTTTATCCACGCCGGTCTTTTTCACGTTATCCACATAGCCGTCCCACTGCTCTTCCACGCCGCCTTTTGTGATCCATTCCGCCCATTTGGCCATCGTAAGCGACAGCATGGCCGTGTTGTTAAGGGTCATCGCGTTGTTGTCTTCGACGCTGTATTTGATGAACATGCCCGGCAGCACGTCTTTTTCCTTGTCGATGCCGTCCAGCGCCGCCTTGAGCGGTTCCGTCTGCGAACCGACCGACTGCATGTCCGTGCCGAGTTCCAGTTTGAGCGAATCCGCGATGTACATGGGGCCGTTATCCGCCCAGGTCGTCGTCCATTTCCACGTGCCCGGGTCCATCGCTTTGTCTTCCGGAGGCAGTACCGAGTAAGAGCCGTCTCCGTTGTCTTTGATATTGGTGCCGAGCGAGCCGAACAGCACCTGCATGCTCACGTTCGGATCGTAGAGCTCGTTGATGAATTTCATCGCGGCGTCTTTGTTTTTCGACGTGGAAGCCAGCGACACCATGTTGACGCCGTAGTTCAGCGAATTGTAATCGTACGACCACGACGGCTGCTCGGTCGAAGACGCGCTTTCCTTGAGCGGGGCCAGCGATTCGTACTGCGGCGCGAGCGTATTGCCGACGCGGTCGGTCACTTCCCACCCCCAGGTGAAGCCGACGGCCGCCGTATCGCCGCTTCCGCGGGCTACCGATTGATATTTCGTGTAATCCTGCGTGAACACTTCCGTGCTGATCAGCCCCGCCGCGTAGCATTTATGCAGGAAAGCCACCAGATCTTTGTAACGCTCGTCGATGAAGAAGTTCTTGACCTGGCCGTCTTCCACGAAGTACCCCTGCCCGCTGTTGTCCGTCAGCGTCATGCCCTGGCTGCCCAGCAGCACCGTCGGCATGAAAGCCCCGAAGCCGCCCGTGCCGCTCGGCGCGAAGTCCATCGGAATCTCGTCGTTCGGATCGCCGTTGCCGTTGGCGTCTTCCTGTTTGAAGGCAAGCAGCACATCGTACAGCTCGTCCCAGTTCGTCGGTTCTTTCAATCCTAGATTGTCCAGCCACTGCTTGTTGATGAACTGGCGCGTCGTCGTCTCCGGCCAGAAACGCTGGTATTTCGGCAGACCGTAAATCTTGCCGTCCAGCTGCGTGGCGATCGCTTTTGTCTCCGGTTTCTCGTCGAACATCTTCTGCACATTCGGCGCGTCGGCCGCGATCAGCGGAGTCATGTCTTCGAACAGCCCGGGGAACTGCGCATAATCGGCGTCCGTAATCGCGTTGGGTCCGATGATCAGATCGGGAACGTCGCCGCCGGCAAGCAGCGCGCCTTTTTTCTGATCCCAATCCGCGCTGACCTCCTGCCACTCGATCTGAACGCCCGCGCGCTCCTGCGCCTCCTGCAGCCATTTCATTTTGGAAAACTCCTGCGTCAGCGGGTGCTTGGTCATGATCGCCGTCAGCTTGACCTTCCCGTCCGGCGTCGTCTGCCCGCTGCTTCCGCCGTCTTCGTCCGAACCGCCGCAGCCCGAGAGCAGACCGGCTCCGAGAGCTAGAACCGCCAGAATCGACATGCTTTTTTTCATTCCGATTCCCTCCGTTTTCGTTCGCTGCAACGACGCGGGAAAGCAGTAAAATATGTATATATGACACTTCCCGTTTCGCTGCAGACCCCTTTGAATTTTGAATGCCTATTGAACTCTCCATGCTGAAATCCGCTTCCGAACCAACTTTGAATCCGCTTTCAAACCGATTTGACGACTCTAGCTTAATCTCATTTTTACAGCAAAAAAATAGTTTAAAGTTCGAATAAGTGTCAAAAAGTCAGGTCTGCAAGATGATTCTCTAGCGATTGGAAGCGTTTTATGATAGCTTTACACTAGGAAAAATCGTTTGTAAAACGTAAATCAAACAAAGGAGGTTGCGTTGATGATTGCGTACGAACTGTCCGTCGACACTCCCGTCGAGCTGGCGATTACCGGAAAATTCGTTGCGCCCGACGCCAACTGGATTCATCTGAGCCGCACCCTCGTCGATTATGAGCTGATGGTCGTGACGGAAGGTGTGCTGTACCTGGCCGGCGGATCGCAGCGTTTTACCGTATCGCAGGGCGAATATCTTCTGCTTCCCCCCTCGACCGAGCAGTACGGCTACCAGGTCTCGGCCTGCAGCTTCTACTGGCTGCATTTCTCCGTCAAAGATCAGACGATTGTCACCGTCGACGCGGCCGCCGGACTGCCGGACAAGCGCGAACAGAAGATCGTGCTGCCTCGCTACGGCAAGCTCAAAAGCCTGGAAAAGATGGTCGTCATGATGAAGCAGCTGCAGGACTCCGTCCGCAGCTACGACACGTCGGCGCTCAATAACTACATGTCCACCGTCATTCTATGCGAGCTGTACAATCAGCTTTTCCATACCGATTCCGTCGCGGTCAAGAAGACGAGGCAGGAGCAGCTGTACCACGACATCGTCGATTACATCAAGTGGAGCCGCGGGGAACCGATCAAAGTCTCGCAGATCGCGGAAACGTTCGGCTACAACGAAAAATATCTGTCCCACCTCTTCTCCTCGATTTCCGGCGTATCGCTGAAGCAGTACATTTTGCAGCAAAAGATGGAACTGGCGAAATACCTGCTGACCGACACGAATCAAAATATCAGCGAGGTATCGGTTCAGCTCGGTTATACCGACTCGCACAATTTCATGAAAGCGTTCAAAAAAATCGTGGGGTTGACGCCGAGCGACTTCCGGAACGCTTACGCGAAACGTCTGCTGTTTTACGAATAAATCCTTTCGAAACCAAGCGAAGCAACAGGAACTTTCTGCCTTTTCCCGCGTATAACGAGGACAACGCTTTTCCGGAAAGGGGCTGACGGAACCCATGTTCCTGCTTTTCTTTGTGCTGGTGGCGATCGGAGCGGTGAATGTGCTGACTCCGCAGCTCGTCTGGCGCATGCGTTACGGGCGCACCGCCGGGGGAAGTTCTCAACCGAATTCGTCCTTCCTGGCGCTGAGCCGGATGGCGGGCATGGTCTTTCTTCTGATCGCGACGCTGCTGCTGCTGATCGACGGACTGTAAAAGGGCGAAAGCGGCGGCTCTATAAGACGCGAACGCCGATGCCGATCGCGCGCAAGCAAAAAAAGCTTTCCCCGGAAGGGGAAAGCTTTTTTGCTGCTGCCGGTTTCCTATTTTACCGCCACGAAAAACAACCGCTCCGCGTCTTCGTCCGGCGCCCGCCATTCGAAGTCCGCGTAGCATTCGGCCTCCGAAAAACCGACTCGAAGCAGCGCCTCCCGCAGCCACTGCGGGTCGTAGGCGCGTTCCACATGCACTTCGTCGAAGCGATCATAGACATGCGCCGCGGCCGCGTCATTGTCGCGGCGCACGAAAATCCGCAGATGATGCTCGATCTCCTCGCGTTCCTCGTCCATGCCGCATGTCCAAATGTACGAGATGCCTTCTTCGTCCAGCACGAACGGCTGCTCTTCCTCATAGCGCCGCAGCGTATTCTGATGATGCACGTCGAACAGGAACGTTCCTCCGGGCTTGAGCCCTTCATAAGTCGCGCGGAACGCCGCTTCGACCTGCTCCGGTTCGGTCAGATAGTTCAGGCAGTCGCAGAACGAGATAACCGAATCCGCGGGTTCCGGCGTCATCCATTCCGTCATGTCCTGACGCACGAAGCGCAGACTCCCGCTGCGCAGCAGTCCCTGCAGCGGCGGGCGCTCCTCCGCTTTGTCCTGCGCGACGGCCAGCATATCTTCCGACAGATCGATGCCGATCATGCCGTAACCCTGCTCGGCGAGCATGACCGTCAGCGTGCCGGTGCCGCAGCCCAGCTCGACCACGTTCCGCGGATTCCCGTGCTTTTCCCACGCTTCGAGCGCGAATCTTTTCCACTTGGCGTACGGCATGTCCTGCATCAGCTCGTCATAGACGTACGCGAATTTTCCGTAAGACATTTCCCTGCCCCTTTCCGCAAAAAAACGGCTCTTTCCTGATCGGGAAACGAGCCGTTCTGTTCGTGCCGTATAAATCCGCTGTTCCGCTTAGTTTTCCGAACCGGAAGCCTCTTCGCCGCCCGTCTTCAAACGCGTCCAGTTATCTTCCTGCTCGATCAGGCCCTGTTTCATGAGCCGGCCCAAAGCGCGCTTGAACGCCGCTTTGCTGATGCCGAATCGAAGTTTGATGATGTCGGGAGCGGTGCTGTCCGAATACGGCATTGCGCCGCCTTCGCGTCCGCGCATAAACGCCAAGATTTTCTCGGCGTCCTGGTCCATGCCGATCTCTTTCGGCTGAGCCATCGACAAGTTGGCCCGGCCGTCCTCTTCGCGGATGCGAGCTACCCGCACGTCTACGACTTCGCCCAAACGAAGCGGACGCGGCCGTTCGGACGAATGAATCAGACCGATCGCGCCGAAGCCCAGCACTCCGCCGTCGATAATGACGAACGTGCCCATCTGCAGCGGCCGGTAGACCGTCGCTTTCATCCACTGATTCTTCCACGATTCCGGCGCGTTGAAGCACAGCGGCGACAGCTCTTCTTCCCCGCAGCTGCGGGCGAGCAGACGGCCCTGCTTATCGCGATCCATGCGCACGAAGACGCGGTCGCCCACTTCGGGCTGCAGTTCCGGCATTTCCGGCATCTCGCGCTTCGGCAGCAGCAGCTGACGGCCGAGTCCCATTTCCAGGAAGCAGCCGAGCCGAGGATGGATATCCGCCACTTCCAGCGCGGCGATCTCCCCGAACGTCAGCAGCGGTTTTTTCATCGTCGCGATCAACCGGTCTTCGGAATCGTGGTGAATGAACACTTCCGTCTCCTGTCCCGGGCGAAACTTCATATTGCCGGTGCGTTCCGTATACGGAAGCAGCACCTCTTCCTCGCCGTCCGTCATGAAAAAGCCGTGCGGCGATACTTCCCGCGCCACCTTCAGCCTGACGACGGTGCCCGCTTCCAAACTCATACCGTTTCCACCACTTTCGCATCCGACCAGACGCGCTCGATGTTGTAGTATTCGCGTTCGTCGCGATGGAAGATATGCACGATTACATCGCCCAGATCCATCAGCACCCAGCGTGCCGAATCCATGCCCTCGATGCCGCGGATATGCGCGCCGGCGTCCTGCGCGCGCTTGCGCACTTCGGTGGCGATTGCCTGCACCTGCGTATCGGAGTTGCCGTGGCAGACCACGAAATAGTCCGCGACGAGCGAGATGCCGGTCAGGTCCAGCGCGACGACGTTCATCGCTTTTTTATCCGAGACGGCCTCCGTCGCGATTTGAAGCAGTTCTTTTGGGTTTACACTCATTCGTTATCCTCCCCTGTTTTCGGCGACCGGCTTCGACTGTCCCGCCTGCTCGCGCTCGGCAAGCTGACGGATCAGATCGTTTCGGGCCAGCACCGTTGTCGGAAATATCGTTTGTCCCCGTTCGACCAGCACGCGCAGCGTGGAGTCGAAACCGGCAATCAATCCTTCTTCCAAGCTGAGCCTAGCTTTTTCCCGAATCAAATCCACACCCGGAAAATCGCGGCCCGGCTCGATATAGTCGGCCAAGCATACTATTTTGTCCAGCAGGGTCATGCCTTCGCGGCCCGACGTATGATAGCGGATGGCGTCGACGACTTCCCGGTCTTCGATGCCGTATTCGTGCTCCGCCACATAAGCGCCCACTTCGGAATGCCACATCGGAGCGTCGTAGTTCAGCAGATCGGCATTCAGGCCGTTGTCCGCAATGACCGCGGCCTGACGCTGAATCGGCCAATATTTCGCGACGTCGTGAATGATCGCCGCAAGCTCAGCCCGCTGCGGATCGGCGCCGTAGCGCTCCGCCAGCTCGATCGCGGACTGCATGACGCCCAATGTGTGTTTCCAGCGTTTGGCCGGCATCTGGGAAGAGACTTCCTCAATCAGTTGTTCCCGCGTATGCCGCATGACTCCCGCTCCTTTGCAAATAATCGTGTACTTTCTCCGGCACGAGATAGCGGGTCGACCGTCCCTTTTTCAACCGTCCGCGAATCTCCGTCGAAGAAAGCTCCAGCTGCGGCATGTCGAAATAGTCGATCACTTCCGCCACCGCGGCCGGAAGATGCTCCTTATCCAGCTCGTATCCCGCTCGGCCGACCGCCGCAAAGCGGGTCAGTCCGGCCAATTCCTCGATCCGTTCCCATTTCGGCAAGTAGTTGACCATATCCGTGCCGATAATGAAATGAAAACGAGCATCCGGATATTTTCCCGCCAGCTCGCTCATCGTATCCACGGTGTAAGAGACGCCTCCCCGGCGCAGTTCGATGTCGAGCGTACGGAATGCCGGCTGGGTACCGATTGCCAGTTCCACCATATGCATCCGTTCTTCGCCGGAAAAACCGGCTTCGGCTTTATGCGGAGGGATATGGGACGGCATGAACCAAACTTCGTCCAGACCGAGCCCCTCGCGCACCGTTTCGGCGGCAACCAGGTGTCCGATATGGATGGGATCGAACGTGCCGCCCATGATTCCGATCTTCATACGCCTTCACTCCTCCGACTCGCTCCGGGCTTTCCCGAAGCGCCGCCGCTTGGTTACGGCAGTTCGATTTGCTTGTGTTCCCGCGATTCTTTGTACAAAATGATCGTCCGGCCGATCACCTGCACCAGTTCCGCTTCCGCGGCTTCGGCCAGTTCCGGACCGAGTTCTTTCGGTTCTTCGTCGCAGTTGTTCAATACCGATACTTTGAGCAGTTCGCGCATTTCGATCGCCTCGTTGACGTGACGTACGAGCTGTTCGTTGATGCCTCCCTTGCCGATCTGGAAGATCGGGTTGAGATGATGCGCCTGCGAGCGCAAATAGCGTTTCTGTTTGCCTGTCAGCATAAGTGTAATGGACTCCTCTTTTTTGAAAAATGCCGCCGCTCCCTTGCGGGGCGGAGCGGCTGTATGATTCTTACCGTTCTTTTACCCAATTTGTTCCCGTATTCATGCTCTCCAATACCGCTCTGCGCATCGCTTCCGCCGGAGCGGAAACTCCCGTCCAGTATTCAAACGCATAAGCGCCCTGATACACGAACATGCCCAGGCCGCCGTGAATGCGGCATCCCTTCTCTCCCGCCAGGCGAAGCAGCTTCGTCTCCAGCGGATTGTAGATCAGGTCGCTGACGATTTCCGTGCCGCGAAGCAGCGACGGATCGATCGGCACTTCGTCGACATGAGGATGCATGCCGACGGAAGTCGTGTTGATCACGATGTCCGCATCCCTTAGCGCTTCCGCCGCGCGATCGGACGGCAGCGCCGCGATATCGGCGAGATCGCTCCATTCCCGGGCCAGCGCTTTTGCGCGCTCCGTCGTTCGGTTGAGCAGCGTGACGCGCTGCGGGGCTTCGGATGCCAGCGCGTAAACGATCCCCCGCGCGGCGCCGCCGGCGCCGAGCACGACGATGCGGCGGCCCGCAAGTTCGGCCGCCGCCTCTTCCTTCAAGGAACGGACATAACCGATCCCGTCCGTATTGCGGCCGATCAGACGGCCGTTCTCGTTCACGATCGTGTTGACGGCTCCGATCCGCAGGGCGTCTTCGCCCAGCTCGTCGAGATACCGCATGACCTGCTCCTTGTGCGGAATCGTTACGTTGATCCCCCGGTATTCCTCTTCGCGGACGGCCGCGATCGCGGCTTCCAATTGTTCCGGCTTCACATGCAGCGCTTCGTAATCGCCGGCAATGCCGCGTTCGCGAAGAGCTGCCGCATGCATGATCGGCGACTTGGAATGGGCGATCGGATCGCCGATCACGCCGAGCTTCAGCGGACGCATCGTTCCTTGGTTCACGCTTCTTCCTCCCGTCGGCGGCGCTTTCGCTTTAGACGAGCGAGCCGCGCATAATCACTTTGACGCCCTTCGGCGCGTGTACCGCCACTTTCGCTCCGCTCTGGCCGTTCGCCCGGACCCAGCCCAGGCCCGAAATGAACAGATCCTGCGCTCCGCCCTTCGGAACGCGGAATTCGTGGCGCGTCCATTCGGGCAGATCTTCCAAATGCTCGCGGGAAGGAGGCGTCAGCATTTCGCCGATATGATCGGCGTACAGTTCGTCGGCGCGGCCCAGCTTCGTCCGGTGCAGCTTCAGCGCTCCGCTCGTATAGAACGTGAACGATTGATGCTCCCCTTCGATAAAGTCGAAGCGCGCCAAGCCGCCGATAAAGAGCGTCTGACCTTCGTTGAGCTGATAAACGGCCGGCTTGAGCGGCTTCTCCGGCATGATCTTGACCAGATCGCCCGGCGTGACCAGTTCCGTATAACGGGACGGATACACGATTCCCGGCGTATCGACAATATAATGCCCGTCGTCGAGCGGAATATTAACCATATCGAGCGTCGTTCCCGGATAACGGGAAGTCGTCAGCTCTTCTTCCAGGTCGCTGTAATCGGTAATCAGGCGGTTGATCAGCGTGGACTTGCCGACATTGGTCGCGCCGACGACGTATACGTCGCGATCGCCGCGGCGCTCCGCCACTTCCTGGAGCAGCCGGTCGAACCCGAGATTTTTCTTCGCGCTGCACAGCACGATCTCCTCGGTTTTCAGTCCCAGTTCCTTCGCCTGCTTTTGCACCCAATTCCGAACTTTGTTCCAGTTCGTGACTTTGGGCAGCAGATCGATCTTGTTGACCGCGAGAATAACCGGATTGCTGCCGACGAAGCGCTGCAGTCCGGTAATGACGCTGCCCTGGAAATCGAACAAGTCGACAATGTGGATCACGAGCGCTTTGCGTTCGCCGATCTGGCCGAGCATGCGCAGAAACTCGTCCTGGTTTACCGCAACCGAGGCGACTTCATTGTAATTTTTGATGCGGAAGCAGCGCCGACAGATCTGCGCCCCCTCTTCTTTCAACTGCGGAATATAGCCGACAGCGGCCGGATCTTCCGTTTGAAGCGGAGCTCCGCATCCGCTGCAGCGGATTACCGCGGAGCCTTCAAGTCTTTCCGTCATTTCTTTTTTTCCTCCTTGAGCCATTTGCCCATTTTGCGCAGACGCGCAATCGCGATCCGTTCGATCCGGCGATTAAAGCGCGTGCGCCAGCCTTCGTCGCCGATCGCGATCGGAAGCACAAGCACCGTGTACAGACCCAGCCTGTTTCCTCCGAGCACGTCGGTCAGAAGCTGATCGCCGACCACGATCGTCTGCTGTTCGTTCAGTCCCATCAGTTTCATCGCTTTGCGGAACGGGGCATGGGACGGCTTTCGGGCCCCATGCACGAAACGGATATCCAGCGGCGTCGCGAAGACGGACACGCGGTTCATATTATTGTTGGATACAATCACCAGCTGGAAGCCGAGTTCCTTTACTTTCGCAAACCATGCGATCAGTTCGGGCGTGGCGTTCGGAGCTTTCGCGCCGACCAGGGTGTTGTCCAGGTCCGTCACGATTCCCCGGTAGCCTCGCTTATACAAGTCCTCCAGATCGATATCGAATACCGTGTCGACCTGAAGCTTCGGCAGCAGTGTTTCGAACAAATTCGGGTCACCTCGTTAGCCCCTACCCCGAACGGCGGCTTGCGCCTGCCCGGAGCAGTCTCAGTAGTCTTTAAACTCAAACTATATCACAGCGAACGTTCCGCGTCAGCTATGGGATTGCGGCAAATTCGGCGAAACCGGATAATAACCTTTCCAGCTCTTCTTAAGATCCGACGACAAGCGCTGCATTTCCGTCCATTCGGCTTCGGTAATGCGCTCCGGACTGTACCGGGCTTTTTCGAACAGCATCAGGATCGGCGCCAGCGCGGCTTCCGCTCCCGTTACCTTCTTGTCCCAGCGCGCTACCGATTCCCTGAGCGTTTCGTGCGCTTCGCGCTTCAAGCCTTTGCGCTTCAGGAAGCGAAGGAACCGTTCCGTCTCCAACACGATCTTCTGATCCGCAGTGAGCGGTCCGCCCATGCGCAGTCCCATCAGGAAGAAGTAGATCGAGCGGCGGCGAACCCACATCAGATAGACGCCCCAGGCCGCCACGACGGCTGCCGCCGAGGCGACGATGATCGGCACGAGATTCGAGTCTTTATCCTGCGGCGATACGGCCGCGGCTTCCTCGACCTCTTCTTCCGGCTGTTCCGGCTGCTGTTCCTGCTGCTCCGTGACGTCGGCATCGGCCGGCGCGGCCGATTCCTGAAGCAGAGGCATGCTGAAACCGCGCGTCGCCTCCACCGGCACCCAGCCGTAATCGCCGAAGTACACTTCCGCCCAGGAGTGGGCGTTGGCGTTCGTCACTTCGTACTCCAGGCTGTTTTCGCTGAATCGCTCCGGCATGTCGCTCGACGGATTGCCCGGCGAATAGCCTTTGACCCAGCGGGCCGGAATGCCCTGCGAACGGGCCATCATGACCATCGCGGTCGAGAAGTAATCGCAGTAACCTTCCTTGATGTCGAACAGAAAACTTTCGACGAAGTCGTCGCTTTGCCGGCGCGACAGCGGCGGATTATTCGTATACAAGTAATTTTGCTGCAGGTACTGCTGAAGCAAATACACTTTTTCGTAAGGCGTTTGCCCCTTTTCCGTCACCTGCGAAGCCAAATCCGTCACCCGCTGCGGGAATCCGCGCGGCACTTGCACGTAGCGAGGATCGACCCCGTCCGGATACAGTTCTTCGAATGTCGCCGCGCCGAGCTTTTCCGTCGGAATCACCGGCACCTCGGACGTAATCGTGTACGTCTTCGGATACACTTTGGCTCCGCGGCCCGCCCGCTCCTGCCAATGCAGTTCGCCCTGCTCGGGCTTCCACTGCATGCGCGCTTCGCCGTTTTCGATATCGACGCTTTCCAGCCGGTCGATCGAATAGGCGCCGAAAAGCACCGGATATGTCGAGTCGCTTTGCATCGTTACCCGCTGCCGGATCGTTTTCGTCGGCATCAGCGGAGCGGCTTCGCGTTCAAGCTTCTGTTCGCGGATGACGTTTTCGAGCGCTCCCCAGCCGCTGTCGGAATCCCAGCCGCTGCCGGTGTACGTCATCCTCGTTTCTCCGCGCCAGTAGCTTCGTTCCGTCGTTTCGACCGTCATAACCGGGGTATAGTCGAAATTGAAACCGCCGCCGAGCTGCCCGTCTTCCCGGCTGTAACCGGAAGCGGATGCCTGTCCCTGCAGCAGCCCGCTCGCGTTGAACGCCACGTTCGACGTGCCCTGCATCTGTCTCCAGGCCGTATACGGATCGGTCAGCACCGGCTGCACGAACGGCATGTTGACGCCGGCCAGAATGACGAGCGAAAAGACGACGGCCGTATTGATCAGAAGTTTGAACGGGTTGCGCCGGATCGCTTTCCAACCTCGCGGAAAACGCGACTGGAAACGCTGGAAATGATCGCATACCAGCCATCCCATCGTCGCGAAGACGATCCAGGCGACCTGCTTCCAAAGCGAGACGACGGTAAACGAATCCAGCGCCGCCATAGGCACGATGTTCAGAAATGCGAAAACGAGGATGCGCCGCTGGCTGTTTACCGCCCGAATGCAAAATTCAAACAGCAGCCAGGCGAGCAGGGCGAACCAAACGTAAGGGAACATCGCTTCGGCGAATTGTTCCAACGCGGAAGCCCATCCCCCTTCCGGCTCAAAAACATCGTAACGCTTCAGCGTCGCGTACATGACGACGACGAAAGTCGCCGCCTTGAGTCCCAACCGGAACCAAGAAAATCTCGGCAGCAGCACGTGAATAACGGCTATTGCCGTCAGTACGCCCAATACGAGCGCATTCGTTTCGTCGAACCAGATGGTTCGCGTATAAGTCAGCCATTGAATGGCAATAATCAGCAGCCATACGGTAGATACCGCCGTATACCAGGACGACTTGAACGATTCGGCCCACTTCTTCATCGGGTTCCTCCTTCCAGCACGGCCGGCAGCTCATCCAGGCTGCCCGTCCGATAAGCGGCGATTCCTTTGGCCCGCAGCGAAGACGCCCACTGACGGGACGCCGCCGCGCTTTCCCCTTCGGAAGATGAAGCCGCGGCGATTTGAATATGACAAAGGCTCATTTGATGGGTCTGCGCGAATCGTACCAGATCCATGACGGACCCGTCCGCGAGCGGCGTAACGACGATGAGAACGGCCCCTCTCGGCAGTCGGGGCAGCGCCGATTCGAGCCCCGTCAGCAGCGAACCGCCGCCCTTCGGATCGAGATCGACCAGATGATCCATCATCTCGTGCAGACGCGAGCGGCCCTGCCCGGGCTCGAACACGCGAACCTGCTGCCCGATCGAGCACAGCCCCATCGGGATCGACTGCCGTCCTCCGTATTCCAGCAGCGAAGCCGCGGTCGACACCGCCGTCTCGAACTGCCTGGAAGATCCGTAATGTTTTTCGAACGTATCGAGCACAAGCATCGTTTTGGGAATCGACTCGTATTCGAACTCCTTCGACTTCCATTCTCCGGTCCGCGCCGTCGCGTTCCAATGGATGCGCGAGATGCGGTCGCCGTAAACGTAATCCCGGACTCCGCCCACCTGATTGGTCTCGCGGCCCGAAGTATGGCCGGTCGACTGAGGCCCGAGCAGGCGGTTGCGTCGGTCAAGCAGTTCCCATTTGCCGATATGGACCGTTCGCGGCAGCACGCGGAACTCGCCGCGCGCCGTGAACGAGCCCCGGTGTTCGATCAATCCGAAAATGTCCTCGGTCACGCATTCCGTCTCGGAAAACGCGTAACGTCCGCGCTCCAGCGGAGGCGTCTGAAACAGCAGCTCGCCCCGGCCGTTCATGCTGGGAACGAGACTCTCCTCGAACGACCAGGTCTCGCCGCCGTGGCGCTTGAGCGTCTCGCGCACGATAACGTAAGGCAGGGGCAAAAAGCCGGGAATCTCCAGGCGCAGCCGCACCCGGATCTGGTCTCCGGCATGAAGAACGCCGCCCCATTCTCCCAGCTCCCCGGAAAACTGACGCTCGCCGCGGGTCCGGCCGATTCCGTTAAGTCCGCCGAACAGCAGGTACACGCCGAACAGCGTAACCATCGCAAACAGCATGATGGAGGTCTTGCCTCCCTGGAACAGCAGATAAAACAAACAGCAGATCCAGATCGAGAGCAGCATCGACAATTTGGCCGGAGACAGCTTCGGTTTGAAAAGATTCCAAATCTCCCGCATTCCTTAACGTCCCATCGATACCGGCACGCTGCTGGCCGCCAGCAGATTGCGGATCAGCGATTCGGCGTTCAAACTGTCGAGTCGGGCTTCCGGACGGATCAGGATGCGGTGCGGCAGCACGAAAGGCGCCAGTTCTTTGATATCGTCGGGCAGGACAAAGTCGCGTTCGTTGATAAAAGCGTAAGCCTTGGCGGCCAGCGCGAACGAAATCGAAGCCCGCGGGCTCGCGCCCAGCAGAACGGAAGGATGTTCGCGGGTAGCCCGGATGATGTTCAGCATGTACGAAGTGACCGCTTCGTTCATGTGCACCTCGCGCACTTCGCGCTGGATACCGGCGATCGTGTCCATATCCGTCACGGCCCGAAGCTGGTCGGCCGGCTGACCGACGCGATTCGCGCTGATCAGATTTTTCTCGGTCTCGAGATCGGGATATCCCATATGCAGCTTCATCATGAAGCGGTCGAGCTGCGCTTCCGGCAGCACGTACGTGCCTTCGAAATCGATCGGGTTCTGCGTGGCGCAGAGCATGAACGGATGCGGCAGCGGATGGGTCTCGCCGTCGACGGTCACGCTGCGTTCCTCCATCGCCTCGAGCAGCGCGGACTGCGTCTTGGTCGTGGCCCGGTTGATTTCGTCGGCCAACAAAATGTGGGACATGATGGGGCCCGGGCGGAATTGAAAGCGTTCTTCGCGGGGATGATAAATGGAAACGCCGGTAATGTCGGTCGGCAGCAGGTCGGGATTGCACTGAACCCGCCGGTACACCCCTTCCATGGAACGGGCCAACGCTTTGATCATCTGCGTTTTTCCCGTACCCGGCACGTCTTCGATCAGCACGTGGCCTCCGGCGAGAAGAGCCGTCATCAGCAGTTTTATTTCAAAGGTTTTCCCTAGTATGCAGGATTCAAGATTGGTTCTTACGGCGGTAACGATCTGCATGGACTCGGAACTTACGGACATGTGGACAACCTCCTAAGTCATTCTCCTACAGGGTATGAGCAAATCGCGGCTCGGCCGGTCGGCCCGCAGCGAACGGTCGTGTTTCGGTTTAAAACGCAGGACGGCGAAGCTCTTTTCGAAGAAAGGCGCCGCCCAAATGGTTATGCCTATATATTGTACATGATCGAAGCATTGAACGCACATATCCGGCCGGAAAAAGCCGATTTGTCGGCCGAACCGTGACAATTCTTCCCCGACCCTGCATACTGTAAGGATAGCGGACGCGGGCATCCCGCGCTTCCGATTTTTCCGATGGGAGAGTGCAAGCATGAATAACGAAACGTTGGCATTGTTCAAAGAACTGACCGAATTTCCCGCAGCGCCGGGATTCGAACGCGATCTGCGCGCCTTGGTGAAGGAAAAACTGTCGGCTTATACGCAGGAATTCGTACAGGACCGGATCGGCAGCCTGTTCGGCGTCATGCGCGGCCGGGAAGACGGACCCAAGGTCATGGTTGCCGGCCACTTCGACGAAGTCGGCTTCCTCGTGAACGGCATTACCGAAACGGGATTGGTCCGCTTTCAGCCGCTGGGCGGCTGGTGGAGCCAGGTCGTACTCGGTCAGCGCCTGCAGATCATTACCGAAAACGGTCCCGTTGTCGGCGTGGTCGGCTCCACGCCGAAGCACCTGCTCGGCGAAGCGGAAGCGAGCCGCCCGGTCGACCTGAAGACGATGTACATCGATCTGGGCGCCGACGACCGCGCGGAAGCGGAAAGCTTCGGCGTCAAAGTCGGCCAGCAGATCCTGCCGATCTGCGAGTTCACGCCGCTGTCCAATCCGAAAAAAATCATGGCCAAAGCCTGGGATAACCGTTACGGCGTCGGTCTGGCTATCGAATTGATGAAGGAACTGCACGGGGAACAGCTGCCGAACACCGTATACAGCGGCGCCACCGTTCAGGAAGAAGTGGGGCTCCGCGGCGCGCGAACGGCGGCGAACCTGATCCAACCGGACATCTTCTTCGCGCTCGACTGCAGCGCCGCCAACGACATGACCGGAGACCGCAGCCTGTTCGGCCATCTCGGCCAGGGCGCGCTGCTGCGCATTTACGATCCGACCATGATCACGCATCGAGGCCTGCTTGAATATGTGCAGGATACGGCTTCCACGCATAAAGTCAAAGTTCAGCCGTTCATTTCACCGGGCGGAACCGATGCCGGACAAGTCCATCTGAGCGGAATCGGCGTGCCGTCCACCGTGATCGGCATCTGCGGCCGTTATATCCATACGTCTTCTTCGATCATTCATACGGACGACTACGCCGCCGCCAAGGAGCTGTTGGTGCGCCTTGTCCGCGGATTGGACCGCACGACGCTCAATACCATCGTGGAACGGGCTTAAAGTCAAGCAGGCAGCGCCGAAAAAATAAACTTTTTATATTTTTTTAACCTTTGGTTCCCAAAAACCATTAGAAAAAGACAGGTACCATCCGATATAAGTCTTAAGGGGTGGTTTTAGTGGCAACCAAAGGTCAAACATTTTGCAAGTACAGCTACGAAACGAAGCTTAGAGCCGTCCAAATGCGTATGGACGGAATGACCAAAAAGCAGGTGGCGAAAGAGCTCGGCATCTATGATCTTAATCGTCTGAAAATTTGGATGCGCAAATATAAGGCTGAAGGCGAACTAGGTCTAATTGACCATAGAGGCAGACGGGAAGAGGCGTTTTTGGAGCAGGAATTCGTTGAGAACGAGTTGACCGCCCAGAGCGTTTGATGCATCGTCGCATCGCTTTTCATCGCTTTATGCACAAAAAGCGGCAGACCCGAATCCAAGCTGACATACAGCCGGGGAAGCCGCTTTTTGGCATGCGCTTTTTTCGCTTGTCCAAGTCATTGACGCGCCGGCGGGAATCCGGGAAGATGATGGAGAAGCTTCATCGTTTCCGGAGACGGCCGGCCTGCCTGACCGAATCAGATTGGAGCGTGAATGGAGGACTGTTTCGTGTTCGCTTCTTTTTTTTCGTCGTCCGTTTCCGAGCCGTTTTCCGCTTTTTCTCCGGCTCACTTGATCTCGCTCGCTTTGTTCTTGGCCGCGGCGGCGGCGCTGTTCCTTTTTCGGCACAGCATTCGCGCAAGGCCGCGGCTTGCCGGCGGCCTGCGCTTCTTCCTGCTGATCGCTCTGATCGCGTCGGAAGCGTCGCTTCACATCTGGTATATCGCGCAGGGCGTATGGGACGCCCGTTATACGCTTCCTCTCGAACTATGCAGCCTGATGCTGCTGGCCGCCATTCTCCTGCTGATTACCCGAAGCCGGTTCCTGGCGGGACTTGTCTTTTTTGCCGGAATCGGCGGAGCGCTGCAGGCGCTGCTCACGCCGAACCTGGCTTACGGCTATCCGCATTTCCGTTTCGTGCAGTTTTTCGCCGCTCACGCTTTGATCATTTTGTCCGCGCTGTACATGGTCTGGATCGAAGGCTTCCGGCCGACCTGGCGGACCGTGCTGACGGCAATGCTCTCGCTTAACGTTATCGCGCTGGCCGTCTATATGCTCGACCGGCTGCTGGACGCGAACTACATGTTTCTGCGCGGCAAACCGGATACGCCGTCCGTTCTCGACAGGCTCGGCGATTACCCGCTGTACATCCTTGCCGAGGAACTGCTTGCGCTGTTCACGTTCAGCGCGCTGTACGCGGTTTTCTTTCTGATTCCGGACGCGCTGCGACGGAAAGCAAACGCTCTAGGTTCCCGAAAATTTTAAAGCAGCGATTCGGCGCCGTCGACGAAAATGTCGGTGCCGCTGACATGCGACGATTCGTCGGAAGCGAGAAAGAGAACCAGCTTGGCGACTTCCTCGGGTTTGCCGGGTCTGTCCTCAAGCGGATGGCTGCCTTCCGGATACTCCACCGGAATCTCGATTTCTTTCAAATCGTCGCTCGGGAATGTATTTTTTCCAATATTAGTGTCGATAGCGCCCGGGCAAATGGAGTTGACGCGGATTTTGTACCGGGCCAGTTCCAGCGCCGCCATTTTGGAAAAAGCGGTTTGTCCGGCTTTCGAAGAAGAGTAGGCCGCAAAACCCGTTCCCGAGAAAATGCGGTTGCCGTTGACGGAACTTGTGATGATGATGCTTCCGCCCTGCTTTTTCAAATAAGGAATCGAGTATTTGACCGTGACGAACGTGCCGCGCAGATTCGTCTCGAGCGTTTTGTTCCAATCTTCCACTTCCATCGTTTCGATCGGAGCGGCCGCGCCGTTAATGCCCGCGTTCGCGAACACGACGTCGATCCGGCCCCATTTTTCTCCGACTTCGCCGATCGCGCTTTCGACCGCTTTCGGATCGGATACGTCGCATTCGAGCACAAGCGCTTCGCCGCCGGCCCCCTCGATTTCCCGCTTCGTTTCTTCTGCGGTATCGGCCGTCAATTCCAGTACGGCCACCTTCGCTCCCTCTTTCGCAAAACGGATGGCGCTCGCTTTGCCGATCCCCGACCCCGCTCCCGTCACTACCGCCACTTTGCCGTTCAGTGCTCCCGTCGTCATGATGCCAGTCCTCCTTCGTCGCATTGAATGCTGGTGTATGGGCAAGTTGTCCATCATGTATCGGTTACCCGCCTGCTTTTTTGTGAAACCGTTTTAAAAAGCATCCGCGGATTTTTTTCCGGGCTGCCGCGAAAAAGAAGCGTCTCCGGCAGGAGACGCTCTTTATCCCGTTCGCTCATCTCGATCCGCTTCCGTCCTTACGGCTTGTCGGGGAGGCGATATACCGCGGATTGATACGGCAGCAGACGCAGACGGTATTCGCCGTTTTCAAGCCGGAAAGGCGTACCGGCTCCCGACGCGCCGGCTTGGACGGGCGCGCTGCCGACGAGCAGTTCGCCCGCTTCGGCCAAGCGCGCCCATTCCGCGTGAACGCCGCATTCGCGTTCTTGGTCCGAGAAGCTGACGAGCACCATCCAGCGTTCGTCCTTCGTTTCCCGAATGTAAGCGAACATCCACTCGTCTTCCAGCGGAATCATCGTCAGGGCGCCGCGCGCCGGAACCGGAGACTGCTTACGCAGTTCGATCAGCCGCCGGTAATGATGGAACACCGAAGCCGGGTCGTTCCGTTCGTCTTCCGCGTTCGCTTCGCGGCCTGAGGGGTTCAGCGGAATCCACGGCGTCCCGCTTGTGAATCCGGCCTGCTCCCCTCCCGTCCAGTGCATGGGCGATCGCGCCCCGTCGCGGCTGCGGGCATGCAGGCTCGCCAGCACGTCATCCGCCGCCTCTCCTTTTTCCGCGCGCCGTTTGTACGCGGCGATCGTCGCCTTGTCGCGGTAATCGCCCGGAGAGCGGTAATCGGCATTGGGCATGCCGAGCTCCTCGCCCTGGTAGACAAGCGGCGTGCCGGGCAGCGTATGCAGGAATGTGCCGATCGCCTTGGCCGCCGCGTCGTTCATTTTTTTCGCCGCTTCGCCGCCTTTTCCAGACAAGTCTCCGAACAAGGTTCCCAGCATGCGCGGATGGTCGTGCGTACTCATGTAGAGCGCGTAGCCCCCGCGGCCGAACACTTCCTCGTACCAGCGAACGATGCTTTCCTTCAGCGTGACCGGCGACCAGTTCGGGTCCGTTTTCCACGGATCGCCGAAGTCTTTCCCCAACCGGATCAGCTCCATCTGAAGCACCATGTCCATCTCGCGCCGCTCCGGCGCCGTGTAGCGAACGACCTCGTCCATCGTTACGGTCGGCGCTTCGCCCAAAGTCAGCGTGCCCGGGTAGCGGCCGAACGTCTCGTCGTGCAGTTCGCGCAGCAGTTCGTGAATGCGCGGCCCGTTTTTATAAAACTGCTGCCCCCTCGGATGGCGGGCGTCTTCGGGCGCGTCGGGAAAATCGGGATGCTTCGAAATCATGTTGATGGCGTCCAGACGAAAACCGTCCACCCCTTTGTCGAGCCAGAAGGTGATCATTCGATAGAGATCGCGGCGCATCTTCTCGCTTTCCCAGTTCAAGTCCGGCTGTTTTTTATCGAAAATGTGCAGGTAATATTCGCCCGTCGCTTCGTCGAACTCCCAGGCGGACTCTT
Organism: Saccharibacillus alkalitolerans; assembly: GCF_011090185.1. Taxonomy (GTDB): domain Bacteria; phylum Bacillota; class Bacilli; order Paenibacillales; family Paenibacillaceae; genus Saccharibacillus; species Saccharibacillus alkalitolerans. The sequence continues at coordinate 90,757 of NZ_JAAFGS010000001.1, read as the reverse complement.
CGGAGAACGAGCGCCAGTTGTTCGGCGGACCGCCGTCCGCCGCGGCCGGCTTCCAAATGTAATAATCCCGGTACGGATTGTCTTTCGAAGACCGGGAAGCCTCGAACCACGGATGCTCGTCGGAAGTATGGTTGATGACCAGGTCCAGGATCAGACGGATGTCGCGTTCATGAAGTTTCGCGATCAGCTCCTCCATCTGCTCCATCGTGCCGTACGCGTCGTGAATTTTATAATAATCCCGAATGTCGTAGCCGTTGTCCTCCATCGGCGAATCGCATACCGGTCCGATCCAGACGGCGCTGACGCCGAGTTCCGCCAGATAGTCTACCTTCTCCAGCATCCCGCCGATATCGCCCCAGCCGTCGCCGTCGCTGTCCTTGAAGCTCGGCGGGTACAGCTGATACAGCACGCCTTCCTTCCAATAAGCGCTGCTGCCGCTCTCTTCCACCTTGTTCGCTTTTTTCGTTCGTTCAGTTGCCATCGTTCTCCTCCTTATCCGCCGGTCCGGCCCCGCGCCGTGCGGCCGTCCTTCTTTGTAGGGGATAACCGGAAAAGGTCACAGCTAAACAGCGGGCGCGAAGGAGAAGGAAAAAAAGGGAAAATAATCAAGCCGATGTCGTGATATTGAACATTAAATGTCGCATCGTTTTAGTGAACTGCGGCTCTGCCTATGCTATTTTAAGTAGAGAAATGTCAGAATATTGGATAATCGGCAGGGAGGGACGACTATGGGAATTCGCATAGGCAAAGCCAGCCTGTGGCATGTGCATGCTTGGGATTATATCGGTCAGGCGCAGAACCATCCCGATACGGATATCGCGGCCGTATGGGATGAGGATCCGCGGCGCGGAAGCGAGGCGGCCGACAAGCTCGGCGTGCCTTACTACGAAAAGCTGGAGGAAATGCTGGATTCCGGGCAGGTGGACGCCGTCATCGTGGACGCGCCGACCAACCGGCACAAGGAAGTGATGATCGCCGCCGCGCGGGCGGGCAAGCATATTTTCACGGAGAAGGTTATCGCGGCTTCCGAAGCCGAAGTCAAAGCGATCGTCGAAGCCGTCGAAAGCGAGGGCGTCAAGCTGACCGTCTCGCTGCCGCGGCTGAACGAGGGTTACACGCGGGCGATACGGGATATTCTGGAACGCGGGCTGCTGGGACAGATTACATACGTACGGGCAAGATTGTCGCATGACGGCGCGTTGGCGGGTTGGCTGCCTGACCATTTCTACAATGCCGAACAATGCGGCGGCGGCGCGCTCATCGACCTGGGCTGCCATCCGATGTATTTATCCGCCCTTTTCCTGAGAGAACCGGTGACGGCCGTGGGCGCCAATTTCGGCTATATCACGGGACGGGAAGTCGAAGACAACGCGCTGGCCACGCTGTACACGGCGTCCGGGGCCATCGCTTCGGTGGAAGCGGGTTTCGTCAACGCCCATTCGCCTTTCGCGATCGAAGTGCACGGCACGGAAGGTACGCTGCTGTACGGCACGCCGGAAAACAGGCTGCTGATGCGCACGAAGCGCGATGAAAAATACGCCGAATGGACGGAGCATCCTATGCCTCCCGCCCGGGAGAGCGCCTTCGATCAGTGGGTTCGCCATATCCGGGAAGGCACCGAAGCTTCGGAAAATATCGCGGTCGCGATCGAGCTTACCCGTTTGATGGAAGCGGCCAACCGTTCGGCCCGCGAAAGCCGTATCGTGCAGCTCGGGGAGTTGAATTTCTGATATGTCGGAACGTTTTGCGCACGCCGTCTCTTTTCCCTATGCCCCCATGTTCGAAAAAGCAGACCTGCTGGAACGCCTCGATATCGCGGTAGTCTGGGGCCATTACGAAATTCGCGTACTGCGCTTCCATCTGACGTCGTTCGAGTCCGGCCGAGTCATCAATTTTCACAATCACTCGACTTACGAATTTCATTTCATTCCGCGCGGAGCGGGACGGGTCATTCTGGGCGATCAGCCGTACTCGCTGTCCGAGGGCATGCTCTACCTGACCGGTCCGGGTCTCATGCATTACCAGGAAGCCGATCCGCAGCGGGCGATGGACGAATTGTGCCTGCATGTGGACATCGTGCGCAAGCCCAACCCCGCGGCCGATCCGTGGGAAGCCGCGGAAGCCGAAGAATGCATGCAGAAGCTGAAATCGCTCCCGGCGCGGCCGACCCAGGACAGCTACGGCGCCATGCCGTGCTTCCTGGAAGCCTACGAAGCGTGCGAAAGCAAACGGATCGGTTACTATACCGATATCCGCATGCAGGTCGTCGGCATTCTGCTGAAAACGGTTCAAGCTTACGATTCCGGTGACATCGGCATGGAAGCGCCAAGCCGCGACATGGTGGCGTACCGTTACGAATATGCTGTCCGATACATGGAAGCCAATTACACGTCGGGACTGCGTCTGGAAGACGTCGCGGAAAAACTCGACCTCAGTCCCCGTCAGCTTCAGCGAATCTTTCGCGATGTCGACCCGAATCGCCCGTTCAGCCGGGTGCTGGAAGATATCCGTTTGCGGGGGGTGTGCGACCGGCTGCGCACCGGCAGTCTGTCCATCGAGCGGATCGCGGAGCTGGAAGGCTTTTCGACGGCGGCTTATCTGCATACCGTTTTTCGCAAACGCATGAATATGTCGCCTTCCGTCTACCGCAGGGCCAAGCAGTTCGAGCTGCATCGGCATCCGGCGGAGACGCTTCCCCGAGGGGTTCCCCGTTCTTCGGAATGAGACGAACAATACGAAATTCAATGCAGAAAAGCGGCATGGCCGGCTGCCGGGAACGCTCATCCGGAAAAACGCGAAAGAACTCCCGCCCTTCATCCCGGGCGGGAGTTCTCGAAAATCGGTACGGACCCGACCACCGGATTCGGGTCCGTTTTTTTGCCGTCCGCTCGGTCAGGGCGTCTTCAGATGCCCGCTCCGCGGTCTTCTCCGTCCTTCGGCGCATCGGTACCGCCGCTGTTCTCCGCATCGGCCCCGTCTTCCGGCTCGCCGTTTTCCTGTTCCTGCCCGCCGCTCGGCTCGCCCCCGTCTTCCCGCGCGCCGGCGGAATCCTCGGCTTCCGCTTCGGCAAGTGCCGCCCGCTCGGCCGCCTCCCGTTCCAGCCGCGCGAATTTCTCCTGCTCCGCCGGAATATTTTCTTCTTCCAGCGCTTCCGCCGATACGCGGAACTCGCCGCTGCGAATCCGGATGCGGACCCATTCGCCGGTAATGGCGCCGAGGTCGATATAGCGGTCGGCCGCGATGTCTTTTTTCTCCCACTCTTCGTGCCGGACGATAAAACCTAAACTGGTCACGTCCGGCGCGACTTCCAGCAGCGCCTCCGCCACCCCGTTATCGCTGCCGACGAAGTCGACTCTGCGGCTGCCGAACGAAGCGCCCCACATCCACAGATTCCAGCCTTCGTAATCGCCGTCTTCGCGCTCGTATTCCAAAATCAGCTTGCGCGGCGTATATTCGCGGACTTCCAGCGCCAGCTGCGCCTGCACGCCGTCGCCCGACACCGAGATGACCGCGCGGCCCGGCTTGATGCCCGTCACCCGGCCCGCCTGGTTGACCGTCGCGATGCCGACGTCGCTGGATCGCCATTCCAAGCGCGATGCCGACATCGGATTGCCGAACGGGTCTTTCGGTTCCGCCCGCAGCTTCAGGCTGCGTCCTACGTAAAGGCTGCGCACTTCGTCGTCCATCGCAATGCCGATCTGGTGCAGCGTCCGGCGCTCGATCAAGATCGCCGTACTGCTCTGCATATCGCCGCATACGGCGGTAATGAGCGCTCGGCCCATGCCGATCGCCCATGCCGAACCGTCGCGCCGGATGATGATCTTTTCCGGATCGGAGGAGTGGTACGACACTTCCGCTTCCGGCATCCGCCGCCCGCGCTGATCGCGCACGGTCGCCTGCAGGAACAATTTTTCGCCCGGCTGAACGACTCCCGGCATGTTTTCCCACTCCAGCAGCGAAGGCTCCGGCGTATAGTCGTCCTCTTCGTCGTAGAGCACCATGCTCGACAGCGCCGGGACTTTCACGTAATCGGCGGCTTCTCCCAGCGCTTCGGTACCGGCACGGCGATGATCGACGACGATTTTCCAAGGACGTCCGCGTGCCGGAAGCTCGATCGTCTGCTCCGTCTCCGAAGCGTTATGCACGACCGCGATCGTCCGCCACAAGTCGCCGCCCGCATGATCGTTCAGCGTAAAGCCGACTACGCCGCCGTGCATGCGGAACACGTCCATATGCTTCTCGATGTCGCCGCGCGTCTTGAGCCGGAACGCGCGGTGCGACCGCCGCAGCTCGATCAGCCCGCGGATATAGTCCGTCACCCCGTGGAAGCGGTCCTTGTTGCTCCAGCGGATCGCGTTGACGGCGTCGGGGCTTCGGTAGCTGTTATGGTCGCCGAACTTGCTGCGCAGCAGCTCGTCGCCCGCGCTGATGAACGGCACGCCCTGCGCGGTCAGCACGAGGCCGTAAGCCAGCAGCTGCCGTTTGACCAGATCGTGCTCCAGCGGGTCTTCGCCGATTATCCGGTACGGATCGCAGGCCGCCACCGCGTCCGCCGCCGGGACGCCGGACGCGGGTTTGCCGTTGTCGAACTCGATCAGCCCCGCCGCTTCCCATTGCCCCCGCGACTTGACCAGCTTGTCCCACAGGATCAGGTTGTCGTGCGCGGTCACGTAATTGACGCTCTCCGCCGGCTCTGCCGCAAAGTCGTGCACCGAACCGCGCAGCCCCTGCGCGATCTCCCCTTCTTTGCCCGGCGCGCCGCTGACGAATCCGGTACCCCAGCCGTCTCCGTCTCCTTTGAGCGCGTTGCGGAAATTGTCGTTGAATACCGCGAATCCGCCGCCCCTTTGCGCCCCTTTGAGCGTCAACTCCCGCAGCGGAGTATCCAGCGCCGTCCAGGGCTCGCCGTAGATCAGAATCGTCGGATCGACCTTTTCATGCAGTACCGAAGCGATCGTGCGCATGGTGGTCGTGTCGATCAATCCCATCAAGTCGAAACGGAAGCCGTCCACATGGTACTCTTCCGCCCAATACAGGAGCGAATCGAGAATGTATTTGCGCACCATCGGCCGTTCCGTCGCCAGCTCGTTGCCCACACCGGAGCCGTTGCTGAGCTGCCCGTACTTGTTGAAGCGGTAAAAGTAACCCGGCACCACGGGATCGAACGGCCCGTCCTCCACCGAGAACGTATGGTTGAACACGACGTCCACGACGACCCGGATGCCGCGGGCATGCAGCGCCTGCACCAGCTTTTTCAGCTCGCGGATTCGCGCTTCGGGGTTATGCGGATCGGACGAATACGAACCTTCCGGCACGTTATAGTTCTGCGGATCATAACCCCAGTTGTACGACTCCGGCGTCACATCGCATTCGTTGACCGTGCAAAAATCGTAGACCGGCAGCAGATGCACATGCGTCACGCCGAGTTCTTCCAGATGATCGAGACCGATCGGCCGTCCTTCTTTCGTCCGGATGCCCGATTCCGTAAAAGCAAGGTATTGGCCCGAATGATTCATTTTCGCGTCCTCGGAAGAAGAGAAATCGCGCACATGCAGCTCGTACAGCACCGAATCGACCGGATGGCGCAGCGGCGGACGGACGTCGTTTTCCCAGCCTTGCGGATCGGTACGCTTCATGTTGACGATCGCGCCGCGCTGGCCGTTGGCCGATGCCGCTTTGGCATACGGATCGACCACATAGCGGCTGTTCTCGTGCTCGCCGATCTTGTACGTAATGTGGTACATATAATAATGACCTTCCAGATCTCCGGGAACGACGATGCTCCACACGCCGTATTCGTCTTCTTCCATCGTCAGCTCGCGCCCGCCGCGGTGATCGGTTACCCGGCCGTCCGCATCGTACTCTCCCTCGTCCTCATAAATGGCGATCCGCACTTTTTCGGCGCCGGGCACCCAGACTTTGAACGTGCAGTACTGCGGAGAAAAGGTCAGTCCCAAGTCGCCGTAAGGATAAGCTTCGAAATCGGGACAGTCCAACGTATCGTTAAAGCTCAGCATATCGGCCATCTCTGTACACCCCTTATCGAGTTCTTCGCTCTAATCTGCATTTTATCCGATATTATTTTACCAAACATTCGTTCCTGCGCATAAAAAGCCTGCTCCTTCGAACGGACATTATCGCGGCGTCGAAGGTCCTTAGTCCGAAGCTTAACCGCCGGGGCACCGGACGTTCGCACGCGCCCTTTTGATTCCTTGCTTACCTGGCTCCTTATATATTTGGACGAAAAAAGCCCCGAGGACGCACAATCTTCATACATTCTTGCCAAGAAGCCGTTTCGCTCGCCTACATAAAAAAACGGAGTGTCGTCGACACTCCGTTAAACGCCTTTCGTTCCCTGCAGTCCGACTTCGCGCTCGCTCCACTCCCACAGCTTGGCGGCCGCCTCGTCGTCTTCCGCTTTTCCGCCGAGGCGTTTCGGTCGGCTGCGGTAAAAATACTCCCGCGAGATGCCTTCGACTTCCGGGCTGTCCGCGAGGTACACCGCTGTCGAAGCGCCTTCCTCCGGCGTCTGAAACGAAGGCAGCCCGCCGAGCATGCGGTAGACGCCCTGTCCGAAGCCGGTGCCGCGATTGACGCCGAGCTGCGTCAGCACGGCGCCGGGATGCAGCGCGTTGACCGCAATTCCCGCGTCGTACGTGCGCAGCGCCAATTCGCGCGCGAACAGAATGTTGGCCAGCTTCGATTGACCGTAGGATTTGACCACATTGTAGCTTCGGCGCAGATGAGGATCTTCGAAGTGGATCCGTCCCGCCTTATATGCGCCCGAAGCTACGACGACAATCCGTCCGCGGCCTGAAGCCTTTACCAGACCGAGCAGCAGGTTCGTCGCCAAAAAGTGACCCAGATGATTGACGCCGAGCGCCAGTTCGAAGCCGTCTTTCGTCTCCTGCCGCTTGGGGCTGACCACGCCGGCATTGTTGATGAGCACGTCCAAAGTGTCGATCCGTCCATGCACGTCGCCTGCGAAGCGCCGGATCGAGGAGAGATCGGCCAAATCGCACAGCACCAATTCCGCCGAGCCCGATCCTCCGCTTTGTTCCACTTTGCGAAGCGCCTCTTCGCCGCGTTCGCGGCTGCGGCAGGCCATCAGCACCCGGTAACCCCGTTTCGACAATTCGATCGATGTCGCCAAGCCCATTCCTGAATTCGCGCCCGTGACGAGCGCCGTTTTTCCGGTCAATCCGTTCTCCTCCTTCGGATCGTTCAGATGATGTTTCGACCGATTCGGCTTAGTCCCCATCATAAACCAGCGCGCCGCCGCCTGACAATCCGCCGCAGAGCAAAAAGCCTGCGCAGTCACGCAGACTTTAGACGGCCTTGATCGCCCTATCGGTTAGAAAAGCATTCGTTCGAGAAGCATAAACGCTGCGGGAGAAATTTACTCCTGCTCCGCTTCGTACTGTTCCGGCGTCAGCAGGCCGGCCAGCAGTCCTTCCGCTTCGCCGTCCGGCTGAATTTCGATCATCCAGCCCTCGCCGTAAGGCGCGCTGTTCACCAGTTCCGGCTCGGTCTCAAGCGCTCCGTTGACGGCCGCGATCGTGCCGCCCACCGGGCAGAACAGATCCGATACCGTTTTGACCGATTCGATCGAACCGATGCTCGCTTCAGCCGCGACTTCGGAGCCCTGCTCCGGCAGTTCGACGAATACGATATCGCCGAGCTGATGCTGCGCGAAATCGGTGATGCCCAGACGAAGATTTCCGTTCTCCAGCTTTTCCAGCCATTCGTGATCCTTGGTATAGTACAGGCCCGCTTTTACTTCACTCATCGTCCGATCCGCCCCATTCACTGTATTGCCGAACATTCGGCTTATTATAATCCTTGCTTGTTCGGGAATTTTCCGCGCTTTTAGCTTAAGCCAGCCTTTTTCGCGTGTCAATGTTCCTGACAATATTTTTTGTAAAATTCAAACTTTTGTTGACAACACGCAGGCGCATCCCTTAATAATTAGGATAAAGCATTTGATCCGCATTTGGCAAAAAAAACGAACGTTCGACCGAATCTACATAGGCGAATGAAAGCACAGGGAGAGAGCACCGGGAAGCGAAGCTTCCGCGGGTGCCGCCGAAGGAGTAAACCGATCGAGGCGCTGAAGCAGCGTTCGCGGCGAATCTCTCAGGCAAAAGGACCTTTGCCGGACGCCACTCTGGAGAGCATCCGCGCAGCCCGGATCAAGTCCCGGCCCTGCAGGCGGATCACCCAAGGGGAAACCTGTTTCTCTCACGAAGCGGGGTAACTCTCAGGTATCAAGGACAGAGCCCTTACGATCAGGCCTTTCTTTTCCTTCGCGGAAAAGAGGCCGGTCTTTGGGGACCTGTCCTTTTTTCGCGCCCTGCAAAAGCGAGAACGGCACAACCAAATCCGAGTACGAGGAGAATGCTAACGATGACTTCCCTTAAGCGAACCCCGCTCTATCCGCTGTACGCGGAAACCGGCGAACCCCGCTGCATCGATTTCGGCGGCTGGGAGCTGCCCGTCCAGTTTTATGGCATCCAAAAAGAACACGAGGCCGTGCGCGAGCGCGCGGGACTGTTCGACGTATCGCATATGGGCGAATTCATGCTCGGCGGCGAAGGCGCCTGCGGCTTCATTTCCAGCCTGACTACCGGAGACATCGCCGCGCTCGAAGACGGACAGGCCGTATATACCTTTATGTGCTACGAAAACGGCGGCGTGGTGGACGATCTGATCGTGTACCGTCTGCAAGAAGAGCAGTATATGCTGGTCGTCAATGCCGGCAATCTCGACAAAGACGCGGATTGGATCAAGAGCCGTCTGCCGCAGGGCATCGAATTCCGGGACGTATCCGGCGACACCGCCCTGATCGCCCTGCAGGGGCCTGCCGCTCTGCAAGTGCTGCAAAAGGTCTCGGATACGGAAGGGCTGCAGCAATTGAAGCCGTTCCGCTTTATCCGGCGGGGCGCCGTCGGCGGCGCGCCGGCGCTGATCTCCCGCACCGGCTATACCGGCGAAGACGGCTTCGAACTGTATGTCTCCTCCGCGGAAGCGGCCGGAATCTGGCGTGCGTTGATCGCCGCCGGCGAAGAATTCGGCCTGCTGCCGTGCGGACTCGGCGCGCGCGACACGCTTCGCTTCGAAGCGAAGCTGCCGCTGTACGGCCAAGAGCTGTCGGCGGACATTACGCCGCTCGAAGCCGGCCTCAGCTACTTCGTGAAGCTCGGCAAAGGCGACTTTGTCGGCCGCGAAGCGCTGGCCGCCCAGAAGGAAGCCGGCGTGCCGCGCAAGCTCGTCGGCCTGGAGATGATCGACCGCGGCATCGCCCGCTCGCATTATCCGGTATTCGCCGAAGGCCGCCAGATCGGCGAAGTGACGACCGGCACGCAGTCGCCTACGCTTAAGCGCAATCTGGCGCTGGCGCTGATCGAAACGGAGTTCGCGTCGATCGGCACGGAAGTCGAAGTGGAGATTCGCGGCAAAAAGCTGAAAGCCGAAATCGTCAAAGCCCCTTTTTATAAAAATACGCCCGCTCATAAAGAAATGATATCCAAAGCGAACGCCGGCTCGGCCGATACGCAAAACGAATCCGAAAAGGGAGTGAATACGCCTTGAAGAAGCACCGCTACATTCCGATGACCGAACAGAACGAACGCGACATGCTCGCCGCCGTAGGCGCGGAAAGCATGGAGGACCTGTTCGTCGATATCCCGAAAAACGTCCGTTACGAAGGCACGCTGCCGATGTCTTCCGCGCTCGACGAAGCCGCCCTGCTGCGCCACATGACGCGGCTCGCCGGCAAGAACGCCGACAGCGACCGCTACGCCAGCTTCCTGGGCGCGGGGCTCTACGACCATCAGGTTCCGGTCGTGATCAACCACGTCATCTCCCGTTCCGAATTTTACACGGCGTATACGCCTTATCAGCCGGAAGTCAGCCAGGGCGAACTGCAGGCGATCTTCGAATTCCAGTCTTATATCTGCGAACTGACCGGCATGGAAGTCGCCAACGCCAGCATGTACGACGGCGCGACGGCGATGGCCGAAGCGGCTTCGCTCGCCAGCGGGGCGACAAGACGCAAAAAGATCGTCATCGCGAGCACCGTTCATCCGGAAACGCGCGCCGTCGTGCGCACCTACGCTTACGGTCTCGGCATCGAAGTCGTCGAAGCGGGCTTCGACAACGGCGTGACGGACCTGAAACAGCTCGAAGAGCTGATCGACGGCGAGACGGCCGCCGTGCTCGTGCAGTCGCCGAACTTCTTCGGCGCCGTCGAGAACGTCAAAGCGATCGGCGATCTGGTCCATGCCCAGAAAGGCCTGATGGTCGTCAGCGCCAACCCGCTGTCGCTCGGTCTGCTGGAAGCGCCGGGCCGGCTCGGCGCGGATATTACCGTCGGCGACGCGCAGCCGCTCGGCATCTCGGGCTCGTTCGGCGGTCCGACCTGCGGCTACTTCGCCGTATCGAAGGCGCTTATGCGCAAAATTCCCGGACGGATCGTCGGCCAGACGACCGACAAGAACGGCAAACGCGGCTTCGTGCTGACGCTGCAGGCGCGCGAGCAGCATATCCGCCGGGACAAGGCGACGTCGAATATTTGCTCCAATCAGGCGCTGCTGGCGCTGTCCGCTTCGGTCTATCTATCCGTCATGGGACGCCAGGGACTGATCGACGTCTGTGAGCTCAACTTGAAAAAATCGCACTATGCCGCCAAGCAGCTGGGCGCGATCAAAAACGTGACGCTCGCCTTCACTTCCCCGTTCTTTAACGAATTCGTCCTGACGCTTCCGGAAGGCACGGATACGGACGCGCTGAACGAAAAGCTGCTGGAAGAAGGCTTTATCGGCGGATATAACCTGTCCCGCGAATATCCGGAACTGGGAAGCGCCATGCTGATTGCCGTAACGGAAAAACGTTCGAAAGAAGACATCGACCGCTTCGCGGAAATTTTGGAGGGAAGTCTATGAACACGAGCCTCGATTCCAAGCTGAATCCGACGCCGGAAACGAATACCGGAACGAAGGAAGACTGTGCCCTGATTTTCGAACTCAGCCAGCCCGGCCGGGTCGCCTATTCCCTGCCGGAATGCGACGTGCCCGTAAGCGAAGAGGAAGCCGCCGATTGGCTCCCCGCCGAATTCAAACGTACCGATGCCGCCGCGCTGCCGGAAGTGTACGAAGTCGACGTTATCCGCCACTATACGGGATTGTCCCGCCGCAACTTCGGGGTGGACAACGGTTTCTATCCGCTCGGCTCCTGCACGATGAAATACAATCCGAAAATCAACGAAGACGTGGCCCGCTACGCCGGCTTCGCCAAGATCCACCCGTATCAGCCGGTATCGAGCGTGCAGGGCGCGCTGGAAATGATGCATACGCTGCAAAGCGACCTGGCCGCGCTGACCGGCATGGATGCCGTTACCCTGCAGCCGGCCGCCGGCGCCCACGGCGAATGGACGGGCCTCATGATGATCCGCAGCTACCATGAAGAACGCGGCGAACATCAGCGGACCAAGGTCATCGTGCCGGACTCTTCGCACGGCACCAACCCGGCCAGCGCGACCGTGGCCGGCTTCGAGACGGTAACCATTCCTTCGAATGCCAAAGGCATGGTCGATCTGGATACGCTGCGCGCCGCCGTCGGTTCCGACACGGCCGCGCTGATGCTGACCAACCCGAGCACGCTCGGATTATTCGAAGAGCAGATCGTCGAAATCGCCCGGATCGTGCACGAAGCGGGCGGCCTGCTGTACTATGACGGTGCCAACTCCAACGCCATCATGGGCATTACCCGTCCCGGCGACATGGGCTTCGACGTCGTTCACCTCAATCTGCATAAGACGATGAGCACGCCGCACGGCGGCGGAGGCCCGGGCGCGGGTCCGGTCGGCGTCAAGTCGATCCTCGTTCCTTACCTGCCCGCTCCGATGGTCGAAAAGCTCGAAGACGGATCGTACGGATTCGCCGATCCTTCCCAGGCGTCGATCGGACGAGTCAAAGCGTACTATGGCAACTTCGGCATTCTCGTCCGCGCTTATGCCTACATCCGCACTTACGGACCGGAAGGCCTGCGCCGCGTGTCCGAATGCGCCGTGCTGAACGCCAACTACATGATGGCCCGCCTGAAAGATTATTACGAAGTTCCGTTTGCCGGCCCGTGCAAGCACGAATTCGTCATGAGCGGCAGCGGCCTGAAAAAATACGGCGTGCGCACGCTCGACGTCGCCAAGCGGCTGCTCGATTTCGGGTACCACCCGCCGACCATCTACTTCCCGCTCAACGTCGAGGAATGCATCATGATCGAGCCGACCGAGACGGAAAGCAAAGAAACGCTCGACGGCTTCATCGATACGATGATCCGCATCGCCAAGGAAGCCGAAGAAGATCCGGAGCTGCTGCTGAACGCGCCGTATACGACGCCGGTTACCCGTCTCGACGAGACGAACGCCGCGCGCAAGCCGGTGCTGAACTGCGCCTGCAGCTGATTATCGGTACGGACGGTGCTTCGCGAGGCCGCCTGCCTGTCGGCGATCAAAGCAAAGCTATCCGGCGGGACGCCGACTGCCTCTTCGGCCCCTCTGCCGCGCCGCATCTCGCTTTTTACCGCCGCTTCCCCTCTTTTCCGGGAAAGCGGCTTTTCTTTTGCCTCCGTTGACTTCATAATAGAAGAAGGTCCGTCCGGCAGCGCGCAGCGCGAAATCCGGCGGCATTTTCCACAAAATTTTCAGGAAGACGAGGTATGCTGCGATTATGTCACTCACCGATAAAAATTACCGAATCACCATGAACGATATTGTCCGCGAAGGCGATCCGATTTTGCGCCGCAAAGTCGAGGAAGTGAAGTTTCCGCTCTCCGACGAAGATCGCAATGCCATGGACGCCATGATGCGTTATTTGATCGAAAGTCAGGACGACGAACTGGCCGAGAAGTACGGGCTGCGTCCGGGCGTGGGCATCTCCGCCAACCAGGTCGGTCTCGACCGCCGCATGTTCGCCGTGCTCTTCACGGACGTCATGGAGGAAGAAAATCCGACGCTGTACCAATATAAGCTGTTCAATCCGAAGATCGTCAGCCATTCCGCGGCCATGACGTATCTGCCGGACGGCGAAGGCTGCCTGTCCGTCGACCGCGAGGTCGAAGGCATCGTGCCTCGCTACGAGAAGATCAAGCTCAAAGCTTACGACGAGAACGGCAAAGAAATGCTGCTGAAACTGAAAGGCTATCCCGCCATCGTCATGCAGCACGAATTGGATCACCTGAACGGAGTCATGTTCTACGATCATATCAACGCGAAAAACCCGCAGCAGGAACCGACGGGCGTGGATATCCAGAGTTTATGGTAAAAGGGAAAACAAAAAGAACCGGCCGAATGCCGGTTCTTTTTGTTTTGGGAAAGGAGGAATGAAAAACAGAATTCCTCTGCTGCTTGCCGTTTAACCTTCGGATTTCCTATCAAGCGTCACGATCTGGGGGCCTGTGCTGCTGAAAGGCGTTTGATAATTGGATAAAGAGAATTCGCTGCTGTAGGATTTGGACCGGCCGCCGAGGACGTAGCTGATTTCCACTTTTACTTTTGTGCGATTGTTTACCTGCAGGTTCTCATGTAGATCTCCGCATTCATACAAACTCGCAAAAAAATCCGGCTCCTCGAGGGGAACCGGACGGACGCAGCTGCGGCGTGCCAAACTGCTCGGCGCGCACGCCGGAGCGACAGAGATCGTACATTCGATGCGGATGATACGAAATGCGTCTAACTTAAACTTGAATCGCTTCGACCAGAGCCACGACTTCTTCGGCCGTCGAGCATTCCAAAGCCTTGGCGGCCAGTTCCTGCATGTCCGCGCGGGACAGTTTGGAGATCTGGCTGCGCGCCGGCAGGATGGAAGTGGCGCTCATGCTGAATTCGTCGAGACCCAGACCGAGCAGCAGCGGAATGGCAACGGAATCGCCGGCCATTTCGCCGCACATGCCGGCCCATTTGCCTTCTTTGTGAGCGGCCTTGATAACCATGTCGACCAAGCGAAGGATCGCCGGGTTGTAAGGCTGGTACAGGTACGACACGCGTTCGTTCATACGGTCCGCGGCCATCGTGTACTGGATCAAGTCGTTGGTACCGATGCTGAAGAAGTCGACTTCCTTCGCGAATTGATCGGCCAGGACCGCAGTCGAAGGAATTTCGACCATGATGCCTAGCTGAATGTCGTCCGCGACGGCAATGCCTTCGCTCTTCAGGTTGGCGCGTTCTTCTTCAAGCAGCGCTTTGGCTTGACGGAACTCGACCAGGGTCGCGATCATCGGGAACATGATGCGCAGATCGCCGTGGACGCTTGCGCGCAGCAGCGCTCTCAGCTGCGTACGGAAGATGTCCGTGCGATCCAGGCACAAGCGCACGGCGCGGAAGCCCAGGAACGGGTTCATTTCTTTCGGCAGGTCAAGGTAAGGAAGCTCCTTGTCGCCGCCGATATCGAGCGTGCGAACGACGACCGGCTTGCCTTCCATTTTCTCCAGTACCGTCTTGTAGGCGTTGTACTGGACGTCTTCGGAAGGAAGCTTGTCGCGGCCCATGTACAGGAACTCGGTCCGGTACAAGCCTACGCCTTCGCCGCCGTTATCGAGAACGCCGGCCACGTCGTTCGGCGTGCCGATGTTGGCTGCCAGTTCGACGTGAACCCCGTCCGTGGAGACGGTCGGCTCTTCGCGAAGTTTGCGCCATTCGGCGCGCTGTTCGTCGTACTTCGCCTGCTTCTCGCGGTATTCGGCAATGACTTCTTCGCTAGGATTCACGATCACGTTGCCTTCAAGACCGTCAACGATCACCATATCGCCCGGCTGCACCTGCTCCATGACGTTCTTCGTTCCGACGATAGCCGGGATTTCGAGCGAACGGGCCATGATAGCCGAGTGCGACGTGCGACCGCCGATGTTCGTCGTGAAGCCTTTAACGTATTTGCGGTTCAGCTGCGCCGTGTCCGAAGGCGTAAGGTCTTCGGCGATGACGATGACTTCTTCGCTGATTTCGGCCGGATTTTGCACGTTCAGGCCCAGCAGGTGTCCGAGGATGCGCTTCGTTACGTCGCGCATGTCCGCCGCACGCTCCTGCAGATACGCGCTTTTCATGTTCTCGAACATGGACACGAACTGCTTGGACGTTTCGTTCAGCGCGTAATCGGCATTGACCTGATCGTTCATGATCATGTCTTTGACCGGGCTGATCAGCTCGGGATCGTTCAGAATCAGCAGATGCGATTCGAAGATCTCGGCTTTTTGCGCGCCCAGTTCCTGCAGAGTGCGTTCCTTGATGCGTTCAAGTTCGACCTGCGACTTCGCCAGGGCGTCGTCGAGCTTTGCCACTTCCGCTTCCGCGTTTTTAACGGTTTTCTGGGTTACGGTGTAATCCGGATGCTCCAGGCGAAAAGCTTTGGCAATGGCGATGCCGGCCGAAGCCGCGATTCCGGAAATGTTAAGCATTGACTTCGCCCAGACCTTCTCCGACCATCACGTCTTCCAGAGCTTTCAAAGCTTCCGCTTCTTCTTCCCCCTGCGTGATCAGAGTCAGTGTCGAACCTTTTTCCAGGCCCAGGGACAGAACGCCCAGGATCGATTTCAGCGTTACGCGCTTGCCGTTGGCTTCCGCGAACGATTCCGTCGATTTGAATTTGTTAGCCGTATTAACCAGCGCCGTTGCCGGGCGTGCGTGGATACCGTCTTCGTCTACGATTCTGAATGTTTTTTCCATGATTGAGTTCCTCCAATTGTCCTTTTTTAAAGTAACCATACTTATTATAGCTTACCTGCCTGCATTTTGCACGCTTGCCTGCTATTTGCTGTATTAACTTCTTTTGCGTGCTTTACTGTTCCACAATTCCGGACGGCTTCGGCTTACTTGATCGATACGATCTTCTCTTCGCCCGCCTTGACGGTTCCCGTCTTGAGCAGGGTCACTTTCGCGCCTTCCGGCAGATTCGAGAAGATGACCGGAGTCATAATCGAAGGAGCATGCTCCTGTACGTAAGCCAGGTCGACTTCGAGAATCGGCTGTCCGGCCATGACGGCATCGCCTTCCGCTACCAATACATTAAACCCTTGGCCTTTGAGTTTAACGGTGTTCACTCCGATGTGAACCAGAATTTCTTTGCCCGCTTCGGACATGATGCCGATCGCGTGCTTGCTCGGGAAGACGTTGAACACCGTGCCGTTGACCGGCGATACGATGTTTCCGTCCGACGGGAGCACCGCGAATCCGTCGCCCGTCATTCTCTGCGAGAAGACCGGATCCGGCACGTTCGAAATGTCCTGCAGTTCGCCGTTGGCCGGCGACACGATGATTTCTTCGTCCAGGACGTTGACCGCTTCCGCGGCATCCGAAGCTTCGGCGTTCTTTTCCGGAAGCTCGACCGCGGCGGCCGGAGCTTCTACCGGAGTGCGTCCCGCCATAATATCCTGGATCTGCGATTTGATCGTGTCCGAACGGGTACCGAAGATCGCCTGGATGTTGTTGCCGACTTCAAGCACGCCCGCCGCTCCGAGGTTTTTCAGGCGGTCCTTATCGACGCTGCCGACGTTGTTGACTTGAACGCGAAGACGCGTGATGCAGGCATCGAGGTTCGAAATGTTTTCGCGTCCGCCGAGCGCCGACAGGATGTTCTGCGGCAGTTCGCCCGCCGTTCCCTTGCCCGCCGCGGCGTTCGCCGATTCTTCCGTCGGTTCCTCGCGGCCCGGCGTCTTCAGGTTGAACTTGCGAATCGCGAAGCGGAATCCGAAGTAGTAGATAACCGCCAGAATCAAGCCGACGATGATAACGTTCCACCAAGGCGTGCGGTTCTGCAGCACCCCGAACAGCAGGAAGTCGATCAGGCCGCCGGAGAAGGTCATACCGATTTTGACGCCGAGAATTTGCATCGTCATGAACGACAGACCCGCGAAGATCACGTGAATACCGAACAGGACAGGAGCCACGAACAGGAACGAGAATTCCAGAGGCTCTGTGATACCGGTCAGGAACGAAGTCAGAGCAGCCGAACCCATGATGCCGGCTACGTATTTCTTGTGTTCCGGACGCGCTTCATGGTAGATCGCCAATGCCGCAGCCGGAAGACCGAACATCATGAACGGGAATTTACCGGTCATGAACATGCCGGCCGTAAAGTCCACGCCGTCGCGCATTTGAGCCATGAAGATCCGCTGGTCGCCGCGGAACACTTCTCCGGCTTTGTTGACGTATTCCCCGAACTCGTACCAGAACGGCGAGTAGAAGATATGGTGCAGACCGAACGGAATGAGCGCGCGTTCGATACAGCCGAAGATGAAAGCCGACAATGTCGGGTTGCCGTTGATCATCACGTTCGACAGCGAGTTGAGCGCGTGCTGGATCGGAGGCCAGATCACGACGAGCAGCAGGCCGACCAGAATGGAAGTCGCGGCCGTCATGATCGGAACGAAACGTTTACCCGCGAAGAAGCCGAGATAAGAAGGCAGTTCGATGCGGAAGAACTTTTTGTACATGACCGCCGCCAGTATGCCGATTATAATACCGCCGAATACCCCGGTCGACAGCGTCGGAATGCCCAGCACGCTGGCGTATCCCAGTCCCGTTTCGCTGGTCAGGGCCGGCGTTACGCCGACGACGACGCCCAGCGTCACGTTCATGATCAGGAAGCCGACGATGGCCGCGAGGCCCGCTACGCCTTCCCCGTCGGATAAGCCGACCGCTACCCCGACCGCGAACAACAGCGGCAGGTTGGCGAAGACGATGTCGCCCGCCTTCATCAGCACGGTTGCTACCGATTGTACCCACTGCACGTCGAGCGCAGGCGCCAGTTCCAGGAAGTCCGGGCTGACGAGCAGCGTGCCGATCGCCAACAGCAGACCCGCGGCCGGCAGAATGGCGACCGGAAGCATAACCGCTTTGCCGACTCGCTGCAGGAGGCCGAATAGTTGTTTGAACATTGAATGCAACTCCCTCTTTGTATGTGATGTTTTTTCATTACATTTTAACCAGATCTTGAACGATATCTCCGTATCCGAACGCAAAAAAGGCATGAACGTACGAAAAATAAAAGGAATACTCTCAACTCGGGCTCCCGGGTACAGCTTCGCCCTTGTGAGTATGCTTTTTATTCTCCGTAGCGATTCATGCCTGATCGTATCAGTGACACATCGTTACAAAGATCGTATTCGGTTGGCTTACGTGGGTCATTATAGCACCGCTTTCAGCAGTTGGCAAGCCCTTTCACAAATAAAAATTATAGGCCTTCTCTTTCCGCCAAACGCTGCAGATGAACGGTCAGATAGCTGGCCTCCGCCTGATAAACCGGCAGTCCCAGCCTTTTCTCCATGACTTTCGTCAGCTTCCAGGCAAGCGAATACATTTCGGGATACTCGCGTGCCAGCAGTTCCGCCAGCCGGTCGGTCGCCCGAACTTCTTCCCCGCGGCAGATCCGTTCGATAGCAAAACGCAGGTGGGTCAGCAGCCGCGAGTAATCGAGACTCGTCCGGTTCAGCCCGCCGTCCAGATTCTGCTCGATCAGTTCGACCAGATCCGAGATCAATTCCGAATGGACCCGCACTTCGTTAATCGGACGGTTCGTGATCGCGCTGTGAATATGCAGAGCGACAAAACCGACTTCGTCGGGACCCAGCGACGTGCCGAGCCGATCCTCGATCAAATTGACGACGTACTCCGCCAGCTCGTATTCTTCCGGATATATTTCTTTTGTCTCGTATAAAAAAGGATTTTGGAACGTAAGCCCTTTTTCCATTCGTTTGAGCGCAAAAGCGATATGGTCGGTAAGCGCGACGTGGATGTGCTCGTTAAGCGGCGAGGAAATGCGATTGCCGATGGTCCGGATCGCTTCGTTCATGACCTCGATCAGTTTTTCGTCGACCTGCGGCAGCAGCTGTTTGTACTGTTCCTGCTCGCGCCGGCTGCGCAAAATAAACATCTTTTCGGCCGCTTCGGAGTCGATATGATCGCGCTCGGCGCGTCCGAAACCGATGCCTTTGCCGATGACGACCACTTCGCCGTACTGCGGGTCGTCCGCGATAATGACATTGTTGTTCAATACTTTGGACACCTGCATCCGCTTGCTTTCGCTCCTCTGTGTTCTCAATTCGCTATGCCGAATAGATTATCAAAAATATGCTTAAACTTCAATCTTGCGAAACGCTTTCAGCCGCCTTTAATGCGAGATATCCACAAACCCTTCGCCGAACACGTCCCGCACATCGTGAATGGTCACGAAAGCGTCTTTGTCGGCTTCTTTGACGATCTTTTTAAGCTGCGACACTTCTTGTTTGCTGATGACGATGTACAGGACTTCTTTGGCTTCTTTCGTATAAAATCCGTGCCCCGACAGCACCGTCACTCCGCGATCCATCACGAGATTCACCTGTTCCGCGATCGTGTGCTGATGTTTGGAGATAATCATGACCGCCTTTTTCGGGTTCAAGCCTTCGATGATAAAGTCCATTACTTTCGTTCCGACATACAGAAGCACGATGGTAAACATAAAGTTTTCCACCTTGATTACCGTCAGCGACGCGATCGCCACCACGACGTCGAAAAACAGCAGCCCGTAGCTGATATTCCAATCGAGATATTTGTTTGCGAGCCGGGCCAGAATGACCGTTCCCGCGGTCGTGCCGCCTACCCTCACGATCATGCCGATTCCGATCCCCGCGAAAATGCCCGCAAAAATCGCGTTGACCGTTTTTTCCGTCGACTGGATGTCCCAGCTCTCCGTCAGATGCAGGAACAAGGAATTGAAGCCGACCGCCAAAATTGTATAAATAACCGTCTTCCGATCCAAAAAACGATAGCCTACCACCAGCAGAATCGAGTTGATGATCAGATTGACCAGACCCGGCGACCAATGAAACGCGTAAAACAGAATGATCGTGACGCCTGTGACTCCGCCTTCGCCAAAGTCGTTCGGGATGACGAAAAGATTGACCGCCAGCGCAAAAATGAAGGCGCCGAGCGCAATGAAAGCGACGTCGGTAATCGTTTTGGTCACTGCTTTTTTCTCCATAGATTTATTCCCGTCCTTTTTCCGGCAATTCGTCCGCAGGGCGCACCTCCCAAAACCTATACGTGCGCACGCAATCCCCTAATTCTATCCCATAAAAAAAAGAGCCGTCAACCCGCATTTTCTCTGGGAAAATGGGGCTTTCGGCTCTTCATGCATACTTATTCGAAAACGGTGCAAACGATGTGCGCGAACGATCGTCGGACGGGGCGGAAGATCGGCTCGCCAAAGGATGCGATCGACCGTCCCAACATTAGGCTTCCCCGTCGGAGGACGGACGCTCTGGGCGAGGCAGCGTGCTTACCGCCGTCCGGTCGGCCGCCAGCTTCGCTTCGACCGCGGCGTCGCTCGGGCCTTTGTTTTTGCCGCCTACGGTCAAGTTCTGAATCATCTGCTCCAAGTCGAGCCCGGATACGCTCTTCAGCATCTCCGGCGCCGTCGCCATCAGTTCGGTCACATAGCCGCTTACGCGCGACGCGCCTCCGCCTTCGCCGCGTCCCGTGTCCACGACCGTAATCTTGTCGACGGACGCGATCGGTTCGGCGATTTTGCCGGCCAGCTCCGGCAGCATATTGACGATAACGTCCAGAATCGCCGCTTCGCCGTAATGTTTGAACGCTTCCGCCAGCTTCTCCTTCGCTTCGGCTTCCGCCAGGCCGCGCAGGCGGATGACTTCCGCTTCCGCCGTACCTTTGGCGCGTTCCGCATCGGCGGACGCGATCCCGTCAAGGCGCTTCTGCTCCGCGGACGCTTTGGCCTGCGTTTCGATCGAATACTGCATCGCGTCGGCTTCGCGCATCCGGCGAGCTTTGTCGGCTTCCGCGGCGACTTCGACGGCATAACGGTCGGCGTCGGCTTTCTTTTTCACTTCCGCGTCGTACTGCTTCTGACGAACTTGAATTTCTTTCTCCTGCAGGTCGATTTCGCGGTCCTTACGCACCAATTCGACGCGCATTTGCTCTTCGACCGCGATCTGCTTGGCCCGCGCTTCTTGGATCATATACGCCTGGTCGGCATCGGCTTTAGCCGTATCCTGTTCGCGCTTGAACGCCGCGACCTTGAGTTCTTTCTCTTTTTGACCTTCGGCGATATTCGTATCCCGGATCAGTTCCGCTTTCTGGCCTTCTTCTTCGGCGCGCGCTTTCTGGATACGGGAATCCCGGATCGCTTCCGCTTCGGCGATTTCCGCGTCGCGCTTGACCGCGGCGATCCGCGGCTTGCCGAGCGACTCCAGGTAGCCGTGCTTGTCGCGCACGTCTTTGATGGTGAACGACACGATCTGCAGGCCCATCTTCTTCAAATCGCGGGCCGCCACGCTCTGCACTTCCTGCGCGAACCGGTCGCGGTTGCGGTACATTTCTTCAACCGTCATGGAACCGAGAATGGAACGCAGATGCCCTTCGAGCACTTCCTGGGCTTCCGCTTTGAGCGATTCGATCGGCTTGCCCATGTACTGCTCGGCAGCGGTCGCCACATCTTCGGTCGAGCTGCCGATCTTGATGATCGCCACCCCGTCCGCCAGCACGGGAACGCCCTGTTCCGTGTACACTTCCGGCGTCGTCACGTCCAGCTTATGCGACAGTAGCGAGAGATACTCGGCTTTTTGGAAGACCGGAAGAATAAAAGCGCCGCCGCCGCGCACGATTTTGATCTTACGTCCGGCCTCGTCGTCGGCAATATTTTTGCTGCCGAGGAACGAGCCCGTCACCACCATCGCCTCGTCGGTACTGACCGTTTTGTAACGCGCCCAGAAAGCAAGCCCCAGTACGAGCAGTACCACCACTACGATACCCGGAATCAGCATATAATCCGGAATTTGATCAAAAATCCCCATCTTACTCCAACCCCTTTTCTTGTTTGTCGAGTTCGCTTACGCCAAGCGTGCCGTCTACAACGTCGATGACGACTATCCGGACGCCCGACGGAATCCAATCGCCGTCGAAGCTGAACGCCGTATGCAGCGTGTTGCCCGAGCCGCCCATGTGCACCATGACTTCGCCATAACCTTTTTCCGGCACGGGAACGGTAATCTCCCCGATCTTTCCGACCAGGTCGTTCATCGAGTAGCCCACCGAATTCTCGCTTCCTCGCATCGGTTTGACGTAGCCGAAGTACAGCAGCAGGCCTGAAGCCAACCCGCAGAGTACCGCCGCTGTCATCCCCAGAGCGGGCGTTAGATTCGCATAGCGCTCGATCAGGATACCCGCTCCTCCGAAAACGGTCACCATACCGGCGAGTACGATCGGCTGCAGGAACTCGAACGACAGCGCGTCGAACGCACCGCCGAGCGCGTCGCCGATCCAATCCCCGAACAGAACGCTGATCAGCGCAAACAAGGCGCCGCCCGCCAGACAGCCCAAATAGAGCGTTTCCATTTTCGCATCCCTCCTACGCGATTGAAGGTGCTCATCCGGACTCGGAAGCTCGGCGCAAAAAACGGCGAGACTTCAGAGCTTTTCCAAATGAGTATAAGATTACATACGGTTGATTGCCGATTCGGTTTCATTTTTCGGGCGGCGGGATCTCGAATTGGTTTATTCGCTTGTTCCGCGCGCTATTTTCGCCAATATGTCCAGCATCCGATCTTCGTCGTAGGCCGGCTCGGTCGAGGACTGCAGCGTATAGGTGACATCGGCCGCTCTCGCGATCGCGTGCAGGCTTCCGTCCGGCGCCCGGGCGATCTGCATGTCGATGCCGTCGACCGAACGGCTTTCGCCCTCCTCCATGGTCGCGGGAAGTTCGCTGAGCGTAAGCAGCAAAGACGGCTCCCCGGAATACGGGCCGTACAGCAGCTCTTCGATCGGCAAAATTTGTTCTTCATCCGCCTGCCGAAGCTCTCCTCCGGATTCGCCGTAAGACATGACGATCGAATCTTTGCGCCCTTCGCTTTCGTCTTTTCCGGCTTTTAAAACTCTTTCCGTACTTCCTGTTCGGCGTAAGCCAAGCTTCCTACTTCGGGCGAATCATCGGAGCAGGCCGTCAGAAAAACGAGCAGGATCGCAAACAGGCCAAGCGGAACGACACGTCTTTTTCGCATCTTTTCTCCCTCCTTCGATGGATGAACGTGCGTCAAACGGTCATAGTTGGCAAATAAAAAAAGCCGCCTTAACGGCGGCTTTCGAAAAAAGGACTGCATCCGCAATAAACGGCTTACAGCGAAGCTTTGTAAATGGCCACAACGTCTTCGCGCTGCAGCTTGTTGAAGTTGCCGAACGGACCGAATTTCATCGCTTTGTCGGCCATTTCGTCGATGCGGCTGCCGTCGATCTCGTAATCGGCCAGCGTGCTCGGCGCGCCGATGGAGTTCCAGAACGCGCGCAGCGCTTCGATGCCTTCAAGGCCGGCTTCTTCGGCGGATTTGCCGGACGGGTCGATGCCGAACACGTTCACGGCGAGCTTCTTGAAGCGCTCCGGATCGACTTTGAGGCTGTGCTTCATCCAGTTCGGGAACAGGATAGCCAAGCCTCCGCCGTGCGGAATGTCGTACACGGCCGATACGGCGTGCTCGATGTTATGCGTCGCCCAGTCGCCGGTGCTGCCCATGCTCAGGACGCCGTTCAGCGCGAGCGTGCCGCTGTACATGACCGTTTCGCGCAGCTCGTAGTTTTCCAGATCTTCCACCAGTTTAGGACCGGCTTCGATGACCGCGCGCAGCACGGATTCGCAGAAGCCGTCCTGAACCGGCGTGTTGCCTTCCAGGTGGAAGTACGTTTCCAGCACGTGCGACATCATGTCGACCATACCGTAGACGGTCTGATCTTTCGGCAGGGAGTACGTAAACTCCGGATCGAGGATGGAGAACGTCGGGAACGAATAAGCGCTGCCCCAGCCGAGCTTTTCCATCGTCTGTTCGTTCGTGATGACCGATCCGCTGTTCATCTCGGAACCGGTCGCCGCCATCGTCAGCACGACGCCGAGCGGAAGCGCGTCCTGCGCGACCGCTTTGCGTTCCGCGAAGTCCCACATGTCGCCGTCGTATTTAGCGCCTACGGCGATCGCTTTGGCGCAGTCGATGACGCTGCCGCCGCCTACCGCGAGGATCAGGTCGACGTTTTCGCTTTTGCACAGGTCGACGCCTTTATGCACGGTCGAAAGGCGCGGGTTCGGCTCGACGCCGGACAGTTCCGTCACGTTCGCTCCCGTTTCTTTCAGCAGCGCGGTGACGCTGTCGTACAGGCCGGAGCGCTTGATGCTGCCTCCTCCGTAAACGAGCAGGATATTTTTGCCGTACTGCGGCACCAAGGTTTTGAGCTGTTCCAGCTGGCCTTTGCCGAAGATGAGGCGTGTCGGATTATAAAAGGTAAAAGACTTCATGATAGAGTCGTAACCCCTTCCTTTTCATAAGTATGTATTCATTATATACCGGATTATGGGCAAAACCAAATGGCCGCACCCCCGAGGATGCGGCCTTTCGATTTTCCCTTTGCCGACGAATCCGGCGAAGCGCGAAACCGTCTTATTGCCCGTCCGTCCGGCTCCAGCCGAGACTTTCGACAAATCGGAAAAACGCCCGGCGGCCCGCCGCGTCGGTCTTGTATACGCCGGCATGACCGAGAATCTCGGCAAACTTCGCGCCGACTTCGCGGCGAAGCAGTTCGAGCGAAGCTTCCGGCGTCAGGTCGGAACCGTGCGCCGCGATCAGCTCGCGCGTCCAGGGCAGATGCTGCGCCAGCGGATGCGAGGCGTCCGCTTCGGCTTCGGCCAGCAGCCGCGAGTCTCCGCTCAGGATGCGGCCGATCCGCTCCAGCTCGTCTTTCAGGCGGCCGGGCAGAATGGCGAGGCCCATCACTTCGATCAGGCCGATGTTTTCCTTTTTGAGATGGTGCATTTCCCGGTGCGGATGGAAAATGCCTTCCGGATGCTCGCCGCTCGTCCGGTTGTTGCGCAGCACGAGATCGAGCTCGTAGGCGCCTTCGCGGCGGCGGACGATCGGCGTCACCGTATTGTGGCGCACCGTCTCCCCGTCTTTTTCGCTGGACGCCAGCACGTCCACGCTCTCGTCGCTGTACGTCTTCCACGCCTCGTAAATCTCGTTCGCCGCTTCCAGCATTTCGGCCTGATCGCTGCCGCTCAACCGGATGACCGACATCGGCCAGCGAACGACGGACAGACTCACCGCCGGATACCGGTCATGCGAGAACACGGCTTCCGTCGCGGCGCGCTCGATCGCGAACGTGTGCTTGCCGCCCTGGAAATGGTCGTGCGTCAGAATGGAGCCTCCCACGATCGGGAGATCGGCGTTGGAGCCGAGGAAATAATGCGGGAACCGGTCGGTGAACTGCAGCAGCCGGCGCAGCGTGTCCTTCGTCAGCTTCATCGGCACATGATCGCGATGCAGCACGATGCAGTGTTCGTTGTAATAGACGTACGGCGAATACTGGAACAGCCACGGCTCGTCGTTCAGCGTAAGCGGAATGACGCGCAGGTTCTGACGCGCGGGATGGTTGATCCGGCCGGCATAGCCGACGTTCTCGCGGCACAGCTGGCATTTCGGATAAACCGGAGGCGGCAGCAGGCGGGCCTGCGCGATCTCTTCCGGCGTCTTCTCCGGTTTGGACAGATTGATCGTGATCTCGATCGGTCCGAATTCGGAATCGTGCGTCCAGTACAGATTCTTCGAGACCCGGTCCATCCGGATATAGTTGGAATCGATGCACCACTTATAAAAACGGTCGGTCGCCGCCGTGATGCCGCCACGTTCTTCCGTTTCGCGGAACTCGCGCACGATCTCCGACGGACGGGCCAGCAGCAGGCCCATCAGCTTGGCGTCGAGCAGGTCGCGGTGGGTATCGGTATTTTCCGGGATCATGCCCGTCTGCGCCGCGTAATCGATCAATGTGTCGAGCATCGGCTGAGGGCCCTTCGGCAGCGGCTCTTCATGCGCATCTCCGGCCGCATAAGGCTCGTCGAAGCCAAGCTGCTCCAGCAGTCGGTTGCGTCCGAAGTCGGCGTCTTCTTCCTCCAGCAGCTTCTCCCGCAGCGCGAACGCCGTCAGCCGCTCGATCGCTTTCAGCGCTTCTTCGCGGGAGACGCTGCCGGAAGTTTCGCTTCCCGCCGGCGCGGACGTCTGCGTTTCTCCCGGCTTTTCCCCCGCCGTTCCTTGCTGTACTCCGTTGTTCAACTGTTCGCTCATGGACGCTGCCCCCGTTATCGTTTTTTAATCGTTATAGCCGTCAGGCCGCGACTGATGCCAGTTCCAGGCGCTGGCGATGATCGTCTCGATGTTTTCGCGCGACGGATTCCAGCCCAGTACGCTGCGCGCTTTCTGCGAAGAAGCGATCAGCACGGCCGGGTCGCCGGCGCGGCGCGGCTCCGTGTTGACCGGAATGTCTTTGCCCGTCACTTTGCGCGCCGTCTCGATGATCTGACGCACCGAGAAGCCGCTGCCGCTGCCGAGGTTAAACACGTCGCTCTCGCCGCCGTTTTTCAGGTAGTCGATCGCCCGCAGATGCGCGTCCGCCAAGTCGCTGACATGCAGATAGTCGCGGACGCACGTTCCGTCTTCCGTCGGGTAATCTTCGCCGAAAACGGAAATGTGCGAACGCTGTCCGAGCGCCGTCTGCAGCACGATCGGAATCAGATGCGTTTCCGGGCGGTGGTCTTCGCCGATCTTGCCGCTGTCGTGCGCGCCCGCCGCGTTGAAGTAGCGCAGCGCGACGTAACGGACGTTCAGCACGCGATCGTACCAGCGGATCATGCGTTCCATCATCAGCTTCGTTTCGCCGTAGACATTGGTAGGTTCGGTGCGGTCCGTCTCTTCGATCGGCGTTTTTTCCGGCTCGCCGTAAGTCGCCGCCGTCGAGGAGAACACGATCCGGCGCACGCCGGCTTCGTTCATCGCTTCCAGCAGGCACAGCGTGCCGTACATATTGTTGTCGTAGTATTTGCCGGGATTCTGCATGCTCTCGCCGACCAGGGAATTCGCCGCGAAATGGATGACGCCTTCGATTTCGTTTTCCGCGAACAGCTTTTTCAGCAGCTCTTTGTCGCGCAGATCGCCCTCGTACAGCTTGCCGCCCAGCAGCGCTTCCTTGTGTCCCGTCTGCAGGTTGTCGATCACGACCACCTCGTCGCCTCGTTCGAGCAGAGCCGCCACGGTATGGGAGCCGATATAGCCGGCGCCGCCGGTTACCAAAATTGCCATTGTTAATTCCTCCTCGGATTGGGCGAACGGTCTGCGCGGTTTGCGTTCAGACGGAAACCGCGGCCGTTCGCCTCTTTTATTAGGATGGTCAAACCGTCATGCTCCGTCCGTCGAAGCTCAGTTCGAACTCAATTCCTCCACGCCTTCGCCTACGCCGCAGACGTAGAACTCGCCTTTCAGCCCCGTGCGCGCTTCGTAGTTCTCGCCCACCTGCCGCACGAAAGTCTCCACGTCGTCTTCGTGCACCAGCGACACCGTGCATCCGCCGAAGCCCGCTCCCGTCATGCGCGCGCCCAGCGTACCCGGAATTTTGCGCGCTTCTTCGACCATGACGTCCAGCTCCGCGCAGCTCACTTCGTACAGATCGCGCAGCGAGTCGTGGGACAGGTTCATCAGGCGGCCGAATTCCTGCAGGTCGTTCGCCGTCAGCGCTTCGACCGAAGCCAGCACGCGCGCATTCTCTTCGATGACGTGCTGCGCGCGATTGCGGACCGTCTCGTCGGTCAATGCGGACTTATAGTCTTCGAACTGCGAAGGAGTAATTTCAGCCAGGTAGTTCAGGTCGGCTTTGCAGCTTCTCAGACGATCGAGCGCGGCCGTGCACTGTTCGCGGCGCTCGTTGTACTTGGAATCGACCAGGCCGCGGCGCTTGTTTGTGTTGCCGATGACCAGCTTGTAGCTGCCCGTTTGGAACGGCACGTGTTTGTATTCCAGCGTGTCGCACATGAGCAGGATCGCATGGTCCTTTTTGCCGTTGGCGACCGCGAACTGGTCCATGATGCCGCAGTTGACGCCGACGAAGTTATTTTCCGCCGCCTGCGACAGCAGCGCGATCTGTACCGTGTCGCGGTCGTAGCCGCCCATCGACAGCAAGCCGTAGCCGGTCACGACTTCGATCGAAGCCGAGGAGGAAAGCCCCGCCCCGTTCGGGATTTCGCCGTGGTAGAACAGGTCGTATCCTTTGGACACCGGATAGCCGCGCCGGGCCAGTTCGACCATGACGCCGACCGGATAGTCCGTCCACTGCCCTGTCTTATTCAGTCCGATTTCGTCCACTTTGATCTGCGCTTCTTCCGGCAGGTTGGTGGAAGCCAACCGGATGACGCCGTCTTCGCGTTCGCGGACGACGAGCGTCGTGCCGAACTCCAGCGCCGCCGGCAGCACGTACCCTCCGTTGTAATCGATGTGTTCGCCGATCAGGTTCACGCGTCCCGGCGCGTGGAATACGCGCGGGGCGACTGCCGATTCGCCGAATTTTTGTATAAACATTTGCTTGATTTGCTGAGCATCCATTCTCGGATCACCTCGTGGGTTGTTTTGTATGCCTGTGCTTTCAGTATAAAAGATAGCGTTCTCCCTGATAATGTACCGATGTGCGGACTGCATGGACTTATGTGACTTCCGCATTCAAAGAGGTTATACTGAAAAAAAGGCTGGCAAGCCGGAAAGCGAGGAACGTCATGACGGAAAACCAATCGGGCTTCTCCTACTCCGTCGCACCGAACCCGGTATACGACGACAAAGGCATGCTGTATGTACTGTTCGCCGGCGAAAGCCAGACGCTGCCCGAACACCGGATCGGGCCGAAGATTTACGACTACTTCCTGCTGCACGTCGTCGAGGAAGGGCGCGGGGCTTTCGTGCACGAAGGCCAAGCGTACGAACTGGAAGCGGGCGACGCCTTTTTGATCCGCCCGGGACGGCTGGTCAGCTACGTCTCCGACGAGCGGAAGCCGTGGCGTTACCGCTGGATCGCCTTCGCCGGGCCGCTCGCCGAGGACGCCGTGCGTACGGCAGGTCTGACGCCGCAGCATCCGGTGTTCCGCCCGTCGGCGGAATCGGATATCCCGCGCCTGCTGTCCGATACGCTCGGAGTGTTCCGCTCCCGCCGCGCCGGCGCTCACCTCGCGTCGCTCGGCTACCTGCACCTGATTCTGGCCGCGGCCGAAGACGTCGTAAGGGGCGATTCGGCCGTCCCGGCCGCGGACACGGCGGGAAGCCTTGCGGTCAAGCAGATGATCCGCTATATGACCGATCAGTACGCGCATCCCGTCTCGATCGAAGACATGTGCCAGAGCCTCGGCTATAACAGGGCTTACCTGTCGCGCATGTTCAAAAAGGAAACAGGCGTCGCGCCGGTGACCTATCTGCTGAAGCTGCGGATCGACAAAGCGCGCGGCCTGCTGCGCGAGCGGCCCGATCTGTCGGTGCAGCAGATCGCCTCTTCGGTCGGCCTGACCGATCCGCTGTACTTCTCCCGTCAGTTTCAGCGGCTGCACGGACAGTCTCCGACCGCCTATAGGGAATCGGTGCTCGGCCGGCAGGCAAACGGGCATGTATGAGGCCGACGATTCTGAAGGCAGCGAGACATCGCGTCGTCTTCCCCTTTCTAACTAAACCCGAAAGCGCCCGGCAGAATCCGCGGCTCCCGCCGCGGAAGGCGCGGCCGAATGCGAATGTCCCCGGCAAAAATCCCCCGGTTTCCGTCCATGCGGCGGAATCCGGGGGACTTTCTTGGCGCGGTTTATTGATCGCTTTCCGTTTTCAAAATTTTCTCGATCCGCTCAAGCTCCTCGTCCGAGAACTCCAGCTGCTTCAGCGTATCGATATTCTCTTCGATCTGCGAAACGCGGCTCGCGCCGATCAGTACCGACGTGACCCGTTCGCCGCGCAGCACCCAGGCCAGGGCGAACTGTGCCAGACTTTGCCCGCGGGCGACCGCCATCTGATTGAGCGCGCGCACTTTGCGCATCGCTTCCGGCGTGATCTGATTCTGGTTCAGGAACGGAGAAGCGCTGGCCGCCCGGGAATCTTCCGGAATCCCGTTCAGGTATTTGTTCGTCAGCAGTCCCTGCGCCAGCGGACTGAACGCGATGCTGCCGACGCCGTGCTCGTCGAGCACGTCCTGCAGGCCATGCTCGATCCAGCGGTTCATCATCGAATAGCTCGGCTGGTGGATCGTCAGCGGCGTGCCGAGCTCCTTCAGAATGGCGATCGCTTCGCGGGTCTGCTCCGCCGAATAGTTGGATACGCCTATGTACAGCGCCTTGCCCGAACGCACGATATGGTCGAGCGCCATCATCGTTTCTTCGAGCGGAGTATCCGGGTCCGGGCGGTGATGATAAAAAATATCGACGTAATCCAATCCGAGCCGCTTGAGGCTCTGATCGAGGCTCGAGACCAAATACTTGCGGGAGCCCCATTCGCCGTACGGGCCCGGCCACATGTAATAACCGGCCTTAGTGGAGACGATCAGCTCGTCGCGGTAAGACCTCAGGTCGGTCGCCAGCAGACGGCCGAACATTTCTTCGGCCGAGCCAGGCGGCGGCCCGTAGTTGTTCGCCAGGTCGAAGTGCGTGATCCCCAGATCGAAAGCGCGGTGCACGATGCTCCGTCCGTTTTCGTAAGCGTCGACGCCTCCGAAGTTGTGCCATAATCCGAGCGAGACCGCCGGAAGCTTCAGTCCCGACCGCCCGCTGCGGTTATATTTCATTTGGTCGTAGCGTTCGCCGCTAGCCTTATATTCCATCGATTTCTCCACCCTTTCGTTTACAGCTTGCTTACATATTATCGCCGGGATTACCGATTGGCAAGAAAACGATTACATCTTTTTCAGTTCCTCTTTAGCGGCCGCTGCCGAGCAGCCGGCGCACCCTCTGCGCTACCGCGCCCATCGATTCCGTAATCAGCAGATCGGCACGGCTGTCGTACGGAGTCGGCGTTCGGTTGAGCAGCGCCAGAGGTCCGCCCGTGAACATGCCGACCAGGCTGGCGGCCGGCTGGACGGTCAGCGACGTGCCGCCGACCAGCATCAGATCGGCTTCTTCGATCGCCCGTACGGAAGCTTCAAGCACGTTCGAATCCAGCATTTCTCCGTACAGGACGACGTCCGGCTTGATCGCTCCGCCGCAGAGCTTGCAGGCGGGGACTCCGTCGCTGTTCATGACGGTGCCTAGTCCGTATTTCGCCCCGCATTCCGTGCAGGTATTGCTCAGCACCGAACCGTGCACTTCCAGCACCCGGCGGCTGCCCGCCTTCTGATGCAGCCCGTCGATGTTCTGCGTGATGACCGCGTTGAGTTTGCCCTGACGCTCCAGATCGGCCAGCAGCCGGTGCATGTCGTTCGGCTGCGCCTCCCGGTACACCATTCGTTCCCGGTAGAACTTATAGAAAATTTCCGGCTTTCGATAAAAGAAATCCCGGCTCAGCATTTCTTCCGGCGGATAGGGGAATTCGTCTTGTCCGCTCTCGTAAAGGCCTCCGACCGACCGGAAATCGGGAATCCCGCTCTCCGTCGAAGTGCCGGCTCCCCCGAAAAAGACGACGGTATCGGCGTTCCCGATCCAATCCGCCAGCACTTCCGCGCTGTCTCTCTCCATACGCTCTCCTCCTTCGCATTCGTTCGGGGCCCTCTGCCCGGCGCCGGCGGTCCGTCCGCCCTCTAGTCCGGCAGGGATCCGCTCAATCGGCCGACGTTTGAGCGGAAACCGCCAGCTCGTCGTAACCGGCGATCACGTAATCGGCAGCATCCAGGTGGCCGCGCGGCCCGCCGCCGGGCGCGATGCCGATCGCCAGCGCCGCTCCGGCGCGCCGGGCCATTTCCATGTCGGAGCCGCCGTCGCCGATAACGATCGTCCGCCGCGGCTCCGTGCCCAGCCGGCGGCAGGCCTCCAACACGAGATCCGGCGCGGGTTTGCCCTCCCGTACACGGTCACGTCCGCTGATGCAGTCGAACAGCCCTTCCAGCCCGGCCCAACGCAGATGCTTGACGG
Organism: Saccharibacillus alkalitolerans; assembly: GCF_011090185.1. Taxonomy (GTDB): domain Bacteria; phylum Bacillota; class Bacilli; order Paenibacillales; family Paenibacillaceae; genus Saccharibacillus; species Saccharibacillus alkalitolerans. The sequence continues at coordinate 58,838 of NZ_JAAFGS010000001.1, read as the reverse complement.
CGGAATCCGTCGTATCCGAAGTCGCCACCGCAAGCCGTATGCCCGCGCCGCGCGCCTGCTCCAGCAATTCGCGCAGCCCCGGCAGGGGGCGTACGGGTCTATCCTGCTCCAGACGCTCCTCCGCGGAAGCCGCGAAGTTTCGCACCGCGTCCACGCTCTCGTGCCACGGCAGCCCGGCGCCGTACAGCTGCCAGGCCAGAACGCCGATCATCTCTTCGGCGGTGGCCAGCGCAAGGGGCCCTGCGCGGTCGTAGTCGGCTATGCGGCCGTCAGGCCCCCGCTTAACGCCGAATGTCCGATCCGCGCCGCCCGTCCAGCTTCCTCCGGCTTCGAGCAGCTTATGCTCCGTCTGCCGCAGCATGTCGTCCGCCCAGCGTCCCCAGAGCTCCATGAAATCGAGCAGCGTGCCGTCTTTGTCGAAGACCAGCGCTTCGCAGGCGAAAGTTCGCCCCTCTACGGTCAGCTCGCCCATACTATCCCTCCTTTAACCAAAAATCGGGGCAATTCGCGGAAACCGGACGAAATTCGCTCGGGCTTTCGGACCCGATTTTTGACGATTACTCGGCTGTTGCCGGAATAGCGTTCAGCCAGGCCTCCAGCAGATCCGTTGTCCGCTCGCGCTGTTCGGTTTCGGAGATCGAAGCTTTCCCGTCCCCTTTTTGCTCGCCGTAGCTGCCGAACTGGGCATGGTTCCCTCCTTCGATCACTTCGTACTGCGCGCTGCCCGGCAGATAAGCCCGGCCCGCTTCATAACTTTCGCGGTTCAGGACGTTGTCCTCGGACGCCGTGATCGACAGAGCCGGCATCTGCGTGCCGCTCAGATCCCCTTTGCCCTCCGCATACGAAGCGAGGAAGAAAATCCCCGCGATGTCGCCCGGATGCTCCGATGCGTAGCGGGCGGCAAAAGGTCCTCCGAGCGAATGTCCGCCGATCGCGAAAGTCTCGTCCGGATATTTGTCCCGTACTTTCTCCGCTTCGTTTTGGCCCAGAAAGGCGAAGTTAAACGGCATTTTGACGACAAAAACGTGATGCCCGTTTTCTGCCAGAGCTCGGGCGAGAGGCGCGTAAGCTTCCGGTTTCACGCGTCCGCCGGGATAAAAGATCACCCCGGGCTGCTTCGCGCCTTCCGCCGCCGCCGGCCTGAATTCGATCCAATCGTCCGTCTGCGATACGGCCGCGGCATCGTCGCTCTTCATGGCGGCTTCCGCTTCCGCGGACGGCTTGTAAGGCGTTCCCGCGTACACGGCGGCCGCCGCAAGCACGATCAGCAGAACGACGGCGACGATGAGGAAGAAGAGTCGGCTTTTCCGGCGCGGTTGTCCGCCGCCGCGCCGTCCTCTCCGTCTGCCGCTTTCGAACGGCCGGATCGGCGATCTTGTTCCCGTCAACATAAAAAAGTCCTCCTCGCTTGCTTTCTTGTTCCGTATCCTCCGGGTTTCCCGCAGCAGCGGTCCAAGGGCCCGATACGGACTTTCCCTGTCTCATTATAGAGAAAGTCCGACGGTCCGGCAAAGTCGTCCTCCGCGAATCCCGGCATAAAAAAGAAGCCCGCGCCTCGGGACGATGGAATTCGCGCGGACTCCCGTTTTCGTTCAGTATCCTTTTGCCCGGCGATACGCTTCCGTATACTGCGCCGCCTTATCGCGTATTTTCGACATGTCGCCGGTCTTCAGCGCTTCGCTGGTCAAATCCGAACCGATGCCGACCGCCACCGCTCCGCCCGCGATCCAGTCGCCGAGATTGTCGACGGATACGCCCCCGGTCGGCATCAGGTTGGCTTGAGGGACCGGTCCTTTGAACGTTTTGATGATGGAAGGTTCGAACATATTTCCCGGGAAAAGCTTCATCACGTCCGCGCCCAGTTCAAGCCCCTTCAACAGATCGGAAATGGTCACCACACCCGGCATGACGGGAATCCGATACAGGTTGCACAGCTTGATCGTATCTTCGTTAAGGGCTGGCGAGACGACAAACTGCGCTCCGGACATGATGGCCATGCGTGCCGTATGCGGCTCCAAAACCGTGCCGGCTCCGATTACCGCAAAACGCTCCGAATCCATCGGCGCTTCCGGGTTATAGATCCGGCTCAGTCTTTCGATCGCCTGAAGCGCGTTGGGTACCGTCATTGTAATTTCGATAATTTTGACGCCGCCGGCGATTGCCTGCTCCGCCATCTCCACGACCTGCTCCGGGGAATCTCCGCGCAGAACCGCCACCACGCCGCAGTCGAGAATGCGCTGCAGCACTTTGATCTTTTTCATTCGCTTCCCATTCCTCTCCGAATTCCGGCCGCGTGCGGCGAATACGGCCGACATTTTGGCATACGCGATTTTCCGCCGCCTGTACCCGCTTTCATTGTGAGGCAAGCCCGTTTGCAGTGTCAATGAAAAAAAACGAAAAAACACCGATATGAACGTTCATTTCTCTCGGAAGAATTGGAAAAACAGAAAAGCACCTAACAAAATGCGGCGGTTCGTTACGCTGCGATCGTGCGAATCAAGGTCGTTTCGACAGTCCATCGCCGCATGTTCGAAGCGGTTTTGCCCGTTTGCGCCTCCCGAAGCGAAAATCAAGGGAGCGGAGCGAAAAAAATGTGCATGCTCACCAACCCGCATGACTGCAAGGATTTGGAAAGAAAACCTTTCGTGGTGGGGCTTTTTTAAGCTTGCTCGGCGTTTCATCGCAAAAAAGCCGTGGTAAATAGTTGGTGCACGCGGCAATAACAACTACTGAGGAGTGATTGAGATGGCGAACAGTCAGTCGGGCAACAAGAAAATGAGTCGCGAAGAAGCCGGTCGCCTGGGCGGCGAAGCTACTGCGAAAAAGCACAGCCGGGAGTTTTACCAGGAAATCGGACGCAAAGGCGGGAAAGCCACGGCCAAGTCGCACAGCCGGGAGTTCTACCAGGAGATCGGACGCAAAGGCGGAGAAGCGACTTCCAATTCCCACGACAAAGACTTCTATCGGGAAATCGGACGCAAAGGCGGACAAAAGTAATCCGCTGCTCGAACAATCTTCCGGATTGGTCCCCAAACCCTTCGCGCGCTCCAAGCGAAAGAGCCGAAATAACGTTCGTCAGCGTGTTCGGCTCTTTCGCCTGGACGCGCTTTTTTTGCTGCGCGGAGATAAGCGGAGGTCGGCCCCGTCCATTTTTTAAGGTTTGGTAGGGCCTGTACGCAAACTTAACGACGTACATCTTTGGCCGCCTTCGAAGTTTGCGTGCACGCCCTAGTAAAAAGTAACGGCATATGTTAGACTGGTTAGAAATTTAGCTTCATTTTTGTCTTATGCCTTTGCTTTGACGGGCAAACGCGCTAAAGCGCTCATTTCAATCATCGTTTTGGGGGGAAAGTCATCATGGCACCAAAGAAAATGCGTTCCGACATGATCAAAAAAGGATTTGACCGCGCACCGCACCGCAGCCTGCTGCGTGCGGCCGGAGTCAAAGAAGAAGATTTCGGCAAGCCGTTTATCGCGGTCTGCAACTCTTATATCGATATCGTGCCGGGTCACGTGCACCTGCAGGAATTCGGCAAGATCGTGAAGGAAGCGATCCGCGAAGCCGGCGGCGTACCGTTCGAGTTCAATACGATCGGCGTCGACGACGGCATCGCCATGGGCCATATCGGCATGCGCTATTCCCTGCCAAGCCGCGAGATCATCGCCGACTCGGTGGAGACGGTCGTCTCCGCGCACTGGTTCGACGGCATGGTGTGCATTCCGAACTGCGACAAGATCACGCCGGGCATGCTGATGGGCGCGCTGCGCGTCAACATTCCGACCGTGTTCGTCAGCGGCGGACCGATGAAAGCCGGCAAGGACAAAAACGGACGCTCCATCTCCCTGACTTCGGTCTTCGAAGGCGTCGGCGCGCATCAGGTCGGCAAAATCGACGACCAGACGCTGCTGGAGCTCGAACAGTACGGCTGTCCGACCTGCGGATCGTGCTCGGGCATGTTCACCGCGAACTCCATGAACTGCCTCGCCGAAGCGCTCGGCCTGGCCATGCCGGGCAACGGAACCATCCTCGCCGTCGCTCCGGAACGCCGCGACTTCGTTCGCCAATCCGCGACGCAGCTGATGGAACTGATCAAGCTGGATCTGAAGCCGCGCGACATCGTGACGGTCGAAGCGATCGACAACGCCTTCGCGCTGGATATGGCAATGGGCGGATCGACCAATACGGTTCTGCACACGCTGGCTCTCGCTCAAGAAGCGGGCATCGAATATCCGATCGAACGCATCAACGAAGTGGCGAACCGGGTTCCTCACCTGGCCAAGCTCGCTCCGGCATCCGACTGGCATATCGAAGACGTGCATAACGCGGGCGGCGTCAGCGCGGTATTGAACGAGCTGCTGAAAAAGCCGGGCGCCCTGCACGCCGACCGGATTACCGTAACGGGCAAGACGATCAGAGAGAACGTCGAAGGTCAGGAGATCCAAAACACCGAGGTCATCCACAAGATCGATAACCCGCATTCCGAGCGCGGAGGCCTTGCCGTTCTGTTCGGCAATCTGGCTCCGGAAGGCGCGATCATCAAAGTCGGCGCGGTCGACCCTTCGGTCGGCGGCTATCACAGAGGCCCGGCCATCTGCTTCGATTCCCAGGAAGAAGCGCTGGAAGGCATCGCGAAAGGCCGGATCAAGGAAGGCCACGTGGTCGTCATTCGCTACGAAGGACCGAAAGGCGGACCCGGCATGCCGGAAATGCTCGCTCCGACGTCCCAGATCGTCGGCATGGGTCTCGGCGCCAAAGTCGGCCTGATCACGGACGGGCGTTTCTCCGGCGCATCGCGCGGCATCAGCATCGGCCATATTTCGCCGGAAGCGGCGGAAGGCGGACCGATCGCGTTCGTGGAAGACGGCGACTTCATCGAACTGGATCTGAACAAGCGCACCATCCAGCTGGAGATCAGCGACGAGGAATTTGCCGCCCGCCGCGCGAATTGGCAGGGCTTCGAACCGAAAGTCAAAACCGGCTATCTGGCCCGCTACTCCAAGCTCGTCACCAACGCCAGCATGGGCGGAATCATGAAAATCTGATTCTCCCTCGGAAGCGGGCCGGCAGAAAAAGGACCGGCAGTCCCGCTATCGCGCGATTCCGACGGCACAAAACGAAAAGGACTTCGAACCGCGCTTTTTCGGCGGGAGTCGAAGTCCTTTTTTTACCACGTTTTCTTCATGCTCGGGGGTTCGCTTCCGGTTAGCGTACCGTGGCCGCTTCCGCGCTTTTTCCGTCCGGGCGCACGAGCGGCATTGCGCTTTCCGCCTGAGTTTCCGCCGCCAATCCTTTGACCTCGGGCATTGCGCTTTCTTGTTGAACGGATTTTCCGCGCCCTTTGCGCTTATCCGCTTTGAAATCCCGGGTCAGCATCGTCTCCATCGGCATCACCATCACTTTGGGCACCAGAAACTCGCTCTGTTCATGCAGACGCGCGCTTCCCAAAGGATGGATCGCCCATAACAGCAGTTTCAAATAAAGGCGGGTAGCGCGCGCAAACAGACCGTCGGGCATATCGTAAATCCGGAAGCCGAACTGTTCGGGCCCCCGGTTGACCATGCTCACCGCGTAAACCGCTTTGGCGCGGCGCAGCTCGGGATCTTTCCGGATGTACTCCGCGATCCCCGGGAAGCTCTGTTCCGTTCCGCGGATCATGAGAATGGCCAGCTGTACCGCCGAACGGGAGCGGCTGCCGAATTCGAACAGCATTTTGTTGTCGAAATGCAGTTCCACGATCCGATCGCCCTTGACCAGCATTTCGCCGTTGCCCAGATCCAGCGGGCGGCCCGAATAACGGGTAGGACGAAAATGATAAAGCGGCGCGTTCTCGGCTTCGCGCAGACGGAATACGAAGCGGAAACCCCGTTCGTAGATCAACCAACCGCCAACCAACAGTTTTTTGAGCGGAGAAATTTTTCCCATTTCTTTGACACCCGCTTTCTTGGTCGTTTCCATCAGCCGTTCGATCGTCACGCTTTTCAAGCCTTTGCCGTATGCTTCTTCCAAAAACCGTTCCAGTGCGCGCAGCATATTTTCCGGCGCCTTGTCGTTCGCTCCGAGCGTCGCGCCGCAGTCGTGCAGCACCAGCACCTCGCCGCCGCGCATTTTGCGCCGCATCCGCTTGAGCAGGCGTTCTTCGCCGAGCCGTTTGCGCCAATCTCCGAAAATGCCCGACCAGAGCACGAGCCTCAGTTCCGTCCGGCCGACCAGATCGAACAGATTCACGATCCCCCAGGGCGGACGGTAATAGACGGCGCGCTGCCCCGTCACCTTTTCGATGACTTCGTTGGTCCGGTTAACCTGCTTGCGCACAGACCCGGGCCACATCAACCAATTGGTCCGATGTACATAATTATGAATCCCGATCGCATGTCCCTCGGCCTGCATGCGCTCGAGCAGCTCGGGATGCTGTACCGCATGAGAGCCCACAACAAAAAACGTCGCTTTAGCTTCGTACCGCTTTAGCAGATCGAGCAGCTGCGCCGTATACCTCGGGTCCGGCCCGTCGTCAAACGTCAGGGCAAGTTCCGTTTCACTTTTTCCTTTGCGAAAAGCCCGGAAACCGAAAATCCGGCTGATCAACCCCGGAATGAATGCGTAAAAAGAAGATAAGTAAAATAGCCATATCAGCAAGGTCGTTTCCATTTCCGCTCTCCGTTTCTCTCTGTTTGAAGTCCGAGCAAAAGTTCGCTTGTTCTATTGCTCACCGTTATCCCTTTATTTTATCATAGGAATCAATCGAATCAATGCCAAAGTGCGGGCTTCCGCCGTCCGGCATGTTCACGAAGGAGCGTATTCATGATCTCGTTGTACCGAAAATATTGGCGCACGGCTTTCGACATTGCCCTGATCATCCTGACCGTCTATCTGGTCATGCTTGCGTTCAGCTGGCTGTACGGCATCGCCGCCCCCATTTTCCTGTCTCTCGTCGTCTATCTCGTTATCGAACCGTTCGCCCGCTTCCTGAATCGGAGAAAAGTGCCCAAGCCGCTTGCCGCCGCGATCTCGGTACTGGTTTTCGTGCTGATCATTCTCGGGGCGCTGTTCGGCGCGGGTCTGATCTTCGTTTCGCAAATTGCGCGGCTGACGGATAACCTGCCCGAATATACGGCGATCGTGCAGCATCATTTCGCCAATCTCACCGAGTTTTTGCACAATGAGCTCAACGCGCTGCCGGCCGGTACCGTGGAAAAAGCCAACGAATATTTCGCGATGTTCACGGATCAGCTCACCGTTTGGCTGAAATACGCGTTCGCGCATGTGCTGGCGTTCCTGACGTCGTTCTCCAGCTTTATCGTCAGCTTCACGCTGTCGATTATTTTGGCTTTCTTCCTCAGCTCCGAAATTGTTTGGTGGAAGAAGATCGCAGGTGAGAAAACGCCGAATACGCTGAAGACGGCGTTCGCCTTTTTGAAAAATCACGTCTTTCGTTCGATCGGCTCTTATCTGAAAGCTCAAGCGATTCTGGTCTTCATTACGTTCGTCATTGTCTACGCGGGACTGCTGATTCTGAGGGTGGACAATGCCTTCGCCATTTCGATCGTTTCGGCGCTGTTCGACATCCTGCCGCTGCTCGGCGTTCCCGCCATTTTCATTCCGTGGGTCGTCTACCTGTTTATCGTCGGCAACACCGGCCTTGCGATCGGGCTCATCGTGCTGCTTGCCGTCGTCATGCTCACCCGCCAACTGCTCGAGCCGAAGATTGCGGGCAACTCGATCGGCATTTCTTCCGCTTACCTGATGCTGTCGTTCGTGCTGATCTCCACGTCGCTGTTCGGAATGGCCGGTCTCGTGCTGGCCCCGATTCTGCTGATCCTGATCAAAGAACTGCTTCAGCAGGGCTATCTGCAGCGCTGGATCCGCATGCCGCAGGAGGAATTCGCCGTCCATCCGCTGAGTCCTTCCGGTCCGCAGCCGGCGGCTTCCGCCGATCCCGCCGGGTCGCCCGCTCCCTCTTCCGCCGTGCCGCCGTCCGATCCGAATCTGCCGGATTGACAGCCTTTCTCCCTCCTTAACACCCGAGACGCTTCCGACCCGGAGCGTCTTTTTTCGCTTTTCGCCGACGAAAGCCGGATGAAGGTTCGATGAAGGAAGCCCAAGCGACGTTTTAACGATTGAACCACCGGGTAAAGGGTTGACGTATGCCCATTTTATGTAAGTTTGCACCTCCATTATCCGAGCGATGGGAAGGGGACTTCAAATGACCGACGAACAGAAACCGAAGACAGGCAGCGAGCAGGAAGACAACATGACCTTGACCACCCGGCAGGGCCATCCCGTACGCGACAATCAAAACGTGCGCACGGTAGGCAGCCGCGGTCCGACGACCTTGGAGAACTATCAGTTCCTGGAAAAGATTACCCACTTCGACCGCGAACGCATCCCGGAACGGGTCGTTCACGCACGCGGAGCAGGCGCTCACGGCGTCTTCACCGCATACGGCAAAGTCGGCGACGAGCCGGTATCCAAGTATACCCGCGCCAAGCTGTTCCAGGAAGAAGGCAAGGAAACGCCGGTGTTCGTCCGCTTCTCGAGCGTTATCCACGGCGGGCATTCGCCGGAGACGCTGCGCGACCCGCGCGGATTCGCCACCAAGTTCTACACGGAAGACGGCAACTGGGACCTCGTCGGCAACAACTTGAAAATTTTCTTCATTCGCGACGCGATCAAATTCCCGGATATGATTCACGCGTTCAAGCCGGACCCGATCACGAACGTGCAAAGTCCGGAACGCTTTTTCGATTTCGTCTCGCTCAGTCCGGAGGCGACCCATATGGTCACTTTCGTCTACTCGCCTTGGGGCATTCCGGCCAACTACCGGCAGATGCAGGGCTCGGGCGTCAACACGTATAAATGGGTCAACGCGGAAGGCGAAGCGGTGCTGGTGAAATACCATTGGGAGCCGCTCAAGCAGGGCATCAAAAACCTGACGCAAAAAGAAGCGAACGAAATCCAGGCCACCAACTTCAACCATGCCACGCTCGATCTGTACGAAGCGATCGAACGCGGCGATTATCCGGAGTGGGAGCTTTGCATCCAGATCATGGAAGACCACGAGCATCCGGAACTGGATTTCGATCCGCTCGACGATACGAAGCTGTGGCCGCCGGACAAGTTCCCGTTCCTGCCGGTCGGCAAAATGACGCTGAACCGCAATCCGGAAGATTATTTCACGGAAGTGGAGCAGGCGGCGTTCGGCACGGGCGTCCTCGTCGACGGGCTGGACTTCTCGGACGACAAAATGCTGCAGGGCCGCACATTCTCCTACTCCGACACGCAGCGTCACCGGGTAGGCGCGAACTATTTGCAGCTTCCGATCAATGCGCCGAAAACGCATGTGGCCACCAACCAGAGCGGCGGCCAGATGCAGTACAAAGTGGACCGCGCGCCGGGGCAGAATCCGCACGTCAATTACGAACCGTCCTCGATGGGCGGCTTGAAGGAAGCGCCGAAGCCGGGCAAAGACCATGAGCCGGAATACCACGCCAAGCTGGTTCGCGCCCCGATCGATCGCCCGAATAACTTCGGTCAGGCCGGCGACACGTATCGCTCGTTCGAAGACTGGGAACGCGACGAACTGATCGCCAACCTGGTCGACGCCCTGTCGCAGTGCAAACCGGACATTCAGGAGCGGATGATCGACTACTTCACGCAGGCCGACGCCGATTACGGCCGACGCGTAGCCGAAGGTCTGGCGTCCGCCAAACCGGAAGACGCCGTCAGCGGCCAGGCGAACCCTGATAAAGCCGTCGAGCAGTCCGAGGAAAAAGGCAAAGAAGCCGGCCCTTATTAAGCCGAGTTTTGTCAAAAAGTTTTTATTTTCCACATCAAAAAGAGCTTCGGACCTCGGTCCGAAGCTCTTTTTATGCTTTCCCCTCTCCTACCCGCCAAATGGGGAAGGTGGAGGGTGAAGTCCGTGAAGAAGCGATAGCGTTCGCCTTTGTAATCGGAACGGATTTCACCCGGAACCTCAGCACGTTTGATCATACCGTGAATTTCGAAATCGACTCCTTCAATTCGTTCGAAGCGTTGCTCAGCTTGGCCGACAGCTCGACCAGACGCACGCCGACATTCTGCTGCTCGCTGCTGAGCGAAGCCACTTCCTGGGAAGTTGCGGAAGACTGCTCGGCGACCGCGCTGACGCTTGCCATCGCTTCGGCCATCGTCGTCTGCGCGCGGCCCAGTTCGCCGATGGAAGCCGTTACCCCCTCCAGCTTGCCGGAGAACTGCTCCATCTGCTCCTGTACGGAGTCGAAAATTCCGCTTGTTTGTTTGACCGCATGCACCTGATCCTGGAACATCGGATAGACGGTCGACAGCGTACGGACCGTCTCTTCCATCTCCGACTGGATGTTATCGGTAATCTCGCCGACCATGTCGATCGATTCGCGCGAGCGGCTGGCCAACTGCCGGATCTCGCCGGCTACGACCATGAACCCTTGCCCGGCCGCGCCGGCGCGGGCTGCTTCGATCGTGGCGTTGAGGGAGAGAATGTTGGTCTGCTTCGTAATGTTCTGCATGACGTCAAGCACTTTCATGACCGAAGCGGTGCTTTCTTTCAGCGCATCGACTCTCGTCACGAGCGAGCGGACCATGTTTTCCGTGCCGCCCGTCTGGGTCAGCAGCTTGTCCAGATGCTCCGTTCCCTGGCGGCTGGCCGTTTGAACTTCCTTGGCGGAGACGTCCATTTCCAGGTTGGCGGAGACGACTTTTTCCATCCGGCTGCCGATCCGTTCGGTCAATTCGGTGCTCTTCTCCGCTTCCTGCGCCAGGCTCGAAGCGCCGTTGGCGATTTCTTCCGTCGCGATCGCTATCTCGCGCGCCGATATCGCCGTCTGCTTCGAGGCTTCTTCCAGTTCGCCGGCCGTGTCCAGCACCTGCTGCGCCGTATCGGTCGTTTGGCGGATCAGATCGGTGATCCGATCCATCATTCGGTTAAACGCCGTCGACAATTCGCCGATTTCGTCCTTCGAGCGATAGTCGCTCCGTACGCTCAGATTGCCCGTCGCCCCTTCCTGCATCAGCCCTTTGAGAAGCCCCAGAGGATGACCGATCATCCGAATAATCCACACGCCGATGACTGCGGCAACGAGTACGGCCACCACTACGAAGATCACGATAAGAGTCAGGATGCCCGAAGCTCCCGACAGCAGGTATTCGACCGGAACGGTCCCGATCAGCTTCCAGCCCGACGTTTCCATTGTATTGTAAGCGGCCAGTACGTTTTTGCCGGACTGCTTGGCTTCGAATTTCCCGCTGTCCTGCATTTCCCGATCCGCGAAACTAAGCGCTGTCGGCTGTCCTTCCGTTCCTTTTACATCCGAAGCGATGCTTGTCCCGTCTTCGGAGATCAACTCGATATGACTGCCGTCGCCGAGCGTCACGGAAGTCAGCTGCTCCTCCAGCGTTTTGACATTGAGCTGCAGGGCGACGATGAACTTGGCGCCGCTGCCGTTCGTTGTGGACATCAATCTGGCCAGCGTATAGCTTCCCCTGGCGGCGTCCGTCGGAACCCACATTACGTTTTTCTTGCCGCCCGTAAGATCGGCGTACCAGGAAGCCGCACGAATGTCTTCGGGCGTCGGCACCTGACTGCCGGCCGTGAAGAAGTTGTTCGACGCTTCGTCGGTCGGCAGGAAGTAAATGGCCTGCAGTCCGCTGGTCACGTTCACCTGATTGCTGAGCGAGTCATTGATTTGGCGAACGGCCTGGAACCGTTCGAATTCGGTTGTGCCCCGCTGCAGGTTGTTAATCGCGCTTTCGATCTCCGGGTTGAAGAAAATTTGTGTCGAAGCGTCCAAATAACGCTGCAAAATGATGTCCATCTTTTGCGAAGTCTGAATGATCGTCTGCTGGTTCGCCGATGCCGCGTTTTCCTTGATCGTATCCCGTGCCTTCACGTAGGAGAGAATGCCGAGCGACGACACGAAGACGACCATGCTGACCAAGAAAATCAGGAACAGCCTTACGCCGACCGACTTGGTCGGATCGAGAGCACGCCAATTTTTGAGCATGCCGACCGGCAAAGAGTCCCATCGGCGCGCGGACCGTTTCGGTCGATCTTTGCGCGTGCCTGTGTTCTTCCTTAAGCGAGACAGAGCGCGTGACGCTTTTTCCTTTAAAGACTTTTTGCTCTGCGCCGAGTCTTCGGAATCATCCCCCAAAGAAGCCGGTACCGTTTTCGGTAACGTTTTCTTTTTGCTGCGCACTTTTTTGCTCTTCTTGTCTTTTTTCAGCAGCTTCAGCGAAGGCTTCCCTTTTCCTTCGATTTTGCCGCCATCCGGCTCGAGTACCGGGTTTTCCCCGTGTTCGCCTTGTTCCTTCGTCATGCCCATGTCCCCACCCGCCAGTCTTTAGAATCAGCGTTGCAACGCCGGACCTTGAGAAAGCGCTCTCCAACTTGTCTATGTACCTACTTTCGTCTCAGAAAAAGCCCGGAATTACAAAATGCTGGATAACTTTATTATCGGCCGAAGCAGGCAAAATGGAAAGCAAAATGAACATTTTTTTTAAAAAAGTTAACATCAAACTAAAACCCTTCAGCTCCGTGAAGGATTTGAAGGGTTTCGTTAGGCCTTAAGACCCGATGAAATAGGGCCTATTATTTCTTTACATTCTTTTTGCGCATCATATCGAAATAGCGCAGCGGATGATCGACTTTGAGCTTGATAAGCTGCATCGGATGACGCGCCGCATCAAGCTCGCTGCCTTCCTCGTCCCAGATCGTGCCGACGGTCTGCTTGAAGAAGGTCCCGTTCGGGCCGAAAAATTCAATTTCCGTTCCCGGTTTGAAATGATTGCGCTGCTGAATGGTCGCGATTCCGGTCTCTTCGTCGTAATCCAGCACGAGTCCCGCGAAATCGTACGGCACCACTTTTTCTTCCGGCTCGTAAATGTGGTCTTCATGATCCGGCGTGTCGTAAAAGAACCCGGTATTCAGCGGACGGTTGGCCGCCTTGTTCAGCTCCTCCATCCATTCCGGTTTCAGCACATAGTTTTCCGGGTCGGCCATATACGAATCGATCGCCTGACGGTATACGTTGACGACGGTCGCCACGTAGTGAATCGATTTCATACGCCCTTCGACCTTGAAGCTGTCGATGCCGACTTCGATCAGGTCCGGAATGGAACCGAGCATGCACAGATCCTTCGAACCCATCGTGAACGCATTGTCTTCCGGCTTGAATAGCGGATTGCCTTCATTTTCGTCCAACTGCTGCTCTTCCGATACCCAATCGTTTCCCGGAGACGGGTTTTCGAACAAGTCGTACTTCCAGCGGCAGGACTGGCAGCAGCCCCCGCGGTTGGAATCCCGGTCGGTAAAGTGGTTCGACAGCACGCAGCGGCCCGAGTAAGACGAGCACATGGCGCCGTGCACGAACGATTCGATTTCGATATCGACGTTGGCTTTGATTTCCGCGATTTCTTCCAGGCTCGTTTCGCGGCCCAGCACGACCCGCGGCAGCCCTTCTTCCTTCCAAAACTGCACGGCCTGCCAGTTGAGCGTCGACTGCTGCGTGCTCAAATGGACTTCGATCTCAGGAGCCGCCGTTTTGGCCGTTTCGACGATAATCGGGTCGGCCGTGATGATCGCCGCGATGCCGGCTTCCTGCAGATTGCGCAGGTACTCGGCAATGCCGTCCAGGTCCTCTTCATGCGCGTAAATGTTGGTGGCGACAAACACTTTTGCCCCGTATTTTTTGGCGAATTCCACGCCTTCTTTCATTTCTTCGAAACTGAAGTTGTCCGCGTTCGAGCGCAGGCCGTACTTTTGCCCGCCGATATAGACCGCGTCCGCCCCGTAGTGCACGGCGAATTTCAATTTCTCCAGATTGCCGGCGGGCGCCAGCAGTTCGGGTTTGTCCAGGCGGTAGCGTTTGCCTTTATGCTTCGGCTTCGGTTGAACCGGCGTTTGTGTCATTTCCACGATGCAATCCCCTTTCCTTTCTCAATACACCTGTTCTTTATAGAAGAATCCGAACGACAGCTCGCGGCGAGGATCCTGCAGTTCGCGGATCTCGTCCAGCCAGGCTTCGTCGAACGCATAGCCTTCCGGGTCCGCGGAAAAGGCGTCGATCGCCCTGCGATACGCGCGCGCCGCCGCTGCGTTATATGCGGGACTCTGCAAAATGCCTTCGATCTTGAAGCTCTGCACGCCCGCCTCCATCAGCAGATGCAGATCTTCCAGAATGCAGATATCGCCGGAACTCATAATATGCGTGCCGTTGGAATCTTCGTAGATCGGGAAGCGCTCGTCGCGCCGCTCCGCTTCGATCAGATACAATCCGCGGGACAACCCCACGTTATCGTCTTCGACCGGTCGGCCCTGATTGGCCATATAGCTGTGCACCAGGCTGCGTTTGGAATGGTAAATGTTCGTCATGCCGTGCACCTGCACCTGGGCTTCGATCTCGAGCGACGGCATCATGCCCGTCACCTCGTCCATATTCAGTTCGCGAGCCAGCACGACCCGAGTCGCGCCGCGGCGTCCCCAGTAATTCGCCGTGCCGTGGTTGGTCGAGGTCATCTCCGCGTTCCAGTGCAGCGGAAGTCCCGGCAGCAGTCGGCGCGCATGCATCAGTACGGAAGGATCGCCGAATTCGATGCCGTCCACGCCGATTTCCCCCATTTTCTCCAAATAACCGGGCAGATCGGGCAGTTTCTCGTTATCCATCAAGTTATTGACGCAGGCGTAAATCTTAATGCCGCGCGAATGCGCAAAGACAACGGCTTCCTCGATCATGTCCGGCGTGAATTCGCCCGGCAGGCGCATTCCGTATTTCTCTTCCCCCAGCAAAAAAGCGTCGCAGCCGGCTTCCGCCAGCGCCTTCAATTCATCCAGTGTGCCGCATGTTGCGAGCAATTCGGGTCTGTATCCCAAAACGGCCACTCCCTTCTTCGACTTCGTCCGGGCATATCCGCCTTCCGGCGGCCTATGCTCCCCATTCATGCATGATCGGCATAAGCCGGCGCAATTATTTGCCGCCGGCCTTGCTTTTCTCGATATTTTTTTCGTGTTCCGCAAACGTTTTGGCGAAGAAATGTTCGCCGGATCCGTCTTTTTTCGTGACGTAGAAGAAGTAATCCGAGGCTTCGGGCTGCAGGGCCGCCTCGATCGACTTCAGGCTCGGAGAAGCGATCGGTCCCGGAGGAAGTCCTTCGTATTTATACGTGTTGTAAGGACTGTCGATCTTCAGGTCCGAATACAGCAGCCGCTCCTTCTGTTCGCCCAGCGCATACTGGACGGTCGCATCGATCTGCAGCTTCATCGGATCGTCCAGCCGGTTATAGATGACGCCGGCAATCAGCTGGCGTTCCGAATCGGCGACCGCTTCTCGCTCGACGAGGGAAGCGACCGTCAACAGCTCGTGCACGGTCAAGCCGCGCTCTTTCAACAGGCTGTCGAAGTCGGAAATCGATTCCAGCTTTTTACGAGTCTCTTGAACCAGACGGCGAACCACGTCTTCTTCCGAAGCGGTCGTTTCGAATTCGTACGTATCGGGGAAGAGATACCCTTCCAGCGCGTAAGTCAGTTTGACTTCGCCCGGAATTTCCCCCGGCAGGTCGTCGGCGAACTTCTCCGGTTCCCGTGCCAAAGCGCGGATCTTTTTGGCGTCCCATCCGCCCTTCTCGCTCAGCCGATCCGCGATCTGCTTGATGGTGAAGCCTTCGGGAATCGTCACTCTGACGGATTCGCGCCGAGCAATCCCCGTTTCTTTCCCGTTCAGGGCGGCGGTGATGCTCTCGTAATCCGAGCCGGGCAGCAGCTCGTAGGTACCGGCTTTGAAGGCCGTGCCTTCGTTTTCCATTTTCAAATAGGCTTTGTACAGGAGAGCGCTGCGGATCAACCCTTCCTCCTGCAGCCGGTCGGCGATTTTCGCCGTTCCGGTTCCTTCCGGGATCTCGAAGGCGACCGGCTGATCCGAAGCCGGCATCGGCTGCATCGAGGCGTATACGAATCCCCCAACCGATATGATCAACAGCAGCAAAATAAACAAAAATACAAGCGGAGCCTTCGATCTTTTTTTGGTTTTCGTCACTCGGGCGCACATCCTTTATCGGTCCTCCGGCGATATTCGGCCGGTAAGCCGCCTATCGCCATGCGTCATCCTTATTTTTGCGCATGGCAAAGCGGACCAGGCTGTCCGGGTCCGCTTGCCTTACCGATTCCCTTACATTTCTTCCGGGAAAGTGAGTTCGTCGAACAGTTCGGCCACGTTTTCCCACTCGTCATCGTCGTCGATCGTCGCCAGTTGAATTTCGCCTTCCGGCGACGTTTCGATCTTGAGAATTTGCACGTCGTCGTCGGCTCCGGCGCTTTCGTTCTGCAAAACCGCGTAAGCGCCGCCGCCTACTTCGAACTCTTTCAAGATTCGGTACGTGACCGACTCGGCATTCTCATCGATCAATTCGACATCCAATCCGTATACCTGCTGCAGCTTGTTCGTGTATACGACCTGACTTGCGGAAAATTCCGTCATCGCTTCTATTCCTCCCCGTCCAATTCGGCAACCAGCGTATTGAAAGTCTCTTCGACGATCTGCCATTCGGCTTCGTCTTCGATCACGTAGAGCTTCAAATCGTCGTCGTCCTCTTCGTAGCGGAACGCATACACTTCGTCCGCTTCCTCGTCATCCGAGTCCAGCGGAACGACCATCATATATTTGCTGTCTGAGCCGTCCACTTCGAATTTCATGATGACTTCGAAGCCTTCTTCCTGACCTTCTTCGTCGGGAATATAAATAATTTCGGGTTCTTCGCCCAAGAGATGGGAATCGTTTGCCATGCCCGTCACCCTTTCACCGGTTTGATTTGGAATCGAGATAGTTTTGCAAGATCAAGCCCGCCGCCATCTTATCGACGACCTGCTTGCGCTTTTTGCGGCTGACATCGGCTTCGAGCAGCGTTCGCTCGGCGGAGACCGTCGTCAGACGTTCATCCCAGAGGTGAACGGGCAGACCCAGCAATTCCCGCAGCGATTCGGCGAACTCGATGCACAGTTCGCCGCGCGGGCCGATCGTGCCGTTCATGTTTTTCGGAAGACCGACGACCACTTCTTCGACTTCGTGCAGCGCCGCAAGCTCGGCGATTCGCCGCATATGCGAATCGTCGTCGCGGCGCTGGACCACTTCAATCCCTTGGGCGGTCCAGCCGAAAGCGTCGCTCACGGCGACGCCGATCCGGCGGTCTCCGTAATCGAGGCCCAACAGTTTCATTGTACGTATCTCCTATCGAAGCTTGGACAAATAAGACCGGACCAGCTCTTCGATCAGCTCGTCGCGCTCCTTTTTCCGGATCAGGCTTCGCGCGTTGTTGTGTCTCGGGATGTAAGCCGGATCGCCGGACAGCAGGTAGCCTACAATCTGATTGATCGGATTGTACTCTTTCTCGACAAGCGCGTCGTACACTGTGAGCAGGATTTCCTCGGCGGAGGTTTCCTCGTCTCCTTGTACATTGAACTTCATAGTCTTGTCCATCGAATCCATGCGGATTACACCTCGCTTCACAAAGCGTCCGCGTGCGCGAGGCGCGCCTTGACGCCTTATTATTGAATCCTACCTATCATATCACACTTTTCCCCGATCAAGAAACGGGGAATCGGGCGATCGCGATCGGCGGAATCAAGCGTTCAGCGATTGTTCCAAAACGGAGACGGCTTTGTCCAGCGCTTCCCGCAGCTTCGATGCATCCTTGCCGCCGGCCTGCGCCATATCCGGACGTCCGCCGCCGCCGCCGCCGCATACGGTTGCGGCTTCCTTGACCAACTTGCCGGCGTGCAGCCCCCGCGCCGTCAGCTCTTTCGGAACGACGACGACGAAGTTGACTTTGTCTTCCGAAGAAGCGCCCAACACGAGCACCGCTTCCGGCAGCTTGACCTTCAGCTCGTCGGCCAGCGAACGCAGTCCGTCCATATCCGAAGCGGATACCGCTTCGGCCAACACCTTCACGCCGCCGACTTCTCGAACGCTGTCGGTCAGCTTGCCCGCTTCGATCGCGCCCAGCTTGCCGCGCAGCGATTCGATCTCGCGCTCGGCTTCCTTAAGCTGCTTGTTCAGTCCCTCGATCCGCTTCGGCACTTCGGCAACCGGCGTCTTGAGCGCGGCGGCCGACTGCTTCAGCAGATCGAGCTGCTCGTCGAGGTACAGATACGCTCCGCGCCCGGTCAACGCTTCGATCCGGCGCACGCCGGAACCGATGCCGCTCTCGCCCACGAGTTTGAACAATCCGATCTCGCCCGTATTGCGGACGTGGCAGCCGCCGCACAGCTCCAGGCTGTAATCGCCGATCTCGACCACGCGCACGATGTCGCCGTATTTTTCGCCGAACAGCGCCATCGCGCCCATCGCTTTCGCTTCGTCGATGCCTTTGTATTCGATCTTGACGTTAACGCCTTTCCAGATCTGCTCGTTCACGCGGCGCTCCACGTCCGCCAGCTCTTCCGGCGTGATGCTGCCGAAGTGCGAGAAGTCGAAGCGCAGACGCTGCGGTTCCACGAGCGAGCCCGCCTGATTGACATGGCTGCCGAGCACTTCTTTGAGCGCTTTGTGCAGCAGGTGGGTCGCCGTATGGTTTTTCTCGATCGCGGCGCGGGAATCGCGCTCCACGCTGGCGCGAACGTCGTCGCCGACATGCAGTTCGCCGGATTCCACTGTCACCTGATGCACGTGCTGGCCGCGCGGCGCTTTGACAAGG
Organism: Saccharibacillus alkalitolerans; assembly: GCF_011090185.1. GTDB lineage: Bacteria > Bacillota > Bacilli > Paenibacillales > Paenibacillaceae > Saccharibacillus > Saccharibacillus alkalitolerans. The sequence goes on along the minus strand of NZ_JAAFGS010000001.1, from coordinate 40,144 downwards.
CCTTCGACGCTTAACGTGCCGGTAAAGGAAGAAATGGTGCCGACGTCGCTGACCTGGCCGCCGCTTTCCGCGTAGAAAGGCGTCTTGTCGAGAACGACCAATGCGGAATCGCCTTCGCCGACCGACTCGACGATCTCGCCGTCCTTGATCAGTACGGCGATCTTCGCTTCGACGGACGTTTCCGTGTAGCCGACGAACTCGCTGTCTGCTTCCAGCTCGGACAATGCGCCGCCCTGAATGTTCATGCCGCCGCCTTTTTTATGCGCTTCGCGCGCTCTTGTGCGCTGCTCCTGCATCGCCGTCTCGAAGCCTTCGCGGTCGACGGTCATGCCGTGCTCCAGCGCGAAGTCTTCCGTCAGGTCGAGCGGGAAGCCGTACGTGTCGTACATTTTGAACGCGTCTTCGCCGCCGATCATGTTCTCGCCCGCCGCTTTCGCGCGCTCGGCCGTTTCGGTCAGAATCGCCAGACCGTCGGACAGCGTTTTGTGGAACCGCTCTTCTTCGAGGCGAATGACGCGTTCGATCAGCTCGCGGCCTTCCACGATCTGCGAATAGTACACGCCCATCACTTCGCCGACCGTGGCCACCAGTTCGTACAGGAACGGACGGTCGAGGCCGATGACGCGTCCGTAGCGGACCGCGCGGCGGAGCAGGCGGCGGATGACGTAGCCGCGGCCTTCGTTGGAAGGCTGCACGCCGTCGCCGACGGCGAAGGTCACCGTACGCACGTGGTCGGCGATGACCTTCAGCGCGACGTCGTGCTCTTCGCTGACGCCGTACTGGATGCCGGCCATTTGGGCCGTACGCTGAATCATCGGCTGGAACAGATCGGTATCGAAGTTGGAGTTGACGTCCTGCAGGATGGAAGTCAGACGTTCCAGGCCCGCGCCCGTATCGATGTTTTTGTTCGGAAGCGGCGTGTAGCTGCCGTCCTTGTTATGGTTGAACTGCGAGAAGACCAGATTCCATACTTCGAGGAAACGCTCGTTTTCGCCGCCCGGATACATCTCCGGATCGTTCGGGTCAAGCGTGCCGTAAGCGTCGCCGCGATCGTAGAAGATTTCGCTGCACGGTCCGCAAGGGCCTTCGCCGATATCCCAGAAGTTTTCGTCGCCTAGCTTGATGATGCGTTCGGACGGCAGGCCGACTTTTTCGTTCCAGATCTTGAACGCTTCTTCGTCCTCGGCGTATACCGTGACGCTGATGCGGTTCGGGTCGAAGCCGATCCACTGCGGACCGGTCAGGAATTCCCAGGCCCAGGTGATCGCTTCTTCCTTGAAGTAGTCGCCGATGGAGAAGTTGCCCAGCATTTCGAAAAACGTATGGTGGCGGCGGGTTTTGCCCACGTTTTCGATATCGTTGGTTCGAATGCACTTCTGCGAGTTGGCGATTCTCGGATTCTCCGGCTTCACGCGCCCGTCGAAGTAAGGCTTCAGCGGCGCCATGCCGGCGTTGATCCACAGCAGGGACGGATCGTTATGCGGCACCAGCGGTGCGCTCGGCTCGATGTGATGGCCTTTCTGTTCGAAAAATTGCAGCCATTTGGAGCGGATTTCACTAGCTTTCATCGTTCTCGGACCTCCGTTTGAATGGAAATGGAATGGTTGAAAAAACATAAAAAACGCCCCTGAATAAATTCAGGGACGATTGCTCGCGGTACCACCCTGGTTATCGCCGGCGCGCTTCACTCCGCATCGTGCGGAAAAGGAAGCGTAAAGGGCGATCTCCTCGTATGCGTCCGGTAACGGGGACGGGCCGGCCGTGGGCGAAATTCGCCCTGCGCTCCGGAATCAGCTTTCGGTCCGTCTGCCCCCCAGGCTCTTCCACCCATGCGCCGGTTGCGCAAGGAGCCTGTTCGCTGAGGAGGCGTCCCTTCAGGACGTACTTCATTCCATCATCGCTTTATCGGTTATCGTCAATGCCTTCCCAGTATATCGGGCGTCCGTTTTTCTGTCAATGCGGAAGACGTGAAGAAGGACGGGATCACGCAAAAAGCCGGAAGACATCGGCGCGTACCCTGCAGCGGGTCGCGCCTCGTCTTCCGGCCCGGCAATTCGGGACTCGGTCAATCTCAGGACGTTGCCTGAAGCTGCCGCATCGAGCCTGCCGCGCCTTCCAGGCAGAACAGGTCGTCCAGCGAACTCAGCGTACCGTCTTTTTCGACTTGGTATACCGACACTTTTCCCGCGTTGACCGTAAGCTCGATAAAGCAGCTCCAGCAGTAGAACTGGTGCGTGCCGATTTTGCCGATATCTTTGGAACTGCAATTTGGACATTTCATTATGGGGATCACCTATCCGTCCGCTTATTTGAAGGTCGCGAAGAATCCGAAAGCTTTTCCCGGATTGAACGATTATTCACAATAGGATACGCAAAAAAGTTTTAATTTTTATTACGCATGCGGTTCGTAATCGTTTCGATTTTTTTGACGACCGTCTCGATTTCCTCCGATGTATTACCCAAGCCGAAGCTGAATCGAATCGCGGAATGCAAAACTTTTTCGGACAGATTCATGGCGCGCAGCACATGCGAAGTCTCGAGCGAACCGGACGTGCAGGCCGAGCCGCTGGCCGCCGCGATCCCTTCCATGTCGAGGTTCATCAGCATCGTTTCGGTCCCCACCGCCGGAAAGCTGATGTTCGCGATATGCGCGAGCGTATGCTCGGGATCGCCGTTCAAGACAAAAGCGTCTTCGCCGATCGATTGTTCCAGGCCGTTCAGGAACAAGCCGCGCAGACGCAGCGCTTCCTTATGCCGTTCTTCGAGGCCCGATACGGCCAGCTCGGCCGCTTTGGCGAAACCCGCCATGCCGGCCAAGTTTTCCGTGCCGGCCCGGCGTTTGCGCTCTTGGTTGCCGCCGTACAGCAGCGCCGGGAGCTTGACGTGCGGCGCCACGTACAGGGCGCCGATGCCCTGCGGGCCGTTGATCTTATGCGCGGAGAAACTGATCAGGTCGGCGTTCAAGTCGGCGCAGTCGATCGGCAGCGAGCCGAGCGCCTGCACGGCGTCCGTATGGAACCAGATGCCGCACTCGCGCGCGAAAGCGCCGATCTCCCGCACCGGCTGAACCGTGCCCACTTCGTTGTTCGCGAACATTACGCTGATCAGCGTCGTGTCGGGCCGCGCATGTTCGCGAATCCACTGCACATCCACCCGGCCGCGAACGTCGACCGGGATATATTCCACTTCGAAGCCCTGCTGCTCAAGGCGTTCCGCGGCATGCAGAACGGCATGATGCTCGATCCGCGAGACAAGCAGATGACGCCCTTGTTCCGCACGCGCCAGAGCCGCGCCGAACAGCGCCGTATTGTCGCTCTCCGTTCCGCCCGAAGTAAACACCAAGTCGGCCGGCCGGGCATTGATCGCCGCGGCGATTTTTTCGCGCGACGAACTGGCGATCCGTTTGGCGTCGCGTCCGAACGCGTGCACGCTGGAAGCATTGCCGTACGTGCCGGTCATAATGCGCAGCATTTCCTCCGCCACGAGCGGATGCACGGGCGTGGAGGCCGCATGGTCCATATAAATTCTGTTCATTCCGGTTTCACCTCGTCAGATATAGAACATGTAGCTGTCCGGTTCGCCTTTGTCCCGGTAAGCGATCAGGTCGCCGAGCGTCGTCGAGTCGATCACGTCGGCAATGGCGTCGCGGATTCTTTTCCACAGGTCGCGCTTGGCCGGATCGTCCTCCTCGGTAAAATCGACGACGGAAATCGGCCCTTCCAGCACGCGGATGATCTCGCCGGCGGTCACGGTGTCGGGATCGCGCGAGAGGATATAGCCGCCGTAAGCGCCGCGAATGCTTTTAACGAGCCCTCCGTTGCGCAGAGGCGCGATCAGCTGCTCCAGATAATGCTCGGACAGCGAGTTTTTTTCGGCGATGCTTTTCAGGGAGGTCGGCCCTTCCCCGTACCTCGCCGCAAGTTCCATCATAATAGTCAAGCCGTAGCGGCCTTTGGTCGATATCTTCAATTGGGGCACCTCTTTCGATTCATTCGGGGTTCTAGCCTGTGTATACTCAGACTATCGTAACATACTCCGGGAGCGTGATGCACTACGGATTGCCGAGACCCGGGGAAAATGTCCGCGGGCGAAGGACCCGGGCAGCCTCCCGGAATGTTCGGAACAGTCGTAAATTTGCGGCTTTTGTGTTAAAATGCTCTCAGACGCGCGGAGCGCGTTCTTTTTCTTTCGCACAGCTATGCAAACTTACTGCAAATATTTCAATAGAAGATGGTGATATTCATGCATAAATCTCCCGAAGAAACGCGGGTTGTCGTCGGCATGTCCGGAGGCGTCGATTCTTCGGTGACGGCGCTGCTGCTCAAGCAGCAGGGCTACGACGTCATCGGCATCTTTATGAAAAATTGGGACGACACGGACGAGTTCGGCCACTGCACCGCGGAGGACGACGCCGAAGACGTGCGCCGCGTCTGCGAGAAAATCGGCATTCCTTATTATACGGTGAATTTCGAAAAAGAGTACTTCGATAAAGTGTTCACTTATTTCCTCGACGAATACAAACGCGGACGCACGCCGAATCCGGACGTTATGTGCAACCGCGAAATCAAGTTCGGCGAATTCCTGAACAAAGCGCTCGACCTCGGCGCCGATTACGTCGCGACCGGACACTATGCCCGGGTGACGGAAGAAAACGGCGAGTTCAAGCTGCTGCGCGGCATCGACAACAACAAAGATCAGACGTACTTCCTCAACGCGCTTAATCCTTACCAGCTGTCCAAAACGATGTTCCCGATCGGCCATCTGCCGAAGCCCGAAGTCCGGCGCATCGCCGAGGAAGCCGGACTTGCCACGGCGCGCAAAAAAGACAGTACGGGCGTCTGCTTCATCGGGGAACGCAACTTCCGCGAATTTCTCAGCGGCTACCTTCCGGCCAAATCCGGCGAGATGGTCGATATCGCGACCGGCGAATCGAAAGGCCGCCACGACGGCCTGATGTATTACACGCTCGGCCAGCGCCAAGGGCTGGGCATCGGCGGTTCCGGGAACGGCGAACCTTGGTTCGTCGCCGACAAAGACCTCGAGCGCAACGTCCTGTACGTCGTGCAGGGCGACAAGCATCCGAGCCTGTATTCGACCGCGCTGACCGCAAGCGGCGTCACCTTCGCTTCGGGCCGCGACGAACTGGCGGACGGCCCGCTGAAATGCACGGCCAAATTCCGCTATCGGCAGCCGGATCAGGGCGTGACGCTGACCCGCTTGGAAGACGGCTCGGTGCGCGTGGCGTTCGACGAGCGCCAGAAGGCGATTACGCCGGGCCAGGCGGTCGTCTTCTACGACGGCGAAGTCTGCCTGGGCGGCGGCACGATCGAACAAGTCGAAAAAGTGCCGTACGAAGCGGCTCGGCAGGCAAGCCTTCGCTAAATGAAGCACCGTACCCTCCGGTTCGTTCGGACCCGGACCGGAGCATCGAAAAAAAGCCCGCTTTTCACCTTTTCGGTGAAAAGCGGGCTTTTTGGCGCGCCGCGAAAGCCGCTGCCAGGCGCCGAGAATGTTTTTACTGCCCGACGTCTCCGGCAGGTTGGCCTTCCTGATCGGTATGCGAGTCGCCGCCCGCATCCGTATCGTCCACGACCAGATCGGCTTCGGTCGAATTCGGATCGAGCCACTTGCTGATCGAATCGATCGTTTCCTCCAGATCTTCGTCGTCCAGTTCGTAATACCAGGCGTCGCGCGAGACGCCTTCGCCCTGCAGCATATGACTGCTGATCGTCGGCGTGGAATCGCTCAGAATGACCGTTTTCGCCAGCGAAAGCATAAAGTCGGATGTCATGTTGGTCTTGAAGTTCTGCCCGGCGATGCCGATCAGTTCCGGAATTTTCGTCAAATTCTCGACACTCTTCATCCGGTCCAGCATCTGCTTGAGGAATATCCGGTGCCGTTCGGTCCGTTTGAAATCGGAGTCTTCGCGATAACGCACGTAATTGAGCGCCTCGGTGCCGTCGTAAATCGGCTTGTTCGGCTCGATCGTGAATTTCTCATGATCGGCCTGCTTGTTTTCGATTTTCTCCGTAATCGGCAGCTCCACGCCGCCGAGCGCGTTGACGACGTCCGTCAGACCGTTAAAATTGATGGTCGCGTAATAATCGACGTCGTGCTTCAGCAGCGCTTCGACCGTGTCGACGCTCATCTGCGCGCCGCCGTAGGCGTAAGCCGCGTTGATCTTCGTTTCCGAGCGGGTCCCCTTGATTGTCGGCGTGCCGACCATCTTGACGTAGGAGTCCCGTGGAATGGACACGAGCAGCACTTTGTTATCCGCCGGCCTCACGACCGAGTAAATGATGGAGTCCGTGCGGGCGATTTCGTCTTCCCGCTGGTCGGTTCCGAGCAGCAGCACGGAGAACGGTTCCTTCGTCAGTTCGGCGACGGTGAGTTCTTCCGCCCCTCCCCCTTTGCCCGGCTGGTCAATCGGTTGGTACGAATCGTCGAGCGTATTCTTGACCGTGTCGGCGAGGAATGTATCGAACGCGAGCACCATCAGTTCTTTGCGGAAAATATATCCGCCGAGTCCCAGAACGAGCAGTACGCACAGCGCAATCAGCCACGCTCTGCCTTTGTTCGTCTTCTTTTTCTTCTTCTTCTGATGCCTCTGAGCCCTCGTAAGCACATGGGCCTCGGCCGGCTGGTTTTTATCCATTTCCTTCGTACCTTTCTCTCTCCACAAAAGTCGTCGCTGACTGCCTTGACCGGACGATGAACAAAGTATGCAACAGGTCAGGGCGCTGCGGACCGTGAAATCCCTCATGGATGCTGAATATAGAATCGTCTGCATGGCAAAGCGGCTTCGGACGAATGTCCGAAGTTAAGGACACACCTTAGATTACTACATTTCGTAGTGTTCTGACAATTCTAACATACCCGGCCGATCCGCGCCCTTTTTTTCTCGGACGGGCTCTCTTCCGGGATCGCTCGCCGTATGCGATCATCGCGCCAATCCCATTCCGGCCAACGCGGCGGCCGTGCCGAGCAGAGCCGAAGAGACGACATAGACGGCGGCGGCGGTCCGGCGATTCTGCGCCAGCAGCGTCACCGTTTCGTAGCCGAACGTCGAGAAGGTCGTGTAAGCGCCCAAAAAGCCGGTTCCGAGCAGCGGATAGACCCAACCGGGCATCCTGTGCTGCATCGCCGCCAATACGCCGAGCAGCAGCGAGCCGCTCAAGTTGATCAGCCAAGTGCCCCAGGGAAAGCGGCCGCCGAACGCCGATGCCGCCCACCTGCCCAGCAGATAGCGGACCGGCGCCCCGACCATCCCGCCGGCCGCCACGCATAATATCGAAGTCAGACTCAAGAGACGCCTCCTCCCTTCGGGTTCGTCCTCCTGCGCCAAGCTTCGCCCAGAAGAACACCCAGCCCGCTCAAAGCGACGCCGCCGGCCAGGCTGATTCCCGCATACGCCAGCGAGGCGGCGATCCGGCCGTCCTCGAGCAGCCTCGCCGTCTCGACCGAAAACGTCGAGAACGTCGTGAAGGCGCCGGTGAATCCCGTACCGATTCCGATCCGAAACGCCGGCGAAATCCGTCTCGGATCGAGCGCCACCGTGAAGAACAAACCGAGAAACAAGCATCCCGACAAGTTGATCAGCAGCGTGGGCAGCGGAAACCCGCCGGTCTGAGGAAGGGAGACGCCCAGCGCATAGCGCAGCAGGGCGCCGCCGATTCCGCCCAGCGCCACATATCCGATTTCTTTCATAAGCCGTTTCCTTCTTTGCCTCGTAATGATGCCGCCGCGCGGGCTCTCGACCGGCGAAGGCGAAATAGACTACTGCTCCCGGCGGCGCTGTTGATTCAGACGAATTTTCGACTCGTTCCCCTGCTCCGTCGCCTCATAAAATACGGTGCCTTCCAGCTCTGCGGGCAGGTACGCCTGCTTGACATAATGATTCGGAAAATTATGCGGATATTTGTAGCCTTCGTGCCCGAGCTTTTCGGCTCCTTTGTAATGGGTATCGCGCAGATGCAGCGGAACCTCAGCCGTGCCGGTCCGCCCGAACGCCGCCTCGGCCTTGGCGATCGCCGTATAGACGGCATTCGATTTCGGGCTCTCCACGGCGAACAGAATCGCCTGGGCCACGTTGAGCTTCGCTTCGGGCCAGCCGTTGTTCCGGTAAGCTTCGAGCGCCGAGACCGCCTGAACCATGGCCTGCGGATTGGCCAGGCCGATATCCTCGCTGCTCGCCGCGATCAGGCGGCGAATGAACGTCATCGGATCCATGCCGAGCTTCTCTACGGCGTACAGGAACCAGTACAACGCGGCGTCGCTGGAACCGCGGATCGACTTGTGGAACGCGGACAGCACGTCGTACTGCGTCGACTCGTCGGCTCGCGCGATCGGCCGGCGGACCGACTCCTCGGCCGCTTCCAGCGTGATGACGACGCTGCCGTCGGCCTGCGGCGGCGTCGTCAGCGCCGCCAGCTCCAGCGCGTTCAGCGCGCGGCGGATATCGCCGCCCGACATTGCCGCGATATGCTGCAGCGCCTCTTCTTCGACGCGAAGGTCCATGAAGCCGAGACCCCGTTCGGAATCGGCCAGCGCCCGGCGCATGGCGATCAGAGCGTGCTCCGCCGTCAGCGGATGAAGCTGGAACAGCGTTGAGCGGCTCATCAGGGCGCCGTTCACATAATGGAACGGATTTTCCGTCGTGGCGCCGATGAAGACGATCGTTCCCTTCTCCACCGCCGGCAGCAGCGCGTCCTGACGCGAGCTGTTGAAGCGGTGGACTTCATCCAGAAACAGGATCGTTTTGCTTCCGTACAGCGCCTTGTCGTCGGCAGCCTGCTGGATGACTTCGCGCACGTCCTTGACCGTGGCGTCCACGGCGTTGAGACGCACGAACTTGCCCTGCGTATGGTTCGAGATGATATGGGCCAGCGTCGTCTTGCCGCAGCCGGGCGGACCGTACAGGACGATCGATCCTACCTTGTCCGCTTCGATCGCGCGGCGCAGCAGCCGGCCCGGACCGACGATGTCTTCCTGCCCGATATATTCGTCCAGCGTCAGCGGACGCATGCGGTCGGCCAGCAGCCCGCCGCCGCTTTGCGAATCCGCGCCGCCTCCGTAATTGAACAAATCCAAACTTGTCACGTCCTTTCATTCCTTTATTCAATATAGTGCGCATCGGCCGGGAACGCAAATGCGAATTCGGGTCCCATCGCATGCAAAAGAAAAAGACCGCGGAAACTCCGCGGTCAACGTGCCTTGAAAGCTCGGCGAAGCTAGAAGCGAGAAGACGGAGAGAGAAATTCAGCGAAAGAACGATCCGGCCGCCCATCTCGCTGAACCCGCCCGATATTCCCTCAAATCTTCGGCCAGCCGGCTTCGCTCCATTCGCCGCCGCGATCCAGGAAAGCGGGCGTCTCGCCGCCGTGCAGCACCCAAAGTTCATGCAGGGCGCGCGTACAGCCGACATACAGCATTTTGGCGTCCCATTCGGAATCTCCGTAACGGTTCCGCCCCGCATCCGCGATCACGACGGCATCGAACTCCAATCCCTTCGACAAGTGCAGCGGCAGAACGGACAACCCGCCTTCATACTGCGTCATGCCTCCGTCGATCAGATTGAGTTCCGGAAATTCCGGCAGGAGCGCTTCGTGCAGCGCCTTCGCCTGATCCTGTGTGCGCGTCAGCAGCGACACGGTCTTGTGTTCGCGTCCCCAAAGCGCGCGAATCGCCCGGGCCGCCGCTTCCGCGCTCTCTTTTTCGCCGGCGCCGAATTCGATCGTCCGGACTTTGTTTCCGCTGCGGAATACCGGTACCGCTTCGATGGCGTTCGGTACGCCGCCGGTCAGAATCGTGTTGGCGAAGCCGATGATTTCCATCGTCGACCGGTAGCTTCGGGTCAGCGCATGGTAAGACGTCTCGTCCGCCCCGAACAGCCCGCTCATCTCTTCCCACGCGTGCACGCCCTTATATGCATGAATGCCCTGCGACAAGTCGCCGAGAATCGTAAACGAATGCCCGCGCACGAACCGGTCCAGCACCGATACCTGCAGCGGCGAAAAATCCTGCGCTTCGTCGATGACGATATGGTCGAACCGTTCGGTTCCTTCGATTCCGTTCAGCAGCAGATGCAGGTAGAGCAGCGGCGGCAGGTCTTCCTCCCGGATCCGGCCTTCTTTCAGATCTTTGCGCGTCGATTTCAGCACGGATGCCGGAATCCCTTCGAACGCTTCCCCGGGCAGCACGCCCCGCGTATCCTTGGCCGCGCCGAAGATTTGCTTGTACAGCGTCAGCGGGCTGAAATCCGGCCATTTTTTCGCATAGGCCTTCTCCCGCTGCACGGCTTTCTTTTTGTATTCTTTGCGCAGCGTTTCGGGCTTGACCGGCTTCAGCTCCATTTCGATCCAGCGGCGGATTCTCGCCAGCACCCGCTCTTTGCGGCCCGAAGCCGAGTAATGCTTGTACTCGTCGGCATACCAATGCAGAATCGTCTCGTACGGCAGCGTTTTTCCGTCCCAAGGCGAAAATTCCAGCTCCGGCGCGCCCGATGCTTCGAGCGCGGAAGCCGCGGCATCCAGCATCGCTCGGAAGCGTTCCGATCCTTTGAACCGTCCCGGCGCATCGTCGCCCGGCGCGGCTCCTCCCGATTCGCCGAACCAAAAGTCCAGCGTTTCCGACGGATCGGCCAGCATCTGTTCCGCTCCGAGCAGCTTGGACGCCCAATCGGTGAACGTGCGCTGCTGAATGTCGCCTACGCCCAGCTCCGGCAGCACGCCCGAAATGTAATCCAGAAACATGCCGTTCGGCGCGAAAATGATCATTTTTTCGGCCGAAACCTGCTCTTTGTATTGATACAGCAGAAAAGCGAGCCGGTGCAGCGCCACGGTCGTTTTTCCGCTGCCCGCGACCCCCTGGATAATCAGCGCTTTGTTTTTTTCCGCGCGAATGATTTTGTCCTGCTCGGCCTGGATCGTCGAGACGATGTCGCGCAGCCGGTTGTCCTTATTCTCCCCCAGGCGGTACAGCAGGAACTCGTCCGATACGGCCGGTTCCTCGCCGCCGCGGGTGTACGTATCGACGACGCGCTCAAGCTCCGATTTGCGAACCATGATATTGCGCTTCAGGTGCACGGCGCCGCCGATCACGCCTTCCGGCGCTTCGTACTCGACCCGCTCTTCGCCTCCCGTAAAAGAATAGAACAGGCTGGCTACCGGCGCGCGCCAATCGACCACGATCGGGAGACTGCCCGGATCGCGGCCGTCGAGGCCCGTTTTTCCGATGTAAAGCGGCGCCGGCGCCGGCTTCCCGTCTTCCTCGAAATCCATCCGGCCGAAATACGGCTCCGGCTCCGACTTGCTCAGCCGCTGACGGCGCTCTTCGCGTCCCGCTTCCAGCACCTGCTCGGTAAAATCGTGTCCGGTATACACCGGAACCGCCCGAAGGCGCGCAAGCTGGGTCCCGATCTCTTCAAGAACGGAATCCAGCTTGTCCTGCTCTTCTCGATAGGCACTTTGAACGTTCTCACTCACTTCAGTTACCTCCTAAGAGAGCATTTTGCACAGGGGTTCTCGCGAACCGACGAACCTACCGTTCATCGCGGGAAGAACGGCAGTCCGTACAAAATGCCGAAAATGATTCGCGTTCCGCCTCGGACCCGAGTCGTCGGCAAAACGCAAAAGGACTATTAGCATAGCATATTTCCGCGGCAGGAGCGCTATTTTTTTCCGAAACGCATCAGAACGAACGCCGAACGCCAAAAACGCGCTTCCCACGGACGGGGAAACGCGCTGCTCAAACGGATGAACGGTTATTCTTGATCGGGAAGCGGATGACCGCCGCGGATCATCAGGTCTTTGACGACTTCGCTGACCATGATCAGTCCGGCAACCGGCGGAACGAAAGCGTTGCTTGCCGGCGGCTGCTTCGCTTTGCGGATTTTGGCGCCGGCCGGCGCGATTTGCTCCGTAACGTCCTGGCGGGGCTTGATCGGCTTTTCGGTCGAAAAGACGACTTTGACCCCTTTTTTGATGCCGTCTTCCTTACGCAGCTTGTTGCGGATGATACGGGCGATCGGGTCCATTTTCGTTTTGGAAATGTCCGCGACCTGGAAGCGCGAAGGGTCCATTTTGTTCGCCGCGCCCATGCTGGAGATAATCGGGATGCCTCTCTTCAGGCATTCCTTGATGATATGAATCTTGTAGATGATCGTGTCGGAAGCGTCGACCACATAGTCGATTTTGTGCTCGAACAGTCTCTCGTACGTCTCTTCCGTATAAAACATGTTGAGCACGATCGTGTTGATGTCCGGATTGATCAGCTTGACGCGTTCGGCCATCAATTCCGTTTTTTGCTGCCCGACCGTCGTCGTCAGCGCATGAATCTGGCGGTTGATGTTCGTGATATCGACGACGTCCTTGTCGATCATGATGATCGTGCCGACGCCGGAGCGGGCGAGCGCTTCGACGGCCATCGCGCCGACGCCGCCGATGCCGAGCACCGCCACCGTACTGTTTTTGAGTTCTTCGAGACCTTCGGGTCCGAGTGCGAGTTCCGTTCTTGAGAATGCGTGCAGCATAATGGAAGAACCTCCTTGAATCCTAAAGTAAGGGCGTGACGCCTCGACAAAGCGAAAAGACAGACCGGACGATGCCGGCTGTCTTTTCTTCGTTGCAAACTTAAGCCTGCTCGCCTTCCGCCGCAGCCGGTTTTTTGGCCGGCTTCGGCGCGAGCTTGATGTGCAGTTGGTCCAGCTGTCCTTTGTCCACCGGCGCCGGCGCGTTCATCAGCAGGTCGGTCGCGCTCGCCGTTTTCGGAAACGCGATCGTCTCGCGCAGGTTCGTGCGCTGCGTCAGCAGCATCACCAGGCGGTCGAAGCCGAAAGCGAAGCCGCCGTGCGGAGGCGTGCCGTATTGGAACGCGTCCAGCAGGTAGCCGAACTGCTCCTGAGCCGTTTCTTCCGAAATGCCCAGCAGCTTGAACATCTTCTGCTGCAGCTCGTGTTCGAAGATCCGCAGCGAACCGCCGCCGACTTCGTAACCGTTCAGCACAAGGTCGTAAGCCTGCGCGCGTACCGCGCCCGGATCGGTCTCGAACAGTTCCAAGTCTTCCGCCAGCGGACGGGTGAACGGATGATGTTCCGCCACGTAGCGTTTCGCTTCTTCGTCGTAGCTGAGCAGCGGGAAGTCCAGCACCCAGGCGAACTTGTAAATGCTGTCGTCGATCAGTCCCAGCTGGCGTCCGATCTTCAGGCGAAGCGCGCCGAGCACGTCGGCCACGACTTGTTTCTTGTCGGCGGAGAACAGCAGCAGGTCGCCGACTTCGGCGTCCGTGCGCTGGCGCAGCGCTTCGATCTCTTCTTCGCTCATGAACTTGACGATCGGTCCCTTGAAGCCGTCTTCCTTGACTTGAATCCAGGCGAGGCCCTTCGCGCCGTAACGCGCCGCGTAAGGACCGAGATCGTCGATCTCTTTGCGCGGCCACGTGCCGCAGCCTTTGGCGTTCAGCACTTTAACCTGTCCGCCGCCCGTCACGACGGAAGCGAACACCTTCACGCCGCTGGTTTCGACGATATCGCTCACGTCGACCAGTTCCATGCCGAAACGAAGGTCCGGCTTGTCGGAGCCGTACTTGCTCATTGCTTCCGCGTGCGTCAGACGCTGGAACGGCAGCTGCACTTCGACGCCGATCGTTTCGCGGAACAGTTTGGCCATCAATTCTTCGATCATGCCCAGGATGTCGTCGCGGGATACGAACGACATTTCCAGGTCGACTTGGGTAAATTCAGGCTGGCGGTCGGCGCGAAGGTCTTCGTCGCGGAAGCAGCGGGCGATCTGGTAATAACGTTCGATGCCGCTGACCATGAGCAGCTGCTTGAAGATCTGCGGCGACTGCGGCAGGGCGAAAAATTCGCCTTCGTGCACGCGGCTCGGCACCAAATAATCGCGCGCGCCTTCCGGCGTGCTCTTGGTCAGAATCGGCGTTTCGACTTCCACGAAACCTTGGTCGTCCAGGAAGTTGCGGAAGATTTTCGCCGACTGCGAACGCAGCATGAGCGTCTTCTGCATTTCCGGACGGCGAAGGTCCAGATAGCGGTATTTCAATCTCAGCGCTTCGTCGACTTCGATGCCGTCTTCGATGAAGAACGGAGTCGTCTTCGCCGCGTTCAGCACTTCGATCTCGGTGACGCGCACTTCCAGCTCGCCGGTCGGCAGGTTTTTGTTGATCGTTTCTTCGTCGCGTTTGACGACCGTTCCTTTTACCGCCAGCACGTACTCGGTGCGCACGCGTTCGGCCGTCTGCAGCGCTTCGCCGGAATAAGCCGGGTTGAAGACGACCTGCACGATGCCGCTGCGGTCGCGAAGGTCGATGAAGAGTACGCCCCCCAGGTCGCGGCGGGTCTGTACCCAGCCGTTCAGCGTAACCGTTTCTCCGATATGAGCGGACGTGATCTGTCCGCAGTGATGAGTCCTCAGCATCATAAGTCGATTCTCCTTTTTATTAAACGCGTATTGTGGGTTTGTATTCGAAAGCGGCCTTTATGACCGATTCTGTCTTTATTTAAGCGCGGCCGCCAAGTTCTCCAGCGGCACGGTCACCTGCTCGCGGGTTTCCATCGATTTGACGGCAATCTCGCCGCGTTCCAGCTCGTCGTCGCCGAGAATCGCCGTGTACCGCGCCTGAAGCCGGTCGGCCGATTTCATCTGCGCCTTCATTTTGCGGCCCAGATAATCCCGCTCCGCCGAGAAGCCAAGGCGGCGCAGCTTGTGCAGCTGCTTCGTGATCTCCGCGTCGGCTTTGTCTCCGAGCGCGATCAGGTAGACATCGAGCGGCGGTTCGGTTTCGATCTCCGTCTGCTGATCCGCGAGGAGAAGCTGCAGCCGTTCCATGCCGATCGCCATGCCGATGCCCGGCTGATCCGGCCCGCCGACTTCGGCAACCAGCTTGTTATAGCGTCCGCCGCCGCCGATCGTATCGATTGCGCCGATGCCGCTTTTCGTTTTGAACTCGAATGCCGTAAGCGTGTAATAATCCAGGCCGCGAACGAGGCGGGGATTGATGGTGTACTCGACGCCCATTCCCTGCAGGTTGCTCTGTACGGCTTCGAAGTGGGTACGGCTCTCTTCGTCGAGACTGTCGAGAATCGACGGCGCGCCTTCGAATTTGTCCTGATCGACTTTGCAGTCGAGCACGCGAAGCGGATTGCGGTCGATCCGGCTCTGACAGTCTTTGCACAGCGTGTCGCGCATCGGATTCAGGAATGCCAGCAGCGTTTCGTTGTAGGCGGCGCGCGATGCGGCGTTGCCGACCGAATTGATCTCGACGCTGGTGCCTTTCAGACCGATATCTTCGAAGAACTGCAGGCCGAACGCGATGACTTCCGCGTCGATGGCCGGCTCGACCGATCCGATCGCTTCGATGCCGAATTGGTGGAACTGGCGGTAACGGCCAGCCTGCGGACGCTCCTGACGGAACATCGGTCCGATGTAGAACAGCTTCGCCACGTCCGGTTCGCCGAACAATTTGTTTTCGACGTAGGCCCGCACGACGCCCGCCGTGCCTTCCGGCCGCAGCGTCATGCCGCGTCCGCCCATATCCTGGAACGAAAACATTTCTTTTTGTACGATATCCGTCGTCTCGCCCACGCCGCGCTGGAACAGCTGCGTGTACTCGAAGATCGGCGTGCGGATTTCGCGGTAATTGAAACGTCTGCTCAAGTCGCGCGCTTTGCGCTCTACGTACTGCCATTTTTCCACCGTTCCCGGCAGAAAATCGAGGGTGCCTTTCGGCTTTTGAAAATCCATGGTTTCTCTTTCCTTCCTTTCCGGCTTGCGCGGCCGGGTTCTTTTTATAAATAGCAAAAAGTCCCCCGTCCGCCGTCTATGCCATTGCTGAACATAGTACAGGGACGAGGGACCGCGTATACGAATCTCCCGTGGTGCCACCCACATTTCGGGATCGTCTCCCGAAGCGGACGCAAGCGCCTCTATCCGAGAGAAGCGATAACCCGCTTCATTAACGACGGTTAACGCCCGCCAACTTCGCGCCTCGGCTACTTGGACTCCAAGAATCGTGCCGGGCCGACCGCCCTGCCGCTTCTTCCGTCTTTCGCCGTGCGTTCTCGGGGAGGTCTTTCGTCCGGCCGCCGCGCGGAATTCTTCCAGCCAAGGAATTCCTCTCTTGTGCGCATCGAACACCGAATTACTTTTTCCCGTCATCGAATCGTCATATTCGCCGGGAGCCCTGCATCCGAAGGAGGCACGAAAAGGCTCACTGCGTTTGTTATATTTTATGATTGTAATCAAGTGCATGATTAAAGTCAACCGTCTTTGCCTCTAAAACCCGGCCCGCACCGTCCGGCCCCCTTCGTTTTTCCATAAAAGCAAAAAAAAGACCCGCAGGCTGCTGCCGCGAGTCCTCAAAATTTATCTAAGGGGGTCATGCCCTTACTATACCGTTCTCTTGTTAAGGGAATGTGTAGCGAAGATTACAATTGGATTACAAAGTCTCGCGCTCTTAATCGTAGATATGCACGTAGCCGTGATTTCTGCGAATTTTGCGGACGACATCCCTGAAATCTTCGTCCTTGACCTTTACGGACAGCGTATGAGTCAGATCTTTCAGATCGTCGTCGGAAGCGTTCTCATAGTTGTCGTCCAAATCGTCTTCGTCGATGGGCTGGCCGCCCAAGTCGCCGGACTCCCGATGAGCCGGAACCGGAACCGCGTGTTCGCCGATCGTGCTTCCTCCGCCGACCGCGGCGCCGCCGTTGAATCCCGCGTTCGTCGTGCCCGAAAGCGGTACGAGAGGCACGACGACCCGGCCGCCTCCGTTTCCGTCGTTGCCGTAACCGACGCCGCCCTGCAGTTCTCCCACTTCGAGCTGCTCGGTGTTGAACGTCATCAGACTCATTCTTGCGCCTTCCGCTTCGCTTTCCGTTTTGAAATACGCTTGGATATGTTTCGACATCTTGATTCCCTCCTTTGTAATGGACGTTCGGTATGCGTTTTCGCTTAAAAAAAGCGTCTTCGTGTCTATTCTCGGAAGTATATAGGCAGCAGGGCCGGCGGAGCCGGCCTTGCATGGCCGTTCACGGAGCGCTCTGCTTACTCGCCCTTACAGAGCCTTCAAAATTTCGCGGACGAATGCCGGCTCGTCATCCGGCGTGCGGGACGTAATGAAGTTGCCGTCCACGACCGCTTCCTCGTCTTTGAACTTGGCGCCCGCGTTCACCATGTCGTCCTGCAGCGGCGGATACGAAGTGATCGTACGGCCTTTGAGCAGGTCGGCGCTGGCGAGAATTTGCGGACCGTGGCAGATCGCCGCGATCGGCTTTTTCGACGCGTTAACGTCTTTGACGAATTGGAGCACCCGTTCGTCCAGACGCAGATTTTCCGGCGAAGAGCCGCCCGGAATCACGACGGCGTCGTAGTCCGAAGCGCTGACTTCGGAGATCGCCTTGTCCGCCGTATACTCGGCTTTGCCCTGTTTGCCTTTCAGCGTTTCGCCGGCTTTGAGACCGATGATGTCCGCCGTATGGCCGGCCTTCCGTACCTCTTCATAAGGAACCTTCATTTCGGAATCCTCAAATTCGTTAGCAAGCAAAAATGCGATTTTACTCATCGATGTCTGACTCCTCTCCAATTTGTTCGTCGTGGTTTCCGTTCTCGCTTTCTTATTACCCTGCCCTCCCTGACTTCTAACACAAGGCGTCGGCAAAAAGAAAAACCGCCCCGGCGCTGCCCGAAGGCGGCCGAAGCGGCAGACAAAACTCTTATTCCTTGCTGTCTACAATGAGCGTTACCGGCCCCCAGTTGCTCAGCGACACGTCCATCATCGCGCCGAACACGCCGGTTTCCACGGTCAAACCGCGGGCTCGAAGCGCTTCGTTGAACGCTTCGTACAGAGCGAGCGCCGGTTCCGGACGGGCCGCTGCCATAAAGTTCGGACGTCTGCCCTTGCGGCAGTCGCCGTACAGCGTAAACTGGGACACGGACAGGACCGAACCGCCCACGTCTTCGACGCTGTGGTTCATCTTGCCCGCCTCGTCTTCGAAAATGCGCAGTCCCGCCGCTTTGTCGGCCAGGTAACGGGCATCCTTTTCCGTATCGCCTTCGGTTACGCCCACCAAAATCATAAGACCGTGCCCGATGCTGCCGACCGCTTCGCCTTCCACTTCGACGGAAGCGGATTTGCAGCGCTGAATGACAATTTTCATGGGAAAACAAGCTCCTTCTTCGGACCGGTCGCGCCAGCGCGCCGCCGGGTCCGTCATTGCATGATCCGGTGTACCGTATAGACGTCTCGCACCCGTTTGATCCGCTCGACGACCGACTGCAGATGCTCGGTGTTGCGGATCAGAATGGTGATATGCACGAGCGCCATCTTGTTTTTGTCCGCGCGTCCCGAAACGGCGGTCATATTCGTTTTGCTCTCGGATACCGCCTGCAGCACTTCGTTCAGGAAATCCCGCCGGTCAAGGCCCGTAATTTCGATATCGACGCTGAAATTCGATTCCACGGCCTCTTCCCATTCCACCTCGATGACGCGCGCGGCTTCTTCGCCGTCGCCCGCTCCCGGAATGTTGGTACAGTCTGCCCGGTGCACCGATACGCCCCTTCCGCGCGTGATGTAGCCGACGATGTCGTCGCCGGGAACCGGATTGCAGCAGCGCGCGAAGCGTACCAGCAGATTGCTGGCTCCCTTGACTTTGACTCCGTTGGTCGGACGCTTCTTCTCTTTGTCCGCCGGGGCCGCCTTGACCTCGCGGATTTCGTTCGTCAGCTCCAGATGATTGCTGTTCTCCTCCTGCTCGCGGCGCCATTTCTCCGTCAGACGGGTCACGACCTGGGAAGCGGTGATGCCGTTGAAGCCGATGGCGGACAGCATGTCGTCCGTATCGTTGAAAGAAAACTTGTTGGCGACTTCCAGCAGCTTATCGTCGGTCAGCCATTCCGAGACTTCCAGCCCGAGCTTTTTGATCTCGCGCTCCAGACCCTCTCGACCTTTTTCGACATTCTCTTCGCGTCGTTCTTTTTTGAACCACTGCTTGATCTTGCTTCGCGCATGCGAAGATTGGGCGATCTTGACCCAGTCCTGACTCGGTCCGTAAGAATGCTTGGACGTCAGGATTTCCACGATGTCGCCTGTTTTCAGCTTATGATCAAGGGGAACGATCCGGCCGTTTACCTTGGCTCCGATCGTCCGGTTGCCGATTTCCGTATGAATCCGGTAAGCGAAGTCGAGCGGAACCGATCCGGCCGGCAGTTCGATAACCTGTCCTTTCGGCGTGAACACGAATACGAGGTCGGAAAAGAAATCCATTTTAAGCGATTCGACAAATTCCGACGCATCTTTGGCTTCGTTTTGCAGCTCGATAATTTCCTTGAAAAACGGCATCTTGTTCTCGATCCCGCCGCTCGGATTCACGGTCGTGCCTTCTTTGTAGGCCCAGTGGGCCGCGATGCCGAATTCCGCCGTCCGGTGCATATCCCAAGTACGGATCTGCACTTCCGTCGGCTCGCCGTTTGGACCGACCACGGTCGTATGCAGCGACTGATACATATTCGCCTTCGGCATGGCGATATAGTCCTTGAACCGGCCCGGCATCGGCTTCCACAGCGTATGGATGATGCCCAGCGTCGCATAGCAGTCCTTGACGTTGTCGACCAAGATGCGGATGGCCAGCAGATCGTAAATTTCGTTGAACTGCTTGTTTTTGCTCGTCATTTTTTTATACACGCTGTAGATGTGTTTGGGACGTCCCGACAGATCGGCGTCGATGCCCATCTCTTCCAGCTTTTCGCCGATCCGGACGATGACGTCGGAAATGAACTGTTCGCGCTCGGCGCGCTTTTTGTGCATAAGATTGGCAATTCGGTAATACTGCTGCGGGTTTAAGTAGCGGAGCGCGATATCCTCCATCTCCCACTTGATCGCGGAAATACCGAGGCGGTCGGCTACGGGACAGAAAATCTCCAGCGTCTCGTACGCGATCCGGCGCTGTCCTTCCTCCGACTGATGCTTGAGCGTACGCATATTGTGCAGACGGTCGGCCAGCTTGATCACGATGACGCGAATGTCCTGGGCCATGGCGATAAACATCTTGCGGTAATTTTCGTTCTGCTGTTCTTCCTTGGACCGGAATTTGATCCGTTCGAGCTTGGTCAGCCCGTCGACGAGCATCGCGCAGGTCTCGCCGAAATGCTCCCGGATCTCTTCCAGCGAGACGGTCGTGTCTTCGACGACGTCATGCAGCAAGGCCGCTTCGATCGACGTGGTGTCCATCTGCATGCCCACGACAATATCTGCAACCGCCAGCGGATGCAGAATATACGGCTCGCCGGATTTTCGGACCTGGCCGGAATGGGCCTTATCGGCGAATTCGTAGGCTTCCCGGATGCGGGGGAGGTCCGACTCTCGGATATAAGCGGACGCCTTTTCAAGTAATCGTTCAATGCCCATTGAGTCCTTTCCGATTCCTTTCTATAAGAAAATGAAGCCTGTCCGCGAAACTCCGCATTCAGGCCTGTCGATAGGGTTTTCCTTTCATTATGCCTTTTAGGGATACCCCCGTCAATGCGTGCACGCAAATTGTTGCTTTCTTCATCAAAAGCTCATTGGGTCCGCGAGGCGGGGACTTTCTGACACGAACTCTCCAAAATCCGAAAGTTCCCGACATTTTAATCAAAAATGTTATTGAAAAAAAACAATTTTCTCTATAATCTAGTTAAGATGATCAAGCGCGTACGGATTTGGCCGCTTCGGCCTCGGTTTATCGCCGCGTTCTCTACCGTTTTTCTCATCCGCCAAAAGCCGCTCCCTCCGATCTTCCGGAGCGGCTCCAACCTATGCCCTTTAAGGAGTGAGAGTCTTTGCAGCGCGAAATCCAAGTGAATGAAAGACCGCCGTTCGGCCCGGGGCTGCTGCTCAGTTTGCAGCACCTGTTCGCCATGTTCGGCAGCACCGTCCTCGTTCCGAACATCTTCGGCGTGGACCCGAGCGTCATCCTGCTGATGAACGGCATCGGCACCCTGCTGTACATCCTGATCTGTAAGGGAAGAATTCCCGCTTACCTGGGATCGAGCTTCGCTTTTCTCGTACCGGTAGGCAGCGTGCTGGTTACTCCCGGCAACATGGAAAATTATTCGAAAGCTTTGGGCGCGTTTATCGTCATCGGCATCGTGTTCATCCTTGTCGCTTTTCTGGTCAAAGTGGCCGGTACCGCCTGGATCGACTTTATGTTCCCGCCGGTCGTCATGGGCTGCGTCGTCGCGCTGATCGGACTTGAACTGCTGCCGACGGCGGCCAACATGGCCGGGCTGCTCGGTACGACCGATGCCGCGACGGGCGCCGTCAGCTACAGCATGAACGCCATCATCATCTCCATGGTGACGCTCGCCGTAACCGTGCTGGGCGCCGTGCTGTTCCGCGGCTTCCCGAAAATCATTCACATCCTGATCGGTATCGCGGTCGGTTATATCGTCGCTTACTTCATGCACGAGGTGAATACCGCCGCCGTGGCCGACGCCAGCTTCTTCTCCACGCCGGACTTCACGACGCCGACCTGGGACGCCGCCGCGATCTTCACGATCTTGCCGGCCGCGCTCGTCGTCATCGTCGAGCATATCGGCCACCTGCTCGTGACAAGCAACATCGTCGGCAAAGACCTGTCGAAAGATCCGGGCCTGCACCGTTCCCTGCTCGGCAACGGCATCTCCACCGTCTTGTCCGGCTTCGTCGGCTCGACGCCGAATACGACGTACGGCGAAAATATCGGCGTCATGGCGCTCACCCGCGTCTACTCCGTTTTCGTGGTCGGCGGAGCGGCCGTCATCGCCATTCTGCTGTCGTTCTCGGGCACGTTCTCGTCGGCGGTCGCCAATATTCCGACTCCGGTCATGGGCGGCGTGTCGCTGCTGCTGTTCGGCGTTATCGCCGTGTCCGGCCTGCGCATCTTCGTGGAGCAAAAAGTCGACTTCTCCAAGTCGGTCAACATGCTGCTCGCCGCCCTGATTCTCGGCACGGGACTCAGCGGCGTCTCCCTTACGATCGGGAGCGTGTCGCTGAAAGGCATGGCGCTGGCGACCATCGTCGGCATCGTGGTGAACTTCGTTTTCCGTCTGATCTCCCTGCTGGGATTGTCGAACGAAAAAGAAGAAGCCTCGACCGAGGCCAAAACGCCGGACCTGTAAATTTTCCGCTTCTAAATTTCCGTTAAAAAAGCCGTACGTTCCTTCCGCAGAAGGACGTACGGCCTTTTTTCTCTCGACCGTCCGCAGGGACGGTCTTTTCCACGAGTTATTTTCCCATGATACGGAGAACCGGAAAACGGACGCTGCCGCTCCATGTTATAGGAAAATAATTCCTGTACGACTAAATGCATTTTCGCTTGCCTTTACGGAACCTTTCGGCTTTCGTCCCGCGTTTTTTTTATCGGAAAGATTTTGCTGACGAAACGGTGCACCATCGCCGATTCCTTCGTCAGGAACGGTCCCAGCACGGCCAGAATCAGAACGTAAATCGCCGCAAAAGGCTGAAGAATCGCCATCAACCCGCCGGCCGCGCCCAGATTCGCCATGATGATGGAAAATTCGCCGCGCGAGACGATCGTCAAGCCGACATTGGACGAAGCTTTCGGAGAAAGATTGGCCGTTCGTCCGGCCAGCATGCCCGCCGCGTAATTGCCCACGATCGTCAGAACCACCGCTCCGATCGCCAGCCATACCGCGCTGCCCTTCAGACTGAGCGGGTCGATCGTAAGGCCGAAGCTGAAGAAGAACAAAGCGCCGAAGAAGTCCCGGAACGGCAGAATGGCTTTTTCGATCCGGTGCATATGCTTCGTTTCCGCCAGCACCAGGCCGACGAGCAGCGCGCCGATCGCTTCCGCCACATGGATCGTTTCGGAGAACCCCGCCACGAGAAACAGCATCGCGAAGACTGTGGTCAAAAACACTTCGTTCGAAGGCACGCCGAGCAGCTTGTTCAGTGCGGGAACCAGCAGACGCCCGACGATCAAAACGAGCAGCATATAGCCGAGCGCGATTCCCGCGGACAGCAGCACGCCTCCCAGCGTGGTCGCTCCGCTGAGCAGCAGACCCGACAGGATGGACAAATACACGGCGAGGAATACGTCTTCGAACATGATGATGCCCAAAATCATTTCCGTTTCCGGATTGGCCGTCCGCTTGAGGTCGACCAACACCTTCGCCACGATCGCGCTGGACGAGATGGTCGTAATGCCCGCGATCACGAGCGTTTCCAGGATCGGGAAGCCGCAGACGAAGCCGAACAGCAGCCCGAGCGTAAAATTGATGCCGATATAAATGGAACCTCCGACCGCGATCGATTTGCCCGCTTTCGCCAACCGTCCGACCGAAAATTCGAGCCCCAGATAAAACAGCAGGAAGATGACGCCGAGCCGGCCCATGAAATTGATCAGTTCCGCGCTGTGGATAAACCGAAGGTCGACCAGACCGAAATGGGGCGCATGCGGACCGACGGCCATGCCGGCTAAAATATAGAACGGAACGACGGAGAACCTAAGCTTGGCGGACAGGAATCCGGCGAGCGCGATCAGCAGCACGGCAATCCCGACTTCGAATACCAGATGATCCATTACGCATCACCTGCTTCCAGCATCCTTTTCAACGTCTGAATATTCTGCCGCTCGCCGGCCAGTACCAGCGTCATGCCTTCGGCCAACACGTATTCCGGACCCGGACTCACCGTCTGTTTGTGCGACGACTCGATCGACGCGATGACGACCGTTCCGGTGTTCTCGCGGATCTTCAATTCCCCGATCGAACGGCCGATCGCTTTCATGCCTTTTTTGAGCTTGTGCCATTCGATCGACAAATGATCGAGCGTATGCTCCGCTTTTTCCAGCGCCGTCGGCTGGTAGTTCATGCCTCCGACGATCCCGCCCAGTTGACGCGCTTCCGTGTCGGTCAGCGTCATGACGCGCATGAGTTCCTCTGGATCTTCCGGCGACGGACAGAACAATTCCCGTTTGCCGTCCTCGTGCAGGATGACAATGAAGCGGTCTCCTTCTTCCGTATCGATCAGAAATTTGCGCCCGATTCCGGGCAGATCGGTTTCTCTTATTACGGACATTTTATTTCCCTCCTTAATTCAGAAAATGCGGACCCGGGCCGGTCGGGCCAAAACAAAAAGAGGCTCTTCCGCCGAGTCTCAAGAGGTAATACGCGCCGATCCCCGGCAGGTTTCAAAAAAAACGCTTTTTTTCTGTTTTTTGACCGAAAAAGCTCGTTTAAAAAGAAAAACCCGTCATTTGCTTCCCCATGCTGCTCGGGAAGTCCAATAACGGGTTTTTATGCTTTCATGCTATTCGCGTCGGCGTAAAGGTTAGCCCTGGATCAGGTTAAACACTTCGACGTTGTCGAGACGGCTGCGGCCGTTCAGCTCTTCCAGCTCGATCAGAAAGGCTGCGCCGACCACGTTGCCGCCGAGTTGGCGAACCAGGTCGACCGCGGTCGCGATCGTGCCTCCGGTTGCGAGCAGATCGTCTGCGATCAGAACATTTTGTCCCGGCTGCACGGCATCGACATGCATGGCCAGACGGTCCGTGCCGTATTCCAGCTCGTATTCGACTTCCACCGTCTTGTACGGCAGCTTGCCGCTTTTGCGGATCGGCACGAAGCCGACGCCCAGCGCATAAGCCAGCGGCGCGCCGACGACGAAACCGCGCGCTTCCGGTCCGGCGATCAGATCGATCTTCAAATGTTCGACCTGCTTTTTGAGCGCGTCGATCGCTTCCCGATAAGCCGGTCCGTTGCCGAGCAGGGTCGTAATGTCCTTAAAGCTGATGCCCGGTTTCGGAAAATCGGGAATCACGCGAATATGCTGGTTAAAATCCAAATCAATCTCCTCCTAAATGTTGTTTCCCGGATAGTCGATGATCGGCGAAAGAACGG
Organism: Saccharibacillus alkalitolerans; assembly: GCF_011090185.1. Lineage (GTDB taxonomy): Bacteria > Bacillota > Bacilli > Paenibacillales > Paenibacillaceae > Saccharibacillus > Saccharibacillus alkalitolerans. The sequence goes on along the minus strand of NZ_JAAFGS010000001.1, from coordinate 15,257 downwards.
CTTCCGCCCTTCCTATACCGAAAAAGATAAAACTTCGTCCGCGCTGCCGTTGCCTGCGGCCTTCCGCTTCTCCGCAAGCCAGGCGCCGATGTCTTCGCCCGGACCGAGCAAACGGCGTTCCAATGCTTCCGCTTCCTGCAGACGTCGGTAAGCCGCGGCCGATTCCAACGCCGCTTTCGGAGGACTCGGATTGGCGGTTACGGCGCCTTCGGCCCGAACGATAAATTCAAGTTCTTCGAACACGTCCAGCGTCATGCGGATCATGCGCGGCGAACAGCCGGAAGACCGGCTTAACCGGCGAACCAGCTGCTCTTCGTCCGCGGCCTCCGCCGCGCTGCGGCGAAGCTCGACATAAATCGTTTTGATCCGTTCGCGGCTGGGCTCGCTGAGCCTTCCGTCTTCCGGTCCGTCGGCCGAGTACAATAGAACGACGTTCTCCAGCGAGGGCAGTCCGGCCAGCAGCCGATCGAGCTGCGCGGCGGTGTCCGGGAGATCCAGGACGAACAAAGTGCGCGTCCCGGCCGGATCTGCGTGCGTCAGCCCGCTTTCCGTTCCTTGAATCCCGGAATATTCATCATACAGCCAAACCGGGAGTTGCGCCAGAGTCTTCTGCAAAACTTTTAGTGTCGTTTTATGGATGGCTGCAGCGATCTGATCGGGCCTGCAGGCAAGCACCGTTTCCGCTTTTTTCCGGAAACGTTCAAGGTTGTCCGCCGAAGCTGACGGCGAACGGCGGTCGAACACTTGAAAAGCCGGAAGCGCCAGGTCACGCACCATCAGCTGCGGTTTGCGGCTGCCTCGCCATTCGTTGATGCCCGGCTCCGCCAGCAGATCGAGCCGGTCGCCTTCGCTGAGATATTCGGCCAATGCGCCTTTGCCGAAAGCCACCGCCTCCAAAACGAATCCGTCCTGTTCGACGATCAGTTTCAAGTGAGTGTTCGTCTTGCCCATCGTCATCGCCCGCTGCAGCTTCACGCCCCGGAATACGAACTGCGGCGTCGGATTGTTCATGCCGAACGGAGCCATTCGCTCCAATTCCTCGATGACCGGAATCGGCACATCGGCCAGCGCGCATTCCGTTTCCGCTTCGATAACCGGAATGAGATGCTCGGCTTTCAGCACTTTTGCCGCATGCTGGTTCAGCCCGCGCTCGAAGTCATCCAGCCGTTCGCTCAGCAGACTCATGCCCGCCGCCGAAGGATGGCCTCCGAAATGCTGCATCGTTTCTTCGACCGACAGCAGCGCTTCGTAAATGTCGAATCCCGGAATCGAACGCGCCGAACCCTTGCAGGTCCCCTTTTCCGCATCGATCCCCAAAATAATCGTCGGACGATAATACCGCTCGAGAATTTTCGAGGCTACGATGCCCACCACGCCTACGTTCCATCCTTCGCCGGCCAATACGATTACATCAGGAACTCTTCCTGCGCCCGCGATCTTGAGCTCAAGCATGTCGATCGCTTCGCTTACGATGTCCTCGACGTTTTTCTGACGCTCTTTGTTCAGCAGATCGAGCACGGAAGCCAGATGCTCCGCGCGGTCTCGCTCCTGTGTCGTCAGCAGATCCACGGCCCGGTCGGCATGGTCCAGCCGGCCGCTGGCATTAATGCGCGGGGCAATGGCAAAAGCGATTCCCACCGACGTCAACTGCTCCGGCTTGCTGCCGGCCACCGCCAGCAGTTCTTCCACGCCGGGAGAAGGGCTGCGCCGCATGACCTCGATTCCGCGCGCCACGATCAGCCGATTTTCTCCGGTCAGCGGCATCAAGTCGGCCACCGTGCCGATGGCTGTCAGATCCATCCACTCTTCGGGAGGTAAGCCCAGCAGGGCGTGAGACAGCTTGAAAGCGACCCCTACCCCCGCCAGTCCTTTGAACGGATAACCGCACATCGGAAGTTTCGGATTGACCAGCGCACAGGCTTCCGGAAGAACGGCCGGCGGTTCGTGGTGATCCGTCACCACGACGTCGATGCCGAGCGAGGAAGCATAGGCGATTTGATCGACGGCGCTGATTCCCGTATCGACCGTGACGATCAGTTTGACGCCTTCGGACGCCGCCTGATCGATCGCATGCCGGTGCAGACCGTATCCTTCTTTGGAGCGATGCGGAATATAAGTGCCGAAATCCGCCTCCATCCGGGCCATCAGCCGAATCATCAGCGCTGTACTCGATACGCCGTCGGCATCGTAATCTCCGTAGATCCAGATTCGCTCGCCGCCTTGCAGCGCCGCGCGAATTCGCTGCACCGCCCGGTCCATGCCGTGCAGCAGGAAAGGATCGTGCAGGCCCGAGAGGTCTTCGTCTCCGTCCAAAAACTCAGCCGCCGATGCCGGCGCTTCGTATCCCCGGTTCGCCAGAAGGGACGCGAGGAGCGGCGAGATGCCGAGTTCTGCGCTGAGCCGGTTCACGGCGGACCGGTCGGGATGCGCGATTTTCCATTGATATTGGGAATGCAGCATAAGCTCACCTGCCTTTTCTTTCAATCCTTATAGTTCGAATAAATGAATCCCTAAATCGAACGAACGCGGATTGCTCCGCGTTCGGCTTCATTGAACGATCGTCGGTTGATCGCCGCTTCCCAGAAGTTCGTCGTTCGACTTGTACGGGTATCCTGTATGGTAAGGCTCGACCCGAACATCGACTTCGATCACCTGCACGAACCGATGCAGCAGCAAATCCCGCGAGCGTTGGGCGACTTCTTCCGCTTCCTTGACGGTCATGCGCGGATTGACGCTCAGTACCAGTTCGATTTTTAAAACTTCCGATGTCCTGAACGCGCGAAGCTCCCTTACCTCAATGACTCCGCGCACACGCTGAACGGTTTCCAAGAACGGAGTCGGATCTTCTTCGCTCCGCTTATGCGCCGCCGGAGATTCCTTGAATACCGACAGCATGATACGCAGCGCATTGACGATCGCGACTGCCGCAACCAGCAGGGAAGCGGCCGCATCCGCATAGACGAATTCGGTAATGCCGAAGCCGCTGCCGGCTATCGACAAAGCCATCCCTGCCGCGACGAACATCGAAGCGTATAAAGCAAGCCGGTGTTCGGCCGCGTACTTGAGAGCCGCCTCGCGATTCTCTCGTTCCAAACGGCGATAACGAAGCACGAACAGCGTCTCGCTGAGGAACACCGCGGCAAAAAAAGCAATCACCGCTCCCAGGCCCGGCGCCTTTCCCGGATCGTCCAGCAATCTTCCGACGCCCGAAATCGAGGCTTCGATCGCTCCGACCAGCACCAGCGCAGCCAGCAGCATTTTCGCCGTCAGCGCCTGCATGCCCGCCGAACGGCTTCCGCGCACGGCATCGGATGCCGAGTTCAAAGCGTCGGCCAGCAGCGCCTGACTTCCGCCGGCCAATCCGCCGGCCCCTTTGATCAGCGAAGCCGCGCCGAGCGCCCAGACTTCCGTCCACCCCGACGAACTCCCGCTTTGTTGACGGACCGTCATAGCTATCCTCCTCACGTATTTGATCGGCTCGGCCGGAAGGATTCCGGATGCGGCCGCTTTTCCGTTCAACGGAATAAGAAAAGCCGCGCCTCAAATGCAGGACGCGGCTTTACGGCACAGCCGTAGCGGAACGCTAAGTCGTCGCTTTGGACGGTTTGGCCGCGGACGGCTTTTTCTTGCTTCTCAGCGCCAGCCACAGCGGGCTTGCGATAAAGATCGACGAGTAGGCGCCGAACAGCAGGCCGATAACCATGGCCAGGGAGAACATGCGGATCGATTCGCTGCCCAACACGAGCAGGGCGAACGCCGCGATGAATACGGTGAATACCGTCCCCAGCGAGCGGGTCATCGTCTGCGACACGCTCTTGTTCACGACATCTTCCAAGTCGTGAGGAGTCTGCTTTTTCGCGAAACGCAGGTTTTCGCGAATGCGGTCGAAGATAACGATCGTATCGTTGATCGAAAAACCGATGATGGTCAGGATCGCGACGATGAACGTCAGATTGACCTCGAGTCTCAAGATCGAGAATACGCTGATAACGAGGAAGGCGTCATGCAGCAGAGCGACGACGGCAGACAGGGCGAAGCCCCATTCAAAGCGGATCGTAACGTAAATGACGATCCCGATGCTCGCTACCGCGATAGCCAACAGCGCATTGCGCTCCAGTTCCTTCGCCATCTCCACATCGACCGTATTGATCTCGTACGAGGCGTTCGGGTCGATTTGGCTGTTAAACGTCGTCTGCAGAGTCTCGACTTCATCGTCCGTCAGCACTTCCGGAAAACGGATGCTTACCCGGTCGGTGCCTGCCGTAATGTTGGCTTCCGGATCGAGCTTGGCGTCAGCCAGTACCTTCTGTACCTGCGCCTGCGTCGCCGCCTTCGATACCGACACGTCCACGTTCGAGCCCGAACGGAAATCGACGCCGTAATTCAGGCCGAAGACAGCAAGGCTGAGAATGCCGGCCAGCGTCAAAACAATCGAAAACGTATAGAAATACTTGCTTGCTTTAACAAAGTTGAAATTCCATTTCGAACTTGCAGCTTGAGGCTTAGAGCTCACGGATTTCACTCTCCTTTACTCCGAAGTACCCCGGCTTCTTCAAAGATTTCGCCTTAACGAGCAGGGAGAGCAGGAAACGCGACAAGACGACGTTCGTGATGATGCTGGTGATGATATCGATCATCAGAACGAGCGCGAAACCGCGAACCGAACCCGTACCGAGCCAGAACATGACGGCGCCGGCGATCAGGGTCGTAATCTGGGCGTCCATGACGGTACGGAAAGAACTTTTGCTGCCGGCACGGAACGCCGACATGATGCTCTTGCCGCTGCGCATTTCTTCCTTGATCCGTTCATACGTAATGATGTTGGCGTCGACCGCCATCCCGATCCCCAGTATGAATGCCGCAATGCCCGGAAGGGTAAGCGTGATATCCGCCCATATGAAGACCAAAATCGTCCCCCAGGTATGGATAATCAAGCAGAATGCGGCGATCAGTCCCGGTACCCGGTACATGAACACCATAAAGATCAGAATGATGATCGAGCCGATGATGCCGGCCCGAAGCGTCTGATCGAGCGACAGCTGTCCCAGCGTCGCGCCTACGCTCTGCGAGTATTTTTCGGTCAGCTTCAGCGGCAGCGCGCCGAGGTTGATCGTATCGCGCAGATTTTGTGCTTCTTCACGGGTAAACTTGCCCGAGATTTGGGCCGTTCCGCCCGTAATCCGCTGTTTGACTTCCGGCGCCGAGAGCAGTTGGTCGTCCAGGAAGATCGCCATCGGTTGTCCGACCAGGCGTCCGGTTACGTCCGCGAATTTCTGGGCGTCCTTCAGCTCGATCGAGATCATCGGATTGCCCAATTGGTCGAACTGGACCGAAGCGCCGTTCGGCTTGAAATCGTTACCGGTCAGCTCGACTTTGTCGTAGCCCTGGTAAGGATCGGCCTGGGCCGCGCTTTCTTCCGTCGCGCCTTCCTGTTCGGTGCCCGATGCGGCCGCATCCGGGCTTCCGGAAGCGTTCGTCGAATCGGTACTTTCCGCCGCCGTTTCGTCTTCGGCGTCCGCACCGCTGCCCGTCGTATTTTCCTCCGAAGAGTTACCCAGACTGCGGAAAGTCAGGTTGGCGGGTTCTTTGATACGTTCCCTTACGGCCTTCTCGTCCGTGACGCCTGCGATTCTGAGACGGATCCGGTTCGTGCCTTCGGTCGTGATCTCAGGCTCGCTTCCCCCAAGGGCGTCCACGCGTTTCTCAAGACTTCTGGCCGTCTCGTTCAGGGATTCTCGGGTGACTTCTTCGCCGCCTGTCATTGGCGACGCCTCGTACAGGATCTCGAAGCCTCCTTTTAAATCCAGTCCCAATCGGACGGAATTCAATAGGTTGGGCGTGCTCCAGACCATGATCCCGATTGAGACGAGCACAATAACAATGAAACTGACAATTCTCTTCATGCCGTTTCTGGTTCCCCCTTTTTTCTCAATATTCCCATTATAGCGATGGCGGAAAATGGAGTCAATGAAGCAAAAAGAAAGGCACTCCTTTAGGAAAAGGAAGCCTCTTTCAGCGCGGTAAGCGTCAAATGATTCATCAACTTGTCCGCCCGGAGCGTCAAGATATCGTTAACGATCCGATGCAGCGGCGGATCCTGCGTTCCCGTATACTTCGTGTTCACGCATTTCCAAACGTCTTCCCAAGTCGTATGTTCGTAGCCGAGATAATGAAACTCTTCGGCTTTGTTGTGGCAGAGCTCGATGACGGCCTCCGTCAATTCCTCTCCGGCCAGTTGTTCTGTCGCGGGCGGCTGCCCGTCCAGCCTTGCCTCCGTCATGCACTTCCCTCCTTTTTTTGCGCTTGCCCGTTACGGCTGCATCGGCTTCCGCGCGGTTTCGCTTTAAGCCGCAGCCGGCATTTAGGGTTGATTCGACGCCGGTCGTGTCTTTCCTGCCCGAAAACCGCTCTCCGCATTTCTTGAATATTACAAAATGTGCGCCCAGAGATACCATCCTCCGGCTCCGAGCGCAAGCAGCGTGAGCGGAAAGGCAATCACCAAGTAGGACAAATAAGAAAAAGGGTAGCCTTCCTTCTGCGCAAGACCCGCCGCAAGCACGCCCGCGACCGATCCCGCAAGCGTCCCGCTCGAGCCGATTCCGCAGCCCAGGGCCAGCGCGAACCATAAGTCGTTCAGATCCGACGGACGGACGACCTCGACTTGGAGCCCGATTGTTTGGATGAGCGGTACCGCCGCGGCCGTCAGCGGAACGGGATCGAGCACCGAGGACAGCAGGCCCGACACGCCGAACAGAACCAGCGCCGTCAGCGCCTTGTTTTCGTTCGTAAGCTCCAACAGACGCATCGCGATTTCGCCGACGATGCCGGTCTCGACCAGGCCGCCGGCGATCACGTAAAAGCCGATCAACACCCCGAACGTCTTGAAATCGAGCCGCTCCCGAATCTGCCGTGCCTCGCTTGAAGAACGAATATTGACGAGCAGCATCAACGCGGCGGCGATAACCGCGACCGTTCCGCTGTCCGCACGCAGATTATCGTGCCAGATCAGGCCGGCCGCAAGCAGAATCAGCACCCCGAGCGACATCAGCGCACGACCGCGGCCGCTCAAATACCCGACCGGCTCCAACGCTTCAAGCTCTGTGCGCCTGCCGCTGCCGGTTCTCATCTCTTTCCTGAAGATCAGCATCAGCAGCAGCAGGTGCACGGCAAGCAGCAGCAGAGCCGGCGGCAGAAGTCGGCGCGCGAAATCGATTGTATCAAGATCGGCGGCCGAGCCGATCATGATATTCGGCACGCTGCCGACCAACGTCGTCATGCCGCCGAGATTGCAGGCGATCACGCTCATGATAAGGAGCGGTACCGGTCCGACCCGGAGAGCTTTTCCAATACGCAGAATGAGCGGCGCCAACAGCAGAAGTCCGGGTCCGCTCCCCAGGAGCGCAGAGGACGCGGCCGCGATCAGCGTGACGACGATCAGTACGGCAGGCAGGCTGCCCGAGACGGCACGGACGATTTTCAGCGCCGCGTAGTGCATGATGCCGCTCAGGTCGGCTGCGGCCGCCGTAACGGCCATCCCGACCAGCAGAAGAAGCGCATTTACATACATATGATGCGTCAAAGCGGCGCTCCAGTCGACGATTCCCAATAAGAGCAGCGCCAACGCGCCCGCCATTGCCGCAAGCCCTCCGTTTATTTTTTCCGTTACGACCAGCATATAGACGATGACGAACACGGCTGCCGCCGTGTAGACCGGCCAAAATGCGGTATCGATTTCGGAAATCATGCAGTCACTTCCTTTCGGCGTTTCCATTCCCTGTCGTTCAAGCTCTCCAAAAGACCGGTTTTCGAAACCGAGACCCTCTGAAAGCAAGTTTGAAAGATACGCGTCCTATATGTAGAGTGCGGTTCTCCGAAAATGTTGCGGTCATGCCGCATCGAATTCGAAAAAATAAGCTGCCGTGGAACGGACGAAGTCCGTTCGGCGGCAGCTTGTACGGAAGAGCGGAGCGGTCCACCGCCGCAGGCGCTTCCTTGTTCGGTTGGCCTTACTTTTTGTCGAGGCTGACGTCGGAGCCCGTTGTCGTCACGTGGCTGATCGCGCTGCGATCAAACGTCATCTTCGTCACGTCGTTCACGCGCAGAACGACGATATCGTTCGTAATTTCCAGGATCGTGCCGTGCAGGCCGCCGATCGTGACAATTTTATCGCCTTTTTTGAGCTGGCTCAGCATGGCGTTGCGCTGTTTCTGCTTCTTCTGCTGCGGACGGATCAGCAGGAAGTAAAAGATCGCGATCATGAATACGAACGGAATGATCGTCATAATGATGCCCCCGCCCTGTCCGGCGTTGGCTGCAAGCGGTGCAGCATGAAACATCGTGAATCCCCCTTATTGTGCGAATGGCCGTACGATGATCCTCGTACTGGACACGTGGGCGGTCAGAACCCTTTATCGTTAGCGTGCATGCCATACTGCTCGAAAAATTCGTCGCGGAAATCCAGCAGGCGATCCTCGCGGATAGCTTGACGCACGCCGCGCATCAATTCGAGCAGGAAGTGGAGGTTATGATAAGTGGTCAGCCGGAGGCCGAACGTTTCGTCCGCCTTGATCAGATGGCGCAGATACGCCCGGGAATAGTTCCGGCAGGTATAGCAATCGCAGTTCGGATCGAGAGGACCGAAGTCTCTCGCGTACTGGGCATTGCGTACAACCACCCGGCCCTGGCTTGTCATCGTCGTTCCGTTACGCGCTATGCGCGTCGGCAGCACGCAGTCGAACATGTCGACTCCGCGAATGGCGCCTTCGAGCAGAGCATCCGGCGAGCCTACGCCCATCAAATAGCGGGGCTTGTTCGCCGGGAGCAGCGGTACCGTATACTCCAGCACTTCATACATCAGATGTTTCGGTTCTCCCACACTCAGTCCACCAATAGCATACCCCGGGAAATCCATGGAAGTCAAATCAGCCGCGCTCTGACGGCGAAGATCTTCATGCATGCCTCCCTGCACGATGGCGAACAGCCCCTGATCTTCCGGACGGGCATGCGCTTTGAGGCAGCGTTCCGCCCATCTGGAGGTCCGTTCGAGCGAGCGCTTGATATATTCCTTTTCGGCCGGATAAGGCGGGCACTCGTCGAAAGCCATCATAATGTCGGAGCCCAATGCGTTCTGGATGTCCATAGCCACTTCGGGAGACAGGAACAGCTTATCGCCGTTCAGATGGGAACGGAAGTTGACGCCTTCTTCGGTGATTTTGCGCATTTCGGCCAAGCTGAACACCTGGAAGCCGCCGCTGTCCGTGAGGATCGGACGGTCCCAATTCATGAATTTATGCAATCCTCCGGCTTCGCGGATAATTTCGTGTCCGGGTCGCAGGAACAAATGATACGTATTGCTCAAAATAATCTGCGCGTCCATCTGCTTAAGCTCTTCCGGGCTCATCGTTTTGACCGTGGCCAGCGTGCCGACGGGCATAAAAGTCGGGGTCTCGATCACGCCGTGCGGCGTATGCACGAGACCGAGTCTTGCGCCCGACTGCTTGCAGGTCTTGATATGTTCGTATCGGATAGCGGGTGTCATCGGATCGTTCCTTTACAAGAAAATGAGGAGGCTCGCGCCTCCGGTTAATAAATAAACATTGCGTCGCCGAAGCTGAAGAATCGGTACTCCCGTTCCACGGCTTCGCGGTAAGCCGCCAGCACGCGTTCTCTTCCGGCCAGCGCGCTGACCAGCATGACCAGCGTCGACTTCGGCAGGTGGAAATTCGTAATGAGCGCGTCGACCACTTTGAACTCTTCGCCCGGATACAGGAAGATCTGCGTCCAGCCGCTGTCGGCGCCGAGACGCCCCTCTCCGTCCATCGTTCTTCTGGCCGCCGATTCGAGCGTGCGCGTCGATGTCGTGCCGACCGAGACTACCCGGCCGCCGCGTTGGCGGGTCCGGTTGATCAGTTCGGCCGTTTCCGCCGGCAGCTCGTAGTACTCCTCGTGCATCACATGCTCTTCCACGTTTTCCACCGAAACCGGACGGAAAGTGCCGAGTCCCACATGCAGCGTCACGAAGCCGATCTCGACGCCTTTAGCCCGCAGTTTATCCAGCAGCTCCTCGGTAAAGTGAAGCCCCGCGGTAGGCGCCGCAGCCGATCCTTCGTGTTTGGCGTACACGGTCTGGTAGCGCTCGCGGTCATCGAGCCGTTCCTTGATGTAAGGCGGCAGCGGCATTTCGCCGAGACGGTCGAGAATCTCCTGGAAAATGCCTTCGTAACGAAACTCGATGATGCGTGCACCCATTTCTCCTTCTTCCAGCACGACGGCTTCGAGTTCGTCCCCGAAGCGGAGTACCGCTCCGGTCTTTACTTTTTTGCCCGGCTTGGCCAGCGTCTCCCAGCGGTCGCCTTCGATATTCTTGAGCAGCAGCAGTTCTACGCGCGCGCCCGTCTCCGGCTTAATGCCGTGCAGCCTCGCCGGCAGGACGCGCGTATCGTTCAGAATCAGCGTATCGCCGAGATTCAGCTTATCCAAAATGTCGTAAAAATGCAGATGCTCGGTCTCTCCCGTGCTCTTGTCGAGTGTCAGCAGACGGGAAGCCGTGCGTTCCGCGAGCGGCGTCTGGGCGATCAGCCGCTCGGGCAGTTCGAAATCGTAATCTTCTACATTCATGGATTCGTCATTCCTTAATAAGTTCTACGTTGTTGTAATAGTGCAGCAAAATGTCTTTGTAGCTTGCTCCCTCGTCCGCGAGTCCTTTCGCTCCCCATTGGGAAAGTCCGAGTCCGTGCCCGTTCCCCTTGCCGACGAAAAAGAATCCGGTACCCGAGGATACGGCCGACGTGTTCGTCCCTACCGCTGCCAGGCTGCGGGCGATCCCTCCGGTTTTGGCCGAAGCGCCGAGCTTGATCTGCGACGGGGACGCTTTCCCGCTCTTGGCCGCGGTCGTCGAAGTGATGACCGTATAGGCGTCCGCCGGCACTACGTCGAACAGAGTGCTCGGCAGGCCGCTCAATGCGGAACGGAACATATCCGGATATTTGACGTCGACCTTCGTTCCGTTGATCTTCAGCTCGGTCGCCCGGCCCGAAGGTCCTCTCTGGCTCACCTGGATCGTCTTGATCGTGGTCGGCAGCGTCGTCGTCGTGCGACCTTTTAACGTAGCCAGCAGCTGGGAAGACGTATAAGGGCCCCGAATCCATTCGTACGTGTTCGATTCGTTTACGACTTCCAGTACGAGCGCTTCCTCTCCCGGATTCATCTTCGCCAATTCCGACACGCCGCTCTGGATCTGCGGCAGCGGGCGCACCTTCGTGTTCTGCGCGGTCACGGTCATGGTGCGCAGGCCGGTCGCGCCGACTCCCCTGTCTTTGACGTTATCTTCGCGCACATAGCCGACCGTTCCGTTCGGCATCGCCACATGGTACCACTTTTTCAAGTTGGCGGACGCCGCTCTGTCGGATTCCGACGGCACGCTGCTGAACAGGCCGCTTCCGCCGCTGTTCCATACTTCCGTCGGGTCCGAAGTCATCCCTCCCGCATTGGAAGAGAACAAAGCTTCAACCGGCTTCCCGTTCTGCTCGAGAATCTCGCCCGCGGTCGAATCGACTGCGGCGTTGACGGACTTGCTTTCGGAGCTGATTCCGTTATAGGCCTGGCTCAGCGTCGAATCGACAACGTCGGCCACCTTGAACTTGGTTGCCGTCTTCGTTTGCACCTTCGCGTAGCTGCGCGCGGCCACGGCCTGCGCCTTCAGAGACTCTTCAGGCCAAGAAGCCGGAACTTCCGATCCGACAACCGAATACAGATATTGTTCCATCGGAAGTTCGTTGACCAGATACAGCTGGCCGCCGTACACGCCGATCTCCAGGTCCCCGCGATAGGAGCGCTTGGAGCGTTCCTCGACACGAATGCCGCCGTCGGGCGTGCCGTCAACCCAGATTCGATCGTTTGCGCCCAGTGTCAGCATGTACAGAGAGACCGTCGTGCCGTTCGTCAAGTCTCCCGTCGCATCGGCGCGAACAACGGCCGACGCGGCAGCGTTATCGGCTTCCGACAGGACAATCCCTTTCAGCTTGGAGGAAGCGCCGATTTTGAACAGGTCCCGTTCGGAAGCGCTGGAAAATTCGCCGATCCGCACGCTGTAGACGGCTTTGCCGTTCGAAGCGTTCGACATGGCGACGACGCCGTCGTAACCGGCATCCAGCACTTTCTGCAGCGCGGAAGAAGCCGCGCTCGGCGTGCCGTAATTACCGGCGTTCAACGAGAAGCTTCCCGTCGCGACCGGGGAAAGGCCGCTTACCGCCTTGACCGAAGCGTTTGCGGCAAGGCGCGCGGCCGCTTCGGATGCCGCCTTGTCGCTCGCATAAGGCCCGGCGTACAGCTGGTACACATTCTGCCCGCCGCGGTTGACTTTGTAGACGGACAGTTTATCCGAGCCCGACTTCAGCTTGGCCGCCAATTCCGATACCGCTTTAAGGTCTGCGCTTTCGCCGAGCTTGACCTTCGGACCGTCAAGCGCGAAAGAAGCCGTGCTTCCTGCGGAAACGGAGAACCATTTGACGTAGCCTTTGTCCGTTTTCTGCCCGACCGCTGCCGTCTCTGCCGGCGTCAGCGTAATTTTTTGCGTCGTTTGCTTGTACGTGCTTCCCAGGTTCAAGAACAGTCCTACCCGTACGTTGGAGTCCGCTTCGGCCGCGTGAACCGGGGCTTGAAGCGGGAGGCAGGAAAGTGCGACGGCGGCTGCCAGCAGCGGTTTTCCCCATTTAACGGCTCTGCCGTTCGAACGTTGCTTCGTCATGCTTGCGTTCCTCCTTGTGAGTCCAGGCCTCTTGAAATCGGTCGAGGCGAATTATTTTCCGTCTTCCGGCATCGGCAGTCCCAGGTGGGCGTACGCCTGGGCGGTGACAACGCGGCCTCTCGGCGTGCGCTGGATAAAGCCGCTTTGCAGCAGGTAAGGTTCGTAAACGTCCTCGATGGTCTGGCTTTCCTCGCCGATCGTGGCGGCGATGGTATCGAGCCCGACCGGTCCTCCGCGGAAGTTCTGGATCATCGCTTTGAGCATCTTATGGTCGATGCTGTCCAGACCGCGCGGGTCGACCTGCAGACGGGTAAGCGCTTCGGCGGCGATCTCAGGCGTGATAATCCCGTCTCCGCGCACCTGCGCGAAGTCCCGCACCCGCTTAAGCAGCCGGTTGGCGATCCGCGGCGTTCCCCGGGCCCGCAGCGCGATCTCTTCGGCCGCGTTGCCGACGATCTCGACATTCAGCGTATCGGCGTTGCGCGACACGATGAATGCCAGCTCGTCGACGTTGTAGAATTCCAATCGGCTGACGACCCCGAAGCGGTCCCGCAGCGGCGCGGACAGCAGTCCGGCCCGCGTCGTCGCGCCGATCAGCGTGAACGGCGGCAGATCGAGCCGCACGGAACGCGCGCTCGGTCCCTTGCCGATCATGATATCGAGCGCGGAATCTTCCATCGCCGGATACATGACTTCCTCGACCGTCCGGTGCAGACGGTGGATTTCGTCGATGAACAGCACATCGCCTTCCTGCAGATTGGTCAGCAGTGCCGCCAGATCTCCCGGACGTTCGATCGCAGGTCCGGACGTCGTGCGCAGATTCACGCCGAGTTCGTTGGCGATGATGTTCGCCAGCGTCGTTTTGCCGAGTCCCGGAGGACCGTACAACAGCACGTGATCGAGCGCCTCGCCCCTCATTTTCGCCGCTTCGATATATACCTTCAAATTTTCCTTGACCTGATTCTGGCCGATATATTCCGATAAATAGCGGGGACGCAGACTCAGTTCCACCGCCTGGTCTTCCATCATCAGATTGGCCGATATGATCCGGTCATCCATAAGTCCACACTTCCTCCCCGTTTATACTGTACCGCATTTATCCTTTGTAAAGAACCTTCAAAGCCCGTTTCATGAGCATATCGACCGGCTCTCCCGGCTGCAGATCCTCTTTCAGATGCATCCAGGCTTTGTCCAGCTCCGCTTCCGTGTACCCCAGCGCTTCCAGCCCTTCGCGCGCCGCTCTCCAGCCTCCGCCGTCCAGTTCCGCTTCCGCGGCGACGTTGTTGTCGAACAGCCCGCCCAACGACGGAGCGACGAATCCGTCCAAGCGGTCCTTAAGATCCAAAATCATGCGCTGCGCCGTCTTTTTTCCGATGCCGGGCAGCTTGGTCAGGAAAGTGACGTTCTCCTGCTGGATCGCCGACACGACTTTCTCGGGAGTACCGCCGGCCAGAATGCCCAATGCTACCCTAGGCCCGATGCCGGACACGTCGATCAGACGGCGAAACAGCTTTTGTTCTTCGCGCGTCGCGAATCCGTACAGCAAAATGGCGTCTTCCCGCACGCTGTGGTGGGTATAGACCGTAACCGGTTCTTCTCCCTTGGCCGCAAAAGCATACGGATTCGGGCAGAACACCCGGTATCCGATTCCCTGCACGTCGACGACTATATATTCCGTTTCCAGATGGGCTACCTGCCCGCGTACAAAATCGATCATTTTCGCAGTACCTCGTTCAGCTTGGAATTTAGTGTGGATGAATGCGCGTGACAGATCGCCACGGCCAAGGCGTCGGCTACGTCGTCGGGCTTCGGAATGGCCTGCAGCTTCAGGAACATGCGGACCATCTCCTGCACCTGCTTCTTCTCCGCCTTGCCGTATCCCACGATCGCCTGCTTCACCTGCATCGGCGTGTATTCCCCGATCGGCAGACCTTTCTGATGAGCTGCCAAAATAAGTACGCCGCGCGCCTGGCTGACCGGCATGGCCGTCGACACGTTCCGGTTAAAAAACAGTTTTTCGAACGCGACCGCGTCCGGTTTATATTTGTCGATCAGCTGCACCATCGCTTCGTAAACGTGCAAAAGCCGCTCTTCGTCGGGCGTATGCGCTTCGGTCTGAATGCAGCCGTATTGAACGGGAACGCACTTGCTCCCCTGTTTGTCTATAAATCCGAAGCCGACGATCGCGATCCCCGGGTCGATTCCCAATATACGCAAGATAACCTCTCCTTTTCCCCGAAAAAGCAAACACCGGATGCGCCGCCGGCGCGCCCGATCATCGCCGATTCAGACAGGTCCACATATGCCACCGAACATATGTATCCGTCTTGTCATTATAACAAAAGATGAAAAAGGAGGCACCCCAAAAGAAAGCTCTCTTCTTCAATTTCGGCATCTCTGCGGCAAAACCTTTGAATCCGCCGAAAACAACAAAAAAAGACTGCTTTCGAGCCGGAATCTTCCGCCTGAAAAGCAGTCTTTCTTATCTGCGTCGGAGAAGACGCTTAGTGTA